>NZ_CM176330.1:0-5702389 GCF_057961335.1 Herbaspirillum sp. Her4 | reverse complement strand
TGTGCGCTCGATTTATGATTACAGCGCGGTCGATGCGAAAGACGGTTCGATGGGAGTAAAAAGTTTCGAACGGTCCGAGGATCGATAATCTGCGTTTCATCCTTGCCGCTGCGTGGTGCCGGGCGCTTCGTCCTGCTGGCATTCAACGTCTATTCTTAGTTTTATTCACAGACGGAAATCACTGCGCTCGGTCTCTGTGCATTTTCTTATACACAGACATTTAGGATCTGAAAGGTCAATTGACTCCAAACACCCGTAATAAGGCACTCCGGGAAATCCAAACCTTAGATTTATACACAGCCTGCGCTAACAACCCCAGTAGCAGTTAATTTATGCACAGGCAAAAATCTAACATTCAGGAGCAGGTCAGTCCCCCCTGATATGCAATAGCAGTCATTCACCACTCGCGACCCTCTCTCAAAACACCAGACAATAAAAAAGCCGGCAAAGCCGGCTTCTTCATTTTCAGCAGTACAAGCTCAGATCATCAGAACTTGTAAGCCACACGTGCCACGGCAAAGTTCACGCCGCCGTTGGGTTGCTTGATGCCACCGTTGGAGAAGTGCTGCAGGCGGATGCCCAGGTCCAGGCCATTGCTGAACACATAGCCGGCACCGATGTGGTCACCGAACTGGAAGGCGGTCGACAACACCTTGTCATTGTTGCGGTAGAGCTTGGAGAACAGGTGCACGCCGATACCGGCTTCACCGTAGAAACCCTTGCCGTCATCGCGCTGGAAACGCAGCACCGGGGTCAGACCCAGGTCGATCAGGTTGCCGCTGTCATTGGTGTTGTTGTAGTGGTTCATGCGCCAGTTGGCCAGCGACAGATCCCAGTAACCACCGACGTGGGTGCCGTTGGACTGCCAGAAATTCCAGTTCGGACCCCAGTTGAACTGGGCACCGATACGGGCCAGCTGGGTGTTGTTGCCAGTACCGTACTCCAGCGACATGCCGTCGATGGCGTAGCTGGGCGACTGGATGGCAATGGCGGCAACGCCAGCAAAAGCGATCTTGGCGACCAGGCTCTTCAATTTAGTCATGGATTCTCTTTCAGCGCGTAAATGGTTTTGAAGGATCTTTGCTTGTATTCGGCGCGGCGCAAGGGCAGCCGCGGGGACGCGATATTCTCTCATAATCATCACAAATGCATACTCGCGTGAAATATTGTGCCGCGTCCTTACCACAGACGGCGCGCAGCCTCATGGGCGATAGCTGTACTCAAGTCTTCCCGCCACCTCCACGCGAATGGCCAGCACATGTCCAGACAGCGGATATTGGGCAAGCTCCGCCTCGCTGCGGCCATTGCGTCCGGTCGTGATGAAGAGCGTGCGCAGATCCTCGCCCCCAAATGCCACCATCGTCGGACAGCGCGCCGGCACGCGGATCTCCTGCAGGATCTCGCCCTGTGGCGACAGCCGCAACACCCGCCCTCCTTCGAACATCGCACACCAGTACGCACCTTCGCTATCGACCGCGGCACCATCCGGACGTCCGCCGTAATCGGGCGCAGTCTTGTCGCTGTCGAACTGGCGCAGCAGGCGGCAATTGCTGGTCTGGCCGGTAGCCAGATCATAGTCATGGACGTTGATGCGGTGCGCCGGCGTATTGGCGTGATACATCAGGCGCTGGTCCGGGCTGAACGCCACGCCATTGGAAGTGACCACGGCATGATGCGCATCACGCAAGGCATTACGTTCGAAGCAATACAAGGTGCCGCCATCCCGATCACGCGGCTCATAGATGGTGCCGCACCAGAAGCGGCCAGAGGCATCGCAGCGCCCGTCATTGAAGCGGATGCGTGCCATATCGTAGGGCGCTTCCAGCAGCGCCGTCAGCGCGCCATTGCCAGTATTGAGATGGAACATGCCCGACCGCAACGCCACCACCAGCCCGCCTTGCGCATGCTTGACGATACTGCCGGGTTCTTCCGGCATGTCCCAGCGCTGGTGCTGCTGCGTGGCCAGTACGCGCTTGTGGACGGCCTTGCCGGGAATGTCGATCCAGTAGAGTGCTGCTTCCTCCGCGTGCCACAGGGGCGATTCGCCCAGCAGCATCGGTTCGGGAGAAACGGTGGTGAAGGTGTCAGCAGTCAATGCGGGAGATGCCTGGGACATGGAGCTTGCCTGTAAGCATGAATGAGTAAGCGCTCATTATGCCGCGCGGATCTGGTTTGATAAACCTGATCCGCAACATCCCTTACACCAGCAGGAGGATCAGCGCGCAGCGCGCCAAAAGAAAAACGGCATGCGCGCAGCATGCCGTCCTGATCTGGCGGACCGTTCGTATCATCCGCATCGTCCTGATGCGAGACCCTCGAACGATCCTCCCATCCCCTGCTTAGTTGGACCACCCACCATCAATCATGTGGATCGATCCGGTAGTGAAGTTCGACTCGTCCGATGCCAGGTACAAGGCCAGTGCCGCCACTTCCTCGGCCTTGCCGATGCGGCCCATGGGCTGGCGTGCCACGAAGGCGGCGCGGACTTCGTCTTCGCTCTTGCCGGTCTCCTTGGCTTGCGTGCTGATGCGCTGGTTCAGCGAAGGCGATTCAATGGTGCCCGGGCAGATCGCATTGCAACGGATGCCCTGCGCCACGAAGTCCGCCGCCACCGACTTGGTCAGCCCCACTACGGCCGCCTTGGAGGCTCCGTAGGCAAAGCGATTGGCCACGCCCTTCACGCTCGATGCGGCCGAGGCGATGTTGACGATGGAGCCGGCCTTCTTGGCCAGCATGCCCGGCAGCACCGCACGGATGGTGTGGAACATGGCCTTGGCATTGAGATTGAAGGAGAAATCCCAGGCCTTGTCATCGCACTCCAGAATGTTGCCGGCTGCCACGTAGCCCGCGCAGTTGAAGAGGACATCGATGGTGCCGACCTTGGCCACCAGTGCCTTGATGGCGTCGTCGTCGGTGACGTCCAGCAGATGTGTCTCCACACCAGCGATGGAGGCGAGCTCCTCCAGATGCGTCTTGCTGATATCGGTAGCGATCACGCGCGCGCCTTCACGCGCAAACAGTTCAGTGGAGGCGCGGCCAATACCTTGGGCCGCAGCAGTGATGAGAACGGTCTTGCCGGCGAGGCGGCCAGTGGATGCGGACATGCTTGTTCCTTTGCGATTAAACGAGTTTGCGATTGGCGAGATTCTTGTACAGCGCGGTGAGCCCGAAAGTCCACGGTGCGGTCTGGTCGCTGAAGTTCACGGTGTTCACCAGCGCACCCAGCTTGGGGGTGGAGATCGTCACGATGTCGGCGACCTGGTGGGTGAAGCCCTGGCCGGGACCAAAACGGTCCTGGGTCGGTGCGAACATGGTCCCCAGGAACAGTACCAGTCCATCCGGATACTGGTGATTGGGACCGATCGCATGCTCCACCAGCTGCAGCGGATCGCGGCTGATCATGGACATCGAGCTGCTGCCCTTGAGCGTGAAGCCTTCCGTACCATCGACCCGCATTGTAAGTTCGGCGCGACGCACATCGTCAATTGAAAAGTTTGCATCGAACAGGCGAATGAAAGGCCCGACTGCGCAGGAAGCATTGTTGTCCTTGGCCTTGCCCAGCAGCAGGGCACTGCGGCCTTCGAAGTCGCGCAGGTTCACATCATTGCCCAGGGTCGCTCCCACCACCTTGCCACGGCTGTTGATGGCCAGCACGATTTCCGGCTCGGGATTGTTCCAGGCCGACTTGGGGTGAATGCCGACTTCATCGCCCAGGCCCACCGACGACATCGGCTGTGCCTTGGTGAAGATTTCCGCATCCGGGCCGATGCCCACTTCCAGGTATTGCGACCACACGCCTTGCTCCAGCAGCACTTCCTTCAGGCGCGCAGCTTCCGGTGAGCCCGGCACCACGCTGGAGAGGTTGTCGCCGATCACCGCCGTGATCGCCTTGCGCACCGATTCCGCCTTGCCGGCGTCACCGCGCGCCTGTTCCTCGATCACGCGCTCCAGCATGCTGGCCACGAAGGTCACGCCGCTGGCCTTGACGGCCTGCAGATCGATGGGGGCCAGCAGCCAGGGGCGCGAGGTATCACGATGGGCGGCGTCGGCATTGTCGAGCAACTCCTGCAAGGTCGCGATGCGGGTCATGTTGGTGGCGGCGCGCACGGCGGCGGCCGGGTTGTCGAGTTCCAGCAATTCGCTGGAGGTGGCGGCGATGAGCGTGAGGTCATACGCACCGTCGGCGTCGATCCGCACCAGCACCGGGCCCACGCCCGGTTGCCAGAGGCGGCCGATCAGCGTGGCCTGCGCGTGGTCTTCAGGCAGGTGGGCCTGAAGCGAATAAGTGTGTGCCATGTTCTTGATTCCTTATGTTGGAGGCGGACCCGGATGACTCGGGAAGCGGGCGTCGCCACGATGTCGTGTTCTGCAAGGGGGAAGACTCACTGCGGGCGAAACATCCTCTTCCCCGTGGATGCCCGAAGGCAAGGATGCTTGGCCGGCAGTCCGTATTACGCGACCCGGGCCGGCGTAATACGGATCACCATGATTCACTGCGGGATAACACTAGCCCGGCCGCAGCCGGGCCTTCATGATCTGCATCAGCATCAGGTATAGACACCGATGTGCCAGGGCACGAATTCATCCTGTCCGTAGCCATGCAGCTCGCTCTTGGTCTTCTTGCCCGATGCCGTATCGAGGATCATCTGGAAGAAGCGTTCACCGACCTCCTGCGGGGTGACATTGCTGTCGGCAATCTCGCCGCAGTTGATGTCCATATCTTCTTCCTGGCGTTGCCACAGCGCAGTGTTGGTGGCCAGCTTGAGCGACGGTGCCGGTGCGCAGCCATAGGCCGAACCGCGGCCCGTGGTGAAGCAGATCATGTTGGCCCCTCCGGCGACCTGGCCGGTGGCCGAGATCGGGTCGTAGCCCGGCGTATCCATGAAGACGAAGCCGCGTGCGGTGACCGTTTCCGCATACTTGTAGACATCCACCAGATTGGTGGTGCCGCCCTTGGCGACCGCGCCCAGCGACTTCTCGAGGATGGTGGTCAAGCCACCGGCCTTGTTGCCCGCTGAGGGATTGTTGTTCATCTCGGCATCGTTCTTGGCGCAATACTCCTCCCACCAGGCGATGCGGGTCAGCAGCTTCTCACCGACTTCCGGCGAGACCGCGCGGCGGGTGAGCAGGTGTTCGGCGCCATAGATTTCCGGCGTCTCCGAAAGAATGGCCGTGCCGCCATGCCGCACCAGCAAGTCCACTGCCGCACCCAGCGCAGGATTGGCCGTGATGCCCGAATAGCCATCCGAACCACCGCACTGCAGGCCCAGCGTCAGGTGCTTGGCCGACACCGGCTCGCGCTTGATGTCATTGGCCTTGGGCAGCATCTTCTTGATCTTCTCGATCCCTAGCGCCACGGTCTTGGCGGTGCCGCCGGTGCCCTGGATGGTGAAGGTGTGGAAGTATTCGCCTTCCTTCAGGTTGTGGCTTTCCATCAGGCCCGAGATCTGGTTGGTCTCGCAGCCCAGGCCCACCACCAGCACCGCAGCGAAGTTGGGATGGGTGGCGTAACCCGCCAGCGTGCGGCGCAGGATCTGCAGCGGCTCGCCTTGCGAATCCGTGGCGCAACCCTGGCCGTGGGTCAGGGCCACCACGCCATCGATGTTGGGATAGTCGGCCAGCACTTCGGGATGGATGTCGCGGCGGAAGTAATCGGCGATGGCGCGTGCCGCGGTGGCCGAGCAGTTCACCGAGGTCAGTACGCCGATGTAGTTGCGCGTGGCGACGCGGCCATCGGGGCGCACGATGCCCATGAAGGTTGCGGGCTCGGCAACGAAGTCGACCGGCTTCACGTCAGCGCCGAAATGGTGTTCACGCGAGAACTCGGCCATGGCCAGGTTGTGCGTGTGCACGTGCTGGCCGGGCGCGATGTCCTGGCTGGCCGTGCCGATGATCTGGCCATAGCGCTTGACCGGCTCGCCCGCAGAGATGGCGCGGGTCGCCATCTTGTGGCCGGCGGGAATGAGGCCCTGGACTTTGAGGCCGCCTTCGTCCTGCAGCACGGTGCCGGAGATGAGCTGCTGGCGGGCGATGACGACATCATCGACCGGGTTCAGGCGGATGACGGGAGAGTTGGCTTTCATGTTGGTCTCGGAGAACGTGGATGCTGCAGGCTGGCCGCTCAGGCGGCGGGCGCATGCCGCGCTTTCTGGCGCGGCATGCCGGAAACGACGGTCTTACTTGGGCGCGAACTGCGCCAGGTCAGGCATGGGGCTGCCTACCCATTGCTGGTAGATGCCGGGCAGCTTGCCATTCTTGAGGTTGGCGGTGATCCATTCGTTGAGCCACTTTTCCAGTGCCGGCTCGCCCTTGCGCAGGCCGATGGCATAGGGAATGTCCTTGATGGCGAACTTGGTTTCCAGGTTCTTGGACGGGTTCTGCTTGGCAATGGCCGAGGCCAGCGAATTGGGCGTGCACAGTGCATCGACCTGGCCCGAGATGATGGCCGCGGTCACGGTGGCATCGTCATCGAAACGCACGATGTTGGTTCCCTTGGGGGCCAGCGGGGTCAGCAGCGAATCCTGCATGTTGCCGCGAACCACGGCCACGCGCTTGCCGACCAGGTCATTGAGGCCCTTGATGTTCTCGCCCTTGGGCGCGGCCACCACGAACTGCGAGGCACCGTAGGGCTGGGTGAAGGCCACCACCTTCTGGCGTTCCGGCGTGATCGAGAAGGACGAGATCACCATGTCGGCCTTGCCGGTCATCAGGAAGGGAATGCGATTGGGGCCGGTGACCTGCACGATCTCCAGTTCCACACCCATGTCCTTGGCCAGCAGGCGCGCGGTTTCCACATCCGAGCCCTGCGGCTCCAGCTTGGCGTTGGTCATGCCGAAAGGCGGCGCGCCGAGGTCGATGGCGATCAGCACCTTCTTGCGCGCCTTGATGTCGGCCAGGGCATCGGCATGCGCGGTCTGGGCAAAACAAGCCAGGCCCAGCACGACGGCGGCGGCCTTCCTGGTGAAGTTGAACAGTTTTTTCATTGATGTCTCCTGGGTGATTGTAGGGATGCTGCTGAAAACAAAATCCATACAAGATGGATAGGCGATCTTTTACAGATCGCTTGATACGAACTTCTGCAACTCGGCGGTTTTCGGATTGCTGAAGAGTTCGTCGGGCGGGCCGATCTCCCACACCTGGCCCTGGTGCATGAACACCAGTACATCGGCGAGCTTGCGGGCAAAGGCCATCTCGTGCGTGACCAGCACCATGGTCATGCCGCCGCGGGCCAGGTCTTCCATGACCTTCAGCACTTCGGCGGTCAGTTCCGGATCCAGCGCCGAGGTCACTTCGTCGAACAGCATCAGTTCCGGCGCCATCGCCAGCGAGCGGGCGATCGCCACGCGCTGCGCCTGGCCGCCCGAGAGCTGCTCGGGGTAGGCTTCCTTCTTGTTCTCCAGGCCCACCAGCTGCAGAACCTTGTGGGCGATCTTCTTCGCTTCCTCGGTGGACATCTTCTTGATGGTGGTCAGCGCCAGCGTGATGTTGCGCTCCACGGTCAGGTGCGGGAACAGGTTGTAGCTCTGGAAGACGATGCCGACCTGCTTGCGCAATTCGCGCAGGTTCAGCTTGTCCGGATGATGGATATCATGTCCGCATACATGGATGTTGCCGCCATCCACTTTCTCCAGACCGTTCAGGCAGCGCAGCAGCGTGCTCTTGCCCGAACCGCTCTTGCCGATGATGGCCACCATCTGGCCCTTCTGCACATCCAGCGAAACACCGTTCAATACCTTGTTGCTGCCGAAGCTCTTGTGCAGATCATTGATCTTAACGATGGCTGACATTCAATTTCCTTTCAAAGTGCTTGGACAGCGCCGACAGCGGGAAGCACAGGCAAAAATAGATGAGTGCGACGCAGCCGAATACGGTGAACGGCTGGAAGGTCGAGTTGTTGATGATCTGGCCGGCGCGCGAGAGATCGACGAAGCCGATCACCGAGGCCAGCGAGGTGTTCTTGACGATCTGCACCATGAAGCCCACGGTGGGTGGCGTGGCGATCTTGACCGCCTGCGGCAGGATCACCTTGGTGAGCTGCTCGAAGCGGTTGAAGCCCAGGCATTCCGAGGCTTCCCACTGGGTCTTGGGGACCGCCTGGATGCAGCCGCGCCAGATCTCGCCGAGGAAGGCAGCGCAGTAGATCGCAAAGGAAATCCCGGCCGCCACCAGCGGGGTGAGCTTGAAGCCGGCGATGGCGAGCCCGAAGTAGGCCACGAACAGGATCACCAGCAGCGGGATGCCCTGCACCACCTGGATGTAGGTACTGGCGATCCCCCGCAGCAGGGCATTGGGCGAGACCCGCCACAGGGCGATCACGAAGCCGGCCACGCCACCGAAGACGAAGGCCACCAGCGACAGCACCACGGTCCAGACGGCGGCTTGCAGCAGGTATTCCACGTGCAGGAAACTGAATGCGTTCATCGCGCCTCCTTACAGGTTGGTGCCAAGCTTGCGCTTGCGCACGAAGGCCATCTGGCTGATTGCCCAGAATGCGCCACGGAACAGGAAGGACAGGGCGAGATACGCCACCGCGATGACCGCATACACCTCGAAGCTGCGGAAGGTTTCCGACTGCACCAGGTTGGCGGTGGCGGTCAGCTCTTCGGCCGAGATCTGCGAGGTGATGCTGGAAGCCAGCATCAGCAGGATGAACTGGCTGGTCAGCGAGGGATAGACGCGCTCCACCGCCGGCAGCAGCACCACGTGCCAGTACACGTGAAAGCGCGACATGCCCAGGCATTCGGCCGCCTCGATCTGGCCCGGATGAATGGAGTTGATGCCGGCGCGCATGATCTCGGTGGTGTAGGCGCCGACGTTGACGGTGAGCGCAATGACGGCAGCGGTCTCGGCGGTGAGCTTCCAGCCGATGCTGGCCAGGCCGAAGAACACCAGGAACACCTGCACCAGCAGCGGCGTATTGCGGATGATCTCGACATACGCCTGTACCAGGCCGCGCACCAGCGCCAGCCGGCTCTTGCCGGCAATCGCACCGAGCGTGCCGACCACGAAGCCCAGTGCGATGGACAGGGCCGAGAGCTGTATCGTCAGCCAGGCACCCATCAAGAGGCGATCCCAGTTGGCGAACACGCTCATGAAATCGAAGGTGTAATTCATCGACGCTCCGTCCGTGCAGCGTCAGGGGAAGGGGGATACAGCAGCATGAGGGTGGTCTCCTTTTTGATTTTCCTGGGGGCGGCCTCTTGTTGGGTGACCTTGAGGTCGGGGCCTTGGCATGATTGCCGGTACTGCTGCGCCTTGCGGCGCGCCTGGGTCCGGGCGGCGCGGCTACAGCTGCCTGACGCCACCCGGTCGCAAGTTCGATTGCACGTGCTGGATGCCATTGACCAGCGGTGCGCCGAAATCGGGAATGCTGATCTCGATGCTGTCACCATCCTCGGTGCGCACGCTGTAGGCGAACGACAGGTTGGCCGCGCCCATGAAGTGCGCATGCACGTCGCCCGCATGCAGCAGGTGCGCGTACTTGAAGGTGTGGTATTCGAGGTTCTCGATGGAGTGGCACATGTTGTCCGGGCCGGTCAGGAATTCCTGTTCCCAGATCACGCGGCCACGGCGACGGATGCGTGTCATGCCGACCAGGTGCGCCGGGGGCAGGCCCACCAGCAGCTCCGGACCGAAAGCGCAGTGGCGCAGCTTGGAGTGGCCTTGATACAGGTAATTGCTGCGCTCCATCACGTGATCCGAAAACTCGTTGCCGATGGCAAAGCCGAGGCGGCGCGGACAGCCTGCGTCATCGATCAGGTAGAGCCCGACGATCTCCGGTTCTTCGCCGCCATCGAGGGCAAAGTCGGGACGCGGCAAGGGCTGGCCGGGCGCGACGATGCAATGGCCATCGCCCTTGTAGAACCATTCGGGCTGCACGCCCACGGTGCCCGGCGCGGGGCGGCCGCCGGCGATGCCCCATTCGATCATCAGTTGCGTATCGGTCTTGTCGAGCTCATCGCCTTCGATGCGGCGATGCATCTTGTCGCGCGTGGTGGCGCTGCCCAGGTGCGTGGTACCGGCACCGGAGACGCGGCAGTGGGCCGGGTCGGGATGGTCCAGCGGGGCCAGGATGCGGCCCTCGGCCAGGATCGCGGCATAGTCTTCGGAGCGGTCGGTATTGAGCAACTGGGCCAGGCGTTCCAGCCCGGTATGGCGTTCGATGGCCAGCAAGCCGAGTTCGCGCATGGTGTCGACCTCGCCCAGCACCTGGATGCTGGCGCCATTGACGATGCCGACGCGGCGTTGGCCATGCAGATCGCGATATTGAATCAGCCTCACCAGGTCTCCTTTGCCGTCGTCATCCATATGGCCGCCGGTCAGGGGCGGTCAGGGTCCAGGGGAGCGACGTGCAGAACAGGGGCTGCGATTCGCACGCGGCAGGAAACTGCCGCCAGGCGAAGCCACCTGTGGATCAATCTGCCCGTCGTCTCCTGAGCTTTTTTCACGCATCGCCGTGGGCAGGGGGCAGATGCGCTAGCATTGTGTTTTTTCCGGGACGACTATAAGAGGCTGAACCAAGGATGTCTAATGAGCTTAATTCATCGGGTGATAACCGACTCGGCGAGGAGGGCGCGGCAGGCGATGCACTGCCTTCGGTCGGTTCCATCGTCAGCCGCCTGCGCTTTCGCCAGGTCGCGCTGCTGACGGCGCTCGACGAGCAGGGCTCCCTGCACAAGGCAGCCGAAGTGATGCACATGACCCAGCCGGCCGCCACCAAGGCCTTGCATGAAATGGAAGATGCGCTGGGCGTGACGCTGTTCGACCGCTCACCGCGCGGCATCGAGGCCACCGAGCTGGGCCGCTGCGTGATCCGCTATGCGCGCCTGATCCAGAGCGATGTCGCCAACCTGCGCGAAGAATTGCAGAACATGATCAGCGGCCGCGGCGGCCGCTTGTCCATCGGCACCATCATGGGGGCGGCCCCCTTCGTCACGCGCGCGCTGTCGCGCCTGCGCGAGATCCAGCCGGACGTCTCCATCGAGATCAGCGAAGACACCAGTGCCCGCCAGCTGCTGCTGCTGGACCAGGGCCGCATCGACCTGATGATCGGCCGTTCCTCGGTCAGCTCGCAGCCCAACCTCTACCATTACGAAATGCTGCGTGGCGAGCCCATGTGCATCGTCAGCGGCATCGACCATCCGCTGGCCACGGCGCAGAAGGTGCGCCTGCAGGAGCTGGCCGATGCCTCGTGGATTCTCTATTCGAGCAACATGCCCATGCGCATCTGGATCGAGCACGAGTTCAAGCTGGAAGGCGTGAAGGTGCCGGGCAACGTGATCGAGACCGCCTCGCCCTTCGTCACCATCACCCTGCTGGCGCAATCGAACATGGTGGCGGTGATGCCGCTGGACATCGCGCATTTCTTTGCTGCGCGCCAGATGCTGGGGATCCTGCCGGTGAACCTCAAGACCCGCATCGAGCATTACGGCATCGTCACGCGCAAGAACAGTACCTTGTCGTCGCTGGCCAAGATGTTCATCCAGATCCTGCGGCAGCAAAATTGAGCCAACCGCCGCGTTGCGTTCCTGACGTTTTTTTTACAGGCTAGGGTTTTTCCGGATGCCGTCAGGCGTGATTTTCCTGTTAGTGTTCGTCTGCGGTCGGGGTGGCCGCAGACTTTCCCTCAGAATCCGCTTTCTCCGGTTGGCCTTCATGAATTTGCGTCTTACGCGTGCGCGCACGCGCCTTGCTGCTCTCGGTCCTGTTTCCCCTCCTGCCTCTGCCGCTCGTGCCGTGCTGGCCGCGCTCTGCGTGACCGGCGCCCTGCTGCTGGCAGGCTGCGCCGCACAGAAGCCCGCACCGCTCGACGAGGCCGCCCGGCAAGCCAAACAGGCCAAGCTGGACCAGGCCCTGGCACTGTTCTCGGCCAACCCGCCGGAAGGCTTGCCGACCGGTTGGGAGCCGCTGGTCTTCACCCGCAAGAAGATTCCTACCGAATACCGTCTGGTGCAGGACAATGGCCGCAGCGTGCTGCACGCCTTTGCCGACCGCGCCTCATCCGGCCTGCGCCATGCGGTCGACATCGACATCAACAAGAAGCCCTGGCTGACCTGGAGCTGGAAAGCCGCCGGTCTGATTCCCACGGCCGATCTCACCCACCGGGAAACCGATGATTCGCCGGTGCGCATCGTGCTGGCCTTCGATGGCGACCACGACAAGCTCTCGCTGATGGATACCATCCTCTTCGATACGGCCAAGCTGCTGACCGGGCATGAGCTGCCTTATGCCACGCTGATGTATGTGTGGGATCCCAAGGTGCCGGTCGGTACGGTGATCGCCAACGGCCGCACCGGCCGCATCCAGATGCTGGCGGTGGAAAGCGGTGCGGAGCATGTGGGGCAGTGGCGCAATTACCAGCGCAACGTCGCGGAAGACTACGAGCGTGCCTTCGGTGAAAAGCCCGGCCGCCTGATCGGCGTGGGCGTGCTTACCGATACCGACAACACCGTGCAGAAGATGGAAGCCTGGTATGGCGACATCCGCCTGATGCGCGATGCGCAGGCGGTGCCGGCTCCCTGAGGATTGACGTGCCGCGGGCTCAGACCCCACGCCACCAGGCGGCAACGTGGCCCCAGAAACCCTTGGGGCCGGTCTCGAAGAGCCAGGGCTTTTCGCGCTTGAGCTTGTCCATCATGTCCTGCTCGGCCTTCTCCGAGACATTTCCATAGGCGCGCCCGAGTTTCAGCAGGGTGCGCAGGGCTCCCAGCTTTTCCCGCGCCACCATGCCCGAGGCATGTTCGATGGCGATATGGGTCTCGCGCAATTCCTGCACCATGGCATGGGCCAGTTGCGAGGCCGGTGTCTTCAGGCGTTCCTGCACTACCGCGATATTCGTGGCGGACGCCTTGATCTGCGAGGCCAGCACGTCGATCTGCGTTTCATCGCCCTTGGCCTGCTTGATGATGGCGCCGGCCCAGGCGCGCGAGGCATTGACCAGTTCCTCGGTGCCCCAGTCGTGGCGCACCGCAATCCAGAACCCGTAATTGGCCGCCTGTTCGATCAGGATCTGCACCACGTCCGGGAATTCCTTGTCCATCGCCCGGCGCGCCCACGCATACTGGCCCGAGAGCATCAGGTGCTGCACCGCCTCTTCGGTGAGGAAGTTGGTGTTCTCGGAGAGCTTGGCCAGCAGGTAGCTGTCGAAGGAAGGTTTGACGAAACCCGAATCGATCTTGGTCGAGAGCCGCACGAAGTTGTGATAATCCCGCTCCAGCGAGTCGTAGATATCGTCCTTGAGGATGAGTTTGATCTGTTTCATGCGGCTTCCCCTCGGACCGTGTCCGATGTTGTTGTTGCGCCGACAAGGCCATGCGGCATGCCGGACTGGTTGTGATGACGCGGTGTCAATGCTGATGCTGCCAGGAAACTTGTTATCGGCAGCTGTCGTGCCAAACTTTACGCCGCCCCTGCGGCGCGGACCTCAATAACTGCGCAAGCCATAGCGCTGCCGGGTTTCCCCGTCCGGCAACAATTGGTCGCGATATAGCGCCCAGGCGGGATCGGCCAGGATGGCGGTGCTGGTCTTGCAGCCCTGGCAGAGCTGGGCATGCACCCCCGCCACCACTGCTTCGAGTCCATTGGGATCGGTCACGTAGAACCAGGATTGCTGCTGGCCCTGGCTGAACGCGGTGCCGGCATAGATGCTGCGGGTCTTCTTGCCGATGGCCGCAGCCATCTGATCGGACAGGGCTTCCAGCCGGTCCTGCTCGGCCAGCGCCGGCAAGCCATCGGGCGTGCCCGGCGCATAACTCACCCGCGTGACCACCACATACGGAAACCCGGACAGCGGGAAGCTGCGCCGCAAGCCCATGTCCAGTTTGACCACCGTGAGGCGATCGCCGCGCTGGGCCTGGTAGTTCCACCACTCGGGCTCAGGATCCTGCGCCAGCCCGTGGCGCGCCAGCAGGAGCAGCAGGGTCAGGAGCAGGGCGCGCTTCATGATCGTCTCGCCGTATCAGCTGGCCAGCAGGGCCAGCAGCGCCAGCAGGGCGGGCAGACCCTGGATGTAGAGGATGGAGCGCTTGGCGGTGAGTCCACCGTAAATGCCGGCCACCAGCACGCAGCTCACGAAGAAGATTTGCACCGCATGGTCGCCCGTGGCCAGGCTCCAGAACAGGCCCGCGGCCAGGAAGCCGTTGTAGAGGCCCTGGTTGGCGGCCAGCACGCGGGTGGCTTCGGCGGCTTCGCGCGACTGGCGGAAGGTCTTCAGGCCCAGCGGCTTGGTCCACAGGAACATTTCCAGGATCAGGATCCAGACATGTTCAAGGGCGACCAGCAGGACCAGGATGGTGGCGAGCGTGTGCAAGGTTTCTCCCTGTTGTCGTTATACGTTCTTGCCGCACCTTCGCAGCGCGTTGCAGAGTGCGCCGGGCGGCGGGCTTTGGCGATCATGCCTGAAATGCGCCCGCGCGCCAATGCCCTGCACGCCGCTGCGGCGCTTACTTCGCCTGCAGGAATTTCTCGGCCAGCCGCACCCAGTAAGTGGCACCGATGGGCAGCAGTTCGTCGTTGAAATCGTAGCTGGGGTTGTGCAGGTTGCACGGACCGAGGCCATGCCCCTGGTCGCGGTGGCCGCCATCGCCATTGCCGAGGAACACGTAGCAGCCTGGCTTGTGCTGCAGCATGAAGGCGAAGTCTTCCGCGCCCATGGTCGGTTCGGTCTTGGCATCCACATGGTCGGCACCGAACTGTTCGGTCAGCACTTCGACGGCGAAGGCAGTTTCCTCGGGATGGTTGATGAGCGGCGGATAGTTGCGGTTGAAGCGGAACTCGACCGTGGCATCGAAGGCGGCGGCGGTGTGCTCGGCGATCTCCTGCATGCGGCGCTCGATGAGGTCCAGCACCGGCAGGCTGAAGGTGCGCACGGTGCCGACCATCATGGCTTCGTCGGGGATGACGTTGGTGGCGCTGCCGGTGTGGATCTGGGTGATCGACACCACCGCCGGATCATTCGGATTGACGTTACGCGCCACGATGCTCTGCCAGGCCTGGGCAATGTGGACCGCCGTCATGACCGGGTCGATGGCCTTGTGCGGCTGCGCCGCGTGCGAACCCTTGCCCTTGACGGTGACGTGGAACTCGTTGCTGGAGGCCATCTGCGGACCCGGCGTCACGCCGAAGTGACCGGCCGGGATGCCGGGCCAGTTGTGCATGCCGAAGACGGCATCCATCGGGTACTTGTCGAACAGGCCATTCTGGATCATGCGCTCGGCGCCACGGCCGCCTTCTTCTGCGGGCTGGAAGATCACGTACACGGTGCCATCGAATTGGCCATGCTGCGCCAGGTAACGGGCCGCGCCCAGCAGCATGGCGGTATGGCCGTCATGGCCGCAGGCGTGCATCTTGCCGGGATGGCGCGAGGCATGGTCGAAGGTATTGATTTCGGACATGGGCAGCGCATCCATATCGGCGCGCAGGCCGATGGCACGCGGGCTGTCGCCCTTCTTGATGATGCCGACCACGCCCGTCACCCCCAGGCCGCGTACGACCGGAATCCCCCACTCGGTCAGCTTTTGCGCCACCACGTCGGCGGTGCGCACTTCTTCGTAACACAGCTCGGGATGGGCGTGGATGTCGCGGCGGATCTTCTGCAGGTCGGCGTGGAACTGGACGATGGGGGCGATGAGTTTCATGGGAGTCTGGTGCGATGGCGTTGGTAACAAGTGTGCCTATCTTACCGCGCCTTGGCGGCGCAGAGCGCCTGTGCAATTTCGTTCAATACAGCGGCCGCGAGCCTGCCTAGCATGCGCATTTTCAACAGGGGGCGCCGGGCAGGCGTCGACACACATGATGCTTTCTTCCGAATTCTTCCTGCTGGCGGGTGCGCATTTGCTGGCGCTGGCCAGTCCCGGTCCGGATTTCCTCTTGCTGCTGAGGGGCAGCCTGCGCCATGGGCGGGGCTATGGGCTGGCTGCAGCCCTGGGGATTGCGCTGGCCAACGGGCTTTACATCGCGCTGGCCATCGGCGGCTTCAGTCTCCTGCAGCGAGCACCACTGCTGCTGGCGGCCATGCAGTGGTTGGCAGCGCTCTACCTGGCCTGGTTGGGATGGGTCTTCTGGCGCGCCGGGCGGTACCCGGCCGTCTTGCCTGCTGCCCCCGTTTCGGCCGCCAGGGTCGCGCCATGGGCCGCACTGGGGACAGGTTTTCTTTCGGCCGCACTCAATCCCAAGAATGGCGTGTTTTACTTTGGCCTGTTCACCGTTATCGTATCGGCGCAAACCGGCGCGTCGACCAAGCTCTTCTATGGCGTCTGGATGTTTGGAGCCGTGCTGGCCTGGGATGCCGGGCTGGTGTATTTCATCGCGCAGCAACGTGTGATGCGGGCGCTCACGCGCGTGCTGCCGCTCATCGAGCGGGGCGCGGGCCTGCTGCTGATGCTCGCTGCCGCCGCACTGGTGGCCAGCCGCAGCTAGGCCCGGCGATATTGCAGCGGTGTGGCCGCCACCCGCGATTTGAAGGCGCGATGGAAGTGGCTCTGGTCGGCAAAGCCGGTATCAAGCGCGGTATGGACGGTGCTGGCACCCTGCTGCAGCAGGGTGCGCGCCTGGCGGATCTTCATGTCCAGCTGCAGGGCATGCGGGGTCAGGCCGAAGCGGCGGCGGAACTGGCGGATCAACTGGTAGCGGCTGGTGCCGGCGAGTTCCGCCAGGGTTGCCAGCGAAACGCGGTCGCGGCAATGCGCCAGCAGGAAATCATGGGCACGCTGCAGGCCGTCGTCTTCGGGCACATCGCTGGCCTGCGCGGGCGGGCAGGCATCGGCGCACGCACGCATCACGTGCTGCAGGCAACGTATTACCTCGCGCTCCAGGTCCGTGTGGCCATGCTCCAGCGTATGCGTCATGCGGTCCAGCCATTGCAGTGCCTCCGGCGAGCGCACCACCTGTGACGGCATACCCGCGAGCAACCCGCATGTGGCCGGGGTTTGCGCCAGCAGGGTGGCCAGCCAGCTGGAGTCCAGATGGAACATGCGATAGCTCCAGCGCTGCAGGTCGGCCGGATTGCAGCTGTGCACATCGCCTGCCCGCACGAGGATCACGTCGCCAGGGAAAATGGGCTCGCTGCGATCGGCCAGCGTAAAGATGCTTTGCCCGCCGTCGACGACGCCGATGGAAAAACTGTCGTGCGTATGCGGCGCATAGCAGGACAGGCTGCCGGTGGCGCGTCGGCCTTCGAAGAAGGGCAGGGCGGGAGGACGCCAGAAGTGCGGTGAAGGAGACATGGCGGCACTACGGAAGAGTCGTGACGCGCCATTTTAAGATAAAGTAGCTGCCTGCCTCGCGTGCGCCGAGGGCTTCCCTGTTTTCTTTCCCCGCTTTCTTCTCTGCCATGACCACCACCATCGTCCGTGCCGCCTGTCCCCATGATTGCCCTGATACCTGCGCCCTGCTGGTGACCGTCAAGGACGGCGTCGCCACGGAAGTGCGCGGCGATCCGGAGCACCCGCCGACGGCCGGCGTGCTCTGCACCAAGGTCTCGCGCTATGCCGAGCGCACCTATCACCAGGACCGCCTGCTGCATCCCATGCGCCGCGTGGGCAAGAAGGGCGAGGGCAAGTTCGAGCGCATCAGCTGGGACGAGGCCATCGCCACCATCGCACAGCGCCTGGGCCAGATCGCCTTGCGCGATCCGCAAGCCATCCTGCCCTACAGCTACGCCGGGACCATGGGTCAGGTGCAGGGCGAATCGATGGCTGGCCGTTTCTTCAATCGTCTCGGTGCCTCGCAGCTGGACCGCACCATCTGTGCCTCCGCCGGTGGCGCAGGCTATCGCTACACCATTGGTGCGCGCATCGGTACCGATCTGGAACAGGTCGATCACGCCAAGCTCATCATCATCTGGGGCGGCAATCCGATTGCCTCCAACCTGCATTTCTGGACCCGCGTGCAAGCGGCCAAGCGCAACGGAGCGCGCCTGATCGCCATCGATCCATATCGCTCGCTGACGGCCGAAAAATGTCATCAACACATTGCGCTGCTGCCTGGCACCGATGCCGCATTTGCGCTCGGCCTGATGCATGTCCTGATCACGGAAGACCTGCTGGATCACGACTACATCGCACGTCATACGCTCGGCTTCGAGCAACTCAAGGAGCGCGTGGCCGAATGGACGCCGGCCCGCACCGCTGAAGTGTGCGGCATCAGTGCGGAGGAAGTGCAGAGCCTGGCGCGCGAATATGCCCGAGTGGCGCTGGCCGGTGAGGGTACCTTCATCCGCGCCAACTACGGCCTGCAGCGCGTGCGCGGCGGCGGCATGGCCGCGCGCAACGTGGCTTGCCTGCCAGCGTTGGTCGGCGCCTGGCGTCATGCTTCCGGGGGCATCCAGCTGTCGGTATCGGACAGCTTCCCCAAGGACACGGCCGCCTTGAGCCGTCCCGACCTGGCCGCGCGTCACGGCAAGCCTAGCCGCATCATCAACATGAGCACCATCGGCGATGACCTGTTGAGGCCGGCCTCGCCCGACTTCGGTCCCCGGGTGGAAGCGCTGATCGTCTACAACTCCAACCCCGTGGCGGTGGCCCCGGAGTCCGGCAAGGTAGCGCAGGGCTTTGCGCGCGAAGATCTGTTCACGGTGGTGCTGGAACATTTCCAGACCGATACCGCCGACTACGCCGATATCCTGCTGCCTGCGACGACCCAGCTGGAGCACATCGACGTGCATGCGTCGTATGGCCACGTCTACATGATGGCCAACAATGCCGCCATTGCGCCGCTGGGCGAGGCCAAGCCCAATACCGAGATCTTCCGCCTGCTGGCGGCCGCGATGGGATTTGAAGAAGACTGTTTCAAGGACAGCGACGATCAATTGGCCGCCGTGGCCTTCAAGCGCGATGATCCGCGCAGCGCCGGCTACGACTGGCAACAGTTGAAGGAGAAGGGCTGGCAGCGTCTTTCGGTGCCGGTCGCGCCCTTTGCCGATGGCGGGTTTGCCACGCCCTCGGGCAAGTGCGAGTTCTATTCCGAACAGATGAAGGCCGCGGGTCTCGATCCCTTGCCGGCCTATATCGCGCCCTATGAATCTGTGGCCAGCAATCCGCAGCTGGGCGCGAAATACCCGCTGGCGATGATCTCGCCGCCGGCACGCAATTTCCTCAATTCTTCCTTCGTCAATGTACAGAGCCTGCGTGATACGGAGGGCGAACCGCACCTCGACATGCATCCGCAGGACGCCGCTGCACGCGGCATTGCGCAGGGAGATACGGTGCGCATCTTCAATGATCGCGGCAGCATGCAGGCACGCGTGCGCGTGACCGACAAGGCGCGCGTGGGGCTGGTGGTGGGCCTGTCGATCTGGTGGAAGAAATTTGCGGCCGATGGCAAGAACGCCAACGAAGTCACCAGCCAGCGCCTGACCGACATGGGCAATGCGCCGACCTTCTATGACGTGCTGGTGCAGGTGGAAAAACTGCAGCCGCCGGTCGTGGCCGCCTGAGGTTTTTCATGCTGCGCCGTGGCTTGCGTCGCTCTGTGCGCTGGGGGCTGACCTTGGCGGTGCTGGCGTCGCTGTGCGGGCTGTCGGCTTGTTCTGCGGTCTCGTATTACGCCCAGGCCGCGCACGGGCAGTTCTCGCTGCTGGCGCAGGCAAAACCGCTGGAGGAGTGGCTCGATGACCCGGCCACCTCGCCCGCGCTCAAGGCCAAGCTGCAGACGGTGCGCGAGATCCGCCGCTATGCCGTCACCGAACTCGATCTGCCCGATAACGGCAGCTATCGCAGTTACGCACAACTGGACCGGCCCTTCGTGCTGTGGAATGTCGTGGCCGCACCCGAGTTGTCGTTGAAGCCCCGGCAGTGGTGTTTCCCCATTGCCGGCTGCGTGGACTATCGCGGCTACTATCACCTCAGCGATGCGCAGACCTATGCCGACACGCTCAAGGCCGAAGGTTATGATGTGCAGGTCGCCGGTGTACCGGCGTATTCCACGCTGGGCTGGTTCGATGATCCGGTGATCTCCACCTTCATCCAGTATCCCGATGGCGAACTGGCGCGACTGATCTTCCATGAGCTGGCGCACCAGACCGTGTATGCGCCCGGTGATACGTCCTTCAATGAAGGGTTTGCGGTAGCGGTGGAAGAGCTGGGTGTGGAACGCTGGCTGGCGGCGCGCCACGATCCGGCGATGGTCCAGGCCTACCAGCGTTTTGCCGCCCGCAAGCGTGAGTTCCTGGCCTTGCTGGACAAGTACCGCGACCGGTTGAAGGAGAACTACGACAGCGACGCCAGCGATGCCGACAAGCGCCAGCGCAAGGCGGCCATCTTCGATGCCCTGCGCGCTGAATATGCGCAGATCAAGGTCACCCGCTGGAATGGCTATGCCGGGTATGACCGCTGGTTCGCGATGCCGCTGTCCAATGCGCATCTCGCACTGGTGGGGGCGTATCACGACCTGGTCCCTGCCTTCCGTCAGTTGTTTGCCCGCAGCAGCGGCTTCCCCGATTTTTATGACAAGGTGCGCGCACTGGCACGCATGGACAAAGCCGCACGCCATGCTGCGCTGGGAGACGCGCCCTTGACCACGGGCAAGGCGGAGGCGGAAATGTTTCCCGCCTGCACCATGGAACGGCCCAAGAGCAACGACCCGGCGTATCATGCCGGATGAATTTCAATGCAATACCGGTTTGCCGAGCCGTGCAATACGCGCTGACTGACCGCCATATCGCAGCCGTTGCCAACCTTTTTGCAAAAAATCTCAAATTTGGGGCGCAAAAAGCTTGCCCCGCAGTCGAATGCTGGATAGCATCTGCGATAAATAAAAAAACACTCGTGCTTTTTTTGCTGTGCGCGCCAACGCGGTGGCCTTGCATCACCGCCCAGCCCCAGCGCACGTTATGACCGGAGACAGAGGACACACTATGGAAAGATTCTGGCTTGCATCGTATCCCGCAGGCGTTCCCGCTGACATCGACCCCAGCCGTTACGGTTCGCTGGTGCAGATGATCGAAGAGGCTTTCGCCAAGCATGCCGATCGCAACGCTTACGTCTGCATGGGCAAGTATCTCCGCTATGGCGAACTCGATGCCATGTCGCGCGCGATGGGGGCCTGGCTGCAAGGCCTGGGCCTGCAGAAGGGCGCGCGTGTGGCGATCATGATGCCCAACGTGCTGCAATACCCGATCGCCATCGCCGCCATCCTGCGTGCGGGCTACACGGTGGTCAACGTCAATCCGCTCTACACGGCCCGCGAGCTGGAACACCAGTTGAAGGATTCCGGCGCCGAAGCCATCTTCGTGCTGGAGAATTTTGCCTGCACGTTGCAGAAGGTGGTGGCGCATACCCAGGTCAAGCACATCGTGGTGGCCAGCATGGGCGAGCTGCTTGGCACCCTCAAGGGCGCCATCGTCAACCTGGTGGTGCGGCACGTCAAGAAGATGGTGCCGTCTTGGTCGCTGCCCAATGCGATCTCCTTCAGCCGCGCGCTGTCGCAGGGCGAGGGCAAGACGTTGCAGAAGGTATCGCTGACGCCCGATGACGTCGCCTTCCTGCAATACACCGGCGGTACCACGGGTGTGGCCAAGGGGGCGGTGCTGACCCATCGCAACCTGATCGCCAACGTGCTGCAGGCCGAAGAATGGCTGACCCCGGCGCTGAAGTCAGGCAAGCCCATCGACCAGCTGGTGTTCGTCTGCGCGCTGCCGCTGTATCACATCTTTGCGCTCACCGTCTGCAACCTGCTGGGCACGCGTGAAGGCGCGCTGAACCTGCTGATCCCGAACCCGCGCGACATTCCCGGTTTCGTCAAGGAGCTGGCCAAGTACAAGGTCAACACTTTCCCGGCGGTCAATACGCTCTACAACGCGCTGCTCAACAATGCCGATTTTGCCAAGCTGGATTTCTCCGGCTATCGCTGCTGTGTGGGTGGCGGCATGGCGGTACAGAAGAGCGTAGCGGACAAGTGGAAGAAGCTGACCGGCTGTCCCATCATCGAAGGTTACGGTTTGTCCGAAACTTCGCCGATTGCCAGCGCGAACCCCTGCACCATCGATGAATACACCGGCACCATCGGCCTGCCGCTGCCATCCACCGAAATCGCCATCCTCGATGATGACGGCCAGCCAGTACCGCTGGGCCAGCCGGGCGAGATCGCCATTCGTGGTCCGCAGGTGATGCCGGGCTACTGGCAGCGTCCGGATGAGACGGCCAAGGTCATGACGCCGGATGGTTTCTTCAAGACCGGTGACATCGGTGTGATGGATGCGCAGGGCTACACCAAGATCGTGGACCGCAAGAAGGACATGATCCTGGTCTCGGGCTTCAACGTTTATCCGAATGAAATCGAAGGCGTGGTGGCGCAGCATCCTGCGGTGCTGGAGTGCGCCTGTGTGGGCGTGCCCGATGAACACACCGGCGAAGCGGTCAAGCTCTTCGTGGTTCGCAAGGACAAGTCGCTGACCAGTGAGCAGCTGATGACTTACTGCAAGGAGCAGTTCACCGGCTACAAGAAGCCCAAGTACATCGAGTTCCGCGATGAGCTGCCCAAGACCAACGTGGGCAAGATCCTGCGCCGCGAGTTGCGGGATGATCCTGCGAAGGCGCCGCAGAAACAGGCAGCATGAAACGAGCGCTGCCGTAATCTGATCTTCTTGCGTTCGTCAGTCAGTTTCTGCATCAAGGCCTGAGTTCGGTATTGCACCGGACTCAGGCCTTTTCAGTTTGGGCTCACATGACATGGCGGGGGGTGAGTCGTCATTTTCCTGGACAGATCGGATTCTCGGGAGGGACAGGCCGGCTCCTTGCCTGAAGAGGTATCGCACCTTGGGGCGAAAATTCATGCAGTCGCCCGCCATCGTCATTCAGGAGTTGTGTGTTTCCATTGGGAAATATTAAAATGCGCGCCGGTGTTACATCAGGGAGGGAAACTTGATGAACACAGGAATCCTGCATGCGCAAAACCCTCCGGGGTCTGGAGCAACTGCTTTCAGACTATCAGCACGCCCGCATTCTGCGGCTCACTTTCCCACACAACGACGCCCCCCTTTCTGAACTGCTCGTCAACAAGCTTGACGCCAGCGAAGGGCTGTCACGCAACTTTGCTCTCAATCGTTGGCGCCGGGCGGATATGCCAATGGACTCTTTTGCACAGTTAACCCTGATGACTATGCAGGTCTCGTCGATGACTGGCTCGCGGACACCGAATTGGAGGGGGTTGACGTCTTCCACGTCATTGCGAGGTCTGCATTTGGCAAACTTTACGTGTGTGGTGAGAAGACAGGCAGAAGCGTTTCGATGAACTGCGTGATCCATAGCGTCTCTGCTTTCGAAAATGAACTGAAGCCCAAATCCAAGGAAGACTTGGATTTTTCGATTCGTTCGCTATTTGCGTGCCTTGAGCCAGCTCAGCTTGACCTGAAAGACGAGGATGGACAGCCCCTCTTCGAACGTGCGCGATCCAAACTAGGTCCGCTTGATCCGCATGAAATATATGGTTTCCAGCCCGCCATCGTCCTGGGCGGGAGTTTCCTGCTCGAAAATCTGGTGAAAGTGAAGGCCAATGTGCACCTGACGCTTCTCCGCATGTTCGGCGAACCGACATTCCCATTCTCGGGGATCGACATTGAAGAGTGGCTTGACGAGGCAGACACGCAGTAGTGATAGCACACCCCAAGTCATCACCCAAGCATGGAATGACTCAGGACAAGACTCCTTGGACTGAACCGCTCTCCCTGCACCCATCGGCAAAAAGCCGCTGTCCGTGCCCCCCTCCGGCAGCGGCTTTCCCCCTGTATGAAGCTTCAATCAGGTACCGGCGTCACAACCGGCTTGCCAGAAAAATGCGCCTGCAAATTGGTGAACGCAAGTTCCGCCATGGCCGTCCTGGTGACCAGCGTGCCGCTGGCCATGTGCGGCGTCAGCACCACGTTCTCCAGCGCGGCCAGCTCGGTCGGAATGTTCGGCTCATTCTCGAACACGTCCAGCCCCGCACCGGCAATCGTCCCAGCCTGCAGCGCCGCGATGAGCGCCTTTTCATCCACCACCGAACCGCGCGCCACATTGATGAGGAAGCCCTTGGGGCCCAGTGCCTCCAGCACCTCGGCATTGACCAGCGCCCGCGTCCCGGCACCACCCGGTGTGATCATCACCAGGAAATCGACTTCGCGCGCCAGCGAGACGATGTCTTCCACATAGGTGTAGGGCACATCCTTGCGCGAACGGTTGTGATACGCAATCTGCATGTCGAACGCCGCCGCCCGCTGCGCAATGGCTTGCCCGATGCGGCCCAGGCCGACGATGCCCAGGCGCGCGCCGCTGACCTTGGTGGTGAAGGGAAAGGGCCCCTTCTTCCATTCGCCGCTGCGGGCAAAGCGATCGGCCCGCACCACGTTGCGCGCCACGGCCAGCATCAGGGCAATGGCCATGTCGGCCACATCCTCGGTGAGCACGTCAGGCGTGTGGGTCACATGGATGCCGCGCTCGCGGGCAGCCGGTACATCCACCCCGTCATAGCCGACCCCGAACACCGAGACAATCTCCAGCGCCGGAAAGCGCGCCATGAACTCGCGCCCGACCTTGGCTTCGCCATTGGCGGCAATGCCGCGCACCTGTGGCGCGATGGCAGCGAGCGCTTCCTCGGTGAGCGGATCGAGGATGAGGTTGTGGCAGGTGAAGTTCTGTTGCAGCAAGTCCAGCAGGTGCTGCGGCAGGCGGGCGACGATGAGGACGACAGGGCGGCTGGAGGAGGTCATGGGCAGTATGAAGAAGAGGAAGAGGAAGACAGTGAGGGAGGCATAACGATACGTCTGCGCTGCACCCTGCGGGCTGAAAAATTTTCAAGCCCGCAGGAGGGGAAGGGCGGCGCTCAGACCGCCGGGCTGGCCCCCGCTTCGCGCACCGGATCCAGCGGCGGCAGCGGGCGCGGCTTGCGGTTTTCATCGGTGGCCACGTAGGTGAGGGTGGCTTCGGTCACCTTGACGATTTCGGTCTGCAGGCGATTGCGCTCGGCATAGACTTCGACGTTGACCGTGATGGAGGTATTGCCGACCTTGACGATATCGGCATAGAAGGACAGCAGGTCTCCCACGAACACCGGATTCTTGAACAGGAAGGAATTGACCGCAATGGTCGCCACTCGCCCGTTGGCGCGGCGCGTGGCCGGCAGCGAGCCGGCGATGTCGACCTGGGCCATGATCCAGCCACCGAAGACGTCGCCATAGACATTGGCATCCGACGGCATGGGCATGACGCGCAGCTGCGGTGCCTTGCCCGGCGGAAGTTGGGAAACGGTGGATGACATGGAAGGCTCCTTTGCAGGTGATGTCCGGCGGCGCGCCGGGATGGCTCTTATAATTCGGTTTTGCGGCTGTGCGCCCGCAGGCGCGGCAACGGCCTAGTGTATCGGATGTTGCCCTCCTGCTGTGTTGCCGTGCCCGACCCCTTTCAACCCGACCCGCCCATGCGCCGCTACCCCAATTCCGCCTCCTCATCGCAAGTCCCCATCAAACGCCAGCGTGGCGACTGGGAAGTCGTCCGCACGCTGCTGCCGTACCTGTGGACCTACAAGTGGCGCGTGATGCTTGCGCTGGCCTTCCTGGTCGGGGCCAAGCTGGCCAACGTGGGCGTGCCGCTGGTGTTGAAGAGACTGGTCGATGCCATGACCATCACGCCCGCGCATCCGCAAGCCCTGCTGGTTTTGCCCCTCGGCCTGCTGGTGGCCTACGGCGCGCTGCGGCTGGCCACGGCGCTCTTCACCGAATTGCGCGAACTGATGTTTGCCCGCGTCACGCAGCGCGCCGTGCGCACCATCGCGCTGCAGGTCTTCCGCCACCTGCATGCGCTGTCGCTGCGCTTCCACCTGAACCGCCAGACCGGAGGCATGACGCGCGATATCGAACGCGGCACGCGCGGGGTCTCCACGCTGGTGTCCTATACGCTGTTCTCGATCCTGCCGACCATCATCGAGATCGTGCTGGTGCTGGCCTACCTGAGCACGCATTACGACATCTGGTTCTCGCTCATCACGGCCGGTGCGCTGGTGCTTTACATCCTCTTCACCATCACGGTGACCGAGTGGCGCACGCATTTCCGCCGCACCATGAACGAGCTGGATTCGCATGCCAATACGCGCGCCATCGATTCGCTGCTCAACTACGAGACGGTGAAGTATTTCGGCAACGAGGAATTCGAAGCGCGCCGCTATGACGAAGGCCTGCAGCGCTATGAACGCGCGGCCGTCAAATCGCAGAGTTCGCTGTCGCTGCTCAACACCGGGCAGTCGGCCATCATCGCCATCGCCGTCACGCTCATCCTGTGGCGCGCCATCGCCGGCGTCATCGATGGCAGCATGACGCTGGGCGACATGGTGCTGGTCAATGCCTTCATGATTCAGCTCTACATTCCGCTCAACTTTTTGGGCGTGCTCTATCGCGAGATCAAGCAGAGCCTGGCCGACATGGAACGCCTGTTCTCTCTGCTGGAAGAAAACCGCGAAGTGGCCGACCGGCCCGGTGCACAGCCCTTGAAGACGCAGGGCGCGGAGCTGCATTTCGAGCATGTCGACTTCAGCTACGAGCGCAATCGCCAGATTCTCTTCGATGTGGATTTCAAGGTGCAGGCCGGTACCACCACGGCAGTGGTCGGTCATAGCGGTTCGGGCAAGTCGACGTTGTCGCGCCTGTTGTATCGCTTCTATGATGTCGACCAAGGGGCCATCCGCATTGATGGCCAGGACCTGCGCAATGTCACGCAAGCCTCGCTGCGCCAGGCCATCGGCATCGTGCCGCAGGACACGGTGCTCTTCAACGACACCATCGAATACAACATCGCCTACGGCAAGCCGGGGGCCACGCGCGAGCAGATCGTGGCGGCGGCCAAGGCGGCCTACATCCATGACTTCATCGAATCGCTCCCCGATGGCTACGCCAGCATGGTCGGCGAGCGCGGACTGAAATTGTCCGGCGGCGAAAAGCAGCGTGTGGCGATCGCCCGCACCCTGCTCAAGGATCCGGCCATCCTCATCTTCGACGAAGCCACCTCGGCCCTCGATTCTCGCGCCGAGCAGGCCATCCAGCAGCAGCTCGAAGAGATCGCGCGCGAGCGCACCACGCTGGTCATTGCGCATCGCCTGTCCACCATCGTCAATGCGCAGCAGATCCTGGTGATGGATCACGGCCGCATCGTCGAACGCGGCACCCACGCCGGGCTGCTGATGGCCGATGGCCTGTATGCGCAGATGTGGCTGCGTCAGCAGGCCGGCGCGGAAGAGGAGGGCGGTTCGGTGGTGCCGCAGCCGGAGGACGTGGCACCGGGGGCCGAGCCCGGTGCCGAACCGACGGTGCTGATGCCGGCCGAGCGTCGCTGAGGCCCTCGCCCGCGCGCGCAGCTTGCGCCGGCGCGGGCACAGCGGCACAATTCGCGCATTCGACCTAGAACGGGAAGTGGGCGGGCAATGGAAAGCAAATGGCTTGAGGATTTCGTCTCCCTGGCGGAAACGCGCAGTTTCAGTCGCTCGGCGGAGCTGCGGCATGTGACGCAACCGGCCTTCTCGCGGCGCATCCAGTCGCTGGAAGCCTGGCTGGGCACCGACCTGATCGACCGCACCTCCTATCCCACGCGCCTGACGGCCGCCGGTGAAGTCTTCTACGAACAGGCCGTGGCCATGCTGGGCCAGATCAACAACACGCGCGCGCTGCTGCGCGGCAAGCGGCCCACGGCGCAGACCACCATCGACTTCGCCGTCCCCCATACGCTGTCGCTGACCTACATGCCCAAGTGGCTCAGCGCCCTGGAGTCGGGCTTCGGCTCCATCAATACGCGCCTGATCGCCCTGAACGTCCACGATGCCGTGATGACCATCGTCGAAGGCGGCTGCGACCTGCTGCTGTGCTATCACCATCCGCGCCAGCCGGTCCAGCTCGATGCCAGCCGCTACGACATGCTGACCATGGGCACCGAAACCCTGCGCCCGTATTCGCGTTGCGACCGCAACGGCAAGCCGGATTACGTTTTCCCGGGCAGCGCCAAGGCTCCCGTGCCCTTCCTCTCCTACACCAGCAATGCCTACCTGGGCCGCATGGTGGAGCTGATGATGGCCGACACCAAGCGTCCGCTGCACCTGATGAAACACTACGAGACCGACATGTCGGAAAGCCTCAAGATGATGGCGCTGGAGGGTCATGGGGTGGCCTTCCTGCCGGAATCCTCGGTGCTGCGCGAAGTGCGCAACCGCCAGCTGGCGCGCACCGACGGGCCCACCGGGGAGTGGGAAGTGGAGATGGAAATCCGCCTCTATCGCGAGCGCCCGACCGCCCAGCGTACCGGCAAGGCGCTGGTGGCGCGGCTGTGGGAATACCTGGTGGAGATGGATGCGCAGCGGCAGGAAAAGGCCGAGCGCGGCGAGCGTGGGGAGCGTCCCAAGGGGGCTGGCGGAAAAAGTCCGCGCACGGCTGAAAAACGCGATTCCTGATCAAAAATTAACAGGTGAAAATGGCGCAATCCCTTGTCCATCAAGGGATTTCAAAGGTTATGCATGCGCTGCATAATTGCATGCTCACAAAGCATTAGCCTTGTGCTGAGCGGCTGGCTACGATGGCGGCGCTGAATCGGACAGGCACGAATTTCCAGCAGGCGCACCCCGCGCCGCGCTGGCGGGCGCGCCTCCGTCGCCGCCTTCTTGCGCGCCTTGTGGTGCGGCTTGCAGGCCGCTGCCGACGGAGTAACATGCCTGGCGGACTTTCGGAATTTGCAGGCCTTTTGTCTTTGAACAGCACGGCTATCCAAAGGAGCGATTGCATCATGTCGAACGTACCTAATCACGAAGTGCCTTCCTATCTCGTCCCGCACGGCATCGGTCCGTGGGGCGTCTATCTCGAACAGATCGACCGCGTCACGCCCCACCTGGGCTCGCTGGCCCGCTGGGTGGAAACCCTGAAGCGTCCCAAGCGCATCCTGGTGGTCGACGTGCCCATCGAGCGCGACGACGGCACCATTGCCCACTTCGAGGGCTATCGCGTGCAGCACAACACCTCGCGCGGTCCCGGCAAGGGCGGTGTGCGTTTCCACCAGGATGTGACGCTGTCCGAAGTGATGGCCCTGTCGGCCTGGATGACCATCAAGAATGCCGCCGTGAACGTGCCCTATGGCGGTGCCAAGGGTGGTATCCGTGTCGATCCCAAGACGCTCTCCCGTGGCGAGTTGCAGCGCATGACGCGCCGCTACACCAGCGAGATCGGCATCATCATCGGCCCCAACAAGGACATCCCGGCTCCGGACGTGAACACTGATTCGCAGATCATGGCCTGGATGATGGATACCTACTCCATGAACCAGGGCAGCACGTCCTCGGGCGTGGTCACCGGCAAGCCCATCTCCCTGGGCGGCAGCCTGGGCCGCCATGAAGCCACCGGTCGTGGCGTCTTCGTGGTCGGTTGCGAAGCCGCTGCCAAGCGCGGCATGGACATCAAGGATGCCAAGGTCGCGGTGCAAGGTTTCGGCAACGTCGGCGGCATCGCTGCGCGCCTGTTCGCTGAAGCCGGTTCCAAGGTGGTGGCGGTGCAGGACCACGTGACCACCGTCTTCAATGCCGGTGGCCTGGATGTGCCGGCACTGCAGGCTTACGTGGCCAGGAATGGCAGCGTCAAGGGCTTCGAAGGTGCGGATGAAATCACCGACCGCGCCCAATTCTGGTCGGTCGACTGCGACATTCTGGTGCCTGCCGCACTGGAACAGCAGATCACCGAAGCCAACGCCAATCACATCAAGGCCAAGATCATCCTGGAAGGCGCCAACGGCCCGACCACCCCGGCCGCCGATGACATCCTGCGCGACAAGGGCGTGCTGATCGTGCCGGACGTGATCGCCAACGCCGGTGGCGTGACGGTGAGCTACTTCGAATGGGTGCAGGACTTCTCCAGCTTCTTCTGGACCGAAGATGAAATCAACCTGCGCCTGACCCGCATCATGCGCGAAGCCTTCGCCGCCGTATGGCAGCTGGCCGAAGAGAAGAACGTGTCGCTGCGTACCGCGGCCTTCATCGTGGCGTGTACCCGCGTGCTGCAGGCGCGTGAAATGCGCGGCCTGTATCCGTGATGCAGTGATGCTGTAAAAAAAACGGTCCGGCGAGCACCGGACCACCACGGCCAAAGACGGCGGCGCACTGCGCCACAGACCGTCGGCCGCATGATTCCAGAGCACTCTGGTTCGGAGGAGACGTGGTTGCTGTGCGCATGCGCACCGCAGGCCAACCAGCCTTGCGGCGCAAGATCTTCAGTGACGGACCCGGCATCAACATGCCGGGCGCTGCCGCATGTGCGGTTGATTCGGCACATGCGGCAGCCTGCCATGCCGATGTCGTGCACGTTATCGGACGGTGTGGTTTTGACCTGTCTCTTCACGTTTGCCGCACTCGCATTCGCCGCACTGGCGCTGGCTTCCATTCTTCCCTGCACGTTCCTGCATATCGCCCCGCAAGCGGCGTCCCCACTGGCTCTGCGCTGGTGCCTCCGGCTTCTGCCCATTCCCCGATCACCACTGTCATGATGCTGCCTGCCGCAGTACGCCCATGCGCTCGCGTGCTGCGTGCGGATGGCGTTTCTGGCATGGATATTGCTGAAAGGAATGGGGTTGCTGCCGTGCTGCCGACGTCCTCTTCAGGGCTTCCTGCGAGGTGCGAAACCCTCCTCATTGCGTCGGATCGTGGTACCGCCGCCATGAGGGTTTCTGCGGATTGCCAGACCGGGCGGCATATGTCGTACAATGCGCCCGCCGACAGTTGCGCTCGGGTAATTTGCCAGTCTGCGCTTCACCGAGGGGGTGGTCATCGCCAGAGATCGCCAGTGGTGGAGCAAACAAAGCTGGCAAAGAACTGTGTTAGCACACAGAATAGGCGACACGGCAGAGAACAATAACAGGCTCGTCAATACGGCCGGCCAGCCCGGTAGGGGCAGCGCGCAAGCGGATTCGCTACCAGGCCATTTGAACCGTTACGTAAAAAATTTTTCCAGGAGGTCACACAATGAAGTTATTGAAGCTAGCAGGGGTTTTGGTTGGGGCAAGCGTACTGATGAGCTCGGTGCATGCTGAGGAATTCACCGGCCGTCTGAAGAAGATCAAGGACTCGGGCACCCTGACGCTGGGCGTGCGCGATTCGTCAATTCCCTTCTCCTATCTGGACGACAAGCAGTCCTACCAGGGCTACTCGATCGACCTGTGCCTGAAGGCCGCGACCGCGATCCAGAAGAAGCTGGGCCTGACCTCGCTGAACATCAAGATGGTGCCGGTGACCTCGGCCACCCGCATCCCGCTGATCGCCAACGGTACCACCGACATCTCCTGCGACTCCGCGACCAACAACCAGGAACGTTGGAACCAGGTGGCCTTCTCGGTGACCGAGTTCGTGACCGCCAACAAGTTCCTGTCCAAGAAGTCGGCCAACCTGAAGACGCTGGATGACCTGAAGGGCAAGACCGTGGTCTCGACCTCCGGTACGTCCAACCTGAAGCAGATCACCGCACTGAACGCCGAACGCAACCTGGGCATGAACATCCTGGCTGCCAAGGACCACGCCGAAGCCTTCCTGATGGTGGAAACCGGCCGTGCCGCGGCCTTCGTGATGGACGACATCCTGCTGTCCTCGCTGGCCGCCAACTCCAAGGCCCCGGCTGACTACCAGGTTTCCTCGGAAGCCCTGTCGGTCGAGCCGTACGGCCTGATCCTGCCGAAGGGCGACAACGACTTCAAGAAGGTCGTCGACGAAGCCCTGACCGTGGTCTACAAGGGTGACGACATCAAGAAGATCTACGCGAAGTGGTTCCAGTCGCCGATCCCGCCCAAGGGTGTCAACCTGAACGTGCCGATGAGCCCGCAGCTGCAAGCCGTTCTGGCCAAGCCGACCGACTCCTACGATCCGGCTGCCTACGCTGTCGTGCCGGAAGCGCAGAAGAACCTGGGCAAGAAGAAGTAAAAGCGCATTGCTTCGTGCAATCGAACGAAACGGGGGCCTGTCCCCCGTTTTGTTTAGCCGGAACTGTCCCGCTTGCCTTGCGGCAATGCCGGGGCGGCCAAGGCGCTGAACCAACAAGAAGCGGCGCGGCATTTGCCTGGTGACCGCGCCCGAGAACACAGACTTCGAACCACAGACGAGGCCATTTATGCATTACAACTGGAATTGGGGAATCTTCTGGGAGATGTCTCCCGATGGCATCCCCTACATTGACACGCTGCTGGCGGGCCTGAAATGGACCCTGGCCACAGCCGCCTGCGCCTGGATCATGGCACTGGTCCTGGGCACCATCTTCGGTACCCTGCGTACCACCACCAAACCTTGGGTGGTGCGCATTGCCAACGGTTATGTGGAACTGTTCCGCAACATTCCGCTGCTGGTCCAGATGTTCCTGTGGTACTTCGTGGTGCCGGAACTGCTGCCCAGCGCCATCGGTGACTGGATCAAGAGCCTGCCGGATGCGTCCTTCGTGACCGCGACCCTGGCCCTGGGTTTCTTCACCTCTTCCCGTGTGGCCGTGCAGGTGACCACCGGCATCCAGGCGCTGCCGCGCGGCCAGCGCATGGCGGGTGCCGCCCTGGGCCTGACCCCGGTGCAGACCTATCGCTACGTGCTGCTGCCGATGGCCTTCCGCATCATCATCCCGGCACTGACCAACGAGTTCGCCGCCATCATCAAGAACAGCTCGGTAGCACTGACCATCGGCCTGGTGGAACTGACTGCCGCAACCTACTCGATGCGCGAATTCACTTTCCAGACCTTCGAGGCGCTCAGCGGTGCCACGATCATCTATCTGATCATTTCCGTGATCGCGCTGTTGATGGCGCGCCTGCTGGAAAAGGTCACCGCCGTTCCGGGCTACATCACCGGCGGCAGCACCAGCGCAGGAGGGCATTGATCCATGTTCAGCAATTTCGATTTCGACGTCATCCAGCGCTCGTGGGTCTACCTCTTCACGACCGGCCTGAAGTTCACGCTCATTCTGACCTTCTCGGCCATGCTGGGCGGGATCATCCTGGGCACGCTGCTGGCCATGATGCGCCTGTCGTCCAACAAGCCGCTGTCGTTCATCGCGACCACCTACGTCAACCTGATCCGCTCCATTCCGCTGGTGCTGGTGATCTTCTGGTTCTACTTCCTGGTGCCCTTCATCGGTGCCTGGATCATTGGTGCCTCCGAACCCATCCAGGTCGGTGCGTTCCAGTCGGCCCTGATCACCTTCATCCTGTTTGAAGCCGCGTATTATTGCGAGATCATGCGTTCGGGCATCCAGTCCATTCCGCGCGGGCAAGTGTTCGCCGGCTATGCGATCGGCATGAACTACTGGCAGATGATGGGCAACGTGGTGCTGCCGCAGGCCTTCCGCAACATGACCCCGATCCTCCTGACTCAGACCATCGTGCTGTTCCAGGACGTCTCGCTGGTCTACGTGCTGGGCTCGGTGCCGGACTTCGTGACCAGCGCTTCCAAGATCGCGCAGCGTGATGGCCGCCTGGTGGAAATGTATCTCTTCGTGGCCGTGGTGTATTTCGTGCTGAGCTTTGGCCTGTCGCAACTGGTCAAGCGCTTCCAGAAGAAGATCGCCATCATCCGCTAAATGTTTTTGACGGCCGCCGCCCGCGCTTTGTGGCGCCAGGCTGGCTGCCAGTGAATCCAGAATTCAGAAATCCAGGAGAATCAAATGATCGAACTCAACAATGTCAGCAAGTGGTACGGCAGCTTCCAGGTCCTGACCGACTGCTCGACCTCCGTCAAGAAGGGCGACGTGGTGGTGGTGTGCGGCCCGTCCGGTTCCGGCAAGTCCACGCTGATCAAGACCGTCAACGGCCTGGAGCCGTTCCAGAAAGGCACCATCACCGTCGATGGCGTCTCCGTCGGCGACCCCAAGACCAACCTGTCCAAGCTGCGCGCGCGCATCGGCATGGTGTTCCAGAACTTCGAACTGTTCCCGCACCTCTCCATCCGCGAGAACCTGACCATCGGCCAGATCAAGGTGCTGGGCCGCTCCAAGGAAGAGGCCACTGAAAAGGGCTTGAAGTACCTGGACCGCGTGGGCCTGCTGGCGCACAAGGACAAGTTCCCCGGCCAGCTCTCCGGCGGCCAGCAGCAGCGTGTGGCGATTGCCCGCGCGCTGTCGATGGACCCGATCGCCATGCTGTTCGATGAACCGACCTCGGCGCTGGATCCGGAAATGATCAATGAAGTGCTCGACGTCATGGTCGGCCTGGCCCAGGAAGGCATGACCATGATGGTCGTGACCCACGAAATGGGCTTCGCCCGCAAGGTCGCCAACCGTGTGGTGTTCATGGACAAGGGCCTGGTCGTGGAAGATTGCGCCAAGGATGAGTTCTTCGCCTCGCCGCGTTCGGAACGCGCACGCGACTTCCTGGCCAAGATCATCACCCACTGATCGCACGCATTCGCATCGCGGCAAGGGCTGCCCCGGCAACGGGGCGGCCCTTGTCGTTTGTGCCAGGTCAAAAGCGGGTCAGGGCTTGCCCTCCGGGGTGCTTGACGGCTACGGTAGAATGTCGCCCTTGAAGACATCGCGGCTGGCTCTCCACAGCCCGCATCGGCCGGGATGCCTTGCCTGATCCGTAATCCTCAGACCGACACCACTCCAAGACCGAAAGATCCGCAATGAGTAACGTACTGACCATCACCCGCCCGGACGACTGGCACCTGCACCTGCGCGACGGCGCCACCATGCAGGACGTGCTGCCGCATACGGCACGCCAGTTCGCACGCGCCATCGTCATGCCCAACCTGAAGCCGCCGGTGACCACCACTGCGCAGGCCGGTGCGTATCGCGATCGCATCCTGGCCGCCTTGCCCGCAGGCATGTCCTTCGAGCCGCTGATGGTGCTCTACCTGACCGACAACACCCCGCCCGAGGAAATCCGCCGTGCCAAGGAAAGCGGTTTCGTCAAGGCCGTGAAGCTCTATCCGGCCGGTGCCACCACCAACTCCGACGCCGGCGTGACCGACCTGTCGAAGTGCTACAAGACCCTGGAGGTGCTGCAGGAAGTGGGCATGCCCTTCCTGGTCCACGGTGAAGTAACCGACCCCGAGATCGACCTGTTCGACCGCGAAGCCGTCTTCATCGACCGCATCATGAAGCCGCTGCGCCAGGCCATGCCGGAACTGAAGGTGGTCTTCGAGCACATCACCACCAAGGAAGCGGCCGACTACGTGCTGGCCGGCGAAGGCCCGACGGCCGCTACCATCACGGCGCACCATTTGCTGTTCAACCGCAACGAGATCTTCAAGGGCGGCATCCGTCCGCACTACTACTGCCTGCCGGTCCTCAAGCGCGAGACTCATCGCAAGGCGCTGGTGGCGGCAGCCACTTCGGGCAATGACAAGTTCTTCCTCGGTACCGATTCGGCCCCGCACGCCAAGGGTGCCAAGGAACACGCCTGTGGCTGCGCCGGTTGCTACACCGCGCTGCATGCACTGGAGCTGTATGCCCAGGCCTTCGACAGCGCCGGTGCGCTGGACAAGTTCGAAGCCTTTGCCAGTTTCAACGGTCCGGACTTCTACAACCTGCCGCGCAATACCGGCACCGTCACCTTGCAGCGCGAGACCTGGGCCATTCCCGCCGAGCTGCCCATGGGCGATGCCACGGTGGTGCCGCTGTCGGCAGGCGAACAGATCCACTGGAAGATGGTCTGATCCGTTTCAGGGATCAGCCGTATTCCTTCGTCCCCGGTCCGCGCGCCCAGGCGGCGCGGCCGGGATGTCCATCACAACGAGAGAAAGGCGAGCTGTATGCAAGTCGTCGATGAACTGATTACCGATTTCGACAAGGCGCTGCGCGTGATCAGCGGCGTGGTGTTCGAGAGCCGTCCCAACCCGGGACGCGGCCTGCCGGACGGTGTCATGAACGAGGCCGAGAAGCGCCACGCGGCCGGGCTGATGCGGGTCAACAACGTGGGCGAGGTCTGTGCTCAGGCGCTCTACGATGCCCAGGGCCGCTTCGCCCAGACGGAAGATATCAAGGCGGCCTTCAAGCGCGCCGGCATCGAGGAAGAGGATCACCTCGCCTGGACCGCCGAACGCCTGCGCGAACTGGGGTCGCATACCAGCCTGCTCAATCCGCTGTGGTATGGCGGCGCCTATGTGCTGGGCAGCATCGCCGCACGGCTGGGCGATGCGCGCAATCTTGGCTTCGTCTCCGAGACCGAGCGCCAGGTCGAGCACCACCTGCTGGGCCACCTGGACAAGCTGCCGGCCCAGGACAACCGCTCGCGCGCCATCGTCGACCAGATGCGCCTGGATGAGATCGAGCACGGCCAGGCCGCACGTGACCTGGGCGCAGCCGAAGTGCCGGCACCGGTCCGTGGGCTGATGAAGGCCATGGCCAAGGTCATGACCACGGTGGCTTACCGGGTCTGAACCCGGACGGCAAGCGGATCGCCGGACATGAAAAAAGCGGCCTCGGCCGCTTTTTTTTCTTGCTGCATCCTGCCCCGAAACTTACTGCTGCTGGGCGGCTGCAGAGGAGATATCGGTGAGGTCGTCGATGATCTCGAAGGAGTGCGTGATCTCGGCCGTCTTCTCCAGCATGATCGAGGCCGAGCAATATTTGTCGTGGGACAGCTTGATGGCGCGCTCGACCACGTTGGTCTTGAGGTTGCGGCCACGCACGACGAAGTGGAAATGAATCTTGGTGAACACCTTGGGATCGGTCTCGGCGCGCTCGGACTTGAGGGTCACGTCGCAGCCGCGCACGTCCTGGCCGCTCTTGCGCAGGATCACCACCACGTCATAGGCGGTGCAGCCACCGGTACCGGCCAGCACCACTTCCATCGGACGCGGGGCCAGGTTGCGGCCGCCGCCATCGGGCGCGCCATCCATCGTCAGCAGGTGGCCCGAACCGGTTTCCGCGGTGAAGGTCATGCCGGACAAGCCGGTCCAACGTACTGTGCATTCCATCTGTCTCGTCCCAATCGGTTCAATGAAGCTGCGTATTGTAGCTTTTGACGCGCATACCTGCAGCCGGTACAGGGGAGGGCATGTGAAGCTCCGTGATTTTTGCGCTGCGGAAAAATTGTCGAATGAATATTCATCTATCGCGTTTCCACTGTGCTTTCAGCAACTTGTAACCCAGCAGTGACGCCGCTTGCAGACAGTTACAAATTTATTCGCCTCGCGTTATTGCGTTGCACAAACCGCTTTGCTATATTGAATTCAACGGAAGTTTTTGCAGCACGTAACGATGTCTCCTCCACCCTCCTCATTGGTGTGGATTAAACCCGGAACCTCAGTGTCCGGGTTTTTTTTGTCCTTTTTTCGCCAAGCTTGGCCAAAGTGCGACGCAAAGTTGTGCCACCGGCAATGAAATGCAGTCTTCCAGCGATAAAACCCCGGCAAATTGCCGGATTGACGCCACAATCCCCCGAAACCTTTTGACGCTAAGTCCTTGAAAAGGCTATACTTGCCGGCTTTCCCATGCGCTCGGGAAGATAAAAGGATGAGTCCGCGAAGCGAAGTACCCAGGACAGCAGGCATCCGCCGGCTGGCCCGCATGAGCGGAACCGCCATTTGAGCGTTTATATATTGATAGAGAAAGTCAAACATGAAGACCTTTTCCGCTAAAGCCCATGAGGTTCAGCGCGAGTGGTTCGTGATTGACGCGACGGACTTGGTCCTCGGACGTGTTGCCAGCGAAGTGGCACTCCGACTGCGCGGCAAGCACAAACCCGAATTCACTCCGCACGTCGATACCGGTGACTTCATCGTCGTCGTCAACGCAGGCAAGCTGCGCGTGACCGGCACCAAGGCCACTGAGAAGACCTATTTCCGCCACAGCGGTTATCCGGGCGGCATCTACGAAACCAACTTCCTGAAGATGCAACAGCGTTTCCCCGGCCGTGCGCTGGAGAAGGCCGTCAAGGGCATGCTGCCCAAGGGTCCGCTGGGCTACGCCATGATCAAGAAGCTGAAGGTTTATGCAGATGGCAACCATCCGCACGCCGCGCAGCAACCGAAACCCCTCGCCCTCTAAGGAACAGACATGATCGGTAACTACAATTACGGAACCGGCCGTCGCAAGAGTGCAGTGGCGCGTGTTTTCATCAAGGCAGGTTCGGGCAACATCATCGTCAATGGCAAGCCCGCCGCTGAGTACTTCTCCCGCGAAACCGGCCTGATGGTGATCCGTCAGCCGCTGGAACTGACCGGCAACGTCGAACGTTTCGACATCAAGGTGAACGTCCACGGTGGCGGCGAATCCGGCCAGGCCGGCGCTGTTCGCCACGGCATCACCCGCGCCCTGATCGACTACGACGCCGGCCTGAAGTCGGCTCTGTCGAACGCAGGCTTCGTCACCCGTGACGCGCGTGAAGTCGAACGTAAGAAGGTTGGTCTGCGCAAGGCACGTCGCGCAAAGCAATTCTCGAAGCGTTAATCGTTTCTTGCATTACGGAAAGCCGTCGGCATCTGTGCCGGCGGCTTTTTGCTTTTATGCGTTGTCGCTGCAGGTGTGGCTTGCTTGCGCAACGTCTCGTAGTGTGACGATAATTTCGGCTATTTGCGGAAATTACTGTCCGAGCGGAAATCAGCGGGAAATATTCTCCTGCTAAAATTGACCGCTTTTCAGCGTGCCATGCACGCGCGTCCGGCGCTCGTCCGCCACGGCGTTTTCTCTTCGCCTTTTCTCGCAAGGAACAGACATGATCAAGGTAGGTATCGTTGGCGGAACCGGTTACACCGGCGTCGAATTGCTGCGTATTTTTGCGACTCACCCGCAAGCCCGGGTGGAGGCCGTGACCTCGCGCAAGGAAGACGGCATGCCGGTATCCGAGATGTATCCCTCCCTGCGCGGCCGCGTCGATGTGGCCTTTTCCTCGCCCGACAAGGCGCGCCTGACCGACTGCGACGTGGTCTTCTTCGCCACCCCGCACGGCGTGGCCATGGCCCAGGCCCCGGAACTGGTGGCCGCCGGCGTGAAGGTGATCGACCTCGCCGCGGACTTCCGCATGCAGGATGTGGCCGCCTTCGAGAAGTGGTACAAGCTGCCGCACAGCTGCACTGACCTGCTCAAGGAAGCCGCCTACGGCCTGCCCGAACTGAACCGTGAGGCCATCCGCAAGGCGCGCGTGGTGGGCAATCCGGGCTGCTATCCGACCACCATGCAGCTTGGCTTCGCACCTCTGCTGAAGGCCGGCGTGATCGATGCCTCGCACCTGATCGCCGACTGCAAGTCCGGTGTCTCCGGTGCCGGCCGCAAGGCGGAACTGAGCCTGTTGTTCTCGGAAGCCTCGGACAACTTCAAGGCTTATGGCGTCTCCGGCCATCGCCACTCGCCCGAAACCATCGAATGCCTGTCGCACCTGACCAGCGACAAGGTCGGCCTGCTGTTCACGCCGCACCTGGTGCCGATGATCCGTGGCATGCATTCCACCCTGTACGCCCGCCTGACCAAGGACATCGACAACGCCGCCCTGCAGGCCCTGTTCGAAGACGCCTACAAGGACGAGCCCTTCGTCGACGTGCTGCCCTTCGGTTCGCATCCCGAGACCCGCACCACGCGCGCTTCCAACATGCTGCGCCTGGCTGTGCATCGTCCGGACAATGGCGACACGGTGGTGGTGCTGGTGGTCCAGGACAACCTGGTCAAGGGCGCTTCCGGCCAGGCCGTGCAGTGCATGAACCTGATGTTCGGTCTGGAAGAAACCAGCGGCCTGCAGCAGGTCCCGGTCCTGCCGTGAAGTACCGCTTGTGGCGTCGGCGCATGACGATTTCTGCGCCGAAGATGACCATCAAGCGCCATCTGCCGCTGCCGCTGCTGATCCTTCTGTGGGCAGCGGTGGTGGCCGTGGGCGCGGCGGCGGCGGTCTGGACTTACCAGCTTGGCCGCAACAACCTGCCCGGTCTGCATGGCGATGCCGGCGAGCAGATCGAGCAGCTGAGCGAACAGGTCAAGAAGCTGACCGCAGAAAATGAGCGCTTGCAATCTGCCTCCAACGCGTCGCAAAATGAACTGAAGATTGCCCAGACGGCGCAAGCCACGCTGGCGACCCAGGTCAAGAACATGGAGGCGGAAATCAACCGCCAGAAGGAAGATCTGGCCTTCTTCGACAGCCTGCTGCCGACCAACCTGGGCGCACCCGGCATCACCATCCAGCGCTTCAAGGCCGAACAGGCCGCGCCCAACCAGCTGCGCTATCGCGTGCTGGTCATGCAAGGTGGTGGGGGAACGCAACAGTTTGCAGGAAACCTGCAGCTTAGTGTCAATATGGTGCAGGGCGGCAAAGGTGTTACCATCAACTTCCCGGAAGGCAATTCCGCTGACCAGGCGCGCTATCGGCTCGCATTCAAGTATTACCAGCGGGTCGAAGGCCTGCTGACCATTCCCGAAGGTGCCATCGTGAAGTCGGTGGCAGTCCGAGTTCTCGACCGCGGCCAGGTGCGTGCCCAGCAGTCGGTAGATCTGTGAGGTGATTCCATGTTTACACGCAAGACCAAAAGCACGATCGACAGCCTGATCGGCATGTCCACCAGCATCACGGGCGATGTCGGCTTCAAGGGCGGCCTGCGCATTGACGGTGCCATCACCGGCAACATCAACGCCGAAACCGGCCAGCCCAGCGTGCTGGTCATCTCGGAGCACGCCAAGGTGGTCGGCGAGGTGCGCGCGGCTCACCTGATCGTCAACGGCGAGATCGTCGGCGATGTCCACTCAACCGAACTGCTGGAGCTGCAGCCCAAGGCTCGCATTACCGGCAATGTCTTCTACAAGGCGCTGGAGATGCATGGCGGGGCACTGGTCTCCGGCAAGCTCAGCCATGACCAGCAGGTCGAGACGCCGGTGCTGAAGCTGGCTGCATCGTCGGAAGCATGAAAATCCGCAAGCGCTTATAATGGCTTTATCGATCTAATGTATTGATCCGCCTCAAGCCCAGCAGGAGCCCGAAATGAATGCCGTAGCCGAACTGCAACAAACCGACATGCCCGCCCCGATCAACTTCAGCGACAGCGCAGCCGCCAAGGTGGCCCAGCTGATCGAGGAAGAAGGCAATCCCGACCTGAAATTGCGCGTCTTCGTGCAGGGCGGCGGTTGCTCGGGTTTCCAGTACGGTTTCACCTTTGATGAAATCGTCAACGAAGACGACACCACGATGAGCAAGAACGGCGTCCAGCTGTTGATCGACTCGATGAGCTACCAGTACCTGGTGGGCGCCGAGATCGACTACAAGGACGACCTGGAAGGCGCGCAATTCGTCATCAAGAACCCGAACGCCACGACCACTTGCGGTTGCGGCTCCTCGTTCTCGGTGTAAGCGCCGCCAGACTCCCCGCCTGGTGCAGCTTTGCGGGGAGATGAAGAAAAAGGACGCCTCGGCGTCCTTTTTTCATGTCCTGAAGCTTCATATCGCCCTGGACCCACCGCGCGGCGGGCGTTTCCGGGAACGGCCAGGCGCCACCGGAAATGCCCGCACCAGCGTCAGCCCAGTTCGGTGAAGGCCTTGGCCGCAGCGGCGATGGTTTCCTCGATGATGGCATCGCTGTGCTGGGCCGAGACAAAGCCGGCTTCGAAGGCCGAAGGCGCGAAGTACACGCCCGCATCCAGCATCTTGTGGAAGAAGCGGTTGAAGCGTTCCTTGTCGCCCTGCATCACCTCGGCATAGCTGGTGGGCACCTTGGCATCGAAGTAGAGGCCGAACATGCCGCCGATGGCATCGGCGGCGAAGTTCACGCCGGCTGCCTTGGCGGCAGCGGCGAGGCCATCGGCCAGCTTGCGGGTCTGGGCCGTCAGATGGGTGTAGAAGTCCGGCTGCTGGATGATCTTCAGGGTCGCCATGCCGGCCGCCACCGTCACGGGGTTGCCCGAGAGGGTACCGGCCTGGTAGACGCCACCCAGCGGTGCCAGATGCTTCATCACCTCGGCGCGGCCACCAAAAGCGGCCACCGGCAGGCCACCGCCGATCACCTTGCCCAGCGCAGTCAGGTCGGGAACGATGCCGTTCAATTCCTGGGCGCCGCCACGTGCCACGCGGAAGCCCGACATCACTTCATCGAAGATCAGGATGGCGCCGTATTCGGTACACAGGCGGCGCATGGTGCGCAGGAATTCATCCGAAGCACGCACCAGGTTCATGTTGCCCGCCACCGGTTCCACGATCACGCAGGCGATCTCGTTGCCGGCATTCTTGAAGGCCTCTTCCAGCTGGGCGGCGTTGTTGTAGTCCAGCACCAGGGTGTGCTTGGCGAAGTCTTCAGGAACCCCGGCCGAGGTCGGATTGCCGAATGTCAGCAAGCCGCTGCCAGCCTTCACCAGCAGGGAATCGGCGTGACCATGGTAGCAGCCTTCGAACTTGATGATCTTGTCGCGGCCGGTGGCGCCACGGGCCAGGCGCAGCGCGCTCATGGTGGCTTCGGTGCCGGAGGAGACCAGGCGGATCTGCTCGATGGAGGGCACCAGCTTGATGATCTCTTCCGCCATCTCGATTTCAGCCTCGGTCGGTGCGCCGAAGGACAGGCCGCATGCAGCTGCCTGCTGTACCGCCTTGACCACTTCCGGATGGGCGTGGCCGACGATGGCGGGGCCCCAGGAGCCGATGTAGTCGATGTAGCGCTTGCCTTCGGCATCCCAGAACCAGGGGCCTTCGGCGCGTTCGATGAAGCGCGGGGTGCCGCCTACCGAGCGGAAGGCGCGTACCGGGGAATTGACGCCGCCCGGCGTGCTTTGCTGGGCGCGGGCGAACAGGGATGCATTGGTCTTGGTCATGAGTGTGCGGACGATACCGTCCGGATGCAGTGAATCAGTTGATGGAAGGCGGCGCGTCCAGATCGGCGGGATCTTCCGATTCGCGCGCCCAGAAATAGCGGTCGGGCAGCAGCTTGCCCATGCCGATGCGCTGCGCATTGGCCAGCGCGGCCAGCGTGAACTCCTGCGCTTCGGACGCCGCCAGCGGCACTTCCAGGTCATTGGCCAGCATCGCTGCCATGGCCGCCGAGAGCGTGCTGCCGGCACCGACGAAGGAGCCCGGCAGGCGCGGCCAGGCATCCTGGCGCACCAGGCCGGATTCGTCGAAGAGCGAATTGGCCACTTCCTGCAGGTCGGTCTGGGTATTGGTCACCAGCAGGTATTCGCAGCCCATTTCGATGATGCGCATCGCATCCAGCTCCAGCGCATCGCCCGGCACTGGCTCGCGCCAGGTTTCGGCCAGGCGGGTCAGTTCGCTGGCCGAGCAGATCAGCACCGTGGCCTGCGGGATCAGCAGTTCGCGGATGGCGATCAGGCGATCATCCTCGTCTTCCTGGTTGGCCAGGGCACTGATGAAGGGATCCAGGATCAGCGGCACGTCGGGATAGTCGGAGACGATCTCGGCAATCACCGAGATGTTCTCGATGCTGCCCAGCGCACCGACCTTGAAGGCGGCTACTGCCATGTCTTCCAGGATCACGCGGGCCTGGTCGGCGACCCAGTCGACGTCGACCACCTGCACGTCTTCGACGCGGGCGGTGTCGCCGATGAGCAAAGCCGTCACCACCGACAAACCGTGGCAGCCCATAGCGGCGAAAGTGGCGAGATCGGCCTGGACGCCCGTGGCGCCGACCGGATCAGCTGCGCCGAAGCTGAGGATGAGGGGAGGAGTTTGGTTTTGCACGTCGAGTAGATTAAGATAGCTGACTTAGCATTTTACTTGATTGATTTTAGGGATAGTCAGCCGTGACGAATAGCAGCCAAACCGAATTCAAAACCTGGATGTGCCTGATCTGTGGTTGGATCTACGACGAAGAAGCAGGCCTGCCCGAAGAAGGCATCGCCCCGGGCACCCGCTGGGACGACGTGCCCATCAACTGGACCTGCCCGGAATGCGGCGCCCGCAAGGAAGATTTCGAGATGGTTGCCATCTGATCGCTTCCTGATCGCCTGCACCGCCGCCGACGGCTTCGGCATTGCGTCCCGCGGCCATCTGCCCGGCAGTACGCTGGCGGCGCTTCCTTAGCCGGGAGTTGCCGCCCACCCTCCTGTTTTCCTGCCTTACGGGATTTGATCTACATCAAACTCTCGCTTTGTCACGGTTTTCGTCGCGTTTTCCCATCATTTTTTTCTGCCTGCTGGTGCCATGTCTTTGCCGGGCGGAAAAGCAGCGAACTTTTCTGGGTAAAATCGTGAACAGTACCAGCTTTGCCCGCATGACCGGATAACAGGACGCACAGACGTCCGCCCGGTCCCTGTGCGGCATCTCCCCCGACGGTCTTGTCCATTGAGCCCAGCCCCGCCAACGCGCCGCTGGCGCGCTTCGGCGTGCGCGCAAGCGTGCGGCGGCATGGCCTTTCTTAACCGTTTCATGAGGGCTGGTATGCCACACACCAAGGATTTCGTCATCAATGCGCCGGCCGCCCGCAGCTCTCCCGGCCTGCCGGAGCGCGAGGGACTGGAGCAGTTCCAGGCTTCGCTGCTGGCGCGCATGGCCGCTTCCGACAACGAAAGCATGCGCTCGCGCCGCCTGGCGGTCGCCATGGGCGAGCACTGCTATCTGGTCCCGCTGGCCCAGGCTGGCGAGATCGTTCCGCTGTCCGGCCTTGCCATCACCCCCGTACCCGCCACCCGCGACTGGTTTCGCGGCCTGCTCAACATCCGCGGCAGCCTGATCGGCCTGGCCGATCTCATGGGCCTGGCCGGTGCCGTCCCCCAGGAAATCGGCCGCAGCAGCCACGTCCTGCTGCTGGCTCACGGCCTGGCACCGCAATGTGGCTTGCTGGTGTCAAGGGTATTGGGACTGCGTGACATCACAGAAATGACAAAAATATCGAAAAATTACGATGCGGAAATTCCCTTGCTGGGCCTTGCCGGACGTTATAAAGACAGCGGTGGTCAGCAATGGGATGAACTGGACCTGTCGCTGCTGAGCCAGGACAGCCGTTTTCTGCAGATCGGCCGCTAGCAGCCGTGTCGCAAGCGACGCCGAGGCGGCCTCTGCAAGCCACTGCAGCTGCAGGCCTGAAAATCAGAAAAACCTGAGAAATCCAGAAGATCTGCGAGATCTGTAAAGAGGGAATAGGAACGCCGGCCATGGAACCGACCTTGCCGTATCTGTCGAAAAAGAAGCTCCCGGCCGCCCCTGGGGCCGGCACCGGGAGCGCTGCCGTGGCCGGAGGCGATCCAGGCCGGTCGGCCGGGCAGGGCGGCACTGGCCTGCGCCTGCCCTGGCTGCACCGTTATTCCCTGCGTACCCAGACCCGGGTGCTGCTGGGCGTGCTGGCGCTGTCGCTGGCGGCCCTGTGCCTGTTCATGTGGCTGGGCGCGCGCCTGTACCTGCTGGCGACCCTGCAGACCAACCTGGCGTCGGACCTGGTGATGCATTCCCAGCGCATCGGCAAGGCCGTGCCCAATGCCATCCAGGGCAATCCCCAAGCCTTCGTGCAGTTGGCGCAAAGCCGGCTCGAATTCAATCGCGGCCTGCTGCTGCTGAGCAGCGGCGGTCCGTATCAAGGGCAGAACATCGGCCTGCCCGATCCTGCGCTCAAGCCGGCGCTGGACAACGTGGCCCGCATGTGGCGTCGTACCGATCTGGCCGCCGAGACCATCCTCGGCATGGAAAAGGAATTGACCGGTTTCGGGACCACGCTCAAGCGCCTCAACCAGCTGCTGCCCGTGATGCTGGACCTGAGCGAGCAGATCGCCATGCTGCAGTCGCAGGGCCGGCCCACCACGCGCGAGATGGCCGCCGCCAGCCAGCTGGTGATGCTGACCCTGCGCCTGGGCCGCAGCTCCAATGAGTTCCTCACCTCCGACGGCGTCAATGCGGAAACTGCCTTCATGCTCGGCAAGGACATCACCGCTTTTGGCGACCTGTTGAAGAGCCTGCTGGAAGGCAATGAGATGCTGCGCCTGCGCGCAGCCACCGATGCCGACCTGCGCAGCAAGCTGCAGGAACTCACGCGGGTCTTCGGCGAGTACCAGCCGCAGATCGCCGGCATCCTCGGCAACCTGCAGAATTTCATCGCGGCCAAGCGCTCCGAGCAACTGGTGTTCATGGAAAACGAAACCTTGAAACGCCACCTCACCGAATTGCAGGAGGCCTACCGCGTCGCCCTGAAGGCGCGCTCCTGGACCTTCTGGGCCATGCTGTGCGCCATGGCAATGGCCCTGCTCAGTGCCATCGGCATCGCCCTGGTGCAATTGCAGAGCAGCCGCAACAATGCCGCCGCCGCCGAAGCCCGCCGCCAGGAAGCCGAACTGCAGCGCCAGCTGGCCCAGCAGGAAGAAGAAAAGGCCATGCGCGCCAATCATCTGACCCAGGCTGCCGTGCTGCGCCTGATGACCGAGCTGCAGCGCGTGGCCGATGGCGATCTGACGGTGCACACCACGGTCTCGGACGACGTCACCGGTGCCATTGCCGATTCCGTGAACTACACCGTGGAAGCCCTGCGCGGGCTGGTCGAACAGGTCACGCAGATGGCCGCCAAGGTGGCCTGGAGTTCCGAACACGTGCGCGGCACCACCACCGAGCTGGGGGCCGCTGCCCGTGCGCAGGCCCGGCGCATCCAGCGCATCGCCCAGGCCATGCTGGAAATGTCCAACCAGATCACCGGCATCTCGGTGTCGGCCGATGAATCCGCTGATGTGGCCCGCCACGCCGTGGTGGTGGCCGAGCGCGGCGCGCGTGCCGTGGAAGATGCAGTCAAGGCCATGGATGGCATCGGCGAGCAGATCCGCGAGACCTCCGAGCGCATCAAGCGTTTGGGTGCGTCCTCGCAGATGATCGGCGAGATCACCGACCTGATTTCGGATATCACTGAACGCACCAATGTGCTGGCCCTCAATGCCGCGATCCAGGCCGCCTCGGCCGGCGAGGCCGGGCGCGGCTTCTCGGTGGTGGCCGAGGAGGTGCAGCACCTGGCCGAGCGCTCCAGCGCCGCCACGCGCGAGATTGGCGCGCTGGTGCGCATGATCCAGGCCGATACCCGCGACGTGGTGGTGGCCATGGAAAAATCCACCAATGGCGTCACCGATGGTGCCGTGCTGTCGGACGCGGCCGGCAGCGCCCTGGCCGATATCCGCAGCGTCTCCAAGCGCCTGGCCGACCTGATCCAGGGCATGGCGGTATCGACCCGCGAACAGGCGGTCTCGGCCAATGGCGTGGCCCAGCAGATCCAGGGCATCCTGAGCGAGAACGACATCATCGAGCAGAGCCGCGAACAGGTCGCCACGCTCTATGAAGAACTGTGGGATGCGGCGCGCCAGCTGGAAAGCTCGGTCTCGCGTTTCCGCGTCAAAGTTTCCTGAGCCGGTGCTGCTGCCATGATCCTCGGTACCGACAACGCAGCAGTCCAGACTCAGGCCGGATCCGGCATCCGGTCCGGCGCGGGCGATGAGCGTCTGCGCGAGACCCTGCGTCCGCTGCTGGCCATCGTGCGCCAGCAAAGCGCCGCCTGGTGTGCCCGCCTCGACCAGCAGCAAGCGCGTCCCGGCCTGCCGGCACTGGTCCTGCGTACGCTGGCAGCGCTGCGTGACTATGCCGGTGCCAGCGGTGCTGCTGCCTTTGCCTCCTCCGCCTCGGCACTGCTGGAGACCTTGCAGCAGCAGGGCAGCGATGGCAGCTCACACGCAGGCACCCGCAGTCTGCTGGAAGCCGGCATCCATTCCCTGACCAGCCAGCTGGAAGGCCCGCTTGCCCCGGCCAGCGAACCGCAGGCACCGGAGCTGATCGATCCACTCCTGCTGCCGGTCTTCCTGGAAGAAGCACAAGAGCTCATCGCCGGTATCGGCGAGACCTTGCTGGTGCTGTCGGAGGGCGGACAGCCTGGTGCGGTCGATGCCAGTCTGCTGGCCGAACTGGCGCGCCCGCTGCATACGCTCAAGGGCAGTGCGCGCATGGTGGGGGCCTTGCACCTGAGCCGCTGCCTGCACGACATGGAAGGAGCCCTGCAGCGTCTCGGCGAGGGCAGCCCGGCCCCCCGGAGCGTGGCGGCGCTGCTGGCCTTGTATGACCAGGCCGTGGAGCATTTCAGTACGCTGGAACAAGGCATGGCCACGTTGTCGGCAACCGGCACACAGGCCGCTCCTTCCACCTTGCCCGGCACCGCAGCGGCAGAGGGGCGGCTGACCGCGCCCCTGGTCCGTATCCGTACCACCGTGCTGGACAAGCTGCTGAATCAGGTAGGTGAAGTTTCCATCAGCCGTGCCCAGCTGGACAACGAAATCGGGGCCCTGCAGGGCGACGCGCGCCTCTTGGGTGAAGAGTTGGACGCCATGGCACAGCAGCTGCAGCGATGGCAGCGCAGTTGGGAGCAGAGCAGCCTGCAGCCCCGGGACGAGGCCGCGACCGGCCTGACCGAACTGGCCAAGGCCATGGAAGCCGCCCTGGGTGCGGCCGTGGCGCGCCAGAAGCGGCTGCTGCAACGGGTGGTGAGAACCCGCGAAGGCCTGCGCCAGCAAGGCCGCACCACGCGCGAGCTGCAGCAGGAGCTGATGCATGCGCGCATGGTCAAGTTCAACAGCATGGAGCCGCGCATGCAGCACCTGGTGCGCCAGGTCGCGGCCGAAACCGGCAAGCCACTGGTACTGGACCTGTCGGACTGTCGGCTGCAAATCGACCGCGCCATCTTGGAACGCCTCATGGGCCCGCTGGAGCACCTGTTGCGCAATGCCGCCGTGCATGGCATCGAAGAAGCGCCGGTGCGCCGCGCGGCCTCCAAGCCGCCCAATGGCTGCCTGCGCATCCAGGCGGGGCACGAGGGCAATGAAGCCGTCATCCGCGTCAGCGACGACGGCCGCGGGCTGGACCTCGCCGCGATTCGCCACAAGGCGATGCAACGCGGATTGCCGGGCGTGGAACTGTGGAGCGAAACGCGCCTGGCCGAGCTGATCTTCGAACCCGGCTTCAGTACGCAATCGCAAGTCTCTGCCCTGGCCGGACGCGGCATCGGCATGGATGTGGTGCGCGCCGAAGTGGCGGCACTGGGCGGGCGCATGACGGTGCATTCGCGGCCCGGCCAGGGCGTGCTCTTCACGCTCTACCTGCCGCTCTCGCTGGCGGTGCAGCAGGTCTGCCTGCTGCATCACGGGCAGCAGCAGTACGCCATTCCTTCCACCCTCATCGACAGCGTCATCCAGTTGCGCAGCGACCAGGCGCGCCAGGCTCTGGCGCGGCGCGCGCTGGAGGTCCATGGCCGCGAGCTGCTGCTGCATCCGCTGCACGTCCTGCTGGACGAGCCGCCGCCGGTGCCGCTGCCGGGCACGAGTGATGCCGGTTCGGCCTTTGCCTTGCTCATCAAGAATGGCGATGAACTGATGGTCATCATGGCCGACCACGTCAGCGGCAACCGCGAAGTGGTGGTCAAGCCGGTCGGGCCGCAGGTGGCGACCTTGGCCGGCATGGTCGGGGCTACCGTACTGGGGGATGGGCAGATCGTGCTCATCATCAACCCGCTGCTGCTGGCCGGCTCGCGCCGCGTCGATGGCAGCGGCCGGGCGGCGGGCGTACAATAGCGGGCTTTGGCTGCGCGGCTGGCACGCCTGCCATTTGCCCCTGCATCGTCTTTCGCCCGAGGTCCGTCATCGACTCCACACTCGTCTCCATCCTGCTGGCCACCACCCTGGCCGGCGTGGTCAGCATTACCGCTGCGGCGGTGTTCTCCTTCGCGCTGCTGTCGAAGGTGGTCGAGCGCATGGTCAGCCTGTCGGTGGGCATCATGCTGTCGACCTCGCTGTTGCATGCGCTGCCGGAAGCCTTTGAATCGCAAGCCGAACCGCATACGCTCTTCGCGGTGCTGCTTGGTGGCCTGCTGGTGTTCTTCCTGCTGGAGAAGACGGCCATCCTGCGCCACTCGCACCACCACGAAGACGATGGCCACGGCCATCACCACGGTCACGACAAGAAGGAAGCCGGCAAGGCCGGCTGGATGATCCTGGTCGGCGACGGCCTGCACAATTTCACCGATGGCATCCTGATTGCGGCGGCTTTCCTGGCGGATCCGCACCTGGGCCTGGTCACCGGACTGGCCATCATCGCGCATGAGATCCCGCAGGAAATCGGTGACTTCATCGTGCTGCTCAATGCCGGTTTTTCGCGCACCCGCGCCTATGTCTACAACCTCATCTGCAGCCTGATGGCGGTGGCCGGCGGCGTGCTGGGCTACTTCATGCTGGAACGCGGCATGGAGTGGATTCCCTTCGTGCTGGTGTTTGCCTCCTCGGGCTTCATCTACATCGCCGTTTCCGATTTGATGCCGCAGATGCAGCGCCGCGCCACGCTGCGCGAGACGATCCCGCAGGTGATCCTGATTGCAGCGGGCGTGCTGATCGTGCTGGCACTGACGCATCAGGCGCACGTTCACTGAGGGCATCCGGCCGCGCGGACGTATCGCGTTGCCGGCGCAATATCCAGCGCATGCCCACGCTGCAGACCAGGCCCAGCAGGCCGAAGAACAACAAGAGATCCTGGAGCACGATCCATCCTTTCATCGCCTGAAGGCGGGGTTGCGGATGGCTTCACTGTAGGGGTGCCGCGCGCGGTACGCCAATATCAAATCAGCCGGCCCGCCATCTCGAAACGAGATGGATGCGCCGGCGAAACCGGGCAGGGGAGAACAGCATGATTTCCATCCGGCAGTTGCGCTACTTCGTCGAGATCGTCGAGGCACGCGGCTATACCCGCGCGTCCGAGCGCCTCTTCATCGCACAATCAGCGTTGAGCCGCCAGATCAAGGAGCTGGAAGCAGACCTCGATGTGCTGCTCATCAAGCGCGAGGCCAAGGCCTTCGAGCTGACCCAGGCGGGCCAGGATTTCTATGAACGCAGCCGCCGCATCCTGCTCGACCTGGACCGCGCCGTAGCGCAGGCACGCACCATCGGCAAGGGCGAGCACGGGGCCTTGCGCCTGCTGCACTCCAGCTCGGTGCCGCTGTCGGCACCGCTGGGTCCGACCCTCAATGCTGCGTTGAAGGATTTCCCCGGCATCTCGCTGGAAATCTCGCAGGCTCCCTCCGAATACCAGGCCCGCGAGATCGTCGAAGGCAGTGCCGATATCGGCCTGGCGCGTTTGCCCATCCTGCGCGCGCATCCGAATCTGGAGAGCACCGTGCTCTACCGTGAGCGTCTGGTGGCGGCCGTACCTGCCACCCATCGACTGGCCGCGCGCAGCGAAGTGGAGATTGCGGAATTGCGGGATGAATTCTTCGTGACGGTGCCGCACCGCGATCGCGGCGGGCTGAGTTATCTGGTGGCCGAGCGCTGTATTGCGCACGGTTTCTATCCGCGTGTGGCGCGTGCCACCTCGCGCAAGAATTCCTTGCTGAGCCTGGTCAATGCGGGCTTCGGCATCGCTGTCGTACCGCAGAGCATGGCCAGTATTTCACTCTCGGCGGGCGTCAGTTTTCCCGCGCTCAAGGATGCCGATTTCCATTCGGAGGTGGCCCTGCTGCGCCGACGCGATGCGCCGGCCATGGTGCAGCAGTTCGTGGAAGCTTTCGTGGCCCGCCTGCAGGAGGCGGGGATCACGGGAATGACAGGTAGCGTGGCACCCGACCTGCCATAGGGTGCCGCACGCCTCCCTGCAAGGATCAGTTGCCGGTGGCTACCGGACGCTGCGGATCGGAACTCCATTCGCTCCAGGAACCCGGATACAGATGCGCCCCCGGCATGCCCGCCACTTCCAGTGCCAGCAGGTTGTGGCAGGCGGTCACGCCGGAGCCGCACTGCATGACCGCAGCCTGCGGATCACCCACTACCGACAGCCATTCCTCGCGCAATTGCGTGGCACTCTTGAAGTGGCCATCGGCCTGCAGGTTGTCCTTGAAGAAGCGGTTCTTCGCGCCCGGAATGTGCCCGCCCACTGCATCGATGGTTTCGTTCTCGCCACGGAAGCGATCCGGTGCGCGCGCGTCGACCACTTGCAGGGTTTGGCTCTTTAGATTGTCGAGCAGGGCTTGCGCATCCACGGTCTTGACCAGCGAGGACAGATCCTGGATGTTGCCCGGCGCAGCCGGTGCCGGCGTCTCGCTGGTCAGCGTTTCACCCAGCGCCTGCCAGGCCGCCATGCCGCCATCGAGCACGGCCACGTCGCTGTGGCCGATCCAGCGCAGCAGCCACCACAGGCGTGCGGCATACATGCCACCGTGGGCGTCATACGCCACCACTTGGGTGTCATTGTTGATGCCCAGGTCGCGCATCGCCTGCACGAACTGCTGGCGGTCCGGCAGCGGATGGCGGCCATGGAAGCGGCCGGCGGCATCGGTCTTGGGACCGGAGAGCAGCTCATCCAGGTGGGCGAAGCGGGCCTGCGGCAGATGGCCGGCCGCGTAAGCTTCACGGCCGTAAGCGGGGTTGGTCAGGTCGTGACGGCAGTCCACGACCACAACGTTCAGATACTGCGCACGCGATTTCAATTCGCTGGCGCTGATGAGGGTCTGGTAGGTCATGCGGCTCTCCTTTTGTTCATAAGCCCTGCAAGCGGGCAGGATTCAGGGATTCATGGATTCCTGGATTCAGACTTCGGTGGCGATCGGGTCCACCTTGGGTACGTTCTTGGCCACGGCCTGGCTCTTGCGCTGGTTGCGATACGTCGCCAGCATGCCGCTGGCCAGGATGATCGCCATGCCCAGCCAGCCGATCCAGCCCGGCGCATCATCCCAGATCAGCACGCCGAAGAGGCTGGAAAAGACGATGCCCGTGTATTGCAGGTTGGCCGTCACCAGGGTATTGCCGAGCCGGTAGGCGCGCGTCATGGCGATCTGCGCCGTGGTGGCCGTCAAGCCTATCATGAGCACCAGCAGCGCACCGATCCACGAATGGCTGTGCCACAGCGGCACGCGTCCCGTTACCACGCTGCCGACCAGGCCGGCCAACACGCCCGTGGCAGAAAAGTAGAACACCACGCGGTACTCCGGTTCCCCCAACAGGCCCAGCTTGCGCACCTGCAGGTAGACCAGTGCCGAGAGCACGCCCGAGGCCAGCGAGATGGCGCCGCCCAGCAACTGCTCGGCATTGAGCGATGGGCGCATCAGCAGTGCCACCCCGAGGAAGCTCAGCGCCACCGTGCCGGCCAGGCCCCATTCGAATTTCTTGTGGCCCTGCCACCAGCCGGCCACGAACAGCATCACCGCAATCCAGATCGAGGACATGTAGTTCAGCGTGGTGGCCGTGGCAATGGGCAGCAGGCTGAAGGAATAGAACCACATCCACAGCGAGACCACGCCCACGCCGCCACGGATGAGGTGGTCACGCGGGAAGGGCGTGCGCAGCGTGCCCCCGCGCAGGCGGATCAGGCAGAGGATGAAGAGCACGCCGATCACGCCGCGGCAGAGCACGATCTCGGAGGTCGTGTAGTACTGGCTGGCGAGCTTGACGCACACGCCCATGACGGCAAAGAGGAATGAGGCGACGAGCATCCAGAGCGATTGCATGGCGGCGGTTCAGTAGTGGGAGGGGAGAGTGGGGAAGGTGCACGCGTCACGAGCACCAAATAAAACGGCAGCCCCGGCGTGAACCGGGGCTGCCGTCGTGCAGCTGGAGCGGGAGGGGCGGATGCGGGAGGGTGGGCGACAATGACGGCGCAGACTACGTCCGTCGTGAGCTTGCCGCATTGCCTGCATCTGCTTTCCCCCTGCGCGGCCTGTTGGCCTGGTTATGGTGTGCTGGTTCCTTGCGGCACGTCCAGCTGCTGGCGATACCACTCGTGGAAGTGCTGCATGCCGTCTTCCATGGGCGACTGGTAGGGACCGACTTCGCTGGTGCCGCGATCCATCAGTATACGACGGCCGGCATCCATGCGCAGGGCGATCTCGTCATCCTCGACGCAGGTCTCCATGTAGGCGGCGCGCTCGGCTTCCACCAGCTCGCGCTCGAACAGGGCGATCTCTTCCGGATAGTAGAACTCCACCACGTTGGTGGTCTTCTGCGGACCGGTCGGCCAGAGCGTGGACACGACCAGCACGTGCGGATACCACTCCACCATGATGTTGGGGTAGAGCGTGAGCCAGATGGCACCGTATTTGGGCGGCTTGCCGTTGGAGAACTGCAGCAGCTTTTCCTGCCACTTGGCATAGGTCGGCGAGCCGGACTTGATCAGGCCGTGGTTCACGCCCACGGTCTGGACGCTGTAGTCGCGGCCGAATTCCCACTTCAGGTCGGAGCAGCTCACGAAGTTGCCCAAGCCAGGATGGAAGGGCTCGACGTGGTAATCCTCCAGGTAGACCTCGATGAAGGTCTTCCAGTTGTAGTCGCACTCGTGTACTTCAGTGTGGTCGTACAGGTAGCCGGAGAAGTCCAGGTCGCGCGTCACGCCCAGATGCTTGAGCTTGTCGGCGATGTTGACGCCGTTGTTCTCGAACAGCAGGCCATTCCAGCTTTGCAGCGGGGTCTTTGACAGGTTCATGCACGGCGTCTCGCCGAAATGCGGCGCGCCGATCAATTCGCCCTTCAGATCATAGGTCCAGCGATGCAGGGGGCAGACGATGTTGCTGGCGTGACCGCGGCCATCGAGCATCTTGGCCTGGCGGTGGCGGCAGACGTTGGACAGCAGTTCAATGCCCTGCGCATTGCGCACCAGCATGCGGCCTTCGTTTTCCCAGGGCAGCGTGGAGTAGTCGCCAGCTTCGGGCACCATCAGCTCATGGCCGACGTAACGAGGTCCCTGCTGGAAGAGTAGTTTCAGTTCCCGCTGATGAAGCGGTTCGTCAAAGTAGACGTGGACTGGAAGTTGCGCGTTTGAACGCGCCAATTTGGCAAAAGTAGCAAGATCGGACATTTCCGCCCCCAAATTAATTTGCACCAACCTAAGGAAGAAAATCCGCAAAAACCTATGTTCAAATAATATGAAGAGGAAATTTTGGACAGAACCGAGGATTATGCCACAAAACCCCCATAAGGGGCCGGGTTTTGTGGCCAAAATGCCAGTAAATTGGCCGAATTTACAAGCTCGGCTCGAAATCCGCTGACATTTCCACGCCCTTGATTGACTTGGGCATCGCCGGTTTGTTCTAAAATACCGGGTTGGAATTTTGAATGGGTCGATATGCCTAGAACCTCTGCCGCTGCTTCCTCTGCTGCCGCCTCTGCGGCCGCCGTCGCCTTGCCTGCTTCTTTCGAGGAAGCGATGGAAGAGCTGGAGCAGCTCGTGGCCCGCATGGAAGCCGGCGAACTGCCGCTGGAAGCCTCGGTGGCTGCCTACAAACGCGGCTCCGAACTGGTGAAGTTCTGCGCCGGCCAGCTCGACAAGGTGGACAGCCAGGTCAAGCTGCTCGAAGGCGACATGCTCAAGCCGTTCAATGCGGCGGACGCTGCTGGCGGGGACGACTGATGAATGCACAGATGCCGGCCGCCAGTGCGCAGGCCCCGCTGACGTTTGCCGACTGGATGCGCCAGGTGCAGGGCGGCATGGAAGACGTGCTGGACCGATTCCTGCCCGCGACCTCGGTGGTGCCGGCGCGCCTGCACGAAGCCATGCTCTATACCGCCATGGATGGCGGCAAGCGCGTGCGTCCGTTGCTGGTCTATGCTGCCGGGGACATCTTCGACACCCCGCGCGCGCTGCTGGACCGGGCTGCGGCGGCCGTGGAGATGATCCACGTGTATTCGCTGGTGCATGACGACATGCCCTGCATGGATGATGATGCCCTGCGCCGTGGCAAGCCCACGGTGCACGTGCAGTATGACGAAGCCACGGCGCTGCTGGTCGGCGATGCCCTGCAGGCGCAGGCCTTCGATACCTTGTCGGCCCCGCTGGAGGCCGAGCTTGGCAAGAGCGATGCCGGCGTGACGGCACGCCAGCTGCGCATGGTGAACCTGCTGGCCCAGGCGGCCGGTTCGGTGGGCATGTGCGGCGGCCAGGCCATCGACCTGGCCAGCGTGGGCATGACCCTGTCGCTGGCCGAGCTGGAACAGATGCATCGCCTGAAAACCGGTGCCCTGCTGCGCGCAGCGGTGCTGCTGGGCGCGCTGGGCGGCAAGGCGCTCAGCGCCGACGAGAGTGCAGCGCTGGACGAGTATGCGCGGGCCATCGGCCTGGCCTTCCAAGTGGTGGACGACATCCTCGATGCCACGGCCGACTCGGCCACGCTGGGCAAGACGGCCGGCAAGGATGCGGCGGACAACAAGCCGACCTATGTTTCGATCCTGGGCCTGGCCGAATCGCAGGCGCTGGCCGAGAAGCTGCGCGGCAATGCCCACGCGGCGCTGGCACCCTTCGGCGAGAAGGCGCGCCGCCTGCGCGAGCTGGCTGACCTGATCGTGCAGAGAAAGACTTAAGCGACGTAACCCGGCATGAAGACGGACCGCGCGGCATGTGCCAGGCGCGGCCTTCAGACCCCAACACGGTAAGAACAGATGCTCCTCAATACCATCAACGACCCGGCCGACCTGCGCCGCCTGTCCCGCCATCAATTGAAGCCGCTGGCCGAAGAGCTGCGCGGTTTCCTGCTGGACTCGGTCTCCAAGACCGGCGGCCACCTGTCCTCCAACCTGGGCACGGTGGAGCTGACCATCGCGCTGCATTACGTCTTCAATACGCCGCAGGACCGCATCGTCTGGGATGTGGGCCATCAGACCTATCCGCACAAGATCCTCACCGGCCGCCGCGAGCGCATGGCCTCGCTGCGCCAGCAGGAGGGCATCTCGGGCTTCCCGCGCCGCATCGAAAGTGAATACGACACCTTCGGCACCGCCCACTCCTCGACCTCGATCTCGGCGGCGCTCGGCATGGCGCTGGCGGCCAAGACCCAGGGCTCGGACCGCCATGCCATCGCCGTCATCGGCGACGGCGCGATGACCGCCGGCATGGCCTTCGAAGCGCTCAACAATGCGGGCGTGCACGAGGACATCAACCTGCTGGTGATCCTCAACGACAACGACATGTCGATCTCGCCGCCGGTGGGAGCGCTCAATCGCTACCTGGCGCGCCTGATGTCGGGCAAGTTCTACGCCAAGGCGCGTGACGTGGGCAAGTCGGTACTGCCCGGCCCGGTGCTGGAACTGGCCAAGCGCCTGGAAGAACATGCCAAGGGCATGGTGGTCCCGGCCACCATGTTCGAGGAATTCGGCTTCAACTACATCGGCCCCATCGATGGTCATGACCTCGACTCGCTGGTCCCCACGCTGCAGAACCTGAAGCACCTGAAGGGACCGCAATTCCTTCACGTGGTCACCAAGAAGGGACAAGGCTACAAGCTGGCCGAGGCCGATCCGGTGCTCTATCACGGTCCCGGCAAGTTCAACCCCAGCGAAGGCATCAAGCCCAGCGCGGGCGGCAAGCTGACCTATACCCAGGTTTTCGGCGACTGGCTGTGCGACATGGCCGCCGCCGACGAGAAGCTGGTCGGCATCACCCCGGCCATGCGCGAAGGCTCGGGCATGGTGGGCTTTGAAAAGAAATTCCCGAACCGTTACTACGACGTCGGCATCGCCGAACAGCACGCCGTCACCTTTGCCGCCGGCATGGCCTGCGAGGGCATGAAGCCGGTGGTGGCGATCTACTCGACCTTCCTGCAGCGCGCCTACGACCAGTTGATCCACGACGTGGCCCTGCAGAACCTGGACGTGACCTTCGCCCTGGACCGTGCCGGTCTGGTCGGTGCCGATGGCGCGACCCACGCCGGCAATTACGACCTGGCGTTCCTGCGCTGTATCCCGAACATGGTGGTGATGGCGGCTTCCGATGAGGATGAGTGCCGCAAGATGCTCTCGACCGCTTATCAGTATCCCGGCCCGGCCTCGGTGCGCTATCCGCGCGGTGCCGGCATCGGTGCAGCGGTCGAGAAGACGCTGGAGACCCTGCCGCTGGGCAAGGGCGAGATCCGCCGCCAGGGCAAGGATGTCGCGATCCTGACCTTCGGCAGCCTGCTGGCACCGGCGCTCGGCGCGGGCGACAAGCTCAACGCCACGGTGGCCAACATGCGCTTCATCAAGCCGCTGGACGTGGAACTGGTCAAGCAGCTGGCCGCCTCGCACGATGCGCTGGTGACGGTGGAAGAGGGCTGCATCATGGGCGGCGCCGGTGCTGCCGTCTCCGAGGCATTGGCCGCCGCCGGCATCAACAAGCCGGTGCTGCACCTGGGCTTGCCGGACCGCTTCATCGATCATGGCGACGCTGCGCAACTGCTGGCGCAGTGCGGCCTGGATGCCGATGGCATCGCCCAGTCCATCGTGCAGCGCTTCGGCAAGGACCAGCCCCGTCTGGTCGTCAACAACGGCTAAGCGCCGTCTTCCCGCACCACGCCTCACCCCGGCGGCCCGCGCTGGCCGGGGGATGCGGCGTGTTTTCTCATCCGTTGAACATCCTGCGGCCGCGCCGGTCCAAGACCTCATCAATTAAAATAATTTCCTTTTGGAAATAATTTGTGGGGTGGCCGGCGGCTTCGCATGGGCGCTCCTGAAATCTTCCTGCAAGAATTCAAACGAGGAGAGACCCATGAGATGGGTGACGGCGATAGTCGGTGGTATGACGGGCTTTGTGCTGGCCTTGGCCAGTGATTGGTCGATCGGTTCTACGGTGGCCATCATGGCGGGGCTGGGCTTCTGGCTCGGCAATGTGCTGTTTGCGGGTAGCCAGCAGGAGGAGCCATCCGCCGCATTCACCGGTACGGCACCTTCCGCGTCCCTGGCCGCCCGCGTGAAGCACCTGGAAGACCGGGTCGCGATGCTCAGTGAAGAAGTGGAGCGGCTGCGACAGGAATCACCGCATTACCTTGCGCCCCCTGAGCCGCCTGTCGAGGTGGAGCTCCCTGCAGAAGTACGCTCCCACGATCAAGTCCGCATCCCCGTCACCGCCACCTTGCCGCCAGCGCCCGTCCCGGCGGCCTCGGCTGAGGCAGAACCACAGACCTCGCACGAACAACCAGCCGCTCCGCTGGCCACTGGCGCTGCAGGGAGCGAGCCTGAATTGCCGCCATCCCTCCCTGCCAAGCCCGCTGCGCCCGCGGCACCGGACCTGCTGGAGCGCGCCTTCAATGCCGCGCGAGACTGGCTGCTGGGCGGCAACACGGTGGTGCGGGTGGGGATCATCGTGCTGTTCTTCGGCGTAGCCTTCCTGCTCAAGTACGCCGCCAGCAACAGCCTGCTGCCGATCGAATTCCGCCTGGCCGGTACTGCCCTCGGTGCTGCCGTCCTGCTGGGAGCCGGCTGGCACCTGCGCGAGCGCCGCACCGTGTACGGACTGGTGCTGCAAGGCGGCGGGGTAGGGGTGCTGTATCTGACGGTGTTTGCTGCCGTCAAACTGTATGCGCTGATTCCTTCGGGCATGGCCCTGCCGCTGATGGTGGTGATCTGCGCCCTGAGCGCTTTCCTGGCGATCCGGCAGGATGCGGCGGTGCTGGCCTTCATGGGCAGTACAGGCGGTTTTCTGGCCCCGGTGCTGGTCAGCGGCGGCGGTGGCAGCCATGTCGCGCTCTTCAGCTATTACGCCTTGCTCAATGCCGGCATCTTTGCCATCGCCTGGTTCAAGGCCTGGCGCGCGCTCAACCTGCTGGGATTTTCCTTCACCTTCGTGATCGGTTCGATCTGGGGCGCGACCGCCTACGCACCGGAACACTTCGCCAGTACCGAAGCCTTCCTGGTGCTGTTCTTCCTCATGTACGTCGGCATCTCGCTCCTGTATGCCTTGCGGCGCGAGTGCGAGGTCCGGCACTACGTGGATGGCTCGCTGGTATTCGGCACGCCCATTGCGGCCACCGCGCTGCAGGCGGCCCTGGTCAAGTCCATGCCCTTCGGCCTGGCGTGGAGTGCGGTTGCCTTGTCGGCCTTCTATCTGCTGGCCTCAGCCGGACTGGTGCGCTGGCGGCAGCGGCTGGGTTTGCTGTTCGATGCCATGCTGGTCCTGGGCGTGATCTTCGCGACGCTGGCCATTCCCTTCGCCTGCTCCGGCCAGACCACGGGAGCCGCATGGGCGATCGAGGGCGCGGCTCTGGTGTGGATGGCAGTGCGCCAGCGTCGGCTGCTGGCACTGCTGTCCGGCTTGCTGATGCAGCTTGTGGCGGCGCTGGCGTTCCTGGCGTCTTGGGGCGAGCCGCCTGGTGCGGTGCTGATGCCGGTCGTCCATACCGGCCTCCTGGCGATGTTGATGATTGCGCTGGCGGGCCTGTTCATCGGCTGGTGGCTGCAGGTGCGCAGCGATGCGGGCCGCTGGCATGCATCGCTGCCCGAAGTGGGCATGGCCGCTGCAGTCTGGGGCCTGTGCTGGTGGGCCGCTGCCGGCCTGCGCGAAATCCAGGCGCACGCCGCCACGCTGGCACCGGACGCGCTGGTCCCGTTCATCCTGCCTGCGCTGGTGCTGTGGGCCATCCTCACCGCCTGGCTGGCCCACGCCGCACGCCGCCTGCTGGCCTGGCCGCTGGCCCGGCGCGTCGAGCAGGCCTTGGCACCGGTGCTGGGTCTGCTGACCCTGGGCTTGTTCATGACGCAAGCTGCGCCGCTGACCGGATGGGGCTGGCTGGCCTGGCCGCTGGCACTGGTCTCGACCTATGCCATCCTGTGGCACCTGGAAGGCGAGCACGAACGCGGCCAGGCCTCACCCTGGCCACCCTATGCCCTGCAGCACCTCCTGAGTTTCTGGATGCTGTGCGCCTTGCTGGCCTTCGAGGGCTACTGGCGCTTGCGTGAGTTCGTCCCCGAAGGCGCGTGGAGCTGGAGCGCCTGGGCCTGTGGAGTGGGACTGTGCCTGCTGGCAGTGTCGACCCTGGGCACTCGCCTGCGCTGGCCGGTCGCCTTGCAGGCCTGGTCCTATCAGGTCTGGGGCGCGGCACCGCTGGCGCTGCTGCTGTGGGTGTGGAGCATCGGCAGTGCGCTGAGCGACGGCGATGCCTCGCCGTTGTTCTGGCTACCCCTGTTGAACCCCCTGGATGTGGCGCAATTATTGGGTTTTTTGGCCGTGGCCGCATGGATAGGGCGTTTGCGCCAGCTGGCGGTGGGCCAGCCGCCGCTGGAAGTGAATTATCTGGCGTTCGCCACGGTCTTCCTGTGGTTCAACGCACTGCTGCTGCGGACCTTGCATCACTATTTCGGCGTGGAATATGAAGTAGCTGCCGTGCTGGCCTCGTTCCGCTGGCAACAGGTCTTCATGCTGGGCTGGGGTGTTTTCGCCTTTGCCGCGCAGTGGCTGGTCCGCAGCGAACGCCTGCAGAAGCTGTGCGTGCTGGCCTCGCTGCCGCTGATGCTGGTACTGTGGCTGTGGACGATCAACATCAACCTTACCGAGGCCGGTGGCGACTGGATGCGGCTGCCCTTGCTCAATCCGCTGGATGCGGTCCTGCTGGCCATCTATGCACTGATCGCTTTCTGGCTCGCGCGCCTGGCCAGCCTGACCAGCTTGCTTGCGCCGTATCGCACGGCGCTGATGAGCGCGGTGGGCGCGACGGCCTTCCTCTGGCTCAACGCCATGCTGCTGCGCACCCTGCATCACTGGACCGGTCTGCCTTACACGCTGGCTGACATCTCGCACTCGACGCTGGCCCAGGCGGCGCTGACGGTGTTCTGGGCCTTGTGTGCCCTCACTACGCAGGTCATTGCCACGCGTCGCGGCCTGCGCATGCTGTGGTTCGTCGGCGGCGCGTTATTGGGCGTGACCGTGATCAAGCTGTTCCTGTTCGACCTGTCGCGCATCCAGGGCCTGGAGCGCATCGTCGCGTTCATCGGGGTCGGTGTGCTGCTGTTGCTGGTGGGGTATTTCTCGCCCTTGCCGCCCAAGCGCGCTGCCGCCGAGGAGGTCACGCCATGAAATCGATGCTGATGAGTTTGTGCGCGGGCTTGCTGACGTTCAGCGCCCACGCCAGGGAAGCCGCGCCGGTGGCGGCTGTGCAATGGTACGAAGTGAATCTCAGCGGCAGCGGCCCGTATTACCGCATGCGCTTGCCGTCCGAGATCTACGCGGCCAGCCAGCGCAGCGATCTGGGCGATGTGCGCATCGTCAACGGTGCCGGAGAACGGGTGCCGTTCTCGCTGGAGGCGGCCACCGTTCCCGCTCCGGTCAAACGCGTGGTGCCGGCACCGGTGACCTGGTTTGCCGTGCCTTCCGCCAACCGAGCCGGCGGCCAGCCTCGCCTGGGTGTCTCGATTGCGCCCGACGGCAGCTTGCGTGCCGAGGTCGGGGCACCGGCCGCGCCGCGCGGCGCTGACGAGTCGGTGCTGGTCGATCTGGGGCGGGAAGCGTCGGTGAGCGGCTTGCGTATCCATTTGGGCGGGACGCATTATCAGGGCCGTGTCCAGGTCGAGAGCAGTGCCGATCTGACGCAATGGCACAGCGTGGCGGAAGCCGACTTGCTGAAGGCGTCCTCGAATGGCAAGCAGTTGCGCCAGGAGCGGGTGCCACTGGACGGATTGCGGCAGCGCTACCTGCGACTGAGTTGGCCGGATGGCGTGCCCGAGATCACGGCGATCGACGCCGAGACCGTTGTGGTGGAAGCGGCCCCCGGGAACGATGCGCCTGCTCTGCGCTGGCAGGCTGCCGCGCAGGTACGCACCGGCAGTCTGGCGGGCGAATATCTGTTCGAGAGCGGCGGAGTCTATCCGGCCGAAAGCGTGCGCATCGATTTGCCGCAGCCCAATACCATCGCCAAGGTCAGCCTGCAAAGCCGCAGCGAGGCCCAGGCACCCTGGCGGGAAGTCGCTACGGGCAACGTATTCCGTCTGCAAGGCAAGTCAGGCGAGGAGCGTTCCGCACCGCTGCAGTTCCAGGTCACGCCCGAGCGCAACTGGCGGATCATGGTGGACATGCGCAATGGCGGTCTGGGCAGCGGCTTGCCGCAAGTGAGCCTGGGCTGGCGGCCGGCGCAGCTGACTTTCGTGGCACGGGGATCTCCGCCCTTCAGAATAGGCGCGGGCGATGCAGCGCTGGCACCGGTGGCGCAGCCGACAGCGGAATTGCTGATGGGGGCAACCCCCGAGATGGGCAACGCCACGCTGGGAGCACGGCTGCCGATGGCACAGGAAAGCGCGGCGGCCGCTTCGGTCAGTACCCGCAACATCGTGCTGTGGGTGGGTTTGATCATTGCCGTGGCGGCTTTGGGTGCCATCGCCTGGCGTCTGGCGCGCAGCAAGCCGGTGGACGGCTCCCGTTAGCTGTCGCAGGCAGAAGGCGGTGTTGCTGCAGCGCTGCCTTCACTGCCCGCAGTGAGAACGCGATCAGCGCTCCCGCCCCTTCTCCCACAACACATCCTGTCCACCCGCCTCCCGGTTGAGCACGCGCGCCAGCACGAAGCACAGGTCGGAGAGGCGATTCAGATACTGCCGCGCCGGCGCATTCACGCCGGCCTCGGCCTTCTCCAGCATCACCACGCTGCGCTCGGCGCGACGGCACACGGTGCGGCATACGTGCGCCAGCGCGGCCGTGCGCGAGCCACCCGGCAGGATGAATTCCTTGAGCGGGGGCAGGGTGGCGTTGTACTTTTCCAGCAGGGCGTCCAGCCGGGCCAGGTGCGCATCGGCCAGCACCGTATAGCCCGGGATGCACAGCTCGCCGCCGAGGTCGAAGAGGTCATGCTGGATCGACACCAGTTCCTCCCGCAGAGCAGCCGGCAGCGTCTCGCACAACAGCAGGCCCAGCTGCGAATTGAGCTCATCCACATCGCCCAGCGCCTGGATGCGCAGGTTGTCCTTGCCCACGCGGCTGCCATCGCCCAGTCCGGTACTGCCATCATCGCCGGTGCGGGTGGCGATCTTCGAAAGTCGGTTGCCCATCATTGCTCCTTGTTGATCCGCCGGGGAGCTTAAGCGCAAGGCCCGTCCAAGGCAAGCGCTTCCCATGCGCTGCGAGCCGTGACGCGTCTGCTGGAAAAAGGCGTAAACAATTCACTTGATTTGTCCGATCACGCAGCATGGAGGGGGACATTTGCGCAAACTAAAGTCGGCAAGAGAGTAAAATTCATCGATTGGATCAGTGGTCAGTCCACTGGAGCGGCAGGGGACGCCGCTTCACCGGCCCTGCATCTTCCCCGCACAACACCATAAGAACACCGAGACACCAGACCCCTGAGAGACATTGCATGAACCACCTAGTTGACGCCCGGAAACTGAAACGCCCCGTGCCCCAGGCCCTGCTCGACGAGCTCAAGGCCCTCTTCGGCGAGCGCTGCTCCACTACCCTGGCCATGCGCGAGCACCACGGCCGCGACGAATCCTCCTACGATCCCATGCTGCCGGACGCAGTGGTCTTCGCCCACAGCACCGAGGAAGTCGCCGCCTTCGTCAAGCTCTGCAGCCAGTATGACACCCCCATCATCCCCTACGGCGCCGGCACCTCGCTGGAAGGCCACGTGCTGGCCCTGCAGGGCGGCGTCACAGTGGATCTGTCGCAGATGAACCAGGTGCTGGCCGTCAACGCTGAAGACCTGACCGCCACCGTCCAGGCCGGCGTCACCCGCAAGCAGCTGAACCAGGAGATCAAGGATACGGGCCTGTTCTTCCCCATCGATCCGGGCGCCGACGCCTCGCTGGGCGGCATGGCCTCGACCCGCGCCTCGGGCACCAATGCCGTGCGCTACGGCACGATGAAGGAAAACACGCTAACCCTGACCGTGGTCACGGCCCAGGGCGAGATCATCAAGACCGGCACCCGCGCCAAGAAATCCTCGGCCGGCTACGACCTGACCCGTGTCTACGTGGGCAGCGAAGGCACCCTGGGCATCATCACCGAAGTGACCGTGCGCCTGTATCCGCAGCCGGAAGCCATTTCGGCCGCGATCTGCTCCTTCCCCAGCGTGGCCGATGCGGTCAACACCGTCATCCAGACCATCCAGATGGGCGTGCCGCTGGCGCGTGTGGAACTGCTCGATGAAAACGGCGTGCGCGCCATCAATGCCCACGACAAGTTGAGCCTGCCGGTCAACCCGCTGCTGCTGTTCGAATTCCATGGCAGCGAGAACGGCGTCAAGGAACAAGCCGAGCTGGTGCAGGACATCGCCAAGGAATTCCATGCGCTCGGTTTCGAATGGGCTACCCGCCCCGAAGACCGTACCCGTCTCTGGACCGCCCGTCACAACGCCTACTTCGCGCTGCTGCAATTGCGCCCCGGCGCCCGTGCGATTTCCACCGACTGCTGCGTGCCGATCTCGCGCCTGGCCGAATGCGTGCTGGCCACCAAGGCCGATTGCGAAGAGCAGGGGCTCATTCACGCCATCATCGGCCACGTCGGCGATGGCAACTTCCACGTGCAGATGATGGTGGACCCCAACGACCCGGCCGACATCGCCCGCGCCGAAGGCGTCAACGCCCGCATGGTGGCGCGGGCCCTCGGCATGGATGGCACCTGCACCGGCGAACACGGCGTCGGCCTGCACAAGATGGATTTCCTGATCCAGGAACACGGTGATGGTGCCATTGCCGTCATGCGCGCCATCAAGCATGCGCTCGATCCGAAGAACATCATGAACCCCGGCAAGATCCTGCGCTGGGAACAGTGAGGTCGATGTATCACGCAGGCCAGGGGAGAAAAACTTAGTTTTGCGCACCTGGCCGTTTAGTTTTTCGGCAACGCAATGTTAGTCATCAGTTTTGCTTGAACCGCAGCAGGAATCCACCATTCATGGCCACCCGCCTTCCCCCCGTTCACGCCCTGTCCGCCTTTGAAGCGGCAGCCCGTCACAACTCGTTTGCGATCGCCGCCGAGGAACTGTGCATCACCCCGTCGGCGCTGTCGCACCGGATCCGCCTGCTGGAAGATTTCGTGGGCGAGCGCCTGTTCTATCGCGATGGCCGTTCCATCGGCCTGTCCGAATTCGGCCGCCGCTATCTCGATGTGGTGCGCAGCGCCTTGCGCACGCTGACCGATTTCCCGATGCCCCACCGCAATGCGGCCGTGCAGCCCAAGATCAAGGTGATGCTGCCGCCGACCTTCGCGCGCCACCTGCTGATGCCGCGCATCGCCGACTTCACCCAGCGCCATCCGGAGATCGTGGTCGAACTGTATCTCTCGGTACCGCTGTATGACCTGTCGCTCTCGGAGAGCGATGTCGAGATCCGCTTCGGTGCCGGCAACTATCCCAACATCATCACCGAGAAGTTGTTCGAGGAACCGGCCTTCGCCGTGGCCAGCCCCGGCTACCTGAAGACCCTGCCGCCGATGAAGTCGCCCACCGACCTGCAGCATGCGACCCTGCTGCGCTCGGCGCTGGAACCCTGGCAGCCCTGGTTCGAAGCGGCTGGCCTGAAGGACTGGGTGGAACCCTCGTCCGGCCTGCGCGTGGACGACCTGGGCCTGCTGCTGGAAGCGGTGCGCCACGGCTACGGGATTGGCCTGACGCGCCAGCACTTTGCCGAAGAACTGCTGGCAAGGGGCGAGATCGTGGAATTGTTCGACGTGCGCCTGCGCACCCCGCCACATGCGTATTACGTGGTCTACGAGCGCGCCGTGCGCGAGCGGCCCGAGGTTGATACCTTCATCAGCTGGATGCAGAACGCCTTCCGCAACATCTGACCCGGCTTTGTATCGCCCATCCCGTCCGGCCGCCCTGAAAATAATTCACGGCGGCCGGAAATTCTTTTCAGTGGGCCGCCAGGCAACACGGCACCGTGCAGGGCGGCAAAATTCGTTACACTTGTCGGACTGAAAAAGCCCGCCCCATGCGGGCTGACAACAAACGAGACAGCGTGAGCCGCAGCACCGGATGCAAGAAGAGGGACATCCAGCGCCGCACGCCTGCCTAGCTTACCGCCGAGGTCCAGCATGAATGCTCCCGCCCAACCGTCCTTCGCGCCGGCCCGCCAGCGCGAAGTCGTCGATGCCCTGCGCCGGGTCGTCCCCGCGCACTGCGTGCTGTTCGACGAGGAAGACACCCGCCCCTACGAATGCGACGGCCTGGCCGCCTACCGGCAGTTGCCCATGGTGGTGGTGCTGCCCGAGAACGAGGCGCAGGTCATCGCCATCATGAAGGCCTGCCACGCGCTGCAGGTGCAGATCGTGCCGCGCGGGGCCGGCACGGGCCTGTCGGGCGGGGCCATGCCGATCGCTGATGGTGTGGTGGTCTCCACCGCCAAGTTCAACCAGATCCTCAAGATGGACAAGTACTCGCGCACCGCGGTGGTCCAGCCCGGCGTGCGCAACCTGGCCATTTCCGAAGCGGCCGCCCCGCACGGGCTGTATTACGCGCCGGACCCGTCCTCGCAGATCGCCTGTTCCATCGGCGGCAACGTGGCCGAGAATTCGGGCGGCGTGCACTGCCTGAAATACGGCCTGACGGTGCACAACGTGCTGCGCGTGCGCATGGTCACCATCGAAGGCGAGGTGGTGGAACTGGGCAGCGGTGCATTGGATGCGCCGGGCCTGGACCTGCTGGCCGTCTTCATCGGTTCCGAAGGCATGCTGGGCGTGGTCACCGAAGTGACCGTCAAGCTGGTGCCCAAGCCCCAGGCCGCGCGCGTGATCATGGCCTCCTTCGACGATGTGGTCAAAGGCGGCAATGCAGTGGCCAACGTGATCGCCGCCGGAATCATCCCGGCCGGGCTGGAGATGATGGACAAGACCAGCTCGCGCATGGTCGAGCCCTTCGTCAAAGCCGGCTATGACATCGATGCCGAAGCCATCCTGCTGTGCGAATCCGATGGCACCGTGGAAGAGGTGGAAGAAGAAATCGGCCGCATGACCGACGTGCTCAACGCCAGCGGCGCGACGGCCATTGCCTGCTCGCAGTCGGAAGCCGAGCGCCTGCGCTTCTGGTCCGGCCGCAAGAACGCCTTCCCGGCAGCCGGCCGCATCTCGCCCGACTATTACTGCATGGATGGCACTATCCCGCGCAAGAAGCTGGCGCAAGTGCTCTTGGGCATCGCCGAGATGGAAAAGAAATACGGCCTGCGCTGCGCCAACGTCTTCCATGCGGGCGATGGCAACCTGCATCCGCTGATCCTCTTCGATGCCAACATCGCTGACGAATTCCATCGCGCCGAACTGTTCGGTGCCGAGATCCTGGAGCTGTGCGTTGAAGTGGGCGGCACCATCACCGGTGAACACGGCGTGGGCATCGAGAAGATCAACTCCATGTGCGTGCAGTTTTCACCCGCCGAGCGCGAGGCCTTCTTCAAGTTGAAGCGCGCTTTCGACCCGGCCTTCCTGCTCAATCCGGACAAAGCCATTCCCACCCTGCATCGCTGTGCCGAGTACGGCAAGATGCACGTGCAGCGCGGCCAGCTGCGCTTTCCCGATCTGCCGAGATTCTGACCATGCAAGCACAACAAGACATGGACGCCGTGCTGGCCTCCTTCCGCGAACGCATCCTCTCCGGCCGCGCCCTGCAGATCCGTGGCGGCGGCACCAAGGACTGGTACGGACAGGAGCCCGCCGGCGACCTGCTCGACACACGCCCCTACAGCGGCATCATCGACTATGAACCGACCGAGCTGGTCATCACCGCCCGCTGCGGCACGCCCCTGGCCGAGATCGATGCGGCCCTGGCCCAGCACAACCAGATGCTGGCCTGGGAGCCGCCGCGTTTCGGCGGTGCGGCCACCGTCGGCGGCATGGTCGCGGCCGGCCTCTCCGGTCCTTCGCGCGCCAGCGCAGGTGCCGTGCGCGATTTCGTACTGGGTGCGGTGCTCATGGATGCACAGGGCGAGCAATTGCACTTCGGCGGACAGGTCATGAAGAACGTTGCCGGCTATGACATCTCGCGCCTGCTGGCCGGTTCGCTGGGCACGCTGGGACTGATCCTGCAGGTCTCGCTGAAGGTCCTGCCGCGTCCCATCGCCAGCAGTACCCGCGTCTTCGAGATCAACCAGGAAGGGGCGCTGCGCCTGCTGAACCAGAGCGCAGGACAACCCCTGCCGCTGGTGGCCAGCGCCTGGGTCAACAATGTGCTCACGATCCGTTTGTCGGGCGCACAGGCGGCCGTGGATTCAGCAATCAAAAAGATGGGTGGCACCGAATTAAGCAATCCGGAAGATTACTGGACCGACCTGCGCGAGCAGACTCACCCCTTCTTCGCCGATCCGCAAGCCCCGCTGTGGCGTCTGTCGGTGCCGTCGGTGGCCCCGCCCGTCGACCTGCCGGGCCGCCAGCTGATCGAGTGGGGTGGGGCGCAGCGCTGGCTGCGGCCTGAGGGAAATGTGGATGCCGTGGCCATCCGTGCCGCTGCACTGGCCGTGGGCGGACACGCCAGCCTGCATCGTGGCGGCGACAAGGCCATCGGTGTCTTCCACCCCTTGCAGCCGGCCGTGGAAACGATCCATCGCCGTCTCAAGCAGCAATTCGACCCGCAGGGCATCTTCAATCCCGGCCGCCTGTACGCCAGCCTGTAAGCGCCTCTTTTCCAAGCGATCATCATGCAGACCAACTTGGCTGATTTCATCCGCAACACCCAGGCCGGCGAGGAAGCCGACAGCATCCTGCGTTCCTGCGTGCATTGCGGTTTCTGTACCGCCACTTGTCCCACCTATCAACTGCTGGGCGATGAACTGGATGGCCCGCGCGGCCGCATCTATCTCATCAAGCAGGTGCTCGAAGGCAAGCCCGCCACGGCCGCCACGCAATCGCACCTGGACCGCTGCCTGACCTGCCGCAACTGCGAATCCACTTGCCCCTCCGGCGTGCAGTACGGACGCCTGGTCGACATCGGCCGCAAGGTGGTGGAAGAGCAGGTACAGCGCCCCTTCGGCGAGCGTGTCTTGCGCACCGCCTTGAAGGAACTGGTACCGCGCAAGTGGATCTTCCGTCCGGCCATGAAGGCGGGGCAGATGATGCGCCCGCTCTTGCCCAAGCTGTTGCAGAACAAGGTGCCGCTGCCGCAGGATGCGGGAAGCTGGCCCACGCGCACGCATGCGCGCCAGATGCTGTTGCTCGAAGGATGCGTGCAACCCTCGATGGCCCCCAACATCAACAGTGCCACCGCGCGCGTGCTTGATGCCCTCGGTGTGCAATTGTTCGCGCCGCCCAAGGCCGGCTGCTGCGGGGCCATCCGCTATCACCTCAATGACCAGGACGGCGGCCTCGACGACATGCGCCGCAACATCGACGCCTGGTGGCCCTACATCGAAGGACGTGACGGCGTGCGTGCCGACACCATCGTCATGAATGCCTCCGGCTGCGGTGCCACCGTCAAGGAATACGGCCACCTGCTGCAGCATGATCCGGATTACGCCGAGAAGGCGCGCCGCATCTCCCGCATGACGCGCGACATCAGCGAGATCCTGCCCGAGTTCGAAGAGCAGCTGCAGCACAAGCTCAAGGATTTCGACGGTAAGCGCGTGGCCTATCACCCGCCCTGCACCCTGCAGCATGGCCAGAAGATCCGCGGCAAGGTCGAAGGCATCCTGCGCGCCGCCGGCGTCGACGTGCAGCTGTGTGCGGACAGCCATCTCTGCTGCGGTTCGGCCGGCACCTATTCGGTATTGCAGCCGGAACTGTCCTATCGTCTGCGCGACAACAAGATCAGCAAGCTGCAGGCTACCGATCCGGACATGATCGTCACCGGCAACATCGGGTGCGTCACGCACCTGCAATCCGGGACCGACACGCCGGTGCGGCACTGGATCGAATTGCTGGACAGCGCCCTGCAACAGGTCTGAGGGCGCGGATAGTCCGGATGACATCGTGATGCGTCTCACGATGTCATTGTCCTGTCAGATCAAAAACTTAGACTTTCGCCTTCACCGATACCAGCGGTGTAGTCAGGCGAAGCCCGCAAGGTCTTGTTGCGCCTGGCTGCCTGCACGAGGACCAGGATCATGGGCGGAACCAGTCGACGCGATTTCCTAAGATTGTCGGCCAGCGTGGCCGGTGCCGCCAGCGCCGCCGCACTGCTGCCGGCCTCGATCAGCAAGGCCCTGGCCATCGCGCCCCAGGTGCGCACGGGCAGCATCGAGGATGTCGAACACATCGTGGTCTTCATGCAGGAGAACCGGTCCTTCGATCACTATCTGGGGCATCTGTCCGGTGTGCGCGGCTACAACGACCGCTTTCCGGTGACGCTGCCCAATGGCCGTCCGGTCTGGTTCCAGCCACGTCAGGAGGATCCCGCCGCCGTCATCGCACCGTTCCGTTACGACACCACCGATCCGGCGATGAATGCGCAATGCGTCGGCAGCCTGCCGCACACCTGGGCCACCACCCAGGGGGCCATCAACGGCGGACGCGCCGATCAATGGGCGCAGCAGAAGGGCAATCTGTGCATGGGTTACCACGTGCGCGAGGACATTCCCTTTCACTATGCCCTGGCCGATGCCTTCACCGTCTGCGACCAGTATTTCTGCTCGATTCCCGGCAACACCCATCCCAACCGCATGTACCTGATGACGGGCATGATCGATCCGCTGGGCAGCGGAGGTGGACCGCTGCTGGACAATACCGACTACATCGACAACCAGTTCAGCAGCACCAAGCTGCCGCCCTTCACCTGGACCACCTATCCGGAACGGCTGGAGCAGGCCGGCATTTCCTGGCAGGTCTACCAGCAGGGCACTGACTTCGACAAGTTCAGTGGCAACTACGGTACCAACATGCTGGCTTCGTTCGAGAACTTCGTGCATGCCCCCATCGGTTCCTCCCTGCACGCGCGCGGCATGAGTACCCGCAGCGTCGCGCAGCTCAGGGCCGATGTGGAGCAGGGCAAGCTGCCGCAGGTGTCGTGGCTGCTGCCGCCGGCGGTGTATTCCGAGCATCCGGATTACACGCCGCTGTATGGCGCGCGCTATCTCTCCGACATCCTCGATGCGCTCACCGCCAATCCCGAGGTGTGGAGCAAGACCGTGCTCTTCATCATGTATGACGAGAACGATGGCTTCTTCGACCACGTGGTCCCGCCGCAGGCCCCCACGGTGCCGGGTTCCGGCAAGAGCACGGTGGACATCGCGCTGGAGCGCCATGCCGTGGTGGCCGCGAGCCAGCAGGGCAAGTTCACTGCCGACCAGCTGCCCTACGGGCTGGGCCCGCGCGTGCCGATGTTCGTGGTCTCGCCATGGTCGCGCGGCGGACGGGTCAATTCGCAGGTGTTCGATCACACGTCCGTACTGCAATTCATCGAGCGCCGCTTCGGCGTCATCGAGCCCAACATTTCTCCCTGGCGGCGTGCGGTGTGCGGCGACCTCACATCGACGCTGGATTTCAGCCGGCGCGATACCTCGGCACCGCGCCTGCCCGATACCACCCACTACCTGGCCGATTCCGACCTGCAATGCAAACGTCCGGTCGCCATCAGCGCGCCCGCACCCGGCGCCGCGCTGTCCGTCGCGCCGCAGGAAGCGGGCGTGCGGACTGCCTGTGTCTTGCCCTATGCGCTGCACGTGCATGGCAGCCGCGAGGGCGACCGTTACATCCTGCGCTTCGACAATGTCGGCCGGCAGGGCGCGCATTTCCAGGTCCACGACGATGTCCTCGGTAGCGCACCGCGCGGCTATACCGTGGAGGCCGGCAAGCAGCTCGGTGACAGTTGGCCGCTTGCTGCCGGAGGCCGTTACCAGTTCAGCGTGTGGGGACCGAACGGCTATTTTCGCCGTTTCGCAGGGCAGGCCGGAAGCACGTCGCAGCCGGAACCGGAACTGCGCAGCCATTACGATGCGGCCCGCGGCGTGCTGAACGTCAGCTTGCTCAATCCCGGCCCGGCACCCTTGATCGCCACGGTCACCGATCTGGCCTACGGCCACCCCCCGCGCGTGCTGCACGTGCCGGCCGGGCAGAGCGTCAGCAGCGCCTGGGATCTGGCGGCCAGCCACCACTGGTACGACCTGCAGTGGCAACTGCAGGACCGGCCGCACTGGCTGCGCCGGCTGGCGGGCCATCTGGAAACCGGTCGCCCCAGCATGAGCGATCCGGCCGCCACGGCACCGGTGACGACCGCACTCTGAAGCCCCTGCAGGCGGGTGTTTCGTGGCTGACAAAGCGCTGACAAGTTGGCCTCAGGCATGTTGGCAAAATCGCCACATTCCGGTTCCTGTGGACGGTTTGCTGCGTTTTGGGGCAGTTTTACCTGCTTAGCCTTGACGGCGGGGGGCATAAGTCAATAAGCTTCGTCCTTTTTTCCGCGCGGCGGGAAAAAACGGTCAGAGTTTCTCATCAGAAACTGACGCTTTCTGACCATCCAAAAGCATGGCGCCCCTGTCACCGCACCGGCCGGCGCCGCCCGCAAGCCTTACATCATCGTCCTCTCACCGGTGCCTGGTGCCGGTGGCGAGCGAGGGCAGGAGAACACATGAAGAAACGCATTCCACAAGCCGCCTACATCTTTGCAGCCATGCTGCTGGGCATCCTGGTCGGCTACCTGATTTTCAATCACTACGACAAGGGCGAGGCCAAGGAGCTGGCGGGCTATATCTCGATTGCCTCGGACCTGTTCCTGCGCCTCATCAAGATGGTCATCGCACCGCTGGTGTTCTCGACCCTGGTGGTGGGCATCGCCCACATGGGCGACGCCAAGTCGGTGGGCCGCATCTTCGGCAAGTCGCTGGCCTGGTTCTTCATCGCTTCGCTGGTGTCGCTGGCGCTGGGCATGATCATGGCCAACCTGCTGCAACCGGGCGCCGGCGTGGCGCTGCCTTCGCCGGATGCTGCCGGTGCGGGCCTGGCCACCAGCAAGTTCACGGTCAAGGAATTCTTCAACCACCTGGTACCCAAGTCGATTGTGGAAGCCATGGCGCAGAACGAGATCCTGCAGGTGGTGGTGTTCTCCATGTTCTTCGGCATCGCCCTGGCGGCGCTGGGTGAACGCGGCAAGCACCTGCTGCTCGTCATCGACGACCTGTCGCACACCATGCTGAAGATCACCGTCTACGTCATGAAGTTCGCGCCGGTGGCGGTGTTTGCCGCCATGGCCGCAACGGTGGCCGTCAACGGTCTGGACATCCTGGTCAGCTTCGCGGTCTTCATGCGTGACTTCTACTTCTCGCTGGTGCTGCTGTGGGTGATCCTGATCGCGGTGGGCTTCGTGTTCCTGAAGAAGCGCATCTTCCACCTGCTGGCGCTGATCAAGGAAGCGTTCCTGCTGGCCTTCGCCACCGCCAGCTCGGAAGCGGCCTATCCGAAGCTGCTGGACGCGCTGGACCGCTTTGGCGTCAAGCGCAAGATCTCCAGCTTCGTCATGCCGATGGGGTATTCCTTCAACCTCGACGGTTCGATGATCTACTGCACCTTCGCTACGCTCTTCATCGCGCAGGCCTATGGCATCCACATGCCCATCTCCACCCAGATCACCATGATGCTGGTGCTGATGCTGACCTCCAAGGGCATCGCCGGCGTGCCGCGCGCCTCGCTGGTGGTGATCGCCGCCACGCTGCACCAGTTCAACATCCCGGAAGCGGGCCTGCTGGTGATCCTGGGCATCGATACCTTCCTCGACATGGGCCGTTCGGCTACCAATGCGGTGGGCAACTCGATCGCTTCGGCCGTGGTGGCCAAGTGGGAAGGCGGCCTGCTGAGCGAAGAAGAAGCCGCGCGCGCCGAAGTCGAGATCGAACAGGAAGCCGAAGCCACGCTGCATACGGAAGCCTGATCCGATAGTTAGTCCAAGAATGAAACAATGCCGCCCGGTGATGAGCCGCGCGGCATTTTTCATGGGTGAAAGGAAAGTGATTCAGGCCGGCAGCGCCTCGGATTGCTTGACCGCAATCCATTCCTGCAAGGTGATCTCGATGGTGATGAAAGAGAGATTGGCCCCGCGCACGAAGCGTCCGGCAAAGATGCGGCCCTCGGTATCGGCCACCACGCCTTGCAGCGGATGGGCGCTGCCCGCGCCATCGGCAAAACCGATTTCACCGAAGACGTTGAGGATTTCCACGCCCGGCCCGTTGATCTCCATCGCACGCACGCCGGACGGGGTGGCGTATTGCAGATGGGCATCGATGAGGCTGCCGATGGCGCCCCGCACGATGGCCTTGTCCATGTCGTGCTGTCGGCACAGCGCTTCCACGCTTTCGGTGAGGTCCTGGTTGGGTTTGAGCCGGGCCATCACCAGCTTGCCGAGCTGGCCCTGTTCTACGTGGATGTGGTCGTCAAGGGAGTCGCTGTCATGGGCGGGGAGCGTCATCATCATTCCATGGGTGTCGGATGCAATAGACTGAAGTGCGTCTCTTCATCGCTGTTGACGACGAAGGCGCTGCGGGAGAACAGGCACAGGCGCAGGATGAGCGGATCGTCGCCCACCTCCACCGTGTCGAGCAGCAGATGGCCGCCATGCAGCGTGCCATCGCCATCGATGAAACCTGAGTGGCAATGCAGTAATACTTTTCCATCGGCGTTCTGGCCGATGGTGATGGCGCCGGTCACGAAGCTGATGACGCCTTCCAATACATGCGGTGGTCCGTAGTCATAAGGCCGGTCGGGATCGCCGGTCTGTTCGATGCGGTGGTAATGCAGGCGCCGCGCGGTACCGCCGCACAGTCGCCCGACGCCGCCGCGCTGGCCGTAGCGTGCCAGCACGCGGCGCAAGGCCGGGCCGACCGGGGTGCCCGGTTGCAGCGTGATACGAAGTTCCTCGGCCGGGTCGGCCTCCAGGTCCAGCGTGCGCGGATAGCTTGGCTGGCCTGCATGAAGGAACTTGCGCACCGCCAGGAAACCGGCGCTGGCCGTGGTCTCGCCTGGTTGGCTGGAGAGTTTCATAGGCGGTAGTCGCCTTGCTCTTCCAGCAGCGCCTTGATCTGTTTCTTGACGATCTTGCCGTAGCCCGACTTGGGCATGCTGTCCCAGTAGACGAAGCGGCGCGGCCACTTGTACTTGCCGATGCGGGTTTCCAGATGCGCCAGCAAGGCCTCGCCATCGACCTGCTGGCCAGCCTTGCAGACGATCACCGCCAGCCCGCTTTCGCCCCACTTGGGATCGGGCACGCCCAGCACCGCCACTTCGGAGACGGCCGGATGCGTCAGCAGGGCTTCCTCGATCTCGCGCGGATAGACGTTGGAGCCGCCCGAGATGTACATGTCAGAGGAACGTCCGGTGATGTAGAGGAAGCCATCCTTGTCCACATGCCCGAGGTCGCCGGTATGGAACCAGTCATGCTTGAAGGCCTTGGCATTGGCCTCCGGATTGTTGTGATAGCCCATGAAGACGGCCGGTCCGCGCACGCAGATTTCGCCGGTCTCGAAGGGCGCCAGTTCTTGTCCATCCTCGTTCAGGATGGCGATCTGCATGCCGGTACGCGGCATGCCGCAGGAACCCACGCGCGCCTGCGGATGGGCGTCATCCTCGAAGTGCAAATAGGACGGCAGGAAGGTGATATTGCCGGTCACTTCACCCAGGCCGTAATACTGCACCAGCACCTTGCCCAGCTTCTTCAATGCATGGACCTGGTCGGCGCGATACATGGGGGCGCCGGCATAGATGACGTGTTTCAGCGAGCTGTGGTCGTAGCGGTCCACCGACTCATCCTCGACCAGGATCTTGACGATGGTGGGCACCGTGAAGAGATTGTCCACCTTGTATTTTTCCACCAGCTGCCAGGCTTCCTCGACCACCAGCCGTTCGGAAGAGAGCAGGATGCTGGCCGCACCTCGCGCGGTATTGACCACGGCATGCACGCCTGCGCCGTGTGACAGCGGTGCCACCACCAGCGAGCGCGATTGATGCGTGAGTCCCGGCATCAGGTCGGCCAGGTGATTGGTCACCACGAAGGCCATCTGGCCGTGCGAGAGCATGCCCGCCTTGGGATGGCCGGTGGTGCCGGAGGTATAGAAGAACCACAGCGGATCGTCGTAATCGACTTCGGCCTCGCGGAAGGTTTCGCCGCTGCCATCGGCCACCAGGGTTTCGTAATCGAGTTCGCCCGGCCGTGCGTCGGCCAGGGCCACCACGTGTTCGAGCGTGGGCGAGGCGGATTTCACCGCGTCGACATACGGTGCGAAACCGCGGTCATACAGCATCACGCAGGCGCCGCTGGACTGGCCGAGATAGGCGGCCTCGGGCGGCGTGATGCGGAAATTGGTCGGCACCCAGACCACGCCCATCTTGAAGGCGGCCCAGGCACTCTCGAAGATCTGCTGGTTGTTGCGCGAGTGGACCAGCATCTTGTCGCCCTTCTTGACGCCGCGCCGGGTGAGGGCGTGGGCCAGCGCATCGACGCGGGCATTGATCTCGCGCCAGGGGATCAGGCGGTCGCTGCCATCGGTTGCGCCTTGCGCCAGGATCAGGCCCGGCTCTTCCGGAAAGCGGCGCGCCACGTCCGAGAGCAGGCGGCCCAGGTTCATCACTTTGCTTAACATCGTCTCACTCGTCCCGATTCTTCTGATGGAATTCTGATGGAAATTGGCGTGCTGCCTTGTTCTGTTTTTTTTGCACATCACTTCATATGGCGCGCCATCCTTCAACGCCAGGATGGCGCGCCGGGGCTGCTACCGCATTTTCAGTTCACACGCTCCAGAATGCTCACATAGTTGGCCACCGCCGCACCGCCCATGTTGAACACGCCGGCATAGCGCGCATTGGCGATCTGCATGTCGCCCGCATCATGGGATGCCTGCATGGCCGCCATCACGTGCATCGAGACACCGGTGGCACCGACAGGATGGCCCTTGGACTTCAGCCCGCCCGAGGGATTGACCGGCAGCTTGCCGTCCTTGGCGGTGATGCCTTCGGCAATCACGCGCGCGCCCTGGCCGTGCGGGGCCAGGCCCATGGCTTCGTATTCCAGCAATTCGGCCACGGTGAAGCAGTCGTGCGTTTCCACCAGCGAGAGATCATCGAGGCTCAGGCTGGCTGCGCCCAGCGCCTTCTTCCAGGCCAGCTCGGCCGCTTCGAAGCGGGTCGGATCGCGGCGCGACAACGGCAGGAAATCATTGACGTGGACCGCCGCACGGAACTGCACTGCGCGCGGCATGGACTTGGCCACATCGGCAGCGCTGATGACGAGGGCAGCTGCACCATCGGAAATGAGCGAGCAGTCGGTGCGCTTGAGCGGACCGGCCACGTACGGGTTCTTGTCGGAGACCGTGCGGCAGAAATCGAAACCGAAATCCTTGCGCATGTGCGCATAGGGATTGACCATGCCGTTCTTGTGATTCTTGGCCGCGATCATCGCCAGCGCATCGGACTGGTCGCCGAAGCGATCGAAGTAGCTCTGCGCGATTTTGCCGAAGACCCCGGCAAAGCCGCCCGGAATGCCCGCCTCTTCCTTGGCGTAGCAGGCCTTGAGCAGCACCTCGCCCACTTGCGCGGTGGCCAGCTCGGTCATCTTCTCGAAGCCGATCACCAGCACGTGTTTCGATTCGCCGGCCTTGATCGCCTGCAGGCCCGAATGGATGGCCGCCGAACCGGTGGCGCAGGCATTCTCCAGGCGCGTGGCGGGTTTGAAGCGCAGCTGCGGCAGCGTGTTCAGGACCAGCGAAGAAGGGAAATCCTGGTACAGGAAACCGGCATTGAAGGTGCCGAAATGCACCGAGTCGATGTCTTCCGGTTGCAGTCCTGCGTGCTCGATGGCGGCCTTGGCGACCTGGCCGATCAGCACTTCCGGATCGATGCCGTCGAGCTTGCCGAACTGCGAATGGTTCCAGCCGGTGATGCAGGGTGAGGATGCAGAAACAGTCATGGGGTTGTCCTTGTGTCCGTAATCACGGGGTCAATGGAGCGGGGTCGCTCCGTTACACACAGGGGCAATATGCAAAATCGGTGCCACGCGCAGGACCGCTTGCGCCACCGCATGCAGCCGGTGTCGAAGGTCCCTTGCCTCGGCATCGCGCAGCCGGTGATGGCGCCATCGCGCCAGGTGCCGGCCTGCATCTTGCCCGTCTCCTGAGAGTGCCGGCGCAAAGCCGCGCCGGGTCTCGCTTTGTTGTTGATGTTGATGCGTGCTGATGTGTTCGGCAGGCGGCCCGCTCATTCCCGATATGCAGGAAAAAATGGAACAGGGCAGGGCCGTGCCCGCCGACCGCATGAAGATAGCACGTACTTTACGTTAACGTAAATCATTGCGCTGCAGCAGCCGGCAGGCATCACTATTGCCGGTGAGCAGCATGAACAGGTGTCGATTCCTGCGACAGTGCAGCGACACTCCTGCGACAGGTGTCGCAGCCCCGCTGCACGTAAATAAATGAGGGCGGCGATGATTGCGTGCTTGTACAGGCCCGCCCTTATCGCAGAGAATACAGGCGCAGTGCCGTTGAGGGAGCGGGGCGAGGCCATGCCGACCAGGGAGGACCGGGGGCTTGGCATCCAATTTGCTCTGTCGAGGCACAGGCAGTGTTGACCACCCGGGACAGGGAGCTGCACGCCCGATCCAGCAAGCCCTGGTAGCGCCGGATTCAGCAAATTTCAAAATTACAAACAGACAGACAGGAGACAAGCAGATGGAACAATCCACTGGCAAGATCACGCGCCGCCATTTTCTGAAGACGGCTTCGGTGGCCTCGGCTGCCGCCGCTACCGGCCTGGTATCGACCTCCGCGCATGCGGCCGAATTCACCTTCAAGTACGCCAACAATCTGCCGGTCACGCACCCGATGAATGCGCGCGCCAAGGAAATGGCCGCGGCCATCGCGGAACAATCCAAGGGCCGCATCGAACTGCAGCTCTACCCCAACAACCAGTTGGGCACCGATACCGACATGCTCTCGCAGGTGCGTGCGGGCGCGATTGATTTCTTCACGCTCTCGCCGCTGATCCTGGGCACGCTGGTGCCGGCTGCGCAGATCTCCGGCATCGGGTTTGCCTTCAAGGATTACAGCCAGGTCTGGCCGGCCATGGATGGCGAGCTGGGTGCGCACGTGCGCAAGCAGATCGAAGCCAAGTCCACACTGTTCGCCTTTGAAAAGATCTGGGACAACGGCTATCGCCAGATCACCAACAGCACCAAGCCCATCAAGGCGGCCGACGACCTCAAGGGCATGAAGCTGCGCGTGCCGCCCAGCCCGCTGTGGACCTCCATGTTCAAGGCCTTCGATGCGGCACCGACCTCGATCAACTTCGCCGAAGTCTATTCGGCCCTGCAGACCAAGATCGTGGAAGGCCAGGAAAACCCCATGGCCATCATCTCCACCGCCAAGCTCTACGAAGTGCAGAAGTACTGCTCCATCACCAACCACATGTGGGATGGCTTCTGGTTCCTGGGCAACAAGAAATCCTTCGAGCGCCTGCCCAAGGACCTGCAAGACCTGATGGCCCGCATCATCAACGAAGCCGCCATGAACCAGCGCGCCGACGTGCGCAAGCTCAACGATTCGCTGGTCGATGAAATGAAGGGCAAGGGTCTGGCCTTCAACAATGCCGATGCCGATTCCTTCCGCGCCAAGCTGCGCAGTGCCGGTTTCTATGCCGAGTGGAAGAAGAAGTTCGGCGACGAGCCCTGGGCCCTGCTGGAAAAGTACACCGGCAAGCTGGCCTGAGCGCTTCGTTTGCCGGGGCTCATGCCTGCATGAGCCCGTGCGCCGGAGTGCTGCCCTCGCCGTGAGGGCAGCGCTCCCGCCCTGAATCCATTTCGCTGGAGCTTGATGATGGAAGCTGCAATGACTTACCGCGCCCCGGTCAACATGAACCCGGCTGCGCGCGCGCTGGTCGCATTCAATCGCATGGTGATGCACGTGGTCGGTGCCGTGGCGGCCGCCCTGGTGGTGGCTGAAACCGTGGTGCTGCTGACCGGCGTGATCTACCGCTATGCGCTGCATGACCCCCTGGTATGGTCGGATGAACTGGCCTCGATTCTGTTCATCTGGCTGTCGATGCTGGGGGCCGTGCTGGCGCTGGATCGTGGCGAGCACATGCGGCTCACCGCCATCATCAACAAGTGTTCCGAGAAAGGCCGCGTGTGGCTCGAAACGGTGGCGGCACTGGTGGTCTGCATCTTCGTGCTGATGGTGATCCATCCGGCCGTGGACCATGCGGTGGAGCAGATGCCGATCACCACGCCGGCGCTGGAAATCCCCGATGGCCTGCGCGCTGCGGCCCTGCCGGTCGGCGCGATCCTGATGCTGCTGGCGGCGGTCTCGCGCATGGCGGCCATGACGACGATGCGACTGCTGCTCTCGGCACTGGCCGTGGTGGCCGTGATTGCGGGCGCGCTGTGGCTGGCCAAGCCCATGCTGCTGGGCATGGGCAATTACAACCTGATCGTGTTCTTCGTGCTGCTCATCGGCGTATGCGTGGCCGGTGGCATTCCCATCGCGTTCGCTTTCGGTACGGCCACCATGGCCTATCTGGCCCTGGCCACCACGGCACCGCTGATGATCGTGGTCAGCCGCATGGACGAGGGCATGTCCAGCCTGATCCTGCTGTCGGTGCCGCTGTTCGTGCTGCTGGGCTCCTTGCTGGAAATGTCGGGCCTGGCCAAGACCCTGATCGACTTCATGGCCGCGCTGCTGGGCCACGTGCGCGGCGGCCTGCAATACGTGCTGCTGGGGGCGATGTTCCTGGTCTCCGGCATCTCCGGTTCCAAGGCAGCCGACATGGCCGCGATTGCCCCGGCGCTGTTCCCCGAGATGAAGAAGCGCGGTTCCAAGCCGGAAGAACTGGTGGCCTTGCTGTCCTCCTCCGGTGCCATGACCGAAACCATTCCGCCGAGCCTGGTGCTCATCACCATCGGTGCGGTCTGCAGCGTGTCGATCACGGCGCTGTTCATTGGCGGACTGATGCCGGCGGCCATTGCCACCATTGCCATTGCGGTCGTGTGCTGGATGCGGGCGCGCCGCGAGCCGATGCCGGATGTGCAGCGCGCGCCGGTCTCGCTGATCGTCAAGACCCTGATCGCGGCCATTCCGGCGCTGGCGCTGCCCATGCTCATCCGCGTGGCCGTCATCGAAGGCGTCGCCACGGCGACCGAAGTGGCCACCATCGGCGTGGCCTATACGGTGGTGGTCGGGCTGATCATGCACCTGTTCCTGAAGCACCTGAACTTCAAGCGGCTCTATCCCATGCTGATCGAATCGGCGGCCTTGTCGGGCGCCATCCTGCTCATCATCGGCATGGCTACCGCGATGGCCTGGGCGCTCACGCAATCGGGATTCTCGGCCAAGCTGGTGGCGCTGATGCAGGGCGTGCCGGGCGGCGGTGCCGGGTTCCTGCTGATCACCATCGTCATCTTCATCGTGCTGGGCAGCCTGCTGGAAGGCATTCCCGCCATCGTGCTGTTCGGGCCGCTGCTGTTCCCGGTGGCGCGTTCGCTGGGCGTGCATGACGTGCACTATGCGATGGTGGTGATCCTGGCCATGGGCATCGGCCTGTTCGCACCGCCTTTCGGGGTCGGCTTCTATGCCGCCTGCGCCATCGGCAAGGTCTCGCCGGATGGCGTGTTCAACCGGGTCTGGGGCTACCTGGCCGCGCTGGTGGTAGCGCTGCTGGTGGTGGCCTTCGTGCCCTGGATTTCCATCGGTTTCCTCTGATCCCCGCATGAGTCTTGCGAGCGATCGGGAAGCTTCCTTGATTGACCTGCCAACGACGAATTAAAAACGGCGGCCCCACCTCCTTGCGGGGCCGCCCACATCCACGGAGACAATATGAATCGCAATGATAGCGGCGCCCGCGTGGCGCTCGTGACGGGCGGAGCCATGGGCATCGGCGCCAGCATTTCTGCACAACTGGCCGCCAAGGGACACACCGTCCTGGTGGCCGACATCAACCTGGAAGCGGCGTCCAAGACCGCCGATGCGCTGGTGGCTGCCGGCCATCGCGCAGCCGCGCTGCAGATGGATCTGGGCAGTCCGGAGGCGATTGCCCAGGCCTTCGCCCACATCGAGAAGGATTACGGACGCTGCGACGTGCTGGTCAACAATGCGGGCGTGGCGCGCACCTATTCCTTCCTGGACTATCCCCTCGACAACTGGCTGCAGACCATGAACGTCAACGTGACCGGCGTGCTGCTGGCGGGCCAACATGCGGCGCGGCTGATGGTCAGCAAAGGCTGGGGGCGCATCGTCAACATCTCTTCCATCTCGGGCATCCGCGCCGGTGCCGGCCGCACGGCCTATGGCACCTCGAAGGCCGCGGTCATCGGGCTCACGCGCCAGATGGCCATCGAGCTGGCGCAGTACGGCATCACCGTCAACAGCGTCGCCCCCGGTCCTGTCGACACGCCCATGACCCAGGCCATGCATTCGGAGCAGACGCGCGAGAGCTATTACCGGCTGGTCCCGATGCGCCGCTATGGCACCACCGATGAAATCGCCTCGGCGGTCTGCTACCTGGCGGCGGAGGAATCGGCCTACATCACCGGTCACGTGATTCCGGTCGATGGCGGCTTCGTTGCCGGTGGCGTGCTGGAAATCTGAGAGGGCATCGATGGACAAGCTCATGCAAGACAAGGCCATCATCGTCACCGGTGCCGGTTCGGTGGGCGAGGGCTGGGGCAACGGCAAGGCCGCTGCCGTGCTGTATGCGCGCGAGGGCGGCCGGGTGCTGGCGGTAGATCGCAGCATCGAAGCCGCATTGGAGACCCAGGAGATCATCCGCCGCGAAGGTGGCGTGTGTGAAGTGCTGGCGGCGGACGTCTCGCGCAGTGCCGATGTGAAAGCCATTGCGGAGGCGGCCATGGCGCATTTCGGGCGGGTCGACGTCTTGCACAACAACGTCGGCATCGCCGAAGTCGGCGGGCCGGTGGAGACCAGCGAAGAAAGCTGGAACCGGCTGGTGGCGGTCAACCAGACCAGCCTGTTCCTGACGCACAAGCATGTGCTGCCGATCATGGAAAAGCAAAGGAAGGGCGCCATCGTCAACATCTCCTCGATGGCGGCTTTGCGCTGGATCGGTTTTCCCTACCTGGGCTATACGGCGACCAAGGCGGCGATCCTGGCCTTCACCAAGAACGTGGCGATGCAGTATGCGCCCATGGGCATCCGCGCCAATTGCGTGCTGCCCGGCATGATGGACACGCCCATGATCCGCGAGCCGCTCAAGGCTTCCTATGGCGGCGACATCGAGGAGATGCGCGCCAAGCGCAATGCGCAATGTCCGATGGGCTTCATGGGGGATGCGTGGGACGTGGCGCATGCCTCGCTGTTCCTCGCTTCCGACAACGCGCGCTACATCACGGGGCTGGACATGATCGTCGATGGCGGGCTGTCGCTGCGCTGTGTCGGCTGAGTGCCGCTTGTTGAACCTTGTTTGTTGACCGCGGCCAGGCGGGCGTGGAAGCCGACCTGCTGCGGTTTGATGCCCGGACGTGCAAGAACGTCCGGGCTTTTTTTCACGAGATGCCCTTTAAATAACGGACGTTGCTTTTGCACTACTTCAACGTTCCCACGCTTACAGTTTTAATAGACCATAGTCACGGCATAGATGTCACCTGTTACGGGCGGATTGATGATTCAGGCTACGCCGTGGATGCTTGTGTTGCACGGTTTTTCATCCGCTTCCGCTTGGTCAGCTCCTGCTATATCCTCTCACCCATCGTGGAAGCCACATCTGTCAATCTATTCATTAAGCGGCTTTTGTCCGCACAAGATCGTCATCTAAAAAGAGTTTTCAATTCATTTTCATGTTTTCTAAAAGACTCTTTCCCTCGCCGATATAAAAGATTGAGCTTGGCGACATCGCGCTCAGTTAAATCAGCAGCCATGTCCAATGTATTATAAGTCTCGTTGATTCGGACAATTGGGACGTCCTTAAATAGGACATCTGAGAGCTGTTCCATTGAATGAGTATTGATGCCCAATGTTTTGCGTAGAAGTCGAACAAGAAAAAATTTCGAAATGAACCAGTTATGCCAATACTTAGCAGGCTCTGGATAGCTGCCAACGCCAATGCTGACAACCCGAAGTTGAGAGTATTTAAAATTTAATGCCCGAACCGCATCTGCGATTGCATATAGCGTCGGATTATTTGCGCAGTACCCTCCGTCCAATAACTCAATATGATCGCCATCCTCAGTTACGACAATTTTGCGATTGAAAATTGGATATGCTGAGCACGAGGCGACTACAGCATCTGCGATAGTGCATCCGAACCCTGGCGAAAATGTAGCCTGCATCGCATGAGCTTGATCTACATTTGTTTTGAATATCATCGGAGTTTGTTCGACCCAACGGGTGGAAACTAGACCGACACGAGTTTTCATCGCGTCAAATTTAAGATCACCATAGACTTCAGTGGCCAACCCTTCTAATGCTTGTGTCCTCTTTTTTGCGGTGTGCGAACCCATAATAGTGGGTACATATTTTTTATATAATTCATGGATGTCTGCGACCGATTTCCCCATTGCGAGCAGTGACGCGATAATTGCGCCTGTGCTGGTTCCATAGATTAAATCAAATTGGGTGCAAAGCAGTTTGCCTTCCAAAAGAGCTTCGAGTTCACTCAATACTCCAATTGTATAAAAGCCTTTTGCTCCCCCGCCATCAAGGGTGAGAATCCGAAACTTCTCATTTTCAAAAGGCTTTTCACCTGACGTCGAATTTTGATTCATCATCAATGAGAGCCTCGAATTATCGCTCTTGGAATTGTTAATCTTGGGATGCCCAAACCGCCCAGTTTATATTTCAAGAAAGCAATCTCCACTTGCGTAAAAAGAAATATGCCCGTCAGAACTTACTTTAATTGCGACCCCTTCTTTACTAGCGCCAATAGCGGCGCGTGTACGAGCACCTTGGGCCGCTCCAGCCGACGCCTTGGTCATGGCACCAAAGGCAAGAATTTCCCCTTTGGCATCGACGATAATTGCGCCGTCCATTGATGCCACATCAGTAAGAACTCGACGATCTAGATTTTGTATCTTTTTACCACGTAGAAAACCGTCGATTGCCCTTTCGGCAGGACCCCGTTTTGTACCATCTATGCGATCTGTCGCACTAACCAGTAAACTTTTCAACGACGACCTGTTCCAAAGGATTATGAGCAATCCTCCTGTTCGTCGAAATGCCAGATCTAAGGCCACCTGATATAGATGGCTTAACGGTAGGCCTTTGCCTGCGACAGCCCCATTTACTGACCAAGCATTACGTAGCCGAGCAATGATCGCGGTGTGATTCCATGTTTTCCAAATTCCTGACTTAAGCGTAAATCTCAGTTCGCCGCCTTGAACAACAATAAGGTCGCCGCTTCGAATCAGAGCAATACCTATTCCATTCAGCTCATCGCTTGCATTTGCAATGCTGGCACACCACCAAGGTCTGCGCATTAGCTTTTTACTCTCTCCCGAAGGGGTTTCTAGCGGCAGATATCCGGCTATTTGGACGTGCTGATCAAGTAGAAGCGCGGTAGAGAACCCATCTGTAAGACACGCTAATCGTTTGCTTTCATACGCTTCTGAAATAGGTACTTCGCCTCTTATTCTAGGAGCGATGATTAACCCATAAGAAATATTCTTACTTTCATAAGTTTTATAGCTCAAAGAGCGAATAAAACGCAGTGCTCCGACTAGCGGTCCAGCTAAGTTGGCGGTTCGTTCAAGCTCTTTAGCAACTGATAGAGTGCCGAAATCGACGAGGGAAAGCGCATCTCCTAATTCGGAGTCAACCATTTGTGTTGCCTCTAAAGCCAAACACAGCAAGAACTCATAATCCGGCTTGCTAACAGCGCCAGAGTATCGCTGGCATTTTGCTTGAATCCTTAAGCCACTTTCAAAATTTATTGATACCTGCACGCTACTTGGAGGTTTCCATAGGACTTCGCCTTCTGTACTCGTTGCTCCATCAACTAACGCTGTCCAGGGTTCGAATTTCAAATGAGGTACCGACTCCTCAAGGCGCGTCAAAACGGAACGGATTTCCTCTGGATCCTTCAATCGCTTACGGATCCTATTTGCCGATTTCGGTGCAAATTTCACTTGGCATCCCAATGAAAAAATTCAGGCGCTTGCTGCGCTACTTTGTGTGGCGTGCATGCTTAACAAAGTCATCAATCACCACAGCGGCGCCCAGCGTGTGTTGATCAATTAATTTTTGAACGTGAATTGCCGAAAGCGAAGAGAAATCTTGAGATTCGAAGGACTTATAAAACGCCTGAACCCGCCTAGTGAATTTCCTTAGCTCAGTGGCTCTCATGACTTCAACTTCCTGCAAAAAGTTGGCTGAGCTTGCGACAACGTTTGAGGGATGAATTAGAACGTTCTTTACATACATGCCCGCATAGTGTTTTTTAAACCAAGCATATGAGCGATTAATTTGTTCTGCTTCTTTTTTATTAATTTCGGCTCGCTCTAGCTCGACTTCGTTTTTGCACTCCCAGAGAATATAGTGAGTGTCATCTAGAGCCCACAAATTATCTGGGCCTTCTTTCCACTCCTTATCAGGCCGCTCCCCTGCAAAGCCAAGGGCCTCGCTCAACTCGTGTAGCGCCTGTTCGAACTTATCGGCTTTAACGCCGAATGACAAGCGGCTACATATATCTGAAAGGGATACATCAAGTTCGTGATAATTGCCGAATCTCTTTACCCATGATATCAGTCGCTCGACTCTGCTGTGACTGACAACAGTAAGCTTAGCTACGCTCACGCCCGCTGGTGGGAGTAGAAGTAAGCGATTTGATTTATGAGCCTCAATTTGAAGGCGCGTAGATTCTATGCGATCCCATCTATATAGATAACGTGCCATGTCTTGAAGGTACCAGCCAGTATCTACTCTGTCTATTACGCCACTATCCAGCGATTTCTGTAGAGTTTCGGCCGCATCTTGATAGTTTCCACGGTTAAACGCCAACTCGGCCTGCAGTTCGGCAAGATATGACTTAAGGACTCGGTCGTTCGGTGGTTTAGAGCTCGTCGAGTCCATTTTTTCGGTATAGAAAGCCTTCCAACTCGGGTCTCTACGCAAGCATTGATTAATCAGTGCACTCAACGCCTCTAAAGGAGCAGTTCCGCCTGAGATATCCTCACTTCCAAACTCTGCTACTTCTAATCCGATCTCTATTTGCTTCGCCATTTGAGACGATAGAAATTTGCTAGATTTTCTCTCCCGAAGTAATCGTATTAGATCGGTGCCGATGACAATTATTACAGAGTAGTCCTTTTCGCCACGCACGCTCCGTCCCATTCCTTGCTCAATAGTTCGGATAGTACGCATTAAGGTTACTTCGCTATCAGGGCGGCAAGATTCCTGATACAAGTCGATTAGGCTCTCTGAATATGGAGTGCCATCGAAGATCAACACTCGACACGCGTCATCTGCCAAATCAATTCCGTCATATCGATTGACCAACACAACACATTGCTCGGCCTTTCCTGCTTTTAGATTTTCTACAATTGCATCAACGGTGTCGGATTTAGCGATGTTGGCACCATAAGATTCCCAGTCTCTAGAGGCATTGAAGCTGGGGGCTAATGCCACAACCCCTATCTTCCTACCTACAGCTGGCTTTGCAAGCCATTGCACCATAGCCCCTCTTCCCAAAGTGGAGTCCATTACGCTAGGAAGTAGAATCATTTTTTCACCAGACCAGCTTTCCAGATCATAAGTCAGCGGGTTGGTAATCGTTTCTGGTGCAAGCTGAAGTCCTTTTACGAGGAACGCATCGTCAGTGACTGTCGCCGACATAAAAATACGGTGCGGTGCCTTCCAATATGTTCCGAATGCGTCGAGAGGAGCTATATAGGGTTCGATCTCAATTGCGCTCCCTGAAATGACGCATTGGCATTTCTATAAAATATTTTTAAGTAAAGGCCAGGAATATTTTACGGTCGCCCTTGAGGATGACGCAGACAGTATTTTCGCCACTTCTGATTCTCGTTCTATCCAAGACCAGTATGGGACGGGAAGGAATGCCTCTCGTTTTTCATTCTCTATATCGGCAAAGGTACCCACTCCCTGATTTTCCAGATCAGTTTCGAATAGTGCTTTAACGCTTTGATAAGCAGGGTCGTCCCGAGGAATTCTGATGCGGCATTGTGAACGGATGGCATCAGCACAAGCGTGCGCGTCATCCATTAATAAGGTGCCTACCTCTGTTGAATCTCGATAGATGCCAAACCGCGTCATGCCATTGAACAGCTTTTGTATTGACGTTACCAAAATTGCTTTGGAATTGGCAAAGTCATCAGGCAGATCGGGATCTGCAACACAGGTCCTAATGCCGAATTGCTTTGCCTGCTCGCAAGTCTGAGCAATCAGGAAATTGTTTGGACACAAATACACGGCGGGCCCCGATCCGCTATTTAGTCGCGACTGAAGCATCAGCAGACCTATTAGCGTTTTTCCTTGACCGGTATGTAGTTTGACAATTACATCTTTTTTGGAACGCCGCTTGTCAAACCATTCGGTGAGAACAGCATTTTGTGCTGGTCGTAACGGCCCTTTGTCTACTGCTCGGTCAAGGGTGTCGTACAACTCAACTGGATTCACCGGATTTGCCGTAGCTGCTCCAGAAAGCCGCTTTCTGAAATCTACCATTCCCCCTCCTCTTCTTATTCTCTAAATTTTCTGTAAGCATATATTTCCGGCTGGAATCTGCTCTCATGTCGGAAATCAGGCTCGACGACATATGCAATTACTTACGTGATCAATTAGATTGCTAGACCTCGCCTTCCTTTGAAAGGCACGTCTTTAAGCCAATATTCACGTAAGTGATATGTACTGTCAACAATAAACTATAGCGTTTTAAGCGGTTGATCAAACATCTCTTTTTGAAGTTATTTTGCGCTCACAAGTAGCGTGGTTTGCTTTCTGGAAATTTCCCCACACCTCCACCGCCGTCTCCGCAAACGTCCGTATGCAGGGATTGGTATTCTCCCGGTTCCAGATCACCGCCACCTCCACCGTCGGCGCACCGATGAGCGGCTTGAAGACCGTGGTGTCCAGATGCATGGCCTGCATCGAGGTCGGCACCAGGGCCACGCCCAGGCCTTCACCGACCAGGTTGACGATGGTCTGCTGCAGGTTGGTCTCCAGCACGATGCGGGGACGGAAACCATGCAACTGGCAATGCTGCTGGATCAGGTCATACACCACCGGCGCAATCGGACGCGGAATGCTGATGAAGGCATCCTCGGCCAGCTCGGCGGCCGAGATGTCGGGCTTGTGCGCCAGCCGGTGCCCGCGCGGCAGCACCGCCAGCAAGGGTTCGGCATAGATGGTGTGGCTGTCGAGCCGGCGGCAATCCTCGGGGCGATACATGATGCCCACGTCGATCTTCTCATCCTCGATGTCGGTGGCCAGCAGGTTGGGCACGTATTCGCTCAGGCGCATGTCCACCTCCGGATAGGCCGCCGAATAATGGCGCGTCACCGCCGGCAGGATGTTGTAGGCCGAGGACATCATGAACCCCACCTTCAGCGCACCGCTCTGCCCGGTGCTGGACGAGGCCGCATTGCGCTTGGCCCGCTCCAGTGCCTTGAAAATTTCTGTGGTGTCGCGATAAAAATATTTGCCCGCTGACGTCAGCTGGATGGCGCGTTTGCTGCGGTCGAACAATTGCGCCCCCAACTCCCTCTCCAGCGCCGCAATCTGCCGTGTCAGCGGCGGTTGCGAGATATGCAGCAACTCTGCCGCGCGTCCGAAATGCAGGGTTTCTGCTACGGTGCGGAAATAGGTGAGGTGTCTCAATTCGATCATTTGATACCTTCAAGGTATTGATTCTGTCTGTACATTGTATTGGAAGTCATGGATCGGACTGGCTATTCTTTGCCGCAGACGTGCCGTTGCGACACGTCTCCGGGCCCGCCCCAGGCGGCTTCCCGCGCATAAAGAACCGGTCCCGAGGGAAGCCGGCTCGATAAAAAAAGCAGTCCAAGACAGGAGACCATCATGCCGACCACCCCGGTAGCGCAGCCCTTGCCTGACAGTGACGTTTGCCTCACCCCCGCATCCCTTTCGGCTTCCCCGCGCCACGCGCCACGCTATCGCGACATCGGCCAGCTCGCCGCCGGCGACGAGCTGATGCGCGACCTGGTCGAGCGCGGCAAGCGCCTGATCGATCGCGGCATTCCCGTGCTGATCCTGGGCGAGACCGGTACCGGCAAGGAATACCTCGCGCGCGCCCTGCATGACTACAGCGCACGCCGCCGCGCCAGCTGGATCGCCATCAACTGCGCCTCCATCCCCGAGAGCCTGGCCGAAAGCGAATTGTTCGGCTACGCCAAGGGGGCCTTCTCCGGTGCGCTGCCCGGCGGCATGAAGGGCAAGGTCCAGCAGGCCGATGGCGGCACGCTCTTCCTCGATGAAATCGGCGACATGCCCTTCGCCCTGCAGACACGCCTCTTGCGCGTGCTCTCCGAGCGCGAAGTGATTCCGCTGGGCGCATTGCGTCCGGTACCGGTGGACGTGCAACTGATCTGCGCCACGCACCAGGACCTCAAGACCCTGGTCGCCGAAGGCCGCTTCCGCGAAGACCTGTATTACCGCATCGCCGGTGGCGTGCTGCGCCTGCCGGCCCTGCGCGACCGCAGCGACCGGCGTGCGCTGGTGATGCAGATGATCGCCGATGAGCTTGGCCATGCGGCCGACGAGGGCATGCTCGATCCCGCCGCCCTGCAGCGCCTGCTGGCCTATCCCTGGCCGGGCAATCTGCGCCAGCTGCATGCGGTGATCCGCTACAGCTGTGCCGTCATGAATGACGGCCGCATCACCCTGCGTGATCTGCCGGAAGAACTGATGCAGTTCCAGCCCGCCACGCTGGCGCAGGTGCTGCCGCTGCACCGTCCGGCATCGCGCATGGCTGCCGGGAGCAGCAGCCAGGCCAACGCCGCCGATCCAGGGCGTGATGAACGCACCCGCGTCATCGAAGCCCTGAACGGCAGCCGCTGGAACATCTCCGCCGCCTCGCGGCAACTGGGCATGTGCCGGGCCTCGCTGTACCGCAAGCTGCGGCAGCTGGATATCCCGCATGTGCGCGATCAGGCCATGCCTGCGCATGCTGCCTATGCGGTTGCCTGAAACGGTCTAAATCATTTATATCCACTCCGGCGGGCCAGGAGCGCTCCCGGTCGCGTTCTTGCCAGCATTAAATTTCTGTTAATGCTCGTGCGTTTGTCATTCACTTGAAATAAATGCCCGCTACCCTCAGCCAGTCAAAAAGGGACAAGCGAAGGTGCCGGTCTCGGCACCATGATCAGGCGGGTGGGGATTGCGTAAGCCGTTATCGTTCGAGCCACAAGGGCTGCTGACCAGACTGCTCGCGGGCAGGGGCGTGTCGGCGGGGATGGTGCTGCTCGCCGCCGGCGCGTTGTCGCTGTTGTGGTATTTCACGCTGATCCGCATCGAGAATGAAAAACAGCTGGCCATCGCCGGCTCGGTGGCCGACAGCCGCAACGTGGCCGCCATCGTCTCGGCCAATCTGGATGAAGTGCTGGGCAAGACCCTGCTGTATTCGCGCATCGGGCAATCCATGCTCAATGGCGAGCAATCATCCTCGGCGTATTTCAATCCGCTCTTCAATGGCGATTCGGCCTACCTGCGTGTGGCCATGTTCGATGCGCGCGGACGGCTGGTCTATTCCTCGGCACGCCAGAAGAGCGAGCCGGAACTGAGCCGTCTCATCAATGCCGGTTTCATGAGTACGCTCACCAGTACCGGCGAACAGAACCAGATGATCATCAAGCCGCCCCTGAACCGCGACGGCTACAGCTGGCGCGTGCCGCTGCTCATTCCCTTGCAGGATGGCAAGGGCACGTTGCAGGGATTCTTCGCCGCCATTCTCGATCTGGGCTATTTCCTCAAGACCTATGAAGAGGTCAGCGTGGATGGTGCCAGCCGTATCGAGATCATCAACACCGCCGGGCTGCAACTGGCCGAGCTGGCCGGGGGCATCCTCTCGGGCGGCTCCAACTACGCCGGGCAGGAGTACGCCACCTTCCTGCTGACCGGCAAGGGCGATGGTCTCATCCATGCACTGCGTCCGGGTGATGCGGCCCAGCATGTGGGCGTGCAGCGCCGGCTGGCGCATTACCCGCTGGCGGTGGTGGTCAGCCGCGACCAGCAGGTATTGCTGGGCAAGCTGTGGCCGGCGCACCGGCAGTATTACCTGCAGGCGATCCTGATTTCGCTGCTGGTGGTGGTGCTCTCGGGCGGCCTGATCGCGATGGCGCACCGTCGCCGTTTCCTGTACGAGCAACTGCTGTATTCCGAGCGCGAGAAGAGCGGCCTGATCCAGCAGCTGGAACAGGAAAAGAGCCGCGCCTACCAGCTCGCCTCGCACGATTACCTGACCGGCATCCCCAACCGCATGCTGTTCTACGAACTGGCCGCCACCGAACTCTCGCGGGCGCGGCGCAGCCGCAACCTGTATGCGTTGTTCTTCCTCGATCTCGACAAGTTCAAGCTCATCAACGACACGCTCGGCCATGCCGTGGGCGATGCCCTGCTGCAGGAAGTGGCACGCCGCCTGCGCGCGGCCGTGCGCGAATACGATCTGGTGGCGCGCCTGGGCGGCGATGAATTCGTGGTGCTGGTGTCCGAGATCTGCAGCGAGGAAGTGGTCGCCGAAATCGCCGACAAGCTGGTCGAAGCCCTGCGCGCACCGTATCCCGACCTGCTGGGCTGCGATGTCGAAACCGCGCCCAGCATCGGCATCGCGCTGTATCCGCGCGATGGCCAGAGCATCACCACGCTGATGACCAATGCCGACTCGGCCATGTACACCGCCAAGAGCGCCGGCAGCGGCCTCTATCGTTTCTATGACGCTTCGCTCAATGCGATTGCGGTGCGCGGGCTGGAGTTGCTGGGACGCTTCCGCCAGGCCCTCAAGGAAAACGAATTCTGCCTGCACTACCAGCCCAAGGTCGCGCTGCAGGATTATCGCGTGGTCGGCATGGAAGCGCTGATCCGCTGGCAGCATCCTGAGCATGGCCTGATCTTTCCCGGCGAGTTCATCGGCCTGGCCGAAACGCATGACCTGGTCCAGCCGCTGGGCCACTGGATCATCGAGGCAGTCTGCCGGCAACTGGCGCAATGGCGTGCCGACGGGCTGCCGCTGGTGCCGGTGGCCATCAATGTCTCGGCCAAGCAACTGAATGACGAGCGCCTCATCGCCACCGTGCGCGAATCCCTGCAGCGCCATCAGCTGAGCGCGCATTGGCTGGAGATCGAGGTCACCGAGAGCTGCTTCATCGCCGACCTGGAACAGGCGCGCCAGACCCTGGAAAAACTGCGCGACGAGGGGCTGCGCATTTACCTGGATGACTACGGCACCGGCTATTCCAGCCTCAGCCACATCAAGGCGCTGCCGGTGTATGCACTCAAGATCGACCGTTCCTTCGTGCGCGACATCCGCAACGACAACAGCGACGGCATGATCGTCGCTTCCACTGTCACGCTGGCCCGCAATCTCGGCTTGAAGGTGGTGGCCGAGGGCGTGGAAACCCGTGAACAACTCATGCACCTGAAGCTGATGGGCTGCGACGAAGTGCAGGGGTTCTATCTGCAACGCCCGGTCGCCGCCGCACAGCTGGTGCCGCTCCTGCAGAAAGGCAGCTTCGATTTCTCATGAAGACCCGCATCGCTTCCCTGTCCCTGGCCGCCGCTGCGCTTTGCGCCCTGCTGATGGCCATGCCGACAATGGCCGCCAACCGCAGCGCCTGTGAACGGCCGCAGCGGCTGCGCTTTTCCTTCGTGCCGCAGGGGCGCGACGTCGACCAGCAATCGGCCCTGGCCCCCCTGGTGGAAGAATTGCGCGAACGGTTGAAGATGCCGGTGGACGTGATCATCCCGACCTCCTACGGCGGTGTCATCGAGGGACTGATCGCCGGTGCCATCGATGTCGCGCGGCTGGGGCCGGCGTCCTACGTGACGGCGCGCAAGGGCGATCCGCAGATTACGCCTTTTGCCTCAATGGAGCAGGTGGAGCCCAATTTTGCAGCGCAGGGAGGCGTGTCGTCGGTGTATTACGCGCTGTTGATCACGCGCCAGCAGGGACCGTATGACAGCGTGGCCTCGCTCAGGGGCAAGGTGCTGGCGCTGGCCGATCCCGACAGCACGTCCGGCGCGCTGATCCCGCGCCACCTCTTTGCGCGCCAGTACAAGCTGCAGTTCGACCAGTATTTCTCGCGCATCGGCTATTCAGGCAATCATGAGAAATCGGTCTTGGCCGTGCTGAACCACAATGCCGATGCGGCATTCGTGGCCAGTACCAATCTCTCGCGCATGATCAGCGACGGCCAACTCAAGAAGAGCGATGTGCGGGTACTATGGCGTTCGGGGCCGATTCCTTTCGACCCCTTCGTCTATCGGGGCCAGCTGTGCGCCGATATTCGCAACAAGATCCGCGAAGTGTTCCTGGACAAGAACGCGCTGCGCGTGAAGCTGGCTCTGGACAACCTGCGTGCCACCCACTTCGTGCCGGTGCACGACGCGGCTTACCAGATCATCCGTGCATTGCCGTAACGGCGGGCTGCACGGCGCTTTGCAGGAGAGAAGCTGTGCCCAAGGTGTTCGTCTATGGTTCGCTCAAGCGCGGGCAATCCAATGCTTTCATGATGGATGGTGCGCAGTTCGTGGCCCCGGCCCGCAGCGTGCAGTGCTGGCGGCTGGTGGCCTTGCCGCATTATCCGGCGCTGGTGTGGCAGCAGGGGCCGTGCCGCATCGCCGGTGAAGTCTGGGAAGTGCCCGAGACGATGATGGCGCAGCTGGACCGCTTCGAGGAAGTGCCGGTGCTCTACACGCGGCAGGAGATCGAGGTGGAGCTTGAAGCGCCGGACCCTGCGCAGCCGGGCCGCTTGCTGATGGCCCATGCGTATTTCATGCCGGCCGCGCTGGCCGCTGCCGGGCGCGAGCTGCACGAGGGCTGCTGGCCGGCATGAAGAGTGGACTGGTTTATTCGGCCAGCAGCGTTTCGATATCGGAAATCATTTCCTCAGGGCGCGTCTGCGGCGCGTAGCGCTTGAAGACGGTGCCGTCACGGCGCACCAGGAACTTGGTGAAATTCCATTTGATGGCCTTGCTGCCCAGGAGGCCCGGTGCTTCCTTCTTCAGGTACTGGTAGAGCGGATCGGCCTGGTCGCCATTGACATCGATCTTGGCGAACAGCGGAAAGCTCACGCCGTAATTCTTTTCGCAGAAGGCACCGATTTCCTCGGCATTGCCCGGCTCCTGCGCCCCGAACTGGTTGCAGGGGAAGCCCATCACTTCCAGCCCGCGTGCGTGGAACTGGCGATGGATGGCTTCCAGGCCGTTGTATTGCGGGGTGAACCCGCACTTGCTGGCGGTATTGACGATGAGCAGCACCTTGCCGCGCAGCTGTTCCAGCGGGAAGGGCGTCTGGTCGGCCAGCTTGGGCTGGAAATCGTAGAGAGTGGTCATGGATCGTTCCTTGAGGCTAGCATCGGTGTGGCCGCCATTCTAAACCGCTGCGGGCGGGCTTGCTCGGGGCCGCCCGTACCGGGGATCAGGCCTGCAGGCCGTGTTCGCGTGCGCTCGCCGCACTGATGCGGCCCTGTTGCACCAGCAGCGACAGGCTCGCCGGCAGTGTCTGCATGCCCTGCGCGGCACCGGCCTGCATGGCCGAAAGCAGTTGCGCGCTGCGTCCCTCGCGGATGAGGTTGCGCACCGCCGCCGTGGCCACCAGCACTTCATGGGCCGCCACCCGTGCGGCACCGTCAGCGGACGGCAGCAGGACCTGCGCGACCACGCCCTGCAGTGCCTCGGCCAGCAGGGCGCGCGCGGTGTCCTTCTCGCCTTCGGGGAAGGCATCGATGATGCGATCCACTGCCCGCGCGGCCGAGGCCGCATGCAGCGTGGCCAGTACCAGATGGCCGGTCTCGGCGGCGGTCAGGGCCAGGCGGATGGTCTCCGTATCACGCAGCTCGCCGACCAGCAAGACATCCGGATCCTCGCGCAGCGCCGCCCGCAGGGCCTGCGCGAAGCTGGCGACGTGGGTGCCGATCTCGCGCTGGCTGACCAGGGCGCGGCTGGGCGCGTGCAGGAATTCGATGGTTTTGCTTTTTTAACGGAAAAAGATAAAAACATATCCATTTCCCAAGAGTGTAGTTGGCACTTTGCAACATTTGAGGTAAATAGAGAGATTTTCACTTTCACTACATGATTGCAACGCTGGTCAGGGTATTTGGTATTGTTTTGACAATTCCTTGCAATATTTTCTACATGGAACATGTTCGGGTCAGTTGCTGTCGCGAGTGATCGTAGTTAGCCCCCTCCGCAAACGTTTAAATTTGTTTTAGCCACCACTTTGTTGATTTGCTCGCGGATTTGACCCTTTCCATTTGACCCACCTTCCATTGCCTGCTGAAGGCAGCTACGCAGTCATACGACCATTCATATCCCAGCTCTTTTAAGTCCAGGAACATCCATTTCAGGGTCCTTCTTTGCTTGCGAGATTTGATCGCCTCTGCGCATAACCAAGTGGAAAGTTTGGGGGGCGATGGGATCAAGAGATCTTGGCGAATGCCTTGGTGGATAAGAGGGTTCGCTTACCTCGACACAAGTGTAGGGACGAACTGTCTTGCGGGAAATTTCGAGCCTGCGGGCGATTTCCCGAATTGAGATGTGGCCTCTGATGTACCAACGTCGAATAATTCCAAGTAGGGCCACGTCTATCACTCCGTTCTCCCGCTCGCTATCATGAGCAGGATTACGGTCTAAACATGGGTCAACTTAGGATGCAAATTTCCTGGAAAATGCAGTGACCCCCTCGCGCTGGACCAAGGCCCGGAGCTGAAGTGATACGCTTGTCGAGCCTTCTCAGGAGGAGCGACATCATGGCATCACGAGGTCCATATCGGCGGCACAGCCCGCAATTCAAGATACAGATATGCAGCGATATTCGCAGCGGCAAGATAGGGCGACGCGAGGCGCTCAAGACTCATAACTTGTCGGCCAATCTCATGCAGATGTGGCTAGTGCAGTTTGATCGCGGTGAGCTGGATGCAGAAGATGCTGCTGCGTCGAAGGTTGCAGAGTACGAGGCACATATTGCCGCGTTGGAACGGAAGGTAGGCCAGATGACGATGGAGTTGGATCGCCTTAAAAAAACGCCACGCCTACGACTCGTCAGCAATAGCGAGAACTCAGCGATCATCAGCGGCCCCAAGCCTGCTCCTCCGACGAGGATGCCAAATGGTCGATCTGCCGCGCAGCACCTACTATTATCAGCCCAGGCCGGCTACTGCCGCATTCGGTGATGCTGAGCTGGCCCATCTGATAGAAGACATCCACGATGTATTCCCGGGCTATGGCTATCGTCGAATCACGAAGGAATTGAGGGCACGCAGGCATATGGTCTATCACAAGCGCGTAGTCAGGATCATGCTTGAGCAAGAGGTATACGGCCATCATCGGCGCAGGTTCAAGCCGGTGGCCGGCTCTGAAACTGACGTCGCCGTCTTTCTTAATCACTATCAGAACATCATTCCAACTGAGCCAGATCGTGTCTGGGTTGCCGATATCACCTACATCCTAATAGCATCCGGCTTTGTCTACCTGGCCGTTGTTTTGGATGCTTGCAGCCGCAAGGTAATCGGCTACGCTCTATCTAAGCGGATCGACACGCCTTTGGCACTGGCCGCGCTGACGGTCGCTTACAGAATTCGCAAGCCGGCGCCCGGCACTTGCATTCACCATACGGATCGTGGGCGCCAATATGCCAGTGCCTTATAACCGGGATTCTTTGGAGGAATTTGGTCTGATAAGATCGATGAGTGCGCCAGCCAATCCATATTACAACGCGCAGGCGGAGAGCTTCATGAAGACGCTTAAGGTCGAAGAGGTTTGTCTGGCCGGATATGAAAAATTCGATGACGTGGCAGCGAGACTGCCGTACTTCATCGAAGAGACTTACAACGCACGGCGTATGCACTCGGCGCTGGGCAATCAATCACCTAACCAGTTCGAAGCACTACTTGCTCGGCAAGCGGCTTCGTTTATCGATAAACCTTGGTCCAGCCCGAGGGGTTCACTCCAAAAGTGATTCAGTTTTTTCAAACAGAGAGGCTGCTTATTCGCAATGACGCCTTGGGATATAGTCAGAACGTGCGCATATCTAGGAATAGTCGCGCATATCATGGAATTTCACACATGAAAAATCCAATCACACGAAAAAAATCTCCTGAAATATCAGTCTGATCGCAGATCGCCTGTTTCTCCGAGAGCTTCCCTAAGATATGAGGTCAATTTTTTCAAATCATCCTTCGTAAGCCTCGCGGCTAATAGGACAAATTCGGCCAATTGTTCATTTGGCTCGAAAAGGTAGCTGAGCGGCACATCCAAGGCCTTCGCTAGGCGGAGGGAGGTTCCCTGATCAGGTATATGAACTCCCCGCTCGTACTGATTGATCCTCGGGCTTGCAGAATATTCATCTATACCAGCCGACACTCCCAAATCAAATTGGGTGAGACCAGCAGCCTGCCTAGCGCTCTTTAGCCGCCGCGGGAAAACGCCAGAAGTGTCTTTTTTCGAAACCATCCTAAGAGTGTCTTAGGATGCTATTGACGTTGTACTAAGACTTCCTTAGTATCCGTTCTTCCCTTCTTCCACGAAGAATACAGAGCTTCATGATTTTCCTGTGACTCTCAGTTAGCCGTATTGTCTGATTACTGTACCCAATGAATGTCTGCGATATTCGGCCACTATCAACTTACATCGGAGTTGGTGGTGCCTCTAAGAAAGTTAAAGCCATCTCCATGAAGGTCGATGGTAGTTTGACGGTGGAGTGGCGTCGAGCCCCTGGAAACCGAAACAATCGCAATATCCCGCTGCGAGGAAGTGAACCCATAGAGCAATTTGCACATTGGGCAAAATTACTAATCGACACATGGTCTCACGACCTGGAGCATTACCTTTTTGAATCTGACATGACTTCTCCGCATCAGATCATTGGCAACGCTGTAACAGGATTCCCAATTCATCCATCCTTGCCGGCGACCGAGCTTTGAGCACTATTGCCATTGACGTTGATGGAGTCCTGCTGAACTATAACGCCGCGTATGCCGTTGTTTGGCAGCGTGCATTCGGTGTGCTGCCAGCTATACGAAATCCTGATGCCTATTGGCCCAGAGAACGGTGGCGAGTCGAACATCTTACGGGTTCCAGATTGGAGTACTTTCGATCCCATTTCGATGAATCATTTTGGAGTTCTCTACCGGCCTATGACGGTGCAATCGAGGCATGTTTGCGATTAGAAAACGCAGGATTCAACCTAGTCTGTATCAGCGCCATAGATCCCTGCTTTAGACAAGCCCGGGAAAGAAACCTACGTGAACTGGGCTTTCCTATTGAGCGGGTATTTTGCACCGAGGGAATTGATGGCCTAGTTAGTCCAAAAGCTCCAGTGCTGTCTGAAATAGCCCCTGTAGCATTCGTTGACGACTATTTGCCCTTCATGCGGGGAATTCCATCGCAAATTCATGCTGCTTTAATTTCACGTGATTCTGCCGGTAGCCCAAACGTCGGTGAGGATTTAGGTTTAGTGGATTCTAAGCATACGTGTTTTGCCGAATTTGCTGATTGGTGGTTAGCACGTCGCATCTATCTGCAGAGATAGCTAATGTGGCTGACATTGATGCCGCCATCGACTCCGGCCTCACTATTTAATATAGACATCAAAATCTCAATCTGGACGCTGCTCTTTCAGGGCCTGATCAGATTCAAATTTCCGGATTCACGTGAATAAGACACTATCGCCTCGCTATCTGGAGATATGGCTTCATAGTGTTCATGTTGGTTGGCTCTGTGAGCTTGAGGGAACTAGCAGATTCATTGCCACCGAGGACTATCTAGATGATAGGCATCGAGCCACCTTATCAGCGTCTATCGTAATGCCTGGTGGTGAAGCACTTTGTCGTAGCTCAGTAGATAGCCATACTGATCCACCCCTATATCGCGAACTTAAGCAGATGCCTCCGTTTTTTGCAGGGTTAATGTCCGAGGGGGCATTGCGCTTAAGGCTGGCAGCAACGCGAAGGGAGGATAAGGACAAAGATGACTTTGGAATATTGGCCGCCGCAGGTCAAGACTTGCCGGGAGCGATAATCGCAGTTCCGGCAGATCTCACCAAGCTCCCGCCATCCCTATCAAAGATGGAAATTGATGGCTACTCCAAAGTATGGGCCCCGATCGCTCCGGAGGGGGCTATTGCCGGAGGAGCCTTGCTTTCTGGGGTTCAAGATAAGCTTGCGCTTCTCTACTCTCACGACGACCAGCTTTACCGAACACCTCAGACAGGAGAACTTTCGAACGTTGTCGCGAAGTTACCAAAGGTTGAAGACGACTCCCAGGTAAGAAACGAGTATCTGTGCATGACATTGGCTCGATTAGCAGAAATAAACGTCGCCCAATGCCGACTAGTTCCCATGAGCGAAATAGTCGGATTGCCTGATTTAGTCCGGCAACTTGGACCGAATACACATTTCCTTGCAGTGGACCGTTTTGACCGTAGCCCGGAAGGACCAGTGCATATCGAAGATGCTTGTCAATTCCTTGGAATGTTGCCTGGTCAGAAGTACGCAGGTGTCAGTAAATTTGTTTTGTTCCTTCAGATGCTAAATCGACTGGGCACAAAAGGTATCTCCGATATTCAGCAGTTTTTTATGCGTCAGGCCGTCAACACGCTCATTGGAAATTCTGACGCGCATTTGAAAAACCACAGCGTTCTATATCGACACGGAATCTTTCCAGAACTCTCTCCGGCCTACGACATTGTTTGCTTATCCGCGCTTCCAAATTTCAGGTTGCTACACAATAACGTTGCGATAGACAAGTTTCAACGCGAGGAAACTTTAGATTTATATTGTGCCGTAGCTCAAGAGGCCGGAATCGCTCAATTGGCTGTGAAGGTGGCGGTAAAGCGCGCAGTGGAATTGGCGCTCGATCGCTGGCCCACTGCACTTCAAACTTCGGATGTTCCAGATAGGATCAGAAATGAGATTCTCGGCCGCTTGCGCACATTGCCTTTGGCCGTCAGCCTCAATTAACCATAGGCGGGACTGACGGGATCTGTGAATTTCGGAGATGAGGTAACTGCATTGTTGATTTGCTCGCGGATTTGACCCTCTCCATTTGACCCACCTTCCACCGTCTACCAAAGGCGGCCACACGGTCGTACGACCCCTCATATCTCAGTTCTCTCAGATCCAGGAACATCTGTTTCAGGGTTCTTCGTTGCTTGCGAAATTTAACGGATTCAGCGCTCAGCCAAGCGGAGAGCCTGGGAGTAAACTCATCAAGAGAACTAGGCGAATGCCTTGCTGGGTATGCTGGTTCGATCGCGGCTGACCGAATATAACGTCGAACCGTATTGCGGGAGATGTCCACACAGCGCTCTGTAGACCCGCTGGCCCGCCAGGCCTCTGATACCTCCCGCTGTACCCGATGAGGGCGTTCCTTGGCATCGCATGATGAGAGCGCTACCTTCATATCGCGCCCCATGCACTGGTGTACGCCTTGATGGGGGGGGGGATAGCATTTTCTCGAACGGATGATGAAAGGGGCTGTCAGGGGCCCCTCTGCGTCCTGAGGATGCTCGAGCCGGGGCGGAGAGGGAGGGGTGAGGATGTTATCGAAAATATAATTTCCTTGTTCTTTTTGGCTCGGCGCGCGCGGTTGCCCCCACCCCGCGCCTGCCCGCTACATAGATCGGTTTTGACTCAAATTTGCGCCACGTGCGAAATCCCGCCCAGCCTGGCCCAGCAAACTATTTCGCGAACATTAAATTTGACGCATTTTGACGCACCCAGTAGTCGGCTTTGATCGACACAATGGAAAATCCGAACCATATAAAAAAAGCTTACTGCCCTGCTAATACCATCCAAAATTTGGCCTTGGCATGGGGCCCTATCGAAAGTGTTCATCATGCTGAGAGAAGAACTTTGGCTCGCAAGAAAAAGCACCCCATCAGTGGTTGACGTTCTGCGAACTGCCGTCCGCTAATGCTTGCAGTATGTTCGTCAAGTCGTCTAAAAGTAGCTGCATATTGTCGACGACGTTGTTGATTTCCTTGGCAGATTGGGCCGACTCGCCTGCAAGTGACCGAACTTCTTGGGCAACGACCGCGAATCCTCTGCCTGCTGACCCTGCTCGCGCGGCTTCAATCGCAGCGTTCAGCGACAGGATATTGGTCTGAAAAGATATTTTGTTAATCATGTAAACAAAATCACGGATACGAGTGCTTGACTGCGCGATCTTCGCCATAAGATCTTGCATTGTTTGTCGGTGGGCAACTTCGATCGTCACGTCTTTAATGAAACCCGTGTAGAAGGTTTCGGAGCCAATCTTTACTCTGGATAGCGAGAGGTTCCCCCATTTTTGGGAACCGTCGGATTGTTCAATGGGAACTTCCCGCGTGGTGCCAACAATCTTATCTTGGCCCGTCGAGCGGTTGGCATTCACGTAGTTGTCATGTTTCGATTGAATGGCTGCGGGAACAAGTTTTTTGACATTCGTTCCTAGGACTTCGCTTCGCTTTATTCCCCATAGAGTTTCAGCGGCCTTATTGAAAAAGGTTACGCAGTTATTGTGGTCAATCGTGACTACCGCATCAATAGTTTGTTCCAGTGTTTGGTTAATGACTTCTCGGGCGTCTCGTTCGGCAGAAATGTCCCGAATAAATGCCGTGTAACCAAGCCCGGCTTGTAGCTCGATCCTTGACAGGGCCAGGCTGACCCAAACTTTTTTGCCGTCTTTTCGTTCAAGCTCAACTTCACGGCTTGAGCCAACAATTTTATTATGACCAGTGTTCCGGTTAGCATTGACGTAGCTATCATGTTTCGACTGGATCATTTGCGGAACCAGCATTTTCACATTTTGGCCTAGTACCTCGGAGCGGTTATAGCCCCATAGTTTTTCCGCAGAGTAATTGAAGAAGATGACGTTGTTTTTTTCATCAATTGACACAACTGCATCAAGGGCTTGTTCCAAGGTTTGATTGATAATATCGCGGTTAGAAACCTCGTCGGAAATGTCACGAACAAAGGCCGCATAGTAATCGCCACCATTTGCAGCGATACGGGACAACGCCAAATTGACCCACAGGACTTTTCCGTCTTTTCTTTCTAGCTGAACCTCGCGGAAGGTGCCAACGATTTTATCGTTGTGCGTTTGACGGTTGCTGTTCACATACTTGTCGTGTATGGACTGAATCATGTGCGGAACCAGCATTTTCACATTCTGGTCCAACACTTCGGCTCGTTCGTAGCCCCATAGCTTCTCTGCGGCGTGGTTGAAAAATATCACTCGGTTTTGACCATCAATAACCACAACGGCATTTAGAGCGAGTTCTAGAACTTCACGCTCAAGCAAAATTGTTTGCTGAGTTACCGCCGTGAAAGCGGCTGAGCGATTGGACTTCGCTCGAAATAGTTTAGGCAGCATCATTTTCTCGTTAGCTTGTGTCGGATTATTGAATTCACTGTCAACCTCGCTTGTGATGCAGGCTACAGAGCTTTAATTAATTCAATTCTCCGAATAGGCGGTCTTTGCGCCCTCATTTTTAACATTTTTTTTCGGAAGAAATGTTAAAAATATGACTTTATCTGAATGAGAAGCATTAATTTAAGCTAGCCAAACCGGTGTTTATGCTGGTAGAAGAGTCAGCCCCCGAGTGGGCATTGGCAGCTGTAGCAAACATTCGCACCTGCGAACCAAAATTCCGCTTCGCAATTTGGAAATGATCGCTGCCCAGAAAGGGCTTGCGCGGTGCTAAATTTCCCAATTGCGAAGCAAAAATTGAGCTAAGTATTTGATACAATTGAGCTTCGCGCCGGACTTGTAATCAGGGGGTGGCGGGTTCAAGTCCTGCAGCCAGCATCAGTATTTAAAAGGCTCTCCGAACGGAGAGCCTTTTTCTTTTGCTTCGCAATTCTGTTTTTGCTTCGCAATTTTTACACTTAGCGGATGTTGTCAAAAAACAATCGCTTAATTTCACACGACATCCTGACGTTTTCGTGAGATTATTTTTGCAAGAAAGTTGAGCGTTTGGCTCACCATTGGTGTCAGGAAATGCAAACTCAAATCTTCGAGCTGAAAAGTTCGACCTCTGAAAATTGCTATCGTGTGACCGTCTCGTGCGCTGAGGACGGTAAATGGCACCCCGAAGAAATTGTGGTCCAACGCGGTGAGGTGACAAAATTGGTCGAGTCGCTTGACGGGATTTATACATCGGCCGAGGGGGCTATTGCGCACGCAATAGCCAAGGGAATTTTGCAAGTCTGGAAATTGGAGAACCTTGATAAAAAGGTGCCTGCCCGAAAAAAGTAAGCCGCCAATCATGGCGGCTTACTTATTTGGTAGGTGAGACTTTTTGACCTCGTCGCTTTCTGATGTACGTTTCTGTCATTGTGACGCTAGAACCCATTTCATAAATAGCGTCGCATGAGGATGATGGAGAAAGCGAGATGAACGAAGCCTGTGTAATGATCGGCCTCCTGGGCATAGGTTAACGTAGAACGAACTCAATCCAAGGGTATTATCGGTTGCTTTGATGTCAATCGAAAGCGTTCAGATCGGCTTACTGTAGCCATCTTGTAATTTCTTGCCATATTGACACTTTTGCACAAACTCTTGGTAAGAAATTACTAATCACCGAGAAATCCTTGGAGCTCACTTCGACGCGAACTCGCTCGTGGGCATCAGCTACCAAATAGCGCGGCCATAAACCTCGCCGAGGGCAATTCTATTACCCACGTAGAGACCTGTTACCCAAATCGGTTTCCGGCATAAGCCGGAAACCCTTATGTGCTGGTGCTGATGGGCTGAATCGAACCGTCGACCTACTGATTACAAATCTGCGAGGAAAACGATAAAAATCAGAGGGTTAAGGTAATTATTGCTCCGCAATTCAAAAATCCGGCGGGTCGCAGGGCCAGTTAGGACGCGGCTCGATTTGCAGTTGCCGAGCGAAATTTTTGCAGCCAATTGCGAATGCCGAGCCGCTTTTAAGAGCCGCTTGCGACAGCCGTAATCTCGGGTAGTGGGCAATCCCGATAACGCTCATCCGCGAATCCATCGACCTCAACGACCGATATCGCTCAATCATCTTGCAATTTTTGCAAGCTCGGACGATTAGGCACCCGGGAAATTCCTGACCTGTCTGAGTGCTTGCTGGGGGAAACCACTACAGCCACCAGGGAGGAAGCTGCCTAAGATGAACTCATTCTAGGAGATCATCATGTTGACTACCTTCCTGCTGACCGTCATTGCCTCTGCCTTGATCGCTGTTCTCATAGCTTCGCTTAGGTTTTAGATGTCTGGAAGTGGTGCCATCAATTAGAGCATCGGATCGGGAGGCATTTGGATAGTCTGACGGTGACCATCCTGTGATGAGTTGCCGAAGCATAGCGATAAGCTTAAGTCCAGTTCTTCTTACTTTTCAGGTTTTTCCTTAACTAAATTTCTAGCGCGGTAGGGAATTCCCGGATGTTAGGTGAGCTCTTTAGAAATTACAGTATCTCCATACCACCGCTGCACGGGGAAGTTCTTGCAAGGGGCGAGGACGGGGCAGCCAGACCAGGAGAAACAAAATGTTCTTCATCAAGAAAAATCGCATCGTCGCTGCTTCCATCGCCGCTGTCGTCCTGGCTTCCAGCGCACCAGCTTCCTTCGGTGCTACCGCCAGCGGCACGCTGACCATCACCGCCTCGGTGGTCGCCGCTTGTACCGTGGTCGGTTCGGCCATTGCCTTCGGTGCCTACACCCAGAGCGTGGTCAACCAGTCCGGCACCATAACCGTGCTCTGTACCAACGGCACGGCCTACAATGTCGGTCTGGACGCCGGTACCGGCACCGGTGCCAGCGTGAACAACCGAAAGATGAGCGCAGCCGGCGGCGGCACCCTGAACTATGCGCTGTACCGCGACTCGGCCCGCAGCAACAACTGGGGTTCGACCATCGGCACCGATACCCTGACCGGCACCGGTTCCGGCCTGACCCAGACCCTGACCGTCTATGGCCAGATCCCGGCGGCTCAGACGCCGCTGGCCGGTGCCTACTCGGATACCGTGACTGTGACACTCACCTACTAAATCGTAAATCGCGGCACCGAGCCGAATGACGCTTTGCCGCGGATTGAACGTCTCACTAATCGCCCGTTGAGCTGTTCCCAAATTATCGGGCACCGGTAGCAGCCGGCATGCAGCAGATGTCAAAAATGCCCGTATTTAACCTAGTGGAAATATATGAATGCGCTCAAGAATATGAAGATCGGGACCAAACTGGCGTCGGCTTTCACAGCATTGGTAACGCTAGCGGTTCTACTGGCGGGAATAGCATTAGGTAGCATCAATTCACTCACCGTATCCATCAGGGCGGCCGATGCGGTACAGGATCAGCGCTTGGTGCCACTCTATCTCGCGAGAGAAGCTTTAGATCAAACGGGTCTCGCCGCTCGCAATGCCTACGTCTTCAGAAGTGATGCAGATGCGCAAAAGGAGCTGGCGATCGTTGATGAACAGAAGCAGATCTATCTCAAGGCGCTCAAAGACATGGAGCCGCATTTCGCCGGCGACAAGGGCTTTGAGAAGGTCCGTGTGGGCCTTTTGCAGATGGCTGAAGAGTTGAAACGTCCACGTATCTATCGTGAAGGCGGAAAGTCGGAGCAGTTTCGCGATTTTCTGGTTAATGAGTGTAGCCCACTGCGCCGCCAGATAGTAATCGATATCAACAAGGTTATCGACGAAGTAGACGCAGAAAATGCTAAGGCACATGACGCCACCATCGACCTCGCAGCGAAGGCCTCTGTGGTAGTAGCCGTGTTGACAGCCATAGTGGCCCTCATTTCTGTACTTGTTGCGTTCGCAATCACACGGGGACTCTTGAGGCAGCTTGGCGGAGAGCCCGCTTACGCTGCAGATATTGCTCAGCAGATCGCAGCTGGCGACCTGACCTCCGAAGTAAACGTGAAAGACGGCGACACGACCAGTTTGCTGTTCGCCATCAAGAAGATGCGCGATAGCTTAGTCGGAATCGTGGGGAGGGTAAGAGAAGGCACACACGCCATCGAACAGGCATCTACCGAAATCGCAACAGGCAACTTGGATTTGTCCTCGCGCACGGAACAGCAGGCAGGGGCATTGGAAGAGACAGCTTCAGCGATGGAAGAACTGATGTCCACCGTGAAGCAAAACGCTGATAACGCCAAGCAGGCGAGTGAGCTGGCGGTCTCCGCTTCTAACGTTGCCACCCAAGGTGGTGAGGTGGTCGGCAAGGTAGTTAGCACAATGGCAGGTATTAATGCTTCCTCACGAAAGATCGTCGATATCATTAGCGTGATTGACGGAATTGCGTTCCAGACAAATATCTTGGCATTGAATGCAGCCGTTGAGGCAGCAAGAGCCGGTGAGCAGGGGCGTGGTTTTGCGGTCGTTGCATCGGAGGTCCGTAGCTTGGCGCAAAGGAGTGCGACGGCGGCAAAAGAAATCACCGAACTGATCAACGATTCCGTGGCGCAGATTGACCAGGGTAGCAGCTTGGTCGAGCAAGCTGGGATGACCATGGAAAATGTGGTCACCAGTGTCAAGCGGGTGACCGATGTGGTGGCGGAAATTTCCCATGCGAGTCAGGAGCAGAGTCACGGAATCACTCAAGTCAATCTCGCAATTACCCACATGGACGAAGCAACTCAACAGAATTCTGCGTTGGTCGAAGAGGCCGCTGCTGCTGCGAATGCGATGATGGAGCAGGCGGGTGAATTGGCTGGCTTGGTCTCTACATTCAAGCTCGATAATGCGCAAAGCTTCGCGACTGTCGCCGGCGTTGGAAGAAACACGGGGATGGGTGCTAGAACCTTGGCACTAGGTTGAAAAGAACAGAATCATGGCAAATAGCCCGCTTCGTGCGGGCGATTTTTTTGGGGAGCTGCTGATTACGAAATAGCGTTACTGGTGGCTTAAAACATATAAAATTCAAAGGATTAGGGCAGGGCGGGCGGGTTATTGGTTCGGTCGATACGTGTCTGTAAGTACTTGATTTCATTAGACCGGCGTCTGTCCGATAACCCACTTTTGCCAGGCGCGGCGGGCGGTGACAGAGTGCCTCGCATCGTGTCCGCAATCGGCCAGCGGACCTCATCTTATATACTGCGCATTTTGGAAGGGAGCTGCCATGGAAAAGGAAGAGCCAGATAGCAACGCCGCCGCTATTCGATACATCATAACGATACTGCTTCAACGATTAGACGCGACTGGCGCTGTTAAACTTGATGAGATGATTGCAGGAATCCAGAGCGATCAACTGGCGTGTGTTAATCCGTCTCCAGCCGTTCAGGAGACTTTTCAGTAAACACTGAAAATTCTTCGGTTCGCAAAGAATTGCGGCAACTGAAAGAACAGACAGCGGCGATCGGCCAGAAGCAGAAATCGCCCATCCAACAAAAACGCCCGCTGATCACGGGCGTTTTTTAGTTGCAGCACCTGATTACAAGTCCGGCGCGATCTTCAATTATATCGAACACTTAGCCCGGTTTTTGCTTCGCAATTACAAATTTCATCGCCTCGCGAACCCTTATTGAGCCTGAGTCGTTTGAGAATTGCGAAGCGGAGTCATCGCTTTCATGTACAAGTAAGGACAAATCAAGAGTTGACACCTCAAGGCAGCGATCTTTCGGGCTTAACCGCCGACTTTCGTAAAGGGAGCTCTGCAATAAGTTGTTGACTTGTCAGGATTTTCCTGATTTCCTGAGATAGCGCTTAGTCAGAAAATTCAAGATACACAATAAAAATGAATAACTCTGATGGTGCTGGCGGGAGGGCGAATATCCAGCACTTCCCTAACCTTTTTAGTGTGAGTACGCACCCGTATCTATGATTCGCCTTGCCCATAGGAATTTTTTCACTTTTAATCGCGCGCCAAACCAGTCGAAAGTTGACCGTGAATAACGCACTTTTCCAAGGGCTTCAACGGCCTATCGACCACGTCGACTATGAAGAGGAGCATTTCTACTGCGCTCATTCAATTCAGAGTCACGGGGCGCTACTGTGTCTAAATGAGGAAGGTGCCTTAGTCTCGCGCAGCGCCAACGCTGAAGCATATCTCGGAGTACTTCCGCAAATTGGGGAAATCCTTACGGAGCAGCATTTAGGAACTCCAATTTGCGCATCTGTTCAACTGGCATTGAGGGACCGCAGCGGTTACGTGGAATCTCTAGTGGTCACACTTCCAACCGGAGTGTTCGATCTCGTCATGCACAAAGCAGGCGGCCTGCTCTTCGCTGAGTTTGAACATCGTCCTGCTGAATCGATATCCCTAGAAACACTTGCGTTAGCGGCGCATAATTCCTTCAAACGCCTTCAACGAAAGCAAAGCATCGACGATCTGATTACATGCGTAGTCACTGAGATGGCACTCATCACCGGTTTTGACCGGGTCGTGGCATATCGCTTCATTGATGATGGCAGTAGCGAAGTAATTGCTGAGTATCGACGAGAGGACCTCCAGCCTCTTTCAGCTACAGGCCATGCAGCGATGAATCCTCCCAGGCAAGCTCTCTACATGCAAGCAGTCAATTCGGTAAGTGTAATTGCCGACATCAATTCTCCGGCAGTTCCGCTAGAGCCCCCCCGCTCTGTGACTGGCGAGATGCCATTGGATCTGAGCGTGAGCTTTCTGCGCTGCGCCTCTCCGAAAGAATTGGATTATCTGGTCAAATTGGGGGTAAATGCCTCAATGAGTTTTCCCATCGTCTGCGGTGAACACCTGTGGGGCCTCATTTCCTGCTATCACATAAAACCCCGCCTGGCTCCTCATCCTATGCGGATGTCATGTCAGTTAATCGCCCAATTTGTGAGTACCATGGTGGAACGCAATCTCAACATTGAGCGAGCACAAGCGACGGAGCGCAATATGGCGATTACGAGCCGAATCGTTGCTCATGCCATGGAGCACGAAGACATCGTATCCGCATTGGGGGCGGAAGGCGAATCTTTACTCTCCCTCGTAAATAGCTCTGGCGGTGCAATTTCATTAGACCGCAAAACGCAAACTCTAGGACGGTCACCAGCGCAAGAAGATATCAATTCTCTTATCAATTGGTTTAACGAAAAGAATCCAGGAGACGTCTTCTATACCTCTGATATTGCGGCCGCCGTGCCCTCGCTCAAGGAACGTTTTGAGAACGTACGCGGCATGCTAGCGGTACGTTTCTATCGCGAACGAAATGGTTTCGTCTTTTGGTTCCGGAATGCTCGGGAGATGGAACAACTTTGGAGCAATGATTCTGAAAAGATTTTTTATAAAAATCGATTGTTACCGCACTCATCACCTAAAAGCTCCTTCGCAATTCCGCAAGAGATAAAGTCGGACAAGAGTTTGCAATGGACGCAGATTCAATTAGAGGCGGCACTAAATCTACGCTTGGCTTTGCAAGAGGTGGCTCTATCCAATGAAAACATGCTGAAGCGCGCACGCGAAAATCTTCTAGCTACTCTCGGGCACGATCTCCGTGATCCGCTGCAAGCTATTATGATGGCGGCTCGTATGATGGAAGTACGTGAAGGCAGTGGCGTTTCTTCCAAGCTGAGCCAGCGAATCTCCGCATCATCCAGTCGAATGCATCGGCTAATTTCACAGATTCTCGATCTAAGTCGGCTACAAAGTGGCTTGGGGTTACAGATTCATCGCGCACCGTTGGATGTACGCAGGATGACAAGCGAGATAGTTAGCGAAGCACGAGTGGCCTATCCTGACAACGAGATCATCCTCGAGGCCGAAGATTGCGGAGACGTCGAAATTGATGGCGACCGGATAAGCCAGGTGATTTCTAACCTCCTCTCCAACAGCCGTCATCATGGTGAGCCAGGTAAGCCATCAACTCTGATGGCATTTCGTCGCGGACCGACGCTTATCATTTCCGTTTCCAATTATGGCGCGCCAATTCCGGAAGCCCTCCGCCGGGATTTATTCAAGCCCTATAAAAAAACTTCTTTAGGAAATCGTCGCAACAGTCGCGGACTAGGTCTTGGACTTTATATTGTTGGCGAGATCGTGAAGGGTCACAAAGGGCAAATCCGCGTTGAATGCGAACACAATATCGTCACTTTCATTGTTGAATTACCTGCAAAGTAACCAAAACGCCCGCATTGCGCGGGTGTTTTCGCGTCAAATCCTAGACAGGATTTGTCCGTGATTTACCGTTCAGAATAAGTTAATCTCATTTTGAACTTTCAACTTCCAATGTCGCATCGACTCGGTGCGCGGCAACTTCTCAGTGGCATGTAAGCTAGTTACAAGAAGATCGAGGGCGGCCGCTGAATCATGACATCTTCACCTAAAATTGCTCCCAGCTACCGCTGTCATGGGAGTCGGCGTGAAGTGTCTTCCTAGCAACTGATTTGATAGTCGACTTGGCCGTCGAATCTACTTTATGCGCAGCCGCCGTCGCGTGAATCTTGTTTGATGCTGGGGCTCGATCGGTCACGATTGCCATCAAGCGAGCTGCGGGTGCTTGTCGTGGCATGGTAGGTGTATCGTCGCGGTTGAGTTTGAACACGCTTACCGTGCCGGTCAACTTCTCTGCCTGCTCTTGAAGCGACTGGGCGGCGGCGGCCGCTTCTTCCACCAGTGCGGCGTTCTGTTGGGTCACTTCGTCCATCTGAGAGATTGCGATGTTGACCTGCTCAATACCTTGACTCTGCTCTTGGCTGGCAGAGCTGATCTCAGCGACAATATCCGTCACGCGGCGCACGCTGTTGACCACTTCGACCATGGTGCTCCCGGCTTCTTCCACCAGCTTGCTCCCCACGTCAACCTGCGCCACCGAACCAATAGCGGAGTAGTATCAGATAAAAAGCCCATATTATCGATCTCCACTGCGTATCGCTTCTAGGTCGCTACATGCGCTGTTCAACAGAGAACTAAACGACTGAATACAATTGTTTAATGTTGATTTGGTCGTAATCTTTTTTAATTCTTCTTGAATCTCGGAAATAGAGCGCAGCACATTCTTTATGACACTTGCTGCCACTAATGTGTCGATCGCGGAGGAATGGTCGCTCGTTCCTTCAAATGCCAAGTGGAGATAGATTTCAAGAGATTGCAGATTGCTATGGCCAGTCCATTCCGCGATCTCTCTTTTCAATTTCTCTCCGTCGAAAAGATAATTACGTAATTCTTCTGTTCTTCCAAAGTTGTGCTGTTCTACGAGCGCTTTGAACAGGCGCGTAATGAATGTGTGCCTGAACATGTGCGGATGAGCGCGGCCTACGAGCCCAGCTGCTTTGCGCAATAGGTAAATCTCTGTTGTTATCGTGTTTGCCGTTAAACGAGATCCGTCTGTTTCACTGACTAGAACTACACCGGGATCATCTCGCGTCTTTCCGAGGCGGCGCATCAGTGGTTTCCGATTTTTTTCAACAAACTCTACAATTTGGTTGAATACGCTCCGTTGAATAGGTACGAATCTTGTTGGTGGTGCGGATGCGCCTTTCTTTTTGGTTGGAAGTTCAAGAAAAGGTTGTTCCATAGAGGCTGCTTTTTGTACGCTTTCAATCGTAAGCGAAGCGATTTCTGAACGACGGCCACCTGTTGCTTCGAGTAACGTAAGCATCAAGTATCGGCGCTTTCTCAGATAGGTTGTTGAGCTAACTTTATAAACGACTTGGTGAAGACTATCGATTGCGTCAGCCGAAATAGGTAGCCTTCGCTTCATCGGGCCTGCTACAGGGAGTGCGCGGTGATGCCAATAAAACCGGCTGCGAATAGCTATCTTGCCTGCAGTGCGTATGTGTGTAACTTTTTTCTCGGCTACTATCTGCCCGCCAGGGCCAATAAAATTTTCTATACGATGGAATTCTCCCACGAACTCCAGGAATTCCAGACAGCGTCGGCCGATATTGATATTCGAATTTGATTGTCGTTTTGCCGCACCGGATTCACTTTTTTTCTCTGCGATTAAAGTTGATATGAAGGTCGAAAAATCATTATCTGTCAATTCATGGAGGCAGATTTTGGTGCCGGAGAAGCTGCTTTCACTCGAAAAATATGGCTTCTTGCTTTTAAGACCGAAACAGAACCGGAGCAGGTGACTAATTTGAGTTGCATAAGTATGTAAAGTGCCACCACGTTCATCTCTGGATAAGCCCGCATCAAAAAGTTTGGCCATATATAAATTAGCCTCCAAGCACCATCTGCCATCCGGCCAGAAAATCATAGGAATGTTATCTGCTGGCGTCGTTAGAATTTTTCCATCATGTGTTAGCGAGGAGTACGCTTTGAACTCCGAGTCGGTCAAAGAATAGAGTTTTGGAAAAGATTTAGTGGACATGATTTCCTATTTTTCCGGGCGAGTCACGAGAGAGAACATTGCCTTCAATTCCTTTTGTTCTTTTAGACAGAGCGCGATGATGGTTTTGTCGCCACTGCTATATGCATACCTACGGCCTTGATTCATGGCTTTATTGAATGCGACCGTTAGTCGCCAACAATCTTGTTGGCTTTGTTGGAGTTTTTCTAAAAGTTTCGATTTCTCTTCAGCTAGTTGTTCTCGTGTATTCCGCCTCTGAATTTTGGTAGTCTCCTTTAATTCACTAATTGCTCGTTTTGCGCTAATTCTTAAAGCATCCAATGTGGAAAATCCGCCCTCGATTTCGCTGTCAGATATCCGTTTTAGTGTGTTGGTCGATGTAGAGAAGATTCCTTCCTCAGCTATACATAATTTAGACAGAGCTCCTTGAGAGGAAAGGGCGCTAATAACTCTGTCGTCGTGCGCATACTTTTGAGGATTCTCAGAAACAGAATCAAGAAATTGTTTTAATTTTTTTATAGACTTGGTATTTTTTAGCAGGCGTGAATCCGTCCTCATTTTTCTATCCTTTTTACGTGTGTTATTACATTAAAGTCAGTGCCTTCGGATGTTCTGAAAAACTGGGGTTCAATGGTAACTGTGCTATCTTCGATGAGATCGTGAATGTATTCCTCAAGCTCTTCAAAATCGAGAACAGAAAAATTTCTTGTGCCAAAATGTTCTTCGATAAGGTCAGCTAGATCTTCGCTGTAAGAAGGATCCTCTTGCAGCATCTGAGCACCGTATTTTGCTTTGCTCCATTTAAGTACGTCCCCTGGCGTGGAATCGAGGACATATCTGTATATCTGCTCAGAATCGCTTTGTCCAAGGAACCAAGTCAATGTGTCGAGCCCCTTATATGAGCGATGCCAGAAGAAGAGCATGGGAAAGCCGCGGCGTAATTGATGTTGCCGAATGTAGTATCTTCGGCCTTCTTCATCAAGGGGTGCTTCGAAGTAGTCGCAGAACAGATCTGTAGCGTCTACATATGTACGTGGGGAGTGGTCAAATTCGAAGTTAAATCGGCTTGGTCGGGCGAAGAGTGGTCGGGTGGATTCATATACGCCATGCTTACGTAACTCTTCCTGGAATCGCTCTAGCATTCCTATCATCGTATCGACGATGGGAGGTGCCGGCCGTGCGGTCATTTCTCGCATTCCATCGGCGCCGGTTTTCATATTGCCAAAAACCAAGTTCTGCCGTGTCTTATCTAACGCCAGCCCAGGTAACAGATTCAAAAGCTCAGAAATTCGCCTCGCACATAGGAGACCGACGCAAATCTCAATACATCCATACAAAACTTGTATCAATTCATACAATCCCTCGTTTTTCCGAACACGCTCAAAATACGCACTTTTTGATCCAGATGGAAAGTCTCCCGCCTTCGAAAACGGTGGACGAATTAGCCCCTCACTACTTCCAACATCCCAGACCTTGACTCCCAATTCCCTGAGCTTGGGTGTTAGGTGCGCTTCAATTCCATGCTGCTGAACAAATTTGAGAAGGCTGAGGCCACTCTTAATTGCGGTAGAGACGAGGTTGACGTAGCTATTCAAGAGATCTTCACCGTAGGCTAGGGTGAATTCAATAGACTCTCGCAAGGAGTCAAGGTACCACTCAGCTGGCAAGGTTCGGAAGCGACCTGGTGACCCGAGGTTCAGATGCTTGATTGCACCTGATTGCCATCCTTCCGAGATAGGCTCGCGAGGCACTTGATGGCCGAGTTCGGAGAGCGGGAGCAGGGAGAAGACAGTATCTCTCCAATAGTCGACAGTTTGCGAGGACGGTAGCTCTCGATCATACGTAGCAACGGGGACTCCAGCATATTCGCGGAAATAGCAATTCGAGGCCAAGAGCCACAGTTCGTCGGGGCGTGAGTTTATCGAGCGGGTGGCCCAAAGTGCGTTCGGATAGAGCTTTTGTATTAGGCGTTTGAAATTCCTGAATGCTATGAACCTCTGTTGGGTATGGGGGTGGTAATGGCCACTTACTTGTAAGTAGCATCGAGCGCTGATCAACTCATTATCGTCCGGAAAGAGAAGCCGGTCGCTGGCTGGAACACAAAGTTCCTCAACTAACGGTTGATCGGAAATCGCTTGATTTATCTGATCGGCGGAAAGTTTTCGACCTTCCTCAAGAAGGTATTTGCGTAGGGTTTCATTGAAGTCATAAATTGACTCTGAGGTTTCGCATGAGGAGGCAAGGGTGACGTAAAGTGTACGGACGTCGGAGCTCGTGACTAGTGAAAGGCCGTGCTGGCCAAGCTGAAAGTACTCTGTCCTAATTAAAAAATAATCTATGATTCGGCCGACACGTCCCACTTTCTTAGCAATAGTGCCCCGAGAATATATGCTTCCGCCAGTCAGAGAGGTGTGACCTTGGATGCACATCCAGAGTTTGAATAGCTCAAGTAGCGAGTGATTTTTTGAATCGGTCAGTCGACTGCCATCTTCTAGGGGGACGTTCCAGTCCAGTGCAATCTTCTTACTGCCTAAGGCAAGTTCCCACAGCGGAGCATCAAACTCCGATGTAAGCCAATATGGTCGCTTATAGTCGATGGTAGTTGTCCCCGATAGCCATTTTTGTAGTTCGTCGTCAACGGGGGATTTGGTGCGCGAGTATTTACTCATGGATGATTTTGCAGAAAGTGTCGGGACTTGCTGCGGCCCTTGCGCGCGAAAGAAAGTCTCTAAGGTCTGAGCGATGGCATTCCTTGCTCTCAATGAAGGCAACAAGCCTTCGAGTGACATTCGCCCAGTATTCAGCAAGCAGATTTGGGGGCCGTACTGCGGCAGAAACTGCGGATTCGAGACTGACTAGGGCGGTAAGAATCGCTGTATTAACGCTGATGATTACTTCATCAGCGGTTGGTGTAGTGATTCGACTTGCTTTGCGCGTGGTGCTGTGTCCGCGCATATTTAGAGCATGGTTGGAAAGGAATTCATTGAGTTCATTCATGTTTGAAAAGCGTGTGGCCTTCAGAACATATTCGCTGTCTTGTAGCGCCTCAACGACCAACGCTTGTTGAAATACTCTGATCCATCGTTCTTGAAAAAAGTCTCGGATAGGGCGAGGAAGATAATGATCGAGCAGGTTGGGGGACAGTTTTTTGTGGCCTAATGCTTCCGCCATCTTCCGCATGTCCCCAGTTCTCAAAAAAACTAACAATCCAGAGCTCGCTCGTACTTTGGCTACAGAGAAGTGCTCTAATAGTTCGTTTGCATATTCGCGACTTGCACCGGTTGATGTCATGAAGCTGTCGAGTAATGGTTCATGGCGCTCAGGCCTGCTAGCGTAGGCACTCAAGGGAGGTACTGAGCATGGCCGTCCAAATCCCTCTCCGCAGCTCAGGAGAAGAAAGCGCCATTCATCTTTTCCCTTTTTCTTTAAATATGTTCTAAGTGGCATGGTCAATTCGATAATTTGTCGGACGACCTCATTGCTCTCTGCAGTAAGTTCTATTCGTTGTTCTTTGAGAGTGTCATCACGAATTCTCGGCTTGACGGAGACTAGATAATGCGTGTCGTTGGTGTGTTCATGACCAATCATTTGTCCTGATGGCGAATACAGCTCGAGCCTCTCCAGAAAGCTCGATGTTATTTTGGGGTGCAAGGCCGTCAAGAGAGCGCAATGCGGGAAAAGCGCTATTGTCGTTGGTAGCGCAAATAGTCGGGCCATTTCGGATGAGCCTAGCGGATAGATGCGATGTAGAGCGGCTATATCGTCGATGTGAAGGTACCCATGCTTCTCAAAAGTGGCGCAAGCATTGGCTAAGTGCATTGGATTCTCCAGCGCAACAAGAGATTCCTCGCTTTCAACTATCTTGTATCGCTTGTCCAGATTGATCGTTCTGGCAGTACCTAACTTGGCAAGTTGGATTCTGTTGGTGTATCTAGCCCATATGTCCGATATTTCGTGCCTTGCCCATTGAATGACAGTGTTGAGGTCCTTTTCGATTCTCTGGAACAGAATCTCCATGGCTTGTGTATCCGTCACATGCAATGGGACCGGGGTTAGTAGCTTTGTTTTAACTTCCGCGCCAGATGGATCTATTTTGATATGTGTATGGGCGGGGACGGGATGTCGCTTTGGGGGGCAGGGAAAATCACCCAAAGTGCGGGCAACAATCCCAGGGGCTTCCAAATAGTTTTTCGCGAATGAAACAAATCGGCGACGCCAGGTGGAAATGGCAACTACGACGCTTTGGCCCTTTTCGGCAACTTCACTGACAAAAAACAGTGCAAATTTCCTCCAAAATTCCGTCATGAAACTAGGAGACTTGAAGTGAGCAGGGGTAAGTTCGCCTTCGTAGGTTGAGATAAAACGAGCGAGTTCCTTAACCAAGAGCGGAGGGCTGTCACGACGTCCGTTGACAAAAAGTCGGTAGGCCGAATGCAACTGATCCGTGAACTCGCGTCCAAGTCTAAGATATATGGGGTGAAATTGAAAAAATGAGAGACGGCCGTTTCCATTCTGCGCCGCCCATCCATGCCAAACATACGCCCTTTCCTCAACCCACTCTATTTCTTCAAATTTCGCAACACACTCGATGAGGGACTGAGTAAGTGGGGCACGATATGTTCTCTTTATTTTCACCGTTGGAATCGTCGGATATTGTTCTCGTAGCGCGCCAACATACCGTTCGAAGATCCGAAAAATAGCCGTACTTCGGCTGATTCGTACGCTTAAGAATCGCTCCGAATAGAGGGCTCCTGCGAACAAAACATAGATGCGCGCGAAATCTGGTGTCTGGAGTCGCGCAAGCGAGAGTTGACCACTTCCTGTCACCTGCAAAAAGCAGTCTAGAAGTCGAAGTACAACCTCGCAGTCTAGATGTCTATTGGGGTCTAGGCGTTCTGCGCAATCGTGGAATGCTGATGCCACTTCGTCATCAATGTTGCATCTTGGCATGTCTTTGGATGCGGGAATGAAACGGATGAGGGGGTGATAATTATTCATATTGTCCATTGTGAAATATCCTTATTTCATAAGGATCTTAAAGCTATGGACAAGTTATATCACAAAGCAAAAAGTATGGATCTTCGAGGGTGAGGATGTGGACCGGGCGCGTCTCATTGATGAGCCTGACCATGGCCGCCAGCGTGCTGCTCTTGCCCGACCCGGTCGGCCCGCTCACCAGCACCAGGCCATGCGGGCGGGTGGCCAGTTCGGCACAGGCGGGCGGTGCGTGCAGTTCGGCCAATGCCGGCGGCTGCTGGCCCAGCGGGCGGATGGCGGCGGCCGGGCCGCGTTGCTGGTGGAAGGCGTGGATGCGGAAGCGGCCCAGTCCCGGCAGCGCCAGGGCGAAGTCGCAATCGGTCCCGGCGCGGTAGTGCGGCTGCAGGGGCGCGGGCATCACCGCCAGCAGGGATTGCTGCAGGTGAGCGCCGTCCAGCGGCTGCAGGTTGATGCGGCGAATGGCCCCGTGGACCCGCAGCAAGGGGGGTAGCCCCGCACAAAGATGCAGATCGGAAGCCTGATTCCTGACGGCAAATGCCAGTAGGGTGGCAATGTCCATTTATAATCCCGGCAAGGTTGGACCAACAATATCGTTATCTCCCTGCAGGCTGCCCCTTCCGGCTCCCGGATTATGTCGTCAATCGCTCAACACTTGCAACACGTGCAACAACAGATCGCCCAGGCTGCCGGCCAGGCCGGGCGGGCTCCATCCTCGGTGCAACTGCTGGCCGTTTCCAAGACCTTTGGACCGGAGGCGGTGGCCGAAGCAGTGGCCGCCGGCCAGCGCGCCTTTGGCGAAAATTATTTGCAGGAAGCGCTCGACAAGATCGCCGCGCTGCCCGCCCTGGTGCCGGATACGCCACTGGAATGGCATTTCATCGGCCCCATCCAGAGCAACAAGACCCGGCCCATCGCCGAGCACTTCGACTGGGTGCATTCGGTGGACCGTCTCAAGATCGCCCAGCGCCTGTCGGAACAACGGCCTGAGGAACTGGGCGCACTCAACATTTGTCTGCAGGTCAACATCAGCGCCGAAGCGAGCAAGAGCGGCCTGACCCCGGAGGAATTGCCCGAGGTCGCGGCCCAGGTGGCGCAATTGCCCCGGCTGCGCCTGCGTGGCCTGATGGCGATCCCGGCCCCCAGCGACGATATGAAGCAACAGCGCGCCGCCTTTGCGGCGGTTCGCGGCCTGTATGAACAATTGCGCACAGTCGGACTGCCGTTGGACACTCTGTCCATGGGCATGTCGGCCGACCTGGAGGCAGCGGTGGCCGAAGGGGCCACCATCGTGCGGGTCGGCAGTGCCATCTTCGGGGCAAGGCATTACGCGTGATGGCCCGTGAGGGGGCTCGCGATTTGGCCCCTGTGAAGTTTTTTACCCAATCATCAAGCCTCAACACAAGACACAAGGAGCGGAAGTGAAGATAGCGTTCATCGGCGGCGGCAACATGGCAGCGGCATTGATCGGCGGACTGGCCGGCAAGGTCGCGGCGGCAGAAGACATCCACGTGGTCGATCTCAATGCCGATGCGCTGCAGGCGCTCAAGGACAAGTTCGGTGTAACGACCGCGCAGTCCATCGATGGCACCCTCGCCAACGCGGACGTGGTGGTGCTGGCGGTCAAGCCGCAGCAGATGCGCGAGGTGGTGGCCAGCTTGAAGCCCTTCATCGGGGCCCAACTGATCGTCTCGATTGCCGCCGGCATCCGCATGGTGGACCTGTCGCGCTGGCTGGATGGCCACCAGGCCATCGTGCGCGCCATGCCCAATACCCCGGCCCTGATCGGCAAGGGTATCTCGGGCGTGGTACCGCATGCGCAGGTCTCGACCCTGCAGCGCGCCCAGGCCGATTCCATCCTCAAGGCCGTGGGCGAGACTCTGTGGCTGGACAGCGAAGAAAAGCTCGACGCCGTCACCGCCGTCTCCGGCAGCGGTCCGGCCTACGTGTTCTACTTCCTCGAAGCGATGGAGCAGGCGGCAGCGCAATTGGGCCTGTCGCCGGAAGACGGCCTGCAACTGGCCAAGGCGACCTTCGCCGGTGCCACCGAACTGGCGCGCCGCTCCGATGAATCCGTGGCCACGCTGCGCGAGCGCGTGACCTCCAAGGGCGGCACCACCTATGCCGCGCTGACCAGCCTGGAGCAATCGGGCGTGAAGGGGGCCATCGTGCAGGCCCTGCAAGCCGCCGCCCATCGCAGCAAAGAGCTGGGCGACGAGTTCGGCAAGGCCTGATGGGACAGGCTGACCGCTTCTTGGGCCTGCTGGCGGCCTTGCCGCTGGCGTCGGTGCTGCTTCTGTCCGGCTGCGCCTCCACGGCCGACAGCGAGGGCTATTACACCGTCAAGCGCGGCGACACGCTCTACAGCATCGGCCGCGATTTCGACCAGAGCCCGGCCAACCTGCGCACCTGGAACCGCCTGCGCAATCCGGATGATCTCGAAGTCGGGCAGCGCATCCTGGTGCGCCCGCCGGCTGGCGTGGTGGCCCGTACCGGTGCCGGGCAGACGCCGCGTGCGTCCGCCTCTTCCGGTGCGGAGAGTACACCGCGCAAGAATGCCGGCAAGCCCGCCGCCAAACCAGCGCCCAAGTCGCAAGATGATGACGATGCCCCGGCCCCGGCCGATGCCAAGCTGGACTGGATGTGGCCGACGCAGGGCAAGTCCGCGCCCAGCGCCGACAGCTACAAGAAGGGCATCGACATCACCGGTACCCAGGGCCAGACGGTGGTGGCCGCTGCAGCGGGCAAGGTGACGTATGCCGGGCATGGCATTCGCGGCTACGGCAACATGGTGATCATCAAGCACACGCCGCAGCTGCTGTCGGTGTATGCGCACAATGCGACGATCACGGTCAAGGAAGGCCAGATGGTCACGCGCGGCCAGCAGATCGCCACCATGGGCAACAGCGATACCAACAAGGTCAAGCTGTATTTCGAAATCCGCCGCAACGGCAAGCCGGTCAACGTGATGGCGCTGCTGCCGGCGCGTTGAGGCAGCGGCACGCGCATCTACGCGTGCCGCCCTTGACGCCATCTCAAGAATCAGGAATTCACATGGCCAAACTGGAAGACATCGTGCGCCGGCAGAAGACCGGCGCCACCTTCGTCATCAGCGCACAGATGCTGCAGATGACTCCGCGCGAATTCGACGCCTTGGCCCAGGTCTGGGACGACGAGGGCGGCCCCGGCTTCAATGTGGCCGGGGTGCCGTTTCGGGTAGTGGTGGAGGGGGAGTTCCTCATCAGCCGGGTGACGGTGGTGAGGACGACGGCTGAGGTCTGAGGGAAGCTCAGCCCTTGCGCTGCAAGCGATACACCACCGTATCCAGCGCCCGCAATCCGCGCTCCATGAACTTGGGTTCCTTCTCCAGGATATCGCGCCGGTCGATGGCCACCGCCTCGCTGTGCGATGCGTAGAGGCGCAACACTTCTTCCTCGGCCACCGAGAACGGCGGGCCTTCCATTTTTTCCTGATCGTATTCCAGCGTGATCAGGAGGCTGCGTGCCTGGGCTGGCAGCCGTCCATAGATCTCTTCCACGTAGCGCGCACGCATGTCCGGGGGCAGGGCGATGAGGGCGGCGCGGTCGTAGGCACCCGCACAACTGGCCAGGGTGGCATCCTCCAGCGCGAAGATGTCGCCGCAGATCAGTTCGATCTGTCCCGCCACGTAATGGCGGCCCTGCGCGCTGTCATGCACCAGCGGGGACAGTTGATGTTCGCTGAAGAACTGGGTAATGGCCAGTTCCGACAACTCCACCCCCAGCACGCGATGGCCCTGTTCGGCCAGCCACAGCATGTCCAGCGACTTGCCGCACAAGGGCACCAGCACCGTGCTGCCGGCCGGCAGCGCCAGTTGCGGCCAGTATTTCTGCAGCAGCGGGGTCACCCGCGACTGGTGAAAGTGCGTCCGTCCGTCGCGCCAGCGTTCGAGCCAAAATTCCGCTTTCATCCCGTTTCCTTTGAATTTTCGCCAAGCAGCCGCAGGGCCTGCCTGGCATCAATGCATCAGCACATCAGCGCATCAGGTAATCGAGCGCCACACCGGCGAAGATCGCCGCACCCAGCCAGTTGTTGTTGTTGAAGGCCGCGAAGCAGCGCATGCGGTCGCGCTCGCGGATCAGGGTGTAGTGATACACGGCAAAACCGCAGGCCACCAGCATGCCCGCCGTGAACCACAGCCCCAGTCCGTATTGCAGGCCGACCACCCAGATCAGCGCCAGCGCCGCCACGTAGCACAGCATGATGGCTGCGACATCGTAGCGGCCAAAGGTGATGGCCGAGGTCTTGATGCCGATCTTCAGGTCGTCGTCCCGGTCCACCATCGCATACTCGGTGTCATAGGCCACTGCCCAGAAGATGTTGGCCACCAGCAGCACCCAGGCCGCCAGCGGCACGCTGCCGGTCACGCTGGCAAATCCCATGGGAATGCCGAAGCCGAAGGCGATGCCCAGGTAAGCCTGGGGGATGGCGAAGAAACGCTTGAAGTACGGATAGCTGCCCGCAATGATCACGGCCGCCACCGACAGTTGCAGCGTCAGCGCATTGAGCGGCAGGATCAGCAGGAAGGACACCAGCGCCAGCACCCCGGCCACCATCAGCGCTTCCCACGATTTGATCTTGCCGGAGGTGAGGGGGCGCTGTTCGGTGCGCTTGACGTGCCGGTCGAAGTCGCGGTCGGCATAGTCGTTGATGGCGCAGCCGGCCGAACGCATCAGCACCGTACCCAGCACGTAGATCACCAGGATGCGCCAGTCGGGAACGCCGCCCGAGGCCAGCCACAGCGCAATGAGCGTGGGCCACAGCAAGAGCAGGATGCCGATGGGTTTGTGGGCGCGCACCAGCAGCGCGTAAAGCCTGAGCCTGTCCATGGAATGTCCGCAAAATCGAAAGTCCGCATTATAATTCGCGTCGCCGTTTCCGCACCGTCGTGCTTTTCAAGGCTTGTTTGCGGATGAGCTGACAAAGTGCTGACAGTGGAGGCTGTGTGCTACACATCAGCAAAACTTATAAAAACGAATTCTTATATTCCGAGACATCCCCGGGTTTCGTGCTGCAAGGCCACATGCATTTCTTTTGCCCAAAGCCGGCAGTACGGCTAATGTAACGCGGCTGTCATGGAGCGTTGTTAGCATCAAAACCCCTTTTTTCGAGAGGTCCCCTCTGATGAACATGATGAAAACGCTGATCGCGACCGGTGTCCTGGCGACGATCACTTCCTCTGCCTTCGCTGCAACCGAGATCACCTGGTGGCATTCCATGACCGGCGCCCTGGGCGAACGCGTCAATGCCCTGGCCGACGACTTCAACAAGACCCAGGGCGATTACAAGATCGTGCCGGTCTACAAGGGGACCTACGACGAATCGATGTCGGCCGCCATCGCCGCCTATCGTGCCGGCAATGCGCCCAGCATTCTGCAGGTGTTCGAAGTGGGCACCGCCACCATGATCTACGCCAAGGGCGCGGTCAAGCCGGTGTATGAAGTGATGCAGCAGGCCGGCGAGAAGTTCGACCAGAACGCCTACGTGCCTGCGGTGGCCGGTTACTACTCGACCCCGAAGGGCATGATGTCCTTCCCCTTCAACAGCTCCACCACCATCATGTTCTACAACAAGGACATGTTCGCCAAGGCCGGTCTGGATCCTGAAAAGCCACCCGTCACCTGGCAGGAATTCGTCGGCATGGCCGCCAAGATCAAGGCCAGCGGTGCCTCGTGTGCTTACACCACGACCTGGCAATCCTGGGTGCATTTGGAATCGTTTTCAACCTGGCACAACGTTGAGCTGGCCACCAAGAACAACGGCTTCGGCGGCCTCGATGCCCGTCTGAAGATGAACAGCCCGCTGCACGTGCGCCACATCGAGAACCTGTCGAACTGGGCCAAGCAGGGCTACTTCACCTACGCCGGCCGCAAGGACGAGGCCAATGCCAAGTTCAATGCGGGCGAGTGCGCCATCATCACCGGTTCGTCCTCGGCCTATGCGGATATCCGCAAGAACGCCAAGTTCAAGTTCGGCGTGGCCACCCTGCCGTATTACAACGACGTGCAGGGCGCACCGCAGAACACCGTCATCGGCGGTGCCTCGCTGTGGGTCATGAACGGCAAGAAGGGCGAAGAGTACAAGGGCGTGGCCAAGTTCTTCAGCTACCTGTCCAAGCCGGAAGTGGCCGCCAAGTGGCACCAGGACACCGGCTACCTGCCGGTCACCAAGGCCGCCTACGAGCTGACCAAGAGCTCCGGTTTCTATGAGCGCAACCCGGGCACCGACGTCGCCGTCAAGCAGATGATCGTCAAGACCACCGAGAAGTCGCGCGGCCTGCGTCTGGGCAATTACGCCCAGGTCCGTACCGTCTTCGACGAGGAACTGGAAAACGTCTGGACCGGCAAGAAGACCGCCAAGGAAGCCCTGGACTCCGCCGTCAAGCGCGGCGACGAACTGCTGGCTCGTTTCGAGAAGGCCAACAAGGGCAACCAGTAAGTCTCATCAACAACACCTCCCGTCCTGCCTGAACGCGGTGACGGGGCAGGAACCGGCGTTGTACTTCGTGATCGCGGAGGGCAGCGCCGGCTTCCGTTTTGAGATGTCGGCAAGCTGACATCCGTTTTCGATTCATTCAACTTCTGCGGCCAGGCGATCCCTGGCTGGAACGATCGTGGAAAAACGCGCGCGATTCACTTCGAAGTGGTTGCCTTATCTGCTGGTGGCACCGCAGATCATCATCACTTTGCTGTTCTTTTTCTGGCCGGCCATCCAGGCCTTGTATCAGTCCATGCTGCTGCAGGATGCCTTCGGCGGCTATTCCGAATTCGTCTGGTTCGACAATTTCAAGACGCTCTTTGGCGATCCGACCTATCTCGAATCCTTCCGCACCACTGCGCTCTTCTCGGCGCTGGTGGCCTTCTTCGGGCTGGCGCTCTCGCTGCTGCTGGCGGTCTTCGCCGACCGCGTGCGCCGGGGCGCTTCGGTCTACAAGACCTTCCTGATCTGGCCTTATGCGGTCTCGCCGGTGGTGGTGGGGGTGCTGTGGATGTTCCTGCTGAGTCCCTCGCTGGGCATCCTGTCGCACGTACTGGCCTGGCTGGGCTTGCCTTGGGACTACATGATCAATGGCACGCACGCCATGATCCTCATTGTCATTGCCGCCATCTGGAAGCAGATCAGCTACAACTTCCTGTTCTTCCTGGCCGGCCTGCAATCGATTCCCAAGTCGCTCATCGAAGCGGCGGCCATCGATGGTGCGGGTCCGGTCAAGCGCTTCTTCACCATCGTCTTCCCGCTGATCTCGCCGACCACCTTCTTCCTCTTCGTGGTCAACGTGGTCTATGCCTTCTTCGATACTTTCGTCATCGTCGATGCCACTACCCACGGCGGTCCCGGCAAGGATACCGAGATCCTGGTCTACAAGGTCTTCACCGATGGCTTCAAGGGCGGCGACCTGGGCGGCTCGGCGGCGCAATCGGTGGTGCTCATGGCACTGGTGATCCTGCTGACCGTGGTGCAGTTCAAGTACGTTGAAAAGAAGGTGCAATACGCATGATGCCCATCCTCAACAACGCTTTCCTGATCTTCCTCACTGCAGAGGTGGCCGCATGATCGAACGCCGTCCCGTCCTCGATTTCCTCAGCCACGTGGTCCTGGTGCTGGGTGTGCTGATCGTGTTCTTCCCGCTGTATGTCGCCTTCGTGGCCAGCACCCAGACCGCCGAGCAGTCGGCCCTGTCGCCGCTGTCGCTGGTGCCGGGCGGGGAATTCATCAACAACTACAGCGCCGTGCTCTTCAAGGGCGCGGCCGGGCAGGTGACCGCACCGCCGGTGCTCAACATGCTGTGGGTGAGCCTGGCCACGGCGCTCATCATCGCCATCGGCAAGATCTCCATCTCCATGCTGTCGGCCTTTGCCATCGTGTATTTCCGTTTTCCGGGGCGCGGGCTGTTCTTCTGGATGATCTTCGTCACGCTGATGCTGCCGGTGGAAGTGCGTATCACGCCGACCTACCAGGTGGTGTCCGATCTCGGCATGCTCAACAGTTACGCGGGCCTGAGCGTACCGCTGATTGCCTCGGCCACGGCCACCTTCCTGTTCCGCCAGTTCTTCCTGACGGTGCCCGATGAGCTGGCCGAAGCCGCGCGCATCGACGGGGCCGGGCCGCTGCGCTTTCTCAAGGATGTGCTGTGGCCGCTGTCGCGCACCAATGTCATCGCGCTGTTCGTGATCATGTTCATCTATGGCTGGAACCAGTACCTGTGGCCGCTCATCATCGCCACCGACACCAGCATGTATCCCATCGGCATCGGCATCAAGACGCTGATCTCCGGCGGTGATTCGGCGGTGGAGTGGAACCTGGTGATGGCCACCATGATTCTGGCCATGCTCCCGCCGGGGCTGGTGGTGGTGGTGATGCAGAAATGGTTCGTCAAGGGCCTGGTTGATTCCGAGAAATAATTTATATCATTCCGAGAGTTAGAGACTGACAATCATGGCAGCAATCCATCTCAAGCAAGTCCGCAAGACCTATGGCGCCGGCGCCAAGGCCGTCGACGTGATCCATGGCATCGATGCCGACATCGCCGATGGCGAATTCATCGTCATGGTCGGGCCCTCGGGCTGCGGCAAATCCACGCTGCTGCGCATGGTCGCCGGGCTGGAAGAGGTCAGCAGCGGGCAGATCGTCATCGGCAAGCGCGTGGTCAATGACCTGGAACCCAAGGAGCGCGACATCGCCATGGTGTTCCAGAACTATGCGCTGTATCCGCACATGACGGTGTACCAGAACATGGCGTATGGCCTGAAGATCCAGGGCCTGTCCAAGACCGAGATCGACGAGCGCGTGCAGCGTGCCGCCGCCATCCTGGAACTGGGTGCGCTGCTGGAACGCACGCCGCGCCAGCTCTCGGGCGGCCAGCGCCAGCGCGTGGCGATGGGGCGCGCCATCGTGCGCAAACCGGCCGTGTTCCTCTTCGACGAACCGCTCTCCAACCTGGACGCCAAGCTGCGCGTGCAGATGCGGCTGGAAATCCAGAAGCTGCATGCCAGCCTGCGTACCACCAGTCTCTATGTGACCCACGACCAGGTCGAGGCCATGACCCTGGGCCAGCGCATGATCGTGATGAATCGCGGCGTGGCCGAACAGATCGGCACCCCGGCTGAAGTCTATGCCCGTCCGGCCACCACCTTCGTGGCCAGCTTCATCGGTTCGCCGCCGATGAACCTGCTGCAGGGCAGCCTGTCAGCTGACGGGGCCAGCTTCGAGGCCAGCAAGGACGAGGCCACCGCTACCGTGCGCCTGCCGCAGCCGGTGGCTGGTGCGGCCGGCCAGGAGCGCATCCTGGGCGTGCGGCCGGAACACCTGCTGCCCATCCTCGATGGCTCGGCTGCGCAGCTGTCACTGGAAGTGGAGCTGGTCGAAGCGCTGGGTGCGGAATTGCTGGTGCATGCGCGCTGCGGCGGACAGTCGCTGGTGCTGCGTTGCCCGGCCAATGTGCCGGTCAGCACCGGTCAGCGCATCGGGGCGTCGTTCGGGGCGGGGGATGTGCATTGGTTTGATGTGACGACGACCAAGCGTTTGGTTTGAGCTGGTGGGGCGTTGTGGCGCAGCGCAGGGCCGGTTGCCTCTGCTCCGGGCTTCACCTATGATGAACGCCTTACCGAGGAAGATCACACCATGAAACCTTCTGAAGCCCTTGCCTCTCATCGCGCTGCCATCCGGCAAGTCGTGGAAGCGCATCACGCGCGCAACGCCAGGATATTTGGTTCGGTCCTGCATGGAGAGGATACCCAGAGCAGTGATCTCGATCTCCTCATCGATCCGACGCCGGAGACGACGCTCATGGACGTCGCCGCCATTCAGGTAGAACTGCAGCGCTTGTTGGGGGTGACGGTCGACGTACTGACGCCCAAGGCACTGCCCGAGGCTGCTCGCAACCGGATTCTGGCGGAGGCTCGGCCGGTATGAACAGGTCCGGGCGTGTGCCCGATTACCTCGACCACATTCTTGAGGCCATTGCGCGCATCGAGCGCTATACGGCCGATATGGTGGAAACGGTCTTCCTCGACAGCGAGCTGGTACAGGATGCCGTCATCCGCAATATCGAAATCATCGGCGAGGCCGCCAACAACGTCATGCGGGTTGATCCGGAGTTCGCCACCCGCAACGACCATATTCCGTGGATGATCATGTACACGATGCGCAACCGTGTCGCGCATGGATATGACAAAGTGGATGTCGGTGTCGTCTGGAAAACCATACAGCGCGATCTACCCCCGCTGTATCGTGACGTCCATGCCTTGAGGACGGCGTTGTCAGCGCCCTGATGGCGCTGACATCTGATGGCGTGTGCGTGACAGCTCCTAGTTGGCCGCCGCCGCTTCGCCCACCAGCATCTCCACGCCATTGAGCTTGCACGCCAGCACCGCCTGATGCACGGCATCGATGGCCGCCTGCCGCGTGAAGCTCTTGCGCCAGGCGATGACCACGCGGCGCGAGGGGGCCGGTGCCACGAAGGGCACATAGCGCACCATGCCTTCGCGCGTATCGGTATCGGGAATGGAGGCGCGCGGCAGCACGGTCACGCCGATGCCGGAGGACACCATGTGACGGATGGTCTCCAGTGACGAGCCTTCGAAGGTGCGGGCGATGCCATCGCCATTGGTGGAGAAGCGCGACATCTCCGGGCAGACTTCCAGCACCTGGTCGCGGAAGCAGTGGCCATTGCCCAGCAACAGCATGGTCTCGCTCTTGAGTTCACGGGCATCGATTTCCTTGCGCTCGGCCCACTTGTGCTGGCGCGGCAATGCCACCATGAATTCTTCATCGTAGAGCGGCAGCACATTCAGTCCGTGCTCGGGGAAGGGCAGGGCCATGATGGCCGCATCGAGTTCGCCCTGGCGCAGCAGTTCGATCAGGCGCGTGGTGAAATTTTCCTGCAGGATCAGCGGCATCTGCGGCACGCGCTCGATCATGGTCTTGACCAGCGAGGGCAGCAGGTAGGGGCCGATCGTGTAGATGATGCCCAGGCGCAAGGGACCGGAAAGCGGGTCCTTGTTCTGGTTGGCGATTTCCTTGATGGCGGCGGTCTGCTCCAGCACCCGTTCGGCCTGGGCCACGATCTGCGCGCCCAGCGGCGTGACCGAGACTTCGGTGCCGCCGCGTTCGAAGATGACCACGCCCAGCTCATCTTCCAGTTTCTTGATGGCCACCGACAGCGTGGGCTGGGCGACGAAACAAGCTTCTGCTGCATGGCCGAAATGCTTTTCCCGCGCGACGGCCACGATGTATTTGAGTTCTGTAAGTGTCATGCTGTTATGCCGGAATCGTTTTCGGGACTATAGCCTATTTTCGCGCCCGCGGTTCTGCACGGCATCATGGCGTTTTCCCGCAGGATGGCGCAGGATGCAAGGGGATCGGCCGGTCCCGGCCACCTTTGACTCCAATGTTATCCGCCTGTCATGTCTTGGTCACAATGGGCAGGTATGTTGTCACGCACTTTTCAGGCGAAGGGGAGTGCAGCGTTCGCCACTTTATCTTGGATACGAGGACATGATGGATAAGGAAGAACTGGTCAAGCGCGTCCACCGCGAACTGGCCGACAGCTACGACGAAGAAATGGAACTGGAGCTGGAAGACCGTACCGTCGATCCGGTCACCGGCGAATTTTCCAGCGCGCACGGCAGCGAGGAAAAGGAATACCGCCGCCTGTATTTCCGCGAACTGTTCCGCCTGCAGGGCGAACTGGTCAAGCTGCAGGACTGGGTGGTGCAGACCGGCCACAAGGTGGTGATCGTCTTCGAGGGACGCGATGCGGCCGGCAAGGGCGGCGTCATCAAGCGCATCACCCAGCGCCTGAACCCGCGCGTGGCCCGCGTGGCCGCGCTGCCGGCACCCAATGACCGCGAACGCACGCAATGGTATTTCCAGCGCTATGTGTCGCACCTGCCGGCCGCCGGCGAGATCGTGCTGTTTGACCGCAGCTGGTACAACCGCGCGGGCGTGGAGCGCGTGATGGGTTTCTGTACCGACGAGCAATACGAGGAATTCTTCCGCTCGGTGCCCGAGTTCGAACGCATGCTCACGCGTGCCGGCATCCAGGTCATCAAGTACTGGTTCTCGATCACCGATGAAGAGCAGCACCTGCGCTTCCTCTCGCGCATCCACGATCCGCTCAAGCAATGGAAGCTGAGCCCCATGGACCTGGAATCGCGCCGCCGCTGGGAGGAATACACCAAGGCCAAGGAAGTGATGCTGGAACGCACCCACATTCCGGAAGCACCATGGTGGATCGTGCAGGCGGTGGACAAGAAGAAGGCCCGCCTGAACTGCATCAGCCATCTGTTGCAGCAGATGCCTTACGCGGAAGTGCCGCATCCGCCCGTGCAGTTGCCCGAGCGTGAACGCCATGAGGATTACGAGCGCCATCCGGTGCCCGATTCCATGATCGTGCCGGAAATCTACTGATCGGCAGAGCAGGGCGCCGCAATGAAAAATGGCCCGAGACAGAGCTCCGGCCATTTTCATTTGGAGAGTGCGGCGGGTTGCGCCGCGACTATCCCGAAGTGCGATCAGTCTCAGTCGAAGTACTTGGAAATGACTTCGCCGAAAGCCTGTTCCGCCGACATGCCATTGAGCATCAGCTTGCTGATCTCATCGGAATGCTGGTTGATTTCATCGGGCAGCATGTGGCGGTTGGCCTTGAAGTAAGCGTACTTCTCGCCATCGACCGCTTCGCGCGCACGGGCGGCGGCGGTGGTCGGGCGGGCGCTGCCGGCGGCGCTGCGGGCCGAGGAGGCACGGGCCGAACGCGGCGTGCTGCGGGTGCCGCTGCCGCCGGTGGCGACGATGCGCTTGATCTGGTCGAGGGTGAAGATGGGCGTCACGTTGCCGGGACCGAATTCGGTCTCCTCGGCGCGGTGCAGGTGATGGTTGCCATCGAAGGCCATCTTCTTGTCGAAGCTGTTGATGACTTCATAGTGCGGCTTCTGCACCGAACCGAACATGCTGAAATGGACGCGGTCGCCGTAGGAGCTCATCTGGGTAATCACGCCGTTGAGGAATTCGGCCTTGATCGCCTCGACATTGCCATGCCAGCGTTTGGTTTTGCTTGAACTCAAAATAACTCTTCCAATGATGCAGGCGCGGCCTGGTGTCGATGCTCTTGCCATCGATGCGGCTGTCGCCGCCAAGGTCGCGCGAATTAAAAACGGGGGGATAGAGGCAATATTATCCTCCTCCGCGCGTCTTCTTGCATGCCTGTGGCGTACTTTTTCTTCATCTGGCCATTTCTGCTGCCTGCCGATGAGCCATTTTGGGCAGGATTTACGAGGTTTTTCGCAGAAATTGCTTGAAAAGCATGTCTCAAGCCTTCATATGCTTGCTTTCCGGCAAGCTTGGTCCGGCCCCCGCAGTCCCGGGCGATGTGTCCTCTTTCAAAGGTTTTCCATGCGCCGTAGCCTCTTTTCGCTGTTGACCGTCCTCGGCCTGCTGGCCGCGCTTCATGCCTGGATAGGCTGGCAGCTGTTGCCTGCCCTGACCACCCACGCGGGCTGGATCACGTTGGGCGCAGCGGTGCTGCTGCTGTCTTTCCTGCTGATGCCGGTAGCGCTGGCCGTGCCCTACCTCAAGCGGCGCGGCCTGTCCGAAATCGCCGCCGACCGCGTGGCCTGGGCCGGCATGCTGGCCATGGGGGCGTTCTCTTCGGCGCTGCTGCTCACGCTCTTGCGCGCGCTGGCGCTGGCCGCGCTTCCGTGGCTGCACCTGCCGCCCATCCAGCAGCACGAGATGGTGGAACTGAGCGCCTGGCTGGTGCTGGCCCTCACCGCAGCGGCCACGGTCATCGGCTATCTCAACGCCCGCCGCACCGCTGCCGTGGTGGAGGTCAGCGTGCCCATCGCCAACCTGCCCGCGGCGCTGGAGGGATTCACCATCGTCCAGATCAGCGACATCCACGTCGGCCCCACCATCAAGGCACCGTATCTGCAAGCCATCGTCGACAAGGTCAACGCCCTGCAGCCCGACGTGGTGGCCATCACCGGCGACCTGGTCGATGGCAGCGTGCGCCAGCTGGCCCCCCACACGGCACCGCTGGCGCAACTGCGGGCGCGGCATGGTGCCTACTTCGTCACCGGCAACCACGAGTACTACTCCAATGCCCACGAATGGATCGATGAAGTCCGTCGCCTGGGCGTGACCGTGCTGATGAATGAACACGTGGTCCTGCGCCATGAAGGGGCGGGTCTGGTGCTGGCCGGGGTGACGGACTACACAGCCCATCATTTCGATGAAGCCCATCGCAGCGATCCGCATGCGGCCATTGCCGATGCGCCCAGCGGCCATCCTCGCGTGCTGCTGGCGCACCAGCCGCGCAGCGCCACGGCGGCCGTCGAGGCCGGTTTCGACCTGCAATTGTCGGGCCATACGCATGGCGGCCAATTCTTTCCGTGGAATTTCTTCGTGCCGCTGCAACAGCCCTATGTCGCCGGTCTCAAGCGCCTGCAGGGTCTGTGGATCTACGTCAGTCGCGGCACCGGCTACTGGGGCCCGCCCAAACGGCTGCTGGCCCCTTCCGAAATCACGCGCGTGCGCCTGATCACCGGCTGAACCGAGTCACTCCTCGTCCAGCCGCGCCAGCCGCCGCATGGCTTGCGGCGGTTGGCCGAACAGCCGCAGGCAGGCGCGCCGCATGCGCTCGGCATCGCCAAAGCCGGTGGCGCGGGCGATGCTCTCCAGGCTGTCCTGTGATTGTTCGATGCGCAGCCGCGCCGCTTCCGCGCGCATCTGTTCGATGGCGCGCGCCGGGGTCTGGCCGGTCTCGGCCGCAAAGCTGCGATCGAACTGGCGGCGACTGAGACAGGCCACTTCGGCCAGCGTGTCGACGGTCACTTCCTGATGCAGATGCGCGCGCGCAAAACTGAGTGCGCGGCGGATGCGCTCCGAGCCCCCATCCATTTCCTGCAAGGCCGAGAATTGTGACTGGCCGCCCGGACGGCGGTGATACACCACCAGTTCGCGCGCCACCGATTTGGCCAGTTCCGCACCGTGGTCTTCCTCGATCAGTGCCAGCGCCAGGTCGATCCCGGCGGAAATGCCGGCCGAGGTCCACACCTTGCCATCGCAGGAATAGATGCGGTCGCTGTCCACCTTTACCTGCGGATGCATCTGTTGCAGCTTGGCCGCCATGCGCCAGTGCGTGGTGGCGCGCTTGCCATCGAGCAGTCCGGCGGCCGCCAGCACGAAGGCCCCGGTGCATACACCGGCGATGCGGCGCGAACGGGTGGCTGCGCGCAGGATGTAGCGACGCAGTGCCTCGGACACCAGCCCCTCGCGCGGCGCACCGCCCCCCGCCACCACCAGCGTATCGAAACTCGCGCGGCCAATGCGCTCGGTCTGGATCATCGCCCCGGCCGAACTGCGGATCAGGCCGCCCGGCTCGGAATGCAGCGTGATCCGGTAGAGCGCGCGTCCGCTCACGCGGTTGGCGGCATCGAAGGCCGACAGCGGGCCGGTGAAGTCGAGCATGCTGCAATCGGCAAAAATGAGGAAGGCGATGTCGCGCGCGGGCATGGTGCAGAAAACGTCAAATGGCTGGAAATGCCGGAATTATGACATTCAAGCCATGCGGCTGCACGCCACACTGCAAGGTCTGATCCCTACCGGAGACTGCCTTGTCCACGCTATCCACCCATCCCGCCACCATACCCGGCAGCCCGTCAGCCCATCGCTGGAAGGTCCTCGCTGCAGGCGTTGCCGCCAATGCCAGCTTCTCGGCCGTGTTCTCCGGCCTCCCTGTGACTTCACTGGTGCTGCGCAGCGACTATCACCTGAGCAATGCGCAATTGGGCCTGGCGCTCGGATTGCTGAGCCTGGGCGTGGCCTTGGGCGAACTGCCCTGGGGCGTGCTGACCGATCGCCTGGGGGACCGCAAGGTGCTGCTGGCCGGACTATTGGGGACCAGCGCCGCGCTGTGCCTGTTGATGGCGATGGCGCGGCCGGGGCAGGGCGGTTCGGCCTTCGTGTGGCTATGCGTTGGTCTCACGCTGGCAGGCTTGCTGGGCGGCAGTGTCAACGGCGCCAGCGGACGCGCCATCATGGCCTGGTTCGCAGAGGGCGAGCGGGGACTCGCCATGAGCATCCGCCAGACGGCAGTGCCGCTCGGCGGCGGTATCGGCGCCTTGCTCTTGCCCACGCTGGCTGCGCGAGCCGGCTTCGGTGCGGTGTATGGCTTCCTGATGGCCCTGTGCCTGGCCAGCGTCACGCTGGTGTTGCTGTGGCTGCGCGAGCCGCACAAGGCATCACCCTCGCACACGGCAATTTCTCCTGCGATGCCGGCCTTGCGCAGTCCGTTGGTCTGGCGGCTGGCGCTGGGCACCGGCCTCTTGTGCGCGCCGCAGGTGGCGCTGATCAGCTTCGGCGGCATCTTCCTGCATGAAGTGGGGCAGGCCGGTCTGCTCCTCATCAGCGTGTTGCTGACGCTGGTGCAAGTGGGCGCGGCGCTGGCGCGCATCGCCAGTGGCCGCTGGACCGACCGGCGCGGCCAGCGCCGTCCTTATCTGCGTGCTTGCGCATTGGGCAGTGCGCTGCTGTTCCTGCTGCTCGGCGTGTCTTCGCTCAGCAGCCTCTCCGTCTCGCTGCAATGGCTGGGCGGCGTGCTGTTGGTGGCGGGCGTGGTGGTCTCCGCATGGCATGGCGTGGCCTATACCGAACTGGCGGTGGCTGCGGGTCCGGCACAGGTTGGCACCGCGCTGGGGCTGGGCAACAGCTGCGTGTTCGGCGTCTTCTTCCTCACCGCCCAGGCCGTCCCGCTGCTGCTGCACTGGCACGGCTGGCCCGCCGTGTGGATAGTCACGGCAGCGGTGGCCTTGCTGGTGTGGCCGCTGTTTCCACCTGCGCGCAAGGCACCGGCATCAAGCTGATCCGGCGAAAAAGACGGGTCTTAGACGACCGGTCTAATTTTCCGTTAGAATGGGCCGCATGCGAGAACACTACGACCACAACAAGCGTCACATCCTGCAAGCCGGCCATGCGCTCATTGCGCAGAAGGGCTACACCGGCGTCGGCCTGGCCGAGATCCTGGCGGCGGCGCAGATTCCCAAGGGTTCCTTCTATCACTACTTCGGATCGAAGGAACAATATGGCCGCGAACTGATCGAGCATTATGTGGCAGGCTATCTGGACCGGCTGGATCACGTCCTGTCCGACCGCAGCCAGGGCGGCAGCGCCCGCGAGCGCCTGCTGACCTACTGGGGATACTGGCTGGAAAGCCAGTGCTGCGAAGAAGCCGAGCAGCGTTGCCTGGTGGTCAAGCTCTCCGCCGAAGTGGCCGATCTCTCCGACGACATGCGCCAGGTATTGCACGGCGGCACGCAGCGTTTCATCGAACGCATCGCCGCCTGCATCGAGGAAGGCATCGCCGAAGGCTCGCTGCACACCGTGCTGCAACCGCTGGCCACGGCCACCATGCTGTACCAGCAGTGGCTGGGTGCCAGCCTGCTGTCCAAGCTGGGCCGTGACCGCGCACCGATGGAAGCGGCCATGCTGGTCACGCGGCACGTGCTGGTCGCACCGCAGTAATCAAGCCAGATCAGGCCAGAAAGATTCGATGGCGCGCCGCGCCTCTCAATGAACCGAATACGGAAAGGATTTCCATGACTCAATTGCCCAAGACCAACCGCCGCATCGTCCTCGCCTCGCGTCCCGCTGCCGCCCCCACCGCCGAGAATTTCCGCCTGGAAGAAGTGGCCATTCCGGAAGTACAGGAAGGCCAGATGCTGCTGCGCGGTGAATGGCTCTCGCTGGACCCCTACATGCGCGGCCGCATGAGTGATGCGCCTTCCTACGCACCGCCGGTGGAAATCGATGGCGTCATGACCGGCGGCGTGGTGTCGCGCGTGGTCAGCTCGCGCCATCCCGATTTCAAGGAAGGCGACCTGGTCATGGCCTATACCGGCTGGCAGGAATACGCCATCTCCGACGGCAGCGGTGCCAACAAGCTGCCCGCCGATTTCGCCCATCCCTCGCATGCGCTGGGCGTGCTGGGCATGCCCGGCTACACCGCCTACGCCGGCCTGATCGACATCGGCCAGCCGCGCGCCGGTGAAACCGTGGTCGTGGCCGCCGCTACCGGTGCGGTCGGTTCGCTGGTCGGCCAGATCGCCAAGCAGCGTGGCTGCCACGTGGTCGGTATTGCGGGTGGCGCACAGAAGTGTGAATCGGCGGTCAAGGAACTGGGCTTCGATGCCTGTATCGACCACCGTGCGCCTGACTTTGCCGAGCAACTGAAAGCGGCTTGCCCGCGCGGCATCGACGTGTATTTCGAAAACGTTGGCGGCGCCGTGCTCGATGCCGTCATCCCGCTGCTCAACATCCATGCCCGCGTGCCGGTGTGCGGCCTGATCGCCCACTACAACGGCGGAGGCTTGGCCACCGAGAGCAGCGCCATCCTGCGCCGCCTGCTGACGCAGCGCATCCGCGTGCAGGGCTTCATCATCTTCGACTACTACGTCAATCGTCCCGACCTGTATGCGGCCTTCCAGAAGGAAGTCGGCACCTGGCTCAAGGAAGGCAAGCTGCACTACCGCGAAGACGTGGTGCAAGGCCTGGAGAAGGCCCCTGAAGCCTTCATGGGCCTGCTGCAAGGCAAGAACTTCGGCAAGCTGGTGGTGAAGCTGGACTGAGTCCGCTCACCGTCCACAGCACGCCTCTTCCGGGGAAGCTACCCGGCCACCGGCACGGCCTGCGAAGGCCGTGCCGACTCGACAAGGATTCCTGCATGATTCCGTTTTCCGTCCTCGATCTGTCGCCGATCAACCAGGGCAGCACCGCCGCCCAGGCCTTCAACAACAGCAAGGAACTGGCACAGCGCGCCGAAGCCTTGGGCTACAAACGCTACTGGCTGGCCGAGCATCACAACATGCCCGGCATCGCCAGCGCGGCCACGTCCCTGGTGATCTCGCATGTGGCGGCCAACACCAAAACCATCCGCGTCGGCTCGGGCGGCATCATGCTGCCCAACCACTCGCCGCTGGTCATCGCCGAGCAGTTCGGCACGCTGGAGTCGCTCTATCCCGGCCGCATCGACCTGGGCCTGGGCCGTGCGCCAGGTTCCGACCAGCGCACCGCGCGCGCCCTGCGCCGCCACATGGGCGGGGATACGGCAGACAACTTCCCGCAGGACGTCATCGAACTGCAGGAATATTTCGACGAGCCCTCGGACTACCAGAACCTGCGCGCCGTTCCGGGCAGTGGCCTCAAAGTGCCAATCTGGCTGCTGGGTTCCAGCATGTTCAGCGCGCAGCTGGCGGCAGAACTGGGTTTGCCGTTTGCCTTCGCGTCGCACTTCGCGCCGGGCTTCATGAAGTCGGCCGTGCAGATCTACCGCGAGCGCTTCAAGCCCTCGGCCACCTTGAAGAAGCCTTACGTGATGCTGGCCCTGAACGTCTTCGCCGCCGATACCCAGCGCGAAGCCGAGCGTCTCTTCACCTCGCTGCAGCAGCAGTTCCTCAATCTCATCCGGGGCACGCCCGGCCAGCTGCGCCCGCCGGTGGATGACATCGATGCGCTGTGGCAGCCGGGAGAACAGGCCCATGTCGAGCGCTCGCTCTCCTGCGCCGTGGTCGGTGACCGCGAGACCGTGGAAGAAGGCCTGCAAGCCTTCATCGATGAACATGCGCCCGATGAGCTCATCATCACCGCGCAGATCTACGATCACGCGGCGCGCCTGCACTCCTTCGAGATTGCAGCGCAAGCGCGCGAGGCGTTGAAGGAATCGGTCACGATCTGATTGACGGTATGCACGTAAAAATGGCGGCAGGGACTTCAGTCCTTGCCGCCATTTTTTCATCCCTGCGAGGTGATGCAGGTGATGCGGGTGATGACCCTATTCCATCCCCAGCATCCGTGCCAGGCTGTTGCCGCTCTTTTCGCTGACCAGGTGAATGTGTTCCTCCAGCGAGACCAGATGCGCTTCCATGGCCGCCACCGCACCCTCGCTGTCGCCGCGCTCGATCAGGTCGACGATATGGGTGTGTTCATCATGCTCGCAGGCCGCATACCCGGCCGGCTCATGCAGCGCCACGATCAGCGAGCAGCGTGACACCAGTTCGCCCAGATAGCGCTGCAGCGTGGCATTGCGCGACAGCTCGGCCACCCGCATGTGGAAAGATGAGGCCAGGCGCGCCCAGTGGGTCTGCGCATAGCTGTGCATGACCTGGTGCTCTTCCTTCAGTTGGCGGCGCAGCTTGGCCAGGTCGGCGCGCGTCGCATTGCGGACGGCCAGCCGCATGATGGCCCCTTCCAGTGCGCGCCGTGCCTCGAAGATCTCGCGGGTCTCTTCCGGTGTCGGCATGGCCACCACCGCACCGCGATTGGGCCGCAACTCCACGATGTGTTCGTGCGCCAGTTTCTGCAGCGCCTTCTGCACCACCGTGCGCCCCACGCCGAACAGTTCGCACAGCGCCGCCTCCGGCAGCTTGGTGCCAGGGGTGAGGCGCTGGCTCATCACGCTGTCGAAGACGGTCTGGTAGATGCGCACGATGATGTCCTCGCCCGCTTCGCCTTCCAGTACCAGGGGCGCGGTATCGGCCAGGTCGTCGTGCCGCACGCGCGGACGGCCGGCGCGGCTCTGGCGGGCCGGTGCCGCTGCCGGTTTGGTGGCGTGCTCCTGGGACTTGCCAGTGCGGGAAGTCGGCTTGGCCGTCTTGCGGGGAGAGAGGTCGCTCATCGTCTAGTCATGGGGTGGATCATGCCCGGTCTTACTGCGCTGCCTGCAGGCTGCGCCACAGGCGCGTCGCCAGCCCGATCAGGGCCAGGTCGCTGCCGGCCGGGCCGAGCAATGATACGCCGATCGGCAGTCCGGCGGGAGTGGTGAAGGGCATGCTCACCTGCGGCAAGCCCGCCAGTCCGGCCACGCAGGTCAGGCGGAAGGTGCGCGCACGCACCTGGTCGATCTCGGCCGCCGTGGCGTCACGCAAGGGCGCCACGCTGGATGCGGACGGCATCACCGCCACTCCGTCGGCGCCCAGCAGGGAGCGTACACGATGCCGCACCAGATCCTGTTTCTCGCGCGCGGCGCGGGCGGTGTCGGCGCTGATGTTCTGCGCCATGTCCCAGCGCGCCTGCACCGCCGGACCGAACAGCGGACGCGCCGAATTGATCCACGCTCCGTGGCATTGCCAGGCATCGAAGGCCGAGGCATGGATGTAGGCCTGACGCCACCTCTCCAGTTCGCCTTCGTCGCCCGACAGCCGCATGTGCTCGCCGGGCAGTTCGCTGCGCAGTGCGTCATAGACCCGCTGCACGACCGGATGGAAGTCGGCCTCGGCCAGTTCCAGCAGATCGAACGGCAGCAAGACCTTGCGCAGTTGCGCGGATCCGGTCTTGGGCAGCAGCACCTGCCCGACCCGTTCGAAGGTCCCCGCATCATGCGCCAGCCAGGTGGCCGTATCGAAGCTGGGGCACAGCGGCGCCATGCTGGCCGTGGAGAGCAAGCCGAAGCTGGTACGCAGGCCCCACACGCCGCAATAGCTGGCCGGTACGCGGGTCGAGCCTCCGGTGTCGGTGCCCAGCGCGAAGTCGCACAGGCGCGCCGCCACCGCTGCGGCCGAGCCGCTGGAGGAGCCGCCCGGCACGCGCTCCGGTGCGGCGCTGTTGACCGGCGTGCCGTAATGATGGTTGTCGCCGTGGATGCTGTAGGCCAGTTCATCCGTCAGGGTCTTGCCGACCAGCGTGGCGCCGGCCTGCAGCAACTGCTCCACCAGCGCATTGCTGCGCGTGGGGATGGGATGGCTGCGCAGCCAGTCCGGGTTGCCGGCGCCGGTCGGGTGGCCGGCCACGTCGAACAAGTCCTTGGCAGCGAAGTGCAACCCGGCCAACGGGCCGCTGGCAGCGCCCGGCAGGGTGAAGCGGCCATGCGGCACGAAGGCGCCCACGTGGTCATTGATCTCGAAAGCGGTGGTGCGGGTGGCCGTGGCCTGGGCAGTGCTCAATTCATTCTCCTGATGCGTCATGCCGGCTCAGAACGGCTGGCGTAATTGTTCGAGGCTGTCCACGTGGTCGCAGATCGCGCCGGGTGTGGTGAACCAGATCTCGCCGCGATCGCGCGCCGCCGCCAGGTGCTGCAGGGCGGTGCGCAGATGGCGCAGGCGATAAGGCTGGCCGACCAGGTAGGGATGCAGGGCAATGCCCATCACCAGTGGCTGGCGCAACGCCTGTTCGCGCATCTCGTCGAAGTTGTCCACGATCATGCGGGCGAAGTCGCGGCCATCCATCTGGCGCGCCACGATCATGGGGATGTCGTTCAATTCCTGCGGATAGGGAATCGACCACAGCGTCTCGCCGGTGCGGGTGCGCATGCGTACCGGCTGGTCGTCATGGGCCCAGTTCAGGTTGTAGCGATAGCCGGTTTCCTGCAGCAGGTCGGGCGTGACCAGACTCTCCGAAATCCAGGGCGAGAGCCAGCCCGTGGGCTGTACTCCGCTCTCGGCCTGGATGCGGGTGCGGCAGTGACGCAGCAGGGCCGCTTCGGCTTCCTCGTCCAGCGTGCCTTGCTGATGTGCATTGGTGTGGCCGTGGCCGATCAGTTCATCGCCGCGCGCAGCGAAGGCTTCCACCAGTTCCGGGCAATGATCGTAGAGCGCGGTGTTGATGAGCACGCCGGCCGGCAGGCCCAGTTGTTCGAACAGTTCCAGGCAGCGCCAGGCGCCGACACGGTTGCCGTATTCACGCCAGGCATAGTTGAGGACGTCGGGCTCCGGACAGACCGGCCCCAGCTTGGCCCCCAGCCCCTCTCCGAAAGCGAAGTGCTCGATGTTGAAGCCCAGGTACACCGCCAGTCTCGCGCCATTGGGCCAGCAATAGTCGGGCCGGCGATGGATGGGCGAATAGCCGAAACGGCCATGCGAGCGCAGCACGCCATAGGCATCCCGTCCATCATCATGGCCCAGCGCTTCGCCCGCATTGGGCGGCAGAATCGTCGCTTGCATGCGGCCTCCTTACAGCTCGGCCAGGCCGGCGCGCACCAGCAGGCGTTCGGCACTGTCGTTCCATACATCCATCTGCACGATCAGCCCGTGGCGGATCACGTAGCGGTCCACGTAGCGATTGCCTTCGAAGGCCTCGCCATCGGGCCACACGCCAAACAGCGTGCCACGGTTGTAGACGATGGCTTGTTCGACCGTGGCACCGGCTACCACTTCGGTGCCCTCGAAACGCTTCTTGACCCAGCCATAGCGCGTGGCGTTGAAGGCTGCGCATTGCGCCGGGTCGATCATTTCCCGGCCGCCGGTAAAGCGGATCTTCAGCTCCGGCGAGACGAAGCGGCGCGCGGCCACCGGGTCGGGAATCATCAGCACGCGCAGGTATTCGTCCACCAGGGCGGCCGGATCATAGGGCAGGGGAGGCAGGGTTGTTCCCTGTCCGGTGATTGATGATGGTGCGGCGTGCATCATTTTCTCCATGGTTTGCACAAGCATTGTGCATTATTGAATGCAAGTTAAATATCCGATCAGCAGCAATATGCCGTATTTAATGCCGTCACTATTAGAGAGATATTGTCGGCAAAAATTAATGCTTCCTGCTGCGCTTGGCATAGCCCTTGCATAAGTCATGCCGGGCAAAGCCACACACTCACTTCTCGGAACCTTATGGAGGCAACACCATGATTCGCCTGACCCGCCGTACCCTCATCGCCGCCGCAGCCGCCACCCTCGCCGCCGCGCTGTCGCCGCTGGCACTGGCCGCCGACCCCATCAAGATCGGCCTGGTCACGGCCCTTTCCGGCCAGTCGGCCCAGGCCGGCGAAGCCTTGACGCGCGGCATGAGCATCGCCATCGACGAGATCAACGCCAAGGGCGGCCTGCTGGGCGGGCGCAAGCTGGAACTGGTGCGCCGCGATGACGAAGGCAATCCGGCCAAGGGCGTGGTGGCCGCGCGCGAACTGATCTTCAAGGAAAAGGTGGCGGTGCTGTTCGGGGGCCTGGATACGCCGGTTTCGATGGCCATCGTGCCCATCATCAACCAGGAGAAAGTGCCTTTCGTCGGCCCCTGGGCAGCCGGCACCGGTGTGACGAAGAATGGTGCCAATCCCAACTACGCCTTCCGCGTCTCGGCAGTGGATGAACTGGTGGACAAGGCCATGCTCAACTACGCGCAAAAGACCTTCAAGAGCAGCAAGGCCGGCCTGATCCTGGTCAACAACCCGTGGGGCGAATCGAATGAAAAAGGCATCGTCGCCGCGCTCGCCGAGAAGGGCCTGAAGCCCGCCGGCATCGAGAAATTCGAAGCCAGCGACGTCGACGTGGTGCCGCAACTGAGCCGCCTGAAGGCGGCCGGTGCCGATACCTTGTATCTGGTCGGCAACGTCGGTCCCTCGGCCCAGGTGGTCAAGTCGCTCGACCGCATGGGCTGGAAGGTGCCGGTGGTCTCGCACTGGGGACCGGCCGGCGGCCGCTTCACCGAACTGGCCGGACCGAACGCGAAGAACGTGCACTTCATCCAGACCTTCAGCTTCTTCGGCAAGCTCTCGCCGGTGGGCGAGAAGGTGGTGGCCGAACTGAAGGCCAAGTACCCCGCCATCAAGGGCCCGGACGACATCACCCCGGCCGTGGGTGTGGCCAATGCCTATGACGGCATGCAGCTGGCCGCACTGGCCATCGCCAAGGCCGGCTCCACCAACGGCGATGCGGTGCGCGAAGGCTTCTACAAGATCGACCGCTATGAAGGCCTGATCAAGACCTACGTCAAGCCCTTCAGCCCGACCGTGCATGACGCCCTGCAAGCCGATGACTACGTCTGGGCGCAATTCATCGACAACCGCATCCTGCCGGTTGGCCTGGCCCAGTAAGGCCGACATGAGGATCCGTGATGTAGTCAACAAAAGGGCTGGCGCATCACTTCCCGTTCGGACTGAGTAGGCCCGCCGGGGCCGTATCGAAGGCGCGACGCCTCTGCGCCTTCGATACGCGGTGCTACCGCTACTCAGTCCGAACGGGCGGAGTTGGATTCAGGTATTTCCTACACGAGAAGTTTGCGCGCACGGCCGAGCCCGGTTGGGGCGCGCATCAGGAGAACGCGATGCTGCTGTTGTCGGCACTGATCAGCGGATTCGGACTGGGCAGCATGTACGGTCTGATGGCGCTGGGTTTTTACATGACGTATGCCGTCTCCGGCACCGTCAATTTTGCGCAGGGCAGCTCCATGATGCTGGGGGCCGTGCTGTGCTTCACCTTCGCCCAGACGCTGGGCTGGCCGATGTGGCTGGCCATCGTGCTGGCGCTGGCTGCCTGCGCGCTCTACGGCATGCTGGTCGAGGTACTGGCCGTGCGTCCCTTTGCGCGCCAGGGTTCCAATGCCTGGCTGATGTCCACCGTGGCCCTGGGCATCGTGCTGGACAACCTGGTCATGCATACCTTCGGCAAGGAACCGCGCAGCCTGCCTTCGCCGCTGGCGCTGTCCTCCATCGAACTGGGCGGCATGGGGCTGGGCGTGTATCCGCTGCACCTTCTCATTCCCGCCATCGGCCTGGCGCTGGCCGCACTGCTGCACACCATCTCGCGCCGCACGCGCTGGGGCACGGCCCTGCTGGCCGTGGTGCAGAACCGTGATGCGGCGCGCCTGATGGGCATCCCGATCACGCGCGCCATCGCGGTCGCCTTCGCGCTCTCGACACTGCTGGCCGGCGTGGCGGGCGTGCTGATTGCGCCGCTGTTCAACGTCAATGCCGACATGGGCACGCTGTTCGGCCTCAAGGCCTTTGCCGTGGCCATCCTCGGCGGCATCACCAGCGCCTGGGGCGTGATGATCGCGGGCCTGCTGTTTGGCATGGCCGAGGCGCTCATCACGGCCACCCTCGGTTCCGGCTATACCCAGATCATCACCTTCGCGCTGGTGATCGCGGTGCTGGCCATTCGTCCCAATGGCCTGTTCGGCCGCGCACAGGTGAAAAAGGTATGAATCGTTTACCCCATTCCATCGCCCGCAGCCTGCAGGCGGCGGCCCATCCGGCAGCGGCTCCTGCGCCAGGCAGGGTCAAGCTCGGGCTGGGCACGCCCGCTGCCCTGGCGTTTTCTGCCGTCGGCCTGATCGCGGCCATCACGCTGGCCTTGTCGATCAACAGCTACTACGTCTTCGTGCTGGCCGGCATCGCCCTGGTGGCCATCGTCGGCATAGGACTCAATGTGCTCATCGGGCTGACCGGCCAGGTTTCCTTCGGCCATGTCGGCTTCTACGCCGTCGGTGCCTATACGGTCGCCATCCTCACCACCAAGGCCGGACTCTCCTTCTGGCTGGCCTGGCCGCTGGCCGCCGTGGTGGCGGGGGCGCTGGGCGTGCTGCTGGCCTTGCCGGCGCTGCGCGTGAAGGGGCCGTACCTGGCGATGATCACGATTGCCTTCAGCTTCATCATCCAGCACGCCATCATCGAACTGCGCGACCTGACCGGCGGACAGAACGGCATCATGGGCCTGGCGGCCCCTGCCTTCCTGGGGTTGCAGGCAGAGCGAGCAATTGCGGTGCTGGGCTTGATCACCGCTGCTGCAGTGCTGGCTGCCTACTGCTGGCTCTCGCGCGGCAGCTGGGGCGCGGCCATGCGCGCGGTGCGCGACAGCGAGACGGCTGCCGAATCCATCGGCCTGAATCCGCTGGTCATCAAGACCGTGGCCTTTGCACTCTCGGCGGCACTGGCCGGTCTGGCCGGCGGTCTCTTCGCGCCGCTCTCCACCTTCGTCACACCGGACACCTTCAGCTTCATGCAGTCCATCCTGTTCGTGCTGGTGGTGGTGCTGGGCGGCTCGGGCTCCATCCTCGGTCCGGTGATCGGTGCCGTCATCGTGGGGGCCTTGCCGGAATTGCTCTCCAGCCTGGAAGACTATCGCCTGCTGTTCTTCGGTGCCTTGCTGCTGCTGGTACTGTGGGTGGCGCCCGATGGCGTGACCGGCCTGCTGGGCAAGCTGGCGGCACGCCTGCGCAAGCCGGTGGAGGCCGTTCCCGCTGCCGCCTTGCAGGAGGATGCGGAAGAGGTCGCGCTGCCGGTACGCGCGCGCCGCACCCTCGCTGCCGACGGCCTGACCATGGTATTCGGCGGTGTGCGGGCCGTCAGCGATCTCGGCTTCGAGGTCCCCGGCGGTGCCGTCACCAGCCTCATCGGTCCGAATGGTGCAGGCAAGACCACGGCGCTGAACATGCTCTCCGGTTTCTATCGTCCCAGCGCCGGACAGTTCACGCTGGGCCAGACGCCGCTGGCAGGGCTGCCCGCCTTCCGCATTGCGCGCCACGGCGTGGCCCGCACTTACCAGACCTCGCAACTGTTCGGCAGCCTCACGGTGGCCGACAACGTGGCCCTGGCCTGTGGCCGCGGGCGTCTGGGCGGACTGCTGTCGGCGCGGGGTTTCGTCTCCGGCGAAGTGCGTGCGCGTTGCCGCCAGCTGCTCGATTTTTGCGGCTATCGCGGTGCGCTCGATATCCCCAGCGCCGATCTGGCCCACGTTGACCGCCGCCTGGTGGAAATCGCGCGCGCGCTCGCGGCCGATCCCGATGTGCTGCTGCTGGACGAACCCGCTGCCGGTCTCTCGCGCGAAGACAAGACCCTGCTGGCGCAATTGCTGACCCGCATCGCCGAGGCCGGCATCAGTGTGGTGGTGGTCGAGCATGACATGGAACTGGTGATGCAGATCTCGCGCCGCATCGTCGTGCTCGATGCCGGCCAGCGCCTGGCCATCGGCACGCCGCAGGAAGTGCAGAACGATCCGGCGGTGCGCAAGGCCTATCTCGGCGAGGGCACGCAACAGGCCGTGGCGGCCGTGCGCAACGCCGTCACTGGCGCGGACGAATTGCTGGGCGTGGGCGAGCTGGTCACCGGCTATGGGGCCGAGCCGGTCCTGCACGGCATCAACCTGCAGGTGCGCCAGGGCGAGATGATTGCGCTGCTGGGCGCCAACGGTGCCGGCAAGTCCACCCTGATGCGCTCGCTGGCCGGGCTGCATCGGCCGGTGCAGGGCGGCATTCACGCCGGTGGCGTGAACCTCATGCACCTGCGCGCCGAACAGATCGTGCGCCACGGCGTAGTGCTGGTGCCGGAGGGACGGCAGGTGTTTCCCGAACTCTCGGTACTGGACAATATCCGCCTCGGTGCCTTCCTCTATCCGCAGGATGTGGAGGCGCGCGTGGAAGACATGCTGGGCCGTTTCCCGCGCTTGCGCGAGCGCCTGCATCACCGTGCCGGGTTGCTCTCCGGTGGCGAGCAGCAGATGCTGGCCATTGCGCGCGGGCTGATGTCGCGTCCGCGCGTGCTGTTGCTGGATGAACCTTCGCTGGGCCTCGCCCCCAAGGTGATCGCCGAATTGTTTGCCGCCCTCGATCAACTGCGCCGCGAGAACATGACCATCGTGCTGGTGGACCAGATGGCGGCACTGGCGCTGTCACTGGCCGACCGCGCCTACGTCATCGAAGGCGGACGCGTGGTGGCGCAAGGTACGGCCGCCGAGATCGCCGCCAATGATGCGCTGGCCAAGGCCTATCTCGGCGCGCACTGACACTGAGTCACAGCAAGGATTGCACATGGAATCGACCCGTCCTTACGCCATCAACCTGCCCGACGTGGTGGCCGAAGTACGCCAGGCGTTTGCACGCTACGAAGTCGCGCTCACCACCAACCAGGTCGAAGTTCTCGATGAACTGTTTCTCGACGGCCCGCACACCGTGCGCTACGGTGCCACCGAGAATCTGGTCGGCACCGAGGCCATCCGCGCCTTCCGTCAGGGACGTTCACCGAAGAACCTGATGCGCAGCCTGCGCGCCACCGTCATCACCACATATGGCCGGGACTATGCGGTGGCCGATACCGAATTCACGCGCGAGGGTGAACCGCGCATCGGCCGCCAGAGCCACACCTGGCTGCGTTGCCCGCAAGGCTGGCGCATCGTGGCCGCGCACGTATCGTGGATGGATGCGCCCAAAGCGCCGGCCGCCTGAAAGCCCGGCCATCCGCAGGTATCATCCTCGCAGCAGTTTTTTCATCTCGACAAGAACATCAGGAGTCAGCCATGTTGTACAGCAAGACCTGTCTGGGCGGAATGGTCACCGCTCCCCATCACCTGGCCGCGCAGGCGGGTGCGCAGATCCTGCGCGAGGGTGGCAATGCGGTCGAAGCGATGGTCGCGGCCGCGGCCGCCATCGCCGTGGTCTATCCGCACATGAACGGCATCGGCGGCGATGGCTTCTGGGTCATCAGCGAACCGGGGCAGGAACCGGTGGCCATTCGTGCCTGCGGTCCCTCGGCGGCGCTGGCGACCAAGGAGTTCTATGCACAGCACGGCCACAGCGCCGTGCCCACGCGCGGGCCGCATGCGGCGCTGACGGTGGCCGGTGCGGTCGGTGGCTGGGCCGCGGCACTGGAGCATGCGCGCCGCTACGGCCGCGCGCTGCCGCTGCCGGTGCTGCTGGCCGATGCCATCCGCCATGCGAAGAACGGTGTGCCCATCACCCGCTCGCAACATGAACTGACCCGCGACAAGTGGGACGAGCTCAAAGACCAGCCCGGCTTTGCCGCCACCTATGCCGCCGACGGCATCCCGGCCCAAGGCAAGGTGCTGAAACAGTCAGCCCTGGCGGACAGCCTGTCGCGCCTGGCCGAGGCCGGTCTGGATGATTTCTATCGCGGCGATCTCGCGCAACGCCTTGCTGCAGGCCTGGAAGCGGCGGGCAGCCCGGTGCGCCGCAGCGACCTGGAAGCCTTCCGCGCGCAAGTGGTCAAGCCGCTGATGGTGCAGTTAACGTCAGGCCGCGTCTACAACCTGCCACCACCGACACAGGGCGTCTCGGCCCTGATGATCATCGGCCTGTTCGATCGTCTCGGCATCACGCAGGCCGAAGGCTTCGACCACATCCACGGTCTGGTGGAAGCCACCAAGCGCGCCTTCATTCTGCGCAACCAGCACGTCACCGATCCGGCCCACATGAGCGTGGATGCCGCGCACTGGCTGCTGGCCGAGGCGCTGGACCGGGAAGCCAAAGAGATCGACATGCAGCGCGCCGCCCCCTGGCCGCATCCGGCCAAGCCGGGCGACACCATCTGGATGGGCGCCGCCGACGCGCAAGGCCGCGTGGTGAGCTACATCCAGAGCATCTTCTGGGAATTCGGCAGCGGCGTGGTGGTGCCCGACACCGGCATCGTGTGGCAGAACCGGGGGGCCAGCTTCACCCTGGATGACGGGGCCAACCAGCTGCAACCGGGCAAGCTGCCCTTCCATACACTGAACCCCTCGCTGGCACGCCTCAACGATGGCCGCACCCTGGCCTACGGCACCATGGGCGGTGAAGGGCAGCCGCAGACCCAGGCAGCGGTCTTCACGCGTCACGTGCTGTTCGGCCAGAACCTGCAGGCGGCCGTGAGCGCACCGCGCTGGCTGCTGGGCCGCACCTGGGGCGATGTCTCCACCAACCTGAAGGTGGAAGGGCGGGTGCCGGCCGCCACCATCGACGCCCTGCGCCAGGCCGGCCATGAAGTGCAGGTGGTGGAGGACTACACCGACATGATGGGTCACGCCGGTGCCGTGTGCGTGCATCCGGACGGGCTGATCGAAGGGGCGACCGATCCGCGTGCCGATGGCGTTTGTGCCGGGGTCTGACGGGCTGCTCGTCCTTTCTGCATTGCCATCCTCTGCGCTGCCGGCACTGCGGGTGTGCGCGCCGCCACTGGCGGAGGGCGAAGATCCTCACCAAGCCTCGCCCTCCGTTGTCTTTTTGCATTTCCCGTTTGACAGGAAATGAGGCTTATTGCGCTCTTTTATCGCTTTTGTCTCCACTTTGAATCGAGAGGATTGATGAGTTTTTTGCCGTAGAAAAAAATTCTCGAAGTTTTTCTGGAAATGCGATGAAAAACCATAGCTGTTCTGGCAAGATGCCGTAAACCTATGCGGTTCACAGGGGAGCCGTCATGCATCAAGCCGCGTCGCAATTTTGTCTGAATTGAACAAGAATAAAGCCCCATCCCCGCCCAATCTGTCGTCGCTGATTACGCTGGGGGTGGTCATTACCGTGCTCATCACGACCGTGTCGGTACTGATCCTGGTGGATCAGTTCACGCGCGGCTATGCGCGTTCCGAAAGTGAAACGCGCATGAAGCAGCTGGCCTGGCAGATGCAGGATGCGCTGGAGCGCGGCATGAAGGAGCGCGAAATCGACCTGCGCCTGCTGGTACAGCGGCCGTCGGTCCGTTCCGGCCGCGATCTGCCGCGCATCCGCCGGGTCTTCAACGAACTGCAGGCCAACGTGCCGCATTACGCCTGGATCGGCCTGGCCAATCCCGAGGGCATCGTGCAGGTGGCCACCAACGGCTTGCTGGAAGGGGCCAGCGTGGCGCAGCGCCCCTGGTTCCAGGAAGGCAGCAAGGGCGAGTACAGCGCCGACTTCCATCCGGCCGTGCTGCTGGCGCAGAAGCTGCCGCCGCAATCCAATCCCTGGCGTTTCGTCGACCTCTCGGCCCCGGTGCATGATCTGAACGGCCATTACCTCGGCGTGGTCGGCCTGCATCTGTCGTGGTCCTGGGCGCGCGACATCGCCGCCAAGCTGCTCGACCCGGCCGGCAACCGCTATGACGTCGACGTCATCATCGTGCGCGACGATGGCACCGTCATCCTCGGCCCCAAGGGCATGGAAGAGACCAAGCTCGATACCGCCAGCGTGCGCGCTGCGCAAGGCAGCGACAATGGCGGCTCGCTGATCGAGACCTGGCCCGATGGCCGCCGTTACGTCAGCGGCTATGCCCGCACGGGCGACAAGGGCGGCATGAAGCTGCACTGGAGCGTGATCGTGCGCCAGCCCGAGACCGTGGCGCTGCAGGCCTTCCGTGATCTGGAAAAGCGGGTGATCGTGGTCGGTGCGCTCTCCGGGGCGATCCTGGTACTGCTGGCCTTCTTCCTCGCGCGTCGTCTGGTGGCCCCCATCAACGCGCTGTCGGCCGCGCTGGAGCAGCGTGCCGCGGGCCGTGGCGACGTGCCCATTCCGCAGGTGAACAGCTACCGCGAGATCCAGCTGCTGTCCTCGACCCTGGTCAACATGGTCGAGCGCGAAGAGACCTACCTGCGCGAAGTGCGCTCCCTCAACGAAAGCCTGGAGCAGCGCGTGGCCGAGCGCACCAGCCGCCTGCACGAGACCGCCAGTGCCTTGCAGGAAGCGCTGGACCAGCAGCAGGCCAACCAGATCCAGCTGGAAGAGAGCGCCGCCGAACTGCGCGCCATCCTGGAAAACGCCCAGGATGCCTTCATCGCCGCTGACGAACAGGGCCGCGTGGTCGAATGGAACCGCCAGGCCGAACTGCTGCTGGGCTGGCCGCGCGACCAGGCCATGGGACGCGACATGGCCGAACTGATCATTCCGCCGGACATGCGTGCGGCCCACAATCGCGGCATGGCGCAATTCCTCAAGGATGGCACCAGCGTCGTCATCAACAACCGCATCGAGCTGCAAGCCCAGCATCACGATGGCCACGAGCTGCCCATCGAGATCACGGTCGGCCACGTCAAGCGCCAGAGCGGCCACCTGTTCATCGCCTTCCTGCACGACATCACCGAGCGCCTGGCCTTCCGCGACCAGATGCGCGAGCTGGCCCTGACCGACGTGCTGACCAGCCTGCCCAACCGCCGCGCCTTCAGCGACCGCCTGCCCGAGGGCATGATGCGGGCGCGCCGGGCCGACCAGTTGCTGGCGCTGTTCTTCATGGACATCGATGGTTTCAAGGGCGTCAATGACCGCTACGGCCACGAGGCCGGCGACGAACTGCTGGTGGAGTTCGCACGCCGCCTGCAACGCTCGGTGCGCGATGTCGATACCGTGGCCCGCCTGGCCGGTGACGAATTCGTGGTGATCCTGGAAAACCTGCAGACCCAGGAAGACGCGCTGATGGTGGCGCAGAAGATCCTCAATACCATCCGCGAACCCTTCCAGCTGACGCACTCCACCGTCAACATCTCCAGCAGTATCGGCGTGGCGGTCTACCAGCCCAACCTGGACGGCGAAGTCGGCCCCGAGGAACTGCTGTCCATGGCCGACAAGGCCATGTACGCCGCCAAGCGCCTGGGCAAGAACCGCGTCGAGCTGGGACGCGCGGGAGACGTCTGATCCGCCGGGCGCGATCGCGCCCGGTTTCCGCTTTCCTTCCTTTCCCTTCTTTCTCTCTCCGGACTCGTCATTGCTGACGAGCCGCTCCGTCTCATTTACGGTTTGTTTACGCTCCTGCGCCAAACATTTACCGGGATTTGATGCTGCTTTCCCTATCGTTCGACTGTCTCGTTTTCCGTCCCTGGAAGCGAACAACAACGTCAACAATGGAGTGGGAAATGTTGCAAACGGATTTTCTCTACATAGGCATGCTGCTCGTCTGCGGCCTCTCGATGTGGGCCTTCATCGCCCTTTGCAGCCGTCTGGAACGGCAGGAAGGGGAGAAGAAATGAACCTCATGTATCTGCTGGGGCTGGTGGTCTCCATCGCCCTCCTGCTGTACCTGGTCTACGCCCTGATCAAGCCGGAGGATTTCTGACATGGACAGCAACAATTATTTCCAGCTCGGCCTCTACCTGGCCGTCCTGCTGGTCCTCTCCCTGCCGCTGGGCTGGTACATGGCCCGCGTGATGGAAGGCAAGTCCCGCGTGAACCGTCTCTTCGGCGGCATCGAGCGCGTCTTCTATCGCCTCTGCGGCATCAGCCGCGAGCACGAGATGGACTGGAAGCAGTACGCCATCGCGGCCGTGCTGTTCAATTTCCTGGGCCTGATCGTGGTCTACCTGCTGCAGCGCGTGCAGCAATGGCTGCCGCTGAACCCGGCCGCGCTGGCCAACGTCAGCCCGGACTCCTCCTTCAACACGGCGCTCAGTTTCGTCACCAACACCAACTGGCAGGGCTACGTGGGTGAAGCCACCATGAGCTACCTGACCCAGATGGCCGCACTGGCCGTGCAGAACTTCCTGTCTGCCGCCACCGGGATCGCCATCGCCTTCGCCCTGATCCGTGGCTTCGCCCGTCACAGCAGCAAGGGCATCGGCAACTTCTGGGTCGACATGACCCGCAGCACGCTGTACGTGCTGCTGCCGCTGTCGGTGGTGTTCGCGCTGGTACTGGTGCAGCAGGGCAGCATCCAGAACTTCCGTGCGTATCAGGACGTGAAGACGCTGGAAGTGACCAACTACACCGTGCCCAAGCTGGATGCCGCAGGCCAGCCCCTGAAAGATGCCAAGGGCGAACCGGTGACCGAAGCGCAGAGCACCGACAAGCAGACCCTGCCCATGGGCCCGGTGGCATCGCAGGAAGCCATCAAGATGATCGGTACCAACGGTGGTGGCTTCTTCAACGCCAACTCGGCGCACCCGTATGAGAACCCGACGCCGCTGACCAACTTCCTGCAGATGCTGGCCATCCTCATCATCCCGGCAGCACTGTGCACCAGCTTCGGTGTGCTGGTCGGCGACCGTCGCCAGGGCTGGGCCATCCTCGCCTCGATGACGATCCTGTTCGTGGTGTTGACGCTGGTGCTGATGTACGCCGAGTCGCAACCCAATCCCATGCTCGCTTCGCTGCACGCTTCCGGCCCCGGCATGATGGAAGGCAAGGAGACCCGCTTCGGCATCCCGGCCTCGGCGCTGTTCGCCTCCATCACCACGGCCGCGTCCTGCGGTGCGGTCAATGCCATGCATGACTCGCTCTCGCCGCTGGGCGGACTGGTGCCGATGCTGCAGATGCAGCTGGGTGAAGTGGTGTTCGGCGGGGTCGGTTCGGGCCTGTACGGCATGCTGATCTTTGCGGTGCTGGCGGTGTTCATCGCGGGCCTGATGATCGGCCGTACGCCTGAATACCTGGGCAAGAAGATCGGCGTGTTCGACATGAAGATGATGTCCATCGCCATCCTCATGACCCCGGCGCTGGTGCTGATCTTCACGGCCCTGTCGGTGATGGTGGAGGCAGGCCTGGCCGGTATCGCCAACCCCGGTGCGCACGGATTCTCGGAAATCCTTTACGCATTCAGCTCGGCCGCCAACAACAACGGCAGCGCCTTCGCCGGGCTCTCGGCCAACACGCCGTACTACAACATCACCACCGGCATCTGCACCTGGCTGGGCCGCTTCGGCATCATCGTGCCGGTGCTGGCCATGGCCGGTTCGCTGGCCGGCAAGAAGCGCCTGGCCGCCACCTCCGGCACCCTGCCCACGCATGGCCCGCTGTTCGTGGCGCTGCTGATCGGCGCGGTGATCCTGGTCGGTGCCCTGACCTATGTGCCGGCGCTGGCGCTGGGACCGGTGGTCGAGCACCTGCAGATGATGGCGATGTAAATGATTGGATGGATTCCGCCGGGCACTGCGCCCGGTGGAGCAACCCGCAACGGATACCCTTATGACTACCCCTTCCAGCAATACTCCGGCCAGCAGCACACAAGCCGTGCCGGCCGATGCCATTCCTTCCGCCGCGCAGACTGCGCGCTGGATGTTCGATCCCAAGATCGTCAAGCCGGCCCTGGCCGATTCCTTCCGCAAGCTGTCGCCGCGCGTGCAATGGCGCAATCCGGTGATGTTCGTGGTCTACCTCGGCAGCATCCTGACCACGCTGCTGTTCATCCAGGCCATCACCGGCAAGGGTGAAGCCCCGGCGGGCTTCATCTTCGCCGTCGCTGCCTGGCTGTGGTTCACGGTGCTCTTCGCCAACTTCGCCGAAGCCCTGGCCGAAGGCCGCAGCAAGGCGCAAGCCGCCGCCCTGCGTGGCGTCAAGAAGAGCGTGATGGCCAAGAAGCTGCGCAGCAGCGACCAGACACGCGGTGGCGTGGCCGCAGCCGCCGCCCAGTGCGAAGTGGTCGAAGGCGGCAGCCTGCGCAAAGGTGACCTGGTGCTCATCGAAGCAGGCGATACGGTACCCGCCGATGGCGACGTCATCGAAGGCGTGGCCACTGTCGACGAGAGCGCCATCACCGGTGAATCGGCCCCGGTGATCCGCGAATCCGGCGGCGACTTCTCGGCCGTCACCGGCGGCACGCGCGTGCTGTCGGACTGGATCGTGGTACGCGTCTCGGTCAATCCGGGTGAAGCTTTCCTGGATCGCATGATCGCCATGGTCGAAGGCGCACGTCGCCAGAAGACCCCCAACGAACTGGCGCTGACCCTGCTGCTGGTGGCACTGACGCTGGTGTTCCTGCTGGTGACGGTGACCCTGCTGCCGTTCTCGATCTTCTCGGTCACTGCCGCCGGTGCTGGCTCGCCGGTCACGGTGACGGCGCTGATCGCCCTGCTGGTGTGCCTGATCCCGACCACCATCGGCGGCCTGCTCTCGGCCATCGGCGTGGCCGGCATGAGCCGCATGATGCAGGCCAACGTGATCGCCACCTCCGGCCGCGCGGTGGAAGCCGCCGGTGACGTCGACGTGCTGCTGCTGGACAAGACCGGCACCATCACGCTCGGCAACCGCCAGGCCGCCGCCTTCATGCCGGCACCGGGCGTGGCCGAGCGAGAACTGGCCGATGTCGCCCAACTGGCCTCGCTGGCCGATGAAACGCCGGAAGGCCGCAGCATCGTGGTGCTGGCCAAGAACCGATTCAACCTGCGCGAACGCGAGATGGCCAACCTGGGCGCGGAATTCATTCCGTTCTCGGCCCAGACCCGTGTCTCCGGCATCGACATCGGCAACCGCCGCATCCGCAAGGGCGCTGCCGACGCCATCCGCAAGCTGGTGCGCTCGGCCGACCAGCGCCTGCCGGCCCAGGTGGAAAGCGATGTGGAAGCCATCGCCCGCCGTGGCGGCACACCGCTGGTGGTGATCGAATGGAACAACGAGGCGGCCGTCATCAACCAGGGCGCACCTATCCGCATCCTCGGTACGGTGGAGCTGAAGGACATCGTCAAGGGCGGCATCAAGGAGCGCTTCGGCGAACTGCGCCGCATGGGCATCAAGACCATCATGATCACCGGCGACAACCGCCTGACCGCCGCGGCCATCGCCGCTGAAGCGGGGGTCGATGACTTCCTGGCCGAAGCCACGCCGGAACAGAAGCTGGCCCTGATCCGCCAGCATCAGGCCGAAGGCAAGCTGGTGGCCATGACCGGCGACGGCACCAACGACGCCCCGGCGCTGGCTCAGGCCGACGTGGCCGTGGCCATGAACAGCGGCACCCAGGCGGCCAAGGAAGCCGGCAACATGGTCGACCTCGATTCCAATCCGACCAAGCTGATCGAGATCGTCGAGATCGGCAAGCAGATGCTGATGACCCGCGGCAGTCTCACCACCTTCAGCATCGCCAATGACGTGGCCAAGTACTTCGCCATCATTCCGGCCATGTTCGTGGCCAACTATCCGCAGCTGGGCGCGCTCAACGTGATGCGCCTGACCAGTCCCGATTCGGCCATCATGTCGGCGGTGATCTTCAATGCGCTGGTGATCGTGGGACTGATCCCGCTGGCCCTGCGTGGCGTGCGCTATCGCGCGCTGGGTGCGGCCGTGCTCCTGCGCCGCAACCTGCTGATCTATGGCGTGGGTGGCTTGCTGGTGCCGTTCGTGGGCATCAAGCTGATCGACCTGCTGCTGACCGCCTTCGGTCTGGTCTGAACCCGATTACGACTCTCAAGGAAAGTCACATGAAAACCTCGACTCCCCATCCGCTGCGTCCGGCCATCACGCTTTTCATCCTGTTGGGCGTGTTGCTGGGCGGCCTGTATCCGTTGCTGGTGACCGGTCTGGCGCAAGCCTTCTTCCCGCAGCAGGCCAATGGCAGCCTGATCGAACGCCAGGGCCAAGTGGTCGGCTCGGAACTGATCGGCCAGAACTTCACCAGTCCGGCTTATTTCTGGGGCCGCCCCTCGGCCGCTGGTACCTTCCCCAACAATGGCATGGCCTCCGGCGGCAGCAACCTGGGTCCGACCAACCCGGCCCTGAAGCAGGCCGCTGAAGACCGCGCCAAGGCCTTGCAGGAAGCCGATCCGGACAACAAGGGTGCGATTCCCATTGACTTGCTGACGGCCTCGGCCAGCGGCCTGGATCCGCACATCAGCCCGGCCGCGGCCGAGTACCAGGCCGGTCGCGTCGCCCGTGCGCGTGGCATCACGGTGGAGCAGGTGCGTGCGCTGGTGCGCGTCAACAGCGAGGCCCCGCAGTGGGGTCTGTTCGGTGAACCGCGCGTCAATGTGCTCAAGCTGAACCTGGCGCTGGATGCGGCCGCACCCATGCCCAAGACGGAAGCGGCCAAGTAAGCCCTTCGCTGTCTGCAGGATGGCCGGTGGCACGCAACCCGCGTGCCACCGGCTTTTTGCCACTACAATGCAGCAACCCTGAACGCCCGATATGAACACCCGCCCCGATCCCGACGACCTGCTGGAACGCGTGATGCGCGACGAAGAGCGCCAGGCGCGCGGCCGCCTGAAGATCTTCTTCGGCTTCTCGGCCGGTGTCGGCAAGACCTTCGCCATGCTGGAAGCCGCCCAGGCGCTGGTCGCGCAAGGCACGGACGTGATCGCCGGCGTGGTCGAGACCCATGGCCGCGCCGAGACCGAGGCCCAGCTTGCCGGCCTCGCGCGCCTGCCCATGCGCATGGTGCCCTACCGTGATCGCCAGCTGCCCGAGTTCGACCTGGATGCCGCACTGGAGCGCAAGCCCGGCGTGATCCTGGTCGACGAACTGGCGCACTCCAACGTGCCCGGCTCGCGCCATGCCAAGCGCTGGCAGGACATCGACGAACTGCTGCGTGCCGGCATCGATGTCTACACCACCCTCAACGTGCAGCACATCGAAAGTCTCAACGACGTGGTCGGCCAGATCACCGGTATCCGCGTCTTCGAGACGGTGCCCGATCATGTCTTCGATGACGCCGACGATGTCATGCTGGTGGATATTCCGCCCGATGAATTGCTGGCCCGCCTGCAGCAGGGCAAGGTCTACCTGCCGCAGCAGGCCGAGAAGGCCGGGCGCAACTTCTTCCGCAAGGGCAACCTGATCGCGCTGCGCGAGATTGCCTTGCGCCGGACGGCCGACCGCGTCGATGCCGACATGCGCCAGTACCGCGCCGACCGCTCCATCGCCCAGCTGTGGCAGGCGCGCGAGCGCATCGTGGTGGCGGTCGGCAGCGGTGCCGGCGAGGAACGCCTGATCCGCGAAGCGGCCCGCCTGGCCGCCAAGCTGCAGGCCGAATGGCTGGCGGTTCACGTCGACCTGTCGGGCCAGCGTCAGGCGATGGAGGCGCGCGAACGCGTGGTCTCCTATCTGAAACTGGCGCAATCCCTGGGCGCGGAAACGGCCAGCATCAGCGGTGAGGAATTGTCCGCCGCGTTGCTGCAATTCGCCCGCAGCCGCAATGCCGGCAAGCTGGTGATCGGCCAGGAGGAGGGCGGCCTGCGCCACTTGCTGCGCTGGCCGCGCGGCACTCTGGCCCAGCGCATCGCGCGTAGCGGTGGCGAGATCGACCTCTACACCATCGCCCGCAGCCGCACCCGCGTGCAGCAGGAACAGGCCCGCACCGACAGTGCGGCCAGCGCCGCCGAAGCCCTGCTCACGCGCCGCCGCCGTACGCGTGGCACGCTGTGGGCCGTGGCCAGTTGCATGGCCACCACGACGCTGGCCTTCGTGCTCGATGGCAAGCTGCATCCGGCCAACGTCATCATGCTGTACCTCGTCGGTGTGATGCTGGTGGCGATGCGCTATGGCCGCGCGGCTTCGGCGCTGGTGTCGGTGCTGTCCGTGTTGTCCTTTGATTTCTTCTTCGTCGATCCGCGTTTTTCCATCACGGTGTCGGACGCGCAGTACCTGCTGACGCTGGCCGTGATGCTGGCGGTGTCGCTGTTCATCAGCTCGCTCACGGCGCGCCTGCGCCGCCAGGCCAGCGTGGCCATGCAGCGCGAAGGACGCGCCGCCAATCTCTACATGCTGGGCAAGGAATTGTCGGCGCTGCTGACGCTGGACCAGATCCTGGAAATCGGCCGCCGCCATCTGGCCGCCGTGTTCGGGGCGCGCATCGCCTTCTTCCTGCCCGACAGCGCCGACCAGTTGCGCCTGGCCGAGCCCGAGCAGGACAGCGGCGGTCCGCACGTCCTCAAAAGCGTGGACGCGGGCGTGGCGCAATGGGTCTACGACAACGGCCAGGCCGCCGGCAAGGGCACGGCCACCTTGCCCTCGGCAGCGGCGCTGTACCTGCCGCTGACGGCCACCATGCGCACGCGTGGCGTGCTGGCCTTTGCCATCGAAGGCGCCAGTGAAGAGGAGCGCCAGCTGGCTGCCGCGCAACTGGCCCTGCCCGAGAACCGCCAGATGCTGGAAATTTTCTGCTCGCAGATCGCCATGGCCATCGAGCGCCTGCACTATGCCGAGGTGGCCCAGGATGCGCTGGTGACCATGGAATCGGAACGCCTGCGCAATTCGCTGCTCTCGGCCATCTCGCATGATCTGCGCACGCCGCTGACCTCGCTGGTGGGCAGTGCCGACGTGCTGGCCGCCAACGAGCGCCTGGATGAGGATGCCCGCGCCATGGCGCGCACCATCAGCGAACAGTCGCAGAAGATGGTCGGGCTGATGAACAACCTGCTGGACATGGCGCGCCTGCAGGCAGGCGTGGTGACCTTGAATCGCCAATGGAATGCATTGGAAGAGTTGACCGGCTCGGCCCTGCGCCTGCTCTCCAAAGCACTGGAAGGACGCCAGGTGGAAACGCGCATCGCACCCGACCTGCCGCTGTTGCGCGTCGATGCGGTATTGCTGGAACGCGTGCTGGCCAACCTGGTGGAAAACGCCATCAAGTATTCGCCCGCCGGCAGCCCCATTGCCATCAGTGCGCATGTGGAAGAAAGCGATGGCCAGCCCCAGGTCAAGGTGTGCGTGAGCGACCATGGGCGCGGCTTCCCGCCGGCCATGACGCAGCACGCCTTTGAAAAATTCACGCGCGGCGACAATGAATCGTCCACCCCCGGCGTCGGCCTGGGCCTGGCGATCTGCCGCGCCATCATCGAGGCGCACCAGGGCCGCATCTGGATCGCGCCGCAGGAAGCCGGGCAGGGCGCGACCGTCTGCTTCATGCTGCCGGTGGAAACGCAACCCGCCCTGCCGGAGGAATAAGGACACCCCATGCAAGAACACGCAGGCAACATCGTCTTCATCGAAGATGATCCGCACATCCGCAAACTGGTCAGGAGTGCGCTCGAACAGGAGGGCTTCATCGTCCACGAAGCCAAGAGCGCACGTGAAGGCGTCACCGAAGCCGGGACCCGCAAGCCCGACCTCATCATCCTCGACCTCGGTCTGCCCGATGGCGACGGCAAGCAGGTCATCAGCGAGATCCGCAACTGGAGCAGCGTGCCCATCGTGATCCTCTCGGCCCGCACGCAGGAGTCCGAGAAGGTGGAAGCCCTCGACGCCGGTGCCGACGACTACCTGGTCAAGCCCTTCGGCATGCCCGAGCTGCTGGCCCGCATGCGCGCGCAATTGCGCCGCCATGCGCGCGCCTCAGGCGCAGGGCAGTCCAGCGGGCGCTATCGGCTTGGGGATGTGGTGGTGGACCTGCCGGCCCGCAGCGTGAGCCGCAACGGCGAGGCGCTGCATCTGACGCAGATCGAATATCGTCTGCTGGCCACCCTGCTGCGCGATGCCGGGCGCGTCATCACGCACCGCCAGTTGCTGGTGGCCGGATGGGGACCTTCGCATGCGGAGGATGGCCACTACCTGCGCATCTACATGCAGCGCCTGCGCCAGAAACTGGAACGCGATGCGGCCCAGCCTGTACACATCCTTACCGAGATCGGCGTGGGCTATCGGGTAGCCGATGTGGTGGCCGAATGAAACTGCAGTGAACCGGCCTCAGGGCCAGTTCAGCAGCGGCAGGGCCAGTACCACCATCACGATGCAGCCCAGATTGAGCAGCAGACGCTGGCGCTTGAGCACGAACGAGAGCAGCCACGCCCCGGCCAGAAAGACGATGAAGTTGGCCAGGTATTGCTTGCCCGCAGCGGCCACCGGCAACTCCGGCGCATCGGCCAGTCCCGAGAATTTCCAGGCGCAGACCAGGGCGGCCAGCACGGCGCAGTTGAAATAGGTATTGACGGTCGGGAAGCTTTCTTCCAGATGATCGGAAACCTCCACGCTCTCGCAGCGGCCTTCGCGATAGAGCGCTTCCAGCCAGTGCCGCTCACCACGCCAGCGATAGAGCAGGGTGCCGTCTTCGCGCGTCTCCTGGGCATGGGGTGTACCGAGCCGCGTGTTCATGAAGTCAGGTGCGGTGTTGCGCCATTCGGCGGTCTGCGCAGCGCGGAAGCGCTGTTCCAGCGCGCGCGCCTTGCGGCGTCGGCCCAGTTGCTTCAGGGCCAGCTGGGCCAGGGAATTGAACAGGTAGATCCACTGCAGGATGGTGGCGTAGTCGGCTTGCATGGGCAGGTCGGTCAGTAGGGGCATCGATAAGGATGCCGCATCTTGCCGTCAGCCCGCCTGATTGTCCAGCCCGGCTGTGCGCTCAGCAAGGGAATGCCCGCCGGACGGCGGTTCTAGCGCGATATGAACCTAAAGATCCCCCCAGATATCAATCTGGCGGCGGATCTGCCCGGTGCGTGCATCGCAGATGAAGAGAACTTCCCGCAGGGCATGGCGCACCACGTAGCGGAAGTATTCGTGGTCGGTGCGAGCCACGAATTCCTCGCTCTCGATCTTGCCGGGCATGAAGGCACTGATCTGCTGTCGGCACTCGTCGCGATGCTGCAGGGCCTGCCGCGAGGGGCCGTAGTCTTCGGGCGCGCGGTAGGGCGCGACGGCCTGTGTGAGCGGCGCGATGCTGGCGCACAGCACGAAGATCAGCAGCGCCACCAGCACGCAGCGATAGCGGCGGCGCTGTGCGGTACGCAGGAACAGATGGCGTGGCGAGAGCGGGTGGAGGCGATCCTCGCCACGTTTCCAGTGCAGACGGCTACGCATGATGATGCACCTCCTTGTGATGTTGTCTTGTCAGAAGACGGACAGGGCTCAGAAGCTCTTGTTGACCGAAGCGATCCACTGGTTGCTGCCGATGTTCTTGCCACGCAGGGTGTAGCCGGCGTCGGGCGCATTGCTGCCGGTCCAGGCCAGCCCCAGCACGTAGCCGGAGAAGTCGCGCGTGAGGCCCAGCTTCCAGTCGGTATAGGAGAGGTTGGAAGCATTGGAGCCGGTATAGCGCTGGCGGCCGATGTGGGCCAGTCCGGTGATGCCGGCGAAGAGTTCATGTGTCACGGACAGGTCGGCATAGGTGCTGCCGCGCGTATCGGCATTGCCGAAGGTATTGCCGGTGCTGTACGAATACTTGAAGGCGATCCACTTGGCATCCACGCCGAGGTAGACCTCGGTGGTATCGGGTTTGGTCATGCCGGCCGGATAGCTGCCGGGATAGGCGTAGTGCAGCACGCCGATGTCGCCGGTGAGCCAGTCGGTGAGTGCCGGTTTCCAGCCGCCGTAGACATCGGCTTCGAGGCTGGCGGAGGCGGCCGGGTTGGTATCCGAGATCCAGCTGATGTTGGACATCCAGACACCGGCATAGAGGCCATTGTCATGGGTCAGGTCGAAGCCGCCTTGCAGGGCCGGTTTCTGGTTGGTCTGGGTAGTGCCACGGAAAACGTACTGGCTGACGATGCCGATGTTGCCGGCCAGGTGCAGCGGGGAGGCGCTGGCCTCCGGGGTGGTGGGTGCGGCTTCCTGCGCCTGGGCCGGAGCGATCACGGCGATGGCCAGCAGCGCGCCGGCGGCGGCCAGGGTGGCGAGACCGGCCAGTTGCGCATTGCGCAGTCGACGCTGGCCCAGCGGTGCCATGTCTTGCTTTGCGGGATCCTGGATGTGTTGTTGGGTGCGGCGATTCATGATGCTGGTGGCTCCGTGGGTTGAAGAGCCGCAAGCTTAGAATCGCCGGCGTTTAATCCTGGTAAAACTTGAACCCGGTCCCGTAAACTTCACATAAAGAAGCGCCAGCTCATTCCCACCGCGGCGGCCGCTTCTCCAGAAACGCCTGTATCCCCTCCATCGCCTCCGCATCCATGATGTTGCAGGCCATCACCTCGGCTGCATGCGCATAGGCATCGGGCAGCGCCATCATCTGCTGGCGGTACGCCATGGCCTTGCCGCGCGCAATCGAGATGGCAGGCTTGCTGCAGATCTCGCGCGCCAGCGCTTCGGTGGCCGCATCGAGTTCATCCGCACGCACCGCCTGGTTGATGAGTCCCCATTGCGCGGCGGTGTCGGCATCGATGAATTTGCCGGTCACCAGCATCTCGAAGGCGCGCTTGATCGGCAGGTTGCGCGTCAAGGCCACCGCCGGGGTGGAACAGAACAAACCGACGTTGATGCCCGAGACCGCAAAGCGCGCGCCCTCGCTGGCCACCGCCAGGTCGCAGGCGGCCACCAGCTGGCAGCCGGCCGCCGTGGCCAGTCCCTGTACCTTGGCGATGACCGGCACCGGCAGCGCGCGCAAGGACTGCATCAGGTGGCTGCAACGATCAAACAATTGCTGGTAATACGCCTGCTCGGGCGTGGCGCGCATCTCGCGCAGGTCATGGCCGGCGCAGAAGGCGCGGCCGTTGGCGGCCAGGATCACGCAGCGTACCTGCGGGTCCTGCGCCAGCGCATCGAGCTGTGCCTGCAAGGCCTCCAGCATCGCTTCGGAGAGCGCATTGAATTGCGCCGGCCGGTTCAGGGTGAGGGTGGTGATGCCCTGGGCGTCATGGCGCAGCAACAGGTCCTGGCTTGCGTCTTGCATGGTGTCTCCTCCATTGGTGATGGGCGCCGTGTGTTGCCTTACACCATGCCCAGCAATGCCTCCAGATCTTCGTCCTCGCCCTGCGGCGCGGACATGTCGAGCACGCTTTCAATGTGGTGCAGGTGCGCCAGCATGGTCGCCACGGCGTCTTCGGTGCGGCCGGCGGAGATGGCGTCGATGATGTCGCCATGGTCGTCGTGGGTGCAGGCCGGCACCGTCGGCGAATCGTACAGCACGATGATGAGACAGGTCAGCGATGCCAGCTCGCGCATCATCTTGCTCATCACCGGGTTGTCCACCATGTCGGCGATACGGATGTGGAATTCGCCCGAGAGCCGGATGATGGCGCGCCGGTCATTGCTGGCGCGGGCCTGCGCTTCTTCGGCCACGTGGGCGCGCAACAGCGCGATGTGCTCGGGCCGCGTGTGCTCGCACAGGTGGCGCAGCAGCGCCGGTTCCAGCAGGCGGCGCGCGGCAAAGATGTTGCGCGCCTCTTCCGGCGTGGGGCTGGCCACGAAGGCGCCGCGATTGGGGATGGTCGTGATCAGGCCCTCATGCGCCAGCCGCGCCAGCACCTCGCGCACCCGCGTACGGTTCACGCTGAAGATGCCGGCCAGCTTCTCCTCGACCAGCTTGGTGCCCGGCGTGAGGCGGTGTTCCATGATGGCCCCGACGATGCGCTCATAGATGGCGTCGCCGGCCAGCGGGCGCACGCTGAAGGCCTGGCCGGGCAGGGGGCTGGTGTCCGGATGCTCGTGCTTGCTGGTTTTCTTGCGGGGGCTGCTGGCGGAAGTCGGGCGCATGGGTCTCTGTGATGACATGGGTTTGCCCGCCATGATAGCGGAAAATTGTGGGAATGGATTGTCACAAAATGGGGTAATGAATGTTGCACTCTTGCGGGGCGGATTTGTGCTCCGGCTTGGCTGGATTGGATTGCTTTGGTGCGTGCGCTCTCGTTTCTCGTCGGCAATTGAAGTCGGAAAATTCTATGGAAAAGCCCGTTGCAAAAGGGATTTGGGACGATTTCCCAAACCGTGCGACGGGCGTTTTTCAAGCTGGCACAGGCTTTGCATAAACGGTGGCAATAGAAAACAGGATTGTCACAAAATAATTCGTTCCGATTGTCCACCTGGGAGAAAACCATGCAACAGCAAGTCCGCAAGTCCCCCTCCGGCCTGTTCTTCAAGGCGCTTGCCCTGGCCAGCCTCGTGGCCTGCAGTACCTTGGGCGCCGGTTCGGCCATGGCCCAGGCCAAGCCCAAGATCAAGCTGGCCTATGCCAAGTGTGCGCATTGCATGTCCATGGCCATGGTGCCGGGGCTGGCGCAGAACGTGGAGATCGAAGGCATCAACTTCACCGCCGGCAGCGATGCGCTGACTGCGCTGGTCTCCAAGAGCGTGGACATCGCCCAGGTCACCTACCTGGCCTACGTCAGCGGTCTGGACAAGGGCTTTGACCTGGTGGCCGTGTCGGGCCAGGTCAACGGCGGTTCGGAGATGCTGGTCGGCAAGGACAGCAAGCTGGCCTCGGATGACTGGGCCGGCCTCAAGAAGCTGATCGCGCAATACAAGGCCGAAGACAAGCCCTTCCGCATCGCCGCCTCGCGCGGCAATGCGCAGGACCTGCACATGCGCGGCGAACTGGCCGGCCACGGCATCGATCCGTCCAAGGACGTGCAGTTCGTCAACATCCCCAATCCCTCGGACCACGCCGCCGCACTCTCGCGCGGCGAGGTGGAACTGATCTGCTCGGTCGAACCCTTCGCGTCGCAGATCCGCATGACCGGGGTTGGCAAGCATTTTGCGTATCCGTATGACCAGGCGGCGGGGCGTCTGACCAACCTGATCGTCACCCGTTCGGATGTCATCAAGGAGCATCCGGCCGAGGTCAAGGAAACCGTGGCCGCCGTGGTCAGGCTGGTGGATGGCCTGCAGAAGGACAAGCAGGGCTGGATCAACAGCATCGTCAAGGGCACCGGCCTCGATCCCAAGATCGCCACCGAAGCCCTCAACAATGCCTATCCCGACTACCGCATGTACCGCACGCAAACCAAGGCCATCGCCGGGATGATGAAGGACCTGAAATACGTTTCTACCGATGTGTCTGCGCTGGCCGAGAAGAACATGGACTACAGCTTCCTGATGAGCGTGACCGGCAAGCCCAAGACCGAACTGGGTTATTGATCCAGCACCCCACAGCATTGAAGGAATCATCATGAGCGGATGGAAACAATCCCTGTCGGAAGCCAAGTGGCGCTTTGCGGTGCCGCTGTTGCTGGTGCTGTTCTGGGAGGCCTTCTCCCGCTCGGGCGTGATTCCGGCGTCGCTGCTGCCGGCACCCTCGCGGGTGTTCGCCACCTGGATGGACTGGATCTTCGGCATCAATGAAGCGGCCCAGGACAGCAGCGGCAAATGGATCTACGACGCCATGGCCAGCTGCCTGCGCGTGACCGCCGGCTACCTCATCGCGGCGCTCTCGGGCATCGCCCTGGGCGTGGCCATCGGCTGGTGGCGCTGGGTCGAGCGCACCATCGAACCGACGGTGCAGATGCTGCGGCCGATTCCGCCGGTGTCGTGGATTCCGCTGGCCATCATCTGGTTCGGCATCGCCAACAAGCCGGCCATCTTCCTGGTGTTCCTGGGGGCCTTCTTCCCGATCCTGATGAATACCGTCCACGGCGTCAAAACCGCCGACCGCAATCTGCTGCGCGCAGCCGCCATGGCCGGTGCAAAGCAGAGCCAGTTGCTGCGTTTCGTGATCCTGCCGGCGGCCATGCCCAGCATCTTTGCGGGCCTGCGCATCGGCATCGGCAGCGCCTGGATGCTCACCGTCACCGCCGAGATGGTGGCCGTCAAGAGCGGGCTCGGCTATGCGCTGTGGGATTCGTATTACTTCCTGCGCTATGACCTGGTGATCGCTGCCATGATCAGCATCGGCCTGCTGGGTTTCCTGGCCGACTGGATCCTCAAGCAGATCATGCATTCCATGCTGCGCTGGCAGCACGTGGCCACCGTGCAGGGCAAGGCCTGAGCACGCATTCAACCATCAAGGACATCGCATCATGGCATTCATCGAATTGAACGATATCGTCAAGGTCTTCAAGGACCGCAAGCGCGGCACCGACATGCTGGCCATCGACCACGTGAGCCTGCGTCTGGAGAAGAAGGAATTCCTCTGCCTGCTCGGCCCCTCCGGTTGCGGCAAGTCCACGCTGCTGAACATGATCGCCGGTTTTGAATTCCCGACCAGCGGCGTGGTCACGGTGGCCGGCAAGCCCATCACCGGCCCCGGCGCGGATCGCGGCATGGTGTTCCAGCAGGCCAACCTCATGCCCTGGCTGCCGGTGTGGGACAACGTCGCCTTCTCGCTCAAGCTGCAGGGCAAGAGTGCGGCCGAGCGGCGCGCGGCGGCCCAGCCCTTCATCGAGACGGTCAAGCTCAAGGGCTTCGAGAACCACTATCCGAGCGAACTCTCGGGCGGCATGGCGCAGCGTGTCGGCATTGCCCGCGCGCTGTTGCAGAACCCCTCGGTGATCCTGATGGACGAACCCTTCGCCGCCCTCGATGCGCAGACCAAGATGGAAATGCAGGAAGAACTGGTGGCCCTGTGGCAGCGCTACGAGGGCACCATCGTCTTCGTCACCCACAGCGTCGACGAAGCCCTGATCCTGGCCACCAAGGTGGCGGTGATGACGCATCGTCCGGGGCGCATGCGCGAGCTGATCGACATCGATCTGCCGCGTCCGCGCGATACCACCACGCCCGAATTCAACCAGTACAAACGCCACGTGCTGAGCCTGATCCGCGAGGAATCGGCGCTGGCCCATGCCGACGCTGCACTGCTGGCAGCCTGAAAGGAAACAAGATGATCCCACGCACCCTGCTCGGCATGCTCACGCCGTCCTCCAACACCACGCTGGAGCCGGTCACCACCGCCATGCTGGCCGATATCCCGGAAGCCAGCGCCCACTTTGGCCGCTTCCGCGTGACCGAGATCGCGCTGTCCAACCAGGCGCTGGCGCAGTTCGATGACAGCGAAATCCTGCGCGCCGCCGAACTGCTCTCGCATGCCAAGGTTGGCAGCATCGCATGGAATGGGACGTCCTCGGGCTGGCTGGGTTTCGATGCCGATGAGCGCCTGTGCCGCCGCATAACCGAAGCCACCGGCATCCCGGCCTGCACCTCGGTACTGGCCCTGAACGAGATCTTCGATCTCACCGGGGTGAAGCGCTTCGGGCTGGTCACGCCTTACCTGGACGACGTGCAGGCCGCCATCATCAAGAACTATGCGGCCTCGGGCCTGGAGTGCGTCTCCGAACGCCACCTGCGCAAGCAGGACAATTTCTCCTTCTCCGAAGTGGGCGCGCAAGAGCTGCGCGCCATGGTGCATGAGGTGGCCAAAGACAAACCGCAGGCCATCACCATCTTCTGCACCAACCTGCGCGGCGCACCGCTGGTGGAAGAACTGGAGCGCGAGGTCGGCATCCCGATCTACGACACCATCTCCACCGTGGTCTGGAAATCGCTGCAGCAGGCCGGTGCCGATCCCTCGCGCATTCGCGGCTGGGGCAGCCTGTTCCGCGACGTGCGCTAACGCTCACGCCGGCGCGGGCACCGGCCGCACCGGCGGCCTCTTCCATTTTCAACTTCAGTCTCACGCCCCGGCGCATGCCGGCGGCGCGGGGTGAACCACGCTTGTTCGAAAGGAATACGGATGGACAGCTTTGACCTGGTGATCCGCAACGGCACTGTTGCAACGGCCTCCGACATCATGCAATGCGACGTCGGCATCAAGGACGGCAAGGTCGCCATGCTGGGACGGGGCCTGCCGCCCGGCCGCGAGGAGATCGATGCCAGCGGCAAGCTGGTGCTGCCCGGCGGCGTGGATGCGCATTGCCACCTGGACCAGCCGATGGAAGAGGGCCTGCGCATGGCCGACGATTTCCGCAGCGGCACCATCTCCGCCGCCTGCGGCGGCACCACCACGGTGATCCCGTTTGCGGCCCAGGCGAAGGGCGGCTCGCTGCGAGCGGCCGTGGAGGATTATCATCGCCGCGCCGAGGGCAAGGCGGTGATCGACTATGCCTTCCACATGATCGTCAGCGACCCCAGCGAGGAGGTCCTCAAGAACGAACTGCCGCAACTGGTGCGCGAGGGCTATACCTCCTTCAAGATCTACATGACCTATGACGATCTCAAGCTCAATGATCGCCAGATCCTCGACCTGCTGGCGCTGGCCCGCAGGGAGGGTGCGCTGGTCATGGTGCATGCGGAAAATGCCGACTGCATCGGCTGGCTCACCGAGCAGCTGGAAGAGGCCGGCCTGACCGCGCCGAAGTATCACGCCCACTCGCGCCCGATGATGGTCGAGCGCGAAGCCACCCATCGCGCCATTGCGCTCTCGGAGCTGGTGGATGTGCCCATCCTGATCGTGCATGTCTCCGGACGCGAGGCCATCGAACAGATCCGCTGGGCGCACGGCCACGGCCTGCGCATCCACGCCGAGACCTGCCCGCAGTACCTGGTGCTGACGGCGGATCACCTCGATGACGGCTACCACGGTGCCAAGTGCGTCTGCAGCCCGCCGCCGCGCGACAAGGCCAACCAGCAATACGTCTGGGATGGCCTGGCCAGCGGGCTGTTCACGGTCTTCTCTTCGGACCATGCGCCTTTCCGCTACGAGGATCCGCAAGGCAAGAAGCCGGGCGGCAAGGAGGTGCCGTTCCGCTACATCCCCAATGGCACGCCGGGACTGGAGACGCGCATGCCCATCCTGTTCTCCGAAGGCGTGGGCAAGGGCCGCATCGATCTCAACCGCTTCGTGGCCCTGACCGCCACCGACCCGGCCAAGATGTATGGCCTCTATCCGCGCAAGGGCACCATTGCCATCGGCAGCGATGCCGACATCGCCGTCTGGGATCCGCATCGCCAGGTCACGGTCAGCAACAGCATGCTGCATCACGACGTCGACTACACCCCCTATGAAGGCATGCAGCTGACGGGCTGGCCGGTGCTCACGCTCTCACGCGGCGAGATTGTCTGGCGCGATGGCGAGGTGCTGGGCACACCGGGGCGCGGGCAATTCCTTCCTTGCGGCTTGCCGGATCCGGCTCGGCCCAAGGTGCAGATTCCTGAATAACAGGAATTTATAAATAATTTATCGATTAATTGTCAGTTTGGCCTTTAGCGCGCGTGTTGCAAGCCGTAATCTGCATGGGGGGAGGATCGCCATGCATTGCCTGGCGGCAAGCTGGGGCCGCATGGTCGTGTCATTCCCGCCAATGACGTTCCGTTCGACATTTCCGACAACGACCACGCCTCCACGCCCATGATGAATCGACTCTCGCTGAAGAAAAAACTCTGGCTACCTTTGGTGTTTTCCTGGATAGCCTTGCTGTTCCTCTCCGTCTGGCACGCCTACCAGACCCGTGATTTGCAGATCGCCGAGCGCCAGCGCGGCCTGGAGGACGTGACCGAAATGGCCTATACCACCGTGGCCGGCTTCGCCAAGCTGGAGGCCGACGGCAAGCTCTCCCGCGCCGAGGCGCAGCAGGGCGCCATCGCCCGCGTGCGCGACCAGCGCTATACCGGTGACGGCTACGCCACCCTGGTGGGTGCGGACTCCACCATCGTCATGCATCCCATCAACACCAAGCTCGATGGCCGCAACATGCTCTCCTTCAAGGATGCCAAGGGCAACGAACTCTACAAGATGATCGCCGCAGCCGGTGCCTCGCCGGCCGGCAAGGGCTTCCTCGAATACTGGTGGCCGCGCCCCGGCAGCGACAAGCCCAGTCCCAAGATGGGCTTCGTCAAGCGTTTCAAGCCCTGGAATTGGGACCTGATCTGCAGCGTCTATTCCGATGACATCGAGGCCGACTTCCGCCGCGCCCTGGTACAGGCCGTCGTGGTACTGGTGGCCTTGGGCGTGCTGCTGTCCATCATCGCCGGACTGGTCTCGCGCAACATCTTCCGCTCCATCGGCGGCGAGCCCGCCGAAGCCGCCGAGATGGCCCGCAAGATCGCCGGCGGCGACCTCACCGGCACCATCCGCACCAGCGGCGGCGACCAGCACAGCCTGGTGGCGGCCGTGGCCTACACGCGTGACCGCCTGGTCGATACCGTGCAGGGTATCCAGGGCGCGACCACCTCCATCAAGACCTCGGTCGATGAAATCGCCAATGGCAACATGGACCTCTCCAACCGCACCGAGCAACAGGCCGGTTCGCTGGAGGAGACTGCCTCCGCAATGGAAGAACTGACCTCCACCGTCAAGCAGAACGCCGCCAATGCCCAGCACGCCAATGAACTGGCCTCGGGCGCCGCCAAGGTGGCGATCCAGGGCGGCGAAGTGGTGGGGCAGGTAGTGCAGACCATGGCCTCCATCAATGCCTCCTCGCGCAAGATCGTGGACATCATCAGCGTCATCGACGGCATCGCCTTCCAGACCAATATCCTGGCCCTGAATGCCGCCGTGGAAGCGGCGCGCGCCGGGGAGCAGGGGCGCGGCTTTGCCGTCGTCGCCTCCGAAGTGCGCTCGCTGGCCCAGCGTTCGGCCGCTGCCGCCAAGGAGATCAAGCAGCTGATCGATGACTCGGTCGGCAAGGTCGATGCCGGTACCCACCTGGTGCAGCAGGCCGGGCAGACCATGCAGGAAGTGGTGGCCAGCATCCAGGGCGTCTCCACGGTCGTCAGCGAAATCGCCACCGCCAGCCACGAGCAGAGCGCCGGCATCGAACAGGTCGGTGAAGCCATCACCCAGATGGATGAAACCACCCAGCAGAATGCCGCCCTGGTGGAACAGGCCGCCGCCGCCGCGCAGTCGCTGCAGGAGCAGGCCGACAAGCTGGTCAATCTGGTCGGGGTCTTCACCCTGGATCGACCGGGGCAGGGGGGCTTGGCCGTGCGTTGAGGCTGGGCGGCCGCCTGGCCGCTTTTTCTTTCATATCGACCAAAAGCGGGGCGGTTGCTGCGGGACGGCAGGCCGCCCCTTTTACATGGGGCGGTCGGCGGCCCGCAGTGGTGCATGCTGCACCAAATGCGTTATCGCGGATAAATAATTTTCAAAAATGCGATTTGGCAGCAGGAAGTGCTGCCAGGACCGTTTCCTGCCATCAAATACGGCAGCACTATTGGCCGCCTCTTCTCTACCATGGGAGCCGTTTGGATGCGCTGCAGCATGCCTGCTGCAACGCGCCGTTTCCCCTCTGGAGCCCCTGATGTCCACCGCCATTGCCGCACCCGCCCGATCCGCCAGCCCCGCTTCCTCCCGGCCGCAGCCGATGAGCCGGCTGTTCCTGGTGTGCGTGGTGGTGGCGATCTGCATCTGGGGCGGCAACTGGCCGGTGATGAAGTTCGGCAGCCAGTTCATCCCGCCGCTGTGGTTTGCGGCCAGCCGTTTCCTGTCGGCGGCCATCCTCAGTTTCATCATCGCCGCCGCCCTCGGCAAGCTGCGCCTGCCCACCCGCCAGGAGTGGCCGGTGGTGGCCGGGGTGGGCGTGCTGCAGATGGGCCTGTTCACGGCGCTGGTGACCGGCGCGCTGCACTTCGTCATGCCGGGCCGCGCTTCGCTGATCGCCTATGCCACCTCGATCTGGGTGGTGCCGGGCGCAGCCCTGGTGTTGAAGCACAAGCTGAGCACGCAGCAATCGCTGGCCACCGTCTGCAGCTATGCGGGCATGGCCGTGATCGTGTTGCCGGCACTGCTGCATGCGGACATGCACAGCATGATCGGCTACCTGATGCTGGGCGCGGCGTCGCTGTCCTGGGCCATGAACATCCTGCAGATCAAGATGACGCCGGGCGTGAAGCTGGACTTCGACCTGCTGCCCTGGCAGACCCTGGTGGCCGCGGTACCGCTGTGCGTGCTGGCGCTGCTGGTGGATGGCGCGCCGACCTTCCTGGCCGATCCGCACTCCTGGGGCGTGATTGCCTACACCGGTCCGCTGGCTACTGCGCTGACCTTCCTGATCGTGCTGCAGATGACCCAGCGCCTCTCGCCGGTGACGGTGTCGGTGTGCATGCTTGGGGTGCCGGTGGTGGGCCTGACGCTGTCCTCGCTGATCTTCGGCGAGACGCTCTCGGCGGACCTGCTGCTGGGCATGGGCCTGCTGTGCCTGGGCCTGGTGTTGCCGGCGCTGCCTTCGCTGGGTTTGCGTCGCGTGCTCAGCAAGGCTTGATGTTTTCTACTAGCGATCGGTGAGATAACGCGCAACGCGCTCACCGAGCAATTCACGCAGGGCACGCACGGTGGGCGAGAGGCTCATGCGATGCGTGCAGACCAGGTTCAGCGGTGACGCCTCGCCCTGGTAATCCTCCATCAGCGCTTCCAGTTTTCCGTTGCGCAGGTCGGCCAGCACGTCCAGCCGCGACTTGTAGGCAATGCCCCGGCCTTCCACGGCCCAGCGATGTACCAGTTCGCCATCGTCGCAGACGCGGTCGCCGCTGACCTGCACTTGTACCGGCGTACCGTCCTTGAAGAAGGTCCATTGCGAATGCAGCATGTCCGACAGCAGATAGCGCAGGCAATTGTGCTGGCGCAGGTCGGCCGGCATGCGCGGGCGGCCGTGGCGAGCGAGGTAGTCGGGCGAGGCGCACAGCACGCGGCGGTTGTCCGGGGCCAGGGGCAGGGCTACCAGGCTGGAATCTTCCGGCGGGCTGTAGCGGATCGCCACCTCTACCGGCTGGCGGAACATGTCAGCCACGCGGTCGCTGATGCGTACCTGCAGGCTCACTGCCGGATGCTGGGCGAGGAATTCATCGAGCCACTGGCACATCAGATTGCGCCCGAGATCGGAGGGCACCGACAGCGAAAGATTGCCGCCGACCACGCGCCGGCCATGGGCCACGGCATCGCGTCCGGCATTGACTTCGGCCAGCACGTTGCGGGCGTATTGCAGGTAGCGTTCGCCGTCGGGTGTCAGGCGCAGGCTGCGGGTGGAGCGCGCCAGCAGGCGGGCACCGAGTTCGCCTTCGAGGCGTTTCATGGCGGCACTGGCCACGGCCGGGGTGACATCGTGTTGACGGGCGGCAGCGGAGAGGCTGCCGTTGTCGGCGGCACAGACGAAGATGGCAAGGTCTTCCAGGCGGATCATGAGCGGGAACGATGAAGAAGACGAATCAAAGCGCTCATTCTACTTTCAATTTATTTTTGAAAATGTTTCTGCCACGCTCCGCTTTTTTGAAACCGCATCCTGCCCGATGATGTCATTCAAGCCGCAGTCGATCATTGATGCGCATTTCAGAGCATTAAGCAAAATTGAATGCTCAACGCCAACACCATTAAACGCAAGGAACCCCCATGAGCCTGCTCCACGCCGCCCGCAAACGCCACTCTACCAAGGCCTTCGATCCCAGCCGCAAGGTCCCCGAGAACATCATCGCCGAACTGCGCGAGCTGCTGCGCCTGGCCCCGTCTTCGGTGAATTCGCAGCCCTGGCATTTCGTGGTGGCTTCCAGCGATGCCGCCAAGGCCCGCATCGGCAAGGCTGCCGAAGCCGGTTATCCCTACAACCTGCCCAAGATCCTGAATGCCTCGCACGTGCTGGTGCTGTGCGCCCGCACCGGCATCAGCGAACCGCACCTGGAAGCCCTGCTGGAAAAGGAAGAAGCCGACGGCCGTTTCGTCAACGCCGAGGCCAAGGCCGGCCAGCGCGGTTCGCGTCTGCTCTACAGCAACCTGCATCGCTATGAACTGAAGGATGCCCAGCACTGGATGGAAAAGCAGGTCTACCTGGCCCTGGGCACGCTGCTGCTGGGCGCGGCCGAACTGGAAGTGGATGCGGTGCCGATGGAAGGTTTCAATGCCAAGGTGCTGGACGAAGAATTGGGCCTGCGCGAAAAGGGCTTCACCAGTGTCGTGCTGGTGAGCCTGGGCTACAGCGGTGCGGAGGACTTCAACGCCAAGCTGCCGAAGTCGCGCCTGGCGGCCGAGACCGTCTTCACCGATCTGTAATCGGCAGCACGCGCTGGTCCCTCACACCTGATGGATCAGCGCATTGGCTGCCTGCTGCAAAGCGGGCAGCACGCGCGCCAGTGTTTGTTCCTGCGATTCCACTGCCAGCGGAAAACTGAGACTGAGTGCGCCCACGACCTTGGCATGCCGATTCTTGAGCGGCACCGCAATGCCGCGCACACCGGTCTGCAATTGCTGCTCCACCAGCGCATAACCCTGCTGGCGCGCCTGTGCGATCAGCTCGTAGAGACGATCCGGATCGGTGATGGTGTGCGGCGTGAAGGGCGTCATGGCACAGGTGGCCAGCCACTCGCGCACCTGCTGCTCGGGCAGCGCGCCCAGCATCACGATGCCCGGGGAGGCCAGTTGCGCCGGCACCCGTGCGCCCAGCACGAAGCCGGTGGTCATTACGCGTGAAGTACCATTGCGCGCGATGAAGACCAGGTCCCAGCCATCGAGCACACTGGCATAGACGGCCTCGCCGGTCTGACCGGTGATCTGCTGCAGGTGCGGCTGCAGGATGCGCGGCAGCGGTGCCGAATCGAAATACGACCAGCCCACTTTCAGCACCCTGGGCGTCAGGGCGAAGGTCTTGCCTTCGCTGTGCAGGTAGCCCAGGTGTTCCAGCGTGAGCAGGTAGCGCCGCGCGGCCGTGCGCGAAAGCCCGGTGCGGGCCGCGACTTGCGCCGAGGTCATGCGCTGGTTGTCGTAGTCGAAGGCTTCCAGGATCAGCAAGCCCTTCTCCAGTCCGGCGATCCAGTCGCGCCGGGCCAGGCCGCCTTCGCCGGCCTCGCTGCCATCTTCCGGCGCGTCGATTTTCTCCACATCGCTCATCGCGGATTCCTCTTGTGCATGGTCCTCATACCCACATCATCAGCGTGTTGGCCGTGGTCTGCAGGGCCGGCACGCCGCGCGCGATGGCGTCCTCGCGCGAGCAGGCGGCGATGTTGGAGGTCACGCTCAGGGCACCGATGACGCGGCCATTGCGGTTCTTGACCGGAATGGCGATGCCGCGCATGCCCATCTCGAACTGGTTCTCGGTAATGCCGTAACCCTGCTTGCGCATGGTGACGATCTCGGCAAAGAGCGCGGCCTTGTCGGTCATGGCCATGTGGGTGTGCGGGATCAGGGTCACGCGGTCGAGATAGGCGGTGATCTCCGCATCCTCGCGCATGCCCAGCAGCACCCGGCCGGCCGTGGTGGTGTAGGCCGGCAGGCGCGTGCCGGGTTCGAAACCGGCATTGACCAGCTGCGCGGCCGTGACGCGGGTGACATAGACGATCTCGTCGCCATCGAGCAGCGAGAAGTTGGTGGACTCCTGCAGCTGCTGCGTCAGTCGCTGCAGGAAGGGCACCACCGCGCGCGGCACCCGCGCCGATTCCAGATAGGACTGGCCCAGGTTCAACAGGCGCGGCATGAGCCAGAATTTCTTGCCGTCCGAGGCCGCCATGCCGGTATGCACCAGCGTCAGCAGATAGCGGCGCGCAGCGCTGCGGGTCAGGCCCACGCGCTCGGCCACTTCGCTGGCGGTCAGCTGCGGCGACTCGCTGGTGAAGGCCGTGATGACGTCAAAACCCTTCATCAATCCTTCGATCAGGTCTCGCTTCTGGATGTCCAGTTCTACCGAGTTTTGGTCGATCATCGTAAAAAAAGTCCAGAAATGAGTGATTGGCGAACAAGTTGCGCGATTATCGCACGCTTTGCTTCATATCGGCCTTTTTGCAGGGGGTGGGCTTGGCTATACTCGGCTCCGAGACAAATCATCGGGATCATGATGAACACCATAGAAAACAATCCTGTCCCCACCAATCCGCTGGGCATCGATGGCATCGAGTTCATCGAATACGCCACCACCGAGCCGCTGGCGCTGGGTGCCGTGCTGGAGCGCATGGGCTTCGAACAGGTCGGCCGCCATCGCTCGCGCGAAGTGGTGCTCTACACGCAAGGCGAGATGAACGTGATCGTCAACGCCGACGTGTCGGCCTGGTCCGGTTTCGACCATGAGGTGCAGGCCACCAACCTGAGCGCCATCGCGCTGCGCGTGCGCGACGCCAACGAGGCCTATCGCCGCGTGACCGAACTGGGGGCCTGGCCCATTCCCACCCGCGCCGGGGCGATGGAACTGAACATCCCGGGCGTGCATGGCTGTGGCGACTCCATCATCTACTTCGTCGACCGCTATCGCGACTTCTCCATCTACGACGTCGACTTCAAGCCCTCCAGCCAGGAGCGGCGCAAGACCACGGCGCTGTCGGGCATGCATTTCTTCGGCCTGGTGCAGGCCGTGGGGCCGGAGCGCACGCGTGAATGGATCGACTTCTATTCGTCATTGATGGGATTTTCGGTGCTGCCCGAGGGGCAGTTCTTCGGCATCCTGCCCAAGGGCAACCTGCTGGCCAGCCCCTGCCGGCAGTTCTACATCCAGCTGGTGGAACCCCCCGAAGGCACCGAAGACATCCAGTGGGAAGAAGAGTGGCTGCGCCTCGGCCTGGGCACGCCCGACGTGCTGCAGGCGGTGCGGCAATTGCAGGAGCGCGGCGTGATCTTCGTCGACCGCGCGCCTACCCAGATCAGCGAGCGCGGTGCGCTCACCCAGCTTTACAAGGGCGGCGTCAGTTTTGAACTGGTCCGCAGCCAGAAAGACAAGAACTGAGACCATGAAGGAAATCACAGGCACCACCCGCATCTTCCCCGTCATCGGCTGGCCGGTGGAACAGGTGAAGGCACCGACTCTGTTCAACGCGTATTTCAAGCGCCACGGGCTGGATGCGCGCGTGATCCCGTTCAAGATCGAACCGGAACGCTACTGCGAAGCCGTGCGCATGTTCATGAAGACGGAAAACGTGGGCGGCATCTTCGTCTCCATTCCGCACAAGCCCATGACCCTGGAGGCGGTCGAACAGGCCACCCTGCGCGCCCGTGTCGCCGGTGCCTGCAATGCGGTCTATCGCGATGCCGAGGGCGTGGTCTGGGGCGACCTGATCGATGGCGAAGGTTTCATCCGCGCACTGGCGCGTACCGCTGCCGACCGTCCGCTGGTGTGGAACAAGACGCGCGCCCTGGTGGTCGGCACCGGCGGCGTCGGTTGCGCCATCGTCGCCTCGCTGGCCGCGCAGGGCATCGCCGAGATCAGCGTCTTCGATACCAATCGCGCCGGGGCCGAAGCCTTGCTGGCGCGCGTGGAAGCCGCCTATCCGGCGACCCGCGTGCGTTTCGCGCAGCCGGATGCCAGCGGTGTCGACCTGCTGGTGAACTGCACGCCGCTGGGCATGCACGTGGGCGACCCGATGCCCTTCGCGCTGGAAGGCGTGAGTACGGAGGCCATCGTCGCCGACTGCGGCATGAAGATCGAGATGAGCCAGTTGCTGGTGGAGGCGCAGGCCAAGGGCTGCCGCATCCAGAAGGGCAAGGAGATGCTCATCGAGCAGGCGCCGCTGTATCTCGAACTGTTCGGCTGGCCGGGCGTGGCCGCGGACGACTTCCGTCATCTGGAGGCATTGTGAACCTCGACAATTTCGGCATGGATACCATCACCCTGCCGGGTGGACTGGAATCCAAACTGGCCGCCTCCAAGGCGGCTGGTTTCTCGCAGCTCATGCTGTGGTCCAAGGACCTGGTCGGCTATCCCGGCGGGCTGGAGGCGGCCGTCAAGCTGGTGCGCGAAAGCGGCGTGCGCGTCACCGGCATCCAGGTCATGCGCGATTACGAAGGCCTGCAGGGCAGCCTGCACGACTACAAGGTGGACGTGGCCCGCAACCTGCTGCAGATCTGCAAGGCGGTCGGTGCGCCGCTGCTGATGGTGTGCTCCTCGACCTCGCAACACGCCAGCGGCGACACCCGCCACATCGCGCGCGACCTGGCCAAGCTGGCCAACCTGGCGGTGCCGCTGGGCATCCGCGTGGGCTTCGAAGCCTTGTCCTGGGGACGTCACATCAATCAATACATGCAGGCCTGGGAAGTGGTGGAGATGGCCGATCACGCCAATCTCGGCGTGGTCATCGATTCCTTCCACATCCTTGCCAATCGCGGCGCGCTGGAAGACCTGGATGCCATTCCCGGCCGCCGCATCGTCATGGTCCAGTTGTCCGATTTCATGTGGCGCGAGATCCGTACGCCCGAAGAACGGCTGGAGACGGCGCGCCATCTGCGCGTCTTCCCCGGTGAGGGCGAGCATTCGCTGGAGCTCTCCGACATGGTGCGCCGCCTGCATCGCGGCGGTTATCGCGGCGACTACAGCTTTGAAGTGTTCAATGACGATTACCTGCAGATGTCGCCGGCCGTGGTGGCCGAGCGGGCGCGGCGATCGGCCAAGTGGGTGACCGACCAGGTGCTGCGGCGCGGCCTGCGGGTGCGTGAAGCGGTGGCGGCGTAGACGCATAAAGCGATCCTTAACCTGCAGTCAACAATCAGAAATCAGCATCAGCATCAGCATCAGCATCAGCATCAGCAGCACCACCGGCTCGCCACAACAAAACCATAGCGAGCGGGTTTGACGATGCGACACCGTCCCTTCAGGGGGCGGGCCGCATGATCACAACAGAGGAGACCCCATGACACCGCAGCGCCCTTCATCCTGATCCACCGGCCCCTTCCCTGAACACGCCAGGGTGCAGCGGGCCCACCGTTTCCTCCCGTTCGGAACATGCCGCGCAGCGCGCCGGCAGGGGACGCATTGCGTGTGCCGGGAGTTACGCTCCACCACCATCATCACAACCATAACCACAAACACAACAGAGATCCGAGACATGACACCACGATCCACCCGCCCAACAAGCGCACTGCGCAGGCCCGTCGCCATGGGCCTGCTGCTGGCCGCCTCCACCACGGCCCTGGCGCAGAGCACCGGCAACGTCACCCTGTATGGCACGGTCGACCAGTACCTGGGCTACATGCACAGCAGCAGCGGCAAGAGCCTGTGGGCGCTCAACGATGGCGCGATCCTGCGCAGCCGCATCGGCCTCAAAGGCTATGAGGATCTGGGCGGTGGCTATGCCGCCACCTTCACGCTGGAAAACGGATTCGCCGGCGACACCGGCGGCCTGGCCGACAGCACGCGCCTGTTCGACCGCCAGTCCTGGGTCGGCATCAAGACCCCGGCCGCCGGTGAATTCCGCGTGGGCCGCCAGAACAGCGTGCCCTTCTTCATCGGCGGTGCCATCGACTATACCGAGCGCACCACCTACGGCTCCATCATCAATACCTTCGGCGTGCCTTCGCGCTTCGACAATGACCTGTCGTGGAAGTCGCCGCGCTGGGCCGGTTTCCAGTTCGATATCCACTACGCCATGCCGGAGACCGCGGGCGAGGGACTGGGCCGCCGTGGTGTCTATCAGTTCGGTCTGGATTACACTAACGGCCCGTATCGCGCAGGCTATGCCGGTCTGGTGGCAAAACCCAATGCCGGCGGCCTGTACAGCAATACGGTGCAATACCATAACGTGTATGCCGACTACGACTATGGCCCGGGCAAGATCTACCTGGCCTACGTACGGAGCAACAACACCACCGCCAACGCCAATGGCAACAATGCCGCGACCATCCTCAACAATGTCAGCAATCCCAACAATTTCTTTGCCGGTAACGATCCGAATATCCAGCGTTTCTACAACGTCTACCAGGTCTCGGCGGACTATCGCCTGACGCCGCAGCTGCGCATCGGCGCGCTGTATGGCGTGATGGTCGACACCTCCCACAAGGATGGTGGTGCACAGGGCGGCAACGTGGGCGCCTACTATGACCTCTCCAAGCGGACCACGCTCTATGGATTCGCCAACTACATGAAGAACCAGGCCAATGCCGGCTGGCGCTTCAGCGGCTCGGCCGGACCGGGCAGCAACCTGGCCGGGGCCGACATCAATGGCAAGAGCCTGATCGGACTGCAGATGGGCATCCTGCATCGCTTCTGAGTTCGCCCCTGAGCCAGCCATTTCTTAATATCGGCAGGCCGTCATCGCATCAGCATGACGGCCTGCCCGGCAACACCACGGAGACACCATGCAATCCTCTCATTCCAGCGATCACTCGCAGCAGAGCAAGAAGGCCGCCGCCAGCGGCTGGATCGGCTCGGCGCTCGAATACTACGACTTCTTCATCTATGCCACGGCCGCCTCGCTGATCTTCCCGCAGCTGTTCTTCCCCAAGGGCGATCCGACCACCGCCATCATCGCCTCGCTGGCCACCTATGGCGTGGGCTATGTGGCGCGTCCCATCGGTGCCTTCGTGCTGGGCCACCTGGGTGACACCCACGGCCGCAAGAAGGTGCTGCTGTGGTGCATGTTCCTGATGGGTTTTTCCACCATCGGGGTCGGGCTGTTGCCGACCTATGACCAGGTCGGCCTGTGGGCACCTGCACTGCTGGTCATCATGCGCCTGGCCCAGGGCTTTGCCGTGGCCGGTGAAATTTCCGGGGCCAGTTCCATGATCCTGGAGCACTCACCCTTCGGGCGGCGTGGCTACTACTCCAGCTTTACCCTGCAAGGGGTGCAGGCCGGACAGATCCTGGCGGCCGCGGTGTTCCTGCCGCTGGCGCATTACATGCCGGCCGAACAGTTCAATGTGTGGGGCTGGCGCATTCCCTTCCTGCTGAGTTTCCTGGTCATCATCGCCGGCTGGATCATCCGCCGCACCGTGGATGAGACCCCGCTGTTCAAGGCCGCCGACAAGAATGAACTCAAGCGTCGCTCGCCGGTGGTGGAAGCCTTCCGCGACAGTTCGCCCAACATGCTGCGCGTGGTCTGCATGGCGCTCATGAACGTGATCCCGGTGGTGGCCACCATCTTCGGCGCGGCCTATGCGGTGCAGCCGGCCTATGGCATCGGATTCGCCAAGGATGTCTACCTGTGGATTCCGGTGGTCGGCAATATCGTGGCGGTGCTGGTGATTCCCTATGTGGGCAAGCTGTCGGACCGCATCGGCCGCCGTCCGCCCATCATCGTCGGTTCGCTGCTGGCCGGCCTGTTCGCCTTCGCCTACCTGTATGCGATCAGCATCCGCAACGTCGAACTGGCTTTCGTGATGTCGATCCTGATGTGGGGCGTGGTCTACCAGGGTTACAACGCGGTCTTTCCCAGCTTCTATCCGGAACTGTTCCCGGCCCGTTCGCGTGTCTCGGCCATGGCCATCGCGCAGAACGTGGGGACCGCCATCACGGCCATGCTGCCGGCACTGTTCACCGCCGTGGCACCTCCGGGCTCCAGCAATATCTGGCTGACCGTGGGCAGCATCGCCTTCGGCATCACCATCGTGTCGGCACTGGCAGCGCTGTCCGCCCGCGAGACCTATCGCATTCCGCTGGAAAAACTGGGTGAGCGTGATGCCCAGCCGATGCCGCTCAACGAGTATGAGCGTCTGCGTGCGCAGGCTGATCTGGAAGGACGTTACGCCAAGTCCTGATCCGGTCTGACTGTAGAAAAGAAGTAAAAAAAGCGCTGTTCCTTGTTGAGAGGAACAGCGCTTTTTTGTATGGCGCGTAAATTATTTCCAGTCGTGCTCGGGATCGATGCGCTTGCGCCGCAACAGCATCAGTGCCCCCAGCAACAGCAGCAATACCACCACCACCGCGCCCACGCCCATGCCGATGCGCGCCACCAGCAGCAGCGGCGAACGCGGGCCGCCCTCGCGGATCACGGCCACGTCCTCGGGTTTTACCTTGAGGTCGGGGTTGCCGTAATACTTCAGCAGGTAATTCGACAGCGCTGCCACATCCTCGTTGGAAAGCTTGTTGAGCGCATTGGGCTGGTCGCCGAAGGGTGGCATGAAGACATGGCCACCGTCTTCGGTCTCGCGCTCCACCCCATAGAGGATGGTGGCGATCAGGTTGTTGGCATTGACGCCCGCCGTGGCCGAGTTGTGGAACAGCGAAGGATAGTAGCCATCGCGCGTACCTTGTCCGTTGTAGCCATGGCAGGAAGCGCAGCTGGCCGAGAACAGGCGCGCACCGCGGATCTCCTCGGAACTGTCGGCGGCCAGCGTGCGGCCACGGAACTGCGCCAGCGCATTGCCGGCCTTGCCCTGTTCGAAGCGCGTGCCCAACGTGGGCGGCGTCGACGAGTCCGGGCCGATGGCCGGGGTCTCCTTGAGGTAGACGGCGATGGCGCGCAGGTCCTCGTCGGTCAGTTTGGAGAAGCTGTGCGTGATCGCCTCGGCCATGCTGCCGGCGGCCTGGGCACGGCCTTCCACGCGGCCGGTCTTGAGATAGGCGACCAGCTCATCCTGGCTCCAGGTGCCGATGCCGGCCGTGGGATGCGGCGTGATGTTGGGCGCATACCAGGGGCCGACCTGGGCACCGGAGAGCGCGAGATTGGTTTTCTCCTGCATCAGGAAGCCGCGCGGTGTATGACAGCTGCTGCAATGCGCCGGGCCTTCGGCCAGGTAGCGTCCGCGCAGCCATTGCGGAGAACGCTGCGGGGCCGGGGCCAGCGGCTGGTCCTTCAGGAACAGCGCATTCCACACCTTCATCGACGCCCGGATATTCATCGGGAAGGGCAGGGCGGTCTCGCGCGTCGGGGTATCGACCGGTGCCACTCCCTTCATGAAATACGCATACAGGGCATGCACGTCTGCATCGTTCAATGCGGCATACGCGGTGTACGGCATGGCCGGATACAGGTTGGCGCCATCGGCGCGCACGCCGCGCCGCAGGGCGGCGGCGAATTGCGCTTCGCTGTAGTTGCCGATGCCGTGCGACTTGGAGGGCGTGATGTTGGTGGCGATGATCTCACCGACCGGCGAGGCGATGGCCAGGCCACCGGCCATGGGTTTGCCGCGCGGCGCGGTGTGGCAGGCGATGCAGTCGGAGGCCACCGCCAGGTAGCGGCCGCGCTCGATCAGTGCCGCTTCGGGCGAGACGGCCGGGGCCGGTGCTGCGGCGGGCACATCAGGTGGCGCGCTCGCCGGCTCGGGTGTCTGCGCCATTGCAGACGTGGCCAGCAGGGCAGCGGCGAGGGCGAGGAGGTTCAATGGTCGCATGCTCGTCCTCAGGCTTTCTGCAGTTGGCGCACGATGGCATCGGCCGCCTTCAGGCCCAGTGCCGCCATGCTCAGGGTGCTGTTGCCGCAGGCGGTGCTGGGCATGGCACCGCCGCCGGGCAGGAACAGGTTGTCGTGATCGTGCGCGCGGCAGTCGGGATCGACCACCGAATTGGCCGCATCCAGTCCCATGATGGTGCCGCCCATGATGTGCTTGCTCTGCGCAAAGGCGGGGCTGACCTTGATGTCGGTGGCACCCATGGCTTGCGCGATCTTGCGGCCGATGGGCAGCGAATACTGTTCGGCCGACTTGCGGGTGTAGTCGCCCACGTCGTAATGGATGGACGGACGCGGCAGGCCCAGCCAGTCCTTCTTGGCCGAGAGCGTGAGGCGGTTGTCGGCATCGGGCAGCACTTCATGCGCCAGCACGACATCGGCGGTGCAGGCGGTCATGCGGCGGATTTCTTCGTCCAGCGCCTGGCCGACCAGTCCCTTCTTCAAGGCGGCGAACGTGACGAAACGATTGCGCGCGAAATTGTTGTAGCGGAAATAGGCCCCCGCATGTTCCGAACGGAAGCTGCCCTGCGAGGTTTCCATGATGCCGCTGTTGACCACCGGACCGACACCGGACCAGTAGGGTTCGGACAGCGTGAGCGTCATGGTCAGTTGCGGATGGTCCATCATGTTGCGCCCGACCTGGTCGGAGCTGTTGGCCAGTCCGTGCGGGCTGCGGCTGTTGGCCGACATCAGCAGCAGCTTGGGCGTTTCGATGCCGTTGCAGGCCAGCACGAAGATCTTGCCGGTGACGCGATGGCTGACCTTGTTGGCATCGAAGTAGTTGACTGCGTTCACGCGGTTGGCCTCATCGGTCTCGACCCGGTACACCACGGCATCGGTGAGGATGGTGGCACCCTTGGATTCGAGGCGCGCCAGTGCGGTGGCGGCGTCGTACTTGGCACCGACCGGACAGACCGGCACGCAGTTGTTGTTGGCGCAGCAGGCCGGGCGCTCATCGTAGGGCATGCCGCTGTTGCGCGCCTGGGCCGTCGGGATGTTGTGGTAACCCAGTTCCCGGACCACGTCGGTGAAGCGCTGCTCGCCCGGGCTGAAGGGCAGGGCCGGCATGGGGTAGGGCGCCGAGCGCTGCGGCGGCCATTGCAGGGCCGGGTCGGACGGACCGCAGATGCCCAGCTTGTGTTCGACGCGGGTGTAATACGGTTCCAGCACGTCGTAGCCGAAGGCCCAGTCGCGGCCCACGCCGTAGAGCGTGTGCAGCTGCATGTCTTCCGGCGTCAGGCGCCAGCAGGTACCGGCCCAGTGCCAGGTGGAGCCGCCGGCATAGCGGATGAAGGTCTGGGCGTATTTGTCGGGACCGGAGAGTTCCAGGTAGTGATCGTCCGGATTCTCGCTGGAGGGCATGGGATGCGGTGCCCACGGACGCGGCGGATAGCAGGAGGACGGATCGCCCTTGAGCGCCAGCGGCAGGTTGCGGAAGTTTTCCACCACTTCGGCGCGCGCCACGCGCGGACCGGCTTCCAGCATCAGTACGGGGATGCCGGCATCCAGCAGTTGTTCGGCGATGAGCACGCCCACCACGCCGGTGCCGACGATGACCACCTCGGCCTTGTTGTTGCTGTTCATACGTTGATTTTCCACAGGTTGCAGGGATCAGAAGCGCGGCATGTCGGCCAGCGGCACCGTGACCTGACGCCAGCGGTTGGGACCGCTGATGCCGTAGGAGGGGATGGCGACCACGTCCAGCGTGGTCTGGTAGGTCAGCGCTTCTTCATAAGTGAAGACCGTGGCATTGCGCTTGGGCGAAGAGCAGCCGGTATACCAGGCGAAGATGATCCAGTAGGCCAGCGTCTGCTGCGGGCCGGCGGGGATATCGGCGAAGAAGTCTTCCACCTTGCGGGCCTGCTTCTGTTCGGCGATGGCCAGCAACTGGCGCATCAGGGTGTCGAGGTCGGCGTGTTCGCGCGCGGCCACTTCCAGCATGCGCGCACCCACCGCCGGATTGAGGCGGTGATTGACCAGCAGCGCGGACAGGCGCATGAAGGGGGCCAGTTGCGGGCTGTCAGGCTGCGGGATGGCCCAGGAGGGCAGGCTGGACAAGGCGACGTAGCTGCCCAGCAGGCTCACGCCGGTCAGCAGCAAGCTGCGCCGGGACATGGTGACTTGACGGGGAAATCGGTTCATTGGCGGCGTTGGCATGTGCCTGGTGCGAGGAGGGCCCGAAGGCGGCGGCCTCGATGGCCAGGACGATGCGGTTTGTGGTGGAGGATGCGTGCAGCTGTCTTTCAGCTGTATTGCTGGTGGTTTGCTACTGTATCGGTGCTGTATTGGTGCTTCGTTGCGACTGTATTGCTCACTGATGCCTGACTATTTGCTGACTGTTTGCTGACGTGATGCTGCAGCATGAACGCTGCGCATGTTAACAGGGTTTGCCCCGGCGTGCAGGAAGGTGTTGCAGCAAGGCATCTGCGCCATAAAAGCGCTTCTCTTCCGGCGATCGGTGCAGGGGAGATTTCATGATAATTCTCGCGGGGAACGGTACGCCACTCAGAAGAACAACAGGCGCGCCGTTGCGACATGGGTGACATTCAATTCGATCAGGGGCGGGTGATGATGGGGTGGTTCAAGAATCTGAAGATTGCCAGGAAACTGCAGCTGGCATTCCTGGCGGTGCTGGTGCTGATGGCCATACTGGGGATCTTTTCGATCAAGCAGCTGGCCAAGGTCAAGAATGCGTCTTCTGAAATCTCGCGCGACTGGATGCCGGCACAGAAGAAGCTGGGCGACATCAAGCTGTATTTCGTGCGCCTGCGCGGCACCGAATCGCAACTGGCGATCTACGACGGCGATGTCGAGGCGATGAATGGCCTGGTCTCGCGCAGCCAGGCCATCCTGACCGGTCTGGACAAGACCATGAAGGATTACGCCGCCACCCTCGATACCCCGCAGGAGCGCGAGATCTATCCCAAGGTCGCGGCGCAGATAGCGGAATTCCTGGCCGAGCACAAGAAGATCGTGGCCGCCTTCCTGGCCAAGGACAATGCGCAGGGGCGAGATCTCTTTCTCGGCTACTCCAACAAGCTCTATCCGCAGATCCTCGCTGATCTGGAAAAGCTCATCAAGATCAACCAGGAGGGCGGCGATGCCGCCACCGCCGGTGCCGATGACACCTTCAGCCAGTCGCGCGTGGGCGTGCTGGGACTGCTGATCGCGGCCCTGGCCATCGGCATGGGCCTGGCGATCACCATGGGGCGCATCATCGCCGCCCCCTTGCAGGATGCCGTGGGCATCGCCCGCCGCGTGGCCGGGGGTGACCTGGGGGCCGAGATCAGCGTGCACAGCAAGGATGAAACCGGCCAGCTGCTGCAAGCCTTGCAGACCATGAACGAGGGCTTGCGCCAGGTGGTGGGCCAGGTGCGCAATGGCACCGACAGCATCGCCACCGCCTCCACCGAGATCGCCACCGGCAACCTGGACCTGTCGCGCCGTACCGAGCAGCAGGCCACTGCCCTCGAAGAAACCGCTTCGGCCCTCGAAGAACTGACCTCCACCGTCAAGCAGAATACCGACAACGCCCGCCAGGCCAACCAGCTGGCCATGGCCGCCTCGGGCGTGGCCGCGCGTGGCGGCGGCGTGGTGGGCGAGGTGGTGCAGACAATGGAAGCCATCAACGATGCCTCCAACCGCATCGTCGAAATCATCAGCGTGATCGATGGCATTGCCTTCCAGACCAACATCCTGGCCCTGAACGCCGCCGTGGAAGCGGCCCGTGCCGGCGAGCAGGGGCGCGGCTTTGCGGTGGTGGCCTCCGAAGTCCGTTCGCTGGCCCAGCGTTCCGCTTCCGCTGCCAAGGAGATCAAGCAGCTCATTGACGATTCGGTCAGCAAGGTCGGGGCTGGTACCACGCTGGTGCGCCAGGCCGGGTCGACCATGTCGGAAGTGGTGGAGAGCGTCAAGCGCGTGACCGATGTGGTCTCCGAGATCTCGGCGGCCAGTACCGAACAGAGCGTGGGGATCGACGAGATCAACCGCGCCGTCTCGCAGATGGACGAAGTCACGCAACAGAACGCGGCCCTGGTGGAGCAGGCCGCCGCCGCCGCGCAATCCATGCAGGAACAGGCGGCCGGCCTGGCCAATACGGTCAGCGTCTTCAAGCTGCGCTGATTGCCCGCAGTCCGTGGCCGGGCCTGGGTGGCCGGCCACGCGTACTGATGAGCTTGCGGCCAGCCCCCCTACCTCCCGCCGCCTTCCCGGCCCCTGCGGCCTTCTTCCCGCGCCTGCGCGCGGCGCAGGTATTTACCTCCCCAAGGTGCAACTTTTGCGGTGTATGACAACCTTAGTCATACCGTGGGGAATCGTATAATGACGAAAAACTCATTAAATCTTTGCACAATAATAAGCACCGAGCCTTCATCCACATGAGCCATCTCCCGCAGTCTCCCTTACCTGCTGCCGCTGCGACGCTGCGGCCCAGCCGCATTTCGTTGATCAGCACGGGCATTGCCGGTTTCGACGAAATCCTGGGCGGCGGCCTGCCGGCGGGCAGCCTCTATCTGATCCAGGGACTGGCCGGGAGCGGCAAGACCACGCTGGCCTCGCAGGTCGGTTTTGCGCAGGCACGCAGCGGCAACAAGGTGATGCTGCTGACGCTGATCGCCGAATCGCACGCCAAGATGCTCAATCATGTGAGCAATTTTGACTTTTTCGATGAGAGCCTGGTCGGCGACCAGATGCAGATGTTGAGCGGCTACGGTGCGCTGGCCAGCGAAGGCCTGCGCGGCCTGCTGCGCCTGATCAGTGCCGAACTGAATCGCCATCGCCCGGCCATGCTGATCATCGACGGTTTCCGCTCGGTGCGGGATTCCGGTCCGTCGGACCTGAACCTGTCCGAATTCATGCATTCCCTGAATGCGCTGGTGTTCACCATGAATTGCACCACCCTCCTGCTGTCGCCGGTGGAAGGCAACATGCCCGAGTCCGAAAACACCCTGGTCGATGGCGTCATCGAACTGAGCCAGCACGAGTCCGGCATGCAGCTGGAGCGCGAGATCAAGGTCTTCAAGCTGCGCGGGGCCAATCACCTGCTGGGCAAGCACGTCTTCGAGATCAACCAGAGCGGGGTCGAGATCTTCCCCCGCTTCGAAGCCACCGCCACTCGCGCCGGCAAGGTGCCGGGTACCTCGGATCGTTATGTCAGCGTCGGTATCCCGTCCTGGGACAAGTGCATCGGCGGCGGCGTGGTCAGCGGTTCGCTGACCTGTCTGCTGGGCAGCCCCGGCGTGGGCAAGACGCTCATGGGGCTGCACTTCATCGAACAAGGCTTGAAGGACTGCCAGCAATGCCTGATCCTGGGCTTCTACGAATCCCCCGAACGCCTGCTGGCCAAGGCCCGCAAGGCCGGCATGCAGCTTGATGAACATATCGACAGCGGCGCGCTGCAGGTGATGTGGCAGCTGCCGCTGGAAATGCTGTGCGACGACCTCGCCAAGCGCATGCTGGACAACATCGCGCGCCGTGGCGTGACGCGCCTGTTGATCGATGGCGTGGATGGCCTGCGCAGCATCGTGGTGCAGCAGCAGCGCATGCGTCCCTTCCTGGTGGCGCTGACCAATGAACTGCGCGCGCGCGGTGTGACGACTTTCATCACCGAGCAACTGCCGTACTTCCGCGAATCGCAGCCCCAGGTCGACCCCAATTCCTCGCAGCTGTACGAAAACATGATGCTGCTGGAATACGTGGTGAAGGACAGCGTCAACCGCCGCCAGATTTCCGTGATGAAACTGCGCGAGAACGGCTACGACGGTGCCAGCCGCCTGATGAACATTTCGGATGCCGGCATCGAGATCGATGGCCTGGTGACCCCACTTGCCGCGCCGGTTGCGGATGGACGTTGACCATGTCCGGAGCGTCACCCCCACAGCAGGCGGCACTGCCCCTGCTCCTGATCGTCGACGATGAGATCGATATCACCGATACCTATGCCATGCTGCTGGAGCTGCACGGCTATCGGGTGGTGACGGCCGTGCACGGGGCCGACGCGCTGGCCAAGGCGCAGCAGGCCTGGCCGGACCTGGTCATCTCGGACTGCATGATGCCGGTGATGAACGGGCTGGAGCTGTGTGCGGCCCTGCGCGCGTTGCCGGGAGGCGCCACGCTGCCCATCATCCTGTGCAGCGGTGCCCCGGAACGTCACGATCTGTCGCAATCCAGTCACAACCTGTTCCTGCGCAAGCCGGTCTTCTTCGAGCAGATGCTGGCCGAAATCCAGCGCCTGCTGACCGCACGCCCCTGATCCTTCCCCCCGCCTGAGTCCGCCTGCAGCCAAGCTCTGCCTTGGCCGGGCGCGGCCTTGCGTCTTGCTTCCCTTCGCTTTTTTCCAGGTGCACATCCGTGCGTGCGCACCCCGCTTGTGCCTTGCGTTTGCGCAATGTTGTCCAAGTTTCAGGAATTTCCTGATATCGCGTTTTGTCGCCAACCATCACCATCAGTCACAACAAGTCACCGTGACATCTGGTGCGGGACAGAAGGCAGGAGGGAGACGCGGTGGCAACTATCAGCAAGGCACCGACCGTGATGGTCGTGGAAGATCATCCCGAGTCGCGCGAGATGCTGTGCGGCATCTTGCAGCAGGGCGGACTGCAGGTGGTGGCGGCGGCCGATGGCGTGGATGCCATCGCGCAGATGCAGGAGCAGGCCCCCAGCCTGGTGCTGACCGACCTGCGCATGCCGCGCATGGATGGCATGGAGCTGGCGCGCTACATCAAGTCGCATGAACGTTTTTCCCCGATTCCGGTGGTCCTGATCAGCGCCCACCTGCCGGCGGCCAGTGCGCGCATTCCCACGATCGCCGCTTTTCTGCTCAAACCCTGTTCGGTCGACCACCTGCTCGGGACGGTCACCGGCCTCTTGCGCCAACATGCGCAAAGCCAGGCCCAGTGGAGTTTTCAGGTGTAAGGCATCTGCGAGTTTTTATGATTTTATCCGCAGATATTTTCTGTATAACGTTGTGATTATGGAAAGCATTTCCACGCCTGCAGCTGGCTCCGGGGTCAGGTTCCGGAGGGGGAGCGGGGATGCTCCGGCAGTCATAAAAACAGGTTTCGTCCGGAACACAAGAGTGATGAAAGTACTTATCGTAGAAAGCGATCTCGACTGGCGTAACACGTTGAGCGCACATGTGGGGGAATTGGGTTACGAGATCTCGGTCTGCTCGGCACTGGGCCAGGCCAGGGACATCCTCAAGAGTCGTCAGCCCGACATCCTGTTATCCGACATCGGCTTGCCAGACGGCAGCCTGCTGCCCGAACTGGCATCGTTGCGGCAGAATTTCCCGTCCATGGGCATCATCATCCTGACCGCTGCTACCCGCAGCGAGGAACGGGTGCGCTGCATGAGCGACGGGGCCGATTATTACCTGGTCAAGCCGGTCAAGCTGGAAGAAGTCTCGGCCACGCTGACCGCCCTGGCGCGCCGCATGAAGACCGCGCCGCACCAGAGTTCGCCGCAGTCGGAGAAATGGGCCTTCAACCGCCGATCGGGACGCCTCTCCAGCAATGGCTCGGTGGCACTGCAATTCACCGACAAGGAAAGCACTGCCCTGGCGGCGTTGCTGCAAAGCCCCAACTATCCGGTCTCGCACGCGCAATTGTTCGACCTGCTGCGTTCCGGCGGCGAGGAATACGATGCGCATCGCATCGATGCCCTGATCTACCGCGTGCGCCAGAAATTGCGCTCGCTGGAGGAAGCGCCCATGCAAATCCGCAACATCTATGGCGAAGGCTTCCTGATGCTGCGCCGGTCCTCGGCAGTCGATATCGTGCTGGAATCCTGAGGCTGCGCTGCCGCTGCCGGCTCGCATGGGCGGGGGCGGGCAGGGCGCTCCCGGATTTTGGTCAGTTGCTTCACATTGTCATGAAGCTCGCTTTGCAGCAGTGGCTGCCTGGCGGGCTTCTTTGCTTTTCCAGGTCAGGAAACTTCATCTCGGCCCGGAACCGGCAGGGATGCTGCCAGCTCCTGCCCGGGCAGCAAGAAATGCTGCGTTGCGGAAGCTTTGCCGGTTTTTGGGGTATCATTAAGCAAGTTTCGACGCTAAATCGTATTTCTTCGCTTTACGTTTTCCGCTGAATCTGTCCTTCGCAGACATGTCCTGATCTTTCCTGGCATGCCCTCTGCGGCCACCCGAACGAACAAGTTGAAGCAGGCCATCCGGCCCGCTGCGGCATTGCCATGGGCGTCATTGTCCCGGGGCGATGTGGCGGCGGACCGGGTCGCCGCTTTGCCGTTAGTGAACCATCATGACCACTTCCGCTGAATCCGCTGAATTTACCGGGGCTCTGAACGAGTCCCAGCACCGACCGCTCACTTCCTCCGACTACCGCACCCTGGGGCTGTCCGCCCTGGGCGGCACGCTGGAGTTCTACGACTTCGTCATCTACGTGTTCTTCGCGGCGGTGGTCGGCAAGCTGTTCTTCCCGGCCGACATGCCGGAATGGCTGCGCATGCTGCAGACCTTCGGCATCTTCGCCGCCGGTTACCTGGCGCGTCCGGTGGGCGGCATCATCATTGCCCACTACGGCGACGTGATCGGCCGCAAGCGCATGTTCACGCTGTCCATCTTCCTGATGGCGGTGCCCACGCTGGTCATCGGCCTCTTGCCGACCTACGCCAGCATCGGCGTGGCTGCGCCCATCCTGCTGCTGTTGATGCGTACCCTGCAAGGCGCTGCCATCGGCGGTGAAATGCCCGGTGCCTGGGTCTTCGTGGCCGAACACGTGCCGGCCAACCGCTACAGCTTCGGCGTCGGTTCGCTGACCGCCGGCATCACCGGCGGCATCCTGCTGGGTTCGCTGATGGGCATCTTCATCAACAGCGTCTACGCACCGGCTGAAGTGGCCGGCTACGCCTGGCGCATTCCCTTCATCCTGGGTGGCGTGTTCGGACTGGTCTCGGTCTACCTGCGCCGCTATCTGGAAGAAACCCCGGTGTTCCGCGAGCTGGCCGCACGCCGCAAGGAATCCAATGAACTGCCGCTCAAGACCGTGCTGCGCGAACACCGCGCCGCCAGCGTCCTGACCGCCGGCATGACCTGGTGTCTGTCGGGCGCGGTGGTGGTGGTGATCCTGATGACGCCGTCCTACCTGCAGACCGTACACCACTTGCCGGCCAAGCTGGTGATGCAGGCCAATTGCGCCGGCACCCTGATGCTGACCATCGGCTGCCTGGCCATCGGCTGGCTGTGCGACCGCATCGGTACCCGCGCCAGCATGATCATCGGCTGGGGTGGCCTGGGCCTGTCGACCTGGTGGTTCTACGGCCAGCTGCCGGGTTCGCCCGAGTCGCTGATCTGGGGCTATGCACTGGTGGGCCTGTTCGTGGGCAGCATCTCGCTGACCCCCATCGTCTCCACCCGCGCCTTCCCGCCGCCGGTGCGCTTTACCGGCCTGTCCTTCGCCTACAACATGGCCTATGCGGTCTTCGGCGGACTGACGCCGGTGCTGATCTCGCTGTGGATCAAGGCCGACCCGCAGGGCCCGGCGCTGTACGTGATCGGCCTGTCCATCCTGGGCGTGCTGCTGGCCTTCGTGCCGATGAGCAGCAAGGGCTACAAGGCCTGATCGCGCCCCGCCTGCAAGGCTGACCAGGCCCGGTGACCGCAAGGTGCCGGGCCTTGGTTTTTTGGGCGTCGGCTCGCGTACAATGCCGCCCAACCGGAACTCCACCTCGCCGACGACCATGCCCCTCGCCTTCCTGCCCGCGCGCTTTGCCAGGCGCAGTTGCCTGTGTCTGACCTGGATGCTGCTGGCTGTATTGCTGGCGGCGTGTTCCCGCCATCCTGTCCCTGCCGAAAAGCTCTCCCAGGACGTCTACATCTGGCAGCGCCAGTGGACCCCCTCCCTGCGCACGGCGCTCTCTGCTTCCAATGCCCAGGTGGCGCGCTGGCACGTGCTGGCGGCCGAACTGGGGGCCTCCGGCCGCTGGATCGACATCACGCCCGACGCCGAGGCGCTGGCCAATACCGGCCGCCCGCTGCTGATGACGGTGCGCATCAACGGCCAGCTGGCGCGCTTCGATGCGGCCGCGATCCAGGATCATCTGCTCGCACTGCTGGCCGCCTGGCGCCAGCGCGGCCTGCAACCGGCTGCGCTGGAAATCGACTACGACTGCGCCACGGCGCGCCTGCCCGAATACACCGCCTTCCTGCGCAGCCTCAAGGCCCGGATTGCACCGACGGATCTGACCGTGACGGCCTTGCCGACCTGGCTGGCCAGCCCGCAGCTGGCGCCACTGCTGGCCGTGGCCGATGCTTCGACACTGCAGGTCCACGCCGTGCTCGATCCGCGCCTGGGCCTCTTCGATGGCGAGCGCGCCCGCGACTGGATGCGCCAGTACGCCGCGCAGACGCGCCGCCCCTGGCACGTGGCGCTGCCGGCCTATGGCTCGCGCGTGAGCTGGGACAGCCAGGGCCGCATCGCCGCAGTCGAAAGCGAACGTCCGCTCCTGACCGGCGGCCTGGGGCGTGAACTGATGGCCGAACCGCAGGTGATGGCGCGTTTCGTGGCCGAGGTGGAAGCGGCGCCTCCGCCGGGACTGGCCGGGCTGATCTGGTTCCGCCTGCCGACCGGCGATGACCGCCGCGCCTGGAGTCTCTCGACCTGGCTGGCCGTGCTGGAACGCAAGCCGCTCAAGGGCGGCCTGGCGGTGCAACTGGTCGCCGGGCAGGGCAACGACGCGCCCGCCGATATCCGCATCGACAATGCCGGCAATGCCGACGCGCCCTTGCCGCTGCGCGTGCGGGTGAACCTCGCGCCACGGGATGCAGCGTCTTCAGGGAACGTCTGCAGTGGTGACGGCATCAATGGCTACACCCTGGAAAGCGATGCCCGGGGACGCTACCTGCGCCTGGGCCAGGCCGGCCTGCTGCGCGCCGGCAGCAGCCGTACCATCGGCTGGCTGCGCTGTGCCGACGGCACGCCGGCCCCCGAACTCACACTGGAAACGGGATCCTGATGACAAATATGAAGTGTTCTGCCGCTGCCCCCCGCGCCACGGGCCAGCGCAGCCTGCCCCGCCTGGGCCGCATGACCAAAATCGCCTGCGCCGCCAGCAGCCTGCTGGTGCTGGGCGCGGCCACGGTGGTGGCCTGCGGGCCGGATTTCCCGCTGCAATTGCTGGATGACCGCGCCGGTACCCTCAGCAATACGCCCGCCAATTCCTTCGCCTGGGAAGCTGCGCACCTGGTGACGCCGGCCGACAAGCTGCAAGCCGATGAACGCAGCGGCTACGAACAGGCCGCCGGCCAGCCTGACGATCCGCGCTCGCTGCGCATGATCGAGAAGGGCCAGCTGGAGGGCTCCCAGTGGGCTGCCCTGCAGGCCATGCGCGCCGCTTCCGATGGCGAGTCCGCCTATGCGGCCGGTGCGGCCTTGCCGCCGGCCATTCGTCTCTACACGGCAGGGGCGCAGGACTTTCGCGCCAATGCCCTGGCAGCGGCGAGCCAACGTTTCGAAGCGGTACTGGCACTGCCGCCGCAGCAGGCCAGCGAACGCGCGGTATGGGCGGCCTTCATGCTGGGTCGTCTGCACGCCATTGAGGGGCGGCGTGCCGAGGCGATTGCCAGTTTCACCAAAGCGCGCACGCTGGCCGTGGGCGGCGCGCCCGATCCGCTGGGACTGGCCGTGGCCAGTTACGGCGAGCAGGCGCGGCTGATGCTGTCGGGGCAGAGCGGTCCCTGCAACTGGTCCGATTTCAATGAAGGGCGGGATTGCGGCGAGACCATCCCGCCGGCCGATTTCAAGCAGGCGATTCGCTTGTATGCAGAGCAGGCGGCACGCGGGTCAACCAACGCGCAGGATTCGCTGACGGCGCTGGCCTCATGGAGCCTGGGGCACGCCGACATCAGCGCGGCGCTGATCGATGATCCGGTCGCACAGCGCCTGCTGGTGGCCTATGCGCTGGCGCGCGTGGGCGACATGGCCGAAGGCAGCGGCAACGGCGACAGTTACTACGATCCGTCCGCGCCCAACAGCGGTTCTTCCGGCTACCCTGATGCGGCGCGCAGTGCCAAGGTCAAGCCCAACAGCGTCCTGGTGACCCTGGTCGATGCCCTCAAGCGGCGCGGCCTGGAAAAGATCGAAGGCGCCGACCGCGTGGCCGCGCTGGCCTATCGCACCGGCCGCTATGACCTCGCCGCCACGCTGGCGAACCGGCAGGAGACCGCCTTGTCCTGGTGGGTGCGTGCCAAGCTGGCGCTGCGCAAGGGGGACACCGCCGCCGCCGTGCAAGCCTACGCGCGCGCTGCGCAGGCATTCCCGCGCAATGACGCCAGCCTGGACCCATCCAATGCCAGCCTGCTCATGGGCGAACAGGGCGTGCTGACGCTCTCGCGCGGGCAGTATGTGGAAGCGCTGGCGCAGTTCCACCAGGCTGCCAGCGACAGCGCGCGCCAGTCACGCGGCGGTTATTACGGCGACTATGCCTACGCCAATGACATGGCTTATGTGGCCGAGCGCGTGCTGACCACCGATGAACTGAAAACCTACGTCGATGCCCATGCCCCAGCCTCGCCCATGCCGGCACCGGAAGCCGTGGCCAAGGCGGTGCAGAAGCAGGGTGGGGGACCGCAGTCGGTGCGCTGGGTGGCCGTGGGCCTGTCGGCCATCACCGTCGAAGACAACCTGCGCCAGCTGCTGGCGCGGCGCCTGGTGCGCGACGGGCGCGTGGAAGAAGCGCTGCCTTACTTCCCGGACGACCGCGACGAGCGCTTCATCCAGAGCACCTACGATGCCGATGGCCACGAAGTCCCGGCCGGCTGGCGGATGCGCGCCAAGGCGCGCGAGTACGGCCAGGCACTGGACCGCGGGCAGCACGCCTGGCGCGCCAGCAGCCGCGCCCAGGGCTGGTACGAGGCCGCCGTCATTGCGCGCCGCCAGGGCATGGAGATCATGGGCTATGAACAGGGACCGGACTATGCCGTCTACGGCGGCAGCTATCCGGGCGGTGCGGGACGCGGCATGGGTATGTATGGCAACGAGGACAAGCCGCTGCCGGACAACCCGCAAGCCAGAGCCCAGGCCGATCTCCCCGGTCCGCTGGTGACCGACGGCGAGCGCCAGCGCTATGCCGCCACTGAAGCCAAGCCCTACAAGCGTTTCCATTATCGGGATATCGCGGCGGACTACGTCATGCAATCCGCCGATGCCTTGCCCGCGCGCTCGCAAGCCTTCGCGGCGGTGCTGTGCCAAGGGGTGAATTTCGTCTATTACGATCAGCCGCGTGCAGAACAACTCTATCTGCGCTACGTGAAGGAAGGGGCGGCCGTGCCGTTCTCGGCCGACTTCGGCCAGAACTGCGTGGAGCCGGATTTTGCTGCCGCCGCCCGCTTCCCGTACGTACAGGCATGGCGCACCACGCGCCGCTGGGTGGTGCAGCATCGCGCGCTCAGCGCGGCGCTGTTGCTGGCGGCCGTGGCGGGCGCAGGCTTGGGCGTGGCGCAATGGCGCCGCCGCCGGCGTGCGGCAAAGACGGTCGCCTGAGTTTCAGTTGACCAGTTCGCGCTTCAATTCGGAAATGAGGGCGGGATGCAGCGAGCCGGCACAGAGAAAAGCCGGCCACTTGCCCTTGACCAGATCCATCTCGCGCTCATCGCGGCACAGCAGGATCACCGGCACGTCGGCCAGCTGCTCCTGCGCCTTGAGGTAATGCGCCAGACGCAGGCCGCTCATGCCTTCCATGGCCAGCTGGGCCAGCACCACGTCAGGGCGGTCCAGGGCAATGTGCTCGATGGCGTCAGTGCCGCTGCTGGCGATCTGGATGTCGATGTCGTTGATGGCCAGCCATTCGGTCAGCGCACGGCTGACTTCCGGCTGGGTGGTGGCGATCAGGGCGGTCTTGTGCATGAGTGGACTCTCGCGAAGTCATGGGGCAAGCTCATCATGCACTGGCAGCAACATGGCTGCCATCGGGGTTTTCCTGAGGCAAGCTGCCGCGCCCGGATGTATGGACAGCGTAATGCAATGCCTGCAGACAAGCTCAGGTATTGACGATCTCCCCGCCATTGGGATGCAGCACCTGCCCCGTCATGTAGGAGGCGCCTTCCGTGGCAAGAAAGACATAGGCCGGCGCCACCTCATCCGGTTGTCCCGGCCGGCCCAGCGGCACGTTCTTGCCGAAGCTGGCCACTTCTTCCTCACTGAAACTGGCGGGAATCAGGGGCGTCCAGATCGGCCCCGGTGCCACTGCATTGACGTGGATGCCGGCCGGGGCCAACTGCTGCGACAGCGAACGCGTGAAGGCCACGATGGCGCCCTTGGTGGCGGCATAGTCCACCAGATGCTTGCTGCCGCGATACGCGGTCACCGAGGTGGTGTTGATGATGCGCGCGCCCCGCGTGAGGAAGGGCATGGCTTCCTTGACCAGATAGAACATCGAGAAGATGTTGGTGCGGAAGGTGTGCTCCAGCTGCTCGGCCGAGATCTGCTCGATGCTCTGGGCCGGATACTGCTGGGCCGCATTGTTGACCAGCACGTCCAGCCTTCCATAGGCATCCATCACGGACCGCACGGCGCTGCGGCAGAACTCCGGCGAACCGACGTCGCCGGGGATCAGCAGGCAGGGTGCATCCAGGGCCTGGATGTCTTTCTGGGTCAGTCGCGCATCCTCTTCCTCATCCAGATAGACGATGGCCAGCTTTGCCCCTTCGCGCGCATACGCCAGCGCCACGGCACGGCCAATGCCGCTGTCGCCGCCCGTGATGAGCGCGACCTTGCCTGCCAGCCGCCGTCCGGGTTGGCCGGCCGGTGCGCTGTGCGGGCGCGGGTGCATCTCTTGTTCGCTGCCGGGTTGATGGGTCTGGTGCTGGGGCGGAAGGCCTTCGGGTTTGTGATCGCTCATGCTGTCCTCCTTGTATGGATCACTTATGTTAGAAAGTCCATACGAGCCGGTCTGTAGTCCCGCACCCTGATGTGGGTGCGGTCGCTCACTGACGGCGGTGACGGAGAGGCTGAAGATGAGGTCAATGCCTATCTTGTGCACAGCGCTTCGTTGACGGAGGGGCGGGGCGGTCACGCACTGTCAGGCCCAGGGAAAGCGCTGCAAATGATTGATGGTTGTGCCTTGAACCGGCGCAGATCGACCGCTGCGGAGCGACAACATCCGTTGTCTGCAGAGAGACGGACATGTCCACACTCCATTCAGTCGCCGTCCCTATGAAGGGGCCGACAATCCGGCCAGCGCCATGCAGGCTTATCTCGATTGGGAATTCGGCTTGTGGAACAATCGGGACGGGATGCATGGGTTCTTCGTGATCCAACAAGACGCATCGTGTCGCGTAATTGGTTGATTGTCGCTCAACAGCGTCACATTGTTGTCACAGGAATGAAATATGATCCGCGGTCTATCCAAAAATCACGACGCGGGCGAGCACGGTGGAAAGTCATTTCAGTCTGACTCCGGCGACAGGGAGCAAGTTGTTCCAACCGACAGCGGGAGCGCTGGCGGTCCAGGTGCCGGTGGTCCAGTTCGATGAGAACAACGCTACCGTCCTGGAGATCTTCGGCCAGCACAAGGAGCTGGTGAGCCTGCCCGTGGTGGAGCGGCAGCGGCCCATCGGGCTCATCAGCCGCCACATCTTCATGTCCCAGATGTCCAAGCCGTATCACCGCGAGCTCTACGAGCGCAAGAGCTGCATCGCGTTCATGGACAAGGACCCCCTCATCGTCGAAGCCGATACCCCCATCGAAACTCTGGGTGCGCTGGCCGTGGCCTCGGGCGACAAGACCCTGGCCGATGGTTTCATCATCGTCGACCAGGGCCAACTGGCCGGGCTCGGTGCGGGCCTGGCCCTGATGCGCGAACTGGTGGCGATGCAGGAAGAGAAGAATCGCCAGGTCATGCAAAGCATCGACTACGCCAGCGTGATCCAGCGCGCCATGCTGAGCGCCTCGCGCGCGGCCATGACCGAGGCGCTGGCCGATGCCTGCCTGGTGTGGGAGCCGCGTGATGTGGTCGGCGGCGACTTCTATCATTTCGAACCGCATCCCGGCGGCTGGTTTGCTGCGGTGGCGGACTGCACCGGCCATGGTGTGCCGGGCGCCTTCCTGACGCTGATCGCTTCGTCGTCGCTGAAGCAGGCGCTGGAACTGCACGGCCCGCACGATCCGGCGCGTCTCATGCGTGAAGTGAACCGCAGCATGAAGCGCGTGCTGGGACAGCACGGCCAGTCCGGCAAGCCCTCCGAATCGGACGACGGCATGGATGCCTGCTTCTTCTGGTTCGACAGCGCCACCCGCACCCTCACCAGCAGCAGCGCCAAGATGCCGCTGTTCCTGCTGGTGGCCGATGGCACCGAGGTGCTGACCATCGAAGGCAAGCGCGTCGGCCTGGGCTACGTCGATACGCCCGACGACATGCAGTGGGACAACCACAGCCAGCACCTGGCACCGGGGTCCATGATCTTCGTCTGCACCGATGGCGTGATCGACCAGATCGGTGGCCCCAAGCACATCGCCTTCGGCAAGCAGCGCCTGCGCCGTACCCTGCTGGAACACGGCAGCTTGGCCATGCCGGCACTGGGCCGCGTGGTGATGGACATCCACGGGCATTACCAGGGCACGCAGCGGCGGCGTGACGACATCTGCTTCTTCGGCGTCCGCCTGGATGCCGCGCAGCCAGGCTCTCAACAAGACTCTCAACACGGAACACACGCATGAACGGTATCCAGCAGGAGTGGGCGGAGTTCCACAGCTATGTCGCACGGCGCGACATCGTCTTCTACTACGTCGGCTATTTTTCCCAGACCATCATCGCCGCCATGGCCGAGGCCGTGAAGCTGCGCGCCGAGCATACCGGCGCGCTGGCGCAGACCCGGCGCAAATTGTTCTCTTCCTTCATCGAGATGGCGCAGAACATCGTGCACTACTCGGCAGATCTGCATGAGAAGGAAGGAAAAGTCACAGAGCCGCCAATGCGCCACGGGGCGGTCTACATCACCCAGACCGATGGCCGCTACTTCCTGCATTGCGCCAATCCGGTCGATGCCGAGATGGCCGACAAGCTGCGCGAGAAGCTGGAACACCTGCGCTCGCTGACCAATGAAGAAATCAAGGCGGCCTACAAGGAAATGCTGCGCGCCGAAACACCGGCCGACAGCAAGGGGGCGGGCCTGGGTTTCCTGACGGTGGCACGCGATGCCAGTGCACCGCTGGATTTCGAATTCTCCCAGCCCGCCGCCGATGGCGCGCAGACCTTCTATCTCCGGGCCACCATCTGAGGGCCCGCTGCCTCTGACACACGACACCATGGACAATTTATTCATCGCCGCCAGCGCCAGCTCTCCCGAAGTGGACTTCCGCTTCGACCAGCGCACGCTTTCGCTGAAGGGCGAATCCTATCCCGAGAATGCCGCCCAGTTCTGGGGCGAGATCATCACCACCTTGCGCCGCTTCCTGGCCGACGATGAGCAGGGCAGCACGATCACCGTCAACGTGGCGCTGGCCTACTTCAACAGCTCCAGCACCAAGATGCTGTTCTCGCTCTTCGATGCTCTGAACGAGAAGGCCGAGAGCGGCACCGAAGTGGTCCTCAACTGGTACCACGACGAGGAAGACGACACCATCTTCGAATTCGGCCAGGAGCTGCAGGAAGATTTCGCCGCGCTGGTCTTCCACGATCACGCGGTCCAGAGCTGATGGACGGCGGCGACCTTTTCGCGGCCGAAGCCGAAGCCCTGCACCGCGCCAATGCGGTGCTGGCCGATCCTGCCAGCGACCCGGCCAGCCATCGTGCAGCGCTGGAAGAGCTGGTGCAGCACTATGGCCAGCTGATGCGCCAGAGCCGCCGCCTGATCTCGCGCAGCGACCGCACCGAGCGCGAACTGAACCTGCTCAATGCGCGCCTGAAGCAACTGAGCGATGAGCTCGATTACAAGGCGCGCCATGACAATCTCACGGGTGCGCTCAATCGCGGCGCTGTGTTCGAGCAGGCGCACCAGATCCTGCAGCAATCTCCGATGTCCCTGATCGTGCTGGACATCGATTTCTTCAAGCGCATCAACGATGAATTCGGCCACCCGGCCGGTGATGCGGTGATCCGCGAGCTGGTCGCGCGCCTGCGCACCACGCTGGCAGGCAATGGCGTCATCGGGCGCGTCGGCGGCGAAGAGTTCACCATCCTGCTGTCCGGCGTGGCGCTGGAGCAGGCCGTGATCCTGGCCGGACGGATCCGCCAGGCGATTGCCGGTGACCGTTTCCAGTGCCTGCCGGCGCGGCCGGTCACCTCCAGCTTCGGCGTGGCCTGGGCCGCCGCCGGCAGCGATTTCGAGGAAGCCTACGCGCGCGCCGACCAGGCCTTGTATCAGGCCAAGCGCGGCGGACGCAATCGGGTGGAGTCAGAGGAATCGGTCACCGGCTGAGCTCCGGTGACCGTGATGGAGCAGGGGCAGGGCAAGTGGGCGGCATCGGCCGCCCCGTCAGTTTTCTTCACTCAGTAGCGCGTCATCGCCGCTACCAGCGCGGCCAGCGAGCCCGCGTTCATCTTGCGCATGACCTGCTGGCGATGGGCCTTCACGGTCCGTTCCGAGGTCCCCAGTTCGGCGGCGATCTGCTTGTTCAGCCGTCCTTTCACCAGACGTTCCAGCACTTCGCGTTCGCGACGGGTGAGGGTCTTGAGGCGCTGGTGATGCTCCTGCCGCTGCTGCATCTGCGGGCCCGATTCATCGAAGGGCATCAGCGCCCCGCGGAAGGCTTCCACCAGCTGCTGGCGCACCATCGGCTGCATGGCGGTATCGATGGCCGGGCCGGTCAACGAGCGCTGGCCGAGGTCATGCGGGCCGTAGCGTTTCTCTTCCGGGGCGTTGGCCGGCGGTGCGCCGGTGATGACGATCAGCGGCCGGCCCAGTTCACGTTCATCCAGCAGCGAGCGCAGACGTGGCGCGTCGAGGTTCTGCATGTGGACTTCCAGAACCAGTCCGCCGCGTGCGGTACCGGTGGTGTGCTGCAGGAACTGGTCGGCCGAGGGGTGATGGGCGACATGGAATCCGGCGGCTTCCAGCAGCCGGACCAGCGGTCCGCCGTGAGAATCTTCACCACCGACGATATGAGCGAGATGTGCAGTTGTCATGTTTTTCTTCCTTGACCGATAGGGACGCATCGAACGGGTTCAATGGGCTTCACCGCTCCCTTGCCGGGGAAACTGTTGCAGTTGACAAGGACATGCGGGAAGAAAAACGCAGTTTTACCGGGATGTCGAAAATAGTCGACGAAGCTTGAAATTCAGGCCGGTAAGTTCAAATTTATTCGGAAATTTCCTCGTTATTTTTCGAGATCGCGTTGCGGCGCAGCGACCGCTGGGGACGGGCGGCCGGCACACCGGTCGGATCGCGATCAGGACGGCGGCCATCTCTCTCCTGCCTTGCGGCTGGATGCGCATCTCCAGCGCCAACGCCGGTAGCCGGCTCAGGGCCGGCTGTGTTGTTCGGACGGTGCTGCAGCGGGGATCAGGACGCTGAGGACTGCAAGGCAGCGTCCTCGACGGGGGTGGCGCAATACACCTGCGCCCGGCCGTGCGCTTTGGCCTGATACAGGTTCTGGTCGGCCAGGGCGATCAGCGCAGCCGGCGTGCTGCTGTGACCGGGTACCTCGACCGAGGCCACGCCGATGCTGAGCGTGACGAATTCGCTGGCTTCGGAGCGGGCATGCGGCAGGTGCAGGCGGGCCACGGCGTCGCAGACGTCGCGGGCCAGTTTCAAGGCCTGCTCGCGGCCTGCCATGGGCAGGATGCAGGCAAATTCCTCGCCGCCGTAGCGCGCCACGCAATCATAGCTGCGGTGGAAGTTGCTGCGGATGGCGTGCGCCACTTCGGCCAGGCAGTGGTCGCCGGCCTGGTGGCCGTAGTGGTCGTTGTATTTCTTGAAGTAGTCGATATCGATCATCAGCAGCGACATGGCCTGGCCGGAGCGCTTGCACAGCTCCCATTTCTCGGCCAGCTCGCTGTCGAACTTGCGGCGGTTGAACAGGCCGGTGAGCGAATCGGTGACGGCGATGTTGCGGTAGAAGTCGGATTGCAGCTTCAGCGTCAGGTGCGTCAGCACGCGCGCCTTGAGCACCGTGCCGTTGATCGGTTTGCTGATGAAATCCACGCCGCCCGCATCGAAGCCCTTGACCTCGTCTTCCTCGCTCTGCAAGCCGGTCAGGAAGATCACCGGAATGCCCAGCGTGGCGGTGTTCTGCTTGAGCCGTTCGCAGGTCTCGTAGCCGTTCAGACCGGGCATGTTCACATCCATCAGGATCAGGTCCGGCACTACCTTCTCGGACAGCTCGATGGCCTGCAGGCCGCTGGTGGCCATGAAGATCTCGTAGTCGCCCTTGAGCAGGGCATTGGCGAGACGGATGTTGATGGGCTGGTCATCGCACAGCAGTACGCGCGGACGGCTGCCGCGCAGGGATGAGAGTTCTTCCAGGATGCGTTTCAACGAGGTTCTCCGAAATGGTCATCGAGATGGGCCAACGCCGCCGGGAAGTCGAGTTTCTCGATCAGTTCCCACAACTGCTGGTAGCGCGTCTGCTGCATCAGCCCATGGCGCTTGCCGATGGCTTCGGCCAGGTCCAGCGCTTCGAGGTTGCTCGACAATAGCAAGGCCCGCAGCGCCTGCCTATCAGGAAAATCGGAAGCCTCTGCTGTCGCTGTCGCCGGCTCCGCGCCGGCCTGCGGCGCAGCCGGTCCCGGTGAGCCGGAAACCCCCTGCAGCGCCTGCATCGCCAGTTGCTGCAAGACCACACCCGCATCGCGCCGCACCGCGACCAGTTCTTCGCGCCAGGCAGTAAAAAGGCGATCGGACGGCACTCCTTCGCCAGCGCGGCACACGCGCTCGATCCCGGCGAAATAAGCAGCCAGGCCGCTGGCCCCGATGGTGGCGCACAAGCCCTTGAACGCATGGGCGGCCTGCTCGATGCCGCCCGGCGAAGCCTGCGCCAGCGCCGCGTCGTAGTCCGCGAAGAGGCGCTCCAGTTCCGGCCCGGCGGCATCCAGTGTGGTGCGATAGACGTCGCTGGCCTGACGGTAGCGGCGCATCAGGTCAGCGTAGACGTCGACCTGCTGGCGGTCGGCGGGCTGTACGTCCACGCGCGTGGCCTCGGCGGGCAGCGTCTCTTGCGCAGCGATGCTGCGGTCATGCTGGAGATGCGACAGCAGTGTCGGCACCAGCGTACTTACGTCGATGGGCTTGGCGATGTGTCCCGCCATGCCGGCATCGATGCAGCGGCGGCGGTCTTCCGGCGAGGCATTGGCGGTCATGGCCAGGATAGGAATGTGGCGCAGGTCCTGCTGGCGGCGGATGCGACGGGTGGCTTCGATACCGTCGATGCCGGGCATCTGCAGATCCATCAGGATCAGGTCGTAGTGGCGCTCGGGATCGCAGGCCATGGCCACGCCGGTGCTGCCATTCTCGGCGCAGCTGATGTGCGCGCCATACAGGGACAGCAGGCCGGTGGCGACCTGGCGATTGACGGCATTGTCTTCCACCAGCAGGATCTGCACCCCTTCCAGTTCGCGCGCGGTCTCGCCGGCGGGCGCATGCTCGGCCTGCGTGTGCTCGTCCGCTGCACGCGCCTGCGACAGCGGCGTGGCGTCCTCGATCTCCATGGGCAGGTCGAACCAGAAGCGGCTGCCGCGTCCCGGTTCGCTGCTCACCTGCAACTGGCCGCCCATGAGCTGCACCAGATGGCGGCTGATGGCCAGCCCCAGCCCGGTACCGCCATAGCGGCGGGTGGTGGAGGCTTCGGCCTGGGTGAAAGCATCGAAGATGTCCTTCAGACGTTCCGGAGCAATGCCGATGCCGGTGTCGCTGACCTCCACCCGCAGCATCACTTGCCGGGTGTTGTCCGCCGCCAGCCGCCGCAGTGCCACGTCGATGCGGCCCAGGTGCGTGAACTTGAGCGCATTGCTGATCAGGTTCACCAGCACTTGCTGCAATCGATAGACATCGCCCACCACGCGCTGCGGCAGGTCGCCATCCAGTTCGATGTGCAGGCTCACGCCCTCCTGCGGCGGGTTGCCGGCCAGGATTGCGGTCAGGTCGTGGCGGAAATGCTCCAGCGAGAACGCCTGCAAGTCCAATTGCACCTGCCGGGCATCCATCTTCGAGAAATCCAGCAGGTCATTGAGCAGGTTGAGCAGGGACTTGGCCGAGATCTCGGCCTTGTTCAGGTAGTCGCGCTGGGCCGGCTGCGGTTGCGTTCTCTGCAGCAGCTGGATCATGCCCAGGACGCCATTCATGGGGGTGCGGATCTCGTGGCTGACGCTGGCCAGGAACAGACTCTTGGCGGAGTTGGCCTGTTCGGCTTTCAGGCGGGCCTCGACCAGGTTGTTTTCGAATTCGATGCGCTGGGTGATGTCCAGGTTGATGCCGATCACGCGCACCGGCGCGCCCATGCCGTTGCGGTCGACGTGGGCACGTGCCTGCACGAAGCGGATGCTGCCGTCGGCGCGCACCACACGAAACACCGGTTCGAACTCCCCGGTACCGGCCAGCGCCGCCTGCAGGGCCGATTCCACATAGCCGACATCGTCGGGATGCACGCGCCTGCGCCAGCCCTCATAGGTGGTCACCTGCCCGCTGCGGCCATCCCCGATGCCGTAGATCTCGGCGATCTGGCGGTTGAATTCAAAGGTGTCGCCGGTGCGGTCCCAGACCCACACGCCCAGCTTGGCCACTTCGGCGGCCAGCATCAGCTGGTCGCGGGCGGCTGCCAGTTCGGCTTCCTGCTGGCGCTGCAGGCTCATGTCCACGGCGATGTAGAGGTCCCCGATGTGGCGCTGGCGGTGATCCAGCATGGAGGTCTGCTGACGCGTGACCGGCAGCGTCACGCCATCCTTGCGGCGGTAGCGCAGGTCACTCACGGCCTTCTCGTCCAGTATCGCCTGGGCGCGGATGGCGGGATTGTTGAGGCGGCCCGAGAAGGCTTCCTCCTTCATCTGCCCGATCACGTCCTCGGCGCGATAGCCCAGCATGCGTTCGGCCCCGCGATTGAAGAGCGTGATCACGCCGTCCGGTGCCGTGGCGATGATGGCTACGCCGGTGGCCGAACTGAGCACGTTGTTGAGCAGGGCGTTGGACTGCTGCACCTGGTCCAGCAGCGACTGGTTCTGGGCCAGTGCCTCGCTGAGCTGGTTGCGGTTGTGGGTGATCTCGGTGACGTCGTGCGCCACGACATAGAAGCCGTTGACTTCGCCTTGTTCGTTGACGTCCGGGATGTAGGTGGTGAGGACATGCTTGTAGCCGTTGACGGCATCGGTGAAGGTGCGCTCGAAGGTTTGCTTCTCTCCGGCCAGCACCGCGTCGATATGGGGCAGTGCGCTTTCATACAGTTCCGTCCCGACCAGATCCAGCATGTACATGCCGGTGATTTCCCCATGCTCACGCCCGAAGACACGCTCGTAGGACGCATTGGCGAAGCGGTTGATGAGATGCTTGTCCCAGTAACCGACCAGCGAGGGCATGACGTTGAGCACGGTCTGCAGCATGGTCTTGGCCTGGTGCAGCGCATGGGTGCGCTGCTGCACGGTCAGTTCCAGTTCCTCGTTGATGCGGTGCAACTGGCGTTCGATGCGCTTCTCGCGGGTGACGTCGCGCAGCATGAAGGCCTTGCCGATCTGCCGGCCTGCACCATCTCGCAGCGGGAACATCAGGGCCGAGGCGTAGCGTATCGACTCGCCCTGCAAGCTGATCACGTGGGGCTCCTCCTGCTGGCCGTTGCCGGGACTGAAGCCTGGGGAAGTGGAGCGTGTACTGCCCTGCTGGTCCAGCTCGCGCAGCGCTGCGTGGGTGGAGAGGGCAGTGCCCAGTGCGCGTCCTTCGGGCAGGTCCAGGGTGTCGCTGGCCCCCCGGTTCCAGGAAGTGATCAGTCCCCGGGCATCGGTGGTGACGATGGCGTCGGGCGAGCTGTCCACCACGGCAGCCAGCAGGGCACGGGCTTCCTGCAGCTTGCGTTCACGGGTGGAGAAAACCTGATAGGCCAGCGCGCTGGCCAGGATCAACATGGCCAGCGTAATGCAGGAAAGCAGCGTGGCACGATCACTGATGAACTGGTGGGCCTGCGCGTATTCGGGGGCGGCGCGGAGGCTCAGTTTCCAGGCCCGGCCATAGAGGGGCACGGCCGTTTCCAGACTGACGGCATCCTCGATCTGGTCAAAGCCGCCGCTGCGGAACAGTTCGACGGCCGTGGTATTGCTGGCGACGTCCTCCACCAGGATTTCCAGCGCATGCATGTTCCAGCGCCGGCTCAGTTCGGAGAGGATGTCGTGCACCGACAGCGGCGCGTAAGCCCAGCCGAGGATTCTTTCCTGACGCTGCTCCATGGTCGGCGGCGTGACCGAGCCGGCATAGATGGGCAGCAGGAACAGATAGGCATTGGCCGTTCGCCCTTCCTTCTGCACCAGCCTGATCGGTGTGGTCAGTTCCGCGCGGCCGGTCAGCATGGCGTGATCGGCGGCCGAGCGGCGTTCCGGCGACGAGGCGATGTCCAGGCCCAGGGCCGGCCGGTTGGGGGCGAGGGGCTCGATGTATTCGATTACGTAGCGGTCGCCGGGGTTGTCGGCGAGCTGGGTGATGCCGGAAAACAGCAGGCGGTCTTCGCGCATCTTCTTCTCGTAGGCGGGCAGCGCCGCGAGCGGAACGTGGCGGATGAAGCCGAATCCGCCGGCCCAGGGAAATTCCTGCGCCAGATCGCGGCTGTCCATGTAGCGCAACAGTTTTTCGCGGCTCAGGTCGTCCGCACCGATGGCCAGGATGGCCCCCCGGGTACCACGCAGGCCGTGTTCGTAACGGCGCAGCAGGGATTCGATGTCGTCGCGGATCCAGCGGCTGTCCAGCGCCAGGCTGTCGCGTACCTCCTTCTGGTTCAGGTGCGACAGGCCGGCCACGCCGGCCAGCAAGAGGCTGAAGGCGATCAGCAGGAACAGGCAGGTATTTCGGGTGATTCTGGTCATGGTGTCATTTTTTATAGTGGAACAGCATCGCGTCCCCCAACGCGAACGGGCGCAACGCGCCCGGTCATGCTGATTGCACCAGCCCTGAGGCGGCCGGGCAATCGGGAAATTCCCGGGTCCGCCTGCCGGCTGACAGGTTTCCCCTCAAGCCTTTTGCGGACCGACAAGCACCGGTTGCATCAGTGCAACACGATCCTGGCCTTCAGCGGCATCTCATCGATCTGCTCAAAGCGCCGCAAGCGTGCCAGGATGGCTTCGTCCAGCACGTGTTCCTTGTTCAGCAGCAGCACGCCGGACTTGGTGCGCAGGTCCTCGGCCAGCTTCATGCCGACCCGCAGCTCGGCCGGGGACAGCAGGCGGGTCTGCTGTTCCAGCGCCATGCGCTGCTCTTCCATCATGGCGATGAAGGTGTTGACCACCACCGGGTCATAGCGATGGCCGGCATGCGTGCGCAGCATGGACAGCGCTTTCTCGGGACTCACGTTGTGGCTGGTGATGCCGCCATTGCACAGACCCTCGAAGTCGCGCACCACGGCCAGGATGCGCGAGCCCAGCGGGATGGCGTCGCCTGACAGGCTTTCCGGCACGCCCCGGCCGTCATAGCGCTCGTGCTGGTGGCGGATGATCTCGCCGGTCTCGGCCAGGGTCGGGATGGGTGTCAGCAGCATCTGGCCCTTGACCGGATGCCACAGGAACCGCTGCAATTCATCGCTGCTCATCTTTTCGATGGGCTTCTTCACCAGTTCATCGGACAGGTCCAGCTTGCCGATGCCGTGCAGCATGCCGGCCATCATCATCTCCTTGGCGTGATGGGCGGTCATCCCCATGCGCAGCCCCAGCTGTTCGCACCAGCGTGCGATGCGGGCGGACTGGCCGTTGGCCAGGCCGGCGCGCAGTTCGCTGATGTCGGAAAACACATGCAGCATGGAGAGGAAGGCTTTCTGTTCTTCTTCCTGGGCGTTCTCCAGGAACAGCACGGTCTGGCGCAATTCTTCCGTACGCGCCTGCACCTGGCGTTCCAGCTGGCGATTGAAATCGGCCAGTTGCAGGTTCTGTTCGCGCACCTTGCGTTCCAGCGCCATCTTCTGCTTGCGCAACTGCTGTTCCTCCAGCGCGTGGGTCACGACCATGAGCAGCTCGCGGTCTTCCCAAGGTTTGGAGAGGTAATGGTGGATGCCGCCATCGTTGATGGCCGAGATGGTGCTGCCGATCTCGGAATAACCGGTCAGCAGGATGCGCATGGTGGCCGGCCATTGCTGCTTGACCTGGGCCAGGAACTGGGCGCCGTTCATGCCGGGCATGCGCATGTCGGAAATGACCAGGTCGACATCGGCGCTGGCCAGGATGTCGAGTCCGGCTTCGGCGCTGGTGGCCGTCAGCAGGCGATAGCCCTGGGGCCGGAAGGTACGTTTCAGGGCCGACAGGATGCTCTGTTCATCATCGACCAGCAGCACGCAGGGCGGCGGCAGGGCGAACGGGTCGGCTTGTTGCAGGGTCTGGAGCTCCTGGCTCTGGATGGCGGTCATGATGCTTCTCCTGGTTCGCCCGAGGCCTTGCTCGGCGGCTGGGCGCTGGCGGGATCGATGGGCAATTCGATCCGGAAGGTGGTGCCTTTGCCCGGTTCACTGCTGACATGAATATCGCCGCCATGCTTCTTGATGATGCCGTAGGACAGCGACAGTCCAAGCCCGGTCCCGCTGCCGACCGGCTTGGTGGTGAAGAAAGGTTCGAAGATGCGGTTGATGTGTTCCGGCGCGATGCCGTGCCCGGTATCGCTGATGCAGACGGCGACGCGCTGGTCGCAGCGTTCGGTGCGGATGGTCACGCTGCCGCGCTCCTGGATGGCCTGGGCGGCATTGACCAGCAGGTTCATGAAGACCTGGTTCAGTTCCGAGGCCAGGCACTTGATCATGGGCAGCTCGCCGTATTGCTTGATGATGGTGACCTTGTATTTCAGCTCGTTGTTGGCGATGTTGAGCGTGCTGTCCAGGCCACGATGCAGGTCGGCCATCTGCCAGTTGCTTTCGCCGGTGCGCGAGAAATCCTTCAGCGACTGCACGATGTTCTTGACGCGTTGCAGACCCTCGTTGGATTCGGCCAGCAGCTCGGTCACGTCTTCGCTGAGGAATTGCAGGTCGGCGCGGTCCTCGAAGGCCTGCACCTCCGACTGCGCCACGCTGGAGGGCAGGCTGCCGTTGGTGACGCACTGGTACAGCTTGATGCCTTCGAGCAGCGTGGCCACGTAGTTGCCCAGGGTGTTGAGGTTGGCGTTGACGAAGCCGATCGGATTGTTGATCTCGTGCGCCACCCCGGCGGCCAGCTGGCCAATGGAGGCCAGCTTCTCGGACTGCATCAGCTGGGCCTGGGCCATCTTGAGCTGTTCGATCAGGGCGCGCTGCTCCTCGGCCTGGCGCTGCAGGGTGTCTTCCATCTGCTTGCGGCCGGTGATGTCGGTCATCAGGCCGATGACTTCCAGCGGCGTGCCCTCGGCATCGCGGATCAGGCGCAGGGTGTCGTGCATCCACAGGTAGCTGCCGTCGTGGGTACGGAAACGGTATTCGTAGATCTTCTGGTCTTCCACGAACAGCATGGCCAGGCTGGAGAAGATCGCGGCCGTGTCGTCGGGGTGGATGTGGTTGAACCAGAAGTTCGGGTCGTCCAGCATTTCCCAAGGCTCGTAGCCCAGCACGCGGGAGGCGTTTTCGCTCACGAAGGTGAGCTGGAAATCGCCCGAGGGCACGCTGCTGTAGATGATGGCGGGGGTGTTGCCGATGATGTGGCGATACCGTGCATTGGCCTTGACCAGCGCCCGGGTGTCGGGCGCGTCATCGGCATGGGTGCGTTGGCTGGCGCACTCGTTGGCCATCAATGCTTCGCTGTGTCCCATGTTCGCCTCCTCAGCGATGGCTCCGGATCAGGGGCTGGAGCCGCGCCCTCCAGGTCAGGCAGCGCGGGGCAGGGCCACACGCTTGTGGTCGTGCGTGGGCAAGGCCGCGGCCGTAGCTGCCATGCCGTCCAGGTTGAACACGCTGATGGCCTGGATCATCTGCTGCGTCGACTCCTCCAGGCTGCCGGCGGCGGCCGCTGCTTCTTCCACCAGCGCTGCATTGCGCTGGGTCACTTCATCCATCAGGACCACGGCTTCGTTGACCTGCTGGATGCCGGTCTGCTGTTCGCCCGAGGCGGCGGTGATCTCGGCCACGGCGGTAGCGGCCTGCGTCACCGAGCGCATGATGCCGCCCATGGTGTCGCGCATGTCACCGGCCAGCTTCACGCCGGTACCAACCCGCTGCGAGGATTCGTCGATGAGCAGTTTGATTTCCTTGGTGGCCTGGGCCGAGCGTTGTGCCAGGTTGCGCACCTCACCGGCGACCACTGCAAAGCCGCGTCCCTGTTCGCCGGCGCGCGCTGCTTCCACCGCCGCATTCAAGGCCAGGATATTGGTCTGGAAGGCAATGCCGTCGATCAGTCCGGTGATCTGCTTGATCTGCTCGGCGCTCTTGTGGATGGCATCCATGGTGTCGTTGATGTGGTGGATGGAGGCTTCGCCATCGCGCGTGGTGGCCAGCGCTTCTTCTACCAGGCGGTTGGCCTGGCGCGCGTTCTCGCTGTTCTGGGTCACGGTGGAGGCCAGCTCTTCCATGCTGGCAGCGGTTTCTTCGAGGCTGCTGGCCTGTGATTCGGTGCGGGAGGACAGGTCCATGTTGCCGCGAGCGATCTCGCCGGTGGCCTGGGCAATGTGCATGCCGCTGCGGCGCACGTCGCCTACCGATGCCACCAGATTGACCCGCATCTGCTCCATGGCCTGCAGCAGGGAACCCATTTCATCGCGGCGCGCCTGCAGGTCGGCGGCCGACAGATCGCCGCCCGCGACCCGGCGCGCCTGCGCCACGGCACGCCGCAAGGGGGTGAAGATGCGCGTCGCCAGGGTCATGCGCAAGAGTGCCAGGCTGCCCAGGGCGACGCCGGTAGCGGCCAGGGTCGGCACACTGCCCGTTGAGGAAGGCCAGCGCACAGATGCCGGCGGCCGCAGTGCCCAGGCCCAGATCCAGCCGTGTCTTCAGCGATACCTGCGAGACCTGGCGCAACTTGCCGCGCAGGCCGGTCGGCACCACTTCTCCGCGATGCACGGCGATGCGGGCGCTTTCCTTCTTGAGTTCCTTGTAGGCCTGCTCGGCGGCGGTGATCTCGGCGCGCGTGGGCTTGGTGCGTACCGACATGTAGCCGGTGCATTTGCCGCGCTCCCAGATCGGCGTGACGTTGGCCTTGACCCAGTAGAAGTCGCCGTTCTTGCAGCGGTTCTTGACCAGTCCGGTCCAGGGCAGGCCGGCCTTGAGGGTGCTCCACAGGTCGGCGAAGGCCAGCTCGGGCATGTCGGGATGGCGCACGATGTTCTGCGGCGCACCGATCAGCTCTTCTTCCGTGAAGCCACTGATGTGGATGAAGGTCGGGTTGACGTAGGTGATGCGCCCCTTGATATCGGTCTTGGAGACGATGGAGGCATAAGCTTCGATCTCACGCTCTTGTTGGGTGACGGGCAGGTTGAGGCGCATGATCGATTCCTGAAAAATTGATTGGTGGAATCATTAAAACATAAATTCATTGAAATCGCTAAAAAAATGATTCTTTTTGGGAATAAACGGTAAATTCGTTGCTTGGACCCCACTGTATTGTCAAGACGAAAAGCCCTTCTGCGCGCCGGTGATTGATGTCTTTTGTCTTTGATTTATAAAGAAAAAGTGAGATCCGTGGCCCCTGTGCGGAGCTCTTTTCTCAAGCATCGCAAAGACGCTTCATCAATTTATAAAATGATTAAATTGATTTAATCGGTTAATCGCGGTCTAATGATGAGCATCAGACAGAAATTCCGGGGCAAATTGGCCGCGAAGCAAGCGGCAGCACAAGGGGGCGATGTGAACAACAAGAGCAAGGTGGTGGTCCTGACCGTCATTGCCACCATCGTGGCGGCTACGGCGCCGGTGATCAGCATGCTGTGGCTGTCGCGCCAGGCGGTGATCGATTCCGAGCACGAGCGCCTGACGCGCTATGCCGAGTCGGTCGTGGATCGCGCCGAAGCCGCTTTCCAGAATACCCAGCGGGCGCTGAAGTCGATGTCGCCGCTGCTGCTGTTTCCCTGCTCCGATGAGCACATCGCGCAGATGCGTCTGATCGCCGTCACTTCCGGTGCCATCGAGGAAATGGGCTACTACGAATACGGCCAGCTCAAGTGCACCTCCTGGGATCGCCGCGCGCAGGCGTTGCGCCGTCCGCAGCCGGAGGCGGTGTTCACCACGGCGGACGGCGTCGGTGTGGCGCTGGAACAGGTTTCCTACATCAGCGATGGGCCCAGCATGATGTCCATCCAGTACGGTGCCCATGCGGCGCTGGTGCATCGCGAACGCTTTGTCGACGTGGTGCTGGAAGATGGCGTGCATGTGGTGCTGGCGCGCAACGGTTTCGGCCTGGTCGCGCAGTACGGCATGCCCATCGCCAGCGGCATGGCCGGTCGCGCCTTGCGCGGCGTCGGCAACCAGGATTTCGATGGGTTCTTTGTCTCCACCATCAGCCGCGACGGCTGGACCGCCGCCGCCATCATTGATGGCCAGCATGTGGTGGAGACCATGACCAGCGAGCAGCGCTGGTTCCTGCCGGTGGGCGTGCTGCTCGCGCTGGGACTGGTGATGCTGGTGCTGCGGATATCGCAGGCGCGCCTGTCGCCGCTGGCGGATTTGCAGCTGGCGGTGCGCAAGAAGGAGTTCATTGTCTTCTACCAGCCCATCATCGAGCTGGCCAGCGGCCGCTGCATCGGTGCCGAGGCGCTGATCCGCTGGCGACGGCCGGATGGCAGCATCGTGCGGCCCGACCTGTTCGTGCCACTGGCCGAGGAGAGCGGACTGATCCTGCCCATGACCGATCAGGTCATCGCGGCCGTGGTGCAAGAACTGGGCGATACCCTGCGCGCCGACCGGGCCCTGCACGTGGCGGTCAACGTCGCTGCCAACGATATCAAGACCGGCCGCATCATCGACGTGGTCAGCCAGACGCTTGCCGGAACCGACATCCGCACCGAGCAGTTGTGGATGGAAGCCACCGAACGCGGCTGCATGGACATTGCCTCGGCCCGCGTGACGCTGGCACGCGCGCGCGAACTGGGGCATTCGATGGCGCTCGATGACTTCGGGACCGGCTATTCCAACCTGCAATACCTGCAGGGCCTGCCCATGGACGCGCTCAAGATCGACAAGTCCTTCGTCAGCACCATCGGCACGGGCGCAGCCACCAGCGCCGTGATCGATCACATCATCGCCATGGCCAAGAGCCTGAATCTGTTCATCGTCGCCGAAGGCGTGGAAACCCTGGAGCAGGCCGCCTATCTGGGCCAGCACGGGGTCGACTTCGCCCAGGGCTGGCTGTTTGCCAAGCCCTTGCCGGCAGGCGAGTTCATTGATTTCTACCGGGCCACGCTGGCCGATTACGGTACCGGGCCGGAGAGCATTCGCTGCGACCGCACGGACCTTGCGTCCACCCCCTTGAATGCCTGAGCGCCACAGGGTGAATTTTCCGGCCTGATCCGTGCCGGGCCGTGCTCAGTTCAGCATGGCCCTGCTGCAGTGGCACGCACGCGCAAGGCCAGCGCCAGTGCCTGATCCATTCCCGCCATATGGCGTACCAGCATGGCCGGGATCATGCCCATGACGATATCGGCCAGCGGCGCGTTGCCATCGTCCAGATAAGGCCGCAGCCGGTGCAGCAGCGCCAGCAGTTCCGCATGGTCGCGGCGATGGGCACGCAGATCGCTGTAGCCCATCTCATCCATCATCTTTTCTTCTTCCCGGAATCCTGCCTCGATCTGCGCCACCAGGGCTGCATAAGCGCTGGCAAAACCGGCCGGCGGCACGATCGCCAGCGCGGCCACGCTCTCCAGTACCTCACGGTGCTCGGCATCCATCTCCGCCAGCAGGGCCGGGATGCGCTGGGCCAGTCCGTTGCTGTCGGCAGACGGGGCGAGGGAAACGACACGATCGGCAGCGGGAATCATGGCCAGCCTCCTGATACAGGGCGCGACCGTACGCGGGTCGGGGCGGAGACATCCGCATCGCCGGCAGGGCGCGGGCGTGCCGGAGGGATGTTCACTGCCGATTCTAGGAGCCTGGCCTCGAAATAATTTGAGATAGCTCAAGCCAGCCCGGATTGGCGGGGTGCTGCACCGCGGCCATATGAAGAAAAGCCCCACGGCACCGTGAGGGTGGCGTGGGGCCGGTCTTGCCGGCCGACGGGGTGTCGGCCGTGCGCTTGTAAAAAGCGCCGTTCCTGGCTCTGCAAGTAGGTGCCGTCAGGGGGGCAGCACCTTGCGCAGCATTGCTGCCAGTTCAGGCGGGGAAAACTTGGCGACATAACCATTGGCGCCCACCGAACGCACATGGTCTTCGTTGGCGGCACCGGTCAGTGAAGAATGGATCACCACCGGCAATTGTTTGTAGAGGTCCGAGGCCTTGATCTTGCGGGTCAGGGTGAAGCCATCCATCTCCGGCATTTCGAGGTCGGTCAGCACCATGGCGACCTTGTCGGTGAGCGGCTTGTGTTCCTGTTCCGCTTCGCGGGCCAGCTCCTGCAGTTTCTTCCAGGCTTGCAGGCCGTCGGTGGTCATCACGTAGGGCAGCTTGAGATCGGTCAGGCACTGCTCGATGAGGGCGCGTGCCATGCGTGAATCGTCGGCGGCCAGTACGACCGATCCGGGCTTGATCTTCAACTCGTTGCTGCCCGGCGTCGGCGGCTGCATCTGTTCCTTGACCGGCGAGACCATGTTGAGGATCTGTTCCACGTCCAGCACCTGCACCAGTCGGCCACCGTCCTGGGCCGAGTCGAGGCGGGCGATGCTGGTGACCACGTTGCCGGAGGCATTGGAGTCGGCCGGCAGGACCTGGCTCCAGTCCAGGCGCACGATCTCTTCCACCGATTCCACCGCGAAAGCCTGGGTGTGCCGGGCGAACTCGGTGATGAGCAGGATGTTCAGTCCATGGCCCGGCTTGCAGCCGGCCACTGCCGGCAGGTCCACCACCGACATCACCTGGCCGCGGATGTTGACCATGCCCAGCATCGGGGAGCGCATGCCGGCGGCGGCGGTGATGTCCATCATCGGGACGATCTCGCGGATCTTGAAGACGTTGATGCCATACAGCTCGCCCGGCTTGTCGGTGGTCCCTTCCGGGTTGCCGAGGCGGAACAGCAGCAGTTCGAACTTGTTGCTGGAGGTCAGGTTGGTGCGTTCGTCGATTTCTTTTTGAAAGGCGTCCATGTCATCCCCGAGGTTCAGAATTGTTCCCAGTCGCCGTTGTCGGCGCTGTCGTGTTGGCTTTTGGCCGGTGTGGCCGGGCGTGCCGCCGGTGCCGTCTGACCCAGGCTTCTGGCACGCGGTGCGGCGACTGCCGGGCGGGCCGGAGTGATGTTGCGCGCTGCGGCGGCGGCCATCGCCGGCTTGGCATGCACCGTGGCCGGAACGTCGCTGGCATCGAGGCGGAACACGCCGACCGTCTGGCTCAGGCGCGTTGCCTGTTCCTGCAGGGCCTTGGCGGCGGCGGCAGCCTGTTCGACCATGGCGGCGTTCTGCTGGGTGTTTTCATCCATCTGCACCACCGCATTGTTGATCTGCTCGATGCCCTGGCTCTGCTCGGCACCGGCGGCGGTGATTTCGGCCACGATGTCGGAGACGCGCTTGACGCTGGCCACCACCTCGTTCATGGTCTGGCCGGCTTCACCGACCAGCTTGGTGCCGGTGTCGACCTTGGCCACCGAGTCGTCGATCAGGGCCTTGATTTCGTGGGCGGCCGAGGCACTGCGCTGGGCCAGCGAACGGACTTCCGATGCGACCACCGCGAAGCCGCGTCCCTGCTCCCCGGCACGGGCCGCTTCCACGGCGGCGTTCAGGGCCAGGATGTTGGTCTGGAAGGCGATCCCGTCAATGACGCTGATGATGTCGGCGATTCTGCGCGACGATTCATTGATGGCATCCATGGTATGAACAACCTTGCCCACTACCTGGCCTCCGGCCTGGGCCACCTCCGACGCGGAGACCGCCAACTGGTTGGCCTGGCGTGCATTGTCGGAGTTCTGGCGCACGGTGGAGGTCAGTTCTTCCATGGCCGAGGCGGTTTCTTCAAGGGCACCGGCCTGTTGTTCGGTACGGGAAGACAAGTCCATGTTGCCGGTGGCGATTTCGGCCGAGGCGGTGCTGATGGTGTCGGTGCCGGTGCGGACTTCCTGCACGATGTTGAGCAGGTTGTCGTTCATCTGCTTCAGGGCGGCCATCAACTGGGCGGTCTCGTCGCGGCCGGTGTTGTCGGGAATGCGGGCGGTCAGGTCGCCTTCAGCCACCTGGCGGGCGATCGAGACGGCGTGGGTCAGCGGACGGGAGACCAGGCGGGCAATCCACCAGGACAAGGTCAGGGCCAACACGACACAGATGGCGATCAGGGCAAAGATGGCCATGCGGGCCTGCTCGTAGACAGTGGTCGCCTGCTGCTCCGAGACGGCTGCGCCTTTGCTGTTGACCTCGCTCAGTTCGTTGATCTGGTCCTGCAGCTTGCGATAGACGGGCGTGGAGTCGGCGGTGAGGACGGCATAGCCGGCTTGCTTCTGGCCATCAATGAACAGCTTTTCCATGCGCTCGTGGGCGGCCTTGTAGGCGGCGATGTTGCGCTGGATTTCCGGGAACAGCTCCTTTTCGCGCGGCTCCGACACCAGGGTGGCGTAATGCGCCACTTCCTTTTCCAGCACGGCCATCTGCTTGTTGCCACGCTCACGTGCAGCCTGCTCTTCCTTCTTGTCTTCAGTCAGCACTTGCTGCATGTCGAAACTGCGCGAGCGCGCCAGTGCCAGGCTGATCTTGGACAGGGTGTCGATGCTGGGCAGCCAGTTTCGCGCGATGTCGGTGGACCTCTGGTTGACCTGCGCCAATTGCGCAATGGAGAAGCCGCCCAGCGCCACGATGAACATCAGCACGACCAGGAAGCCGGCATTGAGTTTGTGGGCGATCTTCAGATCGTAGAACCATTTCATGATGACACTCCTGATCAATGCGCAGTGTTGGAATATTCATGTGCGCTCAGGAACCATCATAAGACGGCTAAACAAATAAATCAAATAAAACGATTTAATCAGTTGTTTTATTTCCGCAAGGATTTTCCTGAATTCAACTCAGGTTTATCGATCTCAGGTTTTTTGCAGCCACTTTTCCACGGCATTCATCAGGCCGACCTGGGTGAAGGGCTTGCTGAGGTAGTCGTCCATGCCGGCATCGAGGCAGCGCTGGCGGTCGCCTTCGATGGCGCTGGCGGTGAGGGCGATGATGGGCGTGCGCGGACGCCCGTTGGCCTGTTCGAAGGCACGGATTTCGGCGGTGGCCTGGTAGCCGTCCATGACCGGCATCATGCAATCCATCAGCACCAGGTCATAGTTGCCGCTGCGCAGGGCATCCAGGGCCAGTTGGCCGTTTTCCACCTCTTCCAGGATGCAGCCGCGGCGCGCCAGCAGAATGCGCAGTAGCTGGCGGTTGATTTCGGTATCTTCGGCCACCAGGATGCGCGCACCGGTGAGGGCGGAAGAGGCAGGCGCAGGCGACGGAGCAGGTGCAGGCGCAGGGGTGAGCGCGGACAGCGGGGGCATCTGCGCGGGAGGTGCTGGCGGGAAGGAGGCCGCACTGGCGGTGGCTTCCGGTGCAAGTGAAGCCTTATTCTTCATTACCGTCTCCGGGGCCGCGTCCGGGCGGGCTTCCGCCACCCCTTCCGGGCAGAGGATGTCGAAACTGAATTTGGTGGACTGGCCCGGCACGCTCTGGCAGGCGATCTTGCCGCCCATCAGTTCCACCAGATTCTTGCTGATGGCCAGGCCCAGCCCGGTGCCGCCGAAGCGGCGCGAAATCGAGGTGTCGGCCTGGGTGAAGGGCTGGAACAGCTGGGCCAGCGCTTCCGGGGCAATGCCGATGCCGCTGTCGGCGATGGCGAAGAAGAGCCGCCAGCGCTCCGGACTTTCTTCTTCACGTTGCGCCGACATGCTCAGCCGCACATAGCCGGCCTGGGTGAATTTGATGGCATTGCTCAGCAGGTTGCCCAGCACCTGTTTCAGGCGCGAGGGGTCGCCGACCAGACAGAGCGCGTCGTCGCAATCGATGCGCACATCCAGCTGCACGTCCTTGTTGTGGATCGAGGGCCGGTACAGTTCGGCCACCTCGCGCACCAGCCGCGCCGGGTGGAAGGCCACGCCCTCCAGATCAAGCTTGCCGGATTCGATCTTGGAAAAATCGAGGATGTCGTTGATGATGCGCACCAGTCCGCCGGTGGCGTTGTGGATGCTGTCGGCATAGTGCTGCTGTTTGCTCGACAGGCCCGATTCCATCAGCAGTTCGGACAGGCCCAGGATGCCGTTCATCGGGGTGCGGATTTCATGGCTGACCATCGCCAGGAAACGCGACTTGGCCTCGTTGGCATGGTCCGCTTCTTCCTTCAGTTCCAGGGCCAGCTGCGCATCCTGTTCGCGCCGCTGGACCTGGCGCAGGGCCACGCCGAAGCCGCCGATGAGGCCGACCAGACTGATGGCAGCCACCAGCATCAAGGGATACATCGATTCCAGCCATTCGCTGAAATAGACCTTGTCGGTCACACCGATTTCCAGATATATCGGCGCATTGCGCACCGGCCGGTGGATGCCCAGCCAGTGGGCTTGCATGAAGTAATAGGGTTGCTTGGCGTCGGTGCCGGGCGGGCGCGGCAGGTGCAGGTCGGCCAGCGGTTTGATGTCGCGCCGCACGGTGTTGTCGTGCACCAGGGCGGTGGCGATCAGGGGTTTCTCGTCCTCGCGCGCGAGCAGGATGGAAAAGGGTTTGTCCTTGGTCACCGCACTGAAGAAATCTTCAAAGAACGCGCAGGGCAGCGCCACCACCACGATGGCCAGCATGCGGCCCTGGCGATCATTGATGCGGCGGGTGAGATAGAAGGTGGGTACGCCCGCCGCGCGCGAATTGACCGTTTCGCTCAGGAAATCCTCGGTCGAGGCATTCTGGCTGTGATGAAAGAAGTAGTCGCGGTCGGTGAGGTCCAGCGGTGGCGGCGGAAATACGCGGGACAGGCTGATGATGCGGCCCTGCGCATTGCTGATGCCGATGCCCGAGATGAAGGGCAGGCCGCGGATCTTTTCGCGCATGGTCCGGGAGTACTCGGGCGTGCTGACGTGTTCGCGCAACTGGGCGTCATCGCTGACGTTGGCGGCTTCGATGTCGGACTGGATGCTATCCAGTACCAGCCGGGCCGAGGAGATGGTCTGGGCGGTGCTTTCGGCCAGCACCGTGGACAGCGTGGCCAGATCGTTGCGCCAGTCGTTGAGGCTGGCGCGGTACAGCAGGCTGCCGGAAATGATGACGGTCGCCGTCAGCAGCCCCAACAGCAGGGCACCGAGCGTGACGGCGGATTTGCGGATGCGCGGCGGTGCGGGCGGCGAGCCGGGAGCGGGCGTGGATGGCGTCATGGGCAGGGCGGGCAGGGAAGATGCGCCCGTGCAGGTCAGGACTGGGGGAGGGAGCGCGCGCAGCGCCCGATTTCATCCAGCACCAGCGCGAAGCTGGCCTGCAATTGCGCCAGTTCTTCCGGACGCGGCGTCTGGCCGTTGCGGGCGGCCTGTTCGGTCTGCTGCAGCAGCATTGTCAGTACCTGGGCCTGAAACATGGCACTCATGCCTTTGAGGCTATGGCTTTCGTGCCGGCTGCGCTCGGCATCGCCATCCCGGGCGGCCTGCTCCAGCCGGGCAAAAATGGCCGGCGCGCTGTCGGCGAAGGTGCGCGCCAGTGAGGCGACGGTGCCGGTGTCCCCGCCCACCGCTTCCAGCAGTTGGCTCGGGTCGATGTGGTGATAATCGGTCAGTGACTGGCCCAGTTGCACGGTAATCCCCTCTGTTCTCATGGCTTGGCGGCCGATTTACTTCGGCTCTTGCAGCGGCAATGTGAAGCTGAACGTCGATCCTTGATGTTGTTTGGACTGTAACATGAGTTGGCCCCCCATGAGCGTCACCAGCCGTTGCGCGATGGTCAGCCCGAGGCCCGCGCCGTCCTTGGCGCGGCGCTCACTGTCATCGGCCTGGGTGAACTTCTCGAAGATGGTATCGACTTGCCCGGCGGGAATGCCGATGCCGGTGTCTTTGATACGGATGTCCAGCTGGTCGCTGCTGCGATCGACTTCGACCAGCACGCGCCCGGTGTCGGTATAGCGCACGGCATTGCCGATCAGGTTTTCCAGCACGCGCAGGACCTTGCGCTGGTCGCATACGATGATCTGCGGGACGTCGTCGCTGATACGGCATTCCAGCTGCAGGCCCTTGGTCTGGGCTGCCTGGTAATGGCGGGCGATGGCATGGCTGACCAGTTCGCGGATGTTCTCCGGTTCCCGATGCACGGCCACGCGGCGGTCTTCCAGGGCGGTCACTTCGAGGATGGACTCGACCAGTTCCAGCAGGCGGTTGCCGCTGTCATGGATGGCGGTGGCGTATTGCGCCAGCGGCGACTCGCCCAGTTCCTCACGCAGCGCATCCGAATAGCCCAGCACGCCGTTGAGCGGGGTACGGAATTCATGCGACATGTTGGACAGGAAGCGCGACTTGGCCTGGCTGGCCTGCATGGCTTCCTGGCGGCTCCGCACCAGCGAGCCGGCCATCCAGATCAGGACGGCATTGAAGATCAGCACGGCCAGGGTGATCAGGGTCGCCAGCGTCAAGGTCCGGTTGCGTTCACGGTAATAGGGGGCCAGGCGCTCTTCGATATCGATGCCCACCGAGGCGTAGAGCGGATAGTCGCGCAGCTTGTGGAAGGCGTAGATGCGCTCGCGCCCGTCGACCCGGCTGAACGCGTCGATCACGCCGCTTCCTTGCGCCAGCATGGCCGCATAGACTTTGCCGCCGTTGACCTGCTCGCCCATGGCGTCCATGTCGCCGGTGCGGCGCACGCGCGCGGTGCCATCGGCCCCGACCAGCGTGATCACGCCATGATGACCGACATCGATCTGGTGGTACAGGCTGGTGAAGTACTGGGGATCGATGGACACCACGATCACGCCGCCAAAGCCGCCGTCAGGACGGTTGATGCGGCGGGTCAGCTGCAGCGACCATTTCTTGGAGACGCGCCCGAGCACCGGCTTGCTGATGAACAGCTTGTCCTCGCCACCCTGCATGTGCACCTGTACGTGCTCGCGGTCGGCCAGGTTCAGCGGCGTGAAGGGCTTGCTGGAGAGCACCACGTCACCCTTGGCATCGACGATGGTGAAGAGGTTGTAGACATTGCGCGCCACCAGGCCGTTGGAGATCTCGGTAGCCAGGTCCAGCGACTGGCCGCGCTCTGCATAGCGATAGCGCAGGTAGAGGGCGGCCTGGTCGGCGGCCTCGATGGTGCGGTAGGCGTGTTCGAGGAACAGCCGCGACAGCGACTGGGCATCGCGGCGGGCATCCTGCAGATGGTTCTCGCGGCTGGCGTTGAGTTCCTTGAACGCCCCCAGCCAGAGACCGCAGATCAGCAACAGCGAAAACAGGCCCAGGGCCAGGCGCAGGTCGATGCGCGCGAACCGGAGGGGGAGAGGGGGGTGTTTCCGGTCATCCATGGCACTGCGGGCCTTTCCTGGTTGATCCCTTAGCGGGTCTCGCGCTCCCTGCGGGCACAGCAGGCCCGCATGTAACCGCGCAATTCATCAAAATTGACCGGTTTGGGGAAGAACACCACCCCGGCCGGAATACCGCCGCGCATGGCCATCTCTTCCGCATCCAGGCTGCTGACGATGGCGATGCTCACATCCTGCAGCTCCGGATCGTGGAGGATGGTCTTGACCACTTCGTAGCCATCCATGCCTTCCATTACGATATCGGCCAGCACCACGTCGGGTTTGCTGCGCGCGATCTCCAGCAGCGCCTTGTAACCGTTGTCGCAATACACCAGATCCAGCGGCAAGCCCCAAGAGCCGAGGGCACCGGCATACAGCTCGCGCTGCAGGCGGTTGTCCTCGATCACCAGCACGGCGGTGCGGCCGTTGCCGGGACGCGCTGCCGGACTGCTGCGTCCGTGCTCGGCCGTATCGCCGGACGACGAGGAGCCCGGCGTGGACTTGTAGGCATGCACCGCCGCCAGCGGAATGCGGCGGTGCCCGCCCTTGGTCTTCCAGGCCTCAATGATGCCGGCCTCCACCAACTGCTGGACGGAGGACACCGAGATGCCCAGGATGTGCGCCGCTTCCTGCGTGGTGCACACCTCGGAGCTGCTTGTCTTTGCGGTTTTCATAAATTCATTATCGGTATTTTACACAAATAAATCAAATTCATTAGATAGAATTTGAATTCGGTATAATCGGTTTTCGACGAAAAGCAACAGTGCTGCCCATGGGCAAGCCTTTGACGGCCCATTATGCAGAGAATTTCGTGAGTTCGTCAGATTTTGTGTATTTTGCCTGCGTTTACCGCAGCCGGCAGCAATTATCGCGCGCCGGGAGCGCCTGCCGGTGCGGGTTCAGAGGGTGTCGAGTTGGCTGCGCAGGTCGGCCGCGCGTTGTTGCAGGGCCTGGACATCGTCGGGCTGCATTTTTTTGATCTGCTGATAGGCCATGCCCATGCGCGGGTTGTTGCCGAAGGTGGATTGATGGCGCAGGAAGAAATCCCAGTACAGGGCATTGAAGGGGCAGGCGTCGGCGCCGGTTTTCTGCTTGGGATCGTAGGCGCAGCCCTGGCAATAATCGCTCATGCGGCCGATGTAGGCGGCGCTGCTGACATACGGTTTGGTGGCGATGATGCCGCCATCGGCCCACTGGCTCATGCCGAGGGTGTTGGGCAGTTCCACCCACTCGAAGGCATCGATGTAGATGCCCAGGTACCAATGGTGCAGTTCCTTGGGATCGAGCCCGGCCAGCAGGGCGAAATTGCCGATCACCATCAGGCGCTGGATGTGATGCGCATGGGCCGTCTCCAGCGACTGGCCGATGGCGTGGCGCAGGCAGTTCATGCGGGTTTGTCCGGTCCAGAACCAGGCCGGTAGCGGCAGGCGGTGCGCCAGTGCGTTGCGCTCGTCATAGCCGGGCATCTGCGACCAGTAGATGCCACGCACATATTCCCGCCAGCCGATGATCTGGCGAATGAAACCTTCCACCGCCGCCAGCGGCGCTTTGCCTTCCCGCCAGGCCTCCTCGGCGCGGCGCACCACTTCCAGCGGATGCAGCATCTTCACATTGAGCGCGAAGGACAGCAGCGAGTGGAACAGGCGCCGGGCCTTGCTGCTCATGGCATCTTCATAGTCGCCGAAGTGCGGCAGCACGGTGGTGATGAAGTGATCCAGGTGCTGCAGGGCTTCGGTACGGTCCAGCGGCCAGCGCAGCTGCGTGGCCTGGGGCTCGCCGAAGCTGCGCACACCTTGTGCCTGCAGCATCTCCCACAGGACGCCATGGTCGTGCGGCTGGCGCCAATCCCGGGGCTCGGGCGGATTGCCGGGCCAGCGCTTGCGATTGTCGTGGTCGAAATTCCATTGGCCGCCTTCGGGCTTGCCATCGGCATCGAGCAGCAGTTCGAAGCGGCGGCGCATCTGGCGATAGAAATGCTCCATCAGCCATTGCTTGCGGCCTTCAAAGAGGCGCGGCAATTCATTGCGCGCAGTGAGGAAGTGTTCACTGTCGACCACGGCGGTCTGGCCCTGATGGGCCTGCGCCCAGGTGTCGCCCCATTGCTGCAGGGCCTGGTCGACGCGCCATTCATCCGGTGCCTGCCATTCAACGCGGGTGGCCTGGTAGTGCGCGGCCAGGGCATCGAGATTGTCCACGAGCGACTGGCGGTTGCTGGGATCATCCAGACGGATATAGCGCACCCGGTGGCCGCCCGCGCGCAACTGCTCGCCGAAGGCCCGCATGGCCGCGAAGATGGCCAAGATCTTTTGCGCGTGATGCAGCACGTAGTCGGTTTCGGAACGCACTTCCATGAGCACGTAGACCACCTCGGGATCGGCGTGGTCGAACCAGGAATGCTGTGCATTCAACTGATCGCCCAGGATCAGGCGCAGGGTGGAGGCGGGAGAGGCTTGCGCATCGGTCTTTTTCTTCATGATCAGCGAACGGGAAATTGCTCAGGCAGCGTGCTGACGGCCATAGCGCCCCAGCGCCAAGAACGCCGCCAGTTTCAGCACGCAAGGCAGGGCCGCGTAGACCAGCGGCAGGCTGCTGCTGGGCCCTTGTCCGGGTTGGTAATCGAGGGCTGACAGCAGTGGCAGGGCGATGCCCGCCAGCGCCAGGGCCAGCTTGCCCAGCATGGTCAGGATGCCGAAGGCGGCGCCCACCGAAGCGCGCTGCGTGACCACGCGCGCCAGCAGGACGGGGGGCAGCAACAGGTCGGCACCCAGTGCAGCACCGGTGGCCAGGCACACCAGCAGAAACGCCCAGCGGTCGCCCGGCCCCAGCAGGACCGCACCGACAAAGCCGGCAATGGAGAGCAGCATGGCCTGACGCCAGCAGGCGATGGTGCCGAAGCGGCGTGCCAGCGCGCTCCAGAGCGGCAGTCCCAATGCGGCGGCACCGAAGTAGGCTGCAAGAAAGCCGCCAGCCAGCGCACGTTCCTGCAATTGATCCTCGATGAAGAATAGCGCCAGCGTAGCCGGGATCGCGGCCGACAGGGCATTGAGCAGATAGGGCGGCAGCAGCGAACGAAACGCCCGGTTGGCCCACAGCCCGCGCAGCGATACGACCCAGCGCTCGCCCTGCGCCATCATCGGCGGAGCCGGCTGGCGCAGCAGCAACAGCAGCGCCACGCCCAGCACTGCGCCGAAGAACAGGCAGTACCAGGTAATGCGCTGGTCGATCAGCGCCGGATCTGCAGCCAGGATGCCGACCGGCACCACACTGGCCAGGATCACGCCGGCCAGCCCCGCACCTTCACGCCAGGGAACGGCGCGCATGCCTTGCTCCGGCAGGCGCGAGCCCCACGACAGATAGGCGATGCTCAGCATGCTGTGCGCGCCATAGGCCAGCACCAGCATCGCCACCAGCCACACCATGGCCGCCTGCGGCGTGGAGGGTGGCTTCCAGAGACAGATGAAGGCAACTGCAAGCACCACCCCGGCAGCCGCCATCCAGCGCTTCTGGCGTTGCGCCGAGCGATCCAGCAAGTGACCAAACAGGGGATCCTGCAGCATGTCCAGCAGGCGCGCGGCGAACAGCACCCAACCCAGCGGTGCCAGGGCCACGCCGACATGGCTGGCGTAGTAAGCCGGGATCTGCACGAACAGCGGCAGCGCGGCCATTGCCAGCGGCGCGCCCAGCAGGCCGTAGGCGGCATTGCTCAGGCGCGCGGAGGGGGGCGTTGCGGGCTGCGGGGCTGTGCTCAAGGCGTTTCCCCGAGCAGGCGTCGGCGCAGGCTTTCATCGCGGCTGGGCTGGCCCAGCCAGATGTTGAAGAAAGAGCGGGCCAGTTCGGGATCGGCGATCTCGGCCAGCATCTTGTCGCGGTCATACAGGCGCATGCCGCGCTGGGGCAGGTAGACACCGACCAGCTCGTCGCCGTCGGCGACGTCGACGAAGGCGCGGTTCAGTTCGCTTTTCCAGCGCGCCAGCTTCGGCCCGGCGATGGGGGCCGGGCTCATGCGCTGGATCTCTTCAATGGAGGTGGAGGCCAGCTTGTCGCGGCTGATCTTGACCTTGTAGTCGAGTTGCAGGGCAAAGGGCTGGCTTTCATCCAGCGGCTTCTGCGCTGCCCACAGCGTGGCCTGATAGATGCGGAAACCCAGCCAGGTCATGGTGCCGCTGCCCACGGTCTGGATCTGCGCGGGCAAGGCTTCGCGCCAGGGTTGTGCAGCGTGTGCGGCGCGGCCGGGCCAGAGGGTCAACAGCGCCATCAGGAACAGCGCGCAGCAGGTCAGACGCAGGTGCTGCTGGCGCAGACCCTGTTGCAGATCAAGGGAGCGAACGGTGGCATCGGGCATCGGGGGTCTCCTCATGGGCAAGAAGCGGCATCACAGTCTTGTCAGCGAGCAATACAGTGCGCTGCATGCCGCCAATACAGTCGGCGGTGTTCTTCAGTACACGCTGAGAGCCTTGGCAATACAGTCTGCAAGGCGATCAGCAATACAGTGACGAGGTGTCAGCAACACCTCGGGCAACAAGATTACTACCAGTATAAGATAAAAGATACTGATCGGTATTTAATATTTACCAATCGGTATTGGCGGTGGGGTGTACGGAAAAAATCGTGCGCAGCGCTGCTCATCGTGTCCACTTGCGCTCATAGTCCATTTCCTCGAAATGCTGCAGCAGGAAGTCGACGAAGACGCGCACTCGGGCCGGCAGATGCTTGCGGCCCTGGTAGGCGATGTTGATGGTCAGGCGCGGCAGGTCCCATTCGTCCAGCACTGGCACCAGGCGGCCCGCGACGACGTCGTCATAGATGATGTAGTTGGGCTGGATCAGGATGCCCAGGCCTTCCAGTGCTGCCGCGCGGATGATCTGGCCATCGTTGGACTGCATCAGGGCAGTGATGTCGAGCTGCCGTTCGCGGCCATCGCGATGGGTGAAGTGCAGCAGGTTGGGATGGTTGGAGTGGCTGTACACCAGCAGGTCGTGCGCGGCCAGGTCATCGAGCGCGCGCGGCACGCCGCGAGCGGCGAGATAGCCGGGCGAAGCCGCCAGGATGCGGCGCGTGGCGGCCAGCCGGCGCACGGCGATATTGGAATCCGGCTCGAACTCGCGGGTGCGGATGGCGACATCGATGCCGCTGTCGAGCAGGTCGACGTAGCGGTTGGCCGCGACCACCTCCAGCGTGATGTCCGGATAGAGACGATGAAAGCGAGGCAGCAGCGGGCTGATGTGCTTCATGCAGAAGGACAGCGAGGAAGTCACCCGCAGCAGGCCGCCGGGGGCGACGCTGTTGGCATTGACCAGGGCTTCGGCTTCCTTCATCTGCGTGAGCGCCGCCTTGCAGTGGCGATAGAAGGCCTCGCCCGCCTGGCTCAGCGCCAGCCGGCGCGTGCTGCGTTCCACCAGGCGCGCGCCCAGGCGCTCCTCCAGCGCGGCCAGGCTGCGGCTGGCGGCAGCATTGGACATCCCCAGCGCCTCGGCGGCGCGCGAGAGGCTGCCCAGCTCGGCCACCTGCACGAAGAGTTCGAATTGATTCCAGCGGTCCATGGGACGGGCTTTCCGGGGAAGGGAGCGGGCCGAAGTGGAAAACAGTTTTCCACTTTCGTCATATATCTGCGAAAAGATAAGACCTATATTACCGCTCAGCGGAAAAATCAGTCCAATCACAACACACACGCACAACACACAACAGCGACGAGGAGACCATGCTCAATCTCAATGAAGACACCATTACCCAGGCCGTGCTGGCGCGCCATGCCGGCATGCCCGATGAACGGCTGCGCCAGATCATGACCAGCCTGGTGCAGCACCTGCACGCCTTCGCGCGCGAGGTACAACTGACCGAGGAGGAATGGTTCGAGGGCATCCGCTTCCTCACCGAGACCGGGCAGCTGTGTTCCGACAAGCGCCAGGAATTCATCCTCCTGTCCGATACCCTGGGACTGTCGGCGCTGGTGATGGCGCAGCAGAATCACAAGCCCGCCGGCTGCACTGAGGCGACCGTATTCGGTCCCTTCCACGTGGAGAATTCGCCGGTCTATCCGCTGGGTGCGGATATCTCCAACGGCGCCAAGGGCCAGCCCTGCTTCGTCAGCGGCAGCGTGCGCGGGCGCGATGGCCAGCCCGTCGCGCATGCCAGGATGGAAGTGTGGCAAGCCGATGAGGATGGTTTCTATGACGTCCAGTATCCCGACCTCGACCAGTTGCAGGCGCGCGGCACGCTGCATACCGATGCGCAGGGACGCTACCACTTCCGTAGCATCCTCGCCAATTCGTATCCGATCCCGCATGACGGACCGGTCGGCAAGATGCTGGAGACGCTGGGTCGTCATCCTTGGCGGCCGGCGCACCTGCATTTCCGCATCCAGGCCGAGGGCTATGAGACGTTGATCACCCATGTCTTCCGCCGCGGGGACGCGTATCTGGAGTCCGATGCCGTTTTCGGCGTGCGCTCCACGCTCATCGCCGACTGGCCGCGCCATGAGGCCGGACGCGCGCCCGATGGCAGCACCTGTGAGCAACCGTTCTACACGCTGGACTATGATTTCATCCTCAATCCTCAGCGCACCTGATCCTGCCATGTCCCTGCCTGCCAACAACAGTTTTACCTATACCAGTTCCGCCGCCCGTGTGATCTTCGGTGCCGGCAGCCTGCAGCACCTGGTGCGCGAAACCGACCTGCTGGGCGCGCGTCGCGCCCTCGTGCTGTGCACGCCCGGCCAGCGCGCCGAGGCCGAGCGCGCCGCCGCCCTGATCGGTGAGCGCTGTGCCGGGATATTCGACCAGGCCGTCATGCACGTGCCCATCGAGACCGCGCGCCATGCCCGTGAAGTCGCACGCGAACTCGGTGCGGACTGCGCCATCGCCATCGGCGGCGGTTCCACCATGGGATTGGGCAAGGCGATCGCACTGGAATCCGAACTGCCCATCCTGGCCATCCCGACCACCTATGCCGGCAGCGAGATGACGCCCATCTATGGCATCACCGAAGCCGGCCTCAAGAAGACCGGGCGCGATGCGCGCGTGCTGCCGCGCACGGTCATCTACGATCCCGAACTGAGCGCGGGTTTGCCGCTGAAGCTGTCGGTGACCAGCGGCATCAATGCCATGGCGCATGCAGCCGAAGGCCTCTATGCGCCGGATGCCAACCCCATCATGTCGCTGCTGGCCGAAGAGGGGTTGCGCGCACTGGCGGAGGGCTTGCCGCAGCTGGTGGCACGCAGCGCTGATCTGGCCGCGCGCAGCCAGTGTCTGTATGGGGCCTGGCTGTGTGGCACGGTGCTGGGCAATGTCGGCATGTCACTGCATCACAAGCTGTGCCACACGCTGGGCGGCAGCTACAACCTGCCGCATGCCGAGACGCATACCGTGATCCTGCCGCACGCGCTGGCCTACAACGCACCGGCGGCACCGGAAGCCATGCAGCGCATCGCGCGCGCCCTGGGGACCGACGATGCCGCGCAAGGTGTGCATGCATTGGCTGCCCGGCTGCAGGCACCGTTGTCCCTGCGCGAGCTGGGCATGCCGCATGAGGAGCTGGATCGCTGCACCGACATCGCCCTGCAGAATGCCTATGCCAATCCGCGCCCGCTTGAGCGGACGGCATTGCGGGCCTTGCTGGAGAATGCCTGGCAGGGGCGTGCGCCTGAGTGACGTATAGTGTGGCGGTGCAAGCGTTACGTAGACAACGTTGAGACCATCAGGAGACCGCCATGCCACGAACCACCCGCAGGCCCATGCTGTATCCGGCCTTGTTGAGTCCTTGCCTCATCGCGCTGCTGGCCGCATGCAGCAGCGCGCCCGAGAAGCCTGTCACCGACACGCCGGCGAGCACGCCACAAAGCTGCGCCGCCTTGCGTACCTTCACCCTTCCGGCCGCAGCCATTGGCCTGCCCACGCGCGGCGCACGCGTGACGGCCGCCGAGAGCGTGGCTGCCAGCGGCGAGGGCGCCAAGGCTGTTGGTGCTTACTGCAAGGTGAGTGGCGAGATCAGCCCGGTCGATCCCGCTGCACCGGCGATCCGCTTCCAGGTGGACCTGCCGGCGCAGTGGAATGGAAAGGCCCTGATGTTCGGTGGCGGCGGCTATGACGGCACCATTCCGGACGTGGCCGCCAACGTCCCTGCCGGCGCGGCCACGCAGCCCGGTCCCTTGGGGCGCGGCTATGCCACCTTTGCCAGCGATTCCGGCCACCAGGCCAATGCCACCACGTCGCGCGATGGTTCGTTTGGCAGCAACGACGAAGCCTTGCGCAATTTCGCGGGCGATGCCTTGAAGAAGACGCGCGACGCGGCGCTGGCCATCGTCACCGCCCATTATGGACAGCGGCCTGCACGGGTGTATTTCGCCGGCGGCTCCACGGGCGGACGTGAAGCCCTGGCCATGGCCAGTCGCTGGCCGTCTGATGTGGATGGCGTGATTGCCTTGTATCCGGCCTGGAATGCCGTCGCACTGAACCTGCAGTTTGGCCGCATGACGCAGGCCATGGCGCAGCCGGGGGCTTATCCCGATGCGGCCAAGCGCAAGCTCCTGTTCGATGCCGCCATGGCGGCGTGTGACCGTCTTGATGGCGTGGCCGATGGCGTCATCAGCAACGTTGATGCCTGCAATGCGCGTTTCGATCCGGCCACGGCCTCGCTCAACGGCAAGCCCTTGCGTTGCGAAGGCGGAGGCGAGGGCGGCGACGGTTGCCTGTCGGACGCACAGATTGCTGCCTTCAAGGTCTTCAGCACGCCGCTGGAGTTGCCTTATCCACTGGCCAGCGGCGAGACGCGCTATCCCGGATTCAACACCTGGGGCACGGATTGGGGCATGGGCACGGGCAGTCCTTTCCAGGCCATCATCCAGACACTGGGGCTGGGCACCGAGCAGCCCGCCAATCCGATGCCGGGCGTGAGCAGCAAAGGCAGTCCGCCGTATCACAGCACCTTCTGGGATCAGTGGGTGCGCTACTTCGTTACGCGCGATGTTAACTTCAATCCGCTGGCGTTGGATCCGCTGCGGCCGGGCGGGTATCAGGCGCGGGTGGTGGCGTTGAACGGCTTGCAGGATGTGAATCAGACCGATCTTTCGGCCTTCCGCAACAAGGGCGGCAAGATCCTGATCGCGCATGGCACGGCCGATGCGCTGGTCAGCACGCAGGCCACGCGGCAGTATCTGGGGCGCTTGCAGAAGGCGATGGGGGAACAGCAGCTTGAAGGCTTCGTGCGTTATTACGAGATCCCCGGCTATGGGCACGTGTTTGGTACGGCTTTCAATGCGTCCTGGGATTCACTGACTGCGCTGGAGCAATGGGTGGAGCAGGGGAAGGCACCGGTGGATCAGATCGTGGTGGATACCACCGTGGTACCGGGCCGCAGCCGGCCGCTGTGCCGGTATCCGGCTTGGCCGCAGTATCGGGGGAGCGGGTCCGTGAATGAGGCGGGGAGTTTTGTTTGTGTGGGGCGGTGAGGCATTGATGTGCGTCTTGCGGGAGCGTCTTCAGGCGCTCAGCAGGCGCGCCGCCAACACGGATTGCATGTCACGGCGACCGTCTGCGATCACGTAAATCAGGACCTGCTGCCCGGCCACGCGGTAGATCACGCGGTAAGGCTTGAAGAGAGTCTGACGATATTCTTTGATGCCAAGACTGACCAGCTCCTTTGGAAAGCTGCCACGTTCAGGGAAGCTCGACAGACTCTCTACAACATGCATCAACTGATCGAGGACATGGTCGGCGTTGGCCACACAGTCGAATTCAGAGATGTAGTCATGGATGGCTTCCAGGTCCCGCTCTGCCCCTTTGGTCAGCAGGACTTCGAATCTGGCAGACTTGCTCTTCTTCATTCAGCCGTACGCTTGGCACGCAGCCTGGCAACGACATCGCCTACCGGTGTGAGCTTGCCGGCAGCCACATCCTGATTGCCAAGCGCCAGGATTTTCAGCAAGGCGAGCGTTTCCTGAGTTTCTTCATAGGAAGCAAGGTCTTGCAGAACGGCCTTGGCTTCGCCATTTTGGGTGATGACCAACGGCTGACGCTGCTCGGCTAAATGTGTCAACACGTCGGCGGCATTGGCCTTGAGATAGCTGATCGGTTTGACTTGGGATGAGTAGCGCATGGACGTGCTCCTGATTGGGGTGGACTTAATATAGTCTTTTTATGGTCCTTGGGCAAGGAGGGGCAATCGTGCCCAAGGATTTCCCGCACCGCGAAAGCAGTTGACCGGCCGCGGCCGGGCGTCCTGCTGCGTTATCGAATCAATGAACCACCTGTGCATCGCCGCCCAGGCCCGCGCTGTATATATGGGAGAACACCGCTTCCGCCTTCATGTTGATTTCGTTGGAATCGTAGGCGCCGACTGGCAAATGCGCGTACAAGTGCTTGATGATCTCAGCCCTCATTTGGGCCTGCACGGTCGCCATACTACGCAATCGCTCCATTGCGAAACGCTGATCGGCCAATTTGGCCAATAAGTGTTGAATTGCACTAAAAACTGACCCACTTTCCCCGGAAATTTGCATCCTAAGTTGACCCATGTTTAGACCACAATCCTGCTCATGACAGCGAGCAGGAGAACGGAGTGATAGACGTGGCCCTACTTGGAATCATTCGACGCTGGTACATCAGAGACCGCATATCGATTAGGGAGATCGCCCGCAGGCTCGACATTTCCCGAAACACTGTTCGTCGCTACATTCGAACGGAGGCGATTGAGCCTTCCTATCCCAGCAGGAAATCATCCAGTTCGCTGGACGAATTCGCGCCCCAACTCACCGCCTGGTTGAGCGCTGAGGCAGTCAAATCTCGCAAGCAAAGACGAACCCTGAAACAGATGTTCCTGGACCTTAAGGAGTTAGGCTATAAGGGGTCGTACGACCGCGTCGCAGCCTTCGGAAGGCGGTGGAAGGTGGGTCAGATGGAGAGGGTCAATTCTGCGAGAAAATCAACAAGATGTCTTTATCAGGTTTGAATCTGATAGCGCTCTAGGCCTGAGATGGTCGAATGAGCTGTATATCGAAGTTCATCATACCAACGCAGTGCATGCAGCCAAACAAGATCAACTACGTCAGGCTGATGTGGCAGTGGTAGAGGTCGATGTCCCCGAAACGTTTAACTATCCCTTCAGCGATGGGGAAACTAACGGCGAACGCGAATTTAACCATGTTGAAAGAATCAAGCGGGTTTTGTCCGGAGGGTACTTGGCCGGACGAGTAATCAGCGATCCAAGTTCTCGCGCTTTTCTGGCGAAGCTAAATAAAGAGCTAATGGCTCGTAACGCTGCGTTGGAAAAGTCTCTCGTTGAGCAGCGCGATACTGCGGACGTACAACGGAAAAGTCTGCAAGATCAAATTGAAGAACAAAGGCAGAAGATCCAGTCGGAGAGCGAACGTGTTAAATCGCTTCGAATTCAATTGGACAATGAGAAAGAAGCTGTTCGTAAAGAAGAGCGAAAACATAAAAATCTCTTGGCTCAACATGAAGTTCTTTTGCAAACAGCTGATTCTCAGAAAGCTTGGATGATCACCCTTGGGATATTGTTCGCAGCGGCAGTCATTACGATAGTCGGCATCATGATAATTATTTTCAGATAATTCGCAGTCTAGTAATGATGGGAAAGCTTTAGTCGAGAATCGGCACACATGGCGCTTCGGATTGCAATATCAGTAAGAGGCATTGGAGGTAGGTTTTTGGGCGCTAATGAGATACCCCGGAACTTACGCCCGCTATATGTCGGATGTCAACGAATGTCGATTGACGTCCTGGAACGAAAAAACCGCCTAGAACGTGGGTTCTAGGCGGTTTTTGTACATCCCAGGATCTCCTGGAACTAGTGTTGGTGGAGCCGGCGGGAATTGAACCCGCGTCCAGAAGCACTCTACAGACAGTTCTACATGCGTAGTGCAGTCAATTGGTTTTGATCCTGGCGACGCGGACGCACACGCTTCGACAGGACGAGTTACCTTGGATTTAATGACGTATGAAGTAACCCCATACGCCACGATTCCCTGTAAATGACTCTACCGCTGTTGCCAGCACACCCCAGGGAAGAAGTGCTGTAGAGCTAGAAGTTTCTTAGGTTTCTAGGTGCGATTTACGCTGCGAGAGCGTAAGATTCGTCGTTTGCATTTAAGCAGTTCCGGATGGATTAACGAGGTAACCAGTCCTCGGCATGCCCTGTTCCGCTTTGCAACCCCTGTCGAAACCAAGTCGGCCCCGTGGTGTTGAAGCTTCGCAAATCCCGCTGGGCGCGTGAACTTGCGTATTACGCTTGCCTCTCTCCGAGTCTCTTCAAGAGGCGCCCGCTTGTTCAGCGGGAGGTGAATTATAACCTACTCCCTACTGTATGGGCAGCGCATGGCTTTTCAAGAGCCGCGCCGCCCGCTGGCGCATCGCCTGCTCACTGGATGGTCAGCTCGACCCGCGCCTTCGGTTCCTTTTCAGGAATGCCCGCGCCATCCAGCTTGGGTGCGATCAGGAAGATGCGCGCCGGATCGATCACGCTCTGTTCCTGCAAATAATTTCGCACCTGGTCGGCCCGGCGCTGGGCCAGGTTGCGCAAGTCATCCTTGGTCACCTCGGTGTGCTCGAGGATCAGCTTTTCCATCTCGGCCTCGGGCAGGCTCTTGCTCAGGCCGATCATGTTGCGCGGCTTGTCGAACTTGGCATCCTTGTAGACGCGCTCCAGGTACTTGGCGCGCTCGGCCGCGCTCACGCGCACCGGCCCGGCCGGCTGGCCTTCCTTGGCGATCAGGTCGGCACGCTTGAGGCTGCGCATGGCACGTTCCAGCGCTTCGCGGCGCAGGCCCTGGTCATCGACCTGGGGATCGACGCGGCCGGTGATGTCGAGCTTGATGCCCGGACGCTCATGCAGCGCGTAACCCAGCGCATCCAGTTTCTTGCGCACCTCGTCGGTGACTTCCGAGGAGCCCGGCGAGAACTCGATGTAGCGCAGCTCGCCAATGTGCTCGTCCGCCCGGAACATCGACCCGATCAGCGCGAAGGGCGAGGTGACGGCCTTGACGATCAGGTTCACGAATACCCGCACGATGATGCCGCCGACCGAAAACTCCGGATCCGACAGCGAGCCGGAGATCGGCAGGTTCAGGTTGATGTTGCCATCGCGGTCCTTCAGCAGCGACACCGCCAGCATCACCGGCAGATTGGTGGCATCCGGGCTGTCCACGCGTTCGCCGAAGCTCAGCTGTTCAATGCGCAAATCGTTTTGGGCCACCAGCTTGTCGTTCTCGATCTTGTATTGCACATCCATCGAGAGCTTGCCCTTGGTGATCGGATAACCGGCGTACTTGGCCGAGTAGGGCGTCAGGCGCGGCAGCTGCACACCGTTGGCGCTGGCCTTGAGATCCAGGTACATGGGCTTGAAGAGCGGATTGAGCGAGCCCGAGATCTGCAGCGGCGCATCGTTGTCGATCTTGCCGCTGATGTTGACCGGGGCCGGTTGCGGTTTCTCCGAAGAGATCTGGCCGATGCTGCCGGACAGTCCCGTCATGTTGGCGGTGTAGTTGGGTTTGACGAAATTGTCGGTGTAGTTGATGTTGCCGCCTGCCAGCACCACCTGGCCGATCCGCACGATGGGCGCATCCGCGGGCGCGGCAGCGGGCGTGACCGGGGTGGCGGAGACGGTCTTGCGCGCGCTTGCCGTGCTGGCAGGCTTGCCGCCCTTCTTGCCATCATCCGTGATCGAGCCCTGTTCCTGCGCATCGGCCACCACGATGTCCTGCAGGTTCAGGCGGCCCTTCTCGGAAAGGATGGCGCGAGCGTAGAAGTTGGACAGCGTCACCTTCTCCAGCGCCACCTGCGCACGTCCGCCCAACTTGGCCTGGATGCCGGCCAGTTGCAGCGTGCGCCAGCGCAGGAAGTCGGTGGAAGTCAGCTTGTCCTGCATGCGCAGGTTGGTGATGGCGGCACTGCCCTTGTAATCCAACGCCAGCTTGCGTTCGTCCAGCGGGGGCGTCAGCTCCAGCTTGCCCTTGGCGCTGGCCAGGCCGCTGCTGATGGTGACATTGAGTACATCGGTGAAATAGTGCTGGAAGGGCGTGATGGGCAAATCCTTCACATCCAGATCCAGCGCCACACTCCTGAAGTGCGCTGCAGCCTGTCCGGCCAGATCGGCGCTGCCGTTCTTGTCGAAGCGCGCCTGCAGCTTGAAGGGAATGGCCTGGTCCAGCGTATCGGTGAGCGTGGGTGCCTGCAGCGAGAGCGATTCCAGCGCCAGTGGCTGTGCGCCCTTGCCCGGGGGCGTCAAGCGCAGGTCGGCCAGTTGTACCTTGCTGTCGTCGAGCTTGAGATGGCCGTCACGCAGCTGCAGTGTGGTCTGCCCGGAGAGTTTGCCGGCTACGCCGCTGATGGGGGCGCGTGACAGGTAATTCTGGTAGCCGGCGAGGTCGATGTTCTCCAGCGTGATCTTGCCTGCCACCCCGGGTTTGAGCGGCTGCAGCTGGCCGTCGAAGGCCAGCTTGCCATGGCCGTTTTCCACCGCCGACAGGGTCAGGTGCGCGGGCTTGGCATCAGCGGCGGTAGAGAGCTGGGTGGCGTTGATGTCGATCTTGCTCAGCTTGATCGATTGGGCAGGCGCCGCATTGGCTTCGTCGCGCCAGTTCACTTCTCCGCCGCGCACGGTCAGTTGTTGCAGCACGATGGGGGGCGCCGGCTGGGGTGCGCTGGCCGCAGGAGCGGGGACATCCTTCTTCGCGGTACCTGCGCTGTTCTTGCCGCCGGCACTGCCGCCACCGGCCAGCGCACGCTGCCAGTTGATCTCGCCACCCGCATTCATGCCGGCCCAGACTTGCGGCTGCTCCAGCGTGAGCTGGTTCAGTTCGCCGCTGGCGGCCAATACGTCAAATTGCTTCACCTGCAGCGCTACCGACTTGGCTTTGAGCAACGGTGCGCGGGTCTTGTCCTGCAGAGCGACGTCATCCAGGCGCACATCGCCTGCCAGGGTGACGGTCGGCTTGTCGTCCTTGCGGGTAAAACCCAGATCCAGCTTGGTGCTCAGCTTGGCACTCTGGATGACGACCGGTAATTCGGCAGGGACGAAGGGCAGGTAGCCCACCAGGTCGAGCTGGGCGATATCGATGGCGAAGGCCGATTCCTGTGTCGAGGCGAAGGGTTTGCTGCGGCCCTTCAGGTGCAGCGGCGTACCGTTGATGGTGGCCGACAGTTGCGGCTGCACGAAGCTGTCGATGTTGCCCGGCAGGTTGGAGATGAAGGGCAGGCCCACCTGCAGCGCGGCGATGTCGATGTTCTTGCCGCTGACCTTGTCCTCGAAGCGGATCTGTCCATCCTGCAGTTGCACGTTGGCCAGCGAGAAGCGCGCCTGACCTTCGCTCTTGGGCTGCGCGGCCAGGCGATCAAGGATGTCGGAGAAGTTGTAATGGCCACTGCCCTCGGCATCTACCCGCACCACGTGCAATTGCGGCGTAGTCAGCCTGATCTCGTCCAGCACCGGTGCCAGGCGCAGCAGCGAGGCGGCCGAGAGGTCGGCCAGCAAGCCCTTGGCGCTGAAGAAGGGCTGCGTGCCATCGGCTTCATAGAGTGTGATGTCGGAGGCGCGCAGGGCCAGCTTGAAGGGGTTGAAGGCGATCTCGCCGATTTCCAGCTTGCGGCCGATCTGGGCCTGGGTCTGATCGACGGCGATCTTGCGCACCAGAGCAGGCAGGGCGGCCCAGCTCAACGCGGCAAGGACCAGCAGGACGGCCAGCGTCCAGCCGGCCCAGCGCAGCGGGCGTCTCATTCGTTGCCAGGCGAGGTGCTGGGTGAGTGAGGCGCGATCCGGCTTGCTCATGACGGTTTCCCTTGTCGGTGCCGGTCCGTCCTGGGGCGATGCCTGCGCAGGTGGCCGGTTCTGGTTGTGATGGTGTGTGGTGCTGCGGCGTGCGCCGGGTTGTCGCCATTCTAATGCGAGGCGACATGGCACTGCTAGGAGGGAAATGGCGCGCTCAAGTTTCCTTGCGCGCGCCAGCAAAGGCGGGAAAGCGGATCAGTCCAGCAGGGTCAGGATGTCCAGCGGTGCATGCAGCAGCGCATCGGCCTGCCACGCAGCCGGTTCGGTGTGGCCGCAATAGCCCCAGGCAGCGGCAATGGTCGGCATGTTGGCGGCGCGCCCGGCCTGGATGTCGCGCAGGTCGTCGCCGACGTACCAGCAATCCTCGGCTGGCAGCCCCAGGCGCTTGGCAGCTTCCAGCAGCGGCGCGGGATGCGGCTTGGGATGCGGGGTGGTGTCGCCGGAGACGATGCATCCGGCATGGCCCAGCCCGATCTGCGGGGCCAGCACGTCGGTGAAGCGTGCCGCCTTGTTGGTGACGATGCCCCAGGCTATGCCGCGCGCTTCCAGTTGCGCCAGCAGTTCCGGGATGCCGTCGAAGAGGCCGCTGTGGGTCGTCATGTTGGCCTGGTAGCGGTCCAGGAAAAGTACGCGCAAGTCTTCATACTCCGCATCGCCCGGATGGATGCCCAGCGCTGCACCGATGAGCCCGCGGGCACCGGCCGAGGCGACCGGACGCAAACTTTCATAGGGGGCATTTTCCAGGCCCCTTTGCTGGCGCAGGTAGTTGGCGGCGGCCGCCAGGTCGGGAGCAGTGTCGGCGAGCGTGCCGTCGAGGTCGAACAGGATCGCGCGGGGAGGGCGGAGTGGCATGGGCTTCAGGATGGCAGGAAGAAAAGCGCCGCAGCGGACAGCTGCGGCGAGGGGAACGAACCGGCGAGGCGCGAGCGAGGCCGCTCAGCCCAGCTTGGTACAGGCCACCAGGTAGTTCACGCTGGTGTCGTCGTTGAGCGAATAGATCTTGGTCAGCGGGTTGTAGCCCATGCCCTTGAAACCATCGATCTGCAAACCGGCTTCGCGCGTGTAGTGCGCCAGTTCGGCCGGGGTGATGAACTTGGCATAGTCATGCGTGCCCTTGGGCAGCAGCCGCAGCACGTATTCGGCACCGATGATGGCCATGACGTAGGACTTCATGTTGCGGTTCAGCGTGGAGAAGAAGAGCTTGCCGCCCGGCTTGGCCAGATTGGACGCAGCGCGCACGATGGCGGCCGGATCGGGGACGTGTTCCAGCATCTCCATGCAGGTCACGACGTCGTACTGGCCGGCTTCACGCGCGGCCATGTCTTCGGCGGCGATCTTTTCGTAGCGCACCTGCACGCCGGATTCCATGCTGTGCAGGTCGGCCACTTTCAGGGCCTTGTCGGAGAGGTCGATGCCGGTGACGTCGGCCCCTTTCTTGGCCATCGATTCCGCCAGGATGCCGCCACCGCAGCCGATGTCGATCACCTTCTTGCCGGCCAGCGGGGCGCGGGCGTTGATCCACTCCAGGCGCAGCGGGTTGATTTCGTGCAGGGGCCGGAATTCGGAACCCGGGTCCCACCAGCGATGGGCCAGTTCACTGAATTTCTGGATCTCTTGGGGATCGGCGTTCATGGTCGCATTGGTCGTATTCATGGGGCCTAATGATAGCCCAATCCGACGCAGCGGGTAGCCTGCGCCAAGTCAAGATGCGGCGCAATGAAGGGGCAAGTGCTTGCAAAAGCCTGCATGACCAGCAAATGAAACAGGAATAAAAAAACCCCGCCGAAGCGGGGTTTTCATAACAGCCTTGTAGCGGCAATCGATTACTTGCGGGTACCCACAACTTCGATTTCCACGCGACGGTTCTTGGCGCGGCCAGCAGCGGTCTTGTTGTCAGCGACCGGTTGCGACTTGCCCTTGCCTTCGGTGTAGACGCGGTTGGCTTCAACGCCCTTCGAGACCAGGTAGGCCTTGACGGACTCAGCACGGCGAACCGACAGCTTCTGGTTGTAGGCGACGGAGCCGATCGAGTCGGTGTGGCCGACGGCGATGATGACTTCCAGGTTGATGGCCTTCAAATTGCCAACCAGTTCGTCCAGCTTGGCCTTGCCAGCCGGCTTCAGGGTTGCCTTGTCGAAATCGAAGAAGGCGTCAGCAGCGTAGGTGACCTTTTCCGAGGTCGGGGCAGCGACAGGAGCAGGAGCCGGAGCAGGAGCAGCAGCGGCAACCGGAGCCGGTGCGGGCGGTTCTTCGCACGGACCGTTCACGTAAGCGGTTTGCCAGCACAGACCGTAACCGCTGCGGGTCACGACGTCACGGCCATCTTGCAGGTACAGGCTGCCGGGACGAACCTTGATGTCCTTGGTTTCCTGAGCGGTGGCAGACAGTGCGATGGCTGCGGACGCAGCAGCGAAGACGAGTTTTGCTAATTTGTTCATGTTTCTCCTCTCGGGTGAGATATCCGCAGATAAACTGCGCTACAAGATTACGACATCAAAAAAATGAATAATATCATGTGTTCAGGTCGTCACAGGCCCTTGTTCCATGGGGCTAGTAATGAACTTAGCCGCCATTCTGCCACACGGATTGACCTTCAGCGATGCTTGCCAATTGGTCCAGACAACGTTTTTGGGACTGTGTTGTTTCTTCGCAACGCGATATTTTCGGGCCGTTTTTGTTCCTTTAAGGCTGAAAAAAGCCGGATTTTTTAAAGAAAATCCTTATATTTCATACAGTTCGCGCATTTTCACTCGGGCAAGTAGTTGCCATTTTCTCCGCAGCATCGCTATTCCCGGGCCCTCCGAATTCTCCTGATGGCGTGCACCGGGAAAGTGAGTTTCGGAAAATTTTCCCCAAATTGATCATTTGACAGCAACCTGCGGCGGAGAAACATTCGATGCCGGGCGGCAATGCCGGTCGCTGAGTTCGGGCGCTCTAATATATATAGGCGTTCGGACCTGGCATTTCGTCGCTCCCAGGCGCTGGGAGGAGCTTTGCGGCGCATGCGGTGCGGGCCTGCGAGGGTCCGGGTGTCCTCGCGAAGCATGCCGTTGCAGGGGCATTGAGGGCGTTTGACGGGCTTTTGACCCTCCTGGCGTGCTAGAATGCGCTGTTCTGATCAGTCCAAGGGCCACGCCCGCCCGGCACGATTTTCTGGCCGGGAAACATCTTTCGACTCTCCAATGGATCAATTCGCTAAAGAAACCATCCCCATTTCCCTCGAAGAAGAGATGCGCAAGAGTTACCTCGATTACGCCATGAGCGTGATCGTGGGTCGGGCACTGCCGGATGTGCGCGATGGCTTGAAGCCGGTGCACCGCCGCGTGCTGTATGCGATGCACGAGATGAACAACGTCTGGAATCGTCCGTTCGTGAAGTGCGCGCGCGTGGTCGGTGAAGTCATGGGTAAATACCACCCGCACGGCGACGCCTCCATCTACGACACCCTGGTGCGCATGGCCCAGGACTTCTCGCTGCGCTACACCTTGGTCGATGGCCAGGGCAACTTCGGTTCCATCGACGGCGACGGCGCTGCGGCGATGCGTTACACCGAGTGCCGCCTGGACAAGATCTCCAACGAATTGCTGGCCGATATCGAGAAGGAAACCGTCGATTTCGTGCCCAACTACGACGGCAAGGAAAAGGAACCCTCGGTCCTGCCGACGCGTATCCCCAACCTGCTGGTCAACGGCTCCTCCGGCATCGCCGTGGGCATGGCCACCAACATCCCGCCGCACAACATCACCGAAGTGATCAACGGCGCGCTGCACCTGCTGGCCAATGAACACTGCACCATCGATGAACTGATCGAACTGGTGCCGGCACCGGACTTCCCGACCGGCGGCATCATCTATGGCGTCTCGGGCGTGCGCGATGGTTACCGCACCGGCCGTGGCCGCGTCGTCATGCGCGCCAAGACCCACTTCGAAGAATATGGCCGCGAAGGCCGCATCGCCATCATCGTCGATGAGCTGCCCTACCAGGTCAACAAGAAGGCGCTGCTGGAACGCATCGCCGAGCTGGTGCGCGACAAGAAGCTCGAAGGCATCTCCGACCTGCGCGACGAATCCGACAAGTCGGGCATGCGCGTGGTCATCGAACTCAAGCGCGGCGAAGTGCCTGAAGTGGTGCTCAACAACCTCTACAAGCAGACCCAGCTGCAAGACACCTTCGGCATGAACATGGTGGCGCTGGTCGATGGCCAGCCGCGCCTCTTGAACCTGAAGCAACTGCTGGAATGCTTCCTGTCGCACCGTCGCGAAGTGGTCACCCGCCGCACCGTGTTCGAACTGCGCAAGGCGCGCGAACGCGGTCACGTGCTCGAAGGCCTGGCCGTTGCATTGGCCAACATCGATGACTTCATCGCCATCATCCGCGCCGCACCGACTCCGCCGATCGCCAAGGCAGAACTGATGACGCGCGCCTGGGATTCGTCCATGGTGCGCGAGATGCTGGCCCGCACCGGCGAAGGCAACCCGGGCGGCATCGAAGCCTTCCGTCCGGAAAGCTTGCCGGCCCATTACGGCATCCAGTCCGACGGCCTCTACAAGCTCTCCGATGAACAGGCCCAGGAAATCCTGCAGATGCGTCTGCAACGCCTGACCGGCCTGGAGCAGGACAAGATCGTCAACGAATACAAGGACGTGATGGCGCAGATCGCCGACCTGCTGGATATCCTCTCCAAGCCGGCCCGCGTCACCGCCATCATCACCGACGAACTCAACGCCGCCCGCAACGACTACGGCATCGGTGCCAAGGACGAGCGCCGCTCCACCATCGAGCACAACGCCACCGACCTGGCCACCGAAGACCTGATCACCCCGCAGGACATGGTGGTGACGCTGTCGCACACCGGCTACATGAAGTCGCAGCCGGTCTCCGAGTATCGCGCGCAGAAACGCGGCGGCCGCGGCAAGCAGGCCATGGCGACCAAGGATGACGACTGGATCGACCAGCTCTTCATCGCCAATACGCACGACTACATCCTGTGCTTCTCCAACCGTGGCCGCCTGTACTGGCTGAAGGTTTGGGAAGTGCCGCAGGGTTCGCGCAGTTCGCGCGGCAAGCCCATCGTCAATATGTTCCCGCTGCAGGATGGCGAGAAGATCACGGTGATCCTGCCGGTGTCGGGTGCCAATCGCAGCTTCCCGGATGACCGCTATGTCTTCATGGCGACCAGCCTGGGCACGGTCAAGAAGACCCCGCTGTCGGACTTCTCCAACCCGCGCAAGGCCGGCATCATCGCCGTGGACCTGGACGAAGGCGACTTCCTGATTGGTGCTGCTCTCACCGATGGCGCGCATGACGTGATGCTGTTCTCCGACGGCGGCAAGGCCGTGCGTTTCGATGAAAACGATGTGCGCCCGATGGGCCGTACCGCCCGTGGCGTGCGCGGCATGAATCTGGAAGAAGCCCAGCAAGTCATCGCCTTGCTGGTGGCCGAGAACGAACAGCAGTCCGTGCTCACCGCCACCGAAAACGGCTTCGGCAAGCGTACCCCGATCACCGAGTACACCCGTCACGGCCGTGGCACCAAGGGCATGATCGCCATCCAGACCAGCGAGCGCAACGGCAAGGTCGTGGCCGCCACGCTGGTCGATTCCAGCGATGAGATCATGCTGATCACTACCGGTGGCGTGCTGATCCGCACCCGTGTCTCGGAGATCCGCGAGATGGGCCGCGCGACCCAGGGCGTGACCCTGATCGCGGTGGAAGACGGCACCAAGCTGTCCGGCCTGCAGCGCGTGGTCGAGTCTGATGTGGAAGACGTGATCGAAGGCGAAGGCGCAGAGGCGGCCGGCGGCGAAGCACCAGCCGCAGGCGAGTAAAGCAAGTCCAGGGCGGCGGGCCGCATGCCTGCCGTCTTTTTTGATGGCGAACGCAGACATGGTTTATAACTTTTCCGCCGGTCCGGCGGTATTGCCCAAGGAAGTGCTGCAACAGGCAGCCGACGAGATGCTGGACTGGCATGGCAGTGGCATGTCGGTCATGGAGATGAGCCACCGCGGCAAGGAATACATGTCCATCATCGAAGCCGCGCTGGCTGATGTGCGCGCGCTGATGAACATTCCTTCCAACTACAAAGTGCTGTTCCTGCAGGGCGGGGCCATCGCCGAGAACGCCATCATCCCGATGAACCTGGCGGCGCTGCGTTCGCCGGCAGGCAAGCATGAAGCCGGTGTGGCCGACTACATCAACACCGGTTCCTGGTCGACCAAGTCGATCAAGGAAGCGGGGCGCTACTGCAGCGTGAACGTGGCCGCCTCCTCGGCTGATCACAAGTTTTCCAGCATCCCGGCACGTGCCGACTGGAAGCTCTCGCGCAATGCCGCCTATGTGCACATCTGCAGCAACGAGACCATCGACGGCGTCGAATACCAATACACGCCGGAAGTCGCGGCTGACACCGATGGCGCACCGCTGGTGGCCGACATGTCCTCGCACATCCTCTCGCGTGAGGTGGATGTCTCGAAATATGGCGTCATCTATGGCGGCGCCCAGAAGAATATCGGCCCGGCCGGCGTGACCATCGTCATCGTGCGCGAAGACCTGCTGGGTCACGCGCTGCCGTTCTGTCCCTCGGCCTTCGACTGGAAGATCGTGGCCGACAACGATTCCATGTACAACACCCCGCCGACCTACGCGATCTACATCGCCGGCCTGGTGTTCCAGTGGATCAAGCGCCAGGGTGGCGTGGCCGCGCTGGAAGCGCGCAACATCGCCAAGGCCGAGCTGCTCTACGGCTACCTGGACAGCACCGATTTCTACAGCAACCGGATCGCAGCGGACTGCCGTTCCCGCATGAACGTGCCGTTCTTCCTGCGCGACGAGGCGCTCAATGACACTTTCCTGGCCGGCGCCAAAGAGCGCGGCCTGCTGCAGCTGAAAGGCCACAAGTCGGTCGGCGGCATGCGTGCATCGATTTACAACGCGATGCCGATCGAGGGCGTACAGGCTCTCGTCGATTATCTGAAAGACTTCGAACAGCAGCACGGCTGAGGCCGCATCTGGCCGGGCGTATCATCGCCCGCGCAGTGCTGGCCGTGGCCGTGCGCCAAGCCAACGCCATGCCCGGTGCGCCGCCGGCCGCTCGTAGCGCCCGTGCGCCGTGCAGAACCTGAAAGAGCAAGATGAGTGACGACAAGTTGCTGCCCCTGCGCCAGAAGATCGATGCCATCGATGCGCAGATCCTCGACCTGCTGAACCAGCGCGCCCGTGTCGCGCAGGAAGTGGGCCACGTCAAGGCCGAGACCAATGCCCCGGTGTTTCGTCCCGAGCGCGAAGCGCAGGTCCTGCGCCGCGCCGCCGACCGCAATCCCGGGCCCTTGCTGGGCACCGATATCCAGACCATTTTCCGTGAAGTGATGTCGGCCTGCCGTGCGCTGGAAAAGCGTGTGGTGGTGGCCTATCTCGGCCCCGAAGGCACCTTCAGCGAACAGGCCGTGTACCAGCAGTTCGGCCATGCCATCGAGGGCTTGCCCTGCGTGTCCATCGATGAAGTGTTCCGCGATGCCGAAGCCGGTACCGCCGATTTCGGCGTGGTGCCCATCGAGAATTCCTCCGAAGGCGTGATCAACCGCACACTCGATCTGTTGCTGCAGACCACGCTGACCATCAGCGGCGAAGTGGCGATCCCTGTGCATCACAGCCTGATGACCGCCAGCGGCAAGATGGAAGGCATCACCCGCATCTGCGCGCATTCGCAGGCCCTCGCCCAGTGCAATGCGTGGCTCAATCAGAACTATCCTGCCATCGAACGCCAGGCGGTGGCCTCCAACGCCGAGGCCGCGCGCATGGCAGGTGAAGACAAGAGCGTGGCGGCCATTGCCGGTGAAATCGCGGGCCAGAAGTACAACCTGCAGACGGTCAACGCCCACATCCAGGACGATCCGCACAACCGCACTCGCTTTGCGGTGATCGGCCGCCTGCGCACGGCACCGTCGGGGCGCGACCAGACTTCCATCGTGCTGTCGGTGCCCAACAAGGCCGGAGCGGTCTACAACCTGCTGGCACCGCTGGCGCGGCATGGCGTGTCGATGACGCGCTTCGAGTCGCGTCCGGCCCGCATGGGCGCGTGGGAATATTATTTCTACGTCGACCTCGAAGGCCACGAGCAGGATGAGAAGGTCGCCAAGGCGCTCGAAGAGCTGCGCCAGAACGCCGCCTTCTTCAAGCTGCTGGGCTCCTATCCGCTGGGCCTGTGAGCGCCTGCCGTCCCGCCATTCTTCAAGGCTGAGTTCAACGTGTTCAAGAAAGTCGTCATCTTCGGTGTGGGTCTGATCGGCGGCTCGTTCGCCCTGGCGCTGCGCCGTGCCGGCCAGGCTGTGCACATCGTCGGCGTGGGCCGCTCGCTGGCCAGCCTGGAGCGTGCGCGCGAGCTGGGCATCATCGATGCCATTGCCACCGATGCGGCCGCCGCCGTTACCGGTGCCGATCTGATCCTGGTGGCCGCGCCAGTGGCGCAGACCGAAGCCATCCTCGCTTCCATCAAGCCGCATCTGGAGGCCCGGGCCATCGTCACCGATGCCGGCAGTACCAAGAGCGATGTGGTGGCCGCCGCCCGCAAGGCGATGGGGGAGCGCATTGCGCAGTTCGTCCCGGCGCATCCGATTGCGGGCCGTGAAAAACATGGTCCGGAAGCCGCGCTGGCCGAATTGTATGAAGGCAAGAAAGTGGTCATCACCGCCTTGCCCGAGAACAGCGAGTCCGATGTCGAAACCGTGGCCGCCGCCTGGCGCGCCTGTGGTGCGATCATCCATCGCCTATCCCCGCAGGAACATGATGCGGTGTTCGCTTCGGTGAGCCATTTGCCGCACGTGCTGGCCTTTGCGCTGGTGGATGACATCGCCGCCAAGCCGCATGCCGGGACCCTGTTTCAGTATGCCGCCAGCGGTTTCCGCGATTTCACCCGCATTGCTGCCTCCTCGCCCGAGATGTGGCGCGACATCACGCTGGCCAACCGTGATGCCTTGCTCACCGAGGTCGATGCCTATCTGGTGCAATTGCAGGGCATACGCGCGATGATTGCCGACAGCGACGGCGCGGGCCTCGAAAAGATCTATGCCAGCGCCCAGCATGCCCGCCAGCAATGGGCGGCCGCCATCGAGGCGGCCGAACGCAAGGCCAACTGAACATTCTTTCCCGGTCACATCGTCAAGGCCGCCTGGGCGGCCCGATTCCATCACCGCATCATCCACAGAAAAGCAAGCAAGATGAAACAGCCTTCCTACCCCCGCCATATCGACCTGAACCCGGTCCCGCACGTGCAAGGCACGGTCAAGCTGCCGGGCTCCAAGAGCATTTCCAACCGCATCCTGCTGTTGGCGGCGCTCTCGGGCGGCACCACCCGCATCTTCGACCTGCTGGCCTCCGACGATACGCTGGTCATGCTCATGGCCCTGCAGACCTTGGGCGTGAAGTGGGAGCAGATCGAAGGCACTCAGGATTACATCGTCCATGGCGTCAACGGCGTGCTGCCGGTGCACCAGGCTGATCTCTTCATGGGCAATGCCGGCACCGCCATCCGTCCGCTGACGGCGGCCCTGGCCGTGCTGGGTGGCGACTACACGCTGCATGGCGTGCCGCGCATGCACGAGCGGCCGATTGGCGACCTGGTGGATGCCTTGAATGCCGTGGGCATGCGCATCGAGTACACCGGCAATCCCGGCTACCCGCCGCTGCATATCCGCCGTGGCCAGCTGACATCGGCGCGCATGAAGGTGCGCGGCAACGTCTCCAGCCAGTTCCTGACGGCCTTGCTGATGGCCGCGCCCCTGATGGCGCGTGAGGAGGCCATGCAGATCGAGGTGGTCGGTGAACTCATCTCCAAGCCTTACATCGAGATCACCCTGAACCTGATGCGCCGCTTCGGCGTCGAGGTCGAGCGCGACGGCTGGCAACAGTTTACCGTCAAACCGGGCCAGCATTACCGCAGCCCAGGCAGCATCCACGTCGAGGGCGATGCGTCGTCGGCCTCCTACTTCCTGGCCGCCGGTGCCATCACCGGCGGCCCGATCCGGGTCGAGGGCGTGGGCCGCGACAGCATCCAGGGCGACGTGCGCTTCGTCGAAGCGCTGGAGCAGATGGGCGCGACCATCACCATGGGCGAGAACTGGATCGAGGCCTCCTCCAATGGCCCGCTCAAGGCCATCGATGCCGACTTCAACCACATTCCGGATGCAGCGATGACCATCGCCGTGGCGGCGCTCTACGCCGACGGCCCCAGCACCCTGCGCAACATCGCCAGCTGGCGCGTCAAGGAAACCGACCGTCTTTCGGCCATGGCGACCGAGTTGCGCAAGCTGGGTGCGCAGGTGGAAGAGGGCGCGGATTACCTCACGGTAACTCCCCCGGCCGAGATCGGTACGGCTGCCATCGACACCTATGACGACCATCGCATGGCCATGTGCTTCTCGCTGGCGGCATTGGATGGTGCATTGCGGCGTGGCAACCGCATCCGCATCAACGACCCCAAGTGCGTGGCCAAGACCTTCCCCGATTACTTCGAGGTCTTCAAAAAGATTGCCGAACAAACCTTGATCTGATAAACCCTTTATTTGACGGAATTACACTAAATTATTCACAGATAAAGGGATCAGGCCATGGAAAAAGCAAAGATACCGGTCATCACCATCGATGGTCCGACCGCCTCCGGCAAGGGCACCGTGGCCCAGAAGGTGGCCCGGGAACTGGGCTTCCATTACCTGGATTCGGGCGCGCTGTACCGCTTGACGGCGCTGTCCGTGCTGCGCCGCGGCGTAGCCCTGGATGACGAACACGCCCTGGCCAAGGCGGCCGAGCACCTGCACTGTCATTTCGATGGCGGCCACATCTTCCTGGCCAACGAAGACGTATCCCAGGCCATCCGCGCCGAAGAGGTCGGCAATACCGCCTCCAAGATCGCCGCCCTGATCACCGTGCGCCAGGCCTTGTATGGCCTGCAGTTGTCATTCAGGAAACCTCCCGGCCTGGTGGCCGACGGCCGCGACATGGGCACCGTCATCTTCCCCGGTGCCCGTCTGAAGGTGTTTTTGACCGCCAGTGTGGAAGCACGCGCTACAAGACGCTATAAGCAATTGATTGACAAGGGTTTTTCTGCTAATATCGAAGACCTCTCCAGAGATTTGAAGGAACGCGACGAACGCGACATGAATCGCTCGTCGGCCCCCTTGAAGGCTGCGGAGGGTGCATATCACCTGGATACATCCGACATGACCGCTGACGAAGCGGTGCAGCAGGTACTCAGCTGGTACGCTGCCCTGGGGCACTGAAATCCGTTGCAATCCGATTGAAACGGCCCGTTCAGCACCCATCATGGGCAAGTCCTTGTTGTACCCGTAGTGCCATTGGTGCCCGGCAGATGCAAAGTCTGACGGGTGTTGATAAACCTAACCCAGTACCCATGTCGTCGGCGGCAACGAAGACGGCAGTGCAAGTCAGCCTGATTGCATCACACGGATACCGGCCAATCTTTCTTACTTTCTTTTATGTCTACCACTACCGTTATCGCTGCAGGTGTTGATACCTCCAGCGAATTTGCTGCTCTGTTCGAAGAATCGCTGTCGCGTCAGGACATGCGTTCGGGTGAAGTCATCTCGGCAGAAGTCGTGCGCCTGGATCACAACTTCGTGATCGTCAACGCCGGCCTGAAGTCCGAAGCATTCATCCCTGTTGAAGAATTCAAGAACGACAACGGCGAAGTCGAAGTCAACGTCGGCGACTTCATCTCCGTTGCGATCGAATCCCTGGAAAACGGTTTCGGCGACACCATCCTGTCGCGCGACAAGGCCAAGCGTCTGGCATCGTGGCTCTCGCTGGAAAAGGCGATGGAGTCCGGCGAGATCGTCACCGGTACCGTCAATGGCAAGGTCAAGGGCGGCCTGACCGTTCTGACCAACGGCATCCGTGCCTTCCTGCCGGGTTCGCTGGTCGACACCCGTCCGGTCAAGGACACCACCCCGTTCGAAGGCAAGACCCTGGAATTCAAGGTCATCAAGCTGGACCGCAAGCGCAACAACGTCGTTCTGTCGCGCCGTGCCGTGATCGAAGCCTCGATGGGCGAAGAGCGCGCCAAGCTGATGGAAACCCTGAAGGAAGGCACCGTCGTCACCGGTATCGTCAAGAACATCACCGACTACGGTGCGTTCGTTGACCTGGGTGGCATCGACGGCCTGCTGCACATCACCGACCTGGCATGGCGTCGTGTGCGTCACCCGTCGGAAGTGCTGTCGGTTGGCCAAGAAATCACCGCCAAGGTCCTCAAGTACGATCAAGAGAAGAACCGCGTCTCCCTGGGCGTCAAGCAGCTGGGCGACGATCCGTGGACCGGTCTGTCGCGTCGCTACCCGCAAGGCACCCGCCTGTTCGGCAAGGTCACCAACCTGACCGACTACGGTGCATTCGTGGAAGTCGAACAAGGCATCGAAGGCCTGGTGCACGTCTCCGAAATGGACTGGACCAACAAGAACGTGGCCCCGAACAAGGTTGTCCAGCTGGGCGACGAAGTCGAAGTCATGGTTCTGGAAATCGACGAAGAGCGTCGTCGTATCTCCCTGGGCATGAAGCAGTGCAAGCCGAACCCGTGGGACGACTTCGCCATGAGCCACAAGAAGGGCGACAAGGTCAAGGGTTCGATCAAGTCGATCACCGACTTCGGCGTGTTCATCGGCCTGCCGGGCAACATCGACGGCCTGGTGCACCTGTCCGACCTGTCCTGGACCGAAGCTGGCGAAGAAGCCGTGCGCAAGTTCAAGAAGGGCGACGAGCTGGAAGCCGTTGTGCTGGCCATCGACGTGGAACGCGAGCGCGTCTCCCTGGGCGTGAAGCAACTGGAAGGCGACCCGTTCAACAACTTCGCCGCCCTGAACGACAAGGGTGCGATCGTGACCGGTACCGTCAAGTCGGTTGAGCCCAAGGGCGCCGTGATCCAGCTGACCGACGAAGTCGAAGGCTACCTGCGCGCTTCCGAAATCTCCCGCGACCGCGTGGAAGATGCCGGTACCCACCTGAAGGTTGGCGACGCCGTCGAAGCCCTGGTCATCAACATCGACCGCAAGGCTCGCAGCATCCAGCTGTCGATCAAGGCCAAGGACAACGCCGAGACCCAGGAAGCCATGCAGAAGATGTCGGCTGACTCCAACGCTGCTTCGGGCACCACCAGCCTGGGCGCGCTGCTGAAGGCCAAGCTCGACAACAAGAACTGATCTTCCGGTCACGATGACAAAGTCGGAGCTGATCGCCCGTCTGGCTGAGCGTTATCCGCAACTTGTTGCCAAGGATGCGGATTACGCGGTCAAAACCATCCTCGATGCCATGGTCGACGCGCTCGCGACCGGCCAGCGCATCGAGATCCGTGGCTTTGGCAGCTTCGCGCTCAACCGCCGTCCGCCGCGTATCGGCCGCAATCCCAAGTCCGGCGACAAGGTGATGGTCCCTGAAAAACGGGTCCCCCACTTCAAGCCGGGCAAGGAATTGCGCGAACGCGTCGATGCGATGGTCGGCCAGCCAATCCGCGAGGATTGACCCGGCTGGGCCTGTGACCAGGCAGTTCTTGCGGTGCGCAGATGAAGTTTTCTGCGCCCGCGAGCAGTAACAATGGTTGAAAGCTGCACACTCGCGCACCGCGAGGTGAACGGGTGTAAAGGCAGATCAACAAAATGAACGGCATCTTTGGATGCCGTTTTTTTTCACGTACAATCCCGATTTACCCTGGATTGACCGGGAATGCGCGCGAAATCGACGCGATTTTTCCGGCCAGCGCAATAATGCCGCGGACCGGCACCGCCCTCGCGCATCGCCTTTATCGTCATGGGTGTTGCGCATTGCTTGCCGGCGAGCTTGGCCTTCGGGCCTCCGGGCTAACCACGACCCGCCAGAAAGGATTACGCCATGAAAATACTGTCCCGATTGATCGCGGCCATCCTGTTCGTGTTCTTCTTTTTCTTCGCCCTGCGCAATACCCAGGAAGTGACCATGCATTTCTTCCTCGGTTATGAACGCACCGACCCGCTGGTACTGGTACTGCTGGCCTTCTTCGTGATCGGCGCGATCCTGGGCGTGCTGGCCATGGTGCCGCTGGTGATGCGCCACCGCCGCGAAGCCTCGCGCTACAGGAAGGCCCTGTCGCAAGTCCAGAAGCAGCAGGAAGAGATCGCCCAGGTGCAGGCCCAGCCGCCGCAGCCTGACAGCGTGATCACCGCGCAGCACATCCTCTAATTGCCCCTCACTGTTTATGGAATTTGAATTTTGGTGGTTGCTCGGCATCCCGGTCTTCTTCGGCCTGGGGTGGATTGCCGCGCGGGTGGATATCAACCAGTTGCTGTCCGAGTCGCGCACCCTGCCGCGCGGCTACTTCAAGGGGCTCAACTTCCTCCTGAACGAGCAGCCCGACAAGGCCATCGACGCCTTCATCGAGATCGTCAAGCTGGACCCCGAGACGGTGGAACTGCACTTCGCCCTGGGCAACCTGTTCCGCCGCCGCGGCGAGACCGAGCGCGCCATCCGCGTGCACCAGAACCTGCTGGCGCGTCCCGACCTGCCAGCCGAGCACCAGGGCCATGCGCTCTATGAACTGGGTCAGGATTACCTGAAGGCGGGCCTCTTGGACCGCGCTGAAGAAACCTTCAACAAGCTCATCGACACCCCCTACAGCGCCCAGGCCGGCCGCGCCCTGCTGGAGATTTACCAGCGCGAGAAGGAATGGGAGCGCGCCATCTCCGCCGCCGAAATCCTGCAAGCCACGGGTGCCGGCGGCCGCCAGCGCGAAATCGCCCAGTTCTACTGCGAATTGGCCGCTGATGAACTGGTGCGTTCCAACACCGATGCTGCCATGGCCCTGCTGGACAAGGCCCTGGCCGCCGACCGCAAGAGCGTACGCGCCACCATGCTGATCGGCGATGCGCTGCGCGCGCGCGGCGACATCGAAGGCGCGCTGGAAACCTGGCGTCGGGTCGAGCACCAGAGCGTGCCGCACACCGCCCTGGTGGCGCAGCGCCTGATGGATGGCTACATCGCCGTCGGTCGCCCGCAGGAGGGCATCAACCTGCTGCGCGCCTACCTGGCGGAAGCCCCGTCGATCGATCTGCTGGAAGTGGTCTTCAAGGCCGTGCTGGACGCCGACGGCATCGATGCCGCCAACGTGCTGGTGAGCGACGAACTGCGCCGTACGCCGACGCTGCTGGGCCTGGACAAGTTCCTGGAAGCGCGCATGATGAGCGCGCCGCAGACCGTGCGTCCCGAGCTGGCCGTGGTCAAGACCCTGGTGCACGGCTATACGCAGAAGCTGGCGCGCTACCAGTGCAGCCATTGCGGCTTCAAGGCGCGCCAGTTCTACTGGCAATGCCCGGGCTGCAGCCAGTGGGAAACTTACCCGCCGCGCCGCACTGAAGAATTGAATGTCATGAATTGAGGCCTTCGCGGGCCGTACTTGAACTCTGGATCTACCATGAAAATCACCATCATCGGCACCGGCTACGTAGGCCTGGTGACCGGGGCCTGCCTGGCCGAACTGGGTAACGACGTGTTCTGCCTGGACGTTGACCAGCGCAAGGTCGACATCCTCAACAATGGCGGCATTCCCATCCACGAACCCGGCCTGGAAGAAGTGGTGGCCCGCAACCGCGCTGCCGGTCGTCTGCACTTCTCTACCGATGTGGCAGCCAGCGTGGCCCATGGTGACATCCAGTTCATCGCCGTCGGCACGCCGCCGGATGAAGATGGTTCGGCCGACCTGCAATACGTGCTGGCGGCGGCCCGCAACATCGGCCGCCATATGGAAGGTTTCAAGGTCGTGGTCGACAAGTCCACCGTGCCGGTCGGAACTGCCGACCGCGTCACGGCAGCAATCAGGGAGGAGCTGGCCGGGCGTGGCAAGACTGAAATGAGCTTCTCGGTCGTCTCCAATCCGGAATTCCTGAAGGAAGGCGCGGCCGTCGAAGACTTCATGCGTCCTGACCGCATCGTCATCGGCCATGACCAGACCGCCGAAGGCCTGCGCGCGCAGGCCCTCATGAAGAAGCTCTACGCACCCTTCAACCGCAATCACGAACGCACCTACTGGATGGACGTCCGCTCGGCCGAGTTCACCAAGTATGCGGCCAATGCCATGCTGGCCACGCGCATTTCCTTCATGAACGAACTGGCCAATCTGGCCGATCGCGTCGGTGCCGACATCGAATCCGTGCGCCACGGCATCGGCTCCGATCCGCGCATCGGCCACAGCTTCCTGTACGCCGGCTGCGGCTATGGCGGCTCCTGCTTCCCCAAGGATGTGCAGGCGCTGGAACGCACCGCGCGTGACTATGACCAGTCGCTGCTGATCCTGCGGGCCGTGGAGCAGGTCAACGACCTGCAGAAACACGTGCTGGGCAAGAAGGTCGTGACGCGCTTCGGCGAAGACCTCTCCGGCAAGCATTTCGCCATCTGGGGCCTGGCCTTCAAGCCCAATACCGACGACATGCGCGAGGCCTCTTCGCGCGTGCTGATCGGCGAATTGGTGCGCCGTGGCGCCAGCGTGGCGGTCTATGATCCGGTCGCCATGAAGGAAGCTGCACGCGTGCTTGAACTGGACTTCGCCGACGAGTCCGACCGTCTGCAGCAGATCCGCTTTGCGGCTTCGCCGATGGATACCCTGCAGGGTGCGGATGCACTGGCCATCGTTACCGAATGGAAGGCTTTCCGCAGCCCCGATTTCGAACGCGTCAAGGCAGCGCTGAACCATCCGGTGATCTTTGACGGCCGCAACCTGTTCGATCCGCAGCTGATGGCCGACAGCGGCATCGAGTACTACGGCATCGGCCGTTCCTTGCAAGCCCGCACGCAGTAAGCTGCTGCGTCCCCTTAACATGAATACGGACAAGATCGTGAACAAGAACATCGCGGCAGCCTGGAATTCGGCACGCATCCTCATCGTTGGCGACGTCATGCTGGACCGCTACTGGTTCGGCGAAGTCAATCGCATCTCGCCGGAAGCTCCGGTGCCGGTGGTGCGCGTGGAGCGCAAGGAAGAGCGCCTGGGCGGTGCCGCCAACGTGGCCCGCAATACCGCCAGCCTGGGTGCGCAGACGGCGCTGCTGGGAGTGACCGGCGACGATGAACCGGCGCGCGTGATGGAGAGCATGCTGGGCGAGATGGGCATTCGCAGCCATCTCAACCGCGATCCTGGCATTTCCACCATCGTCAAGCTGCGCGTGATCGGCCGCCAGCAGCAGCTGGTGCGCATCGATTTTGAAGAAGCGCCTACCGATACGGTGTTGCGCGACAAGCTCACGCAATTCAATTCACTGGTGGCCGGTTACGATGTGATCATCTTTTCCGATTACGCCAAGGGCGGCCTGGTCAACGTTGCCGAGATGATCGCGACGGCCAGCAAGCTCGGCAAGCGTATCCTGGTCGATCCCAAGGGCGACGATTTCGCGCGCTATGCCGGGGCCTCCGTGCTCACGCCCAACAAGTCGGAACTGGTGCGCATCGTCGGCCAGTGGAAGAACGAGGAAGACCTCACCGCCCGCGCCCAGAAGCTGCGCGCCGAGCTCAACCTGGAAGCCCTGCTGCTGACCCGCTCGGAAGAGGGCATGAGCCTGTATCGCGACGGCGAGGTCACGCACTTCCCGACCATGGCGCGTGAAGTCTTTGACGTCTCCGGTGCCGGCGATACCGTCATCGGTACGCTGGCCGTGATGCTGGGTGCAGGGGCCTCGCTGGTCGATGCGGTGACCATGGCCAACCGGGCCGGCGGCATCGTGGTCGGCAAGCTGGGCACCGCCACCGTCACGCGCGAGGAGTTGCTGGCGGTCTGATTTGACGACTGTTTCTAGCGGAATTTCGGTCAACAGGCGGGTTCGGTTTTCGTTGAGCAAGGGCAGTCCATCTTCCGATGGACTGCCTTTTGTTTTTTCCTCCAACCGAACGTTGAAAGTCGAAAGGACACATCATGTTGAAGAAAACCCTGCTGTTCATCCTCAGCTTCTTCGCCGCCACCGCCCTGGCCTGGGCCGAGGTGGACGTCAACAAGGCCGACCAGGCCGCCCTGGATGGGGTGCGCGGCATCGGCCCCTCGATGTCCAAACGCATCCTGGAAGAGCGCCAGAAGGGCGGTGCCTTCAAGGACTGGGCCGATCTGGAGAAGCGCGTCAAGGGCATCAAGGACAAGGCCGCCGTGAAGTTGTCCGCCAATGGCCTGACCGTCAACGGCCAGGCCAAGGCGGGAGCCGCTGCACCGGCCGCCAAGGAAGGCAAAGCCTCACGCGCTGAGAACAAGGGCAAGGAGGGCTCGGCCAAGTCCGCCAAGAGCGACGACAAGCCGGCAGAGAAGGGCGCTGACAAGAGCGCTGACAAGGCCCAGGACAAGGCCGGCGGCAAGTGATGCAAAGGCAGGCCAGGGAACTGGGGAGCCTGTCGTTTCCGGCGGTGCAAGCGTCAACGAAAGTCGGTTCTCACGATTCATATTGGTATATGCAATTGTGAACAACTATTTCTTGTTTCTGCAAAAATTTGGGGTTAAAGTCGTCCGAAGCCTGTCGTTAACGTCGGCAACCACGTCCATTCTGATTCTGCGCTGATGACCATGAGAATCGCCGAGCTACCCGCCAATGAAGCCGCCCGTATCGACGCCCTGCATTCGCTGCGCATCCTCGATACGCCCCGCGAAGAGCGATTCGACCGGCTGACGCGCCTGGCGCGGCGACTGTTCGACGTGCCGATGGCGGTGGTGACCATGATCGACGTCAACCGGCAGTGGTTCAAATCCTGCGTGGGCATGGGCGACGCCTCGGAAACCTCTCGCGACATTTCTTTCTGCGCTCATGCCATCCTGCATGAAGGCATGACCATCGTGCCCGATGCCCGGCTGGATGAGCGTTTTGCCGAAAATCCACAGGTCACCGGCGAACCCTTCATCCGTTTCTACGCGGGCTGCCCCATCAAGAGTGAAAGCGGCTTCACTCTGGGTACCTTGTGCCTGGTCGATCTCAAGCCGCGCGACTTCGATGCGGATGAACAGGCCCTGCTCAAGGATCTGGCCGCCATGGTGGAACAGGAACTGGCCGCGGTGAAACTGGCCACTATCGACGACCTGACCGGTGTCTCCAACCGGCGCGGCTTCGAGGCGCTGGCGCGGCACGCCATGGCCACCAGCAAGCGCACCGGCCGCCCGGCCTGCATGCTCGGATTCGACCTCAATCACTTCAAGCAGATCAACGATCGCTTCGGCCATGCCGCCGGCGACCTGGCGCTGGCCGATTTTGCCGGCCTGCTGCTGACGACCTTGCGCGAGTCCGATGTCGTCGGTCGCCTGGGCGGGGATGAATTCGCGGTGTTCCTGACCAATACCGCCGAGACCGATGTGCCGGTAGTCCTGTCGCATCTGCAGAAGGCCGTACAGGCCTTCAACCAGAACGGTGGGCGCGAGTACCAGCTGGATTACTGCGTCGGTGTGGCCCAGTACGATGCGGCCAGCCATGCCGATCTGTCAGACCTGATGGGCAGCGCTGACCACGCCATGTATCAGCGCAAGAAGGCGCGCAGCGCCCCGGCTTGAAGGGCAGGCAGGGCGGTGGATGCAGGCAAAGGCGTTGGCGGCGGCGAAATAGCTTAAAATGCCCCCCTGAGCCAAAAAGCCCACAGCAGCCACTCCATGTCCTATCAAGTTCTCGCCCGTAAATACCGTCCCCGCAGCTTCGACACCCTGGTCGGCCAAGAACACGTCGTGCGCGCGCTGACGCACGCGCTCGAACAGCAGCGGCTGCACCACGCCTATCTCTTCACCGGGACCCGCGGCGTGGGCAAGACCACGCTCTCGCGCATCCTGGCCAAGTCGCTCAACTGCGTCGGCCCTGATGGCACCGGCGGCATCACCGCTGCACCCTGCGGCGTGTGCGAAGCCTGTGTGGCCATCGATGCCGGCCGCTTCGTCGACTACATCGAAATGGATGCCGCCTCCAACCGTGGCGTGGACGAGATGGCGCAGCTGCTGGAGCAGGCCATCTATGCACCGTCGAATGCACGCTTCAAGGTCTACATGATCGACGAAGTGCACATGCTCACCAACCACGCCTTCAACGCCATGTTGAAGACGCTGGAAGAGCCGCCGGAGCACATCAAGTTCATCCTGGCCACCACCGATCCGCAAAAGATTCCCGTGACCGTGCTGTCGCGCTGCCTGCAGTTCAACCTCAAGCAGATGCCGCCCGGCCACATCATCGGCCACCTCGACAACATCCTGAACCAGGAGGGCATCGAATTCGATCCGCCCGCGCTGCGCCTGCTGGCGCAAGGGGCTTCGGGTTCCATGCGCGATGCGCTGTCGCTGACCGACCAGGCCATCGCCTATGCCGCCGGCAAGGTCACCCTGGAAGCGGTGCAGGGCATGCTGGGTGCGCTGGACCAGTCCTACCTGATCCGCGTCCTCGATGCGCTGGCGGTGCAGGATGGTGCCGCCTTGCTGGGTGTGGCCGATGACATGGCCACCCGCAGCCTGTCGTACAACGCCGCCCTGCAGGACCTGGGCACGCTGCTGCACCAGATTGCACTGGCGCAGGCAGTGCCGGCGGCGCTGGCCGATGACCTGCCCAATCGCGAAGATATCCTGCGCCTGTCCGCTCAGTTCAGTCCGGAACATGTGCAGTTGTTCTACCAGATCGCCGTCCACGGCCGCAATGAACTGGGCCTGGCCCCCGATGAATATGCAGGTTTCAGCATGACGCTCCTGCGCATGCTGGCCTTCCGCCCGGTCAGTGCCAGCGCGAGCGGTCCGGTACCGGCAGCGCCCGCGCCGGGTGGTGCTCGTCCGGCCACGCCGCGCCAGGCTGCCCCGTTGCTGGCGCCGCAGGCGGCCGTGACCAGTGCGCCGGTCAGCCGCGCGCAACCGGCCGCTGTACCCGCTGCTGCGCCGGTCGCACCGGCCTCAGCGCCTGCCGCAAGCCCGACGGCCGCAGCGGCGCCCGCACCAGCAGCACCGATGCCTGCGGCACCTGCAGCACCCGCAGCCCCGACATCCGCCCGTGAAGCTGCACTGATGGCCTTGCGTGGTGGCAAGGGCGGCAAGGGCGCTGCCCGACCCGCCGCGGCTACGCCAGCCCCGGCACCCTCAGCGGTCCCGGCAGCAGCTGCGCCGATGGCCAGCGCGCCGGCCGCCGCTCCAGCTGCCGCAGCGGCACCGGCTCCCAAGGCTGTCCGTGCCGCCTCCGCCATGCCGCCGGACATGCCGGAACCGCCGCCGTTCGATTCCATCCCGCCCTGGGAAGATGACACCGGTGCGTCCGCCATGCCGCCGTCCGCCCCCATGCCGGAGTTCGCGGAGCAACGCATGCAGGCTGCTCCCGCCGCTGCCCCAGCGCCAGCCGCACCGGCCTCCGCAGAACCCCCCGCGCCCCAGCGCCCGGCCGCCACGCCCGCACAGCAGCAGGAAACCGCGCGCATCGCCGCCGAACTGGGCTGGGATGGCCACTGGCCGACGCTGGCTGCCAGCCTCACCACGCTGCGCGGCGTGGCGCACCAGATGGCATTTCAGAGTGAACTGGTACGCTGTGAAGCGCTCAATGGAGGCAATGTGTGCTTCCATCTGCGTATCCCGCTGGAAACCTTGCGCTCCTCGGGCAGTATCGAAAAACTGATCGCCGCCCTGTCCGAGCGTTTCGGCAAGGAAATCCGCGTCGAGACCGAGATTGGTGCCGTCTCCGATACCGCCAACGCGGTGGCCGAGGCCGAACGGGCCGAGCGCCAGCGCAAGGCCGAACAGAAGATGAAGAGCGATCCCTTCGTGATGAGCATGATGCGCGAGTTCGGTGCCACCATCGTGCCGGGGTCGATCCAGGCGTTGTGAGACGTGCACGGCGCTGCTGGCGAGATTGCCGGCCGCCGAGCCAAACGCGATAGAATTCCGTGAATTGAAACAAGGAGCAATGAGCATGATGAAAGGTCAACTGGCAGGTCTGATGAAGCAAGCACAGGCCATGCAGGACAACATGAAGAAGGCCCAGGAACAGCTGGCCAGCATCGAAGTCGAGGGCCAGTCCGGTGCCGGCCTGGTGAAGGTGGTGATGACCTGTAAAAACGACGTCAAGCGCGTCTCCATCGACCCGTCGCTGCTGGCGGACGACAAGGACATGCTGGAAGACCTGGTCGCTGCAGCCTTCAACGACGCCGTCCGCAAGGCCGAAGCCACCGCCCAGGAAAAGATGTCCGGCGTGACCGCCGGCATGCCGCTGCCCCCGGGCTTCAAGATGCCGTTCTGATGCTGTGCCGGCCCGGTGGCTGCGACCGCCGGGCGCAGGCAGCATCGCGCAGGACAGTCTGATTCTGATGGAATGCAGGATTGCTTAGTGGAGGCACCATGTTCATCGTCTCGATCACGTACACCAAGCCGGCAAGCGAAATCGATTCCTTGCTGACCGCGCACAAGAAATTCCTCAACCAGCAATATGCCGAAGGCGTATTCCTGATGTCCGGCCGCAAGGTGCCGCGTACCGGCGGCATCATCATTGCCGACTGTGCCGACCGTGCCGAGATCGAAGCCATCATGGAATCCGATCCCTTCTTCATCGGCGGCGTGGCCGAATACGAGATCATCGAATTCGTCCCCTCCATGACGGCCGAGGCACTCGAAGCCTTCCGCTATTCCGTAGACCGCAATTGAAAACGCCCTCCAGTCTCACCCTCCTGACCGAATCGCTGCGCCGGCTGCCCGGCATCGGCCCCAAGACCGCGCAGCGCATGGCTTTCCACCTGCTGCAGCACGACCGCGACGCCGCCGCCGGCCTGAGCCAGTCGCTCACCAAGGCGCTGGAGACCATCCGTCACTGCGCCCTGTGCAATACCTTCACCGAGCAGGTGGTCTGCGAGACCTGCCAGGACAGCCAGCGCGACCACACCCAGCTGTGCGTAGTGGAGTCGCCCTCGGACCAAGTCATGATCGAGCAGACCCTGACCTTCAAAGGCCTCTATTTCGTGCTCATGGGCCGGCTCTCGCCGCTGGACGGCATCGGCCCGCGCGACATCCATCTCGAAAAACTCATCACCCGTGCCACCGATGGCGTAGTCAGCGAAGTGGTGCTGGCCACCAACTTCACCAACGAAGGCGAAGCCACCGCCCACTACATCAGCGAAACGCTCAAGGCCCGCGGCCTGAAGGTGAGCCGCCTGGCGCGCGGCGTACCGGTCGGGGGCGAACTGGAATACGTGGACGCCGGCACCATCGCCCGCGCCATGCTGGATCGCCGTTCGACCTGAACCCGAGGCGACCGCAAGATCCGCACGAATCGCGGACGAGATCGTTTTCAGATGAAAAACTTGCAGGCATGACGTCGCCGATGCAGGTCAAAATGCGCGACATCGCGCGCATGCTGCAATAGAATGTGGGCTTGCCGGCGTGCACGTACGACGTCAGGCCAGGAGCCGCAAGGGGGTGACCTACCCACATACCGCGCACTGCTCTTCGCCCGCCGCGCAGCATCACCCGAATCCATCGCATTCCAGGACACTGGCCAATACCCCACAAGAGCCCGGTCCGCAGCATCGACCAAGAGGAGAACACCGGAGCGCCCGCGCAGGCCGCGCCTGCCAGGCATCCGGTGCAAGCACGATGAGCACAGCCACATCCAAGCCCGGCCCGCTGGCCGGCATCAAGGTTCTTGAACTGGGCACGCTGATTGCGGGTCCTTTCTGTTCGCGCATGCTGGCCGAGTTCGGTGCGGAGGTCATCAAGATCGAAGCGCCCGGTGATGGCGACCCCCTGCGTCACTGGCGCGTGCTCAAGGACGGCACCTCCCTGTGGTGGTCGGTCCAGGCGCGCAACAAGAAGAGCATCACCCTGAACATGAAGGATGAGCGCGCCCAGCAGATCGCCCGCCAGCTCGCGCTGGACGCCGATGTCATCATCGAGAACTATCGCCCGGGCGTGCTCGAGAAGTGGAAGCTCGGCTATGAGGACCTGAAGCAACTCAATCCCGCCACCATCATGGTGCGCCTGTCCGGCTACGGCCAGACCGGGCCGCTGCGCGACCTGCCGGGCTTCGGTGCCATCGGCGAATCGATGGGCGGGATCCGCTACGTTTCCGGCCATCCGGACCGGCCGCCGGTACGCATCGGCATTTCCATCGGCGATTCCATCGCCGCGCTGCACGGTGTGATCGGGGCCATGATGGCGCTGCGCCATCGCGATGTCAGCGGTGGCCGCTGGAACGGCAAGTCCGGTGCGGACTGCGTGGCAGGGCAGGGCCAGATGGTCGACGTGGCCTTGTACGAAGCGGTCTTCAACATGATGGAATCGATGGTGCCCGAGTTCGATTTCGCCGGCGTGGTGCGTGAACGCACCGGCGGCGCGCTGCCCGGCATCGTCCCCTCCAACACCTACACCACCGGCGAAGGCATGAACATCGTCATCGCCGGCAATGGCGATGCCATCTTCAAACGTCTGATGAGTGCCATCGGCCGCGACGACATGGCCAATGATCCGGGCCTGGCACGCAACGATGGCCGCGTGCCGCGCACCGAAGAAATCGATGCCGCGATCCAGCAGTGGTGCAGCACGCAGACCATCGATTCGGCCCTGGCCACGTTGCAGGCAGCTGACGTCCCGGTCGGCAAGATCTACTCCGTCAAGGACATGATGAACGATGCCCAATTCCTGGCGCGCGACATGTTCGAGCAGCACCAGTTCGCCGATGGCACGCCGGTCAAGCTGCCGGGCATCACGCCCAAGATGTCGGAAACGCCCGGCCAGACCCGATGGCTGGGCCCGGAGCTGGGTGCCCACAGCGATGAAATCCTGCAATCGCTGGGGTATGATGAGGCCCACATCAAGAAGCTGCGGGACGCAGGCGTGGTCTGAAGCAGCATGACAAAGGCAGGCACCGGCACGGGGTCGCCTGCAACAAGCTGGACAACAAGCAGCACCCCCCATCCACACACGGAGGAGACACAATGAAATTGAGCTGGAAGCAATTGCTGATCGCCGCTGGCCTGTTCCTGGCCGGCTATTTTTCATTCAACGGCAGCGCCGGCGCGCAGGCGCTGGAAAAACCCAAGGTCTCCATCGCCGTGGGTGGCAAGAACCTGTTCTACTACCTGCCGCTGACCATTGCCGAGCAGCTCGGCTATTTCAAGGATGAAGGCCTGCAGGTCGAGATCTCCGACTTCGCCGGCGGTGCCAAGGCGCTGCAGGCCATGGTGGGCGGTAGCGCCGACGTGGTCTCGGGCGCTTTTGAACACACCATCAACATGCAGGCCAAGAACCAGCCCATCGTCGCCTTCGTGCTGCAGGGCCGGGCGCCGCAGATCGTGCTGGCGGTCAACAACAAGACCATGCCCAACTACAAGACGGTGGCCGACCTCAAGGGCAAGAAGATCGGCGTCACCGCTCCGGGCTCCTCCACCAGCATCATGGCCAGCTACGTGCTGGCCAAGGCGGGCCTGAAGCCTACCGACGTTTCCTTCATCGGCGTGGGGGCGGCAGCCGGTGCCATCTCGGCGATCCGCTCGGGCCAGATCGACGCGATCGCCAACCTCGATCCGGTCATCTCCATGCTGGAGCAGAACAACGAGATCAAGGTCGTCGCCGACACCCGAACCCTGAAGGACACCAATGATGTCTTCGGTGGCCCGATGCCGGCGGCAACCCTGTATGCACCGGCGGCCTTCGTGCAGAAGTATCCCAACACCACGCAAGCCCTGACCAATGCCATGGTGCGCGCGCTGAAGTGGATCCAGAAGGCCGGTCCCTCCGACATCATCAAGGCCGTCCCGGAAAGCTATCTGCTGGGCGACCGTTCGCTCTACATCGATGCCTTCATGAAGGTGCGCCAGGCCATTTCGCCGGACGGCTACTTCCCGCCGGGCGGTCCGGATACGGCGCTGCGCACGCTGAAGGCCTTCGAGCCCTCGCTGGCGGACAAGCAGATCGATCTGTCCAAGACCTTCACCAATTCCTTCGTACAGAAGGCCAACGCCAAGTACAAGTAAGCACAGGCCCGGCGCTCCCGGCCCGTGCGAACGCACCGCAAATGCCCGGCAACGGGCATTTGCGCATCTTGGGCCGGGAGCGCTGAGCTTCCTTTCAAGTTCTTTCGTCTCCTCCAACCGGGCCGCAGCCGCCCGCACCACCATGACGCCAGCACTCCAGTTCGACAACATCACCTGCACCTTCGTCTCCAAGGACGACCGTTCCCAGCGCTACACCGCCGTGGCCAATACCGACCTCTCGATTGCGCCGGGTGAATTCGTTTCCGTAGTCGGCCCCACCGGCTGCGGCAAGTCCACCTTGCTCAATGTCGGGGCCGGATTGCTGCAACCGTCCTCGGGCAGCGTCAAGGTCTTCGGTGAGGAACTCAAGGGCATCAACCGCCGCGCCGGCTACATGTTCCAGGCCGAGGCGCTGATGCCCTGGCGCAGCGCGCTGCAGAACGTGATCGCCGGCCTGCAGTATCGCGGCCAGGATGAAAAGGCGGCACAAGCACTGGGTGAACAATGGCTGGCGCGCGTGGGCCTGCAAGGCTTCGGCGACCGCTATCCGCACCAGCTCTCCGGCGGCATGCGCAAGCGCGTGGCGCTGGCGCAGACGCTGATCCTGGACCCGGACATCATCCTCATGGACGAACCTTTCTCCGCGCTCGATATCCAGACCCGCCAGCTGATGGAAAACGAAGTGCTGGACCTGTGGAACGCCAAGAAGAAAGCCGTGCTCTTCATCACCCATGATCTGGATGAAGCCATCGCCATGTCCGACCGCGTGATCGTATTGGCGGCCGGCCCCGGCACGCATCCCATCGGTGAATTCAGGATCGACCTGCCGCGCCCGCGCGACGTGGCCGAGATCCGCATGCATCCGCGTTTCGTCGAACTGCACCAGCAGATCTGGGACGTGCTGCGCGATGAAGTGCTCAAGGGCTATCAACAACAGAAGCGCGCAGCGTAAGCCGTACCGAAAAGATCAGGGAAGAGAATCTGCATCATGTGGAAATTATTTAAACCGAATCACAAGAACATCCGTTTCTGGCAGTTGATGGTGTTGGCCATCGTGCTGCTGGTCTGGCACGTGGCGACGCGCAATCCGCAGACCGCCTTCTTCTTCGGCGAACCGCTGAAGGTGGCGCAGCGCATCTGGGAATGGTTCACCGTCGGCAGCGGCTCGCTGGAAGTGGGCATGGGCGACACCACCTTCTTCACGCTCAGCTTCCCGGCAGAAATCTATTCACACCTGTTGATCACGCTGACCGAAACCGTGCTGGCCTTCATCATCGGCACCGTCTTCGGCCTGGCCATCGGCCTGTGGCTGGCACTCTCGCCGACCGCTTCGGCCATCCTCGATCCCTATGTGAAGGCCGCCAACTCCATGCCGCGCGTGATCCTGGCGCCGATCTTCGCGATGTGGTTCGGCCTGGGCATCTGGTCCAAGGTGGCGCTGGCGGTGACGCTGGTGTTCTTCATCGTGTTCTTCAACGTCTACCAGGGCGTCAAGGAAGTCAGCCCGGTGGTACTGGCCAATGCCCGCATGCTGGGGGCCAATGCACGTCAGCTGCTGCGCACGGTCTACCTGCCCTCGGCCACTTCATGGGTGTTTTCCAGTCTGCACACGTCCATCGGCCTTGCCTTCGTCGGGGCGGTGGTCGGTGAATACCTGGGCTCGGCGCGTGGCGTGGGCTACCTGATCCTGCAGGCCGAGGGCAGCTTCGACATCAACACCGTCTTTGCCGGCATCGTCGTGCTGACCATCTTTGCGCTGGTGCTGGACCTGGCCGTGGGGGTGATCGAGAAACGGCTCATGAAATGGCAGCCCAAGAGCGGGGAGACCGAAAAGCTCTGACGAGCATTGATTGAAACAGGCCGGCATCTGCCGGCCTGTTTCATTTGAAGCGATGGCTCGAACTCTGGCGCAGGATCAGTTCGAAACCGACATCGACCACCTTGGTGGCGCCATCGTCACTATCCTCTTCCTGTTCTGGCGCTTCGTCGCGCTGAAGTTGCGCCAGCAGTTCTTGCGCCACGCGCAGACCGATTTCCGCTGCATGCGGTTGTACCGTGGTCAGCGGGGGGACGCAAACCTGCGAATACGGCAGGTTGCCGAAACCGGTGACGGCCAGTTGTCGCGGCACTGCCAGTCCCCGGTGCTGTGCCTCGAACAGTACCCCCAGGGCCAATACATCGTTGGCGCAGGCCACCGCCTGCAGGCCGGGTTGCTGCTTGAGGGCCTGGCGTAGCGCGAGGCCGCCGGCAGCAGGTGACACATCATTGCCGGTATCGATCACCAACGGTTTGATGCCATGCCGTGCCAGTGCCTGGCAAAATCCATCGCGCCGTTGACCGGCGCGCCGGTCGGCGTCCATGCGCGCCCCCACGAAGGCGATACGGGTGGCACCCTGCTGATGCAGGTGCGCCGCCATCACTTCGCCCACCGCCACGTGGGAAAAACCGACCTGCAAATGAAACGGCTCTTCGCCGATCTCCCACATTTCCGCCACGGGGGTATCGGCCATGCGCAGCAAGGTGCGCGTGGCTTCATTGTGATGACATCCGGTTACCACCAGCGCCGTTGGCGACCAGGAGAGGAAAGTGCGCACCAGCTCGGTTTCACGCTCCAGGTCGTATTCGGTCGCACCCAGCAGCAGTTGGTAGTCGTGGCGATCAAATTCCTTTTGCAAGGCCGCCACCGTCTCGGTGAAGAAGGCGTTGCCCAGCGAGGGCACGATCACGCCGATCGCCCGCGTGCGCGCCGCCGCCAGGCTGCCGGCCAGCTTGTTGGGCACATAGCCCAGGGTGTCGATGGCGCGCTTGATGCGCGGCGACAGGCGCGGCGAGACAGCCTCGGGATTGCGCAGGTACAGCGAGACCGAACTGGCCGAGACCTTGGCGCGCGCGGCGACATCTTCCATCGTGACGCGATTGGTGCCGCGTCGGCTGCGCGCGGCGGTCTTGTTGTTCTGGGACATGGGACGGTGAGGGCGGCCGGGCCGCAACAGTGCATCAAGCGGCCATTTTAGACGCAGCAGGTCCCCCAGTCATGCGCTGCTTGTCCGGCCACTCTCCACGGGGGGGCCGGGGAGTTCCCTTGGCCGATTTCCGCTACCCGCATGCCGGTGCCAATTCCAATTGACAAGAACAATTTCGCAGCGCTATTATTTCACAGCGCTGCGAAAGCGTGTTTCTGTGCTCATTCCCCTCACTTTCATGCAGGACACAGGATGTTGAATTCACTCGCTGCCGCAGCCGTCCCCGCTGTACCGCGCCCGCTGCAGGTGCTGCTTGAGGGCGTGCCCGCTTTCGAGCCGGTCTGCGTCCTGCCTGCCGCCGCCGCGCTGGGCGAATGCCCGCGCTGGGATGAGCAGCGTCAGCACCTGGTCTGGGTGGATATCCTGAAGCAGCGACTGCACCGCTATGATCCCGCCACCGGCGAGGACAGCTACGTCACTCTGCCGGAAGCGATTGGCTGCGTATCACTGGGTGAGCACGGCGGCTACATCGCCGGGCTGCGCTCAGGTCTGTGGGAACTGGACGGAGCAGGGCAGCTGCAGCAGCAACTGGCCGTCAATCCTGAAGATCAGACCGGCAGTCGCTTCAATGACGGTCGCTGTGATCCGGCCGGACGCTTCCTCGCCGGCACCATCGACGAACCGAAGTCCGGCGCGCGTGCCCACCTCTATCGCCTGCGCCCCTCCGGCGCTCTGGAGGTCCTGGCCGATGGCCTGCTCACTTCCAACGGATTGGCCTTCAGCCCCGACGGACGCTGGATGTACCATTCCGACACCCCCAATTTCGTCATCTGGCGGCGCAGCTATGATCCGATCACCGGTGACTGCGGGCCGCGCCAGGTCTGGGCCACCACCACTCCCACGGCCACGGACCGGGGCCGCCCCGATGGTGCTGCGGTCGATGCCGAAGGACATTACTGGAGCGCCTTCTACGAAGGCGGTCGACTTGTGCGATTTGCCCCTGACGGAAGCGTCGTGGCGCGCTATCCCTTGCCCGTGCAGTGCCCCACCATGTGCGCCTTTGGCGGTGCCGACCTGCGTACGCTCTTCATCACCAGCGCCCGTGCCGGTCGGCCCGGCGAAGAGTTGGCGCAGCAGCCGCTGGCCGGCGGCTTGTTTGCCATGCGTACCGACGTGCCCGGCTGCATCGAGCCGCGCTGGCGCGGGTGAGCCGGCAACGTCCTCCAGTATCGAACCACTTTCACTCTCCAAGGATCTTCATCACATGCTTTCGCTCCACGATCCCGACCTGTTCCGGATGCAATGCCCCATTGGCGGCCACTGGCAGGATGCCCTGGATGGCACGACCATCGCCGTCACGGATCCTGCCACCGGCCTGATCCTGGGCACGGTGCCGGCCATGGGGACGGCCGAGACCCGCGCCGCCGTGCAGGCTGCGGAAGCGGCCTTGCCCGGCTGGCGCGCGCGTACCGCCAAGGAACGCGCCACGCTGCTGCGTCGCTGGCATGCGCTGCTGATCGAAAACCAGGAAGACCTGGCTTTGCTGATGACCGCCGAGCAGGGCAAGCCGCTGTCCGAGGCCAGTGGCGAGATCGCCTTTGCCGCCAGCTTCATCGAATGGTTTGCCGAAGAGGCGCGCCGTATCAACGGCGATGTCATCGCCAGTCCCTCCAATGACCGTCGTCTGCTCACGCTGCGCCAGCCTGTTGGCGTATGCGCAGCCATCACGCCGTGGAATTTCCCGGCAGCGATGATCACCCGCAAGGCCGCGCCGGCACTGGCTGCGGGATGCACCATGGTGATCCGGCCGGCCAGCCAGACACCGTATTCGGCGCTTGCCATGGTGGCACTGGCCGAGCGCGCCGGCATTCCGCCGGGTGTGCTCAATGTGGTGACCGGCCATCCCGAAGCCATCGGTGCCGAGCTGACCGGCAACCCGGTGGTGCGCAAGCTGTCCTTCACTGGATCGACCGCTGTCGGTGCGCGCTTGATGGCGCAGGGGGCCGGTCACATTCAGAAGCTGTCGCTGGAGCTGGGCGGCAATGCACCCTTCATCGTTTTCGACGACGCCGATCTGGACGCGGCGATCGAGGGCGCCATGATTTCCAAGTACCGCAATGGCGGCCAGACCTGTGTATGCAGCAATCGCATGTACGTGCAGTCCGGTCTCTACGATGCCTTCGTCGAGCGCCTGGCCAGCCGTGCCAGCAAGCTGGTGCTGGGCGATGGCCGCGCACCGCGTACCCAGATCGGGCCGCTCATCGATGCCCGCGCGCTGGAGAAGATCAGCGAACTGGTGGAGGACGCGCGCAGCCAGGGCGCGCGCATCGTCTGCGGCGGCACCCCGGTGGTACTGGAAGGCGATGAACAGGCGCGCTACTTCGCGCCCACCGTGTTGACCGGCGTGAAGCCGTCCATGCGCGTGGCACGCGAAGAGATATTCGGACCGGTGGCACCCGTGCTGCGCTTCGAAAGCGAAGAGGAAGTCATCGGCCAGGCCAACGATACCGAATATGGCCTGGCCAGTTATGTCTACACCCGCGACATGGCCCGAGTCTGGCGCGTCGCCGAGGCGCTGGAGTTCGGCATGGTGGGCGTCAACACCGGTCTCATCTCCACGGCGGAGGCACCGTTCGGTGGCGTCAAGCAGTCGGGCCTGGGTCGCGAAGGATCGAAGTACGGTATCGAGGAGTATCTGGAACTGAAATACCTCTGCCTGCAGGTGGCCTGAATGCCAGCCCTTGCAGCATGACGACAGGGCCAGTCCGTCGAGACGGCCCGAAGAAAGAATGAAGAAACTACAAGGAGACGATCATCATTACCCTACTCAGCTTCATCCTCTTTACGGCACTGGTGGCCTATGTGTCGTACCTGTTCACCCGGCGCGCCAAGGATGTCGGCGCGCGCGGCTACTTCATGGCCAGCGGCGGACTCAATGGCTGGTTCATCGCCGGCTCCATGATGCTCACCAACCTGTCGGTGGAACAGTTGGTGGGCTTGAACGGCGACGCTTACGCCCACAATCTCTCGGCCATGGCCTGGGAGTGCACCGCTGCGGTGGCGACCGTGGCGCTGGCCATGTTCTTCCTGCCGCGCTATCTGCGCGGCGGCTTCTCGACCCTGCCGCAGTTCCTTGAAGAGCGCTTTGACGCCACCACCCGCCGCGTCGTCAGTGCCTTCTTTGTCATCAGCTACATGCTGGTGGTCAATCCCTCAGGCCTGTACCTGGGGGCTATCACCTTCAACCAGGTGTTCGGCGTCCAGCAGGCATTCGGCACCTCCTATCCGGTCACCATTACCGCACTGGTGTGGATCTCCGGGGTCATCGGTGCGCTCTATGCAGTCTTCGGCGGCCTGCGTGCGGTGGCCGTATCCGACACCATCAACGGCGTGGGTCTGCTTATCGCCGGACTGATGGTGCCGGCGCTCGGGCTGCTGGCGCTGGGCCAGGGCGATTTTTTTGCCGGCCTGCACGTGGTCGCCACCGAAGCGCCGGAGAAGTTGTCGGCCATTGGCGGGGCGCATGATTCAGTCCCGTTCGGTACCGTCTTCACCGGCATGATCTTTGCGAACCTGTTCTACTGGTGCACCAACCAGTCCATCATCCAGCGCACCTTCGCGGCCAAGAATCTGGCCGAAGGGCAGAAGGGAGTGCTGCTGTCGGGGCTGCTCAAACTGATGGTGCCCATCATCATGCTGATGCCCGGCGTGATCGCCTATCACCTGTATGCCGGCACCCCCCTGGCGCGTCCCGACCTGGCCTATCCGCAACTGGTGGCCGACCTGCTGCCGTGGTGGGCCAAGGGCTTCTTCGTGGCCGTGCTGTTCGGTACCGTGATGAGCCACTTCAATGCCGTCATCAACAGTACCGCGACCCTGATCGCCTTCGACTTCTATCGCGTCTGGAAACCCGATGCCAGCGACGAGAAGATGATTCGCGTGGGCAAGATGGCCAGCATCGCAGTGGCTGTGATCTCGCTGTTGATCGCCCCGCTGCTGATGTTCGCGCCCGACGGCATCTACACGGTCATGCGCCGCTTCAGCGGCTTCTTCAACATTCCCATCATTGCGGTGGTGCTGATGGGCTTTTTCAATGGCCGCATTGATGCACTGCCCGCCAAGATCGTGTTGTTGCTGCATGTGATCGCCTACACCCTGCTGATCTTCGTCTTCAAGGTCGACAGCACTTATGGCATTCATTTCATCCATATCATGGGCATGCTGTTCGTCACCGAAGTGCTGCTCATGCTGGTGCTGGGCCAGTTCTTCCGCCGCGCACAGCCCTACCAGGCGCATATCCGTCAGCATGGCGATCTCACGCCCTGGCGCTATGCCAGTCGCATGAGCGTGCTGCTGATGGCCCTGCTGGTGAGTGTCTACCTGACCTTCTCGCCGCTGGGCGTGGCGCGCGCCGGCGGCGTGACCCAGCAGTACTACCTGTGGATGGGCCTGACCTGGGCCGTGGCCGTGCTGCTGCTGGTGGTGCTGCGCCGTCGCGTCCATGCCGCCGATGCTGGCCGCGCCCGCGCTGCCGCGGCTATCCGCTGAACCGAACCAAGCAAGGAATGCAATGACACACACAGGAAATACCATGCGCTGGACCCAGCATGAGGATGGCCGGCTCGAACTGGACGTGGCGGGCCGCCTGCTGCTTGCCCATTCGCCACAGGCGCCGGCAGTCTTCATTGGCTATGGCCGGGAGAGCGTGGCCATGTATCGCGGCAATTTCGACATCAGCGATTACGTCGAGGAGCGCATTGCCCTGCGCTGCGCACAGCACACGGTGCAGGCCGATGGCAGCGTGCAGGTCAGCTTTGCCCGCGATGCCCACAGCGAGCCCGAGCTGGTACTGATGGCGACCCGTCAGGCCCATGGCGTGCAGTTCAGCCTGTGCGCACGGTCGGGCAGCACCGCTGGCGCCATCGCCAACCGCCTCTGGTGGCGCGTGCCGGCCCAGACCGAGGAACACGTCTGGGGGTGTGGCGAGCAGATGTCCTACTTCGACCTGCGCGGCCGTCATTTTCCGTTGTGGACCTCCGAGCCAGGCGTCGGACGAGACAAGAGTACCTACCTGACCTGGCAGGCCGACGTCACCGCCAAGGCCGGTGGCGACTACTACCACACCAATTATCCGCAACCGAGCTTCGTGTCGTCGCAGCGCTATTGCCTGCACGCCGACACCACCGCCTATGCCGACTTCGATTTTCGCGCCGGGACGTATCACGAGCTGCAATTCTGGGCCATCCCCGAGCGCATCGAATTCCTGCTGGCCGATGATTTCCCGACCCTGGTGGAACGCATCTCGCAGCGCTTCGGCCGCCAGCCGCGCCTGCCTTCGTGGGTACTCGACGGCGCCATTCTCGGCCTGAAGAATGGCCGCGAACATGCCGCCACCATCCTTGAGCAGAGCCGCAGCGCAGGCCTGGCCGTCAGCGGCCTGTGGTGCGAGGACTGGGTCGGTATCCGTCAGACCTCGTTCGGCAAGCGCCTGTTCTGGGACTGGCGCTGGAACGCGCAGCGCTATCCCGGCCACGCCGACTGGCTGGCGCAATTGAAGCAGGAGGGCGTGCGCTTCCTCGGCTACGTCAATCCCTATCTGTGCGTGGATGGCGCGCTTTATGGCGAAGCACACGCCCAGGGATTCCTGGCGACCCACGCCGATGGCAGCGACTATCTGGTCGACTTCGGTGAATTCGATTGCGGCGTGGTCGATTTCACCCAGCCGGAAGCCGCGCGCTGGTTCGAGCAGCGCGTCATCCGCGACGAGATGCTTGACCAGGGCCTGGATGGCTGGATGGCCGACTTCGGCGAATACCTGCCCACCGATGTCACTCTGGCCAATGGCCAGTCAGCCATGCTGATGCACAATGCCTGGCCCACGCTGTGGGCCGAGGTCAACGCCCGCGCCATCGCCGACGCCGGGCGTACCGGCGACGCGGTGTTCTTCATGCGCGCCGGCTATACCGGTGTACAGGCGCACTGCCCGCTGCTGTGGGCGGGCGACCAATCGGTCGACTTCAGCCGTCATGACGGTTTGCAGACCGTGATCTGCGGCGCGCTCTCATCGGGGCTGCTGGGCAATGCCTACCACCACAGCGATATCGGCGGCTACACCAGCCTGTTCGGCAACCGCCGCACGCCGGAACTGTTCCAGCGCTGGGCCGAGATGGCGGCCTTCACCCCCATGATGCGCACCCACGAAGGCAACCGTCCCGACGAGAACTTCCAGTTCTGGCAGGACCCGGCTGTGCTGGCGCATTTTGCCCGGATGACGCGTCTGTTCGTCGGCCTGAAGCCCTACGTGGAGGAACTGGCCGAACAAGCCGCCACCCGTGGCCTGCCGCTGCAGCGTCCGCTGTTCCTGCATTACGAACAGGACCGCGCCACCTACGCCATACAGGACCAGTATCTCTATGGTCCCGACTTGCTGGTCGCGCCCGTGCATGCGGCGGAGGCCAACTGCTGGAGTGCCTACCTGCCCCTGGGCGATGACTGGCTGCATCTGTGGAGCGCTCAGCGCCACGCTGGCGGCCAGCGTGTGCAAGTGGCTGCACCGCTGGGCCAGCCGCCGGTCTTCGTACGGGCAGGCGCAGCACGCGCCGAGCAATTCCTGGCGCTGGCGCGGAGTCTCTGATGCTGCTCAACGGCATCGGCAGCCATCTGCTCTTCGTCGCTTGCGTGGCGCTGGCGACCTTCGTGCAGAGCCTCACCGGGTTTGCCTTCGGGCTGGTGCTGCTGGGACTGGTGGCGATGCTGCACCTGGCCCCGCTGGCGGTGGCGGCCAATGTCGTGACCGTCATGGTGCTGGCCAATGCGGCGGTGATCGTGCGCACCGCACCGGGCCTGCCGCGTGCGCTGATCGTGCCGGCCTTCGGCAGCAGCCTGATCGGCGTGGGGCTGGGCGCCTGCCTGCTGGCCTGGATGTCGGATCATGCCATCGGCGTGCTGCGGCTGGCGCTGGGCTTGGCCATTCTGGCGTGCAGCTTGTTGCTGGTGTTGCGGACGCAGGTGCGCGAGCAGCTCTCGTCTGCGCCTTCCTTCGCCTTTTTCGGCGTGCTCTCCGGGATCATGGGCGGCGTCTTCGCCAGTGCCGGTCCGCCGATGGTGTTCCACCTGTACCGGCAACCGCTGGACCGCGTCGTCGTGCGCGACACGCTGGTGCTGCTCTTTGCCGTCAACGCCGTACTGCGGCTGGTGATCGTGCTGGCTCAGGGCCGCTTCGACCATGCATCGCTGGCGCTGAGCCTGGAAGCGCTGCCGGTGGTGCTGGGCGTGACCTGGCTGGCACGCCGCCATCCCCCGCAGTGGTCACCGCTGACGGTCCGACGCATCGTGTTCCTGTTATTGCTGGTGGCCGGCGGCAGCCTGGTGGCCCCGGCGCTTTCCCCAACCTGATTTCAACGCTTCTACATCATGCAAGAAAAACGCAAACAACTGGCTGACCTGCGCAGTCAACGCTGGCTCGCTCCGGACGACATGCGCTCCTTCGCCCACCGCCAGCGCCTGCAGCAGATGGGATTGCGCCGGGAAGATTTCATGACCCGGCCGGTCATCGCGGTGATCAACACCTGGAGCGATCTCTCGCCCTGCCACGCCCACCTGCGCGAACGCGCCGAGGTGGTCAAACGCGGCATCCTGATGGCCGGCGGCCTGCCGGTGGAGTTGCCCGCCATGTCGTTGGGCGAAGTGATGGTCAAGCCCACCACCATGATCTACCGCAACATGCTGGCCATGGAAACCGAGGAACTGCTGCGTTCGCTGCCGATCGACGGTGCCATCCTCATGGGCGGTTGCGACAAGACCACGCCCGGCCTCATGATGGGCGCGCTCTCTGCTGATCTGCCTTGCCTCTACGTACCCGCCGGCCCGATGCTCAGCGACCGCTACAACGGACAGGTGGTCGGTGCCGGCACCCACACCCGCAAATTCTGGGATGAGTACGTGGCCGGCAACATCGACAAGGAAGAGTGGATCGCTCTGGAATCGCGCATGACCCGCGCGCCCGGTACCTGCAACACCATGGGCACGGCCAGCACCATGACCTCCATCGTCGAGGCCATGGGTTTCACGCTGCCTGGTGCCACCAGCATCCCGGCCATGGATGCGGCGCATCCGCGCATGTGCGCTGCCAGTGGCGAGCGGATCGTTGCCATGGTGTGGGAGGATCTGAAGCCCAGCTGCATCTTCAGCCGCGCTGCGGTAGACAACGGCATCATCGCTTACATGGCCCTGGGGGGCTCCACCAACGCCGCCATCCACACCATCGCCATTGCCGGACGCGGCGGCGTGGAGCTGACCCTGGACGATTTCGTGAAGGTCGGGGCCGGCATCCCGGTGCTGGCCGACATCTTCCCCTCCGGCACACGCCTGATGGAAGACTTCTACTATGCCGGCGGCCTGCCAGCACTGCTGGACCAGTTGAAGCCGCATCTGGCGCTCGACTGTCTCACCGTCACCGGTCTGAGCCTGGGCGAGAATCTGGCGCGTTGTGCGGCCAGCGCCCGCACTGCCAACGAAACCGCCATCCGTCCGCTGGACCAGCCGGTGACCGAGGGCGCTGCGTTGGCCGTGCTGCGCGGCAACCTGGCCCCCAACGGCGCGGTCATCAAGCCCAGCGCCGCCAGTCCGCACCTGCTCAAGCATCGCGGGCGGGCGCTGGTGTTCGATTCGATTGCCGAGATGAACGCCAGCATCCACGATCCTGACCTCGATGTCGATGCCGATACCGTGCTGGTCTTGCGTGGCGGTGGTCCCATCGGTGCACCAGGCATGCCGGAGTGGGGCAACCTTCCCATTCCCAAGAAGTTGCTGGCCGCCGGTGTGCGCGACATGCTGCGCATCTCCGACGCCCGCATGAGCGGCACCCACTACGGTACCTGTGTCTTGCATGTCTCGCCGGAATCTGCCGTGGGTGGCCCGCTGGCCCTGATCCGCACGGGCGACATCATTGAGCTCGACGTTGCCGCCGGCAGCATCAACGTGCTGCTCTCGGAGCAGGAGCTGGCTCAGCGCCGCGGCCAGTGGCAGGCTCCGCCGCTGCCGCGCCAGCGCGGCTATATCCGCCTCTACGTGGAGCACGTCTCGCAGGCCGACAAGGGCTGCGACTTCGATTTCCTGACCGGTTTCGAAACACCGGTCGAACCTTCCATTTTCTGATCGGACCCGTATGACTACATCCACCGCCTTCACCTCGCAGCGCTGCGATCCGGCTGCCAATCGTTTCGCCGGCATGCTGGCCCGCGCGCGGCAGAGCACCGCGCGCAGCACGCCATTGGGAACCTGGCTGATGTCGGGCGGCAGCGCCAGCGCCGAAGGCCTGTCGCACGCCGGCTTTGACTGGCTGCTCATCGACATGGAACATGTCCCGCTGGAATTCACCGACGTACAGAATCTGCTGCGCGCGGTGGATTGCGGCAGCGCCATGCCCATCGTGCGCCTGGCCAGCAATGATCACACGCTGGCCAAGCGCGCGCTCGATATGGGGGCCACCACTCTGATGTTTCCCTTCGTGCAGACCGTCGAGCAGGCCCGTGCCGCTGCAGCGGCCATGCGGTTTCCACCGCAAGGAACGCGTGGCTTTGCCGCCATGCACCGCGCCAGCCGCTACGGCACATGGAGCGAATTCGGTCGCCGTGCCGATGAAGCGGTGAGCTGCATCGTGCAGCTGGAAACGCCCGAAGCCATTGCGCGCCTTGAAGAGATCGCCGCCGTCCCGGGCGTGGATGCGCTCTTCCTCGGCCCCGGCGATCTGTCGGCGGCCATGGGCAAGATCGGCAATCTGGCCGATGCCGAGGTGCGCGCGGCCATTGCCGATGTAGCCCGCCGTGCGCACGCAGTGGGCAAGCCGGTCGGCATCGTCGGTCCGACGCCGCTGATGGTGCGCGAGTTCGTGGCGATGGGATATGACTACGTCGCCATCGCTTCCGACATGGGCATGATGATGCGCCAGGCCAATGCCTTCATCGCCGAGTTCGACCAGACCGCACCCCAGGCAAATGCCGGAGGACCTTACTGATGCCGGCCCCGTTGCTCGCGGTCGATTTGGTCCGGGGCGACTGGCAGGTGCGCGTGCTGCCTGCATTGGGCGGGGCGCTTGCTTCCGCCAACTGGCGCGGCCAGCCGGTGCTGCGGCCCAGTGCCGAAGAAGCGTTGCAGCAAGGACTGGTGCGGCGCAGCGCCTGCTATCCCTTGCTGCCGTTTTCGAATCGTATTGCCGACGCGACGTTCAGCTTCGAGGGCCGGGCGTATGTGCTCACCGCCAACTTCGACAACGAACCGCACGCCATCCATGGCCTGGGCTTCCAACGACCATGGCAGGTGCGGAGCAGCAGTGCGGAATCGGTCACGATGCAGCTGGAACATGCCTCACCCGCAGCAGGCGAGTGGCCCTTCGCCTTGCGCGCCACGCAGGTCGTCACGCTGGAGGGCGATGATCTGGTGCTGCAACTGGAGGTGAAGAACCTCGACCAGCGCCGGGCTCCCTGCGGCTTGGGCTGGCATCCTTTCTTCCCGCTGATCTCGGCGGCGCAACCCACGCAGTTGCAGACGCACTGGCAGGCCATGCTGCTCAATGGTCCCGACAAGCTGCCCTGCGGCAGCGTCCCACCCCCGGACACCAGACATCTCGACACGCTGACGATCGACAACTGCTTTACCGACTGGAGCGGCCAGGCCATCATGACCGGCCCGCATCACCGCATCACGCTGACCGCCAGTACGGCGTTGCGCTGCGCCGTGTTGTTCCGTCCGTCCGGACAGCCGTTCTATGCCTTCGAGCCGGTCAGCCATCCCAACAATGCACTGCATGGCATCGCCCCCGCCATGCACATCCTAGAACCCGGTCAACGCCTGGCAGGCGAGATGCGCCTGTCACTGAGCGCGGTGCCATCTTCTGATCCCAGGAGCGCAGCATGAACACCTCTCCATCCACCCCCCTTCCTCGCGCCAGCTATCCCTGGCTGGCCGGGCAGGTAGTCTTCATTTCCGGCGGCGCGTCCGGCATTGGCGAAGCACTGGTCAAGGCATTCTGGGAGCAGGGCGCGCAAGTCGCTTTCTGCGACATCGACCCGGCCGCCGGCCAGGCCTTGTGCCAACGCCTGGCCGCTCAGCCTGGCAGCGCTCCCGCGCGCCACACGCCCTGGTTTGCCGTCTGCGACGTACGCGACATTCCGGCCTATCAGGTCGTGCTGGACCACGCCGCTGCAGCACTGGGGGCGATCCGGGTGCTGGTCAACAATGCCGGTCGCGACACCCGCCATGGTCTCGATGAGCTGTCGGTAGAGATGTGGAACGACATGCTCTCGGTCAACCTCAGCCATCACGTCTTCGCGACCCAGCGCGTCGCACCCGGCATGCGCGAGGCGGGCGGTGGCGCGATCATCAATCTCGGTTCGATCTCCTGGCTGCGCGGCCGTCCCAACCTGATCGGCTACACCGCGTCCAAGGCCGCCATCTCGGGCATCACCCGTACCCTAGCGCGTGAGCTGGGCGAGGCCGGCATCCGCGTCAACGCGGTGCTGCCAGGCGCCGTGGTGACCGAACGCCAGACCGCGCTGTGGCGCGACGCCAGCTCGGACCGCCAGTTCCTCGACCTGCAGTGCCTCAAGTTCCGCGTCGAGCCCACGCACATCGCCGACAGCGTGCTGTTCCTGGCCAGCCCCCAGGCCGCCGCCGTTACCGGCCAGAACCTCATCGTCGATGCCGGCCTGGCCCAGGTCTCGGTAGTCGGCTGAGGCAGTGCGGATCACGCAAGCATTCATCCTTTCGCAGCGCTGCACAGACCTCCAAGCATTCATCCACGCATAACAACACCAGGAGACTTCATGCAATACAAAAAAATACCTCTCGCCCAGACCGCATGTTCCAGCCTGCGTCATCGTGCCCGCCTGCTGGCCATGATGGCCGGTGCCTGTCTGCTGGCCGGCGGCGTATCGACGGCACATGCCCAATCCTCCGTGACCTTTTACGGCATCGTAGATGCCGCCTTGCAGGTGGGCAAGTTTGATCGCAACGTTGCGACCACGCCGACGGTGGCCAGCGGCAACCTGCAAGCATCGCGCTTCGGATTTCGTGGAGCCGAAGACCTGGGCGGCGGTAACAGTGCCAACTTCCAGCTTGAAACCGGCTTCTCCACCGATACCGGCGCTGGCGGCGGCACGACCCTGTTCAATCGCGGCGCGTCGGTGGGCTTGTCCAGCCGGTCCTATGGCAGCATCGATGCCGGCCTCCTGTACCTGCCGATTTACTGGGTCTTCCTGAGTTCGGATGTATCGACCTACGGACTGGCCAACCCGGCGGCCATCATGTCGCTGGAACATTCTTCCACGCTGGGCACGTCCGGGACTGGCGGCTTCTATCCCAATGCGTTGCGCTACCGTACCCCGGTGCTCTTCGGCGGACTGACCAGCGAGATCGGCTATTCCTTCGGTGCAGAAAATGTCGGCGTACAAAGTGAAGCAGGCCGCAACATCGGTGCCAATGTGCAATATGCGCGCGACCGCTACACGCTGGGCTATGGCTACAACCGCTATCGCTACTATGCCGCCGCCTCCCCTGCAGTCGCATCCTCGCAGATCACCCAGGTGGTGGCCGCTACCTACAAGATCGGCAGCAACGTCGTGGGGGCCAACTACCTGCACTCGACCCGCTCCGATGCCACCGGCTGGTTCTCCTCGGCTGTCATGCTCAATGCCAGGATTGCGGTTGGGCAAGGCGATGTCGAACTGGGGGCCGCACGCCGTCTGCAGAACGGCGATGCCCATGCCATGGCCTATGACGTGGGTTACGTGTACTTCCTCTCCAAGCGCACCCAGCTCTATACCTACGCCACGACCATCCGCAACAACAGCCGCTCCACGCAAGGGTTTGCGCTGCTGAATTCGGCCTCCGCGACGGTCTCGCCCGGCTTCAGCCCTTGGGCGATCACGGCCGGCCTGCGCACCTCGTTCTGACCGCGCTGTTGTCGACGATCTACTCCTGGCCCGGGCGCACACGCCAGGCCCCGGGCGTCGTTTTTGTACACAAGGAGCAATAAAACGGGGCAATCGTCGCGATCGGGAGTAGCATGACCGCATATTGAAGGTTTCACGCACATAAAGGTCAGCGAAGTGGACGAACAACAGTCGGAATTCAGCTGGCTCTCCGGTGGTGGCGAGATGGGGAAACTGATTCGCGCGATGGACTGGTCGTCCACCCCGCTGGGTCCCCTCGATACCTGGCCACAAAGCCTGCGCACGGCGGTCAGCCTGTGCCTGTCTTCCACCTTCCCCATCCTGATCGCCTGGGGGCCGCACGACATCCAGATCTACAACGACGCTTATCGCCCCATCTGCGGGGCCAAGCATCCCGAGTCGATGGGCCAGGATTTCCGCATCTGCTGGGCCACCGCCTTGCCGGTGGTGGGTGATGCCTTCGACCGCGCGCATCAGGGCGAGGGCACCTACATCCGCGACCAGCGCATGTTCCTGGATCGTTACGGCTATCTGGAAGAAGCCTTCATGACCTTCTCCTTCTCGCCGATCCGGGTCGAGTCAGGCGAGGTGGGGGGCGTGTTCCACCCGATCTCGGAATCCACCGACAAGGTGCTGGGCGCGCGCCGCACCGCCGCCTTGCGCGAACTGGCGACCGCACTCGGCAAATGCCTCTCCATCGATGACCTGTGCCTGGGATTGGAACAGCGCCACGCCGCCATGGAACTGGACCTGCCTTTCACGCTCTTCTACCAGCTCGAAGGCGATGTCCTGCAGCGCCGCGGCTTGGCCGGCATCGCGGCCGATAGTACGCTGGCACCGGCCAGCGTACGTCTGGACGATGCGCAAGCCTGGCCTTTCGCGCAGGCTCTGGCCGAACAGCGCATGGTGCAGGTCGACGATCTGGCCGCGCGCTTCGGCCCCTTCGTGGCCGGGCCGTATGAAGAAGCCCCGGTGCAGGCCGTGATCCTCCCGGTCACCGTGGCCGGGATGGAACAGCCCTTCGGTTTCGTGGTCGCGGGCGTGAGTGCGCGCCGTGCGCTGGACGCCGAGTACCAGGATTTCTATGCCCTGCTGGGCGGAGCACTCAGCACGGCTGTCTCCAACGTGCTGGTCTACCTGCATGAACAGCGCAAGGCCGAGGAGCTGGCCCAGATCGACCGCGCCAAGACCGCCTTCTTCTCCAACATCTCGCACGAATTCCGCACCCCGCTTACGCTGATGGTCGGCCCGCTTGATGATGCCCTGGCCGATCAGGCCGAGCCGCTGGGACCGGCGCAGCGCAAGCGGTTGGAGGTCACGCACCGCAATTCGCTGCGCCTGCTCAAGCTGGTCAATGCGCTGCTGGATTTCTCGCGCATCGAGGCCGGACGCGCCAAGGCCAGCTTCGTCGCCACCGATCTGGCCAGCCTCACGGAAGATCTGGCCAGCGTATTCCGCTCGACCCTGGAAAAGGCCGGACTGCACTACGAGGTCAAGACCCCCCCGCTGCCCGAGCCGGTCTTCGTTGATCGCGACATGTGGGAAAAGATCGTCTTCAACCTGCTCTCCAATGCCTTCAAATTTACCTTCGAGGGCAGCATCACGGTGCTGCTGGAGCCGCTGGCGCACAGCGTGCGCCTGTCGGTTACCGACACCGGCTCCGGCATTGCGCTGGACCAGCAGGCGCGCGTCTTCGAGCGTTTCCATCGCATCGACAACGCGCACGGCCGCACCTATGAAGGCACCGGCATCGGCCTGGCCCTGATCCAGGAACTGGTCAAGCTGCATCACGGCCAGATCGGCGTGCACAGCGTGCCGGGCGCGGGCTCGACCTTCTTCGTCGAGATCCCGTTCGGCACCGCACACTTGCAGGCCGATGACGTGATCCGGGCCGACGCCGTGGCGATCAGCCAGGACCGCCAGCCCGGCCAGGCCTTTGTCGAGGAGGCGCAAGCCTGGCTGCCTGCAGCCACCTCAGCGCTGCTCTCCACGACGGCCGCCGAACCGGTCACCGCGGCGGCCCCGGCCTTGCCTCCGGCAGGCGACGCGGCGCATCCGGTACGCATCGTCATTGCCGACGACAACCGCGACATGCGCGACTACCTGCAGCGCCTGCTCGGTGACTACGCCGACGTGCAAACCTGTTCCGACGGCGAGGCCGCCTGGGAAGCCGTATGCGCCGCGCCACCGGACCTGGTCCTGAGCGACGTGATGATGCCGGTGCTGGATGGCTTCGGCCTGCTGGCCCGAATCAAGCGTGATGCGCGTACGCGCGAGGTGCCAGTGATCTTGCTCTCGGCACGTGCCGGTGAAGAAGCGCGCATCGAGGGCATCGCCGCCGGTGCCGATGATTACCTGGTCAAGCCCTTCGCGGCCACCGAGCTGTTGATACGCGTCAAGAGCCAGGTGGAAGCGGCACGTCGCCGGCAAGCTGCGCGCGAGGCGCTGCAGGCCAGCGAGCGCTATTTCCGCTCGCTGGTCGATGCCTCCACGGCCATCATCTGGACCACCAGCCCGGAGGGCCGCACCAACTATTTCAGCCGTCGCTGGCACGCCTTCACCGGCCTGCCGGCCAGCGCCATCGCCGATGGCGGCCATATCGCCTGCATCCATCCGGAGGACCGCGAGGCCGCCCTCGCCGAGTTCGTCCGCTGCCAGCAGACACGCAGCGCCTTCCACGCCGTCTATCGCTTGCGCCATGCCGATGGCGGCTATCGCTGGGTGATCGATTCAGGTACGCCCTTGCAGGCAGAGGACGACCAGCCCGGTGGTTTCGTCGGTGCCATCGTGGACGTGCATGAGGAACGCCAAGCCAAGCGCAACCTGGAACTGCTGGCGCAGGACCTGACCACCATCAACCGCCGCCAGCGCGAATTCCTGGTGACGCTGGCGCACGAGTTGCGCAATCCGCTGGCCCCGATCCGCAACGGGCTGGAAGTGATGAAGCTGATGGGGGCCGGCAACGAGCGCCAGCACAACATCCACCAGATGATGGATCGCCAGATCCGCCATCTGGCGCACCTGATCGAAGACCTGCTCGACATCTCCCGCATCACCGAGGGCAAGATCAAGTTGAGGAAGCAGCACATGTCGGTCAAGTCGGCGCTGGCCAGCGCGGTCGAGATCAGCATGCCGCTGATCGAGAAGAATCGCCACAAGCTGGAACTGGAAGCTCCGGAAAGCGACCTCTTCCTGCAAGCCGATACCCATCGCGTGGTGCAGGTGGTCAGCAACATCCTCAACAATGCGGCGAAATACACGCCCCCGGGCGGTCTCATCCGCGTGACGGCGCGCATGGATGGCGACGATGTCCTCATCAGCATCAGTGACAATGGCGTGGGACTGGCCGCCGAGGATATCGGCACGGTATTCGACATGTTCACCCAGATCCAGTCCGAGGTGGATCGCGCTCAGGGCGGCCTGGGCATTGGCCTGCACCTGGTCAAGCGGCTGGTGGACCTGCATGAGGGCAGCGTCTCGGTCACCAGCCCCGGCCCCGGCCTGGGAGCCACCTTCGCGGTGCGCCTGCCGCAGACCACGGCGCAGGACCGCAGCGAGGCGACCGGCGAGCTGCCCCAGGCGGAGAGCGGCAAGGGACTGGACATCCTGATCGTGGACGACAACTTCGATAATGCCGACATGCTGGCCATGCTGCTCAACTATCGCGGCCATGCCACCCATGTGGCCGGTAACGGGGCCGAGGCCTTGCGACTGGCGCAGGAGGTCAGGCCTGATGTCGGCTTCATCGACATCGGACTGCCCGACATGTCGGGTTACGCACTGGCCACGCAGCTGCGCGCGACCGAGGCGGGCGCGCGCATGCAGCTCATCGCGCTCACCGGCCGCGGTGCCGAGTCGGATCGCCAGGAAGCGGCCGCCGCCGGCTTCGATCACCACCTGACCAAACCGGCACCGCTGGAGCGGCTGGTGGCACTGCTGGCGGAGACGGGGCAGGGCAGCTGACCTAGGTCCGGAACGCGCTTCATCGAACCGAGCCAGGCAAAAAAAATGCTCCTCATTGAGGAGCATTTTTTCTTGCACGGGCGCTGCAACTTTCAGGTTAACGCCGGCGCAGCGCAGCGACGAACTGATGCGCGGATGCATCGCCTGATCAAACGCCGATGCATCCTTGCATCATCACATCAACGCTTCAATGCAGGTTTCGAGCCCTTGCCCAGGATCAGGTTGGCGATGACGGCCACCACCACGTTCAGGGCCAGCGCAATGAGGCCGGTATAGAGCGTGTAGGTCTCGCCGCCGATCAGGAAGCTGTGGACCGGCTTGATGCCGTCACTGAAGGCCAGCCAGCTGCCGCCGACGATGCCCACGGCCCAGCCGCACAGCAGTGCGCGGGCACCGAACCAGCCGACAAACAGACCGAACACCAGCGCCGGGAAGGTCTGCAGGATCCACACGCCGCCCAGCAATTGCAGGTCCAGCGCGAACTTGGTCGGCAGGAACAGGATGAACACCAGCGCCCCGAACTTGACCACCAGCGACACCACCTTGGCCACCTTGGCTTCGCCTTCATGGCTGATGCCAGGATTGACGTAAGGCTTCCAGAAGTTGCGGGTGAACAGGTTGGAGGCCCCGATGGACATCACTGCCGCCGGCACCAGCGCACCGATGGCAATGGCGGCAAACGCGAAGCCCGCGAACCAGCCAGGGAACAATCCGTTGAACAGCGCCGGCACCACGTCGTTGTTGGCCTGCACCTTGATGCCCGCCGCATACGCCATGTAGCCCAGCAGCGCAATCAGACCCAGCAGCACCGTATAGGCCGGCAGGAACACGGCGTTCTTGCGGATGGTATTGGCATCCTTGGCCGCGAAGATGCCGGTCAGCGTGTGCGGATACATGAAGGCCGCCAGTGCCGAACCCAGTGCCAGTGAAGCGAAGGGCAGGAACTGCGTGGGTTTCAGGGTCAGGCCGGTAGCGCCGCCCTTGATTGCGAACGCCTCGCGCGCCGAGTTGAACACGGCACCATAGCCGCCCAGCTTGGCCGGCACCACCACCACCGCCACCAGCACCACGATGTAGATCATGATGTCCTTGACGAAGGCGATCAGCGCCGGTGCCCGCAGGCCGGCCGAGTAGGTGTACAGGGCCAGGATCACGAAGGCTGCCAGCAGCGGCAGTTCACCGGTCAGACCCAGGGCCTTGATGACCACTTCCATGCCGATCAGCTGCAGGGCGATGTAGGGCATGGTGGCGACCACGCCGGTCAGCGCAATGGCGAACTCCAGCGGACGCGACTGATAGCGTCCCCACACCACATCGGCGGCGGTCACGTGGCCGGCCTTGTGCGCCGCATGCCACAACTTGGGCATGATCACGAACACGATCGGGTAGACCAGGATGGTATAGGGCAGGGCAAAGAAGCCATAGGCCCCGACCGCATACACCAGCGCCGGTACCGCGATGACGGTATAGGCGGTATAGAAATCGCCACCGACCAGGAACCAGGTGATCCAGGTGCCGAAGTTGCGGCCACCCAGGCCCCACTCATCGAGATGGGCGCCCTTGTTGCTGGGACCGGCCATCCATTTGGAGGCCAGGAAGCCCATCACGGTGACCAGGACAAAGAAGAACAGGAAGACCCAGAGCGCGGTCCAGTGGATGTTGGACGTCTCCATCATTCGACTCCCTTCTTCAGGCCATCACGATAGACCAGCCAGATGATGAGCGAGGTCAGCGGTACCCAGGCGAACTGGTACCAGTAGAAGAAGGGGAAGCCAAAGAGGCTGGGCAATTCGGCGTTGTAGAAGGGGACCCAGAGCAGGCCGATGAAAGGCAGCAGAAGTAATAGCCGCATGATTGATGCTCCTCGAACTTTTGGCGGAAGAATTTTTATGTCGGCGCTGTCCCGGCCTTGCGAGCCGGGTGCGCCTTGAAAGTTGCACGGGAATTATAGGGAGAATCGGCAAATCGCGTCCGCCGGCCCCTGGCAGGCGCGGTCCTCGCGGCTGCAGGCTCGGCCGAATTCGCGTAGTCTGCCGTGTGTGATCCTCCCGCCAATCTTTGCCATGAGCCCGAGTCTGTCCGTTCCGCGTGATGCCGCTTTCCCTGGTGCAACTGACGTGATCAGCAATGCCGATACCGACCTGCTGCCCGCATTGGCGCAACTGTTGCAGCGTCATCGCCAGGTGCTGGTCCTGACCGGGGCCGGCATCAGTACCGCGTCCGGCATTCCCGACTACCGCGACGACAGCGGCGTGCGGCGCGGCCGGCTGCCCATCCAGGGCACCGAGTTCCGGCAGTCGGAAGCGGCCCGCAAACGCTACTGGGCGCGCAGCATGCTGGGCTGGCCACGCCTGGCGCAGGCCGCGCCCAATGCGGCGCACCGCGCGCTGGCGCAATTGCAGCAGGCCGGCCATCTCGGCGGCATCCTGACCCAGAACGTCGATGGCCTGCACCAGCAGGCGGGCAGCCGCGACGTGATCGAACTGCATGGCAGCATCCATGCGGTGCGCTGCCTGGCCTGCGACACCGTCTATCCGCGCGCCGAGATCCAGCAGGAGCTGGCACGCTGCAATCCCTCCTTGGTCAACCTGCAGGCCGAGGCCTTGCCCGATGGCGATGCCCGCCTGGAACCGGAGGCCGATGCCGCCTTCCATGTGCCGGCCTGCGTGGCCTGTGGCGGCATGCTGCAACCGGACGTGGTGTTCTTCGGCGATGGCGTGCCGCCCGCGCGCACGGCACAGGCCGAAGCGGCGGCCCAGGCCTGTGATGCCATGCTGGTGATCGGCTCTTCGCTGATGGTGTTGTCGGGCTTCCGCTTCCCGCGCACGGTGGCTGCGGCCGGCAAGCCGGTGGTGGCGATCAACCGCGGCGTGACCCGTGCCGATGACTTGCTGGCCTTCAAGCTGCGCGAGGATGCCGAGTCGGTGCTGCCGCGCCTGGCCACACTGCTGGGTGCGGACGGGCCCTGAGCTACTCCTGCGCTTGCCTCGGCGAGCAACGATCAACTATCGACATGCGGATTGCTTCGTTCAGTTCCGCGCCGCGCATCCCTACACTGGCGGGCGACCCTTCTTCTCCCGGAAAGCGAACCTGCCATGTTGAAGTCCCTGCAGCCGCAGCTGCAGCAGAAGGGCTACAAGATCCGCTACTACGAATTCTCCACCGGACTGGAAGCCACCAGCACGCTCAAACTCGGCAAGAACTGATCCCTGCACCTGAGCCGGACCGCGCCGTAATCAGCAGCGCGGTCCGGCTTTTTTGTTTATGTCTTCACATCGCCGGGCTCATGCTCCCCGCCTGCCGGCGCCAGCGGACGCCGCAGTCGCTGCGTTGGCTTGGGCGGCTGTGACATGCGGATTCCTCGGAGAAGACAAAGCGGGTCGTCGATTGTGGAACGCGCCCGCCGTGACGGCCACGAATGCTTTCGCATGAACTTGTGCGGACAAGGCCGCTACAATGCGGCTGGACCGAACCGAGACAAGTTGAGGATGTTGCCGATGGCTGTTGTGCATGCTGCGATGATGATGGTGCTGGGCCTGCTGGCACTGGGCCTGGCCGTATGGGGCGGGTTTGCGCTGTGGTTCCAGCTGCCGGGCGCCGCCTGGCTGCGCATCGCCGCCATCGTGCTGTGGAGCTTGCCGCCTGCAGCGACGCTGGCGCTGGTGGCCGGGGTGCCGGGCCTGCCCGGCCTGCCTCACTCCTGGCGCTGGGGCCCGGTGGCCCTGGTGCTGGCCGGTATTGCCATGGCCGGCTGGTGGAGCAGCATCCGCCCCAGCCACGCGCGCGACTGGGCCGATGATGTGGCGCGCATGCTGGTGTCGCAGGTGCAAGGCGATACCGTCACGCTGGACAACGTGCGCAACTTCAACTGGCGCACCGAGACTGATGTCGACATCCGTTGGGAATCGCGCCAATATGATCTCGCGCAACTGGTCTCGGCCGACTTGCTGCTGTCCTACTGGATGGGCCCGGCGATTGCGCACACGCTGGTGTCCTTCGGTTTTGCCGATGGACGGCGCCTGGTGTTCTCGCTGGAGATCCGGCGAGAACGCGATGAAGCCTTCTCGGCCGTGGGCGGCTTCTTCCGCAAGTTCGAGACCGTCATCGTTGCCGCCGACGAAGCCGACATCATCCGTACCCGTACCAACGCGCGCGGGGAGGATGTGTATCTGTATCGTCTGCAATTGCGCCCGGATCAATTGCGCCGCGTCTTCCTCGGCTACCTCGAACGCGCGGCGCAATTGCGGGAGAGTCCGCGTTTCTACAACACCCTCACCAGCAACTGCACCACGATCGTCTTCGAACTGGCGCGCCGTCTCTCGCCTTCGCTGCCGCTGGACTATCGCCTGCTGCTCTCCGGCTACTTCGCCGATTACGTGTTTGACCACGGCGTGCTGACACCGGGATATAGCTTCGTGCAATTGCGCGAGGCCGGGCGCATCACCGAACGCGCCCTGCAAAGCGGCCCGGAGCAGGACTACAGCAAGCGCATCCGGCAAGGCGTTCCGGGTGTGTCCATGGGCGAGCTGCGCTGAGGCACTGCTGGCTTGCTCCGACCTGGACGTGCCACCTGTCTTGCCCGAGGCTTCGACCCGTTGGAGGATGCCATCGACTATGGCCGTGAACTGATCCCGCGGACGCGTGAGCTGGTGGCGCAGCGCCTGCAGCAACGGGCAGCCCAAAAGCAGGCCGCCTGATTTATCCACTGCCTGAAACGAAAATGGCTCCGCATGCGGAGCCATTTTTTTTGAGGAAAGATCAGGTCAGGCCGATTGCAAGGCCTGTTCCAGGTCGGCCAGCAGATCGTCGATATGCTCGATGCCGATGGACAGGCGTACGGTATCTTCCGTCACGCCCGCCTTCTCCAGTTCGGCGGGCGACAGCTGGCGGTGGGTGGTGGAAGCGGGATGTGTAGCCAGTGACTTGGCGTCACCGATGTTGACCAGCCGCGTGAACAGTTGCAGCGCATCCTGGAAGCGCGCGCCGCCGTCGCGGCCATTGGCCACGCCGAAGGTCAGCACGCCCGAGGCGCGGCCCTTGAAATACTTCTGCGCCAGCGCATGGTCGGGATGATCTTCCAGCCCCGCATAGTTGACCCAGCGTACCTTCGGGTGGCGCTTCAGGTATTGCGCCACGGCCAGCGCATTGGAGGTGATGCGGTCCAGCCGCAGGGACAAGGTTTCGATGCCCTGCAGGATCTGGAAGGCATTGAAGGGCGAGAGCGCGGCGCCGGTATTGCGCAACGGGACCACGCGCGCACGGCCGATGTAAGCAGCCTCGCCCAGCGCCTCGGTATACACCACGCCGTGATAGCTGACGTCGGGTTCGTTGAGGCGCTTGAAGCGTTCCTTGTGCCTGGCCCAGGGGAACTTGCCCGAATCGACGATGGCCCCGCCCAGCGTAGTGCCATGGCCGCCGAGATACTTGGTCAATGAATGCACCACGATGTCGGCCCCATGCTCGAAGGGACGCAGCAGATAGGGCGTGGCCACGGTGTTGTCCACGATCAGCGGGACGCCATGGCGATGCGCGATCTTGACCACGGCGGCGATGTCGGTGACGTTGCCCAGCGGGTTGCCGATGGATTCGATGAAGATGGCCTTGGTGCGCTCATCGATCAGCGGTGCAAAGGACTCCGGCTGGCGCGGATCGGCGAAGCGCGTCTGGATGCCGAACTGCGGCAGCGTGTGGGCAAAGAGGTTGTAGGTACCGCCATACAGGGTGGAGGCCGAGACGATGTTGTCGCCCGCTTCGGCAATGGTCTGGATCGCGTAAGTCACGGCGGCCTGCCCGGAGGCCAGGGCCAGGGCGGCGATGCCGCCTTCGAGTGCGGCCAGGCGTTTTTCCAGTACGTCCTGGGTCGGGTTCATGATGCGCGAATAGATGTTGCCCTGGACCTTCAGGTCGAACAGGTCGGCACCGTGCTGGGTATCGTCGAAGGCGAAGGCCACGGTCTGGTAGATCGGCACGGCCACGGCGCGCGTGGTCGGGTCAGGATCGTAGCCGCCGTGGACGGAGAGGGTTTCGAATTTCCATTGCGGGTTGTCTGGCATGTTGTCTCTCTTCTTCTCGTGAATGGGATGCGGGAACACTGTCGCACCCCAGACGCTAGCGCGAGCGGGCAGGGCGCGCAAAGAAATGATTTCTCATAAGCATATGCGCCCATGCCGGTGAGATCGCATCGATGTCAGGCCAATCTCCATCCGTGTTCGAACTGCACAGCAATACTGCATCAGTCACGATGGATAGCATGCAGGGCAAGCTTCCCTGCCGGCGCTCCGGCCCCAGCCGGTTACGCACCGGCCGCGCGCCTCATTGCACCTTGACGATCACATAGGCGGTCGCAAACACCCTGCCTGCTGCCACGGCTTGTCCTGGCAGCCGTTGCAGCGTAGCGGTCAGCCGTTTTTCCACCGTGAACTGATACGCGGGGGCAGCAGGTTCCGGCGGCAGGCAGCGTGATGCATTGCTGGCGTCGAGGCGATACCATCCGGCGTTGCGACCCGCTGGCAGCGGTCTGGATAATCCTTGTCCGGCCAGCGGCGAGCTGAGGAATTGCATCGGCTGCTGGCTGTCGCTGTCGCTCAGGCTGATGCCCACACCCTTGGCCAGGGAAGGATCCAGGCCGTAGTAGTCCGAGAGCAGATACCGCACGCCTTGGTCCTGATTGACATACCCCAGCTGCCGCGCTGCCGCCAGTGCGCCCGGTGAGACCTGAATGCCAAAGGCGGTCTGGTTGTCGTCAGTACCGGCGGTGGCTGGCGGTCGGGTATTGACGCCCTCGTCACAGCGAAAGGCCAGCGTGAATTCCACCTGCCGTGTCTCGCCCTGGTTGAGTTCCTCTTCCGAGATCGTCGGAAAAACCACTTCCGGCGTCACGTTCTGCACCACGCACGAGGGCAGCACGCTCAGGGTGGCCGCCTGGCGCATGCCGAATGCGATGCCGTTGGCGGCACCGAAGAAGAGGAAGCGCGTCGCGTGATCTTCACCATCATCATCCATGTCGCCGCTGGCGCGGTTGTACCCCGGACCCCGCAACATCAGGTATCCATTGGGCTGCAGACAGCGGTAGGGAACGGCCGTCTGGAACCGGTTGTTCGGGCGGTCGCCGCACCAGTTGCTGGTGCCGGTGCCGGGACTGAGATCGGAGACACGGGCGATCTCGGCCTTGACCGGACTGAGATGCCTGGCGCGGATCAGGATCTTCTTGCTGGCTTCATCGACGTCGTAGTTCTCAAGACGGGCCGATTGGTAATAGCGCGAAAACACCTTCCCTGAGCGCAGATGCGTGAGCCGGATCGCCACACCGGGAAACCAGGTGCGGTAGAAACCCGGCAAGCCATCCTGCGTGCCGATCTCGGCAAATCCGCCCACGCGGTCATCGCCATTGGTGGAAAACACTTCGGAGATCTGTCCGGCATCGGCCAGGTCACAGGTCCACAGCAGTGTATCGCCGCTGATGCCGGAGGCCTCGGCGGCCGTCGCCACCGCACTGCCCAGCAGTGTGCCGGCCGGCTGCAGGACGGTACTGGCGAGATTGATGCGGCCGAACCAGAACTGGGCCGAGCCGCCATCGCTCAAGGGCGTAAAGGGATAGGCGATGCGATTGTTGCGCTTGCAGATGGCCTCTGCCGGCACCGACAGCAGGCATAGCGCCAGCAAGGCAAGCAGCAGGTGCAAAGGGCAGGGTAGGGCCCAGTGGGAAGGTACGCCGGGCCTGGCGTGATCGGGCGGGCGAGCAGACAAGGGAAAACTCCGGCAAGGATGGGAAGCCCTGCATGTTCGCGCAAGCGCACCTGTGCGCGACATGGGCCGGCTCTGCAATGTGCATGGGCCAAATCCCATTGTGCGGCGATGCCCGCGTTTGGGATTTTGCCTATTGCTGAATCAGCGATTGCCAACGGCTGCTTGGGGGAGCGCCGATTCTGCTGCGCCACCTGCCTGCCTATGATTCGTCTGGTGCCGGACACATCGGTTGGTGTCGGCATTCTTCGTGGATCGACCGAATTCTCCTTGGGGGTAAAAATGAAAAAGCATCTCGCAATTCTGTTGCTGGTCTCGCCGTCGGTGGTACTGGCGGCAGGCAGTACCATCAATTTCCGTGGCCAGGTCAACAGCCAGACCTGCCAGGTGATGGTCGACGGTGCGGCCAATCCAGTGGTGCTGCTGCCCACGGTGGCCACCGGCGACCTCGCGGCGGCAGGCACGTCGGCGGGCGAGACGCCCTTCGTGGTCAGTGTCAGTGGCTGCACGGCATCGGCCACCGACAAACTGAAGATCAAGACGCAATTCCTGGCCAGCGCCGCCACCAGCGGCAACAACATTCCCAACCTGGGCAGCGCCAAGAACGTGGCGCTGCAATTGCGCAAGAGCGTCGGCGGCGATCCGATCAGCCTGGTGGGCGGCAGCGGCGTGTCGGTCGAGGGGCTGGAGATAGCCGCCGGCAGTACCAGTGCTTCCCATACCTTTGCCGTACGCTACGTCGCCGAAGGCGGCGCGGCCGAAGCCGGCTCCGTGATTGGCTCGGTACAGTACGCCCTCGACTACTTCTGATGCGCCTGTCCGGGCGCGGACTTCCGTTTCCCCGTTGGTCTCACCCCTGTCGCTGCCGGGATAGCTCCCGGCGGCGCATCCCCGTTTTTGCCATGAACAGAACAAGCTTGCGCGCAGGTCTCCTCATGTTGCTGGTCTTCCTGCTGAGTGCGCACGCCAGCGCCAGCGTGACCATGCTCGGTACGCGCGTCATCTATCCGGCCGACGCCGGCGAGCAGGTGCTGCGCTTCAGCAACCCTGACGATCATCCCAATCTGGTCCAGCTGTGGCTGGATGATGGACACGCCGGCCGGCCCGATGGGCAGGCCTCGCCCTTCCTGGTGATTCCGCCAGTGTTCCGCATCGAGCCGCATGGCGGCCAGGTGGTGCGGCTCTCCTACATCGGCGCAGCGCTGCCGCGGGACCGCGAGTCGCTGTTCTTTCTGAATTTCCTGCAGGTGCCGGCCCTCAAGGCCGATTCGGTCAACGACAATCAGCTGGTGCTGACCGTGCGCAGCCGCATGAAAGTCTTCTATCGTCCCCCCGCCCTGGCCAGCGAGGCCGATGCGGCGCGCGCACCCGCGGCGCTTTCCTTCGCCATCGACAGCAGCGACGGGATGGCCAGCATGGTGGTGCGCAACGGCAGTGGCTATCACCTGATGGTGCAACAGGCCGATCTGGTCTTGGGTGACCAGGCGCAAGCGCTGGCCAGGACCACGGTGATCCAGCCTTTCCAGGAACTGCGCTGGCCGCTGGACCATGTGCCGGCCGACCGTGCAGGCATGCGCATGCGTCTGCGTCTGCTCAACGATGTGGGTGTGGAAGTGCCGCGCGACTATCCCGTGCAGTGAGGTGATCACGGTGAGTGTGCATCCCTCGCCTCTGCGGCGCGTGGCCCGGTCCGTCCTGTCGCTCGGGGCCGGGCTGCTGGCCTGGCCGGTGGCCGTGGCCGGCCCGGCGGAGAACAGCTATCGATTTCTGGAATCGCTGGAGATGGCCTCGCCCATCAACAAGGGCAGCCTGTCACGTTTCAATCGCGTGGGCAATGTCGAGCCCGGCATCTACAGTGTGGATGTGTTTGTCAATGGCAGCTACAGCCACCGTCGTGCATTGCGCTTCGACCTGGTCGAAGGGATGGGCGCGGCGGCCTGCTTCAAGGCCGAGGACGCCGTCTTGCTCGACCTGCGGCAGGATCTGGTCGCGCAGCTGGGCCAGCGCGAGTGCGCCCGCATCGACGAGCTGGCGCCCGGGGCGCAGGCCGTGTTCGATCTCTCACGCCTGCGGCTGGATGTCAGCCTGCCGCAGGCGCAACGCAACCATGTCGCACGGGGCTACATCGATCCCGCGCTCTACGATGCCGGTGACAGCATGGGTTTCCTCAACTACAGCATCAGCCAGTATTACGCCCATACCGCCCAGGCCAGCAGCAGTTCGGTCTACGGTTTTACCAACAGCGGCGTGAACCTGGGCCTGTGGCGTTTGCGCCAGCAAGGCAGCCTGGGCTATGACAGCCGCAGCGGGCTGCGCTGGAATCCGGTGCGCACCTATGCCCGCCGCGCCTTGCCCGACTGGACCAGCGAACTGACGGTGGGCCAGAGCTATACCTCCGGCAAGCTGCTGTCGGGACTGGCCTACCAGGGACTGGAACTGAGTTCGGACGAGCGCATGCTGCCCGATTCGCAGCGCGGCTATGCACCGGTCATTCGCGGCACTGCGCGCAGCAACGCTCAGGTCATCGTCAGCCAGAAGGGGCGCGATATCTACCGCACCACCGTCGCTCCGGGCAGTTTCGTGATCGACGATCTGTATCCGACCAGCTACAACGGCGATCTGGATGTCACCGTCATCGAGGCCGATGGCACCCGATCCCGCTTCAGCGTGCCTTACTCGGCGCTGCCGGAATCGATGCGGCCTGGCAGTGAGCGTTACAGCGTCACACTGGGCCGGACCCGCGATACCGACAGCAGCTTGCCGTTCGTGGATGCGCTCTACCAGCGCGGGCTGAGCAACAGCATGACCGGCAGCCTCGGACTGCGCCTGGCGCCGGCATACCAGTCGGCGGTGCTGGGCACCACCCTGGCCGGGCCGGCCGGTTCGCTGGGCCTGTCGCTGAACTATTCGCATGCCGACACGGGTGGCGGTGCGCGTGGCGGCTGGATGATGGGCGTGTCTTATTCACGGGCCTTCGATGTCACCGGCACGCAGTTCTCCATCGCCAGCTATCGCTACTCCACGTCCGGTTACCGCGAACTGGCCGACGTGATCAGCGAGCGCCAGGTGCGGCGTACCGGATTCTCTTCGCTGGCCAGTTCCACCAGCTATCAGCAGCACTCGCGCATCGATCTCTCGCTCAGCCAGCAACTGGGGAGCCTGGGCTCGCTCTATCTCTCCGGCCTGACCCAGACCTTCCACCATGACCGCAGCCGCATCACGCAATTGCAGTTCGGGTATTCGACCTTGTGGCGCAACGGCGTGAGCCTGAACCTCGCCTTCCAGCGGCAGCAGGTCAGCAGTGTGGCGCGGACCGCCAATGATCTGGACGGGCGGCTGGCAGCGGTGGCGCAACCGGGCTCCTCGTTGATGCTGTCGTTGTCGATCCCGCTGGGGCGCGAGGGCGGTGAGCGGCCTGTCGCCAGTACGTCGGTGGTCCGGGCGGCGGACCAGGACCTCTATCAGACCCAGGTGTCCGGCATGCTGGCGGGCGAGCGCCAGCTCAGCTACAGCGTGGGGGCCAGCCATGTGCCGGGCGGCCAGCAGGACAGCATCAACGGCAACCTCGGCGCGCGTCTGCCCAAGGCCAACCTCAATCTCAATCTTACGCACGGGCGCGACTACTGGCAGGTGGCCGGCAACGTGCGCGGTGCGCTCGCCGTGCATGCCGGCGGTATCACCCTCGGCCCCTATCTGGGCGATACCTTTGCCCTGATCGAAGCCAAGGGGGCGGAAGGTGCGCGTCTTTTCAACGGCCAGGGAGCGGTGATCGACAGCCACGGCTACGCCTTGCTGCCTTCGCTCTCGCCCTATCATCGCAACGTGGTCGAACTGGCGGCCAGCGGCAAGCGCCACAAGACTGAATTGCTGGAAAGCCAGCGCACCGTCATCCCGTATGCCGGGGCCACGCTCAAGCTCAGTTTCAGGACGCGCACCGGCCACGCCTTGCTGATTCGCCTGCAGCGCGATGGCGCCTCGCCCTTGCCGATGGGAGCCGATGTGCTCGATGCGCAAGGCGGCGTGATCGGCATGGTCGGGCAGGGCAGCCAGGCTTATCTGCGCACCGACCAGCTGCAGGGCGAGCTGCTGGTGCGCTGGGGCGACGGCCAGCAGGAGCGTTGTTCCGCGCGCTACGATCTGCAGGGGCAGGATCTGGCGCAGGAGCTGATCCGGCTGGAAGCGGCCTGTGTGGCTGCACCCCGCCGTGCCGAGTTCCTGCCGGCAGAGGCCGCACAACCGCGCGCAACGGGAGCCCCGCAATGAGCCGCTGCCGGATCGGTTGGCTGGCAGGCTGGCTGCTGCTGTCCATGCTGCTCTGCTGCATGCGTGCCGAGGCCGGGGTCATGCCCGAGCGCACGCGCCTCGTCTTCAGCCAAGGAGCACGCGAACTCAGCCTGCGCCTGGCCAATACCAATCCGCATGCGGTGGTGCTGCAGAGCTGGGTGGACCAGGGCGAGGGCAGCCAGGCACCGGACACGGTCCAGTCTGCGCTGTTCGTCCTGCCTGCCGTGCAGCGGCTGTCGCCGCAGGCCATCGGCCAGGTCCGCGTGCTGACCACCGGCGAGCCGCTGCCGACCGATCGCGAATCGGTGTTCTGGCTCAATCTCTACGAGATCCCCCTGCTGGCGGATGCGCCGCAGGCAAGCGCGCCGCGCTTGCTGCTCGGGCTCAATACCCAGATCAAGGTGTTCCATCGTCCCGCCGGCCTTGCCGATCCTGGGCCGCAGTGGAGCGATGCGCTGCACTTCCGGCTGCAATGGCAAGCCGGGCAATGGGCCCTGGTCTGCCGCAATGACAGCCCTTATTTTGCTTCCCTTGCCAGCCTGCAGGTCAGTGATGGTCGCCGCGAACTGGTGCCGCGCGCCGCCCCCGACCAGATGGCACCGCCCTATGGCGAACAGGTCTTCGTGCTGCCCGTGGACGATGCCACCCTGCCGTGGCAGCAGCCGCGCCTGAGCTTCCAGCTCATCGATGACGACGGGCGATCCAGCGAGCACACAAGGTCCCTGATGCCGCCCAACCTGCCATGAAGGAAATTCCCATGCATGCCGCCGCTCATTGCGCCCACTCTGCCGCCCCCCCGCCCATGGAGCGCAGGCACTTGCTGCTGGCCTTGCGTCGCCGTCAGTTCCAGCCCTTCCTGCAGCCTATCGTCGGTGAGGACGGCGACTGGCAGGGGGCCGAGATCCTGATGCGCTGGCAGCATCCGCACGCCGGTGTGCTGGCACCATCGGTTTTTCTGGAGCGCTTGTCCGAGGAGGGCCTGCTGGCCGCCACCACGCGCCAGATGCTGCAGCAGGTGCGCACGTCGTGGAGCAGCGCACCCGCCTGTCTGCGGCAGCCCTTCGTGCTGTCCTTCAATGCCTGTGGTGAGCAGTTGCAGGGCGAATCGCTGGTGGCCCAGTGCCAGGCCCTGCTGCGCCGCCTGCCGTGGCCGCAGTTGCAGTTGATGATCGAGATGCCCGAGCGCGGTGCCGACCTTGGACCTGAGCGCTGCCGCCGCCTGTTCGCCCAGTGCGAGCGGGCCGATATCGCCATCGCCCTGGATGATTTCGGCATCGGCGACGCGCGCCTGCACCAGCTGGCCTGCGGCCGCGTCAGTTGCCTCAAGCTCGATCGATCGTTTGTTGCTGCCATGCAGGGCAATTCCCTGTACAGTCGCCTCATCGAAACCATCGTCAGCCTGGCCGCCGAGTTCGATGCGACCGTCACCGCCGAAGGCATCGAGACCCGGGGGCAGTGGCAGCGCTTGCGCCGGATGGGGGTGCGACGTTTCCAGGGATATTATTTCGCCAGGCCGCTGGCGATGCCGGAGTTCTTCCGGCAGATGCAGCGCCGCCGGGGCCAGGCGGCCACCAACTGAGCAGCGCGGAAAGGGAATGCCAACATGGCGACCAAGGGGACATTGATACGGGTCGGGATCGCAGATGATTATCCGGTCGTGTTGCGGGGCATCGAAGCCATCCTGGCCACCTGCGCCGACCTGGCGCTGGCCTTCTCGGCCGAGAGCATCGCGCAGCTGATGAGCTGCCTGGAGCGCGATCCGGTGGACGTGCTGCTGTGCGACTATGCCTTTGATGATGACCCCCAGGCCGACGGGCTGGACCTGCTCAAGCGCCTGCGCCGCCAGCATCCGGCGATGAAGGTGATCTTCCTCAGTGCCCATGCCCAGCCGCAGATCATTTCCAGCGCCCTGGAGCTGGGGGCGGCCGGTTTCATCGGCAAGAACCGCAGTGATTTCGTCAACCTGCCGCAAGCCGTCTGCAGCGTCCATCACGGCCAGGTCTATCTGCCGCAGTCGCTGTCGTCGGCCTTGCTGGGCAGTCTGTTCAATGTCAACGCACGCCAGACCGGGCTGGCCCAGTTGTCCGAGCGCGAGCTGGTGGTGGCGCGCATGATCTGCCAGGGCATGTCCATCAGCGACATCGCCGAGCGCCTCAACCGCAGTCCCAAAACCATCAGCAACCAGAAGGTGGCGGCCATGAAGAAGCTGGGGGTGAGCAATGACGTCGAACTGAGCCGGATCTTCCAGAACCTGGGCCACTGAGAGCAGCGATGCCGCGCCAGATCCTTGCCCTGTCGGAGCGCTACTATCGCCGGCTCCTGTATGGCTGCGCCACGCTGCTGTCGGTGGCCATCGTCTGCGCGGTGATGTTTCTGGGCTACAGCGCCTTCACGCAATTCCGCGAACGGCAGATCGGCAGCTTCACCAGCAAGCGCGAGCAGATCAAGTCCGAGGTCGATCGCCTCACCGCGCGGGTGGTCCAGTTCGCCGAGATGTATGCCCGACTGCAGCATCTCTACAAGAAGGAACTGATGGTGCTCGATACCTACAGCGAGCGTGTCGATCCCGGCGATATTACCCGCAGTCCCGAGAGTCTGACGGTGGTGCCTTTTTCGCTCGTGATACGCGGTGACACCGCCGCCGACCGCCTGCGCCTGGCCACGCTGCTGCTCCTGCTGCGGCAGGCCTCGGCCTTGCCGATGTTCAATCCGGCCGAGCCCGGCGTCACGCTGGACGGCTTCATCTATACCGCAGAGGCCGGCTTCCTGGCGGTCTCGCCGCCGCTGTCCGGCGCGGAAGAGCAAGAGGTACGCCGGCTCGGCATCTCGCCCTACATCAGCGCCATCAGCGCGCCGGTCGATGCGGCCTTCGCCGCCGAGCGCGAACGGGCGGCGCGCGCCCAGGGCAGCACCGGGCAGCGCGTGCTGTGGATGAGTCCGGCCTTGAGCGCACCGCTGCAGCGCTCGGCCGTGACCCGGCTGGCCGTGCGCATTGCGCTGGACAAGGGCGATCAGGCAACGGCCGTGTTCTCGGTGCCGGCCAGCCAGTTTCGCCAGTTCTTCATGAAGAACGAAGAGATGCCCGGCCTGATGGTGTTTGAAGGGCAGGGCAGCACACGTTTGCTGAGCAGCCCCGATCCACACGTCAATCCGCTGCTGATGCGCCACATCCAGGAGCATGTGCGGCATGCCACCGATCCGCACGATCACGTCGGCCATTTCCACGATGACGGCAGTTTCTTCATTGCCCAGACCATCGAGGGGCCGGAGTGGGTGGTGGTGCTCACCTTCACCTGGCGCGACGTGCTGGCCGGCTTGCAGGGCGACTTCACGACGGGGGCCGTCTGGGGTTTGTTTGCGTTGCTCTTCGTCTGGGTCGCTACCCTGTATTTCGACCGCTGCGTGATCGGGCCGCTGCAGAAGAAGGCGCTGGCCATGGTGGAGAGCCGTCAGTTCAGCCAGACCATCATCGATACCCTGCCGGTCGGCATCGCCGTCTATGCGCCCGGCTCCGGCGAAGTGGTACTGCGCAATGCGGTGGCCTCGCGCATGCTGGAGCAGTCGGCGCTGCCCTGCGCGGCCTTCTACGCGCAGATCCTCACCGCAGTGCGGGTCGGCGACAATCTGCGCCAGGCCATGATCGAAGCCGAACTGCCGCTGCGCGATGGCGGCATCAGTCATTTGGGCGCGGTCTGGTCGCGCACCCGTTTCTCGGGCCAGGATGTGCTGTTGCTGGGCATGATCGACCTCAACATGCAGAAGGCGCACGAAGCCCTCATGCGCGAAGCCAAAAGCATGGCCGACCGCGCCAACCAGGCCAAGTCCATGTTCCTGGCCCAGGTCAGCCACGAGATCCGCACGCCCCTGCATGGGGCCATCGGGCATATGGAGCTGCTGGCGCGGGAAGAGCTGTCGTTGCCGCAGCGGCAACGCATTGAGCTGATCCGTCATGCCTTCGACATGCTCATGGGGCTGGTCAACGACATCCTCGACATCACCAAGATCGAATCGCAATCCATCACGCTGGCCTCGGAAACGATGCAGCTCAACGACTTGCTGGAAGAGTGCGCGCAGCTGTTCGCACCGCTGGCACTGGACAAGGGACTGAGCTTCTCCTGCCTGCCCGCCGTGGCACTGGAAGCACCGGTGCTGGGCGATCCGCGGCGGCTGATGCAGATCCTGCACAACCTGGTCGGCAATGCCGTCAAGTTCACGGCGCAGGGGCGTATCCGCTTGTCGGTGCGGCTCCTGCGCCGCGAACCGGCGCGCATGGTGGTGCGCTTCGACGTCAGCGATACCGGCATCGGCGTCTCGCCCAGCGCCCGGCAACGCATCTTCAAGTCGCTGCAACAGGCCGATGACAGCATCAGCCAGCGCTTCGGCGGCACTGGCCTCGGTTTGTCGCTGTGCCGCCGCCTGGCCGAGCTGATGGGAGGCGATATCACCCTCGACAGCGAGCCGGGCCGGGGCAGCGTCTTCGGTGCGGAAATCACGCTGGCGCTGGTGGAGGGAGGCGGCACGCTGCCGGTCTCGCGCCCCTTGGCAGGCAAGACCGTGGCATTGCATTGTCACGATGCGGACATGGCAGCTACGCTCCGCGACTATCTCGCCGCGTGGGGTGCAGCGCGGCGTGACAGCGCCAGTGCGCCCGGCGCTGTGATCCATCTGGTCGCACCGGATTGCGTGGATGATTTCATCGCCTGCGCGCAACACCAGTCCGTGCCGGCCGTGCTGATCTGTCCTGACGTGGCCATGCGCGCCAGTCTTGCGCCTGGCTGGCAACAGGTCAGCGCCTTCGACCGGCACGACTGGCTGCGCGCGCTGGCCAGCCAGCCTGCTGCTGTGGAGCCACTACCGGTGGCAGAGCTGGTCAGTGTGGCCGCCGGACTCGACGTACTGGTGGTCGAGGATGACTATGTGAACCTGACCTTGATGCAGCAACAATTGCAGGCGCTGGGCTGCGCCTCTCCGCGGCTGGCCCGCGATGGTCTGGATGCACTGGCGCAATGGCAGGCGCACCCGGCCGATGTGCTCATCACCGATCTCGGCATGCCCGGTCTGGATGGCGTGGCGCTGGCCACGCGCGTGCGCGAGCAGCAGCCGCACGCCCGCATCATCGCCACCACGGCGGCAGGGCCGGGCAGTCTGGGGCAATGGCCGCAGGCGCTCTTCGATGCCCTGCTGACCAAGCCGGCCTCGCTGCAGCAGATGCAGGAGATCCTGGCGCGCCTGGTGCGCACGGTGCCTGCGCCATCGTTGCAGGCAGTGCAGACGGTGCCGGTCGATCCGTTTGAACGGGTAGTGCGGGAGGCATTCCGGCAGAGCTGGCCGGCAGAAAAAGAGAAGCTGCAGCAAGCCATCGATCGCGGTGAGCATGAACGCGTGCTGCGCATCCTGCATCGCCTGCAAGGGGGACTGCAAGCCATGGGGCTGGATGACCTGGCAGCACGCAGCGTCGAACTCCAGCACGCCATCACGGCGGGCGAGCCCTCGGCGCTGGCGGCCTGCAGGGAATGGATGCAGGCCATGGAGTCTGCCAGTTGAGTGCGAACAAGTTCTTCATGTTCATCCCCCATTTGCTGTCGATTGAGTGTTCGGGGCTGTGCACACCACAATGGCCGCTCTGCAGATCCTGAAGCGCGGTGGTAACAAGCACGGATGAATTTCCCGACAGGCAGCGTGCGTGGACATGCGCATGCCCACGCTTGTTGCGGCGATCTTGGTGAAGGAATTGACCAAAAAATATCCGCCGCCTGCGTCATGCAGCCGCGGATTTTCCCGTTTTTTTCACAAGGGAGGCACGCGGTGTGAGCCTTGCTGCGCGCTGGTGCAAGAACGGGCGAGGATGCCGTCGCGTGGTGCAGGGCCAAAAAATCAGCGCGTGACGCTGCGCGTCTGCTTGGGCAATTCGCCAAACCGCTCGCGATAGTAAGCCGAGAACCGTCCCAGATGCCCGAAGCCGAACTCGAAGGCGGTATCGGTGATGTTGGCACCGGGATGCGTGAGCAGGCGCTCGCGCACGGCATCGAGCCGGATGTTGCGCAGCAGGTCCATCGGCGCCACGCCATATTGCTGGTGGCACAGCGCATTGAGCGCGCGCACGCTCACGCCGGCCGCACCGGCCAGGTCGGCCAGCGCCAGCGGCGCGCACAGGCGGCTGCGGATGTAGCGCTCCAGCATGTCCAGGCGCTGCAGCTTGCCGGCACCGACCAGGCTGTCGGCCGATTCGCTGGCCGCACGCTGACCGCTGCTGGAGGCATGCACGGGCTCCACCGTGGACGTCAGTTGCGAGAGCAGGAATTGCGCAGCGCTGCGTTCGAAGTGCTGCACCCATTCTCCCTGTCCGGCCCCTTGGCCGGGCAGGGCCAGCACGCGCAGCAGCGACTGGATCAGCAAGTCCCAATAAGGCGCGGCCTGCTGCGGCAGCAGGAACACCGAGGGGACCTCCATCGGGCCGCGCTGGCCGACGGCACGCAATTCCTCGAACAGGGCCAGCGGCACCTTCAGGATCAGTTGCTCGGAGCCCGCCTGCCACCACAGGCGCAGATTCTTCTTTGGTGCGATCAGCGCCGTATGGCCTTGCGGGATGCACACCTTGCGGCCATCGGATTCGATCTCGGCGCTGCCCGAGAGCGTCATGTGGACCAGCGCAAAACCATTGAACAGGCGCGGCCGCACGACGACCTCGGCACCATACTTGAGCATGAAGATCTGCAACTGCTGGATCGCCGCCTTGAAGAGCACGGTATCGACATCGTCGCCCTTCCAGAACAGGTCATGTTCCGCGAGTTCGTTGGCGACCTGGGCGTGACAGTCGACCTTGCGGGTGGAGTGAAAAACGCGGCGACGATACAAGGGCTCCAGACTGAGCGCATGGACAGTGTTGAGCATGTTAACCTCTTAACGCTGCCCTTCCGCACGGGCCGGTGGCGGAAGAGCGGTGGTACCGGGGTGGGGTGCTGCTGCGTGCAGACGGCGCGGGATCCGGTCTGCCATGCACCTTCATGGACGATGCGAACGGAGTGCGCGCTGTCTGCTTTCCCTCAGCCAGCGGCGGCTGCGTTCAGCGTCATGCAAGTGCAAGTTTCATGCCCGGGATGGAAGCTCGTCGGCGGTGCGCAGAACAAAGCGCGCCAGCATGGGCGGGGTGGATCATGTCGGTCTCCTCTACGGTCTTCTGGTCGGACCCTGCTGCCGTGGACGCGGGCCTCGTTGCTGTGGGGCACGGCTCTGCGGCCGGCTGATCGCCGATTCTATGCGCTTGGCGGGTGAACGTACAATATCAAATCAGCATCATGGTATGCCTCGGAGGTAGTGTGGAACTGCGTCATCTCAAGTATTTCAATGCCGTCGCCAGCACGCTCAGTTTCAGCCGTGCGGCCGAATTGCTGCACATCGCCCAGCCGCCCCTGAGCCGGCAGATCCGCCAGCTCGAGGAAATGCTCGGGGCCGAGCTGATCGACCGCGCCTCGCGTCCGATTGCGCTCACCATGGCGGGCAAGTTTTTCTATGAACAGACCTTGCAGGTATTGTCCCGGCTGGAACAGATCGAGGAAGGAACGCGCGTCATCGCCCACGGACAGCAGCACTGGTTCAACATCGGTTTCGTGCCCTCGGCGCTGTATGGTTTGCTGCCCGAGATGATCAAGCGTTTCCGCGCCGACATGCCGGACATCGAAATCGGATTTTCCGAGATCGTGACCATGGAACAGATCGAGGCGCTCAAGTCCGGACGCATCGATGTAGGCTTCGGACGCCTGCCCATCAGCGACCCCGACATCCTCTGCGAGACCATCGTGGAAGAACCGCTGGTGGCGGTGTTCCCGCTGGGCCATCCGCTGCTGGCGCGCAGCAAGGTGACGCTGGCGCAGCTGGCCGAGGAACGTTTCATTCTCTATCCGGCCAAGCCCCGTCCCAGCTATGCGGACCAGGTGCTGGACATTTTTTCGAGCCGCGCCCTGCGGCCGGCCATCGTCAAGGAAGCCAACGAGATGCAGACCGCCATCGGCCTGGTCGCCGCTGGCGTGGGCGTGACCCTGGTGCCGCGTTCGGTGCAGGGGCTGCATCGTTCGGATGTGGTGTACCGGCCGCTGTCCAACAAGGGCGTGCATTCGCCGGTGATCATGAATTTCCGCGCCAACGACCGCTCGCTGTTGCTGCAAACATTACGGTCGACAGCGGCCTCGATTGCGCGCATGCATGCCGAGGAGTACGCCTGATCGCAGGCCTCCGAAGGGCGAGATGCAATGCACACGGGCCATGCAATCGCATGGCCCGTGGTCGTTCAGTTCAGCGCAGGATCACGCGGCCAGACGCGGACGATTGATATCGGCCTTGGGCAGGTCCTTCTGTTCCGGCAGCAGGTTGAAGTTGAACTCGATGGCATAGAAGGGCGCATCGACTTCATGCTTGCGGATCTCGGCCGGATCGGTGACGTGCTTCAGTTCCGGCACCAGCCCTTCGCGGGTGGCGAAGGCGAAGTCATCCCACAGGTACGGATCGCCGGCGATGTTGATCTGCGTGGTCAGCTTGCGATAGCCCGGTACCGTGACGAAGAAGTGGATGTGCGCAGGACGGCTGCCATGACGGCCCAGCTTGTTGAGCAGGCGGTCGGTCGCGCCACCCGGCGGCACGCTGTAGCCGACCGGCACGCGGCTGCGGAAGCGATAGCGGCCTTGGTCATCGGTACGGATGGAGCAGCGCAGGTTGAACGGGCTCTGGTCCGGATCGAAGAAGGAATAGCGGCCCAGGTGATTGGCGTGCCAGACTTCCACCAGCGCATTGGCCAGCGGCTTGCCGTGCTCGTCGAAAACCTGGCCTTGCATGAAGAGGGTGTCGCCCGGCTGCGGATCCTTGTCCATGCGCGCAAAGCCCTTCTGCTCGGGCGCACCCGAGACGTACAGCGGTCCTTCTATGGTGCGCGGGGTGCCGCCCTGCACGCCACGGCGCGCTTCGGCTTCATCCATGCGCAGGTCGAGGAAGTGCTCGAAGCCCAGGCCGGCGGCGATCAGGCCGAACTCGCCCGACTTGCCCGCCGAGGTCAGATAATCCACGGCAGCCCAAAATTCTTCCGGCTGCACATCCAGCTCTTCAATCGTATAAAACATGTCGCGCACGAGGCGGTTGACGATGGTCTTGACACGCTGGTTGCCCTCCGCGAGTTCGGTGCTTTCGATTTTTTGCAGTACGGCGTCGATGGCTTTCTTGTCCACGTTGTCTCTCCTGTCTCTGGTTGGATATGTGTGGGGGTGAGTGCGGTTGGTCCGGGCCGATGGTTCAGGCCACGGAGACCAGCGGGGTCTTGCGGTCGCGGCGCAGCGCGTTGACGCGATCTTCATCCAGGGTGATGCCGAGGCCGGGGCCGCTCGGCAGTTCCAGGGCGAAGTCGCGGTAACGCAGCGGCGTGGCCAGGATTTCTTCGGTCAGCAGCAGCGGGCCGAACAGTTCAGTGCCCCAGGCCAGCGTGCCAAACGTGGCAAACAACTGGGCCGAGGCCATGGTGCCGATGGCGCCTTCCAGCATGGTGCCGCCATACAGTTCGACCTGGGCGGCAGCGGCGATGGCCGCGACTTGTTGCGCACCGGCCAGTCCGCCGGATTGATTGATCTTCACGGCGAACACATCGGCAGCACCCACGCGGGCCAGTTGATAAGCATCCTGAGGACCATGCAGGCTTTCGTCGGCCATGATGGCGATGCGGTTCTTCTGGCGCAGGCGGCCCAGGCCATCGTGATTGCCGGCGGCGATGGGCTGCTCCACCAGATCCACGCCGGCATCGGCCAGCAGCTGCATGCCCAGCATGGCCTCGGTCTCGGTCCAGGCCTGGTTCACGTCCACCCGCACGCTGCCGCGCTCGCCGAGGGCGCGCTTGATGGCGGCCACGTGGGCGCAATCCTGCTCTACGGTGCGCGCGCCGATCTTGAGCTTGAAGATGTTGTGGCGGCGCTGGGCCAGCATCTTCTCGGCCTCCTCGATGTCGCGCGCCGTGTCGCCGCTGGCCAGGGTCCAGGCAATCGGCAGGCTTTCCCGCACACGGCCACCGAAGAGCGTCGACAGGGGCACGCCCAGGCGGCGCGCCAGCGCATCCGACAGCGCGGTCTCGATGGCGCATTTGGCGAAGCGGTTTCCTTGCACGTGCTCGGCAATGTGATGCATGCGCGCGGCGATCTGGTTGGCATCGGCGCCCAACAGCAGCGGCGTGATGTAGGTGTCGATGTTGACCTTGATGCTTTCCGGACTTTCTTCGCCATAGGCGAGGCCACCGATGGTGGTAGCCTCGCCCCAGCCGGCCACGCCATCGTTGCCGGTGATGCGCACCAGCACCAGGGTCTGGCGGTGCATGGTGGTCATCGACAGACGGTGCGGGCGGATGGTGGGAACGTCCAGCAGCAGGACCTCGACGGTTTCGATGGAGGTGGCGGGCAGGGTGGAATTCAAGATGCAGTCCGTAGAAAAGAAGAAGGCGAATGCTGACGATGTCTGACTTGGAATGGATGATAGGAACAAAGCCGCCCGGGTGTCCAAGACCGATTCGGGCATGCTGCATACCTTTTGGGTATAACGTGGAAGGTATGCAAAAAACGGACAAGACTGCCCCGCAACTATGCAAATGGCGGATATTCGTCCTTGCACACTCTGCCTAAGATGGCTCATCGTCCAGGCCCCGCCTGGCATCCAACGATGAGGACCGTCGCATGAGCACATCCACCGAACTCGAACAGCAAGGCTATGCACCGCTGGTGCAATTCCCCCGCACCGATGGTGCACGCACTCCTTACAAGGTATTCAGCTCCAAAGAGGTCTATGACCTGGAGCAGGAACGCATCTACCGTGGCGAGACCTGGAGCTTCCTGGCACTGGAAGCCGAGATTCCCAATAACGGCGATTACAAAAGTACCTTCGTCGGCGACACCCCGGTGGTAGTCACCCGCACCGAAGATGGCAGCCTGGCCGCCTGGGTCAACAAGTGTTCGCACCGTGGCGCCATCGTCTGCCGCACGCCGCGCGGCAATGCCAGTTCGCACAGCTGTGCTTATCACCAGTGGAGTTTCGACTCGCGCGGCAACCTGCTGGGCGTGCCTTTCCGCCGTGGCCAGAAGGGTGCCACCGGCATGGCCAAGGATTTCGATCCCAAGTGCCACGGCCTGCGCCAGTTGCGCGTGGACAGCTACAAGGGCCTGGTCTTCGCTACCTTCAGCGAGACCGTGGAATCGCTGCCGGACTACATCGGCGCCGAGATGCGCCCGTGGATCGACCGCATCTTCCACAAGCCCATCGTCTACCTCGGCTGCACGCGCCAGTATTCCAAGTCGAACTGGAAGCTCTACCTGGAAAACGTCAAGGACCCGTATCACGCCAGCCTGCTGCACCTGTTCCACACCACCTTCAACATCTTCCGCGTGGGCATGAAGGCGCGCTCGCTGGCCGACAAGCACCACGGCCTGCACAGCATCATCACCGCCACCAAGAATGAAGTGGAGACGGCGGATGCCTACAAGCAGCAGGAGATCCGCTCCTTCGACGAGGGCTTCTCGCTGCAGGATCCGTCGGTGCTGGGCCAGATCAAGGAATTCGAGGAACTGACCACCAACCACATCCAGCCCATCTTCCCGCAGCTGGTGGTGCAGCAGATCCATAACACCCTGGTGGCGCGCCAGTTGCTGCCCAAGGGACCGAGCAACTTCGAACTGGTCTTCCACTTCTTCGGCTACGAGGACGACACCCCCGAGCTGCGCGCGCTGCGCATCAAGCAGGCCAACCTGGTGGGGCCGGCCGGCTACATCTCGATGGAAGACACCGAGGCCACCGAACTGGTACAGCGTGGCACCGCCCGTGACCCGGACCACTGCTCGGTGATCGACATGGCGCGCGACAACCCCGACCAGGAAGACACTTTGATTACCGAAAGCCTGATCCGCAAGTTCTGGATGGGCTACCAGAAACTGATGGGCTTCCCGTCCATCGAGAAGGCATGAGCGAGGCAAAGCAGATGCAAAACATGGAACAGATGAGCTTGTGGTTTGAGCTGCACCAACTGCAGGAGCGCTACGTGCATGCGCTCGACAACGACCGCCTGGAACAGTGGCCGGAGTTTTTTACCGACGACTGCCTGTATGAAATCGTGCCGCGCGAGAACGCCGATGCCGGCCTGCCCATCGGCATCATCTATTGCGACAGCAAGAAGATGCTGCAGGATCGCGTGCTCTCGCTGCGCCACGCCAACATCTACGAGGCGCACACCTATCGCCACATGACTTCGGGGCTGGTGTTCACGCAGAACGCCGACGGTTCGGTGGATGCGCAGTCGAGCTACGTGGTGGTGCAGACCTTGCAGAACGGCGAGTCCTTCGTCTACCAGGCCGGCCGTTATGAGGACCGCGTGGTCAGGACCGAGGCCGGCTGGCGCTATGCCCGCCGCCGCGTGATCTACGACACGCTGCGCGTGGCGACCTTGCTGGCCACCCCGATCTGAGGCGGCCATGAGCGAGTGGTTCGATGTCGGCCATGCCGATGATTTCGCCGAGGGCGAAGTGGCCGCGGCCCGCGCGGGCAGCCAGGCGGTGGCAGTGTTCCGCCTGGGCGAGGAGATTTTTGCGCTCAAGGACTTGTGCACCCACGGCAATGCCAAGCTTTCCGATGGCTATGTGGAAGATGGCTGCGTCGAGTGTCCGCTGCACCAGGGGCTGTTCGACATACGCAGCGGTGCACCGCGCTGTGCGCCGGTGACCGAGGCGGTGCGCAGCTTCCCGGTGCGTGTGGTCGCGGGGCGGGTCGAGATTGGCGTGGGCGGGGAGGGCGATGCAGCCGCCATCGTCAGCACCGAACCGGCATTGCAGTCAGTGCAGGCCACGCTGGAAAGCATCACGCGCGCCGCTCCGGATGTGGCCATCCTGCGCCTGCGCTGTGCAGCGCCGCTGTCCTATCGCGCCGGCCAGTACACCGATCTGCTGCTGGAAGACGGCCAGCGCCGCAGCTATTCCATGGCGACCTATGCCAGGGACGGCAGTGATCTGCTGGAGCTGCACGTGCGCCACCTGCCCGGCGGACTATTCACGGACCGCCTCTTCAATGGCATGCAGCCGGGCCAGCAATTCTCGCTGGAAGGACCTGCCGGCAGCTTCTTCATGCGCGAGGGCACGCAGCCGGTGATCCTGCTGGCCAGTGGCACAGGATTTGCTCCGGTCAAGGCACTGGTGGAAGAGGCCGTCGCCACCGGCAGCACGCGTGCGATGCGCCTGTACTGGGGCGGTCGCCGTGCCGCCGACCTGTATCTCGATGCACTGTGCCGCGACTGGGCGGCGAGCCTGCCCTGGTTTGATTACGTGCCGGTGCTGTCCGAGGCCGATGCCGCCAGCGGCTGGAGCGGACGCACCGGCTTCGTCCACCAGGCCGTGATGCAGGATGTACCGGCGATGCAGTCGTATCAGGTCTATGCCTGTGGCGCGCCGGTCGTGGTAGAGTCAGCGCGGCGCGATTTCACGGCCACCTGCGGCCTGCCGGGGACGGCTTTCTTTGCGGATGCCTTTGTCTCGAAAGCCGACCTGCGTAAATAGTTTTTCCAGGCCGGGCTTGCGGTGAAATCCAGGTTTCACGCGCCGCTACGCTTCCAGCTTCACACCGAATTCAAACCAAAGAATCTAGAGGGGAATCCAGGCATGAATCGACTCACTAAAGTGGCAGGTGCGGTAATGATGGCGATGGCGGCGGGCGCAAGCCTGTCCGCGCAGGCGGCCGATGTGGTGAAGGTGGGCTTCCTGACCACCCTGAGCGGCCCGGCCAGTGCCCCTGGCGTGGATGAACGCGAAGGCTTCATGCTGGCCATGAAGATGCTGGGCAACAAGCTCGGTGGCGTGCCCGCCGAAGTCATCGTGGTCGACGACCAGTTCAGCCCCGATGCCGCCAAGCAGGGCGCGGACCGCCTCATCAAGCGCGAGAAGGTCGATATCCTGAGCGGCTTCGTCTATTCCAACATCCTGCTGGCCGTGGCCCCGGCGGCCTTCGCCAGCAAGACCGTGGTGGTCAGCGCCAATGCCGGTCCGGCGCAACTGGCCGGTGCGGGCTGCAATCCGTATTTCTTCAGCGCCAGCTACCAGAACGACGCCACCCATGAAGCGGCCGGCAAGCTGATGGCCGACAAGGGCTACCAGCGCGTGGCCATCATCGCTCCCAACTATCCGGCGGGCAAGGATGCCTCGGCAGGCTTCAAGCGTTTCCTCAAGAAAGACCCTGCCGTCGAACTTTTCCCCAAGCTGGGCCAGCTCGATTTCGCTACTGAGATCGCGCAGTTGCGTGCCGCCAATATCGATGCCCTGTATTTCTTCCTGCCGGGCGGCATGGGCGTGAACTTCGTCAAGCAATACGCAGCCGCCGGCATGGACCCCAAGATCGTGCGCGTGATGCCCGCCTATGATGCGGACCAGCAGATGCTCTCCAACGGCGACCTGATCGCCGGCGTGGCCAACACCGGCCAGTGGTCGGCCGACCTGCCCAATGAACAGAACCGCGCCTTCGTGGCGGCCTACATCAAGGAATACGGCCATCAGCCCTCGATGTTCGCTTCCCAGGCGTATGACGCGGCCATGCTCATCGACAGCGCCGTCAAAACCATCGGCGGCAAGGTCGAAAATCGCGAGGCCCTTATTGCAGCCATCAAGGCGGCCAACTTCAAGTCGGTGCGCGGGGGCTTCAAGTTCGCGGCCAATCACTTCCCGATCCAGAATCAGTATGCGCGGGTGGTGACCAAGGGCGCGGACGGCAAGTACGTCAACAACATGACCCAGACGCTGCTGCCCGATCACGTCGACGCCTATGTCGGTCAATGCAAGATGCCTTGAGGACGGTGCACCTTGGGTAATCTGATCTTCGAGCAGGTGCTCAACAGCCTGCAGTTCGGCGTCATGCTGTTCCTGATCGCTTCGGGATTGACGCTGATCTTTGGCGTGATGAACTTCGTGAACCTGGCGCACGGCAGCTTCTTCATGATCGGCGCCTACGTGGCGGCGGTGGTGGCCGGGGCCAGCGGTTCCTTCTGGCTGGGCCTGCTGGTGGCCCTGCCGGCCACGGCAGCGCTGGGCTTCCTGCTGGAGTGGCTGGTGTTCCGGCGGCTCTACAAGAAGGATCACATGGTGCATGTGCTGGCCACCTTCGCCTTCATCCTGATCTTCAACGATGGCGTGCGCATGATCTGGGGCCCGCAGCCGCTGCCGCTGAACATGCCGCCGGCCTTCGCCGGGCCGGTCAATCTGTTCGGGCTGCCGTATTCCAGTTATCGCCTGCTGGTCATGGCGGTGGGCGTGGTGGTGGCCGTGGCGCTGTACTTCCTCATCAACCGCACGCGCATCGGCATGTGGGTGCGCGCCGGGGCCAACAACCTGGAGATGGTCACGGCCATGGGCATCAACATCCGCCTGCTGTTCCGGCTGGTGTTCAGCTTCGGGCTGCTGCTGGCGGCGCTGGCGGGCATCATGCTGGGCCCGCTGGTGGCGGTGCAGGCCGGCATGGGCGATGACGTGCTGATCCTGGCCTTCGTGGTGGTGGTCATCGGCGCCATTGGTTCGGTGCCGGGCGCGGCCATCGGCGCGCTCATCGTGGGCGTGGTCGATACGCTGGGGCGCAGTTTGCTGCCGCAGCTCTTCGCGCTCTTCCTCAGTGCCGATGCGGCCGCCTCGGTCGGTCCGGCGCTGGGCTCGATGATGATCTACCTGGTGATGATCGCGGTGCTGTTCTGGCGCCCCAGCGGTCTGTTCCCTGCCCGTACCTGAGGAATCCCATGCAACGTCTGTTCGTTCTCCTGCTGCTCGTCCTGGCGGTGCTGCTGCCGCTGCTGGCGCAGGCCAGCGGGATGGAGTACTACATCGGCGTGGTCACCCGCATCCTGATCTTTGCGATGGTGGCGGCCAGCCTCAATTTCATTCTTGGTTACGGCGGCATGGTCAGTTTTGGTCATGCAGTGTTCTTCGGGCTGGGTGCGTATGTCACGGCCATCGCCAGTTTCCATGGCGTGACCAGCGCCTGGCTGATCTGGCTGCTGGCCGCGCTGGTGACGGGCCTGGTCGGCCTGGTGATCGGGGTGATTGCCCTGCGCACGCGGGCGGTGTATTTCATCATGATCACCATGGCGCTGGCGCAATTGTTCTACTACTTCTTCGTCGGCTTCCGGTATTACGGCGGCGACGATGGCCTGCAGGTGACGGCGCGTCCGCTGCTGGGCTTCGGCCTCGACATGAGCGGCGACAACGCCTTCTACTGGGTCGTGCTGGCCTGGCTGGTGGCCAGCTTCGTGCTGCTGCAGCGGCTGCTGGCCTCGCGCTTCGGGCTGGCCTTGAACGCCATCCGGCAGAACGAGCGGCGCGCCCAGGCCATCGGCTATCCGGCGCTGCGCTACAAGCTGGCGGCCTTCGTGATCGCCGCCGTCATCGCGGGACTGGCCGGCAGCCTCATCGGCATGAGCAATCTCTTTGCCAGCCCCAAGCTGCTGCACTGGTCGCAGTCCGGCATCCTGCTGGTGATGGTGGCGCTGGGCGGGGTCGGCTATTTTTACGGCGGCCTGCTCGGTGCAGCGGCCTTCCTGTTGCTGGAGGAAGTGCTGTCGACCCATTTCGAATACTGGCAGATCTATGTCGGCCTGATCCTCTTGCTGGTGGTCATGGTGGCACCGCGCGGCGTGAGTTCGCTGGCCACCATCGGCAAGACACTCAAGCAGGGAGAGCCGCATGGGGCATGAACAGGCAGCGGTGGCTCTCTCGGTCAAGGGCCTGAAGAAAAACTACGGCGGCCTGGCGGCCACGCGCGATGTCGACCTGGAGATTGCGGCGGGCCACGTGCACGCCATCATCGGTCCCAATGGTGCGGGCAAGACGACCTTGCTCTCATTGCTCTCCGGGGCGCTGGCTGCGGATGCGGGCGAGGTCTACCTGTTCGGCCAGCCCATGCATGGCCACGCGGAACAGGCGCGTGTGGCAGCCGGGCTGGTGCGCTCATTCCAGATCACCAGCGTCTTCGATGAACTGAGCGTGCTGGACAACCTGCAGGTGGCCGTACAGCGCGGGCAGCATCGCAGCTATGGCTTCTTCCATGCCAGCGCGAGTGATCGCGCCGCACGCGAAGCGGCCATGACGGTGGCGCGCCGGGTCGGATTGGAGAAGGTCGTGCATCAGTTGTCGTCGCAGCTCTCGCATGGAGCGCGGCGTCGGCTGGATGTGGGCCTGGCCATCGCCTGCGGTCCGCGCGTGCTGTTGATGGATGAACCGATGGCCGGCATGGGGCATGAGGAGTCCGGCGACATGATTGCGCTGATCCAGTCCCTCAAGGAGGAACTGACGGTGGTGCTGGTGGAACATGACATGGAGGCCGTCTTCGCCCTCGCCGACCGCATGACGGTGCTGGTACAGGGGGCGGTGCTGGCCACCGGCAGCGTGGACGAGATCCGCGCCAATGCCGAGGTCAAGCTGGCCTACCTGGGCGAGGAGGAAACGCAATGAGTGCTTTGCTGGAAGTGGAAGGCCTGACCGGCGGCTATGGTGCGAGCCAGGTGCTGTTCGGGATCGACATGCAGGTCAGGGAAGGCGAAGTGGTAACCCTGCTGGGCCGCAATGGCATGGGCAAGACCACCACGCTGCGCACCATCCTCGGATTGAATCGCCCGACCGGCGGCGTGGTGCGCTTTCGTGGCGAAGCCATCCACAGCGCCAGTGCCGATGCAATTGCCCGGCGCGGCATCGCCATCGTGCCGGAGGGACGGCAGATCTTCAAGAACCTGAGCGTGGAAGAAAATCTGTCCGCCTTCGCGGCGCGGCGCAACGGCCGTGACAATCCGTGGACGCTGGAAAAGATTTATCAGCAGTTCCCGCGCCTGAAGGAGCGCCGCCACAATGGCGGCGGCCAGCTCTCCGGCGGCGAGCAGCAGATGCTGGCCATCGGCCGGGCCCTGATGACCAATCCGCATCTGCTGATCCTGGATGAAGCCACCGAGGGCCTGGCGCCGCTGGTGCGGGAAGAAATCTGGGCTTGCCTGAAAGCCTTGCGCGAATATGGGCTGACCATCATCGTCATCGACAAGTACATCAAGCGTCTGATCGGCTTTGCCGACCAGCACACCATCCTCGAAAAGGGCAAGGTGGTCTGGCAGGGTGATTCGGCGCAGCTGTCGGTGCAGACGGAATTGTGGGATCAGTATCTGAGCGTGTGAGGTGCTTGTTGCGCGGATATTGATCATTAACGCAGGTTTAATGCTGTGGCAAACAGCATTAAGGAAAACTGAATGCTCCCCAATCAAGTCGAGACGGACGCTCGCCGCGTTCTTTGCCCCATCGCCGAGTGCGAAGCGGGCTACAACCTCAAGGCCGCCTTTCCGGATTTCCCGCAGGTGCTGCAGCAGTGGCAGCAGGCGACGGCCGCCATTGCCACTACCTTGCTGACCGAGTCCGACATCGCCTATGGTGATGCACCGCTTCAGCGATTCGATTTCTATCGTGCGCAAGGGGCGCAGCGGCCTTTGCTGGTGTTCATCCACGGTGGTTACTGGCAGGGCGGCGACAAGCGTGACATCGGCTTCATCGCCGCGCCTTACGTCAAGGCGGGCATCAGCGTGGCGGTGATCAATTATTCGCTGGCCCCGCAGGCTCGCATTGAGGACATGGTGGCAGAGGTACAGGCGTTGCTTGCCACCATTGCGCAGCAGGCGGATCGCCTGGGCATCGATGTGAATCGTGTCTCGCTGATGGGGCATTCGGCGGGCGGCCATCTGGCGGCCTTCGTGGCCGCGCAGGCGAGTGCCTTGCCGGTGCAGGCCGTCTTTGCCATCAGTGGCGTGTTCGATCTGGTGCCGTTGATCCCGACTTCGCTCAACAAGGCACTGACGCTGGACGAGCAGCGTGCGGATGCGCTCTCACCGGTGCTGCAGGCCGGGCCCACGGGTACGCGCATGCATACCATCATTGGTGAACTGGAGACCGCGCAATTCCACCTGCAGGCGGCCGTGATGGCCAACTGCTGGCCGCAGGTGGTGGCGCATCACGTGGTGCCGCAGACGCATCACTACACGGTGCTGTTCCCGCTGGCTGATGGAGACACTCCGGTGTGCCGTGCGGTGATTGCGGAGATCGGTGATGCAGGCCGCCCCTGAGGACGACCTGCAGGGAGGCGTGAGGCTCAGGAAGCGTTCGAGGAAGACAGCATGCGCTCCACATAGCGCGCAATCAGGTCAATCTCCAGATTGACCTTGCTGCCCGCCTTCAAATGCTTGAGCGTGGTCACTTCCACCGTATGCGGAATCAGGTTGATGGAGAAGCGGCAGGCATCGGCCAGGTCTTCCACGCGGTTGACCGTCAGCGACACGCCATTGACCACGATCGATCCTTTGTAAGCCAGGTACTTGCCCAGTGCCTTGGGGGCATCGACGATCAGCTCGCGCGATTCACCCACGGGCTCGAAGGAATGCACCTGTCCTAGGCCATCGACGTGGCCGGAGACCAGGTGGCCGCCCAGGCGCTCGGCCAGGGTCAGGGCCTTTTCCAGATTGACTTCGCCAGGGGCGTCCAGCCCGGCCGTCAGGCGCAGGCTTTCCCGCGAGACATCGACGGTAAAGCCGCTGGCGGTCTTCTCCACTACGGTCATGCAGGCACCATTGAGCGCAATCGAATCGCCCAGGCCGACATCGGCCATGGGCAGGCTGCCCGCATCGATGGTCAGGCGCACACCGGCGTCAGGGCCGGCTGCCAGGGGGGTGACGGAGGTGATGGTGCCGACGGCGGCAACGATTCCTGTAAACATGATTCAGTCCTGATACAAAAAATCTGAAAGAAAAAGCAAAAACGCTTACGCGAAACGGGCAAGGATACGCAAATCCGGCCCGACCTGCTTGACCTCGTGGAAGTGGATGCCGATCTTGCCCGACAGGTCTTCCAGCGGCGGCAGTTCGAACATGTTGCGGCCATCGCCGATCAGGGCCGGGGCCAGGTAGACCAGCAGTTCATCCACGCAGCCTGCGCGGATCAGCGCGCCATTGAGCTTGGCGCCGGCTTCCACGTGCAATTCATTGATCTGGCGCTGGCCCAGTTCACGCACCAGGCCCGGCAGGTCCACCTTGCCTTCGGCGTTGTCCAGCAGGATGACTTCGGCCCCCTCGGCTTCCAGCGCGGCGCGCTTTTCGCGGTCATCGGTGGCGGTGAAGACCCAGGTATTGCCGCCCTGGATCACGCGCGCTTCGGGCGAGACGATCAGCTTGCTGTCGACCACGATGCGGCGCGGCTGGCGCGGGGTGTCGATGGCACGCACGGTGAGTTGCGCATCGTCCTTCTGGATGGTGCCGATGCCGGCCATGATGGCGCAGGCGCGGGCGCGCCAGATGTGGCCGTCGTCGCGCGCGGCCTGGCTGGTGATCCACTGGCTCACGCCATTGTGCAGGGCGGTTTTGCCATCCAGGCTGGCGGCGCTCTTCATGCGTACCCACGGACGTCCGGTACGCATGCGATGCAGGAAGCCGATGTTGATCTCGCGCGCTTCTTCTTCCAGCAGTCCGCAGGCGACCTCGATGCCGGCTGCCTGCAGGCGGGCCAGGCCCTGTCCGGCCACCAGCGGGTTGGGGTCGGCGATGGCCGCCACCACTCGTGCTACGCCGGCTCGGACGAGCGCATCGGCACAGGGCGGGGTGCGGCCGAAATGGCTGCAGGGTTCCAGCGTGACGTAGACGGTGGCACCGCGCACCTCGTGTCCGCGCGCGGCGGCATCGGCCATGGCCTGGATTTCGGCGTGGTTGCCGCCGGGCGGCTGGGTGAAGCCGGCACCGATGATGCGCCGGTCCTTGACGATGACGCAGCCCACGCGCGGATTGGGGGTGGTGTCGAGCATGCCGAAGCCGGCTTGCAGCAAGGCCAGGGCCATGGCTTGCTGGTCATTCTCGATGTCGAACAGGTAGAGCGGATCTGCAGTGGAAGTCATGGTGTGCTAACACGAAATAGGCGGCAAGGCCTGCCAGGGGCGAGGCCGGATGCCCGTCAATATACACGGCTTTGCCGGATCGCCCGCAAGGCCGGCGGCACCGGCGATCTACTCGGGCGCGGCCAGGCTGCACTGGTTATCGAGGACGGGATTGCAGATCCGTACCCGCCCCAGGAAGTTGATCACCACCGCACGCGAGTTCACGCCGCTGCTGAAGTACCAGCTGCCGCGCGTGACCGGCTGGCCGTCAGGCTGGTAAGCCACCAGTTCGCCGCCGGTGGTGTAGGCCACGGCGATGCCGACCTCCAGAGCGCGATGATGGGCGACCACTTGTTGTCCGACCCGGATCTCCCAGCCGCTCTGCCAGTCGCGGCCATCGCGCGGACGCATCTCGGCGCGGCGGCCGGCGCGCAGGGCTTCGGAGCGGGTCAGTTGCACGCCGTGGAAGAAATCGCTGCCGGCCGCCGCCAGCTGGTGTTCGGTGGAGAGCTGTTGCAGCGCCGGGATGCCGGCGGCCAGCACCAGGGCCGCGATCAGCAGCACCACCATGAGTTCAATGAGCGAGAATCCGGTTGCGCGCATGAGGTCACCAGCAATCCTTGCCGTCGGCGCGGCGATTGCCCCGGTTGTCGGCTTGCAGCACGCCGCATTGGGCATCTTCATAGGCGGTGTTGACGCCGCTGCCGCCCGGCGTGGCGATGACCAGCACGCAGCTGGCCAGATCCTCATCCTCGCAGGCCCTTGCGGACAGGGCATAGGCGCTGGTTTGCGGCGTGGCCCCGGAATACCACTTGAAACCCTGGGCCGCGCTGCCCGGCTGGAAGGGCCGGTAGCGATGCTGGTAGGCGTAGTGCCGTTCCTGTTGCAGCAGCACGTGGAGGATGGCCGCGCGTCCTTCGGCGCGGCTGGCTTTCTTGACGATGTGAAGGTAACCGTTCCAGCCGAGCCCGGCCAGCAGGATCACGATGGCCAGGCTGACCAGGATTTCCAGCAGTGTGAAGCCATTTGCCGGAGCGGGAGAGGAGCGCAAGGGAGGATGCATGGTCATTCCGTCAAAGGAAGATAGAGAGGACGCCAGGCCTGCAGCGGGCAACTGGCGGGCACGCTGCCGGGCCGGGCGGGCAACTGCACCAGCGCCTGCAGCGCCACGATGGCACCCTGCCGGCCGTAGCCGACGGCGCTGAGGCGATAGAGGGTGGGAGCCTCTTCGTCGCCGGGGAGCTTGCTGGGACTCTTGTCGGACTTCGGCGCCAGACGTTCGATCAGGTAACGCGGCGTCGCCACGCCGGGCAGGGCGCGATAGCGCCGTCCGGTGAACTGGCCGTAGGTGGCCGAGAGGGCGTCGGGCCCATGCAGTTGTGCAGGCTCCCAGCCGGCGCGGTCGTGATGGCCCACGCACAGGCCGGCACCGGCGGCATCGCTGCGGCAGGCGCGCCTGGCAGTGAATTGCCCGGGATCGATCTGGCGGTGGTAGCGCAGGTCGTCGCAGGCATCTTCCAGCGCCGCCTGGGCGGCCAGCCTGGCCTGGGCACGTTCGCGATGGTTGCGCGCGCCGCGTTCCTCCAGCAGGAGCAGTGAGGTGGTGGACGCACCCAGCAACAGGATCACGCTCAGCAGCATGAGCGTGATCATCAGCGTGGCACCGCGCTGGCGCGGGTGACATGGTGGCCTCTTCATTTCCCGGCCTCCGCCATGGACAGGTTGCGCAGCATGACGCTGCCTTGAAAGACCGCACGCCGCCGCTGCTCCTGCCCGGTCTCGGTGACGCGCCACGCCGGATCGCTGCGTCGGCCGGGGAGGAACAGGTCGTAGCTGCGGGTTTCACTGCCCGGCGCGGCCGGCCGTCGCTGTACGCCGCGCACCAGCAGCGCGATGCGCACCAGGATCACCCGGCCCCAGGCCTCGCCCGGCATGGCCGAGGCATCCAGCCAGCGATCTGGACGGCCATCGCCATCGCTGTCGATGGCATAGCGCAATTGCATGGCTTCCACGCCACGGGCGATGGCGTCCGAGGTCCAGTTGCCGTTTTTGCCCTGGTAGCGGCAGCGCAGCTCGGGCTCGTCGCCGGTGCCGGGTGCGATGTAGTAGATGACCCAGTGGCGCGCGGCTTCTTCCGGCTTGCCCACGGGAGCTTGCGCGCCGCTGCAGTGGCTGATTTCGGCATGGCTGCCGCGCGGGGCACCGAAGAAACCGAGCATGAGGAGATCGCTGTGGTTGACGCCGTCACCGGTGCTGCTGCCGAACAGTCCTGCGGCCGGATCGAGGGCGTCGGCCTGGCGGCTGTCATCCAGCCCGCGCAGGCCCGGCAGCAGGGCGGGCGAGCTGCCGTCGGGCAGGCTTTCCAGCGGCAGATGGCCGGCCTGGCGCAACACCTGTTGCAGGTGATCCAGGGCCACGCGGCCGGTTTCCTCGACGCGGCCGGCATCATCCATTTCCTGGTAAGCCGCACGCGCCTGCTGCAGCAGCGTACCGGCCACCAGCACCACCAGGAGGCCGATGGCCAGCGCAATCATCAGTTCGACCAGGGTCAGTCCGGTCTGATGCAGACGCATCGCGCGCGCCGGGAAGGGGGATCGCGCCGGCATCGTCAGCGGCCCAGGTTCAGGCTCACCAGCGGCGCGGCGGCAGCGGCCATCCCCTTGGCCGCGCCGGGGCGATGCCAGGCCATCTTCAGGACGGCAGGGCTGCTTTCGAGGCCGTCGCAGCGCCAGTCTTCGGGGGGCGGGCGCGGGCCGTCACGGCAGACGGTGACGCGCGCTTGCGGGAAATCGCGGACCAGCCGGCCGCTCCAGTCCGCCAGGCTGGCCCGGGCGAAATCGGCCGGGCTGCAGGCACTCTGTTCGCAATCGGCATGGGCCGTGAACGGCTTGCCCGCCGCGAGGGAAAACAACAGGGGATCGGCGACGCCAGCGCTGGCCGGCAAGGCTGCGCGCAATTCGGCCAGTTCCTGCGCCAGCAGGGTGGCACGGGCGTGCAGGCTGCTGTCCTGGCTGCTGCGCAGCGCGTGCAGTTGCAGCATGGCGATGGCCAGCGCACCGGTGCCGATGACCAGCATGGCCACCAGCACCTCCATCATCGAGAAACCTGGGGAGCGACCGCGCATGGGAAATCCTGGAAAGGAAAGCCCGCGAGTCTAGGGAAAAAGAAAATGCCGCTCCAGCAAAACCCCGAATCAGTGCGCTGCTATCGAAAACTTCAGAAGGAAGAACCCGGTTGCTTGAGGAAGTCGACTTCTTCCGGCGTGCTCTCGCGCGCCAGGATGCGGTTGCGGTGGGGGAAGCGTCCGAAGCGCGCGATCACGGCATGGTGTCGTCGCGCATAGTCGGCATAGCCGTCAAAGGTCGCCTTGTCTTCGGCGCTGGCCGCCTTGGCCAGTGCGCCCATGAGTTGCACCACGTACTCCTGGTCGTCGAGGTCTTCGGCGTGTTCCAGCGGCAGGTAGAGGAACACCCGGGCCAGCGGCGGCAAGTCTGCATCCAGGCCCATGGCCAGCGCCAGATGGCTGCACTGGCGTGCCAGTTCATCGTGGGCGAAGGCCTGGGCGGTGTCGCGGTAGATGTTGCGCGGCATCTGGTCCAGCAACAGGATCAGGGCCAGCATGCTGCGCGGGGATTCGGTCCAGTCATCGAGCTGGTTGGCGGCCGCCTGCTGCACCAGGGGGGCGAAGCGGGTGCGGCATTCGGCGTCGATGTCGGGGTTCTTGCTCCACCAGAGTTTCTTCTGGCGTTCGGCCACCTGATGCGCGGGGAGCTGCTCCCAATCGGGGCCGAACCAGAACTCCAGTACCGCGTCGACGCCGGCGTGCGGGCTCATTCGGCCAGCACCGTGATCTGCACGTCGCCCAGGGTGACTTTCTGGCCGACGGTGATCTTGCAGGTCTTGCGGGTTTCCAGCTTGCCGTCGACCTTGACCTGGCCGTCGGCCACCAGTTGCTTGCCGGCACCGCCGCTGTCGCACAGGCCGCAGAGTTTGAGCAGCTGGTTCAGTTCGACGTAGGGATGGCCCTGCAGCGGGAAGGTGATCTTTTGCATGTGCTTTCTTTCGGAAACCCCGGCCGCAACAGGCGGCACGGGGGACCGGTACGGTACGCCCGGCGCGGCCATTTGTCCAGCCGCCCCGACGTTCAGGTGGCGCTTTCCAGCGTCTGCTGCGCCTTGTCCAGCCAGGTGGAGAGGCTGTCGGTCAGGTCCTTCTGGCTGAAGGAACAGCTTTCTTCGGTGAAGAGGCTGCCCGCTTCCAGCCGGCCCAGCAGGTCTTCGGCGACCTGGCGATAGCGCGGCGGCAAGGCGGTCATGACCTCTTCCTGGGCCCGCCACGTACTGCACAGGCCGGCGATAGTGCCTTGGCCGGTGCGCAGGGCATCCAATGATGCACGCATGGCATGCAGTCGGGAAGCGGCAGGGTGACTCATCGAAGCTTCCCGTCTCAGGCGCGCGCAGCGATGACGAACAGCGCAATCACGCTCAGGTAGCCGATGATCCACACCGCCGAACGGGCCGAGGGCTTGTCCGTCAGGTACAGCACCGTGTAGAGGATGCGGGCGGCGATGAAGACCAGCGCGGCGCTATCGATCTGTCCCTGCGCTGCGCCCACTTGCTGCGCCACCAGCACGGCGGCAGCGAAGAAGGGGAAGGCTTCGAAGTGGTTGCGGTGCGCATAGTCGGCGCGGCGGCGCACGCCGGTCTGCTTGTCCAGCCAGGCGCGCGGTTCGGCATTGTCGAAGTCGCGCCGGCCATACTTGGCCACGGCGATGGTGAACACCGGCATCAGGCCGGCAATCAGGATGCACCAGTAGGATAGGGTCATGCAGGAGGTCTCCTCGTTGTGATGTCAGTTGTCAGTGAATCAAAGTTCCTTGGCAGCGAAGGTGTTGCAGGCGCTGACCTTGCCTTCGGAAATGCCGCGCTTGAACCAGGTCACGCGCTGCGCCGAGCTGCCATGGGTGAAGGAATCCGGTACGACCACGCCGCGCGCCTGGCGTTGCAGGGCATCGTCGCCGATGGCCGAGGCGGCATTCAAGGCATCCTCGATGTCGCCTTCTTCCAGGATGTGACGCGCCTGGTTGGCGTGATAGGCCCAGACCCCGGCGAAGCAGTCCGCCTGCAGTTCCAGCCGCACCGACATGGCATTGGCCTGCTTTTCGGTGGCATTGCGGCGGGCAGCATCGACCTTGTCGGAGATGCCCATCAGGTGTTGCACGTGGTGCCCGACTTCATGCGCGATCACGTAAGCCTGAGCGAAATTGCCGGACACCTTGAAGCGCTGCTTCATCAGTTCATAAAACGACAAGTCGATATACACCTTCTGGTCGCCGGGGCAGTAGAAGGGGCCAGTGGCGGTCTGGCCAGTACCGCAGGCGGTCGGGGTGCTGCCGGAAAACAGCACCAGCTTGGGCTGCACGTATTGCTTGCCGTTGTTGGCGAAGATCTGGCCCCAGGTATCTTCGGTATCGGCCAGGACGGTCGAGACGAAGCGCGCCATCTGGTCATTGGGCGAAGGCTTGTGGGCCGGTGCCTGCTGTTGCACCGGCGCAGGCGAGCCGCCGCCGGAGAGCAGGTTGAGCATGGTCAGCGGGTTGATGCCCAGGAAGTAGGAGGCCACCAGGGCCACCGCGACCGTGCCCAGCCCGATGGAGCGCCCGCCGAAGCCAAAGCCGCCGCCCCCGCCGCCATCCTCGCCACGGCGGTCTTCCACGTTGTCGCTTTCGCGATTGCCTTCCCATTTCATGATCTGTTCTCCGGTGCTGCAGTCTGCAATGGCGCGATTGTAATGGATGGCATGGGCCGCGGCATGTCGGGCGTTGTCTGACCGTGTGAGGTTGCTCTGTCCGATTCCGCCGGATGAGCTGGCGGTGTAGGTTCGGGAAGCAGGAGGGTGACAAAGCGGGGAGCGGCTTGGCGCTGTCGGCAATCGATGCCACACTGTTCCCGGCAGCCTGCATTCCTAACGCTCACAACGACAACAGTACAGGAGACGACATGATCATCTGGCTCATTCTTCTCATCGCCGGCGCGCTGGCCCTCATGATGATGCGCGCCAGCGCCTGGGTCTGGCTGGTCGCTGAAGCGGTCCTGATCTGGCTGGGCGCCCGCCTGGCCGAGATCGAGTTGCCGGTGCTGGTGCTGCTGGCCATCCTTTTCTTCACACCCACGCTGCTGGTGGCGATCAAGTCCGTCCGACAGTCGCTGATGACGCGCCCGGCGCTGGACCTGTTCCGCAAGATCGCCCCGCGCATGTCCGCCACCGAACGCGATGCCATCGAGGCCGGCACCGTCTGGTGGGATGCCGAACTGTTCTCCGGCAAGCCGGACTGGAAGCGCCTCTTCGACCTGCCCGCGCCGCGTTTGACGCCGGAAGAGCAGAGCTTCCTCGACAACGAGGTCGAGCAATTGTGCGCCATGGTCAGCGACTGGGACACCAGCGTGAAGACCCAGGACCTGCCGCCCGACGCCTGGCAGTTCATCAAGGACAAGGGTTTCCTGGGCATGATCATTCCGCGTCAATACGGCGGCAAGCAGTTCTCGGCCTACATGCATTCGCAGGTGGTGATGAAACTGGGCTCGCGCAGTTCGGCTGCGGCCATCGCGGTGATGGTGCCCAATTCGCTGGGGCCGGCCGAATTGCTGCTGCATTACGGCACCGACGCCCAGAAAAATCATTACCTGCCGCGCCTGGCGCAGGGGCTGGAGATTCCCTGCTTTGCGCTGACCAGTCCCTATGCGGGTTCGGATGCGGCTGCCATTCCCGATGTGGGCATCGTCTGCAAGGGCGAGCATGAGGGCCGTGAAACGCTGGGCTTCCGCGTCACCTGGAGCAAGCGCTACATCACCCTGGCGCCGATTGCCACCGTGCTGGGCCTGGCCTTCCGCGTGCGCGATCCGGATGGCCTCCTGGGCAGCGACGCCGAACCCGGCATCACCTGCGCCCTGATCCCGACCGACCATCCGGGCGTGATCACCGGACGCCGTCACTGGCCGCTCAATGCCGTCTTCCAGAACGGGCCGACCGAAGGGCGCGATGTCTTCATCCCGATGGAATGGGTGATTGGTGGTGCCGGGCAGGTCGGACGCGGCTGGCGCATGCTCATGGAATGTTTGGCGGCAGGGCGGGCGATTTCGCTGCCGTCCTCCAGCGTCGGCTTTTCCAAGCTGGCCGTGCGTGGCACCAGCGCCTACACGGCCATGCGACGCCAGTTCAAGATCGAGATCGGCAAGTTCGAAGGCGTGCAGGAGGCCCTGGCGCGCATGGGCGGGCATCTCTACATGATGGATGCCACGCGCCGCCTGTCGGCGCTGGCAGTGGATGCGGGCGAGAAGCCCTCGGTCATCTCGGCCATCTCCAAGTACCACGTCACCGAGCGCGGGCGCATGGTGGTCAATGACGGCATGGACGTGATCGGCGGCAAGGGTATCTGCATGGGGCCGGGCAACTTCCTGGCGCGCGCGTATCAGCAGGTGCCCATCGCCATTACCGTGGAAGGGGCCAATATCCTGACGCGCTGTCTCATCATCTTCGGCCAGGGCGCGATCCGCTGCCATCCCTACGTCCTGCAGGAGCTGGCCACCGCCGCCGATGAAGACCGCGAGCGCGCCGTGCAGGAATTCGACCGCCTGCTCTTCGGGCATCTCTCCTTCGTGGCTGCCAATGCCGCGCGCAGCTTCGTGGGCGGCATCAGCCGGGGCTGGCTGCTGCCCTCGTCCAGCCATGCCGCACGTGCCACGCGGGGCTATTTCCGTGCGGTGGTGCATCTGTCGTCGGCCTTTGCGCTGCTCACCGATGTGAGCATGGGCGTGCTGGCCGGAACGCTCAAATTCCGCGAGCGGATTTCGGCGCGGCTGGGTGATGTGGTTTCGCAGCTTTATCTGGTGTCGGCGGTACTGAAGCGGTTCGAGGATGAGGGCCGGCAGGAAGAAGACCTGCCCTATGTGGACTGGTCGGTGCAGGATGCCTTGCATCGCGCCCAGGAAGCCATCATCGATGTCTTGCACAACTTCCCCAATCCGTTCATCGCGGTACTGCTGCGGGTGCTGATCTTCCCGCTGGGCCTGCCGTATCGCAAGCCTTCCGATGTGCTCGGCACGCGCGTGGCCCAGGCCATGCAGACCCCGGGTGAGAGCCGCAACCGCCTGGTGGCCGGTGCCTACCTGCCGCGCGAGGGCGATCCGCTGGCGTGCGGCGAGAAAGCCTTCGTGCTCGCGCCGGTGGTGCAGCAACTTGAGCATCGCCTCAAGTCCGACATCAAGGAAGGCAAGCTGCCGCCGATGCCGCAGAGCCTGCTGGAAGTCCCGGCCTGGAGTGCGCTTGCGCTGGAACGCCAGCTGATCTCGCAGCAGGAGAAGGAAGCGGTCGATGCCTTTGCCCACTATGGCGACCAGAGCGTGCAGGTCGATGACTTCGGCGCCGATTTCGACCGTGCGGAGATCGTGGCGCAGCAGCGTTCATAAGGAGATGAAGGTTTGCGTTATCCTGCCGGTTCCCGCGTATTCCACAGGATGAACCATGACCCCGCAGCCCCGCATCTACATGGCCGGCCCCGACGTCTTCCAGCGCGACTATGCGCAGCACAAACTTCAGATCAAGCAGTGGTGCGCCGACCTCGGGCTGGTCGCCCTGTGCCCGGGTGATGACGAGGTCAGCGGCGACAGCAAGGCCGAGGTGGCGCGCCGCATCTACGAGATCAACGTGGCCCTGATCGACTCCGCCGATTATGTGGTGGCCAATGTGTGCGATTTCCGCGGCCATGAGCCGGACTCGGGCACGGTCTTCGAGATCGGCTATGCCGTCGGGCGCGGCAAGAAGGTGTGGTGCTACAACACGCCTGCGCAAGACTTGCTGCAACAGGTGCCACAGGCCGAACCGGGCGTCTGCCATGCCGGCATGTTCATCGAGGACTTCGGCCTGCCGCGCAACCTCATGCTGGCGCATGCCGCCGAGCTGGTACAAGGCGACGTGCATGACTGCCTGCAAAGGGTGGCGCGCTGGCATGGGGGCCAGCGCTGATCGTCACCGCTTTCCTGCTTCACTGCTGGGGCAGGCGCCCCAGCAGGTAGAACTCTTCATTGGGCCGCATGCCGGTCACATTGGCCAGCCGGTTCGACATGCCGAAGAAGGCCGCGATGGCGGCCATGTCCCACGCATCCTCCTCATTCCAGCCATGCGCCTTGAGCGTGGCGAAATCCTCTTCATTGACAGCCCAGGCGCTGGCCGAGACCTTCATGGCGAAGTCCAGCATGGCCTTCTGCCGCGCGCTGATATCGGCCTTGCGGTAATTGATGGCGACCTGGTCGGCCAGCAGCGGGTCCTTGGCGCGGATGCGCAGGATGGCACCATGCGCCACCACACAGTACTGGCACTGGTTGGCATTGCTGGTGGCCACCACGATCATCTCGCGCTCGGCCTTGGTGAGGCCGCCGGGTTTGTCCATCAGCGCATCGTGATAAGCAAAGAAGGCGCGGAATTCATCCGGACGATGCGCCAGCACCAGGAACACGTTGGGGATGAATCCGGACTTTTCCTGCACAGCCAGGATGCGGCTGCGGATGTCCTCCGGCAGGGTATGAAGATCGGGGATGGGAAAGCGGCCGATGGGCGCATCGGGAGTGGTGGCTGGGGTCATGCTTGTCTCCTTGTTCATTTGTTGTGGATGCTGCATCAAGAACTTAGCACTTCTGGCTCACAGGTAATGTCGCCGAACTGACGGTGAAGCTTTTTGCTTCAGATTTCCTTTTGGAAACCCTTCTGAAATATTATTAAGATATATCTTGAAATGCGGCGAATTAAGATATATCTTGGCTATATCGATCGACCCGCAGCGTGCGTCAGTCGCTGCCTCAGCCACCTGACAATAAGGAAATACCATGTTCAAGCATTTATTCAATCAACCCGGCGAACCCGGCCACGGCCCCAAGCACCAGCGACACGACCGCCCGCATCATGGCGGCGGCCTGTTTGAAGATGACGAGCCGCGCGGTCCGCGTGGCCATCATGGCCCCGGTGGCCGTGAAGGCGGCGGCGGACGCGGCGCGCGCATGTTCGAGCAGGGCGCGTTGCGCATCGTGATGCTGCATCTGCTGCAGGAAAAGCCGCGCCACGGCTACGACATGATCAAGGCCATCGAGCAACTGGTCGGCGGCGGCTACAGCCCCAGCCCCGGCGTGATCTACCCGACCCTGACGCTGCTGGAAGAAATGGGCCATGCCTCGGTGCAGGGCGAGGATGGCGGCAAGAAGCTTTACACCCTCAGCGCCGAGGGCAAGGCCTATCTGGAAGAAAAGGAAAACGCCGAGCTGTTGCAGCAGGTGCTGCGCAAGTTCGAATTGCGCCGCCAGGAGCGTCCCGACGCCGATTCGCCCGAACTGCGCCGCGCCGTGCAGAACTTCCGCATGGCCTTGCATACGCGTCTGGCCAAGGGCAAGCTGGCCAAGGAAGAACTGCACGCCATCATCGACATCATCGATCGCGCCGCCGTGGCGGTGGAACGCGCCTGATCCGGCGATCCGGGATTTTGGAAAGGAACTTCACATGAAAGAACATCGCTACCGCATCACCCTGGAGCATCTGGCCACCGCCTCGGAGGGACAGCCTTTGCATGCGCCCCTGAGTTTCGAGGCCGGCAACCATGACGATATCTTCAGTATCGTCGCCCGCCTGCGTGGCAACGGGCAGTTCGACAGCGACACCAGCGCGCAGCTGGCGCTGGGGTTGAAACTGTTCTCGGAGGTGATGCTCAAGAATCGCAAGCATCCGCTGTTCGAAGATATTCAGCCGGCCTTGCGCGACTTCATCATGAAGCTGAAGTCGCAGGGCAAGGCCGCTGCCGCAGCGCAGGGCGAGGCCGCCGCCGAATAAGATGCGCGCCGGACCTTACTGATTGGCCGGCGCAATCATCTCCGCATAGTCATACAACGCACCGAGGATGTCCTGGGTGCGTTCGTCATCCGCCTCCTCCTGCAACTGGTCGATCTGCTCGAACAGTTGCGCGACGGTACGCGCACCGCCAGCGCCTTCAAACAGGCGCGCGGCGCGGTGTTCTTCCCAGTGCTGTGCTTCCTCGGGGCTCAAGGTCTCGGGGAAGTTGCGTGCGCGATAGCGGAACAGGATTTCATTCAAGCGCCTATCGTCAAAGGCCACGCTGGCCCCGGCCAGCGCCTGTGGCGGCAAGGCACGCAGCTGCGTCAACAGGCGGCGGTCGCCGTTGCCGATGAAGCCGCCGTACAGATCTTCATCCACGTCCGGCGGCGCCTCCTGCTCGCGCTGGTAAACCTCGCGCCACAGCGGGCCCAGGTCGGGCAGGGCGGCGGCCTTTTCCGCGTGGCGCAGGGCCAGGTCGACATCGATGTTCAGCTGCGCGGCGCGCTCGGCAGACAGCGTCTTGAGGCTGCCCACCACCATCGGCGACTTGTTCAGGTGAATGCTCTTGACCGGCAGGCGGACCATGCCTTCCGGCATTTCGTCACGCTTGGTGAACATGCGTTCACGCACGGTGGCCGCATCCATGCCCGCCAGTTCGCTCGGGTCATAGCCGAGATCCCAGGCGATCACTTCATTCTTGTTGGTCGGATGCATGCCCAGCGGCCACATCAGCGCCAGGCAGCCATTGGCTACCGGGAACATGCCGGAGACGTGCAGGAAGGGTTTGGCGGCCGGCAAGCCGATTTCCGCTGCGGCCTTGTCCTTCTTGTGCAAGGCCAGCGCGAAGTCGAACAGGCGCGGATTGTTCTGGCGGATCAGGCGTGCCAGGGCGATGGTGGCGCGCACATCCGACAGCGCATCGTGCGCCGCCTCATGCACCAGGCCATTGGCCTTGGACAGATGCTCCAGCTTGAAGCTGACGCTGCCGTCTTCCTTGGTCGGCCACTGTATGCCCTCGGGGCGCAGCGCATAGGTCAGGCGCACCACGTCGAGCAGGTCCCAGCGGCCGCAGCCGTTGGCCCATTCGCGGGCATAGGGATCGATCAGGTTGCGCCAGAACATGAAGCGCGTGACTTCATCATCGAAGCGGATGGTGTTGTAGCCCACGCCGATGGTGCCGGGCTCGCCCAGCGCCTGCTCGATACGGGCGGCGAACTCATGTTCGGGGACGCCGTGCGCCAGGCAGTGCTGCGGGGTGATGCCGGTGATCAGGCAGGACACCGGGTCGGGCAGGTAGTCCGGCGCCGGCTTGCAGTACAGCATGATGGGCTCGCCGATCTCGTTGAGTTCGGCATCGGTGCGCACGGCGGCGAACTGCGAGGGACGGTCGCGGCGCGGCACGGCGCCAAAGGTTTCGTAGTCGTGCCAGAGGAAGGTGTGATTGGACATCGCGGACGGCTTCTAAGGGAATCGCGCGATTATAGAGCCTTGCGCTGCCCTTGCCGCCACGCAAAGGGGCAGCGGCGTGATGAAGCCGTTCTTTTTTGAAGGCCTGCGGCCCGGGAAGCGGCCGCGACCGGCCTGAACTCACTTCGCCGGCGCAGGCGCAGCGGCGGGGGCCAGCGGCGCCATGGGGGCCGCGTCGCGCTTGAGGACCTTGCGCATCGCATCCTGCAGCGTGCCGCTGCGCATGGGAGCGTTGCCGCCGGCGTACTGGATGTTGTCGATCACCCAGCCGCGCGCATCGCGGGCCAGCGTGACCTTGTCGGTCCATTTGGCGGGCGACTGCAGCTTGGCGTCACTGAAGATCAGTTCCACGGCGCAACTGGCTTCGCGTTCCTGGGCCTCGCACTGGACCACGCGGAAGGTGGAAGCGCCATTCGGGTTGCCGGTGAAGACATCGCCCTGCACCAGCGGCGGCAGGGGATCGGCATCGGGATCGGCTGCCGCTTCGGCGGCAGACTGCGTCGCACGGGCTTCGTCAGCCACCGAGACATCCTTCAACAGATCGAACAGCGGCACCGACAGGAAGCGGCGGAAGGTAATCAGTTCCTTCAGCGTCAGGGCGCCCGAGGGACGGTTCGAGGCATGGGTCTGGTAGAACTCCGTCACCAGTTCCTTGGCCTTGCCCTCTTCATTGGCCGAGCATGCTGCAAGCAACAGGCTGGCGGCGACGACGAGTGTCTTACCGATCCGCTTCAATCCGATTCTCCCTGGTCCAGCCGCGCGTGCGCACTGGCGTGTTGTTTCATGATGCCATTGTCATTTTGATATTTCCTGTCTGCCGGTGCGCAGCGGGACCCGAGGGGCGCAACACGACCAGCCTGACAGAGCGGCATCTTACGCGCTGCGGCTCAGCAGGAAGACCGGGAACACACCGCCAAAAAGCCGCCAATTCCGCAGCGCACCGGCCCCGGCGAGCCGGGCCGGCTCATTCGGCCTGCTGGATGGCGTCGGTGAGGTTGTCGCTGAGGTATTCGCGCTGGGAGGACTGGTCGTTGCCGATGAACTCGATATCGTCGATGCGCCACTGGCGTTCTTCGCGCACCAGCAGGATCTTGTCGTTCCAGGATTCATCCGCGCCATCCTTCTGGTAGCGGAAGCTGACCTGGCAGGAAGCCCGGTCGGCCTCGCTGTCGCAGGATTGCACGGCAAAGGAGGTGGCCCCTTCATACAGCGAGGTGAACAGGTCGCCCTCGATGATGGGGGCGGCCTGCGCACCGGCCACGGTGTGGTAGCGCACATCGGCGGCTTCGGCGCGGGTCAGCAGGGCGTACAGCGCACGGCTGACCAGTGGCTCGAACTGCTTGAGTTCGTCCGCCGATGGCAGGCCGGGAGCGTGGTTCTTGAGATGGATGCGGTAGAAGTTGCCGATCACCTCGGCCTGCTGCTGTTCGTCGCCGCTGAAGTTGTTGCAGCCGGACAGGGCCAGCAGCAGGCCCAGCGCACAGGCGGTGGCGCGCAGAGGGCGAGCGGAGGGGGAGGCTAAACGGAGCAGTGTGGTCATTCTGGTGTTCCTGCGCGCGGTGCGGACCGGCGCTGTTGTCATGGCGGCACATCATCGTCGTGAGGCCGGCAGGGGCGGCCGGTTCGGCCAGCCCCCCGGGCCTGCCCTTTAGTCAGGGGAAGGCCGCAAACGTTCCGCTGCGCCAGGTCGGGTGGCGCGGCGGGTCTCCGTTGTTCGGCGGGCGCGGTCAGCGCACATCGGTCTTACGCGGATTCGGTCAGCAGCGCGAAGTGTTCCACCACCGGCGCACCGGCGAAGAAGGGGCCGACGATGCCGCGCCATTCGGTGAAGGCGGGCGATTCACGGAAATCCACGGTATGGTTTTCCAGGGTGGCCCAGTACACCATGAGCAGGTAGCGCTCGGGCGATTCGATGCCTTTCTGGACCTTGTGGCCGAGATAGCCGCGCGCCTTGCTGATGGTCTGCGCCAGGCCGCGCTGGATGGCTTCGTCGAATTCTGCTTGCTTGCCGGGTTGGATGCGGATGTCCGCCAGTTCCAGGATCATGTAGGTCTCCAGTGCATAGTCGAGGGGTGCCCGGCACACACCGGGCGGCTCGATTATCACATGTTCGTCCGAAGCGGGCGTTCAACGGAATTGAACCCTGCCTGAAAAGCTTTCACTCGACCAGGATGTCGCGCTTCTCCAGTTTCTGCGCCATGTCTTCCAGCGTGATCTCGATGGCGCGCGTACTGATCATGATTTCCCACAGCGACACCAGCAGCGATGCCACCAGCAGCATCAGGCTGATGCCGAAGAACACCTCGGCCCAGCGATTAAAGTCGACGAAGATCAGGTACATCGAGACGGCGCACATGATGAAGCTGGAGACCCCCAGCGCCTGCATGTAGCGGGTCAGCACGATGCGTTTCCTGAGATTGAGGATCTGCCGGATCACCAGCCCGCGTTCATCGTTCTGGCCCTGGTTCTGCAGGTTGCGGATCAGCTGCGCCAGCACCAGGAAGCGGTTGGTATAGGCCAGCAGCAACAGCGAGGTCGCGGGAAACAGCAGGGCAGGGGTGGTGAGGTTGATCATCGACATGGCAAGGAACAATCGGGGACGTGATTCTAACCTCTCCCGAGGCGCAAGAAACATGCCCGGGAACGGTCGCCGGCGTTTGCGCAAACGGGCGGTCCGTTTTGGGGCGCCAGCCTGGTGCGGTCGCGCTTTTTGCACCGCCGGGCAGCAGCGCGCCGGGCGGCCGAAATCTTTTACGGATTTTTTTTGCGGGGCAGCGCCGCAGCAATTGTTATTTGTGCGGTCGCTCAATACACTAGCCCCCGTTCCACATCCACGTACAAATCAAAACAAATCCACAACGAAAGGGATCTCCATGTCGGGTTCGTATTTCCCCCAATGGCGGCTGCGCCAAAGCACCAACGACGGCCAGGGGGCCGTGATCGCCGCCGATGAGCGGCTGCCTGCGCCGCAGACGCTGGCCATGGGCGTGCAGCACGTGGTGGCCATGTTCGGCTCGACCGTGCTGGCCCCGCTGCTCATGGGCTTCGATCCCAACCTGGCGATCCTGATGTCGGGCGTCGGTACCCTGCTGTTCTTCCTGCTGGTGGGCGGGCGCGTGCCGAGCTACCTGGGGTCGAGCTTTTCCTTCATCGGCCTGGTCATTGCCGTGACCGGTTATGCCGGCTCCGGCCCCAACGCCAACCTCGGCGTGGCACTGGGCGGCATCATCGCCTGTGGTGCCGTGTATGCGGTGATCGGCCTGATTGTCTCCGGCGTGGGCACGCGCTGGATCGAATCCCTGATGCCGCCGGTGGTGACCGGCGCGGTGGTGGCGGTGATCGGCCTGAACCTGGCACCGATCGCGGTCAAGGGCGTCTCCGGCAGCAGCTTCGACAGCTGGATGGCGCTGGCCACCATCTTGTGCGTGGGCTTCGTGGCGGTGTTCACGCGCGGCATGCTGCAGCGCCTGCTGATCCTCATCGGCCTGTTGCTGGCCTATGTGCTCTACGCGGTGCTGACCAATGGCATGGGCCTGGGCAAGCCGATCGACTTTTCCACCGTGGCCAATGCCGCCTGGTTCGGCCTGCCGCACTTCGCGGCTCCCGTGTTCCAGGGCAGCGCCATGGCACTGCTGGCTCCGGTAGCCATCATCCTGGTGGCCGAGAACCTGGGCCACATCAAGGCCGTCTCGGCCATGACCGGCCAGAACCTGGACCGCTACATCGGCCGCGCCTTCATCGGCGATGGCCTGGCCACCATGCTCTCGGGCAGCGTCGGCGGCACCGGCGTGACCACCTACGCCGAGAATATCGGCGTGATGGCCGTCACCAAGATCTACTCCACCCTGGTCTTCGTGGTGGCGGCTGTCATTGCCATCCTGCTGGGCTTTTCGCCCAAGTTCGGCGCGGTCATCCTGACCATTCCGGGCGCGGTGCTGGGCGGCGTGTCGATCGTGGTGTTCGGTCTCATCACCGTGTCGGGTGCCCGCATCTGGGTCGAGAACAAGGTCGATTTCTCCAACAATACCAACCTGATCGTGGCTGCCGTCACGCTGGTGCTGGGCGCAGGCGACTTCACCCTCAAGATGGGCGGCTTCGCCCTGGGTGGCATCGGGACCGCCACCTTCGGTGCCATCATCCTGCATGCCCTGCTGAAACGTCGCGGATGATTGCATCCTGGCAAGACGCCGATGCAACAGCGGCAAGGCCGGTCCTGGTGACCGGCCTTTTTTGTTCTACCATTATCTGAGGAGAGTGAAGATTTCCGTTGAGCAATCCTTGGCGGCTGTCTATACTCTGTCGCGTTGCAGCGCAGCGTCGCCGCTACGGCCCCGGGGAAGGGCCGGCCGGAGGCGCATTCCGGCCGCTGCCTGTCGCGGGCCTGGCCCGCCTTTCAGGGGAATCACCGCATGAACTCCGCCCTCCGCCTGCCAGCCCTGCTGTGCATCGCCCTGCCTTTGCTGTCGGCCTGTGACGCCGTGGCCGGCAAGAAGGATTACGCCTATTTCCGCAAGAACATCGAGGAGGCCAAATCGGTCTCCGACCAGTGCCAGCTCAACGGCACTTCGGGCATGAACGAGGAACAGATCCGGGTCTGCGGAGCGGCCCGCGAAGCCTGGGGCAACCGCAACTTCAATTACTGAGCCGGCGCGGCGGCGGGCAGCGGCCGTCACGGCGCTGTCACAAATTTGTCAAAACCGGTGGTTAGAATGCGGGGTCGTCCATTGCCCCTGGCCCATTCCCGACCCGCCCGCCCATGCACAATCCGCCGGACACCCCGCAAGCCCTGCACCTGCTCTATGAGCCGGCCGGATTCATCTGCGCCTTCCGCTTCGAAGACGGCCATGCGCGCCAGATGAACTGGAATGAAGTTGTTGACTATCATCCGAGTGCGCCGGATTTCACCTGGCTGCACGTCAAGACGGCCGATGTGAAGATCCAGCAATGGCTGGCCCATCACAGCGACATTCCCGAGTACATCACTGAATTCTTGTTGAGCAGCGACACCCATCCGGGCCTGCATGCCACCCCCGAGGGGGTCTATGGCACGCTGACCGATATGAAGATGGAGATCGGCGACACCGGCACCGAGAAGGGCGCGCTGCACTTCTACCTGGATCGCACGCGCCTGTTGACGCTGCGCACCCAGCCGCTGATCTCGACCAACATGCTGCGCCAGAAGGTGCTTGACGGCGGCGACTTCGACAATCCCATGGATCTCTTCGCCGAGCTGTTGCGCTGCCTGGCTGATGGCTTCAATGCGCGCCTGGACAAGCTCAACGACAAGGTCGACGACATCGAATTCTCGGTGCTCTCGGACCGCCGTGCCGAAGACCGTGCCGAGCTCTCCGGCATCCGCCGCCAGCTGGCCGAACTGCGCCGCTTCATCGCGCCGGAACGCCGCATCTTGGCCCAGTTCCAGCGGTTGCGCCCGGCCTGGGTGCCGCGCGAGGCGCTGGAAGACCTGACCCATGCGCTGGATGAACTCAACGAACTGCATTCCACCGTGGAAGCCGTCTATGAACGTGCCAAGCTGCTGCAGGAAGAGATCGCCTCGCAGATGTCGGAGCAGATGAACCGCAACCTGATGGCACTCTCTGTCCTGACCGCGCTGCTGATGCCGGCCACGTTGGTGTCAGGGATTTTCGGGATGAACGTGGCAGGTCTGCCGGGCCTGCATGACGAGACCTCGTTCTGGATCGTGATGGGATTGATGGGCGGCCTCGGTGTCGCCACCGTGGCCTTCCTGAAGTGGATGAAGATCTTCTGATGCCCTGATCTTCTGAACCGCAGCCGGGCGGCGGCGGTGGCGGCCCGGCGCGAGGCTGCTCAGTCGCGCGTGGCCATGGCCTCTTCGCTCTCGCGAATGAGCTTGTCGATGTCCAGGTTGTCCACCGGTTCCACCTTCAGCGACAGCGGACGCCACAGGGAATACAGCCACAGGCCGATGCAGCACATGGTGCCCAGGAAGAGGGTGATGAAGGCCGACAGGAACAGGCCGATGAAAGGCGAGGCGATCAGGCCGTCATAGCCGATCAGGTGCTTGCCATCCCAGGTGATGGTTTGTGCGCCGAACAGCGAGAGCACGCCCATCAGCGTCGAAAACGGCACCAGCGAAAACGTGGTCCCCACGGCCAGCAGCTTGTAGATGGATGACATCGACAGGCGCTGGATCTTGATCTGCTCGAACATGCGTTCCCCTTGCTCCGCTTGTGGCCGGTGCCATCAAGCTGCGCCATCCCGTTGGCACGGGCGGCTGGCGCACTGCCGCCCGTGTGGCCTTGCGGCCGTATTCCCCAGCCGGACCCATACGGGGTCCGGTGTTGTCCTGCCTGCGCTGAGGCTTACTTGCCCCAGCTGTCCTTGAGCGTCACGGCCCGGTTGAAGATCGGCTGGCCCTCGGTCGAATCGACGCGGTCGGCCACGAAGTAGCCGTGGCGTTCGAACTGGTAGATCTCGCCGGGCTTGGCGGTCTTCAGGGTCGGCTCCAGGTAGGCGGTGATGACTTCCTTGGAGTTCGGATTCAAGGCGGCCAGGAAGTCCTTGCCGCCGGCGTCCGGATGCGGGTCCGAGAACAGGCGGTCGTACAGGCGCACTTCAGTGGCCAGCGCGTGTTCGGCGCTGACCCAGTGCAGGTTGCCCTTGACCTTGTAGTTGGAGCTGCCTTCGGTGCCGCTCTTGCTGTCTTCGAAGTAGTTGCAGTGCACGGCGATGACGTTGCCGTGTTCATCCTTGTCGCAGCCGGTGCATTCGACCACGTAGCCGTAGCGCAGGCGCACCTTGTTGCCGGGGAAGAGGCGGAAGTAGCCCTTGGTCGGTTCTTCCATGAAGTCCTCCCGCTCGATCCACAGTTCCTTGGTAATCGGGAAGTGGCGGTGCGCGGTGTCGTGTTCCGGATGCGCCGGCGGATAGACCGGGGCGCTGCAATCGATGGACACGCCTTCCGGGAAGTTGTCGATGATCAGCTTCAGGGGACGCAGCACGGCCACCGCACGCGGGGCCTTGGGATCGAGGTCTTCACGCAGCGCGCCTTCGAGCACGCTGAAGTCGATCCAGCTGTTGTTCTTGGAAGCGCCGGTGCGGTCGCACATCAGGCGGATCGCTTCGGGCGTGTAGCCACGGCGGCGCAGGCCGACGATGGTCGGCATGCGGGGGTCATCCCAGCCGGAGACGATCTTTTCGTCCACCAGCTGGCGCAGCTTGCGCTTGCTGGTGATGATGTAGGTCAGATTGAGGCGGGCGAATTCATATTGATGCGGCAGCGGCTTCTTGAAGAAACCTTCTTCGGCCAGGTGCTCCAGCAGCCAGTCGTAGAAGGGGCGCTGATCTTCGAATTCCAGGGTGCAGATGGAGTGCGAAATGTTTTCCAGCGCATCTTCGATGGGATGCGCAAAGGTGTACATCGGGTACACGCGCCACTTGTCGCCGGTGTTGTGGTGGGTGGCGTGGCGGATGCGGTAGATGGCCGGATCGCGCAGGTTCATGTTGGGGCTGGCCATGTCGATCCTGGCGCGCAGGATCATGGAGCCGTCCGGATGCTTGCCGTTGCGCATTTCCTCGAACAGGCGCAGCGACTCCTCTGCCGGACGGTCGCGCCACGGCGAATCCTTGCCGGGTTCGGTCAGGGTGCCGCGGTTTTCGCGCATCTGTTCGGCGTTTTGCTCGTCCACATAGGCCAGGCCCTTGCGGATCAGGGCCTGGGCACAGGCGTACATGACATCGAAATAATTGCTGGCGTAGTACAGGTGCGACTTGCCTTCATGCTCCCAGGAGAAGCCCAGCCACTTGACCGAGTCCAGGATGGTGTCGACGTATTCCTGTTCTTCCTTCTCCGGGTTGGTGTCGTCGAAACGCATGTGGCAGCGGCCGGCGTAGTCAGCGGCCAGGCCGAAGTTCAGGCAGATCGACTTGGCGTGGCCGATGTGCAGGTAGCCGTTCGGCTCGGGCGGAAAACGGGTGACCACCTGCGGCAGGGCCTCGCCATCCTGGCTGTTGCGTTCGGCATAAGTACCCGAGACCAGGTCGGATTCGATGATGCCGCGCAGGAAATTGGTGGAGGGGGCAGGGGTGTGACCGTTTTTCAGTTCGTTGCTCATGGGATGAATCGGGAGGAATGCCTGTTTATTCAGATGGCAAGCATTTTACCGCAGCTGCCCGGTTCCACGGGCGTTGCGGCCGTTCCTGCGGGAATTTTTGCTCGTTGGCAAGGCGGCTGGAGCCGATATGAAGCTTTTTTACCAGGTCTTGTTACAGAAGATACGCCCATGCATTACCTGTCAGGCATTGCGGCTGGCACTCTGCGAGCGTGGCCTGGCATCCCGCCGGGCGCAGTGAACAAAAACGCCAAAACACAAGGAGTGCATCATGAGCCGTTGGATCAAGCTGATCGTCGCCGCTGCGGTGGCCGCCGCCACGCTGTCGGCCTGCGTGGTGGTGCCGGTGGGCCCGCCGCAGCCGCATTACTACCGTCCTTATTACGGACCCGGTTATTACTATGGCCGCTGATGGCTGAGGAGGGATGGCCTACATCTGCCTGAACAGATGGGCGAACAGGCGGCTGACCGCCAGTTTCTCCGGGCGGTCGCGCAGGGTCACGAAGAGCTTGCCGCTCTCTTCCCGCAGCGCCGCCTGGATCTGCCGCACCTGGACCACGGTGCCGCGATGGATCTGCCAGAACTGGCGGCCATCGAGCTGGGGGATCAATTCCCGCAGGCTGGTCCGGATCAGCGCGCTGCCCTCGGCGCTGACCACATTCACATACTTGTCGGTGGCTTCGAAATAGATCACCTCGTCCACCGGAATCAACTTCACCTTGTTGCCGACCGCCGCACGGATGTAGTCCAGCCGGGGCGGCGCGTCTTCCACGGCGGGCGCGGACAGCGCACGCAGCTGCGCCAGCGCGCGTTCCAGATGGCTGTCCTGGTTGCTGGCGGCGCGCTGGGCCAGCAGCGCTTGCAGGCGCGCCACCGTCACCGCCAGGCGGTCCTGGCTGACCGGCTTGAGCAGGTAATCGATGGCTGCCCGCTCGAAGGCTTGCAGGGCGTAGTCGTCATAGGCCGTCACGAAGACGATGAGCGGGAAGGCCCGCCCGGCAGGCCACTCCTCGGCCAGGTCGGCGGCCACCTCCAGCCCGCTGCGGCCGGGCATCTTGATATCCAGGAACAGCACATCCGGCAGCAGGGCCAGCGCCTGCTCCAGCGCTTCATCGCCATTGGCGGCCAGGTGCGGCGCGGGCAGATCAGGCCAGCAGCGCGCCAGGGCCTGGCGCAGGGCATTGGCAAGCAGGGGTTCGTCTTCGGCGATCAGGGCAGTGGGCGCGGCCATGGGGGGACTCCGGGCAAAGCGGCAGGGGACTCAATGATGATCCAGCAGGCGCGTGTTCTTGCTGCTGCGGTGCGCCGCCTTGAGGGCCTTGAGCGGGATGGTGATCTGCGCCATCGCGCCGGCCGGTACGTTGTGGGTGATGATGAGTTCGGCCAGCGGGCCGTAGAGTGTCACCAGGCGCTCGCGGATGTTGTCCAGCCCGAAGTGCATGCCGATCACCGGTTCCTTTTGGGCGGGCGGCTGGTTCAGGCTCACGCTGGTGGGCAGGCCGACGCCGGTATCGAGCACGCTCAAGACCAGCATGTCATTGTGCACCGCGGCCCGCACGGTGCAGTTGCCGCCGGCCACCTTGGGCTCCAGGCCATGCTTGATGGCGTTTTCCACCAGCGGCTGCAGCAGCATCGGGGCCAGGCGCAGCTTGCCCAGGTGTTCCGGCAGTTGCAGGGTGTAGGAAAGGCGCAGCCCCATGCGCAGCGACATCAGTCCCAGGTAGGCCTTGATGAGGTCGAATTCCTTTTGCAGCGAGGTGCTGTCAGCCCGCGAGGCCGACAGAGTCGTGCGCAGGTAGTGCACCAGCTGGTTCAGCATCAGCTCGGCCTGCAGCGGATCGGTGCTGATCAGCGACTGCAGCGTGGCCAGCGTGTTGAAGAGCATGTGCGGTTCGATCTGGGCTTGCAGCATCTGCAGTTGCGCCTGCACCGCCTGCTTCTCGACCTGGCTGGCGTGGGCTTGCAGGGCGGCCATCTTCTGGCGGTTCCAGAAGAAGACGGTAGCGCCGAAGCACACCAGGAAGGTCAGCACGATCACAGCAATGATGTTGTCGCTCTGCTCGGGGACCATGTTGAGGATGGGCTGGTCCATCAGCAGGCTGGCCAGGATGCGCCCCAGCAGCACAGCCAGCGGGGCCATCACGGCGATGATGGCGAGGAAGCCCAGCTTGTTGGGCTCGCCATCGCCCCAGATCGCCAGCCGCGTGCCGTTGATGAGAAGCATGGCCAGCAGGCCGATGCACATCGAGACCTGCAGGTTTTCGTAGAACGTACCGCCGATGCGCATCAGGTAAGTCACGGCCAGCGCGCACAGCAGGTTGATGACCAGCGTGGGCAGCAAGGCCAGCGCCAGCTGGCGCAGCAGGACGATCAGGCGGGGCGGAAGGGCGGTATCGTGTTGGGTCATGCGTTTCCAGGGATGAAGCAAGCAAGCGGCCCGGCGTACCGGGCTCTCTTTAGCGGCGGCGCAGTTCACGGGCGATCAGCGCCTGCTTCCAGCCGGCGGGAAAACGCCCGAATACGCTCAAGGCGTGGAATAGTACCCCGATTCCCCAGCCAAGGAGAGGCCCCAGGCTCCACCAGTGGCGGTGCTGGCCCATCAGGTTCAACAGGATCAGGCCGGTGTTGACCGCCAGGTAAATGCCGAAATGATGGAAAAAGCCGACCTGGCGCGCTACCCGCCGCTCGGCATGGGCCAGCTCCTCGGGCGAGGCAGCGGTCATATGAAGATTCTGGTCAGAAAGGGAGGAGGGGGCAGTGTCGCGCATGATGGCCTCGCAGTGGTGGGGTGAACGATGGCGCAAGCATGCGCCGCCGCGCCGGCTCCGGCGAGCCACTTGCGACGGGCGGCATTCTGGCGGGTGCCAACGGCTTGTGGCGCGGCGTGATCTGCTCTACCTTATGCGCCGATCGCCTTGATCCTTCTGCAAGGCCTACCCTCGGAGAGAACATCATGTGGCCCTATCCCCGCATCCTCGCCCATCGCGGCGGCGGCACCCTGGCACCGGAAAACACCCTGGCCGGCTTTCGCTGCGGCCTGGAACACGGCTATCGCGCCGCCGAATTCGACGTCATGCTCACCCGCGACGAAGTCCCCATCCTGATGCACGACCCGCAGCGCGGACGTACCCTGCCCGGGGCCGGCAAGATCGCCGAGAGCGACTGGGCCGAGCTGCGCGACCTGGAAGCCGGTGCCTGGCTGGATGCGCGCTTCGCCGGGGAACGCCTCTGCACGCTGGAGCAGGGGCTGGATTTCTGCCTGGCCGAAGGGATCTGGATGAACGTCGAGATCAAGCCCGCCGCCGCCGAATTCGCGCGCCGTACCGGTGAGCTGACCGCCCAGGCCGTGGCGCGGCGCTTCGCAGGCAAGAGCGGGGCGGCACTGCCGGTCTTGTCCTCGTTCTCCTTCGAGGCGCTGCTGGCGGCCAAGGAAGCGGCGCCCGCCCTGCCGCGTGGTTACCTGGTGGATGTGATTCCCGAGGACTGGCAGGCGTGCTTGGAAAAGCTGCAGGCCGTGGCCCTGCACACCAATCACAAGCACCTCACTCCGGCCCTGGCGGCTGCCGTGAAGACGGCGGGCTATGGCCTCTTCTGCTACACCGTCAACGACATGGCGCGCGCCGAGGAAATCCGCCAGTGGGGCGTGGATGCCTTCTGCACCGATCGCATCGATCTCATCGCGGCCGACGCCTGGTAAGCCACGACACCCCCACGCTGCCCGCATTGTTCATATCGCGCAGCGTGGAAATGAATGGCAAATTACGCTCTTACCGGCGGACTGAATCCTCACACGCTAGATATGATTTGCATGCGGACAACAATAACTGGAGGGCAGTCGACAGTTGTTGTCAACGCGTCGCGAAAATCTTGCGTTAAGGAAGCACAAGGCCGGCGCCCGTGAGCACGCCGGTGGACTTGTGGAAGCACACAACACTGAGAGATAGAGGAAAACGATGAAGATCAACAAACTGCTGGCTGCCGTACTCGTCGCCGCCTTCGCCATGCCGGTCCTGGCCCAGCCCGCACCGGCTCCGGCTGGCGCTCCCGCCGCTGAAGCCCCGGCTGCCAAGCCTGCTCACAAGAAGCACAAGAAGCATGCGAAGAAGGCCAAGAAGCACAAGCACAAGAAGGCCAAGAAGAACAATCCGGTGCCGGCCAACAAGGGCGCCTGATCGTCCGGTCTTCTGGTGGCGGACCGCACAGCGTGGCCCGCACTTGGTTTTACCGGAAGGTTCGGCTGACGCAGTTAAGGTCCGGCGGCGCAGATTAGCGCGCCATGCCGGGTCAGCCGGGCCTGTAACCCGCGGGGATTTTTCCCGGCGGGTTTTTTTTCGCCTGCAGCGCACTGCTGCCGGCCGGGCTGGCAAGGCGTTGCGGCGGGGCGGGCAAGCCTGCGTATCCGGGCCGGGATCACGTATAATCATCGGTTCGCAATCGTTTTTTGCACCGACTCCCATCCGGGCCGGATCTGCGCGTTAGCGGCGGCATCAGGCCCATTTATCCGTCTTCGAACATGAACTCAGCCGAAATTCGCGACAAGTTTCTGAAATTCTTTGAATCCAAAGAACACACCATCGTCCGTTCCTCCAGCCTGGTGCCGGGCAATGACCCGACCCTGCTGTTCACCAATTCCGGCATGGTTCAGTTCAAGGACGTGTTCCTGGGTACCGACAAGCGCAACTACGTGCGCGCGGCCTCCGTGCAGCGCTGCCTGCGCGCCGGCGGCAAGCACAACGACCTGGAAAACGTCGGCTACACCGCGCGCCACCATACCTTCTTCGAGATGCTGGGCAACTGGTCCTTCGGCGACTACTTCAAGCGTGAATCGCTGAAGTGGGCCTGGGAACTGCTGACCCAGGTCTATGGCCTGCCGGCCGACAAGCTGTGGGCCACCGTCTACCAGACCGACGATGAAGCCTACGACATCTGGACCAAGGAAATCGGCCTGCCGCCGGAGCGCGTGGTGCGCATCGGCGACAACAAGGGCGCACCCTACGCCTCCGACAACTTCTGGCAGATGGCCGAGACCGGCCCTTGCGGTCCTTGCTCGGAAATCTTCTACGACCACGGTCCGGACATCTGGGGCGGCCCCCCGGGCAGTCCCGACGCCGACGGCGACCGCTACATCGAGATCTGGAACAACGTGTTCATGCAGTTCGACCGCCAGCTCGATCCGGCCACCGGCGAATACACCCTGACCCCGCTGCCGGCCCCGTGCGTGGATACCGGCATGGGCCTGGAGCGCCTGGCCGCCATCCTGCAGCACGTGCACAGCAACTACGAGATCGACCTGTTCCAGGCACTGATCAAGGCCGCTGCCCGCGAAACCGGCATCAGCGACCTGTCCAACGCCTCGCTGCGCGTGATCGCCGACCACATTCGTGCGACCTCCTTCCTGATCGTTGACGGCGTCATCCCCGGCAATGAAGGCCGTGGCTACGTCCTGCGCCGCATCATCCGCCGCGCGCTGCGTCATGGCCACAAGCTGGGCCAGACCAAGCCATTCTTCCACAAGCTGGTCAAGGACCTGGTGGTGCAGATGGGCGCAGCCTATCCGGAACTGCCGGAAGCCGCCGAGCGCGTCGAGATGGTCCTGAAGCAGGAAGAAGAACGTTTCGGCGAAACGCTGGAACACGGCATGAAGATCCTGGAAGCCGCGCTGGCTGCCAACAGCAGCAAGCTCGATGGCGAAACCGCCTTCACCCTGTACGACACCTACGGCTTCCCGCTGGACCTGACCGCCGACATCTGCCGCGAACGCAATGTCGAGCTGGATGAAGCCGGCTTCACCGCCGCCATGGAACGCCAGAAGAGCGCCGCCCGCGCCGCCGGCAAGTTCAAGATGGCCGCCGCCATCGAATACACCGGCGACAAGACCCGCTTCGTCGGCTACGAATCGCTGGCGCAGTCGGCCAAGGTGGTAGCCCTGTACGTGGCCGGCAGCCCGGTGCAGAAGATCGAGGCCGGCCAGGATGCCATCGTGGTGCTGGACACCACCCCGTTCTATGCTGAATCCGGTGGCCAGTCCGGCGACGCCGGTGCCCTGGAAGCAGCCAATGGCCTGTTTGCCGTGGCCGATACGCAAAAGATCCAGGCCGAGGTGTTCGGCCATCACGGTCAACTGATCAAGGGCAGCCTGGCCATCGGCGACGCCGTCGAAGCCAAGGTCGATGCCGATCAGCGTGCCCGCACCATGCGCAACCACTCGGCCACCCACCTGATGCACAAGGCCCTGCGCGAAGTGCTGGGTTCGCACGTGTCGCAGAAGGGTTCGCTGGTCGATGCCGACAAGACCCGTTTCGACTTCAGCCACAACGCCCCGATGACCGCCGACGAAATCCGCCGCGTGGAAGACATCGTCAACCGCGAAGTGCTGGCCAACGTCGCCACCGGCGCCCAGCTGATGGGTTACGACGATGCGATTGCAGCAGGTGCCATGGCGCTGTTCGGCGAGAAGTACGGCGACCAGGTGCGCGTGCTCTCCATCGGTACCTCCACCGAACTGTGCGGCGGGACCCACGTCACCCGTACCGGTGACATCGGCCTGTTCAAGATCGTCTCCGAAGGCGGTGTCGCCGCCGGCATTCGCCGTGTCGAAGCCGTCACCGGCGAAGGCGCGCTGGCGCTGGTGCAGTCGCTCTCGACCCGCGTGGCTGAAGCCGCTGCCGCCCTGAAGACCCAGCCGGAAGAACTGCTGCCGCGCATCGGCCAGGTGCAGGACCAGGTCAAGGCGCTGGAAAAGGAACTGGCTTCGCTGAAGTCCAAGCTGGCCTCCAGCCAGGGCGACGAGCTGGTCAACCAGGCGGTCGACATCAACGGCATCAAGGTGCTGGCGGCCACGCTGGAAGGCGCTGACGTCGCCACCCTGCGCGAGACCATGGACAAGTTGAAGGACAAGCTCAAGACCGCCGCCATCGTGCTGGGCAGCGTCAAGGATGGCAAGGTCAGCCTGATCGCGGGCGTCACTGCCGATGCCACCTCCAAGGTCAAGGCCGGTGAACTGGTCAACTTCGTCGCCCAGCAGGTGGGCGGCAAGGGTGGCGGCCGTCCGGACATGGCCCAGGCCGGCGGCACCGAGCCGGCAGCCCTGCCGGGCGCGCTGCAAGGCGTGGCGGGCTGGGTCCAGGCCAAGCTGTAATCCCACAGACCCTGGCCCGGAGCGCCCATGAGCGAATTCAAGTTTTGCCCGGTCTGCGCAGCATCGCTTGTGCTGCGCGCCGATGAAGGCGAAGCCGGCAAGGTCCGGCTGGCCTGTCCCGAGGGTCACTGGACGCATTGGGACAACCCCCTGCCGGTGCTGGCTGCACTGGTGGAGATCGACGGCAAGATGCTCACTGCGCGCAACGCCGCCTGGGCCGAAGGGCGCTTTGCGCTCATCACCGGTTTCATGGAACGCGACGAGACCCCGGAACAGGGGATCGCCCGCGAACTGAAGGAAGAGACCGACCTGGACGCCGAGCAGATCGAACTGATCGGCGTCTATGAATTCATGCGCAAGAACGAGCTGATCATCGCGTATTACGTGAAGGCGAGCGGCACGATCAAGCTGTCGCCGGAGCTGCTGGAATACCGCCTGAGCGAGCCCGCCGACCTGCGCCCCTGGCCGGCGGGTACCGGCCATGCGGTGGCGGACTGGATGCGCCAGCGTGGACTGGCGGTGCAATATGTCGAGTTTGCCGGTTCGTCTACGCCGATTGAAACCCCGCAGGTCCTGAAATAAGCGTGCGGTCAAGACGCAGCGTTCCATCTTGGACCGTGATTTTCTTGCTTGTGCACAAGCCTAGTGCGGTGAAAACAACAGAACTTGTGCAATGCATCAAGTCGGCGCGTTTTGCAGTAAAATCGTTTTCGTCGTGATCCATTTTGAGTCGAAGTAATGGCCATTCAATTTCACCGGGAACTTGATGCGCGCGGTCTGAACTGTCCGCTGCCCATCCTCAAGACCAAGAAAGCCCTGGCCGACATGGCCAGCGGGCAGGTGCTCAGGGTGACCGCCACCGATACCGGTTCGGTGCGCGATTTCCAGGCCTTTGCCAAACAGACCGGCAACGATCTGCTGGAGCAATCGCAGAATGATGAACACGAGTTCATCTTCTTCATGAAGCGCAAATAAGCAGCATCCCTGTCCATCCCGGAAAGATCAGGCTGGCAGCATTGAAAAACCCGCAGCTCGGATGAACTGCGGGTTTTTTGTTGTCTTTCGATTAATGAAGTTGTCGTTACAGCTCCGGATGGAAGCTCTCGGCACGTGCAATCGGCCAGAACTTTTCATAGACCCGATAGCGGTAATTGCCTTCCAGTAAATCGTTGGGCTGCAGATATTTCAGCACGTTGGACATGAGCTGAATCTCGTGGTCGTTGATGCGCCGCACGATGTGATGCGGGCGCAGCGCCGACGTATGCGGCAGCCCGGCCGCCTGTACCAGCTCCTGCAGCGCATGCAGGGTGCTCTGGTGGAAGCGGTAGACGCGCTCGGCCTTGTCCGGTACCACCAGGGCGCGGGCGCGCTGGGCGTTCTGGGTGGCCACGCCCGTGGGGCAGCGGTCGGTATGGCAGCTCTGCGACTGGATGCAGCCCAGCGCAAACATGAAGCCGCGCGCCGAATTGCACCAGTCCGCGCCCAGCGCCAGCGTGCGCGCCACGTCGAAGGCGGTGATGATCTTGCCGCTGGCACCGATCCTGACCTTGTCGCGCAGGCCGATGCCGGTCAGCGTGTTGTGCACCATCACCAGGCCTTCCTGCAGCGGCATGCCCACGTGGTCGACGAATTCCAGCGGGGCAGCGCCGGTACCGCCCTCTGATCCATCCACCGTGATGAAGTCCGGCACGATGCCGGTCTTGAGCATGGCCTTGGCGATGCTGAAGAATTCCCAGGGATGGCCCACGCACAGCTTGATGCCGACCGGCTTGCCGCCGGAGAGGCCGCGCAGCTTCTCGATGAATTCCAGCAGCCCGACCGGTGTGGAGAAGGACGAGTGCACGGCCGGAGAGATGCAATCGACCCCCATCGGGATGCCGCGCGTGGCGGCAATCTCCGGCGTGATCTTGGCCGCCGGAAGCACGCCGCCGTGCCCGGGCTTGGCGCCTTGCGACAACTTCACCTCGATCATCTTGATCTGTGGCGACTGCGCCTGGGCCGTGAATTTTTCTTCATTGAAGCTGCCGTCCGCGTTGCGGCACCCGAAGTAACCGGAGGCGATCTGCCACACCAGGTCGCCGCCGAATTCGCGGTGGTATTCCGAGACCGAACCCTCGCCGGTGTCGTGGGCAAAATTGCCTTTTTTCGCCCCCTGGTTGAGGGCGCGGATGGCATTGGCCGAGAGCGAGCCGAAGCTCATGGCCGAGACGTTGAAGACCGACATCGAATACGGCTGTGCCCGGTCGCCACCGACCATCACGCGGAAATCGTGGCTGGCGATCTTGGTCGGGGAGAGCGAATGGCCTATCCATTCATGGCCGGCCTGCTGCATGTCCAGCTCGGTGCCGAAGGGGCGGCTGTCGACATCGGCCTTGGCACGCTGGTAGACGACGCTGCGCTTCTTGCGGGAGAAGGGGCGGCCATCCATTTCGTCTTCAAAGAAGTACTGGCGCAGTTCCGGCCGGATGGCCTCGAACATGAAGCGGAAGTGGCCGATCAGCGGATAGTTGCGCAACACGGCGTGCCGCCGCTGCACCAGATCGTGGACGCCGACCACGCTCAAGACCAGGGGAATGAGCGGCCACCCCCAGCCGATACCAAGGGTCGCCGCCAGGACCACCAAGGCCAGGGTCAGCGCGATCACCGCCCAGAACACGAAATACCGATTTGCCCACATAGAAGAGTCCGCTAGTTGTCAGGATGGAACCGGCACCGGCCGAAGGCCATGGTCGGGTTTGCAAGGATTCTACCGCCCGGGCTCAACAGTCGTGCGCGACGAAGTGAAGGGTTTTTCCTGCCGATATGGCGGGACTGGCCGCGATACTGCCCGGCAAGCCCGCTGCTTGCGCAGTGGCATCCTTATTGCTTTGACGTATCTTCCTGCCAGGCAGCGTGGGGAACCGCTGCCCTGTGCATCAATGAACTCCACTATCACAGCGCGCCTGCTTGTCTGAGGCCGGAGACACGATGTCGTTATGAAAACAGTTGCTTCACGAGGCGCATCGGCGGCCTCTTCCTCCTCTTCGCGCCCTGCGGCGCGGGCGCTGTGCCGCCAGGATGCCGCGCAGAGCCAGGCGGTGCTGGCCATGGCGCGCCCGCCGCGCCTGCTGGAGACGCTGCTGGCCAATCTCGACGGCATGGTCTACCGCTGCCGCGATGATGCCCACTGGACGCTGGAATTCGTCAGCGAAGGCTGTCATGCCCTGACCGGCTATGTCCCCGAGGACCTGTTGCTCAACAGCCGCATCTCCTTCCTGCAACTGACCCATCCGGAAGACCGCGCGTTGGTGCGCAGCCATATCGACACCTGCATGCGCGAGCGGCGTCGCATCGACATCGAATACCGCATCGTTCACGCCGATGGCAGCCTGCGCTGGGTGTGGGAGCGTGGCGTCGGGCTGTACAACGCGGCCGGCAAGGTGGAGGCGATGGAAGGCTTCCTGCAGGACGTGACCGAGCGCAAGGAAGCGGCCCAGGCGCTGCAGGAGGCCGAGCGCCGTTATCGCAGCATCTTCGAGAACGCCATCGAAGGCGTGTTCCAGACCACGCCCGATGGCACCTACATCGCGGTCAACCCGGCGCTGGCGCGCATCTACGGCTATCACTCGCCGGAAGACCTGATCGTCGGCCTGCGCGACATCAGCCACCAGCTGTATGTCGAACCGGAGCGCCGTACGGAATTCATGCGCCTGATGGAGCAGCATGGCTCGGTCTCCAATTTTGAGTCTCGCGTGTACCGGCGCGACGGCGACATCATCTGGATCTCCGAGAACGCCCGTGCCGTCTATGACGACAGCGGCGCGCTGGTCTGTTACGAGGGTACCGTGGAGGCCATCACCGAGCGCAAGCTTTATGAAGCCGAAATGCGCCATCAGGCGACCCACGATGCACTGACCGGATTGCCCAATCGCAACATGCTGCATGAGCACCTGCAGCGCGCCATTCAGGTGGCGCGGCAGAAGGGTGGACTGACGGCGGTGGTATTCGTGGATCTTGACCAGTTCAAGTTCATCAATGACAGCCTGGGTCACCAGGTCGGCGACGAATTGCTCAAGACCGTGGCGCAGCGTCTGCAAGCCTGCCTGCGGGATACCGACATGGTGGCGCGCCAGGGCGGCGACGAATTCGTGCTGGTGCTGCAGAACCAGACCGGTGGCGAGCTGGGCATCGCCGAGGTGATGCAGCGCATCCTGGCCGCCGTGGCACGGCCCTGGCAGGCGGGCGACCGCGAGTTTCAGGTCACGGCCAGCATCGGCGTGAGCCGCTATCCGGTCGATGGCAAGGATGTCGAGACCTTGCTGAAACAAGCCGATTCGGCCATGTACCGGGCCAAGGAGCAGGGGCGCAACAACTTCCAGTTCTTCGCGCCGTGGATGGACACACAGGTCAGCAATCGCCTGGAGATGCTCATCAATCTGCGCCGCGCGCTGGATCAGGAAGAATTCAAGCTCTATTACCAGCCCAAGCTGAGTTTGAAAGATGGCAGCGTGATCGGTGCCGAGGCGCTGATCCGCTGGCAGTCGCCGGAGCAGGGCATGGTGCCGCCCGACCGCTTCATCCCCTTCGCCGAAGAAGCCGGCCTGATCGTGCCGATCGGAGAATGGGTGCTGCGTACCGCCTGCCACCAGAACAAGCGCTGGCAAGAGGCCGGATTGCCGCCTATCCCTGTGGCGGTGAACCTGTCGCCACGGCAGCTGAACCAGAGCCTGCCGGAATTCGTTTCCGGCGTGCTGGAGCAGAGCGGCCTGGGGGCCTCCTGCCTGGAGCTGGAAATCACCGAGAACGTGGTCATGAAGGATGCCGAGAAGAGCGTGGCTACCCTGCATGCCCTGAAGCGCCTGGGTCTGCAGATTTCTGTCGATGATTTCGGGACCGGCTATTCCAGCCTCTCGTACCTGCGCCGCTTCCCGGTGGATGCCCTGAAGATCGACAAGTCCTTCGTGCGCGACATTGCGCGCGATGCCGACAGTGCAGCTATCGTCAAAGCCGTCATCTCGCTGGCCCATATTCTGAACTTGCGTGTCATTGCCGAGGGCGTGGAGGATGAGCAGCAACATGCTTTCCTGAAGGAAAATGCATGTGACGAAGTGCAGGGTTATTTCTTCGGCAAGCCCATGGCGGTAGAGGATTTCACCGCATGGATGAGCCGGCAGGCGCAAAGCGGTCAGGCATGCAAATAATTGTCCGCAGGCTGCAACAGGCTGCATCCCCGCAAATCTTTGTGCTACACTCCGCGCAGTACTTTTGATGCCTTGCGCCCCGACCGCCGCAGCCTGTGCGGCCAACAAAGGCTCCATGACGCAAGGCCGGTAGTTGAAAAGGTGCAGGTCGGCCGTCCGCAACCCCGCGACATGACGGCTTTGCGAAAGCGCGAGTCCTCCGCGACGCCGATTTGCCCGGGTCTTAGATTCCAGCTCATTCAATCTCCAAACACCGGAAGGCAGCGCCGCCGCATCCAGCACTGCGCAAGACTTGCCGTATCTGGCCCGTTTCAGCTTTCGCTGCAGGCCGGACTGGCTGCAGCCGTAGCGCCGGAGACCAGCTGCAAGCCGAACTTTGTTAACAACAAGACGCACAAGAGTGGTACATGAATATTGCTGAGGCCAAGAAAGTCCTCGAAACTGCATTGCTTTGCACGCATGAGCCCCTGTCGATCAATGATCTGAAGAAGCTGTACGTCGATCCCGAGAGCGAAGAGAGCAGCGACATCAATGCCGAGACGATCCGGCAGATGCTCGATGAACTGCGCACCGAATGGGCCGACAAGGGGGTGGAAGTGGTCAGCCTGTCGACTGGCTGGCGCTTCCAGAGCCGCAAGGAGATGAAGGTCTACCTGGAGCGCCTGAATCCGGAAAAGCCGCCGAAATACACCCGGGCCACGCTGGAAACGCTGGCCATCATCGCCTACCGCCAGCCGGTCACGCGCGGTGACATCGAAGAGATTCGCGGTGTGGCGGTCAATACCCAGACCATCCGCATGCTGGAAGACCGGGGTTGGATCGAATCGATCGGCCATCGCGACGTACCGGGCCGGCCGGCGCTGTTTGCCACGACCCGCAAGTTCCTGGATGACCTGGGCTTGAGTTCGCTGGAAGAATTGCCGCCGCTGCAGCAGGTCAGCGGCGAAGCTGCCGCCCAGGGCGCGTTGCTGGAATTGCAGGCGCTGGAAGGCGGCGTGGCGGCCCTGGCCGAAGCGGAGCAGGAAGAGGGCGAGGACGCAGGCGCGGCCGAAGCGCTTGATTCCGCTGCCACTGTCGAAGCAACTGAAACAAATGAAATAACTGAAGCCGCCGAGGCAGAAGCGCCGGCACAGGATGATCCTGCTGACGACCTTGAAATGCCCGCGGCTGGAGAGCTCGCCGCAGAGGAGCTCCAGCAGACCGATATCGAAGCAGCCGCCGCCGGGGAAGAGCGTGCTGCAGGCAGTGAAGACGCTTCCCCAGAAGCGCAAGAACCTTTTGAACAAGACGTTGCCGTAACTGGCACGGACGCCACCGAAGCCGCCGGCGAAGCGGCAGGCGAGCACAACGACACCACCGAGCGGGCCGATCAGCGGGAAGATGACGCGCGTCCGCCACATCCAGATTCGAAGAATGAAGCCAACTAGTTCCAAAGACGAGACCCAGGTCGACCTGGCCGCGGCCGATCCCGCCGCATCCGACAAGCCGGTGAAAAAGCGCACCCGCAAGCCTGCGGCCAGCGCCGCGCCGGCCGAGGCAGTCGCATCCGCGCCGCAAGCGGCTGCTGACGAGGCTGCGCCGAAGAAGCGTGCGCCGCGAGCCAAGAAGGCTGCCGCCGATGAAGCTGCGCCGGCCCCGGCCGTCGCCGTCGCCGAGTCCGCACCCGCTCCCGAAAAGAAGCCGCGCGCCACCAAGCCGCGTGCCAAGAAGGCTGACGTGGCGGCCGCCGCCCCGGCCGCCGAGGCACCCGCCCAGATGAGCCTGGCCATGGAGCCCGCACCCGCCGCTCCGGCCAAGCCCAAGCGCGCTGCCAAGCCCAAGGCTGCAGCACCCGAGGCGGCTGCGCCTGCACCGGCTGCACCTGAGCTGCCCAAGGTCATTGTCACCGTTGGTGAAGAAGTGGTTGCGCCGCCGGTCCTGCTGGATGCGCCCGTTGATCCGAATCGCGCCAAGCCCGCCCGCCGTGGCGTGCGCGGTCCGCGCGCCCTGCGCAACAACCGCGCTGCCCAGCGCGCTGCGGCCGGAGGCGGTGATGCCGCCCCTGCACATGGCAAGCACGAGGGCGATGCCGCTCCTGTTGCCGCCGTTGAGCGCCAGCCGCGCGGCCAGTTCGGCAAGAACAATGGCCAGCCCGGCCAGCAAGGCAAAAAGAATTTCGAGAAGAACGGCAAGAAGCCCAAGGCCCCGCAACTGGGTCTGCGCTCGGCCGAACCGGTCGATGACATCTTCTCCTACGTGACCTCCGAAGCGTACGACCGCGACGAAGGCGCCAAGGCTGGTGGCCGCCAGCCGCACCAGATGCGCGGCAAGAACGGCCGCCGCGACCTGACCGCCGAGGACGATGCGCCCAAGCTGCACAAGGTGCTGGCTGACGCCGGCCTGGGTTCGCGCCGCGACATGGAAGAGCTGATCGTCGCTGGCCGCGTTTCGGTCAACGGCGAGCCGGCCCACATCGGTCAGCGCATCCTGCCTACCGATGCCGTGCGCATCAACGGCAAGCTGATCCAGCGCAAGGTGAGCAAGCGCCCGCCGCGCGTGCTGGTCTATCACAAGCCTTCGGGCGAGATCGTCAGCCATGCCGACCCGGAAGGCCGCAGCTCGGTGTTCGACCGCCTGCCGACCATGAAGGCCGGCAAGTGGCTGGCCGTGGGCCGCCTGGACTTCAATACCGAAGGCCTGCTGCTGTTCACCACCTCCGGTGACCTGGCCAACCGCCTGATGCACCCGCGCTACAACATCGAGCGTGAATACGCCGTGCGTACCCTGGGCGAGCTGGAAGAAGGCATGCGCCAGAAGCTGCTGTCGGGCGTGGAGCTTGATGACGGTCCGGCGCAGTTCTCGCGCATTGCCGATGGCGGTGGCGAAGGTGTGAACAAGTGGTATCGCGTGACCATCGGCGAAGGCCGCAACCGTGAAGTGCGCCGCATGTTTGAAGCGGTCGGCCTGACCGTGTCGCGCCTGATCCGTACCCGCTACGGTGCCATGACCCTGCCGCAGACCTTGAAGCGTGGTCGCTGGGAAGAGCTGGAAGAAAACGCCGTGCGCAACCTGATGGCCGCCTGTGGTCTGGAAAAGCAGGCCGGGGAAGCCAAGTCCGGCAACGCCGGCCAGGCCAGCCGTGGCCAGGGTAATGGTCCGCGCGGCAACGGCATGCAGAACAAGGGGCCGCAGAAGGGGCGCCAAGGCGGCAACTTCGGCCAGGGCGGCAACGGTGGTAATGGCGGCAACTACGGCAACGGTGGTGGCTATGGCGGTGGCAACAAGGGCGGCCAGCCCAAGAGCCGCCAGCCGGATCCGCTGCAGACCGCACTGGGCTTCCCGGATGCCGGCAACCAGCGGCGCGGCAATCGCCCGCAACGCGGTGGCAACACCGCTGCGAACTACATGCTGGGCGGCCTGCCGAGCATGAATCGCCGTCGCGGCGGTCGCTGACGCTTTTCCTTGCTTGTCAGCAATGCTGCTGATGAGCAAGGTCTCCCTCGCAAGGCCAGCGGCGCGTGAAATGCACCAATGACGTTTTTTATGAACGTTTTTGTCGCTGCGATCACAATTGACATCATTCCGGATTTGCTGTGAATAGCTGAATCGGTTATAATATGTTAGTTAAACGCAACCTGCCGCGAATCGCATATGTGATAAATCATTGATAGATCCGCCTGCGCCATGATGGATGGAAGTGCGGTGGTTCGCGTGATGTGTGATCTCGCGTTGCGTGGGATAACAAAAGATGGGCAGATGCCCATTTTTTTTTTGCTGATCAATTTTAGATGTCCGCCTGCCCTCGCTGGCCAGGCGGCATCCTGATGGAGAAATAGTCTTGCAATTGCTGGAACTGATCGAATCCACCCTCGCGGGCCTGGGCTACGAACTGGTTGAGTTCGAGAAGGCGCCGCGCGGTCTGGTGCGCGTCTTCATCGATTTCCCGTTCGACCCTGAAGCAGAAGAAGCGCGTTCGATCACTGTCGAGGATTGCGAGAAGGCGACGCATCAGTTGCTGCACGTCTTCACCGTGGAAAACGTGCTGTATGAACGCCTGGAAGTCTCCTCGCCCGGGCTGGACCGCCCCCTGAAGAAGTTCACTGACTTCGTGCGTTTCGTGGATTGCGAAGCCGTCGTCAAGTTGCGCGTGCCGCTGCCCGGCACGTCCAACCGCAAGACCTATGAAGGCGTGCTGCGCGAGCCGGAAGGCGAGGAACTGGTATTGGAATTTGAAGCAAACGATGGGTCGGCTGCCGTGTTGAATTTCACGCTGGCCGATGTGGATAAGGCACACCTGGTGCCGCAGGTCGATTTTAGGAGTCGCAAAGGATGAGTCGCGAAATTTTGTTGTTGGTCGATGCGCTGGCGCGCGAAAAGAACGTCGATAAGGAAGTCGTCTTCGGCGCACTGGAGCATGCGCTTGCGCAGGCTACCAAGAAGCGCTATGAAGGCGAGGTCGACATTCGCGTCTCGATCGATCGCGAAAGCGGCGAGTTCGAATCCTTCCGCCGCTGGCACGTGGTGCCCGACGAAGCGGGTCTGCAATTGCCTGACCAGGAAGTGCTGCTGTTCGAAGCCAAGGATCAATTCCCCGATATCGAAGTCGACGAATACATCGAAGATCCGATCGAGTCCGTCGAATTCGGCCGCCGTTTCGCGCAAGACACCAAGCAGGTCGTCCTGCAGCGCATCCGCGACGCCGAGCGCGAACAGATCCTGGCTGACTTCCTGGCCCGTGGCGATGCTCTGGTGACCGGCACCATCAAGCGCATGGAGCGCGGTGATGCCATCATCGAATCCGGCAAGATCGAAGCCCGCCTGCCGCGCGACCAGATGATCCCCAAGGAAAACCTGCGTATCGGCGACCGCGTGCGTGCCTACATCCTGCGCGTGGACCGCGGTGCCCGTGGCCCGCAGGTGATCCTGTCGCGTACCGCGCCGGAATTCATCATGAAGCTGTTCGAGCTGGAAGTGCCGGAAATCGAACAAGGCTCGCTGGAAATCAAGTCGGCTGCCCGTGACCCGGGCGTGCGCGCCAAGATCGCGGTCTACACCGCCGACAAGCGCATCGACCCCATCGGTACCTGCGTGGGCATGCGCGGTTCGCGCGTGCAGGCCGTGACCGGCGAACTGGGCGGCGAGCGCGTGGACATCGTGCTGTGGTCGGAAGACCCGGCGCAGTTCGTCATCGGCGCGCTGGCCCCGGCCAATGTGACCTCCATCGTGGTCGATGAAGAAAAACACGCCATGGATGTGGTGGTGGATGAAGAAAACCTCGCCATCGCCATCGGCCGCGGCGGCCAGAACGTGCGTCTGGCAGCCGAGCTGACCCGCTGGCAGATCAATATCATGACGGCCGAGGAATCGGCCGACAAGTCGGCGGCCGAGACCGCGCTGATCCGTACGCTGTTCATGGAAAAGCTCGATGTTGACCAGGAAGTGGCCGACATCCTGGTCGAGGAAGGTTTCTCGACCCTGGAAGAAATCGCCTACGTGCCGATCACCGAGATGCTCGAGATCGAATCGTTCGACGAAGAGACCGTCAATGAGCTGCGCAACCGCGCCCGCGACGCCCTGGTGACCGAAGCGATCGCCTCCGAAGAAGGCCTGGAAGGCATGGAAGAGGAGCTGATCAACTTCGAAGGCCTGGACCGTGTGCTGGCCGGCAAGCTGGGCCTGGCAGGCGTGAAGACGCTGCCGGCCTTCGCCGGCCTGGCTTATGACGAATTCGGCGCGATCCTGGCCCTGCCTTCCGAGCGCGCGCGCCAACTGATTGAAAATGCATTTGAAGATGTGACCGACGATGAAATGAAGCTCATCGATTCCAAATACGATGAGCGCGCCAAGGCCCTGCAGGCCAAGGCATGGAGCGCAGTCGAAGGCCGCTGAGAAGCGGAGCGTCTCCACATCATCTGCCGAGCCACATAGAAAAGAGGACTGAATGGCGAGTAACAACGTTGCCCAATTTGCCACCGAGCTTAAGATGCCCGCTGACCTGCTGCTGACCCAGCTGCGTTCGGCCGGTGTCGAGAAGAGCTCTGCATCCGACTCCCTGTCGAAAGAAGACAAGGACCGCCTGCTTGAACACCTGCGCCGTTCGCGCGGAGCCGCGCCGGAAGGCGAGAAGAAGAAGATCACGCTGACCCGCAAGGAAACCACCGAGATCAAGCAGGCCGATGCAACCGGCAAATCGCGCACGATCCAGGTGGAAGTGCGCAAGAAGCGCACCTTCATCAAGCGTGACGAGCCCGGTGCCGACGAGTCCGCAGCGCGTGCTGCGGCCCCTCAGCGCGACCCGGCCATCGAAGCGCAGGAACGTGAGCAGGAAGAGGCTCGCCGTCAGGCTGAACTGAAGGCCCAGCAAGAACGTCTGGCCCAGCTGGAGGCCGAACGCGCCGCCCAGGCCAAGGCTGCCGAGCTGGAACAGCAACGTGCCCGCGAAGAAGCCGAAGCCGAAGCCAAGCGCCAGGCTGCTGAAGCCGCCGCTGCGGCGGCCGAAGCCGAGAAGGCCAAGGCTGCTGCTGCGGCCAGCGCGAAGGCGCCCGCTGCGGCTGCCGCACCGGCCCCCGCCGTGGATCCGGCTGCGGAAGAAAAGAAGCGCGCTGCTGCTGAAGAAGCGAAGAAAAAGGCAGAAGCTGCCGCCAAGGAAGCCGCTGACCGTGCCGCCGCCGCTGACCGTGCGCGCAAGGCCGTGGAAGACGAAGTGGCCCAGATCAAGGCCATGATGAATGCGCCGCGTCGCGTCATCAAGGCACCGGAACCTGCACCGGCCCCGGCCAAGACCTCGGAAGGCACGCTGCACAAGCCGGCCACCGCGGCCAAGCCGGGTGAAAAGAAGGATGACAAGAAGCCCGCCGTGGCGGCAGACAAGAAGTCGATCAAGTCGGCCAATGTCTCCTCCACTTGGCAGGATGATGCCAAGAAGCGTGGTGCCGGCGGCATGAAGTCGCGTGGCGCCACCGGTGGCGGCGGCCGTGACGGCTGGCGTGCCGGCCCCAAGGGCCGTCGTCACTCGCATGGCGATGACCAGCGTGAAAGCAACTTCCAGGTGCCCACCGAAGCGGTGGTGCACGATGTCTACGTGCCCGAAACCATCACCGTGGCCGAAGTGGCCCACAAGATGGCGGTCAAGGCCTCCGAAGTCATCAAGCACCTGATGAAGCTGGGCCAGATGGTCACCATCAACCAGGTGCTGGATCAGGAAACCGCGATGATCGTGGTGGAAGAAATGGGCCACCGCGCCCATGCCGCCAAGCTGGACGATCCGGAAGCGCTGCTGGTCGAAGGCGAAGAACACGCCGACGCCGAAGCCACCCCGCGCGCACCGGTGGTCACCGTCATGGGTCACGTCGACCACGGCAAGACCTCGCTGCTGGACTACATCCGCCGCACCAAGGTGGCCTCGGGTGAAGCTGGCGGCATTACCCAGCACATCGGTGCCTACCACGTGGAAACCCCGCGCGGCATGATCACCTTCCTGGATACCCCGGGTCACGAGGCGTTTACCGCCATGCGTGCCCGTGGTGCCAAGGCCACCGACATCGTGATTCTGGTGGTGGCCGCCGACGACGGCGTCATGCCCCAGACCAAGGAAGCGATTGCCCACGCCAAGGCCGGCGGTGTACCGCTGGTGGTGGCCATCAACAAGATCGACAAGCCGGGTGCCAATCCCGACCGCGTCAAGCAGGAACTGATCGCCGAAGAAGTGGTGCCGGAAGAATACGGTGGCGATGCCCCGTTCATCCCCGTCTCCGCCAAGACCGGCGAAGGCATCGACTCGCTGCTGGAAAACGTCCTGCTGCAAGCCGAAGTGCTGGAACTGAAGGCACCGGTCGATGTGCCGGCCCGTGGCCTGGTGATCGAAGCCAAGCTGGACAAGGGCCGCGGCCCGGTGGCAACGATCCTGGTGCAGTCCGGTACCTTGAAGCGCGGCGACGTCGTGCTGGCCGGTTCGGCCTACGGCCGTGTGCGTGCGATGCTGGACGAAAACGGCAAGAACATCGCCGAGGCAGGCCCGTCCCTGCCGGTGGAAATCCAGGGCCTGACCGAAGTGCCCTCCGCCGGTGAAGAAGTGGTGGTCATGACCGACGAGCGCAAGGCGCGCGAAATCGGCCTGTTCCGCCAGGGCAAGTTCCGCGACGTGAAGCTGGCCAAGCAACAGGCCGCCAAGCTGGAAAACATGTTCGACCAGATGACCGAAGGCGAGGTCAAGAACCTGCCGATGATCATCAAGACCGACGTGCAAGGTTCCCAGGAAGCCCTGGTGCAGTCGCTGCAGAAACTGTCGACCGCCGAAGTGCGCGTCCAGGTGGTGCACGCTGCAGTGGGTGGCATCAGCGAAAACGACGTCAACCTGGCCGTCGCTTCGAAGGCTGTCATCATCGGCTTCAACACCCGTGCCGATGCCTCGGCGCGCAAGCTGGCCGAAGCCGCTGGCGTGGACATCCGTTACTACAACATCATCTATGATGCGGTGGACGAGGTGAAGGCCGCGATGTCGGGCATGCTGTCCCCGGAAAAGCGCGAACAGGCGCTGGGCCTGGTGGAAATCCGCCAGGTGTTCGTGGTCAGCAAGGTTGGCTCGATCGCCGGCTGCTACGTGCTCGAAGGCCTGGTCAAGCGTGGCTCGCAAGTACGCCTGCTGCGCAACAACGTGGTGGTGTGGACCGGCGAACTGGACTCGCTCAAGCGCTTCAAGGACGACGTCAAGGAAGTCAAGTCGGGCTTCGAGTGCGGTCTCTCGCTCAAGGGCTACAACGACATCGAAGTGGGCGATCAGCTCGAAATCTTCGAAGTCCAGGAAGTCGCCCGTACCCTGTAATGCAATACGCCGGCGTATCGTTCGCGATGCGCCGGCTTCACTGGCAAGATCCGTCGCAGCAACGCGGGAATCCTCCCGCCACGCCCTCGGCGGATTGTTTTTTTAAAGCATGGCAAAACACAGCAAATCCATTCCCGGACGCGGCTTGCGCGTCGCCGACCAGATCCAGCGGGACCTGTCGGAGTTGATCGCCTTCGAGCTGAAGGATCCGCGGGTGGGCATGATCACCATTACCGAAGTGCAGGTCACCCCGGACTACGCGCACGCCAAGGTCTTCTTCACCACGCTGGTGGACAACCCTGACGCGATCAAGAACACACTGGCCGGCCTGCGCAAGGCGGGCGGTTATCTGCGCACCCAGCTGGGCCGCAGGCTGACCATCCACACCCTGCCGGAACTGCATTTCGTGCACGACAACTCGACCGCACGCGGCATTGAAATGTCGCGCCTGATCGACGAAGCCAACGCCACCCGCGCCAAGGATTCGGACGACGAGGCTTGATGACGGGCGGTTCTTTTCCCGTTGCATTGCAGTTTTCTTCACACTTTTCACGCCGGTCTGCGTTTCCCTTCAGCGGGGCGTGGGCCGGTCTTGCATTTCATGGCTGACGATACGACGGCGGACCTTGGTTCCGCTTCCCCTGAACCGCTGCAGCCGCGCCCCAAGCGCGGCCAGCAGGCCCGCACGCCGCGCCCCCCGCGCGTGCCGGTGCATGGCGTGCTGTTGCTGGACAAGCCGGTCGGCTTGTCCTCCAACGACGCCCTGATCCGCGCCAAGCGCATGCTCAATGCGCCCAAGGCGGGACACACCGGCACCCTGGATCCGTTCGCCACCGGCCTGTTGCCGCTGTGCTTCGGCGAAGCCACCAAGTTTTCGCAGGACTTGCTGGAAGCCGACAAGACTTACGAGGCCCTGGTCCACCTGGGCGTGCGCACCGATACCGGCGACACCGAAGGCCAGGTCATCAGCGAGCGCGCCGTTGAGGCCAGCTTGTCGCAGATCGAAGCGGCGCTGGCGCAGTTCCGTGGCCCCATCAGCCAGGTGCCGCCCATGCACTCGGCCTTGAAGCGCGACGGCAAGCCCTTGTACGAATATGCGCGCGCCGGCATCACGCTGGAGCGCGAAGCCCGTAACGTCACCATCCACGCCCTGGAACTGCTGGACTATCAAGCCCCCATGCTGCGCATCCGCGTCACTTGCAGCAAAGGGACATATATCCGCGTGCTGGGTGAAGATATTGGCGAAGTACTGGGCTGTGGGGCGCACCTCAATGCCCTGAGACGCACTGGGGTCGGCGCTCTCACGCTCGATGGCGCAGTCACGCTGGAGACCTTCGACGCCGCCGCTGAGCTGGAGGCCCGCAAGGCCTTGCTGCTGCCGGTGGACGGCCTCTTGCGCAGCTTCCCGGCGGTGCAGCTCAGCGATGAACTGGCGCGCCGCTTCCTGCACGGCCAGCGCTTGCCGCTGGGCAAGGAAGGCGTGGCGGTGCCGGAGCAGACCGGCCGCGTCCGCGTCTATCGCAGTTCGGACGCCGCCTTGCTGGGCACCGGACTGTTGCAGGAATACGCCATCCTGGCCCCCGAAAGGCTGGTGTCCACCGCCTGAGGACAGATAGCGTCAAACGGCTTGCAGCCGAGCCTTGCGGGGTAGCCCGCGAGGCTCGGCAAGCCGTTGATAACACAGGTTTTTCCAAAGTTCATGCGTCGCAACATGCTATAATGCGCGCCTCCCGAGATTCGGCATTCCCAACCACATTCACCATGTCAAACAATATCCGCGCAATTCGCAACATCGCCATCATCGCCCACGTTGACCACGGCAAGACCACCCTGGTGGACCAGCTGCTGCGTCAGTCCGGCACCTTCCGCGACAACCAGCAAGTGGACAACCGCGTGATGGACTCCAACGACATCGAAAAGGAACGCGGCATCACCATCCTGTCGAAGAACTGCGCGGTGGAATACAAGGGCACCCACATCAACATCGTCGACACCCCGGGCCACGCCGACTTCGGCGGTGAGGTCGAGCGCGTGCTGTCGATGGTGGACTCGGTGCTGCTGCTGGTGGATGCGCAGGAAGGCCCGATGCCGCAGACCCGCTTCGTGACCCGCAAGGCACTGGCCCTGGGCCTGAAGCCCATCGTCGTCCTGAACAAGATCGACCGTCCGGGCGCACGCGCCGAGTGGGCCATCAACGCCACCTTCGAACTGTTCGACAAGCTGGGCGCCACCGAAGAGCAGCTGGACTTCCCCGTGATCTACGCCTCGGGCCTGAACGGCTACGCCAGCCTGGATCCGGAAACGCGCGAAGGCAACATGGAGCCGCTGTTCGACGCCATCCTGAAGTACGTCCCGGCCCGCAAGGATGACCCGGACGCACCGCTGCAACTGCAGATCACCTCGCTGGAATATTCCTCCTACGTCGGCAAGATCGGCGTGGGCCGCATCCTGGCTGGCCGCGTCAAGGGCGGTCAGGACGTGGTGTGGATGAATGGTCCGGAAGATAAGCCCACCAAGGCCCGCATCAACCAGGTGCTGACCTTCAAGGGCCTGGAGCGCGTGCTGGTCGATGAAGCCCTGGCTGGCGACATCGTGCTGATCAACGGTATCGAAGAAATCGGCATCGGCTCCACCATCTGTGCGCCGGATGCCCCCAACGGCCTGCCGATGCTGAAGGTGGATGAACCGACCCTGACCATGAACTTCATGGTCAACACCTCGCCGCTGGCTGGCCGCGAAGGCAAGTTCGTCACCACCCGCCAGATCCGCGACCGCCTGGAAAAGGAACTGAAGTCCAACATGGCGCTGCGCGTGGTGCAGGCCGAGAACGACGACTCGACCTACGAAGTGTCGGGCCGTGGCGAATTGCACCTGACCATCCTGATCGAAAACATGCGCCGTGAAGGCTTCGAGCTGGCCGTCTCGCGTCCGCGCGTGGTGTTCCGCATGGTTGACGGCGTGCGCGAAGAGCCGTACGAAAACCTGACCGTCGACGTCGAAGAAACCCACCAGGGCGGCGTCATGGAAGAACTGGGCCGCCGCCGTGGCGACCTGCAGAACATGGAACCGGACGGCAAGGGCCGTGTGCGCCTGGAATACCACATCCCGGCGCGTGGCCTGATCGGCTTCCAGGGGGAATTCATGACCCTGACCCGCGGCACCGGCCTGATGAGCCACGTCTTCGACGACTACAAGCCGGTCGACACGACCAAGGGTGAACTGGCCGGCCGTCGCAACGGCGTGCTGATCTCCCAGGACGACGGCGCTGCCGTGGCCTACGCACTGTGGAAGCTGCAGGATCGCGGCCGCATGTTCGTCAGCCACAACGACCCGGTGTATGAAGGCATGATCATCGGTATCCACTCGCGTGACAACGACCTGGTCGTGAACCCGATCAAGGGCAAGCAGCTGACCAACGTGCGCGCTTCCGGTACCGATGAAGCGGTGCGCCTGGTGCCGCCGATCGAACTGTCGCTGGAATACGCGGTGGAATTCATCGAAGACGACGAACTGGTCGAAGTGACCCCGAAGAGCATCCGCCTGCGCAAGCGTCACCTGAAGGAACACGAGCGCAAGAAGGCGTCGCGCGAAGAATCCATTTGATTCGTTGGCAGGGAAGGGCAGTCGCTGGATGGGCTGCCTGCAGTGGGGAACGGGAAATGGCAGGCTGGGCTGGTGGTGATATCTGGTTTGTGAATAACTGATATCAGCATAAAAAAGCAGACAGCCATGATGCACTGCCATATAGTTACACCTGTCTCCTCCAATTTCCTCCTAAAGAATTGGATTCAAGCCCGCAACTTCGGTTGTGGGCTTTTTTTTTGCCTTTCGGCGCGAAGGCTTGCTGCTGTGGGTGTCAGGCCTGCCGGGCGGGGGAAAATGAAGCTGTTTGCTTCCGTTCACCGGTGTGTGAGATGAACGTTTGTCCAAGATCGTTTGCGATGCGCTGTTTTTGTGCATTGCGAAATGACGGCTGCCGGATTGTGGTGCAGAATCGTGTCCGTTGTACGAAAAATCCTATCTCGAAGAGGATAGAGGGGACACCAGCCCGCAATGCGCAAGCCTTGCGGGCTTTCTATTTGCCGCTGCGGCTGATCCCGGGCGCCAGGAGGGGGATGTGAACCTTCCTTCGTCTCCTGCGCCGCATAGCCACCTGCCATCCGCTTTCCGGTGCGCATCCCAGAACCTTGAATGAAGCATTTCGTCTTTTTATGAAGAAAGCCCTGCCTCCGCGTACGCTGTCGGTCGCTCCCATGATGGACTGGACCGACCGCCACTGCCGCGTCTTCCATCGCCAGATCACCCGCCACACCTGGCTGTATACCGAGATGGTCACCACCGGTGCGCTGCTGCATGGGGATGTGCCGCGCCATCTGGATTTCGACGAGCAGGAACATCCGGTCGCCCTGCAGCTGGGCGGCAGCGAGCCGTCCGACCTGGCGCACAGCGCCAAACTGGGTGAGCAATGGGGCTATGACGAGATCAACCTGAACTGCGGCTGCCCGTCCGAGCGCGTCCAGAAGGGGGCTTTCGGCGCCTGTCTGATGGGCGAGCCCACGCTGGTGGCCGATTGCGTCAAAGCCATGAAGGATGCGGTCTCCATCGACGTGACCGTGAAGCACCGCATCGGCATCGATGACGTGCAATCCTATGACTTCGTGCGCGATTTCGTCGGCCAGATTGCTGAGGCCGGCTGCAAGACCTTCATCGTGCATGCCCGCAATGCCATCCTCAAGGGCCTGAGTCCCAAGGAAAATCGCGAGATCCCGCCGCTGAAGTATCACTACGCCTATCAGCTGAAGCAGGATTTCCCGGAGCTGGAAATCCTCATCAACGGCGGTATCAAGACCCTGCCCGAGATCGATGAGCATTTGAAGCATGTGGACGGCGTCATGCTGGGCCGCGAGGCGTATCACAACCCCTATCTGATGGCGTCCTTCGATGCCCGCTATTACGGTGATCTGGACGGCGGCCGCCAGCCCAGCCGGGCCGAGGTGATCGAGGCCATGTTGCCCTACATCAAGCGCCAGCTGGAATTGCACGGCGACAATGGCCGCGGCCTGCGCTTGAACAGCATCACCCGTCACATGCTGGGCCTGCTGACCGGCATGCCTGGTGCGCGCGCTTTCCGCCAAACCTTGTCGGATTCCAAGCGCCTGGCCCTGGGCGACCCGGCTCTGTTGCTGGAAGCGCTGCAACGCACGCAGGCGGCCCAGGCGGCACAAATCGCCTGAATGGCCTGAATCGCCGGATTGGCGTAATTGGCCAGCGGAAGAGGCCCGCAATCCTTTAAAATAGCGGGTTCCAATTGGGAAAAGAGCGCGAACATGCCACTTGCTACAACCGAAGAAATCGTCGCCGAACTCCGTGCCGGCCGCATGGTGATTCTGGTCGATGAAGAAGACCGCGAAAACGAAGGGGACCTGGTGCTGGCCACCGACTTCGTCACGCCCGAAGCCATCAATTTCATGGTCACGCATGCGCGTGGCCTGGTCTGCCTGACGCTGACCGAAGAGCACGTGGACCAGCTCGACCTGCCGCTGATGGCCACCCGCAACGGCACGCCCTACGGCACCAATTTCACCGTCTCCATCGAGGCTGCGGAAGGCGTGACTACCGGCATCTCCGCCGCCGACCGCGCGCGCACGATCCAGGTAGCCGCCTCCAAGGGCGCCAAGCCGTCGGATCTGGTGCAGCCGGGCCACATCTTCCCGCTGCGCGCACAAAAGGGCGGGGTGCTGATGCGCGCCGGCCACACCGAAGCCGGTTGCGACCTCACTGCCATGGCCGGCCTGACGCCTGCTTCCGTGATCTGCGAGATCCTGAAGGATGACGGCACCATGGCGCGCCTGCCGGACCTGCTGGAGTTCGCCGAAAAACACAAACTGAAGATCGGTACCATCGCCGACCTGATCCATTACCGCAGCCGCAACGAAAGCATCATCGAGCGCGTGGCCGAGCGCGAGATGCAGACTGCCCACGGCAGCTTCAAGGCCATCGCCTACCGCGACACCCCCTCGGGCGGTGCGCACCTGGCACTGGTGCGTGGCGACATCCAGCCCGGCCGCGAAACCCTGGTGCGCGTGCACCAGCCGGTCTCCATCCTGGACCTGCTCGAAGCCGGCGTGACCACTCACTCGTGGAACCTGGCCGCCGCCATGAAGGCGGTGCAGGAAGCCGAGTCCGGCGTGATCGTGCTGCTCAACTGCGAAGAATCGGCGCAGCAGATGTTCGACCAGTTCGGCGCACTCAACAAGGTCGGCACGCCCGAGGCTGCCAAGCCCAGCCGCGCGGACCGGATGGACCTGCGCACCTATGGTATCGGCGCGCAGATCCTGAGAGATCTCGGCGTGTGCAAGATGAAGCTGCTGGCCAGCCCGCGCAAGATGCCGTCGATGACCGGCTTCCAGCTGGAAGTGACCGGTTACCAGGCACGCGAAGGTGCGTGAGCGCACGGCTCCGGCTATCAAGAATTACGCAAGTCAACCTATCAAGAAGGAACAGCCATGACCATCGGAACCTATGAACCAGACTTCAATGGCGAGAGCTTGCGCATCGGTATCGTCCAGGCGCGCTTCAACGAAGACGTCTGCCACGGCCTGCTGGCCGCCTGCCTGGCTGAGCTGAAGCACCTCGGCGTGGCCGACGAGGACATCCTGCACGTGACCGTGCCAGGTGCCCTGGAAATCCCCCTGGCGCTGCAGAAGATGGCCGAGACCGAACAGTTCGACGCCCTGATCGCCCTGGGTGCCGTCATTCGCGGTGAGACCTATCACTTCGAGCTGGTCTCCAACGAATCCGGTGCCGGCATCACCCGCATCGGACTGGATTTCGGCCTGCCCATCGCCAACGCCGTGCTGACCACCGAGAACGACGAGCAAGCCGAAGTCCGCATGGCCGAGAAGGGCGCTGACGCGGCCCGCGTGGCGGTGGAGATGGCCAACCTGTCCATCGTGCTGGAAGAACTCGGCCAGGCCACCGAAGAAGAATAATTCACGGGCAGTGGCGGGATGCACATCCCGCTGCCGCCCCCGCCGGCCCGCGCCGGCACTCGCATTCATTTGTTTCAGTTATCCAAGGCTCAGGCCGCATTCATCATGTCGAACAAAACTCCACACGCCAATTCGAACAAGAACCGCACCCCGCGCCATCGCGCGCGCGAGTTCGCGTTGCAGGGCTTGTACCAGTGGCTGCTCAACCACGAGGACGCGGGTGCCATCGAAGCCCACATCCGCGAAGCCCACGGTTTCGACAAGGCCGACGCCGAGCACTTCGATACCCTGCTCACCGGCGCCATCCGTGACGCCGAAAAGCTGCGTGCAGCGCTGGAGCCACTGATCGACCGTCCCATCAAGGAGCTGTCGCCGGTGGAACACGCCGCGCTGCTGATCGGTGCTTACGAGCTGCAGAACCACATCGAGATCCCCTACAAGGTGGTCATCAACGAAGCCGTTGAACTGACCAAGTCCTTCGGCGGCATCGATGGTCACAAGTACGTCAACGGCGTGCTGGACCGTTTCGCGGCCCAGGCACGCGCCACCGAAGTGGAAGCGGCCGGTCGCCGCTGACCGGCTCCGTGCCGGCGCTTTGCTCGTTTTTTGGACGGCACAGCAGAGGCGGTCGCCGTCTTGTCTTTTTTTGCCCATGTTGTCTGGAATTAGCGCATGAACCTGAACCAGCTTGCTTCACGTTTGCAGCACATCGCTCCCTTCCATGTGATGGAATTGTCCAAGAAGGCCGATATCCTGGCCCAGCAGGGACGTGACCTGATCCACATGGGCATCGGCGAGCCCGATTTCACCGCGCCGCCCGCCGTGGTCGAGGCCGCTACCCGCGCCATGGCCGAAGGCAAGATGCAGTACACCTCGGCCACCGGCCTGCCGGCCCTGCGTACGGCCATCTCGCAGCACTATCGCAGCGTCTACGGCCTGGAGATCGCGCCGGAACGCATCGTCATCACCGCCGGGGCCTCGGCCGCGCTGTTGCTGGCCTGTGCCGCGCTGGTGGAGCGCGACAGCGAAGTACTGATGCCCGACCCCAGCTATCCCTGCAACCGCCATTTCGTGGCGGCCTTCGAGGGACGCGCCAAGCTCATCGCCAGCGGGCCGGAACATCGCTTCCAGCTGTCGGCGCAGATGGTGCGCGAGCACTGGGGTGACAAGACGCGCGGCGTGCTGCTGGCTTCGCCTTCCAATCCCACCGGCACGTCCATCGAGCCTGACGAGTTGCGCGCGATCCAGGGCGAAGTGCGCCAGCGCGGCGGCTTTACCATCGTCGATGAGATCTATCAGGGCTTGTCCTATGAAGGTGCGCCGTTCTCGGCGCTGTCGCTGGGCGAGGACGTGGTGGTCATCAACAGCTTCTCCAAGTATTTCAACATGACCGGCTGGCGCCTGGGTTGGCTGGTGCTGCCGCCGGCCCTGGTGCCGCAGGTCGAGAAGCTGGCGCAGAACCTGCTGATCTGTGCATCCTCGATTGCCCAGCATGCCGCCGTGGCCTGCTTTACGCCCGAGACCCTGGCCATCTACGAAGAACGCAAGGCCGAGTTCAAGCGCCGCCGCGACTACATCGTGCCGGCGCTGGAAAGCCTGGGCTTCACGGTACCGGTCGTTCCCGACGGTGCCTTCTATGTTTATGCTGATTGCAGCGCGCTGTCCGACGATGCCGACCAGCTCAGCCTGGACATGCTCAACGAGGCCGGCGTGGTGCTGGTGCCAGGGCTGGATTTCGGGCCCTTCACGGCGCGCCGCTACATCCGCCTGTCTTATGCGACGTCGATGGAAAAGCTGCAGGAAGCCGTAGCGCGTCTGCGTGTGTTCTTCGACGGACGTCGCAAGGCGGCCTGAAGCGCGAAACGAGAAGACGCAAAAAAAAGGAGCCCGAGGGCTCCTTTTTTCATGCGTTCTGAATACCGGTAATATTCACATCGCAACACGCCAAACTGCACAAACAATATTACAGGGCAGCGAGTTGTTCTTCCGTCTTGGGCTTGGCCGCCGAGGCTACGTTGTTGGCCGTTGGCTTCGGCTGATCTGCGCTGGCCGACACACCCGAGGCCGGCGGCAGCTTGACGGTGGCCGTGGTGTAGATGGAGACGTTCTTGCCCATCGCCACTTGCTTCAGGTTCTGGTATTCGGACAGCACCTTGATGCCATAGCCGCCATCATTGGCCATGTCAGCCGCACCCACGTAGCTCTTCAGGCCGGCTTCCACCGAACCGCCACGGGTGACATATTCCTTCAGGATCTGCGAACCGACACGGATGTTGGCCACCGGATTGAGGGCCGCCTTGATGCCGCCCAGTTCCTGGAATTTGTCGTGGTGCACCTTGGACATCACCTGCATCAGGCCCTGCGCACCCATCGGGCTTTCGGCGAAGGGATTGAAGCGCGATTCGATGGCGATCACCGACAGGATCAGCAGCGGATCGAGCTTGATGTCGCGCGCCGTCAGGTAAGCCGCCGACACCAGCATGTCAGCAGCATCGCTTGCTACGCGATAGCGCTTGGCCAGCCAGTTGGTCACCAGCTTCTGCTGGCGCGGATTGCCGATCAACTGGCGTTCCTCAGGCGACAGGGCCTGGGCGGGTGCGGATGCCGTAGCCTGCTGCACCGAGCTGGCAGCTGCTGCGCCCGCCAGGGCGCTCACGGTAGCGACCGGTGCGGTGGGTGCCATCAGGTCAGCCAGCGCCGGAGCGGCGGGAGCGTCGGCTTCCGCGACCTCTTCAGCAGCATCCGAGAAGGGCGACATGCTGATCAGCTTGTCGGCCAGGTCGGGGTTGAAGAACATCAGGCCCAGTACGAACAGCGCGGCGATACCCAGAATCGTCAGCAGACGATGGGCGATGCCGAAAAATTGAGCAATGCGCGGGTTCCCGGAGAGATTCCGGAAATCCACGCGGCGAACCATCTGCGAGGTGCCCGCTAAAGGCGCCTCGGAAGCTTGGTTGGACATTGAACCTCCTGCGTTATTGCGGCAAAAACAGGGCGCGCCTGGCCAAGAAGTGAAGACCAAACGGCTGAACTGTCGTCGCTGCAATCTATTACGTTACCGTCGCAAGGCGTTACGGCAAGGCCATCCGCGAGGCCTGCTGGCCCTGCCGTCGGATGGCATGTTTCGGGGGGTAGGGCTGACGCCCTGGACACACTTCTTGAGTTGCTGGGACCCCGGATCCCTGGATACCTTGCTTGGCTCGACTGTTTTCGATCAAGCCTCTACGAGCCCACGGCTCACCTCTTCGGTTTAGAGTGGGCGCATTGTAGAAGCCACTTTATATCGAGTCAATACTATGAAAATAGTTCTTTATAACTTTTGTGTATCATATTGCGCGTGGCCTTCCTTCAAAAATCAATAGAATCAAGCGTTTGCCGGGGTTACTTGAGCCGGCTGTGATGCAAAAAGAAATTTGTTAAAAAGTATGAAATACACTGATTTACGCGATTTTATTTCTCAGTTGCAACAAAAAGGTGAGCTCAAGCGTGTCTCGCACCCGGTGTCGTCGCATCTTGAGATGACCGAAATCGCCGACCGCACCCTCCGTGCGGAAGGTCCGGCGCTCCTTTTTGAGCAGGTCGACAAGAAAAATATCCCGGTGTTAGCGAATCTTTTCGGTACACCGCATCGTGTGGCCCTGGGAATGGGGGCCGACAGCATCAGCGAACTGCGCCGCATCGGCCATCTGCTGGCGCGCCTGAAGGAGCCTGAGCCGCCCAAGGGCATCAAGGATGTGCTGGATCTGGGCGGGCTGGTGAAGTCGCTGTGGGACATGGCCCCCAAGGAGCGCGGCTCGGCCCCCTGCCAGGATGTGGTGTGGGAAGGCAAGGAGGTGGATCTGTCGCGCCTGCCGATCCAGCACTGCTGGCCGGGCGACATCGCGCCGCTCATCACCTGGGGCCTGGTCATCACCAAGGGCCCGAACAAGAAGCGCCAGAACCTGGGCATCTATCGCCAGCAGGTGTTGGGGCCGAACAAGGTCATCATGCGCTGGCTGGCCCATCGCGGCGGTGCGCTGGACTTCCGTGAGCACTGCATTGCCAACCCCGGCAAGCCCTATCCGATCGCCGTGGCCTTGGGTGCCGATCCCGCCACTATATTAGGTGCAGTCACGCCGGTGCCGGACAGCCTCTCCGAATACCAGTTCGCCGGCCTGCTGCGCGGCAGCCGCACCGAGCTGGTCAAGGCCATGGGCAGCGAGTTGCGCGTGCCGGCCTCGGCCGAGATCGTGCTGGAAGGGCATATCTATCCGGATGAAAAACACGCGTCGGGATTCGAGCATGCGCTTGAAGGTCCGTATGGCGATCACACCGGTTACTACAATGAGCAGGACTGGTTCCCGGTCTTCACCATCGACCGCATCACCATGCGGCGCGATGCCATCTATCATTCCACCTATACCGGCAAACCGCCCGATGAGCCGGCCGTGCTGGGTGTGGCGTTGAATGAAGTTTTCGTCCCGCTGCTGCAGAAGCAGTTCGCCGAAATCACCGATTTCTACTTGCCGCCGGAGGGATGCAGCTATCGCATGGCCGTGGTGCAGATGAAGAAATCTTACGCAGGCCACGCCAAGCGGGTCATGTTCGGAGTGTGGAGCTTCCTGCGCCAGTTCATGTACACCAAGTTCATCGTGGTGGTCGATGAGGATGTCGACATCCGCGACTGGAAGGAAGTGATCTGGGCCATCACCACCCGCGTGGACCCGGTGCGCGATACCGTCATGGTGGACAACACCCCCATCGATTACCTGGACTTCGCCTCGCCCATCAGCGGCCTGGGCAGCAAGATGGGCATCGATGCCACCAACAAGTGGCCGGGTGAAACCAGCCGGGAATGGGGTACACCCATCGTGATGAGCGACGATGTGAAGAAACGTGTCGATGCCATCTGGCAGGACCTGGGTATCTGAGCGGGCAGGGTGCACACGCCGTTGGATGCGCCCATCGCCGAAGTGAAGCTTCAGGCAAAAAGCCGCGTAAATTGTTTAATCAATTTGCGCGGCTTTTCACTTTCTGATGCACTGCAATGATTTCTCTGGCAGCAAGTGTGTGATCTGGGATACAATGCACCCCGGCGGGCCCCTGCGCATTGTGGCATGGTCAACCTGGTCAGGTCGGGAACGAAGCAGCCACAGCCATTTCCCGCAAGTGCCGCAGACAAGGCTCGCCTCTTATCTCTCTTCTGTTTCTTCTTCTGTTGTTCCGGCAGGTCCTCCCTCTCGCTTTACCTCTTTCGTTGTCGTCCCTGTAGTGTCGTCATTGCGCGATGCCATGAAAAAAGGCTGACGCGAACTTGCCGCATCAGCCTCCCGCAAAACCTCCCGGCCTTGCCTTTGATTACTCGTGCGGATCCAGCCGGTCAGCCAGGATCGCCGACACACCCGTGAAGGCCGGATATTCCGCCGTGATCACATAGGTCGGAATGGCCTTGGTCAGCACCGACATGCGGCCCTTGTTCTCGAAGCGTGCGCGGAAGGGCGAGCGGGCGAAGTACTCGCCCAGGTGCGGTACCACCCCGCCCCCAATATAGATGCCGCCAAGCGCACCCAGCGTCAGCGCCAGGTCGGCCGCGACGGTACCGAGCATGCTGCAGAACAGGTCCAGCGTTTCCATGCACACTGTATCGCCTTGTTTGAGTGCGCCGTCCACGATCTCGGCGGCCTTCAGTTCGGCGGCGGGATGGCCATCGATGGCCAGCAGGGCGCGATGGATGAATTCGAGGCCGGGGCCCGAGACCAGGCGTTCAGCCGAGACGTGTTCATGGAATTGCCAGGCGTAGTCCAGCACGGCCGCTTCACGCGCATTGGCCGGAGCGAAGGCAACGTGGCCACCTTCGCTGGCCAGCGGCAGCCAGTGGCCATCGCCGCGCACCAGCCCGCCCACGCCCAATCCCGTGCCGGCACCAACCAGGCCGACCGGCTGGCCCGCCCTGGGTGTGCCGCCACCGATCTGCTGCAATTCATCGGCGCGCAATTGCGGCACGGCCATCGACAGCGCCGTGAAGTCATTGACCACCAGCAGCAGGTCAAAGCCCAGCAACTGGCGTGCCGCTTCAATGGAGAAGGCCCAGTCGTGGTTGGTCATCTTGATCTGGTCGCCTTGCACCGGATTGGCGATGGCCACCACCGCGTGTTTCACGGCGGGTTGGCCAGCCAGCTGGAGGTAGGCCTGCACGGCATCGGTGAATTGCGGATAGTCGGCACCGCGCAGGACCTGCACTTGCTCTATATGGCCCGGTGAAGTTTCCAGCGCGAAACGGGCATTGGTGCCGCCGATGTCGGCCAGCAGGCGCGGACCGCCGGCGTGGGGCGGCTTGCTCGAAGAGGGAGTGGGGGCGTGCATCGTCTTGTCCTTGTTTTCTTCATACCAACAGGCGGCAGGGCGCGTGGCCGTGCCGCCTGTCGAATTGCAATGGAGTTCGGGCGGATCCTGGTGCGGATGCGTTACAGGGTATGAGGCGAAGCGGCGCGCCAGGTTCCGGCGGATGAGCTGCTCATCCGCATCGGCGCGCATGGTAACAGCATCAGGCCAACTGTTGTAGCAGCGCGTTGCGCACTTCGGCGACGACCTCGCTCCAGTCGCCGGTCTGCTTCTGGCGGAACAGGTGCATGCCCGGATACCAGGGCGTATCGCTGCGTTCCAGCTGCCAGCGCCAGCAGGTGTTGGCGCGATTGAGCAGCCACACCGGCTTGCCCAGGGCACCGGCCAGATGGCAGACCGAGGTGTCGACGCTGATGAGCAGGTCGAGATTGGCGATCAGCCCGGAGGTGTCGGCAAAGTCCTGCAATTCCGCAGAACAATCACGCACATGGCTGGCCAGCGGATGGTTGCGCAGCTGGGCCACCGCGGCCTCGCCAACCTGGACGGAATAGAATTCCAGTTGTGCATGCTCCTGCGCCAGTTCCACCACGGGAGCCAGCGCCTCGAAGGGCAGGGAGCGCTCGCCGTCGATGCGTACTGCATCCGGATGTGTCTGGGCCGAGCTGCCGGCCCAGACCAGGCCGACGCGCATGGCGCGGTTGCGCGGCAGGCGCTGCAGCCAGGTGGCCCAGGCGTCGGCGTCGGGCAGCAGATAGGGAGAGCGCGGAATGTCGGCTTCGCTGAAGGACTTGCAGGCCAGCGGCAGGCTCATCAGCGGGCAGTGATAGTCGAAACCGGGACGCATGAACTGGTCGCTGCTGATGACCTGGGCCGCTCCCGGCACCTTGGCCAGCAGGCGGACCAGCGCCGGTGGCACTTCCAGAATCACGCGTGCGCCGAGAGCGGCCACCTGGGGCAGGTAGCGCACGAATTGCAGGGTGTCGCCAAAGCCTTGTTCGGCGTGGATCAGGATGGTCTTGTCCTGCAGGGATTGCTGTCCCAGCCAGAGCGGCTGCAGGAATTGGCGGACCTGCGTGCGCATCTGTTCGGTCGCCCAGCGCGACTCGTAGGCGGGCCAGCCATTGGCGAAGTCGCCCTGGCGCAGTTTCAGCAGGGCATCGTTCCAGGCGGCGGAGCTGGCATCGGGCTTGAGCTCGCGGGCGCGGCGGTAGCACTCGGTGGCTTCGCTGAAGCGATACAGCTGTTCCAGCGTCGAGCCGCGGTTGAACCACAGGTCCGGCGAGCTGTCGTCCAGCGCCATGGCGCGGTCGTAGGCTTCCAGCGCTTCCATCGGGCGTTGCATCTTGAATAGCACGAAGCCGCGGTTGGACTGAGCCTCGAAGAAGTCCGGCTGCACCTCCAGCGCGTGGTCGTAGGCGCGCAGGGCCTCGTCGAACTGGTAGCTGTCCTTGCAGGTATTGCCCAGGTTGAACCAGGCTTCGATGAAATCGGGGCGCAGGGCGACGGCGCGCTCATAGCTGGCGCGTGCATCGCGATAGCCGTAGAACTCGTGCTGGAGGTTGCCCAGCTGGAACCAGGCATCGGGGTTGTCCGGCGTCAATGCGGCTGCGCGTTCAATGTCGGCCAGGGCTTCGCGGCTGCGTTTGAGGCGGCGCAGGGCAGTGCCGCGTGCCAGCAGCGCGTCGGCGAAGTCCGGCGTCTGCGCCAGGATCTCGTCGTAGCGCTGTACGGCTTCGGCATCGCGGCCCAGGTGGACCAGCGCACCGGCATGGTCGAAATAGGTGTCGCGGTGATCGGGATTGAGTTCGATGGCATGCGCCAGCTGGGCTTCGGCCGCCTCCCAGTCCTCCTGATGGAGCTTGAGCATGCCGTAGAGATAATTGGCCTCGAAATGATCAGGAAGCTTGACCAGGACCTTCTTGTAGAGCTCTTCGGCGGGGGCCAGATCACCCTTTTGATGCAGGGCCAGGGCTTTTTGCAGCAGGATGAGGGAGGCGTTTGCTTGCTGGTGCATGATCTTGTTCTGGACAGAGAAAGGGGCCGGCGCAATACCAGCCAGTTGACCTGCAAGTGTCCCCAAATCCGCGCAGTTTTATTCAGCAGATTACAGCCCGAAATCTCACCTATATCTCTCGCTGGGGGCCGCAAGCGGAGTCGCGGCTTTTCTTTTACACTAGCCGGACATCAGACAACTGATGCGCAAGCCAAGCCGGCATTGACCGGTTCCTCATCCACCGCATGCAGTTGCATGCACGTCGCCACCACGGAGTCTTCCCGATGAGTTTCGCCATTCCCGCACCCGCCCAGGCCACCGTCCCGGTGGTCGGCGGTGCGCCGTTCCCGGTTCGCCGCATCTATTGCGTGGGCCGCAACTATGCCGCCCACGCCCGCGAAATGGGCCATGATCCCGACCGCGAGCCGCCGTTCTTCTTCATGAAGCCGGCCGACGCCGTGGTACCCACCGATTCCGTGGTGCCGTACCCGGCCGCGACCGCTGACTATCATCACGAAATCGAACTGGTGGTGGCACTTTCCGGCGGTGGCCGCGAGATTCCGGTGGAAAAGGCGCTGGAACTGGTCTACGGCTACGCCGTCGGGCTTGACATGACCCGCCGTGACCTGCAGGCGCAGGCCAAGAAGCTGGGCCGTCCCTGGGACATGGCCAAGGGCTTCGACCAGTCCGCCCCCTGTGCGCCCATCGTCCCCGTGGCCCAGTCCGGACATCCCGACAAGGGGGCCGTCTGGCTCAAGGTCAATGGCGAAGTACGCCAGCAGGGCGACCTGTCGGACCTGATCTGGAACGTGGCCGAAACCATTTCCTATCTGTCCGGCCTGGTGGAGCTGTTCCCCGGCGACCTGATCTATACCGGGACACCCGAAGGCGTGGGCGCGGTGGTCAAGGGAGACCAGTTGCAAGGCCATGTGGACGGCTTGCCGGACATCAACATCACCATCGGCTGAAGCGCTCGCGGGCCGGGTGCAGCCGGGTTCTGGCGGTCCCGGCCCGGCTCCCGCAGCCAGCTTCCTGCACCGGTCCCGGACCGGGCGCAGGGGGGGCGAAACCAAACTGTCATGAAGCCGGCGGCGATGCGGCGTATAATACGGAGTTCCGCAAGGAATGCCGGGCATTGCAAGTCGTCCGTCCGGTCAGCATCGTTGTTAGCGTTTGCATCATCCGAAGCGCCCGGCCGAGCAGGTTTGGCCGGTTCGCCCGTAACACATCAACACAGAAAGCAATCAGAACCCGTGCGCATGCACCCCATGCACCGGAGCCGCCTGGCGGCTGCCGCGGCGCTGTCGCACCGTTCGCAATAAACCATGTCCGACACCACGTCCGCGTCCGCAGCACCGGCTGCCCCTGCCGTCCGTTTTGAAGATTTCGGCCTTTCGCCCGATATCCTGCGAGCCTTGTCCGAACAAGGCTACGTCCATCCGACCCCGATCCAGGCCCAGGCCATTCCTGTGGTGCTGCAAGGCCGTGACGTGATGGGCGCCGCCCAGACCGGCACCGGCAAGACCGCCGGTTTCTCGCTGCCGATCATCCAGCGCCTGCTGGCCCATGCCAGCAACAGTGCCTCGCCCGCCCGCCACCCGGTGCGCGCCCTGATCCTGACCCCGACCCGCGAGCTGGCCGACCAGGTGGCCGACAATGTGAAGGCGTATTCACGCTTCACCCCGCTGCGCTCCACCGTCGTCTTCGGCGGCGTGGACATGGCACCGCAAACGGCCACCCTGCGTGCCGGCGTGGAAATTGTCATCGCCACCCCGGGCCGCCTGCTGGACCACGTGCAGCAAAAGACGGTGAACCTGTCCCAGACCCAGATCCTGGTCATGGACGAAGCCGACCGCATGCTCGACATGGGCTTCCTGCCGGACCTGCAGCGCATCATCAACCTGCTGCCCAAGCAGCGCCAGAACCTGCTGTTCTCGGCCACCTTCTCGCCCGAGATCAAGAAGCTGGCCGCCAGCTTCCAGAACAACCCGGTGACCATCGAAGTCGCGCGCAGCAATGCCACGGCAGAAAACGTCAGCCAGACCATCTACAAGGTGGAGGAAGCTGCCAAGGCGGATGCGGTCAGCTTCATCATTCGCCAGCGCGCACTGAAGCAAGTGATCGTCTTCTCCAACACCAAGATCGGCGCGTCGCGCCTGGCGCGCACTTTGCTGGCCGAAGGTGTGAAGGCTTCTGCCATCCACGGCGACAAGACCCAGTCCGAGCGCATGGCCGCCCTGGAGGCCTTCAAGCAAGGTCAGATTGAAGTGCTGGTGGCCACCGACGTGGCCGCACGCGGGCTGGACATCGCCGAACTGCCCTGCGTCATCAATTACGACCTGCCCTACAACGCCGAAGACTACGTGCACCGCATCGGCCGTACCGGCCGTGCGGGTGCCTCGGGCGACGCCATCTCGCTGTTCTGCGACAAGGATGAGCGCCTGCTGGTCGATATCGAAAAGCTGATCAAGAAGAAATTCGAGCGTGCAGAGCTGACTGGCTTTGCGCCGCGCATGCGCGCTGACCGGGGTGAACGCGGTGAACGTTCGGAACGTGGCGAGCGCAGCGACCGGGGCGAACGCGCCGAGCGTGGCGAACGCAGTGACCGTGGCGAGCGCAGCCGCAGCAGCCGCGACGGCGCAGCCCCGTCGGGACGCCGCGAGAAGGTCGATCCCTGGTTCCTCAAGCCCTATGAGCCCAGCGCCACCGAGACCGTCTCCACCAAGCCGGAACTGCCCAAGAACAACCGTCCCAAGCCCAAGGTCGCCGCCTTGCTGGGCGGCATGCCCAAGCGCTGATCCGGCAAGCGCTGATCCGTTTTCTCAGCGCGGACCGAAACGCGCTCGCCAGCCGGTGAGCGCCAATGTCCAGAATCCTTCCCTGTCGCGGGCCGCGCCCGTGTCCAGTCCAAGAAAGGCCGCCGCCTGCTGCAAGGCTTGCAGCGGCTGGCCCAGGTCCAGTGCCTGGGCGCCGTTCTGCTTGGAAAACTTTTCCCCCGACGCATTCATCAACAGCGGCACGTGCAGGTAGCGCGGCGTCGCATAGCCCAGCAGGCCCTGCAGGTAGATCTGCCGCGCCGTCGAGTCCAGCAGGTCGGCCCCGCGCACGATGTCGGTGACGCCCTGTTCTGCATCATCCACCACCACCGCCAGCTGATAGGCCCAGAAGCCATCGGCCCGCTGCAGCACGAAATCCCCGGCTTCCGAGGCCAGATGCTGCGCCTGCGGACCCAGCCAGCGGTCCGTGAATTGCACCATTTCGCTCGGCTGGCCGGCATCGGGCACGCGCAGCCGCAGCGTGCGTGGCATCTTGCCGGGGGCCAGTCCGTGGCGGCAGGTGCCGGGATAGAGCGCAGCACCATCGCTGGCCGTGCCGACCCTGGAATCGGCGATTTCCTTGCGGCTGCAGCCGCAGGGATAGGCCAGTGCGCCCAGATGCTCGCGTGCAAGCTGGTAGCGTGCCTTGCGCTGGCTCTGCACCAGAATCGGTCCGTCAGAGTGCATATCCAGTGCCGCCAAGGTGGCGATGATGTCGTCTGCTGCGCCGGGCACGGTGCGGGTCTCGTCGATGTCTTCGATGCGTAGTAGCCAGCGGCCATGGTGCACGCGGGCATCCAGATAGCTGGCCAGTGCCGCCACCAGCGAGCCCGCATGCAGCGGACCGGAAGGCGAGGGCGCGAAGCGGCCTACATAAGCTTTGCCGCTCATGCCGGATCCCGCATGGGTATCGGTCCGATCAGCGATTGCCGCACGTGCGGCTGTGCCAGGTGCTGAATGAACCATTTCAGTGACTTGCCCTGCTCGGCCTTGGGCCAGGCCACCATGAAATTGTCGTTGGGTTTGGCGGCCAGCGTCTGTTTTTCCACCAGCGCACCGGTGGCGAGATAGGGCTCGGCCCAGATGCGCGGCAGATGGCCGCAACCGAGGCCTGCCAGCTGGGCTTGCAACTTGTCGGCCACGGTGGCCACTGTCAGCGTTTCCTGGCCGGACAGCAGACCCATGGTCAGTGTGGGCAGGGACTGGCTGTTGTCGCCCACGGCAATGGCCCGGTGGCTGCGCACCAGCTCTGCCGACAGCGGTTCGGTGGCCGAGGCCAGCGGGTGCGTCGGGGCCACTGCAAAGACCCAGTCCACCGCCCCCAGCTCCTGCATCTGGAAGCGCCCGCTGGTGCGCACCACTTCCGGCCCGTCCAGGGTCACCCCGATGACCAGGTTGGCGCGGCCCTCGATGAGCTTTTCCCAGGCCCCGGTCAGTACACCGGGCGTGAAGCGCAGGCGGGTGCCGGACTCTTCGCGGTCAAAGGCTTCGATCACCGGCAGCATCTTGTCGAAAGGAATCAGGCTGTTGAGCACGATGTGCAGTTCCGTTTCGCGTCCGGTGGCGGTGCGCTTGACGCGCTGCTCCAGGTCGCTGGCAGCCAGCAGCAGATGACGGCCTTCCTGCAACAATTGCAGGCCCGCCGGTGTCAACTGGGCCCGGTGGCCACGGCGGTCGAACAGCAGCACATCCAGGTCATCCTCCAGCTTGCGCACGCTGTAGGTCAGGGCCGAGGGCACCCGGTCCAGGGCCACGGCAGCCGCGGCAAAACTGCCCTTGCGGTCGATCATGTCGAGGATCAGCAGGGATTCCAAGGTCAGGTTCACGTCTTGCTCCGCTTGTTTAAATTTTTTGAACGAACACTACGGATTTTAGACCTTATCTGCATAAAAGTTAGCCACTATAGTGACGCCATCGACAAACATTTTGACCAAATCAATTCCGGTTTGGTCCCACTCAAGAAAGAGGTGTTGACATGATGGAACTTCGCAAAGCGAACGATCGTGGCCACGCCAACCACGGTTGGCTGGATTCGTATCACAGCTTTTCCTTCGCGGACTACTATGATCCTAAGCACATGGGCTTCGGTCCGCTGCGGGTGATCAACGAAGACCGCGTGGCAGCAGGCCAGGGCTTTGGTACCCATGGCCACCGTGACATGGAGATCATTTCCTATGTGCTCGAAGGTGAACTTGCGCACAAGGACAGCATGGGTAACGGCAGCGTGATCCGTCCCGGTGACGTGCAGCGCATGAGTGCCGGGACCGGCGTGCGCCACTCGGAGTTCAACCACTCCCAGGATGGCACCACGCACTTCCTGCAGATCTGGATCATGCCGGACCGCGCCGGCGCCGAGCCGGGCTATCAGGAAGCGCACTTTTCAGCCGCCGACAAGGACGGCAAGCTGCGCCTGGTGGCTTCGCGTGATGGCCGTGAAGGTTCGGTCAGCATGAACCAGGATGCCCAGCTCTACGCAGGTCTGTTCGACGGCGCACAAGCGGCCGAGTACACCTTGCCGCAGGGCCGCCTGGGCTATGTGCACGTGGCCCGCGGCAAGATCAGCGTCAATGGCCAGGCCCTGCAGGCGGGCGATGCCGTCAAGCTCAGTGCGGTCGACCGCATCGAGATCAGCGGTGGCGAGAAGGCTGAAGTCCTGTTGTTCGACCTGCCGCGCTGATCTTGAGCGCGCCGTACTCAGTAATGCAGTAGGCAGTTTGCAGTAGCAACCCGCCGGTACCGATCACACCGGCGGTTTTCCCCGCGTCACTTCACTCTCTAGAGAAGGAATTTCGTCATGACCAAAGTTGCCATCGTTTACCACTCCGGCTACGGCCACACCAAGAAGCAGGCCGAAGCCGTGCAGGCTGGCGCGGCCGGCGTTGCCGGTGCCGATGTCGAGCTGATCGCCATCAGCGCCGAAGGCACCATCACCGATGCACAATGGGCCAGCCTGGATGCGGCCGATGCCATCATCTTCGGTTCGCCGACCTACATGGGTACCGTGTCCTGGCAGTTCAAGAAGTTCGCCGACGCCTCCTCCAAGCCCTGGTTCAGCCAGAAGTGGAAGGACAAGGTCGGTGCCGCCTTCACCAACTCTGCCACCATGAACGGCGACAAGCTGTCGACCCTGCACTACCTGTTCACGCTGGGCATGCAGCACAGCATGATCTGGGTCGGTACCGGCCTGATGCCTGCCAACAGCAAGGCGGCCCAGCGCAATGACATCAACTTCGTCGGTTCCTTCTCGGGCCTGATGGCGCAAAGCCCGTCGGACTCCTCGCCGGAAGAAGGCCCGCTGCCGGGTGACCTGGAAACGGCCAAGCTGTTCGGTGCGCGCGTGGTTGAAACGGCTGCCAAGTTCAAGAAATAATCTTCATCTCATCGACGCAAGTCGTGAAGATGTAAAAAAGCCGACCTCGCAAGGGGTCGGCTTTTTCGTTGCCAGAGCGCGCTGCAATCAGGCTGCTGCAGAGCTGGCTTCCTGCGCCGCCCGCTGTTTGGGCGCGCAGTGCGGACAGGACTTGCCCGGCACGTAATCCGGCGAGAGCTGTTCACGCGGGGTGACCACAGCGCGGCAGGCGAAGCATTGGGCGGTCTGGGTTTCCTTCAACTCCGGGCTCAGGGCGGTGCGATAGTCGAAGACGAAGCAGTCGCCGTTGTAATGGGCACCGCCGACATCCTCGAAATACTTCAAGATGCCGCCTTCGAGCTGGTAGACATGGTCATAGCCGATGTTCTGCATATGAATCGCGGCCTTTTCGCAACGAATGCCGCCCGTGCAGAAGGTGACGACCGTCTTGCCCTCGAAATCGGCCTTGTGCTCCTCGATCACCTGCGGGAATTCCGTGAACTTGCTGATGCGATAGTCCACCGTGTTGTCAAACGTACCCACATCGACCTCGAAGCCATTGCGGGTATCCACCATCACCACCGGACGGCCTTCGTCGTCATGACCCTGGTCCAGCCAGCGCTTGAGTTCCTTCGGCTCCACGAAAGGCGCACGGCCCAGCTCCGGCTTGATCAGCGGATGCTTCATGGTGATGATCTCGGCCTTCAGTTTCACCAGCATGCGGGTGAAGGGTTGCTTCTCGGAATAGCTCTCCTTGACCGTGAGATCGGCAAAGCGCGCATCGGCGCGCAGCCAGGCCAGAAAGGCGTCGATTTCATGGCGCAGGCCGGCCAGGAAGAGATTGATGCCTTCCGGGCTCAGGATCACGGTGCCACGAAGGTTGTTCTTCTGGCAAATTTCGAGAAAGGCCGGACGCTTTTCAGCGGTGTCATCGAAGCTGATGAACTTGTAGGCGGCGATGTTGACGTAGGGGGTCTGCGGGGACTGCATGATGGCGTACTCAACTGTAAGTCTTTGAATCGTCAGCATTATAACCGTGCACCCCGGCTCGCCGCAGTTATTTGGCCGGAGCCTGCGGCTTCTCTGATGCAGATCAAGGCACGCCGGGAGGATCTGGCAGAAAGGGCAGGTGTAAAGTCTTCATATTTCTCACAAATCGGTAGCAATCGGAATCGGTCAGGGGCACAAGCTCCGGTAAAATGGCTACCCTATGACTACCCCGCAATTTGTACACCTCCGTATGCACTCGGAGTACTCCATCGTGGATGGCCTGGTGCGTATCGACGACATCGTCAAGGCCGCCGCCAAGGATGGACAGGCCGCCCTGGCGGTGACCGACCTCGCCAACCTGTTCTGCATGGTGCGTTTCTACAAGGAAGCGCGCGGCAAGGGCGTCAAGCCCATCGCCGGCTGCGACCTCTGGATCACCAACGACGCCGACCGCGAAAAACCCTTCCGCCTGCTGGTTTTGATCAAAAGCCGTCATGGCTACCTGCAGTTATGTGAAGTCTTGTCCCAGGCCTGGCTTACCAACCAGTACAAGGGCCGTGCTGAAGTCCGCATGGAATGGCTGGACGCGCTGCGCCACCAGGAAGGCGGCAATGGATTGATCGCCCTGTCGGGTGCCGCCATGGGCGACATCGGCCAGGCCATCGACAACGGCAACCTGGCCCAGGCCGAGGCCTGCGCCCGCCGCTGGGCCGAGATCTTCCCCGGTGCCTTCTATCTGGAACTGCAACGCGCCGGCCAGGCCAACATGGAACTGCAGGTGCGCCAGAGCGTGGCCCTGGGCGCCAAGCTGGGCTTGCCGTGCGTGGCTACGCATCCGATCCAGTTCCAGAGCCCGGAAGAATTCATCGCCCACGAAGCCCGCACCTGCATCGCCGAAGGCGAGATCATGGCCAATGCGCGCCGCGTGCGCCGCTTCAACGAGCAGCAATATTTCAAGTCGCAGGCCGAGATGGCCGAGCTCTTCGCCGACCTGCCCGGTGCGATTGCCAATACCGTGGAAATCGCCAAACGCTGCAACCTGGTGCTGCAGCTGGGCAAGCCGCAACTGCCCGACTTCCCCACGCCGGACGGCATGACCATTGACGACTTCCTGGTGGCCCAGACCAAGGCCGGGCTGGAAGTGCGCCTGAAGGAATTGTTCCCCAACGAAGCCGAACGCGAGAAGCAGCGCCCGCGCTATGAAGCGCGCCTGGAGTTCGAGAACAACACCATCATCAAGATGAAGTTCCCGGGCTACTTCCTGATCGTGGCGGACTTCATTCAGTGGGCCAAGAACAATGGCGTGCCAGTCGGCCCCGGCCGGGGTTCCGGTGCCGGCTCGCTGGTGGCTTACTGCCTGTTGATTACGGACCTGGACCCGCTGCGCTACAACCTGCTGTTCGAACGTTTCCTGAACCCCGAACGCGTCTCGATGCCCGACTTCGACATCGACTTCTGCCAGGAAGGCCGCGACCGCGTCATCCAGTATGTGAAGGATCGTTACGGCAAGGAGGCGGTCTCGCAGATCGCCACCTTCGGTACCATGGCCGCCAAGGGCGCGGTGCGCGACGTGGGCCGCGTACTCGACCTGGGTTACAACTTCTGTGACGGCATCTCCAAGTTGATTCCCTTCAAGCCGGGCAAGCTGGTCACGCTGGCCGACGCCATCGAGGAAGAGCCTCTCCTGAAGGAGCGGCTGGAGAACGAGGAAGAGGTCAAGCAGCTGATGGGCCTGGCCCAGCAGGTCGAAGGCATCGCCCGCAACATCGGCATGCACGCCGGTGGCGTGCTGATCGCACCCGGCAAGCTGACCGATTTCTGCCCGCTCTACACCCAGGGTGGCGACTCCGGCGTGGTCTCGCAATACGACAAGGACGACGTGGAAGCCGTCGGCTTGGTGAAGTTCGACTTTCTGGGCCTGACCACGCTGACCATCCTCGACCGGGCAGTGCGCTACATCCGCATGCTCGATCCGGCCATGGCCGATTTCGACCTGGCCAAGCTGCCGCTGGACGACCGGCCCTCCTACGAACTGCTGACCAAGGCCAAGACGGTCGCCGTGTTCCAGCTGGAAAGCCGCGGCATGCAAGGCATGTTGAAGGATGCGCGTCCTGACCGCTTCGAGGACATCATCGCCCTGGTGGCGCTGTACCGTCCCGGCCCGATGGACCTGATCCCCGACTTCTGCAAGCGCAAGCACGGCGAAGCCTTCGACTATCCTGACCCGCGTACCGAGGGCATCCTCTCCGAGACCTACGGCATCATGGTCTATCAGGAGCAGGTGATGCAGATGGCGCAGGTGATCGGTGGCTACTCGCTGGGCGGCGCCGACTTGCTGCGCCGGGCGATGGGCAAGAAGAAGGCCGAGGAAATGGCCAAGCACCGTGAACTGTTCCGCGAAGGCGCGGCCAAGAACGGGCTGGACCAGGCCAAGGCCGATGAAATCTTCGACTTGATGGAAAAGTTCGCAGGCTACGGCTTCAACAAGTCGCACGCCGCCGCCTATGCGCTGCTGTCCTATTACACCGCCTACCTGAAGGCGCATCACCCCGCCGCGTTCATGGCCGCCAACTTGTCGCTGGCCATGGAAGACACGGACAAGGTCAAGATCCTGATCGAAGACTCGATCGACATCTGCAAGCTGGCCATCCTGCCACCGGACATCAACAAGTCCGACTACCGCTTCATGCCGGTGGGCGAGCCGGGCAAGAAGGCCACCCAGATCCGCTATGGCCTGGGGGCCGTCAAGGGGGCAGGGCAGAACGCCATCGAAGCCATCCTGGAGGCGCGCAAGAATGGTCCCTTCAAGGACTTGTTCGACTTCGCCAAGCGGGTGGACAAGAAGCAGATCAACCGCCGCACCATCGATTCGCTGATCCGCGCCGGTGCCTTCGACTGCTTCAAGGTCGATCGTGCCATCCTGCAGGCCTCGGTCAACCTGGCCTGGGAAAGTGCCGAGCAGGCCGAGAAATCGGCCAACCAGGTCAGCCTCTTCGGTGGCGACGACAGCGACCTCGAAGCGCCGCTGGAATACGTGCAGGTGCCGGCCTGGAGCGACAAGCAGCGCCTGACGGAAGAGAAGGGCGCCTTGGGCTTCTATCTCTCCGGCCACCTGTTCTCGGCTTACGAAAAGGAAGTGCGCCGTTTCGTGCGCACCAAGATCGCCAGCCTCGAACCCTCGTGGGAACCGCGCAGCCTGGCCGGTATCATCACCGGCGTGCGGGTGCAGATGACCCAGCGCGGCAAGCTGGTGATCTGCACGCTGGACGATGGCACGGGCGTGATCGAGGCAACGATTTACAACGAATTGTTCGAGCCCTTCAAGCACCTCATCAAGGAAGATGAATTGCTGGTGGTCTCGGGCAAGGTGTCGGAAGACCGTTTCAACGGCGGCCTGCGGGTGGCCGCCGACAAGGTCATGGATCTGGGCGCGGCGCGTATCCAGTACGGGGTGCGCATGGTGGTGTCGCTCAACAAGGCGATCGACCCGAATCACCTGCGCGACACCCTGGCCGCGCATCGCCAGGAGCAGGGCCTGCCCTTCGTGATGCGCTACCGCCAGGCCGACGCTGCCTGCGAGGTGGTGCTGGGCGATGCCTGGCGCGTCAATCCCAGCGACAGCCTGCAATCGACGCTGGTGGCTTCCTTTGGCAAGGAAGCGGTGGTGGTCGAATATTGATCCCGCAAGCCTGCACATGGGACCGGGGAAGGACCCGGGCGCACTCTCCCGGCCCCGGCCGCAGGGATATTTCCTCATGGACGTAAAAGAATGAAACTAAAAATCTCGCCGTATTTTCTTCGCCTGCTGCGCTTGCACATGCCTTATCGCTGGCGTCTGCTGATGGCCTTCATCGCCATGGCGGTCACGGCCGGCACCGAACCTGTGGTGCCTTATATCTTTCAGGTGTTGCTGGACAAGGGCTTCGTGGGCAAGCCGGCATTCTCGCTGTGGCTGGTGCCGGTGGCCGTGATCGGGATCTTCGTCATCCGCGGCGCCTCCACCTTCGCCAGCAGCTATCTGATGACCTGGGTCACCACCCGCATCCTCAATGAGGTACGCGGCCGCATGTTCGCCCAGATGCTCGATTTTCCGTTGGCCTTCTATGCCAGCAACAGCGTGGGCAAGGTCATCAATTCGATCATGTTCGAGGTGCAGGGCATCACCGACATGGTGACCCGAATCTTCACATCGATGATCCGTTCGGCCTTGACCGTATTGGGATTGCTGGCCTGGCTGCTATATCTGAACTGGTCGCTGACCATCGTCACCCTGATCCTGTTGCCCTTGCTGGCGACGGTAGTGCGCTTCACCAGCCGCAACCTGAAGAAGCTCAACCAGGAATCCCTGAAGGTCAATGCGGAGCTGACCCAAGTCATCGAAGAGTCCACTCGTGCCCAACAGGTCATCAAGATCTTTGGCGGCCAGGAGTTCGAGAAGCAGCGCTTTCATATGAGTTCAGAAAACCTGCGCCGCTACACCATGCGCATGACCAAGACCTTTTCCTCGACCGTGCCCATCACCCAGTTCATGACGGCATCGGCGGTGGCCATCGTGATCGTGATGGCACTCATCCAGTCGGGCAATGGCCAGATCACCGTGGGCGGCTTCGTTTCCTTCATTACCGCGATGCTGATGCTGCTGACGCCCTTGAAGCAGCTGGCAGAAGTCAATGGCCCCCTGCAACGCGGCATGGCGGCTGCCGAGGCGGTCTTCAACCTGATCGACATGCCCACCGAGCGCACCGGCGGACGCGAACTGCCCGGCCGCGCGCAAGGCAAGATCGATCTGGTCGATCTGTGTTTCGCCTATCCCGAGCGCGAGCAACTTGCACTGGATCATCTGAACCTGAGCGTGAAGGCCGGCGAGACCATCGCGTTCGTCGGCATGTCCGGTGGCGGCAAGTCCACTCTGGTCAACATGATTCCGGGTTTCTATTCGGCCACCGGCGGGCAGATCCTGCTGGACGGCGAACCCATCGAGCAGATTTCCCTGCGCAGCCTGCGCAAGCAGATTGCCATGGTCAGCCAGCACGTCGTGCTGTTCAACGGCACCATCATCGACAACGTGGCCTATGGTGATGCCCAGCCTGATCTGGCACGGGTCGAGGCCGCGCTGGAAGCGGCCCATCTGGGCGGGCTGGTCAAGGAGCTGCAGGACGGGATGCATACCGTGGTCGGCGACAACGGCTCACGCCTCTCCGGCGGTCAGCGCCAGCGTCTGGCCATTGCACGCGCCATTTACAAGAATGCCCCCATCCTGATCCTGGATGAAGCCACCTCGGCGCTGGATACCGAATCGGAGCGCGCCGTCCAGGCCGCTCTGGACTGGCTGATGGAAGGCCGCACCACCTTCGTTATCGCCCACCGTCTGTCTACGGTGGAACGTGCCGACCGTATCGTGGTTCTATCGGCCGGCAAGATCGTCGAAGTCGGAACCCACCAGCAGCTGCTGCAACAGAACGGCGCCTACGCCAAGCTGTATCACCTTCAATTTTCCGGCGACGATACTGAACAGGATGAGAGCAAATTGCAGCAACTGAAAAAGCTGGTCTGACAGGCGTACAACAAGAGCGTATATACAACGACATGTCCATGCATAACGAAGAAACGGCGCCCGGGGGGGCGCAAATCGTTCCGCAAGCTTTATTGCAGCGGGCCGACAAGATACTGTTCGTTGCCCATCTGGCACTGGGGGATTTCACTTACATGCAGGCCTGCTTCAAGGCGTTTGCGCAGGCGTACCCGCACATCAAGATGCACTTGTGGGTCGATGAGGTGCGGCGCACCTATGACTTCCGCCAGTGGAAGCATCTGCAAAACTACGTGGTCTTCGACTGGCTCGAGGCTTGCCCCATGTTTGACCGGCTTTATACCAAGACCTACAGTCCCTTCGCACTCCATAGTTCGCTGCGCCAGGCACGTCTGGAGCAGTATCCCATCGTGGTGTCCTTCGGCATCGCGCGGCGTGATTTCTACGCCCAGCTGGTGCGGCGGATCAGCCCCAAGGGTTTCGTGGTGAGCATGTCCAAGCGGGTACGTTTCTATGACCTCCGCAAGCACCTGATCTACCGCGCCCTGGATGGCAGCTATCCCTATTCGCGTCAGAAGACCCAGCACATCAGCGATATCTGCGCGGACTGGTTCCTGCAGTTGTTCGGTCTGGAGGTGCCGCTGCAGGCGCGCGTGCCGGACTTGCCGGTCCCGCCCAGCTGGCGCGGCCAGGCCCAGGCGCAGTTGGCGCAGTGGGGCAGTGCAGCCAAGGGAGAGCGCAGTCATCCCCTCATTTTCGTCAACGCTTTTTCCAAACAGAAGGAGCGTAACTGGCCGCTGGGCAACGCCATTGCGCTGGTGCAGCGCATGCAGAACGATGCCCGCTGGAAGGATGCCCATTTCGTCCTCAACGCCCCGCCCGAAGCCAGTGAGCAGGTCCGCCAGACGGTCAGGGACAGCGCATTGCCCCGCCTGCATGTGTTCAGCGCCCAGGAGCATTTCTTCCAGCTGCCGGCGATGCTGGAGCAGTGCGATCTCATCATCACCGTCGAGACCTCCATCATGCACTTTGCCAATGCCGTGCGGGTGCCCGTGGTGGCGATGATGCGCCAGATCAATCCGGAGTGGGCGCCGATCGATGCGGCGCAGACCAACATCCTCTACACCGAGGGTTTCGAGGACAGCCTCGACCGCATTCCGGTGGACAAGGTGATGCATTTCCTCGATATCCCGATGGGAAGCGCACCGCGCTTCTCCCCCGAACAGCTGAGACGGATGGCCAACTGAATGAGCGCGATACCCGCACCCCGCCTGGCTGGCGCCGACAAGATTCTCTTCATCGCCCACCTGGCCATTGGCGACTTCACCTATCTGCAGAACTTCTTCCGGGCCTTCGCCCAGGCATATCCGCACCTGCAGGTGCATCTGTGGATCGATGAGGTGCGCCGCACCGATGACCAGAGCAAGTGGCCCTATCTGAAAAACTACGCGCTCTATGACTGGGCCGAGCATTGCCCGTTCTTCGCCAAGGTCTATCGCCGCACCTACAGCCCGGCCCTCTTGGAAGAGTCGATCGTAGAAGCGCGCGCCCAGCATTATCCGCTGGTGGTTTCCTTGGCGACTTTGCGACCGGCGCAGTATGCGCGCCTGGCACGCCAGATCGGCCCCGATGCCTGGGTCGTCGGCATGCGCGGCAAGTTGCGCTGGTACGCGCCGCTGCAACAGCTGGCCTATCGCTGCCTGGATGCCGCCTTTGCGCCGCTCAAGCCCTTTGCCGGTTATCACATCACTGATGAGTATGCGCACTGGTTCGGGCAACTCGGCAACGTGTCCGTAGAGGGGGAACAGCGCCTGCCCTTCGTCGAGATTCCGCAGCAGTGGCAAGAGGCTGCCCAGGCGCAACTGCTGGAGTGGGGCGTTGACAGTCCCGTTACCGGCACCGGCAAGCCGGCATTGGTGTTCATCAATCCCTTTGCCAAGACCAGAAAACGCTGCTGGCCCGTGACCCGCGTGGCAGAACTGATCTCGGCGCTGCAGGCCAATCCGGCGTGGGCGCAGACCCGTTTCGTCGTCAACGCCACCCCCCAGGAGATCGAAGCGGCCAAGGCCGAGATCGCCGATCACCTGCCGGCGCGGACATATTGGTTCAGCGCCCAGCAGAATTTCTTCCAGCTGCCGGCCGTGTTGCAGCGCTGCGGCCTGATCATCTCGGTGGAGACGGCCGTCATGCACCTGGCCAATGCCGTGCATGTCCCGGTGGTGGCGCTGATGCGCCGCAAGAATCCGGAGTGGGCACCTATCGACCGCGCCCACAGCACGGTCATCATGGCCGCGCGCCGCAGTGACTGGGTGGATGCCATCTCCACGCAGCAAGTGCTGGAAGTGCTGCAAACACCGGAGCTCAAGCAGTGAACAGCCTGTCTTCCAATCCGGTGCCCAGTGCCGCCCAGCGCGACCAGGACACGGTGCACATCGCCTTCTGCGTCGATGATCGCTATTTCCGCTGCATGGGCGCCACCATTGCCTCCTTGCTGGTCAACAACCCGCGCCGCCGTTTCAGCTTCCACGTGCTGGCCACGCAGGTCAATGAAGACAACCGCCGCCGCTTCGCTGCGCTCGGGCAGCAGCCCGGCGTTGCCACGCAGTTGCACGTGCTGGATGCTGCGCTGTTTTCCCGCTTCGAGCACTACACCAAGTCGACCTATTACTCCTCGGCTATCTTTGCGCGGCTGGTCATTGCCGATGTGCTCAAGTCGGTCACGGATCGCGTCTTGTACCTGGATGCGGACATCCTGTGCGTCGGTAGTCTTGACGCACTGCTGGCGCTGGATCAGCAAGACACGATCGCCGCCGTCGTTCCCGACGCCGAAGCCACCACGCGGCGCCGGGTGGAGGCGCTCAAGCTCAAGCATGGGCGCTACTTCAATTCGGGGATGCTCTACATCAATATCGCCAACTGGATCGCGGAGGGCATCACCCAGCAGATCATTGATGTGCTGCTCAAGGAATGGGAGGATTTCCGTTTCCCGGATCAGGACGCGCTCAACCTGGTGCTGGACGGCCGCGCCCTATACGTCGACATCCGCTGGAATTATCTCTATGGCCTGGTGGGCGATCTGGAGAGCAGGCGCACCGCGCTGGCCATTCCCGAGGGCGCGGCCAGCCTCATCCATTTTGCCGGGTCGGTCAAGCCGTGGGGGGTATGGAGCGGCCACGACGCCGTGGCGCTGTTCCAGCGTTATCACGCCGAATCGGCCTGGTCGGATCTGCCGCTGGACCTGGCACCGGAGAATCACAAGGAATTGCGCATGCATTCCCGCTTCCAATGGGCACGCGGCCAGTACGTCGACAGCTTGCGCTGGTACTGGCGCTATTTGATGGCACGCCGCCGGTTGCATCGTTGACCGCCGCTCGCCCCAGGCAGACCCATACGGCCCCAGGACGTCAGAAAGCACAACATGACACAACAATTGATTCCCGCAGACTTGCTCGGCAAGGCGGACAAGATTCTCTTCGTCGCCCATCTGGCACTGGGCGATTTCACTTACATGCAGAATTGCTTCCGCGCATTCCGGCAAGCCTATCCGCATATCCGCATCCATCTCTGGGTCGATGAGGTCAGGCGCACCCCGGATCCGAGCCAGTGGGAGCACCTGAGCAAGTATTCGCTCTACGACTGGGTGCGCGATTGCGGGATGTTCGAGCGCATCTACGACCGCACCTACAGCCCGGAGCTGTACCGGCAATCCATCGAAGAGGCGCGCCAGGAAAACTATCCCATCGTGGTGTCCTTTGCCGTGCTGCGCCGTCATCTTTATGCCGAACTGGCCCGCAAGCTGTCGCCCCATGGCTTCGTGGTGGGACAGAAGAAACGGGTGCGCCTGCTCGATATCCGCAAGCATCTGGCCTATCGCAAGCTGGATGCGGTCATTCCTGCCTACACCACGGCCGATCTGAATGGCCGGCACATCAGCGAGATCTATGCCGGCTGGTTCTCGCAGCTCTTTGGCATGCCCATCGACCGGGATGCCTTGTTCCCCTACGTGGACATCGCGCCCGTCTGGATCGACCGCGCCCGCGAGCGCTTGCAGGCGGCCGGCGTGGCGCCGGGCAGCAGGCTCATCTTCCTCAATGCCTTCTCGAAATCGCAGGAACGCAGCTGGCCGCTGGAACGCATGATCGAACTGGCGCAGCGCATCCGCCACAGCCCGGGGGCAGGGCAGATGCATTTCATCATCAATGTGGTGCCCGAGAAGATGGCGCAGGCACAGGCCTTGCTGCCACCAGGAAATAATTTCCTTCATCTCTTCAGTGCCCAGGAGAATTTTTTCGAACTTCCTGCTGTCCTCAGTCTGTGCACGCTGATTGTCTCGGTCGAGACCGCCATCATGCATCTGGCCAATGCGGTCCATGTGCCGGTCATCGCGCTGATGCGCCAGACCAGCCCGGAGTGGGTGCCCTTCGATGCGGCCTCGACCACGCTCATTGGCGTGAAGACGCGCAAGGGCTGGATTACCGAGATTTCCGTGGATGAGGTGCTGGAGACCGTCTTGCGCCATGGCGCCATGGCACCGGCGATGGCCCCATCTGATTGAACGAACGCCGCCACTTCTTGCCGCAGGTCACCTACTTCTATTTCTTATAAGAATTCTTTCAAAATGAATCACCCCACCACGCCCCTGTGGCTGCAATGCTCGTTCTTCGGCGTCCTTTCCGTGTTCCTGCTTCTGGGGCTGAGCGTGGACAGAGTGGCGGGCGCCTGCTTTTACCTGCTGATCCTGCTGGGTCTGGCCAGCATTCTGCAGGGCGGCCGGGCCAGCCTGGTGGCGTATGCAGGATCCTGGCGCCGTTACTGGCCACTTTATCTGGCGATGACGTCGGTGCTGCTGTCGCTGGCGTTGAGTCAGTGGTTCTTCCATCAATTCTCTTCCAACGAGCTCAATTTCGGCCTGCGCTTCTTTGGCTTCGTTTTTTTCTTCTGGGGCATCTGCCAGTTGGAAAAGCGCTTCTTCCATTGGATGGGTTGGCTCTTCGCCGGGGGGGCCGTCATCGTCATGCTCAAGACATATTGGCTCACCGGTGGCGGCGTCACCCGCGATCATCCGAACTTCATGCCCATTCTCGCCTTCTCGGAACTGGGCGGCCTGCTGGGTGTGATGGCGGTCTTGTCCATCGCCTGGTCTCAGCGCAGCGAGGACCAGCGCTATCGTTTGCGCAGGTGTCATCTGCCACTGGTGTTGGCGGGCGTGTGCAGTCTCTACACGATTTATCTTTATCAGTCGCGTGGTGCGTGGCTGGCCATTCCCGTTTTTGCCATCGCCATCAGCCTGACCTTCCTGCCCGGCAAGACCGCAGTGAGGAAGATGCTGGTGGCCCTGGTTGCATTGCTGCTCATCGGCGTGATCTATGGCACCACCTCTTCGGTGCAGCAGCGGGTAGCGCAGATACAGGCCGATGTGCATGACATGAAGGTACACGACAAAAGCGATTCTTCCATCGGCACGCGCATGCAGTTGTGGAAGGCCTCGGCGCGCATATTTGCCGAGCATCCGCTGATCGGAGTCGGACTGACGGGGTATTCGCCCGCTTTGAAGGAGATGGCCAGACGCGGTCTTTTGTCCGAGCAGAGCAGCCAGTTTCCCCACTCGCACAATGAAGCACTGTTCTTTGCCGTCATTCTCGGCAGCGCCGGCATCGTCTCGCTGTTGGCCTTGTATGTGGTGCCGTTGATCTACTTCCTCCGCGCGGTGACGCGCGCGCCGCAGACCGGTGCCGCAGCGGCGATGATGGGTGTCACGCTGGTGCTGAGCTACGTCGCCTACGGTCTGGTGGACGTCATGCTGTTGTGGCGCGAATGCGCGCTCTTTTATGTCATCGTACTGGCCGTGCTGATGGGCGCGGTGGAACGGATGTCGCTCAACGGAAATGCGCGATGCGCCTTGAGCAGCGGCATCAATACCGCCAGCACGTCCGCTGCGAAGAAGTGCTGATAACGGCGCCGGCGCACTCTCCAGCCTTCCAGCGTCAGCTTTCTGACCTGTTTCAACTGGATCGTCGCCAGATTGGCTTTCAAGGGCAGGCTGTTCCAGGCCAGTGGTAGGCCCAGGGATTGCTGCACCGGCCGGTAGGTACGCTGGTCGCGGGCCATGTTCGGATAGATCGCCAGTTGCGGCTTGAGCGGGCAGAGCTGTGCAAACAGATGGCTGGGCCCGGTATCGCCGCCGATGAAGGCATCGGCCGCCAGCATCTGCGCCATCATGTCGCGATAGGATCCATTGAACTGACCCTGGGCCGGGTTGAGGATGATTACCTCGCATCCCGCTCCTTGCAGCGCCCGTGCCGTAGCCTGCGCATCGCTGCGCTGCCAGTTGCGCCGGTGATTGTAAGTGGCATCGTCAAGCACGTGCATGAGTACGCGCGGACGCTTCGGTTTGCGCTGCTTGAGCAGTTCCTGGGCGGCCACCATCAAGTCTTCGGGGATATGCTCGAAAAATCCGTTGGCGGGATGAAGGGCAAATTCATTGGTGGCATTGATCCACAGGATGGTCTGGTCCCACTGCGGCAAGGCGGTCGCGGCGATCTCTTCGCGCGAGACGGCCACGAAGGTTTCCGGGAAAAACACATCCATCGGAAACGGTTCAGGAATCAGCAGGTGCTCATCCACCATGCCGAATCGTTCCCCCGTGCGCAGGCGCCGCTGCTGGGCATACCATGCCGAGGCCATGCGGTCGCCCAACCGCAATTTGCTGAAATCGACATACGCGGACAGGGAGGGCGTGGCGGTGGATGCGCTGGAGAAGGAGTTCATGGGCAAAGCGTATAAGAGGGGGCGGACTGGGCGGACTCTGGGCGTTACATCAGAATGATGTCGTATTGTTCTTGCTGGTAATCACTCTGCACTTGCAGCGACACCGGCTTGCCGATGAAATCGCCCAGCATGGCCAGGTGTTGCGATTCTTCTTCCAGGAACATGTCCACCACTACCTGCGACGCCAGGATGCGGAATTCGCGCGGATTGAACTGCTTGGCCTCGCGCATGACCTCGCGCAGGATCTCGTAGCACACCGTGCGCGGCGTCTTGACCTGGCCGCGTCCCTTGCAGGCCGGGCAGGTCTCGCAGAGGATGTGGGCCAGCGATTCGCGGGTACGCTTGCGGGTCATCTCCACCAGCCCCAGCGTGGAGAAGCCCGAGACCGAGATCTTGGTGCGGTCGCGCTGCAGCGCCTTGCCCAGTTCGGCCAGCACGGCGTGGCGGTGCTCCGTGCTCTCCATGTCGATGAAGTCGAGGATGATGATGCCGCCCAGGTTGCGCAGCCGCAGCTGGCGCGCAATCGCGTGCGCCGCTTCCAGGTTGGTCTTGAAGATGGTGTCGTCGAAGTTGCGGCCATTGACGAAGCTGCCGGTGTTGACGTCGATCGTGGTCATCGCTTCGGTCTGGTCGACGATCAGGTAGCCGCCCGACTTCAGGTCCACGCGGCGGCCCAGGGCGCGCTCGATTTCCTCTTCCACGCCATACAGGTCGAACAGCGGACGCTCGCCCCGGTAGTGCATCAGCTTGGGCAGCACCGAGGGCGTATAGATGGCACCGAACTCCTGCAGCATATGGAAGTTCTCGCGCGAATCGACCTGGATGGTGGCGGTCTGGTCCGAGACGAAGTCCCGCAGCACGCGCTGCGCCAGCGACAGGTCCTGGTGCAGCAGAGTAGGCGCCGGCTTGGTCTTGGCTTGCTTGATGATGGTGGCCCAAGTGGTGCGCAGGTATTCCACGTCCATCTGCAGGTCGCTGTCGGAAGCATCCTCGGCCATGGTGCGGATGATGAAGCCGCCTTTTTCTTCGGGCGGCAGCAGCGCCTGCACCTTGCTGCGCAAGAGTTCGCGCTCGGCTTCGTTCTCGATGCGCTGGGAGATGCCGATGTGCTTGTCCTGCGGCAGGTAGACCAGCATGCGCCCGGCAATCGAGATCTGCGTCGACAGCCGCGCGCCCTTGGTGCCGATGGGGTCCTTGATGACCTGCACCGTGATGGTCTGACCATCGTGCAGCAGTTTCTCGATGGGAATGGCCGGCGCGTTCTGGCCGTCGTGCGGACGGGCTTCCCAGATGTCGGCCACGTGCAGGAAAGCGGCGCGCTCCAGGCCGATGTCGATGAAGGCCGATTGCATGCCCGGCAGCACCCGCACCACCTTGCCGAGGTAGATGTTGCCGGCCAGGCCGCGCGAGAGGGTGCGCTCGATGTGCAGTTCCTGCACGGCGCCTTGCAGGATCAGCGCCACGCGCGTCTCCTGCGGCGTGATGTTGATGAGGATGTCTTCGCTCATAGGATGCGAACGCCCGCTTGTTGTAATAGTTGAGCCGTCTCGAAGAGCGGCAGCCCCATGATACCGGAATGGCTGCCCACGATATGGCTGATGAAGACCGAGGCCAGCCCCTGGATGCCATACGCGCCGGCCTTGTCGTAAGGTTCGACGGTATTGCAATAGGCGGCAATGGCCTCTTCGGTCAAGGGCGCAAAGCTGACATCGGACTGCTGCACGATCTGCCAGACCTCGGTTTCGACCCCGTGGGTCACGCCCACCGCCACGCTGGTCAGGACCTGATGGGTGCGGCCGGAGAGCAGGGTGATCATGCGCACGGCTTCATCGTGATCGGCCGGTTTGCCCAAGATCAGGTCGTCCACCACCACGGTGGTATCGGCCGCGAGTAGCGGACGATGCGGCAGCTGGCGCAGGATCATGGTCTGCTGGGCGCTGTCGAGCTTGGCGCGGGTGACGCGGGCGACATAGTCCAGCGGGGCTTCGCCGGGCAGGACACTCTCGTCGACTTCCTTGTCCGAGAGCATGAGTTCGAAATCGATGCCGATCTGGCGCAGCAGTTCGCGGCGGCGCGGGCTTTTCGAGGCGAGGTAGATTTTGTGGTCCGCTTGTTTCATTGAGCCAGGGATGTCAAGAGCCGGTACCGGGAGGCCGGAATCCGGCGGTGGACGCCGTCAGGCGCGGTGATACGGATGGTTCTGCGTGATCGACCAGGCACGATAGAGCTGCTCGGCCAGCATCACCCGCACCATGCCATGCGGCAAGGTCATGCTGGAGATGCGGATGAGCGTATCGGCCCCGGCCTTGAAGCCGGGATCGAGCCCGTCAGCCCCGCCGATGACGAAGGCCACGTCGCGTCCATCCTGCTGCCATTGCTCCAACTGCTGCGACAACTGCACTGAAGTCCAGTCGCGCCCGCGTTCGTCCAGGGCAATCACGCGCGCGCCCTTGGGCAGCGCCGCTTCGATCTTCTCGCGCTCCTGCGCCATCACGGTTTCGGCCGTGCGGCTGCCGGAGCGTTCGACGGGTTTGATTTCCTTCAGGATGATCCGGCATTCCGGTGGCATGCGCTTGGCATACTCCTGGAAGCCGGTTTCTATCCACGCCGGCATCTTGTGGCCGACGGCAGCGATGACCAGCTGCATCAAGCCTTGCTGGTGCGCTTGGCGGCCGGCTTCTTGGCGGTCTCGCTCTTGGCGGGCGCCACGCGCACGGTCTTGCCGGTCGGGGTCTTGGGCGCAGCGGCCTTGCGGGTGGTGCCGGCCTTGGTGGTGGTGGTCTTGCTGCCGGCTGCCGTACCACGGGTGGTGGTGGTCTTGGCCGCCGTGGTCTTGGTGCCGGTAGTACGGGTGGTGCGGGTCGTGCCGGCAGCAGCGCGGGTACCGGTGGTGCTGGTGGTCGTCGCGCGCGGCTTGCGGGCCGGCTTCTTCGGTGCGTCCTCGTCGTCGTCCAGGGCCTGGCTGGCTTCGACGGCTTCCGCCTGGGCGCGGGTGCGGCGGGTCTTGGGGGCCGGGGCTTCGTCGACGGCGGCGCGCTTGGCGGCAGCCGAAGTGCCGGTGCGCTTGGCCGCGCCCAGCTTGACTTCCTTGTCGCCCCAGATTTCTTCCAGACGGTAGTAGGTACGGATGGCCGGCTGCATGATGTGCACGATCATGTCACCCAGATCGACCAGCACCCATTCGCCGGTGTCTTCGCCTTCGACGCTGACGACATTGCCGCCCTTGGCCTTGACCTTGTCGCGCACCGAGGCGGCCAGCGCCTTGGTCTGGCGGTTCGAGGTACCGGAGGCGATGGCCACGCGGTCGAACAGGGAGGTCAGGTGCGAGGTGTCATAGATGCGGATTTCTTGCGCCTTGACGTCTTCCAGAGCGTCCACGACCAGGGTTTGCAGTTTTTTGATGTCCATTATGAATTTCGGTACAGATGTTGTTGTTCGATATAGTCTAGCACCCTGCCCGGGATCAGCGAATCGGGTCGGGTGCCGCGTTGCAGCTGGGCACGGATTTCAGTCGACGAGATATCGACCGCCAGCCCGAGGGCCAGGTAGCCGTATCCGTGCGTGGTGCTGCGGATCTCTTGCGGCGCAGCGCTGCGCCGCTTGAATTCGTCGCGCACGGCCGGCGGCACGTGCGCATCGGCCAGCGCGAAGCCGGGCCGGGAGGCCGCGCACAAATGCGCGTACTCGAATAATTCCTGCCAGTGCTGCCAGGTGTCCAGGTGCTGCAACTGGTCAGCGCCCATCAGGAACACGATGGACACCTCCGGCCCCAGCTCCGCGCGCAGTGCGCGCAGGGTATCGATGGTATAGGTCGCGCTGGAGCGGCGGATTTCCTGCTCATCGATGACCACCGGTACCTGCTGCTGGCCGAAGGCGCGCCTGACCATTTCCACCCGGTCGGCCGCTTCGGCCTGCAGGCCGTGCTTCTGCCACGGATTGCCGGTGGGGATGACGCGCAGCTCATCGGGCTGCAGCAATTGCACGAAATGCTCGGCCAGCAGGACATGGCCATTGTGCACCGGATCGAAGCTGCCGCCGAGCACGGCAATGCAGCGCTGCGCCGCAGGCGGCACCATTACAGCCATTCCTTGTGGACCAGGAAGTCCGAATACAGCGCCGCTTCCGGGCTACCCGGTTCCGGGTGCCAGTCATAGCGCCACTTCACCAGCGGCGGCATGGACATCAGGATGGACTCGGTGCGTCCGCCGGATTGCAGCCCGAACAGCGTGCCCCGGTCGAAGACCAGGTTGAATTCCACATAGCGCCCCCGGCGATAGGCCTGGAAGTCGCGTTCACGTTCGCCATAAGGCGTTTCCCGGCGCGCCGCCAAGATGGGCAGGTAGGCGTCGAGGAAGGCATCGCCCACGCTGCGCTGCAGGGCGAAGGCCTGCTCGAAGGGCAGGGCGTTGAAGTCATCGAAGAAGATGCCGCCGACGCCGCGCGGCTCCTTGCGGTGCTTCAGGTAAAAATAGTCATCGCACCATTTCTTGAAGCGCGGATACAAGTCCTCGCCATAGGGCTGCAGCGCATCGCGGCAGGTGCGGTGGAAGTGCACTGCATCTTCCTTCACGCCGTAGTAGGGCGTGAGGTCCATGCCGCCGCCGAACCACCAGACGGCTTCTTCGCCTTCCGCATGGGTGGTGAAGAAACGCACGTTCATGTGCACCGTCGGCACGTAGGGATTGCGCGGATGCAGCACCAGCGACACGCCCATCGCTTCCCAGGCGCGGCCCGCCAGTTGCGGGCGGTTGGCCGCAGCCGAGGGCGGCAGGTTCTTGCCCATCACGTGAGAGAAGCCGACACCGCCGCGCTCCAGCAGGTTGCCTTCTTCCAGCAAGCGCGAGGTGCCGCCACCGCCTTCAGGGCGTTCCCAGGAATCAGACAGGAAAGTCTTGCCATCAGCGGCTTCCAGCGCGGCGACGATGCGCTGTTGCAGGTCCTGCAGGTAAGCCTTGACGGCAGCGGTGTTGGTGGCGGCGTTGGAATGGGTGGTCACGGCGGGTCGCTCTGGTACACGGTTACTGGACGGAAATGCGTTCCAACCCGCCATTGTACCTTGACCGCCCCCGGCTGGGGCGTCAAAAGCCGGTCCGCAGGCGATGCCGGACCGGCGTTGTGGGGCAAAGGCCTCAGTTTTGCGGCGGCTGAGCCAGAGGCACGGCCACCTGGTAAGTCGCCGGCGCCGGCCAGCCTTCCTTCAGGCAGACCTCGGCGATGGCGTTCTGCACGTCGTTGTAGACCTGCCCGAAATTGGGCGTGGGCGCATGCACGCGCAGGGCGATCAGGGTGCCGGTGGCATTGAATTCCTGGATCACGATGCCCGGTGCCGGCGTCTGCAAGACGTTGGGAATGGCCTTGATGCGTTCGGAAAGCTTGGCGATGGCCTGCTGCGGATCGACGCTGTAGGCAATCTGGCAACGCAGGTCGGTGCGGCGGGTGGCGTTGACGTTGTAGTTGATGATGTTTTCCGAGAACAGCTTGTTGTTGCCGATGATCACGCGCAGGTTGTTGTCGGTAGTGATGATGGTGGTCACCAGGCCAATGTCGGAGACCGTGCCGGTCTGGCCGGCGGCGGTGATGTAGTCGCCCACCTTGAAAGGACGCAACACCACCAGGAAGATGCCGGCCGCAAAATTGGACAGCAGGCCCGACCAGGCCACACCCAGGGCCACGCCGACCGCGCCGATCATGGCCGCAAAGGAGGTGGTCGGGATGCCGCACACTTCCAGGATGCCCATCACCAGCAGGATGCGCAGGATGACGTGCATGGCCGAGCTGGCATAGTTGATGAGCGTGGTCTCGAACTGGCGCGCGGTCAGCACGCGGCGCACGATCTTGGAGAGCGTGTTGATGAACATGCCGCCGACGATCCAGATGACGATGGCGGCAATCACCTTGAGCCCGAAAGGCACCAGGTAGAGGTTGATCAAAGTTTCAAAATTGAGCAGGTGGTCTGGCATCGATATGTCCTTTTCTTCTGGGAATGCGGGTCGTGGCGGGGGCATGCTGCCCGGAAACGCCCGTCGTGCTTAGGCTGCGGAGGCGTCATTTTGTTGCAGTGGCACGGCAAGTGCCACGCATGCCTTCCAAATGAAATCCCCCGCAACACACACGGCGTTGCGGGGGATGGAGACGGCATGCGGCCCGGCTTAGCGCTTGAGGGCGCGCCAGCCGATGTCGCGGCGCATCTGCGAACCGGCGAAGTGGATCAGGTCGGCGGCGTCATAGGCGTGCTTCTGCGCGACCTTCACGCTGTCGCCCAGACCCACCACGCACAGCACGCGGCCACCGTTGGTGGTCAGCTTGTCGCCGTTGAGGGTGGTACCGGCGTGGAAGGTGACGCAATCGGCGGTCTCGGCCGGGATGTCGGTGATGAGGTCACCCTTGCGCGGTTCTTCCGGATAGCCATGGGCAGCCATGACCACGCCCAGCGCGGTACGGCGGTCCCATTCCAGTTCGATCTTGTCCAGGGTGCCGGTGACCGCATGTTCGAACACGGTCAGCAGGTCCGTCTTCAGGCGTGCCATGATGGGCTGGGTTTCGGGGTCGCCCATGCGGCAGTTGAATTCCAGCGTCTTGGGGTTGCCCTCGGCGTCGATCATCAGGCCCGCATACAGGAAGCCGGAGAACGGGATGCCATCCTTGGCCATGCCCTGCACGGTCGGCACGATGATCTCGCGCATGACGCGCGCATGCAGCGCCGGGGTGACGATGGGAGCGGGCGAGTAAGCACCCATGCCGCCGGTGTTGGGGCCCTGGTCGTGATCCTGCAGGCGCTTGTGGTCCTGGCTGGTGGCCAGCGGCAGGATGTTCTTGCCGTCGACCATGACGATGAAGGAAGCTTCTTCACCGGCCAGGAATTCCTCGATCACCACGCGCGCACCGGCGTCGCCCAGCTTGTTGTCGGAGAGCATCATGTCCACGGCCGTATGCGCTTCTTCCAGCGTCATGGCGACCACCACGCCCTTGCCGGCGGCCAGGCCGTCGGCCTTGATGACGATGGGCGCGCCCTTTTTGGCGATGTAGTCATGCGCGGCCGCCACGTCCGAGAAGGTCTGGTACTCGGCGGTCGGGATCGCATGGCGCTGCATGAAGGCCTTGGCGAAGTCCTTGGAGCTTTCCAGCTGCGCCGCTTCCCTGGTGGGACCGAAGATCTTCAGGCCACGGGCGCGGAAGACGTTGACGATGCCGGCCGCCAGCGGGCCTTCCGGGCCGACCACGGTCAGCGCCACGTGTTCCTGCTCGACGAAGTCGGCCAGGGCCACGGGATCGGTGATGGCGATGTTCTGCAGGCGCTCGTCGAGCGCGGTGCCGCCATTGCCGGGAGCAACATAGACCGTCTGGATGCGCGGCGACTTGGCAATGGCCCAGGCCAGCGCATGTTCACGGCCACCGGAGCCAACAACTAGGATTTTCATGGGATAGGAAGATAAAAGTGGCGAATGGGGCGGAAAGGGTCGTCTTGTCCGTATCTTTATAAACCGGCTGGGTGATCGGGTGAATTATTCTTCGATCACGGCGTTGGTATAGAGCTCCTGGGTATCGTCCAGGTTCTCCAGCGCATCCAGCAGCTTCTGCATCCTGACGCCGTCCTCGCCCGCAAACACGGTCTCGGTGGAGGGCTTCATGGTGATCTCGGCGACTTCGGCCTTGAAGCCGGCGGCTTCCATGGCGGACTTCACGGCCGAGAAATCATTGGGAGCGGTCAGCACTTCGATGCCGCCTTCGTCGTCGGTGAGGACGTCTTCGGCACCGGCTTCGAGCGCGGCTTCCATGACGGCATTCTCATCGGTACCGGGCGCGTACATCAGCTGGCCACAGTGCTTGAAGAGGAAGGCCACCGAACCTTCGGTCCCCATGTTGCCGCCGAACTTGGAGAAGGCATGGCGCACTTCGGCCACGGTCCGCACGCGGTTGTCGGTCATGCAATCGACGATGATGGCTGCGCCGTTGATGCCGTAGCCTTCATAGCGCACTTCTTCATAGTTCACGCCGTCCAGGGCACCGGTGCCGCGCTGGATGGCGCGGGTGACGTTGTCCTTGGGCATGTTGGCGTCGGAGGCACGGTCCACGGCCAGGCGCAGGCGCGGGTTGGTGTCCGGATCGCCCCCGCCCATGCGGGCGGCGACGGTGATTTCCTTGATCAGGCGGGTCCAGACGCGACCACGCTTTTCATCCTGACGGCCTTTACGGTGCTGAATATTGGCCCATTTGCTGTGTCCAGCCATGTTGAATCTTTCCTGCGAGAGGGTGAGGCCAGAACCGTCCCGCCTGCGCAAGCCGCTCCTGGAGGCGCCTCGGCAAGACCGGCGGGCGCGGGCAAGGCATCGCTGCAGCAGGGGGACCCGGCGCCCAGGGTTCGATAATGCATTTCCTGACGCCATGTTCTGACTATAATCGGGCGGGCATTTTACCATACCGCCACCCCGTCATTTTTGCCTTGAAGGCCCAGTCGAGATGATTAATCCGCTTCCCATCGCTACCCATTCCGGCGGGCAACTGTGCCTGCTGCCGCAACTGGCCAACCGTCACGGCTGCATCACCGGTGCCACCGGCACCGGCAAGACGGTCACCCTGCAGGTGCTGGCCCAGGCCCTCTCCGATATCGGCGTGCCGGTCTTCATGGCTGACGTCAAGGGCGACCTCTCCGGCCTGGGCAAGGCCGGCAGCGCCTCCCCCAAGACCAGCGCGCGCCTGGCCCAGCTGGGCTTGCCCGAACCGGCCTGGGCCGCGGCACCGGTGGCGTTCTGGGACGTCTACGGCGAACTGGGCCATCCGGTGCGTGCCACCGTCTCCGACATGGGCCCGCTGATGCTGGCCCGCATGCTCAACCTGAACGATACCCAGCAGGGCGTGCTGCAGCTGGTGTTCAAGATTGCCGATGACCACGGCCTGCTGCTGCTCGATACCAAGGACCTGCGCGCCATGCTGCAGCACGTGGGCGAGAATGCGGCGCAGTTCAAGACCGAATACGGCAACATCTCGGCCGCCAGCGTGGGCGCCATCCAGCGCGGGCTGATCGCCATCGACGAGCAGGGCGGCGACCAGTTCTTCGGGGAACCGATGTTGAACATCGAGGACTGGATGCAGACCGATGCCCAGGGACGCGGCATCATCAACATTCTCGCCGCCGACAAGCTCATGAATGCGCCGCGCCTGTATTCCACCTTCCTGCTGTGGATGCTGTCCGAATTGTTCGAGCACCTGCCCGAAGTGGGCGACCTGGACAAGCCCAAGATGGCTTTCTTCTTCGACGAAGCGCACCTGCTCTTCGATGAAGCCCCCAAGCCGCTCCTGCAGAAGATCGAGCAAGTGGTCCGCCTGATCCGCTCCAAGGGCGTGGGCATCTACTTCGTCACGCAAAATCCGCTGGACATCCCCGACACCGTGCTGGGCCAGCTCGGCAACCGCGTCCAGCACGCCCTGCGCGCCTACACCCCGCGCGACCAGAAGGCCGTGCAGGCGGCCGCCGAGACCTTCCGTCCCAATCCCATGCTCAATACCGCCCAGGCCATCACCGAGCTGGGCGTGGGCGAGGCGCTGGTGTCCTTCCTCGATGAGAAGGGGCGGCCCAACATGGTCGAGCGCGGCTACGTGCTGACCCCGGCCTCGCAGATCGGGCCCATCAGCGTGGAGGAACGGCGTGCCTTGATCGCATCTTCGCTGGTGGCCGGCGTCTACGAACAGGCCATCGACCGCGAATCGGCCTATGAGCGCCTGAAGGGACGCGCGGTGCAGCAGCCGCAGGCAGCGCCTGCTCCGGCGCCGCAACCAGCCCCCGCTCCGGCCGATGACAATGCCTGGGGCGCATCGGCAGGCCGTAGCGCACCGGCCCCTGCCAGCACCTCGCGTCCCAGTGGGGGTGCGCGCATGCCGCAGCCGCAACCCGCTCCACAGCCACAGTCACAGTCACAGCAGGATCAGGGCGGTGGTCTGGGCGACCTGCTCAAGGATGCCGCCGGTGGCATCTTCGGCAGCGGCAGCGGCAATCGCCGCAGCGATTCTCCCCTGCAGGCCATGGTCAAGTCGGCCGCACGCAGCATCGGTTCGCAGGTCGGGCGCGAGCTCATTCGCGGCGTGCTTGGCTCGCTGATGAAGAAGCGCTGACACGGTGCTGAGCCCGCCCGCGCGGCGAGTGCGCAGCCCAGGGTTTACAATCGCGGCCATGACTGCCGCTCACACCCCCGTTCATTCCACCCCGCGCCAGGCCTTCCTGGGCGGGCTGCTGCTCGCCATCATTGGTGCCATCTTCTTTTCCGCCAAGGCCATCGTGGCCAAGCTGATGTACCGCTACCAGGTCGATGCGGTCATGGTGATCACGCTGCGCATGCTGTTTTCTTTCCCCATGTTTGCCGCCGTGGCGCTCTGGAAAGCGCGCACCCAGCCGCCCCTGGCGCGCGCCGACGTGCTGCGCATCGTGGTGCTGGGATTGATGGGCTATTACCTGTCGAGCTTCCTCGACTTCCTCGGGCTGCAATACATCTCGGCCGGGCTGGAACGCCTGATCCTGTTCCTTACGCCTTCCTTCGTGATGCTGATCGCCTTTTTCTTCTTCAAGCGCAAGGTCGGCTGGATCGAATGGGCGGCCTTGCTGGTGTCCTACTTCGGTACCGTGCTGGTGCTCCAGCATGACCTGCATACCGGCGGCAGCAACGTCATCCTCGGCAGTGCTCTGGTGCTGGGATCGGCCCTGAGCTATTCGATCTACCTGATCTCTTCCGGCGAACTGGTGCGCCGGGTCGGCGCGGTGCGGCTGGTGGCCTATGCCATGTGCGTGTCCAGCGTGGCCTGCCTGATCCAGTTCTTCATCTTGCGCGCGCCCACCGACCTGGTCACGCAGGTGGCCCCGGTGTACCAGCTTTCACTTTTCAATGCAGTGTTCTGCACGGTGCTGCCGGTGTTCCTGACCATGGTGGCGGTAGCCCGCATCGGCGCCCCCACGGCCGCCCAGGCGGGCCTGGTGGGGCCGGTCTCGACGCTCTTCATGGGCGCCGTGCTGCTGGATGAACCGATCACCGGCATCCAGCTGGCCGGCACCGCCCTGGTGCTGGCGGGCATGTGGCTGCTGTCGCGCAAGAAGCGCTGAGGCGTTCTATACTGCCTCTCGATATATGAATGTTCAGGCTAGAAATCCACTCACTACAAGGAGACCCAGATGGCAAAAGCAATCCGCATGAGCAAGACCGGCGGCCCCGAAGTCATGGAATATGTGGACGTGGAAGTGGGCGAACCGGGTCCCGGTGAAGTCCGCATCCGCCACGCTGCCATCGGCCTGAACTTCATCGATTGCTATTTCCGCTCCGGTCTCTATCCGCAGCCGCTGCCAGCCGGCCTGGGCCAGGAAGCGGCCGGCACTATCGAGGCCGTTGGTGCGGGCGTGGCCGGTTTCCAGGTCGGTGACCGCGTGGCCTATGCCGGTCGTCCCAATGGGGCTTATGCCGAAGCGCGCGTGATGCCGGCCGATATCCTGGTCAAGCTGCCGGATGCCATCAGTTTCGATACCGCAGCGGCCATGATGCTGCAGGGCATGACCGTGCAATACCTGCTGCGCCAGACCTATGCCGTGCAGCCGGGCGAGACCATCCTGTTCCATGCAGCCGCCGGTGGTATCGGCCTGATCGCCTGCCAGTGGGCGCGCGCCCTGGGCGTGAACCTGATCGGCACCGTCAGCAGCGACGAGAAGGCGGCCCTGGCCAAGCAGCATGGCGCGGCCCACGTCATCAACTACACCACCGAAAACTTCGTCGAACGCGTCAAGGAAATCACCGGCGGCAAAGGGGTGCCGGTGGTCTATGACGCCATCGGCAAGGACACCTTCACCGGCTCGCTGGATTGCCTGCGCCCGCGCGGCATGATGGTCAGCTTCGGCAATGCCTCCGGTCCGGTACCGCCGTTCGGCGTGTCCGAACTGGCCTCGCGCGGTTCGCTGTTCCTGACCCGCCCCTCGCTGGGCAACTACATCGCCACCCGCCCCGAACTCGATGCCACCGCCGGCGACCTGCTCGACATGGTCGAGAGCGGCAAGATCAGCATCGAGATCAACCAGCGCTATGCCTTGAAGGATGTCGGCCAGGCCCACGCCGACCTGGAAGGCCGCAAGACCACCGGTTCGACCATCCTGATCCCGTGATGGCCGCGTAATCGCCTGATGACCCTGACACAAGAGGAATGCCTATGGACCAGCCCCCGCGCGACCCCGGCCTCGACAATCCCATGGGCCATCCCCCCGAGCAGGCGGCCGGCGCCGACGGCTCGCCCAAGTTCGGGCGGCTGTTGGCGGTGCTGATCTGTGCGGTGCTCATGATCGTGGTCATCACCTTTGCCAGCGAAGCCTACTTCTCCTGATTTTCCACTGGATATCGAAATTCTTCGGTACGGATCTCGCAAGTTATCGGGGTTTACCCAAGACTATGCGTGGATCACGCATTTTTCTCCGTCTTGATCGTCAAATGCTGCCTTCGGCGTTCGGGTGAATTTCTTCACCTGAACGCCTCCAGGGAGAACATTTTTGGCGGGAGAGGGAGATGGGAAGGAACTGGCAAGCGGTCGTTGTCTGGTGCGGCCGTCTGGCCTTGGGCGTGGCGTGCGGCCTGCACGCTGCGCAGGCGGCCGAGAACGGGGTGAGCCCGCAGGAAATCGTGCTGGGCCAGTCGGCCCCCTTTACCGGCCCGGCCGCCGAGGTCGGGCGCGACTTCCAGGAAGGGGCACGCAGCTATTTCGCCCAGGTCAATGCCCGTGGCGGCGTGCATGGGCGGCGCGTGCGGCTGCTGAGCCTGGATGACGGCTACCAGCCCGAACGCACCCTGGCCAATACCCAGCAACTGATCTGGCGCGACAAGGTATTCGCGCTGTTCGGTTTTTCCGGCACGCCCACGGTGCTGGCGGCGCTGCCGGCCATCCGCGAGGCCGGCATTCCGCTGATCGCCCCGCACACCGGGGCTGCCGCCCTGCGCGAACCCTTCAATCGCCTGATCTTCCACGTGCGCGCCAGCTACGACCAGGAAACCGGTTTCCTGCTGCGTCAGCTGCAGGGCACCGGGCGCAAGCGCGTGGCGGTGTTCTACCAGAACGATGAGCTCGGCAAGGGCCTGCTGGACAACCTGCGCCAGCGCGCAGCGCAATACGGACTGACCCTGGTCGGCAGCATGCCCATCGAGCGCAACAGCGATGCCGTGGGGCCGGCTGCAGAACAGTTCATGAAGATGCGCCCCGATGTGGTGATCCAGGCCGTGTCCTACGAGCCGGCCGCGGCGCTCATCACGCGCATGCGGGCGGCGGGCTACCTCGGCGGCTTTTCCCCATTATTCCTTCGTCGGCAGCCTGTCGCTGGCCGCACGCCTCAAGCAGACCGGGGTCGGTACCGAGATCACCCAGGTGGTGCCATTTCCCAACAAGGCCAGGCTGCCCATCGTCTACGAATACCAGAAGGCCATGGAAAGCAGCCCCCGGCGCGCGCTGCAATTTCATCGGGCTGGAAGGCTACATCGCCGCCCGCGTGCTGGTCGAGGGCCTGCGCCGTGCCGGCCCGCAACTTACGCGTGCCGGCCTGATCCGGGCGCTGGAGAGCATCACCCCGGCCAACTACGATGGCGGCGGCTTCAGCCTGCAGTTCGGGCGCACCGATCACAGCGGGTCCGATTTCGTTGACCTCACCGCCATCGGCACGGGTGGACGCTTCATCAATTGAGGGCAGGGCAGCGGAGCAGCCGCCCGGCGCGGTCCTGTCCTGATCGGCTACACTGTGACGCGGCGCCCGGCGACCGGCCGTACGCCATCGCCTCCCTTGCCACCCTCATCAAGGATCCGCCGTGTCTGGTTCCCGCTCCTCTTCGCTGGCTGCGCCCGCCTACTCCGGCGTGGCCCTGATGGCCGCCTGCAGCGCCGGTTTCCTGTGGGGCACCGGAGCCCTGGTGGTCAACATCCTGATCGCGCAATACGGCTTCGCGCCGGGCGACATCTCCTTCTGGCGCTTTGCGGTCGGTGCGGTGTTCCTGTGTCTGGTATTCGGCGCACGCATCCACCTGCCGACCCTGCGCGCGCTGCTGTTGCCCGTGGTGCTGGCCGGGACCACCATGGCCGGCTACGTGCTGTTCTGGTTCTTGGGAATCGAGCGCATCGGCGCGGCCATTCCCACGCTGATCGCCCTGTGCCTGCCACCCGTGTTTTCCACCGTCATCGCGCTGTTGCGCGGGCACGAGAAGCTGGACTGGACACTGGCAGCGGTGCTGGCCGCCGCACTCGGCGGCACCGTGCTGATCGTGGCGCGGCATGAGGCCAATGGCAGCGCCGCATCAGGCCAGACGGACCTGCTCATCGGACTGGCCTGTTCGGTCGCCTCGGCCTTGCTCTATACCGGATTCACGCTGGTCAGCGGACGGCTCTCGACGGCGCTGGGAGCTGGCCCCTCCGCAACCTGCCTGACCGTGGTGGCGGCGCTGGTGATGGGACTGGCCAGCCTGGCGCGGCCGCTGCACTGGCCCAGCGGCTTGCCGCCGCAAGCCTGGTATCTGTACCTGGGGGTGGTCACGGCGGCGCTGGCGCTGCTGGTGTTCAGCTGGGGCGCCGCACGCCTGACGCCCACGGCGCTGACCGTGGCGACCCTGATCGAACCGCTCACGGCGGTCCTGCTGGCCGCCGTACTGCTGGGCCAGACCCTGAGCGCTACCCAGTGGCTGGGCGGCGCGCTGTTGTTGCTGAGCATCTGGGGCCTGGGCAAGCGGCTCGGGCGGTCGCCGCACGGGTGAGCGGGATCAGTTCTCCGGCTGGCCGTTCTTGTCCACCTTGATGCGGATGTGGCGCGTCACGCCGCTGGGACCGGGGAAATCCTCGAAGGCCGCGCGCACCATGGCCGGCATGGCGGCCGTCAGTCCGGCACGCTGGCCTTCGCTGTCGACCACGACGTCGAACAGCTTCTTGCCGTCGCTGGCCTGGCTGATGCCGATCTGCAGCCGGCGCAGGAAGACCGGATAGCTGGTGGTCTGCATCGGACCGCCATACCAGAAGGGATCATAGAACGGTCCGTAAGGGCCGTAGAAGCCGAACGGGCGCGGACCAAAGCGTCCCCAGCCCGGCCCCGGTCCGTAGAAGAAGGGATCATAGGCCGGCCGGCTCACTACCACCTGCTCGGTATTCATCCCGTAGCCGAAGCTGACCTGCAATTGCGCCGACTTCAGATCGCGCGCCTCGGTGAAGCCGAGGAATTGCAGCTCCTGGCGGATCAGCCCGGCGTAGTTCTGGTATTGCAGGTCATTCTCCTGTTCCTTGGCGGGCGCAAAGGCATAGGCGCGCTGGTTGTAGTCGGGCGACCAGGCGTGGAAAGAGGTGACGTTGCTCTCGATCACCGAGGCGCAACCGGACAGCAGCAGGCTGGCCGCTGCAAGAAGGGGATAAAGCCAGCGTTTCATGAACGAACTCCATCAGAAAAAAGCCGGGCACCGGGCAGAAGGCTGGGATGCCGTGGGAAGGGCGCTTGCGGGGCGATATGAAGCAAAATGCCAAAAACCTTGCCTCGTCAGACCTTGCGCGCGGCCATTTTGATCCCGCGTGGAAAGCGACAGCCGGAACCCCCCGCTGCGCCTGCCTGCTTCGCCCCAATCTGGGGCAAGGGCCGGTTTCGCCATTGTACCGGCCGGAGGCCGATATGAACCATGCTTCCCGCCAACAGTCCCTGATGGAGACGAGCGCGGCAAATCCGGCCGATTCCATTCGCGCAGTGCGGGATGATTGGTAAAATCGGGTTTTTGCTGCACCTGAATTGGCTTCCTGCTGTCTTAGCCTTCACTTTAGCCCTCATTTTCTGACCTCCATTTCCCTTCCCGGACAGGCCTCCATGCGCACCGATACGCCCCAGACGATCTACCGTAAAGACTACGCCGCTCCCAATTACCTGGCTGACACCGTCGAGATGGGTTTCGACCTCGATCCCGCTGACACCCATGTGGCCACCCGCATCACCCTGACCCGCAACCCGGCCGCCAAGGGCCGCGACCTGATCCTCTTCGGCGAAGAGCTGGAACTGGTGGCCCTGCGCCTGAACGGCAAGACGCTCTCGCAGGCCAAGGGCGATTTCCGCATCGCTGGCGGCGTGCTGACCATCCCCGCCGCCCCGGCCAAGGTGACGCTGGAGATCGAGACCCTGGTCCATCCGGATCGCAATACCTCGCTCATGGGCCTGTACGTGTCCAATGGCAATTTCTTCACCCAGTGCGAGGCCGAAGGCTTCCGCAAGATCACCTACTTCCCTGACCGCCCGGACGTGATGGCCAAATTCACCGTCATGCTGCGCGCCGACAAGGCACGCTATCCGGTGCTGCTGTCCAACGGCAACCTGATCGAAGAGGGTGAGCTGCCCGATGGCCGCCACTACGCCAAGTGGGAAGATCCGTTCAAGAAGCCTTCTTACCTGTTCGCCCTGGTGGCCGGCCAGCTGGTCTGCCAGGAAGAAACCGTGCGCCTGCACTCGGGCCGCGATGCGCTGCTGCAGGTGTGGGTGGAAGAGGGCAACCTCGACAAGACCCAGCACGCCATGGAGTCGCTCAAGAACAGCATCACCTGGGACGTGGAACGCTTCGGCCTGGATCTCGACCTGGACCGCTTCATGATCGTGGCGGTGGGCGACTTCAACATGGGCGCCATGGAAAACAAGGGCCTGAACATCTTCAACACCAAGTACGTGCTGGCCAATCCGCGCATCGCCACCGATGTCGACTTCGCCAACATCGAAGCGGTGGTCGGCCACGAATATTTCCACAACTGGACCGGCAACCGCGTCACCTGCCGCGACTGGTTCCAGCTGTCGCTGAAGGAAGGCCTGACCGTCTTCCGCGACCAGGAATTCTCGGCCGACATGATCGGCAGCGACAGCGGCCGTGCCGTCAAGCGCATCGATGACGTGCGCGTGCTGCGCCAGGCGCAGTTCCCGGAAGATGCCGGTCCGATGGCCCACCCGGTGCGTCCCGATTCGTTTGTCGAGATCAACAATTTCTACACCGTCACCGTCTACGAAAAGGGCGCTGAAGTGGTGCGCATGTACCAGACCCTGCTGGGCCGTGACGGCTTCCGCAAGGGCATGGACCTGTACTTCAAGCGCCACGATGGCCAGGCCGTGACCTGCGACGATTTCCGTGCCGCCATGGCCGACGCCAATGGCCGCGACCTGTCGCAATTCGAACGCTGGTACAGCCAGGCCGGCACGCCGCTGGTGCAAGCCAGCGCGGACTACGACGCCAAGCGCAAGACCCTGACCCTGACGCTGGAACAAAGCTGCCCGGCCACGCCCGGCCAGAAGAAGAAACAGCCCTTCCACATCCCGGTGGCCGTGGGCCTGCTGGATGCGCAGGGCCGTGACCTGGCGCTGACCCTGCAAGGCGAGAAGAAGGCCGGTGCCACCACCCGCGTGCTGGAACTGACCAAGGCCCAGCAGAGCTTCACCTTCATCAACGTCGATGAAAAGCCGGTGCCGTCGCTGCTGCGCGGTTTCTCCGCGCCGGTGGTCCTGCAATACGACTACAGCGATGCCGAACTGGCCTTCCTGATGGCCCACGACAGCGATGCCTTCAACCGCTGGGAAGCCGGCCAGCGCCTGGCCACGCGCCGTCTGCTGAACCTGACGGTGGCCGTGCAGGCCGCGCGCCAGTCCGGCCATGTGGTGGCGGTCGATACCGTGCTCAACAACATCGAGCACGACGGTGCCCTGGCCGAAGCGCTGCGCGCCACCCTCAAGGACGAGTCGCTGGATCCTGCCTTCCGCGAACTGGTACTGACCCTGCCGTCGGAAACCATGATCGCCGAACAGATGGAAGTCATCGACCCGCACGCCATCCACGTGGCGCGCCAGTTCCTGCGCCGCTCGCTGGCGCGCGAACTGCGCGATGATCTGCTGGCCGTGTATCGCGCCCACCAGACCCCGGGTGCCTACAGCCCCGACGCCGCTTCGGCCGGTCATCGTGCCTTGAAGAACGTGGCCCTGTCCTACCTGGCCGAACTGGATGATGAAGAAGCCATGGCTCTGGCCCAGCAGCAGGACCAGGACGCCAACAACATGACCGACCGCCTGGCCGCACTCTCGGCGGTCCTCAACAGCGCCGCCCCCGGCAAGAGCGAAGCCCTGCAGCGCTTCTACGCCGAGTTCGAACAGGAAGCCCTGGTCATCGACAAGTGGTTCACCCTGCAGGCCACGGCCCGCAATGCCGACGTGAACACCGTGCGCACCCTGACCGAGCATCCGGCTTTCACGCTCAAGAATCCGAATCGCGCACGCAGCCTGATCTTCAGCTTCTGCAACGGCAACCCCTCGGCCTTCCATGCGCTGGACGGCAATGGCTATGCCTTCTGGGCCGAACAGGTGATCGCCCTGAACGGCAGCAATCCGCAGGTGGCCGCCCGCCTGGCGCGCAGCCTGGACCGCTGGCGCAAGTACACCCCGGCGCTGCAGGAAAAGATGCGCCTGGCCCTGCAACAGGTTGCAGCTTCCCCCAAACTCTCGCGCGATGTGGCCGAAGTCATCACCAAGGCCCTGGCCGATTGATCTGTCAGACAGATAATTGACCCCTCACTCATTCATCCGATTCATTAAATAAAAACCACTGCAAGGAAGACCACCATGAAACGTATCAGCCTCACGCAACACCTGATCGAGCAGCAGCGTCTGCACAACAAGATCCCGTCCGAACTGCGCCTGCTGATCGAAGTCGTCGGCCGTGCCTGCAAGTCGATCTCGCATGCGGTCGGCAAGGGCGCGCTGGGCGAAGTGCTGGGCAGCGCCGGCAGCGAGAACGTGCAGGGCGAAGTGCAGAAGAAGCTGGACGTGATCTCCAACGAGATCCTGCTGGAAGCCAATGAATGGGGCGGCCACCTGGCGGCCATGGCCTCCGAGGAAATGGAGACCATCCACCGCATCCCCAACCGCTATCCCAAGGGCGAATACCTGCTGATGTTCGATCCGCTGGATGGCTCCTCCAACATCGACGTCAACGTCTCCATCGGCACCATCTTCTCGGTGCTGAAGGCCCCGGAAGGCATGACCGAACCCAGCGAGCAGGACTTCATGCAGCCCGGCACCAAGCAGGTCGCCGCCGGCTATGCCGTCTACGGCCCGCAGACCGTGCTGGTGCTGACCACCGGCGACGGCGTGCACTGCTTCACGCTGGACCGCGAAATGGGCGCCTGGGTGCTGACCCAGAAGGACATCAAGATTCCCGAAGACACCAAGGAATTCGCCATCAACGCCTCCAATCAGCGTCACTGGTTCCCGCCGGTCACCCGCTACGTGGATGAAATGCTGGCCGGTTCCACCGGTCCGCGCGGCAAGGATTTCAACATGCGCTGGATCGCCTCCATGGTGGCCGACGTGCATCGCATCCTGAACCGCGGCGGCATCTTCATGTACCCGGCCGATGCGCGTGAGCCGGGCAAGCCGGGCAAGCTGCGCCTGATGTACGAAGCCAACCCGATGGCCTTCATCGTCGAGCAGGCCGGTGGCGCCGCCACCGATGGCCAGCAGCGCATCCTCGACATCCAGCCGGAAAAGCTGCACCAGCGCGTGGCCGTGTTCCTGGGCTCGAAGAATGAAGTGGAGCGCGTGACCTCCTATCACAAGGAGTAAAGGCAGTCACGGCGCGGGCGAGTCCCGCGCGCGTGCAGAAAGAAAAAACGCCCGGTGTGCGCCGGGCGGAAAAAAGCCCGCGATGTGCGGGCTTTCATGTCATTTTCGAAGACGCTCCCACAATTTGTAGATCTCGTCCCCGTTTCGTTTGCCGATCAGTGCAACGTCAATCACGTCGCCAGCCACCGCATAGATAATCCGGTATTCACCAATATCGATGCGGCGATCGCCAGTCTTGCTCCCCTTCAGAATACAGCTATCGTGCGGGGCGGCATTGGACAACAACGACATGACAGCGGATCCGACTTGCTTGTACTGCTTAGCGTCGAGGTCGCTTAGGAACTTCAGCGCCTGCTTGCTTATTTTTAGCTGCATCTTGAGGGTTCCTTAACGAAGCAAGGAACGCATCGACCTCCTTGGCGCTCGCGTAGCCATCCTCGCGAGCAAGCTCGGCTCCAACGACCCAAAGCCGATCTTCAAGCTCTTCAACCTTGCTCACCAGGGCTTCATATTGGCTCTTCGAAACCACGTACGCGGTCAAGCGATCATGTTTCGTGATGCCAACCGGACTCCCCAGTGCAGTATCCAAGACCTCGCCAAACCTGGTCTTTGCGTCCCTCGCGCTGAACAACGTGAGGGTGGTTGCATTCATTGAAATCACTCCGTTAACTCAACCTGAAACTCCAGGTTGGCTCAACCGACCCGGGCGTCATCCCAAGGCGGCTGGATTATCGACATGCGACGTGCAGGCAGCCCCTTCGAAACGCCTGCTGTTATTGCGTCAGTAGTGACGCGCTGAAAAGCATAACCAAAAACGATTTGAACCACAATAACCATTTTGTACCAAAATGATCAAAATGATCAAAATGATCAAAATGATCAAAATGATCAAAATGGTCATTTTGTCTACTTTCCTCATTTTCTCCGCTGTCCCGCTTTTTTGACGTTACGGTCCTTTGTGCTTTCGCCTACGCCTCATCCCTGCGCCGATGGCGCTCCCGCCTGCGCCAGCCGCACCTGATTGCGCCCGCCATGCTTGGCTTCATAGAGGGCCGCATCGGCGCGCCCCAGCAAGTCTTCCACGGTGCGCTCGCCCTCTGGCAGCAATTCCATGGCACACACGCCCGCGCTGGCCGTGACCACGCCGCGCGGATTGCCGCGATGGGGCAGGTCCAGCGCCTGGATGCCGGCGCGGATCTTTTCCGCCACCTGCACCGCACCGTCGGCATCGGTATCGGGCAGCAGCATGAGCATTTCCTCGCCGCCATAGCGCGCGGCCAGATCGCCCGGCCGGCGCTGGCGCTCGCGCAGGACGGCGGCAATGCGGCGCAGACATTCGTCGCCCGCCTGATGGCCGTAGAGGTCGTTGTACTGCTTGAAGAAATCCACATCGATCATGATCAGCGAGAGAGCCGACTTGCTGCGTGCGGCACGCCGGAATTCCGCCGCCAGTACGGTATCGAGATGACGGCGGTTGGCCAGGCCGGTCAGGCCATCCTGATGCGCCAGCTGCTCCAGCCGCTGGTTGGCCTGGTGCAGCTCGCCCATCACCTGCAGCGCGCGATCCTCGGCCACCAGGCGCAGCTCGATCTGCCCGATCAGCCGCCACCCGAACAGCCCGATGATGATCAGCAACAGCAGCACCGCCGCACCATACACGATGGTCTGCTGCCGCCACGGGGCGAGCGCTTCATTGCTCGATGTGGTCACGGTGACGATCAGCGGGAAGCCCTGCACCGGCTGGTACGACACGTAGCGGTCGATGTCGTCCAGCGGCGAATGCAGCAGTACATGGCCGCTGGTTGGACTGGCCAGCGCTTCGCCGATGACCGGGTCCAGGCTCAGGTCGTGATTGATGTAGGCGGGATCGAAAGGCTGCCGCGTCAGGACCTTGCCGGGCCGCAGGAGCAGCAGGATGGAACTGTCGCGGCCGATCTCCACGGTCTGGTACAGGGCGTTGAAGTGATCCAGCCGCAAGGTCGCCAGCAGCAGCCCGGCGAAGCGGCCATCCGAATGATTCAGGCGGCGCGACATCGGAATGATCCACTGGTCGGTACTGCGGCTGAGCAGGGTCGGATGGATGTGCGGTTGGGGATCGTCGTGATCGCGATGATAGATGAAATACGCGCGGTCGCTGTTGTTGGCATCGCTGGGGCGCGGCGGCGAAGAACTGGCCACGCGATTGCCGTGCTCGTCGAAGATGTAGAGCCCGTCGAGCTGCGGCATTTCGCTGGCCAGGCGGCGCAGGACCGGGCTCATGGCGTGCAGTTGCGCATGGGTGGTGCCGGCATCGTCGATACGGTCGCTGATGTTGATCAGCGCGCCGTGGGTGGCCTGGAACACGTCATAGGCATGGCGCGCCAGGGCACGCGCAATGTTGCCGGAATAGGTGCGGGTGTTGTCCAGCTGCACCGTGCGCGCGGCCAGGCTTTGCCAGACGTGGCCAGCCGCGATGGTCACGCAGATCAGCGCGACGAACAGCCGTGCCCGCCGCGCCACGGAATGGCGCGCTACCCGCCCTGCCTTTGCCAGCATTGGCCGCATCGTCCGTGTCTCCCCTCCCGGCCGGTCTGTTCCCTCCCCAGGGTGGACCGTTTGAACCAGTATAAGGAGATGGCTCAGCCGTACTGGCCGCGATCAGTCCGTGAAAAAGCCCTCAATTCGTGGGCTGCACCGCCGGCCGGCGCATCAGCTTGACGCTGTGCAGTGCGGTCAGCAGCACCGACAGCCAGATCGGCACATAGGTGCCCAGTTGCGCCAGCTGCAGGCTTTCGCCCAGTACCGCCATGGCCACCAGCACCAGCAGCACCGGTTCCACATAACCGAGGATGCCGAACAGCCCCATCGGCAGCAGCTTGCCGGCGCGCAGGTAGCTGGTCAGGGCGATCATGCTGAGAATGCCCAGGCCCGGCAGCAACAGCCACATGGCGGGTGTGCGCAGCGTAGGGCCGGTGGCCGGGCTGAGCACCAGGGCCAGCAGCGAGGGCAGCGCCAGCACCATCAGTTCCACCGCGAAGATGAGCATGGAGTCGAGGCGGATGCGCCGGCGCAACATGAAGTAGGGGGGATAGCCCAGCGCCACTGCCAGCGTTGGCCACGAGAAGGCGCGCGTCATCCACAGTTCATGCGCCACGCCGACGCAGGCGCACAGCACCGCCAGGCGCTGCAGCAGGTCCATCTTCTCGCCATAGTGGAAGCGGCCTACCAGTACCATCGACAGCGGCAGCATGAAGTAGCCCAGCGAGACTTCCAGTGCCCGGCCATTGACCGATCCCCACAGGAACAGCCATTGCTGCAGGGCCAGCAGGGCCGCCATCAGCACCAGCAGTGCGATGCGCGCGGGGCTGGCCAGCAGTTCGGCCATGGCCGCGCGCAGCCGGGGCAGTTCGTCGCGCCAGGCCAGCAGGCCGAGCACGCAGAGCAGGGTGATGAGGATGCGCCAGGCAAAGATGTCCGTGCCATCCAGCGGGGCCAGCAGGCGGGTGTATCCGGACAGAAAGGCGAACAGGGAAGAGGCCAGCACGGACAAGCCGATGCCGCGGCCGACAAGTTGAGGATTCATCGCAGGACCAGGTGCGTCCGGCGCGAGGAAGAGGCACCGGCAAAAGCGCGATTCTACGGCAAGCCGGGGCTGCGGGTCGCGCGCATGCAAAAAGCCCCGGCCGGAGCCGGGGCTTTGAGGTCGACGCGAGGGAGGAAATTATGCGCCCGGGGAAGTGCCCAGCGGGCCATCCTTCTGTTCACGCGCATAGTTGTTGGGCTGGCCGTTCGGGACTTCATAGCTCTTGCGGTCCACGTACTGGCCATTCTGGCCACTTTCCTGCATGGCCGCCGGCGAGGCGGTCTGCTGGCCCTGGTAGTTGTAGTACTGCGACTGCGAGGACGAATCGTATTGCTGCTGCTGCGCGCCCTGCATCGAGCTGCCGCCCTGATCATAGGACTGGGCATAGGCACCGGTGGCGAAAGTGGCAGCGGCCAGTACGGCGGCGGTGAGGAAGGTCTTGGTCATGGCTGTTCTCCTTTATCCTTGGTTGTGCATTCGATGGCGCTGAATGCAATCGGGACTTCAGTTGCAGTGGCGGATACGATCATGCATGCATCCACAGGTTGGCCTTCGTTTCCCAAAAGCAGGCACGGCACGATAAGTCTTGAAAAAATGTGTCGGGTGGCCTGCATTGCCTGAAAACTTGGGTTCATCATAGGAAGACCGCAGCGCCGCGACAGTCGGAAAGCCCAGCATGTTCTTGTCGGACATTTCGCGCGCGTCTGACAGCCGGCTTGATCGGCGTCCGAGCGCAAATCCAGGATTTTCGATTGATGCAGAATTGAGTTCAATCCAGCTCATCCATGCACAGGCCGCATCAATCCAGCCTGTGCAAATGATCAAAGTGCGAGTCATCTTCGCGGTGACAGGCGCCGGACGTGTCAGTCTGCAAGCTGACACATCGCCCTGGTTTCGTTACAAAACGTATCACTGCCTCATTCTGGCGCAGTGGCAAAACGCTAAGTAAATGTCCTTTGTAAATGTCCTTTGCGAGCTTGTGTGAGAATGTGGGCAAATGCGTTCAGACGGACAGAGGGTCGGACCAATGTGCGCCCATCCGTCCACATCCGTACCCATTCGACCCCACGCCCGCTTGATCTGCGACAGGGAAGTGCAACTCGCTGTGGCAAAAATGCGTATCTCTCCCAAGCGGCGCGAATTGCGTTTTCGCAGGTGGCACAACCGGGTTATTCTCAGTCGCATGGGGTTGCTCAGGCCGCCTGTCCAAGGGGGCTGAGGAAGCAGAACAAGGGGGACATCATGAACAAGGCAACAAGCACTGCGATGCTGGCCGTGCTGGCAGCAGTGACTGTGCTCAGCGCACCGCTGACGGTCCACGCTGCCGAATGCAGCAAGGTCGTCATCTCGGCCGATTCCGATTACGCGCCCCTGCACTGGTACGACGGCAAGCGCCTGACCGGTGCCAGCATCGAGATCGCCACGCGTGCCCTGAGTGCGCTCAATATCCCTTATGAGGTACGCTACGTCGGTCCTTTCCACCGCGTGCTCAAGGAGGCCGAGAGCGGGCAAGTGGCGATGGTGTCCTCGCTCAAGAACACGCCGGAACGCCAGTCCTACCTGGCTTTTGCCTCGGTGCCGCTGTTTTCCAATCCGATTGCGGTCTTCGTGGCGCGCGACAAGCGCTTCGCCTACGCCGGCTGGAAGGATCTGATCGGCAAGCGCGGTGCCATTACGCTGGGCAACCAGTTCGGGGGCGGCTTCGATGAATTCCTGCGTGACAATCTCACCATCGAGACCGCGCAAAAGTTTTACATGAATTTCTCCAAGCTCGATTCGGGCCGTATCGACTACCTCATCACCGGTTACTACAACGGCGTGATCTACCTGAACCAGAACGGCCTGGCCGATCGCTTCATGCCGCTGCGCCCCTTCGTCAGCGAGAGTGACAACTACATCGCCATGAGCCGCGCCAGTCCCTGCGTGAAGCTGCTGCCCCGTATCAACGCGCAGCTGGAAGCGATGCAGAAGAGTGGTGAGCTGCGGGCGGTGCTGCAGAGTTTTGAAACCGATCTGCGCATCGACACCGCCAACCCCGACCAAAGCGGCCGTGCCAAATGAAATCCGGCCCATTCTCACGAGCCGGCGCTTGCCCCTGCAACAGCGGGAAAGAAGCGTAAAACCCTCGCTGTTCCTCACCAGCCGCATGGCATGCGCAGGATAGAGTGACAGGCTGGGGAGCAGTGCGTCGCCCGGACGCGCTGCCGCATCACACACATCACATCGTGCCGCACGCGACGACCATGCCCATCCGAGAAGGCAGGCGCGCGCGCCTGCCTTCATTCAAAAGACGGAGAGGACAATTTGAAGCTGCGAACCAAGATCATCTGGCTGTGCGCCACCACGCTGGTGGGCATCCTGATCATTGCCATGGTGTCGCTGACCACGCTCAGGCGCACCATGATGGAAGAGCGCGAAGCCCAGCTCTCGCTGCTGGTCACGCTGGCCAAGGCCGCGGCCGAGAAGGCGCAGGCGCTGGAGCAGTCCGGCAAGCTCACGCGCGAACAGGCGCAGGCCCAGGCCAAGCTGGTCATCGGCAGTTTCGTCAAGGAGCAGAATTACTACTTCGTGCGCGGCTATACGGACGACTTCAACTACGTGCATCCCAATCCCAAGCGCGTGGGCATTCAGGACAAGACCGCCAAGGAGGATGGCGACCGCTATCGCGCCGCCCTGCAGGGCAAGGAGATCGGCCTGCTGATCGCCGAAGGCACGCGGCCCAATACCACCGAGAAGGTGCAGAAGCTCTATGCCGTGACGCGCTTCGCCCCGTGGGACTGGACCATCGGTTTCGGCGCCTACATCGACGACATCAATCAGGCCTTCTATCGCAATGCCCTGGTGCTGCTGCTGCTGGGCGGCGTACTGATGGGCGCGATCGCCACCATGGCCGCCTTCATCCTGCGCTCCATCCTGCGCCAGCTGGGTGGCGAGCCGGTACGTGCCGTGCAGATCGTGGAGCAGATCGCGCAAGGCGACCTGTCCACGGCCGTCGCGCTCAAGGCCAATGACCGCCACAGCCTGCTGCATTCCATCGAGACCATGCGCCGCAGCCTCTCTGGCATCGTGCAGGGCGTGCGCCAGGGCACGGACACCATCGCCACCGCCTCCGGCGAAATCGCTGCGGGCAATCTTGATCTGTCATCGCGTACCGAGCAGCAGGCCAGCGCGCTCGAAGAGACCGCGTCTTCGATGGAAGAGCTGACGTCCATCGTGCGCCAGAATGCCGACAACGCCAGCCAGGCCAATCAATTGGCCATCACCGCCTCGGGCGTGGCGACCAATGGCGGCAAGGTGATCGAACAGGTGGTCGGTACCATGGCCGACATCAACAGCGCTTCCACCAAGATCGCCGACATCATCGGCGTGATCGACGGCATCGCCTTCCAGACCAACATCCTGGCCCTCAACGCTGCCGTGGAAGCGGCGCGCGCCGGCGAGCAGGGACGCGGCTTTGCGGTGGTGGCCTCGGAAGTGCGCTCGCTGGCGCAGCGCAGTGCGCAGGCGGCGCGGGAGATCAAGGGACTGATCGAGGATTCGGTCAGCAAGGTGGACAACGGCTCGCAGCTGGTGGAGCAGGCAGGCCGCACCATGCAGGAGATTGTCACCAGCGTGCGCCACGTGACCGACGTGGTGGCCGAGATCAGCGCCGCCAGCCGCGAACAGAGTGCGGGGATCGAAGAGGTCAATCGCGCCATCACGCAGATGGACCAGGTGACGCAGCAGAATGCGGCGCTGGTGGAAGAGGCGGCCGCCGCTGCCGCTTCGATGCAGGACCAGGCCGCGCAACTGGCACAACTGGTGTCCGTGTTCCGGCTGCAGGACGCTGCCCAGGGCCTGCGCTAAGTCCCACGGCTTGCCCGGGCTGCGGCGTTCTCGCTTTCCATTCCTTCATTCTCACATCCGCCGTCTCCGGCGCTGCACATCGCAGCGCGCAGAAGCGGCGGATTTTCTTTTGTCGCGCGCACGGGAAAATCGCGTGAGTTTCAATGAGACGCGGTGAGTTCCGGTGACACATGCAGGTTTGCATGCCAATTTTTCTTTCCGTACGGAACTCTGTCTGCACGGCCATAGTCTAGTCTGCACTCGTATTTGCATCGGGAACAGCGATGTGAGGCGAGACGGTCGGAATTGCACAACAAAACCGGACGCCACTGTTCAAATCCCTAGTGAAAACAGGGTGGCATCCGTAGAATTGCCCGACTGCAAAAAGCCGCAATGACGCGGCTTGATGGCGCAACGGAGCGTCTCGCGCAACAGCGCAAGCGGCCAACGATGGCCCTTCCTACACTCCAACACCAACAACATCATGCGCTCCTGGATCAATCATCTCAATTACTCACGCAAGTTCTTCCTCATCGGCACACTCGCTTTTATGCTGTTCATCGTGCCGACCACCATCCTGGTCCGTACCAACCTCGACGACCTGGCCACAGCCCAGCGCGAAACGCTGGCCCTGGCCCCCGGACGGGAACTGCTGCTGCTGCTCAAGCAGATGCAACAGCATCGCGGCCTGTCGGCCCTGTATCTGGCCGATGGTGATGGCGCAGCCGCCAGCCGCGCAGAGCGCCAGAAGGAAGTCGATGCCACCTTCGACCGTGTGCGCAGCGGCCTCAAGCCGTTGGAGGACAAGGCCCTCACCGATGCGCTCGACGGCCTCAATGCGGACTGGCGCGCACTCACGCAAAGTATCGCCAGCAAGTCCATCAATGGCGCGCAGAGCAATGTGCAACATGCGCAACTGATCAAGCGCGAGCTGGATCTGCTGGACGACGTGGCCAACAGTTCCGGCCTGGCGCTGGAAGCGGAGGCTGCGCTGTTCTACGTGCAGCGCGCGGTCATGTCCGAACTGCCGCAACTGACCGAAGCACTGGGTCAGGCCCGTGCGCGCGGTGCCGTGATGCTGGGACGCGGCCAGGCCGATGCGGAAGAACGTGCCCGCCTGGAAAACCTCTCCGACCGTGCCCGCCGCAGCTATGAAAGCGCCCGCCGTTCGCTGACGCTGGCTGCGGGTCGCCACCCCCTGCCGGCCGAGGTGGAAAGCGCCCGTGCAGCAGCCGTCGCGTCTGCCGACGAAGCCTTCAAACTGGCCGACAGCGCCATCGTGCGCGCAGATCAGCTGACCATGCCGGCCCCGCAATGGGTGTCCACCATGACGCGCATCATCGATACGCAATTCGTGCTGGTGACGACGTCCTTCGACATGATGCGTGACGAGTTGCAAGCCAAGATCCCGCGCCTGCGCAATGAACTGATCGTGCTGTGTGCTTCGCTGGCGGTGCTGGCCATGGCTGCGCTGTGGCTGATGGTCGCCATCACCCGTGCCACCACCAGTTCGCTGTCGGAAGCAGTGCGCCTGACCGAGGCGGTATCGGCCGGGGACCTGACCCAGCATGTCGAGGTCAAGGGCAGTGATGAAGTGGCGCGCCTGCTCATGGCGATGCAGGCCATGACGGCGCAACTGAGCATGGTGGTCGGCAGTGTGCGCAGCAATTCGGAGAGCGTGGCCACCGCCAGCGCCCAGATTGCCCAGGGCAATGCGGACCTGAGCAAGCGCACCGAAGAGCAAGCCAGCGCCCTGCAGCAGACTGCCGCTTCCATGGAAGAACTGGGATCGACCGTGCAGCAGAATGCCGACGGTGCCCGCCAGGCCGGCCAGCTGGCGCGTGATGCCGCCGAGGTGGCCAGCCAGGGTGGCGCGGTGGTGCAGCAGGTGGTGCAGACCATGCAGGCTATCCACGCCGGCTCGGACCGCATCAGCGACATCATCGGCGTGATCGATGGCATTGCTTTCCAGACCAACATCCTGGCGCTCAACGCGGCGGTGGAAGCCGCCCGTGCCGGCGAGCAGGGACGCGGCTTTGCGGTGGTGGCCACCGAAGTGCGCAGCCTGGCCCAGCGTTCGGCCACGGCGGCGCGCGAGATCAAGGAACTGATCACCGCCAGCGTCGACCAGGTCGGGCAGGGTACGCAGCTGGCCGATCAGGCCGGCAAGACGATGGAAGAGATCGTGACCTCGATTCGCCGTGTCAGCGACATCATGGTCGGCATCAACGCCGCCACGGCCGAGCAGAACACCGGCATCGCCCAGGTCGGCCAGGCCGTGACCCAGATGGACAGCACCACCCAGCAGAATGCAGCGCTGGTGGAGGAAAGCGCCGCTGCGGCCATCAGCCTCTCGGGCCAGGCCCGCGAGCTGGTGCAGGCGGTGGCCGTGTTCCGTGTCGGAAGGGCAGCACTGGCGGCATGATCGGTTTGGCTGATGGCAGTACCGGTCTGATATCGGCTGGACGGATCATCTGCCCGATCGATCAATCAAGGCAGATTGAGCGCTGCTGTCGATGAATCCCGACGGGGTGTTGTCCGATCTGCCACGCAAAAAGAAAAGTCCGCAGCATCTTGCTGCGGACTTTTTTGCATGCGGGAAAGAAATGTGATGGCGCTGACTGTGTCGCGCGGCTCAGCGGTAGAACGGTTCAACCCGCCCCTTGAGCTTGGTCAGCATGGGATTGCCCTTGCGGTCGAGTGCACGGCCGGCGGGAATCTTGATCCAGCCTTCGCTGATGCAATACTCGCTGACGTTGTTGAATTCCTTGTCGTTGAGCTTGATGCCGATGTCGTGCTCGAAGATGGCGGCAACGTAATGCGGGCTGCGGGGATCGACGCTGAGGCGGTCGGGGAGGGCGGGGCGTTGTGCGGTATCGTTCATGGGCGCGATTATCGGACATAAAAACCGCCAAGACAATGGGCCTCCGACGCCGCCCTGCTGCATCCTCCTACCGCCCGCCGGGCATTTTCCGACACCAAGGCTGGCCGCCCGCTGATAGCGCTGGCCTGTGCCGGCGCGCATGCTCCACGCATCTGACTTTGCGCGAGGATGTATGCGATCTACCGTCGAGGAAATGCAGGCCGCCCGCTCGGCCGCCCAAGCCTACCGCCACCAGCCCGGCAGCCTGCAGGCCGCGCACGTGTATGCGCAACTGTTCGTCGCAACGCCCGACGAGGCCGCCTTGGCCATGGGCCGTGACTACCTTGTTCAACAGATGCAGGAAGCGCAAGAACTGCCCTGCGACCTGCCGCAGGAGCCCTCCGCATTGGCCAGCTGGATCGAAGCGCGCGCCGCTGAAGTCGGCGTTGCCTACGAAAGCTATCTCAAGGAACGCCAGCAAGGCGCGCCGCGCCGCTACTTCAGTGGCCGCGCCCATGCGCTCAATTTCCTGCGCTGCGTGGGCCCGACCAAGATGGTCGACGGTGCCTGGCTCTACAGTGCCATCCGGCGCTGGCGTGATCCGCTGTTCCGCCCGCTGATCCTCACCTATCTGGAAGAGCTGGGCGATGGCGATGCCGCCATGAATCACGTCACCCTCTATCGCAGCCTGCTGGCCGCCAACGGCTGCGATCACGGACCGGCGCTGTCCGAAGAACATTATGTGCAAGGAGCCATCCAGCTGGGGCTGGCCCATCACGGGGCGGAATTCGAGGCCGAGGTGTTCGGCTTCAACCTCGGCTATGAGCAGTTGCCGCTGCACTTGCTCATCACCGCCTACGAACTCAATGAACTGGGCATCGACCCGTATTACTTCACCCTGCACGTCACCATCGACAATGCCGCCAGTGGACACGCCCGCAAGGCCGCCGAGGCGGTCGCGCAGGCGGCCGCCCAGGCTGCGGATCCGCAAGCCTTCATGCAGGGCGTGCGGCGCGGTTATCTGCTCAATGAGCTGGGCGCGAGCACGCTGGGCGTGATCAACTCCTTTGTCCTGCAGGATGAGGTGGTCAGGGTGCTGGCCGAGAAAGCGCCCTTCGGCCGCATGATGCACTCGGACTATTGCCGCATCGGCGGCAAGACGGTCAACCAGTGGCTGGAACAGCCTGACGACATGGCCAGCTTCCTGGCCGAGATGGAAAAGGCCAAGTGGATCACGCGCGGCAAGCCAGCCGAGGAGAGCCGCTTCTGGCGGCTGATCGATGCCGCCGGCGGCCAGATGTTCGGGGTCTTCGAGGGCTACGAAAAGCAGGTCATCCGTGAGTGGATCGAGGACGGTTGGAACGATGGCCGCCGTCAGCCGAGCTTCCGCGCACTGGCGCGCGGGCGTGAGAACGCCGCTGCCGAAGCCCCTGCCGTGCCGGCCGTGGCCTTGGGCGAGGTCGATCTCGATGCGCTCGTGGCCGAGCTGGCACCGGGGCGGCATCATTTCGTGCCCGGTTTGGAGGCGACGCGGCGCTACAGCGAGCGTTACCGGCGTGCATGTGTGGCGTGAGCGCCGCGCCACACAGCCGGTGAGGGGAGCGCAGCGGCAGTCGGCTATAATGTCGGGCCTTGGCCGCTGGCCGCCCCGCAGGATGCACGCTCGCAGCCGATGTGAAGTTGCAGGCGCGGAGGCGGCGGCCCGACCCGTCAACCCGCCGGCACTCCGCCGGCTGCTGGAGAAACCATGAACATTCGCGCAAGAAAACGCCTGATCTATCGCCGTCACCGCATCGGCATGCTGATCGCCGCCATCGAATCCCTGATCGCCCTGGAAGAGTCGATCCTGGAAGGCAAGCAGGCTGCTTGAGTCCGCTCAGGCGCGCTGCCAGCAGCGTGATCCCTTGAAGAACCGGCCTTGCAGACAGCAGGCCGGTTTTTTCTTGGGTGCAGCGGCTGTCGATGAGCGGTAGACGCTGCGCCCTTGCCATCCGCGCCAGGCCGCAGCAGACCCTCCGCCACCGCGCCCGCGCTGTGGCACAATCGCGGCTCCTTGCTGCGACCGGGATCCGTCCTGCCATGTGCGTCAACTACAAGCCCACTCCCAAATCCATCATCACCGCGCTGACCGGTGCCGACACCTCCGCCACGCCAGACTGGCCAGAGGAAACCTGGCAGGACTATGCCGCCCCCGTGGTACGGGCCGGGCTGCAGGGCGAGCCGGAACTCATCGTCGGCACCTACGGCATGATGCCCCGGCGCAAGCTGCAGGGCGGATTGCAGATCTCCACCATGAATGCCCGCGCCGAGACCATCGGCGAGAAACGCAGCTACGCCGGCCCCTGGCGGGCCTTGCAAACCTGCCTGTTGCCCATGCACTGGTTTTATGAGCCCAATTACGAAGCCGGACGCCCGCAGCGCTGGGCCATCGGCATGGCCGACGACCAGCCTTTTTGCGTGGCCGGCCTGTGGCGCGCCTGGGAGGAGCCTGAAGGAGGGTATGCATTTTCGTTTACCCAGATCACCATCAATGCCGATGCGCATCCCCTGATGAATCGTTTTCACAAGCCGGGCGAGGAAAAACGCAACCTCGTCATCATCCCGCCCGCCGACTATGCGGACTGGCTCAACGTCGGTGATACGGAAAACGCGCGCAGGATGCTGGTCAACTATCCCGCCAGCGCCATGAAGGCCTGGCCTGCGCCCAAGAGCGAAGCGCGGAGCAGCTCAGGGCAGGGGTCGTTGCTCTTTTAAGGGCCGGCCGCTGCCGTTTCGCACGCCAGATGTAAAGAATTGTTGACCTTCCCCATGATTTTCTGTGAAATTGCGCGGTGGCATCATTGCCGCGCTCAGGTGCGGCACAGGCAGGACTCACGTCATCATCACAACATCAGGGGAACGCGGCATGCGGATCAAGAGGGCGGGGACGATGTGGAGGGCGTCCGGGTGGGCTGGCCTGCTGCTGGCCAGCGCTTCGCTGCTGGGCCAGGGCAGTGCAGCTGCGCAGGAAGCCACGGCCAGCCAGGCCGGCATCGTCAAGGTCCTGCAAGGCGACGTGCGCGCCGAGCGCAGCGGCAAGACCCGCCCGCTGGCCACCGGCGAACGGCTTTATGCGGGTGACCGGGTACTGACCGGTGCCGCCAGTGCGGTCGGGTTTACCTTGCGCGACGATACGCTCATTTCGCTCGGCTCCAACAGCCAGTTCCTGCTCGAACAATTTGCCTACAACGACAAGACCGACGAGGGCAGCGTTGCCGTGCGCCTGACCAAGGGCACACTGCGCTACGTGTCGGGACTGATCGGGAAGCACTCGCCGGAGAGCCAGCGGCTGTCGACCCCGACGGCCACCATCGGCATCCGTGGTACCGACTTCATCGTGGAGGTGGCCGGTGAATAAGCCATCGCTCCATTCACTGTACCGGCCGCTGATGCGCTGCGCCTTGCTGGCCGTGGTGGCGCTGCTGGCCGCATGTGCCGGGCCGGCGGAGCGTTTCGTGCTGCTGCCGCAGGCCGACGGCTCGGCCAGCAGCATCGTGGTCAGGACGGCCAGTGGCGAGACGGCACTGACTTCGCCCTATGCAGCGGTCGAGACGCGCGGCGGCAAGCCCGCCCCGACCCAGACCCTGTCCGCTGCCGAGGTGGACCGGCGATATGCCGAGGTCATGCGCAGCCTGCCGGCGAGTCCGCGCAGCTACGATCTGCTGTTCGAGCTGGGCACTGACCGTCTGACGCCGGCCTCGCAGGAATTGCTCAAGAAGGCCATCGCTGAAATCAAGGAATTCCCCGCCGGGGAATTCATCCTCACCGGCCATGCCGACAGCATCGGCAGCGATGCCACCAACGACGCCTTGTCGCTGCGGCGCGCGCGCCTGATCGAGCGTGAACTGCAACGGGCGGAGGTCAAGGCCCTGAGCATTGAGGTCATCGGCAAGGGGGCGCGTGATCCGCGTGTGCCGCAGAAGCGCGGCGTGGCCGAGCCGCGCAATCGTTTCGTCGAAATCAAGATCAGGTGAGCCGGGCGGCCCGCTGCCGATGCAGCGCCGCCTGTCGTCCTGGCATTCTCAGGGGAATCACATGGGCAATCGCGTCTATCTCTACTGCACCGACTTCGAGGGTATGCCCACGGAGGAACAGGCCGACGAATTCTTTACCATGATCGGTACCGAATACGAGGCCACCGCGCGCCTTCCCTTGTTCTGGATGTGCCTGTTTTCCGGGGACGATATTCACGTCTCGTCCGGCCCCGCCACCGAGGGCGAGCACAGTGGCAAGCAAGGCCCTGAAGGTGCGGGGGACGATGATGAGTACGATGATGATGAGTACGAGGAGGTCGATGAGGATGCGCCGCGTCCGTTTGCCTACCTGGGGTGCGAACGTCTGGCGGGCATCGCCCGTCTGCGCCAGCGCTCGGCGATGCTGCGTCCGGTGCTGGGCGAGGAGCGCCACGCCTTGTACGAGGACTGGATCGCGCGCCTGGAAGCCGAACCCCGGCGCAACATCGTGGTGAACACGGAAGAGCTGGACGGCATGTCCGATGAGGGCCAGCTGGAGCAGCAGCTGCGCGCGGCGTATCAGGAACTGGCCGTGATGGACGAGCGGCAGGCATGGCAGATGAGCCCCTTGCTGCATGACCTGACCGGCCTGTACGAAGAGCAGGCAATCAGCGAGGTGGCCAGCTGGACATTGGCCGGTTCGGCCAACGGGGCCACGCGCTGGCCGCCCGCACTGGCGCAGCCACAGCAGCCGGAACAGTCCGCCGGGGCGACTGCTGCGTTGCCCGCGCCATCGCCTTGGTGGATGTTCTGGAAGCGTTGATCTCCGCAGACGGGTGGAGCTGAACGCAGGGATGCGCCGTCTTTCGGACATCGCTTATTGTTGAGTTTGATCGTGGACTATCGAGTAGCTCATCAATGGCGTGTGCGCGACACAACTAGGAAATTTCCTGATATTCGCGAAATGATATAAAACATAAGATCACGCCATTGCATCGACCTTTCCATCTCAAGGAAGCATGGCCATGATCCAGTCCCTTCTGCACTACGGCAGCTATCTCGCTGCGTTCTATGCGGCTTATGTCGTGGTCGGCATGGCGTTGACCGGAGTGTTTCTGTGGCGTGTGCTCTCGCGCAAGCCGGCGATGCAGAGCCTGCCGGCGAGGGTCGAGCCGACAGCGGGCGACGAATCCCACGCTGCCTTGCATTGAAATCGTAATGAAAAAGGCCCGGACGCGCGCTCCATCTCCTGGAGAGCGTGTCCGGGCCTGCCCGGGAAGGCAGCGTGATCAGCGTTGCTGTCAGCTGTTCTTGTGACTCTGCTGTCCCGCCTTCACGTGCTGTTCATGTGAACCGCCGCGGCTCGAATCGCCTTGTTGCTGGCCGGAGCCACTGCTGCTCTGGTTCTGCTGGTCGTTCTTGTGGCTCTGCTGGCCGGCTTGTACGTGTTGTTCATGCGAGCCGCCTCGGGTGTTCCCACCTTGCTGCTGGCCGGAGCCGCTGCTGCTCTGGTTCTGCTGGTCATTCTTGTGGCTTTGCTGGCCTGCCTGGACGTGCTGTTCGTGGGAACCACCGCGGCTGTTGCCTTGATTCTGATTCGACATGATGTCACTCCTTGATGAATGCCCTGCGCTTGTGCGCAGTAACTACATCATCGTCCCCTGGCTCCGCCGCAGACATCGGCCAAGCTCCCTTGATCCTGTCGGCAGTGACTGTCGGACGCGTCTCCAATGCAATACATCAGCTTGGCCGACGGGCGTCTGTCATCGCTCTGCGGGGGCAGAGCATGAGCGTGCTGCACGGACTTACTGTACGGATTCGATGGTGGACAGCAGGTGCTCGAAGGAACAGGGTTTGGTGAGCAGGGCGGAGAACACTTCAAGTGCCTGCCAGGAATTGCTCATGGGAGTGGCACTGAGCAGTACCACCGGAATGGAAGAGAAGCGTTCATCGCCCTTGATGCGGGTCGCCAGTTCCAGGCCATCCATCACTGGCATGCGCAGGTCAGTGAGGACCACGCTCACTGCGGCGTGCTCATGGGCCATCAGTGCCAGCGCCTCTTCCCCGTTGCCGGCTTCGAGCACGTGATAGCCGACGCCTTGAAAGACTTCTGCAAAAATGTTTCTGACATCCTTGTTGTCTTCAACGATCAGCAGGGTGCGAGCGTGACTGCTCGGATTCATGAAGCGATCTCCGGGTGGATGGGCTGCGTCCTGAGATCAGAACGAACGGCTCCGCGATTATGTGACCGAAAGGATCATGGTTGCATCAGTCAATTCCTGTATCGCGGGAAAATCGCGCTGACATCCTCGTAAGAATATGCGCGTCACCTGCGCGTCAGGTGGCGTGCCGCTAGAATAGCGGCTCCGGTGACGCGACGCGTCGCCCTCATCTGCCAAGGAGCCGCGATGTCTCTGGAAAGCCTGCTGCTGTTCATTCCCTCGTGTTTTGCACTGAACATGGCCTTCGGCCCCAATAATCTGCTCTCCATTACCATCGGCGCCCATCACGGTCTGCGCCCGGCCTTGCTGGCGGCGGCCGGCCGGCTGGTGGCATTCGCGCTGATGATAGGGGTGGCAGCGGTGGGCATGGGCGCACTGCTGATGGCCTCGCAGATGGCGTTCACGGTGGTCAAGGTGCTGGGGGCGGCCTATCTGATCTGGCTGGGCTGCAAACTGTTCTTCGCCAGGGTGGAGCTGGGCGGCCAGCCGCTTGAGCCGCAGCAGCGCAGTATTGCCGGTTATGTGCGCAAGGAGTTTCTGGTCGCCATCGGCAATCCCAAGGCCATCCTGGTCTTTACGGCATTCTTCCCGCAGTTCGTGGTACAGGAAAATTATTTATCCAGTTTCCTGACCCTGGGCGCGATTTTCCTGGCGCTGGAGGTGGTCGCCATCGCCGCCTATGCCTACGCCGGCACGCGCCTCTCCGGACTGATGCAGAATGCGCGCGGTCTGCGCTGGATGAACCGCATCAGCGGCGGCATGATGATCTTTTTCGGGACCTTGCTGGCATTGGCCAAGCGGCCGGCAGCCTGAGGAACTGCGGGGCGTCAGGAGAAGCTCAGCTCCAGCCCCATCATCCTGGAGATGAAAAAGGTTGCCACTCCCAGCACCAGCAGCGAGATCACGAACAGCGCTGCCACTTTCCCGCTGGCGCGCAGCACTGCGTTGCGCTCGGCCTGCTTGCCCTTCTTGCCCTGATCGTAATGCCATTTGATGGCGTAGAACATGCCGATGCCGAGCACGGCGACCTTGAAGATGATGAAGACGATTGGGACCCAATCCATGATGTCGACCATTTGAATCGCTGGAAGAAAAATCCGGTGCCAGCTTTGCGAATCTGAAAGTAGCAGAGGCGAGTCACTGTTTCCGTAACAGTGTCCTGTGCATTCTAACCAAGGCGACGCAGGCGGGTCCAGCAGACATGATCCATACAAGCCGCAGTACTGCACAGACGAGCGTGCACCAAAGCTGGCGAGCCGGCGTTAAGGGAGTCCCTTCCTCGTCGCCGACACGCCGCCATATGCCTTTCTATCGCCACAGCCCGGTGGATACCAAATCCGCTGCTTCGCAGGTCAGCCCGCCGCTTCCTGCGCAGCGCCATGCTCGTTGCGTGGCCCTCGCCGTCTCATTGATGCTGAGCATGATGCCGCTGGCCACTCACGCCGAAGCGTCCTGCCAGCCGCCGTCTGCGGCGCAACTCGGCGCGCTGCGCCGCGCTGTCGACAAGAACCTCGCGCCGCAGCCGCGCGCCATTGCGCGCGTCCATACCGAAGGCACCTTGCCCCATCAGGGAATCTGGGATGCCAGTGTCGAGGCCGAGCGTGACTGGCCGCTGATGCGCCAGCTCGCGCAGTTGTGGCAGGCCGGGCGCGCGCCCGAGGATGCGCGGCAACTGTCGCGCCTGATGCGGGCGTGGGCCGAGATCTACCAGCCTGACTTCAATCCCGTGGATGAGACCAGTCTCGATGCCTACATTGATGCCTATGTCATCGCCGGGGAGGCGCTTGATGCCGACACCCGCCAGCTGGCCGCCAGCTTCATTCGCACGCTGGCGGACGGCTATCTGCAGCAGATGGAGAGCGGCTTCCGTCCGCGCGATCCACGCTGGCAGAACAACTGGAACTCGCATCGCGTCAAGCTGGCGGTGCTGGCTGCCGCCGCACTGCAGGATGATCGCCTGTGGGGCCGTGCGCGCCGGGCCTTCGACGCCCAGGTGGCACGCAACATCCGCGCCGATGGCTCCACCCTCGACATGGAGGAACGCGACGCCCTGCACTATGTGGTCTATGACCTGGAGCCGCTGGTGCGGGCGGCGCAGGTGGCGCAGGGCAGGGGAGAACAATGGCTGACGCACAAGAGCAACGGCAGCGGCAGCGTGATGGCAGCGCTGGACTGGCTGCTACCCTATGCCGATGGCAGCAAGGCCCATGAGGAATTCGTCCATTCCCGCGTGCCTTTCGATGCCAAGCGGCGTGATGCAGGCCTGTCCGGCTATTCCGGACCGTGGCAGGCCAAGGGCGCAACCCGTCTGTTTGCGATGGCGGCTACGCTGGACGAACGTTATGCAGGCGTGGCACGGCAGCTCGATCCGGCGGGTGGCACGCTGCTGACTTGCTGGCCGAAGCGCTGAGCCAGTTGTGCGGCCTGCGCATGAGGTGCACAGGCCGCTGCTTTCTTAGCCGCGCGGCGCTTACTTCATCAGGACCTGCAGCTGCGTCACCGCTTCGTTGACCTGCCCGATCTCATTGATCTGGTCGTTCGCGGAGGTGCTGATGGTCTCGATGATGCCGGTGATGTCGTTGATGGAGTTGACCATGGTGCTCATGGTCTTGCCGGCATTCATGACCAGCTCGGTACCTTGTCTTGCTTCATTGACCGAGCCGCTGATGAGCGTCTTGATTTCGCTGGCCGAGGCCGCCGTGCGCTGCGCCAGGCTGCGCACCTCGCCGGCCACCACGGCAAAGCCGCGGCCATGTTCGCCGGCCCGGGCCGCTTCGACGGCCGCGTTCAGGGCCAGCAGGTTGGTGCGGAAGGTGATCTCGTCGATCACGCCGATGATCTCGGTGATCTTGGCGGCACTGGCGTTGATGGCGGCCATCTTGTTGACGACCTCCTGCATGACCACCCCGCCTTGTTCCGCGATGGAGGAGGTGGCCTTGACCAGATCGTTGGCCTGCTGCGCGCTGGCCGAGCCCGTGCTCAGTGCTTCGGACAGCCCGCCCACGGCGGCCTGCAGGGTCTGCGTGGCGTGGGTCTGGATGCTCACGTCGGTGGCGTACTTGACCACCTTGAAGACCCGCCCGTCCATGTCGAAGATAGGGTTGTAGTTGGCCTGCAGCCAGAGCGCATCGCCATTCTTTTTCACGCGGCGATACAAGCCGGCATCGTATTGGCCGGCCGCCAGCCGCTTCCAGAATTCCTGGTACTGCGCCGAGGCGCGCTCGGCGGGCTCGACGAAGATGGCGTGATGCTTGCCCACGATTTCGGACAGCGAATAACCGACCGCGCGCAGGAAGTTGTTGTTGGCGTGCAGGATGTTGCCATTCACATCAAACTCGATCACCGCCCGCACCTTGTTGATGGCGGTGATCTGTCCGGAGAAATCGGCGGCCTGCAGCTGCTGCTGCGTGACGTCGCGCGCGTACTTGACGATCTTGAAGGGGCGTCCAATGGCATCGATGATGGGATTGTAGGTCGCCTGGATCCAGACCTCGTGTCCGGATTTGGTAATGCGGCGATAGAGGCGCTGGTCATATTCACCGCGCCCCAGTTTCTGCCAGAACTGCGCATAGGCAGGCGCGTTGCGCTCTTCCTCGGCGACGAAGATGCGATGGTGCTGGCCTTTGATCTCTTCCAGCGTGTAGCCCATGAGATCGAGGAAATTCTTGTTGGCCTTGATGATCTTGCCATCCAGCGTGAATTCGATGACTGCCAGCGCCTTGTCGATGGCGGCCAGTTGACCCAGCATGTCGGCCTTGCGTTTGCTGAGACGTGAGAAAAACGAGAGCGAGTCGAAGAAAGCCATGATGGGCGCCTGATCCTGAAAATGTTCTTGAAACGCATCTCATCGCCGTCGTCGAGATGCTTCCGGTTTTATTGTTGGGGACGTCAGCAGAGGCAGGAATATCGTTGTCTCATGCCACGCGGGACCTGCCCCGATTCCGCTTCTCATTGTATGAGTCGCGAGGGAGAAATCCATCGGGGATTTCCTGATGAACTGGCAACAATAGTCGACTCGGGTTAACATGCCGCCAGCATGGTAACAAGACAGAAAAAGGCAGCACCCCGCAAGCGGGCCACCTCCAAAAAAAGCCGGCAGAAGGGACTGGGATCATTCAGTCGCTTTCTGATTTCCTTCACCAGCACGACGATCCTTGTCTTCGGCATCGCCAGTTGCGTCCTCAACCCGCACCTGACGGACGGCCTGCGCGAGCGCTTCAGTCTGCCGCACCTCGAATTGCCGGCGGAGAACGCGCCCGCCCCGGTGCGGCAGGCCGAGCCGGCGCACTCGGTTGCGCGTTTTGCGCAATGTCCGCAGTTCTTCCCCGGCGCGCATCCGCCGCAATTGCCTGCGGGTGCGCATTTGCGGGAATTGTGTTTCAGCGCGTTTGCGGTGCTCTACAACAGTCAGACCAAGACGCCCTTCGTGGTAGTCGAGCGGCTGAACCGGACCGCTCTTCTGCATGCGCGCGAGCAGCATCGCTCGGACCGCTTCTACCCGGAGGCGCGACTGCCGCGCGCCGAGCGCGCGGAACTGGACGACTACCGGGGATCGGGGTATGCGCGCGGCCACATGGCGCCGGCCGGCGACATGTCCACACCGGAGGCGATGGCCCAGAGTTTTTCGCTGGCCAACATGGTCCCGCAGAATCCTCGGAACAATTCCGGGCCCTGGTCCAAGATCGAACGGGATACGCGCAAGTACGTGATGCGGGCAAGCGGGGATGTTTTCGTGTTCACCGGGCCGCTCTTCGATGCGACACCGGCCACGATCGGACGGGGCCACATTGCCGTCCCGGCCCGCTTGTTCAAGCTGGTGGTTGACGCCAGCACGGGCAGGTCATGGGCGTATATACAGGCCAATCGCGCTGATACCGAGGTGGGAGCGCCGATCACTTATGAGGATTTCGTGCGGAAGACCGGGTTGCGCTTGCTGGGGCAGGGGGCGGGGCGGGGGTGAGTGGCCGGCTCCATCTCCTGCAGCTGTTCAGGTTTATCTCATATCGCCACATCGTGATCCCCAAGAAAAAGCTCCTCATCGAGGAGCTTTTTTCATGTACTGAAGTATCCGACGGGGCGACTGTCAGTTCTTGTGCAGATCGCTGTTCAGGATGTCTTCGCCATCTTCCAGCTTTTTCGCGAAGTCGATATTGCGGCCGGTACGCAGTACTTCGAGCGCACCGGTGACGTCATTGCGGCGGAACGTCGCTGCATTGATGCCGGCCAGCTCTGCGGCCTTGACTACCTTGCCGTTCAGCGGGTGGCCTTCAATCTGCACCGAGACGCGGGACGACGCCATGACCGCGGTTTCGGCCGCGACGATGACGGCATCACCGACCGGAATGCCCAGGGCGGAATTGACTTCCAGCAGGCAGTTGCGGCCCAGGGAGATGAACACGTTGTTGCCGCCGGAGAGCACACCCAGCGTGGACGCGCCGCCGCCGATATCGGTGCCGGCGCCGACCAGCACGGAGGAGCTGATGCGGCCTTCCACCATGGAAGCGCCTTCGGTCCCTGCGTTGAAGTTGATGTAGCTGGCACCCGGCATCAGCGTGGTGCCCTCACCAAGGTAGGCACCCAGGCGAACCTTGTGCTGATCGGTGATGCGCACGCCCATTTTCAGGGAATTGATGCGGTGGACATACAGGGGGAACTTGTCGACCATGTGCGGTGCGAAGCTGCCATCGCCGAAAGCGGCCGACATCAGGGATTGCTCGACTTCCTCGGCGTCCATCGGGGTATCGCCAATCCAGGCCACATTGGGCAGCTTGGTGAACACCTTGGTCAGGTTCAGCTGGTTGGGCTTGAAGCAGCGATGGCTCAGGCCATACAGCTTGAGGGTACTGTCTTCCACGCCTTGGGGATCGATGTCATCGAAGATGAAGGTGATGACGACGCGATTGGCCGGGCCGGCCTTGGTGGCTTCCAGCGCTTGTTCCAGCGCGATGACGTTGCCGTGATACTTGCCGTCGTTCTTGAACGGGGCAAAATAGGCCAGGATCTCGGTCAATTGGGCGGCGGACACCGAGATATTCTGCACGCCAGCCGGGGTAACCCCCAGCACTTTCATCCAGATCGCTGCGCTTGCCGTATTCTGGCCAGGGCCATTGACGACCGGATAGCGCACGGAGGCCAGGGTGCCATTGCCGGTAAAGACGCGGCTGCCGACGGCGAACAGCAGCGGCTCCTTGTAGCCGGCGCTGGCCTTGAACTCTTCGACGACCTGTTTGAAAGCGTCTACGGTGGCGGGATAGGTGGATTGTGGTTGGTTCATGGGTTTCTGCTGAGAAATGCTTCTTGAGTGTTATAGCGCGTTGGGAGCGCTATTTTAGCGTCGGTTCGGGTTGTGGAGGGCGTTGTTGAAGTAGGGTGGCCCGGTATTGCTTCCCATGGCCACATCCTTGCTGCCCTTTACCCTTTGTATCTGGAGCCAGAACTGCGGTCGGAGCGGGGGAGGGGCGCGCCGTGATGGCCGAGATTGGTTTGAAGTCAGTCCAACAGGAGAAGGCCTCGCATGATACGGCTGCAGAAATTGCCTGCACTAGCGAAGTGGGCCATCGTCAATCTCATTGGTATCGGGTTCTACTTGTACCTGGCTTCGACGCTTTGGCCTGCCAAGGGAGAAGAGAATACACCGGGAGGTCCCGGCGACGCCTTCTTCATTGTTTTTGCCATTTGGCCAATCCTGCTGGTATTTGCGGTGGCGAACTTTGCGACGCTTTATCTGATCATCCGGCATGTCCATGAGAAGCGGACGGCGTTCGCTGTCTGGAGCGTTATCATATTGCTCTGGATTGCCGCGGTATCGATCGACCATGGTCAGAGTGTGCATATGATCGCAATTGAGTACTCCTGATCTGATCCGTCCCAAGACAGTTGGCCTTCATCGATTCGCCCGGAAAATCACAATGTGGCGAAACATCCATTCGACCAACCATGAAGATCATATTCCTCTTTTTAGTTTTTTCGCTGACTACAGCATCTGCACAGGCGGGGTTGGATATCACCGCTTATGAAAACCTGACCATGGTGAAATCTCCCGTACTGAGCGCTGATGGCGTTCCCGTTGCGCAGAATCAAATAATATTGTTTCCGAGCGACTTCCCGGAGCGTTTTGAAGGACTGGAAGCGGGCAAAGTTTATGCATTCAAATCAGACTTCGAATTCCGGGCAAGTACTTACTCGGGGTATAACCATTGGCGCAATGAGTTGGCAAAACTGGCAGGCTACCAACAGAGTTCTCATGTGTTCAACGGGAAAACAGAGCTTCGCTACGATGCGACTGCATGGAATCTGAAGAGCGGACCGTTTTGGGAACTCATCAATTTTTCTGATGCTGAGGGAGTCATTGGTCCGGTCGTCTGCAAGAAGATTTATAAAGATTTCATGCGCTACGCCGATCAAGCCAGGGAACATGCGGAAAATTATTTCCGGGAATCGTATGACAACTGGAAGAAAGCGTTTTCCATGTGTGCGCACGATGGGGCCATTGTTTTCCATTGATGAACACATTCAGACATTACGCGTGAAACGTGCGGGGTGCGGTTTTGGATCTCTCGATCTCGTTTGATGATGGATCAAGGTGGCTGCGTGTCCGTTGAATCGTGCCGGATCCGGTTAGCTGTTGTATTCGGTTGGACCGGATGGTGCTCATTCCCACGTTTCACAAACAGAGCCAGCGAGTATAGACACATCGTCAATGAAATCGGGTTGCTACTCGCTTTATTTTGTGTATCAAACCACAACGCTACTTTCTAAGGAAAATCCCTAAATCTAAGAATTTCGGTCTACTTTATATTTCGAGGCGGTACAGATTAATTCCCATTTGGATTGATCAATTAAAAATGCTCGTATTTAACCCAAGGGGGAAACAATGACCGCGCTCAGAAATATGAAGATTGGAACCAAGCTGGCGTTAGCGTTCGCAGCGCTTTTGATGCTGACGTTTTTGCTCGCTGGAATAGCACTGAGCAGCATCAATTCGCTGACTGTGTCCATCAAGGCGGCGGACGCAGTTCAGGATGAGCGATTGGTGCCGCTGTACCTTGCACGGGAGGCTCTCGATCAGACAGGCCTTGCCGCGCGCAACGCCTATGTCTTCAGAACCGATGCGGATGCGCAGAAGGAGCTGGCCATCGTTGATGAGCAAAAACAGCTCTATCTGAAGGCGCTCAAAGACATGGAGCCGCATTTTGCGGGCAACAAAGGTTTTGAAAAGGTGCGTGCCGGTCTGTTGCAGATGGCCGAGGAGTTGAAGCGCCCGCGTATCTATCGTGAAGGTGGAAAGTCGGAAGAATTTCGTGACTTCCTGGTCAACGAATGTAGTCCGCTGCGCCGCCAGATCGTACTCGATATCAACAAGCTCATCGCTGAGGTGGACGCCGAGAACGACAAGGCACATGAGGACACTATCGCCATGGCGTCCAAGGCGTCTGTAGTGGTTGCGGTCTTGACCATCATCGTGGCACTCATCTCGGCCCTTGTCGCATTCGCGATTACACGCGGCCTGTTGAGGCAGCTGGGGGGAGAGCCTGCCTATGCAGCAGATATTGCACAGCAGATCGCGGCCGGAGATCTGACTTCTGAGGTGAACGTGAAGGCGGGCGACACCACCAGCTTGCTGTTTGCTATCAAGAAGATGCGCGACAGCCTGGTTGGCATCGTGGGCAGGGTGAGAGAGGGCACCCACGCCATCGAGCAGGCATCCACCGAGATCGCGACTGGCAATCTGGATTTGTCTGCGCGTACTGAACAACAGGCAGGTGCCTTGGAAGAGACCGCTTCGGCGATGGAAGAACTGATGTCCACCGTGAAGCAGAATGCTGATAACGCCAAGCAGGCAAGCGAGCTGGCGGTATCCGCTTCGGGCGTTGCCACCCAAGGGGGCGAGGTGGTTGGCAAGGTGGTCAGCACAATGGAAGGTATCAATGCTTCCTCACGAAAGATCGTCGACATCATCAGCGTGATTGACGGGATTGCGTTCCAGACGAATATCCTTGCATTGAATGCTGCCGTCGAGGCAGCAAGGGCCGGTGAGCAGGGGCGCGGCTTTGCTGTCGTTGCATCGGAGGTCCGTAGCCTGGCACAAAGGAGCGCTACGGCGGCAAAAGAGATCACCGAACTGATCAATGATTCCGTAGCGCAGATTGCCCAGGGAAGCAGCCTGGTCGAACAAGCCGGGATGACCATGGAAAATGTGGTCACCAGTGTCAAGCGGGTGACCGATGTGGTGGCGGAAATTTCCCATGCGAGCCAGGAGCAGAGTCACGGAATCACTCAAGTCAATCTCGCCATCACCCACATGGACGAAGCGACTCAACAGAATTCTGCGTTGGTCGAAGAGGCCGCTGCTGCTGCGAATGCGATGATGGAGCAGGCGGGAGAATTGGCTGGATTGGTGTCCACATTCAAGCTCGATGATGCAAAAGGTTTCGCTACGGTCACCGGCATTGGAAGAAACAAGGTAGCGGCTGTCAGAGCCGTGGCACTGCGCTGACAAGACCGAAAACATGGCAGATCGCCCGCTTGGCGCGGGCGAACAAAAGGCGGCCTGCATTACTGCAGGCCGCTTTTTGTTCCGGTGCTGATGGGCGGAATCGAACCGTCGACCTATTGATTTCGAATCCGCGGAGGAAATTATATAAATCAATAGTTTAGGTCGGTCCTTGCTCCGCAATTCAAAAAAAGTGCCGCCAGCAAAGCTAATTTGGCAGCGGTCAATTTAGATTTGCGGAGCGCTATTCTTCGTGCGGAATGCGAATGGCATTCGTCGTTATCCGATTGGCGACATACCCAACGCTTCCATGGCCGAGTGCTGTTGCTGAGGATCTCCATCATCCACACAGTGCAGGTCAGTGCGAGCCATTGCCAGTGGATTTTCAGGGATTTCCTGATGCTGCCAGGAAAACAGCTGTTTTATGCTTGAGCTGAAAATTCTCTTGGAGGCAACTATGAGCATCGCCGCCTTAGCCGTCAGCCATCATATGATTCTCGTCAAGAACGTTGCCTACCTGGCAGTCAGCGGATTGGATTTCACCAACCGGATGCTCCCGGTTCTTTCCAATGCGGTTGCCCATATCAGTTCTTCAGGCATTGTCAAAGAGTCTGACGCAATATTGATATTGCGGAATGCGGTGGAAGAGGAACTAGGTCAGCCTCGCTTAGAGCATCCTCGATACGCGGAGGCCCTGCGGTTCGCCAAGGAAATGTTGGCGGCTGATTTGTTGCCTGCTTAATCTCATCTCGGCTTGCCAGGCTTGGCCTGGCAAGGGGATCTAATGGCCATTTTCGCCCTTTACAGATTTCTGGCACGGCCGATCGCGGACAAGTCCTTGGGGGAAACTCGTAGATCCTCATCCATCACGCCAGGGTCTTGCGGGCTAACTTTGATCCAAATCATGTTTTGCTGCTTTTCTTCAAAGATTTTTTCCGGTTACAGGGAATTTCCTGGTCGTTGAGATAGGGTGATGCTCCTATAACTACAAGCTGCGCTTTTTCAATTCTCGTGGGGGGAGTATGAAGAATCTCAAGATCGGCCAGCGTCTTACCTTAGGACTGGCTGCTGTCATCTTTTTGCTTGTCTGTGTCGCCGGATTCGGTCTTCGGCAAATATCTTCACTGAATGACCGTATAGAATTCCTGACCTCAGTGGACGAGGGAAAACTGAAGGCGCTTGCCAAGACACAGTTTGGCATTACGTTGCGTGCCATTGCTGCGCGCAACCTCACTCTCATCACTGATCCCGCTTTGCAAAAGAACGACGCGCTGCTGGTGGCCAAGACGCAAAAGGACATCAATGACGGGCTCGCGGAATTGAAACGATTGCTGACCGAGTCGTCAGCTTCTGATGCCGAACGTCAGTTGATCGAGCAACTGGCCGATCTCGAAAAGCAGTATTACCCGGTGGCGGTAAAGGTGGTAGCGCTCGCCATGGCCTTGAAGAATGACGAGGCGCGAGTTGCCCTGAACAAGGAATGCATGCCGATTCTTCAGTCGGTCATTACGCACGTTCAGAAAATCAACGATTACCTCTATCAAAACTCTCAGGAAAACGCAGCCGCTGCGGAGCGCGCTTATGAACAGGCGAAATTGACGATGGTGGGTATCAGTGTGCTGGCATTGGTCGTCGGGATGCTGATCGCATGGAAGCTGACCCGATCGATCGCAGCACCCTTGGCGAGTGCGGTAGAGATTGCCCGCAAGGTGCGTGACGGCGACCTTACCAGCCGCATCAAGGTGGAAAGTCGCGATGAAGTGGGTGAGCTGGTCGGCGCGTTGAAGGATATGAATGAAAGTCTCGCCGCCATCGTCACCGATGTTCGCGAGGGGACACACACCATCGGCGCGGCTTCCGGAGAGATTCAACGCGGAACCGTCGACCTGTCGGCGCGGACGGAACAGCAAGCCAGTTCGCTGGAGGAAACTGCGTCCGCCATGGAGCAGCTTACGGCAACCGTCAAACAGAATTCAGAGAACGCGGTTCACGCCAATCGACTGGCCAACGATGCTTCGAACATTGCGGCCGAGGGCGGCGAAGCAGTTGCTCTTGTGGTCGATACGATGAGAGCCATCAGCGGTTCATCCCGCGAAATCGTGGAAATCATCAGCGTCATCGACGGTATCGCGTTCCAGACCAACATACTTGCCTTGAATGCCGCTGTGGAAGCCGCCCGGGCGGGCGAGCAAGGGCGGGGATTCGCTGTCGTGGCAGCAGAGGTGCGGGCGCTTGCCCACCGGTCCGCCAGCGCTGCGAAGGAAATCGAAGCATTGATCAATCAGTCGGTGACCAGGATCGCCACTGGCGAGCAACAGGTCAACCAGGCCGGCGCGACAATGGACAGGGTGGTCGAGAGCATCAAGAACGTCTCGGGCATCGTCCAGGAAATCAGCGTTGCCAGCGCCGAGCAGACCCGAGGACTTGAGCAGATCAACCAGGCCATCGCACAAATCGATGAGGCGACGCAGCGAAACGCCGCACTCGTCGAAGAAGCTTCTGCTGCATCGTCAACGATGAAGCAGGAAGCGGCCTCGCTGACGCAACTGGTCAGTACCTTCAAGCTGTCTTCGACGGCCGGCGCAGTAGTGGCCGAGATCCCGCGGCGTCAGTTCGAAACGCTGCCCGCCTGAGGACAAGCTTAACAACCTTGCCTTCATGCCTATGCTTTAGGCGGCTGTGCGTTGGTACAGCCGTCCGATAGGCATCCCTCATACGCTCATTGTTCTTCAGCAAAAGAACAAGGCATCTCCATCTTCACCAAACGATCATGGACAATTTTCAAAAAGAAATCGATGAGCGCACGAACCTGACTTCCACCAATAAATTCGAACTGCTGCTCTTCCGTGTCGGAACTCCGGATGGCTCCACCGACAGGCCGGGAGAACTTTACGGCATCAATGTTTTCAAGATCCGGGAAATCGTTCCGATGATGCCCATCACTGCGGCAGCGGGCATGACGTCGCCGATGTTGGTGCAGGTGGACGCCGGCACACCTGTCCCCAGCTGTGCTTAGAGTACGACATCAGCTCTGTGCGTGCAGGCAGGGACGCCGTTGCCGGAGACTTCACGGGAGAGATTTTTCAAGAGTAGATGCGGTGCGGCCCAGCATTAACTTGCGGCGAGAGATAGGGTGTGCGTGCGGGCGGGCAATCGGAAGATGCTGACCGTACGAGAGAGTTTTTCCGCTTGATCCTGCATGGATTGCGCTGCAGCCGCGGCTTCCTCGACTAGCGCTGCATTTTGTTGCGTCACTTCATCCATCTGTGTGACCGCAAGGTTGATTTGCTCGATCCCTTCGCTCTGCTCCCGGCTGGCCGAGGAAATCTCGCTCACGATATCGGTAACGCGCGCTACGCTTCCAACGATATTAGTCATCGTTTCCCCTGCTTGTGCCACCAGTTTGCTGCCTTTTTGCACCTGTCCCACCGAATGCTCGATGAGTTGCTTAACCTCCTTTGCGGCGGTAGCAGAACGTTGAGCCAAGGTTCGTACCTCGCTTGCGACCACTGCAAATCCTCGACCTTGCTCACCTGCGCGGGCAGCTTCCACCGCCGCATTCAGAGCGAGGATATTTGTCTGGAAAGCGATTGCATCGATTACGGTGACGATATTTGTAATTTCCTTAGACGATTCATTGATCGCATTCATCGTTTCGACCACTTCCCCCACCACTTTCCCGCCTGAGACGGCAATTTCGGACGCAGCAGAGGCCAGCTCATTTGCCTGTACAGCATTGTCGGCATTCTGTTTGACGGTGGCGGTTAATTCTTCCATTGCAGACGCCGTCTCCTCCAATGAGCTTGCCTGCTCTTCGGTTCGGGACGAAAGATCCAGATTGCCCCTGGCAATCTGATCAGAGGCCGTCGCGATTGTATCTGTCCCCGCGCGCACCTCGCCTACGATATCGGCTAGACGATCACGCATGCTGCCCATTGAGGCCAGTAGACTGCTGCTATCGCCCTCGCGAAGCGAAATTGGGCGATCCAGGTCGCCGCCAGCAATGTCGCTCGCGATATTCATGGCGTAGGCGGGTTCACCACCTAACTGTCCCGTGACGCTGCGCGAAATCACCAAGGTTGCAGCCAAACTCACCAAGACCGATAGCATTCCAACGATCACGAGCATCATCGCCGCTGTGTGGTAAGTCTCTTGACTGGTTGCTACAGTCTGGTCCATCAAAGCACGCTGATAGTCAGAGAACTCTTGTAGCGCGGTGAACATGGCATTCTGCTTGGCACGTACCGAACCAAAGAACATCCTGCGCCCGTTGTCAGTGTCGCCTGAGGCTAGCATGTTGAGCAGCTTCTGCTGCTCCTCATAATAGTCTTGACTAGATGCCTGGACTGCCACGAGGAATTTCTTTCCTGCCTCCGTGGTGATCATGCCATCAAGCTTAGCCTCCCGTTCTGCAATGGCCTTGCGTGCTTTGCTGATTCGTTCCAATTCCGCCGTTCTAACAGCTTCATCCGTGGTCAGCGCGACGTTGCGTACCGCGCGCGCGATGACATTGACATCCTTGCCGATAGCATCTACGAGCAGCGTCTTCGCATAGCGGTCATCCACCAGAAATCTGACGTCCGAGTTGAGCGCTGCCAGCCGAGTGAAGCTGAAAATGGTCATCCATCACGCAGGGCATCGGCAAGATCATAGCCTTTGGGGAGATCACTTCCAGGCTTCGCCAGAAGCTTCAGGTCCATGATGGCCGCTACTTGAGCTCCGACTTCTGAAAGCAAGTCGTTAAGAGACTTGGCATAGGCGATGCCAGCTTCATCGTTGTCCGGAGCGATATAAACGGTGCGCCCTGCAAAAGGCATCAAATCGGTCTTTTCAGGCGACTTTGCTCCATTCAAGGTGGTGACTGCCACGAAGTCGGGGAAAAGGCTCTGGGCGGCATCTGCTGCCTTCTCTCCCTCTGTGAAAAGGACAGGTGCTTCAGGTCTTGTTGCTAGCTGGTCTAATCCGTATGCGGGGCGAGGCTCTGGCGGTGCTTTCAATTGCCAGGAGGGATGTCCGGTCTTATCTTTGCAGTATGTCTGTGGGAGATATGTCTTCCCCTCTGCAGTGTCAAACCGGTTCTGGAGGAACAAGATCTCACCGGCTGCATTACGGTAGGCCCAAGTAGCGGTCGGCTTCCCAAGACGTGCACCGAAGTAAATGGGCCGTCGTGTAAGTGCGTCCTCAGGTACTGGCATGATGGCGATGAATTCAGGCTGGTCTGTACGTTTTTTGAAATCGCCCTTCGCTACCCTAGCCGCAGCGATGGCTTCGGATCCCGATGCAATGTGCTGCAAAATAAGGCGAGCGGCTTCAGTTTGGTTGATGCCTCCCTCCACGTACGCAACTAGGCTGATCAGGTCGGATCCGCTCTCGTTATTGGCCCCCGCAAAATCTTTCCAGACTCCGTTTTCTGTATTGATCGTAAAAGACCCAATGCTTCCGTCATTCCGAGTCGGATTTAATGCGGCGTATTGCTTGCCTCTGATTTCGCCATCGGGGATCCAGCGTTCGAAGATATCGTCCTGACATTCGAAGGCAAGCTCCTTGGTCAAGTCAAAATTAACTCCTCCTTCCATCGATGCGTCGAGGGTCAAAAGCTCCTTGGCACGGATTACGGGGTTTGTTTCTGCCGGTAGGAGATGTGTTTGTGACGGTGCTGCTGCGGGCGTTTTTTCGCCTTCTAATAATTGATTAAAATATGTCATATATAGTTTTTATTGTTATGTACTCCGCCAGAAATTCGTCGTTTCGGGCGGATTTTTTTCGCCGATCTTCACCATGAAGAAACGGCAAGCAGGGCATTTCTCTGTGCTTACTGCTCGAAACGAGGACGAAGCCTCGATACATCGAATCCGCTGGCCTTGGCGACGATCTCTGCCTTATCCAGGTTTGGGATGTGATTGTTGCGGATCCACTTGCCGACTGTGCTTTTTGATACTCCAAGCTTGCGGCTGACCATGGTTGTTCCACCCATGTTGTGTATAGCTTTTGCTGTATCTCCTCTCATTTTTATATTCCTTTTTTGTTATAAATGGGTGTTTTCTGGCTTACCCTATCAGTATGTTAACTTCGGTTTCGGAGGGCGATCGGGAGAAATGAAAAAAATTTCATTGCTGCGATCGCAGTGGTGTACGGAGCTCCACTCGGAAAGGCTTCTTTCGGGAGTATTTCAGGATCTGCGATGTCAGACAGCAGGAAGTTTAAGCAGGCATCCTCCCTATCTTCCCTACGGTCACAGTCCTGGTTCGCAGCTTAAGGTGTATGGCGAACCGTATGTGCGGAATTTCAGATGCGACGTTCTGACCGTAAGGGGCAGGCTAGACGGTTTTGCGCAGACATCTTCCCTATCTTCCCTGCGGCCAGTTGGCATGGTCTAACGAACTGTCCGAGTCGACCCGACCGCTCCCCACTTTTGAGGGTGGGGAGACTGACTGGGATTACATCACCTGAGCTGGCTGGCGATGTGTTGCTGGTAGGCTTGCGATATTGCTCGGGAAGTACGGTCGTCCGGCCTCACTGGGGCTGACCATCCAGACAGTTGAGCCAACCTTCCTAGAGCGGAAGCCCAGGCGACTTAGCTCCCTGCCAAACGAAATCGAGTTTCCTGCCGAGAAGTGGTGTGATCTGCACCAGCTGCTGTATGCTGAGAACAGCTCCTGAGCCTTGATACCGCTGAGACCCTGCGATGGCACAAGGCATTCTTCGGCAAAGCCCCTGGCTGGCGATAGCTCGGTACGATATGCTCGGACCTCTTGTACAGATGAGGACGGAACGGAAAACCTGCCCAAGGCCCGCAGTGCACGTGCTCCATCCACCGCCCAGGAGATAATGCCCGGCGTCTCCTGCTTCAGCTTATCAAGTAGCTTCGGATCCCGTTCGTTTGCAGAAAACTGACGATTGAAGGTCAGTACTATTATGCGACGGAAGTATCCTTCAGTTGTGTCTGCGCTATGCGGCATGCTATTGGTTGCCGTCATAAGCTTGACGTAGGGCTTGAACTTAGAGGACGGCTTGTACTTTGCCGACGCTTCGATGGAATCGCCGCCTATGATTGCCTTGAATTCTCCATCCGCCACGTGACGCAGCTTCGGCAAGTCCGGGGATTGGTTTAACAACTTCTTCTCCAGGGTTGCACGGACGTCAGGGTGATTCAGCCTGTGGAGCATAGCGCTTGTGGTATTTGCCTCACCGACGATGTGGCGTGCGATGTCCATCAGGACAGATTTGCCGTTGGATCCTTCGCCCTTCAGTATGAGCATGCACTGCTGGCTAATGTCTGCGGTTAGTATGTAGCCCATCCACTGCTGGATGAACTGACGTTTCTCCACCACATCGACATCACCAGACCAAATGCTATCCAGGAAGGCCATGAAGTTCGGGCATTGGCTACCCGATACATAGCTGTGAGGAATGCGATTGAAGAGACTGTGGGCGATGTTGTGCTCGCCCAGTCGTCCGGTCGTCACGTCCAATGTCCCGTTCACGAAGCAGATGTGATTAGGGCTTGGGTGCGCTTCAGCATCTGTAAGTTCGATGGCCAGGATCATCTTGCGGATAGCATCAGCCCTCGTGATAGTGGCGTCAGTACCCAGGTGCTTGATGATCAGATTCTGGATCTGCCTGGTATCAATAGGCTGGTATGCACCCTCGTGAGGGGCATACATCTTATCTCCAGGTGCGACAAGTAAGCCGCTGCCAAACTCGCTGGCAACGACCGATCTAGCGAGGGTGACGTCGCCGATATCCTTGTGTGCGCAATTCCACTGCAGAAGATCTTCTGGTGATTCTGCGATGCTGCCACCTGGTAAGGGACAACCACCTGGTGGGCAAGTGGTGGCGCCGTTCTCTCGGATTTCCTCGCACGAAGGCGGTCGAGTAATATCTGCGGCGGCAATGGCCGAGCCGAGCGTATCCAAGCCCTTCGATCTAGCGAGATCTTGGATACCCGCATACCTGCCGAGCTGTTTGGCCGCAGCAGTAACGAGTCCATTATTGGAGCACGCCGCTTCACCTGAGCAGCAATTGCGCAGGGTTCTGCACTTCAGCAGCTGAAGCGGTATAAGGCTGTGGTGATGAATTGCCGCCTGAGGGACGCAAGCATCCTCCATCGTCAGCAGTTCTGTATTACTGTCGAGTGCAGGTATGGTCACATCGCTCGCTGCGCTGATTAGCTCGGTTTTCCTAGTACGTTTCATTTGCTTGCTAGCCTGGTTTTCTTTTGGATTCCGCATGGGACTTGGTCTGTCTGGGCGAACTGTGGCGCAGCCATTCGATACTTTCGAACGGCTGGCGACAGATCTGGTTGATAGCTCAGTTGGCTCGTGTCGTACGCGTGCCTTCAGCCCATGCGAGGACCTCCGACAAGATCCATTGAGATTTCGTCGTGTTCAGGGTGATCGGCTGTGGGAACGTCGTGTCATTTGCCATGATTCGCCACAGGGTCGTGCGAGAGACGTTCAGTATGGACAGGATTTGCTTCCGAACAATAAGTCTGTGCGGCAGGCCGAAACGGTCAGGATTGGAGGGGGCGGCGTTAGATACGGATACAGAATGGTTCATAGCGTCGAATCTGTCTGATAGGGTAGCAATCTCGACCGGACTACTTCGCAGCGTATGGGCGTGACGAAGCCATCTCGGTTGAGCTCTCAAGTCAAAGCACAAATTTGATGACTTGGCTACGCGACGCTTGTCAGGCCGATGCCATGAGACAAGATGCGAACCAACTCTGAACTGGGTAGGGTGCTGCCGGCTCGAGCAACCAGTTAGTGCTTTAATCGAGCCTCGGCCTCGTGCTTTATTGGAGGCAAAGGACCTGACCGTATCTAAGAGGGACGGCACAGATGCAGCTTTCAGTCATCGGGCCTGGGTATCCCTCTGTAGGAAGGATATTACGACATTCGGCGACTGCGTTTCAATGGGGTAGGCCAAGCCTGGATGTTTCATGGTGTTTCATGAGGCCGAAGGTGGGAGGGGGACGGGCTTTGCGGTGCAGAGGGCTCTGGAATGCTACCCAGGATGCTACCCAGAAGGAAAAAGGGGCTAGCGGAAAATCGCTAACCCCTTGATTTTATTGGTGCTGATGAGAAGAATTGAACTTCCGACCTACTGATTACGAATCAGTTGCTCTACCAACTGAGCTACATCAGCAAAAGTCCGCGATTATAACGGGTTCTTTCCGCTTCTTCCACACCCCGGCCAGAAATTTTCGGCTTTCTGCCCCCTCGTGCAGGCCCTCCAGCCCTGCGCTAGTCCGACAACATCGCGCTCAGCCATCAATTTTCTTGTCCTCTTCCTTGGCCTCTTCCATGGCATCCGGTTCCAATTCCTCAGCAGAACGGTTGCAATAAATGAAATATCCCCACGCCGCCAGCAAGACACCGGTCCCGACCAGCAGAGCGGCAGCATAGATCATGTCCGCCGCTTCCTCATGCGCGGCACGGAAGGTCATCACCAGGCCCTCGATAGCCAGTGCCACGATCACCACCACGAAAAACCGTGACAGGAAGCGCCGCACCCGCGTCGGCGCGCTGATGTTGGCGTCGCGCACCACCTCTTCCTCCGTAATGGTCTCGGCAATCTGGAATGCCACCACCGCAGCCGCGAGGATGCCGATGGCCTCGATCAGCGCCTGGGCCTGCGGCAGTCCCAAGCCTTCGCTGACCGCCTCGTAACCCATGCTCGCCGCAATGGCGATCAGCGCCAGGGCACCCAGTGCAAACAACAGCGCGATCACCGCATGCACTACACCAAAGACCGCCGTGATCTGTTTCATTGATTCCTCCCGTCCGTTTTGTGATGAGCGATTGGACTGATGAGCCGCATAAAGGTTGTCGCCACGGATCATCGTTGTTTGTTGCTGCGGGGAATCAATATCGGCTGCGGCCGCGCGCTGCGGGCATCGGCAAGCAGGAAGCTGACCGGGACCTCCATCAGTCTTACAGCGTTTTCAGACGAAGCGGGATGCAAGGGCGGCATAGGCGAGCGCAACATCGATCCATCAGCACTGATCTTATCCCTAGCCAGTCCGTGCAGAATGTCACCGGCTGGCGCAACCGCAGAGGAGGCCATCATGCCGCAGACCGCATGGAGCAAGAAACGTGAACGCCAGTATGAACACATCAAGTCCGGTGCCGTCAAACGCGGCACCAGCACCCGGCGCGCCGAGGAGATCGCGGCCCGGACCGTCAACAAGGAACGGGCCCAGCACGGTGAATCCAAGACGGCCAGCAAGACGTCCACCCAAGATATGTCACCCTCTCGACGGGGCGGCCTGCGCTCTCATGCCGGATCTGGCGGCCGCACATTCAAGCAGTTGTATGCGGAAGCGGCAGCGCGCGGTATCAAGGGGCGTTCGTCGATGAACAAGGCTGCATTGGAAAAGGCGCTTTCCCGATAAATGGAAATGGCAACGCCACGCAAAAACTAAAAAACCGCCCGCATGCCCTGTTCAAAAACTAAGTAAACCGGCGTAAAGCGTAAACAATAAAAAAATATGCGCGAGCAGGCCGCCAAACGACAACGCCCCCGATCTGCATCGGGGGCGCTGCTTTGTTTCATGCCCTGACGTCCAGCCCGCAAGCGGGCCAGCAGGGCAGGGCGACCAAATTTACTTGGTCACCGCCAGCACGGTACGCTGTCCACCCTTGTAGGTGTACAGGGTCAGCGAACCATCCTTGACATCGCCCTTGGCATCGAAGGCGATCACGCCGGTCACGCCCTTGTGGCTGATCTTGGCCAGTTCGGGCAGGTACTTCTTGGGATCGGCGGAGCCGGCCTTGGCCATGGCGTCCGCCACGGTCATGGTGGCATCGTAGGCATAGGCCGCGTTGTAGACCACGTCGATGCCGAACTTCTTCTTGTAAGCTGCGCGGAAGTCATCCATGCCCTTCTTGCCGGAAGCGTCCACGCCACCGGCTTCGGCGCAGATCACCTGGTCTTCGCCCAGGCCATCACCGGCCAGGCCCGGCAGGGAGCCGGTACAGATGCCATCACCGCCCATGAACTTGGCGCCGATGCCCAGCTGCTTCATCTGGCGCAGCATCGGGCCGCCCACGGCGTCCATGCCGCCGAAGAAGATCACATCCGGCTTCTTGCCCTTGAGCGAGGTCAGGATGGCGTTGAAGTCGGTGGCCTTGTCATTGGTGAACTGGGTGCCGACGATGGTACCGCCGGCCGCCTTGGCGCCCTTGGCGAATTCCTCTGCCACGCCTTGACCATAGGCGGTACGGTCATCGATCACGGCGATCTGCTTGGTGCCCAGCTTCTGCACGGCATACTTGCCCAGTGCGGCGCCCAGCTGCGCATCGTTGGCGACCACGCGGAAAGTGGTCTTGAAGCCTTGCTGGGTGTACTTCGCATTGGTGGCCGAGGGGGATACTTGCTGGGTGCCGGCATCGCTGTAGATCTTGTACCTAGAACACTTAAGGAAAACAGAGAAAGAACGGCTTTTCGGCGAGTTTGAAAAGTGGTTTTGATGGACGTAAAAATGCCCGGATCAGCGCGCCAACGCTGCCGGGCTCACACAACCAATCTTTAGGGGAAATTGTGCTTACGACGAGTATAGACAAGGCTGCGGCCAATGCAAATCTTAAGGTGTCTCTTGGTTCCTATTTCCCCGGTACGGATACAAGGCGTTGGAAAACGCTGACAGTACGGAATTCCCCAAGGGCGTAGAAATGTTCCTGGACGAGGGCTACGAAACCCATAGTGATGGTCAGATATTCGACTACGCGTCAGAAGTTGAGGAGCCGACGAAACGCGGCGGAGGCGATCACGAGAAGGCGCGGATTGCTGCGGCTCGTCGCGCAAAGACAAAGGTGCGCAGGCTGGCGAAAATGCTGGAGGCTGATTGCCTGCTTACTCTGACTTACCGAGAATGCATGACCGACTATGCACGAGTCGAGGCCGACTTTAAGGCCTTCAGGGAACGTCTGCGCGGGCTGGGCGAATTTCACTATGTTGCCCCTTTGGAAGTGCAGCAGCGTGGCGCGTTGCACGTCCATATCGCCTGTCAGCAGTTCCCGGCATGGCTCAAGAACGAACACGGCATGCGCGTGAAAAGCTGGCACTTGATTCGCTCGATGTGGCGTCGAGTCGTAGGAAGGGACAATGGCAATGTTGATTTCACTAGACCGCGTGGCCGCAACTCCGCGCACCGCATCGCTAGCTATATCAGCAAGTACGTTTCCAAGAATTTGGAAGGGGCTCGTTTTAACAAGAAAAGCTATTGGGCTTCACGCGGCATCCCGAAGCCGAACCAATACAAAATCTACTTCAAGGCCGAGACTGATAGTTTCGATATTGTGGTACTCGTCGCGCAGGAATTCTCCATGCGTGGCTTCGACGACATCACGCAGTATCACGACCGTCTCAACTCCTTCTACTGGTTCGCGGCTGGCAAGAGCTAGAGTTCCGCTGTTGGGGAATTTTGAGAGTTTCGGACGGGAAATTGCGGTTAGGATTTTCGCACCAAGAAGAGATGTGGAGGGGAAAGGTGGACGGAGGTAAAACTTGGGACGACGCTGTTGAAAGGTGGCTTGCCGATAAAGCAGACAAGCGATCTTTGAAATCCGATCAGTCAAATATTCGATGGCTTGATAAGTTTCTTGTTGGGGTTCCTCTGCAGGATATTGATCGCCAGGTGATTGATTCGCTACGTGCCAAGAAGATCGCCAGCGGTGCCTCGAATGCCACAGTCAATCGCATGTTAGCGTTGCTGAGAGCGATTCTTCGGATGGCTGTGCTCGAATGGCAATGGATGCAGTCTGCTCCTCACGTACGTTTGCTACGTGAGCCCGTGCGGCGCATCCGTTTTTTGTCACAAAACAGGCTGTTCGTTTGCTTTCTGAGCTTCCTCCTCACTTAGCTGCTATGGCGGCATTTTCCCTTGCAACAGGTCTTCGGCGCGCCAACGTCACCGGTTTGCGTTGGGAGCAGATTGATATGCGGCGGCGCATAGCGTGGTTCGATGGTGTCGAGATGAAAAATGGAAATCCTCAAGCGATCCCGCTGAACGAAGATGCTATGCGTGTACTGTTAACCAGACGTGGCGCGCATCCTGTATTTGTTTTTACCTATAAGGGTAAGAAGATTGAACAGGCCAGTACGGCAGCTTGGTACAAAGCTTTAGAGCGTGCTGGAATTCAGGATTTCCGGTGGCACGATCTGCGCCACACTTGGGCCAGTTGGCACGTACAAATGGGTACTCCGCTCTTCGCCTTACAGGAGCTGGGCGGTTGGGAGTCAGTTGAGATGGTTCGGCGGTACGCACATTTTTCTGTAGCTAATCTTTCTTCGTTTGCCACTAACTTGCCCCCTCTGACGCTTTCTTAATATTGCTTAATTCTCTTCGAAAGGAGGCTGGGGGCATCGCTTGGCCTTGTGATAGGGCGTTATCGGTAGTCTGCTTCCTGGGATGGTTTGCTAGTTACTTTTCTCGGGAATTCACTCTCTCCAAAAGTTGAGTTAATATCGTATGACGAGAAAATATATAAAGTTCGGGGAAATAATGGGTGAGAAGAAGAAATCTAAAGTGGAGTTGCCGAAGGTCATTTTTCCTGTGGCAACCATAACTCAATTCAAAATCAGTGGCCTTCACGGCGAGAAAGACGCAACCGTCAATTTTTCGAACGGCGCAAAAATTGTGGTCGCAGATAACGGTAGTGGCAAGACTACCGTCTTAAATGCCCTTTACTGGCTTTTGGAAGCTAATTTCAACCGCTTAGCATGGCTGGAATTCACGAAGATTGAAATCACGTTTGCGGGAGGTGATTTACTTAGCTTTCAGAAGGACGAGCTGCCGGATCCGCTAGCATGGATTAAGGCCGATGATCCGTATATTCGGCGGCTGGGGGACGCTCTTGGTGCTTCGGGCATGCGAGAGTTTGCGGTGGTGATGGAACGTGCATCGGACGAAGATGACTTTCGCGAAATGCTTCCGGTCACATTGAGGCGAAAGATGAACATGTATTTCCCTCAACCAATTTCGAGCATCTTCCGACAGATCAGAGAGATCAAACTTCGCAGTACTGCCTTTACAAGTGGTAAGGACACCATGCGAAGAAAATGGGCGCGGCTTAAAAAGCTCTTCCCTTATTCGATCATTTACATGCCAACTTACCGCCGAGTTGAGGAGGATATTGCTGCTTTAGGGCTAGCGAGTCGCTCGCGTCCCAATTCGAATGATCGTCACATTTACTTTGGGATGAGTGATGTTCGCGAGATTTTTGACCGGGTGACAAACCAGATTCGTAATTCAACATCGGAGACGTTTAGAGCGGTTAGTTCCAATGTGATTGACCAGCTGTTCGAGGGCGGCAACTTCGCGGGGGAGCAGGCTGACTATTCGCGGTTAAAAGATCCTGAGGCTCTGAACCTCGTGTTGAAGCGGCTTGGAAAGGAGCTGTCCCCTGATCGCTTATCTCAGCTCAACAGATACATTCAAAAGCCCAAGGAGGTTGATAGCGACGCTAAGATGCTCCTTTACTTACTGGATAACTTTTTTTCCTTCTACGTTAGTCAAATCGAAAATGACAGGCGAATTAAGAACCTCATCGCTGTTGCAAATCGATACCTGGTTAACAAGGAGCTGCGTTACGACGAGGTAAGCATAAAAATCGACGTTTTTTCAACTCTCTCTGGTCGCGCAATCGATCTGGATCGACTTTCGTCGGGCGAAAAGCAGGTGGTCTCGATGCTCTCGCGTTTGTTCTTAGCGGAAGATGAGACGTTCGCAATTATCATTGATGAACCTGAACTTTCTCTCTCGACCGAATGGCAGAGGATGCTCTTGCCTGACTTGCTCCGTTCGGCGAAATGTCAGTTCCTTTTTGCCGCAACGCATTCGCCGTTTATTTTTGAGAACGAGCTGCAGAAGGTTACTTCGACCATTTTGATGAGGAAGGCATCATGATCGGGGGCATAACTGTTGAAAAGATGGTGCGGTCCCGCAGTTCTACGTCGCACGTTATTCTGAACCTATTGAAGTGCGTGCAGCGTCATGCCGGGAAAATGATCTTCGTATTCGAGGGAAAGGATATTAAGTACTACGCGCCTAGAATCCAGGTCATTTGTGGGTTTCAGGAGGCAATAATTGACGCCGGTGGGAAGAAAAATGTATTGGAGATATTGGAGTACATTCGCCTAAACCCAGACATGCAAGATCTTAGATATGCATGTTTTGTTGATCGAGATTTTGATGTTCATGATGAGCCGGAGGAGGCACTGTATGTCACCCCGACGTATTCAATTGAGAACCTTTATGCAGATCCAAAATGTCTGGCTGCCATAATTCAGTCGCATTTCGACTTTACTTCTTACCACTCCAATAAGGCATTGGCTAAGCTCATCTCTCGATATGAAAGCTGGCTGAAGAAGTTTTTGATCTCCGTTCGAGAATTGAATGCTTGGCTTTATGTCCAAAAGCAAAAGCCGGGCTATAAACTCAAATTAAATTCCGTGAAATTTAGTGACCTCATAAGTTTCTCCTGGGATAAGGGCAAGCTCATAATAAAAAAGAATTACAGCTTAAGCAGACTGCAGGCCCTGTTCCCGCATGCGGCAACCGTTACTCGCGAGGAAATCCGGCGCGTAGAGAGAACGGATTTTCAAGGTGATATTCTGCCTAAGGTTAGGGGCAAGTACCTTGTGGAGTTCCTATATGAAATCGTTCATAAGCTTATTCATGATGCCCGTAGTAAGGTTCCTTTGTTTTTTGACAAAACAAGGTCTGTGACACTAAATGTGTCCAAAGTTAATTTTTTGTCGGATGTTGGAGGGCATGCGGTTACTCCGCCATGTTTGACCGCATTTTTGCAGCGCAGGGTTTCTTGATCCGGCGTTTGAGCAATTCGTGATCCAGTTCGGTAGTCTTTTCGGATGCTGTTCCCGGACCGGCGCGCCGTGGTGATCTCGATAAAAGCAAAAAGCCCGCTTGTGCGGGCATTTTATTGGAACTTATGACGTCGTAATCGCCTTATGCGTCTCCGCACCTCAATGGGCCGAATTGCTTGATTACGAATCAGTTGCTCTACCAACTGAGCTGCATCAGCAAGAGTCCGCCATTGTAATGACCCAGTGAAACCTGCTCAACTCAAGAAGCCAATGCAAACGCCTCAGCTGGCGTCTTTATCCTTAAATAATTAAAACAATTTGCGATATCGCTGCGGCCGACCTTGGACAATATGCACGGCATACAAGCGCCTTCAAACGACAACGCCCCCGACAACCATCGGGGGCGCTGCATTTTTTAACCGACCCTGAAAACCAGCCCGCAAGCCAGCCCGCAGGGCAGGGCGACCGACCTTACTTGGTCACCGCCAGCACGGTACGCTGTCCACCCTTGTACGTGTACAGGGTCAGCGAACCATCCTTGACATCGCCTTTGGCATCAAAGGCGATCACGCCGGTCACGCCCTTGTGGCTGATCTTGGCCAGTTCGGGCAGGTACTTCTTGGGATCGGCGGAGCCAGCCTTGGCCATGGCGTCCGCCACGGTCATGGTGGCATCGTAGGCATAGGCTGCGTTGTAGACCACATCGATGCCGAACTTCTTCTTGTAGGCTGCGCGGAAGTCATCCATGCCCTTCTTGCCCGAGGCGTCCACGCCACCGGCTTCGGCGCAGATCACCTGGTCTTCGCCCAGGCCATCACCGGCCAGGCCCGGCAGGGAGCCGGTACAGATGCCGTCGCCGCCCATGAACTTGGCGCCGATGCCCAGCTGCTTCATCTGGCGCAGCATCGGGCCGCCCACGGCGTCCATGCCGCCGAAGAAGATCACGTCCGGCTTCTTGCCCTTGAGCGAGGTCAGGATGGCGTTGAAGTCGGTCGCCTTGTCATTGGTGAACTGGGTACCGACGATGGTGCCGCCGGCGGCCTTGGCGCCTTTGGCGAATTCTTCTGCCACGCCCTGACCATAGGCGGTACGGTCATCGATCACGGCGATCTGCTTGGTGCCCAGCTTCTGCACGGCATACTTGCCCAGTGCGGCGCCCAGCTGCGCATCGTTGGCGACCACGCGGAAGGTGGTCTTGAAGCCTTGCTGGGTATACTTCGGATTGGTGGCCGAGGGGGACACTTGCGGGATGCCGGCATCGCTGTAGATCTTGGAGGCCGGAATGGTGGTGCCGGAGTTCAGGTGGCCGATCACCGCGGCGACCTTCTGGTCGACCAGCTTGGTAGCGACCGCAGTGGCTTGCTTGGGATCGGAAGCATCGTCTTCACCCAGCAGTTCGAACTTGACCTTCTTGCCGCCAATGGTGAAACCCTTGGCGTTCAGTTCTTCGACGGCCATGCGCGCGCCGTTCTCGTTGTCCTTGCCCATGTGAGCATTGGGACCGGAGAGCGGGCCCACGTGGGCGATCTTGACGACTTCCTGGGCATGCGCGGCGCCTGCGAATGCCAGACCGATGGCGGCAGTTAATGGAATAATGGCGCTCTTGAATTTCATAACACTCCTCTGTAGATTGGATTGACCACTTTTAATGTTTTGTCTCACAACACAGTTATTCAGATCCTTGTTGCGGTGACCAGGCGTGCTACTTTGCTTTCGTCCCCGACTTTCTGAATAATGCGACGGTACAACATAAGAATCGGCCAAGCCAAGCAATTTTTGAATGGCCGGCCTGAACCATCATCCTCGACTCTGTCCCATGGCTGCCAAACTTCACACCCTCGACAAGGTGGATCGCAAACTGCTCAACATGCTGCAGAAGGACAACCAGATCTCCACGCGCGTTCTGGCTGAAAAACTGCACATCTCGCAACCGACCTGCCTGCGCCGCATCCGCGAACTGCGCGAGGCCGGCATCATCAGCGCCGAGGTGGCCATGGTCGATCCCTTCGCACTCGGCTACGGCATGCTGGCCTTCCTGGAGATCTCGCTGAACAACCAGTCCGACCAGCACATGCAGGACTTCGAGCAGCGCATGGCCAAGGAGGCCGAGGTGATGCAGTGCTACTTCGTCTCCGGCGAATACGATTACTTCCTGGCGGTCCATGTCATCGACATGGATGCCTACTACCAGTTCGTCAGACGTGTGATCTCGGGATCAGGCAATGTGCGCCACTTCCAGTCGCGCTTCCCGATGAAGCGGGCCAAGTTCACCACCCGCATCGCCTTCGATGAAAAGGCGGTCGAAGTACAGGTGCGCGTGCCCGGCTGAACGCTTGCCGCCTGCCCGCGCGGGATTGGCGGCCAAGCTCATCCATTGCGTTTTGTTAGATTTCGGTGCGTCCATCCCTCAGGATGTACCCGGATTTACTAACTTTTTCATTTTGCTGGCCTGCGATCCCGTTGTGCAGGAGTGTCCGCGCGGCAGGGCAGGCACGTACTTTGCATTGCAGTGCGGTTGTCAGTTGTGTTATTTTCGGGGGCATCCCGCAGTGTGCGATGAAGAGCTCCTCCCGCCACTGCGTCTTCGCTGAAGCAGTACCGTGGTCATCAGCAACAAGAGCGGACACAGATCAGCACCCAGCGCCGGGCCCGTGTGGCCGGCCCGCCAGCAGTACCCGCAATCCCTATCATCCACCGTCCGCGGCCCATGCCGCAGGGCGCAGCCTTGCCCGGTGCCGCAGGTTCTGCGAAGCCATCCAGCCACTCCTGCAGCACGCTGCAGAACACAGAAAGGAAATCCCGCACGATGCACGAAGTCGAGTTATTCATCCAGGACATGGCCATCATCATGCTCATTGCCGGCATTGTCACCGTCGTCTTCAACAAGCTGAAGCAGCCGGTGGTGCTGGGCTATATCGTGGCCGGCGTGATCATCGGCCCGCATACGCCGCCCTATGACCTGATCCAGGATGAGAAGACCGTGCACATTCTGTCGGAGCTCGGGGTGATCTTCCTGCTGTTCTCGCTGGGGCTGGAATTCAGCCTGAAGAAACTGGCCAAGGTCGGTGCCACCGCCTTCATCGCGGCCGCGGCCGAGATCCTCCTGATGATCTGGATCGGCTACGAGATCGGCCTCTACTTCGGCTGGAAGCGCATGGACGCCATCTTCCTGGGTGCGATGCTGGCCGTGTCCTCCACGACCATCATCGTCAAGGCCTTGAATGAACTGGGCATGAAGAACGAAAAGTTCGCCCAGATCATCTTCGGCATCCTGATCGTGGAAGACATCCTCGCCATCGGCATGATCGCGCTGCTCTCCGGTGTGGCCACCAGCGGCTCGGTGGATTCCACAGAAGTCTTTACGACGGTGGGCAAGCTGGTGCTGTTCATGACGGTCTCGCTGGTGGTCGGTATTCTCGCGGTGCCGCGCCTGCTCAGTTTCATCGCCCGCTTCAAGAGCAACGAGATGCTGCTGGTGGCTGTGCTGGGCGTGCTGTTCGGCTTCTGCCTGCTGGTGATGAAGCTGCAATACAGCGTGGCCCTGGGCGCCTTCCTGGTCGGCGCGGTCATGGCCGAATCGCGCCAGCTGCACCGCATCGAGCGCCTGGTGGAACCGATCCGCGACATGTTCTCGGCCATCTTCTTCGTGGCCATCGGCCTGCTGTTTGATCCCAACGTGCTGGTCAAGTACTGGATGCCGATCACCATCATCACGCTGGCCGTGGTCTTCGGCAAACTCATCAGCTGCAGCCTGGGCACCTTCGTGGCCGGGCAGGGCGGCCGCACGCCGATGCGCGTGGGCATGGGCCTGGCGCAGATCGGCGAGTTCTCCTTCATCATCGCCGCACTTGGCCAGAGTCTGAAGGTCACCAGCGATTTCCTCTATCCCATCGTGGTGGCGGTCTCGGCGGTGACGGCGCTGCTCACCCCTTACCTCATCAAGGCCGCCGACCCGCTCTCGGCCAAGGCGGTCACGCTGGTGCCGGCGCGCGTCTCGGGCCTGCTGGGCATGTACTCGCGCTGGCTGGAAAGCCTGCAGCCGACCGGTGACCGCGCCGAACTCACGCGCATCATCCGCCGCATCCTCATGCAGGTGATGGTGAACCTGGCGCTGGTGATTGCGGTGTTCCTGGCGGGGGCCTTCTTCGTCGATGGCCTCTCGCGTCAGCTCTCGGCGTGGACGCCCGATCCGGAGGTGCAGAAGGCCATCATCTGGGGTTGCGCGCTGGTGATTTCCTTGCCCTTCCTGATCGCCACTTACCGCAAGCTGCAGGCGCTGTCGATGCTGCTGGCAGAGGTCAGTGTCAAGCCCGAGTTCGCGGGAGCGTATACTTCGGGCGTGCGCAAGATCGTCTCGGAGATCTTGCCCATCATGTCCATCGTGGGCATCATGCTGCTGATCTTCGTGCTGAGTGCCAGTATCCTGCCGCCGCTGAACCTGCTGGCCTTCGTGCTGGCCGGGGCCGCCGGGCTGCTATGGTTGCTCTGGAGCAAGCTGGTCAAGCTGCATTCGCGCCTGCAGATCGCGCTCTTCGAGACCCTGGATGAACAGCCGGATGACGTGCATTGAGCATTGCCGATCCTGCAAGGTGAGAATTTTTTGCGTTGCCAAAAAGGGAACGCTCCCGGTTTTATTTACGTTGAACTGAACCATCATGACTCAAGACGAACTCAAGCAAGCCGTCGCCAAGGCCGCCATCGACTACGTGGTCGACGGCGAAATCATCGGCGTGGGCACCGGCTCCACGGCCAATTTCTTCATCGACGAACTGGGCAAGATCAAGCACCGCATCAAGGGCGCCGTGGCGTCCTCCGAAGCGACTGCCGAGCGCCTGCGTTCGCATGGCATCACCGTGTTCGATCTCAACGAGGTCGAGACCATGCCGGTCTATATCGACGGTGCCGATGAAATCAATGGCAGCGGTGCCATGATCAAGGGCGGCGGCGCTGCACTCACGCGCGAGAAGATCGTGGCGTCCGTGGCGCAGAAGTTCGTCTGCATCGCCGATGGTTCCAAGCTGGTGGATGTGCTGGGTACTTTCCCGCTGCCGGTGGAAGTGATCCCGATGTCGCACGCCGTGGTGGCCCGCAAGCTGGCCGCATTGGGCGGCGAACCGCGCCTGCGCCTGAACAAGAATGGCGACGGCAAGCCGCTGGTTACCGACAACGGCTGCTACATCATCGACGTGCTGGGCCTGGCCATCACCGATCCGGCCGACATCGAAGACAAGATCAACAACATCGTCGGCGTGGTCACCAATGGCCTCTTCGCGCGCCAAGGGGCCAATGTCTGCCTGCTGGGGACGGCCGAAGGCGTCAAGAAACTGGAGTTCTGAGAACCTCCATTTTCTTGGTCGCAAACAAAAATGCCCGTGTCGCAGGACACGGGCATTTTTTTCATCTCGATGATTTCAGGCGGATGCCTCACGGCCGGCTGGCCTTGGCCTCATCCCGAGCAATCACCACGGTCATGCGCGCCGGATCGATGTACTTGCGCACGGCCGCATTCAATTGCGCCAGCGTCAGGTCGGCCAGCTTCAGGTCCAGCTGCTGCTGCCACAGGAAGCTGCGGTTCAGGTTCATCAGCGCGCTCCAGCTGGTGGCGATGCCGCCATCACCGGCGCGCTGCTGGTTGCGTTGCTGCAGGATGCCGGACTTGGCGCGCAGCAGTTCCTCCTCGGTGAAGCCATCCTTGATGAGAAGGGCGATTTCTTCGCGCACGGCGGCATCGACCTTGTCCAGGTTCTGCGGGGCAGCGATTGCGCGCACGCTGAAGTAGCCTGCATCGCTGATGGCACCGACCTGCAAGCCGCTGTTGATGCCATAGGACAAACCATCCTTCTGGCGGATGCGATCCGCCAGGCGCGACTTCAGGCTGGAGCCGCCGAGCAGGTAATTGGCCACGGCCAGGGCCGGATAGTCGGGATCATCATCGCGCAGGCGGATGTTCTGGCGGGCCAGGTAGACACCGTTTTCCTTGTCCGGCGTATCGATGAGGATGCGCTTGGGCGGGATGTCGGCCCAGGTCTGCAGCACGCGCGCATAGGGGGCGGCACTGGTCCAGCCGCCGAAGGCTGCATCGATGGCCTTGCGTGCAGCCTCCGCATCGAAGTCTCCGACTACCGCGACTTCACCATGCGAGGCCCCGTAGAAGCGGCGATGGAAGGCCTGCACCTGTTCCAGCGTCACCGCCTGCACGGCAGCGATGCGTTGTTCCAGCGTCTGCGCAGCGCGCCAGTCGCCGTCCGGGTAATGGTTGAAGTGCAGTTGCAGCGCTTCGCCGGCACGCGCGTCCGGCTCCTTGCGCGTGGCTTCCAGCGCCGCCACGGTCTCATTCTTCAACTGCGCGAATTCAGCCGGATCCATGCGCGGATGGCGCAGCACTTCGCCTACCAGCGCAAACGCCGGGACCAGATTCTCGCGTGTGGTCTGGAAGCGATAGACGTTGCCGTTGATCTTCAGGCGCGTGAATTCGTCCGCCAGCTGGCGGCGATCCAGATCGCGCGTGCCGCGCATGAGCATGGCCGCCGTCAGCGAGGCGACCGCACGCTGGCCGAACAGGCTATCGGCATCGCCAAACTCCAGGTTCATGCTCACCGAGACCGTCTGCCCACGCGATTGCTTGGGCAGCAGTGCCAGCTTCAGTGCGGTGTGGGGCGGCTGGCCCGGCGCAATGCGGGTGGTACGCTGCTCGATGTTGCCCGGTGCCGGATCAAAGGCTTCGCCCGAGGCGATGGCCGGGCGCGGCTGGTATTGCGCCAGCAGCGATTCCACGCTCGGTGCGGGCGGGACCTCGGCACGCTGCGGATGATCTTCCGGCAGGTAGAGACCGACCGTACGGTTGTCGCGGCGGAAGTAGCGGCCAGCCGCCGCTGCGATGTCAGCGCTGGTCAGGCGCTGTTCCAGGTCGCGTTCGATGAAGACCAGGCGCCAGTCGCCGCGTGCAATCGCATTGGACATCGCCACTGCCATCTGCTGCGGATTGTTTTGCAGCGTCTCGAAGTTGTTGGCGCTCTCGCGGCGCAGGCGCGCCAGTTCCTCGGCGGTCGGCGGGGTGGTGCTGAAGGATTCGACGGCGCTGATCATGGCCTGCTTGACCGGTTCGATGTCAGCGCCTGCCTTGACCTGCGCCACGATCATCTGCAGCCCCGGCGCGTAGCCGCTCAGCGGCATCGCATAGACCTGCGTGGCCAGTCCCTTTTCCACCAGCAGCTTGTGCAGGCGGCCATTGGGCGTGTCGGTCAGGATGTCGCTGGCAAACGAGAGGGCGGTGGCATCCGGATGCAGCGCGGAGGGCATCTTGTAGCCCAGCGCCACCAGTTGCAGGTCGCCACGGCGGCGAATGGCGAACTGGCGTTCGCCGTCCTGAGTCGGCTCCACGGTCCAGAATTCAGGCAGCTTGCGCTTGGGCTTGGGCAGGCGGCCGAAGCTCTGGTTGACCCATTGCAGTACCTGTGTCGGATCGAACTTGCCGGCAATGAGCAGCACCGCATTGTCGGGCTGGTAGTAGGTGCGGTAGAAGGCTTGCAGGTTCTCGATGCGCACGTTCTCGATGTCGCTGCGCGCGCCGATGGTGTTGCGGCCATAGCTGTGCCAGTCGTAGGCCACGCTCTGCATGCGCTTCAACATCACGCGCGAGGGCGAGGTCTCGCCGGATTCAAACTCGTTGCGCACCACCGTCATCTCGCTGTCGAGATCCTTGCGTGCGATACGGGAATTGACCATGCGGTCGGCTTCCATGGCGATCGCCCATTGCAGGTTGTCCTTGCCGGCCTCGAAAGTCTCGTAGTAGTTGGTGCGGTCCAGCCAGGTGGTGCCGTTGAAGTTCATGCCGCGCTTGCTGAATTCTTGCGGGATCGCCGGGTTGTGCGGCGAGCCCTTGAACATCAGGTGTTCCAGCAGGTGCGCCATGCCGGTCTCGCCATAGTTCTCGTGGCGCGAGCCGACCAGGTAGGTGATGTTGACGGTGACCGTGGGCTTGGAATCGTCCGGCAGCAGGAGCAGCTTGAAGCCATTGGCAAAGCGGTATTCGCTGATGCCCTCGGCGCTGGGGCCTTGCGTGACGCCGGCTGGCAGCGTCGGTGCAGCGCTGGCCGTGGCCGCGTGGGCCCAGGGGGAAACAAAAGTAAAGCCGAGACTGACGGCAAGCACGGCAAGGCGCAGATGACGCAGGGACAAGATGAGCTCCAGCGGGAAGTCGGTAGGGAATCAGGGTTCGGAGTCGGCATTGTAGACGAGCCGGCTGCCGCGATGCGTCAGCCAAAACAAACGCCGCCGTGGCGAACCAGGGCGGCGTTGCGGCCTTGCTCAAGCGATCAGGGCAGCTTATTCGCTCGGCGGCACGTAACCGGCGGCGGCATCGGCACCTTCACCGAAGAAGTGCTTCTCCATCTGCGCGGCCAGATACTTGCGGGCACGGGCGTCGGCCAGCATCAGGCGGTTTTCGTTGACCAGCATGGTCTGGTGCTTGAGCCAGGCGGCCCAGGCTTCCTTGGAGACACTTTCATAAATGCGCTTGCCCAGCTCGCCCGGATAGGGCGGGAAGTCCAGGCCTTCTGCTTCCTTGTTCAGTTTGATGCAATGGACCATGCGTGCCATGTCGATTCCTTGGTTCGTTAAGTTGAAATGCCTGGGACGGGCGGGCCAGCGATGGGGGTCAGCGGTTGAGCCTGCTCACGTCCTGACGGAAAAATGATTAATACAAATTCTTGATCAATACCTGCGACTTGCGCTGCCAGTTGTAGATCTGCTGGCGATCTTGCGGCAGGTCGTTGACACCGGCCAGCACGAAGCCGCGCTTCAGGAACCAGTGCGAGGTACGGGTGGTGAGAACGAAGAGCTTGGTCAGCCCGGCTTCGCGGGCACGGGTTTCGATGTGCTTCAGGATACGGTCGCCGTCGCCCTGGCCTTGCACTTCCGGGTTGACGGTGAGGCAGGCCATCTCGCCCATGCGTTCCTTGGGGAAGGGATACAGCGCAGCACAGCCGAAGATGACGTTGTCGTGCTCGATCACGGAGAAGTAATGGATTTCCCGTTCGATCAGTTCGCGGCCGCGCTTGACCAGGGTGCCATCGGCTTCCAGCGGTTCGATCAGTTTCAGGATGCCGCCGACGTCCTCGATGGTGGCCTGGCGCAGGCTTTCCAGGTTCTCGTAGGTGACCATGGTGCCCACGCCATCGTGGGTGAACAGTTCCAGCAGCGCCGAGCCATCGGTGGAGAAGGGCACGATGTGGGCGCGCGAGACGCCGGCGTTGCAGGCCTTGACTACGCTGGCCAGATAGAAGGCCGCATCTGAAGGCAGGAAGCCGGCCGACAGCACGGCCTCGGCCTGGTGAGAAGACAGCTCGCGGATTTCAGCGCCGCCGGCATCCTTCATCAGCGGGGTTTCAGACAGGAAGATCAGTTTTTCGGCGCGCAGCGCGATGGCGGCGGACACGGCCACGTCTTCCATGGTCAGGTTGAAGGCTTCGCCGGTGGGCGAGAAACCCAGCGGCGAGAGCAGCACGATGCCGCCTGCGTTCATGATGGGCTGGATGACGTCGGCGGCGATCTTGCGCACCACGCCGGTCAGTTGCAGGTCCACGCCATCAATCACGCCCATCGGGCGGGCGGTGACGAAGTTGCCGGAGATCACACGGATGGCCGAATGCGCCATGGGTGTATTCGGCAAGCCCTGGCTGAAGGCAGCCTCGATGTCCAGGCGTAGTTCGCCTGCGGCTTCCTTGGCGCACTCGAGGGCAGCGCTGTCGGTCACGCGCAAGCCGTTCTGGAAGCGCGCCTCGACATTGCGCAGGGCCAGCTGTTCGGCCACCTGCGGGCGCGAGCCATGCACCACCACCACGCGGATGCCCAGCGCATGCAGCAGCGAGAGATCCTGGGCCAGCACCTGCAAGCCGCCGGCCGTGACCAGCTCACCCGGGAAGGCGACCACGAAGGTCTTGCCGCGGAAGGCGTGGACATAGGGCGCGACGGAACGCAGCCAGTTGACGAATTCGGTCTGTTTTTCCATGACGCGCATTATAACCAGCGTCGCGGCGGGCCGTAGGCCTGCGGGCCGCTTCGGGGCAGATTTCTTGTGCGGATGTTGCAAAGCGGAGCCAACCGGCCCGCAAGCCGCCCCCAAACCTGCACCATCGGCCGTCCAGCCGCACGCAGCCTGACCGGGCGGGCGGTGGCAGGTATAATGTCAGCCTCATGTCCGTTACCAAAGCACCCAACACTCCCCCCGGCGGCCAGGCGCAGCAGAACCCGCAACAAGATCGTCCGCGCGGCCCGCGCGAGCAGCGAGGTCCGCGTCGCACCGCCGCCGAGCCTGCCGTCCATGCCGCGCTGCCCGTGCGCAATCCGCTGCCGCCGGTCACTTTCCCCGAAGAGCTGCCGGTTTCCGGCCGCCGCCACGAGATCGCCGAGGCCCTGCGGGCCCATCAGGTCATCATCGTCAGCGGCGAGACCGGTTCCGGCAAGACCACCCAGTTGCCCAAGATCTGCCTGGAGCTGGGTCGTGGCGAGAAGGGCCTGATCGGTCACACCCAGCCGCGCCGTATCGCCGCCTCTTCCACCGCCAAGCGCATCGCCCAGGAACTCAATTCCCCGCCGGGCGAGTTGGTCGGCTACAAGGTCCGCTTCAACGACACGCTGTCCAAGGGCGCGTGGATCAAGCTGATGACCGACGGCATCCTGCTGGCCGAGACGCAGACCGATCCGCTGCTGCGCCAGTACGACACCATCATCATCGACGAGGCGCATGAACGCAGCCTCAACATCGATTTCCTGCTGGGCTACCTGAAGCAGTTGCTGCCCAAGCGCCCCGACCTGAAGATCATCATCACCTCGGCCACCATCGATGCCGACCGCTTCGCCCGCCATTTCGGCCGCGAGGTCAAGGGCGAGCTCGTGCCGGCCCCGGTGATCGAGGTCTCGGGCCGCCTGTACCCGGTGGAGATCCGCTATCGTCCCATCGACAATGCTGACCGCAGCGGCGTTTCCACCGAAGTCGCGCAGGCGCGTGCACGCGCCGAAGGCCGCGCCAGCCAGGCCCAGAAGGACCGCGAACAGCGCGACCTGATGGATGCCGTGGTCGATGCCGTGGACGAACTGGCGCGTATCGGTTCCGGTGATGTGCTGGTGTTCCTGCCGGGTGAGCGCGAGATTCGCGATGCTGCCGAAGCGCTGCGCAAGCATCATCCGCCGCATGTGGAGATCCTGCCGCTGTTTGCGCGCCTCTCCGCCCAGGAGCAGGAGCGCGTCTTCAAGACCAGCAATGCCCGCCGCATCGTGCTGGCGACCAATGTGGCCGAAACTTCACTGACCGTGCCGGGCATCCGCTATGTGGTCGATGCCGGTCTGGCCCGTGTGAAGCGTTACAGCTACCGCAACAAGGTCGAGCAGTTGCAGATCGAACCGGTGGCGCAATCGGCAGCGAACCAGCGTGCCGGCCGTTGCGGCCGGGTGGCGGCGGGTGTGTGCATCCGCCTGTATGACGAGCAGGATTTCCTGCAGCGCCCCAAGTTCACCGACCCCGAGATCCTGCGCTCTTCGCTGGCCTCGGTCATCCTGCGCATGAAGTCGCTGCATCTGACGGATGTGGAGAGCTTCCCCTTCATCGAACCGCCGCTGGGCCGCGCCATTGCCGACGGCTACCAGCTGCTGCAGGAACTGGGCGCGGTGGAAGAGCAGGGCGGCGTCAATCGCCTGACCGCGCTGGGCAAGCAGCTGGCCCGCCTGCCGCTGGATCCGCGCGTGGGGCGCATGATCCTGGCCGGCCGCGACAATGCCTGCCTGACCGAATTGCTCATCATCGCCGCAGCGGTCTCCGTGCAGGACCCGCGTGACCGGCCCATGGATGCGCAGCATGCGGCTGACAACGCGCACAAGAAATTCGCCGACGAGAAGTCGGAATTTGCCAGCTATCTCAAGATCTGGAAGTGGTTCGAAGAGGCCATCGCGCACAAGAAATCGAATCGCCAGTTGCAGGAACATTGCCGCGAGAATTTCCTCTCGCAACTGCGCCTGCGTGAATGGCGCGATGTCCATTCGCAGCTGCTGACCATCGTCAAGGAACAGGGCTGGCGTCTGAACGAAGCACCGGCCACTTACGATCAACTGCACCTGGCCTTGCTGACCGGCTTGCTGGGCAACGTCGGTTTCAAGAGCGAGGACGATGCGCAATACCTGGGCGCGCGCGGCATCAAGTTCAACATCTGGCCCGGTGCGCACCTGACCAAGAAGCCCGGCCGCTGGGTGATGGCGGCCGAGCTGGTCGACACTGCGCGCCTGTACGCGCGCTGCGTGGCCAACATCCAGCCCGAGTGGCTGGAAAAACTCGGCGGCCATCTGCTCAAGAAATCCTGGGGCGAGCCGCGCTGGGAAAAGCGTGCCGCCCAGGTCACCGCCTCCGAGCGCGCCACGCTCTATGGGCTGGTGGTGTACAGCCAGCGCCGCATCAACTACGGCAAGATCAACCCGACTGAAGCGCGTGAGATCTTCATCCGCGACGCGCTGGTCGGTGGCGACTTCGAGACGCGCGCGCCGTTCTTTGCGCATAACCAGAAGCTGGTGCGCGAGATCGAGAACCTGGAACACAAATCGCGCCGCCTCGATGTGCTGGTGGACGATGAACTGATCATCGGTTTCTACGACAAGCTGATCCCGCACGACATCTGCAATGGGGTCGATTTCGAGAAGTGGCACAAGGAGGCGACGGCCGCCGATCCCAAGCTGCTGTACCTGAACCGTGACGACCTGATGCGTCACGAGGCAGCGGGCGTAACCACCGAGCTCTTCCCCAAGACCATGAACGTGGCGGGCATCGCCATGGCCTTGAGTTATCACTTCGAGCCCGGTGCGGCGCGCGATGGCGTGACCCTCACCGTGCCGCTGTATGCGCTCAACCAGGTCTCGTCGGACCGCTGTGACTGGCTGGTGCCGGGCATGTTGAAGGAGAAGGTGCACCTGCTGCTCAAATCCCTGCCGCAGAAGCTGCGCCGCCATTGCGTGCCGCTGCCTGATTACGCCGCGCGTTTCTGCGAGCGCATGGAAGAGCGCAAGATCTTCGGCCGAGGCAACCTGATCGACGCCATCATTGCCGACATCCGCGAGCAGATCACGATTCTGGTCAAGCCCAGCGACTTCAAGCAGGAGACGCTGTCGGCGCACCATGCGATGAACTTCAAGATCGTCGACGAGCATGGACGCCAGCTGGAGATGGGCCGCAATCTCGCTGCCCTGCAGGCCGAATTCGGCGGGCAGGCGCGCCAGCAGTTCCAGAAGCTGGCCGAGCAGGTGGCCATTGCCCCGCGCGAGGATGAGGACAGCGCCGCACCCGCGCCCGCTGCCGCACCCGGCAAGCCCGGTCCGAGCGCAGCCCCGGCGGCTCCCGCTTCGGTGGGCGAGTACAGCAATCTCACCAGCTGGAGTTTCGGTGAATTGCCGGAGCTGCTGGAGATCACGCGTGGCAGCGGCAAGCAGGCGCAGACACTGATTGGATTCCCGGCGCTGGTGGATCGCAAGACGCATTGCGATCTGGAAGTTTTCGATGATCCGGCCGAGGCGGCGCGTTTCCATTACGCCGGCCTGCGTCGGCTGTTTGCCTTGCAGATGAAGGAGCAGCTGAAGTATCTGGAGAAGAACATTCCGGGCCTGCAGCAGATGGGCATGCAATTCATGGCGCTGGGTTCGCAGGAAGAGTTGCGTGAACAGATCCTCAACGCCGGTCTGGAACGGGCTTTCCTGCAGGACCCGCTGCCGCGCAACGCGGATGAATTCAATCGCCGCCGTGATGAGGGCAAGGCGCGGCTGGGTTTGCTGGTCAACGAGATCGCGCGCCTGTGCGGCCAGGTGCTGGCCGAGTATCACGCGCTGCCCAAGAAGCTGCAGGGCATCAAGGCCCATGCGGCTGCGGCGGCTGACATGCAGGCGCAGTTGGCACAACTGGTGGGCAAGCGTTTCGTGGCGGAAACGGATTACGGAAATCTCAGCCACTATCCGCGTTACCTCAAGGCCATCAACGTGCGGCTGGACAAGCTGCGCGCCGATCCGGCCCGCGATACGCGCCTGCTGGCGGAGTGGAATTCGGTGGCCTTGCCCTACCAGCGCGCCCTGAAGGACCGCGCCGGCCGCGTTGATCCCAAGATGACCGAGTTCCGCTGGATGCTGGAGGAACTGCGCGTGTCGCTTTATGCGCAGGAACTGAAGACGCCGATGCCGGTGTCGGTGAAGCGTTTGCAGAAGGTGTGGGAGAGCATGCAGCGGTGAGGATGAGCCAGACGGAGGCTTGCTCTTCGTCCTGCCGGATGTTGTGCGAAAGAAGAAAGTGCAGAATTGATGTGAGCCAAAAAGCCGCTGGTACCCGCAACACTCTCGCTGGCGAAGCAGTGTCAACACAGCGTCACACCAGAAACTTGCATCGGCCCTTCAGTCCATCACCGCTCCATCAACCCGCTCAGCAACGCATCCAACTCCGCATCCCAACCCGGCGACATGATCCGCCGCAGCCTCCGCACCCCATCCCGCTCCTGCATCAACGCGACATGCCAAGGCTGCGGACTGGTCCATCCAGCCTCCGCATTGCCCAGCCACGGTACCAGCGCGGCGCGCAGGCGTTCATCCTGACAGGGCTGACGCTCCCCGAGGCTGTCAATGAAAACGACACAAGCCACCATATCCCAGGGATGGCGCGCACAGAGCGATAGCGCCGCCGTCTGATGTCCATGCTCACGCAGCATGGTGGCGATATCCTCAAAGCGGACGTAAGCACCCTCCCGGCACAGCTGCACCGCCAGCTTGCGCACCGAGCCCGCCGCGTCCAGCAGAGCCCGCGAGGCCACGGCATCGCGTTCTTGCGGCAACACCCTGGCCCACAGGAACAAGGCCTGTCTCCGCACCCGTTCGCGCGCATCGTCCGCATGGTGGCGCAACAAATTCTCCACATCCGGCTGCCGCCACTGCACCAGCAGCGCCAGTGCGGCGCACAGCGGACGCGCGGCCAGTTGTCCATCCTGGATGGCCTGATGCACGTGGCCCTTCACATCCTCTCCCAACGCTGCCAGTTGCGCTGCCGCCGTCTGCCGGATGCGCGGCATCGGATCGAACAGCAGCGTCAGCAGCGCTTCCCGGGACAACGGCGCAGGCGCATGGTCGACCGCGAACTGGCGCACCTGTCCAAACGGCGAGCGCAGGCCCAACGGTGTATGCGCGCGACGCCTCTCGTCATCAAGCCGGGGCAGGGCGAGCAGCGCCCGGTGCGCCTGCATCAGATCGCGCGAGCCCAGGCCGAAGGCCACCAGTTCGTCCAGTCGCTGCGGCAGGTAATCCATTGCCAGCGCATACGCTGCGCGCCGCAGGGGCGCATCGCGTGACGCAAGCGCGGGCTTCAGCCAATCCGCAGTCTCATCCGCATCAAGCTCTTGCACGAATGCGGCGATCCACGCGCGGTCCGAGCGCTGCCCGCGTGCCGCGCCATGCAACGCGGCCAGGGCGGCGACGAAATCGGCCGCAGGATGCGTGCTGCGGTAATGCGCCAGTGCCTGCTGCGCTGCCTGTCGTACCGGAGCGCTCCAATCGTTGAGGCGAGCCGCCAGCAGCGGCAGGTAGCGCGTGTCATTCAACACCATCGCGCGTTCGATGCCGGCTTGGCGCAGATAGCCCGAATGCTGCGTGATGCACTCGCAGACCAGTTCCGGCTTCTCCATGGCGGCGACTCTGGGCAAGGCGCGGCGCAATGCAATGTCTCCGTGGCCCGGCAGGTGAACACGCGGACCCCAGTCGGCAGGCTCGCCACCGTCGGCGTTCGGCAGGTGGTCCCGGCTGCCTTCGCCGGTCGGGCCGGGAATGGGGCGGGTCCAGACCTTCAGCAAACGCGCAATCAGGAAGAACATATTGTTTCCTTTTGGAAATATCGCTTTATTGTCGCCGATATCCCACAAGATGGGAACCTTCGATTTGCAGCCTGCTCAAAAGTGCGCCTTGTGCCGTTCGCCGGAACGGTACGGCATGGACCCCAACAACCAGAAAGAGAGCGCCATGCAAGCCGAATCCTCCCCTGCCGTCACCCCCCTCGAAGAAGCCCTGCGCCGGGCCCACGAAGACCCGGAAGCGCGTCCGGCCTTCTATCGCATGCTGCTCGATACCACCGTGTTCGTGCGCGGCAACCTGCCGCCCGACGGCAACCGCGAGCAGGTCCAGATCATGCGCTGGCCCGGCGAAGACGGCGAGATGATGCTGCCCATGTTCAGTTCCATGGAGGAAATCGGGCAAGCCTTCGAGGAAGGCGCTTCCTGTCTGGGCATGACGGTGCGCGAGCTCTTCCGCATGTGTGGCGATGGCCGGACGATTTTCATCCTCTATCCTGACAGCCCCCTCCCCAAGTACTTCGTCCCCGGCGAAGTGGCCCATGTGCTGCAGCAAGACAACGGCGGCGTGCCGCCCTCGCGCGACATGGGCGGTGCCAATGTGCAGCTGGGTGTGCCGGACCAGCCGCCGCAGGCGATGCTGGACGCGCTGTCGGCGTTCTTTACCCGCCACGACAAGGTCAAGGCCGCCTATCTCGCCCTCATGCACAATCCTGGTCACGATCCACAGCCCACCTTGGTGATAGGCGTCGATCTTCCCGCCAGCCACATGGAACGCCTGATGCGCGAGATCACGCCCGTGATCGCCGAGCACGGACCGGCCAATGCACCGGTGGACATGTTGCGCGTGGAGGCCGGCAACAGCATCGCCGACTTCATGCTGACCGAGACCAAGCCCTTCTATGAACGCCGCCAACCCGAACGCGTGGGTTTCTTCAAGTCCCTGTTCGGCGGGGGACGATAACTGAGGCAAGCAGGCCTGCCGGGCAGCTGCGGCAGGCCCGGGCGTGCCAGGATGGCCCGCGATGGCCCAACTTGGGCCGGTTTTCGCGTAAAATGCCGGATTCTTTGAATACGTTGAATACCATGGCCATCAAGTCAGACAAGTGGATCCGCCGCATGGCGGAGCAGGAAGGAATGATCGAACCCTACGAGCCCGGGCAGGTGCGCCTGGCCGCTGACGGCAGCAAGATCGTTTCCTACGGCACCTCGTCCTATGGCTACGATATCCGCTGTGCCAACGAATTCAAGATCTTCACCAACATCAATTCCACCATCGTCGATCCCAAGAACTTCGACGAAAAATCCTTCGTGGATTTCAAGGGCGATGTCTGCATCATCCCCCCCAACTCCTTCGCCCTGGCGCGTACCGTCGAATACTTCCGCATCCCGCGCAGCGTCCTGACCATCTGCCTGGGCAAGTCCACCTACGCGCGCTGCGGCATCATCGTCAACGTCACCCCCTTCGAACCGGAATGGGAAGGCTACGTGACCCTGGAGTTCTCCAACACCACGCCGCTGCCCGCCAAGATCTATGCCGGTGAAGGCTGCGCCCAGGTGCTCTTCTTCGAAAGCGATGAAGTCTGCGAGACCTCCTACAAGGATCGCGGCGGCAAGTACCAGGGACAGCATGGCGTGACCTTGCCCAAGACCTGAAAACGATATAAACCATATCGGCAGTACAAAAAATGGCTTCCTGCGGGAAGCCATTTTTGTATCGATCAACGGATTGCCATATCTCGGCAATATGCCTGCCGACATCAGCGCCGCTTGCGTCCCGCACTCAGTTTCAGCGCCTCTTCACGCATCAGCCGTGCCGCGCTGCTGATGCTGCCGGTGCGGTAAGCCAGGTGCAGCGGTGCTTTCAGCTCGGCTGCGCCGGTCAATTTGAGGTACACCACCCCCTCCGCATTGACCCGCGTCATCGACGCCGGGATGACGGCCACCCCTACGCCCGCCGCCACCAGCGAGAGCGTGGAGAGATTCTTGCGCGCCTCCTGGATCACCTGTGGCGAGAAGCCTGCCGCATGGCAGGCCGCGATGATGGTGTCGTACAGTCCGGGGCCATTGGGCCGGCGCGTCATGATGAAGGACTCCTCGGCCAGCGCGTGCAGGGCGATGCTCTTGCGCTTGCCTTGCTCGGCCAGCGGATGGTCGATCGGCAACGCGGCCACCATGTCTTCCACCAGCATGGTCTCGATGGTCAGGCCGCCGGAATCCCCCACGGGAGAACGCACGAAGGCCAGGTCCAGGCGCTTGGCGCGCAGTGCTTCGATCAGTTCATTCGTATTGCTTTCTTCCACCGTCATCGCCACGTCCGGCGCATCGGCACGGAAGGCGCGAATGACCGAATGCACGAAGGGATGCAGCGAGGCCGATTCGGTGAAGCCCACGGCGATGCGTCCCATCTTGCCCTGAGCGATGCGGCGCACGCTGGCCACCGTCGTATCGAGTTGCGCCAGCAGGGCGCGGGCATCGTTGAACAGGGCGGTGCCGCTGTCGGTGAGCTCCATGCCGCGCGGCAGGCGGTTGAACAGCGTCACGCCCAGTTCGCGCTCCAGCAGGCGGATCTGTTGCGACAGCGGCGGCTGCTGGATGCCGATGCGCTCGGCCGCCTTGGTCAGGTGGCCCTCTTCAGCCACGGCAATGAAGTAGCGCAACAGGCGCAGGTCGATGGATGGTGACATATCGGTAAAATATGGATAAGGTGTCTGACATATATTAGACAAAAACCCTCCTCAAGCGTAGCCTTTCATGCATGCGGCAATCACGCCGCGCTTGCATGAGATGATGATGAGCACTCCTGACCTCCTGGCCGAGCAACGGCCTATCCCCACTACCAGGGAATTGTTCCTGGGCTTTCTCGGCCTGGGCATGACTGCCTTCGGCGGCGCGCTGCCGCTGGCACACCGCATGATCGTCGAACGCCGAAAATGGCTGACCGATCCTGAATTCGTCGAGCTGCTGGGGCTGTGCCAGTTCCTGCCCGGGGGCAACATCATCAACCTGTCGGTGGCGCTGGGCATGAAGTTCCGGGGCTGGAAGGGGGCCGTGGCGGGCATCACCGGTTTGATCGCCGTGCCCTCCATGGTGGTGATCCTGCTGGGGATGATCTACCAGCATTTCCAGCATGATCCCAACGTCAAGCATCTGTTCGCCGGGCTGGCAGCGGCGGCGGCGGGCCTGCTGATTCAAATGGCCGTGAAGATCGTGCTGCCGCTGCGCAAGAACCTGGTGCTGGCGGCCGTGGCGGTGATCTGCTTCATTGCCATCGCCTTCCTGCGCATTCCCTTGCTGTGGGTGATGCTGGTGATGACACCCATCAGCGTGGTCCTCACCGCACGTTACGGTGATCGCTTTGCCGCCAAGCCGCAGCCTGTGCCGGCACAGCGTGAGGGCAAGCAGGAGGGCGCGCAATGAGCCAGACCCTGATCGCATTGGCCATCATCTTCACGCAGTTGTCGGTGCTGGCCTTCGGTGGCGGCAATACCATCCTGCCGGAGATGCAGCGCCAGGTAGTGGAAGTGCATCACTGGATGAGCGCCGAGGATTTCAGTGCGCTGTTCGCCCTGGGGCAGGCGGCACCCGGTCCCAACCTGATGGTGGTCACGCTGGTGGGCTGGCATGTGGCCGGCTTCTGGGGGATGCTGGTGACCAGCCTGGCCAAGTTCGGGCCGTCCTCCCTCATCACCATCATCATGTTGCACGTCTGGGAGAGGTTCAAGGACAAGCCCTGGCGGCGGCACGTTCAGGCCGGGCTGCTGCCGGTTACGGGCGGGCTGGTCGCGGCGTCGGCGCTGTTGATCACGCAGGCGTCGATCACCCACGGCTTCCTGGCGGCGATCACGGCGGCCACGGCCATCATCGCGCTCAAGACCAAGATCCATCCGCTGTGGTTGTTGTTTGGCGGGGCTTTGGCGGGCTTCTTTTATCTCGGCACGTTCTGACGGCACGTCTGCCGGCGTGAAAACAAAACAGCCGATGCCCTCGCAGGCATCGGCTGTTTTTTTACGTGCAGCGCAGAGGTTTACTGCTTGACGCAATCCACGAAGTAATCGCGGCGGCCGTTGACTTCACGCTTGACCAGGCCATGCACGTCGGTTTCGAAGCCCGGGAATTTCTCGTTGAAATCACGCGCAAACTTCAGGTAATCGACGATGGTCTTGTTGAAGATCTCGCCCGGGATCAGCAGGGGGATGCCCGGCGGATAGGGAGTCAGCAGGATCGAGGTGACGCGGCCTTCGAGTTCGTCCAGGGGGACGCGCTCGATCTCGCGGTGCGCCATCTTGGAGAAGGCGTCCGAAGGCTTCATGGCCGGCTGCATGTCCGAGAGATACATCTCGGTGGTCAGGCGGGCCACGTCGTAGGCGCGGTAGGTCTCGTGGATCTGCTGGCACAGGTCGCGCAGGCCCAGGCGCTCGTAGCGCGGATTGCGCTGCGCGAACTCGGGCAGGATGCGCCAGATCGGCTGGTTCTTGTCGTAGTCGTCCTTGAACTGCTGCAGCGCCGTCACCAGGGTGTTCCAGCGGCCCTTGGTGATGCCGATGGTGAACATGATGAAGAAGGAATACAGGCCGCACTTCTCCACGATCACGCCGTGCTCGGCCAGGTACTTGGTCACGATGGAGGCCGGGATGCCGTTCTCGCCGAACTGGCCGTTCAGGGCCAGGCCGGGGGTGACGATGGTGGCCTTGATCGGGTCCAGCATGTTGAAGCCCGGTGCCAGGTTGCCGAAACCGTGCCAGTCGTCCTCGGCCTTGATGACCCAGTCTTCGCGCTCGCCGATGCCGTCGGCGGCGAAGCTGTTGGGGCCCCAGACCTGGAACCACCATTCATCGCCGAATTCCTGGTCGATCTTCTTCATGGCGCGGCGGAAGTCCAGCGCTTCCAGGATGCTTTCTTCCACCAGCGCCGTGCCGCCCGGCGCTTCCATCATGGCGGCTGCGACGTCGCAGGAGGCGATGATCGAGTATTGCGGCGAGGTCGAGGTGTGCATCAGGAAGGCTTCGTTGAAGGCATCTTCATCGAGCTTCACGGTTTCCGACTCGCGCACCAGGATCTGCGAGGCCTGCGACAGGCCGGCCAGCAGCTTGTGGGTCGACTGGGTCGAGAAGATCAGCGACTTCTTGGCGCGCGGACGGTCCTTGCCGATGGCGTGCATGTCCTTGTAGAAGTCGTGGAAGGTCGCGTGCGGCAGCCAGGCTTCGTCGAAGTGCAGGGTTTCGATCTCGCCGTCGAGCATGTCCTTCAAGGTCTCGACGTTGTAGACCACGCCGTCGTAGGTCGACTGGGTGATGGTCAGGATGCGCGGCTTCTTGTTCTTGGCTTCGCGGGCGAAGGGGTTGGCTTCGATCTTGCGCTGGATGCTTTCGAGGGTGAACTCTTCCAGCGGGATCGGTCCGATGATGCCCAGGTGGTTGCGGGTCGGCATCAGGAACACGGGAATCGCGCCGGTCATGATGATGGAGTGCAGGATGGACTTGTGGCAGTTGCGGTCCACCACGACGATGTCGCCGGGCGCCACCGTCGAGTGCCAGACCATCTTGTTGGAGGTCGAGGTACCGTTGGTGACGAAGTAGCAGTGGTCGGCATTGAAGATGCGCGCCGCATTGCGTTCCGAGTTGGCCACCGGGCCGGTGTGGTCCAGCAGCTGGCCCAGTTCTTCCACGGCATTGCAGACGTCGGCGCGCAGCATGCGTTCGCCGAAGAACTGGTGGAACATCTGGCCCACGGGCGACTTCAGGAACGCCACGCCGCCGGAGTGGCCGGGGCAGTGCCAGGAATAGGAACCATCCTGGGCGTAATCGACCAGGGCGCGGAAAAACGGCGGGGCCAGGCCGTCCAGGTAGGACTTGGCTTCGCGGATGATGTGGCGCGCCACGAACTCCGGCGTATCTTCGAACATGTGAATGAAACCGTGCAGTTCGCGCAGCACATCGTTGGGAATGTGGCGCGAGGTGCGGGTTTCACCGTAGAGGTAGATGGGGATGTCGGCGTTCTTGTGACGAATTTCGCTGACAAACGCACGCAGGGCCTTGAGGGCGTGGTCGGTTTCTTCGTCAGAGCCGGCACCCATTTCTTCATCGTCGATGGACAGGATGAAGGCCGAGGCGCGCGACTGCTGCTGGGCGAACTGGGCCAGGTCGCCGTAGCTGGTCACGCCCAGCACTTCCATGCCTTCGGCTTCGATGGCGTCGGCCAGGGCGCGGATGCCCAGGCCCGAGGTGTTTTCGGAGCGGAAGTCTTCGTCGATGATGACGATGGGGAATCGGAATTTCATGGATTTCTCCAGGCTTTGCGCGCGTGGGACCGGGTAGGCGGGCGCGCGCAGGGGGTGAAAAGAAAAGCGCCTGGGCTGGCAGTGCTTGCGCGCCGGAAAAATGAAAGCGGGATTGTCGCAGATATGCGCGCAATGTGCGCGCCAACTGCGCTAAAGAGGTGCGCAGTTTAAGCAAAAAAGGGAAAAAACAACAGCCTCGCGCCGAGGTGGTTCAACGTCTTTCGTATGTCACAAAAGCGTAGTCCAATCCGGAAGTTTCGGCCCGGTGGTCCTCACGTGCCGTCTCCTGCCACAGCAGCGGGTCCAGGGCCGGGAAGAAGGCGTCGCAATCAAAAGCCTGGTTGATGCGGGTGATGATGAGCCGGTCCACCAGCGGCAGGGCTTCCGCGTAGATCTGCGCACCGCCGATGATGAAGGCCGGTGCACCCTGCGCCAGCGCGGCGGCGTCCTGCAGCGAGGCCGCCGTCTCCACGCCCGCGTGTTGCCATTCGGCATTGCGGGTGATGACGATGTTGCGCCGGTTGGGCAGCGGCCGGCCGATCGATTCAAAGGTCTTGCGGCCCATCAGGATGGCATGCCCCGAGGTGGTGCGCTTGAAATGGGCCAGGTCTTCCGGCAGATGCCAGGGCAGGGTGTTGCGAATGCCGATGCCGTTGTTGAGGTCGGTGGCGACGACGATGGTGAGGGAGCCGGAAGCTGTGGTCATGCGGGAATCTGGGTTCGGACGGAAGGCCTGCAGCCCGGCGCACGGCCGGATGCAAGGGCGACAGAAGCATAATGTTACAGCAGCCATGCTGCGGCACGGAACTTTATGCGCCGCCACCTGCCCTTATACGTGAACCGGCTGGCCGCTTGCGCGCGCCGGGGCCGGGTTTGCAGGCGAATGAAGTTTCATTCAGGAAATACTGTCCCTCAGGGCGATTCCCTCTGCAAGCATGCCATCTTCATATGAACTAGCGAACAATCCCCGCCACATTTGGGTAAACTAGCGCCTGCTTTCCGGTGCGGCGCTGCTTCCAGTGTCTGCCGGGGCAATCAACCAGAAAATTGCATGTCAGACAAAACAATAATGCTGCTTCACACCACCTCCTGGCCGCGCGAGGGACTCGTTTCCCGGCGCAGTGCCGCACGATCGACCTGGTGGCGTCGCCTCGCCGCTCCGGCGACCCTGGCGGGTCTGCTGGCGTTGGCCTTGCCGCAAGCTGCCCTGGCCTTTGATTTCAATACGGTGGCCGCCCGCGCCAAGGCGCTGGCCGGCAAGTCGTACAAGAAGCCCGCCGATGATCTGCCCAAGTCGCTCAAGGACCTGAGCTACGAGCAGGCCAGCCAGATCTACTTCCGCGATGACAAGTCGTACTGGCGCGCCCAGAAGCTGCCTTTCGAACTGTCCTTCATCCATCTGGGCGCGAGCTATACCGAGCCGGTCAAGATCAATGAAGTGGTCGGCGACGCCGTGCGCGAGATCCATTTCAATCCGGCGCTCTTCGATTACAGCGCCAACCGCAGCGTCGATCCGCGCACCCTGCGCAACATCGGCTTTGCCGGGTTCCGCATCCGCTTCCCGCTCAACTCGGCCAAGGTCAAGGATGACGTGCTGACCTTCCACGGTGCCAGCTACTTCCGCGCCATGGGCAAGGGGCAGAGCTATGGCCTCTCCGCGCGCGGGCTGGCCATCGATACCGCACTCTATTCGGGCGAGGAATTCCCGCGCTTCACCGAATTCTGGCTGGAGCGTCCCTCGGGCGATGCCAAGGAACTGGTGATCTATGCGCTGCTGGATTCACCGCGCGCTACCGGGGCCTATCGCTTCGTCCTCAAGCCCGGCGTGGATACCGCCATGGACGTCAAGGCCCAGCTCTACCTGCGCAGCAATGTCACCAAGCTGGGCATCGCCCCGCTGACCAGCATGTTCCTCTTCGGCGAGAACCAGCCGGGTCCCGCCGACGACTTCCGTCCGGAAGTGCATGACTCGGACGGCCTGTCGATGCAGTCGGGTACCGGCGAATGGCTGTGGCGTCCGCTGGTGAACCCCAAGCGCCTGCTGGTGACTTCGTTCTCCTTCGACAATCCGCAGGGCTTTGGCCTGATGCAGCGCGACCGCAATTTCTCGCACTACGAAGACCTGGACTACAACTACCAATCGCGCCCCAGCGCCTGGGTCGAGCCCAAGGGCAAGTGGGGTTCGGGCCGCGTGGAGCTGGTGCAGATTCCCACGCCCGACGAGACCAACGACAACATCGTGGCCTACTGGATTCCCAACACGCTGCCCAAGCCGGGCCAGCCGCTGAACGTGGAATACCGCCTGTCCTGGCAGAAGGACAACGAGAAGCGTCCGCCACTGGCCTTCGTCACGCAGACCCTGTTCGGCCACGGCTACCGTCCCAAGCAGGAAGGCAAGCAGGATGAGGTGCAACAGCTGGCGATCGACTTCGACGGCGGCAACCTCAAGAAGCTGCCCGCCAATGCGCGCGTGGAAGGCGTGGTCGAGGCTGATGCCAATGGCAAGCTGGCCAGCGTCACCACCCGCAAGAATGAAATGACCGGCGGCTGGCGCGTGGAAGTCAAGCTGCGCCGCCTGGAAGAAAACAAGCCCGTCGAGCTGCGCGGTTTCCTGCGCAATGCCAACGGCGGCACAACTTTGTCTGAAACGTGGAGCTACATATTACCCCCCAACTAAGGCAGACTTCGGCAGCCTCGCAGACGCTGGAGGATTACCTCGCGCGTCTGCCGCTGTCGCCTGAGCAACGCCAGGACCTGGCTGCGCGCGCGGGTGCAATCGGCTCCGGCGATCCGGTGGCCGACCTGCACCGCGTGCTGGCCGAGGCCTCCGGGCGCGATGCCAGCCTGGTACCGGCCGCGGCGCAAGCTTCGGTTGATGCGCGCCTGCGTCTCATGTATCCCGCCGCGCAACCGGCGGCCGTCCCTGCTGCGCAAGCGGCACAGGCGGTGCAGGGTGCGCCCGTTCCTCCCATTGGTGAAGAGCGCGGCCAGCCGCGCATTCCGGTCGGCCCGCCGATGCATCGCAAATCGATGGTGCCGCGCCCGTGGGGCGAACTCAATCCTTTCTCGCGCTGGGTGGAAGAGGAAAACCGCCGCCTGGAACGCCGTCCCAGCCGTTGGCGCCGCGCCCGCAAGGGCCGCGCCAAGGTGGCTGAAGCCGCACCGCCGGTGGATGACGAACCGCGCTACATCGAGGATCACCTGGACCAGTCCGAGGCCCCCGATCCCAAGGGGCACTGGCAGCATACGGGCAACATCCGCCGTATTACGCTGCTGGTGCTGATGGCGCTGCAGACCTCCATGGCCACCTATTTCATGAGCGACGTGCTGCCGTATCACGGCACCAAGCCGCTGGAGATGGTGGTGCTGTTCCTGTTCGGACTGCTGTTCCTGTGGGTCTCGGCCGGGTTCTGGACGGCCATGACCGGCTTCCTGCTCCTCATGCGCGGTGATGACAAGTACCTCATCTCGCACGAGAAGGCCGGCCATACCGAGATCGCGCCGGAGGCCCGCACGGCCATCGTCATGCCCATCTGCAACGAAGATGTGGCACGCGTCTTCGCCGGCCTGCGCGCGACTTACGAGTCGCTGGAACGCACCGGGCAGATCCAGCACTTCGATTTCTTCATCCTGAGCGACAGCGGCGAAGCCGACATCTGCGCCGCCGAAACTGCCGCATGGGACCGCCTCTGCCGCGAGACCGGCGGCTTCGGACGCATCTTCTATCGCCACCGCCGTCGTCGCGTCAAACGCAAGAGCGGCAACCTGGACGACTTCTGCCGCCGCTGGGGGGCCGATTATCGCTACATGGTGGTGCTCGACGCCGACAGCGTCATGACCGGCGAATGCCTCACCAAGCTGACCCGCCTGATGGAAGCCCATCCGGGCGCGGGCATCATCCAGACCGCACCGCGCGCAGCCGGACGCGATACGCTGTATGCGCGCATCCAGCAGTTCTCGACCCGCGTGTATGGCCCGCTGTTTACCGCGGGTCTGCATTACTGGCAGCTGGGCGAGTCGCACTTCTGGGGCCACAACGCCATCATCCGCCTGCAGCCCTTCATGAAGTACTGCGCGCTGGCACCGCTGCCGGGCAAGGGCAACCTGTCCGGTCCGATCATGTCGCACGACTTCGTGGAAGCCTCGCTGATGCGTCGCGCCGGCTGGTCGGTGTGGATCGCCTATGACCTGGACGGCAGCTACGAAGAAATGCCGCCCAACCTGCTCGATGAACTCAGTCGGGACCGCCGCTGGTGCCAGGGCAACCTGATGAACTTCCGCCTGTTCCTGGCGCGTGGCATGCACGCGGTGCATCGCGCGGTGTTCGTCACCGGTGTGATGGCTTACGTGTCGGCACCGCTGTGGGGGCTGTTCCTGATCCTCTCCACGGTGCTGCTGGCAGCGCATACGCTGATCGATCCGCAGTATTTCACGGCACCGCGCCAGCTCTTCCCGATCTGGCCGGAATGGCATCCGGAGAAGGCACTGGCGCTGGTCTCGGCCACCGCCACCATCCTGTTCCTCCCCAAGATCCTGGCCGTGCTGCTGTTTGCGGTGAAGGGCGCGCGCGGCTTCGGCGGTGCGCTGGCGCTGTTCGTGAGCATGGTGATCGAGCTGCTGTTCTCGATGGCGCTGGCGCCGGTGCGCATGCTGTTCCACACCCGCTTCGTGCTGGGGGCCTTCCTCGGCTGGAATGCCGGCTGGAAGTCGCCGCCGCGTGCCGACAATGAAACCGGCTGGGGCGAGGCGGTACGCCGCCATGGCTGGCACTCGGTGCTGGGCGTGGCATGGGGTGCGCTGGTGTACTGGCTCAATCCGTCCTTCATCTATTGGCTCATTCCGATTGCCGGTTCGCTGGCGGTGTCGGTGCCGGTATCGGTACTGTCCTCGCGTGTGACGTATGGCCGTGGCTTCCGCCGTGCGGGTCTGTTCAAGATCCCTGAGGAGACCACGCCACCGTTCGAGCTGCGCGAAACCGTGCGCCATCATGAAGAGACCCCGCCGCTGCCGGGCTTCGTCGAGGCCGTGGTCGATCCGTCCTTCAATGCGCTGGTCTGTGCCACGGCGCATGCGCATCCGCACGTGCCGCAACTGACGCAGCACCTGCGCGAGAAGCTGGTGCGCACCGCGCTCAAGGATGGGCCGGACGCGCTCAACGACAAGCAGAAAAACAGCATCCTGGAAGAACCGGGCCTGCTGTCGCAACTGCACCAGGCGGTCTGGAGCGGTGCTGCCGAGGTCCATCCGGACTGGCATGCCGCGCGCCAGCAAGCGGCACCTGCCGCCGCCGTCGCATCACCGGCACTGGCCGCCTGAGGGGGCGGACCACGACCGGAACAGGGGACGGCCGAAGACATTCGGCCGTCATCTTTTGCAGGGATCATCACGCTTTGTTGACCCTGACTTGATTCAACGTTTGCCGCCTGTGACATGACCGAGCCGCACGACCCACTCCCGCACGTAGTCCCGACCACCCATGCGCCTGCCCGGCAGAAAGCCTGGTGGAGTGTCGTCGCGTTGGTGCTGGTGCTGGGCGGCGGCTATGCGCTCTATGCGCGGCAGTCGCCGCCGCCTGCTCCGCCCAAGCCGATTCCGGTGAAGCTGGAAACGGTGGCCGTCGAACGTGCCGACCTGGAGCAGGTCGTCAACGCCACCGGCAATGTGGTGGCCCAGGATTATGTGGACGTCGGCTCCAAGGTGGCCGGCCAGATCTCGGACGTGGAAGTGGTGATCGGCGAGGCAGTCAAGGCCGGACGCCTGCTGGCCACCGTCGCGCCGGCCGTGCAGAACAGCCGCATCGAAAGCAACCGTGCCACGCTGGCACGACTGAAGGCCGAGCTGGCCGGACAGAATGCGCAGCTGGACTTTGCGCAACTGCAGTTCCAGCGCCAGACCCAGCTCAAGGCCGAGAACGCCACTCGCGAAGAATCCTACGAATCCAGCCGCATGAACATGTATGCGGCGGCTTCCCGCGTGGACGCCACCAACGCGCAGATCCAGCAGACCGAAGCGGCCATTCGTGAAGATGAGGCCGTGCAGAAGCAGACCCGCATCGAGGCCCCGGTCAGCGGCACCATCGTCACCCTCAACGCGCGCCCCGGCCAGATGGTCAGCGCCAACCAGGAAGTGCTGATGCGCATCGCCGATCTCTCTCGCATGACGGTGCAGGTGCCGGTATCGGAAGAGGACGTGACGCGCCTGCAAAAGGGCATGACCGCGTATTTCACCACCCCCGGCTATCCCGGCAAGCGCTGGAGCGGCAAGCTGCGCCAGATCATGCTGCTGCCCACCGATGACTCCGGTCGCCAGGGCAAGAAGGCGTATTACACCGTGCTCTTCGATGTGGCCAATCCCAGCCGCGAACTGATGAGCGGCATGAGTGCCGACGTGTATTTCGTGCTGGCGCGGGCGGAACACGTGCCGGCCATTCCGCGCTCGCTCGTGACCAAGCCCGGCATGGATGGCACCCAGACCGTCAAGGTGGTGCTGGCCGATGGCACGCTGGAAACACGCAAGATCAAGATCGGCATTCGCGATGGCGAACGCGCTCAGGTGCTGTCCGGTCTGAAGGAGGGCGAGCAGGTACTGCTGCCGGCCAATCCGCCGGCACCGGCGGGCGATGGCAACGCCGCCGCCAAGTAATCGCGGGACGGGCGCGAGGCTTGCTGTAAAGTAACGGCTTCGCCGGGTGACCCGGTCCTCTCTGTTTTCATCTGTCGATGTTCAAGCCCATGACACTGCGTAATACACCGCTGCTGACGTCTTCTCCATGGCCCCGCATGACGCGGGTGGCGATGGCGGCCGCGCTGGTGCTGGCCATCGGCGGCTGCGTCACGCGTGAGGTGCAGCCCGATCCCATCCTCGAAATGCAGGTGCCCGACAAATGGGGCGGCGGTGCTTCTGCCGACGTGGCGCACGCCGAGCAGTTGTGGCCCGATACCGACTGGTGGAAACAGTTTGGCAGTGGTGAATTGTCTTCCCTGGTGCAGGAAGGCCAGCGCAACAATTACGAAATCGCTGCCGCCTTCTCGCGCATCAAGCAGGCCGAGGCGCAAGCCCGCATCGCCGGTGCACCGCTGCTGCCCAATGTGAGCCTGAATGCCGGTGCCAACCGCGAGATGCCCATCTCCGGCGGCACGCCCACCAACAGCGCCAATGCCAGCCTGCAGGTCAGCTACGAAATCGATTTCTGGGGCAAGAACCGCGCGGGTGTCGAAGCCGCCGAAGCGACCTTGCGCGCCAATCGCTACGACCGGGAAACGGTCGCGTTGACGGTCACCAGCGGCATCGTTTCCACCTATCTGCAGGTGCTGTCGCTGCGTGACCGGCTGGAGATCGCACGCCAGAACGTCAACAATGCCGAGCGCGTGTTGCGTCTGGTGGAGGCGCAAAGCCGCGCCGGTTCGGCCTCGCCGCTGGACCTGGCGCGCCAGCGTTCGGCGCTGGCCAATCAGCGCCAGCTGATCCCCGATCTGCAACAGCAGGAGCAGGACGCGCAGACCGCGCTGGCCATCCTGCTGGGCCGTCCGCCGCAGAATTTCAAGGTCGAGGAAAAGGGTCTGGCGAAGATCCAGATGCCGCGTATTTCGGCGGGCCTGCCGTCGGAACTGCTGACGCGTCGACCCGACATTCGCCGTGCCGAAGCCAATCTGGCGGCGGCCAATGCCAATGTGGCCGTGGCGCGGGCTTCGCTCTTCCCCAGCATCTCGCTGACCGGTTCCACCGGGGCGCAGAGCAATGCCTTGCTGTCTCTCTTCAATGGTCCGAATCTGTTCGCCAATCTCGGTACCAGCCTGATCGCGCCGATCTTCGACGGCGGCAACCTGCGCAACCAGCAGGCGCTGGCCGAGGCGCAGAAGGAAGAACTGGTGCAGGTGTATCGCCAGCGCGTGATTACCTCGCTGTCGGAAGTGGAAAAGGCCCTGGGGGCCATTCGCAGTCTGGAAGAGCGTTATCGCCTGAAGGTCAATGAGGTGGACCAGGCGCGCTTCGCCTTCGAGCTGGCGGAGATCCGCTATCGCGCCGGGGCCGAGGATCTGCTGGTGGTGCTCGATACCCAGCGCACCTTGTCGGAAGCGCAGAACCAGCTGGGCCAGATCAAGCTGCAGCGCCTGCAGGCGACCGTCTCGCTCTACAAGGCCCTGGGTGGCGGCTGGCAGGACAAGCAGGTGCCGGCGGAGCCCGGTGCTGCCAGCACCGACACCGTCTCCTGAATCCAGGCGCGGGTCAGCCCTGCGCCTGCCACTCCTGCACCAGCAGGTGCACCAGTTCCCCGACCGTATAGCCATCCCGGATGAGCGCCGCGCCCTGGCCAGCCCAGTGGGCGCCGAACTCGTGCACCTCCCTGGCGGTGGCCATGGCGTGCAACTGCTTGCCGGCGTCGTAGGCGGCGGGGTACGCAGGGATGGGGGTTGCAGGCGATATGTCGATTTCTTCCATGAAGCGGTTGACGATGCCCCGTGCGCGGCGGCCGGAGATGGCGGCGGTCACGCGCGTGTGCCGGGCACGTGAACCCTTGAGCAGATTTCTGTAGGCGGCGTTGGCACCCGATTCACGCGTGAGCAGGAAGGCCGTGCCCAGTTGCACCGCCTGCGCGCCCAGCCGCAGGGCTGCCGCAATGCCGGCACCATCCATGATGCCGCCGGCGGCGATCACCGGCAGCCGGCACTGCGTGGCCAGCAGGCGTACCAGGGCGAAGGTGCCGATTTCCTCATCCTTGTGTTCATCAAAGATGCCGCGATGGCCGCCGGCTTCAATACCCTGCGCGACGATGGCATCCAGTCCGGCTGCCTCGATCTGGCGTGCTTCGTCCAGATTGGTGGCGGTGGCCATCAGGAAGACACCGGCGTTTTTCAGTGACTGGATGACGCCCGCGTCCGGTAATCCGAAGTGGAAACTGACCACGGCCGGGGGCAATTCCAGCACCAGTTGCTGCATCCCGGTATCGACGATGAAGCTCTGGTAGATCTCTTTCAAGGGCAGGCTGATGCTGCCGCCGAATTCGTCCAGATGGCCTTGCAGGTGCCTGACCCACGCGGCATCGCGGGCGGGATCCAGGACGGCCGGCTGGTGGCAGAAGAAATTGACGTTGAAGGGTTTGTCGGTGAGGGCATGCAATTGCGCCAGCGCCTCGCGCGCCTGCGCCACCGAAGAGGCCCCCAGCGCCAGCGAGCCCAGCGCACCGGCATTGGAGGCAGCCGCTGCCATGGTCACGGTGGAACTGCCCGCCATCGGGGCCTGGATGATGGGATGGGCCAGGCCCAGTCGTTGCAGCAGCGCGTTGGACATGCGAACTCCCGAAGCGCAGGCCGGCCTTCAACGGAGCCAGCTTGCCGAGGTGGATCAGACCGCCATGGGCGCGGTCAGCGGGGCGTGGTGCTGGTAGTTGACCAGCGAGAAGTCGGTCGGCTCGACCAGTTCCAGCCATTGCGGGGCGTACTCGCGGGTCCTGGCGAATTCCGGCACGCGCTCGGCGATGGCCAGTTGCGGCAGCGGATAGGGCTCGCGCGTCAACTGTTCCTTGACCATGTCGATATGGTTTTCGTAGATGTGCGCATCGCCCACGAAGTAGCTGAACCAGCGCGGCTTGTAGCCGGTCAGGCGTGCCACCAGGTGCAGCAGCGCCGCGCCTTCGGCCAGGTTGAAGGGCGTGCCCAGGCCGATGTCGTTGCTGCGCACGTACAGGCAGAGCGAGATCTCGCCGGTGCTCTGGTTGGGCAGGAACTGGTACAGCAGGTGGCAGGCGGGCAGGGCGATTTCGTCCAGCACCGCGCAGTTCCAGCCGTGGAACAGGATGCGGCGGCTGCCGGGATTCTTGACGATGGTATCCAGGCATTCGCGCAACTGGTCCACGGCCTTGTAGAGCAGGACTTTTTCCACACCGTTGTCCTGCAGCGAGGAGACGATGGCAAAGCCCTTGGCACGGGCCGCGTCGATCTGTGCGGTGTGCGCAGCGTCGATCAGCTTGTAGGCCGGCCATTCGCGCCACTGCACGCCATACACCGGGCCAAGGTCATCGGTGCCGGTGCGGAACGGATTGGCCAGCCAGTCGGCGTTTTCGTTGGCGTTCTGGTCCCAGACCTTGCAGCCCAGCGCGCGGAAATCGGCCGCGCTGCGCGCGGCGCGCAGGAAGCCGCACAGTTCGCCCACCACCGACTTGAAGGCCAGGCGCTTGGTGGTCACTGCCGGAAAACCCTTCTGCAGGTCGAAGCGCATCATGGCGCCGGGAATGCTCAGGGTACGGATGCCGGTGCGGTTGTCTTGCCAGGAGCCGTTGGTCAGCACGTCCTGGATGAGGTCTTGGTATTGTTTCATTGCAATGTTCGGGAGGCTGGCCGGGAGGCCAAAGGATGGGGGATTGTAGCCTATCGACGGCCCGAACATCTGTCGCCACAACAGCTTGTCATCGCAGCAATATGAAGAAAAACACCGGAGGCGGTCGCCCGCTCCGCTGTCATCAATGGGGCTGCGCCTGCCTCAGAATCCGACGTTCTGCCCGCCCTTGAGCTGCAGCATCGCGCGCGCCTCGTCGGGCGTCGCCACCTGCAAGGAAAGCGCCTCGATCACGGTGCGGATGCGGCGCACCTGGTCGGCATTGCTTTTGGCCAGCTGGCCGGGGCCATCCCAGAGTGAATCTTCCAGCCCCACGCGGGTATGCCCGCCCATGGCGGCGGCCATGGTGGCAATCGGGATCTGGCCGCGCCCGGCACCCAGCACCGACCAGAAGTAGGCGTCGCCGAAGAGGCGGTCGGCGGTGCGCTTCATGTGCATCACGTCTTCGACATCGTTGCCGATGCCGCCGCGCAGGCCGAAGACCGACTGGATCAGGAAGGGCGGCTTGATCAATCCACGGTCGATGAAGTGCGCGGCCGTGTAGAGATGGCCGATGTCATAGCACTCGATCTCGAAGCGGGTCTGGTTGGCGCTGCAGGATTCAAGGATGTAGGCGATGTCCTTGAAGGTGTTGCGGAAGATGCGGTCATCGGAGCCGGCCAGGTAGGGCTGTTCCCAGTCGTAGTTGAAATCCTTGAAGCGGTTCAGCATTTCATACAGGCCGAAGTTCATCGAGCCCATGTTCAGGGAGGCCACTTCCGGCTTCAACTGCAAGGCCGGTTGCAGCCGCTCTTCCACCCCCATGGTCGGCGCGCCGCCCGTGGTGAGGTTGATGACCACGTTGGAGGCGGCCTTGATCTGCGGCAGGAATTTGCGGAAGGCGTCCGGATCCTGCGTCGGTTTGCCATTCTGCGGATCGCGCGCATGCAGGTGCACGATGGCGGCGCCGGCGTCGGCCGCCGCCAGGGCTTCGTCGCGGATCTGCTCGGGCGTGACCGGCAGGTAGGGCGACATTGAGGGGGTATGAATGGCACCGGTAATGGCGCAGGTGATGATGACTTTGCGAGGCTGGGCCATGGGGCTAGCTCCTGAAAAGATGAAGGAAAAGGAAAGAAGGCCGTTGCGCCGGCTCAGGCCAGCGTTTCCACGTTGCCGCACACCGACAGGCTCTGGCCGCTGATGGCCGCGCCCGCGGGCGAGCAGAGGAAGAGGATCTGGTTGGCAATATCCTGGGCGCTGACCATGCGCCGCAGCGAGACCTTGGAGAGCAGCCGTGCGCGCATTTCTTCATGTTCGATGCCGTAGGCCGCTGCCTTGGCCGCCACGATGCGTTCCTGGCGCGGCCCTTCGACGATGCCGGGCAAGACGGCGTTGACGCGGATGTTGGACGGCCCCAGTTCGATGGCCCAGGTCTCGGTCAGTCCGATGACGCCATACTTGGAAGCCGAATAGGGCGTGCGCAGTGCAAAGCCCAGCCGGCCGGCAACTGAAGAGATGTTGATGATGGCCCCGCCGCCGTTCTGCTTGAGCATCGGCACCGCACGCCGGGTGCAGAGGAAGGGGCCGGTCAGGTTGATGGCGATGGTCTGGTCCCAGTCGGCCGGAGCGATGTCTTCCACCGGCAGGGTGGGTCCGGCGATGCCGGCATTGTTGACCAGCACGTCCAGCCGTCCATCCCAGCGCGAGGCCAGGTCGGCGAACATGGCATCGACCTCCTCGGGCCTGGCCACGTCAGTGCGGCTGAAACTCACCGCCGCGCCTGCCAGGCGGGCACGGGCATCGGCCAGGAAAGCCTCATTGATATCGCAGACATGCACTTGAGCGCCTGCTTTGATGAACGTTTCTGTAATTGCGAGGCCGATGCCCTGGGCACCGGCGGTGACGATGACTTTCTGGTCCTGCAGATTCAGTTCCATGGGTTTGTCTCCTGAGGGGTTCATCCGGCCCGGATGCCAGCGCTGGCTGGTCTTGTCGTGGGGGGCGGTCGGGTGCGGACGACTGTAGTAGAGCCGGACCGGAGCGTCAACGACAGCATCCTGACCAGCGGCTACCGATGAAATCGGCCGATCCCGCCGCCAGAGCGCATGGGAAGCGGGCTGGCGCGCAGCGGCGACGAGGGTGGGACGGGGACAGGTGAACAGATTGCGCCGCAAGGAAAAACTTTCATCAATCGCCGGGGAAGGCAGGTGGGCAGGGCGTCGCTGCCGCGCTGCATCAAAATTCACGGGAGCGTGGCAGGCTGTTGGTACAATGCCCACTTTTCGCCACTTCCCCTCTTTCACACAGGCTTATGGATATCCTTCTGTTCCTGGTCGATTTCATCGTCCACATCGACCGTCACCTGGCCGAACTGGCCGTTTCCTATGGACCCTGGCTGTTCCTGATCCTGTTCCTGATCATCTTCTGCGAAACCGGCCTGGTGGTCACGCCCATCCTGCCGGGTGATTCGCTGCTGTTCGTCACCGGTGCACTGGCTGCTACCGGGGCTTATGACATCCACCTGATGCTGCTGACCCTGATCGTGGCCGCCATCCTGGGCGACAGCACCAACTACCAGATCGGCAAGATGCTGGGGATCAAGGTGTTCGACAAGCCGAATTCGCGCATCTTCAAGAAGGAATACCTGGAGAAGACCCATGCCTTCTTCGAGAAGCACGGCGGCAAGGCCATCATCATTGCCCGCTTCGCGCCCATCGTGCGCACCTTCGCACCCTTCGTGGCAGGCGTGGGTGCGATGACCTATTCGCGCTTCTTCCTCTACAACGTCATCGGCGGCATCGCCTGGGTGACCAGCTTCGGCTATGCCGGCTACTTCTTCGGCAACCTGCCTATCGTCAAGAAGAACCTGAGCCTGTTGATCGTGGCCATCGTGATCCTGTCGGTCCTGCCGGGCATCATCGAGTACTTCCGCCACAAGCGCCGTCCGGGCTGATCGTCCGGCCCGACTTCGAGGCAATAAAAATGCCGGTCAGCGCTGCGCAGCGCTGACCGGCATTTTTCTTTTGTTGAGCTGTCAGGCGTGGTTTAGTCCTGCTTGCCGCCATATTGCACATCCGGCCGCAACGGCGTCTTGCTGGACGCGGCCCGCACGTATTGCGGCGGCCACGCCACGTCTTCGCGCAATTGCTGCGCGGCATGCAGCGGCCAGTAGGGATCGCGCAGCAGTTCGCGCGCCAGCAGCACCAGGTCGGCCTGGCCTGTGCGCAGCACGTGCTCGGCCTGGATCGCTTCGGTAATCATGCCGACCGTGCCGGTGGCGATGCCCGTTTCGCTTTTGACACGCGCGGCAAAGCCGGTCTGGTAGCCGGGGCCGACGGGAATGGCCGCCGAGGGCAGGTTGCCGCCCGTGGAGACATCGACCAGATCGACACCCATGTCACGCAGGCGGGCCGAGAGCGCGACCGTGTCATCGGCATTCCAGCCGCCTTCGGTCCAGTCGGTGGCCGACAGGCGCACCAGCAGCGGCAGTTCGGCCGGCCAGACGGCGCGGGTGGCTTGCACCGTTTCCAGCAGGAAGCGGATACGGTTCTCGAAGCTGCCGCCATATTGGTCGGTACGCTTGTTGCTCAGCGGCGAGAGGAACTGGTGACCCAGGTAGCCGTGCGCACCGTGCAGTTCGATCACCTTGAAGCCGGCAGCCAGCGCGCGACGGGCGGCGTCGGCAAAGGCCTGCACCAGCGAGGCGATCTCGGCCACCGTCAAGGCGTGCGGCTCGGTATAGGTCGTGTCGAAGGGCAGAGCCGAGGGTGCCTGTGGCAGCCAACCACCCTCGGCCACCGGCACGCTGCCGGCCGGGCCATCCCAGGGGCGCAGGGCGCTGGCCTTGCGCCCCGCATGAGCCAGCTGGATGCCGGGGACGGCACCCTGCTGTTCGATGAAACGGGTAATACGGCGCAGCGGCGCGATGTGCTCATCCTTCCAGATGCCGAGGTCGGCGCTGGTGATGCGGCCTTCCGGCACGACCGCGGTGGCCTCCATGATGACCAGGCCGGCCCCGCCCACGGCGCGGCTGCCCAGATGCACCAGGTGCCAGTCGTTGACGAAGCCATCCTCGGCCGAGTACTGGCACATCGGCGAGACCGCGATGCGGTTGGGCAAGGTGACGCCGCGCAGGGTCAGCGGCGAAAACAATTGACTGCTCATGCAAGAACTCCTGTCATGTCGTGGCATCGGGACGATGCCGAGATGCGCAGTCTAGGGGATTTCCAAAAAGTGCGTCGGCGCCCCCCCGCGTGTTGCCTTATTGCGTCTCGAACTGCAATGCCGCCAGGCTGGCGTAAAGCCCATCGCGGGCCACCAGTTCGGCATGAGTGCCGGTCTCGACGATGCGCCCGTGTTCCAGAACGATGATGCGGTCGGCCCGCTGCACGGTGGCCAGGCGGTGCGCGATGACCAGGGTGGTACGACCGACCATGGCGGCTTCCAGGGCGCTTTGCACCAGGCGTTCGGATTCTGCATCCAGCGCGCTGGTGGCTTCATCCAGCAACAGCAGGGGCGGGTTCTTCAGCAATGCGCGGGCAATGGCGATGCGCTGGCGCTGGCCGCCGGAGAGACGCACGCCGCGTTCACCGAGGAAGCACTGATAGCCGTCCGGCAGGCGTTCGATGAACTCATGGGCTGCCGCCATCTGGGCGGCGGCAATCACTTCCGCATCGCTGGCACCGGGGCGGCCGAAGCGGATGTTTTCCATCGCATTGGCCGAGAAGATCACGGTGTCCTGTGGCACGATGCCGATCGCATTGCGCAGGTCCTGCAGGGTCAGGTAGCGGATGTCCACGCCATCGAGCCGGATGCTGCCCTGCTGCGGATCGTAGAAGCGCAGCAGCAGCTGGAACAGCGTGGTCTTGCCGGCCCCCGAAGGGCCGACCACGGCGACCGTTTCTCCTGCACGCACGTCCAGCGAGAAGCCCGACAGCGAGGCGCTGCCGGGGCGCGAGGGATAGTGGAAGTCCACGGCATCGATCTGCAGCGCGGCGCCATTGGCGGTGCGCGGCGGCAATTTCTCCGGCAGCAGCACGGACTGCACCGGCGACTGCGCCGCCAGCAGGTCGAGCAGGCGTTCGGTGGCACCTGCAGCGCGCTGGGTATCGCCCATCACTTCCGACAGCGCCCCCAGCGAACCCGCCACGAGGGATGCGTAAAGGATGAACTGGCCCAGTTCGCCGCCGCTCATGCTGCCTTGCATGACCGCATGCGCGCCCAGCCACAGCACGAAGACGATGGCACCGAACACCAGCAGGATCGCCACCACCGTCAGCAGCGAACGCGCACGGATGCGGTCCATCGCGGTCTGGAAGGCGCGCTCGACCGAGTCGCCGAAGCGGCGCGCTTCGATCTCCTCATGGGTGAAGGCCTGCACGGTCGGCATGGCGTTGAGGATTTCGCCGGCCATGGCGGCGGCGTCGGCCACGCGGTCCTGCGAGGCGCGCGATAGCTTGCGTACGCGGCGGCCATAGAACACGATGGGCAGCACCACGGCGGCCAGCATGACGATGATGATGGAGGTCAGCTTGGCACTGGTGATGAAGAGCATGCTCATGCCGCCGAGGAACAGCAGGGCATTGCGCAGGGCCATCGAAATGCTGGTGCCGACCAGGGTCTGGATGAGCGTGGTGTCGGTGGTCAGGCGCGAAAGGACTTCGCCGGTCTTGGTGGTTTCGAAGAATTCGGGACTCTGCGTCACCACGTGGGCATAGACCGCACTGCGCAGGTCGGCCGTCACCCGTTCACCCAGCCAGGAGACCATGTAGAAGCGCGCCGCCGTGGCCACTCCCAGCACGCAGGCTACGCCGAACAGCGCCACGAAATACAGGTTGATGTGCGTGGCGCTCTTGCTGCCGGCGGCACCAAAGCCGAGGTCGATCATCTGCTTGAACGCATAGGGCACGGCCAGCGTGGCACCGGCTGCCACCAGCAGCGCCAGGCCGGCCAGCAGGAATTGCTTCTTGTAGGGGGCGAGGAAGGGAGCCAGTCCGCGCAAGGCTGCCAGAGCGGATTTGCGGGCAGTGGGGGAGTCGGGGCCGGGCGGCACGTCAGGGGCAGGTGAGTCGGTGCGGAGAGGAGTCGTGGAGGACATGGAAATGGATGAGCTGTTGAGGCCGCCAGGCCAACCGGTCCGTGCATGTTGCCGCACGGTCAGAGACACTGGCCACCGCCGGAAAAATCTTGTTGCCGCGTTGAACCAACGGAGGCTGGCTTACTCGGAAGAGGCATAAGTATAGACAGTCCGCGCATGGATCGCGCGACCGCAAGCGTATCGCAATGTTGTTCGTCAGCCATTGCTTGCCTGCATCACCCTGCTAGAGTATCCGGATTCGGGCGTGGTCGGCCCGACCGGAGCAGCGCAGCAGCAGGCATCAGCATCATCCCAACCCCACACCGGCAAGGAGAGTCGCTTGGCCCAACCCGCACTGATCCCCTCCCCATGGGAGGCCGCGCCGAAAGTACGCGCACCGCACGCCGAACTGCTGGCCGGGCTCACCGCCCGCGAAGCGGTCATCTCGCCCAAGTATTTCTACGATCCGCTGGGCAGCAAGCTCTTCGAGGCCATCTGCGCCTTGCCCGAGTATTACCCTACCCGTACCGAGGCGGCCATTTTCGCCGCGTATCAGGAAGCCATCGCTGCCGCCGTCGGCCAGTCCTGTACGCTGATCGACCTGGGCGCAGGCAACTGCGTCAAGGCCGCTTCGCTGTTCGACGCGTTGCGGCCGCGCCAGTATGTGCCCGTGGATATTTCCACCGATTTCCTGCACCAGTCGGTGGCGAGTTTGCAGAAGCGCTTCCCGGAGTTGCCCATGCTGCCGCTGGCGATGGATTTCTCGGCCACGCTGGCGCTGCCGGAGACGGTGGATGCGCAGCGCCGGCTGTTCTTCTATCCCGGCTCCTCGCTGGGCAATTTCGATCCGGCCCAGGCGCTGGATTTCCTGCGCCGCGTGCGTGCAGCCCTGCCGGCCGGACCGGGTGAGGGCGGCATCCTGATCGGACTGGATCTGGTGAAGGATGCGCGTGTCCTGGAAGCGGCCTACGACGATGCCATCGGCGTGACGGCAGCGTTCAACCTCAACGTGCTCAACCACGTCAACGCCCTGGCCGGGACCGACTTCGCCCCGCGCGACTGGCGCCACGTGGCCTTCTACAACGCGCGCCAGCAGCGCATCGAAATGCATCTGGAAGCACGGCGCGACCTCATCGTGCGCTGGCCGGGCGGGCGTCGCACCTTCCACCAGGGCGAGCGCATCCATACCGAATACAGCCACAAGTTCACCGAGCAGGACATCCTCGGCCTGCTGGAAGAGGCCGGATTCGGCAATTGCCGTATGTGGTTCGATGAGCGGCGCTGGTTCGCGGTGTGCCATGCGCAGGCGCGTTGAGGAAGGTTTGGGACGCTTGCCGATGTTGATTCAATGATTCTTGCAGGAGACCGGATGCCTTCCGTCATTACCCATGATCGCGCCACCACCCACGACGACGAGCTGGCCGAACAACCCATGGCGGTGGTCGCAGCGGCCACTGCCGCCACCATCGATGCGGTCATCGACGCCGCCGTCCAGCAGGTCAACCATCGACCGCGCGAACGGCTGGGCGATCGCTACCGGCGTCTGCGCCGACAGTCGCTGCTGATCGCCGAGCCGCTTTCGGCCGAGGATTGCTGCGTGCAGGCCATGCCCGATGCCAGCCCCATCAAGTGGCATCTGGCGCATACCACCTGGTTCTTCGAGACCTTCCTGTTGGAGCGTTTCCAGAGCGGCTTCACACCTTTCCATCCGCAGTTCCGCGTGCTCTTCAATTCGTATTACGAAGGGGTCGGCGAGAAATTCCCGCGGCCGCAGCGCGGCCTGCTCACGCGCCCCTCGCTGGACGACATACTGGCCTACCGCGAGCAGGTGGACGCACGCATGTTGCTGCTGATCGATGCGCTGGAGGCCGACCCGGCCGAAGCGGAGGAGGCCCACCCGCAACTGGCGGGCTTCCTCTCCTTGCTGGAACTGGGCATGCAGCATGAGCAGCAGCACCAGGAGTTGATGCTCACCGACATCAAGATCCTGCTGTCGATGAACCCGCTGCAGCCTGCGTACCAGCCGCTGCCGATGAACCTGCAACTGGATGATCCGGCCGCGCTGGAGCTGCAGTGGCATCGCATCGAAGCCGGTGTGGTGGAGATCGGCCATGCCGGCAGCGGCTTTTGCTTCGACAACGAGACCCCGCGCCATCGCCAGTTCGTCGAGGCTTACCAGTGTGCGTCGCGGCTGGTGAACAACGCCGAATACCTGGCCTTCGTCGAGGCCGGTGGCTACGAGGACGCGGGGCTGTGGCTGTCTGAAGGCTGGGAATGGAAGAAGCAGGAGGGGCTCTCGCATCCCCTGTATTGGCGCCGTGGCGCTGATGGGCAGTGGCGCGAGTTCACCGAGTATGGCGCGCAGCCTCTGCAGCCGCATGCGGCTGCCGTGCATCTCTCGTATTACGAGGCCGATGCCTATGCCCGCTGGGCTGGTGCGCGCTTGCTGACCGAAGCCGAATGGGAACATGCCGCCGCACGCTTGCAAGGAAGCGGACGTGAATTTTTTGGCGTGGCCTGGCAGTGGACCAGCAGCAGCTATGCGCCTTACCCCGGCTTCAGCGCTGCACCGGGTGCGGTGGGTGAATACAATGGCAAATTCATGGTCAACCAGTACGTGCTGCGTGGCTCATCCTCGGCCACACCACTGAACCATGCGCGGCTGACCTATCGCAACTTTTTCCCGGCGACCGCACGCTGGCAGGTCAGCGGCATACGGCTGGCCCGCCAGGGCTGATCGGTTTTTCCAGCTTCAGTTTGTTGCCAGGGCCGCCTGGCCCTGGTCCGTGCTACGCGCAATATTTCTGAAATACGCTTGAAGTCTCAGAAGGTTTCCCACTCTTCCGATTTCTCTTCCTTGCTGCTGGCGGGTAGTGCACGTGGTGCTGGCGCAGCGGCAGGGGCGCGCACTGCCTGCGGTTTGACGGGTGCGGGCTTGCCTGGCAGGGCCGTGGCCGGTGCAGGTGCCGCGCTGCGCAGCGGTGCGGCTTGCATGACCGGTGCGGGCGCAGCGCCCCGCTCATCCAGACGGAATACGCTCACCAGTTCCAGCAGCCGCTGCGCCTGATCCTGCAAGGCCTGGGCCGCAGCGGCGGCTTCTTCCACCAGCGCGGCGTTCTGCTGGGTGGTGTTGTCCATCTGCATGATGGCCTGGTTGACCTGCTCGATGCCATCGCTCTGCTCACGCGTGGCAGCGGAAATCTCGCCGACGATGTGGCTGACCTGCTCAATGCTCTGCACCACCTCATCCATGGTGCTGCCCGCCTGCGCCACCAGTTCGGTACCGGCCGTCACTTGTCCGACGGAATCATTGATGAGTTCCTTGATCTCCTTGGCGGCAGTGGCCGAGCGTTGCGCCAGTCCGCGCACTTCCGAGGCCACCACGGCGAAGCCGCGGCCCTGCTCACCGGCGCGCGCCGCTTCGACCGCGGCATTCAGGGCCAGGATGTTGGTCTGGAAGGCGATGCCGTCGATCACCGAGATGATGTCCACGATCTTGCGCGAGGAGTCATTGATGGCCCCCATGGTCTGCACCACCTGCTTGACGGCCTGGCCGCCCTGATTGGCCACTTGCGTCGCATTGCCGGCCAGCTCGCTGGACTTGCGGGTGTGGTCGGCATTCTGCTTGACGCTGGAAGTCAGCTGTTCCAGCGAGGAGGCGGTTTCTTCGAGCGCGCTGGCCTGCTCCTCGGTGCGCGAAGAGAGGTCCAGGTTGCCGGTGGCGATCTGGGTCGAGGCGGTGACCATGGAGTCGGTACCGCGCCGCACCTCCAGCACGATGGCCTTGAGCTTCTGGTTCATGGCGGCCAGTGCCTGCAGCAGGCGGCCGGTTTCATCGGTCGAATGTGCATCGATGACCGCAGTGAGATCACCTGCTGCCACGGTCTCGGCCACTTCCACCGCGCGGCTCAGCGGACGGGTGATGCTGCGCGAGATGGTCCAGGCGATGAAGGCGGCGAACAGCGCCGCCAACACACCCGACACCACCATGATGTTGCGCGTGGTGGTGTAGGTGGCCTCGGCATCGGCGACGGACTTGTCCATCAGCTTCTGCTGCATGTCGGACAGGTCATCGAGCTGGCCGAAATACTGCTTTTGCAGCGGCACCATCTTTTCCAGCATCAGCTTGATGGCGGCATCCTTCTCACCAGTGGTGGCGAGCCGGTCGATCTCTTTGCGCAGGGCCGAGTAGCTCTTGCGGGTTTCGGTGACCTTGTCGAACTTGGCGCGTGCCTCGGGATTGGTGATCAGACGACCCAGTTCATCGTAGAGCTTGGTGTTCTCTGCAGAGAGCGTTTCGATGGTCTTCCGCTCATTCTCAATTTGCGCCGGATCGGTCATGAACAACTGGTTGCGCAGCGAGATGGCGACATCATCCACCTTGCCGGATATGGCATTGACGATGTTGATCTTCTTGTAGCGGTCATTGACTACCAGTTCCAGCGACTCGTTGATGTCGCCCAGCCGGGCCATGCTCAGCGTGACGATGGCAGCGATCACGAGGATCAGGGCCGAAAAGCCGATGGTCAGACGCGTGGAAATGTTGAGATTGTTGAAGCGCATGATTTTCCCCCCGAAAAATGTGGATGCGACTTGCATGGTAGAGATGTCACCGTGGCGTGTGTCTTTGACTGGTGTGACAACCAGAAACCTATATTAAGCCAGTTACGCGCAATCAGAACGTTTAACTCAAGTAATTTCTGCAGAGTTGTTGGCATCAAGGAAAGCCGCGGCTGGCGCGGGTTTCCGGGCGTCAACGTGGCAGCCGGACCACAGTGGCAGAAGGACAAGATCAACGGCAGAGCTTGATGCAAAGTGACGCGCCGTTAACGCAACAACGCCGCCCGGTAGGGCGGCGTTGCGTTCAGGAAATGGCCGGGATCGCCGGCCGGATTCCGTTTCAGGCAGCCTTGGCCTGTGCGGAGCCAGCCTGGTTGGCGCTCTCGCTGATGGCGATCTGACGGTTCACGGCAGACAGCACGGCCTTGAAGGAGGCGGTCACGATGTTGGCATCGATGCCGACACCGAAACCGGTCGGCGCTTCATTCAGGCGCAGCTCGATGTAGCTGGCGGCCTTGGCGTCGGCACCGGCACCGATGGCGTGTTCATGGAAGTCCATCAGCTTGATGTCCAGGCCCAGCGCATGCACGAAGGCATCGATGGGACCGTTGCCGCTGCCGCGCACGGTGACCGGCTGGCCATTGCGCACGATGTCGACTTCGATGTTGATGGACTCGGCCTTGGCGGTGTCTTCCGACATGCGGTGCGCGCGGTAGACGTAGGGTTCGACGCGCTCCAGGTATTCACGCTGGAAGATGGCGTGGATGTCGGAGGCAGCGATTTCCTTGCCGGTGGCATCGGCTTCGCGCTGGATGGCGCGCGAGAACTCGATCTGCAGGCGGCGCGGCAGGGCCAGGCCATATTCCTGTTCCAGCAGGTAAGCCATGCCGCCCTTGCCGGACTGGCTGTTGACGCGGATGACGGCATCGTAGCTGCGGCCCAGGTCGGCCGGATCGATCGGCAGGTAGGGCACTTCCCAGATGGCGTCCGGCTGTTGCTTGGCGAAGCCCTTCTTGATCGCATCCTGGTGCGAGCCGGAGAAGGCCGTGAAGACCAGGTCGCCCACATACGGATGGCGCGGATGCACCGGGATCTGGTTGCACTCTTCCACCACCTGGCGCACCACGTCGATGTCGGAGAAGTCCAGGCCCGGGTTCACGCCCTGGGTGTACAGGTTCAGTGCCAGCGTAACCAGGTCGACGTTGCCGGTGCGCTCGCCGTTGCCGAACAGGCAGCCTTCGACGCGATCAGCGCCGGCCATCACGGCCAGCTCGGCCGAGGCGACGGCGGTGCCGCGGTCATTGTGCGGGTGCACCGAGATGATGGCGCTGTCGCGATGCTTCAGGTTGCGGCACATCCATTCGATCTGGTCGGCGTAGACGTTGGGGGTGGCGCACTCGACGGTGGAGGGCAGGTTCAGGATGATCTTGCGCTCTGGAGTGGCACCCCAGGTTTCGCAGACGGCATCGCAGATGTCCTTGGAGAAATCCAGTTCGGTGGTGCTGAAGGATTCCGGCGAGTATTCGAAACGCCATTCGGTACCCGGACGCGCATCGGTCAGTTCCTTGACCAGGCGGGTGCCGGTGACGGCGATGTTCTTGATCTCCTCGCGCGACATGTTGAAGACGATCTTGCGGAAGGCCGGGGCCACCGAGTTGTACAGGTGGACGATGGCCTTCTTGGCACCTTCCAGCGATTCGACGGTGCGGCGGATCAGTTCTTCGCGCGACTGGGTCAGCACGATGATGGTGACGTCATCGGGAATGCGGTTCTCGACGATGAGCTTGCGCACGAAATCGAAATCGGTTTGCGAGGCAGAGGGGAAGCCGACTTCGATTTCCTTCAGGCCGGTCTTCAACAGCAGTTCGAAGAAGCGCAGCTTGCGCTCGGCGTTCATCGGTTCGATCAGGGCCTGGTTGCCATCGCGCAGGTCGGTGCTCATCCAGATCGGCGGCGTGTCGATGACCTTGCTGGGCCAGGTGCGATCGGGCAGGTCGATGGCAGGGAAGGGACGGTATTTGGCGGCGGGGTTGCTTAACATCATGATGGGCCTCTTGGTTTCCGGATGGCGTGGAATGCTTCAGTTCAAGTACTGGAATGCTTCAGTGCGTCAGATGTGGCGGATCGGGTTGCCTGGCTGCCACGAGCGCGTGGCCAGGCAACCCTTCATAGAGCCAGAGGCGGCATCTCCCGCAGCACACGGCCGGCCGGCAAGGGCTGCGTGCGCTGGTTGCAGATTGTGCGGATCATCGAATGCATATGCTTCGCCTGGTGGGCAGCGACGTCGGCTTCATCACGGATGGCGCGTCACTGCCTGGTTGTACTGCGAGTACTGCTGGATTTTTTGAGGTTGCCAGATCGCGTGGAGTCAGCGGAAACGGCAGGAACTACGAATTTTAGCGCGAGGCTAGTAGTAGCGACACCGATAGCAACGCTAGCAGGGCGCTGGCGCTGTTGTGGCGGATGGAGGTGATTGCTGCGGAAGTCATCCGTGCAATGTAGAAGATCGGGCCGGCGTCTGTCAAGGGCTATCTTTTTTACAAGCGTAAAAGAAGAGCGCGCTCCAATAATTTCGTTGCTAGAATCGTCTTGTTAATAACCAGCGGGTCATTTATTTTATTGCTGCTGCATCAATTCCTTGTGAGGATGGAACGCCGCCGGGTGAAAATGCTCAAAAACAAGCACTGCAGTAGTCCTTTTTCCATATAAGGCACGACGCATGTCGCGCTGGTACCGGCGCCCGTGTCTGCCACGAACAACGAACAACAGTAGGGCGAGGCCTCCGCCACCCGGGAGCGCATCGCCAGGAGCCGTCATCATCCATGCAAAAACGCACCGACCTCATCGTTTGCGAAGAATGCGACGCCGTCTACCAGCGCATGGCGCTGGGTGAGCGCGAAATCGCCCGCTGCCTGCGCTGCGGTGCTGAGCTGGAGCGCGATACCGGCCGCCGCCTGCAGCATCTGCTGCCGCTGACCATCGGTGCGCTGATCCTGTTCGTGATCGCCAATACCTTTCCCATCGTCACCATCGAACTGCAGGGCTTGTCCAGCCAGACGACGCTGATCGGTGCGGTAGTGGCACTGACCCGCGATGGCATGTCGGAAGTGGCGCTGCTGGTGCTGGCGACGACCTTGCTGTTCCCGCTGATCCAGCTCGGTGTGCTGCTCTACCTGTTGCTGCCGGGAGCGCGTGATACGCGTCCGCCGGGCTTCGTGCTGCTGCTGCGCCTGATGCAGGCAGCCCGGCCCTGGGGCATGATTGAAGTCTTCATGCTGGGCGTGCTGGTGGCGCTGATCAAACTCTCCAACATGGCCGAGGTGATTCCCGGTCCGGCGCTGTGGTCCTTCGGTGGATTGACGGTGCTGCTGACAGTGGTGGTGTCCTTCAATCCACGCTATCTGTGGCACGTATGGGAACAGCAGCAAGCCGAGCAATATGGCGACAAGGAGGCTGGCGCATGAGTGTCTTCACCCGCCAGGCTGCACCGCACGTGCCCGACCTCACTCAGGAGCCGGACGAAGACCTGCCCGTGCAGGATGCCGCGTCCCTCGGCGTGATCGGCTGCCATCACTGCGGCACCGTATGGGAAGGCGCGCAGCCCCATCAAGCCTGCGGCGTGTGCCATGCACCGCTGCACGTGCGCAAGATCGACAGCCTCACCCGCACCTGGGCGCTCCTGATTGCCGCCTGCATCATGTACATCCCGGCCAACATGATGCCGGTGATGGTCACCAGTACCCTCTTCGATGAGCAGCGCGACACCATCCTTTCCGGCGTCATCTATTTCTGGACTTCCGGCGAATGGGGCCTGGCACTGGTGGTGTTCGTGGCCAGCTTCCTGGTACCGCTGTTCAAGCTGGTGGCGCTGGGCATCCTGGTCTTCTCGGCGCGCCGCCGCAGCCGCTGGCGCCGTCTCCAGCGCGCCAAACTGTATCGCGTGGTCGAGGCCATCGGACGCTGGTCCATGCTGGACGTCTTCGTCGTCTCGGTGCTGACCGGACTGGTCAAGATCCACGGCTTCGCCAACATCCACGCCGGCATTGGCATCGCCGCCTTCGGTGCGGTGGTGGTGCTGACCATGCTGGCCTCGCTGGCCTTCGATCCGCGCCTGATCTGGGATGAGCGCGCGACCGATCCGGCTGCGGACGTCTCAAGTGAGCCTCTCCCCGAACCTGCTTCTCCCCATGACAACGCCAACAAGCCACAGGAAACCGCATGACTCCACCCGACCATTCCGATGACAAACCGGCGCTGCTGCAACCGCGCCGCGCACGCCAGCGCAACTGGCTGCCCTCGCTGGTGTGGCTCATTCCCATCGTCGCCGCCATCGTCGGGCTGACCCTGGTCGCCAAGATCCTGGTCGAACGCGGCCCGATGGTGACCGTCAGTTTCCGTTCTGCAGAAGGACTGGAAGCCGGCAAGACCAAGGTGAAATACAAGGATGTCGAAATCGGCCAGGTGCAGAGCCTGAAGCTGGCCGCCGACCGTTCGCACGTGCTGGTCGGTATTCAGCTGAACCAGGATGCCTCAGGATTCAATGCCGAGGACACGCGTTTCTGGGTGGTCCGTCCGCGCATCGCCGCCTCCGGTATTTCGGGGTTGGGCACCTTGCTTTCCGGGGCCTACATCGGCGCGGATGCCGGTGCTTCCGAAGAAACCAAGAAGAACTTCGTGGGCCTGGAACAGCCCCCCATCGTCACGCGCGATGCCTCGGGCCGCCAGTTCGTGCTGCATACCGATGACCTCGGTTCGCTCGATATCGGTTCTCCCATCTTCTATCGCCGCATCAAGGTCGGGCAGGTGGTGGCGTATGACCTCGACAGTGATGGCCGTGGTGTGACGCTGCGCATCTTCGTCAACGTGCCCTACGACAAGTTCGTCACCCAGGCTTCGCGCTTCTGGCATGCCAGCGGCTTCGACATGGAGCTCAATGCCAGCGGCTTCAAGCTGCATACGCAGGCGCTGTCGACGGTGGTGCTGGGCGGTATTGCCTTCCGCGACCGCGATGAAGAGCGCGTGAGCCCCCCGGCCAAGGAGGGCAGCGAGTATCCGCTGGTGGAAGACGAAAGCACCGCCATGAAGGAACCGGACGGCGTACAACAGACCGCACTGCTGTATTTCGACCAGTCGCTGCGCGGCCTGCAACCGGGTGCCACGGTGGACTTCCGTGGCGTGGTATTGGGTGAGGTCAAGAGCATCGGGGTGGAATACGACAAGACGCGTGGTGAATTCCGCATGCCGGTGCTGGTGCAGATCTATCCGGATCGTTTGGGCCGTCGCTTCCACGAAGAGACCGGCGAGCAGCGCCGTTCCAACGCGCAGGTATTGCGCATGCTGGTCAAGCGCGGCATGCGTGCCCAGCTGCGCAACGGCAACCTGTTGACGGGCCAGCTGTACGTCGCGATCGATTTCTTCCCCAAGGCCAAGCCGGTGCAGATCGATCCGGACAAGGTCCCGCTGGAACTGCCGACCATCCCGGGCAGCCTGGATGAATTGCAGCAGCAGCTCTCCGACATTGCCGGCAAGCTCTCCAAGGTCCCGTTCGACGAGATCGGGCGCGATCTGCAGACCACGCTCAAGACCTTGAACAAGACCCTGACCACGGCCGAGCAGACGGCGGCCCGCATCAACAACGACATCGCACCGGAGATGCAGGCGGCGATGAAGGATGCGCGCAAGACCTTGAATGCGGCCGAGCGCACGCTGTCGGACGACGCGCCGCTGCAGTCGGATATTCGCCAGACCATGCAGGAGCTGAGCAAGGCCGCGGCCTCGATCCGTATCCTCACCGATTACCTGCAACAGCATCCGGAATCGCTGATCCGGGGCAAACAGGAGCCATGATGCAAGACAAGACTTCGTTCTCCCTCAAGACCCTGACGGCCGCCGCACTGGCCGCAGCACTGCTGGCTGCCTGCGGCAGCTCGCCGCCGACGCAGTTCTACACGCTGGCTGTACCGGCCGACGGTGCCGTCGCGCGCACGGCCAGCCAGGGACCGCAGACCTTCATCGAAGTGATGCCGGTGTCGGTGCCGGAACGCCTGGCGCGGCCGCAACTGGTGGTGCGCAGCGATGCCACGCGGGTGGAGGTGCTGGAGCAGGACCGCTGGTCTTCGCCCTTCAACAATGAATTGCGCGATGCGCTGTCTGCGGGCGTGGCGGCAAAGCTGGGGGCCATTGACGTCTCGCGTGGGGGGCGACCGGCGGACCAGGCCAGCTATCGCATCAACGTGGAACTGCGTGATTTCGACGCAGCCCGCAACGGCCAGGTCCAGGCCAGCTTCGGCTGGACCATCACGCGCTCGGATGACCGCCGCGGCGCGGCTTGCCGGCTGACAGTAGTGGAACGAGTGGGCGGCGGTGCCAATTCCGACGTCGTCGCGGCCACGCAGAAGGCGGTGGAGCGGGCGGTGCAGGCGATTGCCGATAACGTGCGAGCTTTGCAGGCGGGGCAGGGTGGGCAGTGCTCCGCTTGAAGTGGTATTAAAGGCTTTCGGAAATCGCTGGCGCATTGCGATGCATGTAGAATCGCCGACGGGAGGAAATAACCCAAATCGGATTGAACCGATTTACCCGAGGGTGGCCCGTGCCGACGATCAGCATGTTTTATGGAATTGTGATCCAGATGTTTTATCGAGATCACTCACCGCCGCATTTTCATGTGCGATATGGTGAATACAAGGCAGTAATTGATGTGAGGAAGCTGGCGCTGATGGATGGCCGATTACCTCGAAGAGCCCTGCAACTGGTGCTTGATTGGGCTGAACTACATCAGGCAGAGTTGATGGAAGACTGGATGCTGTGTCAGGAAATGCAGGCTCCCAAGCCGATAGCGCCACTGGAGTGATGTCATGGAATGGGATGTCGTTGAAGTCAAACTTTCCGGCGAATATGCATTGCAGGTTCGCTTCAGGGATGGCGTGGAAGGGTCGGTCAGGTTCCTGCCGAGTTTCTTTCGCGGTGTGTTTGCTGAGCTGCAGGACCCCGCGCAATTCAGCCGGGTGCGCTTGGTCGATGGTGTGGTGACCTGGCCTGGCGAGCTGGATCTGGCACCAGACGCCATGCATGATGAGATCAAGCGCAATGGCCAATGGCTGCTTGCATGATCAAACCGCGATGAGCGCACCAAAGAAAAAGCCGCTTCCTTGGAAGCGGCTTTTCAACATCAGCACAGCTTGCAGCGATCAGCGATCGCCGTAGGAGCGACGCGGGCCGTCGGCGCGGAAGCCGCCGCCATTGCCCTTGTAGCCACCGCCGCCGCCGCCTTCGCGACGCGGGCCGTTGCCGGCCGGCTTGGCGCCGCCGAAGCTGCGGCCTTCGCGGTTGCCGCCGAAGCCGCCTTCGCGATGGCCGCCTTCACGGTTGCCGCCGAAGCCGCCTTCGCGATGGCCGCCTTCACGGTTGCCACCGAAGCCACCTTCGCGATGACCGCCGCCTTCGCGGTTGCCAGCGCCGAAGCGCGGACCGCTGTTGCTGCGGCCATCACCCGGACGCCAGCCGCCCGGCTTGCGCGGGCTGCGCGGTGCAGCCGACTTCTTCGGCTCGAAACCTTCGACCACATCCACCGGAATGGTCTGCTTGGTGAAGCGCTCGATACGCTTGACCTGCATGCCTTCGGCGTGATTGACCAGCGAGATCGCCACGCCATTGCGGCCGGCACGGCCGGTACGGCCGATACGGTGCACGTAGTCTTCAGCGAACTTGGGCAGGTCGTAGTTGAACACGTGGGTGATGCCCGGCACGTCGATGCCGCGCGCTGCCACGTCGGTAGCCACCAGCATGCGCACCTGGCCGCGGCGCAGGCTGTTCAGGGTACGGTTGCGGGCACCCTGGTGCATGTCGCCATGCAGGGCGGCGGCCGCGAAACCGGCGATGTTCAGGCGATCGGCGATGGTGTCGGCGTCACGCTTGGTGGCGGTGAAGATCACGGCCTGGTCGATGCTGGTGTCGCGCAGCAGGTGGTCCAGCAGGCGGTTCTTGTGCGAAAGGTCATCCACGAAGTGCACCCGCTGCATGATGTTTTCATGACGGGTCGACGAGCTGGCGATCTGGATGGTCAGCGGGTTGTTGGTGATGCGCTTGGCCATGTTGCCGACAACGCCGTCCAGCGTGGCCGAGAACAGCATGGTCTGGCGGGTGGCCGGGGTCGCGGCGACGATCTTTTCGATGTCGTCGATGAAGCCCATGTCCAGCATGCGGTCGGCTTCGTCCAGCACCAGGATCTGCAGCTGCGAGAAGTCGATCTTGCCCGACTCCATGTGGTCGATCAGGCGGCCCGGGGTCGCCACCAGGATTTCCGGGTTGCGCGACAGCAGTTGCATCTGCTTCGGATAAGGCATGCCGCCCAGGATGGACACCACGCGCACACGGCGCATGTAGGCACCGTATTTGTCAGTGGCGGTGGTCACTTGCAGGGCCAGTTCGCGGGTCGGGGTCAGCACCAGCATCTTCGGCTGTGCCGGCTGGTAACGCGGACGCTCGCCACGGGCACGGGTAGCCTGGCGTTCCTGGTTGGGGGTACGGGCTGCTTGCGGCGCCTGCGGCAGGTCTGCCAGCTGGTGCAGCGAAGGCAGCATGAAAGCGGCGGTCTTGCCCGAGCCGGTCTGCGAGGACACCAGCAGATCCTGGCCGCTGATGGCGGCGGGGATGGCCTTTTCCTGGACCGGGGTCGGGGAGGTATAGCCTGCTTCGGTCAGGGCTTTGATGATCGAAGGGTTCAGGCCGAGTGCTTCAAAAGTCATAATCTCTTTCGTGAAAGTGAACGCCAGGCACGAGACGGGCGCACGCAAGCGCGCCTGGCATCGAGTGCCTGAACGAAAAAAAGCAACGCCAACCGACGAAATGACTATGAAAAATACAAAGAAATTTCGGCACAAAAGCTTTGCGCCGGGACGGCATCATCAAGGGATGCCAGGGGCGGGGGGCTTTTACTGGGAACTTGTCGTAATGACAGGTAAGGCTTGCGAAGCTGCTTGGACAAATACGGCTGGAAACGCTGCAGGACAGATTTCACGTCCGATTCGCCTGTGCATTGGTTATTGCAATGCACAAGGCGAATCATACCCTAAAACATCGGAATTAGCACGAGGCTATTTCGAGAAACTGTCTCTTTATTGTGGGGGACGCTTGCTTAATCCGGCAATTACTCTGCCATTCCGCCCACCACGCGGGAGAAGCCACCGTCCACGTAGGTGATTTCGCCGGTGATGCCCGAGGCCAGGTCGGAGAGCAGGAAGGCCGAGGCATTGCCGACGTCTTCGATGGTGACGTTGCGGCGCAGCGGGGCGGTCGCGGCTACGGCGCCCAGGATCTTGCCGAAGCCCTTGATGCCGCTGGCGGCCAGAGTCTTGATCGGACCGGCGGAGACGCCGTTGACGCGCACGCCCTTGGGGCCCAGCGATTCGGCCAGGTAGCGCACCGAGGCTTCCAGCGAGGCCTTGGCCAGGCCCATGGTGTTGTAGTTGGGTACCACGCGCTCCGAACCCAGGTAGGTCAGGGTCAGCAGGGCGGCGTTGGACGACAGCAGCGGCATGGCCGCCTTGGCCATGGCCGGGAAGCTGTAGGCGGAGATATCGTGGGCGATCTTGAAACCTTCGCGCGAGAAACCTTCCAGGAAGTCGCCGGCAATGGCTTCGGAGGGGGCAAAGCCGATGGCGTGCACCAGGCCGTCGAGCTGGGTCCAGGACTTGCCGAGATCGGCGAACAGGGCATTGATCTGCTCATCGCTGCCAACGTCGCAGTCGAAGATCAGCTTGCTGTCGAATTCTTCGGCGAACTTGGTGATGCGGTCCTTGAAGCGTTCACCGACATAGGTGAAGGCCAGTTCAGCGCCTTCGCGCTTGCACGCCTGGGCGATGCCGTAGGCGATGGAACGGTTGGACAGCAAGCCGGTGATCAGGATTTTTTTGCCTTGCAGAAATGCCATGTTGACTCCGTAGGGTCCGCCGCGTGCGGTGCGCCTCTGGCTGGCAGAAGCAGGCGCGGCGCGGCCGGTAAGTAATAGCGGCAGCGCGCGGGGCGGCAGCCGGGATGGGACAGACCCGGATTGTAGGGGCTAGCGGCAGGCGGGGCAACCTTTGCAGCGCTGGCAGGGCAGGGTGTAGCGGGCCGGGCTGCATTTGTTAAGTTGCTTTAATTGCTTCCCTGTAATCGCTGCTCTCTTTACAATGCCCCGACACGGAAATCGTTTCCCGATCCCGTCCTGCAGGCTGCAGGCAGTCGGCCAGAGCCCACAGGCGCGGGACTTGCTTGCCCCCGAGACATCACCGCCCACGAGAGTGCAGACAGACAACCGCATGGTCCCGCCCCTGAAGACAGCCAAGATTTTCCTTTCCTGCCTGCTGGCCGCCGCCCTGGCCCATGGCACCCCGGCCGCCGCCGAGCCCGCCTTTTCCCTGTATGACACCCCCAAGTACGGGCCCGGCTTTACCCATTTCGACTACGTCAATCCGGATGCGCCCCGGCGCGGCACGCTGTACCTTGCCAATCCGGACCGCCGCACCAGTTTCGACAAGTTCAATCCGATGTCGATGAAGGGCGTGGCCGCCGCCAACGTCGACCAGCTGATGTTCGAGACACTGGCCGTTTCCTCGGGAGATGAGGTTGCCACCGTCTATGGCCTCCTGGCCGACGATATGAAGCTGGCTGCAGATCGCATGTCGATGACCTTCCACCTCAATCCCAAGGCGCGCTTCAACAATGGCGACAAGGTCACCGCCGAGGATGTGAAGTATTCCTTCGATACCCTGATCGCCAAGGGCGCGCCGCAATACAAATCGGTCTTTGCCGATGTGAAGGGCTGTGTGGTGGTCGATGCCGCCACGGTGCGCTTCGACTTCGCCAGCAACAACCATGAGTTGCCGCTGATCGTCTCCAGCGTGCCGGTCTTCTCAAAGAAGTGGGCCCAGGGCACACCCTTCGACCAGATCCAGCTGACGCCGCCCATCAGCACCGGTCCCTACCTGATCGAAAGCTATGACACCGGCCGCAGCATCATCTACAAGCGCAATCCGGACTACTGGGGCAAGGATGTCCCGGCCCGGCGCGGCATGTTCAACTTCGAGCGTATCGTCTACCGCTTCTACAAGGATGACCTGGCACGGCTGGAAGCCTTCAAGGCTGGCGAGTTCGACGTGGTGGTGGAATACAGCGCCAAGAACTGGGCACGCAGCTATACCGGCCCGCAGTTCCGCGACGGCCGCATCGTCAAGAAGGAATTCAAGCATTCCAACGGCGCCGGCATGCAGGGCTTCGTGATGAACCTGCGGCGCGACCAGTTCAAGGATGTGCGGGTGCGCCAGGCCATCGGGCTGGCGCTGGATTATGAATGGATGAACCGCCAGTTGTTCTACGGCCAGTACACGCGCATCTACTCCTTCTTCAACAACAGCCAGCTGGCGGCCACCGGTGAACCGCAGGGCGATGAGCTGGCCTTGCTGAAGTCGCTGCAGGCCAAGGGCCTGAAGGTCGATCCGGCCGTCTTCGGACCGGCACCGGTTCCGCCCTCGACCAATCCGCCATCTTCCTTGCGCGCCAACCTGCGCCAGGCGCGCGAACTGCTGGCCCAGGCCGGTTGGGTGTATCGCGACGGGGCCGTGCGCAATGCCCAGGGCGTGCCGCTGTCCTTCGAGATCCTCGATGACCAGAGTTCGATGTCGCGCGTCATCAGCGTCTTTGCGCGCAACCTGCGTACGCTGGGCATCGACGTGGTCCAGCGCAGTGCCGACTACGCGCTGGTGGCCAAGCGCATGGAAGACTTCGATTTCGACATGACCAGCGTGCGCTTCCCCGATACCAGCAGCCCCGGCAACGAACTGTTCGACATGTTTGGTTCGCGCGCGGCGGACGAAAAGGGCTCCAACAATGCCTGGGGCCTGAAGGACCCGGTGGTGGACCAGCTGGTGCAGACGGTGGTGGCCGCCGATACGCGGGTCAAGCTCACCGCTGCGGCCCGCGCCCTGGACCGCGTGCTGCTGCACAAGTACATCGTGGTGCCGCACTGGTATTCCTCCACGCACCGCATCGCCTACCAGAACCGCTTCGGGATTCCGGCAGTGGCCCCGCTGTATTACCAGGCCGATCCCTACGTGATCGGCACCTGGTGGGAGGAGAAGGCGCGATGAGGCAACAGATGAATGAAAAGACCAAGACCCGCGCCGCGCGCGCCGGACAAGAACGAGGATGGTGGCAGGCATGAATATCTGGTCCTACATTTTGAAGCGGGTGCTGTTGATGATCCCCACGCTCTTCGGCGTGGTGGCCATCACCTTTGCGGTCATCCAGTTCGTGCCGGGAGGCCCGGTGGAACAAGCGATGCTGGAGATGAAAGGGCGCGGCGGTGGTGGTGAAGCCTCCGGTGGCGGGGCGGCCAGTGGTGCGTCCGCCTATCGCGGACGGCAGGGCATCGACGAGCAGCGCATCGCCGAGATCAAGCAGCTCTACGGTTTCGACAAGCCACCGGTGGAACGTTTCTGGACCATGCTCAAGGGCTTCCTCACCTTCGACCTCGGCAAGAGCTTCTATCACCATGGCGATGTCTGGACCCTGGTCAAATCCAAGTTCCCGGTCTCCATCAGCATCGGGTTGTGGACCTTCCTGCTGAGCTACCTGATCTCGGTGCCGCTGGGCATTGCCAAGGCGGTGCGCGAAGGCAGCCGCTTCGATACCGCCACCACCGGCCTGGTGCTGATCGGCTATTCCATTCCCGGTTTCGTGCTGGGCGTGTTCCTGCTGGTGCTGTTTGCCGGCGGCAGCTTCGTGCAGTGGTTCCCGCTGCGCGGCCTCACCTCGGACAACTGGGCCAGCCTCTCCTTCACCGGCAAGATCACCGATTACCTGTGGCACATCACCTTGCCGGTCTTCGCCTCGGTGATCGGTGCCTTTGCCGTCATCACCATGCTCACCCGCAATACCTTCCTGGAAGAGATCCGCAAGCAATACGTGCTGACTGCGCGCGCCAAAGGACTCTCCGAGCGCAAGGTGCTGTACAAGCATGTCTTCCGCAATGCCCTGATTCCGCTGGTGACCGGTTTTCCCTCGGCTTTCATCGCTTCCTTCTTCGCCGGCAGCCTGCTCATTGAGACGCTGTTTTCGCTCGATGGCATGGGCCTGCTGGCCTATGAATCGGCGATCCGGCGCGACTATCCGGTGGTGATGGGCACGCTGTATCTCTTTACCCTCATCGGCCTGGTGGTCAAGCTGGTCGGTGATCTTTGCTACGTGTGGGCAGACCCGCGCGTCCAATTCGAAAGCCTGGCGAAATGAGCATGACGACCCCCGCCACTCCCTCCACCCGTTCCATTTCGCCCAGCCGCCGCATCTGGCTGCGGTTCCGTGCGGACCGGACCGGCTACTGGAGCCTGGTGATTTTTTCCATTCTCTTCATCGTGAGCCTGGGCGCTGAACTGGTCTCCAACGACAAGCCGCTTGTGGCCAGCTATCAGGGCAAGCTGATGTTTCCGATGCTGAAGGATTATTCAGACAAGCATTTTGGCGGCGACTTCGACTCGCCCGCCGACTATCTCGATCCCTTCATCGAGCAGCAATTCCGCAAGGACGGCAACTGGGTCATCTATCCGCTCAACCGCTACGGCTACAACACCCTGAACTACTTCGCCAAGGAACCCAATCCGGCGGCGCCTTCCGCCGAAAACTGGCTGGGCACCGATGACCGTGGCCGTGACGTCTTCGCGCGCCTGCTCTACGGCTTCCGCGTGTCGGTGCTGTTCGGGATGGCGCTGACCTTCATCGGCGTGATCCTGGGCGTGGCTGCCGGTGCGGTGCAGGGCTACTTCGCCGGTCGTACCGACCTCATTACCCAGCGTCTGCTGGAGATATGGGGATCAATGCCGGAGCTGTACCTGCTCATCATCTTCTCCTCCATCTTCCAGCCCAGCCTGGGGCTGCTGCTGGTGCTGCTGTCCCTGTTTGGCTGGATGAGCCTGTCGGACTACGTGCGCGCGGATTTCCTGCGCAACCGCAATCTCGAGTACGTGCAGGCTGCGCGCGCCATGGGTTTGCCCGATCGCCTCATCATCTGGCGTCACGTGCTGCCCAACAGCATGACCACGGTGGTGACCTTCCTGCCGTTCCGCATGAGCGCGGCCATCCTGGCGCTGACCAGCCTGGACTTCCTGGGCCTGGGCGTGCCGCCCTCGACCCCGAGCCTGGGCGAGCTGCTGGCCCAGGGCAAGAACAATCTGGATGCCTGGTGGATTGCGGTGGCCACCTTCGTGGTGCTGACCGTGACCCTGCTGCTGCTGACCAATATCGGCAACGGCCTGCGCAACGCCCTGGACGTACGGAGGAAGGCATGAGCGCCCCGCTGCTGGAAGTGAAGGACTTGACGGTGCGCTTCGGCGATACCGTGGTGGTGGACCGCGTGAGCTTCACGATTGCACCCGGTGAAAAATTTGCCCTGGTGGGGGAATCCGGTTCGGGCAAGACGGTGTCCTCGCTGGCGGTGATGCAGCTGAACCAGGATGCGCGCTACGAAGGCAGCATCCTGCTCGACGGCCAGGACGTGCTGAAGAAGAACGAGCGCCAGATGCAGCAAGTGCGCGGCAATGACGTGGCGATGATCTTCCAGGAGCCGATGACGGCCCTGAACCCGCTCTTCACCATCGGCAACCAGATCGCCGAGGTGTTGATGCTGCATGAGGGCCTCAATGCGCGCGATGCCGCTACGCGGGCGGTAGCGCTGCTGGAAAAGACCGGCATTCCGGAGCCCGCGCGCCGGGCGCTGTCGTATCCGCATGAACTCTCGGGTGGCCAGCGCCAGCGCGCCATGATCGCCATGGCCCTGGCCTGCAAGCCCAAGCTGCTCATCGCCGATGAACCGACCACGGCCCTGGATGTGACCATCCAGGTGCAGATCCTGGCGCTGCTGAACCAGTTGCAGCGCGAAGAGAACATGGCCGTGCTCATCATCTCGCACGACCTGAACCTGGTGCGCCACTTCGCTGATCGCGTCGGCGTGATGGAAAAGGGCAAACTGGTCGAAAGCGCGAGCGTTGCCGAGCTCTTCGCCAATCCGCAGCAGCCGTACACCCGCAAGCTGCTGCAGAGCCGTCCGCAGCGCAATGCGGCCGACGTGCCGGCACAAGCGCCCGTGGTCCTGCAGGCGGAAAAAGTGCGCTGCACCTATCACATCAAGCAGGGCTGGTTCGCCAAGCGCGCCTTCCATGCGGTCGATGGCATCGACCTGCAATTGCGGCGCGGCGAGACCATCGGCATTGTTGGTGAATCCGGCTCCGGCAAGTCCACGCTCGGCATGGCCTTGCTGCGGCTGTCGGCGGCCAGCGTGGCGGGCAGCATCCGTTTTGAGGGGACGCCGATTTCCGAGCGCAGCAGCCGTGAACTGCGGCCCTTGCGGGCGCGCATGCAGGTGGTGTTCCAGGATCCTTTCGCCTCGCTCTCGCCGCGCCGTACGGTGGAGCAGATCGTGGGCGAAGGGCTGGCCCTGCATCATCCCGGGAAAACGCCGGAGCAGCAACGCGAGGCCATCGTCTCCGCACTCGAGGAAGTGGGCCTCACGGCAGCCGTGCTGGAACGCTACCCGCATGAATTCTCCGGCGGCCAGCGCCAGCGCATCGCCATCGCCCGTGCGTTGGTGCTGCAGCCGGAACTGCTGTTGCTGGACGAGCCCACTTCCGCTCTGGACGTGACCGTGCAGCAGCAGGTGCTGCAACTGCTGGCCGACCTGCAGCGCCGGCATGGACTGGCCTATCTGTTCATCACCCACGATCTGGCCGTGGTGCAGGCCATGGCGCACCAGGTGATCGTGATGAAGGATGGCAAGGTGGTCGAGAGCGGTCCGGCCGAACAGGTCCTCAAACAGCCGCAGCAGGAATACACACGCCGCCTGGTGGCCGCTGCCACCTACGCTGAAGCCGCACACTGAGCGGCCCGGCAAAAAGAAAACCCGAAGTCCGGATCAGCTCCGGGGCTTCGGGTCCATGCAGACTGCAGTCGTTATTTTTCTTCCGTGCTTGGGGCGCGTCTTCTTGTTGTAGGCGGTCGAGCCGCCCGGGTCTCCTCCGGTTTCCTCCGGATTATTGCTTGCGAGCGCCGTTGCCGGAGGCCAGCGTCAGCGGCTTGCCGGCGACCTTGCGCGCCGGTGCCGGTGCCGCCTTGCGCACCGGGGCCTTGGCCGATGCCACCTGGCGGCGTGCCGGGGCAGCGTGGTGCGTGGCCGCTACGCGCGTCGGTGCGGCGTGGGCGGCGGCATTGGGCACTTGCAGCTGCAGGCTCTGGCCGGCGGCCAGGGTGTCACGCTTCAGGCCATTCCATTCCTTGATCTGCGCCACGCTCACGCGGTAGCGGCTGGCGATGCCGGCCAGGGTGTCGCGCTTGCCGGCCTTGACATAGATGCGGCGGGTTTCCGGCACATCCGGGGCGATGGCCAGACGGGCGTTGTCGGCGATTTCCGGGGTCAGGTCGGTATCGAGCGCGGCGGTCTCTTCATTCTTCGGGACCAGAATGGTCGAGCCGGCCTTCAGGACCATGCGCGGCGGGATCTGGTTGACGCTGCGGATCACTTCAGGGGTGGTGCCGAACTTGCTGGCGATGGTCTCGATGCGCTCACGGGCGCTGGAGACGGTGTGGGCAGTCCAGGTCGAGAAAGCCTGGGTCCACTTGGACATGTTGGACTTGAACTTCTCGGCATTGCTTTCCGGCAGCAGGATCTTGGTATCTTCGCCGCCGATGATGACGGGGCGGTTGAATTGCGGGTTCAGTGCCTTGAACTCGTCCAGCGACAGCTCGGCCAGTTGCGCGGCGACCTTCACGTCGATATTGCGGGTCTTGCCGATGGTGACGAAGTAGGGCTGGTTGTCCACCTTGGGCAGGGCGATGTCGAAGGCAGCCGGGTTGGCGATGATGTTCTTGACCGCCTGCAGCTTGGGCACGTAGTTGCGGGTCTCGTTGGGCATCTGCGCCGACAGCGTATTGAAGTCGATCGGCAGGCCGGCCGCGAGATTACGGTTCACGGCGCGCTGCACCGAACCTTCGCCCCAGTTGTAGGCTGCCAGCGCCAGCTGCCAGTCGCCGAACATGCCGTAGAGCTTCTGCAGATAGGTCAGGGCGGCATCGGTCGAGGCCAGCACGTCGCGGCGCTCGTCGGTGAACATGTTCTGCTTGAGGTTGTAGTCACGCCCGGTGGAGGGGATGAACTGCCACATGCCGGCTGCCTTGGCGGTGGAGAGGGCTTCCGGGTTGAAGGCCGATTCGATGAAGGGCAGCAGCGCCAGCTCGGTGGGCATGCCGCGCTTTTCCAGTTCCTGGACCACGTGGAACAGATAACGCGAGGCGCGCACCGTGGTGCGCTGGATGTAGTCGGGACGGGAGCTGTACCACTGGGTCTGGCTCTCCACCAGCGAATTGTCCAGATCAGGAATCCCGAAGCCCTTGCGAATGCGCGTCCAGATGTCGATGTCATTCATCCCCGGCAGGGCATTGCCGGCCAGTTCGGGATTGATCGCATTGAAGGGAGCGGGGTAGATCGAGATATCGTTGGCGTGGGAGAGCAGCGGGGTACCAGCGCAGAACAGGGCGGCAATGGCGAGTTGTTTCAAAGTACGCTGCATGTGGGCGATATCCTGTGCCAGAGGCAAAAGTTGGGTGCGGCGCTTCCGTTGCAGAGCTGTAATGAAGCTCGACACCTCCTGCCGGCGGAATCCGGATCAGTCCGATCACGGGCGCGTGCAGGTTGACGGTAATGCAAGGTCGGAAGCTGCGAATTTCCCCGGCGTGGTGCAGAGAGGACAGCGTTTCGTAAAAGTTCGTAAAAACACTGGTGCCCAATTTGGGGAATTGGAGGAGTGTACGGAAGACCCTTTTCGCCAGTCAAGCAAAAATTGGCCTCTGTTACAAAGCCAAGTCCTTGATTTCGCTGGTTTTTGCGTCTAACTGGCCCTCAATTTGGCGCTATCTGTAGATATTCTTCCATTCGCGCAGCGCTGCAAAGCTGCTAACTTCATTCAACTCCGTCAATCGGCCCGCCTTTTGCAGCGATTCCTGGATTACTTTTTGATTGGCGCGCAGGAAGGGATTGGTCGCGCGCTCCAGGGCAATGCTGGTCGGCACGGTGGCTTCCCCTTGGTCCCGCTTGACGCGCTCGCGCTGGAGGCGAGCGCTGAGCTCGGCATTGCCGGGCTCGACCTCGGCGGCGAACTTGAGGTTGGAGAGCGTGTACTCGTGGGCGCAATACACCTGGGTCTCACTCGGCAGGCTGCTGAGCTTGGCCAGTGACTCGACCATCTGTCCCGGAGTGCCTTCGAAGAGGCGGCCACAGCCACCGGCAAAGAGGGTATCGCCGCAGAAGACAAAACCCTGTTCTGCCGAGTAATACGCAATATGGCCCAAGGTGTGGCCGGGCACGTCGATGACCTGCAGCGAGAGGCCCAGAGAAGAGATCGTCATTTCGTCATTCCCGTGCAGCGGGACCGTCATCCCCTTGATGCGGGATTGCTCGCGCGCCGGCCCGTAGACCGGGATGGCCGGGAATTCGTCGCTCACGGCGCTGCGCGCCAGCTCGACCACACCGCCGACATGGTCAGCGTGGTGATGAGTCAGTAGAATAGCGGCCAACGTCAGGCCCTCGGCCTGCAATGCGGCCAGGACGGGGACCGCGTCGCCGGGGTCGACCACGGCGGCATGGCGCCCGTCATGGATGATCCACAGGTAGTTGTCGTCGAACGCCGGTACGGCCAGGACGTCCAATGAAGTTTTCTGATCTGCTTGAGCTGGCTTGGCTGGCTGGGTCATGAGGCGCGAAAGAAGAGATGGCTGACAAGGCTGAAACTGCTGTGACTGCGAACAACGCGGAAATTATAGACCTGGCCGCCTGGTTGCAGACGCCCATCGGCGATTACCTGCGCCAGTGGGAGCAGCACCACCTCAATGCGCTGACGGCCGACATCTTCGGCTTCAACGCGGTGCAGATCGGTTCGCCCCAGATCCACGCCCTGCAGGCCAACCGCATGCCCTATCGCTGGCTGGCTGACAACCGCATGCCGGTGGAAGGGCAATCCGAGCTGGAAATCCCCCAGGTGGTGACGCAGAATTTCGGCGAACTGCCCTTTGCCACCCAGAGCCTGGACCTGGTGGTGCTGCCCCACGTATTGGAATTCGCCGCCGAGCCGCACCAGGTCCTGCGCGAGGTGGAGCGGGTGCTGATTCCGGAAGGGCAGGTCATCATCTGCGGCTTCAATCCCAGCAGCCTGTGGGGCATGCGCCAGGTGGCCGGACGCCTGACCGGCGCGCACTTCCTGCCGCAGGATGGCGAATTCATCCGCCTGCCGCGCCTGAAGGACTGGCTGAAGCTGCTGAACATGGAAGTCAACCGCGGCCACTTCGGCTGCTACGCACCGCCCTGCGAGACGGCGCAATGGCTGGACCGTTTCGGCTTCATGGAGAAGGCGGGCGACCGCTGGTGGCCGTATTTCGGTGCGGTCTACATCGTCCAGGCCATCAAGCGGGTGCCCGGCATGCGCCTGATCGGCCCGGCCCTGCAGCGCCAGAAGCTGAAGGCGCCGCGCGGCGTGCCGGTGACCAACCGCATCCACAAAACCGATTGAAACCAGGGCGTGTCGGCGCGATCAGGTATCATCGCGGCCCGCCTGTCATGCGCAAATGCGCATACGCAACCAGATTGAAGTGAAGAGCATGGACAAAGTAGAGATTTATTCGGATGGTGCCTGCAAGGGCAATCCCGGCCGTGGCGGCTGGGGTGCGTTGCTGGTGGCCGGGGGCAAGGAGAAGGAAATCTTCGGTGGCGAGCCCAACACCACCAACAACCGCATGGAGCTGATGGCGGTGATCCAGGCCCTCAACGCCCTCAAGCGTCCCTGCGAGGTGGTGGTGCACACCGACAGCCAGTACGTGCAGAAGGGCATCAGCGAGTGGATCCACGGCTGGAAGGCGCGCGGCTGGAAGACCTCCAGCAAGGAGCCGGTCAAGAACGCCGACCTGTGGCAGGCGCTCGATGCCGCCCAGCAGCAGCACCAGGTGGAATGGCGCTGGGTGCGCGGCCACAATGGCCACGCCGGCAATGAGCGCGCCGACCAGCTGGCCAACCGGGGCGTGGACAGCATAGGCTGACCGGGCCGGCGTTTTCTTTCATATCAGTGTTTTAGCAGCAAACAACATCAGCAGGAGCAAGCATGCGTCAGATCATCCTCGATACCGAAACCACGGGCCTTTCGCCGCGCAACGGCAACCGCATCCTGGAAATCGGCTGTGTGGAGGTGCTCAACCGCCAGCTTTCGGGCAAGAACCTTCACTTCTACATCAATCCCGAGCGTGACTCCGAAGAAGGCGCGCTGGCCGTGCACGGCCTGACCACCGAATTCCTGGCCGACAAGCCGACCTTCAAGCAGATTGCCGCCGAGTTCCTCGACTATGTACGCGGTGCCCAGATCATCATCCACAACGCTCCTTTCGACGTCGGCTTCCTGGATGCGGAACTGGCCTTGCTGGGTCTGCCGCCGTTCAAGGAGCACGTCTCCGACGTGGTGGACTCGCTGCAGATGGCCAAGGAACTGCACCCGGGCCGCCGCAATTCGCTCGATGCCTTGTGCGATCGTTACGGCATCTCCAACGCCCATCGCGTGCTGCACGGCGCGCTGCTGGATGCGGAGCTGCTGGCCGAAGTTTATCTGTCGATGACGCGCGGCCAGAATTCGCTGACCATGGACCTGGGGGCGGAGGAAGAAGTCAGCGAAGGCGAGGGCAAGCTGGAGCTGGCTCCGCTGGCCGAAGTGATCGTGGTGGCGGCCAGCGAGGAAGAACTGGGTTTGCATGAAGACGTGCTCAACCAGCTCGACAAGGAAGCGCGCGGCAGCTGCGTGTGGCGCTTTGAACCGCCGCCGCCGGAAGCGGCTGCAGAGGCGGCGTGAAACGGCGTAATGGTGAGGCCGTTGTCGTTGCCCGGCAGCGTTGTCGATAAAAAATGAAGAATTATTTACGAAGCACTTGCGCAGGTCGAAAAACGTTGGCATAATCTCGCTTCTCGATTGGCGCTGCAGCAAAAAGCCAGTCAGGTACGGAAGGTTAGCTCAGTGGTAGAGCACTGCATTCACACTGCAGGGGTCGCAAGTTCAAACCTTGCACTTTCCACCAAATTCAGAAAAGCCCGCCTTGTGCGGGCTTTTCGCATTTCTGCCTTTTCTTCCGTTTTCTTTCCTCGTTTTCTCTCTCTGCATGACGGGCATGATCCGTTAAGCTAGCGGCCATCCGTCAAGAACAGGACCCGAACAGCCATGCACGACATCATCTGCCCCCATTGCGGCAAAGCCTTCAAGATCGATGAAGCCGGTTACGCCGACATCCTCTCGCAAGTGCGCGACAGCGCCTTCGAGCAGCAATTGCATGAGCGCCTGGAACTGGCCGAGCAGGACAAGCGCAACGCCATCGAACTGGCGCGCGCCAAGTCCGAAGCCGAGTTGCAGAAGGCGGCCGCGGCCCGCGATGCCGAGATCCAGGAATTGAAAGCGCGTCTGGAAGCCGGCGAGATGGCGCAGAAGATGGTGCAGCTTCTCATCGAACCTGGCCTGTAGATCCGGTACCGTCAATTCACTCAGGTCGTTAGTCATTCCCACCGGATCATTGAGCGCGGCAATGTAGCCCTTGTGATGCGGCCCATGCTCCGCCATGATCGCCCTGAAGCGTACAGCCGTGGCGAGCTTGCTTGTCTCGGATTCAGTGGGCGTGTTGCTGAAGGCGTAGGCCTTTTTCATGGCGGCTTCGTCTGCCACAAAATGCGCCACCTTGTCCGCACTCGCATTGAATTCTCCGGTATGGACCGCACTGCCGGCCAGCATCGCCGGGATGACCACATAGGCCTTGAGCCGTCCGCGCTTCTCGTCATAGGTATAGAGATAACCAGGACGCAGCGCCCGCAAGCTGTATTTCGCCGCACCGGCGGACTGCGGGGCGCCCTCGATCCTGAAATTGCCGGACAGCCCCGGTACGCCTGCCGCGCCATAAGGACTGGCCACGGCATAGCGGACCGGATAGATCAGCAAGCCTTTCTTGTCGCAAAAATTGCATCCGTTCATCATGCTGCTCCCATGGGGGCAGGCACCCGATCTGATGCTGCTTCCTTCTGCTGGGAGTCGTCGGGGGCATCGTCATTGACGAAGTGAAGTTGCAGGATGCGGTGATGCTGGCGCTGCCGGGTCAGGCTGTCCCAGCCGGTGGTGCGGGAATGCATGCGTGTCCTTCTGCGGGAAAAATGAATGTCCCGAAGAAGGCAGGGAAGACTTCAGCAAGCCGAATCGGGAAGCGCAGATGTTGCACGATGGCTTGCTTGAAGTCTGTTGAATTGCTTCGATAAATGCCGTGTATTTTTTTGCGTGAGGAGCAGGCCGGACGCCGGTGGTCCGGCCATTTCAGGACTGCGAGAACGCGATGAATTCGTCTGCGAGACTACGATAGAGGCGACGATATTGTGCCAGCCTGCGCTGCAGTTGTGCCTGCCTTGCAGCATCAGGGCGATACCATTCCAGTACCTCGGGTGGGACGCACACGCTGGCCGCATCCTCCTCCGTCCGCGCCAACCTCCCCAGCCTCGCCGCCCCCAGCGCCGCACCCACTTCCGCCCCTGCATGCCGCCGCAGAGGAATCCCCAGGGCGGTAGCACACAGCTCCCCCCAGAACGCACTGCGCGACCCGCCGCCCACAAATGCCGCACTCTCCAGCGTAGTGCCCGCAGCCTGCAAGGCCGCATAGCCATCGGCCATCGCAAAGGCCACGCCTTCCATCACCGCATAGGCCAGATGCGCAGTCTCATGCGCTGGCGTCATGCCGAACAGCACGCCCTTGGCCGTCGCATCATTGTGCGGCGTGCGCTCGCCATTCAGATACGGCAGGAACAAGGGAGCCTGTGCCTGCTGCGTCGCCGTCAATCGCTCCGCCCCTGCCACCAATTCGCCCACCGGCCGCGCCGTCACGCCCGAGAGCCAATGCAGGCTGGCTGCGGCCGACAGGATCACGCTCATCTGATGCCATTGCCCCGGCAGGCAGTGGCAGAACGCATGCACACCTTGCTGTGGATTGGGCGCATGCCGTGCCGTTGCAGCGAACAAGACGCCAGAACTGCCCAGCGACAAGAAAGCATCGCCCGCCTGGATCACGCCGATGCCCACGGCGCTGGCCGCATTGTCCCCGGCGCCGCCGGCCACCACCACCGGGCCGCTGATGCCCCATTCGCGCCGCAACTCCTCGCGCAAATGCCCCGTCACGTCACTACCTTCGACCAGGCGCGGCATGTGGCTGCGATCCAGCCCGGTGGCCGCCAGCATGCGGTCGGACCAGTCGCGCTGCGCCACATCCAGCCAGAGCGTGCCGGCCGCGTCCGACATCTCGGAGACGAATTCTCCCGTCAGTTTCCAGCCCAGGTAATCCTTGGGCAGCAAGACCTTGTCGATGGCGCGGTACACGGCCGGTTCGTATTTCGACAGCCACAGCAGCTTGGGTGCCGTGAAGCCCGGCATGGCGCGATTGCCGGTGATGGCGGGCGCATCCGGTACCAGCGCTTCCAGCTCCACGCATTCCGCATGGGCGCGCATGTCGTTCCACAGGATGGCCGGGCGCAATACATTGCCGTTGCGATCCAGCAGGGTGGCGCCATGCATCTGGCCGGAGATGCCGATGCCGCGCAGGGCCTGGAAGGCTTGCGGGGCCTCGGCGCGCAGCGCGGCGATGGCGTCGAGCGTGGCGTTCCACCAGGCCTGCGGCGCCTGCTCGGACCACAGTGGATGCGGGTTGTCCACCCGCAGGCGAGCACTGCTGGTGGCGATGACGTGGGAGTCGTCGTCGGTGAGGACAAGCTTGACTTCGGAAGTGCCGAGGTCGATGCCGAGATAGCTCAAATCATTTTCCTTTGCGTGCAAGTGGAGAGGCGCTACGCGACCGCCCGGACTTCATCGTTGAGCCGGTGCAGCGCACGGAAGCGCGAGGGCGGCATGCCCTTGTGGGCCAGGAACTGGCGATTGAAATTGGAAAGATTGTTGAACCCGACCCGGTAGCACACCTCGGTCACGCTCAGTTCGGTACACATCAGCAATTCGCAGGCTTCGTTCAGGCGCAATCCGTTCTGGTACTGGATGAAGGTGCAGCCCGTATGCCGCTTGAAGAAGCGCGTAAAGCTGCTTACGCTCATCCCCGCCAGTTCGGCCACATCGCTCTCGCGCAGGTTGCCGCCGAGATTCTGGCGGATGCAGGAAAGCACCTGGTTGATGGTGGACGACATGTGGCGCTGGGCGTCCAGGTCGTAGCCCGGGCCGGCCAGCGGCCTGCGTTCGCGGCAGGATGCCAGCTGTTCCAGCACGCTCATCATCAGCACCACACGGCGCGCACCGCCGGCCTGCGCCAGCTCCTGCATCAGCGGAATGATCGACCTGCCCAGCGCATCAGGAAACTGCAATCCGCGCGCCGCGCCCTCCAGCAGATCCTGCAAGGGCGAGAGCTCCGGGATGGCCCCCAGCATGCGGTCGGCGAAGGGCCGCGAGAATTGCAGCACCAGGTCGCGCGCGCCCACGTGCTCATCCGCGCCCAGGTTGCTGACCCAGTTGTGCGGCAGGTTGGGTCCGGTCAGCACCAGGTTGCCGGGAGCGAAGTCACCGATGAAGTCGCCCACGAAAAACTTGCCGCTGGATGCGGTGATGACGTGGACTTCGTATTCAGGATGAAAATGCCATTTGGCCACCGTGTGCGGGTAGTCATGCACCCACGCCCTGAAGGATTCGTCCTGGCGGGTATGGACCAGCTCCAGATCCGGACTCATGCTTTGTCTCCTTGCCATGCGGGCCGTCGTCTTGTCCGCCGGCCGCGAAGGCGGCGGGCGGCAGCGACAGGTTCTCTCCGCTGTGTACATCGAACACGTGCAACGCGTGCTGATCGAAGGCCAGGTGCAGGCGCTGTCCCGCCTGCGGCAGGTGCTGCGCGCTCACCAGGGCGGTCAGCGTCTGTGCGCCCCAGCGGGTGGTGAGCAGGGCATCGGCCCCCAGGATCTCCACCAGTTCCACATCGACCGCGCAGGTCAGGCTGTGGGCGGCGTCCTGCTCGCCGGCCATGCGGACATAGTCAGGACGCACCGCCAACTTTACCGCCATTCCCGGTGCCAGGCGTGAAAACCTTTCATCCTGCAGGACCCAGCGCTGGTCTTCGCAGCGCACGGCCAGCGTTGCGCCATCACGTTCGACCACGCCATCGAGGAAGTTCATGGCGGGCGTACCGATGAATCCCGCCGCAAAGAGCGTGCGCGGATAACGGTAGAGTTCGGCCGGCGAACCCGCCTGCACGATCTGCCCGCCCTGCATGAGGATGACGCGGTCTGCCAGCGTCATGGCTTCCAGCTGGTCGTGGGTGACGTAGACGGTGGTGGTGCGCAGGCGCTGGTGCAGGCGCTTGATGTCGCCGCGCAATTGCGCGCGCAGCTTGGCATCGAGGTTGGAGAGCGGCTCATCGAACAGGAACACCGACGGCGTCTTGATGATGGCGCGCGCAATCGCCGCGCGCTGCTGCTGGCCGCCGGACATGGCGCGGGGCTTGCGCTCGAGCAGGGCATCAAGATTCAACATGGCCGCCACTTCCCGCACGCGGCGGTCGATCTCGTCGGACGGACGCTTCAGGCGGCGCAGGCCGAAGGCGATATTGTCATACACGTTCATGTGCGGATAGAGCGCGTAGTTCTGGAACACCATGGCCACGTTGCGATCCCGCGCAGGCAGCGCGTTGACCACCTTGCCGCCGATGGAGAGGGTGCCGCCGCTGATCTCTTCGAGCCCGGCGATCATGCGCAGCATGGTCGATTTGCCGCAGCCCGAGGGGCCGAGCAGGACCACGAATTCGCCATCACCGATGGTGAGGTCCAGCGGATGCAATACCGGCGGGCCACCGGCGTAATGCTTGGACAAGCCCTGGCAGCGGATGTCGGCCATGGTCAGCCTTCCATTTCGATCTGGATCTTCACATCCTGCGGACGGCCGCGCGCGGCTTCCTCGAAGGCCTCGATCCCCTGCGAGAAGGGGAAGCTGCGTGAAATGAAAGGCTTCACATCGATCATTCCCGAGCTCAGCAGCGCCAGTGCGCGCGGGAAAATGTTGGCATAACGGAAGACCGATTCCAGCCGCACTTCCTTGGTCTGCATGGTCACCACGTCCAGCGCCACCGGCTCCGGCGGCATGCCCACCAGCACCGCGCAGCCACCGGGACACACCAGGTCCAGCAGGGTCTGGTAGACGCCGGCATGGCCCGACGCCTCAAACACCACATCGGCACCCCAGCCCTCGGTGACCTGCTGCACCACATCGGTCAGGGCCTGCTGTGTCACATCCACCGTGATGACGGCGGGATTGTTGGCGAAGTGGGCCAGCTTCTCGGCCACCACATCGGCCAGGATCACGCGCGCCGCGCCCCCCGCCAGCGCTGCCAGTGCAGTCATGGCACCGATGGTGCCGGCACCGATCACCACGGCCGTATCGCCCGGCTTCATGCGCGCCTTGGTGGCGGCCTGCAGGCCGATGGACAAGGGTTCGACGATGGCCCCTTCGGCAAAGCTGACGTTGTCCGGCAGCCGATAGGTGAAGGCCGCCGGATGCACCACGCTGCCGGTGAGGCAGCCGTGGATGGGCGGCGTGGCCCAGAAGCGTACCGAGGGGTCGAGGTTGTACAGGCCGCGCAGCGTGGCCGGCGAATCCAGGCGCGGGATGCCCGGCTCCATGCAGACGCGGTCGCCGACCTTCAGTTGCGTAACATCGCTGCCGACTTCGATGATGGTGCCCGAGGCCTCGTGCCCCAGCACCATGGGCGCTTCCACCTTGAAGGGGCCGATGCGGCCGTGGGTGTAGTAGTGCAGGTCGCTGCCGCAGATGCCCACGGTGTGGATGCGGATGCGCACATCCTGGGCACCGAGATCCTGCGGCAGGTCGATGTCGCGCAGGGCCAGTTCACGCGTGGCTTCGAGTACGAGGGCTTGCATGGGGTCTCCTTATTTTCCGGTGAGGATGGAATTCAACAGCCGGCTCAACACGCCGACAAAGATCAGGGGCGGCAGCGCCAGCAACACGGTGGAGGCATTGATCACGCCCCACGGCACTTCCTGCCCCATGGAGGTAAAGGCCGAGGCCACCACCGGCAGCGTGGCGCTGTTGGAGGAGGTCAGCGCCAGGGCGATCATCAGTTCGTTCCACACCAGTACGAAGCTGAAGATGATCCCGCCCAGCAAGGTGCCGGCGCAGTTGGGCAGGGCGATCTTCCAGAACACCGCATAGGGGCCGTAGCCATCGAGGGTGGCGGCTTCCTCGATCTCGCGCGGCATGCGCTGGAACACGGGGATCGACAGCCAGGTGATGGTGGAGAGCGTGGTCAGCAGGTAAGTCACGATCATCGAGAAGCGCGTGTCATACAGCCCCAGGTCGACCCAGATCGCAATGAGCGGAATGGCCACCGCCACCGGCGGCAGGAAGCGCAGCGAGAGCAGGAAGAACTGGATGTCGCGCTTGCCCGGCACGTGATAGCGCGCAATCACGTAGGCCGCCGGCACACCCATGAGCGTACCCAGCAGCACGGCGCTGCCGACGATGACGGCACTGTTGGTCACGCCCACCAGTACCTCCGGACTGCCGATGACCTGGCGATAGTTCTCCAGCGTCGGCGTGAAGAGAAAGCGCGGTGTCGGCGTGACGATATCCAGCAAGGTCTTCAGCGAATTGAGCAGCGCCCACAGCAGCGGAAACACTGCCACCAGCACCAGCAGGATGCCCACGCCCCAGACGGCGCAGCGTGCGATCAGTCTTCCCATTTGCTCACCCGTTTCCAGATCAGGGTAAAGATCAGCGTGGTCGCCACCATCATCAGCACCGCCATGGTGGAGGCATACGAGACCTTGCCGGACAGCCCGATGCCTTGGGCATAGGCATACATGTCCAGCGTTTCGGTAGCCACGCCGGGCCCGCCCTTGGTCATCACGTAGATCAGGTCGAAGGAGCGCAGCGACTCCACCATCTTGATGAAGACCAGGCTGATGAGCGGGGCCTTCAACATCGGCAGGGCGATGTAGGCATACACCTGCCAGGTGCGCGCGTGGTCCAGCCGCGCCGCCTCCAGCGGTTCGGGCGGCAGGGTTTCCAGCAGCTTCAGGACGATCACGGCGAAGAACAATCCCCACTGCCAGATATCGACGGCAGCGACTGCATAGAGCGCCAGCAGCGGGTCCGACAGGAAGGCCGTGTCATGGATGCCCACCAATCCCAGCAGCCAGCCCAGGATGCCGGTCAGCGGCGAATACATGAACTTCCAGATGAAGGCGGCCGACACGCGTGGCAGCAGCACCGGCGTGATCAGCAAGACGCACATGGCTTGCCGCCATTTGCCGTGGACGTTTTCAAACAGGTAGATGGCGATGAGGATGCCGGCCACCACCGCACCCAGCACGGTGACCACTTCCCAGATCGCCGAGACTTCGATGGCATTGAGGAAGCGCCGGTCCGACAGCAGCCGCTCGACATTGCGCAGCCAGACATAGTCGCTGTCGGGATAGCGCAGCACGCGGTTCTTCAGTGCCAGGTTGATCGCCGCCACCGTCGGTACCAGCCCCAGCACCAGCATCACCAGGAGCGACGGGCCGAGGAACAGGTAGGGCAGCGAGGTCTTTCCACGATTGAACATGCAGGACTCCGGAGTCCGCCCCGTTCCGGCAAGGGAACAGGGCGGCTACATCGTTTGACGCGGTTGAATGAAGTAAATTATTTACGCGCGTGTTCCATCGCATCCTGCGCATACTGGGCGGCTTCGTTCAGGGCGCGGGGGATGTCCTTCTGGGTACCGGTGAAGACTTCTTCCAGCGCCACGCCCAGGTTGTCGCCGATGTCCGGCCACTGCGGGCTGGGCCAGATGGTCAGCTTGGAGACCGGGGTGGTGTCCTTCAGGCCGGCGAGGATCTGCGGCTTGACGTTCTTCTGGAAGTAATCGCTCTGGATGGTGCTGGTGCGGTTGTAGTCGCTGAAGACCTTGTCGCGCAGGCGCGCCTGTTCCTGTTCCTTGCCGGTGGCAAAGGCGATGAACTTGCCGGCCGCCTGGCGCGTGCATTCGTCCTTGGCACCGATGGCGGAGATGGCCAGCCCGTGGCCGTAAGCGGCCGAGGGCAGCGGTGCCGGCGGACGGGCATAGCCGACCTTGTCGGCCACGCTGGACTTGCTGCTGTCTTCCATCCAGTCGGCGAAGGGCGTGGACTCGATCATGAAGGCCACCTTGCCCGAGCGGAAGGCTTCCAGTGCATTGCTCCAGTCATAGGTGGCCGCACCGGGAGGGCCGTACTTGAACAGTTCCGCATAGAGCTGCGTAGCCTTGACAGCCGCCGGTGAATTGAAGGCCGGCTGGTTGTTCTTGTCGGTCCACTGGCCGCCCTGGGCCAGCATGAAAGGCGCCCAGCGCCACACGTTCATGCCCGAGCCGCGCTGGCCGCGCGCCACCCAGCCATAGACGCCGGGCGGCGAATGCAGTTTCTTGATGTCGGCCACCAGTTCGTCCAGCGTGCGCGGTACCGGCAGGCCGGCCTTCTCCAGCAGGTCGCGGCGATAGAAGAGGAAATCGGAACCGCCGATCAGCGGCGCGAAATACGCCACATCCTTGTAGCTGGCCACCGCCCGGCGACCGGGCAGGAAGTCGTCATAGTCGGCCTCCTTGGGGAAGTACTTCAGCAACGGCACGATCCAGCCAGCCGAGGCGAACTCGGCTACGTTGGCTTCATCGACGTAATACACCTGGTAGGAACCGGCCTTGGTGGAAGCATCCAGGCGCGACTTGGCGCGCCGGTCGTTCTCGCCGAAGTAGCTGATCTCCACACGGGTGCCGGTGCGCTTCTGGTAATCGGCCAGCGATTTCTCCATCACCGTCAGGCCCAAGCTCTTCTGCGCCAGCACCTTCAGCACGGGGACATTGCAGGACTGCGCCGATGCCACCAAGGGCAGGGCAGCGCCAAGGACGGCGCACGCGGCGCCCAAGCAGATCTTGTTCACGGGTTGTCTCCTGGTATTTTTTATCGTTCAGGTCGGGCGCAGATGCGGGGGGATTCGCAAGCACCCTTTGCCTTCACAGGCAGGAGCAAGAGTACGAGGGCAGGGCGCGCCGCTCCACGCCAAAAGCGTGTGGCGGGCTGATACTTTTTGATCGTTTGTTGTGGGGGCTGCGCGGTTTTGTATTGCTCCGTTCCCAGCTTTTGAGATCGCGACCACTCTATCGACCGTTCGACCTGAGTAGGCCCCGTGGGCCGTATCGAAGGCGCGCCGACAGCGGTAGGCGCGCCTTCGATACGCAGCTGCGCTGCTACTCAGGACGAACGGTTCGACGATGTATTCGTCAAGACGATCAGCTCTGCAATGCAGGCAGGCTGACCGTAGCCACCAGCCCGCTACCTTGCGCCGGTGCATCGAGCCGGATCGCGCCCTGCGAAGCCTGCACGATCTCGCGCACGATGGCCAGGCCGAGGCCCGAGCCCGGCTGGTCCGGCGCGGCATTGCGATAGAAGCGCTCGAAGACGCGCTCGCGGACCTCGGCCGGGATGCCGGGCCCGTTGTCGGTCACGGTGATGATGATCTGGCTGCGCTTCTGCTCCAGTCCCACCGTGACCTTGCCGCCCGCCGGCGTATAACGCAGGGCATTGTCGATCAGGTTCATCAGCAAGCCCATCAGCTGCGCTTCATTGCCGTTGACCATGGCGCTCTCCAGGGTAGTCTCCAGCCCCAGGTCGATGCCCTTCTTGAGCGCCAGCCCGGCCAGTTCCTCCAGCACCATGGCGGCCACCGCCAGCAGGTCCAGCGGTGCGCGCGGGAAGGCGCTGCTGTTGGAAGCTTCAGCCTGCGAGAGCAGCAGCAGCTTGTTGGTGAGGTCGGTCATGCTGCGGCTGCCTTCCTGCAAGGAGGCCAGCACCTGTTTCACCCGCGCCGGATCGTCCAGCTGGCGCGCGAACTGGATCTGCGAATCGATCACCGCCAGGGGCGTGCGCAACTGGTGTGCGGCATCGGCCACGAAGCGCTTCTGCACCGTCACCTGGGCATTGAGGCGGAAGATGTACTGGTTGATGGCTTCCACGATGGGCCGCAATTCCTGCTGCAGGCCGCCTGCACGCAGCGGCGTGAGCGAATCCGGTTCGCGCGTGGCCAGTTCGTCCTTGAGCGCCAGCAGCGGCCGCAATTCCATCGTCAGGCCCAGCACCACCAGGCTGATGGCCAGCAGCAGCAGCACGATCTGACGCCGCAGCGAGGCATGCCACTGGTCGTCGATCATTTCCTGCCGTCCCTGCATGGTCTGGCCCACCGAGACCGCCACCATGCGCAGCGTACCTTCATCGAACAGCGCGCGGATATAGCTGACCACGCGCAGCGGCTTGCCCTCGAAGGTGGTCGTGGTATAGACCGGATAGAGCGCCGCAAAGTCAGGCTCGGCGGGGAAGTCGGGGCGTCCGGCCAGCAGCGTCTCGTCATCCATGCGCACCTGGTAATACACCGCATCCTGCGCCGGCGAGGCGAACAGTTCCAGCGCTGCAGGCGGGATCGAGACCACCGGCGCACCATCGTTCCAGCCGACCTGGCCGGCCATCATGCGGGCCGAGGCCAGCAGTGCCCGGTCCTGCACGAGGGTGGCGCTGGAGACGGCATTGTCATACGCGTCGCCCGTAGACAGGCCCACGTAGACCGCCATCGGAATCAGCAGCCACCACAGCAGCCGCAGGCGCAGGCTGTCAATCATCTTTCTGCTTCAGCAGATAGCCCAGGCCGCGCAGGGTCATGATGGCTGCGCTGGAGTGTTCCAGTTTTTTGCGCAGGCGCGAGATGTAGATTTCGATGGCGTCCGCGCTAGGCTCTTCGGACAGGCTGAAGACCCCCTTCATCAACGCGGTCTTGGAAACCGTCTTGCCTTGCTTCAACATCAGCACTTCGAGCACGTCATGTTCGCGCGCCGGGAGCGCCAGCGTCACGCCGGCCACCGCGAACTGGCGCGTATTGCTGTCATACACCAGGTCGCCGCAGTGGATCTCGGCGGCCTTGTCGGGTGTCTGGCGGCGCACCAGCACCTTGATGCGGGCCACCAGTTCGCGGATCTCGAAGGGCTTGACCAGGTAGTCATCGGCCCCGGCACCGAGGCATTCGACCTTTTCATCGATGGAGCCGCTGGCAGTCAGGATCATCACCGGCACGCCGTTGTGGCGCTCGCGCAGGCGGCGCAGCACGTTCTTGCCGTGCAGCTTGGGCAGCATCAGGTCCAGCAGGACGACGTCGTAGTTCTCGTCGCGCAGGACCTGGTCGGCGATCTCGCCATCGGCGGCGATATCGACCTTGAACTTGTGTTCCTTGAGGATCTGCTCCAGCCAGTGGGCGAGCTGGGGATTGTCTTCGATCAGGAGCAATTTCATGCGATGGTCTCGTGTTTCTGGAGGTTCTTTTTTGTTGCGCTGCAAAGCAGAAAGCCGGAATTTGGAAAGCTGGATGAAGGTTTCGGCTTCTTAGAATAGGCCCGCAGTCTACAAGAGATGGCGACAGACCATCCAACCAAAATGTGGAGACAATCATAATGCGTCACGACCTTCGCGTGTTCCCGCCCCTCGGAACGCCTGCCCTGCGCCGCCGCCTGCGGACCCTGGGCGCCACCGCCATCGCTGCCTGCGCCCTGGGCCTGGCGGCCCCGCAAGCCCATGCAGCCGACAAGATCATCATCATGGTCGGCGGCATCAACAAGCTCATCTATCTGCCGCCCAAACTGGCCGAAAGCCTGGGCTACTTCAAGGAAGAAGGCCTGGACGTGGAGCTGCAGTCGCAGCCGGCCGGGGTCGATGCCGAGAATGAACTGCTGGCCGGGGCCGTGCAGGCCGTGGTCGGCTACTACGATCATTCCATCGACCTGCAGAGCAAGGGCAAGGAAGTCACTTCCATCACCCAGCTGCTGCTGGTGCCGGGCGGCATGGAGATGGTGCGCGCCGACCTCGCCGACAGCGTGCGCAGCATGGCCGACCTCAAGGGCAAGACCCTGGGCGTGACCGGGCTGGGCTCGTCCTCCAGCTTCCTGGCGCAATACCTGGCCAGCCGCGCCGGTCTGAAGGCGGGCGACTACTCGATCCTGCCGGTCGGTGCCGGCAATACCCTGATCGCCGCCATGAAGCAGAAGCGCGTGGACGTGGCCTGGACCACCGAGCCGACCACCTCCATCCTGCTGGCCTCCGGTGCGGCCAAGGTGCTGGTCGACATGAGCAGCGTGGAAGGCACCAAGGCCGCGCTGGGCGGACTGTATCCGGCCTCCAGCCTCTACGTGCATCGCTCCTGGATGATGAGCCACAAGGCCGACGCACAGAAGCTGGCGCGCGCCTTCGTCAAGACGCTGAAATACATCCAGACCCATTCGGCTGAAGAAGTGGCCGACAAGATGCCCAAGGACTATTACGGCGGCAACAAGGCCATCTACGTGCAGGCGCTCAAGGCCTCGCTGCCCATGTATTCGCCCGATGGCAAGATGCCTGCCGGCGGGCCGGAACAGGTGTTGAAGGTGATGGCCGGGTTCAATCCCAACATCAAGGGCAAGAACATCGACCTCTCCAAGACCTATACCAACGAGTTTGTCGACGCGGTAAAGTGAATTTTGCCGGTTATATGAAGGCACCGTAGAATCCACGGGCTTTCGCACTGATTTCCTGGAGCTGACGTGAACAAAAATCTCCGCCGTGGCCTGCTGTCGCTGGCCGTTGCCGGCACCATGCTGGCCGCATTGCCGATCCACGCCATGGCTGCCGCCAAGGTCACCATCATGGTGGGCGGCATCAACAAGATGGTCTATCTGCCCGCCAAGCTGGCCGAACAACTGGGCTACTTCAAGGAAGAGGGCCTGGACGTGGAGCTGCAGTCGCAGCCGGCCGGGGTCGATGCCGAGAACGAACTGCTGGCCGGGGCCGTGCAGGCGGTGGTCGGTTTCTATGACCACGCCATCGACCTGCAGACCAAGGGCAAGGAAATCACCGCCATCACCATCCTGGGCCAGGTGCCGGGCGAAGTGGAACTGGTCTCCACCAAGGCTGCGCCGCACTTCCAGAGCATGGCCGATGCCAAGGGCAAGACCCTGGGCGTGACCGGGCTGGGCTCGTCCACCAACTTCCTGACCCAATACCTGGCCTCGCGCCATGGCATCACCTCCAAGCAGTTCTCGGTGCTTCCGGTGGGCGCGGACAATACCTTCATCGCCGCCATGAAGCAGGGCCGCATCGATGCCGGCATGACCACCGAACCGACCGCGTCGCTGCTGCTCAAGACCGGCGATGCCCAGGTGCTGGTGGACATGCGCACCGTGGAAGGCACCATCAAGGCACTCGGCGGGCTGTACCCGGCCTCCAGCGTGTATGTACAGCGCAGCTGGCTCAACAGCCACAAGGAGGAAGCGCAGAAGTTGGCGCGTGCCTTCGTGAAAACGCTCAGGTTCATCAACACGCACACCGCCGAGCAGATCGCCGAGAAGATGCCCAAGGACTACTACGGCAGCAACAAGGCGCTGTATATACAAGCCCTGAACAATTCGCTGCCCATGTATTCGCCGGACGGCAAGATGCCCAAGGGCGGGCCGGAGACCGTGCTGGCGGTGCTGTCGGGCTTCAATCCCAACGTCAAGGGCAAGCATGTGGACTTGTCCAAGACCTACACGGATGAATTCGTCAACGCCGTGAAATGAGGCGGCGACTGGCTGCTGGCCAGTCTTGCTGAAAACTATATAAACGATATACGCCATGATGCGCTCCGGCGCGTCAGGGGCGCGCTCAACCCGAATTCAACCCCAAGCCACGAAAGAGCCCCACGATGAACGCCATCAACCAGCAGGCCTTCACCCCCGCCGGCCAGGCCGCCCAGGCCACGCCGGCCATTGAATTGCGCAACGTGAGCTGCCGCTTCATCACGGCCGACGGCCGGGCGACGGTGGCCCTGCGCGATTTTTCCATGAGCGTGGCGCGCGGCGAATTCGTGGCCGTGGTCGGCCCGACCGGCTGCGGCAAGTCGACCACGCTTTCGCTCATTACCGGCCTGCTCAAGCCGACCCTGGGCGAGGTGCGGGTGATGGGGCAGCCGGTCAACGGCATCGATCCGCGCATCGGTTTCGTGTTCCAGAACGATGCGGTCTTTCCCTGGCGCAACGTGCGCGACAACGTGGCCGCCGGCCCGATGTTCCGTGGCCAGTCCAAGGAGCAGGCCCATGCGCTGGCCGACGAGTGGATCCGCCGCGTGGGCCTCGACAAATTCGGCGACCACTATCCGCACCAGCTCTCGGGCGGCATGCGCAAGCGCGTGGCGCTGGCCCAGACCTTCATCAACAGCCCCGAGATCCTGCTGATGGACGAACCCTTCTCGGCGCTGGATATGCAGACCCGCACCCTGATGCAGGATGAACTGCTGCGCCTGTGGTCGGCCCATTCGGGCTCGGTGGTGTTCGTCACCCATGATCTCGAGGAAGCCATTGCGCTGGCCGACAAGGTCTACGTGCTCACCGCCCGCCCGGCTACCTTGAAGAGCGTCTATCCGATCGACCTGCCGCGTCCGCGCGTGATGGAGGAAGTGCGCTACGAGCAGCGCTTCATCGATATCTCGCGGCGCATCTGGGCCGATCTGCGTGAAGAAGTTCACATCGCTTAAGCGCTTGCATCAGCCGGAGCGCCTTCGATACGCCGCTGCGCGCCTACTCAGGCCGAACGGTCAGCGGATGCATCATTGAACTCCGTTCGCTCTGAGTAGCCGCACAGCGGCGTATCGAAGAGCGCGCACGGAACTCAACTTTTTTCTGAAGAGCAGGGGAGCAACATGACACAAGCACAAGCCAGCCACAGCGCCGCGACGATGGACATCGCCGGCGTCGAAGCCGAGGCCCGGCGCAAGATCCGCGCGCGAAAACAACTGGTCATTGGCCTGCGCATCGCCATCCTGGTGATCGTGCTGGGCGGCTGGGAAGGCGGTGCGCGGCTGGGCTGGATCGATCCCTTCTTCTTCTCGCAGCCGTCGGCCATCGTGGCGCAGATCGTCGAGTGGATGGTCGAGGGCACCTCCCAGGGACCGCTCTGGACCCAGGTCCTGGTCACACTGGAAGAAACCGTGCTGGGATTTTTGATCGGCTCGGTGGCCGGGGTCATCGCCGGCATCATCCTCGGGCGCAACAAGCTGCTCTCGGACGTCTTCAGCCTCTACATCCAGATCGCCAATTCGATTCCGCGCGTGGTGCTGGGCTCCATCTTCGTCATCGCCTTCGGGCTGGGCATGGCTTCCAAGGTGGCGCTGGCGGTGGTGATGGTGTTCTTCGTGGTCTTCGCCAATGCCTTCCAGGGCGTGCGGGAAGCCGACCGCTACATGATCGCCAACGCCCAGATCCTCGGCGCCTCGCCGCGCCAGGTGACCATGGCGGTGGTGATCCCGTCGGCACTGTCGTGGATCCTGGCCAGCCTGCACGTGAGCTTCGGGTTTGCACTGGTCGGTGCGGTGGTCGGGGAGTTCCTCGGTTCCAAGCAGGGCATCGGCCTGCTGATCTCCACCGCCCAAGGGGCCTTCAATGCCAGCGGCGTGTTCGCGGCCATGATCGTGCTGGCCGTGGTGGCACTGGCGGCGGACTGGCTCTTGCATGCGCTGGAACGGCGCTTGCTGAAGTGGCGCCCGCAGGCCTTCTGATGAGAAATGCCTGAGGGCGTAAAATGACGCGGTACTGGTCGGGGACACGCCAACGTGTCCCCGCCGTGTTTTGACCCGCGCGTTTCCACTTCCTTTCCGTCATGTCAGCCAACCAGCCGCCTCGCCCGAGTGACACTGCTGCAACTCCGTCCGCCTCACCCTCCCTCAACGATCCCGTGACCCAGCGCGCGCTGCTGTGGATCGTGGCGTCCGGCTTTTTCATGCAGACGCTGGACACTACCATCGTCAACACCGCCTTGCCCGCCATGGCGCGCAGCCTGGGCGAGCCGGTGCTGAACATGCACCCGGTGGTGGTGGCCTACACCTTGACCATGGCCTCGCTCACGCCTGCCTCGGGCTGGCTGGCCGACCGCTTCGGCACGCGCCGCGTGTATTTCGCGGCGATCCTGCTGTTCGCGCTGGGTTCGGTGCTGTGCGCCATGGCGCCGACCCTGCCGCTGTTGCTGGCCGCTCGCGTGATACAGGGATTGGGCGGCTCCATGCTGCTGCCGGTAGGGCGCCTGGCCGTGCTGCGGGCAGTGCCGGGCGCGCAATACATCGCGGCACTGGCCTCGATCTCGATTGCCGGGCAGCTCGGTCCGGTGGTCGGTCCTGTACTGGGCGGGTGGCTGGTAGAAAGCCTGTCCTGGCACTGGATCTTTCTGATCAACCTTCCGGTAGGTGTACTGGGGATGGGGGCCGTACTGTACTTCCTCCCCGATGACAGCCTTACCGGTACACCTCGCTTTGATTTATACGGCTGTGCCTTGCTGTCCGCCTGCATGGTGGCCTTCTCGCTCGCGCTGGACGTGCCTTTCGATACCCACCGTACTGGCTGGAGTTTGGGACTGTTCGCTCTGGCAGCACTGACTGTACTGGTCTACTGGCGCCATGCGTCCGTTCATCCGCGTCCACTGTTCCGGCTCGGTTTGTTCAGGGAGCCCAACTTCAGCATCGGACTGGCAGGTAACCTGGTCTGCCGTATCGGTTCCTCTGCAGTGCCCTTCCTGTTGCCGCTGCTGTTGCAGGTACGGCTGGGCTATTCACCGCTGCACGCGGGCATGCTGCTGCTGCCGGCTGCCATTGCGGGCACCATTGCCAAGCCGTGGATCGCGCCGCTGGTCAAGCGCTATGGCTATGACCGATTCCTGTTGATCAATACCGCCATCGTCGGGATCTCCATCGTGTCGTTCGCGCTGATTACGCCCGGCTGGCCGCTGGCCGCGTCCATCGTGCAGCTGGCGGTGTTCGGGGCGTCCAACTCGATGCAGTTCGCGGCCATGAACAGCGTGACCCTGAAGGGCTTGCGCAAGGAAGATGCGGGCAGCGGCAACAGTCTTTTTTCGATGGTGCAGATGCTGGCCATCGGCCTGGGCGTGACCATCGGCGGGACCATGGTCAATCTCTTCAAGAGCGAGGCGGGCATCGCCACCAATGCCAGCTTCCAGATCACCTTCGTGATCGTCGGGCTCATCACCCTGGTCTCGGCCTGGGTGTTCCGCAAGATGGATCCGCGTTACTTCAGCTGAGCACGGCTCAGGTCTCGCTCCACTGGCGCAGGAGGTTGTGATAGCAGCCTACCAGCGTGCGCCGTGCGAGCGCATCGGCGTCGGTCTGGTTCAGGCGCTGGATGGCATTGTCCATGTCGAACAGCATCTGGCGCTGGCCATCGTCGCGCACCAGGCTCTGCACCCAGAAGAAGCAGCCTACGCGCACGCCGCGCGTGACCGGGGTGACGGTGTGTAGGCTGGTGGCCGGATAGAGCACCATGTCGCCCGCCGCCAGCTTGACGCTGTGCATGCCGTAACTGTCATCGATCTGCAGTTCACCGCCGTCGTAGTCTTCCGGATCGGCCAGAAACAGCGTGGCCGAGACATCGGTACGCAGCTTGCGTCCGCTGTGCGGATGGATGCGCACGCTGCCATCGACGTGGGCACCGAAGGTCATGCCTTCGCCATAACGATTGAACATGGGCGGGTAGATCAGGTTGGGCAGCGCCGCGCTGATGAAGCGCGGGTGCCGCTCCAGCGCGGACACGATGATGCGCTGGCATTGCAGGGCGACGTCGGACTGCTCGTCGATCTGCTGGTTGTATTTCACGGGCGCGCCCTGGTAGCCCGCTGTCACGCGCCCATCCACCCAGGCCGGTCCTGCGTTGTCCAGCAGGCTGCGAACGGTCTGCAGGGCTTGCGGGTCCAGCAGCTGGGGGATGGTGATGAGCATGGGCGCGTCCTCTTTCCTTACATGCGATAGGTCAGCGACAGCAGGGCGGTACGGCCCGAACCCGGGACCGAACGGCCGCCGTCGGATTGGATCAGCGCATCGTAATACATCTTGTCGGTCAGGTTGTAGAGGTTCAGGCGGATGTCGTAGGCCTTTGTGGTGTAGGCCAGCATCGCGTCGTAACGCGTGTAGCCGCCGACCTGCACCGTGTTGGTGGCATTGGCATAGCGTTGCGACATGTAGGTCGCACCGCCGCCGATCTGCCAGTGCGGCGCGACGTCATACGTGGTCCAGGTGGTGAAGGTGTGCTTGGGCGTGTTGACCGGGATCTTGCCGACCGAGGTATCGGCCACCGCACCGCCGACCACCTTGGCATCCAGGTAGGTGTAGTTGGCGGCGATCTGCCAGTCGCGTGTGATGCGGCCGGTGGCGCCCGCACGCGCGCCGTTCACGCGCACCGTGCCGGCCAGCTCATAGACGCCGGTGGCCACCTGGCTGCGGGCGTTTTCCTTGGTGATCTGGAAGCCGGCGGCGGTCAGCGCCAGGCCTTCGGCCACGTCCCACTTGCCGCCCAGTTCATAGGAGCGGTTCTTTTCCGGGTCGAGGTTCTGCTGGCCGGTGGTGCCGGTCAGCTGCTCCAGCGAGGGATTGAAGGAAGTGCCGTAGGAAACGTAATACGACTGCGCCGCGCTGGGCTGCCAGATCGCCCCCGAACGCACGCTCACGAAGTTCACGCTCTGCTGCGCATAGCCCAGTGCGGTGGAGCCGGCGGTATTGCCCGAGTTGATCGAGTTGCTGATGCTGGCCACGTAGCGGTCATAGCGCAGGCCGCCGACCAGCTTGAAGTGCGGCACCAGCTCGATGGTGTCGCCGACATAGGCGGCGATGGTGTTGGCACTGCCGCCGGCACGGTTGCCTGCGGTATCGGCCACGCTGCTGCCGGCGGCGCTGTAGGAAGGATTGACCAGGCTCACGCAATCCATGTAGCCGGTGGTGGCTCCGCTTGCGTTGAGCGAGCGGCCATTGCAGCTGCCGTTGCGGTAGTAGTTCTGGTTATCGTAACCGTCGTGACCAACTTCCACGCCCACCAGCGCATCGTGCTTGACGCTGCCGGTGCTGAACTTGGCGGCCAGTTCGGTCTGGTTGAAGATGGAGTAGTCGTTGATGTTGCGGTCATGGCTCTGACCGCGCACGAACAGGCTCGACAGGGGCAGGCTGCTGGCCGCATTGGTGAGCGCCGTGAAGCCGCTGGACGAGACCGTGCCGATGGTATTGGGCGCGGCTTCCACCGCATTGGTGTGCACGTAGTTGAACTGGGTCTGGTTGCGCAGGGTGACGTCGGGCGCGATCTTGTGCTTGATGCCGGCATTGAACGCGGCCACGTCCTGGATGGTGCGGTCGCTGTTCAAGCCATAGGCGGTGTTGCGGTCGACGTTGACGGGATGGCCGTTGAGCGGCGGCAGGCCGTAGTCGGGCTGGTCCTGGTTGTGCTGCAGCAGGGCCGAGAGCGTGATTTCAGTGGAGGTGCCGATACCCCAGACATAGGAACCGGCCAGGCCGAAGTCCTGCACATCGGTCTGGTTGCGCGTGCTGGCCGCGCCGTTCTGGGCCATGGCTTCGATGCGCAGGGCCGAAGTGTCCGACAGCGGGCGGTTGACGTCCACCGTGCTGCGCACCAGGCCATTGGTGGTCACCGAACCGGTGATCTCGGTGGCGGCCTTGAGGTTGGCTTTCTTGCTGACCTGATTGATGATGCCGCCGGTCGAGCCGCGGCCGAAGAGCATCGAGGAGGGGCCCATCAGGACTTCCACTTCTTCGATGGCGAAGGTGTCGCGGTAGTACTGGCCACGATCGCGGAAGCCGTCGAGATAGATGTCGGTGCGCGCCGAGAAACCGTTGAGGTTGATGTTGTTGCCGATCTGCCCGCCTTCGGCACCGCCCAGCGTGATGCCGGAAACGTTGCGCAGCGCATCGGCCAGCGAACTGACGCCCTGCGACTGCATCTGCGCCTTGTTGACCACCGTCACCGATTGCGGCACGTCGTGCAGGTCGGCCGGCAGCTTGGTGATGGCCGTGCCGGTGCTGGCGAAATCATCGCGGCGGCCTTCCACCGTCACCGGGGCCAGCTGGCTGCCGGTGGCTGTGGTGGCGGTCGTGCTGGTAGCGGGAGTGGCCTGCTGCGCGTGGGCGGAGAGGGGAGCGGCAAACGTGGCCACCAATGCGGCGGCGATCGGCGTGAGACGGTTCATGTTCTTCTTGTCGGTGAAGTGGAGTAGGAAACGATGAGCCGATCCTGCTCGCGCAGGACCGGCTCGAATGGCTGGCTACTCCGTCCTTCGATGTCGACAAGGAAGTCCGTTTGGCTGGCTGATGACCAGTGTTCTTTTTTTGCATGCTAATGAGTTGGATTCTCATTCGCATGGCTGGCAAGATTAAGGCGGAAGTCTGACAAATCGCTGTCATGAAGCTGACGATGAACTGAGTGTGACGAAAAAGAAACACTCTTTGCATGTCGCCGCCCGCCTGGGGGATCGCCTGATTTGCAGCATTGCCTGGGCTGCAATACGATGCAGCGGTTACGCAGATGTTTTGCGCCGTTTTTCTCTACCGAAGTCCCCTATGAATGTTCTGCTGGTCGAAGATGACCCGGTACTCACCGACGGTCTGTCGCGGGTACTCAACTCGCACGGTTTTACCGTGCATACCGTCAACAACGGCAACGATGCGCTGTCGCAGCGTTTCAACGCGGCCGTGCTGGTGCTCGACATCGGCCTGCCCGGCATCGACGGTTTCGAAGTCCTGCGCCGCATGCGCGCCAATGGCAACAACACCCCGGTGCTGCTGCTGACCGCACGCGACACCATCCCCGACCGCGTGCATGGCCTGGAGCTGGGTGCCGATGACTACCTGGTCAAGCCCTTCGCCACCCCCGAACTGGTGGCGCGCATCAAGGCGCTGATCCGCCGCAGTGCGCCGCAGCCGGCACAGCTGACCGTGGGCGGGCTGTCGCTGGACAACGCCACCAAGCGCGCCGACATCGACGGCCGCAAGATCGAACTGTCTCTGCGTGAATGGACGGTGCTGGAATACCTGATGCAACACGCTTCGCGCGTGGTCTCCAAGCAGCAGATCATCGATGCCGTCCTGCCCTGGGGCGAGGATTTCACGATCAATGCGGTGGAGGTGTATGTCTCGCGCATCCGTCTGAAGATTGCGGATTCGGGCGTGGTCATCCGTACCATCCGCGGCTTCGGCTACATGCTCGAAAAGAGCGAGAACTGAGCCGGCAGGCCGCGTCATGACGGTCATCGACCAGCAGCCGCCCGCCAGTGCGGCCAATGCGAGCAGCGCGGATAACTCGACCAGTGCCTCGCCTGCCACGCCGCCCGCAGCACCTGTCACCCACGCCAGCATCCGGCGCGATCTGCTCAAGTGGCTGATCGCGCCCTTGCTGCTGCTCAATCTGGTCGGTGCCGGCCTGACCTACTGGCTGGCCTGGCTGCCGGCCCAGCATGCGTTCGACCAGAACCTGATGGATTCCACCTGGGGCCTGTATGCCCAGGTGCGCCATCGTCAGGAACGCACCACTGCCGAGCTGACCCAGCAGGCCGAGCAGATCCTGCGCAGCAATCACTCCGACACCACCTTCTTTGCCGTGCGCAATTCGCAGGGCGAGATCCTGGTGGGCGACAAGGGCTTCCCGCAACTGCCGGAGAGCGAGACGTTCGACCGGCCCTTCAACTATGACGGCGAAATGCGCGGTGAACCGGTGCGTATTTCGGCCATGCAGGTGCGGGTCAAGAATGGCGTGATCTCGGTGGCGGTGGCAGAGACCATTCGCAAGCGCGATCGTGCGCACTACACCATCCTGCTGTCCTTCCTGCTGCTGGATGGCGGGCTGACCTTCGGGTCGCTGTCGGTGGTGCTGATCGCCGTGCGGCGCGGGCTGCGTCCCTTGAAGAGCCTGCAGCGCAATCTCGAGCAACGCGGCCACGGCAAGCTGGGGGCCATCGATGGCATTGGTGCGCCGGTGGAATTGCAGCCGCTGATCGTGGCCATGAACGAACTGATGGCCCGCATCAGCAAGGGTGAACAGGCGCAGCAGAATTTCATGGCCGACGTTGCCCATCAATTGCGCACGCCTCTCACGGGCCTGAAGCTGCAACTGGAACTGCTGCATGACAAGCACCAGGACCAGCCCGACACCGCCCGCTCGCTGGCGATGATGAACTCTTCGGTGGAACGCATGATCCGCCAGAGCCGGCAACTGCTGGCACTGGCGCGCTCGGAGCCGGGCCTGTTCGAAAGCCGCAAGCTGGAGGAGCTGTCGCTGCACAAGCTGGTGGAAGAATCGGTGCAGCACTTCATCGAAGAGGCCGACAAGAAACACATCGACCTCGGCTTCGACCTGCAGCCGGCACGCCTGCGCGGCGACCGTTTCCTGCTCGCCGACCTGATCGACAACCTCATCGACAATGCCGTGCGCTATTCCCCCTTGCACGGAACGGTGACGGTGCGCTGCCTGGAAGAAGAGGGAGCCACCGTCCTCTCGGTGGAAGATTCCGGCCCAGGCATTGCTCCCGAGCATCGCGAGCTCATCTTTGACCGCTACTATCGCGCCAATGACAAGATCGCCGGCAGCGGCCTGGGCCTGGCCATCGTGCGCGAGATTGCGCACGACCATGGCGGCGTCATCACGGTCGATTGCAAGGAGCAAGGGCAGGGCACCATCTTCACGGTACGCTTCCCGCTGGCGGGCTGAGCCCGGCGGCGATGGCCGCAGTTGCCGCACGACATCGTTTTCATGCAGAACCTCATGCCTGCCCCTGTGTCAAACGGGCTTCATCGTGAACGACTCAGGAGGCAGCATGACGGACAAGGTCTTGCAAAGTGGCACCCATATCGCCCGCTACGATGCGGTTGAAAAACCGGATGAAGGCTTCGAGGCGCAAGTCTTCGTGCGACTGTCGCGCGAGCCCGAGATCGCTGAAACCTACATTCCGGTAGGCCTCTTCCCGACCGAGGAAGAAGCCCTGGCCAGCGCCCGCGAACGCGCGCAGCGCGCCTTGAAGGAGCACGAATTTTGAGCCGCCTGCCTGCTTCCCCTTGTTTTTCCGCGCGTCGCCGCACTCTGTTGCTGGGTGCCGCCGCCGGTGCCGTCCTTGTGCTGGCGGGCTGTGCCACGGGCGGTGCCTCGGGCAGCGCGGACCATGGTCTCTCTTCATCAACCCTGTTTGAACTGCGCGGTGCGACCACCGTACCGACCCAGGGCTGGATCAAGGCGCGCCTGAGCGAACCACCGGGTGGCGACATCTATCTCGCCCCGCGCGCCGCACTCGATGCCGGCGACGTGCAGCGCGCGTCGGCGCAGAAGGATGCGGCCGGACGTGCGGTGCTGGTACTGCAATTCTCGCCCACCGGGACCGCCAGGCTGGCGGCGGCCTCGCGCGAATTGATGGGGCGCCAGCTCGCCGCCGTGCTGGAAGGCCGCGTGACCAACGTGGCCAGCGTGCAAGGCCCGATGACCATCAACACCATGGCCCTGACCGGATTGTCCAGTTTCGAGGACGCAGTGCGGCTGGCCAACCTGCTGTCCAAGGGTAACTAGGCCGCCTGCCCGCGCATGCTGAGGGAAAGCATGGCTGGCAGGGGCGGGCAGGGCATGCTAATGTCCTGCCCATTCGCGGCACTGCATTGACGCTGCCCTTACAGAAGACTCACAACATCAACAAGAACAATGTCCGTCGCCCGCCACATCGTCCAGGTCCATCCGCGCTTGCTCATCGGCATCGCCATCGGGATCGCCGCCGCCACCGTTCTCCCCGCCAGTACCTGGATCGGCCGCAGCCTCATCGGCTGGAATGCCGGCGTCTGGTTCTATTTGCTCAGCCTGTGGGTGATGATGCTGCGGGCCGATGCCAAGGCCGTCAAGCGCCTGGCCGAGACCGAGGACGAGAGCGCCCACGTGGTACTGGTGATGGTCTGCGTGGCAGCCATTGCGAGTTTGCTCGCCATCTTGCTGGAACTGGGCGGCAGCAGCCATCACGACGAGCGCGGCAGGCTGTTGCGCTATGCCTTCACGGCCTCCACCGTGTTCGGGTCGTGGGCTCTGATCGGGACCATCTTCACGCTGCATTACGCGCGCCTCTTCTATGCCGATGACGACGACCCGGAGGCCTTGCCACTGCGCTTCCCGGACGGCATACGCAATCCCGGCTACTGGGATTTCCTGTATTTCGCCTTCACCATCAGCGTGGCCGTGCAGACCTCGGATGTGGCCGTGGCCTCGCGCGCGTTACGCAAGTCGGTGCTGGCGCATTCGCTGATCTGCTTCGTGTTCAATGCCGCCATCATCGGCTTGTCCATCAATATCGCGGCCGGCCTGGCCGGCACCTGAAAGCGAGTGTCAGTGCCAGGATGACAGCGCTGCGGAACCGAACCGGCAGCGCTTTGTCCTAGCCGGGTTCAGAGGCAGGTGAGTGCGCGATCAAGCGCCGCACCGGCGCTCTGCGCAAACCGGAAGCCGCCCGTATAATCGGCGGCTTTCCCGGACGCAAGACCAAGGGGAGGGGGACACAGCGACACACAGAACCCCCGCAGCTCGACCAACGATTCGAATAACGGAGCGCACCGTGCGGGTTTATTCCAGCCAAGCTGAAGAACGTATTGCCATGTTGAAGCGCCAGGGCAAGGGCGCATTTTCCGGACCGCCGCTGCCGCTGGGGCCGCTGATCGGTTTTTCCGTCGCCATCCTCGCGGTGGTGCTCATTGCCCTGTTTACCTGGGAAGCCTCGGTCAGCCGGGGCCAGGCCGCCAATGCCGTCTCGCACACCATGAAGGTGCGCGAGCAGTTGCAGGTGCTGGTCTCCACGCTCAAGGATGCCGAGACCAGCCAGCGCGGTTTCCTGCTCACGGGCACCGAATCCTATCTGAGCCCCTACAACCAGGCACGCGCCGCGTTGCCTGGGGAGATCGCCAGGCTGCGCGAGCTGCTCTCCGACAATCCGGATCAGTTGCAGCGCCTGTCGCAGATCGAGCGCGTGGTCGCCGACAAACTTGAAGAACTGGCCGAGACCGTCAGCCGCCGTCGCAATGGCGATACGGCCGGCGCATTGGCCGTGGTGCAATCCGATCGCGGCAAGTTGTACATGGACCGCGTGCGGGTACTCACGCGCGACATGGAAGAACAGGAGCGCGACCTGCTGACCAGCCGTCAGGCCGACTGGCGCGATGCCGTGGTGTTTTCCACCGCCGTCGCCTGGGGCGGCTCGGGCTTGCTGCTGGTACTCATCATTGCCGCAGCCATGACCACTTCGCGCGATTATCGCGCCCGCGAAAAACAGACCTGGATCCGCAGCGGCCAGATGGGCCTGGCCGAACGCCTGCAGGGCGAACAACGCCTGGGGGCGCTGGGTGAAAACACGCTGGCCTTCCTGACCGCCTACCTCAATGCTCAGGTCGGCGCGATCTACCTGCGCACCGATAGCGGCGACTTCCAGCGCTTCGCCGCCTATGCGCTGGAAGAAAACGCGAGCGAACAACCGCCGCACCTGCGTGATGGCCAGGGCCTGCTGGGCCAGGCCGCCAAACTCAATCGCGCCATGCACGTCAAGGAAGTGCCGGCGCAATACCTGACAGTCTCCTCTTCCGTGGGGCGCCATGCACCGCGTGAGCTGCTGATCGTGCCCGCAGCGGCCGATGGTGTGGTGCAGGCCGTGTTTGAACTTGGCTTCCTGCGCCAGGTGCGGGCCGAGGAAGAAGAGCTGCTGGCGCGCCTGTCGGACCAGATCGCCATTGCCGTGCGTTCCTCCAAGGACCGCACCCGTCTGGAAGAACTGCTGGAAGAAACCCAGCGCCAGTCCGAGGAATTGCAGGCCCAGCAGGAAGAACTGCGCGTCAACAACGAAGAGCTGGAAGAGCAGGGCCAGGCCTTGAAGGCCTCGCAACTGCGCCTGGAAACCCAGCAGGCCGAACTGGAAGAAACCAATGCCCAGCTGGAAGAGCAGGCACAACTGCTGGAAATGCAGAAGGACGACCTGGCCAAGACTCAGGTGGTGCTGGTGGAAAAAGCCACCGAGCTGGAGCGCGCCAACCAGTACAAGAGCGAGTTCCTGGCCAACATGAGTCACGAGCTGCGCACGCCGCTGAACTCCACCCTGATCCTGGCCAAGCTGCTGGCCGACAACAAGCAGGGCAACCTTTCCGACGAGCAGGTGCGTTTCGCGCAAACCATTTCCTCGGCGGGCAATGATTTGCTGGCCCTGATCAACGACATCCTCGATCTCTCGAAGATGGAAGCGGGCAAGCTGGATATCGTTTCCGAATCCTTCGTGGTCAGCAAGATGGCCGAGGAACTCAAGGCCAGCTTCGCCATGACGGCCCAGCAGAAGGGCCTGGGCTTCAAGGTCGAGGTCGATCCGGGCGTGCCGCAGCGTATGGAAACGGACATGCAGCGCCTGGGCCAGATCCTCAAGAACCTGCTCTCCAACGCCATCAAGTTCACCGAGAAGGGCGAGGTCAGCCTGCGCATCTATGCGGATGCGGGCGGCCGCATCGCCTTTGCCGTGCGCGATACCGGCATCGGCATCGGGGCCGACCAGCATCAGTTCATCTTCGAAGCCTTCCGCCAGGCCGATGGCAGCACCCATCGCAAGTACGGCGGCACCGGGCTGGGCCTGTCGATCTCGCGCGACCTGGCGCATCTGCTGGGGGGCGATATTCAGGTGCAGAGCCGGGTAGGCGAGGGCAGCATCTTCACGCTCTCGCTGCCGCAGGTTTACAGCGGCGAGCAGGCCGTAGTGCGGATGCCGGCGGCCGTTGCCGCACCGTCGGCGGCGGCTGCGACCTTGCAGGCGGCGCAAGTCGCTACGGCGCCTGATATCCGTATCCCCAGCCCGCAGGTGGTGCCCGGCGCGCCGGCGAAACTGCAGGACATCGCCATCGATGATGACCGTCACCGCATTGAATCGTCCTCGCGCCTGATCCTGGTGATCGAGGATGACACCGCCTTCGCCATGATCCTGCGCGACCTGGCGCACGAGATGGGCTTCCAGTGCGTGGTCACGCATTCGGCCAATGAGGGCGTGTCGGCGGCGGAGATGTATCGTCCCAGCGCCATCCTGATGGACATGAACCTGCCTGACTTCTCCGGCCTGGGCGTGCTGGATCAGATCAAGCGCAATCCCAAGACCCGCCACATCCCGGTACACGTGGTCTCGGTGGCCGATTATTCGCACGAGGCACTGGAGCGCGGTGCCATCGGTTACGCATTGAAGCCGGTGCAGCGAGAAGAACTGGTAGGCGCGATCCGCAAGCTGGAGGCCAAGTTCCTGCAGGGCCTGCGCCATGTCCTGGTGGTCGAGGACGATGCGCGCCAGCTCGACAGCATCCGCCAGTTGCTGGCCGGCGAGAACATCAACCTGGTCGGCGTGCGCACGGCCGCCGACGCATTGGCCCGCCTGCGCGAGACCACCTTCGATTGCATGGTGATGGACCTGAACCTGCCCGATCTGTCCGGCTATCAGTTGCTGGAAAAGATGGCCGAGCAGGAACACGTGGCTTTCCCGCCGGTGATCGTCTATACCGGCCGTTCGCTGTCGGCCGAGGAAGAGCAGCACCTGCGCCGTTTCTCGCGCTCCATCATCATCAAGGATGCGCGCTCGCCGGAACGCCTGCTCGATGAAGTCACGCTGTTCCTGCACCAGGTGGAAACCACGCTGCCGCCGGAGAGCCAGCGCATGCTCAAGGTGGCGCGCGACCGCGAGACGGTGTTCGAAGGCCGCCGCATCCTGGTGGTGGAAGACGACGTGCGCAACATCTTTGCGCTATCCTCTGTGCTGGAACCCAAGGGCATGAAGGTCGACATCGCCCGCAACGGCCGCGAAGCCCTGGAGGCCCTGCAGCGCAGCCAGGAACAGCCGGGCGCGCCGATCGACCTGGTGCTGATGGACATCATGATGCCGGAGATGGATGGCCTGACCGCCATGCGCGAGATCCGCAAGCAAGCCGTCTGGAAGCGCCTGCCCATCATCGCCCTGACCGCCAAGGCCATGAAGGATGACCAGGAGAAATGCCTGGCCGCCGGCGCCAACGATTACATCGCCAAGCCTTTGGATGTGGAAAAACTGCTGTCCCTGGTACGCGTATGGATGCCGAAATAAACCAGGCACTGGCCAACCAGCATTTCGATATCGAGATGCAGTTGTTGCTGGATGCCATCTACCTCAAGTATCACTGCGACTTTCGCGGTTATGCCGGTGCGTCACTCAAGCGCCGCCTTGCTACCGCCATGATCCGGTTCGGCTGCGAAACACTGTCGCAATTGCAGGACAAGGTGCTGCATGATGCGACGGTATTCCCCGCGCTCATGGATTACCTCACGGTGCAGGTCAGCGAGATGTTCCGGGATCCCAGCTATTTCCTGTCGTTACGGGAGAAGGTGATCCCGCTGTTGCGTACCTATCCATCCTTGAAGATCTGGGTAGCCGGCTGCAGCAGCGGCGAGGAAGTCTATTCGCTGGCGATCCTGTTGCGCGAGGAAGGCTTGCTCGACCGCAGCATCATCTACGCCACCGACATCAACCAGGCCGCGCTGAAGAAGGCCGAGGCCGGCGTCTACGAGCTCGACCGTATCCCCGGTTTTACCAGCAACCACCAGAAATCCGGGGCGAAGACCTCGCTTTCGGATTACTATACGGCCGCTTATGGTGCCGTCGTCTTCGACAAGTCGCTGCGCAAGAACGTGGTCTTCTCCGATCACAGCCTGGCCACCGACAGTGTCTTTGCCGAGATGCACCTGGTGTCCTGCCGCAATGTGCTGATCTATTTCAATCGCCATTTGCAGGAGCGCGCGCTGGGCCTGTTCCGCGAATCGCTGGTGCGCAAGGGCTTCCTGGGACTGGGTTCGAAGGAATCGATGCGTTTCTCGACGCACGGTCCTGCCTTCGATGAAGTGGTGCGGGAAGATCGCATCTTTCAGAAGAAGGGGGAGCTATGAGCCTCGTCCCGCTGCCGGCCCTGGGTGGCCGTGCGATTGATGCAATCGTCATCGGTGCCTCTGCCGGTGGCGTGGAAGCCTTGTCGGAAATCCTGCCGGCGCTGCGGCGTGGTGCGCAGGTGGCGACCATGGTGGTACTGCACATTCCGCGTGAACGCCCCAGCCTGCTGGCCACCATCTTCGCCGATCGCTGCGGCCAGCCGGTAGTGGAAGCCCAGGACAAGGAGCCGGCGCAGCCGGGCGTGATTTACTTTGCGCCACCGGATTATCATCTGCTGGTGGATCGCAGTGATCAGGGGCCGGTGCTGGCCATGTCCAACGATGAACTGGTGAATTATTCGCGCCCGGCCATCGATGTGCTGTTCGAATCGGCGGCCGATGTTTACCGCGAGCGTTTGCTGGGCATCGTGCTGACCGGCGGCAATCATGACGGTGCGGCCGGATTGCAGGCCATTGCGCGCGCCGGTGGCGTGACCGTGGTACAAAGTCCGCAACAGGCACAGGTACCTTACATGCCGGAGCAGGCATTGGCGCTGGGACAGATTGATTATGTGCTCACGCTCCCGCAGATCGCCGATCTGCTGCGCACCCTGGGCGTATCGGGGAATGACCAGGAAAAGGAACGCAGGTGACAGAAAAATACAAAGACAGAGACCTGCCGCGGGTGAAATTCCTGCTGGTCGATGATCTCGACGAAAACTTGTTGGCCCTCTCGGCCCTGCTGCAGCGGGACGATGTCGAACTGCTGCTGGCCCGCTCGGGCCTGGAGGCGCTCGAACTGCTGCTGCAGCATGACGTGGCACTGGCCTTCCTCGACGTGCAGATGCCGGACATGGATGGCTTCGAGCTGGCCGAGCTGATCCGCGGCAGCGAGCGTACCCGCAACGTGCCGCTGATCTTCGTCACGGCGGGTGTACGTGATGAGCGCCGCCAGTTCAAGGGCTATGAGAGTGGTGCAGTGGACTTCCTCTACAAGCCCATCGAGCCGCATATCCTGCGCAACAAGGCCGATGTGTTCTTCCAGCTGTATCGCCAGAAGCAGTTGCTGGCGCTGGAGTTGAAGCAGCGCACCGAGACCCTGCGCATGAACGAAATGTTCGTGGCCATCCTCGGCCACGACCTGCGCAATCCGCTGAGTGCGGTGGTGATGGCGGCCACGCTGCTGCAGCGGACGTACAAGGAAGAGGTGGCACAGAAGGCCTCGCAACAGATTCTCAACGGTGGCAAGCGCATGGCCAAGCTGATCGACAACATGCTCGATCTGGCCCGCGCGCGCCTGGCCGGCGGCATCCCGCTGGTGCGTGCCAGTGCCTGCCTGGGCGAGATCACCGAACGGGTCGTGCAGGAATACCAGGCCACGTATCCGGGCAGTGTGGTCGAGCGCCGCATCGAGGGCGATGACAATGGCTATTGGGATGGCGACCGCCTGGGCCAGGTAGTGGCCAATCTGCTGGGCAACGCTTTGCAGCACGGCGCGGCGGACAGTCCGATCTGCATCGGCATCGATGGCCGCAGCGAGCAGGAAGTGGTCATGACCATCGCCAATCGCGGCGTCATTCCGGCGGCCTTGTTGCCGGTGATCTTCGATCCCTTCCGCGGTGGCGAGCGTGAGGTCGGCCGCAAGGAAGGTCTCGGACTGGGCCTGTTCATTGCCCAGCAGATCGTCAAGTCGCATGGTGGTAGCATCACCATGAGTTCGGATGACCAGGTGCAGACCATGGTGACGGTGAGGTTGCCTAGGCGCTGAGCGTCATTGCATCCGCAGTGAATGAATTGGGCGATGGCCACGGCGGCAAGCAGAACTACGGAGTCAACCAGATTTCTGAAGGTGAAAAACCTTCCGCTTTTCCATCGGTCTTCCGCCAACAAAGTACGGAAGCATTTCAACTTTTCGATCCGGAGCCATCGACGTCCATGCACAACGCCAATCCCGATAATTCTGCCACCACGCCACATCTGAACAAGGCGCGCTATCTGGTGGTGGCGGGATGGGTGCTGTTCATGATCTCGCTGTTCCTTCCTTTGCAGAACACTGATCTGGGATACGCGGCCCTGATCTATTCGTTCGTCTTCCTGATGTCCATCTTTGATCGACTGGAACCGCAACTGATCTGGATGGGCAGTTACGCCTTGGTCAACGCCGGCATGATCGTTTCCCTTTTCATCGCCTGGAAGGGGCCACTGATCAGCCATCCACGCTGCTCTTTGTTCTTTACGCTGGCGGCCGTGGACACCTTGTTCGCTCCCCTCTTTGCGAAAGAGTTCACCCAGTACCCGGCATTCTGGTGCTGGGCAGCTTCCGTTATATTGGTGGCATCGGGAATGAATCTGGCCCGGCTCCAACAGAACGATCTTGCGTCCTTGAAGGCCAGGCATTAGGGCCTGCTCATACTTGTCTTGTACCCGAAATGCCTGCTCCTCTGAGCAGGTTTTTTTTTAGGTGCTACGAAATCTCCTCGCAATATTCTCCTGGTCTTGCACAGGCTGGATTCAAGCTGTGCCGGCAAGACGACGTCCGTCAAGAAATCGCTTGTCAATCAAAGTTGATCGGTCTATATTGTGTGTACCGAACAGTACATACGGTACTGAAAGGTACACTAATTGGAGAAAGATCATGTCGATTCGCCCGCCGCTTCCCCCTTTCACTCGTGAAACCGCCATCGAAAAAGTCCGTCTTGCCGAAAACGGCTGGAATACCCGTGACGCCGAAAAAGTTGCACTGGCCTATACCGAAGACAGCTGGTGGCGCAATCGCGCCGAATTCGCACAGGGCCGCGAAGCCATCACCGCACTGCTCAAGCGCAAGTGGACGCGTGAGCTGGATTACCGTCTGGTCAAGGAGCTGTGGGCCTTCGACGGTGCGCGCATCGCCGTGCGCTTTGCCTACGAGTACCATGATGATTCCGGCCAGTGGTATCGCGCCTACGGCAACGAGAACTGGGAATTCGATGCGCAGGGCCTGATGCATCACCGTCACGCTTGCATCAACGAGCATCCGATCAAGCCGGAAGAACGCAAATTCCTGTGGGACAATAGTGGCCCGCGCCCGGCGGATCATCCCGGGCTGAGCGATTTCGGTATCTGAGGAAAATGAATGGCTAGAGTCATTGCGGAAAAAGACGATGTGATCCCCCTGCTGGCGGAAGTCTTCCGCACCTATGGCTTCGAAGGGGCGAGCCTGGCGCGCATCAGTGAAGGGACCAGGCTGGGCAAGGGGAGCATCTATCACTTTTTCCCGGGCGGCAAGGAGGAGATGGCGCAAGCCGTGCTGGGCCACGTGGATGCGTGGTTCCGGCAGCATGTGTTCGAGCCGTTGAACGAGCGTGACGATGCCGTGGCAGGCATCAAGGCCATGTTCGACGACGTCAGCCGCTATTTCCTCTCGGGGCAGCGTGTCTGCCTGGTCGGCGTATTTGCGCTGGGCAATGAGCGCGATCGCTTTGCCGTGATGGTGCGTGATTACTTCATCGCCTGGATCGATGCGCTCGCGTCCGCCCTGGTGCGGACCGGGCGCAAGCCCAAGGAAGCCAGAACGCTGGCCGAGGAAGTCGTGGGCGGGATACAGGGCGCGCTGGTGCTGGCGCGCGCCCTGGACAGTACCGATGTGTTTGCCGATGCGTTGAAGCGTTTCCAGAAGCGGCTGTTGGGCTGATCTCCCGTCCAGCAGGGTGAGTGCAACGGCATGGGGTTGCCGTTGTGTTCTGGGCGCTATCCGTCATCTGACAGGCCGTGTACTTGATGTTTGAGTTTCAACGAGGATGACAACTGCGGATACAAGGGGGGTACCTTGAAACACCGATTCATGAGATGGACGGCGATGTTGCTTTGGTCGACATGCCTGTTCGCCTCTGCAGAGGAAAAAACTCAACCGTCTCTGACGATGGAAAACTCCATTGGCATGCAGATGGTGCTGATCCCGGCGGGCGAATTCTGGATGGGAACCGAGGAGTCGCTGGCCGCGCTGAAGCAGGCCTATCCGAATTATGAGGAGCGGCGGCTGCGCGATCTCGACGATGAACGGCCGCGGCACAAGGTGCTGATCACCCATCCGTTCTATCTCGGGAAGCATCTGGTCACGGTGGGCCAGTTCGCGAAATTCCTGGCCGAGTCGGGCTATACCCCGGAATCCATTCGCGATCAGACCGGCGGTTACGGCTACAACCCGCATTACGATCCTGAGAAAACCGAACGCAAAGACGCATTCGAAGGCCGCAGCCCGCAATACAGCTGGAAAAACCCCGGCTTCCCCCAGGCCGATGATCATCCGGTACTCAACGTCACCTGGAATGATGCATCAGCCCTTGCAGCCTAGCTCAGTGAGAAAGAGCACGCGCACTATCGTCTGCCGACCGAAGCCGAATGGGAATACGCTTGCCGCGCGGGGACGACGACGCGCTATCCCAATGGCGATGATCCGGAGGGCCTGAGTCAGATCGCCAACACCTTTGATGCCGACGCTGCTCCCTACTGGCCACGCATGGCCGGTCGCGCGCTGAAGAGTCACGACGGCTTCGCCTTCACCTCGCCGGTGGGCAGTTTTCCGGCGAATGCCTTCGGGCTGTATGACATGGTAGGCAATGCCTGGGAATGGACCGCCGACTGGTATGGCGAAGAGACCTATGCGCGTTCGCCGCTGGCCGACCCGCGCGGGCCAGCCAGCGGTGAAACCAAGGTGCGGCGCGGTGGCTCGTGGCATACCTGGTCACTGTATGCGCGGTGTGCCTTCCGGAACTGGAATACCGTCAGTACGCGCTATACGCTGGTGGGGATCAGGCTGGTGCGGGATGTGGAAGTCCGGCATTGAAAATGGCGTCGGGCGCTGCCAGCGCGTCGGCTTCCGCATCCGGCCAGAATGGCTCAGTAGCGCAGGACGTCAGATCACTTTCACGAACAAGCCAGCGACGATGGTTGGCACGTCCGAGCAGATCAGGTCGAACGCAGAGTGGATGAAGTAGTCCATGTGATTGCTCCGGTGAGGGTGACTGCGAGACTCAGCAGTAAGTGATGTTGGCCAGCGCTTCCAGCATGTGCATGAACCAGTGGCCGTCGTCGGCACGATAGCGGCAGATGGTGGTGGCAGCGGCATTGCCGGCAGCAGCCAGGGACATGAGGGCAGCGACGAGGCAGGTAGCGTGGATGCGCATGGTGTTCTCCGGTTGGGTGAGGATCGGTGCGGCTGGTATGGGTGAAGCTTGATCCTCGGGGGTTTCAACCGGATTGCAGCGGAGCGGAGACGTGTTTCAGTTGAAATGGGGGCGTTCAGCAACGCGCGGAGGGAGTGGGTGGGTTGAGATTCTCAAGCAAGAAAAACTCTCCCTCCGGCGAAGAACGGACGAACGTTTCACCTGCTTGAACGCCGTCTGTTCATCGCACTACAGGAGTGTCATCGTTATACCCCGTCACCGGGGTTCTTCCCCTTTCCCGCTGCGAGGAAACCCAGTTTCTCCATCGCATCCTGGGTTTCCAGCAGCATCGTTGCTACTTCCGCGACAGTCACTCGCAGGCCAGTGGCACGCTCCCTCATGAATTGGTAAGCGCTTTCTTCGCTGTGCTTCTGGTATTCAACCAGCACACGAATCGCCTTCTCGATCTGCCGGCGTGACTTGATGGTCGATTCGAGCTTGTCTATCTTGGCCTGCTGCCGTTGTTGAAAACCCTGTGAAGAGCGCGCCAGCACCAGCGTACTCAGGATGCCTTGCGAGCGGAACGGACGTGTCAGCACACCGTGCGCCTTGGTGTCCAGCAACAGCTTCAAGGTGGTCGGGCTTTCATAGTCGGACAGGGCGACCAGGGCCGCATCCACGGCGCTGGCATTCCATCCGCTGCGTCCTTCGAGCTCCTGCGATATCTGGAAGAAAATGACGTCGGCTCCGGTCGGCGGCTCCGTTGGACTGGGCCAGATCACGCGCAGCCGGCAGCCGATGCGCTGCAACTGCTGGATCACTACGTCCCGGTCTTCTCCGGGCGGATAGACGACGGCTACGCAGATACTGCGCAGGTCCTCGTAAAGTCGGCGAAGGCTTTGTCCCATGACCTTACCTCAACCAGAAACCGGAAAAGCCGAAAGTGGAAAGATAGGGGTCCGGCTTGACGGGCTCCGACGCTTCCCAGGCGATGTCGAACTGTCCGTCGCTACGGCAGATGCCAATGCGCGGGGTAAGGGCGCAATGATTGTTGTCTGCGTCGACACTGATGCGCCCTTCAGGCGAATCGAATGACACCGTATGAGTGGCCTCCACCAGCTTGCGCCGGTCCAGGCTGCCTGCGCGCTGCAGGGCGCGCGCAAACAGGTGGACCTGGGCATAGGCCATCTCCGACCAGGTGCTGGTGGGCCGGTCGCCGAAACGCTTGCGCCAGAGGGCGAGGAAATGCCGGTTGCTCTCATTGTCCAGCGAACCGAAATAGGTCGCGGCTGTGATGTGGCCCGCGCAGTGCCGGGCACCGATCAGGCGGATCTCTTCCTCCGCCATCGAGAGGCTGGCGATCGGTGTGGTCGTCGGATCGAATCCGAACTCGGGATAAAGCTGGTAAAACAGCCGCGCCGATTGTCCCACCAGCGTCGAAAACACCACGTCGGGCTGGGCCGCCTTGATGTCGGTCAGCACCTCTTCCAGTTCGCCCCGGCCGGCTTCCAGCGGCAGGTAGATTTCATCGAGGATCTCGCCACCATGCTGCTCCACCATGTCGCGCATGACGCGATTGGATTCGCGCGGATAGATGTAGTCGGTACCTACCAGGAAGAAGCGGGTGCGCTTGTTCTGCATCAGGTAGGCGGCCAGCTGCACGCTGTTCTGGTTCGGGACGGCACCGGTATAGATCACGTTGGGTGAATACTCGAAACCCTCATAGAAGGAGCAGTACCACAGCAGTGCGTTGTTGCGTTCGATGACCGGCAGCACCGCCTTGCGGCTGGATGAGCGCGAGCAGCCGAATACCACGTTGATCTCGTCCTCCAGCAGCAGGCGCGTGACCAGCTTGCGATATTCCGCGATGTCGCCCTTGGGGTCGTAGGCCACCGGCACCAAGGGCCGGCCGAGCACACCACCGAGCTGGTTGATCTCTTCGATCGCCAGCGCGGTCCCGAAAAAGTGTTCAGATTCCGTGACCCCGGTTGCGCCCGACCGAGAAAACAGCACGCCAATGCGCCAGCCATCTTCCTGTCGCACGCGCGTATCCTGGAATGAAGTGGTATTCATGGTCGGTCCTTATCGGTCGAACAGCGCCTGCAAGCGGTCCGTGTCTTGCGTGGATTGCAGGGCCAGCATCAGCAGGATACGGGCTTTCTGCGGACTCAGGTCATCGGCGAAGACTGCGCCGACAGCCTTGAGGGTAGCACCGCCGCCGTCGAAACCGTAGGACGGCGATACGCGGCCATGGGGCACACGGGTGGAGATCACCACCGGGATGCCCTGTCCGGTGGCGTGCCGGATTGCCTCATACATGTCGGCATTCACGTTGCCGCAGCCGAGCGCCTGGATCACGATCCCGCTTGCGCCCAGCGTCACCGCAGCGCGCAGCAAGTCACCGCTGGCTCCGCCGAACATGGGGATGATCTCGACCCGTGGCAAAGTACCGCCGAGCAAGGGCAGATGCTGGCGGCGCATCGGCCGGCGCGCGAAAACCACGCGATCTTCATCGGCTACCCCCAGCACGCCGAAATCACCGGACTTGAAGCTTTCGACGTCGGCAGTATGGGTCTTGCTGACATCGCGGGCGGCGTTGATCTGGTTGTTCATCGCAATCATCGCGCCCAGGCCGTGCGCTTGCGCGCTGGCGCACACACGCGCTGCGTTGAGCAGATTGCGCGGTCCGTCGAAATCCGGGCTGGAGGCATTGCGCTGCGCACCGATCAGCACTACCGGCTTGTCGCTGGCCAGGGTCAGGTCAAGGAACCACGCGGTTTCTTCCAGCGTATCCGTGCCGTGGGAGACGATCACGCCGTCCACTTCCGGGCGCTCCAGCGCGGCTGCGGCAGCCTGCTGCAGGGCGATCCAGCGTGGCGGATCCATATAGCCGGACGGTACGTTGAAGAGATTGACGACCTCCAGCTGCGCGATGGCGCGGATGCCGGGCACGGTGGCCAGCAGATCATCGCCCGAGAGGGCGGGCACCGGCGCCTTTCGGACAGGGTCGATTTTCATGGCAATGGTGCCACCGGTGGAGATGTAAACGCAGAGGGGCAGGTTGGATTGGGCTGAACTCATCATGGCATCGAATGGTTGGCAAGAAATATGCCCGCGGCCGCAGCGGCCCGGCACGCGGGATGGGGGATCGCACCGATTATCGTCACAGAGCGGGTGCCGGGACAAGCGGCGCAACCCATGCCCACGTCATACGCGCAAGTGCCCGAAGACAAGTTCTGCCGCGCCGTCGCGCTTGGCGGGGCCCTCCTCGACCAGCTCGCCCTGCTTGATGATGAGGTAGCGGTCCGCCACTTGCAGCGCGAAGGGCACGTTCTGTTCAACCAGCAGCAGCGTGGTGCCGTGCTGCCTGCGCTCCTCCTGCAGCGCGTTGGCCAGGCGGTCGATGACCGAGGGCTGCAAGCCTTCGGTGATCTCGTCCAGCAGGATCACCGAGGGCCGCATCATCAGGGCGCGTGCCAGCAACAGCATCTTTTGCTCACCGCCGGAGAGGGTGCCGGCGTATTGCTGCAGCCGGCTGCGAAACACCGGGAACAGGGGTTCGACGGCAGCGAAGCGCTCTTCGAACAACGCCGGCTGCGCGAGCCCCAGGCGCAGGTTGTCGCCGATGCTCAGTTCGGCGAAGAGGGCGTTCTCCTGTGCCGCATAGGCCACCCCCTGGCGCGCGATGCGGTGCGGTGCCAGGTGCGTGATGTTGCGCCCGTGCAGGTGGATCGCACCGCCCTGCTTGCCGAGGTAGCCCATGATGGTCTTGAGCAGCGTGCTCTTGCCCATGCCATTCTTGCCCAGCAGGGCTACGGCCTCGCCTTGCGCGATGTCCAGCGACACGCCGCGCAGCACGACCGACGCACGATAGCCGCTGGTAATGCCGTCCAACACCAGTGCCGATGATCTCATTGCGCCTCCGTTGCGTGGGTACTGCCTGAATAAATGGTGTTGACCAGTTCCGAATTGACCACCTCCTCGAAACTGCCTTCCATGGCGATCGCACCTTGATGCAGCACCACGATGCGGGTGGCGATCTGCTGCACGAAATCAAGATCATGCTCCACCAGCAGGCAGCACAGCCGGTACTTGAGCGCGAGCGAAGACAGTACCCCGCCGATTTGCGTACGCTCGGCCTTGGTGAGCCCGGCGGTAGGTTCATCCAGCAGCACCACACGGGGCTCCAGCGCCAACACCATGGCCAGTTCCAGCGCCTGCTGCTGGCCGTGGGAGAGATCCCCGGCGACGCTGTCGAGTTTCTCATCCAGACCGGTGGCGCGCATCACGTGCAAGGCATAAGGGGGGAGATGCAGCACGTCCGCACGCCGGAACAGGGCCGGCCGTTCAAGCCGCGCACGGGCGATGCGCAGGCATTGCGCCACGGTCAGTGTGTCGAAGATATTGGCGTTCTGGAACTTGCGTCCCAGCCCGAGGCTGACGCAGGCCTCCGGCGGCAATTGGCCGATGTCGCTGCCGCACAGCGCGATGCTGCCGGCGCTGCGCTCGGCACCATCGCTCATGCAGCGCATCAGCGTAGTCTTGCCAGCTCCATTGGGACCGATCAGCCCGACCAGCTCGCCGGCACGGGCGGCGAAGTCGATGCCGCGCAGCACCTTCAGCGGACCGAAGTGGCGGGCCACTCCCTGCATGCGGATCGCCTCCGCCTGCGCATCGCCGCCGGTCACGCCGGCACATTCTTCCAGGCCCGGCTGATGCGCGCTTGCGCGGCCCAGGCCGAGGGGCCGCAACAGCAGCGGCACCAGGCCCTGGGGCAGCAGTACGATTACCAGGATGAACGCTGCGCCCAGGATCAATTGCCAGGCAAAGGGCATGCTGCTGCTGAGATAGGCGGTGGCAACGTTGATCAATACGGCTCCGATCAATGGTCCCCACAGGCTGCCACGCCCGCCCAGCGCGACCCAGATGATGAATTCCGTGCCCAGCGCGAAGCCGGCCAGCTCGGGTGCGACCACGCCACTGAAAGCGCCGTAGCCGAATCCGGCCAGACCGGCCAGTACTGCCATGGCCACCAGCAGCGTAATTTTCACCAGCGAGGTGTTGATGCCCAGATAGCTGCAGCGCTGCTCATTGTCGCGGATGGCGGCGAGCAGGCGGCCGGCATCGGAGCGCACCAGCAAGCAGCCGGCCAGCGCAGCCACTGCCAGCATGCCGCCCGAGATCCAATACCAGGCGTCTAGGGAAAAATCGAAGCTGTCATAACCGGTCAGCCCGGAACTGGAGCCGGTCCAGCTGCCACCCGACAGCAGCAGCTGGGTCAGCACGATGGGCAACACCAGCGAAATCACGGTGGCGAAGAACGGCGACGCACCGCGATAGAACGACAGCCATCCGGCCAGCGCCGCCACCGCTGCTGCTGCAGCGATGGTGGTGCCGATTGCCAGCATGACCGTGACAGGGCTGAAGCCGCCATGCGTGAACACCAGTCCGGCGGCATAGGCACCGATTCCGAAGAAAGCCGACTGGCCGAACGTGAGGTAGCCGGTATAGCCCCACAGAATATCGACGGTCATCGCAACGATGGCCATGAAATAGGCCTTGATGAGGATGTTTTGCAGGTAGGTGTCGAAGATCCACGGCCCGGCAGCCAGCAACAGCAGGCCCACACCGACGAACAGCAAGACGCTGCGCAGAGAATGGCGTACGCGTGCGGCACCCGCCCGTGAGGAAGGTGCGGCGGAAGAAAGAGAGGAGTTACGCACGGGCCAGCCCCTTCGGTCGGATACGCAAGGTCACTGCAGCGAGGACGGCGATGGTGAGACCGCCGAGCACAGGATTGGCGTAGGTGCTGACCAGCACCTGCGCAGCACCGAATACCATGCAGGCCAGCAGCAGGCTCAGGATGGAGTGGCCGGAGATCATTACCAGCATGAAGGCACTGATCAGCCAGGGCAGGCCCATATTGGGATCGACGCTGGAGAGCGGCGTGATCATCGCGCCGGCCAGTGTCCCCAGTCCGGCACCCAGGCTGAAGGTGACGAAACGTACGCGGCCGGAATGGATGCCCAGGCTGCTGGCCAGTTCCTCATTCATGATCACTGCGCGGGTACGCACGCCGAAATCCGTACCGTTGAGCAGCGCCGTGAGCAGCAGGCAGATGCCCAGCGCCAGCGGCACCAGCAACAGGCGGTAGGCGGAGTAGTCGACGCCGAGGATGTTCCAGGTCCCGGTCAGCGGTGCGTTGACGAACTGCACCTCGCGACCGAAGGCCATCACGATCAGCTGGCCAATCACGATGCTCAGTCCCCATGTCGCCAGGATGGCGTCCAGCGGCCGCTTGTAAAGGCGGCGAACGATCACGCCTTCGACCAGCATGCCCACGGCGATACCGGCTACCAGCGCCAGCGGCCATCCCAGCCAGGGATCGAGTTGCAGACGCGTGGTTACGTAACTGGCGTAACCGCCCACGGTCAGCAAGGCCCCGTGGGCGAAATTGACGATCTTCATGACACCGAAGATCATCATCAGTCCGGCGGTGACGACGAACAGCATCGCGGCCGTCGTCAGCATATCCAGCAATAGCGCCATGGCGCTCTCCTCTCGTTTCTCAGGCCGCCGCGGTCATGGCCGCGGCGGCGTTGTTATCGCAAAGCGGTCCTGCCTGCCGCCATCACTTGATGCTCGGGCACTGGTTGCCGGGGTCGACGCTGGCGAAGGTCTCCAGAATACGGATCGATCCGTCGGCCTGCACCTGGCCCAGGCGCATGGAAAGCGGCGCATGATGGCTCTTGTTCATCGCCACCGTGCCACGCGGACCGTTGAACGACACTTCGCCGAGCGCCTTGCTCACCTTGTCGCTGTCAGTCGATCCGGCTTTCTCGACGGCGGCCTTGTACAGATAGAAGGCTTCGTACTGGGGCTCGGACAATTCATTGGGGGTCTTCAGGTCTGCGCCGAATTTTTTCTTCAGCGCGTCCATGAATTTCCTGTTTTCCGCCGTATCGATGCTGGTCAGGTAAGAAGCCGACATGTAGAGCCCGGTGGCGGCATCGCCCATGGTCCTGGCGGTACCCTCGTCAATGGCGAGGTTGCCGTAGGGTAGCGTCAGACCGGCTCCCTTGAGCTGCTTCGCCAGCGACACATTGGGTGCGCCGCCGGCGGTGGCGCTGATCAGGGCGTCCGGCTTGCTGGCACGGATCTTCGAAACTACCGTGGTCCAGTCGCTGCCGTCGATGGGCAGGTATTCTTCGCCGACGACCTTGCCGCCTTTCTGCTCGATGTACTTCTTGGTGAATTCCAGCATGCCTCGGCCAAAGGCGTAGTCGCTGCCGACCAGGAAGAAGGTCTTGGCATTCATGGACTTGCTGAAGTAATCCACTACCGGCGCCACCTGTTGCTCCGGCACCCAGCCGTTGGCGTACATCCATTTATTGCACGAGCGACCCTCGTAGAAGGACGTGTAGATGTAAGGTACCTTGCCGCGGCTGATCACCGGCAGCGCAGCATTGCGTGCGGCGCTGGTTTCCATGGCGATGACGGCGTTGACCCTCTTTTGGAACACCAGCGTATCGAAAGCTTTCTGCGCGCCCACTGCGCCGGAGGCGTCATCGACGATTTCCAGCTCCAGCTTGCGTCCCATGATGCCGCCCGCGGCGTTGATTTCATCGACCGCCAGTTGCGAGGACTGCACTACGGCCGGTGCCACCACGCTGTTGGCACCCGATAGCCCGACCGCCACGCCGATGCGGATGGGCTCGGCGGCGTGGGCCGGCGCAGCTGCGGCAAGCAGGGAAAATGCGACAGCAAATACGCCATGGGGCAGCGCGAAAGTGAATCTGTTCATCATGAACTCCTCAGTCGGTGTGAGTGGATGGATGGAATGGATCCTGAAAGAAAAGCGGTACGGCAAACGGCAAGCGGTTCAGTGCCGCGGCAGCGGCCAACCCGTGCCCAGCATCGGGTCGTAGAGGTCGTCGCGACGGTCGCGCAGCACATGGTTGAAGGGAGTGAGATGGCGTGCCTGGCGCGACTCCTTGAGATTGAGGCTGGCATACAGTATTTGCTCGCCGTTCTCCGGTGCCGGCCCGGCCAGCGGCCAGCCTTGCGCGCCAATGATCACGCTCTGTCCGATGAAGGGCTGGCCGCGCTCGGTGCCGGTACGGTTGGCGCACACGATGGTGAGCGCGTTGCTATGGGCATTGGCCATCGCCAGTGAAGTTGCCATGGCTTGGCGGTTGTCTGGCTGCCCTGGCATCGGTACCCAGTTGGTTGGCATCGCCACGACGTCAGCACCCTGCATGGCAAGCAACCGATACACTTCCGGGAACCAGCCGTCGTAGCAGATCGCCACGCCCAGTCGTCCCCAGCGTGTGTGGAACAGGGGTAATCCCTTGTCGCCAGCTTCAAAGAACAGATGTTCGTCTCCCCACAGATGCAGCTTGCGGTAGACGCCCAGCCAGCCGTCCGGGCCAATCACCACAGCGGAATTGTAGAGCCGGTCGCCCTCGCGTTCGGCGATGCCGGCCACGACATGGATACCGTTGCGGCGCGCGGCGGCCATCCAGGCCTGGGTGGTGGGGCCGTCGGGCAGGACTTCCGCCAAGGCGAAGGCTTCGGCGCGGCTGGCGAAGACATAGCCGCTGTTGACCAGCTCGGGCAAGACCACCAGCTCGGCCCCCTCGGCGGCGGCGCGATCGATGAAGGCAATGGAACGGGCAACATTCTCTTCCTTGCGGCCAATGTGGGGCTCCATCTGGACGCTTGCCACCTTGATCAATGGAAACGAGGGCGGCGAGGTGTTTTCCTGTGACGACATGCGAATCTCCAAAACAAAAAGCCCCTGACTGCGCTTGATGCGCATGTCAGGGGCTTTCATAGCCGGTATGTATGGTCAGCAATATTGCTGGGAGTACTGCCTGGTGGCGTTCCTAGGCAGCGAGGCGATTATTGCATCACTCAAATGAATGCGTCAATACGTGTCATCATTCCTGGTCAGTGAGACATTGCGTCTTGTGAAAACGATGTTGTGGTCAGCGTCGTCCTGAACATCAGCCTAACCGAAGTGGGAAAATGCAAGAACCAGCTGAACTGTTTTTTGCTGACGTGGGTTCACTCGCAGGTCATGCATGGGCAGCGAGGAAGGTAGTTGTAGCGGTCCGGCATCGATGGAATTGAGCGCAAGCGTGTGACATCGCTCGGTGGCCTCCATTACCGGATTCGACAATCGCGGCCCGATAGCAATTGAAGCGGGCAAGCGGCGATCAACAGGCGCAGTTAACTCGGCTCACGCAAAAACGCCTGCTCCATCGAGCAGGCGTTTTCATTTCAACTCTGATCAGTAACGATCGTTACTGATTCATCAGCTCACTGCCACCCATACCGCCGGGCATACCACCCCTTCATCCCCTGGATCAGCACCGAATAGGCGACCAGGATCGCCACCAGCCACGGGAAGTACGACAGCGGCAACGCCGCCAGCTTGAAGTAATGCGCCAGCGGCGTCATCGGGATCGCAATGCCGATGGCCATGATGACCAATGTCATCCCCATCAGCGGCCACGAGGCGCGGCTCTGGAAGAAGGGGATGCGGCGCGTGCGGATCATGTGCACGATCAGCGTCTGCGACAGCAGCCCTTCAATGAACCAGCCGGACTGGAACAGGGTTTGATGTTCCGGCGTGCTGGCGCCGAAGATATACCACATCAGCGCAAAGGTCGTGATATCAAAGATCGAGCTGATCGGACCGAAGAAGACCATGAAGCGGCCGATGTCACCGGCATCCCAGCGCTGCGGCTTTTCCAGGAATTCCTTGTCGACGTTGTCGAAGGGAATCGAGATCTGCGAGACGTCATACAGCAGGTTCTGCACCAGCAGATGCAAGGGCAGCATTGGCAGGAAAGGCAGGAAGGCACTGGCAATCAAGACCGAGAAGACATTGCCGAAGTTGGAGCTGGCCGTCATCTTGATGTATTTCAGCATGTTGGCGAAGGTCTTGCGGCCTTCCAGCACGCCTTCTTCCAGCACCATCAGGCTCTTCTCCAGCAGGATCAGATCCGCCGCTTCCTTGGCAATATCCACCGCCGTATCCACCGAGATACCGATGTCGGCAGCACGCAGGGCCGGCGCATCGTTGATGCCATCACCCATGAAGCCGACCACGTGTCCGCGATCATGCAGCACGCGCACGATGCGTTCCTTGTGCGCCGGCGAGAGCTTGGCGAAGACCGTCACCGTCTCCACCGCCTGCGACAGCTCCGCATCGCTCATCTTCTCGACATACGAACCCAGCAGCATGCCCTTGACCTCCAGCCCCACTTCGCGGCAGATCTTGGCGGTGACCAGTTCGTTGTCGCCGGTCAGGATCTTGACCTTCACGCCATGCGCACGCAATGCGGCCAGCGCCGGGGCGGTCGATTCCTTGGGCGGATCGAGGAAGGCGATGTATCCGATCAACACCAGATCCGATTCGTCAGCCAGGCTGTAGACCTCCTTGGTCGGCGGCAGGTCCTTGGCGGCCACGCCGACCACGCGCAGGCCCTCGGCGTTGAGGCTGCCGGTGGTGGCGCGGATCTCTTCCAGCAAGGCCGGGGTCAGCGGTACCACTTCGCCATTGACGCGGGCGCGCGAGCACACCGAGACGATTTCCTCGACCGCACCCTTGCAGATCAGCTCGTGGTGATCCTCACGCTCGGACACCACCACCGACATGCGGCGGCGCTGGAAGTCGAAAGGAATTTCGTCGACCTTGCGATAGGCCGAGGCGATGGACATTTCACGTTGCAGCTCGGCGTGCTCCAGCACGGCCACGTCCAGCAGATTCTTCAGGCCGGTCTGGTAATAACTGTTCAGGTAGGCGTATTGCAGCACTTCGTCGTCGGGTTCGCCATGAATGTCGGTATGACGTTCCAGGAAAATCTTGTCCTGCGTGAGCGTTCCGGTCTTGTCGGTGCACAGCACGTCCATCGCACCGAAATTCTGGATCGCATCGAGCCGCTTGACGATCACTTTCTTGCGCGACAGCGCCACCGCGCCCTTGGCCAGGGTCGAGGTCACGATCATGGGCAGCATCTCCGGCGTCAGGCCCACGGCCACGGAGAGGCCGAACAGGAAGGCCTCCACCCAGTCGCCCTTGGTGAAACCGTTGATGAAGAACACCACCGGCGTCATCACCAGCATGAAGCGGATCAGCAGCCAGCTGACCTTGTTGACGCCCGCCTGGAAGGCAGTCGGCGTGCGGTCCGTGGCGGTGACGCGTTCGGCCAGCGCACCAAAATACGTGCGCTTGCCGGTGGTCAGCACCACGCCCGTGGCCGAGCCGCTGACTACATTGGTGCCCATGAAGCAGAGGTTGTCCAGCTCCAGCGGGCTGCTGGTATTGAGGTTGCTGGGGGTGACGAATTTTTCTACCGGCAGCGATTCGCCGGTCATCGCGGCCTGGCTCACGAACAGGTCCTTGGCGGCCAGCAGACGCAGGTCAGCGGGGATCATGTCGCCCGCCGAGAGCAGCACGATGTCGCCCGGCACCAGCTTGTGAATCGGTACCTCGACGCGGCGCGCGCCCTTGGGGTGCAGCATCACGTCGAAGTAACGCTGCGCTTCGGCGGCGATCTCTTCGACCTGGTCGTGGCGCATCACGGTCGCGGTGTTGCTGACCATGGCCTTGAGCTTGTCGGCGGCGGTGTTGGAACGTGCTTCCTGCACAAAGCGCAGCAAGGTCGAGACCACCACCATGGTGCCGATGACGATGGCGGCCTTCATGTCCTCGGTGTAGAAGGAGACCGCGGCCAGCAGGGTCAGCAGCAGGTTGAACGGGTTCTTGTAGCAGTGCCACAGGTGGACGTACCAGGTCAGCGGCTTTTCGTGCTCGACTTCATTGGGGCCGCTGTGTTCACGGATGGCATCGGCTTCCGATTCGGTCAGGCCGTCGGGGCGCGATTGCAGGCGCTGCAGCAGGGCCTGGACCTCGCTGCGGGAAGCTTCGCTCAATTGCTCGGCCAGGGTTTGCGGGACTTCCTTGGTGACCGGGGCGCTGCGGAACATGTCCATGCCCAGGCGGCGGAAATGACGGTCCATACCGCGTGCGCGGATGAAGCTGACAAAGGTTTCTTTCAGCAGGTTCAGATTCATGGCGTGCTTCTTTTCTTGTTGGGCCTCGTCCCGTGGACGAAGCGGTTTGCATCGCGTCGGCCTGCAGCAGGGCAGGCCGGCATCGGGGTCAGCGCCGTGGACGGCCCCCGCCAAGACGGGCGGCCGGACGCGGCGCGCTGGGTCTTCGCGTGTTCATGATGAATGTGTCTGTCGCATTGCAGCCTCCGCCTGGTTGAGCGGAGACCCTGTCATCGGCACCTGACGGCGGCAACAGACGGGCAGCCGCATGGCGGCTGGCCATGCGGAAGGCGGTGCGTCATGACGCGCGCGGCATCAGGCGAGCCGGCTGCCGGCTCGATGGAGCGGGCAATGCGGTCGCGATGCAGCTGCGTTCTGACGCCGTGTCTGCGGCGGTCGATCGTCGATCTGTCGTTGTGAGGGAATGTCGTTGTCAGCGGCGCTGCTGAAAACCGGCCTGGAAAGACCGCGCGCTGCCGACATGAATTGCCGTCATCTGCCTGGTGCAAGATGACGACAGGATGAAGTCCTGCTGAAATCCTTGCTGAGGCTTAACCCGGAATTAACCGGCAACAACTGTCACCCGAACAAGTGCCCATGAGAGGGACTCCAAAAAATGAGAACGGGCGAATTCTACGCCCGCGCGGAAAACAGGGTCAAGGCAAATTCGCCCGCGTTGCCGAAAATTTGTGCATCTGCAACAAGACGGAGCGGAAGCTTTCTGCTTCACAGCGAGGATGGTGAAGCGGTATTTCGCTGCTCTGGACGCTGCTGTGCAGCACCGATTCTCGCCGGGTGAGCCTTGTCTTCCATGGTGTACGGCCTATACTCGAAACGAGGCAAGCCCGAACAGAGTACGCGCAGCAACCCCGCGCAAAACCAATAAACTCGACCAGGAGACGCATCATGCCCAACCTCATCATGAACAATCTGATGTTCTTCATTCCCATGGCGCTGGCGGGTTTGTTGCTCTGCGGCGAGGTTCCGGTGGCGTCACGGATGGTCCGAACCAGTTTGAGAGCAGTGGGCGCGGTCTTCGGCGCACTGCTTGCGCTTTTAGTACTGGAAGCACTGCCAGTGCTAATTTAGCGGGCTTTCTGCGGCCCGCTTTGCCGCTCGTTGCGGCAGTGGCCGGGGCATCGGCGCAGGCATTTTTTTAGGGAAGTACGCCTATCATTCCGTCATGCCGATCGCCCCGCCTTGATTTCCCTAGGTCGATGTTTTCACAGTGGTCTCGTGGCGGCCCCGAAAACATCGGCCTTTTTTGCGCCCATCGTTTTCGTGGCTTCTTCACGGCATGCCTATGTGCAGCAGGGAGGCGGCGGCTGATTGGGCATGCGCGGCGCGCGCTCCAGCGCCGGATCCCAGACCACCAGGCGATCGCGCCCGGTTTCCTTGGCGCAGTACATGGCGTGGTCGGCGCGTTGCAGCCAGACGAAATGAGCGTCCATGTCCGCAGAGAAGGGCACCAGTCCGGCACTGACCGTACAACCGTATAAATTGTTTTCATCATTTCTGGTGCGCGCCGCTTCGATCACCCGCTGTGACAGCGCCAGCGCATCGGCTGGCGACACGTCGCGCAGGATCACGCCGAATTCCTCACCGCCGTAACGTCCGATGGCGTCCTGCTCGCGCAGCATGGTCCGCAGCAGGCGTGCGAAGTTGCGCAGCACCTCGTCGCCGATCAGGTGGCCCCAGGTGTCGTTGATGCTCTTGAAGTGGTCCAGGTCCAGCAACAGCAGGAAGGTCTGGTGCTGCGCGGAGCTCTGGCGGTGCAGGCGTTCGAATTCGCCCAGCAGCAGGCTCTCCCAGTAGCGGCGATTGAACAGCAGCGTGAGCCCGTCGAGCTGGCTGACGATCTCGAACTGGCGTGAACGATCGGCCAGCTTCTTCGACATCAGATAGGTCGACTGCCCCAGCGCGAGGGGATAGAGCATCATCATCGGCAGGCAGGCGAGGATGGTGGTCAGGTCCGATTGCGGCTGGAAATGCGCGCCCAGCAGCCACCATCCCAGCACGCCAGCCACCAGGCTGGCATACAGGCCGCGCATGAACAGGCGCAGTCCGCCGGCGGCGATATTGTCCATCGACAGCATCGAGATGATGACCGCACTGGGCACCAGGTTGCCCTGCAGCGCTGCAATCCAGAAGCCGCCAAAGGCGGCGTCGATCACCAGGTTGCGTCGTTCGGCACGATACGGGATCGCCGCCCTGAGGGCCCACTGGCGCGCCAGATGCGGCCACAGGTAGCCATGCACGCCCAGCAACAGCCACAGCGGCCATGGCACGGGATGCTGCAGGAAGCCGGCGGCGACGCAGAAAAATCCCACGCCAAGGCCAATCAGCCGCAGACGGTAGATGCGCTGCACGAAGCGCACGCCCTTGCCGGCCAGCGCCGTCTGGCTCGCCTCGCCGGAACGCGCGGGACGCTGGCGCAGCAGGGCGATCGGATTGAGTACGTCCAGCAGCAAGGCCAGCAGGCGTGCAGCGGGCGGTCGCGGGGTGGGACAATCGGGATTGGAGGGGGAGGACATGTTCATGTTTTTCTTTCGTCTGGTCCGCGGGTGATGTCAGCCGGGCCAGCGGTCGCCGGAGTTTCTGGTACGCACGATTACATGCAAGCGATGATTATCAGTCACGCAGCGTAACGCCATCTGGCGGCTGTTCGCAAGCCCGCTCTGCGCTTGCCTTGACCGGGATCTTGCGCACACGGGGAACCGTTTCCGCCGGGCATTGGTCAGTGTCAGGCCGGGCCGTTCACATCGCATCTTTCATCGCGCCTTTCACGCAGGATGAGAACAGACTCTAGTGTCGCATGGCAAGGTGACGCGCCGATGTCGTCATCCCCGCCTGCTGCACCGACGGCCGGTCATGCATCCCCTTATAATGCCTGCTCCTCATTTCCGTCTTCATCATGTTCCGCTTCCCCCGTCTCGTGAAGTCTCCCCGGCTTGGTCTTTCTTCGTTGTGGCTGGCGCTGCTGGCCAGCAGTGTCGCCCCTGTCGTCAATGCGCAAGGCCTGCCGCCGTCGGTGGTGGGGGCGCTGCGCGTGGCCCATATTCCGCAGCAGAATACCGGCGTCGTGGTGGTCGATGCCGACAACGGCAAGCGCATGCTGGCGGCCAACAATACCGGGCAGCCGTTCAATCCGGCCTCCGTGATGAAGCTGGTGACCACGGATGCCGCGCTCGAAATCCTCGGGCCGACCTATACCTGGAAGACCCAAGCCTACATCGATGGCACGCTTGCCGGTGGCGTGCTCAATGGCGACCTGATCCTCAAGGGCGGGGGCGATCCCAAGCTGGTGCTGGAGAATTTCTGGTTGTTCCTGCGCCAGCTGCGCGCACGCGGCATCAAGGACATTCGCGGCAACCTGGTGCTGGATCGTACGTATTTTGCGGAGTCCAGCTATGACCCCTCGCAGTTCGATGGCGATCCGCAAAAGCCATACAACGCCGGCCCCGATGCCCTGCTGATGAATTACCGCACCCAGGCTTTCCGTTTTGAGCCGGATGCCGCCAGTGGCGTGGTCAGCGTGAGCATGGATCCACCGATGGCCGGCATCACCGTCACGCCGCCGCGCTTGTCGCAGGAGCCCTGCGGCGACTGGCAGGGCAAGCTGAAGATGAACAACGACCCCAACGCCGTCAGTTTCACCGGCAGCTACAGCGCCGACTGCGGGCCGCGCGTATGGTATGTCCATCCGTATCGCATGAACAATGTGCAGTATGTAGGCGCGAGTTTTGTACAAATGTGGGCCGACCTCGGCGGCAGTTTTGCCGGGCGTGTGGTCAACGGTCAGGTCACGCCTTCGGCGCGGCTGATGGTGGAAGTGCAGTCGCCGCCGTTGCCGGAAGTCATCCGCGACATCAACAAGTACAGCAACAACGTGATGGCGCGCCAGGTGCTGCTCACGCTGGGGGCGGAGATGACCGGGCAGCCCGGTGATACCGTCAATGCCGCGCGCGCGGTGCGCGGCTGGCTCAATGACAAGGGCATCGATACCAATGGCCTGGCCATCGAGAACGGCGCCGGTCTTTCGCGCGTGGAGCGCGTCACGCCGGCGCTGCTGGCCAGCGTGCTGGTGCAGGCCTACCGTTCGCCGCTGATGCCGGAATTCGTGTCCTCGCTGCCGCTGGTCGGTTACGACGGCACCATGCGCCGTCGCCTGAAGACGCAGAGCGTGGCGGGGCAGGCCCACATCAAGACCGGCACGCTCAATGACGTGCGTTCGATTGCGGGCTATGTGCAGGCCGCCTCGGGCAAGACCTATGTGGTGGTGTTCCTGATCAATCACGCTGCTGCGCCCAATGGGCAGCAGGCGCAGGATGCCTTGTTGCAGTGGGTCTACGAAAACGGTTGAGATGAAGAACGGGCGGCTTCAATCGCAGCCGCCGCCTCCACCATCACCCCCTCCGCCGCCATCCCCGCCGCCGCAGTCGCCCCCGCTTCCTCCGTCAGAGCCACTGCCGGAGCTGCTGACGTCGCCGGCCCAGCCAGCGCCGTTGCTTGCAGGAACACCCGGTGAGCTATAGCGTGTCTTGCTGTAATAGGAGGGAGCGCGATAATGCACTGGCGGCTGCGGCCGGGGCATCACGCGGCGCATGATCATGCGCAGGAGCAGCAACAGTGCGGCAAGCGCCACCAGCCAGAACAGTATTTTCATGGCATCAAAGTAGCAAGGGTTTGTCCGAGAGTTCGTTGTGCAGCTCGTCGCGGCCCCCAGGGTCGCGCGGCAAGACCTTCGCCAGGATGGCGTGCAGGCTGGCGAGTGCCTGCAGTGTGCTGGCCTCGTATTGGCCGGCGGCATATCCGGCAGTCATCTGCTTGCACACCTGCTGCCATTGCTCCCGCGTGACGCGGGCGTTGATGCCGCGATCAGCCACGATCTCGACCTTGCGGTCGGCCAGGTTGAGATAGACCAGCACGCCGCAGTTTTCTTCGGTATCCCAGATGCGGTAATGCGAAAACAGCTCGTGCGCGCGCTGCCGCGCGCTTTCGCCGCGTCGCACTGCGCCCAGCGTGAGTGCGGCTTCGACGATCACGCGCACTTGCGCGCGATGCTGCCGCTCACCTTCGCCGATGCTGGCCTGGATCGCCTTGAGGGTGGCAGAGGGGAAGATGCGCCGTGCCGCCGCACGCGTCATGCGCAAGTGGCGCAACATGCGCGCAAACAGGGAAGGGGATGCGTTGTTGTACGCCATGTCACCAGTCTCCCGAGGCACCGCCGCCATCGAATGTGCCGCCACCGCCGGAGAAGCCGCCACCGGATGATCCGCCAAATCCGCCGCCACCCGAACGTGAACCGCCCCGTCCGGAACTGGCCTGGCGCAAAGCCTCATCGACCAGGCTGCCGATGATGACGCCGGTGGTCGTGCTGCCGCCGCGTCCCCAGTCATTGCTGTTGAGGACGTTACGGCTGCTGCGGCGGGACTTGAGCAAGACCGTGAAGAACACTACCAGGAACAGGCCGATCACCATCAGCGTGATCCAACCACCGCCATCATCGGTCTGTACCGAGCCGGAGGAACGTTTGGCCGGTGGCAGCTTTTCCTGTTCCAGCAAGGTGGTGATCGCCGTCACGCCCGCCGCCAGCCCGCCATAGAAATCGTTCTGGCGGAAATGCGGGGCGATCACGTCTTCCAGGATGCGTTTGGATTGCGCATCGGTGAGGCTGCCCTGTACCCCACGCCCTGCTTCGATGCGCAGGCGGCGCAGGGATTTGGGATTGTCCTTGGCGACGATCAGGATCACGCCATCATCCACACCCTTGCGGCCCAGCTTCCAGGCCTCGGCCACGCGGATGCTGTATTGCTCGATGGCTTCGGGGGCGGTGGAGGACATCAGCAGCACGCCGATCTGGCTGCCGGTGCGCTGTTCGATCTCGGCCAGAACGCCTTCGAGGGCCTGGCGCTGCTGCGGCTGCAGCAGGTGGACCTGGTCGATCACGTGGGCCGACAGCGGTGGCACCGGCACCAGGCCGTCATCGGCACGGGCCGGGGCGGCCAGCGCGATCCACGCCAGCAGCCAGCAGGTCAGGAGCAGCTTGCGCATGGCCAATCGGGGCTCCCGTGCTTATTTGCCGAAGTTGACCGCGGGCGCGGTCGAGATGGCTTTTTCGTTTTCTACCGTGAACGAGGGTTTGACTTCATAGCTGAACAGCTTGGCCGTGATGTTGGTGGGGAAGCTGCGCGCCAGGATGTTGTAATCCTTCACAGCGGCAATATAGCGCTGGCGGGCTACGGTGATGCGGTTTTCGGTGCCTTCCAGCTGGGATTGCAGGTCGCGGAAGCTGGTGTCGGCCTTCAACTGCGGGTAGTTCTCGGAGACCGCCATCAGGCGCGACAGCGCCGACGACAATTGCCCCTGCACTTCCTGGAATTTGGCGAAGGCCTTGGGATCGTTGAGCACTTCCGGGGTGATCTGGAAGCTGGTGGCCGCTGCACGGGCGCGGGTGACGGCTTCCAGGGTGTCCTTCTCGTGCGAGGCATAGCCCTTGACGGTGTTGACCAGGTTCGGGATCAGATCGGCGCGGCGCTGGTACTGGTTGACCACTTCACCCCAGGCGGCCTTGGTGGCTTCATCCTTGGCCTGGAATTCGTTGTAGCCGCAGCCGGAGAGGGTGAGGGCCGTCATGGCGATGGCCAGCCAGGCGAAGAGTTTTTTCATGTTGTTTTCCTCGTAGCAAAAGTGAAGCAAAGGGAGCGCATGAGACCATGCAAACCTCCTGAAGTGCCCGATGTTCCGCGAAAAACCCTGAACATCAGTCAAAAATCGAGGTCTGGGCAGGCCGGCGCGCTACAATAGCGCATCTTTCAGTTAAAGGCATCACCGTGACATTCATCGAGAAACTCAACGCTGCGTGGACTTCGCGCAATTCCCTGCTGTGCGTCGGCCTGGACCCCGACCTCAAGAAATTCCCCGCCGAGCTGCAGGGCAAGCCGGACGCCATCTTTGAATTTTGCCGCGCCATCATCGATGCCACCGCCGAAGCCGCCTGTGCCTTCAAGCCGCAGATCGCCTATTTCGCCGCGCTGGGCGCGGAAGAGCAGCTGGAGCGCATCTGCGCCTACCTGCGCAGCAACTACCCCGAGATCCCGCTGGTGCTCGATGCCAAGCGCGGCGACATTGGCGCCACCGCCGAGCAGTATGCCCGCGAAGCCTTCGAGCGCTATGACGCCGACGTCGTCACGGTCAGCCCCTACATGGGCTGGGACTCGGTCTCGCCCTATCTGGAATGGAAGGATCGCGGCGTGATCGTGCTGTGCCGCACCTCCAACGCCGGTGGTTCCGACCTGCAATTCCTGGAAGTCGATGGCAAGCCGCTGTACCAGCACGTGGCGCGCCTGGTGGCCGAGAAGTGGAATACCAACGGCCAGTGCGGCCTGGTGGTCGGTGCCACCTTCCCGCACGAACTGGCGCAGGTGCGCGCCATCATCGGCGACATGCCGCTGCTGGTGCCGGGCGTGGGTGCCCAGGGGGGCGACGTGCAAGCGACGGTCACCTCCGGCAAGACGGCCTCGGGTACGGGCATGATGATCAATTCTTCACGTGCCATCCTCTACGCCAAGCCGGAAGCGGGCGAAGATTTCGCCGCTGCGGCGCGCCGGGTGGCCATCCAGACGCGGGACGAGATCAACCGCTTCCGCTGAACCGCGCAAGCAGAGATGAAGAAAAAGGCGGCGACTCCCTGGGAGCGCCGCCTTTTTCTTCATGTTCGCCGCTTCAGTCTGCCAGAAGCTTCAGCAAGCCCTTGAGCGAATGTTCCACGGTCTGGGCCCGCACCTGCTGGCGGTCGCCCTTGAAGACCAGGCGTTCGGTATAGGTCTTGTCGCCCACGCGCCAGCCGAAGCAGACCGTGCCGACCGGCTTGCCCGGTACCGCACCGCCGGGGCCGGCGATGCCGGTGGTGGAGACGGCCACGTCCGAGCTGCTGTTGGCCACTGCCCCTTCGGCCATGGCACCGGCGATTTCCTCGCTGACTGCGCCATGCTGGGCGATCAGGGCTTCGGAAATATCCAGCAATTCGTTCTTGGAAGCATTTGAATAGGTCACGAAACCGCAATCGAACCATTCCGAGGATCCGGCGATTTCAGTGATGGCGTGGGCGATGCCGCCACCGGTACAGGATTCTGCAGTGGCCAGGAGCAGGCCACGGGCTTTGAGGGTGTGGCCGACGCGGGTGGCCAGGTCCAGGGTGCTGTCCATGAGTGTCATCCTCGGCTGTGCCGCAGTCAGCGCCGGGTGGCGCGCGCTGCGGTCGGTTGATCAACGACGTGCGTGAACTAGCATACTCCGATGTCAGGAAATGTTGTATCGGACAAGCTCCGATTGTTCACTTCCGGTTACCAATAAGTGCGCCAGAACGCAAACACCAGCAGCGTATAGAAGGCCGCCACGATGTCATCCCACATCACGCCGAAACCGCCCTTGAAGCGGCGGTCGAACCAGGCGATCGGCGGCGGCTTGACCATGTCGAAAAAGCGGAACACCACAAAAGCAGCAAACTGGGTCTTCAGGCTGGCCGGCATCACCAGCACCAGCACCAGCCAGAAGGCGATGATCTCGTCCCACACCATGCTGCCGTCATCGGGCGAATTGAGCGCCTGCCCGGTGCGATGGCAGGCCCAGATACCGATGATGAACCCGGCCGCAATGATCACCAGCCAGTTCGCCGCCGTGAAGACCTGCGGCCAGCGTGTGGACAGCACCACGTAGGACAGCCATGCGAAGAGCGTTCCGGCCGTGCCCGGCATGATGGGCGAGAGGCCGCTGCCGAAGCCCTGGGCGATCCAGTGCGCCGGATGCGCCAGCATGAAGTGCGGGGTCGGCTTGCGTTTGCGGGGAGAGGCCGAAGGCGGCGGCGGGAAGGGCGAAGAAGCTGGGTTCATGAACGGAAATGATCGAAGGAATCCGGTGTGTCCTGCAGCGGTTCACCAGCGGCATCCAGCAGCCGCAGACCGGCCTGCGCATCGATCTGGCCGATGCGGGTGACGGCGGTGCCGGCGGACTGGGCCGCCTTCAGGACCGCCTCGCGCTGGCGCGCCGGGGCAGTGAAGCAAAGTTCGTAATCGTCGCCACCGGACAAGGTAAAGCGGCGGCGCAGGTGCAGGTCGCGCTGCTGCAAGGCCGGGCCGGGCGGCAGGGCATCCACGTCCAGCGTAGCCCCCACATGGGAACGATCGAGGATGTGGCCGAGGTCGCCCGCCAGGCCATCGGAGATGTCGATGGCGGCATGGGCTATGCCGCGCAGGGCCAGACCCAGCGCCACGCGCGGGGTAGGCGCATGCATGCGCGGGGCAGCCAGCTGCAGCGCTTCGCTGTTGATGTCGAATTCCTGGCGGTAGCCGGCCAGTGCCAGACGGGCATCGCCCAGCGTGCCGGAGACCCAGATGTCATCGCCCGCACGGGCAGCATCGCGGCGCAGCGCCTGTAACGGTGGCACTTCACCGAAGACCGTGATGCTGATGGTCAGCGGGCCCTTGGTGGTGTCGCCGCCGATGAGCTCGCAGCCGTGGACATCGGCCAGTGCCAGCATGCCCTGCGAGAACGGTGCCAGCCAGTCGTCACGGGCTTCCGGCAAGGCCAGGGCCAGCGTGAAGGCGATCGGCTGCGCGCCCATGGCGGCCAGGTCGGAGAGATTGACGGCCAGGCACTTGTGGCCCAGCAGCAGGGGATCGGCATCCGGGAAGAAGTGGCGGCCTGCCACCAGCATGTCGCTGGAAATGGCCAGCTGCATCCCCGGGGCCGGTGTCATCAGCGCGCAGTCGTCACCCACACCCAAGGCCGTGCGGCTGTCAGGAGCGGGCGGGCGGCTGAAATAGCGCGCGATGAGTTCGAATTCGGAAAGCATGGCGCGATTGTAACCAATCCGTCACGGCTTCAGGCGCACAATATCCCGGCGACCAGACATGTTGCGATGCAGCGCAAATTGCCCGGATACGGCGTCACGGCAGGGTGCGCGAGAGGCGGGTGAAGGGATAGGGGTTTTCCCCAATACCGGATATGCAAGGGCAGTGTCAGCCTCTCGTACGGGAAATCAAGCTGCGCGCAACTGCGCACATCAGGCGACAACTGGTCGTCATCTGGCTCCGGAAAGGCCATGTTCGCGGTCATCACGGGTTTGGGGTGACAGGCCGCAAAGCCAGTCCGGAAAAGGCTTTGCGCGGAGCAGCATGAGCCTGGCGGCCTATGATTGAAGGCCGACCTCTGCTAGAATCGACCCCCTTCGCAAGTCAACTAGAGAATACAGAGTATGGATTCGATGATCAGTAAGAAAGAAGAAGTGCGTCAGCAACTTCGTCAGGCAGCGCTGGATTACCACGAGTTTCCGACCCCGGGCAAGATCGCGGTCACGCCCACCAAGCTGCTGACCAACCAGCGTGATCTCTCCCTCGCGTATTCTCCGGGCGTGGCGGCGGCCTGCGAAGAAATCGTCGCCGACCCGCTCAACGCCTTCCGCTACACCGCCCGTGGCAACCTGGTGGCCGTGATCACCAACGGTACCGCCGTGCTGGGCCTGGGCAACATCGGTGCGCTGGCTTCCAAGCCGGTCATGGAAGGCAAGGGCGTGCTGTTCAAGAAGTTCGCCGGCATCGACGTCTTCGACATCGAAATCAATGAAACCGACCCGGACAAGCTGATCGACGTCATCGCGGCCCTGGAGCCGACCTTCGGCGGCATCAACCTGGAAGACATCAAGGCACCGGAGTGCTTCTACATCGAGCGCAAGCTGCGCGAGAAGATGAAGATCCCGGTCTTCCACGATGACCAGCACGGTACCGCCATCATCGTCGGCGCGGCCATCCTGAACGGCCTGAAGGTCGTCAACAAGGACATCAAGAACGTCAAGCTGGTGGTCTCTGGCGCGGGCGCAGCGGCGCTGGCCTGCCTGGACCTGATCGTCGACCTCGGCTTCCCGATCGAAAACATCTTCGTCACCGACCTGGCCGGCGTGGTCTACAAGGGCCGCAAGGAACTGATGGACCCGGACAAGGAACGTTTCGCCCGCGAAACCGACGCCCGCACCCTGGCCGAAGTGATCCCGGAGGCCGACATCTTCCTGGGCCTGTCCGCCGCCGGCGTGTTGAAGCCCGAGATGGTCAAGCAGATGGCGGCCCGTCCGCTGGTGCTGGCACTGGCCAACCCGACCCCGGAAATCCTGCCGGAAGAAGTGATGGCCGTGCGTGACGACGCCATCATCGCCACCGGCCGTTCGGATTATCCGAACCAGGTCAACAACGTGCTGTGCTTCCCCTACATCTTCCGCGGCGCGCTCGATTCGGGTGCCACCACCATTACCCGCGAGATGGAGATCGCCACCGTCCACGCCATCGCCGAACTGGCCCAGGCCGAGCAGTCCGATATCGTGGCCTCGACCTATGGCATCGCCAACCTGTCCTTCGGCCCGGAATACATCATTCCCAAGCCCTTCGACCCGCGCCTGATGATCAAGATCGCGCCGGCCGTGGCGCGTGCAGCCGAAAGCTCCGGCGTGGCGGCCCGTCCGATCCAGGACATGGATGCCTACATCGAGAAGCTGGAACAGTTCGTCTACCACAGCGGTACCTTCATGCGCCCGATCTTCCAGGTCGCCAAGAAGGCCGCCGAGGCCAAGAAGCGCATCGTCTACGCCGAAGGTGAAGAAGAGCGCGTGCTGCGTGCCGTCCAGGTGATCGTCGATGAAAACCTGGCCAAGCCCATCCTGGTGGGCCGTCCGGAAGTGCTGGAACAGCGCATCAAGAAGTTCGGCCTGCGCCTGCGTGCCGGCACCGACTTCGAGGTCATCAACCCCAACTTCGACAACCGCTACCGCGATTACTGGCAGAGCTTCCTGGAGATGTCGCGCCGCAAGGGTGTCACCGAGCAGTACGCCAAGCTGGAAATGCGCCGCCGCCATACCCTGATCGGCTCCATGGCCATCCACAAGGGCGATGCCGACGGCATGATCTGCGGCACCTACGGCACCACCCAGCTGCACCTGCACTACATCGACCAGGTGCTGGGCAAGCGTGAAGGCGTCAACGTTTATGCCGCGATGAATGCGGTGATCCTGCCCAATCGCCAGCTGGTGATGGTGGACACCCACGTCAACGAAAACCCCAACGCCCGCGAGCTGGCCGAGATCACCATGCTGGCCGCTGAAGAAATGCGTCGTTTCGGCCTGCATCCGCGTGCTGCACTGCTGTCGCACTCGAACTTCGGTTCCAGCAACAGCGAATCGGCCCGCAAGATGCGCGAAGCCCTGGCGATCCTGCGCGAGATCGCGCCGGACCTGGAAGTCGATGGCGAAATGCACGGCGATACCGCGCTCGATTCCAAGCTCTTGAATGCGGTGATTCCGGATTCGCCGCTGAAGGGTGACGCCAACCTGCTGGTCATGCCCAATATCGATGCCGCCAACATCGCCTACAACCTGCTCAAGACCGCATCGGGCAACGGTGTGGCCATTGGCCCCATCCTGCTGGGTTGTGCCAAGCCGGTGCATATCCTGACCCCGTCGGCGACGGTGCGCCGCATCATCAACATGACAGCCTTGTGCGTCATGGATGCCTTGTCCGAACGCTGATCGCAGCCTCTGTCGGACCGTAAGACCGTAGACCGCAAGACCTTGAAAGCGGCGCATGTCGAAAGACATGCGCCGCTTTTCATTGTCTGCGTGGCTGGATTCCCGGACATGCCGCGCAGCAGCATTCCGGGAATCCGCACCGGCTTGGCGGGTTCTTTTTGGGTGATTTTGATAAAACCGTTTGCAATCAATGGCTTGCGATCTGCTTGCCCAGCTTTTCGTGCTGGCACGAAGCCTGCAATATGAACATCAAAACAAAAAAGCAAACACGGAGACAGACACCTGATGCGCTCCCTGCATCGTCTTCACGCGCCTGGTCCCGCTGGCCTCTGCGTTATGCCTTGTTCCGGTTCAATCAAAGCAAGATGACCCGCCGCACGTCGCGTCCATCGGACGGGCCTGTGGCCATAACAGGAGATCTCCATGAGTGTCACCCCGCAAAGCAGCGCGCCCAGCACCACCAGCACGCCCTTGAGCGCCACCGAATACCGCAAGCGCATCTTCGCCATCCTTGGCGCCTCCTCCGGCAATCTGGTGGAATGGTTCGACTTCTATGTCTATTCCTTCTGTGCGATCTACTTCGCGCCGGCCTTCTTCCCCAAGGGTGACGCCACCAGCCAGTTGCTGAACACGGCGGGCGTATTTGCCGCCGGTTTCCTGATGCGTCCCATCGGCGGCTGGCTGTTTGGCCGCATTGCTGACAAGCACGGCCGCAAGACCTCCATGCTGATCTCGGTGCTGATGATGTGCGGCGGCTCGCTGGCCGTGGCCGTGCTGCCGACCTACGCCACCATCGGCGCCTGGGCTCCGGCGCTGCTGTTGCTGGCACGCCTCTTCCAGGGCCTGTCGGTGGGCGGTGAATATGGCACCTCGGCCACCTACATGAGCGAAGTGGCGCCCAATGGCCGCCGTGGCTTCTTCGCCTCCTTCCAGTACGTGACCCTGATCGGCGGCCAGTTGCTGGCCGTGCTGGTGCTGTTTGCCATGCAGCAGTGGCTGACCAAGGCCGAGCTGATGGCCTGGGGCTGGCGCATTCCCTTCGTGCTGGGCGCGGTCGGTGCGCTGGTGGCGATGTATCTGCGCAGCTCGCTGGCCGAGACCTCCTCGGCCGGTGCCCGCAAGAAGAAAGAGGCCGGTACCCTCAAGGGCTTGCTGCAGCACAAGCGCGCCTTCCTGAACGTGGTGGGCTTCACCGCCGGCGGCTCGCTGATGTTCTACACCTTCACCACCTACATGCAGAAGTACCTGGTCAACACCGCCGGCATGGACCCCAAGGTCGCCAACGGCGTCATGACCGGCGCGCTGTTCGTCTACATGATCCTGCAACCGATCTTCGGTGCCATCTCCGACAAGATTGGCCGCCGCAACTCCATGCTGTGCTTCGCCTTCTTCGGCATGGTCGGCACCTTCCCGATCCTGCACTTCCTCAAGGACGTTTCCAGCCCCGGCGTGGCCATGGCGCTGGCCATCCTGGCCCTGACCATCGTCAGCTTCTACACCTCCATCAGCGGCCTGATCAAGGCCGAGATGTTCCCGCCTGAAGTGCGTGCGCTGGGCGTGGGCCTGTCGTATGCGGTCGGTAACGCCATCTTCGGTGGTTCGGCTGAATTCGTGGCGCTGTCGCTGAAGTCGGCGGGCGTGGAATCGGCCTTTTACTGGTACGTGAGCGCACTGTGCCTGGTGGCGCTGATCATCAGCCTGCGCATGCCGGATCCGCAACGTGACGGCCACCTCAAGGGCGATGTCGCCATGAACCCGGACGATGAGCACGGCGAGGCCGATGCCGCTGCCGGCAAGCTGCACAAGCCGGCCTGATCGGTCCTTGTCCGCGCGCGGCTGCCTGCGGTGGCGCGCGGCGCGTTATCATGACGCCTCCAACGCGGCGCCCTGCGGGGCGCCGCGCTGCTTTTGACCCTATCCTTCATGCGCGCGCGACGAAACCTGCTGATCCTGACCCTGTTCCTGGCGGCCACCCTGCTGGTCTGCGGGCTGACCTATCGCATCGCGCTGGGGCGCGCCGAGAGCGATCAGCAGAATCAGGCCGCCGCGCAATTGCAGATCGCCGCGCTGGACCTGGAGTCGATCCTGCAGAAATATGAAGCTTTGCCCTTTGCCCTGGGCTTCCAGTCCGATGTGCGGCAGGTCTTGCAGCATCCCGAGGATGCGCTGTCGGTGGATCGGCTCAATCGCGCGTTCAAGACCATCCAGCAGCAGTCGCGTGCGGTCAATATCTTCATGCTCAACCGCCAGGGGGTGACGCTGGCTTCCAGCAACTGGGATGAAGAATTCAGTTACGTCGGCCGTGACTTCGGTTTTCGTCCTTACTTCCGCGAAGCCATCCTGGGCAGGGCGGGGCGCTTCTACGGCATCGGCAACATCTCCAGCGAGCCGGGCTATTTCATCGCCCAGCCCATCTATCGCCGCCAGGACCAGGCCGAGGGTGACCTGCCCATCGGGGTGATGGTGGTCAAGGTGGACCTGGCCGAGTTCGAACATACCTGGCGCAGCAGCAGCGATCCGATCACGCTCACCGATGCCGGCGGCGTGGTGTTCCTCAGCAACCGGCCCGAATGGAAGTACCACAGTCTGCAAGCCCTGAGCGCGCCGGTGCAGCGCGAGCTGGAGGGCACCCATCAGTATGCGGACCTGCCCATCACGCCGGTCTCGACCTTGCCGCCGGCCTTGCAGCGCGGCTTCGGTACCCACGTGTCGCGGCCTGTAGGACGGCTGGGGTGGCAGCTGATGCTGTTTCCTTCTCAGGCGCGCATGCAGCGTTCGGCCATGCTCTCGGCGATGGCGGCCGCGCTCTTCATGGTGGCGCTGGCCATCTCGCTGCTGGCCTGGTACCAGCACCGGCGTCGACTGCAGGAGCGGCTGGCCTCGCGCAACGCCTTGCGCCGCGCCGCCGAGGAACTGGACCAGAAGATCGCCCAGCGCACCCAGGAACTGACTGCGGCCAACCAGGCCATCGCCGCCAAGTACGCCAAGCTGCAGCAGACCGAGAGCCTGTTGCGCACCACCCAGGACGAACTGGTGCAGGCTGGCAAACTGGCCATGCTGGGCCAGATGGCCGCCGGCATGACGCATGAACTGAACCAGCCGCTGGCCGCCATCCGCGCCTTCGCCGACAACTCGGTGAAGTTTCTGGCACGCGGCCAGACCGCGCAGGTGGCCGAGAACCTGGAACACATCAGCCACGCCAGTGCCAGCATGGGCAAGATCATCGGCCAACTGAAGGGGTTTGCACGCAAGAGCGGGCAAGCCGTGGCGGCCGTCGACTTGCGCCACGCGGTGGAGGCATCGCTACGGCTGCTGTCCAGCGACTTCGAGAAGCAAGAGGTCGAGACGCACATCGCCATGCCGCTGGCCGTGCATGTGACCGGCGACGCCGTGCGCACCGAGCAGGTCATCGTCAATCTCTTGCGCAATGCGCTCGATGCGGTGGAAGAAGCGCCTCGCAAGTGCGTCTGCGTGATCCTGGAGGTCGACGCAGAGCGCCAGCAGGCCGTGCTGCGGATCCGCGATTCCGGTGCCGGCATCGCTGATGAGGTAGTGCCGCACCTGTTCGAGCCTTTCTTCACGACCAAGTCGTCGAGCAAGGGGTTGGGACTGGGGCTGGCGATTTCCTCGTCCATCGTCCAGGCCATGAACGGCCAATTGAGCGCACATAATCATGAACAGGGCGGCGCTGAATTCGTGGTGCGCCTGCCGCTGTTGAAGACGGAGAATGAATCTGATGGATAACCCCGCCGCTGCCCCCAGCGCCTTGCTGATCGAAGATGAACAGGCGGTGCGCCGCGCCACGGCCCAGGCCCTGGAGCTGGAAGGTTTTACGGTGACCGCCTGCGCCAGTGCCGAAGAGGCGCTGCCGCTGCTGACCCGGGATTTCCCCGGCGTGCTGGTGACCGACGTGCGCCTGCCGGGCTGGTCGGGTTTGCAGGTGCTGGCCCATGTCATGCACATCGATCCGGATTTGCCGGTGATCGTGGTCACCGGCCATGGCGATGTCAGCATGGCGGTCGAGGCCATGCGCGCCGGGGCCTATGACTTCGTGGAGAAACCGTTCGGCTCGGACAGCCTGTTGGAGATCGCCCTCCGGGCCCAGGAGAAGCGGAGCCTGGTGCTGGAGAACCGTCGCCTGCGCGAAGCCTGGGCACATGATCCCGAACTGCCGCCGCTGGTGGGCCAGTCACCGGCTATCGAGCGGGTGCGCACGCTGATTCGTAGCCTGGGGCCGGCCGATGTGGATGTGCTCATCAATGGCCAGACCGGCAGCGGCAAGGAAGTGGTGGCGCGCCAGCTGCACGCCGCCAGTGGCCGCAAGGGGCCGTTCGTGGCATTGAACTGCGGGGCCTTGCCGGAGACGGTGTTCGAGAGCGAAATCTTCGGCCATGAAGCGGGGGCCTTTACCGGTGCCCAGAAGCGCCGCATCGGCAAGCTGGAATATGCCAACGGCGGCACGCTGTTCCTGGATGAAATCGAAAGCATGCCGCTGGCCCTGCAGGTCAAGCTGTTGCGCGTGCTGCAGGAACGTCGTCTGGAGCGGCTGGGAGGCAATGAATCGGTGGCCATCGACTGCCGGGTGGTAGCGGCCAGCAAGGCCGATCTGCTCAAGCTGTCGGCCGAGGGGCAATTTCGCGAAGACCTGTATTACCGTATCGGTGTGGTTTCCATCGACCTGCCGGCGCTGAACCAGCGCAGCAGTGACATCCCGGTCCTGCTGGCGCATTTCTGCCAGGCCGCAGCGGTGCGCTACCGGCGCGAGGTGCCGCCGTGGACGGCGGCGCAGATGCAGCAGTGGCAGCAGCGCGACTGGCCGGGCAATGTGCGCGAGCTGCGCAATTTCGCCGACCGCTGGGTGTTGGGTGTGGAGCAGATTGCTACCGCTGGTGTACTGCCATCGCCGACGCTATCGTTGCCGGAGCAGGTGGAGCAGTTCGAGGCCGGGCTGATCGCCGCCGCGCTCAAGGACAGCGAGGGCAGCGTGGCGCAGGCGGCCGAGCGGCTGGGCATTCCGAAGAAGACGCTCTACGACAAGATCCGCAAATATCAATTGGCCGGGTCTTGATCGTCCTGTGAGCAGGTAAAAAAACGCCGCTGCGGTGAGGATCCGCAGCGGCGTTGTGCTGTTCAGCAGAGCTTGCGACGCAAGCATTGCGAGCAGGGTCCTGCTCAGTCCTTCTGGTATTGCGGCGAACGCGGGCCATACAGCAAGCCGTTGTTGCCACCGGCACGCAGCAGGCGGTTGCTGGTCACGCTGGCCATCTTGTAGCTGGCGTCGGTGGTGGTGCTGATGATCTGGTTGACCACGGCCGAGAGCAGTACACCCAGCAGACCATTGTTCTGGTTCTGACGACCTTCCGCACTGGAAGCGCTGGCCGACCCCTGCCACAGGGTCTTGCCGGAACGCAGGTCGACCAGTTTGGCCTCAGCCGACACCACCGTATCGCTCTGCACCACCTTGTAGGAGGTGCCATAGTCGGTGATGTTGATGTAGAGCCCGGCGTCGGCGCCGAAGATCTCACGCAGCTTCTTGACCGGCACCTCGTGAATGTCGGCCGCGTTCGCCAGGCCGTTCTGCTTGAAGGTCTCGTTGGCCAGCGACACCGGGATCACGTAGTAGCCCGATTCGGCCAGCGGCTGGGTGGCCTGCGCCAGCATGCCGTAGGGGGCGATGACTTCGGAAGAACTGTTCATCGGCGGCAATACCAGGATCGAGGCCGGACGCGCCGCCTTGAACTCGGCATAGTCATACGGCTTTTGCTTGGTGGCGCAGCCCGAAGCCAGCAATGCCAGCAATACGGCGCCAAGCGCCTTGAATTTGTTCAGCATCATTTGCTCAATCCCTTCTTGTAGTTGCGCATCAGGAAGTCCATGTAAGGCGCCGATTCCGGGAACAGCGTCTTCTCGGTCTGCAGCTCCTGGATCAGCTGGTCTTCCTTGCCGATGGAGGCGTACAGCATGCCCAGGTGGGCGTGGTAGCCGGGGGGCACGGCGTCGTTGTTGGCGCGCATCTTCTGCAGGTTCTCTTCAAGCGCGGCGATTTCGGCGGCATTGCCGTTGCCTTCGGTCTTGAAGTGTTCGTACAGCTGGTCCTGGTAATTGCCCCAGCCATAGAGGGATTTCTGCTGGTGATTGGCGCAGCCGGAGAGGGCCAGCGCCAGGCCGAGGGCGAACCCGGCAGCGAGTTTCTTGTTCATCATGGTCGGTCTCTTGCGTTCGTGGGAGGGGCTCAGGGCTTCCATGCGCCGGAATCGATACCGGTCACCAGGTTCTGCACCGCTTCGCGGATGGCCAGGTCAAGCACCTTGCCATTGAGCGTGGAGTCGTAGCTGGCGGTGCCGCCGAAACCGACGATCTCGCGGTTGTCCAGGCTGTATTCGCCTGCGCCTTGCGCCGAATACACCACCTGCGCGGTGTTCACGTCCACGATGTTCAGGGCGACCTTGGCATAGGCCACCTGCGACTTGCCACGGCCAAGGATGCCGAACAGCTGGCGGTCGCCGGTTTCCTTGCGGCCGAACTCGGTGACGTCACCGGTGACCACATAGTTGGCACCCTTGAGGGTTTGCGTCTGTTTGTTCAGCTTGGCTTCCTGCGCCAGCTCGCCCATGTTGTCACGGTCCATCACGGAGAAGCGGTTGCTCTGCTGCAGATGGGTGATCAGGATGGTCTTGGCCTGGCCGCCCAGACGGTCCACGCCATCCGAGAAGATGCCGCGCAGATAGCTGGAACGGTTGTCGAACTTGCCGACGGCGATCGGGCTGCGCGCTCCCTGGTAGGCCTGTTGCGCGCTGGCCACCTGGGCCACCGGCAGACTGCGTGAATTCTCCGTGGCGCAACCCCCCAGCGCCGTCACCATGGCAACTGCCGCCACGGTCGTGACATACCTGCTAAACATAGTCTTTTCCCCGAATTGTTGATGTCGACAAGGGCAGCCCGACTGCCCTTCGATTCATGTTGATGCTCTCGAAAGTGTCGCACCTTGCGTGCTGGCAAGTTTCGAGACGGCAATTTTATCAGCAGACAAGAGGAAAAGATGTAGAAAAATCGCTATTTCTTGATGAAATTTAACGGAAAAGCAGATCCCTTATCATGCTGATCACGGTCCGTGCGGGCCCGCATGATGGCGGGTGATATCATCCGCCTCACGCGGACGCCTGGCGTCCATCTTCATCAAGAATCAAGGCTATTCCCTACATGCGCGACATCATCAATGGCTTCCTGCGTTTCCAGCAGGATGTCTTCCCTTCCCGCAAAGAACTGTTCAAGAGCCTGGCCAACGGCCAGACGCCCACCACCCTGTTCATTTCCTGTTCCGACAGTCGCATGGTGCCCGAGCTGGTGACCCAGCGCGAACCGGGCGACCTGTTCGTCATCCGCAATGCCGGCAACATCGTGCCGTCCTTCGGTCCGGAGCCGGGCGGCGTGAGCGCCACGGTGGAATACGCGGTGGCCCAGCTGAAGGTGTCGGACATCGTCATCTGCGGCCACTCCGATTGCGGCGCCATGACGGCCGTGGCGACCTGCGCCTGCCTGGACCACATGCCGGCCGTGCGCAACTGGCTGCATCACACCGATGCCGCCCGGATGATCAACGAGTCGCGCCATCACGAAACCGAAAAGGACCGCATCGACGGCATGGTGCGCGAGAACGTGATTGCGCAACTGAACAACATCCGCACCCATCCCTCGGTGGCCGTGGCGCTGGCACAGGGCCGGCTGGGGCTGCATGGCTGGGTCTACGACATCGAGAGCGGGTCCATCCTGGCGCACGATACGGCGACCAATACCTTCGTGCCGCTGGCCCAGCATCCGGCAGCCAGCAGCAACGACTGACCTGCCTTGAGAAAGGCGCTGGTCAGAGGTTGAGCATCTTCATGCTGGCCTCGGTATAGCGCTCCCCGGCGGCTGCTCCGCGCGGGAAGACGGCCTCCAGCGCCATCAGGTCCTGCGCAGAAAGCTTCACCGAGAACGCGCCCGCGTTCTCTTCCAGATAGCGTCGGCGTTTGGTGCCGGGGATCGGCACGATGTGCGGGTCCTGGGCCATCACCCAGGCCAGGGCCAGCTGGCTCGGCGTGCAGCCATGCCGGGCTGCCATTTCCTTCACTTGCTCCACCAGCCGCAGGTTGCGGGCGAAATTCTCGCCTTGGAAGCGCGGATTGGTGCGGCGGAAATCATCCTCGGCCAGATCCTCGAAGCGTTGCAGCGCGCCCGTCAGGAAGCCCCGTCCCAGCGGGCTGTAGGCCACGAAGCCGATGCCCAGTGCGCGGCAGGTGGTCAGCACCTCGGTTTCCGGATCGCGCGTCCACAAGGAATATTCGCTTTGCAGCGCCGTCACCGGATGCACCCGGTGCGCCCGCTCCAGCGTGGCCGACGAGGCTTCGGACAAGCCGATGTAGCGGATCTTGCCGGCCTGCACCAGGTCGGCCAGCACGCCCATGGTGGCCTCGATGGGGGTGTTCGGATCCATGCGGTGCTGGTAGTAGAGATCGATGGTCTCGATACCCAGGCGCTTGAGGCTGCCTTCCACCGCCTGGCGGATATAGGCCGGACTGCCGTCGACGCCGCGCGCGGAGGGATTGGCCGGATCGCGCCGGATGCCGAATTTGGTGGCGATGAAGAACTTGTCGCGCCGGCCCTGGAGGGCGCGGCCGATCAGTTCTTCATTGGTGTAGGGGCCGTACATGTCGGCCGTGTCGAGCAGGTTGATGCCCAGCTCCAGGGCGCGGTCGATGGTGGCCAGCGATTCGGCGTCGTCGCGCTGCGCATAGAAATCGCTCATGCCCATGCAGCCCAGGCCGATGGCCGAGACCAGCGGGCCGTTGCTGCCCAGGCGGCGGGTACCCACGTGGGATTCCGGTTGCAGGTGAGAGGTGAGGGGTTCGGTCATGGTGCCATCCTTTCGGGGGGAGGAGCGTCGGCCTTGCTGCTGGGGAGTGCGCGGGCAGGTTCAGCACGGGCCTCTTGCTCCAGTTCGTCGTACAGGACCAGCTTGCGCTGCAGGACGGCCAGGTTCTCCTGCAGCTCGGCCAGGGTGTGTTGGACGCAAAGCGTATGCGCCTGCAGCATGGCTTTGCGTTCTCTGACGCTTTCCAGGGTATTGCCCTCGCGGCGCAGCTCGGCGTAGCGCAGCATGGCGCGCACCGGCAGACCTGTCGCCTTGAGCTTCTTCAGGAAATCGATCCAGTTCAGGTCTTCCTGGGTGTAGCGACGATGGCGGTTGTCGCGCCGTTCCACCGGATCGAGCAGGCCGATGCGTTCGTAGTAACGCAGGGTATGCACCGACAGGCCGGTGGCGTCGGCCGCTTGGGCAATGGTCAGGGAAGTCGTCATGGCAGCCAGTCTAGAAGTTGGAGTGCGCTCCAAGTCAAGCGCTGCCTGCCATTATCGGCATTCAGGTCGGAGTGCGCTGGTGGCGGCGAGTTCACGGCCGCGCTTGCTGTGGGCGAGCGCCTTGGCAGCCAGTACAATGCGCGCTGCCTTCTTTTCTGTTTCGGAGAATTCCCGCATGCATATCGACGCCGCCACCCAACTCCTGCTCGACGCCCGCCACAGTGGTCTGGCCCTGGACTGGCGCCGCCTGGCCGTCGGCGATGCCGAGATCGCCTACGCCGTGCAGGACGCTCAACTGCAACGCCTGGGGCCGATCGGGGGCTGGAAGGTCGGTAGCAAGGGGGATGGCAGCCTGCCAGCTTGTGCGCCGCTGCCGGCCTCCGGCGTACTGGCCTCGGGAGCGCCATTGCGCGGGCCGCAATGGCGCATGCGCGGTCTGGAAGTGGAGTTGGCCTTGCGGGTCGGGCGTGATTACCATCCCGGCGATCAAGTGCCGGATGAGGCCGAGTTGCGCACGGTCTTTGACGCCATCCTGCCGGCCATCGAAGTGGTGGAGACGCGCCTCGGTCATCCGCCCTGTACCAACCCCTGGGCCGGCATGGCCGACCTGCAAAGCCACGGTGCCCTGATCATCGGTGCCGCCCAGCCGCTGCCGGCCACGCTTTCGTTGCGCCAGATCGCGGCCAGTCTGCACATCGATGGCCAGGAGATCACCCGCACCACCGGGGGCAACCCGGCTGACCTGTGGCCCATGCTGGGCTGGCTGGCGCTGCATTGCGCGCGCCGTGGCCAGCCATGGCGCCAGGGCCAGGTCATCACGACCGGCTCCTGCACCGGGCTGCAGCTTGCACGCGCAGGGCGACAGATCGAGGGTGCGCTGGAGGGGATCGGTGCAGTTTCGTTCAGTTTCGCCAGCTGAACAGCAGCAACTTTTTACGTCATGAGCTGACCGATCAGGCGGCCCACTTCTGCATGCACCGCATCACGCCGGGCATCGGTGGCCGCATTTTCGGTGAGATAGACCGCAAACAGCAGCGGTGCGCCTTTCTCTGTCCACACCACGCCCACATCGTTGGCCGTGCCCAGCCGTCCCGTCCCGGTCTTGTCGCCGACCTTCCAGCCCTTGGGCAGGCCGGCGCGCACGCGCTTGTCGCCAGTCTGGTTGGCCACCAGCCATTGCGCAAGCTGCTGGCGCGAGGCAGGTGTCAGCGCATTGCCCAGCACCAGCTGGCGCAGGTCGGCAGTCATCGCGGCCGGAGTGGTGGTGTCGCGCGGGTCGCCGGGAACGGCTTCGTTGAGCGTGGGCTCATTGCGATCCAGCCGGGTCAGTTCATCGCCCAGCGACCGCACGAAGCGCGTCATGCCGGCGGGACCGTCCATGCTCTCCAGCATGAGATTGGCGGCGGTGTTGTCCGAAAGAGTGATGGCGGCCTCGCACAGCTGTGCCAGCGACATGCCATCCCCGCCGGTGTGCTTGCCGGTGGTGGGCGAGTAGGGCACAAGGTCCTGCTGGCGATAGACGATACGGCGCGCCAGCTGCTCCTTGCCCTCGTCCACGCGACGCAGCACGGCGGCCGCCGCGAGGAACTTGAAGGTACTGCACATGGGGAAGCGCTCATCGGCACGATAGCCCCAGTGGCGGCCGCCGGCGGTATCGACCAGCGACACGCCCAGACGCCCGCCGATATCGGCTTCCAGCCGCGACAGCGTGGTGGTCAGTGCGGATGAGTCCACAGTTTTACTTGCGCCTTGCAGGCTGGCCGCCCAGCTGCGGCTGATCAGGCCGGCACCGGCCAGCGCGGCGACGGACAGAAAATGACGTCGTCCAGACATGGATACTCCTCGATGAATGATGGCAACAGGGCTGCATCATAGGCAGTAGTCGCGGTGCTCACAATTCACGATAATTGGACGCAAGCCCAAGAAAAACTGATGCCTGGAGTGTTCATGTACCTGCCCCTCAATGCCTTGCGCGCCTTCGAAGTCTCGGCCCGCCATCTCTCCTTCACGCGCGCCGCCGAGGAATTGAGCGTGACCCAGACCGCCGTCAGCATGCAGGTCAAGAATCTGGAGCAGCGGCTGGGCGTGACCCTGTTCCGTCGCCTGCCACGCGGCCTGGCCCTCACCGACGAAGGGCTGGCGCTGCTGCCGGTGGTGGCGCAATCCTTCGGGCGCATCGCCGATGTGCTGGCCCAGTTCGAAGATGGCCGGCGCCGCGAGGTGCTCACCGTCGGGGTGGTCGGAACGTTCGCCGTGGGTTGGCTCATGCCGCGCCTGCGCGAATTCCAGCAGCAGCATCCCTTCGTCGACCTGCGCCTGCTCACCAACAACAACCGTGTCGACCTGGCCGGTGAGGGGCTCGATTATGCGATTCGTTTTGGCGATGGTGCATGGCATGGCACCGAGGCTGAACGTCTGTTCGAAGCGCCACTGGCACCCATGTGCGCACCGGAGTTTGCCGCGCGCTTGCGCACGCCCTCCGACCTGGCGGCCGAGACGCTGCTGCGGTCCTATCGCAGTGACGAGTGGCACCGCTGGTTTGCGGCCGCCGCTGCGCCTTGCCCGCCCTTGCGCGGCTTCGTATTCGACTCCTCGCTGGCGCTGGCTGAAGCGGCTGCGCAAGAGGCCGGCGTGGCGCTGTTGCCGGTGATGATGTTCGAGCGCGAATTGCGGCAGGGGCGGCTGGTCTGCCCCTTCGAACAGCGCATCGTGCTCGGTGCCTACTGGCTCACGCGCTTGAAGTCACGCCCGCAAACCGCCGCCATGGCGGCTTTCGGGACATGGCTGAAGGTGCAGGCAGGCTGCGTGTAGGGTTGACTGAAGTGATGATTACGCGCAACAACCACAGCCATGTCAGAGAAATCCTGATAGACGCGCGGCCTGCATGCACCTAGAATAAATGATATAAACAATTTATACGGTTCGTGCCGGCCGTATGAGTCGACACCATGGACAGACCGGCACTGGCAGAAAACCTTCGGGAGCCTGCCATCAGTCAATAGTGAAAGGGGGTAAGTCATGCACTACTTCGCACAACTCTATCGCAAGCTGGTTGATTTTCTCAATGACTCCAGTGAACTCGACACCGGTTCGCACCGCGGTGCGCCGCATTGCTGCAGCCTGTATTCGGGCTTGTCGAGCATGTCGCAGGAAGAGCAGCGTCACTGACATCGCGAGTCATTGACTCGTCACGCCTGCCTCACCTGCCGACCCGGGCCGCGCCAGCGCCCCGGGTTTTTCTTTGTCTGTACGGGCAACACTGCATGTTTTGGAGATTGCGCAGTTTCGCTAATGAGTGTCATCAGGAATTTCCCGCTAATCAATCCGCTCAAGATGTAATACAGTCGGGCCACAAGCCGGGGCGATGTCGCGGCGAAGCAACTTCACTCAGGCTCAGATGACACAACTCAAAAAAATCAGCGTCGACGACTTGGCCGTGGGCATGTATTTTTCCGGTTTCGATGGCCCCTGGATCGACAATCCGTTCTGGCGCAGCAAGTTCCTGATCGAGCAGGCCGCAGACATCAGCCGCGCCCGCAGCGCCGGCTTTGAGTTCTGCTGGATCGACGTCGCGCTGGGCCGGGATGTCATTCCGGGTAGCGCCGTCGAAGCAATGGACGTGGCCGCAGAACCGCGTGTGAAGCCGGTGCCGCTCACGCCAGAGGACGAGTATCGCAACGAACTGAGCGAAGCCCTGCGGCTCTACGAGAGCGCCAAGGTATCGACGCAGCAGATGTTCCGGCAGGCGCGCCTGGGCAAGACCCTGGATGTCGCGCAATGCCAGGACCTGGTGGAAGAAATCGCCGCCTCGGTCACGCGCAATTCGAATGCCCTGCTCAGCATCATCCGCTTGAAGCGCGCCGACGAATACACCTACCTGCATTCCATTGCCGTCTGCACCATGATGGTGGCCCTGGCACGCACCCTGGGCATGGACAATACGGCCTGCAAGGAAGCCGGACTGGCCGGCTACCTGCACGACGTGGGCAAGGCCTTCATTCCGCTCGACGTGCTCAACAAGCCCGGCAAGCTGACCGATCAGGAATTCCGCATCATCCAGCGCCATACCACGCTGGGCTATGAATACCTGAGCGGCTTCGCGGGTGTGCCGGATTATGTGCTCGACGTCTGCCTGCATCATCACGAAAAGATCGATGGCACCGGCTATCCGGGGCGTCAGCAGGGCAACCAGATCGATCTGTATTCGCGCATGGCGGCGGTGTGTGACGTGTATGACGCCATCACCTCCGACCGCACCTACAAATCCGCCTGGGATCCGGCAGAATCGCTGGCTCGCATGGCCAGCTGGAGCGGCCACTTTGATCGCCCCATCTTCCTGACCTTCGTCAAGACGCTGGGGATCTATCCCATCGGATCCATCGTCAAGCTGCGTTCAGGCCGCACAGCACTGGTGATTCGCCAGAATCACAAGGACCTGACCAAGCCGGTGGTCAAGGCGTTTACGACGGCGCTCTCGATCGAATCGCTGGAGAGCGAGATCATCGATCTGTCCTCGCCGGACCAGGATGATGTGATCAGCGAACGCAGCGGCCAGGACTGGATCCGCAGCAATGGACTGGTGCTGGATTCGCTCAAGGCACTGGTGGAAGGAAACGAGCGACCGGGTGAGCCGGGGCATCAGGGGCAATAGTTGTTTGAGGGCGAAACCCCGTTGCGCGCCTGCGCACCGGGGTTTTTTATTGCAGGCAGTACTTGCATTCAGCGGGTGCCGAGGATGTGCGCGATGCGTTCCTCATTGGCCGGATGGCTGGACAGGTAACGTGTTGCCGGACTGTCCTTGCTCTTGCCCATGTCTTCCAGTTTCTCGAACACCAGCGCCAGTTTCTGGCGCGGCAGGCCATTGGCCTTGAACATGGCGATGGCGTAATCATCGGCCTCGCGTTCGATATCGCGCGAATACTTCAGATCCAGCAAGACCGTCGGGATGTTGGCCAGGACCGCCGAGACATCGCCGAACAGCAAGGTGGCCGTGGCCGCGATGGCCGAACTCTGGATCAGCCGCCGCATCAGGTGGCGCCGGTGCACATGCCCCAGTTCATGGGCCAGCACACCCATGAGGGCGTCATCATCATCAAGCAACTGCACGATCTCATCGGTGACCACGATCTGGCCCGAGGGCAGGGCGAAGGCGTTGGGACCGATGCGGCTCTTGCGGAACACGATCTGGTAGTCGGGCGCATCCGCCATCGGCGCGGTCAGGGCACGAAAGCGCGACGTGATGCCCTTGGCCCGCTGGGCGTCGAGCTGGCTGGGGGCCAATACGTGCTGGTCGAGGAAGTCCAGCGTACCTTGACCGACCTGGCGATCCACCGCCACCGGCAGGATGGCCGTGATGCCCTGCGCGGCCAGCGGCAGCAGGTACAGGTAGCTCAGTACCACCACCGCGACCAGCGCCGCGCAGGCCGCCAGCGCATGCCGCCAGCTTTGCTGCAAGCGGACCACCAGTGAATCCCGGTGGCCGGTTTCATGCAGCAAGGCGCTGAAGGCCGCCCCATCGATGATTTCCAGATAGGCACCGTCAGGGAAGCTGACCTTGCGCGCTGCCCGGTTCAGGCGCTCGGAGACGCGCAATTGGGCGATCGGACAGTCCCGCTCCACCTCGCCGCGCACCTGGGCCATGCCATCGCTGACGTCCAGCGTCACCTGGTAACGTTTTGACGTCTTGCCATCGTAGTAGGAAGCGGAGACCGTCATGGCTTACATCGACAGATCGAAGTCGAGCAGGTCGCCCAGGCCTTCGCCGGTGGCCGAGCCGGGTGATTCGCTGGAAGCGATGAAGTCATCCAGGCTGCCCGCCGGCAGCAGCGTCACCGACTCGATGCGGTAGCGCATCATGCGGATTTGCGCGAAGGGGGTGAACAGCCCCAGCGTGAACGCGATGCCGAGCACGTTGGTGAGCAGGATGATGGCGGTGCGGCCCCAGCGCATGCGGCTTTCGAAGCGATGTTCGCCCAGGCGCGTGTTGTTCCACACCAGGTTTTGCAGCAGCGTGATCCACAGCGGAATGATCAGGAAAGACCAGGCATACAGGGCGAACAACATCAGCCCGAACGCGGCGATCGAGCCCGCACCCGACTGCACCGACTGGAACAGTGCCACGCCGCCAAAGCCGACCACGATGAGCACCGAGCCGGCGATCCAGCCGCCGATACCGGCCGCGAAGGCCAGATAGAACGCGCCGACCGAACCGTGGAAGGAAAAGTGGGTGGCACCGAAGCGCGCTTCATTGTGCTGGAAGCGCTTGAAGCGCTGCGCTGCCATCGGCATCAACAGGCCCAGGCTGAAACCCGACATCATGGGCCACAGCAGGAAGTTCTTGAATGCGCCGCCGAAGCTGCCGCGAAAACCGAAGCGGATGCCGCGATAGCTGGTGTTGTAGAGCTTGAACTGCAGACTGCGCCAGATCAGCCAGGGACTGGCCAGCATCAAGGCCAGCGCGGCAATCAGGCCCAGCAGGAGGTTGATGTAGCCGGCGATCTGGTACGCCACGATCAGCACGACGGCCAGGATGCGTCCCTTGAGGATGGCGACGGGGTTGCCGTGATAGTCGAAGCTGGCCCCGGCCACCGAGGTGTTGTCGTAGAAGTAGCGCAGCCGACGCACTTTGGCCCAGGCCGAATAGATGCCCAGCGTGACGATCGACAGCAGCAGGTTGACGATCCAGATCCGGAAATATTCGGAGCCGCGTCCGCTGAAGGTAAAGGCCTGCGGTGCACTGTGGTCGGCCGAGTCACGCAGGGCGGTCGCGAAATTGCCGGGCGCCGCCGGAACGGAAGGCGAGGGAAGGGAAGATTCAGGCAAGTCAGGATGATCGTTCATGGAAGCTCTTGTATTGGTCGTTGTATGGAAGAGGTCTGCCGATGGGGTCGGGCAAGAATCCATTGCTCGCAAGTAAAAGTCAAGTTGTCGCTGATCACCACGCTGCTTGTATGGATGTTGTAGGGACCGGCCTCGCATTTGTTCGTGCTTCACTGGTCTGACCTTCTGCAGAAATGCACTGTTTGTGCGAACATTGCTGCCCGAACACGGTCAAGGCAAGGGCGTGGCTGAGCTGGAAACAGCACGGCCATGCAGCAGCAATTGCCCCTGTGGTTCATCTTCGCGCCAAACAAAAGTTTCCTGAACGCCGCCCGGTCTCCACGCCGGGCGGCGTTTGCCAACCAAAGGAGCCACCATCCATGTCCACGTCCTGGAACACCGCCGCCATCGCCGAGAAGCTCGGCATCCCCGTCACCGACCTCGGCATCGAGACCATCGCCCATAGCGCCGATGGCATCGATTACGAAAGCGTCCTGCTCTACAACAAGGCACAGCCGCCGGTGTCGGGCGTGCTGACCATCCCCAACTATTTCGGCCTGCGCCAGCAGGCGCTGGAAATCGCAGCCACCACCATCGGTGCCGGCCATGCCATCCTGGTGGCCGACGTGTTCGGCAAGAGCCTGCGTCCGACCAATCCGGACGAAGCTCTGGCCGCCATCCTCCCGCTGAAGAAGGATCGCGCCGAACTGCGCAAGCGCATGCACGGCGTGCTGAAGGTCTTGCGCGAGCAGACCTTCGTCAAGCTCGATGCAGGCAAGCTGGGCGCCAGCGGTTTCTGCTTCGGCGGCACCGCTGCGCTGGAACTGGCGCGTGATGGTGCGGACGTGCGCGGCACGGTGTCGCTGCACGGTGCGCTCGATACCCCGGCCCCGGGCGAGAGCAAGGTCAAGGGAGCGGTCCTGGTGCTGCACGGCGTGCAGGACCCGTCGGTGCCGCGCGATCAGGTCAATGGCTTCATCGACGAAATGAGTGCGCTCAAGGTTGACTGGCAACTGGTCAACTATGGCTTGGCCGGCCACTCCTTCACCGATCCGGATGCCAACCATCCCGGCTTCTTCTACCACCGCCAGACGGCAGAACGCGCCGCGGTCGCATTGCAGGCCTTCTTCGGCGAAGTGCTGGCCTGATGTCTTGAAGCAGGGCGGGGCCGATGCCCTGCCGAACTGATTCATCCACCTGTGCAGCGGTGCCCGGAGCCGCTGCACAGGCAGTCTCACGATAACAAGAAGAGAGTGCGTCCGTCCGGTACGCAGGGGAGCGTTCATCCTTGCCGCGCCGCTCGCGCCAGCATCCTGCATTGCCCTCGTCAAATCCCACGTCCAAAGGATACTCATGTCACAAGATAAAGAGCCCAGGCGGCGCTTCCTGCGCCAGGTGTTGGCCATCGTCCCAGCCGCGACCACGCTAGGCGGCGCCACCACCGTTGCGGTCAGCCAGCCGGCAATGGCCGACAGCAGCGAACCCGGCAAGCCCCGCGCCTACACGCCCACCTACTTCACCGCGCCTGAATGGGCCTTCCTCAACGCCGCCGTCGATCACCTCATCCCCTCCGACCAGTACGGTGCCGGTGCGCTCGAAACCGGCGTGCCCGAGTTCATCGACCGCCAGATGGAAACCCCCTACGGCGCCGGCAAGCTCTGGTACATGCAAGGTCCCTTCCACCCGGACAGCGTGCCGGAACTCGGCTACCAGCTCTCGCTGGTGCCGCGCGACATCTACCGCCAGGGCATCGCTGCCTGCAATGACTGGTGCAGCAAGAACCATGGCAAGGTCTTCGCCGAACTCGACAAGGCCAAGCAGCTGGACGTGCTCAAGATGATGGAAAGCGGCAAGATCGCTTTCGATACCGTGCCCGCCAAGACCTTCTTCAGCTTCATGCTGGGCAATACCAAGGAGGGCTATTTTGCCGACCCGATGTACGGCGGCAACCAGAAGATGGGCGGCTGGAAGATGGTCGGCTTCCCCGGTGCGCGCGCCGATTACGCCGACTGGGTCGATCAATACAACGTCAAATATCCATACGGCCCCGTGTCGATTCTGGGAGAGAAGGGCTGATCATGGCTATCAAAAAAGACAAAGTGGATGTAGTGATGGTGGGCCTGGGCTGGACCGGCTCCATCATGGGCATGGAGCTCACCGAAGCCGGCCTGAACGTGCTGGCGCTGGAACGCGGCGACATGCGTGACACCAACACCGACACGCCTTATCCGAAGGCCGTCGATGAACTGAAATACTCCGTGCGCGGCGCGCTGTTCCAGGACCTCTCGCGCGAGACCGTGACGATTCGTCATACGCTCTCGGATGTGGCCGTGCCCTACCGCCAGCATGGTTCCTTCCTGCTGGGCGATGGCGTGGGCGGTGCCGGTTTCCACTGGAACGGCATGATGTACCGCAACCTGCCCGAAGAGCTGGAAATGCGCACGCACCACGAGCAGAAATACGGCAAGAAATTCATCCCCGAGGACATGACCATCCAGGACCATGGCGTGACCTACAAGGAGCTGGAGCCTTTCTACGATTTCTCGGAAAAGGTCATGGCGGTTTCCGGCAAGGCCGGCAATCTCAAGGGCCAGATCGTGGCCGGCGGCAATCCGCTGGAAGGCGAGCGCAGCGATGAATTCCCGACCCCGCCGCTGCAGTACCAGTACAGCGCTTCGCTGGTCGAGAAGGCCATGCGCGACGTCGGCTACCACCCTTATCCGGCCCCCGCGGCCAATGCTTCGCAGCCCTTCACCAATCCGTATGGCGTGCGCATCGGCCCCTGCAATTACTGCGGCTTCTGCGAAAACTACGGCTGCTACATGTATTCCAAGGCATCGCCGCAGACCACCATCCTGCCCGTACTGTTGAAGCGCAAGAACTTCGAGGTACGCACCAAGGCCCAGGTCATCAAGGTCAACCTGGATGCCTCCGGCAAGCGTGCCACCGGCGTCACCTACATCGACGCCCAGGGCCGCGAAGTCGAGCAGCCCGCCGACCTGGTCCTGCTGACCGCCTTCCAGACCCACAACGTGCGCCTGCTGCTGCTCTCGGGCATCGGCAAGCCCTATGACCCGGTCTCCGGCGAAGGCGTGGTCGGCAAGAACTTCGCCTACCAGTACAACGGCGGCATCAACGTGGTCATGCCCAAGGGCACGCAGTTCAATCCGTTCATCGGCACCGGTGCCGGTGGCGTGGGCATGGATGACCTCAACGCCGACCAGTTCGATCACGGTCCGCTGGGCTTCATCGGCGGTGCCTCGATTCGTCACGTGCGCTATGGCGGTCGTCCCATCAAGCAGGCCGGCACCATGCCGGGCGAGAAGGTCCCCAACTGGGGTTCTGAATGGAAGGCCAGCGTGCAGGATGCCTACCAGCGCACGCTCACCATCGGCATGTCCGGTTCGGTGATGGCGTATCGCGATTGCTACCTGTCGCTGGATCCGACCTACAAGGATGCCAATGGCCAGCCGCTCTTGCGCATGACCCTGAACTGGAAGGAGAACGAAGGCAAGATGCTGACCTACATCGCCGGCGAGATGGAGAAGGTCGGCCAGGCCATGAATCCGGAGAAGGTCGTCAAGGCGGTACGCAAGACTGGCTCGTCGTGGGATACGCGGGTCTATCAATCGACCCACCTGACCGGGGGCGCCATCATGGGCACGACGCCCAAGAACAGCGTGGTCAACAAGTACCTGCAAAGCTGGGATGTGCCCAACGTGTTCGTCTACGGCGCTTGCGCCTTCCCGCAGAACATGGGCTACAACCCGACCGGGCTGGTCACGGCGCTGGCGTATCACTCCGCCAAGGCCATCCGTGAGCAGTATCTGAAAAACCCCGGCCCGCTGGTGCAGGCATAAGGATGACGACCATCATGATCAAGCATTATTTCATCGCCGCCTGTGCGGCCGTCATGTCGCTGTCCGCCTTCACCGCAGCAGCGCAGAGCAGTGCCGCCGCTCCCTCGGCCGACCAGCAGCTGGTGCAGCGTGGCGAGTACCTGGCCAAGGCCGGTGACTGCGTGGCCTGCCACACCGCCAAGGGCGGCAAGCCCTTTGCGGGTGGCTTGCCCATAGCCACGCCCATCGGCACGGTGTATTCGTCCAACATCACGCCGGACAAGGACCACGGCATCGGCAACTACAGCGAAGAGGATTTCGACCGTGCGCTGCGTCACGGCATCCGCAAGGATGGCGCGTCGCTCTATCCGGCCATGCCGTATCCCTCCTACGCCAAGGTCAAGCCGGCAGACGTGAAGGCGCTCTATGCCTACTTCATGCAGGGCGTGCAGGCCGATCCCGCACCCAATCGCGGTGTGGACATCACCTGGCCCCTGTCGATGCGCTGGCCGTTGTCGGTGTGGCGCAAGGTGTTCGCGCCGGCAGTGGCGGCCGATGGTCCGGAGGACAACAGTCCTCTGGTCCGCGGCCAATACCTGGTCGAAGGCCTGGGCCACTGTGGCGCCTGCCACACCCCGCGCGGCGTGGGCATGCAGGAGAAGGCGCTGTCCAATGACAGCAGCCAGTTCCTCTCCGGTGGCGTGATCGACGGCTACCTGGCCAACAACCTGCGCGGTGACGCCCGCGACGGTCTGGGCAACTGGAGCGAGGCCGACATCGTGGCCTTCCTCAAGACCGGCCGCAACAGCCATTCCGCTGCCTTTGGCGGCATGGCCGACGTGGTGGCCAACAGTACCCAGTACATGACCGGGGAAGATCTCTCGGCCATGGCCAAGTACCTGAAGTCCTTGAAGGCGGTGAAGGAGGGCACGCCAGCGCTGGCCTATGACGACAAGACCCACCAGGCCTTGCGCAAAGGCAGCGACCAGAGTCCGGGCGCCATGGCGTTCCTGAACAACTGCGCGGCCTGCCACCGCAGCAGCGGGAAGGGATATGAAGAAACCTTCCCGACCCTGGCCTTGTCGCCGACGGTCAATGCCGAGAACCCGGCTTCGCTGATCCGCATCGTGCTGGAGGGGGCCGAAATGCCGTGGACCCACAAGGCACCGACACAGTTCGCCATGCCGGGCTTTGCCAGCCGGCTGTCGGACCAGGAAGTGGCCGATGTGGTCACCTTCATCCGTAGCAGCTGGGGTAACCAGGCGTCTTCGGTGAACGCGTCCGATGTGGCCAAGGTACGCAAGCAGCTGCCGGAGAAGAAAACGGTGGAGGCGGGGAGTGCGCCGCTGGCCAAGCAGTAAGGTCTAGTCGACCCGCTGTGCCGCTTTAAAGAAAAGCCCGGCGTTCTTGCGAACGCCGGGCTTTCTTCTTGCCGCACAGGATGCAGGGTGAAGCTTTATTCCTTCACCGCCCCGGTCATCCCCGACACGTAATACTCCACAAAGAACGAATACACCACCGCCACCGGCAGCGAGCCCAGGAGCGCCCCGGCCATCAGTGCGCCCCAGTGGTAGACGTCGCCTTCCACCAGTTCGGTGACGATGCCCACCGGCACCGTCTTCACCTCGGACGAGGAGATGAAAGTCAGCGCATAGATGAACTCGTTCCAGGACAGCGTGAAGGCAAAGATGCCCGCCGAGATCAAGCCCGGCACCGCCAGCGGCAGGATGATCTTGACCAGGATCTCCCAGCGGGTGGCGCCATCGATGAGCGCGCACTCTTCCAGCTCATAAGGAATCGAGCGGAAGTAGCCCATCAGCAACCAGGTGCAGAACGGGATCAGGAAGGTCGGATAGGTCAGGATCAGCGCCCAGCGCGTATCGAACAGCCCCAGCTTGAACACGATCGCCGCCAGCGGAATGAACAGGATCGAGGGCGGGATCAGGTAGGCCAGGAAGATGCCCAGCCCGACCTGCTTGGAGCCCTGGAAGCGCAGGCGTTCGATCGCATAGGCGGCAAAGACGCTGGCCGCCAGCGAGGCGAAGGTCGACACCACCGACACGATCACCGTGTTGAGCAGCCAGGCCGGATACTGGGTCTGGAACAGCAGTTTCTTGAAGTGCGCCAGCGTCGGGGCAACGACCCAGAAGGGGTTGCCGGTCTGCGAGAGCAATTCATTGTCCGGTTTGAAGGCCGTGATCACCATCCAGTAGAACGGGAACAGCAGCACGAACAGGAAGATCAGCAGCGGAATGTAGATCGTCACCCAGCGGCGCGGTGTCGATTGCAGGAAATCCATGCCTTGGGTTTCCTGCTGGTCGTCTTTTTTCTTGGCCATTATTTGTCACCTCCTTGTTGCCAGCCGCGACGTTGCAGGCCGAAATACGAGAACATGATCGCTGCCAGCAGGAAGGGAATCATGTAGGTTGCCAGTGCCGCGCCTTCACCCAGGGCACCGCCGGGAATGGCGCGCTGGAAGGAGAGCGTGGCCATCAGGTGGGTCGCATTGAGCGGACCGCCACGCGTGAGCACATAGATCAGCTGGAAGTCGGTGAAGGTGAACAGCACCGAGAAGGTCATCACCACCGCAATGATGGGCGTGAGCAAGGGCAGCGTCACATGGCGGAACTGCTGCCAGGGCGTGGCACCGTCGATGGCAGCCGCTTCATAGAGCGAGGGCGAGATCGTCTGCAGACCCGCCAGCAGCGAGATCGCCACGAAGGGAATGCCGCGCCAGACGTTGGCAAAGACGGTGGACCAGCGCGCATTCCACGGGTCGCCCAGGAAGTCGATGTAGCGGTCGATCAGGCCCATTTTGTGCAGGGCCCAGCTGATGACGGAGAACTGTGCGTCATACAGCCACCAGAAGGCCAGGGCCGAGAGCGCAGTCGGCACGATCCAGGGCAACAGCACGATGGCGCGGAAGAAGGTCTTCAGCGGCACGTTCTTGTTGAGCAGGATGGCCAGCCACAGGCCCAGTGCGAATTTCAGGATGCTGGCGCTGACCGTGTAGAACACGGTATTGAACAGCGACAGCTGCGCCAGCGAATCGCCGGCCAGGTAAGTGTAGTTGTCCAGGCCGATGAAGCTGCCTTCGCCGCCGATCTTGGTATCGGTGAAGCCCAGCCAGATGCCCAGGCCCAGCGGGTAGGTCAGGAACACCACCAGCAGGATCACGGCCGGGGCCATGAACAGCATGCCCAGTACGTTACGGTTGTTCAGGAATCGGGATAGCATGATGTGCCTCGATGAAAGGGCCGCAAGCCAGGCCTGCGGCCAATACGGTAGTGACGCGTCGCGATGCGCCAGCGCGGCGGGACCGGGTCGGCAAGCCCTGACAACCTGCCCCTTTGCCCGCTGTCCCGAGGGAACCCGGACCCGCCTTGCTGACGTTCAGGCTGCTGCCATCAGGTCTTGTAATACCGCTTGGCGCGTTCGGCCGCACGGTCGATCGCCTGCTGCACGGTCTTGGCGCCCGAGGCTGCCTCGGCCACCATGTCCACCACCACGTAGTCCGCCATGCAGGCCGCCGAGGCCTGTCCCAGCGGGCCTTCGTGGCCATGGTCCAGCATCAGCGAGGCCGAGTCGCGGTACACCGTGGCCTTCGGGTCGTCGGTCCAGACCGGGTTCTTCTCGTAGGCCTTCAGCGGCTGGCTGACGTAGCCGATGGAGGCCTTCATCCACGGGTTGTACTGGTCCGGCTCAAACATGAATTGCACGAAGGCCTTGGCCGCATTGGGAAACTTGGTGTGCTTGAACACCATCATCTGCGTGATCTGCATCAGCTCGGTGGGCTTGCCGGCCGGGCCGACCGGGAAGTGCGCGTGCTGGGTATCCTTGGCGATGTCCTGCAGCTTGGGATCCTGCGAGTTCTTGGCGGCGTAATACACCGAGATACCGTTGGCCGTGAGGCTGATCTGGCCATCCAGGTAGGCCTTGTTGTTGGACGGATCCTGCCACGACAGGGTGCCGGGCACGAAGGTGGCATAGAGCTGCTTGGCGTATTCCAGCGCGGCGCGGGTCTCGGCCGAGTTGATGGCGACCTGGCCGTTCTTGTTCACCAGCTTGCCGCCATGCGACCACAGCAGCCAGTGCGCCCAGTTGTTGGCGTCACCGACGGCCTTGCCCAGGGCGAAGCCGACCGGAGTGTCCTTGGCCTTCAAGGCCTGGCACAGCTTGAGGAAGCCGGCCGTGTCCTTGGGAATGGCATCGAAGCCGGCCGCCTTGATCTGGCTTTCGCGATAGACCAGGGCATTGCCGATCACGCCCAGCGGCAGGGCGATCCACTTGCCGTCCTTGGTGCCGTACTTGCGGCAGACGTCGTACCAGCCGCCATAACGCTTGCCCAGCGAGTCGGCCAGGTCGGTCATGTCGACCAGCTTGGTCGGGTACTGCTGCGGGTCGTCGAACCAGCCCAGCACGATGTCCGGACCGCTGCCCACGTTGGCGGCCACGGCCGATTTCGGACGCACGTCTTCCCAGCCTTCGCTGTCGGTGCGCACGGCCACGCCGGTCAGTTCGGTGAATTTCTTGACGTTGGCGTTCCACAGGTCTTCATCGCCCTGGACGAAACGCTTCCAGCGCAGGATACGCAAGGTCGCGCCCTGTTCGATGGGGTACTTGATGCTGTCGGCGCCAGCCGCGCCGGGGCCTGCAGCAAAGGCGTTCACGCCCATGCTCGATGCGGCTGCGGCGGCAGCGCTGGTGACCAGGAATTCGCGTCGTGTCAGCTTGCTCATGTCTCCTACTCCTTCGGTTGAAAGTCGAATTGGACCGCTCTCGAACGGCTGTTCTTGCGGATGGACTCTTTTTCTTGTGATGCTGCGCTACGGGTGGTGCTTGGCTTACTGCAGTGATGGTGCGTTGGATCAGCGGGCCGCCAGCGACTTGCCCGATTCGGCGTCAAACAGGTGCGTGCGGCTGTGGTCGGGAACCAGGTGGATCACGTCGCCCGCGCCGAAATCATGGCGCTCGCGGAAGATCGAGGTGAGGCTGGTCTCGCCGAAGCGCGAGAACACTTCGGTATCGGCCCCGGTCGGTTCCACCACGATGACCTTGGTGGCAATGCCTTGCCCGGCCGCACCGATGGCCAGGTGCTCGGGACGCACGCCGTAGGTGACCTTCTGCCCGTCATTGCCCTGCAGGGCGCTGCCATAGGGCGCTGGCACGCGGGTGCCATCGGCGAACTCGACTTCTGCTGCGCCACCGCCACCGTTGCGGCGCAGGGTGGCAGGGATGAAATTCATTGCAGGAGAGCCGATGAAACCGGCCACGAACAGGTTGGCCGGATGGTCGTACAGGTCCAGCGGACGGCCGCGCTGTTCCACCAGGCCATCGCGCATGACCACGATCTGGTCGGCCATGGTCATCGCTTCGATCTGGTCGTGGGTGACATAGATGGAGGTGGTCTTCAAGCGCTGGTGCAGTTCCTTGATCTCGGTGCGCATCTGCACGCGCAGCTTGGCATCGAGGTTGGAGAGCGGTTCGTCGAACAGGAACACCTGCGGATCGCGCACGATGGCGCGGCCCATCGCCACGCGCTGGCGCTGGCCGCCCGAGAGCTGGCGCGGATAGCGGTCCAGCAGCTGGTTCAGGCCGAGGATGTCGGCGGCCTTTTTGACGCGTTCTTCCACGAAGGACTTGTCCTTCTTGGCCAGGGTCAGCGAGAAGGCCATGTTGTCGCGCACCGTCATGTGCGGATAGAGCGCGTAGTTCTGGAACACCATGGCGATGTCGCGGTCCTTGGGCTGGACGTTGTTGACCACGGTGCCGCCGATGAGGATCTCGCCGCCGGTGATTTCCTCCAGTCCCGCCAGCATGCGCAGCAGCGTCGACTTGCCGCAGCCGGACGGACCGACCAGGACGGTGAATTCGCCATCGGCGATATCGATGTCGACGCCCCGGATGATCTGGGTGCTGCCGAACTGTTTCTTGACTGCGCGGATCTGTACTGATGCCATCAAATGCTCCTCGTGTCTATCCTCGTATCGACGCTGCGGAACCGGTTCCAGGCGGAGCCGTTCACAACGCACTTTGTTCAGGCACGTCCTGTGGAGGGACGCGTGGAAGATCCTGCCGGTCTTCCTTTTTTTCGTTGTCTACACTGATGCTGCGCCGGCTGGCGGCCGGCGCGGTGCTGCGTTGGCGCCCCGTTGCCGGGGTGATTGTTTTGACTTATTTGTTCTTGCCCTGAACGACCACGTAGGAGGGCCGTCCGTTGCGGTCCCAGTCGATCAGGTTCTGGGCCGCCTTGCGCCGCAGTTCGCGCGCTGCGACATCCGAGAAGAAGGCCGCGTGCGGCGACAATAGCACACGTGGATGCTGCACGATAGCCGAGGCTGTCTGCGGCGGCTCCACCGGCAGGACGTCCAGCGCGGCACCCTTGAGCTGGCCGTTTTCCAGCGCGGCCAACAGGTCGTCGATCTTGATGAGGCCGCCGCGTGCGGAATTCACCAGGTAGCTCTGCGGCTGCAGCAGATTGAGCAGCGAAGCGTCGATCATGTTGCGTGTCTCGTCGTTCAAGGGCGTATGCAGCGACACCACATGCGCCTGGGCGAACAGTTCTTCGCGGTTCACGCGCTCCACGTAGGCGGGGAAATCGCCATCGATGATGTAGGGATCATAGGCAATGACGCGCTTGAAGAGATTGCGCGAGATATGCGCCATGCGCTTGCCGATGCGGCCCAGGCCGATGATGCCGATGGTGAGATCGGAAGCGCGCGGAATGATGCCGGCCGTGGTGTAGTGCCATTCGCCGGCTTTCACGGCACGGTCATAGACGGTGATGTTGCGGATCAGGTCCAGTGCCATGGCCAGTGCATGGGTGGCCACTTCGCCCACGCCATAGTCGGGCGAGTTGGCGACCCACACGCCGTGGGCTGCGGCATCGGCCGTGTTGATGGTATCGAAGCCCGCGCCATAGCGGCTGGCGATGCGGATTTCAGGACGGGCCGCAAAGACCTTTGCGTTCACCGGTGCGTATTGCACCAGCAGACCCTGGCATCCTGCGGAGGCGGCGATCACCTCCTCTTCCGTGCGGCATTGCGCGGTCACGACTTCCACACCGGCTTCCTTGTAGAGCGCAAGCTCCAGGTCGACGTCGGGGAAATCGTAGTCCGTAATCAGTACTTTCATTGCTCGTCTCCGTGATGGTTGTCTTGGTCCACCTGATGCAACTACTTCCTGGAACACGGCCGCCGCTTGTGTGGCTGTACCGTGGTCCCGGGGTACGACGGATGCTGGTATTAAGCTGAATTTAATGCTGTTTGAATGACCCTTAACTTTTGCTTAATGCTGCTTGTTGAAGCCTGTGAAGCTTGTGATGCCTGATGCGTTGCTGCAGGTGGAATTCGGTCAAGCCAGTTGGCTTTGAAAATTTCTCCTGCCCTTGCCGCCGTTGCTGGAGGCAAGGGCAGGCCAGTTCAGTGATTGTCCTTGGGCACGTAAGGTCCGCTCTTGCCGACCAGGAAATCAAGGTCCGCGCCCTGGTTGGCCTGCTGCACGTGGTCCACATAGAGCTTGACCCAGCCGCGCTGCATCTGCGGCGGCAGCTCAGGCTTTTGCCATTGCGCACGGCGGCGCGCCAGTTCTTCCTCTGACACATCCAGGTGCAGCTTGCGTGCCTCCACATCGAGTTCGATGAAGTCGCCGTTCTGCACCAGCGCCAGCGGCCCACCGGCGGCCGCTTCCGGCGAGACGTGCAGCACCACGGTGCCGTAGGCGGTCCCGCTCATGCGCGCATCCGAGACGCGCACCATATCCGTGATGCCTTTGCGCAGCACCTTCGGCGGCAGCGGCATGTTGCCTGCTTCGGCCATGCCGGGGTAACCCTTGGGGCCGCAATTCTTGAGCACCAGCACGCAGGTTTCATCGACGTCCAGGTTCTCGTCATCGATGCGCGTGTGCAGGTCGTCGCTGTTTTCGAAGACCACGGCACGGCCGCGATGCTTGAGCAGGGCAGGGGTGGCGGCCGATGGCTTGATGACGGCACCGTCCGGGGCCAGGTTGCCCTTGAGGATGGCGATGCCGGCCGCTTCCTTGAAGGGCTGGTCGAAGCTGCGGATGACTTCCGGATTCCAGTTCGGCGCATCCTGGCAGTTCTCCCACAGGGTCTTGCCGTTGGCGGTCAGGGCGGTCTTGTCGATCACGCTTTCCAGTTGGCGGATCACCGCCGGCAGGCCGCCCGCATAGTAAAAATCTTCCATCAGGAATTTGCCCGAGGGCTGCAGGTCCAGCAGGCAGGGCAGTTGCTGGCCGATGTCGTCCCAATCCTTCAGGTCGAGCTGGATGCCGATGCGGCCGGCAATGGCCAGCAGGTGGATCACCGCATTGGTGGAACCACCGATGGCGGCGTTGACGCGAATGGCATTCTCGAAGGCCTGGCGGGTGAGGATCTTGGAGAGCACCAGGTCTTCGTCCACCATCTGCACGATGCGGCGGCCGGCGTTGCGGGCCAGCACGTTGCGGCGCGCATCGACGGCGGGAATGGCGGCATTGTGCGGCAAGCCCACGCCCAATGCCTCGACCATGCTGGCCATGGTGGAGGCCGTGCCCATGGTCATGCAGTGGCCGTGCGAGCGGTGCATGCAGCTCTCGGCTTCGAAGAATTCTTCCTGCGTCATCTTGCCGGCGCGCACATCTTCCGACATCTGCCATACGCCCGTCCCGGAACCCAGTTCACGGCCACGGTATTTGCCCGAGAGCATCGGGCCGCCGGAGACGCCGATGGTCGGCACATCCACTGAAGCCGCGCCCATCAGCAGCGCCGGCGTGGTCTTGTCGCAGCCCATGAGCAGCACCACGCCATCGAGCGGATTGGCGCGGATCGACTCTTCCACATCCATGCTGGCCAGGTTGCGGTAGAGCATGGCGGTGGGGCGCAGCAGCGTCTCGCCCAGCGACATCACGGGGAATTCCAGCGGGAAGCCGCCGGCTTCCCAGATGCCGATCTTGACCTGTTCGGCCAAGGCGCGGAAGTGCGAATTGCAGGGGGTCAGTTCGGAATAGGTATTGCAGATGCCGATCACCGGACGGCCATCGAACTGGTCGTGCGGGATGCCGCGGTTCTTCACCCAGGAGCGGTAGATGAACCCATCGCGGTCCTGGCGGCCAAACCAGGCCTGGCTGCGGCGGGTGGATTTTTTCTTGGTGTCGTCAGTCATTGTCGTTTCCCTGGCAAGGTGCGTGCGCAAGCGCGCACTGCGTCCCTTGCCCTGCTTCATGCGATCCATGTGCTGCCAGCCGGATGAGGCCGGCAGTGCCGTTCAATGCTTGCTGCCTGCGCGAACCTGGTCTTTGTCGAACTCAGGCGAGAGCGCGCAGGGCGACAGGATGACTGTCGCCCTGGTCAAAGAAATAGCGGGAAAAATCAATCAGCAGGAAGGCCAGCAGGGACCCGAAAGCGGAGCAGCGATGCAAGGCGCGGCGCGCACGGACGCTGGCAGCGGTGGCGGCGCGGCGCGTTTGCGCCCGGCCAGCCGACGTCCTGCGGTTCACATGCGATGCTGTGCCTGGATAAGCCAATGGGATGTCTCCGTTGCCTGGAGCCGCCGTAGCGGCTGGGTCTGTGCCGTCCGTTCTGCCCTGCGGCCTGCCCCGTCCCCGACGGTGGCGAAGCACGCTGAAGCGACGTGACTTGTGTAATTGGCTGCGAGTCTATTGCAGCCAGATTTGTTTGGTCAAGTGGTAATACCAGATCGCGAGAAAGCTTTTTGTCAGCATTGTGCGGCCGGCTTTTTGCGTCGCCCCTGCAACATGCAGTAAAACACACTGCCTGTCTGAAAGCCAGAGCTGGCAAGGCTTTGCGGCGGGGTATTAATGCTGCATGGCACCAAGGATGAATTTTTTTGTTCCATTCGATTCATCCTTGACACTGCCTGGGTGATGTGAAATTCTAGCCTCCGCTGGTCAGACCACATGACCTCTGCGCGACTCATCCCAATGCGGGGGCGCGGCCAGCAGCATGATGCAGCCTCACCGGCCCGGTCCGGATTACAAGAACAAGCAGCAAGGCATGAGACCTGCGCAACAGAGACAACACAGGAGACCAGCGGGGGAAAATCTCTTCCGCATGGCCAATCACTCCGGCGCTCCCCGCAGGTCAGAGAAGCGGTAACGAAAGTCCTTTGCCAAAGCGTTAGCCGCACCCCATTGCGCGCAATGAGCGCAGATGACAACGGAGGAGACCATGCAGTTGACCCGCAGAACCTTGTTCAAGACCATCCTGGCCGCCAGCGCGGCCTGCACCGTCCTGGCCGCCCCCGCGGCCTTTGCCGCCTGGCCCGAACGTCCGGTCACGCTGATCGTGCCCTGGGGCGCCGGCGGCGGTACCGATGCCACGGCCCGCATCATCGGTGCCTTGCTGGAAAAGGACCTGGGCCAGCCGGTCAACGTGGTCAATCGGACCGGCGGCAATGGCGCGGTGGGCCACCAGGCCATCGCCAGTGCCGCACCGGACGGCTACACCATCGGCATCGCCACGGTGGAGATTTCGATGATGCACCACCAGGGCCTGACCAAGCTGACCCCGCGTGACCTCACGCCGCTGGCGCTGATGAACTTCGACCCGGCCGCGCTGACCGTGAGCAACGATTCGCCCTACAAGAACTTCGACGACCTGTTGAAGGCCATCAAGGCCAATCCCGGCAAGCTCAAGGCGTCCGGCACCGGGCAGGGTGGCATCTGGCACCTGGGCCTGGCCGGCATGTTGAACGACCTCAAGGTCGCGCCCAATGCGGTGCGCTTCGTGCCCTCCAACGGCGCTGCGCCGGCCATGGTGGACCTGGCTGCGGGCGGGGTGGACATCGTCGCGGCCTCGCTGCCGGAAGCACGTTCGCTGATCGATGCCGGCAAGGCCACGCCACTGGTGATCATGGCCAACGAACCGGCGGCGCTCTATCCCAAGGTGCCCACGCTCAAGAGCCTGACCGGCAGCACCTGGACCAACGGTGCCTGGCGCGGCATCGTCGGGCCCAAGGGCCTGCCGGCCGATGTGCAGGGCAAGCTCTCGGCCAGCCTCAAGAAGATCTACGACAGCAAGGAATACAAGGACTTCATGAGCGGACGCGGCTTCGGTACGCAGTATGCCGATGCGGCCGAGTTCGGCAAGTTCATGGACAAGAGCGACGAGGACATGGGCGCCATCCTCAAGACCCTGGGCATGGCCAGGTAACAGGCATGGAGCAGGCGCATTGACCGCAATCGATGCGCCTGCCTCGCTCTTCTCATCGTGCTCTTCGCTTCGGGACTGTCCCATGAAAATCAATGATGCCTTGTCCGGGCTGCTGATCGCTGTCCTTGCGGTCGTGCTCTGGATCGCTTCTTCCCGCCTGCCCGCGATGGGGCAGGATATCGGGCCCAACGTATTTCCGCAGGCGCTGGCCGGCGGGCTGATGATCTGTGCCGTGCTGCTGGTGCTGCGTGGCCTGCGCGGTTTGCGGCAGGCGCGCACTGCGCGCGGTGGGCCTGCTTCGCGCATTGCCACGGTGGGTGCTGATGAGCAGGACCTGCGCTGGGTCACGCTGCCTGACTGGTTCCGCAGCGGCCATGCGGTGTTTTCCTTCCTGCTGATTCCGCTGTCGCTGGTGTTCTACATCGGGGTCTCGGAACCTTTGGGATTCCTGCCGACGGCCTTCGTGCTGCTGCTGGCGCTGTTCCTGACGTTCCGCACCCGCGTGCTGGTGGCCCTGCCGGTGGCGATGGCCAGTGCGCTGCTGATCCACACCATCTTCTACAAACTGCTCAAGGTGCCTTTGCCCTGGGGCATCCTCACGCCCCTGGCCTGGTAAGGAGACGACATGCTTGCCAACCTCTACGCCGCACTGGCGATGGTGTTTGATCCCTACGTGCTGGCGGTGATTCTCGGTTCCTCCATCTTCGGCCTCTTCATGGGGGCGGTACCCGGCCTGTCCGCTACCATGGCGGTAGCGTTGCTGGTCCCGGTGACCTTCTTCATGCCGCCGGTGCCGGCCATCGCAGCCATGGTCTCGGCCACGGCCATGGCGATCTTCTCGGGCGACATTCCCGGCTGCCTGCTGCGCATTCCCGGCACGCCTTCGTCGGCCGCCTATACCGATGAAGCCTATGCCATGACCATGAAAGGGCAGGGCGAGATTGCGCTGGGCGCCAGCCTGGTGTTCTCGGTCATCGGCGGATTGTTCGGTACCTTCGTGCTGATTTTCTCGGCACCGGCACTGGCCGAGCTGGCGCTGAAATTCTCCTCCTTCGAATATTTCTGGCTGGTGCTGCTGGGCCTGACCTGCGCCATCTTCATCGCCTCCGACAATCCCTTGAAGGGCTTCGTCTCGCTGTTCCTGGGCATGTTCATCGCCTCCGTCGGCATGGGCAATCCGGCCGGTGCACCGCGCTTCACCTTCGATCAGCCCGACCTGCTGGGCGGGGTATCGCTGGTGCCGCTGATGGTCGGGATGTTCGCCATGTCCGAGGTGCTGCGCTTCGCGGTCTCGCGCGACTTCACCATGAAGGTTGCGGAAAGCCGCGTCGGCAACGTCTTCAAGGGCATGTGGGGGCTGATGCTCAAGTATCCGAAGTCGGTCTTGCGCGGCAGCGTCCTCGGGACCCTGGTCGGTGCGCTGCCCGGCGCAGGCGCTGACATCGCGGCCTGGATGTCGTATGCGATGAGCAAGAAGATGTCGAAGGAGCCGGAGAAATTCGGCACCGGCCATCCGGAGGGCATCGTCGAATCGGGCGCGGCCAATAACTCGGCGCTGGCCGGGGCCTGGATTCCGGCGCTGGTGTTCGGTATCCCGGGGGATTCGATCACCGCCATCGTCATCGGCGTGCTCTACATGAAGAACCTCAATCCGGGACCGATGATCTTCGTCGACAACCCGGTGTCGATGTACGCGATCTTCCTGGTCTTCATCCTGGCCAACCTGCTGATGCTGCCGCTGGGCTTCTGGTGCATCAAGATGGCCAAGCGCATCCTCTCCATCCCGCGCGGCATCCTGATGCCGCTGATCCTGCTGTTCTGTATCGTCGGCTCCTATGCGACCAACAACAGTGTCACCGACGTGGGCATCATGCTGGTGTTCGGTCTGCTGGCCTACGTGATGGAAGAGAACGGTTTCCCGGTGGCGCCGGCGGTGCTGGGCGTGGTGCTGGGCGGGATGCTGGAAGAACATTTCGTGACCTCGATGATCAAGTCCGACGGCCAGTTCCTGGCCTTCTTCGAGCGCCCCATTGCCGGCACGCTGGGCGTGATCACGCTGCTGCTGTGGTTGTTGCCGCTGGTGCTCAAGCTGGTGCGCAGGAAGCCGCTGGCCCTGGCCTGAGGTGAAAAGATTTCAATCGATGATTCAAGCAAGGAAAGGTGGTTCCATGGCAATGCCCGAACGTTTCTCCGCTGACGCCCTGCGTCAGTTCGCATCCACTCTGTTGCAGCGCGCAGGCCTGGAGGCCGACAAGGCTGACAGCGTCGCCGCCACGTTGGTCGATGGCGACCTGCTGGGCCACGACACGCACGGGCTGGCGCTGCTGGCCCCCTACGTCAAGGAACTGGAAAAGGGCAGCATGGCCAAAACCGGCCAACCCGAGGTGCTCTCGGAGCGCGCCGCCGCGCTGGCCTGGGATGGCCGCCGCCTGCCGGGCCCGTGGCTGGTGCACCAGGGCATCGATGCCTTGATCCCCAAGGCGCGCGACTATGGCACCGCTTCACTGACCATTCACCACAGCCATCACATCGCCTGCCTGGCCGCCTATCTGCTGCGTGCCACGCAAGAGGGCTTCATGATGATTTTGGCCAGTTCGGACCCGGCGGTGCAGAGCGTGGCCCCCTTCGGTGGTACGCAGGCGGTGTTTACGCCCAATCCGATTGCGGCCGGCATTCCCACTTCCGGCACGCCCTTCCTGGTCGACATCTCGGCCTCCATCACCACCAACGGCATGAGCAATCGCCTGCACAAGGCCGGCAAGCAGTTCGAGGAAGAATGGCTCATCGACGGCGCCGGTCATCCCAGCCGCGATCCGGCCGTGCTCTCGGCCACGCCACCGGGCACCATCCTGCCATTGGGCGGGCTCTCGGCAGGGCACAAGGGCTTCGGGCTGGCCGTGCTGATCGAGGCGTTGACGGGCGGCCTGTCCGGTTTCGGGCGTGCCGATCCGGCAGCGGGCTGGGGGGCGACGGTGTTCATGTCGCTCTATGATCCGTCGGCCTTCGGCGGCGAGCAGGACTTCAAGCGCCAGATGGATCACATCGCGCAGGCCTGCCGCAGCAATCCGCCGCGCCCCGGCGTGGGCCAGGTGCGCATGCCCGGCGACCGTGGCATGCAGCGCCGCGCCGAGCAGCTGGCGCAAGGCGTGACCCTGCATCCGACCATTGCGCCCATGCTGCGTGAAGCCGGTGCCGCCTACGATCTGGAGTTTCCCGCGACCCTCGCCTGAGGACCATCATGCCCATCGAAGCGATCGAACCGCAGCGCTTGTATCGGCAGATCAGCGACCAGCTGCGCAAGCTGATCGTGGACGGAGAATTTGCCGTCGGTTCACGCCTGCCGTCCGAGCGTGAACTGTCGGTGCAGCTGGGCGTGAGCCGTCCATCGTTGCGCGAAGCGCTCATTGCGCTGGAGGTGGAGGGCTACATCGAAGTGCGCATGGGCTCGGGCATTTATGTCTGTACACCGCCCATGCAGCGCGAGTTGCGGCATGACCTGTCCGGCGAGGAAGGACCGCTGGAACTGATCCGTGCGCGCGAGATGATCGAAGGCGAAGTGGCCTATGCCGCCGCCCAGCATGGCAGCAAGCAGCAGATCGCTGCCGTCGAGGAAGCCTATGCGCTCATGATCGCGCATGCCGAAGCGGGCATTGATCCGCTGGAAGCCGATCGCCTCTTTCACATCCGACTGGCCGAGGCCACCGGCAACAGCGTGCTGGTCGGGCTGGTGACGCAGCTCTTCGATGCCCGCCTGGGCCCGCTGTTCGAGCGCCTGCACAGCCACTTCGACGGCACCCGCGTCTGGCAGGAAGCCATCGAGGAGCACGGCCTCATCATGCAGGCCCTGCGCGAGCGCAACCCTGAGCAGGCGCGCGCGGCCATGCGGCGGCACATGGACATCGCCTTCACGCGCTACAGCGCCAATCTGATCCGGGAATACGGCAACCGCCAGCAGCAGGAGAGCGCGCCGCGCAAACGGCCCGCCCGCAAGGCTTCGCTTCAGTTGAAGTAGTTCAGTTGAAGTAGGTGCGCGCCATTTCGAAGCGGCGCGAGAAATAGGGATTGTCCATGCGCGTGATGTGCACCTTGCCATTGGTGGAAGGTGCATGCACGAAGCGGCCATCGCCGAGATAGATGCCCACGTGCGAGAAGGGACGGTTCTGGGTGTTGAAGAACACCAGGTCGCCCGCGCGCAATTGCGAAGGATCGATCTGGCGGCCCTGGCGGGCGATGTCGGCGGCACTGCCGCTGATGCGGTAATTGGCGGCCTGGCCGAAGATGTAGCTGACCATGCCGCTGCAATCGAGACCCGCCGACGGATTCTTGCCACCGAAGCGGTAGCCGGTATCGATCAGCGAGAGCGCATAGAGCGCCACTTCATTGCCATTGTCGGTGGCCGGCAGCGCCGGTACCTGCGATTGCGGGGCACCGGGCAGCCGGGCGATGGGGGGCGCGGTCGGTGCCGTGCCGCAGGCGGCCAGCACCAGTGCCGCACATACTGCAGCCAGTGCCGACCGGGAAGAGGGCGCAGCGGCCCTGTGCGTCCATGCCATCCTTGCGCGCCCCGCCATCGCTTACTTCCCGATCTTGGCCAGGACGTCTTCCAGCATGGAGAACATCTGGTCGATCTCTTCCTTGGTCACGTTCAGGGCCGGCATGAAGCGCAGCAGGTTCGGGCGCGGCGAGTTCAGCAGCAGGCCCACCGGTTCCAGGTTGCGTGCGGCTTCGACGATCTGCGGACCGATGTCGCGGCCCAGTTGCAGGGCACGCAGCAGGCCTTCGCCACGCTCGCCTTCGAAACCATACTTCTCGGAGATTTCCAGCGAACGCTGACGCAGGTACTGGCCGCGCTCGCGCACCGATTCCATGAAGCCGGGCTTGAGCAGTTCCTTGATCACGGCCACGCCCACGGCGGTCATCAGCGGGTTGCCGTTGTAGGTGCCGCCTTGTTCGCCGGCTTCGAAGCAAGCGATTTCTTCACGCGCCAGCAGGGCCGCCAGCGGCACGCCGCCGCCGATACCCTTGGCCAGGGTCATGATGTCCGGTTCGATGCCGGAGTGCTGGTAGGCGAACAGCTGGCCGGTACGGCCCATGCCGGCCTGCACTTCGTCGACGATCAGCAGCAGGTTCTTTTCCTTGGTCAGGCGGCGCAGGCCTTGCATGAATTCCTTGGTCGCCGGGATGACGCCGCCTTCGCCTTGCACCGGCTCCAGCATCACGGCCACGGTGTGGCTGCCGATCAGCGCTTCGACGCTGGCCAGGTCATTCAGGATGGCCTTGGGGAAGCCCGGCACCTGCGGGGCGAACATGGTGTCCCAGCCGTCCTTGCCGCTGGCCGACATGGTGGCCAGGGTACGGCCGTGGAAGCTGTGCTTGAAGGTGATGATCTCGAAGCGCGAGGAGCCATCGGCGGCCGGGTTCTTCTTGCCCCACTTGCGGGCCAGCTTGATGGCGCCTTCGTTGGCTTCGGCACCGCTGTTGGCGAAGAACACGCGGTCGAACACCGAGTTGGCCGTCAGCAGCTCGGCCAGTTCCATGGAGGGCGCATTGTAGAAGGCCGGCGACGGGTTGATCAGCTTCTTGCTCTGCGCGTTGAGGGCATCGGCGATACATTGCGGCGAGTGGCCCAGGGTGTTGACCGCCCAGCCTTGCAGGTAGTCGAGATAGCGCTTGCCGTTGTGGTCGGTCAGCCACATGCCATGGCCTTCGGTGAAGACCAGCTCGGGGCGGTTGGTGACATACATCAGCTTGTTGGTGTCGGACTGGTTCAATTGCATCGAGAGGCTCCTGCAAGAATAGGGTGGTTGGGAGGGTGGTGCAGACCGTTGCTGACACATGAGCACTAAGCGCTAGGCGGCAGGCGCACGACAGACCCAAAATGGCGAATAAAAAAAAGCCACAGGGTTTGCCTGTGGCTTCGCGATTCGTTTCACTTCACGCGCGCAGCAGCAAACCTTTCTCAGGTTGGCTGCGGCGTCGTAAGAATGTGGCGTTGGCGATCATGCGGTGAAGTTTAGGACGTTTTGCGCAGAGCGTCAAAAAGAAATTTCCCGCCGGAGCCGCTTGCAGGCGCATCGGGCGGGCCACCGTTGCAATTTCATCGCATCTCGCCGGGCCGCGCGGCATCAGGCTTGCGCGGCATCTTCGCAAATGTGCGTGACGCCGGCATGACAGCACCGGCGCCCGCACCCGGCCCGTCAGGCGGCCGGGGTGTCCGACACGGCCTTGGCCAGGTCGGCTTCGGAAGTGAAGGAATCGGCATAGAACTCGTCTTCCGGCAGGCCGCATTCGGCGCTGAAATCGCGCTGTGCCGATTCCACCACGACCGGCGCGCCACAGGCGTAGACCTGATGGCCCGACAGGTCGGGGAAGTCTTCCATCACGGCGCGGTGGACGAAGCCGGTGCGGCCGCTCCAGTTGTCCTCGGCCTGGGCATTCGAGACCACCGGCACGTACTTGAAGTTGGGCAGGTCCTGTTCCCACTGCTGGCACAGGGCGCTCATGTACAGGTCCTGCGGGCGGCGGCCACCCCAGTACAGGGTCACCGGGCGCTTCGAGCCCGCATGTTCCAACTGCTCGACGATGGCCTTGATGGGCGCAAAGCCGGTGCCGGAGGCCAGCAGGATGATGGGTTTGTCGGAATCCTCGCGCAGGAAGAAGGTGCCCAGCGGGCCTTCGATGCGCAGGATGTCGCGTTCCTTCAGGGTGGTGAAGACCTGGTCGGTGAAGAGACCGCCCGGCAGGTGGCGGATGTGCAGGCTCATGTGCTCGTCCCGGTGCGGGGCGGTGGCCATGCTGTAGCTGCGGCGCTTGCCGTCGCGCAGCAGGAATTCCACGTACTGGCCGGCCTTGTACTGCAGGCGGTCGTTGGCCGGCAGCTGCAGCGAGAGGATGATGACGTCGTCGGCCACCTTGTCCAGCTTGGCCACGCGTACCGGCAGCTTGCGCACCGGGATCTCGCCCACGCCGGCCACTTCGCGGGCCTCGATGGTGACGTCGCTGTGCGGCTTGGCCACGCAGAACAGGGCATGGCCCAGCTGCTGCTCGTGCTCCGAGAGGGCGCGCACCTGGTGCGGACCGTGCTCGACCTCACCCGAGACCAGCTTGCCCTTGCAGGAGCCGCAAGCGCCGTTCTTGCAGCCGTAGGGCAGGCCGACACCGGCGCGGATGGCGGCCGTGAGGATGGATTCGCTGGCGTCGCAGGAGAATTGGCGACCGCTGGGCTGGACTGTGACTTGGAAACTCATACAATTCTGCTTCTGAATAAATTTGGATTGAACACCGTGAAAAAACTGGGCCTGCCCCGCGTACTGATCCTGGGCTGCGGCGATGTCGGCCTGCGGCTGGTGCCGCTGCTACTGCCGCGCTACCGCGTACTGGCCGTGACCAGCAACCCCCGGCGCCGCGCCGAACTGCGCGCCGCCGGGGCCGTTCCCATCGTGGCCGACCTGGACGCCCCCTTGACGCTGGGCCGCCTGGCGCGCCTGGCACCGACCATCGTGCATCTGGCGCCGCCGCAGTCCGAGGGCCGCATCGACCGCCGCACTCGCAATTTGGCCGCCATTTTACCCGAGGGCGCGCGCCTGGTTTATGTGAGTACTACCGGTGTCTACGGAGATTGCGCTGGCGCAAGTTTCGACGAGACCCGCAGCGTGCGTCCGCAGAACGCCCGCGCCGTGCGCCGGGTGGACGCCGAAACCGTGCTGCGCGCCTGGGCCCGGCGCCGCCACGGCAAGCTCTCCATCCTGCGCGTGCCGGGCATCTACGCCGCCGACCGCCTGCCGCTGGAGCGCCTGCACAAGGGCCTGCCGGCGCTGGTGGCGCAGGAGGACGTGCATACCAACCACATCCACGCTGACGACCTGGCCCGCATCTGCCTGGCGGCGATGTGCCTGGGCGCGCCCAACCGCGTCTATCACGCTGTCGACGATACCGACCTCAAGATGGGCGACTACTTCGACGCCGTGGCCGATGCCGCCGGTCTTTCCCGTCCGCCGCGCCTGCCGCGCAGCGAGTTGGAACGCAGCGTCTCGCCGATGATGCTGTCCTTCATGTCGGAATCGCGCCGCCTCCACAATGCGCGCATCAAGGAGGAGCTGGGCGTGCAGTTGCGCTATCCCGATGTGCAGAGCCTGTTGGCCCAATGGCAGGCGCAAAGGCTGACGAAGGGCTGACGCCTTTATGCGTTTTGCCCACCTTTCTTATTCGAAATACGAATAAGCATACGATTTTTAAGTAGTTGTTTTGCATAGCCGGCCTCAGTACAGTGCATGCCTGACTCAATGGGGGAGGCTGGAGCAGCCTGTGAAGTTTCTGACCGGCGCGTGCGCCAGCACCGGCGCGCCTCTTCCGTTCCATCCATTCCACGCGCGGCCCGTCCGCGGACCACATGAAGCTATCTTTCAACAACGTCGCCAAGCGTTTCGGCGACCTGCACGTGATCGAGGAATTCACCCGCGAGATCGCCTCGGGTGAGCTGGTCGCGCTGGTCGGCCCCTCCGGCTGCGGCAAGTCGACCCTGCTGCACATGGCCGCCGGTCTGGAAAAAGCCAGCAGCGGCACCGTGTCCGCCGACGGCCAGGCCATTCGCGGACCGCATCCCGAGCGCACCCTGATGTTCCAGGAAAACGCGCTCTATCCCTGGCTGACGCTGCAACAGAACGTGGCGCTGGCACTGGAATTCCAGAATGTCGACAAGAAGAAATCCGCCGACCAGGCCCGCGTCTGGCTGGAGAACGTCAAGCTCAAGGGTTTCGAAAACTATTATCCGCACCAGGTCTCCGGCGGCATGCGCCAGCGCGCGGCCCTGGCGCGTGCCTTCATCTCGCAGCCCAAGGCGCTGCTGCTGGACGAACCCTTCGGTGCGCTCGATGCGCTGACCCGCATGACCCTGCAGGATGCCCTGCGCGACCTGATCCGTCAGCAGGGCCCGACCGTGGTGCTGGTGACGCACGATGTCGATGAGGCGCTGTTCCTGGCCGACCGCATCTTCGTGTTCAGCCCGCGTCCGGCCAAGGTCTTGAAGGAATTCAATCTCGTGCATCACGAAAAGACGCACGACCTGTCCGAATTTGCGGCCACCCGCCGCGAAATCCTTTGTCTGCTGGGCATCCACGCCGAGCAGGACGAATTTGCAAAAAACCTGGAAGGGGTAGGAGTATGAAACTCGCACGCATCCTGGCACCGGCCATCACCGCCGCGGCCCTGGCTTTCTCCGGCAACGCCTTTGCCCTGGAAAAATTCAAGATCGGCTACCTGCGCGTCATGGACGATGCCCAGGCCATGGCCGCCTATGAAGCCGGCCTCTACAAGAAGTACGGACTGGATGTGGAACTGATCGAATTCAAGTCCGGCACCGACCTGGTCAAGGCCATCGTCGGCGGCCAGCTCGACAGCGGCGTGTTCGGCTTCTCCAATGCCGTGGCCTGGGCCTCCAAGGGCGCGGACCTGAAGGTGGTCGGCGGTGCGCAGCTGGGCTATCACGCCCTGGTGGCGCGCGAGGATTCCGGTATCAACAAGGTGGCTGACCTGAAGGGCAAGACCCTGGCTTCGCAAGCCGAAGGCAGCACCGCGGACACCGTGCTCAAGGGCGTGGTCCTGCGTGATGCGGGCGTGAAGCCCGATGACGTCAACGTCATGGGCGTCTCGCCCCAGGTGGCGGTGCAGTCGCTGGTGGGCAAGCGCGTCGATGCGGCCTTCCTGTTCGAGCCACAGGCGCGCATTGCGCAACTGATCGCACCGGTCAAGCAGGTCTATGAAATCGGCGAAGTCTGGCCCTTCCCCTGCATGGTCGTCATCACTTCCGGCGAGACCCTGAAGAAGAAACGCGATGCCGTCTGGAAGTCGCTGGATGCGCAACGCGACGCCATCACCCTGCTGCAGAAGAAGCCTGCCGAAGCCTCCAAGCTGATCGCCGGCTACTTCATCGCCGAACCGACCCTGAAGACCCTGAAGCATGGCGAGATGCTGCGCGAAGACGTCATCCGCGACGCCATCAAGAGCCAGACCTTCACCCCCAAGATCAGCAAGAAGGACCAGGACCGCATGCAGGAAATCGCCGATATCCTGCAATCGCAAGGTTCGCTCAAGACCCGCGACGGCAAGCCCTTCGATGTGAATTCCATCACCGACCTGTCGTGGCAGAACGCGCGCAAGCTGTGATGCGGCACTGCGCCTGATCGATTCCCTTTTGTATTCACCCTGGCCGGACCCTGTCCGGCCATTGTCTTTCCTGTCCTTATGAGCTCACAGCGTCGCGTTACCGGACTCCGCAAGAAACTGGCCATGCTGCTGGCCATCGTCTTCATCCTTTTGATGTGGCAGATCGCGGCCTGGTCGCTGCCGTCCTTCCTGATGCCGGGCGTGCCCGAGGTGGCCGCGCGGCTGGTGGAGGAAGTGCAGTCCGGCAGTTTCCGCACGGCCCTCTTCGGCAGTCTCTATCGCCTGGGCCTGGGCTATGGCTCGGCGCTGGTGCTGGGCATCGGGTTCGGCCTGATCGGGGCGGTGCTGTTCTTCTTCCGTGAAGTGCTGAAGTCGGCCATCGTGATCCTGCAATCGATTCCCTCCATTGCCTGGGTCCCGCTGTTCCTGATCCTGATGGGCTTCGGCAACCTGCCCATCGTGGTGGTGGTGGCCATCGCCGCGTTCTTCCCGGCCGCACTCTCGGTCATGAATGCCACCGAGAGCGTGCAGCAGGTGCATGTCTCGGCGGCCCGCGTGATGGGGGCTTCGCGCCTGTCCATGCTGCGCCGGGTGTACCTGCCGGCAGTGATGCCCGAACTCATCACCGGTGCCCAGCTGGCCTTCGGCAATGCCTGGCGCGCGCTCATTTCCGCTGAAATGCTGGTCGGTTTCGGCAAGGGCCTGGGCCGCACGCTGGCCTACTCGGGCGAGACGGCCGACATGATCGGCGTGATGGCCAACATCCTCACCATCGCCATCCTGGCCGCGCTGATCGACCAGGTAATTCTGGAAAACCTCAAGCATCGCCTGCTCAAGTACCAGTACGTCTGAAGCTATGCCCGCCATGCATACCCTCGTTCGCCTCACCTTGTTGGCGTCGGTCTGCCTGACCGTGGGTGCCGCGCAGGCTGGCGTGCTCGATGACGCACGCCGCAGCGACACCGTGCGCATCGGGCTGGACCACGTGCCGCCGCTCTACAAGGGCGGCATGAAATTCCGTACCCCGGAAAACATCGCCATCGTGCCGGCCGAGGATCTCGCTGTGCAATGGAAGCTCAAGGCCGACCTCCAGCCCACTACGCAGGACCGCGCCGCATTGAAGGGCGTGCGTCCTGATGTCGTGCTCACGCGCATCGATGTCGCCCAGGCGGGCGCGGCCGACGTCATCATGGTTCCGACCGGCTACAGCGCCGGTGGCATGGCCATCATGCGCACCGATACCACCCTCCGCAAATGGGAAGACCTGAAAGGCCGCACCGTCTGCGTCTCCGCCGGATCGCCCTATGTCGGCACCCTCAGCGCACGCTATGCCGCCATCGAGAAAGTGATGCCGGCCCCGGCCGATTCGTTGCTGGCCGTGCGCATCGGCCAGTGCGATGCTGCCGTGCATGACGACACGCTCATGAAGGCGCTGTTGAAGCTGCCCGAATGGAAAAAGTTTTCCGCGCAACTGCCGCCGGTGACGCGCCAGGCGCTGGTGCTGCAGGTACGCGGCAATGACCCGGCCGACCTGGCCGCCGCACGGCAACTGGCCGCGCGATGGAACGATGCGTTCTGGGACAAAACCATCAAGAAGTGGGTCAACAACGTGGCCTTCGAGGTCTACCTCGACCAGAACGTACCGGATTGCCACTGAGGCCTCTTGCCGGCGTGGCAAGGAAGTTGCCATGCCGATATCGGGAAATCGGGATTTGTTGACGACCGCGCAAGCCGCTCCGTACCGTCCGCACAAAAATCACCCCTTTTCAGGATTTTCCCTGTGGCAGAGCGCTGCAATGGGCGTAACATAGTCGGCATTCGTTCCACTGGAAGGCACATCCTGTCGCCGCCAGTCATCATTCCTCAGCCTTCGTTTCAAAGGGAGCCCATCATGGCCATGGACATTTCCTCTGCCGTCAACGGCGTCGTCTCCGACCCCAACGGCAATGCACCGACCACTGGCAAGGCCAACGATCCGGTGGCCGTGCGCCGCGCCGAAGAAGCCGCAGCCGCCTTGAAGGCCGAGCAGCGTCGCCTCGAAGAAATCCAGGCCGATGAAACCCGCGCCGAAAACGCCCGCCAGGAACGCAATCGCCGCGAGCAGGCTTCGCGCAATGCGACCGGAGAGATCATCGGCACGACCGTCAATTCGGTAGCCTGATTCCTGCCTTGCCGGTGACGTGAATTGGCCGCGCATTGGCCAATGAGCGGCCAATTCCGGATTCTTAACCTGGATTCAACAAAGCCCGCAACGCCCGGTACAAGGGCGTTGCGGGCTTTGTCGTTGGTGCGGTACGCGGGAGGGATGTCGGGTCAGTGATGCTGCCCCGGCGCATTCAATGATCCCAGCAACCAGGTCTCGGCCATGTCGATCTGGTTGATGAGCATCAGGAAGGTCTCGTCATTGATGCGCTGTTCAGCGCGCAGGTAGTGCACTTCCAGCCGCTCGGCGCGGATTGCCTCCAGCCGCAGTTCACGTTCGAACTGCTTGAAGCGGTTGGCCGCGCGCTGGGTTTCTTCCGAATCACTCTCCGCATTCATGCGCATGCGATAGGTCGCCAACAGACTGCCGCTGACTTCCATCAACAACGCCAGATCGGATTCATCGAGATTGACGCCGATGCGTTCCTGCGCCTCCTCGATGGTGCGCACGGCTGCCTCCGACAGGCGCAGGCGCGCCATCATTTCCTCGGCGCGGCGGCGCTTGACCTCGGCATCGAGCTGCAGATCCTTGAGCATCCAGGGCAGCAGGAAGCTGCCGAACAGCTGCGAGCACAGGATCACGCCGGTGGCGAGAAAGATCAGCAGGTCACGCGCCGGGAAGGGCGTATGTTCCTTCAGCAGCAGCGGGATCGACATCACACCGGCCAGCGTAATGGCCCCGCGCACGCCGGAAAGCGCCGTGATGCTGATGAGCCGCAAATCGAACTTGCGGTTGCGCCCGCTCTGGCCACGCAGGGCGGAGGCGAAGCGGCGCATGCGCAGGTTGATCCAGACCCACACGAAGCGCAGCACGATCAGCGCCACCGTGATGGCCAGGATGTAGACGAACAGATGCCACACCGGCACATTGCCTGCCATCTGCGCATCCACGTGGGCCAGGCTGACGATGCCCGGCAATTGCAGGCCCAGCAGCAGGAAGGACATGCCGTTGAAGACGAATTCCAGCATGGTCATGATGCTGCGTCCCTGCAAGCGCGTGGCCGCCGATTCGCCACCGGCCGTCTCCAGATAGGGCATCAGCATGCCCGCCGCTACCGCCGCCAGAATGCCGGACAAACCAAAGTGTTCGGCAAAGATGTAAGCCGTGAAGGGGATCAGCAACAGCAGCACCACCTGGATGCCCGGCTCGTCACCGGCCCATTCGATGATCTTGCGGCGGATCAGTCCGAAGCCCCAGGCCACGATCAGCCCCACGGCGATGCCGCCGGCGGCGATCAGCACGAAGGAAATGCTGGCGTCCAGCAGCGAGAAGGTGCCGGTGATGACGGCGGCAATCGCGAACTTGAAGGCCACCAGGCCGGACGCATCGTTCATCAGCGCCTCGCCCTCCAGCACGTGCTGCATCGAGGCCGGCAGGCGGCCCTTGCCGACGATGGACGAGACCGCCACGGCATCGGTGGGCGAGAGCACGGCCGCCAGCGCGAAGGCCGAGGGCAGCGAGATGACCGGGATCATCCAGTGGATGAAGTAACCCACGCCCACCACCGTGAACATCACCAGACCCAGGGCCAGCGCCACGATGGGGCGCGCCAGGCGGAAGAATTCGCGCTTGGGCATGCGCCAGCCATCGGTGAAGAGCAGCGGCGGGATGAACAGCAGCAGGAACAGCTCCGGATCGAAGCTGATGCGCAGGCCGAACATGGGCATGGCCAGCACCGCGCCCAGGGCGATCTGGAACAGGGGCAGCGGCAGCTTGAAGGGAGCCAGCCGCGCGACCACGCCGGAGACGGCGACGGCCAGCAGCAGGATCAGGACGGTGAAGACGATTTCCATGAGGCAGCAGGTGATGTTCTTGTGATGAGGCGCGGGTGGGTCAGACCGGCAGGGCTGCAAGGAGTTGCAGGCGCGTTGCAATGACTTGCAACAAGCTTGCAAGTATACGGCACCTGCGCGGTACAAGCTCGGCAGCCATGTGCCACTGCATCAGGAGAAGGCGCGGGCAAAAACGACGATGCCGGCACAAGGCCGGCATCAGGGAACGCGGGGAGAGCAGGGGGGGCTTAGTTGCCGGCCTTGGCCAGATAGCGTGCGCGCCAGGGTTTCAAGACCATCAGCGCCAGACAGGCGGTGAGGATGTCCAGCGTGATGGCGGTCCCGAAGACCGGATGCCAGCTGCCGGTCTTCTCATGCATCATGGCCGCCAGCGGGCCGCCGAAGATCGAGCCGATACCTTGCGAGATGTAGAGCCAGCCATAGTTGGCGGTGGCGTTGCGGGTGCCGAAGGTGTCGGTCAGGGTCGAGGGGAAGAGCGAGAAGATCTCGCCCCAGCCGAAGAAGACGATGCCCGACAGCAGCACGAACAGCACCGCATTCTCGCGCGTGGCCAGCCACAGCGCCATGGCCACGCCTTCCAGCGCGAAGGCGAAGAACATGGTGTTCTCGCGGCCATAGCGATCCGAGATCCAGCCGAAGAAGGGCCGCGTCAGGCCATTGGTGAGACGGTCGATGGTCAGTGCCAGCGGCAGCGCGGCCAGCCCGAACACCATCACGTTGGCCACGCCGAAGTCACGCGCGAAGGTGGCCATCTGCGAGGTCACCATCAGGCCCGAGGTCGACATCATGGTCATCATCACGAACATGAGCCAGAACAGGGGCGTACGCAGCATCTGGCGCGGCGCCAGATCGAGCTTGCTGGCGGCTATGGCCGGGGCCGGCATGGCGGCTGCATGGCTGGCGTCAGGCGAGCGCAGGGCCTGTGCGGCCAGCACGCCGATCACCGCAAACACCAGGCCGAATTGCCAGAGCGTGGTTTCCAGCCCGGCGCTGGCCAGCGAGGCCGAGATCGGGAAGGTGGTCAGGATGGCGCCCATGCCGTAACCGGCCGCCACCATGCCCACCGCAAAGCCGCGGCGATCCGGGAACCAGCGCACCATCTGGCCGACCACGCCGACATAGACGATGCCGGTGCCGAGTCCGCCCACCAGGCCATAGGCCAAATAGAACATGCCGATGGTGGAGGCTTGCGCCGCCAGGATCCAGGACAGGCCGGACATGAAGGTGCCGATGGCGATCAGGCGGCGCGCGCCGAAGCGCTCGATGAGGCTGCCCTGGAAGGGCGAGAAGAAGGTCTGCAGCACGATCAGCATCGAGAAGGTGATCTGCAGCTCCGACAGCGGCACGCCCAGCTTGGCCGTGAGCGGCTTGGTGAACAAGGTCCACACGTATTGCGGACTGGAGATGGCCATCATGCAGATCAGGCCGATCAACAGCTGGAACCAGCGGTTGCGCAGCAGGCCCTGCGCGCTCGCCGGGGCGGTTTGGGTGAGGGTGGTCATGCGTTTCTCCTGTACAGAAAGCCAGAGTGGGACGGTCAGCCTTGCCGGATCGGGCAGGATGCCGCTGGACTGAATTTATGTATGCATAAATCCTGCCAGCCACAAAAGCAGCTTTCGTGCCATTTGCTCCCAGGCAAATCCGGCACAGGAAAATCGGTGCAATTCTTCTTCGGGAGCGTAAAAACCCGCCTGCGACCCGCAGTTCAGGCGCAAAGCTTCACTTTTTCAGCCAAAACGCTTGCGGCGGGTGGGTGTCGTTGCCGGTGCGTTGCCCGGCACCGGTGCAGCCTGCACCGACTCGGCGCGTACCTGTTCGAGGCGGGCGATGGTGAGGCGCTCGACCACGGTGTGGCTGTCTTCGATGTGACGCGCGATCAGCTCGCCAGCCAGAGCGGCATCGCTGCGGGCGATGGCATCGAGGATGGCGCGGTGTTCGGCGTAGGTGTCATCGATGCAGTCGCCATAGGCGAAGTCCAGGCGCCGCATGATGCGCAGCTGGTTGGCCAGCTGGCGGTAGACGGTATCGGCCTCGGGGTTGCCGGCCGCCTGCACCAGCGCGCAGTGGAAGGCTTCGTCCAGGGCCGCGACGGCCAGCCCGTCGGGCAGGCGGTCGCCGGGGGCGCACTGCCAGATCGCGCCTTGCTCGGCCACCAGCTGCTGGCGCACGGCCGGGGCGATGCGCGGGGAGCACAGCTTGCGCACGGCGTGCAGCTCCAGCATCTCGCGCAATTCGTAGAGGGAGGCAAAGCGCGCCAGGTCGATTGGCACCACTTCCCAGCCATTGCGGAAGTGGCCGCGCACCAGGCCTTCGCTTTGCAGGCGCATCAGCGCTTCGCGCACGGGCGTGCGCGAGACCTGCAGCCGCTCGGCCACATCGTTCTCGGCAAAGCGGTCGCCGGGCAGCAGGCGGAAGGCGTAGATGTCATCGCGCAGGCTGGCATAGACCGTGTCGGTGAGCTTGCCGGCACGGCGGGTGGCTAGATCGGCGGGCGCTTGGCTGGACGTCATGAAGGAAGTGGCTGGGCGGGTGGACGGGGTTGGCGGCTATCTTAACGCGGGCGCGGGGGCGGATGGAAGCTGCACCGCGCTGCTAGCGCTTGCCCAACACGGTAATACGCGGCTTGGGCGAAGTTTCAGCCAACTCACGCGCAATGAAATCCACAAAGCTGCGCACCCGCGTCGACAGCTGCTGGCGCTGTGAATACACCGCAAAGATATCGGCATTGGGCGTCTGCCAGCCGGGTAGCACCTGCACCAGCCGCCCCTGTTCCAGATAGCTGCGGATATCCCACTCGGCGCGCATGAGGATGCCGTGCCCATCCAGCGCCCACTTCACCGCGATCTCGCCGTCATTGGTGGTGAGGTTGCCGCGGATCTTGACCGTCTCCGTCTTGCGCGAAGCACCGCTGCCCGAAGACAGCTTCCACACCCCATAAGCCTCATCGCCCTGGCGGATGCCCACGCAATTGTGTTTGGAGAGGTCATGCGGCGTCTGCGGCATGCCCCTGCGCCTGAGATAGTCCGGCGAGGCGCACAGCAGGCGCGCATTGGACGCCAGCCGCCGCGCTACCACCCGGGTATCGGGCGGCTCGCCGAAGCGGATGCAGACATCGAAGCTGTCCTCGGTCAGCGGCGGCGGCATCACCGACAACTGCAACTGCACCGACACCTGCGGATGGCGCGTCACGAATCTGGAAATCACCGGCGCCACATGGCTGCGCCCGAATCCCAGTGTGGCGTTGACCCGCAGCAGGCCTTCCGGGCGGCGCTTGGAGCTGCCCAGCAGTTCGGACAATTCATCGATCTGGTCGAGGATGCGGCGCGCATGTTCCAGATAGAGCTCGCCCTCGGGCGTCAACATCATGCGGCGCGTGGTGCGGTTGACCAGCGGCACGCCGGCCCGCGCTTCCATCAGCGTGAGGTGCTTGCTGACCGCCGCCGTGGTCAGTCCCAGCTCGCGCCCGGCCGCAGAGAGACTGCCGGCCATGGCCAGCACGGAAAAGAAACGCAGGTCGGCGGGAAGAACGGTGTCCTGCATGAAACCTCGCCAGGAAAACAAAAAATGGATTGTTGAATTCAGGTTAAGAATGCTTTAAGTCTAGCACCGGTTCCTGTCCTTTCAGTATGGGTAAAGTAGTCCGCATGCAAAGACGCGGCGCATGCCCTCATTTTGCGAGACCCCACACCGCATCTCATCAAGAAAGGCTGGAGACATGAAGACCTATCGCATCGCAACCATCCCCGGCGACGGCATCGGCAAGGAAGTCATTCCTGCGGGCCGCCAGTTGCTGCAAGCCCTGGCCGCCGCCCGTGCCGACCTCGCCTTCGACTTCGAGGACTTCGGCTGGGGTGGCGACTACTACCGCCAGCACGGCGTGATGATGTCCGCCGATGGCCTCGATGCCCTGCGCGACAAGGACGCCATCCTGTTCGGCTCGGCCGGGGATCCGCACATTCCGGACCACGTGACCCTGTGGGGCCTGCGCCTGAAGATCTGCCAGGGCTTCGACCAGTACGCCAACGTGCGCCCCACGCGCATCCTGCCGGGCATCGACGCGCCCCTCAAGCGCTGTCGTGCGGAGGACCTGAACTGGGTCATCGTGCGCGAGAATTCCGAAGGCGAATACGCCGGTGTCGGTGGTCGCGTGCACCAGGGCCATCCCATCGAAGCGGCCACCGATGTCTCGATGATGACCCGCGCCGGCGTCGAGCGCATCATGCGCTTCGCTTTCAAGCTGGCGCAGTCGCGTCCGCGCAAGCTGCTCACGGTCGTCACCAAGAGCAATGCCCAGCGCCATGCGATGGTGATGTGGGACGAGATCGCGGTGCAGATTGCCAAGGAATTCCCGGACGTGAAGTGGGACAAGGAACTGGTCGACGCCGCCACCGCGCGCATGGTCAACCGTCCCGCCACGCTGGACACCATCGTGGCCACCAATCTGCATGCCGATATCCTCTCCGACCTGGCCGCTGCGCTGGCGGGCAGCCTGGGCATTGCGCCCACCGGCAACATCGATCCGGAGCGTCGCTATCCGTCCATGTTCGAACCCATCCACGGGTCGGCCTTCGACATCATGGGCAAAGGCCTGGCCAATCCGGTCGGTACCTTCTGGTCGGTGGTGATGCTGCTGGAACACCTGGGCGAGCACGATGCAGCGGCGCAGGTGATGCAGGCCATTGAAGCGGTCACGGCCGATCCGGCATTACATACCGGTGACCTGGGCGGCAAGGCGACCACGGTGCAGGTGACCGAAGCGGTCTGCAGTTTCGTGGCCAAGGCGGCGCGGGTGCAGCAAGAGGCTTGAGTGATGCGTCTTGAATGAGGAAGGCCGGCTTGATGCCGGCCTTCTTGGTTGAGGCGCTGAGCGCAGCGGCGTGCTGTCAGCGCGGTGAGAGTTTCGCCACGATGGTAGCCATCACCACCGCCAGCATCGCAATCCCCGCCGCCAGATAGCCCACCTGACCGGTGCCCCACGACGACAGCGCCGCACCGCCCACCGCGGCACCGAGCGCGATCCCGCCATTGGCGGCCGAGACATTGAGCGTACCGGCCAGCGCCTGCGCGCCCGAAGCAGCCTTCATCACGCGGATCTGGCAGATCGGATAGAGCGCCGTATTGGCGATGCCCCATACCGCCAGTGCCAGCGCAAAGGCCCAGCCCGCCTGGCTCAACAGCATGCTGCCCGCCATGCCCAGCGCGAGGATGGCGCAGAAGAGGGCGGTGGTGGCGAGCGGCTTCTGATCCACCCACAACCCGCCCAGCCAGTTGCCGACCAGGCCGACCGCGCCAAAGCCCATCAACGACCAACCGACATGCGCGGGGGCGATGCCGGCGGATTTTTCCAGCATCTCGGCCAGATAGGTATAACCCGTGAACATGGCCGTGAAGACCAGTACCGACAGTGCCACGTTGGCCAGGAAGAAGGGGCTCTTCAGGATGCGTGCCTGCGCCGCCATGCCACCGCTGGGGGCGCTGCGCACGCGCGGCACCACAGCCGCAATCAACACTGCCACCAGCAGCGACAGCAGCGCCAGCAGGCCGAAGGCGGCACGCCAGCCGACGGCCTCCGACACCAGCGTGCCCAGCGGAATACCGAACAGCATGGCCGCCGAGATGCCCAGATAGACCGTCGACACGGCACGTCCGCTTTTTTGCGGTCCGGCGATCTGTGCCGCCGTCTCGCTGGCCGTGCCCCAGAACACTGGCAGTGCCAGCGCCGGCACCAGGCGCGCGACGGCCAGTATCCAGATGTTCCAGGCCAGTGCGGCCAGTGCATTCGAAAGCGCGAAGATCACCAGGATGATGATGAAGAGGCGCTTGCGTTCCAGATGCGCCAGGCTGGCCGTGAGCAGCGGACCGCACAGCATCACCACCACGGCAAAGAGCGTGACCAACTGGCCGGCACTGGCCACGCTGATGCGCAGATCGCGCGCCAGTGCGGGTAGCAGCCCAACGATCAGGAATTCAGTGGTCACGATGACGAAAGCGGCCACCGCGAGAATGGCGATCGAGGCACTGCCGCCCTGCGTATCTTGCGCTGGCTGAGTGCGGGTGCGCGCGGTGGCGCTGGGGGCAGCTGGCATGGGAAAAACTCCGTTTTGAATTTGGGCCCGCCATGGTAGGTGAGAACAAATGTCCACTGTTGGATATAAAATCGTCACTTATCTGGAAAAATATTCCATCTTCGGGAGTGCAAGATGTCGCCACTGGAAAGGCTGAAAGGTCTCGAGACCTTTGTTGCCGTCGTCGAAGCCGGGAGTTTCACAGCGGCGGCGGAGCGTCTGCATCTCACCAATTCAGCGGTGGGCAAGGCCGTGGCGCGGCTGGAGGAGCGGTTGAAGCGCCCGCTGTTGCAGCGGGGCCGGCGGCGCGTTGAGTTGACCGATGCGGGTGATGCGTTTTATCAGGTCTGCGTGCGCGTGCTGGATGAGTTGAAGAGCGCCGAGGACATGCTGGCCTCGGATGAGTTGGCGCCTTCGGGCCGGCTGCGCGTGGACATGCCTGCCACCTTTGGCCGCTTGCGCGGCATGGGGTCGCTGCTGGCCTTTGCGGAGAAACATCCGCAGGTCACGCCGCAGGTGTCCTTCACGGATCGCTTCGTCGATCTGGTGGAAGAAGGGCTCGATGTGGTGGTACGCATCGGGGGCGGCGACGTCTGGCCGGCCACGCTGGGTTATACCTGCCTCGGACATGAAGAACTGGTGTTCTGCGCTGCGCCGTCCTATCTTGCCCGCCGTGGCGAGCCGCGCACCCTGCAGGAATTGCAGGCACATGATGCGGTGCTGTATGCGCGTGCAGATGGCAGCAGCAGTCCGTGGCTCATCAAGGACGGCGATCAGCCGGTGGTACGCCAGCATGCGGAAGGGCGCATCATTCTTGGACAGGCCGAGGCGCAGGTGGCGGCGGTGCAGGCGGGATTGGGCATTGCGCAGCTGGCAACCTGGGTGGTGGAGCAGGCCTTGCGCGAGGGCAGCCTGGTGGCTATCCTGCCTGCGCATGTGACGCAGGGTTTGCCTCTGCATATCGTCTGGCAGCGCAGCCGTGAGCATTCGGCCAAGGTGCGGGCGGTGGTGGGGCATTTTGAGAGGACGCTGGGGATAGGCGCGACGGTGGCGGGCTAACTGTCCTTCAATGTCGTTCTCTGCGGTTGAGGAAACATTTTCTGTTTTATATGGGATCTCTCATCGATCGTTCAGCCGGAGCATCATGACCACCGCGCATCTTTCTCATTTCATCGCATCCATTGAAGACAGTGCGCTTGCGCCGTGGGCTAGCCTTGCTCCCTGGCAGTTGACTGCGCAAAGCGAGGCCATCGTCCGCCAGTTGCTGCAGACGCTCGATGCATTGCAATTCAGGATCGATGGCGAGGTGGCCATACACCGCACGGCGGTGATTGAACAGGGCGTGACGCTGAAGGGACCGCTGATCGTCGGGCCCGGCGTGTTCGTCGGGGCCCATGCCTACTTTCGTGGCGGATGCTGGATCGCTGAGGGATGCAGTATCGGGCCGGGTTGCGAACTGAAATCATCCTTCCTGTGTGCACAAGCACGGCTGGCGCATTTCAATTTTGTCGGGGATACCGTCGTCGGCCGGGATGTCAATCTGGAAGCAGGCAGCATCGTCTGCAATCATCGCAACGAGCGTGATGACAAGACAGTGCGGGTCCGCATCGACGGCAAGCTGGTCAGCACGGGCGTCAACAAATTCGGTGCCGTACTTGGCGATGGCTGCCGAGTGGGTGCCAATGCGGTGATCGCGCCCGGAGCCTTGCTTGCACCCGGGACCATCATTGCACGGACAGCGTTGCGGGATGATGAGTTGGATGCGGCCCGGCTCGCACCGGCTCGCGAGCCTGTCGATATGAGGAACGCATGATGCTCCATCTGCATTTTCTCGATGCGCGTGCAAGCCTGACGCCCTTGCGCGCATGGATAAGCGATGCACTGCTGCAGACGCATGCCAAGGCTGCGCAGCTGTTGCCCTTGCAGCCGCTGGATGTGGTCATACAGTCCGGAAAACAGGTGGTGCCGGAGAAGGGGCTGCTGGGATATGCTCCGCGCCCCGGGCTGATCCACCTCACCATCGATCCCGGTCATCCCGCGCTGCTGGCCAATGCACAGTCTTCGCTGGAACGCATGTTCGCCCACGAATTGCATCATGCCGCGCGCTGGGATGGTCCCGGATACGGGGCGACACTGGGCGAGGCGCTGGTGTCGGAGGGGCTGGCGGGACACTTCGCGCAAGAGCTCCTGGGTGGGGATCCGGAGCCCTGGGAAGCGCTGGATATTCTGAGCATGAGCGAGACCATCGCGCTGGCGCTGCAGATGTGGAGTCGCGACGATCATGATCACGGGGCCTGGTTCTTCGGGACTGGGACGTTGCCGCGATGGGTGGGTTATTCGCTGGGTTATCAGATGGTGGGCAGGTATGTCAGGCAAGGCGAGAGGCGGACCGCTTCCGGCATGGTTGCGCTGGAGGCCGAGGCATTGCGCAACATGCTCGCGGAAATGCTCGCGCTTGCCCAAGGGCGGGATCGGTGAACCGGATTTGAATTGATATGAAGGAGTGCAAGCAAATTGCGCACGGTATCATTCTCCATTTTCACGTATCAACGAGGAGCCGTGATTTGAAACCACGCGCCAATCTGGCCATCGCAGTCATTGCGGTGGCCATCATGGTTGTCTTCGCTTACCGAAGCTTCACACGTCAGCCGGCAAAGATCTCGCCAACGCCCACTGCAGAAAGCTGTACGCCGGAAGCGATTCGAAAAGTCAGCGACGTTTTGGAACGATCGATCTTGTCATCACGTTGCGCCAAGAAAGAATAATCGGGGTGAATGCGGCTCCAGTAGGTGCAAACAGTCTTCTAATTTCAATATGGTCAAGCTCGGTGAGTTGGTAAGCGCCGGGAGTACCACCAATACGCCTCTCTCTTGCTATGCGCCGGCCAGAACAGCTAAATTTGATTTCATTGGATAGCAACTGGGTCCATCGCACGCCCTACCCACCGTTGGGCTTCATCCCTTTCTCTGACTACGCATTGGGTAACGGTGACACCTTCGGTCTGTATTGGCCGATTGGGCGCGAATCACTGGAACCCATCGTCGTTGAGACCTGGCACGATTCCTGGAGGATACAACCGGTCGGTTCTTCTCTTGCTGCGTTTCTGCGCGTGGTTCAGTCCGCTACTGAGGAATACCCGGAGCCACCGACAGTAATGGAGGATCCCGACTCTCCCTTCGCCTGCTTCGTCGCTGCAAAAGAGGCGCAGCAGGTTGAGGGCGCCATCGCACTTCTGGAACGCGCCACAACCGTCTTGCCGGAATATACCGATGCCCTGTCTTTGCTGTGGGCCCAATACGTTCGAGCCGGTCGTATCGAAGATGCCATCGTGACCGCACTGCACGCGATCATTTCTCCTCCCAGTTTTGGTACGCGACCGTTGAAGGCCTTGCGCTGGCTTTGCGGGAGGGAGTCAATATCGCCCTTGTTGGCGGAGGATCCGATCTGGCTTGCCAGAAAGGAGCTCACACTCTCTTTCGGGGGAAAGAAGGAGAATGCAGATTTCCCCGTTCTGCTGAATGCCATTCACCGCTATCTGGATCAATCAGAATTCGTTCGTGCTTCGACCTTGATGCAGACCTACGCCGAGCTTATGTGGCGCGAAACCGTTTCATTCCGGGAGCGCTATGGATTTATTGCTGCTGAGTTCATTGCATGGCAGATTGAGGTTGGCGAAAAATATGCAATGGGATCACGGTCCGTTCAGATGCCAGAGTCGTAGCAGAGATAGACGAGTATCAAAATGCGTGACTGAATCACTGATTCTTGCGGTCATGATTATTATCCCGAGGGCGGAGCGATCTTCACCGATACCCTGCAGAAGCTGAGGCCATTGCGTTGGCGGCGCATGACGGTCAGGACGGTGCGGCCCCGTCGCCTGCTCAAGCGGATGTTCTTCCTTGGCTGGCCAGTGCCATTCTGATACCGTCCGCATAGGAAGTCTTGCTGATCGGCCCGATCAATTGCTGAAGCGCCGAATCATCCATGATCACCGGCTGCGTCTGCAGATAGTGCATCTCCACCAGTTCGCGCATCATCGGATTGAACAATCCGATGATGCGCAGCATGGTCTTTCCCGCCACGCGCTTCTTCAGCTTGCGTCCGGTCTGCCTTTCCATTTCTTCCACCAGTGCCTGTTGCGACGTCACCCCGGCACCGGCCAGGTGCCAGATCCTGCCGAAGGCCGCAGGCGTGTTGATCAGCCTGGCCACGACCGGTCCGACATCGGGCACGAAGACGAACTCGTGCGGGCGATCCAGCGGCCCGATCATGTCTGCCGTGCCGCCCTGTGCCGCCGCCTTGATCGCACCGCGCAGGTAGCTGGCTTCGACGCCGGGGCCGTAGAAATCCGGCAGACGCAGCACCGCTGCACGGATGCGTCCTGTGCTGTCGGCCTGCATCAGCAGGTCTTCCTGCGCCTTGCGCATGCGGCCCTTGAAGGTGTGCGGATTGCGCGGATGGTCTTCCCGTATCGGTGAGGTCTGCGGCAGACCGTAGGGATACACCGTGCCGATCAGCAGAACCTGCCTGACGCCAGCGCTGATCGCGCCGTCCAGCGTCTTGCGCATCAGTGCAGGATGCAGCTCGAACTGCGTGTAGTTGACGCCGACCAGATAGATCAGCGTGTCGATCCCCTGTGCGGCGGCTTCCACGGAGGCCGGCGAGTCGGGGTTCCAGCTGACGATCTCGGCCAGCGGGTCGGCCCCGAAGGCCTTGCGCAAACTGGCTTGACTGCGCCCGACTACGCGATAGAACAGCCCTTGCGCGCTGATGGCAGAGGCGATGCTTTGACCGATGGCACCGGCGGCACCGAAGAGGGCAATCCTGGACATGGGGTTCTCCCGAAAGATGTTGTGAGCAAGAACATGCTCAGTATGCGAAATTGCGGTATAAATGAAAATTGCATAAATTAGCCTAGCGTCTATACATAAATGAATACCCTGGCCGACATCGAACCGAACTGGGAGTGGTACCGCAGTTTTCTCAAGGTGCTGGAGACGGGATCGCTGTCAGCGGCCGGGCGCGAGATGGGGCTCACGCAGCCGACGGTGGGCCGCCACATCGAACAGCTGGAGTCGGCGCTGGGGCTGAAACTGTTCGTACGCTCCTTTGATGGCTTTTCTCCTACGGATGCGGCGCTGGAACTGAGGCCTTATGCGGCCGGTATCGCGGCGACTTCCGCCGCACTGCGCCGGGTCGCCAGCAGCCACGGCAGGGAAGTGCGCGGCACGGTCAGGCTGACCGCCAGTGAAGTCATCAGCGTGGAAGTGCTGCCCCCGATCCTTGCCGAACTCAAGCATCGGCATCCGGGGCTGTGCATCGAGCTGGTCATGTCCAACAGGGCTGATGACTTGTTGCAGCGGGAGGCGGACATTGCCGTGCGCATGTTCAAGCCGGTCCAGGATGCGCTGATCGCCAAGCGGCTGGGCAGCATCGAAGTGGGACTGCACGCGCACCAGCGTTACCTGGCGGCACATGGGGTACCGCACTCGATTGATGCCCTGGCGGGCCATGCGCTGATTGGTTTCGATCAGGAGAGCGCCTTTGTGCGCAAGGTACTGGAGCAATTCCCTTGGCTCGCGCGCGCCAGCCTGGCATTCCGGGCCGACAGTGATCTGGCGCAACTGGCGGCGATTCGCGCGGGCTTCGGCATCGGGATTTGCCAGGTGGGGCTGGCGGCCAGGGATGACGCACTGGTGCATCTGCTGCCCAGGAAATTCTCTCTCAAGATGGAAACCTGGATTGCCATGCATGAGGACTTGCGGGCGAGCCCGCGTTGCGCCGTGACCTTTGCTGCGTTGGTGGCGGGATTGGGGGCGTATATACGGGGGTGAAGCGCGGGGCGGTCTGATTATCCGGATTGGGGACTTGGGTTTTGGGGAGCATCGGCCAATAGCGTTCTAATTTCCATTGACCCATGAGTATTGGCCTTGAAAGCGCCAATCATTGGCAATCCAGATACACCACCTTTTGGTACCTCGGTACCATCTGATGGCCTTTCATCCAACCACTCGTTGTGCCCTAGAGGAGCCGCCTAGACGCTTGTCAAGGCGCCACTAAGTAGCAAACGGTACCAACAGTATGTTCTTCCACCGATATGCAAGTTATTCCATTTCGGGAGGGCTGAATTCGTGCAATGGTGCCAGAAACGGAGGGCCATTCGTCATAACATGAATGCGCGATCCCGAAATACCATCTTGATAAATCTCTCACTAGAAATCGCGAGTAACCCCTGATGGACTACTTACCTATCTTTTTTTTGTCGCTGCTGTTAGCTTTTGCTCAGTTCTGTCTTTGATTATTTTTAGCAAACGCTGGATTCCTTCGTCTATTTCATCGCGTCGAATAGTATGAATTTTTTTTGCTCTACTACTCTCGATAAATCCAAGCGACTTTTCTTCGGGGCTCGATAGCATAGTTATATGCAGTTTGAAGCCTGATTCACCCAAACCACGCTTGCAGGCAATTGCAAATTGACGGGAACACGGAGAAAGATCCCTATGGAGAAGCAGCAAATCAATATCATTATAGGTTTTCGAATCCCTAAAAAAAGATCCGAACCCAAATATTTGAACCTCTTCCCCGATCATTTTCGTCGTTCCAGATCTTTCTTTTGTTGCGGAGATAGGTAAGTCCAGAATTCCTTCAAGTTAAGCGCGGCCATGAATTCTCCAATAGTAAAAATCCCCACGTCACTATTCATACAATCCAGTTTGAAATCCAAAGCGTAGCCGCACCAATTCGAACTAATTACCACGGCGTTGACAGGGCCTATATTTTCGATAACTTCGTCGTACTCCGATGCACCAAAAGAGTAGCACTCGCATATAAATACAACGATATCCGGTCCTGATGAGCGCACCAATCGGTAATGGCCAGTTTCAAGCCTTTCCACTAGAGTGACCTTCGAATGATCCCGCATTCGATCTTCGAAGAACCTGTAATTCCCGTAATAGCTCAGCCAAGGATATTCGCTGTTATGAGCTGCCATTTTATCCCTTAATAATCAGTTCAAAATCAATCGGGAATCTCTCCACCGCTTCGTATGGAATATCGTCTTGTACCCACAGTTCGTAACTTTTAGCGTGCGCCAAAAACTTGCTTATGGTGTCTTGAAGCGAGATATCAAACAGTAATCGATGCTTGTTGAGGATTTCTGCTATAGCTCTATTATTGGGAACGATCGTTGTTAATCTTGCTGATTTCCAATAGCCGATAAACTTGTCGTTATTCGGGTTTTTCCTTGCAAGGTCCGACAGGGGGCCATACTGAATCCATGCTTGGCGATTTTCGGCCAAAAGGGGAGCGACGACGGTTTTCAACCGTTCAAGTGAATTAATTTCGCCTGATGTCAGAGATTCGACTGCCCAAATTTCAAACTTCCGTTTTTGATTCAGAAGCCATTCCACTGAATACTTTTTCTCATTTTCTGGCTTATCAATTAAAGAGTGATGCGTGGGACATAGCAAAATTAGATTTTCATAATTGTCTCTATCTTTTACTGATTGGCTCTCATCGTGCCGGTTTGATCCTATCTTATCGCCTTTGATATGCGCCATTTCACCGTTTGTGTAGTTCCCCCCTTCAGTACCTTGGCCAGTAAGCCTAATACCGCAACCTGGAAACGAACATCGCCCTGCAGCATTTGCCCACAGTAGTTTTATAGATTTCTCGCTAATAGACATCGTCTTCTTCTTTATTTAATTAAGAGCGTCAGACGCGCTCCTGTCATTACGTGTCTCAATACCCATACCGCGACGCGTAGGTCGGAAGCAAAAATTTTAGCCAGAGCTTATTCTTGTTTCCCTTCGCGAGTGCAATTTCCATATTCTTTTAAAGGCCATTCCGCCGAGCAATTAGAGTTGATCGAAAGATTAGTGCTTTGCCCAATTTTATGAATATACTTAACTTACTGTCAATTTCTGGCGGACGGGGCTAGACATTCTAACAATGAGAGAACCATAAAAGAATGGAGTGATATGTCGATTCTTCAGGAAATTCATAAGTGGTCATAGGAGCTTCCGGAGTGGCAGCAACATGCCATCGCTAGACTTTTTGCAGACCGGGCTATAAGTTCGGACGACTTGGACGTGATTCATGCCCTCGCCAAATCTGAGGCTGGAATACTCGACGCGTTTTGATCACAGGCCGATGGTGCTTCAGGATGCGGAAGTGGCATCGTCTGTGGATTCGGAGAGGCTTGTTCAAATAACCGCAATCAAAGATCTCAAGCACGTAAATGCATTGGCAAACGGAGGCAGTCTCCCACTTGCAGCAGATGGCCTAACCGTCATCTATGGCGAAAACGGGACTGGAAAATCTGGATACTCGCGGCTACTTAAGCACGCCTGCCGTGCCAGGGATCGCAGGGAAGCTATTCTTCCCAATGCAGATCTCGATCCGAAGGACGTTGGAATAGCTGAGGCAGTGACCTGAGACGAATTTTGTAGCCACCGGCTAAGTGAGTTCTTTATGCTAACGCCAAGGAGAACTCAATGAAGAAGCGATTTACGGACGAACATATCATCAGCATCTTGCGAGAAGCAGAGAGCAAGGAGATTGCGACGGTAGATCTGTGCAAGCGCCACAACATTACTGAGCAGACCTTTTACCGCAGGAGAAACAAGTTTGGCGGTATGGATGTCTCGGATGCCCGGCGGCTCAGAGAGCTTGAATCCGAGAATGACAAACTCAAACGCATGGTGGCGGAGCAGCTACTGGTGATTGATGGCTTGAAGGAGTTAAGCCGAAAAAAATGATGACCTCCGCGGGCCTGCGCGAAGCGCTGGAAGTCCTTACTCGTCGGGGGCTGTCGCAACGCAAGGCATGTCGTTATCTGGAACTGAGCCGGCGGGTAGTGAGCATTGCGTTGTTCAACCGGACGGTGGTGGATCACGATGCCGCCACCACCGCCTCCAGCTCCTTGCCCCGGGTCTCCGGCAGGATCAGGCAAGCCACGATCACCAGCCCATAACACCCGGCCGCAATCCACCCGATGGTCTGCCCCAGCGGCAGGCTGTTGCTGAGATACCCGACCAGCGCCGGGCAGATCGCCCCGACCGCACGCCCGAAGTTGTAGCAGAATCCTTGTCCCGAACCGCGCACATCGCTGGGAAACAGTTCAGACAGATAGGCCCCCATCCCCGAGAAAATCCCCGACAGGAAAAACCCCAGCACAAAGCCCAGCGCCAGCATCCACGCATCGGTAATGATCAGCTGCGTATAGCTCAGCACCAGCACGATCCCCATGGCCGCAAACAGCATGAAACAGCGGCGGCGGCCGATGGTGTCCGACAGCCAGGCCGAGGTCAGGTAGCCACAGAAAGACCCGCCGATCAACACCAGCAGATAGGTACTGGTGCCCAGCACCGACAGGTGGCGTTCGGTCTTCAGGAAGGTCGGCAGCCAGGTGGTCACCGAGTAATACGCACCCTGCATGCCGGTCGCCAGGAGGCTGGCCAGCAGCGTCGTGCGCAGCAGGTCGCGATGGAAAATGCGCAGGAAGTTGCCGCGCTGGCCGCTCTCGCGCAGCTGGGCCTGGGTCGCCAGGAAGACCTCCGGTTCGCTGATGGCGCGGCGGATGTAGAGCGTCAGCAGGGCCGGCAGCACGCCGATCCAGAACAGCACCTTCCACGCCGTCTCCGGCGGCAGCACCGCATAGACGCCCCAGAACGCCAGCGCCGAAGCCGCCCAGCCCACCGCCCAGCTGCTCTGCACCAGGCCCGAGGCCTTGCCGCGATGGCGGGCCGAGATGGTCTCGGCGATCAGCACCGAGCCGACAGCCCATTCGCCACCCATGCCGAAGCCCTGCATCGCGCGGGTAAAGAACAGTTCGCCGAAGGACGTGGTGAAGCCCGAGAGGAAGGTGAAGAGCGCAAACCACAGCACCGTCCATTGCAGCACGCGCACCCGCCCATAGCGGTCGGCCAGCACGCCTGCTGCCCAGCCGCCGATGGCTGAGGTCAGCAGGGCACCAGTGGCGATATAGCCCGCTTCGGCCTTGCTCATGCTCCACGCGGCCAGCAGCGTGGGGATGAGGAAGGTGTAGATCATGTAATCAAAACCATCCACCGCATAGCCGGTGAAGGTTGCCGTGAGCGTGCGTCGCTCGGATGTCGTTGTCTCTTGCAGCCACATGTTGATCCCCGTAATGAATGTGTAAATCACTGACGTGCGGCATCGCTGGTCGCATGCAGGCAGCATGCGGCCATCGATGAAAAAACGGTAGAGCGGCAGCAGGCGCTAGGCCTGCGCGTCGAGCAGCAGTTCGCTGTTGAGCTTGTCGGTCACCAGCATGTAGCCGGGTGCATGGGTGATGCAGAATTCGGGCCGGGCAGCGACGATGGCGGCTTGCGGCGTGACGCCGCAGGCCCAGAACACCGGCAGCTCATCGGCGTGGATGTCCACCGCTTCGCCATAGTCGGGCTGGTGGAGATCGGCAATGCCGATCAAGCCCGGGTCGCCGATGTGAATGGGTGCGCCATGCACCTGCGGCGTGCGTGCGGTGATCTGGATGGCGCGGATGGCATCGGCGGCCTTGAGCGGCCGCATCGACACCACCGTCGGTCCCTGGAACACGCCCACCGGCTGCGTCGGAATATTGGTGCGGTACATGGCCACGTTGCGGCCTTCGCTGACATGGCGCAGCGGAATACCGGCGGCCAGCAACGCATGCTCGAAAGAGAAGGAACAGCCCAGCGCGAACGTGACCAGATCGTCGCGCCACACTGCGCGCAGGTCGTTCACCTCGGCCACGCGCTCGCCGTCACGCCACAGGTGATAGCGCGGCACGTCGCTGCGCACGTCCAGGTCCAGGCCCAGCGCGGGCAGGGCGGGCGAGCCCGGCTTGGACACGGCCAGCAAGGGACAGGGGATGGGATTGCGTTCGCAGAAGGCGAGAAAATCATCGGCCAACGCCGCCGGCAGGATCGCCAGGTTGACTTGCACATGGGCACTGGCCACCCCGCTGGTGTGGCCGGTGAATGCCCCGCTGCGGGCAGCCAGCCGCACGTCTAGCGCGCTGGAGGAAGCCGACAGCACAGGCGCTGCGGCGGAATGAATCGGTACGGCAGGCGAGGCGGTGGTAGTCTCTGGCATGGCGGTCTCCTTCTTGGAATGGAGCCGATGTTAGGAGCGTGCCGGGACAGCGTCCAACAAAAAATTTATATCTTTTGTTATCGATTTTTTCGATGAGGACAACGGAAATTTCACTGTAGCGATTTCCGTGCCAGTGGCTCATTTTTCGGTGGCGCGGCCTTTGCCTTGGGTGCGGCGTGCATGCTCCAATGCCGAATCGAGGACCAGTTCGGCCAGGCTGGAGCTGGGGTCTTCGCGATAGCTGGCGTGGATCTGCAAGGGCGGGAGCGTGGCTTCGCAGCGCAGGATGCGCAGGGGAAGACGGCGCGTGAGTTCGCGCACCGAGGCGCGCGGCAGGGTGGCTACACCGAAGCCGCCTTCGACCAGCTGCACCATGGCGGAGATGGAAGAGATGGCATGCACGCGCGGTTCGATCACGCCCCATTCCTGGCACAGCTGCAGCACTCCCTGGTGCGGCTGCGAGCCACGCTGGAAGGTGATGAGGTCGTGTGCGGCCAGTTCGTCCAGCGTGTGAGAACGCGTACCGAAGCGTTCGCGGTGGCCCACGAAGACCATCTCCATCGGCGTCATCAGGCGCGAGCGCACGGCCGTGTCGCTGCCTACGGTGGAGGTAAAGACCAGGTCTTGGGCACCGCGCCGGATCTGCTCGGTCAGTACCGGCGAGGTTTCGACGGTGAGTTCCAGCGCGAAATCGGGATAGCGGCTGCGGATTTCCTGCAGCCAGGCCGGCAGCCAGCTGTGCACCACCGATTCGATGCTGCCGATGCGCAGCAGCAGCGGGCCGGCGCTGTTGCCGCCGAGCTCCTGGCGGATCTGGCGCTGCATGTCGAGCAGTTTCACCGCCAGGCGCTGGAAGCGCTGGCCGGCCACGGTGAGGCGAAACTGTTTTTCGCGGCGGTCCAGCAGCACCACGCCCAGTTCCTCTTCCAGCGAGGCGATGCGGCTGGACATGGTCGATTGCGTGATGTGGAGCTTTTCAGCGGCGCGGGTGATGCTCTTGAGCGAGGCGGCCCAGTGGAAGGCCTCGACGAAACGCAGGTTCATGGGTGCTCGGCGGTGGGGTGGGCAGGCCCTAGGCTACCAGATGCGCGCGCCTGCCGGCTAGCGTTGTGCGATCACGTCCAGCGAACGCAACACCCGCGGATGCAGGAAGCGGCTGCGGGTGGCCTCGTCGGTGAGCACATGCATCATGGCCCCGACGAAATCGCTCACGCAGCCATGGATGGGCGCGTTCTTGCGCGTGACGTAGCAGGTGATGCTGGCCGGCAGCCGCTCCTTGAGCGTGAGCGCTTCCAGCGGGTAGTGCTGGCGGCTGGCTTCGATCACCGGCCAGGGGACCACGGTGAGCAGGTCGCTGTTGCAGATCAGTTCCATCATGTGTAGGGAACGGTACTGATGCACCTGGCCGCCGCCAGGCAGCGCACCGTCGCCATAGTGTGTCTGGAAGAAATCGCGCAGGGGCGGTTGGTACTGGCCGATCTCGTGGCTGACCAACCATGATTGTCCGGCCAGTTGCTCCAGATGGCGGGCCTGCTGCAGCGGATGGCCACGGCGGCAGGCGATCGCGTGTTCGTAGGAAAACAGCGGCCGTGCCGCCAGTTCAGCGCTGCCCTCATCGGGCGGTGCCAGGCCGATGGCCAGGTCCATGCTGCCCTCGCGCAGGGCAGCATAGTCGGAACCGAAGACATCGGACAGGCGCAGGCTCACATCCGGCCGCAGTTCGGCAAAGCGCAGCAGCGTGGGGGTGAGCAGGGTCAGCGAAATCCACGGCGTGACACCGACGGTGAAACGGATGCGATTGCTGGCCCGCGCAGCGCCCAGTTCCTGCATGGCCTGTTCGACTTCACACTGGATCAGCCGGGCTCGAGTGAGCAGCTTGCGGCCCGCAGCCGTGAGCTGCAGCCCCTGTGCCTGGCGTTCCAGCAAGCGGGTGCCGGCGGTATTCTCCAACTCCTGCAAGCCCTTGCTGACAGCGGCGGCGGTCACGTTGAGGGCCTGTGCAGCCGAACGCAGGCCGCCATGCTCGGTGATGGCGATCAGATATTGCAGTTGCTGCAGCTTCAGTTCGGGCGGACGCGCCATGGGTTCGCTCCTCGGGGGGCCTCATGAAGGGGTGCGGCGAGGATAAACGCTGCACCGTATTCGCGCATCTGTTTTTCGATTCAACCGGATCTATTCATGTCAACGAGCCGTTGACGCGACGCCGCCGCGCAATGGCTGCACACTTGCCGCACCAGGAGGGGCTGGGTGTTGCGGGCAGAAGTGTAAATGATTTACGCAGCTCCCGGGGCTGTCCCGCCCGGCCTGTTCCGTCTGCCGGAGGCGCACTGGTATGCATGCTGCATGGTGAGACCGGCCATGCCAGCGTGCTTGCCAGTGCGCATCGGCAGGATCGCATTCCACTACCCTGAGACCCGCAATGACCAAGAACCCGTCCTCTTCCGCCCTCGTGCCCGGCATCCTGCACCACCTGCAGGAAAGCGTGGCGCTGCGTCACCACATTCACGCCCATCCCGAACTGGCGTTCGAGGAGCACGCCACCAGCGAGCTGGTCGCCGGCAAGCTGGCCGAATGGGGATACGAGGTCCATCGCGGCCTGGGCGGGACCGGCGTGGTGGGGACCTTGAAGAAGGGCAGCGGTCCGCGCCGCCTTGGCCTGCGTGCCGACATGGACGCCCTGCCCATCCATGAGGAGACCAAGCTGCCTTATGCCAGCCAGCACGGCGGCACCATGCATGCTTGCGGCCATGACGGCCATACCGCCAGCCTGCTGGCGGCCGCGCGCGAGCTCAAGGACACCGACTTCGATGGCACCCTGCACCTGATCTTCCAGCCCGCCGAAGAAGGCCTGGGCGGTGCGCGCAAGATGGTCGAGGATGGCCTGTTCGAGCGATTTCCCTGCGATGGCGTGTTCGCCTTTCACAACATGCCCGGTTATCCGGTGGGCAAGTTCGGTACCCTGCCGGGGGCCTTCATGGCTTCGTCCGATACTGTCATCATCAAGATCATCGGCAATGGGGGGCATGGCTCCATGCCGCACATCACGGTCGATGCAATTCTGGTGGCCTCCTATCTGGTAGTGGCCTTGCAGAGCGTGGTCGCGCGCAATGTCGATCCGCGCCAGATGGCGGTGGTGACAGTCGGTGCGCTGCATGCGGGCAATGCCCCCAACGTGATCGCCGAGACCGCCGAGCTGCGCCTGTCGGTGCGCGCCTATTCGCCCGAGGTGCGGGCGCTGCTGCGCCAGCGCATCACCGAGCTGGCCCAGACCCAGGCGCAGGCCATGGGCGCGCGGGCGGAGGTCGATTACCACTGGCGTTATCCGGCGCTGCAGAACGATGCGGGCATGACCGCCTTTGCCGAAGGCGTGGTGCGTGATTGGCTGGGACAGGACGCCTTCATCGAGAACGTCCAGCAACTGACGGGCAGCGAGGATTTCTCCTTCATGCTGGAGCAATGCCCGGGCTGCTACGTCATCATCGGCAATGGGGAAGGAGAGCAGGGCGGCTGCATGGTGCACAACCCGCGCTATGACTTCAATGACGGCATCCTGCCGATCGCGGCCAGCTACTGGGTCAAGCTGACCCAGCGCTTCCTGTCGGACGCGCCGCTGGTGGCCTGATCCGTCACAGGGGAGAACGGCACCCGGCGGCGCAATCTCGCCGGGCGCTGCCAACGCACAACAGACACGACAGAAGGGCCACCCACACCATGAACAGCAACAGCCACTCAGCCGCCGTCAGCCCCGCTGCTGCCGTACCCGCTCCGGTTTCCAAGGCCAAGAAGATCGCCGCCATCACCATCGGCAATGGCCTGGAGTTTTTCGATTTTTCCATCTACACCTACTTTGCGGCCATCATCGGTCGCCAGTTCTTTCCCAGTACCTCGGAATGGGCTTCGCTGATGATGTCGCTGGCCACCTTCGGGGTGGGTTTCCTGATGCGCCCGCTGGGCGGCATCATCATGGGGCAGTTCGCCGACCGGCGCGGACGCAAGCCGGCCATGACCTTGAGCTTGTGGCTTATGGCGGTGGGCTCGGCCATCTTCATCGTGGCCCCGACCTATGCCCAGATCGGATTGGCCGCGCCGCTGCTGATGATCGCCGGCCGCATGATCCAGGGCTTTGCGGTGGGCGGCGAAGTGGGCGCGTCGACCTCCATGCTGCTGGAATACGCGGACGACAGGACACGTGGTTTCTACAGCAGCTGGCAACTGTTCAGCCAGGCGCTCAGCACGCTGGTCGGCTCCGGCGTGGGACTGTTGCTGACCTATGCGCTGACTGCTGAGCAGCTGGAAAGCTGGGGCTGGCGTCTGCCATTCGTCGTCGGCCTGCTGCTGGTGCCGATCGGCAATTACATCCGCCGTTTCCTCGATGAGACCGCCGAGGTGGAACATGCGCCCGCGTCAGGCCAGCCGGGCAAGCGGGCACCGGGTGCCCTGAGCGAGATCCTGCAGGCGCATCGCAAACCATTGCTGCTGGGCACGGCCATCGTCATCGGCGGGACCTCGGCCAACTACATCGTGATGCACTACATCACCACCTATGCCAAGGCCATCCTGCACATGCCGTTCTCGCTGGCGCTGTGGGCCTCCTGGCTGGCCGGCCTGCTGCAGTTGCTGCTGTGTGCGCCGGCCGGCATCCTGACTGATCGCCTCGGCCGCAAGCCGGTGGCCACCTGGTCGCGCCTGGCGCTGATCGTCCTGGTGTTCCCGGCCTTCATGCTGATGAACCATCTGCGCAGCGGCATGGGCCTGCTGACGGCGGTGACGGTGATGGTCATTCCCATGGTCTTCACTTCGGTCTCCAGCGTGGTCATGATGACCGAACTGTTCCCGCGCCGCGTGCGGGCGACCGGGCTGGCCCTGTGCTATGGACTGGGCGTATCGATCTTTGGCGGCTTCTCGCAGTTCATCGCCACCTGGCTGGTCAAGGCCACCGGTTCCAACCTGGGTCCGGCCTGGTATGTGATCGGTACCGGCCTCATCTCACTGGTGGCCATTGCCATGGTGCGGGAGACGGCGGGGCGGAAGCTGGATTGATGCTGCACTATGGTACGATGGCGAACTATACGCGAGATGCGTATGGTTCGCGGATGGAAGCGATCTTCAAAGAAACGCGAATGTTTGCAGCAGTCCGGGAGAACTACCTCTCGGACGATGACTTTGCAACGCTTCAGCAGATGCTGATGCGGCAGCCGCAAGCGGGAAGCCTCATCAAGGATGCGGGGGGACTTCGAAAGATTCGTTTTCCTGATGCGCGTCGTTGCAAGGGAAAACGTGGTGGCCTGAGAGTGATCTACTATTTTTGGGACGAACAATGCCACTTCTGGCTTTGCTCTATCTACGACAAAGATGAGATGAACGACCTCACTGCTCATCAGAGAAAACTGCTCAGGCGTGCGCTGGAAGATGAACTGTCCTCAAGGAAGACATCATGAAAAAAAGAAATTTATTCGAAGAGTTGATGGCGGGCGTGCAAGACATGGCCAATGAGCGAGAGGGCAAGCTGACCTTGCGCACAAGCAAAGTCAAGCTATCGCCGGAGCCGGTCACGATCACAGCCGAGGAGATTCAACGGGTACGGGGCAAGGCTCGGGTGTCTCAGGCGATCATGGCCCGCAGCCTGCGTGTCAATCCGCGGACGTATCAAAACTGGGAGCAGGGCGTATCACGGCCCAACGCGCAGGCAGCCGTGTTGCTCAAGTTGGTGGACCAAGACCCCACGCTCTTCGCACGGATCAGCGCGCTTGTGTGACGGCACCTGATGGGTGGTGCGATATCGCCTAGTTTCTTGCGCACCGCACCAATTTTCCCGCCGCTTGACACAATCCTCCCCCATACCTATCCTCACCCCCGATTGGTCATACCTTTTGTCGCCCGCACATGCCGGGCTGGCGGGCCAGGCCGACACTGCCGCGACGGCAGCGATTCACCCTACAGGCAGATACCCAGAGAGCATGTCCTTCGACCCCATCGTCCAGAAATCCATTTCCGAGCAGGTAGCCCAGCGGCTGCTGACCATGATACGCAGCGGCCTGCTGAAACCTGACCAGCAACTGCCGCCCGAGCGCGAACTGGCAGCCATGCTGGGCGTGGGCCGTCCTGCCGTGCGGGAAGCCATTCGCGGGCTGGCCCTGCTGGGCCTGCTGCGCATCCGCCAGGGCGAGGGCACCTTCGTCAGTTCGCTGGAAACGCGCGAGCTGCTGGAGCCCCTGGAGATGATCATCGATCTCAACCCCGGCACGCTGGAAGCGCTGTTCGACGCCCGTCTCATCATCGAGACCGGCGTGGCCGCGCTGGCCGCCACCCATATCGACGACGCCGAACTGGCGCGCCTGGCGCGCAACGTCGAGGATGAGGCGCGGTTGCTGTCGGACCCGGCGGCCTTCTCGGCAGCGGATGTGGAATTCCACGAGGCCATCATCGAGGCCTGCAACAATCCCTTCCTGCAAAGCGTCGCCGGCAGTCTCTACATGCTGGGCAAGAAGAGCCGCTCCATCACCTCGCGCATCCCCTCCACGCTGGAACGCAGCCTGCAGGACCACCGCGACATCCTCGATGCGCTGAAGGCGCGCAATCCGCACCAGGCCTCCGAAGCCATGCGCAACCACCTGCTGAGGGTGCGCGATGCCTATCGCAGTGCCGGACGCAGCCAGAACGAATCGGTCCACGACTGAGTCAACAAGTACGATCTGACGCAAGAAGCGTCGCCGTTGCTGCCGGGCTGGTCCCGCAGCATTCCACAACGGCGGCGTGGCAGCACAGCCGCAGCATGGCCGCGGCGCCCCTCACAAGAAGCGATACCGGCAAGGCGCGCAGGGCCGCCTGTTGATGCAGCACTTCTACAAGCCGGACAGGCAGGATCTTTCCTTATCAATCGATTGCAGGAGAACAGCATGCTGGATCTGGCAGGTAAAGTCGTCTTCATCAGCGGTGCAAGCACCGGTATCGGCGCGGCCGCCGCGCGCGCCTTCGCAGCACGTGGTGCCCACGTGGTGGTCCATTACAACAGCTCGAAGGAAGAGGCGGAGGCCGTGGCCGCAGAAGTGCGCGCCGCTGGCAGCAAGGCCGTCACCATCGGCGCGGACGTGCGCGATACGGCAGCCATCAACGCCGCCGTCTCCAAGGCCGTGGAGCAGATGGGCCGCATCGACGTGCTCATCAACAACGCCGGCGCGCTGGTCAAGCGGGCCCCGCTGGAAACGGTCACCGATGAACTCTTCGACGAGATCATCAACATCAACGCCCGCTCGGTGGTGGCCTTCACGCGTGCGGTCATTCCCGTCATGCGCTCCCAGGGCGGCGGCAACATCATCAACGTCACCTCGGTGGCGGCGCGCCATGGGGGCGGTCCCGGTGCGCTGATCTATGCAGCTTCCAAAGGCTTCGTCAGCACCATCACGCGCGGCATGGCCAAGGAATTGCTGGCCGACAAGATCCGCGTCAATGCGGTGGCGCCGGGCGTGATCATGACGCCATTCCAGGAACGCTTCACCACTCCGGAACAATTGGAAGGCTTCCGCAAGACCATCCCCATGGGCCGCATCGGCGAGCCTGATGAATGCAGCGGTGCTTTCCTTTATCTGGCCTCGGACCAGATGTCGGGCTACGTCACCGGCCAGATCATCGACGTCAACGGCGGCCAGTACATGCCGTAAGGTCCGGCGCCACGCCACACCGGTTCTGGCATGGCTCTTGCGGGCAGGGAGGATCATGCGCCACGATCCTTTCCTGCCCGTTTCCGCTTCAGCCGCCCTGGCCCCGCCAGGCGGACTGCTGCGCGACAAGCTGGCCCTGCTGCTGGACTCCACCGGCGAGGGCATCTACGGTATCGACCTGGAGGGGCGCTGCACCTTCATCAACCGCGCCGGTGCGGCCATGCTGGGCTACGCGCCGGCAGACGTGCTGGGCCACAACATGCACGAACTGGTGCATCACAGCCATGAACACGGCGGCCATTACCCCGAGGCCGAGTGTCCGATCCTGAAGGCCTTCCGCAAGGGCGAATCCTGCCGGGTCGACCAGGAAGTGTTCTGGCGCGCTGATGGCAGCTGCTTCGCGACCGAATATTCCTCGTACCAGATCATCGATGGCGGCCAGGTGCGCGGGGCGGTGATCGCCTTCAGCGATATCTCCAAGCGCCGCCAGGCCGAGGAACAGTTGCAGCGGGCCAAGGCCGAACTGGAAGTGCGCGTGGCCGAGCGCACCCGCGAGCTCTCGGCTGCGCTGCGCCAGGTGCGGCAGTTGTCGGCGCATGCGCATTCGGTGCGAGAGGATGAACGCACCCGCATCGCCCGCGAAATCCACGACGAACTGGGCAGCCTGCTGGTGGCACTCAAACTGGATGTGAACTGGATGGCCAAGCGCGTGACCGATCTCGATCCGGTGGCGCGCAAGTGCGAGGCCATGAGCCGCCTGATCGAAACCGCAGTGGATAACGTGGGACGCATCATCACCGACCTGCGCCCCAGCATCCTCGATCACCAGGGCCTGATCGCCGCGCTGGAATGGCAGGTGCAGGAATTCTCGGAAGCCACCGAATTGCCCTGCGAAGTCGAGTTCGATATCGCGCCGGAAGCCTTCGTCCCGGATGGGGCCAAGGCCACGGCGGCGTTTCGCATCTTCCAGGAAATGCTCTCCAACGTGGCGCGCCACGCGCAGGCCACGCAGGTGCGCATCGCGGTCCACCTGACTCCGGCAGAACTGCGCATGGAAGTGGAAGACGATGGCGTGGGCACGCCCCGCGCCGCGCAGGAAGCGGCCACGTCCTATGGCGTGATGGGCATGCGCGAGCGCGCCTTGCACTTCGGTGGCGCACTGAGCATTGCTGGTGCGCGGTATGCACCAGAGCACGGCAGGCCCGGCACGCTGGTCTGCCTGCGCCTGCCCCATCACGCCAGCCGGGAGCTGCCATGAGCCGCCCCGGTGACAACATCCGCATCCTGCTCTGCGACGACCATCGCATCGTGCGCGAGGGCTTGAAGCAGATCCTGGCCGACACGCCCGACATCGAGGTGGCTGCCGAATGCGCCAGCGGGCCGGAGGTGCTGCACAGTGCGCGCGTCGAGGCGATCGACCTGGTGCTGCTGGACATCGCCATCCCCCAGCAGGACGGGCTGGACGTGCTGCGCCAGATCAAGCAGGAGATGCCGCGCCTGCCGGTGCTGATGCTGTCCACCTATCCCGAGAAACAATACGCGGCCCGTTGCTACAAGCTGGGCGCAGCAGGCTATCTCAACAAGAGCACCGACCCCGAGCAACTGGTGGAAGCCATCCGCAAGGCCGCTGGCGGCGGCCTCTACGTAAGCGCACAGATGGCCGAGACCCTGGCATCGGGCCTGGCCCAGCGCGCCACGGCCCCGCAGCGTGCCGCGCATGAGAGCCTGTCGCACCGCGAATACCAGGTCTTCCAGCTGATCGCCGCCGGGCGCAGCGTCAAGGAAATCGCCGACCAGCTGGAATTGAGCCCCAATACGGTGAGCACCTATCGCAGCCGCATCCTGGAGAAGACCGGCGCTTCCAATGATGTGGGGATCGCCATGTATGCCGTGCGGCACCAGTTGCTGCCGGTGTGAGCATTTTTTTCCGAGTGTCGTCATTTTGCAGCGCGTTTTCGTCATTCTGACGATACCATCGACACTGCTTGTAGTGGCAGCACTACAAGATGTCGTGCGCCCATGACGTATTGCAGCGGGCTGGCAAATCCCTTGCAGGTAGTGCAGGTGAACGCAGCAACTCACCTCACATTCACCAAACGGGGGATTTATGCCGGACGCACCAGAGACCAATCTGTTCAACACCTATGACGCCGAACGCGCCGGGCAGGGCTGTTCCTGCGGCCGCCACGGCAGCCAGCAGCAGCACGAGGCCGATGTGCTGGCCGAGCAGCAGCGCCTGCAGCGTGGCCGCGATGTCGAAACCCTGTCCAATGACGTGGTGGAGGAAGCGCTGATGCGTTCGCTCTTCCCGCGCGTGTCCGAACGCCGTGATTTCCTGCGCGCAGTGGGCAAGAATGCGGCGCGCGCGGCCATTGCCAGCGTGCTGCCGCTGGGCTCGCTGCAGGCCATGGCGCAGGAAAAGAATGGTGCGCTGGAAAAGAAAGACCTCAAGATCGGCTTCATCGCCATCACCTGTGCGGCGCCGCTCATCATGGCCGATCCGCTGGGCTTCTATCGCAAGCAGGGCTTGAACGTGTCGCTCAACAAGACGGCCGGCTGGGCGCTGATCCGCGACAAGATGATCAACAAGGAACACGACGCCTCGCACTTCCTTTCGCCCATGCCGATTGCCATGTCCATGGGCGTGGGCAGCAATGCCACACAGATGCGCGTGGCCACCATCCAGAACATCAACGGCCAGGCCATCACGCTGCATACCAAGCACAAGGACAAGCGCGATCCCAAGCAATGGAAGGGCTTCAAGTTCGCCGTCCCCTTCGAATATTCGATGCACAATTTCCTGCTGCGCTACTACCTGGCCGAGCACGGACTGGACCCGGACCGCGACGTGCAGATTCGCGTGACGCCCCCGCCGGAAATGGTGGCCAACCTGCGCGCAGGCAATATCGACGGCTTCCTCGGGCCGGACCCGTTCAACCAGCGTGCGGTGTATGACGAGGTCGGCTTCATTCATATCCTCTCCAAGGAGATCTGGGACGGGCACCCCTGCTGCGCCTTCGGCACCTCCGAAGAGTTCATCAAGCAGAATCCCAACACCTTCGCGGCACTGTTCCGCGCCGTGCTGACTGCGGCGGCCATGGCACGCGATCCGGCCAACCGCTCGCTGGTGGCCAAGGTGATTTCTCCACCGGCCTACCTGAACCAGCCGGAGACGGTGGTGGAGCAGGTGCTGACCGGCCGCTTCGCCGATGGCCTGGGCAACGTCAAGAACGTGCCGGGCCGCGCTGACTTCGATCCGGTACCCTGGGATTCGATGGGGGTGTGGATTCTCACGCAGATGAAGCGCTGGGGCTACATCAAGGGCGATGTCGACTACAAGGCCATCACCGAAAAGGTACTGCTGCTGACCGAGGCCAAGAAGCACATGAAGGAACTGGGCCAGCCGGTACCGGACGGGGCCTACCGCAAGTATTCCATCATGGGCAAGGAGTTCGATGCCAACAAGGCCGACGCCTACGTGAACAGCTTCGCCATCAAGAGGAGCGCGTGATGCAGGGCCGGCATCTAGGCTGGCGCGCTGCGCTCATTTCCCTGCTGCTGCTGGCCGCACTGCTGATGGTGTGGCACCTGGCCACGCTGCCCAAGGAGAGCGCGGCCAGTACCGCCCAGGATGAGTACGCCAGGCTGATGGGCAAGAGCAGCGGCGCGGCCAAGCGCGATGGCTTCCCCGGACTGGCGCAGATGGGCGAGACCATCCGCAAGGAACTGAGCAATCCCTTCTACGACAACGGTCCCAATGACAAGGGCATCGGCATCCAGCTGGCCTATTCGCTGGGCCGGGTCGGGCTGGGGTTTGCGATTGCGGCGGTGGTGGCGGTGCCGCTGGGATTCCTGCTGGGGATGTCGCCGCTGATGCAGCGTGCGCTCAATCCCTTCATCCAGATATTGAAGCCCATTTCCCCGCTGGCCTGGATGCCGCTGGCGCTCTACACCATCAAGGATTCCTCGGTGTCGGGGGTGTTCGTGATCTTCATCTGCTCGGTCTGGCCGATGCTGATGAACACCGCCTTCGGCGTGGCCTCGGTGCGGCGCGACTGGTTGAACGTGGCCAAGACGCTGGAGGTGGCACCGCTGCGGCGCGCCTTCCTGGTGATCCTGCCGGCAGCGGCACCGACCATCCTGACCGGCATGCGCATCTCCATGGGCATTGCCTGGCTGGTGATCGTGGCCGCCGAGATGCTGGTGGGCGGAACCGGCATCGGCTACTTCGTCTGGAATGAATGGAACAACCTGTCTCTGACCAGCGTGATCTTCGCCATCCTGGTCATCGGCGTGACCGGCATGGTGCTGGACCTGATCTTCGCGCGGCTGCAGAAGTGGGTCACCTATGTCGAATGAAGGGAGCAGCAGCATGGATCACAATTTCCTGAGCGTGCAGGGCCTGGCCAAGCGTTATGCAGCAGGCGCGCCGCCGGTGTTCGAGCAGGTGTCCTTCGGTATCGATCGCGGTGAATTCGTCTGCGTGATCGGGCACTCGGGCTGCGGCAAGACCACCATCCTCAACGTGCTGGCCGGGCTGGAAGCGGCCAGCGAGGGTGTCGTCATCATGGACCAGCGCGAAGTCAAGGGACCGAGCCTGGATCGTGGTGTGGTGTTCCAGAGCCACGCCCTCATGCCCTGGTTCAGCGTGCTGGGCAATGTGGTGTTCGCGGTGCGTTCGCGCTGGCCGGACTGGCCACGGGCCAAGGCCGAGGAGCATGCACGGCGTTTCATCGAGATGGTGGGACTGAAGGGCGCTGAACACAAGAAGCCCTCGGAGCTCTCGGGCGGCATGAAGCAGCGCGTGGGCATTGCACGCGCCTTTTCCATCGAGCCCAAGATGTTGCTGATGGACGAGCCCTTCGGTGCGCTCGATGCCCTGACCCGTGGCGTGGTGCAGGACGAGTTGCTGAAGATCTGCGCAGCCACGCACCAGACCGTGTTCATGATTACCCACGACGTCGATGAAGCGATCCTGCTGGCCGACAAGATCTTCCTCATGTCCAACGGCCCGCAGGCCTGCATCGCCGAGGTGGTCATCAACACGCTGCCCAAGAACCGCACACGCGAAGGCATGCACCACGATCCGCAGTTCTATCGCATCCGCAATCACCTGGTCGATTTCCTGGTGCATCGTTCGCGCCAGATCCAGGCAGCGCAGGCCAGCGGCGCAGCGCGCCTGCCGACCCGCATCGTCATGCCGGGGCTGGAGCAGGTTGCGGCATGAAGGCAGGGGCAGGGTGACCTGCCATTTCGTCAGTTTATATCGTCGTTTTGCAGCATCGTTTCGTCAGGATCGATGACGCACACTACAAAGTGTCGTCGGTTTTCATTTTTCGTCCACCACAAGGAGAGAGCGCATGGACCGCAACCAAGTCACCCAGAAGATCGTCACCGCCAAGGTCAGCAAGAAGATGACCTGGGCCCAGATCGCCGAACGCATCGGCCAGAGCAAGGAGTGGACTACCGCCGCCATGCTGGGCCAGATGACCCTGACGGCCAAGCAGGCCGCCGCGGCACAGGAACTGTTCGAACTGACCGATGAAGAAACGCTGTGGCTGCAGATCGTGCCTTACAAGGGATCGCTGCCGACTCCGGTGCCGACCGATCCGCTGATCTATCGCTGGTACGAGATCGTCAGTGTTTATGGCAGCACCATCAAGGAACTGATCCACGAAGAGTTCGGCGACGGCATCATGAGTGCCATCGATTTCAAGATGGATATCCAGCGCCAGGCCGACCCCAATGGCGATCGCGTCAATGTGATGCTGTCAGGCAAGTTCCTGCCTTATAAAACCTATTGAGTCACATCGGGTTACAAGCGCGGCGATGCAAAGGCGGAATGCGCGGCTAGAATAGCGCGCATGCTCAAAGACAAGAAACTCTCCGCCTACGCCCCCTCGGCCACCCGCATCCGGGCGCGCTTCGTGGCCATCTCGTGGCGCGATCTCGCCGTCAGCTTCGGTCCCATCATCCTGCTGATCCTGATCGGCGCATGGCTGGTGATCTGGCTGATCCGGCCGGCGCCGCCGTCGTCCATCACCATTGCCGCCGGTCCCAAGGACAGCAATTTCTGGCGCGTGGCCGAACGCTACAAGGCGCTGCTGGCGCGCGACGGTATCCGGCTGGACATCGTCGAGACCGGGGGCTCGCTGGACAACCTCAAGCGCCTGGCCGACCCCGACCAGAATGTGGACGTCGGTTTCGTGCAGGGTGGCCTGGCCGGCGCAGTACCGGCCGAATCCTTGAGCCCGCTGGTGTCGCTGGGCAGTATTTCCTATGTCCCGGTGTCGGTGTATTACCGCGTGCCGCCGCCGCGTGAGGATGGCCGCCCGGTGCCGCCATTGCGGCAGCTGTCGGAGCTGGCGGGCAAGCGGATTGCCATCGGCGGGGAGGGGAGCGGTTCCAGCGTGCTGGCGGCCACGCTGCTCAAGGCCAATGGCGTCGAGTCGGGCGGCAGCACCCAGCTGTTGAACATCGGCGGCGACGAGGCCGCGCAGGCGCTGACCAGCGGCAAGATCGATGCGGCCTTCCTGATGGGCGATTCGGTCTCGGTGGCGACCATGGGCAAGCTCTTGCGCGCGCCCGGCATCCGGCTGCTGGATTTCTCGCAGGCCGATGCCTACGTGCGGCGCTTCCGCTATCTCAATACCCTCAAAATGCCCATGGGCGTGTTCGACCTGGCGCACAACCTGCCGGCGCGGGATACCCAACTGATTGCGCCCACGGCTGAGCTGGTGGCGCGCGAGGACCTGCATCCGGCGCTCTCGGACCTGCTCATCGCAGCAGCCCGCGAGGTGCACGGCAAGGCCAACGTGATGCAGAAGGCCGGGGAATTCCCGGCCCCGCTGGAGCATGAATACCCGATCAGCGACGATGCGGCGCGCTACTACAAGTCCGGCAAGACCTTCTTCTACCGCACCTTGCCCTTCTGGATGGCCAGCCTGGTGGATCGCGCGGTGGTGATCGTGCTGCCGGTGATCCTGCTGTTGATCCCGGGCATTCGCCTGGTGCCGATGCTCTATGGCTGGCGGGTGCGTTCGCGCATCTATCGCTGGTATGGCGAGCTGATCGCGCTGGAACGCGGGCTCTCGCGCGAGTCGCCGGAGGAGCAGGCCGAGATGCTCAAACGCCTGGATGAGATCGAGATTGCGGTCAATCGCATGAAGATGCCGCTGGCCTTTGCCGACCAGTTCTACGTGTTGCGGGAGCATATCGGCTTCGTCCGGGCCCGGCTGGCGGCCGGTGTGGCCTGAGCGCCACGCCGTAACGGGCTCGGAAGGGCAGGGTGGCGGCGGCTGTTGTATGCTCGCCATGGTGTGTACAGTACTGTATAAAAAGTACTGTGTATTCATACAGTGTTATGCTAAAGTGAAGCCTCCTATCGACAAGAAGAGGAATCGCTGCCATGACCCACTTTGATCTTGCTTCCGACGCTCGCTTCGCTGTTGCATCGTCCACCCCGTCTTCGCTGGCCATCCGCCTGGGTCGCCGCGAAATCTTCATCTGCCGTGATACCTACGTGCGCCGTTACCGGGTCAATCCGGTGATTGAATGCAGCGCGGGCATCGAGCCCGGCCATGTGGAAATCCTGCTGTTCCGCCGTTGGCTGGTGGTGCTGTCGAAGGCGCGCGGCTGATGCGGCGTGCGCTTGACTGGCTGGTGGTGGATGCGCTGGGGAGGGCGGCCGGGGTCGATCAGCCCGGCTTGCCGGTAGCCCCGGGGGCGGTCCCTGCCGGGGCCGAAGGTGCCGCTGCCAATGACGATTCCATGTTCGGAAACGTCACCAGATGCGTCACATCCAGGCTGATCCCTATCCATTCCCCCACCGCATGATCGTGATGCGAGGGCACCAGCGAGAGCAGTTGCTGGCCGTTCTCCAGCGCCAGGGTGTAGAGGAATTCCGCGCCCCGGAATGACTTGCGTACCACCTGCGCCTTGAAGGGGGACGCGTCGTCGTGCATGACGTCGTCGGCCCGCAGCAATACATCGACCTGCGCGGCGCTGGCATCGCGTCCGCTTTCCACCGGCAGTCCGCGCAACAGGCCTGCTGCGGTCTGGACGCTGATCTCGCCTTGTACCCCGGCATCCGCTGCAGCTTGCACCTCGCCGCGCAGCAACACCCCATGTCCGATGAAATCCGCGGCAAAGCGGGTGGCCGGACGATGGTAGAGCGCGTAGGGCGTATCCCACTGTTCTAATCGGCCGTGCCGCATCACCCCCACCACATCGGCCACCGCAAAGGCTTCCAGCTGATCGTGCGTGACCATCAGGGCGGTGGTGCCGGTGCGTTTGAGGATGTCGCGCACGTCGTGTGCCAGGCGTTCGCGCAGTTCCACGTCCAGACTCGAAAACGGTTCATCCAGCAACAGCAGGCGCGGCTGCGGTGCCAGCGCGCGCGCCAGGGCGATGCGCTGCTGCTGGCCGCCGGAGAGCTGGTGCGGGAACTTGCTGCCCGCCTCGGGCAGGCCGACCAGGGCCAGCATCTGCGTGACGATCTGTTCCCGCTGCGCACGCGCCATGCCGCGCAAGCCAAAGCCGATATTGGCGGCCACATCCAGATGCGGGAACAGCGCGAAATCCTGGAACACCATCCCGATGCGCCGCGCCTCGGCCGGCACGCGCACGCCATCACCTTCCAGCAATGTTCCGTCTAGCCGGATACGGCCTGATTGCGCCGGTTCCAGCCCGGCCACGGCGCGCAGCAGGCTGGTCTTGCCGCTGCCGGAGGGGCCGATCAGGGCGCCCAGCTCGCCCGGCTGCAGGCGCAGCGAGACGGCATCGACGGCCGCCTGGGCGCTGCGGGGATAACGGATACTGACGTGATCGACTTCCAGAAACATGGGCAGGCTCGATGAAATGGTTACAATTCGCGTTTGTCTCGGAGTGCGCAGTGTAGCGCATGGACCGCCGACTTCCCCTGGCAATTCTTCATTGGGCCGTTCCTGTTTATGCACATCATCGGTTTGCTCGCTGTCCTGATCGCTTTGCCGCTCTTCGGCATCCTCGCTGCCTGGTTCGGGCTGGATGTGGCCGGCATCGACAACCTGCGCCAGCAGATGCAGACCGTATTGCCCGGCTACCTGGCCACCTCCGGCTGGCTGGCGCTGATGGTGCCGCTGGGCGTGGTCATCGTCGGTGGTGCAGCGGCGGTGACGGTGAGCCTGTTCGAGTTTCGCGGACGGCGCTGGCTGTCCTGGGCGCTGCTGTTGCCGATGGCCATGCCGGCCTACGTCTCGGCCTATGCCTATACCGATTTCCTGCAATACGCGGGGGCCGTGCAGAGCACGCTGCGCGGCTGGTTCCCGGGCTGGCGCATGGATGTGCGCGGCTTGCCGGGGGCGGTGTGCATGTTCGTCTTCACGCTCTATCCCTATGCCTACCTGCTGGCGCGCAATGCGCTCTCCGAGCGCGGCATGCACCTGATGGAGGCTGCCCGCATGCTGGGCACGCCGCTATCCGAACGCATCCGGCGAGTGGCCTTGCCGCTGGCGCGTCCCGCCCTGGCGGCCGGGGCGGCGCTGGCGCTCATGGAAACGCTGGCCGATTACGGTGTCTCGGCCTACTTCGGCCTGACCACTTTCACCACCGGCATCTACAAGGCCTGGGTTGTATTGGATGACCGCATTGCCGCCGCCCAGTACGCGTCGCTGCTGCTGCTCTTCGTGTCGGTGCTGCTGTGGCTGGAGCGGCGCGAGCAGGGCCGCATGCGCTTTGCGGCCACACGCGGTGCGCGCGGCAGCGAGGGGGCCGAAGCGCGCCTGCCGCAATTGTCCGGCGCACAGACGCTGGCGGCCTGGACGGTGTGCGGCTTGCCGGTGGTGCTGGGCTTCGTGCTGCCGGTGGCGATCCTGTTGCAGTTGTGGGCCGGGCAGTGGGGCAGCAGCGACGCCGCCATGCCCGCCTTCGATCTGGCCCGCTACGCCGGCTGGGTGTGGAACAGCTTCCGCTTCGGCGGCATGGCGGCGCTGGCGGCCATCGTGCTGGCGCTGGGCCTTTGCTTCGCGCTGCGCGGCGCGCACCTGCCGCGTCTGCAGGGGCTGGTGCTGCGGCTGACCGCACGCCTGGCCGGTATGGGCTATGCCATTCCCGGCTCGGTCATCGCGGTCGGCATCCTGCTGCCGGTGGCCTGGCTGCAGGCGCTATGGCCTGCCGCGGGGTTGGGCGTGCTGCTCACGGCCAGCTCGCTGGGCGTGATCTATGCGTATCTGGTACGCTTCACGGCGGTTGCGGTGCAGTCGGTGGAGTCCGGCTACACCCGTATTCCGGCCAGTCTCGACGAAGCGGCGCGCACCCTGGGCAGTTCGCGCGCGGTGATTGCCTGGCGCCTGCACATGCCGTTGTTGTGGCGGTCGCTGGCGGTGGCGGCGCTGATGGTCTTCGTCGATGTGGTCAAGGAGTTGCCGGCGACCTTGCTGCTGCGTCCCTTCGATACCGATACCCTGGCCGTGATCGCGCACAACCTGGCGCGCGATGAGCGCTTGGGCGAGGCGGCCTTGCCGGCCTTGTCCATCGTGCTGGTGGGGCTGGCACCGGTGCTGCTGGTGATGCGGGCCCTCGATGGCAAGCGCCGCACGGACTTGCAAAGCGCGCTTCCGCCCGCATAACCCAAGCACGCAAAGACCAACAATGGGCGTGGCCAGGGGGCTGCGGCCACTCTCTGGAGAAACCATGAGCCAATACGATTACGATCTCTTCACCATCGGCGGCGGTTCCGGTGGCGTGCGCGCAGCGCGCTTCGCCGGCCAGGCCGGGGCCCGTGTCGGGCTGGCCGAGAAGGGCGATCTGGGCGGCACCTGCGTCAACGTCGGCTGCATCCCCAAGAAGCTGATGTCCTACAGCGCCCATTTCCACGAGGATTTCGCCGATGCCGCCGGTTACGGCTGGACCTTGCACAGCGAACCCACCTTCGACTGGTCGGCCCTGATCGCCAACAAGGACCGCGAGATCACGCACCTGAACGGCATCTACCAGCGTCTGCTCGATGGCGCCAACGTGAGCCTGCATCGCGGCTTCGCCACGGTGGAAGATGCGCATACGGTGAACGTGGAAGGCAAGCGCTTCACGGCCCGCCACATCCTGGTGGCCACCGGCGGCCATCCCGACAAGCCGCAGATCCCGGGCAGCGAGCTGGGGATCACTTCGGACGATTTCTTCCATCTCAAGGGCCTGCCGAAACGCGCGGTGGTGCTGGGCGGCGGCTACATCGCCGTGGAACTGGCGTCCATCCTCAATGGCCTGGGCAGCGACGTGACGCTGGTCTATCGCCGCGAACGCCTGTTGCGCAACATGGATGCCGACCTGGGCATCCACCTGGCCGATGAAATGGCCAAGAAGGGCATCCGCCTGGTCTTCGATGCCAGCATTGCCGCCATCGAAGCGCCGCATGCGGGCGAAGACAGCGTCAAGCAGGTGCGCCTGACCAATGGCGAGACCGTGGCGGCGGAGTGCGTGCTGTTTGCCACCGGGCGTACGCCCAATACACGCGGCCTGGGGCTGGAGCAGGCCGGTGTCGCCTTGAAGGAAAACGGCGCGGTGGTGGTCAATGAGAATTTCGAGAGCAACGTGCCATCGATTCTCGCCGTGGGGGACGTGATCGACCGCGTGGCCCTGACGCCGGTGGCGCTGGCCGAAGCGATGGTGGTGGTGGCGCGCCTGTTCGGCAAGGGCGAGCGCGTGATGTCCTATCAGAACATTCCGACAGCGGTGTTCAGTCATCCCAATGTGGGCACCGTGGGACTGACCGAGGAACAGGCGCGAAAAGCCCATGGTGAAGTAAAAATCTTCAAGACCGACTTCAAGCCGCTCAAGAACACCCTCTCGCGCAATACCGAACGCACCTTCATGAAGCTTGTGGTCGATGCGCAGACCGACAAAGTGCTCGGCGTGCACATGGTCGGCGGCGATGCCGGCGAAGTCATCCAGGGCTTTGCAGTGGCCCTGCAATGCGGTGCCACCAAGGCGCAGTTCGATGCCACCATCGGCATCCATCCGACCTCCGCCGAAGAGTTCGTGACGATGCGCACGCCGGCGGCCTGAGTCCACCGTCTTCTGCAAGCGGTACCCAAGGAACGGAAAAAAACGGGGATGCCAAGGCATCCCCGTTTTGCTTGCATCATGCCCCGCGAAGCACGCTCACACGATGTTCATCGCCACAGCGCATAACCGATGCGCAGTTGCGGATGATCCTTCTGGTTGTAGGTCAGCAGGCTCTCGCCATAGCCGTAGAAGTAACTGGCCATCAGATAGCCTGCGGTACCGGGCAGCAGGCGCGAGAGCGGGTAGGTGACCTGGGTTTCGGCGCTGTACTTGCCGCCCAGTTTGCCCTTGCGCAGCATGGTCGCCACTTCCAGACCGTCGGGTTTGCCATAGGCCAGCTTCAGGTCCAGGTGGCCGCGATAGTCGGCGATGTCCGGGTTGTCGCGGGTCGGGCCGAGATAGGCATAGACCTTGGGCGCGACCTTGAAGTGATAGTCGTTGAGATTGCCGAAGTTGAAGGTCGGCTCGATGAAGTAGGTATTGATGCTGCGCGAGGCCGTGCCGTCGCGTCCATTGGACTCGTGCTCCAGGCCAGTGGCGATGCCGATGCGGCTGAAGACGCGGTTCTGTATGCCCACGTCCGGCAGGTAGTAATACAGGCTGGGGCGATAGCTGGTATCGCGGAAGGGGGCCGAGGGGGCCGACAGGTCCCACAGCGAGAACTGCGTGTAGCCCAGGTAGAGATTGTCCAGCAGGCCGCGCGAGCGCGGATCGTCCGGCACGAACACGCGGAACTTGAAGCTGAGCTGGAAGCGCGCATTGGTATCACCATTGTTGTGCCCCACCGTGAAATACATCGGCTCATTGAAGGACAGCCGGCGATTGTTGGAGAGGATGTCCTCAGCTGCCGGTGCACTGTCGATGGGCGAGGCATTGGCACCCGGCGTAAATACCGTGGCCGAAGGGGCCACCGGCGCGACCTTGCTGGTCGAATCGGCCAGCGGCGTGTTGATCAGGTCGGGCGACTCCGGCAAGGGGCCCAGCGACGGATCCGGGCGCACCACCGCCACCAGCACCGGCGAAGCATCCATGCCGATCGGTTCGATACGCACCATGCCGCGCAGGCGGCGCGGCAACTCGCCGCGGTAGCGCACCTTGCGGAACTCACCTTGCTTCAGGGTCAGGCTGTCTTCGCCATCGACGCGCTGCAGGGCGATCTGCTGCGGCGGAATCATGTCGGCCGAGGCCGCCACCAGCAGCGTGGCGGGCAACTGATAGGTGCGCTGGGCCTGCTCATCCTCGGACACCAGCAGGGTCAGTTCCAGTGGCTTGGTGGCATCGATGCGCTTGGGCGGCTGCACCATCGAAATGCCGGCATGCGCCGGGGCGGCCAGCCACAGCGGCGCGGCCACGCCGCACAAGGCCAGCGCCACGCGGCGCGACAGACGGCTACGGGCCGGCAGGCCGTCCTGGTGCGGATGCAGACGGGAGTGGGGTAAGTTCAGCATGTTGTCCTTGTTGTCGATTTGTTGTGTTTTGTTGTCGTTTTGCAGCTTGTTCGGTGGCGTGCAGGCGCGAAGGGCGGCCGGGCGCACGTCGGGCGGCGATGCGCGGACTGCCGTGACAAGAGATCAGCGGCGCTCCATAAAGTTGCCATTCCATCGACATCTTCTGACCTCCGTATGCCTTTGGGAGGCGCAATCCTGACCAAATGATCAATTTGGCATCCGGTTGGTCACGAAATGTTGTTTGTTTGCCTCGTTCGGGTAAGGTTTGGTCGACGGAAAATGCCATTTTGATAACGGGTATTTCCTGATTGTGTGACAATGCGCCGCCCCCTAAGCTTGATGACAAGTCCTCCATGTTGCCAAGCTGTTTGCCGGGGCGGGACGTGCCGGTGCGTGCGCGCACCGAATCACCTGCCTTCCAGCGACCTTCGCTCAATCCCGTTTTTCACAGGCATCACTCTTCGCCATGCTCATCGCCAACTACGACAAGCCGCTGGTGGTCGTTTCCCTGCTGGTGGCCATCCTCGCCTCCTATACGGCGCTGGACATGGCCGAGCGCATCAACACCACCAGCCATCTGCATTCGCGTGCCGCACGCTTCTGGCTTGCCGGCGGTGCGGTGGCCATGGGGCTGGGGATCTGGTCGATGCATTTCATCGGCATGCTGGCTTTCCGGCTGCCCATCGCGCTGGGCTACGATGTCTGGATCACTACGCTCTCGCTGCTCATCGCCATCGCCACCTCGGGCTATGCGCTGTGGATCGTTACCCGCAGCGAATTGCCGCTGCGGCGGCTGTTCGGCAGCGCCTTGCTGATGGGGACCGGCATTGCCGGCATGCATTACACCGGCATGGCCGCCATGCGCATGACGCCGGGCATCGATTACGACCTGGTGCTGTTCATCGCTTCTATCCTGATCGCCATAGCGGCATCGGCGGCAGCGCTGTGGATCGCCTTCAGCCTGCGCCGCAATACCCCTTACGTGAAAGCCGCGCGCGCCGGCGCTTCGGTGGTGATGGGCGTGGCCATCGTCGGCATGCATTACACCGGCATGGCGGCTGCCACTTTTCCCAACGGTTCGGTGTGCCTGTCGGCACGCGAGGGCGTGGGGACCGGCTGGCTGGCGATCCTGGTCATCGTGGTCACGCTGGCGGTGCTGAGCATCGCCTTGCTGACCTCGGTGCTGGATGCGCGGCTGGAGTCGCGTACCGCCAAGCTGGCGCGCTCGCTGGCCGAAGCCAATGAAGAATTGACGCAGATGGTGCTGCACGACCATCTCACCAAGCTGCCCAACCGCACCCTGCTGGAAGACCGCCTGAGCCAGGCCATCAACAAGGCCGCACGCAGCCAGGGACATTTCGCGCTGATGTTCATGGATCTGGATGGCTTCAAGGCCATCAACGACTCGCTCGGCCACCATGTGGGCGACCGCATGCTGGTGGAGGTGGCGCAGCGCCTGACTGGTGCCATGCGCGCACACGATACGGTGGCGCGGCTGGGTGGCGACGAATTCGTGATCCTGGTGGAACTGGCGCAGCCGGAAGACGCCATGCCGGTGGCCGAGAAGCTGGTGGAAGTGGTCAACCTGCCGTTCCGCCTGGCCGAGCAGGAGCTGCGCGTGTCGGCCAGCGTGGGCATCGCCATCTACCCGGAGGACGGGGCCACGCGCCACGACCTGGTCATCAACGCCGACGCCGCCATGTATCACACCAAGCGCGCCGGCCGCAACGGCTACAACTTCTTCGAACCGTCGATGAATGCCAATGCGCATCATCAGCTGCAGTGGCTGCAGGACCTGCGGGTGGCGTTGGAGCGCAAGCAATTCCGGCTGGTCTACCAGCCCAAGTTCAGCCTGCTTGATGGTCCGGTGCTGGGGGCCGAGGCGCTGCTGCGCTGGCAGCATCCGCAACGCGGACTGGTGGGGCCGGATGAGTTCATCGGCCTGGCCGAGCGTTCCGGCCTGATCATCCCGATCGGGGCCTGGGTGCTGGATGAAGCCTGTCGCCAGATGCATGAGTGGCTGACCCTGGGCTATGCCGACTGGAAGATTGCGGTGAATCTTTCGCCGGTGCAGTTTGCCGATCCGCATCTGCTGGACGTGGTGCGTGCTGCCCTGGAGAAACACCAGCTGCCGCCGTCCTGCCTGACGCTGGAGGTGACCGAGTCGACTGCCATGAACAATACCGAGCAGAGCCTGCAGACGCTGCAGCAGATCGCCGACCTGGGCGTGGAGATCTCCATCGACGATTTCGGCACCGGCTATTCCAGCCTGCTGTACCTGAAGCGCCTGCCGGCCAACGAACTGAAGATCGATCGCGGCTTCGTGCGCGACTTGAGCGAAGGCACCGAGGATGCCGCCATCGTATCGGCCATCGTGGCCCTGGGGCGGACGCTGAATCTGCGCATCGTCGCCGAAGGCGTGGAGACCGAGCGCCAGCAGGAGTTCCTGCACCAGGTCGGATGCGACGCCATGCAGGGCTATCTGCTGGGACGGCCGATGGCACCGGACCTGTTCCTGCAGACCATGCGCGACCATGCCGCCGAGCACAAGACGGCGGCCTGAATTCACAAATTGGCTGTGGCATCGCCTGCTATTCCTCGAATTGGAGAAGCGCGCTTGATGCAAAGATCACGACATAGGGAAACGCAAGGAATTTGAGCGTTTCAGGCAGGCTCCTGAGGGGGAGGTTGGGGCGGACGGCTCGTACTGGCGTCCGTCCCTTTTTGTTGATACCTGCTTCAAAGTGGCGTCACAGCACCTTGCCCGGATTCATCAATTGCTGCGGATCCAGCGCCTGCTTGATGGCGCGCATCAGACGCAGTTCCACCGGTGACTTGTAGCGCAGGATCTCTTCGCGCTTCAGCGCTCCCAATCCATGCTCGGCCGAGATCGAGCCGCCGAAGCGGTCGACGCTGTCGTGGACCACGTGGTTGATGTCGCCCTGGCGCGCCAGGAAATCGGCATCGGGCACGCCCACCGGCGGCGAGACGTTGTAGTGCAGGTTGCCATCGCCCAGGTGGCCGAAACTGACCATGCGGCAACCCGGTGCGGCCTGCTGCACCAGGGTATCGGTCGCTTCCATGAATTCGGCGATGCGCGAGATCGGCACCGAGATGTCGTGCTTGATGTTCTTGCCCTCGTGCGCCTGTGCCATCGAGATGCTTTCACGCAGTCGCCACAAGGCCCTGGACTGGGCCAGCGAGGCGGCGATCACGGCATCGTCCACCAAACCCTGTTCAAGGGCCTCGCCAATCAGGGTTTCAAAAATCGCCCGGGCGTGGTCTTCGGATTCGTTGTCCGACAGTTCCAGCAGCACGTATTGCGGATGCGGCTGGCTGAAGGGCAGGCGTTGGTCGGGGAAGTGCTTGCAGACCAGCTGCAGGCAGAAGTGCGACATCAGCTCGAAACCGGTCAAGGCCGAACCACAGCTCGCTTGCGCCTGCTGCAGCAGTTGCAGCGCCTGCGCCGGGGATTGCAGCGCTACCAGTGCAGTCAGTTGCGCGCGCGGTTGCGGGAAGAGTTTCACTACCGCAGCGGTGATGATGCCCAGAGTACCTTCCGCGCCGATGAAAAGATCGCGCAGGTCGTAGCCGGTATTGTCCTTGCGCAAGCCCTTGAGGCTGCTCATGATCTCGCCCGCGGCCGTCACCACTTCCAGCCCCAGGCACAGCTCGCGCGTATTGCCATAGCGCAGCACGCCGGTGCCGCCGGCATTGGTGGAGAGATTGCCGCCGATGGTGCAGCTGCCTTCGGCCGCCAGCGACAGCGGGAACAGCCGTTCGACCGCCGCCGCCTGTTCCTGCAGATGCTGCAATACGCAGCCGGCTTCCACCGTCATCGTATTGTTGACCGGGTCCACCGCACGGATGCGGTTCAGGCGACGCAGCGAGAGCACCACGGCATTGCCCTGCTGGTCGGGCACGCTGCCCAGCACCAGGCCGGTGTTGCCCCCTTGCGGCACCAGCGGGATGCCATGGTGCGCGCACAGTTGCACCAGCGCCGCCACTTCGGCCGTATCAGCCGGGCGTAATACGGCCAGGGCACGGCCGGTGTAGCGGCCACGCTGGTCGGTCAGGTAGCCGGCGGTGTCGGCGGCTTCGGTGAGGACATAAGCAGCACCGATGGCGGTACGGCAGGCAGCGAGGAAGTCGGTCATGAAAGCGAAACGCGCCACGTGCAGTGGCGCGCCCTATCGATGTGGGGAAGCGTTGTGTATTACTGGGAGGCCTTCTGGATCGCCTGGCGGGCAATTTCCTTGGCGGCCTTCTTGAACGGGTGCAAATACGCCAGTGCACAGACGAAATACAGCGTGGTCAGTGCCACTTCGGCCCAGGCCAGCAGCACCGAAGCATGGACACTGTCGCTGGTGGCGCGCACCAGTCCTTCCGCCAGGTACACCAGGATCAGCATGGACGACCATTGCAGCGTGTAGACATCGCGCTTCAATACCCCGCGCAGCGGCAGCAGCAAAGGCACGACCTTGAGCACCATCCACGAACCGCCCGGTCGCAGCGGGGCCAGCACCAGTTCCCACGCCAGACAGAGCAGGATCAGGGCGATCAGGCTGGAACTGGCTCCGAGGTGGAAGTAGCGCGCACTGCTGTTCATGATGGTCTCCGTAATTTGATGGCGTTTTCTGCCAGCCGTTTGCCCAGCGCGATGGCCAGGGTGCGCGAGTCGTCCGACAGCGGCTGATTGCCGTTGACGCCCGCCCAGTGGCTGGCACCGTAAGGTGTGCCGCCGCTGGAAGTATTCATCAGCTCGGGATGCGAATAGGGCAGGCCGACAATCAGCATGCCATGGTGCAGCAGGGGCAGCATCATGCTCAACAGCGTCGATTCCTGGCCGCCATGCAGGCTGCCGGTGGAGGTGAAGACGCAGGCCGGCTTGCCCGCCAGTACGCCGGAGAGCCACTGCGGCGAGGTGCCATCCCAGAAATACTTCATGGCCGCTGCCATGTTGCCGAAACGCGTGGGCGAACCCAGGGCCAGGCCATCGCATTCCGCCAGGTCGCTGGCCTCCACGTAGGGCGCGCCGGAGCTTGGCACGTCCGGTTCCACCGCTTCGGTGACGGTGGAAACCGCCGGCACGGTGCGCAGGCGGGCATCGCAGCCGGGCACGCTTTCCACGCCCTGGGCGATCAGCTCGGCCAGCTTGCGGGTGGCACCATGGCGCGAATAGTAGAGCACCAGGATGGTGGCGTTGGAGGAGGTCTGCACGGAAGTAGCGGTCGAAGAGGTCATCATGTGACTTATTATATTTCCGTTTTTTTGCTCCCAGACAGCAGGAAAAGCCTGAGTGTCCCCGCTTTTTCTTCATCTGCATCATGAGGAAGCAGAAACTTTGGGCCTGCTTTGCCTTTTTGCGGGATTTTGCTGCCTGCTTGGGCGATAATCGCCAAACTTGTCGTCTGGCCGGCAGCAAGCCTGCGCGCCGTCATGCGGCCTGATTCAACCCCGATGGGGCGGCGCATCTGCGGGTGCGGCGTCTCCGATGAAGTCGAACGGATGTCTTCTTTGCGTTTTTCCTTGTCCCATATGCGTGGTCTGACCCGTGAGCAGTTCAGCGACCTGTTGCGCTTCGCCGGCCGGCGGCTGCGCGAAGATCGCCTGCCGCAAGTGGCCGGCAGCCTGACCTTCACCACCATCCTGTCGCTGGTGCCGATGCTGACCATCGCGCTGGCACTGTTTACGGCCTTCCCGCTGTTCTCGACCTTCCGCGCCTCGCTGGAAGCCTATTTCGTCGAGAACCTCATGCCCAAGGGCGTGGCCAACACCATCCTTGGCTACCTCAACCAGTTCGCCGCCAAATCGGCGCGCATCTCGGCCGTGGGCGGGGTGTTGCTGATCCTGACCTCGGTGCTGACCATGTCCACCATCGAGAGCGTGTTCAACCAGATCTGGCGCGTCAAGAAGTCGCGCCCGCTGGTGCAGCGGGTGCTGGTGTACTGGGCCATCATCACGCTGGGTCCGCTGCTGATCGGGGTCTCCATCAGCGTGACCTCGTATCTGTCGACCGCCACCGGCGGCGCGGTCAAGAGCCTGCCGTGGCTGGGCGCGAGCTTCTATACGCTGGTCTCGCTGATGCTCTCCACGCTGGCCTATACGCTGCTCTACAGCACCGTGCCCAACCAGACCGTGGACTGGCGCGATGCGGCCGCCGGCGGCCTGCTGGCCGGTATCGGGCTGGAAATTGCCAAGCGGCTCTTCGCCGCCTACATCCTGCAGTTCCCGACCTACACCATGGTCTATGGCACGGTGGCGGTGCTGCCGATCTTCCTGGTGTGGATCTACATGATGTGGATGATCACGCTCTTCGGGGCGCTGCTGACGGCGGCGCTGCCGGTGGTGCGCTATGAACGCTGGTGGCATGTCCCCTCGCCGGGCGCGGAATTCATCGATGCGGTCAAGGTCCTGAAATTCCTGCACGCGGCGCGCGTGGGGGTGGAGTCGGCCGTGGTCAGCATGGAGGAGGTGCGGCGCGCCACCCGGCTGGGCCTGGGCGAATTGCAGCAACTGCTGGCGCGCATGAGCGAAGAGGGTTGGGTGGCCTCGGTCAAGCCGGAGTCGGGCAGCCGCAGCCGTCGCGGCTGGAACCGCCGCATTACCGATGACATGGATCGCTGGACCCTGGTGGCCAATCCCAGCACCATCCAGCTGGCGCGGGTGTATCGCCTGTTCGTGTTCGATCCTGCCGTACTGGCCCAGGCCGGAGAGGAAGAAGCGCTGGTGGCGCGGGTGGAAGACGCCATCAACGCCGAGCTGGCGCAGTCGCTGGAGCAGTATTGTCAGGCCGGGCGGGTGGCCGAGGAAGAAGTCGCCGCCACCGTGGCCGCCATGCCCCACGCTGCGGTGCCGCTGGAGGCGCGCCGGCGTCTGTGGGAGCGCTGACCCGACGCCAAGGCGCCCGGATCAGCCCTTGTCGGCCCTTTTATGAAGGTTTCTAAAAGGACACCTGCCCGGTGAGCATTTGCCAGTACATCACCCAATCGCCCATGAAGGAATAGAACGGATGACGGAAGGTGGCCGGCTGGTTCTTCTCCACCATGAAATGTCCGACCCAGGCAAAACCGTAGCCGCAGAACAGCGCCACCGCCAGCCACCACCACTGGTGCGTGATCAGCAGCAGCAACAGGCTCAACAGCGCCAGCGTCGACCCCAGGAAATGCAGCTGCCGGTTGACCCGGTGCGCATGCTCGCTGAGGTAGGTCGGATAGAACTCGCTGAAACTGGCGTAATGGCGTTCGGGCAGGGTAGCGGCCATGGTCTTCTCCGGAGAGTCCTGACCCTTTCAGAGTAGTCAGCGCCGCGCCCGTTTGCAATCCTTGTGCTGAAGCAAGCTTCAGCTGTAAAACGTAAATTCTGCAGGGAAATACTGCGCAGCAGCGTCTTTGCGGGTTGCCCAAATGTCGCCCTTGCCCGTACCATGTGATTTCCAGCGCGCCAGGAGGGCGTGGAGGAGGCGTCCGCTGCGGTTGCGGGCAGGATCAGTTATCCTGTTGCCCCCATGAATTGGATTTTCCCGGCGTCATCGCCTACAGTCAAAACAGCTTCATATAACCAAACCAGGACGACATCATGAAAGTCTCTGAAATCCTCAAGGTCAAAGGCAACATCCTCTTCACCGTCACGCCGGAAACCCCGATTCAGGAGGCGGTCGCCGCCATGGCCGAGAAAGACATCGGCTCGCTGGTCGTGATGGAATACGGCGACCTGGTCGGCATGCTGACCTTCCGCGAAGTGCTGCTGACGCTGCACAAAAACGGCGGCGAGCTGGGCGGCTCGACCGTGCGCAAGCACATGAACGATGCGCCCATCACCGTCACCCCGGATACCGACCTGAACGAAGTGCGCCGCATCATGCTGGAAAAGCACGCGCGCTATGTGCCGGTGATGGAGGCCCGTACCGTGCTGGGCGTCATGTCCTTCTACGACGTGGCCAAGGCGGTGCTGGATGCGCAGGGCTTCGAGAACAAGATGCTCAAGGCCTACATCCGCGACTGGCCGGCCGAGGAAGAAGAGCGCGAAGGCAACAGCTGAACGCTCTGCGCTTTCGTTTGTTGTTGGCAGCCGCCTGCCCGGTGCAGGCGCTGCCGTCATGACCGTTCCTGCTGGAGCGGTTTTTTATTGCCCGTTACCCCTTGTCCCTTGGTATTGTTGCCAATCCTGACCCGCGCGGCGCAGACTGCGTGCTTCCTCCCTCACCTGATTGCCCATGCAAAAGAACAGCCAGTTCACGCTCTTCTCCCAACGGCGCTTCGCTCCCTTCTTCTGGACCCAGTTCCTGGGGGCCTTGAATGACAACGTGTTCAAGACGGCGCTGCTGACCATCCTCACCTATGACGCGCTGTCCTGGACGGACATGGATCCGGGCTTGCTCAACAACCTCATCCCGGGTTTGTTCATCCTGCCGTTCTTCCTGTTTTCAGCCACCTCCGGCCAGCTCTCCGACAAGCTGGAAAAGGGCCGAGTGGCGCGCTTCGTCAAGCTGCTCGAAATCGCCATCATGTGCGTGGCCGCCTATGGCTGGATGACGCATCACCTGTGGCTGCTGATCGCCGCCGTGATCGGCATGGGTGTTCATTCGACCCTGTTCGGGCCGGTGAAATACGCCTACCTGCCGCAGCAGTTGAAGCGCGAGGAACTGGTCGGGGGCAATGGCCTGATCGAAATGGGCACCTTCGTCGGCATCCTGCTGGGTGAAATCCTGGGTGCGGTGCTGGTCGTGCACAAGCCCTGGGGCCTGCACCTGGTGGCCGGGATCACCATCGGTATCGCCGTGCTGGGCTGGCTGGCCAGCCTGCGCATTCCGCTTTCGCCGGCCCCGGTGCCGGACCTGAAGGTGAACTGGAATCCCTTTACCGAGACCGTGCGCAACCTCGGTTATTCGCGCCGCAACCGGCCGGTGTTCCTGTCGTTGCTGGGCAATTCCTGGTTCTGGTTTTACGGGGCCATCATGCTGGCGCAATTCCCCGTCTATGCGAAGAACTACCTGCATGGCGACCACAGCGTCTTCGTGCTGCTGCTGGCGGTGTTCTCGGTCGGCATCGGTGCCGGTTCGCTGCTGTGCGAGCGGCTTTCCGGGCACAAGGTGGAAATCGGGCTGGTGCCCTTTGGTTCGATCGGCTTGTCGGTGTTCGGACTGGAGCTGTATTTCGCCAGCCAAGCCTATGTCACGCCGTCGGCCATGCTGGACCTGGGCGGCTTCCTGGCGCAGGGCGGCAGTTGGCGCATCCTGTTCGATTGCCTGGGTATCGGCCTGTTTGGCGGCTTGTACATCGTGCCGTTGTTTGCGCTCATCCAGACCCGCTGCGACCCGGCCCACGTCTCCCGCACCATCGCCGGGATGAACATCATGAATGCGCTGTTCATGGTGGTCTCGGCCGTGGTGGCGATGGTGTTGCTCAAGGCAGGGCTGACGATCCCGCAGATCTTCCTGGCCACGGCCATCATGAATGGCGTGGTGGCGGTCTATATTTTCTCGCTGGTGCCGGAATTCCTGATCCGCTTCCTGGCCTGGATCCTGATCCACACCTTTTATCGGGTGCGCATCATCAACGGCCAGGCCATTCCTGATGAAGGACCGGCCGTGCTGGTGTGCAATCACGTGAGCTATGTCGACGCGATTGCCATCATGGCCGCCAGCCCGCGCCCGGTGCGTTTCGTGATGGATCACCAGATATTCAAGATTCCGGTGATGTCCTGGCTGTTCCGCAATGTGCGCGCCATTCCGATCGCACCGGTCAAGGAGGATCCTTGGCTGACCGAAAAGGCCTTCGTCGATATCGCCCAGGCCTTGCACGAGGGTGAACTGGTGTGCATCTTCCCGGAAGGCAAGCTGACCCGCGATGGCGAATTGAATCCCTTCAAGGGCGGCGTGCAGAAGATCATTGACCGCAGCCCGGTACCGGTCTTGCCCATGGCCTTGCGCGGGCTGTGGGGCAGCTTGTTTTCGCGCGACCCCAGCAATCCGGTGGCACGCACCTTCAAGCGCGGGCTGTTCTCGCGGCTGGAACTGGCGGTCGGTGAGCCGATTGGGCCCGACGCCGTGAGCCCGGAAGGGCTGCAGGAGCAGGTCCGGGCGCTGCGCGGCGACTGGAAATAAGCCTGCCTGAGGGGGAGCCTGCCGCCTGGTGCGGCTCGTCGGCATCGGCCGAGGCTGGTAGAATCGCGGCTTCCCCTATTTTTGCGCGAATTCCATCATGTCCGGCAATACCTTCGGCACGCTCTTCACCGTCACCACCTTCGGCGAATCCCACGGCCCGGCCATCGGCTGCGTGATCGATGGCTGCCCCCCGGGCATGACGCTGTCCGAAGCCGACATCCAGCCCGAACTGGACCGCCGCCGTCCCGGCACCTCGCGCCACGTGACCCAGCGCCAGGAGCCGGATACGGTGGAGATCCTCTCCGGCGTCTACGAAGGCAAGACCACCGGCACGCCGATTGCGCTCTTGATCCGCAACCAGGACCAGCGCAGCAAGGATTACGGCAACATCCTCGATACCTTCCGTCCCGGCCATGCCGACTACACCTACTGGCACAAGTACGGCATCCGCGATCCGCGCGGCGGCGGCCGTTCCTCGGCGCGCCTGACCGCCCCGGTAGTGGGCGCGGCGGCCATCGCCAAGAAGTGGCTGTTCGAGAAATACGGCACCACCTTCAAGGGCTGCATGAGCCAGCTGGGCGAGATCGCGATTCCCTTCGAATCCTGGGAGCACGTGCCCAACAACCCCTTCTTCGCCGCCAACGCCAGCATCATCGAACGACTGGAAGACTACATGGATGGCCTGCGCAAGGAGGGCGATTCCATCGGCGCGCGCATCGACGTGGTGGCGCAGAACGTGCCGGTGGGTTTGGGCGAACCACTGTATGACAAGCTCGATGCCGAGATCGCCTACGCGCTCATGGGCATCAATGCCGTCAAGGGGGTGGAGATTGGTGCAGGTTTCGCTGCGGTGGCGCAGAAGGGTTCCGAGCACGGCGATGCGCTGACCCCGGAAGGTTTCGTCGGCAACAACGCCGGCGGCATTCTGGGCGGCATCTCGACCGGGCAGGACATCACGGCGTCCATCGCCATCAAGCCGACCTCCAGCATCCGCACGCCGCGCCCGTCCATCGACAAGAACGGCGAGCCAATCTCGGTGGAAACCTTCGGCCGCCACGATCCCTGCGTGGGCATTCGCGCGACTCCCATTGCCGAAGCCATGCTGGCCCTTGTGCTGATGGATCACGCCCTGCGTCATCGCGCACAATGCGGCGATGTGAAGGTTGAGACGCCGGCCCTGCGCTGAGCGGCCGGAAAGTCCTGCCAGGAAGCCGGCCATCGCACATGCGGTCGCCGGTTTTTTCTTGTCTGAAACAATTTGCAAAGAGCCGGGTCGAAGCGGCTCACGGCTGACTGACGGCAACACGCACGCCAGCAGACCGGGACCCGAGATCAATATCAATTACTCAATGGAGGCGGGCATGGTGCTTAAACCTATCATCAAGAACAGTCTGCTGGCTGCAGCCCTGGTGGGGCTGGTGGCTTGCGAAACCGTACAAACCACGCAGGGCGGTGCCGTCGGCATCGATCGCAAGCAGCAGATGCTGGTGTCCTCGGCCGAGATGGAAGCCTCCTCGGCCAAGGAATACGCCCAGGTACTGGCCGAAGCCAAGAGCAAGGGCCTGCTCAACCGCAATGCCGCCCAGGCGCAGCGCGTGCGTACCATCGCCAACCGCCTGATCCCGCAGACCGGCGTGTTCCGCCCGGATGCGCTGAAGTGGAACTGGGAAGTCAACGTGCTGACCTCGGATGAGACCAATGCCTGGTGCATGCCGGGCGGCAAGATCGCGGTCTATACCGGCCTGATCGACAAGCTCAAGATCACCGACGACGAACTGGCGGCCGTGATGGGTCACGAGATCGCCCACGCCCTGCGCGAGCACGCCCGCGAGCGCGCTTCGCAGCAGGTGGTGGCCAATTCCGCCATTTCCATCGGTGCCGCGCTGCTGGGCCTGGGCGATGTCGGCAAGCAGGGCGGCCAATACCTGTACATGGGCCTGATGGGCTTGCCCAATTCGCGCGCCAACGAAACCGAAGCCGATCGCATCGGCGTGGAACTGGCCGCGCGCGGCGGCTATGACCCCAAGGCCGCCGTCACGCTGTGGCAGAAGATGGCCAGCCTGGGCGGCGATGAGCCGATGAAGTTCATGTCCACCCACCCCTCCAGCAGCGAGCGCATCGCCGACCTGACGGTCTACGCCCAGCGTGTGGAGCCGCTGTACCAGCAGACCCGCAAGCGCTGATCCCGGCGTTTTCGGGAAAGACCGAACCGGCATCGCTTCCTGCACGGAAGAAATGCCGGTTTTTTCATGTCGGCCGCAAGTTCTGCGCTTTTTCTGCTGCCTTGCAGCATTATTCCCTGTTGCTGCGACGCGGCGGAAAACACGGCAGGGAGGTCAGACCTGTCGCTTTATGGCATAATCAAACGCTATTTTTCCCGTTCAGCATCCCTTTCTCGTTTCCGCCGGACCGCAACATGCTCAAGACGCTTTACGACAAACTCTGGGAGTCGCACGTCGTTCATACGGAAGATGACGGTACCGCCATCCTGTATATCGACCGCCACCTGCTCCATGAAGTGACCAGCCCGCAAGCCTTCGAAGGCCTCAAGCTAGCCGGTCGCCAACCCTGGCGGAACTCGGCCAACCTGATGGTGGCGGACCATAACGTCCCCACCACTGACCGCGCCCAAGGCATCGCCGACCCGATCTCGCGCCTGCAGGTCGAAACGCTGGATGGCAATGCAAAAGAATTCAGCCTGACGTACTTCGGCATGAACGACAAGCGTCAAGGCATCGTGCACGTGATCGGCCCTGAGCAAGGTGCCACGCTGCCGGGCATGACGGTGGTCTGCGGCGACTCGCACACCTCCACCCACGGCGCGTTTGCCGCGCTGGCCCATGGCATCGGCACCTCCGAAGTCGAACACGTGCTGGCCACGCAGACTTTGCTGGCGCGCAAGTCCAAGGCCATGCTGGTGCAGGTCGACGGCGCGCTGCCGGCCGGCGTCACCGCCAAGGACATCGTGCTGGCCGTGATCGGCAAGATCGGTACCGCAGGCGGTACCGGCTACGCCATCGAATTCGCCGGGTCGACCATCCGTTCGCTGTCCATGGAAGGCCGCATGACGGTCTGCAACATGGCCATCGAAGCGGGTGCCCGTGCCGGCATGGTGGCCTTCGACGACACCACCCTGGAATACCTGAAGGGCCGTCCCTTCTCGCCCTCCGGTCCGCACTGGGAGCGCGCCGTGTCGTACTGGCGCACCCTGCATTCGGACCAGGGCGCCAAGTTCGACTTGGTCGTCACGCTCAACGCCGCCGAGATCAAGCCGCAAGTCACCTGGGGCACCTCGCCCGAGATGGTGGTGGCAGTCGACGCCCGCGTTCCCGATCCCGACAAGGAAAAGGACCCGACCAAGCGCGACGGCATGGAAAAGGCCTTGGCCTACATGGCCCTCAAGCCCAACACCCCCATTGAAGACATCCGCATCGACAAGGTCTTCATCGGTTCCTGTACCAATTCCCGCATCGAAGACCTGCGCGAAGCGGCCAAGGTGGTGCGTGGCAAGTTCCGCGCTTCCAACGTCAAGCTGGCGATGGTGGTGCCGGGTTCGGGCCTGGTGAAGGAACAGGCAGAACGTGAAGGTCTGGACAAGATCTTCCGCGATGCCGGCTTCGAATGGCGTGAACCGGGCTGCTCCATGTGCCTGGCCATGAATGCCGACCGCCTGGAACCGGGCGAGCGCTGCGCCTCGACCTCGAACCGCAATTTCGAAGGCCGCCAGGGCGCCGGTGGCCGTACTCACCTGGTGAGCCCGGCCATGGCCGCGGCGGCTGGCATTGCCGGTCACTTCGTGGACGTGCGTTCTCTGTAAGCACGGGCTTGTGAATCTTTTCGAGAGAATACAACCATGAAAAAAATCTCCGCTCTGGTTCTGCTGGCCGTCACCCTGGGTGCGCTGGCCGGTTGCAATACCGTCAACGGCTTCGGCAAGGATGTCGAAAAGGTTGGCGAGAAGATGCAGGACGCCAGCAAGAAGTAAGCAGGACAGTGCAACAGGCTGCGGCCAGCGTGTCGCAGCTTCAGTTTTTGAACAGGAAACAGGAAGGGCAGGGCAGAGCAATCAGCAATCGCCCCGCCGACCCGAGGTCAAGCTCATGAATAAATTTATCGTGCATGAAGGACTGGTAGCGCCGCTGGATCGCGCCAACGTCGATACCGATGCGATCATCCCCAAGCAATTCCTGAAGTCGATCAAGCGCAGCGGCTTCGGCCCCAACCTGTTCGACGAATGGCGTTACCTGGACCATGGCGAGCCGGGCATGGACAACAGCAAGCGTCCGCTCAATCCCGATTTCGTGCTCAACCAGGAGCGTTATCAGGGTTCGTCCATCCTGTTGTCGCGCAAGAACTTCGGCTGCGGCTCCTCGCGCGAACATGCGCCCTGGGCGCTGGACCAGTACGGCTTCCGCGCCGTGATCGCGCCCAGCTTTGCCGACATCTTCTTCAACAACTGCTACAAGAACGGCCTGCTGCCCATCGTCCTGACCGAACAACAGGTCGATCACCTGTTCAATGAAGTCAAGGCCTTCCCGGGTTATCGCCTGGTCATCGACCTGGAAAAGCAGGTCGTCAGCACCACCAATGGCAGCGAAGTCTATCCGTTCGACATCAGCGAATTCCGCAAGTACTGCCTGCTGAACGGTTTCGATGACATTGGCCTGACCCTACGCAAAGCCGACACCATTCGTGCCTACGAAGAGAAACACCTGCACGAACAGCCCTGGCTGAGCAACACGATCTGAAGAGGATCGTCGAGACAACAGCAAAGGGCGGTCAGATGGCCGCCCTTGTCGTTACTGTCGTTACTTATTCCAAGAACGTCTTCCAGCACGGCTGGAAACACTGAGAAAGAGAAACCATGAAGATTGCTATCCTGCCGGGTGACGGCATCGGTCCCGAGATCGTCGACGAAGCCGTCCGCGTGCTCAATGCCCTGGACGAGAAGTTCGAGATGGAAACCGCCCCCGTCGGCGGCGCTGGCTATGAAGCGCACGGCCATCCGCTGCCGGACGGCACCCTGAAGCTGGCCAAGGAAGCCGACGCCATTCTCTTCGGTGCGGTGGGCGACTGGAAGTACGACAAGCTGGAACGCGCCCTGCGCCCCGAGCAAGCCATCCTTGGCCTGCGCAAGCACCTGCAGCTGTTCGCCAACTTCCGTCCGGCGATCTGCTATCCGGAACTGACCGGTGCTTCTTCCCTGAAGCCCGAGCTGGTGGCCAACCTGGACATCCTGATCGTGCGCGAACTGAACGGCGACATCTATTTCGGCCAGCCGCGCGGCATGCGCGAAGCGCCGGACGGTCCGTTCAAGGGCGCACGTGAAGGTTTTGATACCATGCGCTATTCGGAACCGGAAATCCGCCGCATCGCCCACGTCGCATTCCAGGCCGCCGCCAAGCGCGGCAAGCGCCTGTGCAGCGTGGACAAGGCCAACGTGCTGGAAACCTTCCAGTTCTGGAAAGACATCGTCACCGAAGTCGGCAAGGAATACCCGGACGTCGAGCTGTCGCACATGTACGTGGACAACGCCGCCATGCAGCTGGTGAAGGCACCGAAGAACTTCGACGTCATCGTCACCGGCAACATGTTCGGCGACATCCTCTCGGACGCCGCCGCCATGCTGACCGGTTCGATCGGCATGCTGCCCTCGGCCTCGCTGGATGCCAACAACAAGGGCCTGTATGAACCTTCACACGGCTCGGCCCCGGACATCGCTGGCAAGGGCATCGCCAATCCGCTGGCGACCATCCTGTCGGCAGCGATGATGCTGCGCTTCTCCTTGAACCGTGCCGAGCAGGCCGACCGCATCGAGAACGCCGTGAAGAAAGTGCTTGCGCAAGGTTTGCGCACCGCCGATATTTATGAAGAAGGCTGCACCAAGGTCAACACCCAGCAGATGGGTGAAGCCGTGGTCAAGGCCCTCGCCTGAGATCAACGTCGCCTGGCCGCGCCCCAACCGGTGCGGCCAGGCGCTTGAAATGCCGGATGGTCCGGCGCAAATGGGTTCAATCTGATTTGTTCACCATGGAAGTTCTAAATAGGGAAAGATGATGAAACTGGTTGGTTTGGTTGGCTGGCGTGGAATGGTGGGTTCGGTCCTGATGCAACGCATGCAGGATGAAGGTGATTTCGATCACATCGAACCGGTGTTTTTCTCGACTTCGAATGCGGGCGGCAAGGCGCCGTCGTTTGCCAAAACGGCAACGACCCTGAAAGACGCCAACAGCATTGAAGAACTGAAGAAATGCGACATCATCATCACCGCACAGGGCGGCGACTACACCAATGAGATCTTCCCCAAGCTGCGCGCCGCTGGCTGGGATGGCTACTGGATCGACGCCGCTTCCTCGCTGCGCATGAAGGACGACGCCGTGATCGTGCTGGATCCGGTCAACAACAACGTCATCAAGGATGCGCTGGCCAAGGGCGTGAAGAACTACATCGGCGGCAACTGCACCAACTCCATCCTGCTGATGGGCGTGGGCGGCCTGTTCAAGGAAGGCCTGGTCGAGTGGGTCAGTTCCATGACCTACCAGGCCGCTTCCGGCGGCGGCGCCAACCACATGCGCGAGCTGTTGAAGGGCATGGGCGTCATCAACGCGGCGGTGGCCGATGAGCTGGCAACCCCGTCTTCGGCCATCCTGGACATCGACCGCAAGGTTGCCAAGACCATCCGTGAAGACGTGCCGACCGAATTCTTCGGCGCGCCGCTGGCTGGCGGCCTGATCCCCTGGATCGACGCCCAGCTGGAAAACGGCCAGTCCAAGGAAGAGTGGAAGGGCCAGGCTGAAGTCAACAAGATCCTGGGCAACGAGCAGATCATCCCGGTGGACGGCCTGTGCGTGCGTATCGGCGCGATGCGCTGCCATAGCCTGGCGCTGACCATCAAGCTCAAGCGCGACCTGCCCCTGGCCGAGATCGAGTCCATCATCCGTGCCGGCAACCAGTGGGTGAAGTGGGTGCCCAATGACCGCGCCGTCACGGTCAAGGAACTGACCCCGGCGTCCATCACCGGCGGCCTGGAAATCGGCGTGGGCCGCGTGCGCAAGCTGAACCAGGGGCCGGAATACATCTCCGCCTTCGTCATCGGCGACCAGCTGCTGTGGGGCGCGGCCGAGCCGCTGCGCCGCATGCTGCGCATCATCCTGGGCAACCTGGAGTGATGTCGGCGGCCGGGATTCATCCCGGTCACTGCACCCGCTGCGTTGCTGCAATGCGAATAGGACTTGCCTTTCGCGTTGTCAGTCTGCAACAATAGCCCGCCAGCGTCCATGCGAGTGGATGCTGGCGGGTTTTTCTCATCTTGAGAAAGTAAGTACACTTGCGGGTGTAAGTTCTTGATGTTAATTTGAAAAGCCAATCCATTTCATGAAAGCCAACATGTGGCAGCGCCCCGGACGGACGCCTGCTGGATTTGATGAAATGGATCTGCTCCGTCCGCTGGCCTGCAAGAAAAGCCGTGAAAACAGCAAGCCGGCACGGACAAGGAGTGGCGCAGGCCGGGTTGCAGGCCGCGCGGCATCTGCCCCATTCACGGAGTGGTACGGCATTCCCAGGCCAGCACCGGGTTGAACGCCAGCGTGACGGGTTTGAAGCGGAACGTTTCTCTAAGCCAAACAAAACATGCCTGTACATACCAACAAGAAGCTTCCCCTGTCCCAGATGAAGACACTCAGCGCTGCCATCGCGCTGGCCATGGCCTTGCCGCTGGGGGCGCAGGCCGCGGCCCTGGGCAAGCTGACCGTGCTCTCGTCGCTGGGCCAGCCGCTGCGCGCGGAGATCGAGGTCACCGCCGTCGGTGCCGACGAGGCCGGCAAGCTTACGGCGCGCCTGGCACCGGCGGAAGCCTTCCGCCGCGCCAACATGGACTACAACCCGGTGTTGAGTTCGCTGTCCATCGTGCTGGAGCAGCGGCAGGGACGTCATGTCATCCGCATCAGTTCGTCCCAGCCGGTCAGCGATCCCTTCGTCGACCTGTTGCTGGAACTGGGTTCGGGCGAAGCGCGGCAGTTGCGCGAATATACTTTCCTGCTCGATCCTCCGGACAGCAAGACCCCGCGCAACGCCCAGGTCGCGCCGCTGACACCGGGCAATGCCCAGGCCGCCACGGCGGCTGCGGCCGCGTCACCGGCCACACCGGCCACACCGGCCACACCGGCCGCCACCCTTGCGCCGGCCCCTGCTGCAGCTCCTGCGGCGGCTGCCGAAGCGCCGGCAGCTGCGATGGCGGCACCTGCTGCGGCTGCACCCGCCGCAGCGCCTGCACCGGCTGCTGCGCCTGCCGCAGTTGCGCCGATGGCCAGTGCGTCGATCCCGGTCAGCGGCGAAGAGCCGGCCACCAGCATCGTGCAGCGTCCTGCTCCTTCGCCGCTGGCCGAAGAACTGATCCGCCGCCAGCAGGCCGCCCCCGAAAATACCCCGGCTTCGGCCAGCCCGGATGCCATGGCGACCGCGCCGGCCGCCGGTCCTGCCGCCTCCGGCAGCGTGGCCGCCCCCGCAACAGCCCCGGCCGCGGGCAGTGGCGGCAAGAGCGCCGATTATCGCGTCAAGCCCGGTGATACGCTGGGGAGCATTGCCAACCGCAACCAGCAGCCCAATGTCTCGCTGGATCAGATGCTGATTGCGCTGTACCGCGCCAATCCGGACGCATTCCAGGGCAACAACATCAACCGTCTGCGGGCGGGCAAGATCCTGTCGATCCCCGACCAGCCCACGGCTGCCGCCGTCGACCGCGACGAAGCGCGCGGCATGGTCGTTGCGCAGGCCCAGGACTTCAACGCTTACCGCAACAAGCTGGCAGGACAGGTCGCCAATGCACCGGCCGGCAAGGCGGGCAGCAATCGCCAGAGCGGCGGGGGCAAGATCACCGCGCGGGTAGAGGAGCGTTCCGGCACCCAGGATGCACGGGACCGCCTGGAGCTCTCGCGCGCCAACAAGGGCCGTGGCAAGACTGGCAACGCGGGCGCCGCTGCCGAGGACAAGGCGGCCAGCGAACGTGCGCTGGCCGAAGCCAATGACCGCGTCAAGGATCTGGAAAAGAACGTCGACAACCTCCAGAAACTGCTGGAGCTGAAGAACAAGACCATCGCCGACCTGACCGCACAGCAGCAGAAGGAGGCGGAGGCCGCCAAGCCGGCAGCTGCTGCGGCGGCAACGGCCGCGCCTGCCGCCGACAAGCCGGCCGAGGGTGGCGACACCAAGCCCGAGGACAAGCCGATGCCGGCCGCTGCGCCTGCCCCGGCTCCCGTTGCTGCGCCGGCCACTGCGGCGGCTCCGGCGGACAAGTCCGCCAAGTCCGGTGGTTTCGTCGACAAGATCAAGGAAAATCCCTACATCGTGGCCGGTGCGGGCGTGCTGGTCGCGCTGCTGGCAGTCGGTGGCGGCGTGCTGGCCATGCGCCGCCGCAAGAAGAAGTCCGAGGACGGACCGGCTGAACCTGCCATCGAGCCTGAGCCTGCGCCTTCACCTGAACCCGTGGCGGCGGTGGCTGCCGTTGCACCCGAGCCCGAGCCTGAATCTGAGCCCGCTCCGGTGGCCGAGCCTGAGCCCGCCGCCGAAGCGGTCGTGGCACCGGTGGTGGCGGCACCTGTCGAAGAGCCGCCGGTCGACCCGATCGCCGAGGCCGACATGTACATCGCCTATGGCCGCGACGAACAGGCCGAGGACATCCTCAAGCTGGCCCTGCAGACGCAGCCCGAGCGCCAGGCCCTGCACGCCAAGCTGCTGGAGATTTATGCCAAGCGCGGCGACGTGGACAATTTCAACCGCGTGGCGCTGAACCTGCATGCCCTTAGCGGTGGCCTCAACGAAGCTTGGGTCAAGGCAGCTGCGCTGGGCCTCACCATCGATCCGACCAATCCGCTGTATGGTGGCACGCCGGCCGAGCCGGAGCCTGAGCCGGAAGAAGCCGCGGGCATGGAATTCGACCTGTCCGACTTCAAGGCGGCCGAGGTACAGCCGGAAGCCACGCCGGCGCCGGCGGCCACCATGGACTTGGGCAAGGACATCGATTTCGACCTGGATCTGGAAAATGGCGCCAAGCCGGATGCCGACGAGCCCATCCTGCCGGCCTCCAGCGGCGCGGCCTCGGCCTCGATGCTGCTGGACAGCCTGGAGGATGCGCCGGCTGGCACGACCCTGGCCGACCTCGACCTGAGCCTGCCAGAAGACACCCCGGCCCCGTCGGCGGCCAACATCCTGGAAGAGGACGAGGAATCGGCCTTCGAGCAGGAAATGACCACCAAGCTGGACCTGGCCGCCGCCTATGAAGAAATCGGCGACAAGGACGGCGCCCGCGAATTGCTGGAAGAAGTGATGCGCGGCGGCAACGACGCCCAGGTGGCGCGCGCCAAGTCCATGATCGCCGCCCTGGGCTGATCCCGGCATCAGGAGCGATTACAATAGCTTCATCTCGCGGGCAGCTCGCATGAGCTGCCCGTTCGTTTTTTATCGTGCCGCCAGACCGTGGTGTGCGGGCTGTATGAAGCTTTCTGCAGGCTTGCGCAGGAACCCGGCCGCTTGCGGCAGGCAGTGAACATCCATGACAGAACTTTCTTCCCCGTCCGAGGGCCTGCGCCGTGTGGTGCTGGGCGTGCAATACGACGGCGCCAGCTGGCAGGGCTGGCAGACCCAGCCGCACCGCCAGACCGTGCAGGACCAGCTGGAAACCGCCCTGCGGCGCTTCAGCACGACCCCGATTGCGACCACCTGCGCCGGCCGCACCGATTCGGGCGTGCATGCGCTGGAGCAGGTCGTGCATTTCGACACGGCCATTGCCCGCGACAGCTTCTCCTGGGTACGTGGCACCAATGCGTTTTTGCCGCCCACGATCGCGGTGCGCTGGGCTTGCGAACTGCCCTGGGTGGATGACGCGGCCATCGCCGGCGCCAGCGCTGCGGCCCAGGCGGCCGAGTTGCACGGGGCCGAGCGGGAAGGGGCGGAGAGCCTTGCGCAGTTCGGCTTCCATGCACGTTTTTCGGCCATCGCCCGTACTTATCACTACGTGCTCTACAACCACGCGGTGCGCTCGCCGCTGCTGGCCGGCAAGGCTGGCTGGACTTTCCGCCCGCTGGACGCTGACCGCATGCACCGCGCCGCGCAATACCTGATCGGTGAACATGACTTCACCAGCTTCCGCGCCGTGGAGTGCCAGGCCAAGTCGCCGGTGCGCAAGATGGAAAGCATCGCCGTGCGCCGCCATGGCGACATGATCGTTTTCACCCTCAAGGCCAATGCCTTCCTGCACCACATGGTGCGCAACATCGTCGGTTCGCTGATCGTGGTCGGCAGCGGCAAGCACGGACCGGAATGGATGGGGGAGGTGCTGGCCCTGCGCGATCGCAGCCGCGCCGCGCCCACCTTCATGCCCGATGGCTTGTACTTGGCGCGGGTCGACTACCCGGATAGCTGGGCGCTGCCGCAGGAGGCCCGTTCCTGGCCCTGGCTGTAAGCCCGTCAGCCGCCAGACCAGTAGAAGTTTTCACCCATGAGGCAATCTCCATGAGCTTTCGTACCCGCATCAAGATCTGTGGCCTGACCCGTGAAGAAGATGTCCGTGCCACCGTGGCCGCTGGCGCCGATGCGCTGGGCCTGGTGTTCTATCCGAAGAGTCCGCGCTACGTGACGCCGCTGCGCGCCGGCGACCTGGCTGCAGCAGTCCCGCCCTTCGTGAGCATCGTCGGCCTGTTCGTCAACCCGACGCTGGAGGAGGTGCAGGAGGTGCTGCTTGAGGCACCGCTGACGGTACTGCAGTTCCACGGTGACGAGACGCCCGAGCAGTGCGCTGCCATCGCCGAAGCTGTTGTCAGACCCTTCATACGCGCGGCCAGAATAGGAAGTTCGACGCAGCCCGCAGATTTGTTAGAATACGAGCAGGCATATCGCTCCGCCAGTCCCTTATTTACCGGACTGCTGCTCGACACCCTGGTCGAGGAGTATGGCGGCAGCGGAAAGGTTTTCGATTGGTCTCTCATTCCAAAAGAACTCGCGCCTCGGGCCGTTTTGAGTGGTGGCTTGAGCGTACACAACGTCACTGAGGCGGTGGCTGGCGTTCGCCCTTACGCGGTCGACATCAGCAGTGGCGTCGAAGCCGCCAAGGGCATCAAGGATGCCGCCAGGATCGAGGCCTTCATCCAGGCCGTGCGTCTGGCGGATGCTACCCCTGCGTAGCACACCCCCACAGAGTTTCAGAGGAACACCATGAAAGAATTGAATCCCCTCGACGGTTTCGCCGAGCGTCAAGCCATTCCCGCCGCCGCCCTGCACCAGACGGCCCATTACAACCTGCCCGACGCCCGTGGCCACTTCGGCCCCTACGGCGGCAGCTTCGTCTCCGAGACGCTGACCCTGGCCTTGAACGAGCTGCGCGATGCCTATGCGAAATATCAGCACGATGAACAGTTCCTGGCCGAATTCCATACCGAACTGAAACATTTCGTCGGCCGCCCCAGCCCGGTGTATCACGCCAAGCGTTGGTCCGAGATCGCCGGTGGCGCGCAGATCTACTTCAAGCGCGAAGACCTGAACCACACCGGTGCCCACAAGATCAACAACGTGATCGGCCAGGCCTTGCTGGCCAAGCGCATGGGCAAGAAGCGCATCATCGCCGAGACCGGCGCCGGCCAGCACGGTGTGGCCACCGCCACCATCTGCGCGCGCTTCGGCATGGAATGCATCGTCTACATGGGTAGCGAAGACGTGAAGCGCCAGCTGCAGAACGTCTATCGCATGAACCTGTTGGGTGCCAAGGTGGTGCCCGTGGAATCCGGCTCCAAGACCTTGAAGGATGCGCTCAATGAAGCCATGCGTGACTGGGTCACCAACGTCGAGACCACCTTCTACATCATCGGTACCGTCGCCGGTCCGCACCCCTATCCGATGATGGTGCGCGACTTCCAGTCGGTGATTGGCAACGAGTGCATCCAGCAGATGCCGGAAATCGCCTCGCGCCAGCCGGATTATGTGGTGGCCTGCGTCGGTGGCGGTTCCAACGCCATGGGCATCTTCTATCCCTACATCGACTATCCGGATGTCAAGCTGGTCGGCGTGGAAGCCGCCGGCGATGGCCTGGACACCGGCCGTCACTCGGCTTCGCTGACCCTGGGCTCGCCCGGCGTGCTGCACGGCAACCGCACTTACCTGCTGCAGGATGCCAACGGCCAGATCATCGAGACCCATTCGGTCTCGGCCGGCCTGGATTATCCGGGCGTGGGTCCGGAACACGCTTGGCTGAAGGACAGCGCCCGCGCCAGCTACGCCTGCATCACCGATGAAGAAGCGCTGGAAGCCTTCCATAACTGCTGCCGCATCGAAGGCATCATCCCGGCGCTGGAGTCCAGCCATGCCCTGGCCCATGCGGCCAAGCTGGCGGCCACCTTGCCCAAGGATCAGATCGTGCTGGTCAACCTGTCCGGCCGTGGGGACAAGGACATGCATACCGTGCAACAGCATCAGGGTTGATCCCCGGCCTGCCCGCACGTGCCGACCGGCTCTGTGGAGCCGATCGGCAGTTTCGACAAAAAACTTCATATCATCATGTCCAGAATCCAGACCACCTTCTCCCAACTGGCCGAGCAGAAGCGCAAGGCGCTCATTACCTTCATTACGGCCGGTGACCCGGCCCCCGAGCTGACCGTACCGCTGCTGCACGCGCTGGTGGCCGGCGGCGTCGACATCCTCGAACTGGGTGTGCCGTTCTCCGACCCGATGGCCGAAGGACCGGTGATCCAGCGCGCCTGCGAACGCGCCTTGAAATTCGGCATCAGCACCCACGACGTGCTGGGCTACGTGCGTGAATTCCGCAAGACCAACAGCCACACGCCCATCGTGCTGATGGGTTATGCCAATCCCATCGAACGCTTTGGCGTCGATGCCTTCATCGCAGCGGCCAGCGAGGCGGGCGTGGATGGCACCATCGTGGTGGACTATCCGCCCGAGGAATGTGAAGAATTCTCCCAAAAGATGCAGGCCAAGGGCATGGACCCGATCTTCCTGCTGGCCCCGACCTCTTCGGAAGAACGTATCCGCCAGGTGGCGGCCGTCAGCAGCGGCTTCTGCTATTACGTTTCGTTGAAGGGCGTCACCGGTGCCGGCCACATCGACACGGCCGAAGTGGCCGAGCGTATAGCCGCCATCCGCCAGCACGTGAAGCTGCCCATCGCGGTGGGCTTCGGCATTCGTGATGGCGCAACCGCCCGCACCGTCGGCAGCGTGGCCGATGCGGTCGTGATCGGCAGCCGCATCATTGCCGAACTGGAAAACACCCCGCATGACCAGGCCTGCGCAGCGGTGCAAGCCTTCGTCACCGATATCCGCCAGGCGCTGGACGCCTGAGCGGCAGCGTCCCCGGTCCGGCAGGGCGGGGGGAGCGCAATAAGGAGCCTCCGGCAGCGTCCGGGGGCTTTGTTTTTTGATACGGCGCAAGCGGGCAGCGTGAATTTACTTGCTCGCCGGAAAGCATGACCGTGCTTTACGTCCGCCGCCGGTGGGCTCTGGTACAATGCGCGCCACCGGAAACATCTATGAGGTCTCTATGAGCTGGCTCGAGAAGTTATTGCCACCCCAGATTCAACGCGGCTCCACCAGCCGCAAAGCCATCCCGGAAGGTTTGTGGGTCAAGTGCCCCTCCTGCGAGGCCGTGCTGTACCGTACCGACCTGGAATCGAACCTGCATGTCTGCCCCAAGTGCAGCCACCACATGCGCATCCGCGCCCGCGCTCGTCTCGATGCCCTGCTCGACGAAGGCGGCCGCTATGAGATCGGCCAGGAAGCCCTGCCGGTCGATACCCTGAAGTTCAAGGACAGCAAGAAGTACCCCGATCGCCTGAAGGACGCCATGGAATCCACCGGCGAAACCGACGCCATGGTGGTCATGGGCGGTGCCATCATGACCCTGCCGGTCGTGGTCGCCTGCTTCGAGTTCGAATTCATGGGCGGTTCCATGGGCTCCGTGGTCGGCGAGCGCTTTGCGCGCGGTGCCCAGGCGGCATTGGAACAGAAGGTCCCCTTCATCTGCATCACCGCCACGGGTGGCGCGCGCATGCAGGAAGGCCTGCTGTCGCTGATGCAGATGGCCAAGACCACCGCCATGCTGACCAAGCTGTCGGAAAAGAAGCTGCCCTTCATCAGCGTGCTGACCGACCCGACCATGGGCGGCGTCTCGGCGTCCTTCGCCTTCATGGGCGACGTGGTGATGGCCGAACCCAAGGCCCTGATCGGCTTTGCCGGTCCGCGCGTGATCGAGAACACGGTGCGCGAGAAGCTGCCGGAAGGCTTCCAGCGTGCTGAATTCCTGGTCACCAAGGGCGCCATCGACATGATCGTCGACCGCCGCAAGATGCGCGAGGAAATCGCCCATCTGCTGGCCCTGCTGCAAAATCAGTCCGCCGAAACGGTTTCCTGATTAGCCGCTATACTTCAGGCCCGGATTTGCAGAAGTGCAAATCCGGGCTTTGTTTTTGACGCTTGTTTCGAATTGCCAAACTACCGTTCGACCTGAGTAGGCCCGCAGGGCCGTATCGAAGGCGCAGCGGATTGTGCAAGCGCAACCGGACGGAGCGCCTTCGATACGCGGCGGTGCCGCTACTCAGTACGAACGGTGACCTGTGCCGCCCGCATTTCGAAACGGTTTCCCGCAATTTGTATTTCGTTTTTGTGCAGCAGCTTCACCGACCGAGACGCGCCATGACTTCCCAAGCCTCCCCGACTCCCGCCACCCTCAATGAATGGCTGGCCCTGCTGGAACAACGCCACTTCAAGCAGATCGACATGGGCCTGGACCGCGTGCAGGCGGTGAAGGAAAAGCTCGACATCCGCTTCGACTGCCCCGTCATCATGGTGGCCGGCACCAATGGCAAGGGTTCCACCTGCGCCATGCTGGAATCCATCCTGCTGCGCGCCGGTTATCGTGTGGGCCTGTACATCAAGCCGCATTTCCTGCATTTCAATGAACGCGCCCGCCTGTCCGGCGACATGGCCAGCGATGCCCAGCTGATCGCCGCCTTCGAGGCGGTGGAGGCCCAGCGCGGCGACATCTCGCTGACCTATTTCGAATTCACCACCCTGGCCATCATGAAGCTGCTGGCCGATGCCCGGCAGGATGTGGTGATCCTGGAAGTCGGCCTGGGCGGCCGCCTGGATGCAGTCAACGTGATCGATGCCGATGTGGCCATCGTCACCAGCATCGACATCGACCACACCGAATACCTGGGCGAGACCCGCGAAGAGATCGGTTTCGAGAAGGCCGGCATCTTCCGTCCCGGCAAGGTGGCCGTGTGCGGCGACCCGGTGCCGCCCAAGTCGCTCATTGCCCACGCCGAGAAGATTGGTGCCGACCTGTGGCTGATGGGCCGTGATTTCAATTACCAGGGTGACAAGCAGCAATGGGCCTACGGCGGACGCGGCATGCGCCGCAATTCGCTGGCCTATCCCAGCCTGCGCGGCGCCAACCAGATCTTGAACGCCTCGGCCGCCTTGGCCGCGCTGGAAGCCCTGCGTGAAGTGCTGCCCGTGGGTGCCCAGGAAGTGCGTACTGGCCTGGCCACGGTGGAGCTGCCGGGCCGCTTCCAGGTGCTGCCGGGCCAGCCGCTGGTGATCCTGGACGTGGCGCACAATCCGCATGCGGCCGCCACGCTGGCGCAGAACCTGGACAACATGGGCTTCCACCCTTATACCTATGCGGTGTTCGGCTCCATGCTGGACAAGGACATCGAAGGCGTCATCGGCCACCTCAAGGACAAGATCGACCACTGGTGCGTGACCGACCTGCCGCTGCCGCGCGCGGCCAGCGCGCAACAGCTCAAGGAAGCCCTGCTGGGGGCCGGCGTGCAGCCGGAATTCAGGCGGGACGCGGCACGCAGCGTAGAAACCTTCACTACACCGGCCGAGGCGTATGCAAATGCATTAAGCAGAGCAGGGGAGAATGATAGAATTGTGGTTTTCGGGTCCTTCCTGACCGTAGCCGGCGTCATGCAGGCGCGCCGCCCCGGTCTGCACTGATTCCGAACCCGCGTTCCGGAGCCGGCCGTCCTTGCCAGACGGTGCCAGGACCTGAGTGGCCAGGCAGGTTTTCCACGATTTCCAGATCAATTCAAGACGACTCCGCATGGGCTTGTTCTCGTTTTTCCGTAAAAACAAGCAGGATTCTTCTGCTGACCAAGGGTCCTTCCGTTCACGTTCCGAGGAGCAATCTTCCGTCATCCGCAGCCGTAGCAGCCGCAGTGCGGCCGGTGGTGCCGCCGGTTCTGCCCGCAGCAGCCGCAGCAAGGCCGGCAAGGATGCCGCCGCCGATCCGCTGTTGCCGGAAAAGAAACGCGCCCGCCGCCGCCTGATCGGTGCCGTCGCGCTGACGCTGGCCGTGGTGATCGTGTTGCCGATGATCCTCGATTCCGAGCCCAAGCCGCTCAACGACGACATCGCCATCCAGATCCCGTCCAAGGACCAGCCGGCTTCCGGCGTGGCCCAGCCGGGTGGCCGTGATGCCAAGCAGGCTTCGCTGGACCAGAAGGAAGAGATCGTCGAGCCGTCCAGCATCGCCCCTGAGCCCGCAGCAGCGGCCACGCCGGCTGCCCCGGCCCAGCCGGTGACGCCGCCGGTGGCTGCCGTGGCACCCAAGGTGGTCGAGAAGCCGGCTGACAAGCCGGTGGAAAAGCATACTGAAAAGCCCGCCCCCAAGGCCGAGGAAAAGAAGCCGGCCGTGGCCGAGCACAAGGAAGAACCGAAGAAGGAAGCCGCCAAGCCCAAGTCGCCTGCGCACACTGCCGACGACGATGCCGCACGTGCGCTGGCCATTCTGGAAGGCAAGCCCGCCAGTGCGGCTGCAGCTCCGGCCCCGGCGGAAAAGAAACCGGCTGCGGCCGGTGGCAAGTTCGTCATCCAGGTGGCTGCGCTGGCCACCCAGGACAAGGTCAATGAATTGCGCAACAAGCTCAGCGCCGCCGGCATCCATTCGTACACGCAAAAGATCGCAACCGAGGCAGGAGAGCGCACGCGCATTCGCGTCGGCCCCTTCGCCAGCCGCGAGGAAGCCGAACGCATGGGCGGCCGAATCAAGAAGCTGGGCCTGAATGCCACGATTGTTCCTGCTTGAATTTGGCTACAGATAGCCGCATATTGTTGTCATCGTGACGATATTTGACTACCTGGTGCTGCTGATCCTGGCCTGTTCGGTGATCATCGGCACCCTGCGCGGACTGGTGCGCGAGGTGTTGTCCCTGGCCGGCTGGATTGTCGCGCTGGTGGTGGCCAATACCTATGGCGAGGCGTTATCGACGATGCTGCCGGATGTGGTGCCGGGTGAACTGACGCGCTTGATCGTGGCCTTCATTGCGCTCTTCATCGGCACGCGCCTGTTGATGGCGCTGGTGGCCAAGACGCTGGGCGAGCTGGTCAAGGCGACCGGCCTGGGTTTACTCGATCGCACGCTGGGCAGCATTTTCGGTGTGGCGCGCGGGGTATTGCTGGTGGTGGCGGTGGCCTTGCTGTGCGGTACCACGGCCATTCCGCAACAGGATTTCTGGAAGCAGGCGCGCTTCAGTCCCTGGGTCGAGCAGGCCGCCGAGGCGGTGCTGCCCTACCTGCCGGGCAAGCTGGCCGAGCATGTGAGTTTTTCCACTCCGGTGTGAGCGGATGGGCGCCCCGTGGCGGGGACCATAGTATCGCGGGAGTGGCGTGGCAGTCGTGGTTCATTTTCGTTTTCGTTTTTCGTTAGGAGTCCACCATGTGTGGCATCGTCGGTATCGTCTCTCATAGTCCCGTCAACCAGATGCTGTATGACGCGCTGCTGCTGCTGCAGCACCGCGGCCAGGATGCGGCGGGGATCGCAACCAACCACAGCAACGGTTTCTCGATGCACAAGGCCAATGGCCTGGTGCGCGACGTGTTCCGTACCCGCAACATGCGCTCGCTGCCCGGCAACACCGGCATCGGCCAGGTGCGCTATCCGACCGCAGGCAGCTCGTCCTCGGAAGAAGAAGCGCAGCCCTTCTACGTCAATGCCCCCTTCGGCATCATCCTGGCGCACAACGGCAACCTGACCAATGCGGAACAGTTGAAGATCGAGATGTTCAAGAACGATCGCCGCCACATCAACACCGATTCCGATACCGAAGTGCTGCTGAACGTGCTGGCCCACGAGATCCAGCAAGCCACCACCGGTTACTCGCTGGACCCGGCTGCGCTCTTCAAGGCCGTGGCCATGGTGCACAAGCGCGTGCGCGGCTCCTACGCCGTGGTGGCGCAGATCGCCGGTTACGGTCTGCTGGGCTTCCGCGATCCGTACGGCATCCGTCCGATGTGCCTGGGCTTCAACGAGAGCGACAAGGGCATCGAATACATGATGGCCAGCGAATCGGTGGCCCTGGAAGGCATGGGCTTCCGCTTCCTGCGCGACGTCAACCCGGGTGAAGCGATCTTCATCGACAACGACGGCAAGCTGTACAACCAGCAATGCGCCGAAAACCCGACGCTGAACCCCTGTGCCTTCGAATACGTCTACCTGGCCCGTCCGGACTCCATCATCGATGGCGCCTCGGTCTACGCCACCCGCCTGAAGATGGGCGAGTTCCTGGCCGACAAGATTCGTAGCCAGTTCAAGCATGGCGAGATTGACGTGGTCATGCCGATTCCCGATTCCTCGCGTCCGGCGGCCATGGAACTGGCGTTGAAGCTGGGCATCGAGTACCGCGAAGGCTTCATCAAGAACCGCTACATCGGCCGCACTTTCATCATGCCGGGCCAGGCGCTGCGCAAGAAGTCGGTGCGCCAGAAGCTCAACGCCATCGGCAGCGAATTCAAGGGCAAGAACGTGCTGCTGGTGGATGACTCCATCGTGCGCGGCACCACCAGCCGTGAAATCGTGCAGATGGCCCGCGAGTCGGGCGCCAAGAACGTGATCTTCGCGTCGGCCGCGCCGCCGGTGAAGTTCCCCAACGTGTACGGCATCGACATGCCGACCCGTGACGAACTGATCGCCTTCGGCCGCAGCGACGAAGAAGTCTGCCGCGAGATCACCGCCGACGCCCTGGTGTACCAGGATGTGGAAGCCCTGAAGCGCGCCATCTCCGACGCCAACCCGGCCCTGAAGCAATTCGAGGCCTCCTGCTTCGATGGTCACTACATCACCGGCGACATCACCCAGGAATACCTGGACCGCATCGAATACGCCCGCAAGAATCCCAAGCCGGCGCTGGAAGATGTGGTGCGTTCCCAGCTGAACCTGAACCTGGCGCGCGTGGACTGATCCCCGCCGTCTGATTCAAGGCTGGAACAGGACGCCGGTGGCCGCTTTGGCGGCACCGGCGTTTTGCGTTGAGGTGCCACGCAAACCAGCCGACGGGAATCTGGCTTATCATTTTGCCTTTGGCCGTGCGCCGGCCTTGCTCATTTCTTCTGCTTTTCCGATCACGCGATGAACGATAAAAAGACCTACGGCTTCACCACCACCATCCTCCACAGCGACCGCCAGAAGGGCATCGAACACGGCTCGCTGCACAAGCCCATCCACACCTCCGTGACCTTCGGCTATGAAGATGCGCGCCAGCTGGCCGAAGTGTTCCAGGGCAAGCAGCCCGGCTATCGCTATGGCCGCCAGGGCAACCCGACGGTGTCGGCGCTGGAAGACAAGATCACCAAGATGGAAGACGGCAAATCCACCATCTGTTTTGCCACCGGCATGGCCGCCATTGGTGCCATCGTCCAGGGCTTGCTGCGCGAGGGCGATCATGTGGTGTCGTCGGCTTTCCTGTTCGGTAATACCAATAGCCTCTGGATGACGGTGGGCGCGCAGGGTGCCAAGGTCTCCATGGTGGATGCTACCGATGTGAAAAATGTGGAAGCGGCCATCACACCGCAGACCCGCGTGGTCTTTGTGGAAACCATCGCCAACCCGCGCACCCAGGTGGCGGACTTGAAGCGCATCGGCGAGCTGTGCCGCGAGCGGGGCATCCTCTACGTGGTGGACAACACCATGACCTCGCCTTACCTGTTCCGTCCCAAGACGGTCGGTGCGGGCCTGGTGGTCAATTCGCTGACCAAGTCCATCGGTGGCCACGGCAATGCCCTCGGTGGCGCGCTGACCGATACCGGTGAATACGACTGGACGCGCTACCCGCACATCGCCGACAGCTACAAGAAGAACCCGGCCCCGCAATGGGGCATGGCGCAGATCCGCGCCAAGGCGCTGCGCGACTTCGGCGCCACGCTGGGCCCGGAAGCGGCGCACCACATCGCCGTTGGCGCCGAGACCATGGCCCTGCGCCAGGAACGTGAATGCAAGAATGCGCTGGCGCTGGCCCAGATGCTGGAAGCGGATCCGCGCGTGGCAGCGGTCCACTATCCGGGGCTGGAGTCGCATCCCCAGCACGCCTTGTGCAAGCAGCTGTTCCGCGCTTTCGGCAGCCTGATGTCCTTCGAGCTGAAGGACAGCATCGATTGCTTCGATTACCTCAACCGGCTGAACCTGGCCGTGGCCGCCAGCAACCTGGGTGACACCCGTACGCTGGTGATCCCGGTGGCGCACACCATCTTCTACGAGATGGGGGCTGAGCGCCGCGCCAGCATGGGCATCGCCGAGTCGCTCATTCGTGTGTCCGTGGGGCTGGAAGATACCGATGACCTGGTGGCCGATTTCCGCCAGGCGCTGGAGGCCTGATCTACGCTGGTTTCAAGCCGAAGTGAAGAAAACAACACGCCCGTCGCCTCGCAAGAGGGACGGGCGTTGTTCTTGGTGCTGCCAGGTGAACGCTTGTGTAAAAAACCGGTGTCAGGGCACCAGGTTGGCCACCGCTTCCCGATCGGCCCACTTGGTCTTGTAGGTCGGCTTGAAAGTCTGGAAGCGTTCGATCAGCTTGACCGGATCGGCCTCATGCATCATCAGCCCGGACTGGTCGCTGCTGACGAAGCGCTGCGAGACCAGGTGGTCGACGAAGGCGATCAGGTTGTTGTAGAAGCCGTCCACGTTGTACAGGCTGATCGGCTTGTAATGGAAGCCCAGCTGGGCCCAGGTCAGCACTTCGAACAGTTCTTCCAGGGTGCCCATGCCGCCGGGCATGGCCACGAAGCCATCGGAGAGTTCTGCCATCATGGCCTTGCGTTCGTGCATGTCCTTGACGATGTGCAGGCGGGTCAGGCCGTCGTGGCCCAGTTCCTTGTCCAGCAAGGCTTTGGGGATGACGCCGGTGGCTTCGCCGCCCAGCTTCATGACTTCACTGGCGATGATGCCCATCAGGCCCACATTGCCGCCGCCATAGACCAGGGCGATGTTGTTCTTCACCATCTCCTGGGCCAGCTTGCGCGCCGCCTCGGCATAGGCCGGGGAAGCGCCGGGGGAAGAACCGCAATATACGCAAATCGATTTCATGTGTCCTCTGCTGTGTCCGTCGTTACGTCAGTACATGGTTACAATGGCTGAGCTGGATAGCCAGATGTTTCCTGCTGGAACCAGAATGTCTCTCCAAGCTGCCACTATCTCCAGCCGCGTTCCTGTTATACCATGATAGTGCAGTGCAGCATAAGCTGAAGTGGTGACGCCGGCGTGACAGCGCGGCACTGCGCATGCGCCCGGCCACATTGTGCGGGTCTGTCACGCGGCACGTGAAGATAAAGGACATCATGTCGAACAAGATCGTCAGTCTGGCCCTGCAAGGCGGGGGCTCGCATGGCGCCTTCACCTGGGGCGTGCTGGATCGTTTGCTGGAGGATGGCCGGCTGGACCTGGAAGGCATCAGCGGTGCCTCGGCCGGGGCCATGAATGCGGCGGTGATGGCCCAGGGTTACGTGCAGGACGGCCGCGACGGTGCCCGCGCCGCGCTGGAGCGCTTCTGGACTGCGCTCTCCAATGGCGTGCCGCTGGACCATGTGACGGCCGAAGGCGCGCCCGTCATCGCCAACCCCGCACCACTGCCCGGCATGCAGGCACTGCTGGCGATGACGCGCTTCTTCTCGCCCACGCAATTGAATCCGCTGGATATCAATCCGCTGCGCGACATCCTGGTGGAGCAGGTCGATTTCGAACGCTTGCGCAGCCAGCGTGAACTGAAATTGTTCATTGCGGCCACCCAGGTCAGCACCGGCACGTTGAAGATCTTCCGCAACCCCGATCTGTCGGTGGAAGTGCTGTTGGCCTCGGCCTGCCTGCCTTCGCTGCACCGGCCCATCGAGATCGATGGCGAAGCCTATTGGGATGGCGGCCTGACCGCCAATCCGCCGATTTTCCCGCTCTTGCATTCCTGTGCCGCACGTGACGTGATGGTGGTGCTGCTGCATCCCAGCCGTCGCGCCGGCACGCCCACTTCCAGCCACGACATCGGCCAGCGGCTCTCGGAAATCAGCTTCAGCTCGGCCTTCTTCACCGAGCTGAGCGGACTGGCCCTGGCCAAGCGCGAGGCCGAGAATTCCACTCTGGCCTTCGGCTCGCTGGAACGGCGGCTGCGCCAGCTCAACATCCACATGATCGATGCCAATGAGCTCATGGAGCAGCTGACCAACCTCTCCAAGCTCAATACCCAGGCCAGTTTCATCGGCAGCCTGTTCCAACAGGGCCGCGAGCGGGCCTCGGAATGGCTGGAGCAGAACTTCGCCCAGATCGGTCATACCTCCACCTTCGACCTCGGACGTTTCCTGCCCTGAGGCGGTTCGCGGGGCAGGGCTGACGCACGATCGTTCACTTTTGTCTATACTTTGCGGCTTGATCCTTCGTTCCGCCCCGCAGTACCGACAAAAAAGACAAGCCATGCGCCAAACCATCGCCCAGAAAATCTCCCGTTCCGAATTCCTCGACGTGCGCGGCCTGCGCTACCACGTGCGCCACTGGGGCGACCCCCAGGCCCCCAAGATATTCATGATGCATGGCTGGATGGATATGTCGGCGTCGTTCCAGTTCATGGTCGATGCCCTGCAAGGGGAATGGCACGTAATTGCTCCCGACTGGCGCGGTTTCGGCCTGACCGAGCGGGCCCCGGCGCAGTCCTACTGGTTCCCCGATTACCTGGCCGACCTCGATGCCATCCTCGACCACTACGCCGGTGAGGAGGCCATCAACTTGCTTGGCCACAGCATGGGCGGCAATGTGGTGAACTTGTATGCGGGCGTGCGCCCCCAGCGCATCAAGCGGCTGGTCAACCTGGAAGGTATCGGCCTGCCCACGGCCAAGCCGGAGCAGGCGCCGGGACGCTTCACGCAATGGCTGGACGAGATGAAGAATCGTCCCGTATTGCGCGGCTACGAGACGCTCGAAGAGGTCGCGGCGCGGCTGCAGAAGAACAATGCGCGCCTCTCGGACGAGCGCGCCGGTTTCCTGGCCCAGCATTGGGCGCAGCAGGATGAGAGCGGCCTGTGGCAGATCCTGGGGGATCCGGCCCACAAGCAGGTCAGCCCCATCCTGTACCGGGTCGATGAAATGATGGCCTGCTGGAGCCGCATTACCGCCCCGGTGCTGTGGATCGAGGCGATAGACAGCGATATCTGGCGTTTCTTCGGTCCGGCCTCGTTGAAACGTGAAGAAATCGACCGCCGCATCGCCTGTATCCCCAAGACGCAGGTGGAGATGATCGCCGACGCCGGCCACATGCTGCATCACGACCAGCCCGAGCGGCTGGCACAACTGATCGAGGCTTTTCTGCAGCAGCCGGCCTGAGACTGGCCGCATCGTGCGGTGCAGTGCGGGGTTGGCATCAAGCGCGTAAAATGGACGCATTCCAATCACCCGGACCTCCCTGACCGACGGCAGCCACAAGCGACCGGCGCGGTCGCTGAGGTCATTGCGACTTCCTATGTCTGAACTCAAGTTCGATCTGCATTGCCATTCCAACGTCTCCGACGGCCTGCTGCCGCCGGAGGAGGTGGCCGCGCGCGCCAAGGCCAATGGCGTGGGCGTGTGGGCGCTGACCGACCACGATGAAGTGGGCGGCGTGGCGCGCGCCCGGGCGGCTGCGCGCGCGCTGGGCATGGAGCATGTGGCCGGCGTGGAAATTTCGGTCACCTGGGCCGGGCATACGGTGCATATCGTGGGCTTGTGTATCGACGAGACCAACCAGGCCCTGGTCGACGGCCTGGCCGCCACCCGCAACGGCCGCGAACGGCGCGCCCGCGAGATCGCCGAGGCGCTGGATCGTCACGGCATTGGCGGCGCGTATGAAGGCGCGTTGAAGCACGTGGGCAATCCCGACCTGATCTCGCGCACGCACTTCGCGCGCTACCTGGTCGAATGCGGTACCTGCTGCGATACCAAGGAAGTCTTCGCCAACTACCTCACCGAAGGCAAGCCCGGCTACGTGCCGCATCGCTGGGCTACGCTGGAAGAGTCGGTGCGCTGGATCCGCGGGGCCGGCGGGGTGGCGGTGATCGCCCATCCGGGGCGCTACAAGTACACCCAGACCCAGTTCGGCGCATTGTTCGACGAGTTCAAGCAACTGGGCGGCGCGGCCATCGAAGTCAATACCGGCAGCCATACGCCGGAGCAGTACCAGGAATACGCCCAGGTAGCGCGCAGCTATGGCTTTCTGGCCTCGATGGGCTCGGATTTCCACGGTCCGGGCGAGTCGCGCATGGACCTCGGGGGATTGCCGCCTCTGCCCACCGGAGTCAAGCCGGTCTGGCATGACTGGGGGCTGTGAAGCTCTTGAATTCAGCAGGGCGATTCCTATCTAATAACCACTTTTCCGATAGGAGTTTTCCCCGATGAAACGCATCCTGCTGTTTATCGCCACCAACATCGCCGTGCTGGTGGTGATGAGCGTGATCCTCTCCCTGCTGGGCGTGGACCGCTTCCTCACTCGTTCCGGCCTGAACCTGCCGATGCTGATGGTGTTCTCGCTGGTGGTCGGCTTCACCGGATCGATCATCTCCTTGCTGATGAGCAAGAGCATGGCCAAGTGGTCCACCGGCGCGCGCGTGATCGAAACGCCCATGAACGGTACCGAAGCCTGGCTGCTGCAGACCGTGGGCAAGCTGGCCCAGCGCGCCGGCATCGGCATGCCGGAAGTGGCGGTCTATGACGGCGAACCCAATGCCTTTGCCACCGGTGCCTTCCGGGATTCGGCCCTGGTGGCAGTCTCCACCGGCCTGCTGCAGGGCATGACGCAGGACGAGGTGGAAGCCGTACTCGGCCACGAGGTGGCTCACATCGCCAACGGCGACATGGTCACCATGACCCTGATCCAGGGCGTGGTGAACACCTTCGTGGTGTTCCTGTCGCGGGTAGTCGGCTATTTCGTGGATTCGGCCCTGCGCCGCAACAACGAGTCTTCCGGCCCCGGCATCGGCTACATGGTGACGGTGATGGTGTGCCAGATCGTCTTCGGTATCGGTGCCTCGATCATCGTGGCCTGGTTCTCGCGCCATCGTGAATTCCGGGCTGATGCCGGTGCGGCGCGCCTCTTGGGCACGCCTCAGCCGATGATCAATGCCCTGGCGCGCCTGGGCGGCTTTTCGCCGGAAGGCCTGCCGCAGAACATGGCGGCCCTGGGCATCAGCGACAAGCCCGGCATCATGGCGCTGTTCTCGACACACCCGCCGCTGGAACAGCGCATCGCCGCCCTGCGCGGCCAGCGCTAAGCCCGGCGGGCAGCGACAACGGCGGTGGCGACACCGCCGTTGTGCTTTTTACGATTTGGATTTGGATTGGAAACGGAAACCGCATCATGAGCCAGTTTTTCGAGATTCACCCCGACAACCCGCAACTGCGCCTGATCAAGCAAGCCGCGCAGATCATCCACAAGGGCGGCCTGGTGGCTTTGCCCACCGACTCCTGCTACGCGCTGGTCTGCCAGCTGGACAACAAGGATGCCGTGGAGCGTGTGCGCCGCATCCGTGGCGTGGACGACAAGCACCATTTGACCCTGCTGTGCCGCGACCTCTCCGAGATCGCCCAGTACGCCAAGGTGGACAACCGCCAGTACCGCCTGCTGAAGGCCGCCACCCCCGGTGCCTATACCTTCATCCTGGAAGCCACCAAGGAAGTGCCGCGCCGCCTCTCGCACCCCTCGCGCAAGACCATCGGCCTGCGCGTGCCGGAGAACCGCATCGCCCACATGCTGCTGGAAGAACTGGGCCAGCCGCTGCTGGGTACCACCCTGATCCTGCCGGACGAAGATCTGCCGCTGACCAGCGCCGAAGACATCCGCAGCCATCTGGAAAAGCAGATCGAACTGGTCATCGACAGCGGTGCCTGCAGCCTGGAGCCGACCACCGTGATTGATCTCACCGATGACAATGAACCCGTGCTGGTACGCCAGGGCAGGGGAGATGCAGGCATCTTCGGCTTGCAGGCTGCCTGAGCGAGTTTTTGTTCACCCACATCCGGCCAGCGGAAGCGGCCCCGAGCGAATCCGGGGCAGTTCGTTGTCCCTCTGCTAAAATCCCCGCCCATGAATGAACTCATCCAGACCGTCGCGGTTTACGCGCTGCCCGTGCTCTTCGCCATCACCCTGCACGAGGCGGCCCATGCCTATGCGGCCAAGTTTTTCGGGGATACCACGGCGTATTCGATGGGGCGCATGAGCCTCAATCCGCTCAAGCACATCGATCCCTTCGGCACCATCCTCATTCCCATCATGCTGTACTTCGCCACCAATGGCGCTTTCCTGTTCGGCTACGCCAAACCGGTGCCGATCAACTTCGGCCACCTGCGCCAGCCCAAGCGCGACATGGCCTGGGTCTCGCTGGCTGGTCCCGCTGCCAATTTCTTCATGGCACTGCTGTGGATGCTGGCCATCTATGCCCTGGCGCTGGGCGGGGTGCAGGAAGAATTCTTCACACTGATGGCCAGGGCAGGGGTGCTGACCAACCTGGTGATGTTCGCCTTCAACCTGTTCCCGATTCCGCCGCTGGATGGCGGGCGCATCCTCACCAGCTTGTTGCCGAACAAATATGCGTATAAATTCGCCCAGATCGAGCCCTATGGCTTCTTCATCGTCATGGCGCTGGTGCTGCTCAAGGTGATTTACGCCTGGTGGATGGCCCCCGTGATGTATGTGGCCGGCAAGCTGCTGCAGCTCATTACCTTCCCCATTACCTTGCTGTTCTGATCCTTCATGTCGCTGATCCTGTTCATGTCGAACCGCCACCTGCCAACCAACGTCAAACGCCATGTATCCTGACCGCGTCGTCTCCGGCATGCGCCCCACGGGCGCGCTGCACCTGGGCCACTATCACGGTGCCCTGAAGAACTGGGTCAAGCTGCAATCCGAGCTGCCCTGCCTGTTCTTCGTGGCCGACTGGCACGCGCTGACCACCCATTACGACGATCCCTCCGTGATCGAGACCAGCACCTGGGAAATGGTGATCGACTGGCTCGCCGCCGGGGTTGATCCCTCCCAGGCCACGCTGTTCATCCAGTCGCGCGTGCCCGAGCATGCCGAGCTGCATCTGCTGCTGTCCATGGCCACCCCGCTGGGCTGGCTGGAACGCGTGCCGACCTACAAGGACCAGCAGGAAAAGCTGGCCGACCGCGACCTGGCCACCTACGGCTTCCTGGGCTACCCGCTGCTGCAGGCGGCTGACGTGCTGATCTACCGCGCCAGCCAGGTGCCGGTAGGTGAAGACCAGGTGCCGCACATCGAGATCATGCGCGAGATCGCGCGCCGCTTTAACCACCTGTACGGCAAGGAAAAAGGCTTCGAGGAAAAGGCCCTGGCCGCCACCAAAAAGCTGGGCAGCAAGCGCGCCAAGCTGTACCTGGAACTGCGTACGCAATTCCAGGAAAAGGGCGACGATGAAGCGTTGGAACAGGCCAAGGCCATGCTGGACGATGCCCAGAACCTGTCGATGATCGATCGTGAACGTTTGTTCGGCTACCTCGAAGGCAGCCGCAAATTGATCCTCACTGAGCCGCAGGCCATGCTGACCGAGGCCTCGCGCCTGCCGGGGCTGGATGGGGCCAAGATGTCCAAGAGCTACGGCAACGCCATCGCCCTGCGTGAAGATGCCGCTTCGGTCACCAAGAAGGTCAAGACCATGCCGACCGACCCGCAGCGCGTGCGTCGCAGCGATCCGGGCGATCCGGACAAATGCCCGGTCTGGCAATTCCACCAGGTTTATTCCACCCCGGAAGTGAAGGAATGGGCCGCCAAGGGCTGCCGTTCGGCCGGGATCGGTTGCCTGGAGTGCAAGCAACCGGTGATCGATGCCATCCTGCAGGAGCAGCAGCCGATGCTGGAACGTGCGCAGCCTTACCTGGACGATCCTTCGCTGGTGCGCGCCATCGTCGCCGATGGCTGCGAGAAGGCGCGCAAGCTGGCCCAGGACACCATGCGCGACGTGCGCGAAGCCATGGGGCTGGGTTATTGACCAGCGGCAAGCGGGTTGCAGGCCGTCGCGGGGCCCGCAGGGGCGGGCTCTCCGGTTTTTTTTACGTCCGCTTTCATCTCTGGCAGCCGCAAATTGACCTGATGAGGCGTCTATCCGCTACAATCAGGCCTTTATTCTGACCACCACCTTACATACGCACACCATGATCAAGGGTAGCATTGTTGCAATCGTCACTCCCATGCATCCGGACGGCAGCCTCGACTTCGATGGCCTGCGCAAGCTGATCGACTGGCATATCGCCGAGGGAACCGACAGCATCGTCATCGTCGGTACCACCGGCGAATCGCCCACCGTCTCGATGGAAGAGCACTGCGAACTGATCAAGGTCGCGGTCGAGCACACGGCCAAACGCATCCCCATCATCGCCGGTACCGGCGGCAATTCCACCGCCGAAGCCATCGAGCTGACCGCCTTCGCCAAGAAGGTCGGCGCCGACGCCTCGCTGCAGGTGGTGCCCTACTACAACCGTCCGACCCAGGAAGGCATGTACCTGCACTTCAAGACCATCGCCGAAGCGGTGGATCTGCCGGTGATCCTGTACAACGTGCCCGGCCGGACGGTCGCAGACATGAGCAACGAGACCATCCTGCGCCTGGCGCAGGTCAAGGGCATCGTGGGCGTGAAGGATGCTACCGGCAACATCGGCCGCGGCACCGACCTGATCCGCCTGGCCCCCAAGGACTTCGCGGTCTACTCCGGTGACGACGCCACCGCCATCGCCTTGATGCTGTATGGCGGCGCCGGCAACATCTCGGTGACGGCCAACGTCGCCCCGCGCGACATGCACGAGCTGTGCGTGGCTGCCATGAGCGGCAACATCGCTCGTGCCGTGGAACTGAACAACAAGCTGCTGCCGCTGCACAACAAGCTCTTCGTCGAACCCAACCCGGTGCCGGTCAAGTGGGCCATGCAGGAGATGGGTCTGATCCCGTCGGGCATGCGCCTGCCGCTGGCGCCGCTGGGCGAGTCCTTCCACGACACCGTGCGCGCTGCCCTGCGCGAGTCCGGCGTCTTAAACTGATCGGCTTGGCCGTTTTGGCGCAGGTCTCCTGAAATCCGATTCCGCTTTCACTAGTAACGATATGACTAATAGCAATAACGTTCGTCCGGTCTCCCGCTCCGCGTACACACTTACCCAACGCAGCATCGTCGTCGCACTGGCGCTGGCCGGACTGGCAGGATGCTCGTCCATCGGCAACATGCTCGAAGGCGACCGTATCGATTACAAGAGCGCCGAAAAGGCCCGTGGCCCGCGCCTGGAAGTGCCGCCCGACCTCACCCAGCTGCAGCGCGACAACCGCTACGCCATCCCTGAAGCCAACAAGGGTGTGGCCACTGCCTCCGGCTACCAGCTGGAACAGCAGAACAAGCCGACCACCGATGTCACCTCCGTGGCACCGACGTCCAAGGGCAACGAAATCCGTATCGAGCGCGATGGTTCGCAGCGCTGGCTGGTGGTCAAGCAGACCCCGGAACAGCTGTGGCCGCAGATCAAGGACTTCTGGCAGGACAGCGGATTTCTGATCAATATCGAATCGCCCGAGACCGGCGTGATGGAAACCGACTGGGCCGAGAACCGTGCCAAGATCCCGCAGGACTTCATCCGCAATACCTTGGGCAAGGTGTTTGATTCCCTGTACTCCACCGGCGAGCGCGACAAGTTCCGCACCCGTCTGGAACGCGGCCCGAACGGCACCACCGAAATCTTCATCAGCCATCGCGGTGCCGAAGAAGTGCTGACCGGTTCGGCCAAGGAAACCTCGGTCTGGACTGCACGTCCCTCCGATCCTGGCCTGGAAGCTGAATTCCTGTCGCGCCTGATGGTGCGCCTGGGTGCAGAAGAAACCAAGGCCAAGGCAGCCGTGGCCAATGCTCCCTCGCTGCAGGCCCGTTCGCGCCTGCAGAAGACCGCCACCGGCACCAGCGTGCAAGTGGATGAGGGCTTCGACCGCGCATGGCGTCGCGTCGGCCTGGCACTGGACCGCGTGGGCTTCACCGTGGAAGACCGCGACCGCAGCCAGGGCATCTACTTCGTGCGCTACGTGGACCAGAACCAGGATGCCAAGGACAAGAAGGATGACGGTTTCTTCTCGCGCATCTTCAGCTCCAAGGACAAGGACAAGAAGGCTGCCAAGTACCGCATCGTGGTCAAGGGTGCCGGTTCCGACAGCAGCAACATCGTCGTGCAGAACGGCGAGGGTGGTCCGGATACCTCGGGTATCTCCGACAAGATCCTCGGTCTGCTCAACGAACAGCTGAAGTAAGCAGGACCCGGGGCTCAGATGAAGTTCGCGAGCCTCGGTAGCGGCAGCGAAGGCAATGCGCTGCTGATCTCGGCCGCAGCCGGCGACCAGCGTCCCTCCTCGGGGACCACGGTCATGCTGGACTGCGGCTTTACTTTGCGCGAAGCCGAGAAGCGCATGCTGCGCCTGGGCCTGGATCCTTCCGATGTCTCGGCCATCGTGGTCACGCATGAACATTCGGACCACGTCAGCGGCGTCTTCAAGTTCGCGCGGCGCTATCGCATTCCGGTCTGGCTCAGTTACGGCACCTGGCAGGCGGTGGCCGAGCAGGCCAACGATGTCGATGTACGTTTCTGCGCCGATGGCCAGAAGCTTGCCATCGGCGATCTCGAACTCTCTCCCTATACCGTTCCGCACGATGCCCGCGAGCCGGTGCAGTACGTGGCCAGCGATGGTGATCGTCGCCTGGGCGTGTTGACCGATGCCGGCCAGCCGACCGCGCATTTGGTGCAAGCCCTCGATGCCTGCGATGCGCTGCTGCTGGAATGCAATCACGACCGCGACATGCTGGATCGCTCGCCTTATCCCGCCTTCCTCAAGCGCCGCATCGGCGGCGACTACGGCCATCTGGCCAACGACGCCAGCGCCGAGATCCTGCGGCTGCTCGACAAAAGCCGGCTCAAGCGCGTCATCGGCGCTCACCTGAGCCAGCAGAACAACACGCCCGAACTGGCCCGCGCGGCCATCGAAAGCGTACTCGGCACCACTTTTGGCGAGATCGGCATCGCCTGTCAGGAAGAAGGCTTCGCCTGGCTGGACGTCTGATCGCAAACGCGAGTGGTTCAGCCCTTTGTCAGGCTGTCTGTGTCTTGGGTGCGCTGCGTCAGAAACAATTTGTTTCTCTTTTTCTTCAGCTTGAAGGGCCTTGATTTGATCCCGGTCCGCGGTTCCGTCTCGTCTGCTGCGATATTGTGTCTTCGATAAGAAATGCGGCTTCTGCGGGCTTGTCAGGTCCTTGTCAGTGGGCGAGCCAGGATTGAATGCGGCGATGCGTTCCTGGGCCGTTCTGAGCGGTTTGCGCTGGATCAAACGAGGGCAATGTCCGGGAGATCTGAAGTGAAGGCTGCTTCACGTGCCAAGTGAAGAGAAAAGACAGTGATATGAAGTTTCGGACTGGAACGCCCGGCAAAAACAAAACGACAACAAAACTCGGGACGAAAAAAAACCGGTCTTGCGACCGGTTTTTTCGAAAATAATCCGAAGATTACTTGGCCGGAGCGGCTTCAGCCGGCTTTGCATCAGCGGCCGGAGCGGCAGCGTCAGCAGGCTTCGCATCAGCAGCCGGAGCAGCGGCGTCAGCCGGCTTGGCAGCGTCAGCAGCAGGAGCGGCGTCAGCCGGCTTTGCATCAGCAGCCGGAGCAGCAGCGGCCGGAGCTTCAGCAGCAGGAGCAGCAGCAGGTGCCGGTGCTTCTTCCTTCTTGCCGCAAGCAGCCAGGGCAACAGCCAACAACGAAGCGATCAACAGAGTCTTTTTCATGAATATTCCTTCAATATTTAAAAATTGTGCGATGAATAATTACCGGTAATTATCGCTCTACTGGGAGGCTTTCGCCGCGGGTAAGACCTCACGGTCGGGCTTCGGTTCTTGCTTCTTTTTTACTGCCGAAACAACGCCTGACAACGAAAACTTTCCAGCCCATCATTATAGCTATTTTTTTCCGGAATCACATCGCCACTATGGGAATTCGTAAGAATTTGTAAGAACTTACATCCCTTTTCAGCGGCCCGGAAAGTCTTGGCGCAAGCCGCTCTCCGGGATTTTCTAAAGTAATTTCGAGAAGTGTCCGCAATAAATTTCATTAATCTCGAATGATGTCGAGCCAGCCACTTTCATGCCATTGGTGCAATGCTTCCAGCAGGTCTTCGGAGGCCAGGTCGAGGTCGGATTTCTCCAGCACACGCGAGTCTGCCAATCGCGCCAGGATCGCCTTGTCGCCGCGATTGACCTGGAAGGATTCGCCATTGATGAAGACGTGAGAGCCACGGTACAGCATGCGCGTCTTGCGATGCAGCGCCAGACCGCGTTTCTTCGCGCCCTGGAAAAAGCGAGCAAAAGATAATTCCTCGGTCCGTGCTTCGAAGAAAACGCTGGGTTTGGGCTCTGACAGATGCTCGCCCAGGAAGATGGTGATGTCGTCGTCGGTGAAGCGGATCTTGTTGAGCTCGTCGCGGATGCGCGCCACCATGTCCAGTGGCAATTCGGCGGGCTTGGCGGTGGCTTTCAGGTCAGGATCTTCATAGCGGCCGGACAGGTCGATGGTATCCATCATGAATTCAAGGAAGGATTCGCCCAGTTCCTGGTAGGCCGGCGAGCGGAAGCCGACCGAATAGGTCATGCATTCGCCGATGGCCACGCCGTCGTGCGCGTATTGCGGCGGCAGGTAGAGCATGTCGCCCGGTTCCAGCACGAATTCCTGTTCGGCTTGGAAGTGGCTGAGGATCTTCAGCGGCACGCCTTCTTCCAGCGTCAGGTCGTCTTGCGCGCTGATGCGCCAGCGGCGTTGTCCGTGGGCCTGCAGCAGGAAAACATCATAGGAATCGAAGTGCGGACCGACGCCGCCGCCATCGGTGGCGTAGCTGATCATCAGGTCGTCCAGGCGTGCATCGGGCACGAAGCGGAACTGGCGCAGCAGGGCATCGGCGGCCGGATGGTGCAGGTTCACGCCCTGCACCAGCAGGGTCCAGGCCTTTTGCTTCAGGGGCGGCAGCTTGTTGAAGGGGCCGTGCTGCATGTCCCAGCCATCGGTGCGATGGGTGATGAGGCGGGATTCGACATCATCGCGGCGGGCCAGGTCGAACAGTTCCTGGCGCGGCAGCGGCGCGGTGAAACCGGGGATGGCGTTGCGGATCAGGAGCGGCTTCTTGTGCCAGTAGTCACGCAGGAATTGGGCGGGCGTGATGCCGCCGAGCAGATCGAGTTTTTTCATGGTCGCCATTATAGAGGTGCCAGCGCAGCCGTACGCCATTGGCGGCGGCCAAGTTTGATGCAGGTATAATCGCGGAGTCGAGATACCGTTTTTGAAAGCGTCCTTGCCTCGCGGGAATGGCAAGGGGATGGTTCTTAGGCCCCAACCCGGGTGGCAGGTGTCCCGCGCGACGCTTCCGCAGCAGCTGCCGCTCCCGCACCACTATCGATACAAAGGACCCTTACGATGAAGATCGCGAAGAATACCGTCGTTTCCGTCAACTACAAGCTGTCGGATGCCCAGAACAACCTGATCGAGCAAAGCAGCGAGCCGATGGTCTACCTGCACGGCGGCTATCACAACACCCTGCCCAAGATCGAAGAAGCGCTGGACGGCAAGGAAGTCGGCTACAGCACCACCATTCAGGTCGAACCGGAAGATGCCTTCGGCGAATACGATTCCGAACTGGTCAAGATCGAGCCGGTCGAGCGCCTGCCGCAACCGCTGGAAGTGGGCATGCAGTTCGAAGGTTCGCCCGATGACGACAGCGAAGAGTCGGTCATCTTCACCGTCACCGAAGTGGCGGACGGCAAGGCCGTGCTCGATGGCAACCACCCGCTGGCCGGCATCGCGCTGCGCTTTGAACTGGCGGTCACCGAAGTGCGCGCCGCCTCCGAAGAAGAAGTGGCCCACGGTCACGTCCACGGTGCCCACGGCCACCATCACCACCACGATGATGAAGATGAAGGCGACGCCGGCGACCACTTCCGCAGCCAGCCGCTGAACTGATCGCTGAATTCTGATCGCAGCGCCGCAAGCCGATCCCGGAAATCGGGATTTTCCTTCCGGCGACCATGCAAAAACGCCCGCAGATGCGCTCTGCGGGCGTTTTTCTTCATTTAAACCGTAAAAATCCGTTTACCGGCAAGGATCTTGTACCTGGCATCGGGCAGCTAGCGCCGTTCTCCATCCGCATCGGCCACCGCAAACAGCTGTGGCAGATGGTCATCCACCACCACCTTGAGCCAGCGCTCACCGACGCCCACGCTGCCCAGGTTGCCGGTCCAGAGGATATGGGCGGGTGCCTTGTTCTTGCCGCCCTGGGCATGTACCACCAGTACCCGCCCCGGGAACTTGCCGGCAAGCTCGGAGAACAGCTTGCGCGTCTCGGCAAAGCCATCCCGCTGAGTGCGGAAGAAGGAACGCTTGGGCGGCGGACCGAAGGGATTGCCATCACTGAAGAAGACGATGGCCGCGCTCTTCTTCAAGGCGGCAAAGGCGAACAGGTGCTGCAGCCAGTTGCGGTTGGCGATGAGGCGGTCCTCGAACTCATTGTTGCGGCCGCCATCGAGCAGGAAGTGATTGTTGGCCGCCGGCAGGTTCACGGTGGCAAAGAGCACGTTGCCGATTTCCCAGCGGGTGTTCTCGGCATAGCTGCGGAACTTGGGCGTGAGCGATTGGCGCAGCATCGGCAGCCGGCTCGCGCCCAGCGAGAATTCACTGGCATAGAAGATCTCGCGCATGCGGGCCAAGCGTTCGATGGCGTCCGAGCGGTTCTCGCGGTCGCGGCAGGTGATCCAGTCGCTGCCAGCCAGCGACACGAAGATGCCGTTCTGTGCCTGCGAGAGCATCTCGTGGCGCTCGGCATAGAGCGCGTCATCACAGCTTTCGGAGGGGGATTTGATGCCATTGACCACCACGAAGGCGAGGTTGTCGGCATCGGTCTCGGTCAGGGCCTGGCGCAGCGCCTGGTCGCCCTTGACGCCGGGCGCGGCATGGTTGATCACGCCGAACGAGAAATCCTGCCCGGCGGCCTGCGCCGCACCGCCCGCCATCAGGATGGCAGCGGTGAAGCAGGTGCATAGCAGGATGCGTCGGATCGGGCGGATCGGCATGCAGTCTCTCTGCGGTTCAAAAGGCGGCACGAAGCCGGCGTCCCCGTGGTGTTGTTATTGTCCCCGGCTCAGGGCCTTCAACTGGTAGAGCGCATCCAGCGCCTGGCGCGGCGTCAGGGCATCGGGATCGATGCCGTCCAGCAATTGCAGCAGCGCTTGGGCCAGCGGATCGGGTTCGACCGCGCCGGCGGGATTGCGTTCATGGTCCGCTTCTTCAGTTTCCGCTTGCGTTTCCATGAAGGAAGGGGCGCTGAACAGGTCGAACTGTGGCGTCGGCTGCATGGACTGGCTTTCCAGCGCCGACAGATGCTTGCGCGCCGCGCGGATCACCGGGGCCGGCACCCCCGCCAGCTGCGCCACCTGCAGCCCGTAGCTCTGCGAGGCCGGGCCGCTCTGCACGGCATGCAGGAACACGATGCTGTCCTTGTGCTCCACGGCCGAGAGGTGCACGTTGGCCGCCGTCGGGTGGATCTCGGGCAGTTGCGTCAGTTCGAAGTAGTGGGTCGCAAACAGCGTGAAGCTGCGCGTCACGTCGATGAGGTGCTTGGCAATCGCCCAGGCCAGGGCCAGGCCGTCGAAGGTCGAGGTGCCGCGTCCGACTTCATCCATCAGCACCAGCGAATGTTCGGTGGCGTTGTTGAGGATGGAGGCTGATTCGGTCATCTCCACCATGAAGGTGGAGCGGCCGCCGGCCAGGTCATCAGCGGCGCCGATGCGGGTGAAGATGCGGTCGATCGGTCCGATCACCGCGCTGGTGGCGGGCACGAAGCTGCCTACGTAGGCCAGCAGCGTGATCAGCGCCACCTGGCGCATGAAGGTCGATTTACCACCCATGTTGGGACCGGTGATGAGCAGCAGCTTGCGCTCGGCGGCGAGCTGGCAGTCATTGGCGATGAAGCGTTCGATCTGGTTTTCCACCACCGGATGGCGGCCTTGCTCGATCTGGATGCAGGGCTCATCGACCAGTTGCGGCGCGCACCAGTTGTTGCGCACGGCATGGTCGGCCAGGGCCACCAGGGTGTCGAGCTGGGCCAGCGCATGGGCGATGGATTGCAGGCGCACGATGTGCGCGCCCATGTCATTGAGGAGCTGCTCGTAGAGGAATTTCTCGCGCGACAGTGAGCGTTCCTGCGCGGAGAGCGCCTTGTCCTCGAAGGCTTTCAGCTCGGGGATGATGTAGCGTTCGGCATTCTTCAGGGTCTGGCGGCGGCGATAATCTTCCGGCACCTTGTCGGTCTGGCCGTGGGTGACCTCGATGTAGAAGCCATGCACCTTGTTGTATTCCACCCGCAGGTTGGCGATGCCGGTGCGTTCACGCTCGCGTGCTTCCAGTTCCAGCAGGTACTGGCCGGCGTTTTCCGACAGGCCGCGCAGTTCATCGAGTTCAGCGTCATAGCCGCGCGCGATCACGCCGCCGTCGCGCACCATGGCGGCTGGCTCCAGCATGATGGCGCGTTCCAGCAGGTCCAGGCATTCCACGGGCGTGGCCAGGTCTTCGTGCAGCTGGCCCAGCAGCGGTGCTTCGGCGTCGCGGGCGCACATTTCCACGTAAGCACGCAATGAACCCAGCTGCTGCAGGCCGCTGCGCAAGCCCGCCAGGTCGCGCGGACGGGCCGAGAGCAGGGCGATGCGGGTGGTGATGCGTTCGATGTCGGGAACGGCTGCCAGCGTGGCCGACAGGCCCGAGCAGGCATCCGTGCGCATCAGTGCATTGATGGCGGCATGGCGTTCGCGCGCGACTTGCTGGTCGCGCAGGGCGTGATGCAGCCAGTGGCGCAGCAGGCGTGAGCCCATCGCGGTACGGCAGTGGTCCAGCGTGGAGAACAGCGTCGGGGCCAGGGCATTGGCATCCTGCGCGCGGATGGTTTCGGTCAGTTCCAGGTTGCGGCGGGTGGCGGCATCCAGGCCGATGAATTCATTTTCGGATTCGACCGTGAGCGTGCGCACGTGCTGCAGGCCGCGTCCCTGGGTCGATTGCGCATAGCGCAGCAGGGCACCGGCGGCACAGATGGCCGGGCCCAGGCCATCGGCACCGAAGCCGTGCAGGGTGGCCACGCCCAGTTGATCGAGCAGGGCCTTCTCGCTGCTGGGCTGGTCGAAATGCCAGTCCGGCACTGTCACGGCGCGGTTGGGCAGGAGCGGCTCGCACTGCTCCAGCTGACCATCGGCCACCAGCACCTCGGCGGCCGAGATGCGTTCCAGTTCCTGCTTCACGCGGCCATCTAGCAAGCTGCTCTCGACCGTGAATTCCATCATCTTCAGCGCGCCGCTGGCCATGGACAGCCAGGCCAGGCCGACCTGCATCTGCTTGCGCGACTTGGAGGGCAGCAGCTGCATGGCCAGCAGGCAGCGCTCGGATTTCTCGGGCAAGAGGTCGGAATCGGTCAGGGTGCCGGGCGTGACGACCCGCACCACCTTGCGCTCCACCGGGCCCTTGCTGGTGGCCGGGTCGCCGATCTGTTCGCAGATCGCCACCGATTCGCCGAGCTTGATCAGGCGCGCCAGGTATTGCTCCACCGAATGGAAGGGGACACCTGCCATCTTGATCGGGTTGCCGTTGGAGGAGCCGCGCTGGGTGAGGGTGACGCCCATCAGACGCGAGGCTTTTTCGGCATCCTCGAAGAAAAGTTCATAGAAATCGCCCATGCGGTAGAACACCAGCGTGTTGGGATGGTCGGCCTTGATGCGCAGGTATTGCTGCATCATTGGCGTGTGAGCGGCGAGGTCTTTGGTCATGAGTCTGGGTGGCGATGCGGGGATCGCTTCTTGCAAGTTCGGGAATGCAGGGCCGCGCGGGCGGGCCACGGTGTCATCAGGCCACGGCGGGCGGCGGGAAGTCAGCCTGGCGGCCGCGCCGGGCGGGCCACCATAAATCAAAAATGCGGACCTTGGTCCGCATGCTTGAGCCGGGATTGTACGCGCATTGGGGGAGTGCAGCCAAGGGTAGCGCCCTGCATGGGGCTGAAGCAGGACAAAGAAGCGAGCGCATGTCCAGAAAGTTCGATTTTTTTGACTGTTCAATCAAGCCTTGGGCCCAAAAAAACAGGCGGCCACCGAAGTGGCCGCCTGCCCAGTCCGCAGGGGGGGACGGACTGTGGGGGGGGGGAGCTTGTGGATCAGTGCGCCGAGGTCGTGTCGGCCACCCGCGTCGGTTTCGGTGCCAGCCACACCGCCAGCGCTGCCAGCGAGAAGGACACCGCCGCCATCATGAAGATGTGGTTGGTGGCCAGCATCACGGCCTGGTTCTGCACCGTCTGCGCCAGCGAGCCCGTGGCCTGTTCAGCGCTCATGCCCGAGGCCATCATGGCATTGACCGCATCGCCGCTGCGATCCACCAGGCCGGACAGTTCGGCGTGGAAGTAGGTGGCGTCGTTTTCCCAGCTGGTATTGACGATGGAGGTCGCAATCGCCCCGGCCATGGTGCGGCAGAAACTCATCAGGCCGGCCGCCGATGCGGTCTCTTCCTCGTTCACGCTGGAGAGCGCCAGGCCGGTGAGTGGCACGAAGAACAGCGGCAGTCCGATCCCCTGCAGGAACAGCGGCCAGCCGATCTGGAAGAACGACATGTCGGTGTTGTTGAAGGCCCGCAGGAAGGTGATGAGGCCCAGCCAGGTCACGCCGATGCAGACCAGCTTGCGCGCATCGACGGTAGTGGACATCTTGGCCACCATGGGGGCGGTCAACACGGCCAGGATGCCGGTCAGCGCCGAAATGCAGCCCGACCAGGTGGCGGTGTAGCCCATGTAGCCCTGCAGCCAGAGGGGTGTCAACACCACCGAGCCGAAGAAGGCACCGAAGGCCAGGCAGATGGTGGTCACGCTGGCGGTGAAGCCGCGGTGGCGGAATACCCGCAGGTCGACGATGGGATTGTGCTCGGTCAGCTCCCAGATCAGGAAGGCAATGAAGAACACCACGGCGGTCACGGCCAGCAGCACGATCTCGGTGGAGGCGAACCAGTCCTTCTCCTTGCCTTCATCGAGCATCAGCTGCAGGGCGGCCACCCAGACCACCATCAGGATCAGCCCCACGCGGTCGATGGGCAGCTTGCTGGTTTTGGTCTCGAAGCGCTTGAGCATGCGCCAGCCGAGATAGCCGCAGATCAGCGCCACCGGTACGTTGATCCAGAAGATGTAGGGCCAGCTGTACTGGTCGCACAGCACCCCGCCCAGGATCGGGCCGGCAATCGGTGCCACCAGCGTGGTCATGGCCCACAGCCCCACGGCCGCCGGCGCTTTTTCCTTGGGGAAGATGCGCAGCAGCAGGGTTTGTGACAGCGGCATCAGCGGACCACCGGCCAGGCCCTGCATGACGCGGAAGGCGATCAGCATGCCCAGCGAATTGGCCAGGCCGCACAGGGCCGAGAACAGCCCGAACATGACCATCGAGAGGATGAACACGCGTACCGTGCCGAAGCGATTGGCCAGCCAGCCGGTCAGGGGCACGGTGATGGCTTCGGCCACCGCATAGGAGGTGATGACGTAGGTGCCCTGGCTGGTCGAGGCGCCCAGCGCCCCGGCGATGGTCGAGACCGAGACGTTGGCAATGGTGGTGTCGAGCACCGCGATGAAGTTGGCGGCGGCCAGCAGGATGCCGGCGCCCACCAGCTGGCCGCCGGTCAGCGGGGCCTCGAAGAGGCCGGGCTGGGCGGCAGGCTTGGGGGAGGGCAGGTCGCCCGCCGCTGCGCTTGTTGTGGATGACATGATGAGTCTTTCCTTGTGCTCGCCGGTTTACAGCGCGCCGGCCCTGGTCTCGGTGCTGGCCGACTTGGGCTGAGCGTCACCGGCCTGCATCTGGCCGCGCGTATCGATCTCCACCACCATCGACAGGCCCACCGACAGCGGACGCTGCGCCAGTTCCTTGGGATCCAGCGAGATGCGCACCGGCAGGCGCTGCACCACCTTGATCCAGTTGCCGGTGGCGTTCTGCGCCGGGATCACCGCAAAGGCCGAACCGGTCCCACCGGAGAGGCCCGTGACCACGCCGTGGTATTCCACCGAGCCGCCATAAATGTCCGCCTTCATGGTCACCGGCTGGCCGATGCGCACCTTGGTCAGTTGTCCTTCCTTGAAGTTGGCATCCACGTGCATCTGCTGCAGCGGCACCACCGACAGCAGGCTGGCGCCGCTCTGCACGCGCTGGCCGACCTGCACCTGGCGGCGGGCAATGACGCCGTCCACCGGGGCGCGCAGCACGGTGCGTTCGAGATCCAGCTTGGCCTGATCCAGCTTGGCGCGGGCCAGGACCACTTCCGGGTTGTCGTCCACGGTGGTATTGGCCGTCAGTACGGTACTGGCCTTTTGCGCACCCTGGGTCGCCTTGATGTTGGCGCGGGACTGCACTTCGGCAGCTTCAGCGGCTTTCAGGTTGGCCTGGGCGGTCAGCAGGGCAGTGCGCGCATTGCTCAATTCTTCACCTGACACCGAACCCGACTTGGCCAGCGCCTCGCGGCGCTGCAGGTCGATCTCGGCGCGCTTCATATCGGCCTGCGCCGACAGCAACTGGGCACTGGCACGCTTCTGCTCGGCCTCACGGGCCAGCACCTGGGCGGCCAGGCCGGCATCGTTGGCGAAGTAGCCCTTGACCTTGCGCTCGGTGCGGTCCAGGTCGGCGGCGGCCTGGTCCACGGCCAGCTTGGCATCGGCGTCGTCGATGCGCACCAGCACGTCGCCCTTCTTGACGGCCTGGGTATCGACCACGTCGACGGCGGCCACGATGCCATTGATGGCTGGGGTGACGGTGGCCACTTCGGTGGCGGTGTAGGCATTGTCGGTCTCGACGTAGCGCGAGCCGATCAGGTACCAGTAGCTGCCATAGCCGATGGCGGCGATGGCGACCACGCCGCCGAAGATGGCAAAGAGCTTCTTGCGCTTTTGCGCAGCGGCGGCCTTGGTGGCCGCTTCATTGCGCTGACGGGTTTCTTCGGCCAGGGTATGGGCCGCTTGGGAATCGCTGTGGGACATGATGTTCAACCTTTCGCTTGCTGTTCGGTGTGGGGCGCGGTGGCGCTGTCTTGGCTCTTGCTGTCGTCGGCGGCGCGGTAGCCGCCGCCCAGGGCGCGCACCAGCGCGACATCCAGGGTGAACAGGCGCGAGCGCAGGTCGGAGAGCTGGCGCAGGTTGCTGATGAGCGTGTCCTGCGCATTGAGCACGTCGAGGTAGGTGTTGAGGCCGCCGTTGTAGCGGTTGCTGACGATGCGATAGGCCTCTTCGGCAGCGTCGGCTGCGGCCTGTACGTCCTGCAGTCGTCCGGCCAGGGCCTTCTCGCTCACGCCGACGTCGGCCACATCCTGCAGGGCCTGGGTGACGGCCTGGTCATAGTTGGCCACGGCTTCGTCATAGCTGGCGCTGGCCGAGCGGAACTGACCGCGCAGGCGGCCGCCATTGAAGATGGGCAGCGAGATCGCCGGGCCGAAGCTGCCGATGTCGGAGCCGCTGCGGGTGAGCATGTCGATGCCCAGCGACTGGAAGCCAAAGTAGGCCGACAGGTTCACATTCGGATAGAAGGCAGCACGCGCCACCTTGATCTGCTTGCCGGCCGCTTCGGCACGCAGGCGTGCGGCCACGATGTCGGGACGGCGGCCCAGCAGTTCCACCGGCAGTTGCGCGGGCAAGCCAAAGGGTTTGGACAGATCGATCTGCGGACGCGCCAGCTGCAGGCCGCGATCCGGGCCGGCCCCGGCCAGTGCGGCCAGCTTGTTGCGTTGCAGGGCGATGGATTCGTCGGTGGCTTTGAGGTCGGCCTGGGCAATGGCGCGGCGCGCTTCCATCTGCTTGACCGAGCCGCGTGTCTCCAGGCCGTTGGTGAAGCGCTGGTTGAACAGGTCCAGCGTTTCTTCACGCACCTTGAGCGCGGCTTCATTGGTATCGCGCTGGGCGTAGAGCTGGGCCAGGTCGGCGTAGGCAGAGGCAATCGAGGTGGCCAGGGTGATGCGCGCCTGGGCGGCATCGGCCCGGCTGGCTTCCAGTTCGGAGGTGGCCGCCGCCAGCGCGGCGCGGTTCTTGCCCCAGAAATCGATTTCGTAGCTGAAATCCAGCGTGGCGCGAGTTTCGTTGTTGTAGCCCTTGGGCACGAAGTCCGGCGGCACGCCATTGTTGTAGGACTGCTTCATGCGATCCAGCGAGGCATTGCCGCTCACCTGCGGATAGAGCGCCGCGCCTTGCTGCTGGGCCGTGCCCTCGGCCTTCATCAGGCGGGCCTTGGCCACCGCCATGGAGGGCGCGCTTTGCAGGGCTTCGGCGATGAGGCCGTTGAGTTGGGTGTCACCGTAGACCGTCCACCACTGGTCGCTCGGCCAGGCGGTCTGCACGGCCGTGGCGGCCAGGGTCTGGGTGCTCTGGTATTGGTCGATGGACTTGGGTTCGGCGCGCGCACCGAGATCGGTGAAGGAAGCACAGCCGGCCATGAGCGCCGCTGTCAGCACGGCCGCCGAGACCGCCGCCGTCCGCCGCCACGGCAGGGTAGGCCGCTCGGACCGCAGCGCCGGATAGGGCGCGCGCTGGTCGGGGAGAGATGAGTTCTTGTTCATTTGCGTGGAGAGTGGAGTGAACGACTGAATCTGAATTTTGATGTTTAAAAACTGTACAGTTCAGTATAGTATTCGCTTTCATGAAGTGTCAAGGCGCTTTGCGATAAATTGCTCGTCTTTTCGCGGCATTGCCGCAACAGTTTTTTTGGCCGCGATTTGATGGCAATCAGGCGGCTTTCGGCGGCATCGTCGCCTATAATTCGGGATTGGCCGGTTTTCTGGCCGGCATTACAGGACAATCATGCGCAAGAAGAGTGAAGAACGGCGGCAGCAGATGATCGACATCGCTGCCGAGGTATTCAACGAAATCGGGTTCGAAGGCGCCTCCATGGCGGAAATCTCGGCCCGTATCGGGGGCTCCAAGGCCACGCTGTACAACTATTTCAGCTCCAAGGAAGAGATCTTCGTGGAGGTGATGATCAAGCAGGTGGGTTGCCAGTTTGAAGAATTGTTCATGGCCTTGCGTAACGAAGACGAAGTACGCGCAGGTTTATTGCGGCTGGCGAATCATTATCTGGGCGTGGTGTTCCGGCCGGAGATTGTGGCGGTGAAGCGGCTGGGGATGTATTACGCCGGCAAGTCGGAACTGGGGCCGCTCTTGTACGAGCGCGGACCCAAACGTGGCTGGACGCGCATTGCCGATTTTCTGAAGGTCAAGATGGACGAGGGCAAGCTGCATGTGGGCGATCCCTGGATTGCCGCCATGCAGTTCCGCGCGCTGATCGAAGCAGAATGGATGGACGTGCGCATGCTCAATGTGGTCACCGAGATCCCGCCGGATCAGCTGCGGACTTCGGCGGAGCGGGCGGTGGAGGCTTTCCTTTATCTTTATCAGCCGCGCTGAGGGGATTCAGACGTGCAAGGTGGCTTGACGGTAAATCGCCTGCCGATCAAGTCCAAAAAAAACGGGCTCACCACTACGGCAAGCCCGGCTTTCCCCGCGATGGGGCCGATATGAACGATTTCAGCGTTGATGCACCCGCACCCCCGCCGAATACGTCGCAGCGATGGCACGGTCGTCACCCAGGATGGCCAGTGCGAACAATTGTTCCTCCAGGCTGTCGGTGGTAGCACTGCGGCGCGCCAGCAAGGGTGTGGCCTGCGGATCCAGCACGATGAAGTCGGCGTCACAGCCCGGCGTGAAGCTGCCGATGGTACCTTCCAGCTGAAGCGCGCGGGCACCGCCCAGCGTAGCCAGATAGAACATGCGCTGCGCCGGCAGGTAGGTGCCGCCCATGCGGGCGACCTTGTAGAGCTCGTTCATGGTCTGCAGCATCGAGAAGCTGGTGCCGCCCCCAACGTCAGTGGCCAGCGACAGCGGCACGCGCGCCGCATCGGCACGGGCAAAATCGAACAGGCCGCTGCCCAGGAACAGGTTGGACGTCGGGCACAAGGTGGCGGCCGACTGCGTGGCCGCCATGCGGGCGCGATCCTGGTCGTCCAGCCAGATGCAGTGCGCATACAGCGCACGCTGGCGCATCAGGCCGTAGCCGTCATACACGTCCAGGTAGCTGCGGGCATCGGGATAGAGCTCCTTCACCCATTTCACTTCGTCCGTATTTTCGGCCACGTGGGTTTGTATATACGTGTCCGGATATTGCGCTGCCAGCTCGCCGGCCAGCTTCATCTGTTCATGCGTGGAGGTCGGTGCAAAGCGCACGGTGATGGCGTAATGCTGGCGGCCCTTGTTGTGCCAGCGCCCGATCAGCTCCTCGCTCTCGCGCACACCCGACTCGGCCGTATCTCGCAGGAAATCCGGCGCATTGCGATCCATCAGGCACTTGCCGGCCACCATGCGCAGGTTGCGTGCATGGCTGGCGGCGAAGAAGGCATCCACCGACTGCGGATGCACCGTGCAATACACGGCCGCACTGGTGGTGCCGTTGCGCAGCAGTTCGGCCAGGAAGAAATCGGCCACCTCGGAGGCGTGTTCCGGCTGCTCGAAGCGGCGCTCGGCCGGGAAGGTGTAGTTGTCCAGCCAGGGCAACAAGCCCGGTGCGGGCGAACCGATGATGTCGGTCTGCGGATAGTGGATGTGGGTGTCGATGAAGCCGGGGCAAAGGATCTTGCCGCGCAGGTCTTCGATGACGGTGCCGGGCGGCAGGGTGGCGGCCAGCGTGGCGTAGTCGCCGGCGGCCTGGATCTTGCCGTCTTGTACCAGCAGCAGGCCATCGCTGTGCCATTGCGTGGCGTGTTCGTCGAAGGCGGGATCGTTGGTGAAATACAGCAGGCTGGCGCGGTAGGCTTGCAGGGATGGGCTCATGGTGTTTCCTCGATGCAGGCGGCGCCGCGCGCACGGGCGCGGGCCGTCGATTCAGTGGTCATCATACTGGAAGGCATGGTCGTGACGATGCTTTCCGTGTTGCGAGAGTGGAATCGAAGGGGAATCCGGTGCGATCAGCCAAAACGTGTCGACAGGATTCCCGGAAGGGGTGACGGCAGGGTGTTCCTTCAGCCTCTGCCGTCCAGAGCGTGTGTGGCCAGACTCAGTGGCCATGCCTTGGGTTTGGGTTGGGTAAAGCGCAGTTCCCACAGTTGCATCAGTTGTGCCACCACCGCAATGGCGATGCTGGCCGGTTCCTTGCCATAGATGCCGGGGATGCCGATGGGGCAGGTGATACGTTCCAGCTGCGCCGCCGAGAAACCGCGCTCCGAGAGGCGATGCTCGAACTGCTTGCGCTTGGTGATGGACCCGATCAGCCCGAACCACGCCGCATCTTCACGCTTGAGGATGCGTTCGCTCAGTTGCTGGTCGAGGGCGTGGCTGTGGGTCATCACGAGATAATACGCGCCGGGTTCGGCCATGTCGACCGCGGCATTGGGCACGTCGGTGGCCTCGATGCGGATCTGCGGCGGCAGGCCGGGCGGGAACATGTCCTCGCGCTCATCCACCCACAGCACCCGGCAAGGCAGGGTCGACAAGACCTTGACGATGGCCGCTCCCACATGCCCGGCGCCGAACAGCACCACCTGCGGCTGATGTGCCCGGCACAGGTCTAGCAGCCAGCGGCGGCCCTGGTCATCGCGCACCAGTTGTGTCTGGCGCGCGTGACGAATGACCTGCGGCGGCAGGCCGAGGTCAGATGCATCGTTCTCCAGCAGTTGCTGGGGCGCGTCGTGATCCAGCGGCAAGGCGCGCCAGCGGTCAGTGCCGCTGCACCACGCCTGCTCCAGCGCCTGCCAGGTATGCAGGGAGGTAGCCTCGGTATCGATGCGCTCGAAACAGAGAAACACCACACCGCCGCAACACTGTCCCAGGCTCGGCCCGAGCGCGATGCGTTCCAGCCGTCGCTGATCGGCCAGCGCGTCGGAATCCGCCGCCAGCATGGCCCGCGCGATCTGCGCCGCACGCCATTCGAGGTGGCCACCGCCGATGGTGTCGAACTGGCCCTCGGCGGTGTAGAGCATGCGCGCCCCCGGCTCGCGCGGCGTTGATCCCTGGATCTGCGCCACCGTCACCAGCACTGCCGGGATGCTGTCCTGCTGCATCAGACGTAATGCGCTCAACCATGTGCTCATGATGTTTCTCCGGCGCGTATTACTGGGTCAGCGTGGCCGCGCGCACGGCATCGACCGCATCGAGGATGGCCTCGCTGGTGGCCGGTGCGCGCAGCGGCGGATTGATGCGATGCGCGCCTACCGACGAGACCGCATCGCGGATCGCCAGGAACACCGAGAACGGCAGCAGCAGCGGCGGCTCACCGACCGCCTTGGAGCGGTGGATGGTGTCGGACACATTGCTGTTGGCATACAGTTCCGTGCGGAAGGCTTCCGGACAATCCGAGATGGCCGGGATCTTGTAGGTGGAAGGGGCATGCGTCATCAGCTTGCCGTCCTTGTTCCACCACAGTTCCTCGGTGGTCAGCCAGCCCATGCCCTGGATGAAACCGCCTTCGACCTGGCCGATGTCCAGCGCCGGGTTCAGGCTTTCGCCGGCGTCATACAGCAGGTCGGCCTGCAGCAGTTTCCATTCGCCGGTGAGGGTGTCGATCACCACTTCCGACACCGCCGCCGCATAGGCGAAATAGAAGAAGGGATGGCCGTGCATGCGCTTGGCATCCCAATGCACCTTGGGTGTGGAATAGAAACCGTCGGACCACAGCTGCACCCGTTGCAGGTAAGCCTTCATCACCAGCTCGACGAAGGGCAGGGATTGCTCTCCCGCCAGCACCAGGCCATCTGCAAAGCGCACTGTTGCGGCCTCCACGCCAAAATGACGAGCCGCCACATCGGCCAGCCGCGCGCGGATCTGCAGGGCGGCGTCCTGCGCGGCCTTGCCGTTGAGATCGCTGCCGGTGGAGGCGGCGGTGGCCGAGGTGTTGGCGATCTTGCTGGTATCGGTGGCGGTGCAGCGCACCTGCTCCAGCGGCACGCCCAGGGCATTGGCCACTACCTGCGCGACCTTGGTGTTCAAGCCCTGGCCCATCTCGGTACCACCGTGATTGACCAGCACCGAGCCATCGGTATAGACGTGCACCAGCGAGCCGGCCTGGTTCAGGTGCGGCACGTTGAAGGAAATGCCGAACTTCACCGGCGTGAGCGCCAGGCCCTTCTTCAATACCGTGCTGCCCGCATTGAACTCGGCCACGGCGCGGCGGCGTTCCTGGTAGCGGCTGCTGCGTTCGAGCTGATCAACCAGGCCGTGGATGACGTTGTCTTCCACTTTCTGGCCATAGTGGGTCACGTTGCGTGCCTCCGGTCCCTCGGCATCGCTGGGTCCGTAGAAATTGTTGCGGCGGATCTCCAGCGGATCGCGCCCGAGATTGCGGGCGATGTCGTCGAGGATGTATTCGATGGCCAGCGCACCCTGCGGTCCGCCGAAGCCACGGAAGGCGGTATTGGATTGCGTGTTGGTCTTGCCGCACATGGCGTGGATTTCCACGTCCGAGAGATAGTAGGCATTGTCGAAGTGGCAGACTGCGCGCGTGGCCACCGGGCCGGAGAGGTCGGCCGAGAAACCGGCTCGCGAGATCATGTCGATCTTGGCCGCGACGATGCGCCCGTCGTCGTCATACCCGATCTCGTAGTCATAGGCAAAGCAGTGGCGCTTGCCGGTGACCATCATGTCGTCGTCACGGTCGGCGCGCAGTTTCACCGGGCGCCGCAGCTTGGCCGCTGCAACGGCCGCAGCGCAAGCCCACAGCGCCGATTGCGATTCCTTGCCGCCGAAGCCGCCGCCCATGCGCCGGCATTCCACCAGCACATCGTGCGAAGCCAGCTTCAGGACGGTGGCAATGTGGTGCTGCATTTCGCTCGGGTGCTGGGTCGAGCAATACACGTGCATGCCGCGTCCCTCCTTGGGGATGGCATAGGAGATCTGTCCTTCCAGATAGAACTGTTCCTGCCCGCCCACATCGAACTGCCCGCGCAGCTTGTGCGGTGCCAGCGCCAGCGCCACCGCCGGTTCGCCACGCGAGAGATGCATCGGCGGCAGCACGTAGGATTGCGCCGCATGGGCATCACGCGGGGTCAGGATGGGCGGCAGTTCTTCGTAGTCGATCACGGCCAGGCGCGCCGCGCGGCGGGCCTGGTCATGGCTGTCGGCCACCACGATGAAGACCGGCTGGCCCACGTATTGCACCAGCCCATCGGCCAGTACCGGGTCGTCGTGGATGATGGCACCGCATTCGTTCTCGCCCGGAATATCGGCGGCGGTGAAGACGGCACGCACACCCGGCGCGGCCTTGACCTTCTCCAGGTCGATGCCGCGCACCCGCGCGTGGGCCTTCTGCGACAGGCCCAGCGCGGCATGCAGGGTGCCGTGCAGTTCGGCGATGTCGTCGGTGTAGGTGGCTTCGCCGGTCACGTGCAGGATCGCCGATTCATGCGGATGCGGCTTGCCCACGGTGGCCCAGTCCTTGGGCGGCTGCACCAAGGTGTTGAGGAATTGTTCGGTTTGCTTGTTCATGCGGTTCTCCTGCAGGTTCGGTCCAGGGGCTTCACGCGGCGCTGACCGCGAAGGCGCGCACATCCTGGCGTGCCAGGGGCGCATCGGTGCGCGTTTCCAGCCAATAGCGATAGAGCAGGTTTTGCGCCGTGCGCAAGCGATAGGCGGCGCTGGCCCGCATGTCCGACAGCGGTGCGTAATCCTGTGCCAGTGCGGTCATGGCCGCCTGCACTTGCGCTTCGCTCCAGGCGCCGCCCTGCAGCAGCGCTTCCGCGTGGGCCGCGCGCTTGGGGGTGGCGGCCATGCCGCCGAAGGCGATGCGCGCCTCGGCGATGGTGTCGCCCTCCATGCGCAGCGCGAAGGCGGCACAGACTGCAGAGATGTCCTGGTCGAAGCGCTTGGAGAGTTTGTAAACCCGGAAGCGCAGGTCCTTGCGCGGCAGCGGGATGCGCACGGCCTGCACCACTTCATCGGGCTGCAGGGCCGACTTCTGGTAAGCCAGGTAGAAATCTTCCAGCGGCATGACGCGCTGGCCACGTACGCTGGCCAGCACGATCTGCGCGCCCAGAGCGATCAGCCAGGGCATGGAGTCGCCGATGGGCGAACCGTTGGCGACGTTGCCGCCCAGCGTGCCGGCATTGCGCACGGGCAGGGAGGCGAAGCGCTGCCAGAGTTCCGACAGCTCTTGCGGATAGTGGCGCGCGGCTTCAGCATAGGCCTCTTCCAGCGAGACGCCGGCCCCGATCTCCAGCATGCCGTCCTGCACCTGCATGGCGCGCAGTTCTTCCACGCGGCCAATATAGACGATATCGCCCAGCTCGCGCATCTGCTTGGTCACCCACAGGCCCACGTCGGTGGAGCCGGCCAGGATGCGCGCCTTGGGCAGGTCGGCGCGCAGTTGCACCAGCTGTGCCAGGGTGCGCGGGGCGTGGAAGGTCTGGCCGGCATGCGTGACGGCCAGCGGCGTGTCCTGGTCGATGGCGCGCAGGGCGGACTTGACGGCCTCGCGGTCGAACTCGACCTTGGGCAGTTCGCCCATGCGGCGCGCTGCATCGATGATGGGACGATAGCCGGTGCAGCGGCACAGGTTGCCGGAGAGGGCATCGTCGATCTCGCGCTTGTCGGGCGTGATGCCGTCCTTGTCATGCTTCAGGTACAGGCCCCACAGCGACATCACGAAGCCCGGCGTGCAGAAGCCGCATTGCGAGCCATGGCATTCCACCATGGCCTGCTGCACCGGATGCAGGCAGCCGTCGGACTGCTTCAGGTCTTCCACGGTGAACAAGGCGCGGCCGTCCAGCGTCGGCAGGAATTGGATGCAGGCATTGACCGTCTTCAGTTCCAGCTGGTCATCGCGCAGTTCACCCACGACCACGGTGCAGGCCCCGCAATCGCCTTCGGCACAGCCTTCCTTGGTGCCGGTGCAATGCAGGTCCTCGCGCAGATGCTGCAGAACGGTGCGGGTCGTGGGTTGGCCTGCTACTTCGTGGGTCTGGCCGCGAAAGTAGAACTGGATGGGGCGGGTGGTCTCTGGCATTTGGCTTTACTCGAATTTGGATTGTCTACAAAACAGACTGCTTTATGGCGCGCTCCAGGGCGTATCGTGGGGCGTGCTTCTTGTTGTTGGATCTGCTTTCAGGCGGCACCTCCGCTTGGGGCGGTGGCCGGCCTGTGGTGTCTCCCGTGGCCAGATGGCATTCAAGAAACGTGCCGGGGTCGTCAAAAGAGGAAACCGATTGTCCGCGGATGATTGTTGCGAACGATTGTCGGGCTCCCTCTTGTCACGATCCCGAAGAGGCGGCCGGTTTGTTACCGGGCTGCCTCTTCGATTTTTCCTTTTACTTCATGAGGCCGCTTGGCCGCTCATTCACCGCCGAGGTAGATGATCTTGAACAGGAAGATCGCGGCGATGATCCAGATTACCACTGATACATCCTTCATACGACCCGTCAGCAGCTTCAATCCGGCATAGCTGATGAAGCCCAGTGCCAGGCCATTGGCAATGGAGTAGGTGAAGGGCATCACCAGTGCGGTGATCACGGCCGGTACGCATTCGGTGGTGTCTTCCCAGTCGATGTGCACCAGTTCGCGCAGCATCAGGCAGGCCACGAAGAACAGCGCCGGTGCCGTGGCATAAGCCGGGACCACGCCGGCCAGCGGGGCGATGAACAGGCACAGCAGGAACAGCACGGCAATGGCGACCGCAGTCAGGCCGGTGCGGCCACCGGCCTGCACGCCGGCAGCGCTTTCGATGTAGGCGGTGGTGGAGGAGGTGCCCAGCAGGGAGCCGGCGACAATGGCGGTGCTGTCGGCCATGAGGGCCTTGTTCAGGCGTTCCATCTTGCCGTCCTTCATCAGGCCGGCACGGGTGGCCACGCCCATCAGCGTGCCGGTGGCGTCAAACAGCTCGACCAGGAAGAACACCAGCACCACATTCAACAGGCCCATGGAAATGGCACCCTTGATGTCCAGCTGCAGGAAGGTCGGGGCGATCGAGGGCGGGGCGGCGAAGATGCCGGAGAAATGGTTGCCGCCAAAGACGAAGGACAGCACCGTCACCAGCAGGATGCCGATCAGCAGTGCGCCACGCACCTTCAATCGGTCCAGCGCCACGATGACCAGGAAGCCGATGATGGCCATCACCGGGGCCGGCTGGTGCAGGTCGCCGAGGGTGACGAAGGTGGCCGGGTTGGCAGCGACGATGCCGGCGCTCTTCAGGGAAATGATCGCCAGGAACAGTCCGATGCCGGCCGGGATGGCCGTGCGCAAGGACTGCGGGATGCTCTTGATGATCAGCTCACGTACCCGCAGCACGCTCACCAGCAAGAACAGGCAGCCCGAAATCAGCACCGCGCCCAGCGCAGCCTGCCACGGGAAACCCATGCCCTTGACCACGGCATAGGCAAAGTAGGCATTCAAGCCCATGCCAGGGGCCAGGCCAATCGGATAGTTGGCATACAGGCCCATGATCAGCGTGCCCACCGCCGCCGCCACACAGGTGGCCACAAACACCGAGTCCTTGGGCATGCCGGCATCGCCCAAAATGCTGGGGTTGACGAAGATGATGTAAGCCATCGTCAAAAAGGTGGTCAGGCCGGCCAGCAACTCCGTGCGGACGGTGGTGCCGTTCTCTTCCAGGCGGAAGAACTTGTTCAAGGCGTTCATTGTGGGTTGTCTCCGTTTGGTCCGTTTTTATGCGCCGGAAAACTTGCCTGGCATTGGCGCTGTGCATGCGCTTGAGCATGCGTCAGGGCCGGGGGCAGGCAAAAAATGGGCGGTGCTGGTGGGGGTGCTTTTCGCATTGTTTTGGCAGCGTTGCTAATGTCGTTGAATTTCATCTGAGGGATGTAAGGGATGGCACATAGCCATTATTAACCTGGAGTTATAAGTGGGATTTTCGGCGGAAATCAGCGCTGGCGCTGGAGATTGTTGCTGCGCATTGGTGACACGGAGGTATGGAATCTTGTGTTTCGCAGGCGAGATTTTGCCAGTTTTATCTTGCGGGGGCTTTTTGGGGTGGGGTTTGTTGTTTTGGGGAAATTATTTACTTGCTTGCTTGTTTGTTTGATTGCTTGCTTGCTTGGGTAGTCTGCACGGAATGCTTTCCTGCGCTCTAGCTTAATTATTTCCTCTCTCCGGGCGGAACGGAGCGCCGGGGGCGGCCCGGCAGCCGCTCACTTTTCTTGTCTCGCCAAGAAAAGTAAGCAAAAGAAGGCGACCCCCAAAGAGCCAGCCCTCCTGCGGAGGGTCCCCGCCGCAGCGAAGCGAAAAGTGGGAAGGATAGAGTCGCTTCGCTCCCACTATCCTTCTGATCCACTTTTCGCTCCGCTGCGGCGGCTGGCTCTATGGGGACACCCCCCCACGGGCTCGCCTTCGGCCTCGCCTTTTCTCGCTCGCCTGCGGCCTCGCCCTTTCTCGCTCGCCTGCGGCCTCGGCCGTACTCGCCTGCGGCTTCGTCGGCTTTGGTTTTGCCCTTGTTTTATCGACGCCCGTTCGTCCTGAGTAGGCCCGTCAGGGCCGTATCGAAGGCGCACCGTCCCCTGTTTCACACCTTCCGCGCCCGATTCCAGTAATCCTGTTGCCCGTAAACGTCCTTCAAGTAATCAATGAAAAACCGCGTCTTCGCCGGCAAATGCCGCTGCTGCGGATACACCGCCATGATGTCGTAATGCGGCAAAGCATACTCATCCAACACCGTCACCAACTCCCCCGACGCCAATTGCGCCTGGATCTCCCACGTCGACCGCCACGCCAGCCCCAATCCCTCACTGGCCCAACGATGCAGCAATTCTCCATCGTTGCAATCAAGATTACCCTGTACCTTGGCAATCACCGGCTTGCCGTTCTGCTGGAAATACCATCCGCGCTGCTGCCCACCCTGCAAATTGAACGCCAGGCAGTTGTGCTGCGCCAGATCATCCAGCGTGCGCGGAACACCATGACGATGCAAATACTCCGGCGCCGCACACACCACCCGCCGGTTGCTCGCCAACCGCACCGCCACAAAACTCGGCTCAATCGCCCCCCCAATGCGGATGCCCAGGTCATACCCCTCGCGCACCAGATCGACCACGCGATCCGTCAGATTGAATGAAATCTGCACCTCCGGATGCGCCGCCAAAAACGCCGGCGCATGCGGCGCCACATGCAGCCGCCCGTACGCCGCCGGCGTCGAGACCACCAGATGGCCCGTGGCCTTGTGCCGGCCCTCGGCAATGCTCTTCTCGGCCGTGTCCATCTGCTCCAGCAACTTGCGGCAATGATCCAGGAACACGCTGCCCTGCTCGGTCAACGTCAAATGCCGCGTCGTGCGATGCATGAGCTTGGTGCCCAAACGCTTCTCCAACGCATCAATGCGCCGCCCCATCATCACCGGCGTCACCTTGTCTTCCAGTGCCGCCGCCGCCAGGCTGCCCTTGTCCACCACCAGCACGAATGCTTCGATCTGCTTGAGTTTGTCCATCAATCCCTCCCGGCCTGAGTGTAATTCAATACTTTTTGGATGTTTCCATACTTTTTCTCAGTAATCAGTGGACTGTGATGATACTTATCATCCGGATTTGTAATGACTAGCATGGCCTCCAGCGATCACACATCCACCAACGGACATCCTGGAGAACGAGCATGGCAAAGATGAGAGCAGTCGACGCGGCAGTGCACGTATTGGTCAAGGAAGGCTGCCTGCAAGCCTTCGGCGTGCCCGGCGCCGCCATCAATCCCTTCTACTCGGCATTGAAGAAACACGGCGGCATCAGCCACATCCTCGCCCGCCACGTGGAGGGCGCCTCCCACATGGCCGAAGGCTATACCCGCGCCAAGGCCGGCAACATCGGGCTGTGCATCGGTACCTCGGGGCCGGCCGGGACCGACATGATCACCGGGCTCTATTCCGCCCAGGCCGATTCCATCCCCATCCTCTGCGTCACCGGCCAGGCCCCCCGCGCCCGGCTCTACAAGGAAGACTTCCAGGCCGTCGACATCGAATCCATCGCCAAGCCCGTCACCAAATGGGCCGTCACCGTGCGCGAACCAGCCCTGGTGCCGCGCGTGTTCCAGCAAGCCTTCCACCTCATGCGCTCCGGCCGCCCCGGCCCGGTCCTGATCGACCTGCCCTTCGATGTGCAGATGGCCGAGATCGATTTCGATCCCGATACCTACGCGCCGCTCCCGGTCTATCGTCCCGCCGCCACCCGCGCCCAGATCGAGAAGGCCTTCGACATGCTTAACGCGGCCCAGCGTCCGCTGCTGACCATCGGCGGCGGCGTGGTCAACGCCGATGCGGCCGCACTGGCGGTGGAGTTCGCCGAGCTCACCGGCATCCCCGTGATTCCGACCCTCATGGCCTGGGGCGCCATTGCCGACGACCACCCGCAGATGGCCGGCATGGTCGGCCTGCAAACCAGCCACCGCTACGGTAACGCGACCCTGCTGGCCTCGGACTTCGTGCTCGGCATCGGCAACCGCTGGGCCAATCGCCATACCGGTTCCATCGATGTCTTCACCAAGGGCCGTACCTTCGTCCACGTCGATATCGAACCGACCCAGATCGGCCGCGTCTTCGGTCCGGATTACGGCATCGTCAGCGATGCCGGTGCCGCGCTGAAACTCTTCGTCGAAGTGGCCAAGGAGTGGAAGACCGCCGGCCGCCTGCCCGACCGTTCTGCCTGGCTGGCCGAATGCCAGCAGCGCAAGAAGTCGCTGCAGCGGCGCACCCACTTCAATGACACGCCCGTCAAGCCGCAACGCGTGTATGAGGAAATGAACCGCGCCTTCGGCCGTGAGACCTGCTATGTGGCGACCATCGGTCTGTCGCAGATCGCGGCCGCGCAATTCCTGCACGTCTATCGCGATCGCCATTGGATCAACTGCGGCCAGGCCGGGCCGCTGGGCTGGACCATTCCTGCCGCACTGGGTGTGGTGGCGGCCGATCCGCAGAAGAAGGTGGTGGCCATCTCGGGCGACTATGACTTCCAGTTCATGATCGAGGAACTGGCCGTGGGCGCGCAGTTCAAGCTGCCTTACCTGCACGTGCTGGTCAACAACTCCTACCTCGGCCTGATCCGCCAGGCGCAGCGCGGTTTCGACATGGATTACTGCGTGCAGCTGGCCTTCGAGAACATCAACGCCCCCGAACTGAACGGCTATGGCGTGGACCACGTGGCCGTGGTCGAGGGCCTGGGCTGCAAGGCCATCCGCGTCACCGATCCCAATGCCATCCAGGATGCCTTCGCCCAGGCCCGGCGCTGGATGGCCGAATACCGCGTACCAGTGGTGGTGGAAATCATCCTCGAACGTGTCACCAACATCGCCATGGGCACCGAGATCGATGCCATCAATGAATTCGAACCCCTGGCCGAGCGCGCCGACGATGCGCCCACCGCCATCAGCCTGCTCGACTGAAAACGAAGGAGACTCGCATGACCAAACTCGCCGCCAATCTCACCATGCTGTTTACCGAACAGCCTTTCCTGGAACGCTTCCAGGCCGCATCGCAGGCCGGCTTTCGTGCAGTGGAATTCCTCTTCCCCTATGCCTTCGCGCCGGAACAGATTGCCGAACAGTTGCGTACGCATCGCCTGCAACTGGTCCTGCACAACCTCCCGGCCGGCAACTGGGACGCCGGTGAACGCGGCATCGCCTGCCATCCCGATCGCGTGGCGGAGTTTCGTGCCGGGGTCGAGGAGGCGATCCGCTATGCCCGCGCGCTGGAGGTGCCGCAGCTCAATTGCCTGGTCGGCATCCTGCCGCCGGGCGTCTCGCGCGAAGCGGCGCGCGAGGTGCTGGTCGGCAATTTGAAATACGCGGCCACGCGCCTGAAGGAGCAGGGCATCCGTCTGCTGATCGAGCCCATCAATCACTTCGACATTCCCGGCTTCTTCCTCAACACCACGCGCCAGGCGGTGGAACTGATCCTGGCCACGGGCTCGGACAATCTCTTCGTGCAATACGACATCTATCACATGCAGCGCATGGAGGGCGAACTGGCCAACACGCTCAAGGCCAACCTCTCCCTGATCGGCCACGTGCAGCTGGCCGACAACCCCGGCCGCGGTGAACCCGGCAGCGGCGAGATCAATTACCGCTACCTGTTCAACTGGCTGGAGGCCATCGGCTATCGCGGCTGGATCGGCTGCGAATACAAACCGCAGGCCGGGACCGTTGCAGGACTGGGCTGGATCGCGCAACACGGATTGCAGACAGCCTGAACACATGACAGCAGGATTTCATCTTTCTTGAGGAGACACAGCATGGCAAAAGTTGGATTCATCGGCCTGGGCATCATGGGCGCACCCATGGCGGAAAACCTGCAGAAGGGCGGCCACAAGCTCTACCTGCACGACCAGAAAAATCCCCCGGCGCCCTTGCTGGAGGGCGGGGCCACCGTCTGCACGTCGGGTGCGGAAGTAGCGCGGCGCGCTGACATCGTCATCGTCATGGTGCCGGATACGCCCCACGTGCAGGCCGTTCTCTTCGGCGAGAAGGGCGTGGCCGAAGGCCTGTCGCCGGGCAAGATCGTGGTGGACATGAGCTCCATCTCGCCCATCGCCACCAAGGAGTTCGCGCAGAAGATCAATGCGCTCGGTTGCCAATATCTGGACGCGCCGGTCTCGGGCGGTGAAGTGGGCGCCAAGGCGGCCTCGCTCACCATCATGGTCGGCGGTTCGGAATCGGCCTTCAACGATGTCAAGCCGCTGTTCGAACTGATGGGCAAGAACATCACCCTGGTCGGCGGCAACGGCGATGGCCAGACCACCAAGGTCGCCAACCAGATCATCGTGGCCCTGAACATCCAGGCCGTGGCCGAGGCCTTGCTCTTCGCCTCCAAGGCCGGGGCCGATCCGGCACGGGTGCGGCAGGCGCTCATGGGCGGCTTTGCTTCCTCACGCATCCTGGAAGTACACGGCGAGCGCATGGTCAAGCGGACCTTCGCGCCGGGCTTCCGCATCGAGTTGCACCAGAAGGACCTGAACCTGGCCCTGCAAGGCGCCAAGGCATTGGGCATCAGCTTGCCCAATACTGCCGCGGCCCAGGAGCTGATGAACGCCTGCGCCGCCAATGGACTGGCGGGGATGGATCACTCGGCGCTGTGCCGGGCGGTGGAGATCCTGTCCAATCACGAGATCGCCAAGGCCTGAGCGAATGATGATGTCAATGTGAAGTGAGACTGCGTGTATTTCGCCTCGGCTTCACTTCACATCCCGTTCGGACTGAGTAGCCGCGCATGCGGCGTATCGAAGGCGCACAGACGACTGCGCGCCTTCGATACGATCCTGCGGATCTACTCAGTCCGAACGGTTTTTTTGTATCCAACCAGAACAAGAGGATTTCCATGCGCCGACTACGCCAGGCCAAAATCGTCGCCACCCTCGGTCCCTCCAGCGCCACGCCGGAGATGATCCGTGCGCTCTTCGACGCCGGGGCTGACGTATTTCGTTTCAACTTCAGCCACGGCAGCCACGCCGATCATCACGCGCGTTACCAGATCGTGCGCCAGGTGGAGCGCGAAGTCGGCCGCCCCATCGGCGTGCTGGCCGACCTGCAGGGACCCAAGCTGCGCATCGGCCAGTTTGACGGGGGCAGGGCAGTGCTGCAGGCCGGGCAGGTGTTCACCCTCGACCGTGATGCCTCTCCTGGCGACCAGCGCCGCGTCTGCCTGCCCCATCCTGAATTGTTCGAGGCCATTCAAGCCGGACAAAGCCTGCTCATCGATGACGGCAAGCTGCGCCTGCAGGTAGAAGCCAGCGATGGCCATGCCATTCGCACGCGCGTGGTCAATGGCGGCGTGGTCTCCGATCGCAAGGGCGTCAATGTGCCCGATGCGGTCTTGCCGATTCCCGCGCTGACCGCCAAGGACCGCCGTGATCTGGACTTCGCGCTGGAGATGGGCGCGGACTGGATCGCGCTGTCCTTCGTGCAGCGCCCCGAGGATGTGCTGGAGGCGCGGGCGCTGGTGGCGGGCCGCGCGGCCATCCTCTCCAAGCTGGAGAAACCGGCCGCGCTGGAGCGGCTCGATGAGATCGTGGCAGTGTCGGACGCCATCATGGTGGCGCGCGGCGACCTCGGTGTGGAGCTGCCGCCGGAGTGCGTGCCGGGCACGCAAAAGCGCATCCTGCGCGCCTGCCGCCAGCAGGGCAAGCCCATCGTGATCGCCACCCAGATGCTGGAGTCGATGATTGCCGCGCCGGTGCCGACGCGCGCCGAAGTCTCGGATGTGGCCAGTGCCATCTATGATGGATCGGATGCGGTGATGCTGTCGGCCGAGTCGGCCAATGGCAGCTATCCCTTGCAGGCGGTCACGATGATGGACCGGGTGATTGCGGAGGTGGAGAAGGATCCGCTGTATCGCACCCTGATGCAGGCCCAATACGCCACCCCCGAACGCAACCGGCCCGACGCCATCTGCGCGGCGCTGCGCGACGTCACCGGCATCCTCGGGGCCAGCGCCACCGTGACCTATACCAGCTCGGGGCATACCAGCCTGCGCGCGGCGCGTGAACGTCCCGCTGCGCCCATCCTCTGCATCACGCCGCAACTGGCCACGGCGCGGCGGCTGGCGCTGGTGTGGGGCGTGCATTCCACCATCAGCGAAGCCGTGCATGACGAGCGCCAGATGGTCAGCGCGGCCTGCCAGGCGGCGGTGCGTGAAGGGTTTGCGCGCCAGGGAGACCAGATCGCGATCACCGCGGGCATGCCCTTCGGGCAGCCGGGCAGTACCAATCTGTTGCGGGTGGCGGAGGTGTGGGGGTGATTGTTCCGGATGCCCGGCACGACAATGATGAAGCCGTCCAGTGATTCACCGGGCGGCTTCATGCTGTTCTCCGTCGTGGCAGAGTCAGGAATGAAAGCGGTCTTCAGCGCGCCGCCTGCGCCAGCTCCAGGGAAAGACGATTGTGCCGCTCCAGCACCGCCCCCAGGTCAATGGTGGTGAGCTGTCCCTCGCGCACGATCACGCGGCCGTTGATGATGCTGGTGTTCACGTTGGCCGGGGTGCAGAAAACGAGTGCGGCCACCGGATCATGCAGTGCGCCGGCAAAGGCGATCTGGCGCGTATCGAACATCACGACGTCGGCCGACATGCCGGGCTTGAGCGCGCCGATGTCGTCGCGATTCAATACCTTGGCACCGCCCAGGGTGGCCACTTCCAGCGCCTGCCGCGCGGTCATGGCGTCGGGGCCGAAGCCGACCCGTTGCAGCAGCATGGCCTGGCGGACTTCGCCCAGCATGTGGGCACTGTCATTGGACGCACTGCCGTCCACGCCCAGGCCGACCGGTACGCCCGCATCCAGCATCTTGCGGATGGGCGCAATGCCGGAGGCCAGCCGCATGTTGGAACAGGGACAGTGCGCCACGCCCGTGCCGGTGCGGGCAAACAGGTCGATGCCATGCTCGTCGAGCTGCACGCAGTGGGCGTGCCAGACGTCGTGGCCGACCCAGCCGCAATCTTCGGCATATTCCGCCGGCGTCATGTTGAATTTCTCGCGGCTGTAGGCAATGTCGTTGACGTTCTCGGCCAGGTGCGTGTGCAGCGATACGCCATAGTGACGCGCCAGGTCGGCGGCCTCGCGCATCAGGTCGCGTGAGACCGAGAAGGGAGAGCAGGGCGCGACCACGATGCGCTGCATGGCGTGGCGCTGGCTGTCGTGATACGTCTCGATGAGGCGTTGCGTGTCCTTCAGGATGGCAGGCTCTTCTTCCACCACGCGGTCCGGCGGCAATCCACCCTTGGACTGGCCCACGCTCATGGCACCCCGCGCTCCGTGGAATCGCATGCCGATCTGGGCAGCGGCCTCCAGGCTGTCGTCCAGGCGCGTCTGGTTGGGATAAATGTAAAGGTGGTCGCTGCTGGTAGTACAGCCCGACAGGATCAACTCGGCCATGGCCGTCAGCGTCGATACCCGGATCATCTCCGGCGTCAGGCCCGCCCAGATCGGATACAGATTGGTCAGCCAGTTGAACAGCTCGCCATTCTGCGCGCTGGGGATCGCACGCGTCAGGCTCTGGTACATGTGGTGGTGCGTGTTGATCAGGCCCGGGATGACCACGTGATGGCTGGCATCAATGACCTCGTCCGCCTCTTGCGGCAGATCTTCCGTCTTGCCGACCTGCTCGATGACCTTGCCCCGGATGTAAAGCGCACCATCGGCGATCTCTTCACGGCCCTCGTTCATCGTGACCAGGACGCGCGCGTTCCTGATCAACAGCGTCTTGCCTGTTGCTTGCTCTTGCATGATGTTGGACTCCTTCTTGGCTTCCTTGTTGATGTGTTTGACTTGCGGGTCGGCGCAGGTGACAGGGGGGAGTCCCTTTCTTGCCCTATTAACGACTGCGACGGGTGGGGTTGTTGGGAGGGTTTAGGTCCGGTTAATGCTGGTTTTGTGTTGCGTTAAGGTTTGCTTAATGCTGGTGTTTTCGTGTTGTTGAGCTTTGGGTAGTCTGCACGGAATTTCTTCCTGCGCTCTAGCTTAATTACTTTCTCTCTCCGGGCGGAACGGAGCGCCGGGAGCGGCCCGGCAGCCGCTCACTTTTCTTGTCTCGCCAAGAAAAGTAAGCAAAAGAAGGCGACCCCAAAGAGCCAGCCCTCCTGCGGAGGGTCCCGCCGCAGCGAAGCGAAAAGTGGGAAGGATAGAGTCGCTTCGCTCCCACTATCCTTCTGATCCACTTTTCGCTCCGCTGCGGCGGCTGGCCCTATGGGGCCAACACCAACTCGGGCTCGCCTGCGGCATCGCCCTTGTCTTGCTCGCCTGCGGCTTCGGTCGTACTCGCCTGCGGCTTCGTCCGGACCTGTGCTGCAAATTCCCGTTCGGACTGAGTGGCGGCACAGCCGCGTATCGAAGACGCGCAGAACGCTAAATCATATAAATCATTAACGCTTCGCCTCAAAACTGCGCAGGAAATCCAGCAAAATCTGCCCCGATACCTCCGCATCATCCGCCGTCATCGTCTCCAGCGGATTGTGGCTGATGCCTCCATTGCCACATCGCGTAAACAACATGCAGACATCCGTCAGCTTGGCTATCGCCATCGCATCATGCCCAGCCCCCGACGCCAGCTCAAACGGCGTCACGCCGGCACGCTCCGTCGCGGCACGCAACTGATCCATCAGCCACGGCGCACACGGCGCAGCCGCTGCGCTCAAGGTCTCCTCCAGCTTGAAATCAATGCTGCGCCGGCCACAGATCTCCTCGATCTTGCCCAGGATGTCCTTCACCGCCGCCATACGCACCTCATCCACCGCCGCACGTATGTCCAGCGATAACTGGCACGCACCCGGAATCACGTTCGTCGACCCGCGCGGTACCTGCAATTGCCCCACCGTGCCCACCAGCGCCGCATGCTGATCCTGCGAACAACGCTGCTCCACATAAAGGATGATCTCGGCCGCCGCTGCCGCCGCATCCTTGCGCATGTCCATCGGCGTGGTACCCGCGTGGCTGGCCACTCCCTTCAACTCCACCAGATAGCGCGAACTGCCCGCAATCGAAGTGACAATGCCCACCGGCAAATCACGATTGAGCAATACCGGTCCCTGCTCGATGTGTACCTCCACATAGCCCAGGATGTCGGCCGGATCACGCGCAATCTGCGGGATGGCCGCAACATCATGGCCCGCCTGGGTGATCACCTCGCGCATGCTGATGCCATCCTTGTCCTGCAGGTCCAGCAGTTTCATGTCGAAATGGCCGGTCACCGCATTGCTGCCCAGGAAGGTGCTCTTGAAACGCACGCCTTCTTCTTCCGAAAATCCAATCACCTCGAAATGGAAAGGCAAGGTCTCGCCACGTTCATGCAAATGCTTCACCACCGCAATGGGCAGCAAGATTCCCTCGCGCCCATCGTACTTGCCGCCATTGCGCACCGTGTCGTAGTGCGAACCGGTGAGCAAGGTCCTGGCCTGCGGATCCGTGGAAAGATAACGCCCCACCACGTTGCCCACCGCATCGATATGCACATGCATGCCCGCCTCGCGCATCCACTGCGCAATCTGCTGGGCAGTACGCTGGTGCGTCTCGGTGAGATAAGTACAGGTGAGCGCGCCTTCGTCTTCCGACAGGGCGCCGATTTCTTCAGCCCACTGCATCACCGTGGCCCCCATCGCCGGGCGATAGCCCAGCAGGTCGTTGATGCGCATCTCGGCAATGCGGCCGATCTGGCGCAGGGCTTCACGCACTTCGTCTTCCGGCTGGTTGCGCAGGCGGCGCGCAAACGTGGCGATGATCTGCTGGCGCGTCAGGCCCGCACCAGTAGGACCCTTCACCGCCAGGATGAAGGGAAAACCGAACTTCGCGTTGTAGTCGGCATTGAGCTGTTGCAGCCGGGCAAATTCTTCCGGGCTGCACAGGTTCAATCCAGCCTTGGCCTGCTCACCCGTGGACTCGGCCGTCAGCTCGCCGGCAATCGCGGCGCGGCCAGCCAGTTCGGGGTGGGCGCGGATCAGGCCCAGTTGCTCGGCGCGGCTGGCGTCGGTCACGACCTTGTGCAAGGCCAGCTTGAAGGCGGTGAGATTGCGGAAGGGACGCTGCAGCGCCGCCCGCTCGGGAATCCAGGGAGAGTGCTCGTAAATGCCGTGCAGGGCGGCGATGAAGGCCGAAGTCTCGGCTGCGTTCAGGTGTTCCAGTGTCGTCGTCATGTGCTGGCCGGTCGGCTCGCCGCCGGCTCCCTCGCTGTGTTCATGGGTGATGCCGCAAAGCCGACGCCGACATCCCTCATGAAAATCAGGATTGTCGGCACCGATTGTTGTCTGCGGCTGTCGTCTCACGGTCTGCGCCAAAGCCCGCCCGGTGCGGTCTGCAGCGCAGATGAGACTTTAAAACATCTTGGCCCGGATGGCATCAACGGTTTCATCTGGGCCCTATGCGCAGCGGCATATCTCACCGCACCCGCTTCAGTGATCCGAACTCTGCGCCGCCGCGACCGCATAGCGGGCCACGTCCTCTTCACTGCCCCGGCCATTGAAGAACAGGTTCAACCCGACCGCCATGGCCGAGGCCAGCAGGATGCCGCTGTGGAAGATGGTGCCCAGCAGATGCGGCATCTTGTCGAAGAAGGTCGGCGCAACGATGGGGATCATGCCCACGCCAATGCTGATGGCGACGATGAAGAGATTGTTGCGGTTGCCGTGGAAATCGACCTTGGACAGGATCTTGATGCCGGTCGCCGCCACCATCCCGAACATCACGATGCCGGCACCGCCCAGCACGAATTGCGGAATCGACGCGGCCACGTGCGCCATCTTGGGGAACAGGCCAAACGCAATCAGGATCACCCCGGCCGCCACACAGACGAAACGGCTGCGAATGCCGGTCACGCCCACCAGCCCGACGTTCTGCGAGAAGGAGGTATAGGGGAAGGTGTTGAAGAGACCGCCGATCACCGTGCCCAGGCCATCCACGCGCAAGCCGCTGGCCAGCGTGCGGTCGTCGATGCGGCGGCCGACGATGTCGCCCAGGGCCATGAACATGCCGGTCGATTCGATCATCGTCACGATCATCACCAGGCACATGCTGATGATGGAGGCAATGTCGAATTGCGGCAGCCCATAGTGAAAGGGCTGGATGAAGGCGAACCAGTCCGCCGCATCCAGCCCGTCAAAGCTGATCTTGCCCAAGGCAAAGGCAATCACGAAACCGACCACCATGCCCATCAACACCGATATGTTGGAGATGAACCCCCGCGTGTACTTGGTGATGAGCAGGATCGAGACCAGCACCACCGCCGCAATCGAGAGCGACAGCGGCGAGCCGTAGTCGGGATTGGGGACTTTCACGAAGACCCCGTCGACCAGCTTGCCGATCACCGGCTGTCCACCTGCGGCCCAGTTGATGCCCACGCCCATGAGCGAGACGCCGATCACCGTGATGACAGTGCCGGTGACCACCGGCGGAAAGTAACGCATGAGCTTGCTCATGTAGGGCGAGGCGAGGATGCAGAATACGCCCGAAGCAATCACCGCCCCGTAGATATGCAGGATGTTCAGCTGCGGATTGTTGGCCATGGCCACCATCGGCCCCACGGCGGCAAAGGTCACGCCCATCATGACAGGCATGCGGATGCCGAATTTCCAGAGGCCGGCGCTCTGGATGATGGTCACCAGCCCGCAGCAGAACAGGTCGGCACTGATGAGGTAGGCGATCTCGGACTTGGGCAGGTTCAGCGCACCACCGATGATGAGCGGCACGGCAATCGCACCGGCATACATCACCAGCACGTGCTGCATGCCGAGGGCAAAGAGCTTGAATACGGGTAGGCGTTCATCCACCGGATGGCGAGTGGCTTGCATGGGATTGTCTCCTGGTATTTTTTATCGATGGAACCTGGCATGTGACCGCGCCGCCGTGATCATTCTGAGAGGGTGACGTGCCTTGCCGCTTGAAGGTGGTTCCGGCCCAGTACCGTGCTCCGCGTCTTGGTGGGGCTTGTGTGCGGATGCCGGTCTGATGCTGGCGATACTAATGCAATCCGGGGAGTGCGATATATAAGCCCCGGCATACCGGCTGGCGCGCCGCCGATATATGCCGGAATGCCCGTTTCCTTTGCCGGAGCGGCCCGGCACCGCTTCAGGCGCGGCCCTGCGCCATCATCTTGGCCGCCGCGCTGACCTGGGCGCGCAGCCATTTGTGCTCGGTGGCCTGGTGCACCCGCTCGTGCCACAGCTGGTAAAAACGCAGCGGCGGGAACTTGATGGGTACCGTATAGCTTTTCAGGCCCAGGAGTTTTTCGTAGAAGCTGGCGAACTGCTGGCCGGCCGTCAGCACCAGGTCGGTCTGCGCCACCATGTAGGGCAGCATGCGGAAGTGCGCCGATTCCACCACCACATTGCGATGCAGGTTCTGCTTTTCGAGGAAGGTATCGATGGTGCCGTGATAGCCGGGCAGGATCTGCGAGGGCGCGGCGTGCGGCAGCGAGAGATAGTCCTCGATGCTCATGGCGTCGCGCGCGGTGCGCTTGGCGTAGGCACAGTCGGCGCGCATCAGGCAGACGATGGGGTCGTCAAACAGCTTTGACAGGTGCAAATGCGCAGGCGGCTCGTCCCAGTTGGCAATCACCAGGTCCAGTTCCCCGTCCGACAGCAGGCGCACGTAATCGGTATCCGGACCCAGCGCGTGGATGACGATGCGGCTGCGCGGCGACTCGCGCCGCAGGCGGGCGATCACTTCGGTGAAGAAGGGCGTGTTCATGTAATCGGGCGCGGCGATGTGGAAGGTACGCTCTTCCTCCTGTGGCACGAAAGCAGTCTTGGGCACGAACAGGCGCTCGGTTTCGTCGAGGATGCGCTTGGCGGGTTTCAAGAGGCTCTCGCCATGCTGGGTCGGCACCATGCCGCGCGCGCCGCGCACCAGCAGCGGGTCGCCGGTCAGTTCGCGCAGCTTGCGCAGCGAGGCTGAAATCGAGGGCTGCGGCTGGTTCAGTTTCAGGGCGACCCGCGATACATTCTTCTCGCAGAGCAGGAGATAGAGGATGCGGATGAGGTGGATGTCGAGATGGTCAGGCAGCCTGGACATGGGAATGTCTCCGGGGTCTTGTGGTGCGGGGCAGGTGACGGTTTTTCGTTCACTCTGGGGCGGCTGCATCGGGGGCAGGCGCATTATCGTTGTCTTGTGCCGGGCCGGCTCGGGCGGCGGCCTGGCGTGATGCGAGCGCAAGCGTCCCACATCCAGGGGGCATTTTTGTATATCGTCATTCGTATGTCAAATATACGTTGATGACCATGTTTTGCGTGACCCTCACGTTTATCTTTCCTGCAACCGTCCCGCATCAGCAGGATGGCCAAAAAAACAGATGGCATCAGCCATCGGGTCGTAGCGGCAGCACGACGGGAGACCAGCCAGGGCGCCATCAAGGCGCCTGCGCTTCCCGGCGCGCGGGAAGCCTTCACTCCACTCATCCAGTTGCAGCCTTGGTACACGCAGGGCGGTGGGAAGACTTCCATGGCGGCCCATTCCTGAGGCAATGCCTCGCCTGTCCGGAGTAGGTCGCGGTGGCGGACAGCAATCCTGCGTGGGGAAGACATGGAAGCACTCCTGGTTTCATATGGCATCGACTGGGCCAACCTGCTGGTCCGCTGGCTGCACCTGATCACGGGCATCGCCTGGATCGGTGCCTCGTTCTATTTCGTCTGGCTGGACAACTCCATCCGCCCGCCCAAGCCGGGCAGCGACCTGGAGAAGAAGGGCGTCTCCGGCGAGCTGTGGGCCGTGCACGGCGGCGGTTTCTACAATCCGCAAAAGTATCTGGTCGCGCCGGCCGAGCTGCCGGAAGAACTCCACTGGTTCAAGTGGGAGGCCTATGCCACCTGGATCACCGGTGTGGCCATGCTGTTCATCGTGTATTACTTCAATGCCTCGGCCATGATGGTGGACAAGTCGGTGGCCAACCTCACCGGGCCGGAAGCCGTCGGTGTGGGCATCGGTACCCTGGTGCTGGGCTGGATCGTCTACGACCTGCTGTGCAAGTCGCCGCTGGGCAAGCGCGAAGGGCTGCTGGGGCTGGTGATGTTCGTCTTCATCGTGGCGGTGGCCTATCTGCTCACACACCTGCTGTCGGGCCGCGCGGCGTATATCCACGTGGGCGCGATGATCGGCACCATCATGGTGGGCAATGTGCTCATGGTCATCATCCCCGGCCAGCGCAAGCTGGTGGAGGCGATGAAGGCCGGCCGCTCGCCCGACCCCATCCACGGCCGCAAGGGCAAGCAGCGCAGCGTGCACAACAACTACTTCACGCTGCCCATACTCTTCATCATGATCAGCAACCACTATGCGATGACCTACACGCATGCCCATAGCTGGCTGGTGCTGGCGGCGATCATGGCGGCCGGTGTGCTGATTCGTCACTTCTTCAATTTGCGGCACAAGGGCAAGGTGTCGGTGGGCTATCCCCTCGCCGGTGTGGCCTTGCTGCTGGCGGTGGCCGTGGCGATTGCGCCGCGTCCTGTCGCACCTGCTGCATCGACTGCACCTGCTGCCTCCGCAGGTGAGGGCGCAGCGCCGGTGGCGGCTGCCGCACCGGACTTTGCCCGCATCCAGGCCATCGTCACCCAGCGTTGCGCCAGCTGCCATTCGGACAAGCCGACCCAGGCCGGCTTCGCCACCGCACCAGCCGGGATGATGCTGCAAACGCCCGAGCTGATTCATCAGCACGCGGCCAAGATCTTCCAGCGCGCCGTCCAGACCAAGGACATGCCGCTGGCCAACATGACCCAGATGACCGATGCGGAACGCACCGAGCTGGCCGCGTGGTTCCAGGCTGGGGCCAAGTAATCGCACCCGATTCCATCAGAGAGCACACATGCAACCCATTACCATCGACGGATTCAACCTCACCGCCGCGCAAGTTGTCAGCGTGGCTCGTGCGCCTCACCTGAAAGTGGCGCTGGCCGATTCTTCGCGTGCCGCCCTCAAGCAAAGCCGCGACTACATCGAATCGACCTGGATGCACGATGAAGCGCCCATGATGTACAGCTTCAATACCGGCGTGGGCCTGCTCAAGGACACCCGCATCAAGGTCGAGCATATCGAGCTGTTCCAGACCCAGCTGATCCGCGCGCACAGTGCGGGCATCGGCGAGCCGTTTTCGGAAGAAGTCAGCCGCGCCACCATGCTGCTGCGGGCCAATGCGTTCGCTTCGAATTATTCCGCGCCACGCGTGGAAGTGGTTGATCGCCTGCTGGCTTTCATCAATGCGGGTATCCACCCGATCATGCCGCAGAAGGGATCGGTGGGTGCTTCCGGCGATCTGGCGCCGCTGGCTTATCTGGCGGCGGCCATTGCCGGGTTTGATGAAGCGGAAGTGATGTATCAAGGCCAGCGCATGCGCGCCACGCAGGCCATCGAGCAGGCCGGCATTGGTCCGGTCAAATTTGATCTCAAGGCCAAGGATGCCTCGGCCCTCATCAATGGCTGTACTGCCTCGCTGGCGGTCGCCATCCTCGCCGCACACGATGCGCGCCATCTGCTGTCCGATGCCTGCCTGTCACTGGGGCTGACGCTGGAAGCGATGCGCGCCGAAATGTCGGCTTTCGATCCACGTATCCAGCAGGCGCGTCCGCATGCGGGGCAGATCAAGACGGCTGAAGTCATCCGCAACTTGTTGAAGGGGTCCACGCGTACTACGCATGAAGCGCGTGCAATACAACTGCCCGATGAATTGCGCCGTACCGATATTCGCTACACCGCGCGCATTCAGGATGTGTATTCGCTGCGCTGCGCGCCGCAAGTGTATGGTCCGGTATTCGATGCGCTCGACTACATCGATACCATCATCGAGAAAGAGACCAACTCCGCCACCGACAATCCGCTGATCTTCAACAAGGAAGACGGCGAAGGTTTCGAAATCATTTCCGGCGGCAACTTCCACGGCCAGTATCTGGCGCAGGCGATGGACTTGCTGGCCATGGCCATCACCGATCTGGGCAGCATCTGCGAACGCCGTATCGCGCGCCTGATCGACCCCACCCTGTCGTGGGGATTGCCGCGCAACCTGATGAGCGGCGTGCGCGGCGTCAACACGGGCTATCCGGTGGTGCAGTGTTCCATGAGTTCGCTGGTGATGGAAAACCGCACCCTGTGCATGCCCGGCAGCGTCGACAGCATCCCTTCCAAGGGCAACAGCGAGGACCACATTTCCAACTCGACCTGGTGCGCCCGCAAGGCGATGACGGTGGTGCAGAACACGCAATACATCGTCGGCGTGGAAATGCTGCTGGCGGCGCAGGCGCTGACCATGACCGAGAACTTGCTCAAGGACTTCAAGCTGGGGCAGGGTACGCAGGTGGCCTATGAGGAGATCCGTCGGCAGATTCCGGCTTGCCTGGATGGCGATCGCTGGTTCCACGACGACGTGCAGGCCGCGCATGGCTTCGTGGTCAGCGGATCGGTGCGGGAGGCGGTGATCGCTGCGATCGGGCGGTTCGTCTGATCCCGCACTGGCTTGCATGAAAAAGGCCGTCCGGTGCAATGCCGGACGGCCTTCGTCTTTGGCGTATCGGGATACGCTAATTTAAAAACGATATAAAACAAATAAACAATTTGGCGTAGTCAGACCTCCGCCCACTGCCGCAGCAGGTTGTGATAATGCCCGGTCAGTCCCACCACTTCGTCGGTATCCCCCAGTTTTTGCCGCAGGCCGACGATGTTGCGGTCCAGTTCGAAGAGCATGCTGCGCTTCCAGTCGTCGCGGATCATGCTCTGGGTCCAGAAAAAGGAGCACACGCGCGCCCCGCGCGTGACCGGTTCCACCCGGTGCAGGCTGGTGGAGGGATAGACGATCATGTCCCCCGCCGGCAGTTTCACTTCATGGGTGCCATAGGTATCGACCACGACCAGTTCGCCGCCATCGTATTCGTCCGGCTCCGACAGGAACACCGTGGTCGAGACATCGGTACGGATGCTGCCGGCCGCATTGGGCAGCATGCGCACCGAGCCATCCACGTGCAGGCCGTAGTGTTCGCCGCCTTCATAGCTGTTGAACAGCGGCGGCATGGTCTTTTTGGGCAGCGCAGCGGCAAAGAAGAGGGGATTCCCGCGCAGTGCTTCCAGGATGATCTCGCCGAGCTGGAATCCCAGCGGCGAATGTTCCGGCAACTGCCGGTTGCGCTTCACGCGCGCCCCCTGGTCGCCCACCGTCGCGCGGCCGTCCACCCAGTCGGCGCGCTGCAGTTTGGAGCGGATGTGGCTGACCTGTTGCGGGGTCAGGAGCTGGGGGATGTGCAGCATCATGATGGAATTCTCCTGTAGCGAATGAAAAAACCCCTCCGCACGGGAGGGGCCGTCAAGTCGCCGATCGCTGGCTCACCGGAGGGGTCACGAACTCTTGCGAGTCAGAGCACAACACCCGGTGAGGGCTTCAATGCCAGGGGCAGGATCAGAACTTGAAGTTGGCGGTCAGCGCCACCGAACGCGGCGTGCCTGGGGTGTAACGATAGCCGCTCTTGTTGATTGCCGCTACGTAGTCTTTATCGAAAATATTGTAGATATTGAGCTGTAGATCAACGTTCTTGTTCACGATATAGCCAACCATGCCATCGAAGACCCAATAGCTGTTGGCGTACTTGGGCGTACCGACCGCACCATCGGTGCCGCGCAGCAGCGAACTGACGTAACGTGCACCACCGCCGACGGTGAAGCCCTGCGGCAGGCGATAAGTGGCCCACGAAGTGAAGGCCTGCTTCGGCGTATAGGCAAGATTGTTCTCGCCGGCGGCCGTGGTGATGGCACCGCTGTTCACCTTGGTATCCATCCAGGTGTAGCCCGCTGCCAGCGACAGGTTGCTGGTCACGTCACCGGTCACGCCCAGTTCGATACCCTGCACGGTCTTCTTGCCGGTCTGGAAGTACTGCAGCGAGGTCGGATCCTGCTCGACTTCATTGGTCACTTCGGTGTGGAACAGGGCCGCCGTGAGGGCCAGCTTCTTGTTCATCAGATCCCACTTGGTGCCCAGTTCGGAGGTCTTGGTCTTTTGCGGGGCGTAGTTGCTGTTGGCCGCGCTGTTGGCCGAGGCCGACAGGGCGAAGTTGCTGCCGCCCGGCGGCTGCTGGGAGGTGGCGTACAGGGCATAGATGCTGCTGTAGTCGGTCGGCTTGTAGATTGCGGCCAGCTTCCAGTTGAACAGGTTGCCCGAGGTCGACAGGTTGGTGATGGTGCCGGCGGCGTTGGAATAGTACGTGGTGCGGTAATGGTCCTCGCGGATGCCGGCGTTGATCGACCACTGGTCGTTGAACTTGACGGTGTCGAACAGATAGGCCGAGACGGTGTCGGTCTTGCCGTCGTTGTAGCCGGTGGCCGTCATCGTGTAGGTCTTGGGGTCGTTCGGATTCGGGTTGTACAGGTTGGCCACCGACAGCGTGCCGCTGCGGGTGAAGGACAGCGCGTGCTGCTTCTCCTGGGTGAATTCGACACCGCCCACCAGCGTGTGCTTGAGGCTGCCGGATTGCAGATCGGCCGTGATGTTGGTCTGGTTGGTGATGATTTCGTTGCTCTGGTCCTTGCGCGTCGGGTTGGAGCGCGACAGGGTCCAGGCCGAGGGATTGCTGGCCGACGGCGTGACCAGGTTGGCCGATGTACCCATGAAGGCGGTCAGCAGGTAATCCTGGCTGGTCTTGGCATAGCGCGTGGTGTTCTGCAGCTTGACGTTCTGCGAGAAGTCATGCTCCACACGCGCCGTGAACATGTCGGCGGTCACCTTGTCGTAGTCGCTCGACAGGCCGTAGAAATTCGACGAGTTCACCCGCGCCGCGCCGCTCAGGAAGGAGCGCGAGGCATCCGGCGAGGTATAGCCCGGCAGGCCGATGGTGGGCACGCCGCCATCGGGCACGTTGTCCTGGTCGATGTGCAGATAGTTCAGGAACACGCGGGTCGGGCTGTTCAGGCCAAAGGCCAGCGAGGGCGCCACGCCCCAGCGGTCGTTCTTGACTTCATGGCGGCCGGGGACGCCGCTGTCCTGCTTCATCACGTTCAGGCGCATGGCGATGCCGCGCTCTTCATCGATCACCTTGTTCCAGTCGGCGGTGGCGCGCTTCTGGTTCCAGCTGCCATAGGTGGCGGAGGAATTGAAGAAGTTGTTCATCTCGGCCTGCTTGGTGACCATGTTGATCGAACCGGTCGGCGAGCCGCGTCCATTGTCGGTGCCCGCCGGGCCCTTCAGGACTTCCACTTGCTGAATGTTGAACATGTCGCGCGAGATCGAACCGAGGTCGCGCACGTTGTCCACGAAGATCGCGCTGGAACTGTCGAAGCCGCGCATGTAGATGGCGTCGCCGGTGTTGGTAGTACCGTTTTCGCCGAGGAAGAAGGTGCCGACGCCCGGGCTGTTGCGCAGGGCTTCGGTCAGCGTGGTGGCGCCCTGCTGGTCGATCAGCTGCTTCTTGATCACGGTCAGGGTCTGCGGGGTGTCGACCAGCGGTTGGCTGTACTTGGCCGAGGAGGCCTTGTCGGCCTTGTAGTCCGATTCCTGGGTGGCGGTCACTTCGACCTTGGGCAGGGCGGTGCTGGTCTGTGCGTGCACGCCCACGGCCGGCAGCAGCAGGGCGCCGGCAACGGCGGCGGACAGACGGGTCGAAGCAAAGGCAGGCTGCGCGTGCTTGCGGCTCTTGATGTAACTCATGGCAGGGTTCCGAGAGAAAATGTTGAGAGTTCTCTTGGCTGGCTATGAGTCGAACGGGCAATCGCATGGTCTGGTGAGACCTGGCAGGCTCCGCCGTAATGGCTGGCGAGATTGTAGTTTTTGTATCTCGTTGATATCGCAATGTTTCAAATTGCTACGAGATTTTTACAATTATAGCCACGGTTCCAAATAAAAGTGATTCTTATTCTAAAAATTTCTGTTCCCTGATCGTCTGCTCTTGGTCTTCCATTCAGAACATCCCGCGCAAAGCCGCACCGCATCCGGGAAGGCGGACGGGGCAAGCCGAAACTACATTTGTTGCATAAAAAACACGAAGCCTCACGGCAGTGCGCTGCGTGATGCAGTGGGCTGGTCGTGAGGGAGGTGTGGGAGCAGTTCAGCGGTGGCGGCAGAACGCCGCCACCGCCGGGCAGGAGATCAGAAGCGGAAGTTGCCGGTCAGCGAGACGGCACGCGTGCCGCCCGGTGTGTAGCGATATCCGCTCTTGTTGATCGCAGCGGCGTACTGCTTGTTGAACAGGTTGGTCACGTTGAACTGCAGCTCCACGGTCTTGTTGATGGCATAGCTGGCCATGGCATCGACCAGCCAGTAGGCGTCGGTCCGGGTGGGCGTGCCCAGCGCATTGCTGTCGGTGCCGCGCAGCAGGCCGTCGGTATAGCGCAGGCCGCCGCCCAGCGCCAGGCCCGGTGCCGCGCGCCAGGTCGCCCAGGAGGTAAAGGACTGGCGCGGGGCGTAGGCCAGGTAGTTCTCGCCGTTGGCGGTGACCACGCGTCCCTTGTTGACGCGGCTGTTCATGCGGCTGTAGCCGGCGGTGAGCGAAATGTCCCGGGTGAGCTCGCCGGTAACGCCCAGTTCCACCCCTTCGGTACGTTTCTCGCCGATCTGGAACCAGGTGTCGGCCAGCGTTCCCGGCTCGATCTCATTGTGCACGTCGGTGCGATAGAGCGCGCCGGTGACGGCCAGGCGGCGGTCGAGCAGGTCCCATTTGGTGCCGATTTCGGCGGTACGGGTCTTTTGTGGCGCGTAGTCGGGGTGGGAGGGATTCCTGCGGCTGGCACTGAGGGCGAGATTGTTGCCGCCCGGCGGCTGCTGCGAACTCGCCAGCAGGGCGTAGACGCTGCTGTAGCCGGTGGGCTTGAAGACGGCTGCCAGCTTCCAGCTCAGCAGGTTGCCCGAGGTTTTCAGTGCAGTGGCGGTGCCGGAGGCGATGCCGTCGAAGGAGGTGCGGTAATGGTCCTCGCGCAAGCCCAGGTTCAGTGACCAGCGCTCGCCGAACTTGAGCGTGTCCAGCACGTACAGCGCGACGGTATCGATCTGGCCCTCGTTGCGGCCGGTGGTCTGGATGCTGACTTCCGATTCGTCGAAGCGGGGATTCGGCTGGTACAGGTTGGCCGGTGGACGGAATCCGTCCACCGTGAAGGCCAGCGCATGCTGGCGTTCGCGCGTCAGTTCCAGGCCGCCAACCAGGGTGTGCCGGATCGTGCCGGTATTGAACTGCGCCGTGGCATGGGTCTGGTTGCTGAGGATCTCGTTGGCCTGGTCGCGCCGCGTGACGATGTTGCGCGCCAGTAGCCAGGTGGTGCGGTCAGTGGCCGAGGGCGTGCGGATGCCGGACTTGTACTTGCCCCGGTCGCTGCCGGTGGCAATGAAGGAGGCCAGGCGGTAATCCTGGTCGGTGCGGGCGTAGCGGGTGCTGTTTTCCAGCTTCAGGGTGGGCGAGAAGTCGTGCTGCACCCGCAGGGTGTACATGTCGGCGTTGACCCGGTCATAGTCGTCCACGTGGCCATAGTAGTTGCTCGGATTCACCTTGGGCGCGTCGCCAATGAAGGGACGCGCCGGATCCGGCGAGCGATAGCCGGGCAGGCCGAGGGTGACCACGCCGCCATCGGGGACGTTGTCCTGCTGCATGTGCACGTAGTTGAAGAGGATGCGGGTGGGGCCGTTCAATCCCCAGGCCAGCGACGGCGCGAAGCCGTCGCGGCTGCTGTGCACCTGGTGGCGGCCGGGTACGCCGCTGTGTTGTTTCATCAGGTTCAGGCGCAGCACCAGGCCCTGATCGGGGTTCAGTACCTTGTTCCAGTCCACGGTGGCGCGCTTCTGGTTCCAGCTGCCATAGGTGCCGCTGGCGCTGACCGCATCGGCCAGTTCGGGCTGTTTGGTGACCAGGTTGACGGAGCCGGTCGGAGAACCCCGGCCGTTGTCGGTGCCCGCGGCTCCCTTCAGGACCTCCACCTGCTGCAGGTTGAAGACGTCGCGCGAGATCGCGCCAAGGTCGCGCACGTTGTCCACGAAGATGGCGCTGGAGATGTCGAAGCCGCGCATGTAGATGGTGTCGCCGGTACTGGTGCTGCCGTTCTCGCCGAGGAAGAAGGTGCCCACGCCGGGCGTATTGCGCAGCACCTCGGTGAGCGTGGTGGCACCCTGCTGTTCCATCAGCGGACGCTTGAAGACCTGCAGCGTCTGCGGCGTATCCACCAGCGGCTGCGTGTACTTGGGGGAGGCCGATTGCTCGGCCTTGTAGGGCGATTCCTTGACGGCATCGACCTGTACCGAAGGCAGTTTGCCGCCAGCGGACTGGGCCTGGGCGGTGACTGCCGGCAGCAGCAGGACGCCCGCCAACGCCGCCGACAGGCAGCAGCTGGATGAGGCAGGAGAGGGCGGGGAAGAGGGGTGCTTTTTGCTCTTGATGAAGCTCATGTCAGGTTCCGAGAGTAAGGGTGGCGAAATCTCTGGGCTGGCGATGAGCGGTGTCCGGGACGATATGAAGCTTTGTGAAAAAAGCGGGATGCGCGTCCGGACGGGGGCTGGCGGTCAGATGTCAGGGGAAATCCGGCCGGCGATGGCGACGTGCCGGGAGCGGATCCGGCTGAGTATAGGAAGCGGGGAGAAAAAAAGAACTCCTGCAAATTTCGATTTTTTGCAGGAGTTTTTGAAGATTGAAATTTGTATCGGAAGCTCGATTTTTTTCAATCAGGAGCGGCCAACTCCTTGGCGCAACGGGCGGCTTCCCGCTGCCGGAGGCGATCAGAAGTGATATTCGGCGCGCACCATCGGTGTCTTGGCCAGCGAGCCCGGCACGTTGCTCGGGTTGCCGAACTTGTTGCGCCAGTACTGGTATTCCAGACCCAGGCGCAAGGTGTTCTTGCCCAGTCCCATGGCCGTGCCGAGGTCGTACATGAGCTGTCCGTCGAAATTCAGTTCGGGCGCAGTCGACCCGCCGAACTCGTTCCTGCCCTTGGCGGCGATGTAGTTCAGGTAGCCCTCGAAGGCCCATCCGCTGCCGCCCAGCGGGATCCCCCAGGCCAGGTTCAGCATCGGGTGCGTGTCATAGGTGTAGCGGCTGCTGATGCCCTTGGGCTGGTTGCTTTCGAACAGCGCCAGCACGCTCACGTTGAGAAAACCCGGCACATCCATCATCAGGGTCGGGCCGACCACCCACATGCGTTTCTTCGAGGCATAGCTGTTGTCGTTCTTGGTGTTCCAGTCGAAGCCCAGCGTCAGGCCCACCCCGCGCGCCGGTCCGAAGGACAGGTCGCGGCCGCTGATCTTGCCGATGTCCAGCGTATGGCGATAGGTGACATAGGCTTCCTGGGCATTGTCATCCTTGCTGTCCGACATCAGCAGGTCGACGTTGAGGAAATTGGTGCCGTACTTGTAGCCGCTGGCATGCTGGAAGTTGACGATGTTCTTGCTGATGTCCTGCGTATTGAAGGGCTCGGCAAACTTCGTGCCGTAACGGTAGCCGATCGAGTTGTCGGCCCAGTCGGCCGCCATGGCGCTGCCGCCGGCCATGAGCAGGACGCCCGCGAGCGTGCCGTGCAGGCGCAGGGATGGAATGGGCATGGTGTCTCCTCCAGTGATGGATGTTGTTTGATATAAATGATTTAAATGATTTAAATGATTGCCGCGCCGGGCCCGTGCTGGTATCTGCGGTCCGGATGTCGGCTCCGGTTTGGCAGGGGGCTGCGCGGTAAGGCATTATGTCCGCTGCATCGATGGCCGGTATAAGCGTACTCGTATAGGGTTCGGCGGGCGGCGGTATATCATCGGCGCTCACGATCACTCATCCATTACACAGCGAAAGGACAGCAACATGGGCAAACTGAGCACGCACGTGCTGGATATCACCAAGGGCAAGCCCGGCGCGGGGGTGAAGCTGGCGCTCTATGCGGTGACTGGCGGCGGCAAGACGCTGCTCAAGCACGCCGTCACCAACAGCGATGGCCGTTGCGATGCGCCGCTGCTGGAAGGCGAGGCGCTGCAGCCCGGCAAGTACGAACTGGTCTTTGCGGCCGGTGATTATTTTGCGGAACAGGGCGTGAGCCTGCCGGAACCGCGTTTCGTCGACGAAGTGGTGATTGCCTTCGGCGTGGCCGATGCCTCGCAGAACTATCATGTGCCTCTGGTGGTGTCGCCGTGGGCTTATTCGACTTATCGCGGCAGTTGATGATGCGCACCTGATTCATCTCTCGAATCGATGAATGAAAAATCCGGCCTTCGCGCAAGAAGCCGGATTTTTTTATTTCCGCAAAAGGCGGCGCAGGCGTGGCGATGCGCAATTCACCCGCGGCTTCTGGTGGCGTGACCGGATGTTGTGCGTGAAGGTAAAAGGGCAAGGATCAGCGCAGCGTGTTTGATGTGGATTAAGGGACGGAGGACGGAAATCGGGTCCAATCACACCTCCTCTCTGTTGTATTTGCGGGCTGCGGCAATATGTCGCAGCCCATTTTTTTTGTTGTTCGCTGCCGCTAACTGCTTGTGCCAAAAGGACTTTCTCCGGATCCGCAAGCCGCTCTTGCCGGACGGCAGCACGGCCACGAGATTGCAGCGCACAGGCTGCGTGATAGATTGCGCCGATGAAAAAACAGGGAGTGCGAACGTCACGGCGGTCGCGGGTGCGGCTGCGCGCGCTTCCCTCACAACACCAAGAAAAGCCAGACATCCTCGCCATGAACACGCTGCCTGTTTGCTCCTCATTGTCTCCGTCTTCGCCGGCTTCTGCCGTCTCCCGTCCGCTTCGCCTGCATCCCTTGCTGCTGGCCGTGCTCTGCGCCTGGAGCGGCAGCACCCTGGCCCAGCAGGCCGCCGCCAGTGACGGCAGCAGCGAGGCCGCCACCCTGCCCACCATCGAAGTGCGCAGCAGTGGCTCGGTCGCGGAGCGCAAGCAACTGCCGCAGACCACGGCCAGCGTCACTGCCGATACCGCTGCCAACAGCATCAACGTCACCGACAGCTCGGATGCGCTGAAGTATCTGCCCAGCCTCTCGGTGCGCAAGCGCTACATCGGCGATACGCAATCCCCGCTGGCCACTCGCACCACGGGCGTGAACGCCAGTGCGCGCAGCCTGATCTATGCCGACGGCATCCTGCTCTCGGCGCTGGTGAACAACAACAATGGCAATGGCTCGCCGCGCTGGTTCATGGTGGCACCGGAAGAGATCGAGCGCATCGACGTGATGTATGGACCGTTTGCGGCGGAGTATCCGGGCAATTCCTACGGTGCGGTCACCGAGATCACCACGCGCATGCCGCAGCAGTTCGAGGCCAGCATCAAGGCGCAATATGCGCAGCAGGATTTCAGCCAGTACGGCGCGTCCGGTACCTATCGCGCGCAGGAGTACAACGTCGGGTTGGGCAATCGCAGCGGGGCGCTGGCCTGGCGCTTCTCGGTCAATCATCTGGACAGCTACTCGCAGCCGGTGACCTACATCACCGCCACCAGCCTGCCGGCCGGCACTACCGGCGCGGTGCTGGCGCAGGATCGTACCGGCAAGAACCTGTATGTGCTGGGGGCCGGCAATCTAACCCATACGGTGCAGGACACGGCGCGGCTGAAGGTCTCCTACGACTTCACGCCAGCGCTCACGGCCACCTATACCCTGGGCTTCTGGCAGAACCAGGCCAGCGCCAATCCGCAGAGTTTCCTGAAGACCGCCAGTGGCGCCACGGCCTACACCAGCGGCTTTTCCAGCAACGACGTGGACCAGCAGCAATGGATGCAATCGCTGGAATTGCGCAGCAAGACCGGGGGCGAGTGGGACTGGCAACTGGCGGCGTCGACCTTGTCCGCCTCGCGTGACCTGACGCGCACCTCGACGGCCACCTTCCCGGCCGGCCAGAGCGGCGGGGCCGGCACCATCGCCGATGCCAGCGGCACCGGCTGGAGCACGGTCGATGCCAAGGGCATCTGGCGTCCACAGGGCAGTGCCCAGGTCATCAGCTTTGGTGCGCATGTGGATCGCTACACCCTGGCCACGCCGACCTGGAACACCAGCAACTGGATCAGCGGTGGCAACGGCACGCTGGCCTCCGACTCGCGCGGCAAGACCGAGACTTCCGCGCTGTGGGCACAGGATGTGTGGCGCTTGTCGTCTTCCCTGAAGGCCACGCTGGGCGCACGGTACGAATGGTGGCGTGCCTTCGATGGCCGCAATGTCTCGACCTCAGGCAGCACCGTCTTCGCGGTGAACCAGCCGGAGGTCAGCCACAGCGGACTCTCGCCCAAAGCCTCGCTGGCCTGGGCCCTGGCGGACGACTGGGTGACGACGCTCTCCACCGGCCGCGCGCTGCGCTTCCCGACCGTGGGCGAGCTGTACCAGAACGTGCTGCTCAATGGCGTCTATCTGCAGGCCAATCCCAACCTGAAGCCCGAGAAGGTCTGGTCCACCGAACTGGCCATCGAAAAGCAGTTGCAGGAAGGGCAGGGCAAGTGGCGCGTTTCGCTGTTCGAAGAGCGGGTGTCGGATGCGCTGATTTCGCAGAGTTCCACCATCGGCAGCGGTGTAGCCTCCTTCACGCAGAACGTGGATCGCACCCGCCAGCGCGGCATCGAGGCGGCCTTCGAGCGCAACGATCTGCTGGTACGCGGTTTCTCGCTGAACGGCAGCGTGACCTGGGTCGATGCCCGCATCCTGGAAAACAAGGGCTATGTCGCCACCACGGCGGGCGCGACCTCGGTGGGCAAGCGCACGCCCTACGTGCCGGAATGGCGCGCCACGCTGGTGGCCAGCTACAAGCCGGATGACCGCTGGACCTATACGGTAGCAGGGCGCTACAGCGGGCGGGTCTACGCGACCGTCGACAATACCGACATCAACACGCACACCTATCAGGGCTTCGATGGCTATACCGTGTTCGATGCCCGCGTGCGCTATCGCATCGACCGCCACTGGAGCGGTGCGGTGGGCGTGGACAACCTGACCAACCGGGATTACTTCCTGTTCCATCCCTTCCCGCAGCGCACGGTCTTTGCCGAACTGAAATATGACTTTTGATGACGGAGGCCGCTGCTGTGGCTGGGTGGCCGGTTGGCCGGGCAGGCCGGAATGAATCCGGCTGCCGGATGAGGTGAGTTGCAGGGAGATGCGGGCGCGGCGTGGACTTAGCTGCCGCGGGCCTTCTCGATGGTTTCGCGGGCCGCTTCCATGAGGGCGGCAGGTTCGGGGGCGTTGGATTCCAGGTAGGAATTTTCCAGCGTGACCGAGAGATTGCTCATCTTCTCCGACAATTCCGCCAGCGCCACGCTGAGCTCACACATCAGGGCCGAGATGTTTTTGGGTGACTGCGTCATTACGTTTCCTTTTCAGATGTCGCACCTTGGCGGCCTGTCCAGGGCGACGAAAAGGGGAAATTCATCGCGCATCAAGCCGGTGCGTACCAATCGATTACGTCGTGAGCTTTGGCTATTCTAAGCCATGCCGGATGCCGGTACGACTGTACCTTGGTCTAAAAGTGCGACAAAAAGTGAAACTTTCTTCATCCGTGTTGCACGGTGGATATGAAGATGGGCCTGCGTTGCCGTCAGGTCATGCTTTGGGCTGCATCATTGCCAGGAAGTCATCGCGGTGGTCTCAGCGCGCGCGCACTGCAAGCACTACCAGTCCCGGCACGGCTTGCTGCATTTCGACGCGCAGGCTTTCTTCACGCACCAGCAGCACCTCCAGGCCCGCCGCTTGCAGGCAGTGTTCGACATAACTGCGCTGGTGGCGGAAGCGGCCGCTGGGATGGAGCGTGTAGGGTGCGGCGTGTTCTTCACCAGCCAGTTCCACCGTGAAGATCAGATGGCCCTGCGGCTGCAGGGAGCGTCGCGCCGCTGCGAAGAAGGACGCCAGCTCCCCGCAGTAGATCAGCACGTCACAGGCGGCGATCAGGCCATAGCGTGCCGGATGGGCTGCCATCCATTCCACCACGTCCGCCTCTTCCAGCGCCGTGTACTGCGGGTGTTGCGCGGCATGACGCAACATGTTGGGGGAGAGGTCCACACCTTCCAGTGCCATTGCGTAAGGCGCGAGGACCGGCGCACACAGCCCGGTGCCGCAGCCGGCGTCCAGCACCGTACTTGGCGTCATCTCCGGCAGGAAGGCGTTGAGCAGCATGCCCAGCACTTCCGGTCCGCGATAGTCCAGGTGGCTGACCAGGTTGCTGTCGAAGTGATCGGCATACTCGTCGAAGCGACGCACGATGTAATCGCGCGGCACGCTGTGGCTGGGCAGACCCGCGTACGCCGCATGCATGTGGCTGGCGATGGGGTGGCTTGGCTCTTCCTGCAGCCACTGGCGGCAGACTTGCGCCGCTTCTTCCATCCGTCCCAGGAAATAGAAGGAAATGGCCAGCAGCTCGCGTGACTTCCCCTCATGCGGAGGCAGCACGAAGGCCAGGCACTGGTAACGCGAACTCTGCATGCGGTCGCCTAGCGCAGCGTAGAGCTCGGCCAGCTGATGCAGGGCTGCAAGGCAATGCGGATCCCGCAGCAAAGCTTGCTCGCAGGCAGCGATGGCGGCCTGCGGCTGATGTTGCGCCCGCCGTGCGGCGGCCAGGTTGGTCCACAGCTGGGCATCGTCGGAGTGCAAGGCCAGGGCTTTTCCATAGGCCAGCTCCGCCTGGTCGAAGCGCCCGCAGGCGAACAGGACGTTGCCCAGATCATTGCTCCAGTCGGTATCGGGCGGGCTGGTGCGCGCGGCTTCGTGCATCAGCGCCAGGCCTTCTTCGTGCCGTCCGCACTGGTGCAGCAGTACGCCCAGGTAGTGCTGGGCCGGGGCGTACTGCTCCTCCATGGCGAGGACCAGGCGATAGTCCTCCTCGGCAGCTTGCAGGCGGCCCGCTGCATGGTGGTTGAAGGCCGAAGTGAAGCTTTCTTCAATCAGCTCTTCCAGGACCCCGGTAGACGGCATGGGTTCGCTCCTTCTCTTGGTATCGGTCATGCGGGGTGAATTCATTGACTCAACGCGGCCAGCGGAGGAAGTGGCAAAGCGGGACTGCCGTCCGTGTCGGCCAGCATCACCGCTGCCGGTGCGGTCAGCGTGAACACCGCCACCGACGCCGTGAGTGTGGCCGCCCGTTCGGTCAGGGCATCGGCGGCGGCAGCGGTCTGTTCGACCAGGGCAGCATTCTGCTGGGTCGCGCGATCCATCTCGGCGAGGCTGAGGCTGACCTGGGAAATCCCCTCGGCCTGCTCACGCGTTGCCATCGCAATCTCGTTGACGGTGGTCATGACGTTGCCGAAGGACTGCACGATCTGCACGATGGCCTGGTCGGCCTCCTTGACCTGTTGCGCAGCTTGGTCGACTGAACCGATCGAGGTGGCGATCAGGTCCTTGACTTCGCGAGCGGCCTCGGCGCTGCGCAGTGCCAGCGAGCGCACTTCCGATGCCACGACCGCGAAACCCCGGCCCTGGCTGCCGGCACGGGCGGCTTCGACCGAGGCGTTCAATGCCAGGATGTTGGTCTGGAAGGCGATGCCGTCGATCAGGCTGACGATGTCGGAAATGCGTCCCGCCCCGGCGGTAACCTGGGCCATCGCCCCGGCGATGCCGCTCATGACCTGTCCGCCGCGCTCGGCATCGCTGGCGGCAGCAGCGGCCAGCGCGTTGGTGCGCTCGGCATTTTGTGCATTGTTGCGCACCGCACCGGAGAGCCGTTCCAGTGTCGCGGCGGTGGTCTCCAGCGTGCTGGCCTGGGCTTGTGTGCGTTGTGCCAGTTCGCCGTTGCCTTGGGCGATGTCGGCGGCCCCGTGATGCAGGTCCCGGGTCGCTTCGCGAATGTCGCCCACGGTACGGGCCACGCCATGCTGCATGCGCTGCAGAGCCGCCAGCAGGACGCCGATTTCATTGCCGGAGATGCCTTGCACCGCCTGGCTCAGGTCGCCATCGGCGATCCGGTCGAAATGGTCGGCTGCGCGTTTGAGCGGCTGCAAGAGCAGGCGATCAAACAGCAGCCAACAGATCGCGATGAGCAGGACCGAGGCCGCCAGCATGGCTACCGCCAGCAGTGTGGCCTGGTCCGAGCGGCGTTCGGAGGCCAGGCGCAGGCCATCCTTGACCTGTTCCGCATGCTGGATCACGGCGCGCAGCGTGGCGGCGAATTCGCGGTCGGCGGCTTCGGCGCTGACGGTGGCGGCGGCGTAGTCCTCCAGCGATACGTCATAGAGGGCGACCTCGCGCAGGTTCAATACCTTGATGTAGCTGTCGTAGGCGGCCGAAACACGTAGCGCTTCCGGTTCGGCCAGTGCCGATGGCGTCAATCCCTGACGATAGCCATCGAAGGCCTTGCGTGCGTCCTTCAGGGCTGCCGAGGCGCGCCGGCTGTAGTCGTTGGACTTGATTTCATCGCCCTTGACCAGATTGATGTAGGCATTGTCCATGTTGATCAGGGTGTTCAGGAACAGCCGCTCGGTGTCATGCAGCGGCTGGATGTGGCGGTCCGAGAGTTCGATCAGCGCGGCGGTGGCGCGGCTGGCCGAGCGCGCACCCTGCCAGGCCATGCCGGCAGCCAGCCACAGCGCCAGCGTCAACAGTCCCAGTACCAGCATCAGGCCGGTACGCAACTTCATTCTGGTCAACATGATGCTTTCCTCCCCGTGATCAACGCAGTCCCAGGCGCCGGTCCAGCGACCAGGCACCGCCACCGCGCGCTATCAGGAGCAGCAGCAAGCCGGCCCAGGACAGGTGCGTGGGCCAGGCATCGGGATAGACGAAGATCTCGATGACGGTGGTCATGCCCAGCAAGGCCAGGGCAGCGCCCCGGGTGCAGAGGCCGAGGATCAGCAGCAGCGGGAAAAAGTGTTCCGCATAGGTCGCCAGGTGTGCGGCCAGGTCGGGCGGTACCAGCGGCAGTTGGTATTCCTCCTGGAACAGGACATAGGTGCTGTCCTTGATGTCAAGGAAACCGCTGACCTTGGTACGGCCCGAGAGGAAGAAGATCGCTGCGATCGCCACGCGGGCGACCAGCGTCAGCACGTTGTCGCTGATCACCCGCGTGGCCAGGTCGGCGGCGCGCGACCACAGCGAGGGAGAGGGCTGCACGTCGGCAGGCAGGGTGGCGGGCTGGTTCATGGAAGTCTCCGTTCAGTGAAACGAGGAAAAGGCATCGGCCTGGATCAACTGGCCCAGCATGGTGCCGATCTCCAGGCCGGGCTCCCGGGCCAGCGCCTGGCCGGCAGCGCTGGCGATGCCGCAGCCATCGCGGCAGGCATCGAGAAAGCGTGATGCGCCCGCACTCAGCGGCTGCCATTGCACCTGGCCGTGCGGCCGCGTGAGCAGGGCTCCTTCGCCCTGCCATTCGGGGGCGATTTCTGTGTCGTCAGCATCGCTGCGGTTGATGCTCCAGATGGTGTAGACCGGATGCTGCGGATCGTGATGCCAGCGGCTGGCGGCATGCGGTACCAGCCTGATGTCCTGGCCGGCGGCCAGCGCCGTGTGCAGGGCCGACACGTCCAGCAGCGGGTCGTCGGCGGCCAGGTGCGCTTCGGTCCAGCAGCGGTCCAGGGTGGCGACGCCCGGCAGGTAGGGCAATTCCCGTGCTGCTTCCAGCGTGCCAAGGAAATCGGCAAAGCCCGCCCCATAGCAGATGAGGCTGGCTTCTTGTGGCAAGTGCTCGCGCACAAAGGCCTGCGCTGCAGACTCCATCCACGGGCTGCCGACCAGCCGGTGCACCGCCGGATAGTTGGCCAGCAGTGCGTCGACGCAGCCCTTGAAGACGGTATTGCGATAGACCGCGAAGGCCGGTTGCGCCAGCAGCGCGGCAACGCCTGGGTCGTCGCTCTGCCCGTTCAGCAGGGCCTGCAGGAAGCTGGCGTAGTAGCGATGGTCGGGGGCATTCATGCGGCTTGCTCCTCGTGCGCGGCAACTGCCGGGTGCAGCAAGGTGCCGGCCATGTTGCGCTCGGTCAGCAGCACGTCGAACGCGGGTACGTTGCCATCCCGTTCGATCAGGGTGGGACGCTCCCCGGTGCGTGCCAGCAGATGCGCGTAGAGCTCCCAGACCGCTGCTGCCACCGGGGCGTCATGGGAATCGACCAGCAGGCCGGGCAGGCTGGCATCGGCACTGTGGCCGGCCAGATGGATTTCGAGAATGTCATCGAACGGCAACTGGTCCAGGTAGTGGCGCGCATCGGTGCCGAGATTGCAGGCGCTCACGTGCACATTGTTGACGTCGACCAGCAAGCCGCAGCCGGTCCGGCGCACCAGTTCGCGCAGGAAGTCCGGCTCGCTCCAGCTGTGCTGCTCCATGTGCAGGTAATGCGACGGGTTCTCCAGCGCGATCCGGCGCTGCAGAACATCCTGGGTGCGGCTGATGTTGTCAGCCAGGCGTGCCAGTGTGTCGTTGGTACGCGGCACCGGCAGCAGGTCGGGCAGGTAGTGGCCGCCGATGCGCGACCAGGCGAGGTGTTCGGAGACCAGCACCGGTTCGATGCGCGCCACCAGTTGTGCCAGTTTGCGCAGATGCAGGGGATCGGGCGCGTCGGGCCCGGCCAGTGACATCGACACCCCGTGCAGGGCCACCGGATGCTGCTCCCGGATCGCCTGCAGCCATGCCAGGCGGGGGCCGCCGTCCATCAGGTAGTTTTCCGGATGGACTTCGAACCACAGTCCCGCTGCCTTGCAGGCCAGCGCTGCATCGAAATGCTGGGGTTTGAGACCCAGGCCGGCGGTGAGGGGTGACGTTGTCATGGCCGATGGCTCCGGAACGATCAGACCGGCTTGAGCGAGCCCATGCCGCGCGGAGTCTTGATCGAGGTGCAGGTGCCGGCCGGGACGTTCTTCCAGGCATTGCCCTGGTAATCCATCTTGGCGGTGCCGGCGCAGGTGGTGCCTTCACCGGCCTTGCAGTCGTTCTGGCCGGCCATGGAGACGCCGTAGCACTTCTCGACGGCGGTCTTGTTCATCGGTTGCTTGTCTTGGGCCATGGCGACGCCGGAGGCGAGGGTGGCGAGGGTCAGTGCGGCGGTGGCGACGAAGTGGTTCATGGTGTGCTCCTGAAAATGGATGAAGTGGAAGATGACACTGACCGGCGTTTCGCTTGCTGCTGCTTTGCGTCCGATCTGCTTGTTAATTCGCAGGGAGTGGCTGGCCGGTTACAGCGTGATGAAGATTTTTTGAAAAAATTATTTTTCGCGTCTGCTGTAACCGCAGCGCTGTTGTGAACGAATACAAAAGAGAGCGCGCCATTGCGCAGTCCGCCCGCAGGGGCACTAAGGGGATGTGAATGAAAACGATGGAACTGGTCAACATGCTGGCAACCGGAACGGGCGAGCCCCCCGGCCCCGTCCAGCGCAGCCTGGTGCGCAACGTGGCCGCGCGCATGGCGGTGGCGCTGGCCCTGGGCCTGATGGGTGCGGCCATGCTGCTGGCCATACTCTATGGGGTGCGCAGCGACCTGCGTGAACTGTTGCAGCAGCCGCTGTTCTGGATGAAGGTCTCGTTCCCGCTGGCGGCCTTGCTGGCCGGGCAGCTGGCGGCTTCGCGCCTGGCCCTGCCGGGCATGCGCATGGGGCTGGCTCCGGCGGCAGGACTGCTGCTGCCACCGGCCCTGCTGTGGCTGGCCGGTGGCAGCTGGCTGGCCCTGGCTCCGCCTTCGCAGCGTCTGGACCTGCTGCTGGGCAGCAGCTGGGAAGTGTGTTCGGCCAATGTGGCCTTGCTGTCGCTGCCCACGCTGGCCAGCATGCTGTGGTTCCTGCGCGGGATGGCCCCCACGCAATTGCGTGCCGCCGGTGCGGTGGCCGGATTGGTGGCGGGTGCCCAGGGCGTGCTAGTCTATTCGCTTTATTGCGTGGAGATGGCGCCGCCGTTCTGGGGCGTCTGGTATGTACTGGGGGTGGCGCTGCCGACGGCGGCCGGCGCCTTGTGCGGCCCGTGGCTGCTTCGTTGGTGATCGGGTGGCATGCCCATGACTGAAAGTCCATTCCTGTTGGCGACTGGCGGACCGGCCGTGCCGGATGAGGTGGCCGGCCGTCCTGGCAAGCCCTCGCATCCCGCCGAGGAGCGCCTGCGCATGCTGCTGCTGGCCGGTCTCGACGGCGACGCCGTGGCCTATCGCCAGTTTCTGGCCGAACTGAGCGGCCGCCTGCGTGCCTTCCTGCGCAAGCGCCTGGTGCATCTGCAGGATGACGTCGAGGATGTGGTGCAGGAAACCCTGCTGGCCATCCACAACGCCCGCCATACCTATCGCCCCGATCAGCCGCTGACGGCCTGGGTGCATGCCATCGCGCGCTACAAGCTGATGGACTTCCTGCGCGCCCGTTCGCGCCGCGAAGCCTTCAACGACCCGCTGGACGAAGAGCACGAGCTGCTCACCACCTGTGACGATGAACCGGCGCAGGCGCGGCGCGATGTCGGTGCGCTGCTGGAGGAACTGCCCGACAAGCAGCGTTTGCCGATCGTTCACGTCAAGCTGGAAGGCCTGTCGGTGGCCGAGACGGCACAACTGACCGGGATGTCGGAATCGGCCGTGAAAGTCGGCATCCATCGTGGCCTCAAGGCCCTGGCCCTGAAGATCCGGGAGAAACTGCAAGCATGAAGACTGAAGACCTTATTTCGATGATGGCCAGCGGCGTGGCACCGGTGGACCGGCGTTTGCCGGTCAAGCAGATGGCCCAGGCCCTGGTGCTGGGCGGCTTGGGTTCGCTGTTGCTGATGCTGAAGATCTACGGGCTGCGTCCCGATCTGGCGGTGATGCTGGGCGTGCCGCTGTTCTGGATCAAGCTGGCCTTTCCCACGACATTGGCCGTGGGGGCCATGCTGGTGCTGCGACGCCTGGTGCGTCCGGGATTGCGCGTGGGTGCCAACTGGGCGGGCATCGCCCTGCCTGCCATGGCAGTGTGGCTCGGTGGCGCAGCCGTGTTGCTCAGTGCACCGGTAGCCCAGTGGCTGCCGCTGCTGATGGGGATCAGCTGGCGCAGCTGCCCGTTCAACATCGCGCTGCTGTCGATTCCACTCTTCATCGGCATCTTCTGGGCCGTGCGCGGCATGGCCCCGACCCGGCTGCGCCTGAGCGGTGCGGTGGCGGGCCTGCTGGCCGGTGCCACGGCGACCATGGTGTATTGCCTGCATTGCCCGGAGATGGGCGTGCCGTTCTGGGGAATCTGGTATTTCCTCGGGATCCTCATTCCGGCAGCACTTGGCCTGCTGCTGGGTCCGCGCCTGTTGCGCTGGTAAGTCCTGGAGAGATTGAGCATGAGCGTGATCCATACCGCATTCGTCGCTGGTCTCAGTGGAGGCTGGCGTATCCTGCGCGTCGACGCCGTGGTCGGCGAATCGCTGGCAATGGCGGGAAGGCTTGCCGTCGCCGGTCCCGGCGAGGCGCAGTCCACCGCTACGCCCGGCGTGCAGTGGCGCCTGGACGGTGCCACCGGTCATGCGCGTTATGCCACGCGGCACGAACTCGATACGCTGGGCGCGGTGCAGCAGGGCCTGGGGCGGCCCGAGGCACGCTGCGCAGCCCTCATCCCGATCCGCAAGAACCCGGCCTGGTGGGCGCTGGCGCAGGATGAGCGCCGCGCGATCCTGGAGGAGCAGTCGCACCACATCGCCATCGGGCTGGAGTACCTGCCACCGATTGCGCGCCGTCTCTACCATGCGCGCGAACTGGGCCAGCCTTTCGATTTCCTGACCTGGTTCGAGTACGCGCCGGAACACGCTGAAGCATTCGAAGAGTTGGTCGCGCGATTGCGCCGGAGTGCCGAATGGCAGTTCGTTGATCGCGAGGTCGATATCCGCCTGGTCTACGATGAGCCTGCCCGACAAGGAGCTGCCGGATGAATCTGCTTTCACTGTGGCAGCGCGCCACCCGCAACAAAGCTGCGCGCCAGGCGGCGCATGACGAGCAGCTGCTGATGAGCCTGTTCCTGTTGGCCTGGGCGGTGGAGGCGCGCGATCCCTATACCGGCGGGCATTTGTGGCGGGTGGCGCGATTGTCGCGTCTGCTGGCGCATTCCGCCGGACTGCCCGCGGAGCAGGTGGCCCGCATCACCATCGGTGCCTTCCTGCATGATCTCGGCAAGATCGGCATCCCCGATGCCGTACTGGGCAAGAAATCGCGGCTGGATGAGGCGGAATACGCGGTCATCAGGACGCATCCCGAGATCGGCCACCGCATGCTGGCGGGCCACCCGCTGGCAGCCCTGGCCGAAGAGGCGGTGCTGCTGCATCACGAAACACCGGACGGGCGGGGCTATCCCTTCGGACGGCGCGGTGAGGACATCCCGCTGGCTGCGCGCATCGTCGGCATCTGCGACGCCTTCGACGCCATGACCAGCACGCGTCCCTATCGCAGCGGGATGCCGATTGCACGGGCCATGGAAATCATCGAGGGTGAGCTCGGCAAGCAGTTCGATGCCGAGTTGGGACGCCGCTTCATCGGCCTGCAGGCCGATGCGGAACTGGCCCACATCGTGGGCCACAGCGATGAGGGCATTCCTCTGCAGCGCTGCCTCTCATGCGGCCCGATCATCGTACGGCCCCGGGAAGCCGTGGCCGGCGATACGCTGTACTGCCCGGCCTGCCATAGCGAATACACCATTGCTCCCAATGAGCAGGGCCTGCTGGCCAGCGGCAAGCAGGATACGGCGCGCGCACTGGCGGTGGCACCCGACTCCGGGCTGATCAGCCGGCTGGTGGGGGAAAGCCGCGCCGCCCTGCCCTGAATGGCGTCCCCATGAAAAAAGCCCGCATGAAGCGGGCTGGTGGTGCGCAAGGCAAGAGGGCTCAGAAGGTTTCCCAATCTCCTTCATCGTCGCCCGCAGGCAGGCGCGACGGTTTGCCAGCGGGCTTGGCTGCGGGAGCGTCGGCCTTGGGCGCGGCTGCTGCAGCGGGTTTGGCCGGGGCGGCCTTGGGTGCTGGAATGGTCGCACGTGCCGCCGGAGCCGCCGCCGGCTTGCGCGGCGCAGCGCTCGGCGACGCGGCAGGTGCCGGGCGTGCGGCCGGCTTGACCGCCGCCGGTGCAGCCGCAACGGTGCGCGCCTGGCTGCCATCAATCTGGAAGCGTCCGACCAGACCGGCCAGGGTGGCCGCCTGATCCTGCAGCGATTGCGCCGCAGCGGCGGCTTGCTCCACCAGGGCGGCGTTCTGTTGCGTCCCCTCATCCATCTGCGTGATCGCACGGCCGACTTCGGCGATGCCGGCGCTCTGTTCCTGGCTGGCCGAGCTGATTTCCCCCACGATGTCGGTGACGCGGCGCACGCTGGCCACCACTTCGGTCATGGTGGCACCGGCTTGTTCGACCAGCTTGCTGCCGATATCGACCTTGGCCACCGAGTCATCGATGAGGGACTTGATCTCCTTGGCGGCCGAGGCCGAACGCTGAGCCAGTGAGCGCACTTCCGAGGCCACCACCGCAAAGCCGCGCCCCTGCTCGCCGGCGCGCGCCGCCTCTACTGCCGCGTTGAGCGCCAGAATGTTGGTCTGGAAGGCGATGCCGTCGATCACGCCGATGATGTCGGCAATCTTGCGCGAGCTGTCGGTGATGCCTTCCATGGTCTGCACCACCTGGCCGACCACGCTGCCGCCCTGGATCGCCACTTCCGATGCCGATTCAGCCAGCTGGTTGGCCTGGCGCGCGTTGTCGGCATTCTGCTTGACGGTGGCGGTCAGTTCTTCCATGGCCGAGGCGGTTTCCTCGATGGAGCCGGCCTGTTGCTCGGTGCGGCTCGACAGGTCGAGGTTGCCGCTGGCGATTTCCTGGCTGGCAGTGGCGATGGTGTCGGCCGAGGTCTTGATGTTGGCGATGGTACTCAGCAGCGAATCGCGCATGCTGCGTACTGCGTAAAGCAGGCTGCTCCGGTCGCCCGGTGCGGTGTCGATGTTGGGGGTGAGGTCGCCTTGGGCGATGCGGTTGGCGACCTCGGCCGCCTTGGCCGGATCGCCGCCGATGGTGCGCAGGATGCCGCGGTTGATCACGATCACCAGCGCTACCAGGGCCGCCGCCACCACGGCAAAGAGGATCGCCATCTGCGTCAGGGTGCGCAGGAAGGCGGCGTTGATGTCATCCATGTACGCGCCGGTGGTCAGGTTCCAGTCCCAGGGCTGATAGGCGATCACGAAGGAGGTCTTGGGCACCGGTTCGGCCGCCCCGACCTTGGGCCACAGGTAATTGACGAAGCTGCCGCCGGGCTGGCTGCCGGCCTTGGTGATCTCGACGAACAGGTTCTTGCCGGCCGGATCCTTGAAGTTGGTCAGGTCCTTGCCGTCAAGTTCGGTCTTGATCGGGTGCATGATGATGATCTGCGCCGAGGTGGAAATCGAGAAGTAGCCGTCGGTGCCGTAGCGCAGGCTCTTCACGGCGGCTTTGGCGCGTTTTTGCGCTTCTTCCTTGGTCAGCGCGCCGGATTCGGCCAGCGCGCCATAGCCCTTGACCATGGACAGCGCGGTCTGGCCGATGTTGGTGAGGTCGTTCTTGCGCTCTTCCAGGCGCACATCGCGCACCATGACGGCGCTGAAGATGGATATCGCCAGCAGTGCGATGAGGCTCAAACCGAGTGGCAGCCACAGTTTTTTACTGAAGGACAACTGGCCCATGATGATATCTCCCATTGTGTAGAGGCGCTCGCTGGCATCGTTGTGCCGGGACGATGGCACCTGGCCTGGCGGGCCGGGTACATCGCCTTGCGTGAGCTTGTTGTTGCTAGGTCAAGTAGTGTGCACGGGCGTTTACGGAAGAAATGCGCGCGACCTTGTCACTCTACGCCGCTGTCGTTGTGCTGAATGGCGGAACAAGAGGCGCAAGGGCATTCATTTTATGAGTTGGCTTGTGCTGCAACGCTTGTTTTCACTGTCCCGCTGCGCGCCTGAGGCTGTACCACAGCTGACCGACCCACTCGCGCAGGGCGTAGCTGGCCAGCTCCAGGTTGCCGGCGCGCGGCAGGTAGTCGGTCAGGCGCGGGCGCGACCGCCCGGCGAACACGGTCGGCGCGGCCTGCACCTGCAAGCCGGTATACGCAAAGACGCGCATGGCGCGCGGCATGTGGATGCTGTCGGTCACCAGCAGGATGCGTTCGATGCCGTCAGCCTTGAGCATGGCGGCGGAATAGCTGGCGTTCTGGGCGGTGGTATCGGCGCGCGTTTCCTGCCAACGCACCGGCACCCCGAAGTCGCGCTGCAGGTTGCGCGCCATCAGCGCGGCTTCACTTTCGGGCGAGCCGTCGGGGCTGCCGCCCGTGACCAGGAGCGGCAAGCCGGTGTGGCGCGCCAGATAGGCCGCGTATTGCAGGCGCTTCATGCCGATGGCGGTGGAGTCATCGCTGCCGCCGTATTCCGGTGCCTGGTCGATCCGGCCCGATCCCAGGACGACGATGGCTTGCGCATTGCCGGCGCCGGCCAGTGGAGCGTATTGCGCTTCCAGTGGCCGGATCACCCACAGGGCACCGATCCGCGTGCTGAGTACCAGCAGGATCATGGCCCCCAGCAGCATCAGCGCCAGGCCTGTGCGGGGTGCGCGACGGCGTAGCCAGAACCCGGCCAGGCACATCAGGAAGGGCGAGACGGGCGGCAGCAGCAGGCTGCTGGCCAGGGCGGAGATCAGGACCGGCAAGGACATGGACATGGGCGGCAGCAAGGGAAGACAGCCCGGCATTGTGCGCGATTGCGTCCGCTTCGGCCAGCCTTGCCGGCAGGCCGATTTGCCTCGCCGCAGGGAATCCCCCAGAATGCGGGATCGCAAAGGGAAGGGCGCATGCCCCGGAGAATGCCGTGATACGACTTGTCTTGTTATTGCTGGGTGCCGATTTCATCCGCCGCAACTGGCATGCACTGGCCGTGGCCGGTCTGGCCTGGGGCACCATCGGCGTCTCGCTGATCATTGACGCGCTCGATGGCGTGCTCAATTTCCCGCTGACCCTGTTCGGCTATCTGCTGCTGGTGGAAAGCCTGGTGACCTTGTGGGTCGCCAACAGCGGCATGGGTGCCCAGAAGACCCTGCGCTATGCCAAGGGCGGGCTGTTCCTGCTCATCGCCGTGCTGGTCATTACCCAACATCAGGCCAGCAACATGGCGCTGGCCATGCTTTTTGGCATTGCCTTCACCATCGGCGGCTCGCTGCAGATCACCTCGGCGCTGGTGGTGCGCTTTCCGCGCTGGCGCATGGCCATGTTCGGCGGGATCGTGCAGATTGCGCTGGCGATTTTTTTCTTCCAGCCCTATCCCACCCATTACAAGGGCACGGTGCCTTACTGCATCGGGCTGGGCCTGGTCTTTGGCGGCTGGAACATGATCTGGCTGGCGCTGCGCAGCCGCATGCTGCCGCAGCAAGCCTCGGCCGATGTGCTGGTTGCGCGCAACAGCGGCGATGACCGCCCGTTCGATGCCGGCTTGCATGACGGTGCGCCGGACCTGCAGGCGCAACTGGGTGCCGGGACGCCGGCCCCGGCAAAGCCGCCTTCCGGAGCACAGCCCCCGCTGACCGTGCACGTGTGGACGCCCGCCGGCAGTGCCAAGGGCCCCGCCCGGCGGCAGCCGCTGATCGACCGCTACATCGCCGCCGTCGACAATCAGGGCGTCATCTCGACCGGCCATGCGGCGCTGGAAATCCTGCCCGAGCTCTACATCAGTCTCTATCCGGCCGAAGAAATCGACCGCTCGCCGGACCAGTTCGCCCGCCTGCTGCGGGCCACGGCCGACAATGACGTCAAGGGCCGCTACCTGACCGACTACCGCAGTGAAGCCGCCGCCTGGTGCGAATCGACCGAGAAGATCGTTTTCCGTGATTACCGCCGTCCCTCGCTGGACCGCTTCTGGCAGCACTACCGCCAGACCGAGATCTACAACCTGACCTATCGCAACTGCTCCAGCACCGTGGCGCATGCGCTGGAGGCCGCGCTGGAAGGCGTCATCGGCGGACGCGACCGGCACTGGTTCAATGCGGTCAGGATGATGTTCACGCCGGAGATCTGGGTCGCCAGCCAGATCCGCAAACGCGCCGTGACCATGGCCTGGACCCCCGGCATGGTGCTGGACTATGCCCGCGCGCTGCGCGCCGTGGTGCATCCGCGTCCGCTGTCCTGGGCCGCATCGCTGCACCTCGCCCTGCGCCAGAGCCGCCGCCTGCGCAAGGCCTGGCGCACCGCGCGCCGCCAGGCCGACGTCAATTCCACTCTTCTCGACAAACCATGACGCTTCCCCTCCCGGTACAGGAACACTGGATCGACGCCGCTGACGGCACCCGGCTGTTTTGCCGCGACTGGCTGCTGCCCGGGGCCACTTCGGCCGTGCAGATGGTGCATGGACTGGGCGAGCACGGCGGGCGCTATGCCGCGCTGGCGCACTTGTTCAATGCGGCGGGTTGCTCGGTGCGCATCTGCGACCATCGCGGCCATGGCAATTCAGGAGGGCGGCAGGGCAGCCTGATCCAGCCGGATGACTTGCTGCGGGACCTGAAGCAGACCTTCGATGACTTCAGCCGCCGCACCCAGTGTACGCCGCTGCTGTTCGGCCACAGCATGGGCGGGCTGGTGGCGGCGCGGTTTGCCACTGGCGGTTTCAGTCCGGTGCGGGCACTGGCGTTGTCCTCGCCGGCACTGGCGCTGGATCTGTCGGGCTGGCAGCGGCTGCTGCTGAAGGTGTCGTCGGCCATCGCGCCGGGGCTGGCCCTGCCGACCGCCTTGCCGGCCGAGCGCATCTCGCACGATCCGCATGAGGTCCGGGCCTACCGGCAGGACCCGCTCAACCACGGCAAGATTGCGCCGCGCATGCTCAATTTCATGCTCGATGCCATGCACCATGTGGCGCGCGATGCCGCCCAATTCACGCGGCCGGTGCTGTTGCAGGTGGCGGGAGACGATGCCTTCGTCGCCCCGCGCGGCAGCCGGGCCTTCTTCGAGGCGTTGCCGGGCGAGCGCAAGACGCTGCACTGGTATGCCTCGGCCTATCACGAGATCTTCAACGAAGAAGCCGGGCTGCGCGAGCAGGCCATGCACGATTTGCGGGAGTGGCTGGGGCAACTGCCGCCTGCGAAGTAAAAACCGGACAAAGCAGGCGGGATGGAAAGATGAACGCTGAAATCAGCGTGAAGAAGGGTTCAGGATTTAACCTGAAATTACGCATGTAAAGCGCCGTGACGGGCTCCGCCAGGAGCCGATCCGGCGCTTTTGTTCATTCAGGGTTGCCCGCTGGGAACGTTGATGAACTGGCAGCGGCTGTCAAAGCCGACGAAGCCGGGCGCGCAGGCGCAGCCTTGCACGGCCAGCAGCAGGGCGGAGGCGGCGAGGAGAGAGGCAAGTCGCTTCATGCTTCACTTTCGTTGCGTTGGCAAAGCTTGCGAGTGTAATGCGCTGCAGCAGCTTTGCAAGTGAGGCCGCGACCTGACATTTACCTGCAGGCGGCTACCAACATTGCACCAGGGAACATCACCCAGATATCAATAATGATGATAATGGTGCAATTTTGCGCCAGAATGGTGCGGATCATGCGGCCGATCCGGACCAAAAGAAAAAGCGGCTTGTCAGCGTTGCAACGCGACAATGACCGCTTTTCAGAACTGCTCCGGGATGCCAGCGGGTCTCCTTGGGGAGACCGGCGATCACCCGGCCAGGAGGCTGCTTACTTGACCGAAATCAGGTAGCGCGCGACCATGGCGCCGATGAGCAGGGTGTACGGGAGGATGTCGGCGACGATGTTCATGGTGAGCTCCGTGAGGAAGAAATTGATCTGTTGCATTGCAATATATTCGCTTCACGGGCGTGCTTCCACTTTTGAATCCCAATACCAGTTATCTGATTTGTGAATAATGTCGCCTTGCGTCGTCAGCGGCGTCCGGATTTAAAAAATATTTCCTTTTAAATCAATGGCTTGATAATTCCGTCTGGCCAGAAGCAACCAGCCCCTGTGATACGGTGTGTCGTCCGCACCACAGGGGCTGAAGTGTAAAACTGCGCAATCCGGCGCAATTTGTTGCGTCGGAGGATCAGGCTTACTTGGCCAGTTGCAGGTTCAGGCCGCGCAATTCGGTACTGATCTGTATCTGGTAGCTGCCGCCCTGGGCGACTTGCAGGGTCAGCTTGTCGGTGGTCGGCCCGGCATTGCTGCCCAGGCTGTTGACGCGTTTGACGCTGAAATCGTAGCTGCCGGGCTTGAGCCAGATCGACAAGCGCTCGCCACCGGCGATCTGGGCCAGCACGACATCGTTGATGGCCAGTTCCAGCATGTCATTGTTGAGCAGGCCGGCGGCGCGCGTGAAGCTGATCTGCGACAGGCCGGCGGCCTGTTCGGTCATGCTCTTGATGTAGACGCGGGCGGCGGGGATATCGCCGCTGGCGGTGCGCTCCACCGGGGTGGTGCAGGCGGTCAGCGCCATGAGGAGGGTGAGGCTGGCAGCGAGGGACTTGATCATGTTCTTCTTCCTTGTGGGCGTGTTCAATGCGGTGCTCAGGAGCGAGAGGCAGACGATAGCACGGCTGGCTGCCCGGTCAGTTGCAGCAGATGTTGTTCGATGGCGAACACGTGGCGGTCTTCGGCGCCCAGGTCGCGCAGGGCCTGGGCCAGCTTGAGCAGGTATTCGCTGTTGCGGCCGCTGGGACCGACCGCACCGGCGATCTGGCGCGCGATCTCCAGTTCGCTGGCCGGGCCGGCGAAGGCTTCATTGTCTTCGGCGGCGATGTAGATCAGGCCTTCTGCTGCCTGGCCGTCCTCGAAGCGCATGGTGGTGGCCAGGCGCAGATAGCCGTTCTTTTCGCGATGATCCAGATGGGCAAAGACTTCTGGCGTGATCAGGTAAGCCATGCCGGCACAGTCGGCGCCTTCTTCAGGCACCAGGGTCACGACCCGGCCCGGTGCCTCGGCAGTGCCGCGGTGATCGTGCGAGCCTTGCCAGAAGCGTCGCGCCCAGCCGGTGATGTGGGCCGGACGGCGTTCCAGATAGGGGAAATCGGCCTTGAAAATGATGGAGCCGTAACCGAACAGCCAGACGCTGGCCTGGTCATCGAAACGGCGCATCTGGCGGTTGATGGCGATGGTGTTGACGGACATGGAGACTGAGCAGGGCGACGGCCGGGCGTCGGAAATTTGCCATTATAGAGGGGAACGGGCAGGCGTTTTTGAGCGAAAACTTTCAGGGATAGTCATCGAATCCTGAACTTTTGCGCATAAAATGCAGCCTGCCGGCCCCCTCTGCTGGCCGCAACGGTCCATGCGGCGGCGCTGTCCGCCTGCCCTTGGGAGGGGAGTGCGGCCATCCGGGGCCTCATCCGAATCTTCAGGGGGAATATCATGCGTGTCGTTGTCATGCTGCTGACGCTGGTCGTCGGTGTTGTGCTGGCCGGTTGCGAAAAGACCGACTTTGAAAAGAAATCCGAATCCGATGCCAATGCGCGCCGGATTTTCAATCTCAAGAAGGAGTCGTCCAAGGACTGAACGCGGCGATTTCCCAAAGAAGAACAGCAGGCACGCGGCCTGCTGTTTTCATTTGCGCGCGACGGATGGTTTCAGTGATGCGCGGCGACCGGGCCCTGCGGAGCGCGCAGCGCCTCGGCACATTCATGCACCAGCGCCGGTCCCTGGTAGATCAGGCCGGTGTACAGCTGCACCAGTGAAGCGCCGGCATCGATCTTGGCGCGCGCATCGGCACCGCTGAAGATACCTCCCACCCCGATGATGGGCAGGGCGTCGCCCACTTCTGCCTTCAGGCCACGGATCACCTGGTTGGACAGTTCCAGCACCGGCTTGCCCGACAGGCCGCCGGCTTCTTCCCCATGCGGCATGCCTTGCACGGCATCGCGGGTGATGGTGGTGTTGGTGGCGATGACGCCATCGATCTGGTGACGCAGCAGCGCGTCGGCAACATTCTTCACTTGCTCCATATCCATGTCCGGCGCGATCTTGAGCACGACCGGTACGTAGCGGCCATGGTGATCGGCCAGGCGGCGCTGGGCCGACTTCAGCTGCGACAGCAGGGAATCCAGTTCAGAGGCCCCCTGCAGCTGGCGCAGGTTCTTGGTGTTCGGAGAAGAAATATTCACCGTCACATAGCTGGCGTAGGGGTAAACCTTTTCCAGGCAGGCCACGTAATCCTCGGCGGCGCGCTCGATGGGGGTATCGGCATTCTTGCCGATATTCAGGCCCAGCACGCCCTGACGTTCCTGGTAGAAGCGCGAGGATTGCACATTGGCCACGAAGGCATCCACCCCGCCATTGTTGAAGCCCATGCGGTTGATCACTGCGCTGGCGGCCGGCAGGCGGAACATGCGCGGCAGCGGATTGCCCGGCTGGGCGCGCGGCGTGACCGTGCCGACCTCGATGAATCCGAAGCCCAGTGCGGCCAGGCCGTCGATGTAGGCGCCGTCCTTGTCCAGCCCGGCGGCCATGCCGACCGGGTTGGGGAAGGTGATGCCCATGACGGTACGCGGATCGGCGGCCGGCTTTTTGGTGACGAAGTCCGTCAGACTGTAGCGCGCGGCACAGCGCAGGGCAGGCAGCACCAGATGGTGCGCGGTTTCAGGTTCCAGAGAAAACAGCAGCGGACGCGCGAGCGCGTAGAGGAATTTGTCGGACACGATGGGACGATCAGGAAAGAAGGGGCCAAAAAACTGCCGCTATTCTAACGCGTGCCACCGCCCATTCCCTGCCTTGGCGGCGTAGTTGCCCCCAATTTGATCCCGCTACCCCTGTTTTTGCAGACGTTGCGCCACAAAGGTGAAGCTTGCTTCAGCCTTCCAGCAGGCTCCATTCCCCTTCATGGAGGGCTTCCAGCGGCTGGTAGTTGGTTTTGTAGGCCATTTTCTGGCTTTCCTTGATCCAGTAGCCGAGGTAGACGTAGGGCATCTCCAGCTGGCGCGCCTGTTCGATCTGCCACAGGATGTTGTAGGTGCCGAAGGACGCTGCGGGCAGGTCGGGATCGAAGAAGGTGTAGACCGAGGACAGGCCGTCATTGAGTACGTCGATGATGCTGACCATGCGCAGGGTGCCGTCAGGCTCGCGGAATTCCACCAGGCGGGTATTGACCTTGCTCTGCAGCAGGAACTGCGCGTACTGATCGCGGCTGTCCTGATCCATGCCGCCGCCGGCGTGGCGGGCGCACTGGTAGCGCAGGTAGAGCTCGTAATGTTCGTGGGCGTAGGTCAGGTTGGTGACCAGGGTTTGCAGGCCGCGATTGCGTTCCCAGGCACGGCGCTGGCTGCGGTTGCGTTCGAAGTCGGCTACCCGGATGCGTACCGGGGTGCAGGCATTGCAGCCGTCGCAGTAGGGGCGGTACGTAAAGATGCCGCTGCGGCGGAAGCCGGTCTTGACCAGTTCCGAGTACACATCTGCATTGATGAGATGGGAGGGGGTGGCCACTTGCGAGCGGGCCTGCTGGTCATCGAGATAGCTGCACGGGTAGGGCGCGGTTGCATAGAACTGCAACGTGGAGAACGGCAAGTCTTTGAGATGCGTCATGTGCGTCCTGTCCTGTCTTGCGGGAGGCCGGCGGCGAGGTCTCTGCTGCCCCGTGCGGTCCCTGGAGTCAGGTTCCAATTTACACCATTTTGATGGCCGCAGTGAAGAACCGCGCCAGGCTCAGTCGCGTCGGGCCGACGGGATGCCGTGCTCCAGCAGGTTCAGCGGTTCCCAGCCACGGATCTGCGGCCACTGGATGGCTGCGCGCAGGTGGCGCAGGAAGTCGCTGCGGGGGATCGGGCGAGCGCCCAGCGAGGCCAGGTGCGAGGTTTCCTGTTGGCAGTCGATCATCTCCACGCCGTGGCTGCGCAGGAAGAACACCAGATGCGCCAGCGCCACCTTGGAGGCGTCGCTCACGCGGGCGAACATGGATTCGCCGTAAAACATGCGTCCGATGGAGACGCCATAGGCCCCGCCGACCAGTTCGCCGTTGAGCCAGACTTCGGAGGAGTGAGCGTAGCCGGCGCGATGCAGGCCGGTGTAGCCTGCCATGATCTCGGGCGAGATCCAGGTGCCCTGTTCATGGCGGCGCGGTCCGGCGCAGCCTTGCATGACCTGTTCGAAGACGGTATCGAAGGTGACTTGCCATAGGCCGTCGCCGTGGCGGCTGCGTTCGATGCGGCGCAGGGTCTTTTTGAGGCTGTCGGAGACGGCGAATTGATCGGTGCGCAGGACCATGCGCGGATCGGTACTCCACCAGAGGATGGGCTGGCCTTCGGAGAACCAGGGGAAGATGCCGTGGCGATAGGCTTCCAGCAGCCGCTGCGGCGACAGGTCTGCGCCGGCCGCCAGCAGCCCGGCCGGGTCGGCGAGGGCGCGGGAGACATCGGGGAAGGGCGTATCGAGGTCCAGCCAGGCGATCATCCGCGTGCTCCTGCGGATCAGATCATGCGGCGGCGGATGTCTTCGGTGTGCAGCGTGAAGCTGCCTTCACCGTTGCGCACGTTCTTGAGATCGGCAAAGAAGGCGCGCAGGGTGAATTCCACCGTGGGGAAGGCGATGTCCTGCCAGGGGATCTGGTCTTCTGTATAGAGGGCCACTTCCAGGCTTTCGACACCGGCCTGGTAGTCGAGGTCGAGCAGGGTGGCGCGGTAGAAGAGGTGGACCTGGTGTACGTGGGGCACGTTGACCAGGGAGAACAGTTCGTGCAGTTGGATGTGTGCGCCGGCTTCCTCTTCGGTTTCGCGGCGGGCGGCGTCTTCGGTGGTTTCGGCGTTTTCCATGAAACCGGCCGGCAGGGTCCAGTAACCGAGGCGCGGCTCGATGGCGCGCTTGCAGAGCAGGACCTTGGTTTGGCCATCCTGATCCCAGACGGGGATGGAGCCGACCACCAGCTTTGGATTCTGATAATGGATTGCACCGCAGTTGCCGCACACATGGCGCAGCCGCGTGTCATCGGGAGGGATCTGCAGGGAGACTGTGTGGCCGCACTCGGAACAGAATTTCATAGAGGCTCGGAAGGTGTCTGTCTATATATATAGTAGGGAAAGGCCCTTGGTGCATTTTCTTGCCGCGGCGACGGGGCGTTGGGACGCTGTCCTGGACGGCTGCGGGAAGCTGCAATGCGGTTAGGAGTGTATCACTGTAAAAAGATTGCAGAAAATGTTTGCATTCCGATTTTACCTGCCCTATAATTGTTTTCTTCAGACGCGGGGTGGAGCAGTCTGGCAGCTCGTCGGGCTCATAACCCGAAGGTCGTAGGTTCAAATCCTGCCCCCGCAACCAGTTTTAGAGACATGCCGCTAGAAGCTAGTAATAGTTTCTCAGCGGCATTGTTGTATTCAGCGTAGATATTCTCGCCTTCGGCGACGACATCGATTTTCCCATAGAGCTCGGCTACCAAAATGCGCGCCTGCTGCACGTCAGCGGCCAGGGCGTTTTCCAGGTTGACCATAGTCTTTTTGATCCTTTCCCCGATTTCTCCTGCAGACGGCCCGTCACTGCCGGCCCTTGGCTTGCTCGCCGCCAGTTGGCCGCGCTCGGCCTCGGCCGCTCGCAGCCGGTCCGCCAGCGCCTGAGAGGCACCGATACTGGCGATCGCATCCACCAGCCGCTGAATTTCCCCGTCCAGCTCCTTGCGCCGGCCCGCCGCCGCTGCGCCGTCGGCCGCACTGCTGCGCTGACGCTCGGCGATGATGGCCTGCACCTGGCGTCGCAACTGTTCCTGCGCGGCCGGCGACAGCAGCTCATCCCGCAAGGTGTCCAGCAGGTTCTTGTCCGCGGTCTCCCGCTTGAAGTGAATGCCCTTGCACACCGCCGGCCCGCGATCCTTCCGGTTGGCGCAGCCGTACAGCCGGGAATTGATGGCCACGATGGCCCCGCCGCAATAGGGGCAGGCCATCAGCCCACCGAACAAGGTCCGCACCGGTGCCCCCTGCTTGCGACCAGGCAGCCGGCCATCGATGCGTTTGCGCACGGTCTGCCACAGCTCGTCATCAACGATGCGCAGCTCGGGCACCTCGATTTCTCTCCATTCCTCACGAGGACGATCCACCCGCTGCCGCTTGCCGGTGTCCGGATCCTTCACCCACTGCGAGCGGTTCCATATATAGAGGCCCTGGTACAGGCAGTTGTTGAGGATCCCACTCCCCTTGTTGGGCGACCCGTAGATGGCCGATACCACCCACGTGCTCGCGCGCGGGGAGGGTACTTTACGGGCGTTGAGCTCATGGGCGATGCGTTGCACGCTCCAGCCTTCGGCGTAGCGCGTGAAGATCCAGCGCACCCAGCCGGCCTGAACATCGTTGACCTGGTACTTGCTGCCGAGGTCGTCGCGCACGATGTCATAGCCGTAGGACTTACCGCCAGCGGCATAGCCGCGTTCGACCTGGCCGGCCTGGCCACGATGCGTCTTGTGCCGCAGATCATCGAGGAACATCTCATTGATCAGTCCGCGCACGCCCCGCATGATCTTGCGACCACCCATGCGGCTGTCGTAGCTGTCGGCCACGCCGATGATGACGATACCGCGGTGCTCCAGGCGGCGCACCAGTTGCTCTTGCTCCACCTGGTCACGTGACAGACGGTCCAGGCCTTCCACGATCAGCACGTCGAAACGACCGTTGAACGCATCCATGAGCAGCCGCGCGCCGCCAGCACGCCGGGCTACCGGCGTGGAGCCGGATACCCCGTCGTCACTGTAGCGCTGGGCCACTTCAAGCTCTTCACGGTCGGCGCGCCGGGTGCAGATGGTGAATTGATCCTCGATGGAGGCCTCGCGCTGCTTGTCGGTGCTATAGCGTGCGTAGATCGCTGTTTTCATGGTGCTGAATATAGAGTGCTTTTTCGGTTTCATCGTCGCCGGATATTTCCGGCGCCTGCTGCAGAACGTCGTTTGCCACTTGCTCAGCCAGCATTCGGAGAAGCTGGCCCCAGGCGGTAGGATTTTTAATTGCGAGCATCCATTCTCCCCCTGTCGATAATGTTCGCGCTGTAGTCGCTCAGGCACAGACGTCTACCTTCGCAGTTCGGGCTATTGCGGCGCACGTCTCCCGCATCATCGCAAGTGAGGATGTCTGCCAAGGGCACGCCACGGAAGAGACCGGCCGGCTCGTTATCCAGCTCCACCCAGGCGAATCGCTCGCCGTTGCCCAGGTGCTGACGAATGACCGACACATAGCCCGCCAGCACGCCATCGTCAGGCGTGTTGAACGTAATGCGGTCGAGGGTCTGGGGTGGCTGCATCACGAAGTCACGCGACTGGTTGGCGGTGGCGATCACATCAAATTTCACGGGTGCATTCATTGCTTCTTCTCCTTGGTTGCCGTAACAGAGCACACGCCAAAGCGATCGACGGCGGCGGCGATCACGTCGCAGCTATGGGCTGCGATGGCGGTGTAGGAATGGCGTGCGCTGGCGGTGCGCACGACGACACGAAACGCGGTCATGGGGCGTTCCCTTTCGTTGGGTTGGGATCAATCGGAAGTTCTGTCACATCGAGCCGGCCGGCCCGCCAGTCGGCGACCTGGCGCGGCGTTCCACGGCGCGGCGATTTATCCGGCACCGGCACCACGCGCGGCCATGGGCATGCCTTGATTGCGTCCCATGAGGCCAGGGCCTGGCGCTGTTCGTCGGCGGTCATAGCTGGCCCTGGCCATGTCGGCATCTCGTCCACCACCGGTCGAGGCCAGGGACATGCGCCCAGGGCGAGCCAGGCATGATCGATCTGGGCGGCTTGGTCGGGCTTGAACATGACCGGCGCTGGTGATGTCTTCGGCTCGAAGGACACATCGGCCGCAAAGTCAGGCCCGGCGGGCTGCGTACAGTTATTTACACGAGTCCAAGGGAACCCCGAACCCGCCGATGCGCGGGCGTCGTGCCCTTGAACTGGTGTCCATGTATGCCGAACGGATTTAAAGACCACCCCGATCATCTGGCGACACTGGACGCCATAGGGCATTACGCGTTCACACTCTTCATAGCGGCCGGTGACAGTCTTGGTTTCTTTCGCCAGGGTGACCATCAGATCGTCGCGCTTCACGATGGCACCGCCTTGGGCACGCAAATAGCTGGCCCAGCATGCACGCTTCTCGCCTTCGACCTTTTGCACTGCATCCCAGGCAGCGGCCATCGCTGGCGGTGCCTCTTGCACCATGTCTGCTGGCACGCGGCGCAGCTCGCGCCAGACGCTCACAGGAGCACCTCCCCACTGCTGGAACTGCCGAATGCCCCAGCGGGCGGCCCAGGCTTCTACGCGCGCCGATGGCGTCAGCTCATAATCACCGGCCGTGTCAGTGGTCACCACGTAGCCTTCCTTTGTCTTGTGGTCGGCCACGCCGTCAATGTTTTTGGCTACATACTTGGCGATGTAGCCGGCGGCGCTGCCCTTCGACCAGTCAATGCGCTTCACGTCAAGACGGCGCTTGAATGCGCCCGGCTCGCCACGGTCCGCGCGCCAGGCATAGCGCTTCATCACGCGTATAGCGCGGCCGGCCACGTCCTTGACGTGTGGGGTGGTGTAGCCCGGCAGAGCGCGCACGAACACCAGCATGTGCCAGTGCGGGCATCCGTCGTGATGCGGTTCGGCAATACGGAAGCCGTACAGTCCGATGCCGCGCCGTGCCAGCGCCGAGCGCGCCAGTGCAGTCATCTTGCCCAGGTACTTGTTAGCCGTGCGCGGATCGGAGCCGTCATATTTAGGATTGGGCTTGCCGCTATGTAGCGTTGCGTGAAAGCGGGACGGACAAGACCATGTGAGGAACAGGCCTTCGTCCTTGCACTCGCGGGCAATGGTTTCAAAGCCATTGATGCGCAGCATGAGCTCACCGCGCCGAATGGTTTTATTGGCGTTGGTCTTCTCGGCCAGTTCTGCAATGCTGAATTCCTGGCCAGCCTCGTTGCGCACCATCGTCGCTTCCAGGGCGGCCGCATTGCGCTTGTTCTGCGCCAAGCGCGACAGCACCGCATCATTGCTGGCATAGGGCTCACCGTGATAGTGGACATAGCCCAAGCGGATATTCCCGCCCTCGAAGGCACGGCCAACCACCTTACGCAGTTGCCGCCGCCACCAGCGTGGGTCCATTACCCGCGCGATGATGGCGCGCAGGTCATCGTCGTCCACCTCTGGCACGTCAATGCCGTAGTCGCTGCATTCTTGCTCGATGATGTCGCGGGCGTGCGTGTCCGAAATCGCCTTCCAGAGCATCTTCTTGACGTTCTCGGCGGCCTTCTCGGCAGTGGCGCAGATTTCGGCGTCATCCTGCGAAAGATCAATTCCAGCGGGTACATACTGGTCAGCGAAGTCGCGAACGAAATCGAGGGCGACCGGCTCGAAGATCCGGCGCCAGTGCCATACCGACATGAGCTCAAGCGCCTGGCTAACAACGCGGCCGCGCCACTTCAGCGGGATGCGTTCCAGTTCGCTGGCAAACTGAGGAGAATCGAGAAAGGCCTTGTGCTGGCGTCGCGTCTTCGCATCGACTTTTCTATACTGCATTGAGGGCTCTTTCGTAGGTCGAGATTGCGCGCAGCACGGCATGGCGCATGGCCAGGCGTTCGGCTTCGGTAAAGGAGTGAATGGGGGATTCCCAGCGGTCCGCCGAGAGTCCTGCCAAGGCCAGGATGTGCCGGCGCACCGGCTTGGCAGTGGCCGCCCAGGAATAGGCGACGCCGATCTGATGGTTTGGCCGCTTGCGTGTGCGCAGCAGCATCATGGCCTTTTCCAGCTCGGCTTTTGCGGCCTCATCACCCGGTGGTGTCGGCACCTGTGCCGCACGCTCGCGCAGCAGATCCGTGGCAGGGCGGAACGACGCATGATCCTTGATACGGGCGCAGCGCATGTTCAGCCTTTCACCCAGCCTAGCGCCGACAGCACGGCCGGCGCCAGCAGCAGCAAGCCGGCAACGAAGTAACTCAGCAGGCTACGCATCACCATTCCCCGAGCAGACCATCAATGCGCTGCAGGCGCGCAGCGAGTCGGTTCGAAATGACATTCTTGCCTTCCCAGATGACGTTCCAGCGCACCTCGTCGATGAGCGCGGCCTTGTGCATCAGCATGCGCTGCGCGCAGCGGAATTCCTTCAGATCCTCATCCATTCGAAGCCTGGTCAAGGTGAGTGCGTTGATGGCTTTTTGCTGATCGGTAATCTTGGCCATGATTTTTTAGGGTGAGCGAATCCCGCGTGCGCCATTCGGCGCACGGCAGGTATTGATTTATCGGGAGTGGGGCGACCGCTTAGACGGTCGCGAGATCTAGCGTCATCTGGTTCTTGGCGGCCAGAAATGCACGCGAGGAAATCGGAATACGCACTTCTGGATTCGGCATGGCCGACATCGACACCGTGCGCGAGACTTCAAGCGTTGCCACGAAGGTATGGCCGCACTCGACGTTCTGACACTGGTACGTGATTTCCTTCATCATCGACGACATGGTGCGGCTCTTAGCCGCGCGCACCGGGCTTTGGCAGTGCGGGCATGGCAGGCTGATTACGCGCATGGTTTGGACTTTCCCCCAACGGGATAGAGCGCCCGGCCCCTGCCGGTGATACGCCTCACGCCGTTTCGTACCGCTGTTTTTACGAGCCATTCCAATGCCTGATCGATGGACTCAAATCCCTCGCGCTGACGGATCGACTCAAGAATTTGGCGTTCACCATCGGATAGCGAGATTTCGTTCTGAGGCATTTTCAGTTACTCAATAGTTGCTTATTCATGCCTTGGTTTAGAACGTCGCGTGGGCTACGCTTTCACCAGTGCCAGATGCGAGGATTTCGGCAGCTTGGCGCATAGCGAGTTGTCGCAGGATGGTCGCAGCAGCTTCGCCTTGATAGTGAGCGAGAGATTCAACGATTGCTTGCTCGTAGTCATCGAGACTGAGCATGTGGCGATGTTTTCTGACACGCTTCGGGTCTGGATACATGGCTTATCCCCTGGCTGTTCAACGGTGGATTTCTTGTTCGTAAGCTTGAATGCCTTTCAGCACCATGAGGCGGAGAAAGGACGAGCGAGTTCGATGGTCTTGAACCGCATAAGCGGATACCTTTTTCGCCTCGTGAGAATCGAGACGAGTGGTCATCACCACGGACGCGACATCTTTCGCGGCCGATACGTCAAGATCATTTCTTTGCAGCAAGGAAATGGCATGTGTAGACATAGGGTAAAATTTGTATACGTCACTTAGCAATGACGTGAATATAGTGGACATAAATCCACATGTCAAACAAAAAGTTGATAAATGTCAGACTTCAAAACACGTCTAAAAGAAGAGCGAAAGCGTCTTGGTCTTAACCAAGATAAGTTCGCTCAGATCGGCGGGGTATCAAGAGACACTCAGGTGAACTATGAAAGCGGCCTCCGCGTCCCCGACTCTGATTATTTGGCAGCCATTGGCGCAGCCGGTGTCGATATCCAATTTCTCTTCTCAGGCTTGACGAAGGAAGATCAACTAAACGTCAAGGAACGAGATCTCTTGACCGTAGCCAGGCAACTCAGTGACGAGAGTTTTTCGGCGGTAATGGCGTTAGCTATGAGCCTTGCGCCAAACGTCCACAAAATGTCACTTGATCTTACCGATGATGAACAAGCTCAACTAGAAATCATGTCGCGTGAGAGCGGCTTATCCGTGGGGGAGATAATTCGAACAATGGTTCTTGAGCAGGCAAATGCGGCTCCAAAATCGGAATCAAGCAATCGCCCACAAGTAACTGTCCATGGAAAAGTCGGTCAGCAAATCAATGGTGATTTCCATGGAACGTTGCACGGTCCAGTTATGAGGAAGAAGATCGTAAAGAAGAAGTGAGGAACGTCGACATCTATGGACTGATTTCGATTTTGGCGCAAGCTGGGGAGCAGCGCTAATTTATTCCGATTTGGTGCACAGTTGTGAGTAAACCACCAAGTGTTTTAATTAGGTTTTCAATGTCAGAAAAAATAGAGGCATCAGGCGATATTGGGCAATTTATCGGGGGTAGCTTTCATGAGGCACCACGATTCAAGAACGTGGTTAATTTGAACTTAAGCGATCTCAAAAAGGAAGCGCAACGAATTACCGAGTACCAACGTAAAAGAATCAATGTGCTGGTCAAGGAGTGGGCAGCGATATGCGGTGATGAAGAGATTGAAATCTATAAGATTTTCATCACTGATTTTGGAATCAGATATTTTCGCGAACTGCCCATCGAGCACTACATGACAGTTAAGAAAACATTGGAAGAATGGATTGCTGCAGGCGTGGCCAAATCCAGTATCGTTCCTGCTGTCCCTGCTGTCCCTGCTGTCCCTGCTGCATCTGCTGTTCCTGCTGCATCTGCTCAGGAAACTATCCCGCTTTCGACTGAGCCAGTTCAAGCTTCGATCGGATGTGCTGCCTGCAAGGAAAAAGATGCATGGTTCTCTCGCTCGCTGCGAGTGATATTTGCGCTGGCGACATTAGTTCTTCTCCTCGCCGCATCGTGTGCGTGGCTGCTGTATCAGATGCCTGCGCCTAATGATGCAATGGATGCCAATGCCCATTGCATCTATGACGGCAAGCCGTATTCGGCTGGCAGCATAATCAAGGCAGCCGATGGATTGCTAAGCCAATGCATCGCTGCGACAGACGGCCGCTCAATCGCCTGGTCACTTGCTAAGTGAGTGCAATCAGCAGCGGAAATCTCATCCGGTGCTGATCAATCTTGATTGTTCTCTGCGATGATCTCGCGGACCTCTTTGATTTTTGCCCACTCCAGGGCTGCAGCACGGTTGGCACTTTGCTTGGTGGCATAGGTCCGTTTCAGCGTCTTAGCGTTGTCGGCCTTGCCTGCCAGCTCGGTGCCCTTGTTGTTTTTCTTCTTTGCTTTGTCATGCCAATCTGCCTTCACTCCGGTGATGCCTTCCTCCGGATCGTGATCAAGCTCGCGCTCTGTATCGGCTTCCTCAGATTTGGTCTCGAACTCAATGCGCGTGGTAAAACCGCTGCCGCTGATGGAATGAGTGACGGTCTTCGATAGCCATTCCGTGGCGTCAATGTCTGCCTTAAATCCGGATACCACCACGGGCGACTGCGGCATGATGCTGGCATCACCAAGCGCCAACTGCATTTCGAAGGTCGCAAGCCCACGTTCAATGCGCTGCCACTCGGCGACAGCTGCAGTGCGCGCATCGGCCTCATTAGCAAAGGTGGTGCGCAGGCGCTTGCTGTTACCGGCTTGGCCAGCGACGACACTACGCCGCCGCCCATACTTCTCATCCATCCAGAACGCGCGCACGCCGCTGTAGGCGTCCGATTCTGAGCTGTGATATCGATGCTGGTCCCCCAGCGCACGCACCACCTTCACCACCGGTAAAGGCTTGCCGCTGGCCGTACGGCTTTCATTGATCGGCATGAACAGCAGCGTGTCATTTTTCACTGTGGCGACGGCATCATATTTCTTGCCCAGGCGGCGCAGTAGCGCGGAATCGCTTTCATGCGTCTGATCCAGGTGCTTGATGGCGATGCCGCGCAACCCGCCCGAAATACCCGACGCCAGGCCATTGCCGGTGGCGATGGCGTCCACCACAGCACCGAGCGTAGTTTCATGGAAACTGCGGTCTCGCTGCTGCCGAAAGGCATCGATCATGCTGGCCGACCTGGCACGGATGGTGAGCCGATCCGGCGCACCACTGTGCTCTATTTCAGAGACCACGAACGCGCCCTTGTCGACCAGCGGCGCCCCCAGCCAGCCAAGCGCAAAATTCAGCTTGGCGCCCTTGGGCGGTATCTTCAGCTTGCCGTCTGAATCGTCCAGCTCGATGTCCAGTTGATCGGCTTCATCACCCCGACACTCGCGCAAGGTGATGCTCATGAGTCTGCCCGAAACGGGGCGGCTGATATCCTTATCCTCGATGACGATGCGGAAGGCGGGTGCGGTGGTGGTCATTTGCCAGCTCCGCCGAACGCACCGACGATGCTGCCGACCGTGGACTTGACGCCGCCGATGGCGCTCCCGACGACATCGCGTGCCTTGTCGGCGATGCTGTTGGTGATGCCGTCGATGTCGACCATGTTGCGCAGATCCGAGATATCGCCCAGGCCCAGCGACGACAGCACGCTATCGTCAGTGCGTTTCAACTTGATGGTGAATTCGATGCGCTTGGCATCGCCGTCGCCATCCAGCACCGTGCGCCCCTCGTCCATGCTCTCGATGACGTAGGAGCCATAGATACGCCCGGTTCCCTGGATCAAGAACCAGCTCTTACCGGTATCGGCCATTAGGCGCAGGGCATCCAGCGAGAAGGCGCTGCCGGTCAGCTCCGGTGCGATCCAGCCCGACAAGGTAATGGTGTCATCCCCCTTGCCGGTGAACTGCACCGCGTCGCGCCGGCCCACGCGCGCATTGCTGGCGAACTTCCATTGCGTCTGCCGCTGCAGCTCTTGATAGGCCAGCGTGGGCAGGCTGAAGACGAACATTCCCAAGACCATCATCATGACGTTTTTCCTTAATCCCAATCTGCAAGGTTCGAGCGCTGGCGCGACGCCTTCATGCGGTCGCGACGGTCCAGCTCGGCGGCCACCGCGCGGGCGATGGTTTGCTCATCCATGCCGGGGGTCGGCTGGATGATGATTTGCACCGTGTCGCCCTGATAGACGACCGGTTGCGCAGCGCCGCCGCTGATCGGTGGCCGGCTATCGAAGGCCATCGCCGGCACGCTGCCCGCGCCAATGGCCACGGCCGCGCCAGCGCTGGCCAGCTTGCCCGCCAGGCTGCTGACCGTAGACAGCGGCCCGTCCTGACCACGATTCAAGCCCACGGCCAGGCCTTGCATGGTGTAGTCGCCCAGCTCGGCAAAGACCCGGCTCGGGCTATGGATGTCGAGCTTTTCCTTGAACCAGCCAATGACACTGGCCCCGGCGCCCAGCACCGCATCCTTGACGGCGCCGATGCCGCTGGTGATGCCATTGACCAGGCCGCGCAGGATCATGGCGCCAAACTCGGTAAATTTAGCCGGCAGCTCAACCCCGAACCAGCTCAGTACGCCAGCAAACGCCTGGTAGAACAGGCCCACCGGGGACCAATTCAAGATCAGCGCGCCCACGCCGGCCAAGCCGCCCGCGAAGGCGCCGCGTACCTGCTGCCACAGGTTGCCGAAGAAGCCGGCAATGGGTTCCCAATTGCGGTACAGCAGATAGGCAGCGGCAGCGATGGCGGTCACGGCCAGGCCAATGGGATTCATCAGGAAGATCCGCCCCAGCCACATGAAGACCGTGCCGACGCCGCGCAGGATCGGCATGAGCAAATTCCCCTGCAGCCCGATCTTGGCGAACAGGACGTGCAACATGGCATAGGGACCGATGATCGAGGCCAGGGCGAGCATCAGCGGCCCCATCACCACCATGATGGCGGCGATGGCACTGAAGGCCACAATCATGGCCTTGGCCGTGGCTGGATTGCGCTCCATGAAGCCGGTCAGCGCCTGGACGGCATTGGCGGCCATCTGCAGGCCAGAGGCGTAGAGCGGCAGAATCTTGGTGCCCAGCTCCAGTTTCAAGTCCGCTACCTTGGACAGGGCTTCCAGTTCCTTGCCGCTGGCCGTGTCCCGCCCGAGCTTGTCGAGCTCGTCGATATTGGCGGCGCCCCGGTTCAATTTCTCGTTCTTGTGGATCTGCGTGCGCTGCTGGTACATCGTGGAAAAGAGCTGCGCGGCCGTGCGGTTCGAGAAGATCCCGCCGATGGCGTCGAGAATTCCCTTTTCGTCCGTGATGCCCTTGCTGGCCAATTGCGGCAGGAGCACTTTCTCCATCCATTCGAATTGATTCTCGCGGAACAGATCCGCGCCCTTGATAGCGCCAGGATTGAGGAACGAGACCTGGCCGGCCTTGTCATGCTTGACCTTGGATTGATCGCCGATCAGGCCCAGGTCCGACAGCATGGCAATGGAACGCTTGGTGGTGCGGCCCTGGTACAGGTTTTGGTAAGCGCTCATCATCGAGGTGCCGACCCGGTTGCCGCCCATTTCCTGCACCAGGGATTCGAGCTGGTAATAGAAGGCTTCATCCTTGATGCCCTTGGCCGCGATACCGCCGGTCTTGATCAGGTTCAACCACTCGCCCGGACCGACCCGGCCGCCCGTGGCAGTCAGCACCTGCTGCACCATATTGGCCTGCTTGGAGAACGTACCAATGTCCTTGGTGCCGTTGCGCATTTCGATGACCTTGAGCATGTCCATGAACTTGCGCTCGTTCTCGGCGCCTTCGGCTTCCCCATAGAAGGCGTGATTGCCGAATTTCATCTTGGCCATCATCGGCGCGACCATTTCGGCGTGGTGCGTGTCACCAAAGGCCGTGATGCCGTCGCGCAGCAATTGCAGGTTGTCGAGCTGGCTGGTGCCGTAGGTTTTCATGTCGCGCGCGAACTTGATCGCCTCGGCCGTGGCCGCCGGCCCCAGGCCGAGCGCACGCACACGGCCGTTCTCGGTTTCGTAGTGTTTCGCCTCTTTCAGGCCGGCCAGCACAGGGGCGCCCATGGCGGCGCCGCTGGCCGTGGCGCCTACGCCGGCGGCCGCCAGGCCGCCCGCCGTGCTGCGCAGCTTGTCGGCGCGCTGGCGCGCGCTGGCCATGACCTGCTGCTGACGATTGCTGGCAGCCAGCTTCTTTTGCTGGGCGGCCAGTTCGGTATTGGTGGCGGCAATGCTGTTCTTGAGCCAGGTCTGCGCGTTGGCAAGCTGGCGCGAACCAACACCCGCATCGGCCAAGCGCTCGCGCAGCGCACGATACTGCGTGCCTTGCCGCTCGCTGGCTTCCTGCAGGGATTTGACGCTGCGCACGGCAGCATTGAATTCACGCGTCATGGCGCGGGTCGGGTTCTCTACACCCTTCATTCGGGCTGCCAGCTCGGTCACACGCTGCTGCGCGGTGGCCAGCTCGGCATTTGTCTTGCGCATGCCCTGGTGCAGGTCGCGCAGGCCGTTGAGGTCGCTTTGTTGCTTGTTCAGCTCGCGCAGGCGGTCGCTGGTGTCCTTCAGTGCCTTACCGGTGTCTCGGGCACCGCCGGCAATCTTCTTCAGCGGGGCGGTGATTTTCTCCATCATGGAGAACACCACCTGCATTTTCAGTTCATTTGCCATTTACTCCGCCCCGCTTCTTACTCGGGCGCGCTCGCGCCACTTCATGAGGTCTGCCAGTTCCAAGTCCTCCATCGCGGCCGGTGGCCAGTGGAATACCGTCGCGATGTCGGCCATGGCGTCTTCTACTTCGATTGGGAGACCAAGGCGCGGTCCGCCTTCGGTGCCAAAAAAACAGAGACCTCCATGCCGCACTTGATCAGGTCGGCCGGATCCATGGCGGCGACGTCGAACTGCGTCAGGGTCGGCTCACTGATGCGCGGCAACACCACCTGCAGGGCGCTCACGTTCATGTTCATGAGATCCATCAGGCTGACGCCGCGCAGGGCACCGGACTTGGGCCGGCGCAGGGTCAGTTCGCTGATTTGGGTATTGCCGCGCGTCAGCGGTTCGTCCAGCTCGACAACAACGGTTTCGATTTTGGGGGCGGTTGCGGTGGTCATGATGTTTCCTTGTCAGATTGGGAATTGGGAGAGACAGGCGGCGAGATGCCGCCTGGCCATTACAGGCCGATGGCCTTGCGGATGTCGGCGCGGCGATCTTCGCCGCCGACGATCTCGATGCCGTTCATGAAATCGAAATCGAACATCACTTCGTTGTCGATGGTGAGCTTGTAGGCGCTCAGGGGCATGCTGAACTTGTGCGAGGTGTCGTCGCCCACCTTGGCATTGCCCATATCCACTTCTTTATAGCGACCGCGCACGGTGATTTCCACCGCCTGCACGGAGCCGTCATCGTCGTTCTGGTATGCGCCTGCGAAGCGCAGTTGCACGGCGCCATGGGACTTGGCCGCGTATTGCTTCAGTGCTTCTTTGACCAGGCCGCCGGCGGTCCACTCCAGTTGGATGGCTTCTTGGCCCAGGTCCACCGAGACCGGACCGGACATGCCGCCCGCGCGGTATTCCTCCATCTTGCGCGACAGCTTCGGCAAGGTCACCTCCGTGGCCATGCCGGCAAAGCTGATGCCGTTCTCGAACAGATTGAAATCCTTCAGTTTGTGGGGCATGCCCATGTCTTGCTCCTATGATGTGAGGACGGGAGACGGCCGGGCGTGCCGGCCGGCTACCCATTAGGCGGCGACGCGCGCGGCGAAGTCGGCCAGGTATTGGTCGGTAATGCGCTGCTGGAACAGCAGGTTCTCCAACGGTGGCACGGGCGTGTAGCCGTAGTCGATGGTCAGCTTGCCGGCCTTCAAGGTGTCCTTGTCGTTGAACTGTTCATCAAACCAGGCTTCACCGTCGATGAGGTAGCCGCTGGCCTTCAGGGATCGGAACTTGGCATTGATGCTGGCCACCAGATCCTTGACGAGCGAGGGCGTCATCGGCAGGTCCGCAAAGACCATGTGCGCTTCGGCAATGGTGTCGGCCAGCACCTGCGCGGTGCGGGTGTAGTTCTCGAACGGGAAGTAACCGCCCTGGATTTCGCAGGTGCGCGAGCCCCAGAAGCGATAGCCGCTCATGTTGATGAGGGTAGTGACTTCCTTGGCATTGAGCACGCCCGCATCGGTGGCCGGGTCCTGCAAATCCCAGAACACGTCCCGGCTGATGCCGGTCGGGCCGTTCACCACCACGTTGGAGAGGGTTTTGTGCCAGCCGGTCTGCTCATCGATCTTGGCGCGCAGACCCAGCGCATAGGCCACGGCCGAGATACTCACATCCGCGTTCGAGGTGGTGTCCCACGAGACGAATTCCGGCCAGATCAGCATCACCTCACGCTGGCCAAACTCTGCACGGTAAGCCGTGGCGGCGACCACCGTGGCGCAGTTCCAGCACGATGCGTAGACGAACGCGCGCAGGGTCTGCGCCAGGGAGGCCAGTGCATTGGTGACCGCCTTTGTATCCAGTCCCGGCGCACCCAGGATGCGCGGCTTGATGCCGAGCTTGGCTTGCGCCGCCAAGAGAGCCTTGGAACCGGTATAGCGGCCCTCCGCCGAGACGCCGCCAATGACCAGGCTGGTTTGCTCGGCTTCGTCGTCGCCTTCGGCCACGCGCACCAGCACCACCAGGGGTTTAGCTTGTGCCGCAATGGCTTCCAGCACGCGGCGCATGGTGCCGCGCTTGCCGGCCTTGGCTTGGGCCGCGACAACATTGGTAATCAAGACGGCCGTGTCCAGCGGGAAAGCGTCTGCATCGGCATCGTCGGCGGTGACGATCACGCCGATGACGGCGGTAGAAACGGTGCGGATGGGGCGTGTTCCCTCGTTGATTTCGATGACACGCACGCCGTGGTGGTAATCGGCTGCCATGGTGGCTTACTCCTCAGAAAAATAGGGTGGAATGTGACTGCCTCAGTTCAGGCTCTGCAGCTCGTCGCGGAGGGCGGACGCAGCTGCCTCAAGTTCCGCCACGCGGGCCTTGTCAGCGTCCGTCCCAGTACCGGCGTAGAGCGCGCGAAGCGGGCGCAAACTGGCCGCGTCGATCTTGTCCAGCTCCGCGAGAATGAGCAGGCGGCGGACAGGCGCGGCATTGTTCTCGGTCAGTTCGGCTCGCCCGGCGGCATTGATCGTGATGGCCTTGCCTTCTGCTTGTCCGCTCAGAAGGTGTGCATATTCTTCGTCCGTGACCTCAACTGCATCGCTAGGGATCGCACCGTGAATGCGCGAGTCGAGAAAACCTGACGTTTGGGAGAAATATTTCATGTGGGCTCCTATCGACCGATGGCGAACCAGGTCATGTTCGTATTGGCGCTACTGGAGAAGGCATTAAAGCCGGTGAGGGACGACGAATTGACTGAGACGACGCCAGTCGAATAGCCGTTCGAGTTCGAAATCATGAGCGTGAGGAGCGAAGTCGGAAAAGCGATTGGAAACGCCCATCCCGTGGCGGCGCCGGCGGTGGACGAGACGTATCCCGTCCCCCATTGCAGAATGAGACCACCGAGCCAGGTCGGAAACATGAAATAGCCTCCAGCCACGCTGTAATAGGAAGAAAAGCCAGCGCGCAGCTTCTTGGGCGTGACGATAGTGGCGTCATCTGTGCCGGCCGTGACCTGTGCTTGCGTCGCGATCTTGGCCGCGCCCATCACCGCCTCGGTCGCCTGCACCAGCTTCTTCGCAATGGCCTTGAATACCTTCAGCGGGGTCATGGTCTTGGTGTCGTCGGTGCCGGCCTCGGCTTCATCAGTCGTTGCCAGCTTGACGATGCCTTGATTGGCTTCTGCTGCCGCGCCCAGCAGCGTTACCACCTTCTCACGCGTCACCACGTATTGCGGATGAGGATCGGCCTTTTGCTCATGCGCGGTCACTGCGTCGTCAGCGTACTTGCGCGTCGCCAGGACCACAGCAGGATCAATCTTCAACTCAACAGCGGCAGTGCTTGCCACCAGTAGGACGACGCGTACCACCTGATCTTTGCCGGCACCATCGGCCAACAGCGGCTTATAGCTGGGCGGGCAGTTCGCCACCGCGCACAGGTTGCCGGCATCATCGAAGATGCCGATTTCGCGCACCCACCAGCCGCCGACGTCGGCCGGCAACACCTGCTCGATGATGATCTGGCTGGGATTTTTCGGATCTTTGTCGAGGGTATTGATCGGGGCGCGGCGCTGCTCTTTGACAAGCGCGGTCTGCTTGCGATCCGGCGCCGGCACGACGCCGTTACCGTCGCCCACAGCCATGTGCGTGAGCTTCAGTGGAATGCCCAGCGCCAGGGCATTGGCGATTCGGGCCTCGCCGATCTCGGTCGGAATAGAAAAATAGGTGCTCATGGGTAGATGCTCATGATTTCAATAATGTGGGTGGCGCAGCCGATGAATGGCCCGCCGGCGGTCTCGATGCTGTCAGGGGACCAGGGATAGACCGTGACGGCCTCGCCAAACTGCGCGTATGCGCCCACGTTGATCTGTCCACGGGTCTCCAGGTGGATATGCAGCCCGGTCAGATGGCGGGATAGCGGCTTGGCGTCGTCAATGAGGCGTTCCATTTCGAGGAACATTTCATCGGTGATACCCGAATCAAGAACGCCGACCTCAAGAGCGAAGGTTCCGCGCGGGCCGCGCGGTTCGGTTTGCCACCATTCACTGATCTTGATGATGTAGCCCAGGGACTCGACCACGCCGCGCACGGCAGCGATGGTGCCCTTGTGCTGGTGGATATAGCGGGCGGCCTTGATCGTACCGCGCTTGATGGCCTCGGGCCAGGTATCGTCCCAGCGATCCACCGAAAAGGACCAGGCCAGGAAGGGCAGCAACTCCGCCGGGCAACGGTCGGGATCCCACAGCAGACGAAGCGGCACCGGTGTGTCGGCCAGGGCGGCGCACGCACGCGCGAGCGCACGCTCCAAGGGCGTGGTATTGGGCGGCAGGGTCGGGACCGGGTTATACATCGTCCACCTCTTCCAGCACCTCGGCGGTGATCCTGATGCCGGTGCAGCGTGCCGCCTGCGTGCGCCCGCACAGGATGTCCTCCGCTGGCGATTTCACGACGACATTGCGCACGCCTTCGACCTTCAGCGCAGCCACGTAGGCATTGCGATAGACGCTATAGCCGAGCGGGCGCAGCGGCTTGGAGATGGCGGCCGCGTTCGACCGGGCGGCGTTCAGAGCGATGGGCGCCTCTGGACCTTTCTCGACGTACACCACCGCTTCCAGCTCGTAATCCGTGACCTGGCCCTGTACTACCGAGACCAGATCGCCCAGGGGCCGGACATCCTCGGCCGATAGTGCGGCATCGACGGTTTGCAGCAGGTCAGCCGTCGCCTGCCAGTCATCCGAGTTCGCCAAGACGGCCACCACGACTTCGCACGGTGCCGGGCTGACGGCGCGCGCGTCCAGCACGCGGCCGTCAGCACTGCGCGCATGGAATTCATAGGCATTGCGCGGGCCGGCCGTCGAGAGCGCGTCAGGCGCTTCCTGAATGCGCAGGCGGTACGCATCGTCGCCTTCCATTACCTCGGCTACCGGTGGCGAGGCGTCCGGATCAGCCTCGACCAATACCAGGCGTTTGACGTTGGTATTGGCGCCGATCTGGTCGAGATCTGCTCCGATGGCAAACGACAACATGACTGCCTTGGCGGCATCGTTGACGCGGTTGCGCAGCAACAGCTCTTGATAGGCGTTCTCCTGCAGCAGCTTGGTGGCCGGTTCAGACTCCAGGGACAGCACATTGGCAGCGGCCTCGCGCTCGTCTTCCGGCAGCAGCGTCAGCACGGCCGCCTTGCGACTGGCCAGGATGGTTTCGAAGTCCAGGGTTTCCAGCACTTGCGGTGCCGGCAGCAGGGACAGGTCGATGGGCGAGCTCATTGCGTCGTCCCTTCACGGACCTGCACGGAGAATTCAACAGCGGTGCCATTGGTCACGCCCTGCAGGACCACGGAGACTGCGCCGCTGGCGTCCCGGTTGAGGTTCACCGACGAAAGAGAAATGCGCGGCTCCCACAGCGTCAGGCGATAGGCCACGGCCGCATAGATGCGCATGATGGTCACGCCATTCAGGGGCTGGTCGATCAGCTCGGGGATTTCCGATCCATAGGCACGGCGGTAGATGCGGGTGCCCAGCGGCGTCATGAGGATATCGCGCACGGATTGCCGGATGTGATCCAGCAGCGATAGGCTGCTGCCGGTGGATGCATTCATGGCGATCATGGCAGCGGCGCTCCCGACTTCTCATCGCCGCGCTTGATCTCGCCGTGCGGGTGATTGCGCAGGCTGATATTGCCGGCCTTCACATCGCCGGTCGCGTTCACCTCGCCATCGATGACCATTGCGGCGCCACTGTCACCGCCCTGGACCTTGGCGCCATTGTTCAATGCGCTGAAGCCTTCCACCACCAGATTGCCCTTGATGGTCACATTGCCGGTGCAGGTGGTTTGTGGCGCGTCGGCGGTCACCGCATCGGCTTTTACCAGGGCTGAGCTACCAGCCGGCAGGATGGCCGACAGTGAGTGCTTGCTGAAATCGTAGAGCACCACGGCACCATCCGGGTAGTGGATGGCGCGGATGTTGAGGGAGGTTTGCGGCGCGGGCGATTCGGCCGAGAACAGGCCGGCCAGCACTTTACCTTGGGTCAGATCGCCATTGGGCGAGAGGACGATGACTTGCTCGCCGATGGATGGCGGGCACCAATCGATGACATCACCAGCACGCAGCGCGATCCACTGCAGCCAGGTGGTGAGCAGGGAGGGTGACAAGCGCACGCGCACCTTGTCCGCGTTGATCTCGGCAATTTTGCCGGTGCGGATCAAATTGGGGATGGTGCGAACGAGTTCGGAGAGGTCGGGCGTCATGCAACCCATGTTGCCGGATCGCGCGTGGGAAGGCACGCAATGATGGGTTGATAACGGCCTATCTGACTAAGCGGGAATCTCGTTCGAAGATTCCCCGCTTAGTAAAGAGTTTTTATGGCGGTGGTGGCGGGCCAAATTTTCCGCCCGAGAACTGGTCGTCTATTGCCGGAAACTGTTGATCGAAAAGGAGTTTCTGTTCAGCAGAGAACATTCCGTAAAGTTTTCGAAGAGAAGAGAGCTTTCTTTCTAAATCAGTTAGATGTCTCTTGGAGATAGCAAGCTCGCGCTCAGTGCGTTCAATTGCTGCAAGATTACTGACAGGTGCCTCCGGGCGAGCGGCATCTGGTTTATATGATTGGATAAAGATAAGCCATGCCGCCTTTTGCTTCGTCGTCAGTTTCAGCTTTTCTTGTAGTTCGACTTGTCTTTTAAGGCGAATTTCATCCTCTTTTCGTGGGTCATACCCGCCGGGAGGACGGTTGTCGAGACTCTTACCGTTGTCTTTGGGAGGAGCTGGTGGCTGCTGAGCATATGAATTCGATCCGAGTATCGAGAACAGTGCACAGAAGCACAAGAAATGCCCGGCGGATTTTAACTTCGCGGAAAACATATGAGGTTGACTCCCAGTTCTTGATACGGAAAGTTTCAGCATACAGGGAACACCTAGTCCATCACAACTTATCGTATTGGGCTGAAACATTCAATCCACCATCAAAATCGATGTCTATCTCCGATTGCGTTGGATTTGAGCCGGATTATATTTTGATACCCGATTAACTTGTTCAAAGAGAACATCTAAGGTTTATTGGCAAGATGACGCAACAGGCTTTCTCGCAACAGCGTTCCGTCAGCACGATTGAAGCCCAATAGGGGGCGGGCTGGATACTTGTAGCTTGGGCCACGCGGCGCTACCTTATCCGGCAGACCCTCATGATGTACGCGTGCGATACGCGCCACCTTGCCGAAAAAGCCGACCGATGCCTGATGGGCGTCTGCCTGGACTCGCAAGAAGGTGTTCGTCCGCAGCTTGTTGAACATCGCTGCCTTCTGCCTCTTGATCCGACCAGACTTGCCACGCAACTCCTTGCGGTTCTTGCGCGCAGGATAGGGCGTGCCATCGGGCGCTACCTGCTGGGCGATCAGGCGCGCATGCTCGCGGCGTAGATCATTGGCCACCTGGCGCACCAGCTGGCGCCGTTGCGTCGGCTGAACCTTGGCGATCAGGGCACCGGCCCATTCTTCCAGGCGTTGCAGATCATCACTCATGGCAGCCTCGGCACGTCCCATTCGGCCAGCAGGCTATCGCCCTGGTAGAGCTGCCAGAAGTCATCAGCGAATGGCGGCGTGAGATGAGGCTCGGCCACGTGGATGATCTCCAGCCGCCCGCCGTCCTGTCGTTTCACGATGGTGCGTTCCGTGAGCGCCAGCTTGATCGACAGATCGAGCGAGTCCGCGCTATTCATGTCCACTTCGAAGCGGATGGCCTTCTTGGCATTTTCCGGGTTGGCAAAGGCTTCTCGCTGATGTACCCGCATCCAGGCCAGTAGGGGAACGAACACCAGATCGAGGTCCAGGCCAATGTCGGTCAAGATCAGGTTCAGCACATAGTCATACTCGAAAGATAGGCCGGCCGTGCCGGTCGCACGCGAGCCGCCCTCATCGATGAAGATGTGCAGCTTGTCCGGATTCTGCGCCAGATCCTTAATGGCCTTGCGTAGGTAATCCCGCAGGTTATTTGGCTTGTACATTCAGTTTCTCGCGCAAGGCGTTGTAGGCATCGATCAGGGCATTGCTTTGTCGGATGGCGTCATCGCCTTCGCTGGCGATGTCGTCAAGAAACTCTGCTGCCGCTGGCGTAAGTTCGGCTCGCGCTTCTTGGCCAGCTCCGCTGGCAGTGCTGGTATCTGTGCAACTGGCCCCGGGGGGCACTGCAGCGAGGACGGGGACTGACAGCCGGATAGCGCCGCTGCGCACGCCAGCAATAAAGGTATCTTTTTCATGGCGGGCAGAATCTCTCTCTTGGGTGAGCTTGTCGGTAATGGCCTGAATAGCATCGCGCGCGTTGCGCTCGGCCTTCAGCACCTGTTGCGTGCGTTCGGCCCTGGCGTCCGCCGCTGCCTGACTGGCCACAGCAATACCGGCCTTCAGCTGGTCAATGTCGGCATTCTTGCGCCATCCCTGGATGGCCCAGGCAGATGCAAAGGCCACCGCCAGCAAGCCGACGCCGAGCCCGGCACGCAACCGGGTGCGCCAGGCATCGGTCAGCGTCATGCCAACACTCCGCCGGCATCCAGGAAGGCCAAATGCAGCTCCTCGCTGGTTTTCAGGGTCGGCAGCACGATGGCTTCGCCGCCTTCCCGCGTAAATGCCTTTTCGAGATCCACATAGCGATGCTCGAACTGCCCATAGCCGGCACCCGGCAAGGACGCCCAGATGTTTTTGCATTTGGCGATGGCGTCGGCCAGGCGGCCGGCGTCGATATCAGGTAACGCCCGGCATTCCTTGATCTGCTGCAGGGCGATGGCGTCTTGCACCTCCGGCCCGAACCCGGTCAGCCCGAGCTGCTTGCGATAGATATCGTAGTAGCGCATCAGCAACTGATAAGCGCCGGCCGCCGTGGACCAATTCTTGATGCGAGGAATCCAGACGCGCACGCGCGGGTGGTCGGCGTAGCTGGTGAAACGGGTGCGGCCGACGATCTGGTCATAGCCGCGGTCGCGCGTGGTCGGCGAATTGGACGTGCCTTCAGAGAAGCGCAGCATGCCCAGGAAGGCGCGGCGGTTGTCGGTAGCGTTCACAGCGTTTCCTTCACGTCACGCGCCAGTTCGGCAATGTCCTTGCCCTGGCGGCGCTGGAACCACAGCGCCACGGCCCGCGTAATCCACCAGGCCGGCGCGCCGACCATCAGATCGACCGGCTTCGGCCCCAGCACGGCGGCAATCGTCGGCACATGCTGCAGCAGCACCGAGAACGCCAGGTCGCCGAACATGATGGAGAAGGCGCCAGCGCATGCCAGACGCACCACGAATTCCTTTTCGTTGAACGAGCCATCGGCATTGCGCGGGGGCAGGACGATATAGAGCAGCGCGGCACCGACCATGCCGAGCACGGCCTTGATGCCGTAGATTTTCAGGATGGCAGCGATGCCACCAGCGGATTCTGCTGCCATAACGTGGTTTCCCCTTGTCAGTGTTTTCGTATTCATGTTGTCAGTCCCACAGGCTGATGCTGTCTTGTACGGTGCTGGGCGCTTCTACTGCAGTGGGCAGCGTGACCATCGTTCCCGCTGGCAGCACCGCCCCGAAGGCGGCCAAGGATGGATTGAGCGCTAACGCTTGCTCCACATAGCCGCTACTGGCGCCCAGGTAGCGAAACACCAACGCATCGAGCGTATCTCCCTGCTGGCTGCGCACCTGCATCAGATCAGCTCCACGGTCGCATGCGTGCGCCCGAGAATGTCGTTGATCGCCCAATGGCCGTTACGGCGCTGCACGTCCGGCGCCGTGTCCATCCATTCCATGTTTTTCTTGTCGGTCAGCGCACTCGCGGTGGTGTCGTAGTCGCGATAGCTCTCGAAGATGTCAGCCTTGGCGAAGCTGTAGACTGCCCGGCGGTAGTGCGCGATGTACTGGCTTTCACCGTCCACCTTGAGCGCGGGCACCTCTTCCAGCTTCTGGATGCCACTGGCCAGGTGGCCCGCCTGCCATTCGCGCAGCAGCCGATTGGTGGTCAGGATCGCGTCCACCAAGGCCGGGCGTAGGCGCGCGTCCGTCACCGTCGAATCCAGCCGCATGGCGTCCCGCATGGCCGGCATGCTGATGTCGGGGAAAAAGCCGTCATTGGTGATGGCCTTCACATCGGCCGGCACGGTTGGCCCTGCCGTTACCGGCACCTCGTCGATATAGCTCATGGTCTTGAAATATGTGGGGGGCGGTGGCCGAGACATCCGACGAACAATGTCGCTTCCGTCTCGGGCCGCCCCTGCGCCGTGGGGTGCTCTTTACTTGACCGGTTCGGCGAACTTCTTGAGTCGCCGCTCCAGCCGCTCGATTTCCTTCTTGACGCCGGCCGCCTGGTGCAGCTCGCTCGCACGGGTGAGGTGCTGCAGCGAAGCCGTGGCACGGTCAGCCGTGGCCGCCGTGATGTTCTCGGAATCCACCTGATTGACCAGCTCCAGCAGGGCCAGGCCCAGCGCCTTATGCACCTTGGCGCGCGCTTGGTCGGGCGTATCGGCATTGCCGGTCATGGCCAGTACCTGTTGCAGGATCTCGGCCGCGCGGGCCGGGTCATCCTTCAGCTTGCCGCCCAGGCTGGCACCGGCGAAATCGTCCTGCAGCAGCGTGGGCAAGGTGCGGTTGTAGCGATCCGGCAAAGTGAACTTGTGTTCCAGCGCATAGGCCGAGAGCTGCAGGGCGCGCTCGTAGTCGCCGACATCGATGTGCCACACCAGCACATTGACCAGCACTTCGTCGTGGGCGCCACGGCCGCCCGACAGCACGCCATCAATCCAGTCCTGATAGGCCGGCAGTAGGGTGGCCTTCATCTCGATCTTGCGTTCGATGGATTGGATGTTGGACAGCGTGCGCCGGTCCTCATGCAGCTTCATCAGCATCAGCTCATAGGCGCTACCCGTGGTCACGCCGCCCGGCTCGCCGGCGGACGCCGCCAACTTGCCGAGCATGCGCTCGCGGTGGCGCGCGGCGGGAGACAGGCGAGACATCAGGCACCGCCCGCTGCCGCATCCTGCAGCACCACGTTTTCCACCAGGGCGGCCAGGCCCTCGTCCTCGATCACATAGGCGTCGTTCGAAGACTCGTAGTTCTCGATGCGGTCGGCCTTCGGTTCGTCCACCACGCGACGGCGGCGGCCGCCGTTCTGGAAGTAGATAGACAGGTTGTCCAGGCGGGTAATCAGCATGGCATTGGCCGGGAAGGACGGCACGCGCACTGCCGGCAGGCCGCCGATACGCTTCTGGCTGATGATGATGTCTGCGGCCAGGGTCTCAGTCGGGGCCTTGTCCTTGTTGATCAGCGGGAAATACTTGTCGTGCAGCAGTTCACGGCCGACGATGACCACGAGGCCCGTATCGTCCTGATACCACGGATCCAGATTGGTCACCGCGTCATACACGGCAGCATCGAGGTTCGCGTAGTCCGCACCGGCACCACCGCCGATGATCACCTTGCCGGGCAGGTCCTGGCCGACCAGGCCCATGACGCGCTGTGGAGAGTTCTCGCGGATCTGTTGCAGCCAGCCCTTGTTCACGTCCTGCAGCAGCGGATACTGGGTCAGATTGGTATCGGCCGCGACCTTCACGCCGTTGAAACCGATCATGATGCGGTCCAACGCCTGGCGCTTCAGGATCGCATTGGCCACGCGGGTCTGGAAGTCTTTGAACTTGGCCCAGGCATCCAGCTTGGCATAGGTGATGTGGGTATCGAAATTGGTTTTCTCGCAGCGATAGCGGGTATTCGTCATGGCCGACGCATCGCGGGTGCTGCGGCGCTTGTCGCCGCGCGTATCGGTGCGGCTGGCGATGGGGCCGGACACGCCCAGGCCGATTTTCTCGCCTTCCAGCTCATCCACGCCGATGATGTTGATGCTGCCCAGGAATTCGGACGATTCCTGCATCTTGTCTTCCAACTTCTGCTGCACGCTCGGATCCACCGAGAAGGTGGCATGGACGGCACCGCCGGCAACATCGTTGAGCGTCGCCAGGCGCGAAGTGTAGGCGTTATAGGCGGCGCGGGTCTGATTCTTCATGTGTTCTGCTCCAGTGAAATGCGGAAATGGTGTACTTGGTCGGCCGGCAGCTTAGAACTCGGTCTGCACGGTGCCGCTGTTGCCGCCACCGGTGGCCGGCGGGCGCTGTACGTTGCTCTTGTCGGTCAGGTTGATGGTCTGGCGGAATTGCTCGGCAGCGGTCGATTCGTCGCCCACGCGCTTTTCCAGCTTCTCCAGGCGAGCCACAGCTTCGGCCACATCCTTGCCCGCCTGCGCGGCGGATTGTGCGAACTCGCCGACCTTCTCAGCCACGGCGGTCATCGCGGCAACCACATCGGTATGCTGGGCATCGGCCTTCTTCTCGCCGCCGCCGATGCGGCTGAACAGTTGCTTGATGGTCTCGGCCACGCTCGGGCCGTCTTCTTCGAATTCGAGCTTGGCCTCGATAGCTTCAGAGAACAGGTTCTCCGGCTTCAGCTTGCGGGGAGTGAAAGGCGAGGCCTTCGGATTGGTGGCCGAGAACTGCAGAATCTCGGTGCCCAGGCTCGCGGGGCTGTCGGTCACGGCCAGGCCGACCAGATAGGAGCTGCCGGTATCCGCAAACTTGTCGGCCAGCTCGATGCTGGTGAAGATCTTCTGGCGATCCTTGTTCATGGCGATCAGCGCAGGCGTCGGCTCAATCTGAGCGAACAGGGCCAGGCGCTTGCCGTTCTCGGTGTCGACCTCTTCGGCCTTCAGCGCCAGCACATCACCGTAGGCCTTGAACGGACCATCAGGAAGCAGGCTGCGCAGGTGTTCCACCCACACGCGAGCGCCGTAGGTCTTCACGTTGTAGCTGTCGGCCATTTGTTGGATTTGCTCGCGGCTGATGCTACGGCCGTCGGTGGTCGCGCCTTCGGTCGCGACGCGGAAAAATTTGCTCTTGGTTGCCATGAGTTTTCGCGCTCGTTATCGGTTGATCGGATAACGTCATCTTCTGCCGATGGGCGAAATGCATCAATCAAGTGAGGGTTGAAAAGGGGGATAGCGACTCGGCAAAGTCCCCGCTACGCGCGCGCGCCGCCTACGCTTGCGGCATGTTAGAAATTCCAGAAGACATCAAGGACAACATCGACCAGGCGACAGAGCCTCGGCACGTTGCGCGCCGGCTCTACTTCGAGGGCTGGCGCATCTCGTCGATTGCGCGCCATCTGAAGATCAAGCGATCTACCGTCAATAGCTGGAAGCACCGCGATGCATGGGAAAAGGTCTCGCGCCTTGAGCGCGTAGAGATTGCCCTTGAAGCGCGCATAGTGCAACTGATCGCCAAGGAAGTAAAGGGCAATGGCGAGTACAAGGAGCTTGATGCGTTGATGCGTCAGCTTGTGCAGGCCGCACGCGTGCGCCGCTACGAGCAGCCGGGCGGCAATGAGACTGACCTTAATCCCAAGATCGCCAATCGCAATGCCGGTCCGAAGAAAAAGCCGGTGCGCAACGAGTTCAGCGAAGAGGCGCAGCAGCGCATCGTCGAGGCATTCAACGATTCGCTGTTCGACTACCAAAAGGTCTGGTACCGAAACGGCAGTGAGCGCACGCGCATCATCCTGAAATCGCGCCAGATCGGCGCAACGTGGTACTTCGCGCGCGAGGCGCTGATTGATGCGATCCAGACCGGGCGCAATCAGATTTTTCTGTCGGCCTCGAAATCGCAGGCGCACGTCTTCAAGCAATACATCATCCAGTTTGCAAAGGACGCGTGTGGAGTGGAGCTATCGGGCGATCCTATTGTGCTGCCGAACGGCGCGCACCTGTATTTCCTCGGCACGAACGCGAGAACGGCCCAGGGCTATCACGGCAATTTCTATTTCGATGAATTCTTCTGGACGCACAATTTCACCGAGCTGAACAAGGTCGCGTCCGGCATGGCCTTGCACAAGAAGTGGAGAAAGACCTACTTCTCCACGCCTTCGGCCACCACGCACCAGGCCTATCCATTCTGGACCGGGGAAGCATTCAACAAGCGCCGCGCCAAGGGCGAGAAGGTCAACATCGATGTGAGTCACAAGCGGCTGTCGTCCGGCTTCACCGGCGAGGACAAAATCTGGCGGCAGATCGTCACGATCATGGACGCGGCCGCCGGTGGCTGCGACCTGTTCGACATCGATGAACTGCGCGACTTCGAATACTCGCCGGATCAGTTCGACAACCTCTTGATGTGTAACTTTATCGACGATTCCGCGTCGGTATTCCCGCTGGCCGACTTGCAGCGCGGCATGGTTGATTCGTGGGTAGATTGGGACGACTACAAGCCGTTCACGGCACGCCCATTCGGCCATCGCCCTGTGTGGATCGGTTATGACCCGTCCTTGACCGGCGACAGCGCAGGCTGCTCAGTGATTGCGCCACCGCTGGTCCCCGGCGGCAATTTCCGCATCCTTGAACGCCACCAGTGGCGCGGCAAAGATTTTGCGGAACAGGCCGCGCTCATCAAGGAAATGTGCGGCCGCTACAACGTGCAGTACATCGGTATCGATACCACTGGGATGGGCGTGGGCGTCTATCCGCTGGTGAAGCAGTTCTTCCCCGGCGCCACCGCCATCAGCTACTCGCCCGAAGTCAAAACGCGGATGGTGCTGAAGGCACAAAACATTATTCGCAGCGGCCGCCTGCAGTTCGATGCCGGCTGGACGGACATCGCGCAGTCCTTCATGGCCATTCGCAAGATCCTCACGCCCAGCGGGCGCGCTGTCACCTATGACGCCGGTCGCTCGGAAGAAACCGGCCACGCTGACTTGGCCTGGTCGGTCATGCACGCCCTCGACTATGAGCCCTTCGAAGGCACCACCGCTAACAACACCTCTTCCATGGAGTTCTTCTGATGAAACACAGAGCACGCCGCCCCGCGGCTGCATCCGACAACACCCTGCCGGCCAAGGTAGAGGCAACGCCGCCAGTCGTTGAGGCATTTTCTTTCGGCGACCCGTCACCCGTGCTGGAAGGCCGCGACATGCTTGCCGATGTTGAGTGCTACCGCAATGGCGATTGGTACGAGCCGCCCTTGAGCATGGTCGGTCTGGCCAAGTCCTTGAATGCCAGCGTCCACCATGCCAGCGCGATCTGGTGCAAGGTCAATATCCTGGCGTCGACCTTCCAGCCGTCCGCCGTCTTGTCGCGCGGCGATTTCACGCGCCTGGCATTGGACTTTCTGCTGTTCGGCAACTGCTACGCCGAGCGGCGCGAGAGCATGACGGGAAAGCTCTTGAACCTCAAGCCGGCATTGGCCAAATACACACGCGTCGGCGTAGAGCCAGGGCGGTATTTCTTCGTCAATGGCTGGCGCGATACCTACGAATTCGAGCGGGACGGTATCTGGCACCTGCAGGCGCCCGACATCAATCAGGAGGTGTATGGCGTGCCGCAATACGTGAGCGCGCTGCAGTCAGCCTGGCTCAATGAATCGGCCACGCTCTTCCGCCGACGCTACTACCTCAACGGCTCGCACGCGGGCTTCATCCTCTACATGACCGACACCGCCAGCAACGTCAATGACGTGGACAAGCTGCGCGAGGCGATGCGCAACAGCAAAGGGCCGGGCAACTTCCGCAATCTGTTTGTGTATGCACCAGGCGGCAAGAAAGATGGCTTGCAGATACTGCCGGTTTCCGAGATCGCGGCCAAGGACGAATTTTTCAACATCAAGAACTGCACGCGCGACGACGTGCTGGCCGCGCATCGCGTGCCGCCGCAATTACTCGGCACCATGCCTAACAACACTGGCGGATTCGGCGATGTGACGAAGGCCGCCGCCGTCTTCGGCTGCAACGAGATTGAGCCTTTGCAGGCGCAGTTTCTTTCCTTGAACGAGTGGGCTGGCCAAAACGTAGTTTGGTTCCGCCCCTATCAACTTCCGACCAATGAGGGCAAATAACCATGAGCGATCACGCAGATAACGCTGACAACAAGATCTATCGTACTATCGCCGCCGGCCTGGCAGTCGCCCGACGCGCGCCAGCTCTTCAGCCAGACTGCCGCTGCCATTTCTGTGATGAGGTGGTGTCGCCGGATTTGCTGTTCTGCAATATCGACTGCCGTGATGACTATCAGCGCGAGAAAACTGCCTTGCAGCGAGCCGGCCTGAGCAGCAGGTGAGTCAATCGGTAGAAATAAAAAGGCCGCGCAGCAAATGCTACGAGGCGAAGATGCAAGCGTAGGGGCATCCTGCGTTGCATTGGGGAAGCCCCCGAGTAGGGGGCGTCAGAATGTAGCATATTGCGGCCTATTTCGCATTTCTAAATGTTTTTCAAGTCCTTGATTTAGCTGGTGCAATGAAATAGATTGAAATTTCCTCCTCCAAATCAGTGTGGTGGTTTGGTTTAAGCCCGCCTGCCAACCGGTAGCGGGCTTTTTAAGTGTTTTAATGCGCCCACGGTTGAGTTTATGCAGAGTGTCGAGTGAAGATTCAACAGTCCGGGGCGCCTGATTAGGAAGTTGGATCGGCTTGGCTAGGATGGGCGACGCAGACGCGGTTGCGTCCCTCTCTCTTGGCGAGGTATAGCGCATTATCGGCCGCATTGAGCACATCCTCCACGCGTTGATGCTTTTCGCGATCCAGGGTCGCGACGCCAATACTGATGCTTATCGCCTGCAGTGGGCTGGCTGAGTGAGCGATCCGCTGGCTGTATATTGCCTCGCACAGCCGCTGGGCCATCAGCAACGCGCCCTGTTCATCGGTCTGCTCCAGCAGCACTATGAATTCCTCGCCGCCATAACGTCCTGCGCAGTCGTTCTGTCGCTGCAGGTTTTTCCGTAGCACTGTGGCTACGGCTTGCAGGACTGTGTCGCCCATTTCGTGGCCATAGGTATCATTGTAGAGTTTGAAATAATCCACATCGATGAACAGCAACGAGAAGCCCGTAGTGGGACTTCGCTTGCTACGTTGCCAGGCGGCCAGCAATACTTCATCTAGGGCACGCCGGTTCAGCAGGCCCGTTAGGCCATCGTCACGGGCTTGACTTTCAAGTTGCTTCTCGGACGCTATACGCTTGCGTAGCTCCCCTCGCACAAGCAGGAGTAGCAAGCCTGCCAATGCTGCGAAGATGAGCAGCAACAGCAGCACGGAGTTGAGTGTGTCGTACCAGTTCTTGAAGATGAGCCTCTCGGCGCGCCCGAGGAGGACAACCAGAGGCGCATCCGGAATGCGCCGAAACGTGTAGAGACGCGTCACCCCATCGTTAGTGGAGCGCGCGAAAAAGTTGCCGTCATTCTCGGAGAGCATTGCCTTTAGACGCTGAAAATTCGGTCTATTGCTGATTTCTCGACCGATGACGGATGCGCTGTAGGGTACCCTCATGTAGGTCACACCGTCGTCCGAATACAAGGAAATCACGCCGTCTTCGCCTAATGTTAGCCCCGTGAACAGGTCGAGGAAATACGCCATGTCCAGTGCCATCACCACGACGCCGTTGAAGGATCCATCCTCGCGCGTGAGACGCTTGGACAGTACTACTACGGGCAACTCATTGCCTAGATTGGCATTGATCGGGCGCGAGATGAAAAGCCCAGCATTGACACGGTCTCGATGAACTGCGAAATAGGCGCGCTCGGAATAGTTAATGATGACCTGAGGCGAGGTAGACCGACGTGACGTAACACGTACGTAGCCATTGGCATCTAAGACGGCGAGAGCGGTGATATGACGGGCAGTGTCTGTGCTGCCGAAAAGGTAGACATAACGCTCCTCCTCAGTTGCGAGTGTATGGCTCAGTGGATGTTCATAGCGGTACGCTAGCGTGTCCATGGCCAGCGAGAGGACCTCCATATTGCGAGAAATGGCGCGCTGGACGATGAGCGTGACATTGTTGGCCTCAGTTACCGCCGATATGCGGGCCTGCTTGTAACCTTCATATAGCGAAGTACCGCAGATGGTTAGGACCATCACGATAACGATGCCCAGGATGACCGCTAGATATTTTTTCAACTGCCCCATTTTATTCTCCCCAAGAATACAAATGCAATTTACCCAACTTTCCCAGCAACGAAGTATTTCCATTGGGAAATTTAGATGTCTCATAACGGGCGGTATGTGACAGTTTGTGAGCTTGTAGCCTCAAGGAGGCGCTTCCCCCTATTGCCATAAAGATATTGCTAGATTAGCAGGATCTGGGGATCTGTTACACAACGATGCGAGAGAGGTGGAGAGGACGAAGGGCGCGGACAGGACAGGGCGGCCGGTAATCAGGAGCAGCTGTAATGGATTGCAATACTGTTTATAAATACAGTGGCGATCAACTTCGCAGCCTGCGCGCGCGGTTGCCCCCACCCCGCGCCTGCTCGCTACATTGGTCGGTTTTGACTCAAAATTGCGCCAAGAGCCGGAGCCCGCCTGGTGGTGCTTAGCGGGCAGTTAGAAGGTGGTCTAATTTGACGCATTTTGATGCACCATCGCTAGACTTGGGAGAAATGTGCGATCATCGAAAATTGCTTGATTGAAAATACCTGGTCCCTATTTTTCGGACCCCCAATATTGAGAGGTGATGATGGCTAAGGCCGTTAGCAAAGAGGGCGCTAAAAGCTTGTCTGCCAACGTACTGGCAAACGATGGCATTTTTATGGAAATACCCTTGGATGATTTGCTCTTGGATGAAAGCAATCCTCGATTTGGCAAACAAGCTGGTAATTTTCGAGGCCAGGAAAAGGTGCTTGACTACATCGTCGACAATTTCGGCGTAGACAATCTATTGTCATCGCTTTCCATCAATGGCTTCTTTTCGGCGGAGCCGCTGATCGTATATCCGGATGGTCACGGCAAATACATCGTTGCGGAAGGTAATCGAAGACTTGCAGCTTGTTTGATATTGGCAGGCGATAAGCGTGCGGTAAACCAGCCTGCGCGCGTTCGAGCATGGAGCGGTCGAGCTAAGAACGCGTGGTCTAAAACTACTAAGGTCGCCGCACGGAAATACGAAGGTGCCGAAGCTGCTGCCAGGTTACTTCCGTACCTTGGCGTTCGACACCTCGTGGCGTCTCAGCCTTGGGATTCGTACGCAAAGGCAAAATGGATTTCCGATGTGGTTGAGCGCGAGGAAATGACCATCGAGCAAATTAGCGAAGTCATCGGTGATAAAAACCGTACTGTCGAGCGCTTGCTAGAAGGATATAACTTTGTAAACCAGATTATTGACGCCGGTAAATTTAACCCCAAGAACAGCGTCCGACGGGGAAGAGGAAGTAATCCCGATTTTCCTTTTTCTTGGGTCTACACGCTTTTGGACACAGCCGGTGTGCGGGCATGGCTGGAGCTCGGGGATCGCAGTACAACGAAAAAAAATGTTCTGAAGGCTGCCAAGATTGAAGATGGTGCCAATACGCTGCGATATCTGTTAGGGGATAGCAGTCAGGGCAAAAACCCCGCTATTACGGATTCCCGAGAGATTGGCTTGCTTGCTTCGGCTATCGGTGACGAAAGCAAACGTGCGCTGTTACGTGAGGGTTATTCAGCTTCCGAAATTGATCGGCTTTCGATGCCAGCCACTGATCTTCTGGTGGATTATTTGAATAAATCATATGCAGCATTAACGCAGATCCATGGTCTCCTTTCCAGTGGGAAGCTCGACAAGAATGACGCGATGAATCATATCCAAAAGGTTAAGCAAATCGAAGCGCTGGCTAAGTCGATTGTTCACACGATTGTGGAATAAGAAATGACGCGTGATACTTTTTCATGGGACAAGCGGCATCAGTTGTTGTCAGTGGCAATAAATGCCGATCAATCAGAGAGAGCTGCAATTTCGTATGGAACAGCCCCAGCATCAGCCGGCATTGAAGATGATCGAATCGGCGGGACGTTCGATGACGCTTTGATTGACGGCAAAGACGATGGAGGCGGTGACTGGATTGAGGGGGAGAAATTGGTTGAGGTGGCCAGCGGTGATACTCTGGCTGAGATTCAACGACGAGCAGATATTTTAAAGGATGCATATCCTTTTGAAATTGATGGGAGTTCTTTGCGCTATCGCGGCAGTCATACGGGGATGTACGAATTCTGCCTGGCCGTTACCCTAGCGCCGGATATTCGGAGTAAACCTCTCAACCGACTTCCAATGAACTTCGAACTGGTCATGTCGGAGGTGGTTCGGAGCTATCTTGGTACTCCCGCACGGTCGTATAGGACCGGCTGGCCGCCTCACGATGAGAAGTTACGGCCTAAGAAATTTAAGGCAGTGATGAATCGACTTCATGAGCAATCGGGGGAATGGTGGTGGAATCCGGAAGAGCCAAATCCAGATGATCCAACGCATGTTCAGGCGAAAGATGAGGGAGTCGATTTTGTGGTTTGGTCGCCGATGGACGATGCAAGGCCTGGGCAGGTTTTTATTGTTGGTCAATGTGCTTGCGGCGACGACTGGGATACGAAGCTAAATGATGTCGAGCCAGCGAAACTATCGAAATGGCTGAGACCAGTTACGGCCGCAGCTTTCTTGAGGGCTTTCACTGTGCCTCGACACATTCCTGGCTATTACATATTTAGGGAATGCAATACGCGAGCCGGTGTGACCTTCGATAGAGCCCGAATTGCAATGATCGCGGAGTCACCGCCAAACCGTTCTTTTTTCGCGTCACAGAGTAAATCGCTCAAGCTAGACAATGATATCAAGCTCGTAATTCCAGACTACGAGCATGTCGCTCGTGCGGCATAACTTCGAAAACGCGGTTAGTCCCAAATTGCCGGCAAGTTGCCGGCAACTGCAGCAAACAAAGGGGGCGGTACTGCGTTTCCTACGACTCGATATTTCATGGCGAGAGATACGGAGTCTTCATTAGGAAACACAAAATCGTTTGCAAAGCCTTGCAGGCGCGCCGCTTCTCTGTACGAGAAACGCCGAGCTCTGCCTTCTCTCTCGAACTCCCATTTGTCAGTATGAATGCGTCGCAGAGGCGGGCTTATTGGATGTAAGGGCATATGCCGCATATGGCTTACGATTGTCTTCGATATTTCCGTCCAGTCACGACGGCGATTCCGTGACAAGTAGTACCAGTGGAAAGGGTCTTCGCAAAATTCGCCCGTCGGCCATTCTGGCAATCCTTGGAGAGCATTGCGAATGGAAACAAATGGAACCTCATCGGTACCGTGTGTCGGATCGGGAAATTCGTACCATGTATCGAAATCGCCTCTGATACCTACAATCAAGATTCTCTTACGCTCTTGTGGTACCCCATAATCGTTGGCGTTGAGTTGACTCCACGTGACGTTATAACCATGGGGGCCCGTAGACCTAAACAGATCGATCTGGTCTTTAAGCAGATGTGAATAGGTCGAACTCTTCATTCCAGAAACATTCTCGACAATGAATGCTTTCGGAAGGATTTGGTCGAGCGCTCGGACGAACTCCCGATAGAGATAATTGATTTTCCGATCAGCTTGGCGAGCCCCACCTTGCGAGAAGCCTTGGCAAGGGTAGCAACCGACGAGCAGCTCTGCAGCCGGAAAGTCTTTTATTTCGGTGATCGATCCCAACCGGTAATCGGTCTCGGGATGGTTAGCTAGATATGTGTCGCGAGCATAGGAAATGACGTCATTCGCCATGACGACATCGAATCCTGCTTGGATTAAGCCGGCGTCTGAACCGCCGCAACCAGTAAACAATGAAACAGCAGTGGGCATCTTGATCCTTTGTAAGCCCCATATTATAGCGATCAACGGAAATTTGCCGAAAGTTTCATCCGAGAAAATTAATATTATGACAATATTGCTCTGAACCGGATCTATGGAGGAAAGTTGACCTACATTTCGAAAGACAATCAAGCTTTGCTGTGGAGTAAATTGCCCAAAGGACTGGGCACTAAGTTAGCTTCGCTCGTTGTCTCTGAATAACAAATCCCGCCCCCGCAACCAGTTTTAGAGACATGCCGCTAGAAGCGATCAAAAGCTTCTCAGCGGCATTGTTGTATTCAGCCCAGACATTCTCGCCATCGGCGACGACATCGATTTTCCCATAGAGCTCGGCCACCAGTATGCGCGCCTGCTGCACGTCAGCGGTCAGGGCGGTTTCGAGGTTGGCCAGTGTCTTCCGTATCCTTTCTCCGATTTCAGCAGCCGATGGCCGGCCCGGCCCTTGGCCTGGTCGCCGCCAGCTGCGCCTGCCCGAGCGCAGCAACAAGTCTTCATCCATTGGCTGTTAGTTTTGCTTCTGCTTACTGCCTGCGTCAGTAGAGACAGAAAAAATTGCAGGCAATGCGTGCTACATCGAAGGCAAGGCATACACGAGTGGCAGTTTCATAAGGATAGATGGCGGTCTGATCAACGAATGCATATACGACGCGACCATCAGCAAATCATTGTGGTCCAAGCAGCGATAGTAAATCCAAGCTGCTTCCCGAGATGATCTCCCTGCTTTCCTATCTTCGCGCACTCCAATGCAGCGCGACTTTTAGCGCCTATCCTTGGTAATCAATTGGTGTGTCTTGACGTGCAGGCATTTGATATGTCACGTCATGAAATGCAAGATGTCTCGGAAATTGAAGCGTTTAAATCTTGGAACGCCTTGCAGATTTCAGTTGTAATAAAAATGCGACAGCACGAAACAGAGCGGCAACCTAGCCATTGCATGATGTTTTCCATGGCCCAGCGATTGACGGGGCCACTACCTGACCAGGAGAAAACCATGCGCCGCTTTTTGATTGCTATCATGTTGATGTTCTCGTTGAATGCATACGCAGCCGATCGTTACGATGGCATCCCTGAGCGTTTCTTGTCTCTGTATCAATCTGGAAAGCCGATGGAAGCGCTGGACTACCTCACGAAGACATCTCCCTATGCGAAGGAGCTTTCTGACCAGATCCGGAGTCTGCGCGAAGTGGTTAAGACCTACCAACAGTCAATGGGGAAGTTCGGTGACGCCGAGATGATCTCGGAACGCACCATCGGCACCCGTTACGTCTACATGAAGTACATGTTGAACTATGAACGCCAGCCTGTTCTGTTTGAGCTGACTCTGTACCGCTTCAAGGATCGCTGGGCTCTCCAGAATGTCTCTTTTAATGCCAACTTCAACGAGGAGATTGCACGCGAGTCGAACGCTACAACGGCGAAGTAATGTAGATGAGGTTGTAAAGGCCAACGATGATTTAGAGGAAAACCCCTGCTGGAGTTTTCCTCATTTTTATTCTTGATGAATCTTGCTTGTTTTCCGAGATGATCTCGCGGACCTCTTTGATTTTGGCCTGATGTAGAGCCGCGGCACGTTTCGCACTTTGCTTTATGGTGTAAGTTCGTTTGAACGTTTTCATATTGTGGACCTTGCTAACCAGCTCAATGCCCTTGTTCTTCTTTTTGGCTTTGTCCGCCACTCCGCTTTCAAGCCGGTGATGCCTTCCTCTGGATCATGATCGAGCTCGCGCTCAGTGTCGCCCGGTTCGGCTTTTTTCTTGAACGCGATGCGCAAAGTAAAGCCGTTTCCCGTGATGGAATGCGTGCCGGTCTTCGACCACCATTCCGTAGCATCGATCTCTTCCTTGGGATCAGAAACTACTACAGGCGACTGTGGCATGATCCTGGTAACACCTTGAGCTACCGGTCAGATTTTCCTTCGACCCGATTGCGACCGTTCGCTTTGGCTCGATAGAGATGTTGATCAGCCTCAAAGAGCAGGTTCTCGGTCGAGATGTTGCTGGCAATCTCCAAGGTGGACACGCCGATACTGACGGTGATAGTCCCGAAAGAAGATCCATTGTGTGGAATTGCGAGATCTTGGATTGCTTGTCTTAGTCTTTCACCAAATATCAAAACATTATTTGGAGACATGCCAGGCAGAATGCATACAAATTCTTCCCCTCCGTATCTCGCGGCCAATTCATTCGTCGATTGAATCAATGCGCTGATCGTGGCCGCTACGCGTTTTAAGCAATGATCTCCTTGTATATGCCCGTATAGATCATTGAATGCTTTGAAATAATCGACGTCGATAAGAACCAAAGAAAAAGGAATGTTCTGTTCTAGCGCACGTTGAAGCTCTCTTTTAAACACCTCATCAAAATAGCGTCGATTCGCTATTTGGGTCAGGTCATCGGTAATGCTCAGCAAATAGATTTGCTTGTTCAGCGCGAGCAGTGAGGCTTCAGTACGCTTCCTTTCAGAGATATTTCGAACGATAGAGCAATTAAATCTTCTTCCTTCAAATTGAACCAGGCTTGCATTCACTTCAATTGGAATAATCTGGCCAGATTTGTTCCTGTTGGTCGTTTCCAGACAAACGGTCTGCTTTATCTCAAGCTCCTTCCAATGATCTTTCCAGCGTACCTCGTCAAAGTCTGGATCAATATCACAGACCCTCAATTGACTTAGCTCTTGAGATGTATAGCCTAAAAACTCTGTGGCAGCCTTATTGACGAATACGTAAAATCCGTCTTCGTCGAGCCAAATAATCATGTCGCTCACTGCGTCAATTGAATATAACGCTAGCTCGGCACCAAGTTCCGTTAATGTCGATCTCATTTACTTATACGCCTTGATGCCTCTGAAAGGCTGCCGGGAAAATTGGGTAGTCGACATTATATTTAATTTCTTTGAGACATCCTTCGCTCCAAACAGCGGAATAAATGGCTTCATTATGGCCGTTGACCCTCAGTGAAGTGCTTTTCGCCTCGGCAGGTTCTTTTTCGTTTCTTGGAAATGTCTGTGTCAGTCGTTTCCCCGCCTCGGCTGGAAGCCCGGAGTCGCTGCCGCCGCCGTCAAAGAGAAGGGCCCTGGTGCACCTGAATCGCCTCCCCGCGGCAAGCAGCCCTCTTCGTGATAGCATCCGACACATTATTCACACCAAGGAAAGCCGCCCATGTCAGAACTGGAACAAGACCCCTGGATCGTCCGTGCCGAAGAGTTGAAGACGCAAATGGAATCCCTGCTGGTCGCGCAGCTGGAAGAATATGAAAAGATGACCGCCAAGCTCGAACAGTGGAAGCAGAATCCCGGCGGCTCCTGGCTCACCGAGGCGGATTACCAGCCTTGGCAGGAAGCCCTCAAGAAGCTCGAAGCCGCGCAGCGCGAATTCGATGGCCACATCAGTACGCGCGTGAAGAAATAAGCATCACCTCGCCCGCCCATCGCGCGGGCACAAGAACAACGCCGTGAGCACTGAAGCACACGGCGTTTTTTCTTTCCGCTCAGGAGGTTCCAGCTTCTCCATCCGCCTCCCCTGTGCCTGCACTTGCATTGGAAGTCGAAGCTGAAGCTGAAGCCGAACGCCTGCGCCGCCGCTTGCTCCAGCGCCGCGCACGGTCCACCACCACCTCCATGAACTGCTGGGCCGTCTCGGGTTTGAGCAGATATTCCACGGCTCCGGCTTCCAGCAAGGCAGGCATCTCCGGCGGATAGTCACTGTCCGGAAATACCACGATCGGCACCGCACGCGTGTCGCGGCCCGCCTTCATGGCCTGGATGAAGTCCAGGCCGTTGTTTTCCATCATGCCTGGGTCCAGAAAGATCATGCCCGGCAGCTGCATCTCGCCATCCGCACGGCGCTGCAACAGTCCCTCGATGGCCGCGTCTGCTTCGTCAACCCACTGCAATACACAATGAAAATTGTTGCGCCAGAGCGCAAAGCGCGCCAGCTCTACTGCTTCGCCGTTCGACTCAATCATCAGTATGATCGGCGGTTTCATGGTCTAGTCCTTCTCTTGTAGTGACCCTGATCACCATTCCTGTGCCGCGGGAATCCATGCTGGCCTCTGCGGGCGCTTCTCCGGGCACAAAACTTCATCTGCAGTCTGACAAAAATGCGAAAAAGCTCCTAGCAGGAAATTCCTGATAAGCGCTGTTGTCACTGTCTGCAAGACGGTTGAGCGAGTTTCAATTGGCTCTGGAGGCAAATCCTTGCCGGCGGGCATCCAGGCCTCTGCCGTCAAGATCCTTCATCTCCCCAACCCCTATCTGCATTGCGGTGTAAGCTAAACCTTCATTGGCACGCCAGCGAACCCGGTTGCATCATGCAGTTCCTGTCAGGTGAGATTGTGAAAATCGGGGAATTGATCAGCGCGGGCACCGTTTGCCTGGACCGGCCGCTATGCCAGCATGCGCCCGCCGTGGCACGCCGCTTGCTGCACTTCTGAGGGAACATGCAGCCTGCTGTCCTGTTGACCGCTGGCCCGCCGTTCCGGATTTGAACAGGCACACCATCATCATGAATGCACCACTGACATCAGCCGCCGCGCAACCGACCGAGGCGACGCTGGACATCCTCAAGACCCTCATCGGGTTCAACACCATCAGCCGCGAATCCAACCTGGGCCTCATCGAATGGGTCCGCGATCTTCTCGAACGCCACGGTGCCACCACCCGCCTGACCTATGACGCCGAACGGCGCAAGGCCAATCTCTTTGCCACCCTGGGCGATACCGGTCCCGGCCGCTTCGGTACGGTCTTCTCCGGACATACCGATGTAGTGCCGGTCAAGGGACAGAACTGGGATACCGACCCCTTCGTGGCGCATGTGGCCGATGGCAAATTGTTCGGCCGCGGCGCTTGCGACATGAAAGGTTTCATCGCGGTCTGTCTGGCGCGCCTGCCGGCCATCGCGCAGGATCGCCTGCACACACCGCTGCACTTTTCGTTCTCTTACGATGAAGAAGTGGGCTGTCTGGGGGTGCGCGAATTGCTGGCTGACCTGCAGCAGAACGACATCAAGCCCACCGGCGTCATCATCGGCGAGCCCACCATGATGCAGCCCGTGATCGCGCACAAGGGCAAGCGCTCCTATCGCTGCTCGGTGCATGGCCATGCGGCGCACTCGTCCTGTCCGCACCTGGGCATCAACAGCATCGACTATGCGGCCATGATGCAGCTGAAGATCCGCGAGATCGCGCTGCGCGTGCGCCATTCGGAAGCGCAGGATTACGACTTCGACGTGCCGTATTCCTCCATCGTCACCACGCTCTCCAATGGCGGCAACGCGCCCAACATCATTCCGGACAAGGCCGAGTTCGTCTTCGAACACCGCTTCCTGCCCGGTATCGATCCCGCCGGGGTGTTCGACGAAGTGAAGCGTTATGCAGAACAGGAAGTGCTGCCGCAGATGCAGATCGAAGGTGCGCAGGGGCGCATCGAATTCGAAACGCTGACGGCCTATCCGGGCATGAGCACGTCGCCCGATGATCCGCTGGTGAGTTCGGCACTGCGCATCCTGGGTAGTGAACGTGCGCGCAAGGTCGGCTTCGGCACCGAAGGCGGGCTGTTCGGTCAGGCCGGCATGCCGGCGGTGATCTGCGGGCCGGGCGACATCATCCATGCGCACAAGCCCAACGAGTTCGTGACACTGGAGCAATTGGCCCGATGTGAAAGTTTCTTCGACAACTTCGTCGCTTCGGCGCATCTGAAGGCGGTTTGATCGCTTCAGCATCTTCGCCGGAATGAACAAAGGCGCTTGCCCGTGAGGGTCAAGCGCCTTTTTTCCGGAGCGGGGAAGAGTCAGGCCGGAGCGCGAACGCGCTTGTCCAGCGAGGCCGAGACGGCCACCGTCACCAGGCCCAGCAGGGCGAAGACCGAGCCGATCAGGGGCAGGTCGGTCAGCGGCAGGCCAGCCGAGATCGCCAGTCCACCGACCCAGGCGCCAGTGGCATTGCCGAGGTTGAAGGCCCCCTGGTTGAGGGTCGATGCGAGGTTGGGTGCGCCGCGTGCGGTGTCGAGCACGCGGATCTGCGCACCGGGCACCACCGCAAAGGCGAAGGCCCCCCAGGCGAACATCGTTGCCAGCGTCGGCCACTTGTAATGGCTGGTGAAGGAAAACAGCCCCAGCACGATGGCAATGCACAGGAACACGCCGCACATCACCGGCATCAGTTTCCAGTCCGCCAGCTTGCCGCCGACCAGGCCCCCCACGGTGATGCCCGCACCGAAGAGCAGCAGCACCCAGCTTTCTTCACGGGCGCTGAAGCCGGTCACGTCCAGCAGGATGTAGGCGATGTAGGTGATCACGCTGAACATGCTGATCGAGGCCAGCGTCGAGGTCAGCAGCGACAGCTGCACGCGGGTATCGATGATGGAGCGGAACTCCTGGAAGATATTGCCGGCCTGCATGGGGATCTTCTTGGGCAGCATGGTCCACAGCATGACGGCGGCCAGCACGCCGATGCCGGTCACCACGCCGAAGGTGGAGCGCCAGCCCGCCGCATGGCCGAAGGCGGTGCCCAGCGGCACGCCCAGGATGTTGGCCACGGTCAGGCCGGTGAACATCAGCGCCACTGCCTGTGCGCGCTTCTGCGGCGTCACCAGTTCTGCTGCCACCACCGAGCCGATGCCGAAGAAGGCGGCATGGCAGAAGGCGGTGACCACTCGCGCCACCATCAGGAACGGGTAATTGGGGGCCAGCGCGCACAGCACATTGCCGAGGATGAACAGGCACATCAGCCCTACCAGCGCCTGCTTGCGCGGCCACTTGGCAGTAAGGATGGCGAGGATGGGCGCACCGGCGGCGACGCCCAGGGCATAGCCCGAGACCAGCATGCCGGCGGCCGGAGCCGTGACACCCAGATCAAGCGCAACGTCGGGCAGCAGGCCCATGATGACGAATTCAGTGGTGCCGATGCCGAAGGCGGCAACGGCGAGGGCAAACAGGGGCCAGTTCATGCGCAGTCCAGGTGGAGGGTGGAGAGGAGGAGGGCGCGGCCAGGGCAGACCGCGCAAAGCCGCAAGTTTACCGTTGGATGGAAATCGCTGCAGGACTCAAGCCGGATCGGCCGCCAAGGGGCGGCCAAACCAGCTCTTCAGGAAGGACATCAGCGCGCCATATGCCGGCAGGAAGAACAGCAGGCTGATGGCGATCTTGAAGCCGTAATCGACCAGCGCGATCTCCACCCAGTGCTCGGCCATGAAGGGATCGCTGCTGCGCCAGAAGGCGATGGAGAAGAAGGCGATGGTGTCGCTGGCATTGCCGAAGATCATCGATACCGACGGTGCCAGCCACCAGTGGCGCGAAGCCCGCAGGCGATTGAACACCTGCACGTCCAGCACCTGCCCCAGCACATAGGCCATGAAGCTGGCCGCCGCGATGCGCGCCACGAAGACATTGAAATGCGCCAGCGCGCCGAAGCCCTGCCATTGGCCCATGTAGAAGAGAGCCGAGATGCCGTAGGAAATGAACAGGGCCGGCAGCATCACCGCGAAGATGATGCGGCGGGCCAGTGGCGCACCGAAGAAGCGCACCGTCAGATCGGTCGCCAGGAAGATGAAAGGAAAGCTGAAGGCGCCCCAGGTGGTATGCAGCCCGAAGATCGAAACGGGCAATTGCACCAGGTAGTTGCTGGAAGTGATCACCAGAAGGTGGAACAGGGAAAGCCAGGTCAGCAGCGCGGCATGGCGGCGCAGGTCGAGAGTCGTCATATGAACCTTTTTGATGAATGGGGGCGAGGGAACCCATGGAATACGTCCGGCCGCCGCGCGGGCAATGGCCGCCGAAGACCGGACAGAAGGGGCAGGATTTTATCACAAGGCCCGGTCCCGGCCCTTGAGGTAAACTCTTGCGCTTTTGGGCAGGTGCAATGAACAGCAAGAAGGCAACCCTGATCGGTTTGAGCGCCGTGCTCTTGTGGAGCGCCATCGTTGGCCTGATCCGCGGCGTGAGCGAACATCTCGGTGCCACCGGCGGCGCGGCAGCCATCTATACGGTGGCCTCGCTGATCCTGATGGTGGCGGTCGGTTTCCCGCGCCTGTCCAGCTTCCCGCGCAGGTATCTGGTGTGGGGCGGCGTGCTGTTCGTGGCGTATGAACTGTGCCTGTCGCTCTCGATCGGCTACGCCCATAGCGGCCGCCAGGCCATCGAAGTGGGGATGGTCAACTACCTGTGGCCGACCTTCACGCTGGTGGCGGCGATTCTCTTCGGCGGGCAGCGCGCGACGCTGCTGGTGGTGCCGGGCTTCATCCTGTCCATGCTGGGTATCTGCTGGGTGCTGGGCGGCAATCAGGGCCTGGATCTGCCGGTCATGCTGGCCAACATCCAGGACAATCCCCTGAGCTATGGCCTGGCCTTCATCGGTGCGCTGATCTGGGCGGCCTACTGCACCGTGACCACCCGCATCGCCGAGGGCAGGAACGGTGTGACCCCTTTCTTCATGCTGGTGGCCTTGGCCTTGTGGGTGAAGGTCCTGCTGGGCGGTCATGCCGCTGAACTTTCCTTCAGCGTGCCCGCGCTGGTCTATCTGCTGCTGGCGGCTGCCGCCATGGGGCTGGGTTATGCGGCCTGGAATGTGGGCATCCTGCACGGGAACGTGACGGTGCTGGCGGGGGCTTCGTATTTCATCCCGGTGTTGTCCTCGGCACTGTCGGCCGCGCTGCTGCGTGCGCCGCTGCCGCCGTCGTTCTGGGTCGGCGCGGCGCTGGTGTGCGCCGGATCGATTCTGTGCTGGCGTGCCACCTCCGCAGGACGCAGAGAGGCGTGATCTCCCGATCTGATCCGCAGAGTTCACTGCCCCGGCATGCTGCCAACAAATTTTTACATCTCATGGGGCTTTCCTGACGCCGTTGTCATCAATGCGTAACGGCGAGGTCATCTTGACTGCCTAGACTCCTGCTTTTTTCAGAGCAAGGCCGCGCGACGCGGCAAGAGTCATGCTGTCATCCCTTCCTCTTTCTCCACAGCGCACGGTACCCGGTGCGGCCATGCTGCGCAGAGCGCAGCCGGCGCTGCTGGTGCTGGCTGCGCATCTGGGCTTGCTGTGGCTGGCCACGCAGATGCACGCCTTGCCAGCGTCCACCGCCAAGCCACCGGTACCGCCCACCGTGATGCTTGCGCTCTTCGAATCCGCACCGCAGCCGCCCTTGCCTGCGACATCACCGCATCCGGCAGCCCCCGTGCGCACCGTGCCATTGCGGCCGGCACCCATGCCGCACACCCGTCAGGCCGTGGCACCCGCGCCGGCCATGGTCACTTCTGCTGATACGTCATCTGCGCCATCTGCTCCTTCCTCGCCAACTGCTCCAGCGTCTGCGCCCGAGGCCGCCGCTGCCCCGGTGACGCCGGTCGCCCCGATGATCCGCCCGCCCGTCATTACCAGCGGCGTTCAGTACCTCACTGCACCGCAGCCGGTCTATCCCGCTGCGGCCCGCCGTCGCGGCGATGAAGGCGAGGTGCTGCTGCGCGTGCTGATCGATGCCCAGGGCGGGGTGGAGCAGATTGCACTGGAACGCTCTTCCGGCATCGCCAGCCTCGACCAGGCCGCGCGCGAGGCCGTCCGGCGCGCACGCTTCCAGCCCTATGTGGAGCAGGGCAGGGCGCTGCCTGCCTATGTGGTCGTACCGATCAAATTTCAATTGACGCAGTAACCCCGAACGAAAGGAATCAGCAATGGATGCAAGTCCCTACGGCCTCACGGCCCTGTGGTCGCAAGGCGATGTCGTCACCAAGGCGGTGGCGCTTCTGCTGACGATGATGTCGATGGCCTCGTGGTATGTGATCGTGACCAAGGCCCTGCAATTGTGGCGCTACCGTACTCCGGCGCACGCCGCAGGCCACGCGTTCTGGGAGGCCGGTAACGTCGCCGCCGGCATCACCCTGCTGGGCCGCGACAATCCCTTTGCCGCGCTTGCCAGCGCCGGCCAGGGCGCAGTCGATCATCACACCACGCACCAAGGGCAGTTGCAGGATCGTCTGCCGGTCAGCGAGTGGGTCACGCTGTCGCTGCGCCAGGCCATCGATGAAGCCTCGGCCAGCCTGCAGTCGGGCATGGCGGTGCTGGCCTCGGTCGGTTCGACGGCTCCCTTCGTGGGCTTGTTCGGCACGGTCTGGGGTATCTACCACGCCCTGGTTTCCATCGGCAGCAGCGGCCAGGCCAGCATCGACAAGGTCGCCGGTCCGGTCGGCGAAGCGTTGATCATGACGGCGCTCGGGCTGGCAGTGGCCATTCCCGCCACCTTTGGCTACAACGCGCTCCTGCGCGGCAACAAGAGCATCCTCGCGCGACTGAACAAGTTCGGTTTCGAACTGCATGCGCTGTTTGTCACCGGGGCGCGCGCCGATGCCGCTTCGGTCGCGCCGGAACAGGCCCCGGCCCTGCGCCTGCGCACGCGGGGAGCTGCATGATGGGCATGGGTTCCCTCTCCGATTCGGACGATGACTTCAATCCCGAGATCAACACCACCCCGCTGGTGGACGTGATGCTGGTGCTGTTGATCATCTTCATCATCACGGTCCCGGTCATGAACAACGCCGTCAAGATCGACCTGCCGCGCGCCACCGCCCAACCCGATACGCTCAAGCCGGACAGCATCAACCTCGCCATCGATGCCGACGGCAAGACCTTCTGGAATGACGAACCGGTCGATCAGGCGCAACTGCAGGCTCGCATCAGCAAGGCAGCCTCCGCACCGCAGCCGCCGGAACTGCATCTGCGAGCAGCCCGCACCACACCCTACGAAAAAGTGGCACAGGTGATGGCCATGGCACAGGCAGGCGGGCTGGCCAAGATCGGTTTCGTGACTGATCCACGGCCATGAACCCGATAGCGACCCGATAAAAAAAGAAGACTGGCCGGCATTGCCCGGTCGGCCCATTGCATAGCCAAATCAACTCCCTCTCTCTCCACATCCACTGCGAGTCCGACATGAATTCCACACGCATTGCCCGTTTCCGTCCGTCCACCATGCGCCGTGCCCTGCTCGGCGCCGGCCTCCTGCTGGGCAGCGCCGGCCCGCTGATGGCGCAGGCCGATGACAGCGTGCTGCCCCAGATCACCGTCACCGACAGCGCCGACAAGAAGAAATTGGCCGAGAAGGTCAGCAGCGGTGCCCTCGGAGATCGTTCCGAACTGGAGACGCCGTTCTCCACGCGTGCGGTCAAGAGCGACGAGATCGAAGACCGCCAGGCCACCTCGCTGGCCGAGGTGCTGAAGTACGACGCCAGCGTCAGCAACAACAGTCCGGTCAATGGCACGCACCCGGCCACCATCTCGGTGCGCGGCCTGCGTCTGGATGATCTGAACGGCTACAAGATCGATGGCCTGGCCAACATCAACCGCGGTACCGAAATGCCGCTGGAGATGTTCGAGCAGGTGGAAGTGCTCAAGGGCTTGTCCGGCTTCATGTATGGTTTCGGCTCGCCGGGCGGGATCATCAATTACGTCACCAAGCGCCCGACCGATGACACCTTTTTTGCCACCGATCTCGGCTATGCCAGCGGCGGTACCTGGAAGGAACATGTCGATGCCGGCGGGCGCTTTGGCGAGGACCAGCGCTTCGGTTACCGCGTCAACCTGGTCAACGAAAGCGGCGATACCGAGGCCGACCACGGCAGCATCAACCGCCAGTCCATCGGCGCATCCTTCGATGCCCGCCTCACCAGCGACCTGACCGTGCGGCTGGATGCCATCTACCAGCGCCGCATCGCCACCGGCGGCACCGATGTCATCGTCAGCGGATTCAGGATTCCTTCGCCGCTGGATGGCACGACCCGGCTCTACAGCAATGGCTCCTTCACCGATGTCGATTACCGCCTGGTGACGCTGAGCGCCGACTACCGTCTTTCGGATGACTGGAAGGCCAGCGTCGCCGTGCGTCACTCCGAATCGGTACGCATCTACAAGAAGGACCAGTACTACATCACCAGCAACAGCGGCAATTACCGTGACCGTGTGACCTCGGAATACCACTGCTATGAATTCAACGAAGCGCAAGCCATGGTGCAGGGCAAGGTGCGCACCGGATTCCTCCAGCATGAGCTGGTGTTCGGCGCGATGGCGCAGAACCTGCTCTCGACCTCCTCGGTCAATACGCCCAAGCCTTACATCGGCACCGGCAACCTGTATGCGCCGACGATCTACTCGGCCGACAGCGTCAACTACAGCGGCGGCACGTATCGCGATGAAAAGACCACCCAGACCGCGCTCTTCGCCAGCGATACGATGAAGTTCGACGAGCGCTGGTCGGTACTGGCCGGTGTGCGCTATACCAACTACATCGATACCGCCTACAGCACTGCCAACACCACCAGCGCGCGCTTCACCGCCAATCCGCTGAGCCCGACGGCAGCCGTGATGTACAAGCCGCGCGCCGATACCACGGTCTACGTCAGCTATGCCGAAGCACTGGAGCAGAGTGCCTCCGCACCGACTACTACCGTCAATGCCAACCAGACCTTCGCGCCGATCAAGAGCAAACAGGCCGAAGTGGGCGTCAAGACCGAGCACGATGGCTGGAACGGCAGCCTGGCACTGTTCCGCATCGAGCGCGGCTCGCAGTACATCAACAGCGCCAACGTCTACGTGGCCGATGGCCAGAGCGTGTATCGCGGCGTGGAAGCCAATGGCTCGCTGCAGCTCACGCGTGATTTGAGCCTGGATGGCAGCGTGATGGTCATGGGCTCGGAGATCACTCATGCGGCGGCCGCGGTCAACGGCAAGCGTGCCGTCGGTGCGGCCGATATGCAGGCCGGGGCGCAACTGAGCTATCGCGTGGCGGCCTTGCCGGGCTTGCAATTGCATGCCGGCGCGCAGTATGTCGGCACCATGGCGCTGGATTCGGCCAATGCCAACATGCTCTCGCCGTACAGCCTGTTTGATGCCGGGCTGAACTATCGCACCCGCATCGGTGGCCACATGACGACCTGGAGCGCCAACATCACCAACCTGGCCAATCGCAAGTACTGGACCTACTATCAGGAAACCTACCTGAACGTGGGTGCGCCGCGTACCCTGAACCTGAACGTGCGCGCAGACTTCTGAGTGCCAAGGTTTTCCTGATTCGGAAAGGATGAAACAACATGATCGGTGGCCTGTTCTCCAATCAGCCCGCAAGGGCCTGTGTCTGGCTGACCGGCTTGCTGCTGGCCGCCAGCCTGGCGCAGGCCGCCGATCGTGATGATCGCCAGACCAAGACCCCCTACGCACCACGCCAGACGATGGCCAGCCTGGAGCCGGTTCCGCCTGGATATGAACCGGTGTTCACGCAACTGCTGGCGCGCCATGGATCACGCGGCCTGACAGGGATGAAATCCGATCTGGCCTTGTATCGACTGTGGCAGCAAGCCGAACAGGAGGATGCGCTGACCCCGTTGGGCCGCGAACTGGGACCGGCCTTGCAGGCCATGCTGCGCGCCAACTTCCTGCTGGGGGCCGGGGTGCCAGGCATCAGCCAGCCCGGCTATGGCAACGAGACCCGGGCCGGCTTGCAGGAGCATGCCGATCTGGCGCACCGGATGGTGCAGCGCCTGCCCGGCTTGTTCGATCAGGCCGGCAGCGCCGGGCGCGCGGTGGTCGTGGTCAGTTCCGGCAAGGATCGCGCAGTGGACAGTGCCGAGGCCTTCACCCGGGCGCTGCTGGTGGTCCGCCCTGGTCTGCGCGACCAGGTGCAGGGGCCGTCCAGCGATGCCTATCTGCTGTATTTCCACCGTTTGCCCAAGACGCCGCCGGCAGAGAACTCCGGCGCGGATGCTCAGCAGGCGCTGCGCCTGCAGACCTGGCGCGACAGCCAGGCCTACCAGGCTTATGCCCGCAGTCCGGCCTTACAGGCGCAACTGGCCCGCATCCGGCAGGATCCGCGCTTGCAGGAGGTGGCCGATGTGGTCCTGGCACGGCTGTTCAAGCCGGATTTTCTGAGCCGGCTGGGGCAGGGGAGATACCGTTTCAGCAACAGCGGCACGCTGACATTTACCAGCGCCGATGGCCGTTACACCAACACGCTGACCGGCGATGGCCGCAGCGTGATCGGCAACGGCTTGCAGGCCGCCTGGGCGCTGTATGACCTTTATGCCATCAGTGCCGGCATGCGCAGCGAACTGGAGCAGGCTGGCAGCGATGTGAAGGAGTTTGAACGATTCATGCCGCCGTTGGCGGCGCAGCGTTACGCCGAGGCTGAAGATGCTGAAGACTTCTACAGCAAGGGGCCGGGCATGGTGGAGCAGGGCGATGTGACCTGGCGCATGGCGCGCATCCTGCTGCAGGATTTTTTTGATGAGGCCGATGCCATTGAACGCGGTCAGCGCCGCCATCTGGCCAAGCTGCGGTTCGCCCACGCCGAGATCGTGATCCCGCTGGCTGCGCTGCTGGGCCTGCCCGGCGCATCGCAGCAGGTGGCTGAGCGCGAACCCTATGCCCCGGCCAGCAATGGCTGGCGTGGTGCGCAGATTGCGCCGATGGCTGCCAACCTGCAATGGGAAATGTTCGCCAATGCCGCAGGCCGCACCGTGGTGCGCCTGCTGTACAACGAAGCGGAGATGGATTTCAAGCCGGACTGCGATGCTGCGCGGCTTTCGCCGGGCAGCCATTACTACGACTATCGCGCCTTGCGGGCCTGTTACGGATCGGCCCGCAAGGCCGAAGAGCACAATCAGAACTGATAGCTCACGCCCACCCGCAGCACCGGATACAGGTTGTAGCCATGCACCTTGTCGCTGAGCTGGGCGTTTTCGGCCGCCACGTCGGTGGCCAGGCGTGCGCAGATTGCGGCGGGGGCGTTGCAGCCGGAGTTGCTGACCGAAGTCGAGGCATTGCCCTGGAACATCACGCCCAGGTCGGCCGTGAAGCCCCAGCCCGGCTTGGCCGGGGCGACTGCGTTGCCCCAGCCCAGGCCCACGTAGGGCGCGAACTTCTTGAAATCGATGCGGCCATCGACCTGGCCTGCCTGTGAAGCGGTATAGACGTTGCCATTGATGGTATAGATGCCGTTGGCCTTGGGTTTGCCGGTGGCGTCGATCTTGTTGCCGTTGTAGACCACGCCGCCGGAGAGACGGAAGCCGTTGTCGAACGGGAACCAGTCCAGCAGCGCATCGAAGGTGCGCAGCTTGGCTTTGGCATCGTAGTTCACATCATTGGTGCTGGAGTTGAAGGAATAATCAAAATAGTTGACCCCGAAGCGGGCATTGAGCTGTTGCGCCAGCGGCACGCTCAGGTGGACGCCCACGCCGGTAGTGCCGAGTTCGCCACTGAGGCCGAGATTGGCGGCCTGGGCGGTGCTGCCAAGGGCAGCCAGGCTGATGAGACAAGCGCAGGAAAGTTGGAAACGGTGCACGAAGAAATCCCCCGGGATTGAAGATGAAAGACGGTCAGATGCCGTCCATCGCAGCCTAGGGTTTGGCGCATCGCTCTGTAAAGCGCGACAATACCGAAATGCAATCAAAAAGCGGCAGGACGAAGACGCCGCGTGACATTGGCACCACAGACGGCGGTTTCAGGCTTGCTGTAGATGCCACTCTGGCAACAGGTCCTGCCCCTTTGATGCACATCAATGCGGTCCTGCAGTGATCTGTCTATTCTGCAAGCTCCAGTCAATACCAGCTCGCCCGGTGGGCTCGCGGCCCAGCGCATGTGCGCGCCGCGTCAGTCCGGCGTGGCAGCCGGCCAGGAGCATCGCATGCAAGTCGCCCATCCGTCCATCCTGCATCCATCCGCCAGTCTCGCCGGCATGAACAAGGCCGTCCTGCGCAAAATGGACCAGCGTGGTCCGCGTTACACGTCCTATCCCACGGCAGATCGCTTTTCGAGTGACTTCGCCGTCACCGACTACCTGCATGCGGTCTCCGACCGCCGCAACATGAGCGCCTGGCGGGCGCTGTCGCTGTACCTGCACATCCCGTTCTGCGACACCATCTGCTATTACTGCGCCTGCAACAAGATCGTCACCAAGAACCGCGCCAAGGCCGCGCTCTACCTGAGCTACCTCAAGCGCGAGATCAGCATGCAGGGCTCGCTTTTCTCCGGCATGAACCAGGTCGAGCAGCTGCACTTCGGTGGCGGTACGCCGACTTATCTCTCGGACGAGCAGATGTCGGACCTGATGAACCATATCCGCCACAGCTTCACGCTGGCTCCGGATCACGTCGGTGAGTATTCGATCGAGATCGATCCGCGCACGGTGTCGGTGGCGCGTGTCCACAAGCTGCGCGAGCAGGGCTTCAACCGCATCAGCCTCGGCGTGCAGGATTTCGATCCGGAAGTCCAGCTGGCGGTCAATCGTGTGCAATCCGAAGAACAGACCCTGCAGATCATCGCTGCCGCGCGTGAAGCCGGCTTCCGCTCGGTCAGCATCGACCTGATCTACGGGCTGCCCAAGCAGAACGTGATGTCGATGTCGCGCACGCTGGCCAAGGTCATTGCCGCCAGCCCGGACCGCATCGCTGTCTACAACTATGCGCACATGCCGGCGCTGTTCAAGACCCAGCGCCAGATCAAGGAAGAAGACCTGCCCAGCGCCGACAGCAAGCTGGACATGCTCTCGCTGTGCATCCGCCAGCTGACCGGCGCCGGTTACGTCTACATCGGCATGGATCACTTCGCCAAGCCCACTGACGATCTCGCCATCGCCCAGCAGCAGGGCCGCCTGCATCGCAATTTCCAGGGCTACTCCACCCATTCGGAGACCGACCTGGTCGCGTGCGGCGTCTCGGCCATCAGCGCCGTGGGCGGCAGCTACAGCCAGAATGAAAAGACCCTGGACGGCTATTACGCCCGCCTGGAAAATTCCACGCTCCCCATCGCCCGCGGCATCCAGCTGGGCATGGACGACGTGCTGCGCCGTCTCATCATCCAGCGGCTGATGTGCAATTTCGAGCTGTCGATCAATTCGCTGGAGATCGCCTATCCCATCGTCTTCCGCGAATACTTCGCACCGGAGATGGAAAAGCTGAAGCAACTGGAAGAGGACGGCCTCATCAATATCGAACCCGAATGGATCACGGTCGAGCCCAAGGGCCGTCTGCTGATCCGCAACATCTGCATGGTGTTTGACCGCTACCTGAACCAGGACCGCGAAAAAGCCGCAAGCCAGAACAAGGACACACCACAGCGTTATTCGCAGACCGTGTGAGCGGGGCGCGTCGATGAACCTGCTGCCGATCTTCCTGGTAGGCCTGATGGGCAGCGTCCACTGCATCGGCATGTGCGGCGGCATCATCGGTGCGCTCAGTTCAGCCGCGCCGCCGCGTGCCCCGGCGGTCGCTACCCAGGCGCTGGCCATGGCCGCAGCGCCGGGGCGTGCTGCGCATCGCATCATTCCCCTTCATGTCGCCGGCTCTGCCCAGGTCCAGGCCTTCGGGCAGGATCTGGTGCGCGTGCTGGGCTACAACCTCGGTCGCCTGTCCAGCTACGCGCTGGCCGGCGCACTGGCCGGCGGCATCGCCGCCGGCCTGCTGCGCGGTGCCGATGTGCTGGGCTGGCTGGCACCGGCGCAGACGGTGGCCTACGTCATCACCAATCTTGTCCTGATCCTGCTGGGGCTGTACCTCACCCAGTGGTGGAGCGGCCTGTCCCGCATGGAGCAATGGGGTAGCGGTCTTTGGTCCCGACTGCGTCCCCATGCAGCGCGGCTGGTGCCAGTGGATACGCCGGTCAAGGCGCTGCTGCTGGGCAGCCTGTGGGGCTGGCTGCCGTGCGGGATGGTCTACAGCGCCTTGCTCACCGCCCTCATGGCCGGCAGCGCCGTGCAAGGCGCGCTGACCATGCTGGCCTTCGGGGCGGGCACTTTGCCGGTGCTGCTGGTGGCCGGCATGTCCGGTGCACGCTTGCGCCAGTTGGCTACGCGCCCTTGGGTGCGGCGCAGCGCCGGCGTGATCGTCTTGGCCTTCGGGTTGTTGGGTTTGCTGCGTGCCGCCGAGATTGGCGGCCTGGGCATTGCGCGCGGCTGGATCGACGTGTTCTGTGTCAGTCCGGTGCACGGAGGATGAGCATGCACAACGACGGGAGTGATGCGGCGAACCTGTGTTTCCATTGCGGCCAGACGGTGCCGGCGGGGGAGTCCTGGACGCTGGACATTGGTGGGCTCAACCGGACCCTGTGCTGCGTGGGCTGCCAGAGCGTGGCCCGGCTCATCGTCGAGAGCGGATGTGAAGATTTCTACCTGCGGCGGACCGTTCCCTCTGCCCGCATCGATCCAGAACAGTTGCTGCCGCCAGAGCTGGCCCTGGTGGATCTGCCCGTGCAGACAGCCGATAGTGAAGTTTCTGACGCAGGGGACCACGCGCAGGAACTGGTGCTTTCCATCGATGGCTTGCGCTGCGCCGCCTGCGTCTGGCTGATCGAGAAATACCTGGCCCGGATGCCCGGCATCGACATGGCCGAACTCAACGTGGCCAGTGCGCGCCTGCATATCCGCCGCGATCCTGCGCGCTGTTCTACTTCCACCATCCTGCGCGGCCTGCACGGCCTGGGTTATACGGCCTATCCCTTTGATCCGCTGCGCCAGGGCGAGCAGGCGCGCCGCGCCGGCCGCCGCCTGTTCCGCCAGTTGTTCATCGCCGGGCTGTCGATGATGCAGGTGATGATGTATGCCATCCCGGTCTACATGACGCATGAAGGCATCGATCCCGACATGATGGCGCTGATGCGCTGGGCCAGTCTGTTCCTGACCATTCCGGCGGTGTTCTATTCGGCCTTGCCGTTCTTCACAGGTGCCTGGGCAGGACTGCGGGCGCGTGCGCCGGGCATGGACCTGCCGGTGGCGATCGGCATTGCTGCGGCCTTCACCGGCAGCGCCATCGCCACCTGGCGCGGCGAGGGCGAGATCTGGTTCGACAGCGTGAGCATGTTCATTTTCCTGCTGCTGGCCAGCCGCTACCTTGAGACTGCCGCGCGGCGCAAATCGGCGGCCGCGCTGGAGCGCATGCAACAGGCTTTCCCGGCGTCGGCGCTGGTACTGCGCGGGTATCCGCTGCAACGTGAGACGACGCTGGTGGCCGCCAGCCAATTGCAGGCCGGTGACGTGATCTTGGCTCGCCCCGGTGACACCATCGCCGCCGACGCCTGTCTGCTCGAAGGCGTGGCTGAACTGGACCTGGCGCTGCTGTCAGGCGAAAGCCGTCCGCAAGCTTTCCAGCCCGGTCAGGAAGCGGCCGGCGGCGCGGTCAACCTGAGCCAGCCGGTGCTGCTGCGCGTGGTGCGCACCACGCGCGAGAGTACGCTCGCGGCCATTACCCGTCTGGCGGAGCAGGCCGGACAGGGCAAGCCGGCACTGGCGCAGTGGGCCGACATCGTGGCCTCGCGCTTCGTGGTGGCCTTGCTGCTGCTGGCGGCGATCACTTTCATTGCCTGGCATCTGATCGATCCGGCGCGCGCCTGGGCTACCGCGATTGCGGTGCTGGTGGTGTCCTGCCCTTGCGCGCTGTCGCTGGCCACGCCATCGGCCCTGGCTGCCGCCACCGACCGCCTGCTGCGCGAAGGCACGCTGGTCGTGCGCGGCAACGTGCTGGAGACCTTGCAGCGTGCCGATACCATCCTTTTCGACAAGACCGGCACGCTCACGCAAGGCCGGCCGCAGATGACGGCGTTGTGGAGCTGCATTCCCCAGGCGCAGGCCCTGTCGGTCGCCGCCGCCATGGAGCGCGGCAGTCTGCATCCGCTGGCCAAGGCGCTGGTGGAGGAGGCCGACCGTCGCGGCAGTGCAGCTTGCGACGTCGCCGAACTCGGCTCCGTCACGGGGGCGGGCATGCACTGTCTCATCGACGGTGTTCCGTATCGCCTGGGCGCGCGCCGCTTCGTGGCCGAGATCGCAGGAGAATCCATGCCTGCCGAACTGAACCAGCCCGCTGCGGCAGCGGCCGGTTCGGTCTATCTGGGCAACAGCCAAGGTTGGCTGGCGCGCTTCGACCTGGCCGATGCATTGCGTGCGGATGCCGTGGATACCGTGGCTGCGTTCCGTGCGCAGGGTTTGCGGGTGATCCTCCTGAGCGGTGACCAGCCCGAGGTCTGCGCCGAGGTAGCAGCGGCCGTCGGTATCGACGAAGTGATCGCCGGCTGCACGCCGCAACGCAAGCTGGAGGTGGTGCGCCAATTGCAGCAGGGCGGGGCGGTGGTGGCCATCGTCGGCGATGGTATCAATGACGCCGCCATGCTGCGCGCAGGCGATGTCTCCTTCGCGATGGGCAAAGGTGCGGCTCTGGCCCAGGTCAGTGCGGATGCCGTCATCATGAGTGATCGCCTGTCGGCCGTCGCGCAATGTGCGCAGATGGCCCGCCGGACCATGCGCATCGTGCGCCAGAACCTGGTGTGGGCCAGCGTCTACAACTTCCTCGCCATTCCGGCAGCGGCCTTCGGGCTGCTTGATCCGTGGATGTCGGCGGTGGGCATGTCGGCCAGTTCGCTGCTGGTGGTCGGCAATGCACTGCGCCTGAGCCGTGCCACGAGCGCGGCACGGCAGATGCCGGCAAGTGCTCCAGCGGTCCAGCCAGCGCTGGCGGGAGGGGCCTGATGGAAGCGCTCTATCTCCTCATTCCACTCAGTACCTTGCTGGTCTTCCTGGCGATCTGGGTGTTCTTCCGCGCCTCCGACAGCGGTCAGTTCGATGATCTCGAAGGACCGGCCATGCGCATCCTCCACGACGACGACATTGCCCCGCAGCAGGACCGGCACGATCCCGCCTGAGCTGCTCTCGCGCCTGCCCGTTCGTGCAAATAACGCCGCAATTGCCTGCATTTTTCTTTGGCTCTCTTTCCACTTGATACACGTCAATGCCCCCCGGAGGCTTGCCCCGTAAGCTCGTATTGAACAGTACTCAACAAAGTGGGGAGAGTTTCGTGAGCAAAGAAAATAGCTACAACTACACGGTTGTGCGCCAATTCACCGTGGCGACCATCCTGTGGGGCGTAGTCGGTATGCTGGTCGGCGTGATCATTGCCGCCCAGCTGGCATGGCCCGAATTGAACATGGGGATTCCCTGGCTGAGCTTCGGCCGGCTACGTCCCTTGCATACCAATGCAGTGATCTTTGCCTTCGGCGGCTGCGCGCTGATGGCAACCTCGTATTACGTCGTGCAGCGCACCTGCCAGGTGCGGCTGTTCTCCGACTTCCTGGCGGCCTTCACCTTCTGGGGCTGGCAGCTGGTGATCGTCGGTGCAGCCATCACGCTGCCAATGGGACTGACTCGCGGCAAGGAATACGCCGAGCTGGAATGGCCCATCACCATCCTGATCGCCGTCGTCTGGGTGGCCTACGCCGTGGTGTTCTTCGGCACCCTCGTCAAGCGCAAGGTCAAGCACATCTATGTGGCCAACTGGTTCTACGGTGCCTTCATCATCGCCGTGGCCATCCTGCACATCGTCAACGGCATGACCATGCCGGCCACGCTGACCAAGTCGTACTCGATGTACAGCGGCGCACAGGATGCCATGATCCAGTGGTGGTACGGCCACAACGCGGTGGGCTTCTTCCTGACCGCCGGCTTCCTGGGCATGATGTATTACTTCATCCCCAAGCAGGTCAACCGTCCGGTCTATTCCTACCGCCTGTCGATCGTGCACTTCTGGGCACTGATCTTCACCTACATGTGGGCCGGTCCGCACCACCTGCACTACACCGCATTGCCTGACTGGACCCAGTCGCTGGGCATGGTGTTCTCGCTGATCCTGCTGGCACCGTCCTGGGGCGGCATGATCAACGGCATGATGACCATGTCGGGCGCCTGGCACCAGTTGCGCACCGATCCCATCCTGAAGTTCCTGGTGGTCTCGCTGTCCTTCTACGGCATGTCCACCTTCGAAGGTCCGATGATGGCCATCAAGACCGTCAACGCCTTGTCCCACTACACCGACTGGACCATCGGCCACGTGCACTCCGGTGCCCTGGGCTGGGTCGGCTTCGTCACCATGGGGGCGATGTATTACCTGATCCCGCGCCTGTCCGGCAAGACCCAGATGTGGAGCAAGGACCTGATCGAGATCCACTTCTGGGTCGCCACCATCGGCATCGTGCTCTACATCGCCGCCATGTGGATCGCCGGCGTGATGCAAGGCCTGATGTGGCGTGCAGTCAATGCCGACGGCACCCTGACCTACAGCTTCGTCGAAGGGGTCAAGGCAACCTACCCGTATTACATCATTCGTCTGATGGGCGGCCTGATGTACCTGTCCGGCATGCTGGTGATGGCCTACAACACCTGGCGCACCATGCGCGGCACCGAACTGGCTGTCGCACCGATTCCTGCCGTGACCAACGCTGCGCACTGATTGGGGGAAAGTATGAAGTTTTCGCATGAATGGATTGAGAAGAACCCCTGGCTGCTCATTGGCCTGGTGCTGCTGGTGGTCAGTGTGGGTGGCCTGGCCGAGATCGTGCCGCTGTTCTTCCAGAAATCGACCACCGAACCGATCGCCGGCCTCAAGCCTTATTCGGCCCTGCGCCTGGCTGGCCGCGACGTTTACATCCGCGAGGGCTGCTACAACTGCCACTCGCAGATGATCCGCCCGCTGCGCGCCGAGACCGAGCGTTATGGCCACTACTCGGTAGCCGGCGAGTCGGTCTATGACCACCCCTTCCAGTGGGGTTCCAAGCGTACCGGCCCGGACCTGGCCCGCGTCGGTGCCCGCTACAGCGATGAATGGCATCGCGCCCACCTGCACAACCCGCGTGACGTGGTACCGGAGTCCAACATGCCGGCCTACCCGTGGCTGGAGCAGGCCAAGCTGGACAACTACGACATCGTCTCGCGCATGAAGGCATTGAAGCGCATCGGCGACCCGTACACCGAAGAAGACATCAAGAATGCCCCGGCCGAACTGGCCGGCAAGACCGAACAGGATGCGCTGATCGCCTACCTGCAAGGCCTGGGCATCCTGATCAAGGCGGAGAGATAAGATCATGATTGAAATGTTGACCGACCCACGCAGCCTGATCACGCTGATCAGCTTCATCACCTTTGCCGGCATCCTGTGGTGGACCTATGTCGGCCACAAGCCCGCTGATTTCAAGCAAGCCGAGATGATCCCCTTCGCCGACGGCGACATCGGCCAGCCCGCTGCCGACAGCAGCGACAAGGAGGTGCGTCATGGCTGATTTCACCAGTGGTTTCTGGAACATCTGGATCATCGTCCTGACCGTGCTGGGCATCGCCGGTTGCGCGCTGCTGCTGTGGCAGCAGTCGAGCTGGAAGGTCAAGAAGGGCGACCAGCCGGTTGCCGGTTCGACCACCGGCCACGTCTGGGACGACGACCTGACCGAACTGAACAACCCGCTGCCGCGCTGGTGGATGTGGCTGTTCTACATCACCATCATCTTCTCGGTGGGCTACCTGATCGCCTATCCGGGCCTGGGCAACCTGCCCGGTACCCTGGGCTGGCGTTCGACCGGCGAGCATGATGCCGACGTCAAGCAGGCCGAAGCCAAGTACGGACCGCTCTTCGACAGCTACCTCAAGAAGGACCTGAAGGTGGTGGCCGCCGACCCGCAGGCCCATGCCATCGGCGAGCGCCTGTTCCTGACCTACTGCGCGCAGTGCCACGGTTCGGATGCGCGCGGCAACAAGGGCTTCCCCAACTTGACCGACAACGACTGGCTGCATGGCGGCACGCCCGAGATCATCAAGGAAACCATCCTCAAGGGCCGTCACGGCGTCATGCCGCCCATGGCTGCGGCGGTGGGTACCGACAAGGATGTCGACAACGTCGCCAACTATGTGCTGAGCCTGTCCAATTCGGCCCATGATCCGATCAAGGCCGAACTGGGCAAGTCCAAGTTTGCCGCCTGCATGGCTTGCCACGGCCCTGGCGGTGTGGGCAACCAGGCCCTGGGCGCGCCCAACCTGTCCGACAAGATCTGGCTCTATGGCGGCAGCATCGACACCATCAAGGAGACCATCAACAAGGGCCGCGACAACACCATGCCGGCGTTTGGCGAATTCCTCGGTGAACCCAAGGTGCACGTACTGGCGGCCTATGTCTGGAGCTTGTCCAACAAGCCCAGCAATGCGGAGGCCAAGTAGGCCCCGATGAGCAGTTGAACCCGCGCCGGGGCCGACGCAGACACAGAGTTGCGCGGCCCCGGCGTTCTTCGTGATGGCCATATCGGCCGCGCCCGGCCAAGGGGCGCATGACAGAGAGCGAAAGCAGAGCAGGCAAGACCATGAACAAGGCCGCAATGACACCCAGGCAGGGCAAGGAAGGGGACCCGCCACCCGAGGCAGGAACGCAGCAGGATTTGCCGACGAAGGAGAGCAAGGATGAATACGCCGTCATCCGCATGTATGCCGCGCGTGAACAGATCTACCCGCGCGAGATCCAGGGACGCTTTGCCAGCCTGCGCTGGCTGTGCGTATTCCTGACGCAGCTGGTGTTCTACGGACTGCCGTGGATCAACTGGAACGAGCGCCAGGCCGTGCTGTTCGACCTGGCCTCACGCAAGTTCTACCTGTTCGGCCTGGTACTGTGGCCGCAAGACTTCATCTGGCTGGCCGCGCTGCTGATCATCTGCGCCTTCAGCCTGTTCCTCTTCACGGCCATCGCCGGCCGCGTCTGGTGCGGCTACGCCTGTCCGCAGACGGTCTACACCGAGATCTTCCTGTGGATCGAACGCCGCATCGAAGGCAACCGCAGTGCCCGCATGCGCCTGGACCGCCAGCCCTGGTCGTTCGACAAGCTCTGGCGCAAGTCCGCCAAGCACCTGGCCTGGGGCGGCCTGGCCCTGTGGACCGGCATCAGCTTCGTCGGCTACTTCTCGCCGATACGCGAGTTGCTGCCGGAAATCGGCCAGTTTGCGCTGGGCCCGTGGGAGAGCTTCTGGATCGCCTTCTACGCCTTCGCCACCTATGGCAATGCCGGCTGGATGCGCGAGCAGGTCTGCAAGTACATGTGCCCCTATGCCCGTTTCCAGAGCGCCATGTTCGACCGCGACTCCCTGATCATCACCTATGACAACGCCCGTGGCGAGCCGCGCATGCCTGCGGCCAAGGCCGCCAAGCTGCAGGAGGGACGCAAGGCGGGCGATTGCATCGACTGCACCATGTGCGTCCAGGTCTGCCCGACCGGCATCGATATCCGCCAGGGCCTGCAATACATGTGCATCGGCTGCGCGGCCTGCGTGGACGCCTGTGACAGCGTGATGGACAAGATCGACCGTCCGCGCGGCCTGATCCGCTATTCCACCGAGAACGCCATCGAGCAGGGCTTCTCGACGCCGGAAATCCGCCGCCGCCTGTTCCGTCCGCGCATCCTGATCTACACCGCCATCCTGGGTGCGGTGATCGCGCTGTTCCTGGGCTCGCTGGTGGTGCGCACGCCGCTGAAGCTCGATGTGATCCGTGATCGCGGTTCCATGGGCCGCGAGGTGGAGGACGGCATCATCGAAAACGTCTACCGCTTGCAAGTCATCAACACCGATGAGCGCGGCCATCGCTATCGCATCAGTGCGAGCGGCATCGAAGGACTGACCGTCGATCCGGCCGGCCCCATCGAACTGGCCGCCACCCAGACCCTGATGGTGCCGGTGCGGGTGAGGGCGCCGCATGGAGCGGGTGAGTCCGGCTCCAACAAGATTCATATCGAATTGCAGGCAGAGGACCAGCCGGCGCTGCATGTCAGCGAGAAGGCCGTGTTCCTGGTGCCGCGCCGCTGAGTGCGGCAAGCGTTGCAACACACGTGAACCAAACTTCATATCGAGAGGAAACCATGACCACCATCTCCCCCAAGCTTGGCAACACCGCTCCCTGGTACCGCCACCGCTGGCCCTGGCTGCTGATGTCCGGCCCGGCCGTAGTGGTGGTAGCGGGGATCTTTACCGCCTGGCTGGCCATCTCGCGGGCCGATGCCCTGGTGGCCGACGATTACTACAAGCAGGGCAAGGCCATCAACAAGGACCTGCGCCGCGATCATGAGGCGCAAAGGCTGGGCGCGGCCATCGGCATCGCCTATGACCCGGCCGCTGCCGTGCTGCGCGGCCGCCTGCAGCTGCGCCAGGTGCCTGCCGTCGGCGAAGAGGGCCAGACCCTGGTGCTGAACCTGGTGCACCCGACCCAGCCGGCCAAGGACCGCACGCTGCTGGTGCGTCCGGCCGCCGATGGCAGCTTCTCGGTACCGCTGGCGGAGATGGAGCAGGCACGCTGGCGCCTGGTGGCCGAGGACAGCAGCCATCGCTGGCGCCTGCACGGGTCCTGGGTGTGGCCGCAACAGCGCAGCATCGAAATGAATGCGGAGGCCTACGCACCGGCCGAATAATGCGCTAAGCTGGAGTGAAGCCGGCTTCAAGACCGGCCATCTTCGGATGAAACTTCATGCGTCAAGGAGACAGCCATGCGCAAACAGCAACGCAATCTTGCCATCGTGGTCTGGGTGGCTTTCCTGATGGCCATCGCGGCCGAGGGCGTGTTCTTTTCCCTGTTCAATCCCGAGGAGCTGGCCATGGTGTCCGGCCACGAATGGGAAGCGCTGGGCGCCTATACCGTCGGGTTCTTCTGTTTCTGGGGAAGTTTCGCCGTCTGCGGCCTGCTGGCCGTGAGGCTGACGCGTGCCCTGCCGAGAGAGCGCTTACGTCATTACGTCCAGGGCTGAACGCCCTGGAACGCTTCAATCAACACTGAATTGACTTGGGTTGGCTTGAAGTCGGTGCTGCCACCAATTTCAAGCCTGCAAGCCTTCAGCTGGCTGCTCGCGCGGTAGCTGCTGCCGCCGGTGCCGGTGTGCAGGCATCGACGCCGGCCGCCAGGCGCTTGAGCGCGGCCAGGTCCACCACTTCCACATCGCGTTGTTCCACCGCCAGCAGGCCTTGCTTGCGGAACTTGGAAATCAGGCGGCTGATGCTTTCGATGGTCAGACCCAGGTAGTTGCCGACGTCCTGACGCGTCATGCGCAGCTGGAAGCGCGTCGAGGAATAGCCGCGTGCGGCATAACGTGAAGACAAATTCACCAGGAAGGCAGCAAAGCGCTGCTCCGCACGCATGTTCCCCAGCAGCATGATGACGTTCTGTTCGCTGGTGATCTCGTGGCTCATCATGCGATGGAAGTGACGCAGCAGATGCGGGATCTGGCCGAACAACTGTTCCAGGCGGGCAAACGGGATCTCGCAGACTTCACTGTCCTGCAGGGCCACTGCATCGCATTGATGCTGCTCGGTGCTGATGGCATCCATGCCCAGCAGTTCGCCAGGCATCTGGAAACCGGTGATCTGGCGGTCGCCGTCGAGGTTTTCCTGATAGGTCTTGAAATGGCCCACACGCACGGCGTAGAGCGCGGTGAAGCGGTCGCCGATACGGTACAGGAAGTCATCGCGGGCGACCTTGCGGCGGCCGATGATCTTGTCCAGGCGTTTCATGTCGGATTCATCCAGGCCCATGGGCAGGCACAGCTGGTGCATGCCGCAGGCGGTGCAGCTGCGCAGCGCAGAGCTGGCGGCGGCTTCGCGCGCGGCAGTCAGCGGCGAGCATTGGGTCAGGGGCGCGGCGGCGTTGTTGGCAGCGGCGAGCGAAGTGGAGTGGCAAGGCTGGTTCATACGATGTTCCCGGCGGACTTGTGGCAATCGAATGACTCGATTTTAAGTGCGCGGAACGTGATAGGCAGCACAGTATTCCCGAATCAGACGGCATTTCTTGTCCCAGATCAAACTTGGTCCAAGTAGGCGCCCGAAAGGGCGGGCAGGCTTACCGTGTGATGGCGGATTTCACCTAAAAACATCAGAACTGACGGCCAATGACGACGGCTGACAGTACGTGGAAGAGAAGCGGCCTTGATGGGGGAAAGTGGGCGGTATCGCGGGGTTACCGGGGACCCGCGAATGCCCCTCCATGCGACCGTCTTGTTGTTGAAACTTCAGAACCTTCGTGGCTTCCTGAATGGGGCTGCCTTGGCTTATGTTCAGGCTTCTGCCGTAGGCTTGCTCATGTCCGGCAATGGCAGCGGAGTGCTGGTCGGGCGGCCACGATAGTCGGTCCAGCACAGGCGCTTGAAGTCATACAGCTTGCAGCGGCGCGCCGTGTCGAAGTACCAGCGCCAGGAGAAGCGCTGGATCACGATACGGCCGGGCAGCATGGTTTCCAGTTTCTTCTGGGCTTGCTTGAGGCGATACAGCGGCACGCTCATGTCCACGTGGTGCGCGGTGTGTTCCATGATGTGATGCAGCAGCGAACCCCAGTAGCGGCCAAAGGTCAGGTGCACGGTAGTGGAAACGAAGGGCTGCGCAGCGGCCCAGGTGATCTTGTCTTCATACCAGGCCACCGAGGTATGCGTATGGTGCACATACACCACGAAGCCGATCATGGCCTTCCAGAACAGCAGCGGAATCGCAAAACCGGTCACCAGCAGGGTCCAGAAGGATTGTTCAGTCGCCTGCGCGGCCCAGGCCAGGCCGGCGATCCAGACGACGGCGACGGCGGTCACCAGTACGCCATCCCACATGAATTCGGCGCGGCGAGTGGGCATCTGCTTCTTCGACGGGAAGTACATGCGCTTCCACCACATGTCGATCATGTAGTACAGGCCGGGACCGAAGCCGCTGCGGTAGATGCGCTCCAGGCGCTGACGCCAGCGCGGCAGGGCGCGGAATTCTTCCAGCGAGCGCGGCTGCCAGACGAAATCAAAACCCTTCAGGTTGGTATAGCCGTGGTGCACCACATTGTGACCGACTGCCCACAGGCTATAGGGCGTGAGCGAGGGCATGAACAACAGGCGGCCGAGCCAGGTATTGAGCTTGCGGCTGGGCGTGAAAGCCTGGTGGCAGGCATCGTGACCGAGGATGAACAGGCGGCCGATGATGAAGCCATTGACCACGCCCAGCGCGATCTTGGCCAGCAGCCACGGGGCCCAGACGATGGCCGCCAGGCTGGCACCGAACAGGCAGAAATCCAGCACCGACAGTGCCAGGGCGATGGCCGTGCTGCGCTGGCTGATGGGGATCACCCAGGAGCGGATGATCTTGCGATGGGGCATCGGCGCGCCGGGCGCGACCGGGGTATTGGGGTGCGAAGTCGTCGACATCGTAATTAACCTCTTCCTACTATCAAACGGTGGACGGGCGGAGCATGCCGCAGGAGACTGCTCCAGCTAACGCTGCAAGGGCGGATGGCGTTGCAAGAAATGGCGGCCGGGAAACCGGTGGCGGGGACGTTAGCGCGGATCCCAAAAAACAACGCGACCGGTCATCATCGATGACGGATCGCGCCGTTTGGGTGCGGCAAGAATACCTTAGAAACGGTAGCCCACGCCAACGCCGATCAGCCACGGGTCGATCTTGACGCTGGAAATCTTGGCGCCGGAAGCAGTCTTGACGTCGCTGGAGATCTGCACCTTCTTGATATCGAAGTTGATCAGCCAGTTCTTGTTGATCTTGTAGTCGGCACCGATCTGCAGGGCACCGCCGACGCTGTTGCTGTCCAGTTGCAGGCCGTTGGCCAGATCCACGCCGGAGATGCGGGTGTAGTTGATACCGGCACCGACGTAGGGGCTGAAGACTGCTTCAGGCATGAAGTGGTATTGCAGCAGCAGGGTTGGCGGCAGGTGCTTGAAGGTACCGATCTTGGTGCCGTCCAGACGCACGTCCTGCTTTTGCGGATAGGTCAGCACCAGTTCGGCGGCGATGTTCGGGGTGAAGAAGTAGCTGATGTCGAGTTCCGGAATCACCTTCTCGTTGATGGTGATGCGGTCCGAGGCGCCGGTGCCGCCGACCGGGTCGGACTTGTTTTCCGGGCTCAGATCAACGGCACGCACGCGCACCAGCCACGGGCTTTGCGCTTCTTGCGCGAACACGGGAGCAGCGGCGAAGGAGGAAGCCAGAGCGGCAACGGCGGCAGTGATGGTGACGATTTTTTTCACGGTGTTTTACCTGTCGAGTGAGGATGTCCGAAAGGTACGCGTGAAGCTTTCTGCAGGCTTTGATGCCGATCAAGCGCGTGGATACATCGGGCAAAAATGCCCTCGCAGGCGGGAACTTGCCACGCAAAAACGACACAAGCCCCGGCCTGCTTGAACAGGCTGGGGCTTGGTGTGCAGCGTGGCGGATATCCGGATCGCTATCAGGATATCCGCCTGTGCGCGGGGATTCCGCTTACTCCTTGTAACGCGCTTCGCGGGCCAGCTTGGTCAGGTTTTCCGGATCTTCGAAGGCCTTGTAATAAGCGTTCAGTGCCGGGGCACCGCCGAGGTGGGCATACAGCACGCGCTGGCCCTTGAAATGGCCCTTCTTGGCCATGTCGATCAAGCCATCGATGGATTTCCCTTCATACACCGGATCGGTCAGCATGGCTTCCATTTCGGCGGCGGTACGGATGGCGGCGATGGTCTGCTCGCTCGGCAGGCCGTAGGCCGGGCCGCTGTAGTCGGGGATGATCTCGATGTCGGCATCGCGCACCACCACGCGCTGGCCCCCCTTGGCGGCGATCAGTTCGCTGGTGTCGTTGGCGATCTTGGTGACGGCGCGGCGGGTCATGGCTTCATCGTCGGCGGTGTCGATGCCGATCACGCGGCGGCGCTTCTCCTGGGCGGCGAAACCGACCACCATGCCGGCCTGGGTGGAACCGGTACAGGTCGCCACCACGATGTTGTCGAAGAAGATGCCCAGCTGCTGTTCCTGCATCGCCACTTCGTCGGCGAAGTTGGCATAGCCCAGGCCGCCCAGCGGGTGGTCCGATGCGCCGGCCGGAATCGCATAGGGCTTGCCGCCCTTGGCGCGCACTTCTTCCAGGGCACGGGCCCAGGTGTCCTTCTCGGTGGTGGAGTAGCCATAGCCGCCCATGATCGGGTTGCCGCCCATGATGCGGGTCAGCAGGATGTTGCCGACCTTGTCGTAGACCGGATCATCCCATTCCAGCCAGGTTTCCTGCACGGTATAGGACTTCATGCCCACGGCGGCAGCGGCCGCGCAGACCTGGCGCGTGTGGTTGGACTGGATGTTGCCGATCGAGACCAGGGTGTCGCAGCCCTTGGCCAGGGCATCGGCCACCAGCCATTCCAGCTTGCGGATCTTGTTGCCGCCGAAGGCCAGGCCCGAGGAGACGTCATCGCGCTTGGCCCACACTTCCACGCCCAGCATGGCGGACAAGCGTTCCAGCTTGTGGATGGGGGAGGGGAAGAAGCCCAGGGTCTTGCGAGGGAAGAGTTTGTCGAGTGCCAGCATGGAGTGCTCCGGTTCAGTTGGATGGTCGAAAGGGGTCCGAATCTGGTTCGATTCATGGTGAATCGCCGGGATCAACTTTACGCCGGAGGATTAAAATGGTGCTTCCGAATTTATGGCATGATTCGTGATGAAAAAGCGATGTAAATTATTTCATGCAAAGAAAATTGCGATAAACAAGATTTAAGAGAAAGATTCATCATGTCACTGGACCGCATGGACAAGCGCATCCTCAAGGCGCTGCAGAAGGACGGCCGCATCGGCAATGCCGAGCTGGCCAAGAAGCTGGGCATGAGCGCCACCGCCTGCTGGAACCACACCAAACGGCTGATGGATGAGGGCTATGTGAAGGAAGTGCGCGCCATCCTCGACCCCGAGAAGCTGGGCCTGCCGGTGCTGGTGACGGTGGGCGTGGTGCTGGACCGTTCCACTCCCGAAAGCTTTGCCGAGTTCGAGAAAGCGGTGCGCGAGATCGCCGCCGTGCAGGAGTGCCTGCTGCTGGCCGGGGAATTCGACTACTGGATCAAGCTGCGCGTGAAGGACCTGCAGGCCTTCAACCGCCTGCACGCCAATACGCTGCTGCGGCTGCCGGGCGTGCGGCAGTTGCGTTCATTCTTCGTGCTCAACGAAGTGAAGAACAATCCGGAACTCGTGGTGGAATGAGGACTCTGCGTTCCTTTCACGCCCACCCTATACTGCATCTTTTGTCTTCACCCTCAAGGATCTGCTGATGACCACTTCTGCTCCTGCCACCCTGCGCGGCCTCTATCCTCCCATCGAACCGCATGACCACGGCCTGCTCGACGTCGGCGACGGCCACCAGGTCTACTGGGAAGTCTGCGGCAACCCCAAGGGCAAGCCGGTGGTCTTCCTGCACGGTGGCCCCGGTGGCGGTTGCGGTCCTTCGCACCGCCGTCTCTTCAACCCGGAGAAATACCGCATCGTCCTGTTCGACCAGCGCGGCTGTGGCCGCTCGCTGCCGCATGCCAACCTCGACGCCAACACCACCTGGGATCTCGTGGCCGACATCGAGCGCCTGCGCGAACTGCTGGGCATCGAGCGCTGGCAGGTCTTCGGCGGCTCCTGGGGCAGCACGCTGGCGCTGGCCTACGCGCAGACCCATCCGCAGCGCGTGACCGAACTGGTCCTGCGCGGCATCTTCCTGTTGCGCCAGGCCGAGCTGGATTGGTACTACCAGGAGGGCGCTTCGTGGATGGTGCCGGATCGCTGGGACGAATTCCTGGCCCCGATCCCGGCCGCCGAGCGCGGCAACCTGGTGCATGCTTACCGCAAGCGCCTCACCGGCGACGACGAAGCCGCCAAGCTGCAGGCCGCGCGTGCCTGGAGTCGCTGGGAAGCCAGCACCATCACGCTGGTGGCCGATGAACGCCTGATCGATTCCTTCAACGATGCGCAATTCGCGCTGGCCTTTGCGCGCATCGAGAACCACTACTTCTTCAACAAGGGATTCATGGAGGAGGGACAGTTGCTGGCCAATGCCTCGCGCCTCGAAGGCATTCCCGGCGTCATCGTGCAGGGCCGCTACGACCTGGCCACCCCTGCCAAGTCGGCGTGGGACCTGCACCAGGCCTGGCCCGGTTCGCAATTGCACCTGATCGACAGCGCCGGTCATGCTTACAACGAACCCGGCATCCTCGATCAGTTGATCGCGACCACCGATCGATTCGCCGAACTGTGATGCCATGGCGGTGAACGCGGCCAGCGATCTGGCCGCGCAGTCTGTCTGACGCTCTCCTTTGCGGGAGCGTTTTTTTTTACCTGTTCGTTCGTTTCAGCTTTTCTTGCGGCTGCGTTTGGCGGGTAGCTCATCCGTTGCTGCGGCTGGCACAGGGGCGTTCGAGGAATACACCTCTTCCAATTCAGCCAGCCGATGGTTGAGTTTACCCAATACAGTGGTCAGCGCTCCGATTTCCTCTTGGCTCAGGGCAGCGAACAGTCCGTCGACGAAGGTTTTTTTCACCGGCTCCGAGGCCCGCAGCACTTCTTTTCCCGACGCTGTCAAAGCGATGTATTTGACCCGGCGGTCAGTGGTGTCGCCATTGCGCTGGACCAGTCCGTCGCGCTCCAGGGCATCGATGGCCTCGGTGATGGTGCGCGGCGCGAAGCCAAAGGCCGTGGCCAGGTCGGCCGCGCGCACCGGGCTGTTGCGTTCGATGTGGCCGAGCATCTTGTTGCGCGCCAATGAGGCTCCTTCGCCGGCCATGAGCTTGTCCAGCGTGCGGTGCGAGCGGATGTAGAAGTCGCGCAGCGCCTCGGCGGCACTGCTGCTGTCATCGTTTGTAAAGCCTGTAGACATGATTTTTCCAGATACCATATCATATGGTACCTCATTATTTTCCCCGTTCGGTTGGGGAAAGCTGTATTGACCCCGTATTGCCACTGTATTGGTGCTGGCGCGCGAAGTGTATTGCTCCGTATCAATACAGTGTTGCCCAGTGTATTGATTCAGTTAGCAGCCCTCCGCGCCCAGATATTAGGATAAAAAAGATGACCGACGCCACACCCAGCAACACACCGAGCACTGCAGAAGCCAGTCCCTCCCGGCCGGATGCCTCCACCAACGGCAGCAACAAGAACAACGCTCCCAAGAAACGCATGAGTCCGCGCGCCCGCTTCATCCTGCGTACGCTGGGCTTGCTGGTGCTGGTGATCGTGGCGGCCTGGGTGCTGTACTACCAGTTCCGCGGCAAGTATCTGGAGAGCACCAACGATGCCTTCGTCCAGGCCGACAGCGTGACGGTGTCCTCCAAGGTGACCGGCTATGTCGACCAGGTGCTGGTGGCGGACAACCAGATCGTCAAGGCTGGCCAGCCGCTGGTGCGCATCGATGCGCGCGATTATTCGGCGCAATCCGCCCAGGCCAAGGCCCAGATCGACGCCGCCAGCGCCAGCGAGGAAGCTGCCCATGCCCAATTGGCCGAGCAACAGGCCGCCATTGCGCAGGCCAAGGCCCAGCTTGCCTCAGCCGATGAAGATGCCCGCTTCGCTACCGCAGAAGTGGAGCGCTACACCCCCTTGGCGGCCTCCGGTGCCGAAACCCGTGAACGCCTGACCACCCTGCGCAACCAGCAGGCCCAAGCCCGCAGCACGGTCGCCGCACGTCGTGCTGCGCTCGATGCGGCGCAGCTGCGCGTACGCTCGCTGCAGGCCCAGGTGCGCCAGGCGCAGGCCCAGGGCGAGACGGCCAAGGCGCAATACGATGCTGCCAGCGTCAACCTCGGCTATACCGAGATCCGCGCCGCCGTCGATGGCCGCATCGGTGACAAGCAGGTCCGCGTCGGCCAGTTCGTCTCGCCCGGTACGCGCATGATGACCGTGGTGCCGACCCGCTTCTACGTCTCGGCCAATTTCAAGGAAACCCAGATCGGCATCATGCGCATCGGCCAGCCTGCCATCATCAAGGTCGATGCCTTGCCGGGCGTGGAATTCCACGGCCATGTGGAAAGCCTCTCGCCGGGTACCGGCGCCCAGTTCTCGCTGCTGCCGCCGCAGAATGCCACCGGCAACTTCACCAAGATCGTCCAGCGCGTGCCCGTGCGCGTGGCCGTCGATGCTACGCCGGAAGAAACCCGTGCCTTCGTGGCCGGCCTGTCGGCGACGGTGGAAGTCAACACCATCGCGGCCAAAGATGAATTGCGTGAACTGCGCGAACGCAACAGCGAGACCAACGCCACCCGCAAGGAGTCGCAGTGAGCGGCGCGGCCCCCGCCCAGCCCATCGGGCAGGGCGCCCAGCCGGAGAAAGCCGATGCCTCCGCCTGGCTGGCGGTTGCGGCCGGCACGCTGGGTGCGCTGATGGCCACGCTGGATATCTCCATCGTCAATTCCTCGCTGCCCACCATCCAGGGTGAAATCGGAGCTTCAGGCACTGAAGGCACCTGGATCGCCACCGCCTACCTGGTGGCCGAGATCGTCATCATCCCCATGTCGGCCTGGCTGGAACGGCTGCTGGGATTGCGCGTGCTGCTGCTGACGGCGGCCAGTCTCTTCACCTTGTTCTCGGTGCTGTGCGGCCTCTCGACCACGCTGCCGATGATGATCGTGGGCCGGGTCGGACAGGGTTTCACCGGTGGCGCGCTCATTCCCACCGCCATGACCATCATCGCCACGCGCCTGCCGCGTTCGCAGCAGCCGGTCGGCAATGCCCTGTTCGGTGCGACCGCCATTCTCGGTCCGGTGCTGGGGCCGGTGATGGGTGGCTGGTTGACCGAGAACGTCAGCTGGCACTATGCCTTCTTCATCAACCTGCCAGTGGGTGCGGCCCTCATCACCTTGCTGCTGGTGGCCATTCCCTATGAACGTCCCAAGTTCGAACAATTGGCTGAGGCCGACTGGTTCGGCATCGCCGGACTGGCACTGGGGCTGGGTGGGCTGACGGTGGTGCTGGAAGAGGGCGAGCGCGAGCAGTGGTTTTCCTCCCCGGATATCCGCTGGCTGGCGGCCACCTCCGTACTCGGCTTCATCCTGCTGGCCATCGGACAGGTGCGCGCGCGCCATCCTGTGATCCAGCTGCGGCTCTTGCGCGACCGCCAGTTCGGTTCCGTGGTGATGATGGCCATGATCGTCGGCGTGGCGCTCTATGGCACGGCCTACGTGATCCCGCAATTCCTCTCCGGCATTGCCGGCTACAACTCGCTGCAATCGGGCTGGATCGTGCTGCTCTCGGGCGTGCCGATGATCCTCATGATGCCTTTCACGCCCTTGCTGATGCGGCTGGTGGATATCCGCATTGCCGTGGGCACCGGCTTCCTGCTGCTGGCCACCTCGGCCTTCATTGAGACCGACCTGAGCCCGCTGTCCTATGGCGGCTCCTTCGTGGCCTCGCAGCTGATGCGCGGGGTGGGCACGGTGCTGGCGATGCTGTTCCTGAATCAGGCGGCGATCCGCTCGGTGCCGCCGTCGCAGGCCGGGGATGCATCCGGCCTCTACAGTGCCGCGCGCAACCTGGGTGGCTCGCTGGCGCTGGCAGCCATTGCCGTGATCCAGGACCAGCGGCTGTGGCTGCACAGCCGCCGCCTGGAAGAAAGCCTCAACGCCAATTCCGACCTGGTGCAGTCCGGCATCGCCGCGCAAGCCCATCTGCTGGGCGGGCAGGATGTGGCAATCCAGCTCATGGGCGCGACCATCCAGGCGCAGGCGCTGACCATGACCTATGCCGACCTGTTCTGGATGCTGGGCGTGGCCATCCTCTGCGTGACTCCGCTGGTGCTGTTCCTGCGCCCCTTGCCGACCAATGCCGCACCGGTGGCTTCTCATTGATGATCAACATGGACAAGACTTCCTCTTCCTTCCCGGCCGTGCGCCTGATCGCGCTGGCGGCCGCCGCGCTGCTGGCCGGCTGTTCCGCCCTCGGACCGGACTACGCCGGCCCGCCCGAAGCCGCCCCGCAAGCGGCACACAGCCAGCAATTCGTCCGCGGCGGCGACAGCGCCAATAGCGCCGCGCCGATCAATCAATGGTGGCAAGGCCTGGGCGACAGCGAACTGAACAGCCTCATCGAGCGCGCCCTGCAAGCCAATCCAAATCTGGGCGTGGCGCGTGCCCGTCTGCAGCAATCGCGTGCGGGGCTGGCGCTGGAACAGGCCAATGCCGCCCCCAGCGTCGGTGCTTCGGCCCTGGCCGGACATGCGCGCCTGCCGCCGGCCAACCTGGGCGCGCTGACCGGCGGCTCCAGCTCCGGCAATGGCTCGCCGACCAGCGCCAATCTCTACAGCGTGGGTTTTGATGCGAGCTGGGAGATCGATCTTTTCGGTGCCCGCCGCCGCGCGGTGGAAGCGGCCACGGCCACGGCCGATGCGGCGCAGGCCTCGCTGGCCGATGTGCAGGTGAGCCTGGCCGCTGAAGTGGCCAATGCCTACATCAGCCTGCGCGACCGCCAGCTGCGTCTGTCGCTGGGCCAAGAAGCGGTGCAGGCGCAGGAGCAGATGCTGCAGCTGACCGGGCAGCGTGTCGAGCGCGGCACGGCCTCTTCGCTGGATCAGCTGCGCGTGCAGAACCAGCTTGATGCCAGCCGTGCCGACCTGGTCCCGCTGCAGGCCGAGCGCGATGCCTACCTCAACCAACTGGCCACGCTGCTGGGACAGGAGCCGGGCACGCTGGACAGCGAACTGGCGGCCACAGCCCCCGTGCCGCTGCCGCCGCAGCAGGTGGCGGTGGGAGATCCGGTCTCGCTGCTGCGTCGTCGTCCTGATGTCCGCGCTGCTGAACGCACGCTGGCCGCCGATACGGCCAAGATCGGCCAGGCTGAAGCGGCGCGCTATCCGAGCCTGAAGCTGTTCGGCGTGATCGGGCTGGGTGGAACACATCCTTCGGACCTGACGCGCCTGGATGATTTTGCGGCGCTGGGCGCACCCATGCTGAGCTGGAATTTCCTCGACTTTGGCCGCGCCAAGGCACGTGTCACGCAAGCAGAGCGTTTGCGCGACGAGGCCGAGATGAAGTATCGCCAGTCCGTGCTGGAAGCCCTGCGCGATGCCGAGGATGCGCTCTCGCGCTTCCGCTATGGCCGGGTGAGCGTGGCGACCATCGCGCGTTCCAAGGTCTCTGCCGACCGTGCGCTGGTGTTGGCGCGGCAGCGTTATCAGGCGGGTACCGGGACGCTGATCGAAGTGCTCGACACCACGCGGCAGCAGATCACCGCGCAGCAGAATCTGTTGCAGGCCGAGGCCAATCTGACGCGCAGTTTTGTGGGAATTCAGAAGGCGCTGGGGCTGGGGTGGTCGGAGGAAGCGCTCTGACATGCGGCAGCCGATACGGGTGATGAGCCCCGTATCAGCCACCTCCGTTTTCTCCGTTTTCTTCACATCGCCGCAGGCTGCAATGCCTGCGGCGATTTTCTTATCCGCTCTTTTGCTCGGTGCCTTTGCATGGACGGCACTGACGCTTCTTCCTTTTGGCAGTGACCCGCAGACGGGTTTCGCGCGTCATCCTCCCTTCGGTCGCCCCCTCACCTGAGGTACGAAGCTTCACCTCCCTCCGGCCAGAACAGCACCAAAAGACAATGTCCAGAAAGACCTTGTCCCCCGACAATGCGCCCCTACAAAAGCCGGTCCGAACCGGCACCAAGGGGCGACGACAAGAAGGACGGGGGACGGGTTTGCCTTCCCGATGACCCGGCCAATTCCAAAAGATCGACCGAGGAAGGGAAGATGAAACACAAAAAGAAGCAGGACAAGTCCGCCTGCACCACGCCGCCCGCCGGCTTGCGCCTACACCGTCTCTGCACCGCCGTACTGCTGACCCTGAGCCCGGCCCTGAGCCTGCCCGCTGGCGCCCAGAGTTTCGTCAACTACGATGGCAGTACCACCACCGACGCTGCCGCCGCCCTGGCCAGCTGGACAGGCAACAAGGAATTCCAGACCGATTGGGGGCTGGGGGCCATGAATGCCCAGTACGCCTACGCGGCCGGCTTCTCGGGCCTGGGCATCAAGCTGGGCGCGGTCGATTCCGGGCTATTGCTGTCCCACGCCGAGTTCGTCACCCGCAACGTCAAGGCCTTGGCCGTCACCGGCACCTACGCCAATGACGGTTCGCAATATCAGGACGGCAGCCAGGCCTGGAAAGCAGGGGACGCCTTCAGCACCACCGGCGCACTGAGCAAACTCAACGACAAGCACGGCAGCCACGTCTCCGGCACCATCGCCGCGGCCAAGAACGGCGCGGGCATCATGGGGGTAGCCTTCGCCAGCGACTACCACATCACCAATACCAACGGCACCGACAGTTCGGTCTATGGCGTGAACGTGGACTACAACTACTTCAAGGCAGCCTACGGCAACCTCGCCAATGCCGGTGTGCGGGTCATCAACAGCAGCTGGGGCAGTGCGGATTCGCGGGACGACTTCGGCAGCATCGGCGGCGTGGCCGCAGCTTACGAGCGCCTGCAAGGCGGTAACAAGAAAAGCTGGCTGGACGCCGCCGCCGATGTGGCCAAAGAATCCAACACGCTGATGGTCTGGGCGGCCGGCAATACCGCCAAGGCCAACGTCAATATCCGCTCGGCACTGCCTTACTTCCGGCCGGAACTGGAGCAGAACTGGATCGCGGTGGCCGCCATCAACGCCAGCTCGGTGCTGCCCAGCTTCTCCAACCAGTGTGGACTGGCCAGGTACTGGTGCGTGTCCGCCCCCGGCTCGGCCATCACCAGTCTGAACATCAATTCCGACACCGACCTGGTCAACGCCTCCGGCACCTCCATGGCCGCCCCGCACGTGACCGGCGCACTGGGGCTGCTCATGGAGCGCTATCCCGACCTCGACAACCAGGCCATCCGCACCATCCTGCTGACTACCGCCAAGCATCTGGGCAGCGGTCCGGCGGACGTGCCCAATGCCATGTTCGGCTGGGGCGTGCCGGACCTCAACAAGGCCTTGAATGGTCCGGGGCAACTGCTGGGCGTGTTCAACGCCAACATCGCCGCCGGCCGCAGCGACACCTGGAGCAACGACATCTCCGAAGCCGCGCTGATCCAGCGCAAGAGCGATGACCGTGCCCAGCTGGCAGCCCGTGAGGCCGCCTCGCCGGATGCCCTGCAGGCGGCCGCTGCCAGCGCGGCGGTCCAGATCGCATCGAATGTGGAGAGCGGCTATGGCCAGGCCATGACACTGGTGCAGACACGCGCGCAGCGCAATGCCACCTTCCAGGCCAGCAAGAAGAAAGAGGACAACACTGCCTTCCAGCAAGCCGACAAGGCAGTCGCCGCCAATCCGCTGGCAGCGGCGCTGCTCAAGCAGTCCGGCAGCGGTCCCACGCTGAGCAAGGAGGAGTTGATGGCCAGGCTGATCGCCGCAGATCCGGCCACGGTGGCGCTGGGCGACTATCACGCCCAGGCCACCTATCTCGACGCCGCCCGCAAAAAGACCGATGCCGATTACGTCGGCAGCCTGGTCAAGACAGGCGAGGGCAGCCTCACCTTGTCGGGCAACAACAGCTATTCGGGGGGCACCCGGCTGGAAGGCGGCACGCTCGGCGTGGCGTCTTCCACCGCGCTGGGTACCGGCCCGCTGGCCATGTCCGATGGCACCACCTTGCGTGCGGCGGCCGACCAACTGGCCTTGGGCAATGTGGTCAGCGTCAGTGGCGAAGGGCGCTTCGATACCCAGGCTTTCACGCTGACGCTCAATGCCGGCATCGCCGATGGCCGCAGCAGGGGCAGCCTGGTCAAGCAGGGGGAAGGGACATTGCACGTGCTCGGTCCGCTCAGCTACAGCGGCAACACCACCATCGCCGCCGGCACATTGAGCGTACCGGCCTTCAGCCTGACGGCGGACCAGACCCTGACCGTGGCCGTGGCCAGTGCCAGCCAATACGGCAAGCTGGCAGTCACCGGGGCGGCCAGCTTTGCGCCCGACGCGCACCTGGCCGTGGATGTCTACAAGACCGCCAGTCTGGGAAGCGGCCAGACACTGGCCGGCGTGGTCACGGCCGGCAGCCTCACCGCACCGCGCCTGAATGTCACGGACAATTCCCTGCTGTTCGACTTCAAGCCTGTGGTGTCCGCTACTGCGCTTGACCTGAACATCGTCGACGCGAACAGCATTCAGCAGGTCGCCCAGGCGGTGCTGACGCCGGATGCGGGGGGGACACCGACCCCTGCCATACAAGCAACGGGCACGCAGCCGGCCGCTACACCTGCTCCGCCCGTACAGCCAACGAACACGGATGCGTCCAGTACACCGGCTTCAACCGTACAGGCGACCAGCACGCAGGCGTCCAGTACACCTGCGCCAGCCGTACAGGCAACTGGCACACCGGCATCCACTGCGCCAGCGCCAGCTCTACAGGCAACTGGCACACCGGCATCCACTACGCCAGCGACAGCTGTACAGGCAACTGGCACACCGGCATCCACTACGCCAGCGCCAGCTGTACAGGCCACGAGCACTCAGGCGTCCACTCCACCTGCACCAGCTGTACAGGCCACGAGTACTCAGGCGTCCACTCCACCTGCACCAGCTGTACAGGCAACGAGCACTCAGGCGTCCACTCCACCTGCACCAGCTGTACAGGCAACGAGTACTCAAGCATCCACTGCACCGGCTCCAGCTTTACAGGCTACGACCACCCAAGCGTCCACCACGCAAGCTCCAACTGGTCCGGCCGCAAATAAACCAGTACCGGCAGCGCCAGTGGCACCGGCATCCTCACCAGCAGCACCAGCAGCACCAGCAGCACCGGCGGCACCGGCGGCACCGGCGGCACCGGCGGCACCGGCGGCACCGGCTGCAGCATCGGCAGCACCCGCAACCCCTGCAGCAGCATCACCGGCTCCAGCGCCCGCCCCCACAGTGCGCCCCTCGGCCACACTCATCGCCGCCGCCACGGCCGCTGCACGGGTCGCCCCGGTACTGGACCGCCAGATCCGGCAGCCCTCCACGGCGGACATGGCCCAGGTGGTCACTGCCCTGGGCCGCATGCCCGACCCGGAAAGCCTGCTGCGTGCCGCCAGCCAGACCCTGCCCAGGGACGTCAGTGCCAGCGCCATCCGTGGCACCATGGCGTCCCTGAACCGCGTCATCGCCACCCGCACCGAGAGCGGCAACATGGGCAGCGCAGCTGCAGGCAGCGGCGTGTCCTCAGGCGAGGCAGGCGGCGACCGCCAGGTGTGGATCATGCCCTTCGAGTCGCGCACCAACCAGGGCGACCGTGGCGGCGAGTCCGGCTTCAGCGCCAGCACTTCGGGCCTGGCCGCCGGTGCCGAGATGGAGTTCGACAGCGCACGCGCCGGCCTTTCCTACGCCTATGCCAGCACCAGTGCCAGCGGCAATACCGCCATCACCGGCACCGGCAGTCGCAGCCGCATCGAGTCCAACATGGTGGCCCTCTACGGCAGCTTCCCGCTGGGAGAGATATCACTCGGCTGGCAAGCCGACCTAGGCCGCAACGGCAACCGCCTGGACCGCCAGATGCAGTTCGGTGGCCTCAATCGCATCGCCAGCAGCCGCTTCCAGAGCTGGCATGCGCATTTGGGCACGAACGTATCGTTCACGCTGCCGCTGAGTGAAGCAATGAGCCTGGTACCTGCCCTGCAGCTCGACTACACCCGCCTGCAAAGCCCGTCCTACGCCGAGAACGGGGCAGGGGACCTGAACCTGTCGGTGCAGGGCAAGCGCAGCCAGGCGCTGTTGCTTGGCACGGCGGCGCGTTTGAATTACGCGCTGACGCCAGGTTCGCAGATCAGTACCTACCTCGGTGCCAGCTATGACGTCATCAACGATCGCGATGACCTGGTGGCCACCTATGCCGGTGCGCCGGGCCAGTCCTTCACCACGCCCGGACCCGCTCGCTCGCCGTGGTTGTTGAAGGCGGGTGTGAGCTATCGCTTCAAGCTGGTGGAAGCGGCCGACATCTTGCTGCGCTTCGATGCCGAAGGCCGCAGCGGTTTCATCAACCAGTCGGCGGCGATCAAAGCCAGCTGGCGCTTCTGAGCGATGCAGTGACCTGCTGAAAAGCTGAAAGAAGAAACAACGCGGCCGCTCCTGTAGCGGCCGCGTTGCGTTGTTGCGTTTTACAGGTCCTTGCTCAATTCCGCGACCAGATAATCCAGGAAGATCTCGACACTGCGCGGCAAGGTCCGTCCGGCCAGCGTCTGTACTTCCACAAAACGGCCATCGGTCGGACAGTCGCGGATCGGCCGCATGGTCAGTTCACCGCGCTCGATGCGGTAGCGCACGGTGACGTCGCCGGTGATGGAGAGCGCGTCGTTATCGAGCACGTAGTTGTGCAGCGACTGGATGTAATTGCTGGTCATCACCGGTTCGATCACCACTTGCTGGCGGCTGCAGGCGATGTCGAACAATTGCCGCAGCGTCGTGGTCGGGTCGGGCAGGGCCAGGGGATAGGGTTTGAGCTGGCCCAGCGACACATGGCGGAAGCGCGCCAGCGGATGATCGTTGCGCATCACCAGCGCAATGGGGCCGGGCTGGCGGTGCACGACCTTGATCTCCGGCTCGGGCAGTCGTGCGAAGGTCAAGCCGATATCGGCATTGCCTTCGCGCACCTGGCGCGACACGACTGCCGGCGCGCCCACGAAGAGCTGGAACACGAAGCCCGGATATTTTTTCTGGAAAGCGTTGATCAGGCGCGGCAGGAAATCGATCGCAAAACCTTCCGAGGCCGACAGCCGCACACGCCCGCTGCGCAAGCCTTTCAAGGCCTGCAGGTCGGCCACCACGCGGTCGGCTTCAAGTGCCATCTTGCGCGCATGCGCGGCCAGCATCTCGCCACCCGCCGAGAGCACCATGCCGCGTGGACGGCGTTCAAACAGAACCGTATCGAGCGTTTCTTCCAGGCTGCTGATCTGGCGGCTGATGGCCGAGCTGGCCACGTTGAGGCGCTGCGAGGCTTCGCTGATGGAACCGCAGCGGACTACTTCGAGAAAGTAGCGCAGCGCGGTGTCTTGCAGTTGCTGTGATTTCATCCGGTGACTCCTTCCGTCCTGACCAAGGCTGACCGGCACTTTACCCGGTCGGTGCAAATAATTTCGCGCTTTATTTGGTGCGTGCTTCACGGCTTTGGTGCAGTGCTTGCGGGCTGGGCGCGCACTGCGATGCTGCACCTGCTCCACGCCCCGCAGCCCAGCAGCGATGCGGCTTTTGCCAGGGTGGTCTCATTGTGGTGCAGCATTTTTGCGTTCTGGATTCGGCAACGCAGGCTTAGAAATTTGATGATTGTGGCATCGATAAATCCTAGCCTAGTATCAGCCCCGACGTCGCGATTTTTTCTAAATTGTCTTATTCGAACGAAGGGGCAGGAATGAACGCACTACCGAAATCCCTCATGCGCTGGTCACGTTGCGCGGTATTCATGGCGGGGGCCATGAGCGCGATGGCAGCCCATGCCGGCAAGGCCAACGACACCCTCATCTACGCTTCCGACAGCGAAGTCGAGAACATCAGCCAGTACCACAACAACCTGCGCGAAGGCGTGATCCTGGCGCACCTGATCTGGGACACCCTGATCTATCGCGATCCCAAGACCAACGAGTACAAGCCGCAACTGGCCACCGCCTGGAAGTGGGAGTCGCCCACTGCGCTGGTGCTGGATCTGCGCCAGGGCGTGCAATTCCAGAACGGCGACAAGTTCAGTGCCGACGATGTGGTGTTCACCTTCAACTACGCCGTCTCGCCGGAATCCAAGGCGGTCACACGCCAGAACACCGACTGGATCAAGAGCGTCGACAAGCTGGGCGAGTACCAGGTCCGCATCAACCTGAAGGGGCCGTTCCCCGCTGCCCTCGAATATCTGGCCGGTCCGCTGCCGATCTATCCGGCGGCCTACTTCAAGAAGGTCGGGCTGGAAGGATTTTCCAAAGCTCCCATCGGTACCGGTCCCTACAAGGTCACCAGCGTGATCCCGGGGCAGGGCGTGACCCTGGTCAAGAACGGCAACTACTTCAAGGACAGCCCGCAAGGCCAGCCCTCGATTGGCAACATCAAGTTCGTGGTGATCCCCGATCCGGAAACGCGTGCCGCGCAGCTGATGACCGGGGCCATCGACTGGATCTGGCGCGTGCCGCCCGACCAGGCCGATTCGCTCAAGACCAATCCCAAGCTGACCGTGCAGAGTGGCGAGACCATGCGCGTGGGCTTCATCACCCTGGATGCGACCGGCACCTCCGCGCCCAATTCTCCCTTCAAGGATGTGCGCGTGCGCCAGGCGGTCAATCACGCCATCAACCGCAAGGGCTATGCCGAGAACCTGATGCGCGGCGGCAGCCAGCCGGTCTATACCGCCTGCTTCCGCACGCAGTTCGGCTGCGACAGCAATGCCGCCATCAAGTTTGACTACAACCCGGCCAAGGCCAAGGAGCTGCTGGCGGCGGCCGGTTATCCGAACGGCTTCGATACCGACATCTACGCTTACCGCGAGCGTGAAATCGCCGAAGCCATCATCGGCGACCTGCGCAAGGTCGGCATCCGCGCACGGCTGCATTACATGAAGTTCGCGGCCCTGCAGACCGAATACCGCAGCGGGAAGACACCCATGAGCTTTTATTCATGGGGCTCCTTCTCCATGAACGATACCTCGGCCTTTGCCGGAGTCTACTTCAAGGGCGGGGCCGATGACATCACCAAGGATCCGCAATTGCAGCAGTTCCTGCAGACCGCCGATACCTCCATCGATCCGGCTGTGCGCAAGGCCAATTACACCAAGGCGCAGGAACTCATTTCCAAACAGGCTTACGTGGCACCGATGTTCTCCTACTCGACCTTCTATGCCTTCAATGCGCAGTTGAAGTTCCAGGGATATCCGGACGAGTTGCCGCGCTTCTACGAAGCCTCCTGGAAATAAACCCGGTGGCGCACGCCCTGCGTGCGCCGCTCCTGACGTCATCCGCCCAGCTTTTGCAAGGAAGGATCGCCATGTTGATCTACCTCCTGCGCCGCCTCGCCATCGCCTTGTGCGTGGCGCTGACGGTGTCCGTCGTCAGCTTTACCTTGCTGCATCTCTCCGGCGATTTGGCGGTCTCCATCGCCGGGCCGGAAGCCACGGCGGCCCAGGTCGAATCGGTGCGTACCCAGTTCGGCCTGGACCGCCCGCTGACCACGCAATACGTGGACTGGCTGGGCCGCGCCGTGCAGCTCGACTTCGGCAAGTCCTTCTACTTCCAGGGGCCGGTGATGGAAATGATTTCCGAACGCCTGCCCATCACCTTCAAACTCGGCGGCAGCGCCTTGCTGCTGGCGATCCTGACTGCCATTCCATTGGGCGTGCTGGCGGCGCTCTATCGCGATACCTGGCTGGATCGCACGGCGCTGCTGATCGCCGTGGTGGGGCAGGCCATGCCCAGCTTCTGGTTCGGCCTGACGCTGATCCTCCTCTTCGCCGTCACCCTGCACTGGCTGCCGGTGGCCGGCAACGAGAGCTGGCAGCATTTCATCCTGCCGGCCGTGGCGCTGGGCTACTACGCCATGCCGGCCATGATGCGGCTGACCCGCTCGGGCATGCTGGAGGTGCTGGGCTCGGACTACATCCGCACGGCGCGCGCCAAGGGGCTCTCCAAATCGAGGGTGGTGTTCAAGCATGCCCTGCGCAATGCGGTCATCCCGGTGGTGGCGCTGGCGGCAGTTGAGCTGGGGTTCATGCTGGGGGGCTCGGTGGTCATCGAGTCGGTCTACTCGATGCAGGGCCTGGGGCAACTCGCCTGGGACGCCATCTCGCGCAACGACTATCCGGTGGTGCAAGCCGTGGTGCTGATCATCGCCATGTTCTATATCGGCCTGACCTTCCTGGCCGATGTCATCAATGCGCTGCTGGACCCGCGCATCCGTACCCGCTGATCTTGTCTGGAGACGACATGAGCGTTACCTCATCATCCACTTTGCCGCCCCCTGCCGTGTTGAGTGCGGCCTTGCCACCGCTGCCGGCATGGCGCCGCAAGCTGCGCCGCCTGCTGGGCCATCGCGGCCTGGTGCTGGGGGCACTGTTCCTGGCCATCATCGTGCTGGCGGCCATCTTCGCACCGCTGCTGGCGCCGCATGATCCCTTCGAGCAGGATGTCACGGCGCGCCTGATCCCGCCGGTGTGGCAGGCCCAGGGCAGCTGGGAACACATCCTCGGTACTGACAAGCTGGGGCGCGACTATCTCTCGCGGCTGATCTTCGGTGCGCGCGTCTCGCTGACCATCGGCATTGCCGCCGCGCTCATCTCGGGCCTGATCGGCACCACCCTGGGCGTGCTGGCCGGTTACTTCAGCGGACGTACCGATGCCGTCATCAGCTATCTCATCACCACGCGCCTGGCCATGCCGGTGGTGCTGGTGGCGCTGGCCATGGCCTCGCTGGTCGGTGGCTCGCTGAAGGTGGTGATCGTGCTGCTGGGGCTGTTGCTGTGGGATCGCTTTGCGGTGGTCACGCGCTCGGCCACGCAGCAATTGCGCGATGCCGAATTCATCGCGGCCGCCAAGGCCATCGGGGCTTCGACCCCCTACATCCTGCTGCGCGAGATCCTGCCCAACATCATGGGTGCACTGATCGTGGTGGCGACGCTCGAAATGGCCCACGCCATTCTGCTGGAGGCCACGCTGTCCTTCCTCGGACTGGGCGTGCAGCCGCCCACGCCGTCGTGGGGCCTGATGGTGGCCGAGGGCAAGACCTACATGTTCTTCAAGCCCTGGGTGATCGTCATTCCAGGTGTGGCGCTGGCGCTGCTGGTGCTGGCGATCAACCTGGTCGGCGATGGCCTGCGCGATGTCAATGCGCCCGACGGCCGCAACTAACTGAGGGTTCACGCAAGGAGCACACCATGAGCATATTGCTGGACGTGAAGAACCTGAAGGTGGACCTGCCCACCGAAAACGGCATGCTGCATGCCGTGCGCGGCATCGATTTCCAGGTGCGCAAGGGAGAGATGCTGTGCCTGGTCGGCGAGTCCGGCTGTGGCAAATCCATGACTTCGCTGGCCTTGATGGGACTGCTGCCGCGCAAGGCGCAATGCAGTGCCGACCACATCCTCTTCGATGGCGCGGATCTCAACACCATGAGCGAGCGGCAGCGCATGCAGTTGCGCGGCAAGCGCATGTCGATGATTTTCCAGGAGCCGATGACGTCGCTGAACCCCGCCTATACGCTGGGCAACCAGCTTTGCGAGGCGATGCTGCAGCAGCCGGGCGTCACACGTGGCGAGGCACGCGAACGTGCGCTCTACCTGCTGCACCGGACCGGCATCAGCAACGCCGAAGACCGCCTGCGCCAGTATCCGCACCAGCTCTCCGGCGGCCTGCGCCAGCGCGTGATGATCGCCATGTCGCTCATGTGCAGCCCGGACCTGATCATCGCCGACGAACCCACTACCGCACTGGACGTGACCATCCAGGCGCAGATCCTGCGCATGATCCGCGAACTGCAGCAGGAGTTCGGGACTGCGGTCATCTTCATCACGCATGACCTGGGCGTGGTCTCGCGCATCGCCGATCGCGTGGCCGTGATGTATGCGGGGCAGGTGGTCGAAACCAGCGGCGTGGCGCAACTCTTCGCGCAGCCGCGCCATCCCTATACGCGCGGCTTGCTCAATTGCATCCCGGTGCGCGGCAAGACCTTGCCGGGCAGCAGGCTGCAAGCCATTCCGGGCGTGGTGCCCAGCCTGGTCGGGCAGGTCAGCGGCTGCGCCTTCCGCAATCGCTGTACTCTGGCCGACAGCGGCTGCGAACAGGATCCGCCCATGGTGCAGCAGGGCAGCCCTGCCTTGCCGCATGAGGCGCGCTGTTTCAAGCTCGATGTGCCGGTATCGGCGATGGAGGTGGCAGCATGAACACTTTGTTGAAACCACGGCCACCGCTCGACGATATTGCGCTGGAGCTGTGCGCCTTGTCGAAGGTGTATCCGCTCAAGCGCGGGCTGTTCCAGGCACCGGGTGAACTGAAGGCGGTCGATGACGTGTCGCTGCGTCTTTATCGCGGCGAGACGCTGGGCCTGGTTGGCGAGTCCGGCTGCGGCAAGAGCACCCTGGCCAAGATGCTGCTGGGCCTGCTGGCGCCGACCTCGGGCAACGTGCTCATCAACGGCCAGGAGGTCGATCCGACCGAGCGTCGCGCGCATGCACGTCACATCCAGCCGATCTTCCAGGACCCGTATTCGTCGCTCAATCCGCGCAAGACCGTGGGCGAGATCGTCGGCCTGCCGCTGAAGCTGCATGGCATCGGCAACGCTACCGAGCGCAATCGCCAGGTGCGCCAGATCCTCGATCTGGTGGGCATGCCGGAGCGCACCCACACGCAATATCCCAACCAGCTCTCCGGCGGCCAGCGGCAGCGGGTGGCGATTGCGCGGGCACTGATCCTGCGGCCCGACATCCTCATCTGCGACGAACCGACCTCGGCGCTGGATGTGTCGGTGCAGGCGCAGATCCTGAACCTGCTGCTGGATCTGAAGGCCGAGTTCGGGCTGACCTACCTGTTCATCAGCCACGACCTGGGCGTGGTGGAGCACCTGGTGGACCGGGTGGCCGTGATGAACAAGGGCAGCATCGTGGAATTGGCCTCACGTGAACAACTCTTCAGCGATCCCCAGCATCCGTATACCCGCATGCTGCTGGCCTCGGCGCTGACGCCCGATCCGGGCCTGGGTATTCCGGCGCTGGCGGCAGCCGCCTGAACACATGAACCAAACTGAAAAAAACCAAGGAGCAGCAGCATGAGCAGAGCACAAGCCATCGCCGGCGTACAGGCTTACTTCGACGACGGCCGTTTCATGGAAACCCTGAAGCGCCGCGTGGCCATCCGTACCGAGAGCCAGGAAGCGGCCAGCCTGCCCATCCTCTACGACTACCTGCGGCAGGAGATCACGCCTTATCTCGTCACGCTGGGATTTGACTGCGAAGTGATCGACAATCCGTTGCCGGGCGGCAGTCCCTTCCTGATCGCCGAGCGCATCGAGGAGGGGGCCGCCTTCACCTTGCTGACCTACGGGCATGGCGACGTGGTGCGCGGCTATGACAATCAATGGCGCGCCGGCCTCTCGCCGTGGGAGATCGTGGTCGAGGGCGAACGCTGGTACGGACGCGGCATCGCCGACAACAAGGCCCAGCACACCATCAACCTGGCCGCGCTGGAAGAAGTCATGAAGGTACGCGGCGGCAAGCTCGGCTACAACGTCAAGCTGATCCTGGAAATGGGCGAGGAAACCGGGTCACCCGGCCTGAACGAAGTCTGCCGCCAGTATGCAGAGCGCCTGAAGGCTGATCTCTTCATCGCCTCCGACGGCCCGCGCGTGAACGCTCCCACGCCGACCATGTTCCTGGGCTCGCGCGGCGGCTGCAACTTTGATCTGACCTGCCATCTGCGCGACGGCGGCCATCACTCCGGCAACTGGGGCGGCCTGCTGCGCAATCCTGGCGTGCGCCTGGCCAATGCGATCGCCTGCCTGGTCGATGAACGCGGTGCCATCCGCGTGCCGGCGCTGCTGCCGGATGCCTTGCCCAACAGCGTGCGCAAGGCTCTGGCCAGCGTCAAGCTGGGCGGCGGCCCCACCGATCCGGAGATCGATCCGGATTGGGGCGAGCCCGACCTCACGCCCGCCGAGCGCGTCTTCGGCTGGAATACGCTGGAAGTGCTGGCCTTCAAGACCGGCAATCCGGAGGCGCCCGTCAATGCCATTCCGGGGCGTGCCACGGCGCATTGCCAGATCCGTTTCGTGGTGGGCAGCGATGATGCGCATTTCATCGAACACATCCGCGCGCATCTGGATGAACACGGCTATGACGATGTGCAGGTGACGCTGTCGGGCGTGCAGTTTTCCGCGACCCGGCTCGATCCGGATGATGAATGGGTGCGCTGGGGCCTGGCCTCGTTGCAGGAGAGCACCGGCAAGACACCGACCTTGCTGCCCAACCTGGGGGGCTCGCTGCCCAACGATGTCTTCTCCGAGACCCTCGGCCTGCCGACGCTGTGGGTGCCGCACTCCTATCCGGCCTGCTCACAGCACGCGCCCAACGAGCATATACTGGCCAGCGTGTCGCGCGAGTCGCTGCAGCTGATGGCGGGCCTGTTCTGGGACCTGGCCGAGCAGGGCCGCGATGTGCTGGCGCGCCGCCCATCCCCCACGGAGAAACAATGAGTCACCCGCATGAACACGCCCTGTGCGAGGTCGCCGACCTGCACGATATCCACGACGAAATCACCGGCATCCGCCGCCATCTGCACCAGCATCCCGAACTGTCCTTCGAGGAAGTCGATACCGCCGCCCTGGTCGCCGCGCGCCTGGAAGAGTGGGGCTTTGCCGTCACCCGCCACATCGGCGGCAACGGGCTGGTTGCCACCCTCAAAGCCGGCACCAGTGCCCGCAGCATTGGCCTGCGCGCCGACATGGATGCCTTGCCCATCCACGAAGAAACCGGCCTGGACTGGGCCAGCGTGAAGCCCGGTGCCATGCACGCCTGCGGCCATGATGGTCACACCGCCATGCTGCTGGGCGCGGCCAAGCACCTGGCCCGCACGCGCCGTTTTGACGGCACGCTGCACCTGATCTTCCAGCCGGCCGAGGAAGCCGGCTTCGACAGCGGCGCGCAGAAGATGCTGGCCGATGGGCTCTTCCAACGTTTTCCCTGCGATGCCGTCTTCGGCATCCACAATCATCCGGGCGTGGAAGCGGGCACGTTCATGTTCAGGAGCGGCCCCTTCATGGCCGCCTGCGATACCGTCAAGATTCGCCTCACCGGGCGCGGCAGCCATGCGGCACGTCCGCACTTGTCGGTCGATCCGGTGGTGGCCGCAGCCAGCCTGGTGATGGCCTTGCAGACGGTGGTCTCGCGCAATGTCGATCCGATGGAAACGGCGGTGGTCACGGTCGGCAGCCTGCATGCGGGCAAGGCGTCCAACGTGATTCCCGAGTTCGCCACGCTGGAGTTGAGCGTGCGCTCCTTCAAGCCCGAGGTGCGCGCATTGCTGGAAGAACGCATCCGCTGCTTGGTAGCGCTGCATGCCGAGAGCTACGGTGCGCGCGCAGACATCGAGTACCTGCGCGGCTATCCGGTCCTGGTCAACAGCGATGCCGAAACCGAATTCGCCCGCAGCGTGGCCGAGGAACTGGTGGGGGCGGACAAGGTGATCGCGCCCTTCGGTCCGATCGCCGGCAGCGAGGACTTTGCCTACTTCCTGCAACAGCGCCCGGGATGCTTCTTGCGCGTGGGCAACGGGCAGGGCCAGCCGATGCTGCACAACGCCGGCTACGATTTCAACGATGCCAACATCCCCGTGGGCGCCGCCTTCTGGACCCGGCTGGTGGAGCGCTGGCTGCCCGTCAACGCGGTCTGAGCGGGGCGTCGGGCGGCTTATGCGGCAACAGCATAAGCGCATGACGAATGCTTCGTTTTCAGCAGATGCGTGGCCGGGTACATTGAGGGCGTCTCCTCAGACGTCCTTGGACTTGGACAATTCGAGCCTGAACCCGCCATGCGCAAGCCTGGCGGGTTTTTTTTCGTCTGTTTCCCTGCGGCAGGCCGGCTTGAAATCCACGTAACTTTTAACGGTCATGGAAGAGCTTGATGCGCCGCAAAGCCAGATGGTTGCTTGCTGTCGAGCTGGCAAGCCGCGTTGCGGGATCAGGAATTCCCCGATGTTCGCAGTCACGTTGGGCCACTACCATGGGAACCAATGAAACACGGTCTGTGCTCCGGACCCCCGACCATACAGTGGGGTCGTGACTGGCACGCAAGACCTTGACCAAGTATCTTGCCTGTGGAGCCAGCAATGCATTTCGTTACCGAATCCGTACCGGGTGAAATCACCCTGATGTTCATCAGTTACCTGGTCTTCTGCACCGTGCTGATGTATCTCTTCGTCAAGACCGACAAGGAGTGGGGCAGCCTGGAAGTGTCGCTGGATGACATCGGCCAGCGCGACCAGCAGATCATGGCCGCGGCCATGCGTTACGTAAAGGTGGATGCCGAAGACCGTTCGCTGTTCGACAATGGCCTGACCCGGCCGTCGCTGCAGCACTGTGCACAGTATCACGATGTCGATTGCACCTGCTTCATGCAGGCGCCGAAGAAGCCGGATTGAAACCCAGGAGAGACGTGCCTGGGGGCGAGGGAGTGCAGGGGAAGTGAAGTGAGGGGGAGTGAAGCAGCAAAGGCAGTACCGTTGCGTGGCATTAGGGGTAGTGCCCGCAACAGCAGCAAGTATCCGCAGTAGCAGTGAGCAGTAAGCTTCAGTTGTAAGCAGTACAGCAGTGAGCCAATGTCGTTTCGTTTTGCAATTGATTTGCAGTGCGTACCAGCAGTTGAAGTAGCCGTAGAAGTAGTAGCAATAGTAGTAGCAGTAGAGTTTTGCGCAGTAAACATGTCTTGAGGGTGGAACGGCAAGTCGTGAAGCCGCTTTTGTTCCAAAGCGCGTCACGCAACGGGAGTGTGCAGTCCGGCACACCCGTGGAGCGGCCTAGCGGCTTGCCCGTTCTTTTCCATGAGAAAATAGCGCCCATGCAAAGCTCACATTCCTCCGCGCAGAACCTGCGCCCATTGATCCCCCTGGCCGATTACCAACGCATCTTCCGCGTCATCCATTCCGTGCTGCACAGCGTGGAAGCGGACATCCCGGCTGCCAGTTTCTTCTTTTCCGTCACCGCCGCCCAGATCCTCAAGAAGTTCTACAAGCGCAATGCCTTCCCGGTCGCCGGTGCGGCCTTCTACCTGATTCGTGAAGATGGCGGCGGCGCGCTGTCCTTTGGTTCACTGGGGGAGGACGGCCAAAGCGTCACCAGCCACCAGGATGCTTTCCACGCCTGGGTGCAGTGCGACGGCTATGCGCTGGACTTCATGGCACCGCTGTTCCAGGAACTGCTGGTTTCGGCCGGCCACCCGCTGCCGGTACCGCGCCAGATGTTCCAGAAAGACCTGCAGCGCATGAGCGCGGACGTGCAGACGCTGGCCAAGCCGGGCGACTTCTACCTGGCTTCCAACCTGGAACTGACGCGCGAGCTGCTGCAGCAGTTCATGGCCAAGAAGGCACTGACCAATCTCTCGCAACTGTGCCTGGAATGGTTCCGCAAGCCGCCCAAGGCGATGCCGGACGACCTGGCCCTGCAAGGCGCCGATGGCGAAGTCTCGCGCATCAAGCTGCAGGCCACGGCCATCGAAGGCGTCTGGTAAGACGTTCGTCGTTTTTCTTCAGCAGTTTCTTCAGGGAATGTCATGGAGGCGGACGCCTCCGAGAGGAGGGTGTGCTGGACAGATGTCCAACACACCATGCGATCATGCATATCGGTTGCATGTACCGCACTAGGGTTCACACTATAGTTCGTCGTTATGACGGCTTCATGACATTTTCGGTATCACTTTCGGTATCACTTTTCTCCCGGCCGCTGCCGCTCTCGCTTTTTCCTTCATATCCCCTGTGCACTGTCATGGCGCGGTCATACGCGGCCACTAGACTTCAACACGTCTCCTCTGACCCTGTGCAGATGTTGTTGCCTGCGATGCGAGCGCGTCGCAGGCTTTTTTCTGCGGGTCAGCCAGTTTCTCCCAGCTTCATGCTTCACGCCCAGGCCGGACAGTGGCGTCGTAACCCGGCAGGTCGCACACGTAATGGAAGCCGCGGTCCTCCCTTCCCGTCAGGCGCAAGCTTGTCGGTGCGCGGCGCGGGGTGCGTCCCTCCCTTCCGGGCAGGCTCCGTCAGCGGGGCCTGCCCATCGCTTTCTCCTTTCCCCGCCTCCCGCTTTGCCCGCCGATTGCCCATCTGCTGCCCTGGTGGTGAATTCCCTTTGCAATCAACGACTTGATGCGCTTACCCAGCGCTTTTCCACAGGCTTGCTCCCAAAAAATGTGGATATCCATGCAAGGGCTGCAGGCCAACAGGCGTTGCCCGTCTCGTATCATTTTTCATAAAACCCTTAACAATCAATGGCTTGAGTGGCTTGTCCAGTGCTTTTCCACAGGCTTGCTCCCAAAAAGTGTGGATATCACCCCGCTCGGCCAGTCTGGGCGCGGCTTTGCGGCGGACGGACTGGTGCGCCAAAAAACTGCCCGGGTTTGCATCTGAAATGGTTTTTCCTTTGTAATCAATTACTTGGATCTCTTGTCAAGCGCTTGTCCACAGGCTTGCTCCCAAAATGTGTGGATATCCTGCCGGAAGCGCCTGGCGATGCCGTATTTCGAGTCCGGAGCAAGCTGAAAAGCCAAGGTCGGGCGTATTTGGGTGGTCTTTGCCAGCCGCAGTTGCGTTAATGAAAAGTTGTTTGGAATCAACGGCTTGAGTGGCTTGTCAAGTGCTTCTCCACAAGCTTGCTCCCAGAAAATGTGGATATCCTTGCAGGTCCTGCAACGCTTATCGGGTCTGCCGGGCTGCCCGTTTTTTGCCTGCTGCTGCCTCGGCTAAGGAAAGTCCTTTGCAATCAAGACCTTGCCTGACTTGCCCAGCGCTTCTCCACAGGCTTGCTCCCAAAAAATGTGGATATCCGCTCAAGGGACGGGGACAAGTCAGGGCCGCGAGATGGGCGGAAGGCGACTGCACCATTTCTGCGCGCTGCCGAGGCGGGAGGGAAAAGTACTGAAGAATCAAGGGCTTGGGTGGCTTGTCAAAGCCTTGTCCACAAGCTTGCCCCCGTAAAATGTGGATAAGGCCTGCGCAGGGCAGGCCTTGGAGGAGGCAGAGGAGAAACTGGGGATAAGCCGTCGGGCGACGACTCAGCTCTTGTCCGGCGCGCTGTAGGGTTCGACGCTGACCGCTTTCATGCTGTAGCTGGATGCGCCCATGGAAGAATCCGAGCGTTCCACCTTGAGCACGCCGCTGATCCACACCGCATCCATGGTGCGCACATTCTTGACGGCCTTGGCGCTCTTGACGTGAATGATCTGGTTGGCCGGCGGTGGCGGCACGTGAATGCAGGCACCGAAGTAGGGGACCAGCAGGAATTCCTTGAGTGCCTCGCCTTCCCGGTCCAGGGATACCACAAAGCCGGGCAGGCGTACCGGCTTGCCTTCCATGGCCGGGTCGACCGGGGCATCCTTCCAGTATTTCTTGGCCTTCCACAGCGCCGCATCGGCACGCGGATCGTCATCGGTCATCTGGTCCAGTTTCAAGCCCTTGAAGGGGGCCATCGGGTCCCAGTCCTTGGGGATCAACGATTCCCAGGCGATCTCCTGGAAGCCGTTCACCATCTTGCCCGAGGCCTGGTAAGGCTTTTCGGTCACGGTGGCACTTTGCTGCAACTGGTCGCCGACCTTGTAGGGGCCGTTGGATGCGTCCGCCACGCCCGGCACGGTGCTGCCGGCATCGGCGCGTGCCGTGACGGCGGGGACCGCGCCGGCCAGCGCGGCAGACGTCGCCGCGGCTGCGCTGACCGCTGCAGGCGCGGCCGCCGGGGCCGCGTGGGCGTTGACTTGCGAGAGCAGGCGCACGCCGAGCCCGGCCCACAGGCCGGCGACCACGATGCCGCCTATCCAGTAAAGAGTCTTCATATCATGGCTTCCAGATCAGAGTCTTGGTGTCAGGCCGTCCGACAGGCTCAGGCGATACGCGCGCCAGGCCGGCAACAGGCTGGCCACCAGTCCGGCCAGCACGGTCCAGAGCAGCAATTGTAATTCGCCTGCCGCCGGCCAGGCGGGATGCAGGGTAATGCCGAACTGGTCAGCCAGCATCGGCCCCAGCACCCAGATCAGTCCGCTCAGCAGCAACAGCCCCGCCAGCACGCCGCACAGCATCACGCCCAGTCCCTCCACGCACAGCAGCCACAGCACATCCAGCGGACGCGCCCCGACCGAGCGCAGGATGGCCAGCTCGCGCCGCCGCTCGCCCAGGCTGGCCAGGATCGCCGCCACCAGCCCGGCCAGGCCGACCACCACCACCATGCCCGAGACCACCAGCAAGGCGTTCTCGCCGATACCGACCACGTCCCATAACTGGTCCAGCGCCACGCCCGGCAGCACGGCCATCAAGGGCTCCTTGAAGCCATCGCCATCGGCAATGGCGCGCTGCACGGCGAACACGCGGGCGCGGCTCTTCAGGCCCACCAGGACGGCGGTGATGCTGGTCGGCGTCAGGTTGAATTTCTTCACGAATTCGGCCGGGATATGCACCCCCGGCAAGGGCGCACCGCCTTCCCAGTCAAGGTGGATGGCCTGCATGCCATCCAGGCCGATATGTACCGTGCGGTCCACCGGGGTGCCGGTGCGGGCCAGGATGCCGACCACCTTGAAGGGTTTGTCGGCGTGCTGGGTCAGCCCGAGACCACCCATGCCATGGGCCAGGACGATGACGTCTCCGAGGTGATAGTGCAGCTTGTCGGCCACGTCCGCCCCCAGCACGGCATCGAAGACGCCGGCAAAGGGCTGGCCTTGGGCCAGCTTGAGCGACTGGCCGCTGCCATAGCGGAAATGGGCGAAGTAATCGCCATTGGTGGCCAGCACCGGGAAGCCGCGATGTGAATCGCCCAGCGAGATCGGGATGGTCCAGGCCACCGCCGGATTGCGCGCCAGGGTCTGGGCACTGTCCCAGCCCATGTTGTTGGTGGCCCCGCCGATGCGGAAGATGGCGTACAGCATCAGCTGGATCGGACTGGTTCGCGCACCGACCACCAGGTCCGTGCCGGACACCGATTGCGAGAACCCGGCCCGCACTTCATGGCGTACCCGTTCGATGCCGAGCAGCATGGTGGTAGAGAGGGCAATGGCCAGCAGCATCAGCCCCAGCGTGAAGCGCCGGTTCCAGGCGCTGCGCGCGGCCAGTCGCAGGAGCAGCTTCATGCTGCCTCCTCGGGACGGGCGGCCTGGTTCAACTGTTCCAGCGCGATGCGGCGGTTGAAGCGTTCGGCCAGGCGCTGGTCGTGGCTGACGAAGACCAGTGCTGCGCCGCTCTGCGCACATTCGCGCTGCAGCAGGTCGAGGAAGGCTTGCTGGCGGTCACTGTCCAGGGCCGAGGTCGGTTCATCGGCGACGATGATTTCCGGACGGCCGATCAGCGAGCGCGCGGCGGCCACGCGTTGCTGCTGGCCGATGGAGAGTTGGGTCACGGGGCGCGTCCACAGGCCCGGTGCCAGATCCAGCGCCGCCAGCAGGGATTGCGCCACGCCCTTGAGATCGGCCCCTTGCTGGCCGGCGCGCTCCCTGCGGTAGGACGAGAACTGGCAGGGCAGCAGCACGTTGTCGAGGATCGACAGGTAAGGCAGCAAATTGAACTGCTGGAAGATGAAACCGATGTGATCCACCCGGAAGCGGTCCCGCCGCGCTGCAGAGAGGCTGTGCAAGGGCTGGCCCAGGACTTCCACGGTGCCGGCTTGCGGCACGATGATGCCGCCGATGGCGGCCAGCAGGGTGCTCTTGCCGCTGCCGCTGGGGCCGCTGACGAAGACATGTTCACCAGCTGCGACCTGGAAATGCGGCAAGGCCAGCGCCGGGTGTGTCTGGCCGGGCCAGGTGAAGCGCAGGTCGCGCATGGCGATGGCGGCGGCCGGGGAGGGGCGTTCAGGGAGAGTCATGACAACATGAAGGAAAAGCGCAGGAGTGACGAGGCAGAGGGGCCGGGCCGATCATAGCGCCGCTGCCTGTCATTGGGCTGACTGGTTGCCGGGGCAGGTGGCCCCGGCGGGTCGTCGCATCAGTTCAGGGGGATCAGGGCGCTGCCCGGCACCAGTTGCACCGCACCTTGCTTCTTGGGCGTGGCCAGTTGCACGTCGATGCGCTGGAAGCCGGGGAAGGCGGCAAACAGGCCGCTCACATCCACCGTATTGAGTGCGCCGGGGGTGGCGCAGACCAGGGTGAAATCGCCATCGAGGTCGGCATGGCCATCGCTGGGGGCGGGCTCGCTGCTGGCGGGCGTCTTCTCACCCAGCAGGGCCGGTGTCAGCACGGCCGACTCCAGCTGCACTTCGGCCGGCTTGCACTGGGCGGCGGCATCGGTGGCGAACATGCGGTTGACCTCGCGCAGGTTCTTGACGGCGGCGCGCACGGTGTCCTTGTCCTTGCCGCTGCTGGCGGCGTGTTCGAAGCCGACCAGGTTGATCAGCGGGCTGTCCAGGTGCAGGGTCAGGGTGTTGCCTTCCAGGGCCACGTCCAGCTTGCCCACGCCGTGCACGTGCGCGGGATGGTTGCCATGATGGTCATGGCCTTCATCGGCGGCCAGCGCAGGCAGGCTGGCCAGGGACAGCAGGACGAGAGGAATCAGGCGCAACGATGGACGGGATCGGAACATGGGCGGCTTCTTTCTTGTGCTTGTTGTAAAGAGAATTTAAGGGGGGCGGCAAACCGGCAACGCAAGGAAACAGACTGCAAACCAGGGCAGAAGATCCACCCTCAGAGCGGCATTGTGCCCCGGACCACGGGCAGATTTGCAGCGTTGTTACATTCTGCAACAGGGTTGCATTATAATGCCTGCTTTTCCTGTTTCTGCAACTCGGTTGCGCCAACGGGCAAGTGTGCTCTTCCCGGCCTTGCTGGCCGCCTTGTCCGGTGCCCGTGTTGCTTCTTCTCAGATTGCCTGCCGTGTCGTTTCTCTCTCGATTCCTGTTGAAGCAAGGCGTGCTCGCCAGCCCCTGGTGGGAGCGTGTGCTGGCCGTTGTGCCCGTAGTCCTGCTGCTGTGGCTGGGCGTGCACTGGGCCTTGGGGGAGGGCTGACATGGACGCTGCCATCTCGCTGGACAACCTCACCGTCAGCTATCGCCGCCATCCGGCCCTGCACCATGTCAACGGGGCCTTTGCGCGTGGTTCGCTCACCGCCATCGTCGGTCCCAACGGGGCCGGCAAGAGCACCCTGCTCAAGACCATGCTGGGGCTGGTGCGCTGCAATGACGGACGCGTGCATACCCATGTCGATGCACGCCGCATCGCCTACCTGCCGCAGCAGGCCGAGATTGACCGCAGCTTCCCCATCACGGTGATCGACTGCGTGCAACTGGGTTACTGGCAGGCCAAGGGCAACTGGGGCGGCATCGACGCCCCCATGCGCCAGCGTGCGGTGCAGGCGCTGGCGGCAGTCGGGCTGGACGGCTTTGCCGGCCGCCCGGTGTCCAGCCTGTCAGTCGGGCAGTTCCAGCGCGTGCTGTTTGCCCGCATCCTGCTGCAAGATGCCGAGGTGATCCTGCTGGACGAACCCTTCAATGCCATCGACGCCCGCACCACCGGCGACCTGCTGCGCATCATCTCGGCCTGGCATGCCGAACGTCGTACCGTCATTGCGGTGCTGCACGACCACGACCAGGTGCGCCGCGCCTTCCCGCAGACCTTGCTGCTGGCGCGCAATGTGGTGGCCTGGGGCGAGACGGCCGAGGTCATGTGTGAAGAAAACCTGCAGCGCGCCCGCGCCATGGCCGAGGCGGTCGATGAGCATGCCGGCGTCTGCGAGGTGAGCGAGGCGGAAGTGCTGGCCTTGTCGCGCGTGCATGACCATGCGCATGAACATTCACATGGGCATCCCCACGCGCACCATGCCGCCAACCCGGGAGGCCAGGCATGAGCGTACTTTCGACGTTGCAAACGCTGGCCATTTCCCCGTTCCTGGAATTTTCCTTCATGCGCCGCGCTTTGGTGGCTGCTTTTGCCCTGGCGCTGGGCAGCGCCCCGCTGGGCGTGCTGCTGACCCTGCGCCGCATGAGCCTGTTCGGCGAGGCCCTGAGCCACGCCGTGCTGCCGGGTGTGGCGGTGGGTTTCATCTTCTTCGGCCTGTCGTTGCCGGCGCTGTCCATCGGCGGGTTTGCCGCCGGGGTGCTGGTGGTGGCCGTGGCCGGCTGGATCAGCCGCCATACCGAACTGAAGGAAGACGCCAGCCTGGCTGCCATCTACGTGGTGGCCCTGGCGCTGGGCGTGATCCTGATTTCTCGCCACGGCACCCAGCTCGATCTGCTGCACATCCTCTTCGGCAACGTATTGGGCGTGGACAGCGAGGGCCTGGTACTCATTGCCGGTGTGGCCAGCGCCAGCGTGCTGGGCATCGCCGCGCTCTATCGCGGGCTGCTGCTGGAGAGCTTCGATCCTTCCTATATGGCCGTGGGCGGCGGACGCAGCGGCGGCGCGATCTACCAGCAGGTATTCCTGATGCTCGTGGTGATGAACCTGGTCGCCTCCTTCCAGACCCTGGGCACCTTGATGGCGGTCGGCCTGATGATGCTGCCGGCGGTCTCGGCCCGGTTGTGGCACGACACCTTGCCCGCGCAGCTGTGCAACAGCGTGTTGCAGGCGGCGCTGGCCGGGTATGCGGGGCTGCTGATCTCGTATTACGCCTCGGTGCCGTCCGGCCCCGTCATCATCGTCTGCGCGGGCGTGCTGTATGCCGCTTCGCTGTTGTTGGCCCCGCGCGGCTGGCTGCCGCGCCTGTTGCGGCGACCGCACCTGCAGGCCTGAGACTTCACTTTCTCCTGTCTATTGCTGATTTCTTCTGCTTCTCTTTTTCCGGAGTATTCATGAAACTGTTTCGTCCTCTCTCTGTGCTGCTGGCGGCCCTGGCCGTGGCGGCGAGCCTGCCGGCGGCCGCTGCCGAGCGCATTCCGGTGCTGGCCAGCTTCAGCATCCTGGGCGACGTGGTCGCCAATGTCGGCGGTGAGCGCATCGCCGTCTCCACCCTGGTCGGTCCGGATGAAGATGCGCACGTCTTCCAGCCCGCCCCGGATGACATCAAGGCGGTCTCGCGTGCCAAGCTGATCGTGGTCAATGGCCTCGGTTTCGAAGGCTGGATGGAGCGCCTGGCGCAGTCGGCCAATTACCGTGGCCCCATCGTGGTGGCTTCGGCCGGCATCAAGCCGCGCGAGCGCGTGGGGGAGGACGAGGACGATCATGCCCACGGTGCCGGACATGAACATCACGGCAAGGACGACCCGCACGCCTGGCAGGATCCGCAGAACGTGATCGTCTACACCCGCAACATCGTCACCGCCCTGGCCAAGCTGGACCCGGCCGGTGCCGAGGTCTACCGCAAGAATGGCGAGGCCTATGTCGCCAAGCTGCAGGACCTCGATGCCTGGGCTGCACGCCAGTTCAGCCAGATCCCGGATGCCAAGCGCAAGGTCATCACCTCGCATGACGCCTTTGAATACTTCGGTGCGCGCTACAAGGTACGCTTCCTGGCTGCGCAGGGCGTGTCTACCGACAGCGAACCCAGCGCCCGCGAGGTGGCTTCGCTGATCCGCCAGATCCGCAGCGAGAAGATCAAGGCCCTGTTCTTCGAGAACATGAGCAACCCCAAGCTGCTGCAGCAGATCGCCCGCGAATCCGGTACGGCACCGGGCGGCAAGCTGTACGCCGATGCATTGTCGAAACCGGATGGTCCGGCACCGGACTACCTCTCGCTGATGCGCTACAACATCACGCAATTGCTGGAAAAGATCCGTCTCAACTGAGGCGCGACAAATCGCGTATGCTGGTGGCCCCGCGCCGTCGCCCTGGCGGCGCCTGTCACCTTGCATAGGAGAATTCCCGCATGAGCACCGTTACCGTCGTCGCCATCATCACCGCCAAGCCCGGCCAGCGCGAAGCGCTGCTGGCCATTGCCCGTGCCAACCTGGCCGCCGTGCGTGCCGAGGAAGGTTGCATCGAATATGGACTGGTGGTGGATGTGGATGGCTTCGGCCCGAACCAGGCGCCGCTGGGGCCGGATACCTTTGCCTTCGTCGAGAAGTGGAAGGACGAAGAAGCGCTGAAACTGCACTTCACCCTGCCGCACATGACCGACTATCGCGAGAAGTCCAAGGACCTGATCGCGGATCGCAAGGTGCATGTGCTCAAGTCGGCGGACTGATCCCCGCCGCGTTTGTCCCCGCGCCCGGCGCGGGGGCGGACTCCCTCAGTATTCGCCAGGAAAATCCGCCGGCCAGGTCTGCTGCGGATCGAACGAAGACGCTTGGCCCATCTGCTTCAACCACGTGATGAAAGTCTTCAGTGCCGGATTGGTGTCGGCGCTGCTGCGATAGAGCATGTGGTAACCCTCCCCGTGCAGCACGATCTCCGGAAACAGCCGCACCAGCCGGCCTGCGGCCAGATCGTCATCCACCAGCGCCAGCGTGCCCATGCCCACGCCTTGGTCAGTAGCAGCCGCCTGCAGGCTCAGGAAGGAATGTTCATAGACCGTCCCCGGCATCTTGCGCCGCACCGCCACCCCGGCTTTGCCCAGCCACTGCGACCAGGCCGCTGAACGGCTGGAGAGGTGAATCAGCGGTACCTCCACGAAATCGCGCGGGACCCGGATCGGGTGCGTCTCCAGGAAGTGCGGCGAGGCCAGCGGTACCGACACGTCATCCAGGAAGCGCACGCAGTCGTAGCCGCTGCGCTCCAGCGGGCTGCGCCAGATGATGACGTCGAAAGGATCCTTCACATCCTCGAAATACTCCGACATGGTCGTGGTGACGCGCACCTCGATCCGCGGGTTGTCAATCTGGAACTGCGACAGGCGCGGAATCAGCCAGCGCATGGCCACCGAGGGCGCGGCGATCAGGCGCACCACGCGGCTCTTGCCGGCCAGGGACAATTGTTCGGCCGCCAGCGCAATGCGGTCCAGGCTGGCTTTGACCTCGGCATAGAAGGCCAGGGCCGCTTCTGTGGGTTCCACGCCACGCGACTGGCGTAAAAACAACGGTTGTTCGAAATACTCTTCCAGCGTTTTGATCTGCTGGCTGACCGCGCTATGGGTGATGAAAAGTTCATGGGCCGCCAGCGTCAGACTCCGCGTCCGGACTGCCGCTTCGAACACCTTGAGGGCCTTGAGCGGGGGTAAGGATGAAGACATGCTGTAAGAAAAACTTATAGTGGTGACGGAAAATGTTGCTTTGCAAAAGCCGGGGGCGACCTTATTCTTCAATCACCCAAACGTCAAACAGAAGGAATTCATCGTGAACAACGTCAGTATATTGGCAAAAGATGCCGGTTTTTCTAACAATTTGCGCTCTCTGGTCGAGCTGGTGAAGTTTGCTGTCCGGCAAGTCATCGCCGCCCATGCCCTGAAGCCCGTGCGCAACGATGCTACCGACCTGCATGACGCCGCCTACTTCGAAGGCGTGACCGACCACTTCGAGATGGAAGTGCGCCTGCGCCAGCTGGATCACAGCCACCTGCACGCCGTCTGGAAGCTGCAATCGCAGATCTGAATGCCGATGCGGCCAGCTTGATGGCAGCCCCCGCAGCAATGAAGTACCGCAGTACCCGGCAGGACCAGGCCCGATGCGCCTGAAGAACGACGAAGAAGAGACCGGCTCCGCATGCCCGGAGCCGCAGCAGGCAGCCAGCAGTCGCCCACATAGGCAGACCCTGCCCGACGCATCTCCGTAGTACCCGTATTACCCGCAACGGTGGCCTGATGGCCGACAGCACCCCCAACATGGCCAGGTGCACGCTGCGTTGAACACCCCCGATCCCCGCTGCTGCGGGGATTTGTCGTTTACGCGTGTGTTTCCTGAAAAGCCATGCCGTCTTGCCCGCTCCTGACACTTTCCTCTTAACAAAAATGACATCGCGCGGTAGTGGAGCACTGCTATATTTGTCGCGGGGAAAAGAAATATGTTGCTGTTCATGCAGGTTCCGCTTCATTGCTTCTTACAGGGGAGTTCGCCATGTTGTCTTCACTTCGTGCCCGGCTGATCGTCATTTGCGTACTGATCGTGGCGGTGGCCATGATCGTTCTCAGTGGTGCCAACATCTACACCGTCCGCAGCGATACGTTGGAGGGCATTTCCACCCAGACCCGCCAGCTCACCGAAAGCTACGCCGCCAACATCACCGAGTGGGTGCGCAGCAAACGCATCATCACCGGGGCCATGAAGCAGGCCTTGAAGCAAAGCGATGTCCTGCCCATCGTCGCGGCGGCCCAGGAGGCCGGTTCCTTCGATGATGCCTACATCGGCTATCCCGACAAGCGCATGCTGGCCCTGCACCCGATGCCGGCCGGCTACGATCCGACCGCGCGGCCCTGGTACAAGCAGGCGGTCGATGCCGGCAAGCCGGTACTCACTGCCCCCTACGTGGACGCCACCACCGGCAAGCTGGTCGTGACCTTCGCCGAGCCGGTCAGCGACAAGGGGACCCTGCAGGCCGTGCTGGGCTCGGACGTGCAACTCGACAACGTGGTGCGCACCGTGGCCGGCATCAAGCCCACGCCATCCAGCTTCGCCTTCATCGTCGGCAAGGATGGCCTCATCATCACCCACCCCAACAAGGAGCTGGCCCTGAAGCCGGTGTCGGCGCTGGACCAGAATCTCTCCGCCGCCTCGCTGGCCGGGATGAAGCAGGGCGCCAGCGCGACCATCGGCGGCGTACCCTATCTGCTCTTTACGCAACCCATCGACAACACTGACTGGTCGCTGGTGGTGGCGCTGGATTATCGCGAGGCCACGCATGCGGTTGGGGCGCTGATGGCGCTGGCGGTGATTCTGGCCGTGGTGGCCATCGTCGCGGCGGCATTGCTGCTGAGCTACACCATCACGCGCCTGCTGCGCCGCCTGGGCGTGGTGCGCAATGCGATGGAAGAAATCGCGTCAGGTGACGGCGATCTTACGCGCCGGCTCGATACCAGCGGCAAGGATGAACTGGCGCAAATTTCCCGCGCCTTCAATCACTTTGCCGACAAGATCTCGCGCACCTTGCTCGATATCCGGCGCGCCAGCGAGTCTGTGAAGGTTTCTTCCAGCGAAATCGCCAGCGGCAACATGGACCTGTCCGCCCGCACCGAGCAGCAGGCCGGTTCCCTGGAAGAGACCGCATCGGCGATGGAAGAACTCACCTCCACCGTGAAGCAAAACGCCGATAACGCCCGCCAGGCCAACCAGCTGGCGGTGTCGGCCTCGGATGTGGCGGTGCATGGTGGCACCGTGGTGGGCCAGGTGGTCAGCACCATGAGTTCCATCAATGAGTCTTCCCGCAAGATCGTCGACATCATCAGCGTCATCGATGGCATCGCCTTCCAGACCAATATCCTGGCCTTGAATGCTGCCGTGGAAGCGGCGCGTGCCGGTGAGCAGGGGCGCGGGTTTGCGGTGGTGGCGTCGGAAGTGCGTTCCCTCGCGCAGCGCTCGGCCACGGCCGCCAAGGAGATCAAGCAGCTCATCGATGACTCGGTGCAGAAGGTGGAAGCGGGCAGCCAGCTGGTGGCCCAGGCCGGTTCGACCATGGATGAAGTGGTCTCCAGCGTGCGCCGCGTGACAGACATCGTGGGTGAGATCAGTTCAGCCAGCCAGGAGCAGAGTGCCGGCATCACCGAAGTGGGCAATGCCGTGACCCTGATGGATGAGGCGACCCAGCAGAACGCCGCGTTGGTGGAGGAAGCAGCGGCAGCGGCCAAGTCCCTGCAGGAACAGGCGGCTCACCTGGCCGCCGTGGTGGCGGGCTTCAAGCTGGATGAAAGCGGCGGAGCCGCACCGATCACGCCGCCGCCGGTTCATCATGCGGCCCCGCCGCCGGCTGCAGCAGCCCGTCCGGCACCGGTCAACATCACGCCCAAGCCGGCACCGCTGAAGGCCAAGCCCGCCAGCAAGCCTGCGCTGCCGGCCGAACCGGCTGCGCCTGCCGCGCCCAAAGCCGCACCGAAAGCACCGCCCAAGAGCGGTGGTGGCGACGACTGGGAAGAGTTCTGAGCGAGGAAATGGAAGCGGGCCGCCTCAGGCCCGCTTCTTCAGCAGCTGCATGGGCGCAAACAATTGCTGCATGCCGCTGTGCTCGATGAAGCTGAGGTTGTAGGGATGCTCGGCCACCGCGCGCGGGAATTGCGCTACCAGCGGCAGGCCGCTCAGCTGCTCGGCGATCTTCCCCCACAACACCAGCGTGGGCAGGTTTTTTTCCTGTGCCTGGCCATGCTCGGCCAGGGCGCGCAATACCGTTTCAAAGAAGGGCTTCCAGCCCTTGGCATCCTTGAGCGGAGCGATGTGGCTGCGGAACACCAGGCTGGCATTGAGCAGCAGGAAGCCTTGCGCCGTCAGGTTGTCCTGCAGCTCGGCCAGGGTCTGGATGCTGCCTTCCACATCGGCCTGGGCCTGCGCCGCAATGCCGGCCAGCGCATCGCCACTGGTCTGGCCGGCCTGAAGTGCGCCTTCGGCCACCAGCAGCATCTTCATGAAATTGCGCAGCGAGGTCGCCCGATTGACCTGCTTGGACAAGCCCTTTTCCGACCACAGCGAACCCACCGCGCCATCCATGAAGCACACACCGGTGGCACTGGCCGCGCGCGGATAGGGGCCTTCGCCCACCAGCACGTAGCGCACCTGGTCCATGGGCTGCGCGAAGGCTGCGAACAGGCGGCCTTCGGTGGGCAGGTAATCGTCCTGCGCCAGGGTAGGAAGATAAGCGGGATCGGCTTGCTGGATCGCCTCCATGCCGGCGCGCAGGGCGGCATGCCAGGAGGGGTGGGCGGTTTGGATCAGGTCGAGCAGGGGAGCGGGGAGGGCGGAAACGGAAGACATGGAAAATGAAAGGGAGGCACGGCCGTATGAATGAAGTGGCGGCATTGTATACCGCCCGGCCGGCCTCCCCGCAGGATCAGGCGACCGCCGAATCGCTGCCCGATGCACCGAAGAGCTGCTGCTTGAGCAGCTGCAACTGGTCGCGCGCTGCGGCGGCCTTTTCGAACTCCAGGTTCTTGGCGTGTTCCTGCATCTGCTTCTCCAGTCGCTTGATCTCCTTGCTGATCTGCTTCTCGCTCATGGATTCGTAGTTGCGCTTCTCCTCGGCCACCATCATTTCGGTGCGTGCCTGGGCCGGGTTGAAGACGCCGTCGATCAGTTCGCGGATCTCCTTCTTGATGCCGGTCGGCACGATGCCATTGGCGGCGTTGAAGGCCAACTGCTTGGCGCGGCGGCGCTCGGTTTCGCCGATGGCCTTGTGCATGGAATCGGTCACCACGTCGCCATAGAGGATGGCCATGCCGTTGAGGTTGCGGGCCGCGCGGCCGATGGTCTGGATCAGGCTGCGCTCGGAACGCAGGAAGCCTTCCTTGTCCGCATCCAGGATCGCCACCAGCGAGACTTCGGGAATGTCCAGGCCCTCGCGCAGCAGGTTGATGCCGACCACCACATCGAAGGTACCCAGGCGCAGGTCGCGGATGATTTCCACCCGTTCGACCGTATCGATGTCGCTGTGCAGGTAGCGCACCTTGATGCCGTTGTCGGAGAGGAATTCGGTCAGCTGCTCGGCCATGCGCTTGGTCAGCGTAGTCACCAGCACGCGCTCGTCCTTGGCGATGCGGTCGTTGATCTCCTGCATCAGGTCATCCACCTGCGTGGTGGCCGGACGCACGGCGATGATGGGGTCCACCAGGCCGGTCGGGCGCACCACCTGTTCCACCACCTGGTCGGCGTGGGTGTTTTCATAGTCCGCGGGCGTGGCCGAGACAAAGATGGTCTGGCGCATCTTCTTCTCGAATTCGTCGAACTTCAGCGGCCGGTTGTCCAGCGCCGAGGGCAGGCGGAAACCGTAGTCCACCAGGTTCACCTTGCGCGCACGGTCGCCGTTGTACATGCCGTTCAACTGGCCGATCAGCACGTGCGATTCGTCCAGGAACATGACGGCGTCCTTGGGCAGGTAATCCACCAGCGTCGGCGGCGGGTCGCCCGGCTTGGCCCCGGACAGGTGGCGCGAGTAGTTCTCGATGCCCTTGGTGAAACCGATCTCGGTCATCATCTCGATGTCGAAGCGGGTGCGCTGTTCCAGCCGCTGTTCTTCGATGAGCTTGTTTTCCTTGCGGAAGAATTCCAGGCGCTCGGCCAGTTCTTCCTTGATGGTCTCGATGGCGCGCAGCACGGTCGAGCGCGGCGTCACGTAGTGCGAACCGGGATAGATGGTGAAGCGCGGGATCTTCTGGCGCACCCGGCCGGTCAGCGGATCGAACAGTTGCAGGCTGTCGATCTCGTCGTCGAAGGTTTCGATGCGCACGGCCAGCTCGGCGTGTTCGGCCGGGAAGACGTCGATGGTGTCGCCGCGCACGCGGAAGGTGCCGCGGCCGAAATCGACTTCGTTGCGGGTGTACTGCATCTGGATCAGGCGGGCGATGACGTCGCGCTGCGAGACCTTGTCCTTGGCGCGCAGGGTCAGGATCATCTGGTGGTATTCGTTCGGGTTACCGATACCGTAGATGGCCGAGACGGTCGCCACGATCACCACGTCGCGCCGTTCCATCAGCGACTTGGTGCAGGACAGGCGCATCTGCTCGATGTGCTCGTTGATCGAGGAATCCTTCTCGATGAACAGGTCGCGCTGGGGGACGTAGGCTTCCGGCTGGTAGTAGTCGTAGTAACTGACGAAGTATTCCACCGCATTGTGCGGGAAGAATTCGCGGAATTCGCTGTAGAGCTGCGCCGCCAGCGTCTTGTTGGGGGCGAACACGATGGCCGGGCGGCCCAGGCGGGCAATCGTGTTGGCCATGGTGTAGGTCTTGCCCGAGCCGGTCACGCCCAGCAGGGTCTGGTAGAACAGGCCGTCATGCACGCCTTCGACCAGCTTGTCGATGGCCGCCGGCTGGTCGCCCGCCGGGGGGAACACCTGGTAGAGCTTGAAGGGCGAGTCGGGGAAGGTGACGAACTTGCTCTCGTCCAGCTCGGTATTGATGGGGGTCAGTTCAGCCATGGTCTGGGTTGCCTTTGTCGCGCGGGTTCCGGTGTGCCGCCACGGTGCAGGAAGAACCGGCAAGGTCCGCAAGCGGGGCATTGCACACAGGCAAGGTGGAGGCGTGAATATTGATCAAATGCTGCCGGGATGCTGAAGTTCAAGACACAATCTGCGCCTCCGCAGCCGGCAAAACCGGACGCAAAGGCGCGTCAGGAGCCAGCTCATCCACTGGGCCTGACGGCCTGGCGCGGGGTGGGTGCAGATCGGGGTTATGTCGATAGAACATGGTGTCATGCAGATTCAGCAGGCAATTGGGCCTGTCTGTGTCTGTGATTGGCCATCCACATTTGTTAGAATGCAGTGTTGCAAAAAGGTGCACATCCGAATCTCTCCCTGTGCACCCATTTCCTTCTGCAGCGCTTTGTTGCAGCTAACTTTTCATGTTATCACGATGAACGCACCTGTCTCCGCCTCCCTGTTTTCCGCCATCGAAATGGCGCCGCGCGACCCCATTCTGGGCGTGACCGAAGCCTACAACGCCGACCAGAACCCGGCCAAGACCAATCTGGGCGTGGGCGTGTACTACGACGACAACGGCAAGGTCCCCCTGCTGGAATGCGTGAAGAAAGCCGAGGCGGAACTGGCGGCCAAGCTGGCCCCGCGCACCTACCTGCCCATCGACGGCCTGGCCACCTATGACCGCGCGGTGCAGGAGCTGGTCTTCGGCGCCGGCAGCGCCGTGGTGACCGAGAAGCGTGCGATCACCGTGCAAGCCTTGGGCGGCACTGGCGCGCTGAAGCTGGGTGCCGACTTCCTCAAGCACTTCTCGCCGGCCGGTACCGAAGTTTGGATCAGCGACCCGAGCTGGGAAAACCACCGCGCCCTGTTCGAGATGGCAGGCTTCAAGGTCAACGCCTATCCGTACTATGACCCGGCCACCCGTGGCGTGAACTTCGCCGGCATGCTGGACGCCTTGAAGACCATGAAGACCGGCTCGGTCGTGCTGCTGCACGCCTGCTGCCACAACCCGACCGGCGCCGACCTGACCGACGACCAGTGGACGCAAGTCATTGAAGTGGTGACCTCGCGCGGCCTGGTTCCCTTCCTGGACATGGCCTACCAGGGCTTTGGCGACGGCATCGCCGAAGACGGCCAGGTGGTGCGCCGCTTCGCCGAAGCTGGCGGCCCGCTGTTCGTGTCGAACTCCTTCTCCAAGTCCTTCTCGCTGTATGGCGAACGCGTGGGCGCATTGTCCATCGCCGCAGCCAGCGCCGAAGAAGCCGCCCGCGTGCTGTCGCAACTCAAGCGCGTGGTGCGTACCAACTACTCCAACCCGCCGATCCACGGTGGCCAGGTGGTCGCAACCGCCCTGGCATCGCCCGAACTGCGCAAGCTGTGGGAAGACGAACTGGCCGAGATGCGCGTGCGCATCCGCGAAATGCGCCAGCTGCTGGTGGCCAAGCTGAAGGAAAAGGCGCCCGGCCATGACTTCGACTTCGTCATCAAGCAGCGCGGCATGTTCTCCTATTCGGGTCTGACCAAGGCCCAGGTGGATCGCCTGCGCAACGAGTTCTCCATCTATGCCGTCGACACCGGCCGCATTTGCGTGGCTGCGCTCAACACCAAGAACATCGACGTGGTGGTCGACGCCATCGCCAAGGTGCTCTAATTGGCATGCGCGGCCCCGTCTTCGGAGGGGCCGCGCAGGGCGCTTTCTCCTATGAAAAAATGCGCCTTTCCCTGAAAAAAGTTTTGACATGAAGTAAAAATCGCGTCATAATCTTTTTCTCAGCTGTTCCCTGATAGCTCAGTCGGTAGAGCGACGGACTGTTAATCCGCAGGTCCCTGGTTCGAGTCCAGGTCGGGGAGCCAAAGAATGCGAAGGCCTCGCAAGCAATTGCGGGGCCTTTTCAATTAGTGTGAGGCTGGTGTTTTGGTCTCGTACGAAGGGCGGCAGGGCTATGCCGCCACGATGCAGAACGATGTAAAAAATTTTCGTTTTACACTCTGGTAAATCTGAAAAAAATCGTTCATAATCGCGCCCTCAATTGATCCCTGATAGCTCAGTCGGTAGAGCGACGGACTGTTAATCCGCAGGTCCCTGGTTCGAGTCCAGGTCGGGGAGCCAGAATACGAAAGCCTCGCAAGTTTCTTGCGGGGCTTTTTTGTTTTTGGCTTCGTATCTTGTGATGCTCACGCACTGCGCTGGAAACGAGCACAGTTGAGCTGGTTTTTAGCTCACCAGATAAATGCTTCGCCTAGCGTGTCTTCATCTCGTAGCAGTCGCTACCGGCCTTTTCCGTTTCACTTCCTGTCAATTAAACGCTGCTAGAATCGGCATCCCCCGATCAGCCAGGACTTTCCCATGAGCGACCCCATTCGTCTGACCCAATACAGCCATGGCGCCGGTTGCGGCTGCAAGATTTCGCCGCAGGTGCTGGAAGTCATCCTGGCCGGCAGCGGTGCCCAGCATCTCGATCCCAAACTCTGGGTTGGCAATGCCTCGCGCGATGACGCGGCGGTCTATGCCATCGATGAAGAGCGTGGCGTGGTCTCGACCACCGATTTCTTCATGCCCATCGTCGATGATCCCTTCGACTTCGGCCGCATCGCCGCCACCAATGCCATCAGTGACATCTACGCCATGGGCGGCGATCCGCTCATGGCCATCGCCATCCTCGGCTGGCCGGTCAACGTGCTGCCGCCGGAAGTGGCACGCGAAGTCGTGCGCGGTGGCCGCGCCGCCTGCGACGCGGCCGGCATCCCGCTGGCCGGCGGCCATTCCATCGATGCCCCGGAACCCATCTTCGGCCTGGCCGTGACCGGCGTGGTCGAGAAGCGCCACATGAAGCGCAACGACACCGCCAGTGCCGGCTGCCTGCTCTACCTCACCAAGCCGCTGGGCATCGGCATCCTCACCACCGCAGAAAAGAAGGGCAAGCTGCGCCCTGAAGACGTCGGCACCGCGCGCGACTGGATGTGCCAGCTCAACCAGCCCGGCAGCCGCTTCGGCAAGCTGGCGGGCGTGGCTGCGATGACCGATGTGACCGGCTTTGGCCTGCTGGGCCATCTGGTGGAAATGTGTGAAGGCAGCGGCGTGAGCGCACGCATCCAGCACGCGCTGGTGCCCAGCCTGCCGGGCGTACCTTACTACCTGGCCGAAGGCTGCGTGCCGGGCGGCACTGGACGTAATTTCGAGAGCTACGGCAGCAAGATCAGCCCGCTCAGCGAAGCCCAGAAGAATCTGCTGTGCGATCCCCAGACCAGCGGCGGCCTGCTGGTGGCGGTGCGGCCCGAAGCCAATCCGGAATTCCTGGCCACCGCCGCCGCCCTCGGACTGGAACTGGCCCCCATCGGCGAACTGGTGGAACGACAGCGTTACGCCGTAGAGGTGCTTTGATGGCCGATCTGCAGCCCAGCCGCGAACTGTTCCTCAACGATACGCCCATGCTGGATGCTCGGGCACCGGTGGAGTTCGGCAAGGGTGCCTTTCCGACTGCGGTGAACCTGCCGCTGATGAACGACAGCGAGCGTCATCAGGTCGGCCTGCGCTACAAGGAGCAGGGCCAGCAGTCCGCCATCGAACTGGGTCATCAACTGGTCAGCGGAGCGGTGAAGGACGAACGGATTGCGGCCTGGGCGGCGTTCGCAAAAGCGCATCCGGAAGGCTGCCTGTATTGCTTCCGCGGCGGCCTGCGCTCGCAAATCACCCAGCAGTGGTTGAAGAGCGAAGCCGGCATCGCCTATCCGCGCGTGGCCGGCGGCTACAAGGCGCTGCGCCATTTTCTGATGGAAGCCATCGACCAGGCCTTGGCCGAGTGTTCCTTCGTGGTGGTGGGCGGCATGACCGGCTGCGGCAAGACCGACGTGCTGCTGCAGCTCGACAACGCGCTGGACCTGGAGGCTTGCGCCAATCATCGTGGCTCCAGTTTCGGCAAGCGCGCCAGCCCGCAGCCTGCGCCCATCGATTTCGAACACCGTCTGGCCATTGCCCTCATCAAACTGCAAGCGCAGGGACATCACTGGTTTGCGCTGGAAGACGAAAGCCGGCTGATCGGTGCCTGTGCCTTGCCGCTGGCCTTGCACCAGCGCATGCAGAGCCTGCCCATGGTGTGGCTGGAAGACAGCAGGGAAGGGCGCGTGGAACGTATCCTGCGCGATTACGTCAGTGGCCTGTGCGAGGAATACGTGGCGCTGGATCCGCGCCACGGGTTTGAACGCTATCGCGCGCATCTGCTTGCTGCATTGGGCAAGCTGGTCAAGCGCCTCGGCGACCAGCGCTACCGCCGCCTGCTGCAGATGATGGAAACGGCGCTGGCGCGCCAGGAACAAGACGGCGTGGTCGACCTGCACCGCGCCTGGATCGATGCCTTGCTGGCGGAATACTACGATCCCATCTATGCCTTCCAGCGGGAGTCCAAGCGCTCCCGCCTGCTGTTCGCAGGGCAGCAGACCGAGGTGGTCGGCTTCCTGCGCCAGTATCGGCCCTGAATCAATTTACAGCAGGACCACCGCCACCAGCCCGCTGACCACGCCGATGAGCATGGTCAGCAGGGTGACGGTCGTGAGTACGCGCGGCGTGAAGGATTTGCGCAGCATCAGCAGCGACGGCAGGCTGATGCTGGGCAGGGTCATCAGCAACGCCACGGCCGGCCCCACGCCCATGCCCAGCGAAAGCATGGATTGCACGATGGGGATCTCGGCGGCCGTCGGAATCACGAAGAGCGTGCCCACCACCGCCAGCGCCACGATCCACAGCAGGCTGTTGCCCATGCTGGCATCGACCTGCGGGAACAGCCACACCCGCGCCGCGCCCAGCGCCAGCACCACCACGATGTAGACCGGTGCCGTGGTCCAGAACAGTTGCCACAGCTTGCTGCCCCAGCGGACCAGGAAATGACGGCCATCGTCCATCGGTTCATATTCTGCGGCGGCCACCGCATCGAGGGCGGCCTGCGGCAGGGTCTCGGTCTGCGCCACACGTTGCGCGATAAGCGACACACCCACTACCAGCAGCACGCCGGCCACCAAACGCAGCGCGGCAAAATGCCAGCCCAGCACGAAGCCCATGAACACCAGCGTGGCCGGATTGAGCACCGGGTTGGCGATCCAGAAGGCCAGCGCGGCCCCGACCGACACCTGCTGGCGGCGCATGCCCGCCACCACCGGTGCGGCGCAGCAGCTGCACATCATGCCGGGCAGGGCGAACAGGCCGCCACGCAGGGTCGAGCCGAGGCCGGCGCGGCCGAACACCCGCAGCAGCCAGTCGCGCGGCACCAGCACCTGCACCAGCGAACCCAGCAGCACACCCAGCACGGCGGCTTTCCAGATGGCCAGGAAGTAGACCGTGGCATATTCCAGCGCAGCCGACCACGGGGCGGCGGGCGCATTGGCCAGGATGGAGGCGCCAATGCTGTGCTTGTCGGCGGCCACGAAGGATTTCAGGTAGTAGGGGGACCACTTCACATAGTAAAGGCCGATGGCCGCCACCAGGATGAACAGCAGCGGCTTGAGCCAGGCAGAAGAGCCGCGCGAGGCGGAGGATGAGAAGGTCATGGGAAGATCTGGTGGTAAAGAATCGTGGGAGAGCAGGAGAGTGCGCGCATGATACCTGCCGCGCGCCACTTCGTCAGTGCGCCAGAAGGACATGTCAGACAACTGCGGCGCCCCCTGTCACCGGCCTGAAGTGCAGATTCCTTCACATTCAACGCTTGCGTCCGTTTCGTGTCCTGTTATACTGCGCTTGCTGTTGTATGACGTCTTATAACAATCACCCCAACACACAACAATACGCCAAGAGACACTGCCGGCAAGTCCCGATGCCAGTCCGCCCGCGTTCCTGCGGCGGCGCTTCGGGGCCGGCCAGGCGGAGCGGATGGCGAGAGACCTGGAGAATCCAATTGGCGCAAAGCAACACCCCCAGCGGGGCAGCGGCCGGCAAGCCGACCCATATCCGCTACCTGATCCTGTTCCTGCTGTTCGTCGTCACCACCGTCAACTACGCTGACCGTGCCACGCTTTCCATTGCCGGTTCGGCCATGAAGACCGAGCTGTCGCTGGACCCGGTCACCATGGGCTACATCTTCTCGGCCTTCAGCTGGGCGTACGTGCTGGCCCAGCTGCCGGGCGGCTGGCTGCTGGACCGCTTCGGTTCCAAGAAGATCTACATGTGGAGCATTGCCCTGTGGTCTTTCTTCACCTTCCTGCAGGCCGGTGTGACGTGGATGAGCACGGGTGCGGCCGTGATCGCGCTGTTCCTGCTGCGCTTCATGGTGGGCCTGGCCGAAGCGCCGTCCTTCCCGGCCAATGGCCGCATCGTCGCGGCCTGGTTCCCGACCAAGGAACGCGGCACCGCCTCGGCCATCTTCAATTCGGCACAGTATTTCGCGGCCGTGATCTTCACGCCGCTGATGGCCTGGATCGTGCACACCTACAGCTGGCATCACGTCTTCACCGTCATGGGCGTGGTCGGCATCCTGCTGGCCATGGTCTGGGGCAAGATCATCTACAGTCCCAAGGACCATCCGCGCATCAACCCGGCTGAACTGCAGCATATCGAATCCGGCGGCGGCCTGGTCGACATGGACAACAAGAAGGTCGCAGCCCCTTCCACCAAGGGCAAAGGCTACATTCGCCAGTTGCTGTCCAACCGCATGCTCCTGGGCGTCTACATCGGCCAGTACTGCATCAACGTGATCACTTACTTCTTCCTGACCTGGTTCCCGGTGTACCTGGTGCAGGAGCGCGGCATGTCCATCCTCAAGGCCGGTTTCGTGGCCTCGATCCCGGCGGTGTGCGGCTTCATCGGCGGCGTCGTCGGCGGCCTGATTTCGGACCGCCTGATCAAGAGCGGCATGTCGGTCACCTGGGCGCGCAAGATCCCCATCGTGGGCGGCATGCTGTTGTCGATGACCATGATCCTGTGCAATTACGTCGATGCGCAGTGGATGGTGGTGGGCATCATGGCGCTGGCCTTCTTCGGCAAGGGCGTGGGCGCGCTGGGCTGGGCAGTGGTGGCCGATACCGCGCCCAAGCAGATCGTGGGCCTGTCGGGTGGCCTCTTCAACATGTTCGGCAATGTGGCCGGCATCACGACCCCGATCGTGATCGGCTATATCGTCAAGGAGACCGGTTCCTTCTCCGGTGCGCTGGTCTTCGTGGGCATCAATGCACTGGTGACCGTGATCAGCTATCTTGTCATCGTCAAGGAAATCAAGCGCGTCGAACTCAAGGACGTCTGATCCGTTTTACGGGCGGCCGCTGTTGCAGTGGCCGCCCTTCATTTGAATTGCAGCATTCTGTCGCATGGGACTTAGCATGAGCACCGATACCGCCGCCAGCCAGGCATTCACACCGCGCTACATCATGATGAACGACACCGACAATGTCGCCATCGTCGTCAATGACGGAGGCCTGCCTGCCGGCACCGTCTTCCCCGATGGCCTGACCCTGGTCGACCGCGTGCCCCAGGGCCACAAGATCGCGCTGCGCGATCTCAAGCAGGGCGAGGCCATCGTACGTTATGACGTGGCCATCGGCTACGCCGTGCGTGACATCCCCAAGGGCAGCTGGATCGAGGAATCGCTGGTGCAGATGCCCCCGGCGCGCGGTCTCGACAACCTGCCCATCGCCACTAAAAAGCCGGCCCCGCAGCCGCCGCTGGAAGGCTATACCTTCGAAGGCTACCGCAACGCCGATGGCTCGGTGGGCACGCGCAACCTGTTGGCCATCACCACCACCGTGCAATGCGTGGCCGGTGTGGTGGAGCATGCGGTCAAGCGCATCCGCGCCGAGCTGCTGCCCAAGTATCCCAATGTGGAAGACGTGGTGGCGCTGGAGCACACCTATGGCTGCGGCGTGGCCATCGATGCGCCCAACGCCGGCATCCCCATCCGTACGCTGCGCAACATCAGCCTGAACCCCAACTTCGGCGGCCAGGCCATGGTGGTGAGCCTGGGCTGCGAAAAGCTGCAGCCCAACCGCCTGCTGCCGGAAAACATGATCCCCATCCACAAGGCCGGCGAGCCCTATGTGGTCTGCCTGCAGGATGCGGAACACGTCGGTTTCAACTCCATGATCGATTCCATCATGAAGATGGCCGAGGCGCGCCTGACCGAACTGGACAAGCGCCGCCGCGAAACCTGCCCGGCCTCGGACCTGGTGGTAGGCGTGCAGTGCGGCGGCAGCGACGCCTTCTCGGGCGTGACGGCCAACCCGGCAGTGGGCTTTGCGACCGACCTGCTGGTGCGCGCAGGCGCCTCGGTGATGTTCTCGGAAGTGACCGAAGTGCGCGACGGCATCGACCAACTGACCTCGCGCGCGGTCAACGAGGAAGTGGCCCAGGCCATGATCCGCGAGATGGACTGGTACGACAATTATCTGAAGCAGGGCGGTGTCGACCGCAGCGCCAACACCACCCCCGGCAACAAGAAGGGCGGCTTGGCCAACATCGTCGAGAAGGCCATGGGCTCCATCGTCAAGTCCGGCTCCAGCCCGATTTCGGGCGTGCTCTCGCCGGGCGACAAGCTTCAGCAGAAGGGCCTGATCTATGCGGCCACGCCCGCCTCCGACTTCATCTGCGGCACCTTGCAACTGGCGGCCGGCATGAATCTTCATATCTTCACCACAGGCCGGGGTACGCCGTATGGCCTGGCGGCCGTGCCGGTCATCAAGGTCGCGACCCGCAATGACCTGGCGCGGCGCTGGCATGACCTGATGGATGTCAACGCCGGGCGTATCGCCAGCGGCGAAGCCACCATCGAACAGGTCGGCTGGGAGCTGTTCCAGCTGATGCTGGACGTGGCCAGCGGCAAGAAGCGCACCTGGGCCGAACAGTGGAAGCTGCACAATGCACTGACCCTGTTCAATCCGGCGCCGGTGACCTGATCCTTCCTTGGGGCCCGCTTGCGGGTCCTTTTTTTGTTCCATCGTCATGACAACAACAAGATGATTCGCCAGGAGACCGCATGAGCAACACCCTTTCTTCACCTTCTTCCCGCTTCGCCACCTTGATTGCCACTTCAGTCCTCAGCCTGGCCGCCGCGCATGCCGGTGCGGCCACTGTCGCCTACGTCTCCAATGCGGACAGCCAGGACATCTACGTGCTCCGGCTCAATGGCGATGGCAGCGTCAACCTGATCGACAAGGTCGATACCGGCAGCACCGTGATGCCGCTGGCCCTGAGTCCCGATCACAAATTCCTCTATGCCGCGCTGCGCGGCCAGCCGTATTCGGTGGTGAGCTATGCCATTGATCCCGCCAGCGGCAAGCTCAAGGCGCTGTCCAAGGTGCCGCTGGCCGACAACATGGCCAACATCGCCACCGACCGCAGCGGGCGCTACCTGCTGGCCGCGTCCTACTCCGGCAACAGGATCTCGGTCAATGCCATCGGGACGGACGGTACCGTGCAGGCCCCGCCGCTGGCGGTGATCCCGACCGGGAAGAACGCGCATTCCGTGCAGGTTTCTCCTGACAATGCCTTCGTCTTTGCCAGCAACCTGGGCAGCGACGTGATCCTGCAATACCGTTTCGACCCGGCCACCGGCACGGTCACGCCCAACAGTCCGCCGTCGGTCGCCACCAAGGCCGGTGCCGGGCCGCGCCATTTCGTGTTCTCGCCGGACCAGCGTTTCGTCTATTCGACCAATGAGCTGGACGCCACTGTCAACACCTACGCCTACGATCGCCAGTCCGGCACCTTGACCCTGCTGGCCAGCGACTCGGCCTTGCCGGAAGGCTTCAAGACCAGTGAACCGCTGGCGGCCGCCGACTTGCACCTGACGCCGGATGGCCGTTTTCTTTATGCCACCGAGCGCGCCTCCAACACGCTCAGCGCTTATCGCGTGGACCCGGCCAGCGGCAAGCTCACCCGCATTCTCAACATCCCCACCGAAACCCAGCCGCGCGGTTTCAACATCGATCCGCAAGGACGCTACCTGCTGGCCGTCGGGCAGAAGGCCGGGCTGACCAGCTATGCCATCGACCGCGACAGCGGGGCGCTTACGCCGGTCTTCCGCTACACCTTGGGACGCAATCCGAACTGGGTCGAGATCATCGACTTGCCCGGCGTACGCTGATACCTGAAGGGTTTTGCTTCACCCTCAGAAACCTCAATATGTTGTTTTTCGGGCTTGCCGAATGTCATTTCGGCAAGCTTTTTCACATCTGTGCCCCGCCATATGAATCAGGCTTGATCCAGGACAGCCGGCCCCGGGTGTTGCCGGTGCACAATGCGAAAACGGACATTTGCTGACTGCCCTAACCGGGAATTGGGGGAGTTTTGGTGGGTTTGCCGCCGATATGAAGCGCGACGCGGTGTTGTATCGTCTGCGCCATGTTGTTCATTTCACTTGTTGTATCAAAATTAAGCGGAGAGAGGGAATGCGAAATCTGACGGTTCGCTTCAGCCTGATGAGCGCGCTTGCGCTGTTTTCATGCATGATCGTAGTGGGTGCTGCAGTGGGCATTTTTGCGCTGGGCCGCGCCAATGAGGCTACGGAGTACGTGCATGAGATTGCCGAGCACGTCATCGTCATCAATGACGCCTACAAGGACACCACCCGTACACGCTCGGCGCTCACGCGCGCCTATGCCAACCAGAAGGAAAAGAACGATCCTGCCGTCACCGAGGCTGCCCTCAAGAGTGCCCAGACGAGCTACGAGCGCGGCCTCAAATTCGTGGACGAGTTCAGCAAGTTGCCCGATCTGGCCGGCGAGGAGCCGGCGGTCAAGATGGAGCTGATTGAATCGGCGCGTGCCCTGTCCGATTTGTTGGCCAAGGCATCCAGCCAGTTGAAGGCCGGTGACACCGGTGCCTACTCCGACCTGAACGACAAGCAGATCAATCCGGCCGGTGGCCGGTTCTCCAAGGCGCTGGATGCATTCCAGAAACGCGCCATGGAACTCAACGACAATGCGGCCAGCGAGCGCACCCGTGAATACAACATGGTGGTCTGGATGGTGATTGCAGGTCTGATCGGCGCCATGTTCCTGGTGATCGGCGTGCATTTCCTGCTGCGCAACATCGTCTTGACGCCCCTGAACCGCGCCGTGCATCTGCTGGATCTGGTGGCCAATGGCGACTTGACCACCAAGGTGGACGTCCACAGCAACAACGAGATCGGCCGCCTGTTCTCGGCCATCCGCAGCATGCAGCAGGCACTGCTGACCACGGTCTCGCGCGTACGCAGCAGTTCGGACAGCATCGATACCAATGCCAAGGAAATCGCCGCCGGCAACATGGACCTGTCCTCGCGCACCGAGCAGCAGGCCAGCTCGCTGGAAGAAACCGCGGCCTCCATGGAGCAGCTGACCGGCACCGTCAAGCAGAACGCCGACAATGCCCTGCAAGCCAACCAGCTGGCGCATTCGGCCTCCTCCACCGCCAGCAAGGGCGGGGAAGTGGTGTCGCAGGTGGTCGATACCATGCAGGCCATCAATGAATCCTCGCGCAAGATCGTGGACATCATCAGCGTGATCGACGGCATCGCCTTCCAGACCAACATCCTGGCGTTGAACGCCGCGGTGGAAGCCGCCCGTGCCGGTGAGCAGGGCCGCGGCTTTGCCGTGGTGGCTTCGGAAGTGCGCTCGCTGGCCCAGCGTTCAGCCGCCGCCGCCAAGGAAATCAAGTCGCTCATCGATGCCTCTGTGGAGAAGGTCGAGGCCGGCAGCCAACTGGTCGAACAAGCCGGGGCCACCATGGGTGAAGTCGTCACCAGCGTGCAGCGCGTCACTGACATCGTTGGTGAAATCGCCGAAGCCAGCCGTGAGCAGAGCACCGGCATCGAGCAGGTCAACCGCGCCATCACCCAGATGGATGAAGTGACCCAGCAGAACGCCGCGCTGGTGGAGCAAGCGGCCGCTGCGGCCCAATCGCTGCAGGCCCAGGCCACCAATCTGGTCGGCGCGGTCAGCATCTTCAAGATCGATGCGCATCAGGTCGCCAGCCCGGCGGCCAAGCCGCGCCCGGCACCGATGGCACCGCCGCCGGCCCCGGCTGCGCCCGCTGCGCCTGCCTTGAAGCCTGCGCCGCCCGCCCCCGTTGCTGCTGCACCGAAGGCTGCTCCCAAGCTGCCACCTGCCAAGCCGGCCAAGGCCTCGCCGCCTGCGCCGGGCAGCCGCATCAAGGACGATGCACAGGATTGGGAAGAGTTCTGATTATTGGTGCTTCCCTTCACGAAAACCTCCGTCGCTCAGGCCACGGAGGTTTTTTTTCGGCCAGGGCCTGCACTTTCTTTCATATCGCCCAAAAAGGGAGGGGCCGCAGCTGCCTGCGGCCCCTCCCTCGGGTACTGCCGATCAGATCAGCCCGTCTTTATTGCGGACCCAGCTTCTTGATCAGTGCAGCCAGTTCTTCGTGCTCTTCCGGCGTGCAGTCGGTCAGGGGCGTACGCACCGGTCCGGCATCGTGGCCGACGATCTTGGCACCGGCCTTGACGATGGAGACGGCATAACCGGCCTTGCGGTTGCGGATGGCGAGGTAGGGCAGGAAGAAGTCATCGATCAGCTTGCCCACGGTGTCGTGGTCTTCCTTGGCGATGGCCTGATAGAACTCGACGGCGGTCTTGGGAATGAAGTTGAAGACCGCCGAGGAGTACACCGGCACGCCCAGCGCCTTGTAGGCGGCAGCATAGACTTCCGCAGTCGGCAGGCCACCCAGGTAGGTGAAACGGTCACCCAGCTTGCGGCGGATATGCACCATCGGTTCGATCTCGCCGATGCCGTCCTTGAAACCGATCAGGTTGGGGCAGCGGTCAGCCAGGCGTTGCAGGGTCTCGGCATTGAGCTTGCAGACTGCACGGTTGTAGATGATGACGCCGAAGTTGACCGATTTGCAGACCGCTTCCACGTGGGCGGCGATGCCGTCCTGGCTGGCTTCGGTCAGGTAATGGGGCATCAGCAGGATGCCGTGGGCACCCAGGCGCTCGGCTTCCTGGGCGTAGGCGATGGCCGCGCGGGTGGAGCCGCCGGCGCCGGCGATGATGGGCACCTTGCCGCGGCAGGTGTCGACGGCGGTGCGGATGATGTCCGAATATTCACCGGGGACCAGCGAGAAGAACTCACCCGTGCCACCGGCGGCGAACAGCGCGCTCGCGCCATAGGGCGCCAGCCATTCCAGACGTTCGATGTAGGTCTTGGGGCGGAAGTCGCCTTGCTCGTCGAAGTCCGTCAGCGGGAACGACAGCAGGCCGGAAGAGAGGATCTGTTTGAGGTCTTGGGGTGTGTACTGGGACATGGTTTCGCTCGACGCCGTTAGGAATGGGTTGGAAAACGAGGCAAATAGGATGAATGTTGTCTCTGATCTTCTTGTATCCAATTAGGATATCAGTCATCGTACAACATAAGATTTCAGAAAGCCAGTACTTTGTTGTGATGGTTTGCGCAGGGTGGAGGGCGGGATTTCCGGCCGGCCGGGCCGAGGAGATCGTCGGATGGCGGGGGCTTGCTGAAGAGGGGGGAGAACGGAAGCGGCCGATCCGTGCAGCACGGACCGGCCGGACTTGCGCGGGATCAGGCGTTGCCGGCGGTGCCCGATTCAGCTTCCTGCTGCGCGCGGCGCAGGCGCTCGCGGCTGTTGGTGAGGTGATTGCGCATGGCGGCGCGGGCGGCTTCAGCATCGCCGCGGGCGATGGCCTCATAGATGTCTTCGTGCTCGCGCTGTACCCGCTCCAGGTAGCTGGCCTGCTGGTCATGCGCCAGCTCGGCGGTATTGATGCGCTTGCGCGGGATCACCCCCATGCCGAGATGGCTGATGATCTCGATGAAATAACGGTTGCCGGTGGCATTGGCGATGGCGAAGTGGAAACGGAAGTCCGGGCCCACGGTGTCGCCGCCGCTTTTCTGGTTGGCGTGGAACAGGTCCAGCGCCTCGCGGACTTCCTGCAGCTGGGCATCGCTGCGGCGCGATGCGGCCAGGCCGGCGGTTTCGGTCTCCAGGCTGATGCGCAGCTCCAGCAGCGCCAGCAGGTCGCGCATGGTGGTGATGGTGGCCGGGTCGATGTTGATGTTGGAACCCTTCTTGACCTCCAGCACGAAGGTGCCGATGCCGTGCCGCGTTTCCACCAGTCCGGCTGCCTGCAGGCGCGAGATGGCTTCGCGCACCACGGTGCGCGAGACGCCCTGGGTCTGCATGATCTCGGATTCGGTGGGCAGCTTGTCGCCCGGGTTGAGGCTGCCGTTGGAGATCATTGCGGTCAGCGCCGCCACCACTTCCTGCGAAAGGCTCTGGGGCTTGCGGCGCGGGCGCAGCAGCGGGTTGGGGGTATCGCTTACATCCATATCGTTTTATTTCTCGGGAGCGCTGGCAGACCGGATTGTGAATGGTTGTGATCGGTCCGCATCAGGCGGGGTGAACATAGTCGCGCCATCTTACCAGATCGATAAGCCGCCACGACGCCAGGACCAGCCGTAGCCGTGAGAGTAGCGCACTTTGCGCAAGAGGTCAGACAAGTTTCAGGTGAATTTGTCGACGGCTTGCGCCAGGCCGGGTTTTGGCCGATATGAAGGAAAAGGCAGGGTACCTGACAGAATTACTCGGGTTTGCTATACTTGACTCAAATATTCGGGAATTCAGGGTAACCGGCCCCGCCGGTGCATTTGTTTCTGGAGCGAACTTCATGCGTCTTACCACCAAAGGCCGTTTTGCCGTGACTGCGATGATTGACCTGGCTTTGCGCCAGGGCAAGGGCCCCGTCACGCTGTCGGCCATCAGCGAGCGCCAGGAAATTTCTTTATCATATCTGGAGCAGTTGTTCGGCAAGTTGCGGCGTCACCAGATCGTCGAGTCCGTGAGGGGGCCCGGCGGTGGTTACAATCTCGCCCGCAAGGCGGCTGACGTGTCGGTCGCCGACATCATCATCGCGGTGGACGAACCCCTGGATGCAACCCAGTGCGGTGGCAAGGAAAATTGCCACAGCGCGGCGCATCCGGGCGGCGCACGCTGTATGACGCATGAGCTGTGGTCCACCCTGAACGAGAAGATGGTCGAGTACCTGGATTCGGTATCCCTCCAAGACCTGGTGGACCAGCAAAAAGAACCCAAGGCGGCCGAACACCGTGCCGCCGACTCGCAGAGCGTGGTGGTGATGCACCGCCCGCAAGCCGCAGCCTGATTTGGAGCAAGGACCTTATGAACGCACCCCTGGAAAAAAGCCTGCTGGAGACCATCAAGGCTCCGCACTTCCCGATCTACATGGACTACTCGGCGACCACCCCGGTCGATCCGCGCGTGGCCGACAAGATGATTCCCTACCTGCGCGAGCAGTTCGGCAACCCCGCTTCGCGCAGCCACATGTATGGCTGGACCGCAGAGAAGGCCGTGGAAGAGGCGCGTGAAGAAGTGGCCAAGCTGGTCAACGCGGATTCGCGCGAGATCATCTGGACCTCCGGTGCCACCGAGAGCAACAACCTGGCCATCAAGGGCGCGGCGCAGTTCTACAAGTCCAAGGGCAAGCACATCATCACCGTCAAGACCGAGCACAAGGCGGTGCTGGATACCTTCCGCGAGCTGGAACGCGTGGGCTTCGAAGCCACCTACCTGCAGCCCCAGGACAATGGCCTGGTCACGGTCGAGCAGATCGCTGCCGCCGTGCGTCCGGATACCATCCTGGTGTCGGTCATGCTGGTGAACAATGAAATCGGCGTGATCCAGCCGGTGCCGGAAATCGGCGAGTTCTGCCGCTCCAAGGGCATCATCTTCCACAGCGACGCCGCCCAGGCGACCGGCAAGGTCAAGATCGACCTGGAAAACTGGAAGGTCGACCTGATGAGCTTCTCGGCTCACAAGAGCTACGGCCCCAAGGGTATCGGTGCGCTGTATGTGCGCCGCAAGCCGCGCGTGCGCATCGAAGCACAGATGCACGGCGGTGGCCACGAGCGCGGCCTGCGTTCGGGCACCCTGGCTACCCACCAGATCGTGGGCATGGGTGAAGCCTTCCGCCTGGCGCGTGAAGAAATGGACAGCGAACTGTCCCGCATCCGCGCGCTGCGCGATCGCTTGGCCAAGGGCCTGCAAGAGATCGAAGAGACCTACATCAACGGCGACATGGATCATCGCGTGCCGCACAACCTGAACGTGAGCTTCAACTACGTGGAAGGTGAATCGCTGATCATGGCCATCAAGGACATCGCCGTTTCGTCCGGTTCGGCCTGCACCTCGGCCAGCCTGGAGCCGTCCTACGTGCTGCGCGCCCTGGGCCGCAGCGACGAACTGGCGCACAGCTCGATCCGCTTCACCATCGGCCGCTTCACCACCGAGGAAGATATCGATTTCACCATCCAGCTGATCAAGAGCAAGGTCGGCAAGCTGCGCGAGCTGTCCCCGCTGTGGGACATGTACAAGGACGGCGTGGACCTGTCCACCATCCAGTGGGCGGCCCACTAAACCAGGATTCTGCCAGCCATCGCCAGCAGCCGCAGCAGGGCAGGGGCGATGGCCGAAACCATCATCTAGGGAGCAAAGAACATGTCTTATTCCGAAAAAGTACTCGACCACTATGAAAACCCCCGCAACGTCGGCGCCTTCGAAAAGGGCGACGACACCGTAGGCACCGGCATGGTCGGCGCGCCGGCCTGCGGCGACGTGATGAAGCTGCAGATCAAGGTGGGCGCGGATGGCGTCATCCAGGATGCCAAGTTCAAGACCTACGGCTGCGGTTCGGCCATCGCTTCGTCTTCGCTGGTGACCGAATGGGTCAAGGGCAAGACCCTGGACGAAGCCCTGTCCATCAAGAACACCCAGATCGCCGAAGAACTGGCCCTGCCGCCGGTGAAGATCCACTGCTCGATCCTGGCCGAAGACGCCATCAAGGCTGCCGTGCAGGACTACAAGGCCAAGCACGGCGAACAGCAGCAAGCCGCCTGAGCGGCTTGACGGGCAGGACAGCAAGGCCGTTTTCGATTTCGTAAGGCAAGCATCATGGCAATCACGTTGACAGAGAAGGCAGCAAAACACATCAGCCGCTACATGGAGCGCCGTGGCAAGGGCATCGGCCTGCGCCTGGGTGTGCGCACCACCGGCTGCTCCGGCCTGGCCTACAAGCTGGAGTATGTGGATGAACAATCGTCCGAAGACACCGTCTTCGAGTCGCATGGCGTGCGCGTCTTCGTCGATCCCAAGAGCCTGCCCTACATCGATGGTACCGAGCTGGACTTCGCCCGGGAGGGACTGAACGAAGGATTCAAGTTCCAGAATCCGAACGTCAAGGATGAATGTGGCTGCGGCGAAAGCTTCCGCATCTGACCTGGATCTTCAGTTTCTTGTCGATGCCGTCGTACCGGCTTTGTGGTGCAGGCGGCCCCAGTGCTTAGCCGGACCGTGATAGCCCTGTGACAGCCTCGTGATTGCTCCCTGCGGGGCCGACCTGGTCACCGTCCGCCGTCCCTGATGTGCCAAGCCTGTTGCAGTCCGACAGGCTTTTTATTTTTCAGCCATGCAAAACCACTTCGATCTGTTCCAGCTGCCGCAACGTTTCGCCATCGACCAGAAGGCGCTGGAGCAGGCTTTCCACAGCGTGCAGGGCCAGGCGCATCCTGACAAGTTCGCACACGCCAGCGATGCCGAAAAGCGCGTGGCCATGCAGTGGGCCACACGTGCCAACGAGGCTTACCAGACGCTGAAGAACCCGTTGAAGCGCGCCCGCTACCTGTGCGAACTGCACGGCGTAGACCTGCAGACCGAATCCAACACCGCCATGGCCCCCGCTTTCCTGATGCAGCAGATGGAATGGCGCGAGACGCTTGACGACGCCAAGGCCGGCAAGGACATCGATGCCCTGGAACAGCTCAACACCGAACTGCTGACCGAGAAGAAAGCCGAGATCGCGCGCATCGAAGCGCTGCTGGATGCGGGTGACTACGCCGGTGCCGGCAAGCTGGTGCGCCAACTGATGTTCCTCGACAAGTTCGGGGCCGAGATCGGCGATGCCTTCGCCCTGATCGAAGGCTGACCGGAGACCCATGATGCCCGATCTGTTCCTGTTCCTGCTGGCCGCGATGACGCTGACCCTGGCACCGGGTCCGGACAACATCTACGTGCTCACGCGCGGCATCGCCCAAGGGCGCAAGGCCGGGCTGGTGGCTGCTGCCGGGTTCTGTTCGGGACTGATCTTCCATACCCTGCTGGCCGTGCTGGGCTTTGCCGCCCTCATCAAGGCTTACCCGCCGGCCTACCACGCGCTGCAATACGCGGGTGCCGCCTATCTGGCCTATCTGGGTGTGCGCACGTTGCGTTCGGCTTCCAGCGGCATCGCGATGTCGGCAGACGGGCAGGGCGCTGCTGCGGTCCCGCTGCGCCGCATCTATTGGCAGAGCGTGCTGGCCAATATGCTCAACCCGAAGGTGACGCTGTTCTTCATCGCTTTCCTGCCGCAGTTCGTGCAGCGCGAGGCTGGTCATGAAGCCCTGCAGATGCTGATATTGGCGCTGGTGTTCATTGTTCAGGCCTTCGTCATCTTCAGCGCCATCGCGCTCTTTTCCGGTGCCGTCGGTGCGGTCTTCCGCCGTCGCGCTTCCGCTTCCGTTCATCTGAATCGCCTGGCAGGCTGTGCCTTCATCGGCCTGGGCATCCGGATGGCCTTACCCGAATAACGGCGAGTCACTTCGCCCCAACGCTCCACGACGAGTCCACACCTTATGGCTTTACTGCAGATTTCCGAACCGGGCATGTCCACCGCGCCACACCAGCGTCGTCTGGCCGTCGGCATCGACCTGGGCACCACCAATTCGCTGGTGGCGACCGTACGCAACAGCATTCCCGAAGTCCTGGCCGATGATGACGGCCGCGTGCTGCTGCCCTCGATCGTGCGCTACCTGCCCAACGGCCATGCCAACATCGGCTACAAGGCGCAGGCCGCGCAGACCATTGATCCGCGCAATACCATCGTCTCGGTCAAGCGCTTCATGGGCCGTGGCCTCAAGGACATCGCCCACGCCGAGAACATGCCCTATGACTTCCAGGACCAGCCCGGCATGGTGCAGATCAAGACCGTGGCCGGCGTGAAGAGCCCGGTGGAAGTTTCGGCCCAGATCCTGGCCACGCTGCGCCAGACCGCTGAAGATGCCCTGGGCGACGACCTGGTGGGTGCCGTCATCACCGTGCCCGCCTACTTCGACGATGCCCAGCGCCAGGCCACCAAGGACGCGGCGCAACTGGCCGGTCTCAATGTCCTGCGCCTGCTCAATGAACCGACGGCGGCCGCGATCGCCTACGGCCTGGACAATGCCTCCGAAGGGATCTTCGCGGTCTATGACCTGGGTGGCGGTACCTTCGATATTTCCATCCTCAAGCTCACGCGCGGCGTCTTCGAAGTGCTGGCGACAGGCGGCGATTCGGCCTTGGGCGGGGATGATTTCGATCATCGCCTGTTCTGCTGGATCAGCCACGAGGCGCAACTGCAGCCGCTGTCGGATGAAGACACGCGCCTCCTGATGGTCAAGGCGCGCGAAGTCAAGGAGCTGCTCTCCACCAAGGATGAAGTGCAGATCGATGCCGTGCTCAAGTCCGGCGAAGAAGTGCACCTGTCGATTACCGCCGCACAATTCAACGAGATCACCCAGCACCTGGTCGCCAAGACCATGGCCCCGGTCCGCAAGGCCCTGCGCGATGCCAGCCTGACGGTGGAAGACGTGGATGGCGTGGTGCTGGTCGGCGGTGCTACCCGCATGCCGCACATCCGCCGCGCGGTGGGCGAGTTCTTCAAGACCAATCCGCTGTCCAACATCGACCCCGACAAGGTGGTGGCGCTGGGTGCGGCCGTGCAGGCCAATCTGCTGGCCGGCAACCGTGCGCCGGGTGACGACTGGCTGCTGCTGGACGTGATCCCGCTGTCGCTGGGCATCGAGACCATGGGTGGCCTGGCCGAGAAGGTCATCCCGCGCAATTCCACCATCCCCTGTGCCCGCGCCCAGGAATTCACCACCTTCAAGGATGGCCAGACCGCCATGGCGATCCACGTGGTGCAGGGCGAGCGCGAGCTGGTGGCCGACTGCCGTTCACTGGCCCGCTTCGAGCTGCGCGGCATTCCGCCGATGGCCGCCGGTGCGGCGCGCATCCGCGTGACCTACCAGGTCGATGCCGATGGCTTGCTGGCGGTGTCGGCGCGCGAGATGACTTCGGGGGTGGAAGCCTCCATCACCGTCAAGCCTTCGTATGGCCTGGGTGACGATGAAATCGCCCGCATGCTGCAGGAATCCTTCAGCTCGGCCGATGAAGACATGCAACGCCGCGCCCTGCGCGAAGAACAGGTCGAAGCCGAGCGCATCGTCCTGGCCACCCGTTCGGCCCTGCAGGCCGATGCCGCGCTGCTGTCGGAAGCCGAGCGCGTGGCCATCGAAGCGCAGATCGACGCCGTGACGGCCGCCGCGCAAGGTGCGGATCACCTCGCCATCAAGGCGGCGGTGGATGCGCTGGCGCATGGCACGGAAGAATTCGCCGCACGGCGCATGGACCGCAGCGTGCACGCCGCGCTGGCCGGCAAGAAACTGGACGAAGTCGCGTAAGCGATGTCGTCACCCCGAATACTGTAGACACGATAGACAAGACACGAGAGCCACCATGCCCCAGATCGTCATCCTCCCCCATCCGGTCCTTTGCCCTGAAGGCTCGGTGATCGATGCCCCCGCCGGCAAGACCCTGTGCGATGCACTGCTGGACAGCGACATCGACATCGAGCACGCCTGCGAAAAGTCCTGCGCCTGTACCACCTGCCACGTGGTCATCCGCGAAGGTTTCGAGACCCTCGGTGATCCGACCGACAAGGAAGAAGACCTGCTGGACATGGCCTGGGGCCTGGAAGCGACGTCCCGCCTGTCTTGCCAGGTGGTGCTGGGCGAAGACGACCTGACCGTCGAAATCCCCAAGTACACCATCAACCACGCTTCGGAGAATCACTGATCTTCCGAGGTTTTCGTTCGGTGCCATGGCACCGGGGAGACTGACATGAAATGGACTGATACCCAGCAGATCGCCGAGGAACTCTACGACAAGTTTCCCGAGGTCGATCCCAAGACCATCCGCTTTACCGACCTGCATCGTTGGGTGATGGAGCTGGAGGGGTTTGAGGATGATCCCAATCGCTCTGGCGAGCGCATTCTGGAAGCCATTCAGGCGGCGTGGATTGCCGAGGCTGAATGACTCGGACAGCTGCTGTAAAAGCGAAAAACCGCATCGATTCGATGCGGTTTTTTCACGTTTGACGTATCTGCGATCTCTGCAAAATATCAGATGAAGAGATCAGAAATCCCTCTTGCCCCCGTAGTGTATTGTGGAAAAATTTTCTCCAATGCCTGATCCGGGATGCGCATATGCCGCTCTGACAGCGCACACAAGACCGCGCGAAAATCGGTCGTGATCGCCAGATCGCGCCCTTCGTTCAAGGCCGTCTGATTCAGCCCCGGCCACTGACCATAAATCTTGCCGCCGCGCAGATTGCCCCCCATCAGCCACATCGCATTGCCGTGGCCATGATCGGTCCCGCCGTTGCCGTTCTCCTTGAAGGTGCGGCCGAATTCGGACATCACCACGATCACCGTGTCATTGAAGGCTGGCCCCAGTTCACGCGCCAGCGTGGCCAGGCCCGTGGCCAGCGGCGACAGACGTCCAGCCAGTTGGCCGGTCCCGTTGCCTTGTCCGATGTGCGTATCCCAGCCCCCCACGGCCAGGAAGGCCAGGCGGATGCGCGGATCATGCCGCATCAGCCGGCCCAAGCGTGCCGTATCCATGGAGAGGCCATTGGGCAGCGGCGCGCCGTTGTTGGCCATCTGCTGCTCCTGGCTGTTGATCTCGGCCATGAGCTGCTTGCGCGCGGCCATGCCATCGCGATAGGCCTTGCCCAGCGCATCATCACCGCCATACAGCGGATCGAAGACCTGGCTCCAGCGCGGCTGGTCAATCATGCTCGGACTCGTGGCATCGCGCCCGGTCTGCAGATTGGCCGCCACGTTGTGGCCGCTCAGGATGCGCGGCGTGGCGCTGCCGACGTTGATGGCCTGCAGAGGCGACTCGGCCGGCGGCAGGTAATCCATCACCCGGTTGAGCCAGCCATCGCGCGTGCTGTGCTGGCCGGGTGTGCCGGTTTCCATATAGTCCTGCGCTTCGAAGTGCGAGCGCGAGCCATCGGGCGAACCCGATGCATGCACGAAGGCCAGCTGCCCGCTTTCCCAGTACGGCATCAGCGGCTGCAGCGCCGGATGCAAACCGAAGTAACCGGTCAGGTCCAGCGCGCCGTTGGCCTGGCCGGGACGTGCCACCGCAATGGTCGGACGCGCCTGGTAGTACAGCGGATCGCCATGCGGCACCACCACGTTGAGGCCATCGACGGCCCCGCGCAGGAACACCACCACCATGCGCGGCGCACCGTCACCCTGGGCATGCGCGCGCGGGGCAGGGGAGCCGTAGGCCACCTTGCCGGGTGTGTGGTTGCTGCGGCTGATGGTCTGGTCACCGGTCGGCACGACAGCACAGCCGGACAAGCCGATCGGCACCAGGATGGCGCCGCTGCCGGCAGCGCCCAGATAACGGAGAAAATGGCGGCGGTTCATGCTGGCCTCCAGCGGTTAGCGTTTCATGAAATCGGGACTGCCCAGGACCAGGCCGGCACGCTGGTTCTCAGGTGCGGCATTGATCTGTGCGGCGGTGGCCGGCGTGATCGCCGGGCCGAGGGTGCGCAGCAAGGCCGCTGCGTCCAGCGGCGGCGCCTCCGTATTGGAGGGCGCAGGCGCGCCTTCCACGCGGGCGATCGGTGACTTGCCGCTGGCCAGGTTGCCGGCCAGATTGATCCGCCGCAGCAGCGCGCCGGGATTGAGCCAGGCCGCCTGCGAATACTTGTAGCCCTCGGGCGTGAGCCAGCCGTACAGCGGCATGCCGAATTGCCCCAGTTCGCCATTGACCGGCTTGGGATTTCGCACCGGAATATCACCCGCGCGCAGGGCCGAGACCACGAACTGGTACGGCGTCTTGAATTGCGTCTGGTAATTGCTGCGGGCCCAGAATTGCGGACTGTCGAACAGGGTCTGCAACACGGCCCGGATATCGCCATGGCTGGCCAGGAATTTCTGCGCCAGCTTGTTCACCAGCGCCGGATCGGGTTGGTCGGCGACGAAGTATTCCACCAACTGGGTCGAGATGAAGCGTGCCGTCGACGGATGATTGGCCAGGATGTCCAGCGCCGCTTCGCCTTCCTGATAGCCGCTCGCCTGCAGCGGTTTGCCGAGGAAGATCTTGGGGCCGTTGTCATGCCGTTGCGCGGCGAAGCGGAAGGGCGAGGCACCGGCCTTCATGGCGTCCACATCGATGGTCCAGCCGGAGAGGATGCGCGCCAGCGTGATCACGTCGGCCTGCTGATATCCGCCATTTACGCCCAGCGTATGCAGCTCCATCAGCTCGCGTGCATAGTTCTCGTTGAGCCCCTTGAAGCGGCCGCGCGCACCGGGCGTGCCGGCACCGCTGGAGAGCCAGTTGTCGAGGTAGTAGAGCATCGCCGGATGATGCGCCACCGCCCCCAGCAGATCGCGGAAGTTGCCCAGGGCATAGGGGCGGATGGCGTTCTTTTCATAGTCGCCCACCCAGTAGCGCACCCACTCCTTGCCTTCGAAGACGTTGAAGTGATTGGCCCAGAATTCCGTCATGACTTCTTCCAGCTGGCGCGGGCTTTCGCTGGCCTGCAGCAGCCGCGCCATGTGGAATTGCGGCGTCAGTTCGCGCGGCGCGCGCTGGCGCGCGGCCTGCTGCTCTTCCTTGCTGGCGCTGCGGTCGAAGGAGGGCGGGCCATAGTCGACGAACAACTGTGCCGGCGTCATCTGCAGCCCCGGCAGCGCCGCCAGGCGCGCCTGCAAATCATCGGGCAGGGGGATGCGCTCTGGATGCAGTTGCTGGTCGATGTAGCGTTTTACGCCCATGCGCTCCACCTGCTCCAGATCGCCGGGACGCGGCCCATAGGCGAGCCGGTTGAGTACGTGCAGGGCGCGCTCCTGTTCCGACAGCGGGGCACTGGTGGAAGTCGGCCCAGCCGCCTGGGCCTGCCCCAAGGTGCAGGCAACCAGTGCCAGCATCAGCCAGGCTGAACGTGAAGGAAAAAGCTGCTTGAAGGGCGCTTGCATCGACGAGCCTCGCGAGGTCGAAAATTGGGGAGAACAGCTGCAGGCCAGTATGGTGATGGACTTGCACGCGGGCTGTAATAAAGTGTAATGCGCGGGTCTGGCCGCACCGCGATCCCGTGCTGCTGCGGCCGAGCGCCACTGTAGCGCAGCAAGCATTGTTCTTCATACAGGGTGTTACAAAGCTGACGCCTTCGTCAGCTTCCCGCAAGCGCGGTAAAGTATAAAAATTCTGCGATTTGTCACTGTTTTTCAGACGATTCTTATGCGCCGGAAGGCGGCGCTCGACCACAATAACGCCTTCGTCAGCGGCTGCATCAGAAGGGGGGCTGATGATGCACCGCAGCGGCTTCACATGATCAGAATACGAGGGGATAGCGCATGACATGGACCTTGGCATCGGCGTTGCGCATCGCGCTGCTGGACGACCACGCCGTGGTGCGTTACGGCCTGGCCAAGCGTCTGGCCGAGGAGCCGGATTTCACCGTGGTCGGCGCGTTCGCCACGAGCAAGGAGCTCATGGCAGCCCTGCGCGCCTCGCCGGCCGATCTGCTGCTGATCGATTATTCGCTGGGCAGCAATGACATCGACGGTCTCAACCTGATCCGCGCCTTGCGCGTGCGCTTTCCGCGTTCCAAGATCCTGGTGACCTCGGCCCACAGCAGCCCGGCGACGGTGGCCATGGCGATGAAGGCGGGGGCACGCGGTTTCGTCAGCAAATCGCAGGAGCTGGCCGAACTGATCCTGGCCATCCGCACCATCAGCCGGGGACGCGAATATCTCAACAGCACCATGACCCGCGAGCTGGCCATCATGCAGGCCGCCGAAGCGGCCACGCGCAGCCAGCCCGAAGTACGCCCGCCGCGCCGGCGACCGCGCGGCACCGACGTCTCGCCGGACTCGCTGTCGGACATGCCCAGCCTGTCGCCACGCGAACGGGAGGTCCTGCGCTGCTGCCTGGACGGCATGTCGGTCACCGACATCGCGGAAAAATTCGCACGCAGCGTCAAGACCATCAGCGGGCAGAAGCAATCGGCCTTCCGCAAGCTGGGCGTGCGCAGTGACAACGAACTGTTCAAGATCGAATACCAGATCAAGGAGCTGTAAATGCCGCACCAGAGGGAAAGCGCCACTACCGGGCAACGTGAACCGGCCGTGCTGCTGGTCGATGATTCCGTCACCATTCGTTACGCCATCCAGAACCGCCTGCAGCGGCTCGGCTGCCAGGTCGATTGCGTGGCCGATGGCGGCAGCGCATTGGCCGCCATCCGGGCGCGGCCCTACGGGCTGGTGCTGCTGGATTGCTTCCTGCCCGACATCCCCGGTCAGGAAGTCGCCCGCCAGGTGCGGCAGCTGGAACAGACGCAGCGCCAGCGTCCTTATACGCCGCTGATCGGCATTTCCGCCGAAACCGATGCCCTGCATGTGCAGCGCTGTCTGGACAGCGGCATGGACGGCATGCTTCCCAAGCCCCTGCAGACCCAGGCCATCCGGCGCCTGCTGGCCCTCTGGTGCGATCTCGACAATGAAGAGGATGGCCAGGCCATGACGCCTGAACAGGAATATGGACAGGATCTGGACCGGCTCTTCCTGCAAACCACCCGCAACGATCTGGCGGCGCTCGAACAGGCCAGCCTGCAGGGCGACAGAGGAAGGATGGTGCAGCTCGCACATCGCATGAAGGGAGCCGCCCTGACCATGGGCCGGCTGGAATTGGTGGCGCTGCTGGATTGCGTGGAAGAAGCGCTGCGCGCCGAGGCCGATGGCCAGGCCGCCATCAGCCTGCTGCTGCAGTCGCTGGCCAGTGCCCTGCAGGCGCGCAGCCTGCAGGCCTGATTCCGTCAGCTTCGTTCAGGCACCCGCCCACGGCAGGCCGGCCTTGCACCAGCCCTCGATGGTCTTGCGGTGGCCGTTGGCGTCCTTGTTGCCTTCAAAGCCTTCCAGGATATCGAAGCACTGCGTGTAGCCGTTTTCCGTGGCCAGCTTGGCGGCATGCTTGGAACGCACGCCCGAGCGGCACAGGAACAGCAGCACTTCACCGGGCCGGGCGACTTCCTGCAGTTGTTCGAGGAACTGCGGATTGGGCTTGCCCTCGGGGTAGAGATTCCATTGCACGGCCAGATGCTGTCCGGACGGGATCTGGACCACGCCGACCCAGTCACGCTCGGCGCGGGTGCGCACGTCGACCAGCTTGATGGCGGGATCGGACTGCAGCAGGGCCAGGGCTTCCTGCGGGGTCACGGCACCGGCATAGGGCAGTTGCCCGTCGGTCGCGCGTTGGGTGGCAGTGCTGAGAATCGAATCGTTGCTCATGGGTAAAGCCTCTGAAGAAGAAAGAAGCGCGTACAAGGAAGCGCAGGAATGCCGGTGAAAGCCCCTGAAGCGCAACGAAGCCAGTGAAGGCAATGTGCACCCAGGGGAGATGATTTTAAACAATATAAACAGTTAGGCAATTTTCCCAAGCTGGTGCACGCATGGCAGTTCATCCGGGGCTGCCCCAACACGGCGCATGCGCTATAGTGGTGCAATTCATGTCCAAATTCACGGATATGCATTTTATTGGTGCATTATTGGTAAATTGCACTAAAATAATGCATATCTGCAGTGCCTCTGCACCGCGTGCAGCGCCCCAACTGGCGCGTCCTCCCTAAAAACTTCCATTATTGGCGCACCCGAAAGGTTGGTGGCATGGAATCTGCTATCATCCGCGACTGAGTTCGGCGCAAGACCGTTGTATCAAATGCAAAGATCCAGTCGCAGAAAACGGCTCAACACCCCAATTTATACTACTTCCTCGTTTTAGGAGATTCGCATGGCAAGGACGGCCGCAGAGGTTTTGAAGATGGTGAAGGACAACGAAGTCAAGTTTGTCGACTTCCGTTTCGCTGACACCCGTGGCAAGGAACAGCACGTTTCCGTGCCTGTTTCGCATTTCGACATCGACAAGTTCGAATCCGGTCACGCCTTCGACGGTTCGTCGATCGCCGGCTGGAAGGGTATCGAAGCCTCCGACATGCTGCTGATCCCGGACCCGAACACCGCCAACATCGACCCGTTCATGGAAGAGACCACCCTCTTCATGCAATGTGACGTGATCGAGCCGTCCGACGGCAAGGGCTACGACCGCGATCCGCGCTCCATCGCCAAGCGCGCTGAAGCCTACCTGAAGTCCTCCGGCCTGGGCGACACCGCCTACTTCGGTCCGGAACCCGAATTCTTCATCTTCGACGGCGTCCGTTGGGGTGCCGACATGTCCGGTTCCTTCGTCAAGATCGACTCCGAAGAAGCTTCCTGGAGCACCGGCGCCAAGATCGAAGGCGGCAACTCCGGCCACCGTCCGACCGTCAAGGGCGGCTACTTCCCGGTTCCCCCGGTCGACAGCTTCCAGGACATGCGTTCGGAAATGTCCCTGATCCTGGAATCCCTGGGCATCCCCGTCGAAGTGCACCACCACGAAGTCGCTGGCGCTGGCCAGAACGAACTGGGCACCAAGTTCTCGACCCTGGTCGAGCGCGCTGACTGGACCCAGACCCTGAAGTACGTGATCTGGAACGTCGCCCACACCTACGGCAAGACCGCAACCTTCATGCCCAAGCCGCTGGTTGGCGACAACGGCTCCGGCATGCACGTGCACCAGTCGGTCTGGAAGGATGGCAAGAACCTGTTCGCTGGCGACGGCTATGCCGGCCTGTCCGAGTTCGCGCTGTACTACATCGGCGGCATCATCAAGCACGCCAAGGCCCTGAACGCGATCACCAACCCCGGCACCAACTCGTACAAGCGTCTGGTCCCCGGCTTCGAAGCTCCGGTCAAGCTGGCCTACTCGGCCCGCAACCGTTCCGCTTCGATCCGTATCCCGCACGTGGCGAACCCGAAGGGCCGCCGCATCGAGACCCGTTTCCCGGATCCCCTGGCCAACCCGTACCTGTGCTTCTCGGCCCTGCTGATGGCCGGTCTGGATGGCGTGCAGAACAAGATCCACCCGGGCGAAGCTGCCACCAAGGACCTGTACCACCTGCCGCCGGAAGAAGACAAGCTGATCCCGACCGTCTGTGCTTCGCTGGATGAAGCCCTGGAGCACCTGGACAAGGACCGCGAGTTCCTGACCCGTGGCGGCGTGTTCACCGACAGCATGATCGATGCCTACATCGAGCTGAAGATGCAGGAAGTCCAACGCTTCCGCATGACCACGCACCCGATCGAATTCGACATGTACTACTCGCTGTAATCGAATCCGCATCCGGAGAAAAAGGGGAAGCTTGCTTCCCCTTTTTTTATGCGCGGCGTGCCGCCTGCTGCAGGGCAGTGCGCCCGAAAATTGCTAGTCAAAACAGATCCAGTACAACATCCGCCGCGGCAAGCCTTTGCAAGATGCAGCCAGACCGGCACGAGACGACATGACCCCAGGCATCAAGAATCCTCCCATGAAGACACCGCTCCCATCCCTCGATGGCCTCGACCTGCTGGCCTCGGCCGTGATCATCCTCGATGCCAATGGCGGCATCGTCTACGCCAATGCCGCCGCCGAGAACCTGCTGGAGAGCTCCTTCAAGGTGCTCTCGCAGCAGAAGCTCTCGGAGCTCTTCCTCAATGGCAAGGAGCTGACCGCGCTGTTCTACCAAGCCATCGAACACCAGTTCGCCGACAAGCGCCTGGACCTGGTGCTGGAGCGTGCCAACCGCGAGCCGCTGCAGGTCCACACCATCGTCACGCCCCTGGACAGCACCGACTGGCCGGTGCTGCTGGAGCTGCGCGAGAACGTCCAGCAACTCAAGCTGGACCGCGAAGAGCGCATGTTCGACCAGAGCCAGGCCAACAAGGAACTGATCCGCAACCTGGCCCACGAGATCAAGAATCCGCTGGGCGGTATCCGTGGCGCCGCCCAGCTGCTGGAGCTGGAGTTGCCCGAGCGCCACCTCAAGGAATTGCGCGAATACACCCAGGTCATCATCAAGGAAGCCGACCGCCTGCAGACCCTGGTGGATCGGCTGCTGGCCCCGCACCGCCACCCGCACATCGTGGGCGACGTCAACATCCACGAAGTCTGCGAACGCGTGCGCAGCCTGGTGATGGCCGAATTCCCGCAGGGGCTGACCATCAAGCGCGACTATGACCTGTCGATCCCCGAATTCCGGGGCGACAAGGAGCAACTGATCCAGGCCGTCCTGAACATCGTCCACAACGCTGCGCAAGCGCTGGCCGACCGCATCCGTGCCGGTGATGGCGAGCTGATTCTGCGCACGCGCGTCTCGCGCCAGGTGACGCTATCCAAGGTCAGATACCGGCTGGCACTAGACTTGCATATCATCGATAACGGTCCGGGCATTCCTCCCGACATCCAGGAAAGAATCTTCTATCCGCTGGTGTCGGGTCGCGAGGGAGGCAGCGGACTGGGGCTGACCCTGGCGCAGACCTTCGTGCATCAGCACATGGGGGTCATCGAATGCGACAGCCGGCCCGGTTGTACCGATTTCAGAATACTTATACCGCTGCCGTGAGCATGGCCGCAGGCGGCGCGCCAAAGCCGAGTGGATGCAGAGCATCCGGTCCACCAAGGGGGCTGCGGACAGGGCGTCAGAAGCGCCGTGGATCGCGGGAGCATTAACAGCATGACCAACGCAGGAAGAAGTTATTTATGAAGCCAATCTGGATTGTTGACGACGACGAATCGATACGCTGGGTGCTCGAAAAAGCCCTGGCCCGAGAAAATCTCGCCACGCAGAGTTTTTCCAGCGCACGCGATGCGATGGCAGCCCTGCAGAACGGCACGCCGCAAGTGCTGGTGTCCGACATCCGCATGCCCGGTGCCTCCGGCCTGGAACTGCTGCAGACCATCAAGGCCAAGCACCCCGGCATCCCGGTGATCATCATCACCGCCTTCTCGGACCTGGATTCGGCGGTCTCCGCCTTCCAGGGCGGCGCCTTCGAATACCTGGCCAAGCCCTTCGACGTCGACAAGGCGGTCGAACTGATTCGCCGCGCGCTCGACGAGAGTCTGCGCGAAACCGACATTGAGCAGGGTGCAGCCCAGACTCCCGAAATCCTCGGCCAGGCACCGGCGATGCAGGACGTCTTCCGCGCCATCGGTCGCCTGTCGCAATCCAATGTGACGGTGCTCATCACCGGCGAATCCGGTTCCGGCAAGGAGCTGGTGGCGCGTGCCCTGCACAAGCACAGCCCGCGCGCCAGCCAGCCGTTCGTGGCACTCAACACGGCGGCCATCCCCAAGGACCTGCTGGAATCCGAACTGTTCGGCCATGAACGCGGTGCCTTCACCGGCGCGCAAGCCATGCGCCGTGGCCGTTTCGAGCAGGCCGAAGGCGGCACGCTGTTCCTCGATGAAATCGGCGACATGCCGCTGGACCTGCAGACGCGCCTGTTGCGCGTGCTGTCCGACGGGCACTTCTATCGTGTCGGCGGCCATCAGTCGCTGAAGGCCAATGTACGCGTCATTGCGGCCACTCACCAGAACCTGGAGCAGCGTGTACGTGAAGGTTTGTTCCGGGAAGACTTGTACCACCGCCTGAACGTGATCCGCCTGCGCCTGCCCAGCCTGCGCGAACGCAGCGAAGACATTCCCATCCTGGCCCGCTACTTCCTGGCACAGAGCGCGCGCCAGCTCGGCGTGGAAGCCAAGCGCCTGTCGCCGCAGGCGATGCAGTTCCTGTCGCAGCTGGAATTCCCCGGCAACGTGCGCCAGCTGGAAAACCTGTGCAACTGGATCACCGTGATGGCCCCGGGCCAGACGGTCGAGATCAAGGACCTGCCGCAGGATCTGGTGGAAGAACGCGTCCATGCACCGCAACCGGCGCAGACCGTTTCCGCGCCCGCCTCGGCGGCTGCCGTGGCCGCACCGGTGGCGTATGCCGATCCGGCGTCCGCCGCTGCACCGGCGGATGCGGCGGCCGGCAACTGGATCTCGCTGCTGGAAGTGGAGGCGGCGCAGATGCTGGCCTCCGAACAGCCCGAGGTGATGGACATCCTCGGTCGCCAGTTCGAAGCAGCGCTCATCAAGATCGCCCTGAAACATACCCACGGCCGCAAGAACGATGCTGCCGTGCGCCTGGGCATCGGCCGCAACACCATCACCCGCAAGATCCAGGAACTGGGGATCGGCGGCGCGGAAGACGACTGATCCGCAGCGACACCATCAAGCAGGGGAGGTCTGCCCGCGTGCCGCCGCGTGGGCAGCATCAGCAAGGGGAAGAGGCGGCGGCCAAAAAAAAGGAAATGGCCTGGATCGCGAGATCCAGGCCATTTTTATTGATGCTGCTGATAAACGATTTATAAAATTTAAATCATTTGGTCAATTCAGCAAGAGGGGCGCGTTCACATGGCCAGGCGCGGCATGTGCGGCTGGCCATTGGTCGCCAGAGCGGGCGTGAGCGGTGCAGCCTGCAGGAGCTGCGCATCGATGCGGAACACCGAGGCCGCCGCCGTCAATTGTTCGGCCTGTTGCATCATGGCCTGGGCGGCAGCAGCGGCCTGTTCCACCAGGGCGGCGTTTTGCTGCGTGACCTGGTCCATCTGCAAGATGGCTGCATTGATTTGCGTGATGCCGGCGCTTTGCTCTTCCGAAGCATGCGCGATGTCGCTGATGATGCGGGTGGTATCGACCGAGGCGCGCATGACTTCGGCGATGGTGCCGCCGGCCTTTTCCACCAGCGTCGTGCCGCTCTGGATGCGCCCCACAGAGCCTTCGATGAGTCCCTTGATTTCCTTGGCGGCACTGGCGCTGCGCTGGGCCAGCGCGCGCACTTCGGTGGCCACCACGGCGAAGCCGCGGCCGTTCTCGCCGGCGCGTGCCGCTTCCACGGCGGCATTGAGGGCCAGGATATTGGTCTGGAAGGCGATGCCTTCGATGACGCTGATGATGTCCGACATCTGGTGCGAGCTGACGGCGATCTCGCGCATGGTGCTGACCACTTGCGCGATTTCCGTTTCACCACGGCGGGCCACATCGGCACCGGCACTGGCGACGTGGCTGGCCTTGCGGGCGTGGTCGGTATTCTGCTGCACGGTGCTGGTCAGCTGTTCCATGCTGGAGGCAGTTTCCTCCAGTGAAGCAGCCTGCTCTTCGGTGCGCTGCGAGAGATCGGTATTGCCCTGGGCGATTTCGCGTGCGGCCACGTGGATGGCACCGCTGGCCTGCTGGATCTGGCCGACCAGACCGGCCAGCTGTTCGCGCATGGTCATGAGCGAATGCATCAGGCTGGCGCGGTCACCCTTGCGCAGTTGCAGTTGCGCGCTCAGGTTGCCGGCGGCGATCTGGGCCGACAGCCACATCGCTTCGGCCGGCTCGCCACCCAGCTGGCGCGTCAGGCGGCGGCTGATCAGCAGTGCGATCAGCAGGCCGATCAGCGCCGATGCCAGGGTCAGGCCGATGATCAGCATGCGGCTGCCGGCATAGGCTTCGCGCGCGCTGGTGGCGGCCTCGGCGACGCCCTTTTCGTTGACGGTGATGAGACGCTGGATCTGCACTTCCATCGCCGCGCGCAGCGGGAAGAGCTGGTCTTTCATGATGTCCACGGCCTGCTCCTGCTTGCCTTGCTCAAGGGCGGCCAGCATCTGCTGGCTCACGGCCAGGTACTTGGGCAGCAGGGCCTGCAGCTCGTCGTAGGCGGCTTGTTCCTCAGACGTATGGATGAGCGGACGATACTGGTCGGCGGCGCTGGTGTAGCGTCCCAGCGAGGCGGTCAGGCGCGTGCGGGCATCCTGCATGCGCTGCGCATCATTGGCGGTGAGCGCACGATACTGGGCCAGGTTGAAGGCGCGGATCTCGGCCTGCATGGTCTTGGCCGTGGCGACGCTGGGCATGAGGTTGGTCTGCACTTCGTTGAGCTGTGCGTCGACGGTATTGAGTCCGTACCAGGCCGCCGCACCGAGCACGGCCATGAACAGGATCAAAACGGAAAAACCCAACATAAGCTGGGTGGCAACTTTGGTCTGTCTGAAATTCACGATATCCCTCAGGGGCTGGCCTGCCGCCACTGACGGCAGACGAAGGGTGGATGATGATTCCGGCGCAGGCGCAAGGCCTGCAAGGGAGAGCGGCAGTGCCGTCAGGATGGGCTCCGGGGGAAGCGCTCTGAACTTTAATGGCAGTCTTGCCCAAATTCAAGATGAATTTGACGAGGTGATGCCAAACGGAAACACTCTTTCAATTATGCTTATCAATGCATAAATATGGATTGGCAACAAGTTGACCGAAGTGCCACCGCAGCTCGATCAAGATTGACTAATTGCGTAGTGCGCACCCGATGACCAGTCCCTCAAGAAAAATGGCCAGGATCGGGGGATCCTGGCCATTGGGCGGCTGTGCCATGTACGGATCGGCAGTCGCTGCAGCAGCGCCTGCCGATCCGTTCAAAGGCGGTAAATGATTTATATCATTTATCTGTTTTTGGTCAGCGCAGGCGCAGCACGAAACGTGCGGCCAGCGTGGCGATCAGACTCAGCACTGCGCCGAAGATGACGAAGTAGCTCACCGACAGCTTGTTGCCGGTGAAGTCGATCAGCCAGGTGATGATGAGGCCGGCGAAGCCGCCGAAGATGGTGACGGCGATGTTATACGCCAGCGACATGCCGGTGCCGCGCGTGGCCACCGGGAAGATGTCGGCCAGCAGGGCCGGCATGGAGGCGAAATACATGGTCATGAGCACGCCGATGACGGTCTGCAGCAACAGCAGTTGCAGGAAGCCCGGCGAGTTGGTCAGGAACACGAACATCGGATAGGTCAGCACGATGTACAGCGCGCTGCTGGTGATCATGAAGGGCGTGCGGCCGATCTTGTCGGACATCGCGCCCACCAGCGGCGAGCCGATGAACATGATCAGGCCGGCCACCGACATGGCGGCAAACGAGGACCAGGCCGGCAGGCCCAGCTGCTTGACCGCATAGGTCGGGATGTACAGCGACAGGTACACCGAGACGGTCGCCATGATGACGCTGCCGGCACCGATCAAGAGGCGCATCTTCTGGTGGGCGAAGGTATCGCGCAGGGGTGCATCGGTCTTTTCGCTGGATTCCTTGAACTCGGGTGCTTCATCCAGATGGCGGCGGATGTAGATGCCGGCCGGTGCGATCAGCAAGCCGAAGATGAACGGCACGCGCCAGCCCCACGAGGCCAGTTGCTCAGGTGTGAGCATGTTGTTGAGCACGGCGCCGAAGATGGCCGCCAGCAGCAGGCTGATGCCCTGGCTGGCCACCTGCCAGCTGGAGAAGAAGCCACGGCGATGCGGGGCGTGTTCCACCAGGAAGGCGGTGGAACTGCCGAACTCGCCACCGGCGGAGAAGCCCTGGATCATCTTGCCCAGAGCGATGCCGGCCGGTGCCAGCAGGCCGATGCTGGCGTAGCTGGGCATGAAGGCGATCATGGCCGTGCCGACCGTCATCAGCATGATGGACAGCATCAGCGCCGCCTTGCGGCCTGCGCGGTCGGAGTAGGCACCCAGCACCACCGCACCCAGCGGGCGCATGAAGAAGGACACGCCGAAGGTGGCGAAGGTCAGCAGCAGCGAGACACTGTCATCGCCGGTCGGGAAGAACTGCTTGGCGATGACCACGGCGAAGGCGCCATAGATGAGGATGTCGAACCATTCGAGCGCATTGCCGATGGAGGACGAGATGATCGCACGCCGCGCTTGCGGATGCGTGGTGCCGGCGCCAGGCGCCGCGGTGTTGCTGGTCATGGAGACTCCCTGATGGATACGTGGATGGAGGAGCAGCACGCCGTTCTGACCCTGGCGGAGCAGAAGGCTGCCTGGCTGTGTATGGATGGTTGTGGGCTCCCTGTGACGGCCGGGGCCGTTACAGCGGGCGAGGATAGGCGGCGCGATGCGGCACTGTCAAGGCGCAGTGCGGGGGATTATCAGGAGGCAGGACGCACACCTGATTTTGCGAAATCATTTTCTCGTTTCCAGTGCCTGCAGCCTCATGATGGCTCCCTGTTCTGCGCTTCCGTTTCCTTGAGCTTGCGCCACAAGGTCGTACGGCTGATCCCGAGATGGCGCGCAGCCGCGGCACGGTTGCCACGGAAGCGGCGCAGTGCAGCTTCAATGGCGTCAGCGTCGGGGACGATGTCGGACGTGGTCAGCTCATGGGGGGCCACCACTTCCGCCGTGTTTGACAGCAGCGGCTGCGCCATCCCCGCCAGTTCCGGCGCCACCCGCTGGATCAGCGCGGGTGTCAGCGCCTGCAGCGGCTCTGCGGCCAGGAACAGGGCCAGCCGTTCCATCAGGTTGCGCAGCTCGCGCACATTGCCCGGCCAGTCATACGCGGCCAGCAGTGGCGCACAGCGCAGCAGCTCCGCGCCCAGGTTGGCGTGCGGCCGCGCATCCAGTGCCGCCAGCGCATGCTTGAGATGCCATTCAGCCAGTGCGGCAATATCCTCGCGGCGCGCCCGCAAGGGCGGCAACTGCAAACGCAGTACGCTGAGCCGGTAATACAGGTCTGCGCGAAAACGTCCTTCACGCACCCGCGCTTCCAGATCGCAGTGGGTGGCGCTGATGATGCGCACCTGGACCGCAATGGGCCGCGTGCCGCCCACGCGCACGACTTCGCGCTCTTCCAGCACGCGCAGCAATCGCGTCTGCAGTGGCAGCGGCATCTCGCCGATTTCATCGAGCAGCAGCGTGCCGCGATGGGCCGCTTCAAAGACACCGGCCCGTCCGCCACGGCGCGACCCGGTGAAAGCGCCTTCCTCATAACCGAACAGTTCGGATTCCAGCAGCGATTCGGCCAGCGCGCCGCAATTGATGGCCACGAAGGGGTGGGCTGCCTGGGTCTTGCCCTGCATGCGCGGATGAGCACGATGGATGGCTTGCGCCGCCAGTTCCTTGCCGGTGCCGGTCTCACCCTGGATCAATACGTTGGCCGGCGAGCGCGCAAAGAGCGTGATCGACTGACGCACCGTTTCCATCACCTCAGAATCGCCTCGCAGATCCTTGAGGTGATGCCGTGCGCGCAGGCTGTCGGCCACCGGCAGGCTGGGGCCGCGCGTGCTTTCCAGTTGCGTCAGCCGCGCCAGTTCCAGCGCATCTTCAAAGGCCTGCCGCACCGTGGCCGAGGAGTAGAGGAAGATCCCCTGCATCCCCGCTTCCTCGGCCAGGTCGGTGATGAGCCCGGCCCCGACCACCGCCTGCACGCCGCCGGCCTTCAGTTCCTGCACTACGGCGCGCGCGTCTTCTTCGGTGGCATAGGTGCGCTGGGCAATGTCGAGTCCGAACATCTGCTGGAATTCGGTCAGGGCCGGCATCGCCTCCTGATAAGTGACCAGCCCGATGCGCGGGCTGATCTGGCGGGCACGGGCCAGTGCCTGCATCACGTCGAAGCCGCTGGCGCGCGCCACCACCACCGGCACCGGGAGGCGGCTCTTCAGATAGGCACCGTTGGAACCGGCCGAGATCACCACGTCGCAGCGCTCGCTGGCCAGGCGCTCGCGGATGGCGCGCACGGCCTCGTCGAAGCCCAGATGTATGGGCTCGATGTCGGCCACGCCGTCGAATTCCAGCGTGATGTCGCGGAAGAGTTCGGAGAGGCGCGACACGGACACGGTCCAGATCACGGGCTTGTCGGCCAGGCGGTCAGCGGGGGCAGGGCGTTTCATGGTGGGCGTTCGCGGCGTTTCGGTGAAACGTTAATGTAACACTGGTGAAACGGCCAGGGTTGTGGAACATCAACCCGACAGAAGGCGGGTACGCCCGGAGAGCGCACCGGAAGGGAAGCCTGCCAGCCTTGTCCGGCGCTGGTTTCAGACGATATGAAGGTTTTTTCATGCCTTGCGCCATGCAATGCTGCACTGCGATGGCACGGCCGTTGCAATGGTGAACGCACATGTCGCAGGACGGGTGTGATGCAGCCCCGCCCGCCGCAGTCAGGCAATCCCGACTTTCCGTATTCCAACCTCATCGAGAAGGTGTCCACCATGGCTCTCCACTCCGCAGGCGCAGCGTTCCGCCAGGCCGTCCAGGAAGAATCCCCCTTGCAAGTCATCGGCGCGATCAACGCCAATCACGCCCTGCTGGCCAAGCGTGCCGGCTTCCGCGCGATCTACCTGTCCGGCGGCGGCGTGGCTGCGGGTTCGCTGGGCCTGCCTGACCTGGGCATCTCCAACCTGGATGACGTGCTCACCGACGTGCGCCGCATCACTGACGTGTGCGACCTGCCGCTGCTGGTGGACGTCGATACCGGCTTCGGTGCCTCGGCCTTCAACGTGGCGCGCACCGTGAAGTCCATGATCAAGTTCGGCGCGGCCGCCATGCACATCGAAGACCAGGTCGGCGCCAAGCGCTGCGGCCATCGTCCCAACAAGGAAATCGTCACCAAACAGGAAATGGTGGACCGCATCAAGGCCGCCGTCGATGCCCGTACCGATGAGAACTTCGTCATCATGGCGCGCACCGATGCGCTGGCGGTCGAAGGGCTGGACGCCGCCATCGAGCGCGCCGTGGCCTGCGTCGAAGCAGGTGCCGACATGATCTTCCCGGAAGCCATCACCGACCTCGCCATGTACAAGCAGTTCGCCAATGCGGTGAAGGTGCCGATCCTGGCCAACATCACCGAATTCGGCTCGACGCCGCTGTTCACCGTCGACGAATTGAAGGGCGCCGATGTGGGCCTGGTGCTCTATCCGCTCTCGGCCTTCCGCGCCATGAACAAGGCCGCCGAAAACGTCTACCAGGCGATTCGCCGCGACGGCACCCAGAAGAACGTGGTCGATACCATGCAGACCCGCATGGAGCTCTATGACCGCATCGATTACCACAGCTACGAGCAGCGTCTGGATGCGCTGTTTGCCCAGCAGAAGAACAAGTAAAACATTACCGCAAGACCGAATACCCCCTTCCGATAATCAGTTTCGAGCCAATACAGACTACGAGGAGAACACGATGAGCGATCAGCAAGCCCCTGGTTTCAAGCCCAAGAAATCCGTTGCCCTCTCTGGCGTGACCGCCGGCAACACCGCCCTGTGTACCGTCGGCAAGACCGGCAATGACCTGCACTATCGCGGCTACGACATCCTGGACGTGGCCGACAGCTGCGAGTTCGAGGAAATCGCTCACCTGCTGGTGCACGGCAAGCTGCCGACAGCGGCCGAACTGCGCGCCTACAAGGCCAAGCTCAAGGCCCTGCGCGGCCTGCCGGCCAACGTCAAGGCGGCACTGGAATGGCTGCCTGCCGCGTCGCACCCGATGGACGTGATGCGCACCGGCGTCTCGGCACTGGGTTGCGTATTGCCCGAGAAGGATGACCACAACACCCCCGGCGCGCGCGACATCGCCGACCGCCTGATGGCGTCGCTCGGTTCCATGCTGCTGTACTGGTACCACTACAGCCACAATGGCAACCGCATCGAAGTCGAGACCGATGACGATTCCATCGGCGCGCACTTCCTGCACCTGCTGCACGGCGAGAAGCCTTCCGACGCCTGGGAGAAGGCCATGCACACCTCGCTGATCCTGTACGCGGAACACGAATTCAACGCCTCCACCTTCACCGGCCGCGTCATCGCCGGCACCGGTTCGGACATGTATTCGGCCATCACCGGTGCCATCGGCGCACTGCGCGGCCCCAAGCACGGCGGCGCCAATGAAGTGGCCTTCGAGATCCAGAAGCGCTACGACAACCCCGACGAAGCCGAGGCCGACATCCGCCGCCGCGTCGAGAACAAGGAAGTGGTGATCGGTTTCGGCCACCCGGTCTACACCATCTCCGACCCGCGCAACAAGGTCATCAAGGAAGTGGCGCGCAAGCTCTCCAAGGAAGCTGGTTCGACCAAGATGTTCGACATCGCCGAACGCCTGGAAACGGTCATGTGGGACATCAAGAAGATGTTCCCCAACCTGGACTGGTTCTCGGCCGTGTCCTACCACATGATGGGCGTACCGACCGCGATGTTCACGCCGCTGTTCGTCATTGCCCGCACCTCGGGCTGGGCGGCGCACATCATCGAACAGCGCATCGACAACAAGATCATCCGCCCCTCGGCCAACTACGTGGGACCGGAAGACCTGAAGTTCGTGCCGATCAGCAAGCGCAAGTAAGACCAAGCAAGACGAAGTGCCCGCGCAGTTGAGTCATCAGCGGATGGCGCGGGCATGAGGGGCAAGAGAGGGAGAGGGAGCAGCAAGAAGAAGGAAGCGGCGGCCGGCGCGTGTCGGCCGCCGCATTCCCCGGGACAGTGGCAGTGCGCAGGCAGATTTGTAACAAGCGTTACATGTGGTCGAGTCAGATGCAATAACTTGCTAAGATGCGGTCGGATCTTTTTCGCCCCCGCGTCCACCCCTGACTCTCCATGGATCATCCGATGATTGCTGCCATCGTTTCCCGCCGTCTTTCCGCATTGCCCCTGACTTCCTTCGCACTGGCCGGTGCCGTGGCTGTTGCCCTGTCCGCCTGTTCTTCCACGCCCGTGCCGGTCACCGAGACCAAGCCGGTGCTGCCGCAGCTGCTGCAGTCGCCCGCTGCCACACAGCCGAGCTGGGCCACGCAATTGAAGACCGGTGCCTTCAGCTGCGAGATGGGCAACAAGGTGGAAATCCGCATGGATGGCCGCGTGACCGATGGCGTCACGCTGGTGTGGAAGGGCAGCAGCTACATGATGAACCCGGTCAGCACCTCGACCGGTGCAGTGCGTCTGGAGAACAAGGGCGAAGGCCTGGTGTGGATCCAGATCCCGTCGAAGTCCATGCTGCTCAATTCCAAGATCGGGCAGCAGCTGGCCAACGACTGCCGCACGCGCTGACAACGCAGCGCCGCGCCGTCGTGCAGGTCTGACGTCGGCGCGTTCTTTCCACCTCGCATTTCCTCCTCCCTTGTCATGCCGATGGCGTCTTGCTGTCGGCATCGCTCCTGCTTGATTTGAATCATCGAAGACCGCTGATGCAAGCGGCGGATTCAGCCCCTCGTAAGATTCAGGTGCAAGACTGGTTTCATCGTCGCATGAGGGCCACGCATGGCAAACAGGTTTTTGCCCATGCACCAGAGCCACGCGACCATCGGCCTGCAAGGCACGCTGCGCAAGGCCGACAGCGGTTTTCAATTCGAGAGACATGAGGAGACGTCATGCAATACGAGGATTTCTATCGCCGTTCCATCGAGCAGCCTGAAGCCTATTGGGCAGAAGAAGCGCAGCGCATTCATTGGGACAAACCGTTCACCCGCACGCTCGATTATTCCCGCGCACCGTTTGCGCGCTGGTTCATCGGCGGCACCACCAATCTTTGCCACAACGCGGTGGATCGCCATCTGGGCGAGCGGCCGCATCAGGCGGCGCTGATCGCCATCTCCACCGAGACCAACACCGAACGCGTCTACGACTTCGCCGAGCTGCATCGCGAAGTGCAGGCCATGGCCGCCACCATGCTGTCGCTGGGCGTGCGGCGCGGCGACCGCGTGCTGATCTACATGCCGATGATCGCCGAGGCGGTCTTCGCCATGCTGGCCTGCGCCCGTATTGGCGCGGTGCATTCGGTGGTGTTCGGCGGCTTTGCCTCCAACAGCCTGGCCTCGCGCATCGATGATGCGCAGCCGACCCTGATCGTCTCGGCAGATGCCGGTTCGCGTGGCGGCAAGGTGATCCCGTACAAGGGTTTGCTCGACGAAGCAATCAACCTGGCGCAGCACAAGCCGCAGAAGGTTTTGCTGGTGGATCGCGGTCTGGCGGAGATGGCGCGCACGGCGCAACGCGACGTCGACTACGCGCCCTTGCGTGAACAACACCTGGACCAGCCGGTGCCGGTGGCCTGGCTGGAATCGAATGAAACCAGTTACGTGCTCTATACCTCCGGCACCACCGGCAAGCCCAAGGGCGTGCAGCGTGACGTGGGCGGCTATGCCGTAGCGCTGGCCTCGTCCATGCAGCACATCTTCTGCGGCAAGCCGGGCGAGACTTATTTCTGCACCTCCGATATTGGCTGGGTAGTGGGCCATTCCTACATCGTCTACGGGCCGCTCATTGCGGGCATGGCGACGGTGCTTTATGAAGGCTTGCCGATCCGGCCCGATGCGGGCATCTGGTGGAGCATCGTCGAGAAATACAAGGTCACGCGCATGTTCTCCGCACCGACGGCCATCCGCGTGCTGAAGAAACAGCCGGCCGAATGCATGGAGCGCTACGACACGTCTTCGCTCAAGGCCCTTTATCTGGCCGGCGAGCCGCTGGATGAAACGACGTCGAGCTGGATCTCGGGCGCGCTGAAGGTGCCGGTCATCGACAACTACTGGCAGACCGAATCGGGCTGGCCCATCATCTCGATTGCCAAGGGCATCAGCGACAAGCCGACGCGCCTGGGCAGTCCCGGGGTGCCGATGCCGGGCTATCGGCTGGCCATCCTGAACGAAGCGACCGGCGCGCCTTGCGCGGCTGACGAGAAGGGCGTGGTGGCCATTGAAGGCCCGCTGCCGCCGGGCTGCATGCAGACCGTCTATGGCGACGATGAGCGCTTCGTCAACACCTACTGGCGCAGCCTGCCGCGCGAGGTCTACTCGACCTTCGACTGGGGCATCAGGGACCAGGACGGTTACTACTTCATCCTGGGCCGCACCGATGACGTCATCAACGTGGCTGGCCATCGGCTGGGCACGCGCGAAATCGAGGAGAGCATCTCCAGCCATCCCAACGTGTCCGAAGTGGCCGTGGTCGGCGTGGAAGACAAGCTCAAGGGGCAAGTCGCGATTGCCTTCGCCATTCCCAAGCAGGCCGATGCGATTGCCACGCCCGAGGGGCGCCGTGCGCTGGAAGCGGAAATCATGGGCGTGGTGGACAAGCAGATTGGCGCAGTGGGCCGCCCGGCGCGGGTGTTTTTCGTCAGCGGCTTGCCCAAGACGCGCTCGGGCAAGCTCCTGCGCCGGGCCATCCAGTCCATCTGCGAAGGACGCGATCCGGGCGACCTGCCCACCATCGAGGATCCGGCGGCGCTGGAGCAGGTGCGGGCGGTCATCAAGGACTGACTCGCAATTCCATCATGAAGGCACGGCGTCCCTGCAGCGGAGCAGGGACGCCGTGCCTGGCGTAATTTGGTTACACTGACGGCTTTCGCTTTTCCACGATTGCGTCCCGCCCATGTCGCCCTCCATCCGCCCGGCCACCGCTGCCGATGCTCCCGCCCTCTGCGGCATCTACAACCATTACGTGCAGACCACCGTGATCAGCTTCGAGACCGAAGCGGTCAGCGTCGAGACCATGGCCGCGCGCATTGCCGATGTGCAGGCTGATTTCCCCTGGCTGGTCTTTGAAGAGCAGGGCGAGGTGCTGGGCTATGCCTATGCCAGCAAGTGGAAGCCGCGTGCGGCTTACCGGCACTCGGTGGAGAGCTCGGTCTACCTGCGCCACGATGCGGGCGGACGCGGCATTGGCAAGCAGCTTTATCGCGAACTGATTGCGCAGTTGAAGCCCCTGGGCGTGCATCTGGTCATCGGCGGCATCGCCCAGCCCAATCCGGCCAGTGTGGCGCTGCATGAGAGCGTGGGCTTCGTGGCCTGTGGCGTATTTACGGAAGTGGGTTACAAGATGGGACGCTGGATCGACGTGGGATACTGGCAACTCAAACTGCAAGAGGCCCAATGATGAGATCGACCCGAGCCGCCAGCGCCATCGAGCGCCTGAATGAACGTACCGAATCGCGCGAGTACTCCATGCTGCGCACCTCCGATGAACGTTTCATCCTGACCCGGCGCGTGGCCGGGCAGCCGCTGGAGAAGCTCAACGAGGCCATGGAGCTGGATGATTTCGTGCGCTTCGTCAACGCCCAGGGACCGCAGAAGGCCAAGCGCGTGAGCAAGCTGGATGTGCAGTTCGAGAAGAACATGCGCAACAAGAAGGAACAAACGCCACCTGAAGGTGGCGTTGAATAGTCTCTGGTACGCGCTTCAATGAAAAACGGCAAATGATATAAATCATTTGCCGTTTTTTTATGTCTGGCGGCGTGGGCGCTTCAGTCTGCGAGGGTGGCGATCACCGGTGCGTGATCCGAGGGTTGTTCCCACTTGCGCGGGACCTTGTCGATCACGCAGGCGGTGCAGCGCGGCACCAGTTCTTCGGACAGCAGGATGTGGTCGATGCGCAGGCCGCGGTTGAGGCGGAAGCCCATCTGGCGGTAGTCCCACCAGCTGTACATCTTTTCCGGTTGTTCGAAAAGACGATAGGAATCCGTCAGGCCCAGGGCCTGCAGCTTGCGGAAGGCTTCACGTTCCGGTTCGGAGACCAGCACCTGCCCTTGCCAGGCCACCGGGTCGTGCACGTCGCGGTCTTCGGGGGCGATGTTGTAGTCGCCCAGCAGGGCCAGGCGCGGGTTCTTCGCCTTTTCCTGGGCCAGCCATTCGTGCAGGGCGGCCAGCCAGCTGAGCTTGTAGGGATACTTTTCGGATTCCAGCGACTGGCCGTTGGGAATGTAGGCACAGACATAGCGCACGCCTTCGATGGTGGCGGCGATGATGCGCTGCTGTTCGTCGGGGAAGAGCGGGTTGTTCTTGACCACGTCGTTCATCGGATGGCGCGAGAGGATGGCCACGCCGTTGTAGGTCTTCTGGCCTGAGAACTCGACCAGGTAGCCGGCGGCGGCGATCTCGGCTGCGGGGAACTTGTCGTCGGTCAGTTTGGTTTCCTGCAGGCAGAGCACGTCGACCGGGTTTTCTTCCAGCCATTTCAGCACTTGCGGCAGGCGGACCTTGAGGGAGTTGACGTTCCAGGTGGCGATTTTCATGGGGACAATGCAGTGGTGAATCGGAGGCGGGCCGTGCGCATCATGGCCGATGCGTCGTGGACAACGGGCGACATCTTACCGCATTCACCAAGGCGGCAGGTTGGACGAGGTCGGCCGAGACCGAAGACTTCCCCCAAAACAGAAGGGGAAGGCCCTCGCAGACATTCCCCTTCGTTGTGCCATTGCCGGCCCGCAATCCGGGCCAAGCAATCAGATCCCGAGCATTACGCCGGCATCATCTGCGCATTCATCTGCACCTTGTCACCCTTGTCACCCGCCTTGCGACGACGATAGGCCGCGAAGCCGATCAGGCCCAGGCCGCCGATCATCATGGCGGTGGTCGAGGCTTCCGGGACCGGTGCCACGCTGATGTTGCCGGCGAAGCTGCCGCCCGCCGAGCCCAGCACGGTGCCGGCCACCGACAGGGTGTACAGGCCGGAAGTCAGGCCATTGGTGCGCAGGCTGAAGATCTGCAGGTCACCGCCGGACAGTTGGGTGCCGGTGTAGGTCTGGCCGTTGCCGCTCAGGGTGAAGCTGCTGATGCCCACGCGCGAGAGGCCGTCCAGGGCGATCGACACCATGGCCGAGGAAACCGACGCGCCGGCACCGCCGATGTTGAAGGTGAAGTTCTCCAGGAAGGTCTGGCCAGTGGTGCCATCGCCGAAGCGGGCGTTGAAGGTCGACGTGGCGTCGGTCCACACCAGCGTGCGCGTACGCTCCAGGTCCGCGGCGCCAGCCGAGGATGCCATGGCGACGAATGCGGACGCGACAAGGAAACTGCTCAACAGTTTTTTCATAAAAGACCTCTTTCCAGTTCGATTGATTGGTGGGTATTCGATTGGTATTTGATTGCGAAAGCACTGCAAGGGGGATAGCGATCCGACAGGTTTTTTTATTGGTGTTGGCGAGGCCGGAATCCTGTCTCTGTTTGTGATATTTGTTCATCGAGACGGAGTGAGAATAATGGAAAAATGCTAACGTTAGCAATAAATTATTACGCTTTTCCTGTCTCTCCTGTTGTGATGTAGGAATCCATGAAGCCGCGCCGGTAAAGGGTTTCCGACGAAGTATGGATTCTCTTGAGGCAATTAATTTGGATGCGGAAACTAAGTTTTTAGGGAAACATGAACTCCTTCTCATGAGCTGAAAAACAGGACGAAATTTGCGTCAGAAAAAGTGACGCATGAACATATTCGGGAACTATTTACGCAAGGGAAGCGCGGCCGTAATGCTGAGGATCACGCGAAAAAAATTCGCAAGGAAGTCCAGCTCATCCGTAGAGAAAAAGTGCGCTGTGCGCAGAGCGCGCTTAAGCGGAACTTGACGGCCCTTGACTACACCACAGCGCGGGTGCAGTAGCGGCAAGCGAGGACATCAGAAGACAACGAAGAGAAGAAGAGAAGAAGAGAAGAAGAGAAGAAGAGAAGAAGAGAAGAAGAGAAGAAGAGAAGAAGAAAAATCGGGAGAGCAGGTACGGCAGCGCCGCTACCTGAAGCCGGGCAACGCGCCGGCTTCGGGCAGGGAGGAGAAGTGGCTTACTTGAAGCGATAGCTGACCGCCACGATGGCGGTGTCATCGGTGTGGCGGCGCACCAGCGGACTGTCGGCCACCGCGTTGTCCAGCCATTTGCGGCGCAGGTGCAGGTTGAGGTGCCAGTCGCCGGTCAACGGGACATCGGCGGCCAGGCCCAGGGTCGGGCTGGTGGAGGCACCGGCGCTGTACTGGCGCAGGCCGCTGGCGGCCGCTTCGCTGGAAGTGACGCCGACGAAGTAATCGTTGTAGCTGCCGCTGCGGTATTCGACGCCGAGCTGCGGATAGAGGGTCACCGGACCCAGGTCGATCTGGGCCGCATAGATGGCCTCGGCCAGGGTGCCATGCGACTTGTTGAAGTCACGGAAGACGTTGAGGAAGAAACCGCCGATGGGCGTTTCCTGATAGGTGCCGATGCCGAGCGGAATCGGATCCGAACGGCGCTGCAGGCCCCGCTGGGCATCGAAACCGTCCAGGCTCACGCGCCCGGCCAGTTCCAGATAGCCGTAGCCCATGCGCACCGTCTTGACGCCGAAGGTGTCGAGCCGGGCAAAGAAGCGCCCGTAGTCGGCATAGGCATAGGGCAGGACGTGGTTGCTGCGGTCGGCATCGGGGCCGTTGCGGTCGACGCGGTAGACGCCTGCGCCGATGTCACCGGTGAGACGGTCCTGCAGTTGCAGGGGATCGGACGTGGCGGTCGCGGGAGCGGCTTGCTGAGCCAGAACGGGGAGGGCGCAGCAGGCCAGCGTGAGCATGGCGAGTATGTTTTTCATGATGGGCAGTGGAGTGGGGGGAGCAAGCGGCATTGTAGCGGTCAGCGGGGCGCTGCGGCATCCGCTCACGAAAATGGCCTGCCGCGCAGGCAGGCCATGGCTGTCATGGGCAATTGGCGCCGGACGCAGGCGGCCCGGCACGGTTCAGTGCATCAGGACTGCTGCAGGGTCGGGTAGTCGGTATAGCCTTCCGCACCGCCGCCATAGAGCGTGGCCTGGTTGATCTCGGCCAGCGGTGCGCCGGCCTTGAAGCGTTCCACCAGATCCGGATTGGCGATCCACGGGCGGCCGAAGGCGACCAGGTCGGCAAGATTGCGGTCGCGTGCCTTCACGGCCATCTCCAGGTCATAGCCATTGTTGGCGATGTAGATGCCCTTGAAGAGATCGCGCAGGATCTGCAGGTCGAAGCCACCTTCGACTTCGCGCGGGCCGCCGGTGGCGCCCTCCACCACGTGCAGGTAGACCAGCTTGTAGCGGTTCAGCTGCTCCACCACATAGCTGAAGAGGGCCTTGGGATCGCTGTCGGCGATGTCATTGGCCGGGCTGATGGGCGACAGGCGGATGCCCACGCGCTCGCTGGGGATCACCGAGGTCACCGCTTCCACCACTTCCAGCAGCAGGCGGGTACGGTTCTCGATGCTGCCGCCGTAGTTGTCGGTGCGCTGGTTGGTCTTGTCACGCAGGAACTGGTCCAGCAGGTAGCCGTTGGCGGCGTGGATTTCCACACCATCGAATCCTGCCTGCAGGGAGAGTTGCGCAGCGATCTTGTATTGCTCGACGATGGCGGGCAGTTCAGAGGCATCCAGTGCGCGCGGTTCCTCGAAAGGCTTGAAACCGCTCTCGGTGAAGGCATTGCCTTCCGGCTTGATGGCCGAGGGCGCGACCGGCAGCGCGTTGCCGGGCTGCAGGTCAGGGTGCGAGATGCGGCCCACGTGCCACAGCTGCAGGAAGATGCGGCCGCCCTTGGCGTGGACGGCGTCGGTGATCTTCTTCCAGCCGGCCACGTGCGATTCGTTGTAGATGCCCGGGGTCCAGGCGTAACCCTTGCCCTGTGGCGAGATCTGGGTGGCCTCGGCGATGATCAGGCCGGCACCCGCGCGCTGGGCATAGTATTCGGCCGCCAGTTCGGTAGGCACGTCGCCCGCCTTGGCACGGCTGCGGGTGAGCGGCGCCATGACGATGCGGTTCTGCAATTGCACCGCACCCAGTTGCATGGGCTTGAAGAGGTCACTGTGAAGATGGGCATTGGTATTGGCGTTGGTCATGCTGATCCTTTCTTGTTGGCATTCGTTGGGATGAACTGCGTCGACCTTGCTACCGACCACGGCGGGGGCGGCAGTGTTCCGGAAAAAGTTCACAGTCTAGAGGGGAACGCGCAGCCTTGCAGGCGGTCGCTGCGGCTTTGCTGGTCAGCAATGTTCAGCGTGAGACCTGGTCCAGCCAGGGCCCCAGGCGGGTCTGCGCATCCTGGCGCGCAGCACGGTTGGCCTCGACCGACTGGCGTGCACGGCCCGGGTCGTCGAAGTCATGCGTGGCTCCCGCATAGAGCGTCACCACCGGCGGCGGTGCCTGGCGCAGGCGGATGGACTGGCGCAGGACGCGCTCGCAGGTCAGCGGCGAGACTTCCTCGTCGGCGCTGCCCAGCAGCACCTGCATCGGTTTGTCGAACTCGGGGTGGGACGACAGCAGGGCCTGCTTGCCGCATCCCGGATAGAACACCAGCGCGGCGGCGAAGGAGGGCGCATCGTCCGCCGGCCGCGCAGCCTGGCGCTGCATCACGTTCAGTGCCGTGCTGCCGCCATTGGACCAGCCTTGCAGCATGATGCGGCGGACATCGACTTCGCTGCGCGTGGCCAGCCATTGCAGCGCTCCTTCCGCATCCAGCGGCCGAACGGTGAGTTCATTGACGGCGGCGCGTTCGGGCGCACCATGCGTATGGCGGCCAAAGCCATGGGCCACGCCGCGCGGCCCGAAACTGTCCACCAGCAGGACCACGTAGCCGCTTGCCAGCCAATAGCGCGTCCAGTCCAGATGGCGGGCGGTCAGCGTGCTGGCATCGCAGGGCGAGGGGATGGCCGGGCCGATCTGCGTGCATGCCGCATTGACGCGGGAGGAATACAGGCCGGCGCGCCCGTGCAACAGCACGATGGCCGGATGCGGGCCGGCACCGAAGGGATCGTAGAGATAGCCGGTGAGGGTGGTTTTACCGTCAGATGAAGGAAAACGCACGGTCTGTGCGGGCGGCATCGGCGCGTCTTGCGCCATGGCCGGTCCCGGCAGGATCAGTCCAGGGCTGGCAACCAGCAGTAAAAAGATGAAAAAAAACCACCGCAACACGGCGTGCTGCGGTGGTCTTGCCAGGGCGGCGTCCGGGGCGGTCCGCGACAGGAGAGTGGTCATGGCGTGGCCGGTTCCGTCTCCGTGCCGCAGGCCCATCAGGCGCGTGCCGACTTGGCGCGCGCCTGGTTGAGCAGCCAGGTCGTCAGCAGCGGCACCGGGCGGCCGGTGGCGCCCTTGGCCGCGCCGCTCTTCCAGGCGGTGCCGGCGATGTCCAGGTGGGCCCAGGTGTACTTGCGGGTGAAGCGCTCCAGGAAGCAGGCTGCCGTCACGCTGCCGCCGGGCTGGCCGCCGATGTTGGCGATGTCGGCGAAGTTGGACTTCAACTGCTCCTGGTAGGCGTCCTGGATCGGCATGCGCCAGGCGGTATCGCCGCTTTCCTTGCCGGCCGCCAGCAGGGCGTTGGCCAGCTGGTCGTGGGTGTCATCCTCGCGGGTGAACAGGCCCGTGTTGTGATGGCCCAGGGCCACCACGCAGGCACCGGTCAGGGTGGCGATGTCGACCACGGCAGCCGGCTTGAAGCGTTCCACATAGGTCAGCGCGTCGCACAGGATCAGGCGGCCTTCGGCGTCGGTGTTCAGGACTTCGATGGTCTGGCCGGACATCGAGGTGACGATGTCTCCCGGCTTGGTGGCGCGGCCCGAGGGCATGTTTTCGCAGGTCGGGATGACGCCGATGACGTTCAGTTTCAGGCCCAGTTCGGCGATGGTACGGAAGGTACCCAGCACCGAGGCGGCACCGCACATGTCGTACTTCATCTCGTCCATGTTCAGACCCGGCTTGAGGGAGATGCCGCCGGTGTCGAAGGTGATGCCCTTGCCGACCAGCACCACGGGTGCATCCTTGGCCTTGCCGCCCAGGTGCTTCAGGACGATGAACTTGGGCGGCTGGTCGCTGCCGTTGGTGACCGACAGGAAGCTGCCCATCTTGAGCGCTTCGAGCTGCTTGCGCTCCAGCACTTCCACGCCCAGCTTGAATTCCTTGGCCAGTTTCTTGGCGGTCGTGGCCAGGTAGGTCGGGGTACAGACGTTGCCGGGCAGGTTGCCCAGTTCCTTGGTCAGTGCCATGCCGTTGGCCAGCGCCACGGCCTCGCCCAGGGCGGCCTTGGCGGCAGCGCCTTGCTCGGCGGCGACCAGCAGGGTGATCTTCCTGACGCCGGTGGGCGCCGGGTCCTTCTTGCTCTTCATCGTGTCGGAACGATAGACGGCGTCACGGCCGGCCAGCACCACGGTGCGGATGGCCCAGTCCAGGCCACGGCCCTTGATGCCATCGAAGGGCAGGGCCAGGGCGGCATCGTCACAGCCCAAGGTGGCCAGGGCGCGCACCAGGCCGCCGCTGGCAGCGGCAAAGTTCTTGTCAGCGCCCTCGTCTTCGTTGCCCAGGCCCAGCAGCACGATGCGTTCGGCGGCGATGCCGGTCACGCCGCGCAGCAGCAGGGTCGAGCCCGGCTTGCCGGAAATGTCGCCCGACTTCAGCGCGGCGCTGATGGCGCCCAGCTTGTCGAGGGCACCGGCGGCCTTGGACAGCTTGCGGTTTTCATAGATGCCAACGACCAGTGCGCCGGTCTTTACGCCCGTCAAGGCGTTTTTTGCGTCCAATGTTTTTGTGCTAAAGTCCATCGTTCGTCCTTTATATGAATTACTTGGCGATTATAGAGCCCATTTCGTCGCGACGCGCGCATGAGTTCTGTCAGGTGAGCCAGCCTCGCACACGATGCCGGGCACCGGCCATCCCTACAACGATCCCGACACCAGAAACCAAGCCAGCATTCCCATGATTTTCCAACGCGCCCTACGACGCGAACTGACCAGCACCGCAGGTGGGGTCTTCACTACGCTGTTCACCATCACGCTGACGGTGATGCTGATCAAGATCCTCGGCCAGGCCGCAGGCGGCCAGGTTGCGTCGCAAGACGTGCTGGCCCTGATCGGCTTCCAGTCGCTGAACTACATGCCCATCATCCTGATCCTCACCGGTTTCATCTCGGTGCTGCTGGTGATGACGCGCAGTTACCAGGATTCCGAGATCGTGGTCTGGTTCGCCTGCGGCATGTCGCTCACGCGCTGGATCGGGCCGGTGATTCGCTTCGGCTGGCCCATCGTGGCCCTGGTGGCGGCGCTGTCCTTCGTGGTGACGCCCTGGGCCAACGAACAGAGCAGCGAATACCGCAGCCGCTTCGAACAGCGCGAGGACATCGCCCGCGTCTCTCCCGGCAAGTTCCAGGAGTCGGCGGCGGCCAACCGGATCTTCTTCGTCGAGGGTATTTCCGGCGATGCCTCCAAGGTGCGCAACATCTTCGTCAATACCATCAACGCCGACGGCAAGAACAGCGTGGTCGTCGCCAAGGAAGGCGAGACCCAGATCGATCCTGATGGCGAGAAGTTCGTGGTCATGAACAAGGGCCGCCGTTACGATGGCTCGCCCAGCCTGCCGGATTTCCAGATCGTCGATTTTGAACGCTATGGCCTGCTGATCGGCAACCAGTCGCAGAGCGCCGCCGGCGAACGCTCGGCGCGCGCCTTGCAGATGAAGGAACTGCTGGCCAAGCAGGACGGCTATGCGCGCGGCGAACTGCTGTGGCGCATCGCCCTGCCGCTGATGGCGCTGGCGCTGATGCTGCTGGCCATTCCGCTGTCCTTCGTGAACCCGCGTGCCGGCCGTTCGCTGGGGCTGCTGGTGGCCTTGCTGCTGTTCGTCGTCTACTCCAATACGGTCAGCGTGTTCCAGGCTTCGGTGGCGCAGCAGCGCATGAGTTTCGTGATGGCCTGGTGGCCGGTCCACCTGTTCGTGGTGGCGCTGATCGTGGGCATGTTCGTCCTGCGCCTGAACATCAATCATCCCTATCACCCATCCCGGATGTGGAGCCGAGTGCGCCGCGCCCTGACGTTCAAGCGCGAGGCCTGAGATGAGAGTCATCCAACGTTATTTCACTGCCGAGATCACCCGCTCGGTGCTGTTCGCACTGGCGGCCTTCCTGGCGCTGTTCGCCTTCTTCGAGATGATGGGCCAGCTGGAGCAGGTCGGCCGCAATGGCTACAAGCTGCAGCAGGCGGTGTTCTATGTGCTCATGGGCTTGCCCGGCAATGTCTATGAACTGATGCCGACGGCGGTGCTGATCGGTACCATCTACACGCTCTCGCAACTGGCGGCGCGCTCGGAATTCACCATCATGCGTGTCTCCAGCATGTCCACCGGCATGGCGGCCAAGGTGCTGCTGCGCATCGGTGTGGGCTTTGCGGTGCTGACCATCGTGTTCGGCGAACTGATCGCGCCCAAGGCGTCCGAGTGGGCCGAGAAGCTCAAGCTGCAGGCGCAGGGGGCATCGATGTCTTCGCAGTTCCGCTCGGGCATGTGGGCCAAGGACGTCATCAAGGACAACGGCCTGGAAGGCAACGTCACCGGCAGCCGCTTCATCAACATCCAGACCGTGCAACCGGATGGCCGCATCGAAGGTGTCAAGCTGTACGAGCTCGATACCGACTTCCACATGGCGCGCATGGTCGTGGCCAAGGATGGCATCTACGAGGGCAATCATCAGTGGCTGCTCAACGACGTGGTGCAATCGGACTTCGTCGGCGGCAAGGACCGCAAGATCACCGAGCCGGTCAAGACCGTGAAGCTGCCGCAGCTGAAGCTGGTGTCGGAAGTGACGCCGGAAATTCTCTCGGTGCTCTTCGCCGATCCGGACCGCATGTCGGCTTATGACCTGCTGGCCTACACCAAGCATTTGGAAGCCAACAATCAGCGCACCGACCGTTACGAAATCGCGTTCTGGAAGAAGATCGTTTATCCGCTGTCGATCTTCGTGATGCTGGCGCTGGCCTTGCCGTTTGCCTACCTGCATTTCCGTGCCGGTGGCGTGAGCCTGAAGATCTTCACCGGCATCATGATCGGCGTCTGCTTCCAGCTCATCAACAGCCTGTTCTCCCATCTGGGTCTGCTCAATACCTGGCCGGCCTTCATGACCGCAGCCTTGCCCAGCCTGCTGTTCATGGTGCTGGCCATTGGCGCGCTGTGGTGGGTGGAACGGACCTGAGTCCGTCCTGCGATTTCGTTTATTTAGCCTGAAAGACTGCTGCACATCATGAGCCAAGCCACCTCCCAAAGCCTGATCCTGTTCGCCCACGGCGCTCGCGACCCTGCCTGGGCTGCGCCTTTCGAGCGCCTGCGCGCGCTGACGCAGGCGGCCATGCCGGGGACCAGCGTGGAGCTGGCCTTTCTGGAACTGATGCAGCCGGACCTGCCGACCGTGGCGGCGCGGCAGATTGCCGCCGGCAGCCGGCGCGTGACTGTCATTCCGGTATTCCTGGGGCAGGGCGGCCACGTGCGCCGTGATCTGCCGGAACTGCTGGAGCAATTGCGCCAGGCGCATCCGGGTGTGGACGTGCGCACCGTCGCTGCAGTTGGCGAGGATGAGGCGGTGTTGCAGGCGATTGCGGCGTATTGCGTGGGGACGGTCAATAGCTGATCCGGCGGTCAGCACTCCTGGATGCGACGATGGCCCGGAAACGGGCCATCTTTTTTTGCCGGGGCGTGAGCGCTTCAGAACAGGCGAGCGCCGTTGGGCACGGCCTGGTCGGGCTTGAACAACACTACCTCGCCCTGGGCGTCAGGAAAGCCCAGCGTCAGGACTTCCGACATGAACTTGCCGATCTGACGCGGCGGGAAATTCACTACCGCCGCCACTTGGCGGCCGACCAGTTGCTCCAGCGTGTAGTGGGTGGTGATCTGGGCACTGCTCTGGCGCACGCCGATGCCCGGGCCGAAATCGATCTTCAGTTTGAACGCAGGCTTGCGTGCTTCAGGGAAGGCGTCTGCGGCGATGATGGTGCCGATGCGTATATCGACCTTGAGGAAGGCCTCGAAATCGATGGCAGCAGCTGCAGGGGCGGCAGGGTCGTGGAGCAGGTGCATGAGCTTCAGTCCCGATCCGCCAGCGCCGGCCCGATCATCACCAGCACCGGCCCGCTGCAGGCCTGCAGTCCGGCTTCCAGGCCGGCCAGTTGCAGATGGTAGATGTGCTCGTCAGGACGGCTGCAGTTCTCCACCACCACGACCGGCGTATCGGGCGCATGGCCCAAAGCCAGCAAGCGCTGCGCAGTGGCCGTGGCTTCGCGTCCGCCCATGTACTGCACCAGCGTATCGCCATTGGGCATGCGCACTTCATCCGGCTCATCCACGCCCGTGCTGGAAGTGAACAGCGAGACGCTGCGCGCAATCCCGCGCCGCGTGAGCGGACGCTTGGCGGCGGAGGCGGCTGCCAGTGCGGCAGTAATGCCGGGGACGATTTCGTAAGGGATGTGGTTGGCTTCAAGCGCCCGCATCTCTTCATCGGCACGGCCGAAGAGCATGGGGTCGCCGCCTTTGAGGCGCACCACGCGGCGGTACTGCTGCGCGGCTTCGACCAGCTTCTGGTTGATGACGGGCTGGGCCGTGGAACGTTGGCCGCTGCGCTTGCCAACCGACACCTGCACGGCGTGCGGGCACAGGGCGAGGATCTCTTCGGTGACCAGGGCATCGTGCAGCACGATGTCGGCCTGCGCCAGCAGGCGCGCAGCGCGTACCGTCAACAGGTCAGCGGCCCCGGGGCCGGAGCCGATCAGCCACACCATGCCCGGATGCTCCGGGCTGGGGGCGGGTGAATCGGAAGAAGGTGAAGTCGCTGCCTGTTGGGTGGCCATGGCCTGGTCGAAGAGACGATTGCGGATCGAAGGAAATTCAGTCGATCCGAATCATACCAGCGGCCACCGTCTGGTGGCTCACTTCGTCGATCAGGATGAAGGCACCGGTGGCACGGATGTCCTGGTAGGCATCGGCCGCGATGGGCTGCTGCACGTTCACGCTGATGCGGGCGATGTCATTGAGCTTGAGCGTATCGGCGGGACGGCGTTCCTGGGTGTTGATGTCCAGCAGCGTATCGACCTTGGCCACGCGCGCCGCCACCTGCTTGGTGGTGTGCTTGAGCCAGTACTTGCGGCGCAGGTCCAGCGGTTCTTCGGAGAGCCAGCACACATCCGCGTTGACAGTCTTCAGGATGGTGGAGGGCTGTGCCTCGGCTGCCAGCAGGTCGCCGCGCGAGATGTCCAGGTATTCGTCCAGCAGGAGGGTCACTGACTGGCCGGCCGTGGCCGATTCCAGTGAACCGTCCAGGGTCTGGATGTCCTTGACGGTGGCGCTCTGGCCGCTGGGCAGCACTACCAGCTTGTCACCCTTGGCCACCTTGCCGGCTTCGATGCGGCCCATGTAGCCACGGAAGTCATTGGCTTCATGGCCGTTGTGGCGCGCCACCAGCTGCACCGGGAAGCGGAAGGCTTCCTCGTGCGCATCTTCATACACCGACAGCGACTCCAGCAGGGTGATCAGCGTCGGACCCTGGTACCAGGGCATGCGCGCGCTGGCCTCCACCACGTTGTCGCCGGCCAGCGCCGACAGCGGGATGGGGTGCACATCCTTCAGGCCCAGTTGTTGCGCGAACTGCTGGTAAGCGCCGACGATGCGGTCATAGACGGTCTGGTCGTAGTCCACCAGGTCCATCTTGTTGACGGCCACGATCACGTGCTGGATCTGCAGCAGATGGGCGATGGTGGAGTGGCGCTTGGTCTGGGTCAGCAGTTCCACGCTGCCATCCTCGCCCAGCTTCACCTTGGACACGTCCACCAGGATGATCACGGCGTCGGCAGTCGAGGCACCGGTCACCATGTTGCGGGTGTACTGCTCATGGCCCGGGGTGTCGGCGATGATGAACTTGCGCTTGGGAGTGGCAAAGTAGCGATAGGCCACGTCGATGGTGATGCCTTGCTCGCGCTCGGCTTCCAGGCCATCGGTGAGCAGCGACAGGTCCACCGTGTCGCCCACGGTACGCTTGTGCTTGGCGCGCGAAATGGCATCGAGCTGGTCGGCGAAAATGCCCTTGCTGTCGAACAGCAGGCGGCCGATCAGGGTGCTCTTGCCATCGTCCACGGAACCGGCGGTGATGAAGCGCAGCAGGCCGCGTTCGTGCGGTTGCGCGGAGGCCTGGGCCAGTTGTGCTTGGGTTGCGGCGGCGTTCATCAGAAATATCCTTCCTTCTTGCGTTTTTCCATCGAGGCTTCGGACGTCTGGTCGTCCATGCGGGTCGCGCCGCGCTCGGTAATCTGGGTCACTGCGGTCTCGGCGATGATGGCTTCCACGGAAGCGGCATCGGAAGACACCGGGCAGGTGCAGGAGATGTCGCCCACGGTACGGAAGCGCACGACCTGCTTCTCCACGGTCTCGCCTTCGCGCGCCGGGGTGAGGTCGGTGAGCGGCACCAGCAGGCCATTGCGCGGAATCACCTCGCGCTCATGGGCAAAGTAGATCGAGGGCAGGGCCAGCTTTTCGCGGGCGATGTACTGCCACACGTCCAGCTCGGTCCAGTTCGAGATGGGGAAGACGCGCATGTTCTCGCCCGGATGCACGCGGGTGTTATACAGGTCCCACAGCTCGGGGCGCTGGGCCTTGGGGTTCCATTGGCCGAATTCGTCGCGGAAGGAAAAGATGCGTTCCTTGGCGCGGGCCTTTTCTTCATCACGGCGCGCGCCGCCGATACAGGCGTCGAACTTGAATTCTTCGATGGTTTCCAGCAGCGTCACGGCTTGCGCGGCGTTGCGCGAATCGGTTTGCGGGTTGCGCAGGCGCACGGTGCCGCGCTTGATCGAATCTTCCACCGAACGCACCACCAGGCGCTCTCCCAGTTCAGCGGCGCGGCGGTCACGGAATTCGATGACTTCCGGGAAGTTGTGGCCGGTGTCGATGTGCACCAGCGGGAAGGGGAACTTGCCGGGACGGAAGGCTTTCTCGGCGATGCGCAGCAGCACCACCGAGTCCTTGCCGCCGGAGAACAGCAGCGCCGGGTTGCTGCACTCGGCCGCGACCTCGCGCATGATGTGGATGGCTTCCGATTCCAGCCAGTCGAGGTGACGGTTGCTGGCGTTGTCCAAAAAGAGGGTGTCTACCGCAGTGTTCATGCCGGACCTTCCGATGCGTTGCTTGTTGTTGCTTTGATTGAATTCTGGTTCAGCTCGCTGCATGCGCCTTGATGCGCACCAGCTTGCCGTCGACCACGTGCAGGCCGCATTCCTTGGAGTCGGGGTTCTCCCACCACCAGCGGCCGGCGCGGATATCTTCACCGGGCTGGATGGCGCGGGTACAGGGCTCGCAGCCAATGGACGGGTAACCCTGGTCGTGCAGCGGGTTGTAGGGCACGTCGTTGGTGCGGATGTAGTCCCACACGTCCTGTTCCGACCAGTCGGCCAGGGGGTTGAACTTCTCCATGCCGTGGGCTTCGTCCCGTTCCTGCACGTGCAGCTCGGCCCGCGTAACCGATTGCGCGCGGCGCTGGCCGGTGACCCACGAGGCCTTGCCCTGCAGGGCGCGATTGAGCGGCTCCATCTTGCGGATGTGGCAGCACTCCTTGCGCAGTTCCACGCTGTCGTAGAAGGCGTTGGCGCCGTGCTTCTGCACGTAGGCTTCCACCGCCTCAGGCTGGGGACGATAGGGCGCGACCTCGTAATCGTAGGTCTCGCGGATGCGGTCCAGCATGCCTACGGTTTCCTTGTGCAGGCGGCCGGTTTCCAGGGTGAAGATGCTGATGCGATCCTGCAGCTGGCCGCGCAGGATCAGGTCGGTCAGCACCATGTCTTCGGCCGCCAGGCTGGAGGCCAGCGCCGCCGGGGCGTACTCGGCGGCGATGCGTTCCAGCGTGGCCTGGGTCTTGGCGATGAGTTCTTGCAAGCCTGGGGTAGCCATGGGCTGTCCTTCCTTCTTCACGATCGCGCCTCAGTCAGCGGTCTGCACGGTTTCGCGCTTGACGCGGCGGAACAGCGGGTTCTTCTCATCCCAGGAGGTCTGGTACTTTTCGGAGAAGTCGGTCAGGCCCTTGACGGCATCGTGGATGTTCTTGTCGGCACGCACGGCGAAGGCGTCGAAGCCCACGCGCTGCATGTAGAACAGCTGGTCGCGCAGCACGTCGCCGATGGCGCGCAGCTCGCCGGTGTAGCCCAGGCGGGCACGCAGGTTGTAAGCGATGGAATAGCCACGGCCATCGGCGAACTTGGGGAAGTCCACGGCGACGACCGTGAAGCTGTCCAGCTGGCCCTTCAGTTCTTCCGGACGTTCATCGCTGGCCAGCCAGACGCCGATCTCGGCGCGCGACTTCAGGGCCTCGCCCTGGGCCTGCCACACCTTCAGCGGCACGATCACGCGGCCTTGCGGCACGGTCACGGTGTCTGCGGTCTCGCCTTCAGCCAGGCGCAGGACGGTCCAGTCGTCGCTGACGACGGTCTTGTTCTTGATGATTTCAGGCATTTGCGTCTTCTCCTGCGACATACTCGGCCGAACGGATCGGCGTTGCGTAAACGAACTCCTTGAACGGGGTCACACCGATGCGGCGCACGGTGTCGATGAAGCGTTCTTCCTCGGTGCGCTGCTTGACGTACACCTGCAGCAGGCGGTCGATCACGGTCGGCATCTGGGTGGCCGAGAACGAGGGGCCGATGATCTTGCCGATCGAGGACTCGTTGCCCTGGGCGCCGCCCAGCGACACCTGGTACCACTCGGAACCATCCTTGTCCACGCCCAGGATGCCGATGTTGCCCACGTGGTGGTGGCCGCAGGCGTTGATGCAACCGGAGATGTTCAGTTCGATGTCGCCGATGTCATGCTGGAAGTCGATGTTCTCGAACTTCTCGGCAATGGCCTGGGCGATCGGGATCGACTTGGCATTGGCCAGCGAGCAGAAATCGCCGCCGGGGCAGCAGATGATGTCGGTCAGCAGACCGATGTTGGGCGTCGCCAGGCCATGCGACTTGGCGGCCTTCCACAGGGCATACAGGTCGGATTGCTTGACGTCGGCCAGCACCAGGTTCTGTTCGTGGGTCACGCGCAGTTCGCCGAAGCTGTATTGATCAGCCAGGTCGGCCACGAAGTTCATCTGGTCGGCAGTGATGTCGCCCGGGGGTACGCCCGGCTTTTTCAGCGACAGGATCACGGCGGCATAGCCGGCCTGCTTGTGCGCCTTGACGTTGCGCTTGATCCAGTTGGCGAAGCCACGGTCTTCGGCCTTCAGGCGTTCGTATTCCGCATCCATGGCCGGCAGCGTTTCGTAGGCCGGATCGGTGAAGAACTTGGCCACGCGCTGCAGTTCTTCTTCGGTCAGGGTGGAAGGGCCATCCTTGATCTCGGCCCATTCTTCTTCCACCTGGCGCGCGAACTCCTCGGGGCCGATGGCCTTGACCAGGATCTTGATGCGCGCCTTGTACATGTTGTCGCGGCGGCCGTACTGGTTGTAGACGCGCAGGATCGCTTCCAGATAGGACATGGCGTGCTTCCAGGGCAGGAAGTCACGGATCACGCTGCCCAGGATGGGGGTGCGGCCCATGCCGCCGCCCACCAGCACGCGGAAGCCCACTTCGCCGGCTTCATTCTTGATGACGTGCAGGCCGATGTCATGTACCGCGGTCGCGGCGCGGTCTTCGGCAGCGCCGCTGATGGCGATCTTGAACTTGCGCGGCAGATAGGCGAACTCGGGGTGGAAGGTGCTCCACTCGCGGATCAGTTCGGCGTAGGGGCGCGGATCGACGATTTCGTCGGCGGCCACACCGGCCAGTTCGTCCGAGGTGGTGTTGCGGATGCAGTTGCCGGAAGTCTGGATGGCGTGCATTTCCACGCTGGCCAGCTGTTCCAGGATTTCAGGCGACTCTTCCAGCTTGATCCAGTTGAACTGGATGTTCTGGCGGGTGGTGAAGTGACCATAGCCGCGGTCGTACTTGACGGCGATCTCGGCGAACTTGCGCAGTTGATTGGAGGCCAGCATGCCGTAGGGAATGGCGATGCGCAGCATGTAGGCATGGCGTTGCAGGTAGAGCCCGTTCTGCAGACGCAGGATGCGGAATTCGTCTTCGGCCAGCTCATCGGACAGGCGCCGACGCACCTGGTCCCGGTATTGTGCGACTCGCTCTTTGACGATCAGGTGATCGTATTGGTCATAGCGGTACATCTTGTCTTCCCTGTTAACGTCTTATGGGCGACCGGATCAGGGTGCGCCCGATTGAAAATGAGCCTACCAAATCAGCTTGACTGCAACGCTCGTCAGCGTAATGGCCAGCAGGCCGCGCAAGAATTTCTCCGGCACCGCTCGCGCAGCGAGCGATCCGATGGTGATGCCCGGCACCGATCCCAGCAACAAGGTCGCCAGCAGTTCCCAGTTGATCGAACCCAGCCACCAGTGGCCCAGCGCCGCAATCGCGGTCAGCGGCACGGCATAGGCAATGTCGGTGCCGGCAATCTCCGCCGGAGACAGGCGAGGATACAGCAACACGAGCAAGGTGGCGCCGACGGCACCGGCACCGATGGAAGAAATCGTCACCAGCGTGCCCAGCAGGGCACCGGCGGCGATGGTGGCGTTGGCGAGCGTGGCACCCTGCAGCTGGCGTTGCGGATGGGCATTGAGCCAGGCTTGCATGCGTGCGCGGAACAGCAGGGCCACCACGGTCAGGAACACCGAGATCGCGATCGAATAACGGATGGTCAGGGCGATGCCGTCGCTGACGGCGCCGAAATGCTTGAGCAGCAGGGTGGTCACCAGCGCAGCGGGCAGGGCGCCATAGGACAGGCGGCGCACCACATCCCAGCGCACCGTACCCTTGAATCGGTGGGCCAGGGTGCCGGCGGTCTTGGTCGCGGAGGCAAAGGCCAGGTCGGTGCCCACGGCCACCGAAGGATGAATGCCGAACAGCAAGGTCAGCAGCGGTGTCATGAGCGAGCCGCCACCGACCCCGGTCAGTCCGACCAGCAGTCCTACGGCAAATCCGCTTACTACATAAGAAACAGTCATAACACCTCGCCCATTAGTCTGCGAATCGTAATAAACTTATGTTTCAAACCAAACTACATAGTATTTATTTGCTTATATACGCCTTTGGCATATGGAAATGCGCCAAACGAGGCAGGTAAGGCCGGTGAGGCCAGCAAGGCAGGCGCGGTGCGCCGCCATACCAGGTAGAAGCGAAGGAATTCCCTCATGAATCTTCATCAATTCCGTTTCGTTCGTGAAGCGGTAAGGCAGAACTTCAACCTCACGGAGGCCGCCAAGGCTCTGTATACCTCGCAGCCCGGGGTCTCCAAGGCCATCATCGAGCTGGAGGAGGAGCTGGGCGTGGACATCTTCACGCGCCACGGCAAGCGTATTCGCGGCCTGACCGAGCCGGGCCGCGCGGTGCTGCGCTCGGTCGAGCTGATCATGCAGGAAGTGGATGGCCTCAAACGTATCGGCAAGGAATTCGCCGCCCATGACAGCGGCAGTTTCACCATCGCCACCACCCACACCCAGGCGCGCTATGCGCTGCCCAAGGTGGTGCAGGCCTTCACCCAGAAGTATCCGAAAGTGCATCTTTCATTGCTGCAGGGCAATCCCAAGCAAATCACCGAGATGGTGCGCAACGACCAGGCAGACATCGCCATCGCCACCGAGGCGCTGGCCTCAGGCGAGGGATTGGTCTCGCTGCCTTGTTATCAGTGGGAGCATGTGGTGGTGGTGCCGCCGGATCACCCCTTGCTGCAGTCCAGAAGCCTGACGCTGGAAGAGATTGCCGGCAATCCCCTGATTACCTACGATTCCGCTTTCAGCGGCCGCAGCAAGATCGACCATGCCTTCTCGCTGCGCCAGTTGAAGCCTGACGTGGTGCTGGAGGCCATCGATGCCGACGTCATCAAGACCTACGTGGAGCTGGGCATGGGCGTGGGCATCATCGCCGGCATCGCCTTCGATGCCGAGCGTGACCGTGGCCTGCGGGCCATTCCGGCCGGCCACCTGTTCGGCACCAATGTCTCGCGGGTTGCCTTGAAGCAAGGTGCGTATTTGCGGGGATATGTCTATACCTTCATTGAATTGCTGGCACCGACCCTCAATCGCAAGCTGATTGCGCAGGTCATGGAAGGCGAGAAGGACATGTATGAACTTTAAGGCGTAAGGCCCGGCGCCGAGCAGTGCGCCAGGCCTGAAACAAAACGGCCGGATCCTTGCAGATCCGGCCGTTTGCGTTTGCAGCGCTGGGCGGCAATCTTATGCCACCGCCGTGCGCTCCAGGTCGCGGCAGCCATCCAGCAGGAAGGACAGGCCCACCACCAGCACCAGTTCACCTTCGGCCGAACGGGCCGTACCGGTGATGCCGGCAGTGTGGATTGCGGTCAGCGGCTTGATCACGAGATCGGCCGTGCCTTCCACCGATTCCACGCCCAGGATGTAGGGGTGGGGAACCGCCATGACGATACCCACTCGCTCATTGCCCGGCTCGTAGCCCAGCACGCCGGCCAGCGAATTGACCGGCAGCGGACGGCCCTGGTCGCGCAGCACCGGTGCGCCACCGACTTCGTCGAAGGTTTCCGGCAGCTCGACCACGCGCTCCACCACCGCCATCGGCAGGGCCAGCGGAGCACCGGCGCAGCGCACCAGCATGGTCGGGATGATCGACAGTTCGATGGGCAGGCGGATCGAGAACTTGGTACCCTTGCCGATGGTGGATTCGATGCGGATGGTGCCGCGATGCTTTTCCACCGCCGTCTTGACCACGTCCATGCCCACGCCGCGTCCGGAGACGCTGGAGGCCACTTCCTTGGTGGAGAAACCGGGCAGGAACACCAGCTGCAAGGCTTCGTCGGAGGTCAGCGCCTGGTGTTCGTTGATCAGGCCCTTGGCCAGCGCCTTGTTGCGCAGCATGTCCGGGTCCATGCCCTTGCCGTCATCGAAGACTTCGATCATGACGCTGCTGCCGGCCTGCCAGGCGTTGAGCGAAATGGTCGCCTTGTTGGGCTTGCCGGCCGCGGCGCGGTCCACTTCGATACCGTGGTCCAGCGAGTTGCGCAGCATGTGCACCAGCGGGTCGTAGAGGCTGTCCACCACCACGCGGTCGACTTCGGTTTCGGCACCGGTGATGACCAGGTCGACGTCCTTGCCGAGGTCCTTGGCCAGTTCGCGCACCAGTCGGGGGAATTTCTGGAACAGGCGGCCGACCGGCTGCATGCGCGTGGACAGCGTGGCGCGTTGCAGTTCGCTGGAGTAGCGCGAGGCGCGGCCCAGGGTTTCGGCCAGGGTCGACATCAGGGCCGCAGCGGTCCCTTCGAACTTGAACTGCTGCAGCTTTTCCAGCAGCACGGCAGCCTGGTTGGCGGCCTGCACCGATTCGCCGGCCACTTCCAGCAGGGCGTCCAGCTTGACGGCATCGATACGGATGCTTTCTTCCTTGGCCCCGCCAGGGGAATCGGTGGCGCGGCGATTCTGCTGTGCCGGCGCGGCGGCCTTGGGCTCGCCATCGGCTGCGGGCGCGGCAGGCGCGGCAGCAGCGGGTGCCGCTGCGGCAGCAGCCACCGGGGCCGCCTCGGCGCTACCCTCCGCGACCGGCGCGGCAGCCGCACCGGGCACCAGGGCCTGGTAGAGGGCGGGCCAGTCCAGTTCGCCATTCTTCATCACGCTGGCACTGCCATCGACGCTGACGGCGGCCACTGCAGCGGCGGCTGCGGGCGCGGCCACCGGTGCTGCGGCTGCCGGGGCAGGCGCTGCTGCCGCTGGGGCAGGGGCCGGCGTGGATTCGCTCTTGCCTTCGATGGCCTGGGTCAGGATGTCCTTCAGTTCGGCCGGCATCGAGGCCAGGCTGTCGGGTGCGGCACCGTTGGACAATTCGGTCAACTGGTCGGCCACGAAGCCGCTGGCCTGCAGCGCTGCTTCGATGGCCAGCGGCGTGACCGGGGCCTTGCCGGTGCGCAGCGCATCGAACAGGTTTTCGGTCAGGTGGCAGGCCGACACCATGGCCGGCAGGTTCACGAACCCGGCGCCACCCTTGATGGTGTGGAATGCGCGGAAGACCGCGTTGAGGATTTCAAGGTCATCAGGATGTCGTTCCAGCGTCAGCAGGTGCTCTTCCACGTTGGTGGCGAGATCCAACGCTTCAACGACAAAATCCTTGAGCATTTCGTCATCCATTAGAACCCCAGGCTATCGAGTAAGTCGTCCACATCGTCCTGACCCATGGCGGTGCCGCCCACGGAGGGGCCATTCATCAGGGTTACCGGTTTTTCCGCATCGATCTGCGCCTTGACTTCCGGCGGTGCATTGTCGCGCAGCAGTTGCGCCAGCTCGCGCTCGGCGGAAGCGGTGATGGCCACGATCTTCTTGATCAACTGGCCGGTGATGTCCTGGAAGTCCTGGGCCATCATGATTTCCAGCATGCGCGCCTTTTCCGCCTCGGTCGATTCCATCACCGAATTGGAGAACTTCTGCGAGTCGCCCGCCAGTGCCTTGAATTCCTCGATGTTCATCTGGCCGGCATACAGCTTGGTCCAGCGCGCGTTGATGTCCTTGGCTTGCTCCTGCAGGCGGTCTTGGGCCGGCATGCCGGAGTCCAATGCATTGAGCACCTTGTTGGCGGCCTGCTCGGTGAGGGTGGCGATGTGTTCCAGACGGCTCTGGGCGTCGCCGATCTGCTCGGCCACGTCGGTCAGCGAGCGGTCGTAGCCGAGTTCGCGCATGGAGTCGTGCAGCAGGCGCACGATACCGCCCAGGCGTTCGTACATGGGCTTGTCGCTCTGGTCCTCCTGTTCGCCTGCAGCCGCTTCTTCGGTGCCGGCGGCGGCGGGGGCGGCGGCAGCGGCAGCCGGTTCGGCAGTCATGCCCGGTAGCGTCTGCGAGGAAATTTCGTCAAACAATGCTTCCAGATCAACGTCGTCGCTCATGATTACTGATTCTCCCAACAAAGGTGTGCGCTCGTCGGCGCACTGCTGTGCAAAGTTGCCCGTAGGCGGATCTAATGCGTCGTTCCGGGAGGCACAGCCACTACCACCGCCCCGATATCAGACAGATATCGGCAGCCAGAGGCAGTCTCTGAAGGCCCGCAGACCACGACAACGTTCAGGATGACAGTGAGGCCGGCCGACCACGCAAGGGTCCGCCGGTCGACGATGCCATGGCGCCGAGTATAGGACCGCTTGGCGTGATCTCATCGGCCAAACAGCGAGTGAAATCCCCCATTTGTTTCAATTTTTCGGCCCCACCACAAAAAATTGGCAAGAACCGCGATTCAAATGTTTTTTGATAGAAAAATCGAATTTTTTCTATATATCACTGCTGAGGATGGATTTTATCCGGCTTTTTCCTGAAAGCAATTGCGGCTGTCCCGCTTGTGCTGATTTACATCATCTGGGTGCTGCGGCTTGTGGCGTGTACGCCGCACGCCTACAATGGCGCGGTTTTGGTGCCCGCCGGCGTGTCCTCGCCGGCAGTTAAACGGGAAACACGCGCCAGGCCGCCTGCAGCCAGCAGGGCGGTCAGCCAAGGTGTACTGCCCCCGCAACGGTAACCAGGTGCCGGCGACGATGTGACGATGCGTCACGTCTCGCCGGCGAGACCTCTTCCACGCCACTGTGTTTTTGCGCGAACGTTCACTTCGCCACATGGGAAGGCCGATGGTCATGCCTGCAGTCCGGAGACCGGCCAGAACAGGAGGAGCCCGCACAACCAATACTGGTGCGGTTTTCCGTTGATTGCGGCCCGCGGGGAGGCTGGCTGCACAGATTCTTGACCTGATTTTTCATGCATATCGCTTATTTCCAGGCCCGCTGTGGCGGTCCTCGCCCCCGTATTGCCCTGCGCACTGCCAGTGCGCTGATTCTTTCGGCTTTCGCTGCCTCGACCCACGCCGCCGATACCAGCCAGCCGCTGTCGGCGGTAGTGGTCTCGGCCTCGCGCTTCCCCAATGATCCGGCATTCCCGCCGGTCGCTGCCACCGTCATCACCGCCGAGCAGATCCGCGAAGCCGGCATCGACAACGCCAACGAAGCCATCCGCAAGCTGGGCGGCGTCTACGGGCGCCAGAGCCTGTCCGGCCCGCGCGACTTCCCGCTGGACCTGCGCGGCTTCGGCACCAATGGCGACCAGAACATGGTGGTGCTGGTCGATGGCGTGCGTATTTCCGAGAATGAACTGGCCACGCCGCTGCTGTCGGCGATCCCCATCGAGACCATCGAGCGCATCGAGATCGTGCGCGGCGGCAGCAGCGTGCTGTATGGCAGCGGCGCTACCGGCGGCACCATCCAGATCATCACGCGCCGCCCGCAGGCCAATACCGTGCGCGGAACCGTGATCGGCGAAGTCGGCAGCAACGGTCAGCGCGCCGGCCGGGCAGCGGTTTCGCGCGGCTGGGACAACATGTCCATCGACGCCAGCTATGCCAAGTCGCATGCCGACAACTGGCGCGACAACAGCAAGTCCGATCAGGAAAATTTCAGTACCACGGTGCAGTGGTTCGCCAGCGACTGGCGCTTCGGCCTGCGCGCCAACTTGTCGCGCGCCGATTTCGGCCTGCCGGGCAGCCTGAGCCAGGCGCAATATGACGCCAATGCGCGCCAGACCAGCAAGCCGCTGGATCACGGCTCCTATGACAATGACAGCATCACCGCCTTTCTGGAGCGCCGCTTCGGTGCCTTCGACGTGGCGGCCGAGCTGTCGCATCGGGAGAAGATTTCGCGCTCCACCTATGTCAGCAGCGGCTCCACCGCGCAAGCCAACATCCGGACCACCCAGTTCTCGCCGCGCCTGCGTCACGTGCTCGACAGCGGCCTGTGGAAGAACGAAGCCATTGCCGGTGTGGACCTGGCCGAATGGAGTTCGGCCACCAATGCCAGCTATGGCAACAGCGATGCCTCCCAGCATTCGAAGGCGCTGTACCTGCGCGATGAAATCGAGTTCGACCGCAACGCCCGCCTCGCTGCCGGCGTGCGCCGCGAGCAGTTCACCCAGCAGAGCGATTCCGGCGCCTATGGCCGCACCAGCGCCGTCAATGCCTGGGATCTGCAAGCCAGCTATGCGCCGCTGCCGCTGCTGCGCGGCTTCGTCAAGACCGGCCAGAGCTATCGCCTGGCGACTGCCGACGAGAACGGCTTCACGGCCTTGCCCAGCGGTGCGGTCCTGAAACCGCAGGTCTCGCATGACCTGGAACTGGGCGCGACCCTGGGCCATACGGCGCGCCAGGTGACGCTGCGCTGGTTCCGCCATCGCGTGCGCGACGAGCTGTATTATGACCCGACCGCCAACGGTGGCTTCGGGGCCAACAGCAACCTGGCCCCCACCCGCCATCAGGGTGTGGAACTGGAAGGCCGCGTGCAACTGACCGAGAGCTTGGGCTGGAGTGCCACCTACCAGCACATCAATGCGCGTTTCGAGGAGGGCGACAACAGCGGCAAGCAACTGGCGCTGGTACCGGCCAATACGCTGTCGACCCGCCTGAACTGGAAGTCCGGACAGCAAAGCGCCGACGTCGGTGCACGCTGGGTGGACCGCCAGCGCATGGGCAACGACTTCGCCAACACCTGCGCGCGCATGCCTTCGTTCACTACCTTCGATGCGCGGTATGCGGTGCGTGTCAGCGCCTGGGAATTTGCCGTCACGGGGACCAATCTGGCTGATCGCAAGTATTACTCGCAGGCGTATGACTGCAGTGGCGGGGCGGTCTCGGGCATCTATCCGGAGGACGGACGGGCCCTGAAATTCACCGCCCGCTACGACTTCTGATGCTGACCTGATCCTGGCCCCGATGCGACGTTACCTGCCTGTGCTGTGCACCTTGCTGCTGCTGTCCCTGCTGGCCTTGTCGGCGGCGGTGCTGTGCGGCAGTACTGGCTGTTTGCGTCCTTCGGCCTCCGCCGACCAGGTGGCGATGCTGCTGTCGCTGCGCGTGCCACGCGCGCTGACCGCCTTTGCCGTGGGCGGCGCGCTGGCCCTGTCGGGGGCGCTGATGCAGGTACTGTTGCGCAATCCGCTGGCCGATCCCTATGTATTGGGCTTGTCGGGCGGTTCGGCGGCCGGGGCCTTGCTGGCCATGCTGGCAGCCCTGCGGCTGGGCTGGCCGGTACAGGCCGTCACCGCACCCGGCGCCTTGCTGGGCGCGGGGCTGGCGATGCTGCTGCTGTTCGGGCTGGTGCGCCCCTCGCTGCGGCATCTGGCGGTGTCTCCCTTGTTGTCCAGCCAGCGCCTGTTGCTGACGGGTGTGATGCTGGCAGCGGGATTCGGTGCGCTGATTTCGCTGGCGCTGTCGATTGCGCCGGATGCGCAGTTGCGCGGCATGGTGTTCTGGCTGATCGGCGACCTCGACGATGCGCGCCTGCTGCCGTTGATGGCACCGGTGTTGCTGCTGGCATTGCTGTGGAGCTGGCGTCATGCGCCCTCGCTCAATCTGCTGGCACGCGGCGATGCCTTTGCGCAGTTGCTGGGCGTGCCGGTGATGCGGCTGCGGGTGATGCTGCTGTGTGTGGCGGCCGCGTGCACGGCCAACGCCGTGGCCATGGCAGGGACCATCGGCTTCGTCGGACTGGTGGTGCCGCATGGCTTGCGCCTGCTGGTTGGCAATGACCAGCGCCTGCTGCTGCCGGCCTGTGTCCTGGGCGGCGGGGCCATGCTGACGCTGGCGGATTTGCTGGCGCGTACCGTGGCCGCACCGGTGCAACTGCCGGTGGGAGTGATCACGGCACTGGTGGGCGTGCCAATGTTCCTGTGGCTGCTGGCGCGGAGCCGCCCATGACGAATATGACGCATTCTTCAGTGCCCGTTCTGCAAACCCGCCAGCTGGCGGTGTGCGCGGGTGAGCGTGTCCTGCTGCAGGCGCTGGACTGGCAGGTGCGCGCGGGTGAATTCTGGTGCGTGCTGGGGCGCAACGGGGTCGGCAAAAGCAGCCTGCTGCATGTACTGGCCGGCTTGCAGGCGGCGCATGCCGGCGAGGTTCTGCTGCAGGGAAGGGCGCTGTCGTCCTTTTCGCCGTCGCAACTGGCCTTGCAGCGCGGCCTGCTGTTGCAACATCAACAGGATGCGTTTTCGCTGCCGGTGCTGGATGCCGTCATGGCGGGCCGCTTTGCCCATGGCGATGGCTGGGGCGGGCCGGAGAAGGACAGCGCGCTGGCCTTGTCCGCCCTCGGACAGGTCGGCCTGTCCGGCCTGGCGGGGCAGGATCTGTTGCGGCTGTCCGGCGGGGAGCGCCAGCGCGTGGCGCTGGCGACCTTGCTGGTGCAGGCTCCCGCGCTCTGTCTGCTTGATGAACCGACCTCGCATCAGGATATCGCGGCCCAATTGCAGCTAATGCAATTGCTGCAGGAATGGGCGCGGGAGGGCAGAGCCGTGGTGGCCAGTTGTCACGATATCAATCTGGCGCGGCGCTTTGCCTCGCATATCCTGCTGCTCGACGGCAGCACCGCGCACGGCGGCCCTGCGGAAGCCATCCTGCAGCCTGCAGCGCTGGAGGCGGCATATGGATGCCGCTTCTTCCCGGTCGCGAGCCCGGACGGTGTGGTGTTCGTGGCGAGCCAGGGTGAGCAGGAGAAGCGCAAGGTTTGAAGGAAGCTTCGTATTCTCATCTGCTGATATGTTGTATTTCGGCAAAAAATCTCAAAAAAGTTACTTAAAGGTACTTTACCAAGATTTACAAGTTCTCATCCCTCGATATAATTGCCGCCGGGGAATGCCCTGACAAAGTTTTGACAATTATTTGGGAAGATCAAGAATGAACAAGAATATCGCAGCAGCAGTTACAGCAATCGCAGCAATGATGGCCGCCGGTTCGGTGGCAGCGCAGACCGTTGACAGCGGCGTGTACATCGGCCTGGAAGGCGGCGTCGCCACCATCAGCAGCATCGCTACCCCGACCAACGGCGTGAAGACCTCCGAAACCAACGAAACCGGTGCCCTGCGCGCCCTGGTTGGTTATCAGATCAACAAGAACTTCGCGATCGAACTGGGTTACTTCGCCACCGACGACTTCAAGCAAGACGGTACCAACCGCACCGGTACCGTGCGTTACAACGTCAAGGCTGACGTCAAGGGCGCCGATCTGTCCGTGATCTACAAGTTCACCGAATTCGTGCCGGGCCTGTATCTGAAGGCGGGTGCGACCCGCTCCAAGGTTTCCCTGGAACTGAGCCAGCCGTCCGGCACGAGCTCCTTCTCGCAAACCGGTACCGGTTACCTGTACGGCCTGGGCTATGAGTTCGCCGTGGCGAAGAACGTTGGCATCAACGTTGGCTACACCCGCTTCGAAAAGCTGGGTGGCGAAAGCGACAACAAGATGAATCTGTACTCGGCTGGCGTGAAGTACAAGTTCTAAGCTTTACCTGCAGTTTTGCGGGTCTTGAAATCCCTCCCTGGTGGAGGGATTTTTTTCGTTCGCGCGATCCACTGACGATTTGTCTTCTCGCTGCTGGTCTAGCAGGCTTTCCCTGATGATCCCATCAAGGGCAGCGCCAAACTTTCTTCCATTCCCGAAAAGCTTTTGGAGTGACATCGAACTCCGTCGACAAAGCAGTTGAACTTTGGTGTCAGACAGCCATGACAGCCTTGTTGCTCATTAATATCGCGCCGGCTTTCCGGTTCCTCTTTCTGGATCGGATGGCAATCTCCGCGCCGGTCTGGTGCCGTTGCGGATCTGTCAAACATGCACTTACTTTGTCGGGGTAATGATGAGCAAAATCAAATTGCTGGTGTCCGGGATGATGCTGCTGGTGGCTACCGCTGCATCGGCGCAGGCGGTCAAGGCCGAGCGGGGATTCTATGTGGGCTTGGAAGGCGGGGCCGCCACTTACGATACCGATATCGAACGCGACCGTGATGTCCGCGAGAACAATGATGCCGGCCTGGTACGACTGGGCGTCGGATATCAGTTCAATCCCAATTTTTCGGTGGAGGCTGGTTATTTCCGGATCGGGGATGCAACGCTGGAATATCGCGACCGATTTTCCCGGGATTTTTCCAGCGGCGGTGTGAAGGGCTTCGATCTGCTGGCGACCTATAAATTCACCGGTGGATTGCCAGGCGTGTATCTCAAGGGCGGGCTTACCCTGGCAACGCTGACTGAGAACGGGTCATATGAATTCAATGATGGCTACACGTCATCGGTCAGCCATACCCGTGCAAGCGAATCGGGAGCCGGCTATCTGTTGGGGCTGGGCTATGAGTATGATGTGACCAAAAGTGTCAGCCTCAACGGCGGTTATACCCGCTATCAGAGCCTGGGCGGCAATTCCCATGCTGACGTCAATCTGTTCAGCCTGGGCCTGAAATATCGCTTCTGAATACCTTCAGTCTGAAGCCGCACATCCCTCCTCGTGAGGGATGTTTTTATTGAGCGCTTGTTGTTGCTTGCCGTGCCTGATCCAGCTTCCCGCACACTTCCTGCGCCGCCTCCAGCACCCGTGGCCCGGCGCGGTTCAGCCAATCCGCATTGACGGTATGGAGCTGCCCGTCGCGCACGGCTCGCAGGCGGGGAAAGGCCTTCCAGCGCTCCAGCGGCTGGTCGCGCGCATCGCCTGCCGTGAGAATCACTTGAGGGTCTGCTGCCAGTACCGCTTCCACACTGACCGTGGGTGCCAGTTGCGGCAGATCGGCGAAGATGTTGCGCCCGCCGCACAGGCGCAGCACCGACGACACCATGTGCTGGCCGTTGAGCGTCATCAGAGGCTGGCTCCAGATCTGATAGAACACGCTCACCGGCGTACGGCCGCGATATTGCGCTTCCAGCTGCTGCCAACGCGCACGGAAGGCAGTCGCCGCCGCTTGGGCGGTGGCCTCGGAACCGGCCAACTGGCCCAGTCGTTCCAGCGAAGTAGCGATCATGCCGAAATCGGCCGGCTGGCTCTCGAAGACGGGAATGCCCAAGCTGCGCAGGCGCACCAGTTGCAGGGGTTTGTTGCCGCTGTGCCAGGCCACGACCAGATCGGGCTTGAGGCTGGCGATGCGCTCCAGGTCGAGCGCGTTGTAGCCGCCCAGGTTGGGCAGCCGGGCAGCTTGCGGGGGATAGTCGCTGTGATTGCTGACACCGACGATCTGCTCGCCGGCGCCAGCGGCGTACAGCAGTTCGGTGACATGCGGCGCCAGGCTGACGATGCGCCGCGCCGGTTGGGGCAGGGTGACGTTCTGGCCCAGGTCATCCTGGACGGTGATGCTGGCGTGAGCCGCGCCGGCCGCCAGCAATCCGGTAAGGGAGAGCAGCCAGGCCGCCAGCGCACGCATGGATCAGATTTCCAGGTTGTCGATCAGGCGCGTGGCACCCAGCTTGGCGGCAGACAGCACGACCAGCGGCGCCCCTTGTTCCATGTCGGCTGCTGAAGGCGGCTGCAAGTCGATGCGCTTGCGCACGGCCACGTAGTCCGGCTTCCAGCCACGGCCGGCCAGGCGTTCCATGGCCAGTTGCTCGACCAGGGCGACGTTGTGCTGGCCGCCGCGCACTTCGTTGGCGACGTCGTTGAGCACCTTGTAGAGCAGCGGCGCTTCGGCGCGTTCTTCGGCCGACAGGTAGCCGTTGCGCGAGGACAGGGCCAGGCCGTCGTCGGCGCGGTAGGTTTCGGCGCCCACGATTTCGGTCGGCAGGGCGAACTGGCGCGCCATGTTGCGCACGATCATCAACTGCTGGTAATCCTTCTTGCCGAAGACGGCGACGCGCGGCTGCACGCAGGAAAACAATTTCATCACCACGGTGGAGACCCCGGTGAAGAAGCCGGGACGGAATTCACCTTCCAGGATGTTGCCCAGGTCATTGGGCGGCTGCACGCGGTATTCCTGCGGTTCCGGGTACATATCCTTTTCGGTGGGGGCGAAGAGGACGTAGACGCCTTCCTTTTCGAGCTTCTCGACGTCGGCCTGGAAGGTGCGGGGATATTTGTCGAAGTCCTCGTTGGGGCCGAACTGCAGGCGGTTCACGAAGATCGAGGCCACCACCGGGTCGCCGTGGGTGCGCGCCAGGCGCATCAGGGACAGATGGCCTTCGTGCAGGTTGCCCATGGTCGCCACGAAGGCGGTGCGCAACTGGCCGCGCAGGTGGTCGCGGAGTTCTTCGATGGAGGAAATGATTTTCATGCGGATTCTCTGGTTGCGGGCGGACCGTCGCGTGGCTTGTCGCTCAAGCCTGCGCAGCCCGGCCCCGGTTGCCGGTCGGCTGCGCCCGCTCAGCTGGGCGAGTACGACAGTCTGACATAGATGGGCGCGAAGGCTTCGGCCTGGGTGATTTCGATGAGCGTTTCCTTGGCCAGTTCGAGCAGGGCGATGAAGTTGACCACCACCACCGGCACCCCGCGCGAGGGATCGAAGAGGTCCGAGAACTCGACGAAACGCGCCGACTGCAAACGCCGCAAGATGCCCGTCATGTGCTCGCGCACCGACAGTTCTTCGCGGCTGATGTGGTGATGCTGGGTCAGCTTGGCGCGCTTGAGGATATCGGCCCAGACCGCCTTGAGGTCGTCGATGTCGACCTCGGGCCAGCGCGTGACCACGGTCTGCTCGATGTGGACCTGGGTGCGCACGTAGTCGCGGCCGACTTGCGGCAGCTGGTCCAGCTCCTGGGCGGCCAGCTTGATCTGTTCATATTCCAGCAGGCGGCGCACCAGCTCGGCGCGCGGATCTTCCGGCTCCTCGCCGGGCTCGGCCTTCTTGGCCGGCAGCAGCATGCGCGACTTGATCTCGATGAGCATGGCGGCCATCAGCAGGTACTCGGCGGCCAGTTCCAGGTTCTGCTTGCGGATCTGCTCGACGTATTCCAGGTATTGCGCGGTGACTTGCGCCAGCGGAATGTCGAGGATGTTGAAGTTCTGCTTGCGAATCAGGTACAGCAGCAGGTCCAGCGGACCCTGGAAGGCTTCCAGGAAGACTTCCAGCGCATCCGGCGGGATGTAGAGGTCATTGGGCAGCTGGAACAGCGGTTCTCCGTACAGGCGTGCCAATGCCACGCCGTCGATCACGTCGGGCGTGGTGTCCTGCTGGCCTGCGGGGGTGATGTCGATGGCGTCGGCGCTGGGTTCCGCGCCGGGCTGGCCGGCGGGGTCCAGGCCACCTGCTTGAACCGTCATGCGAACAGCTTAGTGGCTCTGGTAAACGTAGGGCTGCTGGGCCACGCGCGAAGCCTTGTCACGGGCGGACTTGTCCAGGTCCAGCGGTTCCTTGTCCCACAGCAGGGCGCGGCCGGCGCGTTGGGACTCTTCCAGCTTCGGGTTCTTCGTCTTCAGTTCGTCGATGAACTGGGTGATTTCAGATACGTAGGTGGTCTTTTTTCCGAAGAGCATGATATTTTCAGGCCAAATGTTACACAGAAGCCGTATTTTACCTTGTCTTCATCAGGGATAATCAATTACCTATGCGTGAACCCATCTTCACCCGCCTGCGTCGCCACGCCGGTCATTTCGGCGCTTTGCTTGTCGCTCTGGCCATGTTTGGCTGCGACCGCAACGGCAATCCCATCGAGGAGTTCGGTTTGGACAAGTTGCAAAAGGGTGTTTCCAGCGAAGCCGACGTGCGCGGCGTAATGGGCCAGCCCGATACCGTCTGGGAAGACGGTGGCGGGGCCAAAACCCTGGAATACCCCAAGGGACCGGAAGGCATCCGGACCTGGATGTTCCGTATCGGGGCCTCCGGCACGCTGATCGACTACACGCAGGTGCTGACGCAGGAACATTTCGACACCATCCGTCCGGGTATGACAACTGAGCAGATCCGCCGCGAATTCGGCCGGCCGCGCAGCGTGGTGCAGTTCACCCGCAAGAACGAGGAAGTGTGGGACTGGAAGTATCACTACGTGCACGAGGACCGGCTCTTCAACGTGCATTTCGACATCACCACCAAGCAGGTCGTGCGCACCTCGATTTCTGAAATCTCGGGCCACTGAAGCGCTGCGGGTTCAGCGTATCCCCGCCCGCATGAACGACTGCACGAACTGCCGCTGGAACAGCAGGAACGCCAGGAGCAAAGGCGCAGAAGTCATCAGCGTGGCCGCCGTGATGATGGACCAGTCCACCCCCTGGTCGGTGGAGGAGAACACCTGCAGCCCCACCGTCAGCGGGCGCGATTCCACTGAATTGGTCACGATCAGCGGCCACAGGAAGTTGTTCCAGTGGGTACTGACCGAGACCAGCCCGAAGGCGATATAGATCGGCTTGGCCAGCGGCACATAGACCTGCATCAGGATCTGCCAGGCCGAGGCGCCTTCCACGGTTGCCGCTTCATCCAGCTCGCGAGGCACCGTCTTGAAGGTCTGGCGCAGCAGGAAGATGCCGAACGCCGAGGCGAAGTAGGGCAAGCCAATCGAGAGGATGGTGTCGCGCAGACCCAGCAGGTTCATGGTCTGGTAGTTCTCCACGATCAGGATGTCGGGCATCACCATCAGTTGCAGCAGTACCAGCATGAACATCACATTGCTGCCCCGAAAAGTGAAGCGGGCAAACGCATACGCGGCCAGCGTGGCCAGCACCAGCTGCGCCGCCAGGATCATCGTCACCAGCAGGAAGGTGTTGAGGAAATAGCGTGGAAACGGCGCGGCATGCCAGGCGTTGGCAAAATTCTGCAGCGTCAGCGGCGCATCCGGCACGAAGCGGGTGGCGTAGGCGGCCGGATGGAAGGCCGTCCACAGCGCATACAGCAGCGGCAGCAGCCACAGCAGCGCCAGCACCCAGGCAGAGACGGTTTCCAGCGCGCGATGGCGCTCAGCGAAGGGTGAGGTAGGCGCGATCATTGATAGTGGGTCCTGCGGTCAAGTACACGAAACTTCACCAGCGCAATCAGTCCCAGCAGGGCCAGCAGCACTACCGTCAGGGCTGCGGCGTAGGAAGAATCCCAGAAGGCGAAGCCAACTTCATAGATGTAGTACAGCAGCAGGGAGCTGGCATTGTCCGGCCCGCCCTTGGTCATCACCACGATGTGGTCCACCAGGCGGAAGGCGTTGATGAGCGCATTGATCAGCACGAACAGCGTGGTGGGCATGAGCAGCGGGAACTGCACGCGCCAGAAGTATTGCCAGCGCGACGCCCCTTCGAGTGCGGCGGCTTCGGCCAGCACCGGCGAAATCTGCTGCAGGGCGGCCAGGTAGAAGATCATGAAGAATCCCGCCTCCTTCCACACTGCCACCACCATCAGCGCACCCAGCACGGTCTGCGGATTGCCCAGCCAGTTGTGCGAGGGCAGGCCCAGCGCGCCGGTGATCTGCTCCAGCAAGCCATATTGCGGCGTATAGAAGAACAGCCAGATATTGGCCACCGCGATCATCGGCAGCACCGTCGGGGTGAAATAGGCCAGGCGCAGTATGCCGCGCCCGGCCAGTTTCTCGTTGACCCACAACGCCATCAGGATGGCCAGGGCGATGGCCAGCGGAATGGTGCCGAGGGCGAACCAGAGGTTGTTGCACAGGGCCTGCCAGAACACCGGATCCTCCGCCATCAGCCGGTAATTCTCCAGCCCGACGAAGACCGACGGGCGGGCTCCCTTGGGCGTGGAGAAGAAGCTGTGCCAGAGCGTGGCCAGCGCCGGATAGTGCGTGAAGGCGATCAGCAGCACCATGGCCGGTGACAGCAGCAGCCAGGGCAGCACGGAGGAGGGCAGGCGTTTCATCGGCAGGCCTTGTGCAACGGACCGCGCTTAGCGGCCGTAGGCGCGCAGGATGCGCTCGGCTTCGCGCTGGGCATCCTTCAGGGCAGCCTCCGGGGTCTTGGTGCCGGACAGCGCTGCCTGCAGGTTGTCGTTCAAGGCCTTGGTCACACGCTGGTTGTCGTGGGTAGACAGTTCAGCCACGCCATACTTCATCTGCTCGCGCGCCACGTCGGCGGCCGGGACGTCCTGCAAATATTTCTTCATTTCCGGGGTATCCCAGGCATCCTGGCGCGGGGCCACATAGCCGGTGGCAATGGACCACTGTGCCGCGCGTGCCGGCTCGGTGGCGAAGCGGATGAACTTCATGGCGGCCTGCTGCTCGGCCGGCGAAGTCTTGTTGAAGACGTAGAAGTTGCCGCCGCCGGTGGGGCTGCCCGGATGCTTGATGCCGGGCAGCATGGCCACGCCGAAGGGGAAGCTGGCGTTGGTGCGGATGTTGGTCAGGTTGCCGGTGGTGGTCCAGACCATGGCAGCCTTCTGCTCCAGGAAGTCCTTGGGCGTGGTGCCCCATTCGATGGAACCGGCCGGCATCACCTTGTCTTTTGTGGTCAGGTCGACCCAGTGCTGCAGGGCCTGCACGGCGCCCGGCTTGTCGAAGTAGGTCTTGGTGCCGGCGCTGTTCATGAGGATCGTGTCATTGGAAGCGGTCATGGCCTGGAACATCCAGTAGCCGAAGCCGGTGGAAGGAATCTTCACACCCCACTGGCTGACGTTGCCGGCGGCATCGCGCTTGGTCAGCTTCTTGGCGGCTTCCACCATCTCGTTCCAGTTGGCCGGGGCCTTGTCGGGGTTTAGGCCGGCTTCCTTGAACAGGTTCTTGTTGTAGTACATCACGATGGTCGAGCGCTGGAAGGGAATGCCCCAGGTCTTGCCTTCGGTCTGGCTGTTTTCCATGAAGCCCTTGTAGAAGCCGTCGATCCACTTCTTGTCTTCGGCGCTGCTGGCCAGGCTGTCGATGGGGACGATGGCGTTCTCGTCGATCAGGGTGAAGAGATCGGTCGAGAGCAGCACGGCCAGGGTCGGCGGGGTGCCCCCCTTGAAGGCGGTCAGTGCCTTGACGATGCTTTCCTGGTAGGTGCCGGCATAGATGGCCTTGACCTTGATGTCGGGATTGGCCTTCTCGAAATCGGCCACCATGCTGTCGATGGTCTTGGTGACCGCACCGCCCACGGCGACCGGGTAATAGAAGCTGATCTCGACCGGATTGGCGGCCAGCACCGGCGCACAGAAAGCGGCTGAGACAGCCAGGGCGGCCAGGGACTTGAGGAAGGTTCTACGCATGATGCATCTCCATGAGGTGGATGGGTTGGCTTGCTGCGGAAATCGTTTTACGGATCAGGACCGGCGCAGGCCGCTCTCCTGTTCGAAGAAATACTGGTCGCGGGCATCCCAGGCCAGGTGAACCGTTTCGCCCGCGTTGAACCGGTGTTGTCCGGGCGCGCGCACCAGCAGCGAGGCGCTGCCGATGCGCGCGCCGATGATGGTGTCGGCACCGAAGTATTCGACCGTTTCCACCTGGGCGGACGCAGTGGCCTCGCTGGCCGCTGCCAGGCGGATGTGTTCAGGGCGCAGCCCGAGTTGCAGGGGTATTTGGCCGAGCTCGTGCAGCACCACGTCGCTGCCGACAATGGCCAGGCCTTGCGCATGCGCTTGCAGGGGCAGCAGGTTCATCGGCGGCGTGCCGATGAAGCGGGCGGCAAAGGCCGTGGCCGGCTGGGCGTAGAGATCGGCGGGCGCTGCGTCCTGTTCGATGCGGCCTTCGCGCAGCAGGATCACCTGGTCGGCCATGCTCATGGCTTCGGTCTGGTCATGGGTGACGTAGACCATGGTCATGTTCAGCTGCTGCTGCAGGGCGCGGATCTCGCGGCGCATTTCCTGGCGCAGCTGCGCATCGAGGTTGGAGAGCGGTTCATCCATCAGGCACACCGGCGCATCGGCGATGATGGCGCGGCCCAGCGCCACGCGCTGCTGCTGGCCGCCGGAGAGCTGCGCCGGGCGGCGCTCCAGCAGGTGCGACAGGCCGAGAATGTCGGCCACGCGCTGCAGGCGCGACGCATGGCCTGCACGCGGCTCCTTGCGCACGCGCACGCCGAAGAGAATGTTGTCGCGCACGCTCAGGTGCGGGAACAGCGCATACGACTGGAACACCATGGAAATCTTGCGCTGCGCCGGGGGCAGTTGCGTGACATCGCGGCCGCCGATGTGGATGCTGCCGGAAGTGGGTTTGTCCAGTCCTGCGATCAGGCGCAGGGTGGTCGACTTGCCGCAGCCGGAAGGCCCCAGCAGGACGGTGAATTGTCCCGATTTGACCTCGAAATCGATGTTGCTCACCGCCTGGGCTTGACCCCAGTGCTTGCAGACGCCCTGCAAGGAGATGGCTGCCATGCTGGTTTCCTCGTGGAGATGTGATCACGCCGCCGCGCCGCTGCGGATCTGCTCCACCAGCAGGCGCGCGCTCGGTTCGTCGATGATCAGTTCGTTGATGAAGCCGCCGCGCAATGCAGCTTTGAGGCCCGGCAGCTTGCCGGTGCCGGAGACCACGCACAGCGAATGCGCGGCGCGCGCAAAGCATTCCATGTCCGGGCCGCTGTTGCGGGCATTGAAGGCCACATCGCGCCAGGAACCATCGGCGCGGAAGAAAACCGTGGCGATGTCGCCGACCAGGCCTTCGTCGCGCAGGATCTGGCGTTCTTCTTCACCCAGATAGCCAGCGGTATGGATATAGCTGCCGGTGGCCTCCGCCCCGATGGAGAACAGCAGGATGGAGGCGCGTTCCTGCAGGTCGCGGATGGCCTTGATGCTCTTTTCTCGCCATAAAGCCGTGCGCGTTTCGGGATAGTCGAAAAAGGCCGGCACCGGCAGGTGATGGGCGCGCGCACCATAGTTCTGCGCAAAGCGCGAGACGATGGATTCGCTGAAGCTGTTGATGAAGCTGGCACCGCTGCCGGAGCCATTCAAGGCGACCACGTCCACGTCATGCACATGGCGCGGCAGCAACTGGTCGGCGATCTGTGCCACGGTCGTGCCCCAGGCCAGGCCGATGACGGTGCCCGGCGTGACCAGGGAATTGACGTAGGCAGCAGCGTGGCAGGTGACCCGCTGCAGGGTTTCCTTGTCGGTAGCTGCCGCCGCCACCGGCACCACCTGGATCGACCGCAGCCGATAGTGATGGGCGATGGCCGCTTCCAGGCTGCCGGAGACCTGCTGCGGATCGTGTACGCGGATTTCCACCAGGCCACGGTCCAGTGCGAAGGACAGCAGGCGTGAGACGGTCGCGCGCGAAGTACCGATTTCGCTGGCAATCGCGGCGGTGGTCATGTTCTGGAAGTAGTAGAGCCGCGCTACGCGGACCGCCATGTAGGCAGTTTCCTGTCTATCCCCTTGGGCCATTGTTGTTGTGCTTACCAGTGAATGTGAACTTTTGGCGCATGCCCTCGGACTGCCCCCCGGCAGTCCAGGCGGACTGGGCCTCCTGACAACGTTTTCACGATGGTAGCGAGCGATTGTTACCGCTTGATGAACAAACGTTCCAATTTGCCGGGATGGCGGGGAGGCAAAAGAAAAGCGACGCACCAGGCGTCGCTTTCAAGAGGGATCACAGGACGAGAAACATCAGTGCCGCATCACGCGCCGCATCACGATGGGCGGGGCTTCCTGCGGATTGGCGCGGGTGTATTCCAGTTCCGGCGCGATCTCGAAGCCGAAGGCGGCATACAGGTCTACCAACTGCACCTGATCGGTGCGTACCGCCAGCCGCAATTCGCGCACATCGGCTGACTGGGCACGATGGATCAGGGCTTCCATCAGGTGCTGGGACAGGCGTTCACCCCGGAACGCCGGGGCGATGCCCATGCGGCGGATTTCCCAGACATCGCTTTCGGTGTCCAGAGGCAGCCAGCGCACCGAACCGGCGGGCGTCTCGCCACTGAGCAGGATGAAGGCACCGCCATGCTGCAGGTCTTCCTGCACATGGTCGGGTGCCTCGCGATGGCCCGAGGAACTGGGCGCAACCTTGTTGGCCCAGCTGTGACGGGTCAGTTCGGCGATCAGACTGGCATCTTCCGAGGTGGCTTCACGTATCACCAGGTTCATGACGTTCTTTCCTCCTGCACAGGCAATCGGCGGCGAATGCCTCAGCGCACGCGCATGCCCGGCTCGGCACCCGGCCAGGGGTTGAGCACATAGATGCCCGGATTGGCTTTCTCGTCCTTGGCGGAGGCGGCCAGCACCATGCCCTCGGAGACCCCGAACTTCATCTTGCGCGGCGCCAGGTTGGCCACCATCACGGTCAGCTTGCCGACCAGTTCTTCCGGCTTGTAGGCCGAGGCGATGCCCGAGAAGACATTGCGGGTGCGGCCTTCACCGACATCCAGGGTCAGGCGCAGCAGCTTGGTGGAGCCTTCCACCGCTTCGCAGTTGACGATCTTGGCGATGCGCAGGTCGACCTTGGCGAAGTCATCGATGGAGATTTCCGGCGCCAGCTCTTCGATGGCGCTTTCTGCCGCTGCGGGTGCGGCTGCAGGCGCTTCCGGCGCTTCGAACAGGGCATCCAGCATCTTGGGATCGACGCGCTGCATCAGGTGCGAATAGGCATTGATGACGTGGCCATCGGCCAGCGGCACGGCCACATCGCTCCACTGGAAGGGCTGGACCTGCAGGAAGGCTTCCACCTGGGCGGCCAGTTGCGGCAGCACCGGCTTGAGGTAGACGGTCAGGATGCGGAAGGCTTCCAGCAGGCGACTGCAGACTTCGTGCAGTTGCGCATCCTTGCTGCTGTCCTTGGCCAGTTCCCAGGGCTTGTTGGCGTCCACGTAGGCGTTGATGGCGTCGGCTTGCTCCATCACCAGGCGCAGGGCCTTGCCGTATTCGCGCTGCTCGTAGAGGCTGCGGATCTCTTCAGCCACGCCTCGCAGCTTGACCAGGAAGGCATCGTCAGCGGTGGCCCACTGGGTGGAAACACGACCTTCGAAGCGCTTGGCGATGAAACCGGCAGCGCGGCTGGCGATGTTGACGTACTTGCCGATCAGGTCGGCGTTGACGCGGGCGACGAAGTCGTCCGGGTTGAAGTCCACGTCTTCCACCTTGGCATTCAACTTGGCGGCGATGTAGTAGCGCAGCCATTCCGGGTTCATGCCGATATCCAGGTAGCGCAGCGGCGAGATGCCGGTGCCGCGCGACTTGGACATCTTCTCGCCGCTGACCGTGATGAAGCCGTGCGCGAACACGTTGGTCGGCGTCTTGCGGCCGGCGAACTTGAGCATGGCGGGCCAGAACAGGGTGTGGAAGTAGGTGATGTCCTTGCCGATGAAGTGATACTGCTCGGTCTTGTCATCGGCCATGAAGGCGTCGAAGTCGCGGCCGGTCTTGACGAAGTAATTCTTCAGCGAAGCCAGGTAGCCGATGGGCGCGTCCAGCCAGACGTAGAAGTACTTGCCCGGTGCGTCCGGGATCTCGATGCCGAAGTAGGGCGCGTCGCGGCTGATGTCCCAGTCGCCCAGGCCGCCTTCGCCGTCCAGCCATTCGCGGGCCTTGTTGGCCACTTCCGGTTGCAGGCGGTTGCTGTCCAGTGCCCATTCGCGCAGGAAGGCCACGCACTTCGGATCCGAGAGCTTGAAGAAGAAATGTTCAGACGACTTCATCACCGGGGTTGCGCCCGAGAGGGTCGAGTAAGGATTCTTCAGGTCGGTCGGCGAATAGACCGCGCTGCAGTTCTCGCAGGAGTCGCCGTACTGGTCCTTGGTGCCGCACTTGGGGCATTCGCCCTTGATGTAACGGTCCGGCAGGAACATGTTCTTCACCGGATCGTAGAACTGGTCGATGGTCTTGGTGGAGATCAGCTTGGCCTCGTCGCGCAGGGCGCGGTAGATCTCCTGGGACAGTTCGTGGTTCTCGGGGCTGTCGGTGGAGCTCCAGTTGTCGAAGGCGATGTGGAAGCCATCCAGGTACTGCTTGCGGCCGGCGGCGATGTTGGCCACGAACTGCTGTGGCGTGATGTTGGCCTTTTCGGCGGCGATCATGATGGGCGCGCCGTGGGCGTCGTCGGCACCGACGAAGTGCACCTCATTGCCCTGCATTCGCTGGAACCGGACCCAGATATCGGCCTGGATGTATTCCATGATGTGGCCGATGTGGAAAGCGCCGTTGGCGTAGGGGAGTGCGGTCGTGACGAAGAGTTGGCGAGGTGCGGAAGTGCTCATTGGCGATACGGACGATGCAAGTAGGTTAAGGCGCGTGCGCGCCGAAAAAGCAAGAAAGCTGCAAGAAAACTGCCATGAAAGAGGGGCATTCTATCAGTCAGAGGGCCTTGGGCGCAGTAGTTGCTCCATTGCAATCAAAGTGAAGCTTTGTGCAAGGGTGGTTTGATTGCCGCACAGGGCGGCCCTGGCGCGATTGGTTTAGACTTGCGGGTTCTGAGCAAGGAGAACCAATGAGCATTACCGTGGAAGAGATCAAGGCGGCCCTGTTGCAGGTGATCGACCCCAATACCGGCAAGGACATGATCCGTGGCAAGGAAGCCCGCAACATCCGCGTCGAGGCTGGCCGCGTGCTGCTGGATGTGGAGCTGGGCTATCCGGCGGCCAGCCAGATTGCACCTATCCGCCAGCTGGTCGAAGAGGCGCTGGGCAAGCTGCCGGGCGTGACCGCAGTCGAGGCCAACGTCTACTTCAAGATCGTGGCGCACGCGGTGCAGCGCGGCATCAAGCTCAAGAGCAACGTCAAGAACATCATCGCCGTGGCCTCGGGCAAGGGCGGGGTGGGCAAGTCCACCACGGCGGTCAACCTGGCGCTGGCGCTGTCGGCCGAGGGCGCGCGCGTGGGTATCCTGGATGCCGATATCTATGGTCCTTCGCAGCCCATGATGATGGGCATCTCCGGCCAGCCCGAGACCAAGGATGGCAAGACCATGGAGCCGCTGGAAAACCACGGCCTGCAGGTCTCGTCCATCGGTTTCATGATCGATCCGGACGAGCCCATGGTCTGGCGCGGCCCCATCGTCACGCAAGCCCTGCAGCAATTGCTGGACCAGACCAACTGGCGCGACCTGGATTACCTGATCGTCGACATGCCGCCGGGCACTGGCGATGTGCAGCTGACCTTGTCGCAGAAGGTGCCGGTCACCGGTGCGGTCATCGTCACCACCCCGCAGGACATCGCTCTGCTGGATGCCCGCAAGGGTTTGCGCATGTTCGAGAAGGTTGGCATCCCCATCCTGGGGATCGTGGAAAACATGAGCATGCACGTCTGTTCCAACTGCGGCCATGCCGAGCCCATCTTTGGCGTGGGCGGTGGCGAGAAGATGTGTGCGGACTTCGGCGTGGACTTCCTGGGGGCCTTGCCGCTGACCATGGAGATCCGCCAGCAGACCGATTCCGGCAAGCCTACCGTAGTGGCCGATCCGGATGGCAAGGTCGCCGAGATCTACAAGGCCATCGCCCGCAAGGTGGCCGTGAAGGTGGCCGAGAAGGCGCGCGACATGACCAGCAAGTTCCCCAGCATCGTGGTGCAGAACGACTGATGTCCGCCCCGGGGCGGCCAGCCGGCATGGCGTGCCGCCCTGCAAAGGCGTTAAAATGACGCCTTTCCGAATTCCTTTGCTTGACCGATGGCCGGCCCTGGCATTCCAGGACCGGCCTGATTTTTACTCGCTATCATGACTGCCACTCAAGTTCGTACCCGTTTCGCTCCCAGCCCCACCGGCTACCTGCACCTGGGCGGTGCCCGCACGGCGCTGTTCTCCTGGGCCTATGCCCGTCGCTTCGGCGGCACTTTCGTGCTGCGCATCGAAGATACCGACGTTGAGCGTTCCACCCCGGAAGCGGTGCAGGCCATCATCGAGGGCATGCAGTGGCTGGGGCTGGAGCATGACGAAGGTCCGTTCTACCAGATGAAGCGCATGGATCGCTATCGCGAAGTGATCGCCCAGATGCTGAAGCAGGGTACGGCCTACTACTGCTACTGCACCCCGGAAGAAGTGGAAGCCATGCGCGAGCGCCAGCGTGCGGCCGGCGAGAAGCCGCGCTACGACGGCACTTGGCGTCCCGAGCCGGGCAAGACCTTGCCGGCGATCCCTGAAGGGCGCAAGCCGGTGGTGCGTTTCAAGAATCCGCAAGACGGCGAGGTGAGCTGGAATGATGTGGTCAAGGGCCCCATCACCATCTCCAACCGTGAGCTGGACGACTTGGTGATCGCCCGTCCGGACGGCACGCCGACCTACAACTTCTGTGTTGTGGTGGATGATTGGGACATGAAGATCACCCACGTCATCCGTGGCGACGACCATGTGAACAATACGCCGCGCCAGATCAATATCCTGAAGGCTCTGGGCGGCACGCTGCCCGAGTATGGCCACGTGCCGATGATCCTGGGGGCGGATGGCGAAAAGCTGTCCAAGCGCCACGGTGCGGTGAGCGTGATGGATTACCCGGCCCAGGGCTATCTGCCTGAGGCCATGCTGAACTATCTGGCGCGCCTGGGCTGGAGCCATGGTGACGACGAGATTTTCTCGATGCAGCAGTTCTGCGAATGGTTCGACCTGGATCACCTGACCAAGGCGCCGGCGCAATTCAATCCGGAAAAGCTGAACTGGCTCAACAACCACTACATCAAGCTGGCCGACAACGCTCGCCTGGCGGATCTGGTCCGCCCGCTGCTGCAGGCACAGGGTGCGGTATTCGAAGGTGCGCCTGATCTGGCGGCCGTGATTGCTCTGCTGAAGGATCGCGCCAATACCGTCAACGAGATTGCGGCTGCGGCGCTGATGTTCTATCGCCAGCCGGCCCCGGATGCGGCCCTGGTGGCCCAGCACATTACCGAGGCGATCAAGCCGGCGCTGGCTGACTTTGCCCAGCGCGTGGCGACGGTGGAGTGGAGCAAGGAAGCGATTGCGCCGATGATCAAGGAAGTGCTGGCTGCGCACGGCATCAAGATGCCACAGCTGGCGATGCCGTTGCGTTTGATCGTGGCGGGGCAATTGCAGACGCCGGCCATTGACGCCGTGCTGCAATTGTTTGGCCGTGAGGCTGTAGAGGCACGCTTGGCGGCATATCTTTGAAAAAAAGAAATTATTTTTCAAAAAGCTGTTGTCTTTTGAAAAGAGGTATTGCATAATCTCGCTTCTTCGCAACGGGGGTATAGCTCAGCTGGGAGAGCGCTTGCATGGCATGCAAGAGGTCAGCGGTTCGATCCCGCTTACCTCCACCAGCGACCCGCAGATGTTTGGCGGTGATATTTCAGGTGAAGCTTGAAGTGTAGAAGTAAGAAGTAATGTGAAGTACCTGCTTGTCCCCTTCGTCTAGAGGCCTAGGACATCACCCTTTCACGGTGAGTACGGGGGTTCGAATCCCCCAGGGGACGCCAGATTTTGATATCTGCGCTGTCACCCAGCAGGCAGCGCAGGTATGTAGCGGTACAGTGTCCCCTTCGTCTAGAGGCCTAGGACATCACCCTTTCACGGTGAGTACGGGGGTTCGAATCCCCCAGGGGACGCCAGGTTGTGAGGCAGTCCGGTTGCCGCCGGATTGTTGGAAAGTTGAAGTAGTCTGATTGATCAGGCTACCTTGAGGTTGGATAGTCCGGAGTTTGGGACTTTTCCTTTCGCAGGGGGTATAGCTCAGCTGGGAGAGCGCTTGCATGGCATGCAAGAGGTCAGCGGTTCGATCCCGCTTACCTCCACCAGCGACCCGCATGGAAATGTGGGGTGAATTGGCGGAAGAGCTGATTCGAGGAATGTTGTAGTTGTGACCGTTTTGTCCCCTTCGTCTAGAGGCCTAGGACATCACCCTTTCACGGTGAGTACGGGGGTTCGAATCCCCCAGGGGACGCCAAATAAAAAAGCCCGCGCAAGCGGGCTTTTTTGTTTGGTGGCACCTAGCGATGTGCTTGAGCACATCGCGGGGGGGATTCGAAAGGTTTCGCTTGCAAGCGAAACCGGGCCCGCGGCACGTGGGCGAATCCCTCGCTCGCGCAGCGAGCGTTAGAGGAATGTTGAGCGCGCACCTGAGGCGATCCAAGCCAACCCAGTCAACCGAAAGCCCGCGCAAGCGGGCTTTTTTGTTTGGTGTGAACCATCCCAATTTATTTGACACTCTTTCGATGAGTGGATGGGGTGTTAGGTGGAGCAAGGCTTACGGCAAGGCAACGGGATTTCAGTTGGACATATAGAGGGAGCTGAAGCAGGTAGAAAGCGCGAGACGATGTGCAGGCAGGCGCAAAAGCGTTACTTAAGGGTGGATCGACGGTATTTGTAAAGCGTCCAAAAATGGCTCGCAGGATTGGACCGATTCGCGGGGGGCAGGCAAACACGGCCAGATTATGCCAACCAGACCTAACAAGTCCTTAGCGCCGCAACATTGCATCGAGGGGCGGGGCTTATCCTGATCCTGCCTCCGAATCTGGCTCAGGCATCTAAGATGGTTGCCCAATCGCTAAGGATTAAAAACTAGGAGAGGTTTCATGCCGCCTTGAAATGCAAAATGCTCGACGTGGTGCACCGAGCATTTATGTCGCAGAAACCCTGCAAAGCCATTTTAGGACTGGCCCCTACTTTCCTTTCGCAGGTGGCTTATGAACAGGTAATGTCGGATGCTTGGGCTTCGTGGGAGGATTTACATGGTGTCTACGATCATCTTGTCCATCTTCTCGTTTTGGTTTTGGTCCTGGTTTTATGAATGTTGACATCATAGCTCCCGAATAGTAACGACGTTATGGTCAATACGTAGCGTACAAGTGGCTTATGCAAGTACCACAAACCGGACGCCCTATCTCAGCGGCATTAGCCCGAGCATATGCCTCGGACTGACATGCAAAGACAGTTTGCGCCGATTCTTGCTTTTTCATCTTCTTGCAAATTGAATAAACAGGAACAGAGCATTTGCCAGGCTCCGTCATCTCCCCTTCGAACAAATGATATTCGTGAGTATCACGACGTTTATGCATTGTATAAACAGCCATATCACATCGCCTCCGTTAAAATATCTAGGCCAACTTGCGCAATTATTAGAAGTGAAAAATGAACAAAAAGTCAAGCTTGTGGTTTGATAAATAGATGCAATGCGGAGCGTTGCTGGTAGGGAAATTTTTCAGATTTTTTTATCGTCTGACGAATCAGCTATCAGACCAGGGACCTCTTCTGATAAATTCTCTTTATTGCTATTTAGCCATGAGAGAGCGATATGCCGATGAATTATGAGCAATATCAAGAAGAAGTTACGGCGGACATCGCGGATGTTTTAGCGAATGCACAGTGCCAACCAATTTTGTTTATTGGCTCCGGATTTACTAGGAGGTATGCCAATGGGCCAAACTGGCGAGAGCTCCTGTCTTCGCTGGCTAATCAATGCCCTGTCATTGAGAAAAATTTTGCTTACTACATGCAAACTTATGGAAATGATCTTAAGAAGATCGGATCTGTTTTTGCAGACGCTTACCGAGAATGGGCTTGGGGAGATGGAAAGAGTAACTTTCCTGAGGAATATTTCACTACACAAGCACCCAGTGATATTTTCTTGAAGCACGCAATTGCTGAACTTTTAAAAAATATTGGCCCGGATACAAATGGCTCTTATGGTTCGCCGGAGTTAGATGCGGAAATCAAAGCGCTTAAAAATATAAGCCCGCATGCGATCATCACGACAAATTACGACGAACTAATAGAAACGCTCTTTCCAGATTATGAGCGCGTAATCAGTCAACAGATTATGCGAAAAGGCTACCTGTCAATCGGTGAAATTTTCAAAATACACGGGTGCCGAACAGTTCCGTCATCAATCGTGATAAGTGAGGCGGACTATACGAGATTTTCTGAAGACCACAAGTACCTCAGCGCAAAGCTATTGACATATTTCATTGAGCATCCGCTCATCTTTATTGGATATAGGGCGGACGATCCTAATATCAAATCGATTCTTTACGATGTAGATCGAATGGTGCGAGCTGAATTTCAGCTAGTACCTAACATTTATATATTAGAGAGAAATGAAAAAATAAATGATGAGTCATATCCGGCGCGTGACAAAGTAATCTCGGTCGCAAACGATGTAAATATTCGTATAAAAAGCATCTCCGCATCATCATTTGAATGGGTTTTCAACGCTTTTGGGCAAGCAGGAAACCTAGAGAAAATAAATACAAAATTACTCCGTGCGCTCATGGCGAGATCAGTTGAACTGATTAGAACGGATATTCCTAAAAAGCATGTGGAAATCAATTTTGAACAACTTGAGCACGCTGTGGATTCTGGCGAATCTTTCGCCAAACTATTCGGCGTGACTTCATTGTCAGATCCATCAAAAGTTAATCTCAGCTACAAATACACGCTTACAGGAGTAGCGCAACAATTAGGTTTCAAAACATGGCACAAAGCAGATGAATTAATAACTCTGCTAAAAGATGAAACTGGTTTTGATATGAAATCAACTGACACGAAATACCATATCAAACTAAAAATGGGTCACGCTTCCACCTCTATGTTTCATAAATATAGCGATGCGGCGGTTGATCTTTTACGCAAACTAATGACCGGAAGTGAGTACGAATTAGACTATGAACCGGTAGATCCAGAGCAAGTCATGAAGCAAGCAATGTGATGCAATAAAACATGAAGCCACAAAAAATTGTGAGGTTTTTATCTCACCTAGCGATGTGCTTGAGCACATCGCGGGGGGGATTCGAAGGGTTTCGCTTGCAAGCGAAACCGGGCCCGCGGCACGTGGGCGAATCCCTCGCTCGCGCAGCGAGCGTTAGCCTACGATTGAGCGCGCACCGAACGCAATCCAAGCCAACCCAGCCAGCCGAAAGCCCGCGCAAGCGGGCTTTTTTGTCTGCTGGCACCTAGTGCATTTGTCTCCCCAGTAACATTTTCCCCCCGGCATTTTGCGCTATCCTCCCGGCAAACCTCACCGCAGGAGCCTTCATGACCGCAGCCGCCCATCTCGACATCGACCCTCGTGGCCTGGCCACGCTGACCCTCAACCGCCCTGATGTCCACAATGCCTTCGACGATCAACTGATCGCCCACCTGATCGACCTCATCAACGAGGCGCGTGACGACAAGCGTACTCGCGTCCTGCTGCTGGCCTCCACCGGCAAGTCCTTCTCCGCCGGTGCCGACCTGGCCTGGATGCGCCGCATGGCCGACGCCTCGCGCGAGGACAATCTGCGCGATGCCCGCAAGCTGGCACTGTTGATGGAAACCCTCAACAGCTTCCCGGCACCGACGGTGGCCAAAGTGCAGGGCGCGGTCATGGGTGGTGGTGTCGGCCTGGTCTCCTGCTGCGACATCGTGGTGGCTTCCGAGGCGGCCTTCTTTGCGCTTTCCGAAGTCAAACTGGGCCTGGCTCCGGCGGCCATCAGCCCGTACGTGATCGCCAAGATGGGCATATCGCAGGCGCGCCGCTTCTTCGTCTCGGGCGAGCGTTTCTCTGCCGTCCGCGCCGCCGCTATCGGCCTGGTGCATGAAGTGGTGCTGGCCCAGGAACTGGATGCCAAGGTCCTTCAAGTGATCGATACCTTGCTGGCCAACGGACCACAGGCCATGCGCGCCGCCAAGCAACTGGTACAGGTCGCCAATCCGCTGCAGTTCACGCCTGAACTGGCGGAATATACGGCCGGCGTCATCGCCGACCTGCGCGCCTCCCCGGAAGGGCGGGAGGGCCTGCGCGCCTTCCTCGAAAAAGACGCCCCGGCCTGGACACGCGCTTCATCTTCAGCAGGATAAACATGAAATCCATGCACGTAGCTATCGCCGGTGCCGGTCCGGCCGGATTGGCCATGGCGCTCTACCTCAAGCGCGCCGGCCATCGCGTCACCTTGCTGGAGCGCTTCGTTACGGCCGCGCCAGTCGGTTCCGGCCTTATCCTGCAGCCCACGGGACTGACGGTACTGGAAGACCTGGGCTTGTTCTCGCGCATCGCCGCGCTGGGCCAGCGCATCGACCGCCTCTACGGAGCTGATGCCCGCAGCGGCAAGACGGTGCTGGATGTGCGGTATGACGCGGTGCGCGGAGGACGCTATGGCATTGCGGTCCATCGTGCGGCCCTGTTCGGCGTCCTGCAGGAAGCGGCGCAACGGGAAGGGATCGAAGCCGAAACCGGCCATGAGATCAACGGCCTGGAACAGGGCAGCGCAGGTGCCAGCCTGAGCACTGCGGATGGCCGCCGCATCGGTCCCTTCGATCTGGTCATCGATGCCAGTGGTGCCCGTTCGCTGCTGCGCCGCCACGCGCTCAATACCTGCGAGCCGAAGCGCCTGCCCTATGGTGCCTTCTGGGTTTCCTTGCGCGCCCGGCCCGGCCTGTCGTTCGGTGTGAATTCGCTGGTACAGCGCTATCGCCGCGCCAGCACCATGATCGGGGTGCTGCCCATCGGTCGCCCGAGGCTGCAGGATGATCCCATGGTGGCCTTCTTCTGGAGTACCAAGCCGGACCAGGTGGAGCAGCTCAAGCAACGAGGGCTGCAAGCATGGAAGGAGGGAATTCATGCGCTGTGGCCGGAATGTGAACCCTATCTGGCCCAGATCGATGGCTTCGAACAGATGACGCTGGCGCGCTACGGCCATCACACCCTGCCTTCGCCCTATGGCCAGCGGCTGGCCATCATCGGCGACGCTGCTCACTCCACCAGCCCGCAGCTGGGGCAGGGGGCCAACATGGCCTTGCTCGATGCACGAGCGCTGATTCATGCCCTGCAGCAGTCCGATACGCTGCAACAAGCGCTGCCGCGCTATGCCGCCTCGCGACGCCGCCACGTGCGGACCTTCCAGGCGATGTCGGCGATGTTCACGCCGTTCTACCAGTCCGATTCGGTGTGGTTGCCCTGGGTGCGCGACCAATTGGCGGCGCGCTTGTCGGTAGTGCCGCCCGCACCGCAAATGTTGGCGCGGATGGTGGCCGGCACGTTGGTCGATCCCTTCACGTCGATTGGCTTGCAGGAGCGCGACTGGAACATGGCACCCCAGCCCTCGGCCCTGGGCTGATCGCGTTCAGCCCGGGAAGACGTTTTCCTTCACTTGCGCTCTTCGCGGCAGAACAGGCGGCCGCGGCGCTGGCAGCGTTCGCGTTCCTCGGGCGTCATCGCTTCCCAGCGTGCCTGCATGAAGCGGCGCTTCTCATGCCAGCCGCCATGCCGCCCGCGGAAACCGCCGAACAGCACCCGGCACAGCACCAGCAATCCCAGCGCCCGCCAGAAGCCGATCTCGGCTACGCCCGGGAAGATCGGCGGCATCACCCAGTTCCACAGCAGCATCACCACCACGCCCAGCACCGGCACGCACAGCAGGCACAGCAGGAGTTTCACGCCCCAGCGGCGCGGATCACGCCCGCCACGGAAGCCACGATCGCGGCGCGCCGGGGTGGGGGGATTTTGAGGCATGTCGTTCTGTTCCATTACATCTCCAATTCGTCATAAACCGCCTGCAAGCGCTCGCGCAGATGCAGGACTGCATAGCGCTTGCGCGCCAGCAGGGTATTGAGGCTGGTGCCACTGGCAGCAGCCATTTCCTTGAAACTGAGGCCATCGAGTTCGTGGGCAATGAAGACCTCGCGCTGCGCTGGCGGCAATTCGTCCAGTGCCGCCTGCAGGGCCTCGATCAGCGCCGCACGCGCATAGGCCGCTTCCGGACCGCCATCGCTGGCCGGCAGCACCAGGTCCAGCCGCCAGCTGTCTTCGCCACCCTCGACTTGCTCGATGTCGTGCGCCTCGGGCAAGGGCTCTTCCTTCTTCTTGCGGAAGCGGTCGATGATGCGGTTGCGTGCCACCCGGAACAGCCAGGCGCTGACCTGCTCGATGGGCTCCGGCAGGCGGTAGGCCTGGACGAACTCGTAGAACACTTCCTGCAGGATGTCTTCGGCCTCGCCGGCGTCCGCCACCCGGCGGCGGATGAAGCCGCCCAGCCGGCTGCGTTCGCGCATGACGGTGGCGGTGATCTCGCGGTCCTGGTCGCTCATCGGGGAGAGGGTGGAAATGGGCTGCATGCCCTGAAGACGGTTGTTCTCAGGGCATATTGTGGCTCGGCAGGAAAAAATGGGGGGAAACTGCGAAGGGGAAATGAAGAAACAAGCAAAACCAGCGCGTTTGCGCGGGGAGCCATGGCCCTGCAAGCCGCTCCCCGCCTGAGGGTCCAGCCCTTACAGTTCGATGCGCGTGCCCAGCACCTGCAGGAACTGCGCCAGCCACGCCGGATGTGCCGGCCAGGCCGGGGCCGTGACCAGTTTGCCGTCGGTGATGGCGGCATCCACGGCGATATCGGCGAATTGCCCGCCGGCCAGCTTTACTTCCGGCGCGCAAGCCGGATAGGCCGAGACCTTCTTGCCTTCCAGCACGCCCGCCGCAGCCAGCACCTGCGGACCGTGGCAAACGGCGGCGATGGGCTTGTCAGCCTTGGCGAAGGCTTGCACCAGCTCGATCACCTTGGGGTTCAGGCGCAGGTATTCCGGGGCGCGGCCACCGGCCACTACCAGCGCGTCATAGCCTGCCGCGCTGACATCGTCGAAGCTGGCGTTGAGGGCGAACTGGTGGCCGGGCTTCTCGGTATAGGTCTGGTCGCCTTCGAAGTCGTGGATGGCGGTTTTGATCTTGTCGCCGGCTTTCTTGCCAGGGCAGACCGCGTGCACAGTGTGGCCGACCATCTGCAGGGCCTGGAAGGGCACCATGGTTTCATAATCCTCGGCGAAATCACCGGTCAAGAGCAGGATTTTCTTTGCAGCCATCGTCATCTCCTTGGGATAAGGCCGCCGGCGCGGGGAGGGACCGGGCGGCCGGGTTGAAACACATCTTGTTGCGGGCTCGCTTGGGCAGGATTCACTCCAGCCAGCGCATCCGGCGCGACTGTCCCATCAGGAAGTCGCGGTTGAGCTCCACGCAGTCGCGCAGGTAGCTCCACAGGGCTGATACCCGCGCCACATGGCGCTGCTCGCTGGAAGCCACCAGCCAGAAGGTGCGGGTGATGGCGATCTGTTCGGGCAGTACCGGCACCAGCTCGTCGGACTGCTGCGCCAGGAAGCAGGGCAGGATCGCCAGCGCGCGGCCGGCGCAGGCCGCCGTGTATTGCGCTACCACGCTGGTGCTGCGGAAGGCCCGGAAAGCGTCGGGTGCCACCGTATCCTTGTAGCGCAATTCTTCACTGAAGACCAGGTCATCGATATAGCCGATGAAGTTATGTTGCGCCAGGTCATCCATGGTGTGAATCGGCGCGTGCCTGTCCAAGTACTTACGTGAAGCATAAAGCTTCAGGACATAGTCGGACAGTTTTGTGACCACGTAATTACCCGACAGCGGCCGTTCGATCGACACGCTGATGTCGGCCTCATGCTTGGACAGATTCACGAAACGCGGCATCGGCAGCATGTCCACCGTGATGTGGGGATTGCGGGCACAGAAATGCGCGATGTGCGGTGCCAGCACGAAGGTGCCGAAGCCTTCGGTCGCGCCTAGCCGCACCTGGCCGGAGAGCTTGCTGTTGTGTCCGCCCAGTTCTTCAGTGGCGGCATAGAGGGTGCTTTCGACCTGCTCCGCATATTCCACCAGCCGGTAGCCGTCGGCGGTGAGCTTGTAGCCGTGGTTGTTGCGGTCGAAGAGCTGGCTGCCGACCTGCTCCTCGAAGCGCTTCATGCGGCGCGAGACGGTGGAGTGGTCGATGCCCAGCTTCTTGGCGGCATCCACCAGGCCCTGGCTGCGGGTGAGTTCGAGAAAGATCCTGAGGTTGTCCCAGTCCAGCATGTGGTCTCCATGGTTGCATCGCCGCCGATGTGCATCAATGCAAAAGCGTTTTGTCTTTGTGGTTATTGTATCGATAAATACGCACATGCAGAATAGCGGGGCCGTGATGCCGCCCGGGAAGACAGAGGCGACAGACGGCAGGAGACAACGGCAAGACCCGGCGTCCATGAACGCGGGCAGGTCCGACAACAATCACAAGATCAAGGAGACAAGATGTCCAAGAACGCTTTCAGCCGTTCCCTCACGGCTGCGGCCGTGGCCTGCACGGTGTCGCTGGCCACCACGGCCATGACGGCCATGCCCGCTCGCGCCCAGGATGCCAATACGGTCAAGATCGGCGTGCTCACCGACATGTCCGGCCCCTACTCGGCCATGGGCGGCCAGGGTTCGGTGGTGGCCGCCAAAATGGCGGTGGAAGACTGCCTCAAGAATGAATGCAAAGGCATGAAGATCGAGATCCTCTCGGCCGACAACCAGAACAAGCCCGACGTCGGCGTGACCCGCGCCCGCGAATGGCTGGACCGCGACAAGGTCGAGGCCATCGCCGATCTCACCAATTCCTCGGTGGCGCTGGCGGTGCAGAAGCTGATCAAGGAAAAGGGCGGCATCGCCATGTACAGCGGCCCGGCCACCGGTGCGCTGACGACGGCCGAATGCGCCACCAACGGTTTCCACTGGATGTTTGATACTTACTCGCAAGCCGCCGGTGCGGCAGCGGCGCTGACCAAGCTGGGCAACAAGTCCTGGTACTTCGTTACAGTGGACTATGCCTTCGGCCACTCGCTGGAGAAGGATGCGTCCGATGTGGTCAAGGCCAATGGCGGCACGGTGGTGGGTTCGGTGCGCCATCCGCTCAATGCCTCGGACTTCTCCTCCTTCCTGCTGCAGGCGCAGGCCTCCAAGGCCCAGGTGATCGGGCTGGCCAATGGCGGCACCGATGTGGTCAACGCCATCAAGCAGGCCCGTTCCTTTGCCGTCGGCGGCAAGGACCAGCGCCTGGTGGCGCTGCTGGTGTTCCTGTCTGACGTACATGCGCTGGGGTTGGAGGCCGCGCAAGGCCTGGTCTATACCGATGGCTTCTACTGGGATTACGACGAGCAGACCCGCGCCTTCTCCAAGCGCTTCGAAGCGCAGTTCAAGAACATCAAGCCGACCATGGTGCAGGCCGGTGTCTATTCCAGCGTCTACCAGTTCCTGAAGGCGCGCGCGGCCGCCAAGACCTCGGACTGGAAAGTGGTGGCGCAGAAGATGCGAGAAATTCCGATCTCCGACGCCGTCATGCGCAACGCCTCCATCCGTCCGGATGGCCGCGTGATCCACGACATGTACCTGTACCAGGTAAAGACCCCGGCCGAGTCCAAGGCCCCGTGGGATTACCTGAAGCTGCTGTCGGTGATCCCGGCCCAGCAGGCCTTCCGTCCGATGGACGCGGCCTGCCCGCTGGTCAAGCAGTAATGCCTGTGGCCGGGAGCTGCTCCCGGCGTTGCTCTCCCCATCCTGTTCACCTCTTCTCAATGGAAATTGCAATGAGCCAAGCCAACATCCCCAACGTTCCCCTGTACCTCAACGGTGAAAAGGTGCAGTCCACTTCCAAGGAGTGGCGCGACGTGCTGAACCCGGCCACCCAGGAAGTGGTGGCGCGCGTGCCCTTCGCCACCAAGGAAGAAGTCGACCGGGCCGTGGCCAACGCCAAGGAAACCTTCAAGACCTGGCGCAATACTTCACTGGCGCAGCGCATGCGCATCATGCTGAAGTTCCAGCAACTGCTGCGCGAGAACATCGCCCCGCTGGCCGAAATGATCACCCGTGAACACGGCAAGACCCTGCCGGACGCCGAAGGCGAAGTCATGCGCGGCCTGGAAGTGGTGGAGCACGCCTGCTCGATCACCTCGCTGCAACTGGGCGAACTGGCCGAGAACGTCGCCGGCGGCGTGGACGTTTATACGCTCTACCAGCCGCTGGGCGTGGGGGCGGGCATCACCGCCTTCAACTTCCCGGTGATGCTGCCTTGCTTCATGTTCCCCATCGCCGTGGCCTGCGGCAATACCTTCGTGTTGAAGCCCTCCGAGCAGGACCCGACTTCCTCGCTGTTCCTGGTCGAGCTGGCCAACCAGGCTGGTCTGCCGCCGGGCGTGTTGAACGTGGTGCATGGCGGTCCGGACGTGGCCAACATGATCTGCGACCATCCCGATATCAAGGCGGTGTCCTTCATCGGTTCCACCCATGTCGGCACTCACATCTATCGCCGCGCCAGCGAAGCCGGCAAGCGCGCCCAGTGCATGATGGGCGCCAAGAACCATTGCATCGTCTTGCCCGATGCCCCCAAGGACCAGGCCATCAACAACCTGCTGGGCGCGGCTTTCGGTGCGGCTGGCCAGCGCTGCATGGCCAATTCGGTGGTGGTGCTGGTGGGTCAGACACGCGAATGGATTCCCGAGATCGTCGAACGCTCCAAGGCCATGAAGGTCGGACCGGGTACCGACCGCAAGGCCGATGTCGGCCCGCTGGTCTCGAAGGCGGCCAAGGAACGGGTCGAACGCCTCATCGCCAGCGGCGTGGAGCAGGGCGCCAAGCTGCTGCTCGATGGCCGCAATTGCAAGGTGGCCGGCAGCGAGAACGGCAACTTCGTGGGACCGACCCTCTTCACCGGCGTCAAGCCCGAGATGGACATCTACGCCCAGGAAATCTTTGGCCCGGCCATGTGCATCGTCGAACTGGAAACCCTCGATGAAGCCATTGCCTTCATCAACGCCAACCCCAACGGCAACGGGACTTCCATCTTCACCAGCTCGGGCTATGCGGCGCGCAAGTTCCAGAACGAGATCGACGTCGGCCAGGTCGGCATCAACGTGCCCATCCCCGTGCCGGTGGCCTACTTCAGCTTCACCGGTTCGCGTGCGTCCAAGCTGGGCGACCTCGGCCCCAACGGCAAGCAGGCCGTCACTTTCTGGACCCAGACCAAGACCGTCACCGCCCGCTGGTACGCGCCCGATGAAGAAGCCGGCCAGGTCAACACCACCATCACCCTGAAGTAAGGAGAGCAGCATGAGCGCCAACATCGTCTTCATCGGCCTGGGCAATATGGGTTTGCCGATGGCGCAGAATCTGGTCAAGGCCGGTTTTTCGGTCAGCGGACACGACCTGGTCAAGGCCAGCGTGGACAAGCTGGTGGAGGTCGGCGGCAAGACCGAGGCCGACTCCATGGCGGCCGTGGCCAAGGCCGACGTGGTCATCACCATGCTGCCGGCCAGCCGTCACGTGGAATCGCTCTACCTGGGCGATGCCGGGGTGCTGGCCTCGGCCAAGCCGGGCGCGCTCTTGATCGACTGTTCCACCATCGCTCCGGAAGCGGCGCGCAAGGTGGCGGCAGCGGCCAAGGCGCGCGGCTTCGAGATGCTGGATGCGCCGGTCTCCGGGGGCACCAACGGGGCGACGGCAGGCACGCTGACCTTCATGGTGGGCGGCAGCAAGGAGGCTTTCGAAGCCGCCCAGCCTTATCTGCAGAAGATGGGCAAGGCCATCTACCATGCCGGTGAAAGCGGCAGCGGCCAGACCGTCAAGGTGTGCAACAACATGCTGCTGGGCATCCTCATGATCGGGACGTCGGAAGCGATCCGCCTGGGCATGGCCAATGGCATGGATCCCAAGGTGCTGTCGGAAATCATGTCCAAGAGCTCGGGGCGCAACTGGACGCTGGAAGTCTACAACCCTTGCCCCGGCGTGATGGACACGGCGCCGGCCTCCAAGGGCTATGCGGGCGGATTCGGCGTGGACCTGATGCTCAAGGACCTGGGGCTGGCCGTGGAGAATGCGCTGGCCACCAACTGCGCCATTCCGCTGGGATCGACGGCACGCAATCTGTACGACATCCACAGCATGAACGGGGCAGGCAAGCTGGACTTCTCCAGCATTTTCAACATGCTGGGCAAGGCACAGTAAATCCGTATCACTCAGGCAGTAAAAAGGGACAGCCTCTTGCGGGGCTGTCCCTTCGTTTTTCTGCGTGCTGATGTGCAGCTTATTTCTTCACTTCATCCTCGATGTGGGCCCGGATGATATCGGCGAAGTTGGCATCGGCCGTAAAGCCCAGCGCCTTGGCGCGCTTGGCTTCGAAGGCACCGGGCCAGGAATTGACGATGCGTTTGATGGCTTCGTCTTCCTTCCATTCGATCAGTTGCACCACTTCCTTGCCGGCGACCTGTTCCAGGGCCTCGACCATGTCCTTGACGGTCACGCACAGGCCGTCGATGGAGAGGAAGCGGGCCAGGCCCAGGTCAGCGCCATTGATTTCATGGCCGTGGATCAGGTTGGCGATGGCCTGGCGCGGCGACATCAGCCACATGCGGGTATCGGGCGTGACCGGGCAGACCGAAGGCTGGCCATTGAGTGGCTCGCGGATGATGCCCGAGGCGAAGCTGGAGGCCGCCTTGTTGGGCGCGCCCGGACGCACCGAAATGGTCGGCATGCGCAGCGCACGGCCGTCAATGAAGCCCTTGCGCGAATAATCCTGCACCAGCAGTTCACCCATGACCTTTTGCGCACCGTAGGAGCTTTGCGGCATCAGCAGGGTGTTGTCGGGGACCACGGCCGGCAGTTCGCCGCCGAACACCGCCACTGAACTGGTGAAGACCACGCGTGGCTTGGTACCCAGGGCACGGGCGCGCTCCAGGATGACGCGGGTGGCATCGAAGTTGATCTTCATGCCCAGGTCGAAATCGGCCTCGGCGTGACCGCTGACGATGGCGGCCAGGTGGAAGATGGACTGCGTCTCGGGCGTGATGACGCGCTCGATCACGGCGGCGTCGGCGATGTCGCCGGTGACGGCTTCGATGCGCGGATCAGTGAAACCCTGGGCCGGAACCACGTCCAGCAGGGTGATGCGCTTGATCTCTTGCGGCTGGCCGTCGCGGCCGGTCAGAGTGCCGCGTTGCAGCAGCTGGCGCGCCAGTCGGCTGCCCAGGAAGCCGGCGCCGCCGGTAATGACGATATGCATGTGTTCTCCTCGTGATCTGTCGTCGGAATAGGGGGATATGAACGCTTGAGCGAAACCCGTGCAGCGCATTATAGCGGAAGTTGTAATACAACTTTGAGAATATGAAGCGGAAGTCACAAAAGCCGATGCCTGCGCGGTATCATGCGCGCCATGAAGACATCCTCCTCCTCCAGGCCGCAGGCGTCGGCGCTCGCCTCCATGGCCGCTGCCGCGCGCGGCAAGACCACGCTGGCAGACCATGTCACCAGCGTACTGGCACAGCAGATCCGCAGCGGGGAATTCGCCCCGGATACACGCTTGCCTTCGGAGATGGAGTTGACCGAACGATTTTCGGTGAGCCGCACGGTGATCCGCGAAGCCATTTCACGCTTGAAGTCCGAGGGGCTGGTCGGTTCGCGCCGGGGCAGTGGCACGGTGGTGCTGCCGGTGACGCAGGCCACGCCCTTCCGGCTGGACCTGAATGTGGATGATGGGCGCGACTCCATCCAGGCGGTGCTGCGGGTGATCGAACTGCGGCGCGGGGTGGAAGGGGAGATGGCTGCCCTGGCGGCGCAGCGCCGCACGCGCGCGCAGAACCTGGCGATCCAGCAGGCCTTGCAGGCCATCGATGCAGCGGCTGCGGCGGGGCGCGATGGCGTGCAGGAGGATTTCGCCTTCCATGCTGCCATTTCCAATGCCTCGCACAATCCGCTCTACACCTCGCTGGTGCAGTTCCTGAGCCAGTTCCTGCATGCCGCCATCCGCGTGTCGCGCATGAACGAAGCGCGCAGCAATGAGTTCGTGCAGCAGGTACGCGCCGAGCACGCGGCACTGGCGCAAGCGATCAACGACGGCAATGCCGAGGCCGCGCGGGCAGCGGCCTTGCGCCATATGGAGCAGTCGGCCCTGCGCCTGCAGGCGGCCGACAGGGCCTTCTGGGCCAGCGCGGAAGGACAGGCGGCGGCGCGGGACCTGGCGCGGGTGAGGAGTGGAGGTTGAGCGGGACAGCGGGCAAACTGTCTACCCGTTCGCCCTGAGTAGACGCGCAGCGTCGTATCGAAGGGTTCACTGGCCGTGAAACTGCGCTGCGCCCCGTCGGCGCGCCTTCGATACGCGGCGATGCCGCTACTCAGGACGAACGGTCAGTGGATTGCCCGGCAAACAGGTATTAAACAGGCATAAAAAAACGCTGCACCAGGCAGCGTTTTTTTATTGGCATCGGCAGACGATCAGCCGCGCACGACCTTCTTGTACTCGTTGGTGCGGGTGTCGATTTCGATGTCGTCATCCTGGCTCACGAACAGCGGCACCATCACGGTGATCTGGTTGGCTTCGATGGCGTTTTCGATCTTGGCTTCCTTCAGGACGTTGCCCGAAGTGTTGCCCTTGACGGCCGGTTCCGAGTAGGCAACCTTGCGCACGATGGTGGTCGGCATTTCGACCGAGATGGCCTTGCCGTCGTAGAAGACAGCTTCGCACTGCATGCCGTCCTTCAGGTAGCCGATGGCGTCGCCCATGTTCTCGCCTTCGATTTCGTACTGGTTGTACTCTTCGTCCATGAAGACGAACAGCGGGTCAGCGAAGTACGAATAGGTCACCGGCTTCTTGTCCAGCACCACGACGTCGAACTTGTCGTCGCCACGGAAGACGCTTTCCTGCGGGCTGTTGGTCAGCAGGTTCTTCATCTTCCACTTGTAGGTGAAGCCGGTACGGGAAGAACCGTTGACGTCCGAGCGCAGGACGATCATGGGCTTGCTGTCGACCATAATGATGTTGCCGACGCGGATTTCTTTTGCAAATTTCATAGCGATGTGTCGTGAAAAGTAGGTTTTTTCAAACTGTCAGTAGCCCACTGGTAAAACTTCTAAAACTTCACCGCAAGCCCACGTACGATTGAATTCCAAACTGCGTTAAAACGGTAGCCCGCTATTTTAACCCATTTTCCGTGCTCTTCCACTCTTCCAGGGCGAGCCGGCGGGCGAAGCCGAGCAAATTGTCCATCCAGTCGCCATTTGCCAACAGCTTCTTTACCCATTGTTCAGCCTGGCCCGACAATGCCGGCAGCTCGGCCTGCAGCGTCTGCCACGTTGCCCGCCAGTCGAGGTCGCCCGGATAAGCGCCATTCCAGGCCCGGTTGAGATCGGTCACGGCGGGCGTGGCCGGGTCGTAAATCTTCAGGAAGGCGTTGAGCTTGGTGTGGTGCAGGTTCTTGTCCTGGTGATAGATGTTCCAGACGAAGGGGCGGCCGGCCCATTGGGCGCGTGCGAAGGAATCTTCACCTCGCACGAAATTGAGGTCGCAGCTCCACAGCAGGCGGTCGTAATCGGTCTGTGCCACGAAGGGCAGCACACGTACCGTCAGTGCGCCCTGCGTGGCCACCGTACCGGCGCGCATCGGTGCGTTCAGGAAAGCCTCGACCTCCGCGCGGCCTACGCCTTCCGGCACGAGGCAGGTGACCGCGTGGGGCGAGGCTTGCCAGGCTGCAAACAATTCGGCAATCGGGGCGTAGTCGTAGCAGAACAGAGAGACCTTGCAGGCCTGCGCTTCGGCCGCGGTCACGCCCAGCCCGGCCAGGAAAGCCGGGCCTTCATTGTTGGCCAGGAAGGCCTGTCGCCGGGCTTGCAGGTCGGCTTCGAAGCTGAGCCCGCCGGTTCGTTCATTGAAGCCGGGGAAGAAGAAATACTTGGTCAGCTTCAGCGAGCGATGCGGGGAGGGCAGGGTGTGGCAGCCTTCGACCCAGGGTTCGGCGGACAAGCCTTCCAGGTTGAACCAGACGGGCTTGGGCGAGCGCTGCGCCATGGCTTCCACATAGCCGGGCGGGATCTCGCAGCCGAAGAATTCAATGACGATATCGGCCACATCGTCCGCCGTGAACTGACCGTCCTGGCCACGCCAGTGCTGCACCGTCACGCCGCTGACCTCTTGGGTATCGGCCAGCGTGTCCACCGTCGGCCAGATGCGCCGGAAGCTCACCAGGTCATCCACCCACAGCCGCACCGCGAGCCCGTGCTCATGTGCCAGCTGCCGCGCCAGGCGCCAGCAGATGCCGATATCGCCATAGTTGTCGACGACCTTGCAGAACAGGTCCAGGGAGCGCAGGGGATTGGGGTGGGAATTCATCGATATGCAGGAAAATGCGGATGCAGGCCGCATGATACCGGCTTGGCGCAGGGACCGACGAAGCGAAATGAACAACACAGACAAATTTTTTCAAATTAAATAGCTTGCAATTCAATTTTGAGCGGTTTAATATGCAACACATGGACAAGACGCACACCACGAATCTCCCGGACGCACTGATCGACGAAGCCCTGCTTCTCGACAACCAGTTGTGTTTTGCGATGTATTCGGCGTCGCTGGCCATGACCAAGGCCTACAAGAAGATCCTGGCCCCGCTGGAGATCACCTATCCGCAATACCTGGTGATGCTGGTGCTGTGGGAAAAGGATGGCGTCACGGTCTCGGAACTGGGCACGCGCCTGTTCCTGGATTCTGGTACGCTGACACCGCTGCTCAAGCGCATGGAAAGCATGGGTTTGCTTCACCGCAACCGGGATGCGGGCGATGAGCGCCGGGTGGTCGTGAGCCTGAGCGATGGCGGCCGCGCGTTGCGTGAGAAGGCCAAGGCCGTACCGCAGCAGATGAGTTGCATGCTGCCGGCGCTGGACCAGATCAAGGCGCTGGTGGTGGAGCTGAAGCAGGTCCGCAAGGGCCTGATCGATGCCGAAGATGAATGAAAATGTAACAAGCTTTGTGTTTTATATTGTGCGCAATAATATAGGTAATTATTTATATCGTTGATGCAGCCGAACTGAATAGCGCAACCTCAGCAACACCAGAAACATCAGCAAGACCGCAAGTGAAGCAGCAAGAGATTGGCAAGCCAGTGATGACCAAAAGTGAATCTTTAGGCATCACATCCCTCGAACGAAACCCGTCAAGGGTGACGACAACCTGAACTTTGAAAGGAAATACCATGCCTTCGAACAAGATTGAAAAAGCCCTGTACACCGCCACCGCTACCGCCACTGGCGGCCGTGAAGGTTCGGCCAAGTCCTCCGACGGCGTGCTGGACGTCAAGCTGTCGACCCCCAAGGAACTGGGCGGCGCCGGTGGTAACGGCACCAACCCGGAACAGCTGTTCGCGGCCGGTTACTCGGCTTGCTTCCTGGGCGCGCTGAAGTTCGTCGCCGGCCAGGCCAAGGTGGCTCTGCCTGCGGATGCCAGCATCACCGGCAAGGTCGGCATCGGCCAGATCCCGGGCGGTTTCGGCATCGAAGCTGAACTGAACATCTCGCTGCCGGGTATCGACCAGGCCGTGGCGCAAGATCTGGTGAACAAGGCCCACCAAGTGTGCCCGTACTCCAACGCCACCCGTGACAACATCAACGTCACCCTGAACCTGGTGTAATGGCTGGGTTCGGCTTCCTGCCTGATCCGGGCGGGAAGGCGTAAAAAATCGCCGCTGCGACCTCTGTCCCAGCGGCGATTTTCATGGGCGATCAGGAAAGATCAGACCGCGCCGCGTGTCTCTACATACAGCGCATAGAGAGAGTGGCTGCTCGCCATGAACAGACGATTTTTCTTGGTGCCGCCAAAGACCAGGTTGGGGCAGCGCTCTGGCAGATGGATGTGGGCGATGGCTTTGCCTTGCGGGTTGAATACGCGCACACCGTCGAGTTCTTCAGCCTTGGCGTCCAGTGCGCCGTTGCTGCCCCAACCGCACCACAGGTTGCCATCCACGTCGATCTTGAAACCATCGATCCCGCCAGGGCCGTTGGCATCGATCACCAGGCGGCGGTTGCCGATGCGGGTGCCGTCACTGCTCATGTCGTAGGCCCAGATGACGCGGCTGGGCGTGGCGCGCGATTCGTTGATGTAGAGGATCTTTTCATCCGGAGAAAACGCCAGGCCGTTGGGGCCGGCGAGTTGGTCCGTGATCAGCGAGACCTTGCCACTGCGGCCGTCGATGCGATAGACCGAGTGCGGCAATTCGGATACCTGCTTGTCGCCTTCCCATTCCCCGGCGATGCCGAAGGGCGGATCGCTGAACCAGATCGAGCCATCGGATTTGCAGATGATGTCGTTGGGCGAGTTGAAACGCTTGCCATTGTAGTTGTCGGCCAATACCGTGATGCTGCCGTCGTATTCAGTGCGGGTCACGCGACGGGTGAGGTGTTCGCAGGCCAGCAGGCGCCCCTGGCGGTCACGCGCCAGGCCGTTGCTGTTGTTGGACGGCTGTCGGAATACCGAGGTCGTGCCAGTGGTTTCATCCCATCGCATGATGCGGTTGTTGGGAATGTCGGAAAAGAGCAGGTAGCGTCCGTCGCCAAACCAGACCGGCCCCTCGACCCAGCGAAAACCGGTGGCCAGCCGTTCCACACTGGAACTGAACAGGCGGTACTTGAGGAAACTCTTGTCGAGTACCTCCACGCTGGGATCCGGATAGCGCTGGCTGGGAATGAACTCGCCATTCTGGGCGCGGCCGCTGATGGCGGTGGCTGCCAAGCCAAGCCCGGCCATCAAGGTTGTACGACGAGTTGGGCTAAAATTGGCTGAAGTGTTCTTGTTGTGCTGCGACATCGAAGTCTCCATGGACAGGGATGGTCGTTCCACGTCAACGCGACGAGGGCGATCCAGAAAGCCTAATGGCGGGGAATCGAGGAAGACAGCGTCGCCCGGGGCGGGCTACTGGCGCTGGTGGACATCTTCCCTGGCGCGGACCTGTCAGTGCAATAGTCCGTTCTTGTGGTAAGACATCGTACATCATGGATTGCCATTTGACAATCCGACTGCCGAATTGACAAAGGAGGGCCCGCGGCAGCGAGAGCGCGACCGCAACGGGCGCGACAGCCAGGCGGGGACTGACTCAGGCCTGCCCAGCCGGCTGTCTCACCACCTGTTGCAGCAAGGTACGGGCGACGCAGCGATGGAAGGGCATAATCGCCGCCAGGTAGGCCTTGCCCAGCAGGCGTTTGGTGCGCACTACGGTAGTCACGGTGAGCCACTGGTCGTCGTCTGCCGACTGGCCGGTGGCGGCCGGCGACTTTTCGACGCACAGCCGGAAATCCAGGTGACGGTCATCCATTCCCATCACGACCCTGGCCGGCTCGGCCAGCAGCAGGGGAAACCCGGCCGGCCCGCCGCCATGGTCGCCGGCCTGCTTGAGGCCCAGCGGTGCCATCAGGCGATCACGCAAGCGTATCAATGCGCTGACCCAGGCAGGCTGGGACGCCATCATGCGGGCTGCGATCTCGGTCGTATTCAATTTGGCCAGTTGTGGCGTGAGGCGGATGCGGTAACTGTCGGCAAAACCGGCACCTGGCAACAAGGCCCAGTGGCGCGGCGCGGGCGCGACTTCTTCGGTGTGCGAGGCGGGGGAGGCAGGCATGATGGTCTCCAGGCAAGTTGAAAAAAGGCCGGCAGCGACGCTGCCGGCCTTGCTCCTGCGATCACTCGATCATGTGATCACGTGAGGATGCGATCCCCCGAGCCTATCTGCCGTTGCGCCGCTGCTTTTCCGCCGCACGGGCGCTGGCGAAGCGCTCGTGGGTTTCCTCGGCCTTGCGGCGGCCGAAGGCATAGTTGGCTTCCAGCCACATGACGTTGATGATGCCGAAGGCTAGGGCCAGGCCGATACCGAGTATCCAGGCGAAATACCACATGATGTTCTCCTCGTTGCAGTTTGCGATTGCGCGTAATCAATACGCCGTGTGTTCGTTCTCGTGAATGTCCTTGGCCGTGACCTTGCCCTTGACCACGCGATAGACCCAGCCGGTATAGACGATGATCAGCGGCAGGAAGATCAGCACCATCCAGAACATCAGGCCCAGGGTCTTGTGGCTGGACACCGCATCCCACAGGGTCAGGCTGCTCTTCGCATCCAGCGAAGAGGGCATGACGAAGGGGAACAGCGACATGCCGGCGGTGAGGATGATGCCGGTCACCGACAGGCCGCTGGCGATGAAGGCCAGGCGGGCACTGCGCACCAGCGCCAGCAAGGCCGCCAGTACCGCACCGGCCACGCCCAGCGCCGGGAACAGCTTGGTCACGGGCCACTTGGCGTAGTTGTCGAACCAGGCACCGGCGACCACTTCCACCGTCTTGGCCAGGGGAGTGAAGGCGCTGTTGGCGTCCGGCATGGAGGTGATGCGATAACCAGGCATCTGGGCTACCCAGAAGCCGCCGGCCACGAACAGCAGCACCGTCACCAGCGCCGCACCGATGACGGTCTTGCGCGAACGCTCCCCCACGGCGGCCTCGGTCTTGACGAAGGCGAAGGCCGCGCCGTGCATCAGCAGCATGGCCACCGACAGCAGACCCGCCAGCAGGCCGAAGGGGTTCAACAGGGCAAAGAAGCTGCCGGTGTATTCGACCCGCATGGTGTCGTCATAGTGGAAGGGCACACCCAGCAGCAGGTTGCCGAAGGCCACGCCGCAGATCAGGGGCGGCACGAAACCACCGATGAACAGGCCCCAGTCCCAGGCATTGCGCCAGCGCGGATCGGCCACCTTGCTGCGGTAGTCGAAGCCCACCGGACGGAAGAACAGCGAGAACAGCAAGACCATCAGGGCGATGTAGAAGCCCGAGAACGCCGTCGCATACACCAGCGGCCAGGCCGCGAAGGTGGCGCCGCCGGCGGTGATGAACCAGGTCTGGTTGCCCTCCCAGGTGGGGCCGATGGAATTGATCAGGATGCGGCGCTCGGTGTCGTTCTTGCCGGCGAAGGGCAGCATCATGCCCACGCCGAAGTCGAAGCCGTCGGTCAGGGCGAAGCCGATGATGAGTACGCCCACGAAGGCCCACCAGATCAGCTTGAGTGTTTCGTAATCGAAGATCATTCTGCTTTCCTCATTTCTTCTGGTGGCTTAGTGGCTGCCGGCATTGGCCGACGGATTCAGGGGCGGCGGCAGGACATCGCCGGGGCTCTTTTCATGACCCTTGGTTTCCCAGTAGTACTGGCCGGTATGCAGGCTGCTCGGGCCCAGGCGTGCGTACTTCACCATCAGGATCATCTCCACCGCCAGCAGGAAGGTATAGAACAGGATGAAACCGGCCAGGCTGAAGTAGAGGCTGCCCGGCTGCAGCGAGGAGGCCGACAGGTGGGTCGGCAGGATGCCGGCAATGGTCCAGGGCTGGCGGCCATATTCGGCCACGATCCAGCCGAGTTCAGCAGCGATCCACGGCAGCGGGATCGAGATCACGGCCAGGCGCAGCAGCCAGCGTTGCGGCGCCAGCTGCTTCTTGGCCAGGAACCAGAACGAGGCGGCGAAGATGAACAGGAACAGGAAGCCCAGCGCCACCATGCCGCGGAAGGACCAGAACAGCGGTGCGACCTTGGGGATGGTGTCATTGACGGCCAGGCTGATCTGTTCGGGCGTCGCATCGACGACGTTGTTGGTGTACTTCTTCAACAGCAGACCATAGCCCAGGTCCTTCTTGAGCTTGTCGAATTCCGCGCGGGCTTCGGGGGACTTGTCGCCCGCCTTCAGCTTGGCCAGCGCCGCATAGGCCAGCATGCCGTTGCGGATGCGCGCTTCGTGTTCCTTCTTCAGATCCTTGATGCCCAGCACCTGCGTATCGGCCGAACGGGTGGCGATCAGGCCCAGCACATAGGGAATCTTGACCGCGTAGTCGGTGCGCTCTTCCTTGTCATTGGGCAGGCCGAACAGGGTCAGACCGGCGGGAGCGGGGTGGGTATCCCACTCGGCTTCGATGGCGGCCAGCTTGACCTTGTTGACTTCACCGGCGGTGTAGCCCGATTCGTCGCCCAGCACGATCACCGACAAGGTCGCGGCCAGGCCGAAACCGGCCGCCACCGCGAAGGAGCGCAGCGCGAAGGCGGTATCGCGGGCCTTCAGCAGATACCAGGCCGACACGCCCAGCACGAACATGGAAGCCGTCACGTAACCAGCGGCCACGGTGTGCACGAACTTCACCTGCGCCACCGGATTGAAGATCACGTCGGTCATGCTGACCAGTTCCATGCGCATGGTCTCGAAGTTGAATTCCGCGCCGACCGGATTGTTCATCCAGCCATTGGCGATCAGGATCCACAGCGCCGACAGGTTCGAGCCCAGCGCCACCAGCACGGTGACGATCAGGTGCTGCTTGCGCGAGAGCTTGTCCCAGCCGAAGAAGAACAGGCCGACGAAGGTCGATTCCATGAAGAAGGCCATCAGGCCTTCGATGGCCAGCGGAGTCCCGAAGATGTCGCCCACATAGTGCGAGTAATAGGACCAGTTGGTGCCGAACTGGAATTCCAGTGTGATGCCGGTGGCCACGCCCATGGCGAAGTTGATGCCGAAGAGCTTGCCCCAGAAGCGGGTCATGTCCTTGTAGATCTGGTTGCCGGTCATGACATAGACCGACTCCATGATGACCAGGATCCAGGACAAGCCCAGGGTGAGGGGGACGAACAGGAAGTGATAGAGCGCCGTGACGGCAAACTGCAGCCGTGACAGCGAGACGACTTCATCGATGGGAACCATGTTGTGTTACTCCGTTTGTTGTTTGGCGGACAGGTCTTGGGACTGGTACTGCTGTTGTGCGGTGGCTGGCTGCGGCGTGGTGAAAGACAGCATGCGCTGCTCCACGCGCTGTACCGGCATCTGCATGTGCTTGGCTTCGGGATGGGCGAAGAAGGTCTTGGCCAGCACCGTAATGAGGGCAATCTTGACCACCAGCAGCAGGGTGATCTCCACCCCCAGCGGCAGCTGGGTCAGGCGTGGCCAGCGCCACGGGCGTTTGCGCAAGGATGTGGTGAGTTGCATGCGGATTACTCCTTTTCGTTGCTGCTGCCGCCGACGCGGAACTTGTCGCGCACGTCCAGCAGCTTCTTGACCTTGGAACCCATCTTCATCAAGGACACCAGCGTCTCCGGCGAGAGGCGCTGCACATCGTCGAACCAGGAACTGGAAAGTTCGATCAGTTCATACATCTCGCGCATGCGCTTTTGCACTTCCTTGTCATCCTTGCTGCCGGGCGCTTCCAGCAGGGCGTCGCGCAGCATGGAGAGGGTCGGCTCGATTTCGCGGCGGCGGCGTTCTTCCAGCAGCACCTTGAAGATGTCCCAGATGTCGCCCGGCGGTTCAAAATATTCACGGCGGTCACCGGGTTTGTGCAGCAGCTTCACCAGCCGCCAGGACTGCAATTCTTTCAATCCCATGCTCACGTTGGAGCGCGAAAAACTGAGGTACTCGGCGATCTCGTCAGCATTGAGCGCGCGCCCGCAGATGTAGAGCAGGGCATAGATCTGGCCTACGGTGCGATTGATGCCCCAGCGGCTGCCCATCTCGCCGAAGTGGCTGATGAAGCGCTGCATGAGCGGGCTGAGTACGTTGTTTTCCATGTCGAAGTCTTTCGAAATTTCAGTAATTACTGAAATTTAAAGCAATTGCTTGACCCATCGCAATGTCACGCACCTGTGTATTTGCTGATAACAGTTATCACGGATGAGAATGACGCGCGCCCGGCGCGCAAGGCGCGGGCGAGGGCCGTCTGCAGGCTCAGAGACTGACAGGGGTGAAGGCGCTTATTAACGTCTCTTCATGACGACATCGCGTCTTGTGAACTTCCCGGTTTCACAAGGACGCAGCCCTGTTCAGCATCATGTTGCGCTGCATGAACGTATTTTCACGCTTTCCTACAAAGCCAGAAGGATTTGGCTGATAGGAAACCTGATGCGGATCAAATAAGGTGCATTTGCAGCTCAGCCGTAGCGTGGAAAGGGGTTGGAAAACGACATCTCCGCCACGCTACAGGTGAAGTACTGAGTGCAACTGAGTACGACTGAGTGCAAGCGTCCACCGGGTTTCTTCACCTCGGTGGCGAAGGGCTGGCGGGCTGGGGTTGCCCGTGGCGCACGCATGCTGCGTCCTCTTTTTCCAAGGATGAATATTTATGCTGGGTTTCGATTTCCGCGTGGCCAGGATCGTCTGGACCGTCTTCCTGGTGGCCTTGCTGCTTTATGTCACCTATACCATTTCGGCCACCGTGCTGGTGCTGGTGTTTGCCGTCTTCTTCAGTTACCTGGTCTATCCGCTGGTGGAGCAGGTCGAGCGCGTGCGCCCGGCCAAGGTGCCGCGTGCGGTCTCCATTGCGGTGGTGTTCGTGCTGGCCATCGGTATCGTGGCAGCCGTGGCGACCATCTTCGGCGCGCGCATCCAGGAGGAAGCCCTGCGCCTGTCCGAGCAACTGCCGGCGCTGCTGCGTTCCAATGATGCGGTGTCCAAGATCCCGTTGCCGGGCTTTGCCGAACCGCTGCGCGCACGCATCCTCGGCTTCATCCGAGACCAGCTCGCCAACGGCACCGACCAGGCCATGCCGCTGGCCAAGCAGTTCGGGGTGGGCGTGATGCATGCGGCCAGCAACCTGATCTACCTGGTGCTGGTGCCGGTGATCAGCTTCCTGCTCATCAAGGAAGCGCCGGCCATGCGCGATGAAATCCTGTCCTGGATGAACCGTTCCAACCGCAAGCTGTGGGATGGCATCATCAAGGATCTCGACGTGCTGCTCTCGCGCTACGTGCGCGCGCTGCTGTTCCTCTCCATTGCCACCTTCGTGGCCTACAGCATCGCCTTCTCGCTCATGGGCGTGCCCTACGCCATGCTGCTGGCGGGCCTGGCGGCGGTGCTGGAATTCATTCCCTTTGCCGGTCCGCTCGCCGCCAGTGCGGCTGCCCTGGTGGTGGCCGGCTTCAGCGGCTATGACCACTTGCTGTGGCTGGTGGGCTTCATCGTGGCGTATCGGGTGTTCCAGGATTACGTACTGAATCCTTACCTGATGAGCGAGGGCGTGGAAGTGAGCCCGCTCATGGTGATCTTGGGCCTGCTGGCCGGTGACCAGCTGGGCGGGGTGGCGGGCATCTTCCTGTCGGTGCCGGTGATGGCAGCCTTGAAGATCATCTTCACGCGTGCCTCGGCGGCCCAGAAAGCAAGACGTGCGGCCGAAGCCCGCGAGGCTGAACTGGCGGCCCAGGCCGCGCAGGAAGCGCTCAGGTCGGCAGAGGTGGCGGAACCTGCAACTGTCCCGCCTGCGCTGCCGCCGACGGGAAGAACAAGCTGAAGCGAATCCAGCCCGGCTGCGGACATTCGACCGCAGCCGTGCCGCGATGCAAGGCCATGATGGCCTTGACGATGGCCAACCCCAGGCCGTTGGATTCGGTAAAGGCGCTGCGCGAACGGTCGCCGCGATAGAAACGGTCGAACATGCGCGCCATCGCATGGGGCGTGACGCCTTCGCAGCGGTTGTCCACCAGGATGCGGCTGCCGCTGGCGTCGTTCTCGGCCTGGATGCGGATGACGCTGTCGGCCTCACCGTAGCGCACCGCATTGATGACCAGGTTGTTCACTGCCCGCCGCCACATGTCGCGGTTGGCGTGGCAAGTACCCTGGGCCTGCAGTTCGAAGCGCAGGCCGCGTTCGTCGGCGATGCCTTCGAAGTAATCGGTCACCTTGCCCAATTCTTCATGCAGGTCCAGCGCGCTGCATTCCACGGCCAGCGTCGCATGGTCGGCTTGCGCCAGGAACAGGATGTTCTCGACGATGCGCGAGAGCCGCTGCAATTCCTCCACATTCGATTCGAGCAATTGTTCATATTCTTCCAGGCTACGCCGTTGGCCCAGGGCCACCTGGCTCTGGCCCATGAGCACGTTGATGGGCGTGCGGATCTCGTGGGCCAGGTCGCCGGAGAATTGCGCCAGGTGGTCGTAGCCAGCCTCCAGCCGGTCCAGCATGGCATTGAAGGAGAGCGCCACGCGCCGCAGTTCGGAGGGCATGCCGTCCTGCTCCAGGCGGGTGGAAAGGCGGTCGGGCGTGATCTGGGCGGCGCGCTGGCTCATCGCTTCCAGCGGCTGCAGCCCGCGCCGCAGCAGCAGGAATCCCAAGAGCGAGGTCAGCAAGATGGCAGCGCCCGCCGCACCGGCAATGCGCCAGCGGTAGCTGTGCATCATGCGGCTTTCCTGCACCATCACATAGGCGGCCACGATCTCCACGCGGTCTCCGCCTGCACCACCCTTGCCCACATCGGCCAGTGCCGAGACCCAGCGTACCTTCACGCCATCGGGGCGGAAGCTGGTCTGCAGGCTGGCCGAACTGACCGGGCGGCCCACCGGAAGCGGGGTCATCTCAGGCGGCTGCAGATGATCGGGATTGCTTTGGATGAAGGGCGCTTCACCCTGACGGCGAAAGATGCGCACATCCTGCTCATTGCCCATCATGCTTTCGAAGAGGGCCGGGCGCTGCTCCATCTGCTCGACGTTGTAGAGGTCGTGCATCAGGTTGCGGAAGTGTTCCACGCGCCCGATCAGGGCCTGGTCGGCCCGTTGCGACAGGGCGACCCCGGCCGCGCGATCCAGGTAAAAGCCCAGGCCGGTGACCACCAGCGCAGTCATCAATGCGAACAGGGCGGTGACGCGGGAAGTGAGGGTCCAGCCGTGTACGGGTGTGTCACCGGCGTTCATGGGTTTTCCGAAAACATGTAGCCGACGCTGCGCACGGTGTGGATCAGTTTCTTCTCGAAGGGCGCATCGATCTTGGCGCGCAGGCGCTTGATGGCGACATCGACCACATTGGTGTCGCTGTCAAAGTTCATATCCCAGATCTGCGAGGCGATCACGGACCGTGACAGTGCCTCGTCCCGGCGCTTGATGAGCAGGTGCAGCAGCATGAATTCCTTGTTGGTCAGGGCAATATGAATGCCCTGGCGCGTGACCTTGTGGCGCACGTGGTCCAGCTGCAGGTCGGCGATCTCATAGACCTCGGCCTCGCGCGTGACGCCCCGGCGCAGCAGGGTGCGGATGCGCAATACCAGTTCAGTGAAGGAAAAGGGTTTTACCAGGTAGTCGTCGGCCCCCAGCTGCAGGCCGCGGATGCGGTCTTCCACCTGGTCCTTGGCGGTCAGGAACAGCACCGGCAGGTCGCGCTTGCTGCGCAGTGCGCTCATGACCTGCCAGCCATCCAGGCCGGGCAGCATCACGTCCAGCACCACCAGGTCGTAGTCCTGTTCCAGTGCCATGTGCAGGCCGTCACTGCCGGTGCGGGCGAGGTCGACGGCGTAGCCGGATTCGCGCAAGCCTTTGCGCAGGTAGTCACCGGTCTTGGGGTCGTCTTCGATTACCAGGATGGCCATGCTGTGGGAAACCGTGTTTGGTGGAATGGACGGGAAGCGCCGCTGCAAAGGCGGCCCGGATCGGAGAGAATGAACCGGAAAATGCACTCGATTCTAGCAATGGAGGGATTTTTCTTCATGACAAAATTGTCATCAAAATGCCACCCGCGCGTCACCGCGCCGCTTTTACCATGGCATCTCATCGGCGAGGTCCAGGCCTTGCCTCCGCTTTGCATTCACTTCCTTTTTTGCCGGAGCGCACCATGCTGATCAAGATTCGTCCCGACCAGATTGACATCCCGACCGCCTCCGAGATCACCCCGCGTGATCTCTACCTGTCGCGCCGCAGCTTCATGGCGCGCGTGGCGGCCGGTGCCGCCCTGGCCGGCGGCATGGGCGCGCTGCCGCAGGCCTTCGCCCAGCAGGGCAAGAAGCTGCCGGCCCAGCTCAATAACGCCTTCGCGGTCATGGACAAGCAGACCGCCTACAAGGACGCCACCAGCTACAACAACTACTACGAGTTCGGTACCGACAAGGCCGATCCGGCCAAGAATGCCGGCAGCCTGAAAACCAGCCCGTGGACCATCGACATCGAAGGCGAGGTCAAGAAGCCCATGACCCTGGACCTGGATGCCCTGACCAAGCTGGCCCCGCTGGAAGAGCGCATCTACCGCATGCGCTGTGTGGAAGGCTGGTCGATGGTGATCCCCTGGATCGGCTATTCGCTTTCGGCGCTCATCAAGAAGGCCGAACCCACGGGCAATGCCAAGTATGTCGAATTCGTCACCCTGGCCGACAAGAAGCAGATGCCGGGCCTGTCCACCCCCATCCTGAACTGGCCGTATCGTGAAGGTTTGCGTCTGGATGAAGCCAATCACCCGCTCACCCTGCTGACACTGGGCATGTACGGCGAAGTGCTGCCCAACCAGAACGGCGCGCCGGTGCGCATCATCGTGCCGTGGAAGTATGGCTTCAAGTCGGCCAAGTCCATCGTCAAGATCCGCTTCGTCAAGGAAGAACCCAAGACCGCATGGAATCTCTACGCTCCGCAGGAATATGGCTTCTACTCCAACGTCAACCCCAACGTGGACCACCCGCGCTGGTCGCAGGCCACCGAGCGCCGCATCGGCGAAGACGGCTTCTTTGCGCCCAAGCGCAAGACGCTGATGTTCAACGGATACAACGACGTGGCCAGCCTGTACACCGGCATGGACCTGCGCAAGTTCTTCTGAGGATCGGATCAGGCATGCAGCTCGCTCCGGCCGCCTTGCGCAATCTCAAGCCACGCGCCGTGACGGGGCTGTGGTGGCTGTTCCTGGCCCTGGCCTTTGTTCCGCTGGGGCGGCTGGTGGTGCTGGGTTTCACCGGCGGCCTGGGGGCCAACCCGCTGGAATTCATCACCCACAGCACCGGCGACTGGACCTTGTATCTGTTCTGCATCACCCTGGCAGTGACGCCCCTGCGCAAGATCACCGGGCTGAACTGGCTGGTGCGCATGCGCCGCATGCTGGGGCTGATGGCGTTTCTGTATCTGTGCCTGCACTTCACGACCTTCGTCTGGTTCGATCACTTCTTCGACCTGGGCGAGATCTGGAAGGACATCGTCAAGCGGCCCTTCATCACCGTGGGCGTGCTGGCGCTGCTGCTGTCGATCCCGCTGGCCATCACCAGTACCAACGGCATGGTGCGACGCCTGGGCGGCAAGCGCTGGCAGGCCCTGCACCGGCTGGTCTATGTGATCGTGCCGCTGGGCGTGCTGCACTACTGGTGGGACAAGGCCGGCAAGAACCTGATCGCCCAGCCGCTGTTGTTTGCGGTGCTGGTCGGGGTGATGCTCGCTTTGCGCCTGCTGTGGCGGCGCAGCGGCGCATCGGGCACGCCGGGAAAGCCCGTGCGGCGCTGAATGCTTCATATCTTGTGCGTTTGACCTGATCGTCCTAGCCGATTTTCTGATTTTTCCCTGCCCTGTCGGAGCCTGCCATGTCCCTGTTCAAACCTGCCGTCCTGGCCTCTGCGGCCAGCCTTTGCCTGGCGCTGGCCTGTGCTTCCACTTTTGCTGCCGAAGCGGCGGTGGCGGTGCCCGCTCCCAGTGGCAAGGCGGTGCTGGCTTCCACCGCCAACACGGCCACCGTGGTCCTCGCGGGTGGCTGCTTCTGGGGTGTGCAGGGGGTGTTCCAGCATACCCAGGGCGTGTTGCAGGCGGTGTCCGGTTATGCCGGCGGCAAGGCCGATTCGGCCACGTATTCCATGGTCAGTTCCGGGACCACCGGGCACGCCGAAGCGGTACAGGTGACCTACGATCCGCGCAAGATTTCCTATGGCCAGATCCTGCAGATCTATTTTTCGGTGGCGCATGACCCGACCCAGCTCAACCGCCAGGGCCCGGACCATGGCACGCAATACCGTTCAGCCATCTTCACCGCCAGCGACGAACAGGCCCGGGCCACCCAGGCCTACATCGCCCAGATCAATGCCGCCAAGGTCTTCAGCGCTCCCATCGTGACCCAGGTGACGCCGCTGCAAGGTTTCTACCGGGCCGAGGATTACCATCAGGATTACGCCACGCTGCATCCGAACCAGCCCTACATCGCCTACAACGACCTGCCCAAGATCAGCAACCTGCAGAAGATGTACCCGGCCATCTATCGTGCCGATCCGGTACTGGTGTTCAAGCGCTGACGCAGTACTGCGGCAGGGATGAGACAATACGCGGGTTTGTCTCATCCCGCCTGCCATGAACGCCACTCAATCCCTGCGCCTCGCCCTCGACCATTTCCACCAGGATGATTACGCCGCCGCCGAACAAGTGCTGTTCGGCTTGCTGGAGACCCATCCCCGGCACAAGGATGCGCTGCAGCTGCTGGGCAGCGTGGTGGCCGCGCAAGGACGTTTCGAAGAAGCCGCCCTGGCCTGGCAGCAGGCCTTGCCGCTGGTCGACCCCGACAGCGAGGAAGCGCTGGCCCTGCGCTATCGCCTGGGGCGCGCCTTCTACGAGCAGGGGCGATATGAAGACAGCTTCCTGCTCTATCGCGACCTGATCGAGGCGGGGCATGAACGTCCCGAGTTCTTCGTCGCCGCCTCGGCCGCCTTGCAGGGCATGTCGCCCTCCGGCAAGAACGATGGCCAGGCGCTGGCCTTGCTGGAAGAGGCACTGCGGCGCAATCCCGATGTTCCCGATACCTGGCACCGCAAGGCGCGCCTGCATGATCGCGCCGGCCAGTGGGAAGCCGCACGCGAATGCCTGCGCCAGGTGCTGCTGCGCTTCGATGATCGCGCGCAATACTGGCTGGATGCAGGCCTGATCGAACATGCCTTGGGTGACTACGAGGAAGCGCTGCATTATTACGATCGCGCCCTCATTCTCGACCCTGACCTGGTGGATGCCCACGTCAGCCGTGGCACCACGCTGGCGCGCCTGCGTGACCACGAGGAAGCCATCGACAGCTTCCGCCGCGCCCTGCGCATGGATGGCAAGGACGCCGATGCCCATGTCAACCTGGCCTTGTCGCTGCTGGTGCTTGGCCGGCTGGAAGAGGCTTTGCCGCTCTACGAATGGCGTTGGGAAGGACGCGGTGCCGATCCTTATCGCCACGCCGCCATCCCGCCCTGGAACGGCGGCAGCTCGCTGGCCGGCAAGCGCATCCTGCTGTGGGCCGAGCAGGGGCAGGGCGATACCATCCAGTTCAGCCGCTACGTGCAGCAGATCGTCGAGGCCGGGGCCGAGGTGGTGTTCGAGGTTCCGGAAAGTTTGTTCACCCTGATGCAGGGCTTGCCGGTGGCCTCGCGCATTCAGCTGGTGCCGACCGCAGGCGCCTTGCCCGCGATCGATTATCAGTTGCCGCTGATGAGCCTGCCGCTGGTGTGCAATACGGCGATGGACAACATCCCGGCACCGGTGCCTTACCTGAACGTTCATATCGACCTCAAGCGGCAGTGGGAGCAGCATATCGACGCGCTGGCACCGCGTGCGCCGGGGCAGGTGCGCGCAGGCATCATCTGCTCCGGCAACCCCGGCAATGCCAACGATGCGCGCCGGTCCATTGCGCTGGAGCGCTTTGCGGCTCTGGCCAAGGCGCGTGACGGGGTGTCCTTCTTCATCATCCAGCCCGATCTGCGCACCGCCGATGCGCAATGGCTGCAGCAGGCCGGGCCGCAGTGGCATGCGGTAGGGGAGGGCATTCGCGATTTCGCCGATACGGCCGCTGCGCTTTCCTGCATGGACCTGGTCATCAGCGTCGATACGGCAGCCGCCCACCTGGCCGGCGCGCTCGGCGTGCCGGTCTGGATCGCCTTGCCCTATGCACCGGACTGGCGCTGGTTCCTGCAGCGCCATGACTCGCCCTGGTATCCGACGGCACGGCTGTTCCGCCAGCAGCGTGCGGGCGACTGGGATGAGGTCATCACCACCTTGCGTGCCGCCTTGGCGGTAGCGTCGTTTTCTTCCTGAGCGTGCCGGAACCCGTGCAGCGCTTCCGGCTGCAGACGTTCTTGGCAGGGTCTGCAGCTGTTCTTCATTAATCTTTGTAGTGTTTCTCGAATTATTTCGAGGTCGTATGAAGATTTCTGCACCATCGGACAATTCGTTCCCCCCCGTCCTTTCCGCGATCATCCAAGCCAATTCTCGTCACCCGTCATCGCAGCCGGCCGGCTGCCCTGCCGCCTTTGCGGCTGCTGCCCGGCCAGTGTGCAGGTGCGTGAAGTACGGCGCCCGGCGCCGTCTTCCCGCCTGCCGCGAGACCTTCCTCCCTGGACGAGATCAACCTGAAATGAGCGCAGATGAACGACATCCTCCCCCTTGGCGGCGCGTGCGGCCCGCAGTCTTCCTCCACCTTGCCGCGCCCGCGCTGGCCCAACCGGCTGGCTGCCGTGATGGCGATGTCACTGGGCTTGTTGAGCCTGCCGGCGGGCGCTGTCAGCCTGGGTGATCTGGTCAAGCAAGCCGCTTTCAACAATCCCGCCGCGGTCGCTCGGCAACGTGCCGTCGACGCCGCTGCCGAAGGTATCTCGTCGGCCAAGTGGCAATTCTTCCCGACACCGTCCATGTCGGTCGAACGCGCCGGCGTGACCAGTTCGCGCGACATTTCGTACAACGGCGACGATACCGTGGTGACCCTGCGCCTGCAGCAGACCCTGTGGTCCGGCGGCCGCCTGACGGCCCAGCTGGAACAGGCCGGACACAATCATGAATCTGCTGGCGAAGCCCTGCGTGAACAGCGTTTCCGCCTGGCCGAGCAGGTCATTTCGCAATACAGCCTGTGGGTGCGTTCGGATCTGGCCACCGAGGCCAATCAGAAGAATCTGAAAGCGCTGGAAGATTTCCTCGCACAGAGCCAGCGCCGCGAGAAGGAAGGCGCCGCTGCGCGCGTCGACGTGACGCTGGTGCGCGGCCGCCGCGACCAGGCACTGACCGACCTGCTGGGAGCCAAGGCCAGCCGCCAGTCGGCGCGGCTGCAACTGGAACAACTGGTCGGCCTGCCGCTGAGCGATGAAGAGCTGCGTGCCGATGTGGCGAAGATGTCCGTCAGCGAGGATCTGCCCGCACTGACCGAGAGCATGCTGGAGAGCAGCCCGCTGCTCAAGCGCCTGCGCGCTGATGCCAAGGTCCAGGAGTCGGCCATCCGGATCCGCAGTGCCTCCTACTGGCCCGAAGTCTATGCCCGCCTGGAGCACCAGCGCGGCAACTTCAGCGTGCCTCACACCCCCAATGCCAACCGTGCTTTCATCGGCATGCAGATGCAGCTGGGGGCCGGCCTGTCGCTGGGTTCGGAAGTGGCCGCCGCGCAGGGCCGCTATCAGTCGGCGCTGCTGGCCGTGGATGCGGCACGGCTGGAACTGATCTCGCAGATGGCCGCCACCTACACCGAGTATCAGCAAGCCGAGGCGCGTGCACGCAATCTGGAAGACGTCGGCGTATCGTCCGAGGAGGTGCTGGCTTCCTATACCCGCCAATATCTGTCGGGCCGGCGCTCCTGGCTGGACGTGATGAATGCCGCCCGCGAAGTGGTGCAGACCGATCTGCAGAAGGCCGACGTCACGGCCATGATCATCGCGGATGGCCGCAAGCTGCAATTGTGGGCGTATGGCCTGGACCAGGTACGCTGACCATCAATCCCGTGCGCATCCGGTGCGGTGCGCACGGCGACCGCAAGGGGAACTGCGGCAGGGGGGGAGCATGATCACCAAAGCGCAGTTCAAGCGCGCCATCGAGCGCGAGGAATTCAGAGTCGTCTATCAGCCCATCGTGGTACTGGCCGACGGCCGCTGTGCTGGCGCGGAAGTCCTGGTGCGCTGGCAGCGCGAGGACGGTGCACTGTTGCCGCCGGACCGTTTCCTGGCTGCGGCGCAGCGGCACGGCTACCTCAATGCCATCACCGACCGGGTACTGCAACAGACCGTCAGCGACCTGGCCCCCACGCTGCGCGCTCATCGCTGCTTGCATGCGGCCGTCAATATCCCGGCCCAGGATGTCAACAGCGGCCGCATCCTGGAGGTGCTGGATGCCGCGCTGGACGGCACCGGTATCGTGCCGGCCCAACTCTGGCTGGAAATCACCGAGAGCAGCAGCATGGAAACCCTGCCGAGCCGCGAGACGCTGTCCCGGGCGCGGGAGCGGGGGCATCTCATTGCGCTGGATGATTTCGGGACCGGCTATTCCTGCCTGCGCTATCTGCACGAACTTCCATGTGATGTGCTCAAACTGGATCGTTCCTTCGTCATCGGCATCGGCACGGATCACGAGCATCCGGTGCTGGCCTGCATCATCGACCTGGCCCGCAAGCTCAAGCTGAAGATCGTCGCGGAAGGCGTGGAAACGCCGGTGCAGGCGCGCTATCTGGAGCAGGCCTGCGTTGACTATGCCCAGGGCTGGCATTACGCACGGCCGATGCTGGCCGCTGAATTTGCGCGCTATTGCGATCGGGCAGCGAGCCCGGCGGGTTCGCCACTGTCGCCGCTGTCGTTGCACGCCGCGGAATCGCCGTTGTCTTCTCTCGCGGCTGGCGGCTCCGCGGAGGCCGTGGTGGTGCCGGATCTTCAGTCCTCGCACTGAGCTTGCGCGGGCTGTGCGCACAGGCGTCCTTTCCTGTCTGGTCTTTCCTCTCCGTTGCTGTTGATGTCGTCCACTCGACGTTGCCTTCGATAGTTCATTCCGTCTGCACCATCAGACAATTTGTTAAGCGCAAAATGTTAGATAAAGTTAGTACGGCGTCGATGTTAATGGTCTGGCGGAGACGCTGTCACCAGTGCTGACTGATTGTCGGTGATCAGGTGGCGAATGGCACCAAGCTCCCCTCGGGTTCAACATGATTCGAGGGGAGTTCTCTTTTGTGTATCCAGATATGAAGAGGCTTTCCAGGATCTTCCGTATTTCTTTGATCCTCGCGAAAGTGGTCCTGGATTTTCTCTTCACTCGTCGACAGGAAGGGCGTCCATCGTTCCAGAGTGAGGTTTGTTCTCTGATCGACTGAAATCGTCATTTACTTAGTTTTTTCGAGACTACAAATATGTCTGAAATGAACTAAAGGACAATTAAATCTTTATATATTTTCACAGATCATTAGGCCCATTGACGATCTGCCGCAGCGCCTGATTCCGGACGAGATCTCCCTCGGTTTTGCCCGCTGTTGCTGAGATGGCAAAGCAGCAACGATGACGCATCCCGGTCATTTCTGGCATCGCGCGACACATCGTCCGAGGGGTTCTCTCCCGTTTTTCGCTCTCACTGTCGATCAAGCCGAGTACGTCCGCATCGTCCGCATCGTCCGAATACGCGCCGTCGACAGTCCTTCCCCTGAAGGAAGGCCGATCGTCGCGACTGATATCAAACCAAACGAATCGCCATGAGAAAGAATATTCATTCCTGTCCCAGTTCGCCCCCCGTTGCCGGTGCGGTGCGCCGCGCTGCGGCCAGCAAGATGTCCGGCGCAGGCTGCACGGGCCTGTATCCAGCTGCCTTGCTGGTTTCCCGGGAGGCCTGTCATGAGTGAACTGGCGTCTTCCTTGTCATGGGCCGTGATGACGGCAGCGCGACGCCACGGTGTGGTGATCGACAGCGTCCGGCTCAATGCCGCCATCACCCAATCGATGGTGAAAAGCGGCGCAGCGGCCATCGACATCAACAGCCTCTGCGCTGCCCTGAGCCTGTCCAAGTCGCAGCATCTGGCCAAGCCGGACCGCGCGCAGCTTCCCATGCTGGGCGTGGTGCGCGAGCGCGGCTGGGGTGTCATCGCCGACCAGCGTCCCGATGGCCGCTGGATTTTCATCAGTGAAGAGGGCCATGCTTTGGTCAGCGACAGTGATCTGAGCGAAGGCGCCTACAAGCTCGATTTCGCCCCGCTCGGCAACAAGCCGGACCAGCACGGTTTTGAACGCGTCTTCAAGGAAGCGCTTGGCGAATACCGTCCCATCATCCTGGAAGTGGTGATTGCCTCGGTGGTGATGAGCGTCATCGCGCTGGGGGCCTCGGTCTTCTCGATGCAGGTCTATGACCGGGTCATTCCTACGCACGGCGTGGCTACGCTGATCGTGCTGGCCATCGGCGTCTCGCTGGCCATCGTCTTCGAGCTGGGCATGAAGTTCGCGCGCTCTCACATCATGGACAGCGTGGTCTCCGGCCTCGATGCCAAGCTCTCGCAGGCGCTCTTCGAACGCTTGCTGTCGGTCCGGGTGGACCAGTTGCCAGGTTCCGTCGGCAGCCTGGCCGGGCAACTGCGCGGATATGAACAAATTCGCTCCTTCTATACCTCGCAGACGCTGTTCACCCTGGTCGACCTGCCGCTGGGCCTGCTGTTCGTACTGGTGATCGCCTTCATCGCCAGCCCCTGGATGGCGCTGGTGCCGACCGTGTTCGGGCTGGCGGCCATCGGCATCGGCTACCTCTCCAATCGCAAGGTGGTACGGCTGGCCGACAAGAGCGCGGCGGCCTCCAACCTCAAGACTGGCCTGCTGGTGGAGACGGTGGAGGGCGTCGAGACCATCAAGTCCGGTTCCGGCGGCTGGAAATTCCTCTCGCGCTGGATCGACGTCAGTGCCGAGTCCATCCGCAGCGACATGGCCATGCGCGCCATCGGCGACCATGCCGGCTATATCGCTGCCATGCTGCAGCAACTGAGCTACTCGACCACCGTCATCGTCGGCTCCTTCCTGGTCATCAACGGCCAGATCACCATGGGAGCGTTGATCGCCTGCTCCATCCTGGGTGGCCGCATCCTGGCCCCGGTGGCCATGATTCCCGGCCTGATGGTGCAGCGTGCGCATACCAAGGCCACCCTGGCCGGACTGGAAAAGATCTATGCCCTGCAGACCGATCAGGGCAACGAGCGCCAGCTGACCCCGGACAGTCTGCGCGGCGAGTTCCGTGTGGAAGAGGTGAAATTCACCTATGCCGGCAGCCTGCTCAATGCCATGAGCATTGACCAGCTGAGTATCCGTGCCGGGGAGCGCGTCGCCATCCTGGGACCGATCGGTGCCGGCAAGTCCACCATCCTGCGCCTGCTGTCCGGGCTGTACCGGCCCCAGCAGGGCCGCATCCTGATCGATGGCCTGGACATGGCCAACATCAACCGCCTGACGCTGAATCAGCACATCGGCTATCTCCAGCAAGACCACCGTCTCTTCGTCGGGACCCTGCGCGAGAACCTACTGATCGGCCTGCCCGATCCCGGCGACGAAGTGCTGCGCCAGGTGATGGAGCGCACCGGCCTGCTGCGCCTGGTCTCAGCCCATCCCAAGGGACTGGACCTGCCGATCCAGGAGGGCGGGCGCGGCCTGTCCGGTGGCCAGCGCCAGCTGGTGGCCTTCACCCGGCTGCTGCTGTGCCGGCCTGACATCTTCCTGCTCGATGAACCCACGGCCTCCATGGATGAAGACCTGGAGCGTCACTGCCTGGGCGTGCTCAATGAAGAAATCAGCGGTGGCCGCACGCTGGTGGTGGTTACCCACAAGCCTGCCTTCCTGCCCATGGTCGAACGCGTGATCGTGGTGGTGGGCAACCGGATCGTGCTCGACGGCCCGCGCGATGCCGTCCTGGCCCGACTGCGCGGTGATACCGCCAGTGCGGGGAATGCCGTCGTCGCCTGAGGTTCGCCATGACCATGAGCTTGAAAATGAATAAACCCGATCCCCATCACTCCCTGGTCTCGGCGCGCTGGATGTTGCGCCTGTCCATGCTCAGTGTCTTGCTGCTGCTGGTCTGGGCCGGCCTGAGCCACATCGATCAGGTCACCCGCGCGCAAGGGCAGGTGATTGCGGTCTCCCGTACGCAGTCGGTGCAGGCCCCTGATGGCGGACCCGTCAAGCAGATCCTGGTGAAGGAGGGGGAGGCCGTCAAGCAGGGGCAATTGCTGATGGTGCTGGAGCAGGACCGTATCCAGACCTCCCTCAACGACAGCCGCGCCAAGGTCGCAGCGCTGCGCATCAGCCTGGCGCGCCTGAACGAAACCTTCATCAAGCACTTTGAGTGGAACGCCAGCCTCGAACAGAGCTTCACCATTTCCTCTGCGGCCGTGGAAGGCTTGTCGGAGTCCAACCGCATGGCGTTCTATCGCGTGGTGGCAGTGCGCAATCATCTGCTGTCCATCGGCGTCCCGGCCGCGCGCATCCGCCAGCGTATCGAACCGGTTCCGGCAGCACGCCAGTCCGGCACGGAAGGTCTGGAAATCCGTATCCAGAAGACCGAGTGAGGAGGCCCGATGTCAGATGCCGCAAGTTCCATCGAGGACGCCCTGATGGGCAAGACCACCTATACGCTCGACGTGATGCAGGCCGGCACCGCCTTGCGCAAGATTCCCATCGAGACCATCCAGGACGTGCGCAGTCTCGGCATCGACCTGTTGCTGGTGCTGCGCAGCGGTGGCCAGATCCTGTTGCGGGAAGGTGCGCTGGATGCCCTGGTCAATCCGGACCGGCGGCTGCAGTTCAGTGATGGCGTGCTGACCCTGCAGCAGATCTTCATGCAGAGTGAACAGTTCGACTTCCTGCATCAATCCGGATCCGCTACTGGCGCGGAAGTGCCGGCGGCCGATGTGCATGTGCCGCTACCGCCGCAGCCGATCGTGGTACCTGGACCGGCGTTTCCGTTCGGAGGCTGAGCATGGACGCGCCCATCGACAACGCGCCGCCCCAGACGACGCCTGCTGCCAAGCAAGCCATCGGCGAACGCCTCAAGGCCACGCGTCAGCTGAGTGGCCTGAACCAGCGCGACTTCGCCAGCCGGCTGGGCACCTCGGGTGCCTACATCAGTTGCGTCGAGCTGGGGCACAGCATGCCCGGTGGACGCTTCCTGCGTTCGCTGCACCGGGAGTTCGACGTCAACATCAATTGGCTCCTGACCGGCCTGGAGCAAGAACTGCCGCCGCGCCATGGTTTTCACATCAAGGTGCTCATTGGTGACTACGTCCGCGCATCGGAGCGCGGCAAGTCGCTGGTCATGGCGGTCGCGAGCTTCCTGGTAAGCCGGCGCGGCTGAGAGCGGTCGCCGGTTACGCCCCCGCTGCTGCCGTCCGGCGGGGGTGTCACTGGTTCGGCACGGGGCTGCTGGCCTCGGCGCAGTCGTGGGGACGGGGATACGGGCGGCTCACGCGGGTGCGTCCGTTCAGAGGAGAAGACATGTTCAGTGAAGAAATCGGGGGGAGGATCAAGGAGATCCGCCTCGCCCACGGCCTGAGCCAGCGCGAGCTGGGTCAGCGCCTCAATACATCGACCGGCCACATCAGCTGGCTGGAAGCCGGCAAGGCCATGCCGGGCGGGGAGCTGCTGTTGCAGCTCTACCGCGAATTTGCGGTCGATCTCAACTGGCTGCTGACCGGCAGCGAGCCGGACGTCCTGCCGCAGGAAAGCGATTCGGACGTCAGGCTACTGGTCGACCATTACTGCCGCACGGACGTGCAAGGCCGCGAGATCATCCGCACACTGGCCAGTTACGCCGGCCGCACTGCGGCCTGAGCGATCTGCATGGCCGCTGCGCAGATACCCCGCTCGGAGGGGCGGTCAGCCTCCCGCTGCGTTGGCCGGCGACGCATGTGCTGCGGCCGCGAGGATGGCGGCGCGCGCCTGTACGTCGCGGTTGAGTCGCCAGACCAGTACCGAGGCCAGCAGCGTGGTACCGACGATGACATAGCCGACGACGTCGAAATGCTGCAACCGGCCATCGGCCCCCAGCGTGACGATATGTCCGGCCACGATTGAGGCCACACCCCCCGAGAGCTGCTGGATGGAGGCGCTGATGGCATTGAAGGAACCGCGCTGGGTAGTCGCGGGGACCGAAGAGACCAGGGCCTGGAATGGAATCATGCGCGAGAAGATGCCCAGGAACAGGACGGCATTGACCAGCACGATCATCGGTACCGTCACCGGTCCCAGATGCGTGTAGATCAGCACCATGATGATGGACAGTACGGCACCGAAGACGAAGACCCGGAACTTGCCCACCTTGTCGGCCGCGCGTCCGATCAGCGGACCGAAGGCGATGGTGCACAGGCCGGTGACCAGATAGACCGTCGGCAGGTGATGCAGGTCGATGCCCAGGTTGCCGACCAGATAGGCGCTGCTGAACGGCATGAGCATGAAGCCGCCCGTCATCAGCAGGGCCGTGGTGGCAAACGCGGTCAGGTAGCGTGGCTCGGTGATGGTGTGGTAGAGGTGCATCCACGCCGTGTGTTCCTGCTTGAGCTTGAGGTGCCCGTCCACCGGTTGCATCTTGAAGCTGACCACGATCCCGCCCACTGCGCCCAGCGCGGCCATGGCCAGGAACGGGACATGCCAGTTCCAGGTATTGGAGAGATAAAGCCCGATCGGAATGCCCAGCACCTGGCTGGCCGCGAAGGCCGTCTGGATGATGCCCATGACGCGTCCCCGCAGCTGCGGCGCGAACAGATCGGTGGCGATGGCCAGCGTGATGGAGCCGATCACGCCCCCGAACAGGCCCGTGACGATACGCGCGATCAGCAGACTTTCAAAACTCTGCGCCAGACCGCACCACACGGTCCCCAGCACGAAGCCGGAATAGAAGAACAGCAAGAGCCGCTTGCGGTCGAAGCGGTCGGCAAAACCGGCCGTGAGCAAGCCCGAGGCCCCGGCGCTGAAGGCATACGCCGATACCACCAGCCCGAATTGCTGCGGCGTGATCTGCATGGCGGGCATGATCACGGCACCCAGGGGCGACATCAGCATGAAATCGAGAATGACCGCAAATTGCAGGAAGGCCAGCAGACCGACGACGGTCTTCTGGTAGCGCGTGAACCCCGCCGGGGCGGGCGGACTGGCAGGTTGGCGGGGAGGATGCTGACTCAAAGTGACTCCTTGGCGGATGGTCTTGTTGGCTTGTTGAAATCTTGGCCGGCGAACCGGCTGCTGCGTCGCGCCTCGCTAACGATGGCAGGCGGCCGTGTCGTCGCTGACGAATGAGCGGCCGCGATATTGTGCCATTCACAGGCGGGCGGACGATCGGACCAATGCAGCAGGCCGGCTGGGCTGGGTTGCAAGAGTAGGTGCAAGACTCGGCCAAGGCAAGCCGCTGATGTAAAGACCGCACAAAGGGTCAGGAGGTTGTGTTCAGCTTTCCTGGCGGCACCTCAATGAAGAAGGGCGAGGCCCGCTCCGCCGGCCCCGCCCTCAAACTGCTCAATCTGCTGGCCGACAAGGGCCTGCAGGGGTTGCTCTGGACTTCAGGCCAGAAACTTCACCTGTCCCTTACTGCTTGAGCAGGCTGCACCGGGAATCCGCCACACTGGTGAAGGCTTGTTCACCTGGGATGGTTTCCAGCAGCTTCAGGTAATCCCAAGGCTTCTTCGACTCGGCCGGCGACTTGACCTGGTACAGATACATGTCGTGGATGTTGCGCCCGTCGGCGCGGATGTAACCCTTGTTGTAGAAGTCATCGATGCGCGTCTTCTTCAGTTGCGCCATCACCTTGGTGGCATCATCGGTGCCGATGGCCTCCACCGCCTTCAGGTAGGTCATGGTGGCCGAGTAGGCGGCCGCCTGGTGGGTGCTGGGCATTTTCTTCATCTTCTGGTAGAAGCGCTCGGCAAACTTGCGCGAGGGCTCGTCCTTGTCCCAGTACCAGCTGTCGGTCATCATCAGGCCCTCGGCATTGGCCAGTCCCAGCGCATGGATGTCGTTGATCACCATCAGCAGACCTACCAGCTTCATGGTCTTGGTCACCCCGAATTCCTTGGCGGCCTTGATCGAATTGACGGTATCTTCGCCCGCATTGGCCAATCCCAGGATCTGCGCCTTGGACGCCTGCGCCTGCAGCAGGAAGGACGACAGGTCCGAGGATTGCGGCGGATGTTTGATCGACCCGACGACCGTGCCGCCATTGGCCTTGACCACGGCACTGGTGTCATTGGCCAGCGAATGGCCGAACGCATAGTCCGCCACCAGGAAGAACCAGGATTTGCCGCCCTGCTTGATCACCGCACTGGCCGTGCCCTTGGCCAGCGCCACCGTGTCGTACTCATAGTGCACGGTGTAGGGCGTGCATTCCTCGTTGGTCAGGCGGGCGGTCCCGGCGCCGATGTTGATGTAGACGCGCTTCTTCTCGGCCATCACCTTGTTCATCGACAAGGCCGTGGCCGAATTGACGCCGCCGATCAACATGTCCAGCCCGCGTTCGTCAGCCCATTCACGGGCGCGGGTGGCGGCGATGTCGGCCTTGTTCTGGTGGTCCGCCGAGAGTATCTCGACGGGTTTGCCCAGCACCTTGCCGCCATAGTCGGCGACCGCCATGCGGATGGCTTCCAGCCCGCCCAGTCCATCCGTATCGGCATAGGGGCCGGACATGTCGGTAATGAAGCCGATGCGTACCGCGTCATGGGATACCTGGGCCATGGCCGGCCCTGCAAAAACGCCTGCAATGGCACAGGCGGCTGCCAGCCTGCGCAGCGTGGTCGATGGGATCATGTGCTTGTCTCCTCGTTGTGATCGGCCGCTGGGCGGCTCGGGTCGTTCTGTTTTTCGTGCTTCAGCGGCGGCGTTCGGCCAGCAGCGATCTGGCGTAGTCCACCCGGACGTCGTGGCCAGCCACCATCTGCTGCACCAGCCAGTCCATCTCATGCGGTTCGGCCCCGGCGGCCAATGCGATGTTGCGCGCGTGCAGTGCCATGTGGCCGCGTTGTATGCCTTCAGTCGCCAGCGCGCGCAGCGCGGCCATGTTCTGCGCCAGCCCCACCGCCACGGCGACCTCGGCCAGCTCCTGCGCCGATTGCACGCCCAGGATCTTCAAGGCCGCCCGTGCCGCCGGATGTGTCTTGGTGGCACCACCCACCAGGCCCACGGGCATGGGGATTTCCAGCGTACCGACGAGGTCGCCATCGGCGGCAATTTCCCAGTGCGTCAGCGAAGTGTAGCGGCCATGGCGGCAGGCGTAGGCGTGAGCCCCGGCCTCCACCGCGCGCCAGTCATTGCCGGTGGCGACGATGACCGGATCGATGCCGTTCATGATGCCCTTGTTGTGGGTGGCGGCGCGGTAGGGATCGACGGCCGCAAATTCATACGCATCGACGATGCCATCAATGACTTCCTCGCCACTGTATGCGCTGGTGGCCAGCACCTGGGCAGAAACCTTCACCCTGGCCCGCGCCAGCCGCAGATCGGCCAGGTTGGAGAGGATGCGCAGCCGCACCTTGCCGCCGGTGATTTCTTCGATATGTCCGGCCACCGCTTCGGCCATGGTGTTGACGGTATTGGCGCCCATTGCATCGCGTACGTCGACGATCAGGTGCGTGACCACCATGGCACCGCGCCGGGTATCCGGGAAGACATGCACTTCGACGTCGCGGCAGCCGCCGCCCAGCTGGTTGAGCAACTGATCGCGGCTGTTGGCGATGTCGATGATGGCCTGGCGGTCCTTGAGGATGGCCAGCCGCGCGCCGTGCGGATCGGTCACCCCGAGCAGCTGGATCTGGGCGCGCATGAGCGGCGTGCTGCTGGAGGTCTGGAAGCCGCCGCAGGCGCGGACCAGCTTGGCCATGAAGGACGCTGCCGCCACCACCGAGGGCTCTTCGACCGCCATCGGTACCAGTACATCGCGGCCATTGAGCTGAAAATACCCGGCCACACCCAGCGGCAGCTGGAAGGTGCCGACCACGTTTTCAATCATGCCGTCGGCCGTGGCCAGCGGCAGGCCTCCGGGCTGGCCCAGCAGGATCTGCTCGGACTCGCCCAGCCCGGCCAGGCGCGCAACCTCAGCCAGGCGTTGCGGCGGGGTCAGGCTGCGGAATCCGGGCAGGCGCGAATCGGTCGCGGAGTGTTTGTCACTGTGCATGCGGTGGTCTCTCTTTTCGTCGTTATATGAAGATCTGGAATGGGCGGCAGGCTGCGCGCCCCCCGTCCAGCGCTGGCAGAATAGCAAGGGTGTACCATTGCGCATGGGTACAGTTGCTGCCAACAGCAGGGCAACTGTACCCAGGACAATCCCTTTGCATTGCAGCAAGTCCCGACGACGCGGGCCGGGCGAGCGAGTACCTGCCTGCTTTTTGGAGAGTCTTATCCGTGACCATCCCCCAGACACTCACCCAGACCCTGGTTCAACTGATCCGTCGCCAGATCGCCGAGGGTGCGCATGCTCCCGGCAGCCGCCTGCCGTCGATCCGCGAGCTGGCCGCCCGGCATGGCTGTGCCAAAAACACCATCGTCAACGTGTTCGAGGAATTGACGGCGCAAGGCGTGGTCGAGCCCCGGCGCGGCTCCGGCTTCTTCGTCTGCGCCACGCCGCCGCGCCCGAAGGAAGAAGAGGAGGGCAGCCTGAGCCGCGCCATGGACGTGGTCTGGCTCATGCGCGAGCAGTTGAAGCACGACCCCGGCCATCTGCGCCTGGGCGATGGCTTCCCGCCGGTGGAATGGCTGCACGATGTGCGGCTGGACAAATTCCACCAGAAGGTGGTGCGCACCGGCATGGGTGCGCTGTTCGGCTACGGCAGCCGCTTCGGCTACCTGCCGCTGCGCCAGCACCTGGTGCAGAAGCTGGCGCAGCATGGCATCGAGGCCGCCACCAGCCAGATCGTGCTGACCCACGGGGCCAACCAGGCGCTCGATATCGTGATCCGCAATTTCATCCGCCCCGGCGATCGCGTGCTGGTCGATGAACCGGGCTACTACATGTTGTACGGCAAACTCAAGCTGTCCGGTGCGCGCATCATCGGCATCCCGCGCCATGCGGACGGGCCGGATATCGAGGCCCTGGAACGCGAACTGAAGCTGCCCGGCAAGCCGCCGCTGTTCTTCACCCAGTCGCTGGCGCACAATCCCACGGCCTCGGACACCTCTCCGCACAAGGCGCACAAGATCCTGCAACTGGCCGATCGCCACGATGCCCTGATCGTGGAGAACGATGCCTTCGCCGACTTCAAGCCGGCTACCGCGCCGCGTATCGCCACGCTGGACCAGTTGCGCCGCACGCTCTACATCGGCAGCTTTTCCAAGTCGGTGTCCGCCGCGCTGCGCGTGGGCTTCATTGCCTGCCACCGTGATCTGGCCAGTGACCTGGCCGACATCAAGATGCTGGTCCACATGAGCAGTTCCGAATACTGCGAGCGCACGCTGGACGTGATCTTGTCCGACGGCCACTTCAGCCGCCACACGGCGCGTCTGCGCGAGCGTCTGGCGCACGCCACCGACGCCGCCTGCCACCAGCTGCAGCAACTGGGGGCAGAGTTGTTCTGCGCGCCTCAGCAATCCATGTACCTGTGGGCGAGATTTCCCGCTTTTACGGATGCCCGGCCACTGGCGCAGGCCCTAATGGCGCATCACGTGGTGCTGGCTCCGGGCAGCATCTTCCATGTCGACCCGGAACACAGCGTGCCATGGTCCCGCTTCAATGTCGGACAGCTGTCGGACCCGCGATTTGCCGCCGCCATGGCCAGGTTGCTGGATCAACAAGCTTGAATTCCCGCATGCTGGGGCAATGCCGGCATGGTTTCCGCGCCGTCGGGAAGAGAACCGCCATTGCCCGTCTGTTCGGGGCTTAGTTGTCTTGTTCCACTTGCCCTCGCGTGCCATAGTGCTGGACGACGGCAGTCGGGGACTGCCGTGCTGACAACAATAATCAAGATGACATTGCGAAGTCCTCGCCCGGAGGCTTCGCTAGGGACGGAAAAGACATGAATATCCTTGGCAACATGAATATCGGCAAGCGCCTGACCTTGGGCTTTGCCGTGATCCTCGCGTTTTCCGCCATCGTGGCGGGTATCAGCCTGTGGCGACTGGAGCAGGTGTCGACGGCCACGCGCGAGATGATGAACGATCCGCTCAAGACTGAACGCCTCATGGGCGACTGGTATACCAACCTGACCGCCGGCATTCGCCGCACCCTGGCCATCGCCAAGAGCAGTGATCCGTCGCTGGCAGCGTATTTCGCGGAGGAAGCCGCGGCCTCCACCAAGAGTTCCTCGGAGTACCAGAAGCAGGTCGAGGGCTTGCTGGTCACCCCCGAAGAAAAGGCGCTGTTCCAGAAGATCGGCGAGCAGCGCAAGGTGTACCTGTCGTCGCGTGACCAGATCGTCAAACTGAAGGCGGCAGGCAACGTGGAAGAGGCCATGCGCCTGCTGGACACCGTCTTCGTGCCCGCCGCCGCGACCTACCAGAAACTGATGCGCGAGATGGTCGACATCCAGCGCAAGGATATCGACGATACCGCCAAGGAAATCGACAACATTGCGGCCCAGAGCCGGATCCTGATTGTGGTGCTGGAGGGCCTGATCCTGTTGCTGGGCATCGTGCTGGCGCGCACCCTGACGCTGGGTATCACCAAGCCGCTGCAGACGGCGGTGGTGGTGTCGCGCAAGGTGGCCGAGGGCGACCTGGCGACCCAGGTGCAGGTGACCTCGCGCGACGAAACCGGCCAGCTGCTGCAATCGCTCAAGGACATGAATGACAGCCTGCGCGGCATCGTCGCCAATGTGCGCACCGGCACCGATACCATCAGCACGGCCTCGGCCGAGATCGCGGCCGGCAACCTCGACCTGTCCGGGCGCACCGAACAGCAGGCCAGTTCACTGGAAGAAACTGCCTCGGCGATGGAAGAACTGATCTCCACCGTGCGCCAGAACGCCGACAATGCGCGCCAGGCCAGCCAGCTGGCGCAATCGGCCTCCAGTGTGGCCGAGCAGGGCGGCGGCGTGGTCAGCCAGGTGGTCGATACCATGGGGGCCATCAATGCCTCCTCGCGCAAGATCGTGGACATCATCAGCGTGATCGACGGCATCGCCTTCCAGACCAACATCCTGGCACTCAACGCTGCCGTGGAAGCGGCGCGCGCCGGGGAACAGGGACGCGGCTTTGCGGTGGTGGCTTCCGAAGTGCGCTCGCTGGCCCAGCGTTCGGCCTCGGCGGCCAAGGAGATCAAGGAACTGATCAACGATTCGGTGGAGAAGGTCGGCGACGGCAGCCGCCTGGTCGAGCAGGCCGGCGTCACCATGCAGGAAGTGGTCAGCAGCGTGCGCCACGTGACCGACATCGTGGCCGAGATCAGCGCCGCCAGCGCCGAGCAGACCAGTGGCATCGAGCAGATCAACCTGGCCATCACGCAGATGGACCAGGTAACCCAGCAGAATGCAGCGCTGGTCGAGCAGGCTGCGGCCGCAGCGGCTTCGATGCAGAACCAGGCGGGACGGCTGGCGCAGATGGTCAGCGTGTTCCGGATCAATGAGGGCGAGACGCTGGTGCGGCGCGAGATCGACGTCACGCCGGCCGGCCCGACGCTGCCGCACTGAGTGGCTGCGGACCCATGACAAACGGCCCCTCGCGGGCCGTTTGTCATTCCAGCGACGGCTGCGGCGTCAGGTCTTCAGCGCTTTGAGGGCGGCCTGATAGCCCCACCAGCTGGCTTCTTCAAACAGTGAAAAACCGGAGAGGTCGGCATGCGCGAAGAGGATCTTGCCGTCTGCCTGCTGCAATTTTCTCAGTCCGGCATTGCTGCGGAAACCGGGCGTGGGGATCGCCATCGCATGTGCCCGCAGCGTGATATCCACGCGCTCCACCGCAGCACCGAATTGCCAGCCATACGCCTGCTGCAAGTCTTCCATGGCCAGTGCCAGCAACTGGGCCGGCGTGGCCTGGTCCATCCAGCGCCGGGCCTGATCCGGGGCCAGATGCGTCAGCGCCACATAGGAGGTGAATACCGTCTGTTGCGGCGGATGGACGCGGATATCCTGATGGGTCGAAACGACATAGCCCAGGCCCGGTTCACGCTGGACCACGTTATCCCAGGACAGCGGTGCCTCGGGTTTTTCCTTGGGGAAGCGCTTGAGCAGGAAGTTGGCCACCAGCCACGGCGCGCGGGCCGGCAGGTGCTGCGCGGGATCGAAGCCCAGCGTGGCCATGGCCGGTGTGATGCGCGCCGCGACGAACAGCGGCATGGCGCAGACGGCCTTGCGCGCGCGCAGCAGGAAGCTGGTGGCCTGGCCATCGCGCAGGACCATGCAAAGCGCTTCGATTCCACGCGAAGTTTCTTGCAGCTGCAGCACCGTGCCGGGGCGGCGGCGCGGGCCGATGCGGCGCGCCAGTCCCTCGGCCAGCGGCTGCAAGCCACCCGGCCAGGTCAGCCAGGCGCCGTCGGCGGCATTGGCCGCCTGGCCGCTGCGGCTGCAGAAATAATGCAGGCCGGCCCAGGCCGAGACCTGGTCGTAGCGTGCGCCGTAGTCGTCACGGCAACCGTAGTTGGCCAGCCAGTGCAGGGCAGGGGAGCGATAGCCTTCCTGCTCCAGCCATTGCCGCATGGTGATGCGGTCCAGCGCCAGCCAGCGCGGGTCATCCGAGGCCTGCGCGGACGGCAGCATGAACGCGCGCCGGCCCCGGGCATCGCGGCTGGCGCGCAGGCTGTCCATGCTGCGGTTGAAACGATCCAGCTCTTCCTGTTCGCCCGGCTGCAAGGGCGGCAGCAGGCCTTCGTACCAGTGCCCGTCGACCAGCAGCCGTTCATCCGGTGCGTGCAGCAGATAGCGTTCGTCGTAATAGGGGCGCTCGGCCTGGGCGTCACGCAGGATCACGCCCAGGTCGGCGAGAATTTCGCGCACGTGCAGGCATTCCTGTGAGGGCAGCGGCAGATAGTGGGCCCCGGTCGGGCAGGCGTATTCACCGGCCTGGCCGTAGCGTGCCCCGGCGGCATTGCCGTCGGCTTCCGGGCCGTCGATCACGAGAAAATCCTGATGGCCCGAGCGTTCCAGCTTCCAGGCTGCGGTCAGGCCGGCCACTCCCGAGCCGAGGATGGCGATGTCGGTCTCGATGATCTCCGAAGGGACCGGCAGGCGGCCGGGATGCCTGGCCAGATCGCGCAGGAAGTGGCCTTCCGCGCGGCCCGGTGTGCGAATGCCGGGATCGACTTCCCGCCATTTCTGCAGGACGCCGCCCGCGCCCAGCGTGGCCGCGCCCGCCGCCACCGCTGCGCCCAGAATGAAGCTGCGCCGCTGCATCAGCGCACCACCTGATGCCAGTCCTGCTCGAAGTAGCGCACCAGCGACTGGTTGTTGAGCCGGTTGGGCTCGACCTCTACACGCGGCATGTCGGGCGGGAAGCGGAACATCTCGGCCGTGGTGGCCCCGTTGAGATAGCGCATCGGCTGCGCATAGGTGGTGGGTGCAACGTAGTCACGCTGCGGCGAAGCCAGGATGAAGCCCCATTCACCGAAGGATGGTACGTAGAGGTGATAGGGATAGGTCTTCCATTGCGCCTCGCGCAGCGTGGCGTCGATGGACCAGTAGGCATGCGGGGCGAAATAGGGCGAAGTCGCCTGCACCACGATCAGGCCATTGGCCGAGATGTGCTTCTTGAGCACGCCGTAGAACGGCACCGAGAACAGTTTGCCCAGCGCAAAGCTGGAAGGATCGGGGAAGTCGACGATGGCCAGGTCGAAGGTCTGCGTACTGTTCTGCAACCACACGGCCGCATCGGCATTGATGACCTTCACGCGCGGATCGGACAACGCGCCCTTGTTCAGCGCCACCAGTTCCGGACGTTGCCGGAAGGCTTGCGTCATCGCCGGATCGAGATCCACGAGCGTCACCTCCCGGATACCGGGATGGCGCAGGATCTCGCGCAGGGCCAGTCCGTCGCCTCCGCCCAGCACCAGCACCGACCGCGCCCAGGGCAGGGTGGCCAGGGCCGGATGCACCAGGGCTTCGTGATAGCGGTATTCGTCACGTGAAGAAAACTGCAGATTGCCATTGATGTAGAGCCGCAGATCATCCTTCCAGCGGGTGATCACCAGGCGCTGGTAGGGGGTGCTGGTGGAATAGATGACTTCATCGCCGTACATGCCGTGCTCGCCCCATTGCACCAGCCGGTCCGAGGCGGCAAAGCCGGTCCCCAGCAGGAACAGCACCAGGCAGGCCCGCAGCAACTGCCGCTGTGCCTGCTGCAGTTCGGCGCGGAAGACGTAGATGGTCCACAAGCCCACGGCCACGTTGCTCATCCCGAACAGGAAGCCGGTGCGCGTGAGGCCCAGATGCGGCGCCAGTACCAGCGGAAACAGCAGCGACACGGCCAGTGCACCCAGATAGTCGAAGGTCAGCACCGTGCTCACCAGCTCGCGGAAGGCGGTCTGGCGAGCATTGAGGGCGCGCATGACCAGCGGCACTTCCATGCCCACCAGTGCGCCGATCAGGAACACCACGCTGTAGAGCAGGATGCGAAAAGGCGCTGCCGACCACGAGAAGGAGAGAAACAGCAGCGCCGCCGAGAGGCCGCCGATCAGTCCCACCATGATCTCGATGTCCACGAAGCGCGCCAGCACGTCTTCATCCTTGACGTATTTGGAGACATGCGCGCCCACCCCCATGGCAAACAGATAGCAGCCGATGATGGTGGAGAACTGCAGCACCGAGTCCCCCAGCAGGTAGCTCGACAGTGCGCCTGCAATCAGTTCGTAGGCGAGGCCGCACGAGGCGACCACGAAAATCGACAACACCAGTATTCTGTTGATCATGAATTTTTTTATGGCTTAATATGCGGGTCTTGATGCCACCACGCGAGAATCGTTTTGCCTGCCATCCTCAACTACGCGCTTCATCTCTTGCTGGCCGCTATTCTATTGGCGGTCTTTTTCAAGGTATATACCTGGGTCACTCCTTATGATGAAGTCTTGTTGATCCGACAAGGCAACCGTGCTGCGGCGATGTCGCTGGGAGGCGCCATGGGCGGCTTCTCGCTCACCATCGCCTCCTCCATCCTGCATACCAACGATTACCAGCAATTCTTTGCCTGGGCAGCCGGTGCGCTGGTGGTGCAACTGCTGGCTTATCTGGTGACCACGCGCGGACTGCGCATTTCACGCGAACATATCGAAACCGACAATGTCGCCTTCGGTGGCCTGATGGGCACGATCTCGCTGTGCATCGGGGCCATCAATGCGGCCTGCATTTCCTGACCTCTTCGTTGTTCATCCTTCATCCCCCCGGAGTACCGCATGAATCTCGGATCATTCATCAAGAAGCAATTCATCGATGTCCTGCAATGGAATGAGGACCAGGAAGGCGTGCTGGCCTGGCGCTATCCGATGCAGGATTTTGAAATCCAGAATGGTGCCACCCTGACGGTGCGCGAATCGCAGCTCGCTGTCTTCGTCAACGAAGGGCAGGTGGCCGATATCTTCACCCCCGGCAATTACACGCTCACCACCCGCACCCTGCCGGTGCTGACCAACCTGAAGAATTGGGACAAGCTGTTCGAGTCTCCCTTCAAGTCGGATGTCTATTTCTTCAGTACCCGCCTGCAGACTGGTCGCAAGTGGGGCACGCCGCAGCCGATCACGATCCGCGACAAGGATTTCGACATGATCCGCGTGCGTGCCTTTGGCATGTACTCGTATGCCCTGTCGGATCCGCGCGTGTTCTTCTCGCGCATCAGCGGCACCCGCGAGGTGTACACCCGCGAAGACTTTGAAGACCAGCTGCAGGGCATCCTGCTCTCCACGCTGGCCAATTCCCTGGGCAATGCGCAGAGCGCCTTCCTCGACCTAGCGGCCAACCAGACCCTCATGGCCAACACGGTGCGCGACGCCATGGCCCTGAGTTTTGCGCAATACGGCCTGACGCTGGACCAGTTCAACATCGCCAGCTTCAATCTGCCGGATGACCTGCAAGTGGCGCTGGACCAGCGCATCGCGGCCGGCATGAAGGGCGGGCTGGATGCCGCCAAGGCCGCCGGTTATGCGCGCGTCCAGGCGGCCGAGGCAATTCCGATTGCGGCCGGCAACGAAGGTGGCCTGGCAGGACTGGGGGCTGGATTGGCCACGGGCGTCTCGATGGGGCAGGTCATGGCCGATGCCCTGGGGACTGGCGCAGCGGGTGCTCAGGGCCACGCCGCCGCCGCTCCTGCGGCCGCCGCCGGCCCGACACCCGCGGAGCGGCTGGGCCAGTTGAAGCAGTTGCTGGATCAAGGCCTGATCAGCGCCGCCGATTACGATGCCGCCAAAGCCGAGGTCCTGAAGAAACTGATCGGCTGAAGGTGCGCCTGCATTTTCCCCACATGCTTCCCGCCGGCAGGCGGGCCTGCGCCTGCCGGCGCTTCTCTGGTTGACTCATGCAGACAGCAAGCTGCCCCAATTGCGGGGCACCCACTGAATTCAAGTCGCTGGCCTCGGTCATGGCGGTGTGCAGCTATTGCCGCACCACCGTCTACAAGGACGGCTCGGCTGCCCACACGCTGGGGCAGGTCTCCGAGGTGCTCGACGATTATTCGCCCATCCAGATCGGCACCAGCGGATTCATCGAGGGCCAGGCGTTCACCGTGGTCGGACGCATCCAGCTGCAATATGACGGCGGCTTGTGGAACGAATGGGCCCTGCAGGTCGGCGATGGCCAGCAGGAATGGTGGCTCTCGGATGCCTCAGGGCTCTATACCGTGACCCGGCGCACCGCCGGCACGCAAACCTGGCCGCGTTTCGACGAACTCAAGCCGCTGACCCGCGTGGAGATCGGCGGCATCCCTCATGTGGTGGGCGATGTGCGGACCGCCCGTTGTACCGGCGGCCAGGGCGAACTGCCGCTGGGGCTGCGTGACGGATGGCAGGCGCGCGTAGCGGACCTGCATGTGGCGGATCGCTTCGTCACGCTGGATTTCTCCGATGAAGAAGTGCCGGTGCTGTACCAGGGCAAGAGCGTCACGCTGGAATCGCTCAAATGTGAATTCCTGCGCGACGACGATACCGTGCGCGCCGGGAGCTATCGCTATCAGGGCAAGCTGGGGTCGATGACCTGCCCCTCATGCGGCACCGCCATTCGCTTCCTGCCGCGCCAGACCGAACACCTGGTGTGCCAGTCCTGTCACAGCCAGATCGCACTGACCGGCGTCAAGGCCGAGGTGGTGGCCGCACAAGAGAAGATCGCGGCGGCCGCGCTGACGCTGGAACTGGGTACGCAGGCCACCATTGCCGGTGCCAGGTTCGAAGTCATCGGTGCCATGCGGCGTACCGATGATGACGAGCAGTGGACCGAATACCTGCTGCACAACGAGCGGCGCGGCTTTCTCTGGCTGGTCGAAGCCGACGAGGGCTGGAGTACCGCGTCGGTGCTCCAGACCTGGCCGGACATGTCGGGTGCGGATGGTGTCACGCAGGGCCGCTTGCGCCTTCCCTTGCAATACGAATTCGAGGCACGGGTCACTTATGCGGTCGGTGCCTTCAACTGGAAGGTATCCGTGGACGACGTCACGCGCGTGCTCCAGTACGGCAAAGGGAGCAAGAGCATGACGCTGGAAGTGACGGCAGAGGAAGCCACTTGGTCCGAAGCCAAGCCGGTCTCGCCCGACCAGCTCAGGGCCTGGCTGGGCAAGGAAGTCGCGTCCGAGACTGCGCGCGCTGCACCGGGCATGTCCTTCATGACCCTGGCGCACGTGATGGCGGTCCTCTTCGTGATCCTGAATTGCATTCCCATTCTTGGCTACGATCATTTCTGGAGTGGCCTCATTACCTTGACCCTGATCTACGCCCCGGCCTACAAGCTCGACGGGAATGATTTCTGATGAAGATCCTCTTCGTGCTCTACGCCTTGTTCATCATCGCGATCTCGACGCTGTACAACTGGGGCTCGACCAGCTTCTCCAGTTCGCGCTCGTCCTCCGGCAGCAGCTGGTCGTCCTCCAGTTCGGGCGGATCCTGGGGCGGCGGAGGTGGGCACAAGTGAGCGCCAACGCCTTCCCCGCCCGTGGCCAGCATCTGCTGGCCGATCTGGATGGCATCGACGCTGCGCGTCTGTGCGATCCCGTGGCGATCGAATCCCTCTTGCGGCAGGCGGCGGCTCATGCCGGGGCGACCGTGCTGCAGGGCCATTTTCATCACTTCGGGCCGCAGCAGGGCGTCACCGGCGTGCTGTTGCTGGCCGAATCCCACCTTTCCATTCATACCTGGCCGGAAGCGCGCTTTGCTGCGCTCGACATTTTCCTGTGCGGCGCATTGCAGGTGGAACAGGCGCTGGAGATCATCGTGGCGGGGCTTCAACCTGAACAGCTGCATCGCCAGCTGATCGAGCGTCAGGTACGCCTGCTGCCGATGGCGACGTGCGCCTGACATATCACGGGTATTGATCAGGGTTGCAGTAGTCACGCTGCAAACCAGGCTGGGCGCGGTTCCGGCGATGATCGACAAGGCCGGAATTTCGTTGGTCAGGCCATTTTCTTTGTCTTAAGATGCGCGCTTTTCATTCTGCCAAGCGTGAATCATGTGGACTGTCACTTGCCCGTCCTGCGAGAAGTTCGTCGAATTCCACAGCCTGGCCTCGACCATGGCGGTGTGCGTGTACTGCCGCGCCGTGGTCGACAGGCGCAATCAGAAGACCCGTGGCGCCTCCAGGGTGCCGGCCCTGGCAAAGGGCGCCGGTCCGCTGCCGATCGGCCGAACGGGCTGCTTCGAAGGGCGCGCCTTCAGCATCGTGGGACAACGCCAGTGGCGAGCTGGCGCGCGTGTCTGGAACCAGTGGTGGCTGAAGATGCAGGGCGACTCGCTGGAATGGCGCTTGCTGGAATCCGGGGGACGCTACGCCATCGTCTCCCGGGTCGATCTTGAGCAAGCCTTGCCGAGATTCGATCAACTCAAGCCACGCATGCGCGTGAAGTTATTCGACCGAAGCTGGGTGGTCAGTGCGGTGCGCGATGTAGCTTGCAGCGGTGGCGAGGGCGAATGGGCCATGACCCGGTCTGCTCGGCAGCGCGCGCGCATGGTCGATCTTGAGGCGGGCGATGGCGTCCTGATGCTGGACTATTCGCTCGGCGATACGCCCGTGCTTTATCTGGGAAAGCGGATGGCGCTGGAGGCGCTGATCAGTCTGCCTGAGCGCGCCGCACAACAGGATTCCGTTCCCTCGCACGGTGTGGCCACACATCCGTCGAGCGAGGACATCGAACTGAGTCCGATGGGATCGGCGCATACGTCGGTGGTGTGCTACCTGGTGATGACCCTGGGATTTTACTGGGCCAGCGACTTCATCTGGAGCATGCGCCAGACCTGGGTGTTCCTCCTGACCTTGGCCGCGGTGTATCTGCCTGCGCGCTTGCTCAAGGCGATGGGAGAAAAAGGGCAGGCCCAATCCGTGCTGCGAGGCTACGCGATCTATGCGGTCATCGTCACGTGCGTGGCCCTCGTCCATCAAATGATTCAGGCAGAGGAAGAGGACTACTCAGTCTCCTCAGGCAGTAGCTGGGGCGGCAGCGCGGGACACAAGTGAGCCGTCAGGGATCAGAGGCGCTGCTTCCAGTAGTCCGGCTGCGCATAGGCGTGCCGCAGAAAATCCACGAAGGCGCGAATGCGCAGCGGCAGGTGCCGACGCTGCGCGAAGACCGCATAGATGGAAGGGGCCGGGGCAGCGAATTTGTCCAGCACGGTCACCAGTTCGCCGGCCTCGATCGCCGCACCCACCTCCCACATCGAGCGCCAGGCCAGGCCACGCCCGGCCAGCGCCCAGTTGTGCAGCACCTCGCCATCATTGCAGACCATGTTGCCGCCGACCTTGTAGACGCTGACCTTGCCCGATTGCTTGAGCGTCCAGCCGCGCTGGCTGCCTTCGCTGCTCATGGCCAGGCAGTTGTGGCGCACCAGCTCATCAGGACTGGCCGGCGTGCCGTGACGGCGCAGGTAGGAGGGCGCAGCGACGATCACCCGATGGTTCTCGGCCAGCTTCACGCTCACCAGGTTGGAGTCGGTCAGGGTGGCGATGCGGATGGCGACGTCGATGCCTTCCCCGATGACGTCGGCGATGCGGTCGTTCAGGTTCAGCGTGAGGGTGACATCGCGGTGCTCGGCCAGGAAGGAGGGGACCAGCGGTGCCACGTGCTGGCGACCGAATCCGGCCGGGGCCGAGATCAGCAGTTGCCCGCTGGCGCGCGCGCTGCGTTCGGACACCGCCGATTCGGCATCTTCCAGGTCGGCCAGGATACGCTGGCAGTCTTCCAGGAAGGCCGCGCCTTCGTTGGTCAGCACGATCTTGCGCGTGGTCCGCTGCAGCAGTTTCACGCCCAGGCGCTCCTCCAGCGCATCCAGCCGCCGGCCTATCATGGCCGGGGCGATGCCCTCGGCGCGGGCGGCCGCCGACAGGCTGCCCCGGGCGGCTACCTCTGCAAAGGTCGAAATCTGCTTGAACTGGTCCATGCCTGCACTCTCCAAACGCCTGAAAACAGGCGGCAAAGCCGCGCCGGAACTGGTGCGGCGGGTTGCAGCCATTATCGGCTCACTTGTGACTAAAACGCAAAGATAAATTGATAAAAGCTTTCACTCATATCGATTTGGTTTAAATATACTGCGTACATAAAGTGTCTGATGCGATGCAAAAAGCTGCACGGTCTCAGGCACAATCATGAAAACAAGATCACCCAGTCCATTTTTCTTTTTGAGGAGTCCAGCATGACGCAACTGAAGCTGCCCACCGGCATGGAAATCTCCGGCGAGATCAAGCCGGGTTACGAGAACGTCCTGACCTTTGAAGCCCTGTCGCTGGTCGCCAAGCTCTCGCGCGCCTTCGAAGGCCGCCGCCAGGAGCTGCTGGCTGCCCGTGCCGAGCGCGTCAAGCGCCTGGACGCCGGCGAGCGCCCCGACTTCCTGAAGGAAACCGAATCCATCCGCAGCGGCGACTGGAAGATCGCTCCCATCCCCGAAGCCCTGAAGTGCCGCCGTGTGGAAATCACCGGCCCGGTCGAGCGCAAGATGGTCATCAACGCCTTCAACTCGGGCGCGGACAGCTACATGACCGACTTCGAGGATTCCAACTCCCCGGTGTGGGACAACCAGATCAGCGGCCAGATCAACCTGTACGATGCGATCCGCCGCACCATCTCGCTGGAATCGAACGGCAAGAGCTACAAGCTCAACGACAAGATCGCCACCCTGGTGGTGCGTCCGCGCGGCTGGCACCTGGATGAAAAGCACGTCACCCTGGACGGCAAGCGCATCTCCGGTGGCATCTTCGACTTCGCCCTGTTCCTGTTCCACAACGCCAAGGAGCAGCTGGCACGCGGCGCCGGTCCGTACTTCTACCTGCCCAAGATGGAATCGCACCTGGAAGCGCGTCTGTGGAACGACATCTTTGTGATGGCCCAGAATGAAATCGGCCTGCCGCAAGGCACCATCAAGGCCACCGTGCTGATCGAGACCATCACTGCCGCCTTCGAGATGGAAGAAATCCTGTACGAGCTGCGCGAGCACAGCGCGGGCTTGAATGCCGGCCGTTGGGACTACATCTTCTCCTGCATCAAGAAGTTCAAGAACGACAAGGACTTCTGCCTGGCCGATCGCGCCAAGGTCACCATGACTTCGCCCTTCATGCGCGCCTACGCCCTGCTGCTGCTGAAGACCTGCCACAAGCGCGGTGCCCCGGCCATCGGCGGCATGAGCGCGCTGATCCCGATCAAGAACGATCCGGAAAAGAACGCCATCGCCATGCAAGGCATCATCAACGACAAGCGCCGCGACGCCACCGACGGTTACGACGGCGGCTGGGTGGCTCACCCGGGCCTGGTCGAAGCTTCCATGAAGGAATTCGTGGCCGTGCTGGGCGATAAGCCCAACCAGTTCGAAAAGCAGCGTCCGGACGTCGAGGTCAAGGCGGCCGACCTGCTGAACTTCCAGCCCGAAACCCCGATCACCGAAGCCGGCCTGCGCTACAACATCAACGTCGGTATCCACTACCTGGGTGCCTGGCTGGCCGGCAACGGTTGCGTGCCCATCCACAACCTGATGGAAGATGCCGCCACCGCCGAAATCAGCCGTGCCCAGGTGTGGCAGTGGATCCGCAGCGCCAAGGGCAACCTGGAAGACGGCCGCAAGGTCACCGCCGACATGGTGCGCGCGATGATTCCGGAAGAGCTGGCCAAGGTGAAGCAAGTGGCAGGCGATGGCCCGACCTATGACCGCGCCGCCAAGATCTTTGAAGAAATGTCCACTTCCGAGACCTTCGCCGAGTTCCTGACGCTGCCGCTGTACGAAGAAATCTGATTCAGATCCGCTTCAGCGCAAATGAAAATCCCCGCCACTCGCAAGAGGGCGGGGATTTTTTTGATGCGCATCGCTTCACTTCATCAAAGCGAAGGACGAAAAAAATCCCCGACGAGTCGGGGATTTTTTTTTCAGCTTGAAAGCTTAAGCAGCCGGAACGATGTTCGAAGCTTGCTTGCCCTTCGGGCCGGTGGTCACTTCGAAGGAAACGCGTTGGTTTTCCTTCAGGGACTTGAAGCCATTCGACTGAATAGCCGAGAAGTGAGCGAACAGATCTTCGCCACCTTCATCGGGAGTGATGAAACCAAAACCCTTTGCATCGTTGAACCACTTGACGGTACCAGTTGCCATTACGGACTCCTAAATTTAATTGATTGGGGCTTGCGCCCGGCTCTTTATCGTTACTCGGGAGGAATGACAGCGAAGAACCGCACTACCAGCTCGAATCCTAACGACGCGACGATTATACTCATTAAATCGAGAATGCAAGCCATTTTCGGTACGAAACTTCCATTAAAAGTTTTAATGGCTGATTCTGGTGCTTTAGATTTCTTTCAGTGCCGGGAAATGGTGCGCAGAACCGGCTTCAATCCCTTGTCTGGTGCGGGTTTCGGCGTGTCAGTGAATGTCCTACGTGCGCTTGTCGGGAACTTTCTGACGCCGCTTTTCAGCCGTTTTGCCGGTGGATCAGCACAACCGCTTCGGTCGCAATCCCTTCTTCACGCCCCAAAAAGCCCATTTTTTCATTGGTTTTGGCCTTGATATTCACTTGCCCTTCAGAAATCCCGAGGTCGGCGGCGACGTTGGCCACCATGGACGGGATGTGCGGTGCCATCTTGGGCGCCTGGGCGATGATGGTGGCATCCACGTTGCCCACGGCGTAGCCGGCGGCGGCCAGGCGCTTGGCGGCTTCGCGCAGCAGCACGCGCGAGTCGGCTCCCTTGAATTGCGGATCGGTATCGGGGAAATGGCGGCCGATGTCACCCAGCGCGGCTGCACCGAAGAGCGCGTCGGTGATGGCGTGCAGCAGGGCGTCGGCATCCGAATGGCCCAGCAGGCCCTTTTTGTGCGGGATGGTGACGCCGCCCAGGATCAGCGGGCGGCCTTCCACCAGCGCGTGGCAGTCATAGCCCTGGCCGATGCGGAAAGGGAAGGGGGAAGAAGCGTTCATGCGTGCGGACCTTTCAGGAAGAATTCAGCCAGCGCGGCGTCCTGCGCCAGCGTGACCTTCAGATTGCGGGGGCTGCCCTCCACCAGGCGCGGACGCAAGCCCAGCATCTCGATGGCGCTGGCGTCGTCGGTGATCTCGCCCAGGCGGCCTTGTTCTTGCGCCTGATGCAAGGCGCGCTGCAGCAGGGCATAGGGAAACATCTGCGGGGTCTGTGCCGCCCACAGGCCGGCGCGCGGCACGGTCTCCTGCGAGCGGGCAGGGGCGCCGCCATCGCCGCGCTTCAAGGTGTCGACGACCGGCACCGCCAGCAAGCCACCGATTTCATCGTCTGCCAGGGCATCCAGCAGGCGATCCAGCAGCGGCGCGTCCAAACCGGGGCGGGCGGCATCATGAACCAGCACCCGGTCGGCATCGGCCACCCGGTCACGGATGGCGTTGAGGCCATTGAAGACGCTGTCCTGGCGCGTTGGCCCGCCTACCCGCAGGATGCTCACGCGTTGCAACAAATCTGGCGTCATCACGGAGTCAATCCAGCCATCCTCGGCACTGACCACCACGAAGGTATGGGCGATCCGTGGGTGGTCCGCGAAGGTCTGCAGCGCATGCAGCAGCATGGGTTTGCCTGCCAGCGGCATATATTGCTTGGGGATCTGGACGCCCATACGCGCGCCCACGCCTGCGGCGGGAATGAGCGCAAAGTGGCGGGGCGGGGAAGAAGCGGACTGCGAAGGGTTCATGCCATGCACCTGGCCCGACGCCCGCCTGGCGGCGGCTTGCGATGGGGCCTTCGTTTATAATGAGAGGCTGAATTCTAATGCCAATCCCTTGCAAGCGACCGGCATTTTGCGGCGCTGCCAGCATGGCCACCGCGGCCGGGCCTGCGCCGTTGCCTTGCTCGAATCAAGTCCAAACCAAGCCGATCCTCCCGATCCTGATGTCTTTCGACCCGAAAAAAAGCCTGCCCAAAGCAGGTGTGCGTTTCCAGCCTCCCGCCGTGCACGGTTCTGCCGATGCCTATCTGCTGGCCCAAGCCGCGCTGGCCCTCAAGGCCGAAGGCCGCATGCTGGCCGTGGTGGTGGCCGGGGCCACCGATGCCCAGCGCCTGCTGGCTGAAATCCCATGGTTCCAGCCCAAGGAAGGCGAGCGCCTGCGTTGCCACCTGCTGCCGGACTGGGAAACGCTGCCCTATGACGCCTTCTCGCCGCACCAGGACCTGGTCTCCGAACGCCTGGCCACGCTCTATGAAGTGCAGTCCGGCCAGTGCGACCTGCTGATCGTGCCGGCCACCACAGCCTTGCTGCGCATGGCGCCGCCGCAGTTCCTGGCGGCCTATACCTTCTTCTTCAAGCAGGGCGAAAAGCTCGATGAGGGCAAGCTCAAGTCCCAGCTCACCCTGGCCGGTTACACCCACGTGGGCCAGGTCATGTCGCCGGGCGAATATTCAGTGCGCGGCGGGCTGATCGACATCTTCCCCATGGGCTCGGTGCTGCCCTATCGCCTGGACCTGTTCGGCGACACCATCGAGACCATCCGCACCTTCGACGCCGATACCCAGCGCTCGCTCTATCCGGTGCCCGAAGTCCGCCTGCTGCCGGGCCGCGAATTCCCCATGGACGAGGCCTCGCGCTTGGCCTTCCGCAATCGCTGGCGCGAGGTGTTCGAGGGCGATCCGTCGCGCTCGGCCATCTACAAGGACATCGGCAACGGCATCGCCTCGGCGGGCATCGAATACTACCTGCCGCTGTTCTTCGAAGAGACGGCCACGCTGTTCCAGTACCTGCCAGCCAATGCCATGTTCGCCACCGTCGGCGACATCGAACAAGCCATCAAGCGCTTTTGGAGCGATACCCGCTCGCGTTGGACTTTCCTTCACGCCGACCGCGAGCGCCCGGTGCTGGAGCCGCGCGCCCTCTACCTGGACGACGAAGATTTCTTCACCCTGCTGAAACCCCACGCCCGCTGGGTGCTCAAGACCGATGATGCGCCTTCGGCCATCTCGGCGCCGCTGCCCAATATCGCCGTGAACCGCCGTGCGGAAGACCCGCTGGTCAACCTGCGCAGCTTCCTGCTCAAGGGGGCCGAGCGTGTGCTGATCTGTGCCGAAAGCAATGGCCGGCGTGAAACCCTGCAGCAGTACTTTGCCGAATACGACCTGCATCCGGCGCTGTGCGATGACTGGAATGATTTCCTCTCCGGCAATGAGCCGCTGATGCTGGGCGTGGCCCCATTGCATGCCGGCTTCGTCACTGCCGGCGGCCTGGCGCTCATCACCGAGACCGAGCTGTACGCCGGCAGCGGCCGCCGCGTCGGTAGCCGCAAACAGCAGGCCGCCACCGATGTGGAATACATGGTGCGCGACCTGTCGGAGTTGAAGATCGGCGACCCGGTGGTCCACAGCAGCCACGGCATCGGCCGCTACATGGGCCTGGTCAGCATGGACCTGGGGGAGGGCGAGACCGAGTTCCTGCATCTGGAATACGCCAAGGAGACCAAGCTCTACGTTCCGGTGTCGCAACTGCACGTGATTTCGCGCTACTCCGGTGCATCGCCGGAAGATGCACCGCTGCACGCACTGGGCTCCGGCCAGTGGGAAAAGGCCAAGCGCAAGGCCGCCCAGCAGGTGCGCGATACGGCCGCCGAACTGCTGAACCTGTACGCCCGCCGCGCGCTGCGCCAGGGCCATGCCTTCCAGTATTCGGCGCATGACTATGAAGCCTTCGCCGACAGTTTCGGTTTTGAGGAAACCGCCGACCAGGCCGCCGCCATCAATGCCGTCATCAAGGACATGACCGGCGGCAAGCCCATGGACCGCCTCATCTGCGGCGACGTCGGCTTCGGCAAGACCGAAGTGGCCCTGCGCGCCGCCTTCGTGGCGGTGATGGGCGGCAAGCAGGTCGCCATTCTCGCGCCGACCACGCTGCTGGCCGAACAGCATGCCGCCACCTTCGCCGACCGCTTCGCCAACTGGCCGGTCAAGATTGCCGAACTGTCGCGCTTCCGCACCGGCAAGGAAGTCACGCAAGCCATCAAGGGCCTGGGCGATGGCACCATCGATATCGTCATCGGTACTCACAAGCTGCTCTCCGATGAAGTGAAGTTCTCGCGCCTGGGCCTGGTCATCATCGATGAAGAACACCGTTTTGGCGTACGCCAGAAGGAAGCCCTGAAATCGCTGCGCGCCGAGGTCGATGTGCTCACGCTGACCGCCACGCCGATCCCGCGTACGCTGGGCATGGCGCTGGAAGGCCTGCGCGATTTCTCGGTGATCGCCACCGCGCCGCAGAAACGCCTGGCCATCAAGACTTTCGTGCGCGCCGAGCAGGAATCGACCATCCGCGAAGCCTGCCTGCGCGAGTTGAAACGCGGCGGCCAGGTCTACTTCCTGCACAACGAAGTGGAAACCATCGCCAACCGCAAGGCCGCGCTGGAACAGCTCTTGCCGGAAGCGCGCATCGGTATCGCGCACGGGCAAATGCACGAACGCGACCTGGAGAAGGTGATGCGCGACTTCGTGGCGCAGCGCTTCAACATCCTGCTCTGTACCACCATCATCGAGACCGGCATTGACGTGCCGACTGCCAACACCATCATCATGCATCGCGCCGACAAGTTCGGCCTGGCGCAGCTGCACCAGTTGCGCGGCCGCGTCGGCCGTTCGCACCACCAGGCCTATGCCTATCTGCTGGTGCAGGATGTGCAGGGCTTGTCCAAGCAGGCGCAGCGCCGGCTGGAGGCGATCCAGCAGATGGAGGAACTGGGCAGCGGCTTCTATCTCGCCATGCACGATTTGGAAATTCGTGGTGCCGGCGAGGTGCTGGGCGACCATCAGTCGGGCGAGATCCACGAGATCGGTTTCCAGATGTATTCGGACATGTTGAACGAAGCCGTGCGCGCCCTGAAGGATGGACGCGAACCCGACCTTGCCGCACCGCTGTCGACCACCACCGAGATCAACCTGCATGCGCCCGCATTGCTGCCCAACGACTTTTGCGGCGATGTGCATGAGCGCCTGTCGCTCTACAAGCGCTTCGCCAACTGCGAGAAGGCCGACGCCATCGACGCATTGCAGGAAGAACTGATCGATCGCTTCGGCAAGCTGCCCGATGCCGCCAAGGCCCTGATCGAAACGCACCGCCTGCGCATTGCCGCCAAGCCGCTGGGCATCATCAAGATCGATGCCCATTCCGAAGCGGCGCTGCTGCAGTTCGTTCCCAACCCGCCGATCGACGCCATGCGCATCATCGAGCTGGTGCAGAAGAATCGCCAGGTCAAACTGAATGGCCCCGACAAGCTGCGCATCACGGCCAACATGCCGGACCTGAATGCCCGCGTGCAGCAGGTCAAGGCGACCATGAAAGCACTCACCGGTTGAGTGCTTTTCTGGCCGCGCTACAACGAATCCCATCGCACCCATGAATCAACAGAACAACATGAACCTGATCCTGCAAGCCCCCAAGCAACACGCCGTGCCGTCTTCCGCCATCGAGTCCATCGCTGCCCTGGCCGGTGGCCGCGCCGAGCGCATTGCAGACGACCGCGTACCGGATGCCGATGCTTGGCGTGTGGCTGGCGTGAGCCAGAGCGATGCGCTCAAGGCCAGCATCGATGCGGCTTGCCTGCAGGCGCGCCTGGACTATGCCTTCATCGACGAGGGCCGCAAGCTGTCCGATTTCCGCCTGGTGGCCATGGACATGGATTCCACCCTCATCACCATCGAATGCATCGACGAGATCGCCGACATGCAGGGGTTGAAACCGCAGGTGGCCGAGATCACCGAAGCCGCCATGCGCGGCGAGATCGAGTTCAACGAAAGCCTGACCCGCCGTGTGGCATTGCTCAAGGGGCTGGACGCAGGCGCGTTGCAGCGTGTCTACGATGAGCGCCTGCAATTGTCGTTGGGCGCGGAAAACATGCTCAAGGCAGTGCAGGCCGCCGGCCTCAAGACGCTGCTGGTCTCAGGCGGATTCACCTTCTTCACCGACCGCATGAAAGCACGCCTGAAACTGGACTACACCCACGCCAACACGCTGGAAGTGGCCGACGGCAAGCTCACCGGCAAGGTGGTCGGCGGCATCGTCAATGCCGACGAGAAACGGGCGACAGTGGAACGCATCTGCCGCGAGATCGGTGCCGAACCAAGCCAGGCCATCGTCATGGGCGATGGCGCCAATGACCTGCGCATGATGGGCATCTCGGGCCTGTCGGTGGCCTTCCGCGCCAAGCCGGTGGTGCGTGCCCAGGCCAGCGTGGGCTTGAATTTTGTGGGCTTGGACGGCATCTTGAACCTGCTGGCCTGACGTCGGGGCCGGCTTCCCCCTCATTTCAGGAGACGCGATGAACCAGGAACTGGTATTCGACCCACAGACCCAGACCGGCCGTGACCTGGTCTGGTGGCTCTACCTGGCGCATGCCGCCTGCCTGGTGTTTTCGCTGGGCATGCTGTCGTGGCTGCCCCTGATCGTCAATTACCTCAAGCGCGGCGACGTGCGCGATACCTTCCTTTACACCCACCATCGCTGGCAGATCCGTTCCTTCTGGTGGTACCTGTTCTGGCTGTTCGCCGGCGGCGTGCTGTGGGCGACGGTGATCGGAATCCCGGTGGCGATTCTGGTGTTCTCGCTGGCCTGGATCTGGAAAGCCTACCGCCTCATCAAGGGCTTCCTCGACCTGCAGGACAACAAGCCCATGCCGGTGTGATCCCGCCGATCGGCTGACGCACTCAAACGGCACCTTCGGGTGCCGTTTTTATTTCCTTCGGGCAAAGAATCATTGCGCAAGGGATAATAGTGATATTGAAAGATTTCAATGATAATCTCGAAGTATTACTAGGCCGCACTAATCCGCAACCGATCGCACTAGATGGCCCGGGTTAGCCACAGGCGAACTTTCGTTCATGCGCACCTCACGAAGGCGCGCCAGGGCGGGGTGCTCATTCCAAAGGGGGAAAACTGCGCATGAAGAACTGGACGATCAAGCAACGCATCCTCGGGAGCTTCGGGCTCATCCTGCTGCTGATGGCACTGATGGCCGGGATTTCGGCGGTCAACCTTGGCCACATCGAGAAGGGGGCGACGGCGCTGCGCAACGACTCCACCCCCGGTCTCTACTACAGCACCCAGATCAACGCTGCGTGGTACGAAAACCTGCTGATGACCCAGCAGATCATTCAGATCGATGCCAATGATGCCGAGCGCCAGGCTGACCTGGCACTGCTGCGCCGCAACGCCGAACGCCTCGACCGCTTGCAGGAAGATTACGACAAGACCATCTTCAGCGATGCTGACCGCAAGCTCTTCGAGCAATTCAAGGAGACGCGGCAGAAGTACCGTGCCGTCGTCAGCGAGGTGCTGAAGATGGACTTCAGCCAGCGCGCCCCGATCGACAAGATCGTCAACGAGCAGATTCGTCCGCAATGGCGTACCGGCTATCAACTGACGCAGCGCATGGTCGAGACCAACAAGGGCATCGCCGACGACGCCGCCCAGCGCATCGGCGATGCCGTCAACTCGGCCCAGTTCACCCTGATGAGCGCGCTGATGGCAGCGCTGCTGGTGGCGCTGGTGTGCGGCTTCTTCCTGATGCGCGCCATCAACGAGCCGCTGCAGAAGCTCATGGGCCTGCTCGACATCATGCGCTCGGGCGATTTCTCGCGCCGCGTGGCGCTGGACCGCAAGGATGAGTTTGGCGTGCTGGGCAACGGCTTCGACCGCATGACCGATGAGCTGACCGCGCTGGTTTCGCAGGCGCAGAAGTCCTCGGCACGCGTGGCGACGTCGGTCACCGAGATCGCCGCCACGGCCCGCCAGCAACAGGCCACCGCCGCCGAAACGGCCGCCACCACCACCGAGATCGGCGCGACCTCGCGCGAGATTCACGCAACCTCGCGTGACCTGGTGCGCACCATGAATGAAGTGTCGGTAGTCTCTGAACAGACTTCGGCGCTGGCCGGCAGCGGCCAGGCGGGCCTGACCCGCATGGGCGACACCATGCAGAACGTGATGGATGCGGCCGGTTCGGTCAGCGCCAAGCTGGCCATCCTCAACGAGAAGGCGGGCAACATCAACCAGGTCGTGACCACCATCACCAAGGTGGCCGACCAGACCAACCTGCTGTCGCTGAACGCCGCCATCGAGGCCGAGAAGGCCGGCGAACATGGCCGCGGCTTCTCGGTGGTGGCCACCGAAATCCGCCGCCTGGCCGACCAGACTGCCGTGGCGACCTACGACATCGAAGTCATGGTCAAGGAAATTCAGTCGGCCGTGGCAGCCGGCGTGATGGGCATGGACAAGTTCTCCGACCAGGTGCGGCGCGGCATGCAGGATGTGCAGACCGCCGGCAGCCAGCTGTCGCAGATCATTGCCCAGGTGCAGGCACTCGCACCGCGCTTCCAGATCGTCAACGAAGGCATGCAGGCCCAGGCCAGCAGCGCCGAGCAGATCAACCAGGCGCTGGTGCAGCTCTCCGAAGCGGCCCAGCAGACCGTGGAGTCGCTGCAGCAATCGAGCCAGGCCATCGACGAACTGAACGTGGTCTCCAATGAATTGCGCAATGGCGTCTCGCGCTTCAAGGTGACGGACTGAGCGCCGCACCTGTCCCGCCCAGCGTGCTCATGAGCCAGTCCCTGCATCTGCTGTTTTCCCTGGGGGAAGAGCGCTATGCCTTGCCCACCGCCGAGGTGGCAATGGTATTGCCGCTTTCCCCCTGCAAATCGCTGCCCGGCGCACCCGCATGGGTAGCCGGGCTGCTGCCGTATGGCAGCGGCCACGTGCCGGTGATCGACCTGTCCATGCTGGCGCTCGGTCATCCCGCTCCGGCGCGCGTGAGTACGCGCCTGGTGCTGGTGCATTACCGCCACGCGCAGGCGCTGCCGGTGCTGCTGGGCCTGATCCTGCCGCAGGCCACCGACACGCTGCGCCTTGATCCGGCCCACTTCACGCCGGCCGCCGTCCGCAATGAGGGGGCGCCCTACCTCGGGCCTGTCATGCCGTATCAGGGCGGACTGCTGCAGCGGGTGCAAGTGGGCGACCTGCTCGACCCGGCTACGCGCGCCTTGCTCTACCCGGAGGTGCCGGCATGAAGAGCCTGCCGCTGATCGCCGACAAGCTCAAGGCCGTCATGGGCCTGGACATGGCCACCGTCGGCAGCAGCCTCATCGAACGGGTGGTGCGCGAGCGCATGGCGGCGCTGGGCATCGCGGACGATGGCCACTATCTGGCACGGCTGCAGGGGTCGGCCGCCGAGTTGCAGGCCCTGATCGAACTGGCCGTGGTGCCGGAGACCTGGTTCTTCCGCGACCGTGAAGCCATTTTCGCCGTGGCGCGGCTTGCGCGGGAGCGGCTGCTTTCGCAGCCCGATGTGCCGGTGCGTATCCTGAGCCTGCCATGCTCCACTGGCGAAGAACCGTATTCGGTCGCGATGGTCCTGCTGGAGGCGGGCGTCATGCCGTCGCAGTTCGTCATCGACGCTTACGATATTCGTACCCGCTCGCTGGAGATCGCGGCGGCCGGTGTCTATGGCCGCAATTCCTTCCGGGGACAGGCCCTGGGTTTCCGGGATCGCCATTTCATGACGGTGGAGCAGGGCTGGCAACTGCAGGAAGCGATCCGGCGCCAGGTGCGCTTTGCGCCCGGCAATCTGCTGGCACCGGATTTGCTGCGGCAGGCTGCGCCTTACGATTTCATCTTTTGTCGCAACGTGCTGATCTACTTCGAGCGCGAGGTGCAGCGCCAGGTGGTGAGCCTGCTGGAAAGCCTCATGAAACCGGATGCCGTGATCTTCGTCGGCCCCGCCGAAGGCGGACTGATGCTCAGTCCGCGTCTGGAGTCGGCCGGCATTGCACTGGCCTTCGGTTTCCGCAAGCGCGTGGCGGTGGAGAAACCGGCCTGGCGCGAGACGGTATTGGCAGCAGCGCAGCCGCTGTTGGCTGCGCCTGTTCCGGCACGCCGGGCGCGTCCGGCCGCGTCGGCGTTGGCCGCTGACTCAGGAATCAACGCCTTCGCTGCGCCCGTGCCAGCACCGCTGTCAGCAAGCAGCCAGCCCTTGCTGCAGCGTGCCCGCTCGCTGGCCGATGCAGGGCAGTTCGCGCAAGCCGCTGCCTTATGCGAACAAGCGATCGAAGAGCAGGGGCCGAGCGCAGACGCTTTCTATCTGCAGGGACTGATCCACGATGCCGGCGGTGATGCCGGGCAGGCCCAGCGTTGCTACCGCAAGGTGCTGTATCTGGCACCGCAGCACCAGGCGGCTTTGCTGCAACTGGCCGCCCTGCTGCAGGCGCAAGGTGATACCGCCGGAGCCGAGCGCCTGCGCCAGCGCGCCAGCCGTGTGACGACGACCGAGGAGCCGCATCATGGCTGAGCCGACGCTGACCCCGCCGCACGCGCCCCTCGAGGATTGCTGGAACCGCATCGGCACCAAGGGCGACGGCAGCTGCCCCGAACTGGCGCATCACATCCGCTGCCTGAACTGCCCGACTTTCGCGCGTGCCGCCTTGCAGCAGCTCGATCGGGTGGCGGCATCCCGCGAGGTGGCGCAGCAGTGGGCGCGCGCTGGTGCGGCCGAGGAAGATCAGGAAGATCGCAGCGTGCTGGCGTCGGCCCTGGTGGTGCGCATTGCCGGTGAGTGGCTGGCGATTGCCACGTCCGTGGTGCAGGAAGTCGCCGGGAGCCGGCCCCTGCACAGCTTGCCGCACCAGCGCAACACCGCCATTGCGGGCGTTGTGAACATTCGCGGCAGCCTGCGCATCTGCGTCTCGCTGGCCCGGGTGTTCCAGCTGCCCGATGACACGCCGGCCCCGCATCTGCTGGTGGCGGCGCATGAAGGGCAGATCCTGGTGTTCCCGGTGGAAGAGGTGGCCGGGGTTCATCGCTATGCAGCCGAAAGCCTGGCCCCGGTGCCGACCACGCTGGCCCAGGCGGCCATCCAGTACACGCGCGGCATGGTGGAGTGGCGCGGTCGTCCCATCGGCCTGCTCGACCACGAATTGCTGTTCTACGTACTCAACCGGAGCATGACATGAGTACGCCCGATCTGAGCCAGATGTCCATGCTGGACCTGTTCCGCTTCGAGGCGGAAAGCCAGATTGCCCAGCTCAATACCAGCCTGCTGGCGCTGGAGCAGCAACCGACGGCGGCCGAGCATCTGGAAGCCTGCATGCGTGCCGGCCATTCGCTCAAGGGCGCAGCCCGCATCGTCGGCCTGGAAACCGCCGTCAAGGTAGCCCACGTGCTGGAGGACTGCTTCGTCCTGGCGCAACAGGGCAAGCTGCGGCTGGAGAAAAAACATATCGATGTGCTGCTGCGCGGGGCCGATCTGCTGGGACGGATCGCCTCGCCACCGGACGGCGACGAAACCTGGGTCGACCACGCCGGCAGCGCCGAGGTACAGGCTTTCCTGCAAGCCTTGCCGGCCGTGATGAGTGGTGCGGATGCCGATCCCTGGCCTGCGCCCTCGGCCGCACTGCAGGAGGCCTTCGCCGCCGAGGCGGCCCCGCAGCCACCAGCGCCGGCACCGTCGACCGTAGTGACGGAGCCGCCACAATCCGGAGCAAGCGCGCCCATCGTCAACCAGACTGCTGCCGCGCGCGCCGTGCGCGTCAGTGCGGACAGCCTGGACCGGCTCCTGAGCCTGACCGGCGAATCGCTGGTGGAATCGCGCCGCCTGAAACCCTTCTCGGCCAGCATGCTGCGCATGAAGCGCGTGCAGCGCGAGGCCGTGCAGGCACTGGACCTGCTGCAACAGAAGCTGGCCGCCAGCCAGTTCGACGAATTCGCCCAGACTACGCTGGCCGAATTGCGCGCGCTGATGCAAACCAACCAGCAACTGCTGGGTGAACAATTGATTGCGCTGGATGCCTTCGACCGGCGTTCGGTCAATCTCTCGCAACAACTGTATGACGAGGCGCTGGCCTGCCGCATGCGGCCCTTTGCCGATGGCACCGCCGGCTTTGCGCGCATGGTGCGCGACGTCGGCAATGCGCTGGGCAAATCGGTGCGGCTGGACATCAGCGGCACCGCCACCCAGATCGACCGCGATATTCTTGAAAAGCTGGAAGCACCGCTCGGCCACCTGCTGCGCAACGCGGTGGACCACGGCATTGAGGACGGCAGCACGCGCCGTGCGGCCGGCAAGCCGGAGCAGGGTGTGGTGCGGCTGGAGGCAAGGCACAGTGCGGGCATGCTGTTGATCGAGGTGGCCGATGATGGTGCGGGCATCGATCTGGACGCATTGCGCCGCACGGTGGTGATGCGCGGCCTGGCGACCCAGGACATTGCCGAGCGCCTGTCGGACGCCGAATTGCTGGACTTTCTGCTCTTGCCCAGCTTCAGCCTGCGCGAGACCGTCACCGAGATTTCCGGACGCGGGGTCGGTCTTGATGTGGTGGCGGACATGCTCAAGCAGGTCCGCGGCACGATCCGTATCACCACACGGCCGGGGCAGGGCAGTCGTTTCCTGCTGCAGTTGCCGCTGACGCTGTCGGTGATTCGCAGCCTGCTGGTGGAGATCGCCGGTGAACCTTATGCGTTTCCGCTGGCCTACGTAAATCGGACCTTGCGTTTGGCGGCCGAGGCCCTGCAGACCCTCGAAGGCTACCAGCACTTCAGCCACGCCGGCCGTCAGGTCGGCCTGGTCAGTGCGCACCAGGTGCTGCAACGTGGCCAGTGGCGCGTCCGAGACGGCAGTGTCTGCGTGGTGGTGATCGGCGAGGAGGAACACAGCTACGGCATCGCGGTCGATGCCTTCCTGGGCGAGCGCATGCTGGTGGTGCAACCGCTGGATGCACGCCTGGGCAAGATTCCCGACATCCTGGCCGGTGCGCTGATGGAAGATGGCGCGCCCTTGCTGATCCTGGACGTGGCCGACTTGCTGCGCACGGTGGAAAAGCTCACCGCCTCGGGACGGCTGCAGACGGTCGACGCGGATCCTGCCGGTGCGGCGGCCGTGGCGGTGCGCAAGAAAGTACTGGTGGTGGACGATTCACTCACCGTGCGCGAACTGGAACGCAAGCTGCTGACCAACCGGGGCTATCAGGTCACGGTGGCAGTGGATGGCATGGATGGCTGGAATGCCGTGCGTGCCGAGCATTTCGACCTGGTCATCACCGATATCGACATGCCGCGCATGGATGGCATCGAGCTGGTCACCCTGATACGCGGCGCGCCGCAATTGCAGGCGCTGCCGGTGATGATCGTGTCGTACAAGGACCGTGAAGAGGATCGGCAGCGTGGCCTGACAGCCGGGGCCGATCATTATTTCACCAAGAGCAGTTTCCATGATGAAAGCCTGTTGCAGGCGGTCATGGATTTGATTGGAGAGGCGACAACGTGAAGATCGGCATTGTCAACGACACCCCCATGATGGTGGAAGTGCTGCGCCGGGTGATTGCCGAGAGTGGCCGCCACGAATTGATCTGGATCGCCCGCGATGGCGAACAGGCGGTGCAGATGTGCGCCTGGCAGTTGCCCGATGTGGTGCTGATGGACCTGCTCATGCCCAAGATGGATGGCGTGGAAGCCACCCGCCGCATCATGCAGGACACCCCGTGCCCGATCCTGGTGGTGACCTCCGACATGGACACCAGCGCCGCCAAGATCTATGAAGCCATGGGCTATGGCGCGCTCGATGCCACCCAGACCCCGGCGCTCATCGGCGCGGCCGGCAAGCGCGATGCGGCGGCGTTGATCGAGAAGATCGACCAGCTCGGCTGGCTCAGCCCGGACGACATGGCCGCCCCCGTGCGCCTGCCGCTGCGTCCGCTGGCCCCGAATCTCCAGGGCGACCTGGCTCCGCTGGTGGCCATCGGGGCGTCGGCCGGCGGACCGGCCGCGCTGTCGGCCCTGCTCAAGCAGGTACCGCGTGAATTCCCCGGCAGCATCGTGATCGTGCAGCACATCGATGCCGCCTTCGCGCCCGGCATGGCGCAGTGGCTGCAGCAGCAGTCGGTGCTGCGCGTGCGCCTGGCGGTCGAAGGCGATCTGCCGCGCCGGGGTGAAGTCCTGCTGGCGGGCAGCAATCATCATCTCGTCTTCAAGGAGGGCAGCCGTCTCGCGTATGTCGCGGGCGCGCCTACGGATGTCTACCGGCCCTCGGTGGACGCGTTTTTCCATAGCATCGTGCGCCATTGGGATGGCAAGGCCACCGGCGTGCTGCTGACCGGCATGGGCCGCGATGGCGCAGCGGGCCTGAAGGCCCTGCGCGACAACGGCTATCACACCCTGGCGCAGGATCAGAAGAGCTGCGCCGTCTACGGCATGCCCAAGGCCGCCGTAGCGCTCAACGCCGCCGTCGATGTGCTGCCGGTCAGTGCCATGGCGGCACGGCTGCAGGCGCTGCTGGCCGGGGCGTGACGCAACTGAAATGAAGGAAAGCATGATGAGTTCGGTGCAAGCAACCGACACCCCGGGTGGCGGCCCCGTATTGCCCGCCGACGACTACAAGATCATGGTGTTGCTGGTGGATGACCAGGCCATGGTCGGGGAGGCGATCCGCCGCGCCCTGGCCAGGGAAGAGAACATCGACTTTCACTTCTGCACCCGCGCCGATGAAGCCCTGGCCGTGGCCGAGAAGACCCGTCCCACGGTGATCCTGCAGGACCTGGTGATGCCGGGCGTGGATGGCATGACCCTGGTGCGCCAGTACCGTGCCAGCGCGGTGCTGGCCAACGTGCCGATCATCGTGCTGTCCTCGCGCGACGATGCCGAAATCAAGCGCGATGCCTTCGCCGGCGGTGCCAACGATTACATGGTCAAGTTGCCCGATGTGATCGAACTGGTGGCGCGGCTGCGCTATCACTCGCGCTCCTACATCAACCTGCTGCAGCGCGATGCGGCCTACCGCGCGCTGCGCGAGAGCCAGCAGCAGCTGCAGAAGAGCAATTTCGAGCTGCAGCGCCTGACCAACACCGATGGCCTGACCGGCATCGCCAACCGCCGCTATTTCGACGACTACCTGGGCGCTGAATGGCGCCGCGCCCGGCGTGACGGACTGCACCTGTCACTGCTGCTGATCGACGTCGATTTCTTCAAGCTGTACAACGACAACTATGGTCACGTCGCCGGCGATGCGGTGCTGCGCCGGGTCGCGCAAACGCTCGATGAAAGCATCCAGCGTCCGGCCGACCTGTCGGCCCGTTTCGGCGGCGAGGAATTTGCCATGATCCTGCCGCGCACGTCGCTGGAAGGAGCGCAGGCCCTGGGCCAGAAGCTGTGCCAGCTGATCGAGGCGAACCAAGTCCAGCATGAGCGCTCCAAGGTCAGTGCCTGGCTGACCGTAAGCATCGGTGCGGCTACCATGGTACCGGCACCGGAGCAGGACATCCGCGAACTGATCGAGATGGCCGACCGCCGTCTCTACCTGGCCAAGCAGCAGGGCCGCAACCGGGTGGTCTGGCAGGATGGCTGAACGGACAAGACAAAAAAGGCAGCGCGCGTCGTCTGCGCGCCGGCCACACGATAACGACAAGGGAAGGAAACCAGCATGCGCATCATCGCCAGCCTGGAAGAACTGAAATCGCTGGCAGGCCAGGAAGTGGCCACCAGCGAATGGATTGCCGTCACCCAAGAACAGGTGGACCGCTTTGCGGAGGCCACCGGCGACCATCAATGGATCCACGTCGACCCTGAACGCGCGGCCCGCGAGCTGCCCTACGGTGGCACGGTGGCGCACGGATTCCTGACACTGGCGCTGCTGCCGCGCCTGCTGTCGGAATCCATCAGCCTGGGGCCGGATGTACGCATGCTGCTCAATTACGGCCTGAATCGCGTACGCTTCCCGGCACCCCTGCCGGTGGGCCGAAAAGTGCGCGGCATCATCCGCCTGGAATCCACCGAGGACATCCCCGGTGGCGTGCAGCTGGCCTGGCGCATTACCGTGGAATGTGAAGGGTCCGACAAGCCCGTTTGCGTGGCGGAATTCCTGGTGCGCCGTTACTAGGCGAATCGCTCCACCTGACTGCGCGCATCCTCGCAGAAGCTCATGCAGAGTGTGGCCTGATGGCATCGTCCTTGCCTGCCAGCACGGTTATTCATGCGGGGCTGGAGGAGAAACTGCCACGCATTGTCATAAGGTGCTAATGTCCATCCATACAGCGGCGCATCCGGTGTCGCCGCTGCGTCCTTGCCGATCCTGTTTCTCATGATGTCAGAACGCCCGCCCGTACAGGTTGACGCCGATGCCGAGTTTTACCGGAAGGCGCTCGCCTTCAACAACCTGACGCTGTCCTACATTGCCCGCGGTGCGCCGCTGGAGCAATTGCTGGACCGCATCGCCAGCGGTTTTTCGGGCAGCTATCCGCAACGTGCGCTGGCCATCTTCCTGTTCGATCCCCAGGCCCGCCGCCTGCAAGTAGGTGCCGCCCCGCGCGTGGCGCCGGTTTTCCTGGCCGAGCTGACGGCGCTGGCGGTGGACGATCCCGACACCCCGCAGTTCTGGCATGCCCTGACGGCCCTGGCGGCACGCCATGAACGCTCCCTGCTGGAAATGCTGCCGCTGCGTTCCTTCGCCGGCGGGGTCGCCGGCATCCTGACCATCTGCGCCGCCAACGATGCGCCGGGCGACGCCTCCCATCTGGAGCAGGCGTACCGCGACACCGTGGGCGCGGCCGTGTCGATGGCCATGCTGGCGATCGAGCGCTCCCTGGTGCCGGTCCATGCGCGGGTCAAGAGCGATCCGCCCGGCGAGGCCGACGAGCGCATGGCGCTGGCCATCGAGGGTAGCGGTACCGGCATCTGGGACCGCAATGCCGTCACCGGCGAGATGTATTATTCGCGCGGCTGGAAAGCCATTCTCGGCTACGAGGACTGGGAGCTTTCCAGCCATCTGCAGGATGCCTACCAGCGCATTCACCCGGATGACCTGCCTTATGTGCAGGAGACCATTCGCCAGCATTTCGCCTCCCGTTCCGATACTTACCAGGTCGAGCACCGCATCCGCTGCCGCGATGGCAGCTACAAATGGATCAGCAGCCGCGGCAAGGTGGTGGCACGCGATGCCGAGGGCAATGCGCTGCGCATGATCGGTACCACCACCGACATCACTGAGGTGCGGCGACTGACCGAGAAGCTGGCCAAGAGTAGCCGCATGCTCGATTACCTGACCAGTGAAATTCCCGGCATGGTGTTCCAGTTCCGCGTGCCCCCGGGCGAGCGGGGTTACTTTACCTACGTCAGCGAAGGCGCGCGCGAAACCTACGGGCTCACCCCCCAGCAGTTGCTGGAAACACCCGTCATCATCGATACCGTCATTCATCCTGAAGACATGCCGCTCTATGAAGCGGCGCGTCAGGCGGTGCTGGCCGGTGCTTCGCACTGGATGCTGGAGTTCCGCGTGATCACCCCCGGCAACGGTGTGCGCTGGCTGCGCGGCCAGGCACGGCCGCGCCGGCTGGAGGATGGCACGACGCTGTGGCATGGCTTCATCAGCGACATCAGCGAAAGCAAGGCCTTCGAACTGGAACTGCAGGAATTCGCCCTGACCGATTACCTTACCCAGCTGCCCAACCGCCGTTTCTTCATGCAACGCCTGCAGGAAGAGTACAACCGCCTCCAGCGCGGCGTGCTCGACACGGCCGCGGTACTGATGTGCGACCTGGATCACTTCAAGCGCATCAACGACAGCCTCGGTCACGCCGTCGGCGACCAGGTCCTGAAGCATTTTGCGCAAGTGCTCAGGAGCCAGCTGCGCAAGACCGACACCGCCGGACGGCTGGGGGGAGAGGAGTTCGCGGTGATCCTGGCCGGCGCCAATCTGCACGCCGCGGCCGAATTCGCCATGCGCCTGCAGGCCAGCTTTGCCAGCCAGCCGATGCTGCATGAGGGCAGGGAAGTGGAGGTGACGCTGTCGATCGGCATCGCGCTCATGCAAAGCGATTGCGCCGGCCAGGAGCAGGTCCTGCGCGCCAGCGACGATGCCCTTTATCGCGCCAAGGAAAAAGGGCGCAACCGTTTCGAGTTTGCGCCCTTTGCCTGTCCCTGATGCGGTTGCCGCAGGCGGGCCGGATAGCCGCCCGCGGCAATGTACGATCAGCGTTTCTCGTACTGGCTTTTTCCGAACAGCAATTCCTTGGCCTTGTCATCGTGCAGCGGCTTGCGCTTGTCGGCCAGCACGGTCACGCCGCGCTGCACCGCCGGACGTGCGCTGATGGCATCGAACCAGCGCTGGACGTTGGGGAAGTCCGCCAGATCGATGCCCTGGTTCTTGTGCGAACGGGTCCACGGGAAGCAGGCGATATCGGCGATGGTGTAGTTCTCGCCAGCCAGGTAGGCGTGCTGGCCTAGCTGTTTGTCCATCACCTGGTACAGGCGGCGCGCTTCGTTGCTGTAGCGGTTCACGGCGTATTCGATCTGCTCCGGCGCATACAGGCGGAAGTGGTGCGCCTGGCCCAGCATCGGACCGAGCCCCCCCATCTGGAACATCACCCATTGCAGCACTTCATACTTCTCGCGCACGGTCTCGCCGAGGAAGCGCCCGGTTTTGCCAGCCAGGTAGATCAGGATGGCACCGGACTCGAACAGCGAGATCGGCGCACCGTCCGGACCATCGGGATCGACGATGGCGGGGATCTTGTTGTTGGGCGAAATCTTCAGAAATTCGGGCGTGAACTGGTCACCGGCACCGATATCGATGGCATGCGCGGTGTAGGGCAGGCCGCACTCCTCCAGCATGATGTGAACCTTGTGGCCGTTGGGCGTAGCCCAGCTGTAGACGTCGATCATGGCGTTCCTTTTTTGCGTGTCGTGTTGAGGGGGGAAGTCACGTTACGGAAAATATATAAACGATTTGCGCACCAGTCGTGTTACAGCTTGGCCAGCCGGTCCAGCGCCAGTTGCAGCGTCTCATCCTTCTTGGCGAAGCAGAAGCGCACGATGCCCGATTCCCTGGGCGTGTTGTAGAAGGCCGAGACCGGAATGGCGGCCACGCCGATTTCACTGGTGAGCCACTTGCAGAAGTCGGCTTCGGACTGGTCCGAGATGGCGTCGTACTTCACGCACTGGAAATAGGTGCCTTGCGAGGGCAGCAATTCGAACCGGGTGTTGGCCAGTCCTGCGCGGAAAAGGTCACGCTTCCTCTGGTAAAACGCCGGCAAATCCAGGTACGGTGCCGGGTTCTTCATATACTCGGCCAAGCCATACTGCACCGGCGTGTTGACGGTAAAGACGTTGAACTGGTGCACCTTGCGGAATTCGGCAGTCAGCGCAGCGGGGGCCGCCACATAGCCGACCTTCCAGCCGGTGACGTGATAGGTCTTGCCGAAGCTGGAATTGATGAAGCTGCGCTCAGCCAGCTCCGGATGGCGCGCCAGCGATTCATGCGGTTGGCCATCGAAGACCATGTGCTCATAGACTTCGTCGGAGAGGATCAGGATATCGGTGCCGCGCACGATGTCGGCCAGCGCGGCCACGTCGGATGCGCGCATGACGCTGCCGGTCGGGTTGTGCGGGGTGTTGACCATGATCATGCGGGTCTTGGGCGTGACCGCTGCGCGGACCTTGTCCCAGGGGATGCTGTAACCCGCCGCGCCCACTTCCATCTGCACGAACACCGGCACGCCACCGGCCAGCTCGATGGCCGGCACGTAGCAGTCATAGACCGGCTCAATCACGATCACTTCGTCACCCGGATGCACCGCGCACAGCACCGAGGTCAGGATGCCCTGGGTGGCACCCGCCGTGACGGTGATCTCGGAGACCGGATCATAGCGATGGCCGTAGAGCCGCTCCACCTTGTCGGCGATGGCTTCGCGCAGCGGCAGCACGCCGGCCATGGGCGGGTACTGGTTCAGGCCGTCCTGCATGGCGCGGGTGACCGCATTCACCAGGGCCGGGTCGCAATGGAAATCGGGGAAGCCCTGTCCCAGGTTGACCGCGCCTTTTTCGCTGGCCAATGCAGACATGACGGTGAAGATGGTAGTGCCCACCTTGGGCAGCTTGGTGACGATGTTGGGGGTGCTCATTGCAGCGGGCTCGTTCTTGTGATGATCGCAAGCCCGCTATTCTAGCCGCATTCGCGGCGACCTTCAGGTGGCCGCATCAAGGAAGGCGTCGGCACGCCAGAGCTGGGGCGGTACGATGGCAAACAGGCCGCGCTTGACGGTGCGCTTGCCGAGCTTCAGGACGGCCTTGTCCTTGCTCACCAGCACGTGGGCCTGGCATTGCAGCGCCAGTTCGAGGAATTTCTGGTCGTCGCGATCGGTGCAGATGGGCAGGCCGAAGGTGTTGACCTGGGCCAGCGGCAGACACCGCAGCAGGCGGTCGAATTCAGCGCAGATTGCGGGTTTGGTCTCGGCAGTGACCGGCAGATGCGGATAATCCAGCACGGCCAGCCACTCGCTGCGGCAATCCTCGCGGGTGTAGGCCTCCACGGTCCCTTGTTCCAGCGCGGACTGCAGCGCCGCCCAGCGCGGATCGCGGAAGACGAACAGGTCGAGGCAGACATTGGTGTCCAACACCACCCGCTGACGTCCGGCGGGGACGTCAGCGGGTGTGCCGGAGGAAAAGGACGGTGCAGGGGAGAGAGAAGGTGTTGCCTGGATGCTCATTGAATTGAAAACTAGTTGTCGATGCCACGTTGTCCGGGTGGCGGCGCTTCCTGCTTGCCGAAGAGCTCGCCACCGGCTTCGAGCGCATCATACCCCTGATCGGTGACGCGCCAGAAATTGTGCATGTCGACCGCCGCCAGGCCGCGATCATAGAGCAGGCGCAGATGATGCAGGATCACCTCCGGGGCCACCTGGCCGGGCAGGGCACTCTGGATCTTTTCCACGTCGCCGTAGAGGGTACCGAAGGATGCCAGTTGCTTCAGGATTTCGCCCATGAGGGCTTTGTCGCGTTTCATGATGTCCTCCTTGCCGATGGCCGGCGGGATCAGGCGGGCAGCCTGTGCAATTCGTCTTGCTTGTTCACCATGGACAGCGAAATGCCGGCAAAGTGCCGACAGACTGCCCCTGCAAGAGCACCGGTTGACTGCAACAGTGCGCTCCTGACAGCTTGCATGCTGCCAGTCTTGTTGATTAACGGCAAGTCCGCTGTCCAACTTGAACAGGCCTCCATCCCCCGGCCGGCTCAGAATTGTTCCCAGTCCCCCTCCTCCGCGGACGGGGCCTTGGCCGCCTTGCCGGCCTTGGGTGCAGGGGCGGCTGGCAGTGCCGGTGCCGCTGCGGCTGTGCGGACGGCCGGCTTGGGTTGCGGCCGGGGCTGCGGTTTGGGCGACAGTGCAGCAGACCGCGCAGCCACCGGGGCCGCCTGCGCGGCGGCATGGGCGCGCTCCAGCTTGAACACGCTCACCAGTTCCGACAGCCTGCCCGCCTGCTCCTGCAGCGAGCCGGCCGCTGCGGCGGCCTGTTCCACCAGCGCGGCGTTCTGCTGGGTCACCTCATCCATCTGGGTGATGGCCAGGTTGACCTGCTCGATGCCATTGCTTTGCTCGGAACTGGCGGCGGTGATCTCGCTGACGACGTCGGTGACGCGGCGCACGCTGGCGACCACTTCGGTCATGGTGCTGCCGGCTTGCTCCACCAGGCGGCTGCCGGTATCGACCTTGGCCACGGAATCATCGATGAGGGTCTTGATCTCCTTGGCGGCGGCCGCCGAGCGCTGCGCCAGCGAGCGCACCTCGGAGGCCACGACCGCGAATCCGCGGCCCTGTTCGCCCGCGCGGGCCGCTTCCACGGCGGCGTTCAGCGCGAGAATGTTGGTCTGGAAGGCAATGCCGTCGATGACGCTGATGATGTCCACGATCTTGCGCGACGAAGCATTGATCGCCCCCATGGTATCGACTACCTGCGACACCACGCTGCCGCCCTGGGTCGCCACATCGGAAGCCGAATGCGCCAGCTGGTTGGCCTGGCGGGCATTATCGGCATTCTGCTTGACGGTGGAGGTGATCTCTTCCATGGCCGAGGCGGTTTCCTCCAGAGAGCTTGCTTGCTGCTCGGTACGGCTGGAGAGGTCGAGATTGCCGCTGGCGATTTCGCGGGAGGCGGTATTGATGGTGTCCGTTCCTTCACGAACCTGCGTCACGATACGCAGCAGGCTGTCGTTCATGGCCTTCAGCGAGCCCATCAGGCGGCCGGTTTCGTCACGTCCGGCAGGCTGGATATGTACCGTCAGGTCGCCTTCGGCCACCCGCTCGGCCACGTGCATGGCTTCCTGCAAGGGGCGCGAGACGATCCGGGCCACCCAGGTCGCCAACAGCAGGCCCAAGCCGATGCAGGCGGCCAGCAGTACGCCGATCAGCAGGCGGGAATTTTCATAGCGGACCTGGGCATCGTGGTCCGTCTTCTCGCTGGCGTCGATATTGATGGCCACGGCCTTGTCCATGTTCTCGAACAAGCGCAGGTAGACCGGCGTGATCTGTTTCATCAGCAGCTCGCGTGCGGCATCGGTCTGTTGCCCGCGGACCAGTTTGGCCAGCTCCTGATGCTGTTTGGTGAAGACTGCCAGATCGCTCTTGATGGCCGTGAAATAGGTACGTTCGTCGGGCATGTTGACCAGTGGCTCGTACTTGTCGAGCGCCTTGTTGAGCCCGGCCAGCATGTCGCCGATGATCTTTTCATTGGCTTCCACGTTGGCCTCGTTGCCGGGCAGCAGGTGCTGCAGTTGCACGGTGCGAATGCGGGCCAGTGCCACCTTGGCTTCCAGCGGATAGCGCACGCTGGGCAGGGAATTGGTCGCAATCTCGGTGGACGCATCGTTGACGCGCGAGAGTTGCACGATGGAAAACACCCCCAGCACGCCGGTCAGCAGCAGGATGGTGGCGAAGGTCAGGAGCAGCTTGCGGGCGATGCGCAGATCGTAGAACCAGTTCATGGCGTTTCCTTGGTGTGGGATCAGATGGGATGCGGCGCGGCAATGCAGGCGGGGGCTCGGGCGATGGATGGCGGGCAGAGGCGGATTGCCATTTACGTCCAATGCTTCAGTGTAGGAGCCGGGTGCCAGGGATCAAAGCCCCAATAGCCGGGGTTTTGTTGTCCAAATTTTCATATCGGCTCCAAACCACGCTACCGCACGCAAGTGCCGCGCTTTGGGTATGATGGCGGCCACCTTGTCCCAACCTGATCATTGGATGAACGCCTCATGCTGATTGTTTTGTCTCCCGCCAAATCGCTGGACTACGACACGCCGCCCACCACCGACCTCCACACCACACCGGCCTTCGTGCCGCGCTCGGCGGAACTGATCGAGGTCCTCAAGACCAAGTCGCCGGCCGAGATCGGCAGCCTCATGGGCATCTCCGACCAGTTGTCGGTGCTCAACGTGAACCGCTATGCCAGTTGGTCGCGCAAATTCACCACCAAGAACGCCAAACAGGCGGTGCTGGCCTTCAACGGCGATGTCTACGAGGGGCTGGATGCGGGCTCGCTCAAGGCCAAGCAGCTCGACTACCTGCAGAACCACGTGCGCATCCTGTCGGGCCTGTACGGCATGCTGCGTCCGCTGGACCTGATGCAGCCGTATCGCCTGGAGATGGGCACCAAGCTGGCCAATCCGGGCGGCAAGGATCTCTATGCCTTCTGGGGCAACGAGATTACCGAAGCGCTCAATGACGAACTGGCGGCACAGAAGACGCCGGTGCTGGTGAACCTGGCTTCGGAGGAATACTTCAAGGTGGTCAAGCCCAAGCTGCTCAAGGCGCAGGTGATCTCGCCCGTGTTCGAGGACTGGAAGGGCGGCAAGTACAAGATCATTTCCTTCTACGCCAAGCGGGCGCGCGGCCTGATGGCGCGCTATGCCGCCGAGAAGAACATCAGCCAGCCGGAAAAGCTGAAGGCCTTCGACGTCGAAGGCTATGCCTTCGCGCCGGAAGCCTCCAGCGAGAGCAGCTGGGTGTTCCGCCGCAAGCTGGAAGGCTGAGCGCGCTGTGGCAGAAAGCAGGCAGGCTGCCTGCCTTGGCCAATAAAAAACCCTCGCCATCTGCATGGCGAGGGTTTTTTATTGGAGCTTGTCGCTGAGGCTGCCCGGATTACCAGACCTTCCACCACGGCTTGGCCTTCTGCTTGGGGCCGCCGTTGTACCAGGGGCTGTTGGGGTAGGTGGCCTGGATGATGCGTTCGGTATCTTCCTTCAGCTTGGTCTGGCCCAGGGCTTCGTAGGAGCGCATCAGGATGAACAGCGCCTCTTCATTGGCCGGGGAGTCCGGATACTGCTTGATGGCTGCCTGCGCACGGTTGGCGGCCGACACGTAGGCACCACGGCGGAAGTAGTAGTTGGCCACGTGGACGTCGTACTGGGACATGGCATTGACCAGGTATTTCATGCGGGCAATGGCGTCCGGGGTGTACTTGCTTTCCGGGAAACGTTCGGCCAGCAGCTTGAACGAATCGAAGGCGTCACGCATGGCCTTGGGATCGCGCTCGGTATTGTCCTGGTCGGTGAAGGTGTCGAAGATGCTGGTGCGATCATTGAAGTTGATCAGGCCACGCAGGTAATACATGTAGTCTACATTGGGGTGGTTCGGGTGCAGCTTGATGAACCGGTCCACCGCAGCCAGGCCTTGTGCCTGCTCGTTCTGGCGGTAGTAGGCGTAGGCGATGTCCATCTGCGCCTGCTGGGCGTAGGTGCCGAACGGGTAGCGCGATTCCAGCTTCTCGAAATACTTGATGGCCTTGTCGTAGCCGCCGGCATTCAGTTCATCCTTGGCTTCCGAGTATAATTTCGAGGCAGACCAGCCGACCGTCTCGTCTTTTTGTTCCGGCAAGAGGCCGCAGGCGGTGAGCGAGAGGGCAAAACCGATGATGAAGAACTTCAATAAGATTTTGTGCATGACTCTTGTGTGCTTGTCTGGGACTATCAGTTGTGCATGGCGCTGAGCGCCTACCCGAGCCGGCTGCATCGATACCCGAAATACAATCAACCCGATCCGGCGATTATAGCTGATGTCACGTAAGAAACCCCTTCCGATTACAAATGGCGATGAGCCTGTAAAGACCGACCTCCCGCTGGAGGACGATTTCGATGACGGCGAGCAAGCCGGCGACGAAAGCGTCTCCGGCCTGGAGCCCCTGAGTTTCCGCCTGGATGACGAGGTCATCGGCCAGCGGCTGGACAAGGTTCTGTCCGGCCTCATGCCCGAATTCTCGCGCAGCCGCATCCAGCAATGGATCGAAGACGGCCACGTCACCGTCGACGGCGCGCCCGCCAAGGGCAAGATGACCATGCTGGGCGACGAGCTGGTGGAGGTGGCACCGCAATCGGTGCCGGCCGACCAGCCCTATGCCCCTGAAGCCATGGCGCTGGACATCCTGCACGAGGACAAGTCCATCATCATCCTCAACAAGCCTGCCGGCCTGGTGGTGCATCCGGCGGCCGGCAACTGGAGCGGCACGCTGCTCAACGGCCTGCTGCATCATTGCCCGGGCCTGGCCAACGTGCCGCGCGCCGGCATCGTGCACCGGCTGGACAAGGAAACCAGCGGCCTGATGGTGGTGGCCAAGACCCTGGCCGCGCAGACCGACCTGGTGCGCCAGTTGCAGGCACGCAGCATGAAGCGCCAGTATCTGGCCCTGGTGTGGGGGCTGCCGCAGCTCTCCGGCACCATCAACGCGCCGATGGCACGCCATCCGCGCGACCGCATCAAGATGGCCGTGTCGCAAAGCATGCGCGCCAAGCCGGCGGTGACCCATTACCGGCGCCTGGCCACCGGCGAGATCGACCGCAAGCCGGTCAGCCTGGTGCATTGCCGCCTGGAAACCGGCCGTACCCACCAGATCCGCGTGCACCTGCAGTCGCTGGGTTTCGCGCTGGTGGGCGATGCGCTCTATGGCAAGCAGCACCTGGCCTCGGTCTTCCCGCGCCAGGCCCTGCTGGCCGGGCGCCTGGGCCTGGTGCATCCGACCTCGGGCAAGTTCCGCCAGTGGGCCGCGCCCTTGCCGGCGGATATCGAAGCCCTGCTCAAGAGCGCCAACATCGATCCGGCCCTGGCGGTGATCCCCGAGATGAGCGAGGAAGCCGATCCGGTCCTGGGCGACTATGACGAAGACGATGACGACTATTGAGCGAGCCCGTCCATGGAATTGCTGATCCCCGACTGGGCTGCGCCTGCCAACATCGGTGCCCTGACCACGCTGCGTGCAGGGGGCTTCAGTCCCGCGCCGTATGGCGACGGGCAGGGCGGGGGCGGCCTGAACCTGGGCACGCATGTTGACGATGACCCGGCGCTGGCAGCGCGCAATCGTGCGCTGCTGCGCCGTTTGTTGCCGTCCGAACCGGCCTGGCTGACGCAGGTGCATGGCGTCGCCGTACTGGACGCCGCCGCATTGCCCGATCAGCCCACGGCAGATGCCTGCATCAGCAGCACGCCCGGCGCGGTGTGCGTGATGATGACGGCCGATTGCCTGCCGGTGCTGTTCTGCGACCGCGCCGGCACGGTGGTCGGCGCGGCCCATGCGGGTTGGCGCGGACTGGCCGGCGGCGTGCTCGAAGCCACCGTGGCCGCCATGCGCGCGCGCGGCGCGCAGGACATCATCGCCTGGCTGGGGCCGGCCATCGGGCCGGAACAGTTCGAGGTCGGTGCCGAAGTGCGCGAGGCCTTCATTGCGCAGCAGGCAGCAGCGCAACATGCCTTCCGCGCTTATCCGGGCCGTCCCGGCAAGTACCTGGCCGACATCTATCAGCTGGCCCGCCAGCGGCTGGCCAGCATGGATGTGCATGATGTCAGCGGTGGCGGTCTGTGTACCGTGAGCGATCCGCGTTTCTATTCCTATCGGCGTGACAAGACGACCGGGCGCATGGGCTCGTTGGTCTGGCTCAAATGACGATGGCGGCTCTGCGGAGCCGCCATTTTTCTTGATGCCTCACGGGTGGCGCTGCAAGGCATGGATCAGTTCGCGCGTAGGTCCCGGCAAGCCCTCCAATCCGCGCACGCAGATGAGCAGCTGGCGGCGGCTCCAGCCATCGGTGAGCGGGATGGCGCGAATGTCCATGTGTGCCGCGCAGTCCTGGGCCGCCGTCGCCGGAATCACGGCCACGCCGACCTGATGCTCCACCATCCGGCAAATGCCGTCGAAGCTGCGCAGCCGCACGCGGTATTGCAGACGCCGCCCGGCACGCGTGGCGTGGCCGGAGAGATGCTGCTGCAGGGCGCTGTCGCCCGACAGCCCGACGAAATCCTCTCCCAGCAATTCGCTGAAGGCCAGCGACTTGCGGCGTGCCAGCGCATGCTTCTTCGATAGCACCGCCACCAGATGATCCTGGCGGAAGGGATAGGTCTGCAGCGGCCCGCTATCCGTGGAGTCGGCGATGATGCCGACATCGGCCACCCCATCGACCACCGCTTGCACCACTTCATAGCTCAGTTTTTCTTCCAGTTCGATATCGGTGTGCGGATGGCGCGCGAGGAAGCGCGCCAGCACCTCCGGCAGGAACTCGGTCATGGCCGAGGTATTGCACAGCAGGCGGATATGGCCTTTCAAGCCTTGCGCATACTGGCCCAGTTCATCGCGCAATTGTTCCATCTGCTGCGCCATCATGCGCGCGTGGTGGGCCAGCGCGCGGCCGGCATCGGTGGTCTGGACGCCGCGCCGGCCGCGCTCCAGCAAGGCGGTGCCCAGAGCATCTTCCATGTTGCGGATGCGCGCGCTGGCCGAGGCCAGCGCCATGTGGGCGCGTTCGGCCCCGCCAGTGATGCTGCCGCTTTCCACGATGTGCAGGAAAAGACGCAGGTCGGAGAGTTCGAAGCGATGGCTCATCGGCGTACGGGGTCCGGAAAGGAGTGGTCGCGAGATATTGTGCCTTCGGCCAGGCCGAAGGCTGGCTAAGTGTATTCCACATTTCCAGCGCGGGCGAGGACTGGCAGACTGGAATCCCTGATCTTCCGCTGCCTGCCATTCCCGGCCATTTTCCTGTCATGCCCAGCCTGCTTTCCCTCGTCGACATGAATGCCACCATGCTTGCCATGAGCCTGGCGGTATTCCTGCTGGCCGGTTTCGTCAAGGGCGTGATCGGTCTGGGCTTGCCGACGGTGGCGGTCGGATTGCTGAGCCTGGTGATGCCGCCGGTACAAGCGGCGGCCTTGCTGATCCTGCCGTCGATGGTCACCAATGGCTGGCAGCTGGCCACCGGGGGCGCGTTCCTGATGCTGGCAAAACGCCTGTGGACGCTGCTCGCCGGCGTAGTGACCGGCACGCTGGCCGGTGCCGGCTTCATGCGCGGCGATGGTGGGCGGCATGCCATCGTGGTGCTGGGCGTAGCACTGATGCTTTACGCGCTGGCCGGTCTGGCGGCGTGGACGCCCACGGTGCTGCCGCAGCGGGAACGCTGGTGGTCGCCCGTGATCGGTCTGGCCACCGGCTTGGTCACGGCGGCCACCGGCGTGTTCGTGATTCCGGTCGTGCCCTATTTGCAGGCGCTGGGTTTGCCGCGTGACCAGTTGATTCAGGCGCTGGGCTTGTCCTTTACGGTCTCCACGCTGGCCCTGGCCGTCAACCTCGGGCAGGGCGGAGCCTTCAGTGCAGGCGTAGGCTGGGCCTCGCTGATCGTGCTGGTGCCAGCCTTGTTGGGCATGGCCATCGGTACCCGCGTGCGGACCTGGGTGCGTCCCGCTACCTTCCGTCGCTGCTTCTTCATCGGCTTGCTGCTGCTGGGAGTGCACCTGGCCTGGCATCTGGTCGATCTGACGGGAGCAGCGCGATGAGCCTCGGCCCCCTCCATCCCTGCGGCTGGCAGATCGAAGGCCCCAAGCAACGCCAGGCCAACGAGGTCCATGTCTATGCCTGGCTCGATGGCAGCATGATCGCCATGCTTGATTGTGAGTTACGTGACAGTGGCGGGCTGAAGTTACGGATGGCCTATGTCTCGCCCCCCTGGCGCGGATCGACCGTCTTGCGCGACATGCTTGCCGTACTGAAACCCCGCTATCGCCAGATTGCCCTGCGACGAGTGGCGCGGCACTGAGGGGATGGTGGACGTTTTGCTGAGTTTTGCTGAACGCTCCCCCGGCATGATGCAGTGCGCAAACCGGCACGCTGCGCGGGCTGCGGACTCACGATGATGGTGCGCGATGATCCCGTTTTCTAAGTTTTTGGAAGAGACCCTGGATGTGCGCCGGCTCATGCAGCGGGATCGCGCGGCGCCTCGTCCTTGATGATAGACTCGCGTTTAACGGAACTGTCATCTTTGATTTCTTCCTTGCGCTCAGCTGTCAATTTCTTCATCTTTTGACGATTCCGCTTGCGTTGCGGCGTACCCATCAGGTATAAAACGATGGTCAGGGGAATTATCCCGTACAGCAGGAAAGTGGCGACGCCAGCGACCGCCGACTGTTCGGTGATCGACATCATGAAGACGACGTAGAGCCATGCGATAGCGACGATGACCATGGTGAAATGCGCGTCGAGACAAACCGTAACGATACGCGAAAATTGCAGATCCGAGCATGAACAAGCAGAATCCGCAGCAACCTTCTCCCGATGTATCCGCGTTGCTGGCACAGATGTCCGATCCGAAGTTCTGGACCTCGCTGCAGTCCCAATTCCAATCCCAGTTCGAGCAGTTCAAGTCGCATTTGCCGCCCATGCCCGCGATGGCGGGGATGCCGCAGATGCCGGGCTTCCCCGGCGGCGCCATGCCGCCCGGTGCGGGACAGATCGATCCAACGGTTCTGCTCAAGCAGCTCGGCGAGCACGGCGCGACGCTCGATCCTGCCGATCTGGTCCGCCTGCAGCAGGACTACACCCGCGAATTCGGCGAGCTGTGGCAATCCGTGCTGGCTGCGAAGACGCCCGCCATCACTGATCGCCGTCTTTCCGCGCCGGCCTGGCAGGAACATCCTTACTTCGCGTTCCAGGCGGCAGCCTACCAATTGAATTCGCGCTTCCTGCTGGCGCTCGCCGATGCGGTCAAGGGCACCGAGAAGGTGCGCCACAAACTGCGTTTTGCGGTGCAGCAGATGATCGATGCGATGTCGCCTGCGAACTTCCTCGCCACCAACCCGGTGGCCCAGCAAAAGATCCTGGAAACGCGCGGCGAGAGCCTGACGCAAGGCATCGCCCAGTTGCTGGCCGACCTGCAGAAGGGCCATATCTCGCAGACCGATGAGACCGCGTTCGAAGTGGGTCGCGACGTCGGGGCCAGCGCCGGTTCGGTGATCTTCGAGAACGAACTGTTCCAGCTGATCCAGTACGCGCCGTTGACCAAGACCGTGCACGCGGTACCGCTGCTGATCGTCCCGCCCTGCATCAACAAGTTCTACATCCTCGACCTGCAGCCGCAGAATTCGCTGGTGCGCTATACGGTAGAGCAGGGTCACACGGTGTTCCTGATTTCCTGGCGCAATGCCGATGCCGCCGTCGAGACCGCCACCTGGGAAAACTACGTGGACGACGCCGTGGTGCGCGCCATCCACATCGTCCAGGAGATCAGCAAGCAACCGCAGATCAATGCCCTCGGCTTTTGCGTGGGCGGCACCATCCTGTCCTGCGCGCTGGCGCTGCTGGCTGCGCGTGGTGAAGACCCGGTCGCCAGCCTCACCTTGCTGACGACCTTCCTCGATTTTTCCGATACCGGTGCCATCGATGTCTACATCGACGACATGCAGCTGGCCCTGCGTGAGCAGATGATTGGCAAGCGCGGCCTGATGGCCGGGCGCGATTTCGCCAGCGCCTTCTCCAGCCTGCGTCCCAACGACCTGCTGTGGAACTACGTCGAATCGAATTACCTGAAGGGCGAGAAGCCCAGCGCCTTCGACCTGCTGTACTGGAATGCCGACAGCACCAACCTGCCGGGTCCGATGTTCTGCTACTACCTGCGGCACATGTACCTGGAAAATGCGCTCAAGGAGCCGGGCCGCCTGACGGTCGGCGGCGAGAAGATCGACCTGCGCAAGATCAGCGCGCCGGCCTTCATCTACGCCTCGCGCGATGACCACATCGTGCCCTGGAAATCGGCCTACGCCTCGCTGGACCTGATCAATGCCGGCAAGCGCAGCAACAACCGCTTCGTGTTGGGCGCCTCGGGCCACATTGCCGGCGTCATCAATCCGGCGTCCAAGAACAAGCGCAATTACTGGGTCAACGACAAGTCCAAGGCCGGCAGCGATGCCGATGCCTGGATTGCTGGCGCGACCGAGCATCCCGGCAGCTGGTGGGGCGAGTGGGCGACGTTCCTGGCCAAGCAGGGCGGGCGCAAGGTGGCCGCACCCAAGGCGCCGGGGTCGACGCGCTACAAGGCCATCGAACCGGCGCCGGGCCGCTATGTGAAGGCCAAGGCTGACCAGCTGGTGGGCTGACGTGAATCTGCCAGCCGGCCAGGAAAGACCACAGAAGCCGGCGGCATTGATGAAAAGAGGGCGGGGACCCTGACGGGCCCGCCGACAGAGAGAGACGGCCAGCAGCGCATCCGCGGCGTTGCCGGGCCTGACAAGACAAAGGAGCCTTCTTCGCAGGAAGGACTTCCACCAATGCGGCGCACAGCAGACGCGAAAGAGGGGGGGCAGGGCTTACCCCAATAAATCACCATCCCTATAGGAGGCAACATAATGAGCAAGCGTATCGCATATGTGACCGGCGGCATGGGCGGCATCGGAACCGCCATCTGCACCCGTCTGTGCAAGGACGGCTACACCGTGGTGGCCGGCTGCGGCCCCAATTCCACCCGCAAGGACACCTGGCTGGCGACCATGCGCGCCCACGGCTATGACATCCACGCATCCGAAGGCAACGTCTCGGACTGGGAGTCCACCAAGGCCGCCTTCGAGAAGGTGCGCGCCGAGATCGGCGAAGTGGACGTGCTGGTCAACAACGCCGGCATCACCCGCGACGGCCAGTTCCGCAAGATGAGCAAGGGTGACTGGGACGCCGTCATCGACACCAACCTGAACTCGCTGTTCAACGTGACCAAGCAGGTCATCGAGGGCATGTGCGAGCGTGGTTTCGGCCGCATCATCAACATCTCCTCGGTCAACGGCCAGAAGGGGCAGTTCGGCCAGACCAACTACTCCACCGCCAAGGCCGGCATCCACGGCTTCACCATGGCGCTGGCGCAGGAAGTGGCGACCAAGGGCGTGACCGTCAACACCGTCTCGCCGGGCTACATCGGTACCGACATGGTGCGCGCGATCCGCCCGGAAGTGCTGGAGAAGATCGTCTCCGGCATCCCCGTCAAGCGCCTGGGCGAGCCGGAGGAAATCGCCTCCATCGTCGCCTGGATCGCTTCGGCTGAAGGCGGTTACGCCACCGGTTCGGACTTCTCGCTCAACGGCGGCCTGTACATGGGCTGATGCCGTCCTCGACGGCCACGCACGCGGCAGTGCCGCAAGCGTGGCCGTTTTTACGTGTGCCGCAGGCTGGGATTTTGTCAGTCTGGCACGTCAGAGCTCCCCTTTTGCCGCTCTTCACCCCTATAATGGCTTGCGTTGCTGCCCTGCAAAACGCAGGCGGCAGACGGCAGAAGAGTGAAGAAGCAAGGAGAGGACAGCGCAATGTCCCGGACGCCCGCGGGTGAGGACTGCATCGAAGCCTCCCGCACCGCTGCAAACCAAGGCCGGCAAGACGGCTGCAATGAGAGAGAGACTGGACTTCAGATGACTACTGCAAAAAATTCGGCAGATCGCTTGATCAAGAAATACCCCAACCGCCGTCTTTACGATACCCAGACCAGTTCCTACATCACGCTGACCGACGTCAAGCAACTGGTGCTGGACAATGAGGAATTCACCGTGGTCGACGCCAAGAGCGGCGATGACCTGACCCGCAGCATCCTGCTGCAGATCATTCTGGAAGAAGAGTCGCACGGTGTGCCGATGTTCTCCAGTGGCGCGCTGTCGCAGATCATCCGCTACTACGGCCATGCCATGCAGGGCATGATGGGCAACTACCTGGAAAAGAACATCCAGACCTTCATCGACATCCAGAACAAGCTGGCCGAAAATTCCAAGGGCTTCTACGAAGGCAAGCCCTTCAGCCCCGAGATGTGGACCCAGTTCATGAACGTGCAAGGTCCGATGATGCAGGGCATGATGAGCAACTACATCGAACAGAGCAAGAACCTGTTCATCCAGATGCAGGAGCAGATGCAGAGCCAGACCAAGAACATGTTCGGCACCTTCCCCTTTGGCGCGCCCGGCACGCCGCCGGATCAGAAGAAGTAGGCGGCCTCCCGGCCCCTTCAGCAAACGGCCCCGCGCGGGCCGTTTTGCTTTTGTGGCGTCGCCGCCCGTCCGGACCAGCCAAAATCGGGCGCAATCGGGCGGACGATGTACAATAGCGCCCTGATTTTTAAAGCATTTTTCGCTGTTTCCCGTATTTTCGGCCGTTTGCGGCCCGTCTCACTGAGCCTTCTGCCATGTCCAACCCGTCTTCTCCCGCCACCCCGGCCCTGCCCAAGGTCGGCTTCGTCTCCCTCGGCTGCCCCAAGGCACTGGTCGATTCCGAACAGATCCTGACCCAGCTGCGTGCCGAAGGCTACGATACCGCCAAGTCCTATGACGGTGCCGACCTGGTGATCGTCAATACCTGCGGCTTCATCGACGCCGCCGTGCAGGAGTCGCTGGGCGCCATCGGCGAAGCCCTGAACGAAAACGGCAAGGTCATCGTCACCGGCTGCCTGGGTGCCAAGAAGGATGCCGACGGCGACGACATCATCCAGAAGATCCACCCCAAGGTCCTCGAAGTCACCGGCCCCCACGCCGTGGGCGAAGTCATGCAGGCCGTGCACAAGCACCTGCCCAAGCCGCATGCGCCCTTCATCGACCTGGTGCCGCCGCAGGGCGTCAAGCTGACCCCCAAGCATTTTGCCTATCTGAAGATTTCGGAAGGCTGCAACCATCGCTGCAGCTTCTGCATCATCCCCTCCATGCGCGGCGACCTGGTCTCGCGTCCCATCGCCGATGTCATGCTGGAAGCCGAGAACCTCTTCAAGGCCGGTGTGAAGGAATTGCTGGTGATCTCCCAGGACACCAGCGCCTATGGCGTGGATGTGAAGTTCCGTACCGGTTTCTGGAACGGCAAGCCGATCAAGACCCACATGACCCAACTGGTCGGTGCCCTGGGCGAATTGGCCCAGCAGTACGGCGCCTGGGTGCGCCTGCACTATGTATATCCGTACCCGCACGTGGACCAGATCATCCCGCTGATGGCCGAAGGCAAGATCCTGCCCTACCTGGACGTGCCGCTGCAGCATGCCCACCCGGACGTGCTCAAGCGCATGAAGCGCCCCGCCAATGGCGAGAAGAACATCGAGCGCATCCAGGCCTGGCGTGCCCTGTGCCCGGACATCACGATCCGCTCCACCTTCATCGCCGGCTTCCCCGGCGAGACCGAGGCCGAATTCGAGTACCTGCTGGACTTCTTGAAGGAAGCCGAGATCGATCGTCTGGGCTGTTTTGCCTATTCCCCGGTGGAAGGCGCGACCGCCAACGACATCGCCAACCCGGTGCCGGAAGAAGTGCGCGAAGAACGCCGTGGCCGTGTCATGCAGCTGCAGGAAGAGATTTCCAAGAAGCGCCTGCAAGCCAAGGTCGGCAAGACCCTGCGCGTGCTCATCGATGAAGTGGACCGCAATGGCGGTACCGGCCGTACCTATTCGGATGCGCCCGAGATCGACGGCGTGGTCTATGTGAAACCGCCTTTCGAACCGCACCGCAAGCTGGAAGTGGGCCAGTTCGTCGACGTGCGCATCACCGCCGCCGACGCCCACGACCTGTGGGGCGCAGCTGAGTGATGCGAGCGCTCCTGATGGCGCTGGTGCTGTGCAGTGCCAGCGGACTCATGCCGGCGCGGGCCGCAGCATCCGGCCCCGCTGCCAATGCGCCTGAAGGTTCGCTGCAGCAGACCCTGATGACGCACGCCCTTGTGCTGCGCGGCCAGATCGACGGGCGCGACATCCAGCTCTCGCTGCAGCCCAAGAAGAACGAAGATGGCCTGGAAGGGCGCTATTTCTTCTTTGGCGGTTCGCCCGAGATTCTGGTGGCCGGAGAGGTCGATGGCGATGACCTGCTGATGGAGGAATCGGTCAACGGCAAGGATGTGTCCGGTCAATGGGAAGGGCACCGCCAGGGCCAGTCCATTACCGGGACCTGGTCCAGCGCCGATGGCAGCATCAGCAAGCCCTTCGCCTTGCAGTTGCCCTGACGCTTGCCCGGCAGCGAAGGCCAGACTGCGGCGCTGTACGGGCGATATGAAGCTGTGTTCACGCTGTTCTGCCATGCCCGCCATTTCTCGGGCTTTTCCGGCCGCTTCTGTTGCTTTCGATGTGAACAAGCTGCGCGTATAGTGAGACCTTTGCGCCCCGTTCCTGGGGCGCGATCGTTTCCAGAGGCAGACCCGTGTCCGATTCCAACGCTACGTCCCCCGCATCTTCTCTTCCGCTTGATCCCCAGACCGCCCTGGTCCACAGCAGCTACCGCGCTCCGGACGGCTTTGAAGCCTTCCCGGTCGGCATCCATCACGCTTCCACCGTGCTGTTCCCCAACGTGGCCGCCATGCGTTCGCGCGACTGGCGCGAAAAGCTGGGCTATACCTACGGCCTGCACGGCACCCCGACCAGCTTCGTGCTGGAAGCGCGGCTGGCCGAGATCGAGGGCGGCACCTATTGCCGTGTCACCCCCAGCGGCCTGGCGGCCATCGCGATGGTCAACTTCGCCTTCCTGAAAACGGGAGATGACGTGCTGCTGCCGGATAACGTCTACGGCCCCAGCAAGGACCTGGGGCAGTGGCTAGAGCGTGATTTCGGGATCACCGCACGCTTCTACGACCCCATGGTCGGCGCCGGCCTGGCCGAGTTGATCCAGCCCAATACACGCCTGGTGTGGACCGAAGCACCCGGTTCGGTCTCGATGGAAGTGCCTGACATCCCGGCCCTGTGCCGTGCCGCGCATGAAAAGGGCGTGCTGGTGGCCATCGACAATACCTGGGCGGCCGGCATCGCCTTCAAGGCCTTCGAGCACGGCGTGGACATCGTCATGCAAGCGGTCACCAAGTACCAGTCCGGCGGCTCGGATGTCCTCATGGGCGCGGTCATCGTGCGCGACCAGGCCCTCAACGAGAAACTGGAACTGGCCCACATGCGCCTGGGCTTCGGCGTGGGCATGGACGACGTCTACCTGGTCCTGCGCAGCCTGTCCTCGATGCGCCTGCGTTTCGAGGCCCACGATGCGGCCGCGCGCAAGGTCGCGGCCTGGCTCAAGCAACGCCCGGAAATCGTGGCGGTGCTGCACCCGGCCTTTGAAGATTGCCCAGGACACGCCCACTGGAAGCGCGACTTCACAGGGGCGGGCGGTCTGTTCTCGGTGATCTTCGATTCCCGTTACAGCGAAGAGCAGACTGACCGCTTCGTCGACAGCCTGCAGCTCTTCAAGATCGGCTACAGCTGGGGCGGTGCCCACAGCCTCTGCGTGCCCTACCGTATGCGCGGCATGCGCCACCAGTGGCAGCGAGAAGGCGTGCTGGTGCGCTTCAACATCGGGCTGGAAGCCCCCGCCGATCTCATTGCCGATATCGAGCAGGCCTTGAGCAAGCTCTGAGTGGCCAGCCCTGCTCGGCTGCCGGTGTCGGCAGCGGGGCAGGGCGCGTCTGATGGCCGACAAGGTTCAGTTTGCACAAAAGAAATTGAATAAAGGTAAATGCTGCATCTGTTTATCGTTTTGCCGCACTTGGCAGCGTCATAAAATGGTAGCAATTCTCGATACGGTGGCTTCTCGACGGTCTTTGACGTTGCGCAAAAATCATCAAAGCGGGTAAATATATGCAAGTTTTCTGGGTGTTCTTGCTGAAGCCATCTACAGTGAACTGCCCAAAAAACTGGATGAGCTAGTCGTCCCCAAGCAACAAGACGGCGTTTGGCATCGAATATTTACAACTTATTTTGTTGCCTGGAAGACAATTTTCTTTTGTCATTTCAACCAGGAAACCTTTTGATCAGGAAATTCCTGATTGGCGCGCAAAGTCACGAGCCTCCTCGCTCTTTGGCTGCCAGAATGGAAATCTTCACCAATATCCCGCAGTCGTGTAAGACGGAAACCTACAAGATGCTCGGGCTTCTCTCCGTCTAAAAATACCGACCAAGTCTAATTTCCCGCCTGTCCTGCCCCCCTCAGAATTGGCTTGCAGTCAAGTAAATGTAAGCGATTGTAAGCAGCTCGATGCAGCGTTCAGCCGCGTGAGCCGTAGGAAGTACTTACCGAGGTGGGGTGCAAATGAATACCAACGACATGATGGCGGAGATCCGCGATGCCAACCTGAGCTATCTCATGCTGGCGCAGCAAATGATCCGTTCGGACAAACCGACCGCAATCTTCCGTCTGGGTATCAGCGCCGAGATCGCCGATCTGATCGAAGGCTTGTCCAACGTGCAGATCATGAAGCTGGCGGCGACCAACATGATGTTGACCCGTTTCCGTTTCGACGACGGCGCCATCCTCGGCATGCTGACCAACTACAACAAGGACAAGAGCCTGGCGCAGTCACACGCAGCCATCCTGATGGCCTGCCAGCCCGGCGAGCAAATTTCGTAAAACAACAAGACAAAAAGCATGGCCGGCGCGGCCAGAGACAGTCAACGCGCCGGAGGGGAAGACGTTCTACAGAGTTATTCAGTTTCGGTCTTGCATTCATGCCTGAAAGTTCGCCCGCCCGGGGCCGGCGAATTGGGGTCAGGCAGTTTTATTACGAAATCACCGGGGGGTTGCACCATGGCTAAAAAGAGCGTTGTGACAGAGGCGCAGGAAATTCAGTTGGCCATTGAACTGATCAATCTGGGGGCACGCCTCCAGTTGCTGGAATCGGAAACCTCGCTGTCGCGCGAGCGACTGCTGAAGCTGTACAAGGAATTGAAGGGTGTCTCGCCGCCCAAGGGCATGCTGCCGTTCTCGACGGACTGGTTCATCACCTGGCAGCCCAATATCCATTCTTCGCTGTTCATCAACATTCACCGCTACCTGATCGAGCATGCCCGCATCAGTGGCATCGAGGCCGTCATGAAGGCCTACAAGCTCTACCTGGAGCAGGTCGGCTACAACGATGCCGGCGAGCCGGTGCTGTCGCTGACCCGTGCCTGGACGCTGGTGCGCTTCTTCGAAAGCAAGATGCTCATGACCACGCCCTGCTGCAAGTGCCACGGCCACTTCGTGGTGCATCGCCTGGACCTGCATCAGGACTACCTGTGCGGCCTGTGCCACATGCCCTCGCGCGCCGGCAAGACCAAGAAGGCCAAGGATGCGGTCATCATGGGGCTGGTCGAAGGCGCCATGCCTGTTGCTGCTTCCGCGCCCCTGGGCACCGAGCCGGTGCTGGCCGCCGTGGCCTGAGCCGGAACAGGGATGTACCGATGCCTTGCTGCTGGCGAGCAGCAGGGTGGTAATGGGCCAGGGTGTTCAACCAAAAAAGAATAAGGCCGATTGCCTCGATGTCCGAACCTGAGAATCACCCCGGTGCCGGGCGCAGGCCCCTGTGGCAGGCGCCGGCCATCCAGGCCTTGCTGCTGTTCGTGCTGGGCCTGATTGGTGCCAACGTGCTGGACGTGCTGTTCCAGCGCGCCGGTCTCGCTCCTCTTTCCCCCCTCCAGACTTCCCTGCTGCATGGCGTGATCGCTGCGCTTCTGGCACGACTGCGCCGCATGGCCGCGTGGTGGTGGCTGATCCTGCTGGTGTTCCCGCTGGCGGCGTTGGGCGTGGGTCAGTTGCACCTGCCGTCGTGGGTGTTCCTGGCGGTGTTCCTGTTCATGCTGGTGCTGTTCTGGTCGACCTTTCGCAGTCAGGTGCCGTTCTACCCTTCCGGGCAGAGTGCCTGGGATGCCGTGGCGGGTCTCTTGCCCGAGGGGCGGCCGATCCGTTTCATGGATATCGGCAGTGGCCTGGGCGGTGCCGTCCTGGACCTGTCGCGCCGCCGGCCCGAGAGTGAATTCACCGGCATCGAGATTGCGCCCTTGCCGTGGCTGGTGAGCCGGCTGCGGGCGGCACTGGCGGGCAATCGCTGCCGCTTCGTGCGCGGCGACTACCTGCTGCTGGATTTTGGTGACTATGACGTGGTGTTTGCCTATCTGTCACCGGCGGCGATGGAGGCGCTGTGGCACAAGGCGCGCGCTGAGATGAAGCCGGGGACACTGCTTCTGAGCTACGAATTTCATATCCCCGGTACCACTCCGGATGTGGTGGTCGAACCGGAGCACGGGGGCAGGGTGCTGCACGGATGGCGCATGTGAGGCGACACAGGTAAAGAGACCCTTTACAGGGGCTGCGAGACGCGACGTATCAAGTTTGCGCCAATTCAGCCGTAAATCGAAAAGGAAGGGCGTTTTTCGGATATGTATTCCCCCATTTGCTTGACTGGAATACCTGTAATCTGACGAACGTGAAAATACACTCAACGCCACAGGGACGGGAGTAGGCACTTGCTAGTCATCATTGGATATATCGTGGTCATGGGGTCCGTCTTCGGCGGCTTTGCCCTGTCGGGCGGCCACCTGGGGGCACTGTTCCAGCCACTCGAACTGCTCATGATCGGCGGCGCCGCGCTGGGCGCTTTCCTGGTCGGTAACAACAACAAGGCCATCAAGGCCACCATGAAGGCTTTGCCGACGGTCTTCAAGGGCAGCACCTACACCAAGGCGCTGTACATGGAACTGATGGCGCTACTCTTCGAGATCCTCACCAAATCCCGTAAAGAGGGTTTGATGTCGATCGAAGGCGACATCGAAGAGCCGGAAAGCAGCCCCATCTTCAGCAAGTACCCTGGCGTGCTGGCGGACCATCACCTGATCGAGTTCATGACCGATTACCTGCGCCTGATGGTGTCGGGCAACATGGATGCGTTCCAGATCGAAAACCTGATGGACAACGAAATCGAGACCCACCATCACGAGGGCGAGATTCCGGTGCACTGCATCGCCAAGCTGGGCGACGGCATGCCGGCCTTCGGTATCGTGGCGGCGGTGATGGGCGTGGTGCACACCATGGAGTCGGTGGGTATCCCTCCCTCCGAGCTGGGCATGCTGATCGCGCACGCGCTGGTCGGTACCTTCCTCGGTATTCTGCTGGCCTACGGTTTCGTGGGCCCGCTCTCCAGCTTGCTGGAACAGAAGCTGCACGAATCGACCAAGATCTACCAGTGCGTGAAGGTGACGTTGCTGGCGAGCCTGAATGGCTATGCGCCGGCACTGTCGATCGAATTCGGCCGCAAGGTCCTGTTCTCGACCGAACGTCCGACCTTCCTCGAACTGGAAGAGCACGTCAAGCAGGCCAAGGGCAAGTAAGCGGTCGGCAGGCCGGCCAGGGGAGGCCGGCAGGCAGGGCGATTCACACAGACATCAGTATTGAAGCAGGAGCACAGGCATGGCCGACGAAGGTCTACGTCCCATTATCGTCAAGCGGATCAAGAAAGGCGGCGGGGGTCACCATGGTGGCGCCTGGAAGATTGCGTACGCCGACTTCGTGACCGCGATGATGGCCTTCTTCCTGCTGATGTGGCTGCTGGGATCGACCGCCAAGGGCGACCTGAACGGGATCGCCGAATACTTCAAGACGCCGCTGAAGGTGGCCATGGCCGGCGGTTCCGGCAGTGGTGATGCCAACACGGTGCTGCCCGGCGGCGGCAAGGATCTGACCCGCCAGGACGGCCAGCTGCGCAAGGGCGAGAACGATGTGGTCTCGCGCAAGCAGAACCTGAAACAGGCACAGCAGGAGCTGGAACGCGCCGAGCGCACCCGGCTGGAAGAACTGAAGTCGCGCCTGGAAAAGGCCATCGATTCCAATCCTACCTTGAAGCAGTTCAAGAACCAGCTGTTGATCGACATCACCTCGGAAGGCCTGCGCATCCAGATCGTGGACGAGAAGAACCGTCCCATGTTTGCCCTGGCCAGTGCGCAACTGCAGCCCTATACCAAGGAGATCCTGCATGAGATCGGCCGCACATTGAACGACGTGCCCAACAAGATCAGCCTGTCCGGCCACACCGATGCCACGCCTTATTCGCGCGGCGAGAAGGGCTACAGCAACTGGGAACTGTCGGCTGACCGCGCCAATGCTTCGCGCCGCGAACTCATTACCGGCGGCATGGACGAATCGAAGGTGCTGCGGGTGGTGGGCTTGTCCTCGGCGGTGCTGCTGGACAAGGAAGATCCGTTCAACCCGATCAACCGCCGCATCAGCATCATCGTCATGAACAAGAAGGCGGAAGAACTGGTGGAAAAGGATAGCGGCTCGTTGAACGTCCCCACCGATGCCAGCGATGAAGATGTGCAGCAAGGGCTGAGTGCGCCGGCCAAGAACTGATAACAGATGCCACGCCGGCGCGGGTGCGCGCGGTTTGCCAATGAAGCAGAAGTGTTCCAATTGAACAGGGGAAGAGAGCCGGATATGCCGACCAAGACCATGCTGCAGGAGCTCAAGCGCTTGTTGCTCGATACTGCCAGCGGCGGCAGCCGCCAATTGACGGAAGTGGAGTCGGACCTGGTCCAGACCAACATCCTGCTGGGCGAAGCCATCGGCAAGCTGGGCAACAGTTTCATGGAGCTGCATCGCGCGGTACAGATACAGCAATCCATCCTGGAAGGCCTGATGAACGGCAGCGGTCAGTTCGACAGCGCGAGCATCGATCAGCTCAAGGCCACCCAGGGCGAAGTCAGCCACTACGTCAACGCGGCCGTGACCGGCTTGCAGTTCCAGGACATGACCAGCCAGCTGCTGGAACGCATCGTGCGCCGCGTGATCGGCCTGCGTGAAGCGCTGGGGGTCCTGAGTGCGAACAGCTTCGAGATCGTCCCCGAGCAGGGCCAGACCGACGAAGAGGTCAAGGAATTGCTGGCCAGCACGGTGCAGGCGATTGAAGAGCGCCTCAACATGCTCGATACCGGGCTCTGGAAAGCAGTGCGCCAGACCCGCATGGAAAGTGGCGACATCGAGCTGTTCTGATCGGTGGCTGGCTGAGTGGTACAAGATTGAACTAGGTCATTCCGGCCTTGGCTGGGCGTTAGGTCGGTGGCCAAGGGTGCGGCATAATGCATACGCGCATGAGCCTTATTGAAGAAACAGGGAGTAACGATGTCCAAAACGATTCTCGCAGTAGATGATTCCGGGTCACTGCGTCAGATGGTGGTATTCAGTCTGAAAGCTGCGGGTTACAACGTGACCGAGGCGGTCGACGGGGTGGACGCGCTGGAAAAGGCCAAGACGCATACCTTCGACCTGGTCCTGACCGACCAGAACATGCCGCGCATGGACGGCCTGACGCTGATCCGCTCCCTGCGCGAGCTGACCAGTTACGCACGTGTGCCCATCCTGATGCTGACCACCGAGTTCAGCGACGAGATGAAGGCCAAGGGCAAGGCCGCCGGTGCCAATGGCTGGCTGGTCAAGCCCTTCGATCCGCAGCGCCTGACCGAGGTGGTGCGCAAGGTGATCGGCTGATCGTTTGCCGGGACAAGAAGATACGTACTGCATCCAGCATGGAGCCCAGGCATGAGCATTGATATGAGCCAGTTTTTCCAGGTCTTTTTCGACGAGGCCGAGGAAGGCCTCGCGGAAATGGAAAAGCTGTTGTTGGCCGTCAATGTGGCGTCTCCCGATCCGGAGGACCTCAACGCGGTGTTTCGTGCCGCACATTCGATCAAGGGTGGTTCGTCCACCTTCGGCCTGACCGATATTGCCGAAGTCACACACGTTCTGGAGTCGCTGCTGGATCGCATCCGCCAGGGCCAGATGAAGCTGACCTCGGAACACGTGGATGCCTTCCTGGCCGCCAAGGATGTGCTCAAGTCCATGCTGGACGGGCACAAGCATGGTGCCGAGGTGGATCAGGACGCGGTCGGCAATGTCCGCATGCTGCTGGAGGAATTGTCCCAGGGCCGGCGTGCCTCGGCTGCGCCGAAGACGGACGCGGCGGCGCCCGCCGGTGCCGTGGTCGGACCCGGCGGCGTTAGCCGCTACCGGCTGGACATGCCGGAAATCAGCGACAAGGATGCCGAGGCCCTGGCCGACGAGCTGGCCATGTTGGGCAAGCTGGAGAAGTCCAAGTCACCCGAGGGGAAGTGGATCTTCATCCTTGATACGGCCGAACCGATCGATGACGTGGTCGCCATCTGCGCCTTCATCGTCAACGTGGCCGATCTGAAGGTGTCGCAGGCCGTCGATCCTGCCCAGGGCAGTGACGAAGAGCGCGGTTATGGTTTCTTCGACAATTTCGTGACCCAGGAAGAGCGTGAACGCGCCCAGGGTTATGGTTTCTTCGACAACCACACCGCCATCGAAGACAAGGAACGCGAGCAGGGTTACGGCTTCTTCGCTCCCTTCGTGCCGCTGGACATCAGCGCCAAGAAAAGCGAGGGTGACGCCCATGCGAATGGCACCGCCGGCACTGGCGGTCACGGCAATGGCAACGGTAACGGCAACGGCCATCACGACGACGGCCATCTGCAGGGTGACCACGGCGGTGAAAAGAAAGCGGCCAAGGGTGGCGGCGGACAGGAATCGTCGTCGATCCGGGTCAGCATCGAAAAGGTCGATCAGCTCATCAACCTGGTCGGCGAACTGGTGATTACCCAGGCCATGATCGAGCAGCGCGTTGGCAAGCTCGATCCCATGCATCACGAACATCTGCTCAACAGCGTCAGCCAGTTGAGCCGCAATACCCGCGATCTGCAGGAATCGGTGATGTCGATCCGCATGATGCCGATGGATTACGTCTTCTCGCGCTTCCCGCGCATGGTGCGCGATCTGGCGCACAAGCTGGGCAAGCAGGTCGAGTTCGTCACCCACGGCGCAGCCACCGAGCTGGACAAGGGCTTGATCGAGCGTATCGTCGATCCGCTTACCCACCTGGTGCGCAACAGCATCGACCACGGCATCGAACTGCCTGACGCGCGCCGCGCAGCGGGCAAGGGCGAGGCAGGTGTGCTGGCCTTGTCGGCCGAGCACCAGGGCGGCAACATCATCATCGAAGTCACCGACGACGGTGGCGGCCTGAACCGCGACAAGATCCTGGCCAAGGCCAAGCAGCAGGGCATGCCGGTCACCGACAGCCTGACCGATGCTGAAGTGTGGCAGCTGATTTTCGAGCCCGGCTTCTCCACCGCCGAGCAGGTGACCGATGTCTCCGGGCGTGGCGTGGGCATGGATGTGGTCAAGCGCAACATCCTGGCCATGGGTGGCGCGGTGGATATCCGCTCCAGCAAGGGCTTCGGCACCACCATTTCGATCTCGCTGCCGCTGACGCTGGCGATCCTGGACGGCATGTCGATTCGCATCGGTGAAGAAGTTTACATATTGCCGCTAGGATATGTGGTTGAATCTTTGCAGCCTTTGCCGCAAGATATCAAAGAGATTTCCGGTCAGGGCCAGGTGCTGCGTGTGCGCGGTGAATATCTGCCACTGATCCCGCTTTATCAGATTTTCAACATCGAGCCTTCATTTACCGATCCTTCGCAAGGATTGGTGGTCATTTTGGAGTCAGATGGTAAAAAGGCGGCACTTTTCGTGGATGACCTGATCGGACAACAGCAAATCGTTGTGAAGAACCTGGAATCCAACTACCGAAAGGTCGCCGGCATTTCCGGAGCTACCATTCTGGGCGACGGCGGCGTTGCCCTGATTGTCGATGTGGCAGCCTTGCTGCGATCCAGCCGCCAATTGAATGACGAATCTGTATTTTCCTGATTTTTAAAGGGCCTCAACATGTCTGACACTGCAACCAAGAATCTTTCCGGCTTCGGCGAAAAGACCGACAGCAACGGAAACGAATTTCTCGCCTTCACCCTGGGCAAGGAAGAATACGGCATCGATATTCTGAAGGTTCAGGAAATCCGCGGCTACGAAGCCGTGACCCGCATCGCCAATTCGCCCGACTTCATCAAGGGCGTCGTGAACCTGCGCGGCATCATCGTCCCCATCGTGGACATGCGCATCAAGTTCCAGCTCGGCGAGCCGACCTATGACCAGTTCACCGTCGTCATCATCCTGAACATCGGCGGCCGCGTCGTGGGCATGGTGGTCGACAGCGTGTCCGACGTCATCACCCTGACCCAGGAACAGATCAAGCCGGCACCGGAGATGGGCACCACCTTCGACTCCGACTACCTGATCGGCTTGGGTACCCTGGAACAGCGCATGCTGATCCTGGTGGACATCGACAAGCTGATGTCCAGCGCCGAAATGGGCCTGATCGAAAAGCTGGCTGCCTGAGTCTTTGAGTCTTTGAGGCTCTGCAGGCCGGCAGTACGGGATCCGGAGGAGACGCAGTCCGGATCTGGCGTCCATCGTCATTCGGTACCGCAGGAAAAGCGGGCATCATAGCCCGATACAGAAGAGAAAAAGGCATCCGCCGTGTGGTGGATGCCTTTTTTATGGGTGCTTTTCAGCGCCTGTGAAGCTTTAGGCGCGCCGGCCATGCCCGGAATCGCGCGTCCTGCCTCCCGGCAGGACGTTTCTTCATCTCTCAGTGGAAATGCTCGACCGGAGGAGGCGTATCTTCCGGCATTTCCGCGTGCACCAGTTCACCTTCGCGGTCAGGGAAGAGCGGTGCGCCACAGTCGTCGCAAAACTCCATGGTGAAGCGTTCTGCATGATGCTTGATGTGCACGATGCCGCATTCGCGCAGCACCGTCAGGATCTGCTGCAGCGGGCTGGTGGGGATGCCTTCCAGCAGACCGGCACCGGTCGGGATCATCATGGGCAGATCTTCGCCACTTTCCTGTTCATACAGCGGCCAGACCGTGCCATAGACCACGGTCGGATCGCCGCCGATGGAAAAACCGATGCGGTATTCATCGATCTGGCCATTGATGTCCTCGGAGAAGCCGCCGATGCTGGCGTGCAGTTCGGAGGAGGAAATGTCCAGGGTCTGCGTCAGGAAGTAATCGGCGGCGCGGATGGAGGCCGGGCGAATGCGCTTGTCGGCCTCGCGGCAGCCGAAGAAATAGGCTTGCGGCAGCAGCAGTTCGACGCTGCAGCCCGGCAGCAGGCGCGTGAAGAGCGGGGTGGCCTGCTGGGTCCAGGCTTCGAAGGCGGCCTCTTTCCGGGCCGAGAAGTGGCTCTGCTGTTCGCTTTCCTGCCAGTGGAACAGGGCTTCGCCGGCCGGCACCACCACGGCGGCGATGACGTAGCGGGTATCGGCCAGGAAGGCGGCAGTGGGCGGCTGTTCACCGCGCAGCTGCACCGGGCCGGTCTTGAGGGCGGTCTGGCCCATCTGGCGGGTCAGGGCGAAGACGTCGGCGTGTACGCGCGGCAGCTGCTCGATCGAGAACAGGCTCGGTGCCAGTGCCAGGCGGGCCTCCTTGGCCAGTACGTGGGCATGCAGGTGCGCGCCGATGGCGGTAAGCAGCTCGCCGCCGATGGGGCCGGAGGCGATGGCAAAGCGGGTCCAGGCCAGCACCGGCAGCACCAGCAGCTGCACGTCATAGTCCTGGCCTTCGTGTTCCAGCGAGGTGGCTTCGCTGCCGGCCTCGACGGCTTCGATCAGGATGTCGTAGGCATCCAGGTCGGCCTTGAAGAGATGATCCAGGGCAGCATCGATGAGGCCCTGCTGGCCGGCCCGCAGCAGCTTGTTGAGCAGGGCGTCCAGGGGTTTCAGCCAGGCGCGCTCTTCGAGCCGGCTGGAGGCCTGCGCGATGGCTTGCGCAAAAGTCACCAGATGCTGGCTGTCGGCAGAAAGCTTGGAGGAGGAACGTTTGGCGGGACGACGCATGTAGGCTATCTGTATCTGTGGAAACGAAACCGCCTATTGTAGATGATTTGTCAGTCCTGTCAGCCGCCGCGGCCATTGCACAGCGCCAAGGGGCAATAAAAAACGCCGGACGAATCCGGCGTTTCTGTACTGCAGGGGACTACGGACGCTGCTTAGGCTGCGAGCAGATGACGCAGCACGAACGGCAGGATGCCGCCATGCTTGTAGTAGTCCACTTCGATCGGGGTGTCGATGCGCAGCAGCAGCTTGACTTCCTGAGTCTCGCCGTTCTTGCGATGGATCACCAGGGTGGCTTCCTGTTGCGGCTTGATCTCGCCTTCCAGGCCCTTCAGGTCGAAGCTTTCTTCACCGGTGATGCCCAGCGACTGCACGCTGTCGTTGCCCAGGAACTGCAGCGGCAGCACGCCCATGCCGACCAGGTTGGAACGGTGGATACGCTCGAAGGAACGTGCGATCACGGCCTTCACGCCCAGCAGCTGGGTGCCCTTGGCAGCCCAGTCACGGGAGGAGCCGGTACCGTACTCTTCGCCACCGAAGACCATGGTCGGGGTACCTTCAGCCACGTACTTCATGGCGGCGTCGTAGATCGACATTTCTTCACCGGAAGGCTGGTGAATGGTGATGCCGCCTTCAACGCGCGAGCCGTCTTCCTTGGCCGGAATCATGAGGTTCTTGATACGCACGTTGGCGAAGGTGCCGCGCATCATGATCTCGTGGTTGCCGCGGCGCGAGCCGTAGGAGTTGAAGTCCGCCTTCAGCACGCCATTGGCTTGCAGCCACTTGCCGGCCGGGCTGGATTCCTTGATGGAACCGGCCGGGGAGATGTGGTCGGTGGTGATCGAGTCGCCGAACACGCCCAGGGCGCGGGCACCGCTGATGCCGGTGGCAGCAGCCTTGGGCTCTTCGCTGAAGTTCTCGAAGAACGGCGGCTCGGCGATGTAGGTCGAGCTCGGCCAGTTGTAGACTTCGCCCTTGGCGACGCCCTTGATGGCTTCCCACAGCTTGCCGGGAGCGCCCTTCACATCGGCGTAGTTTTCCTTGAAGGTCTTGGCGTTCATGGCGAACTTCAGCAGCTTTTCGATCTCTTGCGAGGTCGGCCAGATGTCGCCCAGGTAGACGTTCTTGCCGCCCTTGCCCTTGCCGACCGGTTCGGTCATCAGGTCACGGGTGACATTGCCGGCGATGGCGTAAGCCACGACCAGCGGAGGCGAGGCCAGGAAGTTGGCGCGGATGTTCGGGTGGATACGGGCTTCGAAGTTGCGGTTGCCCGACAGCACGGCGGCCGCCACCACGTCGTTCTTGACGATGGCTTCGTTCATGGCCGGGGTCAGGTCGCCGGCGTTGCCGATGCAAGTGGTGCAACCGTAGGCGGTCACGCCAAAGCCCAGCTTTTCCAGGTAAGGCAGCAGACCAGCCGCTTCCAGGTACTTGGTCACCACGCGCGAGCCAGGCGCCAGCGAGGTCTTGATGTGCGGGGCCACCTTCAGACCGGCTTCCACGGCCTTCTTGGCCAGCAGGCCGGCTGCCAGCAGCACGCTCGGGTTGGAGGTGTTGGTGCAGGAGGTGATGGCGGCGATCAGCACGTCACCGTTGTGCACATCCACGCCGTCGGCGTTCTTGTAGGACGCGGTCAGGTCTTCGGCCTTCTTGTTGAAGCCGTTTTCAGCGGTCGGCTTGGTGAAGAGGTCGGAGAAGGTCGACTTGACGTTGCCGATCTCGATGCGGTCTTGCGGACGCTTCGGACCTGCCAGCGATGGGGCAACGGTGCCCAGGTCCAGCGAGACTTCCTGGGTGTAGTCGATCTGGCCGGCCTTGGGCACGCCGTACAGGCCTTGCGCCTTGAAGTAGGCTTCGAAGGCGTCGATCTCGGCCTTGGTGCGGCCGGTGCCCTTGAAGTAGTCGATGGTGGCGTCGTCAACCGGGAAGAAGCCCATGGTGGCGCCGTATTCCGGGGCCATGTTGGCGATGGTGGCGCGGTCGGTCAGCGACAGCGATTCGGTACCTTCACCGAAGAATTCGACGAACTTGCCCACGACCTTGGTCTGGCGCAGCAGTTCGGTGATGGTCAGCACCAGGTCGGTGGCGGTGACGCCTTCGCGCAGCGCACCGGTCAGGTTCACGCCGACCACGTCCGGGGTCAGGAAGTAGACCGGCTGGCCCAGCATGCCGGCTTCGGCTTCGATACCGCCCACGCCCCAGCCGACCACGCCGATGCCGTTGATCATGGTGGTGTGGGAGTCGGTGCCGACCAGGGTGTCAGGGTAGTAGACACCGGTCTTGTTGTGCACGCCGCGTGCCAGGTATTCCAGGTTGACCTGGTGCACGATGCCGAAGCCCGGGGGCACCACGCCGAAGGTGTCGAAGGCTTGCATGCCCCACTTCATGAACTGGTAGCGCTCGTTGTTGCGCGAGAATTCCAGCTTCATGTTCAGGTCCAGTGCCTTCTTCTCTCGGAAGTGGTCGATCTGCACCGAGTGGTCCACCACCAGATCCACCGGGACCAGCGGTTCGATGTTCTTGGGGTTCTTGCCCAGCTTGCTGGCGACGTTGCGCATGGCGGCCAGGTCGGCCAGCAGCGGCACGCCGGTGAAGTCCTGCAGCACCACGCGGGCCACCACGAAGGGGATCTCATCCACGCGGGCGGCCTTGGCACCCCAGTTGGCCAGTTGCTTGACGTGTTCTTCGGTGACCTTCTGGCCATCGCAGTTGCGCAGCACCGATTCCAGCACGATGCGGATCGACACCGGCAGACGCGAGATATTCACGCCCAGCGACTTTTGCAGGGCGGGCAGGGAGTAGAACTTGCCCTTCTTGGAACCGGAAATCGGGAATTCCTTCAGGGTGTTCAATGTGTTGCGAGACATGGCCTCTTCTCCTTAATTTGGCAATTTAGTGATGCTAGCTAGTCGAATCCGGTTTGCGCTGCAATGGTGAACTGCGGGGTGCTGCCTGATTCTGTGATTCTGTGTTGCTTGATACGCGATGAGCTGGCGGTTGCCTGCCGGCTCAGTTCTTCTGGGGTGCCGCGGCGACGGTGGCTGCCGGTGCTGCTTCGGCGGCCTTGATCTGCTCGGCGTTCTTGCATTCATTGGCCAGTTGCTGGCCCTTCTTGGAGTCCAGCAGCAGGCCCTTGGCCGGGATACCGATCCAGACCAGGCCCATCTTGCGGTTTTCGAAGCGGTTGGCGCCGGTGGTGGTTTCCACGCGGGTCAGGCGGTGGATGCGCTTGTCCCAGCGGATGGCGATGTGCTTGTCGTCGGCTTCGTTCTTCCAGATGGTCAGCTTGTGCCCCATTTCGCACTGGAAGTCGGCCGACAGGGTGCCGCCCAGTTCGGGTTCGCTGTCGTCATCTTCGGCGTCGGAAGAGAACGGCATCTTGGCGGCGGGGGCTGCTGCAGCTGCAGCAGCGGCCTTCTTGGCCGGCGCCTTCTTGACGACCTTTTTCTTGGCCGCCGGTTTGGTATCGGTTTCAGCGTGCGCCGCAGTGATGCCGGCGGTGGCGAAGAGGGCGCCCAGCAGGGCGATGAGAGTCAGGTGCTTTTTCATGGACGTCGGTCGAAACAAGTTTACTGCGTGGTTGAGGGGGAGTCGCCGCGGGCGAACCAGGGTGCAGTCTCCGGCGGCAGCGCGGTGCCGGTGGCGTGCGCGCGTTGCAGGATACTCCAGTAATAGCGATAACTGGCGCGGTCGTGCAGGTTGCCCTGATGCTGGATCGGGCCCCACTGCACCGCCTGCGCCTTGAGCAAGATCTGTGCCGCCAGGTCGGCTTCTTCCGTGGCCGGGGACATGGCCTGCACGATCGGGCGAATCTGGTCCGGATGGATGCTCCACATCCGGGTATAGCCAAACTCCTGTGCCGCGCGGCGCGCATCGTCAGCCACGGCGGCGGGATTCTTGATGTCGGTGGTCACGTTGTGCGACGGCACCTTGCCGTGCGCATGGCAGGCGGCAGAAATTTCCAGCTTGGCGCGGCGCACCAGCGGATGGTCGAACTGTCCGGGCGAGCGCATGGCGCTGCCGGGAATGGCGCCGTAATGGGCCGACACGAAATCCATCACCCCGAACGACAGCGACTGCACTTGGGGCAGGGCGGCGATCTTGCCGGCGTCGGCCAGGGCAGCATGGGTCTCGATCAAGACCTGCACCGGCAACTGCGCACGGCCGGCCGCATTGGCGGCACGGTTGATGCTCTCCAGGGCACGCAGCACGTCCTCGATGCCTTCAGGCTTGGGCAACATCACGTAAGCCAGCTCGCGCGCAGCGGCGCCGCAGATGATGGCCACGTCCTGCTCGAAATGCGCATGGCCCACGTCATGCAGGCGCGCGCCGATGCGGCGGTGGACATTGCCGGGGCCGGTGATGAGCGAGGCGACCAGTTCGGCGTGCGCGGCTTCATTGCCGGCGGCAGCGCCATCTTCACAGTCGAAGGTGATGTCGAACAAGGGACCGAGCTCCTGCTGCAGGGCCATCGACTTGCGCATCAGCTTTTCAGAGCCGGCGTAGTGATCGCACACCGGAAGCGAGACCGGTTGCTGGGCACCTGGGAACAAGACCTGGGAAGGATGCATTGCTGCGATTGAGAGCGGGGTAAGGTTGTCGGAACGGGTGATGTCACGTACTGCAATACGGCGATGCTGCAAAACGATCGGCGCGGCAGCCGGCAAGGGCCGCCGCGCCGTGGTCAATTAGCCGACCAGATGCTTGACGCCTTCGCGTTCTTCCAGCAGTTCCTTGAGCGTGATGTTGATGCGCTCTTGCGAGAACTCATCGATCTCCAGGCCCTGGACGATCTTGTACTCGCCGTTTTCGGTGGTCACCGGGAAGCCGAACATGGTGCCTTCGGGGATGCCGTAGGAACCGTCGGACGGGATACCCATGGTGGTCCACTTGCCGTTGGTGCCCAGCACCCAGTCACGCACGTGGTCGATGGCGGCATTGGCGGCCGAAGCGGCCGAGGACAGGCCACGGGCTTCGATGATGGCGGCACCGCGCTTGCCGACGGTGGGCAGGAACACGTTCTTGTTCCATTCCTGGTCGTTGATGGTGTCCTTGACGGAAGCGCCATCGGCGGTCGCGAAGCGGTAGTCGGCGTACATGGTCGGCGAGTGGTTGCCCCACACGCACAGCTTTTCGATGGCCGAGACCGGCTTGCCGATCTTGGCAGCCACTTGCGACAGGGCGCGGTTGTGGTCCAGGCGCAGCATGGCGGTGAAGTTCTTGGCCGGCAGGTTCGGGGCCGACTTCATGGCGATGTAGGCGTTGGTGTTGGCCGGGTTGCCGACCACCAGCACCTTGACGTTGCGGGATGCGACTGCGTCCAGTGCCTTGCCTTGCACGGTGAAGATCTGGGCATTGGCTTCCAGCAGGTCCTTGCGCTCCATGCCGGGGCCACGGGGACGGGCACCCACCAGCAGGGCGATGTCGGCATCCTTGAAGGCGGTCATCGGATCGCTGTGGGCGGTCACGCCAGCCAGCAGGGGGAAGGCGCAGTCGTCGATTTCCATGATGACGCCCTTGAGCGCCTTCTGAGCCTTCTCATCAGGGATTTCCAGCAGTTGCAGGATGACCGGCTGGTCTTTGCCCAGCAGGTCGCCGTTGGCGATGCGGAACAGCAGGGAGTAACCGATCTGACCGGCGGCGCCGGTGACGGCAACACGCATGGGGGCTTTAGCCATGTTGAATCTCCAAAAGAGGTGATGAAAAAAAGCATTCAGACTGCAGCGAAGCGCAGCTTGCGGTCGCGTCGCGCAAGGCGCGGCAGGGCCGTGTAGCGGTGGCTTCTGGTTTGCGCATGAAAATGCGCGACTTCCTCGAATTCTTGTTAGGCCGCCATGATACCGTCGAAAACGCAGCGAGTCAGTTGGTTTCGGACCGGGCTCTGCCGACAAATCAAAAACCTGTCAAACTTGTGTTCTGCCTGCAGAAAACCACCGCATCGGAATGATCTTGATGAGAGCGATTCTCGTTATCGTCTACTGGCCGGTACATCGCTTCCTGCCTGCCTTGCGGCTCTTCAGGTTGCTCGCGAGTGTAGGCTTGCGAAAGACTGCTGTCAATCAATATCTTATGTCTTATATAAGACATATTATTGCCTAGTTTTTGCTGGACGCCGGAAGGAGTTTTGTGGTGAAATTCGAGGTTATGAGCTCGATCCTGCCCAATTCAAACAACGTCGACGCGCACGCCGCGGGGGCGGGTGTTGCCAGTCCGGCGCCCACCTTCAGTCCGTTGTACCAGCAGATCAAGGCGCTCATCATGCAGCGCCTCGAAGCCGGTGAGTGGAAACCCGGTGAGCTCATTCCCAGTGAAGTCGAACTGGGCAGTCGTTTCAAGGTCAGCCAGGGCACGGTGCGCAAGGCCATCGACGAACTGGCAGCCGAAAACCTGGTGGTGCGCCGCCAGGGCAAGGGAACCTTCGTTGCCACCCACCACGAGACCCAGGCGCAGTTCCGCTTCCTGCGGCTGATGGCCGACAGCGACGAGCCACAGCGTCCCGAAAACAAGATCATAGAAGTCAAGCGCGTTCGCGCCTCGGCCGAAGTGGCCCGTCAGCTCGACATGAAGTCGGGTGACTCCGTCATTTTCATTCGCCGTGTCAAGTCCTTCAACGGCACTCCCATCATCCTCGAAGACATCTGGCTGCCTGGTGCCATTTTCAAGGGGTTGACGGCCGAGCGCCTCATGGAATACCGCGGGCCCTTGTATGGCCTGTTCGAGTCCGAGTTCGGCACGCGCATGATCCGTGCCGAAGAACGCATCCGTGCCGTCGGGGCGGATCCGGATGCCGCAGAGTTTCTGGGCGTAACGCCCCAAACGCCGTTGCTGAGTGTGGAGCGGGCTTCATTTACCTATGGCGACAAGCCGGTGGAAATGCGGCGCGGTCTGTACCTGACGACGAATCATCATTACCAAAGCGAGTTGAGCTGAGCAAACCGAAACCGGTCATGATCGGGTGCTGGCGGGTCCTGCCTGCCCAGCGCAGAAGGGCTGGTGTCAAGCCTTTTCGGCATGCTGCGAAGCGCAATAAAAGTTGATGGTGATTTCGAAAATCGGCGAAAATTGCATGATTGTTTTAAACTGAGGAGAACCTTGTATGTCTGAAGCCGCTAAACCACAACGGCCGCAATTTCGTAACATACACCTAACCCAAATTGCCGGCTATCGCATGCCTCTGGCAGCCATCGTCTCGATCATGCACCGCATCAGCGGTCTGTTCCTGTTCCTGATGCTGCCTTTCATCCTGTTCCTGCTGGACAGCAGCCTGCTCTCGGAAGGTACTTTCGCCTATCTCAAGGGCTTCGTCTCGGGCTGGTTCGTCAAGCTCGTCATCCTGGCACTTTCCTGGGCCTACCTGCATCACTTCTGCGCCGGCATCCGCCACCTGATCATGGACAACCACGTTGGCCTGGACAAGGACAGCGCACGCAAGTCCTCGGCAACTGTCCTGGTGGTCAGCATCGCGCTGATGATCCTGGTCGCATTGAAACTGTTCGGAGTGTTCTGAAAATGGCTGATAACAACATCGGACCCAAGCGCCTGGTCGTTGGCGCCCACTATGGCCTGCGTGACTGGCTGGCGCAACGCGCGACCGCCGTCGTGATGGCCGTCTACACCGTCATCCTGCTGGTGTGCTTCTTCACCTCGACCAACTTCAGCTACCAGGGCTGGGCGGCGCTGTTCTCGCATCAATGGTTCAAGGTGGCCACCTTTGCCGTGTTCATGGCGCTGTTCTTCCACGCCTGGATTGGCGTGCGTGACGCGCTGATGGACTACGTCAAGCCCGTTGGCACCCGTCTGGTCCTGCAAGTTGCCACTATCGTGTGGCTGATCGGTTGCGCTGGCTACGCTGCGCAGATTCTCTGGAGAAACTAATCGTGGCTGCTATCAAATCCGCCATCACTACCCGCCGCTTTGACGCGGTCATCGTCGGCGCCGGTGGCTCCGGCATGCGCGCCTCGCTGCAACTGGCCGAAGCCGGCCTGAACGTCGCTGTCCTGTCCAAGGTCTTCCCGACTCGCTCGCACACCGTGGCTGCCCAAGGCGGCATCGGCGCTTCGCTGGGCAACATGTCCGAAGACAACTGGTACTGGCACATGTTCGATACCGTCAAGGGTTCGGACTACCTGGGCGACCAGGATGCCATCGAGTTCATGTGCCGCGAAGCACCGAAGGCCGTCTACGAGCTGGAACACTTCGGCATGCCCTTCGACCGCAACCCGGACGGCACCATCTACCAGCGTCCCTTCGGCGGCCACACCGCCAACCTGGGCGAAAAGCCGGTGCAGCGTGCCTGTGCGGCCGCTGACCGTACCGGTCACGCGCTGCTCCACACCCTGTACCAGCGCAACGTGCGCGCCAAGACCCACTTCTTCGTGGAGTGGATGGCGCTGGACGTGATCCGCAACGAAGAGGGCGATGTCCTCGGCGTGGTGGCGCTGGAAATGGAAACCGGCGAAATCATGATGCTGCACGCCAAGACCACCCTGTTCGCCACCGGCGGTGCAGGCCGTATCTGGGCGGCATCGACCAATGCCTTCATCAACACCGGTGACGGCATGGGCATGGCCGCACGTGCCGGCCTGCCGCTGCAGGACATGGAGTTCTGGCAGTTCCACCCGACCGGCGTGGCCGGTGCGGGCGTGCTGATTACCGAAGGCGTGCGCGGTGAAGGCGGCATCCTGATCAACAGCAACGGTGAACGCTTCATGGAGCGCTATGCGCCGACCCTGAAGGACCTGGCACCGCGTGACTTCGTCTCGCGTTCGATGGACCAGGAAATCAAGGAAGGCCGCGGCGTTGGTCCCCACAAGGATCACGTGCTGCTGGATCTGCGCCACATCGGTGCCGACACCATCAAGAAGCGCCTGCCCTCGATCCTGGAAATCGCCCACAAGTTCGCCAACGTCGATGCGACCAAGGAGCCTATCCCTGTCGTGCCGACCATCCACTACCAGATGGGTGGCATCCCCACCAACATCCACGGTCAGGTGGTCGCGCCCAAGGGCGGTTCGATGAAGGAAGTGGTGCAGGGCATGTACGCCATCGGCGAATGCGCCTGCGTCTCGGTGCACGGCGCCAACCGCCTGGGTACCAACTCGCTGCTGGACCTGGTGGTCTTCGGCCGCGCAGCTGGCAACCACATCGTCGGCAGCCGCCTGCAGGACCAGAGCCACAAGCCGATCCCGGCCGGTGCCCTGGACCGCTCGCTGGAACGCATCGCGCACCTGGAAAGCAGCACCGGTTCCGAGCGCGTGCAGGACGTGGCCAACGACATCCGTGCCACCATGCAGAAGTACTGCGGCGTGTTCCGTACCGATGCCCTGTTGAAGGAAGGCGTTCAAAAGATCATGGAACTGGATGAGCGTCGCAAGCACGTCTCCTTCAAGGACAAGTCCAAGGTCTTCAACACCGCCCGCGTGGAAGCGCTGGAACTGGACAACCTGATCGAAACCGCCAAGGCCACCATCACCTCGGCCGAAGCCCGCAAGGAATCGCGCGGCGCCCACGCGCAAAGCGACCACGAGCAGCGCGACGACGTGAACTGGCTCAAGCATACGCTGTGGTTCTCCGAGGGGAATCGTCTCGACTACAAGCCGGTCAACATGCAGCCGCTGACCGTCGAGACTTTCAAACCTAAAGCACGTACTTTCTAAGAGGTCGCAACATGACTCGCACCCTGAAATTCAAGATCTACCGTTACGATCCGGACAAGGACGACAAGCCGTACATGCAAGACCTGACGGTGGAGCTGAAGCCCACCGACAAGATGCTGCTCGATGCCCTGCAGCGCATCAAGTCCGACGTTGACGATTCCCTGGCGCTGCGCCGCTCCTGCCGCGAAGGCGTGTGCGGTTCCGACGCCATGAACATCAATGGCAAGAATGGCCTGGCCTGCATCACCAACCTGAACGAACTGACCGAACCCATCGTTCTGAAGCCGTTGCCCGGCCTGCCGGTGATCCGCGACCTGATCGTGGACATGACGAACTTCTTCAAGCAATACGACTCGATCAAGCCCTACCTGATCAACGACAGCATCCCGCCCGAGAAGGAGCGCCTGCAGTCGCCCGAACAGCGTGAAGAGCTCGATGGCGTCTACGAGTGCATCCTGTGCGCCTGCTGCTCGACCTCCTGCCCGTCGTTCTGGTGGAACCCGGACAAGTTCGTCGGCCCGGCCGGCCTGCTGCAAGCCTACCGCTTCATCGCCGACAGCCGCGACGAAGCCACCGGTGCGCGCCTGGACAACCTGGAAGACCCGTATCGCCTGTTCCGTTGCCGTTCCATCATGAACTGCGTCGATGTCTGCCCCAAGGGTCTGAACCCCAACAAGGCCATCGGCAAGATCAAGGAACTGATGGTGCGCCGTTCGGTGTAAGCCGGATCGGCGTGTTGCCTGCCAGACCCGCCGTCCATGGCGGGCGGCAGCAAGGGGGAGCAGGGCTGGAAGCGGCTTCCCCGACCGGTTCCTTCGGTTTTGGTCCGGTTGAAGTGAATGGAAAGACTAGAAATGAGCGAGTTCATGACTGAACAGCGTCACCAGGATGATCCGGCCAAGCGGGCGCGACTGCGCTGGCGTGCGCGCCGCGGGCTGCTGGAGAACGATCTGATCCTCACCCGCTATCTGGATGCCAACGAGGCCCAGATGAGCGATGACGAGGTGGATGCCTTCTCGCGCCTGATGGACCTGACCGACAACGACCTGATGGACTTGCTGCTGGCCCGCAAGGAGCCGGAAGCGGCAGTTGACCTGCCCCAAGTGCATGCGTTGCTGAAGAAACTGCGTACTGCCTGACTGTTGCACGAATATTGCGCCTGGCCACAAGCCAGACCGATTTTGCCCGATCGCGGCCTGTTTCCACTCGCCACCCGGCGCATCTGAACCACGATGACGCCCGGCTTGCGGTCGCGGCGTTTGATTAACGGTTTCACCATCCCAGCAAAAGGAAAAGCTATGTCCAATACCGATATCAAAGCTACCCTGTCGTTCTCCGACGGCTCTCCGTCCGTAGATTTTCCTATCTACAAGGGCAGCATCGGCCCTGATGTGATCGATATCCGCAAGCTCTACGGCGCTACCGGCAAGTTCACCTATGACCCGGGCTTCATGTCCACCGCTTCCTGCAACTCGTCCATCACCTACATCGATGGCGACAAGGGTGAACTGCTGTACCGCGGCTACCCGATCGAACAGCTGGCGGTGAACTGCGACTTCCTGGAATCCTGCTACCTGCTGCTGCACGGTGAACTGCCCAACGCCACCCAGAAGGAAGAATTCGTCAAGACCGTGACCCAGCACACCATGGTGCACGAGCAGATGAACTTCTTCTTCCGTGGCTTCCGCCGCGATGCGCACCCGATGGCGGTGCTGACCGGCTCGGTGGGCGCACTGTCGGCCTTCTACCACGATTCGCTGGACATCTCCAACGCCAACCACCGCGAAGTCTCGGCGATCCGCATGATCGCCAAGCTGCCGACCCTGGTGGCGATGGCCTACAAGTACAGCATCGGCCAGCCTTTCGTGTACCCGCGCAATGACCTGTCCTACACGGCCAACTTCATGCGCATGATGTTCGCCAACCCGTGCGAAGAGTATCAGGTCAACGAAGTCCTGGTGCGCGCACTGGACCGCATCCTGATCCTGCACGCCGACCACGAACAGAACGCTTCGACCTCGACCGTGCGCCTGGCCGGCTCCTCCGGCGCCAACCCGTTCGCATGTATCGCCGCCGGCATCGCCTGCCTGTGGGGTCCTGCCCACGGTGGTGCCAACGAAGCCGCCCTGAACATGCTGGAACAGATCGGCTCCGTCGAAAACATCCCCGAGTTCATCAAGCAAGTGAAGGACAAGAACTCCGGCGTGAAGCTGATGGGCTTCGGTCACCGCGTCTACAAGAACTACGACCCGCGTGCCAAGCTGATGCGCGAAACCTGCTATGAAGTTCTGAACGAACTGGGCCTGCACGACGACCCGCTGTTCAAGCTGGCCATGGAGCTGGAAAAGATCGCCCTGGAAGACGACTACTTCGTCTCCCGCAAGCTGTACCCGAACGTCGACTTCTACTCCGGCATCGTGCAGCGCGCCCTGGGTATCCCGACCTCGATGTTCACCTGCATCTTCGCCATGGCCCGTACCATCGGCTGGATCGCCCAGTGGAACGAAATGATCTCGGATCCGGAACAGAAGATCGGCCGTCCGCGTCAGCTGTTCGTGGGCTCGCCGCGTCGCGACGTGACCCCGATCGACAAGCGCTGATTGGCGGATGTTGTCCGTCTGCCTTGTCGGACGGACAACTAAGGCATCGCAACGCCGCGTTTCCCGTCTCCCGGGAGTGTGTGGAGGGGGGCAGCGAGGCCCGCGCAGCAAGGCTTTGCGGGCGGGCGTTGGCGGGCGGAAACGCCCGTTGCTTCATGTTTCAAATAAAAAAGCGAATCCCTTAGGATTCGCTTTTTTATTTGATATTAGGAGATATAATTCCGATGCGCTGACTGGATGACGTACAGAAGTTCAGGTAGACAAGGTCCTTCCCCCACAACTTGATGCAATCCGCTAACCGGTCAGGCCGTGTCGCGGAAGGTGTAGAAACCCGCTAATCTCGCGAAGCGCGAAGAAAGGTGAGCAAATGACAAAGCTCTACGAGCAATACAACATCAACTCCTACCTGTTCGGTGGGAATGCTCCGTACATCGAAGAACTGTACGAAGCCTACCTGAACAATCCCGGCTCCGTCCCTGACAACTGGCGTGCTTACTTCGACGCCGTGCAACACGTTCCCGCCACCGACGGCTCCACCCGTCCCGATGTGGCCCACGCTCCGGTGATCGCTTCCTTCGCCGAACGTGCCAAGCAAGGCCCGATCCGCACCGTCATCGCTTCTGCCGACTCCGACATGGGCCGCAAGCGCGTCGCTGTCACCCAGCTGATCGCCGGCTACCGTGACCTCGGTTCCCGTTTCGCCAACCTGGACCCGCTGCAACGCCAGGAACGCCCCAACATCCCCGAACTCGATCCCTCCTTCTACGGCTTCACCGATGCCGACATGGACATCGTGTTCAACATCAACAACACCTACTTCGGCCCGGAAACCGCTTCCCTGCGCGACCTGCTGCAGATGCTGCGCGACACCTACACGCGCTCCATCGGTGCCGAGTTCACCTACATTTCCGACATGTCGGAAGTGCGCTGGCTGGAAGAGCGTCTGGAGCCGACCCGTGCCGTGCCCAGCTTCTCCTCCGAGAAGAAGAAGCACATCCTGGAGCGCCTGACCGCTGCTGAAGGCCTGGAGCGCTACCTCCACACCAAGTACGTCGGCCAGAAGCGCTTCTCGCTGGAAGGCGGCGAGTCCTTCATCGCGTCCCTGGATGAAACCATCCAGCGCGCCGGTGAAAAGGGCGTGCAGGAAATCGTGATCGGCATGGCCCACCGTGGCCGTCTGAACGTGCTGGTCAACATCCTGGGCAAGACTCCGCAGGAACTGTTCTCCGAATTCGAAGGCCGTCACGCTGACGACCTGCCGGCCGGTGACGTCAAGTACCACCAGGGCTTCTCCTCGGACGTGTCGACCCCTGGCGGCCCGGTCCACCTGTCGCTGGCCTTCAACCCGTCCCACCTGGAAATCGTCAACCCGGTGGTCGAGGGTTCGGTCAAGGCGCGTATGGATCGCCGCGGCGACAAGGATGGTTCGCAAGTGCTGCCGATCCTGGTGCACGGCGATGCCGCCTTCGCCGGCCAAGGCGTGGTGATGGAAACCCTGAACCTGGCACAGACCCGTGGCTACGGCACCGGCGGTACCGTTCACATCGTCATCAACAACCAGATCGGTTTCACCACTTCCGATCCGCGCGACTCCCGTTCGACCCTGTACTGCTCGGACGTGGTCAAGATGATCGAAGCCCCGGTGCTGCACGTCAACGGTGATGATCCGGAAGCCGTCGTGTTCGCCACCCAGATCGCTGTCGACTACCGCATGAAGTTCAAGAAGGACATCGTGGTCGACATCATCTGCTTCCGCAAGCTGGGCCACAACGAGCAAGATACCCCTGCTCTGACCCAGCCGCTGATGTACAAGAAGATCGCCCAGCACCCTGGTACCCGCAAGCTGTACGCCGACAAGCTGGTGACCCAGCAGACCATCCCCGCCGATGGCGGCGAAGAGCTGGTCAAGGCTTACCGCGCTGCGATGGATGCCGGCAAGCACGCCATTGATCCGGTACTGACCAACTTCAAGAGCAAGTACGCCGTCGACTGGCTGCCGTTCCTGAATCGCAAGTGGACCGATGCGGCCGAAACCGCCGTGCCGCTGGCTGAGCTGAAGCGCCTGGCCACCAAGATCACCTCGGTGCCGGAAGGCTTCAAGGTGCACTCGCTGGTCGAGAAGGTCTTGAACGACCGCGCCGCCATGGGCCGTGGCGAAATGAACCTGGACTGGGGCATGGGTGAACACCTGGCCTACGCCAGCCTGGTTTCTTCCGGCTATGCCGTGCGCCTGACCGGCCAGGATGCCGGCCGTGGCACCTTCACCCACCGTCACGCCGTGCTGCACGACCAGAACCGCGAACGTTGGGATGCCGGTACCTTCATCCCGCTGCAGAACGTGGCTGAAAACCAGTCCACCTTCACCGTGATCGACTCGGTGCTGTCCGAAGAAGCCGTGCTGGCCTTCGAATACGGCTACTCGACCGCGGAACCGAACACCCTGACCATCTGGGAAGCCCAGTTCGGCGACTTCGCCAACGGTGCCCAGGTCGTCATGGACCAGTTCATCAGCTCCGGCGAAGTGAAGTGGGGCCGTGCTTCGGGCCTGGTGCAGATGCTGCCCCACGGCTACGAAGGCCAGGGTCCGGAACACTCCTCGGCACGTATCGAGCGTTACCTCCAGCTGTGCGCCGACAACAACATGCAGGTCGTGCAGCCCACTACCGCTGCGCAGATCTTCCACCTGCTGCGTCGCCAGATGATCCGCCTGTTCCGCAAGCCGCTGATCATCATGACCCCGAAGTCGCTGCTGCGTAACAAGGACGCCGGTTCGCCGCTGTCCGACCTGGCCAAGGGTTCGTTCCAGACCGTGATTCCGGAAGTCGATGAAACCATCGACGCCAAGAAGGTCAAGCGCATCGTCGCCTGCTCGGGCAAGGTGTACTACGACCTGGTCAACGCCCGCAAGGAACGTGGCCAGGCTGATACCGCCATCATCCGCGTCGAGCAGCTGTATCCGTTCCCGCACAAGGCCTTCGCGGCCGCGTTGAAGCAGTTCCCCAACTTCAACGAACTGGTGTGGGCACAGGACGAGCCGCAGAACCAGGGCGCATGGCTGCAGATCCAGCACAACATCTTCGAGAATCTCTCCGAAGGTCAGAAGCTGGCCTATGCAGGCCGCCCGGCCAGCGCCTCGCCGGCCGTCGGTTACTACGACAAGCACTACGCACAGCAAAAGGCGCTGATCGAAACCGCCTTCGCCAAGCTCAAGGGCTTTGTGCTGACCAAGTAATCATCGATGCAAACGGGACGCGCTGCGAGGGCAGTGCGTCCCTGTTTCCATAAGAACGAAATCACCCGAAAATCGGAGAATCCTGAAAATGGCTCAAATCGAAGTAAAAGTCCCGCAGTTGTCGGAATCCGTTGCCGAAGCAACCCTGCTGCAATGGCACAAGAAGGTTGGCGAACCGGTGGCCCGTGACGAAAACCTGATCGACATCGAGACCGACAAGGTCGTGCTGGAACTGCCCTCGCCGGACGCCGGCGTGATCACCCAGATCATCAAGGCCGACGGCGCCACCGTCGTGGCCGGCGAAGTGATCGCCATCCTGGACACCGACGCTTCCGCGCAAGTGGCCCCGACCGAAGTCAAGGCTGCCCCGGCACCGCAATCGACCAACGAACCGACCCCGGTTGCCGCTCCCGAGCTGGCCTCCAAGGGCGACGTCGCCATGCCTGCCGCTGCCAAGCTGCTGGCCGACAACAACCTGTCGACCTCGCAAGTCACCGGCACCGGCAAGGATGGCCGCGTGACCAAGGGTGATGTGCTGGGTGCCCTGTCGGCTCCCGCCGCTGCACCTGCTGCCGCTGCCAAGCCGGCCCTGGCGCAAGTTGCTGCCCCGGTCAAGGCTGGCCTGGAAAGCCGTCCGGAACAGCGCGTGCCGATGAGCCGCCTGCGTGCCCGCGTGGCCGAGCGTCTGGTGCAATCGCAATCGACCAACGCCATCCTGACCACCTTCAACGAAATCAACATGCAGCCGGTCATCGACCTGCGCAACAAGTACAAGGACAAGTTCGAGAAGGAACACGGCGTCAAGCTGGGCTTCATGTCCTTCTTCGTCAAGGCAGTCGTGCACGCCCTGAAGAAGTACCCGATCGTCAACGCTTCGGTCGATGGCAATGACATCGTCTACCACGGCTACTTCGACATCGGCGTGGCCGTCGGTTCGCCGCGTGGCCTGGTGGTGCCCATCCTGCGTGATGCGGACCAGATGTCCATCGCTGACATCGAGAAGAAGATCGGTGAATTCGGCCAGAAGGCCAAGGACGGCAAGCTGTCCATCGAAGAACTGTCGGGCGGTACCTTCACCGTCTCAAACGGCGGTACCTTCGGTTCCATGCTGTCGACCCCGATCATCAACCCGCCGCAATCGGCGATCCTGGGCATCCACGCCACCAAGGAACGTGCAGTGGTTGAAAACGGCCAGGTCGTGGTCCGTCCGATCAACTACTTCGCGCTGTCCTATGACCACCGCATCATCGACGGCCGCGAAGCCGTCCTGTCGCTGGTCGCGATCAAGGAAGCCCTGGAAGATCCGGCCCGTCTGCTGCTGGATCTGTAAGCAACCGGCCATCACGGCGTGAGCGAGGCGCTGAACGGCCCCCAGGCATTCAGCGCCTTTTTGCATCCGCTTTGGACCAAGAGATCAAAGCGGATGCGCACAACGAATCAGGAATACACACATGAGCAAGAATTTTGACGTAGTCGTCATCGGTGGCGGCCCCGGCGGTTACATCGCCGCCATTCGCGCAGCGCAACTGGGCTTCAACACCGCCTGCATCGACGAATGGAAGAACGAAAAGGGCGGCCCCGCACCGGGCGGCACCTGCACCAACGTCGGTTGCATCCCCTCCAAGGCGCTGCTGCAATCGTCCGAACACTACGAACACGCCAGCCACGGCTTCGCCGAGCACGGCATCGAAGTCAAGGGCCTGGGCCTGAACCTGGAAAAGATGCTGGGCCGCAAGAATACCGTGGTCAAGCAGAACAACGACGGCATCCTGTACCTGTTCAAGAAGAACAAGGTCACCTTCTTCCACGGCCGTGGCTCCTTCGTCAAGGGCGATGCCAATGGTTACGAGATCAAGGTCGCCGGCGCTGCCGAAGAAACCATCACCGCCAAGCACGTCATCGTGGCGACCGGTTCGAACGCCCGCGCATTGCCGGGTGCCGAGTTCGATGAAAAGCTGATCCTCTCCAACACCGGCGCACTGGCCATCTCCGAAGTGCCGAAGAAGCTGGGCGTGATCGGTGCCGGCGTGATCGGCCTGGAAATGGGTTCGGTCTGGCGTCGCCTGGGCGCGGAAGTGACCGTGCTGGAAGCCCTGCCGACCTTCTTGGGTGCCGTCGATGAACAAATCGCCAAGGAAGCCCACAAGCTGCTGACCAAGCAAGGCCTGGCGGTGAACCTGGGTGTGAAGATCGGTACCATCAAGGCTGGCAAGAACAGCGTCTCCGTGGAATACACCGATGCCAAGGGCGAAGCCCACACCGGCGAATTCGACAAGCTGATCATCTCGATTGGCCGCACCCCCAACACCATCGGCCTGAACGCCGAAGGCGTGGGCCTGAAGCTGGACGAGCGCGGCTTCATCGCCGTGGATGGCGACTGCAAGACCAACCTGCCCAACGTGTGGGCGGTGGGTGACGTGGTGCGCGGCCCGATGCTGGCGCACAAGGCCGAAGAAGAAGGCGTTGCCGTGGCCGAGCGTATCGCTGGCCAACACGGTCACGTCAACTTCAACACCATTCCCTGGGTCATCTACACCTCGCCGGAAATCGCCTGGGTCGGCAAGACCGAGCAGCAGCTCAAGGCCGAAGGCGTGCAGTACAAGGCCGGTACCTTCCCGTTCCTGGCCAACGGCCGCGCCCGTGCGCTGGGCGATACCTCGGGCATGGTGAAGTTCCTGGCCGATGCCAAGACCGATGAGATCCTGGGCGTGCATATCGTCGGCCCGATGGCTTCCGAGCTGATCTCCGAAGCCGTGGTGGCGATGGAATTCCGTGCGTCGTCGGAAGACATCGCCCGTATCTGCCACGCTCACCCCTCGCTGTCCGAAGCGACCAAGGAAGCGGCCCTGGCCGTGGACAAGCGCGCATTGAACTTCTGATGCGCGATCAGTGCGACAATACGGGTCGCCGACGCCCGGCCAGCCCCTGGGGCTGGCAGCGTCCGAGTTGCCCGCATAGTGCGCATTGAGATGCCAACCCAATGGGCGAGCCTGGCTCGCCCATTGTCGTTTTACAAGACCACACCATGGATGTCCGTCAATTCTACGAACAGTCGCTGTCCCAGCGCGGTTATCAACCTGATGAAGCGCAGTTGCGCGCCATTGAGCGGCTGCAGCGCGCCTATGAGGAGTGGGTCGCCTACAAGGCCCAGCGCGCCTCCGCCTTCAAGCGCCTGATCAGCCGCCCGGCCGTGCCGCGCGGCGTCTACATGTGGGGCGGGGTAGGGCGCGGCAAGTCCTTCCTGATGGACAGCTTTTATTCCGTGGTGCCGGTGGTGCGCAAGACGCGCCTGCACTTCCACGAATTCATGCGCGATGTGCATCGCCAGCTTGATGAACTGAAGGGAATTTCCGACCCCCTCGATGAAGTCGCCAAGCGCATCGCCAAGAAGTATCGCCTGATCTGTTTCGACGAATTTCACGTCTCCGACATCGCCGATGCGATGATCCTCTACAACCTCTTGAAGGGGCTGTTCGATCACGGCGTGTCCTTTGTGATGACCTCCAACTATGAGCCCAGCACGCTCTATCCGGACGGCCTGCACCGCGACCGCATGCTGCCGACCATTGCGCTGCTGCAGGAAAAGCTGGACGTCATGAACATCGATGCCGGCATCGACTACCGCAAGCGGGTGCTGGAGCAGGTGAAGGTGTACCACACGCCCCTCAACGCCAAGACCGATGAAGAATTGCGCACCGCCTTCGCCTCCGTGGCCGAGGCGGCTGATGAAGATCCACGCGTCCACATCGAGGCTCGCGAGATCCGCGCCCTGCGCCGTGCGGGCAGTGCGATCTGGTTCGACTTCGCTACGCTGTGCGGAGGCCCGCGATCGCAGAATGACTACCTGGAACTGGCCAGCCGGTTCCAGACCGTGATCCTGTCTGGCATTCCGCGGATGTCCGCGGCCATGTCTTCGGAAGCGCGCCGCTTCACCTGGCTGATCGATGTCTTCTATGACCACAAGGTCAAGCTCATCATGTCCGCCGCGGTGGAGCCGGACGAGCTTTACACCGTCGGTACCCTTTCCAACGAATTCCACCGTACTGTTTCACGTATCATTGAGATGCAGTCGAAGGAATACCTGGATGCGGATCGCCGCTCGATTGCCGACAGCCTCTCCTGAACAACCACCTGATGAACAAGAAATCCATGCAAGGTCTTTTTGCCGATGCCAAAGGCGTCACTTCTTCCCTGTGCGGCCTGATGCTGGCCTTGGCCGCCGGTGCCAGCATGGCGCAAGGGCAGGCATCGGCCAGCGCCACGTCCGGCGCACAGCCGGGACGGATCCAGGCGCAAGCCCAGGGACAAGTCAGCCCGTCCGATGCCGGTGCGACACCACAGGCTGCTCCTGTTGCCCCCGCGCCCGTCATGAGCCGTGAACGCTTCGACGAACTGGAAGCGCGTGCGCCGATTGCGCAGCGTTATCCTGCCGGCTCCATCAAGTCCGACGAAGCGGCACAAAAGGCGCTGGATGAAGCCGCCGAAGACCGGCAGGTGGCCGAACTGCGCTACATCCTTGATCAGCGTGCCTGCTATCCCAAATTCCTGGTCTCGGACTGCCTGGAAGCCGCGCGCGACCGCAAGCGCCTGACCGACAAGGGCATCAAGGCGGTGGAGTACGAGGCCAAGGTGTTCCAGCGCCAGGCCACCGTGGACGACCGTGATCGTTCACTGGCCGAGCAGCGCGCCAAGGACGAGGAAGATTCCGCCCGCCGCCTGGCCGACCAGAAGCAGAAAGAAGCCGATTCCGCCCGCAAGGTCCAGGAAAGCCGCACCAAGAACAGCGAAGTCCAGCAACGTATCGACCAGAACAAGAACGTGCCGGCCGATTACCGTGTGCGTCAGCACGAGGCGGAAGTCCAGCGCCAGCAGGCTGAGGAAGCCGCGCGCGCACCGTCGCGCGCCGCCAACGCCGCCGAACGTCAGCGCCGCATCCAGGAAGCCGAGGAGCATCGCCTGGAAGTGGAGCGCAAGAAGGCCGAAAACGAGCGCGAACGTGCAGAGCGCAAGCAGAAGCAACAGCAGGACCAGCAACAGCAGCAATCGCAGCAGCCCGCCGCCAAGTAAGGCGTTCTGACGCTGGCCCCTCCGTCCGCAGGCCCATGCCGATTTGGCGTGGGCCTGCGGGTGCATTACACTAGCAAGCACATCAGCAACCAGCCGCCATCATGACCAGTACGCATCGCGAAGACATCCAGCGCCGCATCATCGAACTCGAAGTCGAGCACCGTGATCTCGATAGCGTGATCGACATGCTCATCCGCGATGCCCGTTCGGAGGACCTGCAACTGCGCCGCCTCAAGAAGCGCAAGCTGCAACTGAAGGACCACATTGCGCTGCTGAAGATGCAGCTGGTCCCCGATATCCCCGCCTGAGCCCCGCTGCGCGCCTGCTCCTGCTGGCGAGCTTCTCGAAATCCGCGGTCCACGTTCCTGTGTCCTTCATGCGAGTCGGGGGTAGGCTGCCGACTCCGCGTAAAATAGCGCCTTGTTCCCAATGACGTGCAAGATGCGCCGGTATCGCCGATGCCTGCGCCACACGTGTTCTTCTACAGGCTTGCCGCAGTGACAGCTCCCGAAGCCCCCGCCCACAACGCCGACAGTCGCACCGCTCCCGCCGGGACGGAGGGCGCTGCCCCCGAAGAACCAGGTCTCCATGATGCCGAGGTCGAGCGCCTGTTCGGTGAAGGCGGTCCCTTGGGCGGTGCCGTTGGCAGCTATCGCCCGCGTCATGCCCAGACCGAGATGGCCAAGGCCATCGCCGACGCCATCGCCAATCAGGGTACGCTGATCGCCGAGGCCGGTACCGGTACCGGCAAGACCTTTGCCTACCTCGTCCCGGCCTTGCTGTGGGGCGGCAAGACCATCGTCTCCACCGGCACCAAGACGCTGCAGGACCAGCTCTTCAATCGTGATATCCCCACCGTGCGCAAGGCCTTGCATGCGCCCGTCTCGGTGGCGCTGCTCAAGGGGCGCAGCAATTATGTCTGCCACTTCCACCTGGAGCGCACCCTGCAGAACGGCCGCCTGACCGCGCGCGAGGATGTGGGCTACCTGCGCGAGATCTCGCGCTTCGTCAAATCCACTTCCTCCGGCGACAAGGCCGAGCTGACCAAGGTGCCGGAGACGGCTTCGGTATGGAATCTGGTGACCTCCACCCGCGATACCTGTTTCGGGGCTGAATGCCAGTACTACCAGGATTGCTTCGTCATGAAGGCGCGCAAGGAAGCGCAGCAGGCTGATGTGGTGGTGGTCAATCACCACCTGTTCTTCGCTGATGTGGCCCTGAAGGACACCGGCATCGCCGAACTGCTGCCCTCGGCCAATACCGTCATCTTCGACGAAGCGCACCAGTTGCCGGATACGGCCACGCTGTTCTTTGGCGAGACCATCTCCACCTCGCAGATTCTCGAACTCTGCCGCGACGTGCTGGCCGAAGGCCTGTCGCACGCCCGCGATGGCGCTGACTGGGCGCGCCTGGTCGCTCCGGTGGAGCGCGCGGCACGCGATCTGCGGCTGGCTTTCCCGGAAGAATCGGTACGCCTGGCGCTGAACCAGATTGCGCCTTCCAGCGCCTTCTTCCCGTCGCTCGACACGCTGAAGGACTGCATGGACGACATGATCGCCGTGCTCGAAAAACAGGCCGAACGTGCCGAGACCATCGAGCAGTGCCGCGACCGTGCCAATGAATTGCTGCGGCAGCTGGAAAACTGGGGCACGCCCGACGAACTGGCCAAGATCCAGGCCGAAGCCGCCGCCAAGGCAGCGGCCAAGCCCGCCGACAACAAGCGAGCAGGCGAGGGTGAGGAACAGGAAGATTCGCCCGCGCAGAAACCCTTCTACGTGCTCTGGGTGGAAGCCTTCCAGTCCTCGCTGCAGCTGCACCGCACGCCGCTGTCGATCGCGCCCATCTTCAACAAGCAGCGCGAGGGTACGCCGCGTTCATGGATCTTCACGTCGGCGACGCTGGCAGTGAAGAAGGATTTCAATCACTACGCAGCCCAGATGGGCCTGTGGAATGCCCCTGCGCAATCCTGGCCGAGCCCTTTCAATTATGCCGAGCAGGGGCTGCTGTACGTACCGCAGAACCTGCCACAGCCGAATTCGTTTGAATACACCGATGCCGTCATCGATGCCGCACTGCCGACCATCGAGGCCGCCGGCGGCCGCTGCTTCTTCCTGTGCACTACGCTGCGTGCAGTCAATCGTGCAGCGGAGCGGCTGCGTGCCGAGTTCGAGGCGCGCGGCCATGATTTCCCGCTGTTCGTGCAGGGCGAGGCGGGACGTACGGAGTTGCTGGACCGTTTCCGCGCTGCGGGCAATGGCGTGCTGATCGGTAGCCAGAGCTTCTGGGAAGGCGTGGATGTGCGTGGCGACGCACTGTCGCTGGTCATCATCGACAAGCTGCCGTTCTCGCCACCGGATGATCCGGTGCTGGCGGCCCGTATCAGCGAAATGGAAAAGCAGGGCCTGAACGGCTTCGTGCACCATCAGCTGCCGGCGGCCATCATCAACCTGAAGCAGGGCGCGGGTCGCCTGATCCGTGACGAGGGCGACCGCGGCGTGCTGATGATCTGCGATCCGCGCATCATCACCAAGAATTACGGTCGCCGTATCTGGCAGAGCCTGCCGCCCTTCAAGCGCACCCGCGAGCTGGAGGTGGTACAAGCCTTCTTCCGCGAGCAGGATGCACGCCGCGCCGCTGCCGCCGCCGGCGAGGACGCTGCGGCGGAGGGTTGAGATGGCAGATCACACCTCGCTGGTGCCGGTGCGCGCCTCCGAACTCGCCCTGGGCCGCCCCGCGCCCTGGCCGATCTACAACGATGCCGGCAAGCTCCTGCTGGCACGCGGTACCTTGATCGACACACCGGATCAACTGGCCGGGCTGATCGAAAACGGTCTCTACCGCAATGCCAACTGGATTGCCGAGCCGGATACCGAATCCGTACCGTTGCCGCAGGCACGCGACGTCTTGCGCAAGAAGCAGGGTGGCAAAAAACCTTTGAAGCCCTCTGCGGCAGTGCGCGGCCAGGAAACCGTGATCACGCTTGACGAGGTGCGCTGGCAGATCGGCGATACCTTGTGGCTGCAATTTGCCGACGATGCCGCGCAGCGCTATGCGGTGTCATTGGTGGGCTGCTTGCCCAACCGCAGTATCCTGGTGACAGCGCCACAAAAGGAGGGCAAGCAGCTCTTCGTGCGGGAAGGCCAGGGCTTCGTGGTGCGCGCCCTGACCGGTCGCCGCGCCTATGCTTTTGCGGCGCAACTGCTGAAGTACCAGCAAACTCCTTTCGTTTACCTTCATGTCTCCCTGCCCAAGGAGGTACGTTCCACCGTCATCCGCCAGGCCACCCGCGTGCCTGTCGGGGCGGAAGGCTATCTCGCGGTGGATGGCAGCCAGCCGCTGGCCGCCAGCGTGATCGACCTCAGTTTGGCTGGGGCTTCGCTGGTGGCGACCTCGCTTTCCGGCAAGGTGGCGGCAAAGAAGGGCGTGACGGGCCAGCTGCGTTTCGTGGCCTCGGTGGCGGACCAGCAGTTGCCGCTGGAACTGCCGGTGGTCCTGCGGACGGTGGAGTCTTTGGGGGAGGCCGATTTCCATCAGTACGGGGTGGAATTTGCGCAACTGACGGTGCGCGACAAACTGGTGCTGTCAGCCTATGTCTATCAGGAACTGACGCTGCAGGAATAGACGACGCAACAGGGCAGGAGAATGTCAGGAGGAGGGGCTGTCCAAAGCTCGGCTTCGGTTAAAATTCAGGCCATGAAAATCCTCATCAGCAACGACGACGGCTACCTGGCACCCGGCATCAATGCCCTGGCCGAAGCCCTCGCACCGATCGCCGACATCACCGTGGTGGCCCCCGACAGCAATCGCTCGGGCAGCTCCAATTCCCTGACGCTGGATCGCCCGCTGTGGGTGGAGCAGGCCGCCAACGGCTTCTACTATCTCAATGGCACGCCTTCGGACTGTGTCCACGTGGCGCTGACCGGCTTGCTCAAGGAGCGTCCTGACCTGATCGTCTCCGGTATCAATCAGGGCCAGAACATGGGCGACGATACGCTCTATTCCGGCACGGTGGCGGCGGCGACCGAGGGTTTTCTGTTCGGCATTCCTTCCATTGCGTTTTCGCAACTCCACAAGGGCTGGGGCGAGCTGGAGTCGGCCGCACGCATCGCCCGCGAGATCGTTGAGCGCCGCTTCGACAGCCTGCCCAAGCCTTACCTGCTCAACGTCAACATTCCCAACCTGCCGTATGCGCAGATCAAGGGCTGCGTGGCAACCCGTCTGGGCAAACGCCACATGTCCGAGCCGGTGCACAAGCTGACTGACCCGCATGGCCGGGACCTGTACTGGATCGGCCCGGCCGGGGCCGCCAAGGATGGTGGCGAGGGCACCGATTTCCATGCGACGGCCAATGGCTACGTCTCCATCACGCCGCTGCAGATCGACCTGACGCACACCGCGCAACTGGACAATCTCAAGAAAGCGCTTGCATGAGCGACAAGCCCAGCCGCTTTCCGCTGAGCCTGTCCTCGGTGGTCGACAAGAAAAAGACCGCCAACGCCGGGCGGGATGCGGCTGGCCGGCCTCAGGCCACGACCCAGACGGCGGCCAAGAATGCCGCTCAGTCATCGCAGCGTGCGGCCTTGAAGCCGGTGCAGCAGGGCCTGGCCCAGGCGCTGCGTCCGCCGCCGGCACCACCGCGCGCGCCGGTAGCGCCGGCCCAGCCGCTGCTGAGCGCCGCGCCGGTGCCGCGCACGGCCGTCAGGAACGTCATGACGGTGACCCAGACCAATGCTTCCCATCATGCCTCGCCGCTGGCCTCGGAAGCGGTGCGCAAGGCCATGGTGGCGCGCGTGGCCAAGCAGGGTGTGGCCGATGCCAAGGTGCTGGCCGCGCTGGAGGCAGTGCCGCGCCACATGTTTGTGGAACCCGGCCTGGCCAGCCAGGCCTATATCGATGCGTCGCTGCCGATCGGCCATCACCAGACCATTTCGCAGCCCTACATCGTGGCGCGCATGATCGAACTGATGCGCCAGAATCGCCATGGCGGCCGCCTGGACCGGGTATTGGAGATCGGCACCGGCTGCGGCTACCAGGCCGCCGTACTGTCGCGGGTAGCAGGCGAGGTGTATTCCATCGAGCGCATCAAGCCCTTGCATGAACTGGCCAAGACCAATCTGCGTCCCTTGCGCGTGGCGAACATCCGCTTGCATTACGGAGATGGTATGCTTGGCCTGCCGCAAGTTGCGCCGTTTGATGGCATCATCCTCGCGGCGGCAGGTCTCGAAGTGCCGCAGGCCCTGCTGGAACAGCTCGCCATTGGCGGCAGGCTGGTAGCGCCCGTGGGCGAACGCCAGCAGGTGCTGGAACTGATTGAACGTGTCGGCCAGCGCGACTGGCGCCGTACCACCCTGGAACAGTGCCATTTCGTGCCGCTGCGGCCGGGAACGGTGTAGGTCGGAAAAGCCCGGCATGAGCAGGACGCAATGAGCAAAACCGGCGGATATCAGGTCCGCCACGCATCATCGAACAGGGAACGGGCGGCAACAAGCACAAGCATCCAAGCCGCGGGTCGATGAAAAGAGCGGATGGGCAGGCGAGGGGGCCGCATTTCCCTGATGAACTTCTGGCGCTGGCTGCGTGTCAACTAGCGTCGTACAAAATCTAACGTAAGAGCATGAAGAAAATTCGTTTGGCTGTATTGGGCAGTGTCGTCAGTTTGCTGGCCGCCTGCGGCTCGACACCGAATCAGCAGCCGGCGCCCGTCGTCGAGCGCACGTCGAGCACCGCCAAGCCGGCCGATGCTGCTGCCGCTCCGGTGGTGCCGGCCCCGTCGGGACGTGGCTATTACACGGTCAAGAAGGGCGATACCCTGTATCGCATCGCCCTGGACGTCGGGCAGAACTGGCGCGACATCGTCGCCTGGAACAATCTGACCAACCCGAACGACATCAAGGTCGACCAGGTGCTGCGCGTGGCGCCGCCCGATCGTGCCGGTCCGGCCCAGACGGCGACCGTGGCTGCCGCGCCGGGCGCAGGCCTGGATGTGAAGCCGCTGGGTGCACCAGGCGCCGCCGCACCGGCTGCAGCACCGATGGCCTCGGGCAGCAACAAGACTGGTCCGCGCGGTGACAAGCGCGCCTACTCGGAAAGCGCCCTGGCTGAACTGGAAAAGCCTGATGCTGCACCGGCAGCCGCACCTGCTGCAGCCCCTGCGGCTGTCGCCAAGCCGGAAGCGCCGCATGCAGCGGACAAGCCGGCGGCAGCCAGCCAGGCGCCGGTCGCCAGCGATGATGAAGGCGTGACCTGGATGTGGCCGGCCGACGGCAAGGTGATCGGCACCTTCGAAGGCGGCAAGAAGGGTGTGGACATTGCAGGCAAGGATGGCCAGGCCGTGCTGGCAGCAGCCGGTGGCAAGGTCATGTATGCCGGTAGCGGCATTCGTGGCTATGGCAACCTGGTGATCATCAAGCACACCAACAACTTGTTGTCGGCCTATGCCCACAACAAGACCATCCTTGTCAAGGAAGGCCAGGCGGTGATCAAGGGACAGAAGATCGCTGAAATGGGCAAGTCCGACAGCGACAGCGTCAAACTGCATTTCGAGATCCGCCAGCAGGGTAAACCTGTTGATCCTTCAAAATACTTACCGCCACGCTAGCGTATGACAAGCAATCGCCGCGATCACTTGCCAGACCAGGGCCCTCGTGAAGAGGATATGGACGATCCCATCGAGGAGATCGATGAACCGGAAGTGATTGACGGCGATGCTGCCGAGCAGCCCCAGGAGGCTGCCCCGGCCGAAGGCGTGGACGAGCTCAAGAAGGTGCTTGCCGCTGAACTCTCCACCGACACCACCCAGCATTACCTCAACAAGATCGGTGCCAAGCCGCTGTTGACGGCGGCCGAAGAGCTGCATTTCGCCACCCAGGCCAAGGCCGGCGAATTCGAGGCGCGCCAGAAGATGATCGAGCACAACCTGCGGCTGGTAGTGTCAATCGCCAAGCACTACATCAACCGGGGCGTGGCCCTGCTGGACCTGATCGAAGAGGGCAACCTCGGCCTGATGCGCGCCATCGACAAGTTCGAGCCTGAGCGCGGTTTCCGCTTCTCTACCTACGCCACCTGGTGGATCCGCCAGAGCATCGAGCGCGCCATCATGAATCAGGCCCGTACCGTGCGGCTTCCCGTGCATATGGTGCGCGAGCTGAACCAGATTCTCCGCGCAAAATATCACCTCGAAGCGCAGCAACGTGACGGAAGAGACGCCAGCGCCGAAGACATCGCGCACCTGGTCGACCGCCCGGTGGAAGAGGTGCAGGATGTGCTGGCCCTGTCCGAACATGCAGCCTCGCTGGACACCCCGCTCGATAACGACCCGCAGGCCAGCCTGATGGATCTCTTGCCCAGTGCCGTCGAAGAGCATCCGGACACCCGTGCCGAAAGCCAGGAAATGGCCTTGCTGATCCGGGAGTGGCTCAAGAGCTTGTCCGAAAAACAACGTGTAGTGGTGGCCCGCCGCTTCGGCTTGGACAACGACGATCCCTCGACGCTGGAGCAACTGGCGGGCGAGATGGGCATCACTCGTGAGCGTGTGCGCCAAGTGCAGCAGGAGGCTTTGGTCAAGCTCAAGCGGCTGCTGACCTCGCGCGGCGTGAGCCGCGACGCGTTGTTCTAGGGCGCTTCCTCTATATTGCAGTGGTTTTCGCGGGCCGGCGCGGTCCGGATGCGCTTGCTGCTTCCCTCGCGGTCCCGGATCGCGGACAATACCGCTTTTGTTTTCGGCAGCGGGCTTCGGTCCTACCCTGTGGTTTCCCTCATGCAACAAGACATCATCATTGAAATCAAGTCGCTCGACATGGACGGGCGCGGCGTTGGTCATCTCCAAAACGAGGATGGCACGCAAGGCAAGGTCATCTTCGTCGAAGGCGCGCTGCCGGGCGAGCGGGTCAGTTTCCAGTCCTATCGCAAGAAACCCAAGTGGGAAGCGGGCGTGATGACCACGCTGCATAGCGAGTCCTCGCTGCGGGTGAAGCCCAGGTGTGACTATTTCGGCACCTGCGGCGGCTGTGCCATGCAGCATCTGGAGCCGTCGGCCCAGGTCGCCATGAAGCAGCGCGTGCTGGAAGACAACCTCTGGCACCTGGGCAAGACCAAGGCCGAGGTCATGCTGCGTCCCATCTATGGTCCCACCTGGGGTTATCGCTATCGCGCCCGCATCTCGGTGCGCCACGTGGCCAAGAAGGGTGGGGTGCTGGTGGGCTTCCATGAAAAGCGCTCGTCCTTCATCGCCGATATGAAGACTTGTGAAATCCTGCCGCCCAATGTGTCGGCCATGCTGGTGCCGCTGCGTGAACTGGTGGCAGCGCTGTCGATTCGTGATCGCATGCCGCAGATCGAGCTGGCCGTAGGTGAGGGCGACGATGGCAACAAGGTTACCGTACTGGTGTTGCGCATCATGGAGGCGCTGAGCCCGGCCGATGAAACCCTGCTCAAGACCTTTGCCGACGAGCACAAGATCGAATGGTGGCTGCAGACCAAGGGACCGGATACGGCAGCGCCATACTATCCCACCGAATCGCGCCTGCAGTACACCTTGCCTGAATTCGGTATCCGCATGCCGTTCAAGCCGACCGATTTTACCCAGGTGAATCACCAGATCAACCGCGTTCTGGTGGCCCGTGCGCTGCGCCTGCTGGATGTGCAGCCGCAGGATCGCGTGGCTGACCTGTTTTGCGGCTTGGGTAACTTCACGCTGCCCATCGCTACCTTGGCACGCGAAGTGGTCGGGATCGAAGGCAGCACGGCCCTGACCGAGCGCGCACTGGACAATGCCAAGGTCAATGGCGTCGATGCCAAGACCAGTTTCTATTGTCGCAACCTGTTCGAAGCCAAGCCGGAGGATTTCGTGGCGCTGGGCAAGTTCGATCGCATGCTGATCGACCCGCCACGCGAAGGTGCCATGGAAGTCTGCAAGGCCCTCGTGGAATTGCCATCGGAACAGCAGCACCTGAAGCCCAAGCGTATCGTCTACGTCTCCTGCAACCCGGCCACGCTGGCGCGTGACGCCGGCATGCTGGTGCATCTCGGCGGTTATGCGCTCAAGTATGCTGGCGTAGTGAACATGTTCCCGCATACGGCCCACGTGGAATCCATCGCCGTGTTCGATCTGCCCGAGTGAGGTCGAGGGCGGCAGACGAAAAAAATGCCGGCTTGCGCCGGCATTTTTATTTCATTTGAAGCAATATTCGCGAGATCAGTCTCGGTTGCCGCCAACGATGCCCAGGATGGACAGCAGGTTGGCAAAGACGTTGTAGACGTCCAGGTAGATCGCCAGCGTGGCCGAAATGTAGTTGGTTTCGCCGCCGTTGACCACCTGTTGCACGTCATACAGGATGTAAGCCGAGAAGATGGCGATGGCCACCACCGAGATGGTCAGTTGCAGCGCCGGCAGGTGCAGGAAGATGTTGGCCAGCGAAGCCACCAGGATCACCAGCACGCCTGCGAAGAGCCACTTGCCCATGCCCGAGAAGTCACGCTTGGAGACGGTGGCGATGGTGGCCATGCCGCAGAAGATGATGGCGGTGCCGCCAAAGGCCGTCATGATCAGTCCGGCGCCGTTGGAGAAGCCCAGCGTGTACTCGATCAGGCGCGACAGCATCAGGCCCATGAAGAAGGTGAAGCCCAGCAGGAAAGCTACACCCCAGCCGGTATTCTTGGTCTTCTCGATCGCGTAGAAGAAGCCGAAGGCGATCGCCAGGAACAGCACGAAGCCGATCATCGGGCTGGCGGCAAACAGGCTGAAATGCATCTGCACGCCCAGCCAGGCGCCCAGCACGGTCGGGATCATCGACAGCGCCAGCAGCCAGTAGGTGTTGCGCAGAACGCGGTTGCGGGTGGCCAGACTCGTGGTCGAGTGGCCGAAGGTCGTGTCCAGTTGATTCATATGTCCTCCGAAGCGTTGAATGCGAGCCAGAGAATAGCACGATGGCTCACTGCTAAGACAAGTCTTCCCTCGCTCTGGTTCGAGATGCGGGCACTTTATGTGAGGCCGTTATCTCGCGCATCCTGGCTGGTTTCAATGCGCTACTGCCCGTATGCCGTGTCAAAGCAGGTGAATTGACATGATATCTGATGGTTTCATGCTAAAATACAAGGTTCATTGAATTAACAATTATTGGCTTTAAGCCTTTATTTTTATTGGAGTTTTTCTCATGGCAATTGAACGCACCCTGTCGATTATCAAGCCTGACGCCGTCGCCAAGAACGTGATCGGTCAGATCTACAGCCGTTTCGAAAACGCCGGCCTGAAGGTCGTCGCTGCTCGCATGGCCCAACTGTCGCGCGCTGAAGCTGAAGGTTTCTACGCTGTTCACCGTGAGCGTCCTTTCTTCAAGGACCTGGTGGACTTCATGATCTCCGGCCCGGTGATGATCCAGGTGCTGGAAGGCGAAGGCGCCATCCTGAAGAACCGCGACCTGATGGGCGCAACCGATCCGAAGAAGGCTGAGAAGGGCACCATCCGCGCCGACTTCGCCGACTCCATCGACGCCAACGCCGTGCACGGTTCGGACGCTGAAGAAACCGCCAAGGGCGAAATTGCCTACTTCTTCCCGGCGCTGAACGTTTATTCGCGTTAATCTGTTCCTGTTTTTCATCGGTCTTCCGGGCCGGGGCGGAAACCGGCGCTGCAATCCCTGTCGCGTCTTTCTGCCTTGGTCCCGACCGCAAGCATCATGACTACAGCTCTCACCAATCTGCTGGATATGGATCCCGCGCAACTCGTCGCCTACTGCGGCGAGTTGGGTGAGAAGCCGTTTCGTGCAAAGCAGTTGCAGCGATGGATACACCAGTTCGGCGTGTCTGATTTCGATCAGATGACCGACCTGGCCAAATCGCTGCGCGACAAGCTGAAGACCCGCGCCGAAGTCCGTGCGCCGGCCATCATCAGCGACCATACCTCCACCGATGGCACACGCAAGTGGCTGGTCGACGTGGGCCAGGGCAACGCGGTGGAAACCGTGTTCATTCCTGAAGAAAACCGCGGCACGCTGTGCGTTTCGACGCAGGCGGGCTGTGCAGTGAATTGCCGCTTCTGCTCCACCGGCAAGCAGGGCTTCAACCGCAATCTCACCGTGGCCGAAATCATCGGCCAGCTGTGGATGGCGGAATTCGAATTGCGCAAGACCAAGGGCATCGAAGGCGGCCCCAAGGGTGAGCGCCAGATCACCAACGTGGTCATGATGGGCATGGGCGAGCCGCTGCTCAACTTCGAGCCGACCGTGACCGCCTTGCGCCTGATGCTGGACGACAATGCCTATGGCCTGTCGCGCCGCCGCGTCACGCTCTCCACCAGCGGCGTGGTGCCGATGATCGACAAGCTGTCGCAGGAGTGCCCGGTGGCGCTGGCTGTCTCGCTGCACGCGTCCAACGATGTGCTGCGCGATTCGCTCATTCCGCTCAATCGCAAGCACCCGCTGCGCGAGCTGATGCTGGCCTGCAAACGCTATCTGGAATTCGCGCCGCGCGACTTCATCACCTTCGAGTACTGCATGCTCGATGGCGTCAATGACACCGACACCCATGCGCGCGAACTGGTCGCGCTGGTGAAGGAAGGCGAGACCGCCATCCCCTGCAAGTTCAACCTGATTCCCTTCAATCCCTTCCCCGAGTCGGGCTTGAAGCGCTCGCACAATCCGCGCATCAAGGCGTTTGCGCAGATCCTGATGGATGCCGGCATCGTGACCACCATCCGCAAGACCCGTGGCGACGACATCGATGCCGCCTGCGGCCAGTTGGCCGGCGAAGTGAAGGATCGTACACGGGTGCAGGAACGCATGCAGAAAATGGCCGAATACCAGGCCAAGTTCGGCAAGGACTTTGGCCGCATCGTGGAGATCTCCGGGTGACGGCAGGGTGGTCCCATGTCCTTGCTGGTCCTGCGGTACCAGCCTTCGCCGCCACGGCGAGGGATCAGCTGCCGCTTTTTACAGAATGGGTAACGGGGGCGTCGATGTTGCGCTGGGGCGCAGGCATCGCACGTCCTTTTTGTGTTTTTGCTGAAATGATCGTCCGTTCTGCCGTTATGGTTCAGGATGGGCTGAAGTTGTCGAATTTCCCCGGAGGGACGCGGCAGGAGCCGCGCAGGGACGCTCCAGAAGAATCCGGCCAGGGCCGGCTAAAAAAAGCTTTTCCATGTGGAGCATTTGATGAGTGATCAACAAATGAACGAAATGTCGTCGCAGCAACCGCAAGATCCTGGTCCATCGTCCCCGGCCCAGGTCTTGCCCGGCGCCGCGCTGGCGGCAGCGCGTCAGAAGAAGGGCTGGACCATCGAGCAGGCAGCCAGCCTGGTGAAGCTGGCCCCGCGCCAGATCCTGGCGATCGAAGCGGATAACTACGCAGCCTTGCCCGGCCTGGCCGTCGCGCGCGGTTTCGTGCGCAGCTATGCCAAGGTGCTGGGGCTGGATGTGAATGCCGTGACGGCTTCCTTGCCGCAGGAGTCGGCCGTGCAGCAGCGCGACCACATCGTGCCGCAGCACCAGCTCTCCACGCCGTTCTCGGAAGGTCCGCTGCCGGCCATGATGATGAGCACGCGCGGCAACAGCTCGGCCTTGCCCATCGTCGCCGGTGTGGTGGTGGTCGCCCTGTTGGCAGGCGCGGCAGCCGTGCGCTGGACTGAACTCGGTGCCAATGTGCCGCAGTTGGCCTTCCTCAAATCGCATCACGAGGAGGCAGCAGCAGCGTCGGGCACCTCTCCGGATGCGCAGAATGTGCAGTCGGCCGAGACCGCTTCTTCCACCGAGACACCGGTGAATGCCCGCGTTGAAACAATCACGTCCGCACCCGCCGAGGAGCCCGCCAAGCCTGCTGCTCCCGTTGCGGAGGCACCTGCACCGCTAGTTCAGGCCCCGGTGGCGGCCAAGCCGGAACCGGTCCAGGCCGCCACGCCGGCAGCCAGCCAGCCGGCATCCACGCCGGCCCCGGCGGCTGTGTCTGCCGCATCGGCTGCGCCCGCCCAGATGGCCTCGACCACTGTCCCCAGTGGCCTGAACATCGTCAACAGCAAGGATTTGCTGCGCCTGACCTTCCGCGAGGATTCCTGGGTGGAAATCCGGCGTGCCGACAAGAGCACCGTGATTTCGCGCCTGCTCAAGGCCGGCACCACCGAGACCTTTGATGTCTCGGACGCCACGACCCTGATCATCGGCAACGCCGCCGGTGTTGACGCCAGCCTGCGCGGCCAGCCGCTGGACCTGAAAACCCCGGGCGGCAGCAATGTTGCACGCCTGAACCTGAACTGAGTCGACTGCCATCATGTCTTCCTTCCCGATCGCCTCCGGGCCGCTGGCCCGCCGCAACAGCCGCCGCGTGGTCATCAGCCATGGGGCGCGCGAGATCATCGTGGGTGGTGGTGCCCCGGTCATGGTGCAATCCATGACCAACACCGACACTGCGGATGCCATCGGGACGGCCATCCAGATCAAGGAACTGGCCCGGGCCGGCTCCGAGATCGTGCGCCTGACCGTCAATACGCCCGAGGCCGCCGCAGCCGTGCCGGCCATTCGCGAGCAGCTCGACCGCATGGGCGTGGATGTGCCGCTGGTGGGCGATTTCCACTACAACGGCCACACCCTGCTGACCGACTATCCGGAGTGCGCCCAGGCGCTCTCCAAATACCGTATCAATCCCGGCAACGTGGGCAAGGGCGCCAAGCGCGATACCCAGTTCGCCCAGATGATCGAAGTGGCCTGCAAGTACGACAAGCCGGTGCGCATCGGCGTGAACTGGGGCAGCCTGGACCAGGCGCTGCTGGCGCGCATCATGGACGAAAACGCCGGTCGTGCCGAGCCGTGGTCGGCCCAGGCGGTGATGTATGAAGCCTTGGTCACCTCGGCCATCGAGAACGCCCAGCGCGCCGAGGAGCTGGGCATGTCGGGTGACAAGATCATTCTGTCCTGCAAGGTTTCCGGCGTGCAGGATCTGATCGCGGTTTATCGTGAGCTGGCGCGCCGCTGCGACTACCCCCTGCACCTGGGCCTGACCGAGGCCGGTATGGGCAGCAAGGGCATCGTGGCCTCCACGGCGGCGCTGTCGGTGCTGCTGCAGGAAGGCATCGGCGACACCATCCGCATCTCGCTGACCCCCGAGCCGGGCGGCGACCGGACCAAGGAAGTGGTGGTCGGCCAGGAAATCCTGCAGACCATGGGCTTGCGCAAGTTCACCCCGATGGTGATCGCCTGCCCGGGTTGTGGCCGCACCACCTCGACCGTGTTCCAGGACCTGGCCGACAAGATCCAGACCTTCCTGCGCGAGCAGATGCCGGTCTGGAAGGGCAAGTATCCCGGCGTGGAAGCCATGAACGTGGCCGTCATGGGCTGCATCGTCAATGGTCCCGGTGAGTCCAAGCACGCCAACATCGGCATCAGCCTGCCGGGCACCGGCGAGTCGCCGGCGGCACCGGTGTTCATCGATGGCGAAAAGAAGATGACCCTGCGCGGCGAACGCATCGCCGAGGAATTCCAGAAGGTGGTGCTGGAGTATGTCGAATCGCATTACGGTCAGGGCAGCCATTCCTGACCACCGTGGAGCCCGCCACCATAGGGCGTTGCGGGCCATGCAGTACACTTGCGCTGGTGCGTCGCACGAAAGATGCGTCAGATACCAGTTTCCAGAAATGAAGTAAAAAGTAAAAACTCCGGGTTTCGGTATGTCAGAACAAAAGAAAGTCGAAAAAATCGTTGGCGTCAAAGGCATGAATGACATCCTGCCGGCAGACGCCCCGTTGTGGGAGCTGTTCGAGAACACGGTGCAATCGGTACTCAAGAGCTACGGTTTCCAGCAGATCCGCACCCCCATCGTCGAGCCGACCGCGCTGTTCGCGCGCGGCCTGGGCGAGGTGACCGACATCGTCGAGAAGGAAATGTATTCCTTCACCGATTCCATGAACGGCGACAACCTGACTTTGCGCCCGGAAAACACCGCCGGCGTGGTGCGCGCTGCCCTGGAACACAACCTGACCTATGACGGTCCCAAGCGCCTGTGGTATGTCGGCCCCATGTTCCGCCATGAGCGTCCGCAGCGCGGCCGTTATCGCCAGTTCCACCAGGTCGGCGCCGAAGCCGTGGGTTTCAGCGGCCCGGACATCGATGCCGAACTGATCATGATGTGCCAGCGCCTGTGGGATGACCTGGGCCTGTCCGACATCCGCCTGGAACTGAACTCCATCGGCAACGCCGAAGAGCGCAACAAGCACCGTGCCGACCTGATTGCCTACTTCGAACAGCACAAGGACCTGCTGGACACCGACGCCCAGCGCCGCCTGCACGCCAACCCGCTGCGCATCCTGGATACGAAGAATCCTGCCATGCAGGAGATGGTGAACGCCGCCCCCAAGCTGCTGGATTACCTGGGTGAAGAATCGCGCGCGCACTTCGAGGGCGTGCAGAAGATCCTGCGCCACAACAACATTCCCTTCACCATCAACCCGCGCCTGGTGCGCGGCATGGACTACTACAACCGTACCGTGTTCGAGTGGGTCACCGACCAGCTGGGCTCGCAGGGCACGGTCTGCGGCGGTGGACGCTACGATCCACTGATCGAAATGTTCGGCGGCAAGCCGACCCCGGCCTGTGGCTTCGCCATGGGCGTGGAACGCCTGCTGGAGCTGATGAAGGCCAATGGCGAGCAGTATGCACCGAACCAGTGCGACGTCTATCTGGTCCATCAAGGCGAAGAAGCACAGTTGCAATCTTTCGTTCTGGCTGAACGTTTGCGGACTGCCGGGCTCGATGTTGTGCTACATTGCGCATCGTCCAATGGTGGTGGTTCGTTCAAGGCGCAGATGAAGCGCGCCGACGCCAGCGGTGCTGCCTTTGCCGTGATCATCGGTGAAGACGAGCTCAAGGCCGGGACTGCCACCGTCAAGCACATGCGCGAAGGCAATGCCGAGGAAGGGCGTGCCAACCAGAGCAACATGGCCTTCGACGGCGTGGTCGACTACATCGTGGAACAGATCGTCGGCGATCACGACCATGATCACGACCACGTGCACTATCACCCCTGAAGACCCGTCCACCTCGACCGTCAACTTATCTAAACGCAGAGTTACATGGCATACGATCTCGAAGAACAAGAACAGCTTGATTCCATCAAGGCCTGGTGGGCGAAATACGGCAACCTGGTGACCTGGGCGCTGATCATCGCGCTGGCCGCCTACGCCGGCTGGACCGGCTGGAACACCTGGCAGGGCCGCCAGTCGGCGCAAGCCTCGGTGCTCTACGAAGAACAGCAGAAGTCGCTGGCAGCCAAGGACAATGCCAAGGTGCAACGCGCCGCCGCCGACATCCAGGACAAGTTCAGCGGCACCGCCTACGCCGAGATGAGCGCCCTGGTGGCAGCCAAGTCGGCCTTCGATGCCAATGACCTGGAAGCGGCCAAGAAGCAGCTGCAATGGGTGATCGACCACGGCCGTGGCAAGGAATACAAGGCCATCGCTGCCGTCCGCCTGGCGGGCGTGCTGCTCGATGCCAAGGCGTATGAGGAGGCGCTGAAGGTGCTGTCGGGTGACTATCCCGCGCAGTTCGCCGGTGCCATTGCCGACCGCAAGGGCGATGTGCTGGCCGCCCAGGGCAAGCGCGACGAAGCCCGCAGCGCCTACAAGCTGGCGCTGGAAAAGAGCGACGCCAAGGATCCGGGTCGTCAACTGATCCAGATCAAGCTCGACGCCATCGGAGGCGAAGCGCCCAAGGCCTGAGGCCGGCGCTCGCGCCACTGAAGAATGCTCCGGGTCCCGGTTCGCTGTGGCGCACCGGTGGCCTGGCGGGTTGCAGATGCAACCCCGAATTGAATCGCAATCCCACCGCGAATCCATCCATCGCTTAGAGGAAACAGAATATGCGTAGTGTGACAGCCACTGCTGCCAAGGCAACATCCTTTGCTCGATCCCGTAGCGCCTGCAAGCTGGCGCTGAATGTGGCCGCCATGGCGGCTGTGGTGGCCTTGTCCGGCTGCTCGCTGTTCTCCAGCAAGAAAGATCCGAATCCGCCGGCCCCGCTGGTCGAATTCACCCAGAAGATGCGCGCCCAGGCTGCGTGGACGGTATCGGTCGGCAAGGCCGGCAGCTACCAGTTCAGCCCGGCTTTCGCCGCCGGCAGCGTGTTTGCCGCCGCCAATGATGGCACCGTGGTGCGCATCAACGCCCAGAATGGCCAGACCCTGTGGCGCAGCCGTGCCGAAGGCAACCTGACGGCTGGTGTCGGCAGCGATGGCAGCACCGTGGTGGTGGTGGCCGAGAAGGGCCGTATCCAGGCCTTCGATGCCGCCTCCGGCAAGCCGACCTGGAGCGCTCAGGCACCCAGCGAAGTACTGTCGGCTCCGGCCGTGGGCGAGGGCCTGGTGGTCATTCGCAGCATCGACAACCGCGTGACCGCGTATGATGCCGACAATGGCAGCCAGCGCTGGATGGTCCAGCGCAACGTGCCGTCGCTGACCCTGCGCAATGCGCCGGGCATCGTGATCGGTTCGCAGACCGCCTTCGTGGCCCTGCCGGGTGGCCGTCTGTCGGCCCTGGCACTGAACAACGGCGGTCCGCGCTGGGAAGTGCCGGTGGGCGATCCGCGCGGTACCACCGAACTGGAACGCATCTCCGACGTGTCGGGCGTGCCGGCGCTGGGTTCGCGTGATATCTGTGCGGTGTCGTACCAGGGGCGTATCGGTTGCTTCGATTTGCTCAACGGCAATGTGCGCTGGATCAAGGAGTTTTCCAGCGATGTCGGCGTCAATCTGGATGACGCCTACGTCTATGCGGCCGATGTCAATGGTGCCGTCACCGAGTTCGCACGCGATACCGGTGCCGTCATCTGGCGCAACGACCGCCTGAAGAATCGCCAGCTGTCCAGCCCGATCGCAGTGGGCAAGGCGGTGGCGGTGGCTGACTTCCAGGGTTATATTCACTTCCTGTCGCGGGAAGATGGTGCCTTCGTGGCCCGTCTGGCTACCGACGGCAGTGCTGTCCAGGCGCCTCCGGTTTCGACCGGCTCGTCTGTCGTTTTCCAAACCAAATCAGGAACCGTGGTCTCCGTCGTCGCTGAATAAGTGACGAACGACCCCCAAGAAAAGAAATGAAACCGGTAATTGCACTTGTAGGCCGTCCCAACGTCGGCAAATCGACGTTGTTCAACAGGCTCACCCGCAGCCGCGATGCGCTGGTGGCGGACCTGCCCGGCCTGACGCGCGATCGTCACTACGGCGAAGGCCGGGTCGGCGAACGTCCGTTCCTGGTGATCGATACCGGTGGCTTCGAACCCGTCGCCAAGGACGGGATCATGTATGAGATGGCCAAGCAGACCAAGCAGGCGGTGGTCGAGGCCGACATCGTGGTGTTCATCGTCGACGGCCGCCAGGGATTGACGCCGCACGACAAGACCATCACCGACTTCCTGCGCAAGTGCGGCCGTTCCGTGCTGCTGGTGGTCAACAAGTCCGAAGGCATGAAGTACACCTCGGTCACCGCCGACTTCTATGAGCTGGGCATGGGCGATCCTTACGTGATCTCCGCTGCCCACGGTGATGGCGTGGCCGACCTGGTGGAAGAAGCCCTGGATCAGGTCGACGCCCAGCGCGCCCAGGAGCCCGAAGCCGAGGAACCGGCCGTGCGCGGCACCAAGATCGCCATCGTCGGCCGTCCCAACGTGGGCAAGTCGACTTTGGTCAATACCCTGCTGGGCGAAGAGCGCGTGATCGCCTTCGACATGCCGGGCACGACCCGTGATTCCATCGAGATTCCCTTCGAACGCGAAGGGCGTCATTACACCCTGATCGACACCGCCGGTATTCGCCGCCGTGGCAAGGTCTTCGAGGCCATCGAGAAGTTTTCCGTGGTCAAGACCCTGAAATCGATTTCGGACGCCAACGTCGTGCTGCTGCTGCTGGATGCGCAGCAGGATATTTCCGAGCAGGATGCCCACATCGCCGGTTTCGTGCTGGAGTCTGGCAGGGCGCTGGTGGTCGGTGTGAACAAATGGGATGGCATGGAAAGCGACCAGCGCAACCAGATCAAGATGGATCTGGAGCGCAAACTGAATTTCCTTTCCTTCGCCAAGTTCCACTTCATTTCAGCCCTGAAGTCGACCGGCATCGGTCCGCTGATGAAGTCCATCGACTCGGCCTATGCTGCCGCCATGGCCAAGCTGAGCACCCCGCGCCTCACGCGCGCACTGGAAGAGGCACTGGAACACCAGCAACCGCGCCGCAAGGGTTCGATCCGCCCCAAGCTGCGCTATGCTCACCAGGGTGGCCAGAATCCGCCGGTGGTGGTGATCCACGGCAATGCACTGGAAGCCATCGACGACAACTACAAACGTTATCTGGAAAAGCACTTCAGGGAAACTTTCTCTCTGGTGGGCACTCCACTGCGTATCGAGTTCAGGTCGGGCAAGAATCCTTTCATCCGGCAGGAAAAATAATCGTAAATCCTGCTATTCGATCAATGTTTTTGGCGTTGGAGCCAAAATCGTTTAAATTGAATAGCATAAAGTTGGTCAAGCACTTGATTTTCCTTGAAGTGCCTCCAAGTCCTAATCACAACAACACCGTGGAGCTGCCATGAGCAACAAAGGGCAATTGTTACAAGACCCATTCCTGAACGCATTGAGAAAAGAGCACGTTCCCGTCTCTATCTATCTGGTCAACGGCATCAAGCTGCAAGGCCATGTGGAGTCTTTCGATCAATACGTGGTCCTGCTGCGCAACACCGTTACGCAAATGGTTTACAAACACGCCATCTCTACCGTCGTGCCTGCACGTGCGGTCAACCTCAGTCTCGAATCCTCGTCCGACGAATAATGGTCTACCTGGCCGGCTTGACGCCGTGGGCATTTTGACATGCGTGCCGCGTTAGTCGGCTTGGACTTCGGCAAGAACGATTTCGCCGCTAGTCTGGATGAGCTCTTCCTCCTGGCAAAATCGGCTGGTGCGGAACCGGTGATCACCATCACCGGCCGCCGTGCCAGTCCGGATGCCGCTCTCTTCGTTGGTACCGGCAAGGCACAAGAAGTCGCTGACGCCGTCGCCGACCTCCAGCTCGAACTGGTCATTTTCAATCACGCTCTTTCACCGGCCCAGCAACGTAACCTGGAGCGGGTGCTGAAGGTGCGTGTGCTCGACCGTACCAGCCTGATCCTCGACATCTTCGCCCAACGGGCCAAGAGTCACGAGGGCAAGGTGCAGGTCGAACTGGCCCAGCTGCAGCACCTGGCGACCCGCCTCATTCGCGGTTGGACCCACCTGGAGCGGCAGAAGGGCGGTATCGGCCTGCGCGGTCCCGGTGAAACCCAGCTGGAAACCGACCGCCGCCTGCTGGGCGAGCGCGTCAAGGCGCTGCGTGCGGTGCTGGCCAAGCTGCGCCGGCAACACGCCACGCAGCGCCGAGCGCGCGGACGCAGTGAAACCTTCTCGGTCTCGCTGGTGGGTTATACCAACGCCGGCAAGTCGACCATCTTCAACTCGCTGGCCAAGGCCGGCGTGTATGCCGCCAACCAGCTTTTCGCCACACTGGACACGACTTCCCGTCGCGTCTACCTGGGCGAGGTCGGGCATGTGGTGATCTCGGACACCGTGGGTTTCATCCGCGAACTGCCTCACCAGCTGGTCGAGGCATTCCGGGCCACCCTGGAAGAGACCATCCACGCCGACTTGCTGCTGCATGTGGTGGATGCTGCCAGCCCGGTGCGCATGGAACAGATCGAGCAGGTCAACCTGGTCTTGAAGGAAATCGGTGCCGACCACGTGCCGCAGATCCTGGTCTGGAACAAGATCGACGCCGCCGGTCTGGAACCGACGGTCGAGTATGACGAGTATGGTAAAATCCAGCGGGTTTTCGTCAGTGCCAAGTCTGGTGCTGGCCTGGATCTGCTGCGCGAAGCGATCGCCGCTTCGCTCAAGGCCGCCTTGGAGGCCAGGGGTCGCAGCCGTTCCCAGCCAGTCGATTCCGAAGACATGCACGCTTGAGCCGTTCGAGGGGACGGTTCGTTGCACGTTCCTGGCGCGCATTCCTCCTAGATTCTCTTAATCCATCACTTCAGCCGGAACGCAAACGCATGCTTGTGTCTTTATTCAGGAAAATCGGTGTCAAGTTTTCGTTGAACGACCCCCAATGGGGACGTGGTTCGCAAAACGACAACCGCGAGAATCAGAATAACGGAAGTAACGGCGACAAACGGCCCGAAAAACCGTCCGGCAACAACGACGGCCCGCCTGACCTCGACCAGCTCTGGCGCGACTTCAACCAGCGCATCGCCGGCCTGTTGGGCCGCAAGGGCGGTGGCGGTTCCGACGGCGGCAACGGTGGCGGCGGCTTCAATCGTGGCGACGTCAAGGGCGCCGGCATCGGCGTGGGCGTGATCGCCGTGATCGTGGCCTTCCTCTGGCTGGCCAGCGGCTTCTTCATCGTGCAGGAAGGCCAGACTGCCGTGGTCACCACCTTCGGCCGCTACAGCCACACTACGCTGCCGGGCTTCAACTGGCGCTGGCCGTATCCCATCCAGGGCCACGAGATCGTCAACATGTCGCAGGTCCGTACCGCCGAAATCGGCTACCGCGGCAACGTACGCAACAAGCAGCTCAAGGAATCCCTGATGCTGACCGATGATGAAAACATCATCGACATCCAGTTTGCCGTTCAGTACAAGCTCAAGAATGCCGCCGAATGGCTGTTCAACAACCGTGACCCGGATGATTCCGTGCGCCAGGTTGCCGAAACGGCCATCCGTGAAATCGTCGGCCGCAGCAAGATGGACTTCGTTCTCTACGAAGGCCGTGAAAAGGTGGCGCTCGACGTGAGCCAGCGCATGCAGCAGATCCTGGATCGCTACAAGTCCGGCGTGCAGATCACCAACGTCACCATGCAGGGCGTGCAACCGCCTGAACAGGTGCAAGCCGCCTTCGACGACGCCGTCAAGGCCGGCCAGGACCGTGAGCGCCTCAAGAACGAAGGCCAGGCCTATGCCAACGACGTGATCCCGCGCGCCTCCGGTGCCGCCTCGCGCCTGCTGGAAGAAGCCGAAGCCTACCGCTCCCGCGTGACCGCCAACGCCGAAGGTGATGCCTCGCGCTTCACCCAGGTGCAGGAAGCCTATGCCAAGGCCCCGGCCGTCACCCGCGACCGCATGTACCTGGAAACCATGCAGCAGATCTTCGCCAATACCACCAAGGTCATGGTCGATGCCAAGAATGGTCGCAACCTGCTGTACCTGCCGCTGGACAAGCTGATCCAGCAAAGTGCCGGCGACGCGGCCCCGGCCAGCGGCAAGGCCCCGGCATCGTCGACCGTACAGCCCTCGGCGGGCGCGGCGTCCACCACTTCGACTGCAGGAAACGACACTGTGTATTCTTCCGAGCTGATGCGAGATTCGAGAAACCGCGATCCCCGTGATGCGCGTGATAGGGAGGTGCGCTGATGGGCCGCCTCGTCACTTCCGTCATCGTCGCCGTCGTGGCGATCTGGCTGGCTTCGTCCACCATCTTCGTGGTCGACCAGCGTTCCTCGGCCATCGTCTTTGCCCTGGGTGAAGTCAAGCAGGTCATCAGCGAACCCGGCCTGCACTTCAAGCTGCCGCCGCCGTTCCAGAACGTGATGTACCTGGACAAGCGCATCCAGACCCTGGATACCCCTGACGCCGACCGCTTCATCACCGCCGAAAAGATGAACGTGCTGGTGGATGCCTACGTCAAGTGGCGCATCGTCGATCCGCGCCTGTATTTCGTCAGCTTTGGTGCCGATGAGCGCCGCACGCAAGATCGCCTGTCGCAGATCGTCAAGGCTGCGCTGAATGATGAAATTACCAAGCGCACCGTGCGCGAAGTGATTTCCAGCCAGCGCAACAACGTCATGGATGCCATCCAGGCTCGGGTGGCCAACGAAGCCAAGCAGATCGGCGTGGAAGTCATCGACGTGCGCCTGCGCCGGGTGGACTACGTGGACCAGATCAACAACTCGGTGTTCGAACGCATGAAGTCCGAACGTGTGCGAGTCGCCAATGAGCTGCGTTCCACGGGTGCTGCCGAATCCGAAAAGATTCGCGCTGACGCCGATCGCCAACGTGTGGTGATCCTGGCCGAAGCCTATCGCGAATCCGAAAAGATCCGTGGTGCCGGTGACGCCAAGGCTTCCCAGATCTACGCGCAGGCCTTCGGCCAGAACCCGGACTTCTACAAGTTCTATCGCAGCCTCGAAGCCTACCGTGCCAGCTTCAAGAACCGTCACGATGTGATGGTGGTGGATCCGAGCTCGGAGTTCTTCAAGTACTTCAAGGGAGTCGGCGGCGGCAATACCAGCGCTGCGAAGAAGTAAAAATCCGCTTATCAGGCGATAATGTGAACAGTTCTGCGCCGCCGCGTATTTCCGGCGGGCAGGGCAAACCGGATGGATGCCGCTGGTAAAGGGCATCTTTCCTTTTTTGGTCGGACACAATGTGCCAGGGTGCAATTTTCCCGGTGTGCAAGAAGAGGGGCGGCAGGCATTCCCGGACCGCCCCGATTGTTCGTCTGGGCGGCTGCTTCTGATCTGGCTGTCCGAACCACGCAAGTACGCAAACCGTTTTTTTCTGCTTTGACTTTTGTTTATGCCTAACTGGCTTCTTCCCGAAAACATCGCCGATGTCTTGCCCTCCGAAGCGCGCAAGATCGAGGAACTGCGCCGGCGCCTGCTCGACAATTTCCGCCTCTATGGCTATGAAATGGTCATGCCGCCGCTGCTGGAATACCTCGAATCGCTGCTCACCGGTGCCGGCCAGGATACCGACCTGCGCACCTTCAAGCTGGTCGACCAGCTCTCCGGCCGCACCCTGGGCGTACGCGCCGACATGACCACGCAAGTGGCGCGCATCGACGCCCACCTGCTCAATCGCGCCTCGGTCACGCGCCTGTGCTATGCCGGCAGCGTCCTGCATACGCGCCCGACGGGCTTGCACGCTACCCGCGAACCGATCCAGATCGGTGCCGAGATCTATGGCCACGCCGGTATCGAAGCCGACGCCGAGATCCAGGAACTGGCCCTCAATTCGCTGGCCCTGGCCGGCATGCGCACCATCCGCCTGGACCTGTGCCACGTCGGCGTGCTGCGCGCCATCATCGCCAACGATGCGGGTGCCAAGCGTGACGAAGCCCAGCTCTTCGGGCTGCTGCAGGCCAAGGATGTGCCGGGTCTGAAGGAAATTACGGCCTCCTATCAGGAAGGCACGCGCGCAGCCTTGCTGGCGCTCCCCAACCTGTACGGCGACATTTCCGTCATCGCGCGCGCGCGCATCACCTTGCCGGCGCTGCCGGGCATCGGCCAGGCGCTCGACGAGCTGCAGGCCGTAGTGGAACTGGCAGCCGGCCATGAAGGCGCGGCTGTCACCATCGATCTGGCCGACCTGCGCGGCTATCATTACCACAGCGGCGTGATGTTCTCAGCCTATGTGCCGGGCCTGCCCAATGCGGTGGTGCGCGGCGGCCGCTACGACCATGTGGGTGAAGCCTTCGGCCGTGCACGGCCGGCTACCGGCTTCTCCCTGGACCTGCGTGAACTGGCACGACTGATGCCGGGCGCAGAACGAAAACGCGCCATCCTCGCCCCTTGGGGCAGGGACGCCGGTCTGCGTGAGAAAATAGCGCAATTGCGGCAAGCGGGAGAGATCGTGATCCAAAGCCTTCCCGGCCACGAACACGATCAGGACGAATTCGATTGCGATCGCGCACTCGATTTCAGCAATGGAAACTGGATTATCAAAAACTTGGGTTGAGTCATGTTACAGAACAGCAATGCAAAGAATGTCGTCGTCATCGGTACGCAATGGGGCGACGAAGGTAAGGGCAAGATCGTCGATTGGCTGACCGATCACGCCCAGGGCGTGGTGCGTTTCCAGGGCGGCCACAATGCCGGCCACACGCTGGTCATCGGCGGCAAGAAGACTGCGCTGCAACTGATTCCCTCGGGCATCATGCGCGAAGGCGTGGCTTGCTACATCGGTAACGGCGTGGTGCTGTCGGTGCCCGACCTGCTGCGCGAAATCGACAAGCTCGAAGCCGCCGGCGTGGAAGTTTGCTCGCGCCTGAAGGTGTCGGACGCCTGTCCGCTGATCCTGCCGTATCACGTGGCGCTGGACGTGGCGCGTGAAGCGGCCCGTGGCGTGGACAAGATCGGCACCACCGGCAAGGGCATCGGTCCGGCCTACGAAGACAAGGTGGCCCGTCGCGCCATCCGCGTGGCTGACCTGCTGAACGAAAAGCGCTTTGCCGAAAAGCTGCTGGCCAACCTGGATTACCACAACTTCGTGCTGACCCACTACCTGAAGACCCAGCCGGTGGACTACCAGAAGACCCTGGACGATGCCCTGGCCAACGTGCCGCGCATCAAGCCGATGGTCACCGATGTCTCCAGCGACCTGTACGCCATCCACAAGGCCGGCGGCAAGATCCTGTTCGAAGGCGCGCAAGGCAGCCTGCTGGACGTGGACCATGGCACCTATCCGTTCGTCACCTCCAGCAACTGCGTGGCCGGCAATGCCGCCGCCGGTGCGGGCGTGGGTCCGGGCATGCTGCACTACATCATGGGCATCACCAAGGCCTACACCACCCGCGTCGGTTCGGGTCCGTTCCCGGCTGAACTGCCGACGGACGCCGGCACCGGCAAGCACCTGGCGTCGGTCGGCCATGAATTCGGTACCGTCACCGGCCGTGCGCGCCGCTGCGGCTGGTTCGATGCCGCCTTGCTCAAGCGCTCGGTGCAGATCAATGGCGTCTCCGGCATGTGCCTGACCAAGCTGGACGTGCTCGATGGCCTGGAGTCGCTGAAGCTGTGCACCGGCTACAAGCTCAACGGCAAGACCGTGGACATCTTCCCGGTCGGCGCTGAAGAAGCCGCTGCCTGCGAGCCGATCTACGAAGAAATGCCCGGCTGGTCCGAGACCACCGTCGGCGCCAAGACGCTGGACGCTCTGCCGGCCAACGCCCGCGCTTACATCAAGCGCATCGAGGAACTGGTGGGCGTGCCCATCGACATGATCTCCACCGGCCCGGACCGCGAAGAGACCATCGTCCTGCGCCATCCGTTCAAGTAATTCACCACGCAATCGCCCGCAAGGGCACAAGGCACTACGAAGCAATCAACAATATGAAGATCTCTGACGACAAAGACCTCTGGGTCTCCTGGGACGACTACAACCGCCTGATCGAACGACTGGCATTGAAGGTCTACGAATCCGGCTACCAGTTCGACCAGGTGCTGTGCCTGGCGCGCGGCGGCCTGCGCCCGGGTGACGTGATGTCGCGCATTTTCGATGTCCCGCTGGCCATTCTCTCGACCAGCTCCTACCGGGAAGCGGCCGGCACCATCCGCAGCTCCCTGGACATCGCCAAGTACATCACCATCACCAAGGGAACCCTGGGTGGCCGCATCCTGCTGGTGGACGACCTGGTTGATTCCGGCGTCACCCTGCAGAAGGTGATGGTCCACCTGAAGGAGCATTACCCGTCCGTCACCGAGATCAAGAGTGCCGTCCTTTGGTGGAAGGCCTGCTCGGTCGTGGAACCCGATTTCCACATCGACTACCTGCCGACCAATCCCTGGATTCACCAGCCGTTCGAAGAATATGACGGCCTGGGCCCGCATCAGCTGGCGGCCTGGATCAAGAAGGGTGCCTGATCGTTCGCTTTGGTTTGATTGAAGCTGATGTCAGACGTGAAAAGAGCTTGCCGCGGCAAGCTCTTTTTTTCGTCTGTTGATGACCGGTGCAACGCTTCAGGACCACGGAATGATCTTGCGTTCCTTGAAGGTATCGAAGAGTTGATAGAACATCTGCTCCGTCTCCACATACTCGTGAAAGCCCAGGCGCCGGGCCTTGCTGCCATCGCCGAACATGTCGTAGTCCCACGAGAACACGAAGTCGGCAAATTCCCATGCCGACAGTGAAGCATAAGGATGCTGCTTCAAGCCATGTGCTGTGACGATCCTTTCCCACAACGGCGCCTTGTCCGCCATTACCTCGGCCAGTTTCAGCGGCAGCGGCGTGCCCACTTCCATGCCGAAATAACGGGCGATCTTCGGCCACATCTCGCTCCAGCGGAACAGGTCGCCATTGCCGATGTTGAAGGCCTGGTTGGCAGCCGCTTCGGTGGTGGCGGCCCAAACGGTGCCCTTGGCCAGCAGGCGGGCATCGGTCATTTCGACCAGCTTGTCGTAAGCCCCCGGTTTGGCGGGAAAGCGCAGCGGCAGCCCCAGCGCCTTGCTCATGCAGGCATACAGCGCAATGGCCAGCGCCAGGTTCATCGGGTTGCCCAGGGCCGCGCCGCCCACGACCGCCGGACGCGGTGCCGACCAGCTCCAGCAGCGGCCTGACTCGACGCGCCGCTGTTCCAGCCAGCGCTGCTGGTCGAACATGAACTCGGGCGGCATGAACTGCGCTTCGCTTTCGCGCGCCGGCGTCTTGAAGGGACCGAGATGGCCGCCATAGACCTTGTAGCCCTGCATCAGGCTGATATGGCGCAAGCCGGGCGCGTGGGCTTCCACCGTCTGCACCGTGTTCTGCAGCATGGCCAGGTTGGGGGCCACCAGTTCGCTCCAGCTGGGGCGATGCTGATAGGCCGCATAGAACACGTGGGTGACGTGTTCCAGCGGGGCCAACTGGTGTCTGGCATCGCTGGCGTCGAGCAGATCCACGGAAACGTGGCGCAGTCGTTCCTGCTTGCGGTGCTCGCCACCCCGGCGCGACAGGCCGATCACCTCCCACTGCGGCAGGGACAGCAGGTGCGCGATCAACTGGCTGCCGATCACGCCGTGGGCGCCCACTACCAGGGCGGTCTGGCGCTGCGGCGGGGAAGTGCTTGGGGTCTGGGTCATGGCGGGCTCCGTCAATCAGATGGGGGTAGTCCGTTCGGTACGGGTCAGCGCGGCCGGTCGTGCATCCATCTTCCAGCTCACCAGGGCCACGGCAATCCCTGCCAGCGGCAGCAGCGCCGCCACGTAAGGCACCGCATGCAGGCCCGGCCCATGATCGATGGTCACGCCACCCAGCCAGGCACCCGCAGCATTGCCCAGGTTGAAGGCCGCGATATTGGCCGAGGAGGCCAGGTTGGGCGCACCGGTCGCCTTTTCCAGCACGCGCATTTGCAGTGGCGGCACGGTGGCGAAGGCCGCCATGCCCATCAGGCCCACGCCGATGATGGCGGCGATCTTGTTTTCATTGGTGAGCCCGAACAGCACCAATACCACCGCCAGCAGCACCAGGCTGCCCAGCAGGGTGGCCATGAGCTTGCGGTCAGCCAGCTTGCCGCCGGCCAGGTTGCCGATCACCAGTCCCAGGCCGAACAGCAGCAGGATGGGCGAGACCGCCGAGGCCGGGAAACCGCTGATGTCGGTCAGGATCGGGGCGATGTAGGTGAAGGCCGCGAACACGCCGCCAAAGCCCAACACCGTCATCAACAGCCCCAGCATGACCTGCGGACGCATGAGCACGCGCACTTCCTTGCCGAAGTCGGCTTCTTCACCGCCTTGCGAGCGCGGCACCAGCACGGCGGTCGCAGCCAGCGCGATCACGCCGATGACGGTGACGGCCCAGAAGGTGGCGCGCCAGCCATAGATCTGACCCAGCCAGGTGCCGAAGGGCACGCCCAGCACGTTGGCCACCGTCAGGCCGGTAAACATCAGGGCGATGGCCGAGGCCTGCTTTTCCTTTGGGACCAGGCTGGTGGCGACCACCGAACCGACACCGAAGAAGGCACCATGGGCGAAGGAGGCCACCACGCGCCCGATCATCAGCGTGGCATAGCCCGGCGCGATGGCGCAGGCCAGGTTGCCGATGACGAAGACCACCATCAAGGCGATCAGCAAGGTCTTGCGCGGCAGCCGTCCGGTGGTGGCCGTGACCAGCGGGGCGCCCACGAACACGCCCAGCGCATAACCGGTTACCAGCAGACCGGCCGAAGAGAGGCTCACGCCCAGGTTGGTCGCTACTTCCGGCAGCAGGCCCATGATGACGAACTCGGTAGTCCCGATGGCGAATGCGCTGATGGTCAGCGCCCAAAGTGCAATTGGCATGGCAATCCTTCCAGAATGAGGAGTAATGAGGGTTTCCGGCTGCCGAACCCGAAATGGAGTCGCAGCGATGTGAAGGATTGTGCGCGCAGTCTTTGTTGAGAAAAATGCCGTTACAATCAAAGAATATTTGATCCGGAGTCAACAATGAGCATTCAGTCCGAGGAATTGCGCACCTTCGTCGCGGTCGTGGAGGCCGGCACGCTCTCGGCTGCGGCCGAAGTGCTGGAGCAGACCACGTCCGGGGTGAGCCGCGCGCTGTCGCGGCTGGAGGAGAAGCTGGGCGCGAGCCTGCTGACCCGCACCACGCGCCGTATGGAGCTGACCGAAGAGGGCGAAGCCTTCCTCGAACAGGCGCGCGCCATTCTGGCCGCCATGGAGCAGGCCGAAGACACGGTGCGCATGCGCACGCGCAAGCCGGTCGGGAAGTTGCGCGTGGATGCGGCCGTGCCTTTCATGCTGCACTGTGTGGTGCCGCATGTGGGCGCTTTCCGCGCCGCCTATCCGGAGATCGAACTGGAGCTGACCACCAATGACCGCTTCATCGACCTGGTGGAGCAGCGCGCCGACATCGCCATCCGCATCGGCGAGCTGCAGGATTCCACCCTGCATGCGCGGCCGCTGAGTTCAGCGCGCCTGAACATCGTCGCCAGTCCCGATTACCTGGCCCGCTCCGGCGCGCCGGAGTCGGTAGAAGCGCTGGAGCAGCATCAGCTGATCGGTTTTTCTCAGCCCGACAGCCTCAATCACTGGCCGCTGCGCCACACTGCGGGAGACCGCTATCAGGTGCGTCCGGCGATTCGCGCCTCGAGCGGCGAGACCATTCGTCACCTGGCGCTGCAGGGGCAGGGCATTGCCTGCCTGTCCGACTTCATGACCGCGGCCGACCTGGCGGCAGGCCGCCTGGTGCGCCTGCTGGATCATTACGATAGCGGCTTCCGCCAAAAGATCTCGGCGGTGTACTACCACAACACCCAGCTATCGCGCCGGATCAGCTGTTTTCTGGATTTTTTGCAATGCAAGCTGTAAATCGGAAACGTTTTGCCGTTATTCCAGTCTGAGCGCCAGCACTGCCGCAAGGGGGAAGGATCCTGTGGCTGTCATCACGACAAGATTGATCCGGAGAGAACAAGATGAAGCACACGGAAAACGGCATGGCCACAGGCCGTCCATCGATCGCGGCGATGTGCCGCGCACCGCTGCAAGGGCTGCTGCTGGCCGGAGCGGCCTTGCTCAGCCTCGGCACGGCCACGGTGCTCACCGCACCGGCTGCGCATGCGGCCAATGCCAGCGTGCTGTCCTTTTCGCCGCAGGGCGAAGTGCAGCGCATCCGCCAGGTGCGCGCGCGCTTCTCGGAATCGATGGTCAAGTTCGGCGACCCCAAGGCGGCCTCGCCCTTTGATGCCGATTGCGCCATCAGCGGCACGGCACGCTGGGCCGATGACAAGAACTGGGTCTACGACTTCGAACGCGACTTGCCACCCGGTACCCGCTGCAGTTTCAATTTGCGCGCGGATGCCCGTTCCGTCGCCGGCAACACGGTCAGCGGCAAGACGCGCTTCCAGTTCAGTACCGGCGGCCCGGCGGTGAGCCGCGTCGAACCCTACAGCGGCGCACAGATTGCGGAAGACCAGGCCTTCATCCTGTTCCAGAACGGGCCGGCCACCGAGGCTACCGTACGCGACCATCTGTATTGCGAAGCCGAAGGCATCAATGAGCGCATCCCCACCAAGGCCGTCGGCGACGCTGATCGCAAGGCCTTGCTGCAGCAGTTCGCCAAGGGCTCGGACCCGGCGTCGGTTACCATCGTGCAGTGCCAGCAGCGCCTGCCCAACGAGGCGCACGTGAAGCTGGTCTGGGATCGTGGCATTGCCGCTGCCAATGCGCCTTCCATCGTGACCTCCAAGCCGCAGGTCTTCAATTTCCAGGTGCGCAGCGAATTCGCCGCCAGCCTCTCGTGCCAGCGCGAGAATGCCAACGCTGCCTGCTCGCCCATCCTGCCGGTCATCTTGTCGTTCTCGGCCCCGGTGCCGCGCAAGCTGGCCGAGCAGGTGGTGATGAATGCCACCACCGGCAAGATCAAGCCCACGCTGGAAGGAGACAAGGACGAAGCCGTGCGAGAGCTGCGCTTCAAGCCGCCGTTCCCGGAGAAATCCGACTTCACCATCAGCCTGCCTTCCGGCTTCAAGGATGAAGATGGGCGCACCCTGGCCAATGCAGGGGCCTTCCCGCTGAAATCGGCGCTGGCGGATTTCCCGCCGCTGGCCAAATTCCCGGCCGCCCCCTTTGGCATCATCGAGCTCAACGCTGATCCCACACTGCCGGTCACACTGCGCCGCGTGGAAGCCGGGCTGCTGGTGCGTGGCAAGGACGGCCGCGCCATGCCAGGCCAGGTCGCCGACCTGAAGGTCGATGGCGACAAGGCCGTCATCGCCTGGCTCACGCGCCTGAACAAGTATCACGAGAAGTGGGGCGATCCGAAGAAGGTGGATACGCGCAGCGTCAGCCTGCTGGCCAAGGAACCCGGTGCGAAGAAACTCGATCTTCCCGCACAGAAGGACGCGAAGGAGGGCGAATGGCCCTTTGAAGTGATCGGCATTCCCCTGAAGGATCCGGGCTTCTACGTGGTAGAACTGGAATCCCAGAAGCTGGGCGCGTCGCTGCTGGGCAAGCCGCAGCCGATGTATGTGCGCACCAGCGCGCTGGTGACCAACCTGTCGGTGCACGTCAAGCTGGGCCGCGCCAATGGCGCCGTCTGGGTAACCCGGCTGGACGATGCCAAACCGGTAGCAGATGCCGAGATCCGCGTCTCCAATTGCGACGGCACCCAGCTCTGGCAGGGCAAGACCAACGCCAGCGGCGTGGCCATGATGCCGGTGCTGGAAGATGCCTGCGTGAACCGCGGCTACAGCGCGGAGAACGCCGACAAGATCAGCGGCCTCTTCGTGAGCGCGCGCAAGACCGACGAGAAGGGCCGCCAGGACATGGCCTTTGCGCTGACCTCGTGGAATGAAGGCATCGAATCCTGGCGCTTCAATTTGCCGACCGACATGGACAAGTCGGCCACCACCCGCGCCACTACCATCTTCGACCGCACCCTGTTCCGTGCCGGCGAGACGGTCTCGATGAAGCACGTGATCCGCACCGAGACCATGCAGGGCTTCGGCCTCATGCGCAAGGAAGACCTGCCTACGCGGGTGCGCATCAGCCATCTCGGTAGCGGCCAGCAATACCAGTTCGCGCTGAACTGGCGCGGCAACAAGAGCGCTGAGACCAGTTTCACCCTGCCCAAGGAAGCCAAGCTGGGCAGCTACGAGGTCGTGCTCGACCAGGGCACGGTCGATCCCGCTGCCAGCAGCAATGCCAATGGCCAATCCGATGACGGCGACAATGAAGCAGGCTATGGCCGAGGCACCTATGTGACCGGCAGCTTCCGCGTCGAGGAATTCCGCCTGCCCCTGATGCAGGGACGCATTACGCCGCCCAAGGGTGCGCAAGTGGCCATCAAGGAACTGCCGCTGGATCTTCAACTGAACTACATCAATGGCGGTGCCGCCGCCAACCAGGCGGTGCAGGTGTCGTCGCTGTTGCGGTCACGTTCGGTCAACATCGCTGGCTACGACGGATTCTCCTTCGATGCGCCGCGTAATGACGATGACAGCAATGCTGATGACCAGAAGATCGTCGCCGACAAACTCGCCGTCACGCTCGACAAGAACGGTGCCGGCCGCGCCGTCATCGGCAAGCTGCCCGCGCTGCAGCGCCCGCAGGAACTGCTCACCGAGATGACCTACAGCGATCCCAATGGCGAAGTGCAGACCATCTCCAACGTCACGCCCTTGTGGCCGTCGGCGGTGGTGGTGGGCCTGCGCACCGGCAACTGGGTTTCGGTGAAGAAGAAGCTCACGCTGACCGCCGTCACGCTCAATACTGCAGGCCAGCCGCAGGCCGGTGTGCCGGTGGAAATCCGTGGCCTGGCCCGCAAGACCAATTCGCACCGCAAGCGCATGGTCGGCGGCTTCTACGCTTATGAAAACGACGAGAGCAAGCAGGACCTCGGCAAGCTTTGCTCTGGCAAGAGCGACCAGCACGGCATGTTCACCTGCGATACCGAATTGTCCGAAGCGGGCAATGTAGAGCTGATTGCCAGCGCCAAGGATGGCAATGGCAATGCGGCTGCCGCCCGTTCCTCGGTGTGGGTCACCGGACGCGGCGAAGTCTGGTTCGATGGCGAGAACCAGGACCGCATCGACATCCTGCCCGAGAAAAAGAATTACCAGCCCGGCGAGACCGCCAACTTCCAGGTCCGCATGCCGTTCCGCTACGCTACCGCGCTGGTCGCGGTGGAGCGTGAAGGCGTGATCGATACGCGCGTGGTGCAGCTGTCCGGCCAGGACCCCACCATCAGCGTACCGATGAAGGCCGAGTATGGTCCCAACGTGTATGTGTCGGTGTTGGCCGTGCGCGGCCGCATGCGCGAGGTGCCGTGGTATTCCTTCTTCATCTGGGGCTGGAAGGAACCGATCAACTGGTGGCATGAATTCCGCGAATACCAGGGACCGGGCCCCATCGTCGATCTCTCCAAGCCGGCCTGGAAATTCGGCATCGCCGAAGTCAACGTGGGTGACGCGGGCCATCGTCTGCAAGTGGCCGTCAGTACTGACAAACCGGCTTATCCCATCCGCGCCACGGCCAAGGTCCAAGTGCAAGTGAAACTGCCCAACGGCAAGCCCGCCGCCGGTGGTGAATTCGCCCTGGCCGCCGTCGATGAAGCCCTGCTGGAACTGCAGCCCAATGGCAGCTGGGATGTGCTGCGCGCCATGCTGCAACGTCGCAGCTACGGCGTCGAAACATCAACGGCCCAGATGCAGGTGGTTGGCAAGCGCCACTACGGCAAGAAGGCCACGCCCGCTGGCGGGGGCGGTGGCCGGGCGCCCACGCGTGAACTGTTCGATACCTTGCTGGTATGGAAGCCCAATGTCACGCTGGATGCCGAGGGCCGGGCACAGCTGGATGTGCCGCTCAATGATGCGCTGACTTCCTTCCGCATCGTCGCCATCGCCGAGAATGGCATCAGCGATTTCGGCACCGGCAGCATCAGCATTCGCTCCACGCAGGATGTGCAGGTCATCTCCGGCCTGCCGCCGCTGGTGCGCGAGGGCGACAACTTCAACGGCAGCGTCACCGTACGCAATACCACCACGCACGATATGACGATCAAGGTCGCCGCGCGTGCGCAAGGTGGTACTGCAGCGGGCGCGCTGACACTGCCTGAACGCGAGGTGAAGATTGCAGCCGGACAGTCTGCCGAAGTCATGTGGCCGGTGCAGACGCCGGAAGGCATCAGCCAGCTGGCCTGGGAAATCAGCGCCCAGGAGCAGGGCGGCCAGAAAGCGCGAGATGCGATGAAGTTCACCCAGCGCGTCGTCCCCGCCGTGCCGGTCACGGTGCAGCAGGCCACGCTGTTCCAGCTGGACAAGAGTGCCGCCATCAACGTCGCGCGACCCGCCGACAGCCTGCCGGGACGCGGTGGCCTGGCGCTCTCGCTCAAGCCCAGCCTGGCCGGTGGCAGCGATGCGCTCACGCGTTACTTCGTCAACTATCCCTTCGCCTGCCTTGAGCAGAAGACGTCCAAGGCCATCGGCCTGCGCGATGAAGCGGCATGGCAGAAGATCGTGGCCGACCTGCCGACCTATCTGGATGGCGATGGCCTGGCGTATTACTTCCCGCCCAGCGACAGTGGCGCGCGCCGCGGCAGCGATACGCTGACGGCCTATCTGCTGGCTGCCACCAACGAAGCCGGCTATGCCATCCCGCAAGCCAGCCGCGACAAGATGCTGGATGGCCTCGCGGCCTTCGTGGAGGGCAAGGTGATGCGCGATTTCTGGTCGCCGCAAAAGGATCTGGACGTGCGCAAGCTGGCCGCCCTGGAAGCGCTGTCGCGCTACAACCGTGTGCAACCCGCGATGCTGGGTTCGATCCAGATCAATCCCAACGTCTGGCCCACCTCGGGCCTGCTGGACTGGATCGGCATCCTGCAGCGCGTCTCTGCCATCCCCGAGCGCGACAAGAAGCTGGAGCAAGCCGACCAGATCCTGCGTGCCCGCCTGAACTTCCAGGGCACGCGCATGGGCTTCTCCAATGAAGAGGGCGATTACTGGTGGTGGCTCATGAGCAGCGCCGATGCCAATGCCAACCGCCTGATCCTGCTGGAGCTGAACAACCCGGCCTGGCGCGAGGACATGCCGCGCCTGATCGCCGGTGCCATCGGCCGCCAGCAGCGCGGTCACTGGAGTACCACCACGGCCAACGTCTGGGGCAGCCTGGCGCTGGAGAAATTCGCTCGCAAGTTCGAATCCGAACCTGTTACCGGCACCACGCGTGCCACGCTGGAGCAGAACGGCACCAGCACCGCCACCCAGAGCCTGGCCTGGAGCGGTGCCGCCAACGGCGGCAAGCTGCAGCTGCCCTGGCCGGAAGGCAGTGCGCAGGGTGGCAGCGTGCGCCTGACGCAAGAGGGCAACGGCAAGCCCTGGGTGACCTTGCAGAGCCTGGCAGCGGTCCCCTTGAAGCAGCCTTTTGCGGCCGGCTATCGCATCACCCGCAAGGTCGAGGCCATCGAGCAGAAGCAGGCCGGTGTATATACACGCGGCGATGTGCTGCGGGTGACGCTGGACATCGACGCGCAAGCCGAGATGACCTGGGTCGTGGTCAGTGATCCGGTGCCGGGCGGTGCGACCCTGCTGGGCTCCGGCCTGGGCCGCGACTCGGCCATTGCGCAGGGCAAGCAGGAGGCCCCGCGTGACCGTGGCATGGGCTCGCTGGCCTATGAAGAGCGCAGCTTCGAAGCCTATCGCGCGTATTACGAGGCCATGCCCAAGGGCCGCACCAGCATCAGCTACACGGTGCGCCTGAACAATGCGGGTGAATTCAATCTGCCGCCCACACGCGTGGAAGCGATGTATGCGCCGGAAATGTTCGGTGAAGTCCCCAATGGCAAGCTGGTCGTGAAGGCGTCGCAGTGATGCGCTTGACCGCAGGCACCCTCCGGCCCGGCGCGCTGGTTTCGATCAGCGCGCTGGTGCTGGCTCTGCTGATGCCCACCGCAGCCAGTGCCGTGCCATCGTTCAGCGAAGTACAGCGCGACTTCCTGCCGTCGGAAGCCAGCCTGCTGGACCGCAACGGTGAGCTGTTGCAGCGCATGCGCGTGAACATGGACGAGCGCAAATTGTCCTGGGTCAAACTGGAAGACGTATCCCCGGCGCTGCGGCATGCCCTGGTGGCCTCCGAGGACCGGCGTTTCTACCAGCACAGCGGCATCGACTGGAGCGCTGTAGCTGCCTCGGCCTGGGGCAACCTGTGGAATACGAAGACACGCGGTGCCTCCACCATCACGATGCAACTGGCGGGTTTGATCTATGACGATCTGCGTCGCAAGTCCGGTGCGCGTTCGCTCACGCAGAAAGTGTCGCAGGCGTGGATTGCACAATCGCTGGAGCGGAACTGGCGCAAGGACCAGATCCTGGAAGCCTATCTCAACCTGGTAGCCTTCCGGGGCGAGCTGGTAGGCGTGCATGCGCTGTCGCGCGTGATGTTCGGCAAGCATCCGAGCGGACTCGACCAGGGCGAGGCGGCCATCGCGGTCGCGTTGATCCGTGCGCCCAATGCGACGCCGCGCCGCGTGACCGAACGCGCCTGCGCCATTCTCAAGGAAGAGGGCGCAGGCGAGCAGTGCAGCGGCATGGATGGCCGCACCGAGCTGGCGTTGGCGCGCGTGTCCGCCAAGCGTGATTTGCCGGGGACGAGCGATTCACCGCAGCTGGCGCCGCATCTGGCCCGCAAGCTCTTGAATGCACCGGGGCAGCAATTGCGTTCCACGCTGGATGCGCCCTTGCAGCGCTTTGCCACGCAAGCCCTGCGTCATCAACTGGCCGGACTGGCCGAGCGCAACATCGAGGATGGTGCCGTCATCGTCATCGACAATGCCACCGGCGAGGTGCTGGCCTGGGTCGGTTCCAGCGGCCCGCTGTCGGCGGCGGCCAATGTGGATGGGGTGGTGGCGCAGCGGCAGGCGGGCTCGACGCTCAAGCCTTTCCTCTACGAACTGGCCATCGAAAAGAAATGGCTGACGGCCGCGTCCCTGCTGGATGATTCTCCGGTCAACCTGGCCACCTCGGCCGGGCTCTACATTCCGCAGAACTACGACAAGCAATACAAGGGTCTGGTGAGCCTGCGCACGTCGCTGGGTTCCTCGCTCAATATCCCTGCGGTGCGCACGCTGGTGATGGTGACGCCCGAGCGCTTCTTCCGGCGCTTGCAGGCGCTGGGTTTCAACCTGCGCGAGAGCGGTGATTATTACGGCTACAGCCTCGCGCTGGGCAGCGCCGACGTCACGCTGGCCAATCTGGCCAATGCCTATCGCGTGCTGGCCAATCAAGGCCGCTACACGCCCTTGCGCACCCGGCTCGATGAAGCGCGCACGCCAGCGCGTACCACGCAGGTGATGGATGCCGATGCGGCCTACATCGTCGGCGACATCCTCTCCGACCGCAGTGCGCGCGCGCGCACCTTCGGCCTGGAGAATGCGCTGTCCACCCGTATCTGGACGGCGGTCAAGACCGGTACTTCAAAGGACATGCGCGACAACTGGTGTGTCGGCTATTCCTCGCGTTATACCGTAGGGGTATGGGTCGGAAACGCTTCCGGTGCGCCGATGTGGGACGTGTCCGGCGTGACCGGTGCGGCACCGGTGTGGCAGGAAGTCATGCAATATCTCCATGAACGTGGCCGCAACGGCGCACGCGAAGCGGGCAATGGACCACCCGCCAAACCGGCTGGTGTGCAAGCGCAGATGATCCGTTACGAGCAGGATGTGGAAGCAGCGCGCACCGAATATTTTTTACCGGGCACCGGCCAGGCCGAGATCCGCCTGGCGCATGCGCGCGATATTCGTCCCGCCATCACTTATCCCACCACAGGCATGCTCGCAGCGCTGGACCCCGATATCCCGCCGGCGCGTCAGCGCATCCGCTTCCGCGCGCAGGGCGCGCCTGCGGGCAGCCGCTGGATGCTCGATGGCAAGCTGATGCCGCAGGAGGTCATGCAGGCGGGCAGGGTACAGGCGCAGAAGGTGGCGGCCAACTTCACGGCCGCTGGGGAAGAAGCCTTGGACTTCGACTGGATGCCCTGGCCCGGCAAGCATGTGCTGGTGCTGCAGGACAAGCAGGGCAAGGCGCTCGATAGCGTGCGCTTCGAGGTCCGGGGTGCAGTAGTGCGCAATGAGCCCAAGGCAGGCGGGACGGCGCGCAGATAAAGCGCGCGACTGCGTCCTGCACTGATCGTTGTCGAGCCATTTCTAGCGCTTGCTGCCCCGCTTGCCGGTCTGCAGCAGTTCGCGCATTGCCTGCAAAGGCAGTTCGCGGCTGCGGCCCCGGCGCAGCACCAGGGAAAACTGCGACTGGTAGCCAAACTCGGAAGGCAGCAAGACTTTCAATCGTCCCTGCTCGACCCATGACTGCGCATAGTGCTCCGGCAGATAGCCGATGTAGCGGCCCGAGAGGATCAGGATCAACTGCGCTTCCATGCTTTCCACTGTGGCCACGCTGCGCTTGAAACCGTGCCGGCTCAGCTCGGTCTGGCTCCAGTAACTGCGGCTGACCACGCTCATTTCCGAGACGGCCGAGGCGCGCAGGTTGCGCTGCTGGAAGCAGGGGTGCCGGTCGCTGCAATACAGCCACTGCTGCTCGCGGTAGAGCGGCTGATAGATCAGGCCATTGGCCTTGGCGGGGAAAAAGCCCACCGCGATGTCGAGTTCATTGTCCAGCAAGCCCTTCTGCAGTTCGTAGGGGCTGCGGATGAGCAGGTTCAGGTGCATGCCCGGAAACTTGCTGGAAAACATCCCGATCGCCTCCGCCATCGGCAGGGAGGGATCGGTCACCGTCGTATCGAGCACCCCTATCGTCAGCGTGCCGCCCAGTTCGCCCTTGAGCGACTGGGTATAGCGTTCGAAACTGTCCACCTCCCCCAGCACACGCAGCGTTTCCGAGAGCAGCAGTTCTCCCTTGTCCGTGAGCGCGAAACCACCCCGTCCACGCCGGCAGACGGTAAAGCCGACATCGCTCTCCAACTGGGCCATGTAGGTGCTGATGGCCGAGGTCGTCAGGTTCAGCTCCTGCTGGGCCCGGGCGAATCCTTGGTGGCGGACCACTGCGGCGAATATGCGCAGCAACTTGAAATCGATGCCTGGGGTCATGGATAAATCGTCTTTGCATGAAGGAGGGCGGCGCGTTCAGTGCCCGAAATCAGTTTCGAATTCTAACAACTTATTATTTGATTACAGCTATCTTTTGATAACTATCGGCCATTGTATATTCGCTTCGTCGCAGCCTGCTGTTGCTGCCAGAACAAGGGTGATACGCAATGTCCAAAGTCTTCCACCAGCCCCAAAGCGGCAACGACATGCCGCGCTTTGCCGGCCGTTCGACCATGATGCGCCTGCCCGCGATGGACAGCGCCGAGGGACTGGATGCGGCCTTCATCGGCGTGCCGCTCGATATTGGCACCTCCCTGCGCGCCGGGACCCGCTTCGGTCCGCGCCAGATCCGTGCGGAATCGGTGATGATCCGCCCCTACAACATGGCCACCGGTGCCGCACCCTTCGATTCCCTGTCGGTGGCCGACATCGGCGACGTCGCTATCAATACCTACAACCTGCTCGAATCGGTCCGCGTCATCGAAGAAGCGTATGACGGCCTGTTGGCGCATCCCGTCATTCCGCTCACGCTGGGCGGCGACCACACCATCACCTTGCCTATCCTGCGCGCCATTGCACGCAAGCATGGCCCGGTGGGCCTGGTGCACGTCGATGCCCATACCGACACCAATGACGACATGTTCGGCGAGAAGATCGCCCATGGCACCACCTTCCGCCGCGCCGTGGAAGAGGGCTTGCTCGACTGCAAGCGGGTGGTGCAGATCGGACAGCGTGCGCAGGGCTACGCCAGCGGCGATTTCCAATGGGGTGTGGACCAGGGTTTCCGCCTGGTGCAGGCCGAGCAATGCTGGCATCGTTCGCTGGCGCCGCTGATGGAAGAAGTACGCGCCCAAATCGGGACCGGTCCGGTTTACCTGAGCTTCGACATCGACGGCATCGACCCGGCCTGGGCACCCGGCACCGGCACCCCCGAAGTGGGCGGGCTGACTTCCATCCAGGCTCTGGAAATCGTGCGTGGCTGCCGTGGCATGAACCTCGTGGGCTGTGATCTGGTGGAGGTCTCGCCTCCCTATGACGTGAGTGGCAATACCTCGCAGCTGGGCGCGAACCTGCTCTACGAAATGCTGTGTGTGCTGCCCGGCGTGACCTACCGCTGAGAGGCCGGCCATGGAGCTGAAGATCATTCGCAGCGGCTGGGGCATGCAAGAACCCTGGAGCCGCTGCGTGGCCGAACTGCGCGAGGCCGGCTGCAGCGGCCTGGAAGCGCGCCTGCCGATGGCGCTGCAGGAGCGGCGCGCATTGCGCGACCGCCTGCAGGCCGAGGCGCTGGATTACATCGCCATCGTCTTCAGTGGCGTGGACGTCGTTCCGCGCCAGGCCGACCGGCCGGAGGTGCATTTGCAGCACCTGGCGCGCGCCTTCGATGCGGCGGCGGAACTGCAGCCCCGTTTCGTGAACCTGCTGGCCGGCAACGACCGCTGGCCCTTGGCGGAACAAGTCGATTTCCTGGGACGGGCGCAGGCCCTGGCCGATGATGCGGGCGTGCCTTGCAGTTTCGAAACCCATCGCGCCAGTTCGCTCTACAGTCCCTGGATCACACTGGACATCGTGCGCCAGCTGCCCCGGCTGCGCTACACCGCCGACATCAGCCACTGGGTCGTGGTCTGCGAGCGCTTGCTGGATGACCCGCTGGATGACCTCACGCCCTTCCTTGAGCGTGTACACCATGTGCAGGCGCGCGTGGGCTATGCGCAGGGGCCGCAGGTCCCCGATCCGGCCGCACCCGAATACGCGCTCGAGCTGGCGTTTCATCAGCGCATCTGGGAGACGATCTGGTCTTTCCAGCACGCCAGCGGCTATGCCACCAGTACGCTCACGCCGGAGTTCGGTCCGGACGGCTACCTGCATCTGCTGCCCTATACCCGCAGCCCCGTGGCTGACTTGTGGCAGCTCAATCGTTGGATGGCGCAGCAGGAGCGCGCGCATTTTGCACGCTGGTCACAACAGCATGGCATCGGTTCTTCGTCATCAACGCAGTCGTCTTCTACCGCAGGAGTTTGAACATGCATACCGGACAGCGCAATTTCACGGCCTTGCCCGTGATCGATATCAGCGGCCTTTATCGCGACGAGCCGGCACAGCGCCAGGCGGTTGCCGATCAGCTGGGAGCGGCGGCGCGCGAGGTCGGATTTTTCTACATCACCGGCCACGGGATCGATCCGCAGTTGATCGCCGGCCTGCGCGAGGCCAGCCGCGCGCTGTTTGCGCAGCCGATGCCGTGGAAGATGCGCTATTACATCGGCGATGCCTGGGGCCACAAGGGCTATGTGCCCGAGGGCGAAGAGGTCTATTCCAAGGGCCGGCCCGATCACAAGGAAGCCTTCGACATCGGTTTCGAGGTGCCGGATGACCACCCGCTGGTACTGGCCGGCACGCCCCTGATCGGCAACAACAAATGGCCCGAGCTGCCGGGTTTCAAGGAGGCCGTCTCCCGTTATTACGAGGCGGTGTTCGCGCTTGGCCGCACCTTGTTCCGTGGCTTTGCCCTGGCGCTGGGCCAGCCCGAGGATGCCTTCGAGTCCCTGGTGACCTGTCCGCCCTCGAAGCTGCGCCTGATTCATTATCCGGTCGACCTGGAAGCGGTCGATGCGCCCGGCATCGGTGCCCACACGGATTACGAATGCTTCACCCTGCTGCTGGCCGATCAGCCCGGCCTGGAAGTGATGAACGACCAGGGCGCCTGGATCGACGCGCCACCCTGTTCGGTGGTCGGCGAGGAAGCTTTCGTCATCAATATCGGCGACATGCTCGAAGTGATGACCGCGGGCGCCTTCCCCGCCACGTCGCACCGCGTGCGCAAGGTGCAGCAGGAACGCTATTCCTTCCCGTTATTTTTCGCCTGCGACTATCACACGCGCATCCGCCCCTTGCCGCAATTTGCCAGCGGATCTGAAGACGCGACCCGTTACGGTGAGCTGTCCATCGGAGAACACATGTATTCGCAGGCTCAGCAGACCTATACCTACCTCAAGCGCAAGGTGGAAGCAGGCGAGTTGGCGATGTCTGCGGACGCATTGAAGCCCGGCAGTTTTGGTTATACCCGGCCCCGGACGACGGCCGGTCATTGAGATCTCGTCCACATTTCTTTTTTAGCCCGCTTACAGAAGGAGTTCCGCGCCATGACCTACACCGCCCGCCGCATTTCGTTCAAGCGCAACCTGCTCACGCTGGCCCTGTCAGCCTTGCTGCCGGTAGCAGCGTCCGCGCAGACTATGGTCCCCGGCCAGCTCAAGGTCGGCATGGAAATCACCTACCCCCCTTTTGAATCCTGGCAGGGCGACAAGGTTGTCGGTTTCGATCCGGACATCGCCGAGATGCTGGGCCGGGAATTGAAGCTCAAGCCTTCCTTCATCGATACCAAGTTCCCCAGCCTGATCCTGGGCCTGGGCGGTGGTCAGTTCGATGCGATCATTTCCGGCATGTACATCACGCCCGAGCGCACTGCTCAGGCTGATGCCATTGCCTACGGCAAGACCGGTGCGGCCATCATGGTGGCCAAGGACGGCGGCGTCATGCCCAAGAGCGAAAACGACCTGTGCGGTCTCAAGGTCGGCCTGCAAGCAGGGACCAGCTGGGTCAACGCCTTGAAGAAACTCTCGGCCGAATACTGTGTGCCCCAGGGCAAGCCCGCCGTGGCCGTGAGCGAATTCCCGACCGCGCCGGAAGCCTCGCAGGCCCTGCTGTCGAAGAACATCCAGGCCCAGATGGAAATCGCCGGTGCCGCCAAGATGCTGGCCGAGCGCAGCAAGGGCCGCATCGTCATCAGTTCGCCGGCACTGGTGTATCCGCAGACGCTGGGCATCTACGTCAAGAAGGGCAATACCGTCCTGTACCAGGCTTTGCAGAAAGCGTTGGCAGCAGGCCATGCCAGCGGGGAATACGCAGCCCTCATCAAGAAATACGATCTTGAGCCCGTGGCGGTAGCCAAGTAACGTCGACCTTGAACCACCGGGAGCTCTCGCATGGCATTGGATTGGTCGTATTTCTGGTCCCTCTTTTCAATGGGGATCTTCTGGCGCGCGTGTCTCACGGTGGTCGAACTGGGTTCGCTGGTGTGGGTACTGGGCATGGTGCTGGGCTTCTTGCTGGCCTGCGCCCGCACCTCCGGCACGCGCTGGATCAACTGGGCCGCCGGGCTGTATATCTGGCTCTTTCGCAGCCTGCCGCTGCTGGTCGTGGTGGTGGTGGTCTTCAACCTGCCGCAAATTTTTCCGCTGACCCGCGCCGTTGTCGGTGATCCCTTCTTTGCCGGGCTGGTGGCCATGGTGCTCACTGAGGCCGCCTACATGGCCGAGATTCACCGCGGCGGCCTGCAGTCGGTCGCCCGTGGCCAGCGCGAGGCCGGACGTGCGCTGGCCTTGAGCCTGTTCGGCACGATGCGGCTGATCGTCATTCCGCAGGCGTTCCGGATCGCCTTGCCCACGCTCATCAACGAATATGTCACCATCATCAAGCTCACCTCGCTGGTATCGGTGATTTCCCTGCCCGAGCTGCTGATGACGGGCCTGCGGCTGTATTCGCAGAATTTCCTGGTGATGGAAACCCTGCTTGGCGTGGCCGTGTATTACGTGTTGCTGGTGACGCTCTTCAGCACGCTGCTGGCTTGGTTCGAACGCCGGCTGGATCTGCAGAAGCGCCGTCCCGCAACCCTGGTCGAGGCCGACTGCGCGGTCTTGCGCAAGCAGCTCGGCAGCTCGCCGGTCGCGCCGGCGGCCAGTCATGCTGCAGGCCAGCCGAGCGCATTGGAGCTGGTCAACATCCACAAAGCGTACGGACCGCATCAGGTGCTCAAAGGAGTGAACCTGAGCGTACGCAAGGGCGAGGTGATTTCCATCATCGGCCCCTCGGGTTCTGGCAAGACCTCGCTGATCCGCACCATCAATGCGCTGGAAAAGATCGACCAGGGCGAGATCATTATCTTCGGTGAAGGCTATATCAGCGCCAATGCCTCGCTCGACAGCAGGCTGGTGCGCCATGGCATCGGCCGCATCGGGATGGTGTTCCAGGGATTCAACCTGTTCCCTCATCTGAGCGTGCTGGAGAACGTATTGCTGGCACCGCGTTACCATCACGAGCCGGCCGATCCGGCGCTGCGCCAGACCCGGGCCCTGCAACTGCTGGACAAGGTGGGCCTGCTGGCGCACCAGCACAAATACCCGCACCAGCTCTCCGGCGGCCAGCAGCAACGGGTGGCCATTGCCCGGGCGCTGGCCATGTCGCCTGACGTGATGCTGTTTGACGAACCGACCTCGGCACTGGACCCCGAACTGGTCGGCGAGGTCCTGAAGGTGATTCAGGATCTGGCCCAGGAGGGCATGACCATGGTGATCGTCACGCATGAGATGGACTTTGCGCTGACCATCTCGGACCGCGTGCTGTTCATGGAAAACGGCCTGGTCCAGCTGGATGCATCGCCCCAGCACATCCGCCAGGCAACGACTACCGACGCCGCGACGCTGCGCGTGCGCCGCTTCATGGGATTGGACGCTTGAGATGACGATGACTACTGACGAACTCAGCCTGCGCCGCGACCTCGCCGCCGCTTATCGGCTGGCCGCGCTGTTCGGCTGGGACGACACGCTCTACACGCATTTCTCGGTACGGTTGCCGCGTGCAGCCCATGCCGCACCGGAGGATGACCGCTTCCTCATCAATCCCTTCGGGCTGATGTTCGATGAAGTGTGTGCCAGCGACCTGCTGGTGGTAGATCTGCAGGGGCGCGTGGTATCGGGCAAGGCTGATTACAACGTCGCCGGCTTCACCATCCACAGCGCCGTACACATGGCGCGCGAGGATGCCCACTGCGTGCTGCATACCCACACGCTGCCCGGCATGGCCGTGGCGGCCTGCGAGCAGGGGCTGCTGCAGCTCAACCAGATCAGTACCGAGTTCCACCAGCGGGTCGGCGTGCATGCCTATGAGGGCGTGGCCTTCGATCTGGATGAACGTACACGCATCCAGCAATCGCTGGGCAACAACATCGCCTTGCTGTTGCGCCACCATGGCCTCTTGTCAGTGGGGGCCACGGTGGCCGATGCATTTGCGATCATGTTCTACCTCAATCGCGCGTGCGAGATCCAGATGGCTGCCGCGCAAATGGCCACAGTCGCCGGACCGGTTACCGAGATTGCCGCGCACTTGAGCCAGCACGCCTGCGAGCAGCTGCAAAGCGTCGAACATGAGCGCCAGATCCTGTGGCAAGCCTGGCTGCGGCGCCTGGACCGACTGGATCCTTCCTACCGCGACTGAGGGCCACGCCATGCCGACCTTGTTGATTTGCAGCGCGACCGATGACCTCAGCGACCTGCACGCGGTGTTTCGTGAAGAGGCCGCGCGCCGCATGCCGGAGCTGCAAGTGCGGCTGTGGCCGGACCTGCCCGATGCGGGCGATGTGGAGGCGGTCGCCGGCTGGTATCCGCCGGCCGGGGTCATCGAGCGCTTGCCCAATCTGCGCCTGATTTCTTCCATTGCAGCCGGAGTCGATCATGTGCTCGGCGCTGCGCGGGCTCACCCTCTTGTGCCGGTGTGCCGCATCGTTGATCCCGCGCTGGCGGCAGGAATGGCCGAGTACGTCTTGTGGGCCGTGCTGTATTACCACCGCGCGCTGGACCAGGCGCTGCAGCAGCAGGTACAGCGTGTGTGGAAGATCCCGCCGCAAAAGCCGGCGCATCAGACCCATGTCGGCCTGATGGGGCTGGGTGCTCTGGGGAGCCATCTGGCCGGGGTGTTGCGAGGCCAGGGTTTCACTGTCAGTGGCTGGTCACGCTCCGTGCATCACATCGATGGGGTAAGCACCTATGCCGGTGACGATGCGCTTCATGCATTCCTGCAGGCACCCGATATCGTGGTCTGCCTCCTGCCGCTGACCGATGCCACCCGCAAGCTGCTGGGGCGCGACGTATTTGCGGCGATGAAGCCGGGTGCAGCGCTGGTGCATTGCGGCCGCGGAGAGCATCTGGTGGAGGACGACCTGCTGGAAGCACTGGACCGGCAGCATTTGCGCGGGGCGGTGCTGGATGTCTTTGCGCAGGAACCGTTGCCCGCATCAAACGCGTTGTGGTCGCACCCGCGCGTGGTGGTCACGCCGCATATGGCGTCGAGTGCACAGCCTGCGGTGATCGTCGGACAGATTCTGGACAACGTGCAGCGGGTACGCAGCGGGCAGCCTGTGCTGAATGGTGTTGATCGCGGTCTCGGGTATTAGGGCCCACCGGAAAGCTGCCTCACCTGAATACGTGAACATGCAGTCCATGGGCCGGCCTGCGCCCATGGACCCGGCAACATCACTCAGGGTTGCGGAATCAATTGCGGCGACACCTGTTGCGCATGAGCCGCAAACAGGTGTTCGGCATCCAGTGGTAGCAGATAGCCTTCCTGCACCAACTTGTCGCCAGCGGCCTTGATCTGCGCGGCATAGTCTGCCCGGCCATGGTAGCGCTGGTCGAGTGCAGGCCGGGGATCACTGCTGCTCCTGCTCGCACCACTCACGGCGAAAGGAATTGCGCTGCCCAGCGAAGAACAGGTTTCCCCTTGCGCGTGGCCGCCGGCGCGCAGGTTCCATCCCGTGTAAGTAGCCAGTGGTACTGCCACTTCCGGCTGGGCGATGCCGCCCAGCTCATTGCCATCGGCATCAACCTTGGGCACCAGAATGCGGTAGGGCCGCGTCACATCCACGACCGGGATGGCGTTGCGATAATCGGTGACGGCCAGCGGATTGTGGATGCCGCTGTAGGCCAACTGCAGTGGGGTTGGCGTGACTGTCCCTGAGGAGTCGGCCAGTGGTACCAGTACGTTGTCCAGTGCAGGGAAACCGATCGAGGCCTGGTCCGGCGTGACCGCCGTGCCGTTGGCCACCGTGGGGTAGCGCGAGGGTGGCGGCAACCGGTCTTTCGCCAGCCAGTTTTCCATCGCCGGAATCATGGCGCGCAGCACGGGAGCCTGCGTTACGGGGCTGGCCGGGAACTGGCACATGCTGTCCTTGCCGTTCCGCTTCACCACGCCATTCCTGATGCCGGCTCCGCCCGCGTGCTGGGTGCCTGAGATCAGGTAGTAGCGCACGTTGTCCGGCAAGACCAGATCCTTGCCCGCGCCGTCGGTCACCACCAGTGCACCGCGTCCTCCCCACCATTCAAAACTGCCATCGATCTGCATGATCTTCGGGCAAGTCGCGCTGGCAGTGCATCGCTTGAGCAAGCCGTCGGTCGCGCCACTGACGGGATCTTTCATCACGTTGTAGGCGAAGGGAAACTGGTCGCCCGGCATCCAGTGTTCTTCATGGCCCTTGGACCAGCGGCCTGGCTGGGAAAAGCGTTCATTGATCCAGGTGCGGCGTCCGCCCGGGATGATGGCCATCATGCCGTCGAAGACCTTGTTGCCCTGCGCATTCTTGTTGAATCCCATGTAGAGGAAGTCGCGCATGAAGCGGCCCGACTGTGAAATACCTTCACCGATAGTCAAGTCAACATTGCGCTTGTCGCGCGCCGTGCAGGACTGTTGGTCGACGCAGGCGGCGTTCTTCATATCGTTGAGGGGATTAGCCGTGCCGCTGGCATCGGCAGGCGCATCGCGCAGGAAGCTCACCAGGTCGCGGACCGCGGCAAAGCCGATCGCCATCACCTTGGGATGGGTGGCGGGATAGACGAAGCTGTAGATGCTGCCCTGGTCGGCGGGCACGGCCCCGCCTGCGGGGCCGGGGACTGCAGCGGGCGGAGTGAAGACCACGTTCACGCTGCCGTCCGCCTTGGGTTCGTAATGCCAGTCGGTCACCGGCGCAGAAGGAGCCTGGTAGTCCTGCTGGCCCTGCGCATTGCGCCAGGTCTGGCGCACGGTGAAACTCACTTGCGATTTGTCACGCAGGGAGGCAGGTGCGTACGAGAGTTTGAATTCGTTGTGTCCCTGATGAAAGTCGGGGATGTATTCTTCGCGGCTCAGACCGGTGATGGCGGAACCATCCTTGTTCGTGACCACCGGGAATTGTGTGCCCAGTGCGCCGTCGATGGCCGCGCCGGATTGCTTCAGATCACCCTGCCATCCACTCCAGACGATGGTGTAGCCGGCGCGCAGCAGGGAAGGGTAGGTGTCGCCGGGAGCCGGGCCGTTGCGCAGGGATTTGCCGCCGATGAAGAATTCCTCGGCCAGCTTGCGGCCGCGATTGGCCACGTCATAGAAGAGCACGCGACGTGCCTGGGTCGCCGACTTCGGACGCAGGATCACGAAGTCGGTCGTGTAGGAAACGTAGCCATGGGCGTCTCTGGGGGCCTTGTCGAGATCGGTGATGCTGGCATTGTCCGGGTGAAGCGGATTGAGCTTGCCGTGCACGACGCCCGAGATCAACTGGTAGGGGCCGGCCGCACCGGCTGGCGTTGCGCCACCGAAGGCATCGGCGGTCTGGGTGATTTCAAGCTGGTCGATGTAGCCGGACGGCCTGGCTGGTGAGTTGGCGGCGAGCGCCTGTCCCGTGGCTGCCGTGCCAGCTACGAGGGCCAGCAAGGTGAGGGTGGTTTTCATGGTCTCCGTAATTTTGTGGGAACGAGGAAGACCAAGCCTACCGCAAACTGGGATGACGGGTTTTATCGCTAACGCCAACGTCAATCCAATGAGGAAGCGATTTATGGATGAGCTGGGAATACAAAGTTGCTTCAGCCATTTCACGAAGTTGGTCCCGGCAAACCGCTGATGCCTGCCGGATCGCATATACCTCCCCTGCCACCGCCTCCCGGTTGGATTCCCTCGAAGCGGAAATAGGCAGCCCCGCCTGTTATTGCAAAGCGGGAACTAGTTCCCTCCGTCCCTCTCAAAGACGCACGCGCCATTTCCCCATGGCACGTAACAAATAATTAAGAAGCCTCACGTCGGATAACTCAGTTGCAATCCTGCGGCCTTCGCAGGGATGGCACGTTTGCCGAAGCATCCATTCGCATATCTTCGTTCCTGTAAGTCGATAGTGTTGCTGCATGGATATTCTGCGCGTAATCAGCATGCCAGCCCCGTCATCAAGCGCCGTGCTCGTGTGCCGATGTCGTATTGGAGATAAGCTTGAACGACCAACTCTCAACTGAGCCGATGAATGGCCACGCCGCACTGGCAGCGCCATGGGACGGCGTGTTGCAGCAACTGCATCGCGAGATTGATCAGCGTGGCGACGGCCGGTGTTTCGTCTGGGTTGACCCGGCCCAGGGCGAGCCCGAACTGGGAGAGGTCGACCCCGGCCTGCGCGTTAGCGTACCGATCGTGCATCCGCATTACGATCAGCGCTTCGCCCCCTATCTGGTGCCATTGAATCTGAACCGCTTCGGCGACGATTGTGTTTTCGCAGCCAGCATCGAACTCGCTTGGACGGCATGGAGCACGCCATTTCTGATGGCCCGCAGAGGAATGCCCATCAGTGGCTGGATCGTCAGTGACCTGGGTGCGCGCGAGGTTGCCGCGTATTGGGGAAGACACTGCTATCTGCATTTCGTGCATGGACGGACGCACCTTTTGCGTTTCCATGATCCCGGCGTGCGCGAGATGCTATGGCAGGACCTCGACGCCCGGCAGCGCGCCTTGCTGCTGCGCCCGGTAAACGCGGTCTTCTCATTGAACCGGCATCAGGCATTGGAGTCCTTCAGTGCAGCCTCGACGCCGGTCGCAGGGCTGGGTGCGGATGCATCCAACCGCCCTGATGAACAGTTGCAGCTCAGCGAGCAGCAATGGCAAAAGGTGAATGACTATGCCACCGTGCACGCCGCTTGGACCTATCTGCTGGGCGAAAACCTGGTCGGCCGTGATACCCCGGTTACCGAAGCCTTGCGACATAGCCTGGGCGCTGCTTCTTCTTATGGCGTGACGTCGGCGGACGACCGGATGCTGTTTCTGGTCTGTGGCTTGCGCTATGGCATCGGCTTTCACAATCACGTGCGCATGGCCGAGGTCTGGCGGCGCACCGCCAGCGGCGAGTCGCTGGTCGATGCCATTGAAGCCGTGTCCGGCCGCCCCTTCGAGCAACTGTCCAGCTATCTAATTGATTGAGTGATCGTCATGGCTTGCACCAACCCTCAACATCCCGACTGTCGAAACTGCAACAAGGATGGACTGGCGATTCTTCCGGTCCGTTATGCTGTCGTCCCGCTCAACATCCCGGGCGACATCCCGGCACCGCTGGGCAACAAGGTCACCAGCACCGCGCTGACGAACTACAAGTATGTGTTGCGCACGTTGCGCGCGGGTTTCGTCTACTTGTTCTATGAGCGCCACCCCTCCAACATCACCATCAAATGGGAGGCCTATGCTGTCTCCCCCGAGGGGACGTTGTGGAAGCGGCCCTCTCACCTTTACCCGGAGCCGGTCGCCACGGAACCAGTGTGCTCCCGAAGTGGTGACAATATTCCCGCATCAGTGATTCACATCGAGAAACCTGCCAAGTGTGGCCGCGTCTGGATAGCGTTTTCACAGCATGCATGGAGTGAGGCCACCTTCAAGGCTTTTGCCAACGACATCAAACTGCGCGATCAGCGCATGCAGACCTTTATCCCCAAGCTGTGGGTCAGTCAGGGTGGCTATCGTCACGGCATGGTCGCCACCGAAGGCAACGTGCAGAAGGTGCTCGAATACAACCCGGCCTATTCGCCCGACCTGCTCAATGAGAAGACCGCCACCGGTGTATTCGGTCGTAAGAACGGCACCTATGACCACGCAAAACTTCAGGCCAATACGACGATCCATCGATCCTTCAGCCGCAAAGACCAGGCCAAGCCCCTGGTGGCCAAGATGGAAGAAATCTGCACCCACGGCAAGGGCGAGAAATACAAGCCCATGATCATGGGCGTGTGGGACGCGCTGGGCATTGGTGTCGAACTCAACAACTTCCGCAATGAACCAGCGGGGTGGATGCATCGCTACAACACCGAGCTTCCGTTTCAGATCGATGGCATGCTGACCATCAGCAGTCTGAAGGATCTCCTGGAAAATCACGCAGGTGCCGTCGTCGATCGCAATGCGGATCTGGCCAGGCAGCGCGCGCAGCAGCATGACTTTGCCAAGGAACGGGCCGATGCCCAAAAGCTGCCCGCCGAGGCCAGGGCAAAGCGTCTCAAGGCAATCGAGGTACAGGAGTACGTGCAGTCCAAAGGCGTCGAAGTGGACAACGTCTACGAGAACCGCATCATGCACGCCACCATGCTGCCCGACGCCGCGCGCGACAAGGAGTATGCCCAGATCAAGGCCGATGCCGATACGGTGGTGACGTCGCGTGCCGCCTACAGGAAAGGCCGCGTTGAAAAAGCCTGGCCGCCGTATGCGGAGAAACTCGACATGAAGGCCTACGAGACCTTCAAGAAGAATTTCGAAAGCTTGCAGGATGAAGCCACGGCCCTGATCGAAAAGCGCACCGCCGACATGCTCGCGTGGATGCAGTCCCGGCATTTCCTGGATGGGCTGCGGGAGTACCACGGCGACGATATCCAGGATGCCGTCGCTTTCGAATCGCATGTCAGCGAAGTCACATTCCTGTTGAATACGACCAAGAGCGGTCGCGGCAAGATCGAAGAATGGGTCAATGATCTGCAGATCGCGGAATCCAACCTGATGTACCGTCTGTTGAGCATGAACCAGGATGCGGCGCGAACCGAAGTCTCGCAATTCCTGACCCAGGCCGAGACGTTCAGGAGCGAGCAGACCGCAGCCACGGTATGGAACTGGTATGCGTATATCCAGAAGTCGATGAAGGCCATCGCGGATTTATACAAGAAAGCGGCAGGCGTCTATAACGCCAACGAAAAGGCAAAGGCCGGTACCAACGTGGCTTTCAACGTGAAGCTTGAGCCCTACCGGCAGTTCGGCATCGACAAGACGGCCTCCACCTTCGGTGATTTCATCTTCAAGAAATTCAGACTCGACGGCAAGATGGCCGACATGGCCTGCGAGAAGATCATCCAGAGCTGGTTTGGTTTGCGTGCGGGTGTGGAAGTGGCTGCGGCGGGTGCGCTGGCCGATGCGCAGGCGCGTTATGCCATGAGCGGTCGGCTTGACATACTGGAGCGCGTGCGTGCATCCAAGAACCCGCTCTCGCCGGAGGTTCCTGAAAAGGAAACGGTGTCGTCCAGGACGCTCAAGCGTGACTGGGCCGCCTTCCGCGATTCAGAGAAGAGCGCCAGTGCCATGCGTGATGCACGCATGGCGTTGGTGGTGTTGCTGATCGAGAGCGGGAATTTCGCGAAGATGATGCATGACTGCATTGAGAAAGGAGATAGCAAGAGTCGGGCTGGACTGGCAGCTTCTTCGATGACGATCGCTAGCGGCGTCATTGATATCTGGGGGGTGGCGGTCAAGGAAATGCAGACGGCGAATGCGACGTCCTATCAAGTGATGAAGTTGGGTGGTGCGGGCTTAAGTGTTGCTGCGGGAATTATTGGTGTGGTCTTTGATTTCCAAGATATGCAAAAGGCAGGTAGCAGAGATCAAGCGGGAATCTATATGCTCTACTTGGCCAAAATCATTTTTGGTGTGGCTAATATTTTGGCGACTGGGGTCTCAGCCTTTACATACGCTGCGCCTGTCATTTTGAGATTGGGAGGGCGCGCAACGGTTGCGGAGGCGCTAGATCTGGCGGCCACTAGGGCTGCGTCTGTTATTGCTTGCCGAATCCTCTTTATGTCAGCAGGGATGTGGATTGGTGCACTCGTATTTGTTGTGCAGGTGGCTATTTGGGTCTTGAGCGATGACGATTTGGAGACTTGGTGCACGCTATGCGTTTTTGGTACAAAAAAGGGGGCTCAGGCCGCTTACAAGGATGCGGCCAAGCAACGTGATGAACTAGGTAAGGCATTGATCTCAGTAGGAGTTGGTTGATGGAAAAATACTTGCAAACGCCCGGGCAACAAGATGGCTTGATGAAAATAACCGGCACGATAAAAGGTTATGTCAGCAAGAGGGACGAGGCCAGCTTTGTCTTGACCAGGAAAGACAAAACCGGAATGGGTATGGTCGCTGTTGCGCTGGCAGCCACGGGCATTGGAGGGCAGGCGATCGGGACTGCCTCTAACGCCGCCAATATGCAGGAAGAGGCAGACTATGTGGAATTTGAGCTCGATGGGCGACCTGTCAAGGGCTGGCTATGGCGCAGTCCCTTCAAGGAAGGGGATGCGGTAGATGCAGTTGTCACTTGGCAAGGAGCGCATTTTGAGTTAGTGGCGCTTGCCAATCCAGGGGATAGAGTAATCGCGCTTTATCCACATTGTGTAAGAGGAAGACGTGCTTTTTATGCATTGGTTTTTCGCTGGTGGTTTATTTTTTGCGGAATAATCACGCCAGTCAGCACGTCTCTTCTTATTTGGTTGTCCGGTTCTTACAGATATCTTTTTTCGCTGCCTTTTTGGGGAGCATGGGCTGGAATAGCGCTAGGGTGGACCTTCGTTATTTTCATGTTAATGCGCCAATGGATCCCTTTCGGCAAAGCGGCGCAACGTGTCTTTTCAGTGTTGGGCTTGAAAGACCCATCCGGTGTTGATCTGAAGAAAACCACCCGGTCGCAACGCAAGCCGAGCGATCCGCCAGAAATGGGCGCGTTCTTCTTTCGTTATTAAATGAATTTGAAATGCCTTCTATGGAAAAAAACGCTGCATGTCAGGTAACGCTTGGCCAGGTTGAAACCGGCGAACTGATCATGATCAGCGGAACAATCCGGCATTACAGCTGCGAGCGAGGCGAAGCGAGCTTTGTTCTCACGCGCAAAGACAAAGCCAGGATGGGCATGGTCTCCGTTGCCTTGGCTGCGGCAGGAATGGGCGGGCAGGCGATCGCGACTGCCTCAAACGCAGGCAGTCTGCAGGAAGAAGCCGACCACGTTGAATTCGATCTGGATGGCAAGAAAGTCAGAGGCTGGCTATGGCGTAGCCCATTCAAAGAGGGCGACATCGTTGATGCTGCTGTTGTTTGTCAAGGGGAATATTTCGAGCTGGTCGCACTGGCCAATCCTGCTGACCGGACGATTGCCTTATATCCGCACTGCGTGCGAGGGCGGAGCGCCTTCTATACGTTGGTTTTTCGTTGGTGGTTTATTTTTGCCGGCATATACCCCGCTATTTTCTCCTTTCTTTTCTATTCTTTCGAACCATTTAAACGCTATCTCTTTCAACTTCCTTTTTGGCTTTGTTGGGGAGGTCTGATAGCAAGTGCAACCTTTGTTATTTTCATGCTGATGCTGCAATGGACGCCATTTGGGAAAGCGGCGCAACGCGTATTTTCTGTACTGGAATTAAGAGATCCATCAGGCGTCGACCTTAAAAAGACCTCCAAGGCACAACGCAAACCGGGTGATCCGCCAGAGATGGGCGCATTCTTCTTTCGTTATTAAATGAATTTGAAATGCCCTCTATGGAAACAAACGCCCCATGTCAGATAACGCTTGGCCAGGTTGAATCTGGCGAGCTGATCAAGATCAGCGGCACGATCCGGCATTACACCTGCGAGCGAGGTGAGGCGAATTTCGTTTTGGCCAAAAAAGATAAATACAGAATGGGCATGGTTGCGGTTGCTCTGGCAGCCACCGGCATGGGGGGGCAGGCCATAGGGACAGCGACGAACGCGTCACGGATAAATGAAGAGGCTGATTTTGTTAGCTTCGAACTCAATGGAAAGCGGGTGAAAGGCTGGCTGTGGCGAAGTCCATTTTCTGAAGGTGATGATGTGGATGTAGTGGCCGTTTGGCAAGGAGACTATTACGAACTCATGGCCATGGCAAAGCCCTCCGAAAGGCTTATTGCTTTGTATCCGCATTGCGCACGTGGAATAGGCGCTTTCTATTCGTCGGTGTTGAAATGGTGGTTTGCGTTTGCGGTATTGTTCGGGCTTGCCTCAACGGCAGTAGCGCTTTGGGCAGTCGGGCGACCAGAATTTATCTTTGGTGAAGATTTTTGGATAACTGGGGCAGGTGTGGTAGCTGGTCTAAGCTTCGTCACTTTTATGCTGGCGAGACAATGGGCTCCATTTGCCAAGACATCGCAGCGAATATTTCAGGTACTTGGATTGCCCAGTCCGGCCTCTGTTGATTTGAAGAAGACAAGTAAGGCACAACGTAAGCAGGGCGATCTACCAGAAATGGGGGCATTCTTCTTCCGGTATTGAGCAAATCAGCATCTCGCCGGGCGCCATTCACATGATGGTCGAAAGCCCAGTCTGGAGGCTTCTGCCCTCCTGAAGCGGAGGTTTTCTATTTCAAGTACTGAAGGATCAGAAAATAGCGACTGATAAAAACTGGGCAAAGCGTTGATCGCAGTAGGAGTCGGATGATGGATCAGTACTTGGAAGTGCCAGGCCAAGATAATGGCCTGATAAAGATAAGTGGTGAAATAAGAAATTATGTCAGCGAAAGAGGTGAGGCTAGTTTTGTCTTGACCAAGAAAGACAAGACAGGAATGGGTATTGTCTCCGTAGCCTTGGCTGCGGCAGGCATGGGAGGACAGGCGATAGCGACTGCTTCAAATGCGGCCAGTCTGCAGGAAGAAGCCGACTACGTGGAATTCGATCTGGGCGGCAAGAAAGTCAAAGGCTGGCTATGGCGGAGCCCATTCAAAGGAGGCGATGTTGTCGATGCAGCGGTTGTTTGGCAAGGAGAGTATTTCGAAATGGTCGCACTTGCCAATCCAGGTGATCGGACGATAGCGTTATATCCGCATTGCGTTCGAGGACGGCGTGCCTTCTATGCGTTGGTTTTTCGCTGGTGGCTTATTTTTGCTGGTGTATATCCAGCAGTTTTCACCTGTCTTGCATTTTCTTTCGGACGTTTGAGCCGGCATTTTTTTCAGCTTCCTTTTTGGCTTTGTTGGGGCGGTCTTGTTGTAGGTATAACCTTTGTTATTTTCATGCTGATGCTGCAATGGACGCCATTTGGGAAAGCGGCGCAACGCGTATTTTCAGTACTGGGATTAAGAGATCCATCAGGCGTGGATCTAAAAAAGACTACCAAGGCACAACGTAAGCCGGACGATCCGCCAGAGATGGGCGCGTTCTTCTTTCGTTATTAAATGAATTTGAAATGCCCTCTATGGAAACGCGCGCCCAATGCCAGGTAACGCTTGCCCAGGTTGAAACCGGCGAGCTGATCAAGATCAGTGGCACGATTCGGCACTACACCTGCGAGCGCGGCGAGGCGAGCTTTGTTCTCACGCGCAAAGACAAAGCCAGGATGGGCATGGTCTCCGTTGCCCTGGCTGCGGCAGGCATGGGAGGACAGGCGATTGCGACTGCCTCAAATGCGGCCACTCTGCAGGAAGAAGCCGACTACGTCGAATTCGATCTGGGCGGTAAGAACGTCAAAGGCTGGCTATGGCGGAGCCCGTTCAAAGAAGGCGATGTCGTCGACGCAGCCGTTGTTTGGCAAGTAGAGTATTTCGAACTGGTCGCACTGGCCAATCCTGCTGACCGGACAATTGCGTTATATCCGCACTGCGTGCGAGGGCGGCGTGCCTTTTACATGCTGGTTTTTCGTTGGTGGTTTATTTTTTCTGGAATATTTTCTCCTGCGGCCATCTTATTCGTTTTTCTAGCGTTCGGTTTTAATCGCATTATTTTTAAGTTCCCATTTTGGCTCGCATGGGGGGGGCTTGCATTTTTTTGGACCTTTATTATTCTCATGCTGATGCTGCAATGGACCCCATTCGGTAAAGCGGCGCAACGTGTATTTTCCGCGCTGGGATTAAAAGATCCATCAAGCGTATATCTCAAAAAGACCACCAAGGCACAAAGCAAGCCGGGCGATCCGCCAGAGATGGGGGCATTCTTCTTCCGGTATTGAGAAAATCAACTCCTCGCCGGATGCCATTCATATGGTGGCCAAAAGTCCAATCTGGGAGCTGCTGCCCTCCTGAACTTGGTGCTTACTATTTCAAGTATTAAAGTGACAGAAAATAGCGACTGATAAAAACTGGGCAAAGCGTTGATCGCAGTAGGAGTCGGATGATGGATCGGTACTTGGAAACGCCAGGCCAGGCAGATGGCCTGATAAAGATCAGTGGCGAAATAAAAAATTACGTCAGTAAGAGAGATGAAGCCAGTTTTCTCCTGACCAAGAAAGACAAGACAGGAATGGGCATGGTCTCCATTGCCCTGGCTGCGGCAGGCATGGGAGCGCAGGCAGTCGCGACTGCATCAAACGCGGCCAGTCTGCAGGAAGAAGCCGACCACGTTGAATTCGATCTGGATGGCAAGAAAGTCAGAGGCTGGCTATGGCGTAGCCCATTCAAAGAGGGCGACATCGTTGATGCTGCTGTTGTTTGGCAAGGAGAGTATTTCGAGCTGGTCGCACTGGCCAATCCTGCTGATCGAACGATTGCGCTATATCCGCACTGCGTGCGAGGGCGGCGCGCCTTCTATACGTTGGTTTTTCGCTGGTGGTTTATTTTTGCTGTCATATTTCCGACAGTTGTCGCCTTTCTTTTCTTTTCTTTCGGACGTTTTAGCCGACATCTTTTTCAACTTCCTTTTTGGATTTTGTCGGGAGGGCTGATGGCAAGTGCAACCTTTGTTATTTTCATGCTGATGCTGCAATGGACGCCGTTCGGTAAAGCGGCGCAACGTGTATTTTCCGTGCTGGGGTTAAACGACCCATCAGGCGTGGATCTAAAAAAGACTACCAAGGCACGACGTAAGCAAGGCGATCCGCCAGAGATGGGCGCATTCTTCTTCCGCTATTAAATGAATTTGAAATCCCCTCTATGGAAACAAATGCCCCATGCCAGATAATGCTCGGTCAGGTTGTGACCGGCGAGCTGATCAAGATCAGCGGCACGATTCGGCACTACACCTGCGAGCGCGGCGAGGCGAGCTTTGTTCTCACGCGCAGAGATAAGGCCAGGATGGGCATGGTCTCCGTTGCCCTGGCAGTGGCAGGCATGGGAGGACAGGCCATTGCGACTGCCTCAAATGCGGCCAGTCTGCAGGAAGAAGCCGACTACGTGGAATTCGATCTGAATGGAAAGGAAGTCAAAGGTTGGCTATGGCGTAGCCCATTCAAAGAGGGCGATGTCGTCGATGCTGCGGTTGCTTGGCAGGGGGACTATTTTGAATTAGTCGCACTCGCAAAGCCATCTGACCGAATGATTGCACTGTATCCACATTGTGTACGAGGGAGGCGTGCTTTTTACACGCTTGTATTCCGTTGGTGGATAGTTTTTGCAGGAATATTTCCACCTGCTTGCACGTCTTTGATCATCTGGGCGTCAGGATTTAATGATTTCTTTTTTGAGTTTCCGTTCTGGGCAACATGGGCCGGTTTTTCGGCAGGTTGGACTTTTATTATCTTCATGCTGATGCGGCAATGGATCCCGTTTGGTAAAGCTGCGCAACGCGTATTTTCAGTACTGGGATTAAAAGATCCATCAGGCGTGGATCTCAAGAAGACGACCAAGGCGCAACGCAAGCAAGGCGATCCGCCAGAGATGGGCGCATTCTTCTTCCGTTATTAAATCAATTTGAAATACCTTCTATGGAAACAAACGTCCCATGTCAGGTAACGCTTGGCCAGGTTGAAACCGGCGAGCTAATCAAGATGAGCGGCACGATCCGGCATTACACCTGCGAGCGTGGCGAGGCGAGCTTTGTTCTCACGCGCAAAGACAAAGCCAGGATGGGCATGGTCTCCGTTGCCTTGGCTGCGGCAGGCATGGGAGGACAGGCGATCGCGACTGCTTCGAATGCGGCTAGTCTGCAGGAAGAAGCCGACTACGTGGAATTCGATCTGGGCGGCAACAAAGTGAAAGGCTGGCTATGGCGTAGCCCATTCAAAGAGGGCGATATCGTAGATGCGGCGGTTGCTTGGCAGGGTGAGTACTTTGAGCTGATTGCAGTTGCAAAACCAGCGGATCGGTTAATTGCTTTATATCCGCACTGCGTGCGAGGTCGGCGTGCTTTTTACGGATTGGTATTTCGATGGTGGTTTATTTTTGCGGGAATATATCCTCCAGTATTCACTTTTCTTTTGCTGTGGCTCGGCGGAATGACAAGAGCTCTTTTCAAGCTTCCGTTCTGGATATCTTGGGGTGGATCTGCGGCAGGTTTCACCTTTGTCATATTTATGCTGACGCTTCAGTGGACTCCATTCGGAAAGGCAGCACAACGCGTATTTTCCGTTCTTGGATTAAATGATCCATCAGGCGTGGATCTCAAAAAAACCACCAAGGTACAACGCAAGTCGGGCGATCCGCCAGAGATGGGTGCATTCTTCTTCCGGTATTGAATGCGCCCAGAACACAAAAGTCCGACTGACTTTCGTCAATCGACCTTTTCTATTTTGCTGCCCACGGAGGACCTCGGTCACGTCCCGCGACCCCGTCCGGCCGTGCAAGGCCGGACTTTCTCGTCCCTCCCGCAAAGCGCGCAGGCGCTTTGCTCGTGTGCCCCAAAACGCAAAAGGCCGGTTGATTTTCATCAACCGACCTTTTTTGTTTTGGTGCCCACGGAGGACCTCGATCACGTCCCGCGACCCCGTCCGGCCTTGCAAGGCCGGACTTTCTCGTCCCTCCCGCAAGGCGCGCAGGCGCCTTGCTCGTGGACCCCAAAATACAAAAGGCCGACTGACTTGCGTCAATCGACCTTTTCTATTTTGGTGCCCACGGAGGGACTCGAACCCCCACACCTCGCGGCACATGGACCTGAACCATGCGCGTCTACCAATTCCGCCACGTGGGCCTTCTGCAAATGCGTTCAAACTGCATTGCTTGAAAGAGGCTGCATTCTAAGCGACAACTTTTAAGTTGTCACCTATTTTTTAAAGTTTTTTATTCCAAAAAAACTAATAAAAAAATCGACGCTCAAGAGAGAAGAAGACCCCTGAAACCTAACAAATTGAAAAAGTGACTTTTGAATAAAACCACCAAAAAATTACACTATTTTCTGACCGAAGAAACGCAAAAGGTCGGTTGATTTTCATCAACCGACCTTTTATGTCTGGTGCCCACGGAGGGACTCGGTCACGTCCCGCGACCCCGTCCGGCCTTGCAAGGCCGGACTTTCTCGTCCCTCCCGCAAGGCGCGCAGGCGCCTTGCTCGTGGACCCCAAAATACAAAAGGCCGACTGACTTTCGTCAATCGACCTTTTCTATTTTGGTGCCCACGGAGGGACTCGAACCCCCACACCTCGCGGCACATGGACCTGAACCATGCGCGTCTACCAATTCCGCCACGTGGGCCTTCTGCAATCAGCGGTGACTTGCTGTGCTTGAAAGAGGCTGCATATTAAGGCCTATCAGGCTGATGGTCAACACCTAATTGAGAAATTTTTTATTATTTTTTCTCCAGCCCCGCCACATGCAACAGATCAAGCGCATCAGCCCCCCAGATAAGCCTCCACCACCTTCGGATTGCCCAGCAGATTCGCACCGCTATCCTCCAGCACGATCTTGCCCGTCTCCAGCACATAGCCGCGTTGCGCAATGCGCAGCGCCTGGCGCACGTTTTGTTCCACCAGCAGCACCGTCATGCCGGTCTTGTTGATCTCCTGCACGATGCGGAAGATTTCCTGGATGATCAACGGGGCCAGCCCCATCGACGGTTCATCCAGCAACAGGACCTTGGGCTTGGCCATCAGCGCACGGCCAATGGCCAGCATCTGCTGCTCACCACCCGAGAGATTGCCCGCCAGTCCGGCCGCACGGTTCTTCAAGACCGGGAAGAGGGAATACACCCACTCCAGATCACGCGCCACGCCGTCCTTGTCCTTGCGCGTATAAGCGCCCAGGGCCAGGTTCTCTTCGACGGTCAGCGTGGTCAGCGTCGCACGGCCTTCGGCCACCTGCACCACGCCGGATTCGACGATGCGGTGCGGCGACATCTGCAGCAGATCCTGCCCGTTGAGCAGCACACGGCCACGCTGCGCCTTCACCAGGCCGGAGATGGCCAGCAGCGACGTGCTCTTGCCGGCACCATTGGCACCGACCAGCGCGGTGATCTCGCCTTCGTTCAGGGAAAGGCTGATGCCCTTGACCGCTTCAATGTGGCCATAGGCCACCGCCAGGTCCTCGACCTGCAGAATGGGTTGCTTGTTGCCGCTGGCGCTCATGCTTCTTCCTTGCCGAGATAGGCCTCGATCACTTCCTGGTTGTTCTTGATCTGGTCCGGGGTGCCCTCGGCGATGATCTTGCCGAAGTTCAGCACAGCGATGCGCTCACACAGGCCCATGACGAAACGCATGTCATGCTCGATCATGAAGATGGTGAAGCCACGCGCCTTGATGTTGACGATCTCGCTCATCAGCTCGGTCTTCTCGGCCGGGTTCATGCCAGCCACCGGCTCGTCCAGCAACAGCAGCTTGGGTTTGGTCGCCAGCGCACGCGCGAACTCCAGCTTGCGCTGCTCGCCATAGGACAGACTGTCGGCCAGCATGTGCGCCTTGTGATCCAGGCGCACCCAGGACAGCAGTTCCAGCGCACGTTCACGGGCTTCCTGCTCGGCACGGCGGAAGCCGCCGAGATTGAAGAGCATGCTGGCCACGCCATAGTTCAGGTGCTCGTGCATGCCGACCACCACGTTCTCCAGGAGCGTCATTTCCTTGAACACGCGGATGTTCTGGAAGGTGCGGGCAATACCGCGCTCGGTGATCTTGTGCGGAGCGACGGCACCGATGTCGTCGTCATTGAAACGGATGCTGCCGGAAGACGCGCGCAGCAGGCCCGTGATGAGGTTGAAGACCGTGGTCTTGCCGGCACCGTTGGGGCCGATCAGGCCGAAGATCTCGCCTTCCTTGACGTTGAAGTTCACACCCTGCAGCACTTGCAGGCCGCCGAAGTTCTTGCTGATGTCGTTCAGTTGTAAAAGCATTACTTCACCTTCTTCTCAGCGTTGCGGCCTAGGAAGGCGCGGATGCGGCGCGGGTCCCAGATGCCCTTGGGCAGGTACAGCACCACCAGGATCAGGATCAGGCCATTGATGGCCAGGCGGAAGTCCTTGAAATGACGCAGCACTTCCGGCAGCAGCGAAAGAATCGTCGAGCCGATCATCGGACCGATCAGGTTGCTGGTGCCACCGAAGACGGCCATGGTCAGGATGTCGACCGCGTTCTCGAAACCATAGTTGTTGGGGCCGATGGTGAAGGTGAAGTGCGCGTTGAGGCCACCAGCAACACCCGCAATGGCAGCACCGATGACGAAGGCCAAGAGCTTGTAGCCGGCCACGTTCACGCCCATCAGGCGCGCTGCGACTTCATCTTCCTTGATGGCCTCGAAGGCGCGGCCGGTCTTGGAGCGGCGCAGGCGGGCCAGCGCATAGATCGTCACGCCCAGCAGCAGCACGATGTGCCACCACTCGGTGATCGGCGGCACGCCGTTCAGGCCCATCGGGCCACCGGTGATCTCCAGGTTGAGGACGATCACGCGGACCACTTCGCCAAAGCCCAGCGTGGCCATGGCCAGATAGACGCCCGAGAGGCGCAGCGTCGGGATGCCGATCACCAGCGCCACCAGCGAGGGCAGCACGCCGCCGGCGGCCAGCGCGATGGGGAAGGGCATGTCGAACTGCATTGTCAACAGTGACGCAGTGTAAGCACCGATGCCCATGAAGGCCGCATTGGCCAGCGACAGCAGGCCGCAGGACAGGGTGACGTAGATCGAGAGTGCCAGCATGGCGTTGACGCCGATGCTGAAAATGACTGTGTTGTAGGTGGCCCAGAAGCCATCCCACCATTCCATGAAGCCCATCTTATGCCTTCCTTTCCAGCACTTTGCCAAACATGCCGGAGGGTTTTACCAGCAGGATCAGGAACAGGAGGCCAAACGCCACCGCATCGCGGAAGTCGCTGGAGATATAGGCCACCGTCAGCACCTCGGCAAAGCCGAGGAAGAGGCCGCCGATCATGGCGCCACGGATATCGCCCATGCCGCCCAGGATGATGACGGCGATGCCCTTGTGCAGCATCGGCTGCCCCATGAAGGGCGAGATCGCATTGAAGGACACGCCCACCAGCACGCCGGCCGCACCACCGAGGGCCGCAGCGGCAAAGGAGGTCAGCAGGAACAGGCCTTCGACGTTGATGCCCAGCAGGTAAGCCGCCTTGGGCGACTCGGCGATGGCGCGCAGCGCGCGGCCGAGCTGGGTCTTGCGCATCACGCCCAGCAGCACCACCATCAGCACGAAGGCGATCACGATGATCGCCACCTGCACTGCGGTGATGTGCAGGTTGCCCAGGCTCACGCTGTCTTCGGGGATGGTGCCCTGGGGGAAGCGCTTGTTCTCGGCACCGAAGATGCCCTGCGAGATGTTGGTGATCATGATGGCCACGCCAATGGTGGCGATCATGGGGATCAGGTGGGGCGCATTTCGTTTGCGCAGTGGCTTCAGGACCAGCACGTCGATGATGAGGCCGAGGGTGCCGGTGGCCACCATGGCCAGCAGCAGCGCCACCCACAGGGGCAGGGCCATCTGCTCCACCAGCAGCAGGGCGGCATAGCTGCCCAGCATGAAGATGGCGCCGTGCGAAAGATTGATCACGCCCAGTACGCCGAAGACCAGCGTGAATCCGAGCGCGAAGAGCGCGTACACGCTGCCCAGCGAAAGGGCATTGATGAGCTGTTGTTCTAACATTGGAACCTGCGATAGGTGATGGGAGACCATGCGCCGCGCCAGCAAATTTGCACGACCGTGCATGCTGCGCGGGGCCCTCCCTCGTTGCGTCGTAGTGCCGGGTTCAACTCGCCCGCGTCATGCGGCAGTTGGTGGTTCCCCGTTCCGGCCTGGCGATTTGCTTCATATCCCCTCCCAGGCGGGCAGCCGGCGGCTGTTGCCGGCTGCGCCCGGGTGAGCGTCGCTTGCGGGTGGCTTGCCGGTTGCCCGGCAGGCCGCCCAGCCAGCGTCACACGGCGTGCTTACTTCAGCAGGACGAACTTGCCGCCCTTGGCGATGTTGACGATGGCTTCCTGGTCCGCATCGAAGCCGACCTGCTTGCCTGCCACCGCCGGTGCTGCGCGGAAGGCGAACTTGCCGGTGGCGCCGTCGATCTTGACTGCCGGCAGTGCAGCGCGCACGGCGTCGCGGTCCTTGGCCAGGTTGCCGGAGAGCTTCACGCTCTTGATCGCATCGGCCATGATGTACATGGCGTCATAGGCTTGCGCGGCGAACTGGTCAGGGTCGGAACCGAACTTGGCCTTGTAGGCGGCAATGAACGCCTTGTTGGCCGGGGTCTGGTTCTCGGCCGACCACGGGCTGCCCATCAGGGTGTTGTCGCCGGCATCCTTGGCGATCTCGAACAGCTTGGGCGAGTTCAGGCCGTTGCCGCCGATGAAGGGCTGCTTCATGCCCAGCGCGCGGGTTTGCAGGATGATGTTGGCGGCTTCTTCAGCCAGGCAGGAGCAGACGATGGCGTCCGGGTTGCCGGCCTTGATCTTGGTCAGCTGGGCCTTGAAGTCGACGTCGCCCTTGGCATAGGCCTCGGTGGTGGTGACGGGGATCTTCTGCTGTTCCAGGGTGGCCTTGAAGACGTCATAGCCGGACTTGGTGAAGGCGTCGTCGTTGCCGTAGATCACGGCGACCTTCTTGATGCCGAAGTGCTTCACGGCCGCCTTGACGGTGACGGGCAGCACGTCGGCTTCCATCACGGAATTGCGGAAGGTGAAGGGACCCATGGCAGTGATGCCGTCAGCGGTATTGCTGGTGCCGAACACCACGACCTTGGCGGCGTTGGCGATCGGGTCGGCAGCGAAGGCCGAGTTCGACAGGGTGGGGCCGAAGACGGCCAGTACCTTGTCCTGGAAGATCAGCTTCTTGAAGACGTTGATGGCTTCTTCCTTCTTGCCTTGTTCGTCTTCTATCACCAGGGCCAGCTTGTCGCCGTTGACGCCGCCCTTGGCATTGATTTCTTCGGAAGCCAGCGTGAAGCCGTTCTTGATGGCCACGCCATACTTGGCGGCCGGGCCGGTCAGGGCTTCGGCCACGCCCAGCTTGATGTCGGCGGCCAGCGCGGCCGAGGACAGGGTGGCACCGATCAGCAGGGCCGGAATGGTCTTGAGCATGGTATTGAATTGCATCGAGTTCTCTCCTCAGTTAGATATTGTAGAAATCGTCCGCATCACGGAGCGCCGTGCGCAACAGCGCGGCGCGACGTCATGTGGCGATTCCTTCATCGAGGATGATGCAAAAGACGCCCGGGATGGCCGGGACTTGTGCTCCATCCTCTGAAGACCGTTGTGTGGTCTCTTTCGATACAGCTGCCACAGCATACCCGAAAAGGCAGGCTGCGCCAGCGATTACAACCCGCTGCAACGCGCCCGGGTAGGGCGCGCCACAGCGGCATGCGAATGTCGTCCGGCCGGCGGACGAGGGTGGTGCGAGATGGTACTTAGTTCAGTTCCTTGCGCAGTTGCGCAATGGCTGCACGCACCTGGTTGGGTGCGGTGCCGCCGATGTGGTCACGTGCGGCCACCGAGCCTTCGAGCGTCAACACGGCAAACACGTCGTCACCGATCAGCCCGGAGAAGGCGCGCAGGTCGTCCAGCGACAGGTCGGCCAGGTCGCAGCCCTTGTCCACGCAGGTCCGCACGGCGTGCGCCACGGCTTCGTGGGCGTCGCGGAAGGGCAGGCCCTTCTTGACCAGGTAGTCGGCCAGGTCGGTCGCCGTGGCGTAGCCCTGCAGGGCGGCCGCGCGCATGGCTTCGGGCTTGACGCTGATGCCGCGCGCCATGTCGGCGAAGATGCGCAGGGTATCGGTGAGCGTGTCGACGGTGTCGAACAGCGGTTCCTTGTCTTCCTGGTTGTCCTTGTTGTAGGCCAGGGGCTGGCCCTTCATCAGGGTCAGCAGGGCGATCAGGTGGCCGTTGACGCGGCCGGTCTTGCCGCGCGCCAGTTCGGGCACGTCCGGGTTCTTCTTCTGCGGCATGATGGACGAGCCGGTGCAGAAGCGATCCGCGATGTCGATGAAGCCCACGCGCGGGCTCATCCAGATCACCAGCTCTTCGGACATGCGCGAGATGTGCGTCATCACCAGTGCAGCGGCGGCGCAGAATTCGATGGCGAAGTCACGGTCCGAAACGGCGTCCAGCGAGTTGCGGCACACGTCGTCGAAGCCCAGGGTCTTGGCCACGCGCAGGCGGTCGATCGGGAAGGTGGTGCCGGCAAGGGCAGCTGCGCCCAGCGGCAGGCGGTTGATGCGCTTGCGGGCGTCGATCATGCGTTCGGCATCGCGGCCGAACATCTCGACATACGCCAGCACGTGGTGGCCGAAGGTGATCGGCTGCGCCACCTGCATGTGGGTGAAGCCCGGCAGGATGGTGTCGGCGTGCTGCTCGGCCAGGTCCAGCAGGGCCAGGCGCAGATCGCGCAGCAGGCCGATGATGTCGTCGACCGCACCGCGCATGTAGAGGCGGATGTCGGTGGCCACCTGGTCATTGCGCGAACGGCCGGTGTGCAGGCGCTTGCCGGCGTCGCCGACCAGTTCGGTCAGGCGCTTTTCGATGTTCAGGTGGACGTCTTCCAGGTCCAGCAGCCATTCGAACTGGCCGGACTCGATTTCACCCTTGATCTGGGCCATGCCACGCTGGATCTCGGCGTAATCGGCCGCGCTGATGATGCCCTGGTGGGCCAGCATCTCGGCGTGCGCCAGCGAGCCCTGGATGTCGACCTGGGCCATGCGGTTGTCGAAGAACACCGATGCGGTATAGCGCTTGACGAGATCGGAGACGGGTTCAGAAAAGCGAGCCGACCAGGCTTCGCCCTTTTTAGCAAATTGGTCTGTCATATAGGGAATTCCGGAGAATGGGCGATTATAGCAAGCACAACTGCGCCAGGCCACGGCCATGCAGCCGGAAATGCTGCGGCACGCGGATTTTTCGCATTTCATCACCGGACTGTCGCACGCTTTTTTCATCCGTTCCCAGCGGGTGGTTTGGAAAAGCTTTTCTCGACATCAAAGCAGGCAAAGTTTCCGGATGGCATCATTTTTGCTTGTTGTTTTTGCGCAAGCTCTGCTGAGACCCTAAAAAGCCGTGGGCTACTGACATTTGCTGACGCTATACTCAGGGTGCGATGACTTATCCGGGGGAAGTTCTGCAGGTTTCCGGAGAAGATCAGGGCTGCCAGCCACGGCGCAGCCAGGATGATGCCGGCACCGGCCGGTGTCGTGGGGGCATCGTCCAGCTGCACAATGCCAAGGGGGTGGTCCTGTCAAGCGCTCAAGCGAGATGTATGGGGGTCGTCTTACAGGAGAGAAGCATGAATTTGGAAGCACTGTTTCAGCAGCAAACTGCCTTGCCGAGTATTCCCAAGGTGGTGCAGGAAGTCATCGAAAGTTTCAACAACGAATCGGTCTCGATTGAAGAGATCGCCAAAAAGCTGGCCGCAGATCAGGTCCTGAGCGCGAAGATCCTGCGCCTGGCCAATTCATCCTATTACCACGTCTCGCGCACCATCGGCACCGTCGATGATGCGGTGCTGATGCTGGGGTTCATGACGGTTCGTACGCTGGTGGTAAGCACCGGCATGGCTGGCAGTTTCAAGAAGCTACCCGGCGTGGACCTGAAGCTGTTCTGGCGCTACAGCCTCGATACGGCCATCGTCGCCAAGTGGCTGGCCAAGCAGAAGCAGGTCAAGCTCAATTCCGATTTCGCCTTCACGGTCGGCCTGATGCATGCCATCGGCCAGCTGGTGATGCACGCCGGCATGCCCGAGCAGGCGTTGGAGGTGGACAAGGTCGCCGGTCCCCTGGATGCGCGCCGCCTGGATGTGGAGCGCCAGTCCTTCGGCTACGACTTTGCCGATGTGGGTGCCGAACTGGCACGCCGCTGGCGTTTCCCGGACGAGTTCGCCAAGGTCATCAAGGCCTTCCCGCAGCCGCTCAAGGGCGAGTTCGATCCCTTCGCCGCGGTCGTCCACCTGGCCGCCTGGCGCGCCCGTGCCGAGGAAAACAAGTACTCGGCCGACGAACTGGAATCGACCTTCCCGACGGAAGTGGCCGCCAAGCTGGGGCTGAGCCTGTCCACCTTCACCGAGGACATGCCGCCCCTGGCCGAACTGGGCGAGGGCATGCAGGAACTGATTTCCTGAGCGGCCTGATCCGCCGCAACAGGGCAGGCCGGAGAGCGCCGAAGTACGGTGGTTTCCGGCCGATGTGAAGCAAAAGGACGTAAAAAACGACAATGCCGGCTCCCGCAAGGGGCCGGCATTGTCGTTGGTGAAGGGTACTGTCAAAACCCGGGAGGCGCGTGGCCGGCCCGGAGTCTCGGTGTTTCCTCAGTAATTCAGCTTGGCGTCCAGGAAGTTGAGCATGGAGCGATACGCCTGGCTGCGCGCATCCGGGTTGCCGCCGCTGGTGACGCCTTCGCCGCGCTTGCCCACGCCGGCCACATCCATGCGCACGTGCACCGGCAGGCCGGGCGCGTCGAAGTCGTGATAGGTATCGGGATAGAGGCGCAGAGCGATCTCCGTGTCGCTGCCCTTCATCTTCTCTTCGATGGCTTCGCAGGCCTGGGGCGGCGTCCAGTCATCGTTCTCGCCCATCAGGATCAGGAGCGGTGCGGCCGGTTTGAAGGGCTCGCTGGTCTTGGCGTACGGGCGGCAATCCGGATAGAAGGCCACGGCGGCGCGCGGCTGGATCTTGCGCACGGCGACGTCGGTTTCGGCCAGGTTGATCGAGGCCAGCAGGGTCGACGCGCCATGCGACCAACCCAGCAGGGCGATGCGCTTCACATCCACATCCGGCTGCGAAGTCACCCAGTGCAGGGCGGCCTGCACGTCATAGCGGCGGTTCATCGCGCTGACTTCGCGCTGGGCTACGGTGTCCTGGCAGGTGGAGCGGCGGCCGCGCGGGGTGAAGCTGTCCGGGAACAGCACGTTGTAGCCGGCGTCGCTGAGCACGCGTGCCATCGCCAGGTGGCGCGGCGTGAATTCCCCCTTGCCATCCTTGACCATGCTGTACAAGCCGCCGCAGCCATGCAGGGCGATCACGGTCGGTGCCGGGCCCTTGGTGGTAAGCGACTTGCGTGCCTTGATCCAGACGCCATAGAGCGCGGTGGCCTTGCCGCCCTTGCTGTCCACGCTGGTGAGCGAGACGCGGCGTGCTTCCAGTGGTGGCGGCGGTGCCGAATTGGGCGCGGCCTGCGCCCAGGAGCCGATCACGGCCAGCGATGCTGCAATGCAGAACGCAGCCAGCGGTTTTCCCCAATGTCGCATGATGTCTGATTCCCCGTAGTGATGCCCAATCGTTGCCCGACGGCCTTTCCCGTCAACGGGGAAAATGGTCGCTGAAGCAATAAGCTTCACGGATTGCAACGACTGTATGTATTTGAATTCTTCAGCTTGTATTTTACAAAAGCGAAGCGTCATGCGGCAGGGAAGATGCGTTTTTGCGGTGCAAAAATCTGATCCATCACAAGAGCGCGCCTGCACCTGTGCGTCGCCCGCAACAGCTTGTCGCTTCGTCAAATGTCATATGAGCCATCTGTTATCGGCATGCAAACGCTGAACTTGAGACGGGGCGTCTCTGATACGTCATGCTTGTCAGTGCAGGAGGAGGGGAGGCTGGTGCGCCCGAGTCAGCATCGGGCGCGCCGGCCGGTCGCACGATGCTGCCGGGAACTTTCATCCGTGGCGGCATCGTGCCGGACGATCTCAAAGATCGATATTGAGGGTGATGGCGGCGTTGCGGCCTGGTTGCGCGGCGCGCTGGAACAAGACGGATTGCGAAGTGGTCAGGCCGCGTACCGTGGCGTAGTCCCAGTATTTGCGATCGGTCAGGTTGTAGATGCCGGCGTGCAGTGTCACATGCTGGTTCAGCTTCCAGTAGGTCGACAGATCCAGCAGCGCATAGCCAGGTACGTTGACGTAAGCGCCGCTGGTGGAATAGACCGAGACGTCGTCGGCGCTGGCACGCTTGGATTTCACGGCCGTCATGATCAGGCTGCCGCCGTAGCGGGCGCCGGGATCATCATAGGCCACACGCACGGTGCCCTTGGCGGGTCCCACCGAGTTGACCGAGCCACTGACACCGGCGTCATTGCGCGAACGGCCGGCTGATACTCCGGCGCTGCCCCCCAGGCTGTAGCTTCGCAGCGCACTGGCATAGGTCCCCAGGCGCAGTTGTGCGGAGACTTCTGCGCCGTAGATATCGACGTTGGCGATGTTCTGCAGGCGATATGCCAGCGACGTGCCGCTGTAGGTGGTGGTCTGGTAGTCGATGAAGTTCTTGTATCGTGTGTAGAACAGCGAGCTGTTGAGGGTCAGGCCATCGATCAGCTCGCCCTTGGTCCCGAGTTCAAAGGCGTCGCTGGTCTCGTTCTTCAGGTCGGGATTGCCGAGGATGGCGTACAGGAAGGCCGAGCTGGCGTAGGTCGAGGAATCATAGGTTCCGGTTTTTTCTGCGGCAGTGGCCACGCGTACCCCGCGGCTGTATTGGGCAAAGAAGTCATAGCTCGGTGTGAGCGCATAGGCAAAGCGCAGGCTGGGGGCAAGCAAGGCCGTATGGTCTGTGCTGACCTCGCTGGCGGCACTGCCGACGTTGGCCAGGTAATGGCTCAGGTCGCCCGGCCGGGTTTGCCAGTATTCAGCTCGCAGGCCCGGCGTGAGCGTGGCGCGTGGAGAGAGGTGCCATTCGTCGCGGACGTAAGCCACCAGCTTGTTCGTGCGCGTCTGTGCCATGCGGTCCTTGCTGTAGGGATAGCCGCTGACCGAATTGCCGGTGGCGTTGGTGATGCGCGCTTCGGTCCAGGGACGCTGCTCGTCCGTGCTGGTGAAGGACAGGCCATAGAACAGTTCGTGCGTTCCCATGCGCTTGCTGGCGTCCGCGCCCAGTCCGACGCTGGTGGTGGCCAGATAGGTGTCGATGTAGCGGGTATAGCTGTTGGTGGAATTGGCAGCGATGGTGTAGTCCTCTTTCTTGCTGTCCTGATAGAAGGCATGTACGCGCAGCTTGTCAAAGGCGGCGATGCTGCCAGCCGCCGGGGTGTATTCATCCTCCACTTGCAGGCGATGACGACGGGTCGTGGAGTACTGCGTTGCACCGGCCGGATAGGCGCTATAGGTGCTGCCGTCAAGATAGCGGTTGTCGGCACGATCATAGAGGTCCAGTGTCACGCCCAGCTTGTGGTGCGCCAGCCCTTCATAAAACGCCTTGAACAGCACTGCGTCGGAATGCCAGTCGTCACGGTTCGCATCGCTCACGTCCTTGGACCGGGTCAGTGCGCCATCGCGATTCGAATACAGGGCCAGCAGTTTCCAGTCGCCCATCTTCTGTGCCGTGGTCAGGGATTCTGCCCAGGCCTGGTCAGCGGAGGTGTAGCCGAGTTTGGCACCGAGATAGCTGTTCTTGCCGTCGCTCAGATAGTCGTCCGGCGATCTGGTCTGGAAGGAGACGCGTCCGCCCAGGCCGGTGGCGCCATTTTCGCCGGAAGACGTGGTCCCCGAGATGATGTCGACGCGACGGAAGACCTCGGGGTCGATATAGTCGCGACCGATACCCACCCCTGTGGCCTTGAGCCCATCCGGCAAGGGGACGGCCGCTGGCAGCTCGATACCGTCGATATCCAGTCCGACCCGGTTGCCCTCGACGCCACGGATGTTGTAGCCCGAGGTGCCGCTGCCGTCCCACAGGTTGGCGGCTCCGCTCAGTGCCGAAGGCGCGCTCACGAGAGGCTGGTAGCGGATCACGCCCGCCATGTCGGTGACCCCCGCATTCTGCAGGTCATCGGCGCTCAGGGATGTGCTGCGGGAGGCCCTGTCTGCTGTCACGCTGATCGGTGGCAGGGCGCTGTCGCGGCTGGCGTCCTCTGCGGCGTGAGCCGGGCTGATCATGAGCCCGGCCAGTGCCAGGTGGATGGAGATGGTCAGGACCCGCGGAACGGGACGCGCCAGGTTTTGCGCGGTCGTGCTGCGCGCGATTGCTGCAATCATTGCTTCCTCTTCTAGTCTTGTGTGCGCCGTCGGTATTGGCGGTGCGGCGGCGTGATGGGTCGTCGACTGGCTGACGCTGTCTTCATCGATACCGGCGGGTGGACTAGAACAAGTGGCTGGCTAAATCTAAATCAATTCATCTCTCGCAGAGAGGTCGCGATTTTAAAATTAAGTTTTTGCAAAGGCAACGCAATTGATAATCATTTGCAATTAGAATCTGCTGGTCCGAGTCGGGTGTGTCCACGTCGGTTTGTTTTTGATCAATCGTCCACGTCATGACTACTTCCACTTCACTTGCCATCCCTGCTTCCCCGTCCACCTCAACCGAAACCGTTCCCGTTCCTGCTGCCGCCCCGGAGCTGGATCGCGCCGCGGCGTTGAAAGAGGCTACCCGCGCGGCCCACGAAGCGCTGGATGGGAGCATCATGCGTTTCAACCCCTTCGCATCGCTGCAGCGCTATGGCGGCTTCCTGCAGATGCAATACGCGTTTCATCGCGATGTAGCAGCCTTGTTCGAGGATGCTGCCTTGAACCGTCTGTTTCCAGATCTGCAGGCACGCTCGCGGCTGGCACAGGTAGCGGCCGACCTGCAGGACCTGGGCTTGCCGCTTCCGGTGCTGTCGGCGCCGGTGTTTTGCGCGGATCGTTTCTCCCTGCCTGTGGCCATCGGCTGGTTGTATGTCGAGGAAGGATCCAACCTCGGTGCGGCGTTCCTCTACAAGATGGCGGCCGGGCTGGGCCTGGATGGCAACCGCGGAGCGCGCCACCTGGCGCCCCACCCGGAAGGCAGGGCCCCGAGCTGGCGCGGTTTCGTGGCCCAGCTCAACGCCATTGAGCTTGACGCGGTCGCGGAACAGCAGGTGATCCAAGGGGCGAGCGCTGCGTTTGCGCAGGTGACCTCGTATGTCGGTCGGTTCTGCCGCGCGCCACTGACGGAAAATGCGACGTGACCGGGGGCACGACCGAGGCTGAACCGAAGCGCCTGACTCGTCACAGACTGGTGGCGTGGGCCTGGCTGCTGTTGGCCTATGCGAGCCTGGCGGTGGGTGTCATCGCCATTTTCATCCCGGGCTTGCCTACCACGGAATTCATCCTGCTCTCGGCATGGGCTGCCAGCCGTGGTTCGCCGCGTCTGCAGCGCTGGCTGGAGCAGCATCGCCTGTTTGGTCCGATGATCCACAACTGGCGCCATGGCCGTGCCGTGACGATACGTGCCAAGGCGACTGCCTCACTGACGATGACGCTCTGCCTGATCATCATGGCGTTGACCATCCAGCGCCGCTGGATCCTCCTGTTGGCGGCGCTGGGCATGGCAGTGGGGGCCGCCTGGATGTGGTCGCGTCCCGAGCCCGGTGGTGCGGGCACCGACGGGTCCAGAGACTGACAATGCGTTGAATCATAAAAAAATCCCCCGTTACGCGAAGGTATCCGGGGGATCGGGGCCCGTCCCTGATGATGGCAGGTCGGTCCCGTTGCGCAGCGTGAGGCTTCGCCGGCAGGCGTTGCAGTTTAGCCAGTATTGCGCAAGCCGGCGGCCACCCCGTTGATGGTGAGGTGGATGCCACGCTGCACGCGTTCTTCCGGCGCACGCTTCGCTGCAGCCGTAGCGCGGTGGCGCTTGATCAGCTCGACCTGCAGGTGGTTCAGCGGATCGAGATAGGCGAAGCGGTTCTTGATCGAGCGCGCCAACAGCGGATTGCCGGACAGGCGTTCCTTGGTGCCGGTGATGGCCGAGAGCACGCTGCTGGTACGTTCATGCTCGCCGGTGATGCGGCCGAAGATCGTGGTACGCAGCTTGCGGTCCGCCACCAGTCCGGCGTAGCGCGAGGCCACGGCGAGGTCGGTCTTGGAGAGCACCATGTCCATGTTCGACAGCAGGGCGGCGAAGAACGGCCATTCCTTGCACATGGCGCGCAAGGTGGCCAGGCGTTTTGCGCTCTCCTTGGCGTTGCCGGCTTCTTCCAGCCAGCCCGCGACCGCGCTGCCGAAGCCATACCAGCCCGGCAAGAGCAGGCGGCACTGGCCCCACGAGAAGCCCCAGGGAATGGCGCGCAGATCCTCGATGCGCTGGGTCGCCTTGCGCGAGGCCGGGCGCGAACCGATGTTCAGTTGCGCGATCTCGGCGATGGGCGTGGCCGCGAAGAAGTAATCGGTGAAGCCCGGGGTCTCGTACACCAGGTTGCGATAAGCGCGATAGGCACGCTCCGACAGTTCTTCCATGACGCGCTCGAATTCGGCCAGCTTCCTGGCTTCCTTGCCATCGGTGGCGGCGGGCATCAGGCTCGCTTCAAGGGTGGCGGCGACCAGCAGCTCCAGGTTGCGGCGGCCGATTTCCGGATTGGAGAACTTGGAGGCGATGATTTCACCTTGCTCGGTCAGGCGGATCTGGCCGTTGACCGTGCCCGGCGGCTGCGCCAGGATGGCCTGGTAGCTCGGACCGCCGCCACGGCCGACGGTGCCGCCACGGCCGTGGAACAGGCGCAGCTTCACGCCGGCTTCATTGAACAGTTCCACCAGCTGGTTCTCGGCCTTGTAGAGTTCCCAGTTGGAGGTGAGGAAGCCGCCATCCTTGTTGGAATCCGAATAGCCCAGCATCACTTCCTGCAGCTTGCCGTGCTTGGCGATCAAGCCCTTGACCTGCGGCAGGGTCAGCCAGCCGCGCATGATCTCGGCCGCACAGCGCAAGTCGGGAATGGTCTCGAACAGCGGAATGACCATCAGCTCCAGCTCGTGCAGCTGGTTGCCTTCGATGTGCAGCAGCCCTGTTTCCTTCTGCAGCAGCAAGACTTCCAGCAGGTCGGACAAGGTCTCGGTGTGCGAGATGATGTAGTTGCGGATCGCGCGTTCGCCATAGCGGCGGCGAATTTCGCGCGCGGCGCGCAGGATGGTCAGCTCGGAATTGGTTTCGTCGGCGTACTGCAGGTAGGGCGAATACAGCAGGCGCGGCTTGGACAGTTCACCCAGCAACAGGGCGATCTTGCGTTCTTCGGTCAGGCCCGCATAGTCGGCCTCGACCTGAGACTTGGCAAACAGCTCGGCCAGCACGCGCTCGTGCACGTCGGAGCTCTGGCGCATGTCCAGCGTGGCCAGGTGGAAGCCGAAGATTTCCACGGCACGCTTCAATCCGGCCAGGCGCGGCTTGACCAGCGCGGCACCGTGGTGGGCCTGCAGCGAGGCCACCAGCACCTCCAGTTCGGCCACGCATTCGGCCGGGCTGGCGTAGGGCGCAGCGGCGCCGATTTCCTGGCGCAGGATGTTGACCACGCCCAGCGAACGGGCCGTGGCGGCCAGGCGCGCGTAGATGCCGATGAGGGCACGACGGTAGGGTTCGTCGGCGCGGTGCTCGGAGTGGTCCGGCGAGGCATCGGCCAGGGCCAGCAGTTCCGGGCTGGCCGCGACCATCAGGGTGGAGATGGACATCTCGGCCCCCAGCGTGTGCACTTCGTCGAGGTAGTAATCGAAGATGGTGGTGGACTGGCGCTTCAGCGCATGCTGCATGGTGGCGGCATTGACGTTGGGGTTGCCGTCGCGGTCGCCGCCGATCCAGCTGCCCATCTGCAGGTAGGGCGGCAGCTCCACGGCGCGGGTCTTGGCGCGCGAGGGGAACTGGCTGTCGATCTCGGCTTCGATGTCGTCATACAGCGCCGGCAGTTCGCGCAGGAAGGTGATGCGGTAGTAGGAGAGGGCGTTCTCGATCTCGTCGGCCACCGTCAGCTTGGTATAGCGCAGCATGCGCGTCTGCCACAGCGTGGCGATGCGTGCGCGCAGCAGTTCGGTGTTGTGGCGCAGCTCGCGCGGGGTGAGCGGCAGGTCGCGTTCGGCCACCAGGCGGGCAATCTCGCGCTCGGCATCCAGGATGGACTTGCGCTGCACTTCGGTCGGGTGGGCGGTCAGCACCGGAGACACCAGGGCTTCCTTCAGGAAGCTGCGCACTTGTGCGCCCGAGACGCCGGCATCATCCAGGCGCGACAGTGCATAGGCCACGCTGCCGGGCTGGGCTTCGGAACCGGCCAGCAGGTGCGCGCGACGGCGGCGGTTGTGGTGCTGGTCTTCGGCGATGTTGGCCAGGTGCGAGAAATAGGAAAACGCGCGCACCACCGAATTGGTCTGGTCGCGGGTCAGTTTCTTGAGCAGCTTGTCGAGCTCGGCACCGGCCTTGGCATCGGATTCGCGGCGAAAACGCACGGCGGTCTGGCGGATGGTTTCCACCACCTCGAAGACTTCATCGCCTTCCTGTTCCCGCACGACTTCGCCCAGCAGGCGTCCGAGCAGGCGGATGTCTTCCTTCAGGGGCGCATCCTTGTCGGTGCTGCGGGCGGGTTTGGTGACGGTCTTGCTGGCCGGGCTGCGCTTGGCGGCAGTGGTGGCGCGGGGCGTGGAAGGAGTGGAACGGGCACTGCGTGGTGTTGGATTTTTAGTCGCCATGATCAACGGTTGCTGCGGTTTTCGGAGGAGAAAGTCGTGCTTGTGGATCGGATTGCCGTGGGTGTGCGTGCTAGAATTTGCCTCGTTTTTGGTGTGCGTCTCGCTTCTGGTCGCTGTGATCGATGTGCGTTGCTGCTTGCCCTCGATCGCTTTTTTAATCGTATTGTTCAGTCTGGATGCGCCGGTCTCCTGCTTTCCTTGTCTCCTCGGCCGCGGGTGCCACGACTGAATCGGAAAGCCCGTCTTGAAAGAATTTCCTCCTTCCAACATCGTCATCGTCTCGCGTGAAAGCCGCCTCGCCATGTGGCAGGCCGAGTACGTGCGGGACCGTCTGGCCGCATTATATCCGCAGTGCAGCATCAATATCCTCGGAACCACCACCCGTGGCGACCAGATTCTTGATCGCGCGCTTTCCAAGGTCGGCGGCAAGGGCCTGTTCGTCAAGGAACTGGAAGTGGCCATGGCCGAAGGCCGCGCCGACCTCGCCGTGCACTGCCTGAAGGACATGCCGATGGACTTGCCCGAAGGCTTCGAGCTGGCCGCCATCCTGGAACGCGAAGACGCGCGCGACGCTTTCGTCTCCAATGACCATGCCTCGCTGGACGCGCTGCCCGATGGCGCCATCGTCGGCACCAGCAGCCTGCGCCGCCAGGCCATGATCGCCGCGCGCTATCCGCAACTGGTGGTCAAGCCGCTGCGCGGCAATCTCGATACCCGCCTGGCCAAGCTGGATCGTGGCGACTACGCTGCCATCATCCTGGCCGTGGCCGGCCTGAACCGCCTGGGCCTGAAGGCGCGCATCCGCTCCTTCCTCGATCCCGAACAAAGCCTGCCCTCGCCCGGGCAGGGCACGCTGGCCATCGAGATCCCCGAAGGCCGTGACGACATCAAGCGTCTGCTGGCCCCCTTGCACGACGAGCAGGCAGCCGTGGTCTCGGCAGCCGAGCGTTCGGTCTCGCGCATCTTCGGTGCCAGCTGCCAGATCCCGCTGGCGGCCTACGCCACGCTGGACGGTGACCGCCTGCACCTGCGCGCCATGATCGCCACCCCCGATGGGGCACAAGCCGCTGCCGCTGAAGCCGAAGGTTCGCCGGATGCGCCCGAGGCGCTCGGTGCGCAAGTGGCCGAGCTGCTCAAGTCGCGCGGTGCCGATGCGATTCTGGCGGCCTGCAAGGCCCAGGCTGATGCCGCTTCGGCCTGAGACAGCTGCACCGTTGCCGGTGGTCGTGACGCGGCCACTGCAACAGGCCGGCGGCTTTGCCGAGCGCGTGCAGCAGCTGGGCCGGCGTGCCGTGGTATTTCCGCTGCTGGCCATCGGCCCGGTCGACGATGACAGCGAACTCAAGGCCACGCTGGCACGCCTGCACGACTTCGCGCTGGTGGTCTTCGTCAGCCCCAATGCCATCGATGCCGCCTTTGCCCATCTGCAGGGCTGGCCGCGTGATGTGCCCATCGGCATCGTTGGGGAGGGCAGCAGGGTGGCCTTGCGCGGACATGGCGTCGATAGCGCCAACGCCACCATCTACGGCCCGCAGCGCGCCGACAAGATGGATTCCGAGGAATTGTTCAAATCCCTCCCGTTGGAACAATTGCGCGGCAGGCGTGCTCTGATCGTGCGCGGCCAGGCCGGCCGCGATTTCCTGAGTGAAGCTTTGCAACAACAGGGCGTGGAAGTCGAATTCCTTACCGCCTACCGTCGCCTGGCCCCCGAACTGAACCCGCAAAGCCGCCTGCAACTGCTGGATTTGCTGGACGGTGGTGCCGACTGGGTCATCACCAGTTCCGAGGCCTTGCGCAATTTGCTTCACTTGGCAAGACTAGCCGGGGGCGAGGAACGTGTGGTAAAACTGCAACGACAACGCATCGTCGTCTCTCACCACAGGATCGCCGAGACCGCGCGGGAGCAGGGTTTCGTGCAGGTGGTCCTGACCGGGTCGGGAGATGAACGCCTGCTTGCCGCCCTTGTTCCACCCGCTCCCTGAGTGGCCGCGTAATTTGCCGCGTTACAATCCAGCCCATGAACGAACAGCAACCCACTCCCCAATTGCCGGAGCCTCAACCGCAAGCCAGCCACAGCGCTGGTGCTGCGGCCCCGCAGGCGTCCTATACCTTCACTCCTCCGGATGGCACGGCCGTGCTGCGCCGCCGCCAGCGTGCGCAGACCATCGTGCTGCTGCTGGTCATCGCCGGCCTGGGCGCACAGTGGTGGGTCTCGCATGCCGAACTGCGCGACCTGCGCAGCGAAGTGGCGCAGCGCCTGCAGAATGGCGACAACAGCAGCAATGAACTGAAGGGCGTGCTCAAGGCCGTGCAGGAGAGCACCAAGGAACTGCAGTCCAAGGTCAGCGTGCTCGACAGCAAGCAGGCCGAGTCCCAGAGCCAGCAACTGGCGCTGGAACAGATGTACCAGGACCTCAACAAGAACCGCGACGACTGGGCCCTCTCCGAAATCGAGGAAGTCCTTTCCACCGCTGACCAGCAGCTGGAGTTGGCCGGCAACGTGCAAGGCGCGCTGATCGCCCTGCAGAATGCCGATAAAAGCCTGTCGCGTTCGGACAAGGCGCAGTTCATCGCCATCCGCCGCGCCATCGCGCGTGACATCGAACGCCTGAAGGCCCTGCCGACAGTGGACATCGCCGGCATCGCCGTGCGTCTGGACAGCGCCATCGGCCAGGTCGACAACCTGCCGCTGCTGGTCGATGAGCGTCCGGTGGAGTCGGCCAGCGAGCCCAAGCCGCAGCCGGTGAAAATCGCTGCCGCCGAGAAGCCTGCCGCCAAGGGCGATGCCGCCCATGCCAAGACCAAGGCCGAAGCTGCGCCTGCCGAAGCGTCTGCCTGGTCGCAATGGCTGGCCGGTGCCCGCGAAACCTGGCGAAGCATGAGCACTGAAATGTGGTCCGAGCTGCGCCAGCTGGTGCGCATCCGCGAAGTGCAGACGCCGGAAGCGATCCTGCTCTCGCCGGGCCAGGCTTACTTCGTGCGCGAGAACCTCAAGCTGCGTTTGTTGAATGCACGCCTGGCGCTGCTGTCGCGCAACGAGTTCGCCTTCCGCAATGACCTGTCCTCGGCCCAGGACACCATCGCCAAGTATTTCGATACCCGCGCCAAGCAGGTCCAGACCACGCAGGCGCTGTTGAAGCAGGTGCAGGGCAGCAATGTCTCCATCCAGTTGCCCACGCTGGCCGAAAGCCTGAACGCGGTGCGCAACTACAAGGCCCGTCCGTGAGCCGCTGACGGGAACCTGATATGAAAATACTGCTCTGGCTTCTGACCCTGTTTGCCTCCGCCATCGGCCTGGCCGTGCTGGCGCGCTTCAACCCCGGCAATGTGGTGCTGTTCTATCCGCCGTACCGGATTGACCTGTCCCTGAACTTCTTCATCTTCGCCGTGCTGGCGGTGTTCCTGACCATCTACGTGGTCATCCGCGCCATCCGTCTGACGCAGAAGCTGCCCGGCCGCGTGATCGCCTATCGCCGTGCCAAGCGCGAGAATGAAAGCAACAAGGCCCTGCGCGATGCCCTGAAGGCCTACTTCGAAGGCCGCTTCGGCCAGGCCGAGAAGTCCGCCACGCGCGCAGCCGACCTGCCCGACAACGCCGGCATCGCCGCCCTGATCGCCGCCCGCGCCGCGCATCGCATGCGCCAGGGCGACCGCCGCGACATCTGGCTGGCCAGCACCGAAGTCGATCCGACCTTGAAGGCTGCGCGCCTGATGACGGCGCTGGAACTGCAAGTGGACGAACACCACTTCAAGCAGGCGCTGGAAACGGTGGAAGAGTTGAACGCCAATGGCACGCGCCACATTCAGGCCCTGCAATGGGCGCTGAAGGCCAACCAGCAAGCCAAGAACTGGCCCGAAGTGCTGCGCCTGGTGCAGACCCTGGACAAGCGCAATGCCCTGCATCCGGCCTTGTCGAACCGCCTGCGCGAGCTGTCTTACGATGCCTTGCTGTCGGACCGCTCGCACGATGCCGAATCGATTCGCCTCTTGTGGAATGGCGTGCCCGGCGTGGACAAGCTCAAGCCCTACATCGCCGCACGTGCCGCCCACGCCTTCTCCAGCCGTGGCCTGCATGACGAAGCGCGCAGCCTGCTGGAACGCGCGCTGGCCGCCGACTGGGATATCCGCCTGCTGCGTGCCTATCGCGAATCGACCGCCGAAGCCGGCTCGCCGGCCCTGCTGTCGCAGATCGAGCATTGCGAATCCTGGTTGTCCAAGAATCCGACCGATGCCGAACTGGCGCTGACCCTGGGCATGTTCTGCCTGCGCCAGAAGCTGTGGGGCAAGGCCCAGCGCCATCTGGAACAAGCCCTGTCGGACGCCATCGAACCGCGCACCGTACGCGAATCGCACCTGGCCCTGGCCCAGCTGCACGAGGCGCTGGACCAGCCGGATCAGGCCGCCGGCCACTACAAGCAATGCGCCCTGGCCACGGCCATCCGCTGAACTTGTTGCGCTGGTGAATGACCAAGGCGGAAGCGGCGCAAGCCCTTCCGCCTTTTTCATGTGCGCTGCCGGGCACTGTCATGTTGGCGTAAGTTGCACCGGCCAAGATGCCGGTCTGAGCCTGAATGCCGCTATAATTGCCGCTTTCCGGTGTTTGGCATGCCAGAACTGAGCATTAAGCCCCGTTTAATGCTCATTGCATCGGGCATTAAACAAGATGCCCTTGGCGCTGCCGGCCCGAAAACCGCTTTTCGTTTCTTTCCCTAGTGAGAATCCCATGAGCCTGAACAACGTCCCCGCTGGCCGCGACCTGCCCAATGACTTCAACGTGATCATCGAAATTCCGATGAACGCCGATCCGATCAAGTACGAAGTGGACAAGGACACCGGCGCCATCTTCGTCGACCGTTTCATGGGCACTGCCATGCACTATCCGTGCAACTACGGCTACATCCCCCAGACCCTGTCGCAAGACGGCGACCCGGTCGACGTGCTGGTGATCACCCCGTTCCCGCTGATCCCGGGCGTGGTGGTGCGCTGCCGTCCCATCGGCGTGCTGAAGATGGCCGATGAATCGGGCATCGACGCCAAGCTGCTGGCCGTGCCGGTCGACAAGATCCTGCCGATCTACACCCACTGGCAAAAGCCGGAAGACCTCAACGAACTGCGCCTGAACCAGATCAAGCACTTCTTCGAACACTACAAGGACCTGGAAAAGGGCAAGTGGGTCAAGGTCGAAGGCTGGGAAGGCCCGGACGCCGCCCGCGCTGAAATCCTGGCCGGTGTGGAAGCGTTCAAGAACGCCAAGTAATTCCCCGTCAGCAAGACATAAAAAATCGCCCGACAGGTTTGCCCCTGTCGGGCGATTTTTTACGTCGATTACCAAGACCACCGTTCGGACTGAGCAGGCCCGAACGGGCCGTATCGAAGGCGCTCCGTCAGCGGATGTCCGCCGCAGTCTCGTCTTCGATACGACGCTGCGCGTCTACTCAGTCCGAACGGTGGGGGCGTGCGCAGTGCAAGAGCAAAAACTTAGTCCAGCTTGGCCGCGTGCTCGCGGGTAGCGTGGAAAGTGATCTCCGGCCAGCGTTCCTGGGTCAGGCGCAGGTTCACGCCCGAGCTGGCCAGGTAAGCCAGGTTGCCGGCTGCATCGATGGCCAGGTTGGCACCGGCCGAGGACTTCTCGAAGTCGGCCAGTTTCTTCTTGTCATCGCAACTGATCCAGCGCGCGCTGCTGATGCTGGTGCCTTCAAACACCGCATCCACGCCATATTCGTTGAGCAGGCGGCTGGCCACCACTTCGAACTGCAGCACGCCCACTGCGCCCAGGATCAGGTCGCTGCCGGTGACGGGCTTGAAGACCTGCACCGCGCCTTCTTCGCCCAGCTGCTGCAGGCCCTTGTGCAACTGCTTGATCTTGAGCGGATTGCGGATGCGTGCCACGCGGAAGAAGTCCGGGGCGAAGTAGGGAATGCCGGTGAACTGCAGCATCTCGCCTTCGGAGAAGCTGTCGCCGATCTGCATGTTGCCGTGGTTGGGCAGGCCGATGATGTCGCCGGCATAGGCTTCTTCCACCTGTTCGCGGCTGGAGGCCATGAAGGTCACCACCGAGGACACCTTGATGTCGCGGTTCAGGCGCAGGTGCTTCAACTTCATGCCGCGTTCGAAGCGGCCCGAGCACACGCGCAGGAAGGCGATGCGGTCGCGGTGCGCCGGGTCCATGTTGGCCTGGATCTTGAAGACGAAACCGGAGAAGGGCTCTTCGGTCGGCTTGACCTCGCGCACGGTGGCGTCGCGTCCGCCCGGACCCGGCGCCCAGTCCAGCAGCGCATCAAGGATCTCGCGCACGCCGAAGTTGTTGATGGCCGAACCGAAGAAGACCGGCGTCTGCACACCGGCCAGGAAGTCTTCCAGGTTGAAGGGGTGGGAGGCGCCATGCACCAGTTCCACTTCCATCTTGAGCTGTTCGATTTCCAGCGGGAACATCTCGGCCAGCTTGGGATTGTCGATGCCCTTGATGATTTCCACGTTGCCGTTGGCGCGTTCTTCACCGGCCTTGAAGAGCATGATCTCGTCACGCAGCAGGTGATACACGCCACGGAAATTCTTGCCCATGCCGATCGGCCAGGTCACCGGTGCGCACTGAATCTTCAGCACCGACTCCAGCTCATCGAGCAACTCCAGCGAATCGCGGGTCTCGCGGTCCAGCTTGTTCATGAAGGTGATGATGGGCGTATTGCGCATGCGGCAGACGTTCAACAGCTTGATGGTCTGTTCTTCCACGCCCTTGGCGGCATCGATCACCATCAGCGCCGAGTCCACGGCGGTGAGCACGCGATAGGTATCTTCCGAGAAGTCCTGGTGGCCCGGGGTATCGAGCAGGTTGACCACGTGGTCGCGGTACTCGAACTGCATCACCGAACTGGCCACGGAAATGCCGCGCTGCTTTTCGATTTCCATCCAGTCCGAGGTCGCGTGGCGGCCGCTCTTGCGGGCCTTCACGGTACCGGCCAGCTGGATCGCGCCCGAGAACAGCAGCAGCTTTTCGGTCAGCGTGGTTTTACCGGCGTCGGGGTGGGAGATGATGCCGAAGGTGCGGCGGCGCTTGACTTCGCGCGCGATCAGGTCGGACGAGACCTTGGTGGCGGCGCCGGACGCGCTGGCGTTGTCTGCATCAGCGGCCTCAGGAGCGGTGGCGGCGACTTCGGGGAGTTCGTTGCTGGGTTCTTGCATGGCGGATCGGTCGGGGTGGGAGCCCGGCGGAACGCGGCCCCTGGCGCGGCTGGACGATCCAACCCGCTTGGCCTTGAGCGGCGCGCACTGTTCCTTTGACAAGGAGGCGGCGCACGCCCTGTTCCGACAGCTCTGGAAAACCCGAGATTATAACTGAAGCGGCCCGCTTGCCCGCATGTTTGCCGGGAGGCAACGTGCGCGCGGCGGGCCGCTCAGGCGATCACTGGCGGGGCAGAGGCGTTGCAGGATCAGGAGCGTTCATCACGGCGATCCTCGCGCCGCTGATGGGCGTCGCGCTGCTGGGCCTGCTGCTGGCGCGCCTGCTGTTCATGCTGCGCGGCCTGATGTTGCTGCTGTTGCTGACGGACTTGCTCCATCTGGCGATGCTGCTGCTCGCGCTGCTGGTTCATCATCTGCTGCTGGCGTTGCTGCTCCTGTTGTTGATGCTGGCGCATCTGCTGCTCACGCTGTTGCTGCTGCAATTGCTGTTGCTGCATCTGCTGCTGGCGTTGTTGCTGCTGTTGCACCTGTTGCTGGCGCTGCTGCCACTGGCGTTCCTGGGCCTGCTGCTGTTGGCGCTGCTCCTGCGCTTGCTGATCGCGCTGGTGTTGCTGGTCGCGGATCATCTGCTCACGCTGGCGCTGCTGGTCATTGGCCTGCTGTTCACGCTGGCGTTGCTGATCGATGGCCTGGCGCTGGCGGAATTGATCCTGCTGGGCCAGTCGCTGCTGCACGTTGTCGGCCACCGGCAGCGGACGCGGCGTATTGGCCGGGAAGGGCTGGCCCGCTTGCGGTTGCGGACCATGTCCATTCCACGGCGGCACGTGCTGCGCCTGGACCAGGTTCTGTGCCTGCGGACCGGCCAGCGGACGCTGTCCCGGCGGCGGGGCCAGCGCAGGGGCCGGTTGCTGCGCAAAACGGCCGCCGGCGTAACGCGGGTCGTGATGCCACACCACCGGCCGCTGGTTCATGCTCACGTTGCGGTTCACGTTGATGTTGTTGTTGACGTAGCGATTGTTGATGACGTTGGTGTTGTTGACGTTGTTCACGTTGGTCACATTGGTGACGTTGTTGATGCGTGTCTGCGTCACCATCACCTGGCGCTGGCGCCAGTCGGGACGCGCATCGCCAAACACCGCACTCATGACGCCAATGCCCACCCCGAAGCTGATGCTGGCCGAGAAGCCCGGCTCATAGCTGGGCGGACGATAACGCGGCGGTGGCGCCCACACCACCGGCGGAGCCGATGGCCACCACCAGCTGCCATACACCACGGTCGGGTTGTAATACGGCACGTAGACCACCTGCGGATTGACCGGCACGATCTCGATCACTTCATCCTGCACCACCACGCGCTGCTGCGGGCTGGATTCCAGCGTGCCGGCGATGCGGGCGCGTTCGCGCAGGTTCTGTACCGTATCCATCACCGAGGGCTGCTGGGCGAGGAAGGCCTGTCCCAGCTGCTGGGTCCAGTCGAGGCGATCATTGAGCATGGCCAGCACCGAGGGGAACTGCACCAGCGCCTTCACGCTGGGATCCCACGGCATGGGGGCCACGGCGCGCGCCAGGCCCTCGCCCTGCAGACCGGGTCGCGCTTCGACGAAGCGCTGGGCCTGCACCACTTCCAGCGGATAGGTCGAGGCCATCAGCACCTGGGCCAGCAGCGAATCGGGATAGAGCGCCACCGGGGCCAGCATCTGGTCCAGCTGTTGCTGGGTATAGACGGGCGCGGGCGGCGGTGCATAAGCGGTCTGCGCCTGCACGGGCAGGCCCGAGACCAGAGAGAAGACCAGGCAGGTGGCCCAGGCCAGGGATGTCTTGTTCACGTTGTTCTCCTTGCGCGATGGCGTGCACCCGGAAGAGGAAAAACAAATTGCCAGGTCCGGCGCACTGAGGTGAGCCTATGGTCTGCCAGCTCGGAGAGACGAGGTGTAACGGAATTGCAAGCGATGTTTCAGCGCCGGGTCGGCTGAGCCTCGCGGGTTGCCGATGGGAAAGCCTTGCGCAAGGCAGGGGAGCCTGTGGCATCATGAATGGCCACGGAACAAATCTCATCAACGGAATCGATCAATCGAGCGGTTTTCATGCTTCGCGCAGATCAATCGCCACGCTTCCTTGCACGCGCTGCAGCGGCCGGACAACCAGGGCCGGCGTGCCTTTTCTTGTTGAAGAGAAACGTTCTAAACAGTTTTCGCAGTACCCGCAGTACGTACCAAGGCAAATTTTTTACGACAACAAGCCATCAAGCAAGGAACGACCATGAGCCATCACCTGATCTGGCGGCGCGATGATTTCCTCATCGACACCGATCCCGACCGGCTGGACATCCCCCTCATCCACGACGTACTGACCCATTCGAGCTGGTCTCCCGGCATCGACCTCCACACCGTGCGCACGGCGCTGGCCAACAGCCTCTGCTTCGGCCTCTATCGCGGCAAGCAGCAGATCGGCTTTGCCCGCGTGGTGACCGATCACGCCACCTTCGGCTACCTGTGCGACGTCTTCGTCGTCGGCGATCTGCGCGGCCAGGGCCTGGGCCGCTGGATGATCGAATCAGTCAACCAGCATCCCACGCTGCAGAAACTGCGGCGCGTCATGCTGACCACATCTACCGCGCCGTGGCTGTATGCCAGCTGTGGTTTCGAGGCCATCAATCGCGGTGACTTCGTGTGGCATATCTCGCGTCCGGATATCTACAAGCAGGGCGTGCAGCAGTAAACCGGCATTCCCGGTCCAGCGGAGCGCAGGGTGGCTCCGCTGAGTTTCCTTGCCGGTCTTCGCTGGCTTTGCCAGTAAACTTAGTTTTTCAGCGCTTTCCCTTCCTTGTTCCTCTCTCGCTTCGCGCCAGACGATTCCTGCGGCGTGCGATGCGATGGCTTCGCCGGTCTCCTCCTTCCGTTTCCCTTCCTAATTATTTTTCTTCCATTCGCCTTGTAAAAAGGGCGTCTCCGGGGCATGCAACTTAGTTTTGATGAAGACTTGATCCAGTTCCGGTCGCAATGGCTCAAAGATGATCCGCATCAAGAAGCGGCCAGATGTGAATTTTCATCATTTTTTGCAGACTTATAATTTTGGCATTCATTCATTTCAGCTCATCGACCCGCTGCGCCATGCTGCGCACCCACGAATCCTGACCATGACCATTGCCAACAAACTCCGTCTGCTTCTGCTCGCCGTCGTCCTCGGCCTGGCCAGCCTCACCGGCTTGAGTATCTATCACAGCAACCGCATTGCCGATGCTGCCAGCTATTCGTCGTTCAACACGGTCCCCAGCCTGCTGGTGCTGGGGGAGGCGGGTGAAGCGGTCTTCCGCATCCGGGTTGGCATCTGGCGCTATGCCGCTGCCACGGATGCCGCCACGCGCGCCAAGCTGGAGAAGTCCATGAACACGAACCGCGACAAGGTCATCGCCGCCTTCGACCGCTACGAGAAGGAGGACCTGTCGGACGCCACCGACCGCCAGCTGCTGCAGGCGGACCGTGATGCCTTCGCCGATTACGAGAAGAGCCGCCAGGCCGTCATCGCCCTGGGCGCTGAAGGCAAGACCGAGGAAGCCTTGCATGCGGTCGAGCACCAGGTGGTCCCGCCCGGTGACAAACTCATCAACGCCCTGACGGCCCATCGCCGCTACAACGAGCAGCTCGGCCAGCAAGGCGTGCAGGCGGCGCAGTCCAGCCTGCGCTCGGCGGTGGTTCAGGCGGTGTTGATGAGCCTGGCCGTGTGTGCAGTGGTAGCGGTGGTGAGCCTGCTGATTTCGCGCACCATTTCCACGGCACTGGGGGAGGCCATCATGACGGCCCGCGCCATTGCCACGGGCGACCTCAGCACCCGCATCCGCCGCCGCGCCAATGACGAAGTCGGCCAGTTGATGCAGGCCATCCAGCAAATGAGCGACAGCCTGGTGCGCATCGTCAGCAACGTGCGCAACAGTGCCAACACCATCGCCACCGCCACGGCGGAAATCGCCGCCGGCAATCTTGACCTGTCGGCGCGTACCGAAGCCCAGGCCGGTTCCATCGAAGAGACCGCGTCGGCCATGGAGCAACTGACCGCCACCGTGCGCCAGAATGCGGACAACGCCCAGCAAGCCAATGTGCTGGCGACATCCGCCTCCAGCGTCGCTACCGAGGGTGGCCAGGCGGTGCAGCAGGTGGTGCAGACGATGGACGAGATCAATGCCTCCTCGCTGAGGATCGTGGACATCATCAGCGTGATCGACGGCATCGCGTTCCAGACCAATATCCTCGCGCTCAATGCTGCCGTTGAGGCGGCGCGTGCGGGCGAGCAGGGACGCGGGTTTGCGGTAGTGGCGGCCGAAGTGCGTTCACTGGCCCAGCGTTCGGCTGCGGCTGCGCACGAGATCAAGGAACTGATCGATGATTCGGTCGGCAAGGTGGAGAGCGGCAGCCGGCTGGTCGCACAGGCAGGCGAGACGATGCAGCACGTGGTCGACAGCGTGCGCCGCGTGACTGACATCGTTGCCGACATCACGGCCGCCAGCGCCGAGCAGAGCGATGGCATCGTGCAGGTCAACCAGGCCATCGGTTTGATGGATCAGGCGACACAACAGAATGCGGCGCTGGTGGAGCAGGCGGCTGCGGCCTCGCAGTCGATGCGGGAGCAGGCTGCCGGCCTGGCCGAAGCGGTGGCGGTGTTCAAGCTGGCGCATGAGGTGCAGATGCTTGGAGAATCTGAAGCGGACCGTAGCCGAGCCAGCAAGTCCTTGGCTGGCGAGTTGCTCGCGTTGCCCCGCTGATCAGGCGAATGAAAAGAGAATGTGTTCTGACCGAAGCCCCAATCTGATGAGGGCATCCTGGAGAGTCAGGATGCCCACTATTCCCCAACGTATCTCGCAGATTTGATTTGAACAGGCCCTAGGATGCGAAATCATCTAGCCGCGCAATGCGCGATCCAGCCAGGTCAATGCGAGACACCAACTTGGCCAGACAATCTGAGAAGCCCGCACTCAAGGCATCGGAATTTCGCATTCTCTCAACAAATTCCTTCGCCATTGGCAATGCCGCTTTCCACGCTGCGTTCGAGACATCATTGTTGATGTTCAGCGTGAGTTCGCGCACAGGCAAACCACCTCCCGAGGTCGGCGCAAAGGCCATGCAGGTCATGTCGTACGCTGGGGCAATCAGATAAGGACGCCCGTGCTCGGCCATGAACGACAAATTTCCTCCATGCATGTCGGTGTTCGCGATCAGCGTCCCGAACACCCACAGCACTTCCGTTTGTGTCACCGCTTGGTGCTCGACGACGCCCTCTCGCGCCAGCGCACGCACTACCTGAGGCCAGTTACCTGCGCTGCCGACGAACTCAGCATCCAGTGCTTGCAGTGAGAACAGTGCTCGACGGCCAAAAGGCCCCACCCGATCGAAACGGCGCACTTCCAAAAAGCGTTGAGTCCCGTGATCAAGCACAGCCGAACGCGCCGCAGCGATCCCATGATCGTGCAAGACTTCCAGGGCAAGATGCTCAGCCAAAAGCAAATCTCGCCAGCGCTCGCTGATCAGTGTCTCGGTAAGTGCCGTGAACTTGACAATGACATGCGCCGGACCTGCATCACACTCGGCGTACGTCGTGAACTTGGGTTGTTCGCCGCCGGCCGACGAACCGTAATGCTCACCACGCGTTGCAGCGGCGGCCAATTCAGCATAGGTCTGCGCCTTCCCCTCCTGCGAGACGGGTTGCGGATCCGGGGCGTTGACGAAATGGTCGCGGGCAGTCTGACCCAGCAAAAGATTGCCCGGCAGGTCTTCACCGTGCAGCAGCAAAGCGCGCATGACATGGCTATCGTTCCAGTCGGTCAATCGGGCAGGCAGGCCCATCTGAACCCCATGTTGCAAGTTATAGGCGCGCCCCAGGTAGCCCTGCGGCCGCATGTCAAAGAGCCACCATGGCAGGCCATCGGTATGCAAATGCGTCCCGTCCGATTGCGCCATCACGAAACCTTCGGGGTGTACTGGAATGAGCGTGCCGAGCTCTCGCAGCTGTCCACCGGGCGATACCCGATAGACGGAGGCTTCCAAATCTTGGCGCGTGGTATCGCGCAATGCATATTGAATAGATCGAGCAGCGCCAAATGGAATCAAATCACCCTCCAATGTCCGCAGGGCTCTCGACAAGGTCGGTTGGCTCACGCCAAGCTCAGTCATCAATTCACGGGCTGTTCGCACCCCTCGCCTCAGATGGACGCGGGCGCGATCTCCAAGCTCAGCAGCAGCGTTTGCCATAATGAATGAATAGATAATTGAATAAATAAATGGTAGCACAAAGAGGGTAGCCCTGTGCCGCCTCAACCTTCGTCAGCGCAAGCGTCTGTGCCTGACGCCCGTCTTCTGCCGACGGTCAGCAGTGGTCATGAGATGTGAGCGTTGGTGATCCTTAGTTGGGCTAAGGTTCGTGCTGCCCGTTTGGGCAAGCATTCTGCAGTGACCCACTCATGCGCCCAGGAGAGCCGAACATGACCATTGCCAAGAAGCTGTACCTTCTCATCATCGCCGTCATTGCGGGCCTGTGTGCGCTGGCGGCCTTGAGCATCTACCAGAGCTACCGGGTGTCGGCGGCAGCCGGTTATTCGACGCACAATACGGTCCCCAGCATTCTCGCTCTGGATGAAGCGATCGAGGCGGTTTACGCGATACGGCTGAATGTGGCGCGCTACTTCATCGAGCCCACGACCCGGGACAAGATTTTCCCCGTCCTTGAGTCACTGCATGAAAAGGTGCAGGCCGCCTTTCTCAAGTTCGAGAAAGAATGCATCTCCGACGCGACTGACGCAACGATGCTGGAGCAGGACCGTGCTGCCTTTGCCGATTACGAGAAGGCACGACACCAGACCTTGGCCCTGGTCGAGACCGGGCAGCCGTCCGAACTGCAGCGCGCGCGGGAAGAGCTGCTGGTCCCCGCCGGCAACCGATTGATGAAAGCCCTGATCGAGCACAAGCAGTACAACGCTCAACTGGGCCGCCAGGGGATGGAGAATGCGGCTTCCATTCTGGAATCGTCCATCGTCATCATCGTTGGCGTCAGCCTTTTGATCGGCACGCTGGTGGTGGGCTTGAGCCTGCTGCTGGTGCGCATGATCGCGACTTCGCTACGCCACGCTACGCATGTGGCCGAAGCCATTTCCCGCTACGACCTGACCAGCAAGATCGAACACGCTGCCCGTGATGAAATCGGCCATCTGATGCAGGCGCTGGGCCGCATGAACGACAGTCTGCGCAAGATCATGGGTGGCGTGGGTGACAGCACTGGCACGATCCAGGTGGCCGCGCGTGAAATCGCCACCGGCAATCTTGACCTGTCTTCCCGCACCGAATCGCAGGCGGGCTCGCTGGAAGAGACGGCCACCGCCATGGAGCAACTGACCGCCACCGTCCGCCAAAATGCGGAGAACGCGCGCCAGGCCAGCGAACTGGCGATCTCGGCCTCGGCCGTTGCGGCCCAGGGGGGCAAGGTGGTGGATGAAGTAGTGCTGACCATGGAGGCCATCAATGCCTCGTCGCTGAAGATCGTGGACATCATCAGTGTGATTGACGGCATCGCTTTTCAGACCAATATCCTGGCCCTGAATGCAGCGGTGGAGGCAGCGCGTGCAGGCGAGCAGGGGCGCGGTTTTGCGGTGGTGGCCTCGGAGGTCCGTTCGCTGGCCCAGCGTTCGGCCACGGCTGCCAAGGAGATCAAGGAACTGATCCAGGATTCGGTCGACAAGATTAGTGCCGGTGGCCGCCTGGTCACGGAGGCGGGCAGCACGATGGCACAGGTGGTGACGAGCGTGGGGCGGGTCACCGATATCGTCAGCGAGATCAGCGCGGCCAGCACTGAACAGAGCCAGGGCCTGGAGCAGATCAACCAGGCCATCGGGGCCATGGATGAAGTCACGCAACAGAATGCGGCGCTGGTGGAGCAGGCGGCTGCGGCCTCGCAATCGCTGCAGGAGCAGGCGGTGCAGCTGGCGGGTGCGGTGCAGGTCTTCAAGCTGGATCGTGAACGGGAGCTGGCCATTGACCTGGTGTCCGGGGAGACTATCCCGGAGCGGGCTGCCGATCTGCTGCTGGTGGGTGGGCGCGTGCAGGCTTGAGGGCGAGAGGGACGCTTGGCGGCGTCCCTCTTTTGTTTCTTCTCTTTCTCTTCTTTCTTTTCTTCAGGGCGACGGCAATGTCGTCTTGAGTCACAGCGTTTTCACTTCTCCGAAATGCCTTCGGGCTTAAGTATTTGCTGCGATTGATTCCAGCGGTCGAACAGGTCCGTAAATTCATTTCCTGTCGCTGACTTGCACACCATCCCGTTGCCGGAACAAGAGCAGAAAGGGCTGTTCTCATTTTTTCCTTCCACCACTTTTTGTGTATAGACGTTCCGTAGAAAATCGCTGGGCGAAGTTTGTGGCGTTATCGGAAGACATTTTTCGCTTTGATCGCTGAAATTAGTTCCGCTTTTGCTGACTGGATATGGCGAGGGGTAAGCAGACTTAAAGCCTATTGCGGCGCTTTTTTCGTAAGGACGATGGTGACCAGTGTTCGCGGTGGAAGGCAAGGCCGGAACCTATTTCTGTCAAACCAGTCTTTTCCCATATTCCGAGAAATTCACTAAGAGATGTTTGAAGTGGTGCCATTTGGTGAGGAAGCCGCTGAGTGACCCAGATACTTTCTCGGCCCAAGCTATGCTTAAGCTGATTTGGAAAAGGTGCGTGCTGAATGTCAGAAAAAGATAAAGTCCAATCGCGTACAAACAACACGGAGGGCTCCTGTAAGGAGTTGCGATGCGACTGCGACACCATGTGGTCTCTAGTTCAGCAGAAATGCACTATGCGAATGTGCCAATTGAGGGGCGCGCGTACCGGAAGCCTATTGGAAAAATTTAACGTACGCGCGCGGCGCATATCAGCGACCTATGCCCGTTTTTACCTTGAACTGGAGGAAGGATGTAACGAAGAACTCAAGGGGCGATTCTATTGGATGGCTTTAGGTGCATTTGCCAGCAAGACGGTAGCCTGCTCGCTGGAACTCTTGCGTGTGCAAATGCTCCCTTCCGTATTTGATGGGCTGGGTAAAGGAAACTTTTGGCTCTTTCAAGATATCGCTGGCTGGCATTGGTATTACACGCTTTATCGTAACTCCGTCAATCCGTGTTTCGAAGCGAGAGATGCATCTTCTTATCTTCACCCTGTGCAACTCCAAGTGGCGAAATATCCATGGAAGGACAAAGCTCTAAAAAAAATAAAAAACATGAGGATTTCGGCGCATATCAAGCTGGCTTTCCAGAAAGTGGAAGAGTTTGAAAGTGAAACGAACGTTTTAAAAAAGGCTTCTATTCAGCTCGCTAATCTAATGGCTGTTGCAGACCATGAGCAGCGAGAAATTTTACAACCTCTGATTTACGATGAGCGGTGCTTTTCTGGGTGGGTCGCAGCACAGCGGTCGATATGGCTTAATTGGGCTAGTCCCAAGCTCAGTCTTGTTTTTTCTAGCGCATGCGACACTCGCGAAGCGCATCTTGAATCGTTGGCCAGCGACGATACTGTGTTGGAAGATGTGGAGAGTCGTATGATTTGGATCAAGCGCGCAGCCGATAGCTTTCATTCCCTGATGCAAAACAAGTCCCACTACATAGAGGCGGAGTTGCTGTCCATGGCCGGCTGGGTAACGATGGAAGACAGGCAGCCACCCCTAATGACACCACCCCAGCTTCATCGCCCATAATATCTACCCAATGCCACGCTCATTTTTGTTAATCATCGCGATATTTTTTGCACTACCACTACGCGGCTACGCGCAAGGAAACGGAATGCTGATGCCATCGAATATAACGATTCAGGTGAATGACCCTGTTGATACTTTTATGCGGCAGGCTCCATCGGCGATCAAGATTCTGAAACAACCGGCCGGCTTGAACTTCTATGTCCTGCAATGGGGGAAATCCCAGCTTGGCAAGGTGAGTATTCAGTTCGGTTCCAGGTCTGTTGATATTGCGGACGTCCGGCTGCTTCAAGGTGAGGAAAATCTGGATTTCCCCGAAGAGCACATATCGAACTGGAAAATTTACCTGGGACTTTCAAACGGCAGCGAGTTAAGTCATGAGCAGGCGAAGAAAAAGATCTATGCGCTGTTGAATACCCTTGCTGGCAAGGGCTGGCGTAACTTGATCGACCCGGATGATCCTCGCTTGGTCGGGCGAGAACGGTTCGAGTATGTGATCAATCACTCGCCGGCCAGCGGTCTGAACATTGACTATGTGCCCACGATGGATGAATGGATGAGGCTCGAAAATCTTAGCCACTGGTCGTTTCATGCCGACGGCAGTTTCTTGACGGTCACAATGCAGCGGGATCAGGACGCGCTGGACATGACGAAACCCGGTCATTACATTTTGGTATTGAATCTTATGGGTGAGAGCGAGGGCTTTCGTGCTTATGTCCCTCCCAAGGCGAAAACGCAGTGGCGCAGCGAGATTGCGCCCTTGTGGAAGGCATTGCATGAGCGGCGCATTCAACGAGAGGCACAAGCTCGCAGGGAGGGGAAAAGAATCGATGCGGCCTACCAAGATCCGCCACTTCCCGGGCGTTGAGCGCACAACTCAAGTCCGAATGATGGTTTGCTGGTGAGCAGCTTGCTTCACAGGCATTGTAAGAAGAGGGACGCGACGCAACGTCCCTTTTATTTTTCTGTGCTTCAACACCGAATCAGAGATATCTCGCCGACGGCGATGCCGTGCTTCGGTGAATGGACCTCACTTCTCCGGCATGCCTGACGAGTGATGGCTGGTGATCAGCCACTCCCTGCCATTCCATTCATAGGTAAAGCTGTAGCGTGCATGTACGACCTGGCCGGTAGTGCCGAAGGTGAAGCTCTAGAGGCCGGCATCGATCGCGGTGTTGCAGCCTATCCAGAGCCAGCGCTGGTCGATCTTGCCTACCGGTTTGTTGTGGAGGAAGTGTTCGAAATAATCGATGCGCTCTTCGTTGGTGAACCGGGGCTTGTTGGACACGGTGGGCAAGAGCAGGGCGCGCGGGGCGTAGTTTTCGGCGACGGCTTCGGGATCGAGGGTTTGCAATGACGCATTCCAGCGGTCGAAGAGGGCGGCGATTTCTTTGCCTGTGGTTGATTTGCAGACCACGCCGGTGCCGGGGCCGGCGAAGGGCAGATCGGGAGCGGGGCTGCTCGACGGGGTCGAGGCGCAGCCGGTGAGGATGAGTGCCAAGGCTGATGCGGAAAGGACTGTTTTCATTTTTCCCCCTGTTAATTTTTATGTTCAGGTGTTCCGCTGAAGATCGCTGACCGGAGTTGGCGTCTTCAGCGCTGGCTATTTTAAGCGGCGGGATTGGTTTTTGCTGAGAAATCGTCAGTGCTTCGATGCAGCGCCTGATTGCAGGAGAGTCATGTAGGAAGGGGGGGGGCGCGGTTGTTCTTTCGCTCAACGAGTTTTACGACACAGCTGTCTCGCATGGTTCGGAGACTGCATGTGCTCAGGGTAGCGGGGCAACGGGATCGCGATATTTTCGGTCGATCTCCATCCCGCGTGCGATCGCCGCTGCCTCGTTTGCAGCACGCTCGTTTTCCAGTTGCTTCAGCGCCGCAGGGAGCAAGCTTCTCCATCGCAGTCTATCCTTCGGAGCAACATAAGCGCGAAAGTGTTCGTTGCGACCCGTCAGCGCAATGAGCAGTAAATAAACGTGAGGCTGTTTTGCATCCGCCTTTTCCTTTCCGCGGCGCATGGACACGGTCAGGAATGCATCATTTCCTTGGAAGGACCAGTGACTCATGTCTTCCAGTGCCATCCACTCCTGCAGCGTGGGTTCGTAATCGACGTTGAGGTTGCTGGCGGATGACTGATGGATGACATAATCGAAGCGCTCCTTGCCCGTCAGACGGGGATCATCGCCGTCAATGAGTGGCGTCCAGCCCTTGGCCGCAATGCCCCGAAGAAATGCGTAAACCGTTTTCCTGGCCTGGTCATCGCTGATCTGTGGCATTGCCGAAACGTCGGCAATGATGTTCCATGAGGTGATGTTCTCCTCGGGGAACCAGCGATCATCTGCACCTTGCAGGGACCTGACATGGGGCACTTCAATCGATTTCTCGCCTTGATCGATGAGGACTTTCCCTAGCTTGGGTGGCTTCCAGCTGAGAGTATGGAAGTTGACGCCGGGGGGATTCGTGACGGTCTTGAGCGCAAGCGGGGCTTGCTTGCGCAGTGTTTCCATCACGATGTTGGGAGCGATGCGGACAATTTCAGGCGCCGATGCGGCGGTCTGCCCTCGCGCCACCATTGGCGAGATCGTCATGAGCAGGCAGAGCAAGAATCCGCGCGGAGACATGTTCATCATGGTTCGGGTGGCCTTCTTGAGCGTAGCACCTGATCGCAAAGGGGATAGCTGAGAACTGAAACTGGCCTGCCCTGAGGGACTCGAACCCCCGACCTATGGCTTAGAAGGCCATTGCTCTATCCAGTTGAGCTAAGGGCAGTTCGGCGTGGCTGGCGGTGATGCTGCGCCGATGCGCTACCGCCAACGATCCAGAAAAGAAAACGGGCTGTCACAGACAGCCCGTTTTTGATGAGTGGTCGGAGTACAAGGATTCGAACCTTGGACCCCCTGGTCCCAAACCAGGTGCGCTACCGGGCTGCGCTACACTCCGAGAAGCGAGATAATAGCAGCATCTCTTTCAAATGGTCAACAAAGAATGCAAATTCTTCAAACAAGACCCTAAGCCGCCGTCTCCCGCTCCCGTGCTTCGGCCTCGCCCTGCACCCTGATCTCCACCATCAGCTTCTTGATCTCCGGCACGCACGAGCCGCAATTGCCGCCCGCTTTCACACACGCCGTCACCTGGCTCACCTCCGTCAATCCCTGCGCACGGATCGCATTGCAGATGGTGTTGCGTCCCACACCAAAACACGAACACACCGTCGGCCCGGCGTCAGCACCTTTCTCAATCGGCTGACCCACGAGCAGGCCGACGCGGTCAGCTTCTTCCAGCTTCTCCTTGGCAAACAGTCCCGCCAGCCACGAGCGCGAGGGCAGGTCAGGGCGCGCCGACATGAACAGGCACATGTCGATGCGATCATCCACCACATGCACCGCGCGATAGCTGCCATCGCTCAGGTCTTCATACTCCAGCCAGTCCGCATCATCGGCCTGCACGCCCAGCAGCCCCCTTGCCCACGCGGTGTGGTCGCTGATGTGATTGCGGCCGGCCAGTTCATATCGCACAAAATCCCGGCCCTGCACGCGTGTCCAGTGAGTGATGTCATCCAGATCCAGCGCATGGCGCGTGAGGATGAAGCCATGCCAGCCCACGCGGAATTCTTCGATCGCCACCGGCGTGTGCTTGAACTCCGGCTCGCCCGAGACCGGATCGACCACCGGATTGACCACCGCACCCACACGCGCATCGGAGGCCGACTGCCCGTTCCAGTGAATCGGCACGAACACATTGCCGCGCGGGATGCCGCCACCATGCTGCACGCGCGCCACCATCGCGCCCCAGCGGCTGCTGATGCGCGCCAGACCACCTTCGCGCACGCCATACAGCAGCGCATCCTGCGGGTGCAGGTCAATGAAGGATTCCGGAATATGGCTGGCCAGCGTGGCCGACTTGCCGGTGCGCGTCATGGTGTGCCAGTGATCGCGCACGCGGCCGGTGTTGAGGATCAGCGGGTAATCCTCGCAAACGGCGTGGCCCGGCGTGCGCGGTGCGGTCGGTACAAAACGCGCGCGCCCATCGGCGTGGGTGAAACGATGATCTTCCAGGACGCGTGCCGTGCCGCTGATGCTGCCATCAGACAAACGCTGCACGGGCCACTGGATCGGTGCCATTGCGTCATAAGCGGCCTTGTCCATCCCGGTCAGGCCGGAGAGATCGAAGATGCGGCGTGCGCGGTGTTCACCTGCTGCATCGGCCTCGCCATTGCGATGCGCAGAGAGGCGCGCGTGTTCATCAAAGATCGCATGCGGGCCGTCGAAATCAAATCCCGCAAAGCCCATGCGCTGCGCGACCTCGCAGATGATCTGCCAGTCACCGCGTGCCTCGCCCGGTGCCGTGAGGAAAGCCCGTTGCCGCGAAATGCGGCGTTCGGAATTGGTCACCGTCCCATCCTTCTCGCCCCAGGCCAGCGCCGGCAGCAGCACATGGGCCAGTGCATTGGTATCGGTTTGCGTGATGACGTCGGAAGACACCACCAGCTCGCACTTCTGCAGCGCCCGCTGCACCAGGTCGGCATCAGGCAGGCTCACCAGCGGATTGGTGGCCATGATCCACACCGCCTTGATGCGGCCTTCCTCGATGGCGCGGAACATGTCCACCGCCTTGAGGCCCGGCTTGTCCACGATACGCGGGGATTGCCAGAACTCCTGCACGATCTCGCGATGCAATGGCTGGTCGAGGTCCATGTGCGCGGCCAGCATGTTGGCCAGTCCGCCGACCTCGCGTCCGCCCATGGCATTGGGCTGGCCGGTGATGGAGAAGGGGCCCATGCCGGGCTTGCCGATGCGGCCGGTGGCCAGGTGGCAGTTGATGATGCTGTTGACCTTGTCGGTGCCGACCGAGGATTGGTTCACGCCCATGGAAAAACCGGTGACGACTTTCTCGGTCTCGGCAAAGGCTTCGTAAAAGTCCAGCAAGTCCTGCAGATCCACCTTGCAGATGCGCGCTACCGTGGCGGGATCGGCGCACTCGGCATCGGCCACTGCCAATGCCTCGTCGAAGCCATTGGTGTGCGCGGCGATGAAGGCGTTGTCCCGCAGGCCGCGATGGGCGAGGTAACTCATCAAGCCATTGAAGAGCCACACATCCGTGCCCGCCTTGACGGGCAGGTGCAAGTCCGCCAGTTCGCAGGTCGCGGTGCGGCGCGGATCGATCACGATCAGGCGCAGGGCAGGGCGGGTCTCCTTCAGTTTGGCGATGCGCTGGAAGAGGATGGGGTGGCACCACGCGGCATTGGACCCGACCAGCACGATCAGGTCGGCCAGCTCCAGGTCTTCATAGCAGACCGGCACCAGGTCTTCACCGAAGGCGCGCTTGTGGCCGGCCACCGCCGAGGACATGCACAGCCGCGAATTGGTATCGATGTTGGCGCTGCCGATGTAGCCCTTCATGAGCTTGTTGGCGATGTAGTAGTCCTCGGTCAGCAATTGTCCCGAGACATACAGGGCCACGGCGTCCGGACCATGTTCGGCGATGACGGCAGAGAACTTGCTCGCCACCTGGTCCAGCGCCTGATCCCACGATACCTGTTGCAATGCGCCCTGCGCATCGCGCACTTGCGGATGCAGCAGGCGGCCATCCAGATCCACCGTTTCGGCGAGGGCCGAGCCTTTCACGCACAGGCGGCCGAAGTTGGCCGGATGCTGCACGTCGCCCTGTACGCCAATGCGGCCATCCTCCTTGAGCGAAGCCGTCACGCCGCAGCCCACGCCGCAGTAGGGGCAGGTAGTCGAGGTGGTGGCCACGGCCAGGGCCAGCGGGGTCTGTGCAAGATTCATTGGTATCCTCTGTTACTAATTGCCGTGGTCGCCGCAATGGCTAGGCAGCATGCTGGCACATGGCCTGTCCAAACGGCAGTTCGCGCCGGAAGGCGCTGATGTCCCGTCCACTCTGGATCAGGTCGAAGTACCACGGTCCGTCTTTGACATCACCATACAGCACCGCACCGATGAGGCGCGAGCCGCGCAATACCAGGCGCTTGTAGATGCCGCGTCGCGGGTCGCGTACCACCAGATCTTCGGTATCTTCACCGCCGATGAAATCGCCTGCCGAATACAGATCCACGCCGGTGACCTTGAGCTTGGTCGCCGTGGCCTGCTGCACATAGCGGCGATGGCCGGCACCGGCCAGATGCGCACCGCACACGCGCGCCTGGTCCCAGATCGGGGCCACCAGTCCGAAGGTGGCCTTGCGGTGCTGCACGCATTCACCCACGGCATAGATACGCGGGTCATAGGTCTGCAGGGTGTCGTCAACGATGATGGCGCGCTCGCAGTGCAGGCCTGCCGACTTGGCCAGCGCAATGTTGGGGCGCACGCCCGCCGTCATCACCACCAGGTCGGCCGGAATACTGCTGCCATCCTTGAAGCGCACGGCGGTCACGCGATCCGGGCCGACGATTTCGTCCGTATGGGCGTTGAGGAGGAAGCGCAGGCCCTTGTCTTCCAGCGCTTTCTTGAGCAGGGCGGCGGCGGGCTTGTCGAGCTGCTGGTTCATCAGCGCATCCGTCACATGCACCACCGTCACGTCCATGCCCTGGCGCATCAATCCATTGGCCGCCTCCAGCCCGAGCAGGCCGCCGCCGATCACTACCGCATGGCGATGCGTGCGCGCGGCTTGCAGCATGGTGTCCACGTCCTGGATGTCGCGGAAGGCGATCACGCCCGGCAGTTGATGGCCCGGCACCGGGATGATGAAGGGTGTGGAGCCGGTGGCCAGCAGCAGGCGGTCGTATTTCACCGCGAGGCCGGATTGCGCGTGGACGGTACGCTGGCGGCGGTCGATCTGCACCACCGGGTCGCCTGCATGCAGGGTGATGCCGTGTTCGTCATACCACGCGCGCGGGTTGAGCATGATGTCATCGATGCTCTTGTCACCGGCCAGCACCGGCGAGAGCATGATGCGGTTGTAGTTGCCGTGCGGCTCGGCACCGAAGACGGTGATGTCGTAGAGATCCGGTGCGAGCTTGAGCAATTCCTCAACCGTGCGCATGCCGGCCATGCCATTGCCGACCACCACCAGCGAGGGCTTGGCGGTCGTCATCTCAGCCACCGATCCAGACTTTGCCTTCATCGATGCGCGCCGGCCAGGCGGGTACCGAATTGGCAGGTTCTTCCAGGCATTGCCCGGTGGTGAGATCAAAGTGATGCTTGTAGATCGGTGAGGCCACCACGATGCGTTCGCCCAGGTTGCCCACCAGGCCGCGCGAAAGCACGGCGGCCTGGGCGTTGGGATCGTAATTGCCGATGGCGAAGACGCGCGGCTGCGGCTCGCCCTGGCTGCGGTCGATCACGTGGAAGATGGCTACCTGCTGGTCACCGATCAGCGCGGCCACGCCCGTGTTGGGGACGATCTCGGCCAGTTCGCAGACGGGGGTCCAGTGCTTGATTTGTTGGTCGCTGTGCATGCGGTGCTCCTGATGGTTGTACGGCGGGTGCGCCTTCGATACGCGGCGTTGCCGCTACTCAGGACGAACGGTTCTTTGTCCATTGACGCCCGTTCGGACTGAGTAGTCGCGCAGCGATGTATCGAAGGCGCGACTACGGCCGGATATCACACGGTCTCGACGACGACCGGAATATCGAGCAGCTTCTTCTCGGCCACCGTGGCCGGACGGATCTGGCCGCGTTCCTCGACGAATTTGATGTTGCCATCGGCCGCCTTGCTGTTGACGAAGTGACGGAAGCGCTTGCGCGTTTCCGGATCGGTGACGGCCTTCTTCCATTCGCACTGGTAGGTGTCGACCACGCGCTGCATCTCGGTTTCCAGCTCGGCGGCGATGCCCAGCTTGTCCTCGATGACCACGCTCTTGAGGTAGTCCAGTCCGCCTTCCAGGTTCTCGCGCCAGGTGCTGGTGCGTTGCAGGCGGTCGGCCGTGCGCACGTAGAACATCAGGAAGCGGTCGACGTAGCGGGTCAGGGTTTCTTCATCCAGGTCGGAGGCGATCAGTTCGGCATGGCGCGGCTTCATGCCGCCATTGCCGCAGACGTACAGGTTCCAGCCCTTGTCGGTGGCGATGATGCCCACGTCCTTGCCCTGCGCCTCGGCGCATTCACGGGTGCAGCCGGAGACGCCGAACTTGATCTTGTGCGGCGAACGCAGGCCCTTGTAGCGGTTTTCCAGGCGCACGGCAAAGCCCACGCTGTCGCCCACGCCATAACGGCACCAGGTCGAGCCGACGCAGGATTTGACGGTGCGCAGCGACTTGCCGTAGGCGTGGCCGGTTTCGAAACCGGCGGCGATCAGTTCTTCCCAGATATCCGGCAGCTGGTCCACGCGGGCACCGAAGAGGTCCACCCGCTGGCCGCCGGTGATCTTGGTGTAGAGGCCGTATTTCTTGGCGATCTGGCCGACCGCGATCAGGCCATCGGGCGTGACTTCGCCACCGGCCATGCGCGGCACCACCGAGTAGGTGCCATCCTTCTGGATGTTGCCGAGGAAGTAGTCGTTGGAATCCTGCAGGCCGGCGTGTTCCTTCTTGAGCACGAAGTCGTTCCACAGCGAGGCCAGCACATTGGCCACCATCGGCTTGCAGACATCGCAGCCCAGACCCTTGCCATGCTTGGCCAGCAGTTCATCGAAACTCCTGATCTGGCCCACGCGCACCAGGTGGTGGATTTCCTGGCGGGAGTAGGGGAAGTGTTCGCAGACATGGTTGTTGACGGCCAGGCCCTGCTTCTTCATCTCCGCCTTCATCACCTGCGTGACCAGCGGCACGCAGCCGCCGCAGGCGGTGCCGGCCTTGGTGCAAGCCTTCAGGTCGCCAATCGTCGTGACACCCGAGGCGACCGCTGCACACAGCTGGCCCTTGGAGACATTGTTGCAGGAGCAGATCTGCGCCGATTCCGGCAGGGCGTCCACACCCAGGCCGGGTTTGGCCTTGCCGTCGGATTGCGGCAGGATCAGGAATTCCGGCGACTCCGGTAGCTCGATCTTGTTGAGCATCATCTGCAGCAGGGTGCCGTATTCGGCGGCATCGCCCACCATCACCGCGCCCAGCAGATGCTTGCCCGATTCGGAGACCACGATCTTCTTGTAGATCTGCTTGCGTTCGTCGGTGAACTGGTAGGAGCGGCTGCCGGCTTCCTTGCCGTGCGCATCGCCGATGCTGGCTACGTCCACGCCCATGAGCTTCAACTTGGTGCTCATGTCGGCACCGTTGAAGGCCGGCACTTCGATGGCGTCATCGCGGTGCGAGAGCAGGTGCTTGGCCGCAGTGCGGGCCATGTCGTAGCCGGGAGCGACCAGACCAAAGATCTTGCCGTTCCACAGGGCGCATTCACCGATGGCATAGACGGCCGCGTCCGAGGTGAGGCAGCTGTTGTCGATGACGATGCCGCCACGGTCACCGACCTTCAGGCCAGCCTGGCGCGCCAGTTCGTCACGCGGGCGGATGCCGGCGGAGAAGACGATCATGTCGGTTTCCAGGTGCGAGCCATCTTCGAAATTCATGCGATGGGTGTGCTGCTTGCCATCGACGATCTCGACCGTGTTCTTTTGCGTATGGGCGGTCACGCCCAGTTCCTCGATTTTCTGGCGCAGGATGCGGCCACCGCTTTCATCGACCTGCACCGCCATCAGGCGCGGCGCAAATTCGACCACGTGGGTTTCCAGCTTCAGGTCACGCAGGGCCTTGGCGCATTCCAGGCCCAGCAGGCCGCCGCCGATGACCACGCCGCTCTTCGAACGGCTGCCGCATTCCAGCATCGCTTCCAGGTCTTCGATGGTGCGATAGACGAAGCAATCCTTGCGCTGGTTGCCCGCCACCGTCGGCACGAAGGGATAGGAGCCGGTGGCCAGTACCAGTTTGTCATAGGACAAGGTCTCTTCTGCGCCGGCCACGTTGACCACCACCTGCTTGCGTTCCAGGTCGATGTGCCGCGCCTTGGCGTTCAGTTTGAGATCGAACTGCACCGGGCTGCGGCCGGCGTCGAAGAAACCGGGTGCCACCAGCGACAGATCTTCCGCGCTCTTGCCTGCAAAGAATTCGGAGAGGTGCACGCGGTCGTAGGCCGGACGCGGTTCTTCACAGAGGATGGTGACCTTGAGGTCGCCTGCGCCGCTCTCGGCCAGGCATTCCAGGAATTTGTGGCCGACCATGCCGTGGCCGATGACGATGATGTTCATGGGTGCTCTCCTCAGGCTGCAACTTTGCTGTCGGCCAGGGCGGCATCGCCGCTCTTGTCCGACGCGGTGAAACGGATGGCCACTGCGCACAGTGCCGAAATGGTCACCAGCACGCCCAGCATCGACAGCGTCTGCTGGGTGTTGCCCAGGCCCTTCATCAGGAAGCCCGCGGCCACTGCACCGACGTTGCCACCGGCACCGATGATGCCGGCCACGCCGCCGAGTGCCTTGCGGTCGATGAAGGGCACCAGCGCATAGGTCGCGCCGCAGGCCATGTGGGTGAACAGGCCGAAGCACAGCATGGCGATGACGGCGGCCACCACGCTGCCGGCATGGGCGAACCACAGCAGGCCCAGGCCTTCGCCCAGCATCATCACGAAGAGCAGGGTGGCGCGGCGGTTCAGGCCGCCACGCAGGGCCACCTTGTCGGAGATGTAGCCGCCCAGGGCGCGGGCAAACAGCGCCAGCAGGCCGAAGCTGGCGGCGGCGATGCCGGCCGACTCCAGCGAGAGCTGGAAGTGGTCCACATAGTAGATGGCGGCGATGTTGTGAATGAAGATTTCCACGCCGAAGCAGGCACCGTAGGTGATGAAGAGCATCCAAACGCGATAGTTGGCGGCCGCTGCACGGAAGCTGGCCCAGCCGCCGCGCTTGCCGCTTTCGATGGTCACGCCGGCGGCGCGCAGTTCGTCATAGTTGCCTTCCGGGCAGTCCTGGGTAAAGCGCCAGTAGAGCGCGGCCATCACCAGCATCAGCACGCCCGGCACCAGCAGCGCCGCACGCCAGCCCCAGCCTTGCGAGACGCCCAGCATCAGCATGGCGGCCATCAGCAGGGGCATCACGCCCTGTGCCACGCCGCCGCCCGCATTGCCCCAGCCGGCCGTGGCCGCATTGGCCGTGCCGACCACGTTGGGAGCGAACATGACCGAGGTGTGGTACTGGGTGATGACGAAGCTGGCACCGACGGCACCGATGAGCAGACGGAAGAACAGGAAGCTCTCGTAGCTCTGCGCGAAGGCCACGCCGATGACCGGCACGGCACCGGCCAGCAGCAGCCCGGTATAGGCCTTGCGCGGACCGAAGCGGTCGCACATGGGGCCGATGATGAGGCGCACCAGGATGGTCACGGCCACGGCGGCGATGTTGATGTTGGCGATCTGGCCGGGGGTGAGGTGGAATTCCCCCTTGATGACCGGCATCAGCGGCGCGCAGGCGAACCAGGCGAAGAAGCAGACGAAGAAGGCCATCCAGGTCAGGTGGAAGGCGCGCATCTGGGGCGTGCCCAGGGAGAACAGCGCGATACGATTGGATTTGCTCATGTCGGGGTCCCGTAAAAACAAAAAGGCGCCCGCTCGAATCCGAGGCCTTGCCTCGTTTCAAGCGGACGCCATTGTCCGTATGCATTGCAGATCCATCGTTAGATCGGCATCAAAGTGGTGGATCGTCCTTGATCCTGATGGACATTGAGCAAAGGCCGTGCCAGCCGCAGGGTTTTGGCGGGGAGGCAGCACGGGCGCGGTTTTGCGGAGTGGAAGGCGGAAATGAAGTGCGGCAGTAGCGCGGGACCCGATCACCGATATATATCATTGCATGATGTATTCGAGTGCAGTCTGCGCGTTCGTGGTGCAGTGCATCGTTGCAGTGCATGAGGGGTGACTGGGGGCCTGGGTTTTCCCCTCTTGCCGAACGGCATCAGTCTTCTTCGCGCGCGCTGATGTCGGCGCGTTCGTCGTCGGTCTTGCGCAGCCATCGGCGGTGCAGGAAGTGTTCCAGCGGACGGCCTACGACGAACAAGGTCAGGATCAGACCCGTCGCCATCAGCGCCACGCGCCACCAGCCGGCGCCGCAGACGATGCCCACGGCAGCGGTCACCCAGATCGATGCCGCCGTGGTCAGGCCGCGTACCTTCTCGCTGCGCTGTTCATGGATGATCACGCCCGCGCCAAGGAAACCAATGCCGGTGATGACACCCTTGGATGGCACGGCTGACCGCATCGCGGCTATGCACATCGGACTCCAGCGAGAAGTCCATGGCGGCCATCGTGACCAATGCCGATCCCAGCGCCACCAGGCCCAGGGTCTTCATGCCGGTCGGCTTGCCGCGCAGGTTGCGGTCGATGCCGATGACGCAGCCGATGAGCATGGCGAACAGGAGCCGGTAAAAAATTTCCAGATGATCGGTCATGGACAGGCGCGGGCAGTGAGCGAAGGCGACATTGTACCCTCCCGCCACGCGCGTTTTCACCGTCGAACGACTGCTGGCTGCAGCCATAAAAAAGCCCCGTCAGCTTCGACGGGGCAAATCATGCATGGCGGGAGGCATGAAGACTTCGCCATGCTGCGCTCAAGCATCAAACAACAGGAAACTACGGAGACAACAGAAACAACTACACAACGAAACAACAGGAACTACGGAGACAACAAAAGCTGGAAAAGGTCATCAGAGTATCTGAGTCATCTGCGCATTGCTGCGCAAGCGATCAGGAGCCCGAGCCGCCGGCGCCACCGGTGCCGCCGCCATTGCCGCCCGGCGAGGTGCCCAGCGGGCCGTTCTTCGAGTCAGTGGTATTGGCGTTGTTGCCGGAGCGGGAATTCTGGCTGCCGCTCTTCATCGACTTGTCCATCGCCTTGTCCGACTTGTTGTGGCTGCGCATGCTCTTGCCGGAAGAGGAGCTGCCCGACTCAGTGGCGCTGTTGTTGGGCGTGGTCTGTGCGCCGGTAGCACCTGCTGCGCCCGAGCCAGCACCTGCTGCGCCCGAGCCAGCACCTGCTGCGCCCGAGCCAGCCGCGCCGGAACCGGCTGCACCACCGCTGGCACCGCCGGCATTCTGTGCGAAGGCGCCGGTGCTGAAGGCAGCCACTACCAGGGCAGTGCCGAGGAATTTCAGGGTCGGTTTGGACATGGAGATCTCCTAAGGTTGTTGTGGGGGGCGTCCCGCCATCGCGAGCCGTTGGAGCCATACTAGGTCCTGCGCCGAATGCGGGCAGTCGGACGCTGTTTCAATCGCGTGTCGGTGCTTTCGTACCGGGATGACGGCGCTTGTTGTTGAGCCACGCAGGTCAACGCGCCGTTTGGAGGTAAGGTTCAGGAGGCTTTGACCTCAGGGCAGGGTCTGCCGCAACTCGCTGGGGCTGATCCCGTAATGCTGCCGAAAGCGCATCGCAAAGCGCGAGGGCGAGTCATAGCCGCAGGCCGAGGCAATGTCGGCGATGGGCAAGGACGAGGCCTGCAACTGGTCCAGCGCCAGTCCCAGCTGCACCTTGTCCAGCAATTCGCGGAAGCCGGTCTGCTCGCGCGCCAGCCGCCGCCGCAGGGTGGAGACGCTGCAGTGAAAAGCTTCGGCCACGCGCTCCAGGCTGCGTTCTTCCGGGGCCAGCATCAGCAGGTGCTGTTCGATGTGATGGCTGATGGCGTCACCGCGCTCGCGCAGCAGGCCGCCGATGGCGCCGCGCAGGCTCAGGGCCAGCAGCAGGCCTTCGGCTGCCTGGCATTGCAGTTCGCTGGCGGCTTCTTCGCGGATGCAGTCCTGCAGATGGCGCCAGGCGCGCAGGATGTCGGCATCCTGCGCCACGCTGCTGACCGCGCTGGCATCGCGCGCCTGTACGCCCTGGCCGGGATAGTGCAGGCGAAAACGCTCGATCAGTGCCGGCGGCAGGGACACCATGTCGGCCGCATATTCGCCGCCCTTGGGCAGGTTGGCGACATTGACCTGGGTACCGGCGGCGATGAGCACCAGCACATCCTGCCCGCACAGCAGATGGCGATGGCCCCATTGCATGCGCTTCTTGCCCTGGCGTACGTGGCAGATGCTGGCCAGGCCGATGAAGACCTGGCGCAACTGCTGTTCGTGCCGGGCGCGGATGCGTGTCAGCGTGGGGCGGGTGCCATGGGCGAAGGGCAGGATGGCGATGTCACTTTGCATGCGGGAATCAGCGTCCGTAGGTGGCGGTCAAGCGGGCCTGGCCGAGGGCCGCGCCGTTGAGGAAGAAGCCGAGCATAGCACCGCTGGCTTGCGCATCCAGTGGCAATTTTTCGGTGTTCAGTGCCCAAATGACGAATTGATAGCGGTGCGGCTTGTCGCCCGCTGGCGGGCAGGCACCACCGTAGCCGCTGCTGCCGAAATCGGTACGGCCCTGGATGGCACCCGCGGGCAGGCCGCGGCCCTGGGCATCGATGCCGGCCGGCAGGCTGGTGGTGGAGGCCGGCAGGTTGAACACGGTCCAGTGCCACCAGCCACTGCCGGTCGGGGCATCCGGGTCATACACGGTCACGGCGAAGCTCTTGGTGCCGGCCGGGGCGTTGGACCAGGACAACTGCGGCGAGCGGTTCAGGCCGCTGCAGCCGAAGCCGTTGAAGACTTCCGCGTTCGACAGCGCCTTGCCATCCTGGATGTCGCGGCTGGTCACGGTGAAATCGGCAGCGTGGGCCGACAGTGCAGAAAACGTCAGGGCCAGCGTGGCTACGGAAAAGCGGAAAAAGGACATGAATGCGCTCCGGTCAAGGTTGAGGAGCGCCCATGGTAGAGGGCCGGCAGCGGCGACATGGTGCAGAAAACGTCAGCCTCGGTGCAGAAAGCGTCAACGCGCCCAGAGCCCTGCGTGCCGCGTTGTCAGAACAGGTTCAGCGAAATCAGGAAGTCCAGTCCCTGGAACAGTTCGACATAGCGGCTGGCCGCCGATTCATTGATCACGATGAAGCGGGTGAAATCGAACAGCGCCGGTTCCAGCTGCGCGTCGATGGCTTGCTGGGCCGCGAAGCTGGCGTAGCTGAGGCCGAAGCCGTAGAACTGCTGCTTGAACTGCGGATTGAGATTGGCCTCGTCGACCGGGTGGAATTTCATGACCAGCCGCGCATGCTGGCTGGCCACCAGTGCCTGCATGGTACGCAGCGAACTCATCAGGCCATGCAGGTTGCGCTGGGCCTCTTCGCTGTGCTGGCCGCAGCGCGCCACCATGTTGATGATATTGGGCAGGAAGCACAGCCAGTGGCGCTCCGTCTCGCGCAGTCCGCCCTGAGGTTCGAGGCTGATCGTGCGTACCTGCGGCAGGCCCGCAAAGGCTTGCGGCGAGACCCGGTAGGCGCCGCCATATTTCGGGCTCTGCGCATCGAACCAGATGGCGGGCATCGCATTGACCTGCAGGACGGCTTGCGGTGTGAGGCCCAGGCGCTGCATCAGCACGGGTTTGGCTTGCAGCATGTGCAGCAGTGCGGTGGCATCGACGGCGGCATTTTGGGCCGGTGCGGCCAGCAGGGGATTGCAGGAGGTGTTGCCTTCTTCCAGGTAGCACACGGTCTGCACCGCTGCCGCCAGCTTGAGCAGCTTGCCCAGCAGGAAGCCGGTGTGCGGCACGAAGATGCGCAAGGGCGTGAAGGTGGCAGGCAGGGCCGCCACCATCCCCTCCAGAAACGCCACGGTGCGTGCCGGATCCCAGATGCCGTCGTCGATGACGCTGACGTAGGGCCCCTCCCATTGCATGCCACGTCCGCAGACCACCAGCGGCGCGCGCACTTCTCCCTCGCGCTGCAACTGCCGGGCGATGGAATAGGTGATGGGGCTATGCAGGTAGACGATGTCCATGGAAGAGCAATGGCGCGGCCGGAAACGCGCGCCTGATGAGGCCAGGGCGGGATGATGGCCGCCTCGGCCTGGCTGCACCATGGGAAGATGCTTCACAAACGTAACGGGATGTAACGAGAGGCGCGCTCGGTTTCAGCGTGGACGCAGCGCCTCTACCAGCGCATCGGACACGTAATGCGGTCCGTCGAAGAGCCAGACCCGATACCCGCGATAGTGCTGCAATTGCGGCGTCAGCTCCTCCACGGTGGCACTGCGGAATCCGCCTCCGGGTTGCGGGCGGAAGGCCTCGGCGATGATCCGCACCCGCGCCGGCCCCAGCCGCTGCGACAGCACCTGCACGTAGTGCAGCGCCACCTGCGGCTCGCGGGCATAGACGCCGACGCCATCCTGGAAGAACACGCCGACATCCGGCGGCAGCCAGCTCAGCAAGCCGGCGGCCAGTGCTTCGGGCCCCACATTGGCACTGTCGTAGACGCTGATCCACAGCGGTCGCGGCAACTGGCCGAGCAGCTCGCCCAAGCGGGCTGCCTCGGTCCAGGTCGGATCGATCTCCACCGGGAAGTACCAGCCGCTGACCTTGAGCGGCGTGGACAATCTTGCCAGCCTGGCCGATTGCGCGATCAGCTGCGGAAGGTCGGCGCGGGCCGCAGCTTCATCGAAGCGGCCGGCCAGTCCGAGGATCACCTCCTGTGCCCATGGTTCGCGCGCAATGCGCTGCCAGTCGGGCAGGCGTGGCACGGTCGGCAAATCACTGCCTGCAACAAAGGCCTGGCCATCGACTGCGCTCCATTGCACCAGCAGGGTTCGCGCTCCCAGTTTTTGCCACTGGCCGCGTGGTTCGACGGTGGCATTGTCGGGCTGCCAGACGATGCCCTCGATCTCGCCCTGCGCTTGCGCGCGCAGGTCACAGCCGGCGCAGGCGGCCAGCAGGCACGCCGAGGCAGCGGCCAGCAGGGCGCTACGCCGCAGCGGGGAGGGCAAGGGTGCCGGTGGCATGCACTTCATGGGAGGACCTGCGGTTCACGAGGACTCAGTAGGACAGCGTGGTGCTGAAGAAGAATCCCTGCGCCCGTTCATCGCCGCCGACGCGCCAGCGATACTGCAGCGACAGGTCCACATAGGAACGCGGTGCATGATAGCGATCGCCCCGGAACCAGTAACGCAGGTTCACCCCCGGACCCATGCCGATGGCGGTGCGATGGGTATTGAGCGAATTGAAGTCGGCGTTCAGGCTCAGATGCGGGAACAGCACCAGCTGATCGCTCACGCTGTCGAGCCGGAAACTGCGTCCGGTCTGGACCGAGGCCAGACCATAGGTCTGCGGATTGCGCAGGTAGCGGCCGACCTCGCCATACCATTGCGTGGTCCACCAGTCAGGGCGATCCACTCGCAGGTCGGTACCGATGCCATCGGAATAGGCCAGCTGCACCAGCCAGTCGGCGGCGGACTGGCTTCCCAGCGGGATCAGCCGTCCCAGCGACAGCACCAGGTTCTGGCTGGCCAGCGGCTTCCAGCGCGCGCCTACGGTGGCTTGCGCAGTCTGCGTGCCAGTCGCACCGCCGGACTGGTCCTGCAGAGTCTGGAACACGCGTGCGAACAATTCGACCGGACGGCCGCCCTGATAGCCGAAGGGCCGCCAGTAGGCTTCCGCTCCGGCCTGCAGGGTGCTGTCGGTGGCGGAGGCACCGGGACGTCCGCCATTGCCGGCGCTGGGGCCGCCGCCGTTGTGCGTGAGCGAGGCGATGAAGCCGCCGCTGCGATCGATGGTGGAGATGCTGCGACGGGTATCGAAGCGCTGCTGCGGCGTCTGCTGCAGGCTGCCATCGTTGGCACGGTCGACGCTGCGCTTGAACCAGCCCAGCGCGGCGTCATCGTCACCGGCATCGATGGCGGCATACCCCGCATCGGAAAGTGCGCGGGCGGGAAGGGTGCCGCCCGCATCGGCTCGACGGAAGGCGTCCCGGGCAGCGGGGGCATCCCCCGCCTGGGACGCCAGGTAGGCCAGTTGCAGATCATCCAGTCCATCCAGCGCGCCGCCATCGCGCGCGGCGAGGAAGCGTTCACGGGCTTCGCGTGGATGACCGGTGCGGGCCAGCAGCGCGATCTCGGTCTCGACCGGCAAGCCGCCTTGCGCCAAGGCCGCCTCACCATCGGCGCGGGCACCCGCGCTATCTCCCAGTTGTGCGCGCAAGGCAGCGCGCCTTGCCAGCAAGGGGCCATCTGCACCCTGTGCCTGCAGGGTGGCGCTGATGGCCTGCTCGGCTTGCTGATCCTGTCCACCAGCCTGCAAGGCATCGATCAGCAGCAGGCGGTATTCGGCATTCTGCGGTGACAGGGCTACGGCCTCGTTAGCTGCTTGCGAGGCCTGTGCGTACTGTTGCTGCTGCATCGCCTGGTAGCCACGTGTGGCGGCATCAAAGCCGGCATCGCGCGCTTGCGCGCCAAACGTCACGTGGCAGGGATTGACGTTTTCTGCACCATCGCGGCTGCAATCCAGTGCTGGCACGGGGTACTGGCGCGACGATACCGACGGGTTGCGCTGTTCGGCACCGAGCGCCGCCAGCCGATAGCGTCCCAGTGCCTGGGTGGCCTGCTGGCGCGTCAGGCGCAAGCGCGCAGCTTGGCGTGCATCGATTGCGGAGGCGAGCGTGTCGGGATCAAGATCGTTCAGCACATCCAATGCCGCCTGCGGTTGTTGCATGGCCAGTTCGGCATCGGCCTGCAGAATCCCTGCATCCAGTTGTTCAGCGGCGCTGCTGTCGCTGGTTGCCAACCGGCGTGCCTGTGCGAAGTCGGCGCGGGCGGCATCGGCCTGGCCCAGACGCACGCGGGCATAGGCGCGCAGCAGCAGCGGGCCGGGCTGGCGTTCGTCCATGGCATGGGCTTCGTCGGCGGAGCGCTCGGCCTGCGCGATCTGCTCGTTGTGCAGCAGGGCTATCACCAGCATCAGGCGATATTCCATTTCCTGCGGTGCCAGTGCCACGGCCCGGCGGGCAGCGTCCAGCTCGTCCTCTGCGTGGTTGTCGGCCTGTGCCCGGAAGACTTCGGCCGCTGCCATGGCGGCGCGTTCGCGTTGCAGTTCCAGCTGGCGGCGCAGCAGCGGGCGTTGGTCCGTGACGTTGTCCGCGCCTTGGGCCAGTACTTCGCTGGCGCGGTCGTAGTCATGGGTCTCGATCAGCGCATTGCCCAGCAGCAGCCAGTAGGCGGTATTGCGCGGGGCGGCTGCCACGGCCTGGCGTGCCAGCGTGACGGCCTGCTCGTAGCGCTTGCCATCATAGGCGCGATAGGCGGCAGCTGCGGCCGCATAGCCGGGGTCGCGCGCCGTGCCACGCCTGGCGCTCATTCCGGCGTGCTGCTGTTGGCGCAGTTCGCGCAATTGACGGCGCAAGGCCATGGAATCCGGGCGCAGGCGTATCGCTTCCTGCAGTTGCGCCTGCGCCTGCCCGAACGCACCGCGCGCCGCCGAGGCATAGGCCTGCTGGGCCAGGCGATAGGCCGGGCCGGACAGCGGCAGTTCCACCACCGCCGTTTGTGCCAGCGCCGTGCCGGTGGTGGCAGCAGCACCGCTGACCAGCAGCAGGAGCAGCAGGGACAAGGTCTTGTTCTTCATCGTGTCTTCTTGTTTTGGTGATGAGGGCGGGGCTCAGGCAGGCTGGCCGCCTTGTGCCAGCCAGTCGCGCTGACGCCGTACCGCCTCTTCGATGGCCTCGCGCGAGATCACGGCTTCATTGACCAGGTAGTCGCCGATACGGCCATGCAGGTCGGGACGATAGCGCTGCATGGCCGCATCGAAGATCGGGCGCGACAGCAGGCCGCTGGCGATCAGCAGGTCGCCCAGCAGCGGGACGCGTGCTTCGGTGCGGGCCGGGTCGAAGGCATTGTCCTGCCCGCGCAGCAGGCGCAAGCCGGCAGCGATCTCGGACTCGCGCGCCACCATGGCGAAGGGGGCGCGGCCCAGGACCGCTTCCAGCTCGGCCCGAGCGGCATCGGTCAGCGCACTGGCCACGGCCACCCGCGCCATGCCCTGGTCGGGCCGGCCTTCCTTGCCGGGGCCGAGGTAGAGCGTGCGCAGGCGGGCGCAGATTTCCACCGGCAGTTCGCCCGCATGGCGTTGCACGCGTTCCCGCGTGAGGCTCACGCGCGGCAGGCCTTCTTGATAGGCCAGTGCTTCGGCCAGGGTTTCTTCATCCAGCCAGCCATGGCTGACCATGACGGTCCCCAGCGGCAATTGCGTGCGGCGCTGTTCCTCCAGCGCCATCGACAGCGTGGCCTCGTCGACTGCCTGCCAGGTCCGCAGCAGGTCACCCAGGCGCAGGCGCACGCGGCTGGCGATGCCATCCGTGGGGAAGTCGTGCATGGTCTTGTCCCAGGCCAGTGCGCGGCCCGCGAACAGGTACAGCAGGAACAGCCGCCACGCGCGCGCCACGGCCATGAAGTTGACGAAGTTGGCCACCACCATGCGCGGCAGGGCCATCAGGCCGTGACGCCAGCCGTACAGCTCGGTGGTGAAATAGAAACGGTGCAAGGCACGATTGAGCATCGCCAACGCATTGAGCGTGAGCACGGTGCGCCACCAGCCGTCACCGGCCAGCAGGGGAGGGTAGAACACGTCCCACCACTGGAAAGTGGTGGCCGCCGAAAACAGGATGAACTGCAAGGCCAGTACATAACCCAGCATGCTGACGAAGGCCGTGACGACGCCCTTGCGGTCATGCAGCAGCAGATAGCGTGCCGCCAGCGAGCCGCGCCACTCCATCTGCTCCCAGCTCTGCAGGCCGATGCCGATGACCCAGCGCGCCTTCTGGCGATAGGCCTGTGTGAAGGTGTCGGGGAAATATTCGCGCACCGCCAGCGGCATTTCCAACGTGCTCTCGGCCACCTGCTCGCGCTTGCCGAAGAACCAGGGTTTGCGGCGTACCTTGAACTTCACGGGGAAGCGCGCAAAGATGGTCTGCATGCCCATCTGCGAGAGCTTGGTGCCGACCTCGTAGTCTTCCGTCAGGCTGGACACGTTGAAGGGCTCCCCATCGGAGGCCTGCATCAGGCCATGCAGCGCCTTGCGCGAGAAGCAGGTGCCGACCCCCGCCGAGGGTACCAGTCCGGCCACGCTTTCGCGCACCATCATGTCCTTGGCATGGCTTTCGGCGAATTCGTCCATGTAGGTACCCGCCACCAGTTCAAACCATTCGCGCTCCAGCGAGGCTACCGGCAGCTGGATCATGTCCTTGCGCGGCAGCAGGTAGTTGAAGAACTTCAGTTCCATCGGGTGCAGCACGTCTTCGCTGTCGTGCAGGACCACACCGGCGAACTGCATGCCCAGTCCGGCTTCGCTGGCGAAGATGGTCTTGACTACCCAGTTCAGACAATCGGCCTTGCAGGTCGGACCGGCATGCGGCACTTCCACCCGGTGCAGTTGCTTGTAGCGCACCCGCATGCGCTCCACCTCGTCAATGGTCTCGCGGTCGTTGACGTAGGTGCCGACGAAGATGTGGTAACGCCGATAGTCCAGCACGGCCACCATGTCCTCGATCATCTGCGCGATGACGTCCGCTTCCATCCAGGCCGGCACCATGATGGCGATGGGCTGCTCATCGCGCTGCCGCAGCTGTTCCACCGTCAATGGCGTGCGCACGCGCTCGATGGTGAACCGGCGCCACAGGCGGCGCGACCAGTACCAGAGGTCGAAGAACAGGTCGTCCAGCGCCGACAGCAGGATCAGCAGGGCCACCACGGCCGCCGCAATTTCCAGTGCCGCGTAGTAGTTGGCGAACAGGAAGTTGAGCTGGGCCGTGGCATTGGCTGTGGTGAACATGCGCCGTCCTCAGTCCTGGCCGGCGTCGCGCGGCGTCGCCTGGGCTTGCTTGCGCTGGGCTTCCTGCTCGGCCATGCGACGGCGGCGCGTGCGGCTGGCCAGGATCAGCAGGAGAATGAACAGGCCGATGATGGTCAGCGGCACCACCCACCACAGGATGTCCGGAATGGTCAGCGAGGGGGCGTCCTGCACCGCATCGCGGCCGCTGGCGTCATTGGTGTCGATCTCCGCCAGCAGTCCGGTCGAGGAGACGGCTGCCACATTGCCGGACGACAGCGCAAACGGTTTGGCCACCAGCGGCCGTTCCTTGCCCACGCTGTGCCAGACCACACCTTGCTGGCCGTTGGTCTTGGCGACCTCCAGGATGCCGAGGCGGTCGAAGCCGGTGACGTCGAGCATGGGCTTGGCGCTGCTGTCATTCATCACCAGCGTATTGCCCTTGACCTGCACGATGCCCTGGGCATCCTTGAAGGGCAGGTCAAACGCCAGGAAGCTGCCCGAAGGAGCGGCCTCCTTGCCGTCGTCCACCACGGTCATTTGGGTGCGGTCGGCGGGCAGGCCGGCGCTGGAGGCGACCATGATGACGCGCTGCAGGCTGGCCGGCACGTCGTCCAGATAGCTGTGCGGCACCAGCAACTGCGCACCGGCGGCGAAGCGGCGGACCATGCCGGTGAAGTTGGCTTCGTCCTGGGCCTTGTCCAGTTTCAGGTGGCTGGATCCCAGCACTGCCACCGGGAAGGCCTGGGGCGTTTCACGGCAGTTGTCGCTGGAGGGCTGGCGCACGAAGGACACGCGCAGCTGGTTCTGTGCAGCCAGCGCACCCGGCGGGATGCGCGCGATGATGCGCTCGCGCTGGCCGTCGGCCTGCAGGCTGCGCGCTCCCAGCAGCACATCGTTGAGGAACACCGAGGCCACCGGCGGCGTGCGCGTGGCACCCGGCGCGGCCGAGACATCCAGTACCAGTTCGGACGGCAGGCGGCCGTCGCTGGCGACTTCGGCGATATCGAAGGACGCACTCCAGTCGGCGCGGCTGAGCACATCGATGCTACCCGGCGCACCGCCCAGGTTTTTCAGCAGGATGAAGTCTTCACCCGTCACCGGCTTGTGCGCCGTGCGCGCCACCAGCGAGGCGGCACCGCTGATGTTGCGCCAGTAGCGGTCGAACATCTGTGCAAAGGCGGGGCCGGACTGCGCACCCGCCAGGATCACCGGATGGCCGAAGGCTGACGACAGCCGCAGTTCACCTGCCTGCAGGCTGGCGGACTGCGGCTGCACGCGGGCGCGCCAGGCGCTGAAGGCCGGCATGGCTTCGGGCGCGCTGGCCTGCACCTGCTGCTGCAGGGCGTTCATGGCGCTGTCGATACCGGAGAGCAGCGCTGCATCGGCCACCACGATGTCGGCCCGCACCTGGTTGCGACCCAGGGCCAGCAAGGCGCCGACTTCGGCGGGATCCTTCAGGGCATGTTGGCCGCTGCCCTTGAGCGCGGCAAACGCGGCAATGCCGCGCAGCCCATCGGGTACGTTGAGGCGGCTCAGGTCGATCACGTCACCCACGCGCGGCAGCACCGTCACCGTACTGTGCTTGCCCGCGCGTTCCAGCGCCACACCGATGCGCCAGGCGCTGTCGTAGCTCTGTGCATCCAGCTGGCGTCCCGCCACCATGATGGAGGTCAGGGCCGGCAGCGCCCCCCAGGCGGTGCGCAGGTCGCCGATGGCGCGGCTGTCGTAGCGGTAGCTGAAGGAGGAATCGGGATTCACCTGCAGCACGTTGCCGGGCGTACGCGGGTCGGCGCATTGCGACAGGCCGGAGAGCATGGTGGTCCAGTTCACGCCCATGCGCACGAATCCATTGGCGCGAGGCGCGCCGTCGATGCCCAGCGCCAGGCTGGCATCGCCCTGATCGGCCGTCATCGCACGCGCCGCGACCGGATAGGTATCGATGGCCACGACCATGGTGGTGCGGCCGCCGTCGGCGCGCAGATACTTTGCGTCCAGTTTCAGATTGGCATCCGCCAGCGGCACATTGGACGGCACCGGCAGATAGAGTTCGCGGCTGCTGTCATTGGACGCCAGCACCAGCGGCGAGGTAATGCCCAGTGAGGCCAGGGTCTCGCGGCGCTCGATCCAGGTGTCGTCAGTCAAGGTGCGGAAAGCGTCAGCGGCGGCGTTGTTGCCTGTGGGGGCGGCCAGCAGGACCGGCGAAAAGCCGGCGGCAAGCACGGCGACGGCCAGCGTCATGAACATCGGCGTTCCCGCGGCCAAGCGCAGGCGGCGCGCAGCCGCTGGCTGGGGGTGGTGGCGTGCAATCATCAGATTCCTGTCGCAAGAGGGACCATCGGTCCGCGTAGTCCGGACCTTGTGGCGTTTCGTTGAATTGTTTGTTGTTCGGTTGCGTGGCTCGGTTGCGTGCGGTAGGAGCGGAGGGAGGTCAATTTGGTTGCATGTTCGATATCACTCTTTACACCTTGCAGCACGCGGACACTTTCCTTGTGTCCATTTTTCCGTGATTTTTTGCTTGAAATGGCGAGGCAGAAAAACTAAGTATTCAGGGCGATTGCCGTCTGACATCGCCCGGAGGGGCGCATGGGAAAAGGGGCGCTGCTGGCTGATTTCGCCTGAGGAGAAAAGGCGGGGTAACGCAACACTGACAAGGATGTTTGTGAGAATTCCCTACATCAGGGGACGTAAAAAATATTTTATATTGTTTGATTTCACTCGGTTCTGGCCGGGAAAACTTTCCATAAAAAACTAAGTAAACGGGGCGACGACACAAATCGCAACGTCTCGCCGCCCATGGCTTGCGAATGGATGAGTCAGGCGGAGAAGGGCTGGAAGTTGCGTCCGAGAATGGCATCGACGATGCGGGCACAGGCCTGTCCGTCGCCATAGGGATTTTGTTTGCGTGCGAAGCTGCGCCAGAGCCGGTCTTCGCTCAGCAGGGTGGCCACGGTATCGATGATGCGGCCGGTATCGGTGCCGACCAGTTGCACGGTGCCTGCGGCCACGGCCTCGGGGCGTTCGGTGACGTCGCGCATGACCAGAACTGGCTTGCCCAATGCCGGCGCTTCTTCCTGGACGCCGCCGGAATCGGTGAGGATCACGTGGGTGCGCTGCATCAGCCGCACGAACTGCAGATAGTCCAGCGGCTCGATCAGATGCAGGTGAGGCAGGCCGGACAGCTCCTGCATGACGGGGCCGCGCACGTTGGGATTGAGGTGCACCGGGTAGACGATCTGCAGGTCATCGCGTTGCGCCAACTGGGCCAGTGCGCGGCAGATCTGCAGGAATCCGGTACCGAAGTTCTCGCGCCGGTGGCCGGTGACCAGCAGCAGGCGGCGTTCGGGCAGCAGCGATGGCAGGGCGGCATCGAGCTGGGCGCGAAGCCCGGCATCGGCATCGATGCGGGCCACTGTCATCTGCAGGGCATCGATGACGGTGTTGCCGGTGACCACGATTTTTCCCTGCAGGTTTTCTGCTTCGAGGTTGCGGCGCGACTGCGCGGTGGGGGCGAACATCAGGTCGCTGACCACGTCGATGGTGCGCCGGTTCATCTCTTCCGGCCAGGGCTGGTGCATGTCATGGGTGCGCAGGCCGGCCTCCACGTGGCCGACCGGGATGCGCCGGTGAAAGGCCGCCATGGCCGCCACCATGGCGGTGGTGGTATCGCCGTGGACCAGCACGCGGTCGGGCCGGGTCTGCTCCAGCAGCTGGTCGATGCCGGCGAAGAGGCGCGCGGAGAGGCCGTTGAGCGTCTGGTCCGGCACCATCACATCGAGGCTGTGATCGGCCTCGATGGCGAACAGCTCCAGTACCTGCGCCAGCATCTGCTTGTGCTGGCCGGTGGCGCAGACGATGGAGTCGATGGCGGGCTCGGCATCGAGGGCCTTGACCAGCGGTGCCATCTTGATGGCTTCGGGGCGGGTACCGAAAATCGACAGTACCCGCAGAGGGCGGCTGGGCGTGGCGTGGTCCATGATGCTCCAGTAAAGGCTGCGTGAGCGCGCCTGTTTCAAATCGTGGTGGTGACCGGCGTTGGGCTGTTCTTGTTGATTGTTGGCATCAGCTTGGTGCGCGGAGTGGTGGGGCCATCCGATAAGCAGAGACAGCCCGGGATGTGGGACAAGACCTGCGAAGATTTGGTTCTGGCGGCACGGCGAGGCTTGGACGGAGCGTACGCTTATCGTCATTGCGCCCGGGCGAGCTCGGCTGGTCCGGGCGCAGGACTTACGGTGAGGGGGCGGCGAGATAGTTGCGGCGCTGCCGCTGGTGGCGTATTGAGAGCAAGTGAATGACACCCCTGGAGCGGGCATAGAGCACCAGGGTATCCTTCATGACGTACTCTCGTACCTCCGTGTGGCGGGCCAGTCTGCCCAATTGCCGTTCGAGGAGGCGCAGAGCGCTGTGGACTTCGGTTGATTGCCCGGCGCCGCCTTGAATCAAGGGGCGGAGCTGCGGAAAACTTTCCAGATTGGGGATGACGGTCGCGATCAGTTCATCCAGCAGCTGGTCATAGGCATCGGTTGCCTCATTGGCGTCGAGGAAATCCTCGATCTGCGCCAGCCCGCGAAGGAAATACGTCGTGACCTCGACCCGATGCGGGACGGCCACCTTGCACCTCAGCGCGTGGTCTTGGCAGTGCGGCGGCGTTTGAGGCCGTTGAGGGCGGTGCGGGCATCGTCCACATGACCGGCCGCGACATCGGCCAGCCCGGCGCGGGCATCTTCAATGGTCAGCAGGTGCAGGTGCTCCCGCTCCAACTGATGGTAGTAATCCAGTCGCTCCGCATCGATCAAGGCGACGTAGCTGACGCCGTTCTTGGTAATGATTTTCTCTGTGCCCGCCTTGACCTGATCCGCCAGTTCGGAAAGTTGGGCCCGGGCTTGCGTCAGCGTAATCACGTCAGTGGAAGAAAAGGCCATCTCGGACCTCCTAAAATGATGTACAGATTCCTGTACAGTATAGAGGCCTGCCTTGCTGGGTGCTTGTGTGCGCATGATGTCACTCCTTGGGTGGGAGAGGCGCATGCGCGCGCAAATTGCCTGGTCTGGCAGCGACATCGTGAAATCAATCCGCTTTCCTCGCATTTTTTGATTGTCTGCCACTTCCATCACCATTGGCCGCCCATGAACCTCACCCCCCTCGCCATCCTCCTGGTCTTCCAATGCCTGGGCGAAGGCACCGCGCAATTGCTGGGCCTGCCCATTCCCGGTCCGGTGATCGGTATGCTGCTGTTGCTGATCGCCTTTCTCTCTTCTTCACGCCTGGCGCAGCTGATGGAGCCGACCTCATGGGGCATCCTGCAGCACCTGTCGCTGCTGTTCGTGCCGGCCGGCGTCGGCGTGATTGCCGCTGCCGGCCAGCTCAAAGGCGATCTGCCGGCCATCGCGGTGGCGCTGGTGGTGAGCACGGTCCTGGCCATCGGCGTCGGCGCGCTGGTGACCAATGCGGCGATGAAGCGCTTCTCTGCGGCTCGCCAGCCGGATCACGATGAGGAGCCGCACTGATGCACGGCCTGGCCCGTCTGACCGATGTCTGGGTCTACCTGGCGGCCTCGCCGCTGCTGGGGCTGACGACCACGCTGGTGGCCTATCTCGTGGCACTGTGGATCTACCGGCGGCTGGGTTACCACCCGCTGGCCAATCCCGTGCTGATCGCCATCGTCATCGTGGTCAGCATCCTGGGCATCACGCATACGCCCTACAAGACATATTTCGAAGGCGCGCAATTCGTGCATTTCATGCTCGGACCGGCCACGGTTGCGCTGGCCATGCCGCTCTACAAGCAGTGGCACAATTTCCGCCGCGCAGTGCTGCCGCTGATGCTGGGGCTGGCCGCTGGTTCCGTGACGGCCGTGGTCTCGGCGGTCGGGATCGCCTACGCCATGGGGGCCTCGCGCGACATCGTCATTTCCATGGCACCCAAGTCGGCCACCACGCCGATTGCCATGGCCATCTCGGAACGTTTCGGCGGCCTGCCGTCGCTGACCGCCGTGCTGGTGATCTGCACCGGCATCCTGGGCGCGGTCCTGGCACGCTACGTCCTCAACTTCCTGCGCATCGAGAGCCATCCGGTACGCGGCTTCGCGCTGGGCGTGGCCTCGCATGGCATCGGTACCGCGCGCGCTTTGCAGGTCAGTGCGGAGATGGGGGCCTTTGCCGGATTGGGCATGGGACTCAATGGCGTCTTCACCGCCGTGCTGGTGCCGGTGCTCATGCCGCTGTTCCTGCGCTGGACCGGAAATTGAGAATGAACTAAATAATTTAAATTTAAGTTACTTGCTTCGGGCACCATGGCGGTACCTTGAACTGCTCCACCAGAAAATCACGCATGCGCTGCACCTTGGGCGGCAGATGCGTGCGGGTCGGGTAGAGCGTATGCACCACCAGCTGCTCGCCGGTGCTCCAGCCTTCAAACAATTCCACCAGTTCACCGGACTGGATTGCCGCGTTGACGATGAAGTCCGGCTGGATCGCGATTCCTTGGCCGGCCATGGCCATGGCACGGCAGGTAGCGCCATTGTTGACGTAGACGGTGGAGCGCACGCGCACCGTGCAGGTGTCGCCGTGCTCATGCTTGAAATGCCACTCATCGCCGCCGTTGCGGTAGCTGTAGGAGATGAAGGGATAGTCGCGCAGTTCCGCCGGACTCACCGGCGTACCGTGCCGCTGCAGGAAGGCCGGCGAGGCGCAGGCAATCATGCGCACCGGTGCCAGCGGCCGCGCCACCATGCAGCTGTCACCGAGGGTACTGATGCGGATGGCCATGTCGAAACCTTCCTCAAGCAGGTCGATGGTGCGGTCAGACAAGGTGATGTTGAGCGTGATCAGCGGATTTTGCTCGGTGAACTTGCCCCATAGCGGAGCCAGTTGCTCCACGCCGAAATCCTGCGGAGCGCCGATGCGCAGCCGTCCGCAGGCCTGGTCGGAATTGAGCCCGACTTCGCTCTCCACATCCTGGATGGATTCCAGCAATTCCTTGCAGCGCGAGAAGTAGACGCGGCCCTCATCGGTCAGCGAGAGTCGCCGCGTGGTGCGGTGGAGCAGGGGGATGCCGAGGAACTGTTCCAGCTCCGAAACCTGCCGCGAGACCGCCGGTTTGGACTGGCCGGTCACCTCCACGGCGGCCACGAAGCTGCCGCTCTCGACCACGGCGACAAAGGTTTCCATCGCTTGCAACTTGTCCATGGCTGCCTTCCGATCCGCAAGAAAAATACCGGTCAGATTGCCACAGCAGCGTGCGCCTGCCCATGCTACGTTCGGATAATGGCGCGTCCGGAAAATTCGTTCATCGCACCGTGGCGGCCCACGCCACCACTTCGCCCGCCAACCGCGCCGAGGCGCTGCCAAAGGCGCTGACCACCTCCGGCACCTTGCTGCCGGCCACCGCTTCCACCACCGCAAAGCGCCGCGCCGCCAGTTGCTGGCGCGTGGCGGTGTCGACCAGTCGCGCGTCATAGACGATCACCACGCTGGGCGCGCCGTTGCGATATTCCGTCTGGAAGGCGTTGAGTGCGCCATCGAGTTCGACCTCGGCCGCGATGTTGGCATTGTCGCCGGACAGGCGCGGGAAACGTCCGTCGGCCTGGAAGGCATCCAGCAGGCGGTCGCGCAGCAACTGCGGTGCCGGATCACTCCAGCGCACGCCGGCATAGGACTTGACCACGTCGCCTTCAGGCAGCACCAGGATGCGTTCGCTGTCGATGCTGCGACTGGCCGCCGGAGTGGCGATGCGCAGCGCGCGATAGGGCGTGCCGGTGCTCGCCGCATGGGTCGAAGCCAGTGGCGGCAGGCGATAGACCGCCAGCGGATCGGACTTGGGAAGAATCGAACACGCGGTCAGGGCCAGGCTGGCGGTCACCAGGGCGGTGCGCAGGAGCGGGGTCATCATGGTTGGAATTCCTGAAGATTGTCTTGGCCCAGCAGGTAGGCACCGGGATTGCTTTCCAGCTTGCGGCTGATGGCCCGCACCGAGGCCAGGGTACTGCGCAGTTCGGTAATGGCCGGCCCGATCTCCGCCACGCCCTGGGCACCGTTGTTGAGGGCGGCCTGGTTCTGCTGGATCAGCTTTTCGATCTGCTGGCTGCTGGCCGCCAGCGAACGCATGGCTTGCTGCAGGTTGCCCATGGCGTCATTGCCGCGTGTGGCCAGCAACTGGTTGGCCGACTGCATGGCCAGATTGGCCTGGCGCGCCGCTGCCGCCAGTTCCTGCATGGCGGTGCCGACGTTGCCGCGCTGGTTGGCCAGGGTATCGGTCAGCTGTTCCAGGTGCGCCAGGGTCTGGTTCAGGCGGCGGGCGTTTTCCGGCGCCAGGAACTGTTTGGCGTTGAGCAGCACTTCATTGACGTTGGAGAGCAGGTCCTCGCCGTTGGAGAGCAGCGCCGACAGCGGCGAGGGCGAGGCGATGATGATCGGGTCATTGCCATCCTTGGACTCCAGCCGAGGACTCTCGGGCGAGCCATTGGTCAGCTGGATCAGTGCGGTGCCGGTGATGCCGGCCAGGGCCAGCTTGGCGCCGGTGTCTTCCTTGATGGGCGCCTTGCCGGTCACACGGATGCGGGCGCGCACCTTGCGCGGGTCGGCCGGGTCCAGGCTCAGGCCGACCACGTCGCCCACCTTGATGCCACTGTACTGCACGGGGCTGCCGCGCGAGAGCCCGCTGACCGCCTCGTTGAAGATGACCGTGTAGTAGTCGACGTCGCGGTCCTGGCCGACCTTGGTCAGCCACAGGCAGAACACCAGTGCCGCCAGGGCGACCAGGATGGTGAAGAGTCCGATGAGGACGTGATGGGCACGCGTTTCCATTAGGCGTTTCCTTGATGCGTTGGGGTGGCCGAAGCACGCAGTGCGGCCTGGCTGGCGGCCCGTCCGCGCGGGCCCTGGAAGTATTGCCGTATCCACGGATCATCGAAGGCCGCCACGGCCTCGATGCGGTCGGCCACCAGCACGCGCTTGGCCGAGAGCACGGCAACACGGTCGCAGATGGCATAAAGGGTGTCCAGGTCATGGGTGACCAGGAACACGGTCAGACCCAGCGCATCGCGCAGGGTCAGGATCAGGCGGTCGAAGGCGGCGGCGCTGATGGGGTCGAGGCCGGCGGTCGGTTCGTCCAGGAACAGGATGTCCGGATCCAGCGCCAGCGCTCGGGCCAGCGCGGCGCGCTTGATCATGCCGCCCGAGAGTTCTGCCGGAGTTTTGTCACCGGCGGCAATGGGCAGACCGGCCAGCGCCAGCTTCATCGCCGAGACCCCACGCGCCTCATCGGCATCGAGTCCGCCGTATTCGGTCAGGGGCAGGGCGATGTTTTCCAGCACGGTCAGCGAAGAGAACAATGCGCCCTGCTGGAACAGCACGCCGAAGCGACGCTCATACTGCGAACGAGCTTCGGTGGACAGTGCAGACAGATCCTGTCCGAACACTTTCACCTGTCCGGCCGCAGGACGTTGCAAGCCGACGATACTGCGCAGCAGGACCGATTTGCCGGTACCGGAACCGCCCACTACGCCCAGGATTTCACCGCGCCGCACCTGCAGGTCCAGCTGGTCATGGACCACTTGCGGTCCGAACTGGTTGCGCAGACCGCGCACGTCGATGATCGCTTCGACGGCCTGATCGTCGTGCGCCGGGGTCACCATCCCATCTCCATGAAGAACAGGGCCGCCAGTGCATCCAGCAAAATCACCACGAAGATCGACTGCACCACGCTGGAGGTGGTGTGCTGGCCCACCGACTGGGCGCTGCCGCTGACCTTGAAGCCTTCGTTGCAACCGATGATGGCAATCACGAAGGCAAACAGCGGTGCCTTGACCATGCCCAGCACGAAGTGGCGGATGCCCACATCCTGCTGCAGCAGCGAGAGGAACATGGTCGGGCTGATGTCCAGCGACAGCGCACACACCATGGCCCCGCCGAAGAGGCCCGACATCATGGCGATGAAGGTGAGCAGGGGCATGGAGATCAGCAGCGCGATGATGCGCGGCAGGACCAGCAGGTTGATCGGGTCCAGTCCAAGGGCGCGGATGGCATCGATTTCCTCGTTGGCCTTCATTGAGCCGATCTGCGCCGTAAAGGAACTGGCGGTGCGCCCGGCCATCAGGATGGCCGTCAGCAGCACCGCGAATTCGCGCAGGAAGGAGAAGGCCACCAGGTCCACCGTATAAAGGCTGGCGCCGAAATCGGCCAGCACGGTCGCCCCCAGGAAGGCGACCACGGCACCCACCATGAAGGTCAGCAGGGAGACGATGGGGACCGCGTCCAGCCCGGTCTGTTCCACCTGGGCCACTACGCCCGTAAAGCGCCAGCGCGAAGGACGCCAGAACGAGGCCGCCAAGGTCTGCAGGCACAGTCCGGCAAAACCCAGCAGGCCGCGCGAACAGGCGCGCAGGTTGAGGGTGGCCACGCCGGCCCGTTCCAGCATGTCGGTAATCCAGGCCTGCGGCGGCGGGGCGGCCTTGGGCATGGCGATCGCCTTGGCCTCGGCAACTGCGGCCAGCAGGCCGCGCCAGGCGCGCGGCAGATTGCTGTCCTCGCCGGTCTGGCGCAAGGCTGCGGGCACGCCCAGCAGATCCACCAGCAGCTTGGCGCCCACGGTGTCAAAGGCGGTCAGTGCAGAAAACGTCAGCACCAGCTGATCGTCTACCGCCGGCCGCTGCTGTGCGATCTGGTGCGACAGCGCGCGGTAGTTGCGCAAGGTCCAGTCGCCTTCCACGTGCAGCACAGGCGGGCTGGACGGTTCGAGGCGGAAGGTGGCGGCGTTGTTCAAATCAGGTCAGGCCAGCGAGGGCAAGGTTGGAAGAGGGCAGTGTACCGAACTTGCGCGCCACTGCGCAAAAAGCGTCAGCGGGCCGCCGCAAGTATGGCATGGGCACCAGCTTCGCGCCAGCCGCAATGACCCGCGCGGGCACTATCCCAAGAGGTAATTGCTGCGGGGGGAAAGGGGCTCCTACCATGTGCATTCCCTGGACCCGGCCAGTGCCATTCTCCTCCCTCCACCCGGCAGAAAGCACCCGGGATGATTTGACGTTTTCTGCACCATGCCGCGTGCGGCACGCTTCTCATGAAAAAACTCGTCTTCACTCTTTCCGCCCTGGGGCTGCTCAACGCCAGCCAATGTGCCCATGCCCAGACTTCCGGCGTCACCGTCTATGGCGTCATCGACATGAGCCTGGTCTATGCCAGCAAGGTCGGTGTCGGCAACAACAGCCGCGTCAGTGTCGACTCCGGTGACGCCATGGCTTCGCGCATCGGCTTTCGCGGCCGCGAGGAACTGGGTGGCGGACTTGCGGCCATCTTCCAGCTGGAAAACGGATTCTCCGCTGACGACGGTGCCATGGCCACTCCGGGCAGCCTGTTCGACCGCAAGTCGGTGGTCGGCCTGAGTGGCCATGTCGGCACGCTGACCATTGGCCGCCAGACCGACTATCTGGAAGAGATCGGCCTGCAATACAGTTCCTTCCAGATTTTCGGGGGTGGGGGTGTGCGTGCCGGTCACTTCAACAGCCTCGATCGCCTGACCGGCGCACGGACCAGCAATTCGCTGCGCTTCGATACGGCCGACATCGATGGCTTTACCGGCAGCCTGTTCTACGGCTTCGGCGAGGTCGCAGGAACGACTTCGGCGGGACAAGCCTTCGGCGTCGGGGCCAACTATCGGCGGGGTAATGCGGGCATCGGTGCCGCTTACTACCAAAGCAAGCTGGCCGCGGATACGCCGCCGTCCAGTGCCGGTGATACCGACCTCAAGACCTTCACCCTGGGGGCCAGCTACCAGGCCGGTCCGGCCAAGCTGTTCGCGGCCTGGTCACAGGTGCGCCGCCCGACCCAGCAGCCGCTGGCGGCGAGCGGACTGGTGGCCATCACCAGCGCTACCCGCGCCAATGTGTTCGACGTCGGCGTGGATTACGCGATGGACGCCAAGCTGCACCTGCTGGGCAGCGTCATCCATGACCGTGCCGATCTGTCCCGTGCCAGCGGTGGTGCTACGCGCGGACACACCACGCAGCTCAATGTCGGCATCGACTATTTCTTCAGCAAGCGCACCGATCTCTATGCCATGGCCAGCCGCCAGTCGGCCAGCGACGTGCTCAATCCCGGCGTCATCAGCGCGGCCTATTCGTCGGCACCGGCGGACGACAGCAGCCAGAATGTCCTGCGTATCGGGCTGCGGCACAAGTTCTGAGAGTGCCGAAAAACATAGCCGAAAACGGCAAAACAGCCTCCGCAGTGCGGGGGCTGTTTTGCTTTTGAGCGGTGCAATCCGGAGACATCACGGGCAAAGAAAGGCTGCATGCGGGAAGAGAGCGCAGTCTGCGCGCGCCGCAGGACCTCGTCCGGCGCGCAGGTTTGCCAAATCGGGCTACGCCGCTGCGGGAAGGGAACGCAATAATCCATCACACCCGTTCCACACCGACACGTTCCGACCATGACCTCCACTCGTTTCCGTTCCCGCCTGCTGCGCAAGGCGGTCTTGTCTACGCTTTCCGTAGCCGGCCTGGCCACTGCCTTGCTGGCGCCGCTGCCGGCCGCCGCCCATGGCGCGGCCGCGCACATGTTGCCGCTCAAGAAAACCCTGGAAGATTTCGGCGCTACCGTGCGCTGGGATGCCTATGCGGGGCTGTGGACCATCCAGCGCAACAGCGTGACCGTACGCGTCAAGCCGCGCGCCACGACCGCGCTGGTCAACGGCCAGAGCGTGAAGCTGCCGGTGCCGCTGGTGATGAAGAACGGACAGCCCTATGTCTCCGACGAATTCATCAATACCGTCTTTGCACCTAGCCTGGACAAGACTTTCCAGATCGAGGCGGTGCCGCATCCGCTGAACCCGCTCAGCGCCGATGAGATCAATGCCACGCTGGATGTCTTGAAGGCCAGCGGCCGCTGGCAGCCGTCCTATCGCTTTACCGAAATCACGGTGGCCGAAGCGCCCAAGGAGCAGGTCTGGAAATTCGCCCTCGGCGAACGCGGACAGACCTTTGCCCGGCGCGCCGATTTCACTTTGCTAGATGGCAGCCAGGTGATCGAAGGTACGGTGGATCTGGGCCAACGCAGCGTGACGCGCTGGGAGCCCAAGACCGGCGTGCATGGCATGGTGCTGGTGGATGACTTCGCCACCGTCCAGAATGCGATGGAAACCAGTCCCGACTACGCCCAGGCGCTGGCCAAGCGCGGCATCACCGACATCAAGAAGGTGGTGGCCACTCCGCTGACCGTGGGCTACTTCGGCGGCAAGGATGCCTTGCAGGAAAATGCCCGCCTGCTCAAGGTGGTCAGCTACCTGGATGTCGGCGACGGCAATTACTGGGCGCATCCCATCGAAAACCTGGTGGCGGTGGTCGATCTGGTGCAGAAGAAAGTCATCAAGATCGAAGACAACGGCGTGATCCCGGTGCCGATGAAACCGACCGGCTACGACGGCAGCGGCCGCGCACTGGTGCCGCCGCCCAAGCCGCTGGACATCAGCGAGCCCGAGGGCAAGAACTACACCATTACCGGCAACACCCTGCGCTGGCGCAACTGGGAGATGCACTTCAAGCTGGATTCGCGCGTGGGGCTGATGTTCTCTACCGTCACCTACAACGACCACGGCAAGAAACGCCAGATCATGTACGAGGGTTCGCTGGGCGGCATGATCGTGCCTTACGGTGATCCGGACGTGGGCTGGTATTTCAAGGCCTACCTGGATTCGGGCGAATACGGCATGGGCACGCTGACCTCACCCATCGAGCGCGGCAAGGATGCCCCTGACAACGTGGTGCTGCTCGATGCCACGCTGGCCGACACCAGCGGCAAGCCGCGCACCATCCCGCGCGCCGTTGGCGTCTTCGAACGCTATGCCGGTCCGGAATTCAAGCACCAGGAATACGGCCAGCCCAATCTGTCAGTGGAGCGGCGTGAGCTGGTGATCCGCTGGATCAGCACGGTCGGCAATTACGACTACATCTTCGACTGGGTCTTTGCCGAGAATGGGACCATCGGCATCAATGCCGGCGCCACCGGCATCGAAGCGGTCAAGGGCGTGAAGTCTTCGACCATGCGTGACGCCAGCGCGGCCGAGGATACCCGTTACGGCACGCTGATCGATCACAACATCGTCGGCACCACGCACCAGCACATCTACAACTTCCGTCTCGATCTGGACATCGACGGGGAAGGCAATTCGCTCACCGAAGTTGATCCGGTGGTGTTGCCCAACACCCGGGGCGGCCCGCGCAGCAGCACCATGCAGACCGTGCAGCGCACCGCAGAGACCGAGCAGCAGGCGGCGCAGAAATTCGATGCATCGACCATTCGTTTGCTGAGCAACCCGAACAAGTTCAACAAGGTCGGCAATCCGGTCTCTTACCAGCTGATCCCGTATGCGGGGGGTACGCACCCGATTGCCAAGGGCGCCAACTTCTCGCCCGATGAATGGCTCAACAAGCGTCTGAGCTTCATGGACCGCCAGCTGTGGGTGACCCGCTATGACCCGCAGCAGCGCTTCCCGGAAGGCAAGTATCCGAACCGCTCGCACGAGGACACCGGCCTGGGTGCCTTCGTCAAGGACAACCAGTCCATCGTCAACCAGGACGATGTGGTCTGGCTGACCACCGGCACCACCCACGTGGCGCGTGCCGAAGAGTGGCCCATCATGCCCACCGAATGGGTACACGTCCTGTTGAAGCCCTGGAATTTCTTCGACGAGACGCCCACCCTCGGCCTGAACAAGAAGAAATAAGGCTTCCCCAAGCCGGCAAAGCTTGACCGTCCGTGCTCCGGCCCGACGGTCTTTTTTCACAAGGAGACTCCATGCATATCGCATCCAACATCATCGGCGGCCAGCTGCGCACGGGCAGCCGCCTGCTCGATTCGCACAATCCCGCCACCGGCCAGGTCATGGGCCGCTTCCCGCACTCCGATGCCATCGAGGTTGCGGCAGCGGTAGCCGCCGCACGCCGGGCGCAGCCGGGCTGGGCAGCCTTGTCACTGGCGCAGCGGCGCGAGCATCTGCAGCGCGTGGCCGATGCCATCGCTGCCAATGCCGAACGGCTGGCCACGCTGGTGACACAGGAACAGGGCCGTCCGCTGGGTGGCGTCGGTCCGGATCAGGTGCCGGGCTCGCGCTTCGAACTGTGGGGCTGCGAGGCCTGGACGCGCGCCACGGCCAGCCTGGAACTGGCCCCGGAAGTGGTCTTCGAGGACGAGACCCGGCGCGACGAACTGCATCGCAAGCCCTATGGCGTGATTGCCGCCATCGCACCCTGGAACTGGCCGCTGATGATTTCCATCTGGCAGATCATCCCGGCGCTCTACACCGGCAATACGGTCGTGCTCAAGCCCTCCGAATACACCAGCGTCTGCGGCCTGGAACTGGCGCGCGTGATTGCGGAAGCACTGCCGGCCGGCGTGCTCAATACCGTCAGCGGCGATGGCAGCGTGGGCGCCCTGCTGGTGGAGGATGCGAACGTCAACAAGATCATGTTCACCGGATCCGGTGCGACCGGTGCGCGCATCGTTGCAGCGGCCGCGCGCAACCTCACGCCGACCACCATGGAACTGGGTGGCAATGACGCGGCCATCGTGCTGGAGGATGCCGATCCCAAGGCGATTGCGCCGGGCCTGTTCTGGGGCGCCTTCCTCAACATGGGCCAGACCTGCGCCTGTGCCAAGCGCCTCTACGTGCCCGATGCGCTGCATGACCGGATCGTGGCCGAGCTCAAGGCCATCATTGCGGCCACGCCCATGGGCGACGGCTTGCAGCCCGGCATCGCCATGGGGCCGGTACAGAATCCCATGCAGTTGAAGAAAGTGGCGGCGCTGGTGGACAGTGCCCGTGAAGAGGGCGCCACCATCGTCTGCGGTGGCGTGCTGCCGGATGGAGCGGGCAATTTCTATCCGCTCACGCTGGTGACCGAGATCCGCGATGGTGCGCGTCTGGTGGACGAGGAACAGTTCGGGCCGGTGCTGCCCATCATCCGCTACAGCGATCTGGAGCAGGCCATCGCCAATGCCAACCGGCTCGACGTCGGCCTGGGCGCGTCGGTGTGGAGCAGTGATACGCAGCGTGCTGCCGAAGTGGCTACCCGATTGCAGGCCGGGACGGTGTGGGTGAACCAGCACGGCATGGTCCATCCCATGGTGCCCTTTGGCGGCAACAAGCGTTCGGGTTGGGGTCTGGAATTTGGGCAGGAGGGATTGAAGGGTGTCACGCAGCCGCAAGTGATCAGTTTGAGAAAATAACCGTACGGTGTTGTATCAAAAAAGGATATCCGCGGATATCCTTTTTTTGTGGCAGGCGCGATGTGATACCCGCGCGTCCAGGATGGAATGTTCAGCGCGTCACGCTCGCCTCCAGCTTGGCCTGCCCGCCCTTGCCATAAGCGATCGGCCGTTCGGCGCGCCCATCCTGCAATTCCAGCGTGGTCAGCGCATCGCGTGCCACAGCCTTGATGCGCCATTGCCGTCCGTCGTCCTCGCTCACCAGCAGCGCACCGGAGAGCGAGCTTGCCATGACCTGATTGCCTTCGCTGCGCAGTGCTGTGATGGAGCCGCTGGTGGGCGAGGCCAATACCTGCCAATGCTGCCCGCCATCCTCGCTGCGCAGCAGCTTGCCGCCCAGGCCACCAACGATGATGGCCCCGGAGGCAGTGACCACGCCGCTCCACAGCGAAGCCTTGCTGCCCGTGGCCAGCGCCTCCCAGTGCTGGCCGCCATCGGGCGAGCGATACAGCACGCCTTGCTCGGCCGCGACGAACAGCGCGCCATCGCGGCCGGGGAAGATGCGCAGCAGGTTCAGGTCGCCGCGCTGCTGGCCCGGTGCCGTGGGCAGCTTGACTTGCTGCCAGCTCTTGCCGCCATCGCGCGTATGCAGCAGCAGCGACCACAAGCCGGCCGCCCAGCCCTCATTGGCATTGGCAAACCAGACCGAGAACAGTGGCTGGTCCACGCTGGTGTCGCTGCGCTGCAGGGCCCAGGTCTTGCCGCCATCGGCGGTGTGCAGGATCACGCCGCCGTGGCCGGCCGCCCAGCCCTGCTCGGTGCCGGCGAAACTGACCGAGGTCAGCGTGGTATCGACCGGTACCTTGTCGGCCTGGCGATAACTGGCACCGCCGTCGTCGGAGAGGATGATGTAGCCATAGGCGCCCACGGCCACGATGCGGCTGCCGGCACGGGTCGCGCCCAGCATCATGTTGTGCAGGGCATGCGCATCGGAGCGCGCCGGTGACAGCGTGACCGCTGCGCCGGCCTGCGCGAATGCGCCATGGGAGACGCCACCGGCCAGCAGGGCCAGCGCCAGCGCCACAGAATGTTTGCGGAAATAGATCATGACTCGTCCTTGCGATCGGTAATCAGTGCGCCAGGGCGCTGTTGAGCTTGATGGGCGACTTGCGCGGGAACATCTTCTCCAGCACCACTGCAAAGGCGGGCAGGGCGGTCATCGCCATGACCAGGTTGACCAGGAACATGAAGGCCAGCAGCTTGCCCATGTCAGCCTGGAACTTGAGGTCGGAGAAGGACCAGGTGGCCACGCCGATGGCGAGCGTGATGGCCGTGAAGATGGTGGCGATGCCCACTTCCTGAATCGCGTTGTGCAGCGCCTGTTCAATGGGCAGGCCGGCGGCCAGATGCAGTTGCAGCCGGTTGTAGATGTAGAAGGCATAGTCCACGCCGATGCCCACGGCCAGTACCATCACGGGCAGCGTCGCTACCGTCAGGCCGATCTGCAATTGCTTCATGAAGGCGTAGCCGATGAAGGTGGCCACCGTCAGCGGCAGGCAGCAGGCGATGATGGCGCGCCAGTCGCGATAGACCGCAAACACCAGCAGCACGATGGCGCCGTAGACATAGAGCATCATGGGCAGCTCGGATTTTTCCACTTCATCGTTGACGGCCGCGATCACGCCCGCGTTGCCGGCGGCCAGGCGGATTTCCAGTCCGGCCAGCTTGTGCTGGTCGCGATAGGCCTTCACCGCCTGGATCACGCCATTGATGGTGGCAGCCTTGTGGTCGGCCAGGAACAGGTGGCTGGCCAGCATGTTGCAGTCCTTGGAGAGGAAGCCGCGCACACGCCCGATCTCCACCGCCAGCGCGGCATAGTTGGCGGCATCCAGCGGCACCGTGAACATGGCTGGATTGCCCTCGTTGTAACCCTCGTTATAGATCTTCATCTGGTCGGCGAAGGAGCTCACGGACAGCACGCCCGGCACGTGCCGCATGACCGTATCGAACTGATCCTGATAACGCCCGAAGCTGACGTTGTCGCACGAATTGGAAGGCGTCGACAGGATCACCGTCAGCCAGTCCAGCCCGTTGCCGTAATTGTCCGCGATCCAGCGGGCATCGCGGTTGTAGCGTGCGTCGGCATGCAGTTCAGGTGCGCCCGGCTGCAGCGTGCCGACCAGGCGGTCATGGCTGTACCAGGCCGAGCCGGCCAGCACCAGCAGCGTGATGACCACGATACTGCGCGCCACGCGCGGCTGTGCCGAGCGTGACAGCACGGCCAGCCAGCGGCCTCTGGCCTGCTGGGCGCGCATGGCGCTGTCGGCATAGGTCTTGCCGACCTTCAGCAGCGAGGCCGCCAGCGGCAGCATGACCAGGTTGGTGATGATCTTGTAACCCACGCCGATGGATGCCGTGATGGCCAGTTCGCGCACCATCGGAATCGGGATCATCACCAGCGTGACGAAGGACACCAGCGCCGTCACCAGCGCCAGCACGCCCGGAATGAGCAGGCCCTTGAAACTGGCGCGGGCCGCCGCTTCGCAGGACTGGCCGCCGGCGATGCCGCGCACGATGGTATTGATCTGCTGCACGCCATGCGAGACGCCAATCGCAAACACCAGAAAAGGCACCAGCACCGCCAGCGGATCGAGCCCGTAACCGAGCAGGCGCAGCGTGCCGAACTGCCACACCAGCGACACCAGCGAACAGGCCACCGGCAGCAGCGTGAAGGGCAGCGAGCGGCAATACCAGTAGACCGCGATGGTAGTCAGCAGCAGGGCCATGGCGCAGAATTTGAGCACGCCTTCGGCACCATCGGCCACGTCGCCGATCTGCTTGGCAAAGCCGATGATCTGCACTTCGAAGTCGGCGTTCTCGTATTTCGCGCGCAGGTCGTTGAGCAGTTTGTTGTAGGCCAGATAGTCGACCTTGTCACCCTTGGCATCGAACTCGTTGATCTCGGCCACGATCATGGCGCTGTCCTGGTTGCGCGAGATGAGGGTGCCGACGAAGCCCCCATTGACGGCCGTATTGCGGATCTGTTCGATGGTCTCCGGCGTGAGCGCCGAGGGGATCACGGTGCCCGGGATGACGGGGTCGGCGCGGAAACCCTCCTCGGTGATCTCGTTGACGAAGGTGTTGGGCGTCCACAGCGACTGCACGCCGAGCCGGCTGATGTTGGGCAGGAACATGACGGCCTGCGTCATCTCGGACAAACGGGTCAGTCCCTCCCTGGTCCAGATGCTGCCCTTGCGTGCGCGCAGCACGATGTTGAGGCGATTGGCCCCGAGCACGTCATCGCGGTATTGCTTGAAGGTGTCGATGTATTCGTGATGGGTCGGCATCTGTTTTTCAAAGCCGGCGTCCATGCGCAATTGCAGCGCGAAATACGACAGCACGGCGGTGAAGGCCAGCAGCAGGGCCAGGATGGGAATGCGCAGGCGGAACAGGCTGGCTTCGAGTCTATCCAGACTGAACAGGGAAGGGGCGTTGGCCATGGTGCGGTGGTCTCGGGTCGGAGTTCAAAAACGCGGGCCGCCCGCAGGCGGCTTCAAGCAAAACGGGATTGCACGTCAATGCGCCCGGACCGTGGAGGGCCCGGGCGCGCGGCCTCAGAAGTTGCGGCTGATGGTCATGCCATAGAAGCTGCGGTCACGCAGCGGTTGATCGAACACGCTGGCTCCGCCCCAGAACTTGGCGAAGTTCAGCGCCACCTGCCACTTGGCCGGGTTCTGGGTGAAGGTCACGGTGAAGTTGGCCATCTTCGCGCCTTCCATGAAAGTCGCCGTGGCATTGGGCGTGCGGCCCTTCACGGCATGGAAGAAGTAGATCTCGGGGATGACCTGCCAGCCCGGGATCACCGAACCATCGTAGACCCAGCTGAAGTCGAAGTTGTAGCCATACGAAGTCGCGCTGCCCACGCCGGATGTATTGCCGCCATTGGCCAGCGTGTTGCTGGCATTGGCCGTGGTGTCATAGCCCCAGCCCCACAGGCCCGCAGCCACCGGGATGCCGCCATACGCGTTCTTCAGGTTGGGATACTTGATGGCCACCGCTTCCACCATCAGCGTGGCGGTATCGGCCCCCAGGGTTTTGAGCACGGCACCGTGTTCGCTGGGGGTCAGGCTGAGCATGCCGGTGATGGCCAGCTGGTATTTCTCGGTCTCGATGTAGCACTTGCCATTGGTCTGGCACAGGCCGCCATTGGCGTTCTGCACCGAGCCGTTGAGCGAGACCGCATCCTTGGGCCGATACGACAGTTCCGTGCCGATGGCCCAGTTGCCCAGCGGGAAATTGGCCGAGAGGCCGACCATCTTGCGGTCTTCCAGATAGGAATAGCCCAGGCCGCTGGCGGTATTGGCGGTCGATAGCACGGGCGACTTGTCGTGGTAGTTCATCACGTACAAGCCGAAGTTCACATCGGCACCGGGCGGCGTATAGCGCAGGGCCACACCATATTGGCCGGTGGAGCGCGGACGGCCGGTGACCGGCACACCCAGCGCATCGGCACCGCTGCCCACGGTGGCGGTCGACCAGTAGCTGCCCACGGGCGGGAAGTAATTGCTTTCCCAGCCTTGCTGCACATAGGTTTCCACCGAGAAGCCACGGCCCAGGCCGGTGGCGAAGTTGACCATGGGGGCGGGCAGGATGGCTTCCTTCAACTGCGTGCCCGGATTGGACAGGCGCATCAGGTCGATGGCATTGGTCTGGTTGATGCCGCCCGCGATGAAAAGGCTCTCGCCCCAGTTCACCACCTGATTGCCGACGCGGATGCGGGCGCGTTCCTCGCCCAGGTCGAAGGACTTGCTGACCCACAGGTCCAGCAGGCGCACCTTGGAATGCAATTCATTGGTGGCGTCATCCGACAGCGCACGGCCGGTGGTATTCGCTCCGCTGATGTTGCCGGTGCTGCGAGTGGCCGAGTAATCACGCAGCCAGCTCACGCGGCCCAGGAATTTCACGTCTTCCGGCATGTTGAGCAAAAGCTCATGGGTGCCTTTGAGATAGGTGGTGAAGCGGTCGCCCCGGTTGTAGTTCAGGTCGCCCTGGTCGTTGAGCGAGGACAGCGCATCGGCGCAGCCACCCGGTGCACTGGGGCCGGAGGCGGCCGCTGCACTGCCGCCGCTGCTGCCGATGATCAGGCCGCAGGATTGCTTGCTGGCGCGCACGCCCACACCCAGCGAGACCGTGGAATCGAAATTGCCGGACACCGTCTCACCCTCGAAGGTGATGGCCTGTGCCGCGCCACTGCACAGCGTGGCGGCGGCCAATGCGATGACTCTGGTTTGCAGATGATTTTTCATTGTTGTTCCTCTCCCGTTGCGGATGCCGTCTCAGGACCGCTCAGCGATCGCTGATGGCACGCAGGTTGTCGGCGCTGTAGAAGCTGGCCTTGGCGCGCGGATTGCCCTTGCCGTCGACTTCCCAGGCCATGTCCTTGCCGGTGCCGGCCGCGTGCAGGTCGAACACGTAGCGGCCTTCGGCCAGGTTGTATTGCGCGAAGCCGGCCTGGTCGCAGCTGCCGGTCTCATAGACCGGGATCACATAGGCTTCGCGGTGCTTCCACAGCTTGCCTTGTGCGTCGTAATCATCGGCGGCGACCAGGTTCCAGCTGTCCTCGTCAACATAGAAAGTGCGCTTGGGCGCGAGGTGGCGCACGCCGGCCTTGACCGTGGCTTCCACCACCCAGACGCGGTGCAGCTCGTAGCGGCGGGCGCTTTCGGCGATGGACTCGTCACCGGCCACGTCTTCGAACTTGGCCTTGAAGTCGGTGGCACCGAAGCTGCCATACGGCACGTACATTTCCTTCTTGCCGACCAGCTTCCAGTCGAAGCGGTCGATGGTGCCGTTGAAGACCATGGGCTCATCCAAGGTGTACTGGTTCTCCATGCCGATCTGCGGCGAGTCGTAGGCGTAGGAGGGCATACGGCGCACGCGGCGCTGGCCGGGGAAATAGTAAAAAGTTTCGCCGCCGGCCTGGTTGAGGAAGGTGGTCAGCGACAAGGCTTGTCCGGCCAGCGCCGTGGGCGAGTTGTAGGCGAAGTAGGTGTAGTACTCCACCGGCGGCAGGGTCGAGAGATTCACGCTGCCCTTGGCGGCCCAGGGGAAGAACATGGTCTGCTGCGACCCCGCCTTGATCCATTCGCTGCTGCCCTTGCGCGGTGAGACGGCGGTGATGGTGGACTTCCATTCCAGGGCCACACCGCGATAGCGCATCTTGCTGTTGTACATGACCTCTTCGCCGCTCTTGGGCACGGGGAAGGGAATGCCCGGCACCACCGCCTCGGCCAGGCTCCAGCCATCGGCACCGAGCTTGGCGCTGGTGTTCTTTTTGGTGTTCTCCACCACGAAATCGGGAGCGCTGCAGTAGCGGTGGCTGGGATAGACATCCATCTTGTACCCCTTGATCTGCTTGATCAGTGCGACCTGGCCGGCGCTGAGCTTGCTGGCGTACTTGTCGACGTTGGAGGCATCGATGGTCTCGGTTTTCTTCTCGTCCTTGTACTTGAAGAAATCGCGGCGCAGCTTGCCGTAGGACCAGCCGGGCAGGACCACGTTGTCTTCCTTCCAGTCCGGCACGCCGTTGCCGCCGGCTTTCTCGCCGCCCAGCGGCGTGAGGCTGCCGCCGAGGTCGGCGGGCGTGGCGGCCTGCGCGAACGTGGCAGCCAGCGCCAGGGCCATGGCGCTCATGTGGATGACCTTCATTGCTGTTCTCCCTTGTTGTGATGCGGGTGTGCGTTGGCCGGATGCGCTGCCGCGCAGTCCGGATGGCGGACCGCTCCCAAGGCGTGGAGGCCTTTCCTATTGCCACAACCCGTTCGGGTTGCGTCTCATGTCTGACAAAACGCTGACAGAGTGGAAAATTGACTCGCTTATGGCGTTGTCCTGAATAGGTGGTTTTTTGGGAGCAGTGGACGAGGGAGAATGTAGAAGGGGCCACCTCGGTACTGTTAGCCGCTTTTAGCAATTTTCGGGAGGAACGCCCGGAGGGGATGGTGCAAAACCAGACGGCCCCGCTGTAATCGGCTTTGAAAAAGGCTTGCAGGGCGAGGCTGACCGATTTGTCCGGCAGGATGTTGAGGGGCGAAGAATGGAGCGGATTATTCCCTTGTCGTTGAATTGACCTGTGACAAAAACAAGATTGTTGCCGGAAACAATATTAATCAACCAACTGGTCGGTTTTATCGCGAGAAAAGCTCGTATTTTGAGGCGGACTTGCCCGGAGCACGCGCAGATGGTGATGCGTGCTCCGGGTGCAAATGAGAGTGGACGATGGAGGAGGTGGACCAAGACAGGGCAGCTTTGCCAAAAATGGCTAGACCTCTGCCCCAAAATTGCCCAGGGCAGCGGCACAGTCCATATTGGTAACGGGCGTTACCAATGCGGACTGTGCCGGCAGACTCAGGATTGTGCGGCCGTTTTGATGACCGTTTCCGAAGGCAGGACGCCGAACATCTTCTTGTATTCCGAGGCGAAGCGGCTGGGATGGTTGAAACCGCACAGGGCGGCCAGGTTGCCGATGGTGTCGTGGCCGCGTTCTTCGCCACTGCGCCGCTTGATTTCGCGATGCGCCGCGTTCAGGCGCAGCGCCTTGAGGTACTGCAGCGGCGAGATGTCGAGCCGTTCCTCGAAACAGTATTGCAGGGTGCGGCGGCTCACGTGGGTGGCGCGGCAGACATCGAGGATGCCGATCTCCTCGCCCGCATGCGTGCGCATGTAGTCGATGGCGTTCTGCACGATGCGTTCGCGCCGCTGGCGCGAGGGCAGGGTCGATTCCAGTTCGTGATGGCCCTGGTTCAGCGAGAGCGCCAGCGCCACGTTGCTGATGGCAGTGGAAGCCAGCGCACGCGGGCTGATCGGCCGCGTGGCCTTGCCCGCTGGCGTGTTGAGGAGATCGAAGGCGACCGAGAAGTAATGGCGCAGCATGCCCGCCGTGGCTGCGTCGAGCTGCAGCACGGACAGGTCCAGCCATTTGCGCACGCTGGCTTCATCCTGCTCGTGCAGCTGCGACAGGAACAGCTCGCGCTGCACCGAGATGCCCAGCAATTCGATCGGACCGTTGGTGCGGATGTGGTGTGCCCGGCTGCCATCGAGCACGATCAACTGGTCCTGCGTGAGCGGCCGGCCGTTGAGCAAGTGGCCTTGGGCGCTGGTGTTGCAGATGCCGATGACCATCTGCTCGGGCGGCGGCACGATGCGTTCGTGCAGGGCGGTGTTGGTGGTCTCGCGGATGAAGCAGAACTCGTCGGTCTGCACCATGGCCAGCGCGCCGACGAAACGGCCACTGCCCAGTTGCTGGTACTCCTGCTCCCATCCGGTGAGCGTACTGGCTTGCTGGTCCACATCCGAAAACTGTTCGGCGTGAACGGAAAAATGGTCGGCATGCATGGCGCGGGCTCCTGTTGTTTTGTGTCAGACGATGCAAATTTCGCACCAGCCTGTCAAACATCCGGAAACGGCAAGCAAGACGCTCATCGGCGCCGCAAAGCAGGTCTGCGGGCGGCGAGGGGCAGGATGATTGATTTCCGTCTCCGTTGTCTCGGAGCACCTTCGAGGGTGGCTCTCGGACTTTCAATTTTTTTCGCCAATCTACTGAATCACAGGGTAAAGCACAAGGGCGCATTCGTCACATTGGGATTCTGGAGTATTGCGGCGGGCAGAGCATTCGTGGTAGCGCGGCGATGTGTCTCAAAAATGAAAATAAGCTCGCTTCGTTCTGTACCTAGGTGAAGTTTCGTGCGCGCCGTCCACGGACAGAAAGCTTCATATCGTTTCCGCTTGATCTTTTTGATTGGCGCTGCATGTCGCATGGGGCGGCGCTTTTGCGCGCTGCGTCGCGGAAAAAACTTTCATTTGGCCTGCAAGCCGCATGGGGCGGGGACCGCCATTTTCAGCGGCATGGCGGCCCTTTGGTGCGATTTACGGGGAAGCTGTGCCGGGGTTGAATTGCCACGGGGCAAAACTGTTTTGTCTTTCAGCAAAAGTGGCCGGGTTGACACCATGTGTCGTCCGCCGACGGAAGCTGCCCTGGGGAGGGCAAGCTTGCAGTGACAACAGAGCTGCGGCATGTCGCCGCGCCGGTCGCTGCGCACCCCGGACCACGAAGGGAGGAAAGACGGACGTTTTGCCCCGCCTCCACGCATCGGCTGCACTCCGTTCAGGGAAAACAACATGAAAACAATAAACGAACACCGCAAGGATATCCTGCCTGTCATCACGCTGGTGACGCCCGAGAAGCTGCTGGCGCACCTGTCCGGCAAGACGCGGGCGGCAGCGCCAGCGGTCCGCGTTGCAGCTGGCGGCACGCCTGTGCCGAAGAAGGCGGAAGCCGTGGCGATGAGCCCGGCCGAGTTTGCCGTCAGGGGCTCGGACAACGCCGGCCTGCCATCGCGCAGCTTGCTGTGGGAGGCATCTTCCACGACGAGCACGGGCAGCACTTCCGCGCCGCTTGCTGCGAGCAAGGCTGCGGGCAGGAGCCCTGGCCCGATGCCTGGCGAGTCCAGACCGCTGCCGCCGCCGCCTTCATCTCTTGCGTCGGTGGACGTCACTGAGGCTGCAGTGGCGCATGGGCTGCCCGAGAAGACGGCGCTCACAGCGGGTGCGATCTCTGTCGCATCTACCCAGACGGCCGGCGGCACGGCTGCCGGGATGGCCGGCGCACCGGCCGCCACCGCCGCTGCCACGGCCACTTCCACGCCATCCCTTGCGGCGCTGGTGGCGCTGTCGCTGGCAGCCCCTGCGCCCAGGAGCGTGCGGCCCCCGGCCATGTCCCCTGCGGTGCTGGCACCCGCCTGTCCGGTCGCGCCGGCCCCGGTGTCGGTGCAGACGGGTCAGCCGGTTCCGGTGTATGTGCCGGTTCTGTTGGATGGCCAGGTGATGCTCTGTCCCATCGATCTCTACTGCCCCGCGCTCATGCCGCTGGCAAGCTTGCCAGCAATCATCACGCGCGGCACCACCACGGCACCTGCCAACGCATCGGTCCCAGTTCCTGCCGCCGCGTCCGCACCGGAGGATTCTTCCAATGCGCCCGCCGTTTATCGCAAGGCGGGCCGCTTCGATCCGGGCAGCTTCCTGCCGCAGCAGGCCTTCAGCGAAGGCCACGTGAGCGAGGCCGATTCCAGGAATGAGGTGAGCGATCGCAGCTGGCGCATTCTCGATGCGCGTCTGCAAGGCGTGACTGCGGCTCAGCTCGCAGCGTTGGACGGCAACCGGGATGGAGAACTCAGTGGCGCGGAATTGTCCGGCCTCATGGCCTGGTCCGATGCCAACCAGGACGGCATCGGCCAGCCCGGCGAGATCAGCGCGCTGGCCGATGCCCTGCAGCGAGTGCAACGCGATGCACTGCGGGCCACTGATTACGGCATCTTCACTGCCGGCAATGCGCGCTTGCAGGCCAGTGCCGCCGAGGAGAATCCGCCGGTCCCGTCCAGCAACTACCGCACCCTGCGCGACAACGACAACAGCATGCCTGTGCCCGGCGGCGGGGTGATCAATTTCCGGGCCAACCAGTTCAAGATCGTCAGCAGTGCGCCGGGTACTCTCATCGGCACCGATGGCGCCGACCTGCTCAGCGCCAGCAACAACGGACTGGACTACGCGCTGGGCATCGATCCGGCACGGCTGACCACCCTGCTGGCCGGTGACGGCGACGACAAGGTCTTTGGCCGCAACGGAGCCGACATCCTCTGGGCAGGCAATGGCAACGACAGCGTCAACGGCTTCGGCGGCAATGATCGGATCTATGGCGAAGACGGCGATGACCAGCTTTCCGGCGGCGAAGGTGACGATCTCATCGATGGCGGTGCGGGCAATGACAGCATGTTCGGAGGCTGGGGCAATGACAGGCTGCATGGGGGCGATGGCGATGACACCCTCATGGGCAACGATATCGGCAACGCGTCCCTGTTCGGATTGACGGTCCTTCCCTCGGACGACGATGTGATCTTCGGCGGAGCGGGCAATGACAGCCTGATGGGCAATGGGGGCAACGACCAGCTCCGGGGCGGCACCGGCAACGACAAGCTCTATGGCGGCGAGGGCAATGACCAGCTCCATGGCGAAGAGGGGGACGACCAGCTGACCGGGAGCAATGGAGACGACATCCTCTACGGCGGTGACGGCAATGATTACCTGGTTGGCAGCGACATCCGCGCCAACTGGCTGGAACCATTGCCGGCCAGCGTGGTGGGCAATGACAAACTTCATGGCGGCGCCGGCGACGATACCCTCATCACCGCCGGAGGCGATGACTATCTCGATGGCGGGGCCGGCAACGATCACATGGAAGGCGGCAGCGGCAACGATACCTACGTCGTCAGCAGTCCCGGCGATGTGGTGCTGGAGCGCGACAACGGCGGCTACGATACGGTGCTGGCCGGCAGCAGCTATGCGCTGACCGAGTTCGTGGAAGAACTGCATCTGCTCGACGGTGGCAACTACAACGCCGGTGGCAATGGCCTGGACAACCTCATCGTGGGCAACAGCCAGGACAACGTCATCGACGGCGCTACTGGTGCCGATACCATGATCGGGGGCAAGGGCAGCGACAGCTATTTCATCGACAACCCCGGCGACAAGGTGATCGAACTGGCAGGCGAGGGTATCGATACCGTCTACTCCCGCATCAGCACTACCCTCGGGGAGCACGTCGAGAATCTGGTGCTGCTGGACGCGGGCACACCGCAGCGCGCCAGCATGGACGGCAAGCCGGTGCTGGTCTATGGCGCGCCGCATGACTACCACCTCGACTACGACCAGGGCGGCGATATTGCGGGTTACGACGGCACCTGTGGCGAGGCCAGCATCGCCAACCTGCTGACCATCGCCGGACAGTCCGTCAGCGAGCCCGATGTAGTACGCCGCGCGATCCAGATGGGCTGGTGCACGCCCAAGAATGCCAGCGGCATGGGAGGCGGCACGAATGTCTACGAACGCAGCAAGATTCTGGACAGCTATCACATGGCCCACCAGATGTTCACCAGCTATGAGGAGCAGAAGCTGCTGGATGCCCTGCAGGCAGGCCGAGGTGCCATCATCGGCGTGTGCTCGTCACGGCTGTGGGGGCATGGCGACAACGGCAGCCCGGTACGCAGCGATCACGTGATCACGCTCACCGGTGTGGTTTGCGATGAGGCCACGGGTGTTGCGCAAGGCGTCTACATCACCGATTCCGGCCAGGGCAATGCCAGCGACATGTGCCGTTTCCTGACCATGGAGCAGCTGCGTTACGCGGCCAATGTCGACGGCGCGAATGCGCTCATCACGGTGGCACCGATCAAGATGACCGACGCCAGCCTCAACGGCAGCGGCAATGCGCTGGACAACCAGCTGGTCGGCAATCGCGGCAACAACATTCTCACCGGCGGCCGTGGCGACGATACGCTGGCAGGCCAGGCCGGCAACGACACCTACGTCTTCAGCCGCGGGGATGGCCAGGACCTGGTGGCCGACAACGATGCCACCAAGGGCAACCTGGATACGCTGCAGTTCACCGACATCAGGCAGACCAACCTGTGGTTCCGGCACGTGGGCAATGACTTGCAGATCGACGTCCTGGGCGGACAGGACCAGATCACCGTCAAGGACTGGTACGTCGGTGGTGCAAGCGGCAGCGACAACCACATCGAGCGCATCAGGACCGCCGAGGGTTACACCCTCTACGACAGCGATGTGGAAAAACTGGTGCAAGCCATGGCCAGCTTCGCGCCGCCGGCGGCGACCCAGACCGAGTGGCGCAGCGGCGATTCCAGTGCGGACCAGGTGCTGTTGACCGTGACCCACTGAGCCCGGACCCACGGTCTTTCAAGGCGGCCTGCAGCAGGGCAGCGGCCGCCCTTGACCCACCCTCCTCGAAGCAACCCTCTCGGAAATCCTATGAACCAGACGGACCACGACCCCGGCCAGGCGGGGACGGACAGCGGCTTGCTGTGCCTGATCATGCTGGCCAAGCTGCACGGCATCGCAGCCGATGCCCGGCAATTGCAGCACCGATTCGGCCGCCAGCCCTTCAACGTGCAGACCATCCTGCTGGGCGCGCGCGCACTGGGCATGAAGGCGCGCGCCATCCGCCAGCAAGCGGCCAGGCTGGAGCGCACGCCGGTACCAGCCATTTGCGTCGATCACGCCGGACACTTCTTCGTGCTGGCCAAGATCGACGCCGCGCCTCAGGAGGCAGCGGGCGCGCCCTTGCGCATCCTGATCCAGCGGCCGGGGCAAGCACCGCAGGTCCTCACGCGCAGCGAATTCATGGCGCTCTGGGGCGGCCAGGTGATCCTCATGACCAGCCAGGCCAGCTATGCGGGCGAGTCCTCGCGCTTCGATTTCACCTGGTTCATCCCGGCCGTGGTCAAGTATCGCAAGGTGCTGGCCGAGGTGCTGCTGATCTCGCTGGTGCTGCAGATCATCGGCCTGGTGACGCCCCTGTTCTTCCAGGTGGTGATGGACAAGGTGCTGGTCAACCACGCCATGATGACGCTCAACGTGATTGCGGTCGGCCTGATCGCCGCCACCATTTTCGAAGCCCTGTTGACCGGGATTCGTACCGCCATCTTCGCCAAGGCCAGCAGCAAGATCGACGTGGAACTGGGCGCGCGCCTGTTCGCCCATCTGCTGAGCCTGCCGCTGGCCTACTTCCAGGTACGCCGCGCGGGTGACTCGATTGCCCGCGTACGCGAGCTGGAAAACATCCGCAGCTTCCTCACCGGCAATGCCATGACGCTGGTGCTGGACCTGATGTTCTCCTTCATCTTCCTGGCGGTGATGCTCTGGTACAGCGTGCCGCTGACGCTGATCGTGCTGGCTTCCATCCCGGTCTACCTGCTGTTGTCCCTGATCTTCACACCGGTGCTGCGCGCACGCCTGAACGACAAGTTCAACAAGAGCGCCGAGAACCAGTCCTTCCTGGTGGAGACCCTGACCGGCATGGACACCGTCAAGGCCCTGGCCGTGGAGCCGCACTGGCAACGCAAGTGGGACCAGCAGCTGGCCGGTTATGTCGCCGCCGGTCTCACCACCACCAATATCAGTCTTGTAGCCAATGGCGGCGTGAACCTGGTGAGCAAGCTGGTCAGCGTGGGCATCATGTGGATGGGCGCGCTGCAGGTGGTGGACAACACCCTGACCGTGGGCGAACTGGTGGCCTTCAACATGCTGGCAGGCCAGGTGGCGGCGCCGATCCTGCGCCTGGCGCAGCTGTGGAACGACTTCCAGCAGATCGGCATTTCCATGAGCCGGCTGGCCGATGTGCTCGATGCGCGCAGCGAAGTGGCCGGCCAACGCACCCGCCTGCCGCGCGTGAGCGGTGCGATTGCGTTTGAGCGCGTAAGTTTTCGCTATCGTCCCGAAACGCCGGAAGTCATTCGCGGACTGACGCTGCAGATACAGCCGGGAGAGGTGATCGGCATCGTCGGCCGCTCCGGCTCCGGCAAGAGCACGCTGGCCAAGCTGGTGCAGCGGCTCTACGTCTGCGAGAGCGGACGCGTGACCGTCGATGGGCAGGACATCGCCATCATCGACACCGCCTCGCTGCGCCAGCAGATCGGCGTGGTGCTGCAGGAGAACACGCTGTTCTCGCGCTCCATCCGCGACAACATCGCCCTGGTCGATTCTTCCGCGCCGATCGAGCAGGTGATCGCCGCCGCCAAGCTGGCCGGAGCGCATGACTTCATCTGCGAACTGCCCGAGGGCTATGACACGCTGGTCGGCGAGCAGGGCAGCGGACTGTCCGGCGGACAGCGCCAGCGCATCGCCATTGCGCGCGCACTCATCAGCAATCCCGGCATCCTCATCTTTGACGAGGCCACCAGCGCGCTGGACTACGAATCCGAAAAAATCATCCAGGACAACATGCGCCAGATCTGTGCCGGGCGCACCGTGCTCATCATCGCGCACCGCCTGTCGGCCGTGCGCGATGCCGACCGCATCGTGGTCATGGAGCGCGGCAGCGTCGTCGAGAGCGGCAGCCATGAGGAATTGCTCATGCTGCCCGACGGCATCTATGCGCATCTGTGTGCGCTGCAGGCCGGCAAGCCATTGCAAGGGGAGACACCATGAGTCTGCATCATCGTTCCCGGGCCTGGCTGGCGCTGTGGCAGCGCTATGGGCGCGTACTGCGGCATGCGTGGCGCCAGCGCGATCCGCGCAAGAGCGGCTTCTACAACGAGCAGGAAGCCGAGTTCCTGCCGGCCGCGCTGTCGCTGCAGGAATCGCCCGATTCGGCCAGCCTGCGCTGGACTGCGCGCCTGCTCATGGCGATGGTCTTGCTCACGCTGCTGTGGTCGCTGGTGGGCCACATCGACATCGTGGTCAACGCTACCGGCAAGGTCATTCCCTCGGCCCGGATCAAGACCATCGCGTCCATCGAGGTGGCCAGCGTGCGCGACATCCTGGTCAGGGAAGGACAGCGCGTGCGGGTCGGCCAGATCCTCATGGAACTGGATGCCACCAGCAGTGATGCCGAACGCGACAAGGCCGCCGATGCCTTGGCTCAGGCGCGGTTGCAGGTGGCGCGCGCGGCGGCCATGATGCAGGCGGTGCAGGAGCTGCAGGCGCCGCAGCTGACGGAGGTTGGCGGCGCAGGCCGTGCGCAGCGGGAGTCGGCCGAGCGCCAGTTGCAGGGGCAGTACCAGGACTTCCGGGCGCGACTGGCCCGGATCGATGACGAGATAACGCGCTATGCAGCGGCCTTGCAGTTGGCCAGCGCGCGTGCCGCTGATTACAAGGAGCTGATGGCCGACAACACTGTCTCGCGTCATGCATGGCTGGAGAAGGAGCAAGCGAGGGTGGATCTGCAAGGCCAGTTGAGCGAGGCCCGCAACCAGCGCACCGCGCTGCTGGCGCAGACGCAGAAGGAAGCCCACGACAGTCGCATCGAAGCCGAGAAGATCATCGAATCCGCACAGCAGGACCAGCGCCGCGCCGAAGAGCGCAGCCGCCTGCTCACGCTCATGGCCCCCGTCAGCGGCACCGTGCAGCAGCTGGCCGTGCATACCGTGGGCGGTGTGGTGGCGGCGGCCCAGCCCTTGATGCAGATCGTGCCGGAGGAGGGCGACATCGAGATCGAGGCCTGGCTGGAGAACAAGGATGTCGGCTTCGTGCGCATCGGGCAGGAGGTCGAGGTCAAGATCGATGCCTTCGACTACACCAAGTACGGTACCGTCCCGGCGCGTGTGGTGCATGTTTCGCGCGATGCCATTCAGGATGAGAAGAAGGGCCTGGTCTATTCCGCGCGCATCCTGCTTTCCCGCAACAGCTTGAATGTCGATGGACGCAGTTTGCCGCTGTCGGCCGGGCTGGCCGTCAATGTGGGTATCCGGACCGGCAGCCGGCGCGTGATCGAGTATGTGCTGTCGCCGTTGATGCGGCATCAGAAGGAGGCTTTGCATGAGCGTTGATGACTCTTTGCGACCGCGCCATGCGGTAACGGCCCTGATCCTGATGGTCTCGCTGCTTGCGGCACCGGCTGGTGCCGCCCCGCCTGCGCGCTTCGATCCCTTGCTGGCACGCCCGCCCGAACTGGACAAGGGAAAAATACTGCCCGGCGACGACCGGCCAACGGGCTGCGCAACCAGCCCCTTCACGCCGGGCAAGGTGCTCACGCTGGTCGATGCGGTGGACCTGGCGCTGTGCCATCAGCCCCAGGTACAAGCCTCATGGGCCGCGATCAAGCTGCAGTCGTCGCAACTGGGCGAGGCGCGTGCAGCCTACCTGCCCACTCTCGGGGCGGGTGTCGGCCAGTACCGCGAGAGCGCCACGTCGGACCAGGGCAGCAGCAAGCGCTCGATCGGCACGCTGTATGCGACGCTGACCTGGCGCCTGCTCGACTTCGGCGGGCGCAGTGCCAACCAGCGCGCGGCCGATGTGCTGCTGCAGGCGGCCTCGGCCAGCCAGGACGCCACCCTGCAGAAAGCCATGGGCAATGCCGTCAGCCTGTATTACGACGCCCACAGCGCGCGCGCCGCACAGCAGTCGCGCGAGCGCAGCCTGGCGCTGGCACGCCAGATCCTGGAGGCCGCCATCAAGCGCGAGCAGCGCGGCGTGGGTGCCCTGCCTGAGACCTTGCAGGCACGCACCTTCGTGGCCAGGGCCGAGCTGGAACTGGCGCGCGCCATCGGCCAGTACAAGCGCAGCGTGGTGATGCTGGCCGTGGGGCTGGGTTTGCTGGACGAGGCGGGCGACGTACCGGTCATCACGTTGTCCTCGGAGACGGAGGAGGATCCGCTCGGGCTGGAGCAGAACCTGCCGGGCTGGCTGCAATCGGCCCGGCAGTATCACCCGGCGATCCTGGCTGCACGCGGGCAGGTGGAGGCCGCCCGCGAGAAGGTGAGAGTCGCCGTGGCCGACGGCCTGCCGACGCTGGACATGACGGCCAGCCGTTACATCAACGGCCGTCCGAACCAGCCCGGCAGTCGCGGCGATCGCGATACGGTGGTCGGACTGAACCTGACCATCCCGATCTTCGATGGCTTTGCCAACGGCTACAAGGTCGATGGCGCGCAGGCCCAACTGGAGATGCGCGAGGCCGAGCTGCGTGAAGTACAGGCGCAGGTGCTGGGCGACATCGCCACTACCTATGCAGAGGCGACCACCGCCTTGCGCAGCATGGCCTCTGCACGCGGCCTGCTGGAAGCGGCGCAGCGCTCGGTAGAGTCGGTGCGGCGCAAGTACGACACGGGTGCGGCCGATATCGTGGAGATGCTCAACGCCCAGACGGCCCTGGCCGATGCCGAATTGGAACGCATCCGTGCGCTGGGAGAGTGGCGCTCGGCGCGATTGCGCCTGCTGGCCAATGCCGGCGAGATGGGGCGGGTCAGCTTCACCAAGGCCGCACGCCGGTGAGCGCGCGCGACCGGTGGCGCAGGCGAATCAGGTTGCCTGGCCTGGGCGCGCTGCGCGGCGCCAGGTCTGCCAGCCGACCAGCATCGACAGCGCTGCGCCCAGCGCGAACACCAATCCGGAGGCGGTGCGCTGCTCGATGGCCAGGGTCAGTACGGTGGGCATGAGCACCACGCCGATGAATCCGGCAAACACGCACAGCCCGGTGGCCCGGCCCACTTGGGCGCGCGGCACGAGGATGGCGATCTCCGAGAACAGCACGCCATTCCAGGCCACCACGGCCACCCCGAGCGCGGCGGCGGCCGCATGGAACATCAGCACCGGTGTGGGCGCAAAGGCCGACCATGCGAGAATGGCAAAGCCCAGCGTGCCCAGCAGGCCGGAGACGGCCAGCATGCGCAGCGCCGGCACGCCGCGGTCAACGCAGCGGCCCCAGATCAGCCGGAACACCACGCCCACGAGATTGAACAGCGTCAGCAGCATGGCGGCCTGCTCGATCGACATCTGCTGGAAGCCGTGCAGGAAGGGCAGCAGCATGGCAATGGCAGTGACCTGCAAGCCCGAGAACAGGAAGGCCACCAGCGTCAGGATGCGCAGTGGCGGATGGCTGCGCAGCAGCGACCAGACGCTCTCTGCGGATGCCGCGCCTTTGCTGGCTGCCGGGGCCGGGTCGAGGTCTTGCGCCGACTTGCTGTTGAAGGCGATCGCACCGAGCAGGCCGATCAGGCCCGGCGCCACGAAGGCCCACAGCAGTCCGACGTGCTGCGTCATGACCGGCACCAGCAAGGCCGCCAGTGCAGCGCCGGCGGGGACGCCGCTTTGCCGGATCGAGAACAGCAGGCTGCGGTTTTTCAGCGGGCCGCTCTGGCTGAGGAAGTAGGAACTGGCGGGCGTGATGCCGCCGTAGCCCATGCCCATGAGTACGCTGCCGGCCAGCACCCCTGTCACGTGGGTGGTCGCGATGAGGAGCATCCCCAAGGCGCAGAGCGCCAGGCACCAGCGGCTGGCCTGGAATGCGCCGAGACGATGGACGCGGTTGCCGAACCAGATCGATGAGCAGGCCGCCGCCGCGTAGAGCACCGCCGTGTAGACCCCGACCCAGCGGACGGAAATGCCCAGCGTCTCGGCCAGCAGGGGCGAGATGGTCAGCACGGCGGTCGCGGCAAAGGAGGTGGCGATCTGGATGGCGGTCAGCAGGAGCAGGGCGGTGAAGGGATGCATGGACAAAATCGCGTTACCGGACTGGCCGGAAAAAATAAGGATGCCTGCGCTTTCCCGCACGGCAAATCCGTTGCGGCCAGGCATCAAGACCATGATTGTAGGAAAAGACACGCGTTCATGCTTTTCCTGATAGTGTCGGACAGCGGAAGCCTGATAGCCTGAAGCCGGGACGCAGTGACAGCAGAGGGCCGCAGCGGAGCGCGAGGCTCCCCATCGCCACGCATCACCACGCATCACCACGCATCACCACGCAATATCAGGCGATATCAAGCGATATCAAGCAAGACGGGGAGCACCAGCCAGAGCGCTTGGCTCACTACAGCACGCGCAACAGCGGCGGGGAAGGGGAAATGCGATTTCTCAACAAACATCACCAGTGGAAGATCGGGCAGCTCATCGCGGGCGCGCTGATCTGTTTCCTGGGCTGCCTGGCGGCGTTCGGCGCGGCCGGTTTTTTCTGGCTGCAGCATGACCTGGAAGAGAAGATCGTGCAGCCGCTGCTGGAGCGCGAACTCAATCGCGTGCTGGAGGGCTTCCGCTCCGAGTACCTGGCGGGCGGGGTGTTCATCAAGCAGATGCAGGGCCTGATGCTGGAATCCTCGATCCCCTTGCATGGCGATCTGCGTTCGCTGGCCCGCTTCATCGAGTCATTGGCGCGCCGCGAGAATGCCGAGGAGCCGCGCTTTTCCTACATCCAGTTCGGCAACAACCGTGGCCAGCTGATTGCTGTCAATCTCAAGGGCTACGGCAGCCTCGACTACTACCTGCAGGATGACGCCCATCCCGGCCTGCAACACTTCGACCAGCGCCCCGACGGCGAGCACCTTGCGCCGTTGTCCGTCACGCCCGACTACGACGCCCGCCAGCGTCCCTGGTATGTGAATGCCACCGCCGAATGTCCACAGGTCTCCGCGATCTACTTCAGCATGGGAGCCGATGCGCAGTGGAATGCGTCCATGACTTGTCCCGTCAATCGCTCGCCGGAAGATCAAGGCGTGATTGCCGTCGATCTCTCGCAGGCGCGGCTGCAGCATCTGCTGGATGCGGCAGTCCAGCAGTCGCTGGTGGCGGGGGTCTTCATCGTCGATGACAATGAACGTGTATTGCTGCAATCGGACCGCCTCAGTGCCGCCGACAAGCGCTTCCTGATCGACCAGCCGCCGGGCAGCCGCGCGCGTTTTACCGAACTGGCCATTGCGCGCCTGGCGGACCGTTCGCGCATGGTCAATCTCAAGACCGATGCCAACGGCAAGTTCCTGATTTACCAGCAGCCGCTGTCGAAGATCGACGGCGCACCCGCTGAACTGGCCGGTTACCGGGTGCTGGTGATTTCGTCCCGCTCCGAACTGCTGTCGGTGTTCGATGGCATCTTCTGGATCAGTTGGGTCGCACTCGCGGTCATGCTGGTCGGCGGCCTGGTGCTGATCCGCCTGTATCGCGGCAGCATCACTTCGCCGCTGATGCGTCTGCGCCATCAGGCCGAGCAGGTGGCTTTTCGCGAGGCCAGTGGAACGCATCGCTTCGATCTGCTCTATCCCAAAGGCTGGGCCATCGAGGAAATCGTCTCGGTGCAGGATGCCGTCGAGCGCATGGCCGGCAATCTCTACAGGCTGTATCACGAACTGCGCGACAAGGTCGACCGCGATCAGGAAAGCGGCCTCCTGAGCCTGATCGGCGCAGCCGAGCGGCTGGAGCAGAGCGCGTGGGAACAGGCCACGGTCTGCATGGTGGAGATCAACAACTATGTGGTCCTGGCCGATACGCTCAACAAGGTCGCGCTGCGTCACCTGTGGCAGAGCCTGTGCCAGCAGGTGTCTCCTGTGTGGGGTGACTTTGCCGCCCAGCGGCTGGTCCGCTGCCGCTACAGCGAAAGCCGCATCGCCGTGGTGATGCTGGGTGCGCCTGTCGACCATGAAGACATGCTCATGCGCCTGCGCAGCAAGTCCGAACTGGTGCTGTCGACCGGTGGGGCGGAAGAGGTGCGCGTATTCCTGAGTTTTGGCGTGAGTATTTGCGAACAGCGCAGCAAGGCCGCCATGGAAAAGAGCCTGGCCAATGCCGCCATTGCATTGCGCCAGGCGCAGCAGCCGGGCGGTGGCGGTTACTGCGTGTTCCAGCCGGCCATGCTGGCGCGCGAAGAACGGGTGCAGGCGCTGTTGGCGGCCATGGATGCCGCCACGCTGGAGGCTGAGTTCAGCATGGTCTACCAGCCCATCTGCGATCTGCGCAGCGGGGCGCTGCACGGCGTGGAGGCACTGATGCGCTGGCACTCGCCGGCCTTCGGCGCGGTCTCGCCAGCCGAATTCATTCCGCTGGCCGAACGCAGCGAGCGTATTTCGCAGCTGGGTGCGCTGGCCTTCCGCAAGGTGGCGGCCGATGTGGCGCAGTGGCAGGCGCTGGGCATCCTGCCGGAAGGATTCACGGCGCACGTGAATGTTTCGGTGCGGCAGGCGATGAACGTGCACTTCTTCGAACAGGTGCGCGACATCGTTCTCAATGCCGGCGTGGCTCCGCCGATGATCACGCTGGAGCTTACCGAGAGTCTGCTCATCGATGACTCGCATCATCTGCAGGCGCAGTTCCGTCAGTTGAGCACGTATGGGTTCGGACTGTGCCTGGATGATTTCGGCACTGGCTATTCCTCCTTGTCGACGCTGCACAATTTTGATTTCAACTGCGTGAAACTGGATCGCTCCTTCATCCTGCGCGTGAGCGAAGAGGGGTGCGCCTCGTCGCTGCTGCCGGCCATCATCGGCATCGCGCGCTCGCAGCAGATGGAGTGCGTGGCCGAAGGCGTGGAGACCGAGGAGCAGGCCGAGCTGCTGCGAGGCATGGGCTGTGCGTTCGTGCAGGGTTATCTGTTTGCGCGGCCGATGGCGGCGCAGGCGCTGGTGGTGTGGATAGGTACTCGGGACCGGGCGTGAACGCCGTTATCCGGTTGAGTCGATTGCCGGAGTATTTCAGCGATCTTTGGCGGCAGGCGGTAGCGGCTGACGTATGACACGCGGCCGCTTTTTTGGCAGGCAAAGGTTCGTCATGTCTTCCTGGGGGATCTGGATCTGTGCTTCATGGCGTCGGTGCCGCTGGCGCAGGTGATCGCGCGTTTGCAGGAGAAGGGCTGGCCGATCATTGAGGGGCCGGTGTTGCGGACGGGGGCGATGCATGGATGAAGTTCGAAACGATCTTGCCCGGCAACGCTGATGCGGCATCATCGTTCAAGCGGATACACACAGTCCGCCCGGCAAGGCTCCAGAAAAGAGGTGCGCACCGACTTGACCAGGCCGATGTAATCCGAGCGTTTGTTCCTCGTGTAGACGATGTGAATGGCCTCGCCATACGGCCTGGGCTCGAGATCCCAAGCCCAGTAAGTCTTGCCGTTCTCCGCCTGGAAGAGGAAGAACTGCCCGGTCTTCGGAAGCTCCACAGGTTGACGCAGCGTTCTGGTCAGCAGCGCACTCTGGCTGCGCAGCACCCTGCTCAGGCGCGCATGCGCCGGTCCGGGCAGAACACGTCGTGCCGCCCTTCCATTTTCGCCCGATTCAGCTTCGCCGCGCAGCGACGCGTCCAGCGCGGGTGGCTCGTCGCCCATAGCCAGAAAATGCCAGTAGATGTATCCGAAGTAATAGCCCTCCCTGCCGAGACGCCATATCGAGGCCGACTCTCCCGTGTTATCAATATCGCCCTCGGCGTCGGCAAAAAATGCGGCCAGACCGGCCGGCCAGAAATACTTGTGCGGCCATTCCGCCGTGACGAATGCGTCATTTGTCTCCTCGCTGCTCATCCGCTTTTGCAAGGCCTTGCAGGCGGGATGCCGACAACGCTGATCAGTCGTGATCACGGTCTTCATGGAGCAGACGGTACGCATCCGATATCGGCCATTCGCCTCTTTCTCGAACTGGTGGATATTGAGCCCCTCGTGGTCACCGTTGACGGTGGAGACGAGGTAATTGATTCCTTCGAAGCGCACGAAATAGGGCGAGAGCAGAACGCCATTGTTGACGCTGCCCTTGTCGATCAGGCGCTGCGATTGACCGTCCTCCTGCTTGCCGAGCTCAAAAAACTGGATGAGGGCAAAGCGTCCTGATCCATTCACGTTCCAGACGTACAACTCATCAACCCCGTCATTATCCGCGTCCACAAGGGCAGCGCCGTTGTCATAGTCGGTCCAGGAGAGCAGATCAATGTCAGAGCGATCGATGAGGGCTTTTTCCACGGCATTGGGTTCACGTGCCGGGTTCGGCAGCGTGGGATGCCGGGGGTCTTTGAGATACGGGGTGAGTGCCGCGCAAAGATTGTCTGCCGATGCGGCCCATGCTGGCGCAGAACTCGCCAAGAGGAAGATCAGGCAGATGATTTTTCTTGTTAGTGAATTCGCTGGTGACATCGGGGCGAGAAACGAGGTGGGATGACGTTGATCAATGGGTGACAGGTTGAACTGTAGCAGCCCGATGTTCACTTGTCGTTACCCGATATCAGGATCGGGAGTGGTATCAAAACTATGGCCTGTTCACATTCAGTCTCCGAAAGCGAGAGCTGGTCAGGTGTGGTCTGTCTAGGCGCGGCCACGCGTCGTAGCGCTGTTGCGGCGACGATCTCCAACAACGGCAGGCGACCCATCCCACGTCTGCATATGAAATGAGCTCTAGAGATATGAACGCGGTATTAAGTACTAAGACGTTTTGAAATTCGGATGAATTTGCCGGCATAAATGGAAACGGGCCCATTCGGGCCCGTTTCCATCATGTCCTGGCGGAGGCTGTGTCCGCTAAGGTTTTGTACGGGGATGTCCAAGGATGTTCTGTAATTGGTTGATTATAAACATTTATGTATCCTCTTGTTGTCCAGGTTTGTCCGAGGATTTCTCTTGAAATCCATTGCTTTATGTGGGCACAATGTGGGCAGACTTTACGTGAGGGGAAGTGAATTGTGCCAAAGCGAGCCAAGGAATTAACTGCGCTAGCCGTTAGTAAGATAAAAGAGCAAGGCCGGCATGCAGTGGGCGGTGTTGATGGGTTGCATTTGCGTGTTTCATCCGGCGCGCGAGCGTGGGTGCTGAGGATTCAAATTGGCGATAAGCGCCGAGATCTAGGGTTGGGAGCATATCCTGCGGTCTCGCTCGCAGAAGCACGAGACCTCGCACGGGACTACCGGAAGAACGTACAAAACGGAATTGATCCGTTGGCTCACAAGCGTCAGCTGAAAATCGCGTTACGCAGCCAGCAGGCTAGCGAAAAAACTTTTAAGCAGTGCGCGGAAGCCTATATTGAAGCTAAATCTGGCGAATGGAAAAATCCGAAGCATCGCCAACAATGGAGTAACACGCTGGCCAGCTACGCCTACCCGTATTTGGGTCAGCTACTTGTCTCAGAGGTCGATTTGCAGCATGTGTTGGAGTGCTTAGAGCCAATCTGGAAGACCAAGAATGAAACAGCAAGTCGATTGCGTGGCCGAATAGAGGCAGTACTAGATTTCGCTACGGTTCGGAAGTATCGATTCGGTGAGAATCCGGCTCGTTGGAAGGGCCACCTAGATACTATATTGCCAGCACCCTCGAAGGTGCAGAACGTGAAGCATCACGCCGCGATGGCGCTGAATGATGTCGCAGAATTTTTCGCAAGGCTGCGCCAAAAAGAAGGTTTGGGCCCAAGAGCTCTGGAGTTCTTGATCCTGACGGCTGCAAGATCAGGTGAAGTTCGTGGCGCTACGTGGGCAGAAATTGATCTAGAGAACCGGGTGTGGATCGTGCCAGCAACTCGCATGAAGGCGAGGGTGGAGCATCGTGTACCGCTCTCAGATGACGCTGTCGAATTGCTCGGAAAGCTACCTCGTTTAGCTGACTCTCTACTGGTCTTTCCTTCGCCGCAAGGCAAGCAACTTTCTGATATGACTTTGACCCAATTGATGCGACGTATGGAGGTTGCCGCCGTTCCCCACGGCTTTCGCTCCACATTTCGAGACTGGGTTGGCGAGCGGACATTCTATCCGCGAGAGCTCGCCGAGCAAGCTCTCGCCCACACGTTGGAAAGCAAGGTCGAGGCAGCTTATCGGCGCGGAGATGCATTAGGTAAGCGACGAGTGATGATGAACGATTGGGCGAACTACCTGAAATTAGTGCCGAATCGCTGAATATGCGCCGTCCGCTCTGTGATGATGACGTGCATTTGAATAGATCCTTCCTCATCTCTTACGAGTAATAAAGCTCCACCTGTGGCGCCGGACACGTCTTCGTCGAGACCGATCGCTTCAAACTGGATGAACCGCACTACAACAACGGCCGCACCGTGCCCCTGAGGTAGGTGAAAGCATGGCCGCGAAGCGGCGTGGAATGTCTCGCTGCTGGTGGCCGTGCCGGCACGCTATCACCTGCTCAAGCACAAGCGGATTCCGTTGGAAGACCTGCTGCAATTCCCGCCGGTGGTGGGTGATCTACAGGCGTGCGAGGGCACGCGCGGCAGATCGAGCGCCTGTTGCGTCGCTCCGAGCGCGAACCCCTGATCGCCGAGCGTGTGGCCTCTTTCGATTTGATGATGGTGGTGGTATCGGCGGGCTTCGCCCTGGGCCTGGCCGGTGCGCCGGACATCGCGGCAAGCCGAGAACTTGGCGTTGTGGCCCGGCCTTTGGCTAGGCGCCTGATGCCACCGAAATTCTGAAGGTGCGCGGTGCATATTTCGGTCACTACTGGACACCTGGTTCAGTCTGAACTGGACACTCAGATCGGAACCAGGTGGACATTGTGACGGAAGTCTGGACAAGCAGCCGGCAACACAAGCATTGAAACGGCCACATGGACAGTTCTTTGGCAACGTGGACTTATTTAGACTTCAGCAAGTGACTACTTGCCGCGCAGTTTTCTCATTGACTCCCCTTTCAGCTGGATCTTGTAAGCCTGATGGACAACACGGTCCAAGACCGCGTCCGCTATTGTCGGGTCCGGGAAGAAACCACGCCAATTTTCCACTGGATACTAGCCGGTGATGAGTACTGATCCCGTACGTGAACGCCTGTCGACCACGTCCAGCAGCACTTGCGCAGCTGCGGGCGTCATCTCTCCCATTCCGAAGAAGTGTGATGTTGCATCGAATACTGACCCGGAATTTGCATCGAATCTTGACCCTCATGAATTTCTATTATTGTGCAGTTGGCCGGTTATTTGATTTTCCTTTTTTGATGTCACGCGTCGAACTATTTTTAAAACGATAGCTGTCATTGCCAGTTTCGACTATGTGGCAGTGATGAGTAAGTCTATCTAGAAGTGCGGTCGTCATCTTAGGGTCGGCGAATACCGATCCCCACTCTCCAAAACCCAAATTAGTAGTGATAACTAGGCTGGTTCGCTCATAGAGCTTACTAATGAGGTGGAATAGTAAAGCACCACCAGCTTGACTAAAGGGAAGATAGCCCAGTTCATCTAATATCACCAAATCGGTATAAAGAAGGCGGTTCGCGAGATGACCAGGGCGGCCTTGCTGTTTCTCCTGCTCAAGAAGATTGACGAGCTCAATCGTGGAGAAGTATCGAACTCTCGCATCATGATGCTCTATTGCCTGAATCCCGAGAGCACTTGCAAGATGAGTCTTTCCGGTTCCTGGGGTAATCCCCCCATTTCTAACGTTTGCCAGAAGTAGAAACGTCAAGCAGCCATGGCCAGCCGCTGTTTCGGGGTAAATCCGCCCAAGGCCATGTTAGGGCGTTCATGGTTGTAGGTCCACATCCAGTTGCTCGCAAATTGCTGAACGTGCTCCAAATCATCCCACTGATACTGAGATAGCCATTCATAGCGCACAGTCCTGTTGAACCGTTCCACATAAGCGTTCTGCTGCGGCTGGCCCGGCTGGATGTACTGCAGCTCAATGCCCGTTTGCTGTGCCCACTGTGTAATTGTGGTACTCAGGTACTCCGGGCCGTTGTCGCATCGAATGGCGCTGGGTTTACCGCGCCATTCGATGATTTGCTTCAGGCTACGAATCACTCGCTCCGATGGTAGCGAGAGATCCACTTCGATGCCCAGTGCCTCTCGATTAAAGTCGTCGATCACATTGAACAAGCGGATGCTTCGCCCATCTGCAAGCTGGTCGTGCATGAAGTCCATCGACCAGGTCTGGTTGCAGCCACTAGGTACAGCAAGCGGCCTAGGTACTTCGCGGACCAACCGCTTGCGCGGTTTGATACGCAGGTTCAACTCCTGTTCGCGATAGATACGGTAGACGCGCTTATGATTCCAGCCAAAGCCACGGACGTTGTGCAGATACAGGAAACACAGACCAAAGCCCCAACTGCGGTGGTTATCGGTCAGTCGGAGCAACCAGTTTGCGATCTCTTCATTCTCTGGCTTACGCTTGCTGATATAGCGATAACAGGTTTCGCTTACCTTAAACGCCTGACAGGCAAGCTTGATCGGCACACCACGTTCTTCAACAACGCGCTTGGCCATCTCGCTGCGACGAGATGGCCTTACCAGTTTTTTTCGAGCGCCTCTGCCACAATCTCGGCCTTGAGCTTTTCCTCGATGTACATTTTGCGCAGCCGGGCGTTCTCCGCTTCGAGCTCCTTCATGCGCGCCATCATCGATACATCCATGCCGCCGTACTTCGAGCGCCATTTATAGAACGTCGCTGTACTGATGCCTAGTTCGCGGCAGATGTCCGGAACACCAAGGCCTGCTTCAACACGCTTGATCGCCTCGATAATCTGGCTGTCTGTGAACTTCGATCTCTTCATTTGTAGAACTCCTCTGTGAGAATATTCTACTTCTGGCGGCGTTGGTTTTAAGGGAGGATTACCCTGGGCCACCAACGAAAACGATGTTTTGCCGTGACTCCAAAAAATTGCAGGTATGGAGTTTTCGGATTAATGCTTCATTAACTTCGCTGACACTAAAATCGAAACCGTTCAGGTCTCGGTAAGCTGGAAACTTAGCTATCTTCATTTGGTAAGCCAGCGATCGAACTTCTCGTTCAGAAATTTCTGCCTTGACCAAATCCGCAAGAAAAGGAAGTGCAGCGTGGAATGCGGGAGATTCTTGCGACGCCAAATCTGCAATGGCATGTGCCATTCCTCGTAGTTTGAGAATGCGAAACATCTCCAAAATTGCCTCAGGCTGCGTCGACATGATCATCCTCCTTCGTTCTCAAGGTATCGTATCTTCCAACGTCGGCTGCAGGCTCTATACTTAGTTGTAGTGCTTGTGGCGCAGTAATCTTCGGGGCTGGAGCTCCATCCAAGAGGCGACTAAGAACGTTAAGCACGATTTGCTTCGAGGGCGCCCCGCTTGCCAACGCCGTTTCAACAGCGGATAAAACAGCTTTCTCATCGTGGAACATAACCAAGGCCAGGATCTCCACCATTTCTCGATCTCCTCCCGGCCTTTTAAGCAAGATTGTTTGCATTTCTTTGAACGCCGGCGGAAGTTCGGAAAATGGCGCACCATTACGCAGAGCGCCGGGCTTTCGCTGTAAGACAGCGAGATAGTGCCTCCAGTCATAAATCGTCTGCCCGGGGCCATGATCACGATTGATAACTCTAACGTGCTCCGCAATCGTTTTCCCCTCGGCTATGAATAGCAACCGGTCTGCATAAATACGCAGACTTACTGGCCGATTCGCGAATGACGAAGGAACGCTGTAGCGGTTGCGATCGAGTGTAACCAGACACGTCGGCGAGACACGCTTTGACTGTTCGACGAAGCCGTCAAACCTTTTCCCCATGGCCAAAAGATGCGGTCGCTCGGCTTCCCATACAGACCACACGCTTTCGTCTAATTCCGGGTGTTTGATTCCCCTCCATAGTCGCTTGCACTCCTCAGCCAACCATTGATTAAGGGAATCCAACGTGGGGAACGATGGTACCTTTTGCCAAATCCGGCTTCTGCTATCCCTGACATTTTTTTCAATCTGCCCCTTTTCCCAGCCGGACGCAGGGTTGCAGAACTCGACGTCAAACAAATAGTGATTGGTCATGGCTAGGAACCGTGCGTTCACATCTCGTTGCTTACCTGTCCGCACTTTATCAACGGCTGTTTTCATGTTGTCGTAAATGCCACGACGGGGCACCCCGCCCAGTACATCAAATGCATGTGCATGTGCATCGAAGAGCATTTCGTGAGTCTGTAGCAGATAGGCCCGGAGGAAGAAGGCTCGGCTATGACTAAGTTTGAATTGCGCAATTTGCAGCTTTGTACGTTCGCCGGCAATGACAGCCCAGTCCTCGCTCCAGTCGAACTGGAAAGCCTCTCCAGGGGCGAACGAAAGCGGAATGTATGTTGATTTGCTCGCAGAATTGACCCTCTCCAATTGACCCACCTTCCACTGCCTTCCAAAGGCAGCCACACGATCGTACGACCCCTCGTATCCCAGTTCTTTCAGCTCCAGGAACATCTGTTTCAGGGTTCGTCTTTGCTTTCGAGATTTGGCTGCTTCAGCGGTTAGCCATGTGGATAGCCGAGGTACGAATTCATCGAGCGAACTTGATGATTGCCTTGTGGGATAGGACGGTTCAACTGCTTCCGATCGAATGTATCGTCGAACCGTGTTGCGGGAAATGTCGAGCCTGCGGGCGATTTCCCGAATTGAGATGCGGTCTCTGATGTACCAGCGTCGAATAATTCCACGTAGGGCCACGTCTATCACTCCGTTCTCCCGCTCGCAGTCATGAGCAGGATTGTGGTCTAAACATGGGTCAACTTAGGGTGCAAATTTCCTGGATAAGTGGGTCAGTTTTCAGTGCAATTCAACATGGGTCAATTGGCATGCAATTGACCCATATGCACCTCACAAGAGCTTACAGGGCAAAGCTTTCCGCGCGGTTTCATGTCTTTCGAATGCAAATGGGATGGCATAGTTGGCAGATGCGATTTGACCCACCAACGTTATTTGGAGGAAGACCACATGTCTGAGAGCCGGTTATTCAATGTTCATATGGATAACGTCTCTTTTTGGCGGAGGCTGTGTAAAAACGTAGAATTTTTGAATTGACGAAAAAAACGACTTCTCAGATCGATCGCTATTCAATTTTCTCGATGATGGGAAGGGTTTCCCTATCTATGATTTTTCGCGAATTTGTGTTTTCACACAGCCTCGGCCGATTGCGGGCATCATGAGCGATAGGCCATCGGTACGAAGTAGTTTTTTGGGTCTTCTGCTGTCCAGGTCGACTGAACTAGAAGCGCCCACGTCGCCGAACTAGGTGTTCACCATCACTGAAATACGCACGCGGCGGCGTGGTGTCATGGGAGATTGGCTGGCGATGCTTGCCACGGCAACGCGGGCCTACAGTTGGCTGATCTCGGCCTGCACAGCAGTATCAGCCACCTCGGCATGACGAATGAACGGACTGTAGACCGGTGCATTCGGCTTCAAAGCCTGGCCGTCAGTGAAATCCTCATTTCGATTGAATGGAACCGAAGGCCAATCTGTCCAGCGGGCCAGCTTTGCCTGATATTCAAGGGACTGTTGTGTCAATTGATCCCGTTGGCGGTTTTCTTCGTCTGCAACCAGCCCTCCCCGAACGCCATAGATTAAATGCGGCTCAAGGACATCAAAGCCGACGTAATGCAACGAGTACATCAATGGCCAGAGCATCAAACGCATGTCGCCGTCACGTCCATTCGCCGCGCAGGCTTGCATCGACGCACCAGCGGTGGAAACGAGCAGTGCTTTTTTCCCTCGCATCGAGCCGTCTTCATGCCGCATATCACTTTTGTACAAGCCGCCGTAGACGAACACACGATCCAACCAACCCTTGAGAATTGCAGGCGCACCGAACCACCAAAAAGGGAAATGGATGACCACGGCATCGGCTCGCGAAAGCAGACTGATATGACGCTCGACTGTGCTGGGTAACCTCTTCATGTCCCAGTGATGGCGCTGCTCCTGCATAGCGTCGAACTTGTCAACATCCTTTCTGGTAGAGTAGTGCCAATCGGCCTCGCGGGGGTCGAAATCTTCACCATACAGATTGATCAAGGTGGCCTCATGGCCTAGATCAAGCCACGTTTGGCGCGTTTTCTCGGCAAGATGGGCATTCAAGGATTGTTTCTCTGGATGTGCTAGAACGATCAGTACATGCATGGCGGGGCTCCTTATGAATATGCCGCAATGCTGTACTCGAACGTTCCTTCTGACAATTACGCACTTTGAGGCAACCACGATGGCTTGTCCGGGCGATGTCTATGCGAGCAACTGCTCTGCGCGCGATGCGCTTGCATTGATCTCGGGGAAATGGGTGATGCTGATCCTACCGGCTCTAGCTGCCCGGCCCATGCGAAACGGGGGAGTTGCTTCGGCGTATCGAAGGCATCTCACAGAAGGTGTTGACCCAGACACTCAGGCAATTAGAACGAAATGGCCTGATCGAGCGATTAGAGGTGGTGGCGAAACCAGCCCATGTCGAGTATCGGCTGACCGCTGTTGCCTGCTCTTTAGTCGACACTCTGGCTGCACTTGATCGGTGGGCAGAACACCATTTTCCAGAGCTGGACGCAGCGCGGGAGCGCTATGACGACGTACATTCGGCCGAGTAGCCAATGCGTCGGTGCTGGCAACGCGGGCGGTGCGCTGTCAGTCGAACCTGTGCAGTAGGACCGTCGATTTCTTGGAAAAACGGCAGCTTGTCTTCAGATCATCCAGGACATTGTTCCCAGCACCGATTGGCAAGCCCAGTCAGAAAGGAAACAAGTTCTCAGCGATGAAGTCCACAAATGCTTTGATTTTCGGAGAGAAGTGACGGCCTGAAGGCCACAGCACATGGAAGACGATGCTTTCGTGGTTGTACTCGTCGAGCACGGTAATTAGCTTGCCGCCTTACAATTGCTGGCGCACTGCAATCTCTGGAAGGCAAGCGATGCCCAGCCCTTGCTCGGCAAAACATAGCTGAGGATCGAGCGTGTTGGTCCCCATGCTGATCGGCAATTCAATCGCCGGTATATCAGTGGTGGGTGTGACAGGCCACGTGTCCAATTTTCCCGTACTTGGGAAGCGATACAGCAAACACGCGTGACTGGTTAGATCGGCAGGCTTGTGCGGAACGCCGGCCTAACTGAAATAGCTTGGTGTGCCGACGATCACTCTGCGGCAGGAGCCAAGACGCCGCGACAGCAATCGGGAATCACTAGGCTCACCGGTGCGAATCACCGCGTCGAAGCCCTCGTCAATGACGTCTGCCAAGCGATCCGAATATTCGAAGTCCAGTTCAATGTCTGGGTAGAGCCGCTTGAACGTAGCAAGCTTCGGCACAAAAAGCGTACCGAGCGACGGCAGGCTTATCCACCGGCTGGCGACGGTAGACTGGCGCCACACATCGCCACCCCAATCGGGATATCCTGGCTGATAGGGCCAGGACGGCGTGTATTCGTCCTGCAGGATGGCGGCGTCAAGCCCATCAAGCTGATGACGATCTTGAACGTCGAGGCTGGCGTGAAGCGCTCGGCGCATTCGCCGCTCCTAAGGACAGGGCCCCGCTCGGACGCATCGGCTACGATCGTGCATATCGTCCGTGCTGAAGCCGCCCTCGAGCAAGCCAGATATATGCACGCAAACTGTTTCAGCGTTACAAAAAGAACTTGCAAAAGGTCTCGGGTCCACGCATGCATTGAAATATGACCCACTGGAGGCAATGTCGATGCGACTCAACCGGCATTGACAGGTTCGACTCAAAGGCTCCTGCAGCTAGTCGAGAATTGCTTCATAGTCCTGTTTGCTTGCATGATGAAAGGTGGCGATTTCGTCCCAATGAAGGGACATGAGCATTCCGTGCCAATCAATAAGTAGACGAAGAATGGAAAAAATACAGATTGAGTTCATGCTGGAAAGTGATCGACTGAAGGCACAAGAGAATATTGATATTTGGTCCACAGACTATTTGCTAAAGAAGGAATTCTCGAAGAGCAGAAATGAAAGAGTATCCTTTTTTTCCCCATGGCCGTTCTATAGAAGTCGGATGTCGGTGCTGATCCGCGAAGGAATGAGTTTTGAACGGCGCAAAGAAATATTTCCTAGCGAGTTTGACCTGGGAAATTTTCGTGACGTCGCCGCTGAAAATCAGTCGTACGCCGCATTATTGAGAGACATAGAGGGTGTCGGAACATCTTCTGAGCGCGGCAAGAAGTTGGAAATGAGGCCTCAAGAAAAATTCGACACCATTGTTGAACGCATTGAGGAATTCACCGGAAGAACCATTGAGCAACATTTTGAGACCGATAAGAGCATTGTTCTCAAAGTCATAAAATTGCTATCGCAATTCTCAACGCAACGATACTCGAGGTTAATGCAACTCCTCGAACCACCAGTGCCGGAAGGTAACTTTTCGCTTTCATTTCGTACTCATTCTCCCTTTGTAGGGAATCAAGAGCAGAGTTGGATGATCGGAGATCTAAAAGCAAGACTTAGTGCAGAGCTCAGCGATGATTTTTTTCTTGGGCTGGAGAATCTAACCTCTGAGGTCTTCGACCGCATCACTGTTCTGGCTCAGGCGGTCTCCGATTTTGCTCTGGCAAGTGGGATGCCGGCCTCTCAGCAACTAGTGATGTACCAGCAACTTGGCTCTCTCATCACCGAATTGGAGATCTTTGACTATGAAGAGCCGGACGCGACCTATAGGCTTCGTTTGGATGAGGAACTGTTCTTCCATATGCACACGCTCGAACATGCGCATTTTGCCGTAGGTTATCGGCGGTTGATTAAGCAGGCAATTCCTCCGGAGGGCATCAAGGCAGTACCACGCGAAGTTGATGCACTGTTGAAGCGCGTTTGGGCAGAAGAAGATGCGGACTCGAATGCACCCGTTTTCCTCTTGATAGACACGGCGGATTTGCTGAGTAGTATTCGCGACGATGTTTTAATTATTGTCAGCAAGACTCTTGGCTTTGACGTAGATAGGAAGAGCTATGCCAAAAATATTATCAAGGCCCAGCACCTTCTGATCAATTTCTATATATCTCGCTCGAAAGGGCTTGCGATTGACTTGAGTAGAACAGCTACCTCCTTTCGGTATTGCATCGCCGCAGTTGCGGCAATCTATTTCACCGCCAAACGGGGAGGTGAGCTACAGCCCTGGTGGTTAGGACGTGAGGGAGCGAAGAGCCCGTTCATCGGCCCGGCCAACAAGAAGACCTGGCTTGAGGTCAAATACGGTAAGGACGATATCTCTGAGGAACACCGGCTCATTTGGGAAAACAGGTTTGAATGGTTTTCTCGCGCCCTTACGGGCAGTTCTGCATTGGTCGAAGCTGAATTGGAATTCAAGGCAATCTTGGTCGACAAAGTATGGCGGCTCTATTCCACGCGGAACATCAACTTCGTTGAACAGGGATTCGAAAACATGGGATATCTTGTCGACGCGTTTTTGCCCTATTTTTTGACTCAAACGCAGCTAAGAGGATAGTTATAAAAGTTTCCATTTTGAAACCTTATAAATTCTCCACTCTGCATGTAAATTTGCTTAGGTCATCCTATTTGTGTCCAACCGGAACTACTTAGGTTGGGGTATACATCTAGGAGAATTTAGTGAACGCAAACAAACCTCTTACCTATCGCGGCGCCCAAGTGGATGCAATGTTGGGCATCAGCAGGTCTACCCGCTACGCCCGTCAAGACCCGAAATCCAAACAATACGATCCGTCCTGGCCCTTACCCGTCAAGCTTTCAGAGCGCTCGAGGGGCTATCTGGTGAGCGAAATTGAGGCATGGCTCGCGGCCCGTCCTCGTACCCGTTCTATCTAAGGAGAGTGTCATGCTTAATGATCTCCCTCCTGACGTCCCTCTTGACGCCATTCCCCCTGCGGCAGGTGATGTCGCTCTTGCTTTGGCTCGAGGTGGCGCTTCACCAGATATGACAGCTCTCATTGCAAATGTTGCTGTCCCGGGTTTGTCCCATGCTGTTGCCACTACTCGGTGGCCCAATGGTCAACCTATAGGGCTTAGCCTCAGTGGGAAGCTGTTGGCTCCTTCTAGTTCAGGTAAGTCTTTGCTGCAGAAGCATTTTTTGGGCTTCGCGCAACGTTACATTGCCGAAAAATACGCAGAGGAGCTCAGTACGTTTTTTATGTCCGATGTTGATCGGAAGTCATTTTTTGAGGCACTCAGCGACTTGCCCGTTTCGATGCTGGTATGCGATGAGGGTGATCAGTTGCAAGATTTGTTACGACATCCAGGCTCACTGGCGAAATTGATCAGCGGAGAAACAATCCGTTATGCGCGGACGTCGACAGGGCGCTTGGAAATTCCGTCTCCTGAGGTCGTTCTGCTTGCCAGTGAGCAACCTGAGATCTTTGAATTACACCGCCATCAATGGATTGGGGGCGTCGGCTTGGGAAATCGCTTTCTCTGGGCCTTCTCGGACGGTCCAACACCTGGCACACCTATGCACGACATATGGATTCCGCCATCGGTGGAAGAGCGCTTCAATCGAAGAGTTGAGGCCAGTATTGACCATACGGTAGATGCGTTGCGTTCTGGCAAACGGCCTGAAATGGTGCTCACGGATAAGGCCGCAAAACATCTTGCGGGCCTGAGCTATAAGTATCAACAGAGCAATACCTCAACGGTTCTTGGATATATCCGGCGTCATCCAGAACGGACTCTACGGCTCGCCGGCGCATATGTTGCATTTGAGAAGGGGCCGGGCGCAGATATCTCTTGCGAGATGATCGAACGTGCGGAGGCTGTTGATGACTATTCGATCTGGTCATTCACACAAATTGCCAACCCACGCCCCAAGCCGACACAAGTTGAAATCGATGCACAGATTTTGGAACGTGCGCTTATTCTTGGTTATCGAGATACGAGCTGCTGGAGATTCCCTCACGCTCAGTTGCGTACGTATGCCATTAATCTGGGGCTGACTGCGGGACGCTTTGGAAAGGCGTTGGCTCATTTGGCAGTTAATGACGTGCTTACTGTGACTATCCGCCGCAAGGCCACTTGGGTTGAAATGAATCTCCGAAATCCTAGGCTGCGCTTCGACTAACAATTCCCGCTCCTGCGAACCAGGGCGTCCCGGCATGCCGCCGGGCACCCCGTGACCTCAAATTGCCATAGTGGAGAGTTTGGGTACAAATCTTTGTACGGTAAGCCTTTGCGATCGATTTTATGGCATAGCCGTTTTTTGGTCGGGAGACCTTGGTTTGCGTGAGCAACTTTTTGAAAGGCGGTGGTTGATGCTGTTGGGAAAGTGTTCACTAAACGCGGCGTAACTTGATAGTGCGTACCGAATTCGAAAAACCCCGGTTTTCGGGAGGTTTGAGCAGCCCATTTCCAGGGAAATGGCTCATTAAAAAAACTATCGAATTATGGATTTTAATAAGATTAAATAGATAAATATATAAGGAGTATGAGCTCGTACCGATAGAGCAAGAGCTTCTCATAAATACGAGCTGATGCTCCTGATGAAGGAGCATAGATGACTGACTTGTTTGCAGTGGATCCCTACTACGTGTTCGATGAACGGGAGTCCCTCAATTTTGAGATCAATGGTGTGGTGGCCGAGTCTGGCCCCCATAGTGTGTTAAGCGATAGCTTGATTGCGATTCCGGACCTCGCCAAATTCATGCAGTTGGTTCTGGACACGAAGGAGGTTGCATTCGTCTTCCAGCAGATTCGAGGGCGACGCTACATGGAAAGGAAGTTGCCTCTGGCACATTACTTCCCTCAGTTCTATCGCGTTCCATATCTCTACTCATTGGGGCTGGAATACAGTCCTGAGATCCAGTTGCTGGTGGATCATTTCAATGAGCATCGTATCAGCGAGTGTCTTTTCAACAGTCCGTCTCACTCTGTGTATGACGACAAGAAGGAGGGGGATGTTTTTAATGAATTCATCGAGTTTTTGCGCATCAAGGCAAAGGAGAACGATACTAAGAAGAGACTGAGGGACTGGCATAGAAACCCGGTAAAGCAGGCTCAAAGGGCTCGCCGCTATACCAATTCGCTGCTGAGGAAGTTTGCCAAGCTTTTGGTGATTCGGGTAGATCTTTACTTCCGGGAAACTAGTCTGGAGGATCAAAAGGCTAGGGAAGCGGCCGTTGTCAGGTTAGACCGCGCTGCGTCGATTGAGCGTGGGGACTGGATGGGGCGCGAAGATGCCGCTCAAGATGCAGAAGCAGATCAGTTCGCCCGAGTAAGTATTCAGAGAGCGGTTGCAGATCAAAAAAAATTCATCCAAAAAATGAAGGGTAACGCGACCTTCAAGGCGAAGGTCGGACAAATCCGGAAGACCGAATGGTCGTCTTGGGGCGGCTACCATTTCCACTGGGTATTTTTCTACGACGGTTCGAAGGTCGACAACGATTACCTGATTGCCAAGCGTATTGGTGAGCATTGGGAAAAGGTGACAGAAGGGCGTGGTTTCTTTCACAATTGCAATCAATCCCCTTCGCGGTACAAGAACCGTGGCATTGGTATGGTGGAATATCACGACAAAGAAAAGGGCGAATATTTGCACAATGCTATCGCGTACTTAGCAAAAAAAGATCAGCTTGTGAGAGCGAAAGAGCCTGGTGGTCGCAATTTTCAAACTGGCAATTTGGAAGAGCCGTCAGGTCTTGGACGTCCGCGTAAAAAACGTAAATAGTAGTGAAAAGGCAGGTGACGTGTAATGCGCCATCTGCCTTTTCCAGATTTGATCGCGATATAGTGAATATTCGCATCAAAACTTCCACCGATTTGCATCGCAACCTTGTCATCTGATCGCATGACAAACAGGTCGTTTCGGCTGGCTCTTCGCGCGATTCATATCCCAGTTTTTCAAGTCTAGGAACATCTGTTTCAGGGTTCTTCTTTTCTTCCGTGATTTGACTGCCTCCGCGCTCAGCCAGGCGGAAAGTCTAACCGCCGCCACGACATTCGGCGAGATGACCGGCAAGTAGCTGGCGGGCGCCCGGATGGCCGACAGCACCAAGGCGATGCGCAAGTGGCGCAAGGGAAAGTTTTTGGCACATGTAAGTTTCTAGCTAAAAACGACGAGCCTCATGAAGTTACTGAACTTTTCTTGCCTCCAGTAGAGGACGTATAGGGTTGACGGTCGACTTGAATTACAGGGTATTCAATGAGAGATTTCGACAGGGTTAAGTGGGTACTCAACCCCGCTTCACTTTAGTCATCTACGCAATTGCGCTTTTTTGGCCGCCTCTGGCAGGCTCTGTCGGCTGCGTATCGTCCGTAGATTTTGAGAAGATCTAGGGGCTAAATAAATCGTTACACTTCTCTGGTAATCAGGAATTATATGTTGCAAGTAATCAACTGATTTATTAGAATTTTTTTACTAAATTCACAACATGAATTCTCGTGATTCATATCAAAAAAACGATAAAGTTGCTGCTGCCTTTTCGGCGTTACAGACTGAAGGTGTCGCATCGTCTATTAGATAGTCTGGGTGGCGTATCTCGCTTCCTTATGCGCGCGCTAGATAAGCAACTGTCATCTGAGCAGCTTGCGGAGGTGACTGGTTTGTCGCCGCAAATATTGCTGCAACAGTTGCGTTTCCTTGAACAGCATGGCTTTGTGGCCATCACCGGAGAAGGCGAGGCACCCACGTTGGCAGAACGCGGAGCGCGTATGGTTGAGGTGGAGAACATGCTGTGCGGTTTCGATCCGGAGGTGTGGCTCGATTCGTTCACGCTACGCCGTAAGGATATCCATCTGCTGCTCACATCCGAACCCGAGTTGTTGCTGCACATGCCCGACAAAGCCGACTTCGACGATGCCTCCATTCTGACGTTGCCTGAAAGAAAGTACAGTTATCGGCATTTCGATGAAGCGGGTCGGCTGCGCAGGCTGATGGAGCGGGACGTACTCGGTGCCGTCCTCGAATATCACTGGCCCGAGGCTGCCGCGCTGATTGGCGAAGAGATGGAGCATTGGGAATATACCCTGCAAGGCCAAGGGGATGATGGCTCAAGGCGATATCTGCCAGTCGCGTATGCACCGGACGAGTTCCGTCTGCGACCGCACGGCGGCAACGCCGATGAGCGTGTATCGCTGCCGCCGCTGTTGCTACCAGTGCTGGGATTAACTCACCGCTATACTCGTGCCGAGGGCTTTCCGTGGGAGGTGCCGGTGCCGCCAGCGACTACACTATATCTGGAGAGGCTGAGTCACGAGACGCTGCAGAGATTTGTGCCTGCTGCCCCAGAAAATGCCATGGATAGTGTGGCCATGCCCGTTTCTGCCTGCGTGAACGGCCCCTTGCCCGAGCAGTTGCAGGGAGTGGTTGTGCCACCTGGGCTGTCGGCGGTGCTTAGCGTTAGCTTGCACCATACCTTGTGTCATATGGACCACCTCGAACTTAGCCGGCAGATGCAGAAGTATCACGACATTCGTCTGTTCTCGTCCAACTATCGCCATAATGAAACGGAACCTGCATGATCGCCGTCGATATCTTTGCCGACATTTACGGACTGGACGACACGCAACGCGAGCGCAGTCACCGCGTCGCGGGCGCGTCGAAGTCACTGTTCATGATGGCACGTTCAGGGGCGTCAGCCGCTAGTCCGATGATTTTTGTTGATGCTGCCTTGGCCACGTTGGACGCTGTGGGTGCCTACGCACGTTATTGCCAAGCCAAAGAGGTTACCGCACAACTGAATGCGGAAGCCGACAAGCTAGGTGCTTTGCTGGGGGAGTTGCACAAACAACTGAAGATGAAGGCGACTGTGGCCGAAGTGCAGTTCACCCAGGCATTGCACTCACTACGCCTTCGCTTGCAGCAGCAGACGCTTGAAATTGAACTGAGCCAAGAACGCTTCAGCAGCTTCTCCCTCCAGATCAAGTTATTGGGGCAGGCCATCGCCAAGCAACGGCTCAACGCCGCGCCTAATTGCTTGCCATTGTTGCAGCTTGAAGCCGCCTATTATCAACTGGTTGACGCGCAGTTGCAGACCGCGCTGGACCTGATCAAGGAGTGAGGAATTGTTCATGAAAAAACCTACGCCCAAAAATACTCCGCGAACCAAGGACGGAGATGGAAAGATCCCGGCTCAGACGCTAAGCAAGATACTCGACGTCGGCAAGGTCGCCTTGACAACTGGCGACAGCATTGTGGGGTTGTTCAAAGAAAAGGAGCACACCAAGCAGGTATTGGCCGAAGCGGCTGCCAGAGTCGCGGAAGCGCAGGAGGTCACTAAACAGACAGTTGTGAATGCCAGCATCCAGATCACTGACATCCATCGCTCGCATCACGAAAACGTCATGAGGCACGAACAGGAGATGGCGAAGCTGCAGGGGCAGCGGGAAGACGCCCGTGTACGCAATCGCGCTAGCGAGCGCCTGCTCGACAAGCTTTTGGACGAACCGGGCAACAAGGAAATACTGGCCGAAGAGTACCGCGCAACGATTACTAGCGACAAGAAGCCCTGATCTATGGTGCCGTTTTTTATTGCCGGTGCGGTCGTGCTGGGGGCTACCGCGCTGGCATGGCTGCTTGACGAGGAAACCAAAGAAGAACGCAGCCTGCATGATGGCTTGCGCCGTCGCAATGCCGATTTGCGCAGCCAGTTATATTCCGAGCCGGGCGAGAGCGCAAAGGCGCTAGCGGTGCGCCGCAGGCAAGCTGCGTTGACGCTGGCGACGAACCAGCGCGCATACTGCGACGGCTACCGGCGCAGACTGGAGGAACCAGCGCAGGAATTTCGCGCGCTGGCCGCCGCGCTGCAGGCAGATTTGGCCGACAGCTCGATAAGTCCTTTCCGCCGCAACTCGCTGCGCCTGCTGCAGGCGCGCCTTGAAGATACGCGCAACCGACTCGAAGCCTACCAACGTTATTGCGACTGGTATGGCGAACAGATGGACCGGATGCTGGCCCGCGACCGCTACGACAGCATCTTGTCGTTTCCCGATCCGCAGTCGCGCTTGCCGGAAAACTGGTACTACAACGGCAAAGTCGCACTGGCATCCGTGGCCGAGCTGACCGGCATGCTCAACAGCTACGGACAGAGCTTGAAGCTCCAGACGGAGCAGGTCGGCGAACAGCAATACAGCGACGCCAGGCAGCGCGCACTGATGCTGCAGTATCCGGATCAGGAAGCAATACCGGTGCAGATGAAAGGAGGGAAGAATCCTCGTTACTTCAAGGGCTGCATATTGCGCGGCGCGCTGCATGTCGAGCACATCCTTGAGAAACTTCCGTGCAGCGCTTTTGTGGAACGTACTGTCTCCGGCAAGAACGGCGACGGCTATATCGTGCGTTGCTACCCCAGCTTCTATCCTGTCGATAAGCAGCAAAGCCTGAGCGGCGGCATCATCGCTTTCCTGCCGCGCGCGGAGGCCAGTTTCCCCGGCAAGCGCTACAACGCGGGCGCGCGGTTGCAGGTGTATCCGCATTATTTTGATCTGTTGCTGAGCACCGACGCAGTGACTGTAACCGAGCAGGTGGAGTCGCTGGAGCTAGGTGGCGGCAGCGCCGCCCCGGTGTTCCTGCATGTGGATGGCGCCGAGCATGACCTGCATCCCTTGCTACAGGAGCCCGATGCGGTCTGGCAACTGCGGGCCTACATGGATGCCGCATGTGGGGGATTGGTTACCCTGCAGTTCGGTGCGTGGCAGATTGCTGCCGAGGTTTGTGAAAAGGACAACCAGCTGCGGGTGACAGGCCTGAACCGCACTGGCGTTGACAGTGTGCGGCTGGATCAGTTGCCTTTTTCGATACGGCTGATCAGCGCCGATCTGAAGGACAGTGTGTTTTGCGATGGACTGCAGTTCCACAAGTTCCTGCAGTTCTGTCGGCAGCAGTCGTTGTTTAGAGGAGACGAAGCAGCAAGGAAGGCCTCCGGAAAATTTTTCGAGCGCTGGAACAAAGTCACGGAATTTCTGATTGACGAGGAAGGCTACCGCAGCTTTTCCCTGTCGCCGCAGGCGGAGCCGGCAGAATCTGAATGGGACTGTGCGTGTCCGGTCCACCTGCACGACATATTGCAGGATTTGATCGACGATACACAATCGCTACCCCGCTTGTATCTTGAAGAGTGCTACGCGAACCGCAGCGGAGAACGTCGGTGGCTGCAAATTGGCGAGGTGGAGGGCTTGCCGGAAACGCTAGGTGGGGGCGTGTTCCGTCTGTCGCATAAAGGCATCATGCGGCCGACGCCAGAGCAAGGTTATCAGTCGGTGGCGCCGGCCCAAGTCCGGCTACGCTTCCCGAACGGCGGCGACCTCGCTAATCTGGGGCGGCAGAAGCGAGCGTTGCAGGGATTCATGGGCGGACGGTTGTTGAACCGGACCTTACAGCAATTGTTGCTGATGCCGCAGCGTTACGTCCCGGAACCCGACCCTTACTGGACCGCGCGCATTGCCGAAGGCTTGCAATGGCAAAATTCCAACTGGGCCGACCCGGCCAAGGCGACGACCGCCAAGCGGGTGGTGGAACAGGCGTTGGCCGAAAGTAATCTATATTTGATCCAGGGGCCGCCGGGAACCGGCAAGACGACCTGTATCGTCGAGTTGCTGCACCAGATATTTGAGGCCCATCCCGACACGCGCGTGCTGGTGGTTTCGCAGCAAAATACGGCAGTGGACAATGCGTTGCACCGATTCCTGGAGCGCTATCCAAAAGCTGTCGGCAATGTGCTCCGCATCGCCAATAAGACGGCCAGAGTGCTATCGAACCTGCAGCATGTGACAACCGAGGCTATTCTCAAAGACTATCTCGAGGACCGGCGCGAGGACGAGCGTCTCTCCCGCCTTGACATGCCTGCTCGCGCGGAATGGATACACGCATGGATAGACACTGTGTACCGTCCGCAAAACCGCGAGCCGTTCGACGCTGAGTTGAGCGAACTGTTGGTCGGCGGTTACAGGCTGGTCGGCGCAACCTGTGTTGGACTTGCGTCGCGCCGTCACGGGATGGACAGATTGACGTTTGACATCTGTATCATTGATGAGGGCGGTCGTTCGACAGTACCTGAGTTGTTGATACCTCTGATGCGGAGCCGCAAGGCGATCATAATCGGCGACCACTACCAACTGCCTCCAAGCATAGCAAGTCGGCTGCAAGAGCCTTCCGCTAAGGAACATTTACCATTCCTGGAGCAGACTTTTCTCAAAACCAGTTTCTTTGAGCATCTTTACGAGAACCTGCCGCCTCTTTGTCGAGGGCGGCTGGTCGAACAGTACCGCATGGTCGAGCCCATCGGCGATCTGGTGGCAGACTTGTTCTACAGCCACGGCGGAGAGCGCGGCCTGTTCAACGGGAAGCAGCATGACCGAGGTGAATTTCTAGATCCGGTGCATACGCTACGCTGGATTAACGTCGATGCGGGAATGCAGGAGAAAGAGAATGGTGTCGGTCCGAGTTTGTTCAACCGTGGCGAGGCGCAGACCTTGGTGGATTTTCTTTTGTCCGCGGCACGCAAGCTGAACCATCGCAAAAAACACCTTGGCAACGCTTTTCTGCGCAAAACGGTGGCTGTGATCACCCCCTATGGAGCGCAGAAACGCTTGATCAAGGACTTGCTGGCCAAGCATGCCACCATCGAACAGATGATGCAGGTGGATGTCGATACGGTCGATAGTTTTCAAGGAAGTGAAGCCGATATCGTGCTTTACTCAACCGTGCGCACTCACGGCAATATCAACTTCCTATTGGATCGACAGCGTCTCAATGTGGCTTGTTCGAGGGCGCGGGAAAATCTGGTGTTTTTCGGTGCCACAAAATTTCTGCGTGAGCGCGAGGCACGCAGCAAGAAGTTCTTGTTCAGCACGATCATGGAACGCGCAAAATACGACCATGGACCATCCACGATTTCAGACAAGCCGCAGGCACGTCATGCGCAGACAGCGCGTAAGCGCACCTAAGCTGGATGGCCAGGGTGCATACCAAATCCGCAGGCACTAAGGCTTTCTATTGGGGCGTGCGGTAAGTTTGACATCAACGCTTACGTTATCCGCTTTTGAAGTGAACCCCTCGGGCTGGACCAAGGCCCGGAGATGAAGTGAGACGCTTGTCGATCTTCTTAGGAGGAGCGACATCATGGCATCACGAGGTCCATATCGGTGGCACAGCTCGCAATTCAAGATACAAATCTGCAGCGATATCCGCAGTGAATCGCACCGGCTGCACTAGACACTTTCCAGTCTGTTGAAATACTGCTGTTCGAACTGTACCGGAGAGACGTTGCCGCTATAGGAATGGCGACGTTTGGGGTTGTAGAACATCTCGATGTGGTCGAGCACATCTGACCGTGCTACGTTACGGTCAGCATAGATACGGCGCTTAATGTGCTCACGTTTCAAGAGCTGGAAGAAGCTCTTTGCCACTGCATTGTCGTGGCAGTTGCCGCGCCGGCTCATGCTGGGCACCAGATTGTGCGACTTCAGGAATGCCTGCCAGTCATGACTGCCCTGGTCTGAGTGCACAATGACCTTCTGCTCCGGATTCCTGTGCCAAACTGCCATCAGCAAAGCATCCATTGCCAAGTTGCGGTCAATACGCGAGCCTATCGACCAGCCAATCACCTAGCGTGAGAACAGGTCGAGCACCACGGCCAAATACAGCCAACCCTTGTGAGGGCGGATATAGGTGATGTCCGTAACCCATGCCCGGTTCGGTGCCGGCACATCGAACTTCTGTTGTAGATGATTCGGGGCAATGACTGCCGGCTTGCCATAGCGCCCCGCACGACGGCGATAGCCAGTCTGGCACTTGAGGCCTTCTGTGCGCATCAGGCGATAGACCCGATGCTTGCCACAACGCTCACCCAAGTCGCGCAGATCGGCCGTAATCTTGCGATAGCCATAGACCCCGCCAGATTCAAGCCACGATTGCTTGATGAGTCCCAGGAGTCGCCGGTTCTCCTTGGTCCTCTCGGATTCCGGTTGTGCCTTCCAAGCGTAGTAGCCGCTGGGATGGACGCGCATTACGCGGCACATCGTGCGAACGGCATGCTGGGGTTCGTGAGCCGGGCCTGTACATAATTTTGTGTAAACGGACTATTGGCAGGAAACTGTCGCCTTGTCCGGAGCCACAATGAGCAAAAAGAAACACGACGTACCAGAAGAATTACTGGCTGGATTGCTAGCCAATTACAAGAATCCCGAAGATTTAATAGGTGAAGAAGGCCTGTTGAAGCATCTCACCAAGCTGGTGGTGGAGCGAGCCCTGGAAGCCGAACTGAGCGAGCACCTGGGCCATGAGAAGCACGGGAGCGTAGCCAATGAGTCGGGCAATACCCGAAACGGCAAGAGTCGCAAGACGCTCAAGGGCGAATTTGGCGAGTTGCCAATCGAAGTTCCTCGGGACCGTCATGGCAGCTTCGAACCGAAGCTGGTAACCAAGCATCAGACGCGCTGGGCCGATTTCGACGACAAGATTATTTCGCTGTATGCCCGTGGCATGACAGTAAGAGAGATTCAGGCGCACCTGGAAGAGATGTATGGAACCGAGGTGTCACCCAGCCTGATTTCATCGGTCACTGACGCCGTTGTCGATGAAGTCAAAGCCTGGCAAGCCAGGCCATTGAATCCAATTTATCCCATCGTTTATCTGGACTGTATCCATGTCAAAGTGCGTGAAGGAACGGTGCGAGTAAAAGCCGTCTACCTGGCCATCGGCATCACCATGGACGGTGAGAAGGAGGTGTTGGGACTGTGGCTAGCGCAAACGGAAGGCGCCAAGTTCTGGCTACAGGTTGTCACTGAGCTGCGTAATCGGGGTGTGCAAGATATCTTCATCGCTTGCGTTGACGGCTTGAAGGGCTTCCCGGATGCCATCGAAGCTGTGTTCCCGAAGACCACGGTGCAGCTGTGTATCGTCCACATGGTCCGGCATAGCTTGAATTACGTCTCATGGAAACGACGTCCGGAGGTGGCGGCTGACCTACGATTGATTTACCAGTCGGCAACCGCCGAAGAGGCCGAACTCCGACTCGGTGAATTCGAAGAGAAATGGGATGCAGAGTATCTGCCTATCGGCCAATCCTGGCGGCGCAACTGGCCACGTCTGATTCCGTTCTTCGACTTCCCACCAGAGATTCGAAAGGTCATCTATACGACCAATGCCATCGAGTCAGTCAACATGAGTTTGCGCAAGCTGACTAAGAACCGGGGCTCGTTCCCCAGCGATGAGGCGCTGATTAAACTCTTCTTCCTGGCCCTGCGCAACATCAGTAAAAAGTGGACGCTGCACATCCGAGATTGGAAAGCTGCACTGACTCGGTTTACTATCCAGTTCGGTGAACGTATCTCTATGAATTAAACGAAATCCCGTTTACACAAAAATTCGGACACGCCCGTATGAGGGCGAGTCAGATCGAGATCATCGGTGCGATCGATTGGACCCCAGACCACGTGGAGTAATGCTCTTCTTGTTGCTCACGCACGGCGCCCGCCGCACGGGCTCGTACCTCAGGAGAGAACTTGCTTGATTTCTTGTTCATGGCTCTATTCTCTCAAGAGCCAGAGCCTCCTAAAAATCCGAGGCGTTTCAATTCAATCCAAATTCAATGACTTGGTTGCTTCTTGGAAAAATCTGAGTTGGTTTGATGGCAGCTTTGAAGGCATTCAATAGCGTTTAATGTCACCCGAAATACTTGCGGCATTGGTGATGAAGGCTGTGAAATTCTGAGATATGATTTCTACGCAGGGGAGTCAGAAAGGCGCGAAATTGGCTCTGATACTAACTCAAATGAAAGAGCGTCATGGATCCGGTTTCAATGATTCTGGCATTAGCACTTCAACATCCAGAAGTCGCAACACGAGCGGCTAATACGTACAACACGCCCGGCCAAATAGACAGCACGAAGCTAGAGGTCAGCATCGCAGATTTCGCGATGCAAACTTTGAACTGCTATCACCGCACCGCCAGGTTTCGCGGCGTGGATGTAGCTGCTGTGCCCTGGGCAGAACAATCAAAGTTTGGCGCTCAAGCGTCGGCTGTACTGCGAATTAGCTTCACAGGACTCAGCAACCAACCTTACCAAATGATCGTCGCTGCGATGGCCAATCAAAGGAACTATCGAACCTTTGTAATTGGAGAGAACTCATTGGTGCCATACAACAAGCGGTGTCCTTTGGAAAACTGGACTTTTGCTGGCTGACAGTCAACCTGCGGTTAAACGACGGACATCTTAGAGATACAGACCAAGAATGCTGTGCAAATTCGGTGGAAAAACACAGAGGTGTTGATTTGCGAGAGCATTTGACCCAGTTTGAGTGGCAAGTGCCAAGGCCCGAGCGAGGTGGAAGATCATGGTCCGGAGTCAAGTGCTCACGAAAATAAACACCGTTGTTTCTGTACCTGAGAAAAACTCCTCCTTCACCTCAGAAAACTCCTCTTCAGACTCCTCAAAGAGCCCATTGGCCAATCCTGCCTTTGCAGCTAAGTCCAGTGCCATCTGGTCAAAGCCGGCTTCCATTCGCCGCTGATGCAGATCCCACTTGCTGAATAGCCCCTTCCAAGGCAATTCCCTCCCGGATTGTCAGAGCCACGTAGTAGATCGGCGTCCGGTGCGATTGCGCGGTGCTCTTTCCGCGCAGTCTCAGTTCAAGCGGTAAGGAGGCAAGCAGACCACCCGAGACCGCTCGGTAGTACTGCAGCCTGGCGGTCAGGGTACGGATACTGTTGTGCAGAAGCGTAAGGACGAGCAGTCTCTTTCGAAGATTGCAGAAAACTTGTTAATTAGGGGAAAAGCACTGTGTGCAAATTGGGAAAGTTGACAAACTTAAGAAAATGCACAAAAATGTAGTTGACGTTTGTCAAAATGTGCACAAAAAAGGAGCCTACGTTGATTCCTTCCCCCGCTACTTTTCATCCGCAATTAACCGTTGAGCGCTTGGCAATAATCGGGAAATTATTACTTGAAGAACTGTCTGGTATCGAATCAACGCTTACGAGTGAAGTAGATGACGGTTACACAAGAGGTTGCTCTACTTTTGGTCGACAAAAAAATCGAATCAAACTCGTAGCAAGATCGGGCAAATATGATTGGTTGACTTTGGCTAATTTGGGACATGATTTAGTTTTTAAAATTGGCGGTATTCCATGTCGTTTTAGTAATGACGATCCTGAAAAGCCTCACAAATTTGCCGTCTTAGCTGCTAATGTCCATCAAGTTTCCTTTTTTGAGGAGACGGAGGTCGGACAGCCATGTCGCTTTTGTTTCGTGATCGATCGTGGCGCATCGGAAAATGAAGATGCGCGGGTTGTTTTTCTGGGTTTTGATGAGCAAAACACGGTTCGTTGCCGTTGGGAGTCTGATCGGGTGCGCACTCTGCACGATACTGCGCCTCATATTCCATTGCCTGCAGATATTCCAAGGCCCAGTATCCTTCCGAAGAAGGAGTCTAATAATGTCGCACAATCCTTTGGGTCATGAGCATTGAATTTATCGGTTCTAATTTACGTCTAGCACGCTTATTTAATGGCCTTTCTCTTCAGGAACTAGGCGATAGCATCGGGTTATCAAAGCAATTTCTAAGTCGTCTAGAGGCGGGTGTTGGTGAAAGTCCGAGCCTAGCCTTAGAAGCAAATTTGGCGAATGAACTCGGGGTTTTCCCCGAGTTTTTTCATTTCGTTGATCCCATGCCGATCACTGATGAACAGTGCCATTTCCGTAAGCAACTGACGACAAAAGTCAGCCTTCGGCAGGTTGCAAGAGCGAAAGGCGAAATGCTTAAAAGATTGGTCGGGATTTTGGATTCGCAATTGGATCTACCTACCTATAAATTTACCGAATACGAGCCTATTGAAAATGAGGCAATCGAACTAGCGGCAGAACGGGCTCGTGTCGATTGGGGCTTGGGTTTCGGCCCCATTTCAAATATGGTTCGAGTTGCCGAGGCAGCAGGGGCCGTAGTGCTGCGACTTCATGAAATGGCTCCTGAAATTGATGCCATTTCGTTTGCAACGAGGCGTCCCGTAATCGCATTAAATGCTGCGGGAAAATCGGCTTGTCGGGAGAGATTTGGTATCGCCCACGAAATTGGACATTTGTCTTTGCATATAGGCATACAAACCGGAGATCGCTTGACAGAGCAGCAAGCCAATCGATTCGCGAGCGCTTTTTTAATGCCGCGAGCGACTTTCGTGGCAGAGTGCGCTAGAGCACATCGTGGCACCCGATTTTTGAATTGGACAGTCTTGTCTGAGGTGAAGCTGCGATGGGGGGTCTCTAAGGCAGCCATTCTCTATCGAGGACGTCAACTTGGCGTCTTTTCGGAAGAGCAGTACAAATCTGGTGTTGTTACGTTAAATCGACATGGTGAGGCACGCGGTGAAATTGAGGATTCTCAAGTTCCCTTTGAGGAGCCAGAGGTGTTACTGGAAGGGATGAGGGTTTTGGAAACTACATGCGCGATGCCGAAGGTTGCCATTGGGCGGATGATGAATGTTCGCCCACAGATTCTAGATAGGCTGCTACAAGCGTCTACGCCAAAGCAAGTGCCTCTCCCAATGAATGTTGTTAGCTTATTTTAAGGCTACTTGGCCTCGTAAAGAGTAAGGTTCCGTCCCGATCAGCTTCCGCGGTGGAGAGTCGGTGATGGAGGCATAGGCAAAATATCCCTTATATTGTTTCCTATCCACGCTTTACTCAAACAGCAATTTTGTCTGGTGTACTTTACTTTACTGGCTCGTCAATAAGCGTGTGAGCTATCGATGCTGATTGACTCTTCCCTCTAGCAATTTCATGGTCGCATCGTGGAATCCGGATGCCTACCTGATACCCCTATAATGGGGAACTCTTTAAATTGCACTTGGTTAATATGCTTAATTCACTATACATTTCGAATTTTCGGTCACTGCAAGATTTCGAGGTCCAGAATCTAGGGCGCGTCAATCTTATTGTTGGTACCAACAATTCAGGAAAGTCTACGGTTTTAGAAGCATTGAGAATCTTTGCAGGTAATGCCAACCGCCGATTGCTTGAAACATTGGCGTCTGAGCATGATGAAAAAAGCCGACTGAACGGGTCCGAGTCAGAAGAGCTGGACGCAGAATTACCGTTTGCGGCCTTCTTCACCGGACGACAGTATCCAAGTGACGAATCCTCCATGATTGTCATTGGGCAATCAAAAAATGATCCGCAAGCCTTGCGTGTTCGACATGGATTTCTTCGAGAATCAGAGGAAACAGTCGAAATCGATGGCGAAACAATCACGAGGACGGTTCGTCGACCAATTAGCAAGGATGAGGCGTTTTCCTCTACCGATGCCATAATTTCTCAAGCCTTGTTTATTTCAAAAGGCCCTCATACTTATCGTCTTCGATTTGACCTATCAGAATTTCGCATCCGAAACACATCGGCAGACCTATCGTCGATAGAGATGCCTTGCGGTACGGTTCCGACCCGCTTTGTGACCATTGATGAGCTTGCCGCCGAATGGGATCGAATTGTTTTGGGTGAATATGAAGCCACGGTACAAAAGGCCTTAAAAATAATTTCCCCTGATATAGAAAACTTGGCTTTTGTCGATGCACCTAGCGAGACACGTCGCAAGAACACTAGATACGCCAAGGTTCGTCTTAGTTCGGCGGCAAAGCCTGTCCCTCTGAGTAGCATGGGCGACGGCGTTATGCGAATTTTGCAGTTGGTGCTTAAAGCGTATTCGGCTCAGGGCGGACTACTTCTCATCGATGAATTCGAAAATGGATTGCACTACAGTGTCCAAGACAAGGTCTGGCAGATGTTATTCACAATTGCCGAAAAATTTAACATTCAAATTTTTGCTACGACTCACAGCAGAGATTGCATCGAAAGCTTCTCAAGAGTTGCCATCGATATGAAGAAAACAGAAGGAGTGTTATTCCGAATGGGGCGAAGTGTTCGCGAGGAAGACCATGGCAGGATTATTGCGACCGCCTTTGATGAAGATCAGTTGCAAAATATTACCCAGGCTGATATCGAGGTTCGTTAATGGCTGCTACTCAACGTATTCTATTGGTCGAGGGGAAATCTGACGAGGCTTTCTATGGTGAGATTTGCAAGTCAAGGGCGTTAAGCCTTGATATCAAAGTAGCTCCTCCCAGGCTCGTAGGTGGACGCTTCAATAGCAAAGAAGGCGTTTTTCAATTATTGCCAACACTGCTTAACCAATTTTATGACGGGCGTTTAGAAAGACTAGGTGTTGTCCTAGATGCAGATTATAAGGTTGAGCATGGTCTAGGTTATTTTGAGACTCTGGAGCGTATGAAGTCTATCGTCGAGCCATATGGCTTCGTGTATCAAAACCAGGCGGGGATTGCTGGCTCAATATTCCGTAGCAAAGATAACTTCCACGATATCGGTCTATGGGTAATGCCTGACAATCAGAGCGAAGGCATGTTGGAAGACTGGATTAAATCTGGAGTAATTGCAGGTGAGCAATCTTTGATGGCGGCTGCAATACAGGCGACACAATCCGTGCAGCCCAAGAAATTCAAGCCAATTCATAGCACCAAAGCGGAAGTCGCAACTTGGCTCGCTTGGCAGGACAAGCCTGGTAGAGGATTGGAGTATTGCGCGCAGGCGAATCTGCTAGATACAAGCGCTCCGCAGTTCTCCAAATTTGCGGGGTGGTTAGGGCACGTTTTTTCGTGATAAAAATCTGATATTCGAGTTGCTCGATCGCATGACAAACACGCCGTTTCGGCTGGCTCTTCGCGCGATTCGCTGAATACCGGAATGCTGTCGAGCGTGTGATAGCTCTCTCATGTAATCCCTTGTGGGGCAATGGTTCAATGCCTGTCCTCGACCTGTCCGGCTAGCCGGCCTCTGGCCGAGCATGAGCGACCTGGGCCAGGCCATCCGCCACCAGGTGCTGGGCTGGGTCGGCGTGCCCGACTGCGTCGGCATAGGTGCCACCAAGACGCTGGCCAAGCTGGCCAACCGCATCGCGAGAAGCAGCCACAATTCGCCGGCGTGTGCGACCTGTCCAGCCTGCCGCCGGCCGAGGTCGACCAATTGCTGGCAAAGATTGAACTGGGCGATGTCTGGGGCGTGGGCCGACGCATCACCGAGCAGCTCGCGCGCCTGCAGCAATTGGCTTTTGAATCTCAGACTGATCAAACCGCCTTGATGCCACTTATCGATGATTTAGAAGCCGTTGCTGAAGAGGCGAAATAGTCCGAAATCGGCCAGAAGCGGATTCCTGTAGACGATGCTAGGAGGGCGGCGCACCAGGTCCGCTATCGGCCAGAAGCGGACGCTGTCACTGGCTGAGTTTTGCCACACACTTGTACTGCGTCCGTGAAGAACCTAGCTGCCCAATCAAACCGAACCCAGCATGCGTGAATTTCCTCCGATTGATCGACAGGCTGAGATGGCCGCATCTCAGACAGTCTTCTTCACCGATGCAGAATTTGAAGGACGACCAGTACGAACGAGTCGCGCGAACTATCTCGCATTCTTATCGATGCGAGGGACGGAGGTGGAAGGCGAAGTCAACAAGCTTCGGGCGATGTTTGCCGAGTACCTGCCCGAGGTGCTTGAGCGAGACGTTATCTGCCTGCTGACTTCGAGGAACTGGCGCAACCACAACATCGCCTGCGCTGCTATAGCCGCCGGTTTCGTTACTGATAGCTCCCTTGAGGCACTGTGGAAATGCATCCATGATGGAAGTTGGACGTCCCCCCAGTTGGTTGCCACTGCCGCTTATGTCGATTCAAGCTTTTCGGTGAAGGCGCTTCATCTGTTGGCTGACGACTCAACCTATTTCAAGTCGCTCGTCCCTCTGGCAGCAATTTTCGCTGCAGAGCATGACGTGACAAGCCTGCAAATCTGTCCAGTGGCAGCCATCGTACAAAAGGCCCGCACGATCGACCGGGATAACTCGGGAGCGATTGGCACACATTGGTTAGCGAATCTGCGAACAGTTTTCGGTTTAGATTTCAAACGATGGGCATGAACGATTGCTTCGAAGTTGCATTCGGGGGGGGGCCGCACGTCCGCAATCGGCCAGAAGCGGACCTTAGTCGCCAGACTTGCTTTTGGGTAATAAGCCTGTTTTTCAGCTTATTCTGAAGGGTAGATAACGGACAAATCCCGCCCCCACGCCCATCAACCACCTTCGCATGATTTGCGGAGATGCATACTGGATTCCACATCCGGCCACCCCGATTTTTCTTTGAGCTGAGATGTCTGCTATCGGCCAGAAGCTGCCGTTCGACGAATGATTTCTGAACGGATCACTGACGACAGCTATTGACCAGATGCGCTATTGTAAAAGGTCAACGCAAAGGCCGAAAAGCGAGACTTACATCCCCTGTAGTCGGCAGCGGTAACTCCCTACTTCTCATGACACATTCATCACTAGCCACCGATGCAGTAGCTACGATTTCAATCGAAATAGAGGCTAATGGACCTAATGGTGATCTGAAAGGTAGCCTCATGCTGCCACCGGGCAGCACGGATGTAGCACTCATCATCCCCGGGTCCGGCCCCATCAACCGGGACGGCAACAGTATCCTAGGGATAAGAGCTCAGCCATACAGGCTTTTGGCCGAAGGGCTGGCGCAGGAGAGAATCGCCAGTGTCCGCACCGATAAGCGGGGAATGTTCGGTAGCCGCCAGGCGATTGCCAACCCTAATGGAGTAAAGCTAGACGATTACGTCCAGGACACGCGGAATTGGGTGAGCGCCATTCACCAACGGACGAGCAGCCAACGTATCTGGTTGATAGGACACAGCGAGGGTGGTTTGATCGCGCTCGCCACCTTGGCTACACACATTCCGTTCATCTGCGGACTAGTTTTGATCGCCACGCCTGGCCACCCCCTTGGAGACGTATTCAAGCGACAGATCGCATCGAACGCCGCCAACGCGCCTATCGTCGACGCAGCGATCGAGGCGATCGACATGCTGGAAGCAGGGCAAAATATCCGGCTCCAAGCACTGCCGCCCTCCCTGCAAAAGTTATTTCATCCGGAGGTGCAAGATTTTTTGATCAGCCTTTTTGCCGTTGATCCTGCAAAGCTCATCGAAAAAATTCAAGTGCCAGTGTTGATTGTGCAAGGGGAGCGTGACCTTCAGGTAGAGATGGCAGATGCCGAGCGACTTAAACAGCATCATCCATCAGCTAGCTTGGCAGTTTTTCCTGATGCAAATCATCTGATGAAACCGGTCGCAATTGATGATAGGGCCGCCAATCTTGCAACCTACTCGGATCCTGATCTACCCTTGGTGCCAGACTTTGTAAGGACAATTTCTCAGTTCATATCAAACAGGCTCTGATGAGTCCGCAATCGGCTAGGCTCAGACTTCTGACGCTTCGTTCTTGCCATCCACTCATCACTCTGCCTCAGTTGATTGCAGTTAAAGTGTCCGAAGCATCTCCTCGATATGCAATTACCGACATTAGAGGAAAGAAACTAATGCGTTTCTCTATCTCTTGGTTCGTCTACATCCTGCGCATATGAGAAAGAAATATACTCAGCAGCTTTACGCAATCTTCGTTTGAAAATCTAATGTCTGGTAGGAGCTCCTTATATGGCTTGTTCGGATTATCTACAACCCACGACAATGAACGAACAAAGTCTTCCTTTTGCTCGCCAACAACCCGACTTAAATAGTCAGGGCGTAGGTATCGGATCAAGGATTTTTTCTCTTCATTTACTTCTGAGATATGAAATGTGAAATAGAGAATTATGCGAAGGAAAGGGATCACCTCGTCCGGGATAGCTGAATTATTTTCCATATTCTCAATTAGTCGTAGGTTGGAGCCAGTGGAATCTGGTTCGCATTAGAACGCCTCTGTTCGGTTGATTTGCGAGAAATTGCCCCACGGTGATTTTGTCGGTCCCAAGATCAGGCCAAGGTGGCAGACAGTGGCACCAAATCAAGAGGTAATGCAAATCAGCAGTCCGCGAGTCATAACTGCAGCCAAGCACTCATCGATGGCCTGGTCCTTTTACCCTGGGGAAACAAGATTTTCGAACATCTCATCAAGAACAGAATTAGCGCTAATCATGTCAGGTTTCTTAAACTAATGTAGCGATGGGAAGCTTAAGCAATATCGAGAACAGACCTTCAGTTAATTTTGGCTGCAGTTGGCCAGAAGTGGCCCTTGTGCACAAAAACTGCGCCGCGAATTCCGGCTATTCTTGTGGGTGAAAATAATCCTGTTTTAGCGATCGGAACAAGCGAACGTTCCGGGATGCCGCGAGAGTCTGAAAATGTACGAACTTTACGGTAATCCCCCCATTTCTAACGTTTGCCAGAAGTAGAAACGTCAAGCAGCCATGGCCAGCCGCTGTTTCGGGGTAAATCCGCCCAAGGCCATGTTAGGGCGTTCATGGTTGTAGGTCCACATCCAGTTGCTCGCAAATTGCTGAACGTACTCCAAATCATCCCACTGATACTGAGATAGCCATTCATAGCGCACAGTCCTGTTGAACCGTTCCACATAAGCGTTCTGCTGCGGCTGGCCCGGCTGGATGTACTGCAGCTCAATGCCCGTTTGCTGTGCCCACTGTGTAATTGTGGTACTCAGGTACTCCGGGCCGTTGTCGCATCGAATGGCGCTGGGTTTACCGCGCCATTCGATGATTTGCTTCAGGCTACGAATCACTCGCTCCGATGGTAGCGAGAGATCCACTTCGATGCCCAGTGCCTCTCGATTAAAGTCGTCGATCACATTGAACAAGCGGATGCTTCGCCCATCTGCAAGCTGGTCGTGCATGAAGTCCATCGACCAGGTCTGGTTGCAGCCACTAGGTACAGCAAGCGGCCTAGGTACTGCGCGGACCAACCGCTTGCGCGGTTTGATACGCAGGTTCAACTCCTGTTCGCGATAGATACGGTAGACGCGCTTATGATTCCAGCCAAAGCCACGGACGTTGCGCAGATACAGGAAACACAGACCAAAGCCCCAACTGCGGTGGTTATCGGTCAGTCGGTGCAACCAGTTTGCGATCTCTTCATTCTCTGGCTTACGCTTGCTGATATAGCGATAACAGGTTTCGCTTACCTTAAACGCCTGACAGGCAAGCTTGATCGGCACACCACGTTCTTCAACAACGCGCTTGGCCATCTCGCTGCGACGAGATGGCCTTACCAGTTTTTTTCGAGCGCCTCTGCCACAATCTCGGCCTTGAGCTTTTCCTCGATGTACATTTTGCGCAGCCGGGCGTTCTCCGCTTCGAGCTCCTTCATGCGCGCCATCATCGATACATCCATGCCGCCGTACTTCGAGCGCCATTTATAGAACGTCGCTGTGCTGATGCCTAGTTCGCGGCAGATGTCCGGAACACCAAGGCCTGCTTCAACACGCTTGATCGCCTCGATAATCTGGCTGTCTGTGAACTTCGATCTCTTCATTTGTAGAACTCCTCTGTGAGAATATTCTACTTCTGGCGGCGTTGGTTTTAAGGGAGGATTACCCAAGGACTGCGCAGCAAAACCAGTAGCCGTAAAACTCCTGCGTCAAGCTGATGGGATATGGCACGTTGCCGTCATGGTCGTGAAGTAGGATTTTTGTACGGGCACGGCGACCTCCTGGCGTGCCCGTATTTATGTTCCGAGTTGGAGGTCACTGCTTGCTCGCTAAGCCACCGATGGCTGGCTACTCAATCGGCCATTAGATGGTGCCAGACGCCGCCAGAAGGTGGCACACCTATTTTGCCATTAGCTGCCTCTGCCGTTCGCCAGTTGCTGGCAACCTTAAATGCCAAATGATGGCTCCTCTAATCGGCCACTTGATGGCCTCCTTAAACGGCCATTCACTGGTACCGCTAAAAGAAGAATACGTGGCTCACTTACGGCCAATATTCACTGGCGCAGGTGTGCACATGGTGGGGCGTGTGAAACGCAATTGGGTGGTGCAGCTAAATGCAATTGGGTGGTGCACTTATTTGCAATTAGGTGGGGCGTTTGAATTGCAACTGCATGGTGCTTTTAAGCGCAACTAGATGGGGCAAGTGGGTGCAAATATTCAAACCATTTCGGACTGGACCTTGATCCGGATCGTTTAGGGACATCAGGACAGATCATCGCATTTGGCCGTGATGAAGACACCAAGCGCCTTCTTGCCACATCCTTTGAGTCCTTTGTTGAGGACACGATTCTGTGGTTGGGGCTCGCCACATGGGATGGAGAATGCCTTGAGGCCCCCGTTGCGTGCTGATCTGGAAATTTGCATAGTCCTACATCTGCGTTTCTGAAGTAGGCATGAATGGCTGCAATCGGCCAGAAACGGACATTCTTAGCCAAAAAAATAAATAGTTAATGAGATATGAAAAGAGAGAGCCGCAATTTGCGGCTCTCTCTTTGTGGACTCAATTGCAGTTGCGGAGCTCCTGGAAATCAAAATCCGCCAGTTTCGCCCATCCAATCGATTTTCCCGCGTTCGGATTGCTACCATCCGCGCCTGGTACTTCCGCCAGTTGCACCAGACCATTGGCTTGATTGATCACCTTGAAACCATCGAGCTTCGTGAGGAGGCTGCTGGCGCTTTTGACGTCAGCGGCACTATAGATAGGGATGGGTTTCTTGAGCTTCATATTGCCATTCTTTTGAATCTCGTACTTGGGAAACACGCATTGACCAACACTATTGGCAGCGAACGTATTCAATGAGAGCAGCGCCAGGGCTGCGGTTGCGAACAGCTTTTTCATAAAGATCTTTCTTATTGATGAGGGAAGGGAGTTACTTGCGGCTCGCCATACCGGCGAGATACATGTAGCGAGAAGCTGTGGATTCGTACAGGCACATCAAGTTGCCATTGCAGTAACCGTCCACCTTGTTACCCCAAGCAGCCTGATCGTTTTGGAGCTGCTGCTTTTGTTGTGGAGTGAGCTTGGGCGAAGTCATGAGGAACTGATAGTTCTGCTTGATCAAGCTGACATTAGACTCAATCGCGTTTTGGTAGCAGTTTTGCTGCTCCCGACGCGATGGCCGGCTATCACAATAGCCATTGCCGGCAAGTGTCGCAGACGAGGCCATCAATAGGGCTACCAGCATGGGTGCTGAAGTCTTCATCCTGGAGCTCCTCAGTTCATCGTACGGATTGCCACCAGGATCAAGAAGATACCCAGCAGCACGTACTTCGATTGCTTCGGAACCGTCTGCAGCTTGCCCTCCTTCTCGAAGTAGATGTCGCCTGTGAAGGCGATCAGGAGCGTGATAGGCATGAAGATGATGGCCGACAGGATGACTAGCCAGCGCTTGCGATACCAAGGTACTTGGTCGTAGGAGGTGTAGGCGCTGGTAGTGGCAGTCTGGTTGGGCGCACCGCATTTAGGGCATGCAGGTGCGGTTTCGTGCAGTTGTTGTTGGCAGTGCGGGCAATTCACAAAGTTAGACATGGTTTTCCCCTAGTTGGAATGAAATGGCTTTACGAGCCGATCAGAACGAGAAAAGAGACGGTGGCTACAACGATTGCCGTCACAGAGATCCCTTTACCGGGTTTCTTTTGTTGCAAATTAATGGCTCCGGCGGTCAAGGCCACGAACGCTATGGCGCAGCCTCCGACGAGTTGATCGTGGTCGAAACGGTTCACTTGGATGGCGCAGATGGCCGCGAAGATGGCCGAGACGATGCTGATGATGGCCAGCCAAAGTGAGCCGCTGGCGGCTCCAGTCGTTTGCGTTCGAGGAGCCCCGCAATGTGGACAGAGCGGGGCGGTGTCGTGGATTTCCTTACCGCAGCCGCGGCAGAAGACCATTGGCATTTCTGCTCCTATAAAAATGGCAATAATGCCAATTTATGTGATGTTTATAGTTACATTGTAACTTTAAAGTTCCTATTTTAATCCGAAACATGGGCTGATCATTACGCAGGTGCGTAAAAGGTCACATATGGATGAGATTGAAAGAGCTGCGCTTGTCAAAGCTGTGGGAAAAGCAATTGCAGCGAAGCGGGTTGATAACGGTCTCTCCCAAGAGAACGTCGCCGAGATTTTGGGAATTAGCCGCGAGGCAGTGTCCCGAATGGAAACAGGCGTTGCGATTCCATCCTTAGTAAGGTTGGCTGAGCTCGCGGAGATTTTTGGATGTGCCATAGAGGAGTTGCTGACGGAAGCTTCGAACCGCAAGCTTGATCAAGCTAAGCACATCACAGAGCTGTTGGAGGACCTAAGTCAGGAGAAGCGGGATCTATTGCTTAGTGTCATTAAGCAACTGATCTCCGGTTTCTCGGAGAAGTAAGCTCATGAAGATTGGGAGACCTTTGCTTTAATTTTTTGGCTTAGTCTCGGTAGTTCCGCCCCAGAAAAAAACTCCTCCCGCACCTCCGAAAACTCCTCCTCAGACTCCTCAAATAGTCCATTAGCCAATCCCGCCTTTGCAGTTGAGTCCAACGCTATCTGGTCAAAGCCAGCTTCTATCCGCCGCTGATGCTGCTCCTTAGCTTGCTTTATCGCGTCCACTAGCGAGATTCCTTCCCGAATCGTCAAATCCACGTAATAAATCGGCGCCCGATGCGACTGCGCGGTACTCTTTCCGCGTAGCCGCAGTTCCAATGGCAATGAGGCCAGTAAGCCACCCGAGACCGCCTGGTAGTACTGCAGCCTGGCGGTCAGGGTACGGATACTGTTGTAACCGGTCGTGCGGAAGATGAAGGTACCCAGTTCATCGGCGGCGTCGATTTGCACGTTCAAGCGACCATAGGGTTTGCACTGGCCTTGACCAAACTCACAAGTATCTGGGCCGGAGCAGGGTAGGGAGCTTACGCCCTCCGAAGTCAGACGTCGGCAGTGCATGCCATTGCCAGTGCACAGCGGCCGGCCAGCATGCCGATCAAAGAAGCAATAAGAGGCGCGCAGGTTGAGATCGGGCTCGCTGAACATGACGGTGACCGGAATTGCGCGCAGCTTCTCGGCAGGTGATGCCTTGCGATAGATGGCATCCAGCGGGTGCGGTGCCCAGCCATCATGCGTCTGTACCTGGCTCGTGATGGTGAATTGATCGTCTTTCTCAGGTACGCGGCGTCCGTTTTTCTCGACCATCTTGCCTATAGAGATTCGCCCTAAGACGGGCGGCGTGATGCAGAGACCTTTAATCATGAGTGCTCCATAAGCGAAAGCCATGCATCCGAGGATGCTTGGCTACTAGGGGTGAATAAGAAAGCGGCGGCTGCCGGCCTTGGGCGAGAGGTAGGATTTGACTAGGTCCGGGTGATCCGCTTGCAGCCGGTCCGTATCGAGCTGGGCACCATCCTTGCTGCGCTTCCAGCTCACCGAACCCGTTTCGAAAAGCGCTCGGCTGGAGCTGCCCATCATTTGCTGGATGGTTTGCTTCAGCTGCTGTTCAACCTTGTCGCGGGTCGCAATCTCTTCCCGGATGGCCTGCAGGTCGGCAAACACGGCCGATATAGGCCGGTTGTCGCGGAAGTCCGCCACATCTCCGTAGTCGTGCGGGTAAAGAGATCGCAAGGCACGGTCGGCTGATTCCGATCCATCGGCCGGCGGCTGAGTATCGGTTTCCACGTAGTTCCAGAATTCCCGCTCGAGCTTGATGAGGCCATCAATCATTTCCTCATCGCGCTCGATGCGGTGAATCCGGATCTCCTGCCCACAGATCAGAACACAAACGTCTGCCGCAGCTTTGCCGGTAACGGCCAGCTGGTGCTGCACTTGGCATTGCACGTATTCCGGGACACCTTCGCGCCAAGCTCGGGCGCCGTACTCGCCGGCGGTTTTGCACTCTAGGATCTGTACGTCGGGGGCACCTAAAATCTCGCGATCGATATTGGCCAGCATCCATGCCTTGTCTGGATCAGGGTGTTGGAGGACGGCATTGATCTTGCGTACCTTATTCCCAGTTTCGTGGGTGTAGTGCGCGGCGACAATGGGCTCCAGAAGGCTTCCCCAATAAGTGGGACTAGTCCGATCGCCCGGATCCTGCTGTGGCAGCATATGTGACCGGCCGGTCTTGATCATCCACAGTTCCAGCATGGATTGATGAGGATTTAAGCCAATGGCCGCCGCGGCATCTGAACTGCCAATCCCGCGACGGCGTATCGAGAGCCATTCTTCCCGTGAGAGATCGTGCGTTTTAACCAGGCGTAAGGCGGCCCGCCCAGGCCGCCGTGTCGACGGTACGGTTGTAAAAGACATGGAATTCCTTTCGAGAAAAGAAAAGCCCGGGCACTATGCCCGGGCATTATGTCGCAGAGAGGTTGGTCAGCTAATCAGGGAAATTGCCTGATCGAAGGCCTCGCTCTTGAGATTGGCGCCTGTACCGAACCAGGCTGAATCGAGTCGATAGTCGGTACTCCTGGCGCGCCGCTCGTGGTCGACGAACTCGGTAACCGCGTTCAACAATCCGAAAGCGGTCCCTTTGGCGGAGGCCAACTCGGCGCCGCGGCCATGGCCCGAGTAGAGCTCAAGGACCTTCTTCACGGCGCGCTCATTGGTGAACTTGGCGGCTGGATCGGTTAGCAGCGCTGAGACAAATGCCTCGGCTTCAGTGCTCTTGACCTTGCGCTCCGAAAGCTTTTTCATCTGATAGATGAAGTCATCCCAAGAAGCCGATGATAGACCAAGCTGGCCTTTGACCACCTTCGGATCGAAGGTGGTGGAGTGGGGCACTTTGACTGCTGCGTTACCGCCTCTGAGCGCGATGGCCAGGGTGTTGTTGCACACCACACGAATGCTTGTGAACTGGGCGGTGGTGGCGAGCGTGCCGTCGCATCCAGTGGCCAGCAGCAGGTAGCCGTTCATGGTGTCATTTCCCTTAATGTTGGCCGACATGTTCGTCTTGGCTAAAGCCCAGACTTTTTTGCCACCTTTCAAGACCCCTGCCGTTTCCAGTGTGAATCCATGGGCTTTGGTCAGATCCCGATAAAACTCCAGCACATCACGAGGTTGGACAACCTGGAAACGCTGAGAAACGACGGACAGAGCTGCACCGGTATCGGAGCGATAGAGCACCTTCTGCTCGTCGAACGGCACATGGGGGGCGCCCTCACTTGGTATGAAATAGACAGGCGATTCCTGGATTTGCCACTCCATGCCGGCTTGCTTGGCCCAGACGGAAATGGGGGACTTGGCAGACAGCTGATTGCCCAGGCCGTGCCAAGGTGTTTCATTGGCATAGGCCATGGTTTCGATAAGATGAGCCACGAATTACTCCTTATAGACGTGTTTATACCTGCCGTGAGGCATAGCGAAAAAGAGAACTGCAAGAATTAGAGCGGTTCGGTCTCGTCAGAGAACGAATGTGCGCAGTCGGCGCATTGATAAGTACCCAGTATGGTGCGGTCTACCATCTGGCCTAGCTTGGTCCCCGCGATGCAGCCGGCAGTCCCGCCGGCCAAGGCACCGATGATGGCCCCTGCAACGCTACCGACTGGCCCAACGATGGCTCCGACCACTACGCCGGTCTCTGCTCCCGCCCAGGCATTGGATAGCCCGGCAATGGCACCCGCAGTCGTTCCGATGATGCTGCCGGCACGTTCACCTGCGCGTTGTAGATGAATGTTGGGAGACCGGCAGTGAGGACATGTAGCGGTCATGGATCATCCTTGTGCTGCGAGAATGATTGTCATGAAGAGGGCATTGCCGAGCAGGCTAAGAATGAGAATGACACGAAGAATTGGCATATAGGCTCCAGATGAAATGGCGATAGAGTCGGCAATAATGTTCCGATCTCACTGGAAGAATATGAGGTTGAGATTTTTTATAATCCAATTAAGACCGTTCGCTTCAGCAAACAGTGGAGGGCGGTTCAGGTGGTAAGGAATAAGTCTGGTAGCAATCAATTCCCGTCATGCTTTCTATTTGCTGGCGCCAAGTTGTGGACTTGACGTGACAGCAACTTACAGTTTCATGTATCGTAGAGTTCCAAAGATAGTTGTGCCAATGCTATGTTTTTGACTTAGACGCTAGCATCCGGGGGATGCATTGCTCAAAATTCCTAAGTCATAGGACCCCATTGTGCATATTGACCACCGTCTATTTGCCGGATCTTTTGGGTTTCGGTGGCCACGCTTTCGAGGGATGGTGCGGGTTGCCAACAGAACTGTATTAATAGAAATTGCCCTCTGGGGGAGAGGATCATAAATGAATAGTCAATCGCTGCTGGACGGCGTGCCAGGATCCGTCATTGCGACCGGCACCTTCCTGACGTTATTAGTATTAGCTTTCGTTTTGATCTTCATGGTGCCCGGAATCCAGCACTGGCGTCGACTGAAGGGCGTCTTGAAAAGGCTCTCTCAACTGGGAAATGATGCAGCACTTCCAGAGCTGCGGAAAGTATTTGATCAGGACAAGGCCTTGACGCACCTATGGAGTGAATACCAAGAATCATTGCACCTTCAGCAAGAAGAGCGCGATGGTCAACTTGTCGTCAGGGCCGCACGAGCTACGCTTCCGGCTGAGATGTTCTTCAACGCTCAGATCGTCGTTGATAGCCGTTTGCGGACAGAGTTTTTCAAACACCTTCCGGGTTTGTTCACCGGTATTGGGATTATTGGTACGTTCAGCGGCCTTATCGATGGTCTACGTGCTTTCAAGGTCAGTGAAAATGCTGCCATGGTACGGACCAGCCTCGAATCGCTCATGCACTCGGTTGGCGAAGCGTTCCTCGTCTCTGCAGCCGCCATTTGCGCAGCAATGATCGTAACCTTTATCGAAAAGCTGCTGCTGGCGTCGCTCTATCGATATACCGACGAAATTGCCCATGACATCGATGCACGATTCGAGTCGGGTGCGGGAGAGGAGTATCTCTCGCGCTTGGTCAAGGCCTCGGAGGAATCCGCCAGTCAGTCCAAGATCTTAAAAGATGCGCTCGTACAGGAATTGGGCGAGCTGTTGCGTGAACTGACGGCCGCGCAGATCGCGGCGAGTGCGAAGTCGGCTCAGGAGCAAGTAGAGGCCACACGACTTGATAATCAGGCGCTAGGAAAAACTATCGCCGAAAGCATTCACCAGAGCCTGAAGGCTCCCTTAGAGGACATCGCCAATACCGTCAAGACCGCAAGCGGAGACCAGAGTGCTTCTGCCGTCAGCATGCTGCAAGATGTGATGGTGAGCTTCAGTCAGCGGCTCAATGATCTTTTCGGCGGGCAGATCTCCGGTCTAAGCGATTTGAATCAGCAGACGGCGCGAAGCATTCAGGATGCGGTCGGGACGCTGCAGGCACTCGTTTCTAACATGGAGGCATCCAACCAGCGTTCGGCTGACGCGATGGCAGAACGGATGGCCCAGGCGGTCGAAAAGATGGAGACGCGGCAAGAGGCAATGAATGCGCAGTCCGCTGCTTTCGTGGAGCAGATACGTCAGCTTGTGGCCAGCTCGCAGTCGGAAACGAATCAGCGTCTTCACGCCACGCTAGAATCGATCGGCACGCAAATGGCCTCCATGATAGCCCACCTCAACGAATCACAGACTCAGGTCTTCGAAAGCAATCGTGCACGCGAGCAAGCGATGTCCGACCGGGCAAGCGAGGCTGTGTCTGTGATGTCCCACTCTATTGATTCGGTGGTCAAGGAGCTGGGGGACGCGATCGCGAAAATGACGCAGAGTGTTGCTACCTTGAGCAGTGCTACCTCAACGTCTATCGACAAGCTCAATACCGGCGCTGAGATGTTGGGGGCAGCCTCGCGTAACTTTGCGGCCGCAGGCGAGCGCGTGTCCGGTGTGCTGGAGCAGACGGCCATTGTCTCCGGCAAACTGGTCGAGAGCTCCGGAGCGCTGACAAGTGGGTCGTCAGCGCTCCAAGAGGTCCTGAGGGACTATCGTCTCCAGCGTGATGCGATAGGCCATCTGGTGACTGAACTCCGCAGTGTCGTTGAATCCGCTCATCGGGAGGCCTCGCTGACTGCCGACGTGCTCTCACGTATTGAGGGAGCGGCAACGCGCCTGGGCAACGCGCAAAAGATGGCGGATGAGTATCTTGACGGCGTCAGCAAAGTGCTGGGCGAGGCGCACAACTCATTTGCTACAGAAGTGACCAGGACCTTGAACAGGGCAAACACCGAGTTTCATTCGAAACTCACGCAGGCTGTCGGATTGCTGCATTCTGCCGTTGGAGAACTGGAAATTACGCTCGCATCCATGGGCAATCTGACTCCTGCGCGAGGTTAAGCGATGATGGGGCCGAAAGTTGTCATTAAGCGAGGCAGCCGTGACGAAGCGGAAAAACCCTTCTGGATTTCCTTTGCCGACTTGATGACTGCACTAATGGTGCTATTTCTCGTCGTCATGGGCGTTGCTTTGCTGGCCGTAACCAAGAATGTGACAGAGCGTGAAAAGAAAGAAGAAAGGCATCGCCAAGACATCGAGCGCATTCTGGATCGCTTTGAGCAAGCGGCCAAGCGCCATCAAGGCATCAAGATCGACCGTAGCCGTAGCGTGATCGATTTCGGTGAGCGGGCCCGTTTTGTCAAGGCTCGATATAACCTCACTGCCGAGCAAGAGGCTGTGCTCCGCCAGTTCGTTCCGGAGATTCTGAGCCTGGCGAACGACGACTTGGGACAGCGCGTGCTCAAACGTGTGGTCGTCGAGGGCTATACCGACAAGACCGGTAGCTACCTGAGCAATTTGAACCTGAGCTTGCAACGCAGTCAGAGAGTACTGTGCACGATGTTTGCAATGACCGGCCCAAGCTTGCTTTCCGAGGAGCAGAAGGAGAGCGTGCGAAGATTGTTTCTTGTTGGGGGTTATTCGTTCAATGCCGCCAAGGATACGGACGATGAAAGCCGTCGCGTAGAAATGCGCATTGAGTTTCTTGGGGTAGACGAGGCACGTCCGGAGTCCCCGCGGCAAGCGGCCAATTTCGGTGAGTGTGCTTTGCAATGAGTGCACTTGCCCATCTCGCCGCGTTATTACATCCGGCCCTGGAAGAAGGGGGGCGGTTAATGAGTGTGGACTCTGGCATCGACGACATCATTGCCCAGATGACGACGAAATCAAAATCACGTAAATCCGGCCATGTCGTGGACGACCATCTGCTCTACACCGTCAAGCAATTCTGGGATAGCCAGGAGGTGAGGTCTTTCCGGGATGCGTACTTGCTGTCGTGGGGACTTTGTCTGCCACACCGGCCTCAGGGAGCATGTCTTCTAGAAGATCAACCTCGCTTGCAAAAGGTCCTGGACGGCATTGATGCGTGGCGAGAAAATCCGCGGGCGTATCGGCGTTGTTACCAAGGATTAGTCAAGAGTTACTTCACTTACGATGGGCTGGCAGAAAGCACACCAGCCACGGGAATGGCGAATTGGAAAAAACTGCGGAATTACTTGCTGGATCGGAACAGTCTCGTCAAGGACAAGTCCCTCAATCCGGAATGGGTCGATACCGCCCTGGGCAATAGACAGTTGTTCAGTGATCGTCCGTGCGAGCCTTATGTTGAGGCTCTGTTGCGCGGAGATAGCAGAGCGATCGATCACTTGTGCGAGCAACTGGGAATCAACAAAGCATCGTGGTTTCTTCGTGAGCTGGTCCTGGCGCAGGTTCAGGCCGCCACTAAGCTCGGACACGCGGAGTTCCAGGCCTTGCTGCCTCGCCTATTGGCGCTGCTCGGCACAAACCAGGTCTTACGTGACCGAGGCATGGTCATGGTGTTGGATCGGTACGTCGAGGTTCCAGGGATGGTGTTGCATCAGGGTCTGAGGGATCAGGCTGTCGCGTGGTGGGGTAATCCATGGTTGTCATCTCATGAGACCGAGTGGGGCGGTGTAACTCCTGCTGCGCGCGCCATGGTTGTTGATTGGCTCAAGCTCGATCTTATCGAGACCTTCTTTACGAAGTTGGCGGAAGACGGTTTCGCTGATCCTCGGCGGATGAATTTCTGGAAGCGCTACGTCAAGGCGATTGATGATATTGAGTTTGCGTTAGGTTCGACAGCACGGAATTCGAGGGAGCGGGACATGGTTTTGTTGCGCCACAAGATGAAAGGGCTGTTGTGTGACCTGGATGCCAATGGCACGAACAACGCGTTCATTATGCGAATGGGGCCGTTGGTCGCTGTTGAATTCAGCGGACTCGGGAATGCATTTTATGGATACGATGCACGTAAATCCGTGCCCTTCGATACCTCCGAGCTACTCCGGCTGGATGTCAACGGGCAGAACTCGCTCAAGCACAGGGGAAAAAGTCTTCTAAGGATGAGCCATAAAGATGGCATTCACAACTGGAGTAAATGGGAGGAGATGTTCGCCGCGACTCTCCGTGCGGAATTTGGGATCACCCCTTCTGTGCCGACAGCGAGCGGAGGTCGCACTGCGCGCGACTCTACTCGGGTAGAAGAAGTCGACCACTTGAAGCAGGACTATTCATCGTTCGCCCTCCAACGTTTGAAAAATAGGTATGGCTTCCAGATTGAGGACAAGACGTCCCGTGGCGGCAATCTTTGGGTCTTGACTGATACAGCCAATGAGAAGGTCAACGCCACGTTGACGCACTGGGGATTCCACCACAAGCCTGGAAAAGGCTGGTGGAAGTAAGGGGAAACATGTTCAAGCTATTCAAGCAAGCAAAGGCCCAACCATCCACCGAGGCGCGTTGGGCTCGGAAACTGTCAGCGGTCGGCGTGATGTTGACTGCGGGTTCGTCGAGCAATGATGGCGTCTCCATTGAGAGTCCCGTATTGTCAGGATTTTTGACGCAGCTCGTGGATGACGGTTTTGCTATCGAGCACGAGGGTGGCTTCCTGCTGGGATGGGACGCGTTGTACGCGGCGATGAGTCAGCCTAACTACTGTGACTTGCAGTTACTGCTTCAACTTCCGGACTTCGCGACGGTTCGGCCATCTCTGCGCAGCAGTCATGCCTTGACGGATCCACATTTCACCATTGCATTGGCTGGGTGGTCCCGTGAAGATGGGACCCAAATTCGCTTCGAAGTCATGGGCCCCTTGTTGGACGATGGTCGAACGCAGTCACTCATGTCACCTGCGCAGTGGCTGCTGTTCAAGGAGGTCGTTACCTTTGCCCGGCGCGCCGATGCAGAGCGAAATGAGCTGGTCCATCGTCAGACATGGGGACGCATCCGCCAATTGGCGATCAATGCCAATGCGATGTTGGACGATTTTCTCTATCGCTGTGTGGTCTTGACGCCAGAGAAACTCCATATTGGATTGCGTCGCTCAGACACTGTGGCAGACGACAGTGTCATCGAGATTGAGCCCGGCTTTGACGGAGTTCCTCCCAATTGGCTTGACATGTTTGATCGGGCGCGTGAGGTCAAGGATCGATATGACATCAACACGACAGAGGGCGTCCTCCAGGTGTTGGTCACTCCCGCGGTGCGCGCAGTGCTGCAGGAGATAAAGCGGCTACCGGGGCGACGTGTGGCAGGAAGTCGCGCACAGGCTTTTATACTGAATCCCTATGCGGCGCTTGGGCAGGACGCAGTGGATGTCATCGAAGAAGCACAATTCGAGAAGGCGAGGGAAGACGCCGGTATCAGCTATGAACGGTTCACTCCGATATTTGAGCGCGATGGAACTGGTTATCCCCTGAAGGCGGGTTTGCTCATCGAGACTGCAGATCGCGGAGGCCCGATCGCGTCCGAGACTCAATGGCTGACCGAGCAGCAGCTCGCCGAGTTTGGGGCCGCCCTCCATAGGGCGATGACATTGGATTTCCAACTCCTTGCTTGGGATGGTTATGACTTGGTCGTGGATGGAAATGCAGAACAGCACTACCGAGATCTGAAAGAGGCGTTGGAGCGCCGGCAAGTCTCTTCGACCTTGGTGTCTTATTCTCAAGTGTATGACTTGAGCGGCTATTCCGCCCGTATTGAGGGTATCGGTATAGAGAAGCCTTACTATTCGCCTTACATTGCCAAGAGGCAAGAAGAAGGCGAATGGTTCCCCGAGAATATAAAGCCTGTGATTGTCGTCACTCCGAAGGACGGTGGTGATTCTGTTGCTGTTCCGACCAGCAAGACTGAGATCGAGAAACTTAAGAAGGACTTGCAGGCAGCGCACGCAGCCGGTTCTTCTGAAATTTCCGTGCCGTGGGGTGGCGAACCGCTATCACGGGATGAAGCGCAGAGGATCATCGACATCTTCGACGCGCTGTTCAAGGATATCGAGGCCGGCAAACCTATCGATACAGGCACAGCGGCCGGATCAAAAGGAAGCAAGCCGCTTGTCAAGAAGCAGCTCATGCTGCGAGCGAATATTCAGTCTCTCGACTACGAAGAAATGCGGCGAGAGGCGCTGCAGGCGGTTCCCAAGGAGCCGCGATTGCCGAATGGGATTCGGCCGGAATATTCGCTGCTGCCGCACCAACGGGCCGGATTGGCCTGGCTGCAGCATCTCTTCGGCTTGCAGGCGGAGTATCAGGTCCGAGGTGCCGTGCTGGCGGACGATATGGGATTGGGCAAGACATTTCAGTTGTTGGCCTTGATGGCATGGCTGCTGGAACGCGACCCGAACATGCCGCCCATGTTGGTGGTTGCACCGGTATCGCTGCTGGAGAATTGGGCTGAGGAGGCCGATAAATTCTTCGTACCTGGCGCATTGCCCCTGCTGACTGCCTATGGCGATAGACTGAGTGAACTGCGTGTGCCACGTTCGCAGATTGACCAGCGCTTGCTGGCGGAAGATGGGTTGGTGAAGTTTCTGCGTCCAGACTGGATAGGGCAGGCCAAGGTCGTATTGACTACTTATGAGACCTTGCGCGATCTGGAATTTTCGTTTGCTGCGCAGAAGTGGTCACTGATGGTATGTGATGAGGCGCAACGCATCAAGAATCCCGCCGCTATGGTAACGCGGGCGGCCAAGAAGCAGAACGTCGCATTTAAGATCGCATGTACGGGCACTCCTGTCGAGAACACATTGGCCGACATGTGGTGTCTTTTCGATTACGTGCAACCGGGATTGTTGGGAGCGCTGAATGATTTTGGTGAACGCTACCGAAAGCCAATCGAAGCGAAGACGGACGATGAAAAAGCACGAGTGGAAGAGCTACGCTCCAAGATCGAGCATCAGATTCTAAGACGTCTCAAGGCTGATGTGGCTTCTGACTTGCCGCCAAAGATCATTGTTGAAGAATGTCGCAAGCTCCAATTGTCGACTGTCCAACGAAATCTCTATGCAAAAGCCATTGATGGCTTCAAGAGACGAGCGGACGCTGGCGCGGTCTCTCCTTTCAAGAATCATCTCGGTCTGCTGCACTACCTGCGCTTGATCTGTACGGATCCTCGTCCTCATGGGCTCAACGTCTTCAAGCCGGAGCCAGTCCAGGAGTATCGCGACAAAGCGCCAAAGCTAGATTGGCTGATAAAGCAATTGAAGGACATAGAAAGCAAGGCGGAAAAGGTCATCGTCTTCTGCGAATTCAGAGAAATACAACGTCTCCTTCAGCACTATATCGAAGTCGAATTTGGCTTCCGGCCTGACATCATCAACGGCGACACCAGCGCCTCCGCAAGTCATGTAGACAGTCGCCAGAAGCGCATCAAGGCGTTTCGGGACAGGAAAGGTTTTGGCGTCCTTATTCTGTCTCCTGTGGCTGTCGGATTTGGCGTCAACATTCAGGCGGCAAATCACGTCGTGCATTACACCCGTACTTGGAATCCGGCCAAGGAGGATCAGGCGACGGACCGCGCATATCGCATTGGCCAGACCAAGCCAGTCTACGTCTACTACCCGGTGGTTCAGTCAGACGACTTCGTTACGTTCGATGTCAAGCTTGACCATCTTCTTGCTTATAAGCGAGAGCTAGCGGGAGACATGCTCAATGGCGCAGGGGATGTGAAGCCTGGTGATTTCAATATCGCGGATGTTGTGCCAAGCGCGGACGCAGCCGAGATTGATGAGCGCGTTACGCTGGATATGGCGCTAAGGATGAGTTGGCAGCACTTCGAGTGTTTGACGGGCGCTTTGTGGCGGAAAAAAGGATATGACTGCTACCGCACTCCTGGAACCAGTGACAACGGTGTGGATGTCGTTGCGCTTCTAGGAAGCAAAGGACAATTGCTTCAGGCTAAGACCAGCGGGACGGATGGTACGGCACTTGGATGGGATGCAGTCAAGGAGGTTGTTGCAGGGGAAGCCTTCTATCGGCGTCGACATCCGCATGTCGACTTTGACAAGCTTTGCATCACCAACCAATTCTTCAATCGCCAGGCGCATGAGAACGCCATGCTCAACGGCGTAGAGTTGCTGGAGCAGCCGCAGCTCTTGCAATTGCTGAAGGCCCACACTGTTACGTTGCTTGAGGTTGAACGAATTCTGTATGCCGAATGGCAGGTATCAGAAGATAGTGCATAGTACGCTCGCACATTATGCGGCTGCTAGCCGCGCAAGAATATTCGGCGCAGCTAATTATTTTTTGGTCGTGGCGGAATATCGTCTGGTTTATCGATATCGATATCGAAATCGTAAGCAGCTTGTTCAATCTTCTTCTGTACCCTCTTAAAGAAGCGATCGGGTACTGATGGACTCACAGAGCGGGCATCTGTTGATTTGCTCGCAGAATTGACCCCCGCCATCTAACCCACTTTTCACTACCTTCCGAAGGCAGCTACGCGGTCATACGCCCCCTCATATCCCAGTTCTTTCAATTTGTTTAAGGGTTCTTTTTTGCTTCCGTGATTTGACTGCCTCAGCGCTCAGGCAGGTGGAAAGTCTGGCCGTGGCGTTTTTTTTAAGGAGATCCAACTCCATCGTCAGCTGGCCTACCTTCCGTTCCAACGCGGCAATATGTGCCTCGTACTCTGGAACTGTCGACGCAGCAGCATCTTCTGCATCCAGTGCACCGCAATCAAACTGCCCTAGCCACATCTGCATGAGATTGGCCGACAAATTATGGGTCTTGAGCGCCTCGTGTCGCCCAATCTTGCCGCTGCGAATATCGCTGCAGATCTGTATCTTGGATTGCCGGCTGTGCCGCCGATAGGGACCTCGTGAGGTCATGATGTCGCTCCTCCTGAGACGGCTCGACAAGCGTATCACTTCTTCCCAGTGCCTGGTCCAGCCCCAGCGGTTCACTCCATAAATGGGTCAGTTTTCGACGCAATTCAACATGCAGAGCCTAAACGCGAATCGGAGCACGGGAGGATGCGGCTGGAGAGTCAAAAATACATCTAGAAAGGTGCGCTGGAGTCGCAACTGAAACATTACAGATTTAAGCCTCCGCTCTACCTCTTCTGAAACGGAGGGGCATGGAGCGGCTGATAACCGGTACGTTCGCAAATGGAATCGAGATGCTAAAATTAAAGCTTGGCTTTACTCAACGTACTGCGGGTGCAGAGGGGCAGAAAGGTCGCCAATAGCGTCATTTTTATCACCATTCTGACGATTTTTTCGCTGTCGCTATCCGTTCGCTGGCATGACACATGCCCGATGCGATTGACTACGATCAGTCTACGCCAGTAAGCCGTCGGCTGGGCTAGTTTGGGTTCGATGGATGGTGTCGCAGGAGGTAGTCAGCAAGGTTGACTGCTTGGTGTGGTGATCGTAAGAAGACCATCTGGTCAGGGTTGGGGTGTAGTCGGGATTCCGGTTTAGAGGCTCCATAAAGCATACTTAATAAAAAGCAAAGGCTAAAGAAGTGAGTGACCAGTTTTTCAAACAGCCTATTCTTAATTCTCCTTACGGCTATCCGTCTTTGCATTGGGAGCTCGATGAGAAGGGGCAACCTACACAGCAAATCGTCGAATCACGTCGAGCATCGAGCTTCATTAGTCCTATTCCTAAGCCGCGCCGTCATTATGGTGAGCAGACGACTTTGGCGCTGGATGAGGTCGATAACCTTTCTGACGACGGCCAGCGCTACCGCCACTCTGAGCTGATCAATTCGGTACGGCGCGAGGTAGATGCTTGGCGTCGCTTGCCATCGACTCAGTGGCGCGTCACCCCCGAAACAGCTCGGTTACTGGAACATTGGCGTAGCCACAAATTCGCTGGCGTGCGCCCATTCTTCTGTCAAATCGAAGCTGCAGAGACCGCCATCTGGCTGACCGAGGTCGCTCCGCAGCTGGGTAAGAACGGCGAGCGCTTTCTCGATCACCTGAAAAAGGTAAGCAACGATGCCAATCCTGGCTTGATGCGTTTGGCACTGAAACTAGCAACTGGTGCTGGTAAGACCACGGTCATGGCTATGCTCATCGCATGGCAGACGGTCAATGCGGTGCGGCATCCACAAAGTAAAAAATTCACTCGCGGGTTTCTACTGGTCGCGCCTGGCCTGACTATCAAGGATAGGTTGCGTGTTCTATTGCCAAATGATGCGGACAGCTACTATGCCAACCGTGAAATCGTGCCACGCGACATGTTGGCCGATTTGGACAAGGCCAAGATCGTTATTACCAACTATCACGCTTTCAAGCTGCGCGAGCGCATCGAGTTGTCCAAGGGCGGTCGCCGGCTGCTGCAAGGCCGTACTGGCAGTGAGCTAAATACGCTGGAAACTGAAGGCCAGATGCTTCAGCGAGTTATGCCGGAATTAATGGGGCTAAAGAACATCCTCGTCATCAATGACGAGGCGCACCATTGCTATCGAGAAAAACCTCACGCAACTGAGGGCGATGATCTCGATAAAGATCAGAAGGCCGAAGCTGAGGATAACAACGAAGCAGCGCGGCTGTGGATTTCTGGCTTGGAAGCAGTCAACCGCAAGCTCGGTCTACAGCAGGTACTCGATTTGTCGGCCACACCTTTCTTTCTGGCCGGCTCCGGATATGTCGAAGGCACACTCTTTCCCTGGACGATGAGCGACTTTTCGCTGATGGACGCTATTGAGTGCGGCATCGTCAAGTTGCCACGCGTGCCTGTGGCAGATAACATTCCCGGTGCAGAAATGCCCATCTACCGCGAACTCTGGAAGCACATTGGCAAGAAGATGCCGAAGAAGGGGCGCGGCAAGAATGCCCAGCTCGACCCATTGGCAATCCCAGTGGAATTGCAGACCGCACTGGAAGCTCTGTACGGCCATTACATCAAAACATACGAAGCGTGGAAGCAGGCGGGTGTCAAAGTTCCACCATGTTTCATCGTGGTCTGCAACAACACTGCAACTTCTAAATTGGTGTTTGATTACATCTCCGGCTTCGAGCGTACGAATGAGGACGGTTTCATTACGCGCGTGCCGGGACGGTTGGAACTGTTCCGTAACTTCGATGAGCATGGAGAGCCGCTAGCGCGCCCGAATACCTTACTAATCGATAGTGAACAACTCGAATCCGGCGAAGCCTTGGACGATAACTTTCGAGGGATGGCTTTAGACGAGATTGAACGCTTTAAGCGCGAGATAATCGAACGCACCGGCGATCGCCGCCAGGCCGAGAACCTGAGCGACAGCGAATTGCTGCGAGAGGTGATGAACACTGTCGGCAAGCAGGGCCGATTAGGCGAACAAATCCGCTGCGTGGTGTCGGTGTCCATGCTCACGGAAGGTTGGGATACCAATACCGTTACCCACATCCTCGGCGTACGTGCGTTCGGTACCCAACTCCTGTGCGAGCAGGTGATCGGTCGTGCTTTGCGTCGCCAGTCCTATGAATTGAACGAGCAAGGCTTCTTCGACGTGGAGTATGCCGATGTGTTCGGTATTCCCTTTGACTTCACAGCCAAGCCAGTCGTCGTCACGCCGCCCAAGCCCCGTGAAACTGTAACAGTCAAGGCGCTACGTCCGGAACGCGACCATTTGGAAATCAGATTTCCACGCGTGCAGGGCTATCGCGTCGAATTGCCTGAAGAGCAGCTCGAGGCCGAATTCAATCACGATCACCACCTCAGCCTAACACCCGAGATGGTAGGCGCGACCAAGACTCATAATGCGGGCATTATTGGCGAAGCGGTGGAGCTGGATATTAAGCATCTGGGAGACGTGCGTCAGTCCACTCTGCTGATGGAGCTGACCAAGCATTTGCTTTTCCAGCATTGGCGTGACCAAGGTCAGGATGCACCGATTGCCTTGTTCGGCCAGCTCAAGCGCATCGTGCGGCAGTGGCTGGAAGAGTGCGTGGAATGCAAGGGAGGTACCTATCCGGCGCAATTGATGTACCGCGAACTGGCGGATATGGCCTGCCAGCGTATTACGAAGGCAATTACTGCGAAGGAACTGACGAAAGGCCGGCAAGTTAAGGCTATCCTCGATCCATTCAACCCTACAGGCAGCTCCGCGCATGTGCGTTTCAATACCTCTCGCCCAAATAGCGAACGCTGGGAGACACTCGGAATAGAGAATCAGCCGAAGAATCAGGTTAATTGGGTCATTCTAGACAGTGGGTGGGAGGGGGAGTTCTGCAGAGTCGCCGAGTCCCACCCCAAAGTGCGTTCCTACACCAAGAATCACAACCTCGGCCTGGAAGTACCCTACCGCTTTGGTTCGGCTAATCGTATTTACATTCCGGACTTCATTGTGCAAGTAGACGATGGTCGCGGCCCAAATGACCTACTGAATTTGATAGTGGAGATTAAGGGCTATCGACGTGAGGACGCGAAGGAAAAAAAATCCACTATGGACACCTACTGGATTCCCGGCGTAAATCACCTCGGCACACACGGTCGCTGGGCCTTCGTCGAGTTCGGCGACGTATACGAGATGCAGGATGAATTCGCCAAAGAGATCGAAGCGAAGTTCAACCAAATAATTGAAGCGGCTGTGTCCGTGCCGAGAAACAAGGAACATTAAAATGGCGACAAAGAAAATACAGACGCCTGCCAAGAGTATCGAGCAGATCACTCATACAGAGGCTAAACGTAAGAATATTCCGACTGTGGAACATCAGTCGGTGATGCAGCATCACGAGCAGGCGCCAGTGCAAGTGGCCTATCCGCGTGCCAACAAGCAATGGCTTGATGAACTCTGCGCCATGCGCGACGAGGGTAGCGCTTCCCCGGAATTCCAGCAACGACTCAACCGTGATCTTGACCCGCAACTGATCTGGCGCGGTAAGGATCAGCAGGACTGGTCCGACCTAGTAGTTAACGCGCCCCCGTTATACATCCAGGAAAAGGTCAAGCCCAAGGCGCTGATCGACGAATTGCGGCGCCAGACCGGAGTCCGCCGTGAGGCCATCGGGATGCAGCAGGAGACGCTGGATCTGTTCGGAGACTTCAACGGCCTGCCTGATGGTGCAGATCGAACCGAGTTCTATCAGCACGAAGGTCATTGGCAGAACCGTATGATTCTGGGTGATTCCTTACAGGTTATGGCCAGCCTCGCCGAGCGTGAGGGACTGCGTGGTAAGGTTCAGTGTATCTACTTCGATCCGCCGTATGGCATCAAATTTAACAGTAATTTCCAATGGTCAACTACCAACCGGGACGTGAAGGACGGTAACGCCCAACACATCACTCGCGAACCTGAGCAGGTCAAGGCATTCCGGGATACTTGGCGTGACGGTATCCATTCCTATTTGACTTATCTGCGTGACAGGTTGATTGTGGCAAGGGACTTGTTGACTGAAAGCGGTTCGATATTTGTGCAGATCGGCGAAGAAAATGTCCACCGTGTTCGCACCGTTCTAGATGAGGTTTTCGGTGATGTGAATTTCGTCAGCCAAATCAACTTTAAGACAACTGGTGGTGCGGGCTCACCTAGTGGTGGTACTGAAACACTCGCGTCAGTTAACAATTTCATTCTTTGGTATGCAAAGAATGCTTCAGTAATCAAGTATCGGCAGCTTTATCGGATGAAAGGGGAGTTGGCTGGCGGTGCTGCGGCTTATAATAAGCTTGACTTTTTTGATGCGAAAGAGCGTCGGACAGCATCTGAGGCTGAGAGAGAAGCACCATTGGAAGGCTCGCGTCTTTTTCGCTGGGATAATCTTACTAGTCAAAGCTCAGGAGGTCCACAGTTCTTCGACGTCAATCTGGATGGGGCAACTATACCTGTTGGAAAAAGCGGCTGGAAGACAACTTCCGCTGGCATGGAGCGTTTGAAAAAGGCGAAGCGCGTTGGGCTAGCAGGAAAAACCTTAAGCTATGTACGGTATGTCGTGGATTTTCCTGTCTACCCCTTGAACAATTCTTGGGATGATACGGTGACAGCAGGCTTTGCGTCCGATAAGGTGTATGTCGTGCAAACCAATCCGAAAGTGATCGAACGCTGCATTTCGATGACTACTGACCCAGGTGATTTGGTACTCGATCCAACGTGCGGTTCCGGTACAACTGCGTACGTGGCCGAACAATGGGGCCGTCGCTGGATCACGATTGACACTTCGCGGGTTTCACTAGCTTTGGCGCGTGCTCGAATTATGGGGGCACGCTACCCCTTCTACTTACTCGCCGATTCCCGGGAAGGGCAGCAGAAAGAAGCCGAAGTTAACCGCAGTGCGCCTTCTAGTCACGTCACCTACGGCAACATAGCTCATGGCTTCGTATATGAGCGCGTACCGCACATTACTCTTAAATCCATTGCCAATAACGTCGAGATTGATGTTATTTGGGATACCTTCCAGTCTCAGCTGGAACCGTTACGCGAAAAAATCAACACAACTCTGAAAAAAAGTTGGCATGAATGGGAAATTCCACGAGAAGCTGACGCCAAGTGGAGCGAGGCCGCGAAAAAGCTGCACGCTGATTGGTGGCAGAAACGTATCGCCCGCCAAAAGGAAATCGACGCTTCCATCGCCGCCAAGGCTGAGTTCGAATACCTCTACGACAAACCTTACGAAGACAAGAAGAAGGTGCGAGTGGCTGGACCTTTCACCGTGGAATCACTTAGCCCTCACCGCGTACTCGGGGTGGACGAAGAAGATAACGTGATCGACCATGTGGCCGAGACTCAGGCTGAATTCGGCCAGGACTTTGTTAGCCTTATTCTGTCAAATCTTCGAACCGCCGGTGTCCAGCAGGCGCACAAGTCTGACAAGATCGAATTCATCTCACTGGAACCTTGGCCTGGTGAATTGGTCTGCGCCGAAGGCCGGTATCTGGAAAGCGAACAAGTGAAGCGTGCTGGCATTTTGATCGGACCAGAATTCGGCACGGTCTCCCGCGCGGATCTGGTAGATGCAGCCCGCGAAGCCGGTGATGCCAACTTCGACGTGCTCATCGCCTGCGCTTTCAACTATGATGCGCCGGCCAGCGAATTCAGTAAGCTGGGCCGCATCAACGTGCTCAAGGCTCGTATGAACGCCGACCTGCACATGGCCGAGGACCTGAAGAACACTGGCAAGGGAAATCTGTTCGTGATTTTTGGCGAGCCGGATGTGGATGTGCTCGACATCCAAGGCCGCAGTATTCGCAGATACGATGGCAAGCGTGATGTTATCGAGGTACCTGACGACGGCCAACTTTTGGTGCGCATCAACGGTGTGGACGTATTCCATCCTAGTACGGGTGAAGTGCGCAGCGACGGTGCAGACGGCATAGCCTGCTGGTTCCTGGACACCGACTATAACGAGGAGTCCTTTTTTGTCCGCCATGCTTACTTCCTTGGCGCGAACGACCCATACAAAGCTCTGAAGACTACCCTCAAAGCGGAAGTCGACCCCGACGCTTGGGCCACGCTCAACTCCGATACTTCGCGTCCTTTCCCTAAGCCGAGTAACGGTCGGTTTGCTGTGAAGGTTATTAATCACCTCGGCGATGAGGTAATGAAGGTATTTAAGGTGAACTAATGGAATTCAGGATCGCCGATACTTTCACTGTCAGCCTCGCCCGCTTGAACGCTGATGAGCAGAAGGCTGCCAAGACTACAGCCTTCGATTTGCAGATCGATCCGAGTGGCAAGGGTATGAGTTTTCATAAACTTGAAAAGGGAAAGGACCCAAACTTCTGGTCAGTGCGCGTGAGCCGTGATATCCGCCTTATCGTTCACAAGACAGCAGGTAGCCTGCTGCTGTGTTATGTCGATCATCATGATAAGGCTTATCAATGGGCCGAGCGGCGCAAACTTGAAGTCCATCCGACCACAGGCGCGGCACAGCTCGTCGAGATCCGCGAACGTATAGAGGAAATCTTCGTTCCGAAGCACATCGAAAAAAGCACACCGGCATCACGGAAGAAATCAAATTTCTTCGCGGGCTATCGCGATGCACAGCTGCTGTCCTATGGTGTTCCTGAAGAATGGCTGGCCGATGTTAAGGCCGCTGACGAGGATTCGCTGCTGGAATTGGCCAACCACCTCCCCGGTGAAGCTGCCGAAGCCCTAATCGAACTGGCGACCGGCGGTACGCCAGCGTTGCCGGAAGTGGCGAGCAAAGGAGCCGATCCATTTCAACACCCCGATGCACAGCGCCGCTTCCGCATCATGGCTGATATGGAGGAGTTGGCTCGCGCCCTTGAGTATCCATGGGACAAGTGGACAGTGTTCCTTCATCCGGCGCAGCGACAGCTCGTCGAACGGAGTTACAACGGAGCGGCACGCGTGTCCGGCTCAGCTGGTACAGGAAAAACTGTGGTGGCTTTGCACCGCGCTGTACATCTGGCACATAAAGACGAAGATTCGCGTGTTCTGCTTGCAACGTTTTCCGATACGCTGGCTAATGCGTTGCGCGGCAACTTGTACCGACTTATCTGGAACACTCCGAAACTCGGCGAGCGCATCGACGTTGCTGCGATGAAGGCCATTGGGGTTCGCTTGTATTCAAAGGAATTCGGAAAGCCGATATTCGCTAGCGGCTCTGAAATTTCAGCCCTGTTGAAGACTGCCGCAATGCAGATCGGTGGCCTGAAAGTCAGCACTGCTTTCCTAGTCTCCGAATGGGAGGATGTGGTAGATACTTGGCAGGTTGATGACTGGGAGAGTTACAGAGATGCCAAGCGGCTGGGCAGAAAGACGCGCCTATCGGAGGTGCAGCGCGCCTTGTACTGGCAGGCATTTTCCCAGGTGAAGGCCCAATTGAAGGTGGCTGGAAAAATTACCACCGCTGAAATGTTTGCTAGGCTTGCTGAAATCATGGCACAGCGAAAACATCCGGTATTCGATTACATCGTCGTGGATGAGGCGCAGGATATAGGTGTACAGCAATTGCGCTTCCTCGCAGCGATCGCCCGCAACCGAGTAAATGCACTTTTCTTCGCCGGTGACCTCGGTCAACGCATCTTCCAGACACCATTCTCTTGGAAACATCTGGGTGTTGATGTGCGTGGTCGATCACGCACGCTCAATATTAATTACCGCACATCGCACCAAATTCGTTCACAGGCTGATCGTTTGCTCGGCCCTGAGGTATCCGATGTGGACGGTAACGTTGAAAGCCGCAAGGGTACGATTTCAGTGTTTAATGGACCAGAGCCGGCCATCCGCAGCTATGCCGATGCGGAGGCAGAAATTCAAGCAGTCGGCGCATGGTTGAAGCAATGCAACAGGAGTGGCGTGCTGCCGCACGAGATAGGAGTCTTCGTCCGATCAGAAAGCGAATTGCCTCGCGCTCAAGCAGCGGTAAAAACCTCGGATCTTTTAGGACGTGTGCTTGGGAAGAATATGGCAACGGAGGAGGGCTTCGTTAGCATCACCACCATGCATTTGGCAAAGGGGATGGAGTTTCGCGTGGTGGCTGTTATGGCCTGCGACGATGAGATTATTCCTTCGCAGGCGCGAATCGATGCGGCTGTAGGTGAGTCAGAACTGACTGAGATGTATAACACAGAGCGTCAATTGCTGTATGTCGCTTGCACTCGTGCCCGCGATCAACTGCATGTCTCTGCTGTGGAGCCGGGGTCAGAATTTTTGCAGGACTTGAAAAAGTGATTCTTTCGCTTTGCATCGAGGGACTTGAGTAGATACACCACCTAGTCCATATAGCACTGTCGCTGAATAGGCTGGGCGCTGCTGCCTTTAATTAGGTAGCCGATGCAAAGGCTACCCTTGAAAGACCCCAAATTGCCCTGTCCGTCGCCTTCTATCCAATGTTCTTGAGCAGCTAAGGAGGGGACGCAGGAAATTCAAAGCAGAATACTCAAGATTGTTGATCTCATATTGACTCCTTGTAAGTCATAAGAAAATCACGGTTCTATTTCTGACGGTTCTTGGACCGTTGCTCCGCACGATCTTTTGGGCTCGCCACGTCCGCTACCACCTTACCGGTCAAGATGGCAGTGTGAATATTCTCGGTAAAAGCACCACGTAGTATTCTTGAAAGGCACCATCTTCTCCACACAAGAGGCACCATCCAATCTCCCCAAAAGGAACCAGGTTGAGTATCCTAGGTTCCGCAAATGAGCAATGAATGGGGAAATTATGGGGTGGTTGAGCGCGACCTGGGGCGCATTACTCAAAGTGCTGGAGAGTCCGTCGGCATCTGGTTGGGTTCAGGCTATTGGCGCAATCTTGGCGCTTGCCATCGCGGTCTGGATTCCGACGCGGCAGTCTAAGCGGGACCGCAATGAACGTGTTTCGTCGCTGCTAGCCGTTGCCGAAGCCGCACACACGCACGCACAGAATATCCGGGCTGCGATTACGCGATCCGACTTTGAACGTGCGGAGCTAAGTATCTCGTTGTGGGCGGTTTACGATCGGACGATCATTGACGGCATTGTTAGAGCGTTGCAGTCGGTGCCTTTGCATGAACTCGGGCGCCGAGATGCAGTGATTGCTATGCTGGCTTTGACGGATCAAATGGTCTTTCTGGGGAAGGCCGTGGAGATACTTATTAAGGGGCCCGCTCAGCACCCGGAGTTGTCGAGGGCGCTGGAGGCGGCAAGTGACTCACAGACGCGGAGAGCGCTCTTCACGCAGGGATTTGGTGCATTGGCGCTGAACGTCACGACTCACCTTGACCGGATTGATCAGTGCTACAAGACGTTAGCTGATCGATGAAAACCAGCCAGACCAGGAAAGGAGAAAGCTATGACGATGCGCACATATCGCTATTTCGTCTGTCCTCAAAGGCATGAGGGCAATGAAAGAACTTCCGAAAACGATCAGCCGTATTCCGACGCTTGGGAATCCGTACAAATCACGGGGATGAAAGAAAGTGGGAAAGATTCCCAAGGATATGCAACCTATACGTGCGCAACGTGTGGTATGGCCATGTCCATTCGAGCTAAGTAGGAATAGGATGTTGAAGAAAATTCTGGTTGTGGATCTTGAGGCGACTTGCTCCGATGACGGCTCAATCACGTCAGAGGAAATGGAAATCATCGAAATCGGGGCTTGTTGGGCAACGGAGTCCGGCGTTGTACTTCAGCGATTCCAACACTTCGTGAGGCCGTTGCAACGGCCAATACTGACGCCTTTTTGTACGTCGCTGACAGGCATCTCTCAGCAAGAGGTAGATAGCGCGCCGCTCTTTCCTGTGGCTGCGCAAGCGCTGCGCGATTTTGTAGCGGAAACGAGCTCTCTCGATCCAGTCTGGATTAGCTGGGGAGCTTACGACTTCAAGCAGATGCAGAGGGATTCGGAGCGGCATGGTATTGCTTCACCGCTGACCATGCCTCATCAAAATGCCAAGAGATTGTTTGCCAAGGCTCAGCGTATCGGGAAAGAGGTAGGCATGGCAAAGGCCTGCGCGCTTGCCAAGATCGAAATGGAGGGACAGCATCACAGAGGACTCGACGACGCTGTGAACATCGCCAAATTGATGCCTTGGATCCTGGGAAGCACCCATCTTGGCGTTCCCAACGTTCCGGTTTTGTAAGCTAGGACTTTGCTATGGCGTTTAATGTTTTCATCGATACCGAATTCACGGATTTCCTCGATCCGCAGCTCATAAGCATCGGCCTCGTAGCCGAGAGCGGCGAGGAGTTTTATGCCGAACTGCCCTATGACATCAAGGCGTGCAGCGCTTTTGTGAAGGAGGCGGTGCTTCCTTTGCTGGGGTACGCCCCGCATGCGGAAGTGGCAATGGAAGATTTATACGGGGAGATAACGCAATGGCTTCGTATCGTTCGGCCCACTAACGAAGACGTCTTCATTTGCTACGACTACCAGACAGATTGGGATCTATTTTATGACGCGTTGGACGGCAGAGTTCCGCCCTGGTGCAAACGTCGCCTCGTGGCAGATCGAATCAACGAACTCCTCCGATATGAGTATCACAAACAAAATCGATTGCCCGAACATCATGCCCTGAATGATGCCAAAGCAAATTGCTATGCCTTCAGAGAACCTACCTGATTAAAAAGAACTTCGCCCTGAGTAGAAAAGGGCGAAGCTCTCATGTCACCAGACGAACAAAGCCGGCCTGTTCATCTGCACACGGTCAGGTCACCTGCTCAGGCGGCGCGGCGCGACGCCGGAACGATAGGTAAGCCATTCCAAGACGCGCTTTTGAAGCTCAATGCAATCACGCCGAACTTCCGGCCGGTTGCACGCGCCGCTGCTTCAGCTGCGTTCTGCACCGTCTGCAAATTAGCTTGGCTATTCTGCAGCGTGTAGGTGGCGTCGGGGAGTTGATACAAATTTCCCGTGTCACCGCGAATGGCACGCGAAAAACCGGCGCGCTCCATCTGCTGATGCAGAGTTTCATAGTGGCTCCACTGAGCATCGTGGAGCTCGATTCTTACCAAATAACTTTCGTACATTTCGCACTTCTTTCTGCCATTGGCATTAAAGAACGCGTGCGATCCAATGCAGCCCATTTAGATTAGATTGACAAATTAGCTCAATTTCTTCATAATAGCTGCCTACCTATTCATTTGTTAGCGGATCGCTACGTTCCGTTTCAAATTTGCCTTGTGCGGGAACACTCGGCGTCTCTCACCCGTCATTTCTGGCGGGTGTCCTTGTTAGCACTCAAATGGTCTGAGTGCTAATTCCTATTATAAGCACATCCGTGGTCACCTTGTCCAGTTTACTGTTGTTTTGAACAGTACTTCTGCGTCCGCACCTCGTTTAACCCCAAAATCCGCGTTGTATTTGCCTTTCGTTTCAATAATAATTGAATTATTGATATATTGAATTGAGGGCTGGCTATGGAAACAAAAACTGTCATTACCGCTCTGGCCGCGTTGGCTCAAGAGTCACGTTTGGCCATCTTCCGCTTTCTCGTTCAGGTTGGACCAGAGGGCAGCGCTGCCAGCAAGATCGGAGACGCCCTAGGCATCGCTCCATCCTCTCTGTCGTTTCACATGAAAGAGCTGTCGCATGCCGGTCTGGTGACTTCGCACCAAGAGGGGCGCTTCGTCATCTATGCCGCCAACTACACCGCCATGAACGATGTTCTGGGGTTTCTCACCGAGAACTGCTGCGGTGGCAACGTGTGCTCGCCTGTGAGTGCATGCTGCGAGCCAGCCGCTACTGCCGAATAATCAATGCCTGGAACCGCCAGGCCTTCACGCCAAAGAAGTCACCATGTCCACTAGCCAACAGAAGACCTACAACGTTCTTTTCCTCTGCACCGGTAATTCGGCTCGCAGCATCATGGCCGAAGCACTGCTCAACACCATGGGCAACGGCCGTTTCAACGCCTACAGCGCAGGCAGTCACCCGGCCGGCGCCGTTAATCCGCTGGCGTTGGAACAGATCCACGCGACTGGTTATCCGCTGAATGACCTGCGCAGCAAGAGCTGGGACGAGTTTGCGGCACCGGATGCCCCAAAGATGGACTTCATCATCACGGTTTGCGACAACGCCGCTGGCGAAGTATGTCCGATCTGGCCAGGACAACCGATCTCGGCCCACTGGGGATTCGAAGATCCAGCGGCTGCTACCGGCACCGACGAGCAAAAGCGCGCCGTATTCTCGAAGGTTGCCCGCCAGATCATGACCCGCGTGAACATCTTCGCCAGCCTGCCGTTCCACACGCTCGAAAAGACCTCGATCAAGCGTGAGATGGACGCTATCGGCGCCACCCCGGTTTAACCTTACGGCAGGAGCCATTGGGCTCCTGCCTCTCTGACTCCTCTTCTTCGACCAAGGAAAGAAAGTGCTGGCCGCTTTTGTCATCTTCCTGCTCACTCTGATTTTTGTCATTTGGCAGCCCAAGGGGCTCGGCATTGGCTGGAGCGCGTGCGCTGGCGCGGCCGTGGCTTTGGCTGCCGGCGTCATTCATCTTTCGGACATCCCGGTTGTCTGGCACATCGTCTGGAACGCCACGGGTACCTTCATCGCCATCATTATCATCAGCCTGCTACTGGACAAGGCCGGCTTCTTTGAGTGGGCAGCTTTGCACGTAGCCCGGTGGGGTGGTGGTCGCGGCCGCATGCTGTTCGTACTGCTGATCCTGTTGGGCGCAGCCGTATCTGCCCTGTTCGCCAACGATGGCGCTGCGCTGATCCTGACGCCGATCGTCATCGCCATGCTGCTGGCGCTGCGATTCTCGCCCCAGGCGACGCTGGCCTTTGTCATGGCGGCCGGCTTCATCGCCGACACAGCCAGCCTGCCGCTGGTGGTGTCCAACCTGGTGAATATTGTCTCGGCGGACTTCTTCAAGATCGGCTTTGCAGAATATGCCTCGGTCATGATCCCCGTCGACATCGTGTCAGTCGCGGCGACGCTCATCGTGCTCTTCCTCTACTTCCGTCGCGATATCCCCGCAAACTATGACCTGACCCAGGTTCCGGATCCCGTTGCGGCCATCCATGATCGGGCAACGTTCGTCGCCGGCTGGTGGGTGCTTGCGCTGCTGCTGGTGGGTTTCTTCTGGCTGGAAGGCCTCGGTGTGCCCATCAGCGCCGTGGCGGCGGTTGGTGCACTGATCCTCTTGGCAGTTGCAGGCAAAGGCCATGTCATTTCCACGCGCGAGGTCATCAAGGGTGCGCCCTGGCAGGTCGTGTTCTTCTCGCTGGGGATGTACCTGGTTGTCTATGGGCTGCGCAATGCGGGCCTGACGGACTACCTGACAAGCGTGCTGAACGGCTTTGCAGAGCACGGCGTCTGGGGCGCTGCCCTCGGTACCGGCTTCTTGACGGCTTTCCTGTCGTCGATCATGAACAACATGCCGACGGTGCTGGTGGGCGCACTGTCGATCGACGCCACCACGGCCCAAGGCGTGGTGAAGGAAGCAATGGTCTATGCCAATGTCATTGGCAGCGACCTTGGCCCCAAGATCACCCCCATCGGTAGCCTGGCGACCTTGCTCTGGTTGCATGTGCTGGACAAGAAGAGTATCCACATCTCATGGGGCTATTACTTCCGGGTGGGCGCGATGCTGACGCTGCCCGTCCTGCTGGTGACGCTGTCCGCCTTGGCACTGAGGTTGGGGAGCTGAAGTGGAGGCCCGCAAATCGACCTGGCTGATTCCCTCGCTTGGGCTGACCCAGATTGTCTGCTGGGGATCGATGTTCTATGCCTACGGGATCTTGATGCAGCCGATGCAGACTGAGCTGCAGCTCTCCAAGCCAGTCGTGGTCGGAGCTTATTCCCTTGCGCTGCTCATTTCGGGGCTGATGTCGACGCTGGCCGGCAGCATCATTGACCGCATCGGTGGTCGATTGCTGATGGGTGCAGGAACCGTATTGGCCGCCTTGATGCTGGCGGCCATGTCGTTCGTTCACGATGCGCTGTGGCTTTATCTCATCTGGGCGGTAATCGGGCTGGCCATGAGCGCGACGCTATACCAGCCGGCGTTCGCCGTGTTGACCCAGGTCTTCCAAGCAGATTTCCGCCGCGCCATCACGATGTTGACGCTTTTTGGTGGCTTTGCCAGTACCGTCGCCTGGCCGCTGACCCAATGGTTGCTGGAGCAGTATGGCTGGCGGACGACGTGGCAGATTTACGCGGTGGCCAACCTGGTGATCTGCCTGCCGGTTCACATGTTGCTTCCAGCAGCCAGGTCTATTCAGAAGACCAAGGCCGCCGCCAATAAGGATTGGGACCTGAAGGCTGTGCTACGGCAACCGAGTTTTTATGCAGTGACGACGGCCGTGACCTTGAACGCCCTGGTGTTCTCGGCAATGTCGTTGCACTTGATGTCGATTTTGCATGATCGCGGAATGACACCGTACTATGCCGCCGCAATCGGAGCGATGATTGGCCCCATGCAGGTGTTGGGCCGAATCCTGGAGACCACGATCGGGAAGAAGGCCAGCACCAGGCAGACGGGCCAGTTTGCCATTTCCTTGCTGCCAGTAGCTTTGCTTCTGCTCTATGCCCCAGCTGACTGGCTGGTGCTCTACGGACTGTTTGCCATCCTGTACGGCATGGGCAACGGCGTCATGACTATCGTTCGCGGGACGCTGCCAGCTGAGTTGTATGGCCGTGAGGCCTACGGCGCCATCAGCGGCGCGATGGCAACTCCGGTCACGATCGCTTTCGCAGCCGGTCCGTTCGTCGCATCGCTCCTCTATAGCGTCGGAGGCGGCTATCCCGGTGCCATAGCTGCCCTGGTTGCCATAGCGGCGACGGGAGCAATTCTCTTCTTTTTCGCTACGGCGGCGATTCGCCCGCAATCAGAGCCGATTTCACAATAGGACCTCACCATGACGATCATCTATCACAACCCCGCATGCGGGACCTCCCGCAACACCCTGGCCATGATCCGCAACAGCGGCGAAGAGCCGACCGTGATTGAATACCTGCAGCATCCGCCCAGCCGCGAGCAGCTGGTCAAGATGATTCAGGATGCCGGCCTGACCGTTCGTGAGGCCATCCGCCAGAAAGGCACGCCTTATGCTGAGCTGGGTCTGGATGACATTACCTTGACCGACGATCAACTACTGGATGCAATGCTGGCCAATCCCATCCTGATCAACAGACCGTTCGTCGTGACGACCAAGGGAACCAGGCTATGCCGTCCGTCCGAGTTGGTATTGGACATCCTCCCGAACCCGCAACAAGGCGCTTTCACCAAGGAAGACGGCGAAGTCGTGATCAATGCGGAGGGCCAACGTGTCGCACCAGGTAACTGATCTGCCTAACGTCGATCCCGGCCAGTTCAAGGTGCCTGCGATCGGTGACTTCTCGAAAATTGGCGCGTCGACCCACCGGCCACGCTTTCTCCTGCTGTACGGATCTGTTCGTGAACGTTCTTATAGCCGATTACTGACCATGGAAGCTGCCCGGCTGCTGGAAGCGATGGGCGGCGAGGTCAAGATATTTGATCCCCGCGGCTTGCCGTTGCCGGATAGTGAGCCGGAGACACATCCGAAGGTCGTGGAACTGCGCGACCTGGCCAACTGGTCCGAAGGCATGGTTTGGTGCTCGCCTGAGCGCCACGGCGCCATGACAGGCATCATGAAAGCCCAAATCGACTGGATTCCGTTGTCGCAGGGAGCCATTCGTCCTTCTCAAGGCAAGACGTTGGCCGTCATGGAGGTATCTGGAGGTTCGCAGTCCTTCAACGCCGTCAATCAAATGCGGATACTCGGCCGCTGGATGCGGATGCTGACCATTCCTAATCAGTCATCGGTGGCCAAGGCCTATCAGGAGTTCGATGACGCCGGCAGGATGAAGCCGTCGCCATACTACGAACGCGTGGTCGACGTGATGGAGGAATTGTTCAAATTCACGTTGTTGACGCGCGATATTTCACCATTTTTGACCGACCGATACAGTGAGCGCCGAGAAACTGCCGAGGAGCTGTCCAAGCGCATGAATCAGCGCGCCATCTAAGAAGTGGCATGCCGCCATGCGGACCACGCTCCTCGGCAGTATTGCAATTACTGCTTCTCGCTCTTCTTCCCCCCACGTTTGGAGACCGGTGCGTTAGCGCTACGCATCGAATCTCCATTCAATTACTTGATCCAGAATGGTGCGAGCCATTGCTCGGAAGCCGTGAGCCGTCATCACCTCCTTGGCATAGCCCATTCCCCGCAGGGTTGCATTGACGGTGTTCTCGCTCATGCAGCGTTCACCAGTACGGATACTGGGGAAGACATAGCACCCATGTCCGCTGAGGGCATGGAGGCCGCGCAGCACCTCTACTGCTTGAGTAGGTAAAGGGACTAGATGCTTCCCCTCCCATTTTCATCTTGATTGCAGGAATACGTCGCAAGGGAAGTTTAAGGTCGGGTTCGGGTATTTGACCGCAGCGAGTCAGAGCTAAGCTAGCATTGCGAGCACTTGAGGTCGCTAAGAGAAAAATCCGCCATTTGACGCGTGTACGATATTTTTTTATGTGGGCTTTTATGTGGGATCAAAAGAAAAACGGGCCGAAAAGGCCCGTCCTATATGGTGTTCTGGCGGAGGCTGTGAGATTCGAACTCACGGACGGGTCACCCCGTCGGCAGTTTTCAAGACTGCTGGTTTAAACCGCTCACCCAAACCTCCTTGCGTGGCAGCCGGGCATGTTGCCCGTCGCACGAGGGCCGCATTATACATCACATCACTTGCTTTGCATCCACCCTTTCCGGCATGCAAGGCATCCGCCCACCAGACGACCCGGCATCCCGCTCAGAATGTCCCCGGATAAGCGCCCCCATCCATCAGCAGATTCTGCCCCGTGATGAACCCCGCCTGCGCACTGCACAGATAAGCGCAGGCATCCCCGAACTCGGCCGGATCGCCAAAGCGTCCCGCCGGATTGAGCTTGCGCCGGTCCGCCAGCACCTCGTCCACCGTGCGCCCGCTCTCCTTTGCCGCCCCCGTCGCAGTGGAACGCAGGCGATCCGTCTCGAACGGCCCCGGCAGGAGATTGTTGATGGTCACGTTGTGCGCCACCGTCTTGCGCGCCAGCCCCGCCACAAAACCCGTCAGCCCCGAGCGCGCGCCATTGGAGAGCCCCAGGATATCAATCGGTGCCCGCACCGCACTCGACGTGATGTTGACGATGCGCCCGAAGCCGCGCGCGATCATCCCATCCACCGTCGCCTTGATGAGCTCAATGGGCGTCAGCATGTTGGCGTCGACCGCCGCGATCCAGTCATCCCGCGTCCACTCACGAAAATCGCCCGGCTTGGGTCCGCCGGCATTGGTCACCAGAATGTCCGGGGCAGGGCAGGCGGCCAGCGCCAGGGCGCGTCCTTCCGGGGTGGTGATGTCGCACGCAACCGTGGTGATGATGGCACCGGTGGCAGCGGTCTCCGTGCGGATGGCCTGGGCCGTTGCTTCCAGTGCCTCCGCGCCGCGCGCCAGCAGAGTGACGTGCACGCCTTCGCGCGCCAGCGAGAGTGCGCACGCACGGCCGAGGCCCTTGCTCGATGCGCAGACGAGGGCGGTTTTACCTTTGATGCCGAGATCCATTCTGTCTTCCTTTGCTTGAGGGGGATGGCAGGAAAGCACAGCCGCCGGGACAGCCCGGTCCGCCTGCGCTACACTGTCGGGCCTGATCGGCGGCGCTATTTCTTCATCACCATGTAGATGGCCAGCGCAATGAGGGCTACCACGCCCATCTCCAGCGCAAACACGATGACGCCGCTCATGTCAGTCTCCTTTTTTATCCTTCGATGCGGCCACTGCACCTTGCAGCCGGCCAGCAGAGGCATCACTGTACACCGATGACGGCTTCCTTGTTTTTCTCCGGCGTAGTCAACTTCCTGCTCGGCGGCCTGCTGGGCGCCATGGGCGGTCTCTTCGGGATCGGCGGCGGTCTCATCGCCATCCCCGTGCTGGGCTACCTCTACGGCATGGACCAGCAACTGGCCCAAGGCACGGCACTCGTGATGATCGTGCCCAACGTCGTCATCGCCTTCTGGCGCTACAAGCAGCGCAATCACATCCAATGGAGTACCGCCGCCATGATGTGCGTGCCGGCTGTCTTCACCACCTATGTCTCGGCCCGCATCGCCACGGCCATGGCGGCGCGCAGCCTGCATGTCTGCTTCGCCGCCTTCATGGGACTGCTGGCGCTGTATTACTTGTGGACGCTGTTGCGCAACAAGCGCAGCGTGGAATCGTCCGTGATCCTCTCGCGTCGCTACATTCCGCTGGTGGGGATGGCTGCCGGCGCCTCGGCCGGCTTCTTCAGCGTGGGCGGCGCCATCGTCGCCGTGCCCTTGCTGACGGCCTTGTTCGGTGTGACGCAGACCGCCGCGCAAGGACTGGGGCTGGCCATGGTCACGCCCGGTACGCTGGTGGCGCTGTGGACCTACGCCCAGGCGGGTCATGTAGACTGGTCAGTGGGGATTCCGATGGCGCTGGGCGGCGTGCTCAGCATCTCCTGGGGCGTGGCGCTGGCACACCATCTGCCGGAGCGACGCCTGCGTATCCTCTTCTGCGCCGCTTTGCTGTTGCTGTCGGTCTGGATGATGATCGCCGGCTGAGGGCCGGCCATCTCCGCCGCTCAGGCGGTGTTTCTTGCGCGTGCGGCGAGCTTGTCTTCGTCGCTCTCCTGCGCCATCTGCTCGCGGATGAAATCCACCAGATTGCGTGCATGCGGCGACAGCGTATCCATGTTCTGGAACACCAAGCTGCGCTCGCGCACGCTCCACGGATCGCTCAACTCCACCACCGCCAACTGCATGGTCTGCTGATGCCGCTGCGCCGCTGATCGCGGCACGATGCCGATGCCGACATTGGTCTCGATCATGCGGCACATGGCTTCGAAGCTGCGCACCTGAATGCGCAGCTTGAGACGCTGCCCCTGTTCGGAAACGATCTTGTTGAGGAAGTGGTGCAGGGTGCTGCCTTCGTGCAGGCCGATGTGTTCGTACTCCAGCGTGTCCTGGAAGGGAACGCTGCCGGCGCCCGCCAGCGGGTGTTCCAGCGCAGTGGCCAGCACCAGCCTGTCCGTCGAGAAGTTGAGTACCTGCAGTCCATCCCCCTGCACCGGACCGGCCACGATGCCGATATCGGCCGTGCCTTCCTGGATGCCGCGCAGGATGTCATGGTTCAGGCGCTCTTCCAGTGAGACGTTGACCTGCGGATGTCTGGCCAGGAACTTGCCCAGGATCTCGGGCATGAATTCGGTCACCGCCGTGGTGTTGGCGAAAATGCGGATATAGCCCTTGATGCCGTTGTTGTACTGCTGCATGTCGCTCTTGAGGTGTTCCACCTGCTGCATGAAGAGCTGTGCGTGATGCAGCAGGGTATGCCCGGCCGGCGTGAGCTGCACGCCCTTGCTCTCGCGATAGAGCAGGCGGGTGCCGAAGCGCGTTTCCAGTTCCTTGATGCGATTGCTGGTGGCGGGCAGCGAGAGATTCATGCGCTCGGCACTGCGGGTGAGGCTGTTGAGTTCAGCAATGAGGATGAAGAGGCGCAGGTCGGTCAGATCGAAAAGCATGATGTCTCCCGGAAAGAGTCGGTGAGGATGCCGCCTGCACTGCGGCAAGCCTGGCCATCCTGTATTGCGGCACGCTTCCGCCATGGGTACGCGCGTGCTCTCGGTGGCTGCCCATGGTACGCCCAATTGCGTCACTGCATGGTGTGAAATACGGACGAGTTGTGACGCGATGCCGCATCTCTATGCTGCGTGTGACTTCAGTTCTGCGTAAGCCCCCCTTCCAAAAATACAGATTGTTCCCGGCGGGTGGACACCGCAGACTCGTGCCCAACCAACAACCACGATGCGAGGAGCCATGTCGCACCCCGACCTCGATCTCGCCCTGCTGCGGCAGTGGCTGGACAAGACCGAAACGCGCCACGACCAGATCAGCCCGTCCTTCGCGGCAGCGCTGGCGGCCACGCTGGACGGTCCGCGCCAGCCGCAGGTCGGCGATGCGCTGCCGCCGCTGTGGCACTGGATCTATTTCTGGAGTGTGTGCCGCCAGTCCGAAGTGGGCGCGGATGGCCATCCGCAGCGCGGTGGTTTCCTGCCGCCGGTGCCGCTGCCGCGCCGCATGTGGGCCGGGGGAAGACTGCGGTTTGCAGCTCCGCTGCCCGTCGGCGCAGAGGCCGAGAAAGTCTCGCGCATCGCCAGCGTGGACGTGAAGCAGGGCCGCACCGGCGCGCTCGCTTTCGTGACCGTGCAGCACACCATCCGTCATCAGGGCCAGCTGTGTCTGAGCGAAGAGCATGACATCGTCTACCGCGATCTGCCGCAGCCGGGCGCCCCGGTGGTGGTGCCGAAGAGCGCGCCCACCGATGCGCGCTGGTCGCGCCGCGTGGAGCCGGACCCGGTGCTACTGTTCCGTTATTCAGCGCTGACCTTCAACGGCCATCGCATCCATTACGACCGCAGCTATGTCACTGAGGTGGAGGGCTATCCCGGCCTCATCGTCCACGGGCCGCTGATCGCCACCTTGCTGGCCGATCTGGTGGCGCGTGAAATGCCGCAGGCGGTGATGCGCGAGTTCAACTTCCGCTCGGTGGGAACCTTGTTCGATACCGAGCCCTTCACGCTGTGCGGCAAGCCTGCTGCCGATGGCAAGAGCGTGGCGCTGTGGGCGCAGAACGAACGTGGCGAGCTGGCGATGCAGGCCGAAGTTCTGCTGGACTGAAACGAAATAAATCATTTAAATAATATAGAGCCGGAGCCCCCTCATGTCGTATCAAGCCGTCCCTGATGCCTACCCCGACCTGCGCGACGCCGTGCGTGACCTGTGCCAGACCTTCCCGCCGGAGTACTGGCGCAAGGTCGACGAAGCGCGCGGCTATCCCGAGCAATTCGTCGATGCGCTCACCAAAGCCGGCTGGATGGCGGCCCTGATTCCGCAGGAATACGGCGGCTCGGGACTGGGGCTGACCGAAGCTTCGGTCATCATGGAAGAGATCAATCGCACCGGCGGGAATTCCGGGGCCTGTCACGGCCAGATGTACAACATGGGTACGCTGCTGCGCCACGGCTCGGAACGGCAGAAGCAGCAATACCTGCCCAAGATCGCCAGCGGTGAACTGCGCCTGCAATCGATGGGCGTGACCGAGCCCACGACCGGTACCGATACCACGCGCATCAAGACGGTGGCGGTGAAGAAGGGCGATCGTTACGTGGTCAATGGCCAGAAGGTCTGGATCTCGCGGGTACAGCATTCCGACCTGATGATCCTGCTCGCCAGGACCACGCCTTTGGATCAAGTGAAGAAAAAGTCCGAGGGCATGTCGATCTTCCTGGTCGATCTGAGGGAGGCCATCGGCAAGGGGCTGGAGGTGCGGCCCATTCTGAATATGGTCAATCATGAGACCAATGAACTTTTCTTCGACAATCTGGAAATCCCTGCCGAGAACCTGATCGGCGAGGAGGGGCGCGGCTTCAGGTACATCCTCGACGGCCTCAACGCCGAGCGCACCCTGATCGCCGCCGAGTGCATCGGCGATGGCTACTGGTTCATCGACAAGGCGAGCGCTTATGCCAAAGAACGCGTGGTCTTCGATCGCCCCATCGGCATGAACCAGGGCGTGCAGTTCCCGATTGCCGATGCCTACATCGAGATCGAGGCCGCCAACCTGATGCGCTACCAGGCCTGTGCGCTCTTTGATGCCCATCAGAACTGCGGTGCCCAGGCCAACATGGCCAAGTATCTGGCGGCCAAGGCCTCGTGGGAGGCGGCCAATGTCTGCCTGCAGACGCATGGCGGGTTTGGCTTTGCCTGCGAATACGACGTCGAGCGCAAGTTCCGCGAGACACGGTTGTATCAGGTAGCGCCGATTTCGACCAACCTGATTTTTTCCTACGTGGCCGAGCACATTCTCGGTCTGCCCCGTTCCTTCTGAATCAGGCCGCCCAAGGGAGTCTCCATGTCGCACGCCAATCGCCCGCTGGAGGGCATCACCGTCATCAGTCTGGAACACGCCATCGCCGCGCCGTTCTGTACGCGCCAGCTGGCAGACCTGGGGGCCCGTGTCATCAAGATCGAGCGGCCCGGTGTCGGGGATTTTGCGCGCGGCTACGATACGCGCGTCAACGGCTTGTCCTCGCACTTCGTCTGGACCAATCGTTCCAAGGAAAGTCTGACCCTCAACCTCAAGGATGAAGAGGGCAAGCGCATCATCGACCAGCTTCTGGGCGAGGCCGATGTGCTGGTGCAGAATCTCGCACCGGGTGCCGCCGCCGGGCTCGGCCTGTCGGCCAAGGCGCTGCACGAGAAGCATCCGGGACTGATCGTGTGTGACATCTCCGGCTATGGCGAGGATGGTCCCTATCGCGACAAGAAAGCCTATGACCTGCTGATCCAGAGTGAAGCCGGTTTTCTGTCGGTCACCGGGACGCCGGATGAAGTGGTCAAGGCCGGATGCTCAATTGCCGATATCGCCGCCGGCATGTACGCGTATTCCAACATTCTGGCCGCCCTCATCAAGCGCGGACGTGATGGACGCGGCAGCCATATCGATCTGTCGATGCTGGAGGCATTGACGGAGTGGATGAGCTTTCCCCTGTATTACGCCTACCAGGGGGCCAGCGCGCCGGGCCGTTCGGGCGCGGAGCACGCCACCATCTACCCCTATGGACCATTCAAGGCCGGTGATGGCAAGACAGTCATGCTGGGCTTGCAGAACGAACGCGAATGGAAAGTCTTCTGCGAGGTGGTCTTGCAGGACGCCGCGCTGGCCACCGATGAACGCTTTTCCAGCAATGCGCGCCGCCATGAACATCGCGAAGTGCTGCGCCAGCTGATCCTGGGCATGTTCGCCGACATGAGTGCGGAGCAGGTGGTGGCGCGCCTGGACCAGGCGCAGATCGCCAATGCGCGCGTGAATACCATGCAGGAACTGTGGCAGCACCCGCAACTGGCCGCGCGCGAACGCTGGACCGAAGTGGATACGCCGGCCGGCAAGGTGGCGGCGCTGCTGCCGCCGGGTGCAAATGACAGTTTCGATTACCGCATGGAAGCCATTCCTGCCTTGGGTCAGCACACCGAGGCCATCCTCGCCAGACTGGGCTATGACGCAGCAGCCATCACTGCGCTGCGCGAACGGGGGGCCGTGTAATGGCACCGCACATCACCACGGCCAGCAGCTACCTGTTCGTGCCGGCCAATCGTCCCGAGCGCTACGTCAAGGCGCTGGAGAGCGGGGCCGATGCCGTCATCGTTGACCTGGAAGATGCAGTCGCCCTGCCGCAGAAGGAGGAAGCGCGCGCCACATTGGCCCGCTGGCTGCGCGGCAATGGTCCGCAGCCGCGCCTGTGGGTGCGCATCAACGCGGCCGACACCGTCTGGCACGGTGATGACCTGTTGACGTTTTCTGCACTATCGATGGCGGGCATTGTTCTGCCGAAGGCAGAGGAGGCCAAGACCCTGTCTGCCATCGCGCGTCGGCTGGGGCCTGGGCGTGGTCTGATTGCGCTGATCGAAAGTGCCGCCGGCCTGGCCGCGATGCGCGAGATTGCCGCCGTGCCGGGGGTGCAGCGGCTGGCCTTCGGTTCCATCGATGCGCAGGTCGATCTGGGCATGCAATGCGGCCCGGAGGAAGAAGAGCTGATGCATTTCCGCATGGAGATGGTGATGGCATCGCGCCTGGCGGGCATCGCGCCGCCCATCGATGGCGTGACCACGGATTTCAATGACGATGCCTTCCTCGCCCGCATGGTGCAGCGGGCCAGGCGCATGGGCTTTGGCGCGAAGCTGTGCATCCATCCGAAGCAGGTGGAGGGCGTGCGGCGCGGTTTCATGCCCGGCGAGCAGGAGCTGGCGTGGGCCGAGGAAGTGATGGCGGCCGTGCGTGCCAGCGATGGTGGTGCGATTTCGCTCAAGGGAAAAATGATCGACAAACCGGTGATCCTGCAGGCAGAGAAATTCCTGCATCAGGCTGGCCGTCTGGTGGACTGAGCCGGGATTGACCTGCGTTGCGCCGGGCAGCGCTCGTGTAATCTAGGCGTTTTCCAACAAGCAGGGAGACGACACCATGAAAATCCAGGCCGCCGTATTGCGTGAAATGACCGAGGCTTATCCATTTGCGGTGAGCCAGCCGCTGAAGATCGAGGAACTCGATCTCGATCCGCCCGGCCCCGGTGAAGTGCTGGTCAAGATGAAGGCAGCGGGCCTGTGCCACTCGGACCTGTCGGTCATTACCGGTGTGCGTCCGCGTCCGGTGCCCATGGCGCTGGGGCACGAGGCATCGGCCGAAGTGGTCGAGGTCGGCAGCGGCGTGAGCGACCTGCGTGCGGGTGACCTGGTGGTGCTGGTCTTCGTGCCGAGCTGCGGTCACTGCCTGCCTTGCATGGAAGGACGTCCTGCGCTGTGCGAGCCGGGTGCGGCAACCAACGCGGTAGGGGAATTGCTCTCCGGCCAGCGCCGGCTGCACGACCGCGTGCAGCATGTGCACCATCACCTGGGCGTGTCGGCCTTTGCTGATCATGCGGTGGTGTCGCGCCGCTCCTGCGTGAAGATCGAGGCGGACATCGATCCGGTACAGGCGGCCCTGTTCGGCTGCGCCGTGCTGACCGGTGTGGGTGCGGCGGTCAATACGGCCGAGGTCAAGGCCGGGACCACGGCGGCCGTGCTGGGATTGGGCGGCGTGGGCCTGTGCACCATGCTGGGCGCGCTGGCCTCCGGTGCCCGCGAAGTGATTGCCGTCGATCTGCATGACAGCAAGCTGGAAGTGGCGCGCGCCTTGGGCGCTACGGCCACCGTCAATGCCCGTGATCCGGATGCGGTGGAGAAGGTCAAGGCGCTGACCAAGGGCGGCGTCGATTACGCCTTCGAGATGGCGGGGTCCGTGCAGGCCATGGAGGCCGCCTATCGCATGACCCGGCGCGGTGGCATGACGGTCACCGCCGGCCTGCCGGCACCGAACCAGAACTGGCCCTTGCAGCAGGTCAGCCTGGTGGCCGAGGAACGGACCGTCAAGGGCAGCTACATCGGCTCCTGCGTGCCGGTGCGCGATATCCCGCGTTACATCGGCCTGTACCAGGCCGGCAAGCTGCCGGTGGACAAGCTCATGGGCGAGCGCCTGGCGCTGGCGGACATCAATCGCGGCTTCGACCGCCTGCACAGCGGGGAGGGCCTGCGTGACCTGATCGTGTTCTAACGCCGGAAGGCCGAGGTCATCGGCCTGCCGGCTTCATCCCCGGAGGAGACATCCATGACCATCATCACAAAGCGGGCGGCACTGACCGCCTGCGCCTTCGCCACGCTGAGCCTGTGGGCCACGGCAGCGCTGGCCCAGCAGACCATCGTCATCAAGTTCAGCCACGTGGTGGCCAATGACACGCCCAAGGGCAAGGGCGCGGAACGCTTCAAGGAGCTGGCCGAGAAGGCGACCCATGGCCGCGTCAAGGTCGAGGTCTATCCCAACAGCACGCTCTACAAGGACAAGGAAGAACTGGAAGCCCTGCAACTGGGCTCGGTGCAGATGCTCGCTCCTTCGCTGGCCAAGTTCGGCCCGCTGGGCGCCAAGGAGTTCGAGGTCTTCGATCTGCCCTACATCTTCCCCAACAAGACCGTGCTGAAACGCGTGACCGAAGGGCCGATCGGGCAGGGGCTGTTCCAGAAGCTGGAGAGCAAGGGCATCAAGGGCCTGGCCTACTGGGATAACGGCATGAAGGTGATGACGGCCAACCGACCGCTGCACAAGGTGGCGGACTTCCGGGCACTGAAGATGCGCATCCAGTCCTCCAAGGTACTCGATGAACAGTTCCGCGCGCTCAAGGCCAATCCGCAGGTGCTGGCGTTTTCCGAGGTGTATCAGGCCATGCAGACCGGCGTGGTGGATGGCAGCGAGAACACCCCGTCCAATGTCTATACGCAGAAGATGCACGAGGTGCAGTCCAACCTGACGGTGTCGGACCACGGCTACATCGGCTATGCGGTGATCGTGAACAAGAAGTTCTGGGAAGCCCTGCCGGCGGACGTGCGCAGCCAGCTGGACGGGGCCATGAAGGAGGCGACGGTGTATGCCAATACCATCGCCCAGAAGGAAAATGACGATGCCTTGGCCGCCATCAAGGCCAGCGGCAAGACCAAGGTCTATACCTTGAGCGAGGAAGAGAAAGCCGAATGGCGGCGCGCACTGCTGCCGGTGCACAAGAGCATGGCCTCGCGTGTGGGGCAGGATCTCATCGATGCAATCTATAAGGAAAGCGAGGCGGCAGGCGTGAAGATGAATTGAGCGCACAGCCCGCAACAGCCGAAAGCGCGGCCTGCAGCGATGCAGGCCGTTTTTTCATGCGGAAGAGCAGGGAAGAAAAAACTTACTTTTTCTTGCGCTCGCGGACGTATTGCTCGGCCGCCGTGACGGCATTCTGCAGGGCTTCCATCTTGGAATTGCCCGGCTTGAAATCGCCGAATTCATGCGTGGTACGGTCCGGAAAGTCGATATGGACGAACGCCGTCCACTTGCCATCGGTACGCAATACGGGAGTCAATTTGATGGTCGCGTCAAAATACTTGCACGCGATAGCGCCTAAGGTGGTGGACATCTTGCTTCGAAGCGGGCGGCGGTCACTGCTGAGGGGGAGGGCCGGCACCTGCAGGTTGGGTGGCAAATCGAGGTGCCATCATGCCACAGCCTGCGCTTTCCTGCCTTGCGCTATTTCAGTCCTTTACCACAATTTACGAGCAAGACGCTTGACGGCGGACGCGGCCTTGTGGGTCTCGCCCGCCAGTCAATGGATGCATGCTGATGAGCTTGACCCTGATACACGAGTCAGTGGGCGCCCAGCATCAGGTCCAGGTTCTGCACGGCGGCACCGGAGGCGCCCTTGCCCAGGTTGTCGAACACGGCGCACAGCAGGAGGTGTCCTTCGGCGGCATTGCCGAAGACGCCCAGCGTCATGTCGTTGCTGTTGTTGTGGCGGGTCGGATCGAGCTGGGCCGTGGCCGCGCTTTGCTCCGCATCCAGCACGGTGACGTGGCGCGCACCGGCGTAATGCGCCTGCAGGGCGGCCCGCAGGCTCTCCAGCGTGGCGTTCGGCGGCAGCAGGCGGGCCTGCAAGGCGATGGACAGCACGATGCCCTGGCGGAAGGCGCCATAGCTGGGCACGAATACCGGGCGCTGCGACAAGCCGGCGTGCAACTGCATCTCCGGCGGATGCTTGTGCGCCAGTCCCAGTCCGTATAGCACGAAGGGCGCGGCTTGCGCGGCCTCCGCCCCTTCGTATTGCTCGACCTGGGCGCGGCCGCCACCGGAATAGCCGGAGACCGCATGGATGGCCAGCGGATAATCGGCGGGCACCAGGCCGGCCTGGACCAGTGGACGCAGCAGGGCAATGGCACCGGTTGGATAGCAGCCGGGATTGGTCACGCGCTGTGCATGGGCAATCGCCTGCGGCTGTTGCGCCGACAGTTCGGGGAAGCCATAAACCCAGCCGGGGCTGGTGCGATGGGCCGAGCTGGCATCGATCACGCGCACCTTGGGATTCTCGATCAGCGTGATGGCTTCGCGGGCAGCGGCATCCGGCAGGCACAGCAGGGCGATGTCGGCGCTGTTGATGGCCTCGGCGCGGCGGGCTGCGTCCTTGCGTTCGGCGGCCGGCAGGGTCAGGATGCGCAGGTCCTTGCGGTCGCGCAGACGCTCATGGATCTGCAGGCCGGTGGTGCCTTGGTCGCCATCGATGAAGATCAGGGGAAGTGTGCTCACGGGTTGCTCCAATGCAGGGAAGACAGGGATGTGCGCCGAAACAGGTCGGCTGGCGCTTGCCGAAGACCTGCATGGTGAACCGGATCGTATAATTGTAAAAGTTGAATATCACAAAGAGATCGTTCAGTTTTCCTGAACGTCGTCCTTTCCACGGGAGTCATGCAATGCGTGAATTGAGCCTGGACCGTCTGCGTACCCTGGTGGCCATTGCCGACCTGGGTTCCTTTGCCGCCGCCGCGCGCGAACTGCACCTGGCTCCACCCACGGTGAGCCTGCACATCAGCGAACTGGAAGAGCGCATCGGTGCGCCGCTGCTGTTGCGCCAGCGCAGCCAGGTGCGGCCTTCCGGCATCGGTGCCACCCTGATCGCCCGCGCACGGCAATTGCTGGCGGCGGCCGACCAGGCACTGGAAGAAGTCGGCCGGCAAGTGCTGGGGCTGGCCGGGCGCGTCAGGCTGGGTGCCTCCACCGGGGCCATTGCCACGTTGCTGCCGCAGGTGCTCGAACGGCTGGGGCAGCGCCATCCCGACATCGACGTGCAGATCCACATCCTGACCTCGCAGGAGACACTGTCGCAGTTGAACGAAGGGCTGCTGGACATCGGCCTGGTGGCCTTGCCACAGTCTCCCGTGAGCGGCCTGACGGTCCGGCCGTGGCGGCGTGATCCGGTGATGGCCTTCCTGCCGGCGGCCTGGCACGCGCCCCGGCTGGTCACGCCGGGCTGGCTGGCCGCGCAGCCGCTGATCCTCAATGCGCCCGAGACGCGGCTCTCGCGTCTCACCAGCGAATGGTTCGCGGGGGCCGGTGAACAACCGGAGGCGCGCATCCAGCTCAATTTCAACGATGCCATCAAGAGTCTGGTGGCCGCCGGTTACGGTGCCACGCTGCTGCCGCATGAGGCCAGCGCGCAAGGGCGGCCGGTGCCGCTGGATCCGCGCATCGTCATGCGGCCCTTGCGGCCAGCGCTGTGGCGGCCCCTCGGTATCGCCCATCGCGCCAGCCAGCTGGAACCGGCGACGCGCCATGTGCTGGAAGCGCTGTGGGAACTCAAGCAGCTCAAGACACCGCGTTCGCCTGCGTAAGCGCGGCGCGTGTCAGGACGGAAAGTGACTGGCGCTGCTGGCCCGCTGCATCGAAATTGCCGTCGTCCAGCCATCGTTCAAAGGCTGCGCGTAGTGCCGGCCATTCGCTGTCGATGATGGAGAACCACGCCGTATCCCGGCTGCGGCCACGATAGACGATGGCCTGGCGGAAGATGCCCTCGAAGCTGAACCCCAGGCGCTGCGCGGCAGCGCGCGAGGGCGCATTGAGGCTGTCGCACTTCCATTCGTAGCGGCGATAGCCGAGATCCTCGAAGACGTGGCGCATCAGCAGGTAGTGCGCTTCGGTGGCCATGCGGCTGCGCTTGAGCAGCGGCGAGAGTGCGATGTGCCCGACCTCGATCACGCCGTGCGCCGGTTCGATGCGCATGAGGGCCAGGGTGCCGATGGCGTCCCCCGTGCGCAGGTCGATCACGGCATGGTGCAGCGGATCCTGCGTGGCCTGCATCTGCATGGCCTGCTGACGGTAGCTGGCGGCGTCGGGGAAGGGGCCGCTCATCATGTAGGTCCAGTCGCGTCCATCCGGGGCGGTGGCGAAGGCGGCGTGCAGTTGCGCGGCGTGGCGATCGGCATCCAGCCGCTCCAGCCGGCAGCTGCGGCCTTGCAGGGTGCGTCCATCGGGACGCGCACGCGGCTGCCAGTCCGGCAGGGCAGGGCCGATGGGTTGCTGGTAATCGTTGCTGCGGACGAGATCGGTCATGGTGGCTTTCATGGCGAGGGAGAGCTGGCACGATAGCGTTTTCGTGGCATCATCAAAAGTGCCACAAGACGATGATTTGATGGAGCCACGAAAACCTGCTTGCCATGCCACTTTCCTTGCTGTCTTCCCCGCTCGATGTGCGGCCCGGCGCTGCTTCGCGCCAGCAGCAATTGCTGGCGCGCTTCAAGCGCGCCATCCTCGGTGGCCAGTTGCCGCCCGGCAGTCGCCTGCCTTCCACCCGCAGCCTGTGCGAGCAGTTGCAGGTAGCGCGCAATACCGTGCTGGCTGTCTATGAACAACTGGTGGCCGAGGGCTATGCCGCAGCGGATCGGCAGGGGACGCGCGTGGTGACCCTGCTGGCAGCGCCGGCAAGGCTGCATGCCGTGTCCTCTCCGTCACGCACCGGCCACGCACGCCCATCGCGCCGGGTCAGCACCATGCAGCCCACGCGCGATGCCGGTGACCGCGGGCTGGCCCTCACGCCGGGGATGCCGGCGCTCAATCGCTTTCCGCTCAATGCCTGGCTGCGCGCGCAGGAGCGCGCGCTGAAACGGGCCGGCCCGATGGCGCTGGCCTATGGCGATCCGCTGGGCGAGCCAGCCTTGCGCGAGTCCATCGCACAATATCTGCGGGTGGCTCGCGGCGTGCGTTGCGAAGCGGGACAGGTGGTGGTGACCGAGGGCTCACAAGGGGCGCTGTCGCTGTGCGTGCGGCTCTTTGCCAATCCGGGCGAGCGCGCCTGGCTGGAGGATCCCGGCTATGGCGGGGTGCGTGCCGCCTTCCATGCAGGCGATATGAAGATTCGTTCCATGCCGGTCGACGAGGAGGGCATCCTGATTGCCGAGCGGGCCTGGCGCTCGCCGCCCCGGCTGATCCATGTGACGCCTTCGCACCAATATCCGACCGGCGCGGTACTGTCGCTGGCGCGGCGGCTGGCGCTCATCGCGCGGGCCCGCGAGCACGGCTGCTGGATCATCGAGGACGATTACGACAGCGACTTCCGCCATCACGGCCATCCCATCCCGGCCATGCAGGGACTGGTGCCGGATGCGCCGGTGCTGTATGTGGGCACCTTCAGCAAGACCCTGTTCCCGGGCTTGCGCATCGGTTTTCTGGTACTGCCGTCTTCCGTGGGAGAGGGGGCGGGGCGCGCGCTGTCCGAGTTGTTGCGCGGCGGGCACCGGCTGGAGCAACTGGCGTTGGCGGAGTTCATGGCCGGCGGCCAGTTCGCGCGCCATCTGGGACGCATGAAACGGCTCTATCGGGAGCGCCAGCAGGCTCTGCGGGCGGCCTTGCAGGCGCAGTTGCCGGAGTTCGGCATTTCAGGGGGCGACAGCGGCTTGCATTTGACCTTGCGGCTGCCGCCGGATTGTCCGGATACCGCCGTGAGTACGGCGGCGCGGGCGGCGGGCATGAATGTCGGGGCGCTGTCGTCGTTTTCGGCTGGGCCGGCGCAGGCTGGCAACAACGGGCTGGTGATCGGTTACGGCAATACCTCGCAAGAGCAATACGCCGCGCTGATCAGGCGCCTGGCGGGGATCGTCAGGCGCGTGCAGCGTGATCAGAGCGTGGCCGGCTGATGCAGGCGCTGCTTCACGCAGCGCGTGACCAGGTCCATGTAATCGGCCGCGCGGGCCGGCTTGGCGGCATACCAGATGCGGCTGTCTTGTTCCTGGGCGAAATCGGCGGACATCGGCGCGGCCGTGAACAGCACCAGCGGGATATGCGCCAGTTGCTGGTAGATGCACAGGGTGCGCAGCAATTCATACCCTTCGGTGCCGGTAAAGCTGCGCGGATCCAGCAGGATCAGGGCCGGCAGCTCCTTGCTGCGGCACAGGGCCTTGGTCAGCAGCGAAGAATTGGCCAGTTCGGCATCGTCGAACCATTCGAACTGGCAGGGCAACTGGCTGCGCCAGACGGCGAAGCGGGCGGTTTCGATGGCGTCCAGGTCGGCATCGACGACGAGTACGCTGGGCAGGTGATGGGTCAGGGACATGGCAGCCTCCTTGCTGGTATGGAGGCATCTTAGGGGAGAGGCTGCGGGCAGGGTATCAGGAGCTTCCTGATGGGCTGCGCAGGTGTTGCCGGCAGCCCCGGTGCGGATCGAAATCAGGCGCTTTCGCGGGCGCTGCTTTCGAATTGCCTGGCATATTCGGCACGGCGCGCCTGGTCCGATTCGATCAGCAGGCGATAGCGGGTTTCCGATACGCGCTGCTGCAGCACCGCGGCATAGCGCTCGCGCTGCAGCCACTCGATGATGATCGAGGCGGTGGCGACGATGACCATGTAGACCAGGATCAGGAAGATGTCCTTGTCGTTGAGCCCGTCCATCGTGTAATACGGCTTGCGGAAGAAGAACATGGCCGTGGGGATGCTGATGGCCAGCAGGCCCAGGGAATACAGATAGCCGAACAGATAGCTCATCACGATGCAATTGACGGCAAAAAACAGCATCGACAGCGATTCCTCGACAAAAGGCGCCAGCGCATAGCGCAGCCCGAAGGCGGCGACGAAGCCGAACGTACTGACGTACAACGGCCTGAAGCCCTGCGGGCGCCAGCTTTTGGCGTTCTTGAGTCGGATCAGGCTCATGATGGTCTTGGAGTGGGGGCGCGTCGTATCCATCTTGGTTCACATTGCACGGTGGTGCAATGGGCTCATGTTAAGAATGCTGTCTGTCAAAAGACTTACTGGCGGCCAAATTGCCGGGCTGCGTTGTATCTTCACATCAAGTCAGTGCCGTCTGTCCTTCAGCGGCGAGGCATGGGCGAGATACTTGCGCTTCATCTCGTTGCCGTGGATCTCGATGCTGCGCTTGATGAACATCACGGTTTCGTTGGTGACGATTTCACGTTCATTGTCGACGGTGATGATGTGATAACAGTCGCCCAGCCAGATCACCTTGCGTACCTCGGCGTTGATCTGTTGCAGGATCAGCTCGGCATTGCGCGGCGATGCGGTTTCATCGTCGATGGAGTGAATGATCAGGGTATCGGTGCGGACCAGGGGCAGGGATTTGCGCACGAAAGCGATCATGCGCAGGGCGGCGCGCAGGTGGCGTGCCGGGATGGCAGCGGCACCGACGGCGGCCACGCCATCCTTTTCCAGTGCGGCGGCCACACGGCGGCGCATCTCGTAATTCTTGATGCCGTAGGGTTCGCTTTCCTTGTAGGACCAGTTGCGCACGCCCATGTCATAGACCACGGTCAGCATTTTCCAGTACCAGGGCACTGACCAGCCATCGTATTGCAGCACCGGCGAGAGCAGCACCACCGACAGCAGTTCCTTGCTGCGCGCCGCCACGGCCAGCGCCAGCGTCGCGCCCATGGACAGGCCGCACAAAGAGACGGTACGGAATTCTTCCTTCAGGCGCGCCACCCGGCTTTCGACCACGGCGCACCAGTCTTCCCAATTGGGCGAGACGCGCGGATTGGTCAGGGCAGCGGAATAGTTGTCGATGTTGAGCGGGATGACGGTACAGCCAGCCTTCTTCAGCTGCTTGGGGATGGACCCCATTTCCAGCTGCGAACCGCACAGGCCGTGCAGGAGGATGACCGCATGCTCCTTGTGCGGGCCGCCGTGTCGCTCTTCAGGCTGAGGTTGCTCGACAGGCTCGGCCGCTGTGCTGGCCGGGCTGCTGGTATCGGTGGATGACAGTGAGTCCATAAATCTTCAAACGCTTTTCGCGCCCCGTGGGCGCCGCCCGGCGAATTCTTCGCCCCCCGTTCAGTACGAGTAAGCGGGTCGACGCTTCAGCGTTCTGTTTCCCGACTACCAACTCCGCTGCCGTCCAGGCGGATGACTTTTCGCGAAAGTCTAACTGCCTCGTTGAAATGTTGCCAGCGTTTATCAATTGCCTTCCCGGAAACGCCGGGTGACGGTGGCCTGGCATGCCATCCGGCAGGAAAATGACAATCTGATGTCAGGATAACGTTGTAAAGACGCAATTGGTGCACAAATCTTCATATCCAGCACCAAAAGACAAATACCGGGCGGTTAAACGACAACAAAGAAAAAGCCCTTCGAGGCGACTCGAAGGGCTTGATATCCGCGCCCGGAGACCGGGCGAAGGCGCTGTTGGACTTAGCCGCGGCCTTCCAGGCGGCCATTGACCACGCGCACCTGGTCGCCGACACGCCAGTTTTCGCTGGTTTGCGGGAAGCTGCGGGTCTTGCCATTGTCCATGCGGACGTCGACGACGTAGCTCGTGGTGGAGCGCACGTTCTTTTCCACTTCGTTGCCGGCGTAACCGCCGCCGACGGCACCGGCGATGGTGGCCAGGGTACGGCCGGTACCTCCACCGATCTGGTTGCCCAGCAGGCCGCCGACCACTGCGCCGCCAGCAATACCCACACCGCTGGTCGGGACGCTGTGGCGCACGGTCCGCACGCCGATCACTTCACCGCAGCTGCTGCAAACGGCCGCGGCGCGCTGGGCCACGGGGGCTGCTGCCTGGGCCGGGTAGGCGCCCTGTTGCGGCTGGTAAGAGGTGGATTGCGGAGCTTGTTGCTGCACCAGCGGTTGCTGGCCCTGGGCGGCTTGGCCCGGCTGGCCGGTTTGCTCCATGGCCGCGACCTGCTGCGGCGAATTGGCGCTCTTGGAGCTGGGCAACAGACCCGTCATCGCGGCCACGCCGATCAGGCTGACCAGAATCACGGCCACCGAGGCACCGGCGACCAGCGGATGAATCCGTCCCGACGAAGCAGGTGCGGAAGGCTGGCTCACGGCGTTGTTGCTTGCGTTCAGGTTTTGCTGGGTATTGGTATTGGCATTGCTTTCCATGATGACCTCTCTAGTTGTTCTGTTGTCGTTGATGAGTGGATGACTGGATTATGGAGTGGTCATGGGCCAAAAAAAATCCCGATTCTGTGTCAGTTGTAAGGACTTGTAATCCTGCAACAGTCGGTCTGGACACGGGTTTGCGGCAAGATAACGCTGCTCTAGAGCAATCGAAGGGCGTTTCAGGCGGGAAGGGAGGGGCGTGCAGGGGGGATGGGGTTCCGCATCCCAGGCGGGATGCGGAGACAGCAAGGCGGGATGCGCCAACGCGGGAGCGGCGCAGCGCCGTCCCGCGTGACGATCAGTCTTCGCGGCGCAGGTGCGGGAACAGGATCACGTCGCGGATGTTGGGCGAGTCGGTGATGAGCATCATCAGGCGGTCGATGCCGATGCCGCAGCCACCAGCCGGCGGCATGCCGTATTCCAGGGCACGGATGTAGTCGGCGTCGTAGTACATGGCTTCCTCATCGCCAGCGTCCTTGGCGGCCACTTGCGCCTGGAAGCGGGCGGCCTGGTCCTCTGCGTCATTCAACTCGGAGAAGCCGTTGGCGATCTCGCGGCCGGTGATGAACAGCTCGAAGCGCTCGGTGATGCCGGCGACCGTGTCGGAAGCGCGCGCCAGCGGCGAGACCTCGACCGGGTAATCGATGATGTAGGTCGGGTTCCACAGCTGCGATTCGGCCGTTTCTTCGAACAGCGCCAGTTGCAGCGCGCCGATGCCGGCACCGGCCAGCGGGGCTTGGTCGGTCTTGACGCCGAACTTCTTGAGTTCAGTGCGCAGGAAGTCGATGTCGGCCAGTTGCGCTTCGGTGTAGTTCGGGGCGTACTTCAGGATCGCGCCGGTGATGGTCAGGCGGTCGAAGGGCTTGGACAGGTCCAGCTCGCGGCCCTGATAGGTCAGCACGGCGGTGCCGTGGGCGTCGATGGCGGCCTGGCGGATCACCTGTTCGGTGAAGCCCATCAGCCACTGGTAATCCACGTAGGCAGCGTAGAACTCCATCATCGTGAATTCGGGGTTGTGACGCGGCGAGACACCTTCGTTGCGGAAGTTGCGGTTGACCTCGAAGACGCGCTCGAAACCGCCCACCACCAGGCGCTTCAGGTACAGCTCGGGGGCGATGCGCATGAACATCTGCATGTCCAGCGCATTGTGGTGGGTGATGAAGGGCTTGGCCGCCGCGCCGCCCGGGATCGGGTGCAGCATCGGGGTTTCCACTTCCATGAAACCGTTGGTTTCCATGAAGCGGCGGATCGACGACATCGCTGCAGTACGCGCCTTGAAGGTGCGGCGCGTCTCTTCGCTCATGATCAGGTCGACATAGCGCTGGCGGTACTTCATTTCCTGGTCGGCCAAGCCGTGGAACTTGTCCGGCAGAGGGCGCAGCGACTTGGTGATCAGCTTTAACTTGGTGACCTTGATGGACAGCTCGCCGGTCTTGGTCTTGAAGAGGGTGCCTTCAGCGCCCAGGATATCGCCCAGGTCATAGTGCTTGAAGGCGGCCATGGCTTCTTCGCCGGTGACGTCGCGGGTCACGTAGAGCTGGATGCGGCCGTCGGCGCGCACGCCCGAGGCGTCCTGCAGGGTGGCGAAGGCCGCCTTGCCCATGACACGCTTCAACATCATGCGGCCTGCCACGGTGACCTGGACCGGTTCGGCTTCCAGCGCTTCATTCTCCAGGCCATCGTACTTGGCGTGCAGGTCGGCGGCATTGTTGGCCGGGCGGAAATCGTTGGGGAAGGCGACGCCCTGCTCGCGGATGGCGGCCAGCTTGGCGCGGCGCTCGGCGATGATGCTGTTCTCGTCGGCTGCCGGCTGGGCGGCGGGGGTGTTTTGCGTGGTCATGGTTGGAATTCTTGAAGGTTGAACGGTCAGATCAGCCAGAGCAGGCCGCGCAGCAAGGCCGCGCGGCCACCGGGATCAGACGCCCTGTTTCAGCGAGGCCGCGATGAAGTCGTCGATGTCGCCATCGAGGACGGCCTTGGTATTGCCGGTTTCGAAGTTGGTGCGCAGGTCCTTGATGCGGGACTGGTCCAGCACGTAGGAGCGGATCTGGTGGCCCCAGCCGACGTCGGTCTTGGAGTCTTCCAGCTTCTGCTGTTCGCTCATGCGCTTGCGCAGTTCCAGTTCGAACAGCTTGGCGCGCAGCATGTCCCAGGCCTCGGCCCGGTTGCGGTGCTGGCTGCGGTCGTTCTGGCATTGCACGACGATGCCCGTCGGGGCGTGCGTCAGGCGCACGGCGGAGTCGGTCTTGTTGATGTGCTGGCCACCCGCGCCGGAGGCACGGTAGGTGTCCACCCGCACATCAGCCGGGTTGATCTCGATCTCGAAGGATTCATCCACTTCGGGGTAGACGAACAGGCTCGAGAAGGACGTATGGCGGCCATTGGACGAGTCGAACGGCGACTTGCGCACCAGGCGGTGCACACCCGTTTCGGTGCGCAGGAAGCCATAGGCGTATTCGCCCTCGACCTTGATGGTGGCGGTCTTGATGCCGGCCACTTCACCGTCGGACTGTTCCAGGATTTCGGCCTTGAAGCCCTTGCGCTCGCAGTAGCGCAGGTATTGGCGCAGCAGCATGGAAGCCCAGTCCTGGGCTTCGGTACCGCCGGCACCGGCCTGGATGTCGATGAAGCAGTTGTTGGCGTCCATGGGGCCGCTGAACATGCGGCGGAATTCCATGTCTTCGACCAGCTTCTTCAGGGTCTCGGCATCGGCTTCGATGGCGACGATGGTGTCTTCGTCCTTTTCCTCGCGTGCCATCTCGAAGAGGTCACGCGCATCGGTGAGCTCGCTGTCGATCTTGATGAGGGTGTGGACGATCGCTTCCAGCGATTTCTTTTCCTTGCCGAGGTCCTGGGCCCGCTTCTGGTCGTTCCAGACGTTGGGATCTTCCAGTTCGGCGTTGACTTGTTCGAGTTTCTCCGACTTCACATCGAAGTCAAAGATACCTCCGAAGCTCGGTGGCACGGGTGGCCAGATCATCGAGCAAGGATTGGAGGGAATTGAGGCGTTCTGCTTCCATGATGGTTTCTTTTGCGATCAAACCTCGAATTATACAAGAGGAGGAGGGCAGTTTCACCCCCGTCACGCGCCTGTCATTTTCCGTCGCTACCATCGGCGCGCTTGTTTGACTGACAAAATACTGACGGGTGCGTCCGCCGCTGCCCGACATCTGCTAGCCACCACCGGAGAATCCTCGATGAGACAGCCTGCCCCCACCGCCACTCCCGCCGTCGCCGACCAGCCGCAAGCCGGCCGCCGCAACCTGCTCAAGGCCTTGGGCGCCGCGCCCCTGCTGCCGCTGGCGGGCGGCCTGTCGGCCTCGGCCCTGCTGGCCGCCTGCGCCACCCCGGGTGCGGGCAAGCCCTTCGCTTCGGCGCGTTTCACCGGCATGCCGGCCCCGACCCTGGACAACCCGGCCGCCATGGCCGCCACCACCGTCGGCTCGGCCCTGGAAGTGACTTTTGCAGATGGCAGCAAGCAGAGCTACAAGCTGGCCTATCAGCCTTTCTTCATGACCGGCGACATGGTCCCGAACGGCAAGGGCGGCAGCATCCTCGCCGGCGGCTACCTGGACATCAACAACCAGCCCATCATCGACCGCTCGGTGCCGGGCAAGGAGCGCCAGTTCTATTCCGACTGCCCGGACGGCTCTTCGCTGCTGACCGTGGCCGGTGCCAAGGTGCCGGGCGTGAAGGGCAATGCGGTATTTGCCGTGGTGCAATTCGAATACACCACGCGCGACCAGAAGCAGGCGGCCATGTACGGCCAGCTGCCGTCGCCCATCGCCGTGCTGACCCTGGACCAGGATCCTTCGTCGGGCAAGCTGTCGCTGGTGCAGTACCACAATGTTGATACCTCCCAGGTCAACGGCCTGTGGATCACTTGCGGTGCCAGCCTGTCGCCCTGGAATACGCACCTGTCGTCGGAAGAATATGAACCGGATGCCTCTGCCATCGCCTCCAATCCGCAATTCAAGGCCTTCAGCAAGAACCTGTATGGCGACGAAAACCGCGCCAATCCCTATCACTACGGCCACCTGCCGGAAGTGACCGTCAACCCGGACGGCACCGGTTCCATCAAGAAGCACTATTGCCTGGGCCGCATCTCGCACGAGCTGGTACAGGTCATGCCGGACCAGCGTACCGTGCTGATGGGCGACGATGCCACCAACGGCGGCCTGTTCATGTTCATCGCCGACCGCGCCGCTGACCTGTCCGCGGGCACGCTCTATGTGGCGCGCTGGGAGCAGGTCTCGGGCGTTGGCCCGGGTGCCGGCAAGCTGTCCTGGGTACGCCTGGGCAGCGCCACCAGTGCCGAAATCAAGGCCATGGCGGACCGCTACAAGTCCTCCGACATCATGGACATCCGCACCACTGATCCGGCTGACGGTTCCTTCTCCAAGATCCCGTTCAATGGCAAGTTCAACTGGGTGCGCGTCAAGCCGGGCATGCAGAAGGCCGCCGCCTTCCTGGAAACCCACCGCTACGCGGCACTGGCCGGTGGCAGCCTGGGCTTCACCAAGATGGAAGGCACCACCGTCAATGCCCGCGACAAGATCGCCTATTCGGCCATGTCCTATGTGCAGACCTCGATGCTCAATGGCTCCGGCCACATCAAGGTCGAAGGCCCCAAGGCCGGCGCCGTGTATGCCCTGAACCTGCGCGGTGGTCAGCGCGATGCCGGTGGCAATGCCATCGACAGTGAATGGGTGGCCATCGACATGGCTCCGCCGGCTGCCCTGGTGGGCGTGGACCTGAAGACCCCGGATGCCTTGGGCAACCTGGCCGACCAGGAACACATCGCCAATCCGGACAACATCAAGTTCTCCGAAAAGCTGCGTACCTTGTTCATCGGCGAAGACAGCGGCATGCACGTCAACAACTTCCTGTGGGCCTACAACGTCGATACCAAGGCGCTCACCCGCGTGCTGTCCTGCCCGGCGGGCGCTGAATCGACCGGCCTGCATGCGGTGGACGAGATCAACGGCTGGACCTACGTGATGAGCAACTTCCAGCACGCCGGCGATTGGGAGAAAGGCTTGCACGACAAGGTCAAGGACACCCTCGATCCCCTGGTGCGCGCCAACTTCAAGGACCGCTTCGGTGCCACCGTGGGCTACCTGACCGGTTTGCCGCAGACCGGCAAGGCCTGATGTGAAGCAAAAGGCTTCAGCCTGAAGGGGGCGGACGGAACGCATTCTGCTAGGATCAGTCTTAGGGCCTGTTCACACTTAATCTGCGAGATGCGTTGCCCCCAGAAGGCGGGGTGGCAAGGCGCGCGTCAGGGCTGGTGGTGGTGCCACCAGCCCTGACGTGCAACGCGGCCAGCGCGCCTTCTGGGGGCAACCCTCCGGGAGAGGTCGCAGATTAAGTGTGAACAGGCCCTTCGCTCGTTTCGTCCCGCCCGCCGATGACCAGAAAGCTGTTCTCCCTTCTGCCCCTGTCCTTGCTGTGCGCCACCCTGTTGGGCGGCTGCGCCTCGCCCCCCGCGCCGCATGGCGAAGTCAAGGGCGCCGAGGCCAGTTCACGCGAGATGGGGCAATCCGACAGCAACCGTGTGGCCACGCTGGCCATGCGCGCCAATCTCGATAGCCTGTACCTGCTGATGTCCAAGCTGTATCGGCGTAACCCGGCCGAATGGAAGAAAACCGCCGCCACCCGCGAGGAGGCGGAGAAGAAAGTCAAACTAGCCATCGAGCAGCGCCAGGCCTGGCCCGAATTGCAGGGCAAGCGCGACATCCAGGCCATGACGCTGGCCCTCTCACCGGAGTTCAAGGGGGATCGGGTCGCGGCTTTCATCGATGCCACTGCCGACATGATCATCGTCGCGCATGGCAACAAGATCGAATTCTTCCTGGTCGACGGGCTCGACGCCCAGCATCTCTACAATGCCGCGCGCAATGTGGAAATCGCCGCCTGGATTCTCTCCAGCCGCAGGAACGCCACCGGTGCGCCGCTGCTGCTGTCCGACGAGATCGGCAGCGAGGCACGCAACCTGAGTTTTGAACGGGAATTCGGCAAGATCGTCGGCCGTCTCGACCTGATGGCCGAATTCATGACCGAGCGCTATCGCCGCGCCGGCATCAGCTATGTGCAGAACCTGCTGGGCGGGTCATTCCTGCAGTTCCTCCCGGTGCGCTGAGTTCTCCTGGCACTCCCGGCCAAGCCGGTGCAATCACGTAGCAACCGCGGCCATTGCCCTTGGCGGCATACATGGCCTTGTCAGCGGCCTGCAGCAGGCTGTCGGCGTCACAGCTGCCATCACACACGGCGATGCCCACTGATACGCCCAGCTGGTACTCGCCCTGCGCCAGGTGCAGTGGTTCGGAGACCACCCGGATGCATTTTTCGGCCAGTACCTGCGCGCCGTTTTCATAGGGCTGGCCGAGGTCGGTGATGAGCAGCACGAATTCATCCCCGCCCACACGCGCCAGCGTGTCGCCGTGGCGGGCCACCTGGCGCAGCCGCCGCGTGACTTCCTGCAGCACCTGGTCACCGGCCTTGTGGCCGAGGGTATCGTTGATCGGCTTGAAGCCATCCAGGTCGAGGAACAGCAGCGCCACCCCATTGCGTTCGCGGCAGGCGTGAGTGAGTGCGGCTTCCATGCGTTCGGCCAGCATCATGCGGTTGGGCAGGCCGGTGAGTACATCGTGATGCGCCTGGTGCTGCAATTCCGCTTGGTGCAGCTTGAGGCGCGACAGCAAGCCGTTGAAGGCCATGGTCAGGTGGCCGACTTCATCGCGCCGTTCCACTGGCAGCGGCGACAAGGGCAGTTCGCCGCGCGTCATGCGGTCAGCCAGCGCGGCGGCGCGGCGCAGGGGACGGAAGAACCACAAGTAGGCCAGCGTCACCAGCAGGATCACCATCGCTCCCTGGATCAGCCCGCCGCGTCCGATCAGCGCGCGTGTACGCTCCACCGTCGGCAGGGCGTCGGCCAGCGGCAGCGTCACGGCCACCAGCCAGCTGGTACCGGGGATCGACGCGAAAGCCTTGATTTCATTGATGCCATTGGCGGCCAGGCCGACGCCATTGCCGCGGAAACCCTGTTGCAGGGCACGGTCCATCAGCAGGTCCTTGCCGACCGGGGGCAACTGGCTGTAGACCAGGGCTTCGTCACTGGAGGCGATGATCAAGCGCTGGCTCGGTGAAATCAGCAGGAAGCTGCCGGTCGGCCCCAGCCGGGCCCGTTGCAGATGGTCAAGGAAGCCCGGGGCATTGAGTTCGGTGCTCCCCCCCAGTACGCCGACGATCTGGCCCTGGGCATTGCGCAGCGGGGTGAGCATGGCGATGATGGGTTTGCCGCTGGCCGGGCTGACCAGGGGCGGGCAGATTACGGTCGCCCCTTGCAGCACCCTTTCGAAATCAGTGTACTGGGTCAGGGAGAGCGCGCGGCGCCCATTGAGCGTGGGGTAGTCGACCACGATGAGCCCATTGGCATCGGCCACGAACAGGCCCTGGGCAAACAGCGGCTGCAGCTCCTGGTGGTCCTGCAGCCAGGCGCGGATGGCGGTACGGTCGCCCAGCATCGGCGAGGGCATGTGCTGCGCCAGGCGCTCCAGATAGCGCGCACGTTCCTGCACGCGGTAGCCGATGTCTTCGGCCAGATAGCTGGCGATGGTGCTTTGCTGGTCGGCGGCGACATGGGCCTGCTCCTTTTCGAGAAAGCCGATCAGGATGTGATAGCGCAGGAGCGCGCTGCCCACGATCAGCAGGAGGCCGAAGAGGACGAGACGAGTCACCAGGCTGCAATGGATGCGCTTGAGCTTCATTCAGGGGTTTGCTGTTGTTGTTATTCCTCGGAGCGCCCGTGTTGTCCACTTCCCTCAAATCGATTCGGAAGTCGCTCCAAGCCAACATTGTGCCACTGCAACGTTGCGATTGTTGGCTTTTTTTACGCTTGTTTCCATGCCGCAATCCTTGTCTGGCGCGGGTTCGCGGCCAGACAAGGGTGTGATGATCCGTCAGTTTTCCAGCAGGAAGCGGCTGTGTCCGATCAGGCCGGCTCAGCGTGCTCCACCATCAGCTGCACCGTGGTTTTGCCGTTGTACTCATTGGCATCGAGCCGGAAGGCAACCTGGGCGTGATCGGGCAGGGCATCGGTATGGCCGAACCAGATGGCATCGTACTTGCGGCCCCCCTTTTCCAGCTGCAGCTTGAGGTGCTTTTCCTTCAGGATGCGCTGGCTGAGTACGCGGAAATGGTCGCAGAACACCGGCGGGGCGAAGCCCTGGCCCCAGACCTGCTGATCCATCAGGGTGATGAATTCGACCGAGTAATAGCTGTCCTCCAGTTCACCATCAGTCTCGATGACACGTTCCAGCTGGTTCTGCGTGAGCCAGTCGCGGCCGACCGCCTCAAAGGCCTGGGAGAAGGCATCGAAGGCGTCGGCATGGATGGTCAATCCGGCCGCCATGGCGTGGCCGCCGAACTTGGTCATCACCGAAGGCGCGTGCTTGGATACCAGGTCCAGCGCGTCGCGCAGGTGGAAGCCGGCAATCGAGCGGCCCGAGCCCTTGATGAAACCTTCATCGCCGGGCGCGAAGGTGATCGTGGGGCGGTAGAACTTGTCTTTCAGGCGCGAGGCCACGATGCCGATCACGCCTTGGTGCCAGGAGGGATCAAAGATGGCGATGGTACGGCGGTCGGCCGGATTGAAATCGTCCAGCAGCAGCAGGGCGGTGTCCTGCATGCCGGCCTCGATGTCGCGCCGTTCGCGGTTGATGGCATCGAGTTGCTGGGCGATGGCCCAGGCCCGGCCTTCGTCATCGGTAGTGAGGCATTCGATGCCCAGCGACATGTCGGCCAGGCGGCCGGCTGCGTTCAGGCGCGGGCCCACGGCAAAGCCGAGGTCGAACGGGGTGGCGCGGCGGGCTTCACGGCCGGCGGCGCGGAACAGGGCGGCGATGCCGGGATGCATCTTGCCGCTGCGCATGCGCTTCAAGCCTTGGGCCACCAGGATGCGGTTGTTGGCATCGAGCTTGACCACGTCGGCCACCGTGCCCAAGGCCACCAGGTCCAGCAGGCTGTCCAGGCGCGGCTGGGTCTGGGCATCGAACAGGCCGCGCTTGCGCATCTCGGCGCGCAAGGCCAGCAGCACGTAGAACATCACCCCCACGCCCGCCAGGTTCTTGCTGGGGAAGCCGCACTGCGGCTGGTTGGGGTTGACGATCACGCGTGCGTCCGGCAGGGCGTCGCCCGGCAGGTGGTGGTCGGTCACGACGACGTCGATGCCGCGCCGCTTGGCTTCGGCCACGCCGTCGATGCTGGCGATGCCGTTGTCGACGGTGACGATGATGTCGGGATTCTTCTCGCGCACGGTCAGTTCGACGATCTCGGGTGTGAGGCCATAACCGTATTCGAAGCGGTTGGGCACGATGTAGTCCACCTGCGCGCCCAGCAGGCGCAGGCCGCGCAGGCCGACGGCACAGGCGGTAGCACCGTCGCAGTCGTAGTCGGCGACGATGACCAGCTTCTTGCGCTCGGCGATGGCGTCGGCCAGGTAAATGGCGGCCGCCTCGATATGCAGCAAGCCGGAAGGCGCAATCAGGGCATTGAGCTCGCTGGCCAGTTCGCGCGCAGTGGACAGCCCGCGCGCCGCGTAGACCCGCGCCAGCACCGGATGCACGCCTTCGGCGATCAGTTGCTCGGCTTGGGAGATGTCATAGGAACGGGTGGTGACGCGAATCATGCCGACAGCCCCGCCAGTGAAGCTTTACGCCAGAACCGGCGCAGTGCGCCGCGCGTGACCGCCACTTCCTGGCTGCGGTCAGCGCCGGTCAGGATCAGGTTCAGCGATTCCAGGCTGCCGGCCTTGAGCGACACCAGCAAGGGCGCCAGCCAGTCGCGGTCCAGGTGTTCCAGATGCTGCAGCCACAGGCCCCATTCCTCGGCCAGTGCCGCTTCGGCCAGCGCATCCAGTACCAGCAGGCGATGGCCACTGCCTTGGGCCACTTGGGCCGCACCACCGTCGGCGCGCTCTTCGCCGAAGGCGCGCAGCCAGCCGCGCAGGCCGAAGCGGGCGGCGTAAGTGGCGTCGGCGCGTACGCCAGCATCGGCTCCACCCCAGATCCAGATCGAATTGATGGCCTTCTGGCCGCGCATTTCGCGCTGTTCATTGAGCGACTCGGCAAACCACTGCATCTGCACTTCGTTCTGCAGCTTGCGCCAGGCCAGTTCGCCCGGTCCTTCCGGCATCCAGATGTCGACGTTGCGCCCGCTCGCGGCCGAGGGCGTGGAGGTGCGCAGCCCGGCCCAGGCGTCGGCCCGGATGAACCAGGTGCGGGCATCGCCATAGACCAGCTCATGGCCGATCTCGGTGAACAGGGGCAGGGCGGCGGCAAACAGGCGGCGCGATTCGTCCTCTTCCAACTGCAGCTGGCCGATGTCGGTCAGCACCAGGTGGTCACGCGCCACGTGGATGTGGGCCGGATGCAGCACGAACCAGTGACCGGCCGCAGGCGTGTGACCCAGGCGCTGCATCAGCGCGCTGGCGGCGGCGGGGCTGGAATCCTGGGGCGCGGGCGGCAGGCCGAAGCGCCGGGCCAGCCAGTGCTCATGCGGCAGGGCGCGCGAAAACGGGTCATGCGCCAGGCGTGGCGCAGCCTTGCCACGGCCCAGCAGCATGGCCAGGGCCGGTGCCTGGCTCTGCCGCAACAGGTCGCGCGCCAGTTCAGCCGGGGGCAGGGCAAAGGGAATGAGGATGTCGAGTTGATTCATGGGGCGCTATTTTAGCGGCTGGCGCGCCGCTTGGCCCCGGTTGCCTGAACAAGGCTTCACTTCAAAGCGGGGTCAGCCATTGTTCCAGGCCTTTTTTGCACGCTGGCGCACCAGCATGCGCACGCTGTCGGGCATGGGCGTGCGCGCGCCATTGGTCTCGGCCGAGAGCCACAGGCTGTCTTCGAAGAAGGGCAGCATGCGCGGCGTGATGAAGCGGCTGCGGATGCCGTTGACGTGGCGGTCGCCCTGCGCGGTCTGCTGGGTGATGTAGAAACGCTGCGGCACCACCAGGTGCAGATACTCCTTCGCACGCGTCATGGCCACGTACAGCAGGCGCCGCTCCTCGGCGATCTCGGCCTCGCTGCCGGTGGCCAGGTCCGACGGGATGCAGCCATCGACCACATTGAGCACGTGGACCGAGCGCCATTCCTGGCCCTTGGCGGAGTGGATGGTGGAGAGCGTCAGGTAATCCTCGTCGCGGTAGGGCGGAGCGGAGAAGTCGCTGCTGGCTTCGGGCGGATCCAGCGTCAGTTCGGTCAGGAATTTCTCGCGCGAGGCATAGCCATTGGCCAGCGCGGTCAGTTGCTCGATGTCGGCAGCGCGGGCGTCGGCGTCTTCATAGCGCTGCTCCAGGTGCGGCAGATACCAGTCGCGCGCGGCCTGGATGTCGGTCGGCCAGCTGGCACTGGCGCGGCGCATCAGGTCGTAGGTGTCGGCAAAGGCCTGCCATTGCAGGGCGATACTGGCGGGTGCGCCGAAGTTCAGCAGCGCATCGGCCGGGTCGCTGGCGGCGGCCATGAGGTCCAGTACCTTCCTGGCCGTAGCGGGACCGACCCCGGGAATCAGTTGCAGCGCCCGGAAGCCCGCCATGCGCCCGCTGGGATTGTGCGCCAGGCGCAGCAGCGAGAGCAGGTCCTTGATGTGGGTGCTTTCCAGGAATTTGAGTCCGCCGAACTTCACGAAGGGGATGTTGCGCCGGACCAGCTCCAGTTCCAACGCCGCGCTGTGGGTGGCGGTACGAAACAGCACCGCCTGGGATTTCAGGGTGAGCCCTTCTTCACGATGCGCCAGGATGCGGTTGGCGACCCAGCGCGCCTGTTCGGCCTCATCCGGGATGACCACCAGTTGCGGCTTCTGTGAGGACGGCTTGTCGCTCCAGAGCTGCTTGACGTGCCGTTCCGGCGCATCGGCGATGACGGCGTTGGAGGCCTGCAGGATGGGCTGCGTGGAGCGGTAATTCTGTTCCAGCGTCAACAGCCGCGCCGGCTGGGTGAACAGCTCGGGAAAATCGAGGATGTTGCGCACCGTCGCGCCCCGGAAGGAATAGATGGACTGGGCATCGTCACCCACGGCGGTCACGCCGGCGCCATCGGGCTTCATTCGTTGCAGGATCTCGGCTTGCAGGCGGTTGGTGTCCTGGTATTCATCCACCAGCACATGATCGAAGCGCGCCCCGACCGATTGCGCAATCTCGTGGTCGGATAGCATGTCGGCCCAGAACAGTAGCAGGTCGTCGTAATCGAGCACGTGCTGTGCTTCCTTGGCCTCGACATAACGGGTAAAAAGTTCGCCCAGCAGCCTCTCCCATTCCCGGCACCAGGGGAATTGTGTCTGCAGCACGGTGCCCAGGTCTTGCCGGGTATTGACCGCACGTGAATAAATCGACAGGCAAGTGCCCTTCAGCGGAAAACGCTTGTCGGTAGAGGACAGCCCCATCTCGTGGCGCAGCAGTCCGATCAGGTCTTCGGAATCGCCGCGATCCTGGATGGTGAAGTCTTCTTCCAGGCCGATGACGGCCGCGTACTCGCGCAACAGCCGCGCGCCGATGGCGTGGAAGGTGCCTGACCAGGGCAGTTGCGGCGGGCTGTCGGTGGCCGCCAGCCCCAGCACCTGGCGGATCACCTGGCCCACGCGCCGGCCCATGTCGGCCGCCGCCCGGCGCGAGAAGGTCAGCAGCAGGATGCGTTGCGGGTCGGCCCCGTCGAGGATCAGCCTGGCCACCCGGTGCGCCAGGGTATTGGTCTTGCCCGAACCGGCACCGGCCACGATGAGCAGCGGCGGCTGCTGTGCTGCTGGCAAGGCGCTGCCATGCTCGACCGCCTCGCGCTGCTGTGCGTTCAGGCGCGCAAACGGGTCGCGCTCGCCGGTGGGCGGGCTGCTGGTGTCGGGGACGTCCTGGGCGAGTTCGGGTGGCATGGTGCGGGGAAATTCATATCGGCGATGGCTGGGCAAGGAGATACTGTATATATAACCAGTCCCCGATGCAACATCAGGCACATCCACTATATGAAACATCTTGGCGCGAACCTCTGCCGTAGAAGTGAATCTACAGGCTTCACGGCAGACGACCGACGGGTCCGGCGCGAGTATGGAGCAGATGGCCAGGGATGGGCCATGACTGCAAACTGTGGCAAACTTCGCGCTTTGTCTTCGCCCGTGTTGGCGTGCGGCCAGAGGATTGCGTCCCGGAACCGGGAGGCGAGGCCACTGGCAGCACATTGTGCAGGCCCTCTCCCGGAGCAATTTTGAGTCTGATTAAAAACCTGCCGTTCGAATGGCTGGTCGGCATCCGCTACACGCGGGCCGGCAAGCGCAGCGGCCGCAACAGTTTCATTTCCTTCATTTCCCTCATTTCCATGGCCGGCATCGCGCTGGGCGTGGCTGCCCTGATCGTGGTGCTGTCGGTCATGAATGGTTTCCAGAAGGAAGTGCGTGACCGCATGCTTTCCGTGCTGGCCCACATCGAAGTCTTCGATGCCTCCGGCTCCATGAAGGACTGGCAGGCGGTGGCCAAGCAGACCTTCCAGAACCCCGAGGTGCTGGGCGCTGCGCCCTATGTATCAGGCCAGGCCATGATGACGCGTGACGACAACCTGCGCGGAGTGCTGGTGCGCGGCGTGCTGCCCGAGGAAGAGCCCAAGGTCTCGGACGTGGCCAAGCAGGTCAAGCAGGGCAGTTTCGATTCTCTGAAACCCGGCGAATTCAACATCGTGATCGGCGGTGAGCTGGCGCGCGGCATGCGCGTGGGCCTGGGCGACAAGGTCACGGTGATCGTGCCGCAAGGGCAGGTGACCCCGGCCGGGGTCTTGCCGCGCCTGAAGCAATTCACGGTGACCGGGATCTTCGAAGCCGGCCATTATGAATTCGATTCGTCGCTGGCCTTCATCCAGCTGCAGGATGCCGAAACCCTGTTCCGTATGGATGCCCCCACCGGCGTGCGCCTGCGCATCCGCGACATGCTGCAGGCCCCGGAAGTGACCCAGCAGCTGGCGCGCACCCTGAGCGGCGACCTGTACCTGCGCGACTGGTCGCAGCAGAACAGCAACTGGTTCGCGGCCGTCAAGACCGAAAAGCGCATGATGTTCATCATCCTCGCGCTCATCATTGCGGTGGCGGCCTTCAACCTGGTGTCCACGCTGGTGATGACGGTCACCGACAAGCAGGCTGACATCGCCATCCTGCGCACGCTGGGGGCTTCTCCCGCCTCCATCATGAATATTTTTGTGATTCAGGGGGCCCTGGTCGGCCTGGTCGGTACGGCCATCGGCGTCGGCCTGGGAGTGGTGGTGGCACTCAATATCGACGTGCTGGTACCGGCCATCGAGCGGGCTTTCCACGTACAGTTCCTGCCCAAGAGCATCTACGTGATTTCTGAATTGCCATCCGAACTGATCTGGTCGGACGTCTATACCATCGGCGGTCTGGCCGTGGTGCTGGCCTTCCTGGCTACCCTGTATCCGAGCTGGGCAGCCGCTCGTGTCAAACCGGCGGAGGCGCTGCGCTATGAATAACAACGATCCGATCAAGAATCGCCAGGCCGTGCTGTCGTCGCGCGGCCTGGGCAAGACCTTCACTCAGGGCAAGTATTCGGTGAAGGTATTGGGCAATGTCGATATCGACGTCTACCATGGTGAACAAGTCGCCATCGTCGGTGCCTCGGGCTCCGGCAAGTCGACTTTGCTGCACCTGCTGGGCGGGCTCGATACGCCCAGCACCGGCACCGTCAGCCTGTTGGGCAAGGATTTCGCCAGCCTGGGCGAGAGCGAGCGCGGCACGCTGCGCAACCAGTCGCTGGGCTTTGTCTACCAGTTCCACCATCTGCTGCCGGAATTCTCGGCGCTGGACAACGTGGCCATGCCGCTGATGATTCGCCGCGTCAAGCGGGCCGAGGCTCAGGAGCAGGCGCGCGAGATGCTGGAGAAGGTCGGCCTGGCGCAGCGCGTGACGCACGTGCCGGGCGAGCTTTCCGGGGGCGAGCGCCAGCGGGTGGCCCTGGCGCGCGCGCTGGTGACGCGTCCGGCCTGCGTGCTGGCCGATGAGCCGACCGGCAATCTCGACCGCAGCACGGCCGATCGCACCTTCGAACTGATGATCGAACTCTCGCGCACGCTGGGCACGGCCTTCGTGATCGTGACCCACGACATCGAACTGGCAGGCCGCTGCGCGCGCGTATTGCGCTTGTCCGACCAGGGCCTGAAAGTGGCCGGTCAGCAGCCTTGATGCATTCCGGGTAAGCTATCGCCTTTGACGCCGCCGTCTTGATACAAGACGGCGGTGTGCTTTTGAAGACACGAATACCTGTACAGACGGAAACTGGAGCAAGACAATGAACACCCGCCAATGGCTAGAGACCCTGGTCGCCTTCGATACCACCAGCCGCAACTCCAACCTGGAACTGATCACCACCGTGCGTGACAGCCTGGAAAAGCAAGGCATCTCCTCCTGGCTGGCGCACAACAAGGAGCAGACCAAGGCCAACCTGTTCGCCACCTTGCCCGCTACCGCCGGCGCCAATGCCGGCAGCACTGAAGGCGGCATCGTGCTCTCCGGCCATACCGACGTGGTGCCGGTGGATGGCCAGAAATGGGATACCGATCCCTTCAAGTTGACCGAGAAGGATGGCAGCCTGTTCGGCCGCGGCACTTGCGACATGAAGGGTTTCATCGCGACCTCGCTGGCGCTGGTGCCGGAATTCCTGGCCATGCCGCGTGTAAAGCCGATTCACCTGGCGTTTTCCTATGATGAAGAAATCGGCTGCATTGGCGCGCCCGTGATGCTGGAAGAAATCGTCAAGCGCGGCATCAAGGTCGATGGCTGCGTGGTGGGTGAGCCCACCAGCATGAACGTGGTGGTGGCGCACAAGGGCATCAACGTGTTTGCCTGCAAGGTGCACGGCAAGTCCGCGCACTCGTCGCTGACCCCGCAGGGCTGCAACGCCATCGAGCACGCCGCACGCCTGATCTGTGCCATCCGCGATTTCGCCGATGGCTACAAGGCCAATGGCCCGTATGACCAATTCTTCGATGTGCCCTTCAGCACCATGACCACCAATCAGATCCGTGGCGGCATCGCGGTCAACACCATTCCCGAGCTGTGTGAATTTACTTACGAATTCCGCAACCTGCCCGGCATGAGCGTGGCCGACATCCAGGCGCAGATCGACAAGTATATCGCCGAGGTGCTGCTGCCCAAGATGCGCAGCGAATTCCCGGAAGCCCGCGTGGAGATCGACAACTTCGCCGGCAGCCCGGCGCTGGAAGCGGTCGAGCAGGCGGCCATCACCGAGCTGGTGCGCGCACTGACTGGGGATCGCGAAACCCGCAAGGTGGCCTATGGCACCGAAGCAGGCCTGTTCCAGCAGATCGGCATCCCGACCATCGTCTGCGGTCCTGGCGACATCGGCAATGCCCACAAGCCCAACGAGTTCGTGACACTGTCGCAGATGGAGCGCTGCGAGCAGTTCCTGCGCAAGCTGGGCAAGTCGCTGCAGCCGGCCTGATCAAGCCTGATCGGTGCGGCCGGGTAGCGTGCTAGACGAAGGACGCGAGCGATCGCGTCCTTTTTTCATGTCCGCGCGTGAAGGATCTGGTATTTCTTTACCATTGTTAATTACTGCAAGAGGGCGTTAGACGGTAAACTGCGCGGGTTGAAGCCGGTTCAAACCGGCTATGCTGTTCAAACAACAAGACGCTTCGGGGGAAGCGAGCCGCATCAGCAGCCTGGCTGAATCATGCGATCGCGGCCCCTGCGGCGGGTGTCGTTATCCGGAACCGCTGCCCTGAGGCCGGTCTTCCGATTTTCGCCAAGCCAGCACATGTGGGTCGATACGCACTGCCATCTCGACGCCGGGGAATTCGGCGAACGTTCCGCTGCCGTAGCCGCCGAGGCTGCGCAGGCCGGCGTGCGCGCCATCGTCATTCCCGCCATCGCCAAAGTGAACTTCAAGGAAGTCGGACGGCTTGCGCGCGAAGTCGGCAATGCCGTCTATGCGCTGGGCATTCATCCGCTTTACGTCCCCACTGCCAAGGAATCCGATCTGGAGATCTTGCGTACGGCCATCGGCGAGGCGCTGGACGATCCGTTGTTCGTGGGGATCGGTGAGATCGGGCTGGATTTCTTCGTGCCGGCCCTGAAAGAAGCGCCGCTGCGCGAGAAGCAGGAATTCTTCTTTGCCGAGCAGCTCAAGCTGGCACGCGACTTCGACCTGCCGGTGCTGCTGCATGTGCGGCGTTCGCAGGACATCATCCTCAAATACCTGCGCCGCATCCGCGTGCCGGGTGGCATCGCCCATGCCTTCAATGGCAGCGACCAGCAGGCCCGGACCTTCGTTGAGCTGGGGCTGCACCTGGGATTTGGCGGCGCCATGACTTTCCCGCGTTCGCTGCAGATCCGCCGGCTGGCGACCGAATTGCCCTTGTCCTCGATCGTGCTGGAAACCGACGCGCCGGATATTTCACCGGCCTGGCGGCATCCCGGCATCAACACCCCGGACCAGATCCCGCGCATCGGTGAAGTCCTGGCCGAGCTGCGCCAGCTGCCGCTGCAGGAGATCGCCGCCGCCACCACCGCCAATGCCCGGGCCGCGTTGCCGCGCCTGGCGCATGCAGGATTGCCGCTCTGATGCGCGCGCTGATCATCGGGTTTGCCATCGGCGTGGGATTGCTGCAGGTGCAGGGCCAGTTGCCGGGCACCGAATGGTATGCGGTCGGGCTGGTGCTGGCGCTCTTGCTGGGTTTGACGGCCTGGAAGTTCTGGCAGCCCTGGCTGCGGGTGCCCCTGTTGCTGACCTGTGGTGCCTGGCTGGGCTTCCTGTGGGCGGCTTCCTTTGCCCTGTATTACCTCGATCAGGAGCTCCCCAAAGCCTGGGAAGGACGTGATATCACCGTCATCGGTACCGTCGCGGATTTGCCTGCGCATACCGAGCAGGGCGTGCGCTTCCGTTTCGATGTGGAGCAGGTGGTGGTACAGGGGGGCGTGAAGCCGCCGGTGCCGCCCCGGCTGGCGCTGTCCTGGTACGGCAACCAGCGCTACCAGCAGCCCTCCGAGGATGGCGAGCAGGCCGCGCCGCCTAGGATGGCCGTGCCCGACCTGCGGCCGGGTGAGCGCTGGCGCTTGCAGGTGCGGCTCAAGCGTCCCCATGGCAATACCAATCCGGATGGCTTCGACTACGAGCTGTGGCTGCTGCAGGACGATGTGCGAGCCACCGGCTACGTGGTGGGCCGTCCGGCGGCCTCGGGTGCTGCGCTGACGGCGCTCAATCGCCGTGTCGACGACTTCGTCTGGACGCCTTCCCATATGATCGACAGCGCCCGCGGCTGGCTGCGCGACCGCATCTACTCGGCGCTGCCCGGCGCCCCCTATGCCGGCGTGATCGCAGCGCTGGTCATGGGCGACCAGCGCGGCATCAACCAGGCGGACTGGACCGTGTTCAATCGCACCGGCATCGGCCATCTGATGGCCATCTCCGGCCTGCACATCACCATGCTGGCTGCCTTGTGCGGCGGTCTGGCAAGCTGGCTGTGGCGGCGCTCCTTCTTCACGGGGGCGCAATTGCCGCTGCGGCTGCCGGCCCAGAAGGTGGCGGTGATCGTCGGGATGGGGGCGGCGTTCATCTACGTGTTGCTGGCCGGGTTCGGGGTGCCGGCGCAGCGCACGCTGTACATGCTGATCGTGGTCGGGATCGCTTTCTGGCGCGGCCGCATCGTGCGCGTCTCGGTGGTGCAGTGCCTGGCCTTGGCACTGGTCTTGCTGCTGGATCCCTGGGCGGTGCTGTGGCCGGGCTTCTGGCTTTCCTTCGGTGCGGTGGCCTTGTTGCTGTATGGCTCGGTCGGGCGCATGCAGCCGCCGCAGGCCATGGCCGCTGCCGCTTCGCACAAGCACTGGTGGTCGGCGCTGCTGCAGCGGATCAAGCAAGCCGGTTATGCCCAATACGTCGTCACGCTGGGACTGGTGCCGCTGACGGTGCTCTTGTTCGGACAATATTCGCTGGTCAGCCCGATTGCCAATGCGGTGGCCATTCCGCTGGTCTCGCTGGTGATCACGCCGCTGGCGCTGCTGGGCAGCATCCTGCCGGCCGTGCTCGCGCAATTCGTGCTGCAGGTGCCGCATCAACTGCTGGTCTGGCTGGCCGAATTCCTGCAGGGGCTCAATGCCATGCCCTGGGCCGTGTGGCAAACGCCGCTGCCCAGCACCTGGATGTTTGCCCTGGCCCTGGGCGGAACCCTGCTGGTGCTGGCACCGCGCGGCTGGCCGGTGCGCTGGCTGGGCCTGTTCGGCTGGTTGCCTTTGCTGCTCAATGCCCCGGTAGCGCCGGCGGAAGGAAGCATGCGTGTGACTGCCTTCGACGTCGGGCAGGGGATGGCGGTGCTGGTGGAGACGCCGGGCCATCGCCTGCTCTACGACACAGGCCCGTATTACACGGCCGAGTCGGACGGGGCCACGCGGGTGATCCTGCCCTACCTGCGTGCGCGCGGGATCGACCATCTGGATCGCGTGGTGATTTCACACAATGACAACGATCATTCCGGCGGGGCGGTATCGCTCTTCAGGCATTTGCCGGTTGACAGCGTCTATTCTTCGCTGTCGCCGGACAGCCCGATCCTGCGCGCCGCCCCCGAGCACACGCGCTGCCAGGCCGGACAATCCTGGAACTGGGATGGCATCGGCTTTACCGTGCTGCATCCGGATGCAGCCAGCTATGACAGCGACAAATGGCGGCCGAATGCCCGCAGTTGCGTGCTGAAGGTGCAGATCGGACGGCAATCGGTCCTGCTGGCCGGGGATATCGAGGCGGTGCAGGAAGATGAGCTGGTGAGCGGGCCGCTGGCCGACCGCTTGCCCTCCACGGTGTTGCTGGCTCCGCATCATGGCAGCGGTACTTCGTCCACCGAACCTTTCCTGCGCGCGGTGCGGCCGGAACTGGCGGTGTTTCAGGTCGGCTATCGCAACCGTTTCAATCATCCCAAGCCGGAAGTCTATGAACGTTATGGCCGACTCGGCATTCGCCGCCTGCGCACTGACGAAACCGGCGCGCTGACCATGACCTTGGGCGACCAGTTGCAGGTGGAGCAATACCGCAAGCAGCACGCACGTTACTGGTACGAGCAGTGATGCCCTTGGGCGGGGTCGGTCCTGCCTGATCCTTCATTTCGCGATGCGGGAAAATAGCACGCTCGCGGCGCTGGCCGTTTTGCTATGCTGCGGCCATTGCCCAGCCTGTGCCTTTCCATGAGCCATCCTATTCTTCATTTCGCCCACGCCAACAGCTATCCGGCGGGGACTTACGGCATGTTCTTCGAGCAGCTGCGCGCCCATTACGATGTGCGTGCCTTGCCGATTCACGCCCACAATCCGCGCTTCCCGGTCGATGACGGCTGGCGTACCCTGGCCCGCGAGCTGCGCGAGGAGCTGGAACGCAGCTACACCGAACCGGTGATCCTGGTCGGCCATTCCATGGGCGGTATCCTGGCGCTGATGGCTGCGCGCAAGCGGCCTGCGCTGGTGCGCTGCGTGGTGCTGCTGGATTCGCCCATCGTGGCTGGCTGGCGTGCGCACCTGCTGCGTCTGGCTAAAATCCTCAAATACGAGAGCCGCCATTCGCCCTCGGTGGCCTCGGCGCGCCGCCGCGACAACTGGCCCGACATGGAAGCGGCTTATCAGCATTACGCTGCCAAGTCCCTGTTTGCTGCCTGGCCGCAGCAGGTGCTGCGCGACTACGTGCAGCATGGGCTGGTGCCCCAGCCGGGCGGGGGCGTCAGGCTGCGCTTTTCGCGCGAGACCGAAACGGCGGTCTACCGCACCATTCCGCATCACCTCGGGCGTCTGGCGCGCCAGACCTATCCGGTGCCGGTGGGCTTCGTCGGTGGCGTCGATTCGGTCGAGTGCCGCCTGGCCGGACTGGACGCCACGCGCCGGCTGGTCGGGCCGAATTTCCTGCAGATCGCCGGAGGGCACCTGTTCCCGATGGAGTCACCGGTGGAGGCGGCCCAAGCCACGCACGCCATGATCGGGCAGCTGTTGCAGGGCAGGGGGCTTGAAGTTGAATAGCGCGGAGATGAACCAATCTGCCGGGATGATGGTCAAGAAGCCATTCCCGGCGGCCGGGCATGTTTTCCTGCTGCAAGTTTGTCGATGGCGAGACACTAATCGCAAGCAGGCTTAAAAAACGAGCCGGTTTTGGGGTATAATTTGAATTTCCCGCATGTGCCGTTCGGCACTCATCTGTAATGACCAAGTTTGTATTTGTCACTGGCGGCGTCGTGTCTTCCCTGGGTAAAGGGATTGCCGCCGCGTCCCTGGCTGCGATCCTCGAATCGCGCGGCCTCAAAGTCACCCTCCTGAAGCTCGATCCCTACATCAACGTCGACCCCGGCACGATGAGCCCGTTGCAACACGGTGAAGTGTTCGTCACCGATGACGGCGCCGAAACCGACCTCGACCTAGGACACTACGAGCGTTTCATCTCGGCCAAGATGAAGAAGGTGAACAATTTCACCACCGGCCAGGTGTATGAATCGGTGATCCGCAAGGAACGCCGTGGCGAATACCTGGGCAAGACCGTCCAGGTGATCCCGCACATCACCAACGAGATCCAGGAATTCATCCATCGTGGTGCCGAAGGTTTCGAAGTGGCGCTGGTGGAAATCGGCGGTACCGTCGGTGACATCGAGTCGCTGCCCTTCCTGGAAGCTGCGCGCCAGCTGAGCCTGCGCTCCGGCCGCAACGCCACCGCCTTCGTCCACCTGACCCTGGTGCCGTTCCTGGCCTCGGCCGGCGAACTCAAGACCAAGCCTACCCAGCACAGCGTGCAGAAGCTGCGCGAGATCGGCATTTCGCCCGACGCGCTGCTGTGCCGTGCCGACCGCCGCATTCCTGACGACGAACGTGACAAGATCTCCCTGTTCTCCAACGTCGCCGCCGACGCCGTCATTTCGGTGTGGGATGCCGATAGCATCTACAAGATTCCGCAGATGCTGCACGACCAGGGTTTGGATACCATCATCTGCGAAAAGCTGGGCCTGTCGCCCAAGCCGGCCGATCTGTCGATGTGGGACAAGCTGATCGATGCGCAGAACAATCCGTCGCACGAAGTCACCATCGGCATGGTCGGCAAGTATGTCGACCTGACCGAGTCCTACAAGTCCCTGACCGAAGCGCTGCGCCACGCCGGCATCCATACCGGCAGCCGCGTCAACATCGAGTACCTGGATTCGGAAGAGATCGAAGCCAACGGCACCGATAGCCTGAACAAGTATGATGCCATCCTGGTCCCGGGCGGCTTCGGCAAGCGCGGCGTGGAAGGCAAGATTGCCGCTGCCCGCTACGCCCGTGAGAACAAGGTCCCGTATCTGGGCATCTGCCTGGGCATGCAAGTGGCGCTGCTGGAATATGCCCGCAACAAGGCCGGCCTGTCCAAGGCCAACTCGACCGAGTTCGATCCGGATACCGAGCAACCGGTGGTCGCTCTGATCGACGAATGGCAGAATCATGATGGCAAGGTCGAGCGTCGCGATGCCAATTCCGACCTGGGCGGCACCATGCGCCTGGGCGCGCAGACCTGTGCGGTCAAGCCGGGTACCCTGGCGGCCGAGATCTATGGCGACAGCGTGACCGAGCGTCACCGCCATCGCTATGAAGCCAACAACTTCTATCTGACCCGCGTGGAAGAAGCCGGCATGGTGGTCTCGGCCCGTACGCCGACCGAAGACCTGTGCGAAATCATGGAACTGCCGCGCACCGGCGAGAACGCTCACCCGTTCTACATCGGCGTGCAGTATCACCCGGAGTTCAAGTCCACCCCGCGTGATGGTCATCCGCTGTTCATTTCGTACATCCGTGCAGCACTGGCGCACCACGCGGCCTTGAAGGGCCAGGCATAAGCTGCTGGCCTGATGCGTGAAACGGCTGCCGTCGGGCGGCCGTTTCAACATGGGCGCCCCCGGCCACCGGGCCTGCACCCGCCAACAATTTTTAAAACCTCGATGGAGATCTGGAATGAGTGCAATCGTTGATATTATCGGCCGCGAAGTGATCGACTCGCGTGGCAATCCGACCGTGGAATGCGACGTGCTGCTGGAATCCGGCGTGCTGGGCCGCGCTGCCGTGCCTTCGGGCGCCTCCACCGGTTCGCGCGAAGCGATCGAACTGCGCGACGGCGACAAGAGCCGCTATTTCGGCAAGGGCGTGCTGCAAGCCTGCGAAAACATCAACACCGAGATCTCGGAAGCCATCATGGGCCTGGACGCCAATGAGCAAGCCTTCCTGGATCGCACCCTGATCGACCTGGACGGCACCGAGAACAAGAGCCGCCTGGGTGCCAACGCCATGCTGGCCGTCTCGATGGCCGTGGCCAAGGCCGCTGCCGAAGAATCGGGCCTGCCCCTGTACCGTTACTTCGGTGGCAGCGGCTCCATGCAGATGCCGGTGCCGATGATGAACGTCATCAATGGCGGTGCCCACGCCGACAACAACCTGGATATCCAGGAATTCATGATCATCCCGGTCGGCGCACCGAGCTTCCGTGAAGCCCTGCGCTACGGCGCCGAGGTGTTCCACACCCTCAAGAAGATCCTGCACGACCGTGGCCTGGCCACTTCCGTCGGCGACGAAGGTGGCTTCGCCCCGAACGTCTCGAGCCACGAAGAAGCCATCAAGCTGATCATCGAAGCCATCGAGAAGGCCGGCTATGAGCCGGGCACCCAGATTGCCCTGGGCCTGGACTGCGCCGCTTCCGAGTACTACAAGGACGGCAACTATCACCTGGCCGGTGAAAACATGGTGCTGACCCCGGCGCAAAAGACCGGCCTGCTGGCATCCTGGTGCGACAAGTACCCGATCATCAGCATCGAAGACGGCATGGCCGAGAACGACTGGGCCGGCTGGAAGCTCTTGACCGAAACCCTGGGCAAGAAGGTGCAGCTGGTGGGCGACGACCTGTTCGTCACCAACACCAAGATCCTCAAGGAAGGCATCGACAAGGGCATCGGCAACTCGATCCTGATCAAGATCAACCAGATCGGCACCCTGACCGAGACCTTCGCCGCCATCGAAATGGCCAAGCGCGCCGGCTACACCGCCGTGATCTCGCACCGTTCGGGGGAAACTGAAGACTCGACCATCGCCGATATCGCCGTGGGCATGAACGCTCTGCAGATCAAGACCGGCTCCATGTCGCGTTCGGATCGCATGGCCAAGTACAACCAGCTGCTGCGTATCGAAGAAGATCTGGGCGACATCGCCAGCTATCCCGGCCGCGCTGCGTTCTACAACCTGAAGTAAACAAGCTTGCGGTGCCGACCCTGAAGGCAGGCACCGCATCGAGAGCTCCCGGCTATGCGCCTGATCATCCTTTGCCTGTCCTTCCTGCTGGTCGTGATCCAGTATCCTCTTTGGCTGGGGAAGGGTGGTTGGTTCAAGGTCTGGGAGCTCGACCGCCAGGTTCAACTGGCACACAAGAAGAACGACGAACTCAAGGAACGCAACGCCAAGCTGTCCTCTGAAGTGGACGACCTGAAGCAGTCCAAGGGGGCCGTCGAGGAACGTGCACGCTTTGAGCTGGGCATGATCCGCCAGAACGAAATCTTCATTCAGCTGCTCGATGGCAGCTCCGGCAAGCCTGCGGCAGCCGTCAATCCGAATCCCTACATGCCCGGTTCCGGGCAGCCCAACAGTGTCTCCGTGCCGGCCAATGCGCCCGCCGCCGGTGGCCGTGTCGCCACGCGCTGAGCACCTGCAGTTTTTTCCTTCACATGCGTCCTGATACCCCGCTGGTGTGGCTTGGCCTGAGCACCACGCCACTGGAACTGGTCTCCTTCGCGCTGGCCGTGATCACGGTCTGGCTCAATATTCGCCAGAATCACTGGGCATGGCTGTTTTCGATTCTCTCTTCGTTGTTGTACGCGGCCGTCTTCGCCGATGCGCGCCTCTATGGCGACGCCGGCTTGCAGTTCGTCTTCGTGGCAGTGTCAGTATGGGGCTGGACGCAGTGGCTGCGTGGCGGCGACCAGCACCAGGCTTTGCAGGTATCGCAGTTGGCCGCACGTGGCTGGGCAATCATGGCAGTCGCCTGGCTGGGCGGGTGGCTGCTGCTGTCCTGGTTCCTGCAGCGTTATACCGACACCGATGTGCCGCATATGGATGGCTTCCTCACGGCGGGCAGCCTGGTCGGGCAGTTCCTGTTGTCTCGGAAGAAGCAGGAAAACTGGCTGGTCTGGATCGCGGTGGACGTGCTCTACGTCGGCCTGTATCTCTACAAGCACCTGACGCTCACCGCCATCCTGTACGCACTGTTCGTGCTGATGGCGATGGCCGGCTGGCGCAGCTGGCAGCGTGCGCTGGCGGACATGCGGCGCTGAAGCGCCGGCAGCGGATCCCTTCAGTCCGGCGACGGCAGGCTGGGAGCGTCCGCCGGCGGATCGGCAAAGACGATGCGGTTCTTGCCGGCATTCTTTGCCTTGTACAGCGCCACGTCGGTGCGCTTGAGCAATTCGGCCTGGCTCTCGCCGGGATGATAGACCGACACGCCGGCACTGAAGGTAATCAGCAGGCGCTGGCTTTCATGCATGAAGATGCGCTTGGTCAGTTCGCGCTGTACGCGGGTGATGATCTGCACCGCATCCTGCGGGCTGGTCTCCGGCATGAGGATGACGAACTCTTCGCCGCCGAAACGCGCAATCACATCCAGCTTGCGCAAGGTTTCCCGGATCACCTGCACCAGGTGCACCAGCACTTCGTCGCCGGTGGCGTGACCATGCGTGTCATTGATGCGCTTGAAATCATCCAGGTCCAGCAAGGCCACACACAGTGGCGTTTCGCGGCGCAGGGCGTTGGCGATCTCGCGATCCAGGGATTCATCCATGCCGCGCCGGTTGAGGCTGCCCGTCAACTGGTCTTCGCGCACCAGTTCACCCATCTGCTGCAATTGCTGTTCCAGCGCCTGGATACGTTCTTCGGCTTTTTCCACTTCCTGGCGCGCATCGACCATGGCGTCGCGCGAGCGGGTGGCTTCTTCCTGGGCCTTCTGCGTCTCGGTCATGATTTCGCTGAGCACGCTGTTGAGGTCAGCGATGTTGCCGGCCTGGCTAATCTGCTGGGAGAAGCCGCGAATGGTGCGCTGGTAGTTGTCGGTGGTGGAGACCATGGCCGAGAGCCGGTCCACGAAGGTCAGCATCATGTTCTTGACCACCACTTTTTCTTCGGACAGCGTGTTCTTCAGCAGGCCCTGCTTGTAGATCACTTCCTTGAGGTTCTTGGTGGCGTCGGCCAGCGAGGTATTGCTGAGCGGACCGGCGATCAGGCTCTGTACGGTTTCGATCTGGCTCGACAGCCAGGAGCCTTGTTCCAGTAGCCCGTTGATGTTTTCCAGCAGCAGCTGGAACAGGCGCATCAGCAATTCCTGCTGCTGGGCCATGTCGTCGGTCTTGAGCTCGATCTGGAAGCTCAGCTGCTTGACGCGGGTGATGATCTCGTTCATCGCCTGCTCGGAGAACGCCATTTTGAGATCCTGGCCGCTGTTGCGCGACTCGTTGGCCAGTTCCGGTGCGGTCGAGAGCAGCGAGGGCAGGTTGAAGACCAGGATGCGCGCCAGCATTTCGCGCAGCATCTTCTCCTTGATGCTGTCGCGGATGAATTGCCGTTCCAGATCGATCGGCACCAGTTCACCATGCGGCACGGCCGGTTTGGCCGGTACGATGGGTCGGCTCTGCCAGTTGGCGTCAGCGAACTCGATCAACTGGCGCTCGAACTCGGTCCAGTCGCCATTCTCGCGGGCGCGCACCAGGCGCGTGCCCAGCAATCCGTTTTCCCCTGGCTGGCGCGAGAGCTTGGTGGCGAAGGTGCTCAGTACCGACTCGGCCGTCACGCCGGGCATGCCCCCCTGGATTTCCTCGTAGGCGATGCGATAGGCATCCGGGGTAGGCGAGATGCGACGCGCCCCAAGCCTCTGGAAAGCTTCTCGGGCGATCTCGACGGGCGTGAGCGTGGTCGGTTTCTTGGACATGCCGGCTGGTGACTGTATTGTTGGTGTGATTGTCTGTGTGCCACGGGGAATTTCCTACGGTATCGGCGCAGGTAGGCATTGCTTGAGCACGGCCTTCCACCCCGATCATCGTGCGGACGCAGCCTGGTCTCCCCCCTCAGTTGCAGTCCGTTGCCGCTCGCCCGGAAGGGAGAGGCAAAAATGACAACTAATTGTACGTCAGCGCCTGTTCTCTGGATGCATTTAATAGGAGGAGAAAAGCCCCTTTCCAACTGGTAAGCCAGCGCTTCCCGCGTGACGGGAGCGTGGCGATGGCTTACTCGACCAGATTGTTCTTGAGTGCGTAGTGGGTGAGTTCCGCGTTGTGGCGCATCTTCATCTTGGCCAGCACGCGCGAGCGATACATGCTGATGGTCTTGACCGACAGCAGCAGTTCGCTGGCGATGTCGCTGACGGTCTTGCCGGAGGCGATCATGACCATGGTCTGGTATTCCCGGTCGGAGAGGGTTTCATGCAGCGGGGTGTCGTGGTCGAAGCCGATCTGGTTGGCCAGTTCCTGCGCCAGCGAGGGGCTCACGTACTTGCGCCCGGCCGCCGCCTGGCGGATGGCGGCCAGCAGCTCACCCGGGCTGGCCTGCTTGTTCAGGAAACCGGCGGCCCCCGCCTTGAGCGAGCGGATCGCGTACTGGTCTTCGCGATGGATGGACAGGATCAGCACCGGCAGGTCCGGTTGTTCCTTGCGGATCTGCTTGAGGATATCGATACCGCTGCGGTCGGGCAGCACGATGTCCAGCAACATGACATCGCCATTGCCTTCGCGGGCCAGCTTGATGGCCTCCAGCCCGTTGGCGGCATTGCCGGCCACGACGATGTCCTTGCTGCCGGCGCAGATCTGGCGCAGGCCTTCGCGCACGATGGCGTGGTCGTCGGCGATCAGGACCTTGATGGCGGCGGTGGATTTCTTGCTCATGGGCGGACGGCGACACTCCTCTGGAAGCCTTGCTGCATGCTGCTGAAGGCGAGGGCGTATTCTATAGCGTTCATTCAGTGTGCGACAGGTATGCAGATATGTACGCGAGAACCATGTCCTGCGCGCGCCTCCCATGCGGCGCTGCCGCCCAGGGCTGCGGCGCGCTGGCGCATGTTGCCCAGGCCATGGCCACGCCTGCCATCGCGCCCGGTAGCGGCGGGGTCGAAGCCACGGCCGTTGTCGTCGATGTGCAGATGCAGGCTGTCGCCGGTCTGCTCCACGCGAACCTCGACCTGACTGGCGGCAGCGTGCCGCGCAATATTGTTGAGTGCCTCCCGCAGGATGCGCAGCAGGCTCAGTACCAGGAAGTCGTCCTGTACTGCCAACTGATCCGTGGCCAGGAACCGGCAATCCACTCCGCTCTGGCGGCTGAAGTGGCGGCACTGCCAGCGCAGGGCATCGGCCAGGCCGAACTCGACGATGGGCGGATGCAGATCGTCAATGATGCGCTCCATGCCCTCGCGTGCCTGCTGCAGCAATTGCGCCGCGTAGTCGGCTTGGGGCAGGGCGGCATGGCGCTCCAAGGCCAGCTGTTCGCGCAACTGGCCCAGCGCCATGCCGATGCCGGTCAGCTGCGCGCCCAGCTCATCATGCAGATCGCGGGCGATGCGCGTGCGTTCTTCTTCACGTAGGCGAAAAGCGGCGGACAGGGCGGGGGCAGCTGGATCGGACATTCGGGGCGGATCAGGTCAACGGTGGTGAATATTCCTTCATAATAGCTGTGAGGGACCGGCTGGTCATCCATCCTGCATCAATAGCGTAGATGCGCCGTTGGCGTTCGGTGGCCGTGGCGTTCAGGACCCATCGGATGAAGAGGGAAGAAAAGCCGAATTTCTCGTCAGGCAAAAAAATTTCACAAAGGGCCTTCCCAAACGGGAAAACATGCTGCTATAATTTTGTTTTTCGCGGCTGTAGCTCAGCTGGATAGAGTACTTGGCTACGAACCAAGGGGTCGTGGGTTCGATTCCTGCCAGCCGCACCAGATTTAAAGGGTCCATCGCAAGATGGACCCTTTTGTCTTTTCTGCTTCCGTTTTTGTTTTTTCGGTGTCTTCTCTGTGGTGCCGCTCCGTGCGGCAGGCGGGGTGTCGTCGCAGGATCAGCCTGGTTCTGTTGTCACCGGAGGATGTTGCAGCCAGTAATTCACGGTCTGGTTGATCAGCAGCATGAACTCCCTTGCATCCACCGGTTTGACCAGATAGTCATTGGCCCCCGCTTCTCGCGAGCGGGTGGCGTCGGTTTCGTCGTAGGACGTGGCAAACATGATGACCGGGAGGGCCTGCGTATGTGGCTGGCTGCGCAGCATGTGCAGCAGGTCCAGGCCTTCCATGCGCGGCAGGCGGGGTTCCAGCAGGATCAGGCAGGGCAGGGTGTCGGGGTGGTGTTGTGCTTGCGGGCTGAACAGCGATTCCATGGCCCGCTCTGCATCTTCGAACCAGCCGAAGTCGCACTCCAGCTTGCTGCGCCAAAGGCTGAAGCGCGCCAGTTCCACCGACTCCGGACTGGGATCGACCATCAATATGCTGGGGCGAGACATGCGTTATGTGCGGGACTGGGTATTGTTTTTTGAATGTTGCATTTCTGATTTCCGGCAAGTTTGACATAGCAGGGTGCAGAAATCCATTATTGAATACGCTCGCCAAGCCCGGCAGTGCTTGAGTCTCCCCGATACGACGCATTCCGCCGCGAGCGCGTGATACCGCAGTGAGCTTACGTGAGAATTACAACGCAAGCTTGACTGCCCCCTCCCGACGCCTTTTGCCGCGCTCCTCGGCCTCGATACTGGATCATTCAATTTCTGAATGCCAGATATGCGTGAATAAAATCTCGCACTGCAGCATTTTTTCATTGCTGCTCGGCTATATTCCTGACAGCCGCGTCACAGCTTGAGACGAAATTACGTCGTAAACCGTCATCGCGTACGTGGCGGCGATGCTTCCGGTGCGTCGCACAAAAAATCCAAAAAAATCAGGACAGGCATTCAACAAGGGGAGTGCAATGAAGGTGTCGCCACGACGAAACAGAAAGGCCTTGGTCATCGGGGGCGGGGCGCCCAATTCGACCTTGATTGCCGGGGCACTGGCGGCCTTCCTCGCGGAAGGGGTGGAGTTCGATGTCATCTCGGCCTCCGGTGCCGGGGTGCTCATGGGCTTGCTGGCGACCGCACCACGCGACGCCGCGCCGCAGGACGCACTGATGCAATGGGCGGAAGTGGGTGTGGCCGACAGCATCTACAAGCTGTTCCCGGTCAACTACAAGGTCTTCAAAAAGCCGGGGGCGCAGGCGGAGAACTACCGCGATGCCATGCTGGCGCAATGGCAGCAGATGCCGGGCCTGGCCGCCTCGCCCTTCGCCGCCATGTTCAATCAACACTTCGCCGACGCCTCGGCCAAGTGGAATGACTGGATGCATCTGATGATGTCGGCCTTGTCACCTTCCGACCTGCATTCGGGCAGCCTGGGACTGTGCGCCCATCTTCCCTTCCTCGAGCAATCGATCGATTTTTCGGCGGTGCCGCAGATGCGCCCCGAGTTCTACATCAACGCCTACAACCTCGACCGCCACCAGATGCAGATCTGGAGCAAGGAGCAGATCACGGCGGCGCATGTGCGGGCCTCGCTGTCCTTTCCCTTCCTGTATGCACCCACCGAGATCGATGGCGAGCACTACATCGAAGGCGCGGCGCTCGATACGCTCAACTTCACGCCTTTCATCACCGATCCGGCCACCGGCGTGGCGCCGGCCGGTGAGGTCGATACTCTGGTGGTGCTGGACATCCTGGGCGAGGATCGCCTGATCCGCAAGCCGCGCAACCTGTATGACGCCTGGGTGCGTTCCATCATCACGCCGCTGGTCAAGATCTCCCAGACCGAGCAGCGTCTCTTCGAGCTGGAACACAACCGTGATCCCGCGACCGGCGCGCCGCTGCGCCAGGTGCTCAAGGTCGATCTGATGGCCGGTGTGCCGCAAGATCACTGGCCGCAGGTGCTGGACTGGTCCGCTTCCAACATGCAGCTGCTGTTCGGCGTGGGATATCGCGCCGGCGTCGACTTCTGTCGCCAGCACGGCGAGCTGCTGGGTGCCGTGGCGCAGGATGCGCCGCTGGCGGCATAAGCGGGCGGGTTGGCCAGCGGGCCTGTTTCTTCATCTCCTTGTTTCGTTCTGTAGCTGAACCGGCGCGCTGCGGCGCGCTTTCCTTTCTCCGGTGAATTTTCCATCATGACCATTACCAAGCGCCTCATCCTCACTCTCTCGACAGCCCTGCTGGCGCTGCTGTTCGTCGGTGCCGACGGACTCTGGCAATTGCAGCGCGCCCAGCAGCGTCTGGAACTGATCCAGAACCGCATCATTCCGGGCATGGACAGCCTCAACCTGCTGAAGGGCTATCTGGCCGATTCACGCCTGGCCGGCTATCGCCTCTCGGTCTTTGCCAACCTGCCCGACAAGACCGCGTTGCAGAAGGCGGTCGATGCCTCCAACAAGGCGCTGGATGAGGAATTCGCCCACTATGAGCGCGATCTCATCTTTGATGAGAAGGACCGCGCCCTGATCCAGGCCGACAAGGCCAACATCGAGGCCTACCGCAAGGCTCTGGTGCCATTCTTCGCCGCGGCTTATGCCAATGACATGGACGGCGTGCGCGTCACGCTGCAGGCCGGGACACCGCTGGCGGTGTCGGCGGCTGCTGCCAAAAAGGGTTTCGACGACCACATTCTGGTGGGTCGCCAGATGATCGATACCCTCAAGCAGGAGAGCGATGCCGCCTATGCCTTCGCATTGCGCGCGATGATCGCCGTGATCGTGGTGGCGGTGCTGCTGACCGGCGTGCTGGGCATCCGCACCCTGCGCAGCGTCACGCGCAGCCTGGGCAAGATCCAGCAGACCTTCGAGCATGTCAGCCAGACGCTGGACCTGTCGCGTCCGGTGCCGGTGGAACGCATGGATGAAATCGGCCGCACCGCTGCTGCCTTCAACAAGCTGCTGGCCCGCATTGTCGATGTGGTGGCGACGACCCGTACCTCGACCGATTCGGTAACCGTGGCGGCGCGCCAGATTGCCGCCGGCAATGCCGACCTGTCGGCCCGTACCGAACAGCAGGCGGCAGCGCTGGAGGAAAGCGCGTCCAGCCTGGAGGAGCTGACCTCGGTGGTGCTCCAGAACACCCAGAACGCCCGTCAGGCCAATGAGCTGGCGCAATCGGCGTCGCACATCGCCTCGCAAGGCGGTGACGTGGTGCGCCAGGTCGTCGATACCATGAACTCCATCAATGCCTCCTCGCGCAAGATCGTCGACATCATTGCGGTCATCGATGGCATTGCCTTCCAGACCAATATCCTGGCGCTCAATGCGGCAGTGGAGGCGGCCCGTGCCGGAGAGCAGGGACGCGGTTTTGCCGTCGTTGCCTCTGAAGTTCGTTCGCTGGCGCAGCGCTCGGCCGCCGCTGCCAAGGAAATCAAGGAGCTGATCGACGACTCCGTGGACAAGGTCGGCAGCGGCAGCAAGCTGGTCGAGCAGGCGGGCGCCACCATGAGCGATATCGTCGACAGCGTGCAGCGCGTGACCCAGATCGTGGGCAACATCGCCGACGCCAGCGAGGAGCAGAGCGCCGGCATCACCCAGGTCAACCAGGCCATTTCGCAGATGGACCAGGGCACCCAGCAGAATGCGGCGCTGGTGGAAGAGGCGGCCGCAGCAGCCCAGGCCTTGCAGGGCCAGGCGGAAAAGCTGGAGAGCGTGGTCGCTGTCTTCCAGCTGGAAGGGCGCGCAGCCATGCCGGTGCGCAGCGTGGATGTGAAGCCCGTTGCGGCTCCGCGAGCGCCGGTAGCGTCCGGCCAAGTCCCTGCGCTGGAAGAATTCTGAGCGCTGAGTTCCGAATCCTGACTCCCGGATTCTGAACCCGGCACCGGTGGCAGCCTGCCGCTACCGGCGCACTCCGCACCCTGAAAAACCGCCCGGTTTCAACGCCGGGCGGTTTTTCATTCTTCACCTGTTTTTGCGCTTTGGTCAGCATTGCTGTGAAGGATTGCACTAAGGTGCGGCGTCGGCTGCCTCAAAGGGTGATATACTTAATGCTAATCATTATCATTTGTCACCAGGAGAATATGCAATGATCGGTTTCAAGAAACTGGCGGTCGCCGCAGCACTCGGACTGTGCTTTGCAGGTACCGCTTCGGCCGCCGAATACCCCATCGGCAAGCCGCAGATCCAGAACGGCTTTGAAGTCAACGCCGTCTACCTGCAGCCGGTGAAGATGGAGCCGGACGGCATGATGCGCAAGGCAGAGGAATCCGATATCCACCTCGAAGCCGATATCCGCGCCGTGGCCAAGAACCCCAATGGTTTCGCCGAAGGCGACTGGATGCCTTACATGGTCATCAAGTACGAACTGACCAAGGTCGGTTCCACCAAGTCCATCAAGGGCGACATGATGCCCATGGTGGCCAACGACGGTCCGCACTACGGCGACAACGTCAAGCTGGAAGGCCCGGGCAAGTACAAGCTCAAGCTGACGATCTCCTCGCCGCAAGCCAATGAACACGCCCACTTCGGCCGTCACGTCGACAAGGAAACCGGCGTCGGTCCGTGGTTCAAGACCTTCGAGCTGAACTACGACTTCACCTTCGCCGGTATCGGCAAGAAGGGTGGCTACTAAGCAGGTCGCCTGGTCTTGATTCAGACCGCACGTTTGCAGTGATGCGATGCCGGTCCGCGCCGTGATGGCGGACCGGCTTCACCGTTTTGAGAGTTCCGGAGTTTTCATGATCGCAAGAATCGTCCGACTGATCTGCCTGTCCCTGGCTGCGATGGCCATGCTGGGCAGCGCCGTGCAGGCCAGCGCTTCCGACCTGCTGACCTTCAAGCTGGAGATGCAGGATGGCAAGCTCATCCCGCCGCGCATCGAGGTGCCGGCCGGACAGCGCATCAAGATCGAAGTGCACAACATCGGCAAGTCTGCCGCCGAGTTCGAAAGCGTCGAACTGCGCAAGGAAAAGGTGCTGGCACCGGGGGCCCAGTCCTTCGTGGTGATCGCTCCCTTGCGTCCGGGTGAATACAAGTTTTTCGATGACTTCCACCTCAACATGCCGCCCGGCGTGATCGTCGCCAAGTAAGAGGGGATGCGCGCAAGCAGTATCGAAGCAGGGAAGTCCAGGTTTTCAGGAAGGGAAGAGTTTCATGGGACAGGTCATGTTCATCGTCTGGCGCGAAAGCGTCGAGGCGCTTCTGGTGGTCGGCATTCTGTATGCCTGGCTGAAGAACGGTGATGTCGGCGCACGGCGCGGCATTCCCTATCTGTGGGGCGGCGTGGTTGCCGGCGTGGTGCTGGCGGGTGCCCTGGGTGCAGCGCTGCTGGGCTTTTCGGAACTGCTCTCGGGCGACGCCCAGACCTACTTCCAGATTGCCATCGTCCTGATTGCGGCGGTTCTGATCGTGCAGATGGTGTTCTGGATGCGCAAGCACGGCCGCACCTTGAAGAAGGAGATGGAAAGCTCCATGCAGTCCAGCTATGAAAGCGGCAACTGGTGGGGCGTGTTCGTGCTGGTGATGCTGGCGATCGCCCGCGAAGGCAGCGAGACTGCCGTTTTCCTGTACGGCATTGGCCTGGGCCAGCAGGATGCCAGCACGGCGTCGCTGGTGCTGGCAGGCGCGATCGGTTTCGGGCTGGCTTTCCTGACCTTCTATCTTCTGCAGCTGGGCGGCAAGATTTTCTCCTGGCGGCGTTTCTTCCAGGTCACCGAAGTGATTCTGCTGTTGCTGGCGGCCGGTTTGCTGGTCACCGGCGTGGAAAAGCTGTTCGACGTATTGCTGGAAAGCTCCGACATGCTGGCCTCGGCCAACTGGACCATGACCCTGACTGGCCAGATCTGGGATACCTCGGCGCTGCTGGATGACTCCACCACCCTGGGCAGCCTGGTCTCGACCCTGACCGGCTACCGCGCCCGGCCGGCGCTGCTGTCGGTGATCGTCTACGCCCTTTACTGGGTCGTGGTATGTTCGTTCCTCTATCGAAAACCCCAGCCTCAGCTCAAGAGCAAGAGGCAGGAAGCCGTCTGAACCTCATGACAACCTGTACGCAATCGCCGACTCTGCTCACGCGTACCGGAGACTGGATGCGCCGTCATGGCGCATTCATCCGAGGCCTGCAATGGATCGTGGTGGCCGTCTATGCACTGCTGATCCTGGTCCCGGTGTTCCTCCCGCTGCCTGATGAAACCGCGCATCTCTGGTCCAACCTCACCCTGATTGCCCAGTTCGCCTTCTGGGGCATCTGGTGGCCCTTCGTGCTGGTCAGCATGGTGCTGATGGGCCGTGTGTGGTGCGGCGTTCTATGCCCGGAAGGGGCGCTGACCGAGTTCGCCAGCCGCCATGGACGCGGACGTGCGATTCCCAAATGGGTACGCTGGGGCGGCTGGCCCTTCGTGGCCTTCGCCCTGACCACCGTGTATGGCCAGATGGTCAGCGTGTACCAGTATCCGAAGGCGGTGCTGCTGGTGCTGGGCGGCTCCACCGTTGGTGCCCTGATCATCGGCTACCTCTATGGCCGCGACAAGCGCGTCTGGTGCAAGTACCTGTGCCCGGTCAATGGCGTCTTCGGCCTGCTGGCCAAACTGGCCCCGGTTCACTACAAAGTGAACGAAGATGCATGGCGCGCCTCCTATCATCCCGAGCACAAGATCATTCCCATCAATTGCGCGCCGCTGGTCCCCTTGCGCAATATGAAGGGTGCTTCCGACTGCCATATGTGCGGCCGCTGCAGTGGCCACCGCGATGCGATTGCCCTGAGCTTCCGTCCGCCTGCCGTCGAGGTGGTGCACTTCGGCAAGACTCAGAACAACCTGTGGGAAAGCGCCCTGGTGCTCTACGGCCTGCTGGGCATCGCCATCGGTGCCTTCCACTGGACGGTCAGCCCCTGGTTCATCGCCATCAAGCAGGACATCGCCACCTGGCTGATTGACCGCGACATCATGTGGCCTTTCGGGACCCAGGCACCGTGGTGGCTGCTGACCAATTACCCGCAGCAAAGCGATGTCTTCACCTGGCTCGATGGCGCCATGGTCGTGGGCTACATTCTCGCCACCGGCCTGGTGCTCGGCACCGGGGTGGCGCTGATGTTCGGGCTGGCCACGCGCCTGCTGGGCAAGTGGGAGTGGAGCCGCTTCAACCACCTGGTACAGGCATTGATCCCGCTGGCGGGCTGCGGCGTCTTCATCGGCCTGTCGGCGACCACCATCAGCCTGCTGCGGGCCGAGCACTGGCCGGTCTATTGGGCCAATGACGTGCGCGCGGCGCTCCTGACGGTCATGACGCTGTGGAGCCTGTGGCTGTGCTGGAAAGTGGTGGCGCGCCATGCCACCCATTGGGTTCAGCAAGTGCTGGCGATGCTGCCGCTGATCGGTGGCCTGGCGCTGGTCAATACCGCCTGGTGGCTGATGTTCTGGGGCTGGTAAAGCGTCTTCCGCAGCCGTGATATGAAGGAAAATGGCAGGCTTGCTCGCAAGCCTGCCATTTTTATTTGCGTCTTATTTGATCTTGGGTCCCGCAAGCTATGTGAAGTTGGCGACCGAAGCAGTACAATCGCTGCCTTTTCAAGCCAATTGCCGGAGTTTAATTTACATGAGCACCTTGCCCGCCTGTCCCCAATGCCAGTCCGAATTCACCTATGAGGATGGCAGCCAGTTCGTCTGCCCCGAATGCGGCCACGAATGGAGTGCCCAGGCTGCTCCCGCCGAGCAGGCCCGCGTCTGGCGCGATGCCTCGGGCAACGTGCTGCAGGATGGCGATACCGTCACCGTCATCAAGGACCTGAAGCTCAAGGGCGGCGGTGGCGTGGTCAAGATGGGCACCAAGGTCAAGAACATCCGCCTGGTTGAGGGCGACCACGATATCGACTGCAAGATCGACGGATTCGGCTCCATGGGCCTGAAGACCGAATTCGTGCGCAAGGCCTGATCCTGGCCTGCATCCTGAGCGGAGCCCTGCAAGCCGGGCCCGCTCTCACGTAGAATGGCGGTTTGCCTGCAGCCTATGTATACATAAGCTTGCGGGTTTCCCGATCAAGACAACAACGAAACCGCCATGGCCCGTCCCCGCTTCCTGCCCGATAACATGACCCTGATGCTGCTGGCCGTCGTGCTGACCGCATCCTTCCTTCCCTGTACCGGCCAGGTGGCCGAGGCCTTCGACGGGCTGACCACGTTCATGATCGGCCTGCTGTTCTTCATGCACGGGGCCAAGCTCTCGCGGGAAGCCGTGGTGGCCGGGTTCACGCACTGGAAGCTGCACGTCACCGTGCTGCTGTGTACCTTTGCGCTGTTCCCCCTGATCGGCCTGGCACTGAAGCCGGTGCTGCTGCAATTCATCACGCCCGAGCTGTATCTGGGCTTGCTGTTCCTGTGCGTATTGCCCTCTACCGTCCAGTCTTCGATTGCCTTCACCTCGGTGGCGCGCGGCAATGTGCCGGCGGCGATCTGCGCGGCGTCCGCCTCCAACCTGCTGGGCATCTTCCTCACGCCGCTGCTGGTGGGCGTGCTGGTGGTGGCCCATGATGGCGGCGGGCATTCTTCGCTCGATTCCATCCTGAAAATCGTTTATCAATTGCTGCTGCCCTTCGTGGCCGGCCAGATCGCGCGTCCCGTCATCGGCCGCTGGGTCGAGCGCAACAAGTCCTGGCTCAAGTTCGTCGACCAGAGCTCCATCCTGCTGGTGGTCTATGTGGCCTTCAGCGAGGCAGTGGTGCAGGGCCTGTGGCACCAGGTGCCGGTGTCGATGCTGGTGGCCTTGCTGGTCATCAATGCGGTGCTGCTGGCCATCATCATGGGGCTGACCACCTTCGGTAGCCGCCGCCTGGGCTTCAACAAGGAGGACGAGATCACCATCGTCTTTTGCGGCTCCAAGAAGAGCCTGGCCTCGGGCGTGCCCATGGCCAAGGTGCTGTTTTCCAGCGGTGCCATCGGCATGGTGCTGTTGCCGGTGATGCTGTTCCACCAGATCCAGCTGATGGTGTGTGCCGTCATGGCTGCGCGGTATGGTGCGCGTGACGAACAGGTGAAGGCGGCCGTGGCTACTGAAAGTGGCGGCGACTGAGAGTCCCGGGCGCTGTATCCGCCAACAAAAAAAATGACCGGCAAGCCGGTCATTTTTTTTGCTTTGGCGGTTCGCCCGTTTCGGCTCAGGGCGCCGGATTGGGCTGCTTGCGGTGGATGGCTTCGATGCCCGCCAGCACCTCGTCGCTCAGTTGCACCTGGGCGCTGTCGATGTTGCTGCGCAGTTGTTCCAGCGTGGTCGCGCCGATGATGTTGGAGGTCAGGAAGCGGCGGCTGTTGACGTAGGCCAGCGCCATCTGCGCCGGATCCAGTCCGTGCTGGCGCGCCAGTGCCACGTACTGCGCGGTGGCGCTTTCCGCTTGCGGATTGTTATAGCGCACGAAGCGTTCGAACAGCGTCAGGCGGCCACCGGCAGGACGTGCACCGTCCAGGTACTTGCCGCTCAACATGCCGAAAGCCAGCGGCGAGTAGGCCAGCAGGCCGACTTGCTCGCGATGGGCGAATTCGGCCAGGTTCACTTCGAAGCTGCGGTTGAGCAGGTTGTACGGATTCTGGATGGTGACGATGCGCTCCAGTCCATGCTGCTCGGCCGCGCGCAGGAATTGCGCCACGCCCCAGGCGGTTTCGTTGGACAAGCCGATGGTGCGGATCTTGCCGGCCTTCACGAATTCAGAGAGCACCGTCAGCGTCTCTTCGATGGGCACCGTGGTTTCATCTTCCACATGCTCGTAGCCCAACTGGCCAAAGCTGTTGACGCTGCGGTCGGGCCAGTGCAACTGATACAGATCCACGTGATCCAGTTGCAGGCGCTCCAGGCTTCCATGCAGTGCATCGGTGAGGCCCTTGCGGTCCAGCTCATTGTCGCCGCCGCGGATGTGGCGCGGGTTGTGTGGTTTGCGGGCGGGGCCGGTGCACTTGGTGGCGATCAGCAACTGGTCGCGCTTGCCGGATTTCTTCAGCCAGGTCCCGAGATAGCGTTCAGTGAGTCCTTGCGTTTCCGCCTTGGGCGGGACCGGATACATTTCGGCGGCGTCGATCAGGTTGATGCCGCGTTCGACGGCGTAGTCCAGTTGCGAGTGGGCGTCGGCTTCCGTGTTCTGCTCGCCCCAGGTCATGGTACCCAGAGTGATGAGACTGACCTTCAGGTCGGTGCGGCCGAGTTGGCGGTACTGCATGCGGATTCTCCTTGTGATGCGCAGGCAGGGACCGGGGCGTGTCCTGCCGGCTGGCGCGGGATCGGGTAGTATAGCGGCGCTCGTCCTGCCTTGCAGGGCAGGGCCGCAGCGGCGCCAAGACCGCTCGCGCCAGGCCGGTTGCCGCTTGCAGTGCCCGGACTCGATAACGCCAGAACACTTCCTTCCCATCCACGAGACATGTCAGTTCCTTCCCCCAGTATCCCCCCGGATGAAGCCGCCGAATCCCTGCGCCATCACACCCCATTCAAGCTCTTCTGGTGCGCCAGCGTCGCATCCACCATTGCCCTGCAGATGCAGATCGTGGCGGTTGGCTGGCAGGTCTACCAGCTCACCCACAGCGCCTTCGATCTTGGTATCGTGGGCCTCGTGCAGTTCATTCCGTCGCTGATCCTGGTGTTCGTGGTGGGCCATGTGGCCGACCGCTTTGATCGCCGCAACGTTGCGCGCGTCAGTTCGCTGGTGGAAGCCGCCGCTGCCGCCACGCTGGCGCTGGGCAGCCTGCATGGCTGGCTCAGCCGCGAGATGATTTTCGTGATCGTGGCCATCATCGGTGCGGGCCGGGCCTTTTCCAAGCCGACCATGTCGGCGCTGCTGCCCAGCCTGATGTCGCCCAAGGCCTTGCCGGGCGCGGTGGCGGGCTCGGCCTCGGCGACCCAGTTCGCCATCATCATCGGCCCGGCGCTGGGGGGCTTTCTCTACGTGGCGGGACCAGCGGTGGTGTATGCCAGCAGCTGCGCGCTGTTCATTGCATGCAGCGTATTGTTGTCGCTGATCCGGCGTCCGGCCCAGGTCGCGGCGGCCCAGACTGCACCGGCCAAGCCGACCGGGGCCAGTCTGTCGTCGGTGTTCGCAGGACTGGCTTTCATCCGCAGCAAGCCCGCCATCTTCGGTGCCATCTCGCTGGACATGTTTGCCGTGCTGCTGGGCGGTGCTACCGCCTTGCTGCCGGTCTTCGCCAACGACATCCTGCATACCGGTGCGGTCGGCCTGGGTCTGCTGCGCTCGGCACCGGCGGCCGGGGCCTTGATCGTGGCGCTGCTGCTGGCGCGCTTTCCGCTGGGCGGCAGGGTAGGGCGCACCATGTTCATCGCCGTGGCCGTGTTCGGATTGGCCACCATCGTGTTTGGCCTGTCACGCTCCTTCCCGCTGTCGCTGGCCGCGTTGGCGGTGCTGGGCGCAGCCGACATGATCAGCGTGGTGGTGCGCTCGTCCTTCGTTCAGCTGGAAACGCCGGACGCCATGCGCGGCCGCGTTTCGGCCGTCAATTCGGTCTTCATCGGAACGTCCAATCAGCTCGGAGAATTCGAATCGGGCCTCACCGCCGCCTGGTTCGGTGCGGTGCCGGCCGTGCTCATCGGCGGGATCGGCACGCTGCTGATCGTGCTGCTGTGGATGCGCCTGTTCCCCTCGCTCTATCAGGTCGACCGGCTGGCCGCACGCCAGTCCTGAAGCCGGCGGCAAGCAGTCGCGCGCTCACGGCGGATCGCCCTCGGTCACCAGCATCTGGCTGGACTGGCGCGTGAGCTCCTGCTGCATCACCAGCATCTGCAGGAACTGCGCATAGGGAACCGGCTTGCTGAAGTAATAGCCCTGGTACTCATCCGAGCCGAACTCGCGCAGCGCCTGCAACTGTTTCTCCGTCTCCACGCCTTCGGTCACCACCTTCAGGTTCAATGCATGGCTCATGGCGATGATGGCCTGCACGATGGCGCTGCTGTTGGCATCGTCGGGAATGTCGTTGATGAAGGATTTGTCGATCTTCAGCGTATTGACCGGGAAACGCTTGAGATAGGCCAGCGAGGAATAGCCGGTGCCGAAGTCGTCAATGGAAATGGTGAAGCCTTCTGCACGGATGCCATCCATGATCGCGATCGCACGGTCGCGGTTGTGCATCACCATGCTTTCGGTGATCTCGAACTCCAGGCAGGCTGGTGGCGTGCCGTGGCGCTGGACTACGCTCTTGATGTCTTCCAGCAGATGTTCATCGCCGAACTGGCTGCCGGTCAGATTGATGGAGATGCGTCCGCACACCAGTTCGCGTTCCAGCATCAGGCCGATGTCGCGGCAGGCCACGTCCAGCACCACCAGGCCGATCTGGTCGATCAGGCGGGTCTCCTCAGCCAGCGGGATGAATTCACCGGGCGGCACCAGGCCGCGCACCGGATGCTGCCAGCGGACCAGGGCTTCCGCACCGACGATGCCGCCGGTGGCCAGGTTGATCTTGGGCTGGTAGTGCACCACGAACTCGGCGCGTTCGATGGCGCGGCGCAGTTCGGCTTCCAGCGCGATGCGCTCTACCGTATTGGTGTTGACCTCGTCGGAGAAGAAGCGATAGTCATCCTTGCCATGGTGCTTGGCGCGGTACATGGCAATGTCGGCATTCTTGATGAGCGTTTGCGCATTGTCGCCATCGCCCGGATAGGTGGCGATGCCGATACTGGCCGAGAGCATGGCTTCCTGGCCGTCGATGATGAAGGGCTTGCGCGCCTCGGTGAGCAGCTTCTGTGCAATCTCGCCCAGTTGCAGCGGATCGTCGAAGTCATCCACCAGCACGATGAATTCATCGCCGCCCACGCGCGCCAGGATATCCAGCTCGCGCAGGGTATTGCGGAAGCGCTGGGCGATCTCCTGCAGCACCGCTTCGCCGGCCTCGTGACCGAAGGTATCGTTGATGTTCTTGAAGCGATCCAGGTCCATCAGCAGCACGGCCACCATGCCGTTGCGGTGCTCGGCGTGGGTAATGGCATTGGAAACGTGCTGGGTGCACAGGAAGCGGTTGGGCAGGCCGGTCAGCTCGTCATAGTGCGCCAGGTGGCGGATGCGCTCGTCGGCGCGGCGGCTCTCGATGGCCACGCTGGCGAGGTCGGCGGCGATGTTGGCCAGCTGCAGGTATTCATTGCTGGGGGCCTGGTTTTCCTTGAGCAGGGCAGCGAACACGCCCAGCAATTGGCCTTCCTTGCCCATGATGGGCCAGGCCCCGCAGGACGGGTAGATCTCTACATCGATGAGCACCCGCAGGTGTTCGGTCACCGGATCGCGCGCGATGTCGGTGACGATGCAGGGTCCGCGCCGCAAAGCCGCTTCAGCGCCGACGCCGCAGCCATGACGGATCGGCATGCCCTGCAAGGCACGCAGCAGGCGTGGCGGATAGCGCTTGCTCAGCACGGAAGTGAAATGCGAGGCTTGCTCATTGACCAGCATCACGCAACTGGCCCCATAAGGAATCTGTGCATCGGCAAAGCCGATGATCTCGTTGAGGATGCCGTCCAGGTCATCGTCGGCCATTACCATGTGCAGCACCCGGTTCTGTTCGCTCTGCAGCAGCTCGGCGCGCTTGCGGGCGCTGATATCGCGCAGGATGGCGAAGATCGCATAGCCACGATCGAATTCGGCGCGGTTGAGGGTAACGTCGGTATGGATGATCTTGTTGCGGCGGACCGTTACCCATTCGAACTGCTGGGGTTGCCCCGCGAGCACCCGGCCGACCAGCTCATCGATGTCCGGCTGGTCGGGCTGGCGCGCCTTGTGGCGAGAAAACAGGCCGACCTTGCGGCCGATGATGCGGTCCTTGTCCGGCACGCCGAAGAAGCGCAGCGCGGCCGCATTGCAGTCGAGGTAGCGCAGCTCCGAGGAGATCAGCACGATGGGATCGCTGCCTTCTTCGTAGAGCTTGCGGTAGCGGTATTCGCTGCTCGAGAGGGCGTGATCCAGGCGGCGCTGGTAGCGGTAGTACACCAGGAAGGCAATGAGCGCGATGAGGATGAAACCAAGGATGCCGGTGGTCAGCAGGATGCGGTTTTCGGTGCGGCTGCGCCATGGCGAGAGCACGTCTTCCATGCGCCGCGCATAGACCGCCACCAATGACCATTTGTCCAGGCGCTTGTAGGAGAACGACAGCGGTTCGCCGGTCAGATGCGAGATCTCTTCGAACGACCCTTCCTCGGCCCCGGCACGGATGCGTGCCATGCTTTTGGCATCGGCCAGGCTGACGCTGAGCCAGCGCTCTTCGAAAGGCGAGCGCAGCATCATCGAGCCGCTGTCGGTGCGCAGCGAGACGATGGCCTCGAAATTGGTGATGCGCTTGTAGAAGTCGAAGAAGGTTGCAGCCTTCAGTTCGGCCACCAGCAGGCCGATCGGGCGGCTGCTGCGGTCGTAGAGATTCATGGCCACCGGCAGCACCAGGTCGCGGTTGTAGCGACTGCGCATGAGCTGGCCCACGAACAGGTTGGGCCGGGCCGGATTGCCGTCCACGTGGGTCAGCTTGTGGTCTTCGGGGATGCTGGTGGTGTCGAAGGGGCGCAGCGAACTGGCACGGGTGTTGCCGTTGCGGTCGATGTAGCGCAGCACCATCACGGTGGACAGCCGCTGTTGCGTGTCCGACAGCAGTCGGTACAGCGCCTGGTCGTCGTCCAGCAGGTCGGGGCCGGCGACGTGGATTTGCTCGGCGGCGGACCAGAGCAACTTGTCGAGTTCGCCGAAGATGCGTTCAGCGTGTTCCTGCACGCTGCGCACGGCCGCCATCGAGCTGGCGCGCTCGGCATCGATGGTCAGCTGGCGGTCCTGGCGGATTTCCCACCAGGTCTGCACGACAATGAACGACCCGACGAAGCCGACGAACAGCAGCAAGGTTTTCAGGGTGTAGCCTGGGCGTCCTGGCGATTTGTTCTGTTTTCCCATGTGACCCACTATCACATTACCTGTCGTTAGGCAGCAGATTGCTGCACGTCCCTTGGCCCGGAAAGATGCCGGACGACCGTTTCGACAGCCCTCGCACGCAATCGGCACGTTCCTGCCAGCGGAACGGCGGCGGCTGACGCGGGCATGGTGGATAGCCCTTGTCAGTGCGGCAAGCCGCGCGCGTTCACACGGTGTGATCGCGCTTACGCCAAAATTACGTGGATGCCCCCACTTCGTGATACGCGAGGTGTCAGTATGCCACCTCGTGTCCTGCTGCGCTTTGTTGGCGCTTGTCCTTGCTTTGTGCCCTTGTTGTGCGCTGATCAATGGCCGCTGCGCCAGCCACGTTCACCGTTTGTTTTGTAGCAACCTTACCGCAAGCTCAGGGCTTTGTCATCCTGCGCGCAACGTCGCTGCAACGCGACAGCGTGATTTTCATGTCAGATGGAAATTTTCACTTGTTCTGGCATCAACATGAAGGATGTTAAGCGTGGCAGATGCGTTTTCGTTTGCAATGCGATAATACCGCTCAGTCGGAAGTTTCACAGGCATCACCAGTTTTACTGAATTTTCCTGACGAGGCCCAACTGGTCGGTCGGGAAGTTTTACTTCAATCATCACGCAAAGGACCCATCCCTATGAAGACAAGAGCAGCGGTAGCATGGCAGGCAGGCAAGCCCTTGACCATCGAGGAAGTCGAACTCGGCGGCCCCAAGGCCGGCGAAGTCCTGGTCGAGATCAAGGCCACCGGCATCTGCCATACCGACTATTACACGCTCTCGGGCGCCGACCCGGAAGGCATCTTCCCGGCCATCCTCGGCCACGAAGGCGCGGGCGTGGTGGTCGATGTCGGCCCGGGCGTGAAGTCGCTCAAGAAGGATGACCATGTCATCCCCCTGTACACGCCGGAATGCCGCGAGTGCAAGTTCTGTCTGTCGCAGAAGACCAACCTGTGCCAGGCCATCCGCGCCACCCAGGGCCGTGGCCTGATGCCGGATGCCACCAGCCGCTTTTCGCTGGACGGCAAGCCGCTGTTCCACTACATGGGCACCTCGACTTTCTCCAACTACATCGTCGTACCGGAAATCGCTCTTGCCAAGATCCGTTCGGATGCGCCTTTTGACAAGGTCTGCTACATCGGCTGTGGCGTGACCACCGGCGTAGGTGCGGTGCTGTTCACCGCCAAGGTGGAAGCGGGTGCCAACGTGGTGGTGTTCGGTTTGGGCGGCATTGGCCTGAACGTCATCCAGGCGGCCAAGATGGTGGGGGCCAACAAGATCATCGGCGTCGACCTGAATCCGGCGCGTGAAGCCATGGCGCGCAAGTTCGGCATGACCGACTTCATCAATCCCAAGGATGTGCCCAACGTGGTCGATGCCATCATCGGCATGACCGATGGCGGCGCCGACTACAGCTTCGAGTGCATCGGCAATACCACCACCATGCGCCAGTCGCTGGAGTGCTGCCACAAGGGCTGGGGCCAGTCCATCATCATCGGCGTGGCCGCAGCCGGCCAGGAGATCTCGACCCGTCCGTTCCAGCTGGTGACCGGCCGCGTGTGGAAGGGCTCGGCCTTCGGTGGCGCGCGTGGCCGTACCGACGTGCCGAAGATCGTCGACTGGTACATGGAAGGCAAGCTCAACATTGATGACCTGATCACGCACAAGCTGCCGCTGGAGCGCATCAATGAGGGCTTCGACCTGATGAAGAGCGGCGAGTCGATCCGCTCCGTGGTCGAGTTCTGAGGAGAGCGCGATGCTGGAGACTCTCTCCGAGCACGGCTGTTTTGGCGGCGTGCAGGGCTTTTATCGCCATGCCTCGCCCGCCATCGGGCTGGATATGCGCTTTTCGGTGTTCGTGCCGCCGCAGGCGGGGCAGGGCGGTGGCAAGTTGCCCGTGCTGTTCTACCTGGCCGGGCTGACCTGCACCGAAGAAACCTTCATGATCAAGGCTGGTGCGCAGCGTGTGGCGGCCGAGCTGGGGCTGATCCTGGTTAGTTGCGACACCAGTCCGCGTGGCGCGGGCATTGCCGGTGAAAGCGACAGCTGGGACTTTGGCGTGGGTGCGGGATTCTACCTGGATGCCACACAGACGCCGTGGAGTCAGCGCTACCGCATGGAAAGTTACGTGGTCGAGGATTTGCGCCTTGCCGTGCTGGAGCACTTCCCGGCCGACCCGCAGCGCATGGGCATCTTCGGTCATTCCATGGGCGGGCATGGCGCACTGACGCTGGCCTTGCGACATCGTGATCTGTACCGCTCGGTATCGGCCTTCGCGCCGATCGCCGCGCCGGTGCACTGCCCGTGGGGGCAGAAGGCCTTCAGTCACTATCTGGGCGAGGATCAGGAAAGCTGGCAGGCGCATGACGCCAGCGAGCTGATGCGCAAGCTCTATGCGCCTTTCCCGCAGGGGATCCTGATCGATCAGGGGCTTGCAGACAAATTCCTGATCGAGCAGCTGCAGCCGGAACGCTTCGAGGCAGCCTGCAAGGAAGCCTCACAGCCGCTGACCTTGCGTCGGCATGCGGGGTATGACCATGGGTATTACTTCATCGAGAGTTTTGTGGAAGATCATTTGCGCTTCCATCATGCCAATTTGATGGCTTGAACTCGCTTGAGCTGGAATGAAGGGCTGACGATCCACATCGTCAGCCCTTATTTTTTCTGCGGCCTTCCACACGCTCTGCCGGGCTGTGCTGTTTGTATCGCGGCAGGCTCCACCCGCTGCCGCGGGCAGCACAGTTGCCGCAGACAAGATCAAGGGAATGGCCAGCGATTCTGGTTGTGCGTGAGATTGAAAATTCACTCAATCATGTTTCTGATAGCGCTGCATTGGGGCGATTGCTTGTCCAGGGAGCATTCGAGATTGGAATAAGGTGATGCCGATTTCTCGCCCGCGCACTCGTGGATGTGCTCCCAAATATAGGCTGGACCTTCGCCGCCGGGAAAAGCTGCGCTTCTCCCATCGGCACTCCAGAAAAATACGGAGCGGCCCATCCCGACCGACCCTTGGGAATACGCGGTAATCGGAATGATGGGCCAGGTACTGTCTCTCACGACTTTCTTGGAGCGCAGGTCAACGACGGTGTAAAACGCATCGCCGTCGGAGAGCGTGAACAGGGCGTAAGGATCCAGCCAAGACCACCTTTCGCCGCCGCGGAATGCGTATTGGATCAGGGCGCACTTGGCCCCCGGATTGACCAGAATGGTCTGCGGTTCGATGGCGGGGCGGATCAGTTGAGGGACTTTGCGTAAAAGGAGATAGCTCGCCAGGAGTGCGAGGGTAACTAAAGCAAACAGTTTTGTAGAACGTCTAAATGGCATGGCTTAAAACAAGTACTGATTCAATAGAACGTTCTGAGTTTGTTAATCATAAGGACAAGTTCCTCTCGATTCGCCCAGGGCATAGAGCCGAACAAAGACTTGCTTGATCTTTCTCCAATGCCCGTGATATCGAGCGCGGTTGAAATCATGGACGTCCCTAGCGAATACGCCAATGCTAGAGACAATTTCAGCCCATTCATGAAAAAACCGGCCCAATCGGACCGGTTCCGTGGAAACAAGGCGGCCAACCCGCCTGTACATGATCAGACGAAAGCATCCGTCACAACATGCTCCCCCAGCATGAACGCATCGGCCACATGCCGCAGCGGCGCCACATCCACATCGGACGATCCGCTGCGGATCAATTGGCAGAAATGTGCATACAGCGAGGGATACTCCCCCTCCACCGGCAGCTCGCACGGCGCATCGTTGATCCAAAGTTCATGTCCGCCCTTTTTCAGGTGGACCCGGGTGCTGTCGGTCTCGATGACGATGTCCCAGGTCTGTTCACCCGTCTGGCGCCAGTCGAAGTCCGCTTGTACATCCGTGCCCAGGGCATCGGTAAAGCCCAGGCGCGCGGCAATCGGCGTCTGGCGGTTGGATGGCACTTCCAGCGTGGCCTGCTTCAGGAACATCGCCTGCGGCAGGATCTCGGTGACGATCGACAAGGCATTGATGCCCGGATCGAACACGCCCAGGCCGCCCGGCTGCCAGATCCATTCCTGGTCCGGGTGCCAGTGGCGCACGTCTTCACGCCAGATCACCTTGACCTGGCGCGGCGCATGTTCCTGCAGATGGCGCTTGACCACCTGCACCGCCGGCGCATGGCGCGAGTGCCAGCTGGCGAACAGGGTCACGCCTTTGTCCGCCGCCAGGTTCTTCAGCGACTCGACTTCGGAGAGCGTGGCACCGGGCGGCTTTTCCAGGAATACGTGCTTGCCCGCGCTCAGTGCTTCTCGTGCGGCTTCATAGCGGTACTGCGGCGGCATGCACAGGGAGAGGGCCTCGATGGCCGTGCCCGAGGCGAGCATCTCGGCCATGCTCTTGTAGGCGGTCACGCCCTCGATGCTGTGGTTGCGGCTGGCGGTCGCGACCAGCTTGAAATCGGCATTGCCGGCAATGGCCGGGGCATGCTGGTCATAAACGATCTTGCCGACGCCGGCGATGGCGAGCTGGATGGGTGTCATGGTGTCCTTGCTTATTATTGGTTACATGAAGGGGAGGGGCCACAGATTACCAGCGTTGATGCACGTACGGTGCAATGTCATGCAGATAGAGTTCGCGCAGCGCCTGCATCACCTCATCCGTGATCGGCGGCAGGGCGCTGGCCGCACTGTTGGACTGCGCCTGCGCGACGTTGCGTGCACCGGGGATCACGGTGCTGATGGCGCTTTCCATCAGGATCCAGCGCAGCGCGAATTGCGCCATGGGAACACCCTGCGGCAGCAGCGCGCGGATCTTCTCCACGGCGGCCAGTGCGACCTCATATGGCACGCCCGAGAAGGTCTCGCCGACATCGAAGGCTTCGCCGTGGCGGTTGAACTGACGATGGTCGTCGGCGGCAAAGGTGGTCTGCGCATTCATCTTGCCGGTCAGCAGGCCCGAGGCCAGCGGCACGCGGGCGATCACGGCGATGTCGCGGCGCTGCGCTTCCTGCAGGAACAGCCCGATGGGGCGCTGGCGGAAGATGTTGAAGATGATCTGCACCGATTTCACGTTCGGATATTCGATGGCCTTGAGCGCTTCTTCCACCTTCTCCACCGAGACACCGTAATGGCGGATCTTGCCGGCCGCGACCAGCTCATCCATGTAAGCGAACACTTCCTGCTGGTAATACACCTCGGTGGGCGGGCAGTGCAGTTGCACCAGGTCCAGGCAATCGACCTCCAGGTTCTTGAGCGAACGGTCGACGAAGGCGGTGAGATTGTCCTTGTTGTTGTAGCCGCTGGCCACATGCGGCGAGAGCCGGCGGCCGGCCTTGGTGGCCACGAACGGACGTGCGCCGCCGCGTTCCTTCAGGACTTGCGCAATCAACTGCTCGGAGCGGCCATCGCCATAGACATCGGCCGTGTCGATGAAGGTGACGCCCGCATCCAGTGCGGCGTGCAGCGCGGCCTTGGCATCCTGGGAGGAAACGTCACCCCACGAACCGCCAATGGCCCATGCGCCAAATCCGATTTCGGAAACTTCCGCACCCGTGCGGCCAAAGCGTCTTGTTTTCATGCCGGTACTCCTTTTGAGCATTCCAAAAGCCGTAGTTATACCGCGCACCACGCGCGAAGGTGGCTGGTTTAAGATGAGCCAGATTCATTCCTGAAGTGATTTCAATTCATTCATGTCCCTCCTCGACCGTATCGAATTTTCCGATCTGCGGATCTTCGTCACCATCCTGCGTACCGGCAGTTTCAAGGCCGCCGCGATCCAGCTTGGCCTGACGCCCTCGGCCACCAGCCATGCCATGAAGCGGCTGGAAGAGCGGCTGTCGACCCAATTGCTGTACCGGTCCAGCCGCGCGATCTCGCCCACGGCGGCCGGCAGTGAACTGGCGACCAGGCTGGAAGAAGGATTCGAGCAGATCGCGCAGGCGCTGGGCCAGCTGGAAAGCTCGGCAGAGGGGAGCCTGGGCGAATTGCGCATCAACGTCTTCGCCGATGCCGCCCATCTGCTGATCGAACCGGCCATTCCCGAATTCGTGCGGCTATGTCCCAAGGTCAAGCTCACCATCGTGGTCGATGACAAGCCCATCGACATCGTCAGCGAAGGCTATGACGCCGGCATCCGCTACGGCCACTACGTGCCGGAGGGCATGGTGACCGCGCCGCTCACGCGCGCGCATCGCTGGGTGGCAGCGGCCTCGCCGGCGTATCTGGATCGGCATGGACGGCCACTCACATTGGAAGACCTGCAGCAGCACACCTGCCTGCAATTGCTCTTGGGCGACAACTCGAGCTACCAGTGGGAATTCGGCCGTGGCAAGCACCGCCAGCGCATTCGCGTGCCGGGCCTGGTGACGATCAACAATACGGCAGCCACCATCGCGGCGGCCAAGGCCGGGGTGGGTATCGCCTATCTGCTGGAGGGAAGGATCAGCAAGGAAATCGATGAAGGTTCGCTGGAAGCCATCCTGGAAGAATGGGCGGCCCCCAGCGAGCCGTTTCACATGTACTACAGCAGCCGCCGCCATGCGCATCCGGCCTTGCGCAAGCTCATCGACATCATTCGCCTGCAGCACGGCCTGTCGCGGCTGCGGTAGCCGCCACAGGCCGGCCAGTTCAGTGTGCCGCCGACGCTTCGGCCGCACCCGCGCCGCCCTTGGAGGGCTTGATGATCCAGATCAGCGGGATGATGACGATGAAGATCACCGCCGAGACATAGAAGATGTCATTGATGCCCAGCATCGCCGCCTGGAAGGTGATGGTCCGCTCCAGCATGCCGGCCGTCTGCTCGGCGTTCAGGCCCAAGGTGCTGCTGATGTTGTTGACGGTCTCCTGCAGCCAGGGGCTGTAGGGGGTGGCGTGTTCGGTCAGCTGTGCGTGGTGCATGATGGTGCGGTTGTTCCAGGCCGTGGTCGAAATGGAGGTGCCGACCGCGCCGCAGAACACGCGCACGAAGGACGACAGGCCGGCCGCCGCCGGGATGCGTTCCGGTGGCAGGCCGGAGAGCAGCAGCACCGTCAGCGGCACGAAGAACATCGCCGTCGGAATCCCCTGCAGCAGCGTTGGCAGGATCACCGTCATCTGATCCACCTGCAGGTTGTAGCGCGAGCGCAGCCAGAACACGATGGCAAAGCCGATGAAGGACGCCGTGGCCACCTTGCGCGCATCCACCAGCGGCAGGAAGCGTCCGATGAGCGGCATCAGGATCACCGCGAAGATGCCGATCGGTGCGGTCGACAGCCCCGAGTCGATCGAGCGATAGCCCAGGTATTGCTGCAGCCATTGCGGCAGGATCACCAGGTTGCCGAAGAAGACCCCGTAGCCGATGGAAATGGCGATGGTGCCGCCGGCGAAATTGCGCCGGCCGAACAGGCGCAGGTCCACCACCGGATGGTCATTGTTCAGTTCCCACACGACGAAGTAGGCAAAGGCGATCAGCGCGATGATGCCCAGCGTGACGATGGTGGGCGAGGAGAACCAGTCCAGGTCCTTGCCCTTGTCGAGCATGATCTGGAAGGCCGCGACCCAGGTCACCAGCAGCGCCAGGCCGATCTTGTCGATGGGCAGCTTGTGGGTCGGCGTCTCGCGCGAGCGGTAGATGGCCAGCGTGACGCCGGCGGCAATCAGGCCCACCGGGATGTTGATGTAGAAGATCCAGGGCCAGGTGTAGCTGTCGGTGATCCAGCCGCCCAGCGCGGGGCCAGCCACCGGTGCCACCACCGCCGTCATGCCCCATAGCGCCAGGGCGAAGGAGGATTTCGATTTGGGGTAGGCCCCCAGCAGCAGCGATTGCGACAGCGGCACCATGGGGCCGGCCACCAGGCCTTGCAGCACGCGCGCGGCCAGCAGGATGGGCAGGGTGGGCGCCAGGCCGCACAGCCAGGAGGCCAGCACGAACAGCAGCACCGAGGTTACGAACAGGCGCACCGCGCCCAGGCGCTGCGTCAGCCATCCGGTCAGCGGGATCGAGATGGCGTTGGCTGCGGCAAATGAGGTGATGACCCAGGTGCCCTCATCGACCGATACACCCAGGTTGCCCGAGATGGTCGGAATGGCGACGTTGGCGATGGAGGAATCCAGCACGTTCATGAACACCGCCAGCGACACCGACAAGGTGCCCAGCACCAGGTTGGCACCCGTCAGCGGCGGTGGCGGCGTGTAGGGTTTGGGGGGAGTAGTGGCCATAAGGCTTGATCAATGTCCGGTGAAGGTCGGGTAGGGACAGCCGCACCCCATCAGGTGTGCGGCACCGCCACCGGTGCGGCGGCCGCCTTGCTCTTGCGCGCCTGCGGCAGGCCGCTGGCGTTGTCGCTGATGATGCGCTCGACGATGGCATCGGCCTGCTTGCCGAGGTCGTCATAGACATTGGTCTGGTAATTGGTCGGCACCGCTTCCAGCGCACGGCCATCGCCATGGATGTCCACGGTGGCGGTGGTGGACAGGCCGATGCGCAGCGGATGTGCGCGCACCTGTTCCGGATCGAGCGCGATGCGCACCGGCACGCGCTGCACCACCTTGATCCAGTTGCCTGTGGCGTTCTGTGCCGGCAGCAGCGAGAAGGCGCCACCGGTCCCGGCCGAGAAGCCGATCACGGTGCCCTTGTACTTGACGCTGGAACCGTAGACGTCAGCGATCACTTCCACCGGCTGCCCCAGGCGGATGTGCTGCAACTGGCTTTCCTTGAAGTTGGCGTCGATCCAGATCTGTTCCAGCGGCACGATGGCCATGAGCGGATTGCCGGCCGCGATGCGCTGGCCGACCTGCACCGAACGCTTGGAGACGAAACCGGAGACCGGTGCCACGATGTTCACGCGGGCATAGTTCAGGTAGGCATTGCGCACGGCGGTGGCCGCCTGCAGCACGTTGGGGTGCTCGGTCACGCTGGTGTGGTCGGTCAGGGCGCGGTTGGCGGCTGCAGCAGCGCGGGCCTGGTCGAGTGCGGCGACGGCGCTCTTGACGGCGTCGCGCGCGTGCGAGACGTCTTCCTGCGAGACCGCACCGGAAGACAGGCCAGCCTGGCGGCGCTGCAGGTCTTCCCGGGCACGGGCCAGGTTGCTGTCGGCTGCGGCCACATTGGCGGCGAGCGTGTCGTTGTTCAGGAACAGCTGGCGCGTTTGGCGCACGGCTTGGGCCAGTGCGGCCTGGGCCTGCTCCAGCGCGAGCTTGGTGTCAGCTGCATCGAGTGCCACCAGCGGCTGGCCGGCCTTGACCACTTGCGTGTCGTCGGCCTTGACGGCCACCACGGTGCCGCCAACCTGGGCGGAGATCTGCACGACGTTGCCGCCGACATAGGCGTCATCGGTTTCTTCAAAGAAGCGGGCATGCAGGAACCAGTACAGGAAACAGGCGATGGCGATCACCAGCAGGACCAGCGTGAGCAGGATCAGCTGACGCTTGCGCTTGCCGTTGCCATTTCCGTTGCCATTGCCATTGCTGTTGGCTTGCGGGTTTTGTTGGGTGGTGCTGTCACTCATGGAGGACTCCGTTCTATCTTTTTGTAGTCGGTCGATCAGCCCCGCCGCAGCAGCGGGGCCGTCCCGGTCACCGGCGGCAGGGTGGAGAAGCCGGTGGCGGGCTGGGTTCAGTTCATTGGCTCAGGTCGTCTTGGGGCAGGCTCATCGCGACGGCGGCGGGGCTGCCGCCAGTCCGGCCTGCTGGGCGTCGAAACCGCCGCCCAGAGCCTTGTAGAGCGCCACTTGCTGTTCACGGCGCTGGGCTTCCAGCGCCACCAGCGACTGGCGCTGGGCCAGCACGCCCGTTTCCGAGGACAGCAGCGTCAGTTGCGACACCAGGCCCAGGCGATAGCGTTCGCGCGCCAGGTCGTAGGCACGCTCGGCGGCTTGCAGCGCTTCACGGCGGATCGGCAGCTGGCGCTCGATGGAATGGATTGCCGCAATCTGGCGCGCCACATCGGCATAGGCATCGTTCAAGGTCTTGTTGTAAGTGGCGACGGCCAGCTCATAGTTGGCGTATTCGCCCTTGAGCCCGGCCCGCAGTGCGCCGCCTTCGAAGATCGGCAGCGTGATGGCCGGACCGAAGGCGATGCTCTTGCTGGCGGCCGTGAAGGGATTGGCATCGACCAGACTGTCGAAACCGATCATGGCGCTCAGGTTGATGTCCGGATAGAAACGCGCCTTGGCGACATCGACACCACGGCTGGCGGCTTCCACCTGCCAGCGCGCGGCCACGATGTCGGGACGGCGGCCCAGCAGGTTCAGCGGCAGGTCGGCCGGCAGGCCCGGCGTGGCCAGGTTCTGCAGGGCGGGCGGGGCCAGTTGCAGGCCGCGGTCCGGTCCCTTGCCGCTGAGCGCGCCCAGCTGCTGGCGCAGCAGCACGATCTGGCCGGCATTCTGTTCCAGCTGGGCGCGGGCATCGGCACTGCTGGTGCGCGACTGGTTGCGTTCGATCTGGCTGTCCAGACCGGTCTTGACGCGGTCGGCGGTGATGGTCTCCAGATTGCTGCGCTGCTGTACCGTGCGCTGCAGGATGTCCTGTACCGCATATTGGGCCGCCAGCTGGCTGTAGACCGAGACGATCGAGGCCGTCAGTGCCAGGCGTGCTTCCTGCTCGCTGGCCTGGGCCGCCTTCTCGCTGGAGATGGCTTGCTCCAGGGCAGACTGGTTCTTGTTCCAGAGGTCAAGCTCATAGCCGACGTTCAGGCCAGCCTTTTTTTCGTTGTACCAGTTGCCACCGTAAGGCGGCGGGTAGATCGAGGTACTGGAAAACTGATTGCGGATGACCGAGGCTTCGGCGTTCACGGTCGGCAGCAGCGGTGCACCGCGTGACTCAGCCAGTGCGGCCGCTGCACCGATGCGGGCGCGCGCCTGTTGCAGGCCGGGATTGGCGGCGAGAGCGTCCTCGATCAATGCGGTGAGCTGGGCGTCACCGAACTGGCGAACCCAGTCGCTGCCCGGCCATTGCCCGTTGGGGGCGCCCGGATTTGGATCGGAGAGGCTGCGTGTGGTACTGAAGTCGCGCGCCTGAGCCAGCTGCTTGTCGCTGCCGATGCCCTCGAAGCTGGCACAGCCCGCCAGGCCGATGGCCCCGATCAGCGCGGCCAGCACGGCGCAGGCTGCCTTCGCCCGCGGCCGGGTGGCGGGCGAGATGATGCGTTGCATAGAATTCTCCACGAAGAATGTTTGGCGATACGAGTTGTTTTTCGAGTTTTGCGATACGCGCCGCGACGTTCCGACAGCCTTCAGTCGCGAAGACTCGCAGGACCGGGCCGATGGGGCAGGCAGCGCTTGCCTGGATTTACGAGTACCATGACGGGGTCGGGCGAGTAAAAACTCATTTTTCGTATTATACTTCGATATACGAACAATCACTCACGTTGCGAATTCGCGTCGGGGGCGGGCGAATTCCTCACCAAAGCTGCCAATGAAACTGCAACCCAGAAAAGAACCACGCCAGGCACGTTCCCGGGCGATGGTCGATACCATCCTTGATGCCATGTCGCGCGTGCTCGTCGAGCGTGGCTATGCCAAGACCAATACCAATCTCGTGGCCGAATCGGCCGGCATCAGCGTCGGTTCGCTGTACCAGTATTTCCCCAACAAGGATGCGCTGATCTTCGCGCTGCGCGAGCGCCACAGTACGCGCATGCTTACGCTGTTCGAAGACGTGGTGGCGCACATCGATGCCTCCGGGACGCTCTCGGGCGATTTCGAGAAACTGATCAACGCACTGGTGGCGGCACACCTGCTGGAGCCGGAACTCAATCGCATTCTCGAAGAGGAATTTCCGGCCTTCAACCTGCCGGTCTCGCAGGAAATCCGCCAGGGCTTCTTCGATTCCATCCGCCGGGTGCTGGAAAAGCACCGCGCCACCATCACGCCCCCCGATCTGGATGTGGCGACCTTCGTGGTCCAGCGCATGCTGAAGGCGCTCATCAAGGCGGTGGTGCTGACCGGTTATGGCGGTGTCTCCCCGGCCAGCGTGCGGACCGAGATCCTGCCCGCAGTGATCGGCTATCTGACCGCTCCGCGCAGTCAGTAGCGCGACATCAAATGATCTGGTTGCTGAGGGGCATCCAGTATTGAAATTCACGGGCATAATTGTCAGAGTGAAGATTAAAACGGCGAATCGAGGCGGCCACCGAGGGAGGGAAGGCCGCTGATCCTGAAATATTGCACGGCAGCAAGTCAGAAACTCCCCGATATCCATCTCTCAGGGTTTCCGTATAGTGCGGGGATGGATGGCAGGATGCGCTGTTGCCACGGTCGCCGCCGGTCATCTTCATTGCCCTTATTTTTCAATGACAGCGATATGCAGAAAAAGAACATGCGCCGCGCCCCCCTCCTGGCTCTCTTCCTGTTGTGGGCAGGAACGTGGGCCCTGAGCGCTCAGGCCGCCGTCTCTGTGCAGGTGCTCGACAGCGCCGGCCAGCCCGTGCCCAATGCCGTGGTCTATGCCGAACCGGCGGGTGGCGGAGGAGCCATCAAGGCGGCGCGCCAGGTCGAGATCGAGCAGAAGAACAAGACCTTCATTCCTTTGGTGACGGTGGTGCAGACCGGGACAGCGATCCTGTTCCCCAACCATGACAACGTCCGGCACCATGTCTATTCGTTTTCCCCGGCCAAGACCTTCGAACTGAAGCTGTATTCGGGCGTGCCGGGCAGTCCGGTAGTGTTCGACAAGGCCGGTACCGTGGTATTGGGTTGCAACATCCACGATGAAATGGTGGCCTACGTGCAGGTGGTCAACACTCCGCATTTCGGCGTGAGCGAACGTAACGGCGTGGTCAAGCTGGAGGGCATCGCCAATGGCCGCTACACGCTCAAGGCCTGGTATTTCACCATGGGACCGAACCAGGCCGCCGTCGAGCAGCCGCTGGAAGTACAGGGAGACGGCCGGGCCGTCATCAAACTCAACGTCAAGGCGGTGCCGCTCTGAAGCGGCGGCATCACGCCAATCTGAACAACAGGAATCGGGGCCGGGGTGCGTCTTTACCGTCTGGAAAGCAAGATCGTCGCGCTGTTCATCATCCTCATCGTGGTGGTGCAACTGGCCGGCTTCGTGGCGATCCGTACCGCCATTGATCGCAATGCGCGCAGCGCCATCAGCGAGGAACTGATCATTGGCGAGCGCGTCTTCACACGCCTGCTGGACCAGAATGCCCAGAAGCTGACCCAGGGCGCACGTCTGCTGGCCTCCGATTTCGGCTTCCGCCAGGCCATCGGCACCGATGACCGCGACACTATCGCCTCGGTACTGGCCAACCACGGGGCGCGCATCGGTGCGTCCATGGGCATGCTGGTCGGCACCGATGGCCTCATCCACGCGTCCACCCTCGAATATCCCGATACCGACCTGCAGCGCAGCAGCCTGGAACTGGTCCGCAAGGCCGGCAACGGCAATGGTGCGGCCGAGAGTGCCGTGGTCGGCGACAACCTGTTCCAGATCGTGGCGGTGCCGATCAAGGCTCCGGTCACCATCGCGTGGGTGGTGATGGGCTTCCCCGTGGACCGCGACCTGGTCAACGACATGCGTGCGCTGTCGCAACTGCAGGTCTCCATCCTGGTGCGCCAGCGTGGCAGCGCGGGCTGGACGGCCGATGTATCGACCCTGCCCAAGGCAGAAGCGCAGATGATGGCCAAGGAGGCCAGCAGCCCGCAGATGGGCCAGGCGGGTGCCACCGACCTGCAGATCGACGGCAACCAGTATCGTGCCCGCGTGCTGCCGCTGGCACGCGCCAGCAATGGCCAGGAAGCGGTGGCCGTATTGCAGCGCTCGGTGAGCGAGGCGGTGGCTCCATATCAGCGTCTGCAACTGATCTTGCTCAGCATCACCGTGCTGGGCGTGCTCGGTGCGGCGGTCGCCAGCGCCGTGATGGCGCGCCGCATCACCAGTCCCCTGCGTGACCTGGCCACTGTGGCCAAGCGGCTGGGGGAGGGCGATTACAGCGAAGGGCTCTACATTCGCCGGCAGGATGAAATCGGCCGTCTGGGTGCGGCCTTCGAAACCATGCGCTCGGAAATCGCCAGCCGCGAACTCAAGATCAGCCGGCTGGCGTATCAGGACCAATTGACCGGCCTGCCCAACCGGGTGCAATTCGGCGACCTGCTGCGCGAAGCGATTGGCCAGGCGCAGGCGCTGCCGGGAGGCAGCTGCCACATCCTCATGATGGACCTGGACCGCTTCCAGCAGGTCAACGATGTGCTCGGCCACAGCTTCGGCGACGACCTGCTGCGCCAGGTAGCGGCACGCCTGGACGCGCAGCTACTGTATCCGGGGGCCAAGGTGGCGCGCCTGGGCGGGGATGAGTTCGCCATCCTGCTGCCGGGCGTCGATCTCGCTGGCGCGCTGGATCAGGCGGCACACATCCTGCGTGCGCTGGAACAGCCCTTGTCGCTGCAGGAACAGACCGTGGACCTGGGGGCCGGCATCGGCGTGGCCGGCTATCCGGCCCACGGTGACAGCAGCGAAGTGCTGCTCAGCCGGGCCGAGGTCGCGATGTATACCGCCAAGCGCAAGGGCAATGGCGTGACGATCTACGATCCGGCCATCGACCAGAGCAGCCAGGAAAGCCTGTCGCTGCTGTCCGAACTGCGCCGTGCGCTGGAACGCGACGAATTCATGCTCTATCTCCAACCCAAGCTGGACCTGGCCACGGGTGCCGTCGTCGGCGGCGAAGCGCTGGTGCGCTGGGTGCATCCGGAGAAGGGCTTCATCGGTCCGGATAACTTCATTCCGTTTGCCGAGACCACCGGTTTCATCCGCATGCTGACCATCTGGATGATGGAAAAGGTGGCGGAGCTGTCGGCCCGGTTGCAGGCGCAGGGGCTGCGCCTGAAGTTCTCGGTCAACCTCTCCACGCGCGATCTGCTGGATCAGGAATTGCCGACTGCCTTCGGGGCCATCCTCGAACGCCATCGCCTCACGCCCGCCGCGCTCTGCCTGGAAATCACCGAGAGCGCCATCATGGATGATCCGGCGCGCGCCCAGAGCACGCTGGACCGGCTGGCCGCCATGGGCTTTGCCCTGAGCATCGATGACTTCGGTACCGGCTATTCCTCGCTGGCCTACCTCAAGCGCTTGCCGGTGGATGAACTGAAGATCGACAAGTCCTTCGTCATGAAGATGGCGCAGGATCAGGATGACGCCAAGATCGTGCGCTCCACCGTGGACCTGGGCCACAACCTGGGCTTGCGGGTGGTGGCCGAAGGGGTGGAAAGCGAAGAGGTCTGGTTCCTGCTGCGACAGATGGGCTGCGACCAGGGACAAGGGTATTTCATGGGCAAGCCGATGCCGGTGGAGCGCTTCCTGGAGTGGCTGCAGCAATGGCGGGCGCCGGAGATGCTGGATCAGTCGGAAAACGTCGCAATATGAAGGATGGCGCGAGGGGTCGCGCCAGCAAAGAATCACCAAGAGGGGGCAGGGGACAGCATGAAGAAAATCACCAAAAGTGGCGCGTTCGCGCTGCTGGCGACACTGTCTGCGCCGGCGTTGGCGCAGCTCAGCGATGCTGACCGCGAGGCCTGGATGCAGGCCCAGCAGCGCAAAGCCGCCCAAGCCATGCGCGCCGCGCCGGGCCCCGTCAGTTCCGGCGCGGCAGCCACTGCCCCCGAACCCGCTGCCGATCAGGACAAGACACGCTGGATGCCCGATCTCGGCAAGCTCACCGCCACCGGCGGCGTGATCCAGGTCGAGGGGGCCGGCGGCGGTGGTCTGACGCCCTGGGCGCTCATCACCGGCTATGGCACGCGCGACAGCTATGGTGCCAACGCCCATTACACCTATCTGTCGACCCAGGACTACACGCTCAAATCCTACGGCGTGGCCGTGGGGATACTGGACCGGTTGGAACTGTCGCTGGCCAAGCAGGAGTTCTACGGCAGCTTGGCCCCGTTGGCCGATCTCAAGATCACGCAGGACATCGTGGGCATCAAGCTCAAGCTGGCCGGTGACGCCGTCTATGATCAGGACCGCTGGCTGCCCCAGATCGCCGTCGGTGCCATGTTCAAGCACAACAACGGCATCGGCGGGCTGGGCACGGTGACCAGCGTCAAGCAGCTTGGCGCGGCCAGTGATGCCGGCATCGACTATTACCTCTCGGCCACCAAGCTGCTGCTGGAGCAGAGCCTGCTGCTCAACGGTACGCTGCGGCTGACCAAGGCCAACCAGATGGGACTGCTCGGTTTCGGCGGCGACCTCAATGACCGCTACCAGGCCATGGGCGAGTTTTCGGCGGCCTACATGATCAACCGCAAGCTGGCGCTGGGTATGGAATACCGCATGAAGCCGCGCAACCTGGCGGCCGACCATGAGAAGGATTATTACGATGCCTTCCTGGCCTGGTTCCCCAGCAAGAACCTGTCGATGACCCTGGCCTACGTGGCGCTGGGTGACATCACCGTCTACAACCCCAAGCGGCAACGCGGCGTCTATCTGTCGCTGCAGGCCGGTTTCTGAGCGCACGGGAGCCGCGATGAACAAGTTCAGAATGCAGCAAGCCGCGCTCGGACTGGCCCTGGCCTGTGCCCTCGGCCTGGCGCAGGCCCAGACCCGGACTCCGGCCACGCCCGATGACAGCCTGTTTCGCGCACTGGGCGGCTTGCCCGTGATTGAGCGGGTGGTGCAGGATTTCATGGACAACATGCTGGCGGATGCCCGCATCCGCCATACCTTCGACAATTCCAGCGTCAAGCGCGTCAGGGAAAAGCTGGTGGAGCAGTTCTGCCAGCTCAGCGGCGGTGGTTGCATCTACACCGGGGATCCCATGCGCGAAGTGCACCAGGGTCTCAAACTGAGCAATGCCGACTTCAATGCCCTGGTGGAAGATCTGCAATTGGCCATGGACAAGAATGGCATCCCCTCCCGCACCCAGAACCGCCTGCTGGCGCTGCTGGCACCCATGCAGCGCGAGACGGTCAGCCGATAGCAAAAAATATTTTGTGGCGGCGGGAATAAAGCAGGGCCGCCTTCCGTATACGTCGGCATGGGTATGGCACATCGCGCAACCCGACCACGAAAAGGAAACATCATGAGACTGCTCGCAACTTCCCTGCTGGCGCTGGCCTGCGCCTCGGTTTCTTTCACCGCCTCGGCCCAGAGCGCCGGTGTCAAGACCATGGACGGCATCCTGGTCGACGCCAGCGGCATGACCGTCTACACCTTCGACAAGGACACCGCCAACAGCGGCAAGAGCGTCTGCAACGGCCCCTGTGCCAAGCTGTGGCCGCCGGTCGCACCGATGGGCATGCCGGCCGCGCCGTATTCCACGGTGACGCGCGACGATGGCAGCGCCCAACTGGCCTACCAGGGCAAGCCGCTGTACCTGTACGAGCCCGACAAGAAGCCGGGTGACCGTACCGGCGACAACTTCAAGGACGTCTGGCACGTCGTCAAGCCCTGATCGTCCTTCAGACCCTCCGGCCCGCCATGTTCGGACGCACCGCCAGGCTGCAGCGCCAGCAACGGGAACGTCAGGCCGACGAGCAAGCCATGCTCGCCTGCCTGCCGCGCCTGCGGCGGTACGCCCGCGCGCTGACGGGCGGGCGCGACAGTGCCGACGACCTGGTGCAGGACACCCTGGAGCGCGCCTGGCAGAAGCTCGACAGCTGGCAACGCGGCAGCGACATGCGGCCCTGGCTGTTTGCCATCATGCACAACCTGCACGCCGACCAGCGCCGCCAGCCGACGCTGGTCACGGTGGACCTGGAGCAGGCGGCAGACGCTGCGGCCCCGGCGTCGCTGGCCGAACACGGCTTGGCCCTGGATCTGGAAGCGGCCCTGCAGCTGCTGCCGGCGGAGCAGCGGGAAGTCCTGCTGCTGGTGGTGCTGGAAGAGATGCGTTATGAAGAAGTCGCGGCCACGCTGGGCATTCCGACCGGGACCGTGATGTCCCGCCTGTCGCGCGCCCGCGAGCGTCTGCGGCAATGGATGGAGGGACCCGGCGGGCAGGGTGAAGCCGGTGCGACCCTGAAGGTGGTGAAATGAAGACCCCGGCATTCCCCGAAGAAGATTTGCACGCTTACACCGACGGCCAGCTGCCGGCGGCGCGTGCCAGCGAGATGGCCGCCTGGCTGGAGCAAGACCCGGCACACGCCGGGGATCTGCACCGCGTGCGCGCCTGGCGCGCCCAGAACCGCGCCTTGCATGCCCATTACGACCCGGTCCTCGAAGAGCCCCTGCCGCCGCGTCTGGCTGCAGCGGTGCTGGCCGGGGCGGGCGAACCGCACCGCCGCCGCGATGAGGCTGGCGAGGGGGCGGCCAATGGACCGTTCTGGTGGCGTTATGCGGCCATGCTGTTGCTCACGCTGGCGGGGGCTGCGGGCGGCTGGCTGGCGCATGACCTGACCGGCGGCGGCCGCGCCCGCACGCTGGCATCCGCGCCCGTGATGCTGGCACGTCAGGCCGCGGTGGCCCATACCGTCTTCAGTGCCGACTTGCGGCGGCCGGTGGAAGTCGGAGCCGATCAGGAACAGGCCCTGGTGACCTGGCTGTCGCGCCGGCTGGGCGTGAACGTGCGCGCCCCCAAGCTGGCGCCGCTGGGGTACGACCTGATCGGTGGCCGGCTGCTGCCGGGGCAGAGCGGTCCGGTGGCGCAGTTCATGTATCAGGATGCGGCCGGACAGCGGCTGACCCTGTATGTCTCGCACGACCAGGTGCAGAACAGCGAGACCGGCTTCCGCTTCGCTCAGGAAGGCAAGGTCAACGTCTTCTACTGGATCGATGGCCAGTTCGGTTATGCGCTGTCGGGCGGCGTTGCACGCGCGGAACTGTCGCGCATTGCCAGTTCGGTCTACGAGCAACTGGTGCCATTGCCGCCCGCGCCGTCACGCTGAGCACCTTACGGCGGACCTTGTTCCGACTTGAGGTTTACACATGCAAAAGCAGGTAAGGACTGGGCAACTCCCGTCAAGACTGTCTGCTTGCCTGCCGCTAACACATTTACCCATGACGTAAAGCCTGATCAACCATGGTGGGGGGATGTGGAAACATGCTAGATCAGGCTGACGCCATGGTCCGGTTGCACTTCAGACAAGGAGTTTCATATGGAGCTAGCAACTATCGCCAGCGGTGCAGCAACGGCCTGGCTGGTCGACAAGGCGGCGCAGTCCGTCGGCATCGATCTGGGCAAGGTCGCCAAGGCGGCAGTGGATGATGTGGTAGGTGTCGCGACGACTGTGGCGCGCCTGCCGGCCAATGTCAACATTGGACGCATCATCAATACCATCGTCTAGGTGGCCAGGGCTTGCTGCCTTGGCGTTCGCTTGATCGCACCCTTCGGGGTGCGATTTTTTTTGTGCGGGCTTTGGGGGCTTTTCAGGCTACGGTCAAGGTCAGGCATCCGAGGGAGGCGGCTGCAGGCCGCACCTGGATCTCGATGTCGTAGCCCAGCCGTGTCAGACAGTCCATCAGCTTGCGCTCGGACAGGTTGCTGAAGTCGCCGCGCATCATGCCCGACACTTTTGGTTGTGGAATCCCCATGCGTTGCGCCGCCGCCTGTTGACTCAGTCCCAGTGAACGCATCGCCTTGCGGATTTCGATGACCAGACCAGTCTTGATGCGCAGCTTGTCGGCATCCGGCAGACCAAGATCGGCGAAGACATTGCCGCTGCTGCGGAGGATGTCGGTTCCCTCAACGATTGTTTTTTGCATGATGACGTAGCTCCTCGGCTCTGGCAGTAGCGATCTTGAGTCTGGTCCGGATGATTTCCATGTCCGGCTGGGGTGTGGCTATTCCGCTTTTGCTTTTCTTCTGAAAGCAGTGCAGTACGAACACGGCTTCTTCGAACTTCACGGTGTAGACAGCCCGGAAGGTGTCGCCAATATGGTCTTCCAGAATCTCCAGCACGCCGGCACCGCTGAAACCGTTCAATATCTTGGTTTTTTCATAGCGCTCGCCCATTTGCGCCAGCGACAATGCGAAGCCGAAACGTTGGCGGACTTCCGCTGGCAATGCCAGCAGATCCTTGTAGCTGCTCGCGATCCATTCGAGTGGTTTCTCATTGATAAACATCGTAGCAGGCTATACCTGTTCAGGTAAATGGCTAGCTGGCTGCGATTTTTAATGGGAAGTTCTCGAACAACCTTGATACGAGTCGACGTTCGCGTGTGAGTATCTCGAAATTTTTCTTGATTGATGTAAAGAAACAGCGTCCAATGCCGTAATCAAGGCACCGGGCGACGCATCCTGTTTCCCGGTATCCCCCAAAAGGAGAGCACCATGGATGTCAATCAAATCGCATCACTGGCCACCAGCATGGCTGCGGCGAAGACTTCGGATTCGGTCAACGTACTGATGCTGAAGAAAGCGCTCGACAGCCAGGCTTCTGCCGCCGTGGGCCTGTTGCAGGCATTGCCGCCGTTGCCGGCCAACCCGAACATCGGGCGCAACGTCAATACCACTGCCTGAACACCGTCCTCTTGAAATCGCAGTCCTCGCCGGACTGCGATTTTTTTTTGTGCGCATCGTCGGATCGCCGCCTCTGCCAATTCTTCAAAAGAACAATATATTGTTCGTTTAATTAAATGCATAATCTATTATTCTTGATTTCGTGCGGATGTCTAATATAATGGTTATATGTAAAAAGAACCATTTAATTGGATCTTCTGATGACCAATCTGCAAGACATCGGCCGCCGCATCCGCACCGCGCGTAAGGCACGGGGGATGACGGCTGTCGCGCTGGCCGCGCTGGCCGGAATGCACCGTAACACCTTGCTGGCGCTGGAAACCGGGCGCGGCAACATCGAACTGGTCAAGCTGCTGGCCCTGTGCGAGGAGCTGGAGCTGGACCTGCTGCTGTTGCCGCGCCAAGCAGCGCCGCTGCGCGCCGCCGAGGCGCAAGGCGCTGGCAGCCAGACCGAACTGGGGGCGCGGCTGCAAGCGCTCATGGGCGAAGGAGGCGAGGCGTGAGCATGCTGCGTTCCCTGCGCCTCCGCCTCGGGCAGACCGAGGTCGGCTCCTTGTTCGCCCTGGATGACGGGCGCTGCTATTTCCGTTTCGATGACGCCTATGCCTTGCAGGGGGACGATCGTCCCGTCCTCTCGCAGCTTTATCTGGCCTCCACTGAAGAGCGTACCCGCGCCCAGTTGCTCGATCCCACGCTGGCGGCCAACCGGGGGGATGGCCGTGGCGGATTGCCTCCCTTCTTCCAGAATCTCCTGCCCGAAGGGCAGTTGCGCAAACACCTGATCCAGCGCGCCGGTCTCGCTCCGGACGATGAATTTGGCCTGCTGGCCTACTGCGGACGCGATCTGCCCGGCGATGTCTCGGCGCTGGCCGAAGAACTGGATGAACGCGGTCTCGGCCGCCTGCTAGGGCAGGGTCATGACAGCTACGAGATGAGTTCCGGCCAGTTGCCGGTACCCGGCGGGGAATCGCTCTCCGGCGTGCAGCCCAAGCTGGCGCTGGTGCGGGAGAGCGGGGGGCGCTACGTCATGCGTTCCAAGGATAGCCAGGGCAGCCATTTCATCGCCAAGCTGCCGGCTACCGACTATTCCAACATGCCGCAGGTGGAGTTTGCCTCGCTCACCCTGGCCGCTGCCGCTGGCGTGCAGACTTGCCGGTTCAGCCTGGAGCCGCTGTCGGCCATCGGCGATCATCTGCCGTTCGGCCTGCGCAACGACGCCAGCCGTTTCCTGCTGGTGCAGCGCTTTGATCGCGATGCACCCACGCCGACCGGACGCTTGCACATGGAAGATTTCGCCCAGGTCACCGGTACCGCGCCGGCGGCCAAGTATGTCGGCACCTATGCGGCCATCGGCGTGGTGCTGTTGGAGCGCAGTACGCGCGGTGCCGAGGATGTCTACGAATTGCTGCGGCGGATCAAGGTCAACGAGCTGCTCGGCAATTTCGATGCGCACCTGAAGAATTTCAGCCTGCTGTACCACACGCCCCAGCAGGCCGCGCTGTCGCCGGCCTATGACATCGTTGCCTACGCCGCTTACGTGGGTGGCGATGGCCATGCGCTGGCCTTCGTACCGGGACAGAAGGGCAAGCAATTGCTCACGCCCGCCATCCTGCGCCAGCTCGCCAACCTGTGGCGGCTACCGGAGCCACGCTTGCAGGCGGTGCTGGTGGACACGGTGGAACGCGCCATGACGCAATGGCCGGCCCTGATTGAGAGCCTGCCCTTCACCGACGCACAGCGAGGCAAGCTGCTGGCGCATCTGGAGGCCAATGCCAGCGTGGCCGCCTGGCGCCGCCGCGCCGCGCGCAGGAAGCCTGCCAGCGCGGAGGGCGCATGAGGCCCACGCCCACCCTGCCCATGCGCGAGGGCTTGTCGCCCAGCTACCTGTGGCTGCAACCTGGGCCCTGGCGCGACATGCTGTCCTTCCTGGGCGAGCGCTTTACGGCCGTCCCCGAATCGATCTGGCGCGAGCGCCTGCTGCGGGGGGAGGTGCGCAACCAGCAGGGTGAAGCATTGCGCCCGGAGTCACCCTATCGCAGCGGCGATTGCATTTTCTACTACCGCGAATTACCCGAGGGTGAAGCGCGCATTCCGGTGGAAGAGAAGATTCTGCATCTGGACGACCATTTGTTGGTAGCCGATAAACCGCATTTCCTGCCGGTGATCCCGACTGGCCGCTTCGTGCAGGAAACCCTGCTGGTACGGCTCAAGAAGGCCACCGGCCTGCAGGACCTGGTCCCCATCCACCGGCTGGACCGGGAGACGGCCGGGGTGATCGTCTTTTCGCATCAGCCGGCCAGCCGGGGCAAGTATCAGTCCATGTTCCAGCAACGGTCCATGTTCAAGGTATATGAAGCGATTGCCCCGCTGCGGGCGGATCTGGCGTTGCCACGGGTGCACCGCAGCCGGGTGGAAGAGATCCCTGAACAGTTCTTCAAGATGCATGAGGCCGAAGGTACGCCCAATTCGGAAACCCACATTTCCCTGCTGGAGCAGCGGGGAAAATTCGGCCTCTACCAGCTGGAACCGGTCACCGGACGGCGTCACCAGTTGCGGGTGCACATGGCCTCGCTGGGCATTCCCATCCTCAACGATCTGTTCTATCCGCACGCCGTGCCCGTGGGCGTGGCCGATGATCTGGACAAGCCCCTCAAACTGCTGGCCCGTTCCCTGTTCTTCATCGATCCGCTCGATGGCAGCGAGCGGCATTTCGTCAGCCAGCGCAGCCTGTAGCCGATGCGGTAACGCCGATCAGGCGGCCGACTTGAGCTGATGCAGGGATGCCACCAGGTCAGCAAAGCGCTGTCCCTGGATCATGATGTGCTGGCGCAGCACCTCGACGGTGCGTTCCGGGTCGCCGGCGATGATGGCATCCACCACGGCCTGGTGTTCGTCATAGGACATCCTGAGACGATCCCGCACCCGCAACTGCAGGCGGCGATACGGCCGCAGGCGGCGGTGCAGGGCGCGCGCCTGCTCGGCCAGGAAGCCATTGTGGCTGCCGGCATAGATGTGGTCGTGGAAGGCTTCGTTCAGGTAAAAATAGGCATCCGGATCGCTGGCATCGCGCGCCGCCTGGCAGGCCTGGTGCGCCGCCAGCAGCTCGGCATGCTCGGCCGGCGTCATGCGGCGCGCCGCCAGGCGGCCGCACATGGCTTCGAATTCGGCCATCACTTCAAACATCTCGATCAATTGCTGCGGGCCGATCTCGGCCACGATGGCCCCCCGGCGCGGCCGCATCTCGACGATGCCCATCGAGGCCAGCTGGATCAGCGCCTCCCGGATGGGCGTGCGCGAAACACCGAATTCCTCGGCCAGCGAGGTTTCATCCAGATGCTGGCCCGGCGCCAGCTTGCCGACGGCGATCAGCTCTTCAATCGATTCGCGCAGGGTTTCAGAACGGGTCTTTGGCGTGTCCATGGTGTGTTGCCTCTAAAACAAGCATTGTAAAGGGAAGGGCTTCCACGGGATTAATGCTTGACAATGTATGCTTTTCGCCTGAAATTGTATACACGATGAGAGCATAAAAACACAGTAGTTCCATCAATTCCTGGAGGAGATACCAGCATGACCGCATTCACCCGTCGCCATTTCCTTGGCACCCTGGCCGCTGCACCGCTTGCCGCCGCCATGCCCGCCGCCTGGGCGCAAACGGGCAGCCTGAAGATTTCTCACCAGTTTCCCGGCGGAACGCTGACAGAAGGCGACTTCCGAGACCGCCTGGTGCGCATGTTCGCCCAGCAGGTGAACGAAAAGACCAAAGGCGCCTTGAAGTTCGAGATCTATCCCGGCTCCTCGCTGATGAAAACCAACGCCCAGTTCTCCGCCCTGCGCAAGGGTGCGCTGGATATGTCGCTGGTGCCGCTGAACTATGCGGGCGGCGAAGTCCCCGAAACCAACATCGGCCTCATGCCCGGCCTGGTGACCTCCTACCAGCAGGGCGCCGCCTGGAAGAATGCCGAAGTAGGCAAGGAACTGGCCCGCATCCTGGGCGAGAAGGGCGTGGTCATTGTCAGCTGGATCTGGCAGGCCGGCGGCGTAGCCTCGCGCGGCAAGCCCATCGTCGATCCGGCCGATGCCAAGGGCATGAAGGTGCGCGGCGGTTCACGCGAGATGGACCTGATCCTGAAGGAAGCGGGGGCCGCCGTGGTGACCCTGCCGTCCAACGAAATCTACGCCGCGATGCAGACCGGCGCGATGGATGCGGCGATGACGTCGTCGACTTCCTTCATGTCCTTCCGCCTGGAGGAGGTGGCCAAGTCCCTCACGACCGGGCGCGACAAGGCTTACTGGTACATGTTCGAGCCGCTGATGATGTCCAAGGCCGTCTTCGAACGCCTGCCCAAGGACCAGCAGGCCGTCATCATGTCCGTCGGTGCAGACATGGAACAGTTCGCCACCAAGGCTGCCCAGGCCGACGACATCGCCGTGGCCCAGGTCTACCAGAAGGCCGGTGCCAAGGTGGTTGACCTCAACGCCGAGGTCGTCAAGAAGTGGCAGGACATCGCCCGCAATACCGCCTGGAAGGACTTCGCGGCCCGCAATGCCAACTGCGCCAAGCTGCTGGCCCTGGCGGAGAAGACCGTATGAGCCACGGCTTCGAGATGCCCGGCGCGGCGGCCACGCGCCCGGCCGTGCCGGCCAGCGCCCCGGTGGCCTGGCTGGCGGCCTTCCTGCAGGGCTACCACCGCGTGGCCGTGTTCCTGGGGATGATTGCGCTGCTGGTCACTTCCTGCATCCTCACCTATTCGGTGGTGGTGCGTTACTTCTTCCATCAGCCGACCGACTGGCAGGATGAAGCCTCGGTCTTCATGCTGGTTGGCGTGATCTTCCTGTGCTCTGCTTATGTGCAGTCGCTGCGCGGGCACATCGGCATCGAGGCGCTGGCCGGCTTGCTCTCGCCGCTGGCCAACAAGGTGCGCATGTTCATCGTGGATGTGGTGTCCTTCCTGTTCTGCGCCTTCTTCACCTGGAAGTCGTGGACGCTGTTCCATGAAGCCTGGGTGGAGGGGCAGACCACGTCGTCCACCTTTGCGCCGCCGCTGTGGATTCCGTATTCCCTGATGGCGCTGGGCATGAGCATGCTGACGCTGCAATTGCTGGTGCAGGTGCTCACGCGCATCACCGGCACCGTGCCTGCTGCAACGTCCGGAGGTGCGCAATGAGTCCGCTGACCCTGGGTGTGCTCTATGGCGTGGTCACCATCCTGGTGATGTGCTCGGGCATGCCGATTGCCTTTGCGCTGGGCGTAGTGGCGACCGGCTTCATGTATTTCTTCATGCCGGAATCGTCGCTGGATACCATCACGCAAAACGTTTATGAAGAAATCGCTTCCATCACGCTGCTGTCGATTCCGCTCTTCATCCTGAAGGGGGCGGCCATCGGCAAATCTCCTGCGGGCAAGGACTTGTATTCGGCCATCCACGCCTGGTTGAACAAGGTGCCGGGCGGGCTGGGCATCGCCAACGTGTTTGCCTGCGCGCTCTTTGCCGCCATGGCCGGTTCATCGCCGGCGACCTGCTCGGCCATCGGCTCGGCGGGCATTCCCGAGATGCGCCGTCGCGGCTATTCACCGGGGTTTGCCGCGGGCATCATCGCCGCCGGTGGCACGCTGGGCATCCTGTTGCCGCCGTCCATCACCATGATCCTGTATGCCGTGGCTGCCGAGCAGTCGCTGGGACGCCTGTTCCTGGCCGGTATCGGGCCGGGCGTGCTGCTGGTGATCCTGTTTGCGGGTTATGCGGTCTTCCGGGCGCGCAAGGAATACAAGCTGGCGCATGCCGTCTACACCGCCGGTGGGGCCAAGTCGGCCTATCTGGATGACGAACATTTCACGCTGGCCCAGAAAGTGGAAATGCTGCCGCGCGTGCTGCCTTTCCTGATCTTGCTGATCGGCGTGATGGTCGCCCTCTATGGCGGACTGGCCACACCTTCCGAAACTGCTGGCCTGGGCGCGCTGCTGGCGCTGGTGCTGATCGCGGTGGTCTATCGCATCTACAAGCCCAAAGAGATCGCGCCCTTCCTCAGTTCCACCATCAAGGAATCGGGGATGCTGCTGCTCATCATCGGCATGTCGCTGCTGTATTCCTACGTGATGAGCTACCTGCACATCAGCCAGTCGGCGGCGCAATGGGTGGTCGACCTGCACTTGTCGAAGTGGCTGCTGCTGGCCGTGATCCTGGGCATGGTGATCGTGCTGGGCTTCTTCCTGCCGCCGGTGTCGATCATCCTCATGACCGCGCCCATCATCCTGCCGCCGCTCAAGGCCGCCGGTTTCGACCTGATCTGGTTCGGCATCGTCATGACGGTGGTGATGGAGATGGGCCTGATTCACCCGCCGGTGGGGCTGAATCTGTTCGTGATCAAGAACATCGCACCCGATATCGCGCTAGGCGATGTCATCAAGGGTACGATTCCTTTCCTGGCGCTGATGTTTCTCGCGGTCCTGCTCTTGTGCATGTTCCCGGGCATCGCGACCGTATTGCCTGATCTGTTGATGGGAGCCAAGTAAATGAGTAGTAGCGAACGCGTGTGGAATGCGCGCCAGAAGAACCGTGAACAGCGGCTGGCGCGCGTCACCGCCGCATTGGGTAGCCAGTTGCAGGGCAAGATCGCGCCTGCGGACAAGCTGGCAGAGCTGCTCTATGCGGTGCTGGAAAGCGGCGACCGGGTCTGTGTCGAGGGCAACAACCAGAAGCAGGCCGATTTCCTGGCCAAGGGCCTCGCGGCGCTCGATCCGGCACGGGTCAAGGGCTTGCACATGCTGTTTTCGGTGCTGGCCTTGCCGGAACATCTGGACGTGTTCGAGAAGGGCATCGCCGACCGGCTCGATTTTTCCTTCTCCGGTCCGCAGGCCGGCCGCCTGGCCAAGCTGGCCTCGGCCGGCAAGCTCAACATCGGTGCCATCCATACTTACCTGGAGCTGTTTGGCCGCTACTTCGTCGACCTGACGCCGCGCGTGGCGCTGGTGGCGGCGCAGGCGGCCGACCGCCACGGCAATCTCTATACCGGGCCCAATACGGAAGATACGCCCGCCATTGCCGAAGCGACGGCCTTCTCCAGCGGCATCGTCATTGCGCAGGTGAACGAAATCGTCGATGAGCTGCCGCGCGTGGACATCCCGGCCGACTGGGTCAGCTTCGCCATCAAGGCCCCCACGCCGCATTACATCGAACCGCTCTTCACGCGCGACCCGGCGCAGATTTCCGAGATCCAGGTGCTCATGGCGATGATGGCCATCAAGGGCATCTATGCCGAATACGGCGTGCAGCGCTTGAATCACGGCATCGGTTTCGATACCGCCGCCATCGAGCTGATCCTGCCCACCTATGCCGAATCGCTGGGCCTGCGCGGCAAGATCTGCAAGCACTGGGCGCTCAATCCGCACCCTGCACTCATTCCTGCCATCGAGGCCGGGTTTGTGGAATCCGTGCACTCCTTCGGCTCCGAGCTGGGCATGGAAGATTACATCCGCGCACGGCCCGATGTCTTCTTCGTCGGACCCGATGGCTCCATGCGCAGCAACCGCGCCTTCTCGCAGACGGCCGGCCACTATGGTTGTGACATGTTCATCGGATCGACCTTGCAGATCGACTTGCAGGGCAATTCCTCCACAGCCACGCTGGGCCGCATCGCCGGGTTTGGCGGTGCCCCCAACATGGGCGCGGATGCACGCGGACGCCGCCATGCCAGCGAAGCCTGGCTCAAGGCCGGCCAGCAGGCACGTGCCGGACGCAATACCATTCCGCGCGGCCAGAAGCTGGTGGTGCAGACGGTGGAGACCTTCCGCGAGCACATGCAGCCGGCTTTCGTCGAGAAGCTGGACGCATGGCAGCTGGGCGAGCAGGCCAAGATGCCGATTCCTCCCGTGATGATCTATGGCGACGATGTCACCCACATCCTCACTGAAGAGGGCATCGCCAACCTGCTGCTGTGCCGTACCGAAGAAGAGCGCGAGCAGGCCATCCGCGGCGTGGCCGGTTATACGGCCGTCGGCATGGGCCGCGACAAGCGCATGGTGGAAAACCTGCGCGACCGTGGCATCATCCGCCGCGCAGAGGACCTCGGCATCGACAAGCGCATGGCCACCCGCGACCTGCTGGCGGCCAAGAACATGAAGGACCTGGTGCGGGCCTCCGGCGGGTTGTACAACCCGCCCAAGCGCTTCCGCAACTGGTGATTTTCCCGCAATGAAAGCGACACTATGGAAACTTTGACTTTTCGCTTCGAGCACGGCCAGCGTCGCCTCAAGGCCACGCCTGAACTGGTCGGCGTGGTCAGCTCGGGCAATCTGGAAGTACTGATCGAGCATGCGGCGCTCAACGGTGCCTGCGCCATCGAGGTCAAGACCGCTGCGCGCGGCTTCGGCACCATCTGGGAAGCGGTGATGACCGACTTCCAGCAACGCTGGCAACTGGCCGATACCCGCATCTCCATCAACGACATGGGGGCCACGCCGGCCGTGGTCAGCCTGCGCCTGGACCAGGCCGTGGAAGCCATGGTGGAGGAGGGCGCATGAGTGCGAGCTATCTGGAAGCCACGGCGCGCGAGCGCATCCTGGCGGTGCTCGACGCCGGCAGCTTCAAGGAACTGCTGCCGCCCGCGCAGCGCGTAGTCAGCCCCCATTTGGGTCAGCTCGATGCACCGGTCTCCTTCGATGATGGCGTCATCATCGGCGAAGGCCTGCTGGGTGGAAGCGCCGTGATGGCCGCCGCGCAGGAAGGCGGATTCATGGGCGGGGCGGTGGGCGAGGTGCATGGTGCCAAGCTGGTGGGCCTGCTCAAGCGCGCCATGGCCAGGCAGGCCGCAGGCGTGATCCTGCTGCTGGAAACCGGCGGCGTGCGCCTGCATGAAGCCAATGCCGGGCTCATCGCCGTCTCCGAAGTGATGCGTGCGGTGCTGGAAGCCCGTGCCGCTGGCATCCCGGTGATCGTGCTGGTCGGTGGCGCCAATGGCTGTTTCGGCGGCATGGGCATTGTGGCGCGCTGTGCCAATACCATCATCATGTCCGAGGAAGGGCGGCTGGCCATGTCCGGTCCGGAAGTGATCGAGACTGCCAATGGCGTCGAGGAATTCGATTCGCGCGACCGTGCCCTGGTCTGGCGTACCACCGGCGGCAAGCATCGCTACCTGATCGGCGATTGCCAGCAACTGGTGAGCGACGACATTGACGCCTTCCGCACGGCAGCCATCGCCGCGTTGTCCGCCGTCAGCGATGCGAAGCTCACGCTGTCCCGGCTGGAAGCCGAGCAGGAGATGCTGCGCCGTCGCATCGCCACTTTCGGCCATGCCGAGGACCCGATGGATATCTGGGCCGAGCTGGGCGTGGCCCGACCGGAAACGGTACCGATGCTGGAAGCCGCTGCCTTCACCGCCATGGCCGAGCGCCTGCGCATCGTTTCCAAGGCCTGAGAGGAATTCATGAACCAGACTGTTACTCAACCCCAGGTCGACTGGCGCGCACTGGCGCAGGACTTGTTCCCGCAAGGCCACGCGATCACCGAGCAGGATCACTTCCTCTCCGGCACGGCGCAGGTGGATGGCCGTACCGTCACCGTGGTCGGTACCACCGGGCATACGCCCATCGGCATCGAAATTGCGCTGGCCCAGGCCAGTGCGATCCTGCAGACGGTGCGTGAACATCCCGGCCGGCCCATCGTGATCCTGGTCGATACCCAGGGCCAGCGCCTGCGCCACCGCGATGAAATGCTGGGCATCAACAGCTACATGGCGCATCTGGGCAAATGCGTGGAACTGGCGCGCCGCCAGGGGCATCGCGTGGTCGGGCTGGTGTATGACCAGGCGCTGTCGGGCGGCTTCATCACCAGCGGCCTGATCGCCGATGCCTGCTATGCCTTGCCGGAGGCGACCATTCGCGTCATGGGCCTGCCAGCGATGGCACGCATTACCAAGGTGCCGGAAGAACGGCTGACCGAGCTGGCCAAGAGCAATCCGGTGTTTGCGCCCGGACCTGAAAATTATTTGCGCATGGGCGGCGTTGCCGAGATCTGGAATGGCGACCTCGCCAAGGCGCTGGCCGATGCGCTGGCCCAGGATCGCAGTGCCGACACGCGTGCGGCCACGGGTCTCGAACGGGGCGGGCGCAAATGGGCGCAACGCGTCATCGATGCGGTCGCCAACGATACGCCCTTGAACGGATGAGCATGCCGTCCGCGTCCGCTCTGGCCGACTCGCGTCATCACCTGCTCTGGCTGAGCGAGGCGGGTTGGTCGCGCCTGCTGGCCGGTGGCAGTGATGCACGCCAGCAGGCCACGCTGCAGCACTGGCAGCGCATGCGCTGGCCGCTGATCGTGCGTCGCCGCGACGTGGAGGCCAAGGACGAAGAGATCTGTGCCGGTATCGCCTTGCCGCCCGATGCGCAGGGCAACAAGCCGCGCATCGCGCTGCGGGTGAGGGCCGATGAAGTGGCATCAAGCCGCGCGCCTTTCCTGCTGCGCGACATCGTCGCTGCGCGTCTGGCCGGTCTGCCGGCCGCGTGGCAGGCTGGGCTGGCGGAGTTGCAGGAGCACATGGAGCGCGCCGGTATTGCTCTCTCTGTATTCGGTTCTCTGGCCTGGCAGGCGGTGACGGCGCAAGTTTATCTGCGCAGCAGTTCCGACATCGACCTGCTGTTCCAGCCGCGCAGCCAGGCCCAGCTGGAAGCAGGCGTGAGGCTGCTGGCCTGGCAGGCGATGTTCCTGCCGCTGGATGGAGAAATCGTGTTTCCTGACGGGGCCGCCGTGTCGTGGAAGGAATGGCGACAGGTCGCGGTGCTGGGCAGCCATCCCGAAGGCCAGGTGCTGGTCAAGCGGCCAGCCAGCGTAGCGCTCGAACGCGTGGGCGCACTGCGCGCCAGCCTGCCGCAGGAGCAGACATGCGCCGCCTGATGCAGCATCCCGATACGCTGACCCCGCCGCTGCACCATACGCAGAAGCGCCGCGCCGCCCGCGAGAACCTGGCGTTCTGCCGCCAGCTCGCGCGCCTGGCGGTGCGCAGCCTGTACCAGGAACTGGTGCTCTATCCCAAGCCCGGCCTGGTCTCGCGCGTGGACAATGGCAGCCACACCGACATGACGGCCGAGACTTTCCTGCGCAGTCTGTTTGCGCTGCGCCATTACTTTTTCCAGATCGCCGCCGCAGGCCTCGACGGCGCGTCTTTCCGCACCCTGCAGACGCTGGCGATTCACGCCGAAGAGCGCATGTTGCGCGCCACCGGCGGCATCAACACGCATCGCGGCGCGATCTTCGCGCTGGGCATGCTGTGCGCGGCCACGGGATATGCGCGGGGCCGTCACATGCCCCTGCAACCGGCCACCCTCCGCGCCACTTTGCTGATCCAGTGGGGCGATGCACTGGCCCGCCATAGCGCGGCAGCGATGCCGTGCGGCCAGCACAGCCATGGCCAGCGCGTGGCCGCCGAGCATGCCGTGGGCGGGGCGCGAGAGGAGGGCGCGCTGGGCTTCCCGGCGGTGTTCGAGGTGGCCTTGCCGCAATTGCAGGCCACGCTGGCGACCGGACGCGATCTGTATCACGCCCGTATCGATGCGCTCTTTGCGCTGATGGCGCATCTCAGCGATACCAATGTCTACCATCGCGGCGGGGCCGAGGGCGCTGCCCTGGTTCGCAGTCGCAGTGCGGCCTTCCTGGCGGCGGGCGGTACTGCGCTTGCCGGTTGGGAAGCGCGGGCGCAGGACTGCCATCGCGAATTCGTCACCCGCCGCCTGTCGCCGGGCGGCGCGGCCGATCTGCTGGCGGCGGCTTGCCTGGTCCATGAGGTTTGCAACTTATGAGTCTGCGCCTGGCTATCCTGTGTCCGGGGCAGGGCGCGCAGCATGCGGGCATGTTCGATCTGCTGCGCGAGGATCCCGTGGCCAGCGCTTTCCTGACGCAAAGCGATCTGTCGTCGCATCTGCAAGCGCCGGTGGAAACGGTGCTCAACGATCCTGCGCAGCTGTACGCCAATCGCAACGCCCAACCGCTGATCGTCGCGGCGCAACTCGCCGCATGGCAAGCGTTGCGGGAGCCGTTGTCAGCCTGCGCGGGCGCGCCGTTGGTGGTGGCGGGTTACAGCGTGGGCGAACTGGCCGCCTATGCGGTGGTCGGGGTCCTCGATCCCGCGCAGTCCGTCGCGCTGGCAGCACGACGCGCTGCAGCGATGACCGAGGCGGCCAGCGTGCAACCGGAACAAGGCTTGATGGCCATTGGTGGACTGCCGCTTGCCGTGACACAGGAATGCCTGGCGCGGCATGGTGGTTACGTGGCCATCGTCACTGGCGAAGACACGCTCATCGCCGGTGGCACCGGGAAGGCCCTGCAAGCTGCTGCGGATGAGCTTGCTGCCGCCGGTGCGCGGACTTCAACGTTGCCCGTCGGGCTGGCCTCGCACACCCCGTTGATGCAGGCGGCCACGGACTCGTTTGCGGCAGAGCTTGCCGCACTCCAGCTGCGCTCGCCCGGTCCGGCCTTGCTGGCGGGTGTCACCGGGCAGGCGATTGCCGATGCAGCGCAGGCGCGAGCACTGCTGGTGCGACAGCTGGTCGAGCCCATCCAGTGGGCCGGCTGCATGGATGCCATGGCTGAGCGTGGCGTGACGGTCGCGTTGGAACTGGGGCCTGGCGCGGCACTATCGCGCATGCTGCGCGAGCGCCATCCGCAGATGGCCTGCCGTTCGCTGGCGGACTTCCGCAGCCTCACGGGCGCGCTGGCATGGCTGCGTCGGCAAGCTGACTGAATCGGCGTGCGGTCCGCCCTCGGCTGGCTTCTGCGCCATGCTGGTGCTATCGTGAAATGAAGAATTCTTCGATTGTCCATGCGCCTGTCGGATCCGGCTGACAGCGCAACCCGCTTTGTGCAGTTCAGTCCATCGCGGCGGCGAACCAATGCCCGAACCCTCAGTCGCATCTTGAAGCAGTGCCCATGTTCAACCCGACCAGGAGGCCCCAAGATGAAAGTCGATGTGTACAAGCGCCCGGACGGCGACGGTTTGTTTTCCTACCTCGTCCTGCCCCACGAAAAGCCGATGCCGGAAGAGGTGACCAATACCGACTGGCAGCTCCACGAGCAAAACGTGGACTTTGAGCGCGACGGCAAGCGGCATTTCACGCTGGAGCCGGAAGATGCCTTCATGCAGATCGGCGAGAAAGGCTACGCCATCACCCATCTGGACCAACGCAGCGGCGACGGCGCGGCCTGAGACCCCAGGCTATCGGCCCATCCGCAGAGGAGATCATCATGCCCACTGAACAAGTAGGCGATTACGAAGTGGAATACGCTGGCGTGCGCCTCATCGGCGGCGACGAATGGGTGGCCCAGGTGGCCATCTTCGGCCATTCCACCAATCCCATGCACCGCAACCCGGTGTTCCCGGTGCAGCGCGTGCTGCCCGACCAGACCTTCGCCGATGAAAAGTCGGCCGAGGAGGGCGCGCGCCAGGCTGCGCATGACCTGCTGGAGAAGCAGACAGCGCGGCATTGACCGCCGTTTCCCACTAACGAAGCCCGATCCGCCTGTTGGCGCATCGGGCTTCTTCGCATTGATTGGACGCTGATGGCATGGAATTCGCATGCTGACGGCAGCGGCTGATGAGTGGCAGGCTGCTCACTCTGCTGTTTCGCAATAAAATGGCGTTGATTGCATTTTCCTTCACGTCTTCCTTTTCCTCGTCCGGCCAGGTCCCCCTCATGAAACCGCCTCTGCTCGTCCTGATTCACCTTTCCGAAGAAAGCACTGCCACCATCGCCGCCCACTACGACATCCTTTACGCGCCGGATCGCCCGCGCCGTGACGCGATGATCGCCGGTCCGGCAAAAAAGGTAGCGGTGGTGCTGACCAACGGCTCCACCGGCCTGACTGCCGACGAAATGCGCGCCTTGCCCCATCTGCAGCTGGTGTGCGCCCTGGGTGCCGGTTTTGAAAACATCGACGCCGCCCATGCCAAGGCGCATGGCATCGAGATCGCCACCGGTGCCGGTACCAACGAGGACTGCGTGGCCGACCATACGCTGGGCCTGCTGCTGGCCATCCTGCGCAACATCCCGGTGCTGGACCGCTACACCCGCGACGGCGGCTGGCGCGAAACCATCCCCCTGCAACCGCAGCTGGCGGGCAAGCGGGTAGGCATCGTCGGCATGGGCAATATCGGCAAGAAGATCGCCCGCCGCGCCGCTGCCTTCGATGCCGAGATCGCCTACTGCAACCGCAAGAAGCGTGATGACGTCGATTTCCACTACTTCGCGGACGTGGCCCAACTGGCCGGCTGGGCCGACTGCCTGATCGTGGCAGCGCCCGGCGGCACCCAGACCCATCACCTCATCAATGCACGCGTGCTGGAAGAACTCGGTCCCAAGGGCTACCTGGTCAACATCGGCCGTGGCAGCATCGTCGATACCGAGGCCTTGGCCGCGGCCCTGTCGGCCGGCCGCCTGGCCGGTGCCGGGCTGGATGTCTACGAAGGCGAGCCCAAGCCGCCGGCCGCCCTGATCGGCCTGCCCAATGTGGTCCTGACGCCGCACATCGCCGGCTGGTCGCCGGAAGCCATCAGTGCCTCCGTGCGCCAGTTCCTGCGCAATTGCGAGGAGCATTTCGCAGCAGCCGAGCCGGTGGTGCGGGCCTGAGCGGGCGGCTGCGCGACAGCTGACGCGAGTTTTTTTGCCATAGCCGGGCTGGCTGGCCGATAATGTCGGCCGCGGCCGGGGTGCTTTCCTCCACGAGAGCGTCCCGGCCGGTCGCCTGCGCGCGCTCGGGGGAGCGTGCCGGCGCACGGCACCCCGGTGTCATTTCATTCCAAGATCAACCCATCGCCATCACACTACAGAGAGAGCCACGCACCATGGATCTGCCATCTCACCAACTCACCATGACGGTCCTGATGACCCCGGACATGGCCAACTTCGCCGGCAACGTGCACGGGGGCACCATCCTCAAGCTGCTTGACCAGGTGGCCTATGCCTGCGGCAGCCGCTACGCCGGCCAGTACGTGGTGACCCTGTCGGTGGACCAGGTGATGTTCCGCCAGCCCATCCACGTGGGCGAGCTGGTGACCTTCCTGGCCAGCGTCAACCACACCGGCAAGTCGTCCATGGAAATCGGCATCAAGGTGGTGGCCGAGAACATCCGCACCCAGGAAACGCGCCACGTCAACAGCTGCTTCTTCACCATGGTGGCCGTGGACGACCAGCGCAAGCCGATCCCGGTGCCGCCGCTGCGACCCTTCTCGCAGGAAGAAAAGCGCCGCTTTGACGCCGCCGTGATCCGCAAGTCGCTGCGCCAGGAACTGGCGCGCCGCTACGAGGAAGCCAAGCCCGGCACGGACAAGGCCAACTGAGCCTTTCGGATCGCGCAATGTAAAAGGGGATGAGCCTGTGCTCATCCCCTTTTTTGATTCCGGCCGGACTGGCGCTCAGTCCAGATGCACCACTACCGAGCCAAGCACGCCCAGCTCGGCCAGCACAGTCTGTCCTGCCCGCACCGGCATGGGCACGATGGTGGAGCCGGTGGCAACCAGCTGTCCGGCCGCCAGCGTCAGGCCGTACTCGCGCAATTCATTGGCCAGCCAGGTCAGCGCCACGCGCGGATCGCCCAGCACCTGGGCACCACTGCCGGTGCGCCTTTCACCGCCTTCGATGGTGGCCGAGGTCGCCAGCGTGGACAGGTCCAGGCTGCGCCAGTCGATGCTGGCCGGTGCGCCCAGCACGAACTGGTCGGCACAGCTGTTGTCGGCGATCAGCTGCGCTGCGCCCACTTCGCGGAACAGGTCATACCGGGTATCGGGAATCTCGATGGCCGGATGCACCGTGGCGACGGCCGCCATCACTTCTTCCTGCGTGTAAGGCGTATTGCGTGGCGCGAGCGTGCTGCCCATGCGGAAGGCCACTTCCACCTCGGCCACGCGCATCAGGTTGTCGCCCAGCGTGATGCGGGCACCGCTGCGGTGAATGCGCTCGGCCAGCAGGCGGCCAGCCAGTGGCGCGTCGACCTTGAGCAATTGCTGTCCGCCGGGACCGGTGGCGGCGTTCTTCCAGCCGGCCAGCGGCGCGAAGCTGCGCGCTTCCAGGCGGCGCTGGATGTCATAGGCCTGACGCCGGTCCCCCGGCTGCAGATGCGCCGGCAATTGCGGGATGCGGCGGTTGTGCGCCCAGCAGTCCCACAGCAGGTCGGCGGCTTCCTGGCATTGTGAATCGGTCAGCACGGCGGTCTCCCCAAAATGAAGGCTTGTGTTCAGACGCTCAAGGGGCCGAGTGCGCCGATGGCGATGGTCAGCAGGCCCAGGCACAGGTTGATGCCTACCAGCATGCGCACCTGGCGCAGTGCGCGCGAGGCGCGGTCCCAGTCTTGCTGGGCGGCCGCCAGCTTGAGTCGGCGGAAGGGGGCGAAGAAGATGTGGGCGAAGATCAGCATCATCACGATGCCGATGCCAGTCATGGCGTGGACATAGGGCGGCAACTTGGCAGCGCCAGCGCCCATCATGGCCATCATGTGCAGGCCGCTGCCCAGCACCAGTGCGATGGCGACCCAGACCCAGATGAAGAAATTGGCCAGCACGGCCGCCATCAGGCTCAGCCGCTGCTCCGGATGCAGCACGCCCAGCGCGGGGCGCAGGGCCATGTGGGCGAAGAACATGCCGCCGACCCAGATCGTCAGGCCCAGCAGATGGAAGAATTTGGCAAACAGCATGGCGCTCCCGTCAGAAAAGTTCATATGCATCCGTGGCGCATTGTCGCATGAGTGGGAACACGGCGTATCGTCAGCCGGGCGAAACCGCCAGCTTGTGGTAATGTCTTGCAGAAACTTCATCACCAATACTACTCACTCATCGGGCGCTTCTTTGCGCCGCCATCCGGGGGGACGGTCACACCATGTCGAATACGAGCTTCAGCGGCACCACGCTCAGTGCCATCTTCTTCTATCCGATCAAATCCTGCGGCGCGCTCTCCCTGAGCCGCGCCGAGATCAGTCCGCTGGGCCTGGCGCTGGACCGCCACTGGATGCTGGTGGACCGCCAGGGCCAGTTCCTGACCCAGCGCACGCATCCGGCGATGGCCTGCATCACGCCCGCTTTCGAGGGCGATGCGCTGGTGCTGCGTGCGCCCGGCATGCCAGCGCTGCAGCTGGTCGCTGCCGGCCAGGATGGTGCCACGCTCGCCGTCAAGGTCTGGGACAGCCGGGTCGAAGCGCTCGACCAGGGTGAGCAGGCGCGCGAGTGGTTCTCCGCCTACCTGCAGGATGACGCCCGCCTGGTGCGCTTCAATCCGGCCGTCAAGCGCGCCTGCAGTACCCGCTGGACCGGCGAGCATCGGGCCACGACGCAGTTTTCGGATGGCTATCCGCTGCTGGTGATCGGCCAGGCTTCGCTGGATGACCTCAACGCCCGGCTCGCTGCCAAGGGCGCACCGGCCTTGCCCATGGATCGCTTCCGTCCCAACCTGGTGATCGCCGGTTGGGAGGCCTATGAAGAAGACTTCATCGATACCGTGCGCCTGGGCAGTGAAGACCGTCCGGTACAACTGAAGCTGGTGAAGCCTTGTGCTAGATGTCCGATCCCCGGCATCGACCAGCACAGCGGCCAGCGCGATCCGCAGTGGCCCAATGAACCCATGGACACGCTGGCCACCTATCGTGCCAATGCCAGGGTGAATGGCGGTCTCACCTTCGGCCAGAATGCCATCGTGATCGGCGGGGAGGGCGGCGTGATCGAGGTCGGCCAGGCCTGCGAGTGGGAACTGAATTTCTGAGCGTCCCGGCGGGTAGCCCCGTCAATCTCAATCCAAACTCAAGCCATCTCGGCAGTACCGCAGCAAGGAACAAGATGATCAATGCATTGCGACAATCCCTCCTGCTCGCCCTGGCTCTGGCGGGCGCGGGGTGCTTTTTTGCCAGCGGCAGCGCTGCGGCCCAGGCACGTACCGTGCTGATCGGCCTGGCCGCGCCCATGAGCGGCCCGTCCGGCAGTACGGGCGTGAGCCTGGAACGCGCCGCCCAACTGGCGGTGGACGACCTCAACAACAGCAAGCCCGTCATCGCCGGCGAGCCGGTGCTGTTCAAGCTGCTGCCGCAGGACGACCGGGCCGATCCGCGCACGGGCGAGCTGATCGCCGATTACTTCGTCAAGAGCAAGGTGGCCGCCGTAGTCGGTCACTGGAACAGTGGCGTGGGCATCCCCGCCGCACGCATCTATGCCGCGGCCGGCATTCCGCACGTGGCCCCCGCCGTAACGGCCCCGGCTTACACGCAGCAGGGCGACGCCAGTGCCTTCCGCATCGTGCCGCACGACGGCGAGGGCGCGCGCCTGACCGCCGACTATGTCGTCCGCGAGCTGAAAGGCGTCAACGTCGCCGTGATCGATGACAGCACGGTGTTTGGCTCCACTTACGCCGATGAATTCGTCAAGTCGCTGACGGCCTTGCAGGGCAGGGTCACGGGACGCTATGCGGTGAGCAGCAAGACCTCCGACTTCAACAGCGTCCTGCGCAGCATCCGCGACAGCCATCCCGACGTGGTCTTCTTCGCCGGACTCGATGCCCAGGCCGCGCAACTGGTACAGGACCTGCGGCGGTTGCAGATCCGCGCCCCGCTGGTGGGGATCGGCGGACTGGTGGGGCCGACCTTTCTCAAGCTGGCCGGTGCCGCCGGGGAGGGGGTGAGCGTGGTGGAACCGGGACTGCCTTCCTACAAGGGCCCGCAGTGGAGCCATTTCGAACAAGCCTGGAAGGCGCGTTATCAGGACGAGATCTATCTCTATGCGCCCTTTGCCTATGATGCCGTGCGCGTCATCGCGGCCGCCATGCGCGAGGCCGATTCGGTGGAGCCGGCCAAGGTCACGGCCAGTCTGCACCGGATTCGATACAAGGGGATTTCCGGCACGATCGCCTTCGATGCCCAAGGCAACTTGCGCGATCCCGTATTTACCTTGTATCGCGTCAGTGGCGGACGGTGGCGCGTCGTGCGCAGCATCGGCAATCCGGACAGGAGTTGAGGGCGATCGAAGAATTCGAAGAACATTGTCGCTGCCAAAAACAATGCCGCCCGGATGAACCGGGCGGCATTGCTGTTTGTGAAGAGCAGGGGGCGGCTTACTTCTTGGGACGTCCCACCTTCAGCGGGGTCAGGCTGCCGAGGATGTCCTTCAATTCGTTGATCTTGAGGTTCTTGATCAGCGACACGCCGATACGCAGCAGGTCGCTCTTCTTGATCTCGACACCGGACTTCAGGCAGGTCTTCTTGACCTGGGCCAGCACGGCGTACTCGTTCTCGGGCATGGTGAAGCTGTCGCGCACTTGCTTGACCTTCTTGGCCTTGGGGGCTTTCTCGACTTTTTCCACCTTCTCTACCTTCTCGGCCTTGACCGGCTTGTCGGCCTTTTCAGGCTTGGCGACTTTCTCGACCTTCTTTTCGGCCTTGGGGGCTGCCGGTGCAGCTGCTGCAGCGGCCGGCTTGGCGGCTGCGCGGGTGGCGGGCTTGACGGCTGGTTTCTTCACCGCGGCGGGCTTGGGGGCTGCCGGCTTGGCGACAGGTTTCTTGGTTTCGGTTGCTGCTGCTGCGGCTTGAACTCTGGTGGCCATGAACGCTCCTCTGAAAATTGATATAAACAATATATATTTTTTGCGCCTTTGCCGCAACATTCCTGCCGCCTGGCAACGATTTCATCGTCGTATTTCGATGTTGCAAACGTTTTCAGGGGTGCGGTGACCACAGCATACGCGCCTGGCCGTATTGCGGCGAATTACTTGTCCCGGGCGAAATGAACTTCTCCAGATTCATGGCCGCGATGCTAGCAAGTCCAGGTTAAAACTCTGTGACAAAGGTCAAAACAATTTATACGAAGCGCAAAGCCACAAAAAAAAGCAGCCCGGCCTTGCGGACGGACTGCAATCAACAACGCTCTCTACCGGGGACTTACATGATGCTGTTGGCGACGGCTGGCAACTTATCGCTGGAGACCGGTGTGCTGCCAGGCTGGTTGCCGGCAGCAGTCTTCAGTGGGGTCACGGTGGCCGGGCCCTTGGGCTGGGCGGCCTGCGCCAGATCGTTCTGGCTGGTGAATTCCTGCAGGAACTGGGCGAAGCCGGTGCCGACTTCCTTGTGCTTGAAGCCCATGGCGACGGCTGCCTTCAGGTAGCCCAGCTTGGAGCCGCAGTCGAAACGCTGGCCTTCGTAGCGATAGGCCAGGATCTGTTCCTGTTCCAGCAGGGCAGAGATGGCATCGGTCAGCTGGATTTCGCCACCGGCACCGGTGCCGATGTTTTCCAGGCGCTCGAAGATGGCCGGGGTCAGCACATAGCGGCCCACGACGGCGAGGGTCGACGGTGCGTCTTCCGGCGACGGCTTTTCGACGATGCCGCTCAGCAGCTCGGTACGCTCGCCGTGTGCAGTGCCGCTGACGATGCCGTACTGGCGGGTTTCTGGACGCGGTACGTCCTGCACGGCCAGCAGGCTCTTGCCTTCACGTTCGTACAGTTCGGTCATCTGTGCCATCACGTTTTTCTGGCCGGGAGCGGCATCCATGAAATCGTCAGCCAGCAGCACGGCGAAGGGCTCGTCACCCACCAGCGGCTTGGCCAGCAGCACGGCGTGGCCCAGGCCCAGCGGCTCGGCCTGGCGCACGTAGACGCAGTTGATGTGCTTGGGAATGACGTTGCGGATGGTTTCCAGCAGCTTCACCTTGCCGGCGGCTTCCAGTTCGGATTCCAGCTCATAGGCCTTGTCGAAGTGGTCTTCGATGGCGCGCTTGTTGCGGCCGGTGATGAAGATCATTTCGGTAATGCCCGCTTCCACCGCTTCTTCAACGGCGTACTGGATCAGCGGCTTGTCGACGATGGGCAGCATTTCCTTGGGCTGTGCCTTGGTGGCGGGAAGGAAGCGGCTGCCGAGGCCAGCGACGGGGAAAACGGCTTTGGTGATTTTTTTCATGGTAAGTCCAGTTTTGGTTGAGTGAAGGGCGTGACACCCAAAGGCACACAATGCAGGCTTGCTAGCGACTCGCGCCTCCTCACGCCTGTCTGTTGTTCTTGATCATCTTCATTTGCAAAAATGCGCGGCATCCCTGAAACAGGGGCGCGACGCCGGGGAAGGCATGGCTCAATGCATGCGCCGCAGTCTCCAGAAGGGAAGCGCGCGGCTGACGGCGCGTTGCCGGTACAGCGGCCGCTGCCTGCTCATCGACCAGCGCGATGCGCTGCGGCAGGCTGCCTTCGTTGAGTTGGTCCAGCACCGAAGCCAGCTGTGGTGCCTTCATCGAAATCTGATGCAGCATCTCGGCCGATTCGCGGGCGTAGCGGGCATAGTGTTCGACGAAATCAGCGCCCTCGGCGGCCTGCGGTGCAGTGCCGAAGGTGTTCAGCGCGAAGGCATTGGCAAAAACGGGTGACGGACGGGCACTGGTTTCGGTGGCGGACATGATGGCGGCTCTCTTGGAAATCGGGCTGGCGAATGCGGTATTGGGCAGGCGCGGCGGCAAGCGATGGATGCTGGGTTCGATGCTGCACTGCGCTTATGTGCAGCAAGAGTAAAAAAACTCGCGCTTCCTCTCTATAGGAATGCCGCCTTTTGCGATGTAGGAAAAGAGGAAGGCACGGCCGTGACCGCTTTGCGCGCCGCAAACCAGCGTGGCCTGGCGCTGATCGGCTCAACAGCGCCACATGCCGGGCTTGTCCTACAAGGAAATGGGCCGCTGTCCGATACCTTGCCGACGCGCGCTTTTCTATCATCACGTCATCTGTTGCGCAGAGCGCTTGCAGAGAAGTGGAAGCAAGAGGAAGCCCCTGCATTGCACGGTTTCCGACATCAACCCAAGAACGACAGAACGATTGAAAGGGAACATCATGGAACACGGACTCATCGCATGGCTGATCATTGGTGCCGTTGCCGGCTGGCTGGCCGGTGTGCTGGTCAAGGGTGGCGGCTTCGGTCTGCTGGCTGACATCCTCATCGGTATCGTCGGTGCCGTCATCGGTGGCTGGCTGGCGGGGCTGCTGGGCATCGCCGTGGGTGGCGGCATCCTGGCCTCCATCGTCACCGCGACGCTGGGTGCCATCGTGCTGCTGGTGATCGTGCGCGCCTTCCGGCGAGCCTGACCATGCCTGCACGCGGCCACGCCTGAAGGGGCGCGGCCGGTGTTTCTGCCCTGACCGAATGCGTCCGTGCCTTGGCCCGGACGCGTTTTGCTTTTCGGCAAGAAGCTTCATGCGTCAGCGGCACCCGCGCATCGCCGTGGCCCGCAAAGCCCCGTGAACAGTGCCTCGCGCCAAGCTTTCTGCAAGAATCTTCATATCGATGCTGCAGCGCGCCATCCTGGCGTTACAATGTCCGGGACGTTGAAAAAAGATCAAGTAGCGAAGTGGCCGTGCCACCTCGTTTCCTCAGATATCCATTCATCCAGAACAAACCTATGAGTAGCGTCAATCCCCTCGCCGGCAAGCGTGCCGCACCCTCAGCCCTGGTGAACCTGCCGGTGCTGCTGTCGAACTACTACAGCCTGCGTCCCGATGTGGCCGAAGCCAGCCACCGTGTGGCTTTCGGTACCTCCGGCCATCGCGGCAATGCCAATCTGCACAGCTTCAATGAATGGCATGTGCTGGCCATCACCCAGGCCATCTGCGACTACCGCAAGGAGCAGGGTTTCAAGGGACCGCTGTTCCTGGGCATCGATACCCACGCCCTGTCGGAACCGGCCTGGCACAGCGCACTGGAAGTGCTGGCCGCCAATGAAGTGGTGACCATGCTGGCTGCGGGCAGCCCCTATGCGCCCACGCCAGCCGTCTCGCACGCGATCCTCACGCACAACCGCGTGCACCGTGACAAGCTGGCCGATGGCATCGTGGTCACGCCCTCGCACAACCCGCCGGACAATGGCGGTTTCAAGTACAACATGCCCAATGGCGGTCCCTCGGATTCCAACGTCACCAGCTGGATCGAGAAGCGCGCCAATGGTTATCTGGAGCAGAAGCTGGAAGGCGTGCGCCGCATCAGCTTCGAGAAGGCCCTGAAGGCCGAGACCACGCGCCGCTACGACTATCTCGACAACTACGTCGGCGACCTGCCCAACATCATCGACCTGGGGGCCATCTCGGCGGCCAACGTCAAGATCGGAGTGGATCCGCTGGGCGGTGCCGGGCTGCATTACTGGTCGGCCATCGCCGATCGCTACAAGCTCAACCTGGAAGTGGTCAACACCGATGTCGATGCCAGCTTCCGCTTCGTGCCGCTGGACTGGGATGCGCAGATCCGCATGGATCCGTCCTCGCCCTATGCCATGAGCGAGCTGATCGCCCTGAAGGATCGCTTCGACGTCGCCATGGCCTGCGACACCGACCATGACCGCCACGGCATCGTCGCCAAAAGCACCGGCCTGCTGCCGGCCAACGACTACCTGTCGGTGGCGGTGTATTACCTGTTCCGCCATCGTCCGGCCTGGCGTGCCGATGCGGCCGTGGGCAAGACCTTGGTGTCGAGCCAGATGATCAATCGCGTGGCCGATCACCTGGGCCGCAAGCTGCTGGAGATGCCGGTCGGTTTCAAGTGGTTCGTCGATGGCCTGTACGACGGCAGCCTGGGCTTCGGTTGCGAGGAAAGCGCTGGCGCCTCCTTCGTGCGTTTCGACGGCCAGCCCTGGAGCACCGACAAGGACGGCATCACTGCCGCCTTGCTGGCCGCCGAGATGACCGCCCGCACCGGCAATGATCCCGGCCAGATCTACCAGGACCTGACCCGCCAGCTGGGTGCGCCCGTCAATGGCCGCAAGGAAGCCGCCGCCACGCCGGAGCAGAAGGCGCGCCTGTCCAAACTGTCGCCGCAGGATGTGACGTCGACCGAGCTGGCCGGCGAGACCATCCGCGAGGTGATGACGACCGCACCGGCCAACGGCAAGCCCTTCGGCGGCCTGAAGATCGTCACCGACAATGGCTGGTTCGCGGCCCGTCCTTCCGGCACCGAGAGCATCTACAAGATCTATGGCGAGAGCTTCCGCGACCAGGCGCATCTGGACCGCATCTTCGCCGAAGCGCAAGAAATCGTGACGCGCGCGCTCAAGGCCAGCTGAATGCGCTGACGTCCTGCATTGCGCATGCCGATGACGCCGCCACCCCTTGGGGCTGGCGGCGTTTTTTTTCCGGCCTTCCTACAGGCGAATGGGCCGATGTCTGGCTGAGGGCAGGGCAGGGGCTTCGTAAGATGAGGTATTGTTTGCCACCTTGTCAGGAGGACCGCCATGAACCTGCCTCGTCCGGATCTCGCTGCAGAGTCCGCTGCAGCGCAGGGCGCGCGACCACCGGAAACCCCGGCAGCCGCACTGCTGCGTCCACCCGGCACGCCGCCTGCGCCGTCAGGCGCGCCCGTGCCGGATCACATCGTGGCCGATCCCGGCCATGTCGTTGAGCCCGACGGCACCGAAGACCCGCTGGCCAATGCCGATGATGGCTTGCTGCCCATGCTGCCGGCACGGCCCGGCGACCACACTACCCCTTTACCCTCAGAGGAGAACACCATGCACAAGCCCCAGGACACCCCGCCGGTCGAGGTCCCGCCGCTCGATCCGACGCCGCCTCAGGACCCGATTCCCCATCAGAACCCGATGGCCGGCCAGGGTTGAGCTTGCCTGCCGGATCTGCCACCCGAATTGCCCTGTCCGAGGAGGTCTTTTTGTACCATTCCCTGCACACTCCCCAAGAAACCCCGCCGGTCAACGAGCCCAACCTGCCGCCGCCGGCACTGCCCGATGATGAGCCGGTGCCGGTGCAAGATCCGCCCGACAATCCCCGGCCTTCCGACAAGCCTTTGCGCATGTAGGTAACTGTTCCAGAGCGGCAGACAGCGCTTGCGAGGCAGGCGCGCCGTTCGCCGGTACGCTTCCTGCCGTCGGTCGCGACCTTGCTTTTTGCTTTTTCGTTCATCTCTTGCCAGCTATTGAGCGTGCAACCTGCCGTTGCGCGGCCATTGCGACTGCGCACTGTCCTTTTCTTTCATATCGCCCCGAAACCGCCGTGATTTCGGCCCTCATCGACACCGCTGCAGTGTTCCATCCCGCCTGCGATTCTTTCGCGTTGATTGAGACTTTTCTCGTTCAAGCCGCTTTGCATTTGTGAAAGCATCTGCTTTTTGCGGAGACCGCAGATGAATTGAGCAGGACTGCCACCTCCGCCGTCCTTGTCAGGAGTGGCACCTTGTATCCCTATCCTCCGCAGTCCATGGGTTTTCCCGCTGGCCGCCGCCACACCGTGCTGGCGGCGCTTCCTCTGCATGTGCTGGTACGCCTGCAGCCAAGCGGCAGCAGCACCGCCCGGGTGCTGTGCGAGCCGGTCAAGGCCGGGCCGGCTGCCGGTGCGCAGGCCATGGTGCTCTACCTGTCTGCCTTTGATGCGCATCTCGATGCGCTCTGGCTGGGTCTGGCCGTGGAGGATTACCAGGTACTGCCGGTGGCGTCCTTTTCCCCCGATGAACTGGTGGCGCGTCATCAGGGCCACTTGCCGTACTGCCTGCATCTGGCATGGGGCGCGCACGATGGCCGCATCGCCGTGCGCGCGCAGGGCGACCCGGTGCGGCTGTCGTCGGCGCGCGTGGCCCAGGTGTCGGCGAGCATCGACAGCATCCCGCTGGACATTGGACTGGCCGATCTCGAATGCCACGCCCGGCTATGGGAGTGCGCCGGTCTCTACGCCCATGCGGAGACAGCGGCCCGGCTGGAACAACTGAACCCGCAGCAGCGCCACCGGCATGCCGAGCGGGCCATGGAGCGCATCCCGGGCCGTACTGAACCGGGCCGGGAAATCAACCAGATCGCGCTGTATGACGCCGAATCGGCGCAATGGCACTTCGTCGCCCTCGATTTTCTTGCCGAGATGGTCGCCGGGCCGCGCTGAGGCCGTCGCGAGGCGACATCGGCCTTCCGGCATTGGCACCGGGCGCACAACAGGGCGCACGCCGTCCATGGCAAGTGACTTGTTCCTGCTCATTGAGAGTTTTCTGATATCCATGGCATTGCCCTTCTGCAACCATGGTGGCCGGTTGTGTTTCTGCTGCAGCCGATCTGATCCGCCGTCTGTTGAAGGAGCTGTCAATGATTTGCTTCCTTGCCCATGCCTCTCCCTGGAAGAAGTGCGCGCTGCGCTGCCTGCCCTTGGTCCTGCTGTTCGTCTGTCTGGCGGCGCTGCCCGGTCCGCCTTCGCCGCCCGAAGAAGTGCTGGCCAGTTGCCTGGCCGTAGACCATTTTCCCCTCAGCCGGGTCAGCATCGATCCGGTCGCAGGGCGGGTCGAGGTGATGGAAAGCGGCCCGGCATCCCCCTACAGCCTGTATCTGCCCGATGGCGACAATCGCCAGTGGCGCATCGGTTATGCCAGCGGCAAGCCCCCCGGACGTGACTATCTGTTCGTCAATTCCCATCGCGGCTACCTTGACCGGGCCATCGGCCTGTCACCGGAGCGCGCCCCCCGGCTGTCCCGCCCGCAAAAGGCCTCGTTTGCCGTGCTGGGCTTCCTGGGGGATCGCTACCTGTGCCTGATGGAAGTGCACGGGCACGGTCCCCGGTCCGGCCAGCGCTCGGTGTACGTGGCGCGCATTCCCACCCGCATGGGGGCGGAAATGAGCCTGTATTACAAGCTGGCGGCTTCGCCTGCCTTGCCGCAACTGCCGGCTGCTTCCTCCAGTGCTTCCCCCTCATCCTCCTCACCGCTCCAGCCCGCCTTGCCCCGCTGACGTTGCCGCCAGCCCCGTACAGGCTGACAATGCAGGTTGCCCAAGCCCGCCCCCGCCTTTATACTTCGCCCCTTAGCATTGCTTCTGGTATTCCTGTGCGCAGCCGCGCCTGGAATTGAAACGGGAAGCCGGTGCGGCCGGTGCCACAGCACCGGGCCAAAGCCGGCGCTGCCCCCGCAACGGTAAGCGAGGAAGGACACGCACTACGCCACTGTGCCCCGCGCATGGGAAGGCGCCTGTCCCGAAGCCCCAGGCTTCCCCTCGCCAGCCCGGAGACCGGCCCGAGGCAAGTTCTTGAATGCATCGCGGAGGGCGATCATGCGGAAAGCTTCCATCATTTCCCGCTGGTGTGAACCGGTGCCGTCAGCCGACGGCGGGATTGTGCTTGGGCGCTCGCCGTGTGGCTTCCTTCGTTTCATCCACCTGTCAAGGAAAGCGCATGTCCACTCCCTCCGGTCTCGACGCTCGTCACACCGCTGATTCTTCCTCTTCCAGCCGCTCCGGCAGCCAGGTCTGGCGCGACCGCATCGCGCCCTCGCTGCTGGCCTTCGCGCTGGGCGTGGCGCTGATCTACGGCGCCGGCTTCGCCTCCAAGGTCGAGCTGCACAATGCCGCCCACGATGGCCGCCACTCGGCCGGTTTCCCCTGCCACTGAGGAGCGGACGATGAACTGGACCGTGTTCCGGCGCATGGCATCGGCTGTGGTGGTGGCAGGCGCTTTATCGGGCGTGCTGCTGTCGGGCGTGCAGCAATTCCAGGTCGAAAAGATCATCCTCAAGGCAGAGGAATATGAAAAGGCCGGCGAATCGGCGGCCCCCGCGGCCGATGACCACGCCCACGAACCCGCCGGCCAGGCGGCTGCGCACGAGCACTCGCATGCGAACGCACATGAGCACGAACACGCGCATGACGCCAATGCCTGGGAGCCGGCTGACGGCGCCGAGCGCACCGGCTACACCGTGCTGGCCAATGTCAGCATGGCGGTCGGTTTCGCCCTGATGCTGGTGGCGGCCTTTGCCCTGAGCGGACGCCAGATCAGCTGGCGCAGCGGTCTGCTGTGGGGCCTGGCCGGTTATGGCGTGTTTTTCGTCGCGCCCTCGCTGGGCTTGCCGCCGGAAGTCCCCGGTACCCTGGCCGCACCGCTGCAGGCGCGCCAGCTCTGGTGGGTGATGACCGCCGCCATGACGGCGGCCAGCCTGGGCTTGTTCGTCTTCACCCGTGGCTGGCTGTGGAAGCTGGCTGGCGTCATGCTGCTGGTGGTGCCGCATTTCATCGGCGCTCCTCAGCCGGAAGTGCATGGCAGCGTGGCCCCGGAAGAACTGGCACAGGCCTTCATCCGCGCCACGGCGGCAGCCAATGCGGTGTTCTGGCTGGCGCTGGGCGGGTTGACCGGTTTCTTCTATCGCCGCTTCGGCTGATGGGCCGGCCCTGACGGGCCCCTGTCCGGCGTTGCTGCGCCGGGGAAAGTAAAGCATCAAAGCCATGAGAACTCATCATCGTCACGTGCTCATGTGCGTGGGTCCGCGTTGTACCGACAACGGCGTGCTGGCCGAAGCCATGTTCGGCGTACTGGGCGATCAGATCGACGCCCGCCCCGAGCTGCGTGTCAAGCGTACCCGTACCCACTGCATGGTGGCCTGCAAGGCGCAGGCCCCGGTGGTGGTGGTCTATCCCGAGGGCGTGTGGTATCGCTGCGAGGATGCCGCCGCCATCGAGCGCGTGGTGGTGGAGCATCTGGAAGGCGGACGCGAAGTGAGTGACCTGGTCTTCCATCGCCTGGGCAGCGGCGATGTGTTGCCGGAAGCGGAGGTCTCCGATGCCTGATCCCATGGCCCGCATCGTCCTGCTGACGCACGCCCCGACCGACCTGGCGCTGCTGGCTGCTGCACGCGCGCAGTTGCCGGCGGAATTCCCCGCCGTGGCGGGCTACGACCTGCAAGCGCTGCAATCCAGCACCGATGAGCAGGGTCAGCCGCTGCGCACGCTGGCGACCCTGCTGCGCGCGGAGCTGGCCAGCGCGCAGGTGATCGTGCTGCGCGTACTCGGACGGCTGGGTGCAGTGGCCGGTTTTCCTGAATTGCTGCGGGCCGCGCGCGCCGAAGGGCGGCAGCTGATCGTGCTGTCGGGTACCGGCGAGCCCGATGCCGAACTGGCCGCGGCTTCCACTGCCGCACCTGACGTGCAACAGCAGGCGCTGGCGTATTTCAACGGCGGCGGCAGCGTCAACCTGGCGCAGCTGCTGCGCTGCCTGTCGGATCGCCTGCTGCTGAGCGGCTACGGCTACGAGCCCGCGCAGGCCTTGCCCGAACACGGCCTCTACCATCCCGACCTCGAACAGGACGCCCGCCTCGACGACTGGCTGGCCCTGCGCGCTCAGGCCCCGGCGGGCAAGCCGGCGGTGGGCATCATCTTCTACCGGGCGCATTGGCTCTCGGGCAATACCGCCTTCATCGATGCGCTGGTGGCAGCACTGGAGGCGCGCGGCATGGATGTGCTGCCAGTGTTTACTTCCTCGCTGCGGGTGTCGGCCAGCAGTGGGGCAACGCTGCCGCCTGCGCTGGCGTATTTCGCCGAGGGCCGGGTCGATCTCATCATCAACACCACCAGCTTCGCCATGGGCGAGATTACGGCAGGCGGCATCACGCCGGCGGGCTGGTCGGTCTCGGTGCTGGAGCAGTTGAACCGCCCGGTGCTGCAGGCCATCGCCAGCGGCATGACGCAGGACCAGTGGCAGCATTCCACGCGCGGCATGAATCCGCTGGATGCGGCCATGAACGTGGTCCTGCCCGAATTCGACGGCCGCATCATCGGTGTGCCGCTGTCCTTCAAGCACACCAGTGAAGCGGGCGTGGTGCAGTACCAGGCCCTGCCGGACCGCGTGCGCCGCATCGCCGGGCTGGCGCAGCGGTTGGTGCGCCTGCGCTGCACGCCCAATGCAGAAAAACGCATCGCCTTCATCTTCACCAATTCCAGCAGCAAGGCCGCGCAGATCGGCAATGCCGTGGGGCTGGATGCGCCCGAGTCGCTCATGGCCGTGCTGCGCGCGCTGGCAGCAGATGGCTATGCCATCGGCGATCTGCCCGACACCGGTACGGCCCTGATCCACGAACTGGTGGACCGCTGCTCCTACGACGACATCCTGCTCACCGAAGACCAGCTGCGCCGTGCTGCCGCGCGCATCCCGGCGGCGCGCTATGCGCAATGGTTTGCCGCCTTGCCCGCCGCCTTGCAGGCCAGGATGCAGCGCCAATGGGGCGCCGCGCCCGGCGAGGCTTACGTGCACGACCAGCATCTGGTGATCGCCGGGCTCGACCTCGGCAATGCCTTCGTGGCCCTGCAACCGCCGCGCGGCTACGGCATGGATCCGGACGCCATCTATCACCAGCCCGACCTGCCGCCCACGCATCACTACTACGCCCTGTACCGCTGGCTGGATGAAGAATGGGGCGCGGATGCCATCGTCCACGTCGGCAAGCACGGCACCCTGGAGTGGTTGCCGGGCAAGGGCGTGGGCCTGTCTGAAGAATGCTTCCCGGATGCCTTGCTGGGCGACGTGCCACTGTTCTATCCCTTCATCATCAACGATCCCGGCGAAGGCTCGCAGGCCAAGCGCCGCGCCCATGCCGTGGTGGTGGACCACCTGACGCCGCCCATGACCACCGCCGACAGCTACGGCGCGCTGGCCCAGCTCACGCAGCTGGTGGACGAGTATTACCAGGTCGAGGTGCTCGATCCGGCCAAGCTGCCGCTGCTGCAGCAGCAGATCTGGGAGCTGGTGCGGCAGACCAATCTGGATACGGACCTGCAGTACAAGCTGCTGCATCATGACCACGATCATGACCATGAGCACGGGCACGACCATGGGCATCACCATCATCACGGACATCATCATCACGATGACCATGACCATGCGCACGACGACGGCGCGCTGCCGCACGCGCTGAGCGAACTGGATGGTGCCGGTGTGGCGCACCTGATCGAGGATCTCGACGGCTACCTGTGCGAACTGGGTGCCGCCCAGATCCGCGACGGCCTGCACATCCTCGGCCGCATGCCCGATGCGCAGCAACTGCCGGACATGCTGGTGGCCCTGACGCGCCTGCCCAACCAGGACCTGCCGGGCCTGCAGGAAGAAGTGGCGCGGCTCTTCGGCCTGTCGCTGGATATGCTGCTGGAACACAAGGGCCGCCGCCTCAACATCGACGATGCCTTGGCTCGCACGGCCGGGCGCGCCATCGTCACCCGCGCCGACGCGCTCGAAGCCATCGATGCGCTGTGCCTGTCGCTGATGCAGGCCCTGCAGCAGCACGGCTTTGCAGTGCCTGCCATCGAGGCCGTGATCCAGGCCTTGTTCGCGCCGTTGTTCAGCGCCCCGGCCGAAGAAAAACCGCGCCTGCAACCGACCCTGCAAAAAAGTGCGGGCAGCGTGCTCGGCGGCATGCGTGCCATGGCGCGACCGGCTGCGCCGGTCAAGCGCGCAGCACCGGCTGCTCCGATCAAGGCTACCGACACCAGCGCAGTACGCCGCATCCTCAGCTTCGCCTGCGAGCAACTGGTACCGCGCCTGCAGCGCACCGATGAAGAAATCAGCAACCTGCTAAACGGCCTGCGCGGCGGCTACATTCCGGCCGGACCCAGCGGTTCGCCCACGCGCGGCATGGCGCATATTCTCCCGACCGGGCGCAATTTTTACTCGGTCGATCCGCGCAGCGTGCCCTCGCAATCGGCTTGGCGCGTGGGCCAGCAACTGGCGCGCGAAGTGCTGGAGCGCCATCACCGCGAGAGCGGCGACTATCCCGAGAGCGTGGCCATCAGCATCTGGGGCACCAGCGCCATGCGGACCCATGGCGACGATGTGGCGCAGATCCTGTCATTGATGGGCGCGCAGCCGGTCTGGCGCGAAGGCAACCGGCAGGTGGCCGGGGTCGAACTGATCCCGCTGGATCAATTGCAGCGTCCGCGCATCGACGTGACCACGCGCATCAGCGGCTTCTTCCGCGATGCCTTCCCGCAGCTGATCGAACTGATCGACGATGCTGTGCAGCTGGCCATCGCCGCCGACGAGCCGGACCACCTGAACTTCGTGCGCAAGCACTACCTGCGCGATCTGCAGCAGGCCATGCAAGGCGGACTGGGCCAGGCCGAGGCAGCGGCGCAGGCGGCCTATCGCGTCTTCGGGGCCAAGCCCGGCAGCTACGGCGCCGGCATCCTGCCGCTGATCCAGGAAAAGAACTGGCAGGACCAGGCCGATTTCGCCGAGGCCTACATCAACTGGGGCGGCTACGCCTACGGCCGCAAGGTGCAGGGCGCGGACCAGCGCGAGGCGTTCCGCCAGCGTCTCTCCGGTGTGCAAGTGGCCTTGCACAACCAGGACAACCGCGAACACGACATCTTCGACAGTGACGACTACCTGCAATATCACGGCGGCATGATCGCCACCATCCGCGCCTTGTCCGGCCAGCAGCCGCGCCACTATTTCGGTGACAGCCACGACCCGCAGCGCGCCGCCGTGCGCGACCTGAAGGAAGAGACCCTGCGCGTCTTCCGGGCGCGCGTGGTCAATCCCAAGTGGCTGGCCAGCATGCGCCGCCATGGCTACAAGGGCGGCCTCGAGTTGACGGCCACCGTCGATTACCTGTTCGGCTACGATGCCACCGCGCAAGTGATGGAAGACTGGATGTATCAGCAACTGGCCGAGACCTATGGTTTCGACCCGGCCATGCGCGAGTTCCTGGAGCAGGCCAATCCCTGGGCCCAGAACGCCATCGCGGAGCGCCTGCTGGAAGCCGCCAGCCGTGGCATGTGGCAGACACCTGCAGTACAGACCATCGAACAGTTGCGCTCACTGTACCTGCACAGTGAAGCCCTGCTGGAAGCACGCGGTGAAACCGTGCGCGGCAGCGAACACACCAAGGACATGCAATGACGGCGTTCAATGCCTATCCCTTCGCGGCCATCGTCGGCCAGCCCCTGCTGAAGCAGGCGCTGCTGCTGTGCGCGGTCGATCCCGGCATCGGTGGCGTGCTGGTGCGCGGCGACAAGGGCACGGCCAAGAGTACCGCTGCCCGTGGGCTGACCCAGGTACTGCCACCGATCACCCTGACCGAAGGCTGTGCATTCCAGTGCGCACCGGGCCAGCCGGCCAGTGCCTGTACAGTTTGCAATACAGACCCGGTACAGCGCCAGGACACCGTGCCCTTCGTGACCTTGCCACTTGGCGCCACCGAAGACCGCGTGCTTGGTTCGCTCGACCTGCAGCAGGCGCTCCAAGGTGGCCAGCGCGCGTTCCAGCCCGGCCTGCTGGCTGCGGCCCATCGCGGCATCCTCTACATCGATGAAGTCAATTTGCTGGCCGACCACCTGGTCGATGTGCTGCTGGATGTGGCCGCCATGGGCGTCAATTCAGTGCAGCGCGAGGGGATCTCGATCAGCCATCCGGCGCGCTTCACGCTGATCGGCACCATGAACCTGGAAGAGGGCGATCTGCGGCCGCAATTGCTGGACCGCTTCGGCCTCATGGTGGAAGTGAGCGCACCGACCGACAAGACCGTGCGCGCCGAGGTGGTACGCCGACGCATTGCCTTCGAGACCGATCCCGCCGCCTTTGCGCAGCGCTGGCAGCCGCAGCAGGACGCCTTGCTTGCGCAGGTGGCCGAGGCTCAGCGACTGCTGCCGGACGTGGTGCTGGACGATACCATGCTGGAGCTGATCAGCCATCTCTGCTGCGAGTTCGAAGTGGCCAGCCTGCGGGCCGACATCGTCATGCACAAGACCGCCCGCGCCATCGCCGCCCTGCAAGCCCGCACGCGGGTCACGCCCGACGACGTACGCGAGGCCGCCTTGCTGGTGCTGCCGCATCGCCGCCGCCGCAAGCCCTTCGAGCAGACCGGCATGGACGAGGACAAGCTGGATGACCTGGTCGATCAGGCGCGCCAGCCCGAGCCGCCGCCGCCGCAAGCTGAACATGGCGATACCCGAGGCGAAGATGCGGCAGAGACGCCTCCCTCCGATGAGCCGCAGCAGGAACAGGAGCAGGAAGGCGAGGGCGGACAACAGACCTTCGCCGTTGCTGCAGCGGGTACGGCCCGCAGAATCAGCGTGGCTGCGACGCCGCAATCGGCCGCCAATGCAGCCAGCGGCCGCCGCAGCGCAGTCGCCGATGCCAACCGGGGCAACGCCGTGCGCGCCGTGCCCGACGCGAATCCTGACCGCCTGGCCATCGGTGCTACTCTGCGCAGTGCCGCCGTGCGCGGCGCGCTGGCGGGCGAGACGGATGGGCCCCTCACCGTCACGCGCGATGACCTGCATTGCCAGGTCCGCAGCGGGCGCGGTGCCAACCTGATCGTCTTCGTGGTCGATGCGTCCGGCTCCATGGCCGCACAACGGCGCATGGAAGCGGTCAAGGGCGCGGTGCTTGCGCTGCTGACCGATGCTTATCAGCGCCGCGATCAACTGGCCGTGATCGCCTTCCGTGGCGAGCAGGCGCAATTGCTGCTGGCCCCGACCCGTAGCGCCGATCTGGCCGAGCAGGGCTTGCGCGAACTGCCTACTGGTGGTCGCACGCCCTTGCCGCATGCGCTGCAACTGGCGGCGCAAGTGCTGCAGCAAGCCGCCCAACAGAGCGCGCAGGAAGCACCGCCGCTGCTGGTGATCCTCTCCGACGGCAAGGCCAACGTCAGCCTGCCAGGCAGCAGCGGCGACCCGTGGACCGAAACCCTGCAAGCTGCACAGACGCTGGCCGCACAGGGTGTGCCGGCCCTGGTGCTGGACACCGAAGCCGGTTACCTGCGCCTGGGCCGTGCGGCCCAGTTGGCCGAGGCGCTGGGTGCGCCTTGCCTGACCCTCGAACAATTGACCGGCGACGCCCTGGCGTTGACCGTGCGTGCGCAACTGGGCGTGCGCTGAACAAGGAAAACACATGATCATCTGCATCGGTGCCGGCCCCGGCGACCATTCCTACCTGACGATGCGCGGCGCGGAACTGATCCGCAATGCCGACGTGGTGGCCGGCTTCAATGCCGTGGTCGATGTGGTCAAGGACCTCATCCCCGCCAGCGCGCAGGTCGTGCTGATGGGTTATCGCGACCAGGTCGCCAAGCTCGACGAAGTCGCCGCCCTGCATCACGCGGGCAAGCGCTGCGTAGTGGTCTTCATGGGCGATATCCACTTCAGCGGGTTCCAGTACCTGGAGCGCGTAGAGCGCGCCTGCGGCCATCGCGTGGAGACCTTGCCGGGCATTTCCTCGGCGCAGATCCTCGCTTCCAGGGCGCGGGTGTGCTTTGATGAAACGACCTTCATCACCTTCCACCGGCGCGGCGACCTGGAGCCCTTCAAGCGCCACCTGGTGAACGTATTGAACGATGGACGCAATGCCATCGTCATCCCTTGTCCGTGGGATGCGGCGCGCTCCTTCATGCCGCGTCACATTGCGACTTATCTGCTGCAGCAGGGCGTCAATCCCGAACATCCCACGGAAGTCTGGGAAAACCTGACCCGGGGCGACGCCGAGTGGCACGGCAAGCTGGCCGATTGTGCCGACAAGGAATTCAGCGACATGAGCATCATGCTCATCCGTACCTTGACGCCCATGGACAGCCAGATCGAACCGCCGCCGGAGAAGGTGGCAGCGGGAGCCCCGGCATGAGCGCCACGCGCCAATCGGCTGTCGTGATCGCCGGCCACGGCAGCCGCGATCCCGATGCCCTGCGAGAATTCGAGGCATTGGTCGCGCTGGTGCGGGATCGTGCCGAGGGCCGCATCGTGCGCCATGGCTATCTGGAATTTGCGGCCCCCACGATCTCGGAAGCGGCCGCTGCCTGCGTGGCCGACGGTGCCACCGAAGTGGCGGTGGTGCCCGGCGTGCTGCTGGGCGCACGCCATGCCAAGAACGACATGCCGGCCGAACTGCTGGCCCTGGCCCGCGATTATCCGCAGGTCGATTTCCATTTCGGCGCGCCCATGGACCTGCACCCGCTGCTGCTGCAACTGGTGCAGCAGCGCGTGGTGGAAGCCGAAGCCGGTTCGGAAGAAATCATCCATCGCCAGGATGCCTGCCTGGTGCTGGTCGGCCGTGGTACCACCGACCCGGACGCCAATGGCGAGATCGCCAAGCTGGCGCGCATGGTGCAGGAAGGCATGGGCTTTGGCGGCGTCAAGGTCTGCTTCTCGGGCACGGCCACGCCGCTGGTGCGGGACGGCTTGTCCCAGGCCGCTGGCGAAGGCTGGCAGCGTCTGGTGGTGTTGCCGTTCTTCCTCTTCGATGGCGTGCTGGTCAAGCGTATCTACGCTGCTGCCGATGAACTGGCACAGCGCGAGCGAGGCGTGGAAGTGCTCAAGGCCGCCTATCTGGGCGTGCATGCGCACGTGGCCGATGTGATGCTGGAACGCGCGCGTGATGCCGCTGAAGGCCGTGCCGCCATGAACTGCACGCTCTGCAAGTACCGGGTGCAGATCGTCGGCTTCGAGCAGCAGGTCGGCGAGCCGCAGCGCGCGCATCACCTGCAGGTGCGCGATCTGTCCGCGCGCGAGCAGCTGGCGCAGGCCACGGCAGGCACGGCCCCTTACGTGCCCCATCCCATCGAAGCGGAAAGCATGGAGATCATCCAGGCCGGACGCGACTGGAGCGGCTTCCCGCCCGATCACCTGACGGTCTTGCAGCGCCTGGTCCACACCAGCGGCGACTTCGCCGTGGCCGATGAAATCTATTTTTCCGCCGGTGCCGTACAGGCCGGCATGAAGGCCTTGCTGCGCACCAAGCGGGTAGTAACGGATGTGACCATGGTCCAGACCGGCCTCAAGCGCGCCGTGCTGGAGCAGCTGGGCGTGGAAACCTGGTGCGGCGTGCACGATCCCGAATCGCACCTGATGGCGCAGAACCTCGGCATGACCCGCTCGGCCGCCGGTATCCGCCGCGCCTGGCAGAAGTTTGGCAACGACATGGTGCTGGCCATCGGTGATGCGCCGACAGCCATCACCGAGGCGGTGCGCCTGATCCGCGAACACGGCTGGCGGCCGCAACTGGTGATCGGCCTGCCGGTCGGCTTTGTCGGCACGCGCGAGAGCAAGGATGAACTGCGCCGCTGCCTGCAGGTGCCGCGCATCACCAACAGCGGTACGCGCGGCGGCTCGCCCTGGGCGGCCAGCGTGGTCAATGCACTGATGATCGATGCCATCGCCTGGCTGGTCGCGCAGGAAGCGCAGAGCGAAGGCGTGCAGTGAAGGAGGCCAGCGGCGAGCTGCAGCGTGCCGAGTACGACCTGTCCGTGCTGGCGCCCAATGGCCTGCGGCGCGGACGCAGTACCGGCAGTTGCGCCACCGCTGCGGTGCGTGCGGCCTTGTATCGCCTGCTGGCAGGCATGACGGTACAGCAGACCGAAGTGAGCCTGCCGGATGGCTTGCATTACCTGAGTGTGCCGATCCAGTCCGTGAGCATGATCGATGCCGATACCGCGCAGGCGGAAGTGCTCAAGGACGGTGGCGATGATCCCGACAACACGCACGGTGCGACCATTGTGGCGCAGGTGCGGCGCAATGCCGGGGGCGAGATCCGCTTCTTCGCGGGCGAGGGCGTCGGCACGGCCACCATGCCCGGCCTGCGCGTAGCGGTCGGTGAGCCGGCCATCAACCCGGTGCCGCGTGCCATGATGCGCGCGGCCGTGACGGAGGTGCTGGCGGAGCTGCAGCCTGAGGCAAGCTCTTGCGGATTCGACCTCACCATCGGCTGTCGCGAAGGTCTCTCGATTGCGCCCAAAACCTTCAATCCCAAGCTGGGCATCGTCGGTGGCATTTCCATCCTGGGCACCTCGGGCATCGTGGAGCCGATGTCGATGGCCTCGTGGATCGCCTCCATCGAGGTCTACATCCGCGTCGCCCTGGCCGCCTGCGCGTCGGGCGATGCGGTGGCTTACCTGCCGGGCAAGATCGGCCGCGTCTTCGTGGCACAGACGCTGGGCCTGCCCGACAAGCGCAGCGTGCAGATCGCCAATTTCCTCGGCGATGCGCTGGACTTCACGCAAAAGGCGCTGGCCGAAGAGGAACGCACGCTGCCGCTGCTGTGGCTGGCGGGGCATCCGGGCAAACTGGCCAAGGTGCTGGATGGTGTATGGGATACGCACTCCAGCAAGAGCAACATGGCCATGCAGGGCGTGGCCCGCGTGGCCGAAGAAATGAACGCGGCGGGGCAGGGCGTCTGCTTTGACGCCGCCCTGCTGCAGCAGATGAAGGAAGCCAATACGGTGGAAGCAATCATAGAACTGGTGCGCCAGCAGGATGCCGCGTTGTCGCGCCGCCTCTGGTGCGAGATCGAAGCCCGCATTGCGGCGCTCACCCAGGCGCGCGTGCCGGCGGTTGAACGCATCGTGGTGCGGCTGTTCGATCTGGACGGACGGCAACTGGGAGAGGGCGCATGAGCGGGCGTCTCACGGGGATCGGTGTCGGTCCCGGTCCGGCCGGCTATCTGCCGCTGGCGGCACTCACTGCCCTCCGCTCGGCCGACGTGATCTACATTCCGCGTGCGCGTGGCGCGGACTTGTCGGTGGCCCTGCAATGCCTGGAAGGCGTGGAGTTCGACCGCAGCCGCCTGTGCGAAATCGAATTCAACATGGATCCGGATCGCCAGGTCCTGCAGGAACATTACGCGCAACTGGGCCAGCAACTGGCGGCGCAACTGCGTGAGGGCCTGCAGGTGGTATATCTCACCATCGGTGATGCGCTGACCTATTCGACCTACGGCTATGTGCTGGCGGCCGTGCGTGACCTGTATCCCGGGTGTGATTGCGTGACGCTGCCCGGCATCACCAGCTATGCCGCTGCTGCTGCCGCGCTGGAATGGCCGCTGGGGGTGGGCAAGGAGCGCACGTTGATCCTGCCCTGTCCGGAAGACGCCGCCACCCTGCGCACCGAGATCGAAGGCCATGACATCGTCGTGCTGATGAAAGTCGGTGCGCGCCTGCCTTGGGTGCTGGCCTTGCTGCGGGAGATGGGCATTGCGCAGCACTGCGGCTTCGCCCGTCGCATCGGTCTGGAGGGCGAAGTGCTGGCCAGTGACCTCACCGCGCTGGATGCGGCAGAAGCGAGCGGCTATCTCGCCGTGCTGCTGATCCGCAAGACGGCGCAGGCGCAGCGCCATCGTGCGCCCCAAGAGAATTCGAAAGGAAATGCATGAAAGTTTATTTCGTAGGGGCCGGCCCCGGTGCGGCCGACCTCATCACCCTGCGCGGTGCGCGCCTGCTGGGCCAGGTGCGCATGGTGCTGTATGCCGGTTCGCTGGTGCCGACCGCCTTGCTGGAACATTGCCACCCCGAGGCCGAGATCATCGATACCGCCGCCCTCGATCTGGAGCAGCAGCAAGCCTGCTACGTGCGTGCGCAGGAGCAGGGCATTGACGTGGTGCGACTGCATTCGGGCGATCCCGCCATCTACGGCGCGACTGCCGAACAGATGCGCCGCCTCGATGCGCTGGGCATTGCCTATGAAGTGGTACCGGGCGTGTCGTCCTTCACCGCTGCGGCAGCGGCGGTGTCGGCTGAACTGACCAAGCCGGAGGTGTCGCAGAGCGTGATCCTGACGCGGGTGTCGGGACGTGCTTCAGCCGTGCCGGAATCGGAGTCGATCGCTTCGCTGGCGGCACATCGGGCCACCATGTGCATCTTCCTTTCCGGTCCGCACCTCAAGAAGATCGTCAACGACCTGCTGCTGCACTATCCGCCGGAAACGCCCGTGACCCTGGTCTATCGTGCGACATGGCCGGAGCAGCGCATCTATCAGGGCTCGCTCGACAAGGTGCTGGAAGAGAACAAGCGCGGCGAGTGGAACCTGACCACCATGATGCTGGTGGGGGCCGCCCTGAACAAGGAGCAGGTCGCCGAATCCAGTCTCTACTCCAAGGACTTCACGCACCTCTTCCGCGTGGTCAAGAAGAACAAGGACGCCGCATGAATCCCCCCGTCGCCCCGGCTGAACTCGGCCTGTGGCCGGTGCGTGCCGAGGCGGCGGCGCTGGCTCTTTACCTGCAGGACAGGCTGGGCGGCGAGCTGTATCAGCCGTGGCTGCAGGCCGAGGGCGGACTGTCGCAGCGGCAGCAGTTTGCGCTGGCCTATCGCCGCCATCGTCAATGGATCATGATCGGCGCCACCGGCATTGCCGTGCGCTTCCTGGACGGCCTGCCGCAGGACAAGCACAGCGATCCGGCGCTGGTGGTGGTCGATGAGGTGGCCCGTTTTGCCATCGCCTTGCTGGCCGGACATGAAGGCGGGGCCAACGGACTGGCCTACCGCGTAGCGCAACTGACGGGGGCGCAGCCGGTGGTGACGACCGCCACGGAAGCGGTCAAGCCGCTGGTACTGGGCATCGGTTGCCGCAAGCTGGCCTCGGCGGAACAGATTGCCCTTGCCGTGGCGCAGGCGCTGGACCTGTGCCCCGGCACCTTGCTGGCCCAGGTGCGCGAAGTGGCCACCATCGACATCAAGGCGCAAGAGCCCGGCCTGCTGGCCTTTTGCGCCACCCATGACTTGCCGCTGCGCGTGATTGCACGCGAGCAGATCGCCCAGCGCGCCTGGGTCGGCAAGCCCTCGGAGTGGGTGCGCCAGAATGTAGGCGTGGACGGCGTATGCGAACCGGCGGCCTTGATCGCCAGCCCGCGTGGCCGTCTGTTGCTGGGCAAGACCGCGCTGGACGGGGTGACCGTAGCCGTGGTGGATGACGCCGATGCTTGGCGGACATTCAAAGACAAGCTGTAAAACATGGAAAGTATGCAGATGGAAGTCGTCAAGAAAAAAGGCGTATTGAACCTGGTCTCCGTAGGCCCCGGTTTTGAAGAGATGATCATCCCGCGCGCCATCGAGGCCTTGCGCGACAGCGAGGTCATCGTCGCCTACGAGTTGTACCTGCGCTGGATCGCATCGCACATCGAAGGCAAGGAAATCCACACGCCGCCCCTCACGCAAGAGCGCGAGCGCGCCTTGCTGGCCATCGAGCAGGCCCGCGCCGGGCGCCGCGTGGCGCTCATCTCCAGCGGTGACATCGGCATCTACGCCATGGCCGCGCTGGCCTTCGACGACATGCGCGAGGACGATACCTATGAGGTCAACGTCATTCCCGGCGTGACCTCGGCCAATGCCTGCGCTTCGCTGCTGGGGTCGCCGCTGTCGCATGACTTCGCCACGCTGTCGCTGTCGAATCTGCTGTGCCCGTGGTCCTGGATCGAACAGCGCGCCAGCCACATCGCCCAGGCCGACCTGGCCTGCGTGCTCTACAACGTGCAGAGTGCCGGGCGGCAGGAGGGCGTCTATCGCATCCTGCAGCTGATGCTGCAACACAAGGCTCCGCATACCCTGTGCGGGGTCGTGCGCAACGCCTATCGTCCGGGCCAGCAGGTGTCCATTCATCGCCTGGATGAATTGCCGGGCCTGCAGTTCGACATGCTGACCTCGATCGTCATCGGCAACCGCTTTACCCAGCGCAAGCGCGACTGGATCTTTACGCCGCGCGGCTACAACGACTGGAGCGAAGAATCACAGGCCGCTGAAGTGGCGCAACTGCCGCCGCAGGCGGTGTGGGTCTTTGCCGGTACCAGCGATGGCAATCTGGTGGCACGCGAGCTGGCCGGGCAGGGCGAGCGGGTGGTGATCTCCACGGCGACCGCTTATGGCGGCGAACTGGCCAGCCAGGATTGTCCGGGGGCTCACGTCTGGTCCGGCCGCCAGGGCGTGGAAGCGCGTCGCCAGGCCTTGCGCGAGAGCCAGGCGCGCGTGCTGGTGGATGCCACGCATCCGTTTGCGGTGCAGATGTCGCAGCAACTCATGACACTGGCCAAGGAGTTGGCGATACCGTATCTGCGCTACGAACGTGCTAGCGACCTGGCCGCCGATGATCCGCACGCCTGCGCCGACATGGAAGAAGCCGCCACCCGCGCCATCGCCATGGGCCGCCGCATCTTCCTGGCCACCGGCTCCAAGGACCTGGGCAGCTTCGTGCAGGCGCCCGGTGCGGCCGACAAGCAATGGTTCGCCCGCGTCACCGCCGATCCGGACTTCATCAAGCGCGCGCTGGAACTGGGCTTGCCGCGCGCCCACCTGTGCGCCATGCAGGGACCGTTCTCGCAGGCCTTCAATGAAGCGCTGTGGCGGGATTGGGGCATCGACTGCGTGGTCACGAAGGATTCGGGCGAGGCCGGTGGCTATCGGGCCAAGGTGGAGGCGGCGCGCGCCTTGGGCATCCCGCTGTTGACGGTGCGCCGGCCAGCGCTGGCCTATCCGCAGGTGGCCCATGATGTGCCGGCCCTGCAGGCGCAACTGGCGGCACTGGCCGGGGGCTGAAGATGGCCAGCGTCTTACCTTCCTTGCCGCCACCATTGCCGCCGATACCAGTAACAGTGGTGACGGGTTTCCTCGGTGCCGGCAAGACCACTTTGCTGCGCGGCCTGGTCCAGCGTCGCCAGTCGCGCCGCTTGGCCTTGCTCATCAATGAATTCGGCGAGGTCGCCATCGATGGCGACCTGCTGCGTGCCGAAGGAGATGCGCAGGGTCATGTACAGATCCAGGATTTTGCCCATGGCCTCATCGCCTATGGCGACGATGAACATTTCGTCCCCGCCATGCTGGCCCTGGCCGCACGGCGGGCACAGATCGATCACGTGCTCATCGAGACGTCCGGCCTGGCCCTGCCCAGTGCCGTCATGGAAGTGCTGCAATCGCCGGAACTGGCCCCGCACTTCGTGCTCGATGCCACGCTGGCCGTGGTCGACACGCCGCTGCTGCTGGAAGAAGCCTTTGCCAGCGGCGACGCCGTGCGCGATGCGACGGCGCAGCTGTTCCGCCAGCAGCTGGAATGCGCTGACGTGGTGGTGTTGAACAAGATCGATGGCATGGAAGAAGCGCCGCTGCTGCAGGCTGAGGAGACCGTGCGCGCATTGGCACCGAACGTGCGTTTCCTGGAGCTGGCCTATGGAGCGAGGCTGGACATCCGTCTCGCACTCGGCTTGCGCCTGCACCAGGCAGGCAGCACCGTGCATCACCATTACACGCCGGTGGGCATGCCGGGCGAACGCTCCACCGTGGCAGCGGACCAGTGGCGCTTCAATGGCCATGCACACTCCGGGCTGGGCGCGCACAGCCATGGCTTGTCCACCCACAAGCATTTCCATGAGCAGGATCCCGGCTGGCAATCCTTTACGCTGCGCAGCCAGGCAGCGCAGGAGCCGGAGTCCCTGCGCCGTGCCGTGGTGGCCGTGGCGCTGGACCAGCCCATCCTGCGCACCAAGGGTTTCATCGCCACTGCCGAGGGCAGCACGCAATTGCTGCAAGCCGTGCGTGCGCGGGCCGTCGTGGCCGGCGCGCAGGGCGGCAAGAGCGCGGGACGATCGGAACTGGTCTTCATTGGCTACCACCCCAGTCGCACGCGTGTGGCGCAGTTGCTGTCGTCGCTGACCGGCACCGAATGGATTTGAATTTGTTGCAGTACCAGGAAAGAACCTCACCATGAAAACCGATCCCGAATCGCACAAGCGCATGACCCAGCGTCACAAGGAGGGCTTCGAAAAGAAGAAGGCCGCCGCCCAGAAGGAAAAGGGTCTGCTGATCGTCAACACCGGTACCGGCAAGGGCAAGTCCAGTGCCGCCTTCGGCATGGGCATGCGCATCCTCGGCCACGGCATGAAGCTGGGCGTGGTGCAGTTCATCAAGGGCGCGCTCTACAGCGCCGAGCGCGACTTCCTGGGCGGGCACGCCAACTGTGACTTCCACGTCGTCGGCGAAGGCTACACCTGGGATACCCAGGACCGCGACGCCGACATGCGCACCGCCGCGCGCGGCTGGGACGAGGCCGTGCGCATGATCGGGGATCCGAGCTACGACATGGTGATCCTGGATGAACTCAACATCGTCCTGAAATACCAGTACCTCGATCTGGAGGAAGTGCTGAGTGTCTTCGCGGCACGCCGCGAGATGCTGCACATCGTCGTCACCGGCCGCCATGCGCCGGAGGCCTTGATTGAACAGGCCGACCTGGTCAGCGAGATGCGCCCGCTGAAACATCCCTACAAGGAGCAGGGCGTGAAGGCGCAGAAAGGCGTGGAGTTCTGATGTCTGCCCCGCAATATCGTTGCCCGGCCCTGTTCATCTCGGCCCCGGCCTCGGGCCACGGCAAGACCACCATCACCGCCGCCCTGGCACGCCTGTACCGGCACCAGGGCAAGCGGGTGCGGGTGTTCAAGACCGGACCGGATTTCCTCGATCCGATGGTGTTGCAGCAGGCCAGCGGCCAGCCGGTGGCCAACCTCGACCTGTGGCTGGGCGGGGAGGATCACTGCCGCCGCCAGGTGGCACTGGCCGCCGCCGAATCCGATGTATTGCTGGTGGAAGGCGTGATGGGCCTCTTCGATGGCGAGCCCAGCAGTGCCGATCTGGCGCAGTTGCTGGGCATTCCCATCGTGGCCGTCATCAATGCGCGCGGTATGGGCCAGACCATCGGCGCGCTGGCGCAAGGCTTGCTGGCCTATCGTCCCGAGCTCAAGTTCGCGGGGGTGCTGGCCAATGGCGTGGCAAGTCCGCGCCATGCGCAGATGCTGCGCCAGGGCCTGCAGAATGCACGGCCTTCAGTGCCGCTGCTGACCGGCTTGCAGCGCGACATGCAATTCGCCTTGCCGGAGCGCCACCTGGGCCTGGTGGCTGCGCCCGAGATCGCCGATCTGGATGCGCGCCTGGATGCCGTGGCCGAAAGAATGTCCGCTACTTCACTGGCCAATCTGCCTCCGGAAGTGGACTTCGGTACGCCCCCGCCGGAACGCGCATTCCCGCGCCTGCTGGAGGGCAAAACCATCGCCGTGGCGCGCGATCTGGCGTTTTCCTTCATCTACCCCGCCAACCTCGATCTGCTGGCGCTGATGGGGGCCAGCGTGACCTTCTTCTCGCCGCTGGCCGATGAAGCGGTCCCGGAGTGCGACGCGGTCTGGCTGCCGGGCGGTTATCCGGAATTGCACCTGCCAGCCTTGCAGGCCGCGCAACGCACCCAATCCAGCCTGCGCGCCCATGCCGGGGCCGGCAAGCCGCTCTATGCGGAATGCGGCGGCATGCTGTTCCTGCTGGAGACGGTCATTGCCGGTGACGGTAGCAGCGGCCAGCTGTGCGGCATCCTGCCCGGCCAGGCCACGGTGCAGCCGCGCCTGCAGGGACTCGGTTACCAGACCTTGCAACTGAACCTGCCCGGTGCAGTCGGCGAGCATCTGCGCTGCCATACCTTCCACTATTCGCGTGCGGTGGTCGGGGCGGAATTCATCGCACGCGGCGAGCGTCTCTTTGATTCTTCCGAAGGGGAAGTGGTCTATCGCCGTGGCCAGGTCACCGCCAGCTATCTGCACGCCTATTTCCGTTCGGCGCCGCGCACGGTGGCGGCGCTGCTGGGAGGGGCGGCCTCATGAGCGAGGGCGTCTCTCACCGCTATCCGCAGGCGCAGATCGATGCGGTCTACCGTGTCATTCGCGAGCGGCGCGACATGCGCCATTTCCTGCCCGATGCGGTCGCGCCTGAACTGCTGGAACGCCTGCTGCAGGCGGCTCATCACGGTCCCAGTGTGGGCTTCATGCAGCCGTGGCGTTTCATTCGCATCCGCAGCCAGGCGCTGCGCCAGCAGATCCATGCCCTGGTGGAGCGGGAACGCATCGCCACTGCCCGCGCACTGGATCAGCGCGAAGACGAATTCATGCGACTGAAGGTGGAAGGCATCCGCGAGTGTGGCGAGGTGCTGGTCGCAGCCCTGATGGACCAGCGCGAGGCCCATATCTTCGGCCGCCGCACCCTGCCGCAGATGGACCTGGCTTCGCTGTCCTGCGCGCTGCAGAACATGTGGCTGGCCGCCCGTGCCGAAGGGCTGGGGATGGGTTGGGTGTCGCTCTTCGATCCGGTGGCACTGGCGCAATTGCTGCATCTGCCGGAAGGCGCCGAACCGGTGGCGGTGCTGTGCCTGGGCCACGTGCCCGCTTTCTATGACAAGCCCATGCTGGAGCAGGAGCAATGGGCGACCCGCCAACGTCTGCAGGACCTGGTCTTTGAAGACCGCTGGCCCGCGCAAGGAGCATCACAAGCATGACTTCCCCAATCTCAACCCGACATCGCAGCCTCATCTTCGGCGGCGCCCGCAGCGGCAAGAGTGCCCACGCGGAACGCCTGGCCCTGGCGGCGGCGCAGTCCGGTCCGCAGGAGATCGTCTATCTGGCCACCGCCAATCGCGCCGCCAGCCGCGACGATGCCGAGATGCAGGAACGCATCGCCCATCACCAGCAGCGCCGCCGCGAGCTGGGCGGCCACTGGAGCACCGTGGAAGAACCGCTGGCATTGGGTCAGGCGCTGCGCAGCCTGAGCCGGCCCGAGTCCGTGGTGCTGGTCGACTGTCTCACCGTCTGGCTGGCCAACCTGCTCTTCGCCGAGGGCGTGGACTATCCGGAGGTAGGGCCGATCACGCCGCCGCTGGCCTTTACGCAGCAGCGCGCGGATTTCCTGCGCGCCTTGCAGGACGCGCAGGGTAGCGTGATCCTGGTCTCCAATGAAGTGGGTATGGGCATCGTGCCGCAGGGGGCGATCTCGCGCTGGTTCGTCGATGAGGCAGGGCGCCTGAACCAGGCTGTAGCGGCCCTGTGCGAACGCGTGCAATGGGTGGCGGCCGGCCTGCCGCTGACCTTCAAGGACCATCCATGTTGAGCGGGCTGTCGTGGCCCGCGCTGGGCGCATTGATGGCGCTGGGCATCGCGCTGGACCTGCTGCTGGGCGAGGCGCGGCGCTGGCATCCGCTGGTCGGCTTCGGCAACCTGGCCAAGTGCATCGAGGGCAGGCTCAATCACGCTCCCGCGCTGCGTCTGCGCGGTGTGCTGGCCTGGTGCCTGGCGGTGTTGCCGCCGGTGCTGGCTTGCGCCTGGCTCATTGCCGTATTGCCGGGATGGCTGGCCGCGCTGGCGCACGCGGCGCTGCTGTATTTCTGCATCGGCCTGCGCAGCCTGCGCGAACATACGCTGCCGATTGCGCAGGCGCTGGCGCAAGGCGATCTGCCACTGGCACGGCGGCTGACCTCGTACATCGTCAGCCGTGATACGCGTGAGTCCTGCGAGGGCGAGCTGGCCAAGGCGGGCGTTGAATCCCTGCTGGAGAATGGCAACGATGCCGTCTTCGGCACCTTGTTCTGGTTTCTGGTGGCGGGCGGTCCGGGGGCGTTGTTGTTCCGGCTGGCCAATACGCTGGATGCCATGTGGGGCTATCGCAATGCGCGTTTCCTGTATTTTGGCTGGTCTGCCGCCCGCATCGATGATGCCCTCAACTGGCTGCCCGCCCGCCTGACCGCGTTCTCCTATGCGTGGCTGGGCCAGCGCCGCCAAGCGCTGGATTGCTGGAAGGCGCAGGCACCCGCTTGGAGCAGCCCCAACGCCGGCCCCGTGATGGCGGCCGGTGCCGGCGCACTGGGGCTGGCCCTGGGTGGACCTGCCATCTACGACGGTGAAGTGGAAGAGCGCCCTCCGCTGGGACGCGGCCTGCCGCCGCAAGGGCCGGACATCGTGCGCGCCTGGCGTCTGGTGGCGATGACCACGGCGCTGTGGGTGGCCGTGGTCTGTGCGCTGGCGCTGCTGAGTTTGGCTACCGGAATGGGAGCGCACCATGCTTGAACACGGCGGCAATCTCAACGACGCGGCACGCCATTATGGCCGTCCGCGCAGTGACTGGCTGGACCTCTCCACCGGCATCAATCCGCGTCCTTACCCGGCCCCTGCACCTGCGCCCGATGCATGGCATCGCCTGCCCGAACCTTCGCACGCGCTGGAACAGGCTGCCTGCGCGTATTACGGGGCGCCTCGCCTGCTGGCCGTGGCGGGTACGCAAGCGGCGATACAGGCATTGCCGCAACTGCGCCTGCAACAGCAAGGCCGACCGGCACAGGTGGTGGTCGCGGCCCCCATCTATGCCGAACACGCCCACTGCTGGCGGCGTGCAGGGCATGCCGTGCGGGAGGTGCCGTATGACGATCTGGATGAGGCGGTCCGTGAGTCGCACTGCGAGGTGCTGGTCCTGTGCAATCCCAATAACCCGACCGGTGCGATGGTGGCACCGGAGGATGTATTACGCTGGGCGGCGCTGCTGGCCGCACGCGGTGGCTGGCTGGTGGTCGATGAGGCCTTTGGCGACACCGTGCAAGGCCACAGCGTGGCCGCCCACAGCGGCCAGCCTGGCCTGATCGTGCTGCGGTCGGTCGGCAAGTTTTTTGGCCTGGCCGGTTTGCGGCTGGGTTTCGTGGGGGCTGCGCCCGCCGTGCTGGAGGCGCTGGCCGATTGGCTCGGTCCCTGGTCCATCAGCGGCCCGGCCCAGCAGATCGGCAGCGCCGCGCTGTGTGATCGACCATGGCAGGCCGCCACGCTGCAGACCTTGCTGGCCGAAGGCGAACGCCTGCATGCGCTGCTTGCGCAGCACGGCATCCGCGCCAGTGGTACGGCGCTGTTCCAGTGGTGGCTCGAGCCCGAGGCGCAGGTGTTTCATGAATCGATGGCGCGTGCCGGCATCTGGGTGCGCCTCTTCACGCGCGGCGCCGGTGGCATTCGGCTCGGCCTGCCGCCGGATGAAGCGGGCTGGACGCGTCTGCAAGATGCCTTGAACACATGGAGCCAACGTGGCTGATTTTCCCTTTCACACCTTGATGATTCAGGGCACCACGTCGGATGCCGGCAAGAGCACCCTGGCCGCTGCGCTGTGTCGCCTGCTGAAGAAGGATGGCATCGGCGTCGCCCCCTTCAAGCCGCAGAACATGGCCTTGAACAGCGCCGTCACCAGCGACGGTGGCGAGATCGGACGGGCCCAGGCCCTGCAGGCCCAGGCCGCCGGCATCGCGCCCCACACCGATATGAACCCGGTGCTGCTGAAACCTTCCAGCGATACCGGCGCTCAGGTCATCGTGCATGGCAAGGTGCGCGCGGATATGAACGCCCGTGACTATCACCGCTACAAGACCGAAGCCATGCAGGCCGTGCTGCAATCCTACGAGCGTCTGCGCACGCAATATGCCTGCGTGATCGTGGAAGGGGCGGGCAGTCCGGCCGAGATCAACCTGCGCGCGCGCGACATCGCCAACATGGGCTTTGCGGAAGCGGTCGATTGCCCGGTCATCATCGTGGCCGACATCGACCGGGGCGGCGTCTTCGCCCATCTGACCGGCACGCTCGATTGTCTTTCCGAGAGTGAGCGAGAGCGCGTGATCGGCTTCATCATCAATCGTTTTCGGGGCGATATCAGTCTCTTGCAGGCCGGCCTGGATTGGCTCGAAGCCCGCACCGGCAAGCCCGTGCTGGCGGTGCTGCCTTACCTGCACGGACTGCATCTCGATGCCGAGGATGCCGTGGCGGCCACGCAGGAGAGCAAGGGCGATTTCCGCATTGTGGTGCCGGTCTTTCCGCGCATCAGCAACCACACCGACTTTGACGCGCTGCGCGCCCATCCCAGTGTAGACCTGCGTTTCATCGGGCCGGGTCAGCCGGTGCCGCCCGCCGATCTCATCATCCTGCCCGGCAGCAAGAACACGCGCGGTGACCTGCGCTGGCTGCGGGAACATGGCTGGGACACGGCCATCGCGCGGCACCTGCGCTATGGCGGCAAGCTCATCGGCATTTGTGGCGGCTTCCAGATGTTAGGGGAGAGCGTGGACGACCCGCATGGCGTGGAAGGCGCACCCGGCAGCAGTGCCGGCCTCGGCTTGCTGCCCATGCGTACCGAATTGACGCGTGAGAAGAAACTGCTGCAGGTCAGCGGCCAGTGCGCCTTCGGAGAGACGGCTGCAACGGTCAGTGGCTACGAGATCCACATGGGCGTGTCCTCCGGCCCGGCGCTGGGGCGTCCTGCGTTCGTGATCGACGGGCGCGGCGAGGGTGCGCAATCGGAAGATGGTCAGATCCTGGGCAGCTACCTGCATGGCATGTTCGATACGCCGCAAGCCTTCGGTGCGCTGCTGGCCTGGGCCGGACTGGCGGGAACGGAGCCGGTGGATCTGGACGCGCTGCGCGAAACAAGTCTGGAGCGTCTGGCCGAGTCCTGCCGGCCCTTGTATGACGCCCTGCAGCGGGTGCCGACGCGGTTTGCGCTGAAGTAATACGGCAGGCCAGACGCACGTCTGATTGTCTGGCGCTGCCGGGAGGGGTGGCTTGCTAACGCAAGGTGTACATCAAGGTGCCATAGCCGGTCTGATCGTAACCACCACTGTTGGGTCCGTAGTCGCCGCCGCCTCCCTCTGGCCGCACCTTCTCGGCGAAGCGTTGCACGGCGGGCGCGGGCAGGCCTTTGAGCACCACATAGTGCTGGTACAGCAGTTCCCAGATCGGACGCAGTTCGCCACGGCCTGCGGGTGAGATGGTCTCCTGCGTCACGTCGCTGTTGTGATAAGGCGTGAAGGGAACGGTATCGCCCAGGTTGTAGCGCGCCACATATTCGGCACCGCGCAGCAGCCGATTGTTTTCGTAGCCGAACAGGTCATCACCCTGGTTCCAGGCCATCTGGCAGAACGCGCCGGCAAGGGCCAGGTCCAGCAGGCTGTGTCCCTGGTCGCGACCGCTTTCCTGGATCTGGCCAAGACCGTCGGGATAGAGCGTCCAGACCAGATTGTTGATGGCACCATTGCCGGCTCCCTGCTTGAAGTAGCGGACGGCTTCCTGGTAGAGATCGTGGCGATCGGCCAGGATCCCGATCGCCATCATCGAACTCATGTTGGCGAGGTCCCAGTTGGCCCAGTAGTGATCGATGCGGGCTCCATTGTGGCGGGTGAGGAAGTCGTGATTCATCGGGTAGAAGACCCGCAGCATCATGTCCTTGAACGCGTTGAAGCCGCCGCCCGGCCAATGTGGATAGTCGCGCAGGAGTTCTCCCGCGTTGGCCAGCTGGTAGCCATAGATGCCCGATGCCAAAAAACGGTCCGAACTGCCTTCGATGGCTTGCAAGGTGCTGGCCCATGCGTCAAGCAGGAGCGTCGCGCGCGCGGCATAGCGATCGTCGCCGCTGATTTTCCAGCGCAGGGCCAGGGCATAGGCTGCGGCCGCATCGTTGAAGAGGCGGCTGTAGTTTTCTGCATGTCCGGCTCCATCCTTGCCGCGATAGATCACGGGGACCGCCGCCGGCTGCCAGTCGAGGCCGGCGTGGCGGTTGCCGGTGAGGCGCTGCCAGCCTGCAGTCCAGGGCTGGTCCATGGCGGCCAGGCGGGTCTTGATCCGGGTGAAATCGGCGGTGGTGTGCAGGCCGCCCGGATGAACGAAGGCGCTGCCTTCGGCCAGCGCCAGCGGCGTGCATCCCGCGCACAGGCAAAGCAAGGCGGTACGCAGTGTGGTTCGGGTGGTCTGCAAGAAAATTGTCAGCATGGTGTGCGCGTGAAGGGGCGATAGTGGAGTGTCCTGCAAAGCCTGGCATCACTGAACCAGGCTCGTCCTCTGACTGCGTTACGTTGGCCGGGTTCAGCTCAGATCACAGACGTTTCACTTGCCTTGTCCTGTGAATGGTGGCCTGCCCCGGCGGCCCCGGTGTCACGGTGCGGCGTGTCAGCCAAAGAAAATCCCGGCCTTGCGGGCCGGGATGCGGTTGGGGGAGTGGCGGATAAGAATCAGGCGAGGGCTTCCTTGGCGGCTTCTTCCGGGGTGAGGCCATCGTAGTAGAGGTCAGTGAACCATTCGACCTGTTCCTCGATGTGCTCTTGTGCCTGGTCCAGCGTGGCACCGCCCTTGACCAGGAATTGCTCGACTTCGGTACACCATTGGATCAGGGCTTCGGTTTCCGGGTCCAGTTTCTCTTTCTTGGGCATGTTGACTCCTTTGCTTCGGTAATGATGGGCGTGAGTGCCCTGTGCAAGGATAGGCCAAACCGGCCATGCGTGCGCACTTTTATTGGGCCGGGTTCATTGCAGCAACTGGCTGCCGCTGGCCGCCGTGATACTGCTGGCCAGCACCGCCGCCGCCGATCTCGTCTCCACCCCCAGCTTCACGAAGATATGTTCCAGGTGCTTGTTGACGGTACGCGGACTCATGCCGAGGATCTCGGCGATGTCGCGGTTGGTCTTGCCCTTGCCCAGCCAGAGCAGCACGTCGCTTTCGCGCGGCGTCAGGCGTGCGCCTTCCAGAGTGGCCGGCAGGACCATGAGCTCTTCGCCGCGATGCGCCGAGCCGGCGATCTTCTCCTCCAGCACCAGGCTCACGCCATGACCCTGGCCCGGACCGGAGAGGGTGATGTGCAGTTCATCCTGTTGCTGGCGCACGATCAACGGCGGTACGTGATCCAGGCTCTCGCCCTGGCGCTGCCGTACCAGCTGCTCGTTGAGCCAGACCTGCAAGGGCCCGGGCAGCTTGTGACTGGCCGGTGCCGCCGGACCATAGTATTTTTCCAGCCACTGTGAGGCCTTGCTGGTCTGCCACATTGGCAAGCCATTGCCGCCCAGAACGATCACTGCATTTGCCGCATGTTCCAGCATGCCGCGCGTCTGCGTCATCATGCGCGCAGTACGGATATGCGCACCAATGCGCGCCACTACCTCCTGCGGACGGATCGGCTTGGTCACGTAGTCGATGCCGCCGACCTCGAAGCCGCGCACCACGTGCTCGGTCTCCGACAGGCCCGTCATGAACACCACCGGGACATGCGCCACGCGCTTGACCTGCTTGATGCGGCGACAGGTCTCGAAGCCATCGATGCCGGGCATCATCGCATCCAGCAGGATCAGGTCGGGCGTGATGTGATCCAGCCGCTCCAGCGCCGCCAGGCCGTCGGTGGCGACCAGCACGATGTGGCCGCTCTCATCGAGCGCGTCGGACAACATGGCCAGGTTGTCGGGCATGTCATCGACGATCAGTACCACGTGTCTATCGAACGTCGTTGAGATCATGTCGGATCAGCTCCTTGATGCGGGTGACGTATTCGTTCAGTCGGAATTGCTTGACCAGCTGCCGCAGCTCGGTGGTGAAGGGCAGGTAGGCCGGCTGCTGGCGCTCCATGGCGTCGAGCTGGCGCAGGATTTCCTTGGCGTAGCCGATGCTGCCCAGTTCCAGCAGGGTGGCCAGCTTGTCTTGCGGTGGCACCAGCATCAGGGCCTGTGGCGCCGCAGATGGCGGTGGCACTTCTGCCGGCACAGCAGGAAGGATGCTCGCCACCCAGTCCAGTTGCAGATGCTGGCGGATCTTGCCCAGCAATTCGTGATACGAGACCGGCTTGACCACGAAGTCATTGACCAGCGGCGGCTCGTTGCGCTCATGCAGGTTCTCGAAGGCATTGGCCGAGACCAGCAGGATGGGCAGCTGCGTGAGCCCGCGTGCGCGGATGGCGCGGGCCACCGTCCAGCCATCCATCTGCGGCATGGCGATATCCAGCAGGATCAGGTCCGGGACTTCGCGTCCCAGACGCTCCATGCAGGCCAGTCCGCTGTCGGCTTCGCTCACCACGAATCCCAGCGGCATGAGCATGTCCCTGAGCAGGCGACGTTGCGAGGCCTGGTCGTCCACCACCAGGATGTGGCGAGAAGGACCGGCGTAGCCCGACATCTGGTCTTCCAGCTTGATGCGCGGGCGCGGGACGTGTATTTCAGGCAGGTAGATCTTGAGATGGAAACTGCTGCCGTGGCCGACCCTGCTCTGCACGCTCAGTTCGCCGCCCATGATGTGCACCAGCATGCGGCTGATGGCCAAGCCCAGGCCGGTGCCGATGTCCTCGCGCAGATTGGCGGCGCTGCTGCGCTCGAAGGGCAGGAAGATGCGTTCCAGGTCATCGTCGGCAATGCCGATGCCGCTGTCGATCACATCGAAATACGCGATCTCGCGGGCGTAGCGCAGTTTGAGCGTGACGCCGCCGTGATCGGTGAACTTCACCGCGTTGCCCAGCAGGTTGATGAGGATCTGGCGCAGCCGCTTCTGGTCCGCGTGCACGATCTGCGGCAGGCGTCCGGATTTCTCGAAGCGGAAGTGCAGGCCCTTCTGTTCGGCCTGTGGCGCGAACATGCCGACGATCTGTTCCAGGAAGGCTTCCAGCGCCAGCTCGTCCGAGGCCAGCCGCATCTTGCCGGCTTCGATCTTGGCGATGTCGAGCAGGCCATCGATGAGACTCAGCAAATGTTCTCCACTGCGGCGGATGATGGCGATGGCTTCCTTGCGGGCCGGCGGGATGGTGGCGTCCACGTGCAGGATCTGTGCATAGCCGAGGATGCTGTTCAAGGGCGTGCGCAGTTCGTGGCTCATGCCGGCCACGAAGCGGCTCTTGGCCAGGTTGGCCGATTCGGCGGCTTCCTTGGCGCGCTGCAGTTCGGCATCGGTCTGCTTGTGGGCTTCGATTTCCTGCAGCAGCAGGTTGGTCTGGCGCTCCGATTCTTCCTGGGCCACGGCGCGGCTTTCATTGGTGAGCACCAGCCACCAGGCACCGACGCCAACCACTACCAGCAGCAGGCAGAACAGCTTGATGAAGACGCCCCGCAACGAATCCGGTGCAGACAAGCTCAGCCCGGAGAGATCGGCCATCTGCTGGAAATACAGCATCCACAACACGATGGCCAGCCCGCCTGCCAGCAGCCCGAAGACACTCAGGTAATGCCCGATACGCGTATTGAGCTTGAGTGCGAAGCGCGCCGGGATCAGCTGGCGCAGCGTATGAAGAATCTGGTTGGGCAGGCGTGCGCGGGGCGTCTTGCAGCGGTCCTTGCAGCGTGCATCGAGTGAACAGCACAGCGAACAGATGGCCCCCTGGTAGGCTGGACAATGCGCCATGTCCGGCGTCTCGAACGCATTGCCACAGATCACGCAATCCAGTACCGAGTGCGCCTGTCCGGGTGTGACGGGCCGATAGTTCTGCTCGCACAGCGTATCGCGCCGCGCGATGTAGTAGCGGCTGCCGGTGGCCAGCGCGATCAGCGGCGCCGTCACCAGCGCCGTCCCCAATGCGATGAAGGGTGCCATCGCGGCAATGGTCTTGCCCATCACGCCCGACATGGCCAGTGTGGAGAGCAGGGTGGCAATCACCATTGAACCGACACCAACGGGATTCACGTCATACAGGTGAGCGCGCTTGAATTCAATGTGCGCCGGGCTCAGGCGCAGCGGCTTGTTGATGACCAGATCGGCCACCACGGCCCCGATCCAGGAGATGGCCACCAGGCTGTAGAGCGCCAGCACGTGTTCCAGCGCATTGAACACCCCCAGCTCCATGAGCAGCACCGCGATCAGCACGTTGAAGACCAGCCACACCACGCGCCCCGGATGGCTGTGCGTGAGGCGCGCAAAGAAGTTGGACCAGGCCAGCGAGCCGGCATAGGCATTGGTGACATTGATCTTGATCTGCGACACCACCACGAACAGCACCACCGCCCCCAGCGCAAAGGCCGGATTGCCGAACACGTACTGATAGCCGATCAGGTACATCTGGGTCGGTTCCACGGCACGTGCCATCGGCACTTCATGCTGGATGGCGAGGAATGCCAGCAGCGTGCCGCCCAGCATCTTGGCCCCGCCCAGCAGGATCCAGCCGGGTCCGGCCAGCAGCAGGGCGCTCCACCAGCGGCCGCGATTGGCGGCAGTCTTCTGCGGCAGGAAGCGCAGGAAGTCCACCTGTTCGCCTACTTGCGCAATCAACGAGAAGGCCACCGTGGCGGCCGCGCCGAAGAGCGTGAGGTTGAAGGAGCTGCCTTCTTCGGCGCGGCCGGCAAAGCTCATCAGATTGGAGAGCGCCTCCGGTTCCTTGTACAGCACGCAGGCATAGGGCAGTACCAGCAGCACCAGCCACAGTGGCTGGGTCCACATCTGCAGGCGATTGATGAGGGTGATGCCGTAGGCCACCATGGGGATGATGATGAGCGAACAGAGCACATAGCCATACACCAGCGGCAGGCCGAAATAGATCTCGATGGCCTGCGCCATGATGGCCGCTTCCAGCGCGAAGAAGATGAAGGTGAAGCTGGCGTAGATCAGCGAGGTGATGGTCGAGCCGATGTAGCCGAAGCCGGCGCCGCGCGTGAGCAGGTCCATGTCCACTCCGTAGCGCGCCGCGTAATAGCTGATGGGCAGGCCGGTGGCGAAGAACAGCACCATCACGCAGACGATGGCCCAGAAGGCATTGGTGAAGCCATAGCTCAGAGTGATGGCACCGCTGATGGCTTCCAGCGCCAGGAAGGAGGTGGCACCCAGCGCCGTGTTGGCCAGCCGGAATTCGGACCAGCGGCGAAAGGACAGCGGCGTGTAGCGCAGCGCGTAGTCTTCCAGCGTCTCGTTGGCGACCCAGGTGTTGTAGTCGCGCCGGACCTTGACGATGCGTTGAGTGGCGGGATGGGTCACGTTGGCTCTTGGTGGGGTCGGGGGTTCCGGTGGGTCATGTCCGTCAGCGCCTTGTCAGTGTGCTGCAGCGCAGGCTGACTGTCCGGCTCGTGTTTATGTCCAAGCAATTTTCAAACCATTCGGAGCAAGAGGGCATACGTCAAATGACGTAGATGCCTGTCTGCATGACATGAGAATTCACCAAGAAAAGGCAGCCGGCATGGACGCCGTCGCCGCGACCCGACGCCCTGCACGCAAAGTGCGCACCAACAGCAGGCAAGCCATGATCAAAAGCTGTGCAGGCCGGCAGGTCGCACCAGCAGGGGGCTTACGTCAAACAACGTATTGTTGCGCTGCACCTGCGAACCTATTCTGCGCCTCAGAACGAAGCGCCGGAACCGCGTGATGTAAGGGGTCTTCCGAGCTGCGCCACTGCCGGGGCAGTGACTTGTCCGGTCTTCGTTTCACCGCTTGCATGACGCCACGATGGCCCAGACCGAGTCCAACAACAACGCCCGAAAGGAGTACCGCATGTCGCATTCCTCGTCTTCCAATCCTCCCTCGCTCCCACGCCGCAAGATCCTCATGGGCCTGGCCGCCGGGGCGGCAGCAGCGGCCCTGCCGGGCATGGCCTCGGCCCAGCAGTATCCGACCGCCAAGGTCAACACCACCAAGCTGGCCATCACCGATACTGAAGTCACGGTCGGCCAGCTGCACTCGGCCACCGGCACCATGGCCATCAGCGAAACCGGTTCGATCCAGGCCGAGCGCCTGGCCATCGACCAGATCAATGCCATGGGCGGCATCCTCGGCCGCAAGATCAAGATCATCCAGGAAGACGGTGCCAGCGACTGGCCTACCTTCGCCGAAAAGGCCAAGAAGCTGCTGGAAAACGACCGCGTGGCCGCCGTCTTCGGCTGCTGGACGTCGGCCTCCCGCAAGGCCGTGCTGCCGGTGTTCGAGAAGGACAACGGCCTGCTGTATTACCCGACCTTCTATGAAGGCCTGGAGCAATCCAAGAACGTGTTCTATACCGGGCAGGAGGCGACGCAACAGGTGCTGGCAGGCCTGAACTGGGTGGCCAAGGAAAAGAAGGCCAAGACCTTCTTCCTGGTCGGCTCGGACTACATCTGGCCGCGTACTTCCAACAAGATCGCCCGCAAGCACATCGAGAACGTGCTCAAGGGTTCGGTGGTGGGCGAGGAATACTACCCGCTGGGCAACACGCAATTCGGTTCGCTCATCAACAAGATCAAGTTGAAAAAGCCCGACGTGATCTTTGCCGACGTGGTCGGTGGCTCCAACGTCGCTTTCTACAAGCAGTTGAAGGCCGCGGGCGTCACCGCCAAGACCCAGAACCTGCTGACCATCTCGGTGACCGAGGATGAAATGCTGGGCATCGGCGGCGAGAACGTGGAAGGCTTCTTTGCCTCGATGAAGTATTTCCAGAGTCTCGACAACGCCAACAACAAGAAATTCGTGGCCGAATTCAAGGCCAAGTTCGGTGCCAATTCGGTCATCGGCGACGTCACCCAAGCAGCCTATCTTGGCCCCTGGCTGTGGAAGGCTGCCGTGGAAAAGGCCGGCAGCTTCGATGTCGACAAGGTGGTGGCCGCTTCGCCCGGCATCGAACTCAAGACCGCGCCCGAAGGCTACGTCAAGGTCCACGAAAACCATCACCTGTGGAGCAAGACCCGCATCGGCGAGGCGCAGAAGGATGGCCAATTCAAGGTGGTCTACGAGTCCGAGCTGATCGAGCCGAATCCCTTCCCCAAGGGCTACCAGTAAGGCGGTCCGGCCGGTGCCGCACCGGCCCTTCGTGCAGCAAAGCGGCGGCGTCTGTAGTGACATGCGGGCGCTGCCGCCCATTTCTCCAATCGGCAACTCTGCCCCGTCGGGAGTCATCATGGTTTCTCTATCCGAATTCGGCGCCATCTTCGCCATGCAGGGCTTCAATGGCCTCTCGGTTTTCTGCGTGCTGCTGCTGATGGCGCTGGGCCTGGCCATCATCTTCGGGCAGATGGGCGTGATCAACATGGCCCACGGTGAATTCCTCACCATCGGCGCCTACATCACCTACCTGCTGTCGCACCTGACCACCACCTATGCGCCGGCCTTGCAGCCGTTCTATTTCTTCGTGGCCATCGTGCTGTCCTTCGCCGTGGCCTATGGCGTGGGTTATCTCACCGAGCTGCTGCTCATCAGCCGCCTCTACAAGCGTCCGCTCGATACCCTGCTGGCGACCTGGGGCCTGTCGCTGGCGATGCAGCAGACCTTCCGTTCCATCTTCGGCGCCAAGGAAGTCAGCGCCACCTTGCCGGACTGGCTCATGGGTTCCTTCAAGCCGACCGATGCCATCGACATCCCCTTGAACGGTCTCTTCATGATGGGCCTCACGGTGCTGCTCACCGGTGCCATCTTCGTATTGCTGTTCCGTTCACGCTGGGGCTTGCAGGTGCGGGCAACCATGCAGAACCGTGTCATGAGCGGGGCCGTGGGCATCAATACCCGCAAGGTCGACCGCACCACCTTTGCACTCGGTTGCGGGGTCGCCGGCGTGGCCGGTGCGGCTTTCACGACCATCGGCTCCACCGGCCCGACCAGCGGATCGCTCTACATCGTCGATACCTTCCTGGTGGTGGTCTTCGGTGGCGCGCAAAGCCTCATCGGCACCATCGCCTCGGCCTTCTCGATTGCACAGACGCAGTCCACGGCGGAATTCTTCCTGACCGGTTCCATGGCCAAGGTGCTGACCTTGTCGGCGGTGATCCTGATCCTGATGTTGCGTCCGCAAGGGCTGTTCTCGGCGAAGGTGCGCAAATGAATCTGAAAGATGGCCACTCCCGATCCAACTACATGAGCGAGGTCCGATGATGAATGCAGCCTGTGAAAAACTGCTGGGCGGGCGCTCCGGTGCGCTTGGCCTGCTGGTGATGGCGGTACTGCTGCTGGTGGTGTTCCCGCTGACGATGGACATGTTCCGTCTCAACCTGGTGGGCAAATACCTGTCCTACGCCTTCGTGGCCGTGGGCCTGGTGCTGTGCTGGGGCTACGGCGGCATCCTCAGCCTGGGGCAGGGCGTGTTCTTCGGCCTGGGCGGCTATTGCATGGCCATGTTCCTCAAGCTCGAAGCCTCTGACCCCATCAGCACCAAAATCCAGTCCACGCCGGGCATCCCCGACTTCATGGACTGGAACCAGATCACCGCCTTGCCGGCCATGTGGGAGCCCTTCCATAGTTTTGCCTTCACGATTCTTGCCGTGCTGGTGGTGCCGACCGCGCTGGCCATGCTGATCGGGCTGGCGATGTTCAAGCGCCGCGTGGGGGATGTGTATTTCTCCATCGTCACGCAAGCCATTGCGGCCATCCTGTCCATCCTCATCATCGGCCAGCAGGGGCTGACCGGCGGCGTCAATGGCATCACCGACCTCAAGACTTTGATGGGCTGGGATATCCGCACCGACCATGCCAAGCTGGTGCTGTATTTCGTCAATGCGGGACTGCTGTTCGGCTGCATCCTGTTCGGCCGTTACGTGCTCGGGTCCAAGCTGGGCCGCCTGCTGGTGGCCATGCGTGACAAGGAAGAACGGGTGCGCTTCTCCGGCTATGACGTGGCCAGCTTCAAGGTCTTCGTCTTCTGTGCGGCGGCCATGTTCTCGGCTATCGGCGGGGCCATGTTCACGCTGCAGGTGGGTTTCATGTCGCCGTCCTTCGTCGGTATCGTGCCCTCCATCGAAATGGTGATCTTTGCTGCAGTGGGTGGCCGCATGTCGCTGCTGGGCGCGGTGTATGGAACGCTGCTGGTGAACTTTGGCAAAACCTACTTCTCCGAAACCTTCCCCGAACTGTGGCTGTTCCTGATGGGCGGTCTCTTCATCGCGGTGGTGATGTATTTCCCCAATGGCCTGGCCGGTCTCTGGCAGACCCAGGGCAAGCGCCTGATGGACAAGCTGCGCGGTCAATCCAAGCCGGTAGCACCCGTTGCTGCAGAAGCCGCCAAGCCGGTTTCCCGAGCAGCTACCCCTGAACCCAAGCGCGATGGCATCGAGCCGGGCGCGACCCTGGAGGCCAGCAAATGAGCGAGAACGTCATCGGTTTCGAATCGGACGCCCATCCGGTCCTGGCCATCGAAGACCTGACCGTGTCTTTCGACGGGTTCAAGGCAGTCGACAAGCTCAATCTCTACGTGCAGCGCAATGAGGTGCGCGTGGTGATCGGCCCCAACGGCGCAGGCAAGACCACGGTGCTGGACTTGATCTGCGGCAAGACCCGCGCCACCTCCGGCAGCATCAAGTTCAACAATCACGAACTGACGAAGATGAGCGAGCACGCCATCGTGCGGGTAGGCGTGGGACGCAAGTTCCAGACCCCGTCCATCTACGAGAACCTGTCCGTCTTCGAGAACCTGGAGATGTCCTTCCCGCGTGGCCGCAAGGTGTTCGGTGCACTGACCTTCAAGCGTTCGCCGGATGTGGTGGCGCGGGTGGAAGCGGTGGCCGCCGAGATCTTCCTGGACGAACAACTGCATACGCAGGCCGACCTGCTCTCGCACGGCCAGAAGCAGTGGCTGGAGATCGGCATGCTGCTGATGCAGGAGCCGGAGCTCTTGATGCTGGATGAGCCGGTGGCCGGCATGAGCGTGTCCGAACGCGAAAAGACCGCCGAGCTGCTGGGCCGCATCAGCCAGGGCCGCTCGGTGGTAGTGATCGAGCACGACATGGATTTCGTCAAGAGCATCGCCCACAAGGTCACCGTGCTGCACCAGGGAAAAATCCTGGCCGAAGGCAGCATGGAGAAGGTGCAGTCCGATCCCAAGGTGATCGATGTCTATCTCGGTCACTGAAATTTCCTCACCCTCGGAGCCTGCCATGTTCAAAGTCTCGCAACTCGCCTCCGGCTACGGCCAGAGCAAGGTCATCCACGATGTCGACTTGTCGGTGGCCAAGGAAGAAATCGTCGCCGTCATGGGCCGCAACGGCATGGGCAAGACCACGCTGTTCAAGACCCTGATGGGCATCCTGCCGCTGCGCGGCGGCAGCATCAGCATCGATGGCGTCGAACTTGGTGGCCTGGAAAGCCACCAGCGCGTCGAGCGCGGCGTGGCCTACGTGCCGCAGGGACGAATGATCTTTTCGCACATGACGGTGCTGGAAAACATCCAGACCGGCTTGCCCGCATCGGCCAAGGGCAAGGTGCCCGATGAACTGTATTCGCTGTTCCCGGTGCTGTATGACATGCGCACCCGCAAGGGCGGCAATCTGTCCGGCGGGCAGCAGCAGCAACTGGCCATTGCGCGCGCACTGGCGACCAACCCGCGCGTGCTGCTGCTGGATGAACCGACCGAAGGGATACAGCCTTCCATCATCAAGGACATCGCCAAAAGCCTCAAGGAAATCCGCAAGATCCGTGCGCTCACCATCGTGGTCTCGGAGCAGGTGCTGAGCTTCACGCTGGAGATTGCGGACCGTTTCCTGGTCATCGACAAGGGCCGCTTCGTCTACGAGGACACGCGCGAGAACGTCGATGCGCCCACCATCAGCAAGTATCTGTCGGTCTGATCCGACCGTCTTTTCAGAGGAGCAAGCCCATGCGACACGGAGATATTTCAGCCAGCCGGGACGCCGTCGGCGTGGCCGTGGTGAACTACAAGATGCCGCGCCTGCACACGCGCGGCGAGGTACTGGAGAACGCCAGGAAGATCGCCGCCATGCTGGTCGGCATGAAGCAGGGATTGCCGGGGCTGGACCTGGTGGTGTTCCCGGAGTATTCCACCCACGGCATCATGTATGACCGTGAAGAAATGTTCGAGACCGCCGCCACCATCCCCGGCGACGAGACCGCCATCTTTTCGGAAGCCTGCCGCATCGCCGGCGTGTGGGGCGTCTTTTCGCTCACCGGCGAGCGCCATGAGGAGCATCCGCGCAAGGTGCCCTACAACACGCTCATCCTCATCAACGACCAGGGCGAGATCGTGCAGAAGTATCGCAAGATCATGCCGTGGACGCCCATCGAGGGCTGGTATCCGGGCGATACCACCTACGTCTGTGACGGCCCCAAAGGCTTGAAGATCAGCCTCATCATCTGTGATGACGGCAACTATCCCGAGATCTGGCGCGACTGCGCCATGAAGGGTGCGGAACTGGTGGTGCGCTGCCAGGGCTACATGTATCCGGCCAAGGAACAGCAGATCATGGTCTCCAAGGCCATGGCCTGGATGAACAACCTCTATGTGGCCGTGGCCAATGCATCAGGGTTCGATGGCGTCTATTCCTACTTCGGCCATTCGGCCATCGTCGGTTTCGATGGCCGCACGCTGGGCGAGTGCGGGACCGAGGAGATGGGCATCCAGTATGCCGAACTGTCGGTCTCGGCCATCCGCGATGCACGCCGCAACTGGCAGTCGCAAAACCACCTCTACAAGCTCCTGCATCGCGGCTACACCGGCAAGATCAATTCGGGCGAATCGCCGGCGGGCGTGGCCGAGTGTCCTTTCGACTTTTATCGCACCTGGGTCAACGACCCGCAGGCTGCGCGCGCCCAGGTCGAGGCATTGACGCGCAACAGTGCCGGTACGCCCGAATGCCCGATGCCGGGGATTCCCACCGAGCCGGCAGCCTGAGGCCGAAGGCGCAAGGCCTCATCACACATCCACCACCAAGGAGATCGCATGCAACACTTCAAGATCAAGCCCGGCGTCCCGCTGGCAGAGCAGGCTGAACTGGGTCACAACCGCTGGCACCCGGACCTGCCGTTCCTGGCCTCGGTCAAGCCGGGTGAATCCATCCTGATCGAGTCGCTGGACTTCCTCGACGCGCAGATCCATGACACCGACGATGTCTCCGACGTCAAGAACGTCGACCTCACCCGCGCCCATCCGCTGACCGGTCCCTTCCATGTCGAGGGCGCAGAGCCGGGTGACCTGCTGGTGATCGACCTGCTGGACATCAAGCCGGTCACACCGGTCGGTTTCTCGGGCGTGTTTGCCAAGGAAAACGGCGGTGGCTTCCTGGCCGACTATTTCCCGGAAGCCGACAAGGCCATCTGGGACCTGAAAGGCTTGTATGCCACCTCGCGCCATATTCCGGGCGTGCGCATCGCAGGCCTGACTCACCCTGGTCTGATGGGTTGCCTGCCTTCGCATGACCTGTTGGCCGAATGGAACCGCCGCGAAGCGCCACTGGCCGCCAAGGGCCTGGCGCAGCCGCCCAACCCCAGCACCGCCGTGCTGCGCGGCCTGACCGGTGCCAAGTTCGACGAGATGGCCAAGGTCGCCGCCCGCACCGTGCCGCCGCGCGAGCATGGCGGCAACACCGACATCAAAGACCTGTCGGCGGGCACCCGCATCTTCTTCCCGGTGTACGTGAAGGGCGCAGGCTTCTCGATGGGGGATTTGCACTTCTCGCAGGGTGACGGCGAGATCGGTTTCTGCGGCGCCATCGAGATGGATGGCGTGAGCCACGTCGGCTTCGATCTCATCAAGGGCGGCATGGCCAAGTACAACATCACCTCGCCCATCTTCATGCCCAGCATCGTCAAGCCGCATTACGAGCAGTGGCTGACCTTCGAAGGCATCAGCGTGGAAAACGGCGTGAACTACTATCTCGACGCCACCGTGGCCTATCGTCAAGCCTGCCTGAAGGCCATCGACTACCTGACCCACTTCGGCTACACCGGCAGCCAGGCCTACATGCTGCTGACCGCCGCGCCGGTGGAAGGGCGCATCGGCGGCATCGTCGACATTCCCAATTGCGCCTGCACGGTGGCCTTGCCGACCTCCATCTTCGATCAGGACATCACGCCCAAGGGCATGCTCAACGACAAATCCTATTGGGGCCGCAAGGGATAGCGATCAACGCAGTGACGTGTGTGTTCCCGGCCGGGCGCAGGCCTGACCGGGTTTTTTCGTGATAACGGATTGGTGAAGGAGTCCCCATGCCCTTGTATGACATTCGTTGCAGCCATTGCGAAGGCATCTTCGAACGCCTGATCCCCTTGCAGGGATTGCACGGCCAGACTTGCTGTCCCTATTGCAAAGAGGAGACGGCCGCCTCACCCATGCCCACGGGCGGTCATGTCGGCTTGCAGGTCAAGCATCGCTGGCAGCCGCGCAACGGTGCCGAGCAACTGGCCGGGCAGGGGGCGACCGGGCCGGGCACCCATGCAGGGGCAGGCCGCAGCAGCGTGCTGCACAACTGCAAGGGACACAGCTGCAGCATCTGCGCGACCTGAGGCAGGCCGGATTGCTCCAGTTACTCCAGCATCGCGTCCAGCCCCGCCGTCAGTTCGGTGAGCGAGGGCATGGCGCGCTCGGCCTTGTCGGGATCGTGTTTCACCAGCACCGGCATCCAGGCCGGATCCACGCCCAGCTTCTTGCCCACGGCCACCGGATAGGTGGCCAGTGCGGCTTCGTCATCCAGTGACAGCACAGTCACGCGCGCGGCCCACGCGCCCAGGTGTACCCAGGCAGCGGCGCGGTCGAGCCGGCCCGCCGCCAGCGGATCAGGCACCGAGCGCAGTGCCGTGACCAGCGCTTCAGGGAAATTCCAGATCGCCGCCAGTTCGGCCGAGACATCGGCGTAGTGAAAGCCCCAGGTCTGCTTTTCCCGTTCGGCGCGGTCGGCGTCGAGCACGTTGCATTGCTTGTCCAGCGAGGCGACTGTCGCGGCGGCCACCGCATGCAGTTGCAACTGGCCGATGCCATGCATCATGCCGACGGTGAAGACAGCATCGCCATTGTCTTCGCCGTGGATGCCGGCGTGCATGGACAGCCAGCGCGCTGCCACCGCGGTGTAGAGGGTATGTCGCCAGAACTGCGGCAGCTCCATGCCGCGCGTGCTCTTGAAAGCCGCCACCATGCCGTTGCCCAGCACCAGATTGCGCACCATGATGAAACCCAGCATGCGCAGCGCATCGTCGACCGTGCCGATGGTGCGCGAAGCGTGAAAGAACGCCGAGTTTGCCAGTCGCAGCAGTTTGGCGGTGAGCGTCGGGTCGGCCGCAATCTGGTGGGCGATATCCTGGGCCGAGACTTCCTCGCTGTTGAAGCTGGTCATCAGCTGCTGCACGACCTTGGGGATGGTCGGCAGCTTGCCGGGCTGGTCTACCAGGCTCTTGAGCTCCATGACAGTTCCTCCATGCAATGGTTTGTGTGGTTTTTGCAGGCAATTCCGGGAATTGCGGTTCCATTGTCGCAGAGTTCGGACGATTTGCTGACGATCCAGGTCAGTATGATGGAAGTCTCACTTGACCGGAGTGCACCCATGGCAAGCCGCAAGACGTCCGACCCGCATCCTCCCGAGCAGCCCGTCACGCCCGCCGGGGCGTGGGGAGATGTACCGAATTATGTGCAGGATTGCGTACAGCGCAGTTTCCTTTTCCTCGATACCTTGCTCGACCGTGGCAATGACTACCTGGAGCATCTGGAGCAGGGCACGCCGCCGCTCCTGAAATTCGATCACGAACTGGTGCTGGACGGTCACGACCTGCCGCAGCCCTGCAATTACGCCTTGCTGCGCCTGCAACCGCCGCCGGGCCTGCCGGTCGATCCGCAGGCACGACCGGTGGTGGTGGTCGATCCGCGCGCCGGACACGGCCCCGGTATTGGCGGCTTCAAGTTCGATTCGGAAGTGGGCATGGCGATGAAGGCCGGGCATACCGTGTATTTCGTCACTTTCCGGCCCGAGCCCGAGGAGGGCCAGACGCTGGTCACCGTGATGGATGCGGAGGCGCGCTTCCTCGAAGAAGTGATACGCCGCCATCCGCAATGCCCGGCCAAGCCGGTAGTGATCGGCAATTGCCAGGCCGGCTGGGCCATGATGACGCTTGATGCCGTGCGGCCCGAGCTGTTCGGGCCGCTGATGATGGTCGGTGCCCCGGCCTCCTACTGGGCCGGCAGCTCCACGCTCAATCCCATGCGTTACAGCGGTGCCAACCTCGGCGGGACCTGGCTGGCCTCGCTGGCCGCCGATCTCGGGGCTGACCGCTTCGATGGCGCCTACTTGGTCGAGAACTTCGAGAAGCTCAATCCGGCCAATACCTTCTGGAGCAAGTATTACAACCTCTGGGCCGGAGTCGACCAGGAGGCAGCGCGTTTCCTGGAATTCGAACGCTGGTGGGGCGGTTTCTTCCGCATGACCGGGGCCGAGATCGAGGCCATCACCGAGAATCTGTTCGTGGGCAACAAGCTGGCGCGCGGAGAGCTGGAGGTCAAGGGCAGGGCAGTCAATCTGCGCGACATCACTGCGCCCATCGTGGTCTTCGCCTCCTGGGGGGACAACATCACGCCGCCGCCGCAGGCGTTGAACTGGATCATCGATGTCTGGGGCGACGAGCGCGCCATCGCCGCCGCCGGCCGCACCATCATCTATGTGCTGCACGAGAGCGTGGGCCATCTGGGCATCTTCGTGGGTGGCTCGGTGGCCCTGAAGGAGCATGACCAGCTGGTCAGCTCGCTGGACGTGATCGAGAGCCTGCCGCCAGGTCTCTACGAAATGAAGCTGGAACGCAAGGATGGCCGCACTGCCCAGCGCTGGGATGCGCTGGAGCCTGGCGATTACACGGTGCACTACGAGCACCGCACCATGGAAGACCTGCGCAAGCTCAATCCCGAGGGCCGCGAGGAAGAGTCGCTGTTCTCGACCATCAGCCAGTGGTCGCAGCTCAATGCGCAGTGGTACAAGACCTGGGTCCGGCCCTGGGTGCGCATGACGGCGACCCGCGACAGCGCCAATACGCTGATGCGAATGAATCCCTTGCGCATGCAGCGGCAACTGTTCTCGGACAAGCATCCGGCCGCCGCCTTCATTCGCCAGCAAGCTGCTGCCGCGCGCACGCACCGGGTACAACTCGACCCCGACCATCCGCTGAAGCAATACGAACGCCGCATGGCGCAGAAGATCACCGACGAGCTCAATGCCTGGCGCGACCAGCGCGATGCCCGCACGGTACGGATGACGCGCCAGCTGTTCGGTCCGACCGGACTGGGTGCCTGGCTGCCGCCGCGCGAGCCGGATGCCGATCTGGCCCAGCGCTGGGCGCAGCAGGAGCTGGGAAGCTACCGTGATACGGTCATTGGCCAGATAGCCGACGGCGGTTTTGCCGAAGCGGTTTGCCGGATCGTCATCGCCGGCATGGTCTCCATCGGTGCGTTCGAGCGGCGCAGCCTGCGTCTGGCCAGGCTGCTGGCGCAACTGCCGAACATGCATGCCAGCGTGTCGCCCCAGACCAACTGGGTGCAACTGTTGAAGGAGCAAGCGCGTATTACGGCGGTGGCCCCGGTGGAGGCACTCAATGCACTCGGGCAGATGCTGCCCGATGCGGCCTCGCGCGAGCGCGCGCTGGCGCTGGCAGCGGCGGTGATGATGATCGAACCGACGCTGGCCAATCCGCGCTCGGAAATCATTGAACTGCTGGTCGGAACGCTGGAGGTCGATCCTGATCGCGTGATCGCGCTGGCCCGCAAGCTGACCAAGGCCATTGGTGAAGACGGTGATGCGCTGACCTTGCCGTCGTCCGACGAGGAACCGGCGCGACCGGCGGCCGCACCGCGCAAGCGGGCGGCACGCGCGCCTGCGCCCGTGGCCAAGCCGGCCAAGGCGAGTGCGCCGCCAAAGCCGGACAACAGCGCGCCTTCGGCCAAGCCTGCCAGCGCCAAGGCCAAGACCTCTGCCAAGACAACGAAGTCTGCGCCTGTCGCCAAAGCCACGGGGACCGCCAAGACCACCCGGAGCGGCACACCGGCGCGCACGCGCTCCAAGCGCAGTTGAAATGCTCAAGGCCGGGGTTCACGTTGCCCCGGTTGGATGGTCTCATGGCTTGCCGAAAGTCCCGGCGGGCAGGTTCCACATGGCCTGCTCGCTGGTGGACAAGGCCACCGCGCCCCCCGCCAATGCCGCACGCGCATCGTCTGCATTGCAGACGAAGCCCGACGCGACGATGGGCGGAAGCACGGCGCGGTCCGCCGGCTTGAGTTGCGTGAGCATCGGTGCCGGCATCAGTTGCACCAGGTTGGGTTCGCTCTGTTCGAGCGCCTTCAGGCTGCGCGGCCAGGTGGTGCGATCGGTCACGAAAACCTTCTGCATGGTGATCATGCCGGCCCGGCTGGCCCGCAGCAGCGTGGCCACCCGCGTTGACACCAGCGACGGTACGCCCAGGGCGACCAGATAATCGATGGCGGCCTTGTCCTGCGCCAGTCCTTCACAGGTATCCACATTGAGCATCAGGAACTTGCCCGCATCCCGGACACGGGTGCTGAGCGCCTGCAACTCACGCAACTCCACGTTGGCAACGATGCCGACTTCAGCGGCGCTGGCGAGAAAGGCAGGGAGGTGCTGGGTTCCATAGAGCGCTGCCATGACCGGATGCCGCCTGAGCCTGGCTTGCAGGGAGCGGTCCTCAGAGGAGGCGGGCTGAGAGGCCGGCGCGGCGGCGGCGCGTGCCGGGGAACGAGGGGGAGAGGGAGAGCGCATGCAAGGTTCCAGAGTAAAAAATGAGAAGCAAGAAAGAAAGGCGAATGGAAGACGCGCGGCTAAGGTGCGGTTTCCTGGCGCACATGGTCCAGTTCGGCACACAGCCGTGCCTGCCACCGGGCACGGCGGCAGGCACGCTCGGCGTAGTCGATGCGTGGCTTGAAGACGGCCTGCAACCGGGTCCGGGCGCAGGCCTGGTGCAAGTCATCCCACAGCAGGCCATGGCTGCCGGCCAGGAAAGCGATGCCGCGCAGGCTGGCGTGCGCACTCTGGTGGGTGCGGCAGGTGGTTACGCCCGACAGGTCGGCTTGCAACTGCAGCAGCAGGTCGCTGCTGGCCAGCGTGCCGCCGTTCATGATCCGCGAGACCGGTAGTCCGGCCGTGTCGGCGCTGGCACTGACGCACGCGGTCACCGATTGCGCGATTCCCTCCACCAGCGCATGTGCCACTTCGGCGCGGCCCGTGGCCAGCGACATCCCCTGCAGGGCTGCTCGCGCTGCGGGTTGGCGTTGCGGTGACTGCATCCCGGCCAGCGCCGGCAGGAAGCTGACGCCGCCGGCCGAACTCACGCTGGCCGCCAGGGCCAGCAGCTGGCGCGCATCCGGAAACCAGCGCAGGCGCTGGCAGGCCCAGGTGAGGGCGGCACCGGTGGTGGCGGTGTAGCTTTCGAGGGCGAAGTGGGAGACGCCGTTCTGACGCCTGGCGGTGACTACTACGCTGCCCTCGGCGGTGCTGTCGGCGGGGGCGAGTGCAACGCGCGGGCCGACCAGCACGTCGATGAAGCTGCCGGTGCCGTGCTGACACAGCGCTTGGCCGGGTTCCAGGCAACCCTGCCCGATGGCAGCGGCCAGTTGATCTCCGGCGCAGGCGCGAATCGGCAGGGCGGTACCGAGTAGGGCAGCGTCGCTGCGGCCGTAGTCGTCGGCATCCTGGCACAGCGCTGGCAGCAGCGTGGCGGGGAAGCCGAGCGCCTCCAGCCAGTCCAGCGCATACGCATGCGCGTCCAGCACATAGGCATTGCAGGCCGTGGCATTGGTCGCGCTGGTAGCCAGCAGGCGGCGGCCGCTCAGTTGCCACAGCAGCCAGGTGTCAATGCCGCCAAAGCCCAGCCGTCCTTGCGCCCAGGCACGCGCCACGCGCGGCTGATGGCGCAGCAGATGGGCCGCCCAGAGGTAGGGCGAGCGGCTGCCGACCGGTCGCCCCAGACGCGGTCGCAGCCGCTGATCCCAGTGCGGTGCCAGTGCCGCCAGTTCGGCCGCGTGCCGGCTGTCCTGCCAGGACAGTGCCGGTGCCAGCGGTTCTCCGCTCACGGTATCCCACACCACGGCGCTGGCGCGCTGGTTGCACAGGCCGATGGCGCGCACCCGCAGCCCCTTCTGGCGCGCCTGCTGCAGGCTGGCGCGGCACGCGGTGAGGGTCTGCTGCCAGATCAGGGCCGCATCCTGTTCCACCACGCCGCTGCGCGCGGAGTGCGTGCGCAAGGGGCGTCGTTGCAGGCAGGAGACCAGGCCATCGGCCGTCACGATCGCCGCGCGGGTGCTGGAGCTGCCGGCGTCGATGGCGAGGATCCCGTCACGGCTTTTCATGGCGGCTTCTGTCGACAGGAACGGGCGCACTGCTGCCGGTGGCGTGGCCGGAGCGGTAGGGGCGGGAGTCAATCAAGGCGGCGACATCGTCGATGTCGCGCAAGGGGACTGCGGTGTGCACAGGGCTCTCCTGAAGTTGACTGCAAGAGGCCTGCGCACTGCGCGCGTGAAGAGACCATCTTGCAGATGGTCTCTTGTGTGAATTATCTGCCGGGCAATTCTATGAGCCCGGCGACGGGCTTGTCAACGACCGCAAAAGGGGGGCGCGGCAGCCGATCTCGCCTGTTTTCAGGGGCGTTCACCCCTTGCCAGACGTGCCCGGACGTGGGCCACGATCTGCGGCAGGTCGGCCACCGAATCGATCACGTAGTGCGCGCCGGCGGCGAGCAGGCGTGTTTCGGCGTGTGTCTTGAGGCGCTCGATTTCCTCGGTCGGCGAGGCGTCCAGTTCGGCACGCGTAAGCCCCACTTCATTGCCCGAAAGGGAGAGGCCAACGCTCCACATGCCGGCGCGAATACCTTCCTCAATTCCCGGCACCGTATCGTCGACCTTGATGCAACAGGCCACGTCATCGATCTGCAGCGCCAGTACGTTGGCCAGCGCCATGTAGGGGCCCGGACGGCCACCGGCCTCCAGTTCGTCGCCGGCCACCACGTGGTCGGGGCGCAGGCCTTCCTCGGCCGCCATCGGCAGCAGCACATTCAGCACCTGGCGCGGATAGCCGGAGCAGGAACCGATTTTGAGACCCTGGCCGCGCAGCCAGGCCAGCACCTGCGCCGCGCCCGCGATGGGCTGCGAATACTGGCCGACCTTGGCGATCTGCATCGGCATGAAGCGGGCATAGATGGCATCGATATCCGCCTCCGTAGGGGCATGGCCAGTGCGTTGTTGCCATTGCGCCGCCAGCGAAGGCTCCTCCAGCAGCAGACGGATGTGTTGCCACTTGGATAATCCCATGGGCCCCCGCGCCTGTTGCAGCGTCAGCGCGATGCCGAAGCTCTGGAAGGCATCCACGAAGATCTGCGTCGGCGCCAGCGAACCGAAATCGACCAGTGTGCCCGCCCAGTCGAAGATGACGGCTTGCAGGGTGCGGCCGGGGCCGGAGGCGGGGATCATGGATTCTCCTTGGAAATGCAGTGACGATGGCGGACAAGCAGGCAAGGCAGGCCTGTGAAGGTGGCCGCCGGGATGGAGAAGAGCTTAACCCCTGTTTGTGACGGGCTTGTTATCGATATAATCCATGAAATTGGTTGATACTATTGATAGGATCTATAGATGACACCCTCCCAACTACGCGCTTTCCTGGCCGTGGCGCGCCATCGCGGCTTTTCGGCGGCGGCCCGGGCGCTGGGCGTGAGCCAGCCCACGCTGACGACCCAGGTGCAATCGCTGGAGCGCGAGCACAACGTGGAGCTGTTTTTCCGCCGGGGCCGGCGCGTGGATCTGTCCGAAACCGCCCAGCGACTGTTGCCGATCGCCCAGAACATCGCAGAACTGGAACTCGATGCGTTGAACCTGCTGGTCAATTCGGGCGCGCTGCACGTAGGCCATCTGCGCATCGGTGCAGTCGGTCCTTTCCACGTGATCGAGATGGTCGATGCCTATCGCGCCCGCTATCCCAAGGTTGAACTGTCGATCAAGCTGGGCAATTCGGCGCAGTCGCTGGCCGACCTGGCCAATTACGTGACCGATGTGGCGGTGCTGGCCAGCTTCAATGATGATGCGCGCTTTCATTCTGTTCCTTATGCTGATCACGCGGTGGTGCTGTTCGCCCATCGCAGCCATCCGTTCTACCAGCGCGAGGCGGTGTCGTTGGCCGAACTGGACCAGCAGCCGCTGATCATGCGGGAGCAAGGTTCTACCACGCGGCTGGCGCTGGAGCAGGCCTTGCAGCAGGCCGATGCGCAGCCGCAGGTGGTCATGGAAATCGGCAGTCGTGAAGCGTTGCGCGAGGCGGTGGCGCGGGGCCTGGGCTTGGGGGCCGTGTCCGAGGCAGAGTTCATTCCAGATGAACGTTTCCGGATGGTGCGCATCGCGGGGGATCCGGTGTCCACGCATACCTACGTCTATTGCCTGGCCGAGCGCCGCGAAGGGCGCCTGGTCGGTTCCTTCATGAAGATCGCCCAGCGCGCCTGACACCGCGGCCACTGTCGCGGAGGCTTTGGCTTATCATTACGGATTGTTCATTTTCTGACCAGGAAGCGCGACCGTGATCAAGCCCATCGCCATGTTGACACTGAAGGATCATGCAGAAAGCGCCGATCCGGCCACCACGCTGCTGCGCCAGGTGCATCACTACGTGAATCATGCGTTCTGAGGCCGGCATGAGTCTGTCCATTACTGACATCTTCCCGCAGGGGAATCCGTATCTGGAAGCACTGGGCGTGGTGGTGCTGGAATACGGCAATGACCGCGCCGTCATGGCACTGAAGCTCAAGCCCGAGTTCATGAACAGCTGGCATGTGGCCCAGGGTGGCATCAGCATGACCTTGCTGGACGTTGCCATGGGCCTGTCGGCCCGCGCCGGCGCTCCCGATGCCAAATCCTCCGCGACCGTCGAGATGAGCACCAGTTTCCTGCAGCCGGCCGGGCACGCAGGGGACACCATCATCGCGCGCGGCCACACTTATCACCGCTCCACCACCATGTGCTTCTGCCAGGCCGAACTGTTCAACGGCGATCGCCTGGTGGCCAAGGCCATGGGCACCTTCAAGCTGATTCGCCGCCTGGATATCTCGCGCAAGCTGGATCAGGAGTGAGCGGAGCACGCTGTTCTTTTTTTGCAGGAAATCCACCATGAAAATCACCACCGGCAGCTGGGAGCAGCTGCGTGCGCAGGCCCAGCCGATTCGCTTCGAGGTCTTTGTCGATGAACAGAAGGTGCCCGCCGAGATCGAGCTCGATGAGATGGACCCGCATTGCGTACACGCCGTGGCCTATGACGATGCTGGCCAGCCGCTGGCGACCGGCCGCTTGCTGCCGGACGGGCACATCGGCCGCATGGCCGTGCGCAAGGCCGGGCGCGGCCAAGGCGTGGGCGGCGCCGTCTTGCAGGCCTTGATTGCCGCGGCTCGTGCACGCGGTGACGCCGAAGTCATCCTCAATGCCCAGGTGCATGCCGAGGGCTTCTACCAGCGCCATGGTTTTGCCCGCGAGGGTGAGCAATTCATGGAAGCCGGCATCCCCCACATCACCATGCGCGCGCGACTGCAAGGGTCGGCCGCTTGATCGTCCTGCTCAAGCTTGCGAGGCCGGCGGCGGCATCGCCGGACGGCTCTCGTCCAGTCTGAAGTAGCACAGCTGGGCGGTCAGTTCGCGCGCCCGTTCGGCCACCATTTCCGCAGTGGTGGCCAGTTCCTCGGAGGCGGCCGCGTTGCGCTGAGTAGTGTCATTGAGCTGCATCACCGCCGAACCGATTTCTTGCACCCCTTCCTCCTGCAGGCGCGCCGACAGCGTGATCTGGTTGATCTGCTGCGAGGCTTCACGGATGCCGTTGAGCGTACCGGCGGCCAGGCGCTGGCTGGTGGCCTCGGCCAATTCCACGCTTTGCTGGGCAATCACGCTGATCTCCTGCGCGCTGCCCTGGCTGCGCTCGGCCAGCTTGCGGATTTCAGCCGCCACCACGGAGAATCCGCGTCCGTGTTCTCCCGCGCGCGCCGCCTCGATGGCGGCGTTCAAGGCCAGTAGATTGGTCTGGTAGGCGATGTCGTCGATTACGCCGACCTGGCGCGCGATGCCGCGCATGGCCGCCACCGTGCTCTGGACGGCCGCGCCGCTCTGGTCGGCATCGGCAGCAGCGTTCAGGGCGATCTGGTCGGTGCGGCGGGCATGTTCTCCGGTCTGCTGGATGGCCAGGCTGATGTTGCTGATGGCGCTGTGTACTTCTTCCACGGCGGCCGCCTGCTCGTTGGAAGCGCTCGCCAGGTCCTGGGCAGTGGCATTGAGCTGGCGGGCAGAGTCGCCCAGGGCCTGCGTCAGAAGCGTGACGCCGCGCAGGATGTCGGTGAGCCGTTCGCGCATGCCTTGCATCGCGTACAGCAGGCTGCTGCGGTCCCGGCGGCGCAGGGTGACCGCCACGCCCAGATTGCCTTCGGCGATCTGATGCACGATGTCGGCGGCGTAATCCGGCTCTCCACCCAGCTGGCGGCGCAGGCTGATCATGATCCACAGCGCAATGGACACGCCGATGGCCAGCGCCAGTCCGGCGATCTGCAGGTTGTGGGTGCGCAGTTGCCGATAGTCCTGCAACGCCGCCTCATAAGAGGTGCGCGTAAAACTTTCCTGCAACTGGCCCAGGGTGGCCAGCTGCGTCGCCAGGCCGGCCAGCTCGCTGGTCAGCGGGGTCCAGCGGCGGTTGGCCTGCAGCGGCTCGTTGCTGCGCAACAGGTCCAGCACCACGGCGCGCTCGGCGACGTAGCGCCGCCAGCTTTGCTCGAAGCGTTCCGCCTCGGTCTGTTCCTGAGGTTCCAGCCGCGTCGCCCGGTAAGCTTGCCAGCCTTGCTCAAAGGTCGCATCCAGCGCCGGGATGCGTTCCAGCAGGGGTTTGATGCGATCGCTGCTGGTGCCGTTGCTGTCGTCAATGGCCGGAGCGGGCAGGTTGGCGATCATCAGGGCGCGGCCCATGACGTCGCGGTTCAGGTAGAGCGCGTCGCGCACCCGGGCGATGTGGATCAGCGCCATGGTGCGGTCTTCATAGACGTAGCGCAGCTTGTCGTTGCTGGACGCCATGCCCTGTATGTCGCGCCAGGCCAGCAGGACTACGCTGCCGCACAGTACCGCCACCAGGATCGCCAGGCGGGCGGTGACCGTCAGTTTTCGTTGCACGATGTTTTCCTTGTAAGTGCCGACTGCATCCGGAGAAAGAATGAACCGTTCAGTCCGGCACAGAATATAGCGAATTTTGTTGCTATGCAGAATGAAGAATAAAGCAGTTTGCGTGCCTCTTTAGTGACGCTATGTGGTTTCCCACAATACCCGCCCGGAAATGACTGCGAGATACTTGCGGCCGAACCGGGGAGGGGGAGTTCTCCCGGACAAACAATAAGTACCCGCCAGAACGGACGACGATCCGACAACGGCAGGCGGCAGGTCTCCACGGACCCGCCGGTCATCCATGTTTCAAGGAGAAAGCACTATGTCGGCGCAAAAACCGCCCCTTTACAAATCCCTGTATTTCCAGGTCCTGTGTGCCATCGTGATCGGTATCGCGCTGGGTCACTTCTATCCGTCTACCGGTGAAGCCATGAAGCCGCTGGGCGATGGCTTCGTCAAGCTGATCAAGATGATCATCGCGCCGGTCATCTTCTGTACCGTCGTCATCGGCATCGCCGGCATGGAAGACATGAAGAAGGTCGGCAAAACCGGCGGCCTGGCCCTGCTGTATTTCGAAATCGTCAGCACCGTGGCACTGATCATCGGTCTGTTGCTGGTGAACTTCCTGCAACCGGGCGTGGGCATGAACGTCGATCCGGCTTCGCTGGATACCAAGAGCATCGCCGCCTACACCGCCCCGGGCAAGATGGGTTCGGTGACCGACTTCGTGCTGGGCATCATCCCCACCAGCATGGTGGACGCCTTTGCCAAGGGTGACGTGCTGCAGGTGTTGCTGGTGGCAGTGCTGTTCGGCTTCGCGCTGCACAAGTTCGGTGGCCGCGGCACGCTGGTGTTCGATTTCATCGAAAAGATCTCGCACGTGCTGTTCTCGGTGGTGGGCGCGATCATGAAGGTAGCCCCGATCGGAGCCTTCGGCGCAATGTCCTTCACCATCGGCAAGTACGGCGTCGGTTCGCTGTTCTCGCTGGCCAAGCTGATGGGCACCTTCTACCTGACCTGCCTGCTGTTCATCTTCGTGGTGCTGGGCATCATCACCCGCCTGCACGGCTTCTCGATCTGGAAGTTCGTCAAGTACATCAAGGAAGAACTGCTGATCGTGCTGGGTACCTCGTCCTCGGAATCGGTGCTGCCGCGCATGCTGGCCAAGATGGAAAACGCCGGTGCCAAGAAGACCGTGGTCGGCCTGGTGATCCCGACGGGTTACTCCTTCAACCTGGACGGTACCGCGATCTACCTGACCATGGCCGCCGTGTTCATCGCCCAGGCGACCAACACCCCCATGACCTTCGTGCAGGAACTGACGCTTCTGGGCGTGCTGCTGCTGACCTCCAAGGGGGCAGCCGGCATCACGGGTTCGGGCTTCATCGTGCTGGCGGCGACGCTGTCGGCCGTGGGCCACGTGCCGGTGGCCGGTCTGGCGCTGATCCTGGGTATCGACCGCTTCATGTCGGAAGCTCGCGCACTGACCAACACCATCGGCAACGGCGTGGCCACCCTGGTGGTCGCCAAGTGGAGCGGTGAACTGGACAGCGAACGCCTGACCAAGGTCTTGAACAACGAGACCGTGGAAGACGCGCAAGCCCCTGAAGCCGTCCTGGATCGTACCGAAGCCAAGATGCATCACTAAGCAGGGAGGCGGGAAGCATTCCCGCACCCATTGCCTCGTCGGCCCCATCTTCGCGTCTTAGTTGGCGTGGCGATGGGGCCGATGTTTTATGGCCGCACCGCCTGCATCACGAAATCCACAAACGCCCGCACCCGCGCCGACAGATGGCGATTGTGCGGATACAGGATGGAGAAACGCCGGGTACGATGCCCGGCCGACTGCAGCACTTCCACCAGCTCGCCCCTTTGCACGGCGGCTTGCGCGATGAAGTGATAGATCTGGAACAGGCCCCCGCCGGCAATGGCCCAGTTGACGCAGCCCAGTACGTCGTCATGGATGCGCTGCCGGCTCCGGAAATGAAAATCCATGTCGCGCCCTTGTCCGTCCTTGAAGATCCACGGCATCGCGCGTCCGGTACTGGGCAGGATGAACTGGATGCAGTCGTGCTGTTTCAGCGCTTCCACGTCGCCGGGCGTGCCGCGCCGGGCCAGATAGGAAGGGGCCGCAAAGACGCCCAGCGTGGCTTCCTCCAGCGTGTGCGCGATCAGCCGCGAATCCTGCGGCACGCCCAGGCGGATGGCCAGGTCATAGCCCTCTTCGACGAAATCGATGACGCGGTTCGCAATGCTCAATTCCACCTCGATCTGCGGAAACGCCGCCTGGAAACGCGGCAGCAACGGCAGCAGCCGATAGTGCGCATAAGGCGTGCCGACGCTGATGCGCAGCGGGCCGCTGGGCACTTTCTGCTGGCCGGTGAGGATGCGTTCGGCCTCGGCGATCTGTTCCAGCGCCTGGCGGCACTGCTCGTGATACAGCTCGCCCTCGCGGGTCAGCCGGATCTGGCGCGTGGTCCGGGCGAACAGCCGTACGCCCAGACGAGCTTCCAGCCGGCTGATGGAACGGCTCACCGAGGCCGGCGTCAGGCCCAGCGCCTCGGCGGCGGCCGTGAAGCTGCCCAGTTCGGCGGCTTTGCAGAACAGTTCGATGCTGCCTAGCTGGACGGGATCGAAGTTGCGCATTTGTTCAATGATGTAATGAATGAATTGAGAGGGATGGAGTTTATCTTTGTTTGTGATGGGAATACAGTGATCGGCAGTCTGGCAATGCCGCTTTGCTGCAGATGCCGTCCCTCCCTCGTGAAGAAAGGAACACCATGAAGAAGCCCAACATCCTGATGATCGTCACCTCCAGCAGCCGCATGGGTGACACCGACAAGCCCACCGGCCTGTGGGCCGAAGAACTGGCAGCCCCGTACTACGCCCTGGTGGATGCCGGTGCCTCGGTCGTCATCGCCTCCACCGCCGGTGGCAAGACGCCGATCGATCCGGGCAGCCTCAAGCCGCAAGGCCAGAACGATGCCATCGTCGAACGCATGCTGGCCGATGCGGAACTGCAGCAGCGCATCGCGGCCACGCGTGCGCTGGGCGAGATCGAAGTCGGCGCGTTTGATGCGGTGTTCTTCCCCGGCGGCCATGGCACCATGTGGGACCTGCCCACCGATGCCAACGTCAAGAAGACCGTCGAGAGCGCCTATGCCGCCGGCAAGTTCATTGCTTCAGTCTGCCACGGTGCCGCTGGCCTGGTGTCGGCCGTGAAGGCCGATGGCAAGCCGATGGTGGCTGGCAAGCGTGTCAATTCCTTCACAGATGCCGAAGAGCGCGAAGTGGGACTGGCCGAGGTCGTGCCCTTCCTGCTGGAGAGCCGTCTGCGTGAACTGGGTGCCGTCTTTGAGGGGACCGACAACTGGCAGGTGTTTGCCATCCGTGACGGCCAGCTGATCACCGGCCAGAATCCGCAGTCTTCCGAGCGCGTGGCTGAAATGTTGTTGGAAGCGCTGGAACTGGGTGCCTGATTTTTCCTGTCGTCTGCTGGTTGAAAGGCTCGTCCCATGCGGGGCGGGCCTTTATTTTTCCGTGCCGACGATGCCCTTGACGAACCAGCGCTGCGCCGCCACCACGAACACGGCGGGGATCACGATGGCCACCAGGGCCGCCGCCATCAGCAGGTTCCACTGCGGCATCTGCCCGCTTTCCACCGGCAGGAAGCTGGCCAGCGCGAGGGTGATGGTGCGCATCTGGTCATGGCTGGTGATGACCAGGGGCCACATGTAGTCTTTCCAGGTATTGATGAAGACGATGGATCCCAGCGCCGCAAAATTGGTTTTCGACAGCGGCAGGAGGATATCTACGTAAAAGCGCCACGGCCCGGTCCCGTCGATGCGCGCCGCTTCCACCAGTTCGGGCGGGATGGTGCGGTAGAACTGCAGAAACAGGAAGGTTCCCGTGGCGGACGCCACCAGCGGCAAGGACAGGCCTGCATAGGTATTGATCAGGCTGATCGACGGCACCGCATGCTGTCCGCTCAGGCCCAGCGCCTGCAAGAGGCTGCGCAGCGGTTCGAACAAGTCGGAGGCCGCTGCATAGGTCGGGACGATGCGTACTTCCAGCGGCAGCAGCAGGGCACTGAACAGCAAGGCCAGGATCAGGCCCCGGCAGCGCGGCTGGAAGTAGGTCACTGCAAAAGCCGTGACCGAGGACAGCAGCAGCTTGCCGGTCACCACCAGGGCGGCCACCAGCAGACTGTTGAAGAGATGGCGCCACAGGTCGATGCGCTGCCCCACTTCGCGCAGATTGTCCGGCAGCGCGGTGCCTGGCATGAGCGGCATGCCCTGGCTGATCCACTGCTGGCTGGAGACGCTGGCCGAGCACAGAATCAGGTACAGCGGCCCCAAGGCCAGCACTACGCCCAGCCCCAGGATGCAGTAGGCCAGCGCGGTCATGCGCGGATGGCGCTCTACCATCGTCCTGCTCCCTGGCGGAAGAAGCGCAGCTGCAACACCGTGAGCGCCACGATGAACAGCATCAGGATCACCGACAAGGCCGATGAGCCCGAGAGGTCCAGCCCGATGAAGCCATCCGAATAGATCTGATAGGCCAGGATCGCCGTGCTGCGGCCGGGTCCGCCTTGGGTCAGTGCGTCCACCAGCCCGAAGCCGTGGGTAAAGGCCTCTATCACGTTCAGGACACCGGCCAGCAGCAGTGCCGGTGCGATCATCGGCAACTGGATATCCACGAAGCGCCGCCACGGGCCAGCCCCATCGATGGCGGCGGCTCCCGTCAGATCGGCAGGAATCCGCTGCAAGGCGGCAGAAAACAGGATGAAGTTCAGCGGCACCTGGGTCCAGGCGAAGGCCGCGATCAGTACCAGCATGGCTTGCTGGCCAGCCAGATGGGGTGCCCACAGGCCCGGCCAGAGGTGGTTGAGAAAAGCCAGCAAACCGGTAACCGGATTGATCAAGACCTTCAGCACGATACCGACCACTACCCCGGCCACGGCATAGGGCCAGATGAAGATGCTGCGCAGCAGGCGCTTGGCGCGCACATCCAGTTCCAGGCAGGCCGCCAGTGCCAGGGCGAGGGTCACGGCGAGCAGGGTGCTGCCGGCCGTGAAGACCAGCGTGGCGCGCAGGGAGGCATAGAAGCCGTCATCGGTGAGGATGCGCAGGTAGTTGTCCAGTCCGACGAAGCGCGAACCGTTGCCGAAGGGACGTACCAGATAGAAGGACCAGGCGATCGCCTTGACGGCCGGCCACAGGAAGAACAGAAACACGATCAGCATCTGCGGCGCGGCCAGCAGCAGGGGGAACCAGCGGGCAGGGAAGGCGGGGCGGGTATCCATGATGTGTGCTAGCGCCGCGGTGCAGGGGAATCGGCGGGGGCATAGGTGAGGCGGAAACGCTGCAGCAAGGCATCCCCCCGGCGGCGCGCCTTGGCCAGGGCACTCGCCATGTCCTGCTGGCCGGCCAGTGCGGTCTGCACCTGCTCGGTCCAGGCCAGCCGCAGCTGCGGGAAGAAGCCCAGGCGCGGTCCGACTCCTGGCTGGCCAGCGTTCGCATCCAGCGAATGAATGCCCGCCACCACCGACGCCGGATAGTGCCCCGCGTCGTCCATGATCTGGGCTGCCACCTGGCGGGTAACGGGCAGATAACCGGTCTGCCGCACCAGCAGACGCTGGTTCTGCGGTTGCTGCAGATAAGCGATGAAGGCCGCCACGGCCGCATAGACCTGGTCGTCAAATCCCTTCATCACCCACAGCGAGGCGCCGCCGGGTACGCTGTTGTGGCGCTCGCTCCCGGCATGCACCGGCAGCGGCAGTACTGCCAGTCCGGGCAGGCCGCTGCGCGCCACGGCATGCCAGGCGCTGGTGGAGTCGAGCAGCATGGCGCATTCCCCGGTAGTGAAGGCCAGGGTATGACGCCCGGTGCGGGTGGCGGCGGCTTCCACCAGCAGATGCTGTTGATGCCAGCGCTGTACCTGCTGCATGAAGCGCAGATGCAGTCCCTGGTCGAACAGATAGTGGGTGGCCAGGCTCCGGTGGCCGTTGTCTTGGTCGGCCAGCGGTGCGCCCTCGATGGTGCTGACCTGCTCCAGCAGGATCCAGGGATTGAAGTCGCTCACCAGCGGACAGGTCTGGCCAGCCGCGCGCAACTGCCGTGCGGCCTGCTCCAGTTCACTCCAGGTGGCGGGCAGGGTGTTGATGCCGGCCTGCTGCAGCCTGGAAGTGTTCAGGTACAGAACAGCGGTGGAGACATTGAAGGGCAGGGAATCAAACTGCCCCTTGGCATCGGTGTAATAGCTGCGGATCGCGGGCAGGTAATCCTGCCAGTCCACGTGGTAGCCATGCGCGGCCATCAACTGGTGGACCGGCACGATGGCTCCGCTCAGCATCATGTCCAGCGTGCCGACATCGTAGATTTCCACCAGCGCAGGTTGTTGCGCGGCGCGATAGGCGGCGATGGTCTTCTGCATGGTCTGCTCATAGGAGCCGGGCGTGACACAACGTACCTGATGCTGCTTTTGGGCGGCATTGAAGTCGGCGCATAGTTGCCGCACGGCCTGCGCCATGGGACCGCTGTGACTGCTCCAGAATTCGAAGCTGGCCGACTGCGCGCGCGCCGCCGCCAGGACCAGCAGCAATGCCATGCCGTGCCGTAAGAGGGAGAGGCGGCAGCGTGCGCGGCCTTGACGTGCAGGATGTTTCACATCACCGGGCGGGTACTGTCGCGGATCACCAGGTGCGTCGAGAACATCTTCTGCACCAGGGCCGCCTGGGCGGCGGCCGCATCACCGGACTGGTTGCGCTGCTCCTGGCGCAGCTCGATGCGTTCCAGCAGCAGCTTCACGGCAAACTCGCACATCTCCAGCATGGGCGCGTCCACGCTGGTGAGGGACGGGATGCTGAAGTCGGCATAGCGCATGTTGTCGAAGCCCACCACGCTGATCTCTTGCGGCACCTTCACGCCAAGGTCGTAGAGCGCCTTGAGCGCGCCCAGCGCCATGCGGTCATTGCCGAGGAAGATGGCGTCCGGACGCTCGGACTGGTGACAGAGCTGGGCGGCCGCGCGATAGCCGCTTTCCAGCGACCAGTCTCCGGTCACTATCCATTCCGGGCGCGGCGTCAGGCTGCACTTTTCCAGTCCGTCGAGATAACCGAAATAGCGCGCTTCGCTGGAAGTCGGTACGCCGTCCTCGCGCGATTTTCCCTGTTCATGATCCTTGTGCGGCCCGGTCACCAGGGCGATGCGGCGGCAGCCGGTGCGATAGAGGTGTTCGACCACGGCCAGCCCGGCCTGCCGGTCCGATTGCACGACGTGGTGACAAGCCGGGTCGGCCATGCCATAGACCACGCAGGGGTAGCCCAGCCGATGCAATTCATTCACCACCGGATTGCCGGCGCGATTGACCATGGCAATCATGCCGTCGATGCGTCCGGCCAGGAACAGGTCGCGCACATAGACCAGCGAGGCTTCGTCTTCGCGCATCAGATTGCGTTGCAGGAGCGTATAGCCGGCGCGATCGGCTGCGCGGGTGAGGGTCTGCACCACGTTGTGGTAGTGGGTGTCCTGGGTGCGCTCGGAGCGTTCGTCGTAGGACGAACCATTGAACATCACGCAGGCCAGCGTGCGCGTGGAAATGTTGCGCAGCGAGCGGGCGGCCACGTTGGGGATGAAATTGAGCGAATCGATGGCCGCTTGCACCAGCTCGCGCGTCCTCGGGGCGACTTTCTCCGGGTGGTTCAGCACCAGCGAGACGGTCTGGAAACTGACACCGGCCGCCTTGGCGACATCCTTGATGGTGAGGCGACTCATGAACGGAGCGGTTGGCGCAAGCGCAGCGAGGACGGGGAGGAGCGGAGCAGGCAAGTCATGTCAGGTCGGCGTCGGGTTGCGGCGGCGCAAGAGCGTGCCGCGCTGCGCAATCATATATGACGCCATGCACAACCGGACCGGCTCTCCGCCAAAAATGTTTTTGCGACAAGGGCATCGGATGTAATCACGAGGTCACAAATCTTCGAGAAAATACGAGTCTATTGGAACGTTCTAATGTAAAGCAACTGAAATAAAGTTGCTAAAAAAGAATAATGGCAGGGGCTTATTGTAAAGACTGCCATTTTTTTCTTTCTGAAATTAGAACGTTCTATAAATGATAGCCCGCTTCGCATCCCGCCGCCGTGGCTGATCCGGATGCGCACGCCTTCTCGCCATGACTTGTTTTTCAGGGGAATACCATGTCTTACCGCAGTGGAAGTCCGCAGTACCGACGTTTGTCTTTGATGAGCCTGGCGATGCTGTCGGTGCTGCCGCTGCTGGCGCGGGCAGCCGATGACGCCGCCCCGCCCGCTACCACGGCCCAGGCCGATGGCGTGCCGGCAGCCCAGGATGGGAGCGTCAAGCGCCTTGACAGCGTGGTGGTCACGCGCAAGCGCAGCCAGACCAGTGCAGCAGTGGCCGGCAAGCAGGTGGAAGAGCGTGTGATGGACAGCGTGACCCGCGAGCAGGTGGAGCGTCTGCCGGATTCCACGGTGACCGATGTGGTCAAGCGCGTGGCTGGCGTATCGGTCAGTTTCAACCCGGATAATGTGAACGGTCGTGACAAGGCCCAGTTCATCGCCATTCGCGGTCTCGATGGCAGCTACAACAACGTCACCATCAACGGTGCGCCGCTGGCCTCGGTCGACCAGACCACCCGCAGCGCCCGTACCAACATGCTGCCGGCCTCGATGGTCAAGGAAGTGCAGGTCTTCAAGACCTGGACTCCCGACATGGATCCCAATGCGGTCGGCGGCTCGGTCAACATCGTCAGCCGCAGCGCCTTCGATAACGGCGGCAAACCCATGTTCAGCGCCACCGGTGCCCTCGGCCACGCCGGCGGCAGCGGCAAGGTCGCTTCGGGCGCGGAGGGTCTGGCCAAGAAGTCGGATGTCACCTTCAGCAACACCTTTGGTCCGGACAATCGTTTCGGCTACGTGATCTCGGCCAATTTCGAGAAGGAAAATACGGTTTCGATCGGTCACATGACCACCGACAACATCTTCTACAACTATTACAACGCCAACGGCAGCATCGCCAATCCGGCGGCATCCGGCGGGCCCAACACCGGCAACGGTTTCCCGGTGCCGCAGCAGTTCAAGTATTGGCAGCACCTCAAGAACAGCGAGACCAGCGGCTTCAATGCCAAGCTGGAAGGGCGCTTCACCCCGGATGTCTACGGCTTCCTGGGTTTTGGCTACAACAGCGATTCCACCCACATCCTGCGCAATGAAACCTTCATCGACGACAGCCGCAGCACCGGCAACAATCCGGTCCTGAACCAGACCGCCACCAGCGGGCAGTTCGCGCGCGGCGAGGCCGAAGCCGGCTATGCTGCCTCCACCATCAAGCGCACCACATCGGCCCTGCAGGGCGGTCTGGACTGGAAGCTGGACGACAGCCAGGTGCTCTCGCTGCGTTCTTCCTACTCGCAAGCCCAGCACCGCGAGCCGCGCGAGCTGGCCAAGTACATCTTCGCCAATTTCTCCTATCCGGGGGCGGGATCGGCACCGGTCCTGAGCGGTACCAATGCGCTGGGCATGAGCTACAACACCTCCGGTTTCGAGCCTTCGGTCGCACTGAACAATCCTTCCAACTTCACCAACCTGAACAACTGGCAGGCTTATTACTGGCGCAAGGAGATGGTCAGCATCGATGATCAGGTCGGCGACGTGAAGCTGGATTACCGCTGGAACATGGACCAGGATGCCCGCGGCCTGGGGGCCGGCGTGGGCGTCGATTATCGCCGCCTGGAGCACAGCTATGACTACGTCAACAACCAGTACTTCCCGACCTCGGGCGGGCTGACGCTGGCCGGCAATGGTTCGGTATCCGGCACCATCATGCCCTACAGCGGCGGCTTGCCCTTCATCCTGGTCAACGGTGCCCAGGCCTGGCAGCAGTTCGCGGCCAACCAGGGACAGATCGCCGCCAGCAGCGCCAACAGCGTCAACAGCCTGCAGAGCAATTACTCGCACAGTGAACAGACCGCCGCGCTGTATGCGATGGGGTCCTACCGGACCGATCGCTGGAGCGCATTGTTCGGCCTGCGCCAGGACAATACGAATCTTTCCACCACCGGCAATGTGCGCAACGTCAGCAATGGCAGCACCACCTGGGTGTCGCAGACCAAGGATTCCAGTTACAACTATCTGCTGCCGGCAGCGTCGCTGGTCTTCAGCGCCACCGATGCCGTCAAGCTGAAGCTGGCGGCGAGCCAGACCATCGGCCGTCCCAACTACGATGCCTATGCGCCCAACACCACGATCAGCCAGAACACCGATGGCTCGGTCACCGTGACCCAGGGCAATCCGGACATCAAGCCGCGCGAATCGACCAACCTCGATGCCTCGGCCGAGTGGTACCTGCCCAATTCCAGCCTGGTGTCGCTGGCGGTGTTCAACAAGAAGATCAAGAACGAGATCTACACCCTTTCCAGCCAGGGCACTCTGTTCTACAACGGCGCGACCCGTGCGGCCTCGATCACCCAGCCGGTCAATGCCTCCAGCTCGCGTATCAACGGCGTGGAACTGAGTTACGTGCAGAGTTCGCTGGGCTGGATCAGCCCGGCCCTGCAAGGCCTGGGCTTCAGCGCCAACCTGAGTTTCCTGGACGGCCGGCTCAACGCCGCCACCAGCAGTGGCGGTACGCGCACCATCCAGAACCTGGTCAACCAGCCCGACCAGATCCGCAACCTTACCGTGTTCTACAACTACCAGAAGCTGGATCTTTCGGCCGCCTACAACTGGACCGGCCGCAGCCTGCGCCTGGTCGACGCCAGCCTGCCCAGCCAGGATGTCTACTGGCAGGCCCGCAAGCAGATCGACCTGCAGGCCCGTTACGACCTGGGCGGTGGCTGGCGCGCCTTTGCCGAGGTGGCCAACCTGACCAATTCGCCGGTGACCAGCGTCACTGGTCCCAACAAGGACCAGCTCAAGGACACCTTCTCCATGGGCCGGATGATCTGGCTCGGAGTGAACTACAGCCCCAAGAACCTGTGATGCATTGTTTTGTTTGACTCACCCTTTGTACCTCCCCCCTGTAAGGAAACGCCATGTCCAATCTTGAACAACTCCTGGAACTGAGCCGCCAATCGATGGGCATCATTCCCGTCCTGGCCCTGTTGCTGCTGGTCGTGCTGGCCGTCTCGCTCGAGCGCTTCATCTTCTTTGCCCGCTGCCTGCCGTCGGGCAAGCAGATCGACCAGGCGCTGCTGCGCGCCGATCACCGCAGCGACGCCGCCTTGCAGGAGATCGTCCAGCGCTATCGCAACACGGTCTTCGGCCCGACCCTGCATGCGGCCGTGGAGTCGCGTGCACTGGCCTCGGGCGAGGCCATGGATCGTTACATCGACGAGGCCATCGTACGGACCATGCCCGAACTGGACCGCGCACTGTGGCTGCTGGGTGCGGCCATTACGCTGGGCCCGCTGATCGGCCTGCTCGGTACCATCATCGGCATCACCGAATCCTTCAACGTGCTGGGCACCGCCGGCAGCAGCAGCGGGGCGGTCACCAACGGGATCGGCCACTCCTTGCTGGCCACGGGCTGCGGCTTGCTGGTGGCCATCGCCGGGGTGGCGGCCAATAGTTACTTCTCCAAGCGAGTGCGCCTGGCGCTGCTGGAGCTGGATCTGATCAAGCTGGTCTTCATCAAGCAGCACTGTCTGCTGGAAGAATCCATCGTGGTGCGTCAGGCCGGAGAGTCGCCAGCCGCCGGGCAGGGCAAGCCCGTCATCAAGCGCGCCGCCGAGGTCGTCTATGCCGGAGCCGCATCATGAGCCGCACCCGCTACCTGCAGTCGGATGAGCCGCATATCGAGATCATCCCGATGATCGACATCATGATGTTCCTGCTCATTTTCTTCATGGTGACGATGCTCAAGATGATCGATGTGAGCGGACTCAAGATCAACGTTCCGCAAGCCGCCAGTGCCGCCACGCTGCCCAGCAAGTCGCTCACCATCGTGGTGGACAAGACGGGGGCCATGTTCTTCGAAGGCAAGCCGGTCGAGCATGATGCGCTGGTTGACCAACTGAAAGAGCGCGCCCGGACCGCCAAGCTGGAAGTGCTGGTGGCGGGCGACAAGGATGTATCGCTGGAAAACCTGCTGCACGTGATGGATGTGGCCCGCGCTGCCGGGGTCGAAGACATCGGCATTGCGGCCAAGCATTGAGGTGGATATGCGTCATTCCATGACCCTGCCGCGGTCCGCCGCGCCGTCATCTTCCTGGCAGGATCAGCCACCCGCCGTACCCGCCGGCAGCGCCCTGCGCTGGCCGCTGGCGGTCGGCGTGGCGGTGGCGGTCGAGTGCGCCATCGTGCTGCTGGCCTGGCCCAAGGCACAGGTGCCCGAACCTCCACCCGAACCGGTCAAGGTGATGAAGCTGGTGAGCATTGCCGAGGCACCGCCGTTGCCTGCGCCCACACCGCCGACACCGGTACCTCCGACGCCCAGGCCGCCGCCCAAACCGGTCCCGCCCAAGCCAGCGCCCACGCCGAAGCCGGCTCCGGTGGTGCCCGCACCGAGCGCGCCGTCTCAGGAGGCGCCGGCCCCGGTGTCTCCCAGTCAGCCTGCCCCTGCTGCCGCTGCGCCCAGTACGCCGCCGGCACCGGCGGCGCCTGCGCCCAAGGCCCAGCCCGGCGAGGTACGGCGCGGTCTGGTGCCGCTGAAGCGGGTTGAGCCGGACTACCCGCCCAAAGCCCTGGCCAGCAATACCGAAGGTGTGGTGGTGGCCCACCTGACCATCGAGAAGGATGGCTCGGTCAGCGCCGTGCAGATCGTGCGCGCGCAGCCGCCCAAGCTGTTCGACCAGGCCGCGACCAAGGCGTTGATGCAATGGAAGTTCTCACGTACCGATGAGCCGGTGCTGGGTGAGGTCGAACTGCGCTTCAGTCTGAACTGAGCGTAACAATACGAAGATTGCGAGATTCGCCGATGAACAGAAAATCCCCCGGCCGCCGCCATTTCCTCAAGAGTGCTGCCCGCACCGGCAGCGCGGCGCTGGCACTGACGGCCTTGCCAGCCAGTATCCGCAAGGCGCTGGCAGTGGCCCCCTCGTCACCGACCGGCACCATCAAGGATGTGAAACACGTGGTGATCCTGATGCAGGAGAACCGGTCCTTCGATCATTATTTCGGCTGCTTGAAGGGCGTGCGCGGCTTCGCTGATCCTATCCCGCGTCCCTTGCCGGACGCCAGTCCGGTGTTCCACCAGCGCGATCCGCAGGGCCGGCTGGTGCTGCCGTATCGCATGGAGATGGCCACCACCAGTGCCGGGCGCGCCGGCGGCAATCTGCCGCATGCCTGGAAGGATCAGCACGCGGCCTGGAACCGCGGCGACTATGACAAGTGGATCGAGGCCAAGAAGGACACCGTGACCATGGCCTACTTCACGCGCGAAGACCTGCCTTTCCACTACGCGCTGGCCGATGCCTTCACCATTTGCGATGCCTATCACTGCTCGGTGCTGGGGTCGACCAATCCCAATCGCTTTCACATGATGAGCGGCGGCATCGACCTGCAGGGCAGGGCAGGTGGACCCATGACCTTCCAGCCGCGTACCGGCAGCTGGTCCGGGGTGCCGGGCGAGCGCCGCAACGGTGCCGACAGCTTCCGCTGGACCACCTATCCGGAGCGGCTGGAGCAGCATGGCGTGTCGTGGAAGGTGTATCAGGGGACCGATGACCTGCACAAGGACCACGGCGACTATCCGAGCGACTTCAACGTGCTGCAGTATTTTTTCGCGCAGTACCAGAATGCCGCGCCCGATTCGCCGTTGTGGCAGAAGGCCTGCAGCAAGTTCACGCTGGCCGACCTGGCGCGAGATGTCAACGGCGGCACGCTACCGCAGGTATCCTGGCTGATGCCGCCCAAGCTCAGTTGCGAGCATCCCGACCGCACTCCCGGCTACGGCGCGCATTACATCAGCCAGGTGCTGGACATCCTCACCGCCAATCCGGCGCTGTGGAGCAGCACCGTACTGCTGGTGAACTACGACGAGAACGATGGCTTCTTCGACCACGTGGCACCGCCCACGCCGCCGCTGCATGCGGGGCAGGGGCAGTCCACGGTAGAGGTCAGCGGCGAATTCCATCGGCTGGGCGACTACGTCAACCCGGCCGATGACCTGCCCGCCGGGCTGGGGGCGCGGGTGCCGATGATGGTGATCTCGCCCTGGTCCAAGGGCGGCTATGTGTGCTCGGAAGTGTTCGACCATACCTCGGTCATCCGTTTCCTGGAGCAGATCTTCGATGTGCACGAACCCAACATCAGCCCATGGCGGCGCGCGGTGTGCGGGGATCTGACCTCGGCCTTCGATTTCAGTCGCCGCGACGTGGCCAGTCCGGTCTTGCCCGACACCTCGGCCTATCGCGCGCTGTCGGATGCGCAGGCCCGCCTGCCCGCACCCGTTGCGCCTGCCAGTCCGATGATGCCGCAGCAGGAGCGCGGCATGCGGCCGGCGCGGGCCTTGCCGTATGTGCTGGCGGTGGATGACCGGCCGCTGCCACAAGGGGGCGCTCTGCAGCTGGAGTTCCTCAACCCCGGCAAGGCGGGTGTGGTCTATCAGGTGTATGCCCGTCAGGAGAGCGAACGCTACCAGACCTTCACCGTACAGCCGGGCAAGGCACTGACGGCGCAATGGCGCGGCGTCGGGCCGGCGGGCGTCTACGACCTGAAGGTGTACGGCCCCAACGGTTTCCTGCGCGAGCTGCGAGGCAGCCTGGACGCTGGCGGCGATGCCGGGCCGGTAGTGCAGGTGCGCCATGATGGCGAGCATGGCGAGCTGGTACTGGCCTTGACCAATCCGGGTGCGCAAGCCGTGCGCCTGGTGCTGCGGGATCAGGCCTACGGGCAGCCTGCGCGTACGGCTGCGCTGGCACCGGGGCAGTCGGCCACGCTGCGATGGCCGCTGCAAAACAGTCACCACTGGTACGACCTGCTGGTTCAGAGCGAGGACAGGCCGGGTTTTGCGCGCCGCCTGGCGGGCCATGTGGAGACCGGGCGTCCGTCCTTTTTCGTCACCTAGTCATTTCTTCATGGGTCATTTCAGGACAGCCCATTTTTACATTCATTCATCTACCAGGAAGTTTTCATGCATTCTCTTGGCCGTTTTCTCCTCACCTGTACCTTTTGCCTGCTCATGGATCAAGCTCTCGCACAAGCAGCACCCCTTGCCTGGCGTCAGTCGGCGCTGACCACCGCGACCGGCCCGGTGCTGGTGTCCTCGCACCGCAGCTGCTGGACTGAAACCTCGGAGAATTCGCTCGATGGCATCCGTCGCTGCATCGCCGAAGGCATCGATATCGGAGAAATCGATGTCCGCACCACGCGCGATGGCGCGTTGGTGCTGATGCACGATGAGACCGTGGATCGCACGACCAACGGACATGGCGCGGTGGCCGACCTTACGCTGGCCGAGATTCAGGCCCTGCGGCTGTATGCGCGCGGCGGTGGCAAAGGCGCGTCCCTGACCGCGCGCCGGGTGCCTACGCTGCAAGAAGCGTTGGCTGCGGCGCGCGGGCGCATCCTGCTCAATCTGGATGTGAAGGCGGCGGACATCGGGCCGATGGTGGCGGCGATCCTGGAGACGGATACCGCGCGCGACGTGCTGCTGAACATCAATGCAGGTGTCGATGCGCAGCAGGTGGCCTGGGCCCGTTCGCTGGGCATTGCCGTGCAGACGCTGTATTTCGATGAAAAGACCGGAGCGTCAGCGCGCAGCGGGCAATTGCAAACCATGGCCCGACAGGAGCCGACGGTGTTGCAGATCATCTTCCGTGATCCCGCCGTAGTCGGCGAGGCAGTTCAGGCGATCGGGCGCAGGCCGGTACGCCTGCTGGTCAACACCATGGCGATCGACATCGACAGCGGCCGGCCCATGGATCTGGCCGGACCTTACCTCGATACGGTGTCGGTGGTTCATCCCGAGCAAGTGTGGGGCAAGCTCATCGCCAGCGGGGTGAGCATTATCCAGACCGATGAACCGCAGCGATTGCTGGCGTGGTTGAAGCGCAAGAAGTTGCGTTGAGAGCGGCACCGGGCGGCGGGAGCAATCCCGTTGGCCCGGTATCGCCAGGTATGGACGAAAAAAAAGCCCACGACCTTGCGGTGTGGGCTTCAATCCAATTCTTTAGGAGGAAATTGGAGGAGACAGGTGCAACTTTACTGCTCCGCACCAAATTCAGCCAATTTATCTTTCGTATATCAGATATTCGATTTGCTTATTTCTCGATGGGCTCATGTGAAGCCGAATCATCACGCCGGGCGTGTGGTTTCACCCTGCAGCCCGTCTTCTGGTGAAGCTTCCTGCACACGTGGTTTGCACGGAATCTTGCAAGCCTTGTCCGTGGCCGGCTCGGCACTATATTGCATCGCCATAGGATCGACCACGTGCTCGGTCAGCACCGGCTCACCGACGATGGGCACGCGCATCACCGTCGAGCAGCGGGTACCGTAGTCCGGAGAGCGAATGAAGATGGGCGAGAGCATGCGCTCCTTCTCCAGCCCCACCCCGGTATCGGGCAAGCGGCAATCATTGGCGCGAGTGCCATCGGTGAGCATCTCGAAGAAGGTCTCTTCCGGCGCGCCTTGGCACAGCAGGCTGGCGAACTGGGCTTTGGCGCGGGTGAGCTTGGGCCAGGGAGTGTCGAGCAAGGCGTTGGAAACGCCGTAGACGCCATACTCCAAAGGCTGTCCGTTGCGCGGATCCTCCTGCCCCCGGTTGGAATACCACACCATCGTTTCCCGGTTGCCCAGCAGCAGGTTGAAGCCGTTGTAGCGTTGCGCTTGCGGTTCGATCTGGCGCAAGTAGGCTTGCGGATCAAGGTCTCCGGCCAGATAGTCGGCCACCAGTTGCCCGCGTGTGGGCGCATCGGCCCGTCGCTCCGAAGGTGCGCGCACATTGGTGAGCGCCGCAAAACGTCCGTCCCGGGTCACGCCCAGCCAGGTACCGCCGCCTTGCAGATCGCGCCCGGCGTAAATGTGGGGATGGTCGTTCCACCAGCCGGCATCGGCGGCGGGGCGGGCATAGAACTCGTCCCGGTTGGCCGCCAGGATCAGCGGCATGCCGGGGATCACTTTCCAGGCGAAGATGATCAGGCACATGGCGCGACATCCTCGAAGTGCTCGACGTGGCGTTCGCCGCTGATGAGCGCCGCTGCGCCGGAATCTGCCAGCGCGCGGTCCAGGGTCCGGGTGAAGTCCTCAGCGGAAGCGGGCAGGATGCCCTGGTAGATTTCCATCCAGGTCTGCAGGCCGTCTTGTTCGCCGGGACGACGCTTGAGCGCGCCGGCGATGCCCAGGCGCGCTTGCAGCATGGCTTGCACGCCTTTGATCTTGCCGAACAGGGTAGTCGCGTTCGCACTGTCGACCCGATAGTAAATGTAGAGATCCATGGATGCGTCCCTATGGCTGCGGTGTGGCTCAGGCGGCGCGCCGCTTATTGCGGATCGGCCAGCTCATAGGGAAGGGCGTGGAAATGCAGGGCCGGGCCATCGGCGGCACCAAGATGCACGGCATCCTCGGCAGCGGCCAGTTTCATTTCCACCAGAGCCAGTGCGTGCTCCGCATCCAGCGCTTCGGCGTTGACCACCATGCCGCAGGGCTGCCCCGGATCGGCGGCAGCGAAGACTTCTTGCCCGGCGCGTGCCTCGGCGCTGGCAATGGTGGCCAGCATGGTACGGCGCTTGAGCTTGCCCAGGTACTGGCTGCGCGCCACGATTTCCTGGCCGGGATAGCAGCCCTTCTTGAAGTTGACGCCGCCGATCAGTTCGAAATTGATCATCTGCGGGACAAACTGCTCCTGCGTGGCTTGCACGATCCCCGGCACGCCCGCACGGATCTCCGACAGCCGCCAGGCCAGGCTGGCCGTCGGGGTCAGATGCTGGGCCAGCTTGGGCCAGGCGGCGGTGAGGATGTCGACCGGCGCGATCCACTGGTAGCGCGGGCTGCCGGCGGCATCGGCCAGGCGGATCAGGGTGCCGTGGCTGTTGTCGATCTTGGCGTAGGGGGCCGCCGGCAAGACCGGGAACCATTCAGCGAGGGCATTGGCCGTGGCCGGGCCGACCAGGCCAAGCACGGCACGTTCGGCACTGGCATCGGCCAGTTTTGCCTTGGCACGCATCACGAACATCTGCAAACGCTTCTGGATCGCGGGCTGCAGGCTGCGCGGCAGTTGCAGCCAGATGGCCTGCTCGTCGCGCCAGATCAGGAAGGTCGCCAGCACACGGCCCTTGGGGGAGCAATAGCCGGCCAGGCGGGCCGCACTGCTGTCGAGCTGTTGCACATCATTGGTGAGCTGCCCATGCAGGAAGCTGGCGGCGTCCTCGCCGGTGGCTGTGATCAGGCCCAGGCTGGTGAGCGGGGCCATGAAGCTTTCCAGGCTTTGCGGTGCCGGGGCGGTCGGGCCAAAGCCCGTGATGTCGCCACTCTCGGCGTCGAACTGGGCGCCTTGTTGCGCCAGAAAGTCACGCCAGCCGGAGGGCGAAGAAGTCATGTCTGTCATAAAGGAAATCTTTTACGGATTACGTCTTGCCGGTCGGTCGGTCCGGCAAATTAGGCAACTGTCGTGCCAGCGATTATCATTGATGCCTCGATTATAGTGATCTCCGATAAATCGCGTCGGAGCAACAAGGATTTCGCCTCTGGTATGAAGAAGTTATTTGTGACATTGCTGGTGCTGGCAGCCTTGGTGGCAGGGGCAGGCGTCTATTGGTCCAAGCAGCCCATCGTGGAGCCGAACGGACAAGTGATTGCCTTCACCATCACGCCGGGCGCGGGCGTCAACGGCGCTGCCCAGCAGATTGCCGCGGCCGGGGTGCCGGTCAACCCCGACCTGTTTGCCCTGTACGCGCGCCTGTCCGGCGAAGGCGGCCGCATCAAGGCCGGCAGCTATGAAATCAAGCCCGGCTACACGCCGCAGCGCCTGCTGCTGCAACTGGTGCGCGGGGAATTCGCCCAGGAAGCGCTGACGGTGATCGAAGGCTGGACCTTCAAGCAGATGCGTAAGGCCATCGCCGATCAACCCGCCCTGAAGCACGACACCGCCACGTGGACCGATCAGCAGATCCTGGCCAAGCTGACCAACGAATACACCTATCCGGAAGGCCTGTTCTTCCCCGATACCTACCTCTTCGCCAAGGGGGCCAGTGATATGCAGGTCTACAAACAGGCCTTCGCCCTCATGAGCAAGAAGCTCAACGAAGCTTGGGCGCGGCGCGACCTGTCGCTGCCGTACCGTACGCCTTATGAGGCGCTGACCATGGCTTCCATCGTCGAGAAGGAGACCGGGCAGAAATCCGAGCGTGGCATGGTGGCCGGGGTCTTCGTCAACCGCCTGCGCACCGGCATGCTGCTGCAAACCGATCCGACCGTGATTTATGGCATGGGCGACCGTTACCAGGGCAAGATCCGCAAAGTCGACCTGCTCACCGACACCCCCTACAACACCTACACGCGCGCCGGTCTGCCGCCCACGCCGATTGCCTTGCCCGGAGCAGCCTCTCTGGCGGCGGCCTTGAACCCGGACAAGACCGAGGCCTTATACTTCGTGGCGCGCGGGGATGGCACCAGCCATTTCTCCAGCAACCTGAACGAACACAACCAGGCCGTCAACCGCTACCAGCGTTGAGCCAGTCTTTCTTTTACCGTTTCATTCATTGAGTAGCGATACCTTCATGGCATCAGGCAAATTCATCACCTTCGAAGGCATCGACGGCGCCGGCAAGTCGACCCACATTCCTTTCGTGACCCGGCTGCTGCGCGAGCGCGGCATGACTGTGGTCGCCACCCGTGAACCCGGCGGCACCGACCTGGGCGAACGCCTGCGCGAGCTGGTCCTGCATCACAAGATGCATCTGGAAACCGAAGCCCTGCTGATGTTCGCCTCGCGCCGCGAGCATCTGGCCCAGGTCATCGAGCCGGCCCTGGCACGCGGCGACTGGGTCATCTCGGATCGTTTTACCGATGCCACATTCGCCTACCAGGGCGGCGGCCGCAAGCTGGCGCTGGACAAGCTGGACAGCCTCGAACAGTGGGTTCATCCCCATCTGCAACCGGATCTGACCTTGCTCTTCGATGTGCCGCTGGAAGTGGCGCGGGCGCGGCTGGATGCCGAACGCGCGTTGGACAAGTTCGAGCAGGAGAAAGCCGATTTCTTCGCCAATACCCGCGCCGAATACTTGCGCCGCGCCGCGCAGTTCCCGCAGCGTTTCCGCCTGATCGATTCCACGCGTCCCATCCCGGCGATCCAGGAAGAACTGCGCGCCATCGTGGCAGCGCTGTGAGGGAGGCTGCATGTCCGTGACTTCTTCCGACGGTTTGCTGCCCTGGCAGGGCGAGAGCTGGCGTCAGTTGCAGCAACTGCGTGAGCGCCTGCCGCATGCGCTGCTGTTCTATGGCGCGGCCGGTACTGGCAAAACGCAGTTTGTCGAAGCCTTCGCCAAGTCCCTGCTGTGCGAATCGCCCACGCCAGAGGCTCATGCCTGCGGCGTATGTGCCTCCTGCAACTGGTTCTCGCAATCGAATCATCCTGACTACCGGCGCGTGCGTCCTGAAGTACTGGACGATGAGACCGCCGAAGACGAGGCAGGTGAAGAAAAGAAAACCGCCAAAGCCAGCAAGGCCCCCTCCAAGGACATCAAGATCGACCAGATCCGTGCGCTGGCCGATTTCATGAACGTTTCCACCCACCGCTCGGGCTTGCGGGTGGTGATGCTGTATCCGGCCGAGGCGCTCAACACCGCCGCCGCCAATGCCTTGCTCAAGACGCTGGAAGAGCCGCCGCCGGGCACCATGTTCCTGCTGCTGTCCAATCGCCTGGACCGCTTGCTGCCGACCATTCTGTCGCGCTGCCGCAAGTTCGCCCTGACCGCACCCGGCCATGACCAAGCGCTGGCCTGGCTCAAGCAGCAGGGCGTCAAGGATGCCGATGCCTGGCTGGCCGAGCAGGGCGGGGCACCGCTGGCCGCGCTGGAAGCCGCCCAGGGCGAGGGCCGTGATGCCCTGGATGAATTGCTGCGCCACCTGGCCCAGCCCGGCGTGGACGGCGCCTTGCGCGCTGCCGACAAGCTGCAGAAAACGCCGGCCGCCGACTTGGTCGGCTGGGTACAGCGCTGGCTGTATGATTTGCTGTCGCTGAAGTCGGCCGGGGTGGTGCGCTACTACCCGCGGTATGGCAAGGAACTGGGGCGTCTGGCCGAGCGGGTCGATGCGCTGGCCGTGTCCAAGGCCCTGCGCGGCATGGGCGATCGCCGCGCCATTGCGGATCACCCCTTGTCGGCCAAGCTGTTCATTGAGGAAATGTTGATCGATTACGCGCGCTTGTTCGATTGACGCCGCGTCGATCAGGCCGGGCCTGCGGCAAATCGCCGCGCCTGGCGGGAAGCGGCGTGCCGGACCGTATAATTCCGGCATGATGTCGCTGACCTCCTTCTTCATTCCCGTCTCCGAGCAGATGAACCAGCCGCAGCACCTGTTGCTGTCGCGGCTGTTCTGGCTGCGCTGGGCCATGGTGGCGGGCGAGCTGCTGGTGCTGGCCGGGGCGCATGCCTGGCTGCATATCGCCTTGCCCTTGCCGGCGCTGCTGGCCTTGATCGGCCTGCAGGCCCTCATCAACGCTGCCACCTGGCTGCGCATGCGCTGGGCGCGGCCGGCCGAGCAGGTCGAACTGTTCATTCAATTGCTGCTGGATGTGGCGGTATTGACGGCGCTGCTGTATTTTTCGGGCGGTTCGACCAACCCCTTCGTTTCCTTCTACCTGCCGGCACTGGCGGCAGGCGCTGCCACGCTGGCCTGGCCCTATGCCTTGCTGCTGGCCCTGTGTGCGCTGGGATGCTATTCGGGGCTGGTGTACTTTTACCAGCCGCTGCACATCCACGACCACGGGCAGGCGATGGCCTATCACCTGGCCGGGATGTGGATCAACTTCTCGATCTCGGCCTTGCTCATCACCTGGTTCGTCAGCCGCATCGCAGCGGCCGTGCGCTTGCGCGACGGCCAGCTGGCACAGGCCCGCGAGCGCCAGCTGCAGAGTCATCGCATCGTCGCTCTCGGCACCCAGGCTGCCGGTGCCGCCCATGCGCTCAATACACCGCTGTCCACGGTAGCAGTGATCGCTGGCGAAATGCGCCGCGACATGGCCAGCAATCCCGCGCTGGCGGCCTATGAGGAAGACGTGCGGGTGGTCGAGGAACAGATCGCCGTCTGCAAGGCCGCATTGGAAAACATGCGGCTCGACGCCGATGCCCAGTTGCGCAATGAAGACAGCGCGCCCATCACGCCCTGGCTCACCAGCCTGCTGGAAGGCTGGCGGCTGCGCCATCCGGCCGTGCTGCTGGTAGCTGAGGTGCATCAGCCGGGCTGGAAGGCCAGCCAGTTGCAGGACCTGTCGCAGATCCTGCTGACCTTGCTGGACAATGCGGCCCATGCCGTGCGCGGCCTCGGCCACCAGGGCGAAATCCGCATCCGCCTGGCACCGGCCGAGGCGGGCGAGGGCGGATCTGCCGCCTCCGGCAAGCCGGGGCGCACCATGGCGATCATCGAGGTCTCCGACAATGGCGCAGGCATCAGCCCGGAACTGTTGCAGCGCCTGGGCCACGGGCCGGTGGCCAGCAGTTCGGGCGGTTCCGGCATCGGACTGATGCTGGCCACGGCCAGCGCCACCCACCTGGGCGGCAAGCTGAAGCTGCGCTCGTCGCCGGGGCAGGGCACGGTCGCGCAGTTGCGCTTCCCCCTGGTCTGAACCGCCATCCTTCATTCTTCTGGTTTTACGGATATCCCCATGAGTGCCGCCTTCCTGATCCTCGATGACAATGACGTCTTTGCCAGCACGCTGGCACGTTCGCTGGCACGGCGCGGCTTTCGTGCCGTCGTCGCCCATACCGGCGAAGAGGCCCTGGATGCCGCGCGCCGCGAGCGTTTCGACTACGTCACCATTGACCTGCAGCTGGAAAAGGATTCCGGCCTGCAATGGGTCGGGCCGCTGCGCCAGGCGCTGCCGGAGGCGCGCCTGCTGGTGCTGACCGGCTATGCCAGCATCGCCACCACGGTGCAGGCCATCAAGTCCGGCGCAGATAACTACCTGGCCAAGCCGGCCAATGTGGATTCCATCCTCTCGGCGCTGTCGTACGTGGCCGAAGGCGAGGCAGTCGATGAGCCCGTATTGCCGGTGGAAGAGGCATCGCCATTGTCGCTGGAACGTCTGGAATGGGAGCACATCCAGCGCGTGCTGGCCGAGCATGAAGGCAATATTTCCTCCACCGCACGGGCGCTGAACATGCACCGCCGCACCCTGCAGCGCAAGCTGGCCAAGCGGCCGGTAGCACGCTGAGCCGACATCGCGGGGCTCTGTAACGAAAGGTAAGCGCCCGGCAAGCAGGGGCGACAGCCTGTCGGCATGGCTTTACAATAGCGGCCATGTATATCGATTCCCATTGCCACATCAATTTTCCCGACCTGGCGGCGCGCTTGCCCGAGATCTTCGGCAAGATGGCCGACAACCAGGTCAGCCATGCCCTGTGCGTCTCGGTGGACCTGCCGGATTTCCCGCAGGTGCTGGCCCTGGCCGAACAATATCCCAACGTCTACGCCTCGGTCGGCGTGCATCCGGACTACGAAGACACCCCCGAGCCGACGCTCGACGAGCTGATCCGCCTGGCGGACCATCCGCGCATCGTGGCCATCGGTGAAACCGGGCTGGATTACTACCGCCTTCAGGGTGACCTGGAGTGGCAGCGTGAACGCTTCCGCACCCATATCCGCGCCTCTCGGGCGACTGGCAAGCCGCTCATCATCCACACCCGCTCAGCGTCGGAAGACACCATCCGCATCCTGCAGGAAGAAGGTGCCAGCCCGAAGGCGGGCGGCGTGGCCGGGGTCATGCATTGCTTCACGGAATCACAGGCGGTGGCCGATGCGGCCATTGAACTGGGTTTCTACATTTCCTTCTCCGGCATCGTCACCTTCAAGTCGGCCAAGGACCTGCAGCAAGTCGCCCGCACCATTCCGCTGGAGCGCATGCTGATCGAAACCGATTCGCCCTACCTGGCACCGGTTCCGTTCCGGGGCAAGACCAACGAGCCAGGTTACGTGCGCCATGTCGGTGAATTCATCGCCGACCTGCGCGGCATCAGCGCGGCCGAAGTGGCGCGCCAGACCTCTGACAATTTCTTCAAGCTGTTCGGAATCAAGCCATGACCCTGCTGGAAAAGCTGCGCGCCCGCTTCGGCGGCATCGGCCGTATCGTCCTCTATACCTCGCTGCTGTTGCCGGGAGCCGCCCGTGCGGGGGCGTATGAAGATTATTTCCAGGCCATCCGCATGGACAATGTCTATTTCCTCAAGCAGCTGATGCAGCGCGGCATGGGGCCCAACCTGATCGAGCCCAAGCGCGGCTATACTGGCCTGATGCTGGCCATCCGCGAAGATTCGATGAAGGCTTTCGACGTGCTGGTCAATGCGCCCGATGTGAACCTGGAAGCCCAGGCCACCAACGGTGACACGCCGCTGATGCTGGCCTCCTTCTACGGCAATATCCCGGTGGTCAAGCTGTTGCTGGCGCGTGAGGTCGAAGTCAACCGTCCCGGCTGGACCGCCCTGCATTACGCCGCCATCAATGGCAGCTCCGAGATCGTCAAGCTGCTGCTGGATGCCTCGGCCTATGTCGATGCCGAGTCCCCCGATGACAAAATGACGCCCGTCATGCTGGCCGCCATGCGCGGCCGCGTTGCGGCAGTGGAAGTGCTGCGCGACAACGGCGCTGACCTCACGCTCAAGAACAAGGATGGCTTGACTGCCATGGACCTGGCCCGCCGCTACGGGCAGGAGGGCGTGATCGACGTGCTCAACGTCAAACCGCGCCAGTAAGCCGCACATTCGGTCCCGCAAAAGGAAACGTCCCGGCCACCTCACGGTGGACCGGGACGTTTTACATGGTCTGCTGCTTCAGCGCACCAGGATCTGCGGACCGACGTCCTTGATGTCCTTGGTACCGGTCAGGGCCATACTGACGTCGAGTTCCTTGCGCATGATTTCCAGCATCTGCGACACGCCATCGCCGCCCATGGCGCCCAGGCTGTAGAGGAAGGCGCGGCCGATCATGGTGCCGCGTGCGCCCAGGGCGACCGCCTTCAACACATCCTGGCCGGAGCGGATGCCGCCGTCGAACCAGACTTCGATCTGGTCGCCCACGGCTTCGGCAATGGCGGGCAGGGCTTCGATGGAGGACATGGCCCCATCCAGCTGGCGGCCACCGTGGTTCGAGACCACGATGGCATCGGCACCGCTTTGCACGGCCAGTTTGGCATCTTCCACATCGAGGATGCCCTTCAGAATCAGCTTGCCGCCCCATTGCTGCTTGATCCAGGCGACATCTTCCCAGTTCAGGGTCGGGTCGAACTGGCTGGCGGTCCACTTGGACAGTGTCTGCACGCCGCCGGCACCTTCACCGCCCTTGATGTGGCCGGCCAGGTTGCCGAAGGTCTTGCGGCCGCCCAGTGCACGCAGCGCCCAGCCGGGCTTGCTGGCCAGGTCGAGCAGGGTGTCGAGGGTCAGCTTGGGGGGCACGGACATGCCGTTTTTCAGGTCCTTGTGACGCTGGCCGAGGATCTGCAAGTCCAGCGTCAGTACCAGGGCCGAGCACTTGGCGGCCTTGGCGCGGTCGATCAGGGACTGCACGAAGCCACGGTCGCGCATCACGTAGAGCTGGAACCAGAAGGGTTTCGTGGTCACGCTGGCCACGTCCTCGATGGAGCAGATGCTCATCGTGGAGAGGGTGAAGGGAATGCCGAACTTCTCGGCCGCGATGGCGCCCAGCATCTCGCCATTGGCCCATTGCATGCCGGTCAGGCCGGTCGGGGCGATGGCCACCGGCATGGTCACGTCGTGGCCGATCATGGTGCTGCGGGTGCTGCGCTCATCGACATTGATGGCAACGCGCTGGCGCAGCTTCAAGGCGGCCAGATCCTTGGTGTTGGCGCGATAGGTGCTCTCGGTGTAGGAGCCGCTGTCGGCGTAATCGTAAAAAGCCTTGGGAACGCGCTTCTTGGCCAGCAGGCGGAAGTCTTCGACACAGGTCATGACCGGCATGGTGTTTTCTCCGTTGTTATGGTGGGCGGCGAGGGCCGCCTTGTGTTGGGCTTGCAGACACGAACCGGAATCGGGCTGCGGACAAAAGGACTGCAGAATGCCCGTTATGCTAGTGCATACCCGCTGGGCTTGGGGTGAATCCCTTTGCCGCCATCCATGAAAATTTTACGGTCAGGCCGCCAGCAGCCGCGCCGCCGCCATGCCGCTGCGCACCGCGCCTTCCAGCGTGGCAGGGTAGTCACCTGCCACATAATCCCCGGCCAGTGCCAGTCCGGCGGGCATGCCGGTATTGTCGGGCCGCTGCAGGCCGGGTGTGCAGGCGAAGGTGGCGCGCTTTTCGGTGATGACGCGGCTCCAGCCGGGCGTGGCCAGGGCCGCGTCGCCGAAGTCGCTGGCCAGTTGGCGTGTGATGCCTGCAGTCAGTGCCGCGTGGCCCTCGGCGATGGCCTGGCCGGCAGCGCTGACGACGACGGCCAGCAAGCCTGCCTCACCGCCCAGTTGTCCGCGATCAAAGACGAACTGGCCCCAGGCCTGGCGCTGCGGATCATCGGCCAGCGCCAGGAACGGGGCGGGCAGGCGCACGCCAGACGGGTATTGCAGGTAGCAGGTGGTGATCGGTTCGTGTTCCAGTGCTTGCAGGAGCGCCGTGTCATGCAGACCATCCAGCAACTGGGCGACGGCGTCGGGGCCGGTGGCCAGCACCACCCCGGCGAATTCGCCCAGGCTTTCAGCGGCGCGGTCTTCCAGCCGCCAGCTGCCCTCGTCATTGCCCGGCAGCAGGCGTGCCACGGCCACGCCTGCCTGCACCAGACCGCCGCGCTTGCCCAGATAGGCCGCGGCCGCATCGGGTAGCAATGCGCTCAGGTCAACGCGGGGGATCAGCATGTCGGAGGCGGCGCGGCGCGCGCCCAGGCTGTCACGCAGCACGTTCAGGAAGACTTGCGCCGAAGCCCGTTCCGGCGCGGTATTGAGCGCGGCGATGCACAGCGGACGCCACATCAGCCGGATCAGGCGCGCGGTCTGCTCATAACGTTCCAGCAGCTCGGCCACGCTGCAATCCTGATGCAGCTGCCAGCCCATCCAGCGCGCCGTGGTGGAAAAGCGCGCCAGCGCCAACTTGTCTTCACGCGCCAGCCCTTTGGCCCGCAGCAGCGCCACGGCCACATGCCAGGGGGCCGGCAGGCGGGGTGCCACGAAATCCATGCCCTCGGCCCCCGTGGCCAGCGGATAGCGCATCTGCAAGGGCAGGCGCAGCAAGGCGCTGGCCGGATCGACGCCGACCTGCTTCATCAGCGCCAATGTCGAGCGATAGGCCCCCAGCAGGATGTGCTGGCCATTGTCGAGCGTGCGCTCGTCCAGTTCTACCCGGCGCGCGCGGCCGCCCAGCGTACGGGCAGCTTCGAACAGGCTCACGCGATGGCCGCCGGCGGCCAGCGCCACGGCAGCAGCGCACCCGGCCCAGCCGGCACCGATGACGGCGTAGTGACGCGGGGCGTTCATCGGGAAAACACCTGTTCAGCCGAAGACATAGGTCTTCCAGGCCAGCCAGAGCTTGCGGATGGGGGTGAGCGAGATGCGCTGGTTGAGCACGTGGTAGCCGTCGCGCGTGATCTCGTCCAGCAGGGTGCGATAGATGGCGGCCATCATCAGGCCGGGGCGCTGGGCGCGGCGGTCCTCCTTGGGCAGCAGGGCGAAGGCTTCGTCATAGACCGCCTGGGCGCGCTCGACCTGGAACTTCATCAGTGCCTCGAAGCGCTCGCTGTGGCGGGCGTTGAGGATGTCGGCAGCAGTGACGTTGAATTGCTGCAATTCATTGACGGGCAGGTAGATGCGGCCCTTGCGGCCATCCTCGCCGACATCGCGGATGATGTTGGTGAGCTGGAAGGCCAGCCCCAGCTTTTCGGCAAAGAGCAGGGTGCCGGGCTGGGTATGGCCGAAGATGCTGGCCGAGAGCACCCCGACCACCCCGGCCACGTGCCAGCAGTAGCGCTGCAGGCCGGGATAGTCGAGGTAGCGGGTTTGGTCCAGGTCCATTTCCATGCCATCGATGATGGCTTGCAGGTGTTCTCCCTTGAGCTGGTAGGTCGCCACGTGCGGATGCAGGGCCTTGGTGACCGGGTGCGTGGGCTGGCCTTCGAGCATGGCGGCGATTTCCTTGCGCCACCACATGAGCTTGGTGCGGGCCACCATGGCGTCCTCGATTTCGTCGACGGTATCGTCGACCTCGCGGCAAAAGGCGTACAGCGCCGTGATCGCCAGCCGGCGCTGCGGCGGCAGGAACAGGAAGCTGTAATAAAAACTGGAACCGCTGGCGGCGGCCTTCTGCTGGCAGTATTCGTCTGGAGACATGGATGCGTGGCGGGCGGTTGAAGCATGGGGCAGGTAGCCTGACGGCCCCCTGCGGCAAAGGCGCTATGCTAGCCGAGTGCGCCCGGCAGGGCAAATGCCGGCTGCCGTTGACCCGGCCTTGAAACGGGGCCTGAAACCCGTCTATTGCGGCCCCCGGCGTTGTCCATTAAGCTCGGGTCAAGCGCATTCCGGAAAAACAAATTCACATGACATCAAATCCGGATGAATTCTGCCGTTAATCTAACCAGACGTGGCGCTGCAGTGGTCAACCCCGCTTGCAGCGCGGCACATCGGCAACCCCGGCCATCGACGATGGCCCCCTGGAGGCTGGAGACAATATGGACAGACTGGAAATCTTTCGCAACATCGCCTCGCAGGCTGGTCGCGGCGAGCTGGTATTCCCGGCCAACGTCAGCGCCTCGCTGAAGCTGCAAAAGGCCCTGGCCGACCCGGACTGCCATCTGGAGCTGGCTGCCAAGCTGGTGATGGCCGAGCCGCTGGTGTCGGCGCGTACCGTGGCCATTGCCAATTCGGCGGCCTACAACCGTTCCGGCGGCGAGATCAACAACGTGCGGGCGGCCGTGATGCGGCTGGGCTTCCGCACTTTGAACACCATCACGACGTCGGTGATCGTGCGCCAGTTGGGGCGGACCATCAACAATCCCGGCATGCGCATCAAGTCGGCCCAGCTGTGGGAGCACTGCGCCCACGTGGCGGCCACCGCCTATGTGCTGACCTCCAAGCTGACCAAGGCCGATCCGGAGACGGCGATGTTTGCCGGCATTGTGCATGAAGTGGGTGGCTTCTACCTGCTTTCGCGCACGGATGACTTCCCCGGGCTGCTCGACGGCGGCACCGAGGACTGGATGGAATACGGGGAGAAGATGATCGGCCGCGCCGTGCTCAAGAAGCTGGGCGTGCCGCAGCCGGTGGTCGATGCCATCGAATCCCTGTGGCACGGCGTGCGGGTGCTGCCGCCGCAGACCATCGGTGACGTGCTGCTGCTGGCCAAGGAACTGTCGCCGGTGCCCTCGCCGCTGCAACGCACCGTGGTGGCCGAAGCCGGCATCGGTGGCGAGAACCTGGTGGATGATTACATCGGCGACCGTTCGCTGCGCGAGATGCTGGATGATTCCGAAGAGCAGATCCGCACCCTCACCGCTGCCTTGCTGGTCTGAACCAGTACGCGACCGCTTCTTCTTGAAGCCCTGCCTGGCCAATGTACCGGGCGGGGCTTTTTCATTCCGGCTGCGATTTATCGGGTCAGGCCGCGCCAGCCGATGATAAGCCAGTCCGGCTTGCCCAGCTTGGGGCGCTGGCGGAAGACATCGCCTTGCACCGCCTCGATGCGCTCCAGGATGCGCAGTCCGCCTTGTACCACCATGCGCAGTTCCAGTCCGATACGGCCCGGCAGGCGGCGCGCCAGCGGGGCACCGGAAAGCATCAGTTCCCGCGCCCGCGTGACCTCGAACTGCATCAGTTGCTGCCAGCGCTGGTCGCTGCGGGCTTGGGCGATGTCGTTTTCATTGATTTCGAAGCGCTCCAGGTCCTCGAGTGGCAGGTAGATGCGCGTCTTTTCCCAGTCAATGGCGACGTCTTGCCAGAAGTTGATGAGCTGCAAGGCGCTGCAGATGGCATCCGAATCCTGGAGATTTTCTTCATTTGCCTCACCGTACAGGTGAAGCATCAGGCTTCCTACCGGGTTCGCAGACCGGCGGCAGTAGTCCAGCAGGTCCGTATAGCGGGGGTAACGGGTGGTCACCACATCCTGGCGGAAGGCTGAGAGCAGGTCGCGGAAGGGTTGCAACGGCAGGGCATGGTCGACGATGGTCTGCTGCAGCCGCTTGAAGATCGGATGGGTGCAGGGCAACTGCTGCTGGATCAGGTCGAGCTGCGCGTCGTAGGCATGCAGCGCGGCCAGCCGCTCTTCGGGCCGGGCGTCGCCTTCATCGGCGATGTCGTCGGCGCTGCGGGCGAAGGCATAGATGGCGGTGACGGCCGGGCGCAGGCGCGCCGGCAGCAGCAGCGAGGCAACGGGGAAGTTCTCGTAGTGATCGACGGCCATGGGGCGCGCGACTCAGTCGAACTTGTCCTTGAGCAGCGCCTCGATGGTGGCGATGCGGGTTTCGACCGTCTCCAGCAGGGCCTTGGGCATGGTGCCACCGGCATTCAACTGCGCGGCCAGCGAGCGGGCGATGCCCATGGCGCCTTCGGTGAACTGCTTGCCATCCTTGGACAGCACGGCCGCGGCCGTGAAGAGGGTGGAGAACAGGATCTGGTCAGCGGTATTGTTCTCGATGAACTTGTTGAGCAAGGCGTTGTGGCTTTGCTTGAGTGCGTCGAATTCTTCCTGGGTGGGCATGGCGGGTCCTCACTGGATGGCGCGGCTGGTGCAGGAAAGGTTCGCGCACCAGCCAGCAAAGGCGCGGATTGTAGCAGTTCAGCACGCCGCTGCGCGCAGGCGGTGTGCAATCGGCCCCGGGGCACGTGGATCGTGAAAAAAAAGCCGGGAAATGAAGTTTTCTCCGGGAGCCCATTGCCGCCGCCCGCCGGGGGCAGCAGCCTACAGAGCTGGTGAAGCAATTTGCAAAAAAACGGAAGCCGGCAGCGAGGTCTGATTCGCTACCGGCTTGCCTGGGGCCTGCCGTTCAATGCGCAATGGCCCCAATCGGGCCCTCCATCAATGGCTGACCGCCAGCAAGACCTTGCCGTCGCCTCCCTGCGCCTGCGCCCAGGTAGTCTGGGTCGCTGCCGGCGGAGCGAAGCTGGCCATGGCTTGCACGAGTTTCTCGACATCAGTGTCCAGCAAGGATTTGCCGTCGGCGGTCTTGATGCGCTCGATGTGGTTGTCGGTCGTCCCGGCAGCGCCGGCATACCAGTCCTTCACCGTCACCTGGTCGGTCGTGCCCAGCACCTTGATGCGCAGGTCCTGGCCGGTCTTGCTGAACCACAGGTTGTCCTGCCGGGCGTCGGTGAAGCTGAGCGTGTCGACATTGCCCTTGGTGGCATCGTGGTCGTAAACCGCATCCTGGCCGTCGCCCTTGGCGAAGCGATAGCTGTCGTTGCCAGCCCCGCCGATGAGCAGGTCATTGCCCTTGCCGCCTGTGAGGACATTGTCGCCGCCGTTGCCGGCCAGGATGTTGTCAAGGCCGTTGCCGGTGGCATTCACGTTCTGCCCCCAGAGCTTGACCGCCTGGTCGGTGGTCAAGGTGTCGGCCGAGGTGACATCGGTGGCGTAGCGCAATTGCCGCAGCGTGACGTAACGGCTCATGTCGTCCGCTCTGCCGCGTCCGGAGTCGGCAATGAAGAAGCCGGCAATCTGCTCGGTATCGACCGCGTAGGCCACCCCGGTAACCGTGACGCAGTGGTTGCTGCGGTTGTTGCTGGCCATGGGCATGTCCCAGAGCCGGCTGGCATTGACGCTCAGGCCGACCGCCTTGCCCTCCTTGATGCTCCGGGCGACTGCCATTTCATCGAAACCATGCGTGATGGTAGCGTCAATACCGAAATCCTTGAGCAGGGCCTGCTGGCCCTCCGTGTAGGTGCCGCCCCGGTGCTCCGGCAAGGGGGCGATGACGTCGCAGAGCATTTCGTCGATGGCGCGGGTGACCACTTCCTTTTCCGTGAGGGGCCGGCCGGCCAGCACGCTCATGTTGGCCACGACCGTCTCGCCGCAGGTGCCCAGGAAATCGGGGACGGCATCGCCCTGCGCGTAGTCCAGCTGGTAGGACTTCGGCATGCCGTACACCAGCACGTTGACGCCATTGATCACCGCGCTCTGCGGCTTGGTGGCATCGATCAGGACCAGGTTCTCGACATTGTCGGCAAGCGTGGTGCTGGCCGTCGCATAAACCGTATCGATGCCTTCGCCCGCCTTCTCGACCACGCGGTCGCCGCTGTTGTCGACGTAATAGCTGTCATCGCCCTTGCCGCCGGTCATGATGTCGGCACCGCCCAGGCCATCGAGGATGTTGTTGCGGTCGTTGCCGGTGAGCCGGTTGTTCTGCGCATTGCCGGTGGCATCGAGGTTGTCGGCTTCCAGTGCCAGGTCCTGTTTGTCGCTGGCCAGGGCGATGTGCTTCCTGACCTTGACGCCGGGCAGTTTGTGTTGCGAGCCTTCGTCGTCGCCGAACGGGGCGGGGGCGGTGAAGCTGTCCAGGTAGTGCGCTGCCAGTGCATTGCCGCCGGATGCAGCAGGCTTTGCCGGTGCGGTCAGCCCGGTCTGGGGGGGCAGTTTGCCATCGGCTGCGGCTTGATCCAGGGCGGTGCCGGCCCCGCTATTGGCCCTGTTGAAGGGCTTGATGGCGTCATTGGTGGTGATGGTGACGGAGCCGCTGGCGTTGGTGCAATCGCGCAACGTCTGCAAACTGACGTAGCGGCAGGTGTCGGTATCGCGCCCCCGGCCGGAATCGGTGATGTAGAAACCGTCCACCGCGCCGGTTTGCGCGCCGTAGCCCACGCCGATGATGGCGATCATGTGATCGGTCATGCCGACGTTTTCCGGAATGTTCTTGGCCCAGAGGTTGCTGCCATTGACCGTGACGATGACGCCTTTGCCCGCGAGGATGTCGCGTGCCACAGCGTTTTCGTCGAAACCCTGAGTCAATGTCGAGGCCAGGCCAAATTCCTTGAGCAGGATCAGTTCGTTTTCCGCACTGATGGTGCCGCGCTTGGTGGTGGATTTGCTGGTGGTATCGCACAGTTTTTCGGCGATGGCCTTGTTGACGACGTCCTTTTCCGTTACGGACATGCCGGCGATGGTGGCCAGGTTGGCGATGCAGACCTCGCCCGACGTCCCTTCATAGCGGGCGACCGCATCCCCCTGGTTGTAGTCGAGATCATGGGAGAAGGCAAAGGGATTGCCATAGGTCAGTACGTCCGGGCCGGTGATGAGCTTGTGTTGCGGTTTGGCCGGGTCGGCCATCCTGGGATCCTCGGGCAGCGCCAGCTTCTTGATCGGATCGACAGTATAGAAACCCGAACAACCGGACTGGAAGTGCGCGGCCTTGTCCAGTTCGCTCAGTGAAACGTAGCGTGCGGCATCGCCGGACCGTCCGCGTCCCGAGTCGACAATATAGAAGCCTTGCAGGGCACCGGTATCGGCCGCATAGACAGCGCCGGTCAGGTTGATCATGTGATTGACGTTGATCAGTTCCAGCAAATTCTTGTCCAGATCGGCACCCCACAGCTCATAGCCGTTCACGCCCATGAGCACACCTCTGCCCTCCTTGATGAGGGCGGCCAGTTTGTTGGGATCGTAATCCGTGATGGCCTCGACGGGCATGCCAAAGCTTTCCAGCAGCAGGCGTTGCAGCCCGGCGACGGTACCACCGCGCTGGCCGGGATTGGAGCTGACGGTGTCACACCAGCCGTTGTCGATGGCTCTCTGGACGACGTCCTTTTCGGTCACATCCCGACCGGCGATCATGAGCAGGTTGGCGATGCTGGTTTCCGAGCAGGTACCCATGTAGCCCGGGACGGCATCGCCCTGGGCATAGTCCAGGTCTACATAGGACTTCGGGTTGCCGTAGACCAGCACGTCCTTGCCGTCGATCTTGTCGCGCTGGGCTGGCATGGTGGTGGGGACTGGCAGTTTTTCCGGGGTGGTCGGCTTGAGGTTGGCGGGCGCTGGTATCTGCAGGGGGGCTGGTGCCGGCGCAGCGGGGGCAGGCTTGCTGCCGACGGCTGCAGGAGGGTTGGCATGGGCGCTGGGTGGGATCACCACCGGCGGCGGCGAAACCGGGGCCAATGTTGGGGTAACGGCAGGTTTGGCGGGGCTGACCGGCTTGTCGAGGCTGATGGACTTGTCAGGAGTCACGGGCTTTTGGAGGCTGGCGGGCGCGTCGACGCTGACGGGCTTGTTGCTTGCGGGCTTGCTGCTGATGGGTGGCGGTGCGATATCCGGTTTGACGTTGACCGGCGTTTGGATGGGCGACGGCTTGGCTGCTGCCGGTTTGGTGGGGCTGGCCAAGGGCGGCGCGACGACGGGCTTGCTCGCAATGGCTGGCTGCTTGGTGGCCGGTGGTGTGGCGGCGGTCTTTTCCGGTGGATCGAAGAGCTTGATGTCGGGAGAGATCGGCGCAAAGATGATTTTGGTGACGCTGCCGGTCTTGATCTGGACGAAGCGCTTGTCGATACGGGTGATGACCGGATGCGAAAGCGACGATGCTGCCTTGGGTTGATCCTGCGAGGTGGTGGTTGACACGGGTTCCCTTTCAATTACGCCGGTAAAGGCGAAGGCGTTCGGGGAGAGTCTGCGCATGCTGCGTCTTTCCCCGGGGACGTGTTGCCTGCCATGCCGCCTGGCCCTGACGCTGGCCGGAAGGTGCCAGCGCCGGGCTGGCACGGTGCAGCAAGCTTGCTATATGAATTTTGTTGTCCCGGGGCGATTCAATCGGATTGAAATGCTTCGGTAAATCGCACAAAAGTGCCATTGGCCGGTTGACAAGAGCTGGCTGGAACGGAAATGCCAACGTGAGGGGACTGATGGTCGTTCAAAGCGGTGGCAGTGAGGACTGGAAGAGGGGGAGGCGGGGAGGGGGCATGATATTTTTTTCATGCCGGTGCGGCCTGTGCCGGATGTGCGGCTTAGCGGTCTGTTGCTTGCATTTCATGCTCAGCAGCCAACGCCAGGAACGCCGAGCGTGACATCCTGCGCGCCTGTGCCACCGCGTCAATACGTGCCAGCAGGCCCTGGGGCAAGCTCACATTGAGCCGCACGGCCTTGGTATTGACGCGCGACAGGTCGATCTCCACCAGCATCCAGTAGCCGCCCTGGAATTGCTCATCGCCGGCCCAGTCTTCGGGGGCGCTCGGATGTGGGATCGGTTCGGTTTCTCCATGGAAGTGCGCTTCCACGGCTTCCTGTGCAGCCGCAGGCAGGTCTTGCAGCTTGTCCGCACCGGTGAAGCAGCCGGGAAAATCAGGGAAGGCTGCGCCGTAGGCACTGTCGGCATCCTTGTGGACGTAGATGGGGTAGAGCATGGATCCTCCTGATGGCCTCACTTCAGGCCGGCTTGCTTGAGAATGCTGTTCTGCGTGGCCAGCGGCAGATCCTTCTTCGGATGCGGTACCGTCACCTTGCCGGGCTTGGTGGGGTGCTTGAACTGGTGATGCGAGCCAACCGTATGCACCAGGCTCCAGCCGTCGGCCTTGAGTGGTTTGATGAGGGTTGCGCTGTCCATGCAGTGCATTGTGTATTTTACACACGATTACACAAGCTGGCTGTTGGTGCGGGTTGGGTGCTGAAAGTGCCCCTGTTCCCCGAGGTTCATTTCCTTGAAATCTTGCCGCGAGACGAATGCTGGAGGTCAGACGGCGCGCTGTCATCAGGTGGGCATTTTCATGCCAAACCGGGGTCAACACATTAAAAGCAATAGCTGGCCGGGATGGCCAAATCTTTGGTTTCAATGTGATTGTCTGGTGCGAGGAGGGGGACTCGAACCCCCACACCATTGCTGGCGTCAGGACCTAAACCTGGTGCGTCTACCAATTTCGCCATCCTCGCTGAAGGGGGTCGGGCACCGGTGCGATAGCAGTCTGGCAGGGCTTGCGCCGCAGACCTGCCGCTACCGATGCAGGTAGCAATTTGTCAAAGCGCGCCATTGTACTGCAAGGTGTTGTCACTGTGGGCGTTTTTCTGTGCGGACATTTTTGTGCCGCCGCTGATCGGTAGTACCATGCCGCATCTTCTTCCAGCCAGCAGGTTTACCATGACACGCTATCGTCACTACAAGGGCGGCATCTATGACTATATCGACGAGGCCATCCTCGAAGCCGACCTCACGCCCATGATCATCTACCGCGCCGCCGACGGCCGCCTTTGGCTGCGTCCGCGCGATGTCTTCTTCGAAACGGTCGAGGTCGATGGCAAGCAGGTGCCGCGTTTCGAAAAGATTGAGGACTGATCCTGCCCGTAGCTACGGGTGGCTGCTGCGATTCGATGCAAAACCGCGTCGCTGGCCGATGCAAGCTGAACAATGCGCGCGCATGACGGTCTACTTCACTCCTTCATAAATTCAATTCACCTTATTCGGGCATCCTCATGAAACATCAAGCACGCGTCCTGGCCGGGGCGATCTTCTCCGTGTTCGCCCTTGCCGCCACCATTCCCCATGTGGCCTCGGCCGAAGAACTGGCCGATGTCAGCACCGCCTTCCGCTGGCTGGGCAAGAACGACCGCGTGGTCATCGAAGCTTATGATGACCCCAAGGTGCAGGGCGTGACCTGTTACGTCTCGCGTGCCCGCACTGGTGGCGTCAAGGGCACGGTCGGCCTGGCCGAGGACAAGTCGGAAGCCTCCATCGCCTGCCGCCAGGTGGCGCCGACCCTGCAATTCCAGGACAAGCTGCCGGTCCAGGAAGACGTCTTCAGCGAGCGCATGTCCATTCTCTTCAAACGCCTGCACGTGGTGCGGGTGGTCGATGCCAAGCGCAATACGCTGGTCTACCTGACCTATTCGGACAAGCTCATCGATGGCAGCCCGATGAATGCCGTCACCGCCGTGCCGGTGGCACCTTCCACGCCGATTCCGGTGAAATGAGGGAAATTCTCTAAATTCTTTACGCCGGACTTTGCTGGCAGGTAATCCGTCGGCTGGGGTGATGCGTTGGCGGGCCGCGTCGGTGCTGGTCTGGCGGGCTTTTCAGGTGATTTGGTGCTGTTTGCAGCGTGGCAAGCCCATTTTTGGACTATCGGCGCTTTTTGCGTATAAAATAGCGAGCTTTAGCGCGGCCGGGCAGGGCGCTTTTCGTCTGCAGTCTGATGATCGGGATGAAAGACAGCATGCTCCGGCTTACGGAATTCTTAACATTTGGACGATTTAAATGGCAACTGCAGTCGAAACCCTGAGCAAACTCGAACGTCGTATGACCCTGTCTTTCCCGCTGGCCGATGTTCAGGCTGAAGTGGAAAAGCGCCTGAAGGTGCGCGCCCGTACCGCCAAGGCACCGGGTTTCCGTCCGGGTAAAGTGCCGATGAAGATGGTTGCCGCCCAGTTCGGCTACCAGGTCGAAACCGAAGTCCTGAACGACAAGGTCGGCCGCGCATTCAACGACGCCGCCGTCGAAAACAACCTGCGCGTGGCAGGTTTCCCGCGCATCGAACCCAAGACCAGCGAAGAAGCCGGCGAAGGCAAGCTGGCCTTCGACGCCACCTTCGAAGTCTATCCGGAAGTCACCCTGGGCGACCTGTCCGGCGCTGAAGTCGAGAAGACCACCGCGGCCGTCTCCGACGCCGAAATCGACAAGACCATCGACATCCTGCGCAAGCAGCGCGTGCACTACCACGTCAAGGGCGAGCAAGGCGCGCACGGCGACGGCGGTGCCGACCAGTCGGCCCAGAACGGCGACCGCGTGACCGTGGACTTCGTCGGCAAGATCGACGGCGTCGAATTCCAGGGCGGCAAGGCCGATGCCTTCCCGTTCGTGCTGGGCGAAGGCCGCATGCTGCCGGAATTCGAAGCAGCCACCATCGGCCTGAAGGTCGGCGAGTCGAAGTCCTTCCCGCTGGCTTTTCCCGAGGACTATCACGGCAAGGACGTGGCCGGCAAGACCGCTGAATTCACCATCACCGTCAAGAAGATCGAATGGGCCCACATGCCTGAAGTCGATGCAGTCTTCGCTCAATCCCTGGGCATCGAAGACGGCGATCTGACCAAGATGCGCGAAGACATCAAGAAGAACCTGGAGCGTGAAGTCACCGCCCGCACCAAGGCCAAGACCAAGGACAGCGTCATGAACGCCCTGATCAAGGCGTCGGAACTGGAAGTGCCCAAGGCCCTGATCGACCAGGACGTCGAGCGCCTGTCCGAAATGGCCCGTCAGGACATGGCCCAGCGCGGCATGGACCCGAAGGTCATGCAACTGCCCAAGGAACTCTTCACCGCCCAAGCCGAGCGCCGCGTGCGCCTGGGCCTGATCTTGGCTGAAGTGGTCAAGCAGAACAAGCTGGAAGCCACCGAAGAGCAGGTCAAGGCCCAGATCGAAGACTTCGCCCAGAGCTACGAAGATCCGCAACAAGTGCTGAAATACTACTTCTCCGACCGTCGCCGTCTGGCCGAAGTCGAAGCTCTTGTTTTGGAAGAAAACGTCGTCAACTACGTTCTCGGCAAGGCCAAGGTCTCGGAAAAGCCGGTTTCGTTCGACGAACTGATGGGTAATCAGGCGCAAGCGTAATCCGGTTTTCTCTAGTAGTATCAGAAAACTCTTACGCTTAAGGATGCATACATGACAGGTCTGATGAAGCAATCTGCACTGGATACCCAAATGCTCGGCATGGTGCCGATGGTGATCGAACAGAGTGGCCGTGGCGAACGCGCTTACGACATCTATTCGCGCCTGCTGAAGGAACGCATCATTTTCCTGGTCGGACCGGTCAATGATGCGATGGCCAACCTGATCGTGGCCCAGCTGCTGTTCCTGGAAAGCGAAAACCCGGACAAGGACATTTCCCTGTACATCAATTCGCCTGGCGGTTCGGTATCGGCCGGCATGGCGATTTTCGACACGATGCAGTTCATCAAGCCGCAAGTGTCGACGCTGTGCACGGGTCTGGCTGCCTCCATGGGCGCTTTCCTGCTGGCTGCGGGTGCCAAGGGGAAGCGTTTCTCGCTGCCGAACTCGCGCATCATGATTCACCAGCCTCTGGGCGGCGCCCAGGGCCAGGCATCGGATATCGAGATCCAGGCACGTGAAATCCTGTACCTGCGTGAACGTCTGAACACCATCCTCGCTGAGAAGACTGGCCGTAGCGTCGAGCAGATCAGCAAGGATACCGATCGCGACAATTTCATGTCGGCCGAGGCCGCCGCGGAATATGGCCTGATCGACCAGGTGCTGACCCAGCGCGCTTGAGTTTGCGTCATCGCATTGGCGACGATCCAACGCGAAAAATGCCCGAACGTAATACGGTTCGGGCATTTTTTTTGTCCAAATTTTGACGAAATTGGCACAGAGCGGCTTTTCGGGTTCTATTTGCTTGATAAATGGCACCTGGGCTGACATATAACGGTCATACGGCAGTCCTGTGAAGCAATTTGGGACAGCAAAAATGACCAAGCCGTGACGAATCCGGATTTCGCGGGTATGATCGGGTCGTAACTTTTACTCTAGTAGCTCTATGTCCGAGAAAAAATCTTCCAGCGGCGAAAAACTGCTTTATTGCTCCTTCTGCGGCAAAAGCCAGCATGAAGTGAAGAAGCTCATCGCCGGTCCTTCGGTCTTCATCTGCGACGAATGCATCGACCTGTGCAACGACATCATCCGTGATGAAGCCGCCAGCGTGGAAAGCGTCACCGGCACCAAGTCGGATCTGCCAACCCCGCAGGAAATCACCGACCTGCTGGATCAGTACGTGATCGGACAGGCTACTGCCAAGCGCATCCTGTCGGTGGCGGTCTACAACCACTACAAGCGCCTGAAGCACCTCGGCAAAAAGGATGACGTCGAGCTGGCCAAGAGCAACATCCTGCTGGTGGGCCCGACCGGTTCCGGCAAGACCTTGCTGGCACAGACTCTGGCACGCATGCTTAACGTCCCGTTCGTGATCGCGGATGCGACCACGCTGACCGAAGCCGGCTATGTCGGCGAGGACGTCGAGAACATCATCCAGAAGCTGCTGCAGAACTGCAATTACGAAGTCGAGAAAGCCCAGAAGGGCATCGTCTACATCGACGAGATCGACAAGATTTCCCGCAAATCGGATAACCCGTCCATCACCCGCGACGTCTCCGGTGAAGGCGTGCAACAGGCCCTGCTGAAACTGATCGAAGGCACCATGGCATCGGTGCCGCCGCAGGGTGGCCGCAAGCATCCGAACCAGGACTTCGTGCAGATCGACACGACCAACATCATGTTCATCTGCGGCGGCGCCTTCGATGGCCTGGCCAAGATCATTTCCGACCGTTCCGAAAAGAGCGGCATCGGTTTCTCGGCCAGCGTGAAGAGCCAGACCCAGAAGAGCAATTCGGAAGTGCTGTTGAATGCCGAGCCTGAAGACCTGGTCAAGTTCGGCCTGATCCCGGAACTGGTTGGCCGTCTGCCGGTGATCGCAACCTTGAACGAGCTGGATGAAGAAGCCCTGATCCAGATCCTGATCGAGCCCAAGAACGCGCTGATCAAGCAGTACGCCAAGCTGTTGCAGATGGAAGGCGCCGAGCTGGAAATCCGTCCGGCCGCCATGCATGCCATCGCCAAGAAGGCCCTGGCGCGCAAGACCGGCGCACGCGGCCTGCGGTCCATCCTGGAGCACGCCTTGCTGGATGTGATGTATGAACTTCCTAGCGAGCAGAACGTCGCCAAGGTGGTGGTCGACGAGAACACCATCACCAATGGTGCCAAACCGCTGTTGATCTATCACGACCAACCCAAGGTCTCGGGCGGCTGATTGCCCGGCAAGTGATGTAAAGAGCAGTAAAAGGAAGGCCCTCGAGTGGGGCCTTCCGGAAGCAAGAAGCCACCACGAAGTCCGGTCACCGCAAACACGGTAAAATAAACCGGCGCACATAACTGGCTTCCATCGAAAAGCCACCCGGAGCTAGCTTCGCGTGTGGCTTTTTTATTTTGTTGCGATCATGACAACGCGCAGCTGGTGAATATTTCTTCCACCGGACTTGTGTTTTGGTCACTCGTGCCAACATCATTCACAGTACTTATTGATAAGGCCCGCCATGACGACTCCTATACTCACAGAACAATCGCAATTGCCGCTGTTGCCCTTACGGGATGTGGTTGTCTTCCCGCATATGGTGATTCCGCTCTTCGTCGGCCGCCCGAAGTCGATCAAGGCGCTGGAAGCGGCCATGGAGCAGGGCAAGAGCATCATGCTGGCAGCCCAGAAGGCCGCCGCCAAGGATGAGCCTTCGGCCGAAGACATTTACGAAATCGGCTGCGTGGCCAATATCCTGCAGATGCTGAAGCTGCCTGACGGTACCGTGAAGGTGCTGGTCGAAGGCGCGCAGCGTGCCCGCATCCATCACATCAGCGAACTGGAAACCCACTTCGTCGCCGACCTGACCCCGGTCGAATCCGAGCAGGGCGACGAGGCCGAAGTCGAAGCCATGCGCCGTACCATCGTGCAGCAGTTCGACCAGTACGTGAAGCTTAACAAGAAGATCCCTCCCGAGATCCTGACCTCGCTGGCCGGTATTGATGACGCCGGCCGCCTGGCCGACACCATCGCCGCGCATCTGCCGCTGAAGCTGGAGCAGAAGCAGGTGATCCTGGAGATCTTCAACGTCACCAAGCGCTACGAGCATCTGCTGGGGCAGCTGGAAGGCGAACTCGATATCCTGCAGGTGGAAAAGCGCATCCGTGGGCGCGTCAAGCGCCAGATGGAAAAGTCTCAGCGCGAGTACTACCTGAACGAACAGGTCAAGGCCATCCAGAAGGAACTGGGCGAAGGCGAAGACGGTGCCGATCTGGAAGAGCTGGAAAAGAAGATCGCCGCTGCCAAGATGCCCAAGGAAGCTCTGGAAAAGGCGCAATCCGAGCTGAAGAAGCTCAAGCTCATGTCGCCCATGTCGGCCGAAGCGACCGTGGTGCGCAACTATATCGACACCCTGGTGGCGCTGCCCTGGAAGAAGAAGTCCAAGGTCAACAACGACCTGACCAATGCCGAGAAGGTGCTGGAAGGCGATCACTATGGCCTGGAGAAGGTCAAGGAACGCATTCTGGAATACCTCGCCGTGCAACAGCGCGTGGACAAGCTGAAGGCACCGATCCTGTGCTTCGTCGGTCCCCCGGGCGTGGGCAAGACCTCGCTGGGCCAATCCATCGCCCGCGCAACGAACCGCAAGTTCGTGCGCATGGCCCTGGGTGGCGTGCGTGATGAAGCCGAGATCCGTGGCCACCGCCGCACCTACATCGGTTCCATGCCGGGCAAGATCCTGCAGAGCCTGTCCAAGGTCGGCGTGCGCAACCCGCTGTTCCTGCTGGATGAAATCGACAAGCTGGGGATGGATTTCCGTGGCGATCCTTCGTCGGCCCTGCTGGAAGTGCTGGATCCGGAGCAGAACCACACCTTCTCCGACCACTACATCGAAGTTGATTTCGACTTGTCGGACGTGATGTTCGTGGCGACTTCGAATTCCTTCAACATCCCGCCGGCGCTGCTGGACCGGATGGAAGTGATCCGCCTGTCGGGTTACACCGAGGACGAGAAGACCAGCATTGCGCAGCGTTACCTGCTGCCCAAGCAGATCAAGAACAACGGCCTGAAGGAAGGCGAGATCAGCGTGGCCGAGTCGGCCATCCGCGACATCATCCGCTACTACACTCGTGAAGCCGGTGTGCGTTCGCTGGAACGCGAAGTCTCGAAGATCTGCCGCAAGGTGGTCAAGCTGCTGTTGCTGAAGAAGCAGGAGAAGAAGGTCACCGTCACCTCGCGCAACCTGGACAAGTTCCTGGGCGTGCGTCGTTATGATTTCGGCATGGCCGAGAAGGAAAACCAGATCGGCCAGGTGGTCGGCCTGGCCTGGACCGAAGTCGGCGGCGACCTGCTGACCATCGAAGCGGTGAACATGCCCGGCAAGGGCCAGATCATCCGCACCGGTACCCTGGGCGACGTGATGAAGGAATCGATCGAGGCCGCACGTACCGTGGTTCGCAGCCGTGCCCGCAAGCTGGGCATCAAGAATGAGGTGTTCGAGAAGAGCGACATCCACATCCACGTGCCGGAAGGTGCGACGCCCAAGGATGGTCCGTCGGCCGGTATTGCGATGACCACGGCGCTGGTGTCCATCTTCAGCGGCATTCCGGTGCGTGCTGATGTGGCGATGACCGGTGAAATCACGCTGCGCGGCGAGGTGCTGCCCATCGGCGGTCTGAAGGAAAAGCTGCTGGCGGCGCATCGCGGCGGCATCAAGACCGTGCTGATTCCTGAGCAGAATGTGAAGGATCTGGCCGAGATCCCGGACAACGTCAAGAACAAGCTGGAGATCATTCCGGTGCGCTGGATCGACAAGGTCCTGGAAGTGGCACTGGAACGCCAGCCGGTGCCGCTGACGGAAGAGGAAGCGATCGTCGAAGCAGCCGTGAAGCCGAAGGAAGGCGCGACGGATCCGGTTGTGAAGCATTGATCCTGCGGGAGTCATCCGCATTGAAAGGCACCTCAGTTGAGGTGCCTTTTTTATGTCCCAAAAGGATTCATGTATCGGGCTATGGGAATGAAATAAAAAATCTCACTGAAAATCGCGTCATGGTTGCACCTTGGCTTGACAGTGCTGCTGATGGACTTGTTTAATAGCCGCTGCGGAAAATTTCCGTCAGGCAAGCGATGGTGAGGAGGGCTCTGTCGCGCTGTGTTGGAGCCGAAGCACCGTCGTTTGAAATCAAACAAACCAGAAACTTGTTCGAGGGGCGTAAGTGAATAAAGGCGAACTGATTGAGCACATTGCCGGCGAGGCAGACATCTCCAAGGCAGCAGCAGGACGAGCAGTAGACGCATTCATTGGTGCAGTGAAGACCACGCTGAAGAAGAACGGCACGGTCACCCTGGTAGGTTTTGGCACTTTTGCAGTGGGCAAGCGTGCGGCGCGTACGGGCCGCAATCCTCAGACGGGCGCCGCGCTGAAAATCAAGGCATCGAAGGTTCCTAAATTTAAAGCTGGCAAAGCTTTAAAAGATGCTATAAAATAATGTTCTTTCGTTGCTGAGGTAACAAAGCAACGAGACTGACAAGTTTGCCGGGGCGCTTAGCTCAGTTGGTAGAGCGGAGCCCTTACAAGGCTTAGGTCGGGAGTTCGAGCCTCTCAGCGCCCACCAGCATCTTGCAGTCAGCACCAGTTTAGGAGCGGTAGTTCAGTTGGTTAGAATACCGGCCTGTCACGCCGGGGGTCGCGGGTTCGAGCCCCGTCCGCTCCGCCAAATAAAACGCCTCGTTCGCAAGAACGGGGCGTTTTTGTTTTTGCGCAGCAAAAACCTGCGGAGCGGAGGGAGCCGCCTGCGCGGCTCCCGGCGGGGCGAGAAGGGAATCGCTTGCAAGCGATTCCGCGGCCTGCGCTAGTGTAGGAGAGCCCCGTCCGCTCCGCCAAATAAAACGCCTCGTTCGCAAGAGCGGGGCGTTTTTGTTTTTGCGCAGCAAAAAGCTTCACTCCACTCATCAATTCCCACCCGGTGGCATCATTTGTCTCTCCTGACAAAATTACGCGACACGTATCAAATAAATGTGAGTTTCAAGTACTTTTCTCCACGGAAATGTTTACACTGAAGCGGAATTTGCAATTTCTCAAAAAACAGGAGACCGGCACAGCCGGGGCAAACAATGTTTTTGAGGGAACCCGGCCCCTGCAAGCAGGCCGAGGAAGAAGGGCACAAGCCGCTCCCCAAAGATGTGAAGAGAACCCAAGAGACGCATTGCGGATTCGCAAAGTGGTGCAGTGTCATGGGCACGCAGGGCAATCAGCGACGACTCGGGACAAAGTCGTTCAGCCAGGGCCTGCACGTGGGCATCAAATGGGACAAACAAGGGGGTAGCGATGAAGCTCGCCAATTTCAACATTGGCGTCCGCCTGGGCGGCGCTTTTGCAGTAGTCTTGCTGCTGATCATGGTGACGGCCATGGTCGGCGTCAGGAACCAGTCTTCCAACAACGCTGAAATCAACAGCATCGTCAACGAGAAGTACCAGCTCATCGCCTTGAGCAACCAGATCAAGAACAATGGCTACAAGGCCAATGCGGTGCTGTCCAACATCCTGCTGGCGACCACGCCTGAGGCTTCGGCGAAGTACATGGATGAGTACGCCGGCCTGCGAAAGGCCAACACCGAGGCCTACAAGCAGCTCGAAGGCATGCTCGATTCCGACAAGACCAAAGCGCTCTACGCCGAGCAGACCACCGCCCGCTCGGCCTACGGCGTAGCCGTGCGCAAGTTCTTCGAATTGATGAAGACCGGCGAACGCGCCGAGGCGACCACGCTCTTCCAGGGCGATCTGGCGCGCCTGCAGACGGAGTACTTCGTCATGGTCGACAAGATGGTCAATTCGCTGGCCCAGGAAATGGTCGAAGATTCCCGCCAGGTCGCTGAGGACGGCCACCTGGCCGTGATCCAGATGATCGTGCTGGCCGCCGTGGCCGTGGTACTGGCGTCGGTGATCGGCGTGCTCATCACGCGCTCCATCACCGCCCCCGTGCGCCACGCCGTGGTGCTGGCCGAAGCGGTGGCCCAGGGCGACCTGTCCTATCGCCTCAATGCTGCCGGCAAGGACGAGATCAGCCGCCTGCTGCAGGCGCTGCAGCACATGAGCGATAACCTGCACGATACCGTCTCCAACGTGCGCAACGGCACCTCCGCCATCGACATGGCCGCGCGCGAACTGGCGCAAGGCAACCTGAGCCTGTCGGATCGCACCGAACAGCAGGCCAGCTCGCTGGAAGAAACCGCTTCCGCCATGGAGCAGCTGACCTCGGCCGTGCGCCAGAATGCCGACAATGCCCGCCAGGCCAGCGAACTGGCAGTCTCCGCCTCGGATGTCGCGGTACGCGGTGGTGCCTCGGTGGAGCAGGTGGTCAACATCATGACCGCCATCAGCACCTCTTCCGGCAAGATCGCCGACATCATCACGGTCATCGATGGCATCGCCTTCCAGACCAACCTGCTGGCGCTGAACGCGGCCGTGGAAGCGGCCCGCGCCGGCGAGCACGGACGTGGCTTTGCGGTGGTGGCCAGCGAAGTACGCGGCCTGGCACAGCGCAGTGCCGTGGCCGCCAAGGAAATCAAGTCGCTCATCGAAGGCTCGGTCGGTCATGTGAAGGCCGGCAGCAGCATCGTCGAGCAGACCGTCGCCACCATCGATGAAGTCATCGCCAGCATCAAGCACGCCACCGACCTCATCACCGATATCAGCGCCTCCAGCAAGGAGCAAAGCGAGGGCATCGAGCAGATCAACCAGGCCATCAGCCAGATGGACCAGATGACCCAGGAAAACTCGGCCCTGGTGGAACAGAATGCGGCCGCCTCCCAGGCACTGCAATCCCAGGCCGAGCAGCTGTCGGCGCTGATGGGCCGCTTCCGGCTCAGCGAGTTGCTGGCCAACGGCCAAGCTGGCGGCCATGCCGCTTCCTCGCGCAAAGGTCCGCGCGAAAAGGTCATCCAGCCCGAACTGTCGCTGATCCAGGGCTGATGCTTCACCCGGGCGGCGTGCCTGCCGCCTGAACCGGTATCTGCGAGGAGACCGCGCCCGCTTCGTCACGCCGGGCGCGACAACAACAAAGTGTCCCCCTGCACGCTGCTGCCGCACCCGGCCTGAAAAGGCCTGGCAGCCGGCTGGCAGGAGCGGACACGTCCGTTGCGTGCGTCGCCGCTGCTCAGGGCGCTGCACGCAGTCCGCCCCCGACCCAGCCCCGAAAGGTTAGCCATGACGCTCCACCATTCCCACGCCGGCAGCACCGAGCAGATGTCCGATGCGCGCCAGGCCCTGGCTCACGCCCGCATACAATCCTTCATCGAGGCCTATCGCCATGAGGGTTACCGGATCGCTGACATCGATCCTCTGGGCACGCTCTCGGTGCCCGAGATCCCCGCCTTGCTGCCCCAACATCACGATCTGAAGGATGAGGACCTGGCGCTGGGCCAGCACCGCTTTCTGGAGGGGCTGGGCCTCACCAATGTGAAGGAATTGACGCATTTTCTGAGTCGGCTGTATTGCGGCCCGCTCGGCCTCGATGCCAGTGGCGTACGTGATGAGTCCCGCCGCCAGTGGCTGTTTGCACGCCTGGCCGCGCGCGACCCGGGTGCCGATCCTGCAACTGCCGAGCGCGCCGCCATCCTGGCCCGGCTGGCTGCGGCCGAACAGTGGGAGCACTACCTGCAGCAAGATTATCCGCACGCCAAGCGCTTTTCGCTGGAAGGCTGCGAAGCGCTGCTGGTACTGATGGATGCGCTGGCCGAGCGCAGCAGTTTCTATCAGCTGGAGCAATTGTTCCTGGCCATGCCGCATCGCGGCCGTCTCAACCTGCTGGTGAACCTGATGCAGATGCCGGCGGCCGATATCGTGGCGTATTTCGACGCGGCGAGCACGACCGCAGCAGCAGCCGGCGCAGTGGATCTGCCTTACCATCTGGGGGCCGAGACCGTGCGCACCACCGCCCATGGTCAGCTAGGTCTGTTCATGGCGCACAATCCCTCCCATCTGGAAAGCGCCTATCCGGTGCTGTTGGGCATGGTGCGCGGCTACCGCAGTGCGCATCCGCAATCACCCATGCCGGCCTCGGTGGTGATCCATGGCGATGCTGCCTTCTGCGGCCAGGGCGTGGTGATGGAGTCGCTCAAGCTGTCCCTGCATCCGGGTTACAGCGTGGGCGGCACGGTCCACGTGATCGTCAACAACCAGATCGGCTTCACCACGCCCAATCCGCTTGATCCCCTCAATCATGGCTACTGCACCGACATCGCCCGCATCGTCGGCGCGCCAGTGCTGCACGTCAACGCCGACCAGCCGGAGACGGTACTGCGTGCTGCGCGGATCGCTTTCGACTATCGCATGCAGTTTGGCGCCGATGTGGTGATCGACCTGGTCGGCTATCGTCGCTGGGGGCATGCGGAACAGGATACGGCGACCGTGACCCAGCCCCTGCTGCACGGTTTCATCGACAAGCATCCGCCGGTCACGCAGCTCTATGCCCAGGCCGGGTGGCCCGGTTCGGACGACGGCGCGACGTTGCTGGCGGTGAGCAGCCAGCAAGTGCTCGCAAGCTTCCGCAACAGTCGTCCATCCGCCCCGGCGGCGCAACGGAGGGCGCCCGCCTTGGCCGTCAAGCCCGACGCGCCGGACCTGCTGCGCCTGCGCCAGTTCGTGGAACGCATGACGCGCTTGCCGGAAGGCTTTGCTGCACATCCTGCAGTCACGCGGCTGGTTGCGCAGTGGCAGGACAGCGTCAGCTCCAGCGATCACGCGTGCAGCTGGAATTTCGCCGAAAACATGGCCTATGCCTCCTTGCTGTGGGAAGGGCAGGGGCTGCGCATTTCCGGTATGGATGTGCAACGCGGCACCTTCATGCAGCGCCACGCCGTCTGGCATGCGATCGACGCGGCGCAAGGCGTGCAGCAGGCCTTCTGGCCCCTGAGCCAGGTGGCTGCGCCCGGTACGGCGCTGGAGGTGGTCAATTCACCGCTGAGTGAAGAGGCAGTGGTTGGCTTCGAATATGGATTCAGCGTACAGGCGGGGCCCGGTACGATGGTCATCTGGGAGGCCCAGTTCGGCGACTTCGTCAACGGTGCCCAGATCATGATCGACCAGTTCATCGCCTCCGGTCGCGGCAAATGGGGCTACCCCTCGGCGCTGACCGTGCTGCTGCCGCACGGCTATGAAGGCGTGGGGCCGGAGCACTCGACCGGCTACCTCAGCCGGATGCTGCTGCTGTGCGCGCAGGAGAACATGCGCGTGGCGTATCCGTCCAGTTCGGCGCAGTGGTTCCACCTGCTGCGTCAGCAGGCACTGCAGGGCGACCGTCCGCTGGTGGTCTTCACGCCCAAATCGGTGCTGCATGGCGAAGTACGTTCGCAGTCGCCCTTGTCGGCCCTGTTGCAGGGGGACTTCCAGCCGCTGGTGGAGGATGCCGATGCGCCGCCGCCCGCACAGGTGCAGCGGGTGGTCTTGTGCAGTGGCAAGGTCTGCTACGACCTGGCCGACGGCCGCCGCAAGGCGGGCGACACGCGCACTGTCCTGCTGACCGTGGAGCAGCTGCATCCCTTCCCCGAAGACAGGCTGGGTGCTGTCTTGCGCAGCTATCCGCAGCTGGAGGAAGTGATCTGGGTACAGGAGGAAGAGCGCAAGCAGGGGGCCTGGCTGTGCGTGCGGGATGCCATCGAAGCGGCCTTGCCGTTGCAGGTGCGTCTGCGAGCCGTAACACGGCCGGATACCGATGCCGGTCCGACGGCGTCCAAGGCCCGCCACTATGCCCAGCAGGCGGCGCTGGTGCAGTCCGTATTCCCTGCATGAACGCATCAGGCCGACGCGCCAAACCACGACTCGGCGGATGAAAAAAAACGGTGTACTTCATCATGAAGTACACCGCCCACCCCCTCCGGTTTCCCCGGTATGCATCGCAGCTGATGTTGTAGTCCGCGCCTTGCAGGATCGTCAAGCTGCAGCGCAATGCTTGCAGTGCAATCCTTGTGTCAAAAGCGCGTCAGGCCATCCTGTCAGCGTTCAATCCTTGAATCCTTGAATACTTCCGTCGTTCAGTAGGTCAGCGTCACGGTCACGGTATCCGAGTAGGAACCGGCCAGCGGCGTCTGGGCCGCCGGGATCTGGCCGTAGACGGTCAGGGTCTGGGTCAGGCCGGAACCGGTGCCGGTCAGGGTATCCGTGCCGATGGTCGAACCCCAGTTGTTGCTGCGGGCCGAATCGCGGTACAGCGCATAGTTCAGGGTGCCGCCGCCGGCTGCGCTCATCTTGCGGTTGCTCACGCTGGCACCGGTGCCGGTACCGGCGTCCAGACCAACGTTGTAGGCCGTGCCGTTGGTGCACAGCACGGTGATGGTGCCGGACTGGTTGACCACGCTCTGGGTGTAGGCGCCGAAGGCGATGGCCGAACCGACCACGGTGCAGGCGGCGACCACCGAGGCGCTGATGGTCAGCGTGCCACTGGCAGTGGCGGCGAAGGAAGCCGGTGCGCTGGAAGCCAGCACGACAGCAGCGATGGAAGCAGCGACGATGCGATTTTTCTTGATGAAGAACATTTTGTTTCTCCTGGTCTGGCTGCCCCGTCCTCGCCCCTTGCAAGAACTTCCCTGTGCAGCGTTGGTATGGAGATACTTTAGTTTCTGGAGCCCGGATCAGACATCCGGCTATTCCCTATCACCCTGTCAATTTTCGTCAGGGAAAACCTGAATCGCAACGAGAACGTTTATCAAGCACATCAGCAATTCTCCACCTGCTTTGTCGGTTCCGCTCAGTAGGTGATGAGCACCGTCAGCGTATCCAGATAGCTGCCAGCCTTGACGTTCTGGCTGCCCGGTACGCGCCCGTAGACGGTGTAGGACCTGCTCACCGGCGTGAGGACCTGCAGCAGGTAGCCGTCGCTGACGAAACTGGTGCTGGAGGAACCATCGCCCCACACGGAGGTGTGCGCGGCGTCGCGATACGCCTGGTAGTTGAGGCTGTTGGCGCCGCTGAGCATCTTGCGCTGGGCATAGGCACCGCTGCTGCCTGCGCTGAGCTTGACGGTATAGGCGATCAGCAGCGATGCAGTCGCCTGGCAGGTGATGGTGATGTTGCCGGTGTTGTCGAGGTTGCTGCTGGATTGCGGGTCGTAGAGGCCGAAGGACACCGGATTGGACGCCGCCGAGCAGAGTTGCTGGGCCTGCGCCGGACCAGCGGCCAATGCGATGAGCAGCGCCAGCGCAGCCAGGGACACGGAATGGATAGTGTTCTTCATGTGCTCTCCACGATGCAGGCCGCCCTTCAACGGCAGGTCACGATTTCATCGCTCATGCCACCTTCGCTGCGTGCCGGCGGCGTCAGCATGGCCTGGCAGCGGGCTCCGGATGGCAGCAGTACGTCCAGCGTGTTGACCGGCCCCAGTTCCTGCAGATAGCTCACGCCGTCATAGCCGACCGGTGCCTGCAGGCCGCTCTCGCGCACGCGGATGGAGGAGCCGAGCGGAATGAATTCCCCCGCGGCGTCTTTGAGGATGATGGTCACGTCCGAGGCGCGCCGGGCGTTGAAATGCACCACCACACCGGAGCGGTCGCGCGGCTTCACGTACTGGTCTGACTGGTCCAGTTGCAGGGTCAGCGGCAGGTCCAGCACGTCCACCGAGATCTTGTTGACGTCATAGGCACGCAGGTCGGTCAGCAGCAATTGGCCGTTGTCGTCGGTGCGGCCGGCGTAGCGGTTTTCGTTGTAGATGCCGACATTCTTGACCCCGCTGGCATTGACCACCGCGAAGCTGTCCTCGATCCAGTCGGTGGCGAAGGCGCTGCCATCCATGAAGGCCAGCGCACCGCGCGCACCCAGGCGCTGGCTGGTGGCACCGTTCGATTGCGAGGCTGCCGCGCTGACGCTGCCGTAGCGGCTCTTGTAGTTGAGCTGGCCGATGCGCTGCCGATAGCTGCCCTCGGTATCCTGCAATTGCCAGCCGAGATCGCCGATGGCCACCGTCGAGCGGCTGGCTTGCAGCGTGCTGGTGCGCTGACCGTTATTGTTGCTCACGCTGGCCCCGGCCACGTTGCGGCCGCCGAAGGGGATGATCAGCCCGATGGTGGCACCGTAGCCGCTGCTGCGAAAGTCGCGATAGGCCGTGAGATAGAAATTGGACGTGTTGCCGACCGATTTGAACCAGGTCACCGTCACGGTCTCGCTGTCTGCCAGATTGCTGGTGCCGAGGTCGGTGAACAGCAGCGGACTCTTGCTGCGTGCATAGGCCATGCTCAGCGAGCCATATTCACGCAGGTTCAGGCCCAGCGTCGCCAGCGTGGCGCTGCGCGAGACCGGGGCCCCCTGCAGCGCACCGATATCCTGATAGCCCCGCGTGGATTGCGTGCGCGACAGCGACAGGCTGACCGGATCGGCATTGCGCTCGATGGCCAGCGAGACTTGCTGGCCGGAATTGCCCTCGCTGCTGCTGGCCGCCAGCGAGCTGGCCAACACCGCGCGATTGCCCAGGTTGAAGACCGCGCCGCCGCCGGCCAGCTTGAGACTGCGCATGGCTTCGGCATGCCCTTCCAGGGTGAGCCAGTCGCTCATCCCATGGCGGGCCGTGCCGGAGAGAGCGAACTGTCCATAGTCATTGCTGCGCAGACCGTAATTGCGCCGCACCCAGCCGCCTTCGGCCGAATAGGACGACAGGCCCGGTTTCAGCAGCCGGTCGGTGGCGTAGAAGTTGATGGTGCGGAAGGTCTGGCGACCCAGTTCGTCAGTCACCGCCACGGCGATCTGGCCGGCTCCGCTGGCGATGGGCGGCTGGCGGATCTCGAAGGGACCGGGCGGCACCGGCTGCGAGAGCTGGCGCACGCCGTTGACGAACAGGTCGACGGTCGAAGGGACTACCGTTTCGCCGCCCAGCGACGGCGTGGGAAAACGCACCAGGTCCGGCCGCAGGTTGAAATCCGATGCGTACTGGAAACCGCCCAGACGCACCGAGCGGCTCCAGGCCAGGCTGCTGTTGATGACATCGCCCAGGCGATAGCGGGTGAGCGTGGCCGGGTCCGAATAGGTGTAGGTCGATTCCAGCCGGGCCGACACCCCGCCGCTATTGCCGGTATAGCCCAGCCCGGTAGAGCTGAACACGCTGCTACCGGAGAACCAGCGCGCATCGAACAGTCCGCCCAGCGCGTGCTGGTTCTGGCTGCTGGATGCCAGCAGGTCGTAGTTCAGCACCAGCCCCTGTCCGCCGGGTGACAGGGGGACCTTGCTGGCGATGCTGGCGGCGTCGATGTCGGTGGTGTTCATGAAACGGGCCGGGACCATCAGGTTGATCTTGGCACCGGCCTCGTCGAGGTCGACTGCCGTCGTGAGGGCGCGCAGGGCGATCAGCTCCTCATCCGCGCCATCGACGCGCAGCTTGAGGCTGCGCAGTTCCGATGCCGTGGCATACAGTGCCTGCTGGCGGCGCGTGAACTGCGCTACCAGGCTGGTGTTGCGTCCGTTGATGGAAACCTCCAGCAACAGGATCTCGTCACCCGGCTCTGCGGCCCGCGCCAGCGCCACCATGGCCAGGCAGCAGACCAGGATGAGGGAAGCAAGCCAGCGTGTCGCGCGAATCAAGGTGCCACGGTGATTTCGGCATCAATCGGCCCGGCATCGCTGTTGGCAGTCAGCTTGACTCGGCTGCCCACGGCAAGCGGGGTGTCGCTCTCGATCAGGTATTGCCGGGTGATGCCGGCCAGGGTGTAGGGATTGCCCCCGCCCGGCGCGCTCAGCTTCTTGCCATTGGGCAGCGTCAGCGCCAGGTCCAGCAGGCGTGCGCGGCGGTTGCCGCTGTTTTCGACCAGCAGGCGCAAGGGCTTGCCGGCGCGCAGCTGATACTCCAGCTGGGCCTTGGGCGCGGCGGACGGTGCGATGAACACCGGCATGGAAATGCGGAATTTGAAATTGATGGTGGCTCCCTCGGTGGCGGCGGGGATTTCATCGATCAGCAGGCGATAGGCGATCTCGGTCGGTGCGGCCGGCTGCTTGGCCACCACCCGGATCACCTGCGAGGCACCGGGGGCCAGATTGAACACGGGGGGACTGAGGATCAGGTTCTGCGTGGGTTGCAGCTCATCCTTGCTGTCGGCCTGCTGCCAGTCATAGGCGCGCAGTTGCAGGGAGACATTGTGATTGTCGTTGTTGACGATCTTGATCACGCCGGCCGTGCGCGAGGACGACAGCTCCAGCACCACCGGAGCGATCTCGAAATTGGACGCGTGGGCCGCCTGCCATCCCCCCGCACTTGCCAGGCAAGCCAGCGCCATTACGCGCACCAGCTGCCCCCCTATGGATGCTGATCTCGTCACGCTGCGACATCTCCACTCTGGTTGTCAGATCGTTGTCAGTTTTTTGCTAGATTAAAACGAAACTGGTCAAAAAGTGTGAAGAAAGTTGCAAGCCAGCCACAGAATGTGATCAACAATCAACAAAAAATTTGCTCATCAGTAACTTGGTGGCGCCAGCGACAGCGCTGCGGGCAAGAAAAATGGCGCGTCTCCGTGAGGAGTCCGCGCCATTGTGTTGGCCTGCCGGCGCTGCGCCGGCGTTCTCCGAATCAATAGGACAGGGTGATGGCCACCACGTCGCTGTAGCTGCCCGCACGGGCGGTCTGGCCACCCGGGATGTAGCCGTAGACCGGGATGTTCTGGTTGCTGCCGTTGCCCACCCCGGCCACCGTATCGCTGCCAGTGCTGTTGCCCCAGGAACGGGTGCGCGCAGCATCCTGATACAGGCCGTAGTTGAGGGTATTGACGCCATCGGCAGTGCTCAGCTTGCGCGTCGCGACGTTGGCACCGCTGCCGGTGCCGGCATCCAGGCTCACGGTGTAGCTGGTGCCGTTGGAACAAGCCACGCCGATCTGCGCATTCTGCTGCAGGGCGCTGGCTGCATAGCTGCCGAAGGGCAGGGCGGCGCTCTGGACCGCGCATTGCGAGGGGACGATGGCGGAAATTTCCAGGTTGCCGGTGGAGGAAACAGCCAGTGCATCCAGATTGATGCAACTCAGGAGGCCGGCAGCCAGAAGCAGGGAATGTGAATTTTTCATCGAAATACGCGCCGGCAGAGCTCGGGCCCAAGCCCGGAAAAAACGGGTAAATGTCGGAATCTATTATAGAATTAATTCGAATAAACAATAGGAAAATGCCGGATAGCTGGGCTTGATGCGCATCGCATGGCGCATTTGCGCAACAGCGTTTTCCACGAATTTGAAGATGTTGGTTCCATTTGCTGACAGAAAGAAAACAGTTGATATCGGATAGGCCGTATTCCGGTATCGGGACAGGCAGCAAGGAGACACTTCAGCCGCCCCCTCACCACCCTGGCGCAGACAGGATGGCCGGGCTGCTGCGGGGGGGAATGGCTACGCCGCATCCAGGTGCGTGTGCATGCGCGGTTCCCGGCAACACACAGTATGAATACCCGAGCAGCCTGCTCAAGGCGTGCTGCATTCGGGCAGGTGGTCGGGTAACCGGCTCGCAAGCCGGAAGCGTGACTGGCAGACCAATGAAACGTGAACCATGCCGATAACCAGACAAAGCGGACTGGCCCGCGCCAGCACCGGCATTTTCTTTCTGCTGGCCCTGTTGCTCTCACTGGGCGTGGCAGCTTTTTCGTACCACAGCGTGCGTGACTTCGAGCGGCGTGCCGTCTGGCTGCAGCATAGCTACACGGTGCTCAACAAGCTGGAAGAAGCCAACTCGACCCTGCGCGACGCAGTCAGCAGTTCGCGCGGCTTTGCGCTTTCGGGTGAGCAGGAATACCGCAACAATTTCGAGACCGGGGTGCGTCATGTCAACGCACTGCTGCAGGATCTGCGCCGCCTGCTGAGCGACAACCCGCGGCAGGCTGTTTTGCTCAGTCAGACCGAAGACCTGGTGATGCAGCGCCTGACGCTGTCGCGCCAGCTGATGGAACTGAGCCAGGAAGAGGGCCGCGCGCGCGTGCTGGAAGGCAGGGAACTGGGGGAGCGGATCCGCGGCGGCTTCGAGCAGATGAAGGGCAACGAGAACGCATTGCTGGCCACGCGCGCGCATGACACGGCCATGAGCGCCAATCTGACCATTTTCATGGTCATCAGCGGCAGCCTGCTCAGCATTGCCTTGCTGCTGCTGGTTTATCGCAAGCTGCGCAAGGAAATGTCGCGCCGGGTCGAGGCCCAGCAGCGCGCACAAGCCTATTCGGACGAGATCGAGGATCTCTACAACAACGCGCCCTGCGGCTATCACTCGGTCGACGAGACCGACAAGCGCATCATCAAGATCAACGACACCGAACTGAAATGGCTGGGCTACACGCGCGAACAGGTGGTGGGCCGCTTGACCCAGACCGACCTGCTGGCCCCGGCCAGCGCCGCGCGCTACGAGCGCGAGCTGCAACCCCAGTTCCTGCTCAGGCGCGAGATCAGCGGCATCGACCTCAACTTCCGCCGCGCCGATGGCAGCGAATTCACCGCGCTGGTCAATGCCACCGCCATTCCCAGCCGCGACAACAGCAAGCTCATCAGCCGCACCGTGATCTACGACATCTCCGAACGCAAGCGCGCCGAGGAAGAGATCGAGGCCCTCAATGCCGACCTGGAGCGCCAGGCCCAGCACCTGCACAACGTGAACAAGGAGCTGGAGAGTTTTTCCTATTCGGTCTCGCATGACTTGCGCGCGCCGCTGCGTGCCATCTCCGGCTATGCCATGATCCTCGAAGAGGACTACGCCCACGCCATCGACGAGAAGGGACGCGAGCAGCTGCAGGTGATCCGCCGCAACGTGCGCAAGATGGATGCGCTGATCAACGACCTGCTCAAGCTGGCCAAGTCCACCACCGGTGAACTGACCTTGCAGCGCTTCTCGATGGACGAACTGGTGGCGCAGGTGGTCGCTGGTCTGCAGCAGGAAAACCCCGGCGTGATCTTCGACGTGCCGCGTCTGGAAGGTGCGGTCGCCAATCGCGGGCTGATCGCGCAAGTATGGGAAAACCTGCTGTCCAATGCCGTCAAGTTCAGCAGCAAGAGCGAGCAGCCGCGCGTGTGCGTGACCATGCAGGCCAATGCGGACGAATACGTCTACGGCGTCCATGACAACGGCGTCGGCTTCGACATGCGCTATGCGCACAAGCTGTTCGGCACCTTCCAGCGATTGCATCGTCAGGAGGAATATGCCGGCACCGGCATTGGCCTGGCGCTGGTACAGCGCATCGTGGTGCGCCACACCGGCCGGGTCTGGGCCGAGAGCAAGCCCAGGGAAGGGGCCAGCTTCTACTTCGCGTTGCCGCGCAAGGGCGTGCTGCCCAGCCTGGGCGAAGCCCGCCGATCGTCCGATGAGAATTGAACCGACTCAACCGTGAGCCTGAAGGAGAACAAGGTCCCATGAGCATTCCGCTACGCGTACTGTTCGTCGAAGACATGGAAGAAGATGCCGTGCTGATGGTGCGTGAGCTCAAGCGCGGCGGCTTCGATCCGACCTGGGAACGGGTCGACGACGAACAGGCCCTGCTGGCGGCGCTGCAGGCGCAGCGCTGGGACATCGTCATCTCGGATTACTCGATGCCGATGTTCTCCGGCGTCGAAGCCTTGAAGCTGGTCAAGGCCGACAATGACCAGACGCCCTTCATCATCGTCTCCGGCGTGATCGGCGAGCAGACGGCAGTGGAGGTGATGAAGGCGGGGGCTCAGGATTACTTCCTGAAAAGCGCCATCGCCCGCCTGCCGCACGCGGTCGACCGCGAACTGCGCGACGCCCAGGCGCGGCGCAAGCAGCGCGCCAGTGCCCAGGCCCTGCGCGAGATGCAGGCGCGCTTCAATGCCTTCATGAATGCGGCTCCCATGCCGACCTGGATCAAGGATGCGCAGCTGCGCTACAGCTACGTCAATCCGGCGCAGTCGGCCTTCTACGGCATGACCCCGCACGACATGGATGGCATGACCGATGCCGAGCTGATGACCACGGGCGGGGCCGAAGCCTCGCGTGAGTACGATCGTAAGGTGCTGGAAGAAAAGTGCGAGCTGCACACCCAGGAAACCGTGTTCGACCACAACCACAATGCGCGCATCCTCGACGTGGTGCGTTTCCCGATCAGTGGGGAAGGCAAGGGCGACATGGTGGCCGGCCTGGCCATCGACGTCACCGAGCGCGAACAGTCGCGGCGCGAACTGGAACTGGCGATCCAGCGCCAGCAACTGCTGTCCTCGCGCGTGATCGAGGTGCAGGAGCGCGAACGCCAGCACCTGGCGCGCGGCTTGCATGACGACGTCGGGCAGTCGTTGACCGCCCTGAAGATCAACCTGGAAACCATCAAGAAGACCGGCTCGCTGGAAGGCCCGTCGCTGCAGAACGGCATCGACATCGTCACCGCCGTGCTGGCCCAGGTACGCAGCCTGTCGCTGGATCTGCGCCCGCCGCAGCTGGACAATCTGGGCCTGATTGCCGCCCTGCGTTCCTACGTGGAACAGAAGTCCAAGCTGGCCAACGTGAACGGCTGGTTCGAGAGCAGCGGGCATGATGAAGAATTGCACCACGACATCGAGAACACCGCCTTTCGCATCGTGCAGGAAGCCGTCACCAACATCCTGCGCCACGCAAAGTGCCAGAACATCTGGGTCAAGATCGACCGCCAGCAGGACCAGGTGTACCTGAGCATTCGCGATGACGGCAAAGGCTTCGACATCGAGCGTGCCCGCAGCAATGCCATTTCCGGTACCAGTTTCGGCCTGCTCAACATGGAAGAGCGGGCGGTGCTGGTAGGCGGTTCCATGGACATCACTTCGGCGCCCGGCGCAGGGACGGAAATCGTCATGCACCTGCCGGTCGCCCCCATCGTAAGGAGAATGTAAATGCTGACCCGAATCATGCTGGCCGACGACCACGCGCTGGTGCGCAGCGGCATCAAGGCACTGCTGACCGCCATGCCGGGTGTGGAGGTGGTGGGCGAGGCGTCCGACGGTGCCGAAGTCATCGAGATGATCCCGCAGCTGAAACCCGACCTGGTGCTGCTGGACATCGCCATGAAGGGCATGAACGGCCTGGAAGCGCTGCGCCGCCTGCGGGGCGAGTATCCGACCATCCGCTTCCTGATGCTGTCCATGTACGGCAGCGAGGAATACGTCATGCAGGCCTTGAATGCCGGCGCCAACGGCTATCTCTTCAAGGATTCGGCCGCCACCGAGCTGGAAAAAGCCCTGTATGAAGTAAAACATGGGCGCCAGTACCTGGATTCGCACATCTCGCGCGAGGCGCTCGATAACTATATGAAGCGTGTTGCACAAAACGGCACGCCGGTCGAAGTGCTCACCCCGCGCCAGCGCGAAATCCTGCAATTGATTGCCGAAGGCAACAATACCAAGGAGATCGCCTACCAGTTGAACGTCAGCGCCAAGACCATCGAGACCCACCGGGCGCAGCTGATGGAGCGCCTGGACATCCGCGACGTGCCCGGCCTGGTGCGCTATGCGATTCGTACCGGCATTGCCACGCCGGACAAGTGACAAAAAACCTGAGTGAAGAGATCTTCACATTCAGGAAATTTCTGATTTTTTTTGAAAATGCCTGTGCAATAATCCCCTGACAGTACGGAGATCGGCGTCGGTACTGGTTTCAAGCAGACCGCCGAGGCTGGAACCAGGCCGCAGGGCAGTGGCAGCAGTGAAATGCACTGCCCGCAGCTGCGTCGGGGATGGACGGGGCAGGCGGCAGCAACGCGATGCAGGGTGGCCGGGATGTGGTCATCCAGACAAGAAGTGTTCCAGCTTGAAATTAATTGAAGAAAGCGATCCATCCATGGATATCGAGCAATATGACATCATCCTCGTCGACGACAGCCCGGAAGTGGCTGAGTTGACACGCCTGGCGCTGGGCAGCCGCAAGCTGGCTGACAAGCTGACCTGGTTTGCCGATGCAGAGCTGGCGGAGGAATTCTTTTTCCAGGGGGAATATGCGAGCCGCAAGGATCTGCATCCCTACCTGATCCTGCTGGACCTGAACCTGCCGCTGATGAGCGGTCACGATTTCCTGAAGATCATCAAGTCCAACGCCGCCACTTCGCACATTCCGGTGGTGATGTTCTCTTCTTCCGACGACCAGCGCGACATCAACCAGAGCTACGAACTCGGTGCCAATGGCTACGTGGTCAAATCCACCGATCCCAAGGAATTCATGGGCACGGTGGCCGATACCGGCATTTACTGGCGCAACCGCAATCGTCCGGCGCGCGGGGATGAGCCCGCCCGGTCCACGCCCTGAGAGCGACGCTACCCCAACGAAAAAGCGCGGCCAGGCCGCGCTTTTTTCATGTCCTCAGGTTCCGGACCGCAGCAGCGTTTCATCCCGGAAATTGCCGCAGCCCTTCCAGGTCATTGATGGTGATGCTGCCGTAGTCGACCTTCAGCAGCCCGGCCTTTTCCAGCACCTGCAAGGCCTGGTTGGCGCGCTGGCGCGAGGTGCCGGAGAGGTTGCCGACTTCTTCCTGCGAGATCTGCAGGTTCAGCCCGATGCCGGGATTCAGATAGGGATTGAACAGCGCCGCCAGGCAGCGGGCCACGCGGGCATCCGGCTCCAGCATGCGGTCGTATTCCACCAGCGAAATGAAAAGCGCCAGGCGCTCGTTCAATTGCGTCACGAGAAAGCGGTTGAAGGGAATGCTGTTGTCCAGCAGCCAGAGATAGGTGGCCTTGGGCATGTAGAGCAGTTCACTTTCGCGCAGGGCCACCACGTCGTACTTGCGCGGTTCGTCCTTGAGCAGCGAGCCTTCACCCAGCCAGCCGCCGTTGGCCATGCCGGCGAAGGAGACGGTCTTGCCTTCGGGCGAGACGCTGCTCATCTTCAGCAAGCCCTCGTGCACGCCGATCCAGTGCGCCACCGGATCGCCCTTGCGGCAGACGTAGCCCCCGGCCGGGATCTTGCGGCTGACCACCTCGGCTTCCACCCGGGCCAGCTGTTCTTCGGTCAGCGCCTGCGCCCAGATGCTCTTGGTCAGCATGCGTCGAATTGATGTCTCCATGATGATGCGTCGCAATATCGAAAGTTTTGTCAATTGTCGGTGAGATGACATCCACTGGCAACCACTGCCTCTACTATCATCGCAAAAAAGGCCCAGGCAAAAGTCTGGCCAATCATAGAGACAGGACAGCTGGCATGCCCGACACAATGACTGCCGCAGTAAGAGCAGCGTAAGCCGGGCAGCACAGACTGATCCGACACCGGGTTCGTATCCTCATGCAATCCCATGAAGGAAACGGATCTTTCGAACCTGCACAAGAAGGTGGGAAATGGTGGAGACGAGACAAGACAAGGAAGCCGCGACCTTTCCGCGGCTGCTGCTGGCGCATGCCCAACGACGGCCCGAACGGGCGGCCTTCCGCGAGAAGGACCTGGGCATCTGGCAGACCACGACCTGGCGCCAGGTGGCCGACGAGGTGCGCAGCTTTGCCTGCGGCCTGGCGGCCCTGGGATTCAAGCGCGGCATGAGCCTGGCCATCATCGGCAACAACTGCCCGCGCCTGTACTGGGCCATGAGCGCGGCCCAGGCGCTGGGTGGCATGCCGGTGCCGCTGTACCAGGATGCGCCTGCGGCCGACATGGCCTACGTGCTGGCCGACGCCAACGTCGACTTCGTCATGGCCGAAGACCAGGAGCAGGTCGACAAGGTCTTCGAGATCAAGGAAAACCTGCCCCGCATCGCCCACGTCATCTATGACGACGAACGCGGCATGCGCAACTACCACCAGCCCGAGCTGCTGTCCTTCGCCCGCGTGCAGGAACTGGGCCGCGCTTACGAACGTGCGCATCCGGGTTACTTCGAGCAGGAGGTGGCGGCGGGTTCGCCCGATGACGTGGCCATCATCCTCTACACTTCCGGCACCACCGGCAAGCCCAAGGGCGTGTGCCACTCGCACCGCGCGATGATCACCACGGCCACCACGCTGGTGGAGTTCGATCATCTCGATGAGAACGACGATATCCTCTGCTATCTGCCGCTGGCCTGGGTCGGTGACTTCCTGTACTCCTTCGCCCAGCAGCACGTGGCCGGCTTCTGCCTCAATTGCCCGGAGTCGCCCAATACGGTGATGACGGACCTGCGCGAGATCGGCCCGACGTATTATTTTGCGCCTCCGCGCGTGTACGAAAACATCCTCACGCAGGTGATGATCCGCATTGAGGACGCCGGCTGGATCAAGCGCAAGATGTTCCATGGTTTCATGAAGGTGGCGCGCCGGGTCGGCATGCGCATCCTCGATGGCAAGCCGGGCGTGTCGCTGGTGGATCGCCTGCAATACGCCATCGGCGACCTGCTGGTGTATGGACCGCTCAAGAACGTGCTCGGCATGTCGCGCCTGCGCGTGGCCTATACCGGCGGCGAGGCCATCGGGCCGGACCTGTTCGACTTCTATCGTTCGCTGGGCATCAACCTCAAGCAGCTCTATGGCATGACCGAGACCTGCGTGACGGTGTGCATGCAGCCCTCGGGCGACGTCAAGCTCGATAGCGTGGGCCGCCCCATGAAGGGCGTGGAAGTGCGCATCGATGCCAATGGCGAAGTACTGGTGCGCTCTCCGGGCCTGATGAAGGAATATTTCAAGCGGCCCGATGCCACCGCCGAAGCCATCGACCAGGACGGCTACTTCCACACGGGAGATGCAGGTTTCTTCGACAGCGACGGCCACCTGAAAATCATCGACCGCGCCAAGGATGTCGGCAAGATGGCCTGCGGCAGCATGTTCGCGCCCAAGTACATCGAGAACAAGCTGAAGTTCTTCCCCTTCATCAAGGAAGCGGTGACCTTCGGCAATGGCCGCGAACAATGCATGGCCTTCATCAACATCGACATGGATGCCGTGGGCAACTGGGCCGAGCGCCGCAATCTTCCCTACAGCGGCTATACCGACCTGGCCGCCAATCCGGCGGTCTACGACCTGGTGCGTGAATGCGTGGAAAAGGTCAACGCCGACCTGGTGGCCGATCCTTTGCTGGCCGATTCGCAGATCCATCGCTTCCTGATCCTGCACAAGGAACTCGATCCCGATGACGAGGAGCTGACCCGCACCCGCAAGGTCCGGCGCGGCTTCATCGCCGACAAGTATGCGGTCCTGATCGAGGCGCTCTATGCGGGCCATGCGTCGCAGTACATCGAGACCCAGGTCAAGTTCGAGGATGGCCGCCAGGGCATGATCTCGGCCGACCTCAGGATTGCCGACGCCAAGACCTTCAAGACGCTGCAAAGCGCCGCCTGAGCAGCACGCAGTCCCGTCCCGGCGGCTTCATCGCTGCCGGCTTGCAGCGTAGCCCGACCAGACCACTGCTGAATGAATCCGACCATGAAACGACACCTGTCTTCCGAAATCCTGCCCGCGGGCCTGCCGCCCGTGACCAGCCCCGATGACGAAGCCCCTGCGGTTGCCGCCAATGGCCGCCGTATCGGCGAGGTCATCCTCGACCTGCAGAACATTTCGCTGTCCTTCGGCGGGGTGAAGGCGCTCACCGATATTTCCTTCGATGTGCGCGAGCATGAGATCCGCGCCATCATCGGACCCAACGGCGCCGGCAAGAGCTCGATGATCAACGTCATCAACGGCGTCTACCATCCGCAGAAGGGCAGCATCCTCTATCGCGGCCAGCCGCGCCTGGGCATGCATCCCAGCAGCATCGCACGCCAGGGCATCGCCCGGACCTTCCAGAACATCGCGCTCTTCAAGGGCATGACCGTGCTGGACAACATCATGACCGGCCGCAACACCAAGATGCGCTCGGGGCTGTTTTCCAATGCGCTGTGGTGGGGCGCGGCCCGCAACGAGGAAATCGAACATCGGCGGAAAGTCGAAGAAGTGATCGATTTCCTTGAAATTCAGCACATCCGCAAAACCCCGGTGGGACGCCTGCCGTACGGCCTGCAAAAGCGCGTGGAACTGGCGCGCGCACTGGCGGCCGAGCCGCACATGCTGCTGCTGGATGAACCCATGGCCGGCATGAACGTGGAAGAAAAACAGGACATGTGCCGCTTCATCCTCGACGTCAATGACCAGTTCGGCACCACCATCGTCCTGATCGAACACGACATGGGCGTGGTCATGGATATCTCCGACCGCGTCGTGGTACTGGACTACGGCAAGAAGATCGGCGACGGCACGCCCGATGAGGTGATGAGCAATCCGGAAGTCATCAAGGCTTATCTCGGGACTTCCCACTGAATGTGAAAACAATATAAATAATTAAAAAAATATGGACATGGCAGGCAAGGAGACGACATGCAATTCTTCCTCGAAGTCACCCTGAGCGGTTTGCTCTCGGGGCTGATGTATTCCCTGGTGGCGCTGGGTTTCGTACTGATCTACAAGGCTTCCGGCGTCTTCAATTTCGCCCAGGGCGCGATGGTGTATTTCGCCGCGCTGGCGGTGGTGGGCCTGATGGAGAAGGGCATGCCGATGTGGGCGGCCATCATCGGCGCCTTCGTGGTGATGATCCTGGTGGGTCTGGCCACCGAGCGCTTCGTCTTGCGCAAGCTGGTCAACCAGCCGCCCATCACGCTCTTCATGGCCACCATCGGCCTGACCTTCTTCCTCGAAGGGCTGGGGCCCTTGCTGTTCGGCAGTGAGGTGCGGCCCATCGACCTGGGCATCGTCGATGAACCGATCCAGTCGGTGATGGACAGCATCGGTATCGGCATTTCCAAGTTCGACCTCTTCGCCTCCGGCATGGTAGTGGCGCTGGTGGCGGCACTGGCGCTGTTCTTCCAGAAGACCAAGGTCGGCCGCGCCCTGCGCGCGGTGGCCGATGATCACCAGGCGGCGCTGTCACTGGGCATTCCGCTGCAGCACATCTGGGCCGTGGTGTGGGGCGTGGCCGGCTTCGTGGCGCTGATTGCAGGCTTGCTGTGGGGCTCGCGCAATGGCGTGCAGTTCGCGCTGACCATGACGGCCCTGAAGGCACTGCCGGTGCTGATCCTCGGGGGCTTCACCTCGATTCCCGGGGCGATCGTGGGCGGGCTCATCATCGGTGCTTCCGAGAAACTGGCCGAGATCTATATCCCGCCGGTCATGCAGGATGCCTTCGGCGGCAACTTCGGTGGCATCGAAGGCTGGTTCCCTTACGTGTTCGCGCTGCTGTTCCTGCTGGTGCGACCGGAGGGACTGTTTGGCGAGCGCCATATCGACCGCGTATGACAATCTGCTGATTCCAAGGTTGGCGATATGTCGCCACGGGTGTCATGCAGGAACAAGGAGAACGCAATGCTGTACCGTGAAGCAGGACAATTCAAGACAAGCTACATCGCCGACAGCCAGATCTTCCCGATCCGCCAGGATCGCATCATCTTCACGCTCTTCATGGTGTTCGCCTTCGTGGGCGTGCCGCTGTTGGGCAGTGAATACTGGTTCTCGGCCATCCTGGTGCCGTTCCTGGTGTTTGCGCTGGCCGCACTGGGCCTGAACGTGCTGACCGGTTACGCCGGCCAGCTTTCACTGGGGTCGGCGGCCTTCATGGCCGTGGGCGCCTATGCGGCCTACAACTTCCAGTTGCGCGTCGAGGGTATTCCCATCGTTGCCACGCTGCTGCTCTCGGGGGCCTGTGCGGCCATGGTGGGTGTGCTCTTCGGGCTGCCCTCGCTGCGCATCAAGGGCTTCTACCTGGCCGTGGCCACGCTGGCGGCGCAGTTCTTCGTGGTGTGGGCACTGACCAAGTTTCCCTGGTTCTCCAACAATTCTTCATCCGGCGTGATCAGCACGCCCAAGATCGATTTCTTCGGCATCGCCATCGATACTCCGGTGCGCAAATACCTCTTCGTGCTGGCCGTGGTGAGCGTGCTGGCGCTGGTGGCCAAGAACCTGGTGCGCTCCTCCACGGGACGCGCCTGGATGGCCGTGCGCGACATGGACGTGGCGGCCGAAGTGATCGGCATCCCGCTCATGCGCACCAAGCTGACCGCCTTTGCCGTGAGTTCCTTCTACTGCGGCGTGGCCGGTGCCCTGTATGCCTTCTGCTACCTGGGCTCGGTGGAGCCGGACGGTTTCTCGCTGGACCTGTCTTTCCGCATCCTCTTCATGATCATCATCGGCGGCGTGGGCAGCATCCTCGGTTCCTTCCTGGGCTCGGCCTTCATCCTGCTGCTGCCGATCTTCCTGGACAACGCATTGCCGCCGCTGGCGTCGCTGTTGCACCTGCCGTTCACCAACGCGACGGTCTCGCATATCCAGATGATGGTCTTCGGTGCCCTGATCATCTTCTTCCTGATCGCCGAGCCGCACGGGCTGGCGCGGCTGTGGCAGATCGCCAAGGAAAAACTGCGCTTGTGGCCGTTCCCGCACTGAGCGCCGCAAGGACCGGATTGAGGTAGGCGGAGACCGGAACACCGGTCTCCGATCAAAGTCGGCAACGACAACAACAAGGAGACGAGACCATGAAAACCATGAAGCATCTGCGGCAGTGGCTGCTGGCCACCGCCTGCGCCGCCAGCCTGCTGGCCCCGGCGGCGCCGGTCCTGGCGCAGGCCAGCGACCAGTTCATCGCCATCCCCAGCTACCGGGTCGGGCCGTATGGCACCAATGGCCAGTCGTATTACGGCGGCTATGTCGATTACCTCAACTACATCAACCTCAAGGAAGGCGGCGTCAACGGCGTCAAGCTGTCCTGGGAAGAGTGCGAGACCGAGTACAACAACGCCAAGGGCGTGGAGTGCTACGAGCGCATGAAGAACAAGAACCAGGTCACGCGCGGCACCGCCATCAACCCCATGGCCACTGGCATCTCCTATGCGCTCATCGACAAGACCGCCGAGGACAAGGTACCCCTGGTGATGATCGGCTACGGCCGTACCGATGCGGTGGATGGCTCGGTGTTCCCGTATGCCTTCCCGCTGGTGACCACCTACCAGATGCAGGTCTCGGCCATCGTGAAATACCTGGCCGGCAAGAACAATGGTTCGCTGGCGGGCAAGAAGATCGTGTTCCTGTATCACGACTCGGCCTATGGCAAGGAACCCATCGTGGCGCTGCAGGCGGAGTCCTCCATCGGCAAGTTCAAGCTGGTGGAAATCCCGGTGGCCCACCCCGGCAACGAGCAGGGCGCACAGTGGCTGCGCATCCGCCAGGAGAACCCGGACTACGTGATCTTCTGGGGTTGGGGCGTGATGAACCAGACCGCACTGAAGGCCGCGCAGAAGGTCGGCTATCCGCGTGACAAGATCGTCGGTTCCTGGTGGGCTGGTTCGGAAGAAGACACCATCCCCGCCGGTGACGCCGCCAAGGGCTACCTGTCGGCCACCTGGAACGTGGCCGGCAAGGATGTCCCCGTGATTGCCGACATCGACAAGGTGGTCTATGGCGCGGGCAAGGGCAACATGCAGGACAAGAACAAGCTCGGCTCCATCCTCTACAACCGGGGCGTCTCGGCGGCCATTGCCACCGTGGAAGCGGTGCGCACGGCCCAGGACAAATACGGCAAGGGCAAGGTCATGAGCGGCGAGCAGGTGCGCTGGGGCTTTGAAAACCTCAACATCACCGATGCCCGTCTGAAGGCCCTGGGGGCGACCGGCCTGCTGCCTGAAATCAAGACCTCGTGCGACAACCATGAGGGCTCGGGCAAGGTCAAGATCCAGCAATGGGATGGCACGAAGTGGGTGCTGGTGTCGGACTGGATCGAGGGCAACAAGAACCTGATCCACCCGCTCTTCAAGGCCTCGGCCGCGAAATACGCAAAAGAAAAAGGCATCACTCCTGCCTGCATGAAGTAGGCGCTTGCGCCGGCGGCTCTGCACGTCTCCCACGGCCGCCGGTGCTTTTTTGGGAATGCGAACGACCATGAATGCCACACCGATCCAGACCAGTGCCGCGCCTTCCGCCGCTACGGCAGCGGTGGCCAAGGCGCTGGCCATCAACAACATCGAAGTGATCTATGACCACGTGATCCTGGTCCTGAAGGGCGTCTCGCTGGACGTGCCGGAAGGCAAGATCGTGGCGCTGCTCGGGGCCAACGGCGCCGGCAAGAGCACCACCCTGAAGGCCATCTCCAACCTGCTGCACGCCGAGCGTGGCGACGTCACCAAGGGCAGCATCGAATTCCGGGGCGAGCGCGTGGACCGCATGACGCCCAATGACCTGGTCAAGCGCGGGGTGATCCAGGTGATGGAAGGACGGCATTGCTTCGGTCACCTGACGGTGGAAGAGAACCTGCTGACCGGTGCCTACACGCGCGGCATCAGCAACGCCGAAGTGAAGCACGAACTGGAAAAGATTTACGATTATTTCCCGCGCCTGAAGGTGCGCCGCAAATCGCAGTCCGGCTATACCTCGGGCGGCGAGCAGCAGATGACGGCCATTGGCCGCGCCATGATGGCCAAGCCTTCCATGATCCTGCTGGATGAACCCTCGATGGGGCTGGCGCCGCAGATCGTCGAAGAGATCTTCGAGATCGTCAAGGATTTGAACAGCAAGGAGAAAGTCTCCTTCCTGCTGGCCGAGCAGAACACCATGGTGGCGCTGCGCTATGCCGACTTCGGCTACATCCTCGAAAACGGCCGCGTGGTGATGGAAGGTGCGGCCAGTGAACTGGCCGATAACGAAGATGTGAAGGAATTTTATCTGGGCGTCTCCGGTGGCGGCCGCAAGAATTTCCGCGACATGAAGTTCTATCGCCGCCGCAAGCGCTGGCTGGCGTAAGGGGAGGGCATCATGTCCGATCCGACACAGGTACTGGCCGAACTGGATGCGCTGGAGCGGCGCGATCCGCAGCAGCGCGAGCAAGCACTCATGCGCGCCTTGCCGCAACTGGTGGCGCGCGCGCAAAGTGCGCCGGGCTGGGCGCGCATTCTCGCTGGCGTGGACGCGGCGGCGATCACCTCGCGCGCGGCGCTGGCGCAACTGCCGGTGACGCGCAAGTCCGACCTCAAGGAACTGCAGACCCGCGAGAGCCCCTTCGGCGGTCTGAACACGACCCCGGCGCGGCAGTTGCGGCGGCTCTTCGTGTCGCCCGGCCCGATCTTCGATCCCGAGGGGCAGGGGGCGGACTGGTGGCGTTTTGCCAGTCCTATGAAGGCGCTGGGATTGCAGGGCGGGCACATCCTGCAGAACTGCTTCGCCTATCACTTCACGCCGGCGGCCTTCATGGTCGAGGGCGCGGCGGCGCGGCTGGGCTGTGCGGTGATCCCGGCCGGCATCGGCCAGACCGAATTGCAGGTCAATGCGATGGTAGCGCTGAAGCCGGATGCCTATGTCGGCACGCCCTCGTTCCTGAAGATCATCATCGAGAAGGCGCGCGAGATGGGCGCCAATATCAGCAGCGTGCAGCGCGCCCTGGTCAGCGCCGAAGCGCTGCCGCCTTCGCTGCGCAGCTGGTTCCATGAACACGGCGTGCCGCAGGTGCTGCAGCTGTATGCCTCGGCCGACATCGGCAACATCGCCTACGAGACCATGAGCGAGGGCGCGGTGCATCCCGGCATGGTGCTGGATGAATCGCTGATCCTGGAAATCGTGCGGCCCGGCACCGGCGATCCGGTGGCCGAAGGGGAGGTCGGCGAGGTGGTGGTGACGTCCTTCAATCCCGACTATCCGCTCATCCGCTTCGGGACCGGGGATCTGTCGGCGGTGGTGCAGGGCATTTCTCCCTGCGGCCGCACCAATACCCGCATCAAGGGCTGGATGGGGCGCGCCGACCAGACCACCAAGGTGCGCGGCATGTTCGTCCATCCCTCGCAGGTGGCGGACGTACTGCGCCGCCATGGCGATGTCTTGCGGGCGCGGCTGGTGGTGTCGGGCGAGATGGCCAATGACATCATGACCCTGCATTGCGAAGTGGGGGACCCGGAAGATCCGGCCATCGATGTCAATGCGCTGGCCGGTAGCCTGCGCGAGGTGACCAAGCTGCGAGGGGATGTGTTGCTGGTGGCGCCGGGGACTTTGCCCAACGATGGCAAGGTCATTGAGGACGCCCGCAAATACGAATAGGACGGGCAGAGATTTCCCTTGCGCTCACCCTCTACCGTTCGGACTGAGTAGCGGCGCAGCCGCGTATCGAAGGCGCTCCTCCCGCGATTCATCATGAAAAAAGCGGCGGCGTCGGTGCGCCTTCGATACGGCCCTGCCGGGCCTACTCAGTCCGAACGGTAGGTGGTTGAGTGGGATATGGCGGGTAAATGAAGATTGATGTCTGGAATCAGGCTTTCAAGCAGGGTTTGCGCTTGTGCACGTGAAGCTTCGCGCATAAAATCGGCAACGGAACATTGGTTCCAACGTCGCTCGGACGGTTCCGGGCGCTGACGTGAAAGACACCCATGACGCAATCCGCCGATTCGCGCGATCCCTCGCGCACGCCTGCAGTATCCTCTTCTCCTGCTACTTCCCCGGACGCCTTCCCGGTCAGCTTCCCGCGCATCGAACGCCTGCCGCCCTACGTCTTCAACATCACTGCCGAACTCAAGATGGCCGCGCGTCGCCGGGGCGAGGACATCATCGACATGTCGATGGGCAATCCCGATGGCCCCACGCCGCCGCACATCGTCGAGAAACTGGTGGAAGTGGCGCAGCGGCCCGATACCCACGGCTATTCCTCCTCCAAGGGCATCCCGCGTCTGCGCCGGGCGATTGCGCACTGGTATCGCAGCCGCTACGAAGTCGACTTCGATCCCGACAGCGAAGCCATCGTCACCATCGGTTCCAAGGAAGGGCTGGCGCACCTGATGCTGGCTACCCTCGACAAGGGCGATACCGTGCTGGTGCCCAATCCCAGCTACCCCATCCACATCTATGGTGCGGTGATTGCCGGTGCCAACATTCGCTCGGTGCGCATGAGCCCGGGCGTGGATTTCTTCGATGAACTCGAACGCGCGGTGCGGGAGAGCTATCCCAAGCCCAAGATGATGATCCTGGGCTTTCCCTCCAATCCGACCGCGCAATGCGTGGAGCTGGAATTCTTCGAGCGGGTGGTCAAGCTGGCGCGCGAACACCAGATCCTGGTGGTGCATGACCTGGCCTATGCCGACATCACCTTCGATGGCTGGAAAGCGCCGTCCATCATGCAGGTGCCGGGTGCGCGGGAGGTCGCGGTGGAATTCTTCACGCTCTCCAAGAGCTACAACATGGCCGGCTGGCGCATCGGCTTCATGGTCGGCAATGCGCGCCTGGTGGCGGCGCTGGCGCGCATCAAGAGCTATCACGACTATGGCAGCTTCACCCCGGTGCAGGTGGCAGCCATTGCGGCGCTGGAAGGCGACCAGTCCTGCGTGGAGGAGATCCGCGCCAATTACGAAAAACGCCGCAACGTGCTGGTCAAGGGCCTGCATGAGGCGGGCTGGATGGTCGATGTGCCCAAGGCCTCGATGTACATCTGGGCGCGCATCCCGGAACCGTATCGCCAGTTCGGTTCGCTCGAATTCTCGCGCATCCTGCTAGAACAGGCCAAGGTCTGCGTCTCGCCCGGCATCGGTTTTGGTGAATATGGCGACGAGTACGTGCGCTTTGCCCTGATCGAGAATGAATCGCGCATCCGCCAGGCCATCCGTGGCATCAAGACCATGTTCAAGAACGCCAAGGGCGGCTGAAGGCCGCGCGCCGGGCCGGTGTAAAGGCTGGAACTGCATCGGCCTGGCGTGTGTCATACAACACTCTTCACCCCCTGACTGTTCTATATGATGAAAAAAATAATATTCGCCAGCCTCATCGCGCTGGGCGCGTCGGCAGCGGTGCTGCCGGTTGCCCAAGCGCAAGTCTCCGTGAACATCAACATCGGCGCACCGCCGCCGCCGCGCGCTGAACCGCTGCCACCCCCGCGCCATGGCTATGTCTGGGCGCCCGGCTTCTGGGATTGGGATGGCTACCGCCACATCTGGCGCGAAGGCCACTGGGTGCGCGAGCGTCCCGGCTACGTCTATGCGCAGCCGGTCTGGCGCCAGGGACCGCGCGGCTGGGAACTGGATCGCGGTGGCTGGCGCGGTGGTCCGCCGCCGGGAAGGGGTCCGCGTCATGATGATGGCGATGACGACCACCGTGGTCCGGGACGCGGGCGCGACTGCCCGCCGGGCCATGCGCGCAAGGGTGAGTGCTGAAGCTCGCCGGTTTTGATTTGAATTGAAGTGATGAAACGAAACGGCCGCAACGTGAAGACGTTGCGGCCGTTGTCGTTGGCGGGTTGCGCTGAGGCGGACGGGATCAGATCTTTTCCATCAGCGCCGAGACCGCAAAGGAAACGATGCCCGCCGTAATGCAGATGACCGCCAGGCGGTAGTGCGGAATCAGCTTGCCGATCCACGGCAGCAGGAAATACAGGACGATGGCGATCAGGATGCTGGTCAGGAGTCTTTTCATTGTCTTGGCGGGAGGGTTGAACGCTGGGGCCTATGATAGTGCGGTTTGACCTGCGATGGCGCATCAGCCGGGCGACAGGCCCTTCATGCCGGGCCGTGTCGGTGCCGGGGCAGCCGGCACAGGAGGCTTGGCCGGAGCAGCGCCCGTCGGCGTGACCGTGGTCGCAGGCGCGGCGGCGGGCAGCGGCGTTGCTCCCGGTGGCAGGTTTTCATCGACCTGCTCGTTCTGGCGGCCACCGCCGTGGGCATTGAAGAAGTTGATGACGGTGCGCGAGGTATCGAGGTTCTGCGAAGACTTGCCGCCATTGACGATGGGCACTACGCCACCCGGCCAGGCATGGCCGCCCCCCTTGACCTCGTAGAGCACCACGGCCTGCGGGTCGCTCTTGCTGGCATAGGTGTACTGGCGGATGGTGGTGCCATCGTTGGCGGTATCGGGAATGTCAGTGACCGTCGGGCGCGGGTTGGCACCATCGGCCTTGACGAAGGCTTCGATGCTGCGCGCCACCGAGATGCGCGGCAACTGCGAGACTTCCTGCTTGCCGATGCCGCCCAGGAAGGGAATGAAGGGATCATCGCTGCCATGGATGTGCAGCAGCGGCATGGGGGCTTTGACGGCCTCGGGCGGCACATCCAGCACCGCGCTGACCACCGCCACTGCCTTGAACAGTTCAGGCGCTTCGGCGGCCATGCGATAGGCCATCATGCCGCCATTGGACACGCCCACCAGGTAGATGCGCTGCGGATCGGCCAGCCCATCCTTGACCAGCTTGTCGATCAGGGCGCGGAGGAAGGCCACATCATCCACCTTGTGCATCTGCGCGTAACCGCAGCATCCGCCGGAATTCCAGGTACGGGCGTCGATGGCCAGCCCGGTGCCGTTGGGGTAAACGATCATGTAGCCCGCCGCCTCGGCAATCTCGGTCAGTCCGGTAGCGCGCGCCATCAGCGAGCCGCTGGAACCGCTGGCGTGCAGTGCGACGATCAGCGGCTGCGGTTCACCGACGGCATTGCGTTCGGAAAAATAGGCGCGTGAGAGATTGCCGACGCGGATCGTCTTCAAGGAAAGATCGATCGCCTGTGCCGGCAGGCTGGCCAGCAGCGGCTGTGCGCACAGTGCGCACAGCGCTGCCAGCAAGTGGCGGCGCAAGCGGCGGGCGCGATCAGGTGGGCGAGACGGAAAGCGGTTCGTCATGGCAGGCAGGATGCGGTCGCGGGAATGGACGCCATGTTAACGTGCAGGCCACGGTGGCGCAAAGCGATTTACACCCTGCGCCCCGGACCTGGCCATCAACGCGGGGCGGGTCAACCGCGCGCCGGGATGTTGAGACCGCGCACCACGGCCGGACGGGCCACGAAGGCTTCCAGCGCACGGGCCACATGGGGGAAGTCCTGGAAGCCGACCAGCTCGGCCGCTTCGTAGAAGCCGATCAGATTGCGGATCCACGGGAAGGTGGCGATATCGGCGATGGAATACGCATCGCCAGCCAGCCACTGGCTCTGGCTCAGGCGCTTGTCCATCACGCCCAGCAGGCGTTTGGATTCGTTGACGTAGCGGTCGCGCGGACGCTTGTCTTCGTATTCCTTGCCGGCAAAGCGGTGGAAGAAGCCGAGCTGGCCGAACATCGGACCGACGCCGCCCATCTGGAACATCACCCACTGGATCACCTGATAGCGCGCAGCGGGATCGGCCGGCAGGAACTGGCCGGTCTTCTCGGCCAGATAGAGCAGGATGGCGCCCGATTCGAACAGCGGCAGCGGCGCACCATTGGGACCGTTGGGGTCGATGATGGCGGGGATCTTGTTGTTCGGATTGAGCGACAGGAATTCCGGCGACAGCTGGTCATTGGTCTCGAAGCTGACCAGGTGAGCCTCGTAGGGCAGGCCGGTTTCTTCCAGCATGATCGAGACCTTCACGCCATTGGGCGTGGGCAGCGAATACAGCTGGATGCGGTCGGGATGTTGCGCCGGCCATTTTTGATTGATGGCGAAGGCGGACAAAGCGTGACTCATGAGATCGGACTCCTAGGCAACGGATATGTGGAGATCGCGGTCCTGAGCGAATTTTTCGAAGGCCTCGACCGTCACCGGCCGGCAGAAGTAGTAGCCCTGGTAGGCATGGCAGCCGGCATCGGCCAGGAAGGAGCGCTGGGCATCGGTTTCCACGCCCTCGGCGATCACCCCCAGTCCCAGGCTCTGGGCCAGGTTGACGATGGTCTTGGCTATCGAGGCGTCGTTGGGATCGATCAGGACATCGCGCACGAAAGACTGGTCGATTTTAAGCTGATTCAGCGGCAGCCGCTTGAGGTAGGACAGCGAGGAGTAACCGGTACCGAAATCGTCCAGCGAAAACTCCACGCCGTAAGCCTTCAAGGCAAACATCTTCTGGATGATGTCTTCGACGTTGTCCACCAGCAGGCTCTCGGTCAGCTCCAGTTTCAGGCGGCGCGGATTGGCACCGGTACGGTCGATGATGTCCAGTACGGTCTGCACGAAATCATGCTCGCGCAATTGCGGCGCGCTGACGTTCACGGCGATGCTGAGCTCGGCCATGCGCGGCCGCTTGGCCCAGGTGGCCAGCTGCGTGCAGGCGGTCTCCAGCACCCAGTTGCCCAGTGACAGGATCAGCCCGGTTTCTTCGGCCAGCGGAATGAAGTCGCCCGGTGGCACCATGCCGCGCTGCGGATGCTGCCAGCGCACCAGCACTTCGGCACCCGTGACGCGGCCGCCTTCGACCACCTGCGGCTGGTAATGCAGCAGCAGCTGGTTGCCCTCGATGGCCTTGCGCAGGCCGGCTTCCAGCGTGGCGCGTTCCAGCACGGCCGTCTGCATGGCGGGATCGAAGAAGCGCAGCGCATTGCGGCCGGTTTCCTTGGCCTTGTACATGGCCAGGTCGGCCTGCTTCATGAGCTCATCCACCGAGGCCGCACGGCCCAGGAAGACGGTGGCGCCGATGCTGGCGGTGGTGCGGTATTCCACCTCGTCGAGCTGGTAGGTTTGGCCCAGTGCTGCCAGGATTTTCTCGCCGATGGTGCGGGTCTGGGTCGCGGCTTCCTGCTGGGTGTCGTTGAGCCCCTCCAGCACCACCACGAATTCGTCACCCCCCACGCGTGCCACCGTATCGTTTTCACGGACATTGGCCAGCAGGCGCTGCGCCACCTGTTTCAACAGGGTGTCGCCCTTTTCGTGGCCGACCGTGTCGTTGAGCGTCTTGAAGTGATCCAGGTCGATGAACAGCAGCGCACCGCAGGTGCGCGTACGCAGCGACAGCGCGATGGCTTGCTTGAGGCGGTCCAGCAGCAGGGTGCGGTTGGGCAGGCGGGTGAGAGCATCGAAGAAGGCCAGTTCGCGGATGCGCTCCTCGGCCAGTTTGCGGTCACTGATGTCGTGATGCGTGCTGACGTAGTGGGTGACCTGGTTGTCCTTGTTCTTGACGGCGGAGATGGTCAGCCATTCGGGGTAGACCTCGCCGTTCTTGCGGCGGTCCCAGATTTCGCCCTGCCACTTGCCGAAGCGCCGGACACTCTCGCGCATCTCCTGGAAGAAGGCCGGCCCGTGGCGGTCCGAGCGCAGCAGGTTGGGGTGCTTGCCGACGATTTCCTCGGCGGTATAGCCGGTGATCTCCGTGAAGGCCTTGTTCACGCGCAGGATCTTGCTGTTGGCGTCGGTGATGAGCATGCCTTCGCGCGAATCGAAGGCCACCGCCGAGATGCGCAGTTCGGCTTCAATCTGCTTGCGGTCGGTGATGTCGCGCGCGCTGGTGCGGAAGCCCGTGAAGCTGCCCTGGGCATCGGCAATCGGGGCCGACGACAGCGAGAGCCAGAACACCGTGCCATCCTTGCGTACGCAGCGGAATTCCACGTCTTCGCGCTTCTGGCCATCCATGCAGCGCGCCAGTTCGGCGCGGATGCGGCGCTCGTCATCCGGATGGACGATGCTGCCGATGAAGTCCGGCATGGAGAGGCATTCCTCCACGGTATAGCCGGTGTAGTCGCGCACCGCGTGATTGATCCAGCGCGGACGGCCATCCAGGCCCCACCAGACTTCCCAGTTGACGGTGCAATCGGCGATGGCGCGGAACTGCTCTTCGCTGGCGCGCAGCTCGACGGTCATCTTCTGCGCCAGGCGTACCGCGCGCTTGCGGCTGGACATCATGAGCCAGGCCAGCAGCGCCAGCGTAACGCTCATGGCGATGCCGGTGACGGCGATGAGCTGCTCGGCATTGCGCCCGAACTGGGCGGTGAAGGCATCGGTGGTGCTCATGGAGAGCGTCCAGTTGTGGTTGGCCACCACCAGGTATTCATCGGCCTGCAGGCGCGGGCGATGCATCGGTCCGCTGGCCAGCGGCGATTGGTAGAGCAGGGCTTGCGCTTCCTGGGTCACGCCGTCATAGAGGGTGAAGGCAATGGTGCGGCTGTTTTCGCCATACAGGCTGGCGATCACGTCGCTCATGCGAAAAACGGCATGCACCCAGCCGATCAGGCTGGCGCGGCGCTCGGCAATGGTGGACTGCGGTTTGCTGCGCTCGTACAGCGGCAGGTACATCATGAAGGCGGGTGCTGCCGGCCCTTCATTACTCAGTTCAATCTTGCCGGAGACGGTCGCCATGCCGGAGTCGCGCGCCTTTTCCATGGCGGCGCGCCGCACCGGATCGGCCCACTGGTCATTGCCGAAGGCGATGCGGTTGCGGCCTACATAGGGCTCGCGCAGGATGGTCGGGGCATAGGCAGTGCGGCTGCCGCTCGGACGGATCTTGTAATCGGCCACACCCTGGCGCGCCATGCGGGCCAGATGCGCGTCGAGCTGCGCAGCCGGTACCCATTCTTCGATGGCGATGGCCTGGATACCGGAGAAATTGGCGTCCAGGTTGAGCGCGTCAACGTAATCGCGGAACTGGTTGCGGTCGATGTTGCCGGTGGCCGAGATCAGGCCCTGCACCCCATGCAGCATCTGTTCGTAGGACGCCATGCGCTGCTCGATGCGGCTGACCGTCTCGCGCAGCACTGAGGCGAACTGCGTGTGGACTTCCTTGGCGGCGGCTTCGCGCTCGTGGTCCCATGCGGTCCAGGTGACGCCCAATCCTGTGGCCAGGATGATGACGGGGAGCAGGATCTGGCGTATCCAGTTCACGGCTTGCTCTGGAATTCGACCATGGCTGCCGCCAGTTCAGGATTGAAGTACTTGCGGAAGATGCGCAGCACCGTGCCGTCTGCCAGCATGCCGTTGACCAGGGCGCGCCACTTGTCCAGCTCGGCCGGCGCAAGCGCCTTGCGCGACATGATCAGACCGTGCGGTACGGAAGGATCCTCGAAGCTGATGATGGTGGTGGCCTCGCGAATGCGTTTCTCTTCCACGACCGGGTAATCGAAGGGCTCCATGATCATGCCCTGGATGCGGTTCTGCAGCAGCGCTTCATAAAGCGGTTCCAGGCCACCGGCCAGGGTAACGCGATTGGCAGCCGTAAGCTGGTCCACCATGCGGTTGGCATTGCTGCTGTAGCGGAAGCCGCGGATGACGCCGAGCTGGAAACGATCATTGCGCGCGACGTCGGCCAGCTGAGTGATGCCGGCATCCTTGCGCACCAGCAGGTAGTACTTGTTGCTGAAGTACCAGGCGAAGGCGGCGAACTTGTCGCGTTCCGGATTGGTAATGCCGGACAGGCTGAAATCGAGTGCCCCCGATTCGATCAGCTGCCAGATGCGCGCACGCGACATCAGGCTGACATTGACCTTGCAGCCGCTGCGGCGGATCAGCTCATCGGCGAAATCCTTGTCGATGCCGGTATCGGTGGCCGCCGAGTAGAGCAGGCCGTGATCGTGCAGCGCCAGCGTATAGGGACGCGAGCAATCGGGACCGGCAGCGTGGGAAGGGGAACAAGCCAGCAGGGCAGTGAAAAGTGTGGCCACATTCGCACAGGCACGCACTGCGCGATTGCGAAAGAGTCGACTGAAAATACTGCCCCCTATGTAGACGCCACCCTATGGACGAAGCAATACGAGCGTGGCGCGAACTTCGCGATCTCGCGCCCGACGCACTGCCGTGTCGTCCTTCCCTGAAATCACCGCATGAGAGCGGTGTCCTGTCCTGTAGTTTTGACTCTGCCGTCCGTGGAGACGGTGGTGTGATCACCAGCTCTGCTGACATGCTGGAGACGCCAGCAGAAACGGCACTGCACCAAATGCCGAGCGATGTTACCCGAGCAGATTCCATTGCGCAACAGAATGCATCCGCCGCTGCTGCGGCAGGCTGGATGCGGCCGCGCGCCATGTGCACGGGAGTGCAGAAAGGCATGGATGAGCTGACAGGAAAGCCGGGTGTCATGCACAAAAAAACCGGAGTTTCCGCCATGGAAACACCGGTCTGTCTGTGAGGATTTCGGGAGATCACGATGTCTGATGTCGGGATGACAGGGACATCGCTTGAAGCATTGTTCCGTTCAGATGAACATGCCGCCCGAGACCTCTACGCGCTGGGCGTTGATCCAGCCATTGTTCTCACGCAGCAGTGAAGCGATTGCCGCGCCGATGTCATCCGGCACGCCGACCCGGCCCAGCGCGGTCTGGCCGGCGATGAAAGCGTTCAGTTCGGCATTGTCACGTACGCGGCCACCGCCGAAATCGGTCTCGATGGCGCCCGGTGCCACGGTGTTGACGGCGATGCCACGCGCGCCGAATTCCTTGGCCATGTAGCGCGTCATCACTTCCACGCCGCCCTTCATGGCGGCATAGGCCGCATAGCCCGGCAGGGTGAAGCGGGCCAGCCCGCTGGAAATGTTGATGATGCGGCCACCATCGGCCAGCAGCGGCAGGAGCGCCTGGGTCAGGAAGAACGGCCCCTTGAGATGCACCTTGTAGAGCGCATCGAAGTCCGCTTCGCTGGTCTCTGCGATCGGGCCATAGATGCCCATGCCGCCGTTGTTGACCAGATAGTTGAATTGGCGGACCTGCCACACCCGGTACAGTGCATCGGACACTTGTTGTGCGAAGGCCGGCACACTTGCGCTGTCGGCCAAGTCCAGTTGCAGGGCCACCGCCGGTACACCCAGGGCTTCGATTTCTGACACCGTGGCATCGGCAGCAGTACGGTTGCCGACATATGTCAGGAGGATACCCACGCCTTCGCGGGCCAGGTGCAGGGCGGCGTTCTTGCCCAGGCCGCGGCTGCCGCCGGTGATCAGGGCGATGCGGGGAGTAGTGTTGCTGGAAGCGGTTGCTGCGTTCATGTGAGGCTCCTGAAGTCGTTGAGGAAAGCAATGCAGGGGATGTTGCAAGACCACGGAGCCCAGTATATTGAGAAGAAATTCCAGAATAAATTTCGGATTTACTATTAGACTTTTCAGAATTGAATAATAATCAGGCGGGCACATGAACCAGTTGGACACCCTCAAGATCTTCCAGCGCGTGGCCGAACTGGCCAGTTTCAGCGGTGCGGCGCGCCAGCTCGGCCTGCCCAATGCCAGCGTCTCGCTGGCGGTGCAGCAGCTGGAACAGATGCTGGGCACGCGCCTGCTCCAGCGCACCACGCGGCGCGTGCAGCTGACCGCCGATGGCGAAGCCTTCTACCGGCGCAGCCAGGAGTTGCTGGATGAATTCGAATCCCTGCGCGGCATGTTCCGCGCGGGCGGGCAGCCCTTGAGCGGCAAGCTACGGGTCGACATGTCCAGTGCCATGGCGCGTGAAGTGGTGCTGCCGGCCTTGCCGACTTTTTTGGCGCAGCATCCGCAACTGGAGATCGAGCTGTCAGCCAGCGATCGTCGTGTCGATCTGGTGGCTGAAGGATTTGATTGCGTGCTGCGTACCGGCACGCTGGACGATTCCTCGCTGGTGGCGCGGCCCATCGGCCATCTGGTGCAGATCAACTGCGCCAGCGCGGCCTACCTGAAACGGCACGGCACACCGCGCACCCTGGAGGATCTGGCCCATCACCAACTGGTGCACTACCGCCAGGTGCTGGGCGGACGTTCACCGGGATGGGAGTGGTTCGACGGCACCCAGACCCGTATGCTGCCCATGGCCGGCAGCGTCACGGTCAACAGTACGGAGACCTATTACGCCGCTTGCCAGGCCGGCCTGGGCCTGATCCAGCTGCCGCTGGTGGGCGCGCAGAAACGCAAGATGCTCGACGGCGGCAAGCTGGTGGAAGTGTTGCCGCAATATCGTCCGGCGCCCATGCCGATCAACCTGCTTTACGCCAGCCGGCGCCATGTACCGGCACGGCTGGCGGAGTTCATGGACTGGCTGCATGCGCTGATCTTTCCGCTCACGCAGGAGGGCGGCCTCACACGCTGAGCTGCCCGCTCAGGCCAGCATGGTCTGTCCGGCCGGATCGATGGTGACCGTGCCGCGTCCGATCTCGATGACGCGTCCGCCGACCTGGATTGCCCCATCCGCATTGACGGTCAGGCGCAGCCGCGAGGGTAGATCGACCGCCGCGCCCTGGTCGATGGCGTAGTGGGCGGGCAGGGTGGCACCGGTGGCAATGAGCCAGCCGCCCAGATTGGCGCAGGCCGAGCCGGTGCCCGGATCTTCGGCCACTCCGCCGCCTTGCTTGGTGAAGAAATAGCGGGCCAGCACCTGGCCTGGTGCGTCTTCATCGAAGGCGAACACATAGGCCGTCTTGCGTCCCAGACTGCTCACCGGCCAGCGCTCCAGCAGCCCGCTGTCGGGCCGGGCACGGCGCACCGCTGCGGGCGAACGCAGGGGGATCAGGAACTGGTCGGCGCCGGTATCGACCCAGATCGGATCGGCTGCCAGGTCGCTTTCCTCCAGCGCCAGCAGGGCGGCCACTTCGGCACGCGAAAGCGGCGATGGCGCGGTGCGCGGGCCGCCGGGGCAGGGGGCGGTGAAGGTCCAGACATCCCCTTGGGCATGCACCGGAACCACGCCGGCCTTGAACTCCAGGCGCAGCGCGTCACCCGTTCCCAGCAGATCACGCACCACCTGCGCCGTGCCCAGCGTGGGATGGCCCGCGAAGGGCATCTCGTAGCCGGTGGTGAAGATGCGCACCCGCGCATCGGCCACCGCCGAGGGCAGGATGAAGGTGGTTTCCGAGAGATTGAATTGCAGGGCCAGCGCCAGCATGGTGGCCTCATCCAGGCCGCGTGCATCCTCGAACACGCACAGGGGATTGCCGCCGAAGGTGGATTCGGCGAAGACGTTGAGCAGGCGATAGGCGTAGGTGGCAGGCATGGAGGTCTCGCAGCAGGTTCATAAAACTTCCGCATCGGCAGAAGCAGGAAGGCCGATTGTAGCCACGGCCTTCACTGCGAGACAGGTACAGTTCAGTCTCCTACGCCAATACAGTCACGGCCCAACTGTTTGGCGCGATACAGGCGGCGGTCGGCCTGTTCCAGGAAGGCGATGCGCTGGTCCATCGGCGAAGGCACGATGGTGGTCACGCCCTGGCTGATGGTGACGTGGGTCGAGATCTGCGACTTGGCGTGCGGGATGGCGGCCTCGTTGATGATCGCGCGGCAGCGCTGGGCCACTTGCAGGGCGGCCTTCTCGTCGCAATCCGGCAGGATCAGCACGAATTCCTCGCCGCCATAGCGGGCAAAGAAATCGCGGCTGCGGGTCGCGCTCTGGCTCAGCAGCTGGGCTACTTGCCTGAGGCACTCGTCCCCCCGGATGTGGCCGTAATGGTCGTTGTACTGCTTGAAGTAATCGATGTCGAGCATGATCATCGACAGCGGCGCACGCGTGTTGACCGCATTGGCCCATTCCACTTCCAGCGCCGAATCGAACATGCGGCGATTGGCCACGTTGGTCAGGCCGTCGCGATAGGACAGCGCCTCCAGTTCCTTTTGCAGCTCGACCAGGCGCGCTTCGGTCTTCTTGCGTTCGGTGATGTCGAACATGAAGCCGATCAGCGCATTGGGGCTGCCATCGGGATTGCGCACCACGTGCACCACATCGCGGATCCAGATGTGCTCACCATCGCGGGTCAGGGCGCGGTAGTCGGCTTCGTGATCGGCACCGGCCTTGGATTGCGAGATGCAGAAGTTGACCACGGCCTCGCGGTCTTCCGCATGGATGCGCATGGCCCAGTCATCGGCCGTCTTCCAGCTCTCCGGGGTCCAGCCCAGCAGCTGTTCGATCTGCGGGCCGATGTAGGCGAATTGCATGGTGCTCCAGTCGATCTTCCAGGGAATCGCCTTGGTTGATTCCAGCAGGGTTTTGTAGACGGCGCTGTCGGGTTCCATCTGTTCTTGGATCGAGTTGCTCATGATTCCTGGTCGCGAGGTGGTGGTAACGGAGTTGTTGTCGGGAAATGCTGCCACAAGGCAGCACAAAAAATTTGCCGGCAAGCATAACGCGTCTTGCTGTCAGGACGATGAAAAAATGCGCTCAAGCGTGCAGCTGTCCACTCAAGTTTCTGCAGGGCAATCGCCGGAAGTCGACGCGCGCCATGTGTGCAGGGCTATCGTTTTTCCTTATACCCCTATCCTCATTCGGTATTTCCGCCTTCCCCGCTCCTGCGGATAGACTTCAGTCACAGCAGTTTTCGAGACGGAGATTGTTGTGTGGACCGCTACCACGGTCGATGTGTCTGGCAGTGATGTGCCGTACCCGGTGCAGTAATGGCAGACGCTATCTGAAACAAAAATTTTGGAGACAAGCAATGCAATTTCGTTCGGCAGCTGAGCCTGCCGCAGCGGCGACGCCAACCGTAGAAGGCGTTCGCGACTGCGCACAGGCTGTGACCCCAGTGAGCGCTCACTCGCCGGTCCTCGACCAGACACCCGGCACCCCCGCGACGGACGGCTTGCATACCGTCACCGCACACTTGACTGACCGGACAGGTAACCGTACCGGACCAGTTTCAGACACTTCCGGACTGGCCCCTGTCAGTCTGGACGACAAATACACCGCCACCGAAGGTGCCATCTACCTCTCCGGCATCCAGGCGTTGGTGCGTCTGCCGATGCTGCAGCAGATCCGCGACCGTGCGGCGGGCCTGAATACGGCCGGTTTCATTTCGGGCTATCGCGGCTCGCCCCTGGGCGGACTGGATGAAGCCCTCTGGCATGCCCAGGCGCACCTGGCCGCGCACCGCGTGAAGTTCCAGCCGGGCGTGAACGAAGACATGGCTGCTACTGCCGTCTGGGGCACGCAGCAGGTCAGGCTGATCGGCCCGTCCGACTATGACGGCGTCTATGCCATGTGGTATGGCAAGGGCCCCGGCGTGGACCGCTGCGGCGATGTGCTCAAGCACATGAACCACGCCGGCACCTCCGCCCAGGGCGGCGTGCTGCTGGTGGCCGGGGACGATCATGGGGCCTATTCGTCGACCCTGCCGCACCAGTCCGACCACATCTTCTCGGCATCGATGATTCCGATGCTCTATCCCTGCAACGTGCAGGAATACCTGGACCTGGGCCTGCATGGCTGGGCCATGTCGCGTTATTCCGGTTGCGTAGTGGGCTTCAAGGCGCTGGCCGACACGGTGGAATCGAGCGCTTCGGTGGATGCCGATCCTTTCCGCGTCGACATCCGTCTGCCGACCGATTTCGTCATGCCTGCGGGCGGACTCAATGCACGGCTGTCGACCGATACCCTGGGCGTACAGGCGCGCAAGCAGGAAGCGCTGATGCAGGATTACAAGATCTACGCCGCGCTGGCCTACGCCCGCGCCAACCGGCTCAACCGCGTGATGATCGACAGCCCCCGTGCGCGGCTGGGCATCATCGCCTCGGGCAAGTCCTATCTCGATGTGCTGGAAGCTTTATCGGAACTGGGCATCGATGAAGCCTTCGCAGCCGAGATCGGATTGCGGCTGTTCAAGGTCTCCATGCCCTGGCCGCTGGAGCCGGATGGCGTGCGCGAATTCGCGCAGGGCCTCGATGAAATCCTGGTGGTGGAAGAAAAGCGCCAGATGGTGGAGTACCAGTTGAAGGAGCAACTTTACAACTGGCGCGACGATGTCCGTCCGCGCGTGATCGGCAAGTTCGACGAGAAGGGCGAATGGGTGGCTCCGCGCGGCGAATGGCTGCTGACTTCCAAGGCCGATTTCTCTGTGGCGCAGATCGCCCGCGTGATCGCCGCACGCATTGCGCGCTTCCATACCAGTGACCTGATCAAGGCGCGCTTGGCCTTCCTCGATGCCAAGGATGCGGTGCTGACCAAGGCCGTCAACACGCCGCCGCGCCCGGCTTACTATTGCTCGGGCTGTCCGCACAACACCTCCACGCGCGTCCCCGAGGGCAGCTTCGCGCTGGCCGGGATCGGCTGTCACGTCATGGCCACCGCCATCTATCCGGAATTCAACAAGCTGACCACCCACATGGGCGGCGAGGGTGCGCCCTGGATCGGGCAAGCGCCCTTCTCCAAAGTGCCGCACGTATTTGCCAACCTGGGCGATGGCACCTATTTCCATTCGGGTTATCTCGCCATTCGCGCCGCCGTGGCCGCGCGGGTCAACATGACCTACAAGATCCTGTACAACGATGCCGTGGCCATGACCGGAGGACAGCCGGTGGACGGGACAGTCTCGGTGCCGATGATCGCGCAGCAGATGGCCGCTGAAGGCGTGCAGCGCATCGCGCTGGTGTCGGAGGACATCAGCCGTTACACCGGCCGCAACGGTTTGCCGGCGGCGGTGAGCCTGCATGACCGCAAGGAGATGGATGCCGTGCAGCGCGAGCTGCGCGAGATTCCGGGGGTGAGCGTCATCATCTACGACCAGACCTGCGCCGCCGAAAAGCGCCGCCGCCGCAAGAAGGGAGAATTCCCTGACCCCAACGAACGGCTCTTCATCAATGCGGCCGTGTGCGAGGGTTGCGGCGATTGCGGCGTGCAGTCCAACTGCACTTCGATCCTGCCGCTGGAGACGGAGCTGGGCCGCAAGCGCGTCATCGACCAGTCTTCCTGCAACAAGGATTACTCCTGCGTGAAGGGCTTCTGCCCCAGCTTCGTCACCGTGACCGGCGGGCAGTTGAAGAAGTCGCGCACCGGCGTCCACAAGAAAGGCGCGACTGACGATTTCGGCGCGCTGCCCGAACCGGCCATCCCGTCTTGCGAGACGCCGTTCAACATCCTCATCAACGGCATCGGCGGTACCGGGGTCATCACCATCGGCGCACTCATGGGCATGGCCGCGCATCTGGAAGGCAAGGGCGCGTCGGTGCTGGACATGACCGGCATGTCGCAGAAGAACGGTTCCGTGACCTCGCACGTGCGCATCGCTGCACGGCGCGACACCATCCGCGCGCAGCGCATCGCCACCGGGGAAGCTGACCTGGTGCTGGGTTGCGACATGCTCACGGCGGGCGCTTTCGATGCCATTTCCAAGATGCGCCCCGGCCGGACGCGGGCGGTGGTCAACCTGCACCAGCAGCCGCCGGGCCAGTTCGCCAAAAATCCTGACTGGCAATTTCCGTTCGAGGAGGTCAAGGCGCTGATCCTGGAATCGGTCGACCAGCAGGCCGACTTCATCGATGCCACACGCCTGGCCACGGCCCTGATGGGCGACGCCATCGCCACCAATCTCTTCATGCTGGGCTATGCCTGGCAGCGCGGTGAACTGCCCTTGAGCGAGGCCGCGCTGCTGCGTGCGATTGAACTCAATGGCGTGGCGGTCCAAGCCAACCAGACCGCTTTCCGCTGGGGCCGCCGTGCCGCAGTCGACCTGCGCCGCGTGGAGCAGATTGCGGTGCTGGCCCAGCCGGTGGTGGTACACCTGCCGCAGTCGCTGGACCAACTGATCAAGCGCCGGGTGGCCTTGCTGACCGGGTATCAGGATGCCTCCTACGCCGCCCAATTCGCCGAAGTGGTTGCGGCCGTGCGTGCCGCCGAAGCGCCGCTGGGGAGCGACAAGCTGACCCTGGCCGTCGTCCGCAGCCTCTCGCGCCTGATGGCTTACAAGGATGAATACGAGGTGGCGCGGCTCTACACCAACGGCCAGTTCCAGAAGGACCTGGCGCAGCAGTTCGAGGGCGATTTCACCCTCAGCTTCAACCTGGCACCGCCGATCTTCGCGCGCAAGGATGGGCAAGGGCGATTGGTGAAAGCGCGCTATGGCAGCTGGATGATGACGGCCTTCAAGCTGCTGGCGCGCTGCAAGGGGCTGCGCGGCGGTGTCTTCGATTTCTTCGGGCGTACCGCAGAACGGCGCATGGAGCGTGCGCTCATCGTGCAATATCGCCAGATGGTGCTGCAGTTGCTGCCCGCGTTGACGGCGGACAACCTGGCCGAGGCCATCGCCCTGGCGCAGTTGCCGGAACAGGTGCGCGGCTTCGGTCATGTCAAGGAGCAGGCGGTACAGGCCATGCAGGGGCGGCAGGCGGAATTGCTGGCAGCGTTTGCGCAGGCAGGCAAGAAGCCTGCCGCCCCGAGTGCAACGCCGGCCGCAGCCTGACCGGCCCTGACCGCTTCGGCATCGAGATCGGCCAATGTCGCGCCGGTGACAACTGTCCGGCGCGAATTCCATTAAGCTTGGGCGCAAAGCGGGAAGCCAAGCGCCCAACCCGCATTGCCTGGCAAGAACAACGAACAGGAGACAAGCATGGATTTTGAACTCAACGAAGACCAACTGGCCTTCCAGCAAAGCGCGCGCGATTTCGCTGCGCGCGCCATGGCCCCCTTCGCCGCCAAGTGGGACGAGGAGGCGCACTTCCCGCTGGACGTGATCGCCAAGGCCGGCGAACTGGGCTTCTGCGGCCTCTACACCCCGGAAGAGGTGGGCGGCCTGGGCCTCTCGCGCCTGGATGCCACGGTGGTCTTCGAGGAGCTGGCGCGCGCCTGTACCTCGACGGCAGCCTATCTCACCATCCACAACATGGTCAGCTGGATGGTGGCCACCTGGGGCCATGCCGAACTGAAGGAAGAATGGTGCGAGCAACTGGCCGCCGGCCAGAAGATCGGCTCCTACTGCCTCACCGAGCCGGGCTCGGGATCGGATGCTGCATCGCTCAAGACCACGGCGCGCCGGGTCGATGACTTTTATCTCATCAATGGTTCCAAGGCCTTCATCTCGGGCGCGGGCAGCACCGACCTGCTGGTGGTGATGGCGCGCACCGGCGGCCCCGGCGCGCGCGGCGTCTCGGCCATCGCGGTGCCGGGCGATACCCCCGGCATCAGCTACGGCAAGAAGGAAAGCAAGATGGGCTGGAACAGCCAGCCCACGCGCACCATCAGCTTCGACAACGTCAAGGTGCCGGTGGGCAACCTGCTGGGCGAGGAGGGCGAGGGCTTCGTCTTCGCCATGAAGGGGCTCGATGGCGGGCGCATCAACATCGCCACTTGCTCGGTCGGTGCGGCGCAGGCAGCGCTGGATGCGGCCCACGCCTACATGAAGGAACGCAAGCAGTTCGGCCGTCCGATTGCCGACTTCCAGGCGCTGCAATTCAAGTTGGCCGACATGCAGACCGAACTGGTGGCCGCGCGCCAGATGGTGCGGCTGGCGGCGGCCAAGCTGGATGCCGGCTCGCCCGAAGCCACCACCTATTGCGCCATGGCCAAGCGGCTGGCGACCGATCTGGGCTTCCGCGTCTGCAATGAGGCGCTGCAATTGCATGGCGGCTATGGCTACATCCGCGAATATCCGCTGGAACGCTATTTCCGCGACGTGCGGGTGCATCAGATCCTGGAAGGCACCAATGAAATCATGCGCGTCATCATCTCGCGCAACCTGCTCGGCCGCGACACGCTGGACGACATCCGCTGACCCCTCACAAGGAAACGCATGAGCACCTATACCAACCTGAAGCTGGAAAAATGCGGCCACACCGCCGTGCTGACCCTGTCTAATCCCCCCGCCAACACTTGGACCCGTGAAGCCCTGGCCGACCTCACGCGCCTGGTCAAGGACCTCAACGCCGACCGTGAGATCTACACCCTGGTGGTGACCGGCGAGGGAGAGAAATTCTTTTCCGCCGGCGCCGACCTCAAGCTCTTCGCCGATGGCGACAAGGCCATGGCACGCGAGATGGCGCGCCGCTTCGGGGAAGCCTTCGAGACCTTGTCGGGCTTCCGGGGCGTTTCGATTGCGGCCATCAATGGCTACGCCATGGGCGGTGGCCTGGAGTGCGCCCTGGCCTGCGACATCCGCATCGCCGAAGAGCAGGCCCAGATGGCCTTGCCGGAAGCCGCCGTGGGCTTGCTGCCCTGCGCGGGCGGCACGCAGAACCTGCCGTGGCTGGTCGGTGAAGGCTGGGCCAAGCGCATGATCCTGTGCGGCGAACGCGTCAATGCCGAGACCGCGCTGCGCATCGGCCTGGTGGAAGAGGTGGTGCCCAAGGGCCAGGCGCGCGAACGTGCGCTGGCGCTGGCCTTGCAGGCTGAGAAGCAGAGCCCGTCCTCTGTCGCGGCCAGCAAGCAACTGATCCAGGGGGCGCGTCACAATCCGCTGGGCACTATCCTTCAAACCGAACGCGAACTCTTCGTCGATCTCTTCGATACCCAGGACCAGAAGGAGGGCGTCAATGCCTTCCTCGAAAAGCGCGCGCCGAGCTGGAAAAACGCCTGAACGTTTCGGCACATGGCCTGACGTTTTGTGCACCATGACCTGTTTTTGACGCGGCAAATGCGCCGTCGGAGCGGGCGTGGTGCGATGGCCTTGGGCTAGACTGGCAGCCTTGATCCACGTGATCCAATTGATCCATCCGATCCCGTCGAGGCTTTCCATGTCATCACGTATTGCCGCGTTTCTGTTCTCCCTGCTGACGTTGTCCTGCCTGCCCGTTGCGGCGGGTGCTTCCGAACTGTCGGACAAATTGTCCCAGCCCGATCATGTCCTGATCATGCGCCACGCGCGTGCGCCGGGCATTGGCGATCCTGCAGGATTCACGCTCAATGACTGTGCCACGCAACGCAATCTCAACGATGAAGGCCGCGAACAGGCGCGCAAGATCGGCAACTGGCTGCGTCAGCAAGGCGTAAGCCGCGCCATCGTCGCCAGCAGCCCCTGGTGCCGCACCAAGGAGACCGCCAGCTTGCTGGGTTTCGGTACGCCCGAGGTGCAGGATGGCCTGGCCTCCTTCTTCAACGATGCGGCCCAGGGCGAGACCGCCAACCAGCGACTGGAGCAGTACCTGCGCACGGCTTTGCCGGGCAAGGGCAGCCGGGCGCTGATCCTGGTCACGCATGACGTGAACATCGGCCGCTGGACCGGAGAAAGTGTGGCCTCGGGAGAAATGGTGCTGGTGCGGGTCGATGCCAGCGGCAAGCCCATATCGCACAAGGTCTACGCGCGGCCGGACTGATCCGCCGGTCTTCGCCAAGCACAACGGACGCCGCAGCGCTGCATGCCCTGCGGCGTTTTGTGTTAACGTGACCGGCTTCGTCGTCACGTCCGCCTGCGCCCATGTCCATCGTCTACCGTACCGACCTTCGCCTGACCGCCGATCAGTTCATCGACATTCTTTCCCGTACTTCGCTGGGCCCGCGCCGTCCGCTCGAGGACCGCGAATGCATGGAGGCCATGGTCACCCATGCCAGCCTGACCGCGACCGCCTGGGATGGCAAACTGCTGGTCGGTGTGGCGCGCTGCGTCACCGATTTCGTCTACGCCTGCTATATGTCGGAGCTGGCCGTCGATGAGCAGTACCAGCGCCGGGGCATCGGCAAGGAATTGATCCGCGCCGCCCGCAGCCGCCTCGGTCCGCGCTGCCGCCTGCGGTTGCTGGCCGCCCCCGATGCCACCGACTACTACAGCCATATCGGTTTCGCCCACAGCCCCCGCTGCTGGGAGCTGACGCCCGGAAATGAACTTAAATAACGTTATAAATCATTTATAAAGAATTGCCATGATCGAGATTCAAACCTATCGCCCGGAACACGCACAGGGCGTGGTCGAGGTCATCCTGCCCATCCAGCAGGATGAGTTCGGTATTCCCATCACGCTGGAAGGGCAGCCCGACCTGAAGGATATTGCCGGTTTCTACCAGAAGGGCCTCGGCAATTTCTGGGTGGCGGTTGATGGCGGCAAGGTGGTCGGCACCATTTCCCTGCTCGATATCGGCAACGCCCAGGTCGCGCTGCGCAAGATGTTCGTGGCGGCCAGCCATCGCGGCAAGGAGCACGGCACCGCCGCGCGGCTGCTGGAAGGGGCCATCGCCTGGGCGCGTGCGCAGGGCGTGCGCCAGATCTTCCTGGGTACCACGGACAAGTTCCTGGCGGCGCATCGCTTCTACGAGAAAAACGGTTTCCGGCTCATCGAGAAGAGCACGCTGCCGCCCGCTTTCCCGGTGATGGTGGTCGATACCCGCTTCTACGCGCTGGATTGCTGAAGCGCTTGCGAGGTCACAGCCGGCGCTGGCTGTCGACCCCGAAGTAGAACCATTCATTGCCCGGCAAGGCGCGCGGATTGGGGAAGACGATGTAGCCGTCGCCCGCTGCCAGCACCGCCTGGCCATCGTGCCGGTGGCCGATCACTTCACCCTGCTGCACGCGGTCGAAACTGGACCATTCCCGGGTGAAGCGGTCCTCGGCATGTTCCATGTCGATCACGTCCACCAGGCGGATCAGCTGGATATCCGCCACTGGCGGCTGCGGGGGCGCATCGATCATGCCGTGCAGTGCCAGCGTCTGCAGGATCGCGCGATAGGCGACTTCCGGCGCTTGCGGATCATCATGCTGGCCGCATTCCAGGGTCACGCCGTATAAACCCTTGCTGCGCGCGTATTCGGTGGTGCCCACGCCATACTGCCGGTCCAGCAGGTCGGCCGAGACCGCATGGCCTTGCTGGCGGCGGCGTTCCACCCCGCGCACATAGGCCCCCATCCATCCTTCCACCACGCGCTGGCAGCCCAGGTGCGCGACCATGCGTGCTTCGGCGGCGGCATGCGCGAAGGGTTCGACCTCGCCGTCATTGTCTTCCGGGCCGAGCATGGCGAAGGGCATGCCGCCGGTATGGAAGGAATGCAGGTCGAGCAGGATCTCGTGTTCATCGATCCACGGACACAGCACGTTGCAGAGCTGGTCCTCGAAGTTGGCGGGGGCCGGATGCGGGCGCAGGTTGCGGTTCAGGTTGCGGTCACCCTGGCGTTGCTGTTTTTCATAGGCCAGCGGATTGGTCACCGGCACCAGCGTCAGCAGGCCGCGCTGCAGGCGCAGTTGCCCGCTGTCGAGTTCACGCTGCAGGCGGGTGATGGCCTGGGTGCCGCAGGTTTCATTGCCGTGTACGGCACCGAGGATCAGCAGGCGCGGGCCGGGCGTGAAGGCCGCATATTGCAGCCTGCGCAGGGAAGAAGGAAGGGAATCGGACGTCATCGGGTGGCATGTACAGGAAGCAGAAAGGGCAACGATACCCCGGTTCGGGCGGCGCTGCCAGTCGCCGCTGCCCGGGATCAGCGCAGCAGCTCCTGCCAGCCGGGTGTCACGGCAGTCGCCACGGCGTCGTGCGCATGCAGGCTTTCGAAGTGCGACACACGGACGGAGCAGGCAGCAAAGCGCGCTTCCAGTGCTTGCCGCAGTCGGCGCGCAGCATCCTCCACGTACATCAGGTTGGCCCCATTGGCCAGCGCAAAGGCCTGCTCATCCGCGCGCCGCACGGCGGTCTGCACGGCCGTGCCCAGTGCGGCTTCGGCGGTATCGATCAATTCCAACAGCGGGAACTGCGCGGCATCGCCGGTGATGGCAATGCTGAGCTCCGCCTCGCTGCGCTGACTGTGCGGCGTGGCCAGACTCGCATGGCGGGCGAGCCAGCCCAGCGCGGCATCGCGGCCGATGGCCTCGTGCTGCGCGAAGTCGGCGGCAAAGGCATCCTGCAGGGCCTGTCGCGACAGGGCGGCCGAGCAGGGGCAGGTGGAGGAATAGGTGATGCGCACCGTCAAGCGGAGCGCCAGCGTGGTATCGCACAATTGCGCCGTCAGCGTGACCGGATAGCTCTTCCATCCAGCCAGCTCCGGCGTGACCAGCGCGGCCCGCTGCTGCAGCAAGGCGAAGTCCAGCCGCAGCAAGGCGGCGCGTGACTGGCAATCGGCGTGGCTCTCGCGCATCTGGCGCAGCAGTTCATGCACAGCGGCCGGCGTGAGGCGCGATCGAGCGGCGAAGGCGTCCAGCAGCAGGTACAAGCGCGACATGTGGATGCCCTTGGCCTGCGGATCGGGCAGGTCCACCGCCACTTCGGCGCTGGCCGGCAGGGGCGTGCCGTCGGCCAGCCGCAGCGGCAGGGCGATGCCGCACATGCCTACCCATTGCAGGGGCAGGGCGATGCTGGCGGGTTCATCGCGGGCGACGTCGGGCAGGGTCGCGCGCTGGCTGATGAGGGTCATGCCGATCACTCCCAGCCGGGGAAGGGATCGGCCATGCGCGCCCAGCCCATCGGACCTTGCGCCATCTCGGCATCGCTCAGCAGGCAGGCTTCCAGCTTGGCCGTCAATGCGGCCTGATCCATGTCCATGCCGATGAGCACCAGTTCCTGGCGGGCATCGCCGACGTTGTCATCCCATTGTTCGAGGATGAAGTCGATGGACTCCTGATCCTGCGGCCACTTCTCGCGCGGCACGGCGGCCCACCATTTGCCGGCCAGCCCGTGGCGGCAGACGGCACCGGCCTGCGACCATGAACCCGCATGGGCCGGGCGGGTGGCGAGCCAGAAGAAACCCTTGGAGCGCACCACGCCCGGCCATTCGCTGTTGACCAGATCGTGGAAGCGCTGCGGATGCATGGGCCGGCGCGCGCGCCAGGCGAAGCTGGTGATGCCGTACTGTTCGGTCTCCGGGACGTGCTCGCCACGCAGTTCCTGCAGCCAGCCCGGGGCCTGGCTGGCTTGTTCGAAATCGAACAGGCCGGTGTTGAGGACCTGGTCCAGCGCGACCTTGCCAAACTCCGATGTGACGATGCGCGCACGCGGATTGAGCTTGTGCAGGATGGCGTGCAGGCGCTCCAGATCAAGCGGCGAGACCAGGTCCAGCTTGTTGAGCACGATCACGTCGCAGAACTCGATCTGCTCGATCAGCAGGTCGACCACGGTACGGCCGTCTTCCTCGCCCATCGATTCGCCACGCTCCTGCAGGCTGTCCTGAGAGCTGTAGTCCTTGAGGAAATTGAAGGCGTCCACCACCGTGACCATGGTGTCCAGCCGCGCCACATCGGCCAGGCTGGCCCCCTCTTCATCGGTAAAAGTAAACGTCTCGGCCACCGGCAGCGGTTCGGAAATGCCGGTCGATTCGATCACCAATTGGTCGAAACGGCGCTCGCGGGCCAGCTTGCGCACTTCCATCAGCAGGTCTTCGCGCAGGGTGCAGCAGATGCAGCCATTGCTCATTTCCACCAGTTTTTCTTCCGTACGCGACAGATCCGCGCCGCCATCGCGCACCAGCGCGGCATCGATGTTGACTTCCGACATGTCATTGACGATCACCGCTACGCGCCGGCCTTCGCGGTTGTGCAGGATGTGGTTGAGCAGGGTGGTCTTGCCGGCACCGAGGAAACCGGAGAGCACCGTCACGGGAAGCCGGCGGTCGCCGGGCTGGCGTTGGAGGGAGGTCATGGCGAGTGTGAAATCAGCGTAAGGGTGGAGGAGCAAGCGATGCCATCAGCGAAACTGATGACAGATTTTTCGAGATAAATGCAACTGAGTTGCGAATATCTCATAAATGCAACATTGTTGCAAATAGTGGGTGCGGTGTGCGCGCCGGTCACGCATCTGAGAGAGGGGTTGCCAGTGGGCGTCCGCGGGAAGGAAAGCCCGGCTTGTGCTAGCATGTCGCCTCGCAACAAGGAGGTTTCATCACATGTCCCAGATCTTCCCGTACAAGGGAAACGCCGTCATCCCGGAGATCAAGAAGCTCGACAACGGCAAATTCATGGCTTGCTTCGTGATTCACGAGGGCAAGGATGGCAGCGGCAAGCTGCGCTATCAGCGCAAGGCGCCCACCAATGAATTCGATACCGAAGACGAGGCGATCGCCTACATCCTCGATTTTTCGGGCGACTGGATCGACGAAAATCCCATGTGATCCCGCCGCGCGCCGTTGCCACGGTGCTGCAGATCACAGGCAGGAAGAGCCGCACGGAATGTGTTCCGTCGGCTCTTTTTCATTGGGGCTGCGACAAATTGCCACATTCGCAGGGACCGTCGTACGGCCTACAATCGCGAGCCTGTTCCCGTTTTCGGCGCTCCCCGCCCGTCTTCATGACCACCTCCTTCCAGCCCGCCGGCGATGGCACCGCCAACGCCGCCAGCGCGACCGCTCGTACTGGCGATGCCCATCGCTCCGCCTTGCACGCCGTGCTGCTGCGCCTGCATTTCTACATCGGCCTGTTCGTCGGCCCCTTCATCCTGGTGGCGGCGCTGACCGGTACGCTGTACGTGCTCACCCCGCAGATCGAATCGCATCTCTACGCCTCGCAGCTTTACAACCAGAGCCGGGGCGAGGCCCGGCCGCTGGCCGAACAGGTGAAGGCCGCGCAGGCCTTCCTGGGGCCGCAGGCGCGCCTGTTCGCGGTGCGCCCGGCCAAGGCGCAGGGATGGAATACCCGCGTGATGTTCACCCAGCCCGGCCTGGGCGACTCGGAAAGCCGGGCCATCTTCGTCGATCCGGTCAGCCTGCAGGTCAAGGGCGACCTGATCGTCTATGGCACCAGCGGCGTGCTGCCTTTGCGCACTACGCTGGATTACCTGCACCGCAACCTGATGCTGGGCGACTTCGGCCGCAACTACAGCGAGCTGGCCGCTTCATGGCTGTGGCTGGGTGCGTTGGGCGGAGTGTGGCTGTGGTGGCGAGGTCGCCAGCGCCGCACTGGCAGTACGGTGCGCGCGCCGCGTCCCATGAACGCGCGCCGGCTGCATGCCCTCGTAGGGCTGTGGATCGTGTTGGGGCTGGTGTTTTTCTCGGCTACCGGCCTGACCTGGTCACGCTGGGCCGGTGAGCGCGTGAGCCAGATGCGCACGCAGCTGGGCTGGATCACGCCCTCGGTCTCGACGCAATTGCAGGCCGGTGCCCCGGCCATGTCCATGGGTGAACACGCCGATCACATGGGCGCACATGGCATGCAGATGCCCATGCCGGAGGCCAGTGACCCGGCCCGTTTCGACATGGTGCAGCAGATTGCCCGCGCGGGTGGCATCGACTCTTCCGAGATCGAAATCCGCCCACCGCGCTCGGCCCAGCAGGCTTGGGTGGTGCGGGAGGTGGATCGCTCCTGGCCGACCCAGGTCGATACGGTGGCCATCGATGCCGACCGCATGGCCATTACCAGCCGGGCCGATTTCGCTGATTTTCCATTGATCGCCAAGCTGATCCGCTGGGGCGTGGATGCGCACATGGGAGTGCTGTTTGGCGTGGCGAACCAGATCCTGATGGCCCTCTTCGGCGTGGCCCTGACCGGGCTCATCGTGCTGGGCTACGTGATGTGGTGGCGGCGCCGCCCGGCGGCGGGTGCCAGCCTGGCTCCGTTGACGCAGGCGGTGATGCGCCTGGCGCCCCTGCAACGCCTGACGCTGGCTGTGCTGGCCCTGCTGCTGGGCTGGAGCCTGCCGTTGATGGGGGCCAGTTTGTTGCTGTTCCTGCTGGTGGATGTGATCCGTTATTCCCGCGCACGCCGCGCGACGGTCTGATCATTCGCTGAGCAGGCCATCGGCGGTCTGCTCGAACCACTCGCTGCCGCGTTGCACGAAGGTCTGCGACGCGGCCAGCGCAAAACTCTTCACATCGGGCTTCCAGCCCAGCCGATGCACCACGATCTGGTGTGCTTCCACCTGCAAGACGTTGAAGGAATTGCTTTCGCCGCGCCCACGGGTGGAGGTGGCCGTACCCGCCTGCACCACCAGCGCCGAATAGCCGGGAATGTGATAGCGCCCGGCGCTGCTCACGGCCGAACTGGTATGCACGTGACCTGCCAGCAGCAGGTCGGCGCCGCACAGCGCGAAGGCACGCATGGCCGGTACCGCCTGGCCGACCAAGCCGTGATGCTGCGGGCCGGGCGGCAGGTCGAAGGGATGATGGGTGACGATGATCTTGACCAGGTGATCGCCCACGCCAGCCAGTTCGCGCCGCGCGTGTTCGATCTGTCTGTCGTTCACGCGGCCATCCTGGATGGTCAGGGAACGTGCGGTATTGATGCCGACCACGGCGATTTCCTCGTCCACATAGCGCGGCTGCAGATCGGCCGTGATGTGGCGCTTGTACTTGCGCAGCGGCTGCAGCAGGCGCGCCGCCACGTTGAAGAGCGGAACGTCATGATTGCCCGGCACCACCAGCTGGGGCTGCGGCAGCGCATTGAGAAACTCCCTGGCCTGCTTGAACTGGATGCTGCGCGCGCGTTGGGTGAGGTCGCCCGAAACGACCACCAGGTCCGGCTTGAGCTCGTGGACCTGGGCGATCAACGGTTCGATGATCTCCGGATCGGTGCGCCCGAAATGCAGGTCCGACAGATGGATGAGGGTACGCATCAGTTTTCCCCCAGCAATTTGTCGAGCAGGCCGGGTTCGCGGGGGGCGGCCGCTTGCGGGGCGGCGAGCTGCGGCACGATCACGGTCAAGGAGGCCGGACGGATGCGGTAGTGCAACGGTGTCTGCATCAGGTTGACTTCGCCATCGGTGGCCACGCGCATGCGTTTCTTGTGCGTCTCGATATGGATCTCGCTGCAGGTCAGCACATCGAAGTCATGCGCTTCACGCAGGCGGCCGAACAGTGCATGCAGGGCCAGTCGCAGCAGGCCCAGGCGGCCGGTGCGGTGGCACACGTACAGACTCAGCTGGCCGTCGGTGAGGGTGGAGCGCTTGCCGATGTCCAGGCCGCTCATGAGGTACTCGTTGTTGCCGATGAAGACGAAGGGCGTGCGCCGCCAGTGTTCCTTGCCGTCGATGGACAGCCGCACGCGCAGGAAGGGATAGCGCCGCAGCGCGCCCATGGCGGCCCAGGTGAAGGCCAGCCATTTGCCACGGCCCAGGCGAGCCTGCTGCTTTTCACGTTCGCGCACGATGTCGGGATAGAGACCCAGGCTGGAATTGTTGATGAAGGGCGCACCATTGACCTCACCGCTGTCGACCTGGAGCTTGCGCCCGGTGGCGATGTTGGCGATGGCCTCGTCCAGCGTCAGCGGGATGTTGAGGTCTTTGGCAAAGTGATTCAGCGTGCCCAGCGGCAACACGCCCAGCGCGCTCTCGCAGTGTGGATCGGCCAGCAGGGTCGAGGCCACGGCATTGACGCTGCCATCGCCGCCGCCCACGGCGACCACCGCGATCTTGTCGCGCACGGCATCGCGGGCGGCCTGCAGCATGTCTTCGCCGCTGCGCGCCAGATGCACCACGGCGTGCAGGCCGTGACGGGCGAACTCTTCGGTGATGTGCGCGGCCAGTTGCTCGGCGTGGCCGCCACCGGCACGGGCGTTGATGGCAGCCACCACGTCAGGGCGGCGTGCTGCGTCGGGGTGGCCATGGCTGGCGGGCAATTCCTGGGTCGTGTCTTGTTCTGTCATCCGCAGGCGAGTAAGAAGGTGGTTTCAGAGCCCGTTGGAGCGCGGCTGCGCGTAATAGTGCCGCTGCCATGTGAAAACCACGGTCGTCCACAGCGCGAACCAGGCCGTGCCCAGCAGCATCGCACCCAGTACGTCGCTCAGGAAATGCGCGCCCAGGTAGACCCGGCTGAAAGCGGTCAGCGCCACCAGCAGCAGGGCTGCGCCGATGACGGCGGCCTGCACGCCGCGCTCGCCGGTCTTCAGGCGCGCACCGATGGCGGCCGTCACGCCCGGCTGGTTGAGCAGGTAGGCGGCCAGCATGGCGTAGAGCAAGGTGGCGCCGATCGTGTGTCCGCTGGGAAAGCTGTAGCTGTGCAGCACCAAGATGGGATCGTCAAAGCTGGGACGCAGGCGCGCGAAGATGTGCTTGAGCGTGAAATTGCACAGCATGCCGCCGGGCAGCACCAGCAGCAGGTCGGTAACCCAGGCCCAACGCTGCTTGCGGACCATGTGCCACAGCAGCAGTGCGCCCATGACCAGCACGCCGATGGTGCCATGCAGATGCGTATAGCCGAGGACCAGTTCGGTCAGGGGCGAGAAGGCATGCTGGTTGAACCAGTCCGCCAGTTGCTGATCCAGACGCGTGAGCGCGCCCTTGCTGCTGACTTCGTAGGCGATCAGCGCGAACAGCATGACCGTGGCCAGCGCGGCCATCAGGCCTGTGGTGAGCGGCAGTCCGAGGTGGTGGTCGCGCGCCATGCGGGCGCGCAGGAAACGCTGGAGGGAGGGAGAGGTAGAAGAGTGTCGTTCTGTCATCCGGCCATTCTAACCTCAGCCCCCCGTGCCCCGGCAAGGGGCTGGAGGGTGCCGGTCTGGTCAGGCGCAGGGATCGTTGCCCAGCGCGATGGCACGCAGGGCAGGCAGGTCGCACAGTTCGACGTCGCGGTGGTTGACTTCGATGACGCCGGTTTTCTTGAAATTGGTCAGCAGCCGGCTCACGGATTCCACGGCCAGGCCCAGGTAGTTGCCGATTTCCTCGCGCGTCATGCGCAGCTGGAAACGGGTCGAGGAATAGCCACGGCTGGCGTAGCGCGAGGACAGGTTGAGCATGAAGGCCGCCATCTTCTGCTGCGCGGTCATGCTGCCCAGGGTCAGCATGACGCGTTGCTCGCGCGAAATCTCCAGGCTCATCATGCGATGGAACTGGCGCAGCAGCGTGGGCATGTCGCGGAACAATTCTTCCAGGCGCGTAAACGGAATCTCGCAGACTTCGCTGTCTTCCAGTGCCACGGCTTCGCACAGATGGTGCCCGGCGCCGATGGCATCCATGCCCAGCAATTCGCCGGCCATCTGGAAACCGGTGATCTGCTGGCCGCCATTGGTATTGCCCTGGAAGGTCTTGAAATGGCCCAGGCGGATGGCGTAGAGCATGTCGAACTTGTCGTTGAGGCGGTACAGGCTTTCATCGCGCTTGACCTTGCGGCGGCGGTTGATGACCTGTTCCAGCCGCTGCATGTCGCCCTGGTCCAGCCCCATCGGCAGGCACAGCTGGTGCATGCTGCAGGCCGAGCAGCTGGCGCGCAGGGCGTGCAGGGTGAGCGGAGGCGGCGAATGAATGGGCGTGTGGGCAGGTAAGCTGGACATAAGCGTTGGATTTTCCTCTATGTTGTGGCGGCGTCGGCTGGCCAGGTCTTGGCGTGATGATTTGTGATGCGCCACATTGTCATGCAGCTGCGCAGCTATTTTTCCCGTACTTTTACCACAGTTCTTGCCTGCAAAACGCATACGCAGGGGGAGCAATCAAAACTTTCATCGGAGCAAGGGTAAACTTGCTTTTCGGTTACGTCACCCTGTTTGCGCTTGGCGGGCCGGGCTATTTCACCAGTTTCAGGACCGCCCGGAACTGCGGATGCGCGCTGTGCTGCAGCCATTCGTAGGCCACCATCTCCAGTGTGACCGGGATGGCACCGGCGGCGCGCAGGCGCTCGAAGGCGGCATCGCGGTCCAGCGGACGGCGCGAGCCGCAGGCCTCCAGCAGGGGCAGCACCGTGTAGCCCTGTTGCAGCAGGGAAAGCGCAGTCTGCAGCACGCAGATGTGGGCTTCGCAACCGGCGACGATGAGCTGCCGTACGGCCGGTGGTATGACCGGCAGCAGGCCGTCCGCGCAGGCATCGAAATGCTGCTTGGAGAGCGTCTTGTCGCACAGGCGGGCAATATCCGGATGGTTGTGGCCGAGCTTGTCCGGCATCTGTTCGGTGGCGATGACCGGCACCCCGAGCAGGCCGGCAATGGCGGCCATGCGCACGGTCTGCGCCAGCACCGCCTGGCCCTCGTGGATGGCGGGCAAGAGTTTTTCCTGGGGATCGATCACCAGCAGGGCGGATTGATGAGCCTGGATCAGCATGGAAGTCCTGTCATGTGGGCTTGGCAGAAATTGAAGGTCTTGTGTCATTGACGCCAAGCGGGTGGGAATCCGACAATTTTTCCATCATTGACCCTTCGGAGCAAATCCATGCGCGCCTCCTTGTCCACCGATTCCCATGGCGGTAGCCGCAATGCCGCCATCCTGGCTTTGTGCCAGGGCCTGTTCACCTGCGCCATCTCGATCGACCTGACCCTGACCGCGCTGACCGGCTGGCAACTCGCTCCGGACAAGGCGCTGGCAACCTTGCCGTTCGCCCTCATCACGGTGGCCGGTGCCGTGGTGACCTGGTTTGCGGCGTTCTTGATCCAGCGCCTGGGTCGCCGCTGGTCCTTCGTGCTGGGAGCGGCCAGTTGCTGTGTCGGCGGGCTGATCTCGGTGTGGTCGGTCTGGCACGGGCAGTTCTGGACCTTCTGCGTCGGCACGGCGCTGGTCGGTGTATTTCAGGCATTTGCGCAGTATTACCGGCTGGCGGCCGCCGATGCGGTCGCCGAAGCGGCCAAGAGCCGTGCCATTTCCACCGTGCTGGCCGGGGGCGTCATCGCGGCCCTGGTCGGCCCGGCCCTGGCGGCCTGGAGCAAGGATTGGTTCCCGGCGGCATTGTTTGCCGGGGCCTATCTGGTGGTGGCGCTCATGGGGCTGTTGTCGGTGCTGGTACTGGTGCTGTTCTATCGGGATCAGGCCGAACCGGCGGCCGTTGCGCAGTCGCAATCTGACCTCGCCCCCGCGCGCCCGCTATCGGCCATTGCACGTACGCCGGTCTTCATGGCCTCGGTTGCCAACAACGTGGCCGGCTCCATGGTGATGATGTTCATCATGACGGCCGCACCCCTGGCGGCGGTGGCCTGCCATCACGGCATTGATGATGGTGCGGCCATCATCCAGTGGCACCTGATGGGCATGTACGCTCCCTCCTTCTTTGCCGGACGCCTGATCCAGCGCTTCGGCCTGGGACCGGTGCTGCTGGCAGGGCTGGGCATGAACCTCGGCTGCGCCGTCATCGCCATGCTCTCGACCACGCTGCCCGCTTTCTACGTTGCCTTGCTGCTGCTGGGCGTGGGCTGGAATTTCATGTTCGTCGGGGGCACTACCTTGCTGGCGCAATCCTATACCCCTTCGGAACGCGCCAAGACCCAGGGGCTGGCCGAGCTGATGCGCTATGCCGCGACGGCGCTGGCCACGCTGGGTGCCGGTCCCTTGCTGGCCCGCTTCGGCTGGGAAACGCTCAATGCGGCCATCCTGCCGGTGCTGCTGGTGTCGGCGCTGGTCACGCTGCGCTGGATGTGGGCCCAGCGTACTGCGCGCACGGCGCTGGTGACGGGCCTGCGCTAACATCGGAGCATGATTCCAATGAACCCCGTCCTTTCCGCGCAGGCCGCACAGGCCCCGCGCAATGTGGTGCTGCTGGCTTATGGCGGCATGAACCTGCTGGATCTTGCCGGCCCGATGCAGGTGCTGGCGACCACCAACCGCCTGCAAGGCCGTGAAGTCTATCGCCTGCATGTGGCCTCGGCAGAGGGCGGCGCGGTGACCACCAGCGCCGGCCTGCCGGTGTTGACGCAAGCGCTGTCTGCGCTGGACGCGCTGCTGCGCGCTGAGGAACTGCACACCTTGATTTCGCCCGGCGGCAGCGTGGGGGACAGCTTCCGCATCGATCCCGCCCTGGTCGCGTGGATCCGCGCGGCCGCGCCGCTGGCCCGGCGCGTCTGTTCGGTCTGCACCGGTGCTTTCCACCTCGCCGAGGCGGGCGTGCTGGACGGCTTGCGGGTGACGACGCACTGGGATTCGGCCGAAGATTTGCAGCAGCGTTATCCCGCACTGGACGTGGATGGCGAGCCCATCTACATCCGCCAGGGCCGCATCTGGACCTCGGCGGGCGTCACCGCCGGTATCGACCTGACACTGGCGCTGGTGGAACAGGACCTGGGCCACGCCGCTGCGATTGCGACGGCCCGCCAGCTGGTGATGTTCATCAAGCGTCCGGGCGGACAATCGCAATTCAGCACGCCGCTGGCTTCACAGGCCACCGGGGCGGGCCGGTTTGCCGAGCTGCATGCCTGGATCGCCGGCAATCTGGAAGCAGATCTGCGGGTGGAGAACCTGGCGCGCCAGGCCAACATGAGTCCGCGTACCTTCGCGCGGCTGTATGTGGCCGAGACCGGCCGCACGCCGGCGCGCACGGTCGAGCTGATGCGGCTGGAGGCGGCGCGCCGGGCGCTGGAAGAAACCCGGCTGCCGCTCAAGCGCATTGCCAGCCAGTCCGGCTACGGGGAAGAACAGAACCTGCGGCGGGTCTTCCTGCGCCAGCTGGGGGTGAGCCCGGGGCAATACCGCGAGCGCTTCGCGGCCCAGTGATCTACTGCCCCACACCGCGCAGGAAACGTTCCTGGTGGTGTCGGACTCCCTCGCGGATGCGCTCCCAGGTGCGTACAGGGAAGTCGTCCGGCAGTTCGCCTTCGGCCACCGCCAGGGCATGCTCGGCGCCTTGCACCAGCGCCAGCATCGCCTGCCACACTGGTTCACCGCCGTGCTGCAAGGCCAGCTGCCGCCAGTGGCGGGCTTCGATGGTATGGAAGTGGCGATGCGGATTGCGTCCGCGCAGCAGCATGGCAGGACCGGCCTGCCGGGCGCGGAACTGGTTCGGCCCTTTGCCGAAGTAGGGCCACATCGACAGCACGTCATACAGCGGCGTCATCTCGTAACGGCCGCCCGCATGCAGGTGCAGCGAGAAATTCTTGGCATGGCCGTCGGTGGCCGCCAGCAGGAAGAAGGCCAGTTGCGCCAGCAGGAAATACGTCTTGTCGCCGCCCTGGCTGCTGGCATTGAGCAGGCCCAGGCACTGGTTCAGGCCGGGACCGCCCTGGCTTTCATACTTCATCGTCGGTGGCAGGCCGAAGGCCTGGCAGAAATCCTCCTGCGGCAGGCGGGCGATCCAGCCCTCCTTCATCCTGACGCGGTCGAAACGCTCCACCGCCAGCACCGTATGTCGCCCGAAATGTTCCACCCGCGCCGGGGCCACCGGCAGACCCATCGCTGCCAGGATGCGGGAGCACAGCCATTCGTTGTAGACCGAGTCGCCCGCATCGACCCGCTGCATCACGCCGCCGATCAGGCCCAGCGGCAGCTTGATGATGTGGGTGGTCGGCGTGGCCCCCAGAGGACGGCACCACTTGCCGCGATGCCAGGTCAGAGCGGTCTTTTCCTGTGCACCTGCGATCGAGATGCGCAGCGCATCTTCCTGTGCGCTGGCCGGGGGGGAAGACAAGGGCAGGGCATACAGCAGTTGTTCGAGCATCGCCTCATCCAGACGCTCGCAGTGGATGCTGCGCCAGCCTTGCGGTTCCTGGTCCGGTGGCAGCAGTTGCAGGGCGCCGACGCAGTCGCGTCCCAGGGCCTGCAAGAGGTCGAAGACTTCAGTGGAGGGCAGGCGATAGCGTTGCCGCAGCCGTTCGCGAATATCTGCGTTGTCCGGGAGCAGGTTGTCGAAATAGTTGCGCACGCTGTCGCCGCGCAGCTCGCCCGAGGCGGTCAGCGGCAGGGACAGCGACAATGGACGGAAATGCGACGAGCGCACCCACGTGGGCGCATAGCGGAAGCGATGCACCTGGCGTTCCACGCTCCAGGTACCGACCAGCTCACCGTTCATCCAGGCATGCAGCATTACCAGGAGCCCTGTTTGCGTGAGGGGATGTAGACAGCTCCCGCTTCCCCGACCGCATGGACCGGCTTGTCTGCCGCGTGGACATGCAGCTTGAGACCGGCCCCCAGTGTCGACAGGAGCAACAGCATCTGCTCCACGCTCACTGCACCCGGATTGGCTTCGATCTCGGCAATGCGCGCCTGGCTGATGCCGATGCGCTCGCCCAGTTGCGCCTGGGTCATGTGCCGCTGCTTGCGCAAGGCACGCAGATGCTCGCGCAACTGGATGGAGAGGCTGATGGGAAAATCGTTGGCCATGGAGCTGTCCTCAAGGCAAGGATGCAGCCGCAACGGTGCGCATGGCGGATGGCCAGGCTGCGCGGCTGTTGAGGAAAATATAGGGCAAGAGCGATAAAATTACAATATAAGAAATGTCTTGTTTTTGGTTTTTATCGTTTTAATCCTATAAATCAACATTATCAGCTTTGGCTTGTATTCATGTCTGCGTCGGGTCGCTTGGGGCCAAGGCCGTCAATGCCGCCAGCGAATCCAGCCACCACGACAGCGCCGGGCCAGCCGGATGGTCCGGTTTGTAAACACACTGGATCGGTAGTTCCGCTCCTTGCGGCGGATGGTGGATGGTGCTGATGCTGACCAGCCGGCCGCGGTCCAGGTCATTCTTGACCACGTGCAGCGGCATGTTGCCCCAGCCCATGCCGGCACGCAGCAGGGCATGCTTGGTGCCGAGATCACTCATGCGCCAGGTCAGCCGCGAGTGCACCGAGAAATCCTGACGCGCAGTGAGTTCGCTGCGGTCGGACAGCACCAGCTGGGTTTGCTGCTGCAGGAGCTTTTCGGAAATCCTTCCCTTTACCTTGGCCAGCGGATGGTCCGGTGATACCACCGCCACCAGTTGCACGCTGGGCAGCGTGATGCGCAGCAGGTTGGGCGGCGTGGTCGGCAGTGTCCCCAGGATGCCCAGCATGGAGCGTCCGTCAATGACGCGCTCGGCCACCGCCCCCAGTGCTTCCACCTCCAGTCGTACGGTCACCGCCGGGAAGGCCACGCGAAAGCGCTGCAGGAGGTCCACCAGACAATCCGTAGGAAAAAACACATCCACCGCCAGTGACACTTCAAGTTCCTGCCCGCGCGCATAGGAATTGGCCCGCACCTGCAGCGAATCCACGTGATCCAGCACCTGCCGGGCATCGGCCAGCAGGGCCACGCCGGGGCTGGTCAGCTGTGGCCGGTAGCCGCTGCGGTCGAACAGCAGCACGCCCAGCTGGTCTTCCAGCGTGGCGATGGCATAGCTGACGGCCGACTGCGCCCGCGACAGCTTGCGCGCGGCGGCCAGGAAGCTGCCGCTGTCGGCCACCTGCACGAAAACCCGCAACTGATCCAGCGACAGACGCTCAATATTCATAGACCCCTCAAGCTACGATGAAGTGACGAAGTGCCAACTATATCTAAAATTTAGATCGTGATTATAAAAAGATAATCAGTTTTAGCCGAAGGCGAACTTGCCTATTCTGTCGTCACTGGCTGCAGCGAATGCATCACCGGGCAGAGCACAGCGCGAGAGCCGGTCAGAGATTGGCGTCAGGCAATAACAAGATTCAAGGCAACACGGCATCACAATTCAAACATCGTCGTTCACCCAACATCAGAGAGGCTTACCATGATTACCAACTTCACCACTTTCCGTATTGGCCGCGTCCTGCTGGCTTCCTTGTTCGTCATTTCGGGCATTTTCAAGATCGTCGGCTTTGCCGGCACGGTCGGCTACTTCGGCAGCCTGGGCCTGCCGGTACCGACCCTGGCCGTGCTGGTCACCATCCTGGTCGAAGTCGGCGGCGGCTTGCTGCTGATGACCGGCCGCGGCGTGCGTCCGGTGTCGCTGGTGATTGCGCTCTTCACCGTCGGCGCAACCCTGTCGGCCCATCATTTCTGGACGCTCGAAGGCGCTGCCGCCCAAGGCCAGATGATTCACTTCCTCAAGAACGTGGCCCTGATCGGTGCACTGTTGCTGGTGTCCTCGATCGACCCGCAAGCCCAGCCGGAAGAGAGCCGTTGAGCCTGATGACCGCCCGTTCCAACCATCGACCATGATTCACCGGCCCGCGCCCACGACGTGCGGGCCTCTACAGGAGAGACAAGCATGAGCACCCCCTACACCCGTCAAATCGAACGCCTGGTCAACGGCATCCCTACCCAGGATGGCGCCGGCGTGAGCCTCACCCGCGTGCTGACCCACGACCTGCAGCGCCGCCTGGACCCGTTCCTGATGCTGGACGCCTTCCACTCGGACGAGCCCGGCGATTACCTGGCCGGTTTCCCCGACCACCCGCACCGCGGCTTCGAAACCGTGACTTACATGCTGGCCGGCCGCATGCGCCACCGCGACAATGCCGGTAACGAAGGCTTGCTGGAACCGGGCGGCATGCAATGGATGACGGCCGGCCGTGGCCTGGTGCACTCGGAGTTGCCGGAACAGGAAAACGGCCTCATGAGCGGCTTCCAGCTGTGGGTGAACCTGGCGGGCAAGGACAAGATGACCGATCCCGGCTACCAGGACATCCCCTCGGCAGGTATCCCCGAGACCGAGCCGCAAGCGGGCGTGAAGGTCCGCGTCTTGGCCGGGACCGCCTTTGGCGTGGCTGGCGCCATCAGCCGCGAGACCACCGAGCCGTTGTATCTGGACCTGAAGCTGGAAGCCGGCGTGACGCTGGACCTGCCGATCCCGGCCACGCACAATGCCTTCCTCTACGTGTATGAAGGCAAGCTGGCCGTAGGTGCGGCAGGCAGCGAGACCCGTGCCGCCGAGGCTGGTCGCATGGCGGTGCTGTCCAACGTGGCGGGCGCCGCGGGTGTGACGGTGCGGGCAGAGCAGGGCAGCCGCTTCCTGCTGATTGCCGGCAAGCCCTTGAATGAGCCGATTGCCCAGTGGGGCCCGTTCGTGATGAATACTCGCGAACAGGTGGAAGCCGCCATCGACGATTTCCGCGCGGGTCGTTTCTAAACCCTTGATTCATCCGAACCCCAGCGGCGGGCAGCCAAGTGCGCCCGCCGCCACAGGAGAGCACCATGAGCAACATTCTTCACCAGATCCACGGCCTGACTCGCGACATCGGTTTCCCGGTCCGGCGACTGCTGCCGGCGGCGGCTGCACGCACGGTCGGTCCCTTCGTCTTTTTCGATCATATGGGGCCGGTGGAATTCGATGCCGGCACCACCGAAGGCGATGTCCGCCCGCATCCCCACATCGGCCTGGCCACCGTGACTTACCTGTTCTCGGGCGCCATGATGCACCGGGACAGCCTGGGCGTGGTCCAGCGCATCACCCCGGGCGCGGTCAACTGGATGGCTTCGGGACGCGGCATTGTCCATTCGGAGCGTATCCCCGACGATATTCGCGAGCAGAAGGTGCCGGTGCATGGTCTGCAGATGTGGGTGGCGTTGCCGGCCGAGCAGGAAGAGAGCGAGCCGCTGTTCCGTCATTACGCCTCGGAAGACATGCCTGAGGCGCAAATCGGCGGTGCGCGTCTGCATGTGCTGGCGGGTTCGGCGTTCGGCGTGAGTTCGCCGGTGGCCACGGCCAGCCCGACGCTGTATGTGGCGGGCAGCACCACGCAAGGGGCCGAGCTGGAGATTGCCGCCGACGTACAGGAACGCGCGGTCTACGTGGTCCGTGGTGACGTGACGCTGGACGGCGAGCGTATGGAGCCGGGTACCCTGGCCATTCTGGCACCGGGTGCGGCAGTGGCGCTCAAGGCCGTGGGAGAAACGGTGTTCATGATCCTGGGCGGCGCACCGCTGGATGGTCCGCGCTTCGTGTGGTGGAATTTCGTGGCGACCTCGCGCGAGAAGATCGAAGCGGCCAAGCTGGCGTGGAATGGCCGTGACAAGAACGTATTCCCGGATATTCCCGGTGAGACTGAATGGATTCCGCTGCCGGCGCATTGATACGCAGTGATCCAAAAAGAAAACTGTCTGTCGCCCTGGCGGCGACAGGCAGTTTTTTGTCCGATCAAAGGTAGGCTGGATTGACGGTCAGGATATCCTTCGCACACGCCAAGGCTGCTTCGCATTGCGATTGCACGACGCTCGCCACGCGCTGCGTCATGCGCGGGTCTCCTCCCTGCGCCAGCACTTCGTGGCAGATGTCCGGCAATTTTTTCAGGCTGAGCGTGGCCAGCTCCTTGAGCGCATTGACGACCAGCCTCGGTGCAAGGGCGCACTCATGCGCCATCAAGGCCCAGTCGAAAGCACGAATGGTGCGCGGATCAAAATTGTCGCCCACAGCCATCGCCAGTTGGTCGGCCACCTGAGCGTCAATGAGCGCCAATCCCGACACCATGTCATAAGCTGGCGCCAGGACCAGCCGATTGGCATCGCTGAAGAAACTCAGGTTTTTGGCGTGCGCATCGGTATTGCCGATCAATACCTGGAAGATGAGCCAGCGCAGGAAGCCAAGCTTGGCGGGGCCGGTCGAGTGCATCAGGTCACGGTCACCAAGCAAGCGGAAGAAGCGTTTGAGCGAGGCGCCATCGCGTATCTCCTTGACGTCATCGCCATCGCCAAAGGGGCGTTCGTATTTGAAGTCGACCGGAAGTCCCAGGGCCTGACAGCCGTCTATGCATTGTCGGCGCAAGACTTGCGCGCCGTCGGCCTGCGCTGCTTGCATGTCCCCCCGGGCGCGGACACGATCAAATCGCTCAACCACCAGTACCGGCTCCGGTACGTGCGCCAGTCTCACCGCAGCCGCCCTGACGCCCACCGCGTCTGCCAGCAGCATGCACATCAGTTCGTTGGTGGTCATGCCCGCGAGCTGCCGGCTGACCGGCTCCGGCTTGAGGATGTGGGTGGAAGACTGTTGCAGCGTTTCCGGCAGAAACCACGCATCGCCCTGCTGGAGGACGGCCAGTTTGTCCTGATAACCGGCGATGGACAGCCTGACCCGGCCATCCCATACCGTGAAAGGATGCTCTGGCCGGGCCCGGATGCGCTGCGAGAGTTCCTCCGATGACAGCCGCCTGGCTTGCCGCTCGTCCTTGTCGTGGGGCGTAACGGCGTTGGCGGTGAAGACCAGCGCGCCCGCCGACTCGCGGCCGAGTGCATGCAGCAGACCCGCCAGGTTCGCCTTGGAGAGATGGTAAGTGGCCACAGCGTCGTCCAGCGCCTTTCCTTCCGGAAGCAGGTTCTGGAAGAAATTGCGCACCTCCATGCTGTGACGTTCCCTGCTTTCTGCCTCGGGACGAATCAAGGGAAGGGCCGGTGACAGGGCATGGCCGGATTGCGTCCAGTCATCGTCGTAGCGCAAGGAAAACAGGTTCTCATCGGTGTGGTGCCAAAGCTCGCCGACCCGCACTCCACTCATCCAGATGTTGAGGAACATGCTCATCGATGCCACGCCGGGAACAAGCGCGGGAGTTCTTTCTCCGCAGTGTGTCGTTCCTCTGCCGAGACCGAGAAGAACGAAACGCCCAGGCAATCCGCCACATCAAGCATCTTGCCGATGCTTACCGTCGGCTTGCCCGATTCAATGTCACTCAGGGTTTGGATGGACACGTCCGCCAGTGCGCAAACGTCGGCAATTCGCATCCCGGCTGCTTTACGTGCGGCCCGGATGGCAGCGCCGAAACCTGCTGCGTCGTTGATTTTTCCAAAATATTCTGGCTTTGCCATATGCCCTCCGTATTCTGCTATAGAAGAATATCAGGTTTCTCAATGGATGAATTCACTTAATATTCTATCAAAATAGAATTTTTCATTGCGGGGGAACGTATTTCGGGAAGGTGAGTGATAAATTCTGCTATGGCAGAATAATTTGCACCGATTTTGAAGGATAAGGCATGCAAGATGATCGAATTGATACCGACCACCTGAAAACAAAACCGCCTGCGGCATTCCAGCGACAGGCGGTTTGTGATCGGCCGTTGCAGCCGTTCATGAGCTGACCGATCAGATCAGCCCGATGATGCGCCCCATCTCGGTGATGTAGGGGCTGTCTTTGAGCACCTGGTTTTCCAGGCTGTCGGCGGCTCGGCGCAGGGAGTGCCAGGTATCGCCGACCTGTCCCGCATGCGGCTGCGGTTCGCTCAGGTGCTGGCGCAGACGGGCGATGTCTTCGCGCAGTTGGTCGGCTTCGGTGCTGCCAGCGGGCAGTTTCTGCAATTCCGCCTCGAACTGGCCGACCATGTCCAGCAGGCGCTGGTGGTCGAACGCTGGGGTTTGCATGGGCTCGCTCATGGATTCTCCTTCGGTGATGGACCGGCTCCATCATAGGCGCATCGCGCCCGGGCCGGCAAAAAAAGCACCGGGTTTTTGCCCGACATCAAGTTCTGCTATTTGGGTTCGGCCACGGGGCACAAGTTCCGGCAGCGCGGCGCACAGGCCATGCTTTGTTACACTGGCGGCTGTTTTTGCACGGCGCTTCCTGTGCCGCGCTCGCTGATCCCCTGATTCATGACCATACACGACGACATTCCCGCTTTCATCACCTGGACCACCGGTGCCACTTCACAGCAACTGCGCTGGCATTCCGAGGCCGGCAATCCGCCCCCCAAGCGCGTCGTCGAGGCGGACGACCAGATGGCCGCCGATGCCGCCTACAAGCTGGCCTGTGAGGGTACCGGCCTGCTCTGGCGCGGCGACTTCCAGAATGCACGCCAGCTGCTGCAAGCCCTGGGCCGACGTGTGGACCGCGCCCGCGAGCGCGCCCAGGCCAAAAGCAAATCCAAAGCGGCCACCGCCGAGAGCCCGGCGCAAGCCTTCCATCATCATCGCCAGATGCAGGCGCAGCGCGCACGCATCCTGGGCATGCTGCTCATTCCCGTCGATCCCGGTTTCGTGGTGCCGCTGCGCCGTGCGCCCGACGTGCAGGCCGCCTGCCGCGAAGCCTATGCGCCCTCGCTGCAGGGCACATCCTTTGCGGTCTCGCTGCGCGAGCTGCAGGGGCTGATCGGTGCGCATGAGTGGCGCAAGAAGGGCGTGGAGATCGGCGCGCTGGGTAGCCGCATCCATCCGTGGTATGGCGTCTTCTCGCCGGTGCGTGGCGAGTACGTGGACCTGGTGGCCAAGGCCCCGCTGCCCTCGACCGAACTGGCCTTCGATATCGGCGTGGGCAGTGGCGTGCTCTCCGCCGTGCTGGCCCGGCGCGGCGTGCGCAAGATCATCGCTACCGACATGGACCCGCGCGCGCTGGCCTGCGCACGCGAGAACCTGCAAGGGCTGGGGGTCTTGCCGCAGGTCGAATTGCAGGAGGCCGACCTGTTCCCCTCCGGCCGCGCACCGCTGATCGTCTGCAATCCGCCCTGGCTGCCGGCGCGTCCCAGTTCACCGATTGAACACGCGGTCTACGATCCGGACAGCCGCATGCTGCTGGGCTTCCTGAAGGGACTGTCCGATCACCTGACCCCGCAGGGCGAAGGCTGGCTGATTCTCTCCGACTTCGCCGAACACCTGGGTTTGCGCGCCCCCGGCATGCTGGCCGAGGCGATTGCCCAGGCCGGGTTGGAAGTGCTGGCACGGCACGACATCAAGCCGCGCCACGGCAAGGCAGTCGATCGCGATGATCCGCTGCATGCGGCGCGCAGCAAGGAAACCACCAGCCTGTATCGCCTGCGCGCCCGCGCCTGAACGCACCTCATGCCAGCAAGGAGACACCATCCATGAACATGATCCGATGCCTGCCGCTGCTGTTGGGTGCGCTGCTCCTGCCGGCCACGGCCCAGGTCACCACCCGCGATCTGGGCGGCCATTACGGTCCGCAGCAGGGGGTGCCCGTTCCGGTACCGGTCCCTGTCCCGGTGCCGGATGCGCTGAATCGCAACCCGCAGCTGAGCGAACCCATCACCACCTCCGGCAACAGCTGCGCCTGCCAGGTAGCCGAGACCAGTGGCAGCGCTTGCATGATCTTCCTGCGCACCAATGCGGCTGACTGGATTGCCCGCAATGCGCCGCAGACGCCGTTGCGCTCGTCGGCCAGCGGACGTTACTACGATGCCTCCTTCGCGCTCGCGGCCAGCGCCTGCGCGGCACGCAAGGTGACACCCGGCAGTGTGAAGGTACATTGGCTGGATCGCCGCAATGCGATCCTGGAATGGAAATAGGGCGCTGATTCGCGCTCAGCGCCTCAGGCCGGCTCCTGCCAGGCCGGGAAATCCAGCAGGACCGCAAAATGCCCGTCGGGCAGGTAAGCAAAGCGCATCTCGCCCGCATGCGCGCGCATGACTTCTTCCACGATGGACAAGCCCAGGCTCGCCCCCATGCGGTTCTCTCCGCGCGGGGCGAAGGGCTTGCGCAGTCGCTCCCAATCCTCGGCAGCAATCCCCGGCCCGTCATCGATGAAGCTCAGGCGATGGCGCTGGCCATCGCTGTCCAGCCGTACGTGCAACAGCCCCGGCGCACCGTATTGCACGGCGTTGTCGAGGATGTTCTTGATGGCCTCGCCCAGCGCAATCGGGTCGCCCTGGATCAGGCAGGGCAGGGGCGGCACATCCAGCGCCAGGTCGTGCGGCGTGCGCGCGCGATTGGAAAGCACTTCCGTCATCTGCGAGCGCACCAGGTCGGCCAGATCGATGCGTTCCTGCAGGCGGCTGTCATTGCGATGCTGGACCATGGCGTGATTGATGAGCTGGTTCACCAGCGCGCCCAGGTGGCGCGTGCGCTCGCGCAGCAGCGCCAAGTGGCGTTGGCGCTTCTCCTCGCTAGGCTCGGTGGCCAGCAGTTCCATCTGCGCCACCAGGGCGGTGACGGGCGTACGCAATTGATGCGCGGCATCGCCGATCACGCGGCGCATGGTGGCGCGGTGGACCACCAGCCTCTCCATGAAGGCATTGATGGCCGAGACCAGCGCATGGGTCTCGGCAGGCACGGTTAACGACAGGGGTGAAAGATCGTTCAGGTCCCGTTCACGGATGGCCGCCTCGATGCGCTTGAGCGGTGCCAGTGCCTGGTACAGGGTGAACATCGCTGCCAAAATCGTCAGGGCGCTCATGGCCACGATCACCACCAGCGCCTTGCCGCCCAGGCTTTGCGCAAAGGACATGCGCGCGTTGTTGGTCTGTGCCAGCACGATCACGGCCCAAGGATGGGCGCTGTCGACCGGCATGCGCCGCCCGATGATGGCCATGCGCACCGGCGTGCCCAGATAATCGCCGTCGCGCAACAGCGGGCCTTGTTCCAGCTCGTTCCAGGGAATCTCCGGACGGAATTCGGCATCGCCCGCGATCACCCGGCCACGCGGATCGAAGACCGCATAGATCGCATGGTCCCCGGTGCCCAGCATCGACAGCGCCGCCAGCGGCACATCGACATTGACCTCGCCATGGTCGTACCAGGTGTTTTCGGCGATCTGCAAGGCACTGCCGGCCAGGATGCGGTCATAGGCCTGGCGCGCGGCCAGCTGGGTCGAGATCCAGATGGCGATGAGCAGCACGGCGGCGCTCACCAGCAGCACCGCGCCTACGCGCACCACCAGCCGCGTGTAGAGCGAGCGTCCGGCGACGACGTGCGGCGAACGGCCCAGCATCAGTGCAGGGCAGCGGCCGGGGTGGACGCGGAAGCTTCACCGGCGGCCGGGGCGTGCAACACCAGCTGATAACCGAGGCCGCGCAGGGTGCGGATTTCGAAGGCGGCAGCGGCCAGTTTCTTTCGCAGGCGCGCCACGTATTGCTCGACCGTGTTGGCGTTGGGCGTGTCGTCGACCGTGAAGAGGCGATCCATCAACTCATCCTTGTTGAAGATGCGCCCCGGCCTTGCCGCAATGATTTCCAGCAGCGTCACCTCGCGCCGGGTCAGCTCGATGGGCTGGCCGTCCAGCGTGGCGGTGCGGCTCTTGCGGTCGATGCACAGGTTGGCACAGTGCAGCAGGTTGGTCGATTCGCCGCCGCTCCGGCGCAGGAGCACGCGGATGCGCGCCTCCAGTTCGCGGAAGTCGAAGGGCTTGACCAGGTAATCGTCCGCCCCCAGGTCCAGTGCGCGCACGCGCTCTTCGATCTCGCCGCAGGCGGTGAGCATGAGCACCGGCGTGTGCTGGCCGCGCGCGCGCAATTGCTCCAGCAGGGCGAAGCCATCGGTCTGCGGCAGCATCACGTCCAGGATCAGCAGGTCGAAGGCCTCGCCCAGGCGGCGCGCGGCGTGGCCGCCGTGGCTTTCCCATTCGACCGTGTGGCCGATGCGGGCCAGGTGGGAAACGATGGCCTCGGCCACGTCGGCAGTGTCTTCGACCAGCAGGATGCGCATGGGATCTCCAGTGTTGTTTTTCGATGCCGCAGCTGTTGGACGCTGCTTGGGCAGGTCGTCATTGTATGTCCGAACCGCTCACGAAAAGAAGACGTCAGGATTTAGTCAGATTCGTTACAGCTTGGCGGCCTAGCATCCGTTCCAGCATCAATAATTCTTATAAATCATTTGGAGACTGGCATGAGCGACCCTGCCCAAGCTGCGGCTATCCTCGACCCATCGCGTCCGCTGTTGGAAATCGATCGCGTCACCCTGCAATACAAGACCACCGATTCACTGGTCACCGCTACCCAGAACGTCAGTTTCAACGTCCATCCGGGCGACCGCTACATCCTGCTGGGTCCTTCGGGCTGCGGCAAATCGACGCTGTTGAAGGCCATCGGCGGCTACCTGCAGCCGACCTCGGGGGCGATTCGTCTCAAAGGGCGGGAAGTGCATGAGCCCGGTCCGGACCGCATGATGGTGTTCCAGGAATTCGACCAGCTGCTGCCCTGGAAGACGGTGCGCCAGAACGTGGAATTCGCGCTGCACGCCAGTGGCCGCCTGCAAGGCAAGGCCGCCGCCGAACGCGCCGAGTACTACATCGGCAAGGTCGGCCTGGCCAAGTTCATCGACAGCTATCCGCACATGCTCTCCGGCGGCATGAAACAGCGCGTCTCGATTGCCCGTGGCATGGCCATGGAGCCGGATGTGCTGTTGATGGACGAACCCTTCGCCGCGCTGGATGCACTGACCCGCCGCAAGATGCAGGATGAACTGCTGCGCCTGTGGGACGACACCCAGTTCACGGTGCTCTTCGTGACCCACTCGATCGAAGAGGCCATCCGCGTGGGTACCCGCATCCTGCTGCTGACACCGCATCCGGGCCAGGTCCGCGCCGAACTCAACAGCATCGATCCCGGCCAGCTGGGAACGGCTGCCCAGGCCGAACTGGAAACCCGCATCAACGACATGCTGTTTGCCCATCACTGAGCCGCGCCGGAGACTTCATCATGCAAACCAATCTGCCCTTCGTCCGCCCGGAAATCCTGGTGGACCCCAATCCCCATGCCACTGCCGAAGTGCAGCGGCCGCTGTCGGCCTTCGAGTCCCTGTATCGCATGGGCTGGCTGCGCAAGACCGTGATCCTGCTGGTGCTGGCCCTGATCTGGGAAGTCTATGGCCGCTGGCTGGACAATGCCTTGCTGTTCCCCAGCTTCAGCGAGACGGTGCAAGCCTTCCTCTCCGGCATCGGCAGCGGCGTGCTGCTGCAGCGTGCGGCCGTGTCGATGCAGACCCTGCTGGTCGGCTATGGCCTGGGCATCCTGCTGGCCGGGCTGCTGACCACGGTGGCCATCAGCTCGCGCATCGGCAATGACCTGCTGGAAACGCTCACCTCGATGTTCAATCCGCTGCCGGCCATTGCGCTGTTGCCGCTGGCGCTGATCTGGTTCGGTCTCGGTACCGGCAGCATCATCTTCGTGCTGGTGCATTCGGTGCTGTGGGCGGTGGCGCTCAATACGCATGGCGGCTTCCGGGCGGTGTCCAACACGCTGCGCATGGTCGGCCAGAACTATGGATTGCGCCGCTTTTCGCTGGTGAAATCGATCCTGATCCCGGCCGCTTTCCCCAGCATCCTGACCGGCCTCAAGGTGGGCTGGGCCTTCGCCTGGCGTACGCTGATCGCGGCCGAGCTGGTCTTCGGCGTCTCCTCGGGAGCGGGAGGCCTGGGCTGGTACATCTTCGAAAACCGCAACCAGCTGGAAACGGCCAATGTCTTCTCGGGCCTGTTCTGCGTGATCATCATCGGCCTGGTGGTGGAGAACCTGATCTTCGCCCAGATCGAGAAGCGCACCATCCGCCGCTGGGGCATGCAGCACTGAGCTGCCGGGCTGCGGACCTTGCCTCCATACAAGGTCCGCGCAAGCCATACATCAACACGCAACGATCCATACAAGACCGATAAACTGACGACCTTCAGGAGACAAGCATGCAACGACGTACCTTCACCAGCCTCATGATGGCCAGCGCCCTGGCGCTGTCCGCCGTATCCGGCACGGCCCGCGCGGAAGCGCAGGAAGTGCGCATCTCGCACGGCTACGGCCTGCTGTACCTGCCGCTGATGGTGATCCGCGACCAGAACCTGGTGGAAAAGCACGCCAAGGCCATGGGCCTGGGCGAGGTCAAGACCAAGTGGGTGCTGCTCGACGGCGGCAACGTCATCAATGACGCCATGCTGGCCGGCAACCTCGACATCGCCGGCACCGGCGCACCGGGCTTCGTGACGCTGTGGTCCAAGGCGCATGGCATTCCGCGTTCGGAAGTGGTGGGACTGGGTGCGCTGTCGACTTCGCCGCTCTGGCTCAATACCAACAACCCCAACGTCAAGTCGCTGAAAGACTTTACGCCCAAGGACAAGATCGCCATTCCCGGCATCAAGACTTCGCTGTCGGCCGTGCTGTTGCAGATGGCGGCGGCCAAGACCTTCGGCATCGAGAACTACGCCAAGCTGGATCCGTTGACGGTGAGCCTGTCGCATCCGGAAGCGATGGCGTCCCTGGTCTCGGGCAAGACCGAGATCACGGCGCACTTCACCTCGCCGCCGTTTTCCTACCAGGAAGCCAAGGCCCCGGGCATCACCCGTGTGTTGAATTCCACCGACGTGCTGGGCCACATTACGATTGACGTGGTCTTTGCGCTGAAGTCCTTCACCGACAAGAATCCCAAGCTGACTCAGGCTTTCATGGCCGCGCAGGAAGAGGCCAACGCCTACATCGCCAAGAACCGCAAGGGCGCAGCCGAGATCTTCCTGCGCGTCTCCAAGCTGAAGCTGCCGCAGGAAGAAGTGGAGCAGATGCTGGCGGACCCGGGCACCGAGTTCACAAGCACCCCGGTGGACATCATGCAATACGTGATCTTCATGGGCAAAGCCGGCACCATCAAGACCAAGCCCGCGGTGTGGCATGAGATGTTCGTGCCGGTGTTCAAGGAGCGCAAGGGTAGCTGATTCGACGCGGCAACCCCGGACAGGGGTGTATTTCGTATGGTGTGTGGCGATCGCCGCTGCAACGTAGTTGCGAGCTCAGGCGCGCAAATGCTTCAATCGATACCTCATCGTGGTCATCAACACGAGGCAGAAAAAAGCCATGCCGAACGCCAGTTTGGCACTGGCGACGTTTTCTGCCCGCGTGTCTCGTGAGTGGATGACGAAGACCTCACGACCTTCCAGGAACACCCGCACCAAGTCATTCCCACATACCTGCGACTGGACATGCATGCCGTTGCGGGCGTTTTCCAAGGCGTTCCATGCACCCCCATGGCCGTGGCGGAGTGGCCAGGAAAGTGCGTATTGATGCGTGCCATCCAGCAGGAAATCCGAGTTGGCCGTTTTCTTGAGAATGCCTGTTCTCGTGGCGAACTTGCATGGAAGTCCGATTGGCTTTTCGAAGTACGAATAGCTTCCCATGACGATAAAGATGATCGTAAAACACAGACTCATCCAGAGAATGGAGTGCGTCTTCTGAATAGCAGAGAGCGGGTCTTTGGCTTTGGCTGCCATGTGGAAATCCGATTCAGATCCTTGGACGTTGAGCTCATCACAATAAGGCGAACCCGTCGTGTTTCGCCAGGATAGATTGTCGGTCCGATGTGTGCAGTGATGCGCGCTGCCGATTATCGCAGAGATGGTAAGGCAACTTATGCAAGTTCAGTCTTGAAAAATTCGCACGTTTTATGTTAAACTTGCAGACAATTAATCATTATTGGTCTCGCGCCGAGGTGTCATCATGCAAAGCTGGACTCTTGAGCAATTGCGTACTGCAACGGAGGCGGGCGGAGTTTCTGCCGTCAGGTTGCAGGCCGAAGGCGGCGGGTTCTACGTCCGGATTACGACCAAGAACAATGCGGAAGCCGTACTTTCGCATGCGCGCAGCGATGAACCGCGTACGTTTCCCAATCCGCTTCCTGCCATTACCTTGTTGCGCAAGCTTGGCCTGATGGTAGGCACATTTGATATTTCCAACTGGAATCCCGAGCTCAAGCCGTTGGCGCGTACACGGCCCGATCGCGCCGCAGCCATGAAGAACGCCAATGAAGCCGTCGAACATGATCGCTGGTTCCGCGCTCAAGTGGAACAGGGATTGGCCGAAGCCGATGATCCCGCGACCCAATGGATAAGCCAGGAGCAAGCGCAGGCAAGTTGGTCCGAAAAACGGGCCAATTTGTTGAGGCAGGTGAAGAGGGGGAAGTGATTGATTTTACGTTGGCTTCCCAGGGCGTTTCTTGACCGCGATGCTTTGATCGATTACATCGCTCAACATAATCTCAGCGCTGCGATTGATCAGGGCGACAAGATTGAAGATCAACTTCTTCATCTTCTTGCGCATCCGCTTCTGGGGCGAGCCGGACGCATAAACGGTACCCGCGAGTTGGTCATCAGTGGCACTCCCTTCATTGCTGTTTATCGTTATCGGCCACGTCAACGTGTGATCGAAGTCATTCGTCTTCTTCATGGCGCGCAGCAGTGGCCGCCTGAGGACGACTGAAAGCAGTCGCGTCTTCGCCTGCCGGCGCATGTCATTTGAATATGCCCGACATTTTGCTTACGTTTCTTCATGCCGAAAAACACCGCCCTCCACTGGATCGTCGATGAAGACCGTCTCTTCACCGACATGGCCGATTCACCCGACAATCCTTGCACTGCCTGTGGTGGCTGCTGCGCGCATTTCCGGGTGTCGTTCTATTGCGGCGAACTCAGCGATGGATTGGGCGGCATGGTGCCGGTGGAACTCACCAGCAAGGTCAACGACACGCTGGCCTGCATGAAAGGCACGGAAAACGGCCATGGCCGCTGCATCGCACTGGTCGGGGAGCTGGGCAAACCGGGCGTGGGATGCCGCATCTACCCGCAGCGGCCCAGCACCTGCCGTGAATTCTCTCCCTGGGAGCCCGACGGGCAACCCAATCCCGCCTGCCAGCAACGACGCGCAGCCCTGGACCTGCCCGCGCTGGCTGCCTTGCCGCCGGAACAGGCAGCACCCCTCGCCACCGCCTGAGGCTCAGTCGCCCGCTGCCTCGCCGCACAGTGCGGCCAGCGCATCGCCCAGCGATTCGGGCCGTCCCTCGAACAGTCGTTGCAGCGCTTGCGGATCGGCCAGCAACGCATACAGCGCACTGCGCGCAGCATAGTCGGTCGCCATGCGGACTGCCGCCAGGATGTAGTCGTCCAGCGTGGCGGCAATGGTCCAGTCGGGAAGTCCGATACGGCGGAACAGCCCCTCATCGATGTGTTCGAAAACCTCCGGCCCGGTCTTGCAGACACCCGGCAGTCCTACCGTGAAGGCATCGATGATCCCATTCGTATTGCCGAAGGGCAGGGGCGACAGGAACATGTCGCACTGGTTGAAGAGCGACAGGTACTGCTGGTAAGGCTGGTGCGGATAGACTTGCGCGCTCGGAACGTAGCGCAGGATCAGCCGTTGCAGCTGCGGATAGAGCAGCCCTTGTGCCTGCCCCACCAGGAAATGTAGCCGCACTTCGCGCGCCGCACCACCTGGCACTTGCGCCGACAATTCCACGATGCGCTGGCAGGCCATCAGGAAGCGCGGGTTCAGTTTCATGGTGGTGGCGGCCACGGCCACGTTCACTACCGGCTGATTGCGCCGCTGCAATTGCGGCACGATGAAGGGCACGGCCGAGGGCCGGTAGGGTTGTCCGTCGGCAGGCAGGCGCAGCAGTTGCTCGCTGAAGCAGGCCGGGTCGCCGATGAAATCCTCTTCCACGCTGATGTAGTCGATGCGCGGCGAGCAGGTGGTCGCCGGATGCCCGAGCGCCGCCACCTGCAAGGGCGCCACGCGCAGATTGGCGGCGAACATGGTGATGGGGAACATGCCCACGCTGGGCATGTAGAACACCCGCGGTCGGTGCGCCGTGGCAATCTCGCGCAGCGTCTGCAGGCTGGCCATCAGATTGCCCGGCTGCGCCAGCGTGATGAATTCATCGAAGACGGCACGGCCCAGTTCGTCGGTATTGGCCGCGTAGCCCAGGGCCACCACGTGGAAATGACGGCGCGCCGCTTCCAGGGTCTTGGAGTGGGTGCGATAGATCGAATGCCCGCCCGAAAACCATTCCAGCAAGACCAGCATCACCGGCTTGCCATTGACGCGTGCATCGCCGGTCTGCGAAAGGTCGTCCAGCCCTTCGGCATCCAGCTTCCTGCGCAGCAGCTGGTTGATTGCGCCCTTGATGCGATGGCGCTGCGGCAGGTCCGCGTAGCTGCAGTGCATGTAGACATCATGCAGGACGGCCACCGGCAGGCCGTCCAGCGATTCCAGCTCGGGCAGCCGGTCAGGCAGCCACTGCAGCAGCGCTTCACGCTTGGAGTGCGCCGCCGGCGTACCGAGAAAACGCGGCGACATCAGCGCCAGGAAGAGGGCGGCGGCCAGCGGCTTGTTTTGCGCCCACAGGGCTTCCACATCCAGTGCCAACTCCGACTCGGGCGAATACAGCAGACAGAATTTCACCAGGTCCAGCGGCTTGACCTCGAACACCTGGGCCTGTGGCCCGCCGAAGTTGAGCGAGCGCAGGATGTGGTCGGCATTGATGAAGTGGCTGGCACCGAAGAGGGCCGCCAGCCAGCGCTGGAAGTGGATCAGTTGACCGAAGCCATTGGGGCTCAGGTGAAAGCCGGGATCTGACAGCAGGGCCGAGATGGCACCGGTGATGCGGGTCAGCGTGTGCTGTTCCAGTTCTGCCTGGGTTACGGCCGGGGAGACCTGCAGCGAAAACTTGCCGGCCAGCTGGCCATACTGGCGGTCAATCAGTTGCAGCAGGCGCACCAGTTCCCGTGCCGCAGGTTCCTGCTGGCGCGCGTAACAGAGGTACTCGAAGTTTTCCAGGGAGAAAATGTCGTCTTGGCTGGCCGTCATTGTGTTCTCGTTGTCGGGCTTGGGCTGCCGGCATTGTGCCGTCTCTCCGGGTTCACTGCCAGTGCTTTGGAGCCTGTTCCCATGCAATCTGCGAGAGGCGTTGCCCCCACAAGCCTAGTGCTGAGCCGGAGGCTCCTGCGCGGGCTGCGCAAAGATCAGGCCCGGCGCCAGCGGAGAACGATACAAGCGCGGCGCCCCGTGGGCCGCGTCCGGAATCACCTGCTGCGGATGGTGTATCGGGATCTGCCATTGCCCGGCCAGAAACTGTTCATAGTCCCGGTACGCCAGTTGCCGCGCCAGCCGCGTCGGTCCCTGCAGCGCGGCGCCGCAGGAGCGGTCGAGGAAGCGATGCTGCGGATCGACATCACGCCCGCCCACCAGGTAGCGCACGTCACGAGCCGCATAGCGTGCCCATAGCTGGCGCGCCTCCAGATGCTGCTGCACCAGGTAAGCGGGAGGCTCGACGAGACCGTAACGGTAGCGGTCGTAATGCGGGCAGGAGGCCGCTGCCGGTACCGCGAATGCGCCTGCCTGCGGACGTTCCGGGCTCACGTAGAGATAGGACGAAGGACTGGAAATGATGTAGCGCACCTGAATCCCGGCGGCCTGCAAGGTCTCCGTGACCGGATTGAGCAAGGCGTAGCGCTGCATCAGCTGGGCCCCGGCGGAATGGCCGATCAGGACGATCTCGCGCAGGTCGGGAAAGCGCCGGGGTTCTGCCAGCCAGCGCACCAGGTCATCCAGTGCCGCGAAGCTGCTGATCCCCGTGACGCCTCGAATGGAGGCTGCTCCTTGCATCCAGCCGTTGCCGGCCCAGATCGGCATGCCCGGCAAGAGACCGGCATCCTTGCTGGCCATGAAGTTGGGTGCCAGCAGCAGTGTATTGCCTGAAGTCAACGCTGCCTGCTGCAGCAGGTGTTGACCGAGGGCAAAGTAGTCAACCGCATTGCGCTTGACCCCGTGCACTATGATGACGGCGCGCTCGACATGGCTGGGGAGATTGTTCAGATCGGCGTTGGCATAGACGGCCATGGTGTAGGGCGTGCTGCTCAGCGAGAGCGCCTGACGCGCCTGCGCAGGGGCGGGCGGGGAGGACGATGAGGACTCGGCTGCTGCTGGCAACGCCCACAAGGCGGCGATGAGCAGGGCAGAAAATCGGACTGAGCGGACCAGGGGGACTAAGCGGACCATCGGCGTGCCATAGGTTCAAGTGCAGGCTTGCATGCGAATGCATATGTGCAGAATATACCTCGTTGCGGCATGGCCGGTCGTGCATGCCTCTCGTTTTATCGTACCGGCGGGTGGCGATCAGTGCCGGGTCCGTGCCTGCAGCATGGCCGACGGCGTCTGCCCGAACAGCTTCTTGTAATCGCAGGAGAACTGGCTGAAATTGGCAAAGCCCCAGGCGGCCGCGATGTCGCCGATGCTGCCCACGGCCTGGCTGCCATCACCTTCGCACAGGGCCCGGCGCACGCCGTTCAGGCGCAGCGACCGCAGATAGCTCATGGGGCTGATGCCCAGTACATCCTCAAAGCAGTATTGCAGCGTACGGCGGCTGACATGGACCGCTTCACACAGCATGGGCACGGTCACCGGACTGTCCTGATGCGCCATGGCGAACTCGCGCGCATCGTTGACGATGCGGCGGCGGCGCAGGAAGCTGGCCCCCGCTTCAGCCTCGATCTCGCCTTCATCGAGCATCGCCAGCAGCGCCACCAGCACCGCTTCCTGGCGCAGCTGCAGGGCGGCGTGCGCTTGCGCACCGCTGGCCTGTCCGGCCAGGGTCAGCAGGGCAGCGATCTGCTGGCGGCACTCCTCCAGCCCCTGGTGATCGACTTTCAGCAACTCTGCCTGGCCCAGACGTTTCCAGTCCAGCGATGCCATGCAGCCCAGGCGTGCCGCGCTGGACTGCAGGGCATCGCGCTGGACCACGATGCCATAGATCTCGTGTGCCTCCGGCGTGACCAGTTCGAATTCGCAGGCGCCGGGCCGCGTCATCACCACATCCTCGCCGACCTGGCGGCCGTTGATGCGCATGCCACTGGTGCGCACCTCGATGCCGAACCAGAAGGCGTCCGGCCACACCTGGCAGGACTGCCGCACCGCGCGGCTGCTGGCCTCGCGGAAGATCTGCAGGCCGCTGCTCTGCCATTCCTGCAGCACGCCTTCGAAAGCGCCGCAGGTGATCTGGTCGTAGCGTTGCTCCCAATCGGTCAGGTTGTGCGCATGCTCATCCACGTCGCGCGCGATGGCGGTGCGCAATGCCCGCTGGCTGTGCGTGGCAGGTGTGTCAGCTTGGGACAGTGCGAGAGTGGGCATGGACAGGCTCCTTGATCGACGGGGCGGCGGGCAAGCCGCGCAGTTTTGCCGAATTTCGATAACGCCGCTGAAATCGCCGTTGCTATATTGCGTCGGCAGGGCAGCGCATTGCGCGAAATCAAGCAAGCGCCATGCCCGCCCGTCCTTTCACAGGGGCCGCCATGCAGCGGTTCCGCCTTCGCGCCAAAGGGAGAATCCGATGAATGCAAGCTCTTCAGGGCAGGGGCACACGCTCAAGCCCGTCCTGTCCACCCTGCAGCTCTGGGCCATTGCGGTCGGGTTGGTGATTTCCGGCGAATACTTCGGCTGGAGTTATGGCTGGGCCAGCGCCGGCACGCTGGGCTTCACGGTCACGGCGCTGTTCATCGCGTCCATGTATGCCACCTTCATCTTCAGCTTCACTGAACTCACCACCTCGATTCCCCATGCGGGCGGGCCGTTCGCCTACAGCAAGCGCGCCTTCGGGCCGGTCGGCGGCTATCTGGCCGGGGCCGCCACGCTGATTGAATTCGTCTTTGCGCCACCGGCCATCGCACTGGCCATCGGCGCCTACCTGAATGTGCAGTTCCCCAATATCGATCCCAAGCTGGCGGCACTGGGGGCGTATCTCGTGTTCATGACGCTCAACATCGTCGGCGTGCAGATCGCGGCGACCTTTGAATTGTTCGTCACGCTGCTGGCGATCTTCGAGCTGCTGGTGTTCATGGGCGTGGTGGCGCCGGGCTTCTCGCTGGCCAATTTCACCAAGGGCGGCTGGTCCGGCAGTGATGCCTTCAGCATGGCGGCGGTGCCGGGCATGTTCGCGGCGATCCCGTTTGCGATCTGGTTCTTCCTGGCCATCGAAGGCGTGGCCATGGCGGCTGAAGAGGCCAAGGACCCCAAGCGTTCCATTCCCATCGCCTACATCACCGGCATCCTCACGCTGGTGGTGCTGGCCATTGGGGTGATGCTCTTTGCTGGCGGTGCGGGCGACTGGACCAAGCTGGCCAACATCAACGACCCGCTGCCGCAGGCCATGAAGCTGATCGTCGGCGACAACAGCAACTGGCTGCACATGCTGGTGTGGCTGGGCCTGTTCGGGCTGGTGGCGTCCTTCCACGGCATCATCCTGGGCTACTCGCGCCAGATCTTTGCGCTGGCCCGCGAAGGCTACCTGCCGGCGTATTTCGCCCGCGTCCATCCGCGTTTCAAGACGCCGCACCGCGCCATCCTGGCCGGCGGGGTGGTGGGGATCGCCGCCATCTACAGCGATGAACTCATCAAGATCGGCGGCCAGACGCTCACGGCCAACATCGTCACCATGTCGGTATTCGGCGCCATCCTGATGTACATCCTGTCGATGCTCTCGCTGTTCCGCCTGCGCCGCGCCGAGGCCGGCCTGGAGCGGCCTTTCCGGGCACCGCTGTATCCGTACTTCCCGGCCTTCGCGCTCTTCGGTGCGCTGGTGTGCATGGCCACCATGATCTATTACAACCCGCTGATCTTCGGCATCTTCGTCGCCTTGCTGGCACTGGGCTATGCCTGGTTCCTGGCGACGGCACGCCAGCGTGCGGAAGGGGCGGCGGCGGTTGCAGAATTCTGAACGATATAAAACTTTTATACCGATAACTCCATACCGATCATTCGACAGGGCCATCATGAACAACAATCACAAACCGACGACCGACACCGCCGCACCCGCTCTCAAGCGCCGTGGCTTCCTGGGCGGCCTGCTGGCGGCTGCGGCCGGTGGCGCACTGGCCACCATCGCCACGCCCGGCCAGGCGGCCGCCCGCGCTGAAGTCGCGCTGGACCGTGCCAAATGGGCGGCCCGCAATCACGAGATGGTGGCGCAGATGATCGCCGAGCATGGCAAGCTGTCATCCGGTTACCAGAGCGGCAAGCGGCCCTATGCCGTGTTCGACTGGGACAACACCAGCATCATGAATGACTGCGAAGAAGCGCTGTTGATGTACCAGATCAATACGCTGTCTTTCAAGCTGACACCAAACGAGTTCGCGGCCATCACCCGTCAGAATGTGCCACCGGGTCCGTTCAGCAAGGACTTCAAGAATGCGGCAGGCAACATCGTGGATCTGGAAGCGATCTGCGCTGACCTCGATGCGGATTATGCGTTCCTGTACGCCAACTACAAGGGCATGGCCGGCAGCAAGAGCTTGGAAGAAATCACCGCCACGCCGGAGTTCCAGGACTTCCGTACCAAGCTCTACTACCTCTATGAAGCCGTCAACGATACCCATGGCGTAGCCGTCGGTTATCCGTGGGTGATCTACTTCTTCGCCAACATGAGCGTGGCCGAAGTGAGCGCGCTGGCCGAAGCCTCCAACGATGCTGCGCTGGGCGCGGCGCTGACCAAGGTCAAGTACACCAGCCCGGCCGATCGTGCGGGCAAGGCGGGCGTGGTGAGCGTGTCGCACTTCCATGGCATCCGCCTGTGCACCGAAATCGCCACCTTGATGGACACCCTGCGCCGCAATGGCATCGACGTCTATGTCTGTACCGCCTCGCTGGAAGATGTGGTGGCCGTGTTTGCGACGCACCCCAAGTATGGCTACCACGTTACCCGTGAAAACGTCATCGGCCTGCGCCTGGAGCGCAGCGGGCAGAGCTTCCGCAATGCCTATCTGAAGGAGTGGCCGCTGACCTGGGGGCCGGGCAAGACGGTCGCCATCAAGCAGGTGCTGGTGGCGCAAAAGGGGTATGGTCCGCTGTTCGTGGCGGGCGACAGCGATGGCGATTACGATATGCTGCGTGACTTCCCCGAGACCCGTTATGGCCTCATCGTCAATCGCATGAAGAACGGCAAGATCGGTGAGCTGTCCAAACTCGCGGCTGACCAGATCAGTGCCGCCAAGCCGCGTTTCCTGCTGCAGGGACGCCAGGAGTCGACCGGCAACTGGCTGCCGGCCGAAACCAGCATCAAATACGGCAAGACCGCACCGCAACTGCTGACCAGCTGATCGGACAGCAGCGGGGCATGACGCACCGCTGCCTCAGCGGGCAGCGGTGACCAAGGAGGAGCATCATCATGGCCGAACACCGTTTCCGGCACAGTGTGGGTAGCGCCAGCTACGTGTTTCGTGATCTCAAGGAAGTGATGGCCAAGGCCAGCCCGGCGCGTTCCGGCGATCTGCTGGCCGGTGTGGCGGCGGGCAGCGCCGAGGAGCGCGCCATTGCCCAGATGGCGCTGGCGAACCTGCCGCTGAAGACTTTTCTCGACGAGCCGCTGATCCCTTACGAAGAGGATGAAGTCACCCGGCTGATCCTCGACAGTCACGACCGTGCCGCCTTTGCGCCGATCGCGCACCTGACGGTGGGCGATTTCCGCAACTGGTTGCTGGCCGATGACACCGACAGCACGGTGCTGGCCGCCGTGGCACCCGGGGTGACGCCAGAGATGGCAGCGGCCGTCTCCAAGATCATGCGCAACCAGGACCTGATCCTGGTGGCCAAGAAGTGCCGCGTGGTCACGGCCTTTCGCAATACCATCGGCTTGCCCGGCCGCTTGTCCACCCGCCTGCAGCCCAATCACCCCACGGATGACGCCAGCGGCATCGCCGCCAGCATGCTCGATGGCCTGATGTATGGCAACGGCGATGCGGTCATCGGCATCAATCCCGCTACCGACAACGTCCCGCAGGTGGTCAAGCTGGTCGGCATGATGGCCGATGTGATCGCGCGTTACGAGATCCCGACGCAATCCTGCGTGCTCACCCACGTCACCAACACGATTGCCGCCATCGAGCGCGGCGCGCCGGTGGATCTGGTGTTCCAGTCCATTGCCGGGACCGAGGCGGCCAATCGCGGCTTCGGCATCGACCTGGCCATCCTGGGCGAGGCGCGTGAGGCTGCGCTGTCGCTCAAGCGCGGCACGGTCGGCGACAACGTGATGTATTTCGAAACCGGGCAGGGCAGTGCGCTGTCGGCCAATGCGCATCACGGCATCGACCAGCAGACCTGCGAGGCGCGCGCGTATGCCGTGGCCCGCGCCTTCAAGCCGCTGCTGGTCAATACGGTGGTGGGCTTCATCGGGCCGGAATACCTGTATGACGGCAAGCAGATCATCCGCGCCGGACTGGAAGACCATTTCTGCGCCAAGCTGCTGGGCCTGCCCATGGGCTGTGACGTCTGCTACACCAACCATGCCGAAGCGGACCAGAACGACATGGATGTGCTGCTGACCTTGCTGGGCGTGGCGGGCTGCACCTTCGTCATGGGCATCCCCGGTTCGGATGACATCATGTTGAATTACCAGACCACTTCCTTCCACGATGCGCTGTATGCGCGGCGGGTACTGGGTTCGCGGCCGGCGCCGGAGTTCGAGGCGTGGCTGCACAGGATGCAGATCTTCAATGCGGGTGGCCAGGAGCAGGCATTCCGCCTGCATGCCGACATGCCCCCCGGTTTTCGCGAGACCTTGTTGCGCCTTCAATGACCATGGACGACAAAGAAGCCATTTCACCGGAAGGTGCAGAAAACGTCAGCCCCGGTGCAGAAAACGTCACGGCCAATCCGTGGGAGGCATTGCGCCGCTTCACTGCTGCGCGCATCGCCCTGGGACGCAGTGGCGTAAGCCTGCCGACCGCGCCGCAACTGGCTTTCCAGCTGGCGCACGCGCAGGCGCGCGATGCCGTACATCTGCCGCTGGATGTGGCTGCGCTCAAGGCACAATTGCAGCAGCAAGGTCTCTGCGCAGCCGAAGAAGTGATTGATGTGCAAAGCGCGGCAGCGGACCGGCTGGTCTACCTGCAGCGGCCGGACTTCGGGCGCAGGCTGTCGGAAACATCGCGCCAGCAATTGCTTGAGCGTTTTGGCACCGAGCCGCAACGGCGCTTCGATGTAGGCTTCGTGATCGCCGATGGCTTGTCGGCGCTGGCCATCGTGCGCAATGCCGCGCCTTTCCTGGCGGAGGTGATGCAGCGTATTGCGCCGGAAGGATGGTCGATGGCACCGCCCGTGATCGTGCAGCAGGGACGGGTGGCGGTGGCCGATGAAATCGGGGAGTTGCTGGGTGTGAAGCTGGTAGTGATCCTGATCGGCGAACGTCCGGGGCTGAGTTCGCCGGACAGCATGGGTCTCTATCTGACCTGGATGCCCTCGCGCGGACTCACCGACGCCAGCCGCAATTGCATCTCCAATGTGCGGCCGGAAGGTTTGCCCTATCCGGAAGCCGCCTACAAGCTGCATTACCTGATGGCGCAGGCGCACCAGCGTGCCCTGTCAGGCGTGGCCTTGAAGGATGAGACGGCCAGCGAGGGTGAGGCACTGGATGTGCGGCGCAACTTTTTGCTCGGTGACGCTCGATGAAGAGATTGCGCATTGCAGCCCGCTGATGCCCCACTCACCGTTCGTCCTGAGTAGCGGCCGTGCCGCGTATCGAAGGCGCGCCGTCCTTGCGCCTTCGATACGCCGCACGCGTGCGGCTACTCAGTCCGAACGGTAGAGAGTACATCGGCAGGCCTCATCGACCTGATGCCTATAAAACGAAAAGGCCGCGAACGTTCGCGGCCTTTCCTTTTTTGCGCGGGGAGGGCGATGCATCCCTCCCTCCAGCATCGACGCTTTACACCGATTCCAGCGCCTGGTTCAGCGTGGCGCTCGGACGCATCACGGCGAAGGTCTTCTCACGATCCGGCAGGTAGTAGCCGCCGATGTCGACTTCCTTGCCCTGCACCGAGTTCAGCTCTTCGACGATCTTCTGCTCGTTCTCGGACAGTGCCTTGGCCAGCGGGGCGAACTGCTTGGCCAGTTCGGCATCGTCCTTCTGTGCGGCCAGTTCCTGGGCCCAGTACAGTGCCAGGTAGAAGTGGCTGCCACGGTTGTCCAGCTCACCGGTCTTGGGCGAAGGCGACTTGTTGTTGTCCAGCAGCTTGCCGGTGGCAGCGTCCAGGGTCTTGGCCAGGATCTTGGCGCGGGCGTTGCCGGTCTTGATGCCCACGTCTTCGATGGAGACGGCCAGGGCCAGGAATTCACCCAGCGAATCCCAGCGCAGGTGGTTTTCACCGACCAGCTGTTGCACGTGCTTGGGGGCCGAGCCGCCGGCACCGGTTTCGAACATGCCGCCACCGGCCATCAGCGGGACGATCGACAGCATCTTGGCCGAGGTGCCCAGTTCCATGATGGGGAACAGGTCGGTCAGGTAGTCGCGCAGGATGTTGCCGGTCACCGAGATGGTGTCCAGGCCGCGGATGACGCGTTCCAGGGTGTAACGCATGGCGCGCACTTGCGACATGATCTGGATGTCGGCACCGGTCAGGTCGTGATCCTTCAGGTAGGTGTTGACCTTCTTGATCAGTTCGGCTTCGTGCGGACGGTACGGGTCCAGCCAGAAGACGGCCGGCATGCCGGACAGGCGGGCACGGGTCACGGCCAGCTTGACCCAGTCACGCACCGCAGCGTCCTTGACCTGGCACATGCGCCAGATGTCGCCTTCTTCCACGTTCTGCTCCAGCAGCACCTGGCCATCCAGGGTGACGATGCGCGCCACGCCGGCCTGGGCGATTTCGAAGGTCTTGTCGTGCGAACCGTATTCTTCTGCCTTCTGGGCCATCAGGCCGACGTTGGGCACGGTACCCATGGTGGTCGGGTCGAAGGCGCCGTTGGTCTTGCAGAAGTTGATGATTTCCTGATAGATGCGGGCGAAGGTCGATTCCGGCAGCAGGGCCTTGGTGTCTTCGGTCTTGCCAGCGGCGTTCCACATCTTGCCGCCAGCACGGATCATGGCCGGCATCGAGGCGTCGACGATCACGTCGTTGGGGGCGTGCAGGTTGGTGATGCCCTTGGCGGAGTCCACCATGGCCAGGCGCGGACGCTTGGCTTCATCGGCCTTCAGGTCGGCCAGCACTTCGGCCTTCTTGTCTTCGGGCAGGGTGTTGATCTTTTCGTAGACGCCGGACATGCCGTTGTTGGGGTTCACGCCGATCTCGGCGAACAGCTTGGCGTGCTTGGTGAAGGTGTCCTTGTAGTAGGTACGCACGGCGTGACCGAAGACGATCGGGTGCGAGACCTTCATCATGGTGGCCTTGACGTGCACCGACAGCAGCAGGTCGGTGTCGAAGGCGTCCTGCATCTGCTCTTCGTAGTAGGCACACAGGGCCTTCTTGCTCATGAACATGCTGTCGATGATTTCACCGGCTTGCAGCGAGATCTTCGGTTTCAGGACGATGGTTTCGCCGGACTTGGTGACCAGGTCCATCTTGACGTCCACGGCCTTGTCCAGGGTCAGGCTCTTTTCGCCGGCGTAGAAGTCGCCGCCGTGCATGTGCGCCACGTGGGTACGCGAGGCCATGGACCACTTGGCCATCGAGTGCGGGTGCTTGCGGGCGTAGTTCTTGACGGCGTTGGGCGCGCGGCGGTCGGAGTTGCCTTCGCGCAGGACCGGGTTCACGGCGCTGCCGGTGACCTTGGCGTAGCGCTTCTGCAGGGCCTTTTCTTCTTCGGTGCTCGGGTTTTCCGGATAGTCGGGCAGCTTGTAGCCGCGCGCTTGCAGTTCGCGGATGGCCGCTTGCAGCTGCAGGATCGAGGCGCTGATGTTGGGCAGCTTGATGATGTTGGCGTCGGGGCTCTGGGTCAGTGCGCCCAGTGCGGCCAGGTTGTCGGGGACTTTCTGTTCATCGGTGAGGTACTCAGGGAATTCAGCCAGGATACGCGCAGCCACCGAGATATCGCTTTCGACGACGTCGATGCCGGCCGCGGCGGTGAACTTCTTGACGATGGGCAAGAGCGAGTGGGTCGCCAGATAGGGTGCCTCGTCGGTCAGCGTATAGATGATGGTCGGGTTGCCAGTAGTCACGATGATGTCCTTGCGTTGGTGTGTTGATGTGCTTTGGTGCGATCCCCGCAGCGCCGGATGGACCGCCCTGGCTCTGTCGGCCTGGGCTGGCGCCACCTCCTTGTCGGCTGTGCTGCGCGGAAATTCGTCTCCCGGGGCGGCATGGCTGGCGTACTGCTGCCAGAAGGCCGCGGCAAAAAACAGCGGTAGTTTACTCCTAAGCGGGGCGAAATGCTTCAACTCTTATATAAGACTTGAAGAAATTTTTGCTTTTCGAAGGATTGCTGCCCCGTTCTCAATCCCTTGGCATGACTCTGCTATTGTCGTGGACACACTTTTTGTTCGTGTCCGGCAAAATGCCGTACAATTCATTTCATGGGAAAACGCATGACGCCAGCTGCCGCCACTGCTCGACTGGAAGCCCGGATCAGCCCGGAGCTTCAGCAATTGCTCAAACGTGCCGCCGAGATTGAAGGACGCACCTTGACCGACTTTGTCATCGCTGCCGTCCAGGAAGCGGCGCAGAAGGCGGTCGAGCAGGCCGAAGTCATCCGTTTGTCCTTGCAGGACCAACAGCGCTTTGCCGAGGCGCTTCTGGCTCCGCCACCACCATCGGCAGCACTGCAGCGCGCCATGGCGCGCCATGACAAACTCCTGCGCAGCGAAGAATGACGCGCCTGCCGTTGCTCGTGACGGCGCTCGATCCCGCCCTTCACGACCTTAGCCGCTTTGACTGCGGCACGCCTGCCTTGAACCGCTATTTGCGCGAACTGGTGACACAGGATGTCCGGCGCCGCGTGGCTGCCTGCTTTGTCGCAGTGGACGACGAACAGCGGGTGGCCGCCTATTACACGCTGGCCAGCGCCAGCGTGCCGCTGGTGGGCCTGTCCGATGAGATGCGCCGCAAGCTGCCTCGCTATGGCGCCATTCCTGCCATCCGTCTCGGTCGTCTTGCGGTCGACCGGGAATTCAAGGGCCGGGGCCTCGGTGGTGCTTTGCTGGTCAATGCACTGCGCCGGGCCGTCGCGGCGGAGATTCCGGGCGCGGTCTTGGTGGTCGACGCCAAGGATCCGAAGGCGTCAGCCTTTTACCGCCACCATGGTTTCATCGCCCTGCAGGATGCACCGCTCACGCTGTTCTTGCCCCTCGCGTCAGTGCGTTAAGCAAGCGGCATTTTCTCCGGCAGGCCATAAAAAAGGGCCGCAATTCTGCGGCCCATCCCAATAGCTAGTACAAGAACCTGTCTCAGGCCGTCACTGCCTGCCGTGCCGCCTTGTTGCGATACAGGATCAGGGTGGCGATCAGCCCGCACACTGCAGCCGTGCTCATCCAGAGGCCAGGCGCTGCCTTGTCGTGGGTCATTTCGATCAGGCCAGTCGCAATGGCCGGCGTGAAGCCGCCGAAGACGGCGGTAGCCAGGCTGTAGGCCAGCGAGAAGCCCGCAGTACGGACGTCAGCCGGCATCACCTCGGTCAGGGCCACCACCATCGCGCCGTTGTAGCTGGCGTACAGGAAGGACAGCCACAGTTCCACCATCAGCATCTTGGCGAAGCTGGCGTCATGCACCAGCCAGTTCACGGCCGGGTAGGCGGTCAGAATGGTCAGGACGGTGAAGGTCACCAGGATCGGGCGACGGCCAATGCGGTCCGACAGCGCGCCCATGATGGGCAGCCAGATGAAGTTGGACAGGCCCACGCACAAGGTCACGATCAGGCTCGCTTCGGTGGAGAGCTTCAGCACGTTCTTGCCGAAGGTCGGGGTGTACACCGTGATCAGGTAGAACGACACGGTGGTCATCGACACCAGCATCATGCCGGCAATGACCAGCTTCCAGTTCTCGATCATGGAACGGAAGATCTGGCCGGTGCTCGGACGATGCTTGCGGCGCATGAACTCTTCGGTTTCCTGCAGCGAGCGGCGGATCACGAACAGCACCGGCACGATCAGGCAGCCGATGAAGAACGGCACGCGCCAGCCCCAGTCACCGACCTGGGCCGGAGTGAGCGTCGTCGAGAGCATGTAGCCGATGGCCGCTGCCACGATGATGGCCACCTGCTGGCTGGCCGACTGCCAGCTCACATAGAAGCCCTTGTTGCCGGGCGTGGCCATTTCGGCCAGGTAGACCGACACGCCGCCCAGTTCCACACCGGCCGAGAAGCCTTGCAGCAGGCGGCCGACCAGCACCAGCATCGGGGCCAGCACGCCGATGGTGGCGTAGGAGGGGACGAAAGCGATGAGCATCGTGCCCAGGGCCATCAGCGCCAGGGTCACGATCAGGCCCTGGCGGCGGCCGACGCGGTCGACATAGGCGCCCAGGATGATGGCGCCCAGCGGGCGCATCAGGAAGCCGGCGCCGAAGGTCATGAAGGTCAGCATCAGCGAGGCGAACTCGTTGTCGCTGGGGAAGAAGGCCTTCGAGATGTGGGTCGCGTAGAAACCGAACAGGAAGAAATCGAACATTTCCATGAAGTTGCCGCTGGTCACGCGCAGCACGGTGGAAAACTTCGATTGCGAAGAAGTGGATGTCGTCATGATATGTGCCTCGTTATCTGTTGGGCGGACCGTGTTGATTCCGGTCTTGCGCCTGTCTCGTACTGCCATGCGGCAGCTTGTGTCAGGATCTTTTTTTGTGGGGACAGCTATTGCGCCGCCGATTCTATGCCCGAAAGTGATCCGTGGGACCCACTTGCGGCGCTGCGCAAGCAAATATCGTTTTTTTCGATAGCTGGATGAAAGCTTCAGCGCGCATTTCCATCGCAAAAAGCTGTTCGCACGGCAAGCTGCGGTGGGTCAAGGCGATCCGAAGTGAATTATGGTGCAATGCGGCATTGCACATGACTTCACGCAACCCAGTTCATCCATGAAAGGTTCCCATGAAAACCGCCGTCTTCAGCGCCCGCCGCTACGACCAGACCCTGCTCACGCGCGCCAATACCGCGTCCGGCGCTGCGCATGAACTGGTGTTTCTGCAAGACCGTCTCGATCTCGATACGGCACAGCTGGCCAGCGGCTGCCAGGCCGTGGCGGCCTTCGTCAACGATGACCTGGGTGCTGCCGTCCTGGAACGCCTGGCCGCTCTGGGCGTGCGTTTCGTCACCACACGCTCCACCGGCTTCAATCACATCGATACCCAAGCCGCGCGGCGGTTGGGTATCACGGTGGCGCGCGTGGCCGATTATTCACCTTACTCGGTGGCCGAGTTCGCCGTGGGCCTGCTGCTGGCGGTGAACCGAAAAATCGCGCGCGCCAGCATGCGCACCCGCGAAGGCAATTTCGAGCTGGAAGGATTGATGGGCTTCGACCTGCACGGCAAGACCGTGGGCGTGATCGGTACCGGCAAGATCGGCGCACTGTTCGCCCGCATCATGGCCGGATTCGGCTGCACCGTGCTGGGTAGCGACGTGCATCACAATCCGGACTTCGAGGCTCTGGGCGGACGCTACGTGCGCCGCGAGGAGCTCTTCGCCGCCAGTGACGTGATTTCGCTGCATTGTCCGCTCACTGAAGCCACGCGCTATCTGGTCAATGCCGAGACCTTGGCCCTCGCCAAGTCCGGCTGCATCCTGGTCAACACCAGCCGCGGCGGGCTGGTCGATACCGAAGCCGCGATTGCCGCCTTGAAGAGCGGCCAGTTGCGCGGCCTGGCCATCGATGTCTATGAACAGGAGGCCAGCCTGTTCTTCCAGGACCTGTCCTCGACCATCATCACCGATGACGTGATCCAGCGCCTGGTCTCCTTCCCCAATGTCATCGTCACCGGTCACCAGGCCTTCTTCACCGAGGAAGCCATCGGCCAGATCATGCAGACCACCATCGCCAACCTGAATGATTTCGCCGCGGGCAAGCAACTGGGCGAGCGTCTGGTGGCCTGATCAGCTCGCATGGCGGCCGGCGTCGAACAGCGAGCCGAGCTGCTCGCCGATGCGCGGACGCAGGTGTTCATGCACGCGCTGGATGATGTGTTCGGCATCGTCGGCGCCATAGGTCTGCGCCAGCTGGCGATGCATGTCGAAATGCAGGTAGAGCAGTCCGCGCAGACTCTGGAAAGCAGTCGGATGGGCCTGCCCGCAAACCAGCTCGTTGTTGTCCATCACCTGGTTCAGTACGCCCGGATCGAACAGGCGTACCTGGCAGATTACGGCGCAGCGGACGATCTCCAGGTCCAGTGCTTCCAGTTCCTGGGTCAGTTCTTCGGGAGTGTGGCGCTCGGCGCTCAACTTTTCGCTCATGGCGGTCTTTCGGAGGAGGAGGGGAGTCCTCAGGATAGCATTTGCTGCAACGCGGAAAACTTGTCGAAGATCAATCTTTCAGGGATTGCCAGCGCGAGCCAGGTAAATTTTGCAAAGAGCTTCACGCTGCTGCAGCATGGCGCTCATAAGGAACAAAAGGGCGATGGCGGATCGCCCGCCATCGCCCCTTCAGCGCGCCTTTCGGCCAGACAGGATCACTCCAGCGCGGCAGCCGGACCGAAGAATTCATATCGGCTCTGAGCCGCCGGTACACCGAGCGCGCCCAGCGCACGCTTGATGGCTTTCATGAACGGCTTGGGGCCGACGAAGTAGGCGTCCACGTCCCGCGTTTGCGGTAGCCATTGCTGCAGCAGAGCCGCATCGATGAAGCCGGTGGCGTAGGGGGCCGGATCGCCTGCGCGCGCCCGTTCATAGCAGAAATGCGCCTGCAGTTGCGGGTGTTGCGCCGCCAGTTCTTCCACCTGACGGCGGAAAGCATGCACGCCGCCATGGCGCGCCGCATGGATGAAATGTACCGGGCGACCGGTCGGCAGCGCCGCTGCCAGCATGGTCATCATCGGCGTAATGCCCACGCCGCCGCTGATGAGCACCAGCGGCTTGTCACTGGCCGTGAGCGTGAAGTCGCCGGCCGGCGGGAACAGTTCCACCACCGCGCCCACATGGATCTCGTCGTGCAGATGGCGCGAGACCTTGCCCTCGGCTTCACGCTTGACGCTGATGCGGTATTGCAGCGGCTGCCCCTGCTGGCGCAGCGGGGCCGACAGCGAATACTGGCGGCGCTGTTCCAGCCCGTCCACCACCATGCGCAGGCCGATGTACTGGCCCGGCTCAAAGTCCAGCAGCGCGCCGCCATCCTTGGGCATGAAGTAGAAGGAGGTGATCTCCTCGCTCTCGGCCACCTTGCGCGTGACCACGAAATTGCGCGCACCGCGCCAGCCGCCTGGCGCGGCGGCCTTGGCGTCATATTGCTGGCGTTCGGCGCCGATGAGGATGTCGGCCAGCTGGCCATAGGCGGCAGCCCAGGCATCGATGACGGCATCGGTGGCGATCTCCGCGCCCAGCACTTCACGGATGGCACGCAGCAGGCAGTCGCCGACCATCGGGTAGTGCTCGGGCTGCACCTGCACGGCGACGTGCTTGTTGATGATCTGCGCGGCCAGCGGGCCCATTTCTTCCAGGCGATCGATATGCCGCGCGTACATCAGTACGCCATTGGCCAGCGCACGCGGCTGGTCGCCGCTGGCCTGGTGGGCGCGATTGAAGAGGGGATGAACCTGTGGGTAGTCGCGCATGAGCATCTTGTAGAAGTGCGTGGTCAGCGCCTCGCCGCCCGATTCGAGCAGGGGGACGGTGGATTTGACGATGGCGAGTTGGGCATCGGTAAGCATGCGGGACCTTTCTGTTGGAAGCGGTGGAGGAAGTTCCGGAATGTCCGGGACCCTCTTGCTATTACAAAAGGTGTGCCACTTTCGAATGCCAATAAAATCAGGAACTTGCGAGCGGTTGGTGTATTTATGACCTGTGTCATAATGACCGATCAATCTTCCTTCGGAAGTCAATATGACCTCAAAAGTCCTGCTCGACGCCTTGCTCCCGCTGGTAGCCGACCTGTCGCGCCAGATCGATGACCGCGAGCGCTATCGCCGCCTGCTGCAGACCTTGCGCACGCTGTTCCCCTGCGATGCTGCAGCCTTGCTGCGACTGGAGGGCGAGCTGCTGGTGCCGCTGGCCATCGACGGACTTTCCAGCGATACCTTGGGCCGCCGTTTCCGCATCGCCGACCATCCGCGCTTCGGCGTGCTGCTGGCCAATCTCGGGCCGACACGCTTTCCTGCCGATTCAAGCCTGCCCGATCCCTATGACGGTCTGGTCGATGGCTTGAATGACGCCCATTCCGGCGCGCTGGAAGTGCACGATTGCATGGGCTGTGCGCTCTCGGTCAATGGCCGCCCGTGGGGCTTGGTCACGCTGGATGCGTTGGGTGCAGGGCGCTTCGATGGCGTCGACATGGCCTCGCTGCAAGCTTTTGCGGCGCTGGCGGCTGCCACCGTGCATGTGGCCGAACGCATCGACGACCTGGCCGCCGCTGGCGAACAGGCACGCCAGCGCGCCGAAGCCTATCGGCTGGGGCTGGAGGAGAGCCAGGGCAGGCGCGAACTGATCGGCCAGAGTCCGGCGCAGCAACAGCTGCTGGATGAGATCCGCATGGCCGCCCCCAGCGACATGACGGTGCTGGTCACCGGCGAAACCGGCACCGGCAAGGAACTGGTGGCCCACGCCCTGCATGCAGCCTCACCCCGTGCGCACAAGCCCATGATCAGCCTGAACTGCGCAGCCTTGCCCGATACGCTGGTCGAAAGTGAATTGTTCGGCCACGTGCGCGGGGCTTTCTCGGGAGCGGTTGCAGACCGTCGCGGCAAGTTCGAGATGGCCGATGGCGGTACGCTGTTTCTGGATGAGGTCGGGTAGCTGCCGCTGGCGGTGCAGGCCAAGCTGCTGCGGGTGCTGCAGAGCGGGCAGCTGCAGCGGGTCGGTTCAGATCGCGAGCACCGCGTGGACGTGCGCCTGATCGCTGCCACCAACCGGGACCTGGCCGGGGAAGTGAAGCGCGGCCATTTCCGCGCGGATTTCTATCACCGCTTGTCGGTGTTCCCGATCCGCGTGCCGCCGCTGCGCGAGCGCGGACGCGATGTGCTGCTGCTGGCCGGATATTTCCTGGAGCAGAACCGGGCGCGGCTGGGCTTGTCCAGTCTGCGCCTGGCAGCCGATGCCCAGCGCGCGCTGCTGGACTACGCCTGGCCCGGCAACGTCCGCGAACTGGAACACCTGATCGGGCGCAGCGCCCTGCGCGCCCTGGCATCGCAGCCAAAACGACCCGCCATCCTGACGCTGGATGCGGCGGCGCTGGAGTTGGGGCATTCCGCCCGCCCGCTAGCCTCGCCTGACACTGCGGCCAGCGCCCAAGCTGAACCCGCGCAGCCGGGCGAAGGCCTGCGTGCAGCCGTCGAGCGCTTCGAGCGCAAGCTGGTCAGTGAGTGTCTCGAACGCCATGGCGGCAACCTGGCCGCGACGGCGCGGGAGCTGGGGGTGGACCGGGCCAACCTGAACCGGCTGGCCAGGCGTCTCGGACTGCGTTGAGCCGAGGGGAGGGTGGTTTACGGTCGATATGAAGAAAAAGAAAAGAAAACGGCCGGAATCCGTCAGGGCAGGCTGCCCATCATGATTCCGGCCGTGGCGGCGTGAAGCCTGGTGTCAAAAAGCCAGAGCGGAGAACAGCCTCAGGCGTCTTGACGCTCCACATCCAGTTCTGCCAGCTGGCCGCGAATGCGGATGGCCGTCAGGTTGCGGGCGGCAGCGGCATCGTCGTTGACGTGTTGCAGGTCTTCGGGCGGTGCGCTGATGACCTTCACGGGTGCGCCTGTGGGTGCAGTGACGGTAACGCCGGGGTTGAGTTGCGACATGATGATCTCCAAGGGATGAAAATCTCGTGCAGGCCCGCCGGAACGAATCAGGGCGGGCAGGGCTGCCATCGATCATGCGTAGCGTCGCAACGCATATGAACGTTTTGGCAAGCCAGATGATGCAATATTAGCCGGTTTGGTTGCGGTGCAACAGGTATTGAGCGGCTTAAATTTTTGTAGGAAGACACGCACTGTTGAAGACCGGCAATCCTTGTTTTCCGGCAATGGCAGGGCGGTTCCGGGCAAATTTGCTGCGGAGCAAAAAACGAGTTGATCTAATCGGTCGTCTGTCGTGCGCGGGATGGCTTTCCCGCCTGCTGTCCTACGCAAGCTGCTGGCGTTGGCCGATGCCGTCCGCGCAATGGGCCGGCTAGCCTATGGATTCGCCTCATCGTCCGATGAGCCCATCCCCATCAGGAAGGAGTTTCCATGACCGAACGCAAGCAAGACAATTCCAACACCTACAAGATCATCGAAGTCGTCGGCAGCTCGCCCAACGGCACGGATGAAGCGATCCGCAATGCCCTTGCCGACGTGGCCAAGACTGTCAAGAACGTGGACTGGTTCGAGGTCACGCAATGCCGTGGCCATGTGGAAAATGGCAGCATCGGCCATTTCCAGGTGGGCTTGAAGATCGGTTTCCGCGTCGAATCCTGAGCGATCAAGGCCGATGCCATGGATGAGGGATACAGGGAGGCAATGCGCATCGCCACCGGATAGCGATGTTCAATTTGCGCCTGAGGCATCGGCTCGTTAAGCTGAAAACTCTTCGCACCCTGCGCCCTGAACCCTCGATCCAGGGCGTTTCAATGACGGCACCTTGAGCCGCTTTTCCCCGTAAATCATTTAGCCATTCAGGTAGCTCATCTGGCGGTGCAGCGTGGCGAGCTCTTCCGTGATTGAAGAGCGCAAGCCGGCTGTGCGATGCCGGCTTGTTGCTTTATGGTGATCGTCGATGCATTGAGGCGTGGGCATTTTCGCCGCGCTGCAACAGTAGGATTCATCCTACGCCATCTCAGGCCGCTGTCCGATAGTGAGCGGATCTGCCGATCCGTATAACGTAATCATCGGCGCTCAAAAGACTGTCCAGTCCAACACAACAACAAGGACGTGTTTTCGCCCCGGCCCCCGGATCAAGCCACGGCCAGGACGAAGACCTATGCGATGCGACGAGCCAAGGGTGCTTTCCATCTCAGGTGCTTTCACACATTAGGGGTCCATCTTGCAAGCTCGAGTTCTGTTAGTCAGCTCAGAGGCCGTACCGCTCGTCAAGACCGGTGGCCTGGCCGACGTGATTACCGCGTTGGCCGTATCGCTGCGCAAAGTCGGCATCGATGCCAGCATCCTCATGCCCGCCTATCCGGAGGCGGTCCGCAATCTCGGTGACACGGTGCAGATCGGACTGAAGCACGGCCTGCCCGGCGGTGCCGGCCGGATTCTGCGCGGCACCATCCCCGGTACCGACGTGCCGGCGCTGTTGCTGGATACGGCGCGCTTCCGCCAGCGCGGGGCCAATCCTTACGTAGATACCGACGGCGTAGAGTTCAGCGACAACGCGCTTTGCTTCGCCGATCTGTCGCATGCCGCTGTGGCCATCTGCGCTGGTGAAACCAGCCTGCCGGTGCCGCACGTGGTGCATGCCAACGACTGGCACGCGGGTCTGATTCCCTGCCTGTTGAAACTGCGCGGGCTGGATCACATCGGCACCATGCTGACCATTCACAATCTGGCTTTCCAGGGCAATTTCGCGCTGGAGTCGGCCGAGCAGATCGGCATTCCCCAGCATCTGCTGACCGGCGACGGCGTTGAATACTGGGGCAAGCTGTCCTTCCTCAAGGCCGGCATTCGTTTCTCCGATTGCGTCTCCACCGTCAGCAAGAACTACGCGGAAGAGATCATGACCCCGCGCTTCGGCTGCGGCATGGACGGCATTCTTTCCTTCCGCAAGCTGGATCTGCGCGCCATTCCCAATGCCATCGATGCTGAACTGTGGAATCCCGCCGATGATCCGCTCATCGCCCGCAACTTCAGTATCGGCAACATGAAGGGCAAGGCTGCCTGCAAGCGCGATCTGCAAAAGCTCTTCGGTTTGCCAGTGGATCCCTTCGCACCTGTCATGGGCCTGGGCTCGCGCATCTCGCATCAGAAGATGGCCGATGTCGTCATCGAAGCGCTGCCCGGCATCATGGAGCGCCATCCGCGCCTGCAGGTGGTGATCCTGGGTTGTGGTGATCACGACTACGAAGCCGCCTTCCTTGATCTGGCCGAGCGTTATCGCGGCCGCATCGCGGTCCACATCGGCTATGACGAGCGCCGCGCGCACGCCCTGCATGCGGGCAGCGACATGTTGCTGCACCCAACCCGCTTTGAACCTTTCGGCCTTACTCCCCTGTATGCCATGCGCTACGGTGCCATCCCCATCGGCTCGCGCGTCGGTGGCCTGGTCGACACCGTGTGCGATGCCGACCGCGATCCACAGCGCGCCACCGGCGTCCTGTTCGAAGGCGAGAGCGCCGCCGACATGCAGCACGCCGTGGAGCGTGCCTTCGCACTGTACAACGACACCGAGCGCTGGCAGAGCGTGCAGCGCAATGCCATGAGCATCGACTGCGATTGGGCTGGCCCGACCCGCGCCTACATCGACGCCTATGCGCACGTGGCCGACATGGCGGTGCGCCCGTTGTTCGCACCGCGTCCATTGTCGGTGGAACGTCCTGCTGCCCAGGCGCACGCCCAGCCGGAGCGCATGGTCAGTCCGGCGGCCGCCATCGCTGCGGCACTGGCCGGCGTGGTCGGCGTACCGGCCGCCGTGGCGGCTGCCTGAACGACGAGGCGCCGGGGCGATTGCGCCGGCGTTGCGCCCCTTGTGATTCTGTTTTGATCCTTACCCGGTCCGCATGGACCGGGCACGGAGAGTGTTTGCCGGCGCGCCGCCCTCAGCGCGCCGGTTTTTGATTCCGCTGTTTTGATTCCGCTGTTTTGCGATGTTTCGATCAACCCCGATAACAACAACAGGAGTGTGCATGTCCGGCATGTCTGTCACGGCATATAGGGCGTCCACGACGCCCCAGGAAGAGACTTCCGACGCCAGCTCGGCCGCCCCCGGTTCCGCTTCGGCGCAGCCGCCGTCTTCTTCTCATTCCTCTCATCCCCCTGAATTCCCGGAACAAACCGCCTTGTCCCTTTCCCTTGAAGAGCAGGGCCTGCTCGAAGCCTTGCTGGCCGGTCGCCTGACCCAGCCCTTCGGCTTGCTCGGCCCGCGCTATGCCAGCCAGTCCAGTGGCGTTTCTGCCATCCGCGCCTTCCATCCCGGGGCCGCCGCGGTACGTGTGCGATGCCGGCACAGCGGCGCGCTGCTGGGTGAGTTGCAGCAGTTCGAGCTGCATGGCCAGCCCAGCGGTTTCTTCAGTGGTGTGGCCACCGGTCTCGACCAGCGTCGCCATCAAGTGCCTTATGTGCTTGAAGTGGACTGGTTGATCCCGGACGGCAGCCGCAGCGTACAAAGCACGGAAGACCCCTATGCCTTCGGCCTCCTGCTCGGCGAGCTCGACCTGCACCTGTTGCGCGAAGGCCGGCATCGCCAGCTGGCTGATTGTCTGGGCGCACGTCCGATGGACATCGACGGCGTGCCCGGCACGCGTTTCGCGGTGTGGGCACCGAATGCCGAGCGTGTCTCGGTGGTCGGCGACTTCAACCAGTGGGACGGCCGCCGCCACGTCATGCGCCTGCGCCATGAATCCGGCGTGTGGGAACTGTTCATCCCGCGCATCGGCCCCGGCGATGTCTACAAGTACGAAATCCTGGGCCGCGATGGTACCTTGCTGCCGCTCAAGGCCGACCCCGTCGCGCGCGCTACCGAACCCCCGCCGGCCACCGCCTCGGTCGTGGCGGATGCCCGTCCTTACCTGTGGCAAGACCAGCAGTGGATGGCCGAGCGTGCACAGCGCCAGTCGCTGTCGGCACCGATGTCCATCTATGAGCTGCATCCTGCGTCGTGGCGGCGTATCCCCGAACAGGCGCACCGCAACCTCAGTTGGGATGAGCTGGCCGATGAGCTGATCCCCTATGTGGTCGGCATGGGCTTCACCCATATCGAACTGATGCCGGTGATGGAACACCCCTTCGGCGGTTCCTGGGGCTACCAGCCCATCAGCATGTTTGCCCCCAGTGCCCGCTTCGGCAAACCGGAGCGCTTTGCGGCCTTCGTCGACCGTTGCCACCAGGCCGGTATCGGCGTGTTGCTGGATTGGGTGCCGGCGCATTTCCCCAGCGACCAGCATGGTCTGGCGCAATTCGACGGTACCGCGCTGTATGAGCACGCTGATCCGCGCGAAGGTTTCCATCAGGACTGGAATACGCTGATCTTCAACCTCGGCCGCAATGAAGTGCGCGGCTTCCTGATCGCCAGCGCCCTGGAATGGATAGAACACTTCCACGTGGACGGCCTGCGTGTGGATGCGGTGGCCTCGATGCTGTATCGCGACTACAGCCGCAAGTCCGGCGAATGGGTGCCCAACATCCACGGCGGCCGCGAGAACCTGGAGGCCGTGGCCTTCCTGCGTGAACTCAATACCGTGGTGGCGCAGCGCTGCCCCGGTGTGCTGATGATCGCCGAGGAATCGACCTCCTGGCCCGGCGTGACCTCCGAGGTCAGCAACGAGGCCGACCATCACGGCCTGGGTTTCAGCTACAAGTGGAACATGGGCTGGATGAACGACACCCTGCGCTACATGCAGCATGACCCGCTGTTCCGTCGCTATCACCATCACGACATGACATTCGGTTTGCTATATGGATTCTCGGAAAACTTCATCTTGCCGATATCGCACGATGAGGTGGTCCATGGCAAGCGCGCGCTGCTCAACAAGATGCCCGGCGACGAATGGCGCCGCTTCGCCAACGTTCGTGCGTATTACGGATTCATGTGGACGCATCCCGGCAAGAAGCTGCTGTTCATGGGCAGCGAGTTCGGCCAGCCTGACGAGTTCGACCATGACAAGTCCCCCTACTGGCACCTGCTCAACGAACACGGCGACCATCCTGCCGGCCATCGCCAGTTGCGCCAGCTGGTCAGCGACCTGAACCATCTGTATCGCAGCGAGCCCGCCTTGCACCAGCGCGACTGCCGCGCCGACGGTTTCTCCTGGGCGGTGGGCGACGACAGCGTCAACAGCGTGCTGGCGTATTTCCGCTATGCCGATGACGGTCCGCCAGTGCTGATCGTGGTCAACCTGACCCCGGTACCGCGCACCCATTACCGTATCGGCGTGCCACCGATTGCGCCCGGCCATCATGGCGTCTGGCGCGAAGTGCTCAATACCGATGCCGCCGTCTATGGCGGCAGCAACAGCGGCAACATGGGCCAGGTACAAGTGCAGGAATTTGGCTGGCACGGCCACCCGACTTCCATCGAACTGAACCTGCCCCCGCTATCCACCCTGATCCTGCGTAGAGAGTCCTGATAATGAGCGTCGCCTTTCCTGATCGCCTGATGCCAGGCTTGCCTTACCCCCTCGGTGCCACCTCCGACGGCCTGGGGGTCAATTTTGCGGTGTTCTCGGCCAATGCCACTCGCATGGACCTCTGCCTGTTCGACCCCTCCGGCAAGCGCGAACTCAAGCGCATCACGCTGCCCGAATGTACCGATGAAGTGTGGCACGGCTACCTGCCCGGTGCCGCGCCCGGCCTGGTCTATGGTTTCCGTGCCCACGGTCCTTACGAGCCGACCAAGGGCCATCGCTTCAATCCCAACAAGCTGCTGCTGGATCCGTACGCCAAGCGCCTGGTCGGCCAGGTGCGCTGGACCGATGCGCTCTATGGCTATCGCCTGCACTCGGCGCGTGCCGACCTGTCCTTCGATCGTCGCGACAGTGCCGCCGCCATGCCCAAGGCCATGGTCACCGATGATGCCTTCGTGTGGGAACACGATCGCCTGCCGCAGGTGCCGTGGAACAAGACGGTGATCTACGAGGCCCACGTCAAGGGCATTTCCAAGATGCGCGATGATCTGCTGCCGCATGAGCGCGGCACCTTCGCCGCCTTGTCCGATCCGGCCTTCATCGATCACCTGCTGCGCCTGGGTGTCACCACCCTGGAACTGATGCCGGTGCACGCCTTCCTGCAGGACAGCTTCCTGATCGAACGCGGCCTCTCCAATTACTGGGGCTACAGCACGCTGTCGTATTTCGCCCCGGAGCCGTCCTACATGTCCATGGGCGATCCCAACGAATTGCGCATGGCCGTGCGCCGCCTGCACAGCGCCGGCATCGAGGTGATTCTCGACGTGGTGTACAACCACACCAGCTGCGGCAGCGAACTCGGACCCACGCTGTCTTTCCGTGGCCTCGACAACGCCAGTTACTTCCGTCTGCTGCCGGGGCAGGAGCGCTATCACATCAACGATACCGGCTGCGGTAATACGCTCAATCTGTCGCATCCGCGTGTATTGCAGATGGTGATGGATTCGCTGCGCTACTGGGCGCAGTCCTTCCATATCGACGGCTTCCGTTTCGATCTGGGTTCCACCTTGGGACGCGAGCCGCATGGCTTCGATCCGGGTTCGGGCTTCTTCGATGCGCTGTTGCAGGACCCGGTCCTGTCCAAGCTCAAGCTGATCTCCGAACCTTGGGATATCGGCCCCGGCGGCTACCAGCTCGGCAATCATCCGGCGCGCTTCGGCGAGTGGAATGACAAATTCCGCGACGACATGCGCAAGTTCTGGAAGGGCGATGAAGCCATGCGCGGCGGCTTTGCCCAGCGCATGATGGGCTCGGCCGAACTGTTCGAGCACAATCGCCGCAAGCCTTGGGCGACGGTCAACTTCATCGCCTCGCACGATGGTTTCACGCTGCGCGATCTGGTCAGCTACAACGGCAAGCACAACGACGCCAATGGCGAGAACAACAACGACGGCCACAACGACAACGCGAGCTACAACTGGGGCGCTGAAGGCGAGACCGATGATCCCGCCATCCAGGCCACCCGCGCCTGTGTGCAGCGCTCCATGCTGGCCTCTACGCTGCTGGCGCAGGGCACGCCGATGCTGCTGGCCGGTGACGAGTTCAATCGCAGCCAGGGCGGCAACAACAATGCCTATTGCCAGGACAACGACATTTCCTGGATCAACTGGGAACAGGCCCGCTCGCCAGAGGGTGCAGCGCTGACCGCCTTCGTCGGCCGCGTGACCGCGATCCGGCGCGACTTCGACGTCCTGCGTGCGAGTTACTTCCTGCATGGCAACCAGATGGTGGCCGATGGCTTGCCGGATGTGGCCTGGTTCGATGAATCGGCGCAACCGGTCACCAGCGAAGACTGGAACAACCCGGTGGCGCGCGCCATTACCTTGCAACTGGCGGGCAAGCGGTTGGAGCCCCATAAACAGCTGAGCTCACGCTTGTACGACGCCGCCAACGTGGGCGCGGACGGGCCGGGCGAGGCGCAGGAAGTGCCGCCTGATGTGCTGATGATCTTCGTCAATGCCGGTCACGAGCCCATCGAATTCAGCTTCCCGCGCACCGAGGGCGAGTACTTCCTGCTGCTCGACTGCGCCCAGCCGACCGGCATGCCGGAAGGCGAGGGCGGCCAGGTCAAGGTCGACGGCAGCGCCTCCGTGCAGGTCCAGGCGCACACCCTGCAGGTGTTTGCCAACCGGCCCCTGCATCTGTCTTCGGCCATCTATCCGCTGGCCGCCAATGAATGGATCAAACGCAACGAATGGGGAGAACGCGCATGAGTGCCCGCTTTTCCGTGAAGCTGCCGTTCGGCGCGCAGGTCACCGCGCCCGGCCAGGTGCGCTTCCGCGTCTGGGCACCCGGTGCCGACGCGGTCGCGGTGGACATCACCGGCCGTGGCCGCCTGCCCATGAGCGCCGAGGATGCGGCCTCCCCGGCGTGGTACGTGCTCGAGACCGAGTGTGATCCGGGCACCCTGTATCGCTATGTGTTCCAGACCCGCGAGCAGGGCGAAGTGAGCGCACCGGACCCGGCCTCGCGCGGCCAGGCCGGCGATGTCTTCGATCCCAGCGTGGTGGTCGATCCGGAAGCCTTCCTCTGGCAGCACACTAACTGGCAGGGCCGTCCGTGGGAAGAGACCGTGCTGTACGAATTGCACCCGGGCGCAATGGGCGGCTTTGCCGGCATCCAGCAGCGCCTGGCCGAACTGGCCGAGCTGGGCATCACCGCCATCGAACTGATGCCGGTGGCCGAATTCCCCGGGGCCCACAACTGGGGCTATGACGGCGTGCTGCCGTTCGCGCCCGATGCCAGCTATGGCACGCCGGACCAGCTCAAGGCGCTGATCGATACCGCGCACGGACTGGGCATGATGGTCTTCCTCGACGTGGTCTACAACCATTTCGGGCCGGATGGCAACTACCTGCACAGCTATGCGCCGGATTTCTTCCGTCATGACATGAATACCCTGTGGGGTGCGACCATCGATTTCCGCCGGCCGGAAGTGGCGGACTTCTTTACCCAGAACGCGCTGTACTGGCTGCAGGAATATCGTTTCGACGGCCTGCGCCTGGATGCCGTGCACGCCATCTGCGAGCCCGATTGGCTGGTGGCGCTGGGCCAGCGCGTCCGTGCCGAGATCGGCAATGAACGCCATGTGCATCTGGTGCTGGAGCATGACGGCAACGCCGCGCATCTGCTGGGCTATACCGCTGCCGTCGAGGCCGAGGCGGAAGTGGCCGAGATCGGCCAGGTGCGCGAGCGCTCCAGCCATGTCTACGATGCGCAGTGGAATGATGACGCCCATCACGTCCTGCACGTGCTGCTGACCGGGGAGGACAGCGGCTACTACAGCGCCTATGCCGAGGCCCCCGCCGAGAAACTGGCGCGCTGCCTGCAACAGGGCTTCGTCTATCAGGGCGAGGTTTCGCCGTATTCCGGTGAGCCGCGTGGCGAGCCCAGTGCGGACCTGCCGCCCACGGCGTTCGTCAATTTCCTGCAGAACCACGACCAGATCGGCAATCGCGCCTTCGGTGAGCGCCTGACCGTGCTGGCCCATCCGCTGGCCTTGCACGCCGCACAGGCCCTGATCCTGCTGGCACCGCAGGTGCCGATGCTGTTCATGGGCGAGGAATTCTGCGCGGTGCAGCCTTTCCTGTATTTCACCAGCCATCGCGACGAGGAACTGGTGAAGGCAGTGCGGGAAGGGCGCCGACGCGAGTTCGCGCGCTTCCCGCAATTTGCCGATCCCAAGCTGCTGGAGCAGATTCCGGATCCCAACAGTTTTGCCACCTTCGTGTCCTCCATTCCGGAGCCCGGTCCGGCACCCGGTTCGGCGGCTTGCCTGCGGCGCGTCGCCGAACTGCTGCACATTCGCAAGCTGCACATCGTGCCTTACCTGCGTGGTGCCAAGTCGCTGGAGGCGCGCGCCATCGGTCCCAAGGCCGTGCATGCGCGCTGGCAACTGGCCAATGGCAGCGTCCTCAACATCACGGTCAATCTCGACGAAGCGCCGCTGCAGGAAGCCCTGGACGATCTGGCCCGGCCGGCCGGAGCCGACGTGCTCTTCGACAGTGGCAGCGCACTGGAGGCGCTGGCCGCCGGCAGCTTCCCGGGCCATGCCATCCTGGCACTGCGCGAACCTCCGGCCGCCGCCGAGGCCGGGAGCGCAGCATGAACGCCGCCCTGCGCCAGCCGGCTGCGTCAGCGGCCCCCGAACTCATTGCCCCTGTGAATTCGTCCTCGTCTGAAAACGATTTATATCGTTTGGCAGAACGTGCCGGCATTGCGGTCCACTGGATCGACGCTTACGACCAGCCGCAGGTCGTGGCCGATGAGGCTTTGCAGGCCATCCTGGAAGCGCTGGGCCTGCCCTGCGCTACGGCCAGCGACTGCCGTGACAGCCTGGCGCAGCTCGACCGCGAGCACGCGGTAGGCTACCTGCCTCCGCTGTTGACGGGCGTACAGCATCAGCCGGTTGCACTGCCTGCGCATTCGCGCTTGCATGGACTGTCCTGCCGCGTGGAGCTGGACAACGGTGCCCGCCTGACCCTGCTGATCTCCTCCGATCTGAACGCGCCGCCGACCTTGCCGCCCATCGATGTCCCCGGCTATCACCGCCTGCTGGTGGCAGGTCACATCCTGACGCTGGCCATCGCACCGCCGCGTTGCTACACCATTGCCGATGCACTGGCCGAGCAGGGCCGCGAGCGCGGCTGGGCGCTGGCTGCGCAGGTCTATGGCTTGCGCAGCGACAGCCTCAAGGAAGCGCGCAAGGTCTATGGCGACGGCGGCATCGGCCACTTCGGCGCGCTGGCCGAGCTGGCACCGCTGGCCGCGCACTATGGTGCTGCCGCGCTGGCGATGTCGCCGGTGCATGCCATGTTTGCCGCCGATCCCGGCCGCAGCAGCCCGTATTCGCCGTCCAGCCGTCTGTTTCTCAATCCGTTTCTGATCGATCCGGCCGGCATTCTCGGTGCTGATGCCCAGGCCCAGGTGCTGGCCGAGGGCGGCTCGGAAATGATCGCCGCGCATGAACGCCTGCAACAATCCAACCTGATCGACTGGGCGCGCGCCGGTGCGCATCGCATGACGCTGCTGCGCCGGCTTCATGCGCTGTTCCGCACCGAACATGCCGGCGATGCCACGCAGCAGGCGGCCTTCGCCGCCTTCCAGCTCGAAGGCGGTGCCGCACTGCGCGCACACGCCTTGTTCGAAGCCTACAGCCACCACCTGAGCAGCCAGGGTGTCGCCGGTTGCTGCGACTGGCGTCAATGGGGCGAGGCTGGCCGCCATCCCGATACGCCCGAGATGCAAGCCTTTGCGGCCGAGCATGCGGGCGAGATCGACTTTCACCTGTTCCTGCAATGGCAGGCGGCACGCCAGCTGGCAGAGGCCCAGCACAGCGCTCGGGTGGCGGGCATGGCCATCGGTCTCATCGCCGATCTGGCCGTCGGTGCCGACAATGGCGGCAGCCAGGCCTGGAGCCATCAGGACGAGATCGCCGCCGGCCTGACCGTCGGCGCGCCACCGGATCGCCTGGCCCCGCAGGGCCAGAACTGGGGGCTGGGCGCGTTTTCGCCACTGGCCCTGCGCCGCACCGGCTATCGTGCTTACCTGTCCATGCTGCGCGCGACCTTCGCGCAGGGCGGCGGGGTCCGCATCGACCACGTGCTCGGCTTGAACCGCCTGTGGTTGGTGCCGCAGGGGAGAGAGGCCGATGCCGGGGCCTATGTATCCTTCCCCCAGCAGGACATGCTGCGCCTGATTGCGTTGGAGTCCTGGCGCTATCGGACCATCGTCATCGGCGAGGACCTGGGCACCGTGCCGCCCGGCTTCGATACCGTGCTGGATGAGGCGGGTGTCTCCGGTATTCGCGTGCTCTGGTTCCAGCGTGAGAAGACGGGTTTCCTGCCGCCCTCGGACTGGTCGCGTCAGGCCATTGCCGTGACGACCACCCACGACCTGCCGACGGTGGCCGGTTGGTGGTCCGGTGCCGACCTGGCCTGGCGCGAGCGTCTCGGCCAACTGGAGGACGGCTTGCCGGCCGCCCGTGAGCAGCGCCGCGAAGAGCGCAGCCAGCTCTGGCAAGGACTGGTGCAGCAGGGCTGCGCGAGCGGCCCGCTGCCCGAAGCTGCGCCGGCCCTCAATGAAGGCGACGAAGAGTCCGCCTTGCCCGTTGCGCTGGACGACTGTGCCATGGTGGTCGATGCCGCACTGGATTACGTCGCCGCCACGCCTGCCTCGCTGGCCGTGGTGCCGGTGGAAGACATCCTCGGCCTGACTCAGCAACCCAATCTGCCCGGCATGACCGAGCCCCACCCCAACTGGCGTCGCCGCTTGCCGGAAGACACGCCGCAACTGTTTTCCGCCTACGCCGCCAAGGCCAGGCTGGAGCGCCTGCGCCGCGTGCGCGGCGGCACCGCCAAGGAGATTTGATGCCAGCCCCTTCCGTATCGCCAGACCCTGCGGCGCACAGCAGCATCCCGCGCGCCACCGCGCGGCTGCAGCTGCACCGTGATTTCCGTTTCGAGCAGGCGGCCGCGACGGTGGACTACTACCACCGCCTGGGCATCAGCCACTTCTATCTTTCACCCATCCTGGTGGCGCGCCCGGGTTCCACCCATGGCTATGATGTGGTGGATGCCACCCGCATCAATCCCGAACTGGGGGGCGAAGCCGGACTGCGCCAGTTGCACCAGCGCTTGCACGCACAGGGCATGGGCATCGTGGTCGACATCGTGCCCAACCACATGGCCGTGGGCCATCACAATGCGTGGTGGCAGGACGTGCTGCGCTGGGGCCGCCACAGCCGCCACGCCGAATGGTTCGACATCCATTGGGACAGCCCCGATCCGGCCCTGAGCGGCAAGGTCCTGCTGCCTTTCCTGGGACAACCCTACGCGGAAGCGCTGGAGGCGGGCGAGCTGGTGTTGCGCTTTGACGCCGACCACGGCGAGCTGCAGATTGCGCATCACGACAATGTGTTCCCGCTGACGCCCACGGATTACGCCGCCGTACTGGAGACGGCAGGCAGTGCGCGACTCAAGGATGTGATCGCTGCCTTTGCCGCCATCGATCCCGCGCAGGAGGGCAAGGATGGCCGCGCCGATTCCGCCCGCGCGCAATTGCGCGCCCTGGCCGCCGATTCCGAGGCGTTGGCCGACATCGATGCCGCGCTCGCTGCGTTCTCGGCCAGCCAGCCGCATGGCCTCAGTGCCATGCATCAATTGCTGGAGCGTCAGCACTATCGTCTGGCGTACTGGCGCAATGCCGCCGATGAGATCAACTGGCGGCGCTTCTTCGAAGTGAGCGAACTGGTGGGCATGCGCGTGGAGCGCGAAGACGTCTTCGAGGCCATGCATGCAGAGATCTTCCGGCTTTATGCCGAGGGCATCATCGATGGCTTGCGGCTGGACCATATCGATGGCCTGACCGATCCTGCTACCTATTGCCTGCGTCTGCGTGAGCGCCTGCGATCGCTGCGCGCCGGTCACGAACCCTATCTGATCGCCGAGAAGATTCTGGCCGGCGACGAAAGCCTGCCACCCGGTTGGCAACTCGACGGCACCACCGGTTACGAGTTCATGGACCAATGCGCAGCGGTGCTGCACGATGGCGAAGGCGAGCCTGTGCTGGACGAACTCTGGCGCGACATCGTCGGCGAATTGCCGGTGACGGCCGATCAGCTGCAGAGCCACGGTCCGGGCGAGTTGTGCCATTTCCCTACCATCGTGCAGGAGGCGCGGCGCAGCTTCCTGGTGCGCAATTTTGCTGCGGAATTCAATGCCCTGACGCTGTGCCTGCACCAGCTGGCGCGCAGCGCCACGCAGACGCGCGACCTGACGCTCATGTCCATCCGCCGTGCAGTGGCCGAGCTGCTGGTGCATTTCCCGGTCTACCGTACCTACGCCAACGAGCAGGGCATGCCGGCCGGGGAGCGCGAGCTGCTGGCCGCTACCGTGCAGAAGGCCGAGTCCACGCTGCATGCGGCCGACCATGCCACGCTGCATGTGGTGGAAGGCTGGCTGGGCGGGGACCTGTTGCTGGATAGCCGCGATGCGCATCGCCGCGCCCTGCAGCTGCGTGCCATGGCGCGATTCCAGCAACTGACGCCACCGCTGACGGCCAAGTCGATGGAGGACACGGCCTTCTATCGCTTTGGCCGACTGCTCTCGCGCAATGAAGTCGGTGCCGAGCCGGCCCATCTGTCACTGTCGGTGTCGCACTTCCACCGGCTCGCGGCCAGACGCGCCGAGCAGACGCCGGGCAGCCTGCTGGCCACCGGCACCCACGATCACAAGCGCGGGGAGGATGCCCGCATGCGGCTGGCCGCGCTCTCCGAAATTGCCGAGGAATGGTCCACGGTGCTGCGTCACTGGCACCAATTGAACGCGCCCATCGTGGCGGCGACGGCGGGCCAGCAGGGCGGCATCGATGCAGTCGATGAATGCATGCTGTACCAGACATTGGTCGGTGCCTGGCCCGACGGCATGCGTGCCGGTGACGATGACCTCAGTGCACTGGGCGAACTGGCCGAGCGCGTGATCGCCTGGCAACGCAAGGCCTTGCGCGAAGCCAAGCGCCGCAGCGACTGGGTGGTGCCGCAGACTGACTACGAGGCGGCCTGCGAGCGCTTTACGCGCGCGCTGCTGTGTGATCCGGGACTCGATCCGCGCCATCATCCTTTCCTCACCGAGCTGGAAGATTTCGTGCGCCGGCTGGCACCGTTGGGCACGGTCAACAGCCTGTCGCAGACGATGCTCAAGCTGACCTCGCCGGGCGTACCGGATTTCTACCAGGGCAGCGAGCTTTGGGATTTGAGCATGGTCGATCCCGACAATCGTCGTCCGGTGGATTTCGCCTTGCGTGAACGGCGTCTGGCCGACGCCGTCAGCCGGCCGGTGTCGCTGCGCGACTGGCAGAGCGGCAGCGCCAAGCAGCAATTGATTCACGCTGTGCTGCAGTACCGGCGCGATCATGCGCTCCTGTTTGCGCAGGGTGCTTATGTTCCGTTGACTACCCACGGCAAGCTGGCGCGGCACGTGATTGCCTTTGCCCGGCTATTGCCGGTGCAGGAAGGGGGCGAGCACGCGCTTGAGGCAACATTGGTGATCTGCACGCGCCTGGCCGGTCATCTGCTGTCCTTCGAGGGACGCCGCGAAGAGGCCTTGCCGCTGGTCTCCGCCGAGTCGTGGGGCGATACGCGCATCGCCATTCCGCAGGTCCTGTCGCATGCTGGCGGCGGCATGCGCCGTTGGCGCAGCGTGCTCACCAGTGGCCAGGGTGAGCTGGAGGAGTGCGCCATGCCTGATGGCGAACGGGGCGGCAGCATTGTGGTGGCTGACATTCTGGGCAGCCTGCCGGTGGAATTGCTGGCGTTGCGTGTGAATTGAGCCGTAGCGTGAAGAGCCCCCGAACAACCGATTGTTCGGGGGCTCTGAGTTTCACGGATGGCGCTGCGCTTGTGTGCGTCGTCACGCATGACTTCCTCTTTTCCTACATGGAAATGTTCCGCCGTCCGATGTCGTGCATTCGTCTCCGGCCACTACCATGACGCGATACCGGCATCTCCGCCGGCCCCGCCATGTTGTACAAGGAGTTTGCGCATGACCAAGTTGCCCGCCGCCGATCTGCAGCTGCCGCTGTTCACCTATGGCCAGCGCCAGTCGCTGACCGAGAAGAGCGCCTGGATCGCCCTGCAGGAACACCATCAATACAGCGCCCGCCATTTCCGGCTGGAGCGTCTCTTCGCCGCCGATGACAAACGCGGTGAAAAACTGGTGGCCGAAGCCGCCGGCATCTATCTCGACTATTCCAAAAACCTGGTCACCACCGAGACCATGACCCTCCTGATGAACCTGGCGCGCCAGTGCGACCTGCAGGATCGCATCGAGGCCATGTTCCGCGGTGACCGCATCAATGCCACCGAGCAGCGCTCGGTCTTGCACACGGCCCTGCGCACGCCTGCCGACGCACGCCTGGTGGTCGAAGGCGAGGACGTGATCGCATCGGTGCAAGAGGTGCTTTCCCGCATGGAGGCCTTCGCCGAACAGGTCCGCAGCGGTGCATGGACAGGCCACACCGGCCGTCGCATTCGCCATGTCGTCAACATCGGCATTGGCGGCTCCGACTTAGGCCCGATGATGGCGTACGAGGCATTGCGACCCTATGCGCAACCGGACCTGTCTCTTCACTTCCTCTCGGACGTGGACGGTGCCGCGCTGCTGGAAACGGTGCGCCACCTGCCTGCCGAGGAGACGCTCTTCATCGTTTGTTCCAAAACCTTCACCACGCTCGAAACCACCACCAATGCGCGCGCGGCGCGCGACTGGCTGGTGCGGCAGTTGGGCGAGGAAGCGGCGGTGGCCCGTCATTTCGTCGCGGTGACGACCAACATCGAGGAGGCCAGCCGCTTCGGTATCGATCCGCAGAACATGTTCGGTTTCTGGGATTGGGTCGGCGGCCGCTATTCGATGACCAGTGCCATCGGCCTGTCCACCATGATCGCCATCGGGCCTGAACATTTCCGCGAGATGCTGGCCGGCTTCCATGCCATGGATGAACATTTCCGTACCGCCCCGCTGGAAGCCAACGTGCCGGCCATCCTTGGCATGCTGACCGTCTGGTACACCAATTTCTTCGGTGCCACGAGTCAGGCGGTGTTGCCTTACAGCCAATACCTGAAGCGCCTGCCGGCCTACCTGCAGCAGCTGACCATGGAGAGCAACGGCAAGCAGGTGAATTTGCAGGGCGATGCCGTGGACTACCAGACCTCGCCGGTTTACTGGGGTGACAATGGCATCAATGGCCAACATTCCTTCTACCAGTTGCTGCACCAGGGCACGCAGATGATTCCCTGTGATTTCATCGGCTTCTGCCAGCCGGTGGAAGCGCTTGGCGACCACCATGCGCTGCTGATGGCCAACATGTTTGCCCAGGCTGAGGCACTGGCCTTCGGCAAGAATGCGCAGCGGGTGCGGGAAGAGGGCACGCCGGAATCCTTGACGCCGCATCGCGTCTTCTCTGGCAACCGTCCCAGCAACAGCATGCTGGTGGAGCGGCTCACGCCCCACAGCCTGGGCACGCTGGTGGCCTTGTACGAGCACAGCGTCTTTACTCAGGGCGTGATCTGGAACATCGATTCCTTCGATCAGTGGGGCGTCGAGCTGGGCAAGCAGCTGGCCAAACGTACCGCGCGCCAGTTGCTCGATCCTGCTGAACCGCTGCACCATGACAGTTCCACCAACGCCCTGATTCGCCGTTATCGCAGCGCCTGGTCCGATCAGAACGATTGAGCCGCGCTGCCCGCCCTTGCGCAGGAGAGACCATGAGCACCATCATCGCCGCCCGTTTCGATTTGCAGGAAGACGCCACGCATGCGGTCTCGGTGCTGGAAGAGGCCGGCTTTGCACGAGACCGGATCAGCAGTTTTTTCGTCAACCCGGCGGGCCAGCATGACCGCTTTGCGGTCGGCGGCGATCGCGACAAATCACCCGGTGCCGAAGATACCGACCGCGGTGCCGCCGTCGGTGTTGCAGCGGGCGCCGGTGCGGGAGCGGCTGCCGGTCTGGCCACCGCCCCAGTGACGGGCCCGCTCGGCCCCGCCTTGGGCGGTCTGGTCGGCGGCCATCTCGGTGGCTTGGTCGGCAGCCTGGCCGCGACCGATGAGGTCACGCCGCCGCGGCGTCTGGCAGGGATGCTGGTAGCAGTCGCCGTGGAGGACGAACCACAATGCCTGCAGGTCATCCGCCTGCTGCAAGGCGTGGACGGCAGCGATCTGGAACGCGCCGAGGGCAACATCCGCGCGGGCGACTGGACCGACTTTGATCCGCTTTCCCAGCCGCAGCCCGTCAATGCGTAGGGGCGCAGGGCTCCACGCCCCAGGCGCCGAATAGCCTAGTTTCATCCGAGCCCGGCAGTGTCCTGCCGGGCTTTTGCATTGACGCTTGCCATCGCGCACACGTGCGGGCATATTGTGAGTTTATAATCGTGCGTAACAATTGATTACCAGAAACGCACGCCTGCGGGGCCGGATCAACGTGACCCATGGTCCGCAAGCAAACCGGGACGTGCGCAGGACAGAACAACAAGGAAACGCCGAAGGGGGCGCACTGCAGGTCAAGCCCGATGCCGTCCGATGCAGCCTGGCATTCGCCGGGCAGCGAGTGGTGGCAGCGCTGGACCGGTGGCTTTGCACCGTAAGAATGATCATGAAGCGGGCGAATGCACATGAGATTGCTGACCAAGGGCTTGCTGATCGTTGCCATCCCAAGCCTGTTTGAAGTGCTGCTGCTGGGAGCGCTGTTCAAGGTCCAGGCCGATGCCGGGGATGCCGAGGGCTGGGCCTCGCATTCCCTGCAGGTGATGAACAAGGCCGCCGAACTGCGGGAGCCGATGCTGCTGGAGGCAGTGCGCGTGCGCAATGCGGTTCTGTTGGACCTGCCTGACACCCTGAGCCGGGGCGACCTGTGGGCCGACATCGAGGTCAAGACCGGCGAGCTTGCGCGTCTGGTTGCCGACAACGCGTCGCAAAGCGCGGCGGTACGCACGGTGCATGAGTCCATTGCCAGTTACCGCAGCTGGGACGACGGTGCCCGCGAGCGCCTCATGCGCGGCCAGCGCGACGACCTGATGCGCCAGTTGCGCGACGAACAGGGCGCACACCGGCTCTCCACCTTCCTCAATCTGCTCGACAACTTCGTGGCCGAAGAGCGGCGTCTGGGTGCCGAACGCAGCGAGCGCCTGCAGGCGGCACGCCGCTCGCAGACCTGGCTGCTGATCTTGGCGGTGCTGGTTTCCATCGTGACGGCCGCACTGGCCTCGCTGGCGTTTACGCGCAATATCAGCACCCGCATCGGCGTGCTCACCGGCAATGCCCGCCGCCTGGCCGATGGCCAGCCGCTGGCGGCGCGGGTAGGTGGCCATGATGAGATATCCCTGCTCGACGATGCCCTGCATCGCAGCAGCGAGCGCCTGGCCGAAGCCGCGCGCCAGGGCCAGGGTTACCGCGAGGAACTGGAGCAGCGCGCGCGCGAACTGGCCGACGTCAACACCGACCTGCGCCAGCAGACCCAGGACAATGAGATGTTCATCTACAGCGTCTCGCATGACCTGCGCTCGCCGCTGGTGAACCTGCAGGGCTTCAGCAAGGAGATCACCCATGCCACCCGGGATCTGCTGGACGAGGTGGATCGCCTGGCCCTGCCCGAACCGGACCGGCAACGCCTGCGCACGCTTGTCGAAGAGGACATCCATACGTCGCTGCGCTTCATCCAGAATGCCGTGACACGCTCGGCCGGGATTATTGACGCCATGTTGCGACTGTCCCGTGCGGGCCGTGTTGAATACCAGCCGGTGATGCTGGACATGCATGCCATCGTTACCCGCATCGTCGCCGCCATGAGCGGCAGCATCCGCGCCAAATCCGCCCGGGTCGAGATCGAAGCGGACCTGCCGCCGGCCTATGGCGATCCGACCTCGGTAGAGCAGGTGCTCGGCAACCTGGTGGGCAATGCCGTCAACTATCTTGATCCGGGCCGTCCGGGCCACATCACCATCGGTCACGTGCCGCAGGCCGACAGCGTGGTGGCGGCACCCAGTCTGGTGACCTATTTCGTGCGCGACAACGGGCTCGGCATTCCCGCCGCCTACATGGACAAGATGTTCATCGCTTTCCAGCGCCTGCACGGCAACGCCGCCAAGGGCGAAGGCATCGGCCTGGCGCTGGTCAAGCGGGTGGTGGAGCGGCACGGCGGGCGCATCTGGGTGGAATCGGTCGAAGGGCAGGGCAGCTGTTTCTACGTCGCCCTGCCGGCCCGCCCGCCGGTGTTCTGAAGGCATTCGAACCGTATCGGACAAAACAGGGATCAACAACGGACAAGGGGGAACGAGATGGCCACAGAGCAGAGCGTCAACATCATCCTGGTCGAAGACGACGACGGCCATGCCGTGCTGGTCGAGAAGAACCTGCGGCGCGCCGGGCTGGTCAACGGCTTCCAGCGCCTGCGCGACGGGCAGGAAGCGCTGGACCATTTTTTCGGGGGCGAGCTGGGGCGGACCGACCTGCAGCAGGTGGTGGTGCTGCTGGACGTTAACATGCCACGCGTGAATGGCGTAGAGGTGCTGCGGCGAATGAAGCAGGACGCGGCCACGGCAGCCGTTCCGGTGATCATGCTGACCACGACCGACGATCCGCGCGAGATCGCCCATTGCTATGAAGTGGGCTGCAATGTCTACATCACCAAGCCGGTGGAATACGACGACTTCATCGAAGCGGTGCGGCGGCTGGGCTTCTTCCTGCAGGTGGTCAAGCTGCCGCCGCCGGGCGCGCCGGTGCGGGAGAGCGATTCCCGATGAGCGGTGCGACCGTCCATGTGCTGGTACTGGAGGATGACGAAGGCCTGCTGGCTCTGGCCGGCCGTGTGCTCAGGAAGCAGGGATACCGTGTCACCGCCGTGGCCGATGCCGAGTCCGCCCAGGCGGCCGTGCAACAGGATCGGCCCGACCTGCTGATCGTGGACTACAACCTGCAGGCGCTGGACAGTGGTCTGGATTTCTTCCGCAGCCTGCGGGCTGCGGGCATGGGGATCCCGGCCATCATGGTCTCGGGCATGTCGGATGAAATGCGCATCATCGAAGCCTTGCGGGCTGGCGTAGCCGATGTACTGCCCAAGACCAGCGATTACCTCGACCACTTGCCGCAATGCGTGCAGCGCGTGCTGGCGCAGCAGCGGCAGGCCGGTGATGCCGGGCAGAATGATGAGCGGCTGCGCCAGCTGCAGGCCGAGCGCGACGCGCTGCTGGCTGAGGTGCAGGCGGCGCAGGCCGAGATCGAGCGCCTGCGCAGCGCACGCGATGCCTTCCTGCGGACGCTGTCACAGGAACTGCGCCCGCCGCTCAATGCCATCCTCGGCTGGACCGATTACCTGCTGCAAGGCGGGACGGATGCCGCCAACCTGCACAAGGGCTTGCAGGTGATCGAGCGCCATGCGCGGGCGCAGTCGCAGTGGGTGGAAGACCTGCTTGCCCGGCACCGCGTCCTCTCCGGCGCACTGCCGGAGCAGGAGCGGGACTGGCCTTGATGCGCCATCCAGCCGGTTCAGGCCGGCAGGATGGGCAAGGTGACGGTGAAGGTGATGATGTGGTGATCGCAGTTGAGGTCGATCTTGCCGCCGTGGCCGTTGACGATCTCGCTGACGATGTACAGGCCCAGTCCCAGTCCGCGCGCATTGCGCTGATTGCCCATGGATTCCTTCTTGTAGGGCTTGAACATGTGCTCGCGCACCGCCATCGGGATGGCCGGACCGTGGTTGGAGACCGAGAGCGTCAGTACGTCGTCGCGGCGGAACACGATCAGGGTCGAGGGCGTACCGATCTCGCCATGATGGCGGGTGTTCGACAGCAGGTTGGAGACCACCTGGCTGATGCGGTCGCCATCGAGTTCGATTTCGCCGCAGTCTTCCGCTTCGAGGATGATCTCGTTGTCGGGGTAGGCCATGCGCGCTTCGTTGACGATCTCGGTGACCATCTTGCGCACATCCACCGGACGGCGCTGGATGTCCAGCCCCATGCCGCTTTGCAGGCGGCTGATGTCGAGCACCTGGGAGATCAGGCGATGCATGCGGCTTGACGAGGACGAGATGCGCTTGCTCAGGTTGGAGCTGGATGGCGAATGCTCGCGCACCTCGATCATGCGCGCGGCCATCATGATGGCCTGCAGCGGATCGCGCAGGTCATGGCCCAGCGTCGCCAGCAGGGTTTCGCGGGCGCGCTTGACCATGTTTTCGTTGGACAGCGCCACTTCCTGGAAGTCCATTCGCAACTGGTTGGCGATTTCGGTTTCGGTCTTGGCCCACGGCAGGCTCTTGCCGCGTACCGTTTCCTTCCAGACCGCGAAGGAGCCGCGCGGAGTCAGACGCGGACCGAGCGGACCGATGCTGTATTTCTTTTCCGGATTGCCGCCCCAGCGGACGTCTTCCACCTGCTCGGTGCGGAACCAGAAGGCGTAGCCATCCTGTTCGCGATAGAAACGCACGGCCAGCACGCCGCAGATATCGCCCAGCGCCGCCTTGAGTGCCGGCACATCGGCCCCCAGCGCACTGGTGGAGAAGAAGTCGCCCGGCTCGTTTTCGTTGAGCCAGTTGATGAGCGCGTTGACGCCTTCGCGCGAGGGAGCCTTGCCGAAGACCTGGGTCTTGCGCTCCATGGAGATGGCGCCACCGTGCGCATTCATCAGACGCAGGAAGCCCTCATGGTCAGCCGCCAGGGCCAGCACGATGTCTTCCCGGTCGGTGACCTGGGCCACGATCTTGCGGCGCAGGTCGGCGCTGTACTCCAGCGCACGGGCGCGCTCGCCGTTGAGATTGCGTTCCACCAGGGCACTCACGAATTGCGAGAGCAGCTGGCATGACATGCGCACCGCATGCGGCACCAGGTGCGCGCTCATGTGATGGCAGGCGATCAGGCCCCACAGGCGTTCGCCGATCACGATCGACAGGCTCATGGAGGCACCCACGCCCATGTTGCTGAGGTATTCGATGTGCACCGGCGAGACGCTGCGCAGCATGCTGTGGCTGAGGTCCAGCGGACGGCCGGTGAGCGGATTGTGATCCGGTTCCAGCGCCACGGTGGAGGCTGTCACATCGGCGATCAGGCGGATCGGATTGATGACGTACAGGCGGCGTGCCTGCGCCGGGATGTCGCTGGCCGGATAACGCTGGCCGAGGAAAGGTTCGAGGTCCTCGCGCTTGTGCTCGGCGATCACTTCGCCGCTGTCGTCATGCAGGAAGCGATAGGCCATCACGCGGTCGAAGCCGGTGATGCGGGCGATCTCGTCGACCGCCAGCGTCAGCAGGTCTTCCACGCCGGGCTGGCGCTGGATGCGCTGGATGGCCTGATGCGCGGCCAGGGCGAACGACTCCAGCGACAGGGCATCGGCGGGACGCTGTTCAAATTCGGCGATGAGCACGCCTTCGGATTTGTGCGTGACCAGGTCGAAGGCACCGGAGGCCAGCGTGATCATGCGCGAGTCGACGTAGCCATGGCGGTCTTCCAGTGCCGCCTGGATCACGGCGCGGGCCGCAGCGTTGAGATGGGCCTCCTCCAGGGGCTGTCCCACCTCCGGCAAGTCGCCCAGCAAGGCAGCGGCATTGGCGCTGCGCGTGGCAAGCTTGCCCTCGGGCGTAAAGCACAGGAGGGCACCATGATTCTGGATGGATCCGGGGATGTGGATCGGCTCCTGATCACAATTGCTCAGGTCGACCGGTCGCCGGCGGCTTGCGTGATACGGATTGCTCATTCACTACTTTCTCGATGCCTGCACTGCAGGACGTCGAACTGCCGATGCGCGCGCGTCGGCAAGGTGGGGGGGCGAAAGCAAGGGCATCCGGGAGACCCCGGTCTCACGTCCGGCAGATGCTGGCTCATGACCAGTGGCTGCGATGGCAAATGATGCGCATTCTTGGCTTCGGGAAATCCCAATTATAGGCGTCATCGCAAAGTTGCGTGCAGGCTGAACAACATTTAATTCCACCGCGCGACAAGTGTCGATCCGGGCAGTATCGCCGTCAAGGGGGTTCTTCCACTTTGTCCTACAAATCAATCGGGCGCAGTCCGATAGGACTCATCCGTGCGAGGTTCTAAGATCCTCAAAACTCGCAGAAACAACGCGGCAAGGTCGGTCTTCCTGCAGGATGATCGGATCCGATTGATGCCACATGGGAAAAGAAAATTCCGGTCCTGCGCTGTGAGCACTTTTGCAGTGACAATTCGTGGACAACGGCTGCATCAGCCTCTTCCAGTTTGGGCGGACGCGGCTAAAATGAATTGTCATCGGAAGCGGGAGGCAGCAGGGCAGCCGGTGAACCATCAGGGAGCGAACACCCCATGCTGTCGATGAAACACAGGGAAAAAATCGATCGCAGTGTCGGCCAGACGACACGATTGGTCGATCAGTGGCAGCGCGAGCGCCTGCATGCGCAGGTCCTTCGCGATGCCGCACAGGACAAGCTGACGTTGCAACCAGCCCGGCGCAAGTGGTCAGCGCCGGATCTTTGAGCAGGGTAGCCTCATGGACAAGTCTGATTCCACCCATCCTTATGATCCGCTGATCGCCATTGCCCAAGGCGACTGGACGGCCTACCGCAACCATATCGCCTCGCAGGGCCACGCCGCGGCGGATGCCGAGCCCGAACCACTGGCGATGCCGGCTTACCCCGAACCGGCGCAGGACACCGCCGGACAGCCACTGCACGGCGAGGAAGATATCCTCGCCTACCGGCGGCGCTGTGCGCGGGCTTACATCGGCATGAACGGCCGTCTCGGCGGCCGTGCCTACCGGCCCAACGAGCCCGTGATCCTGACCCAGGAAGCGGTACAGGAACTGGCCGAACTCAACCGCCTGCTGCGTGAGGAGCGGGCGTTGAAAAAGAAAAGCCAGCCCGACAGCTGAGCGCGCCTTGCGCCAATTGCATCAGTTGAATATTCCCTTCGCGCGCCGTCCTGCGGGAGGGTTGCGCGTAGGTGCGCGGCGCAATTTCATGTAGGAAAACAGGAAGACTGCGCAGATGCCTGTGCCATGCGCCGTTGCGGCCGGTGGATGTTTTTCCGTGGGCTGAGAGCGGCCCCGGAAGCGGCACCGGCTTCCCGTATAATCATCGGCGGCACGCAGCAGGCGCGCCGGGTGCTTGCGCCCGTCTTCACGGGCCTGCTCCAAGCGGATGCGAACAACAATGAAGGGACCCGCGGGAGCATGACGGCGCAAGCCTCGTCTCTCGCGAGACCGACCTCGGTGCTCAAAGCTAGGCTTAAAGGTAAGTTTCACGACATGGCAGACATTTCTTGGTTGCGCGGCACAGGCCTGGCCGCGCAGATCGTCACGGCAACCGACTGGACCACAAGTCCCCTGGGTGCGCCGGCGCAATGGTCGCCGACCCTGCGCACCTCTCTCAACATCGCACTGCATTCACCCCTGCCGAGTCTGCTGGTCTGGGGCACAGCACGCCAGATGCTTTACAACGATGCCTTCGCGGCCTGTATCGGTACGGCCCATCCGGCGGCCTTCGGTGCGCGCCTGAGCGAGTCCGCGCTGTGGCGGGGTGCCGCGCGCCTCTGCGAAGCGGCGATCGGTGCGGCCTTCAAGGGCCAGCAACAGCAACTGGGCCGGGTATCGCTGTTTGCCGATACCGCGGCAGCAGCGGGCACACCCGATCAATGGGACCTGACTTGCGTGCCGGTGTGGGAAGACGCGGCCGATGATCAGCCCGCGCAAGTGGCCGGCGTGCTCTGCACGCTGGTGCGCTCTACCGGTCTGGATGCCGCGCTGGCGCACACCGACATGCTGCGCGACCTGATGGAGCAGTCGCCCAGTTTCAAGGCCGTGGTGCGCGGTCCGCAGCACGTATTCGAACGCGTCAATGGGGCCTACTTCAAGCTCTTCGGTGACCGGCCGGTGTTGGGCCTGCCGGCGCGGGAAGCGCTGCCCGAGCTGCTGGACGAAAACCTCTACGAATTGCTGGACCGCGTCTACCAGACCGGGCAGACCTATACCGAACGCGGTGCGCGCCTGTTCCTGCGGCGCGCGCATGAGACCGGTTTCGAGGGGGCCGTGCTGGATTTCGTGTTCCAGCCCATCAAGGGCGCCGATGGCCAGGTGGCCGGGATCTTCATCGAGGGCAATGACGTCACCGAACGCTTCGTGGCCGAAGAGCGCCTGCGCATCGTCGACCGCGCGGGCGGGATCGGCATCTTTGAATGGTTCCCGGTCTCCGGCAAGCTGGCGGTCTCGGATCGATTCCGCCGCTTGTGGGGTCTGCCGGCCGAAGGTGAGGTCACCTCGCAGCAACTGGTGGACATGATCGATGAAGAATTCCACCCGAACCTGGGCACCTCGCGCATCAAGGAAGGCGGTCCGCGCAATCCGCTGGAATATACCGAATACCACATCACCCGCCCCGACGGCGAACAGCGCTGGCTGGCGCGCAAAGGCGAGGTGGTGCAAGACGATCCGCGTGCCGGTTCGCGTTATGTAGGGGTGGTGTTCGACGTCACCTCGCGCAAGCTGATGGAGCAGGCACTAGCCGCTTCCGAAGCCAGCGTGCGGGCCAACAATGCCTTCGTGCGCCAACTGCTGGATTCCACCCACCAGGGCTTCTTCTCGATCGACCGCGAGGGCATCGTCACGCTGTGCAATGCGGCCTTCCTGAAATTGCTCGGCTATGCCGGCGAGAAGGATGTGCTGGGCCGCTCGATCCACCAGGTGATCCTGACCTCAGCCGACGATGGCAGCGGCGCGCGCGGCGAATGTGCCGTGCTCAAGGCCGCCCGTGACGGCGTGACCACGCACGTGGAGAGCGAAGATTTCCTGCGCGTTGATGGCAGCAGTTTCCCGGTGCAATACCAGGCCCATCCGGTCTGGCAGGATGGTGAGCTGCAAGGTGCGTTGTGCACCTTCATCGATCTGACCGAACGGCGGCGCGGCATGCAGGCGCTGTCGTGGAGCGAGAATCGCCTGACCGCCATCTTCAACCAGGCCTCGGTGTGCTTCTCCGAACTGGACCTGGAGGGCCGCTATCTGCGCGTGAACCAGGCGCTGTGCCGCATGCTGGGCCGCACCGAGGCCGAGATGCTGCAGATGACCCTGGCCGACGTCACTCATCCTGATGACGTGCCGATGAACATGACGCTGTTCAAGCGTTGCATTGCCGACGGCAGTTCCTTCACGCTGGAAAAGCGCTACCTGCGTCCTGATGGCAGCGCGTTCTGGGTCTCCAGCGACATCAGCCGCATCGTCGACGGTGAGGGCAGGCCACAGGCCATGATCGCGGTCTCTACCGACATCACCGAACGGCGTCGCGCCGAAGACGCCCTGCGCGAACTCAATGACACGCTGGAGCAGCGCGTGGTCGAGGAGATCCTTGAACGCAGCCGCGCCGAGGCGGCGCTGCGCCAGATGCAGAAGATGGAAGCCGTGGGGCAGCTGACCGGCGGCGTGGCGCACGACTTCAACAACGTGCTGCAGATCATCGGCGGCAACCTGCAGTTGCTGCAGACCGATCCGCGCCTGGATGACCGCAGCCGCCAGCGCGTGCGCATCGCCATTGGCGCGGTCGATCGCGGTGCCAAGCTGTCCTCGCAGTTGCTGGCCTTTGCCCGCCGCCAGCCGCTGCAGCCGCGCAGCATCAATCTGGAACGCGTGGTGCTGAACATGGATGACCTGCTGCGCCGGGCCGTGGGCGAGAACATCGAAATCTCCACCGTCATCACGCATGATCTGTGGAATACCATGCTCGACCCCAATCAGGTCGAGAACCTCATCATCAACACCGCCATCAATTCGCGCGATGCGATGCCCAATGGCGGACGGCTCACGCTGCAGATCGACAATGTGCAACTGAGCGATCCCGCCTTCCTCTCGCAGGCCGACCTGCCGCCGGGCGATTACGTGGAACTGCAGATCTCCGACAACGGGGCCGGCATGTCGCCCGAGGTGCGCGAGCGTGCCTTCGAGCCCTTCTTCACGACCAAGCGCGAAGGTGAGGGCACGGGTCTGGGTCTGTCCATGGCCTACGGTTTCGTCAAGCAGAGCAAGGGCCACATCAGCCTGCACAGCGAAGCGGGCAAGGGCACCACGATCCGCATCTACTTCCCGCGCTGCATCGATCAGGAAGTGGTGATCGACGACAACCGCGACATGGAAGTGCGCGGCGGCGACGAAACCATCCTGGTGGTGGAAGACGATCCCAACCTGCAACTGACGGTGATCGATACCCTGTCCTCGCTGGGCTACCGTGTGCTCAAGGCGGACAATGGCGAACGCGCGCTGGCCATCCTGCAGAGCGGCATTCCGGTCGACCTGATGTTCACCGATGTGGTCATGCCCGGCAGCGTGCCGGTGACCGAACTGGCGCGCCAGGCACGGCAGTTGTTGCCGGAGATCGAGATCCTGTTCACCTCCGGCTATCCGCGCGACGCCATCGTCCATGAAGGGCGGCTGGATGCGGGCGTGGAACTGCTGTCCAAACCATATCGCATCAACCAGCTGGCGCAGCGCATCCGGCAGATGCTGTCGGGCCGGGCGCATCGCGTGGAACTGGCACAGCTGACGCGCGAGCGCGACCAGGCTAATGCCAGTGCTGACGCCAATGCCATGCTCCACGTCCTTCCGGTAGGCGGCAGCCATCGCCAGCCCGACGGCCAGGATACGCATTTCGATCAGGCAGGCAGCGCGGGCAGCGTGGTGATGGCACCGGAAACTGAACCCGTCGCCGGGTCCGTCAGCGGCCTGCGTCTGCTGGTGGTGGAAGACAACATCGACTCCCAGCAACTGGTGTGCGAATTGCTGGAAACGCTGGGCCACCAGGCACGCGGCGTGATCAGCGCGGAGGATGCGCAGCAGGCGCTGGGCGAGCAGAGTTTCGATGTGCTCTTCACCGACGTCAATCTGCCCGGCATGTCCGGCGTGGACCTGGCCAGGAGCGCGCTGGAGCGCTTCCCGGAAATGGCGGTGATCTTCGCCTCCGGTTATGGCGCGATGGTGGCGCGCAATGTCGGCTTCGCCTCGCATGCGCTGCCCAAGCCCTACGATATCGACCAGCTGCAGGAGATACTCAAGAAGATCGCGACGGCGTGATGTCTGCAGCGTGATGCCCGGCGAGAGCGCGTGGGGCAGGGCGGGTTCCTTCCTGCTGCCGGGCGCAGAACATGGCCTGCTCATCCCGGTGAGCGGGCCATTTTTTCGTGGCGATCATTCGTCGTCTTTGGTTGGCGCGATCCTGGCCAACTGCTGGGTCGCGATGAGCAGGGCACCACATGAAGTTTTCATCCCTTCCACGGCCACCCGTCGGCCCAGGTATTCGTAGTTTTCTTCACCTGGCAGGATGATGAATTCACATCGGCATTTCGGACAGTAGCCGCGATGGCCCACCCCGGCCATGGGCTTGCCGTACAGCTTCACATTGTCAAATCCTTGCTGGACAACGCCGCCATGCGAGGTCGGATCGTCGAGGCGGATGATGGCCCTGGTCATATGCACTCTCTTTCACAGGAGGAAAAGCAGGGAAGATAAAGCCATCGCTCAGCCTGTGGCGCATAGGCGGCAAGAGATCAATCACAATCAGTAATTTTTGCAGCACTGCGTCGAATCATTTCGAGAAGTCAGGGCAGGGACTTCAGAAACTTTGTAAGGAAGGTTTCCTTTTTCTGTCATATTCCATAAAATAAATAAGAACTATTATCGTTCGTATTAAATAAAATGAATATGAAGAGGAATCCCTTGCTCCAGTCGTCCCTGCGCGCCCGCCCCAGCGCCATGTCCCGTGCTCTCCGTCCGGTGTTCATCAGCATGGCGTTGGCCGGCGCTCCTGCGCTGGTGCTGGCGCAGTCCGCCACCGACAGCGCGGCCGCTGCCGCCAATGACAGTAGCGCCGGCCAATTGCCGACCGTGACCGTCTCGGCCCCTGCTGCAGGCGAGGGAACGCAGCACCTGCAAAGCCAGTCCAGCGCCGGTGCGCTCGGATCGCGTTCGCTGCTGGATACACCCTTTTCCGTTACCAGCATCACGGCTGCGGATCTGGCCGACAAGCAGGTCAACAAGCTCGGCGATCTGTTCTACAACGAGGCCTCGGTCAGCGACAACAGCGGTGGCTACAGCGCCTGGGCTTCGTACATCACCATTCGCGGCTTGCCGGCGGACTGGCAGAATTCCTTCCGCATCGATGGCAAGCCCTTCCTCGGCTATGGGATCACGCTGCCCTACGATCACTTCGAGCGCGTCGACCTGCTCAAGGGCTCGGCCGGTTTCATGTATGGCTTCGGCTCGCCGGGCGGGGTGCTCAACTACGTCACCAAGAAGCCGACCGACACCCCGGTGCGCAGCGTCTCGGTGGGCTATACCAGCAACAGCATCTGGAGCGAGCACGTCGATCTCGGCGGGCGCTTCGGCAACGACAACATGTTCGGCTATCGCCTCAATGTCACGCATGACCAGGGCGAGACCTTCAATGAAGGCCACATCCGCCGCAATTCCGCTTCGCTGGCGCTGGACGGACGCCTCACGCGCGACCTGACCTGGGATTTCCAGGCCATCTGGCAGAACAGCAATTCCACCGACCAGACGCCGTCGGTCGTCACCAGCAGCCTGACCGGCAGCCGCCTGCCGTCGGTGGTCAGCGGGGCCGACAAGACCCTGGTCGGTCCGGGCCAGCATCTCGATACCAACTTCCAGCTCTACCAGACCGGGCTGACCTATCGCATCAACCCGGACTGGAAGGCCAACCTCAGCTACAGCCACAGCACCTCCAAGCGCTTCCGCAACGAGGACATCGCGATGCTCTCGGATGCCGCCGGCAACTACACCGACTGGCGCTCGGACAGCCGCGAAGGCCACACCTTCGACCAGTGGCAGGCCATGCTGGAAGGCAATGCCCGCACCGGCAGCATCGATCATCAGCTGGTGCTGGGGGCCTCGTGGCAGAAGCAGGTCAATGATTACTCGATCAGCTCGGTGTACAAGCAGATCGGTACCGGCAATCTCTATACGCAGAACACCAATGCGTATTACAGCAGCACCGAGCTGCAGACCTATCACAACGCCATCATCACCCAGCAGGCGGTCTTCGCCAGCGATACGCTGAACTTCTCGGAGCGCTGGTCGCTGCTGGCCGGTGGCCGCTACAACCAGTTCCGCCAGGATAATTTCAGCACCAGCGGCACCCTCAGTTCGCGCTACGACAAGTCGGCCTTGACGCCTACGGTAGCCTTGATGTTCAAGCCTGAGCGCAATACCACCGTCTACACCAGCTATGTGGAATCGCTGGAGCAGGGCGGCGTACCGGGCGTGACCAACACCAACTACGGCAGCCAGCTGAAGCCGCTCAAGAGCAAGCAGTACGAGGTCGGGGCCAAGACCGATCAGCAGAACTGGAGTGCCACCGCTGCGCTGTTCCGTATCGAACGCGCCTCGGAATACACGCTCAACGGGGCGCTGGTGCAGGATGGCCAGTCCAACTACCAGGGGCTGGAACTGGGCGCAGCCTATCGTCCGACGGCGCAGTGGCAAGTGGCCGGCAGCCTCATGCTGCTGGATGCCAAGTACGACAAGGGCAATACCTACAATGGCAATCGCGTGGCCGGTGCGCCGCGCAACATGGCGACCGCATCGGTCGCCTATCTGGTGCCGCAAGTCGCTGGCCTGAAGCTCTCGGCCGATGCCAAGTTCACCGGCAGCACCATGGCGCGCGCGGCCAACGACATCGAGCTGGCCAGCTATACGCTGTTCAACCTCGGTGCCAGCTACACCACGCGCATTGGCCAGCACGACACGACTTTCCGGGCCTCGGTGAACAACCTGCTGGACAAGCGTTACTGGCAATACCAGTACGAGAACTACATCAAGCCGGGTGACCCGCGTACCTTCAGCGTGTCGGCCAAGGTCGATTTCTGATGTGGTCATGGTCGCCCTCCCGGCAGTCCCTGAATCACTCCGCCAATTAGCCAGGTAATCCAGCCCATGCGCGCACTCCTCGTCCTCCTCCATCGCTGGTTCGGCCTGGCCGTGGCCGTGTTCCTGTTCATCGCCGGCGTGACCGGTGCGCTGATCTCCTGGGATCACGAACTGGATGCCTGGCTCAATCCGCAACTGTTCCATGCCCGCAGCGCCGACCGTCCGGACGCCGGGCAGCCCATGCCCGGGCTGGAACTGGCGCAGCGCGTGGAAGCGGCCGAGCCCAAGCTGCGCGTGACCTATGTGCTCACCGAAGCCGAGCCCGGCCATACCATCAGCATGATGGTCGAACCGCGCCTGGATCCGGCTACCGGCAAGCTGCCGGTCCTGGATTACAACCAGATCGCGGTCGATCCGGTGACCGGTGAAATACAGGGCCGCCGCATGTGGGGCGCGATTTCGCTGGCGCGTGAAAACCTGCTGCCTTTCCTCTACAAACTGCATTACACGATGCACCTGCCGGACATGGGCGGGATCGAGACCGGCATCTGGCTGATGGGCATCATCGGGATCGTGTGGGCGCTGGATTGCTTCATTGCGCTCTATCTGTCCTTCCCCAACTGGCGCAGCTGGCGCAAGTCGCTGGCCTTCCGCTGGCGCGAGGGCGGGCACAAGCTCAACTTCGACCTGCACCGCTCGGGCGGCGTCTGGATCTGGGGCTTGCTGCTGGTGTTGGCGGTGACGTCGGTGTCGATGAATCTGGAGCGGCAGGTCATGCGTCCGATTCTGCAAAGCGTTTCCACCCTGACTGCGGGCCCCTTCGACACGCGTAAGCCGATTGCGCCCGAGAAGGTGCCGGAACCGCGTATTTCACGCGAGGAAGCGGTGGCGCTGGGACGCGCGCAAGGCGAGAAGCTGGGCCTGACGGAGCCGGTCGGCGGGGTCTTCTACTCGGGAATGTTCGGGGTCTATGGCGTGGGCTTCTTCCAGCCTGGCAATGACCATGGCGATGTGGGCCTCGGCAATGCCTGGCTGTATTTCGATGCCATGAGCGGCGCCTATGAAGGCGGCAAGATTCCGGGACGCGGCAGTGCAGGCGATATCTTCCTGCAGGCGCAATTCCCGCTGCATTCCGGCCGCATCCTCGGGCTGACGGGACGCGTGCTGATTTCCTTGATGGGCGTGCTGGTAGCGATGCTGTCGGTCACCGGGGTGATCATCTGGGTGCGCAAGCGCCGTGCCCGCCTGCAGCAGCGCGAGCGCCTGGCCGCCCAAAAGACACCGGCCCGCGAGGGGCCGGTGGTGGAGGCGCGCTGAATCCGCGCAAGTGTCGCTGACGGTGTCAGTGTGCCATCAGCACCGGCAGCGTCATGGTCTTGAGGATGGTCAGCGTCACGCCGCCCAGCAGCACTTCGCGGAAGCGGGTGTGTCCGTAGCCGCCCATGACCAGCAGGTCGGAGCCCTTGTCGGCAGCCAGCGAGAGCAGGGCATTGCCGATATCGAGCGTGGTCTGTTCCTGTGCCACTTCCACCTTCACGCCATGGCGCGCCAGATAGAGCGCGATGTCGGCACCGGGCTGTTCACCGTGGGTGCCCAGGCGCTTGTCGGAGTTGAACAGCACCACCGTCACGTTGTCGGCCTGGCGCAGCAGGGGCAGGGCGGCCGTGATGGCGCGGGTCGATTCCATGCTGCCATCCCAGGCGATCAGGGCATTCTTGCCTACCTGCTTGAATTCACCGGCGCTGGGGATGATGAGCACCGGGCGCGGTGAATTGAGCATGACGTACTCGGGCAGGTCGGTGAGGAAACTGTCATCGGCATCGTCCAGGTCGGCCTGGCTCACCACTACCAGGTCGGCATAGCGCGCCTGCAGGGCCAGTCCACCCTCGGCGTCGTCATCGACGAAACGCTTTTCGCAGGAGGGCACGCCCACGCTGTTGGCGATCTTGTCGAAATTTTCCAGCGCGGCCAGCGCGCGGTCGCGGAAACCATCCATCTGCGCCGCGATGTAGGCCGCGCCTTCCATGGTGATGAAGCTGGAGATGCCGCTGACGGCGCTGCCGATCAGGTGCGCCTGCTGTGCGCGGGCCAGCTCGGCGGCAATGCGGATGCGCTGGGCGGCGTGGCGCGACTGGTCGACGTGGACCAGGATGGACTTGTAGCTCATGGTGGCTCCTCGGAAATTCGTGGGGGAAGACATCCGGGGCGGGATGCCATGCAGGCAGATTAGGCCGGGCACCTCCATGCGTCCAGCGCAAATCCCGGGCTGCTTGACGCATGTCAATCGTAGCCCGCTCCTCTTGTAGGGAAGCATCCTTGGCTTGTTTCCATACAAGCACGATGGTTGCGGTATGCTTGTCGGCTTTCGCAACCTGCCTGCCGATCCGGGACTGTCCATGCCATCCATCTTCCACCTGGCCTACCACGTGCGCGACCTCGACCAGTCGCGCCACTTCTATTGCGACCTGCTGGGTTGCGCCGAAGGGCGCAGCACCGAAACCTGGGTCGACATCGATTTCTTCGGCCATCAACTTTCGCTGCACCTGGGTGAGCCGTTTGCCGTGAGCAACACCGGCCATGTCGGCCATCATCTGGTGCCGATGCCGCACCTGGGCGTGATCCTGCAACTGGATGAATGGCAGCAACTGGCGGATCGCCTCAGCGCCAGCGGGGAGGTGCAATTCGTGCTGGCCCCGCAGATCCGCTTTGCGGGCGAACCGGGCGAGCAGGCCACGATGTTCTTCCTCGATCCCTCGGGCAACCCCATCGAAGTCAAGGGCTTCCGCGATCTGGCGACGGTGTACGCGAAATGAGTGCGCCCGCGCCCATCCCCTTCGTCAGCCAGAGTGATCCCGCTGCGGTAGCGTCGTGGTTGCAAGCTTTGCGCGCGGCCATGCCGGAGGAAGAGATCATCGCCTTCAGCGAGCTGGACGAAGACCAACGCGCGCAATGCCGCGTGGCCATCGTCGCCAATCCTGATCCGGCGCAGCTGAAATTGCTGCCGCAACTGCAGTGGGTGCATAGCGTCTGGGCCGGGGTGGAGCGGCTGGTGGCCGATCTCGGACAGAGCGACTTGCAGATCACGCGCCTGGTCGATCCGCGCCTGGCCGCCACCATGGCCGAAGCCGTGCTGGCCTGGACGCTCTACCTGCATCGCGACATGCCGCATTACGCGCGCCAGCAAGAGGCGCGGCAATGGCAGCCGCTGGACTATGTGCTGCCGGAGCAGCGCCGCGTCGGCATCCTCGGCCTGGGCACGCTGGGTGAAGCGGCAGCCGTGGCATTGCGCCAAGCGCGATTCCCGGTGCTGGGCTGGAGCCGCAGTGCGCGCAACGTGCCGGACGTGCGGACCTGCAGCGGCATGGACGGGCTGGCGGAGATACTGGCTCAGACTGACATTCTGGTTTGCCTGCTGCCTTTGACGGCCGAAACGCGCGGACTGCTGGATGCAGCGCGGCTGGCACTACTACCTCCTCAGGCACAGCTCATCAATTTCGCACGCGGGCCGATCATCGATGATGAGGCGCTGCGCCAGGCGCTGGATGCAGGCAGATTGCGTCACGCGGTGCTGGACGTGTTCGCCACCGAGCCCTTGCCGCCGGAGGCGTGGCCCTGGTCGCATCCTGCAGTGACGGTGCTGCCGCATTGTTCGGCACCGACCGATTCGGGTACCGCTTCAGCCATCGTGGCCGCCAATATCCGCCGCTATCGCAACACCGGCGAGATCGCTGCCAATGTCGATCTCAAGCGCGGTTATTGAGCCATTGAGCCATCGCGCCATTGAGTGCAACCGGCGCGTTCACTGGCGCGCGATGGTAAAGCCGATGGTATTGTGCCCGCCACTGCTGCTGGCAAAAGCGCGCCCGCCATGCATGCGGGCCACTGCCTTGACGATGGCCAGCCCCAGGCCGTGGCCGTGGCTGCCGTTGATGTCCTGGCGCGCGCTGTCGACGCGGTAGAAGCGGTCGAACAGGCGTGGCAGGTGTTGCTCGTCGATGGCCGGGCCGGGATTGGTCACGGCCACGCGCACCATCTCTTCGCCGCCGGAAATGTCGATGCGCAATTGCGCGCCCTGCGGCGAATGCTGGATGGCGTTCTGGATCAGGTTGGTCAGGGCGCGCTTGAAGAGCGCCGTTTCCATGGTGGCTGTGGCCTCCAGATCGCCCGCCACGGTGATGGACATGCCGGTGTCATCCAGCACGAACTCGAAGAAATCCACGGTCTTCTGCACCGCTTCGGCGACCCGCACCGGTACCCGGGCAGTGGCCGCTTCGCCCTGGTCGGAGCGCGCCAGGAACAGCATGTCGTTGACGATGGAACGGATGCGGTCCAGCTCTTCCAGGTTCGATTGCAGCACGTCCTTGAATTCCCCCGCACTGCGTTCGCGCGCCAGCGCCACCTGGGTCTCGCCGATCAGGTTGGCAAGGGGCGTGCGCAATTCATGGGCCACGTCCGCATTGAAGGCCTCGAGCTGGGTATAGGCCTGCTCGATGCGTTCCAGCGCACCGTTGAAGGCATCGGCCAATACCGACAATTCTTCCGGCAAGGCTTCCACCGGCATGCGAGCTGACAGTTTGCGTGGCGAAAAGCTTTGCGCGCGCGCCGACATGCGCCGCAGCGGGGCCAGCCCCGCTCGAGCGATCCAGTAGCTGGAGATGACCGCCAGCACGATGCCCAGCAGCGAGGAAATGCTGGTGGCCAGCAGGAAGGTGCGGCGCATCTCGAAGTAGGGAGCCCCATCGACACCGACCGTCACGCGCACTTCAGGACGATCCTCGAAGGCCGGCAGGGTGCGCGTCATGATGTGCAGTGGATAGGCGCGGCCCGGCAGGTGCAGGCGGCCGACCTGTTTGCCGTCGGCATGATTGATGGCCGAGGGCGCGAGCCGCGTCAGGTCGCCATAGGTGTAGCGGGGATCATCGCTGGCGATCCAGAAGAACACGTGCTGGTCGGCCTGCGAGAGCGTCGACAGTTTCAACTGTACGCGGGCCCAGCGCTCGGTATTGCCGGCGCGCTCGATCTGGTAGCTGATGTCATTGAGGGTGGTGAAGAGGGCATCGCGCTCATGGCGCAGCAGTTCCCCCTTCAGGACGGTGTAGAGCACCACGCCGGCCACCGCGAAGATCAACAGGGCCGACGCCGCCGACATCAGCACCAGCCGCGCGGTGATGGATTGGCGCAGCGGCAGGCGGCGCTTCTTTGCCGGCGCGGCAGCGGTCTCACTCATCGCCGGCATCGGAGGTGGCGCGCGGCTCCAGCACGTAGCCCATGCCGCGCACGGTATGCAGCAGCTTCTGTTCGAAGGGCGCGTCGATCTTGGCGCGCAGGCGCTTGATGGCGACTTCCACCACGTTGGTATTGCTGTCGAAATTCATGTCCCAGACCAGTTCGGCGATGGCGGTCTTGGAGAGGATCTCGCCCTGTCTGCGTGCCATCACGGCCAGCAGGGCGAACTCCTTGGCGGTGAGGTCGATGCGCAGCCCGCCCCGGAAGGCCTTGCGCGAGATCAGGTCGATCTGCAGGTCGCCGATGCGCAGCTGCGGCGCTTCCTGCACGCGGCCACGGCGGGTCAGGGCCTGCAGGCGGGCCAGCAGTTCCAGGAAGGAGAACGGCTTGATGAGGTAATCATCGGCGCCGTCATGCAAGCCCTTGATGCGGTCTTCCACGCTGTCGCGCGCGGTCAGCATGATGACCGGCGTCTGCTTGACGGTACGCAGCGAACGCAGCACGGCAAAGCCATCCAGGCCCGGCAGCATCACGTCCAGCACGATGACGTCGTAGTCATGCTGGATCGCCAGGTGCTGCCCGTCGATGCCGTTGCTGGCCACATCCACCGCGCATCCCTGCTCGGTGAGGCCCTTGCAGAGGTATTCGGACATCTTTTGCTCGTCTTCGACTATCAGGATCTTCATTCGGTCTCCACTGGCCGCGCCGGGAACATTCCCCGGCGCCGGCCCATGCCGGATTCTACCTTCCCGGCTCCCCTTGTTGATGAACAGCTACGGAGTCAATGTTCCTGTGCCAGGCGCGCGGCCTTGCGTTCCTGCCTTGCCTTCTTCTTGCGTTCGTACCAGTAATGCGCACGGTCCAGGTAAAGGTAGACCACCGGCGTGGTGAAGAGCGTGAGCGCCTGCGACAGCACCAGGCCGCCGACCATGGCATAACCCAGCGGACGGCGCAGCTCGGAGCCGGCACCATGGCCGAGCATGAGCGGCAGGCCCGAGAGCAGGGCGCACATGGTGGTCATCATGATGGGACGGAAGCGCAGCAGGCAGGCCTGGTAGATCGCTTCTTCCGGCTTCAGGCCCTGGGTGCGCTCGGCGGTGAGGGCGAAGTCGATCATCATGATGCCGTTCTTCTTGACGATGCCGATCAGCAGGATGATGCCGATCAGGGCGATCACCGACAGGTCGTAACCGCCGATCATCAGGATCAGCAGTGCCCCCACGCCGGCCGAGGGAAGCGTGGAGAGAATGGTCAGCGGATGGATGTAGCTCTCGTAGAGCAGGCCCAGCACGATGTAGACCGCGATCAGGGCGGCCGCGATGAGATAAGGCTGCGAGGCCAGCGAATCACCGAAGGCCTTGGCCGTTCCCTGGAAGTTGCCCACCAGGGTCTGCGGCACGCCCATCTCGTCCTTGGTTTTCTGGATGATGTCTACCGCCTCGCCCAGCGAGACGCCCTTGGCCAGGTTGAAGGAAATCGTCACCGCCGGGAACTGGCTCTGGTGGCTGATCGACAGGTAAGAGGTCTTGGTGGTATCGACCTTCACGAAGGTCGACAGCGGCACCTGCTGGCCGGTCAGGGGCGAGGTCAGGTAGAGTTTGTCGAAGAGTGCAGGATCCTTCTGCAACTGTGGCGTCACCTCCAGAATCACGCGGTAGCTGTTGATCTGCGTGAAGTATTGCGCCACTTGGCGCTGGCCGATGGCGTCATAGATGGTGGCATCGATGAGCGAAGGCGAAATGCCGAAGCTGGAGGCGCGTGCCCGGTCGATGGTGATGACCGCTGCTGCTGCCTGGTTCTGCTGGTCGGAGGCCACGTCGGTCAGCTGCGGCAATTGGCGGAAGCGATCCAGCATGCGCGGTGCCCACACGTTCAGTTCATCGAGGTCGGTGTCGGTGATGGTGTACTGGTACTGGGTGCGCGAGAGACGGCCGCCGACGTTGATGTCCTGGCTGGCCTGCATGAACAGGTTCACGCCTTGCACCTTGGCCACCTGCGGACGCAGGCGCGCGATGACTTCGTCGGCATTGGTGGTGCGGCCTTCATCCTTGGGTTTCAGTGCGATGAAGAATTGCCCGGTATTGAAGGTGGTGGAACCGGCGCTCATGGCAAAGCCGATTACGTCCGGATCCTTGCGCACCACCTCGGCCACCTTCAGCAGCCGTTCCTGCATGGCCGCCGAAGACGTATCCTGGGCCGACTCGGCAAAGCCGACGATGACGCCATTGTCCTGCTGCGGGAAGAAACCCTTGGGGATGAAGATGAACAGCACCACCGTCAGGGCCACCGTGGCGATGAAGCTCATCAGCGTGATGAACTGGTGCTTCATCACCACGTCGAGCCCGCGCTTGTAGCCATTGAGCATGGCATCGAAGCAGCGTTCGAACCATTGATATAGCTTGCCGTGCTGACGGCCATGCTCGTTCTTGAGGAAGCGCGAGCACAGCATGGGTGTGAGCGTGAGCGAGATGATGACCGAGACCGCAATGGTCAGCGTGACCGTCACCGCAAATTCGCGGAACAGCCGCCCGACGATGCCACCCATCAGCAGCAGCGGAATGAATACCGCCACCAGCGACACCGAGATCGAGATGATGGTGAAGCCGATTTCGCCCGCGCCCTTGAGGGCCGCTTCCAGCGGCGACATGCCTTCCTCGACGTAGCGGTAGATGTTTTCCAGCATGACGATGGCGTCATCCACCACGAAACCGACCGCAATGGTCAGCGCCATCAGTGAGAGGTTGTCGAGGCTGTAGCCGACCACGTACATGACCCCGGCCGTGCCCATGATGGCCAGCGGCACCGTGACCGACGGGATCAGCGTGGCCGCCACATTGCGCAGGAACACGAAAATCACCATCACCACCAGCGCGATGGTGAGCACCAGGGTGAATTCCACATCCTCCACGGAGGCGCGGATGGTCTGGGTGCGGTCGATCAGGGTGTTGACGTTGATCGCCGCCGGGATGGCCGCGCGCAGGCGTGGCATGGCGGCCTTGATGCGGCCCACGGTCTCGATCACGTTGGCACCGGGCTGCTTGGTGATGGCCAGCACGATGGAGCGGCCATTGCTGATGGTGTGATCGGCCGTATTGGCCGCACCGGCGAAGGCCCAGGCGGCGATCTTGTTGTTCTCCGGGCCGTCGATGGCGATGCCGATGTCCTTGACGCGGATCGGCGCGCCATTGCGCCAGGCCAGGACCATGTCGTTCCACTGCTCGGCCTTGAGCAGCTGGTCGTTGGTATAGACGGTGAAGGCCTGGCGCGCGCCATCGACCGTGCCCTTGGGCTGGTTCACCGTGGTGGTGGCGATGACGCCGCGAATTTCTTCCAGGCTGATGCCCAGCGTAGCGATCTTGGCCGGATCGACCTGGATGCGCACGGCCGGTTTCTGCTGGCCGTTCACGCTCACCAGGCCCACGCCTGAGATCTGCGAGATCTGCTGGGCCAGGATGTTGTCGGCATAGTCGTTGACCACCGTCAGCGGCAGTGCATCGGACTGCACCGACATGATCATGATGGGCGAATCGGCCGGATTGATCTTGCGGAAGGTCGGCGGATTGGGCAGGTTGGCCGGCAACTGGCCGGTGGAGGCGTTGATGGCGGCCTGCACGTCCAGCGCGGCGGCATCGATGTTGCGGTTGAGGTCGAACTGCAGGGTGATCTGGGTGCTGCCCAGGGTGCTCTGCGAGGTCATCTGCGAGAGACCCGCGATCAGCGAAAACTGGCGTTCCAGCGGCTGTGCCACGTTGGAGGCCATGGTCTCGGGACTGCCTCCCGGCAATTGCGCGGTCACCTGGATGGTCGGGAAATCGACCTGAGGCAAGGGCGCGACCGGCAACAGCGGCCACACCGCGATGCCCACCAGCAGGATGGCGATGGCCAGCAGCGTGGTGCCGATGGGGCGCTTGATGAAGGCGGCGGAGACGCTCACTTGGTGCTTCCTTTCGCGTCAGCGTTGGCGGCAGGCGCAGCAGCAACAGCGCCCTTGGCCGGCTGCGGCTTGCTTTCCACGATGCGGCTGCCCGGCTTGAGCTTGTACTGGCCGTCGATGACGACGCGCTGGTCTGCCGTCAGGCCGCTGTCGGCGGCCAGGACGGCGACGCCGTCCTGGATGCGGTCGACCTTGACCGGCTGCATGTTGGCCTTGTCGTCCTGGTCGATGGCATAGACATAAGTGCCTTGCTGGTTGCGCTGGATGGCGGCAGCGGGCACGGTCAGGGCGTTGCTGTGGCTGTTCATCTGCAGGCGGGCATTGACGTACTGGCCCGGCCACAGCTTGTGTTCGGCATTGTCGAAGCGTGCCTTCAACTGCACAGTGCCGTTGGTGGTGTTGATCTGGTTGTCCAGCAGGATCAGCTTGCCGGTGGCCAGTACTTCCTGAGAGTCGCGCGCATAGGCGACCACCTTCAGCGGCTGCTGGCTGTTGCGCTGGGCCCGGTTGATGCCGACCACGGCTTCTTCCGGCAGGGTGAAGACCAGCGTGATCGGATCGATCTGGTTGATGACCACCAGGCCATTGGCATCGGCCGCATGCACGATATTGCCCGGATCGACCAGGCGCGCACCGACACGACCCGAGAGTGGCGCATTGATGGTGGTGTAGCTCAGTTGCACCTTGGCATAGGCCACCTGCGCCTCATCGGTCTTGACCGCTGCCTCCAGCTGCGCCACCAGCGCCTTCTGCGTATCCAGCTGCTGCTGGGTGGCCGCATCCTGGCTGCGCAGGGTGGTGTAGCGCTGCAGGTCCAGGCGCGCATTCATGAGGGTGGCCGCATCCTTGGCCCGTTGCGCCTCGGCCTGCGCCAGTTGCGCCTGCAGCGCACGCGGGTCGATCTGCGCCAGCAGTTGTCCCTTCTTGACCTCCTGGCCTTCCTCGAAGCCGACCTTGTCCAGCTGGCCGTCGATGCGGGTCTTGACGACCACGCTGGCATTGGCGGTGACCGTGCCGACGCCGGCCAGATACAGCGGCAGATCGCGCTCCTGCACGCGGGCCACCGAGACCGATACCGGTGGTGCTGTCTTGGCTGCGGGCTGATCGGCTGCGGCGGCGCGTTGCATCGCGCTCCAGCCGCCGACGCCGGCGGCCAGGATCAGGGCCGTCGCCACGACGATGGCCAGCGGGGAGCGTTGCGGAGTCGGGGGAGTCTTGGGGGAGTTGGGTGAGGTGGTCATGCCTGAAACTCGTCCTGGAAAATGCACATGGGATTCGGAAGATGGGCCGCGCACATCAGCGCGCTGCCATCGGTGCCTGCACGCTGGCCGGATCGGTCTGTCCGACCTGCCAGCCGCCGCCGGTGGCCTTGATCAGCGCCACGCTGGCGACCAGCTGGCGGCCCAGCAGGGTGACTGCGCTGCGCTGGTTGGTCAGGGAGGTGGCCTGGGTGGTGACAACCGACAGATACGTCACGGTGCCGGCCTGGTACTGGCTCATGGCCAGCCGTTCGGCCAGCTGCGCCGATCTGACGGCCTGGGCCTGGGCCGCGCTTTCCTGATCCAGCACGCGCAGGGTGGAGAGGTTGTCTTCCACGTCCTGCAAGCCGGCCAGGACGGTCTGCTTGTATTGCGCAGCGGCAGCGTCATAGGCGGCCATCGCGGCGTCGTTGCGGGCAGTGCGCGCGCCGCCATCGAAGAGCGTCTCGGCCAGCGCTGCACCCAGCGACCAGACGCGGCTGGGCGTGTTGAACAGGTCGGCGAACGAGGCGCTGTTGTAGCCGCCGGTGGTCGACAGGGTCAGGGTCGGGAAGTAAGCCGCACGGGCCACGCCGATATTGGCGTTGGCGGCAGCGGCCAGGCGTTCGGCATTGGCGATGTCGGGGCGGCGCTCCAGCAGGTCGGAGGGCAAACCTGCCGGAATCTGCGGCAGGCTGGCCTGCAGGCGCAGGGCATTGGCATCCATGCCGCTGTCGGTGGCCGCCGCCGCTGGCAGGGGAGCCAGGCTGAAGGCCGCCGGTGCCTTGCCGATCAGCATGGCGATGGCGTGTTCCAGCTGGTTGCGGGTGGCGTCCAGGTCGATCAGTTGGGCCTGGGCCGAGCGCAGCTGCGTCTCCGCCTGGGCGACGTCGGAACGCAGGGCGGTACCGGCTTCGTATTGATGGGTGGTCAGTTGCAGCGAGCGGGTATAGGCCTCGACCGTGCGGCGGTACAAATCCTTTTGCAGGTCCGTCACGCGCAGTTGCAGGTAGTTCTGCGCCAGCGTGGCCTGGATCGCCAGGCGGGCCGCGGCCAGGCTGGCGGCGCTGGCCTGGGCGCTGGCATCGCCGGCCTCGGCACCGCGCCGGATGCGGCCCCAGACGTCCGCTTCCCACGAGGCATTCAGGCCCACGGTGTAGCTGTCGCCCAGGCGTTGCACGCCGTTGGTATTGGTCTGCGCCCGGGCCGCACCGGCCTGCGCGCCGACGGTCGGCCACAGGCTGGCGCGCGCCACGGCGGCTGTGGCCTGGGCCTGGCGATACTGGGCAGCGGCTTGCTGGATGGTTTGGTTGGCGGCGTTGGCCTGATTGATCAGGTCGTTGAGGATGGGATCGCCATAGGCTTCCCACCAGCGTTGATGGTCATCGGCCTGGCGCGGCGCGGCCACTTTCCAGGGGCCTTGTTCCTTGTAGGCCTGGGGCAGATCCATGGCCGGGCGCACGTAATCGGGCCCGACCGCGCAGCCGCCCAGCAGCGCTGCCAGCACCAGTACCGTCATTCCCTTCTTGGCGCGGAAGGGGGAGTGTTGTGGGGGATGAGTGAAATGACGAAGACGGGCGCTGGCTGCGACGCGGCGAAACGGGACGACCATAGGGCTCACGATGATGGCTTGCGGATGAAGGACTGGCCGGCCACGCGGCACCCCTCAGCACCCGAGGCCGACCCCTGCTTACGACGCTAATGTAAGCTCGGCCGCTCAACGCGAGGCTGACATCAACATGACAATTTTGTCAGCCAGGACGTACACCGACATAGGCAGCCCGCGGCCGGATCAGGCTGCCGCTGCGGCCCTGTTCCAGCGCATGGGCGATCCAGCCCAGCGAACGCCCCAGCGCAAACAGGCCGAAGGCACTGCCGGGCGGCAGGTGCAGATGGCGCCGCACTGCGGCCAGGGCAAAGTCCACCGAGGGGGGATGGCCGGTCAGTTCGCGGACCACGTCGATGGTTTGCTGCCAGCGCGGATGGACCGGCAGCAGCGGTGCCAGCAGGGCGGAAGCGCGCACGTCACCCTGTGGATAGAGATGGTGGCCAAAGCCGGGCAGCTCTTCGCCGCGCGCCAGCCGCTGGCGCAGGCTGGCGGCGGGATCGTCCTGTTCATCCAGCGTCTCGAGCAGGGCTTCGACACGCGCCGTGGTGCCGCCATGCAGCGGCCCGGACAGCGCGGCCAGCCCGCCGATGACGGCCGCCTGCAGGTTGGCGCCGGTCGAGGCGATGCATCGGGCAGTAAAACCCGAGGCATTGAGTTCATGGTCGGCGCACAGCACCAGGGCACGGCGTATCAGCTGCGCACCGGCCGCATCCAGTCCCCAGGCGCTGGCACATTGCTGGTGCAGGGGCGCGGTGGAAGGCGCCGTTCCAAGCAGGCAGGCCGCCAGGCGGCGTACCAGCAAGCCGCAGCTGGCCAGCTGGCGCGGCAGCGGCAGGTGCCATTGGGCGCCGATGTCTTCGGCGCAGGCCAGGGCAAACAGCGGCAGCAAGGTCTGCTCGGCGCGGCCTGCGCTCCACTCGGACTGGAAGCTCTCCATCCGTGGCGGCCGGGCCGGCGCCACCGGGCCAAAGGCATCCTCCACCGTGCAATCCCAGAGCAGGGCGGCAACCTCTTCGACGCTGGCCTCGGCGCTCAGGGTCACGGCATCATGGCCCCGGTAATAGAGCCGGCCGTCTTCGATCAGCGTGAGCGCCGATTCCAGCACCGGCAAGCCCCAGTCCAGTGCTGCCCGCGCCACCTCGCGCGGCTTGCGTCCACGGAAACGGCTGGCGGCCAGCCGCTCGACCTCGGTGGCCAGGTAGCGGCGGTCGCGGGCCTGCCCGCCGGGATGGGCGTGCAGCAGGCCGCGGCTGACGTAGGCGTAGAGCGTCTGGCGGGATACGCCGAGCAAGGTGGCGGCCTCGGAAGAGGAAAGATAGCGGCTCATGGGGGCCCTGAAAGACAGACAAGTTGATTAAATTAATCAATATTGACGATTAATTCAAGGCTAGTATCCTGCAGTCATCGCCCTTTCATTCCGAGGATTGCCATGACATCCCTTTCCCCCTCGCAAGCCATGCTTGCCACGATGTGGAACGCCCTCGACGGCGATCCTGACGCTCTTGCCGCCGTGGGCCTGACGGGCGAGGGCGGTTTGCCGTCGGTGTTTGCCACCACCGACCTGGCCCAGGCATCGGTGGCGGCATCCGGACTCGCGCTGGCCGGGCTGGTCAGCGGTGCCGGCGGGGCCTTCCCCGAAGTGAACTGCGATCGCCGCCTTGCAGCAATGTGGTTCAGCAGCAGCCTGCGGCCCGAGGGCTGGGCGCCGCCGCCTTTGTGGGATGCGGTAGCGGGCGATTACCGCGCCGCCGATGGCTGGATCCGCCTCCACACCAACGCCAGCCATCACCGTGCTGCAGCCCTGGCAGCGCTGGGCCTGGATGCAGGGCAGGCCACGCGCGAGGACGTGGGTCGTGCCGTCTCGGGCTGGCGCGCCAGCGAACTGGAAAGCGCCGTGGTAGCCCACGGTGGCTGCGCCGCCGAAATGCGCAGCCAGGTGCAATGGGCAAGCCATCCGCAAGGCGCGGCCGTGGCGGCCGAGCCGCTGGTGGCCTGCCGTTACTTCGATGCGGCTGCGGCCGCGCCGCGCCCGGTGGACCCGGTGCGGCCACTGGCCGGGGTGCGGGTACTGGATCTGACGCGGGTGCTGGCCGGCCCGACTGCCACGCGTTTGCTCGCCGCTTTCGGGGCCGATGTGCTGCGCATCGACCCGGCCTCGTGGGAGGAGCCCGGCGTGGTTCCCGACATGACGCTCGGCAAGCGTTGCGCCGGACTGGACCTGCGCCAGCCAGCCGGGCGCGCCGTGCTGGAGGCGCTGGTGCGGCAGGCCGACGTGATGGTGCACGGGTATCGTGCCGATGCCCTGGAGCGCCTGGGGCTGGGTGCGCAGCGGCGGCGCGAACTGAACCCCGGGCTGGTCGATGTGGCCCTCAATGCCTACGGCTGGAGCGGTCCGTGGTCGTCGCGGCGCGGCTTCGACAGCCTGGTGCAGATGAGCAGCGGCATTGCCGAGGCCGGCATGCGCGCCGCCGGCAGCGACAAGCCGGTACCGCTGCCGGTGCAGGCGCTGGACCATGCGACCGGTTATCTGATGGCGGCGGCCGCCGTGCGCGGGCTCACCCGGCGCCAGACCGGTGGCGGCAGCCAATACCGCTTGTCGCTGGCCCGTACTGCCCGCCTGTTGGCCGATTATCCGGCCGCCTCAGGCCAATCGCCGCTGGCCCCCGAAACGATGGCCGATGTGCATCCGCATCTGGAAATGACCGTCTGGGGCCCGGCCCGGCGCCTGCGAGGCCCGCTCAGCGTGGGGGCGGCCGAGATGGCGTGGGACCGGCCGGCCTCGCCCTTGCGCAGCGTCCAGCCCGCATGGAGCTGATTTCATTTAGCATGGTGGTCTTCGTGAAAACAAACAACGAGACGGCAACATGAGCTTCCCCCTCAAACAACTGGCAGCAGCCAACAAGGGCCTGCTGGCCTTCATCGCGCTGATGGTGGTGTTTCGCAGCGCCATCGCCGACTACAACGTGGTGCCCAGCGGCTCCATGCTGCCGACCGTGATGGTGGGCGACCGCATCCTGGTCGACAAGCTGGCCTATGACCTGCGCCTGCCGCTCACCCACATCAGCCTGCTGCGCCTGGGTGAACCGCAGCGTGGCGATATCGTCACCATCGATTCGCGGCAGGCCGGCGAACTGCTGCTCAAGCGCATCATCGGGCTGCCGGGCGATGTGGTGGAGCTGCGTGACAACGTGCTCTTCATCAATGGCCAGCCCGCCAGCTACGGCCCGGCGCACGCGCGTCCCGAAAGCGGAGATGGCGTCGACCAGGCGCGCTACCGCGATGAAAGGCTGGACGGGATGAATCACCTGGTGCGCCTATCGGAGGCCCATCCCAGCCTGCACAGCAGCTTCGGCCCGGTGGTGGTGCCGGCCGATCATTACATGATGCTGGGCGACAATCGGGACAACAGCATGGATTCGCGCTACTTCGGCTTCTTTGCCCGCAGCGAGCTGATGGGGCGCACCCGTCGCATCGCCTTCTCACTGGATGCCGACCAGTTCTACAAGCCGCGTCTGGAGCGTTTTGGCCGTCCCTTGGACGCGGTGACGATGCAGTAATGAGATTTCCGGGATTTTTGTCACAAAAATCTTCGTTTTTTTGCTGTCAATCGCTCAAGTTGTCCAAAAGCATGCCGTTATCAATGACGGAAAACATGCCTTTGTCATCTGGAGCACATCATTTCTCTCACCTTCATCTCCGATCCGGCCACCGGTCGCCGCAGGAATGCCGTCAGTCATGACGCCATCCTCGATGCCACTTATGTGATGCTCGAGGAGATCGGTTTCGACAAGCTCTCGCTGGAGGGCGTGGCGGCGCGCGCCGGCGTAGGCAAGGCCACCATCTACCGCTGGTGGCCCAACAAGAGCGCACTGGCCATGGAAGCCCTGCTGCGCGCGGTCGAACCGTTGCCGCCGCTGGGCGACAGCGGTTCGGCCCGCGACGACATCGAACAGCACATGCTGCAGCTGTCCCAACTGTTGCGTGGCAAGTCCGGCCGGGTGGTGCGCGAGATGATCGCGCTGGCTCAGTTCGAGCCCGAGAGCCGCCGCATTTTCAACGACAACTACCTGGAGCCGCGCCGCCTGGCGCTGGTCAACGTGCTGCGCCGTGGCGCCCAGCGCGGCGAATTCCGGGAAGATGCCGACCTCAACCTGGTCTTCGACCTGCTGTACGCCCCCGTACTGCAGCGTCTGCTGACCGGCAGCGCCGACATCGATGAACGCCAGATCCAGTCCCAACTGAAACTGGTCCTGGGCAGCATTGCGCTGTCCCAACCCCTTTTGACGCCAAGTAAAATTTCGAGCCAACAAACGTAAATTTTATTGAGCAGTACCCCGATTGCACCTAGAATCCGAGACGAAACGTATCGTATTGGTTCTGGGCAAGTGAACTTTTGCGTCAAAAATCAGCCATTCCGGGCCACCGGGATACGCTGAAAGCGCCAGCAGACGGCGGCTTTCGACGACAAGAATCCATCTCTTCCTCCGCAGAGGGCGCGGAGGACAGCCCTCGGGAAATGCGAGCCACCTGTTCAGCGGGTGACCTGCTTCTTCCCATGCACCGGTGCAGGCCGGGGCAATTCCAGACGACGTTGATCCGAACAGACATTGCCAGCATCCCTCACGGGAGACTGGCGCATGGTTGCCGCCGCGCATTTGGGCGTCGTCACGACGGCGCGTGGGCAACCCAGGGGCAGACCACACATGCAACATATGCCAGTGCAAGGGGGAAATATGCACAGCAACGCAATGCAGTCATGCCGGGGCGGTGATGCTTCCGGCGATGGCCAGGAATTCTGCCGCCGCTATCGCAAGATGCGGCGCTGGTGTCTCACCGGCTTCGTCGGCATTCCGTTTTTGCTGGGATTTCTCTGGCTGCAGTTCGTCGCCGCGCGCAGCGGCGGCGAGTTGTTCTATGCCGATCACGTCTGCGATTGCCGTGAGGCAGTCTCGATGTGGGTACGTGATTATGTATGGACGCAGATGATCTGGCTGCCGGGCAACATGCTGTTCCTGCTGATCTGGATCGCGTTGGCAGTCAAGCTGTGGAGCGGCAAGCGCAGCGCAGGCTGATCCTGCGCGTCATCAGCTGGTCAGCCATCGATATGGGCCACCAGCGGCAAATGGTCAGAGGCCACGCGTGACAGGGCGGTGCGGTGGACCTGCACCTGCAGCAGGCGTTGACGCGGGCTGATCCAGATGCGGTCCAGCGCAAACAGCGGCCAGCGTGATGGGAACGTGCGCGGCGCGGGTGCGGCCTCGAAGTGGGAAACCAGCCAGCGCAGGGCACGCCCCCACATGAACCATTCATTGACGTCTCCCATGAGGATCACCGGCGCCTGGTCGGTATCGAAGGCCTGCAGCAGCCGTTTGATCTGGGCACGCCGCTCAGCGGGCTTGAGTCCCAGATGGGTGGCGATCACGCGCAGCATGTGGCCGTGGCAATCGATATCCGCATCCAGTGCGCCGCGCGGTTCGCGGCTGCCGAAGGACAAGTCGATGCTCTGTTTGGCCAGAATGGGGTAGCGGCTCAGGACGGCATTGCCATAACGGCGTTCGGCACTCTCCATGGTCGGTCCCTCGACCGCGAAAAATCCAGTCTCTTTCCTTAGCAAGGACAGCACATCCGGCTGCGAGGAGCCGCCCAGGGGCACTTCCTGCAGGGCCACCACATCCGCATTGATTTCCTTGAGCACCTGGACAATGCGCTGCGGGGAGAATACGCCATCGGTGCCGATCGCCCCATGGATGTTGTACGTCGCCACGGTGAGCGGCCATGGGTCGAGGTCGCGCAAAGGCACATCGCCGGTGAGGACGAGTTCCTTATCGGAACGCGCCTCCGCCGTCGACGCCGGCTGGTGCCCGGCGGCACGCTGGGACAGGCTACCGGAGCGCATCAGGCCTGCCTCGCCTCCACGCCATGCTCGGCGCTGACGCGCGCCATGTCCTCATCGCCCGGAGTGTGCGGCGCAGGGCTCTTGCGGGTGGACGGTGCGGACGATTTCGATTTTTTCCCGACGCGCGGCTTGAGCAGCTTCTGCAAGCCAAACGCCATCAACATCAGCGCCGCGGTCACGCCGACCAGAATCAGCACGGTCTGCAAACTGGGATGGCGGATGGCTTCGGCCAGGTTGTGCGAGAACACCACCGTCAGCGCGATACCGGGGGCCATGCCGATCAAGGTGCCCAGCAGGTAATCGCGCAATCCAAGGTGCGACGCACCCGCCACCACGTTGACGACCGTGAAGGGCGCAATCGGCAGCAGCCGCACCACGGCCATGGCAGCGATGCCGCGCTGGGCAAAGCGTCGGCTCAGGTTGTTGATGCGCGGACCCAGCATGTCGCGCAGCGCGTCATGCCCCAGCCAATGGCCCAGGCCGAAGCCGAGCAGGGCGCTCAAGCTCACGCCCGCCGTGGCATACAGGCCGCCATTCACCGGCCCGAACACTACCCCCGCGACCGCGATCAACACCGTGATGGGTACCATCAGCATGCCCGCCACCACGAAGGCCGCAATCACGATGGCCGGCGTGAAGGGCATCTGGTCGACGCTGCGCGCCAGCGCAATCAGCGAGCTCAGATTGATCCATTCGCGCAGCGGTGTGAAGCGCCAGGCCAATGCAAAGACCACCAGTGCCACGGCCAGCACGCCCAGGCCGATCATGCGGCGCGGGACCGGCTTTCTGGCACTGTGCGGCACATAGGCATCGACGATTTCATCGGGGCTGATGGGGCGTTCCGGATCGAAGACGGCATTGTCCTGGGTCAAGGCATCCAGCTCCGGGATGAGGCGCGGATCCATGGGGCGCAGTTCGCGCCGTTCTGCCTTGCGCAAGCGGGCGATGGCGCCATGCAGGCTCTGGTCCTGCTGAAGGGCAGCTTGCACATCGGCAGCTGCGACGTCCAGATGCTCGGCCAGCAGGCGGTTGCGCATGAGCGCGATGGCCGCGCGGATTTCGTCCTGCTTGGCGGCATCGCCCTGCAATTCGATGGTCAGGTTGCATTCGGTGTCGAAGGCCATGGAGCGATTGCTCATGTTGGCCGAGCCGACCGAGAACAGCCGGTCATCCATGCTGAATACCTTGCTGTGGACGTTCAGGCAGCAGCCATCCTCCAGGCCGGGCAGATGCGGGCAATACATCTGGTAGCGCGTAGCGGCCTGCTCGCCCTGGTTTTCCAGGGCGCTTTTGAGACGGTGATGGATGCGGGCGCGCAGCGCGCCCATGGTGGCCTGCTCCAGCCAGCCGCTCTGGGTCTGCGGAGATATGACGGCCACTTCGGGGCCTTGCGGTTCGCGCAGGCGCGCGCCAATCGCTTCGGACAGCACGTTCGAGGTGAAGTACTGGTTTTCGAAGAACAGGTGATGCTGCGCACCGGCGATGGCATCAAGATAGAGTTCGCGCACTTCAAACACCCCTGGACGATCTTCGTAGGCAGGTTCGGTGCGCGAGATGCCAACCCGCAGATCGCACAGATCGGGCTCGAATCCCTGTGGCCATGGATCATCGGCAGGCAAGCTGGTGGCTTGCATCAACGCGGTACGGCGTTCGGCATAGCCGGCCAGGCTCCAGCGCCGACGCGCCAGTTCGCCCAAGGCACGGGCGACATCGCCGTCGACCATGGCCTGCACGTCATGGAAAGGGGCGTAAGGCTTGTCGTCGGGATCGCGCCGCAGCGGGTTCTCTGGGAGATGTTCCGGCGTATCCCAGCGGCAGCGGGTCAGGTCAAGGCCGCCCACGAACGCCAGCTTGTCATCGATCACCACGATCTTCTGATGATGCGAAGCGCCGACCGGATGGCGCGCATCGGTACGGAAATGCAGCCGCTTGTTACGCGCACGGCCCGGCTTGCGGGCAATCATCCATTCACGTTCCAGCGCGTAGAGCATGGCGTAGTCCCAGTTCAGCACGCGGATGTGCAGATCGGGCTGGCGCTCGACCAGCGCATGCAGCAGGTCACCCAGCTGCGGCGGCAAGCCATCGTCGGTGTCATTGATATCGGGTACCAGGACGGTACGGCTGTCGATATCCCAGCCGAGAATGAAGACGCTGCGCCGGGCGTTGAGCAGGGCCATGCGCAAGGCGCGGAAATAATCGGCGGCGTCGATGAGCAGCTTGAAACGCTGCGCATGTTCCACCCGCCAGCAATTGCGGCCGGGCTGCAGCAGCCCCGCTGCGGGGAATTCCTGGACAGGGGTGGACGACATCATGGCCTCCGGCGACACGTGAGTTTTGTGATCGTTGTGGTATGAATGGGATCAGGGCTTGCCAACAGACATCGGATGTTCATCCGTGTCGGTCGATTGCCGGGACGGATCCGTCGCGCCGTTGCTGCGCTCTTGCACCGCCTGGTGCGGCAGAGGCTTGGGCTTGCGCTGATCCATGCCGGTCTCGGTGGATTCCGTGGTTTCTTCGGGCAGGGGAATCTTGTCGCTCACGATGGGCTCCTCTTCACTTTCAATCACTTGTGGTTCATTGCGGCGGCTGGCCGTTGGAGGCGGTGACGCCACCGTCGACCGGCAGGTTCACACCGGTCACGAAGCCGGCATCAGGGCTGGCCAGGAAGGCGATCACGGAAGCAATCTCCACCGGGTCCGCACCGCGTCCGAGCGGAATGCGTTCGGCGAACTTGGCCAGCTGTTCCTGGTCCTCCGCCACATCGGCGGTCATGCCGGTGAAGGTAAGGCTGGGGCAGACGGCGTTCACGCGTATGCCTTTGCGGCCGAAATCCAAGGCCATGGCGCGGGTGAGGTTGACGACGGCACCCTTGGAGGTGTTGTAGGCCGCCAGATTCCAGTCGGCGCCCAGTCCCGAGACCGAGGCCACGTTGACGATGCAGCCGCGCGTCTTCTCCAGATGGGGCATGGCTTCGCGCGCCCCGTAGAACACGCCGTTGACATTGGTGGCCTGGACGTGGTGCCAGTCTTCCGGGCTGACCTGGGTGATGTCGCCTTCGGCGAAGATGCCGGCGTCGCTGACCAGGACGTCGATGCGGCCAAAGCGTTCGATGGCGAATGCCACCATCTGGCGCACGTCTTCATGGTGCGACACATCGGTTTCGCGCGCGGCGCTGCGCTCGGCCGGCAGGGAATCGAAGACCTTGGTCAGTGCGGCAGCATTGCGGTCGGCCAGCAATACCTTCGCGCCTTCGTCCGAAAAGCGGCGCGCAGTCGCTTCGCCGATACCGGAGGCAGCCCCGGTAACGATGACGACCTTGTCCTTGAAACGTTGCAATTGGGAGGGATTGAGGCTGGGCATGGGAGGCTCCTGTTCAACTGGCAAAGCAAATGGGTAAGCGTGAGGACAGCAGGGCGCATGGGGCCAAGCCGCCAAAAGCTTCACATTAGGCCCTTCCTCGGCGGCAGCCCATCGGACAGCTCCCCAAGCTGATGTAGGAAGATGCTGTCGCAGATCGCCCTCGGGAGGGCAAATGCGAGTCTCCGATAAACGCAAAAGTGTAATTTTTTGTTGTCATGGAGCAGTAATACTTCAGTGCAACAATGCGCCCCGCATCCAGACCGGCTGTTCATTCGTTCAGTTTCCAGGGAAGAAGCTGAAGCAAATGACCAAACCCGCGCCGGTTCACCGCCACCTCAAGGGGAATTCCATGACCATCCGCATGCGTATCACGCTATTGGTGATACTTACCTTTGTCGCGATCGCCGGTATCGGCGGCTACGCGATGATGCAATCCCGCAGCAGCGCCGTGGAGGTGCGTTCGGTGACCGAGGGCGTGATGCCCAGCGTGCTGGCCTCGGCCGATCTCATGGGGCAGTTGAAGGATGTGCAGTTGGCCGCCATGGTGATGGTCAACGAGACCGACAATCAACTGGTCGCGCAGGAAAACGACAAGCTGGCCGAGAAGAAGGCCGTGCTGGAAAAGGCACTGGCCCTGCAGGCGCAGCAGGCTGAGGGCGTAGCGCAGCGCGGGCTGATCGAGCAGGCCAAGGAAAGCCTGGACAACTACTTCGGTGCCATCGATACCACCGCCAAGTTCAAGCTGGCCGGCAAGAACGAGATCGCGCAAGCGCAGTTCTTCGGCGGCGTGATGCAGTACCAGACCGAGCTGGAAGGCATCGTCAACACCCTGCGCATCGAGAAGAACCGCTTCAAGGACAACGCAATTGCCTCGCTGAACGGCAAGCTGGCGCAGACCACTACCACCATCAGCATTGTCACCGTGGTGGCAGTATTGCTGCTGGGTGGCCTGGGCTTCCTGCTGTATCGCCAGATCACCGGTCCGATCAGCCGCATGGCGGCCATGATGGGCGAGATCGCCACCAGCCAGGACTTCACCCGCCGCCTGCCGGTGCAGCGCATGGACGAAGTGGGCCATTCCATCGTCGCTTTCAACGGCATGGTCGAGAAGATCGAGGAAGCTTCGGCCCAGGTGCGCCAGAAAACTGCCGACATGCAGGCCATGTTGCAGAACATTCCGCAGGGCATTCTCACCATCGTCGATGGCAACAAGGTGCATCCGGAGTATTCGGCCTTCCTGGAAACGGTGTTCGATACCACCGACATCGCCGGCCGCGACCTGATGGAACTGGTCTTCTCCAACACCAATCTCGGCGCCGACACGCTGTCGCAGATCGAAGTCATCGGCGGCGCCTGCATCGGCGAAGACGTGATGAACTTCAGCTTCAACGAACACCTGATGGTCGGCGAAATCGAAAAGACCATGGCCGATGGTAGCGTGAAGATTCTCGATCTCTCGTGGTCGCCCATCACCGATGAGCAGGACATGGTGATCCGCCTGATGCTGTGCGTGCGCGATGTGACCGAGCTGCGCCACCTGGCTGCCGAAGCCAACGAGCAGAAGCGCGAACTGGAAATGATCGGCGAAATCCTCGCCGTGGCCCCGGCCAAGTTCGCCGAATTCATCGTCAGCGCCCGCCGCTTCCTGGACGAGAACGAGCAGATCGTGCACCAGAACCCGCAAGCCACGGCCTTCGCCATCGCCAAGCTGTTCCGCAACATGCACACCATCAAGGGCAACGGCCGTACCTATGGCCTGCTGCACCTGGCCAACGTGGTCCACCACACCGAGCAGCATTATGACGACCTGCGCCATCAGGACAGCGGTGCCGTCTGGAACCAGGAAGAGCTGCTGCTGCAACTGGCCCAGGTACGCGAGATCATCGACCGCTACGCTCGCATCAACGACGTCACGCTGGGCCGCGGTGCCAGCGCCAGTGCCGGCGGCGACCAGGTGCTGCCGGGCTACCAACGCCATGTCCTGACCATCGACCGCAAGCACATCCAGGAAAGCCTGCTGCGTCTGGAGAACGTCAATACCGCCAACCTGCACGAGCTGGTGGCCGTGCGCAACGACGTGCGCCGTACCCTGCGCCTGCTGGGCACCGAGACCATCGAGGAAGTACTGGCCCCGGTCATCGATTCGCTGCCGGCGCTGGCCAGCGACCTCGGCAAGTCGGCCCCGGTGGTGCAGATCGACGACAACGGCTACGTGGTCCACAGTTTTGCTTCGCCGCTGCTGCAGAACGTATTCATGCACCTGATCCGCAATGCGATGGATCACGGTCTGGAATCGGGCGAAGAGCGACTGGCCAAAGGCAAGCCCGAAGCCGGTACCATCAAGCTGGAAATGGGCGTGATGGAAGACATGTTCCAGATGGCCCTGTCCGACGATGGCCGTGGCCTGGCGCTGCACAAGGTGCGCCAGATCGCTATCGAGAAGCAGCTCATCAGCGTGGACCAGGTACTCACCGATGCCGAGATCGCGCGCCTGATCCTGCAGCCGGGCTTCTCCACACGCAGCGAAGTGACCGAGGTATCGGGACGCGGCGTGGGCATGGATGCGGTGCTGGATTTCGTCACCCGTGAACACGGCAAGATCGAGATCCGCTTCATGGATAGCGAAGAGGGCGCTGCCTTCCGTGCCTTCCAGATCATCGTGATGCTGCCGGAAAACGTGGCGGTGGAAGTCGATGGCATCGACGTGCCGTATCCGGTGGCGGGACAGGAAATCGCTGCACCGGCGGTGCTGCCGCCGGGCGGCGATGCACAGGTCGCCTGATTCACCTGGCGCGATCACGCAATCTCATCAAGACAGCAGGAATAGCACGCCATGTTTCAATCACTTCTTCTGGTGGCGCTGGGCGCTGCCCTGGCCGGCCTGCCGATGGCCGCGCTGTGGCTGCGCCAGAAGCGTCGCGCGCGCCAGCTGATCGATGCCGGTCAGCTGGAACGCGTGCGTGACCAGGCACAGGCCGCACTCGCCGAGCAACAGCAGCAATGGAGCGCGCACCAGCAACAGCTGGAACAGGATCGGCTGGCCGCGCAGCAGCATATGGCCGAGATGCGCCGCGAGAGCGAGGCCATGCTGGCGCGCCTGTCCAGCGAGCAGTCCGATCACGTGTCGCGCGTGCGCCAGAGTTGCGACGAGTCGCAGGACACCATCAGCAAGCTGCTGGGACTGGTGCGCACCTTCGAGCGCTGGCATGACGACATGAACGAGCTGATCGCGCACAACCGCGAGATGCATCGCAAGAACGACGAGTTCGCGCTGATCGTGAATCAGGTCATCATCGTGGCCCTGAATGCGTCCATCGAAGCTGCGCGTGCCGGTGTGCATGGCCGTGGCTTTGCTGTGGTGGCGCAGGAAGTGCGCGATCTGGCGCAGCGGGCCGAGAAGCTTTCCAAGAGCTATCGCGCCAACCTGTACCAGAACGACCTGATCACCACCACCACCTTCCAGGACCTGCAGGCCGGCGGCAAGATGATCATGGGCGCCGTCATCGGCCTCGACCTGATCAACAAGAAGACCCGGCAAGCCCTGGCCGAAGCGGCATGAGCGCCAACGACATGGACGAGCTGCAGGCGGTAGCCGAGGTCGTGGCCGACGAGCGCATCAGCGCCAGCGCGCGCGACGGTTTCGATACCCTCCTGCAGCAGGCGCTGCGCAGCAGCCTGGTGCCGTCGGACGCCAGTGCGGAGATCTCGGTGGTGGAAGACATCGCCGCCCTCACCGGGAAGAAGATGGTGGTGCTGACCATCTCGTCTTATCTGTTCCGCCTGATGGTGATGTTCCACTTCACGCCGGACGCCGCCACGCGCGGCCACTTTGCGCGCCTGACGCGGGTGTCTGCAGGGGAGATGGGCGAGCAGGCCTTGATGGATGCGATTGCCGAATGCGGCAATCTTTGCTGTGGCATTTTCAACCGCGAACTGGGGCGCTTCTTCCCGCACCTGGGCATGTCCACGCCCAACGTGATCGATACGCAGTGCGTGGCCTACCTGCAAAAACTCAACTGCGCGCACGTGCGGCATTTCGCCATCGACATGGCGGACGCGCCGCGCCTGCACGTTTCACTGGCTCTTTCCACTTACGACCGGCTGGACTTTGCCGTGGCACCGGGCGAAGAGGCCGATACCACGGGCGAGCTGGAACTGTTCTGACCATCCAACGATTCGGGGGGATCTCATCACCATGGAAGCCACTGCCAGCCTTGACAACGCCATCACCAGCAAGATGCTGGTCCTGGACCGCGACGCCGACTGCTACGACACCATCAAATCCTTTTGCGAGCGCCACAACCTGGTCGGGCTGAAGGCGCATGAAGAACATGTGATGGCGGTCTTGCGCAGCAACGTCGACCTGGGCGGCATCATGCTCTCGGAAAGCCTGGCCGGACTGGGCGAGGGCGGGCGGGGCCTGGCGCGCCGCATCCGCGAGGTGCGTCCGGAATTGCCGATCTTCCTGCGCCGCCGCCGGGAAGCTGCTGATGTCGAATTGTCCGAACGCGATAGCGAACTTTTCAGCGCCGTCTATCGCATCGAGCACATCGATGCGCTGGCACCGGCGGTGGCCTCGTCGATTTTCAGCCAGCAATACCCCAATGCACTGGTGCGCGGCATTGCCGAGATCAGCCGCATGGTGCTGGAGAGCCAGTTCCCCGGCATGCAGGTCGAGATCGAGCAGCCTTACCTGGTGCGCGACCGCATCATCTTCGGGGAAGTGTTCACGCTCATTCCGCTGGAGAGCAGCTGGTGCCGTGGCTACATGATGCTGCAGGCGGAACAGAAGACGCTGCAGGCGCTGGCACCGGACGAATCGGGCGATTTCCGCCATCTCAACAATGCGCTGGGCGAACTGACCAACCTGATCTGGGGCTGGTTCAAGAACCGCTTCATCAACCAGAGCCAGCCCATTCATCAACTGAGCCAGGTGCCGATCATCATCAATCACCAGCATCGCTACATTTCCTTCGGTTCGGAGGATGCGCAGCTGTGCTTCAAGTACCTGCTGCGTCGTGACGACGGCGCACCGCTGGTGCTGCTGCAGCGCTTCATCTTCAACCTGTCGTGGTCGCCGGAGGATTTCACCGAGAACCAGACCTCGGTGGAAGAGCTGTTCGAATCTGGCGAGCTGGAACTGTTCTGAGGCCGGGGCAGCACACCGGCATTGGTTTACCTTCCCCTCAAGCAATTACGCAAATCAAGCAAAGAGAGAATTCAAGATGGCACAAATCCTGGTAGTGGACGATTCGAGCACCGTGCGCGCCGAAGTCGGTGACTTCCTCAAGAAAAATGGCCTGGACGTGGCCCTGGCCGTGGATGGCCGCGATGGCCTGGCCAAGCTCAAGAGCGATCCGGCCATCAAGCTGGTGGTGTCCGACGTGAACATGCCCAACATGGATGGCCTGACCATGGCCGAGAAGATCCGCAGCGAACTGGGCAATGCCACTGTGAACATCATCATGCTCACTACCGAGAATTCGCCCATCATGAAGGAACGTGGCAAGGCGGCCGGTATCAAGGGTTGGATCGTCAAGCCCTTCAAGGGGGAGGCGGTGTTGCCGACGTTCAAGAAGCTGGTGGGTGTTTGAGTCGATAAGATAGCTAAAGAGAACTCATGATCCTGCAGCATGATTCTTGATCGGCTCGCTTGTTTGCGAGCCGTTTTCATTTCCGGCGTTACTACTGTCCTGGGTGATTTGACGTGGCTACAATGATCGTCCGTTCATGATCCAATCCGTTTCAAACCGAGCGATATGCCGAAACTCAAGCAAGGAACGATTCTGCCCGGCCGCCGCGAAAACGCCGCCCTCACAAAGGCTGCTCTGGCCGACCCGGACACGCAGCTTCTCACGGCGGAGCAGTTCGCAGCGATGCGTCCGGAGGGCGGACGTGGCAGATCTGCGGGAGTGGCTGGCGCAGCACAAGCTGGCTCGAATCACTTCTCTTCCAGCACCAGTTCGAAACAGATCAGCACGGGATTACTGCCGCGCTTGAGCACGCCTTCACAGACCTGACCTTGGGGATTGATGAGGCCGATGTCCAGGCGGCCGACTCCATCACGCACTTCGCCCGAGCGGATCAGGATTTCAGTGGCACGGTCTTCCAGCACGCGTCCGTCTTCAAATTCCGCCCCGATGATGCTGCCCACGCTGCCGCGCACGACGGCATTGCGCATGCCCTGCTCCGCGCAGGCCTGTTCGACGGCGATGGTGAGATCCTGGTCGGGGCGGATGCGTGCCAGTACCAAGCGTTTTCCACTCGCTGAGAGGGGCTGGTCGCTCAGCCGGGTAGGGTAGAACAGGGTGAAATTGGTCTCGGGATCGTAGCGAGTCGCCATGGTGGCGTCGTGCAGACCCCAGGCTTGCGCGGGCGTACTGGCGCCGACCACGGTTTTTTCCATCATCAGGTGACCACCCTGGCGCTGGCCATCGCGGCCGCGCCAGATGGCGTGACAGTGCACGAAAGGCTCGCCGTCCTTGCGTCCGGCGGTGGCGCAGGCGTATTCGATCACCGTTCCTTCTTCCATCGCCTGTGGCGCGCTGTAGAAAGCGGCGTGCTGGTCATCCACCGCCAGTGCAGGCATGAGGAAGTGAAGGGGGGAGACAGGGAGGTTGGCGAAGCGCACGGTACCGCCATCCAGGCCCGCGCGTGCCAGCGGAATGCTGATGGCGTCACGCAGGTTCATGCCGGCTTCGAGGGTGAAATCGAGATGCATCGCCGGACCGGACAGGGTAACGATGCGCTGCGGGTCGGGCGGGCCGGGGTGGCGGACGGTGCGGGCGAAGGCGGGTGCGGCTGTCATGCGGTCTCCTTGGCAGCTGGGCTGCAGGCGGTGCGGCTTTGAGGGGCCGTCGGGGCTGGTTGAGTTCGGGGATTATCGCGCGTTCGGTGGCGGGGTGCCGGTGAATGTTTTTAATCCGTCAGCACGCAGATGAAGTTTGCAACTGCATATGGTCACTCACAATGAGTGCTGACACTTCTGCGGACACCTCTGGCTCGATCAGCAGTACAGATGGAGGAAATGACCATTACAGTCCCGATACAGCGCACTGTACAGTTATGCTGTCCGCCTCCCGCTGCACGAGACAGGGTACCGGCCCGGCCTCACATCACTTCTCGCCGATACTCTCCTGCTCCCGCTCCGCCTGGCGCCGCGCCCTGTAGGCGCCAATCTCGCCGATCTTCAAGCCTTCCGGCAGCGACAGATACTTCCCCTGTCCCACGCGTTGCGCATGATAGATGCCGGTATGTCCGGAGAACAGATAGGCCACCACGCAAGCCAGCGCCGCAAACGGACCGATCTCCGGCCCGAACAATTCGACGGCCATGATGGTGGAGGCAATCGGCGTATTGGCCGCGCCCGCAAAGACCGCCACGAAGCCGATCCCGGCCAGCATCGAAAATGGCAGATGCAGCAGGGGGGCCAGCGCATTGCCCACTGTCGCGCCGATATAGAAGAGCGGTGTGACTTCGCCGCCCTTGAAACCGGTGCCCAGCGAGGTCACCGTGAAGACCATCTTGCCCAGGAAATCCCAAGGGGCCAGCGGTTGCTGGAAGGCTTCCACGATCACCGGGATGCCGAGGCCGATGTAGCGTTGCGTACCCAGCGCCCACACCGCCACCGCAACGATGGCGCCGCCGATGAACGGTCGCAGCGGCGCATAGCTGACGTGACGCTTCATGAAGGCCGATAGCCGGTGCGTGCTGTTGGCAAACACCATGCCGACCAGCCCGAAGACCACACCGGCCGCGATCACCGCCGCCACGCTCCACAGCGCGACCGGTACCACGCCGCCCATGTGGTAGTGGGTGTGATGCACGCCCCAGGCCAGCCCGACCTGATCGGCCGCAATGGCCGCCACGAAGCAGGGCAGGATGGCGTCATAGCGCATGCGGCCGATGGCCAGCACTTCCAGTCCGAACAATGCACCGGCCATCGGCGTGCCGAAGACCGACGCAAACCCGGCGCTGATGCCGGCCATCAGGAGAATGCGCCGGTCTTCCGTGCGCAGACGCAGCACCGTGGTCAGCTGATCGGCCAGCGCGCCGCCCATCTGCACGGCCGTGCCTTCACGGCCCACGGAAGCACCGAACAGGTGCGACATCACGGTGCCGAACAACACCAGCGGCGCCATCCGCAGCGGGATCACCTTTTTCGGATCGTGGATTTCATCGATCAGCAGGTTGTTGCCGGCTTCCACCGGCTTGCCGGTCTTCAGGTACAGCCAGCCGACCGCAAAACCGCCCAGCGGCAGCAACCAGATGATCCACGGATGGGTTTCACGCCAGTGCGTGGCGTAGTCCAGCGCGAAGAGGAAGAAGGCCGATGCCGATCCGGCAAGGGCGGCGATCAGGCTGGCGATCAGACACCATTTGATGATGTAAGGCAGCAGGTGCAGCTGTTCGGGGAGTTTATGATTTTTCATGTGACCAGAGTGCTGAATGAACATCCTGGCACACCGGGTGCAGCGCGCGCGAAGCAGAAAGGCGAACGCCTACAGCCCCGGATTGCCAGGTCACTGTAGGCATCATCAGCCCCAACAGGACGTTGGTGGCGGTTGAAGGAGGAATGCCATCTCCTTGACCCCGATAGTAGCAAGATTGAAGCTCATCGACAACGGCGCGTTGTCTGTTGCAGACAGTGCATAGGTCAATCATCCACGCAGGGCCGCTTCCAGGTCACGCAAGTGCAGCCAAAGCCGGCCGCTGCTGCCTGCCGTGAGGGCGTGGGCGATGCGGCCGAACCACTGCGGCTGCAGCCGCAGCGCCGTGCGGAAGGCCTGCAGGGCATCGTCCATGCGATGTATCTCTTGCAGGGCCACACCCAGGTTGAGCGCGGCATCGGCATAGCCGGGACGCAGTTGCAGCGCGCGGGCAAAGGCGTCGACGGCGGCGGCACCTTCCTTCATATCCTGCAGCGTCAGACCGAGGTTGAACCAGGTCTCGGCTACCTCGGGACGCAGCCGGCACGCTTGTTCAAAGGCCTCACGGGCGGCGGGCAGCGCGCCCAGTTCGCGCAGGGCGCTCCCCAGGTTGAGGACGGCTTCCATGGCTTGCGGCGCCAGCGCGACGGCCTGGCGCAAAGCCGCTACGGCCTCCGCATGCCGCCCCACTGCCGACAAACTGGTGCCGAGGTGGAAATGCGCCTGGCTCAGTCCAGGCTGATGTCGTGCCGCTGCGTCGAAATACTGGACGGCCGTGGCGGGATCGCCTTCGGCCAGCGCTATCCGGCCGGCCATGAGTAACGAGGGCACATGCTCCGGCCGCGGTGCCAGGCTCAGCAGGATATGTTGCCGCGCCTGCGCCAGCGCCTGCCGGTCCAGCGCCAGCATGGCCAGCAGCTGATGGGCCGCCGGATGCTGCGGCACCAGCGCCAGCAAGGCGTGGCAGACTTGTTCGGCTTCTGCGGCACGTCCGGCATTGTAGTGCTGCAGGGCGGCGCCCATGATCTGGTCGGGAGCGGCTGGCGAGGCGGACATGGCGCGGGCAGGTGGTTGTTCAGCCAGCGGCGCGTTCGACGATGACGTAATGCTTGCGCACCGGCTCCAGCACTTCAAAGACGCCCTTGAATCCCGCCGGAATCACCATCGCATCGCCCGGACCCGCTTCGGCCGCATGGCCCTGTTCGTCGATGACGCGGCAGCGGCCTTCGAGGACGCAGAAATATTCATCTTTGTTGGGGGCGAAGGCGATGCGCCAGCTGCCTTTTTCGCAGGCCCAGATGCCGGCGTTCATTTCTCCGCTGGCATTGGTGAAGTGATTCCACGTGGTGCGCAGCGGATTGCCCTCCAGGCGGCGGTCTTCGCGTGGGTGGTCGTATTCGGGCGCAGGGGAATTCAGGCGGAACTGGGTGATGGCAGGGGTGGCGGACATGATGAAGAAGTGGGCAGGCAGCGGTCAACGGCGAGGCCAGCAGTGTAACAGCAGCAGGCCCGCTACAGTCGCGCTGGCTGGCACCAAGCGGGATGCCTTGGGTCACATCGGGACAGGAGAATCTGAACGAGGAGAGCATCATGGGCAAGATCTGGATCGGCATTTCCGGCTGGCGCTATGCGCCGTGGCGCGGCAGTTTCTATCCCGAGGGGCTGCGTCAGGACGACGAACTGCACTACGCCTCGCGGGTACTGCCTAGCATCGAACTCAACGGTTCCTTCTACGCCCTGCAGCGCCCGGAAAGCTACCAGCGCTGGTATGAAGCAACGCCGCCCGGCTTCCTTTTCAGCCACAAGGGCAATCGCTTCATCACGCACACGCGCCGGCTGCAGGATATTGATGGCGCTCTGGCCAATGTCTTCGCCTCCGGCGTACTGAACCTGAAAGAAAAGCTCGGCCCCTTCCTGTGGCAATTCCCGCCCAGCTTTCGCTACGACCCGGAGCCACTGGAACACTTCCTTAGCCTGCTGCCGCACGATACCGAGGCGGCGCAGCGGCTGGCGCGTGGCCATGAGCCGCGCATGGAGGGCAGGGTGGCGCTGGATGTCGACCGCAAGCGCAAGCTGCGCCATGCCATGGAAATTCGTCATGACAGCTTCGTGGATGAATCCTTCATCAAGCTGCTGCGCAAATACAAGGTCGCGCTGGTCGTCGCGGATGCGCCCAAGAAATGGCCCTATCAGGAGGACGTGACGGCTGATTTCATGTACCTGCGCCTGCATGGCGACAAGCGCCTGTACCAGAGCGGTTACAGCGATGAAGCCATCGACGCCTGGGCCGAGCGCATCCGGGCCTGGGCCAGCGGCGGTCAGCCGGAAGATGGGCCGCGCATCTCGGGGAGCGCGCCGCGCAAGCGGGCCAGTCGCGACATTTACTGTTATTTTGATAACGATATGAAGGTCAAGGCCCCCTTTGACGCGCGCCGCCTGATCGACCGCCTGGGCCTGAAGCTGGACTTGCCGCCGCCCGGCCACATGCTCGATGAGGATCGATGAGGTGAACCGGCCTCGAGGAGCGGCTATAATACTGCCCCTGATGCGGACAAAATGGGCTGCAATATCAGTGACTTAGTGAAGTTTGCTGAATTGCTGAAGCCCGCCGCGTGAATTCATCCCGGTGCGGCCTTGCGCCTGCCTTTCGCCTTCATATCGTGACTTACAGCATCAAAGAAATCTTCTATACCTTGCAAGGCGAGGGCGCGCACGCCGGCCGTCCGGCGGTGTTCTGCCGTTTTTCGGGCTGCAACCTCTGGACCGGCCGCGAGGAAGACCGCGCCCGCGCCATCTGCCAGTTCTGCGATACCGATTTCGTCGGCACCGATGGCGAGAACGGCGGCAAGTTCAAGTCGGCGGCTGAGCTGGCCGACAAGATCAACAGCTTCTGGCCGGCCCGCCATACGGCCAGCAAATACGTCGTCTTCACCGGCGGCGAGCCCCTGCTGCAACTGGATACGGCCCTGATCGAGGCCATGCATGCGGTCGGCTTTGAGATCGCCATTGAGACCAATGGCACCATCGAGGTGCCGCAGGGCGTGGACTGGATCTGCGTGAGCCCCAAGATGGGCTCGGAACTGAAGGTCAAACGCGGCAGCGAACTCAAAGTGGTGGTGCCGCAGCCTGGCCAGCCGCTGGACGAATATGAAAAGCTGGATTTCCAGCACTTCCTGCTGCAACCCATGGATGGCCTGCAGGCGGCCGCCAATACGCGCCTGGCCATCGAGATGGTCAAGAACAACCCCAAGTGGAAACTGAGCATCCAGACCCACAAGCTGCTCAATATCCCCTGACCGATTTTTTGCTTTTTTCTTCATGCGGCGCTGCGCCGCGTGATTACAATGGCTTCACCCGGCCTGCTGCACGGCTTGTGCGGCGGCCATCCTCGAAGAAACATTCATGCTCACCATCACCCGCAAACTCGAATTCGACGCCGGCCACCGCATTCCGGACCACAAGAGCCAGTGCCGCAACCTGCACGGCCACCGCTATACGCTGGAAATCACCCTGACCGGCGCGGTCATCGACATCGAGGGCAATTCCGACAACGGCATGATCATGGACTTCTCCGACATCAAGGCCCTGGCCAAGGAGCACCTGGTCGATGTCTGGGACCATGCCTTCCTGGTCTATGAAAAGGACGCGCCGGTCCGCGACTTCCTGGCCAGCCTGCCGGGCCACAAGACGGTCATCATCGGCAGCATCCCGACGGTCGAAAACCTGGCCCGCGAAGCCTTCGCCATCCTCAAGGCAGCCTACAAGGACCGCTACGGCACCGGCCTGCATCTGCAGAAGCTGGTGCTGCACGAAACGCCCAATTGCTGGGCTGAAATCACGGCCGACTGATGGACGGCGCTGTCCTCCCGCAAGCCATCACCGAGGCCGACCTGCGCCACATGCGCGCCGCGCTCGACCAGGCCAACAATGCCTGGGCGCTGGGCGAGGTGCCGGTGGGTGCGGTGGTGGTCAAGGATGGCGTGGTCATCGCCACCGGCTTCAACCAGCCCATCGGCAAGCACGATCCGACCGCCCATGCGGAGATCATGGCGCTGCGCCGGGCGGCCGAGAAGCTGGGCAACTATCGCCTGCCCGGATGTGAACTCTACGTCACGCTGGAGCCCTGCGTGATGTGTTCCGGTGCCATGATGCACGCCCGCCTGGCACGCGTGGTCTATGGCGCGGCCGATCCCAAGACCGGTGCGTGCGGCTCGGTGGTGAACCTGTTTGAGCAGGACAAGCTGAACCATCACACCGAACTGCTGGGCGGCGTGATGGCCGAGGAATGTGGCCAGTTACTGAAAGAATTCTTCGCCATGCGACGCGAACAAGTGAAGCAGCAACGCCTGCTCGACGCCGCCGCGCAAGGCGATGCACAAGCATCAGGTGAACCAACATGACGATGGCAACTGCTGGCCGTGAATTGCTGGAAGGACTGGTCCCGCCGGGAACGGGGGTGGCCATTGTGGCACCGTGTGGCCATGCCGGGCTGGATCCCGCCGGCGTGCAGCGCGGCGTGGCCTTGCTGGAATCGCTGGGCTGCCGGGTGCGCAATTTCTACGACCATGCCCGGCGCTACCAGCGCTTCGGTGCCACCGATGAGCAGCGCGCGGCGCAACTGATGGAAGCGGCAGCCGACCCGGAAATTGACGTCATCATGGGGCTGCGTGGCTCCTACGGCATGAGCCGCATCCTGCCCGCGCTGGATATTCCTACGCTGGCGGCCAGTGGCAAGCTGCTGGTGGGCTACAGCGATTTCACGGCCCTGCAGTGCTGCCTGCTGGCGCAATCCGGTTACGCCGGTTTCCAGGGGCCGATGCTCTCCGGTGACTTTGGCGCCGAATCGCCCAATTGGGCAGCGCTGGCGACCTTGTGGCGCACACTGACTTCATCGCAGGTGGTGGTCCACAACTATGATGGGCTGGCAGGTGCAGATCGTGCCCCCAATGGAGACCGCCGTACCGATCCGCTCAGTCCGGTGCTGCAGTGTTCGGGCAAGCTGTGGGGCGGCAATCTGGCGATGATGGCGCATATGGTTGGCCATCCGCAGTTTCCCGCGATCGACGGCGGGATTCTGTTCGTGGAGGATGTGAATGAACATCCGTTCCGGGTGGAACGCATGATCCTGCAACTGGAGCAGGCTGGCGTGCTGGCCAGGCAGAAGGCCATTCTGCTGGGCGACTTCTCGGCCTACCGCCTGGCCGAGATCGACAACGGCTACGATTTCACTGAAATGCTGGCCTTCCTGCGCCAGCGCATCGCCACCCCCATCGTGACCGGCCTGCCTTTCGGCCATGTGCGTGATCTGGTGACCCTGCCGCTGGGCGCGCACGCGGAGCTGGATGCCCGCGGCGCAGAAGGCTTCACCTTGACTCTCTCGGATTATCCGACCCTGGCCCGTCGCTGAGACTGCACGCGGCCCGGCGGGCTGCTTGCGTGCTCAGTGAAGGAATCGTCACTTTTCCTTGATTTCCACCTTGACCGCGTCCTGTTCGACCGTGATCTTGCCGGGCTCGAAGGTCTTGCCGTTCATCTGCAGCTGTTCCGGCTTGAAGGTATAGAGCGTGTAGTCGCGCAGGAACTGGTCGGCGGCGGCATTGCCCAGGGTGGTCAGCTGCTGCGCGTATTGCGGCGGCAGGTCGGTGCTGTCGACCTTGTCCACCTTCGGGGCATCCAATCGCAGCGAGCGCGTGGTCGGATCGTACTTGAATGCGCTGCTCAGGGTCAGCACCGCGTTGACCGGGCGCTGCAGGAGCAGGGGATTGGCAATCTGGGCGTCGACCACGGTATTCATGCGGTTTTCGGACGGCAGCATGCCCAGGCGCGGGTTGCTGAAGGTCACGTCGAAGATGTCCATGTAGCGCATCTTGCGCGGGAATTGCGGGGCGATGGCCGTCTGCAGTTGCTGTCTGGAGACGGTGTATTCATTGGTCCAGACGTTGTAACCGGTGTCGGCGGCCTGCGCTGGCATCAGCGGCAAGGCCAGAGCGGACAGGGTGAGGACGGCGGCGGGAAGAAGGACTCGCTTCATGCTTGCAGTTTCCAGAGTGGCAAATTGGGTCAGAGCGCCCTCGACGGGCGAAAATTCCGGGCAATTGTAAGCGTGCGTGGTCTCCTGAGGCGCACAAAGATTGGTTGTTGGCAATTTTTCACCGGCTCTCCCGCCCGCAAGGCAAGCCGCAGCAGGCTCGCGGTGGTAAAATGCCGGGTTTCGCGTGCCGCAGTTTCGTCGTGGTTTCGTTGTTGACCGGCGTACGCAAGTTACATTTTTGAAAAGGTTTTCGCAGTGCTATCCACCGCAAACATCACCATGCAGTTCGGCGCCAAGCCGTTGTTCGAGAACATTTCCGTCAAGTTCGGCGATGGCAATCGCTACGGCCTGATCGGCGCCAATGGCTGCGGCAAATCCACCTTCATGAAGATTCTGGGCGGCGACCTGGAGCCGTCGGGCGGCAACGTCAGCCTGGACGTGAACGAGCGCCTGGGCAAGCTGCGCCAGGATCAGTTCGCGTATGAAGAAATGCGCGTGCTGGATGTGGTCATGATGGGCCACGTGGAAATGTGGGCGGCCATGTCCGAACGCGATGCGATCTACGCCAATCCGGATGCCACTGACGACGACTACATGAAGGCCGCCGACCTGGAAGCCAAGTTCGCCGAATACGACGGCTACACCGCCGAAGCGCGTGCCGGCGAGCTGCTGCTGGGCGTGGGCGTGCCCATCGAACAGCACACCGGCCCGATGAGCAATGTGGCACCCGGCTGGAAGCTGCGCGTGCTGCTGGCCCAGGCCCTGTTCTCCAACCCGGACATCCTGCTGCTGGACGAACCGACCAACAACCTGGACATCGACACCATCCGCTGGCTGGAAGAAGTGCTCAACGAGCGCAATTCCACCATGATCATCATTTCCCACGATCGCCACTTCCTGAACCAGGTCTGTACCCACATGGCCGACATGGATTACGGCACGCTGAAGATCTATCCCGGCAACTATGACGACTACATGCTGGCGTCATCGCAGGCGCGAGCGCAGCAGTTGGCCGTCAACGCCAAGGCCAAGGAAAAAGTGGCCGAACTGCAGGACTTCGTGCGCCGCTTCTCGGCCAACAAGTCCAAGGCCCGCCAGGCGACTTCGCGCGCCAAGCAGATCGACAAGATCAAGGTCGAGGACATCAAGCCGTCTTCCCGCGTGAACCCGTTCGTGCGCTTCGAAGGCGAGAAGAAGCTGCATCGCCTGGCCGTGGAAACCCAAAGCATCACCAAGACCTACGACCGCGACATCTTCAAGAACTTCAGCATCATGGTCGAAGCCGGCGAGAAGATCGCCATCATCGGTGCCAACGGCGCGGGTAAAACCACTCTGCTGCGCAGCATCGGCGGCGACGTGACCGGCCTGCATCCGGATTCGGGCGAGGTGAAATGGGCGGAAAACGCCAACGTCGGCTATATGCCCCAGGATCCGACCGAGGAATTCGCCGGCGGCGAGACCCTGACCGACTGGATGGGCAAGTGGACCCAGGAAGGCGACGATGACCAGGCCGTGCGCGGCATCCTCGGCCGTCTGCTGTTCTCGGGCGACGACGTGAAGAAATCGGTGAAGGTGCTCTCCGGTGGCGAAAAGGGCCGCATGATGTACGGCAAGCTCATGCTGGGCCGCCACAACGTGCTGCTGATGGATGAACCGACCAACCACATGGATATGGAATCCATCGAGTCGCTCAACATCGCGCTGGAAAAGTACGCGGGTACCCTGATCTTCGTCTCGCACGATCGTGAATTCGTGTCCTCGCTGGCCACCCGTATCCTCGAAGTGAAGGACGGCCAGGTGATCGACTTCCAGGGCGGCTACGAAGACTACCTGGCCAGCCAGGGCATCGAATAATTCCCCCAACCGCATCAGCACAGCATTGTTGACCGCCATGCAAGCAACAGCAACCAAGGTCGTCGAATTCGAGCGACCGCAAATGGAGACCGGCGGCAGTTGTACCGCCAATGCGTGGGCCAAGGTACCGGCCACGCCCAGCACCGAGGAACGCGCGCAATTGAAAGCGCGCATCCGCCAGCTGCTCAAGGAAAAGCAGGCGGTGCTGGTGGCGCACTACTACGTCGATGGCGACCTGCAGGACCTGGCCGAGGAAACCGGCGGCTGCGTCTCGGATTCGCTGGAGATGGCGCGTTTTGGCCGTGACCATGTCGCCCGGACCCTGGTCGTGGCCGGCGTGCGTTTCATGGGCGAGACGGCCAAGATCCTCAGCCCCGAAAAGCGCATCCTCATGCCCGACCTGGACGCGACCTGCTCGTTGGACCTGGGTTGCCCGGCCGATGAGTTCGCGGCCTTCTGCGACCAGCATCCGGACCGCACCGTGGTGGTCTATGCCAATACCAGTGCGGCCGTGAAGGCCCGTGCCGACTGGATGGTGACTTCCGGCATCGGTCTTGAGATCGTCCAGCACCTGCACGCCCAGGGCAAGAAGATCCTGTGGGCACCGGACAAGCACCTGGGCAGCTACATCCAGAAGCAGACCGGCGCCGACATGCTGCTGTGGCAGGGTTCCTGCCTGGTGCATGACGAATTCAAGGGTGTCGAGCTGGAACTGATGCGCGCCGAACATCCGGACGCGCTGGTGCTGGTGCACCCGGAGTCGCCCGAAGCGGTGGTGGCGCAGGCCGATGTGATCGGGTCGACCTCGCAGCTGATCGCGGCGGTGCAATCGTCCGATGCGCCGGCTTTCATCGTGGCTACTGACAATGGCATCCTGCACAAGATGCGCGCAGCGGCTCCTGGCAAGCGTTTCATCGATGCCCCCACCGCCGGCAACAGCGCCACCTGCAAGAGCTGCGCGCACTGCCCGTGGATGGCCATGAATGGCTTGCAGAACCTGCTGCACGTGCTGGAAACCGGCGCCAATGAGATCCACGTCGACCCGGCCATCGGCCAGAAGGCCGTGGTCTGCATCGACCGCATGCTGGACTTCGCCGCCCAGCGCAAGGCCAAGGTCCGCCCCTCGGCGCGCCTTGAAGACGAACAGCAACTGTTTGCAGGAATCGGCCCCGCATGACGCTCCACGCCCTCAAGACTGCCTCGACCATCGCGGCCAGCAACCTGCGCAATCCCTTCGGTCCTTTCGATGCCGCGCTGCATGCGGCTTTCGATGCCAACGTCAACCAGGCCATCGCCGAGGATGTGGGCGACTGCGACTACACGGGCCTGTTGGTACCGGAAAACGAATTCGTGAAGGCCCGCGTCATCGTGCGCGAAGCTGCCGTGCTGTGCGGTGCACCCTGGTTCGAGGCCGTCATGACCCGGCTCGACCCGCGCCTGCAGGTCAGCTGGAGCTATGCCGAAGGCGACCTGATGGCCGCCGACAGCGAGGTCTGCACCATCGAAGGCCCGGCTCGTGCCTTGCTGACCGCCGAGCGCGGTGCGCTCAATTTCCTGCAACTGCTTTCGGGCGTGGCCAGCGCTACCCGTCGTTACGTGGAAGTAGTGCAGGGTACGCGTGCGGCCATTCTCGATACCCGCAAGACCTTGCCCGGTCTGCGCCTGGCGCAGAAATACGCGGTGCGCGTGGGCGGTGGCGCCAACCAGCGGCTGGCGCTGTATGACGGCATCCTCATCAAGGAAAACCACATCGCGGCCGCCGGCGGCATCACTGCGGCTGTGGCTGCCGCCTTGAAGCTCAACGCAGGTGTGACCATCCAGGTCGAGGTGGAAAGCATTGCCGAGCTCAATGAAGCCCTGCAGGCTGGTGCCGAATCGATTCTGCTGGACAACTTTTCCCTGGACATGATGCGCGAGGCCGTAGCCGTCAATGCGGGGCGCGCCTTGCTTGAAGCGTCCGGCGGCATCAACATGCAGACCGTGCGCGCCATTGCCGAGACCGGCGTGGATCGCATCTCGATTGGCAGCCTCACCAAGGATATCCAGGCGACCGATTTTTCCTTGCGCGTGATTGGCTGACCGGCTGAACGGCTGAACGGCCGGCCTCACCCTTGCATCGGCCTGGCGCAGTAGCTTGCACCAGGCTTCACTTTTTTGCGTTCCTGCATGCAGGAACGTATCTCGGTTTTCCCCTTCAAACGCCAGATGCCGACGACAATGCTTCGTTGGCAATGACGATAAACAACGGGGGAGCCCATGAAAACCTTTCACTGCGACAATTGCAGCGCGCAAGTCTTCTTCGAAAACACCGTATGTGGCAATTGCGGCTGGATGCTGGGTTATCAGCCACAATTGCAGGCCATTGCCAGCTTTTCGCCGCTGGAGCCGGCAGCCGCACCGGCGCCGGACGCCAACGCCGTCGTCCCTGAAGCCGGGCCGGGACGCTGGCGCAGCGTCAAGCCGCAGAATGAGGGTCTGGTGTTCAAGCAGTGCGTCAACTACTGGCGCGAAAACATCTGCAACTGGATGCTCGATGAGCGCGAGCCGCACGAACTGTGTGCCTCCTGCCGCCTCACGCGCGTCATTCCCAATCTCGACGAAGGCAACAACCGGGTGCTGTGGAGCCGCCTGGAGACGGCCAAGCGGCGCCTGCTGCATTCTCTCTGGACCTTGCAATTGCAGCCGGTACCGAAGATGGAAGATGAAGAAGCCGGCCTGGCCTTCGAATTCCTGCAAGACCTTCCGCATGGCGAGCGGGTGCTGACCGGGCATGCCGATGGCGTCATCACCATCAACATTGCCGAAGCCGATCCCGCCTACCGCGAACAGGCGCGCGAGCAGATGGCCGAGCCGTATCGCACGCTGCTGGGGCATTTCCGGCATGAGAGCGGCCATTACTATTTCGACCGGCTGGTGGCGCCAACCGACTGGATCACACCGTTCCGGGAGATGTTCGGTGACGAGCGCCAGGACTATGGCGAAGCGCTCAAGGCTCATTACGAGAATGGCCCGCGCCCCGACTGGGAAGAAAACTTCGTCAGTGCCTACGCCAGCAGCCACCCCTGGGAAGACTGGGCGGAGACCTGGGCCCATTATCTTCATATGTTCGATACGCTGGAGACTGCCTATGCCTGCGGCGTGCAGTTGCGGCCGCGCCATGAGGGCGAGCAGAAGCTGGTCATCAAGGCGCCGCCGGTGGCGGCCGGTTCCTTTGACGAACTGGCCCGCGAGTGGTTTGCGCTGACCTATGTGCTCAACAGCCTCAATCGCAGCATTGGCATGCCGGATTCCTATCCCTTCACCTTGTCTACGCCGGTGCTGCAGAAATTGCGCTTCGTGCATGAGGTGGTCAATGGCGGCGCGCCTGCTTGAGGCTCGCAGGATTGTTCACTCACATGCGCCTCGCCCATTAAAAAACCCGGAAGTTTCCTTCCGGGTTTTTTCTTCATCAGGCAAGCAGTGACGTGGAGTTCAGGCTGTTTCAGTCATCACGCCCTTCCAGCGCACGGTTCAGGCTCAGCGCAGCCAGCGAACCCACAGCGCCGGACAGCAGATAGAAGCTCACGTAAGCCATCCCGAAGTGCGCAGACAAGCCCAGCGCCACCAGCGGTGCGAAACCGGCACCGACCAGCCAGGCCAGGTCTGACGTCAGGGCCGCGCCGGTGTAGCGATAACGGGTCTTGAAGTTGGCCGTCACGGCGCCGGCAGCCTGGCCGTAAGACAAGCCCAAGAGCGCAAAGCCGATCAGGATAAAGGTGTTCTGGCCGGATTCGCCGCCATTCATCAAGCTCGGGACAAAGGCCGACAGGATAGCGATCAGCAATGCCATCGAACCCAGGGTATTGCGGCGCCCGAAGCGATCCGCAATCAGGCCCGATACCACAATGCCAGCTGCCATGATCACACCGCCCCAGATCTGGATCACCAGGAAAGCCGAGGCTTCACGCAGCGAATACAGTTTGATCCACGACAGCGGGAATACCGTCACCAGGTGGAACAGCGCATAGCTGGCCAGGGCGGCGAGGGCGCCGATGATGATGTTGCGGCCTTGGGTGGTGGCCAGCTCAACCACGCCGGCCGGCTCCAGTTCGCGTTCATCGAGCAGCTTGGCGTATTCCGGCGCCGACACCAGGCGCAGGCGCGAGAACAGGGCCACCACGTTGATGGCAAAGGCCACATAGAAGGGGAAACGCCAGCCCCAGTCAAGGAAGTCGGCCGTGGTCAGCGTGGCCAGCATGTAGGCAAACAGGCTGGCGGCGATCACGAAGCCCAGCGGCGCGCCCAATTGGCCCAGTGCGGCATACCAGCCGCGCTTGTTCGGCGGGGCGTTCATCGCCAGCAGCGAAGGCAGGCCGTCCCACGCACCGCCCAGCGCCACCCCTTGACCGACACGCAAGAGCGAGAGCAAGATGATGGCCCACACACCAATGTGTTCGTAAGTTGGCAATAACGCAATGCCCGCAGTCGAAAAGCCGAGCATGAACAACGCCAGCGTCAGTTTCACCTCTCGGCCGTAGTGCTTTTGAATCGCCATGAAGATCGTGGTCCCGATGGGGCGGGCCAGGAAGGCGAAGGCAAAGATCACGAAGGCGTAGAGCGTGCCTTCCAGTTTCGGTTCGTTGGGAAAGAAGACCGCCGGGAACACCAGCACTGAAGCCAGTGCATAGACGAAGAAGTCGAAGTATTCGGACGCGCGTCCGATCACCACGCCCACCGCGATCTCACCGGGTTCGATCGCGCCGTGTTCGTGGTGAGTGGAAGGATTGCTGGGTTGAGGCCGGAGTTGACCGGAACCTTCACCATTGTGGATGCTGGTGCTTGCCATGGCTTTGTCTCCCACTGTTAGAGGTTTAGTCGCAGTACGTGCTACAAATCCCAACCTGGCAGGTGGCAAGTGACAGGGTGGGACAAAACGTCCAATCGCCAACACACTTTATTGGCGTTACATTACCACGCTCTGATACATACGACTGGAATTTTCCTTCATGGTTTCTCAAATCCTCCGTCGCGGATTGCTCCTGCTTCCTGCGCTTCTGTTGGCTGGGTGCAACACCGTCGTGATGAATCCTTCCGGCGACATCGCTAACCAGCAAGCACGCCTGATCGTCATCTCGACCGCGTTGATGCTGCTCATCATCGTCCCGGTGATCATCCTGACGCTGCTGTTCGCATGGCGTTATCGCAAGAGCAACACTTCCGCTCCCTACGAGCCGGACTGGGATCACTCGACCCGCCTGGAACTGGTCATCTGGGGCGCACCCCTGCTGATCATCATCGCCCTGGGCCTGTTGACCTGGATCACCACCCACACCCTGGACCCGTACCGTCCGCTCTCGCGCATCGACGCCGAGCGTCCGCTGTCGCCCCAGGTCAAACCGCTGGTGGTGGAAGTCGTGGCGCTGGACTGGAAGTGGCTGTTCATTTATCCGGAGCAGGGCATCGCTACCGTCAATGAACTGGCCGCACCCGTGGATACCCCGATCCAGTTCAAGATCACTGCCTCCAACGTGATGAACTCGTTCTACATCCCGGCACTGGCAGGCCAGATCTACGCGATGCCGAGCATGGAAACCAAGCTGCACGCCGTGATCAACAAGGCCGGCGAATATGACGGCTTCTCCGCCAACTACAGTGGTGCCGGCTTCTCGCACATGCGCTTCAAGTTCCATGGCCTGGACCAGGCCGGCTTTGACGCCTGGGTGCAGAAGGCCAAGGCGGGCGCGGGCAAGCTGGACCGTGCCGAATACCTGAAGCTGGAACAGCCGAGCGAACGTGAACCTGCCCGCCTGATCGGCAGCGTCGAGCCCGAACTGTTCCACGCCATCGTGAATCGTTGCGTCGCACCCAACACGGTTTGCATGGACAAGATGATGGCCACCGACCTGAACGTGAAACCGGGCCAGCAAAAGGCCGAATGATTTCCTTGCCTGGTAGCCGTATCAGCGCAGCAGAACACCGCTGCGCCCCCATTTCCTTTTTCCCCGGGAAGTAAAGATGTCTGACAATTTTGACCTGATAAAGCTGATCTTCGGTCGTCTCAGTCTGGAAGCGATTCCATACCATGAGCCGATCCTGATCGGTACCTTCGCCATGGTGGCGCTGGGCGGCATAGTAGTACTCGGCCTGCTCACCAAATATCGCCTGTGGGGCATGCTGTGGCGCGACTGGTTCACCAGTATCGACCACAAGCGCATCGGCATCATGTACATCGTGCTGGCCATCGTCATGCTGCTGCGCGGCTTTGCCGATGCGCTGATGATGCGTGCGCAGCAAGCCATCGCCTTTGGCGACAATGCCGGCTTCCTGCCGCCGCACCACTATGACCAGGTGTTCACCGCCCACGGCGTGATCATGATTTTCTTCGTGGCCATGCCCCTGGTGACCGGTCTGATGAACTACGTCGTGCCGCTGCAGATCGGTGCACGTGACGTGGCCTTCCCCTTCCTGAACAACTTCAGCTTCTGGATGACCACCTTCGGCGCACTGCTGGTGATGGCCTCGCTGTTCGTGGGCGAATTCGCCCGCACCGGCTGGCTGGCTTACCCGCCGCTGTCGGGCATCCTGTACAGCCCTGACGTGGGGGTGGATTACTACATCTGGGCCTTGCAGGTGGCCGGGGTAGGGACACTGCTTTCCGGCATCAACCTGGTGGTGACCATCGTCAAGATGCGCGCCCCGGGCATGAACATGATGAAGATGCCGGTCTTCACCTGGACCTCGCTCTGCACCAACGTCCTGATCGTGGCTGCCTTCCCGGTGCTGACCGCCGTGCTGGGCATGCTGTCTCTGGACCGCATCTTCGGTACCAACTTCTTCACCAACGACATGGGCGGCAACGCCATGATGTACGTGAACCTGATCTGGATCTGGGGCCACCCCGAGGTGTACATCCTGATCCTGCCGGCTTTCGGCGTGTTCTCGGAAATCGTGTCGACCTTCAGCGGCAAGCGCCTGTTCGGTTACACCTCCATGGTGTATGCGACCGTCGTGATTACGATCCTGTCCTACCTGGTGTGGCTGCACCACTTCTTCACCATGGGTTCGGGTGCCAGCGTGAACTCGTTCTTCGGCATCACCACGATGATCATTTCGATCCCGACCGGTGCCAAGATCTTCAACTGGCTCTTCACGATGTACCGCGGCCGTATCCGCTTCGAAGTGCCGATGCTGTGGACCATCGGTTTCATGGTCACCTTCGTCATCGGTGGGATGACCGGCGTGCTGCTGGCCGTTCCCCCGGCTGACTTCGTGCTGCACAACTCGCTGTTCCTGATCGCCCACTTCCACAACGTCATCATCGGCGGCGTGGTGTTCGGCATGTTCGCCGGCATCAACTTCTGGTTCCCGAAGGCCTTCGGCTTCAAGCTGAACGAATTCTGGGGCAAGTGCTCGTTCTGGTTCTGGCTGGTCGGCTTCTACCTGGCCTTCATGCCGCTGTATGTACTGGGCCTGATGGGCGTGACCCGCCGCATGAGCCACTTCGATGATCCGTCGCTGCAGATCTGGTTCGTGGTCGCTGCACTGGGTGCCGGCCTGATCGCCCTGGGCATCGGTTCCTTCATCATCCAGATCGCTGTCTCGATCCGCGACCGCAAGAAGCTGGCCGATGTGACCGGTGATCCGTGGAACGGCCGTACCCTGGAATGGTCGACTTCGTCGCCGCCGCCGGCTTACAACTTCGCCTTCACCCCGGTCGTGCATGACAACGACGCCTGGGCTGACATGAAGAAGAACAACTATCAGCGTCCGCTGGGTGATTTCGTGGAAATCCACATGCCCAAGAACACCGGTGCCGGCTTCATCATCGCCGCGCTGTCCGCTGCCGTTGGCTTCGCCATGATCTGGCACATGTGGTTGCCCGCCGTGGCTGGTTTCGTCGCCCTGTGCGTGGCCACCATCGTGCACACCTTTAATTACAACCGCGACTACTACATCCCGGCCGACGAAGTCGTCCGTGTCGAAGCAGAGCGCACACGTCTGTTGAATAGCCATGTCTGAAGCAATCAACCACACGGCCGACGCGACGCCTAGCTCGCGCTATTTCGTCCGCCATCACCATCCGGAGAACGGCACTTTGCTGGGCTTCTGGATTTACCTGATGAGCGATTGCCTGATCTTCGCCTGCCTGTTTGCGTGCTACGCCGTCCTGGGCCGCAACTATGCAGGCGGTCCGACCGGCGCCGAGCTGTTCGACCTGCCGCTGGTGGCGCTGAACACCGCGCTGCTGCTGCTGTCGTCGATCACCTACGGTTTCGCCATGCTGGCCATGCAGGCCAAGAAGCAGCAGAACACCATCATCTGGCTGATCATCACGGGTCTGCTGGGTGCCGGCTTCATCTACTTCGAACTGTACGAGTTCCTGCACCTGATCCACGAAGGCGCAGGTCCGGCACGCAGCGGCTTCCTGACCTCGTTCTTCGCGCTGGTCGGCACCCACGGTCTGCACGTTTCCTTCGGCATCATCTGGCTGATCGTGCTGCTGTTCCAGATCAACAAGCACGGCCTGACCGAAGCCAACGGCCGTCGCCTGATGTGCCTGTCGATGTTCTGGCACTTCCTGGACGTGGTCTGGATCGGCGTCTTCACCTTTGTCTATCTGATGGGAGTCCTGCCATGAGCCGCGGCCACCAAGAACACCCGGCCCGACCGATGGGCCATCAAGACGACCATGGCCACGGTCATGGTCATGGCGACCACGCCGCACACGGCACGATGAAGGATTACGTCACCGGCTTCGTGCTGGCCGTGATCCTCACCGCGATCCCGTTCTGGATGGTCATGAACAAGACCATCGCGAACCCGGCAACTCTGGGCATCGTATTGCTGGTCTTCGCGGCAGTGCAGATCGTGGTGCACATCAAGTATTTCCTGCACATGAACAGCAAGTCCGAAGGTGGATGGAACATGCTGGCGATGATCTTCACCGTCGTCATCGTGGTGATCGCACTGTCCGGTTCGCTGTGGGTCATGTATCACTTGAACCACAACATGATGCCGACCATGTCGCCTGAAAACATGCCGACCGAAACCGTGCCGCAGTCGATGCAGGGTATGCAAGGCATGCAACACGGCGCAGCCCCATCGAAATGAGCCCGACGCCAACTGATGGCGTGACGCAAGGCAAAGAAAGCGGGGCGGCGCAAGCCGCCCCGGTATCCCGCACAAAGGCCAGCTTGTTGCTGCTGACGCTTTTGGCGGGATTTTTCTTTCTGGTCTTCGCTGCGCTGGGAACCTGGCAGGTCTATCGCCTGCAATGGAAGCTGGACCTGATCGCCAAGGTCGACGCCCGGGTGCACGCCGCGCCGGTGGCGCCACCCGCTGCGCAGGACTGGCCGAACGTGACCGCCGAGCGCGATGAATACAAGCGCGTGGCCTTGAGCGGCCGCTACCTGTACAGCAAGACGGTGGCCGTGCAGGCCAGCACCGACCTGGGCAGCGGAGCGTGGCTGCTGACGCCCTTGCAGATGGCCGATGGCAGCCTGGTGCTGATCAATCGCGGCTTCGTACCGGTCTCGCCGCTCAAGCTGGCGGACACGCAGTTGCCGGATGCGCCAGCGGGGCAGATGAACGAAGTGACCGGCCTGTTGCGCATGAGCGAGCAGGGCGGCGGCTTCCTGCGCAGCAACGACGCGGCTCAGAACCGCTGGTATTCGCGCGATGTGAAGGCGATTGCACAAGCCCGAACTCTGCCAGCAGGGCAGGTCGCCCCTTATTTTGTCGATGCTGATAAAGCCTCCTCAGAAGCCAATGCCGCCAGCGCTCCTGATGCGCAGAAACCCGTCGGTGGCCTGACCGTGATCGCCTTCCACAACAGCCACCTGGTCTATGCCCTGACCTGGTACGCCCTGGCGCTCATGTCGCTGGGTGCGGGCTATTGGGTGATCCGCGACGAACGCCGCTGGCGCCAGCGCATCCAGGATGCGCAAGCCAGGGGCTGAGCGATGACCGCCTCAGACACCGTCGCCAAGCGCAAGACCCTGCGCGAGCGCTGGCAGCGCCTGCGCCAGGGCGAGCAAAACCCGGCCGGCCACCAGAACATGCTGCTGCTGATCCAGCTGCGCTGGCTGGCGGTGCTGGGGCAGGTCTCCACGATTGCCTTCGTGGTGCTGGTGTTCGACCTGCACCTGCCGCTGCCGCACATGCTGGAGGTGTTGTCCTGCCTGATTGCCTTCAACATTGCCAGCCACCTGCGCTGGCATGAGCGGCGCATCGCCACCAATGCCGAACTGTTCCTGGCCTTGCTGGTGGACGTGGCGGTGCTGACCTTCCAGCTTTACCTGAGCGGCGGCATCACCAATCCCTTCGCCTTCCTGTACCTGATGCAGATCATCCTCTCGGCCGTGCTCCTGAAGCCCTGGTCGAGCTGGGCCATCGTCGCCGTGACCATGGCCTGCCTGGCGGGACTGGCACTGTTTTCCGAGCCGCTGGCACTGCCGCCGGACCACAACGCGGGCTTGCTGAGCCTGTATGTGGAGGGCACGCTGATCTGCTTCCTGCTCAATGCCGGGCTGATGGTGTTCTTCATCACCCGCATCAGCAGCAACCTGCGCGCCGGTGATGCCTTGCTGGCCGACCTGCGCCAGCGTGCCGCCGAGGAAGACCACATCGTCCGCATGGGCCTGCTGGCTTCCGGAGCAGCCCATGAACTGGGGACGCCGCTGGCGACAGTGTCAGTGATCCTGGGTGACTGGAAGCGCATGCCCGAAATCAGCCAGCGCGCCGACATGCTGGACGACATCGCCGAGATGGAAGCCCAGCTGCAGCGCTGCAAATCCATCGTCAGCGGCGTGTTGCTGTCGGCCGGCGAGGCGCGCGGCGAATCGTCCATCAAGACCACGATCAACACCTTCCTCGATAGCGTGGCCGAAGACTGGCGCAAGACGCGGCCGGTGGAGATCTTCGAATACCGCAACCTGATCGGGCAGGATGTGCCGGTCGCCTTCGACTCGGCCATCAAGCAGATGCTGGGCAACGTGCTGGACAACGCCTTCGAGGTCTCGCCCCAATGGCTGGCGCTGGAGGTGAGGCGGGAAGGGGATCTGCTGCTCATGGAAGTGAGCGATCGCGGCCCCGGCTTCCCCGACTGGATGATCAACCAGATCGGCAAGCCCTACCAGTCCACCAAGGGCAAGCCGGGCCGTGGCCTGGGCCTGTTCTTTGTGGTCAACGTCGCGCGCAAGCTGGGCGGACGGGTCTGGGCCAGCAATCGTGCCGCGGGTGGCGCGCGCGTGACGCTTGAGCTGCCGCTGTCGGCCATCAGCCTGGCCCCGCTGACCGAAACGGCGCCTGGCAGCGAACTGCCGGACTATCCGATGGGCGCTTGATGTGCCGCAAGCCGCGCCTGACGCGGCATTGACCGTGATCATTTTCTTTTTCTTCAGGTGCCGGCCATGTCCGGCGCCGTCTCGCCTTACAATACCGGCTTTGGCAAAGTAGAAAAATAGGAAATGCACATGCCGGCTGATCGCCTGCTTCTGATCATCGAGGACGACGCCGCCTTCGCACGCACCTTGGGACGCTCCTTCGAGCGTCGCGGCTACACCGTCCTGCTGGCCGCCAGCCAGGAGGAAGCGGCGGCCCACCTGAAAGAACACAGTCCCGGCTATGCCGTGGTCGACCTGAAACTGGGCGGCAACGCCTCCGGCCTGGCCTGCGTGCAGATGCTGCATGCCCACGATGAGGCCATGCTCATCGTCGTGCTGACCGGCTTCGCCAGCATCACCACGGCGGTGGAAGCCATCAAGCTGGGTGCCTGCCAGTACCTCGCCAAACCCTCCAATACCGACGACATCGAAGCCGCCTTCGGCCACGTGGCCGGTGCCTCCGACGTCGAACTGCCCGCGCGCGCCACCTCCATCAAGACCCTGGAATGGGAACGCATCCACGAGGTGCTGGTGGAAACCGATTTCAACATCTCCGAAACCGCGCGCCGCCTCGGTATGCACCGCCGTACCCTGGCGCGCAAGCTGGAAAAACAGCGTGTGAAGTAATCTGCACACGGCCGCGCCAGCGGTTATCATTACGCCCGCCCCGCGCGCCGCAACGGCCGGGGCACTCTCACCAGAAGGGAATGACGTGAACCATTTCAACTTCCAGCGCGGCCTGCTGTGGGCGTGCGCCGCGACCATCGTGAATCTTTCTGCAGGCGCAGCCCAGGCCCAGGAGACCATCAAGATCGGCGAGATCAACAGCTACAAGGCGCAGCCTGCCTTCCTGGAACCGTACCGCCGGGGCTGGGAGATGGCCCTGGATGAAGTCAATGCCGCCGGTGGCGTGCTGGGCAAGAAGCTGGAAGTGATCGCCCGCGACGACAATGGCAACCCCGGCGATTCAGTACGCGTGGCCGAAGAACTGATGGCGCGCGAACGCGTGGCGCTGCTCTTTGGCGGCTTCCTCTCCAATACCGGCCTGGCGCTCACCGATTACGCCAAGCAGCACAAGGTCTTCTTCCTGGCGGCCGAGCCGCTGACCGACAAGATCGTCTGGCAGAACGGCAACAAGTACACCTACCGCCTGCGTCCGTCCACCTACATGCTGGTGGCGTCCGTGGTGAAGGAAGCCGCCAAGCTGAAGAAAAAGCGCTGGGCCATCGTCTATCCCAACTATGAATACGGCCAGTCCGCCGTCGCCAGCTTCAAGACCCTGCTCAAGCAAGCCCAGCCGGATGTGGAATTCGTCGCCGAACAAGCGCCGCCGCTGGGCAAGATCGATGCGGGCGCGGTCACGCAGGCGCTGGCCGATGCCAAGCCGGATGCCATCTTCAATGCACTCTTCGCCGCCGATCTGGGCAAGTTCGTGCGTGAAGGCAACACGCGTGGTCTGTTCGATCAGGTGGAGGTGGTGTCGCTGCTGACCGGCGAACCTGAATACCTCGATCCGCTGAAGAACGAAGCCCCGCAGAACTGGATCGTCACCGGCTATCCCTGGTACGCCATCAACACCCCCGAACACAAGAAATTCGTGGACGCCTATCGCAAGAAATTCAACGACTACCCGCGCAATGGTTCGCTGGTCGGCTACAGCGCGTTGATGTCGATTGCCGCCGGCATCAAGAAGGCCGGCAGCACCGATGCCGACAAGCTCGCTGCGGCCTTCTCGGGCCTGAAGGTGGAGACGCCGGTGGCCTCCATTGTCTATCGCCCGCAGGATCACCAGTCCACGCTGGGCGCTTTCGTCGGCCGTACCGGCATCAAGGACGGCAAGGGCATCATGACCAGCTTCAGCTATGTCGACGGCGCCAGCCTGCAGTTGCCGGATGCCGAGGTCAAGAAGCTGCGTCCGGCGGATTGACCTGCCACGCTGATCTTGCTCACGTTCCAATGCGGCCGTTGCTGATGCCATGACGCTTGCCAGCCTCACCGTCCAGCTGCTCAATGGCCTGGCCGATGCTTCCGCGATGTTTTTGGTGGCGGCAGGCCTGTCGCTGATCTTCGGCGTTACCCGCATCGTCAATTTTGCGCATGGCTCGTTCTACATGCTGGGGCTGTATGTCGCCTACAGCCTGGTGGAGCGGCTGGGCAGCACGGTGCTCGGTTTCTGGGGCGCGCTGCTGCTGGCCGCGCTCACCGTGGCCGCGCTGGGTGCCGTGGTGGAAGTGGTGGTCTTGCGTCGCATCTATCGTGCGCCGGAACTGTTCCAGCTGCTGGCCACCTTTGCCCTCGTCCTCATCATCAAGGATGCCGCCCTCTGGATCTGGGGGCCGGAAGACCTGTTCGGCCCGCGTGCGCCAGGGCTCTCCGGCGCCGTACATCTGCTGGGGCGTCGGCTGCCGCAATACGATCTGCTGCTCATCGTCATCGGTCCGCTGGTGTTCGGGCTGCTGTGGCTGCTGCTCAACCGCACGCGCTGGGGCACGCTCATCCGCGCCGCGACGCAGGATCGCGAGATGCTCGGTGCGCTGGGCGTCAATCAGGCCTGGCTGTTCACGGCCGTCTTCGCGCTGGGCTGCTTTCTGGCCGGATTGGGCGGCGCGCTGCAAGGGCCACGCATGCCGGCCAACCTGGCACTGGATCTCGATACCATCGGCAACGCCTTCGTGGTGGTGGTGGTCGGTGGCATGGGCTCGCTCGGCGGTGCCTTCGCCGCTGCCTTGCTGATCGCCGAGGTCAAGGCGCTGTGCATTGCGTTGGGCAATGTCTCCTTGTTCGGCATCGAGGTCTCGCTCTCGCGGCTCACGCTGGTGGTGGAATTTCTGGTGATGGCGGCCATCCTGGTGATGCGCCCGTGGGGCCTGTTCGGCAAGCCGCTGGCGCTGGTGCGCAGCGGTGCCGGCCATGACGCGCCGGTGCGCGCACCCGGGCGCAAGGCACGCCTGGCGGGATGGACCGCGGTGCTGGCTTTGCTGGCGCTGCCCTTGCTGGCAAGCCGTTTTCCTTATCTGCCGGTGCTGATGGTGGAAATCCTGATCGCCGTCCTCTTCGCCGCCAGCCTGCATTTCCTGATGGGGCCGGGGGGCATGGTGTCCTTCGGTCACGCCGCCTATTTCGGATTGGGGGCCTATGCCGCCGCACTGGTCACGCTCAAACTGCAGTGGCCGATGCCGCTGGCCATGCTCGCCGGCGCGCTCGCGGCCATGGCTGGCGCGATCCTGTTCGGCTGGTTCTGCGTGCGGCTGTCGGGCGTGTATCTGGCCATGCTGACGCTGGCCTTCGCCCAGATTGTCTGGGCCACCTTTTTCCAGTGGGATGACCTGACCGGGGGCAGCAACGGGCTGGTCGGCATTCGTCCCGCTGAAGCGCTGGCCTCGCCGCTGGCGTACTACTACCTGGCCCTGGGCTGTGCCGCGCTTGGCGTCATTCTCCTGCGGCGCGTGATCCATGCGCCATTCGGACTGGCCTTGCGCGCCGCCCGCGACGCGGCCGTGCGCGCCGAGTCGCTGGGCATGGATGTGCGCCGCCTGCAATGGGGCGGCTTCGCCATCGCCGGGCTGTTCTGCGGATTGGCCGGTGTATTGTTCGCCTTCTCCAAGGGCAGCATCTCGCCCGAGGTGGCCAGCGTGGGGCGCTCGGTGGATGGCCTGGTGATGGTCTTGCTGGGCGGCGTGCAGAGCCTGCTCGGTCCGCTGCTGGGCGCAGCGCTGTTCACCTGGCTGCAAGACCTGGTGGCGCGCGAGACCGATTATTGGCGTGCCTTGCTGGGCGGCGTGATTCTGCTGCTGGTGTTGCTGTTCCCCGGCGGCATGGCCGGCGCGTTCAGCCGCCTGCGTGCACCGTTGAAGCGGGAGGAGGACGCATGAGCCTGCTGCAGATCGATGGCCTGCGCAAATCCTTCGGCGGTGTCGCCGCGCTGGATGACGTTTCCTTTACGCTGCCGGCTGGCGAGATGCTGGCGCTGATCGGACCGAACGGTGCGGGCAAGTCCACCTGCTTCAATCTCATCAACGGCCAGTTGCGTCCGGATGCCGGGCGCGTGCTGCTCGATGGCGAGGACATTGCCGGCCTTGATGCACGCCGCATCTGGCGGCGCGGCGTGGGGCGGACTTTCCAGGTGTCGGCCGCCTTCGCATCCCTGACCGTGCTCGAAAACGTCCAGGCCGCCTTGCTCTCGCATCGTCGCCGGCTGTGGCAGCTATGGCGTCCCGCTGCGGCTTGCCTGCGCGATGAAGCGATGGCCCTGTTGGCGCAGGTCGGCATGGCTGATCAGGCCGGACGGGCCTGCGGCGTGCTGGCCTATGGCGACATCAAGCGCGTCGAGCTGGCCATGGCGCTGTCCAATGCGCCGCGTCTGCTGTTGATGGATGAACCGACCGCCGGCATGGCCCCGTATGAGCGTCAGGAGCTGATGGCCCTGACGCGCCACCTGGTCAGCGAACGCGGCTTGTCGGTACTCTTCACCGAGCACAGCATGGATGTGGTATTCGCGTTTGCCGACCGCATCATCGTGCTCGCGCGCGGCCAGTTGATCGCGCAAGGCGCACCCGAGGAAGTGCGCCAGGACGCGCGGGTACGCGAGGTCTACTTCGGCTCGGGTGCCAGCTTCGGGAGCCCGGCATGAGTGGGCCATTGTTGCGGGTCGAGGGACTGCATGCCTTCTACGGGCAGGCGCATATCCTGTTCGATCTCTCGCTGGAAGTGGGGCGCGGCGAAGTGGTCGCGCTCACCGGGCGCAACGGCGCGGGAAAATCCACTACGCTCAAGGCGCTGATGGGCTTGCTGGAAGGCACGCAGGGCCAGGTCACGCTGGAGGGCCGCGACATCACGCGCCTGGCCCCGTTCCAGCGCGCCCGCCTGGGACTCGGTTTCGTGCCCGAGGACCGGCGCATCTTCACCGAACTGAGCGTGCTGCAGAATCTGGAAACCGGTCGGCAGCCTGCGCGCGCGGGCGAGCCGGCATGGACGCCGCAGGCGCTCTTCGCGCTCTTCCCCAACCTGGGCGCCATGCCGCATCGCCCCGGCGGGCGCATGAGCGGCGGCGAACAGCAGATGCTGACCATTGCCCGCACGCTCATGGGCAATCCGCACCTGCTGTTGCTGGATGAGCCTTCCGAAGGCGTGGCCCCGGTGATTGTGGAGCAGATGGCGAACATGATCCTGCAATTGAAACGGCGCGGCATGTCCATCCTCCTCTGCGAACAGAATACGCACTTCGCCGGCCTGGTCAGCGACCGCAGCTACACACTGGATCAGGGCCGCATGTTGCCGTAGGACAGCACGCCATCCCGGCAAGCTCATCCATGGCAATCCGGCCTGCAGCAAGGGCTGCGCAAAATGCATCTCAACATGTAACAGGACACTCGCATTCTTGTTGCAATTGGGCCGGGAACCGTTGAGGTCGTCCGTGTCCAAACTCCTGAAAGCAGCTCGCTTCCCGTTGCCTCACTGCAACCGAGCCCAGCCCACTGGAGAAAAATACAATGCCCAACACCGCCAAGCACCCCACGGTGCATTGGCCTGCCGACGACTTCAATGATGCAGGAATGCGCAACGACCACGCCAAGGTCGCGGTAGGCGATGACGCCAACGATATCTTCTTCGCAGCCGTCGAAATGACGCGCATGCCGATGATCGTGTCCGATCCCAACAAGCCGGACAATCCGATCATCTTCGTCAACAACGCCTTCATGAACATGACCGGCTACAGCCGGGCCGAGGTCGTGGGCAAGAACTGCCGGTTCCTGCAAGGCCCGGAGACCGACCGCGCAGTGGTCGCACAAGTGCGCCAGGCCGTGGCGGAAAAGCGCGAGCTCGCCACCGAGCTGCTGAACTACCGCAAGAATGGCTCGACGTTCTGGAATGCGCTCTTCATTTCACCGGTCTATGACCAGCATGGCGAACTGAAATACTTCTTCAGCTCGCAACTGGACATCAGCCGCCGCCGCGACGCCGAACAGGCCCTGGGCCAGGCGCGCAAGATGGAAGCGCTGGGCCAGCTCACCGGCGGCATTGCGCATGACTTCAACAACCTGCTGCAGGTCATCAGCGGCTACCTTGACATCATCAATCTTGCGCTGCGCAGCGATACGCCCGACCTCGGGCGTGTCTCGCGCAGCGCCGACAGCATCCGCAAGGCTTCCGGCAAGGCGGCCATGCTGACCCAGCAATTGCTGGCCTTCGCCCGCAAGCAGCGGCTGGAGGGGCGCACCATCAACCTGAATTCGCTCACGGAAGGTTTCACCGATCTCGTGCAACGCACGCTCGGTGGCGATATCGAGGTCCAAACCGACCTGGCCTCGGGCCTGTGGAATTGCCGTCTCGATCCGACCCAGATGGAAGTGGCATTGCTGAACGTGCTCATCAATGCGCGCGATGCGATGTCCGGCAAGGGAACGGTAAAAATCCATACAAGCAATGAAGACCTGAGCTCGGAAGATCGTGCCATCCAGCTGGGCGTAAAACCCGGTCTCTATGTCTGCATCGCGGTCACGGACAACGGCCCCGGCATTCCTGCGGACATCCTCCCGCGCGTGATGGACCCGTTTTTCACTACCAAGGACGAAGGCAAGGGCACCGGCCTCGGTCTGTCGATGGTGTATGGCTTCGTCAAGCAGTCCGGCGGATCCGTGCGCATCGTCTCCAGCGCAGAGCGCGGCACGACCGTCTCGATCTACTTCCCGGCCACGCAGGACCAGGTCGGAGGGGCCTTCGAGTATGACAACCGCACGCATACCCAAGGCGGTCACGAGCACATTCTGGTGGTTGACGATAGAATCGAGGTCGCCGAGCTGGCCCAGGCGATGCTGGAAAGCCTGGGCTATCGCGTCAGCATGGTGAATTCACCGACGGAAGCCTTGCAGGTGTTGCGTTCCGAACCGAAGGTGGATCTGCTTTTCACCGACCTCATCATGCCGGGCAGCATGAATGGCGTGGTACTGGCGCGAGAGGCCCGGCGCATGATACCTTCCATCAAAATTTTATTAACTACCGGTTATGCCAGTGAATCGATAGAGCGGCATGGTGCCGATGGCGAATTTCCCGTCCTCGACAAACCTTACCGCCACGATGAGCTGGCCCGCAAGATCCGCATTGTCCTCGACGGCGCCACTGGCGTGAGCTGAAAAGAATAACAACAAGTCGTCCGTACACGTGCCCTCACACGAAGGGGAGTCGTCCCATGCAATTGGATCACCTGTTGGCCAGGGCGCAGTCCCTTGCCTATCGCATTTCGGCCGAATTCAACGGCCAGCCTTTGCCCGATGACCGGCGCGCCTGCGCCGCCATCGGTTGTCTCACTGTGGCCCAGCAACATCACTGCGGCATCATCCTGCTGCTGCGTGATGACATGCCGGTCCACGCCTCGGCCTTTGCCCTCATCGGGCACCAGATCGAGGCCGCCTTCAATGCCCTGTGGCTGTGGTACTGCGCCAGCGAAGAGGAGCTCACGCGGTTCCTGGCCGACGGCAGCGGGAAGAGCATGCGCCAGCTGGTCACGCAGGTTGACAGCGTGCTGGCCGGCCGCGACGGCCAGGAGGCTGCCATCCTTGGTGGCCACTGGGTGCGGCTGAGCGATTTCGTCTTCTCCGGCGAGCGCCGCGTCCGTCACTGGCTCGATGCCAACGAGGTCGATGCCATGTATTCCGAAGAGGCCGTCACCGACCTGGTGGAATTGTCCAACTCCATGGCAGAACTGGGGTTGGCCAGCTATCGCACGATTCACGACAAGCACATCACGGCCGTGCGCAGTGGCACGTCCCACGTCGTCAAGATGGATCTGGCCAAGTAAGAAGACCAGCCACTTGGGCCGCCGTCATTTCAGGTGACCAGGGCAGACGCCCCAGCAGCGGCGCTTGCAGCCGCTGCACCAGCGTGTTCACCATGGCGCCGGCCTGCGTCTCTCGCGCATCGACATGATTGGCCACCCAGCCAGCCAGGCGCAGCCCGCGCGCGCGGATGGCCAGCGCACTGAGCAAGGCATGATTGATGCAGCCAAGGCGGATGCCGACCACGAGGATCACGGGCAAGCCCAGCCGGGCCACCAGATCATCGCTGTTGTGGTCCGCATCGAGCGGCACCATGAAGCCACCCGCACCTTCCACAATCAGTACGTCACACGCCGACTGCAATTGCGCGTGGCATAGCGCCAGGTGATCGAGTGCAATCTGCACGCCTTCTTCCGCCGCCGCAATGTGCGGTGCCGTGGCCTGCCGCAGCAGGTAGGGATTCACCAGGTGCAGCGGCAAATCCACATTGGCCGCGGCCTGCAAGGCCTGCACATCCTCGTTGCACCAGACGCCGTCCCGCAGGAAAGCCCCGGATGCCACCGGCTTCATGCCGCCGGCACGCACGCCTCGCGCGGCGTGCAGGTGGATGAGCGCGGACGCCACCAGCGTCTTGCCCACGCCGGTATCGGTACCGGTGACGAAATAGCTGCGGCCGCTCATGGGCGAGGCTCCGCGCGCATCGCCGCATCGAAGGCCGCATGCAGACGCTCGCCCATCCATTGCGCCTGGGCCGCATCGAGGATGTAGGGCGGCATCACGTAAAGCGTCTTGCCGATCGGACGCACCAGCAGTTCGCGTTGCGCGGCCTCGTCGGCGAGCCGGCGCGAAAAACCTGCCGTGACGGCGGCATCATCGATGCGCGCATCACAAGCCCAGATCATGCCGCACTGTCGCACGTGCCGCACCCGCGCATCCTGCGCCAGCGGCTGCAGGGCCTCGGCCAGCACCGGGGCGAACCGGGCATTGCGGTCCAGCACCTGTTCCTGCGCGAAGATGTCCAGCGTCGCCAGCGCAGCACGGCACGCCAGTGCATTGCCGGTATAGGAGTGCGAATGCAGGAAGCCGCGCCGCACATCGTCATCGTAGAAAGCGGCATAGATGGCCTCGCTGGCCATCACCAGCGACAGCGGCAGGTAGCCACCGCTGATGCCCTTGGACAGGCACAGCAGATCCGGCCACACGCCCGCCTGCTCACAGGCGAAGAAGCGGCCGGTACGCCCGCAGCCGACCGCGATCTCGTCGGCGATGAGGTGCGCGCCGTAGGCATCGCACAGCCCGCGCAGGCCGCGCACATACTGTGGATCATGCATGGCCATGCCCGCAGCGCATTGCACCAGCGGTTCGACGATGAGGGCGGCAATGCGTCCCCTGCGTTCCTGCAGCAGCCTTTCCACATCGGCCAGCGCGCGCCGGCTGACATCGGCGGCCGTCTCGCCCGGTGCAGCCTGTCGCGCATCGGGCGAGGCAGCGATATGTGCCGGACGCAGCAGGGATTCATAGGCACTGCGAAAGAGCGGCGTGTCGGTCACGCCGAGCGCCCCCACGGTCTCGCCGTGATAGCCGCCGGCGATGCAGATGAATTCATTCTTGTCTGCATGCCCGGCATTGCGCCATGCATGCACGCTCATTTTCAGCGCGATCTCCACCGCCGAGGCTCCGTCCGAGGCATAGAAGCAATGGCCCAGCGCATGCTCCGTCAGCGCCGCCAGCCGCTCGGAGAGCTGCACCACCGGCTCATGCGTGAAGCCTGCCAGCATGGCGTGCTCCAGCTGGCCCAACTGGTCGATCAGGGCCGCATTGATGCGCGCATTGGTGTGGCCGAACAGATTGACCCACCAGGAACTGATGGCATCCAGATAGCGCCGTCCCTCGGTATCGACCAGCCATGCACCGTGCGCACGAGCCAGCGCGATGGGAGGCGTGCGCTCATGCTGGCGCATCTGGGTGCAGGGATGCCACACGCTGCGCAGGCTGCGGGCGGCCAGCGGGCTTGCCATGGTCATGCGGATTCTCCTTGGGCCAGTGATCTCAGTGCCGCCACCAGGCGCGCCACATCGGCCGGGGTATGCAGGGCTGACAGGCTGATGCGCAACCGGGCTGTCCCCTTGGGGACCGTGGGCGGGCAGATCGCCGGCACCCAGATGCCCCTGACGCGCAGGGCCGCCGAGAGGGCGCGGGCGGCCGCATTGTCGCCCACGATCAGCGGGTGGATGGCGGTCGGGGAGGGCAGCAGTGTCCACGGCAGCCCCGCCAGTCCGCTGCGCAATTGCTTGGCCAGTACCTGCAGATGCGCGCGCCGCCACTCTTCGCGGGCGATCAGGCGCAGGCTGGCCGAGGTGGCGGCGGCCAGCGCGGGGGGATGCGCCGTGCTGAACATGTAGGTACGGGCGCGCTGCAGGATCCATGCAAGCACGCCGGCGTCACCGGCGACGAAAGCGCCGGCCACCCCGGCCGCCTTGCCCAGCGTGCCCATCAGCAGCACGTGCGGCGCCTGCACGCCCGCCAGGGCCAGGCTGCCTCGTCCTTGCGGGCCAAGTACGCCCAGGCCATGGGCGTCATCCACCAGCAGCCAGGCCTCATGCCGGGCGCACACTGCCGCCAGTTCGGCCAGCGGGGCCAGGTCGCCATCCATGCTGAACACGGCATCGGTGAGCACCAGCTTGCGAGGGCTGCTGCAGCGGGAGAGCACCTGCTCCAGACGGCTCACATCGTTGTGCGGAAATACCTTCAGGCTGGCCCCGGACAAGCGTGCGCCATCGATCAGCGAGGCATGGGCCAGGCGATCCACGATGACGGTATCCCCTTTGCCGGCCAGCGCTGCGGCGACCCCCAGGTTGGCCATGTAGCCATTGCCGAACACCAGCGCCGAAGGCATGCCGACAAAGGCCGCCAGTTCGGCTTCCAGCGTTTCATGAGCGCGGCTGTGGCCGCTGATCAGAGGCGAGGCCGCCGCACCCACGCCATAGCGCTGCAAGGCCTCGGCGGCCGCGGCGATGAGCTGCGGATGGTTGGCCAGGCCAAGGTAATCATTGCTGCAGAAGGACAATTCGTCGTGTCCATCGACCTGCAGCAGCGGTCCCTGCGGACCGTCGACCACACGCCGCGTGCGCAGCAGGCTCTGGCTGGCGAGGGCGTCCAGCTCACGGGTGAAATCTTGCATGGAGGGGCTTTCAGAAAAATACGGACAAGCGATCCAGCGCCCGATAGGCGGCATTGCCTTGCCACACCGGCGTTTCGTCAGCGAGCGACAGCGTGGGCAGGCGCTGCATCAGCACGCTGAAAGCGATTTCGGCTTCCAGCTGCGTCAGTGCCGCCCCCAGGCAGACGTGCGGCCCCTGGCCGAAGGACAGGTGCATGCCTTCGTCACGCCGGATATCGAAACGCTGCGGATCACGGAAGCGGCGCGCATCGTGATTGGCTTGCCCGATATGCAGGATGGCCAGCTGACCGCGCTGCAGGCGTTGACCGGCCAGCGTCACGTCCTGCAACAGGCGGCGGCCGGTGTACTGCACCGGGCTGTCATGGCGCAGCATCTCCCGCACGGCCAGCCGCAGGGCGGCGGGGTCCGCTTGGCGGGCCTTGAGCGCTGCCCATTGCGCGGGATCTTGCAGCAGGGCCAGCACGCCATTGCCCAGCAGATTGCGGGTGGTCTCGTAGCCGGCAAAGAGCAGGGTGCAGCATTGGGCCAGCAGTTCGTTGCGATTCAGTTGTCCGCTTGCATGGGCTTGCAGCAGGCCGCGCAGAAGACAACCCTCAGGCAGCTCGCCCGCTCGCGCCAATGCCTGACTGAAGAAATCACACAGACTGCGCATGGACTGTTGCGCCGCGAGGGTCTGCGTGGCGTCCGGCGTCGGACTGCCGATGAAGGCCGCCAGATCGGCCGCCCAGTCGATGAATTCCGCCGGTACGCGGTCGGGCAATCCCAGCAGTTGCGCAATCACCAGGGCGGGCAGGGGACGTGCAAAGCGCGCGATGAAATCGAAGCCGCGTGCTGCCTGCGGATCGGCCACGATGGCATCGGCCAGCCGCTGCGCCAGTGCGGTGATGTCGCTACGCCGGGCTTGCAGGTCAGCCGGTTTGAATCCCGGATTGAGTACGCCGCGCAGGCGGCGATGGGCGCGGCCGTCCAGGAACAGCAAGGATCGCGAGAACAGGCGCTTGAACTCACGCTGCGCTTCGTCCTGCTGTCCGTTACCGCTTTCACCTAGCCCGCTGTTGATCCAGCGCGCTGCACGCCTTACGGAGAAGCGGGGATCGCGCAAGGCCGCTGCCACTTCCTCGTAACCGGTGATGACCCAGGCTCCGCCGCAGTGGGCGGTGCTCCAGTGCAGTGGCATCAGGCGGCCGCAGGTGCCGCTTGCAGGCCCAGGCGCTGCAGCAGGTCGAGGTCGGCCGAGACCGGCGCATTGGCCGTGGTCAGCAGTTTGGCCCCGAGGAAGATGGAGTTCGCACCCGCTGCAAAGCACAGTGCCTGGGTCGCTTCGCTCATGCTCTCGCGCCCGGCGGAGAGGCGGATCACCGCGTGCGGCAGGGCGATGCGGGCCACCGCCACGGTGCGCACGAATTCGAATTCGTCCAGCGGTGCCACATCCTGCAGCGGCGTGCCCGCGATCGGCACCAGGTGATTGATCGGCACTGATTGCGGCGGCACCGGCAGGCTGGCCAGCTGGGCAATCAGGCCGGCACGCTGGGCGCGCGTCTCACCCATGCCGATGATGCCGCCGCAGCACACGTTGAGGCCGGCTTCCTGCACGCGTTGCAGGGTGTCCAGCCGATCCTGGTAGCTGCGGGTGGAGATGACCTGGCCATAGAAATCGGGCGCGGTATCGAGGTTGTGGTTGTAGTAGTCCAGTCCGGCCTGCTTGAGTGCCTCGGCCTGGGCTTGCTCCAGCATGCCGAGGGTCATGCAGGTTTCCAGCCCGAGTGCGCGCACCTGGCTGACCATCTCGGTGAGCGCGGCCATGTCACGTTGCTTGGGATTGCGCCACGCCGCCCCCATGCAAAAGCGCGTCGCGCCCTGGTCGCGCGCGGCCTGTGCGGCCTGCACTACCTCGTCCACGCCCATCAGCTTGCCGGCCGGCACCCCCGCTTCCTTGTGATGCGCCGACTGCGAGCAATAGCCGCAGTCTTCCGCGCAGCCCCCGGTCTTGATCGACAGCAGGCTGGACAGCTGGACTTCATTGGCGCGGTGGTGCTGGCGATGCACGGTCTGTGCGCGGTACAGCAGATCGAGGAAGGGCAGTTCAAACAGCTGCTCGGCCGCGCTGCTGTCGATGGCGGCCAAAGGGCGGTGGAAATGCAGGGGAGCGCTGGCTTGGGCAGCGGCGGGGTAAGGGCACTGGCTCATCGATAAAATCCGGTCCGTGAGTGAAAAGGCTTAGAATTCAGCTTCGGCGGATTCTAACTTCGCTCAAATTCGTTCAACAATTTCTTTTTTCATAGATTATCTATAAAAAACATGGCGCATCATTCCGAGCATCCAAGCACCGTCGAACGCATCGCGGAGGTCCTGCGCACGCGCATCATCCGCGGCGAAATCGCAGGCGGGGCGGCGCTTCGGCAGGATCACGTGGCGCAGGAATTCCAGTCCAGCCACGTGCCGGTACGGGAAGCGTTTCGCCAGTTGGAAGCCGAGGGATTGGTGCTCACATTGCCCCGTCGCGGGGTGCGGGTCACGCAGGTGGACCGGGCGGCGGTCAAGGAAAATGCCGAGATGCGCGGCTCGCTGGAAATCCTGGCCCTGCGCCACAGCATCCGCAAGTTCGGCCCCGAGCACATCGCCCGCCTGGAGGCCGCCCAGGAGGCCTGTGCCCAGGCCGCTTCACTGATCGAATGGGATGCCGCCAACAACCTGTTCCACGACATCCTCTCCAGCGAATGTGGCATGCCGCGCCTGCTGGCGGTGTTGAAGCAACTGCAGCTGACCAATTCACGCTACCTGTTCTCGACCGGCTTCAAGCGCGGCTGGCAGCCGCGTTCGGATCACGATCACCGCCTCATCATCGAAGCCCTGCGCGACAAGAAGACCGACCGTGCCGTGCAGCTGCTGAGCATGCACATCGGAACCATGGAACGGGTCGGCTTCGTGGCCGCGTAGCGCGCGTGTTTTCTTGTTCTTATGTATGTATAAATATATGAATGAAAGCCATACATCACTGCTGATTCGGGGGGCGCTGCTCGTGAAATATGCCGGAAAGAAAGGAGAGGCTTGGCACAAAGGGCAGTTGCAATGTATGGATTTTTGAAAGGCATGGATCCATACTAGACGCCCGCCTGTCTGCACATCCGCAGGCTCGCTTCTTCATCAGGATTCTCCATGGCCCGACCGAACCCTTCACACACCGCAGATTCCTCCCTGGACTGGATCAGCCGCTTCACTGCTCATGGCGGTCCACGTTATCTGCAGATCGTGGGCTTTCTGGAGCAGGCCATCGCCGATGAACGCCTCAAGCCCGGCGATCGCCTGCCGCCGCAGCGGATGCTGGCTGATCGCCTGGGCGTCGATCTCACCACCGTCACCCGCGCCTACGGCGAAGCGAGCCGCCGCCAGTTGCTGGAAGGACGCGGCGCCGCCGGGAGTTTCGTGGCAGCGCCCAAGGTGGACCTGAGCCAGGTGATCGACCTGTCGATGAACATCCCGCCGCCGCCGGCCGGTATCGATCTGGATGACCTGCTGCGCCAGGGCGTGTCGCAGGTGCTGATGCACAGCGATGTCGATCTGCTGATGACGTATCACCTGGGCGGTGGCAGCAGTGCCGACCGCGCCGCCGGTGCGATGTGGCTGCAGGACATGCTGGGCCCGGTGGAAGATGACCGGGTGCTGGCCTGTCCGGGGGCGCAGTCGGCCCTGGCCGCCTTGCTGCTGTCGCAGACCCGGCCGGGTGAAACCGTGCTGACCGAACCGCTGGCCTATCCTGGGCTGCTGGCGGCGGCAGCCCAGCTCGGGCGCCGCGTGGTCGCGGTCGGCGTGGATCACGAAGGCATGCGCCCGGATCTGCTCACGACCATGGTGCGCAAGCATGGCGCGCGGCTGGTCTATCTCAATCCCACGCTGCAGAATCCGACCACCCGCACCATGCCGGCCGCGCGCCGCGCCGAGATCGCTTCCGTCGCCACCCGGCTCGATCTGCGCATCATCGAGGATGACCCCTACTGGCGCTTTGCGGCCCATGCGCCCAGGCCGCTGGCGCACTACGCACCGCGGCATGTGTTTTACGTGTCCACGCTGGCCAAGTGCCTGCTCCCCGGATTGCGGACCGCCTATGTGCTCACCCCTGAGGGGCAGGCACAGGACGAAGTGCTGGCTGCACTGCGGTCTTTCGTATTGATGTCCACGCCGCTGACCACGGCACTGTCAACGCAGTGGATCCACGATGGCACCGCCGCCATGCTGGCCGAAGGCATCCGGCAGGAAGCCTGGGCGCGTCAGGCGCTGGCCTTGCGTACCCTGGGTGAGGAAGGGCCGGCCGATAGCGGCGGCATCCATCTCTGGAAGGCCTTGCCGGAACACTGGAAGGGGCAGGACTTCGTCCGCAAGGCCAGGGAGGCTGGGCTCAACGTGGTTGCGCAGGACAGTTTCCAGGCCGGTGACGGCGAACCCGCGCGCAGCGGTGCGCCGCACATTCGCCTCTCGCTGGGGCGTTCGCGCAGCCGCTTTGAACTGGTCCACGCCTTGCGGCGGCTGATGGAACTGGCCCATCGCCGCAGCCTGCGCGAAACAGTAGTGTAGGTGGTGTGAGAACCTAGGCCGCGATGGCAAGACTGGTCTGGCGGCGCGCGGCTGCCAGAATCTCGCCGACGGCTTCGTCCTCCGAATGGGCGGACAGGGGCAGGGAGCCCCGGGTGATTTCTGCACGATCCTTCAGGATCGCGTAGGAGCCTTTCCAGCGGCCTTCGCTATCATCGGCCTGATAGACCAGCAGGTAACCGTCGAATTCGATTTTCTTCATAGGAGCTTCTCGCCAGGGCAAGGGGAGCATGCGCACCATGCTCGATGTTGCGCAGTATGCCGCTGGCGTGTTCTCCTGCCTGTCATCCGCCTTCGCAAAGGCGTGTAGGACAAGAACGCAATCTCATCCGTGACGCCGCGCTAGCGCGATTGCACCGGTGCCAGCAAGCCGTTGACCGCATCGCTCACGATCAGTCCAGGCAGGGAGGCGCGGTCATTGCTGACGATCACCGTATCCTTTTCCACGTCGCCCGGCAGGGCCAGTTGTGCGATGTAGCGGCAGTCAGCGCTGCAGGTGTAGCGCAGCACGGTCTGGCCGCGCACGGCTTCCAGGATGTACTGGCCGTTTTCGATGCCGTAATAGCGCACGGCCACCAGCGCTTGGGTCTCGCCGGCCTCGGGGTCGCGATAGAAATACTGGCCGCGTTCGGCCCGCGCGTAATGCGGCCAGGGCGTGCTGCCTGCCGGCGCCAGGTGGTCGATCTGGCGCGCGTCAAGGCCCAGCCGCAAGCCCGGGGCGGCCGGTGCCGCAAGCGGGGCCTGGGCAGGGGGCACTGCGAGCAGGGCGGGCGCAGGCGAAGTCGCATTTCCTTTGGCGGTGAGCAGGGCCGCTGCGATGGCCGGTGCGGCTTGCGCCTCCAGTTCGGTCTGGCGACGCTGATACCAGGCCAGCAGGCAGGCGCGGTCGCGGCAGTTGTCTTCGCGCCAGCGCCATTGCGCATCGCTGGCGGTGCGGAAGGCACGTTGATCGGCTGCAGCCTGGCGCGCGCGGCGGTAGGCGTGGCCCAGTTGATCGTCCAGCGCGGACAGCTCGGCATCCCGGCAGATGGTCTTTTCATTGGCCGAACCGGCCTTGCTGCAGTCGAAGCTGGCGGCACGCGCCGACGGTAGTTCCAGCGCACCCAACAGGCTGGCGCTGCTGAGCAGGAGGATGAGGGGCAGGGTTTTCATGGCGAGACTCTCCGTATTGCGGGGACGTGATGGGCGCCAGCATCGCACTGCCATGGGCTGCCCAAAACGCGGAGAAGAAACGGAATTTTTTTAAAATCTTTGCAGCTGAAAAAGCATGTTGGCCGTTCTTCACAATTTCCCGTGCGCAGTCGCGCAAGCTCGCCTACATCCAAGTAGAACTCATTTCATCAATAGGCGTGAGATGCGTTCTGCCCAGAAAGGGCGCTGGCAAGGCGCGCGACGCGTCGTGTGGCGGTGCCACACGCAAGGAGCGCAACGCGGCCAGCGCCCTTTCTGGGCAGAACCCGGAGGGAGCGGCCCGTTTGGGCGAATTGCTGCGTTACGAATTTGGGTCAAGACGCCCAGTCTTGACCCAAATTCGCGCCTTGCACTTCATCCCAAACGGGACTCGCTCGCACTCTCGCCTATTGATGAAATGAGTTCTACAATCCCGTCTCCATCCGCACCAGCCCGCTATTGACGGTGACCGACTCAGCCGCTCCTCTTTCCTCCACCGCCTTGCGCCCAGGCGAACGCGCAGGCTTCCTGTTGTCCCGGCACTGGCGCGATACCCCGGCCGGGGTGGAGATCGAGCTGTGGGTGGCCACTGATGACGGTCCGCAATGCCTGCGCCTGCCGCCGCAGACAGCGGTGGCCTTCGTGCCGCAAGCCGAGGCCGAACGCGTGCAGGCCTTGATCGCCCGCGAACCCGGTATGGAACTGCGTGCGCTGGAACATCTCAAGGATGTCAGCCAGCGCCCGGTGCTGGGCTTGTATGCGCGCCAGTACCGCAAGCTGCTGAAGATGGAGAAGACCCTGATCGCCGCTGGCATCAGTGTCTATGAAGCCGATATCCGTCCGCCCGAACGTTATCTGGTGGAGCGTTTCATCAATGCCCCGCTGGCCTTTCAGGGCGTGGATGATGGGCACGGGGTGCTGGCAGAAGCCCGCATTCGTGCCTTGCCGGGCTATCGTCCGCCGCTCAGGCTGGCGTCGCTGGATATCGAAACCAGCTGGGAGGGCGAGCTCTACAGCATCGCCATCGAAGGCTGCGGCCAGCGCAGCGTCTATGCGCTGGGGCCGCCCAGTGGTGCGGTGGCGTCGGTGGATTTCGCACTGCAGTTCTGCCAGAGCCGCAAGGAACTGATCGACTGCCTCAATGACTGGGTGGCACGCCACGATCCGGATGCGCTCATCGGCTGGAACCTGGTGCAGTTCGACCTCAACGTGCTGCAGAAGCAGGCGCAGAAGTACCACACCACGCTGCGCCTGGGCCGCGCCGGACGGACGCTTGAGTGGCGCGAACACGGCATGCGCGCCAATCACCTGCTGGTCAACGCAGCGGGCCGACTGGTGATCGACGGCATTGAAAGCCTGCGCGGTGCGTTCTGGAATTTCCCGTCCTTCAGTCTGGAGAACGTGGCGCAATCGCTGCTGGGCGAAGGCAAGGCCATTGCCACGCCGTATCAGCGCATGGACGAGATCGATCGCATGTTCAACGAGGACAAGGCAGCCCTGGCCACCTACAACCTCAAGGACTGCGAACTGGTCACGCGCATCTTCGCCAAGACCGACATTCTCTCCTTCCTGCTGGAACGCGCCAGCGTGACCGGCTTGCAGGTCGACCGCAGTGGCGGTTCGGTGGCGGCGTTCACGCATCTGTATCTGCCGCACATGCATCGCAAGGGCTACGTCGCCCCCAATCTCGGGGATGCCGAGGCACTGGCCAGTCCGGGCGGCTTCGTGATGGATTCGCGCGCGGGGCTGTATGACTCGGTGATCGTGCTGGACTACAAGAGCCTGTATCCCAGCATCATCCGCAGCTTCCTGATCGACCCGGTCGGGCTGGTCGATGGCACCCTGAATGAGCCGGAGGAGAGCGAGACCGTGCCCGGCTACAGACCGTGCCCGGCTACAACGGCGCGCGCTTCTCACGCCGCAGCCACAGCCTGCCGGCCATCATCGAGCAGATCTGGCAGGGGCGCGAAGCCGCCAAGGCCCAGGGCAACAAGCCGTTGCAGCAGGCGCTGAAGATCATCATGAATTCCTTTTACGGCGTGCTGGGGTCGACTGGCTGCCGCTTCTTCGATTCGCGCCTGGCCTCGTCCATCACCCGGCGCGGGCACGAGATCATGCATCGCACGCGCGAGCTGATCGAGGAGGCGGGTTACGAAGTCATCTATGGCGATACCGATTCCACCTTCGTCTGGCTGCGCCGGCCGCATGGCGATGACGAGGCGCGCCAGATCGGTCTGCAGCTGACTGCGCGCATCAATGACTGGTGGCGTCGCCATCTGGCCGGGCAGTATCAGCTGGAAAGCGCGCTGGAACTGCAGTTCGAGGTGCATTACCAGCGTTTCCTGATGCCGCATGTGCGCGGGGCCGAGACCGGCAGCAAGAAGCGCTACGCCGGTTACGTGCGAACCAGCGAAGGCGAGGACAAGGTCACCTACAAGGGGCTGGAAACGGTGCGCACCGACTGGTCGCCGCTGGCGCAGCGGTTCCAGCAGGCACTGTATCTGCGCATCTTCCGTGGCGAGCCTTACCGCGACTTCATCACCGGCTACGTGGCCGACCTGCTGGCCGGGCGGCTGGATGATCTGCTGGTATATCGCAAGCGCTTGCGCCGCCAGCTCGACCATTACGAAAAGAACGTCCCGCCCCACGTGCGCGCTGCGCGCATGGCCGACCAGGTCAACGAGGAAGGCGGGCGTCCGCTGCAATACCAGCAAGGTGGCTGGATCAACTACGTCATGACCACGGCCGGACCGGAACCCCTGGAAAAACGCCGCGCCGCCATCGACTACGGCCATTACCTGGAACGCCAGCTGGCCCCGGTGGCCGATGCCATCCTTGTCTTCGTGGGCGACAGTTTTGCGGCGGTAACCTCGCCGCAGCAGGAGTTGTTCTGAAGCGGCATCCCTGATGCGCTCATCAGGGTGCCGCCCTCCGGCAATGGGATACGCACGCTATCGTCTTCTATCGTTGCGCGCCCGTCGGCAAAGGTTCGGCCACGGACACCAGCAAGCGGTCGATGCGTTGGCGATCCATATCGACGACCTCGATGCGAAAGCGGTCCCATACGAAGTAGTCCGATGCCTGGGGGAGGCGGCCGAAGTGGTTCAGGACGAACCCTGCCAAGGTATGGAAGCTGCCGGACGCTTCACCTGGAAAGCGCGTTTCGGTCTGCATCAGCTCGCGGAAACGGTCCAGTGAGACGCCGCCATCCATCAGCCACGATCCATCTTCACGCTGATTGGCATCGGCCTCGATGCCATCATCCATGAGGGAGACATCACCGACGAGCGCGGCCATCAAGTCGTTCAGGGTGACCATGCCCTCGATCTCTCCATACTCATCCACGACCAGCGCCAGTTCCATCCTGTCCTTTTTCAGCACCTCCAGCAGGTCCATGGCGCTGATGGATTCAGGGACGTAATGTACCGGCTTGAGTGCGCGTTCGAGATCGATGCCTGACAAGGTGTTGGCGCGGATGGCTTGCTCGAACAGATCGCCGCAGTGGAGCAGGCCTACGACATTGTTCCGCTTGCCCTTGAACACGGGGAAGCGGGTGAACCGGCTGTCGGCAATTCTGGCCAGGGTAGTGGCGAGCGGAGCATCCAGATCAAGAAATTCCAGATCATTGCGTGGCGTCATCAGCCCGCCCAGGCGCTGATCGTCAAGCCTCAGGGCGCGCGCCACGATGTCATGCTCGGTTTGCTCGATGACGCCCGCATGCGCGCCTTCCTTGATCAGCCCAGCGATCTCCTCTTCGGTGAGACGGTTTTCCCTGGCCACCTGCAATCTGAGCAGCCGCATGATGGCATCGGTCGTCACGGAAAGTATCTTGACGAAAGGTGCTACCGCCCGGGAAAGACCCCGCATCATGGGAGCAATCAGCGTGGCGACCGCTTCCGGGTACTGCATCGCGATACGCTTGGGAACCAGTTCGCCCAGCACGATAGAGGCATAGGTAATGCCCATCACGATGATGACCAGAGAAATTTCCCGGGCATAGGGGGCCAAGGCAGGAAGGCTGCTGACATGCGGCATCAGTTGAGTCACCAGCGAGGCTTCGCCGAAGGCACCGGTAAAAATGCCGATGAGCGTAATGCCTACCTGAACCGTCGACAAGAAGCGGCTCGGATTGTCAGCCAGCTCCAGCGCAGCTCGTGCGCCACGGCTGCCGTTCTTGCTGAGCGTCTCCAGACGGACGCGTTTGGATGAGACGATGGATAGCTCTGACATGGCAAATACGCCGTTGAGCATGACCAATCCAAGGATGATGAGTATGTCCATCGGGAAGGAACCACTCGTCGGTTCCGGTTGTTGAGGAAAGTGCATTGTATATGCAGCTCAACCGGATGGGCGGATTCCCGGTGACGAAGGGGGGCGCGGCTTGCCTGGGGGCCAAAGACAAAGGGCCGGATTCCACGAATCCAGCCCTTGGCTGACCTGCAGGCGAACAGCGATTGTCTACGTTCGACGCATCACTGTATTCACGCTTCAGCGGTAATACGAATCGCGCTCGCGTCCGTCCATCCGCTCGGAATGCACACGCACGCGCACCGGCACCGGCTGGCGCTGCGCCTTGCCGTAGACCTTCTGCCAGAGCACCAGCCCGAACGCCAGGCTGCCCGCCAGCAGATAAACGGCGTAGAACGCGGCGAGATAGCTACCGTAGTGCAGCAAGGTCTGGATGATGGCCATGGGGTCCTCCCGGGAATGAATCAGTGTCGATGGCCACATCGTATGCCTGCCGGGAGGCGGCGGATATCAGGTTTTTTCTGATGGTCTGACTTGCAACGTCGCCGCAGCCGCCGGCACCTGCAGGTGCTGCAGCAGCTTGCCCACCATGGCAATCACGGTCAGGCCGACGATGCAGAAGAAGACCGCCAGCGGCGTCAGGCTGTGGATGGAGACGAACCCGGCCAGCCCCATCATGCCCGAGGACACCAGCAGCAGCGCAAAGCCCAGGATGGCGCTGGTCAGTCCGGCAATGTGCGGAAAGATCGAATTGCCCTTGGCCATCAGCGTGGGATACATGGCCCCGGCGCAGAAGGCCATCACCAGCACCGGCGTGATGAGGGTCCACACCGTCAGCCCCACCAGCAAGGCCAGGGCCAGCATGGCAAAGGCCGCCGCCGTCATCACCCGCGCCCCGATGCGCAGCCGCTGTTCGGCCGAGGGCAGGCGGCGATGGTGGATGCGGTTGGAGATGCCGCCCAGGAAATACATCATCCCGATCGCCAGCGCCAGGTAGCCGAAGAAGGTCGGCGGCTGGCGCAGCGTGTTCTGCACCATGAAGGGACCGACGATGTTGAACACCAGCAGGATGCTGTAGCACAGCCCCTGGGCCAGGAAACAGCTCTGGAACACCGGGCTGGCCAGCACCATGCGCGCATTCTTGAGCAGGGTGGCCGGATGCAGGTACACCGGCTCGGCCAAAGTTTCCCGATAGCGCCACAGGATGGCCCACATCGCGAACGAATACAGCAGCAGGAAGACCAGGCAGGAACGCCAGCCGAAGGCTTCCTGCAGGTGCGCCCCGATCACCGGTGCAATGATCGGTGCCAGGCCCCAGGCAATGGCCATGTAGGTGTAGGCATGCACCAGGGTTTGCCCGACAAAGGAATCGGTGATGATGGCCTTGGCCAGCAAATTGGTGGCGGCAATGCCGAAGCCCTGCAGCACCCGTGCCGCGACGAAGGTTTCCAGGTTGGGGGCCAGCAGCGTCAGCACGCATCCCAGCGTGAACAGGCCCAGCCCCAGCATCAGGACGCGCTTGCGGCCCCAGGCATCGGCCAGCGGTCCGAACGCCAGCTGGCCGAAGGCGTAGGCGATCAGGTAGCCGGTCACGCTGGTCTGGATGGCCTGGGCCGAGGTGCCGTAGTCGATCGCCATCTGCGGCAGGGCCGGCACGTACAAGTCGATGGCCAGCTGGCCCGCCGAGGCAAAGGCACAGATCAGGAACAGCAGGAACTTAGGGTGATTCGGCGGATGGCGCGGCACAGGCCGTGTGGCGGGACTGACAGGGTTCATGGAGAGCGGATGCTGCATGGCAAAGACCGCTATTGTGAACCTTGGTGCGTTTTTCTGCTGGCGCTCGCTCTTTCGTTGGAAGACTGTCTCCGATAGTAGAAAAAAGAGACGAATTATTTGGCAAGTAAACGGATAGTTTTAGAGAGAAATTCAAATAATTTCGAGATAAAAAACGAAGTAATTTGAGATTCGTTCAGCATATCTGGCCCCTCGCGCACAAGGACGGGCTCCCGACGTATCGTCCGCTTGCCGTTCCCGCCGAGACGCCGCCGCCAGGCGCGCAGGCCCGGGCACGGCATCTTCAGTCGAATCAGCGAGGGGAGCATGTCCATTTACAAATATTTTTCCATGCGGCAGATCGTATCCGCCTTGAGCGTGGTGGTCGCCTTGCTGTTGGCGCTGCTCATTGCCCTGTCAGTGGCAGCGTCGGAAGCCGAAGACCGCGTGGCTATCGCCAATGAGCGGCGCGAACAGGCACAGCGGCTGGTGGCCGAGCTGCGCCAGGGTGCCGACGACCTGAGCCGCCTGGCGCGCAGCTTCGTGGCTACCGGTGAATACCAGGCCGAACGCCAATATCAGGCCATTGCGGAAATCCGTGACGGCCGCCGTCCACGCCCGGAACACTACGAGCGCATCTACTGGGACCTGGTGGATGCGGATGGCCGGCCGCCGCGACCGGACAGCGCTGTCATCGTGCCGCTTGGCGAGCTGATGCAGCAGGCCGGCTTCAGCCGCGACGAGATGGCGAAGGTGGAGGAAGTGCGCAGCCGGTCCGGTGCGGTACTGGCCATCGAGTTGCGCGCCATGGAACTGGTGCGCCGGCATACGCGGGACCGCGTCCTGATTGATGCGGCCCTGCGCGAAGACTCGCTGGAACAGGCTCGCCGCCTGCTCCACGATCCGCGCTACGAATTGGCGAGAGCCGCCATGATGCGCCCGCTGGAAGCACTGCAGGCCATGCTGGACACCCGCACCCGGGCTGACATCCTGCAGGCGCGCCAGGCCAGGGAGCGGCTCGATACCGTGGTGGCCGCAGTGGGCGGCTTGCTGCTGCTGGTGATGATAGTGAGTGTGGCCAGTCTGTACCGGCTGGTGACCGGTCCGCTGTCGCAGGCGGCCCAGGTGGCCTCGCGGGTGGCCAAGGGCGATCTGTGCGGACGCATCGATGGGGGCTTCCAGGGCGAAACCGGGCAACTGCTGTCGTCCCTCCAAGACATGCGCCAGGGCTTGAGCCATCTGGTGCGGGAGGTCAGGCACGGGGCGCGGGTCATGCGGGGTTCCGCCGGGGAGATCGCCGAGGGGGCGCTCAATCTGACCAGACGGGCCACCCAGCAGGCCGGTTCCCTGCAGCGGGCGGCTATCGCCATGGAACAGTTGAATCAGGCCGTGCAGCAGAGCGCCGACCGCGCGCAGCAAGCCTGCAGCCTGACCCGGTCGGCGGCGCAAGCGGCGCTGGAGGGCGGCGTGGCGGTCAGCGAGATGGTCGGCAACATGCACGCGGTGCACCTGGCGGCCGGGCGTATCGAAGAGATCGTGGCCAAACTCGATGGCCTGTCCTCCCAGACCAATCTGCTGGCGCTGAATGCAGCAGTCGAGGCGGCCCATGCCGGCACCCATGGCCAGGCTTTTTCCGTGGTGGCAGATGAAGTGCGGCAGCTGGCCCGCCGCAGCGCCGATGCGGCGCAGGAGATCAGGGTCTTGCTGAACGATGCGATGGCGCGCATCAATCAAGGAAGCCGACGCGCGCAAACGGCCGGTCGCAGCATGCAGGAAGTAGTGGCGCAGGTGGGACGGCTCAATCAGCTCATCGGCGAGGTGGCCAGCGCCAGCAGCCAGCAATCGGCCGGGGCGCGCCGCATCAGCCAGTCGGTCAGCGCCATCGATCAGGCCACGCAGCGCAACGTGCTGCTGGTGCAGCAATCGTCAGCCGCCGCAGAAGCCATGCGCCTGGCGACCGAACGCATGGCCGCACTGATGGCTCGCTTCCGCCTGGAGACCGGCGAGGGTACCAGCGAGGGTGAGCTGGTCATCGACATGTCCCGTTGATGCTCCCGGCGATCAGGACTGCAGGCGCCCGCGCAATTGATCATAGCGCTCGCTCCAGGCCTGCTGCCACTGACTGCGCAAGCCCTCATCCATCCAGGCCGCATCCAGCCCATTGCGCATGAAGTCCCGGAAGTCTTCCACCGTGGCCCCGAGCTGCAGCATCATCATCCAGGCCCCGGTCGGGGTCACCAGATGCAAGGTCGGATCGTCGGTGTTGGGATGCAGGCGCAGCCCGGCCGCCAGCATCTGGCGAATCGGGTGATCCTGCGCCCAGCGCTGCGGGGGCAGCGTGCGCAGGTAGTAGGAATTGGTCGGCACCACCGTGAAGACCAGCCCGCGGCCGATGCAGCGCTGCATCAGATCGGGATTGTCGACGATGGTGTAGCCGTGGTCGATGCGGTCCACCTGCAGCAGGTCGATGGCCGTGGCCACGTTGTGCCAGGGCATGCCGAATTCACCGGCATGGGCGGTGGTCTTCAGGCCGGCTTCGCGCGCCAGGCGGTAGGCGGCTTCGAACAGTTCCGGCGGGCGGTCGTTCTCACGGTAATCCATGCCGATGCCCGGCACCTGCGGGACGCGGGCCGCCAGCATCCACTGCACCATGGCCACGGCTTCCTCGGGGCTGGCCTCGCGGTCGATGCTGGGAATAAGGCGGCCGATGATGCCGATCTCGCGTTCGGCATCGACGATGGCGCGCACGATGGCGTCCTGCGCATCGGCATAGGGGATGCCGGACACGCGCACCGTACCGGTCGGATTCCAGAAGAATTCGCTCCAGGCCACGCCATGGGCGTGGGCATCCTGCAGGTATTCGTAGGTGATGCGGTAGAGATCGTCGGGCTGCCGGATCAGCTCGGCATCCAGCGCGCGCAGTACGCGCAGTACGCCCACCGGTTTTTCACCACGGGTATAGAAGGCTTCGATCTCTTCCGGCGAGACCGGATGACTGGCGCGGGCGGAGAGATCGCTGAAGGTCTCGCGGCGCACCGCGCCGAACAGGTGGCAATGCAGTTCGACCTTGGGTAGCGCGCGCACGAATTGTTCGAGCGTGAGCGGGCCGGTGTCGTCTTGGTGTTGGTTGTCGAAGGTCATGAAACGCAAATCAGTGGAGAGGGCCGGGGCCGGTCTGCTGGGAGGGCGCCATCTTCAGGAGAGGCTGCCCAGCAATTCCTGCATCATGCATTGCATGGCGCGCGGGCCATCGACCGTCATGGCGACCTCGGTGTTGGCCGGGGCGCGGCGCGGCACGCGGAATTCGCAGACGGTCATGCCACGCGTGAGACGGCCCTGCAATTCGATGTCCACCCGTGCCGGCTGGAAGCTGAACAATTCCGGACGCTTGAGCCAGATGGCCACCGCCGGGTCATACATCGGCATCGGCACCGATCCGTCGGGACTGCGGATGCGCAGGTAGGCATCGAAGTAGCCCGCCAGCCACTTCGCGCGCGGCGTGCCCAAGGCGCGCACCTGCTGCACTTCAGCGGCGGTCACCAGCAGCTGGCGACACAGGTTCAGGCCGAACATGCGCAGCGGGATGCCGGAGCGGAACACCACATCGGCCGCTTCCGGATCGGCATAGATATTGAATTCAGCGGCAGCGGTGTGATTGCCCTGGTCGGCCGAGCCGCCCATGAGAATGATTTCCTTGACCATACCCGCGATCTCGGGCGCACGCTGCAGGGCCACGGCTACATTGGTCAGCGGGGCGATGCACATGAGCGTGATCTCGCCCGCATGCAGGCGGATCGCCTCGATCATGGCATCCACCGCATGCGGCAGCGGGTCGCGTTGCAGTTGCCGCGACTGGCGTGCTTCGAGGTCGGCGATGTCAACCTGGGGCAGGGCCTCGCCGGTGGTGGCCATGCCGGATTCACCGAGGATGGCTTGCGCGGTTTCCACGGCGCCGGCGAGTGGTCGCTCGCAGCCCGCATAGACGGGCACGTCGAGCTGGTAATGCTGCTTGATCCGCAGCGCATTGTCGTAGGTGGTGACCAGCGGGGCATTGCCTGCCACCACGGAGACGCCCAGCCAGTTCACTTCGAGGTTGGCCGACAGCATCAGCATGGCCAGCCAGTCGTCAAAGCCGGGGTCGGTATCGAGCCAGATCTTGTGCATGTTTGTCTTCTTCTTCAAGGGTCCAGGGGAACGGCTCAGGCGGCCAGCGCCAGCGCGTCCTGCGCCGGCAGGTCGAAGCGGACGGTGTCGCCTTCACGTGCCAATGCCTGCGCCGCCGGGGCCATGCCGCGTACCTCGCCCAGGGCGGTCTGCAGCAGGTATTCGACATGCTCGCCGAGGAAGCCGCGCGAAAGAACGCGACCTTCGTAGGGGCCGCTGCCGACCTGCACCTGCTGTACTCGCCAGCCGGCGCAGGCAGTGTTGGCGGGCAGGCCGGCGAGCGGCAATTGTCCCGCCGCGCCGTGCAACTGGCCGTCGCGATAATCGAACAGGTTCTCGAAGCCCATGAAGTTGGCCACGAAGCGCGTGCGTGGCGCATTGAAGAGCTGCTCGGGTGTATCGAGCTGCTCGATCTTGCCGCTGTTCATGACCACGATACGGTCCGACATGGCCAGCGCCTCATCCTGATCGTGCGTGACGTAGAGCATGGTGATGCCCAGTTCGCGCTGGATGCGGCGCAGCTCGGCGCGCATCTGCACGCGCAGCTTGGCATCGAGGTTGGACAGCGGTTCATCCAGCAACAGCAGCTTGGGCTCGATCACGATGGCGCGCGCCAGCGCCACCCGCTGTTGCTGGCCGCCCGACATCTGCGCCGGCAAGCGCGCCTCAAAACCGGCGAGGCCGACCGCTGCGATGACCTTCTCAACGCGCTGACGCAGTTCGGCGGCCGGCACCTTGCGCAGACGCAGGCCGAAGGCCACGTTGTCGAACACGTTCAGGTGCGGGAACAGTGCATAGGACTGGAACACCAGACCGATGTCGCGCTTGTTGGGCGGCAGGCGGCTGATGTCGCGGCCATCGAGCGTGATGCGCCCGGCGCGCAGGTCGATCAGGCCGGCGATGGCGCGCATGGTGGTGGTCTTGCCGCAGCCGCTGGGGCCCAGCAGCGAAATCAGTTCGCCACGTTGCACGGCCAGGTCCAGGCCTTCCACGGCGGTCCTGGCGTTGCCGTAGCCGAGCGCCACTTGCTGCAGATTCAGGTAACTCATCAGATTCTCACATCACATGTATTTGGAAATGCCCAGCACCTTCTCGGTGACCAGCACGAAGGCCATGGTGAACAGCACCAGCAGCGTGGACAGCGCCGCAATGGAGGGATCGAAACTGTTTTCCATGTGGCCCAGCATCTCGATGGGCAGGGTGCTGATGCCCGGGCCGGTGAGGAACAGCGACACCGGCACCTGGTTGAAGGAGGTCACGAAGGCCAGGAAGAAGGCCGCAATCACCGCGCCCCGGATATTGGGCAGCACCACCAGCCGGAAGGTCTGGAGGCGCGTGGCCCCCAGCGTGATGGCGGCTTCCTCGATATCGACCCGCAGGTTGGCCAAGCTGGAATAGACCACCCGCACCGCATAGGGCGTGAGCAGCCCGACGTGGCCGATCAGCAGGCCCAGGAACACCGGCGCATCGACCAGCAGCACGAAGTGGCGCAACAGGCCCAGACCGACCAGCATGGCCGGGATGATCAGCGGCGAAGTCAGCACCTGCTTGATCACCGCCATGCCCGGCGGCGGCATGCGCGACATGGCATAAGCCACCGGCACGCCCAGCAGCAGCGCGATCACGGTCGCCAGCAAGCCGATCTGCAGGCTGGTGCCGAAGGCCTGGCGGAATTCATCGGCCTGCAGCACCGAGACGATCCAGCGCAGGGAATACGAAGGCGGCGGGAAGGCCAGTGTTTCGCCGCCGCTGAACCCGGCCAGGAAGACGATGATGAAGGGGCCCAGCAGGAACAGCATCACGGCCCACAGCACCACGCGCGGGAAGAGTCCTTGTTTCATGTCGTCCTCCGGGGAGCGGCAATGCGTTTGAGACCGGCGTTGACGGCCAGCGTCATCGCCACCAGGATCACCGCAATCACGTTGGCGGTGCCGAAATCACTTTCCGCGCTGACCTTCTGGTAAAGCAGGGTTTCCAGCATCAGGACCTTCGGTCCGCCCAGCAGGGCCGGAGTGACGTAGGCGGTGACGCTGCCGGTAAAGACCAGGGTGCCACCGACGATCAAGCCTTCCTGCGTCAGCGGCAGGGTCACGCGGGTGAACACCTGCCAGGCATTGGCGCCCAGCGTGGAGGCGGCCAGCGCCAGGTCGGCGGAAATGTTTTCCATGGCGCTGACCAGCGACATCAGCATCAGCGGCAACAGCAATTGCAGCAGGCCCACGAAGACCGCCATCTCGGTGAAGAGCAGGCGTTGCGGCTCATCGGTCAGCCCGAGATGCAACAGCACCGCGTTGACCGCGCCATTGCGTCCGAACAGCACGATCCAGGCATAGGTGCGCGCAATGGGCGAGACCATCAGGGGCAGGATCATCATGCCCAGCACCAGCCCGCGCCAGCGCGCATGCACGCGCACGATGGCCTGGGCGGCGGGGTAGCAGAGCAGGGCCGAACAGAGCGTCACCAGGGCGGCAATGCGCAGGGTGCGCCACAGCACCTGCAGGTGCAGCGGCTCGGCAAAGAAATCGGCGAAGCGGGCCAGGCTCCATTGCAGCGGGCCGCCATCGAGGCTGTCGGGTCCGCCGATGCGGAAGGCATCCAGCAGCAAAGCCGCCACCGGCAGCAGGAAACAGACCGATGTGAAGATCAGCGCAGGCGTGACCAGCATCAGTCCGAGGCGTGATTTGGAAGAGGCGAGCATGGGGCGCTAACGGGGTCCGGAAAGAAAAGGGCGGCGCACTGCACCCGGCAGGCATCGCCACGACATGAAGGATTTCGCTTATTTGCTGATGCCCTTGTTCCACTGTTCCAGCCAGCCCGAGCGGTACTTCAGCAGGTCTTCCGGCTTGACGAACTTGAGCGAGGCAATGTGTTCACCGCCATAGGTATTGAATTCGGCCTTGTCCTTGGGCAGCACGACTTGGGTATTGACCGGCGAATCCACCAGTTCCATGGCCAGGGCCGTCTGCACCTCCTTGGAGAGCCAGAAGTCCATCAGCTGGTAGGCCAGGTCGGCATTCTTCGATTTGGCGACGATGCCCATCACGTTCATGCCGGCGGCCTGGCCCTCGGCGGGGATGGCCCATTTCAGCGGCATGCCGGTCTTCATCAGTTGCGACCAGGTGAAGCGTGCTACCGGTGCCACCCAGATCTCGTCCTGGGCGAACAGCGAGGACAATTGCGCGCTGTTCTTGGTGAAGGTCACCACGTTGTTCTTGATCGAGAGGATCTTCTGCATGCCGGCGACATAGTCGCCGCCCTTGCCACCCCAGGCCAGGTCAGCCATCTGCAGGGCCAGCGGGCCTTGCGTGGTGCTCACGTCGGGCAGCGCCAGGCGGCCCTTCAGTTCGGGGCTCCACAGGTCTTTCCAGGATTGCGGAGCGCGCGTCTTGTCGCTGCGGTACACCAGGCCGACCGAATAGATGGTGTAGCCGACCGCGTAATTGCCGCCGATGGGATTGCGGGCGAAGGGATAGATCTGGCTGTAATTCTTCAGCTTGGCATAGTCCAGCGGCTGCACCAAGCCCTTGCGCGCCGCTTCGAGCATGCCGAAGTCAGACAGCAGCACCAGGTCCACCACCGGATTGTTGCGGCGGGCGTCGAGCTTGGCGATGCGGTCGGCATTGTTGCCGGTTTCCACCACGATCTCGCAGCCGCATTTTTCCTTGAAGGGCGCATAGACCAGCTTGTTGAACAGCGGCTGGGAAATCGGATACGCCGACAGCACCAGCGTGCGCTTTTCCGCGTGGGCCGGGGCCGCCAGCAGGGACAGGCCGAGGCCGGTCATGGCCAGGGCGGCGAGGGGACGAGAGCAACGAGCGGGCTTGAACATGGCGATCCTTGATACCGGTAAAAAGACTGCATATTGTAGGCCCGGCCAGCGCGGGAGCCACTGGCCAGGCCGGGGGAGAGCAGATGAAACTTAGAACACGTGACGCATGCCCAGCATCAGCACGGCCTGCTTCTTGTCGCTGGACGAGGGGAAGCCGAAGATGGTGGCCTTGGTCGCATCACCTGCCGCCAGCTGGTAGCTGTAGGTAATGGCCACGTCGGTGCGCTTGGACAGGAAGTAATCCGCCTGCAGGTTGATCTGGTGCCACTTCGGGTTCTTGTTGATGGTGTCGTACTTGCCGGTGGTATAGAAGTAGGACGCGCCCAGGTTCAGGGCCGGCGTGTAGTGGTGCACCAGGTTGATGTCGAAGTTCTGCAGTGTCAGCCTGGTGTTGTCCAGGTATTCGTACTTGACGTTGCTGTACATGGCACCGAAGTCGGTCTTGCCAACGGTATAGAAACCGCCGGTACCGGCGATGCGCTGGCGGCGTACGCCGGCCGAGCTGTTGACCGCGCTCTTGTTGAAGATCAGCAGCGAGCTGGCGTAGTCGTTGCCCATGGCGCCATCAGGGCTCTTGGTGCTGTTGGGCTGGTCCATCTGGGTGAAGGCCACGGCCCAGCGGAAGTTGCCGCCCTTGTAGCCGGAGCCGATGCTCATGACGCGGTTGACCGATGCATCACCGGCGGCTTCGCCAAATCCATACAAGGCGGTGACGTTGAAATCGTTGAACATCGGGCTGACATACTTGACCGAGTTCTGCACGCGCAGGTTGTTGTAGCCGTTGTCGTTGTCGCCGATGTGCACGCCGTTGCTGGCGATGACCACCGGACCCAGGTAGTCCTTGACCGCTTCGTACTGGCGGCCCAGGGTCACGGTACCCATGCTGTTGGAGGCCAGGCCGACCCAGGACTGGCGGCCGAACAGGCGGCCGCTCTGCGAGGCCGCGCCGGTCATCATGTTGAAGCCGTTTTCCAGCGTGAAGATGGCGCGGGTGCCGCCGCCCAGGTCTTCCTGGCCGCGGAAGCCGATGCGCGGATTCTGGTTGGTCCCCGAGAGTGCCTCGAAGTTGTGCGGACCGCCCTGGTTGGTGAGATAACCGACGCCGCCCGAGATGAGACCGTAGATCTCGACCTTGCTCTGCGCCTGTGCCTGTGCGCCTGCCAGCGCTGCCGGAATGGCCAGCGCGCCTATCATCCAGTGTTTTTTCATGCCTGCCCCTGTGGTATTGAAGATGGCCTTGCGACCGTTCATTGTTGGAATGTGCTGCGAACGGTGTGGAGGATAGGACAAGACGTTAAATAATATAATTTGTTTATATTTATAATTTCATAAATTCAATTTATAACGATGCGGCGTTTCCCGTCAGCTGATTCTGCATGGACTGGGGGATTGCCAACTTGTTTTGCGGGCTTGCCATGATCAAACTGAATCAGAAAGTCACCCTGCGCCATCTGCAGGCGCTGGTCACACTGGCCGACACCAACAGCTTCAGCCGTGCTGCGGATGCCCTGGCGGTGACCCAGCCGGCGCTGTCGGCTTCCATCAAGCAGCTCGAGAACCAGCTCGGCACGCGGCTTTTCGACCGTACCACGCATCAGATCAGCCTGACCGCGCAGGGCAGCGTGGTGCTGGAATACGCCCGCCATCTCCTCAATACGGCCAGCAACATCTTCGACGACATCGAGCACGCCATCGGCACCGGTCGCCATCGCATCCGGGTCGGGGCGATTCCCTCGGCGGTGACGCTGACGGCGGCGGTGATCGCGCGCTACAACCAGGCGCATGACGAACATGTGGAAATTCTGCTACAGGACATGCCCAACGATGCCCTGCTGGACGCGCTGCATTCGGGCAAGCTGGATTTCTGCGTGGGCATCAAGCCGCCCGATTCGCTGTCCTCGCAGACGCTGGAGACGGTGACCCTGTTCGAAGATGAGCTGGTGCTGATCGTCTCGCGCCGCCATCCGCTGTGGGGGGCCAAGGAGGTGCAGTGGCGGCAGATGGCGGGGGAAGAGATCGTGCTGTTCACCCAGGGCAGCGTATGGGAATTTGCTTCCGCAGCGCTGATGCAGCACGGGCTGGCATCCTCGCGGCGCTATCAGGTCGTGCACAGCGAATCACTCTACGGCGTGGTGCGCTCGGGTATTGCCATCGGCATCATGCCCAGCCTCTACACCACGTATCTGCGCGATGACAGCCTGCACGTGGCCCCGCTGCGGCAGCCGACCCTGAAACGCAAGATCGTTCTCATGCGCCGCAATGAGGTCAGCCGCAGCCACTGGACCGATCACTGCTTCCGCGAGCTGCGCAGCGATCTGAAGCAGGCCAATCACTGGTTCTGAGCATTACGGGGTGGCGTTGTTCATGACGGGAATCCAGGTCGGTTCCAGTAGTTGCGCCAGCTCGCCGCGATTGCAGTCTCCGGGAACAATCAGCACCTTCTGATGCAGTTGCAAAGCGGTGCCGTCGGCCAGCGCGGTGTAGGCGGTGCCATGGAAATGGCTGGCCCAATGGCGATAGCCGATGGCGGCAAAGCGCGTGCCGCCACGCAGCTTGGCCAGTTGTCTTGCCACGCAGGGTGGCAACTGGTCGGCCGGCGTGTCCGGATCGACGAAGCCTTCCACCACACCGGGCGTGTTGCTGGCTCGGTGGGCCGGAGGTGATGGCGTCCACGCACAGGCCGTCAGGGCCAGCGTGCTCAGCAGCACGAGCAAAGAGGTCGGGGGCAGTTTCATGATGGGGTCTCCGGATGACGGAGAGCGGCGGCATGCCGGCCGCGCCCTCCGTGAGATTGTCGTGGTGTGCGCTGTTACAGGTCCTGATGCCACCAGCCGCCACCCAGTGCCTGGAACAGCGCCACGGTATCGGCCAGGCGCGCGGCTTGCGCCTGCACACGCGACTGGCTGGCCGTCAGCAGATTCTGCTGTGCCAGCAGGACCTGCGGATAGCCCGCGATGCCGGCCTTCCATTGCGCCTGCGCGGCATCGAAGCTGCGCTGGGCCGCGCTCTCGGCGCGTGTGGCAGCTGCCAGCCCGTCGGCATCGGCAGCAATGGCATGCAAGGTGTCGGCCACGTTCTGGAACGCGCCCAGCACCACACTGCGGTACTGCGCACCGGCCTGATCCAGCCCGGCCTCGGCCGCGCGCTGCTGATGCTGCAGACTGCCGCCGTGGAAGAGGGGCGTGGCCAGGTCCAGCCCCAAGGTCCAGAAGCCGGGTCCCGAGGTGAACAGTTTGGAGAACTCCTGCGCCGAGCTGCCGATGGTGCCGGTGATGTTGAAGCTGGGCAGCCGGTTGGCGATGGCCACGCCGATCTGGGCCGAGGCCGCCTGCAGTTGCGCCTGCGCGGCGCGCACGTCGGGGCGTTGCTGGACCAGCGTGGACGGCAGGCTCAGCGGCAGTTCGGCTGGCAAAGTCAGGGCCGACAGCGGCAGTTGCGGGCTGCCGCCTTCCCCGGGGAAGCGTCCCGCCAGCACGGCGATCTGGTCGCGCTGCTGGGCCAGTTGCTTGCGCAGGGCCGGCAAGGCCGCCTGGGCCTGCGCCAGCAGGCTTTCCTGGGCCGCCACGTCAGCCAGTCCCAGCGCCCCCAGCGCGCGTTGCTGGCGCACCAGTTCCAGCTGCCGTGCAGCCAGTGTGGCGGCCTGTTCAGCGGCCTGCAACTGCTCACGCAGCGCCGCTTCGTTGACCACGGCCAGCACCACATTGGAGACCAGCGTCAGGTAGGTGGCATTGCGCTGGAAGCGCTGCACCTCGGCCTGCGCCCGGCCCGCCTCGATCTGGCGGCGTGTTCCGCCGAAGATGTCCGGGGCATAGGCGATATTGAGCTGGGCGGTGTGCAGGTTGTAGATGTAGCTGTTGTCGGCCAGCGGACTGGCCAGGGTATCGGCGACCTTCTGGCGCGTGGGCATGAAATGCAGGTCCACGCTGGGCCAGAGCCCGCCGCCCTGGGCTGCGGCGGACTCGCGCGCCGCGCGCAGGGCGGCCTGCGCCGCTTCCAGGTCGGCGTTGTGGGCCAGGGCCTGGTCGACCAGCGCATCCAGCGCCGGCGAGCCAAAGACCTTCCACCACTGCGCCTGCACATCCTGCCCGGCCACGAAATGCTGGCCATCGAGAGACGCTGTGGTTTCCACCTTCTCGGCGGTGTAGCTGCTGACCGTCGGGGCAGCGGGTTGTTTGAAGTCAGGACCGACGGCGCAGCCGCCGAGGGTCAGCGCGAGCGCGGTGCTGCAGGCCAGGCAGGGCCAGCGCAGCAGGCGGGGAGTGACAGGAGTCAGGAACATGGTGAAGTCATCCTCATCGGGCGTTGGCAGGGTCATCGGAAGGCGCTTGCGCAGGCCGCGCCAGCTTCGATTCGACCAGGTAGTACAAGGCGGGCAGCAAGACCAGGGTCAGCAGGGTGGCGCTCATCAGGCCGCCCACCACTACCGTGGCCAGCGGCCGCTGCACGTCGCTGCCCAGGCCGTGGGCAATGGCGGCCGGGACCAGGCCGAGCGCGGCAACCGTAGCGGTCATGAGCACTGGCCGCATGCGTTCGAGCGCAGCGCTGATGACGGCTTCGCGCAACGGCAGGCCGGACCGGGCAACCCAGCGATTCAGGTTCGACATCATGATGATGGCGTTGAGCACGGCCACCCCGAACAGGGCAATGAAGCCCACCGCCGAGGACACGTTGAGCGTCATGCCGCGCAGATGCAGCGCCACCAGCCCGCCCAGCGTGGCCAGCGGAACGCACAGCAGAATGAGCGCAGGCTGGCGCAGGTTCTTGAACTCGGCAAACAGCAGCACGAACATCAGGGCCAGCGCCATCGGCAGGATCAGCGCCAGGCGCGCCTGGGCGCGTTGCTGGTTCTCGAACTGGCCGCCCCAGGCGATCTGGTAGCGGCCGTGGTCGTACTGCACCTGCTGCGCGATGCGTGCCTTGGCGTCCTCCAGGAAGGAGGCCAGGTCGCGGCCGCGCAGGTTCAGGCGCACCGTCAGGTGGCGGCGGTTCATCTCGCGGGTGATGGTGGTCTCGCCATCTTCCATGCTGATGTGCGCCACCTGCGACAGCGCGATGTGCGCACCGTTGGCGGCCACCAGCGTCAGGTTGCCCAGCGCCTCGGGCGTGGAGCGGGCGCGGCCATTGAAGACGGCAGCCACGTTGTAGCTGCGTTCCTCGATGAAGACCTGGGTTACCGGACTGCCGCCGATGCCGGTCTGGATCAGCGCCATGATGTCGGCCACGTTGATGCCCAGCCGGGCGGCGGCAGCACGGTCCACATTCACGCGCACCTGGGGCAGGCGCGGCTCCTGGTCGATGACCACGTCGGCCGCGCCCGGCACGTCCTGCAGCACGCCTTGCACGGCCGTGGCCAGCACGCGCATCTCGCCGAAGTCGTTGCCGTAGATCTTGACGGCCAGGTCGCTGTGCGAGCCGGAAAGCTTGTCCAGCACGCCATCGATCATGGGCTGCGTGAAACCGACATCGATGCCGGCCAGCTTCTTGTAGCGCTCGGCCATGTGCGCGATCAGTTCCTGCTTGGTCCAGCCGGAAGCCCATTCGGAATAGGGATGCAGCGTCACCGCAGCCTCGATGTGGGAGGGCGTGAACGGATCGGTGCCATCGTCATTGCGGCCCACCTGGGTCACGATGTGCTCGACCTCGGGAAACTCGCGGGTCGCGGCACGCAGCCGGTCGGCCAGCTCGCTGGCCTTGTCCAGCGACACGCCCGGCGGCAATTGCACCTGCAGCCAGATCGAGCCCTCATCCAGATACGGCAGGAAGTCGCGCCCGATGGTCGCTTCCAGCACGCCGATGGCGGCCAGGGTCAGGGCGGTGGCGACCAGCACGAAGCGGGATTTGCCGACCAGTCGTCCCAGCACCTGGCGGTAGCGCGGCTCCAGCCAGGCCAGCACCGGGTTATGGAAAATCTTCACCGGCTTGCGATAGGCCAGCCAGGACAGGCCGGGCGTCAGCAGCAAGGCCACCAGCAGCGCGCCCAGCAGGGCGAAGCCGACCGCAAAGGCCATCGGCGCGAACAGCTTGTACTCGATGCGCTGGAAGGCGAACAGGGGCAGGTAGGCAATGATGATGACCAGCATGCCGAAGAAGATCGGCCGCGCCAGCTGGCGCATCAGCTGCTGGATGTCGGCACCGGTAATCTCGCCTTGCGGACGTTCTTCGCGCAGGCGCAGCACGCTTTCTACCAGCACGATGGCACCATCGACCAGGATGCCGAAGTCAATCGCCCCCAGCGACAGCAGGTTGGCCGGGATCTTGAAATGATGCATCAGGATGAAGGCCGTCAGCAGCGACAGCGGAATGGTCATGGCCACGATGGCCGCCGCGCGCGCACTGCCCAGGAACAGCAGCAGCACCAGCGACACCAGCAGCATGCCTTCCACCAGCGTCTTGCCGACCGTATGCACGGTGGCGTCCACCAGCTTGCTGCGGTCGATGTAGGGCACGATCTTCACGTCCTTGGGCAGGATGTGCTCGTTGAGGTCCTGCACGGCCGCATGGACGCCTTCCATCACGCGCGAGGGATTCTCGTTCTTCAGCAGCAGGGTGATGCCTTCGATGGCATCGGACTGGCCATCGATGCCCAGCACGCCATGGCGCTCTTGGTTGCCCAGCACCACCTGGCCCAGATCCTTGACCAGTACCGGCACGCCATTCTTTTGCGACACCACGATATTGCCCAGGTCGTCCAGGCTGCGGATGAGTCCGACGCCGCGAATGACCAGGCCCTGTTCGCCGCGTTTCATGATGCTGCCGCCGGCATTGGCATTGTTGGCCGAGATGGCCTGGCTGATCTGGCTCAGCGAGGTGTTGTACTTGACCAGTTTGGCCGGATCCAGCTGCAGCATGAACTGCGTCGTGAGCCCGCCGAAATTGGACACATCCACCACGCCGGAGACTTGCTTGAGGCGCGGGATCACCTTCCAGAACTGCAGCTCGGAGAGTTCACGCAGGTCGCGCGTCTTTGATTGCAGGGTATAGCGGTAGATCTCGCCGATGGGCGAGGTCAGCGCATCCAGCCCCGGCTGCGCGCCATAGGGCAGGCTGACGGCGGCGATGCGCTCCTGCAGGCGCTGGCGCGACCAGTAGTCTTCGGCACCATCGTTGAAGACCACCGTGATGAGCGAGAGGCCAAAGGTGCTCTCCGAGCGCATCACGTGCATGCCCGGCGTGCCCATGATCTGGCGCTCCAGCGGAATGGTGATCTGCTGTTCCACCTCTTCGGCGGCCAGGCCGTTGACCTGGGTGACCACCTGCGAGGTGACGTCGGCGATGTCGGGATAGGCTTCCAGCGGCAGCTGGTTCCAGCAATACCAGCCGTACAGGGCGGCCAGCAGGAACACCAGCTGGACGATGCCGCGGCGCTGGAAGCAGAGGTTGACGAGACGTTCAATCATTGAGCAGCACTCCATCCTGGGTGACGACGCGGTCGCCCGATGCCAGACCGGCGGTCACTTCGACCGCATCGCCGATCTGCGCGCCGAGGCTGACCTTGCGGGCGGCGAATTTCCACGGGGCCACTTCCACGAAGACGCGATTGGCAAAGCCGCTTTGCACCACCGCCGTCATGGGCACCAGCAGACCGGGCCGGGACCGCTCGTGCAGGGTGGCCTGGGCGAACATGCCCGGCTTGAGCCGTTCATCGGGATTGGCGGCGCGCATGCGGACCTTCACGGTGCGGGTATCCGGGTCCAGTACTTGGGCCACCGATTGCACCCTCGATGGCAGCACCTGGCCGGGATAGGCGTCCAGCGTCAGATCGGCATCCTGGCCGGGACGCAGGCGCGCCAGGTCCTTCTCCTGGGCGCTGGCGGTGACGTAGACGGAGGACAGATCGGCCACCGTCATCACCGAGGCCGTGGCGTCGTTCCAGAAGCTGCCGGCGGTGCCGTTGAGTTCGATCACGTGGCCAGTCACGGGCGAGCGCACCGCCAGCCGCGCGGCACCGCTGCTGCTGGCTGTGCCGCCGAGTGCGGCCACGCGCGCCTGGGCGCGGGCGGCTTCGCTGTCGGCCTGCTCATAGTCGCTCTGCGCCTGTTCCAGGTCGCGCCGCGCGGAAATGTTGGCCTGGTCCAGGCTGCGCTGGCGTTCCAGATTGCGTCGTGCGAGCTGCACCGCTGCCTGCGCCTTGCGGGCATCGCTGACGGCTTGGCCCAGGTCGGAGGAATCGATTTCGAACAAGACTTCGCCGGCCTTGACCGCATCGCCCAGGCGCTTGTGCAGCAGCACGATGCGCCCGGTCGTCGGCGGCAGGATCCTGGCCAGCTTGGCGGGATCAGCTTCCACCACGGCCGGCAGGCTGAAGGGGATGGCCATCGGACGGGCCTCGATGGTGGCGGTTTTCAGGGTACTGCGCAGCGCCGAGCCCGCAGGAACGAAGATGGCCTCGCCTTCGTGGGTTAGCGTGGGACTGGCGGCCGGATTCGGCTTGAGCTCGCCGGCCATGAGCGGCAGGGTGCCGCGTACGGCGATGACAAGCAAAGCGGCTGCGCCGAGCAGGGCGAGGACGCCGCTGCGCGTGGAGATTCTGGTTTTCATGGTGGCACCGTGGACTGTGCGGTTGGGGGGAGGGACGGGTGTCCGCGTGGCGAAGTCGCCGCTGTGTCTTGCAGCCGCGCCGCCGGGCCGTCGCCGTGGGCCGCGCTGCAGAAAACGTCGCTATGATAGGGGGCCTGGTTTCCCGGGTTTCTGAATGTTTCTTCAGAAAACGGGCCGCCAGCCCATGGTTTAATCCCGATCTCGATGACGCACGTGAATGGAAAGGTATGCAACTCCTGTTGGTGGAAGACGACATGAAGGCCGCGCGACTGCTGGCCCAGGGCTTGCAGGAAGAAGGTTTCGCGGTGACGGTGGCGCACAGTGCGGAAGAGGCGCTGGCGCTGCTGGATCGTCCCTTCGACGTGGCCATCTTCGACCGCATGCTGCCCGGCATGGACGGTCTGGCGCTGTGCCGGCGCGTGCGCCAGTCGCAGGTGCTGTGGCCCATCCTCATGCTGACCGCGCGCGATGCACTGGGCGAGAAGGTCGAGGGCCTGCATGCCGGGGTCGACGATTACCTGGCCAAGCCCTTCGCCTTCGAGGAATTGCTGGCGCGCCTGCATGCCTTGCTGCGCCGTCCGCGCCAGCTGCAGGTGCTGCATCTGCAGCTGGCCGATCTGCGCATCGACCTGCTGGCGCATGAGGTGATGCGCGACGGCCAGCGGCTGGACCTGACGCAGAAGGAATACGCCGTACTGGTGCTGCTGGTGCGCCACAGCGGCCAAGTGGTCAGCCGCCAGCAACTGGCGGAGGAAGTCTGGCATGCCGACCTGATCGCCATCGACAACCTGATGGACGTCCACATCAAGAACCTGCGCCGCAAGATCGAAGCCGATGGCCGGCCGGCGCTGATCGAAACCTTGCGCGGGCAGGGCTTTCGCATGCGCGGTGACGGCGCGCCATGAGCATGGGTTTTCGCAAACGGCTGCTGCTGGTGCATATGCTGGCCGTGGTGCTGATCGTGACGTGTGCGGCGGCAGCGGGCTGGTGGCTGCTCTCGCAATCCGTGCTGGGCCAGCTCGATGCGGCGCTGCTGGCATTGGGCGAGACCGAGGCGGGTCTGCTGGCGGAAGGTGCGCCCGATGCCATCCACGTCCACGAACCGCGCCCCGGTACGGCGCCGCCTTCGCTGGTGCGGCTGGACCGGCTGGTACAGATCATCGATGCCGATGGCAAGGTGCTCGCGCGCAGCAACAACCTGGGTGCGGGAACCCTGCCGGTCTCGGCCGGCCTGCTCAAGCGCCTGGAGGGCGGACAGACCGTCTTTGAAACCCTGCCCAAGGCCAGCGAAGAACCCTTGCGCATGGCGGCGGTCCCGGTCCGGCTGGGCGAGCGCAGGTTTGCGGTGCTGGTGGCCGGGTCGCTGGACGATGCGGACCATATCGTCGAATCAGCCGCCTTGCTGTTCGGCGGCCTGGCCGTGGCGCTGCTGCTGGCGCTGGCGGCGGCGGGGGCGATTCTCACCGGCCGCCTGTTCGGCACGGTCGAGCGCATCGCCGCGCAGGCGCGCCGCATCAGCGATGCCAGCCTGGGCGAGCGGCTCGCGCATCCGGGCAGCGATGATGAGATCGGGCATCTGGTGGACACGCTCAATTCCATGCTGGCACGGCTGCAGCGCGCCTTTGAACTGCAGCGCAACTTCACGGCCAATGCCGCCCATGAGATCCGCTCGCCGCTGTCGCGCCTGCGCACCGAGATCGAGCTGTCGCTGCGGCGGCCCCGTTCGGTGCAGGAGCAGGTCGCCACACTGCAATCCTGCCTGGAGGAAGTGGCCGGGCTGACCAGCATGGTCGAGGAGCTGCTGCAGCTGGCGCGCCTCGATGCCGGTCAAGAAAGCCGACAACCCGAGCGCATTGCGCTGGATGCGGTGATGCGCGAGGCCATCGCCAGATGGCAAGGCACGGCCGCTGCAAGACGCATCCGGCTGGAGCTGCATGCACCGGAGACGGTCCACGCCAGCGTGGGCGAGCGCGCTGCCTTGCTGGTGTTGAACAATCTGCTGGACAACGCCATCAAATTTTCCGCGCCCGATTCGGCGGTGGAGATCCGCGTGTTTGCCGAGGGGGGCGGGGCCACGCTGGAAGTGCTCGATCGCGGCCCCGGCATCGCCAGTGGCGACCAGCCGCAACTGTTCGAGCGCTTCTATCGCGGTCGCGCCTCGCAGCAGGGGCAGACCAGCGGCGCCGGACTGGGACTGGCCATCGTGCGTGCCGTGCTGGACGGCTATGGCGCCAGCATTACCCTGAGCAATCGCAGCGATGGCATGGGGGCAGCCTGCCGGCTGCACTTTCCGGATCGCGTGGCGGCACCTCAGTAACGCGCATCGGCCGGTTTCTTGTCCCGCGGCCAGTCCCTGGTCTTGGGTGCGAAGTCGGGACGCGGCTGATGCGTGAAGAACTCCGCCACATCCACCGCTTCCTGGTCCGACAGGCCGCCTTGGCCTAGCGGGAAACGGTCATGCAGGGCGATCGGCATGTTGCGTTTGACGAAGGCCGCAGCGGTGTAAGTGCGCGCCATGCCGGCACCGATGTTGAAGGACTGCGCGCCCCACAGCGCCGGGTAGACCCACTGGCCGGACGGGCTGCGGATGCCTTCGCCCTGCGCGCCATGGCAGGCGGCACACTGGGCGTGGTAGATGCGTTCGCCATTGACCGGATCGGGCTTGAGTTTCTGATCGATCTTGCCGATGCCGCGTCCCGGTACTTTTTCACCGGGCTGCGCGTCACGGCGCATCCACTCGATGTAGGCCAGCATGGCCTGCATGTCCGGCGATCCCGGCGGCAGTGGCTTGCCATTCATGGAGCGGGGGAAGCAGCCATTGATGCGATCTTCCAGCGTGATGACACGCCCGGCCCGTGCCGCATAAGTCGGGAAGGCGGCCGACACGCCCACATAGGGCGACCCGCCGCCGACGGTACCCGCATTGAGATGGCAGCTGGCGCAGTTCAGTCCGTTGCCGACGTGCTGCGGCAGCAGGCGTCCCGTCTCGATATTGAGGCGGGCACCAAGGATGAGCTGTGTGGCATTTTTTTCTTTCAGCATGTCAGCCAGGCGCGGCGCTTCGAAGCGCGGTCCCACCGTATTTGCCGGCTGCGCGCCCAGTTCGGCACGCAGCCGTGCGACTTGCCGCTCACTGATATCCGCCTGTTGACGGCCACCCCAACTGGCCCGCGCAAAGTTGAGAATCTCGGCAATCTCGCCATCGCTCAACGCGGAAAACGCCGGCATGCTCATTGCCTTGGGCTGGGCATGGGTGCGCGCCGCCCGCCAACCGGTGAGCATGATGTGGATCAGCGAGGCGGGCTCATGGCTTTGCAGGGTCGGATTGCCCGCCAGCGGCGGGAACAGCCCCTGCACCCCGTTGCCGTCGCTACGATGACAGGTGGCACAGAACTGCACGTAACCCAGCCCGCCGCGCGAGAGGTAGAGGTCGGCCGGGATGGCGGCGACGACGGGTGCGGCGGTGGCCTGCGGCGGGCGCTGGCGCGCGGGCGAGGGCAGGCTGGCCAGATACGTGCCGATGGCCAGCAGATCCTCGTCGCTCATGTATTGCGTGCTGTGCTGGACCACGTCGACCATGTTGCCTGCCACCGTACCGAAGCGATTGCTGCCGGTGCGCAGCAGCCCGGCCACATCCGCGGGCTGCCAGCGGCCGCGAAGGTCGAGCGCGCGCCAATTCTCTACCGTCTCGCCGGAGAGGAACAGCGGGCCATTGCTGCCGGATTCACTCATGGTTTTTTCCTGCATGCCGATACCCCGCGGTGTATGGCAGGCCCCGCAGTGCCCCGGCCCCTGCACGATGTAGGCTCCGCGATTCCATTGGGCCGACTGTGCAGGATCGGGCCGGAATGGACCGGCTTGCAGGAAGGCCATGTTCCATAGCGCCATCCCCCAGCGCTGGTTGAAGGGGAAGGACATCTCCAGCGGCCGGTTGGGTAGCGCCAGCGGCTTGACCGCCTGCATCAGGTAGACATAGAGCGCGCGCATGTCCTCTTCGCTCATCTTGGCGTAGGACGGGTAGGGCATCGCGGGATAAAGATGGCGACCGTCCGCCGTTACGCCCTCACGCATGACGCGATCGAATTGGGCGAAGCTGTATTGCCCGATTCCGGTCTGGCGATCTGGCGTGATGTTGGTGGAATACAGCTTGCCGAACGGCGTCTCCAGCGCCAGGCCGCCAGCCATCGGCTTGCGCTTGTCTTGCGTATGGCAGGCCACACAGTCGCCCAGCCGGGCGACATAGCGGCCGCGCAGAACTTGCTCGCGGGTAGTGGCATCGAGTGCGTCGCTGAAGTCCGAAGGAAGATCGTCGCTCAGGTTGGCCGCGCTCGACGGCATGGCGATGGCCGGTGCGGCAGTGGCCAGCGGTGAGCAGAGCATCAGCGTGGCGAGCAAGAGAAAAATCAGGGGAAGAAGGGGGCGGTGAAGTGTTGTCATGATGGGTCCGGATCGTTATTCCGAGAGTGAAACCTGCCCCATTTAAACCTTGCACTGTGACCACATCGATGCGCTGATCGGAAGCCGTTTGATCTTCCGCAAAGACCGCTGGCGCGCCCTCTGTCAGGTTTTTGATGGATTTCACAAACCGGCCTTTCACAACAAAAAACGCCACCCGAAATGTCCGGATGGCGTGGTCGACGAAGGCGGCGCAGCATTCGCTGCGCGGGTGGCAAATCCGCTTACTTGCGTGGCGAGCGCAAGGACATGCGCTGCAGGATGGGCATGCGATCAAACAACTGGTGCCACAGCGCACCCAACACATGCAGCCCGACCAGGAAATACACCGCATTGCCCATGAATTCATGCACTTCCTTGATGGGACCTCGCACGGCCATGTCCTTGGCCAGAATCACCGGCAGCGTCATGCCGAAGAACACCACATCACGGCCACCGGCCTGGGTGAACAGGATGCCGGTGATGGGCAGGCCGATCATCACGGCATACAGCAGCAGGTGCACGGCGCTCGCGCCCAGCTGCTGCAGGCGCGGCAGCGGCAGTTCGGGCGGCACGCCCAGCAGCTTGCGGGCGATCAGGCGCACTACGACGAAGATCAGGACCAGTTGACCGGCATGCATGTGCACCGTGCGCAGCAGGTCGCGCAGCGGGTCGCCCTTGGGGATGTCGTCGCGGTATTCGATGGTGGCCAGCGCCACCACGAACAGGATGAACATCAGCCAGTGCAGCGCGGCGTAGAGGGGGTGGTAGCGGGTGCCTTGCCCGAGGGCATTATTGGTTTTGTTCATCTGGGTTCCCATTGGAAAAATGAGCCTGCATGGTAAGTCAGGAAACTTAGTTCAGCATTAGCCTGGCGCAAGAAATTACTGACCAGCCCTGACTCACGCCTGTCCCGGCGCAGGAATGTCGAGGATCACGCGCAATCCGGTCTGTGATTTCTCATCCGTTGCCGCCAGCCCGATCATGATATCCAGCCGCGCCGCCACCGACTGCACGATGGCCAGCCCCAGGCCAGCACCGGGAGCGGCTGCGGGATCGAGTCGATGGAAGGGCTGGAACACGCGCTCACGCTCGCTGGCCGGAATGCCTGGACCATTGTCGCTGATCTCGAGACGCACGCGACCCGGCGGTGTCTGAGCCGCTGCGGCCAGCGCCAGGCTGATGCAGCCACCCGGCGGCGTATAGCGGATCGCGTTGTCGATCAGGTTGCCCAGCAGCAAGCCGAGTTCTACCGGATTGCTGTCCACCTCGGCCGTCAGCGGTCCGTCCACGCCAAGGTCGATGTCCTTTTGCTGAGCCAGCGGCAGCAGGTCCTCCAGCACCGGCCGCACGGCCTCGCGCAGCAGCAGCCGTGTGCGAGCCGAGGATGCCGTTTGATTCTGGGCGCGGGCCAGGGCGAGCAATTGGGTGACCAGCATGCGCGCGCGCTCCAGTCCTTGTTCCAGACGCTGCAAGCGTGCGCGGGCGGTATCGGAAAGCTCGCTCTGCTGCAGTCCTTCTGCCTGCAGCGAGAGTGCGGCCAAGGGCGTGCGCAATTCGTGCGCGGCATCGGCCACGAAGCGGCGCTGTGCCGTCATCGCGCCTTGTACACGCGCCAGCAGGCGATTGATGGCGTCGACGAAGGGGCTGATTTCAAGGGGCAGGCCTTGGGTGGCCAAGGGATCGAGCTGGTCATCGCGCCGCTGGTCGATCTCGCGGCGCAGTTGTGCCAGCGGCGCGAACAGCGTGCGCATGATATGCCGGAGTGCCAGCAGCAGCACCGGTACCAGAAGCAGGACGGGAATCACTGCGCGCCAGGCACTGCGCGAGGCAATGCCATCGCGCACATCGGTCTCCTGCGCCAGCGCAATGCGGCGGCCGGAAGCAAGCGGCTGGACATAGACGCGGAAATTCTCATGAAACATGACGGCCGTCTGGAAACCGTCCTGCAAGCCTGCCGGCAGCGGCAAGGCGGTAGCAGCCGGCAGGCTCTGGCCTGGCTCGGGGAGCCATTGCACGCTGATGCGCGATTCATGATCGGCCCCGGGATAGCTGCCCTCCGCCCCATCCGCGGGCAGGGTACCGCCCAGGCGGGCGATGAGTGTGCCGACCTGCAGCAACAGGTCGTCCTGCTGCCGGATCGAATCGCGATAGGCGCTGAGGAAGCCGAAGACGCCGGCACCCAGGGCCACCAGCAGAATGGCCAGCGTCAGCGCCAGCGACAGCCGTGCTTGCAGGGAGCGTTGCAGGGGTGTCATGACGCGCTTGCTCCGCGCGCGACCATCCAGCCCATGCCACGCACATTCCTGATGGCCGTACGATCCAGTTTCTTGCGCAACGCATGGATCAGGAATTCGACCGCATTGCTTTCCACTTCCTCGCCCCAGCCATAAATCCGTTCTTCCAGTTCGCTGCGCGACAGGATCGCGCCAGGGCGATGCATGAGTGCCTGCAGCAGGGCGAATTCGCGGGCCGACAGCGTCACCGGCGCCTGGCCTTGCCAGCGGGCGGTCTTGTCGGCCAGATCCAGAGACAGTTCGCCATTGTCCAGCACCACCGTAGCCGCCCCCGACTTGCGCCGCATCACCGCGCGCAGGCGCGCCAGCAATTCGCCCATGGCAAAGGGCTTGAGGATGTAGTCGTCGGCACCGCTGTCGAGTCCGTCGATGCGCTCCTGCACGCCATCGCGGGCGGTCAGGATCAGGACTGGCGTGGTGGCGTGCCGGCGCATCTGGCGCAGTACCGACAAGCCATCAGCACCGGGCAGGCCCAGATCCAGCAGGACGGCGTCGTAGTCCTGCTGGTCCAGGGCGGCGTGCGCGGCGTTGCCGTCGCGCACCCAGTCCGCCGCGTAGCTGGCCTCCCGCAGGGCCGCGCGGACTTCCTCGCCGATCATGGCGTCATCTTCCACCAGCAGTATTCGCATCGCTTGCCATGCCTCCTTCAATGCATCCGGCCATCGGATGGTGCCAGAGTCTAAGGCAAAAGCGCGAGTGACTGCGGAAAAGTGAGCCAGGCCGCCGTCGGACAAGCCCTCCAGCTTGTATGGATCAAATCATGAATCGAGCCATACATGCTCGGCAAAGGAGTAGCCCATCATGCCGCCCAGCGGAATCGGCGAGAGGCCCTTGACCTTGCTGCTGTAGCCATCCAGCAGGGCGAGGAACATGGGGATGCCGATCCCGGCTTCCTCATGGATGATGGTTTGCATGTCTCCATACATCTGCTTGCGCTTGCCGACATCGATCTCGGCCCGCGCGGCCGTGAGCAGCTGGTCGAACTTCTCGCTCTTGAAGCGCGACTCGTTCCATGCCGCCTGTGACTGGAAGAACTGGGTGAGCAGCACGTCGGCACTGGGGCGCGGGTTGACGTTGCCGAAGCCGACCGGATTGCTGAGCCACTGGTTGGACCAGTAGCCTTCCGGTGGCATGCGCTTGAGTTCCAGGTCCAGTCCGACGCGCTGTGCGGTCTGCTGCAGCACCGTTGCGATGTCTACCGAATACATGGCCGCCGCCGAACAGACCAGCGGTATCTTGCCGGTCACGCCGGACTTCTGCAGGTGGTATTTGGCCTTGTCCAGATCCATCTGGCGCTGCGGCAGGCCGGCGAGGTAGAAGGGGTTGGTCGGATCGATCGGCTGGTCATTGCCCAGCACCGCATGGCCGCGCGCAATGTTCTTGCGCATGACCTCACGGTCCATCAGGTACTTCATGGCCAGCACGAAATCGGGGTTGCTGCCGGGGCCCACATCCTTGCGCAGGATCAGGTCGGTATAGGCTCCGGATGGCGTTTCCAGCACCGCAAAGCCGGCACTGCCCTTGACGCGCTCGATGGAGCGCGGATTGAGGTTGGCCACCAGATCGAGTCCGCCCGAGAGCAGGGCGTTGACGCGCGCATTCTCGTCGCCGATGCCGACGAACTCAATCTCGTACAGGTAGGGCTTGCCGGGTTTCCAGTAATTGTCGTTGCGTACCACCACCGAGCGGATGCCGGGAGTGAATTCCTTGAGCTTGTAGGGACCGGTACCGATGCCGGCGCTGAAGTCGGTGGTCCCGGCCTTCACGATGTGGAAGTGGAAGGTGCCGACGATGACCGGCAGGTCGGCATTCGGCGCGGTCAGCGTGACGGTCACTTCATTGGGGCCGGTTTCCTTGACGCTCTCGATCTGGTCGGCCAGGGTCTTGGCCTTGGAGGCGGTGGCCGGATCCTTGTGGCGCATCAGCGAGAACACCACGTCGGCCGGCGTGAGCGCCTTGCCGTCGTGGAAGCTCACGCCCAGGCGCAGCTTGAACACCCACACCCTGGCATCCTTGCTGCTGAAGGACTCGGCCAGCGCCGGTTGCGGCGTGAGGCTGGCATCCAGCGAGGTCAGGCCGTTGTAGAGCATGGTGCCGCGCGAGTAATCGGTCTTGTTGGATTGCTTGGCGGGATCGAGCGTGTCGCTGACCGATGCCGTGTCGCCGCCCACGCGCAGCTTGCCGCCGCGGCGCGGGGTCTGGGCGTAGGCACTGGCGGCGCTGGTGGCAAGACCGCCCGCCAGCGTGGCTTGCATGCCCCCGGCCAGCAGCATTTTGAGAATGTCGCGCCGGCTGGTACCGCGCTTGAGGCAATCCATCAGGCCGGCGGTGTCGCTGGCGCTCAGGAGGTCGAGTTCGGTGTTGTCGTTGTGATCCATGGTGCAGCTCCCTGTGTGGTTGAGGCGTGAGAAGACCGGCGGGGCGATGGCGGCCCGCCTGGACTCGGATGCACTGATGCAAGCCGGCACGGCGCTGCGTGCCGGTGAATGGGGACTCTGCGGTCCGCTGTGAGGGTGAAGCTTATTGCCCCGCTTCTACCGCATCGGCCAGTTGCGCCAGCGTGTGGAAGTGGTAATCGGGAACAGTGTGCTCGGAGGCGATGGTGCCACCCGAGCTGGACTTGCCGTGACGGCGCTCGATCCAGCAGGTGGTGATGCCCAGGCGCTTGGAGACGCCGATGTCGTGATACTGGCTTTGCGCCACATGCAGGTTGTCGGCCTGGCGATAGCCCCATGCGCCTTCGAAGCGGCCGCGGGCGTAGGCGAAATATTGCGGGTCGGGTTTCTCGCAGAGGGCGTCGTCGCAGCTCAGCAGCAGGTCAAACGGTTCGCCAAGGGTGCGGGCGAAGTGTTGCAGGGCCCAGGTTTGCGCATTGGTCATGGTGACCAGCTTGTAATGCTTGCGCAGGCGTTGCAGCGCCTCTACCGAATCCGGGAAGGCCGGCCAGTCGGCCACCGAATCGCGCAGGCCGCGCGCCAGTTCCGGGGTGTCGGGCAGACCCAGCCCCGGGGCGATGACATGCCAGCAGCGCTCGAGGTCATCCGGATACCAGCCGGTATTGCCATCGCTGCGCGCGGCGCGATAGGCCGCGAGGAAATCTTCGTCCGTGATCTTGCTGCCGGGAGCGGCCTTGCGCAGGTAGGCGAGCATGCCGCCTTCGAAATCGATGAGAGTGCCGACGACGTCAAACGTGAGTACCTTGAAATCCTTCAGAGGCATGTCTTGCTCCAGAAAAAAGGGAATGACGATGAGAGTGGGGGACCTGGCCACGAATGGCTGCGCGGGGGCCAGTGGGTCCAGAATACGGGCGCGCGTGCCGGAGCTTGATGCAAAAAGGGACACTCAAACCGCACAGAATTTTTTTCTGGACGGCTGCTACAGCACGCTGTAGCAGCCGCTCCCGGCCTCTTCCGCAGGCCGGGAATCCGCGCCTGCGCGTTCTCATCACGAGGCCGCCAGCACGCCCCGTTCGATCTGGTCGCGCTCGATGGATTCGAACAGGGCCTTGAAATTGCCCTCGCCGAATCCGTCATCGCCCTTGCGCTGGATGAATTCGAAGAACACCGGTCCCAGCAAGGTCTTGGAGAAAATCTGCAGCAGCAGGCGGCGCTGTCCGCCTTCGCTGCTGCCATCGAGCAGGATGCCGCGCGACTGCAGTTCAGCCACCGGTTCGCCGTGGCCGGGCAGGCGGCCTTCCAGCATCTTGTAGTAGGTCGCCGGCGGGGCGGTCATCAGCGGCAGGCCGGCGGCCTTGAGCTGGTCCAGGGTGCCGATCAGGTCATCGGTGGACAGGGCAATGTGCTGGATGCCTTCGCCATTGAACTGCATCAGGAATTCCTCGATCTGGCCGGCGCCCTTGGAGGATTCCTCATTGAGCGGAATGCGGATCTTGCCATCGGGCGCGGTCATGGCCTTGGAGGTCAGGCCGGTATATTCGCCCTTGATGTCGAAATAGCGGATCTCGCGGAAGTTGAACAGCTTCTCGTAGAAGCCGGCCCAGTAGGCCATGCGGCCACGATAGACATTGTGGGTCAGGTGGTCGATTTCCTTGAGGCCGACGCCCTTGGGCTGGCGGTCCACCCCGTCGATGAAGGTGAAATCGATGTCGTAGATGGACTTGCCTTCCTCGAAGCGGTCGATCAGGTACAGCGGTGCACCGCCGATGCCCTTGATCGCCGGCAGGCGCAATTCCATCGGGCCGGTCGGCATCTCCACCGGTTGCGCGCCCAGCGACAGGGCGCGTGCGTAGGCGTGATGCGAATCCCTGACGCGGAAGGCCATGCCACAGGCACTGGGGCCGTGCTCGCTGGCGAAGTAGGACGCGGCGCTGCCGGGTTCGCTGTTGAGGATGAAATTGATGCTGCCCTGGCGATACAGGCTGACCGCCTTGGAGCGGTGGCTGGCGACCCTGGTGAATCCCATCATGGAAAACACCTGGTGCAGCACGGTCGGATCGGGGGCGGCGAATTCGACGAACTCGAAGCCCATCAATTGCATGGGATTGTCAAACAGGTCGGGCATGGTCTTCTCCTCGGGATGGGTCAGGATCAATGGCGGGCGGATGCGCAGGCTGCGCGAGACCTTCCGCAAGCGGCCAGCGGCCGCTGCGGTGAGTCAGTATGTCATCTGGAGGAGGCCGGATACTGGCGGCCTCCGGCATTCAGTGGCGGGTGTCGGACAGGAATTTCTGCGCGCGCGGATGCTGCGGGCGGTGGAAGAAATCCTCGGGCGTCGCGCGTTCCAGCACTTGGCCGGCATCGATGAACCAGACGCGGTCGGCCACTTCGCGGGCAAAGCCCATCTCGTGCGTCACGCAAACCATGGTCATGCCTTGCCGCGCCAGGTCCTTCATGACGGCCAGCACTTCGCCGACCATTTCCGGATCGAGCGCGCTGGTGGGTTCATCGAACAGGATCAGCGGCGGCTCCATGGCCAGCGTGCGGGCAATCGCCACACGCTGCTGCTGGCCACCGGAGAGTTCGGTCGGGAAAGCCTGTGCCTTGTGCGCCAGGCCGACCCGTTCCAGCAGGGCATGGGCATGCTCGCGCGCCTCGGCACGCGGCATGCCGCGCACGGTCGTGGGGGCCATCATGACGTTGTCCAGCACGCTGCGGTGAGGGAACAGGTTGAACTGCTGGAACACGAAGCCGATGCCGGCCCGCAGGGCATTGATGTCGCGCCCCGGCTGGTGCACATCCTGGCCGGCCACGCGGATGCTGCCGCGATCGATCTCTTCGAGACGATTGACGGTGCGGATCAGGGTCGACTTGCCGGACCCGGAAGGGCCGCACACCACCACCACTTCGCCGCAGGCGACGGTCTCGGAAATGCCCTTGAGCACGGGCGTGTTGCCATAGGATTTATGGACATTGATGAATTCAAGCATGGTCATTCCTCAGGCGGGGCGGCTGCGGCGGGTCCGGGCGATGCGCTGTTCGAGCGCGGCCACGGCACGGCTCAGGGCGAAGCACACCACGAAATACGTCATCGCCAGCAAGGCATACACTTCAAACGGTTTGGTCAGCAGCTGGCTGTTGACCTGGTAGGCGGCGTTGGTCAGTTCATCGACCCCGATCACGTAGGCCAGCGAGGTGTTCTTCACCACCACCACGAACTGGTTCATCATGCTCGGGATCATGTTGAACAGCGCCTGCGGCAGGATCACCTTGCGCAGCGTGGTCCAGTACCCCATGCCCAGCGTGCGCGCCGCTTCCGTCTGGCCGCGCGGCAGGGCCTGGATGCCGGCCTTGACGATCTCGCCCAGATAGGCGCTCTCGTAGATCACCAGCGCCACCAGCATCACCAGGCTGGCATTGATGCTCTTGCCGAACAGCATCGGCACGGCGAAATACGACCAGAACACCAGCAGCAGCAGCGGCAGGCCACGCACCGTGTTGGCGTACAGCCCGGCCAGACGCGACACAAGACGGATCGGCGAGGTGCGGCCGATGCCGACCAGCACCGCCAGCGGGAACGACAGCAGCAGGGCGGCGGCGGCCAGGATCAGGGTCATGGCCAGCCCGCCCAGCGGGCCGTGCGGATACTCGCCGATCAGCAGGATCAGGCCATAGTCGTGCAGGATATCGAGCATGTCAGTTCCTCGCGCTGCTGAAGCGGCGGCTGGCGTAAGCGCCGGCCCCCATGATGAGCCACGACAGCAGCACATACACCACCGAGACCATCAGGAAGGCTTCGAAGGTGCGATAGGTTTCGTTCTCGATCTGGCGCGTGGCGTGCATCACGTCGGCCACGCCCACGGTCATGGCCAGGCTGGTGGCCTTGAACAGCGCCAGGGTCTGGTTCACCAGCGGCGGCAGCGCTGCACGCAGGGCCTGCGGCAGCAGGATGTGCTGCAGCGTCTGGCGATACGACATGCCCAGCGAACGGGCCGCCTCGACTTGGCCGCGCGGCAGTGAACGCAGGCCGCTGCGCAGGTCTTCGCTCATGTAAGCGGCGGCATAGAGCGTGAGCGCGATGCATGAAAAGAAGAACTCGCCGTCATGGTGGTTGATCCAGCGCTGCACCTCGCGCGGCAGCAGCTGCGGCACGCCGAAGTACCACACGAAGATCTGCACCAGGCCCGGCACATTGCGGTGGTACTCGACAAACAGGGCCACCAGGGCCTGCCCCAGCCGGCTGCTGGTACTGCGTACGGCAGTCAGCAGCGCGGCAAGCAGCATGGCCAGGATCCAGCTGGTCACGAACAGCTTCACCGTGACCCACAGACCGTGCGCAAGCAGGGTCTGGTAGTCCGGATTGGCCAGCAACAGGTCTTTCATGGGCTTCCCTCGATCCTCATTGCGGTGGCGTGAAGCTTATTGGGCGAAGGCCGAGATGGGCGTGAGCTTCTTCTCGCGGGCGAAGGCGAAGCGGGTGTTGGGGCCGTACCACTTGTTCCAGATGGCATCGATCTCGCCGGCCTTTTCCATGTCTTCCAGCGACTTGTTGACCGCCGCCAGCAGGGCCGGCTCATCCTTCTTCACGCCCAGCGCGGTCGGCTCCCAGGCCAGTGCATCGTTGACGTAGGTGGCCTGGCCCTTGGATTCGACCAGATAGCGCAGGCCGGCGGTCTCGGAGGTGGAGAAACCGTCAACCTTGTCCTGCATGAAGGCCAGGAAGGCGGAAGGACCGTCCTGATAGGTCACGATCTCGGTCTTGGGCAGGCCACGACGCGCGTAGATTTCGGTAGTGGCACTCTTGACCGCGCTCACGCGCAGGCCGGCCAGCTTGGCGAAGCTGTCGATATTGGCGGATTTCTTCACCATCACGCGGATCGGCACCTGGTAGTGGGCCGAGCTGAAGGCGACCTGCTGTGCACGTTCCTTCGTATAGCCCAGCGCCGCCGAGACCACGTCCACCCGGCCCACGCTCAGTTCAGGGATGCGCTGTTCGATGGACAAGCCCTTGTGTTCCATCTTGAGCCCCATGTGCTGGGCCAGGGCCTTGCACATGTCCACGTCGAAGCCGACGATCTGGCGCGTCTGCGGATCCTGGTAGCCCAGCGGTTCGGTACTGGTCAGAGTGCCGCAGACCAGGGTGCCGCGCGCCTTCATGTCGGCCAACTGGTCGGCATGGGCGGCGGGTGTGGCCGCGATACAGGCGGCCGTGACGGAGAGGGCGAACAGGGTCTTGCGCAAAGTGGAGTGGGTGGTCATGGTGAGGCTCCTCGTTTTTTGTGGTGGGGTGGACAAAAAGGCGTTGCAAGTCTTGCGATCAGGATCCGCCCGTGTGCTGCGTGGCGGCATGCAAATCCCGTGCCGTGGAGAAATGTGCGGCCAGACTGGTTCGCTCGCCGGCGGCCAGCGCCGCGCGCAGTTCGGCCAGCGAGGCGCTGAAACGATCGATCTCGGCCAGCAGCGGTGCCGCATTATGCACGGCAATGTCGGCCCACAGGGCAGGATCGGAAGATCCCAGGCGCGTAAAGCCGGTAAACCCGCTACCGCGATAGGCCAGCCACTGCCGCGCCTGCGGCTGTTGCGCCAGGCCGTGCAGGTAGGCATAGCTCAGGAGCTGCGGCAGATGGCTCAGGCTGGCATAGATGGCATCGTGCTCCCCGGCGGCCATGCACGCGGTACGAGCACCCAGCCGCTGCCAGAATTCCTCCACGCGGGCCAGTGCGGCCGGGGGCGTGGCGGCGTCCGGGGTGAGGATGCACAGCTTGTCCTGCAGCAGATCGGCGTCGGCCGAGATCCAGCCATGGGTGGCCTTGCCGGCAATCGGGTGACAAGGGATGAAGCGCGCCAGGGCGTCGCTGCTGCCGTCCTGCTGCAGTGCTTGCAAGACCGGGCTTTTGACGCTGGCAACGTCGATGCCCAGCGCGCCGCCGTAGGCAATGTCGCGCCGATGCACCCGCAGGTAATCCAGCAATACGCCGACCGGCTGGCACAGGATCACCAGGTCATGATCGCGGAAAAAATGCTCGGGACTGGCGGCGGCCAGATCCGCATAGCCCTCCTCGCAGACCCGTGCGGCCATGGCGCGATCAATGTCGAACACCGTGATGCTGCCCCGGTAGCCGCTGGCCCGCAAGGCCTTGAGGATGGAGCCGCCAATGAGCCCGACCCCGCACAGGGCGATGCGTTCGAAGGGAAGGGACTGGCGTGTGGATGAGGTCTGCATGGCGCAAAGTATCAGATGGACAAGCCATAATCGCCAATGCCAAAATATCCAGCATCTATAACATCAGGTTAGACCCATGAATTTACGCCAGATCGAAGTGTTTCGCGCGGTGATGCGGGCCGGGACCTTGTCCGGCGCAGCCGACGTGCTGCATGTGTCGCAGCCGGCGGTAAGCCGTCTGATTCGCTATCTGGAGGCCAAGCTGCAGGTGGCGCTGTTCGAGCGCAGCGGCGGCCGCCTGCATGCCACGCCCGAAGCCATGGCGCTGATGCGCGAGATCGACAGCGCCTGGCGCAGCATCGACCGCGTCAAGATGGTGGCCGAGCAGCTGCGTTATGGGGTCTCCGATACGCTGCGTATCTGCACCAATCTCAGTCCGGCGCTGGACCTGGTCCCGCGCGCGGTGGCCGAACTCAAGCGCCGCATGCCGGGCCTGCACATTGCCATGGAAATCGCCACCCAGACCCAGATCGCCGAGCAGTTGCTGACCGGTGAATGCGATATCGGCGTGGCCGCCTTCGTGCAGCACCAGCATCCGGCGTTGACGCATCACCTGATCGGCGAAGGCAACGTGCTGTGCGTGATGGCGGCGGACCATCCGCTGGCCACGCGGGCGCGCCTGAAACTGGAAGACATCCACGCCTACGACGTCATTTCCTTCGGAACCGAAACCGCGCATGGCAAAGTGGTGGAGGGCTTGCTGGGCAGCCGCGAGGGCGCGCGCAAGGCGGCGGTGGACGTGCGTTACGCGTATATCGCCTGCAGTGTGGCGGCGCATGGCTGGGGCATTGCGCTGGTGGACGACCTGACGGTGGCTGGTTTCAAGGATGCCCGGCTGGTGGCGGTGCCGCTGGCACGTCCGGTGCGCTATAGCGCCTATGCCATGGCCAGCGCCGAGCGCCCGCCCTCAGCCGGCGGGCGCGAGATGGTGAGTCTGTTGCAGGCGTACTGGAAAGAGGCTTGCCAAGCGGCGACCTGAGTCATGGCAACAACGGGGGCAGGGATGGAAGTCCGTAAGAAGCGGCAGAGGATGCCACGAGAAGAAAGCAGATGAGTCCCCCCCCCGAGCTGCCGACGCCGCTCTATGCGGGCCGATCTTTTCCCCCCCTCCAGGGTGACTCATCTACAGGCGGCATTCTAGCGGGGCTTGCCGGGAAAGAAACTAGTCCATTTGGACTGGTCAGGGCACGGACCTTACGTTCCGGAGCGCGCGGCGCAGAGCATCGGCGCGTTCAACGGCCGGCATCGATGCAGGTCCCCAGCAGCTGAAGATCGGTACGGCTTACCCCGCACTCCGCGAAGAGCCTGCGCCAGCCCGCAACACAAGATCGCACCTCCTCGATGATCGTCCGCGCTTCTTTCGGCGTGAGAAGGAAACGGCGGGATTGCGACAGGGCGTTGATGGTCGTGCTGGCAGCACCATGGTCCCCCACGCCGATGGATTGCGGCAGATAGGCGGCATCCAGATGCGGAAGCAGGTCGAAGGCGGGAGAGAGTCGATAGCGGCCACGCGTATCACGCAGCAGAGCATGATTGCGCATGTGGTCATCAACATTCCCGATCAGGATGTTGAAGACCATCCGGCGGAACAAGGCGTGAGCGTCCCGCACGGCATAATCGTCCAGCGGACGCAGGGCTTCGGCGATACCGGCATAGGAGTAACGGGTTCGAAGGAGCCCGGGGTTTACCTGGTCGATGTCGATGAGGCTGTTGGCGCTGAGATAATGAAGACGGCGTCCATCGTCCGTGCGGTCGAATCGGGTCAGCAGAAGCAGAGAACGGCTCCCCAATGTCACGAGTTCAAAGTCGGGTACGTCGATGCCGGCCTGGTGCGCCAGACGCAGTGTGGCGTATTCAACCGTCGGAACGTCGAATCGATCGTCGAGGCGGCTGAACTTGGCGATGGCCTCCCGGCCTTCATGCAGCACCACGGTCTTTGGCCGGACACCGCCAAGGCTGGCACCGGGAAAGAACAGGCGCAGTGCTTCCTCATCCAATTCGCTATCCGGGTCACCCGTCAGGGCCTCGATCGCATGGGTCTGCCGCTCGTCCAGTCTCGACAATGGCTCGGGCCGGTTACCGGGCACGGGTACCACCGAATGGTGTTCGGAGAATCCCAGGCAGCCCGATCCGAAATGCCAGCAGTGGATGAACCAGTCTACCGGCGTCTCGGGCTGTGGGCGGCCGTACTGGCGATGGATGCTGGCGGTCAGGCGCACACCCCAGGCGTTTGGTCCGGCATCGGAGAGCACGCCGAACGAGCCATCACGGCGTCGGCGCACTGTATGCAAGTCAGTCTGGAGCGGTAAGTGAACCGGGTCGAGCGAGCACGCGTCAGGGTGTGCAACGTAGTGCTTGCCGTAGCCCAGCCTGCCGTCGCCGTTGGCGTCGAGCGCGAAACCGGCCACCGGGCGGGGCGCGTCCGGATTGGAGCAATCGAAGACAGTGCAGGCTGTTTGCCGCATGTCAGAAGTCCTGATCGACTATTGGCGACGGCGCATCGCGCAAGTGCCGCGGAGTTTCCGGGCGGTTGACCAGCAATTCGACATCCGATAGCTCTTGCAAGGCTTCCAGTACGGCGAGGAAGCCGCCAATGGAAACGCCCGGGTCACCCAACTCCAGTCTGCCCAAGGTCGAGCGGTGGATGCGGGTGATCTGTTCCAATTGCGACAGCGACAATTTGCGCGCTTTGCGCGCGCGCCGGATTCGCAGTCCAAGCTGGGTCAGCGTGTCGTGTACTGTCGCAGTAAGGAAATCCGATTTATGGCGCATAAATGCATCATGCAGAGAATAATGATGTATTTATACAGCATTAAAACATCCATCGCAACGCAGCGTACCTTTCCCACCGTTGTCAAACTTCATATCCGCCGCTAAAATGAGAATTATTATTATTTAGAGACTACCGGCTCCCTCATGCCCGTCCCGCACTCCGCCGACGCCCAGCGCATCGACTCGCTCTACCGCGAGCATCATGGCTGGCTGCAGCAGTGGCTGCGACGCAAGCTGGGCAGCAGCAGCGATGCGGCCGACCTGGCCCAGGATACCTTCCTGCGGGTGCTGGGCAAGCCGCAAGTGCTGGCTGAAGTACGCGAACCGCGCGCTTGGCTGACCCGTATCGCGCAGGGCCTGGTGGTGGACAAGGTCCGGCGCGACGAGGTCGAACGCGCCTGCCTGGATGCCATCGCCCATCTGCCGGCACCGGAAGTGATCTCGCCCGAGGCCAGGATGCTGCTGGTGGAGGCGCTGGCCACCATCGACGCCATGCTGGAAGGCCTGGGAGCCAAGCCGCGCGAGGCTTTCCTGATGTCCCGGCTGGACGACCTGGGCTATGCCGAGATCGCCCGGCGCATGGGTGTCTCGCTGAGCAGCGTCGAAAAATACATGGCGGCCGCCATCCGCCATTGCTACCTGATGCGGCAAGCCTGGCAAGCCAGCTGAAGCGCATCCTTTCACGCTGATGTCCGCCAATCCAATGCCTTCGGCCCCACCTGATCCGGTCCTGGAACAAGCCATCGCCTGGCTGGTTCAGCTGCGGGCGCAGCCCTCCGGTGTGGCGCCGGATCCCGCCTTGCAGGCCCGCATCGATGCCTGGCGCGCGGCAGATGGCCGTCACGAAAGCGTGTGGTCCGAGCTGATGGCCTCAGAAGCCCAATTTCAGCGGCTGGTGGCCTTGCCGGTCGCCCCTGCGCAATGGCAGCAGCCGCTCTCGGCGCTGAACCGCTCGCGCAGCCGCCGCCAGTCGCGCCGTCGCTGGCTGGGCGGGGTGGCGCTGAGCCTTGGCAGCGTAGCCCTGGCCAGCCTGGCCGCACGCCAGGCCGGGCTGTTCGATAGCCTCGCCGGCCAGCGCTACGCCACCGGGACCGGCGACCAGCGCCGCGTGACCCTGGGCGACGGCACGCAGCTGGCCCTCAATACCGCGACGGCCGTGCGCCTGCAGTTCGATGCGGAGCAGCGCCTGATCGCGCTGGAACACGGCGAAATCTTCATCAATACCGGGCGCGATGCACTCTCGCCCCGCCATCGCCCCTTCCTGGTCCAGACCGCCCAGGCCCGCCTGCAGGCGCTGGGCACGCGCTTCGCCGTGCGCCAGCAAGAGGGCGTGACCCGCCTGAGCGTGCTGGAAGGGCGGGTGGCCGTGGACACGGGGCAGGGCACGCGCACCGTGATGGTCCCCGGCGAAACGGTGGAGATCGATACGCGCGGCGAGCTGCGGCGGCAGGCCATTCCGGCGGCCGCCATGGACCCCACGGCCTGGCTCGATGGCACGCTGGTGGCGCACGACATGCGCCTGGGTGATGTGGTCGCCGAGATGGCACGCTATCGCCACGGGTGGCTGGTCTGCGAGGACAGTGTGGCATCGCTGAAGGTGTCGGGCGTGTTCCAGCTGCGCGATGGCGATGCAGCGCTGGAATCGCTGGCGCAAGCGCTGCCGGTACGCATCGAACAGCGTACCCGCTTCTGGGTCCGGGTGACGGCGCTAAACAGCCGATAAGAATTTTCTGCCAGGGATTGCGGGTTTTGGGGGCCTGCTTCGGCATACCTCATGAAACCAGTGAATGTTCTTGTCATTTTCCATGCCCGCCTTCATCCCGCCGCGACTGCACGCTGACCGTCTGCGCCGCCCCTGCCTCGTGCTCGGGCTGCTGCTGGCCTGTGCCGTGCCGGGCTTCGGCGGATTCGCCTGGGCGCAGGAGGCGAGGGCAGTGCATCGCCATTACCAGCTCGCTGCCGGACCGCTGGACGAAGCCCTGAACCGGTTCGCGCGTCTGGCTGGCATCACGCTCTCCTATGCGCCGGACATGGTGCAGGGCCGAACTGCCCCCGCCCTCGACGCCGATCTGGCGGTGGAAGATGCCCTCGCGCAGCTGCTGGCCGGATCCGGCCTGCGGGCCGTGCGCACCCCGGGCGGCGGCTATGGCCTGCAATGGCAGGGGCCGGCGCGCTCCGGCAATGACCTCATCCCCGAGCAGGGCCAACGCCTGAAACAGGTCGTCATCATCGGCCGTCCCGACCCTCTGGCGATGCACGAGGGGCAGCCAGACTACGCCGCCACCCACGGCCAGACTGCAACCCGCACCGCCACACCGCTGCTGGAGATCCCGCAATCGCTCTCGGTCGTCACGCGTGAGGAAATGGACGCACGCGGAGCCGCCAGCGTCATGGACGCGCTGCGCTACCTGCCGGGGGCCAACACCCAGACCCATGGCGTGGATCCGCGTGGCTACGACTATTTCAACCTGCGCGGCTTCATCAATGCGCAGAACACCAGCAACTACCTCAACGGCCTGCGCCAGCTGGTGGCGGGCTTCGGCATGTTCCGCACTGAAGCCTATGGACTGGAGCGGGTCGAAGTGCTGCGCGGTGCGGCCTCGGCCACCATTGGCCAGGCCGATCCAGGCGGGGTGGTCAACCGCATCAGCAAACTGGCCGGCGCGGAGTCGCCCGATGAACTGGTGCTGTCGGCGGGAACGTTCAACACGCGCCAGCTGGCCGCCGACCTCAGCGGCACGCTGGCTGAGGATGGGCAGGCGCAGGCGCGTCTCGTGGCGCTGGTGCGTGATAGCGATACCCAGTTCCGTTACGGCAATGGCCGCGCCGTGGAGAACGACCGCCTGTATCTGGCCCCCTCGCTCAAGCTGCGCCTGGGCCGCGACACCAGGCTCACCTTGCTGGCCGACTACCTCAAGGACCGCAACGGCAGCAGCCGCTGGACCGCCGTCAATGCCGACGGCAGCCTCACCCACACGCTGGTGGGCGATCCCGGCATCGACCGCCAGCGCGGCGAGCAATGGTCGCTGGGCTGGCAGCTGGCGCATCGCCTGAATGAAAACTGGCAGTTGCTGCAGGATTTTCGCCAGGCCGGCTTGCGGTCGCAGTATTCGGTCCTCAATCCGGTCAGCCTCAGTGGCAGCGTGCTCACCCGCATGGCTGCACGCTACGACACGCAACTGCAAAGCAGCCAGCTCGATACGCGCCTGCAGGGCCAGTTGCAGCAGGGTGACGCTGAACACACCGTGGTGCTGGGCCTGGACCTGACTCGCCTGCATCAGGACGAGCAACGTTATCGCGGCAGCGCACCCAGTCTGGACCTGGACGCACCGGTGTATGGCGTGCCCATCGCCATGGCCTCGCAACTGGTCGCGCGCTTGCAGGAGGACATGCAGCAGACCGGGCTCTACGTGCAGGACCAGATTCGTGACGGCTCACTGGTCTGGACGCTGGGCAGCCGCTACGACCGCGTCACCGACACCACCCGCAACCTGAGCACGGCAGTGCGCACCGACACGCGCGCCCATGCGCTCAGTCATCGCGCCGGTGTGTCGTGGAAGCTGATGCCGTCGCTGGTGCCGTATCTGAGCGTGAGCACGTCCTTCCTGCCGCAGCCTGGGCAGGATGTAGCGGGCCGGCCGTTCTCCCCCAGCCACGGACGGCAGATCGAAGCCGGCATCAAGTTCCAGCCCGAGGCGGGGCGGGCGCTCTACACCGCTGCGCTGTTCCAGACCAGCAAGGATCACGTCCTCACCAGCGATCCGCAGAACGCCAATTTCTCGGTCGACCAGAGCCAGGTGCGTTCACGCGGCCTGGAGCTGGAAGCGCGCGGTGCGCTGTCACCCGGACTGAACCTGCTGGCGGCCTACACCTGGACGCAGGCCATCAATACGGCCCATGCCGATCCGGCGTTGGTCGGCAAGACGCCGATGCTGGTGCCGCGCCATGCCGCCAGCCTGTGGCTGGACTACACGCCGGGCGAACCCTTGCCCGGCCTGGGCATGGGCGCGGGCGCGCGCTATACGGGGGCCAGCTACGCCAATGCCGACAACAGCGTGCGCAACGCCGCCACGGTGCTGCTCGACGCGATGTTGCGGCTGGACCAGGGCCATTGGCGCTATGCCCTCAACGTCAGCAACCTGGCCAATCGCCGCAGCACGTCCTGCCTGGCCGAACCGACGCTGACCTGTTTCTGGGCCGAGGAGCGCACCGCCGTGCTCAGCGCCCGCTATCGCTGGTAGCACTTCACGAGGAGACCCGGACGCATGCATCACGCCACCGCACCCACCGGCCTGCAACAGCACTTCATCGGCCAGCGCCAGCGACTGCGCGAGGCCGCCCAGCGCATCCTGGGATGTCCGCATCGTGCCGATGATGTCGTGCAGGATGCCTACCTCAAGATCGGCGAAGTGCAGGAACAGGAAAGCTGCGCCATCCGCCAGCCCCAGGCCTACCTGATGCGCATCGTGCGCAACCTGGCCATTGATCGTCATCGCCGCTGCCGCTTTGAGAGCGATGTCTTTGCCGAGGAAGAAGCCGGCGAAGACATCCACGAAGAAGCGCAGGGTCCCGAGGCCATCGCCATTGGCCGCCAGACCCTGGCACTGGTGAGCCAGGCGCTGGACGGCTTGCCTGCCCGTACCCGGCGGGCCTTCGAACTGTATCGCCTGACCGGACTGAGCCAGCGCGAGATCGCAGCCGAACTGGGCATCTCGGTCACGCTGGTCAACTTCCTGATCCGCGATGCCCAGGCAAGCTGCCGCCAGTGCCTCGCCCTGACACCGCCGCCCTGACCGGACGTGGAGCGCGCGCCGCGCGTTTCTTCCACCAGATGACGATGCCGGTCACGGTGAGCACGCTCACCAGCACGCCCAGCACGGCCAGGAAGATACGCCATGGCAGGCCGAACACCTGGCCCATGTGCAGTGCGCCGATCCAGTTGCTGAAGGTATTGCCGCTGCGGTCGCCCTGCGGCAGCCAGTGGCCGCGTATATCGCCGGTGGCGGGGTCGATCAGCAAGCCGGTATTGCCGGTATCGCTGCGGATGTCTGCATTGCTGTGGACCATGTATGCATACAAGCCCCTGCGACGATCCATACTCAGTTTTTCTTCGAAGTCGATGGTCAGGCCACGTTCCTGCGCGAAGCGCGCCATGGCCGCCCGTGCCATGGCATGGGCCTGCGGCCACTCCAGTGGCGGCTGCGCCAGCGGCTTGGGCAGTGGCGCACTGCCGCGCCAGCTGGTATCGAAGGGCAGGATCTGCGACATCACCGGCAGATAGATCTGGTCGCGCAGGTTGAACATCACGCTGGACCAGGCAATGAGCAGCAGCATCACCCACAACCATAGTCCGCAGGCACGATGCAGATCCAGATTGACGCGATAAAAACCGGCCTGCCACTTGATGAGCCAAGCCGGTTTCCATTTCACCAGGAAGGGCCGCGCGCGCGGCCAGGTGAGGATCATGCCGACGAAGCAGTCGAGGGTCCACAGCAGCGCCACGATGCCCATCAACAGTGCGCCCGGCACGCGCGGCAGGGCCATCGAATGATGCACCTTGAACAGGAAGGGCATCAGTTGCGCGGGCCGCAGGCTGATCGCGTTGAGGTCCCGCACGCCTTGGACTGTGCCATCGTAGGGATTGGCGAAGACCTCGTCATAGCTGAGCCGATAGGGCTTGCCGCTGGCCGGATCCAGCGCCGGTTCCGCGATGAAGCGCACCGTGCGCCCCGGTTGCGGATGCAGGATCAACTGGTTCACCTGTGCCAGCGGTCCCAGCGCCCGTTCCACCCGTGCGCGCAACTGGTAAGGATCGAGCATCGCAGTGGCCGGCTGGCCCGGCCCCGGCTGCGCCAGGTGCAGCTCGGGTGCCAGCCAGGTATCGAGCTCCTCTTCGAAACTCAGGAGGCTGCCGGTGAGGCAGGCCACCAGCAGGAAGAAGGCGATGGCCAGCCCGGTCCAGCGATGCAGCAGGGCCAGGTGGTGGCGGCGTGGCGCACGGCGACACAGCCAGGCGGACAGCGTGCTTACCATCGCGTGGTCAGCTGCACGAGGCCGGTGCGGCGCGCGCCATACTCGCAGAGTTCCGAGCAGAAGGCGTAGACGCGATCAGTCACGTTGTTGAGCTTGAAGGCCAGCTCGAAGTTGCGCCAGTCCGCATTGATGCGGCCCAGGTCCAGGCGCGCGCCGAAGTCCAGCAGCGTGACCGAAGGCACCTCGAAGGTGTTGAGCGCATTGCCGTAGGAACGCCCGATGTAGCGCACGCCTGCCGACACATGCGCACCGGCCAGCGCACCGCGCTGGAAGGCATAGTCCGCCAGTACGCCTGCATTGTGTCTGGCCGCGCCGGGCAAGGACTTGCCCTCGGTGTTGGTGCTGCTGCTGGTGGCGTTGTTGCTGGTGACCTTGGCGTTGGTATAGCTGTAGCTGGAGGTCAGGCTCAGGCCCTCGGTGAGGGACAGCTTGCCTTCCAGCTCCACGCCCTTGGAGCGGGCCGCACCGGTCTGCACCGAGTAGCCGGCATGGGCCAGGTCGGTGGTCGCCACGTTCTGGCGTCGCAGGTCGAATACCGCCAGCGTGAAGAGCGCATTGGTATTGACGGGTGCGTATTTCACGCCGGCTTCATATTGCTTGGCGCGTTCAGGCTTGAGCATGTCGCCGCCGAAACTGGTGCCGGTGGTGGGCGTGAAGGATTCGGTGTAGCTCAGGTAGGGTGAGACGCCATTGGCCAGTTCATGCACCAGCCCCAGGTTGCGCGTGTTGGCGCGGTCGCTGCGCTCGGTCCGGGTGCGCGCGATGGCATTGCTGACGGTCTGTTGCGAGCGGTCGTGGCGGATGCCGGCGGAGACAAACCAGCGTTCGGCGATCTTGAGCTGGTCCTGCAGATAGAAGCCCAGTTGGTCATCCACGGTGCGCAGATTGTAGTTCTCGGATACGGCGGGCAGATTGCCGTAGCTGGTCGTGTAAAGATTGGAGAGCACATAACCGGCCAGCGTATTGGGACTGACATAACCGCGTACCGTGCCTGCGGTGTGATGGAAGTCCACCCCCATCAACACCTTGTGCTGCACGGCACCGGTGCTGAAGTCGGCCTGCAGCTGGTTGTCGGCGGTGAAGGTATCGGACTCGGTACTCAGTCGCCAGCGCTGCAGGGCGGCGGTCGCCGACTGCGTGGCCGGATAGAAGGCGGCGAAGCGCATGCTGTTGCGGGTGCCGTTGTAATCCGTATAGCGCAGGTTCTGGCGGAAGCTCCACACCTCGTTGAACTGATGCGAGAACTGCGAGCTGAGCGACCAGTTCTCGTAGCGCTCACTGTTGTCGGCGCTGCGGCCCACAGCCGTGCTGGTCGGGATCTGCCCGTTGGGATTGGCCGTGACCGTGCCGCTGGCGGGGAAGACGTTGTTGGACAGGCCTTCGCTGCGCTGGTATTCGAAGCGCCCGGTCCATTCGGTGCGGTCGGACGGACGCCAGGTGATGGCCGGTGCCAGGAACAGGCGGCGATCGACGGTGCCATCGACCTGGGTCCCGGCGTCACGCGCCAGCCCGGTGATGCGATAGGACCAGACCCCGCCTTCATCGAGCGCGCCACCGAAGTCGCCGGCTACCTGCTTGCGATCAAAACTGCCGGCCTGCAGCTGCAGCTCACGCAGGGTGGTGGTGGTCGGTTTCTTGGAGACCACGTTGATCAGGCCGCCCGGCGCGTTCTGTCCGAACATCACCGAAGCCGGTCCATGCAGCAGCTCGATGCGTTCCAGTCCGTAGGGTTCGGGCGCATAGCGGCTGTAGCTGGCGTTGGAGGCGGTGAGGGTGCCGTCGCGGTAGAGCGAGCCGCCATTGTTGATGGGGAAGCCGCGCAGCAGCGAAGCCGTTTCGGAAATGGCGAAGGCGCCATTGGAGACCTGGATGCCGCTGCTGTAGCCCAGGGCCTCCGAAACGGAACGCGCCTGCTGGGTGGCGATCTGGTCCGCCGTGACGACCGAGATCGATTGCGGAGTTTCGGTGATGGGGGTATCAGTCTTGGTCGCGGTGGCGCTGCGCTTGGCGACGAAGCCGTGGACCGGGCCGGTAGCCTGTTCTTCCTGGCCGGCGGTGACGGTGACCTGGGGCAGCGAGGCATCGGTGGTGGTCTGCGCCCAGGCGGGGGCGGCGGCGGGCAGGCCCAGCAAGGCCAGGCGCAGCGCCTGCACCATCAGGCGCGGACGGGCCACGGGAGAGGGCAGGAGAGCGCGGGCGTGCGGGGAAGTGCGGCAGGTTTTTCTTGTCGTCATGGTCAGGAGCGTGGTCGCAATGAGGGATCGCCAGCGATGCTGGCGCGAGCCGAAGGGCCCGCTCTCTGGTTGACGAATGAGACGTGTTCTTGTTTAGGGTGGCGGCAGCGCGATGCAAAAAATCACGGCAGCAGATTGGGCAAGGCCGGCTTTTCATCGCCTGGGAATGCGCGCTGCTTGTCGATGTTGAAATCAGGAAACGCCTGATGGCAGTGTGGATCGCCACGTCCTATCTTGGTTTGCATAACAAGGAGGGAGACATGTGTACCAATGCCATGAGCATCGCGCGGCGTCATCTGGGCATCATCGTGCGGCTGTGTGAGATGTCGGAACAGGATGAACCGATCGGCGAGCTGGTGCGCTCCACGGTTCGCAACTGCCTGCTGGCCATGCAGACGGCGGGAACCGAACCGATGGAGGCCGCCGAAATCATCGAACAGTTGCTGCAGCATGAACTGGCGGCCTTGCCGGCAGAGCGCGCCAAATGCCGCAAGGTGCTGGAAGCGGCGCACCTGCATGCGGAATACCTGACCATGGCGGAGCGTCGCGCCACTCATTGAATGAGGCAACACGCGCGAATTCAGGGGTGAAATCACGCATGAATTCGCGCATGAATTCGGGCGTTCATTCAAGCGTTCATTCGAGCCGACAACCCATGCCTCACATCACGTCATCAAACTGTTCCGCAGGCACCGGCCTGCCGAACAGGTAGCCCTGATAGCGCGTACACCCCAGCGCCGCCAGGAACTGCTGCTGCTCGCGGGTTTCCACGCCCTCGGCAATGACTTCCAGCCCCAGCGCATCAGCCAGGGTGATGATGCTCTTGGCGATGGCCACGTCGCTGGGCGCAAACAGCAATTCCCGCACGAAGGACTGATCGATCTTGAGCTGGTCGATTGGCAGCCGCTTGAGCAGCGACAACGACGAATATCCCGTCCCGAAATCGTCCAGTGACAGGGCCAGGCCGTGCTGCTTGAGTTCCATCATCTTTTCGATGGTGGCCTGCACATCCTCGACCATGGCCGATTCGGTCAGCTCCAGCTTGAGGTGGCAGGGATCGGCTCCGGTCGCTTGCAGAGTCTCCAGAATGGACTTCACGAAGTCCGGCTGGCGGACCTGGACAGCACTGACGTTGACGGCGATGACCACCGGCACCCGCCGGCCTTCGCGGTTCCAGCGCACCGACTGCCGGCAGGCCTGCTGGAACACCCAGAGGCCCAGCGGCAGGATCAATCCCGAGGCTTCGGCCACCGGAATGAAGATGGCCGGCGAGACGCTGCCACGGAAAGGACTGTTCCAGCGCGCCAGCGCTTCCACCCCGATCAGGTTGCCGGCCTGGTCGCGCTGCGGCTGATAGTGCAGCAGGAATTCGCTGCTGCCGATGGCGCGCCGCAGGTCGCTTTCCAGACCGGTGCGGAAATGCAGCGCATGTTCCATCGCCTGGTCAAACAGGCAGCTGGTATTGCGCCCCTTCTGCTTGGCCGCATACATCGCCAGGTCGCCCTGGCGCAACAGGTCTTCGACGCTGGCGCCTTGTCCGTGCATGAGGGCGATGCCGACCGAGCAGGTCGCGAAATGACTGAGTCCGTCCAGGTCGAAGCGCTGCTCCATGGCCGCCACGATGCGCTGTGCGAATCCGCAGGCGCTCTCTTCGATGAGGGCTGGCGAGGCCAGGGGCTGCTGCTGCAGGATCACGAATTCATCACCGCCCAGGCGGGCGACCAGGGCCCCGCCAGCCAGTTCCTGCAGGCGTGTGGCGATCCGGCAGAGCAGCCGGTCGCCGATGGAATGCCCGAGGGCATCGTTGAGATCCTTGAAATTGTCGATGTCGATGAAGAACAGCGCTGAGGGCTGGCCGAGATAGCTGGCGGCGGCGATCTGGTCGAGCAGCAGGCGGCGGTTGGGCAGGCCGGTGAGCGGATCATAGAAGGCCAGTTGCCGGGTTTCGTCCTGCAGGCGCTTCTGGTCGCTGATGTCGATCTGGGTGCCCACGTAGTGCGTGATGTGTCCGGCCGGATCGGCCACGGCGGTCAGGGTCAGCATGGCGCAGAAGGTTTCGCCGTTCTTGCGCCAGACCCGCACCTCTCCCTGCCATTTGCCGTTGCGCTGGACCAGCGTCCATAGCCGGGCACGAAAATCCTCCTGGTCTTGCTCGCGCTGGCAGGGCGGCATCCCCTCCGCAGGCAGCTCGTGCAGCTGGTAACCGGTCAGGGCGATGAAGGCGGCATTGGCATCGAGCACGTTGCGCCCGGCGTCGAGCACCCAGATCGCCTCGGACGAATGAAAGGCCGCCGCCGCGATGCGCAGCGAGGTCTCGCTCAGCTGCAGCCGTGCCGTACGGCGTGCCACTTCGCGCCGCAGGTAGGCGGCAATCAGCAGGGCACACAGCAGCAAGGCCAGCGCGCCGCACAGCAGCCACCAGACATGGGCGGGCAGGCTGGTATTGCCGCGCCCCCACTTGCGCAGGATCTGGAAATACATGGAATCAGGATCGGCCTGCCATTGGCTGAGCGCGCGGTCGATCGCGGCCAGCACTTCCGGGTCCTCTTGCTTGCCACTGACGAAGAACAGCTTGACCGGCTGGAACACGATGCTGGTATCGGTCAGATGATAACGATCGGCCAGCATGTCGCCCGCTTGCTGGCTGGCAACGATGCCATCGAGCTCGCCCGCAGCCGCCATCCGGAAACCGCTCTCGACGTTGTGCAGCATGACCAGGTGGACCTTGATGCCGGAGTTGTCGATCAGGTTGCGGAAATAACTGGCCTGCACCGAGTTTTCGAGCAGGCCGATCCGCTTGTCCTTGAGATCGAAGACGGAATTGATCGCCACCGAGCGGCTGCGATAAAGGATGGACCAGCTGTAGAGCGCCGGTACGGAAGGGAACTGGAAGACCTTGTCGCGCTGCTCGGTCCAGGCCACGTCGGGCAGCAGGTCGATCCGGCCCTCCTCAAGCTGCTTCAGGCAGGCCTGCCACTCACAGGGGGCGAAGCGCAATTGCCAGTGCTCGCGCTCGGCAATGAGCCGGATCAGGTCGATGTGCAGGCCGCTGGCCGTCCCTTCGCCGTCGAAGAAGATCTTGGGGGGATTCTGATAGACGCCGACCGTCAACAGCTTGGCAGATGCGCCTGGCGGCTGGGCGTGCGCAGTCATGCAGACGCTGCCAGCGGCCAACAGGCCCAGCAGTGCGAGCCGTTTCAGCAGGCATTGCCACGAACGGGGAAGCCGCCACGCGTTGCCGCTGGCCGGCTTGCCTTGACGACCGCTGGCCGGTTTCTCCCCTGTTGCAGCCAGAGTGGGTGCTGGTTGATTCATGCTGCCCGCGCCTGTCCCTGATTTGGTTTTTTGTCTACTTTATAGGACAACTAACCAAATGAAAACCCTGGCGGGCGCAGGGTATTACGGGCAGGGTCAGGCTCAGAAGAAACCTTGCGTGGGCAGCCGGACCTGGTTCACGCTCAGGTTGCCCAGCGCATAGGCCTTGTGCGAGGTCGGGTTGTGGGTGGAGATGGTACGGATATTGCGCCAGTGGCGATCCAGGTTGAACTGGGCGAGCGTGGCTGAGGCCCCGGCGATATCGAACAGCGCCGTGGCGGCGTGATGGGCGATGCGGTCCACCGTGATCTTGGCGCGGGCGGCGGCAGCGGCCGCATCTTGCAGGCGATCATCGGCATCAGACGCATTGGCCTTCAGGGCGGCGTAGGCGCGGTCGGCTTCAGCGGCCGCGGCCAGCACCACGGCGCGGGTGGCGAAGGCATCGGCATCGCGTTCGCCCAGGGCGGTCAGGAGGATGGGATCCTGTGCAGCCGAGGGCGTAGGGGCGTAGTAGTAATTGCGATTGCGCTTGCCCAGCAGGGCGGCGCCGTCACGGGCAACGGCGCTGACCACCCCGGCGATCACCGAGGTCAGGAAGAGCTGGGCGATGGTCGAGCCGAAGACGGCCTGGCGCGCCGGTACCTGATCCGGCAGGACCACTTCATCGGCGGCCACCACCACGTTTTCGAAGACGGTCGTACCACTGCCGGTGAGGCGCTGGCCCATGCCGAACCAGTCGTCGACAGTCTGTACGCCTTCACGCTGGCGCGGCAGCAGTACGACGGCGCGGCGGCCATCCTCGACTGACACGGTCACGTGCAGCCAGTCGGCGAAGAGCGAACCGGTGGAGTAGAACTTCTGGCCGTTGAGTACGTAGTGATCGCCCTGGCGCACCAGGCGCGTGGCCAGCGGCGCATTGCCGCCGATCTGGGGCTGGCCCAGTTCGGTGTGGGAAGCGCCGACCAGATCTCCGGCCCGCACGCGCTCGCGCAGGCGCTGCACGCCCGCATGCTGCAGAGGTGCATTGAGCAGGCGTTCGAGGGCGACGTGGTGATTGCGCCAGATGTGGGCGACGTTGGGATCGGCCGCACCCAGCTGGATGGCCGTATCGAGGGTCTCGACGAAGCTCGCGCCGCCACCGCCGTAGTCGGCGTCGAGGCGGCCGGCACCGAAACCGGTGGCCTTGACCTCGGCGATGACGTCAAAGGGTTGTTCGCGCTGGGCGTCGCGCTGGGCAGCGCCGTCGGCGATGCGTTGCAGGAGGTCGGGAGAGATTGTGCTCATGAGGTCGTGTCTGAAGAGGTCCGGGAATCGGCCTTGCAGCGGATGGCAAGGATGAGGGCATCATAGGGTCATGCAGCGCCGGACCAAACTGCGAAATTCTTCTTAGCTTGCGCGCTGGGTGCATAGCCGTCCTGGTGCCGGGCTGGCAGCCTGGCCATTGAAGCTTTAAGATCAGGGCTTTTGCGGAACTCGGGTTGAATGGGGCATGCGTCTTCGGTCATGGAAATTGCTGTTGCCAATGCTGTTGCTCTTGTTGTCGGCGGGCCTGTGGCTCATTTGCAGCGAGCGCGATGCCAGAGACGGTTTCGTGAGAGAGGGCATTGCCATCCGGGTGAATCAAGCCGCTGATGAGCTCATGGAAAAATATCCGAAGCAGCTTGAAGTCGCCAGACACCCTGCAGGGCTGAATTTCTACAGCATGGATTGGCCACGGGACGCCCTGGCGAGCATCGTCATCGGTCAGCCGGACCACGCGGTGACCATCCCGTATGTTCTCGGCATCAGCGGAACTGACGATACCGGATATCCGGAGGAGAACATCTCCGAATGGCACATTTATGCCGGTCTGACGGCGCCCGAACTGATGGGCCACGACGAAGCGCGGCAAGCTTTCTTCCGGTTGATTCAATCCATTCGCGATGCCGGATGGCGCAATGCGATCTCGCGGGGTGCTCCCCGTCTCAAGGGAAAGGACACGCTGCGCTACGTTCAGGCGGCGCTGGTGGGCTGCCTGGATCCGGACTATGTCCCTGATCTGGAAGAGTGGATGAAGCTGGGTGCTGGCAGCAGCTGGTGTTTCTACGCCGATCATGCGTACTTCAGAATCAACCTGACCCGGGATCAAAACCGCACGGACATTCACCAGCCGGGTGCGTATTTCCTAACCTATGACCTGGTGGCCGAGAATGAGGAGATGCGCGCCTACGTAGGCCCTCAGAACAGACGCGAATGGAAGACGCGTCTTCCGGAAGCGCTCGCGCTGGAGCTGGCAGATCGGCAGCAGAAGGAAACGGAGTGGCAGCGCAAGGGCGCGCGCATTGATCGGGCGTATCAAGATCCGCCGGTGCCGGCCATCGCTCCTTGAATGCGCGTACATGACGTATTTTGCAGGCCTCAGCTCTTGCCCTTCCAGGGAACCAGCGCGCGTTCCAGCAGGCGCATCCCATAGCTGAAGCCGAAGGCGCAGGTGGCAATCAAGGCGATGCCGACAAAGACCGCATCGGTTGCCAGGAAGTGGGAGGCCGACATGATCATGTAGCCGATACCGCGATTGGCTGCAATCAGTTCGGCTGCCACCAGGGTGCTCCAGCCCACGCCCAGCGCAATGCGGATGCCGGTCAGGATTTCCGGCAGGGCCGAGGGCAGGACGATCTCGACCAGCAGTTGCCAGCGCGTCGCGCCCAGCGAGAGCGCCGCATTGACCCGCTCCAGCGGCAGCGAGCGTACGCCCGCCTGCGCCGACAGCACCACGGGTGCAAACATGGCCAGGGTCAGCAGGGTGATCTTGGAGGCCTCACCGATGCCCAGCCAGATGATCATCAAGGGCAGGTAAGCCAGCGGCGGCAGGGGCCAATAGAATTCAATCGGGGTATCGAGCACACCCTTGACCCAGCGATTGAGCCCCATCAGCAGGCCCACCGGAATACCCAGCGAAACCGCAATGACGCCGGCGGTCAGGATGCGCAGCAGGCTTGCGCCCACGTGTTCGGTCAGGGTGGCATTGGCGTAGCCGTCTTCCCAGATGCTCCGGGCCACATTGATGACCTCGGAAGGGGTAGGCAGGAACAGGTGCGGCACCCAGCCGGTCTGCGCGATGAGCCACCACAGCGCCAGGATGGCGATGCCGGCGGCCACGCTGATGCGCACCGTAGAGCCTTCGCCGATGCCGAAGCTGCGCATCTTGACCAGGCGCGGCGGCGCACTGGCCGTGGGGGGAGCCGATGTCCCTGCGCGCAGGGAATCGAGCAAGGGGAGGGGTTGGACTTGGTCGCTCATGATGTGACGAGGTCTTCGGACTGGTGGACGATGGCGCGAATCTCTTCACGCAATTGCGCAAAGGCAGGTTCGGTCTTGATGGCCCGGGCATCGCCTTCGGCGGCAAAACGGCGCACGAAATTGGTCTCGAAACGCGCCACGATGCGGCCCGGGCGCGGTGACATCACGATCACCTCGGTGCCCAGGAAAAGCGCTTCCTCGATGGAGTGCGTGATGAAGAAAACCTGCTTGCCCGTGCGCGCCCAGACCGACACCAGCAGCTCCTGCATCTGTTCGCGGGTCATGCTGTCGAGCGCACCGAAGGGCTCATCCATGAGCAGGATCTTGGGATCCGGAGCCAAAGCGCGGGCCAGGCCCACGCGCTGGCGCATGCCGCCCGAGAGTTCGTAGGGGGCAGCCTTGGCAAAATCCTGCAGTCCTACCAGGCGCAACAACTCCTGCGCATGGTCGCGGCTTTCATTGCGCGGCACGCCGGCAAACTTCAGACCGAGGGCAACGTTGTCCTGCACCGATTTCCAGGGCAGCAGGCTGTCCTTCTGGAACACTACGCCACGCTCGGCACCAGGTCGGAAGACCGGTCTACCGTCGAGGGTGATGCTGCCTTCGGAGAGCGGCAGGAATCCTGCCATGGCATTGAGCAAGGTCGACTTGCCACAGCCCGAGGTGCCCAGCGCGACTACGAAGCCGCGTTCGGGAATCTCCAGCGAGACCCGGTCCAGCGCATGGACCACCTGTTTGTCCCGGCCGGCAAAGAAGACGCTGGCGTTTTCTACTTTCAACATGTGTGTTCTTTCCAAACCGTTCAAACGCAAGCGCCGTGCGACAGGGTGGCTATCGGCACGGCGGGCTTGCAGACGGTATCGACGGGGAGGCTTACCTCAGGCCAGTCACCGCCGTTGGGGTGACGAAGGCGGCATAGCTGGGCAGCACGTCCGAGATCTTCTTCTGTTCCTTCAGGAACACGGCGGTTTCCTTGAGGATCTTGGCCAGGCCCGAGTTTTCACCGCCACCCAGCCAGGCCGGCGAGGCTTGGGCGCTGACCGGTACCAGGTTCAGGTTCTGCAGGCCCGAAGCCTGGTCGGCCGGGGTGCCGCCGAGCAGCTTGGCCAGCAGGCGTGCGTTCTCGCTATCCTTGTTCCAGGCAGCCTTGTCGTTCTGGAAGGACAGGCTGGCCTTGTCGATAACGGCGCTGAAGGTCTTCAGGAATTCAGGCTGTTCCTTGGCAAACGAGCCGGTGGCAATCCACGCCGAGAAGGTCGGCGCGCCCTTGTCGGCCACATCCTTGGAGGTCACCAGGACTTTGCCGTTTTTCTTCAGTTCGGTCAGAGCCGGGTCCCAGACGAAACCGCCGTCGATGTCGCCACGATTGTAGGCGGCCACGATTTCAGGTTGGGGAATGGCAAAGACCTTCACATCCTTCTCTGTCCAGCCCTGGCTCTTGATGAGCGCCAGCAGCTGGTAATGGTCGGTGGAGACGGGCGCGGCCGCCAGCTTCTTGCCCTTCAGGTCGGCAACGCTGTTGATGTCCGAACCATTGCGCACCACCAAGGCCTCATCGGTCCCGGAGATGGAGGCCAGGTAAAAGGCCTTGACGTCGAGTCCGCGCGAAGCCGCTGCAGCCAACGGGCTCGAGCCCACATAGCCCACCTGCACATCACCACCGGCGATGGCCGCGATCACGTCGGCACCGGAATTGAACTTGCGGAAGTCGATCTTCTTGCCGGTGGCCTTTTCGAATTCGCCGTTGGCGATGGCCAGCGACGAGGGCAGGGCATCGCTCTGGTAGCCGACGACGATGGGCTTGTCGGCTGCACCTGCGGCTGTGGCTCCGGTCAGCAGCAGGGCGGCGATGGCGGTGTTGAATACTCTTCTTGTGATGTGCATGGTCTGTTCCTGTTCTTGGTTTAATGGGCGCGCAAGCTTGCGTCGTTGATGAGTATGCAAAGCGCGCATGGCTTGCACAACGACCGTTTTCGCGGTTCCTTATGCGGATTTCGCGGATGACTCTTTGCGAGCTTGCACGCTGTGCGCCAGCACGCACAGGATTTCGAAGGCGAGCGTGGCGGCCACCAGTGCGGTATTGCCGCTGGGGTCGAAGGGCGGCGACACCTCCACGACGTCGCCGCCGACCAGATGCAAGCCCTGCAGGCCGCGCAGCAGGCGCTGGGCTTCCAGCGTTGTCAAGCCGCCGATTTCAGGGGTGCCGGTGCCAGGCGCGTAGACGGGATCCAGGCCATCGATGTCGAAGCTGATGTAGGTGGGGCCATCACCCACCACACGCCGTGCTTCGGCGATGACGGCGTCGAGTCCGAGCTGATGGAACTCGTCGATATCGATGACCCGGATGCCTTGCTGCTGGCCCCAGGTATCTTCGGCATCGTGGTAGAGCGCACCGCGAATGCCGATCTGCACCGTACGGCGCGCATCGAGCACGCCTTCTTCAATAGCCCGCCGGAAGCCTGTGCCATGGGAGTATTTGTGGCCGCCGAAGTAGGTGTCCCAGGTATCGGTATGGGCATCGATATGAATCATCCCCACCGGTCCCTCCTTGCCCAGTGCGCGCAGGATGGGAAGACTGGCCAGATGGTCGCCGCCGATGGCCAGCGGGGCCACCTCGGCGGCATGCAGCTTGGCAAAGAAGGACTCGATGCGTTGCAGGCTATCCATCAGGTCCACGGGATTGACGGGGGCGTCGCCCAGATCGGCACAGTGGCACAGCGCAAAGGGATTGATGCCGCTGGCACGGTTGACGTTGCGCACCATGGTGGAGGCATCGCGCACCTGGCGCGGACCGTGCCGTGCACCGGGACGGTTGGTGGTGCCGCCGTCCCAGGGGACACCCACGAGTGCGATGTCGAGCTCGGCCAGACGCGGGTCCTCCAGTGTCAGGGGCGGCAGCCGCATCAGCGTGGGGATGCCGGCGAAGCGCGGTAGCACCGAGCCGGTAATGGGAGTGAAGAAGTCGTTCATGCAAAAAGCCGGCAAGGAGGGGCGCGATGAGCAAAGGTGCTCACGGTCAAAGGCGGCAGTCTGTCCGTTGGCGCGCCGGCTTTCAACGAAGAAAAATGTCGTTGCTAATGCAGAGAACGACTTAAGCAGTTAATTTGCGACACCCGAAATGTCAGCCGCCAGCCAAGCCAAAGATCGCTGTCCTTGGGACTTCAACGAGTTCTAGTTGCGACTTCTCATCTTTCTATCGACACGACGCACTCCGATGATAATCCCGCTGAGAGAAAGCCCCAGTCCCCCAAGACTGAGCAGGATCAGCACAGCCTCCCTCCAGCCGACTGCAGCCAGCATGAAATGCAGGTCCCAGCTATGCAGGAAGCTGAACAGCCAGCGCCCCAGACGTTGTGCGCGGTCGGCGCTGAAAACGACCTGTCCGGTGGCCGGATCGATATAGGCCAGGGTGCTGCCCGCATCATCAAAACGCAACCTGAGCACCGGCAGGCGACGCTCGGCGCCGCCCATCATGGCTTCCGGCGCACGGCGGTAGTAATAGGCATCACCGCCATCGAGCAGCTCTGCCTGCATGAGTTTGGCGGGCAGCAGCATTGCAGCGGCCTCTTGCAGTACGGCCTGTGGCCATCGCCGCTGCACCAGCAGACCCTGTGCATCCGTGGTGACGATGCGCGTGCCATCTGCGGCATCCCGTGCTAGCACGAAGCAATGGCCGCCAAGATTCTTCCACTCCAGTTCGACGGCCTAGAAACCATCCCGCTGCAGTGCCTGCAGGATGTCCGTTGGCGTGCGATCCATGTGCTGCCGGGAGACAATGGCCCCGTCGTAGCGCGCCAGGTTCGGCGATTGCGTCGGTGAAAAAATACCCAGTGGATTCATCGACATCAGACCACTGAAGATCCATGTCAGCGTAATGGCAGCAAAGCCCAAACCGAGCAGATGGTGCCAGCGCATCCATCCCGGGGCGAAGGGCGAGCGGGAACCGGATTTGTAAGGTCGCGCAAAGCGCCAGCGCCAAAGCCCCACGACGATGCCGCTGCAGGCAACCAGAACGCAGCCGGCCGAGAGCGCAATAACGGTCCAGCTCCAGACAGGATCGCGCGACTGGTTCTTCAAGGGATAAATCCAGTGCAGCCAAGCGCCAACATAATTCCACATGCGCTGAGAGCGGCTGGCCTGCATCACCACCTCACCGGTCCGGGAGGAAACGTAGAGCAAGGTCTGCGCAACATCGCCGACCTGCACCATGTGCAGGGGGCGATGCGGGTTGAGGCTGCCGGAATGGGTCCAGCGGTCTTCATCGATGCTGCCCAGGTATTGAACATTGGCACCGCCTGAGAACACCCTGGCGCTATGCAGTGCCGCAGCGCTGCCGTAGCCGTCTGCTGGCACACCATTGGAGGCATCTACGCTGGTCAGGCTGCCATCCGCACGCTGCACGATATAGCGCGCTTGCCCGGAAGCGGCGTTGAGGACCAGTCGGCTGACCGTCCCATCTCCCATGACCTGCGAGGGCAATTGTGGTGCGGCACTCAACGCTGGCAATGCTGCCAATCGGTCCCAAGGGGTGAGCTTGGGATAACCGATGAACAGCATCACCATGCCGCTGACAAACCACAATGCCATCAGCAGGCAGCCGGCGACACCGCACCAGCGGTGCGTGAGATAGGTCCAGCGCCGCAGGCTGCCTGTCAATTTCTTCATCAAGCTCAAAAGCGATGATTCAGCGTCAGCTGAACTTCACGCTCGGGACCATACAGCCATTGCGTGGTGGTGTAATACGCCGTGGTGAAATAACGCTTGTCGAAGACATTGTTGGCACGCAGTGTGACTGTGGTGGCCTGCGTGGCCTTCCATTGCAGCGCCAGGTCAGTGGTGGTGTAGGAGGGCAGTCTGATCGTATTGGCATTGTCGGCATAGCGCTGGCCGACATACTGCAGGCCGCCGCTGGCGGTCCATGCCGGCAGGAAGTTCCAGCTCAGCCAGACATTGGCCAGACGCTCGGGGACATTGGTGGGTACCTTGCCGTCACGCGAGACAGCTGCGCCACTGACCGATTCGGTGAAGTCATCGAAGCGTGCGCGCAGCACGGTGGCATTGGCGTTCAGTCTCCATTGCTCTGCAAGGGCCAGCGACAGGCTGGCTTCGATCCCTCGCGAGGACTGCTGTCCGACCTGCACGCTCACACTGGGATTGGCCGGATCGCGGGTCAGCAGATCGTTCTTGCGGATATCGTAGAGCGCCAGCGTCCACTCACCGCGCTTGTCCCAGAACACCTGCTTGATACCCGCCTCAATCTGTCGTCCGGTCGACAACTTGAATTTGCTGTTGGCCTTGCTCATGAAGAGCATGCTGCTCACGGGCGCGGCAGCCTTCGAGTATTGGCCGTAGACACTCAGGTCAGGGGTAATGGCATAGACCGTTCCCAAGCGCCAGCCCAAGTTGGAGAAGCCTTGATCGAAGCCACCCGTGCCACCGGCAAGATCGGTGCGGGAGACATCAGCGTGATCGAAGCGCAGACCGGCCAGCACACTCAGTTTTTCGGTCAGGTCCAGCTTGTCTTCGGAGAAGACTGAATACTGCGAGGCGCGCGCGCGGAAGCGAGGCAGGAAAGCCGGAATCCCCACGCCGCTGGCATAGCTGCCCGGGTCGAAGCTATAGGGATTGACGGAGCTGAAGCTGCCACTGTAGGTGTTGTTGGTGTGCGTAAAAGACGTCGAGTTGATATCAAAGCCGACCGAGACCTGATTCTTCAGGCCTGCCAGATGTCCCTTGAAAGTCGCATCAGTAGTTACCCCGGTCTGAGACTGGTCATGACGGATTTCGGTGGCATCGCCACGATCGACCAGTCCGGTCGCGTTGTTGTAGACATAGCTTTCAGCGTTGCGCCAGTAGCGATTGCTGTTGATCTGATAGAGACGGGTGCGCAGCGTGGTATCGGCGTCGGGTGTCCACTGGGCTTCCAGTTGCGCCCAGCGGTCCTTGTAGTCGATGGTGCCGTCAGCCACGTTGTAGTTGCGTTCGCGCAGCGCATCGACTTGTTGACCGTTGATCAGGGGCGTACCGAAATAGGCCATCGGACGCTGATGCCCCTGGGCATAACTCAGCTGCACGAACAGATCGCGATTGACATCCAGGCGCAGCGCACCGGACAGGCTCAGGTTGTTCGTGTTGCCGCGATCGACCCAGCCATCCGAGCGATCTCCCGCGATGTCGACCCGGTAGGAAAGCATCTCGTTGATGGCGCCGCCGCTGCCCAGTCCCAGGCGCCGGGTGTTGTGGGTGCCGATGGTAGTTTCAATTTCGTTTTCGATCTTCCCGCGTGTGGGCTTTTTGGGGATCACATTGACCACGCCGCCGATGGCACCATCGCCATAGATCACCGAGGCAGGTCCGCTGAGGACTTCGATACGGTCAATGTTCCAGGTGTCGAACGGAAAGCTCACGCCCACGCCACCGTATTGGCGCAGTCCGTCATAGAGACGCATCACGGAGGTGGCATCGGTGAAGCCGCGTGCCGACAGCGCGCTGCCGCTGTTGCCCGGGTGGCCCATGGCGCTGTAGCCGGGTGCGCGGGTGATGGCATCGGTGATGCTGGCGTCGCCGCGCTCTTCCAGTTGTTGGCGGTTGATGACGGTGACGCTGGCTGGCGTCTGCAATGGTGTCAGATCCAGATTGGAACCGACCGATACCTGATTTTGCAGCGGCAATGGACTCTGGGCATTGATCGTGATGGCGGGCAGCGCACTGGCGGATTCCTCGGCCTGGACAGGAGCGGCGAGGCAGAGCAAGGGCAGTGCATAGGGAGCATATGCAATCGTGCGGCGCAACTGGGCTGGCAGCGAACGGGCAGGATACGCGAGGGGGCGTGGTCGGGATTTTTTTGTCATGTCAGTGTCTCGGGGAAGGTATCGTGGAGTGACTGAGAAAGACCCAGTAACGCGCGGCACACAGCATCTTCAACGCCTCTTGAGGGCATCAGGGTGGGGATGCCGGCTACAGTGACCGCATCGGGTCAATCAATAGCGTGTACCCGGTGGGCCGCGTGGGGCGGCAGTTGCCCAGGCCATGTTTGTCCGTCGCACTCCCTGGACAAGCTCGACGGCCCGCGATATCCGCAATGGAGGCTGTGACAGGTCCAACCGCGACGGCAATGCGTGGGCAAGATCCTGCTTTGCGCAGAACATGCAGTGCCCTGCATGGGCTACATTCCCGGTTTTGCCATTGGCTCCACCTGAAGTCGGAGCTGGATCATCGGAGACGGAACATATGTCATTCCAAGGTAAGGCAAGCTTGGTACCGATGCGTGCTTGCACCACTCCCGACCACATCATTGCCAGCAGGGCAGCAATGGTGAGCCACGCGATCATGCGTATGCGGGGAAGGCGAGTTTTCATGGGCGCAGATTCTAACGCCCAAGGAGCCGATCGGGCCGCTCACGGAAATCAAGCCTTCCTGTGAGAAAAAGACAGGAAGTCCTTGCCTGTAAAGGATTTGTAAGATTTTCGTCAGATGCACATTCGGCTTGTCTGCGACAATATGTCGCATGTGCTATGCCTTGGTCGTGGCAAACTTGTCGCCCGCGAAGATGTGCGCCCGGATGCTGGCTCAGTCAGCTTCCATGAATCAAATCACCGGTCCGATCAAAGTAGGTACATCCCCTCAGCCGATCCCATAGTGGAATTGAAGATAATGAAAAACGTTAAGCGCCTCCTGTCGCTAGTGATCCTTTCCAGTCTTTTCCTGGCGCAATTCGTCTGGGCGCACGCCCACCTGAAGACGGCCATTCCTGGCGATCAGGCGGTAGTGGCTTCACCAGCAGAGCTGACACTCACTTTCTCAGAGGGATTGAATCTGAAATTCAGCGGCGTCAGGCTGTCAGGCCCCGATCAGAAGGAAGTCAAATTGGGTGAGTCCATGCTCATGGACGAGGGAAAGTCATTCATGGTGGGGATCCCCACACGACTGGCACCGGGTACCTACACGGTGCAATGGCATGCCTTGTCCGTGGATGGACACAAGACCGAGGGCAGCTATAGCTTTTCCGTAGCGCCTTGATTTCTCCCACGCTTCTGTTGGGGCTTTGCCGGCTGTCACTCGATGGTGCGGCACTGTTTTTGTGGGGCTCCGGCCTGACCTTGTTTGTGCTGGTGGCAGAGCCGCTCAGGAGCGTGCTATGGCAACGCCTGGGCGTATGGCGACGTCTTTTGTTCGGACTCCTGTTGACTGCCGTGCTTGCCAGTTTGCCCGTGCAAGCCAGTATTCTTGGCGATGGCTGGGCTGATGCCTGGCACCTTGACATGCTCGCTGCGGTAGCCAACGGGACCTCAATCGGTACGGCATGGTGGACCCAGCTGGTCGCCGTTTGCCTGCTCCTGCTCAGCGTGACGCAATCGGATCGCGTGGGCCTGTTTGCATGCATCGCGGGTAGCGGCATCATACTGACGAGCCTGGCGCTGACCGGTCATGCCGTCATGCATGAGGGAGGGGCGGGAGTACTGCATCAGGCAAACGACGTTCTCCACGTTTGGAGCGTTGGCGCTTGGATAGGCGCGTTGCCTGTCGTCTTGATGATCCTGTCAGACCAATATCGCCGCGCGCATCCGGATCTGGTCAGTACAATCTTGCGGCGTTTTTCAAATATCGGCCATGCAGTGGTGGCATTGGTTTTCCTGACAGGCTTGCTCAATACCATCCTCATTCTTGGACGACTGCCGTTAGACTTCCATTTTCGCTACCAAGCGCTGTTGAGCATGAAGATCCTGGTGGCTGGCGCAATGATGGCGATTGCCGTGTTCAACAGGTATGTACTGGTACCGTCGATGCGTCATCATCGCAATGCCCTGCGACAGATACGCCGTCTGACCCTGGCGGAAATTTTGCTCTCCTGGTTTGCGTTGATGTTGCTGGCATGGCTGGGAATGTTGCAGCCAAATTGAAAATGCTGCCACTGCGGCAAAGCGCCGCAGCGTGACGTCTTGAGCACATGCTCTTGCGCTCCGAGATATCCGGTCTCCCCAGCCTAACTCACCTGCGCCTGGATCCATGCAAACAGCGACTCCAGGTCGTAATCGCCACTATGTGGGCGGTTCCAGGCGAACTCCAGATTGACCTGTGCGCCACGCTGACGTGCCGCTGCAGCGAGCAGCGTCGGCACCGCCAGCGAGGTGTCCCGATCCATCGTGCCTTGTCGGATGCGCCAGCGTTGCGCCACTACGGAGCGCGCATCAGCGATTTCCTGCATCGCATCCATGGCCTTGACCGTCTGTGGCTCAGCCAGGCCAGCACCGGAGACCTTGCTGTGCTGCGCCGAGAATGCGGTGAAGTGGCGCTTGTCGGTGTTCGCATCGCCGAACAGCTGATTCTCGCCGGTTTCCAGGGCCAGGCCATCGAAGGCTGGTTGACTCTTCATGCGTCCGACACTACGTGCATAGGCACTGAAATCGACTGCTACCACCTTGTCATCGCGACGCTGAAGCCATGCCAGCTGACCCAGGTCAGTGCCGCCCGCCTGGGCCTTGCGGGCCGAGTCGAGCAACAGCCCGGCGATATGATCACGCAATGATCCGTGACCATCGGCCTGCAGGCTGAGCGTGCCTCCCTCCGGCGAACGCAGGCCCAATGCATTGACATAGTCGACAAATGCCGCACGCAGTTGCGCCGACAGCTGCAACTGCGCATCACTGAGCTGCCCCACGACTTCCTGACGCTGAATTTTGTAATCAAGCATCGAGATAGCCACGTTGCGATACTCTCGCACGCCCTCGAACTGCCATTCGTAGGCTTCATCGGCATGCGCCAGATTGGTAATGGGGCAATAAGCAGATACGGCGAAGATATCGTCGCGCCCCGGCGCTGCCCCCAGCTTGTTGAGCTCAGCCTCGTAGTCAGGGTGATTGCCGCTGGCACCCAACAGCGCTGACAAGGCACCACCCGCGCTGGTGCCATTGGAGATGATACGTTCGGGGTTGCCGGGGAAGCGGCCAGCGTTGTAGCGTAACCAGCGCACTGCCGCCTTGAGATCGACGATGGCGGCAGGCGCCTTGCCGGTCCATCGGCCATCGCTCGCTTGCAGAGTGCGTCCCCGCGCACCCGGGGCCGCGACGATGAATCCACGCGCCAGGGCCACGGCACTGGCGCTGACGGTATTTGTGCCCATAGGGGGAGGTGGCAAGGCCCCCGGAGGCAGGTCTGGCGGCGGATTGTGTTGCTGCCCAGGTTGGCCACCCGGCGGTCCCGGTGGAAAGCCGCGTCCGGCAAGAGTCCCTGGTTTTGCGGGCATGTAGCCGCCTACCGCATTGGGAAAGAAAATCGGGGCGCTACGCGCGTCGAAGCTACCGATGCGGCCGCCTTGAAAGTAGGTCTCGGGAATGTACAGATTGAGTACCTGGTACTCCGGCTCGACCGGTCGCGCCACGTAGGGGATGCCCTCGAAGGCGCGTACCTGGATGACCTGGCCATCAACCGTTACCTGTTGCTGTTTGTAATGCGCCGTGTCCAGCAGCAGTTGCGGGTTCTCTCGGATCGGCTGCGCAAACGCGGCCTTGGAAACCGTGGCCGCTGCAAGCAGTGCCAAATTGAATTCTCGTCGATTCATGAGGATGTTGCCTTATTGAAATTTAAAGCCATGCCAACTGCATCGCCTGGTTCGCGAAGGGAAAAAATGGCGTAACCCTTGAATCTTCTCCGCGCAGCCTGTGCCAGAAATGGCCTGCCTGAAGATCATATCAGTCGAGAAGTTCTTCAAGCTGGTTTTCAGAAATTTACTTCATGGACGGCGTGATTGTTTTGACGAGAATTTGATCAGTAACCGACGGGGAGATTCCAACGCCAAGCAATGCTACGGAAGTCGCATGGCACATGACCTTGCTGCGGCAAATTGACGCAGCCAGGTCCATGCAGCGTCAGCACCTGCGAATGCGGGCTTATCATAGCTGACGCCAAATCCTATTTTTGCCTCTCGTTTCCAGACCTCCGAACATGAGTTTGAGCCGACGCTTTCATCAACTGCTCGCATGGCTTGCGCTATGCGTGATGGTGTTTGGTGCTGCCGCTCCAACCATTTCGCGGACGCTGGCCTCCAATAGCCAGCTCACCTGGATGGAAGTCTGTAGTGCCAGTGGCACCAAGCGCGTCGCGGCACCGGGAAACAGTACGACAGGGCAGGAGAAAGTGCCCATCGACGGAGCACACTGCGGCTATTGTGTCCTTCAGCAGCACGCACCGACACTACCCTCTGTTGCCCCCGGCATCACCTCGCTGATTGCGTTGCTCGCGCATCCTGTCTTCTTCATTGCTGACGTCACCGTGGTCGCGGTTCTGGCTCCCACGGCACATCGCAGTCGAGCGCCTCCGGGTCTCGTTTAATCGCCTAGATCATGTGTGTTGCACAGGTCTCTTTCGCAGACTTGTGCAGGTCTTTGTGTGCCTGGCCAGTCTAACCACAGATGTTCAGCAAGGCAGAACATGAGCAAGCAGCATGCATCCAGGCAGGGATGCATGCCATCGGCTCATCACAATGGGAAAGCGAGCGCAGTCAGCGCGGAGGCTTTCTCATTTCCCTCCCGATCCATTCAGCGAACGCTCCGTTCAGGATGCCGCAACACACGTACGTCCGATTGCATGATCTCCAATCGAGACGTCCATCACGAGGTTTGTTACCCCGGCCTGTCCGGCCCCAGGAGGCCATATGCAAACGAATGATTATTTGGAATTGGTAAAGAGAAAGCTCGACCTGCAGTCCGACCACGCATTGGCAAACGTACTGGGTGTGACGCGCAGTGCGATCAGCCACATGAAAAGCGGAAAAAGTGGTATCGGCGATGCGACAGCAGTGAAGGTGGCCCAGCTAACGGGCATTCCGGTTGCTCACGTCCTGATCGCCATTCATCTTGAACGCTCGAAGGCCCCTGAGGTGAAAGCAGCGTGGGCCTCAATGATGGAAAAATTTCCCGCACCTGTTGATACCCTCATGCCACACCGCAATCGGCACCTGGACTGTTTTTCAGGGTGCTCGCATGAGGTATGTGTCGCTGATGGACATTCTGCAAGTTGAACATGTCGTCACTGCGGCAAATTGACGCAGCCAGAAGAATAGCTGCTCGTCGGTCGCAAGAGCGGGCTTATCATGACGTATCCTCGCCGTCACTTGGCCTACGTTTCGGATCGCTGAACATGAGTTTTAGCCCACGCTTTCATCGACTGCTCGCATGGCTGGCGCTATGCGTGATGGTCTTTGGCGCTGCCGCTCCGACCATTTCTCGAACCCTCGCCACCACCAGTCAAGTCACCTGGATGGAAGTCTGCAGCACGAGTGGCGTCAAGCGTGTAGCCGTACCAGGAAACAGTACAGCAGGGCAGGAGAAAATGCCGGCTGACGGAACGCACTGTGGATATTGTGTTCTTCAGCAGCACGCTCCGACACCGCCATCTGCAACGCTCAATATCACTTTGCTTGTGGCGGTGCTGGTGCATCCTGTCTTCGTCATTCCTGACGTTACCTTCGCCCAAACCTTGGCGCTCACGGCACATCGCTGTCGCGCTCCTCCCGGTTACCCGCAATTCCCTTGATTCCACGTGTTGTACCCGCCCTTTTCGCGGACTCGTGCGGGGCTGTACGCGCGTGCTCGGTGTGAGCGGAAATGTCGGCCCCAATAGCCCATGAATCAGCCGCAATCCTCTCAAACAGAGGTTTGCGTCATTGGCTATTGCACCGGTACAGCCCGAAATAACAGTCGGCCGGGATGCCGCAATGCTCTTGCGCCAGGCAACCGCGCACCTGAATAACAATAACTATCGAGGAGTAACGTATGGACATGCTGGGCATGTATCCGACGTTCTACGTCCCGGCCGTGGGAACGGCATGGGTCATGGGCATCATCGGCGTCATTCACGTCGTGGCCTCTCACACGTCGGTGGGAGCCTCTTTCCTTTTCGCTTTGCTGGAGACCAAGAGCTACAAGGAAGACAAGCCTCAACTCATGGAATTCATTCGCAAGTACGGCATGTTCTTGCTGGTGTTTTCCTACATCATCGGATCCATTACCGGTCCCGGTATCTGGTATGCGATCACGGTGGCCAGTCCACGAGGAGTGGGTGGGCTAATTCATAACTTCGTCTGGGTCTGGGCCGCAGAATGGGTCTACTTCACGGTGGAGGTGCTCGGAGTCTATGCGCTGGTCTACCTGATCGGGAAGATTGATGCAAAAACGCACCTCAAGCTCACCTGGTCTTTTGCGCTGGCCTCATGGGCAACCATGTTGCTGATCGTGGGGATCCTCTCCTTCATGATGTGGCCAGGCCATGAGAACTGGTATCAGACCGGCTCCACCAACGATGCCTTCTACAACATGAACTTCTTTGCGCATCTGGGGACACGGACCGGTTCAATGCTGGTGATGGCGGCAGTAGTTGGCTTGCTGGTCGCGAGTCGGGTCGATGATCTGTCCCTGCGCCGCAGCGTGGTCAAAATGCTCGCTCCCGTGGGACTGGCGGGTGGCCTGTTCGCGGTGATGATGTTCTTGTACTACCTGCGCACCTTGCCTGAGAACGCCATCGTGATGCTCAACAGTCATCTGCTGCCCATCTACGCGCAAGGGATGGTTGCTGTCTTTCTGGTAGCGACAGCCTGGTTGATATTTGCTTGGTGGAAGCCCCAGCGGATCTATACCTCGTTGGCGCTGGCGATGTTGGCGTTCATCTCGGTAGTGGGAGTATGGCCGGAGGAACGCATGCGCGAGTCGATGCGCAAGCCATTCGTGGCAGGGCAATACATCTACGGCAATCAGATCATCGCACGTGACGTACCGGGCAAGGGGATTGTCGCCGAGGTCGACTTGATCGCCCAGAAAGGGCTGACTCAGGTGCATCCCTTCATCCCTGATCGCCTCCGCATCATCACCGATGGCAATCGGCTGGAAGCAGGGCGGCTGTTGACCAAAATTGCGTGTGCGAATTGCCATGCCCTGGAGCCTAGGGCCCCATTGCGCAGCCTGCCCGACAAGTTTCATGGCGCCACCGATGAAGATCTCATTGCCTCCTTCCTGGCCGGTCCGTTGCGGCATGGTACGCAGGTCTATATGCCACGCATCGATCTGCCAGATCGGGAGATCCGTGCCATCGCGCATTTCCTGGCTGTTACCAACACGGGAGCGGATGTGAATCAACTTATCGCGCAACAACAATTGGCCGCTGGTGATGCGCGGCTATACCCCGAGAGCTGCAGAGTGTACCGACCAAAGTCATAGGCGGCCTGAGCATCCACTGTCGCCATGCCTGGCACGGAGACGGTATTGGGCAAGGTCAGCTGACGGCGGCCGAGTGCCGTGATACCGGCTCCGAATGACAATCCCTCAGCGGCGCCATCCAGTACGCGATAGCGGAAGGCCAGGCGTCCGCTATGTCTGGGCACACGGGCCAGTGTGTCACCAACCGGGATCGTATTGTCTTGCGTAACCACCGCTTGGGTATAGGCGTAGTTCGCCAGCAAGGACAACGCTCGAACCGGTTCCCAGGTCATGTCGGCCTCGAATCCGCGTGCGCGTTGCTGTCCCGTCTGGATCGACACGAGGGGATTGGCGGGATCGGCGGTGGCGACGTTGTCACGAGTTTGTTCGAACACGGCCAGCGTGCCCGACAACTTGCGCGCTTTATCGTCAAGCTTGATACCCAGCTCGATGTTCCTGGAGCTCTCCGGCTTGGGTATCGATGAACCAATGAAACCGAAAGGTGCGCGGAATGCAGTTGCATAACCGGCATACAGGGCCAGGCCTTGCAGCAGGTCGTAATTGACGCCGACCCGCGGCGAGACATGGTGGTAGGTTTTGTCGGTCCCCTGTTCGGCCTCTTGAAACTCAAGCTGAGTCAGGCGCAGGGCCCCTGTGAAGTGCCAGCGGCCATAGTGAGCCTGGTCCTGCACGTAAGTTGCGAGGGTGCGGTAGCGATCCGTCTGCGTCGAGTTGATGGGGGTCTTGTCACCAAAGGAGAGGTTGTATTGAGGGTTGGAAAGATCAATCGAGCCGACACTCGTCCCATCAAAGCCCATCCCCGAATAAAACTTCGTCAGGTCGTATGCAACCCCAGCGACCCACTCGTGACGTCCCCCCAGCATGTTGAATGGCGCGATCAAATGCGCGTCGAGAGCGGTTTCACGCGTGCTGGTGCTCATGGTGAGCGGGAAGATGGGATAGGTGGTGGGCGTAGATGCACTGGGCGCTGCGAGTGCCGGATAGATGAAGCTTCCGTATTCGCCAACGTTACTGGTGTAGTACTGTGCGGACGCCTCCAGGCGAACGCCGTCATCAAACTTGTGGCGCAACTCGATCTTTCCGAGACGATTGTTGATATCCGTCATGGGCTGGCCATTGGGCGCACCTGGAAAGGCATTGCGATAAAGCTGACCCGCCAGCGCCTGTTGAGCGGGCAGCCCTGAGTACTCAAGCTGCTGCGTACGGTTGTACTGGCCAGAGAAAAGAATCTCGGTCTGCGCGTCGGGCTTGAACAGGATGCTGGGCTGGAAAAAAACGCGTTTCCCGTGGACCTTGTCGATCCAGCTGTAATTTTCCTGGTATTCCCCTGCAAGGCGTATTGCAAGCTTGTCGCTCAGCGTTACGTTGTAGTCACCATAGGGGTTGGTGGTGGAGTAGCTACCGGCTCGTACGCCGACAAAGCCTCCATTTCTGCCAATCTCAGGACGTGTCGACTCAATGTTGATGAGTCCGCCCAGGGGAGACCCCAGTCCACCACCATACAAGCTCGAACTCGGTCCCTTCAGCACCTCGATTCGTTCGACGCCGACCAGCCCTGCCGGATTGAATGCCTGTTGATTCCCGCCGAAGATGGACAGGCCATCCAGATAGGTCTCCGCAGGAAATCCGCGGATGATGGGAGCGATCAGCAATGCTTCTTCCGGCTTGGTCGGTACCACTCCGGAAACGTTGACGAGTGCATCAGCGAGGCTGTGGACGTCCTGGTCATCCAGGAGGGATCGCTTCAATACGGAGACGGACTGCGGTGTCTGAAGCAACGGTGTCTCCGTGCGCGTCGCCGCGCTGGAGCGTGAAGCAGCGTAGCCCGGGCTCTCTTCCGTAACGACAACCTCAGGAAGCTCCGAAGACACGGGCGGCTTGTTTGAAATGCTTTCAGCAGCAACTGCATTGGTGATGGCAGTCGAGGTGGCGTTGCTGGTTTGCGCCATGACGACTGTTGCAAATGGATAGATCAATGCGATGGCGGCTGCCAGGGAAGTCTTTTTCATCGTTTAAAGTTAATTGGAGACGAACTCGGGAAGCCTGATAACTGCTCAGCAGGGTTAGCGCCTGAGCGACCTGCCTGGCTTGCGCAGGTTCTCCCGGGGGGACGGCGAGCCGCTCAAGGGCAACGCATGGACTTGGTCCTCGCCTGCACGAGCGCCAGTGACGAACAATGCGTGCAAGTCGAAACCGAACTTGTTCAAGCGTGCCAGCGTGCTTTTGTTGCCGCGTACCAGCGCGTTATAGCCAAAGGTGGCGGGAATCGCTACGGCCAGTCCCAATGCGGTCATGATCAGCGCCTCCCCAACGGGGCCGGCAACCTTGTCGATGCTTGACTGGCCGGTGGTGCCGATGGAGACCAGTGCGTGATAGATCCCCCAGACTGTTCCGAACAGGCCAACAAACGGTGCCGTCGATCCCACAGAGGCCAGAACGGCCATGCCCGCTTGCAGACGCGCAGCAGCTTCATCAATGGATTGCCTTAGACCGAGGGTGATCCAGTCGCTGATCGCCAGCTGTTCATGCAAATGTCCCTGGTGCTGCTGATGATGAATGAGCGCCGTCTTCCCGGCATGGGCCAGCGCGAAAAATGGATTGTCATGTCCCAAAGTGCTCAGAGCGCTCTCCAGATCACCTGCCGTCCAAAAATCACTGCGGGCGGCCTCGCCGGACTTGCGCAGACGAAGCAGGGCAAGTGCCTTGGTCAGGATCACATACCAGGAGGCGATGGACATGCTTATCAGCAGAATCGCGACTGCGCGCGTGACCAAGTCACCCTGCGCCCACAAGCTCTGAAGGCCGTAAGGACTGACTTCCATGATGTTTTAAGCCTTCATGAGGCGGGCCGTGCCGGGCCGCCCTGGATGGGAGAAGACCCGAATTATGCGCGCAGGACCAGGCGCAGGGCGTGCGACAAATTGTCACATTCTGTTTACCGATGTCCTGCCGATCTCATGCTCGCCTGTCAGGCCGGCCCATGGAAGATCCAGCTCACTATCCTGAACCTGTTCAATCGTCGCGATGACACGGGTGGTTCGGCCTCCAACTTCAATGACACCTTGAGCCTGGGCCGCGCGTTGTCGGCCCAGGTCACGGCGCCTCGCCAGCCTGCGCACATCATTCGTGGAGGCGTCCCAGGAACTGCCGCGAGCGCTCGCTGCCCTGCGCGCCGAAGAACAGGGCAGGGGTGGTATCTTCCAGCACGTGTCCACCTTCCATGAAGAGGATGCGGTCGGCTACATCCCGGGCGAAGCGCGTTTCGTGCGTCACCACCAGCATGGTCATGCCTTCCGCCGCCAGCGCGCGCATCACGTTCAACACGTCGTCGCGCAGTTCCGGATCCAGTGCCGAGGTCGGCTCATCGAAGAGGATCACTTCCGGATCCATGGCCAGTGCGCGGGCAATGGCCACACGCTGCTTCTGGCCACCGGAGAGCTTGCCCGGATAGGCATCGGCTTTCTCCGCCAGTCCGACCTTGCCCAGCAGCGCGAGGCCGCGCTCACGGGCCTCCCCCTTGGCGACCCCCTTGACCGAGACCAGGCCTTCGATCACGTTCTGCAACGCCGTCATGTGCGGGAACAGATTGAAAGACTGGAACACCATGGCTGTCTGCTGCCGGATCTGCAGCGTCTTGCGCCGCAGTTCGCGCGCGGGCAGCGTCGCCGGATCGTTCAGCGCCACGCCGCAGATTTCGATGCTGCCGCGATCCGGCAATTCCAGCAGGTTCAGCGAGCGGATGAAGGTGGTCTTGCCGGACCCGGAGGGGCCCATGATGACCACCACTTCGCCCCGCGCGACTTCGAGGTTGATGTTGCGCAGTACCTGATTGGCGCCATAAGCCTTGGCCAGGGCGCTCACGCGCACAGTACGGGAAGAAGACGGATTCATTGATAGCGCCTCGACAGTTTCTCTTCCAGCCAGGTTTGCAGGAGAGTGAGCAGTTGATTGATGACCCAGTAGATGGTCCCGACGATGATGAACATGTCCATGTAGCGGAAGGTGGTCGCTCCCAGCTGGTCGGCCACGCGTGTCAGCTCCACCACGGTGACGGTGGAGGCCAGCGAGGTGTCCTTCATCAGCGCGATCAGGCGACTGCCTACGGGTGGAATGGCGATGCGCAGGCCTTGCGGCAGGATCACGCGCCATAGCGTCTTCCAATAACCCATGCCCATGGCCCAGGCAGCTTCCCACTGGCCGCGATCAACCGCATTGATGCCGGAGCGAAAGTTCTCGCTCAGGTAGGCCGCCGAGAACAAGGTCAGCGCCAGCAAGGCGGCGGGGATGGGATCGATGGTGATGCCGTAGTTGGGCAGGCCGAAATAGATCAGCAGGATCTGGATCAGCAAGGGCGTGCCGCGAAACACCGACACATAGGCAAACGCCAGCCAGCGCAGCGGCCGCGCATCGGAAATGCGGGCCAACGCAATGAGCATGCCCAGCGCCGAGCCCAGCACGAACGAGCCGATACCCAGCCCGATGGTCACCACTACCGCTTTTTCCAGCAGCGGTAGCGCCCTGACAAACAGATCAATCATGGTTCTCCTCCCGGTTGCAGCGCCTGCATTGGGGCGCTGCTTCAATGTTCATTGATGCGGGCATCACGCCTGGGCTGCCGCGCTTGCATACTGGGCCAGTGCCTGATCCAGATCGGCGATCAGCAGGGCGGGGTCTTCCAGACCGATGGACAGGCGCACCACCGGCTGGTCGGTCGCCGGGAAGGCGCGGTTGGCCTGCAGCGCGGCCGGATAATACGCCGCCAGGCTGTGCACGCCGCCCCAACTGGCACCGATGACGAAGTGCTGCAGGGCGTCGAAGAAGCCGTGGAAGGCGCTTTCCGGCGCCGGTTGCAGGATCATCGAAAACAGGCAGCCAGGGGTCTTGTAGTCGCGCTTCCAGAGGGCATGGCCGGGGTCGCTTTCCAGCGGCGGATACATCATGCGCGCCACCATCGGATGGCCGGCCAGATGGCGTGCCACCTGCAGGGTCGACGTACCTTGTGCCTGCACCCGCAACGGCAGCGTTTCCAGCCCGCGCAGCACCAGGAAGCAATCCTCGGGACTGACCTGCTGGCCGAGGATGCTCTGGGTCTCGCGCAGGATGCCGTAGTGGCCGTGGTCATTCATGCTGATGCATCCCATGAGCACGTCGGAGTGACCGCCCAGGAACTTGGTGGCGGCCTGGATGCTGAAATCCACGCCCAGATCCAGGCATCTCAGCCCCAGCGGGCTGGCCCAGGTGTTGTCCAGCATGGTCAGTACACCGCGCTCGCGTGCCACGGCCGTGATGGCCGGGATGTCCTGCATTTCCATGGTGACCGTGCCGGGCGCTTCCATGCAGATCATACGAGTGGTGGGCTTGATCAGTGCGGCGATGTCCGCACCGATGTCCGGCCGGTAGAGTTCCACCTCCACGCCCATGTGCGCCAGCCATTTCTCGGCAAAGGTCTTGAGCGCACCATAGCAGGCCGCCGAGACCAGCAAATGGTCGCCACCGCGCACGAAGCCCATGACGGTGGTCATCAGGGCGGCCGCACCGGAGGGCGCAATGACGCAGTGGCGGGCGTTTTCCAGCGCGGCGACACGCTGCTCCAGCAGGCGCGCCGTGGGGGTGCCGGTGACGCCATAGCTGAAGCCATCGGGCTGGCGCTGCTTGCGCTGGACAAAGTCCTCGAAGGTGTCGAATACCACGGTGGAGGCGCGCATCACCGGGGGCGAGAGACTGGCGAACGCGGGTTGCGATGAAATAGGGTGGCTCATGCGATTAATTTGTTAATCTAAAAAAGAGGAACCCAGTATCCGAATTCGCGCCGCAGCCATCAACAGCACGCGGGACTAACTCTATAAGTGGTACTTATATATGGACATGCGAGACATTCAGGTCTTCCGCGCCGTCATGCGCGCCGGGACCACCAGCAAGGCCGCCGCCCTGCTCAACGTATCCCAGCCCGCGATCAGCCAGTCGATCCGCAAGCTGGAAGCGACTTCCGAACTGCGGCTGTTCGAGCGCACCCGTGGCCGCCTGGTGCCGACGCAGGAGGCGCTGGCCTTGATCGTGGAGGTGGATCGCTGCTTTGCCGGCTTCGAGATGATCGAGCACCGCATCCGCAGTTTGCGCTCGTTCGGACTGGGCCGTCTGGCCATTGCTTCTTTTCCCGCACTGGGCAATGGTTTCATGCCGCGCGCCATCGCCGCCTTCGGACTGGGTGAGCGGCGTGTGCAGATGTCGTTCCAGATCATGAGCTCGCGCGAGGTCTACCAGCAGGTCAGCGCAGGGCAGCTGGATTTCGGACTGATGGCCGATGAGCTGTCAGTCTCCGGGCTGGAGCATTCGCAATTCATGAGCGTGCCGGGTGTGATCGTGATGAACGACCGGCACCCCTTGGCCGGCAAGCCGGTGATCACGGCTGACGATCTGCTGGAACATCCCTTTATTGCCCTCAATCCGGAAGATGCCAGCCGCCGGCGTCTGGAGCAGGAGCTGATGCTGCAGGGGAAGGTCTTGCGTCCCATCCTGGAGACGCCTTATTCCAATTCGGTGTGCGAATTCGCCATGCGCGGCGTTGGCATGGGCATGGCGCATCCCATCCTGGCGCTGGATTACGTCACGCGCGGCCTGCGCCTGAAGCCGATGGAAGTGACGGCCAACTTTACGGCGCTGCTGGTTTTCCGGCCTGGGGTGCCGATGTCGGAGAATGCCAAGGAACTGCTGCGGGTGATGCGGATCCAGATGGAGTCGGACATGAGCTCACTGCGCCAGGTGCTGTACCAGAAACCCGGCACGTTCTGAACTTCCCGGCAATGCACCGATTTGAGCGCTGCGCACAAGGTTGGGGCAAGGCCATGCTGCACGAGACCGCAAGAAGAGCAGTCAGCCCCGAGATAACTGGGACAGGGGGTGAAACACTGTTGGCCCTTATCATTTTGCTGTTCCGGATTGGTGCAGCATATCTTGTCGATCCATCAGTTTGATCGAGGAAAGTATAAGTTCTGCTTATCACTCAAGAAACGTGTACGGATTGCTGATCCCCCGGCCTGCGCACAGAATGGGCTTCCGATTTCATTGATGATCAAGAGGGGACAGCACCATGAAGTTGCATCATTTCATTCCCGCCTGCCTGCTGGCAGCGCTCCTGGGCAGCGCAGCGGCTGCCGTGACAGCCCAGAACATTCCGGCCGACATTCTGGCCAATGCCCGTGCATCGGGCGTGATCCGCATCGCCAATACCCAGAGCAGCCCGCCCTGGAGCCTGATCGATGACAAGCTGCAACCGGCCGGTTATGACGTCGAGGTGGCCAAGGAAGTGGCGCGCCGCATCGGCGTGGCCAAGGTGATCTTCGTGGCCGACAGTTTCAAGAATTTTGTGGAAGGACTCAAGGCGGGCAAGTACGACATGGTGATGAACGACCTCACCCCTTCGCCGGAACGGGAGAAGCAGGTCGATTTTGCGGCACCCTATGGCGTGGAGGATTTTCGTATCTTCGTACTGGCCAGCAATGCCAGCATCAAGGACAAGCCCGATCTCAAGGGCAAGAAGGTCGGCGTGACGACCGGCACCACCAACGAAAGCTGGGCGCGGGCCAATCTGAAGGAATCGGATATCCGCGCCTATGACAATGGCGGTTTCGTCTTCAATGACCTGGGCAATGGGCGCATCGATGCGGTCATCAGTTCGCACTTCGGTGGCATGAAATACGCGAACGTGAACAAGTTGCCGATCAAGGAAGTCGGACCAGTACTGATCTACCAGCTGTCGGCACCGGCCATGGCCAAGGGCCAGCAGCCATTGAAGGAGGCCGTCAGCAAGGCCATTGGCGACATGACGCGCGATGGCACCATTGATAAGCTGGCGCGCCGCTGGGTGGGTGCGGATTTCGATATGGTGGGGGATATCCAGCGGGCTTTGCAGCAACCTTGATTTTCTTGTTGCCGTATCGGTAACGGGTGTTCAGCGGCAGGCCAGCAGGCTTGCCGCTAGTGCATTGTAGTCGGACAGGTTCGCTGCAAAATTCGGTACAACTCAGTCAATAACGGACACTCTTGTTTTATGCGGTCCGCAGTTTCCTGTTGAATTGTTCAACAAACCGAGCGGGGGCAATGTTGCCAAGACGAGAGTGACGCCGCTTGCGGTTATAAAAAATTTCGATGTGTTCCCGAATCGACACCCCAGCCTCTGCACGCGTTGTGTAACGTTGGCGATGAATCAGTTCGTTTTTCAAGCTGCCCAGACGCTCTCCGTCGGCGCATTGTCGTAGCAGTTCCCTTTACGCGACATCTATGCCCGCGCGCCAAACTTCTTCAGCAAACGACCAAAGGCATGGGAGCAATACTGACTGCCACGGTCCGTGTGATGAATCAGGCCATGTGCCGGGCGTCTCGGTGCGGAGCTCCCTTGTGTATCTCTGTTTCTCTGATTTGCTTATTGCTTGCTCCTGTTGGTCAAGTTTAACAAACAGGCGTGTCCGGAAATTTCAGGGCTACCTAACGATGGGTTGTTTGCATGGATCCACACACAGGTAGAACAAGCTGCCAACTGAGGGGAGGGATCATTTCTCATATCATTTGAGCTGATGACAATAATAAGAAAACAGGATTGGATTTATATCTGATTTGTTCGCATCATGACCTTCCTGTGATGAGGCAATCCTCTGCGACCGTCGGCAAATGCCAGTCCGACACGCTGGTAGCTTGCCTCATCTTCATTCAACTGCACCATGAAAAGGAATGTGACATGAACGCCATCATCTGGCCCGAAGGCTACGTGCCGGGCTTTACCGAGAATTTTGCTTCCAACGAAGTCATCGTCGCTGGCCTGAGTGCGGCCGACGTTTGGCCGCTGCTTGCCGTGCCATCGCAATGGCCGACCTACTACGCCAACTCGGCGAATGTACGTTTCTACGACGGCAAGGGTCCGCAATTGGCTGACGGGGACCGCTTCTATTTCGAAACCTTCGGTTTCCCGGTCGAGGCGCAATGCAATGAATACGTGGCCCCCACCGCCGGCCAAGCCGGTCGTATCGCCTGGCACGGCTGGGCCGGGGAGGTGGGCAGCGACGATCGCCTGGATGTGCATCACGCATGGCTGGTGGAAGACCTGGACGGAGGGCGGGTGCGGATCCTCACGCAGGAAACGCAGAAAGGCAAGCCGGCCGAGGTGCTGCACAATACCAAGCCCAACCCGATGATCAACGGACACCAGGACTGGCTGGATGGCCTGGTGGCAGCAGCACGTCAGGCACGTCGCCCGTAACGGCGTCGCCATTTTGTTCATTCAGGGCCGGGCCCCTGCAGTAAGCCCGCCCGCCAAAAGGAAAGACACATGACAACAATCGCCGTATTGGGCTTGGGTGCGATGGGCTCGCGCATGGCCGCCAATCTCATCAAGGCAGGTCACACCGTGACCGTCTGGAATCGCAGCCCGGCTGCCGCCGACGCCTTGGTAGCCGCCGGCGCCAGATGGGCCGGCACGCCCAAGGAAGCCGCCATGGGCGCGGACTTCGTCATGGCCATGGTGCGTGACGATCAGGCTTCGCGGCAGGTGTGGCTGGATGCAGCCACCGGTGCGCTGGCCGGCATGAGTCCTGGTGCCATTGCGATCGAGAGCTCGACGCTCACTCCGGACTGGATACGTAATCTGGGACGCCAAGCTGCCGACCGGTCGATCGGCCTGCTCGAGGCACCGGTATCGGGAAGTACGCCCCAGGCCGAGGCGGGCCAACTGGTCTATCTGGTCGGTGGCGAGGCTGCTACGCTGGCCCGCGCCGAACCCGTCCTGAAGACGATGGGCAGCGTCATCCAGCACGTGGGTTCGCTCGGGGCGGGGGCACTGACCAAGCTGACCACCAATACCTTGCTTGGTATCCAGGTCAGCGTCCTTGGCGAATTGATAGGCCTGCTCCGTCATGCCGGCGCGGACGTGGCAAAGGTACTCGAAGCCGTTGCGGCGACGCCCGTATGGAGTCCGGTTGCAGGGCGTGTGGCCGGCTCGATGCTCGCGGGAGGCTTTGCCCCGCAGTTTCCGGTCGAGCTGATCGAGAAGGACTTTACCTATACCGTGGACACTGCAACGTCGGAGCTGATGGTGCCAACCATCGCTGCCGCGCGCGGAGTCTTCCGTGCCGCAATGGAGTGTGGCCTGGGCAAGGAAAACATGACTGCCGTGGTCAAGTTGTTCACGGAGCCTGCGCGTAGCACTTGAGCCGGTGATCCGACGTCACGGTTCACTCCACATGCGCAGCAGGTTGTGATAATTGCCGGTCAGCGTGAGCGTTTCCTTGCATTCGCCCACGCGGCTGCGGAGGCTGTCGATGGAGCGATCCATTTCGTACAGCAGGGTCCGCCGTGCATCATCCCGGATCAGGCTCTGCGTCCAGAAGAAGGAGCATACGCGCTCTCCGCGCGTGACCGGCTCCACGCTGTGCAGGCTGGTGGCCGGATAGAGAATCAGGTCGCCGGCAGGCAGCTTGACCTCATGTTCACCATAGCTGTCGACGATGACGAGACCGCCGCCGTCGTAATCCTCGGGATCACTCAGGAACAGGGGTCTCTTTGATCTACGTGCAATGACCGACGGTAGATCGTTCCACTGTTTACGCGGGCTTCAGCGGTGTGCACTGCAACAATTCCTTTAAAATCAGGCACTTGCTGTTTGCCTTTTCCACCGCGTATGATGGTGCGCATTGTTCTCTTCAGAGAGTCAAACAATGGACCACTGGCACGCTCCCTACCTCGGCTTGCGCCATATCCCGCCCGAACTCACCGAGTTTGAGCTAAACACGTTCTTCACGTTTTCCCCCAAAGAACGCGCATTGATTGAAGCGAGGCGCAGCCTTCTTTATCGCCTGGCGCTCTCCCTCCACATTGGCTTTATTCGGATGACCGGCCGCACGCTTGATGCCTACAAGCAAATTCCGAAGGTTCTGTGGAGCCATCTCGGGGAGCAATTATCTATCGACCCGCCCGAGATCGGAACATTGCGCTCCCTGTATGAGACGCGGCCACGGACCTTAATCGACCACCAGCAGCTGGCACAACAGGCGCTGGGCTTTTCCTCGATGACCGAGCACCAGCGACGTTACCTGGTCCGCTGGCTTAAGGAGACCCTGGTCGGCCGACCGGATGCCTCTAGCCTGCTCATGCAAGTCAAGGTATGGCTATACCAGCATCAAATATTGGTTCCGCACGATAGGCTTCTCAGGCGCGTGATCGCCGAAGCGATACGCAGCCATGAGGCTGCCTTGGAGACTGCCCTGGTACGCTACCTCGGGGAGGCCAATATCCAGGGGTGGAGCCGGGACCTACCGGCACCGTATGAGGACAGGGGAAGCCTGCAACAGTGGCTATGGGCGGTCCCTGTGAAGCACTCGACAGTTCAGATGTCTGAATTGTTCGCAAAAATCGATCACCTCAAGGAGCTGCGTGTTCCCACGGACTGGCCTGCCGAAGTCAATGAGACGCTCGTGCGACATTACGCGCGTCGTTGCGCTAATCGCCCACCTTCCGTCAGCAAGCGTATTCAATCGCAGTCCCGCCGACTAGAGACAGCTTGCTTCATGCGCTACGCACTGTGCTCAGCTACAGACCAGCTGCTTGCGATGTTTCGACGGTGGGCGATTGACGTCACGACCGAAGCAGGTCGACAGGTCGATGCCGGGCGACCTGACCTCAAGAAGCAGCTTTGCGGCTTCGCAGAGGCAGTCAAGCTTCTTGCTCTGGAGACTGCTTCTCCAGCTGCGGAAACGCTGCTCAAGATCGTGGAACTGGCTGACCAGGTGCTGCAACAGCACGCCCCGAGTCGACGGAGCTTGATTCGTCTGCAGCTGATGGCAAAGAGTGCGCAGGCCCGCGCTTTGTTACACAAGCTGGTCGACTTGCCCTTTGAGTCGGAGTCGCAACATCCGGTTGTTGACGCCATTCACGTGCTTCGCGGTCTGTACGGCCCAGACGGTGGCAACGAATTACCATTTCACACCAATATCAAGATCGGCCGAGTCTGGCGTGAGATCATCCAGGGCGAGGATCGCGTTGCGGCACTGCGTGCGTTTGAGTGGGCCACTATTTCCGCTCTGAGAATGGCGTTGCGCAATGGATCGGTTTTCGTGAATCACAGCTTTTCATTCCGCAGCCGGGAAACCATGCTTATTTCCCGCGAGGAATGGAAGGCAAAGCGGCACCATCACTACGGCGACCTTGGAGTATCGGAAGACCCCAAAGTTTTCCTGAATAATGTCATTGAGCACCTGGACGAAGGCCTAGAACGGCTGAAGGATGCCTACCTGTCCGGTGACGTGCGCATCGAGGCTGGAAGCATTCGCAACGAGGCCTTGGTGGCCGAAGAGCGAGATCCCCACCTCGATGCGCTACGGCGGGCCATCTTCGAAGACCGCCCAGTCGGGCAACTTCCGACGATCATTCTCGACATCGATAGTGAAGTGCGATTTTCTTGGCTGCTGTTGGGGAGGGAACCGCGCTCACGCAGCGAACTGCTTCTCGTCTATGCCGCGGTGCTGGCCCACGGCACATCCCTGTCAGCAGCGGACATTTCACGCATGATCCCGGAGCTCAAAGCTTCGTCGATCCGGCAGATGATGAAACTGGTGGCAGACGAGCGCAAATTGCGAGAGGCTGCAGATGCAGTCCTGGCGTACATGCACCGACATCCCATCGCCGCGCATTGGGGAATTGGCGATCTGGCGTCGTCCGACATGATGAGCTTGGAGACCACACGCACGGTCTGGCAAGCGCGCGCCGACCCGCGTCGCCGCACGGCCTCAATCGGCATCTACACCCATGTGCGCGATCGCTGGGGTATTTTTTACGATCAGCCCATCCTCCTGAAGGAACGCCAGGTAGGTGCAGCCATCGAGGGCGTGGTTCGTCAAACCGCTACGGAAGATGTCGCTCAGCTCGCAGTAGATACCCACGGTTACACCGACTTCGGGATAGCCGTGGCAAAGGGTCTCAAGTTTGACCTTTGCCCTGTGCTTCAACACATGCGTGATCGATACCTCCATGTCCCCCGTGGCCACATGGTGCCGGATGAAATCCTGCCAGTGGTGGTCGGCGACGTTGACCTGGACGGGATCGAAGCAATTTACGATGAATTCGTCCGAGTGGTGGCATCCATCAAGAGCGGGCGCTGCACCGCTGTCCAAGCGCTGCAGCGTTTTGGATCGTCTGCCCGTGGCCAGGACGTGTACGACGGCGGCACGCAGCTTGGTAGGCTGCTCCGGTCGATCTTCTTGATCGACTACTTTACCAATTCGACCTTCCGCCGTGAACTTCGCCATGTGCTCAATCGCGGCGAGGCTGTGCATGCAATTCAGCGCGCTGTCCACACCGGCAAAATCCCCACCGAGTTGGCCAAGCGTCCGGATTCGTTGGCGGCAGTTTCGTCAAGTCTTTCCTTGCTGACCAATGTGCTCATGGCCTGGAATACCCGTCATATACAGCGTACCGTTGACCGTTTTGAGGAATTCGGCGGCGAGCCTATCGCTCCAGAACTTCTGAGGCGGATCGCTCCTACTCACCTGGAAGGACTGAATCTGCGCGGCACCCTTGAGTTTCCCTTGGCGGAATACGCGATACGTATTCTGCCTAGCAGTGCGGTCACGAGTTTACCGGCCAGTCAGAAACAGATCCGATAGCATGGCGAGATTGGTGTCGACAAATTCAGGCCGCTAAGACCGCTGCAACCAGCTTAGCGCGCTTTCTTTCCCGTTTCTGAGACGATCCTCCATTACGGAAGTAAAGTTTTCATTAATTAATGTAAATGCGAACGATAATTACTTATAATCCGATAATTCGTTTTCCTGCCGCAACTTTTGAAAGTTTCTTCATGTCACTCTCGCACTTCCACCGCCTCACGCCGCTGGCCGCCGCGCTGGCACTGGCTTTCCTCAGCCCCCTGCCGGCCCTGGCGCAGAGCAGCGCCACCAGCACCAGCGACAGCACCGCCAGCAGCGACCAGAAAGACCAGCAACTGCCCACCATCACCGTCAATGCCTCGGCTGACGCCTCCGCCGATGGCCTGACCAAGGAATTCGCCGGTGGCCAGGTCGCGCGCGGCAGCCGCCTGGGCGTGCTGGGCAATGTCGACAATCTGGACAGCCCGGTGCGCTCGGTGGCCTACACCCAGCAACTGATTGCCGACCAGCAGGCGCATGGCGTGGGCGACGTACTCAAGAACGATCCGGTGGTGCGCACCACGCGCGGCTATGGCAACTTCCAGGAGTCGTACATGATCCGCGGCTTCATCGCCAACTCCGACGACCTGATGTACAACGGCCTGTTCGGCATCCTGCCGCGCCAGTATGTGGCCGCCGAAATGATCGAGCGCGTCGAGGTGCTGTACGGCGCCAGCGCCTTCCTCAACGGCGCCACACCGGGCGATGCCGGCCTGGGCGGCACCATCAACATCGTCCCCAAGCGCGCCGCCAATGAGCCGCTGACCGAGGTGACGATGGGCTACGAATCGGGCAACAGCAAATATGCCGCCATCGATTTCTCGCGCCGCCTCGGGCCGGAAGATCGCCTGGGCGTGCGCATCAACGCCGCCCGCCATGCCGGCGGCACCGGCGTGTCCAATGAAAAGCGCGAAACCAACCTGTTCTCGCTGGGTGTGGATTATCGCGGTAATGATTTCCGCCTCTCAGCCGATCTGGGCGTGCAGGAAAACAATCTCAACAACATGCGCTCCAGCGTCACGCTGGGCAGCGGGCTGACTTCGGTGCCGGCGGCGCCGAGCGGCTCGGCCAACTATTCCCAGCCGTGGTCGTATTCCAATGAACGCGACATCTTCGGCACCGTCCGTGGCGAATGGGATCTGTCCGATCACACCACCGCCTGGGCGGCCTTCGGCGCCCGCCAGGGTACCGAAAACAATTCGCTGTCCGGCATCCGCGTCAACAACGCCAGCACCGGCGCCGCCTCCACCTACCGCTTCGACAATGCGCGCCAGGATGATGTGGCCACCGGGGAAGTGGGCATCCGCACCCAGATCAAGACCGGCGCGGTCTCACACAAGCTGGTGGCCGCCGCTTCGATGTACTCGCTGAACTCGCGCAATGCCTATGGCTATTCGTCCTTCTACGCGCTGGGCACCAATCTGTACAACCCGACGATGTACAGCCAGCCGGCACTGACCACGCTGGGCAACAGCCTCAGCGACCCGCAGACCACCACCCGCACCAACCTGGCCAGCGCGGTGGTCTCCGACACGCTGGGCTTCTATAACGATCGCCTGCTGGTTACCGTGGGCGTGCGTCAGCAGCAGCTCAAGTCCGACACCTATGCCTACAACACCCACCTCAACAGCGCGCACTACGACCAGAGCGCCACTTCGCCGATGGCCGGCGTGGTCTTCAAGGTGCAGAAGAACCTGTCCCTCTATGCCAACTACATCGAGGGTCTGCAGCAAGGCAAGCAGATTACCGACACCACGGCGGCGAACTATGGCCAGGTGCTTGCCCCGTACAAGTCCAAGCAGAAGGAAGTGGGCGTGAAGTATGAACTGGGCGGCCTGGGTCTGGGGGCGGCCTTCTTCACCACCGACCGTCCGCTGTCCTACAAGGATGCGGTCACCAACATCGAAGCCACCAACGGTCTGCAGCGTAACCGCGGCGTCGAACTGACCGCCTATGGCGAGCTGAGCAAGAACCTGCGCCTGCTCTCGGGCATCACCTTCCTCGATGCCAAACAGCAGCAGACCAACGGCGGCACCAACAATGGGAACTACGCGATCGGCGTGCCCAGGCTGCAAGCCAATGCCGGTCTGGAGTACGACATCCCCGGCGTGCGCGGCCTGAGCATCAATGGCCGCGCCACCTACACCTCGACTCAGTACGTGGATGCCGCCAACAAGCTGGAAGTGCCGTCGTGGGTGCGCTATGACATCGGCGCGCGCTACCTGACAGACATCGGCGGACACGCCGTGACCTTCCGCGCCGCCATCGAGAATCTGGCCAACCGCAACTACTGGGAATCGGCCGGTGGCGCCTCCAACTCGGGCTATCTGGTCCTGGCCAACCCGCGCACCTTCAGCACCTCGGTGTCGGTGGCTTTCTAAGCCGCATCGCCAACCGGCCTGCGCGCTGCAGGCCGACAGCAAAACGCCTGCTGTGTCGACGAGGACAGCAGGCGTTGTCGCATGGGCGCCGGCACCGGGCGGCGCTGCCTCAGTCGAAGCGCGGCGTAGGCGATCAGCATTTCCTCGATGAACAGCTTTGGCGAGAGCGGATGGTCGGCAATGGCGGGACGTTCCCCCATGCCGCGGATGGCCGCCGAAATCGCTAGCGCATCGAGGCACTGGGCCAGACGCAGCAGTTCCTTGGCATGCCGCCGGTAGTAGCGCACCACGCCGGCCTAACGGTGTAACGCTTGTTACAGCGTTACGCCGGAAGTACCAGCGCCCGGCGACTTGGGTGGGCAGGAACTTCATGTCCCAGCACCACACCTGGCGCTGCGCGGTGGCGATGTGCGTGGTGGGCCGGCGACTCTTGCGCGGGGCCTTGGCGCGTCCGCGGTGACGCGCCTGTCCCTGGGTGCGCAGCACGCGCTGGAAGCTCGACTCACTGGCGATGTACACCCCCTGGTCGGCCAGCATGGGCACGATGCGTGCTGGCGGCATGTCCGCAAAGCGCGGCTCGTTGGCCACGCGCAGCAACTGCGCGCGCTCAACTTCGGTCAGTGCGTGGGCGGGCATGGGGCGCACAGCTTGCGGTCTCCTATCGCCCGTGTCGAGGCCCTGATGGGCTCTCCAGCGCTGCAGGGTACGAGCAGTGATGCCCGCGATCTCGCAGGCCTGGTGCAAACGCGCTCCCGCCTTGCAGGCGGCCTCGATGTTGCGGGCATGTTCCTGGCGATCTTGCAGGTCGATCATTCGTCCTCGTCCCGCAGGTTTCTTTGCAAGATCGCCTCGCATTTTTTTGAGAGTACCAGCAGCGCCGCCGTCTCCGTCAGGGCCTTGTCCTTGCGCCGGACCTCGCGTTCTAGTTCCTTGATGCGTCGCTGATCCTGTCTCGTCTGCGACGGGCTCGCGCGCGCCTCCTCGGGAACGGCCAGCGCCTGCGTTGCGTTTGACTTCCACTGCTGCAACTGCTGGGGATACCGGAACGTGCTGCCCTGCCACAGCGCTACGCACTTGGCTGGACGCGGCCAGCATTGAGGGCGGCGCGGTTTTCCGCTCGGTCAATAAGTGGGAAATGGTCGGTGAGCGGCCAATTCACCCCGCGAGCATCAATACGATCCTGGCAGATTGTGCAGCATTGACCGCTCTAGACTACATCCCCGATCTTTCAAGTCACAGCCTGCGGCGAGGCATGGCAACTAGCGCCTATCGCGCTGGCGCGGACTTCCGACAAATCAAGCGGCAAGGCGGCTGGCGACATGACGGCACCGTGCAGGGGTACATCGAGGAGGCTGGCCGTTTTGAGGAAAATGCCGCGCGACATTTACTCCGAAAGCCTCCTGCCTGATCCTATTATCTTTGAGTGTTGTGAGTGAGGTCCGTGGCAACTGCCGGGTGACTTTTAGCGCTATAAATGTTCAAGTAGACCGGCTATTTCGGAGAGCGAGACGCATTAGCTTCGAACAAACTTTTGCACATCTTTGTCGCATCGCTTAAACTCTCAACTCTAAATTCATCAATTAATCTCATCTCTCCACCCATGTAGTCCATTCGAACCTCCACTCTGTTAATAAAACAGCTTCCGCTGGGGGTTCGTTCGCGTGGGTTTTGCCTGAGCGTTCGTTTAGAACGTCATTTTTCCCATTCAAAATCTAAATGTATGCTTGGTTCGAAGCCGGCGTGTGTAACGCTTGCGGGCTCTCTGCGCGTGGCGTGTTGCCATGTGACGTAGATGCGTACAGCCATCTGCGTATCGCTCATTGAATTTGGAAACTATGAAGACTCGTACCTTTAAAGAAGAATGGTTATCTAACGTCCGGGGGGACGTCTTGGCAGGAATCGTAGTGGCATTAGCCCTCATTCCTGAAGCACTTGCTTTTTCAATCATCGCTGGAGTTGACCCAAAAGTTGGTCTCTATGCAGCTTTTATCATTGCAGTGGTGTCGGCAATTGCTGGGGGGAGGCCAGGCATGGTCTCGGCAGCGACAGGCGCAATTGCGTTGCTGGTAGTGTCTCTAGTAAAAAATCATGGTGTCGAATACCTATTCGCAGCGGGAATCATGGCAGGGATCCTACAAATAGCAGCGGGCTATTTGAAGCTGGGCGCTTTGATGCGGTTTGTCTCTCGATCTGTCATCACAGGATTTGTGAATGCACTCGCCATTCTCATCTTCCTTGCGCAACTGCCGGAGCTGCGCCATGGAGGAATGACTGTCTATGCCTTAGTTGCTGCGGGTCTCGCTATTATTTATCTGCTGCCAAGAGTGACGAAGGTTGTTCCCTCCCCCCTCATTTGCATAGTAGTTCTCACAGTCATATCGATCGTTATGGGCTTGCCTGTGCGCACGGTTGGCGACATGGGGGCCTTTCCGGACAGCCTGCCGTCGTTCCTTATTCCCAACATCCCGTTCAATATCGAGACACTGAAAATCATCTTGCCATATTCCTTGGCGATTGCCGTAGTGGCTCTGCTTGAGTCGCTGATGACTGCAGCGATCATTGATGATTTCACCGATACTCCCAGCGATAAAAATCGAGAATGCCGTGGGCAAGGACTGGCAAATATTGTTGCTGGTTTCATCGGAGGGATGCCTGGCTGCGCTATGATTGGCCAGTCGGTGATCAACGTGAAATCTGGTGGTAGCGGCCGGTTATCGACGTTTGTTGCTGGTATCGGTTTGCTTGTTCTCGTTGTTTTTCTGGGGCCTTGGGTAAAGCAGATCCCAATGGCTGCATTGGTGGCAGTAATGATCATGGTATCGATCAGCACCTTTAGCTGGCGTTCAGTTAAGAATCTCGCCAGACATCCAACGATGTCCTCAATCGTCATGGTTGCCACCGTTGTCGCAGTAGTCGCAACAGACAATTTGGCTATTGGTGTTGGCGTGGGCGTTTTATTGAGCGCGGTCTTTTTTGCATCCAAAGTGCAAAAAGTGACACTGGTTGAATCAATCGTTATCGAGACCGGAAAACAGAGGAAATACACCGTACGTGGGCAGATATTTTTTGCTTCTTCCGACGCATTGATTGGCGAATTTGACTTCAAAGAAGAAATTGAAAGCGTCGTGCTTGATTTAACCCATGCGCATTTCTGGGATATCACAGCAGTCGATGCTTTGGATCGTATCGTCCATAAATTCCGACGCAATGGTATCAACGTGACAGTCACGGGCTTGAACCGAGCGAGTGCCACCATGATCGAGAAATTTGCGACCCACGACAAAGCCGGCCATTCCAATCAAGCCAATATGGGTCACTAATCTCTTTCGCAGAGATTGACTGACTTTGCGCAGAGCACCGCACCACCAGGCGGTGGTGCATTACCCACGCCAAGACGATCACGGTCGTATGGCGTAGATAAAATCGCACCAAGAATTAAGGAGAACCTCGAGTGAGGCAAGTAGTTCACCGGCTCTGTATTGGGATCAGTGGCCTTGGCATTTTCTGGTTACTTGGCTTGATCAGCGCCAACGAATTGGAAGCGGGCCGCTCTTCGTGGGTAGTCGAGTCCAGAGGCGAATATGACAACGCGGTGGCTTACAGTGATTTCGTAGTTGCAAGCCTGATCAAAGAGGCAATGGCTGCGGGTGGTAACAATGCAAGCGTCATCTATAGCTCTGACCATGCACAAGAAGTTGGTCATACAAGAAACCACACTGTGCAATCATTATCAGATCGATCCGGTTATGAGATTCCACTTCTGGTATGGACGCGAGGCGAGAGCAACAACAAAAACAGTTCCGACCTGAACTTGCAAACCGATCCTATCAAACTGATCATTTGGACCATACTCTTGCCGGCTTGCTCAAGATCCGATCGATCTACTACGTAGAGTCAAAGGATCTTTTAAGTGAGAATTTCGTTAGACGCGCTCGTTTTATAAACGGAAGCCTATATTCACCTTGAGTTATCAGAGTGATGCCTGATTCAGCCGCAGGGACAACTTCTCGGCAGTTTCTCGGCGCTCGCTGTAGCGGTCAGTCAAAAATGGGGAAATATCGCGCGTCAACAACGTGAACTTGAATAATTCCTCCATCACGTCGACCACGCGTTCGTAGTATGGCGACGGCTTCATCCTGCCGACATCATCAAACTCCTGATAGGCTTTGGCCACCGACGACTGATTAGGAATGGTCAGCATACGCATCCAGCGGCCGACGATCCGCATTTGGTTCACGGCGTTGAAGGACTGCGAACCTCCAGATACCTCCATGACGGCCAACGTCTTGCCTTGAGAGGGACGAATGAACCATTCGTGAGAAAATGCGACCAGGCCCAGTCATTCAACGCTTTCGTTTCAAAATACCCAGGCGAGTTTTTTTAGCTTGTTCCTGTTTCAATCGTTTTCGTCTGCTACCGAGCGACGATAGGATAAGCAGTGCAACACCAAAACTAATGGCAGAAAATAAGACGATGATTTGCGATGCTAAGCGTGACATGACAATGCAGATGTTTTGAGCTCGGAAGAATTATTTGGATGGGAGCTGGTTGATAGGCGCATATCGCCTATAGCAACGTTGCTATTTCTCCGAAATGCTATTGTCGCATAAGAACTTAGGGCTTCTCTGCGGCCTTTCTTCAATTCCTAATTCGGCCAAATATTTAACTACTTCCACCTCACTCAACTCAACCGACGACACGCCAGTATGTTCTCTGAAGTCTCCACTTAGATGGCGGAGCGCTTTTAATGGAATTTTGGTTTTCTCGTGAACAGCAAGAAGAATCCATGACGCGACTTGTCGGCCATGCCTGATTCGACTCAGCGTAGGAGGAGCAATACTAAAACGTCGAGCGAGGTCCGCATCAGAGCTGTCCCGAAAGTGACTTCGCAAAAAGTCCAATAGCGAATGCTTGACTACATAGGCTCTTAAATTAGGCATCCTGGTGCTTTCATTGTCCGTGCAAAGGTCATTTTTTTACTCACGCCATTTACGTTCGTCATTATTGATCAGAATTACTCACCGAAGTATTTAACGTAGACTGACCATAGACAGAATGTTATCCATAGCTGAGCGCAGTGGCGACTGTGGCATTCATCGTTGCGGAATCGTAGCTTCGCTGGAAGCTGCTGTTTGTGAATATTTTTATTTTTTAGGATGTTCATAGCATTTTCTTTATCGAAACCAAATCAACACAAGCCTCTGATTTAACTTTCCAAATGATGAGATTCAGCGGGACGGGATTTTTCATAAAAAAAGACCACCAGTTTTTTTGCCGGGGGAAGCAGACTGGTGGCCAAACTGTGTCATGCCAGGGGGGGGGCTGGCAGTTACAGAGCCCAACTCAAAACGAGGGATTTTGAGTGCGCTTTGATTGTTGTCGTAATCTATGTCTCCACCTTATGCTCCTCGAAGGCGAATGGGAGGCGACTTACTCGCAGGACGGCTAATACCAAATCCCTGAAGCCATTTGATATCCAGTTGCTGGGCAATTTGAACATCGACCTCGTTTTCTACCCCCTCAATGACAACGGTAGGCGCAAGCGACTTGCTGAGTGTAGTTAGACACCACAGCTTTTCCATCCCCTTCTCCGATGCACGAGCTGCCCATAAGAAACTGGCATCAATCTTGACTACATCTGGACACAGTTTTCTTGCAAATTGCAGTCGACTCTTACTTGCATCAAAATCATCGATTGCAACTTGGCAGCCCATATCTTGAAGGACTCTTCCGCATCGCACAGCCGCCTCAACATCCAAAAATGAGGCGCTTTCTGTTATCTCTAGCGTCAATCTCGAGGCAATATCTGGGCGCTTTCTTAAAGGAAGAATCAACGCTTCCCAGTGTTTGTCTTCCCACAGACTGCATGCTGAAAGATTGCATCCTATGCGTAGATTTTGGTGATGCATCAACACCTCTAATGCCGCACCAACGACCAGATGATCCAACTCACGGATCATGCCACTCTGCTCCAAGGCACCAATGACAGCCCCAGTACTTGATGCCTCTAATCCCGATATGCGCATCAGACACTCTTCATATAGGACACGCTCGGCGCAGAGTCGATCAATAATTGTCTGAAAAAAGAGGATCACCCGCCCATCATTCAGGCCGCACTGAAAATCCGAAATCAACTTTTCGCGGGTGCACATCACGGTAGGGCCTCACGCCCGAACGCGGCTGGTTGTTTGCGAAATCCCATAGTCATCTCTTTACCCGATTTCGCCTCGCCGCATACCCATTCTCCCCACGTGCCGCGTAGCATATAAACGTTCCTTTATGTAACGATGCTTTTCATCGTTGTACATAGCCGCAAAGACGGCTCTAGATGCTTACCTTGGACAATAGTTCTTAATGGTCAAAAAGGAACTTTTTTGTCAATCGAAGGCGATAGAGAAAATTGGTGCTTCGACTGAATTTCTCACTCCGCATCGCCTTCTCGCTATCAAGTAGAAAGGTAGAACTATGATTATTGGATACGCACGAGTGTCAACAGAGGACCAGTGTCTTGATTTGCAGATTCAGGCGCTTACCCAGATAGGATGCGAGAGAATTTATAGAGACCATGGAATGTCTGGGGGAACGCAATCGCGTCCAGGATTAAATCGAGCCTTAAAATCTCTAAAAAAAGGAGATACATTGGTAGTGTGGCGCTTGGATCGCCTTGGCCGCTCTTTGGCCCATATGATTCGAATTTTGGAGCAGCTTGGAAAGAATCAGATTGCATTTCGCTCGATTACGGAATGTATAGACACTGATTCATCGGGCGGTCGGCTGATTTTTCATGTGATGGCTGCGCTCGCCGAATTCGAAAGAACATTAATTAGCGAGCGAACACGTGCTGGAATTGCGGCTGCCAAAGTCAGGGGAGCACGTTTTGGACGTCGGCCACTGCTAAGTGATGAACAGATTCGTACAGCCGGTGGAATGATGGCGAAAGAGAATTCCAGCCTGAAGGAACTGGCCGCATCTTTGGGTGTTCATCCGCGGACCTTACAAAGAGGTCTAACTCGTTTGACTGAAACTTCAGGAAGGAGTCGAGTTTTCGAAGAAGCCAAATTGACCTGACCTTAAAAAATGGTCCGGCTTGAAATTTCATATTGGCTGCGAAGAATATTCGTGTCTTATCGAACCGAATTTCCCCCACGACATTTTGCGTACCGTATTGCTTACTGGAGCCTGTCCGACGGAATACATTTCGAACATCGGAACTTTTCTGGATGAAACGCTCCTTGAGCTCGCTATCATGGCCGTAGAGGAGGCGGCTGATGATCCACAAACACACGCGCACAACTGAATTTGCAAGAAATTTTGTGTAACCAAATAAAAAAGCGCCAGCATAAGAGCTGGCGTTTTCCATTATTAAACGAATGTGATTCGTTCTCGCGATGAAGCATAGCATAAGGCGCGCTCGAACTTGCGGTTCAATTCCCCAGTAACGGCATCATAGGTCGTAACGTGAGATCGCTCTCCACGACATGGGGCAACGCCGCGGACTTGGTCTTGAAAACCGAGGCCGCATCACGTAGCCGGTCGGCCTGATGCGCCATCGATTGAGCTGCACTGGTAGCCTGTTCAACTAGGGCTGCATTCTGCTGAGTAACTTCATCCATCTGAGAAATGGCAATATTTATTTGGCCAATACCCGAACTCTGCTCGCTAGACGCCGCCGTAATTTCGCTCATCAAATCATTGACCTGTTTAATGGAGGCTACTAGCTGATCCATTGTGCTACCTGCCTCAATGACCAGCTTCTGTCCTGTCTCTACATGTTGTACCGAAGATTCGATGAGTGTGCGAATCTCCTTCGCTGCAACTGCGCTACGCTGTGCCAGCGAGCGCACTTCGGTGGCCACCACCGCAAAACCTCGGCCCTGTTCACCGGCACGGGCTGCTTCCACGGCTGCATTCAGAGCCAGAATGTTGGTCTGAAAAGCAATCCCTTCGACGGTGGCAATGATCTCGGTGATCTTGTAAGAGCTTGCGGAGATATCCTTCATTGTCGCCACTACACGTTCGACCACTTCACCGCCACGCTGCGCATTGAGCGCTGCTGATTGCGTAAGCTGGTTGCCTTGTGAGGCGTTCTGGGTATTTTGCTCTACGGTCGATGTGATCTCCTCCATGCTAGACGCAGTCTCTTCCAGAGACGCTGCTTGCTCTTCAGTACGACGAGAGAGATCGAGATTGCCCACAGCGATTTCATTGGCCGCAGTGGAAATCGATTCCGCCGATTGCTTAATGCCATCGACGATACCCATCAGTTGCGCGCGCATCGCTTCCAACGAAGCCATAAGACTGCTGCGATCGTGCTCCACCAGCGGAATGCTCACAGCCAAGTTGCCCTGTGCAATTTCCGCAGCCAATTCCTGCGCTTTCGCCGGTTCCCCACCGAGCTGGCGTAGCACACTGCGCACGATTATCAGAGCTGCAATTACCGACAGCATTACTGAGACGACGACTAGCGCTAGGATCGCAGTCAGGATGCCCTGCGCAGTGGTATTGGCTTCATCCCCCGCTTGCGCATTGAGCTCGTCCTCAAAGCTCCCCAATTCGTCGAGACGGTCGAGCCACTGGCTCTGCAACGGACGAATCTTTTCCACCAGCATAGTGACAAGTTCAGCCGTCTTATTTTCCTGCCCCAGCGCCACTGCCTGGTTCAGTAGCGGCTGGGTCTCGCCGGCATTCTTTGCAATCAGAGCGAAGAGTTCATTTTCCTTGTTCGTGGTACCCGGTAGTTCGAACAATTTGGCCAACTTGCTCTGCGCATCCTGATAGGCAACGTCCTGACGTTTGATGCGGTCAACTTCGCGGCTGATCAACGTCGGGTCCTGAAACAGCGCTATGTTGCGAATTGAAAGAGCACGGATGCGCACACTGTCGTTCATCACGTTGGCCAGCATGCCCTGTTGGTTGTTGACCAGGATATCCGACAAATTGCTACGGATCTTCAGAAGACCCCATATCCCGGCCGAGGAGATTGCCAATAGCAAAATTATGACGCCACCAAAACCTAATATAAGACGAGTAGATACTTTAATATTTTTCACGAATAGCCCTTTGGATCGAGGTAAACAGCGCTGAAGGTGGTAATGAAATGCCAGAAATACTCTTTGCAACTGAATAGCCAACAGCTAGCGAGCAAGATGCTGAGCTATCGCCAAAAAGACTCCGTTATGCGCATAGATTTCTCTCTCGCACTAAGGATATTTATAACGCCCCTCTATAGGCGGGCTCGCAACAAAAAAAGGAGTATAGAGCGATGAGGACAAGTACCTCTGGCTCGCGCGCAGATCAAACTTTTTAAGTTGCCGACTTGACCAAACAAGTTGGCTTTATTTCGCTGATGGCGCGCAAGTTGCTGATTTTCCAATTCCACGCTGGCTTTGGACTCAACATTATTTTTACCGCATCATATCACAACCTCGCAAGGCGAATTGGCCCCTCATCCCTTAATAGTCAAGTTGCAAAAGCCAGGCAATGGGGCTTTAATCTTTTAGCGGCGTAAAGATCCCTCACAATTTCACTTTAAATAACTATTAAAGGGAAACATATTAATGTTAGGAATGATTCGTGCTAATTAATAATGAAGATATTTCTCACCTGCGCTATGATGCGCCCGCACAAAGTAAGCTAGGAGGACGCGCCCCATAGGTGCCTCCTACCTCGTTCCACTAACATTTTTAGAGAGGCCCATATGAAAGGCGATCCAGCAGTTATCAAACTCCTCAATGCACAGCTGACGAATGAACTTACGGCCATCAACCAATATTTTCTGCATGCCCGCATGTACAAACATTGGGGCTTAGAAAAAATCGGGCAAAAGGAGTATGCAGAATCCATTGGTGAAATGAAACATGCGGACAAACTGATTGATCGCATTCTGATGTTGGATGGTCTCCCAAACCTTCAGTCCCTACATAAACTGATGATTGGGGAAAATACGAAGGAAATGATTGAATGCGATTTGAAACTGGAAAAGGCGGCTCACCAGACTGTCAAAGAAGGCATCACCACTTCTGAAAAACATGGCGATTATGTATCACGCGATCTCTTCTTGCTAATCCAAGAGGACACCGAAGAACATATTGACTGGTTGGAAACGCAGCTGGATCTAATCGAGAAAGTCGGCATGCAAAACTACCTGCAAAGTCAGATGGTGCCTGGAGAATAGTTGTATTCCCCGATCATACTTCTGCAAAAGTCTCGATGGACAGCACTGCAATCTGGATAGACAAGCTAGACAATACCCCAGGTAGGTGCAGGTCACAGGGTAATCCCCCCATTTCTAACGTTTGCCAGAAGTAGAAACGTCAAGCAGCCATGGCCAGCCTCTGTTTCGGGGTAAATCCGCCCAAGGCCATGTTAGGGCGTTCATGGTTGTAGGTCCACATCCAGTTGCTCGCAAATTGCTGAACGTGCTCCAAATCATCCCACTGATACTGAGATAGCCATTCATAGCGCACAGTCCTGTTGAACCGTTCCACATAAGCGTTCTGCTGCGGCTGGCCCGGCTGGATGTACTGCAGCTCAATGCCCGTTTGCTGTGCCCACTGTGTAATTGTGGTACTCCGGGCCGTTGTCGCATCGAATGGCGCTGGGTTTACCGCGCCATTCGATGATTTGCTTCAGGCTACGAATCACTCGCTCCGATGGTAGCGAGAGATCCACTTCGATGCCCAGTGCCTCTCGATTAAAGTCGTCGATCACATTGAACAAGCGGATGCTTCGCCCATCTGCAAGCTGGTCGTGCATGAAGTCCATCGACCAGGTCTGGTTGCAGCCACTAGGTACAGCAAGCGGCCTAGGTACTTCGCGGACCAACCGCTTGCGCGGTTTGATACGCAGGTTCAACTCCTGTTCGCGATAGATACGGTAGACGCGCTTATGATTCCAGCCAAAGCCACGGACGTTGCGCAGATACAGGAAACACAGACCAAAGCCCCAACTGCGGTGGTTATCGGTCAGTCGGAGCAACCAGTTTGCGATCTCTTCATTCTCTGGCTTACGCTTGCTGATATAGCGATAACAGGTTTCGCTTACCTTAAACGCCTGACAGGCAAGCTTGATCGGCACACCACGTTCTTCAACAACGCGCTTGGCCATCTCGCTGCGACGAGATGGCCTTACCAGTTTTTTTCGAGCGCCTCTGCCACAATCTCGGCCTTGAGCTTTTCCTCGATGTACATTTTGCGCAGCCGGGCGTTCTCCGCTTCGAGCTCCTTCATGCGCGCCATCATCGATACATCCATGCCGCCGTACTTCGAGCGCCATTTATAGAACGTCGCTGTGCTGATGCCTAGTTCGCGGCAGATGTCCGGAACACCAAGGCCTGCTTCAACACGCTTGATCGCCTCGATAATCTGGCTGTCTGTGAACTTCGATCTCTTCATTTGTAGAACTCCTCTGTGAGAATATTCTACTTCTGGCGGCGTTGGTTTTAAGGGAGGATTACCACAGGAACATATGTTTCAGGTTTAGTACGTTCCGCCTGCATCTCGGAGATTACCTCTGCGCGTGTATTACTTTTTAACTGGCTGGGTTGGGCATTCGCATCGGCAAATGCTCGATGGTCTAGCCTGTATAGGACGTTGGAAGCTCACGAAAAGCGTAGCAGTTAGCCTTGGCATCATTGAGTGCGTGGTGCTCGGGTAGCTTATTCTTTCGGTGAAATTCTTACCGCAATAGCTCATTTATGCGATCGGCGACCAGTTGACGTCTGCACCAGGGCGGCACCCGTCCATCCAAGGCATCGTAGAAAAGATCCCAGTCCGTCTGATAGTCGTAGCAAGTAAAGACTTCTTGGCCCGTCGGCCGTACTAGCCTGAGCCAATTGGTCATCTGCAGGTAAAGGTCGTCCTTATTCATTTCCGCATGCGGTGCGTATTCCAAAAGCGGAAGGACCGCGGCCTTAACGAATTCGCTGCATTCACGCACCTCGTAGGGTAGCTCGGCATAAAACTCTTCGCCGGTTTGTGCTACCAGGCCGATGCTGATCAACTGCGGATCGAGAAAGTCGGTGAATTCGGTGTCGATGAAAACGTTGAATGACATCGTGTGGTCCTTCGTTAAACAACTGCACTCGCTTGGCCTGGAAGCATGGCATGTCCTAATACCCATGGTATCAGCTTGGCAATATTGACTGCATCGTCCAGCCCGCGATGATGCAGCCCCTCCAGGCTGATCCCGGCTAGCGCGCATGGCCCGAACCATGCCGACTCCCTTACCAATGCGCTGAGCCTTCGCAAACAGTCGCTTGGCATTCTTATGGGGCATCATCAAGGGCATATCAATGCCGTGGCGCTGGGCGGCGTAGCCTATGATTGTTGCTCTTAGTCCGGGGGAATTAGGGCGAGCAATCTGGGAAGTTTTTTGGCCACAGTTTCGTGCGCATCGCTCTCGATCTCCTGATAGATAGTCAGAACCTGTTCGCCCATCAACGCCAGTTTGGCTAAGGACCATACGGCAGTTAGCTAGTTAGCTTGCTGCTCGAGAGGGGGCTCTCGAAATGCATAGCAATTTGCACGAGCGTCGTTCAGTGCATGATGTTCCGGCAATTTGTTTTTCTTGTGGTATTCGTATCTCAGGAGCTCGTTGATGCGGTCTGCCACGAGCCGACGCTTGCACCAAGGGGGAACCCTGCCATCCAACGCGTCATAAAGTAGATCCCAGTCTGTCTGGTAGTCGTAGCAAATGAAGACGTCTTCGTTAGTGGGCCGAACGATACGAAGCCATTGCGTTATCTTCCCGTACAAATCTTCCATTGCCACTTCCGCATGCGGGGCGTATCCAAGCAACGGAAGTACGGCATCTTTCACAAATGCGCTACACGCCCTGATGTCGTAGGGGAGTTCAGCGTAGAACTCTTCCCCGGTCTCCGCCACGAGGCCGATGCTGATGAGCTGCGGATCGAGAAAATCGGTGAATTCGGTATCGATGAAAACATTGAACGCCATAGCAAAGTCCTAGCTTATAAAACCGGACCATTGGGAACGCCAAGATGGGCGCTTCCTAGGATCCAAGGCATCAATTTGGCGATGTTTACGGCATCGTCGAGTCCTCGGTGATGCTGCCCCTCCATTTCGATCTTAGCGAGCGCGCAGGCCTTTGCCATGCCCACCTCTTTCCCAATGCGCTGAGCCTTGGCAAACAATCGCTTGGCATTTTGGTGCGGCATGGTCAGCGGTGAAACAATACCATACCGCTCCGAGTCCCTTTGCATCTGCTTGAAGTCGTAAGCTCCCCAGCTAATCCAGACTGTATCTCTCGACACAGCCTCGCTGACAAAAGTCTGAAGCGCCTGCGCAGCAACAGGAAACAGCGGTGCCTGATCAACCTCGTCTTGGGTGATACCGATCAATTGCTTGCAAAATGGGGTAAGCACCGGCCGTACCAGCGGTTTCACCAGCTGCTGAAATCGCTCAAGCACCACGCCACCTTCGGTGACCCAGCAAGCACCGATTTCAATGATTTCCATCTCTTCCGGCGGGATGCTACCGTCGTCCGAACAGGTCGCTTCGAGGTCGACAACGAGAATTCTTGCCACATGATCCTCTTGATAATGGGGTTGGTCCGGCATGGAGGGTAATTTCGCATGCGAAATTACTGCCTTTAGTCACTAAAGGATCTGTTGCTTTCGCAACTTGAGCCGGCTCAACTTATAGGCTAGCCGGTAGCTATCAGCTAGCTGAGAAATGTTTGCTACTGAATTTGCGGCTGACGCGAGTGGAAAATATTCGCCCGTCCATTGAGCGCATCGGCCGGGTAGTCACTGCAATGGCACCATCCTTAATGGACAGGAAAACACGTTGGCCTATCTTCCAGTCGGTCAATGCCTTCGGCCACGAGACTTTGCCGCCGCGTTCGAGAATGGTGGAGTAGGTTTGACGTTTCTTCATGCAAGCTTGATTGTGCAGTTTTGATCAGAGACGATCACGTTTTGGGGCATTTCATTCCACAGTTTATAGCATCTCGTGGTCACAATTTATTCATGTCGTGACTTGAGTCCGCACAACATACAAAGAATATCTGAGAGCGTGAAAACTTGCCATTGACAACGAACCTTCGGCTGATGCAATGTCCGTGGAGCCTGTTGATGTCACTCCGATTTCTCAACGATTTCGCCTTTGAGCGACCCTGCCAAGGATCCCATTACCATGGCCAGTATCGAACGGACTGCGTATCCTAGATTTCCACGTACGCTGACACTTAAAGATCTTCATGCGACCTTCACCCCGCGGCCTGAAGAAATAGAATGGGCCGCCGGGTTCGCCCGTTCCGCGCCGAGGCGCCTCGGATTACTGGTGAATCTGAAATGCTTTCAGTTTTTACGCTACTTTCCTGCCATTGAGGCAATTCCCCCGGAAGTTGTGGAGCATATTTCTGCGAGTCTTGGAATGCAGCCTGTCCACGCAATTTCGTACCCTGACTCGAACATATCCCCATATCGCCATCACAAGGCAATTCGCACGCTACTCGGGGTAACGCCATATGAGCACGTGAAGCTTTCGGATGCTGTCATCGATAACCAGATACTGCGCGAGGTCAGCCGGGGAAACTTCTGAGCCCGGCACGTCGCCGCCAGGCTGTGGCCCATGTCAGAATGAGCTTGGGTCACGCTGAACGGCGTATCTGCCGGGCGCTCCATCTCTCCCGTTCCTCGGTTCGTTATGCTGCCCAGCCGCGCGCGGATGAGGCGCCATTAACCGAAGCCATCATCGAACTGGCCAGCCAGTATGGCCGTTACGGCTATCGACGCATTCACGCCATGCTAGAAGCTCAAGGCTGGGAGCTGAGTCGCTCTCGGGTGGAGCGTATCTGGAAACTAGAGGGCTTGAAGGTGCCAGTGAAACAGCCAAAGAGAGGAAGGCTGTGGCTAGCCGACGGTAGCTGCATCCGAATGCGGCCGGAATATGCCAATCATGTCTGGAGCTGGGACTTCGTCATGGAGAGAACGCATGATGGACGTGTTCTGAAAATCCTGGTGCTCATCGATGAGTTCACCCGCCGCTGTCTCGCGCTGCACGTGGCCAGGCAAATTCGCAGTAATGACGTCATCGATATCCTGGCTGAGGCCATGGTGACCTACGGTGTTCCGGCCTATCTACGCTCTGACAATGGGCCGGAAATGGTCGCCAAGAATCTTCGGCGCTGGCTTGCATCGGTCGGTTCAAAGACGCTGTATATCGAGCCAGGAAGTCCATGGGAGAACGGATACTGCGAATCCTTCAACGGCAAATTCCGGGATGAACTGCTCAACGGAGAAATCTTCTACACCCTCCGAGAAGCTCAGGTCATCATTGAGCGATGGCGTCATCAGTACAATACCGTTCGACCGCACAGCTCACTGAAATACCGGCCGCCGGCACCGCAGGCTACACTGCCGGCAACAACCCCAGCACCACTGCGGCTTGCCGCTTAGACTAACTTTAAGTCTGGACCAGTTGTTTCAGGCCGGTCAGGCGTTACTAACCATCGTCGACGAACTTGATAGGGTCATAGATTTGCTGCGCGCAGAAGATGGATTGCGCGACGAATTGCTTCGCCTGCATGGAATGGCGCACACCGTCTTAAACGGCGCGGGTCTCTCTGTGCCGACAGGGGAGGACTCTTTACCAGAGACAGTATTTGACACAATCAGCTGTGTTCAACGCGTCGTAGGGATTATGCGCGGTTGGCAGCGCTCAATAGAGCCCCTTGAAGCACTCACACCAAAAGATTGATTCTATTATAAAGCCGCCGGTCTTTATTACTTTTAAGCTTATGTATGAACATTGGCCTTATCTCGGTTGCCCCCCCTATTGGGGCGATAAGTATTCTGACACGGGGGGGATGGGGACAATGCATCACCAACATAAGCTTGTCAACGGGAAAAAATCACTGCAAGATTTCGAGCGCCGAACCTGCGTCAGCTCGACGTGCAGCATGAAAAAAAGGGCTGCGACATATTGCCGCAGCCCGCAAATACAACAGAGAGGAAGTGTGATTGGCCCTGATTTCAGCGCTGCGCTTCTTAATCCAAATCAAACCGACGGCGCAGATCCGCTCGCTTTCTGCATGCCCGCACAACACATCGCCGGACATCAGAAAGGAGTGACTGCGCTCACCCACCACACCATCAGGGGCAGCGCGCCGAGCAGCAGCGCACGCCTTATCGCAGGCAGGCGAGCAGGCCAGTAGCTCACGGCCAGTACCAGCAACAGCGCAGCCAGCGTCAACACGCCCAGCCCAGCCACCAGGCCGACGCCCCAGCCCTGCATGTGTACGTTGAGGGCCAGGCTGGCCAGCAAGCCCAGCACGGCTGCGCCGCGCAAGCGCATGCGCAGCGGCGGCGCGGGTTCGACGCCGCGTCCGTGGATATCGGTGTAGTGGCGATCCATCGCCATGGCCAGCGCGCTCCATGCGCCGCCAGCCAGCACCAGCGCCAGCAGGAAGCCCGGGGCGCTCATGCGATTTTCTTCGCGACTGCAGGATGCGCTGCGCGCCGCACCGGCACCGATCGTTCCTGCGATGCACGCTGACGCCGTGCAAGCAGGTGTGCGGCCAGCGCCAATGCCGATCCCAGCGCCAGCAGCGTGAGATCGCATCCGGCTACCGCCCACGGCCCACGCCCCTGCAGCAGCGTCACGCCCAGGTGCGAATGTGTAGTGAACACATTAAGCACCGGCAAACCCAGGAACAGCGCTGCCCCTGCACCCAGCTGCAAGCGCCACATGCCCAGGCTGGGGCGGATCTGCGCCAGCACCGCCGCGATCGCCCAGGCGGCAAAAAATAGGTGGATCTCCATCTGCGCGCGCTCCGCCAGTTCCACCGGCAGCAGGCGATTGGCCCAGAAGTAGCTGGCGAAGGCGATCGGCAATCCGGCAATGGCACCGAGGTTGAGCGCCTCTACCAGCCGCGGGCCGAACCCGGCGCGGGCATCAGCGGCGATGGCCTTGGCTTGTTTCTGGCGCGTCTTGACGGCCCACAGCAAGGCACCGGTGGCCACCATCAGGTAGCCACACAGCCCGCACAGGAAGAACAGCATACGCAGCCAGGGATCGGCGAAATGTGCCAGGTGCAGTCCGACCAAAGCGCCGCGCGTGACCGCCGTGGCGCTGACTGCCTCACCGAGCGCCGCCACTTGACGTCCGCTGACGCCCTCGAAGAACAGCGCCGGTTGCAGTGACGAAAGTGTGGCCAGTTTCTGGCGCGTGACGACCACTGTCGCCTTGGCATCACCCGGGTTGTTGACCACCACCAGCGCCAGCGGTGCGCCTTGCCAGTGCTGCCGCGCGCGTTCGGCCAGGGCCTGCAGCGCGGTCAGCGGCGCCGCCACGCCCGCCGCCTTGACGCGTCCGGTGCCGCCCGGAAACACTTCCTCGAAGAAGGCCTTCTCGCCGCCCTGGTCGCGATAAGCGCTTTGCACGCCCCACGGCATGATCATGAACATCAGCGTGATCAGCCCGGTGTAGGTGATCATCAGGTGGAAAGGCAGCGCCAGCACTGCCGTGGCGTTGTGCGCATCAAGCCAGGAGCGCTGGCCCTTGTTGCGGCGGAAAGTGAAAAAATCGGCAAAGATGCGCCGGTGCGTAATCACGCCGCTGACGATGGCCACCAGCATGAAGAGCGCACACACGCTCACGATCCAGCGTGCCCACTGCACCGGCAGGTAATGCAGGTCGAAATGCAGGCGATAGAGGAACTCGCCGCCCCGCGTATCACGTACCCGCGCCAAGGGCTGGCCGGTGGCGGCATCGATACGCTCGCTCTTGAAGCGGCTGCGCGGGGAACTCGCTGCTTCCTTGCCGGCAGCAGCAGGCGGCGCGATCCAGCCGACCCGCATGGCCACGCTGCGTTCGTCCGGCAAGGTGATGAACCAACGCTCGGCCTGCGGCGCGCGTTGCTGCAGATAAGCGGCTGCACGTTCGATCGCTTGGGCCTGCGTTACCGGCGCGGCGGCGCTGGCGTGCAGCTCGGGCATCATCCACAGGCTGATCTCTTCCTTGAAGTAACTGGCACTGCCGCCGGCAAACACCAGCAGCAATACCCAGCACACCAGCAGCCCGCACCAGGTGTGCAACCAGGCCATGGACTGCCGCAATCCCTCCTTCATGGCAGCACCCGTCCGAACCAGGCCAGCAACGCCAGCGCCAGGGCCGGCAAGGCCAGCCCGCACCAGGCGCGGCAGGCACTGCGGGCCGCAAAGACCCAGATCACGGCACACGTGAAGACCGCAAAGGACAACATGGTCGCCGTCATCACAGCATCGGCCCGCCCCATGGGCAGGAAGCGCGCCGCCACCATCGTCGCCAGCGTGGTCAGCACGTAGCCGCCGCCCACGGCAGCCAGCGCGCGAGAGAGCACGGCCAACCGGTAGCGCAAGCCGGACGGGGCCGCAGAAGTCATTTTGTCAGGCACCATGAAAGTGAAAGCCGGAAGGCGGAGCCACGCTGCAGCCGGACTCGGGAGCAGGCAAGCCTCCAATTTATTTGATAATGATTATCAATTATATGGAGTCTACGGCGGCTGGACAAGTCCGCTTGCTGCACAAAGCGCTCTACCCGCATCACCAGGAGAACGCCGGTCATGCCTGGCCGCACTCATCTGGCCACCATCGCGCGCATGACGGTGTGCGCTCATGCTCACTACCGGCACCAATGAGTATTCCGGCATGACCGCCTTCGCCATTGGCCTGCCCACCAAGAGCGGCGTGGGTGGCGGCGTGCTGTCGGTGATCCCAGGGCGCGGCTGCATCTGCGCCTGGTCGCCGCGACTGGACCCGCGAGGTAATTCGGTGCGCGCAATGAAGGCGCTGGAACTGATGTCGAACACGGCCGGGCTATCGGTATTCGCCTGAAGTAAGGGCGCAAAAAAGTAGAAATCTCGCAGCATTGAAATACGTTGTGCTCTATCTCTCGCACCATCAGCGCAATCGACTACTAATTCAGCGAAGCCTTAATGAGTTATTGCGCTACGAGTTTCACAAGAAAAACAATATGCCCGAACACCATGCGCTCAATGATGCAAGAGCCAATTGCTACGCATTCCGGGAGCTGCCTGCTGAATCCAGTGGAGCTTCGTTTGCATAGAGCTAAAGGTGTAGGCAATAGAGCTGTTAGAAGTCTTACTTGCCACCGTTAGTAAAACTGGTCTCAACGAAATTACGCAACTGGGCCAAATCTGTCTTGGAATAGCCGGCAGTCGTTTGCACAGACGCATGGCCGAGTAAAGCTTGCGCAACTGGAAGTGGCACCTGGTGATCGACCACCAGTGCCTTTGCATACGCATGGCGTAACCAATGCGGTGAAGCGGCCTCTAGTAACGACGCCAGAGCGCCATCGTTCGGTCGAAGAGTGGTGGCGACTTCCTCAAAAATCGCCTTCACCTCACTGTACAAGCCGCTCTCCTGCAATGCGCCGCCTTTGAATCCATGGATTAGCGGTGCCACCTCGTGGGCGGCAGGCTGCGCAGTCAATCCGCGCGCAATGCGATAGGTCGTGAGGGCGTTTGCCGCGACATCCGGTAATGGAATGGCCCGATCCTTATTGCCTTTGCCATGGACGTAGAGCGTCCATTTGCCGTCATCCTCTACAGCGACACGCGGCAAGTTGGTGTCGACATGCCACGCCAGTTCTGCAAGGCGAATTCCGCCATAACGGTACAGAACCCAGATTGCACGCCTGCGCAGGAGTGCCAACTCAGTCTTTCCTTCGATTGGCGTATCTAGCCAGGCGTCGCAGGCATTGAGTGCGGTCGGGGAAAGAAATCGTTTTGGAGAAAACTCATTCCTGGCCTGCGTGCCGGTGACCAAGCCAGAGGCCGGGTTGGCGATGAGATAACCGGTATCGAACCAATATTGATAGAGACTAGCGACGACGGCCAGTGCTCGCGCCTGCGTGCGCTCACTAGGCGCCACAACACGTTGCTGACCTTGGTCGGAGATGCTGATGCGGGCCACGCGTAACGAATCGCGGTAAGCCAGCAAATCGTTACGAGTAAGGTTGGAAAGCGGTCCTATCTGCCGATCCCGGCACCAGCTGATGAGGCGTCGTAGATCGGCGGCATATGCACGCAAAGTATGCCGGGAGCGACTTGCCCGGTCACGCAAAAACAGGGAGAGCGCTTGGCAGTCGTCAAAGGTCGCCAGCGTATTCGTGGAAGCTTCTTGGTTAACAAAGCGCCCGCTACGCGAAAGCCAGGCCACGAGCGTTCGGACATGCTGGGGATCGATAGCCGCGACCCATCTCTGGTGATCGCCAGAGTCTGATGCCTGCACCTGTATGGGTTCCCAATGCCGGAATCGTCGACGATACGTGCGAAGAAGTCGGTTCAATGTATCTTGCGGACTGGGTGCGTTATCCGTTGCAGCAGTGCGAAGGCGACCACTTTCCCACCACTCAACGACCTCGGTATGATCGAGCAATAGATCAAATACTGATCGCATCTCGACCTTCGCCGTCCCCAGCGAAGAAAAAGCACGCTTTATCTTGGCCAGCGTCCAGCGTTCATAGCAGGTGTGCCCGAGCACATGGGTGAGATATGCCAACGCCTCATCGGTGTCTTCAGGCAGTGGCGCTGGTGGAGCTACGCCGTGATCGAGCCAGCGTGCCATGATCAGCCGCCTTTGCGGCGGGGTGCTGGCTGCTTGCTGCCTGGGGGCTCGGCAGGTGCTGGCGAGCGCCGGTGCCGCGTTGTTGCAGCGTTGGCCAGAGTGGAGCGCATGATTTCTTCCAGTTGGGAACGCTGACTTGCGTTTACAGCCTTCAGTGCGGTGGCTTCACCCACGGCGGCCTGTCGCTTATCGCGTTCTGAAGCAGCGTCCGCTTCGGCATGAGAAATAGCTTCTTCTAGCGTCGAAATCCGTCGCTCTGCAAATTTTAGCTGTGAGCTCAGCCGGCTCTGTTCCTGTTGAAACTGCTGCCGCTGCAATGCCGTTTCTTGGAGCAGTTGCTTGGACAAGCCTTCATATCGCTGCTGTGCTGCCACCAGGCTTTCTTGATGAATCTGTGCGGCAGCGGCACTTTGCTCACGTGACTCATGCAGTGCGGCCTGGGTTGACTTCAAATCTAGCTGCATCGATGCCACGCTCGCATGTGCTGCCACCAACTCGGCGCGTGCTTGGGCCACCTCTTGGTCCCGCATAGAAAGAAGCGCGCGTATCGCATCCAATTCTTCACGCAACATATCCACCCGCATATTTGCCTCGGCCACGGTCTCTTGGGCGGTCTCGACCGATTGCTGGGCTTCGAGCTTGAGCTTTACGACATCATCGAGCTGCGAAGACACCGCCGCCTGCCAAAGCTGGCGCATGAGATCGGAAATATCTGCCGGTATATCTGGGAGAGCCATGTCGGCCAAGCCGGCGCTGATAATTTCCGATTCAATCGCGTTTATGGTCCGGCCGAGCGTCGCCGGATCGCCGCCGCCAAGCCGATCCTTCAACTTGCGTACCGAGACGATGCGGCGAAAGCGCTCGCGGGTCGGCGGGGATGAGTCATGGGCCTCGGCCAGCATCGACAGGATGGTCGAACGGATCTGATCGGGGGAGGCAATGGCGGGGCGGGACATAGAGAGGCTCCGTTGGCGGACGAATATCCTTATATTACATACATTCCTAACGTTATGTACGGTTAAAACGTTAGTTTTAATTTTTAAAATAAAAGATAACTCCTATTATCGTCTTAAAACAGGCCAATGAGGAGGCTAAATGCCAGCCTGCGGCCGGTCGCGCATGGGGAGTAGGTTGGATATGAGGGGAAAGGCACCAGTCAGCAAGCAACTGATTTAAAAGGGAAATTTCATTTTGGTCGCCCGGAAAGCCTCGTCAGTACTGGGGCCGCCTACCGTCGCAAAATGCACCGGAATCAAAGAGACCCCATTGAACAACCTGAAAGTTTTGACGTACAACTCCCTCTTCGGAGGGGCGGACGGCAGTGACACGAGCAGATCAGCCACACAGATTCAACTGATCAGCAAGTTGCAGCCTGATATTTTCCTCATGCAAGAAGCGCGGTCATGGGATGGCGATGGCTATAGCCTCTTATTTGCAATGGAGAAACAAATCGGGATGCGCGGATTCTTGTCGCCAGCCCTCGTTACGTGTCAGCACGTCGTGACCTTCATTCGTGAGCCGCTCAAGCCGATCCGATTCACCTCGGACGCCGCTCACTTTCATCACGCCATGGGGGCATTGGTGGTGCATGTGCCGGGCATCGAACGGCCGCTGACCGTCTACAACGTGCACCTATGCCCTAATGGGGCGACATTGCGACAGCGCGAGGCGGCTTACCTGGCCGTGCAGGCGGCGCCAGACAGCCTCGCACTGATTGCCGGCGATTTTAATTCTGCGTCGCAGTACGACGATACGCCCGAGGACTGGAACAAGCTTCCCGACCATCATCGATCCAGGTATCTGGGTGTTGACCTCAAGGAGATTGATCGGAGCGTCACATCCCATCTTGACGCGGCAGGATGGATAGATATCGGTAACGCGTTGGACCTTCACAAGACACCCACCGTACCGACACGTTGCTACCCGCGCAGCGAATTTCCAACCATGCGGTGTGATTACGTGTTCGCTACCCGCGCATTGGCGCTGATGGCGCGGAGCTACGAAGTCATCCGTAATAGCAGCACTGATGTTGCCTCCGACCACTATCCGGTACTCACCAGCTTCGATCTCTCTTGATGGAGAAATGCGCATGTTTCTTCCTACATTGGTAGAGCGAGCCAGGCTTAACCGACCTAGCCGGCGGGAACGACCAATCGATGGCAGCAAGCTTGAGCCTCACGAGCGCCCACCATGGGTTAAGCGCCTGCTTGAGCGAGCGATCACCCATCTTCTGAACTGAAAGTACCTATGAAAGCAAACTGGCTTCTCCTCAGCTATAAGATCCCTCCGGAACCCGCCAAAGCCAGAGTGGCAGTCTGGCGCAAAATCAAAGCCTGTGGGGCGGTGTACCTGCAAAGCAGCGTGTGCGTGATCCCAAATAACGCGGAGCATCAACGCATCCTCCGCATGCTCCAAAACGATATCGTCACGAATGCTGGAGAGGCTTTCGTATTAGAGGCGGTTGGTCTTGACGATCATCAGGAACAGCTCCTAACACAGCGATTCAACCAAGATCGCGACGAGGAATACGAAGAGTTTCTCGATAAGTGCAACGACTTCGAAAAGGAAATTGCCAAGGAAACAGCCGAGGAACATTTCACCTACGCTGAGTTGCAAGAGAACGAGGAAGATCTCAAAAAACTCAAGAATTGGCTGGAGAAAATCCGCAAGCTGGATTTCTGCAACGCCCCCAAGGGCGAAGATGCCGCCAAGCGCCTTTCGTTCTGCGAGCAGCTTCTGGATGAATACGCGAACACCGTCTTCCAACGGGAAAACTCGCGCCTCAATGACGGCTGACTCCTTCACTCATCTCCACGCTGAAAGGTAGATTTAAATGCTAAATCTGGCTCATCTTGCACCTACAGTGCTCGCTTCGTTTATGGCCTCATTGGTCGAATTTGTAGAGGCGCTGACCGTCGTATTGGCGGTCGGCACCGTCCGAGGATGGCGACCGGCTATTGCTGGCACCGTCAGCGCCCTAGGCATTTTGCTTCTGATGGTCGTCTTCTTCGGGAAATCGCTGGCAGCCATTCCCCTGCCAATTATCCAGCTTGTCATCGGCACCTTGTTGTTGATGTTTGGGCTACGCTGGCTGCGCAAGGCCATCCTGCGCTCGGCCGGTGTCATACCACTGCATGACGAAACAGCGGCCTATCAAAAGGAAACAGCACTTCTCCGCCAGGACATGCCTTCCAAGAATGCCTGGGACAAAGGTGCCTTCCTCACCGCTTTCAAGATTGTGATGCTGGAAGGCATTGAAGTGGTCTTCATCGTCATTGCCATCGGCGCAAGCGGGCAACTCATGCTGCCGGCGTCCATCGGCGCGTTGGCAGCCTTGCTCGCGGTCATTCTGTTGGGACTGTGGCTCCACCGCCCCTTGGCGAATATTCCGGAAAACACCCTGAAGTTCGGCGTCGGCATTCTCCTGGCGGCTTTCGGAACATTCTGGGTCGGGGAAGGTATCCGTATCGAATGGCCAGGGGAGGACCTGATTTTGATTGCCCTCATCGTCGGATATTTTGCTATTGCTCACGTTGTTCTGTGGGCTTGCAGAAAAAGACGCGCGAGCCGCATCCTTTCGACCCGGGCGACACAAAAGAAGGCTGTGGCCAGCAATCCCGGGTGGCTGGCTACGATCTGGATCGAGCTGGTAGCCATGTTCGTTGATGATGGCGTACTGGCAGGAGGTACGCTTGCCTGGATCGCAGTGGGCTGGGGAGCAATGGCGATTGTATCGGCACCAATGGAACTTGCGGCCAGCCTGTTTTCAACCGGGCTGGCCATTATCCTGGCCGCCAGCGCGATTAGAGCGTCGTCAAGATAAGACAACAGCGAGGCAAACATCGGTTGTTCTTTAAATCGAAACTTGCTAGTATCTGTTCCAAGGAGATGGCATTCCTCCTCGAACCGCCACCAACATTCTGTTGGGGCTGATGATGCCTACAGTAACCTGGTAACCCAGGACTGTAGGCATTCGCCTTTATAGTTCTGCTCGCCAGGCCGATTACTTCAATCCCTGGCAGCATGAAACACTACAAACACCCCGAACAACTTGATCTGCTTCCGTACATCGGAAAATGGTGCGTCATCGCCAGCTTGATTGCCGCCCTGGCGGGCACCGCATCTGCATTCTTCTTGTTCGCGCTCGAATACGCCACGCATTGGAGGGAAAGCCATGGCTGGATCATCTGGCTCCTGCCGTTGGGCGGCTTCGTTGTTGGCTGGCTCTATCTCCATACGGGCAAGCCGGTCGAGGCTGGCAACAACCTGCTGATTGACGAAATTCACGACCCGAAGAAAGTGGTGCCACTACGGATGGTACCGCTGGTCCTGTTTGGCACCGTGATGTCGCACCTGTTCGGTGCCTCGGTGGGCCGAGAAGGTACTGCCGTGCAGATGGGCGGTGCGCTGGCTGACCAGTTGACGCATCTCTTTAAGATGCGGCACGAAGACCGCCGCATTTTGCTAATGGCCGGGATAAGTGCAGGCTTCTCGTCGGTCTTTGGTACACCCATGGCCGGTGCCATCTTCGGGCTGGAAGTCTTGGCCATCGGGCGTATGCGCTATGACGCCATTTTCCCTTGCTTTGTGGCTGCCATTGCGGCCGATCAGATTGGGTTAGCTTGGGGCGTCCATCACACCCACTATTCCATGACCGGAAGCGCGCCTATCGCGATTTGGAGCGTTGCGGCCGTGATCGCGGCAGGCATCATCTTCGGCCTGATCGGCATGATCTTCGCCAACACGACCCATAGCCTGTCTTCTTTCATGAAGCGCCACGTCTCTTATGCACCATTGAGACCGTTTATTGGCGGCTTGGTCGTCGCCATCGCGGTATGGCTCGTCGGCACGGATCGCTACATTGGCTTGGGTATCCCAGTGATTGTGGAATCCTTCCAGCACCCAGTGGCACCCTGGGATTTCCTGGCCAAGATGATTTTTACTGTCACCTCGTTGGGTACGGGCTTTAAGGGTGGCGAGGTGACGCCCCTGTTCTACATCGGCGCCACCGTCGGTAATGCCTTGGCGCCGGTGCTGCATCTGCCATTTTCCCTTTTGGCGGGTATCGGATTCGTGGCGGTCTTTGCCGGTGCGGCCAATACCCCCATTGCTTCCACCATCATGGCCATCGAATTGTTTGGCCCTGAAATTGGCCCCTTCGCCGCGCTTGCCTGCGTCGTGAGCTATCTCTTCTCTGGACATACCGGCATTTACCACGCCCAACGAGTGGGACATGCAAAGCATCGTCCGCACCCAGAAGGAATGAAGATATCTGAGATCAGCGCCTATCGGGCGAAACTGAAGAACGAGCATCAGCAGCAGACCACCGAATCTAAGACAGAGAAGGTCCAGGACCATGACTGAGACGACTGCGCTTCGGCTGTACTTCCCGATTTCTGCCAAGGCGAAAGCCACCCGATTCTGGCACAAGCTATCCGCGCCAGCGCTTGCGCATCACCTGGTAGCCGTGGCGCATCGCGCAGGTATTGCGCAGGTCACCCTGCATCATGTGACGGCCGGCTATCTGCCTGGCGAAAAGATGAGTCATCACCATCCGGATGTCTCATCAATGCGCCATCCCCAGTGCCTCGAATTGCTTGACTCGGAAAAGCAACTGCGCAAGTTCCTGCACGATCACCATGAGGAGCTGACCAAGGTTCGCGCCGTACTTTTCCGGTGTGAATTGCCCCTTGAGGCAGGAGACAAAACATGATCAAGGCAATCGCTGTCATCAGTCTGGGAGGCGCCGTAGGGTGCGTCGCCCGCTGGGGGCTCAGCACCAGGTTTAACGGCATGTTCAGCGTTATCCCAGCCGGTACGCTTCTAGCCAACTGGCTCGGTGGCTATCTCATCGGGCTGGCTACCGCCTATCTGGCTACCCATCCGATGATCGCGTCGGAGTGGCGCCTGTTCATTGTTACCGGTTTTCTCGGCGGGCTGACGACCTTTTCCACGTTCGCTGCAGAAGTTGTTTCCTTATTGCAGAGCGGCCGGCTTATATGGGCGATTGGCGCAATTGGCCTGCACGTGGGTGGCGCCTTGCTGATGACGATTCTCGGTATTTCCACAGTGATGTTGACACGTTAAGGAGCCCACCATGAAAGGCTTTCAGATCACCTTTTTCACGCAGCAAGACCGCAAACACAAAGGGAAGCCGTTGGCCGAATGGTTGCTGCAGTTCGCGCGTGAGAACGGTGCGCACGGCGGCACGATCACGGCTGGAAGCGAAGGATTTGGACGAGATGGACGGATACATTCCGCGCACTTCTTTGAGCTGGCCGATCAACCCATCGAAGTAGTTGTCGCCGTGGACGAACGCACCTCGACGACGCTGTTTTCTGGACTTGAGACAGAAGGTGTATCGGTTTTTTACGTGAAGACGGCCGTCGAATTTGGTGCAATAGGCTCGCCAAAGTAAAACGGCATCGGTCAACCTGGGAGAAATAATGGAGACAAAAGAGAAGCCAAGCAGCCAGGAGATGCGGGACTTGAAAGCCAAGCTGAACCTGCACATTGGGATGCTGACAGCCGCCCACTTCGTGATTCTGGCTGGTTGGTTGGGCCTATCTCAACTCGAATACAGAAATCCAAGAGTCGTACTTTGCTTATTGATTTTGACGTCGTTGACCTGGCTGTGGTTGGTTGTCACAGCCAGGCGTCGCTGGAGTTTATGGAGGGCGCAGGAGCGCAAGGAGACGACGCCAAGTGAGCACTAAGACTCACCATTGCGTCAATTTTTCATATTTAGGAGATCACCATGGCAATTACGCTGAAGAGTCGACATCCAAAGAAAGAACAGCAGAGCCTGGCCATTGGCCTGGAGAAGTGGCACGAGAGCCTATTGCTAATAAGCGCTCTGCTAATCGTTGGCGCGCTCTTTCTCGGAAGTGAAAATGCAGAACAGCATATCCTGCACTTATTGCACTGGATCGGAAGTGACTGTAGCTGGTGCCGCATCTCCCCCATTTGAAATCTCGCCAGCGTGACTAAAGCGATCCTTCAGTCGCTTTAGTCTGCTTACTGATGCTGGACTGGGTAAGTCACGGATCATCTGGATGCTTCCGCTATGACGTTTCGGTGCGGTTGGGCTCTGTCTTCCTACTGGCAAGCCGCTAGGGCCGACAACAACCTGTTGCTCTTGGGTACCGTCATGTTTCATCTTCTCGGCGCTTTGGGCGGAAAGATGCGGCGGCTCAGCCAAGGGGAGGCTGGCTTACAAGTCGGCCGATACCGAGATAAGTCCGGAAATCGCATTTAATCCTGCAAGTACTTAACGTCGCAGTCTTTATTGCGAGTAAACGGTAGCTTGAAGGGAGAGTTTTTGCTTAATTGCCGCCCTGACGCAAGTAGCACTCCTGGCAGGGCCTAAAGAAGTCATCACTAACGTGGAGGAAAATCGTGTTTTGGGAAAAGAAGCTTGACGCCTGGGTACAAAACATCCGTAACGTATCCGCGCTGCCCCTGCGGTTGGTGCTGTGGAACGGACAGCAGTACGACTTCGGTACCGGTGTGCCGGAAGTCACCCTGAAAGTCCCGCATGCATCGGCCATCACCTCGCTGTTGACACCGTCGCTCTCCAGCCTCGGCGAAGCCTATGTCGAGGGCAAGATCGAAGTCGAGGGCAAGGTCAAGAACATCATCAACGTCGCCAACGCGCTGGCCGCCAACACCCTCAAGGCCGAAGGCCGCCTGGGCCGCGTGGTGCGCAGCGTGACGCACACCAAGAAGCGCGACGCGGAAGCTATCCAGTACCACTACGACGTCTCCAACGACTTCTACAAGCTGTTCCTCGACGAGAACATGGTCTACTCCTGCGCCTACTTCGAGAATGGCGACGAGGACCTGGGCAGCGCCCAGCTGAAGAAGATCGACCATATCCTGGAAAAGATCCAGCTCAGGCCCGGCCAGAGCCTGCTCGACATCGGCTGCGGCTGGGGGGCGCTGGTGCTGCGCGCGGCGCAGAAGTATGGCGCCCACTGCGTGGGAGTGACGTTGTCGAAGAACCAGTATGCGCTGGCGCGCGAACGGGTCGAAGCCGCCGGGCTCTCGGACCGCATCGACATCCGCCTGCAGGACTACCGCGATGTCACCGGCAGCTTCGACCGCATCACCTCGGTGGGCATGTTCGAACACGTCGGCGTCAAAAACCTGCCGGTTTACTTCGCCCAGATCTGTAAGTTGCTGGCGGATGATGGCATGGCGATGAACCACGGTATCACCAGTACCGACATCGAGAATGGCGAATCACCTTATGGCGCGGGTGAATTCATTGACAAATACGTCTTCCCCGCCGGCGAGCTTCCGCACATCAGCACCGTGCTCAAGACCATGCAGGAAGGTGGGCTGGAAGCCTTCGACGTGGAAAACCTGCGCCGCCACTACGCCCGCACCTGCGGCATCTGGGCCGACAACTTCGAAGCAAATACCGCAGCCATCCAAAATGTGACCGACGATAAGCATTACCGCATATGGCGCGTCTACCTGGCCGGTAGTGCTTATGGTTTCGAACACGACTGGATTTCGCTCTATCAGGTGATCTGCACTAAGGCTGGCAACAGCGCCCAGACGCTGCCGTGGTCGCGCAAATATATCTACCAAAAAGAAGACTCGCCTCCTCATCAAGCAGGTACTTTATCGACGCGACCCAGCACGTAAGTAAAAAAGCCGCTCCCGAGAGCGGCTTTCAACATAAATTGGATTGACGCTTGGGTATAAAACCCTGGGTTTATCAGTGAGTCCCAATAGCGTCCAGACCAACTGTCTTACCAGGAAAGCCAGCGGCATCAAAATAGCGAGTCTTACCGACCTCTTGATACATTAAGACGGTACGTAATCCCTCATCTGAAGCAAGCGACTTGATTGTTGTTTTCGTCACTACCGGAATTTTCCCATGAGGCATTGCCTCCGTCAGCACTCTCCCAACCAGCTTTCCTTGATTCGAAATTTTTAACCGAAGAATCGCAGCAATTGTCTTTCCTACATCAGCATTGCTTACCGGGGCGGTATCAACAAACTGAGTTTTGAAGTCTGGTCCATAAGCGGCATTAAAATTAAAGGTGTCGGCTCTGCTGAAACTACCATGCATACCTTGTCCCTGTTGCAGACCCGTATCAGCAATTTCTACTGCACAAGTATTTACAATGTCGCAGCCTGTAGAAAACGACTTGAAATTCACGGCAATGGCCGGCATTGGTGTGATCGCGGAGCCCTGTAGGTTGATATCCTTCAGCGTTAATGTGCCTGGAAAAGTTCCCAAGCGGCTATCGACGAACACGCCGCTCACATAATCTTGCGCAAGCAAGGTTTTTACAATTTTTTCGGCCAATTTTTGTGAAGCTGCTTTGCCAGAGGTTGACGGCAAATAGATCAGGTCTGAGCCCCCATTTCCGGCCACAACCACTAATGGCTTATCTGGATTGTCGCCGAGAACACCATTTGCAAATTTTGAGTGAGCACCGGTCGGGATCTGAGCGTTCTTTTGGTCTGGATCCCACAGCGTCAGGCCTAACGCAACTGCGAGATCTTTAGCAAGAAAGCCGGGCGGCAAAAATCCTTCTGGGACGTCCGAATAGCGCTCTTTCGCGGCATCACTGGTAGCGCTTTGCTTGGAGATCGTTGAAAAGCCATGATCCGCAGAAACCACGATATCGGTAGTTTTGTCCAACCCTAATTCAACCAAGGCCTCTTGAATCTCGCGTAAGTTATCGTCTGCATTCTTGATTGCCGCAAGTGTGGTTGGGCCATTGATGCCCGGCACCAATTTGTTCAGGCTGTCGCCTTGATTGTGTTGCGTGCCATCGGGATCACGAGACCAGAACACTGCGACAAATGGTTTGTCGTCTTGCTTGAATTTTTTGAGTACAACCTTAGTGAATAGCTGGGCAAACCATTTTTGCTGTTCTACGTTGGCCGTAAGGGTGCCGGGTATAACGGCCGAACCCGATTTTCCGTTATCTCCACGGGTAGGCGCAGACACCGGTAACCCGGCGGCCAACAAGCCTTCCGCAGCCCATTTCGCCAATGGAATGCCATTTTTTGTACCGGTTGAATCGTCCGCAATGATTGTTTTTTGCCCGGTGCGTTCGGTATGATCAAAAATCAGAACTGGCCCCAGTTTGCCGATAGAGGCCGTATTGAATCCGGCCTTACGAGCTGCCTTTAAAATTGTTTCGGCATTAAGATAGTCGCCCGCAAAATGCTCATCAACGTCGCCAAGCACTGGATCGCTCTCCAAGAACGGCGTGACAGACGCGCCAGCTCCCGGTACCGGATAGCCAGTATAGATTGTATTGCTGAAATCTCCGGTATCCCCTAAATAGTGCCCTGTCGCCATTGCCGAGGCATTTGCGGTCGTAAATGTTGGAAACAACGAATGACTATTCGCAAATCTGACTCCTGCATCGCGCAGGTTTGACATAGTTGGTGCTGTATCGGGACGGACCATCTCTGCCCGCATTCCGTCCGGGACGAACAAGATTACGTTGTGTGGCTTGTCTGCGGCCTGTGCCGCGTTCATCGCGACGTAGACGCCAACTCCAAGGGCGATTTTCAGTAGCGGGTTAACTCGAAACGTCATTGTGTTTCTCCTTGGCGCAAATATATATTTGAATTGTTTCTGCTGAGTGTTACTCGTGCCACGAAAACCGCATGGCCGGGCGTAAATATCCTGCAAAGGAGTTACTAAATCAAGGAAAGCGCCCTACGCGTTAATGAAATGTTTCACTTCTTGGAATTGCTTTATTTGTTATATCGCTGTCACAAAATTTTCTTAAACTAGATAAATTTATAAAAATTTCTAGCTCTGATGTTCGGGCAAGCTGTTTTGCTGATGGCACTCATACCGTAATAGCTTAGTAATACTGATACGATCAGCAACGAGACGTCTACACCATTGAGGCAAGCGGCCATTCAGGGCGTTATAAAAGAGGACCCAGTCAGTCTGGTAATCGTAGCAAATGAAGACCTCTTCATCTTTTGGCCTTACCAGCCTGAGCCAGTTCGTCATCTAGACATAGAGATCGTCTTTGGTCATTTCGGCATGCAGCGCGTATCCCAATAGCGGACGGACGGCCGATTTGACGAACTCGCTACATTCGCCGACTTCATAGGGGAGCTCTGCCGCGCTCCAAGTTCAATCGGCCCCTTGTGGTGATCGGGCCACCGATGCGCCATCTGACGTTGGTGGTAGCTCCCGGAAAGCATAGCAATTCGCCCTGGCATCATTAAGAGCATGGTGTTCAGGCATCTTGTTTTTCCGATGGAACTCGTACCGTAGGAGCTCGTTAATGCGATCTGCGACGGGGTGACGCTTACACCATGGTGGCACGCGCCCGTCTAGTGCATCGTAGAAAAGATCCCAGTCCGTTTGATAGTCGTAGCAAATAAAGACATCTTGATCCTTTGGTCGCACCAGCCTGAGCCAGTTCGTCATCTGGACATAGAGATCGTCCATGGTCATTTCGGCGTGCGGTGCGTATCCCAAGAGCGGAAGGACGGCCGCCTTGACGAACTCGCTGCATTCACGCACCTCGTAGGGAACCTCGGCGTAAAACTCTTCGCCGCTCTGGGCCACCAGGCCAATACTAATCAACTGCGGATCAAGAAAATCAGTGAACTCGGTATCGATAAAAACGTTGAACGGCATCGTGCGCTTCCTCATAAGACCACTGCGCTGGTTTGGCTCTGGCCAGACAGCGTGGCTTGTCCCAATACCCACGGCATCAGCTTGGCGATATTGACGGCATCATCGAGTCCGCGATGATGTCGCCCCTCCAAAGAGATGCCGGCCAGCGTACACGCCCGAACCATGCCCACCTCCTTGCCAATGCGCTGCGCCTTCGCAAACAGTCGCTTGGCATTCTGATGCGGCATGGTCAAAGGCATGGCGATGCCATGGCGTTGGGCGTCCCTTGTCAGTTGTTTATGATCGTAGGCTCCCCAGCTCATCCAGACAGTATCGCTCGCCACCACCTCGTTGACGAAGGCCTGAAGCGCTCGGGCTGCGACAGGAAAGAGAAGAGCCTGATCGACTTCCTCTTGAGTAATGCCGATCAGTTGCTTGCAAAATGGCGTGAGTGTCGGTCGCGTCAGCGGCCTGACCAAGTGCTGAAACCGTTCAAGCACCACACCACCTTCGGTGGCCCAGCAGGCGTCGATTTCAATGATTTCCATCTCTTCCGGCGTGATGCTGCCGTCGTCCGAGCAGGTTGCTTCCAAGTCGACTACGAGAATTCTTGCCACGTGATCCTCTTGATTATTGATATGCCAGGAGTGAAGGGCAATTTCGCATGCGAAATTGCCTGCCTTTAGTGACTAAAGGGGGACAGTAGCTTTCGCGACTTGAGCCGGCTCAAGTTTGACTAGCTGATAGCTATCACCTAGCTGAGAAATGCATGCTGTTGAATTTTCGACTTACGCGAGCGGAAAATATTCGCCCATTCATTGAGCGCGATGGCAGGGTGGTTACGGCGATCGCACCGTCATGAATGGACAGGAACACACGTTGGCCAATCTTCCAGTCCGTCAACGCCTTCGGCCATGAGACTTTGCCGCCGTGTTCGAGGATGGTTGAGTAGGGTTGACGTTCTTTCATTGGCTGCGAGGGATCCCAAAATACAAAGTTGATGGGCCGATGGCCACGATTTGAGCTATTTCATGACACAGTTTAGTGCATCTCGTGCCCACAATTTATTCATGTCGTGATTCGAGGCGAAGCAAGGCATTTAGGATAAGCGAGAGCGTGAAAATTTGCCATTGACAATGACGCGGCGGCTGATGCAATGTCCCGGAAGCCGCAAAAATTCCCCATGTTCTTTCAATGATTTCGCCTTTGAACGACTCCGCCAAGGAATACTCGCACCATGGCCAGTATCGAACGGACCGCGTATCCAAGATTTCCGCGAACGCTCACGCTTAAAGACCTTCAGACAGCCTTCACACCCCGTCCGGAAGAAGCTGAATGGGCGCAAAGTTTTGCCAGATTGCCAGCACGTAGGCTTGCGTTGCTGGTCAATTTGAAGTGCTTTCAATTCCTCCGATATTTCCCGCCCATAGATTCCATCCCCGGCGAGGTAGTTGAGCACATATCCGCCAGCCTCGGGATGCAGCCGGTGCTGAAGATATCGTATCCCGACACGGACACTTCTCCCTATCGACACCACAAGGTGATACGCGCACTCCTCGGGGTCAAGACCTATGACCAGGTCAAGACAAAGGCACTTGCCATTGACATCGCCGAACGGGCAGCCGCTGTCGTGGACACGCGCGTTGATATCATCAACATCACGATTGAAGAGTTGGTCCGGCTGGGATACGAATTGCCAGTGTTCAGTACCCTGGACAATATTGCTGAACAGGCACATGCGCGAGCAGAATCGATCTTTTACACCGAGATAGGACAGCGCCTCTCATCTACGCAAAAACGCTGGCTCGACGGACTTCTCGAAACAGATTTGCCACAGCGCAGAACCCTCTATCACCAAATAAAGCAATCGGCAAAGAAGGCCTCCAGAAAGCATCTCGATCTTGTGATTGACCAACTCAATTGGCTTGAGTCGCTTCCCGATGCCAGTGAGCTTCTGCGCGATGTTCCCGCTAACAAGCTGCGACATTTGTCGGAGCGTGCGGCTGTTCTGGATGCCGCCGAAATGAAGAACTACCGGCCGCAGAAGCGCTACACCCTCATTCTTGCGTTGATCTGCCATATGCGGGTAGCTGCTCGTGACGATATCGCCGAGATGTTCATCCGTCGGATAGGCGCGATTCACAAAAGTGCCCGAGAGGAACTGCTAGTTCTGCAGGCCAAGCAACGAGAGCTAAGTGAGGATCTCGTCGCCACATTGGAACAGGTCGTCGAGATTTTAGCAGAGGGCTTGGAAGACGCTCCCACAGGAAAACGCATTCGCGAACTCTTGGCTCCGCATGGAAGCCTTGATCGCTTACAAGGCGACTGCGAGGCTATCCGTGTGTGGAGCGGTGGCAACCATCTTCCATTATTGTGGAAACCATACAAATCGTGGCGTGCGGCGATGTTTCAGATGGCCAAGGTATTGGTGTTCAACCCGGCCACTCAAGATAAAACATTGTTGAAGGCTTTGGAAGTAGTGTTGGAAAACGAACATCGCAAAGCAGAATGGATCAGCGACGAAGTCGATCTATCCTTTGCGTCGGAACGCTGGCGCAAGCTGGTGCGGCGCTCCCACGGCCTCGGAAATCCTACCAATCGGCGTTATCTTGAGGTGTGTGTTTTCTCGCACCTAGCCAGCGATCTGCGCAGCGGGGACATGTGTATCGAGGGTGCAGGCACATTTGCCGATTATCGGGATCAGTTACTTCCCTGGAGTGAATGTGAGGCTCTACTCGCTGACTATTGCGATCGAATCAGTATCCCCAGCACCGCCGACAGCTTTGTCGATCACTTGAAGAATTTGTTGGCAGACACCAGTTCGCAAGTCGACAACGAATTTCCCAATCACGCGGGTGACGTCACAATCAGCGCCAATGGTGAACCCACATTGCGGCGAGTCACGGCGCGAGAAATCCCGGCTTCGGCTATCGCGCTCCAGGCGGCCATCGAAAATCGTCTGGTGCCGCGTAATCTGCTCGATATCTTGGCTAACATCGAACACTGGACCGGCTTTACTCGGAATTTCGGGCCCCAGTCAGGCGATGACCCAAAATTGAGAAATGCGAGAGAGAGATATCTTCTCACCGTCTTCGCGATGGGTTGCAACCTGGGACCGCACCAGGCGGCACGGCACCTTTCCAACGGCGTGACGCCTCACCAGCTTTCCTATGTCAATCAGCGTCACATGAGCCTTGAGCAGCTGGATAGCGCCTGCCGCGACCTGACCGAGCTCTACCTGCGACTGGAACTGCCCAAACTGTGGGGCGACGGTAAAAAGGTAGCCGCCGACGGCACGCAATATGATTTCTACGAGCAGAACATGCTCGTGGGCATGCATTTCCGGTACCGCAAGATGGGCGCAGTTGCGTATCGACATGTTGCAGACAACTACATTGCGAATTTCCGCCACTTCATACCGCCGGGCATGCTGGAGGCCATTTACGTGATCGAAGGGCTGCTTAAAGCAGGCCTGAGCGTGCAACCTGACACCGTCTACTCGGATACACACGGGCAATCGGAGGTGGTTTTTGCGTTCACTTACTTGAACGGGATCCAGCTGATGCCGCGGATCCGCAATTGGAAGGATTTGAAATTCTATAAGGCTGAGAAAGGAACGCGGTATAAGCACATTGATCGGCTCTTTAGCGATGTCATCGACTGGAAGCTCATTCGGAACCACTGGAAAGACCTCATGCAGGTCGCAATCTCAATCCAGCAAGGGCGAGTGGCATCACCCATGCTCTTACGCAAGCTAAGCCACGACGGGCGCCACAATCGCCTTTTTGCGGCATCTCGCGAACTAGGGCGAGTTCTCCGCACTGTTTATCTCTTGCGCTGGATTTCTCAGAAGGAAATGCGTCAGGAGGTCACTGCAACAACGAACAAGATTGAGTCTTATCACGCATTTACCAAATGGCTGGACTTCGGGGGCGATGTCATCACGGAGAATGATCTGAATGAGCAGCAGAAGCGGATCCGCTATATTGATCTGGTGGCGTCGGCGGTGATCTTGCAGAACACGGTCGACATGATGCGCATTATTCAAGAACTGTACGCCGAGGGTGAAAACATCGCCGTAGAAGATGCAGCGTTCATGAGTCCGTACGGCACCACCGGGGTCAAGCGGTTTGGCAATTACCATCTGGACTTGAAACGCCCGCCGGAGGCATGGTTAAAAGAGTCGCTGTTCCGGCAGGCGGCAAAACGTGCGAGGGAACAAGCGACTAAGGACGCAGAAGGAGCAGCATGACAATGCATCACCGAACTACACTGAGCGCATACGGGCTAGTCGATGCACAGGCCTTAACCGAACTGGAGGAGGGTTTCGATACATCCGCCATCCTTCGGATGGTCGACCAGCTCGATGACATGGTCGATCAGCTGCGCTCTGAGGATGGTTTGCGCGACGAATTGCTGAGACTCCACGGTATGGCGCACACCGTCATCAACGGCGTCGGAATTTCCATTCCTACGGGGGAGGACACCATCACGGAAGTTGCCTTCGACACCGTCGCCAGTATCCATAGCCTCCGCGCCACTATGCAGTCGTGGCTTCTGATACTAGAGCCGCTGGAAAAGCTGACACCCAAAGATTAGGCATAAAAATCGGTTTCTATATTACTTTTTGGCTTATATCCGAAAATTTGCTTTATCTCGGCTGGCTCCCCTGAGGGGTCCCCTCGTTTTCAGTGCAATAAGTGACGGTACGCAAAGCTAGCACTGGCGCGGGGGTGGTCTGGGTAGATCGTTGATTTCATTGACTTTCCTGTTCGCTTTGTAAACGGGTATGGTGGCCTCCCACTTTTGAGGTTCACGATGCAGGGTTGGCACACAACGTTTTTGGGGATGCGTGGGCTCCCCCGCGATATCAGCGACTTCGAGATGAAGGCATTTTTCACCTTCGATGGTGCCGAGCGCGACGCAATCAATGCACGCCGAGGTGATTCCCACAAGCTTGGTCTGGCGCTCCATATTGGTTTCCTGCGCATGAGTGGGCGTTTGCTCGGTGCCTTTCGGGTAATTCCAGTAGCCTTGTGGCGCCACCTTGGCAACGAGCTTGGCATTGCAGCACCAGAAGTCGCCTCGCTGAGAGCCATGTATGAACGCGGGCGCACGCTATTCGATCACCAACAAGTAGCCTGCACGGTCCTTGGATTCCAGTGGATGAGCGAGCACCAGCGCCGCTCACTGGTACGTGAACTGCGCGACGAAGTGGCGCGCTGCGCCGACCGCGATCAGCTACTCGTGCGGGCGCGTCAATGGCTGTACAAGAACAAGCTGGTGATCGTGCACGAGCGGGCAATTCGGACACTGATTGCGGCGGCACTTGCCCAGCTTGAAGTTGAAACAGGCACCGCCATCGCCGCCAGCGTTGATCCAGCAACACTTGATCGCTGGCGAGCCTCAGTTTCAGAGCTGCGCCCAGATGGACAAACCCAGCAGAGTTGGCTATGGGCTGCACCGGCGAAACACTCAACCCGCCAAATCAGCGAGGTACTGGAGCGCATCGACCTGCTTTACACGCTGGACGTTCATAAGCACCTGGCAGACATCCCCGATCTCATCTTGCGCCGCTACGCGCGCCGACTTGTCTCCAGGCCGCCCTCAGCCGGAGCCAAGATCAAAGAGCCAGCGCGCACCGTGGAGGTCGCATGCTTTCTTCGGTATTGCCTGTTCACCACCACAGACCAGTTGATCCTTATGGTGCAGCGCCGGATCGCCGATCTGTGGCGTCAGGCTGCCGCCGATGTCCCCGCTACCGTCAATTGGGCCGCAATGTACAAAACGCTGCTCGGCGAACTTGTTGCCTTGAGCGCGCAAGGTGCGGTGCCAGATGCTGAGTTGCGTGCCCGTCTTGAAGCCTTGATCACCGAAACCCAGAAACGCAAACCACCGAGCAGGGCCTCCCTGGTCCGCGAGGGATTGATTGATGGAATTCGCCCCGTGCGGTCGTTGCTCGTCGCCATTGCAAAGCTGCCCTGGCAGGCCACCGGCGAGCATCCTGCCATCGAGTACCTTGCCAAGCTGCAAGCTTTATATCTCAAAGGATCCAGAAAGCTGCCAGTTGAAGTGGTGGCACCAAGTCTGGGAATGATCTGGCAGGTTTCGATCTCCAGCCCAGACCGGGAACGGGCGTTTCAGGCGTTGGAGGTGGCCACCCTGTTTGCCCTGCGCCGCGCGGTGCGCAATGGCTCGGTCTGGATTGAGCACAGCCTGAGCTTTCGGGGTCGTGCGCGCTTGTTCTTCACGGACGAGCGTTGGCAGGCAGAGTCCAAGAAACACTATGCCCGTCTATCGTTACCCAGCAAGGCTGCCACTTTCTTGAAGCCTTTGCTGGCCAGAGTAACTGCCGGTGTCGATGCGGTGGCCGCTGCAGCCCGCAGTGGCGTACTGCGCGTGGATGATGAACTCCATTTGTCGCCATTGCCCGCAGAGGACGAAGACCCAGAAGTGACCAAGCTGCGCGCGGCTTTGGATCACCGCATCGGTGAGGTTCAATTGCCGGAAGTGATTCTGGCCGTTGACGCCCAGGTGCGCTTTAGCTGGATCATGCTCGGACGTGAGCCGCGCTCTACCGACGAGCTGCTGATGGTCTATGCCGGCATCATGGCCCACGGCACCAGTCTGACTGCGGTCGAATGCGCGCGCATGATTCCGCAATTGTCTGCCACCAGCATTCGCCAGGCCATGCGCTGGGCGCGGGACGAACGGCGTCTGAGCCAGGCCTGCCAGGCTGTGCTGGAATTCATGCAGCGACACCCGATTGCCGCCACCTGGGGGCGGTCCGATTTGGCATCTTCTGACATGATGAGCATGGAGACCACCAAACGGGTGTGGCAAGCCCGGCTTGATCCTCGGCGCAACACACCTTCCATTGGAATCTACTCCCATGTAAAAGACCGGTGGGGCATCTTCCATGCGCAGCCCTTTGTGCTCAATGAGCGCCAGGCGGGCGTGGCCATTGAAGGTGTCATCCGCCAAGAAAAGCTGGAGACCAGCCAGCTTGCTGTGGATACCCATGGCTACACCGACTTTGCCATGTCACATGCCCGTTTGCTTGGTTTTGATCTTTGCCCGCGGTTGAAGGAACTCAAACAGCGCCACCTCTTTGTGCCACGCGGCACCAAAGTGCCCACAGAAATCGCTGCGGTGTGCGAAGCCAATGTCGACGTCGCTTTGATCGAAAAGCATTGGGATAGTCTGGTGCACCTGGCAGCCTCGGTCATGAGCGGACATGCCAGTGCGGTGGCAGCTCTTGCGCGGTTCGGTTCTGCCGCCCAGGGCGATCCAATCTATGAGGCTGGCGTGCAATTGGGGCGGTTGCTGCGTACGGCGTTTTTGGCTGACTACTTTGTCAAGGACGCTTTCAGGAACGAGTTGCGCCGGGTGCTCAATCGGGGCGAGGCTGTTAACGCCCTCAAGCGCGCCATTTATACCGGCCGGATCAGCCCGGCGCAGGCCAAACGTGTCGATGAAATGCAGGCTGTGGCCGATGCGTTGAGCCTGATGGCCAACATCGTGATGGCGTGGAATACCTCACAGATGCAGGCGGTCCTGGATCGCTGGTCGAACCGCCGCCAGGTCATTCCACCGGAACTGATCGGGAAGATTGCGCCCACCAGGCTGGAGAGCATCAACTTGCGGGGTGTGTTTCGCTTCCCGGTTGACCGCTATGCTGACCAAATCCTGCCTTCGCGGCCAAATGCATCGATAACTGGCACCAATGGATGAAACCGACCACGGTTTGACGCCACGAATCGCAGATTTGAAAGTGAACAGGAAAGTCAATGAAATCAACGATCTACCAACACCACCTCCGCGCCAGTGCTAGCTTTTCGTACCGTCACTTATTGCACTGAAAACGAGGAGACCCCGAACAACGTGCTGGAGACATCGGTGCGCAGCCACATCGGTGAATGGGGAACCCCGCGCAGCGAGCCGTCTACATGCAGGCCGTAGGTTTCCCCGGTGCTGCTGGCATAGCGGTTGAACAGAGGCGGCATGTAGCGCGCCGGCAGCGCTGCCCGGAAGAACATCGGATTCTGCTGCAAGGCGCGCAGGATGAGCTGTCCCTGTTCGCGTGCCACCGGGCAATCTTCAGGCAGTTGATGGTTGCGCTTGACCTGAGCGCCCTGGCTGCCGACCGTGGCGCGACCATCGATCCAGTCGGCTGCATCAATGGCGTCACGCATCGCTCGGACCTGCTCCCGGCTCAGTACGTTGGGAATATGCAATAACATCGTCCAGACCTCATAAAAATCCCGGGGCCTTCAGCCCCGGGGACATCTTCCGTCAGAAGTGATAATTGACGGTCACACGCGCCGAGCGCTCCAGGCCCGGGGTATAGCGATATCCCAGGTAGTTGATGGCGGTGATGTAGTGCTTGTCGAAGAGGTTGTAGACGTTGAATTGCAGATCCCAGTTCTTGCTGACCTTGTAGCTTGCCATCGCGTCATACACCCAGTACGCAGGAATGTGGTCCGGCGTGGTGGCCAGCTTGGTCTGGCGCTTGACGATGCCGACATAGCGCGCGCCGCCGCCGACGGTCAGTCCCATTGGCATGCGGTAGCTGCTCCACAGGCTCAACGCGTTCTCGGGGGCATAGGGCAGGGTGGACGAGCCATCCTGTGCGGTCGCCGCTCCGACCACGATATCGGTCTTCTGATGCGTATAGGCCGCAGTCACGTCCCAGTCGCGGGTGATCTTGCCGGTAGCGGACAGTTCGACACCCTGCACGCGTTTCTTGCCGATCTGGGAATACGTGCCATCGTCATTCTCGTAGACTTCGTTGTAGACATCGGTCCTGAACAGCGCCGCGGTCAGAAGGAGATTCTGGTTGAAGAATTCCCACTTGGTGCCCGCTTCCAACGTCTTGGACTTCTGCGGTTCCATACTCGGATTGCTGGCGCTGCTGGTTGAACTCGACAGCGAATAGGCACCGAAGCTGCTGGTGCTGCCCGGCGGCAACTGCGATAGCGCGTAGTTGACATAGAGGTTGCCGTTGCTGGTCAGCTTGTAGAGTGCGCCCAGCTTGTAGGTGAACAGGTTGCCGCTGCCCTCGATATTCGTGTTGCCGGTAGTGGCGATGGCGTTGTAAGTGGTCTTGTAGTGATCCAGGCGCAGACCCGCATTGACCTGCCAGCGTTGGTTGATCTTGAGCGTATCGAACGCATACAGCGCGGCGGTATCGGTCTGCCACACAGCGTCCTGCCCGTTGCGGGTAATGGTCAGGCCGCTGGAGGTCAGTTGCGGATCGTAGAGGCTGAGGGAAGACAGGGTGCCGGTCTTGTTCAAGCCGTAATTGGTTTGCTTCTCCCGCGAGATTTCGAAGCCGGAACTCAGGCTGTGTTCCATGCCGAACGTCGTGAATTTCGTCGTCAGGTTCGTCTGGTTGGAGATGATCTCGTCGTCAAGTTGCTTGGCTGCACCCAGACGGGTAATGGTGCCGTTGCTGGTGGTAGGAACGCCGGCCGTGACGGCCAGGTAGTCGACACTGTTCTTGCCCCAGCGCGTGGTGTTCTGCAGCATGGTGGAGCCGTTGATATCGTGCTCGACACGTGCAGTAGCCATGGTAGCGATGGAGTTGTCGTGCGAATCGCTGCTGCCGTAGTAATTGCTGCTGTTGACCTGGCTTGCAGAGGACAGTCCGGCGACGGTTCCGGAGAAGCCGGCCATACCGATGGTGGGCAGTCCACTTTCGGGCAGGTTGTTCTTTTCCACGTGCAGCAGGTTCAGGTAGACCCGGGTATCGGTATGCAGGCCGAAGGCCAGTGAGGGAGCGACACCCCAACCGCGGTTCCTGACCTGATCACGACCGGCTACACCAGAATCCTCGCCAACCAGGTTCAGGCGGAAAGCCGTACCGCTTCTGAATTCATCCAGGTTCTTGTTCCAGTCCAGGGTAGTGCGCCGGTAGCTGCCGCTACCCGCGCCTGCGGAAGCATCGAAGCTGTCAGCCAGCTTGGGTTGCTTGGTCACCAGATTGATGGAACCAGCCGCCGAGCCACGGCCATTGTCGGTACCTGCCGCACCCTTGGTGACCTCGACCTGTTCGATATTGAACATGTCGCGGGTCACTGAGCCGAGGTCGCGAATGCCATCGACGTAGATGCTGTTGGAAATATCCAGCCCGCGCATGTAGAGCGCATCACCGACATTCGGGCCGCCGTTGCCTTCGCCGGCGTTGAAGGTGCCGACGCCTGGCACGTTGCGCATGGCCTCGGTGAGGGTGGTCACGCCCTCGGATTTCAGCACTTCCTTGTCGAGTACCTGGATGGTCTGGGTGGTCTCGGCCAGAGGGGCAGTGTACTTCGGCGAAGACAGGACCTTGGTCCCGCTTGCCTCGACGGTGATACCGGGCAGAGCGGTGCTGCTGTCAGCACCGGTGCCGGTATCAGCGGCGTGGGTCACGGACACCGACAGTGTCATGGCCAGTCCGGTGATGACGGTAGCACTGCCGCGAGAGAGCGGTGAGACAGGGAAATCGTTTGGCGCGCGTTTGCGACTTTTTATGTATGACACGAAGCGTCCTCTGTGAAGCGGAAAGGCAATCGCCACCGCCCGCATTGACATGCAGGTGGCGAAGATTCCTGGTTTGAAGGGAGGGGGCGAGTCTGGCGGCTGGCGGGATTTCGCGGAGTATCTGGCAGATGCAGGTGCAAGCCGTGGATGGAGTCTGCAAGCGACTGCTAGAACTGAAATATTTTAAATAAGAATTATTTATATTTAAAACACATTCGATGTCCTTTACCTGGATTTGCAGCCCCAGGAAATACCAGGCGGATGCGCTTCAATCGTTGCGCGTGTATTGCAACAACGTTGATCCGAATTTAATGGGTAGGCCTCTTGTCAGGGTGGACTGCGTTGAATCAGATGATCCATGCGCGATAGAACGCCCGAGATGATCATGGAAACCTGCGCGCGACAAAATGCCAACTTGGGGTTCAGCCCTGCCCGCCGCGTTGAATGAACTCCTGCCCTGCATGCGCAGGTAGCCGCAGCACGCCCAGCAGGCTCACCACCACCATCAGTGCCAGTACGATGAAGGCCGTCTGAAAATCTTCCAGGGTGGGAGTAACGAGGTTACGGTTCACCCCGCCGTGCGCCAGGCGCACGCTCAGTGAAGCGACGGTGATGCCGGCTGCCATGCCAATCTGATTGATCGTGTTGGACAGTCCGTTGGCATGTCCCATCATGGCTTTGGGCACATCGGCAAAACCGATGGTGCCGAGGGCGGTGAACTGCATCGAGCGCGTCATTCCGGCAACGATCAGCAGTGGCACCATCAGGATCGGTGAGTCGTGTGGCTGCAATTGGGCGCAGCCCAGCAAGGCAAGTGCACAGAGCGCGCCATTGAACAACAGGACCTGGCGGTAGCCGAACTCGCGCAACACGCGGGTGGTCATGCTCTTCATCAGAAGGTTGCCGGCGAACAGTGCCAGTACCAGCAGGCCGGCCGTACCTGGATCAGCACCGAAGCCGAGCTGGAACATCAGCGTGAGCAGAAAAGGCGCAGCACCGATGGCCATGCGGGCCAGTGTGCCGCTGAACATGGCAAAGCGGAAAGTAGGAATGCGCAGTGCTGCCAGGTCCAGCATCGGCGCGCTGCTGCGCAAGAAATGCCGACATGACAGTCCGCCCAGAATCACTCCGGCCAGGCCGGACCATAGGCTTGTTGCGTCGATATTGGCCTCCAACTTCTCCAGTGCGATCAGCAACAGCGAGATGCTGCCGCCACAGAGCAGGAAGCCGGTCCAGTCGAAGCGAGTGATCTGTTCGCCACGGACGTCGGGAAGGATGCGCCACGCCACCACCCACGCCAGCAGACCGAGGGGGGCGTTGATCAGGAAAATCCATTGCCAGCCCAGATGCTGGCTGATGAAGCCGCCCAATGGTGGACCGAGCACCGGGGCCACCAGCGCCGGCCAGATCAGTGCGGACATCGCAGCCATGAGATTTTCGCGCGGGGTCTGGCGCAGTATCACCAATCGCCCGACCGGGACCATCAGGGCGCCGCTGATGCCCTGGATGATGCGGATCGCAACGAAGGCTTCCAGATGCTGCACCAGTGCGCAAAGCACTGAGCTGAGCGTAAAGAGGGCGATAGCCGACATGAAGACCCGGCGCGAGCCGAAGCGATCGGCGATCCAGCTGCTGGCAGGGATGAAGATGCCCACGGCCAGCAGATAGGCACTGATGCCTACATTGAGGGCCAGTGGCGTGACACCGAAGTCGCGCGCCATGGCGGGGATGGCCGGCGTCGTGATGGCACCGTCGAGGATCTCCATGAACAGGGCGCCGGTGACCAGCCACGTAATCCAGCGCATCCGGGCGGCGTTTCCCCGTAAGGCCGTAGCGGCGTTCATGAACTGACGTGGACCAGCGACTTGCCGGTGAAATTGCGCTGCTTGAGTCCTTCGAGCGATTTAGGCAGCTGATCGAAGTCATGCAGCAGATGCTGCTCGGCTTGCAAGTCCCTCCGGGCGAGATCCTGCAACATCTGCTGGCCAGCGCCGGTGAGCGTATTCCAGTCGGCATCGCTGCCATGCACGTGCAAGGCACCCAGCGCCACTTCATGTAGCGACAGCGCGCGGCCGAATGGCGCGCAAGGCCAGTGTTCAAGGCGACCCTGTATGCAGACCAGATGGCCATTGGCATCCAGGGCGGAGGCGAGCAGGGCGGCATGCTGTGCACCGATGCAATCGATGATGGCCGTGACGTGCAGGTCATTGATCAATGCACCATGAGTCGGCGACAGGGGGCCATCGAGGCAGTTGATCGCTCCCAGCGCATGCAGGCGCGGCCAATGACGCGCATGGGCCATGGCGGTTACCTGCCAGCCTTGACGGCACGCCAGCTGCACCAGATAGTGGCCAACCGATCCGCCGGCTCCGCTGATGAGCAACCTCCGGCCCGCAGGCGCAGGCAGCTTCTGCAGCGCCATCCAAGCCGTCAATGCAGGGCAGGGAAAGGCTGCTGCATCAGCAAAGCTCATTGCATGCGGAATACGCATGAGCGCACGCGCATCGACCACGGTGTACTCGGCAAAGCTGCCACCACGGCGCAGGTCCTGGTGATAGGCCACACGGCTGCCCAGCCAGTTGTACGGTACGTCCGGACCCAAGCGCATGACTTCTCCCGCACCGTCCACCCCGGGCACATGTCCGGGGGCCCAGGATGCGCCCATGCGGCCCAGTACTTTCCAGTCAACCGGGTTGAGACCGACGACGCGATTGCGCACCAGCACCTGGCCCGTCCCGACCTGCGGCAGCGGCTGCCGCTCGGGGCGCAAGGCCCGCGTGTCAAAACCTGCATACCAACCCCACGCGAGGTGGTCCGGTGGCAGTGGCGGCAAGGCGATCTCAGGCATAAGCCCCCGCCGAATAGGTCAGCTCGTAGCTGTGACTGTAGATCTCCAGAATATTGCCGAAAGGGTCTTCCATGTAGACCATGCGATAGGGTTTTTCGCCGGGAAAGTAATACCTGACGGGCATGCGCTGCTTGCCTCCGGCTGCCACGATCCGGGCGGCCAGCCCTTCGACATCCGGGTCCTGCACACAGAAATGGAAAACGCCGCTTTTCCAGTACTGGAAGTTGTCAGCCGGGCGTTCAGCGTTGCGGAACTCGAAGATTTCCACGCCGACACGGTCACCCGTGGAGAGATGGGCGATACGGAAAGAGCCCCAGCCGACGCCGAAGACATCGGTACACATCACGCCGATGGCGCTGTCATTTTCGCTGATCGTGGTGGGCGGCATGATGAGGTACCATCCCAGCACTTCGGTATAGAACTTGACGGCAGCATCCAGATCCGTGACTGAGAGGCCGATGTGAGAAAAATTCCGGGGATAGCGGGGCACGAGATTTCCTTTCCAGACTGAGGGCGCAGCGGGAGATTTGCGACGGACCAGAGGGTCGTAGTGTAGGACCTGCCCCGAATCATTAAAATGACGTGCAAATTATCAGTGCCATAAATTTTGCTTATGCTAAATCCGCAATGGCTGCGAACCTTTGCCACACTGGGCGAGGAGGGCAGCTTCACCCGTAGTGCCGATCGTCTGGGCCTCACGCAGGCGGCCGTGAGTCAGCACGTGCGTCAGTTGGAACTTGAGCTGGGGCCCTTGCTGATTCGCAGCCCGCGCCGCCTCGAGTTCACGCCAGCCGGCCTGCTGTTGCTGGAATACTGCCGTGAGGCTGATCATGCCGAGCGCCGTTTGCGTCAGCGTCTGGTAGAGGCGGACCATACGCCGGGGGAGGTTTCTCTCATCACCCCGGGCAGCATCGGACTATGCCTGTATCCGCTACTGATGGATTTGCAGCAGCGCTGGCAGGGGCTGTCAGTGCGCCACCGCTTTGCTCCCGATACCGAAGTATTGCGTGAGGTACTGGAGAACCGCTATGAACTTGGGGTGTTGGCGCTGCGGCCCGATGATGCGCGTCTGAGTGTGACGCACTTCGCAGAAGAGCCGCTCGAACTGGTGGTACCCGCCGGCCGTCATGCAGATCAGTGGGATGATCTTGCACGACTGGGTTTCATCGATCATCCGGACGGGCAGGCCATGGCCACGCGTCTGCTCAGCCGTCGCTTCCCGGACGCACCTGGGGTGCGGCAGCTGCCCTGCCATGGCTTCAGCAACCAGATTGGCCTGATCCTGGAACCAGTGAGCCGCGGGTTGGGCTTCACGGTGATCCCGCGCTTTGCGCGTCAGGCGTTCGCTCGACAGGATCAGTTGCAGGTCATCCAGAATGGCACCCAGGTGGTCGATAACCTGTGGCTGATCCATCGGGCGGAGTGGCCCTTGTCGCCGAGTGCGCGACGAGTGGTGGAGTTCCTCCGCGAGACCATGATGAATCTGGCGCTCCACCGCATCAACAATGGTCGTCCCGGCTGACTTCCTTGGCGGCAGCTGCGCCGGATCCAGCCAGTGCATTGCGCCTCGCTACAGCATAACGACAGCATCAGATGGCCGGCCAATTCAAGCCACCCCGCTAAGGCTGAGGGTTGAATCCATTTCATGATGGCCGAGGGAATATATCCCGTACCGAGGCAGACTTCTCGAATCATCGGTAGTCCTGGAGATCCGGGCCAGGCCGGCCGCGACTTGCTCGCCTCCGCATCGGCTCTTGTCTGCAAGGGGACAGGATCCGATGCGGCGCAAAGCCGGTACGCGGCCGCTCCGCCATCAGAACCGGTAACGCGTACTCACCAGCAGGCTGCGCGGCTCGCCGGGCATGTTGTAATCGTTGGCGGCACTGTGGGCGGAGATGAAGTAGCGGCGATCCAGCAGATTCTTCAGTGACAGCGTGACGTCAAACTTCTCGGCTACATAACCTGCGCCAAGATTGATGACTGCATAGCCGGGCAATACCGTCAGGTTGTCAGAGGAAGCGAAACGCGCCGATTCGGCCCGCGCGCCCGCCGCCACCCAGTAGCCATCAGGCAGATCGCGCTTGAGCCACAGGTTGAAGGTGTGACGCGGCGTAAGGGACGACACGTTACCCTGGAAGGGCGTGCCAGCGGAGGTCAGCCCGCTGGATTGAACGATGAGCCCATTCATGTAGGCATAGCCGGCGATGAGATTCCAGTGCGGTGCAAGCTCGCCGCTGGCGGACAATTCCACACCGCGCGTGCGCTGTTGACCGACGTTGATGGCAAAGCCCGGCCGGTTCGGGTCGGCAACCTGGATGTTGTTCTGCGTCATCTCGAACAGCGCGGCCGTCAGGCTGGTCTTGTCGTTGAGCTCGTACTTGATGCCGACCTCCTTGCTCTCGGTCTTGGTCGGTTCCAGCTGGGCGCTGTTGCCGTAGAAGACGAAGGAGTCCGCCAGCGGCTGGAAGGAACGGCTGTAGCCGGCATACAGCGAGGTGCGCTCATCGGGCTGATAGACCAAGCCCACACGGGGCGACAGCGGGGTGTCGACGCGATTGAGGCTGGATCTGGCGACCTTGTCATCGCGGTCCTGGGACAGGCGCTCATAGCGCAGACCGGCCAGCAGTTTCCATTGCGGCGTCAGGCTGATCAGGTCCTGGACATAGGTGGCCAGCGTATTGATCCGGGTCTCCGCATTGATGTTCGGCACGGCGTTGGCCGCAATGGGCGACAAGTTGGCCAGCACCGGATTGAACAGGGAATAGGTCGCCGCATTGTTGCGCGTGACCTGCCAGTCAGTCTTGTTTTGCCAGCTGTATTCCACGCCATACAACAGCTCGTGGTGCATGCCCGCCAGTTGCAGTTTCTGGGTCAGTTCGTTTTGCCAGAACAAGCCACGCTCGGCACGCTGGCGATGGGCCTGGGCGATCGTCACCGTCGGATTGGCGGTCTGGGTGACCCGGCTGATGGTAGTGTAGTTGCGGTCGAGATCGAAATCGTAGGTGCGCAGCACCGAGCGCCAGGCCAGGCGTTCGCTGAACTTGTGGTCGAGGGTAAAGGTGGCGTCCTTCACCTCGGATTGCACGAAGGCCCTGTCGCGCCCGTTGGCCGCACCGTAATAGGTGGCAATGGGCACATCGGCGGGACGGCCCCGGTAACTGGGGATGCCCTGGTCGGCCAGTCGCCTGTCGTGCAGATAATTGAATTGCGCCGTGAAACTGGTCTGCGCATCCGGCTTGTAGGTCAGGGAAGGGGAGAGTGCCTGGCGTTCCAGGAAATACTGGTTGCGGAAACTGCTGGAGTCTTCCACCGCGCCGGTCAGGCGAAACAGCAGCGTGCCGTCGGCGCTGTTGCGGCCTACGTCGAATTCGGTGCGCTTCTGTCCTTCGCTGCCGACGGTGAGCCCGATCTCGCTGACCGGATCGTCGCTCGGTTTCTTGGTCACACGATTGACGATGCCGCCCGCCGAGCCGCGTCCGTACAGCACGGAGGCCGGACCCTTGAGCACTTCCACGCGTTCCACATTGGAGAGGTCGCGGAAATACAGCGCATCATCGCGCACGCCATCGATGAACTGATCGGTGATGGCGCTGAAGCCGCGGATGATGACCTGGTCGCGCTGGGCGTCGCCCAGACTGAAACTGAGACCGGCCACGTTCTGCAGGGCATCCTGCAGCGACAGGGCATTCTGATCGCGCATGACCTGCTTGGTGACGGTGTTGACGGTTTGCGGCACGTCGCGCAGCGGTACGTCGATCTTGGTGGCCGCCGAGGAGTTCTTGGGCCGGTAGCCGCTGTTGTCATCTGCGGTCGCCTTGACGGTCACTTCCGGCAGCGCATTGGTTTGGACTTGTTGCGCGTAGCTGTCGAAGACCAGGGCCAGCAGGGCACTGAGGGTACACAGTTTGGTGTTCATAGCAATATTGTTTTACGTTGTGAATGGACGAACTTCTGTTGCAGAGGCTGGCGGAAGGCTGGCGGAGGGAAAGCTTGTGACGGCAAGGGAGGTGTTTCAGCTGGCGGCCTCGCGGGTGTCGGAACGTCGCTGCAAACCATGCAGGGCGGCGGCCACGATCAGATAGACGGCAGCGTTGGGCCAGAACACTTCACTGATCGGCAGCCAGCCCATGGCCGAGGCACCGGCAGCTGTTCCGAGCAGGGCACCGGCCTTGGCCGCGCTGTTGCCGGCGCCGAGCACCCAGCCTTGGCGGTGGCCATCGGCCTGGCGTGACAGCAGGGTGTAGAACACCGGCAGCAATGCGCCGAGGAACACGCCCCACAGCAAGCGTGCCGCGACAAACCATGCCGGCACATGACTCATGGACTGCAAGGCCAGCGTGGCAGCGCAGGCCAGCGTGATCCACTTGACCCGCTGCAGGACTTGCTCCGGTGCCAGTGCAGCGAAGGCGCGTGCCCAGAGCGGAGCCGCAATGCACAGGCCCAGTGCGGTAGCGCCATAGCAAAGGCCGGTGAAGCTGGCATTGGCATGCAGGACCTGATCGGCATACACCGCAAAGAAAGCCTGCGGCATGATCTTGCCCGCCTGCACCAGCAAGATGCCCAGCAACAAGCCTTGAAACGCGTGCAGTGCAGGGCGTTCTGCCGCCGTTGGAGCAACCGGCTTTGATGATGCGCGCTGTCGATCAGTCGGCGCGGCTGGCTTGACGAAGGGCAGGGCCACCGCAGCCAGCAGCGCGCACAGCACGCAGACCAGCGCGGTCGTCAGGTTGACGATCCAGAACCCCCAGAGGTCAAACAGGATGCCGCCCAGCCATGGGCCCAGGGCTGAGCCCATGGCGGTGGCTACTTGCAATCGTGCCATGAGTGAGCTGCACTGCGCCGGGGTGGCCAGACCCGCACCATAGGCTTGCGCCGTAGCGATGAAGCCGCCCAGCGCGCCCTGGATCAGGCGTGCCAGCAGTACTACGGTGACGCTGTCGGTCCAGGCCGCCATCAGCTGGCTGACCGCCAGCGCCAGCAAGGCCCGCACCACCATCGGCTTGTGGCCGGTCTGGTCGCCCAGGCGGCCCCACCAGGGGGCAGTGAGCATGGTCATCAACAAGGGGCCGGCATAGACCGCCATGCTGACCCAGGCCAGCGTGGCAGCCGACATGGGAGCCAGCTCCCGCAAATGCAGAGGCCAGAAGGGGCCGCTCATTTCCATCGCGCCCATCGAGAGCAGCTGGATGGCCATCAGATAGCGCAACGCCACAGCCGGACTGCGGCCCATCAACACGCTCATGCTGCGCCCAGCAGGGGATTGGGCATGCGCAGGACGACGTCCTCGGAGGTGTCGCTCAGGCGCATGCGGACGAAGGACTTGGCCGGCCAGTCATCCTGCAGCAGTGCCCGATACTCGGTTTGCCAACGCTGCGGTTCGGTGTTTGGCTTGAGTTCCGCGAAGCAGGCTTCGAGACGCTCGCGCAGTACCGCCATGAATGCTGCTTCCGGCTTCTGATAGGCGCGTGAGAGCAGCAAGGCAAGTTCGATGATGTGGCACAGCATGAAGGCGTGCAGAAATTTGTCGCGCACGGAATCGTTGTCTTCGAACAGGGTGTGCTTGCTGCTGTAAGTTTCCAGCGCCAGTCTGCTGTGGCGCAAGGCGGGGGCATGGATGCGCAGGTCCCCAAAATCGCGCAACAGCATCTGCACGGGCCGAAGTTGGGCATCCACCATCACGAAGCTGTTCTGCTGATGGGCTTCAAAGGCGATGCCATAGCGCAGATAAGCTCCCAGCACTGCCGGCAAAGCGACGTCCAGATAGGCAGCAAAGAAGTGTTCGGCAGCATCGGCGTCGTCTCCCCACGCTGCGCTGACCAGATCGCAGACCAGCGGACGCCCGCTCAGAGGGGAATCTGCAAACAAGGTACCCACCGGTACCGGCATGCGCTCCTTGCAGCGTTGCGTCATGGGGTTGCTGCGGTAGAGCACGGCCAGGTGGCGGGAGACATCGTCATTGCCCTGCGGGGCGCGGTAATACAGGCCGACTTCTTCACCGAGGATGGCCAGCCGTCCGCCGAAACCGTCTTCCCTGGCGATGATGTCGCGCAGCAGCCTGGTCAGGCGCGGGCCCATCACGGCAGACTTGGGCGAGACGGTACGCTCGACGCTGGTCAGGCGCAGCGATACGGGCAATTTCATGTGCGGCTGTGTCGGCGAGCCTTCAGGGACCACGGTGCGGAAGGACATGGTCGGCCGGGCTGGCAGGCTCGCTTCGGGCAGCAGCAGGAGCTGGCGCTTTTCCAATGCCTGAGCGAAGCGTTCGGGGATGGCGCGATCCAGCTGGTAGGGATGCAAGGGCAGGGGGAGCCAGTGTGAAACGTCTTCACCTCGGTGCTGCAAGGCTGTTGTCCACGTTTCCCAGGCTTGCGGGTAGTGGGTAGCGAACCATTGCCGGTATTCGGCGTGGTCCTGGCCGCCGGTGATGCAGGCGACATCGACGTGCATTGCTGCCAGGGAGAGCGTGATCGTGGCTTCAAATTCGGGCGAGAGCGCCATGACCTCGGCGCTGCTCAGGCCGAGTTTGGTCTTGTAGTTGGGGTGCCAGGGATGGCCCAGCGTGCCCCATTGTTCCAGCAGCAGGCTCGGGTTGGGGTGCGCTGAACGGAATAATGCGGCGACAAAATTGGTCTGCTGATGCCCGAACTCGGCACGCAATCGAAGTCCCCAGTGTTGGCGGTAATTCAGGCAAACGGCGTCATTTTCTGCGCTGTTGGAGAGCTCCATGATCAGCCGTTGCAGGCTGGCTTCGGAAATGTCCTCATGCGCCCGAGCCACCTTTGCCAACAACATGGACGAGCTCAGCAAGGCTTGCGGGACCGGGTTTCCGACACTGTAGTGTGCAATGGAACCGTGGAGCTGGCAGTTGTCCGCCACACCCAGGTGCAGGCCCTCGATGCGCAGCATGCTTTGTGCTTTCCACAAAGGCAGCCAGGCGTAGTGCCCATCGAAGATCAGGTGTTCCCGCTGCAGCAGCTTTTCGCGGAACAGCGCTTGCAGGGTGCGTTGCAGGCTGCGCTGCCGGGCTTGATGCCAGGCTCGGTTGAGATGGACATCTTGGGGTTCACCTAGGTCCTGGATGAGATTCAAAGTACGCATATTGTTGCCTCATGTAACAAAGTGTCTTTGAATTGTATCAAATGAGAATAGCTATAATTCTTATTTATTCGAGGGGTATTTATTCGTATAATTTGTATTATGTAAAATAGTTATTTCCCACCTCGAAGCCCACGAGAAAAGCCGCCATTCGTTCGTTGAAGTAAAAGTGCCTTATTACCTGAAACGAATTTGCCTTTTTCTGTTGCAAATGAAGAGAAAGTGCCTTGTTACCAAGGTCGATCAATCCGCCAAACTGCATCCCCTTGGTGTTGCGCACCCTTCATAGCTTGAAGGACACACTACTCAAGGCGGCACGAGAAGTTAGCTCCAGCGTCTTGGTTTTCGAACACTATGAACAGACCGCGAACAGGTTTTGGGGTTTCGAACAAGGCCCGTGAGGAACTCAGTTGTGTAGGCACTAGAATGGAATAGCCCCTTGAATCTCAGGACACGAAGACTCTCTTAAAATAGAGGATAGTCTTATGACCAGTTTTACGACTAGGCAAACCGTGGACCACATCGAGATTCTGACCGAGCCGGAGCGTCGCAGAAGACGCACGCCCCAAGAGAAAATAGCCATCGTCCAGGAGACCTTGGCTCCTTTGCGCTGAAAACACTGGCCGAGACATTTGCTCATAGCGTTACGTCCACCTGCGGCCCTTGATAGGACTGTAGCGCCTGCAGTAGCTCTCCACGCTTCTCCTCCGTGAGTGGGCGCATTTGCTCATGCGGCGCGATCCTGCCCTCCAGCAGATTATCGGGCATCTGCAAGGCAGCTACCGCGTTGGGCTCGCGGGCCAACGCGGTAGCAAAACCTTTCACGCACGCCGCCAGTTTGTTGGTCTGCTTGCGTTGTGCCAGCTTCTCTATGAAGGCCAGGCGGGCATCCACATCCAGCCCGGCGCACAAGGCTTCACTCAGGCGTTGCTGAACCGAAGGCGCAAGCGCGGCAAAGATGTTCTCGTTGATGGCGGCGAAGATCCTGGCTCCGATGTCGCGATAGGAGCCCAGACGCAGGTGACGCAGCATCTCTTCTGCTGCAGCACGCTGTAGGGCTGGGTCCTCGGATTGCAGATTGCGTTCATGCAGCAAGGCCCAGTCCGAAAGGATATGCGCGCGGGTCTCGGCACTCACTCCGGGCAAGCCTGAGTCCAGGCACATCGCGAAAAGTGACTCCCAACGAGACAGATCTTCTTCTGGCATCGCCCCCGGTGCAAATGCCAACGCACTTCCGGTCAGCAGCGAGGCAATGGCATGCGGCGCATAGCGGGCTCGTTCCATCGCAGCCGACAGGTTCTCGCCCTCGCCTGTGCCGGCGGCCATACCGGTTCGCTGAATCTCCGCGCGCATCGCCGCCACATCCGTACCATGGCGTGCCGCATCACTCAAGCGTGGGGCGAAGGCGCTGCAGACAATACCAATCTGATCGGTAATCAGCGCGTCGGACAGGTATTCGGACTCCTCCAGCAGGCTGTCGAGTTCCTCCCTGAGCCACTGCTTCTGGCCGGCCACCCTATCCGCGGCATACTTGGAAGTCTGCGTCGCACTGACGATGAGCTCGTCCATCACGGCCTCGCAGCGCTGCAGCGTCAAGGGCGCAGGGATACCACGCGTGTCGAAACGCTTGTTGATGATCTGTATCGCCGTAGGGCCCCAGTGCATCACGTCGCCCTCCTCCAGCATGGTACGAAAAGCATCCTTGGCGACCTCCATGATCTTGTGGTGCAGTTGGGGAACATCATTGACGGACAGTCCACCTTCCAGCATCCAACCCAGCGCATAGTGTTTCTCAACCAGCTCTTCCCTGCTCTCGCGGCCCACGGTCAAGCGCAGCAATTCTCTCCCGACATCCAGCATCGACGTCCCCAGGAAGCCGAAACTGGTCCGTAGCTCCACCTGGCGCGCAAGGATCTGCATGGCCCGACGAGCATTTAAGGTATTCAGGAGAAGGAAAGGCAGATCCTCTTCCCGCAAGATCATCCCGGCATCGATCTGGTGCGTCTTTCGAAGACAGAAGGCATCGACAAAGGCGGCATTTCTGGTGGCTTCGTCGATGAGCTTGAGTTCATCGTCCTGCGCGTGGCCGAGCATGTGCACCAGCAACTGGCTCTCGTCATTGTTGATCCAGCCAAGATCCTGCTCTGCCTCGCGCAGCTTGCAGTTGGCCAGGCGGGTCTTGGCATCGTCACGTCCGATGACGGTCACTGCCCCCGCCATGATCTTGCCACTGCCCAGTGAGGTGTATTTCTGATAGCTCTTGCAGAGTACGATCTTGAGCTGACCACTGTCGATCAACGGCTGCAGCTTCTCGATGACATCGGCGAGATCGGATTTGCCATCGGCAGCACGTTGCTCCAGCGTCGCATCAAGCACCAGTACACCGGGATCGCTTTTACTCATCTTCCCGTTCTTGACCCAGGCGATGGTCTGACTGACCAGCTTGTCGGTGCTCCAATCGTTCTGCTTGTCCTGTTCGCCGTGGCGCTGGGGCCAGCTCGGATGAAGTGGTGCCATGCGGATGCGGTCCTGGTCGTACCAATGTCCCTTCGAGTGCAGCTTGACCGTCTCAAAGTAGTCCGGCAAGGGATCCTGTTGGGCCAATGCCTGTGTGCGCTTCGTGCCGGTCAGCTTGCGCGCCATTTCCACGCCTGTGGAAATGGCATCCATGCCGCTGGAGAGCAGGAAAGTTTCCGGTGGAGCGATCTGCAGCTGACCCAGCACCGGTCCACATCGGCGCTCTAGCAATGCTGCCGTTGCCTTCTTGAAATCGGTCTCGCCGTAGGGCTGGACGGACGCCAGCAGAAGATGCATTTCCTCAATGATCGCCTCCTGTGCCGAGAAGAACAGCGTGGAGTCGTTGGTCACCGTGGTCATTGCCTGCGCAGTCCTGAGGAGGCTGTCGAGAGCATTGGCGATGAGGGGATCGTGTCGCAATCCGGGGCTGTCCAGCTTGCTCTGCAGGGTCTGCTGCAATGCTGCCAGCAAGGATGCGGTGCTGTTGGCTACCGTCTGCATGGCATGACCAGGTGGCAGCTGCCGCAGTGATGCTATCGTGCGTGCCATGTCTTCGCCCCAGGCCGACTGCAAGTGCGCGTGATTGTCGATGCGTTCCTCATCAAAGAGTTGCTGCAGCGTTTTGCGCGGCCGTACCGTATTGTCAGATGCCGGATGGGTAGACTGCCAGTGGAGCTTGTCGACATGGAAATGCGACGGTTGGCAGCCCAGGCGTCGCACCAATTTTTGCGCCTCGGGTGCCAGTGCCTCGCTGGCCAATTCGATGGCCACCAGGCCCGACTTCAAGGGCAGGATCCGGCCTGGCTCCTTGCGCCCGGGGACCAGGCGGGAAGCCGAATTGCGCATTTTGAGCTGGGCAAGGATGCGGGCCGCGTTGGTCTGCGAATTGGCGAAAAGGACGCACTTGGAAGGATGGCTGCGCCCCAGGATGCGGTAGATGTCCAGGCATTGCGTCCTGGTTCTCTCGGAGGGCGCATCCCGCTGATATTCAGCACTTTCTTGATGTTCCACCGTAAGGCCGGGCACATGGCGTTGCTCCAGTGCGGGCCCGCTCAGTGCGTATTCTTTCCTGGCCGTGAGGAGGCCATATTGACGGGCCAGATAACCGCTATCGTGGATGCCTTGCAATTGCTCGCGGCGTTGACGCGCGTAGCTGGCCGAGCCGATATGGTCGAGTGCGGCAGTGCGATCGTGCCTCCAGCGCACCGCCAGGTACTGTTCCAGCGCGGATGAAAAATCATCGCCACCCTGAGGCGCAGCTTCAGCTGTGCGCGGGCCCGAGTGCGCTGACAGCGCCATGTCGTCGGCGAACTCCGTAGACTGGAGCCAAACTGGACGGCTGTGACGCATGCTGGCCGACCCCGTCTTGGTGGCACCGAGTACAGCCGATGGTCCCCCGCTCGATGAGGCCGCTGCCTCCTGAGCATTGAGTTCAGTCTCCGTGGGGACCATGGTGCTGATCGAATGGCTGGCAATCCTCATCCGCAGGCTCCTGATGGGCAATGGAGCTCATGAGTGGTGCGCGGACGCGCCTGGTTCCATTGCACCTGCCCTTCCGTGCCGCTCAAGTGTTCGGGTGCTCTGCCCTGCGAGGGCACCGCCCGCTACCCGGCATCAGGTTCCAAACGTACTAGCGGATTGCAAGCGAAAGACCGGAAAAAAATTCCGATGATCGGCGACAGGTGTTGACTGACTCGCAGAGTCGGGCCTGTGCCGGTGATCCGAAGTAAAGCCCCCAAACGATGGATCAATGCCCAGCCCTTGTTGGGTGCACAGACAAGCGCAGACCAATCCGAAAATCGCCTAAAAATAGACAAATCGGGAAAATCAAGAATGGATAAATTATTCGCGTTGTTTCAGATGCGCTCGGCGAACTTATCTACTCGTTCCAGCACCCATCAGGACATTGAATCTTCATCACTCCAACTGCCCACGTCGGTTTTCATTTAGAAATATGTTTCCGTGCTCAAATCCTTCCGCCCACCTCAATGCATCTCTCCCATGGAGTACGGCGCCGGAAACAGAGGATTGCGGCGCAGAAAACGCCGGTCAATTACCTTGCGGCAGTCCTGCTGCTGCGCTTGGCGACTCCAGCCAGGTCGGCGGACCGCCTCGCCGCCGCGAATCCACGCTGGCCAAATTCAGTCGCCTCTTCCGGCATCAGGAAGCTGCGTCCGGTTCTGTCAATGAGTGCGCCGATATCGATCATCCACAATGGGACGAACTGCAGCCTGCGCTGCGCAAGTACGTCAAAGCACGCATGCAAAAGGCACTGGCCCAGCAAAGGCACTTCGGTGCCGACCATCTTGAAAGCCAGAAAGGAATCTGCCGAGGTATGGGCTCCGTCTGGCTTCGTCTGCATCAGGCGAAACCTTCGGCAAAAGCCTCTGACCTGCGTCGGTAATTTGTAGCCAGTCAGGCAGTGAGTCGGTTGTCGATCATATTCGATTCCAGCCAGGCTCGACGGACCGTAGCTGGAGGTTGGTACTGATGTGCGCTATGCGGCCTGCGCTCGTTGTAGAACTGACGCCATCTTTCAATCAGCACTTTTGCCTCTGCCCGACTGCGGAACCACTCCCGGTTAAGCAGTTCGTCACGCAGCTTGCCATTGAAGCTTTCCACGAATCCGTTCTGCCATGGACTGCCTGTCGCAATGAAGGCGGGACCAACGGAGGCATCCCGCAGCCAGCGCATGACCTTGGCCGCTGTGAACTCGGCGCCGTTGTCCGACCGAACGTAGGCCGGCTTTCCATGTAACCGCATCAATCGCGAGAGCGTCAGAATGACGTCCTGGGAGCGCAAACTGGCAGCAACTTCGATGGCCAGGCATTCCCGGGTGTATTCATCGATCACGCACAGCATCTTCAATGAGCGTCCATCCACCATCTGGTCATGAACAAAGTCGTAGCTCCAGACCGAATTGGGCTTGGTTGCTCCAGGTAGCCGAATGTCGTTGCCGCATCGACGCCTGCGAGGCCGCTTTCGTGGAATACCCAGTTTGAGCGCGCTCCAGAGCCGTCGTACTCGGGACTCGCCCAAGGCCAGCCAGGCAGACATACGCCGATAGCCGAATCGAGGGACCTCTTGCGATGCCGCGATCAGCTGCTGCGTCAGACTCCGATCCTTTTCAGGTTGTAGCAACTGATAACCTGCTACCCGCCGGCTCAGATCCAGATAACGACATGCCTTGCGTTGCGACAGCCCCCGACGAGTAAGGACTTCCAGCGCTTCGCGCCGGCCCGCGGAGGTCATCATTTTTTTCGGCTTAACTCCTTCAAGCCATCAATCACCAGCAGCTGCTCCGCCACCATGCGTTTGAGCTTGTCGTTCTCGGATTCAAGCTCTCTGAGCCGCCGGGCATCCGAGACATCCATACCGCCAAACTTGTTTCTCCAGCGGTAAAAGGTCTGCTCTGTAATGTTATGACGCTTGCACAGATCTACCGTCGCAATCTCCTTGCTCTCTGCTTCTCGCAAGATGCTGATGATCTGTTCGTCCGTAAATCGCTTCTTCATTGAGTTCTCCTTGGCGTTAGCATAAAGAACTCACTTAGCCGGTGGCTACAAAATTCGTCTCAGGTCACCTCGGTACGCATGTCCCTGCTGATGTCGGAGCGTGGTACGGCACATGCCACCATCGCACAACGACTGTACGCCCAGGAAAATGTTCATCACCACTCCGGTGCAGCGCCGTCGCTAAAGAGGCTGCTGGAGCTGGGGCTCGAAGCCCAGTTCGATACGGCGGTATCAAATCTCTCAAGCGTCTACTCAAGTCAGGCGAGATGCATCAGCAATGAATTTTTCACGGGGTCAGCAGCGTATCTACGTGCAGAACAGCTACTGAAAAGATCGCCCGGTTATTACGATCTTGGCATTAGTCTCACCAATCAGAGCGGAGAAGAAGCCGGCCACAACCTCAGCGTATTTTCGCAAGGGGATAGGCATTCACTGACCGTGTTTGATTCAAACTTGGGTGAGTGCAAGGTGCCACCGGGTGAATTGCCCCGATTCATGAACGAGATGTCCCGGTTTTACCAGGCGACAAGAGCTTACGCATTCTCAGGAATCCGTTCCATCCTGAAAATGGAGTTCACTGAGGACGTCAGCGCAACCCCTCTTGCGCAACTGGCTGGCGAACTGGATGGATCATGCAGGGTAGCGACGGATCAGGATCTGGCAGCAGGAGCTTCAGCGTTCCGAGCCATGTCGCACATTTCGCTCGCCATGCCTGCACGCATCGAGCTTACGCACCGCGCCTGATACAGGTGCTCAATGCGTCGAGGAACTCTTTCTCCAGTCACACCTACCTATGCGTGGCGGCTCACTTAGTCTCAACCTGGCACACAGGAGGAATCATGCTCGATTGGCTGGAAATCACGGGGATCGGCTGCGGCATCGTTATCGTCATCCTGTTCCGCATTGCGTTACGCAACGCCATACGACAAACCGTGGCCGAAGAAATGGAACAGTGGCGAAAGACCGGCCGCGTCCATGCCGACCAAAATCAGGAGCGGCCTTTGTCCTTTACTTCATCGCGTCACGAACTGGTCTTCGAACTGAGCTGCAACCGCGACCGCTATCGCTAGGGCCTTTGCACAGGGCGTACACGCCCTGCACTCATGGCTCATTGCCGGAAGAACCGGATGCCTTCATTGATGCTGCACTGGTAGGAAATGCGCTCTCCAAGCCGCGTGTAAGCAGGCAGCTGGAACATGTCAGCAGTGAAGGTTACGCTCTGATCGGCCTTGACCTGGTAGCGCAGGAATTGCCATAACGGCTCCCCGTTTCTGCTCACAGTAGGATGGCTGTCCGAGAAGCTCAGCACGCCATCCATGACAAGATAAGCATCGATGGTCAGGCCCCCTTTCGCTTTGCCAGTCCGGCTGGTCACCCCATCCGGGCGGCAATGACTCAGGTCCAGCGAGAGCCGCACAGTCGCGCCCTGGTCGAGCGCCTGCACGATGTCGGCCTGGCTGGATAACGCCGTCACAGGGACTGTGTCGGCGAAAGCGGAGGGCACGCTCAAGCACAGACCGATGAGAGGCAGTGCTACGGTGGACAGAATTTTCATTGAAAGCAGTCCTTTCTCTTCAAGGGGGAATCACTTCGAACGCCAATAGCTGCGTTACCTGGGAGGCATTGAAATTATTATCTGAAATGAAGACCAGGCTGTCATGCCCGTTGGCCAGTCGCGGCCCCCAGGATACGCCCTCCAGATTGTCGATCTTCGCCAGCGGCAAGGTGTCAAAGTCGAGGATCAGTCGTTTGCCGGCCGGCCTGATGCAGCACTGTCCGGCCAGTGCAGGCATCGCCGCAATATCGGTAGCATTGCTGATATCCATTTCGTAGAGCCGGATGTGGAAGCGAAACACGCCATCGCTCCCCTGCACTCCCGAGCGTTCCAGTGCCAGCAGATGATGTGCATCGACGGCCAGCAACTCGGAGAGGCCGTTATCGGCATATCGGCCTCCCGGTGCATGCGCAATTGCGTCCAAGGAGTAGGCATATTGGGCGATGATCGTGCCGTCGCGACGATAGTGAGTGATACGGGCCAGAGCACCATGTTCCAGCGTAGGTACTTCGCCGTCCTGATACAAGGGAGCCTCCATCCCCAGCCACAGTGTCTGTCCGTCGGGCGAGAAAGAAAGACCTTCGAAGGAAAGATTGTCGCGCGGCCCCAGTGGCTGATCCGGGCGCACCTGGAACATCGTACCGGTGGGAAACTGTGACAGGTAGCTCCCGTCGCGATCAGCGCGCCGGACAAAGGGCGACATCTTTTTCGGACGATTACCCTCACTGCTATACCAGAGACTGCCATCGAGCGGATCAACCCGTATGGATTCCAGATCAGGAATATCGCCGCCCCGCACTGCCGCTTCTCTTGCATCCGGGTACAGGCTGCCATCGGCTTGTCTCAGCAGCGTCACCGCATCCACCTGCAGGGCATGAAATCCCTGCAGGTCATAGCGCAGCTTCAAGGTGTAAAAGCGCGCGGGACTGACCTCGGAGCGATCATCGCTTTCCGCGACCCAGGTGTCGGAGCGGGGATCGTAGTCGATTCCGGACAAGCCGCCGATCACCGTCCCCATGAATGGCGCATTGAGCGCAATACGCTGCTCGCCCAGCAGACGCAGGCTGCCCACAAGGGATTTCGTCGGTGTGCTCTGGTCCGGGTTGACGGCACAGCCGCCCAACCAGAAAGCCAGCAGGCAAGCCAGCCACACCAGGCGGGTGCGGATCAGAAAAACAGGCAACGGTAATGAACGCATAAACAGGAACGGTTGGAGTTCAGCGACGGTCCATCGCATGACAAAGCCGGATTCACGGGAGACCGGAAAGTTTTTCAAGCACCAGCGCCAGCAACCCGTCGTTATCGACGCTGGTGGCGGCTCGAATGAAGGAGGCAGACGCATCTGGCGGGTCAAACTGCGTGAGCGCATAGCCCTCGGTGAGACCGGGGCGCCAGTCGACCTCAACGCGGCACAGCTGCTCGCCAAACAAGGCAGGTTGCAGCAGCGCGGCAACCGGGCAGACATCGTGCAGCAATGGATCCATGGCGGCGTATTGCCTGAGCATGGCGGCGGCCGCTTGCCCGCAGCGATTGGCCAGGCACCCTGTCGTCTCGATCCACGCGGGGCTCATGACCGCCTGGTGCGTTACATCCAGCGGATACAGATGGATGGCAGCACCGCTGCGCATGACCAAGTCAGCCGCCAGCGGATCGGCATAGAAATTGAACTCGGCCGCCGGGGTGATATTGCCCGGCACCCGCAAGGCGCCGCCCATGATGGAAAGCCGCCTGCTCCGCCGCAGAATGCCCGGCACCAGCAATTCGGCCAGTGCCAGATTGGTCAAAGGGCCGATGGCCACGAGGTCGATACTGCCGGCGGGTGCCTGCTGCAGATGGCGCACCAATGCCAGCGCACCGTGCTCGCTCTCGAGAGCAGCGGGTGTCCCGGGCAGGACGCCACCGAGGCCGTCTTCACCATGCACCAGGTTGCAGCGCGCCGGTTGGCCGCTCAAGGGGCGCTCGGCCCCGGCGTGAACAGCCAGGTCTGGCCGACCGGCCAGATCCATCAGCTTGCGGGCATTGCCGGCCGTGATCGCAGCAGGCCGGTTGCCCGCCGTGGTGGTGATGGCCAACAGATCCAGCTCGACGCTGCCGGCAGCAAGGAACAAGGCCAGCGCATCGTCGATACCGGGATCGCAGTCGATGATGACAGTGCTCATGAAGTGGCTCCTGTGCAAGCGGTGGCGGTAAGGATGGCGGCCACGCTGCCCTGGTCGGGCAAGCCGTGGCGCGCACCGAGGGCGCTGACGACGCAGCTGGCAGCAGCGCAGGCAAAACGCAGCGCCAGCGACAAGGGCTGTCCTCTCAGGCGGGCACTCAGATAGGCCGCGTTGAAGCAGTCGCCGGCCCCGGTGGTATCGACCACCTGTGCGGGGAAGGCCGCGTGGCGGGAGGAACTGGTACGTACTGCGCCAAGGGCCCCACCCGCCCCCAGCGTGACGATGATCTCCGAGGGGCCCAGGCGCAAAGCCTCGGTGAGCACCTGAGCGGAGGGTGCGCAGCCGGTCGCCTTGTGAAAGCCCGCCTCGTTGAAAAACACGATGTCCGCCAGCGAGGCCCGACGCCACATCTCGTCTGCGTTCGGTGCCACGGCTGCCTCCAGATCGATGGCCACGAGCGTGCCAGTAGCACGGGCCAGGTGACTGACCGTCTCCAGCTCAGCCAGATCGTAGGGCATGGCATAGACCAGCCGCGACTGTCTGAGCGCCGTGTGCAAAGCGTCCGTATCCAGCGTGGCGGCGGCCATGGGCAGGTAGATGATCGACTTCTCCCCGGAAGGCGCCAGGATTGCGACTGCCGACGCCGAGGCCGCCTGCTGCTGCACGGTCAGCCATTGCGTGGCAACACCATACTCCCCCAGGGAGTCGCGCAGCAGCTGCGCATGAGGATCATCGCCAACCCGTCCGAATTGGGCGCAGTGCATCCCCAGCCGACTGGCCGCACAGGCCACATTGGCCGTGGTGCCGCCGGGCAGGACGCCCAGCCATTGCCCCACGGTCTTGCCGCCGGGCGGCGGCAGCTGCTCGGCGCGCAGCATCAGGTCGGCCACCGGGTCGCCCAGGGTCAGCAGGTCGTACGGGCGCGAACTCATGGCTGTACCCGTGGCGATACGGTGCTGGAGAGACGTTGGGCGCGTTGCGCCATGTTGACGATCGCAAGCTGGCTAAGGCCCTCGGCGATCTGCTGCAGGTCGAAGTCGTCATGATTGACTTCCAGGAATTCACTGAGCAGATCGGCCGGCAACGCAGCCGTGCCGCGCAGAGCGCCGACGATGGCCCCCGCCATGGTGGCGATGGAATCCGTATCATTGCCGATCGAGGAACACAGTGCGATGGTTCGCAAAGGATCACCCTGCGCATAGCACACCACGCCCAGGGCCGCCGGTACGGACTCCGCTGCCAACACGGAATTGCCGACCTTCTTTTCCATGTTCACCAGAAACTCGCGGTCGTTGCGCGATTCGGCGGCGATACTCAAGGCCATTTCCAGCCTGGCCAGATAATTCGGCCCGGCCACGGAGCGCGCATGCTGGCTGGCCATTCGCTCGCCCATACGGCCGCCGTGGGTGGCCGCCGCCAGCACCTGCTGCAGATCGTCGCTCACCAGCGCCTGGGCAGTGGCAGCGCTGATCGAGCAGGCGGCGGAAATGGCCACATCCGTATCGTGTGAAGGCAGGCAGGTGACCAGTGCCTGTTCGCAGGCCGCCGCCAGATCGCCGGGATGAATCAGCCCAGCCGGTGCCACCCGCATGGCCGCACCATTGGTAATGCCAATGGTGGTCATCTTGCGCCGCGAGCTGCCAATGATGCCCACCTCATTGACATCGCCGCCCTCTTGCAAGGCCTTGACCATCAGCGCCGTGCTCGGCCCCATGAATCCCGCCTTGGGGCTGGTGCTGGCCCAATCCAGCAGGCAGCTCACCCAGCCGTCATAGTCGAGCCGTCCGTCGGCGGCGATCAGGGCGCGCGCCAGGTAGTACATCTGGCTGGCGTCATCGGTGACCTCAGCGCGCTTGCCGGCATTGGCACCGGCAAAGGTGTCATCGGGCGGGGTGCCGAAGCGGGTCACCAGTCCGCCGTGACGGGCGGCGATCTCGTCGATGCTCCATTGTTCGGTCTGGGCACCGAGGGCGTCGCCCATACCGGCCAGGGCCAGCGAGGCGAAGATCCTGTCCCTCAAGTTTGTGCTGCTCACATGCTTCTCCTGTAATGCGAAGGGGTTGTTGCTTAGCTTGATCTGTGCGCCCTGCCCTGCTTGCGTGCACCGGCGGCGACCAGCGCCAGCAGGGTGACCACAGGAGGCAGCATGTACAGCAGTTGCGGTGCCATGCCCGCCGCACCGAGCCGGGTCGAGAGGACCGCGCTGGCACCGAAGAGCAGGGACGCCAGCACCGTGCCGGTGAGGCCGCGCGCGCCGACGAAGACCGCCGCCAGTGCCAGGAATCCACGTCCGGCAGTCATGTCGGACTGGAACAGACTGAGGTAGCCCATGCTCAGGTAGACCCCGCCCAGGCCAGCCAGCATCCCCGAGACCACCAGTGCCAGATAGCGCATGCGCTTGACCGGAATGCCCGCCTCGGCGGCGGCCTGCGGATGCTCCCCTGAGGCACACAGCCACACGCCGGTACGGGTATGACGCAACAGCAGGCGCAGCAGGGGAATGGCCAGCAAGGCGGTCCACAGCAGCAGATGATGGCCCCGACCATGTTCGCCATTGAGCAGCAGGTCCAGTTGCGGCCAGGACTGCAGGCCGGGAAGATGCAGCGCCGGCAGCACTGGCGTATCGAGGCTGGCGGTCGAGCCCTTGTCGCCGACCAGCGTGGACAGCAGGAACACCGTCAGGCCGGCAGCCAGTACGTTGAGGGCGATGCCGGCCACGATCAGATCGGCACCCCATTCGAGGTGGAACACCGCCAGCAGCAGCGCCAGCAGCATGGCCGCCAGTACCCCGGCCAACGCCCCCAGCCAGGCGTGCCAGACCGGCGGCAGGCCCGGCAGCCAATACGCCGCCAGCACCGACCCCACCACGGCAAAGAAAGCCGCCACCAGCATCAGGCCTTCCAGGCCCACGTTGATGCAACCTGCCAGATCAGAAATCAGTCCACCGAGCGCGGCCAGCAGGATCGGTGTAGCGGCGCGCAGCAACGCCGGCAGCAAGGTGGCGGCAGCCATGCTCCAGGCCCAGTAGTCATGCGTCATGTCGGCCTCCCGCTACCCTGCGCGCGCGCCAGCGCAGCCAGCCCCCGGCCAGCGCCGGCTGCATGCGTTCGGCCACCAGGAACAGGATGACCAGCGCCTGGATCACCAGCACCACTTCGCGCGATACATCGGTACTGCGTTCCATGGCCAGTGCCCCGGTACGCAGATACGCATACATCAGCGCCGCCCACGGCACTGCGCGCGGCTCGCAGCGAGCCAGCAACGCTACCAGCAAGCCTTCGTAACCGAGTCCGGCAGGCAGATCGACGGGCAGGCGCTTGAGCAGGCCGTGGCTGATATGCATGCCCGCCAGCGCGGCCAGCACCCCGCCCGCTCCCATCGACAGCCAGACCGTGCGCTGTACCGGCAGGCCGGCCTGCAAGGCGAACGCAGCTGACTGTCCGACCACCCGGATTTCGTAACCCAGCGTGGTGCGCATGAGCAGCAGCCAGCTGGTCCAGACCAGTAGCGGCAAGGCCAGCAGCATCACCGTCACGTTGGTATGGACCAGCAGCACCGGCAGCTGCAGCGAGGCCGGCAGGAAGGGCGTGACGATGAAGCCGCCGGCGGGGTCGCGCAGCCAGCCGCTGACCAGCCAGCGATAGGCCTGCACCGCCACGATATTGAGCATCAGAGTGGTGACGATCTCGTTGGCCTGAAAGCGCGTCTTGAGCAGCCCCGGCAAGGCACCCCAAAGGAATCCGCTGGCACAGGCCGCCAACATCGACAGGCTCAGGACCACAAACCACGGCCCCGGCAGATAGAGGCTCACCACGGTAGCGGCCAGCGCGCCCAGGAACAGCTGACCATCTGCGCCCAGCGAGAATTGCTTGGCGCGGAAAGGAATGGCCACGGCCAGACCCAGCAGGGTCAGCGTGATGGCGTCTTCGATCACGGCCCCGAAACGTACCAGGCGGGTCAGTTGCCAGCCCTCGCCCGCACCCCAGTGCAGGCGCGGCAAGGCACCGGTGAGCAGGGTCAGGAACGCGCGCAGGGGCTCGCTGCTGACCGCGCACATGATCAGGAAACCACACCCCAGACCGGCGGCCAGCGCCACCGGCAGCCGCAGACGTTGCGCCAGGGCTTGCTGACGTTGCAGACGCTGCTGCAATGGCAGGGCGATCGCTTGCTTCATGCGGGAACTCCGGAAAATGTGACTGCGTTATCGAGCAAGGCGGTGGCATTTTGCTGGCGTTGGGCGCCGGTCAGATAGGGACCGAGGACATCGGCGCTCAGCCCGGCTGCATCGAAGTGCGCTACCAGCGCCCCCTCGGCCATCACGGCCACGCGGTCCGACAGCACCAGCAATTCATCCAGGTCTGCCGAGATCAACAGGATTGCCGCACCGCCCTCGCACAAGGCCAGCAACTGACCATGCAAGGCCCGTGCAGCACCGATATCGACCCCGCGCGTGGGCTGGCTGGCGATCAGCAGACGCGGCCCGGCCGCCACCTCGCGCCCCAGCACCAGTTTTTGCATGTTGCCGCCGGAGAGCGCTCCCATCAGCGTCGCCGATGAAGGAGCGGCCACACCGCAGTGCTGCATGAGCGTGGCGGCGGTACGGCCGATGGCGGCGCTGTCGAGCCAGCCGCGGCGGGCAAGCGGTGCCTGGTGGTAACTGACGGCGATGAGGTTGTCGGCGATGCTCATCTCGGCTGCCACGCCGTCGCGCATGCGGTCTTCGGGGATGTAGCCCACGCCGCAGGCACGCACCTCACGCACACTCAGGCCGGTGAAGCGCCGCCCCTGCAAACGGCCTTGTCCGCCGCTGGCTGGCTGCAGGCCCAGCAGCACCCGCGCCAGCACATCCTGCCCATTGCCCTCCACGCCGGCGATGCCGAGAATCTCTCCGGCTGCGATGTCCAGTGACAGCGACTGCAAGGCCAGGCGTCCGTCTGCATGATGCGCCTGCAGATCGCGGATTTCGACCAGCGGCTGCGTCGCCCGCTGCCGGGTACGCGCGGGCATGGTCGGCGGTGCCTTGCTGACGATCATGCTGCCCAGTTCGGCCTCGGAAAAATCGCTTACCCGACCGCTGCCGCTGACCCGTCCCTTGCGCAACACCGTAAAGCGGTCGGCGACATCGCGGATCTCCTTGAGCTTGTGACTGATCAGCACCACGGTGAGACCCTGCGCCACCATGCTGCGCAGAACGCGGAACAGGCTCTCGGCTTCCTGCACCGAAAGCACCGCCGTGGGCTCATCAAGCAGCAGCACCCGCGCACCGCGATAGAGCGCCTTGAGAATACCCACGCGCTGTTGCACCCCGACCGGCAGGTCGCGCACGCGCGCCAGCGGCTCCACCTCCAGTCCGAATTGTTGCACCAGCGATTGCACGCGCCGCAACGCCGTCTTGCGGTCGATGCGCCAGCCTCGCCGGGGCTCCGCGCCCAGCACGATGTTGTCGGTCACGGTGAAGGAAGGCAGCAGATGCAGATGCTGGGGCACCAGCCCGATTCCGGCGGCAATGGCTTGCGCCGGATCGGCCAGTACGCGCGCCTGGCCGTCCAGCCAGAGGCTGCCGCAGCTGGGTTGTTCCAGGCCATAGAGCATCTTCATGACGGTCGATTTGCCGGCCCCGTTCTCGCCCACGATGGCGTGGATCTCCCCGGCCCGGATGGACAGGCTCACATCGTCGTTGGCCAGCGTGCCGTTGGGATAGAGTTTGGAGACTTGGCGCAACTCCAGTAGCGCCGTGCCGGCCTGCGGCATCGCTGGCGTGCTCATCCCCTTGCCTCCGTGTTGGCGCGGGCAAAGCCACTGGGCGGGCGCACGCGGCCACTCACCAGATCGGCGCGCACGGTATCCAGACGTTGACGCAGGGGCTGCGGCAGCCGGTCCAGCACCTCCGAATGCGGTGCCAGCCCGATACCGCCCTCGGCCAGGCCGAGGGAATCGGCGCGTCCATAGGGCAGCTGCTGCCGCAGCGCCAGACTCAGGGCCTGCACGATGGCCACATCGACGTTCTTCAACACCGAGGTGACGATGGCGGCGGCGCGCTGGGGATTGCTGTGGTGATACATCTCATACTGGTCCAGATCCACGCCGATGGTGTAACGATGCGCCTCGCTGGCCGCTTCGGTCACGCCCTGCCCGGTCGCACCGGCCGCCTGAAAGATGAGACCGGCACCCGCCGCCATCTGGGCATTGGCAATATCCTTGCCGGCCGCAGGATCGGAAAAGCCGTTGGCATACTGTATCGCCACCCGTATCGATGGATTGGCCGCACGTGCGCCCGCATCGAAGCCCAGCAGGTAATCATCGATCACCGGCAATTGCATGCCACCCACCTGCCCCAGACCGGCGTTGGCGGGCAGGCCCGGCAGCAGCCGCTCCTGCAGCAGCATGGCGGCCAGATAGCCCGCCAGGTAAGCGCCCTCGTTCTGGCGGAACAGGATGGAATGTACATTCCCGCAAGCACAGCGGGCATAGTCCACTGCAGCATCGAACATCACGAAGCGCATGCGCGGAAACTCTCCGGCCAGCCGCTGTACGTAGGGCACCATGGTGAAGGTGCCGGCCAGCACGATATCGTAGTCGCCACTATCGGCCAGATCGGCCAGCGCGGACTCCCAGCGCGTCGGGTCATTGCCGCCTTCGACCACCCGCACGCTGACCGGCAGTTCACGCCCGGCGCGGCGCATTCCCTTGGCCGCCGAATCGAAAAAGGATTTGTCGCCCAGCGTGCCATTGATGAACAGGACCGCACGCAGCACCGTCTTGTCATTGCCCTTGCGTGCCAGCCGATCGGACCAGTGCGCCAGTAGCGACAGCAGTGCCAGCAGAAGCAGGGCCCAGGCCAGGCGAGGCAGCAGGTAGCGGAGAGTGGCGTTCATCAATGTGGGCAGAGGCAGGTTCAGCGCGTGCCGTCGCTATGACGGGCGACGCGCGTGCGGTAGCGGTAACTGGACACGTATTTCATGAGGCAATATTCGATAGGCTGGCGGCGGTCGGACAAAGTGATCCGTTCGCAGATGAGCAGAGGTGCCGCCACCGGTACATCCAGCCATTGCGCGTCGTCGGCATCGGCCGCACCGGCACACAGATTTTCCACGGCCTCGGCCGGGTCGAAACCGTACTGTGCCGTCAGCAGCTTGTAGAGCGAACCGCTGCGCTCGATCTGGCTGCGGGTCAGGCGCGATCCGCGCGGCAGGACCAGATGGGCATCGTGCACCCCGACCGGAACGTCGTCGATCAGGCGCACGCGCCGCACCCGTACCAGCGGCGTACCGGACTCGATATTGAGCAAGGTGGCGATGGCCATGCTGGCACCGATGTTCTCGATGCTGATGATGCGCTGTCCAGGTACGCCGCCCCGATTGCCGGTATCTTGCGAGAAGCTGTCGATGAAGCGCGTGGTGCCACGCACGATGGCCGGCGAGACAAAGGTGCCGCGTCCATGATCGCTGTAGATGATGCCGCGCTCTTCCATGTAGCGCAGTGCCTTGCGCACCGTATCGCGACTGACTTCATAGTGCTCTGCCAGCTCGCGCTCGGGCGGTAGCGCCTGATTGTCGGTGAGCAGGCCGCGATCGATCGTGTCGCGGATGATATCGGCCAGCCAGCGGTAGCGCGGCAGCTGGGTTTCGCTTGGAGTGAGGTCTTTTTTCATGACGGCAATCTTACATTGGTACGTACCAGTTGTAAATCACTGAACCCGGACCGAAACCGTCGCACCGGGCAGGTGCGAAGTGGTGAAGTGGCGAAGTGAGTCTCCGGCGCGTACCAGCCCGCTCCGCTTAGCTCAGCCTGCCGCCAGCACCGGATGGCGGGCGCTGCGGGCCGCCTCGCCGGCGTCGCGCAGGCCGCGGCTGTCGTCCTCGGCAGCATCATGTTCCAGACCGGAACTGCGCAGCAACAGTTCCTTGAGCAGGTCATTGAGGTTGTCGGCGCATTCACGCAAATAGTTGTAAAACAGCAGACCGAACAACGCAATTGAAATGCCCAGCGCGGTGGCATACAGTGCCGTGCCGATGCCCTTGGAAACGCCCGAGGGGTCGGAAATGCCCGAGGAGGCCAGGACCGCGAAGGTATCGATGATGCCCAGGATGGTGCCGACCAGGCCCAGCAACGGTGCGGCCGTGACGATGGTATCGAGGACCCAGAGGCGCGCATTGACCCGTTTCTTGCCGGCGATGTAGATGGCCTCGCCGAGGTCTTCCTGCTGGGAATGTGTCAGCCCTCTGCCCTGTGTCTGCAGCGCCTCGCGCACCAGTTGCACGGGCACCGTCTGGCGTTCCAGCAGCGCGGGATCGATGAGCGACGAGCCACCCTCCCCGGCACTCATCGTGCGCAGCAAGCGTGCTGCGTCGCGGGCGCTGAAGAGGAAGAACAGCTGCCGTTCCACGATCATGAAAACCGCCAGTGCAGCGGCCGCATACATGGCATAGAAAGTCAGTTCATGGAATAGCTGGATGGCATTCATAAAAGCTCCTTGGGGTAGAGGCACTGCCGGTTTCAGGAAGGCAGTGCGGTCGGTCAGGCCAGTCGGATCAGAAATCGCTGCTCAGCGATACCTGGAAGGTGCGCGGTGCGCCGACGTAGAACAGCGGTGCCGAAGCCGCCGCGATGGCGGCACCATTGGTGCCGGTGGTGGCGTTGGCATTGGTGGTGAAGGACGAACCGCTGGGACCGGTCATGCTCAGGTATTTCCTGTCGAACAGGTTGAGCAGCTGGAAACGGATCGTCGGCGTCTGCAGGAACAGGGTCTTGTTGAAGCGATAGCCTGCGCCGAGATCGAAGAGCGTATAACCGCCGATGCTGTCGTCGTTGACCAGCGTGGTGTAGCGCTGGCCGACGTAGCGCCCTTGCGCACTGGCGTAGAAGGGACCGGTGGTGTACTGCAGCGACAGGGAGGCCAGCCATTGCGGGGTGTCGGGCATCTGCTTGCCTGCGGTCTGCAAGGTGGTGGCGGTGCCGTTGGCGGCCCGTACGGCCACCTTGTCATCGAGCATGCTGGAGTCGGCATGGGTCAGCGAGCCATACATGTTCCAGTTGTCATTCATCTTGTACCCCGCTTCCAGCTCCAGGCCATAGGTGCGCGAGGCACCCACGTTGAACTGGGTGCTCAGGGCCGAGACCGGATCATACTGGCTGGCGATGCGGTCCTTGAAGTCGATGTAGAACACCGAGCCGGAGAGTGTCAGGCGGTTGCCTGCATAGCGGTAGCCGAGGTCGATGTTGTTGGATTTTTCCGGACTGACCTTGGGCGAGCCGATGCGCAGCGGCACGATGTTGCCCTGGCTGTCACGTGCGATCAGCGCGCCATTGACGATGGAGGTGGTGTAGTTGCTGGCGGCCGCGGTCTGTACCAAGCCGGTATTGGCGGTGTTCTCCGGTGCGCGGGCATTCTGCCCCAGATTCAGGAAGACCGACTGGGTTTCGGTGAGCTGATAGCGCAGGCCGACATTGCCCAGCGTATTGCTGAATGTCTGCTTCACTTCGTAGTCCGCCCCGCCGCTGTTGGCGGTCAGGCCGCTGGCAAAGTTGAGGTAGTCGCGCTTGACCTCCTGGCGCTTCAGGCCCAACTGGATGTTGAGGCGATCATTGACCAGCGAGAAACTGTCCTGCAGGAACACCGTGTGCGCATCCACCCGGGTGTACCAGTTGCGACCGGCATTGTAGGGCGCCCCATCGGCGTACTTCAGGTACTGGGCACTGTTGGTCAGCCAGTAATCCGAGGTATTGCCATTGCTGTCGATGGAGACGAAGGGACTGTATTGCTGCGAGATCCCGCGATCCAGCCACAATCCGCCCGAGAGGTTGTGGCTGCCCAGTTGATAGTTGGCCTTGGTGGTGACACCGAAGCGATTGGTCTGGCTGATATTGCTGCCGTAGCCCAGGATCGTATCGAGCGTGTCGCCGTCGCCATTGAGGTCGCCGATGCCACCGTGCAGCAGGTTGCTGCCGCGCGCCTCCGAGACGCTGGTGAGCTGGTTGCCGCCGGTGCCGTAGCCGTAGATGTAGTACGGATTGACATCCACGCTGGCCTGCGGCGAGAGCTGCCAGTGGTTCACCATCGATACCTGATAGTTTTCGAAGGGATTGTTGTTGAAGCCCTGGTAGTTGCCGAGGATGGCGGCATTGGCCGTGGCCTCATTCTGGGCCGTACCACTTCCGGGTGTCAGGTGGCTCGGCGGTGTCGTGCCGAAATCATAGCCATAGCCGAAGCGCGCCAGATCGGCCTTGCTGACGGTGCGATAGTTGGCATTGTCCATCTTGTTCCACAGGAAGGCCAGTTTGGAGTAGCTGCCTGAGCCGAAATCGAAGACCGCCTTGGCGTCCACGTGCTCGCGCTTGGCGCTGCCGCTGCCCTTGAACTTGTCAGCACCGGCCTGCGACATGGAAATGAAGAACTTGGCCCGGTCATTGGCAAACTTGCCGGAATCGAAGCGCACGAATTCCTTGTTGTAACGATTGGAGCCGAAGGCGAGATTGAACTTGCCACCCAGCGTGTCCCGCGGGTCACAGGTACTGATGCCGACGTTACCGCCACTGGCACCGACGTGCGGTGCCTCCATGTCACCGCTGCCCTGGTTGAGGAAGACATCACAGGTGTTCTCGGGATCGGCGAACTCCTGGATGTTGATCGAATAGTTCAGCGAGTCGTTCAGCGGTGCGCCATCCAGCGTCAAGCCCATCTGATTGGCGTTGTAGCCGCGTACCCGCAGCGTGCCGCCGAACAGGCCAGTGCCGTCCTGGTCGAACGCCGATACCCCCGGCAGGCTCTGGATGATCTGGAAGGCCGTCGAAGAGGCTCCCATTTTGCTGATGGCCTCGCGACTGACCGAGCTGCGCGCCTTGGGCGTGTCGTCGGCCTGGATCATGCCGCCGCCCGGTGCCTCGGCCGCACCGGTGACGGTGATCTGACCCAGATTGCTGGTCTCCTGCGCCCATGCCGGCACCAGTTCGGTCAGGAACAGGCCCGACACCAGCAGGGCCAGCTTGTTGAATTTGAACTTCATCGTTGCGACTCCCATAGAGTGGTTCGGTTGTGCCTCGCGCGCCTTGCCGACGCTGATGGCCATTGCGTTTCTCATGCATCGCCCATACGATGCCGACTGCTCGGAAAAGCTTTACTGGCGTGGGCCACGGGTGGTCCGTATCAGTCCGTTGCCGGTTTGAATTCGAGATCGACTACGAAGCGGTGCGTGGATTGTCCAGGCTGGAACTGTTCGGGAAACGCGGGGAACCGCCCCATCCCCACACTGCGCCGCGCGGCCTGGTCAAGCAGCATCGAATTGGAACTCTGCTCGATACCGGCGTCGACCACCGAACCATCGCGATTGAGGATGAACCACACCTTGACCGTTCCTTCCGGTCGCTGCAGGCTGGCTTCACGCCCGGTCGGATAGCGCTTCACGGCATTGAGATAGGCGCGCACCCGGGCGATGAATTCGGCCTCCACATTCGGCTTGGGTGCAGGCGGTGCCGGTGGCGTCGGCGGCGCCACCGCTGCCGGCGCAGGCGCTGCGGGCGCTGGCGGGGTGGGCGCTGCCACCGGCGCGGGCACCCTTACCGCCGGCGTGGTCGTCGGCTTGGGCAGCTCGGGTTTTGGCACCGGCGGTGTCGGCCTGGGCGGCGGCAGGCTGCGCGGGGCCGGCTCGGACGGCGGTGTCTTGGGCGGCTGCGGTGGCTGCGGTGGAGGGGGCAGGCTGACAGGATCGATGACCTCCAATTTCACTGGCTCGTCGTACTTCGGCTTGAGCGGCTTGACCACCTGTATCCCGGCCGTCACGAGCAGCAGGATCAGCCCGGTTGCCGGCAAGGCGGCTACCCAGTCGCGATGGCGATAAATGAGCTGCATGGCCATCACTTGCGCTTGGACACGAAGGACAGCGCATCAAAGCCGTTGCCCTTGAGGACATCCATGAGGTCGATCACGCGCTGGAACTCGATCTTCTGATCGGCATTGACGATGAGCACCAGCTTCTTGCCGGGCTCCTTCTGCTGCAATTGCTTCAGGCCCGGCACCAGCGCCTCCAGCTTGACCGGCTTGCCTTCGAGCTCCAGCTCCCCGCCTGCTCCCAGGGCGATGCGTGCGATGTGCTGGGTCTGCAGGTCGCTGGCCGAGGAGGAGCTGGGCAAGGAAGTCTTGATGCCCAACGCCGGAATGACGTTCAGGCTCAGCAGCACGAAGAAGACCAGCAAGAACATCATCACGTCGATCATCGGAATGATCTCGATACGCGCCCTGCGCTTTTCCGTTTCGCCCCAGCTTCTCATCGCTTCAACTCCTTGGTCGGTGTCGCGCATGGGAAAAAGTTCGCACGCGCCCTGAAAGTGAGGCGATTATGAAATTTCAGAACTCGGCTGTCAATAAGTGGTACGTACCAACTTAATATCTTTTTGATTTTCTTGTTTTTAATATTGCGGTAACAAAAATGCGGTATTGGGGACGTTTACTTCGCTTGTCGTTACGGGGATATTTCTACTTATGCACCGTTAAAGTGCTATATAAGGCCAATTTAGGGCGGTCAACGCAAAACTGCCTGCCCCGCATCCCTGCCGTCGGGGAATTGCAAGGCGCGCCCAAAAGGAACCTTTTTGCACCAGTGGTACGGTCCAATTAGTGGTTAACTGCGCTATGAGAATATGACATTTCGATGACGTTGGAACGATGTGACGGTTCGTGCCACCCAGCAGCAGACCCAAGGTCATTGCCGCGTCGCGCGACGCCGGCAGGACCTCCTTCAGCCCTCTTCTCTTGCACCAACATGGCCCATATTTCTTCTTCACGCCCAGCGTTCGGCGACATCGCCGAGCCGAGCGGGGCGTCATCTGCAACATCAACGACCGTCGCTCACACTGAGGCGGCGTCGCCTCCGCAATCGGCGGATTCCGTTCGTCTGCCATCCGGTCGCAGCCTGGAACGCCGACCGGTACAGCTGCAAGGACGCATCGAGCAGCAGCAAATACCGGTTCTGCACCCGCATATTGACGCCCCGGCCGACGTCCATATCGAGATCGCGCCCGATGCCACGTTGCTGTCGGCGCTGCGCACACCAGTAGCGGCCCCCTCGCCTGCGCTGGCACAGCTGCACCAAGACATGCGGCAGAGCGGCGTAAGCCGTGCCGAATTCGACGAGATCGTCGTGGCCCTCAATGGGCGGCACGTGGAATCGGCCTCGGCCGGGATCAGGCTGGCCTCGCTCAATGATCATGTCGGCATCGCCAGTTTTCCGTTCGCCTTCCGTACCAGCACGGTCGCCACGCACCTGCTGGTGGTCAAGGACAGCGTGCCGGGGCCGCAGGGCCCGGACGAGCTTTACTTCATCAAGGGTTACGCCAACCGGCTGGTCAGCGCGCGCGCGCTGCTGGGGTTTGACGCACGGCGCGAGGAACTCATGGCGGCAGAACGCAGCGGCACGGGCGGTCCGCAAGTGACCATGGAAACCTACTTCTGTACCTATTTGCTGGAGTGTTCGCGGCGCTCGGTCCTGTTCGCGCGCCGCAGCGTGGACGAGAGCAATACCGTAGTCATGCCGGTGCCGCCCAATGCCACCCAGTTCCCCCGCCAGTTTTCATGGGCCAACGCCGAGAACTACATGGCCGAGGGATTTGGCGATCCGCCACCATCGAGCCGCGCCGACGGCCGGAGCAGTGATTTCCGCTTGGGCTACTGCGATCTCAATGGTCCGGAGAACCGGGCCATCATCTTCCTCACCGACCAGAAGTACCACGATACCCCGCGTCCGATCCAGAGCCGCTCCTATGGCGAGTATCCGGCCAGTCTGAACATCAGCGGCGGCGCCATCGCCCAGGTGACCGGCTTCGATGAACGCGGGGTGGAGATCATCGCGCCCAGCAATGCGCCGGGCGTGAAGAATGCGACCATGCGCCAGCTCATCGAATCCTTCATGGACGAGCGGCCACGTAACCGCACCCTCATCGTACGCACAGAAGACCAGTACAGACACCGCTTCGAATACACGCAGCAGGGCCTGCAAATGACCCTGCTCGATCCGCATGGCGATGCGGTCAAGGCGCTATCGCCCTTGCCAGGTGCGGATGTCTCGACCTATGGGTGGCGCGGCGACAATACCGGCCCCTATGGCAGCATTGCCGGCTTTGCCGATCCCCGGATCATCGTTTCCACCGGCGAGGAAATCCCCGCCGCCCCCTTCCTCAAGGATCGCCATTCGCTCAAGGGCATTGCCACGGCGGCCTCGCATGTGCTGACCGACATCATCCTCAACGACCTCAATCCCATGGTCGCGGGCACTACCGCCAATGGCATCATCCGCACCAGCCTGCGCGCACTGATCACCGGGACCACGGTCTATGGCATGACGGCGCTGATGAACAGCCTGCGCGACGAAAAGACGCACACCTTGTTTTCCGGTGCCCGCGCCTTCACCGGTTCGGGCGCGGGTGTCGTCGACGAGAAGACCATTGCCAGCGCCATCGCAGTGACCGTGCTGGCACAGGATGTGGTGACTGTGGCCTACCGTTTTGCGTACAAGAATTTCGTCAAGGACACGGCCAAGAGCCGGGAAAACATTCCGGGGCAGATTTTCAATGAAGCGCTGCTGCCTTTCCTGGGCGAGCTGGGGCGGCTGCTGCTCAATTACGGCATCCAGTCCCGCATGGGACTGCCGCGCGGCAATCAGAACGATATCTACAGCCTCTTCGGCGTGGCCACGGTGCTCACCGGCATCGAATTCCTGCGCGGCCGCTCGGGCGACCCGCAAAACCATCTGTTGCTCAGCGCAACCTACAAGGCCATGGACTTTTTCGCGGCTGACCTGGTGTTCCGTTCGCTGGGCGCGGTCTACGGTGCCCCGCCGCCTGCGGCCAGCGCCAGCGGTGCTGCCGCCGGGCACGGCGACATGGGCCGCAATTATCTGGAAGCGTTCGTCACGCGTCTCGGTGTACGTGGCGTTGACAAGGCCTTGCTGCCGATACTCTCTATCGTGTTTGCCGGTGCCGGTCTGGCCGGCCGTTCCGCGCGCGCCGGCGAAGACCAGCTGGCGCGGGAGAACAGTCCCAACAATCTGCTGGCACGGGTGCGCGATCTGCTCAACGTCTTTTCGCTGGAAACCGAGCGCATGCTTGAGCAAGGACGTGATCGTCTGGAAGATGTGGAAGCCTTTCGACGAACCTCGGTCATGCTCAAGGATGGCGTGGAGAAAATGCGGCGGGCGATCAACCATCTCAACCTGGAGGCACCACGCACGGCACGCACAGAGCTTGAACAGGTGCAGGCAGCGGCCCGTTTCCACGAGATGTCGCCGGCACGGCAACAGCAACATCTGGAGGATGTGCAGCGTTATTACGAAGAGATGATCGCCGCCTCCGACCTGCTCTCCGGGCGCGCGCACCCGCCCGATATCGAGCAGGCCGGTCCCTCGCAGCTCCCTGATCTGGAACTGGCTGCCTCCAACAGCATTGCCAGTTTGCCGGTGCGCATCCGCAAGGCCACGGAACAGTTGATGAAAAGTTTTCCGGCGACCTATGCGGTCAACTCGGCCATGGCCTATCCGACCGCAGTGTCGCCCGACTTCATCAGTGCACCGCTGCCGCACACAGCCAGCCCGTCGGCACCCTTCGCCCGCACCGAACGCATTCCGCGCGAACAGACCACCTTTACCGATGCCCAGGTACCTTACGTCAAGGAATTGCAGCAGACGCTGGGCAATGCACCGGGCATGCCGCAGACCGTGGATCACAGCAATCCGCTCTACCAGCGTCTGAGCGATCGCATGATCGAGGAAGGACGGGAAGCGATCCATGCCTATACGCTGGAGTCGCAGCTGTTCCACTACCTGCTGCGTTGGGCGCAGACCGGGCAGGCGCGCTATCTGCGGCTGGCGCCGGGCGTGTGGTTCAAGACGGCGGCCATGAACCAGCGTGGCAATCTCACCGGAGAGCGTGATCGCATGGTCACGCCTTTATCGGTCCTGATGGTCAATCTGATGTCCCTGCACGCCAAGACCGTCCCGCACAACGTCTACCGGGCCGTGGTGACCGATGCCTACTACGTGGAGCAGTCGCGCCAGGCGCAGGCGCGCGAACGCTATGGCGCGGATGCCGTCTTCATCGGCGAGGGGGCCCTGCTGGCCATGACCGAATTCATGTCGGTCACCAGCTCCGGGCACATGGCGGCGACCTTCCTGCAGGGATTGGGCTATGGCGCGGCCCCGCTGGATCGCAGCCAGAAGATGGTGATACAGCAGGAGACCGCCGTGACGGTCATCCCCTTGGCCGAGCACATGCAGGTGGAGAGCCTGCTCATGGCCGGTTCGGTCGCGGTGCTGGATCGCATCGATCATGATCCGCCAGCCGAGCGCCCGCAGCGCGGGGGGGCGGACGGCCCGGACGACGCAGAAGAATTCAATCTCGGTCAGGTGCTCTACATCCGCCAGCTCGACACCTTCCAGGCCGAGGTGCGCTATCACCGTTATCTGGAAGCGTTGGAACAGGCCCGGCAAGATGGTCAGCCGCTACAGCTGGAGCTGGAAGACGGTGCCATCTGCTGCCATCCGGAGACGGCGCAGATGTATCGCTACGATGCGCAACGCCAGGAGATGATCTTTACCGGCGGTACGCTCAACAATTTTCACGGCGCGCCGCTGGAGCCTCGCGAAGATGAACCGGCGCGCTGGCGCCATCCCTACCATTCGGCGCTCAGTCCGGCGCAGATCCGCGTGGGCATACTGGGCGCCATCCTTACCGGCCATCCGATCACGCCGTTTCTCAACGACGCCGTGCGCAACGTATCGCATGAGAAGTTCCGGGAAAAAGGGGGCTACTACGACGTCAATCATCCGAATCACCGCTACAAGCAGCGCGACGACGAGCGGCGCCAGGCCATGAAGGAGCGGGTGCGTGCCAATGTGTTGCCGGAGATTCTCGATTGGACACCCGCAACGCGCTTCCCCCTGCCCGCCCCCGGCCAGCCGTTCCTGCCCGGTCGGCCCTTCCCGGGCGAAATGCTGGCACGTACGCTGTCGACCGCCCTGCACCGTCCGCTGATGGTCATGGAAGTGGATGAGGCCGGCCAGCTGCTGCTGGAACAACAGGAAGTGCGCGACGACAACCACGCCCTGCGCCTGCAGAATGTGCTAGCGATACGACGGCATTTCCTCAAGACCCACGACCTGTTCGACCTCACCTATTCCCCCGAGGTCGCCCCGATGTTGGGCGTCGGGCCGCGCGGCTACTATCTGGTCACACTGCATGAGGCCAGCTATCGGGCAGTTCCGGTACGTATTGCCGGTGATGGCCTGCAGGCCGGCAATCTCATTCATGCTTTCCTGGCGGCCGCGTATCCCAACCCCGACCAGCGCCGCTATCAGGTACGTGATGGTACTCTGGTCAGTGCTACCGACACGACGCGCGGCTGGCGCAGACTGGTGCCGGGACGCCCCGACTACGTGGCCAATTCGGCCCGCGATGTACTCGCCTGTCTCAAGAATTTTGCGCGCAGCGACTACGATCCCATCGATCAGTGGCTCGACCGTACCCATGCCGAACTGCATGGTGAGCGAACGCAGCCAGCCGCGACGGCGCGCTGATCAGGCGGCGCATGAGATGGAACCGGCGCTGCCCGGATGCCACTTATCGATGCGGGAAAAGAACCGGGGCGTCGCCTGATGGGCGCCCTCCTTTCTTCCGCCTTTTAACGATGCCTCTTTCACGATCATGTCCCACTCCCCTTATTCCCGGCTCATCGCGCAGTTCTGCGGTCTGACCCTGTTCGAACAGCCTGAAACCCTGCTCAAGGGCCAGGCTTTTCAGGTAGAGGGAATCGATTTCTCCCTGATCCACAGCGAACAGATCAATCCGGCGCGCATGACCATCTGCTGCGATCTGGGTGAACTCGGCCAGACGCAGGCTCCGGATCTCTGCCAGAAACTGCTGAAGATGAACCTGTCGCTGCACACCACCGAGAAGCCGATCTTTGCACTCTCGCCGGACACCGGGCACCTGGTCCGTCTGCAAGCCGAGACGGTGGCCGAGTTGACCCCGGGATCGCTGCTGCAAAAGTTAAAAGTCCTCGCACACGAAGCGCGGCAATGGCGCATCGATCCGCTCCTGCTCAGCCAGGAGCGGCGCGCGCCACCGCCCAACAAGGGTGCATCCAGTTTTGCTTCACTCATGGTGCGCAACCGCTGAGGGCGGAGCCGCCCCATGACTTACCAAGGAATTCAATCATGCACAACGTCACAGAAACTTCCCGGACGGGCTTCGATGCTACTGCATCCACTTCCTCCGGCCGCGAAGTTGCTCCATCCACTTCTGCCGCCAGTCTCACGGCCGCTACCTTGTCCCTTCTGGAGAGCGGCCCCAGCCGCACCAATGGCAAACGCGATCTGCCCTTCATCAATACCACCCGGGTGGGCGAGTGGCCGGCGGTCCGTCCGCAATCCCTGGCCGCACCGATGCTCCACAATCTGGAACTGCTGCGCAATATGCCCAAGGGTGAACAGCGCCTGCAGGCACAGCGCGAGATCTATCAGCACTGGCATGTCATGAGCGAAGCCGAAAAGGTCGAGTTGCTCAAGCATGTCAGCGTGCAATACCTGAAGGGCGATATCAGCCCCAACCCTACCTTGGAGAACAAGGAGTTATGGCTGGCCAATCAGTATTACCATCTCGCCGCTGAAGGCGTCCCCGGTGGCATGCTCGGTCACCTCAAGAGTACCCTGCCGCCTGCGCGACTGGCTGCGCTGATCGCGGTACGCCGCCAGGGCCCGTCGGTCAGCGTGTTGCATTCGCTGCTCAGCGAGATGAGCTCGCCTCAGCGCAACAAGCTACTGATGCATCTGGATGAGGGCGAACGCAGTGCGATCACTGAAATCCTGGAGAAGAAGCCGGACATCAGCTTCATCGACACCGGTTACAGTTACAAGAAATACCTGAAGTTCAATGACGGCATCGCCGTCTTGCCGCCCGAGGCCATGAACAAGAAGGTGGCCATCGTGGGCAGTGGTGCAGCCGGCACCGTCGCCGCACGTGAGCTGCTCAAGATCGGCCTGACCCCCGTCATCATAGAAGCCGACAAGCGCATCGGTGGTCGCCTGGAATCCCGTCCCTATCATGACGGCGAGACAGAATCGAAAGCCTTCTCGGAAATGGGCGCCATGCGCTTTCCGCCCACCGGGGAAACCTGGTTCCACTATCTCAAGCAGTTCGGTGTGAAAACCGATCCGAATTTCCCCAATCCGGGAAAGATCGACACCAAGCTGTTCTATCGCAATCAAGTCATCGACTGGCCGGCAGGCAATGCCACGCCCTCGCACCCGGTGTTGCAGAAGGTGGGGCGCGACTTCACCGAATTTGCGACCGCGCTGATGATGCCGCTGGAAGAGGCCCGAGCTGTCCATGATACGGAAAAGATGGAGGCGATCTGGCAGGGCTATATCACCAAGTACAAGGACATGAGCTTCCAGGCCGCCGTGCTGGAGGGACTCAAGGAACAAAAAGGCTGGGGCAAGACGGAAATGGATGCCTTCGGTGCACTGGGGATCGGGACGGGCGGTTTCGGTCCTTTGTACCAGGTCAATTTCCTGGAGATTCTGCGCGTCATGCTCAACAAGCTGGAAGATCGCCAGAACCTGCTGCCCGACGGCACCAGCGCAGCGCTGCAGCAGTTCTATTCGGAACCGGTGACGCGTCCTGACGGCAGCAAGGTCAGTCTCGAGGACAGCGCCGACATTCGTCTGCAGACCAAGGTGACGAGTGTACAGATGGATAATGGTCGTCCGAGCCTGACCACCGTCCGCCAAAACGGAGACGCGGCCGAGGAGAGTACCGAAACTTTCGACGCCGTGATCGTCACGGCCACTCCGCCCGCCTTGCAACGCATGGGATTGACCGTGACCTCCGGAAAAGGCACGGATCCGCTTAGCGATACCGTCAAGAGTGCGCTGATGGATCTGCACATGATGGACTCTTCCAAGCTTTTCATCCGTACCCCGACCAAGTTCTGGCTGGATGAGCAAGGAAAGCCGCGCAAGGATATTCCGCAGAGCATCCAGACCGACCAGTCGCCCCACGGCATCTATTGCCTGGATTATCCGGGCGTGAAGGAAGGCGTGGTACTGGTCAGCTACACCTGGGGGGACAAATCCACCAAGCTCATGGCCATGACGCCCGAAGAACGGCTAAGCGAATTCAAGAAAGTGATCGAACAGGTCAGTCCCGAGTTCGCCCGCAACCTGGAGCCGGTCAATGACGAGATCCACGCCATCGACTGGCAGGGCACCCCCAACCAGTACGGGGCCTTCAAGCTCAATACACCCGGTCAGGAGGCCAGCCAGCAGGAGGCCTACTACCAGTACCTAAGCGTCAACGAGAACCATCCCGATACCGATACCGGGGTCTATATTGCGGGGGACTCGATCTCCCACACCGGGGGCTGGGTCGAAGGTGCGGTCACGACTGCGCTCAATGCGGCGGTGGCCACCGCCGTCCATCTGGGCGGCACCGTACCGGAAAATTCGCCACTTAGCCTGGACAAGAACAAGTACGACTACGGCGCTGCCTGATCGCCACGCTCGAGACCTTCAGTTCGACACTGCGTGAAGCAAATTCACGCAGTGTCCTGATCCTCGGTCACACCCCGGATTGCGGCTCACACGGCCAGATAAGCCTCGATGCGTTCGCGCGAAAATTGCGCCAGCGGAGCGCTGGCAACGAACTCCCCATGATCCATGATCAGCAGGTGATCGCAAACCGACAGCAGGAAGTCGATATTCTGTTCTGCCAGCAGAAAGGCCTTACCCCGTGCCTTGGCCTGTTGGATGACCTGTGCCATGAGCGCGATATTTTCAGGAGCCACTCCTTCGCTGGGCTCATCCAGCAAGCTCAAGGCCCCCTCTTCACTCATGATGCGGACAAAGGACAAGAGTTTCTTTTCCCCTCCACTCATCACCCCAGCCTTCTGTGGCAGCCGAGACTGCAGCCGCGGAAACAGTAGAAAGCTGTTGGCAAAAATCGCCAGGTCGCGGTCAGCCTGCCCCAGCGTCAGATTATCAGCCACCGAAAGCTCGTCAAAGACCACCCGTTCCTGCGGCGCATAGCTCATGCCCAGTGCCCGATAGGCATAGGCAGCCTGCCCTTCCAGCACCTGACCGGACCAGACCACGCTACCGGAAAAGGGGCGGATGATTCCGGCTAGGGCGCGCAAGAGCGTACTCTTGCCGACGCCATTGCGGCCGATCACACCCACCGCCTGCCCGGCGCTCACCGTAGCGCTCACGCGATGCAGAACTGGCGTGTCCGCATAACCGGCCACCAGATTGTCGAATGTCAGCAGCGGGACGGGTAGCGTCATTTTCTTCCTCCCAGATAGACCTTGCGTACCTCGGGTGATGCCTTGATCTGCGCCAGTGCGCCCTGTGCCAGCAACTGTCCTTGGTGCAGCACGAAGACATGGCCGCCGATGGCCTCCAGCGCACTCATGTCGTGCTCGATCAGCAGCGCGCTGGCACCGAGATGGTCGACGCTCCAGCGTACGACCTCCATGAGTTGCTGGGTTTCCGCCGGCGAGAGCCCGGCGCAGGGTTCATCGAGCAGCATCAGTCGCGGCTCCATGAGCGCCACCATGGCGAACTCGAGCATCTGGCGCGCTCCTTGCGATAGACTGCCCGCTGCCAGCTCCGGCCGCTGCTGCAGCAACGGCAGCCTTGACAGCAAGCGCTTGCCGAACGCCGAGTGCCATCCCAGTGGTGCGCTGCGCAGATAATCGCGTGGCGACAAACGATTGGCCCAGAGTGCAATGAGCAGGTTGTGTCTGACGCAGAGTCCAGGGAATACCGAGGGAATCTGGAACTTTCGTCCGATGCGCAATTGCGCCACTCGCCATGCGGGAGAGCGGGCGATCGAATGGCTGTTGAACCAGATTTCGCCCCGGTCGGCCGTCAGGCGTCCGCTCATGGCGTTGAACATGGAGGTCTTGCCTGCCCCGTTGGGACCGATCACGCAACAGATGCCGCGCGTTCGGCTCTCCAGCGTCAGCCCGTCAAGAATGCGTACCGCCCCGCGACGCACGTGCACATCCTGCAGTTGCAGATGAGGGACGGCATCGCGGCCGCTGGGCGCACCTGACGACAGCGCCGGTGCTTGCTGTTCCGTGAGCGAGGTGGACGGTCGCACCCAGCGCGCCGGCCAGCGCAGCCAAGGCGCCACCGCGCCTGAGAGTCCCTGCGGAAACCACAGCACCGCGGCGATGAAGATGAGCGCCATGAGCGCTTCCCAGAAGGGATAGCGATCCCGCAAGCTGGCCGAGACCAGACCGATGATCACCGTGGCCGCCAATGCCCCCACCGGACTGCGGCGACCACCGATGGCCGCCCAGATCACGAATTGCGTGGACATGCCGATGCCAATGGCACTGGGTGTCACAATGCCCTGGTGGGGAGCGTACAGCAGGCCGGCCAGTCCGGAGGCCGCCGCGCCGATGGCAAAGGCAATCGCCTTGAGCCTGCCGGTATCGAAACCGAAGAGTTGCAGACGCTCCTCGTTCTGCTCCAGGGCGCTCCACAAGATGCCGAGCGGTGAACGCAGCAGTCGGCAGAAAATCCAGGTACTGCCGATGGATACCACGGCGATGACGTAGTAGAGCGTGGCGTATCGATCGGTTCCGGGAAGATCGGGAATGTCGACCATGCCATTGAAGCCGCCCGTCAGGCCGCTGAAACGATTGGCCAGCAGGCTGGCCAGCATGGCCAGCGCCAGCGTGATGAGCGAGAAGAACGGGCCATTGTCCACCTTGCGCCCAAAGACTGCACGGGCCAGCAGATAGGCAATGGCCGCCGGCAACAGCAGGCACAGCGGCAGCAGCGCCAGCATCACGGGCTGCTGCATGGCGGCCCGCAACAGGGTTCCTGAGAGGTAGGCACCCAGCCCGAAGAACACGGCCTGCCCCAGACACAGGAAACCGACATTGCCCCAGCACAGCGCCACGCCTTGCGTGACGATGCCCAGCAACAGGTAGAGCGCGATTTGATAGGCATCGAAATCCCCCACCATGGCAGGCACCAGCAAGAGCGCAGCGCTGATCAGGACAAGGGCAAGGCGGTTAGCGGCGCGCGATGAGACCATTGGGACGAATCCAGAGAAAGAGTATCGACACGATCAGCACCGCGGCATAGCCAGCCGTCTGATCCAGCAGGTTGGCCGTGAGGCTCTGGGTGGCACCAATGATCCCGGTACCGGCCAGCAGGCCTGCCACGCTGCCGAAACCGCCGACGATGAGCACGAAGAACGCGTTGAGCAGATAGTCCAGCCCCATGTAGGGCTCGACCCGTACCAGCGGTGCCAGCATGACGCCGCACAGGCCGGCCAGCGTCACGCCCGTCACGAAGCTCAGGCTCGCCAGCCGCGTGGTATTGACACCGACCGCCCTGGCCAGGACCGGATTGCCGGTCATGGCGCGGATACGCGCACCAACCTGACTGCGGCCAAACCAGATTCCCAGCGCCAGCAAGCCCAGGAACACGCACGCCATCAGTTCGAGCCGATAGAGCGGATAGGCCAGCGTCCCCAGTTGCAGCGGCTGCGCGGCTGCCAGCGTCACGTTCTGGTATCCGGCACCGAAGGCTGCCTTGATCAGCTCACGCATCACGATCGACAGTCCCCAGGTCGCCAACAAGGTATCGAAGGGACGGCTGTAGAGCGTGCGGATCAGGTAGCGTTCCACCGCCCATCCGACCGTGGCGCAGACCACGATGGCCAAGGGCAAGGCCATCAGGGTCGGCAGTCCGCGTTGCTGTATGAAGACCACGCAGTAGGCTCCCAGCATGACGAACTCGCCATGGGCCATGTTCATCACCCCCAGCAATCCGAACACGATACCCAGTCCGATGGCTGTCAGCGCCAGGATGGAGAGCACGTAGAGCAGGTCCAGCCCCATCGTCGCCAGCGCGCTTGCAAGCATCGCAGTCATGGTGCTCAGACTTTGCAGCTCTGGCCGGCACCCACGGCGGGGAAGGTCTTGGCGATCTCAAAGCCGCTCGGTGAGGCACGCGCGACGAGGATATCCTCCACCACATGTCGCTGATGCATTTCCACCCGACCGCGCGGACCGTCGTAATGGGCCCCTTCGCTTGCGACATTGAAGGCAGGAACCGTAATCTTGCCCGCGCGTCGGGCCAGCTCCTCGAACATCAGGAATCCCTCGTAGCAGGATTCGGCCAGGCTGTTGAGTTGCGCATCCGGACCCTTGAATCGGGCCTGGTAGCGCGCCGCGAAGGCCTTGGCCGGTGCGGTCTGCAGGGCGGCAAAGTAACCGGCGGAGGAATACAGATTCTCGGCATTCTGCACACCGATACCGGCCAGCGTGTTTTCTTCGATCAGTGTCCCCAGACGGGTGATGCCGGCGGCCAGACCGAGGCCGGCGAAGGCGCGATTGAAACTCACCGAGGCCCCGCCCACCAGGGTGATGAGTACCGCGTCGGCGCCACTGGCCCGGATCTTGGCCAGGCTGGCATCGAAGTTGTCGACCGAGAACGGTACATATTCCTCACCGACCACGCTGCCACCGCTGCTGGCGATATGGGTGCGCGCAATCGCATTGGTCTCGCGTGGCCAGTTGTAGTCGTTGCCGATCAGGTACCAGCGCTTGAGTTTGCGTTGCTCGCTGAGCCAGGGGATCACCGGTGCCAGCTGCTGGGCCGGTGTTTCGCCGGTGACGTAGACGCCGGGAGAGCACTCCCCGCCTTCGTAGGAAGCGGTGTAGAAATACGGCACCTGGCCCCGCAGCATGGTGGTCAGTGCACCACGGACGGCACTGTCGTGCATGCCGACGAATGCACGTACGCCGGCACCCTTCCATAATTTGAGGGCAGTCTGCGTGGCGGCTTCCGGCCCGGCACCGGCGTCGCCGAAGAGCACCTCGATCTTTTGTCCGAGAATGCCGCCACGGGCGTTGATGTCATCCTGGGCGAGCAGGCAGCAATTCTTGCTGGATGGGCCGAACAATCCGGCCGGACCGCTTGCAGGAATCATGGCGCCGACCTTGAGTGTGTCGGCCGCGTGGGCGTTGCGGGCGGTCAGCGCGCCAGCCAGACCCAGTACGCTGCTGCTGGCCATGCCGGTGACGCCGAGTAAAGTGCGGCCGAGAAAAGTACGACGTTGCATGATGCGTTTCTCCGGAAAAATGAAAGGATGGACGAACGATGGAAACAAGACCTGCAAGCGACACCGGCCTAGCCAGGCTGCCGCGGCGGGGGCGGTATGGTGCCGAGGATCGCCTCCACGCAAGCGGCCACCTCCAGCAGGCGGCGGTCCCCACCGGCCGGACCATCCAGTTCCAGACCCACCGGCAGACCGCGGTCCGACAAGCCCAGCGGGATGCTGATGCCGGGTAACCCGGCAATACTGGCACCGTCGACATTGCGGGCGAACGCACCGAAGGTCGGGACGCGTTCTCCGTTGAGATCGACGCTGGCGTCCTCGCCGATGGGGCGGGCAGTGAGCGCGGTGGTGGGAAAGATCAAGGCATCGAGGCGCTTGCTGCGCAAGCAGTCGTCATAAAGTGCCTGGATCATCGCGCGCTCCTTGAGCGCTTGGCGATATGCCTGTTCCGGGACCGGCTGATCCATGGCGGCTTGAATGATGCCGGCCACGTCGGCGCTGCCCACCTGCTTCAATACGTCCAGCAAGGCTTGCTTGGCATCCGTGGCATGCAGATAAGCAGGAAGATCGACCAGAAACTCATACAGCACGATAGCGAACCCGGCGGCACCATTGAGTGCCTGCAGCGTCGGCAGTTCGACATCGATCAGCTCCACGCCAGCCTTGGCCAACCGCGCCAGCGCACTCTCGGCGGCAGCTTCTACCTGTTGCTCCAGGCCGACCCAGGAAGGGTTGCGCAATACACCCAGCCGCAATTGCCGGGGCGAGATAGCGCTCAGAGGCTGCGGCTCGCGGCTACCCGTCATGATCTGGTCCAGCAGGGCTACATCGGCTACGCTGCGCGCCATCGGACCGGGGGTGTCGCGCGTATGTGAAATCGGCACGATGCCCTGCTGCGAATAGCGTCCCGAACTCGGTCGCAGACCCACCACGCCACACAGTGCCGCCGGGATACGGACCGAACCGCCGGTGTCTGTGCCCACCGCGGCCGGTGCCAGTCGCGCCGCCAGCAGGGCGGCCGAGCCGCCACTGCTGCCGCCGGCAATCAGATTGAGGTCATACGGATTGCGGCATGGCCCGTACACGCCGTTGTTGTTGGTGATGCCGAAGGCCAGTTCGTGCAGGTTGGCCTTGCCTGCATACAACGCACCAGCAGCAAACAGGTGCGCTGCCACCGGCGCATGATGTTGCGCCACGTGCTGTCGCAACGACGCTGTGCCGCCCGTGGTGGCGATACCAGCGACGTCGATATTGTCCTTGATAGCCACAGGGATGCCGGCCAGCGCACCATGCCCACCACCATTATCGACCGCTCGCGCCTGCGCTCGCAGCAACGCGGGGTCGCGGTGCAGGTAGCAATTCAGATGTGCCTGCGCTTCGGTCTCAGCGATGAGTACATCGACATATTCCGTACAGGAGAAACGGCGATCGGCAAGTCCTTTTCGCACTTCGATCAGGGTCAGTTCCAGCAGGTCCATGAATTCATCCATTCACTAGTAAAGTGACTGGCCACGCTGGCAGGCAGTCCCCGCAAGCGTCACGCCCAGTCTCAAGGTGATGCGGGCCACAGCCGCGCCAATCAGAACTTGAATACGCTCTTGAGCCACAGGCTCTTGCCCTGTACCCGGTTCTCCACCCTGGTCTCGGTGAGGTACTTGAGTTCGAAGGAAGCGAAACTGGCCTGATAGAACAGACCGGGGCCGATTGCCAGCACCCGTCCCTTGTTGCCGTCGCTGCCCACTTTCACGCCGTTCTGTTCGTCGTTGGTGATCTGCTGGAAGTAATAGCCCTGCAAACCTGCCTTGAAGCTGGAGGTAAAGGCGTAACCGAAGTTGTAGTCGGCCTCGAAGTACTGACCGGATTTGTAGTTGGTGGCGTTGTTGCGGGTATTGAAGCTGTAGGTAAAGCGACTGGAAATATCGATGCCGTTGGCCGGTGCGTAGGTCCAGCCAAACTGTGGCCGAATGGTGGTGTAGTTCGAACCGATGTTGGCCAGCCGGTCCTTGTTGTACAAGCCGGTCGGTGCGACCAGCGCCATCAGGCCGTACCAGTGCCAGTCACCCTGATGCCACGCCACCAGCGAACCCACCTCCAGATCGCCCAGCCCGGTGCGACTGTCTGTGCGACCTGCGGCCTGGACCGTCTGGTCTACCAGCGGCAGCGCACCGTAGAAGCCCAGCAAGCCACCATAGACGTTGGTGTTGGTCATGTGGACGATCTTGAGGGCCGCCACATTGGCCTTGACGCTGAACCCAGGCACGGAGGAATTTCCATTACCGTCGTTGAAGCGGTCTCCACTGTAGTGGTTCAGAAACGCCAGGCCGTAGGTGCCCGGCGGCGGCAGCGCGCCTGCCATGAAGCCGTCTGCACCATTGGGTGTATTGCCGCCGCCGCCTTCCACGGCCAGCACAGCTGGAGACGCCAGCACCATGCCCGACCAGAACAATCCTTTCAACAGAATCTTGCGCATCACGTCACTCCCCTTTTTTGTCAATTGGTTGGTGGCAACTTGCCGCCAACGCTTCCCGCACGCACGCCGCACAAGCGAGCCAGTCGCAGCGCATCCCCCGGAGATGGCATCTCGCCCAGAGAAACAGCTCATCGGCTGAAGTGGAGAATAGGTCAGCGTAGCGTGCGCGCCTATCCACAAGAATGAGGATGCAGTGATGAGCCAAAAGGTCGTCTGCGCAAATGTCGCCATCGTGCCGCCGCGCATCGCTTGCTCCCTGCCATCGGCCCGAAATGCAGGCGAGATCGGTGCTTGCGGCCGGCGCGCAACATCTGCGGCATTGCGTCGTGACGGCAAACTCGGTAGCATGGACGCGCTGCAAATCCGGCTCGCGAGACGGCGGGCGAAGGAACCAGCAATAAATACGATTTAAATAATTTATAAAGTATGGAGACCGCGCGGCGACAGGATTGACTCCATGTCACTGCGTACCCAGTAGTCCCTTGTTCATCGATGATGTGAGAGCGTACCGGCGGCAAAGCGGATGTGGAATGCATCTTGCTTGATGGCAGGTCGCTTGCCTGCGTGCCACCTGTGGCGAAGACATCTGCATCCGAATGCGGCATCCACAGGTGCATGGCGGCGCGATCAGGTGCGGGCACGATGCTTTTTGGTGCGTGATCCGTGACGAGCAAGGGGCGACAGATGTGTGTTGAGGAGGGCACGACGCGTGTACATTTCGGCCGAGAAATTGCAGTTGCTTGAGCACATCATGTGGGGGCTCAATGGCTGCCACTCCAACCATGAAGTTCGCGAATTCCTTTCCCTGCCGCTGCTCCGGTTGCTGGAAGCGGATTACTTCGCGTCCTATACCTGGGATGATGACCGGCAGTGTTTCAATGACCGGGTATCGGTCAATATGGATCCGGCCAATCTGGCCAACTACGAGCACTACTATCAGTATCGCGATCCCATCACCCATCAGCTTCAGCGCCTAAGCGTACCGACCCTGGTCACACAGGTGATGCCGATGGAGCATCTGCAGCGCACCGAATTCTTTAACGACTTCCTGGCGCGCGACGGCTTGTGCTTCGGCATCAACATGTTTGCCTATGATGGCACCCGCAATATCGGCGACATCCGCATCTGGCGCGGCGCACGGAAAGAAAACTTCAGTCCGGCGGCGCTGCAGTTGCTGGCGCTGATCCAACCATCGTTCACCCACGCCTTGCAGCGGACCAAGCCGCGCCCGACAGTCTCGGCGGCCGGTGAAGTCGACCTCGCCGTCGTATCCCGACTGTCAGAGCGCGAACGCGATCTGGCCCGCTACATCTGCAGAGGGCTTTCCGACAAGGCGATTGCGCGTGAATTGCACATCGAATTCTCGACTGTACGCACCCATATCTCCAAGATCTTCAAGAAGCTCAACGTCAGCAACCGGACGCAACTGGTCAAGTGTCTGATCGAAGAACGCCAGACAAGCTGACGGGAACCTGACGCGCTGGCTTCAGTGCAGTCGGCCTCACGCGGAGCCGTATCAGCATTCCGCCGCCCCCCCGCTTTGCAGGCCCCCCCTGCGCCCCTTCGTCACTCGCCATCGGGCTGCATTACCCTGCCCATTTTCAGCTCGATCTCATTGTCCTCTTTGCTTTGGAGCGTAACGCCGACGTCCATGCTTGGCGGGCGCAGTCGCGCCATGTAGCAGCACTGCGTGCCATGAATTAATTTTTTAGTGTCTCATTGCTCAATACACTGTTACCATTAGCGATACTCTACTTTTTGATACAGCGCGACGTTCTCTTAAAAGGAGCAGTGATGTTCACACATCTGAAGATAGCCAAGCGGCTTGGCTTGGGCCTTGGGCTGGTTCTGGTGTTGTCTTGCATGACCACTGGCGTCGCGTTATGGAATCTACAGACATTGAGCGACGCCTCCTCGGCCATGATGAAGAAACCCCTGATGAAAGAGCGGCTCAGCAGCGACTGGTATCGGGCCATCGAATCCGGGATCATGCGCACTACTGCCATCGCCAAAAGCAGCGACAACTCACTGACGGCTTTTCTTGCTACCGAAGGGCCCAAGAAATCAGGGGATTTGCAAGAACATATCGGCAGCCTGCTCGACACCGATGAAGAACGCGCCCTGTTTGAGAAGATCGGCGTCCAGCGCAAGCGTTATCTGGCGGCGCGGGATCGGGTCAATCAGCTGAAGGCTGGCGGCCAGGCCGAGCAGGCGCTCAAGACACTGGAAAATGAATACGTTCCGGTGGCCAAAGACTTCCAGCAGCTCATGCAAGCCTTTCTCAACGTCCAGCGCCAGCAGATCGACAGCATCAATATCGAGATTGAACGCACGGCAAAGCAGAGTCGTCGGCTGCTCTTGATTCTGGAGGGCCTGGCCATCCTGCTGGCGGCCATCGTGGTGCATCTGCTGGCGCGTTCCATCATCGGCCCGCTGACCGAGGCGGTCCGGGTCGCGGACCGGGTCGCCCGGGGCGATCTGACGGCCAACCTTCAAGTGGACCCACGGGACGAGGTCGGCCAGTTGATGCAATCGCTGCATTCGATGACGCTCAATCTACGCGAACTCATCAGCAAGCTGCGTATCAGTATCCACGGGATTGCCATCGCCTCGGCCGAAATCGCCACCGGCAACCAGGATCTTTCGATACGGACCGAGCAGCAGGCCTCTTCGGTGGAAGAAACCGCGGCCGCCATGGAACAGATCGCCACCACCGTCAAACGTAACGCGGAACACGCCCGACGTGCCGACCAGACCACGGCCATTGCTTCCAGTGCGGCCTCGGCTGGTGGTGAGGCGGTAGCGCGAATGATACGGACCATGGAGACCATCAATGCTTCGTCCCAGAAGATCTCCAGTATCATCGGCGTCATCGATGGCATCGCCTTCCAGACCAATATCCTCGCACTCAATGCTGCAGTAGAGGCCGCACGTGCCGGTGAACAGGGACGCGGCTTTGCCGTGGTGGCCACGGAAGTGCGCAGTCTGGCCCAGCGTTCGGCGGCCGCGGCCAGGGAAATCAAGGAATTGATTACCGATTCGGTACTCAAGGTCAATGCAGGCACCGCGCTGGTACAGGAAGCCGGCAAGACCATCCACGGCATCGTGGTGAGCGTGGAAAGCGTCGCCGCCATCATTGGCGATATCAGTTCCTCCGGTCAGGATCAGGCAAGCGGGATCGCCGAAGTCAGTGACGCCATCAACCTGATCGACGACGTCACGCAAAAGAATGCCGCCTTGGTGGAACAAGCCATGGCAGCAGCGGCCGCCATGAAGGATGAGACGCGTAGTTTGACGGGCCTCATCAGCATCTTCAAGCTCGAGGGCAGTAGCGAGACCCCTGTACTGGAGGATGCGTCCGGCCGCCCGGTCAAGCCCTCACTGGCACTGCAGTATTGAGCGTTCAGACGCGGCTGGACTGTCAGGTCTGCGGTCGCTCAAGCAATGAACGAATGGAGGGATAGTCGTACAGTTCGTCCCCCATCGCCGAGATCGTGTCGGCGCGTACGCCCGGCGACGGCAGCCTTGCCAAGCCCGCCCTTGCCAGTGCGTCCAGTGCGCGGCGCAGCATGTGACGCGACTGCGCCACCTCGGCTTGCGGCCACCCGCGCGCCCGCGCCATGTTGTACAAACCGACCGGTCCGCTGGTGAGGCCATGTCCTATGGCGCGCCCCAGAAGCCTTAGTTCGTCCCGACGGGTATAGGTAAAGCGTCGGTAAGCCTGGGTGCCGCGCAGGTCCACGCTGCGCGTGGACGTCTGAAGAGACCAGCGGGGATCGTCCTGGGGCGGGTTGTCGAGGGCCGAGGGCGGCGGCCCGGAGAGGATGCGTTTGTTGTCGGCTTTGGTCACCCGTACCTCGCCGGTCGCAGCCGTAAAGACGGCACCGCCGGTGACACCCGCGGTGGCCGCCCCGGCCATCGGGGCAGGTTGCAGTTGTTGGCTATCGCCCGCGACCTGCAGACTGTCGATGTTGGTGAGGGTATCGAGGATCGGCAGGCTCGTACCGGTCGAGATTCCCCCTTGGAAAGCCTGTACATACCGCTGGATGATCTGGGCTGACTCGCCCGGTTTGCGCAGGCGTGCGCGGCGATTGCACTTTTCAAGGTAAGACAGATCGTCCAGACAGCGACCGATCAGGCCGTCTGCCGGGAGCTGGCGCCAGTGTTCCATGTCGAACGATTCAAAGTCGTCGATCTCACGGGTGGCGATGGCGATTTCCCCAGCCAGCTCGGCGCTGCGTCGCTGCAGCACCGCCAGCGGTCGTTGGCGGCTGCCGCCTGCGGCAATCTGGCGTTCAAGCTCCAATTGTTCCTTGATCAGCGTGGCGAACGCGTCTTCATACACCTCCCTGATCGCCGCCACGCGTATCTCCGGTTGGGTGATGAAGGATTGGCGCAAAGCGGCTTCATTGACGTCCGCTGCAGTGAGTTCCGAGAAGTGGCGCTTTGCCGCCTGCGGCAGCAGGAAATCGCCCCATTTCACATTGGCGCGCAGATTATAACGGTGCCGGTTACGCCGCTCATCCAGATAGCCGGCCGCCCATTGCAAGGGAATGGTCGCGCCAAGGATGGCCGGACCGGCAATCTGGCCGGCCACGGGCACGGTCGCCGTGATCACTGCCCCGCTCACGCCGATGCCGTTGACGGCCATGCCCCAGGCCTTGCTGTAGGTCTGGGTGCGATTGAGACCGATGCGCCGCCGGTAGCTACGGTCGATCAGCTCGTGCAAGTCCCTGAAGGCAGAGACCAGGCCGGCCAATGCTGCGGAATGATCGTCTCCATCGACCACTCGCTCGAACTGCGTGATCGCCTGTTCCAGCGCCTGGCGACGGGCCGCGGCCCTGTGCAGGATCTGGCCCATGTCCGAGCTCTTGTCGATCTCCGGCCTGACCACCGGCTGTCCGCCGGCACGCTTGAACGACTCCTTGATATCGGTGAACGTGCGCAACCGCCCCGTGACGAACGGATTGATCAGGTTGGGCGGGAGTTCATGCGCGAGTATCTTGAATACCTCCGCCAGGACCTTGAGCGCTGCACCACTCCCGGGCAACTCCGATACACCCAGGCTGATCAGTGCGGCGGCTGTACTGACCACACGCCCGGCAACGCTGTGCAGGCCCTCATAACGTCCGGCAATGCTGATGCCGCGCAGATATCTGGCGACGTCGATATTGAGCGCCTCCATCATGTGCGCGGTGGCCACGTCGGTGAGCAGCGTACGGGAATAGTTCTCCGGATGGTGCCGGAGTTCTGTGAGCAGATCGTCAATCGGCTGCTGATACAGGCGCTGTAGCGTCTGGCGCTCCTCGCTGGACTTTGGCAGGCGTGGCAGGAATTTAGCAAGATTGCTCTTGGGGAAATAAATTTCGGCGGCTCGCCGCAGTTTGATCGCTGCCACCGCATGGTCCAGGTCCAGCTGGCGATCGATGGCATGTTGATACTCCAGCAGCAGCTCACCGCGCCGCGCAAGCTGCAGCAGCTCCGGGGACACCCTCGGAGCGCTGTCGGCACGCGGTGCCTGGCTGTCGATGAGGCTGATATGGTCAAGCTCGCTGTCGGCGATCTCCTCGGAGGGTGGTGCCACGCACCCTTGTGGCAACGGTGCCGAAGCAGTCCTGCGCACCTGCGCCAGCAAGGCCGCAGCTGCGCGCCGGTCGGACATGATGCGTTGTGAATGACCACGTTCCTCTTGGTCGGCGGCCGCTAGCTGTGGTTGAGCGCCGCCGTCGGCCGGCGCAAGCGCACGTGCCAGCGGCGGCGGTAGCGGTAATTCAGAGACCGCAGGTAGGTGGAAAGAAGTGGAAGCGGTTTTCATGGGACGTGTAAAAGACTTGCGATGGGACGCATGGGAACAGCCGACTGCGGCCGTCGATGTATTCGACGTGCCGCTGGCGGCCAATGCGCTTGCCCTACGGGGAACGACAGCTGGCCATCACGGCCGAATTCCGGTCAGCCGTTACCGGCGGCGAATTTGCTTGCGTTGTCGATGCGCTGCTGTAATTGCGCCTGCGTATGCCGGGCGCTGCGGGCGCTGTATTCGATCATCGCGCGCTTCACGACCGCCGTGGGCAAGGCGAACATCGAACGGCCAATCGACTTCAATCCTTGCACAACAAGACCTGGCTGGAAGCCGACGCGAGGCGTTTTGCCGAGTTTGGCGTCTTCGCGCATCTCGCTGCGCTGGGTGATCTTGTCGTTGACCAATGCACCGCTGGAGAAGGCACCGGCCACGCCGATGAGGGACATGACCGAGGCGATGGCATAGCGGCCACCGTTGCTGACCACCGGTGCGGCTGCGGCTGCTACGGTGGGGGCGGCCGCCAGTACGGGGGCCAGGCTGTTCACCGGAGACGGGGCCTGGGCCAGCACTTGTACGGCACGGCGGTGCGCCTCGGTGGACTCTGCCTGGATCATCCGTATCAAGGCCGAAACCACCAGCGGCATGTTACTGCCGGCAAACACCATCTGGAACTGGGCCCCCACTCGCTGCGCCACCTGCGGAATGAAGTCCGACGGCAGACGCATGCGGACCCATGCTGTGCGCAGGGCGGTCTCCCATTCGTGCTTGCCGTCGACGCTGCGCAACAGGATCGCGCGATTTTCCGGAGAGACATCTAGCCAGTTATCTTTCTGGACATGCTCCTTGTCCGCCTTCGCCTGCGCCAATTCTTCATCCAGGGCCGCATAGCGCTGCCGCGCACCTTCCATGGTGTCGAGCTTGCGCTCTTGGACGGCGAGCGCCCTGCCCTCGCCTGCCTCGGGGTCTGCACTGGCGGCAGCCAGTCTGCGCCACTCATGCGGATTCATGCCGAGCATGTCGGCCATCTGCTGCTCCAGATACTGGATCTGCAGGGACAGGTACTCCTTGAATTGGCCCAAGGCGACCGCCTCGCCTCGAGTCCATTGGCGCGGAACATCGCTTAGGTCGAGATGTTCCGTTGAGAGTTCTTGCAAGCGCAGTTGGCCCTGCTCCAGTTGCGTCTGCTGCTCGGGCCGGATCAACCGGGTCGAACGCAAGGTGGCCAGGAGGGTATCGCTTTGCTTGGCCAGCTGTCCTTTGGGCCCGGCCCAGAATTGTTGCAGGCCCATGGTCAGTACTGCGGTGCCGATCTGGATATAGGCCGAGAGGTGTGAATTGGCCGTGGCCGTACCGCTGATCTGCCCGGCCAGCGTGCCCGCCACGCGCAGGACACGATTCCATGCCAGGTAATACTGGCTGACGTAGTTGAGTTCGGTGACGTCCTTGCGCACCTGGAATTTGTTCTGTAACTGTGTGTGCTGCTGCATCAGGCCAATCGCCTGCTCACCGTCCTGCTGCATTTGCGCGACCTGCGCGTCCCAGGCCGGCGAACCTTTCTCCAACGTGGCCAGTGCCTGGCTATGTTCTTCCATACGTTTGGAAGACAATTCCATCTGGCGGGTGACGTCGATGAGCTGCTGCCGGGTCTCGGGATAGAGTGGTGCCCGCATTTCCTTCGAGCGTGCTGGCTGCCCCTTGGCGCGCATCAGCTCCTGGCGCGCCACCATGGGAATCTGAATGGCCGCATTGATCATCGGCGTAATCAGCGAGAAGCCCACCTGCATGCACAGGTTCACCAGCGCATAGTGGACCGGATGGTTCTTGAGTTCGTCGCGCGGGACCGAGGCGGTATAAATGGAGGGCAGCACGGAAAGGAAATTGCCCAGCTGGCTGCTCATCGCGTACACCGTACCCGAACCGACCCAGCCTCCCTTGAACACTCCACCCACCACTGCCTTGAATTCCTCCGGCGTGATGTGTTGCATCTGCAGATAGAGTTCCTGCGCGCGGGTCCAGTCCTGCTGCGCTTGTGGTCTGCCTAGCTGCGTTTGCTGTTCCCTTACGAATGCAAGTGCCTGCTCGGGATTGACCGGCCGACTCTTCACCTGCAGATAGTTGTCCAGGATCTGCCGCAGTTCGATATCGCCGGCATGCGCAGTTTCGGCTGCTGAAGCCAGTGGCAGGACCGCCAGTTCCTGCACTGCAGGTGCTTGTTGCTGAACGATCTCCCGCAAGCTGGCTGGTGGCGGTGTCAGGCTGATGCTGATGGCTGGCACCGGTCCAGCCGGGGTTGACGTCGATCCTGATTCGCGAGTCGGCGACAGGGTGTCGACCTCCGTGATTTCCGATGTGATGTGCATGATATGTTCCGTAATCAAGGCTAGTGCGCTGGCTTATGCTGCGCTAAAGAGCCGGTGTTGGGTCTTGGATCTGGTGCGAGTGGCACTTTCCAGGAAATGATTCTGCTGCCATTGCCTTGCTTCGGCGGCATAGTGGACGAAGGCATTGACCAGTTTGGGCGCATCGATCTGCGACAGTTCGGCGCGTCCCATCAGCATGGCGTGGCCGGTCTCAAAGTTGACCGAGAAAGTCGGTGTTCCCACGCCGAACATCAGCAGATTGCATTCCAGCAGACGCTGCAGGATATCGGCGCGGTCGGCGTTGTCGGGGATGGGGCCGAAGTCGCAAAAATAGGCGAGGCTGCCCTCCTCCATGGCCGCACCATCCATCAGGGTGAAATTGATGCCATCGATTTCCAGGTGTGCATGCTCGGCCACTCCCTCCGGAGGAAGGGTGTTGGCAAGCCGCGAGATGTCGGCCACCAGCGTGCGAAAGTCAGTTTCTTTCATTGAGGTCTTTCGAAGTTGACCACGGATTGAGTCCGCTGTTGTGTTCTGCGTGTCACACAGATGTCAGCTTCTTTCGTTAAAAATGTCGATAGCGAGCGACTCCGTGCACAGTCATGGGTCACCATTGCTGTGACCACAGTTCCACTCATCACGGCATGTTTATCGCGATCTGCCGGGCAGTTCACAGGGTGACAGGGGCGTAGCGCCGCCGATGGTCTCGCGTGAGCGCCATGGGTGCGATGAGAGAAATATAAAAAAGATGTGCCTGATAGAACCTGCTTCCGGGGAACTTGGTATAAACCAGCAGTTTCAGATAGCAGGAAAAGAAAAAGCCCAGTGACGCATTGCGCGTCCTTCGTGCGTGCGAATGCGATGGCATTGCGCCATCGTTGTAATGCCTGCGCAATTTTTTGCCGGCACGATGCGGACGGGGGAGCGACCCCGCCCGTCATGGCCAGGTGTCAGCGCTTGCTGGTCAGCATCTCATGCAGTTCGATGCGGTTATAGGCAATGCGCAAGGCATCGCGCGGATTGATCCGCTTCTTGGCGATCAACTGGATCAGGACATCGTTGAGCGTGCGGGACATATTATCTTCCTTGCGCTTCATGAAGTCGCCGATGAGCGGCAGCTTTTCCGGATCCATGATGAAGGGCGCGATCTGCTGGTTGTTGTTGAACACCATCTCGCTGGCCATGACGTGTTGTTCGCCATCTTCGGAAGGCAGCAGGCTCTGGAAGATGACCCCGATCAGGGAATCCGCCAGCGATGCCGCCCGCTGAGTCCGCTGATCGGGCGGAAAGAAACTGAGTAGCTTGGTAATGGCGCGCACTGCACTGCTGGTATGCAGCGTGGCCAGGACGAGGTGGCCCGATTCGCCGGCATGCAGGACCGTGTCGGCAGTCTCGAAGTCGCGAATTTCTCCGACCATCAAGACGTCGGGTTTCTGGCGCAGGGCTTCGCGCAGACCGCTGGAAAAACTCCCGGTATCGGTGGGCACCTCTTTTTGAGAGATGATGGATTGCTTGCGTTGAAGTTCGTATTCGATGGGTTCTTCGATCGTGACGATATGCGCGTGACGGGTGGCGTTGATGTACTCCAGCATGGAGGCCATCGTGGTTGTCTTGCCCGCCCCCGTGGGGCCCGTGATGAGGATGAGGCCCTTGGTGACATCCAGGATGGTCTTGATGTAAGGCGGCAATCCGGTGTTCTCCAGCGCCATCGGCTCCAGTGGGAAGCGGCGGATCGAGATCGCCACCCGGGTGCCGCGCGCCATGCGGAACACATTGCAGCGCAGACGCCAGCGGTCAAGGATGAACGGAGAATCGATCGCCTTGTCGATGATCTTGTCTTCCCAATCCTCGTCGATTGCGTTGAGCAGAGGTTGCATCTCCCCGAGCGTCACGGGGAAGTCGCCACAAGCCTGCCAGCCACGGGGCGTCTTCAGCATCAGTGGCTCGTCCTGCTCGATATGGATATCAGAGAACGTCTTTTGGTTATTCAGCAGCAGGAGCAGTTCTTGCTGCAGATCTCGCGCAAAGGAGGAGTTGTTTGCCATTCGGTCACCTGGGTAGATCATGATTTATTGAGCAACCGGAGAAACATTATTGCCTTGTCTGTCCAGTTTTGGCATTGAACCACTAGGGATGAAGCCATTGTTGAGCCCCGGAGGATCGAATGAAATTGCTCTATATTAATAATTGAAGTATACCTTCCGTTGAATGACGAGATGTTCAAGAATTCTCAACGATTTGACAACCGAAATCTGGAATATCCATCGACGTAGAGATGGCATAACACAGCTTGAATCGCGAAATGAAAATAGCATGCTATCTACGTAACCCGGCTGTATATGTCCAAGTGAAGGAAGCACTAATGCGAGCTGGCCTCGAGCCGGTGCATTTCACGACGGAGACTGATCTCTTGCGCTCGCTGCGGCGCAGGGGATTCAGCCTGATCATCATCGATATCACCGTTGCCCCCGGAAGTGACGATAATATCTTCTCCTGGCTGAACTACCGAAGCGGCGATCGGACCCCGACCCTGGTCTTGTCACCTACCCGTAGCGCCGAGCTGGCTGCGCTGACACTGGACAGCGGGGCTGACGACTTTCTGGTTCGTCCTTTCGAGGTCATTGAGTTTACTGCGCGTGTGAATGCCCTCATCCGGCGCTCGGCACCGGCCGCGAGCCGGCGCACGATTGAATATGCGGGATTTTCCCTGAACCGCGAATCTACACGATTCAGCTATCAGGGAACACCGATCAACCTGACGCCGCGCGAATTCAGCATGGCGTGGCTGTTCTTTTCCTCTCCCGGGGTCTACATCTCGCGCGAGACCATCGGTGCCGTGATCTGGAGCACCGACAGTGAAATCGCCGGCCGTACCATCGAACAACACGTCTACAAACTGCGCAAAAAACTGCAGATCGACCCTGACCGGCCGGTGGTCATGATCCGCACCGCCTACAACCAGGGATATCGATTGGAATTATGCAAGGAGCTCGCGCCCGGTCTGCACGCCGCAGACCCGGACGACTATCTTCCCGCTTGAACCAGCGCTTCGCTCGGGATATTGCGATAGACCCGCCGCGCATATTCGATTCTCAACTTGGGATTTCTGGCGTTATAGGCACCGACCGCCTCCCAGGTCGGTCCCATTCGCTGCATGTTCTGGGACAGGATCCATGCGCCGACCTGCAGATTCACACAGGGGTCCTTCAAGCGGGACTCGTCGATCCCGTACTTCTTCAGTGTAGGCAGCCAGGCGCTGTTGATCTGCATGAGCCCGATGTCGTAGGAGCCGTTCTTGTTCTGGTTCCTCGCCAGAGGATTGAGATTGGATTCGGTTTTGGCGATCGCATACAGCAGATGCACGTTCACGCCGTACCAGTTGGCCACCTGCTCCCAGCAGGCATGCGCCAGGCCGCAGCTTGACGCCAGCAGCGTGCCGGCCAGCAGGTTACGCCAGAGGCGGCGCGCGAGGAGCGCATGCGCGGCAGCGCGCCGATCAAGGTGAATAGGTACCGTTGGCATATCTAAAAGTCTTGTCCTGGTAGCAAATGAGGGGCGTGGCGTTCTGGTCCATCAGGATCGTGCCGATCGGAAACTTGATGAAGGGATTGCCATCGTCGTCAATTGCGTTGTAGTTGCAGGGATCATGAGGGTTCGCGGAGTCGTACAACTGGATACGCGGCGAATGCATGCCGCCCCTCGAGTTGACGTTGCCCTGGGCGTAGATGTTGTCGGCGTTGATGTTCTTGCCGACCGCGAGGTTGATGCCAACGGTCATGTTGCGACCTGCGCTCATATCGTTGCCGGCTCCGACGTTGCCTTGGCTATTAATGTCACCAGTGGCGCTGATGGTTCCCCCGGAGGTGATGGACTGGCTGGCGGCCAGCTGGCTGGCATCGAGGGTGCCGGGTACGGTCATGTTGCCCTGCTGGTCCACCGCCAAGGCTACCCACTTGGTGCCATCATAGGTAAATGCACGATTCAGCCCGGTGACCATGCGCACATCGCCGGCCAAATTTCCTGAACTGGGCAGCCCCCCCCCAGCTGGCCACCGGCTCGCGCCATTGTGATGAGGTCGACCAGCGGCCATTGCTGGCGCAAGTGATCAGGTTGCGCGTGGCGCTGTCGATGGCGATTCCCGCCTCTGCCACGCCGGCCGCATTCAGGCAGGACGCGCCGCTTTGCGTCAGCGCCGCCGCCGCAAACCGCACAGGCGTATTCATGCGGTTCAGCTCGGGCCGCCCCGGGACCGCGCTACGGTACAGAAAATCCGTGGAGAGTTGTCCCGGCCCATCGTAGAAGACGCTCGACACCAGATGGCCACCATCGGCGGCACCGCCGCTTAATGCCGGGGCACCGCTGCAGGCCACTGAACGATAGGGATCGGTGGCGATGCTCCAGGAGGCACCGCGCGCCACCCCGGGATTGGCGGCCGTAATGTAGCCGCTGCCGATGCCGGCATTCATGGAGACGGCGGCGATCTCGCGGTCGGGGATCTTGTTGCCCCCGCTGGTGATCACTAAGGCATCGAACTGCCCGGGATGACCTACCGGATCCGGCTGGCGCACCAGGATGCAGGGAATCTGCCCATAGGGGTTGCTGGTGGCCATCCCGCTGGCTACCAGCTTGGCGGCTTTCAGGTCGGCCAGGCCGACGGCGACTACTGTACTGGCCGTGGGGGTGGCGCTTTGCAAGGACTGGTTGTTAATACTGAGATATTTCGTTGCAGCCGCACTGATCTGCGACTGATAGTAGGCGGTCTGCGTGCCCTTGAGATCATCGATGGAATCGTCGATCAGGTGCGCCAGACCCAGCAGGATCATCGAACCGATGACCAGTGCGCCGAGTACTTCAATAATGGCGAAACCGCGCTGCGGACGGGTACGTGAGGCAGGATGAGGCATGGGATCGGCTCCGGGAAGAAATGGCGCAGGCCGGGCTGCACGAACAGCGGCAACAACTGGGCAACGGGAGGTCAGTCTGGGGACTGGCGGTGCGCTTGCTTCATTGGGTCATGGCGATCCATAGCGGAGAACCATCTGGAATGGCTCTGCCAGCCAGCGCGGTGACCGGAATGCCGGTATCGCCGAAGACACCCGATTGCAGTGTGCTTTTGCCGGTCCGATAGACGCCGACCAGCACGGAATCGCCGGACAGCTGGGCGAGATCGGCAAGAATGTTGATCGAGGGTAGCGACGTTCCGTAGACATAAATGATTCCGTCCTGATCACGGTAGTTGCTCCAGATAAGCCGGTCGCTTTGCTGATAGAGCAGCGACCAGCTCGGCAAAGCGCGTGCGCTTTTAAGGGCCTCGATGGAGACGCTTGTGCCACGCAGGTCGTTGGCACTGAAATAGTCGATGACCGCCTGGCGGTACAGGGCCATCTCCGAGGCCGTTTCCCGGCAGAGATTGGACTGGACCACGGCCAGTTGCTGACTGCTGGTGCTGCAATAAAAGCCACCCGCCGCGATCATTACCAGTGCCACGATGAGGCCCCACATCGCTCTGTCCTTTCCTTGGTCGACATCAGCGTCACCGGGTGATGCGCGTTCCTGCATCAACCCGATGATCAAACCATCCGCCTCGCTGGAGGCATGGGCAGCAGCGGCTTTCAGGACGCGGTAAAGGTCACCGAATTGCCAGCTGCCGAATTCACCGTGCATAGCGCATTGGCATTGCTCACCGTCGCCGGGAAGGTGGTGATCGGACTGTTGCCCCCCTGGTCGATCTGGGTCCAGCCGCTGGCACCGCTGATCATGCTCACGCATACATCCTGCGGTACTGCGTTGTAGGTGATGGTAAAGCCGGTGCTGGTTCCAACGATGGTCACCGCCCCACCCCAGCTGTTGCTCAAGGTGGTATTGGTCGGACGTGCCAGGGTGTTGGGGATGGCATTGGCCAGCAGCAGGCTCGGCACCAGCGAGGACGTCGGATAGCTCTGGCCAATATAGAGCTTTCTGACGGCGGTCCGGATGGCCACGACCTCTTCGGTCATCTGGTTGGCCTTGGCGCTGCCGAAGGCGCCTGTGAGCAAGGAGACCGCGCCCAGTACCACAATGGCCGCAATGCCCAGGTAGGCAATGCCTTCCAGCAGCGACGCCCCTTGCTGTCGCGCCAGCAGGCTATCTGAACGGATGGCCAGATGGTCATTTTTGCTATGGATGTGTTTACACTTCATCATGCTTTCCTTGTCTGGTAGTTCAATGGACACTTCGCGTTAGTGCTGCAATTTCCTGCTGGATGCCGAAAAATCCGGTCACGAGCCAGCCAATGACCAAGGCCAGGGTAATGATGGAAAAACCGTTCAATACCTTCATCCTCAGCGAGATGGCCTCCACTCCCTGCTCCATCCATTCATCTGCCAGAAGCTTGAGCGCTTCTGCAAATCCTTTGTATTCTGCGTAGACGCACAGATCATCGATGACCTCCTTGGATGGGAACTGATACCCGGCATTGCGAAGTGCTTCGCCACAGTTCAGGCCCGAACGTACCCCCAGCAAGGCACCATCCAGTCGTTCCCGCAACCAGGGTTGTGCCATCGCCGACAGGCGCAGCAGCGACTTCTCCACCGTCACGCCGGCCGACTGCAAGGCCGAGAACGCGGTAAGGAATCCGCATCCGACCATCAGGCGATAGATTGAATAAGGCGGCAACTGGTCCACCAGGATGCGCAGCGAACCGGTCCAGCGGCTCATCGACAGCGCCAGGGCGACCAGCAGTACCAGCAGGCCCAGCACGGCGTAAGCCATCCACTGCTGTACCCACAGCGACATCAGGTACAGCGACCTGGCCGCACCATGCCAGCCGGAGGGATCGATCATGCGGGTGAACTCGGGGATAACCCGCGTCCCGAAGAGGTAGATGTAGACAATCACCAGCGCCAGCACCGATAACGGATAGGCCAGTCCGCCGAGAATCACCCCCTTGATCTTCTTGCCCGCCTGCACCACGCTCACCACCGCCATGAGCGTGTGCTCCAGCTTGCCTGACTGTTCACCGGCCATGATGATCATCTGCTCGGAGCGCGGCACCCACCATTCCAGTCCCTCGGCCAGCAGACGCCCGTTCTGCACCATGCGCCGACAGTCATCCAGGACGATGGCCAGCGGCTCACCCGGCTTCTTGCCATGTTCAGAGGCGCGGTCACGCAATTCTTCCAGGATCTTGAGCAAGGGCAGTCCATGCGAGAGCATCTTGGCGATCTTGCGGTACAGGCTCAACCTGACCGTGGCCGTAAATTGGGTCCGTGCCCACCAGCGATTGAGATCACGCAGCACCGTCGGCCTCCACCACGTGCAGGTGATTTGCGGCGGTCGCCGCCGCCCCCTGGAAATAACCGACCACCTTTTCCGCCATGGCCGGATCGATCAGACCGGCCACCACCTTTTCGAGTGCATGATCGGCGATGCTCCTGCCACCCAGCAATTCCTTCCAATGCCGCCACGCCTGACATTTCTCTCCCATCCGTAGATGGCGGAAAAAAATCTCGTCCGGCACGATGACCTCGGCAACGACGGTCCGTCCGATCGTGCCGCGATGCGAACAGAGTTCGCACCCCGGGCCGGAGACGAAGACGTCCTGCAGACGATCCGGGATCACCTTGCGCAAGCGCGCCAACAAGGCCGCCGACACCCGATCCAGGTGCGCCAGCAGTGGTTGCTTGCAATGCGGGCAGAGCTGCTTGACCAGACGCTGACTGATCAGGCCAGTGATGACCGTGTGGTCAAGCACCATGCTCTGCTGCAAGCCCAGATCGACGAGACGGTCCACGATGGCAAGGGCACTGTTGGCATGCAGGGTGGTCCAGATCTGGTGGCCTGTCATCGAGGCGCGCAAGGCATTCTGGGCCGAAGCCCGGTCGCGGATCTCACCGATCATGATGGTGTCCGGATCGAGCCGCATGGCATTTGAGATGGCCGCCGAGAACAGGCGCGAGCGTTCCTCTTCGGTGTGGGCATTGGTCACCGTGGTCTGAACCGCGCCTTCGATCGGGTATTCGACCGGATCTTCGATGGTCAGTACGTGCAGTTTCCCCTCACTTTCCAGAATCTGCCCGCTAAGCACACGCTGCAGCGTGGTCGACTTGCCCGAGCCAGTGGGTCCGCTGATGATGTTCATGCCGATGGGCTGTTCCTTAAGACGTTGCAGGTCGCTCACCTGCTGGGCAGAAAAGCCCAGCGAGCCCAGATCCAGGTTCTCGCCCACATCGTTGTACAACAAGCGCAGTACCATCACGCTGCCCTCGTTGGTCGGCACCGTGGCGATACGCACCCCATACAGCTCCGGCGGCAGCTTGTCACGATCGGCGATGCTGGCATCCTGGCGTTCGGTCGGTTTGTAGGAACTGTCGGATACCGAGGTCATGGCACCATACAAGGTCGCCAACAAGCGCTCACCGTATTCACGGGTTTGCCCGCCGACCGGCAACAGATCGTTGTGAATGCGAAAAAAGATCTCCGTACAATTTTTCCGCACCCGCAGGTGGATGTCCGAGGCCCGCACCCGGCAGGCCTTGTTGAGCATTTCCTTGGCCGTGACCTGCATCATCGAGTGTTCTTGATTGCGCTCGGCCTGGATCGGCAATCCATTGCTGTTGATGCGGCGGATCAGCTCGATGCTGGCCTGCACTTCCCTGAAGGGATGGCCCATGCGCTCCAGTCGTCCGCGGTAGGACAGCACATGCGGATTGAATGCCTGACCGGCCGCCACTAGCAGCCTGCCATCTCCCAGCAGACATAGCAGTTTCTTCTCTTCCGGTCGCGCCTCCAGGCTGCCGGCATTGCTGAGCAAGCCCAGTCCACAGAGCGCCTGAAGATCGTCGAGTCCAAGTGTGGCCTGCCCCTTGCCCGCTGCCTGGCCTTCCTGCCGTTCGGCATGCTGGATCATCGCGCAGCACTCCTGGCTGGCGCAGCTGGCATACCCAATGCAGTGCCAGCGTAAGCGCCGTTGAAGCCCACGCTCTGCGGTACATAGGTCCCCAGGCGGATACGCTGATTGGACTTGGATATCACCACGACCTCACGAGGCGTTACCGAGACCACTTTCATGCCATTGGACAGGGTATCTCCCTGTTGGACATCGACGATGCTGCCGTCACTAAGCTGCAGGGTGGCGAAAATCTTGCTGCCCACGCCTTCGATGGCGCGGATCACCGGGTCGCCCACCACCACGGGCTGCGTGATGGCAGCCGTCATGCTTTGCTTCATGGCAATTTCATTCTGTCGCGTAACGATGTTGGACTGGATCTCCAACTGTCGCTCACGGGCCTTCAATACCAGGGTTTCCGCTTCGATCCGCGTGAGGCTCTCGGAGACATTTTCCGCCGAGGCCGACACCACATGCAGTGCCGTGGCTGCGACCCAGATCAGTGCCAGATTATTTTGCATAGATCGTTCCCTCCAGAGACCACTCGGCCCCGTGATAAACAAGTTTTTCGACCCGGACGCCCGGGCGGTTGAGCATGGTGGCGATGTCGGTCGGTGCCATGCCATGGGCATTGATGGAAAAAAGGTAAGAGCGCCATCCCGGCTGCCACTGCTGTTGTTGCGGCTGTTGCTGCGCCTGCAGCTTCAGCGGCGCTACCGCGCTCACCTTCATGGGCAAACCGATGGCCTGGAAGCGCGACATCAGCCCTTCGAGGGTTGGCTGGGCCTGGCCCAGTGCATCGTTGTCACCGCTGGCCATCGACAAGGGACGGACGTAGCTGGCCTTGTCGCCACCGGCATCGACAATAGCTGCCGGCACCTGGGCCCGCAGCAGGGCGATGGTCGAATCGCCGCGCAGCCAGCTGTAGCTCTGGCGCTCGGGTGTGCAGAGGTAGCTTTCAAGCTGCCAGCCGCCTGCGGTCAGATGATCGAACTGATTCATGCAGGTCCTCACCATCACTGGCGGCAACGGGATGTGCGACCAGGGGTGAGCGGCAGCCTGGGCATCGCGCTCGATCTGTGCGCGCGCACGGGCGATGGCCTGTTCGTTTTCGTGTTCGGCCAGCTTTTGCTGGTAATAGCGCCAGCCCAGCCATCCGCCTGCGACCACCGCCAAGACGACGGCGGTACCCACTGCAGTGGGCAGCCAGGCTGGCAGACCGTCAATCTGATACAGGCGCCACCACTTGTGCACGCGAATGCTGCCGTCCTTCTTGCGCGGGATCAGGGTGGCGATGGTGCGCGCGTTGAAATTGTGGAAGCCCATATCGGCCAGCTCGGGCTCCCCAATGACCACATTCCAGCCCCCCAGCGCATAGTCGGAGTGCAGTCGGTCCAGCACCTCCTCCTTCTCGCCGACGAAGTCGCCGTTGGGCAGGAAGTTGGCGTCGCGCACAGCCAGGTACAGCCACTTTCCGTCCGGGAGCATGAACGCCCCAAGCCAGTTGTGGACCGCCTGCTGCTCACCATCGTAAAAGGCCCCCTCGATGGCCAGCGTCTTGGAAACAATCGCCGCCAGGGAGAACATCCCACAACGCCCCCCCTCCCGGCTATGCGCAAAACCGGCCTGGGCGGTGGAGTGGTCCATGCGGATGACCAGCAGATCGGAATCGATCTTGCGGCCGAGATCGATGGCCTCCTTCTTCAGTTCGCGTGGACGCGACAGGGACTGCCAGAAAAGTCCGCAGACGAACCGGTGCTTTTCTATCTGGGTGACATAGCTCGCCATGGCTCGGGTCCTGTTCCTTAGATCGCCGCCATGGCCACCGGCGTGATGAGCACGACGATGATTTCTTTATTGTTCTGGCCATTGACGCCACCACCGAGCAGGAAATTCCTGGGCGTCCCCACCCCTTTAAAATCGAGGTTGTCATCAGTCTGTTCGAAGCCGCTGATGATGAGCGTCTCGTTGGATTTCATGGCGACACGCTGCAGGAAATTGCGGGTATCGAGTTCCGGGGATTCGATACGGCTGCCGTTGCTTTCGATCTGCCGGATGCCACGCAGGGTAGAGATGTCAGTGGAGAACTGCAGCATCACCGTACCATTGGTCAGCACGTGCGGCAGGATGCTCATGTTGAAGCCGGCCGTCACTACGCCCGGGATCAGGGTGGTGGTGGTACCGACCTGCGCCACGATCGACGTCTGCGAAGACTGCAAGTAACTGGTCTGGCGTGCTACCTGCACCGGTACGGGCTGGTTGTTCAGGGTCACGACCGAGGCGGTGGTCTGGCGACGCACCTTGCCCTGTTCGGACAAGGCATTGATCACCGCTGTGGTACCGGAAAACTTGGACGAGCCGACGATACCGGCCGTGAAATTGCCGGAGCCCGGCGAGGCTGGCGTGAAGCTGTTGCTGATGCCGAAGTTCCGGTTCAGGCTGTTGTAGACCGCACTCCAATTGATACCGTATTCGTCGGAATGCGACAGACTTACCGACAGCACCGTCACATTGATGGCGATCTGGCGTGACAGTGCCTTGTTCTCGCCATCGATATAGGCGGCGATCTTGTCCAGCGAATCCGGGGTATCGACGACCGTGATGGCACCGGTGGCCGGCGAGGCCAGTACCTTGCCATAGGGCGAGAGCATGACCTTGATGGCATTCTCAATACCACTGTAGACCGATAGCTTAGAAGCGACCCCTGTGTTCTGGGAATTGTTGGCCGATACGGCACTGCCACTGGAAGTCGCGCTGCCCCCGCCACTGTTACCGCCTCCCGAGACGCCACCGGTGGAGGTCGCACCGCTGGTTACGGTGGCCGTGAAGGTGGAGTCGCCTGGAATGGCATTGATCTGGAAGTTGCGCGACTCCGTGTGGAAGAACTGAATGGTCCCGTCAACGTATTTCCATGAGACGCCGAACCGCGCAGCGGCGGTATCGAGCAAGCCCTTGAGCGAACCATTGGCATAGGAAATTCGTACGCCTGTCGACGCATCTCCCGGCAGGGACAGCAATTGTGGCGTCGGAGCAGAGGGCAGCGGCAGGCGTGCGGCATTGCCGGCCGTCGCGCCCGGTGCTGCTCCCTGGTTATTCTCGCCGGGCAAACCAGGCGGCAGCGGCTGGGTGGCATTGAACCCGGCCGCTCCCGGGCGATTGCGAAATGCCATCCCGGCCACTTCCTGGGTATCGGCGGTGACCCGGCTGGGAATGCCGGTGCGCAAAGTGATGCGCTCGGCCAGCTCGCTTAGCGAATAGAGGGTGCGATCAAAGGTAGTGGGTTCGTAGAAGATGGGCGGTAGCGCCGGTTGCCCCAGCTTGACCACGTTCTTACCCAACCAGATGCCGCTGTCGTGAGTCACCAGCGGCGTGGACGGCATCACCGCGCCTGGTGCGGTGCGGCCGACCTCCTTGACCAGGCTGGCGGTCTTGTCGGTGGTGGCATCGATATCGCTTTCCATCTTGTGTAGCGCGGTGCATCCCCCCATGACGACGACCAACGGTGCCAGCGCCCAGTATTTTGCCTTCATCATTCCGCCCCCTTGGCCGTGATACGCAAGACCTTGTTACCTTGATAGAACATGGCTTTCATCGGGATCTCGGCACTTTCCATGCCGCGTGTCACGGCACCCACCGCTTCCTCGAAACTGCCATGGACAGTGGTGCGGGTCTCGACCGCGTAGTCCACCGGCAGCTCCCACACCAGTTGCCATCCAGCCTTGCTGGCCCAGCGCGCCAGGGCGGCATTGAGGGTCTTGTCAGAGACGATGATTTCCCAGGTCTCCTGTGCATCCGGTGCCGTCGGACTCTGCGGCAGCGCTGCCGGCAGTTGCTCCACATCCGGTGCCGGCGTAGTGGCCCCGCCATTCCTGCCCTTCCCGGCTGCCCGCGTCTTCTGACCATCCAGCTTGGCCAGCATGATCACGCCGTTGTCGCCGGTGGCCAGCCCCGTCGGGGCGGTATCGCAGTCATCAGAGAGGCCGCCCTCGTCCGCCAGCAGGTCGAACCGGCTCGTCACGGGGAACAGATGCTCGGTGGAGGTTTGCGCCTGGGCAGCCTGCAAGCCACCGGCCAACAGGGTGCAACCCAGCGTAAAGGAGAAAATACTTAGTACCCTGTTCATGCATTTGTAAGTAATTTGTTCTGAATACATGACTAACCCTTATGCGTCATTTGGTTGAATTCTTCACCGCCCGATGCTCTTGTCACGGTGTTGCAGCGATACAGAAAGTGTCGTCTGCCCGCAATTTCTCCTCGAATCCAGTGTGGCGACCTTGACTCGGTCGGCATCTGTTCGTTTGATTTCTGGTTGATAGTAAAGAAGATTCAAGACGGAGATTCTCAAAAAATATGACCGGCATTTTCTTAGAATCGTCCCCACCATTTCTTAAAAAGAGCGAACGTTCGATTTCTCACCAAATCGCTCTCACGACCGTCGCCCTCTTGTGCGAGAAGGCTGTATTCACTGCGCGGTCACCTACATCATTCCGACGCCGGCGGGTCGCTTGCACTGGACTCGCGCCCGGGTGGGCAGGCGCAAGCCATTCCCAATGGGGCTGAAAGGGCCAGGTGCGGCAGCAGTGGCGACCGGGGCCGGAGAGGTAACGGGCACAGTGGCGGGAGTCGCGCTGGCCACTGCCGTATCGCTTGCGCCGGCCGCATGCGCCGGCGGTCCCACCGGTAGCACGGGTCCGGTCGTGGAACCGGGGATGCCAGGAGGCAGCGCAGGCATCGGTGTGGCTGGCGCGCCCGGCATTGAAGCAGGCGCAGCGGGGATGGCCGGTACACCCGATTGATCAGGCGACTTTTCCCGCAATGCCTTGGCCGTGGACACATCCAGACCGTCGGTGCCGGTGATGCGTGGCGTGATGAGGAACAGTCGCTCCTTGGTGCTGGTTGACTGCGATTCGCTGCGGAACAGCCCGCCCAGGACCGGCAAGTCTCCCAGGACCGGAACCTTCTGCTTGTTCTTGCTCAATGCCTCGGCCCGATAACCGCCGATCATCAGGGTCTGCTGTGAGTCGATAATGGCCTGGGTGCTGATGGTGGAACGGGTGACGCTGGTCGATACCGTATTGTTGGCATTGCCGGAGTTACCGCTGTCGTTGCTGTCCAATGAGCCATCTTCGATGTCTACTTCCAGTCGCACCCGCGTCTGTCCGCCGTCATGGATGATGCGCGGGATCACGCGCAGCTTGGTCCCGGCGGTGATGTCGGCCAGGTCTGCCACACGCTCGCCCACCAGCGACACGTAGGCGCTTCGGCTCAGGTCGAGCACGGCCGCCACATTGTCCAGAGTCAGTACGGTAGGCGTGGCTAGGACGTGGGCATCGCCATGGGACTCCATGGCCTTGAGTCGCGCATAGAAGCGGGCGGCATTGCTGATGAGCAGCGTGGCCCCGGGTAATGGCAGGTTCATACCTTCCGAGGCCGCAGTGGTGGCATTGATGGTACTGTTGACTGCCCCGGCGCGCACCCCCCATTCCACGCCCATGTCGGAGAGCTTGCTGCGATCGATATCAACGATGAGGGCCTCGATTTCGATCTGCTGCGGCTGGACATCGAGTTCGGCAATCAGCGAGGCGTACATGTCGCGCTTGTTGATGTTGTCGTAGATCATGATGGCATTGAGGCTGGGATCGGCTTCGATGCGCGGACGTCCGTCCTCTTCGCTGGCGCGTCCGGACTCTCCGGCACCAGCGCCGCTGCGACCCGTCTCCATCCCGCCTCCCGGCATCATCAGGTTATTGCCATTGCCCATCGGCGCAGAAAACAGCGGCCCCAGACCCTCGCTGGCGCTATCGCCAATGGCAGCGCGCTCATTTTTGGGCAGGCGCGATCGTTTATTGCTGGCGGCATCGAAGCGTGGCGTGGAACCGCTCAGTTTCTCACCACTGTTGGGACCGAACAGCAGGTTACTTAGGATGGTCTTGATACCGGGAATGGTCTCGGTCTTGCCGCGCGAGGTGATGACACGGTCCATCGCCGTGGCGTACTTGAGGCGGAACATCATGATCTGCCGTCCCTTGCGGGGCACTTTTCTGTCACTGGCGGGCAGCAGCACATTACGGGCCAGATCGACATAGCTGCGCGGGCCGCTGACAATGACCACGCCCTCATCCGGCAGCTCGCCCCAACCGAACCGCTCGTCATACAGACCCAAGCCGACCAGCGCAGCCTTGGCATCCTGCACGGCATCCTCACCTACCTCCAGCCGCTCGGAGGTGTTGTCGCTGGCCGCGGCGACGTAGAGCGTGTTGTTGTAGACGAACCAGCGAAACTTGTAGGTCGCACCGAGCCGGTTGAGAAACTCGATACCGTTGTCGGCTTTGAGTCGTCCTTTCACCAGGCGGTCGCCCTCGCCGCTCATCGACAGCCGGACCCCATAGGTACGGGAAAAATCCTCCAGCACACCAGTGAGCGTCATGCCGCTGGCATTGATGGAAAAACCGCTGTCCTTCCATGCTGCGGGTACTGCCGCATGCAGTGTCGTCCCCCACAGCAGCAACGCCACCAGCAAGATGCCCATGCCCCACGATTTGATCAACTCGCGGATATTCATTTCATTCCCCCGGACTGAAACAACAGTTTGTAGAAGCGTTCTTCATCGCGCCTGGCGTGTTTGTCATGGCTGGCAGGTGTGCGGGACAAGGCGGCACGCCACAAGGCCAGCTGGTTGAGCAGCTGCTCCAGCGGCTCTGCCAGGTCTGACCAGCCGCTTGCACCGGCCACCCAGCGCGACAGTACCAGTCCGGCCTCCGGCTCCCAGCCCAGACCTGCTTCGAATTCTCTGGCGCTCTGGAAACTCACACGCATGGCCTCGGCCAGTGCGCTGTCGCTGGGTCGACCGCCGAGGTAGACGCCAAGCTCGGCGCCTTCCTTCCGTACCCGCAGAAACACCGTCTCGCCATCGATGACGACCGGTTCGTCCGGCGGCAGGGTCTGCAGCCAGTGGTCTGGGCTCTCGGGGGACATCGTGTTACTTGGTTTCGTTGAGGACGGTTTTCAACGGCTTTTGCAGCAGATTGAACTGGGCGCTCATGGCGCTTTTGGTGACGGATTGCTTTTGCAGCAGATCCATGAAGGCAGCTGGATCAGGCATTTCGCCATCGGCCTGCTGGCGGTTGAAGTCGTTGATCTTCTGGCTGATCTCATCGAACTTCTTGTCCATGTGGCGCAGATTCTGCAGTACCGGATTGCTCGACATGACACTCATCTCCTCATGTGGATGACAGGGGGCGTACGGCAGATAGGTGGCAGCGGTCAGGACTTCAGTTCGGATTTTTTGCGAGGTCGCTATCGGCCGGGCCGATGCGCTCTACCACCGCAGCTCATGACGGGGCTTGCGGTTTGAGGTGAGTGCTGGCACCGGCCAGACCATCGCGCAAGGCCTGCACCGCCAGTGCGAAGTCGCTGCGCCACTCCCCGCTGGCCGCCTCCAGCCGGCAACTGCCGGGGGGCAGCGCGGGATCGGTCTGGATCTCCCAGGGCGAAGCCGGCAGCAGCGGCTGGTCGTCCGGATGGACCCACAATACTGCCTCATGCAGCTTGGCTGGTGCCTCCTGCCGTACCCTGCGCAGCATGGCGGCGATGCGGTCGCGCGGGGTAAGCTCCAGCAGCAGGCGCTCTATGACGTCCTGCGCCAGTTCCACGACCACTTGTTCGATGCGCTCCAGCATGTCGTACTGCGCTCGCTGCAAGCCGTCAAGCAACGCAGTACCACGTTGCGCGACTTCTTCCTGCTGTCGCTTCACGGCGTGCTGCGCCTCTTCTGCGGCCTGTTCGCGGACCAGTTCAGCCTCGTCGCGGGCCTGCGCCAGCATCTGCGCTGCCAGTTGTGCCGCATCGCTGGTCACGGTCAGACCGGTCAGACGCAGCACACCGTGGTGCGCACGCAGATGATCCGGCATGGTCACACGTTGCACCGCAAAGTCGCTCATGGGTCGTCACTTTCATAAAACGCGGGTCGATATCATCCTTGTTGCGCGCGCATGCAACAGGACTGCCAACACCGCAAGGCACGCCGGGCGGCGGCGGCTGATTCGGATACCGGCGGATGAGCCGCAGCGGGCAAGGCGCTGTCGATGCGGCTGCGCTCGGAGTGATCCAGCAAGCCGCGCAAGCGCGCCCACATGCCGGGAAAATGCTGTTCCAGCCGCCAGGCCAGTTCGGCCAGTCCGACCAGCACAGCGTCTGCCTGCCCGTCGTCGTACCTGCTGATCCCAGGGACGCAGCGCGTCAGCGGCTGGGCCAGCGAGACGCGCTGACACCAGGTCTGTTGGTCCCGCGCCAGCGTACCGAGAACCGACTGTTGGCGCTCACGCGCGGCGAACAGGCCGCCGAACAGCCCGGCACGGTGGCGCAACTCCTCCCCCTGCTGGCTGGCTGCACTCTGCCAGCCAGGTTCGAACAGGCGCGGCAAGTCCGGGGCCAGCGCGGCGCGTTCACACCAGGCGCGATAACTGTCGCGCTTGGCCACCAGGGTCGCGCTCATCCCCGGCAGGACGGGCAGCTCAAAGTATTGCCAGGGGGCGAACCACCAGTCGAGAAAGGCCTGACTCAAGATCGGCGATGCTGGGTCGGCAAGCAGATCTTTCACGATTTTCCCTGCCCTGCCTTGCCTGCCGTCGCAGCTGCGGCTGCGGGGGCTGGCGAAGTCGGCGTTGCCGTAGTCGCACTCGGCTCGCTGGGATCTGCGGACTTGGCCTTGCGCATCGCTAGCCGGGCGATCATCAACATAAGCTTGGGATTTCGCTGTACGTGCAGCAATACCAGCCAGCCGCCCACCAGCAGGACCAGCAAGACCAGCCCCAGCAGGGTCAGGCCAAGCGCCCTCACCGACGAGACAGCCACCACGAAGGGACCCAGAGTGGTCCATTCGATACCCGCCGTGGCTGCCTCACCGGGCATCATCACCACCGAGACCTTGGCACGTCCCTCCTCGCCGCTTAGGCCGGGAATACTGGAGGCCACCAGCTTGCGGATGCGCGGCATGACCATATCCTCGTCCAGCGGTGCACGATATTTGACGAATACCGCTGCTGACGACGGCTGAATCGGTTCGCCCGGTGCAATCCGCTCCGGCAGGACGACATGGACGCGCGCCGAGATGACATGGTCGAACTGCTGCAGCGTTGATTCCAGTTCCTCGGAGAGCCCATGAATGTAGCGGATACGCTCCTCCATGGGGGTGGAAATCATCCCCTGCTTCTTGAACACCTCGCCCAGGTTGGACAGGCTGCGGCGCGGCAGGCCAGCCTCGTTCATGGTCTCGGTGGCGCGCGAGAGATCATCCTCCTTGACGATCAGGGTCACGCCTTCCTTGCTCTTCTGCTTCTCGACACTGATGCCCTTGCGATTGAGCACCAGAACGATTTCGTTGGCATCGCCATCGGACAGGCCGGCCTGCAGATTGACCGATCGGGAGCAGGCCGATAGCAGAAGCAGCAGCACCAGGATCGCTCCCAGGCGCGGCAGCTGTGCCAGCAGCCGGTTACTGCACCGTGATGGCGAGCGCAGGGAGAGGACATTGGCTAGTGAGCGAAAGCGCATGGCTTATTGCAGCTTGGTGAGAGAATCAACCGAGGTCACCGCCTTGGAGACGACCTTGGAGACGGTCTGCACCCGTAGCTGGAAATCATTGAGTGCCATCATCGCTTTCATCAACTGCATGGAGTCACCGGTGCGGGTGGCTTGTTCCAGCAGCTTGGAGACGTACTGCTGGTCCTGCTTGATCTCCGCCGCCAGGTGCGTGGTGCGGCCAACGATGGCCGAACCCAGGGAGGCGTTGTCGGTCTTGATATGCGCCGGATCGTTGTTCAGATGGCGCGCCAGGGCCGCACGGAAATCGCTGCTGTCGGCCGCATTGACGGGCTGCAAGTCCAGCATCACGTTGTTGTTCTTGCCCAGCGTTTCAAAGGAATAGCCGGCGCTGCCAGCCTCGGTCATCACACTCATGTTTTCGCCTCTCCAGGAAATGGCCGCTCTTGACTCCTTCCTGTGTGGTCGCTGGCGCGCCGCTGGTTCCGCCCCTGCCCGTGATCAGAAATCGGGGAGCAGGTCGCACAATTGCCCGCCGCAGCCCAGCGGCGAGGAAGGATCACAGAACCCGGACTGCAGGCAGCGACGTTGCCGCTGGCTCGGCGACAGGGGGGCACCGGGCGCAATCAGTGGCGGCCTGATGATGCGAGAAGTTCGCAGGAACACCGCGACTTGGGTGTAGTTCAATGCAAGATGATGGGCGCGATCACCGCTGCCGATGATGCTCTCTTCGCCATCGCCGCGCCCGGTGCCGCCCGTGGCGAGGCCGACCTTGTCATCCGACGGGCTATCCGTTTCGTCCAGCAGCAGACCGCCAGCCTCCTGGGACCTTGCTTCGGTGCCAGGAGAGGAAGACAGTGCGGCCGCCGGCATATCGCCGATGATCTCCAGCTGGACGGTGCAATTGAAACCGGTGATGTCACTGATGCCGGTATGTGCTGCACTGTTCTCCGAGCTGTCGCGACCTTCCCTGGCGCTGCTCACGCGCACCCGGGTGATGGTCTGGCTTAGCGTGGCCTTGATGGTGCGTCGGGGCAGGCTTTCGCGGGCTGTCCCAGGAGTGCTCGGCTGCTCGGCACTGCAGAGATGCTCGGTCATTTTCATCATGGTGGCATTTCGGATGAATCCGGCTTGATGCCGTAGCTTTCCAACTCGACGTGGCGGTCGGTCCGGGCACTGGCCACCAGCTCATGCACCACGGCATAGACATGAGCGACGGCCTCGTAACTTTCTCTCGGAATCACCGTATCCTCATCGCAATGGGCGTACAGGTGGCGGGCCAGCCAGACATGGCGAATCACCGGAATGCCGCATTCGCGCGCGCGCCGGATCATGGCCCGGGCCGTCTCGTTCTTGCCTTTGGCCAGTACCTGCGGAACCATCTGTTGGCCCGCATCGTAGTAAAGGGCCACCGCGAAGTGGGTGGGATTGACCACCACGGCGTTGGCATTGGCGGTCTTGGCCGCCGGTGCCTCGTTGGCCCACTGACGCGCCAGCCGCTTGCGCTGCCCCTTGATGAGCGGATCGCCCTCGGACTCCTTGTGCTCGCGTTTAATTTCCTCCTTGTCCATCATGAGTTCCTTCTTGTGGAAGTATTTCTGGATGGCAAAATCGACCATGCCGATACACAGACAGACCACGATGACGACGTGGAAAATGGACCGCAGGATCGTCAGAAAACCGTAATAGCTGTCCTTGGGATCGCCGCTGGAGAGAGAAACGATGTTCGCCAGATTCCCGCGCACCAGCACGTAGACGATCCAGCCGATCAACAGCGCCTTACCCACGGTGGTCATCAGCTCTACCAGCTTCTTCTTGGAGATGATCTGCTTGAGACCATTGACCGGATTGAGCTTGTCGAACTTGGGCGTAAGCGCCTCGCTGGCCACCAGCATCCCGAACTGACCCCAGTGCGCGGCCACGCCAATGACGATGCAGACCACAAAGCAGGTGGCCACGACGATGGCCACGAAGATGCCGGCCGAACTGAGGATGGACATGGCGACCGGGATGAAATCCTGTCCCACTCCATGGATGCCGGCATCCATCAGGTTGGAGATGGCACCGCGCCAGAGTGATTCGGTGGCCAAGGCCAGCTCGGCCACCACCACCAGCATGGCCAGCCGCGCCAGGTCCCGACTGACAGCGATCTGGCCCTTCTTCCTGGCATCCTCGATCTTCTTATGGGTAGGTTCTTCGTTCTTTTCGTCGCTCATCGTTTCCCCGCATCGCTCAGGCTGGCCAGCAAATCCAGCAGGTGGGCAAAATCACCGGTGACGTGATGGGAAAAAGTGGCCCAGTACATCAGCAGAATCAGCAAGCCGACCAGGCTCTTGATGGGGGCCGACGCAAAGGAGACCTGCAGATTGGAGGCGAATACGCCGATGATGGCGAAGGCGAATTCGATGAGCATCAGGGGAATGATGACCGGCGCACCGTAAACCACGACATACCACAGGAACTCACCGAAACGTGTGACCAGGACATCGAAATGCCCTGCATCAAAAGGTGGCAGCAAGGTGTAGGCAGGCCATAGGGCATAGCTCTCCAGCAGGATCCGCGCCAGAGCCGAAAACAGTCCTGCCTGCACCATCACCAGCACCACCGCCTGCAGCAGCATGGCACCGAGGGCACTGGCATCACGGTCGACGCTGGCGTTGTTGGCCTGGATCTGGATGGGGGAGCGCTGCATGTCGAAGATAGATCCGATAGACTGCGTGACCCACAGCGGGAGCGCCATCAGAACACCGAACAGCAGACCGATCATGGCTTCCTTGAAGGCCAGCATGGCCGAGAGCAGGAAATCGGGAACGCGGTCCTGTACGAACAGAAAGGTCGGTACCGCGGCTGGCAGCGCAATGGCCATGGCGGTGGCGTTCTTGGCCATCCCGGTCAGCACGTTCAGGCCGAAACCGGGAAGGATCACCAGGCACACCAGCACGCGCGGCGTGACGATGGCAACGGTCACCATCACCGCATGCAGGTCGATCAGGGTGGAGGATTGCATGGGGACCGCCGTCTTAGCGGCCGATGTCGGGAACCATGGTCATGGCCAGATCCGCCAGCCGCAGCAGTTCAACACCGATCCAGCGGCCCATGGTTGCCAGCGTGACGGCCACCGCCACCAGCTTGACCACATAGGGCAGCGTCTGGTCCTGGATCTGGGTCACCGCCTGGATCAATGAGACCGCTACGCCGCACAGCGTAGCAATGACCAGCGGCGGTGCCGACATCATCACTGCCATCCACAGGCCTTGCTGGAAGAAATTGAGCGTATCAGCCATGTTCGCTTTCTCGTGAAATTGCGCCGATCCGGTAGGTCCTGTCAGACATAGGACAGCGCCAGCGCGTTGAGCAACTTGCCCCAGCCGGCCACCAGTGTGAAGAGCAGCAGCTTGAGGGGAATGGTGATGGTCTGCGGACTGACCTGCTGCATACCCAGCGCCATCAAGAGATTCGAAATCAGCAGGTCGATGATCACGAATGGGATATAGATCAGAAACCCGATCTCATAGCCGGCCTGCAGTTCCGATACCACGAACGCCGGGATCAGAATGAGCGCATCGCTGGGGCGAGCCTCCTTGGCCACGTCCTTGGGCCAGAGCTTCTTGGCCGATGCAAGAAACAGCTCGCGCTGCTCCGGTCGGCTGACTTTCATCATGAATTTGCGCAGTGGCTCGAAGGATTCCTGTGCTCTCACCAACAATGGCGTGGTCCGTGAAGCGACCGGCGAGGACTCCGTCTGTAATGCGTGTACCCCGATTTCCTGTACCGTCGGGGCCATAATGAACACGCTTAACGCCAGTGAGATGCCATAGATCGCCAGTGTCGGTGGCACCTGCTGCACCCCGATGGCGTTGCGCAGGACCAGCAACACCAAGGAAATCTTCAGGAACGAGGTAGTGGTCACCACCAGCAGCGGGATCAGCGCCAGCAGGGCCAGCAGGACAGAAAACGAGACGACGTCAAACTGATTGTTCAGCATGCCCCACCCCAGTGGACGATACGAATGCCCAGCGCACCATCCACATCCACCACTTCGCCTTGTCCTACCCGGCGGCCTCCGCAAAAGATGCCGATATCGCCAGGCTGGCCGGACTGCAAGGCAAGAATCGATTGCGGTGCCAGACTGCGCAGTGCTCCCAGCGGCAAGGTAATGCGTCCCAGTTCAAAGGCCAGCGTCAGCGACAACTCTTCAAGCGTGGCCGGCGCGTCGTCGTCCGTAGCGCTCTCCCCTGCGGATGAATCCGCCGCTGCGCCATAATCGAGATCCTCTGCTGATTCCATATCCAAGCCTGACTCCGATGAGATGAGTTGCAGTTGCGCGGGAGCGAGATAACGTACACGCCAGCTGCGCCCGGCCAGATTGAGCCTGCCCGTGCCATTGCTCTGGAAGGCCGGACGGGAGGGCAAGATGATGTCCCCCGGTGCCAGTGCGGCGCAGGCAGCATCGCTTAGTCGGTGCCATCCGAGCACCACGGGTTGGCACCACGGGATCGCCAAAAAATCGTCTTCCGATGCGCGCAACGCGGTGAGATCACAGTCCTCCAGCAAGCGCAGCAAGGTTTGCGGTGCCGCGTGCAGCCGGCCCAGCATCAAATGAGCGTCTTGCTGCAGGCTCAATTCCAGGGTACAGACCTGCGATGTGTCGGCTATCGGTGCAACCCTAATCTGTGCTGTCCGGCACGGCAGGCTGCCCTGCAATCTGGCGGCCACGGCAGCGGTCAGCCACGGTGGACATTCCTGCGCTGATTGAGCGGCCAGTGCTGCCGTAAGGTCGATGCCGGTGAGTACGCGCAACCAGCGTATGCCGTCGTCCAGCCATACGGAGCCGGCCGGTCCCGACAGCAGGAGCGCAATGTCTGGTGTTTGTGCCACCGCATTGGCTGTGGCCAGACGCAGCGTCAGCTCGGCGTCCTGGTCCGGCAGCACCATAAGTAACCCACGTCCGACCTTGCGCGTCAGTGCCGCCAGGCTGGAAGAAACCTTGGGTGCGCGGCGCAGAAGAGGATTCGTGGTCAATCGGGCAGACTCGCCGTTCTGCTCCGCCAGGTCGCCGGAAACGGTATCGGGCATGAATGGGGCATCCTGCTGCATGGTTGATCGTGGGGGCCTGCACTGCGGCTGGCTCCGGGCTATTGGCCATCCGGCTAGAGCACGGCCAGTCGCACGCTTCTGCCCATACGTCGCGCCAGTCCCTTTTCCAGTTCCAATCTTTTGCCAAGCAGGATCTGGCGCAGCCGATCGCTCCCGGCCGCCAGCAGGAACGAGGCCAGCGACTCTCTCAGGTCGGTCAGCACGGCCAGCGTCTCGCCTCCGGGCAGCATGACCTCGAAGACGCCGCTCTGTGCCTGTACGGGCAGCAGATCGAGCAAGGCCTCGGTATCGAAATTCGACGTCGCGTCCGTGCTGCCCAGTCCCTCTTCGGACTGGCTGTCGTCCTCCCCCGAGTGCCCCTGCTCTCTGCCCTCGGGCATCACGAAGCAGCCCTCCATACGGGCCGCATCACTGGCGCTGGCGGGCGTGCGTTCGCCGCTGCCCGACATGGCGGAACGTTCCCGGGTCACCCGCCGGGGGCTCTCGGGCGCACGTGGACGCAGATTGCTCTGCGTAGCGGGCTGACCATGCGAGAGAGCTGCTGCCGGGGCCGGCCGTACCGGCGGCAAGTGCGTCGTGAATGGCGGCGCGCGATTGGCCGGTGAGCGCTGTACGGGCAGCGGTTCGCCATAGATGCGCTCCAAGACCGAGGAAATTGTTTGAGGTGGCATTCTTCATTGCTCCATCATCTGCGCCTGCGCGCGCATTTCGTCACGCAAGACGCACAGTTTTTCCTGCTGCCGATTGGCTTCCAGCACCTTGCGCCGTGCCTCGAAAAAGACGCTGCGGGCCTGCCGGCAACGTTGTACCCATTCCTGGCAGCGCAGATACAATTGGGCGCTTTCCGCCTGCATGCGCTTGTACAGTGCCTTGGCACGATTGAATTGCCCGGTGGTCAGTGTCATCTGCATGAATTCACGGCGCGATTGCTGCCACTGCGCCTGGGTGCGGGCCATCATGTCCCGCCAGAGTTCCCGTGCCTGCCGCAATTGATTGCGTGAAGCCCGCCAGGCCTGGCGGGCTTCGTTGCGTTCGCGCTCCAGACGCCCGAGACGCTGCTTGCGCACATGGAGCAACTGATCCAGCCGCCGGTCCTCGCGTTTGCGTTCGGGTACATCGATGACCTCACGGCGGCTGCGACGCCCGATCCCATCCGCGATCTGATGCGCAGTCGTCATGCCTGCAATTCCATGAGCTTGTCGAGCGTCGGCTGGAACGGGTCACTGCTGCTGGTATCCTGGCGCAGGAAGGCCAGTTGCTCGGCCCGCAGCTTGACGGCGCGGTCGGCCACCGGGTCGGTACCGCTCTTGTACTCGCCCAGCCGGATGAGCAGCTCCATCTCCTGATAGCGCGCCATCAGTTCCCGGAAATGCGATGCGGCCTTGCGATGCTCACGAGTGGTCACATTGCTCATCACCCGGCTGATGCTGGCCAGCACATCGATGGCCGGGTAATGCCCCTGCTCGGCAAGCTTGCGGGTCAGCAGAATATGGCCATCCAGCAGCGACTTGGCTTCGTCGCCGATGGGATCCGACGCCGATTCACCATCGACCAGCACCGTGTACATCGCCGTAATCGAACCCTGCGGGGTCCCCCCGGCTCGCTCGATCAGGCGTGGCAGCATGGTGTAGACCGAGGGCGTGAAGCCGCCCCGGGCCGGTGGCTCACCGGCGGCCAGACCGATTTCGCGCTGGGCACGGGCAAATCGGGTCAGTGAGTCCACCAGCAGCAATACCTTCATGCCACGATCGCGGAAAGCCTCGGCGATGGCGGTGGCGGTAAAGGCCGCGCGCGCCCGTTCCATCGAGGTCCGGTCGGAAGTCGCACAGACCACCACGGTCTTGCGGATCAATTCGGCATCCAGTTCATGTTCCAGGAATTCGTTGAGCTCTCGGCCACGCTCGCCGATCAGTCCGAAGACAATGGCCTGGGCTTCACAGCCGCGCGCAATGGCCGCCATCAGCGTGGTCTTGCCGCATCCTGGCCCCGCAAAGACGCCGATACGCTGTCCGGTCCCCATGGTCAGCAGACCGTCGATGGCCCGCACGCCCGTGGCCAGCGGCACCGAGATGCGTGGCCGGTCGGTAGCCTTGGGGGCGTCGCGCATGACTGGCGACATCGCGCGCCAGGTGGCCACGTTCTCCGCCGCTGCCGGCGCGCGGAACATCCAGCGACCGAATCCGTCCAGCACGCAACCGAACAGGTGATCCCCGACCTCGATGCTGTGGGCGCGCCGCAAGGGTTCAATGACGGTACTGCTTGAGACCCCCTCCAGCGGACTCAAGGCCGACAGGATCGCCGCCTTGTCGGTGAAGCCCACCACTTCGGCCAGGATCGGCGGACTTTCGACGTGCGGGTCGCGCAGATGGCAAAGCTCGCCGATCTGGACCGGCGGCATGTGCGCTTCCACCAAGGTGCCCAGCACCTGCGACACCTTGCCGAAACTGACGAAACCCGGACGCACAGGCAGACTCTGGCGCCATACCCCGAGCTGCTGGCGGATATGCTGCAGTTTCCTCTCCAGCGGATCGGCCTCGTTGACGGCTGCGGTTGTGCTTGTCATCGGGTTTACCACCGGACGTTGATGTTGCGGCGGCCGGTGAAACTGACCTGGTTGCTGTCGATGCCGGCCAAGACAACGCCGCGATATTCGTCGCCGATATAGAGACGCCGACCGTCGTCGGTGACGATGCTGGCGTTGCTGCCGGAAATCACCTGCTGGATGCGAAACGGCAACATCGATTCGGCGCTGCCGATCTTGACCCTCACTGGGAAGTCAATGTCATGTGCACGCACGAAGTTGGCTAGCATGCGCTGGAAGCGCTCGCTCTCGTCCTCATCCAGGGCCGCCTCCAACACCCACTCGCGATCGGCCAATTGCAGATTGAAACGCTTGAGCAGATCCACCTCTGCCAGCCGCTTGCGGAAGGCCGCACGCAACTGTTCAGGCGTCATCTTGGCAGCAGGTGCCTCGATGGCCGCCGTAGCCCCAATCGGCGGCAACAGCCGCTCATTGGGGCTCAAACTTTCCTCCACGCCGGACGGGTAATGGCGGGTGATGGCATACGCCGCTGCCGCCGACAGCAGCGCGGCCAGCGACAAGGGCAGCAACAACAGGCGACGCCCGCGGTTGGCGCTGGTGGGCAGGTTAGGCAAGGTCTCTACCGTGGGTATGGCCGTAGCCTCTATGGCACTCCTCACCGCGTCGTCCATGACCGTGTGGTTCTCTTTGTCGTCTTCCGAGGCGGGCGGGATCGACGCATCCGGCGCCTCAACCACGCTGCCGACCGGCTCCGGTGGAGGGTCCCGCCAAATACTGCCTTCTTCGGTAACGGTCAGCCAGATCGGGCCGAGGCGTGCGAAATCGCCGACCTCCAGCTTGAGGGATTCACGCTGTTGGTTATCCTCGGCATTGTGCAGTTGGCCGTCCAGCGCTTCCAGCGTCCAGCCCTCGGGGCTCAACGAAACACTGGCGTGGTGTGTCGCAATGCCGGGGTCCGCCAGGACCACATCGGCCTCGTCGCTGGCACCGATGATGCAGACCTGGTCGCCAAGCGGGATAGTTGCACCGCGAAGATAACCATTCAGAATCCGCATTTCATGCATGACGATGCTCCATCAAATTCAAGTGTGAACCGTTGATGTTGGTGCCCCTGCTGGCTCAGAACTCGGCACTCTTGAGCAGGGCCAGCAAGAGGCTGCCACCGCCGCTCCTGGCGGTCGATGGGTCCAGTGGATTCCAGCCGGGATTGTCACTGTTAAGCAAGGCCCCGATGACCATGGCTTCGGCCAGTTCACGGCGCTGCTTGGCCTGCTTCTCGCGCTCCCGGCCGGCTGCTTGCAAGGAAATGGTGCTGTCAGACTTGCTGCGCAGCAGCGCAGGGGTGCGTTTTTCCTTTTCGGCCAGCGCCTGATTGACCTCCTGCATGACTTCCCCGATGAACAGGCAACATTTCTCCCGGAGCTGGTCGATCTCCTGTGCCAGAAAGCTATCCTTGCTCGCCCGGTCGATGATGTTCTGCGCTTGCTCCCGGGTCATCGGTGACGCGTGCGGCTGCGCTGGTACTTCTTTTGCAGAAAAGCTCATGACTTACACTCCGTTGAATCAAGCGATAGGGATAGGCGAAAGGACGGTGTGCTGAAACGCCAGTCGCATCAGCTCTGTTCGCGGCGATCCTGCCGCTCTGGCGCCGATGCACCGGCCTCAGCTTCGCGTTGACGTTGGCGTGCCAGGGCTTCCAGAACATCTGTGAAAGTCGGCGGCGTGGTCGTTGCATGCGCACCGTGCAATGCACCAGGCACCCGCGTCTCCAGCAGTGTCAAGAGCCTAAGCAGATCTTGCTCGACCCTGTGCTGCTCGCCTTGCAACCGTTGCCTTGCATGCGCAAAGATGCCGGTGTAGAAGGTGTGGGTATGGTGCATCTCGCCGTTGCGTGCCGAAAAAACGCGCATGGTGTGTTCGAGGTGCTTCAGGCTGAAGTTGGCATACGCCACCATGAACCGCCGCGATAGCGACACGGCCTGACGCGAGACCTTGGCCAGCAGGGACGAGGATCCGGTCTCTGCGGCGTGATCGTGATGAATCTCGGGCGCTCCCGAGGAATTGATGTGAAAAGCCATGATTGTTGCTCCAACAGATGGATTGCGATGAGCGCCGTGATGGCAGCCCCTGACATCTTCACCGTCGCGCCTTGCGGTCGCAGGCATCCAGACTGACTGCAGGCTGGCAGCGGGGCGGGACGGAGAAGACCTACCCTACTTTATGTCGGTCTGTGGCAACAAGTTCCACTGTGGCGCAGTGGCGCTGACCTGCCCGGCTCAGATCTCGATCATCCCGACCGGCTTTACCTTGGCATGCTGGGTCAGTTCGGAAAAGGCGAAGACCGGCACCGGAAAGAACTCTTCTTCGATGAGCTTGCGCACCGAGCGCCTGATGTCGGCGGCGGTCACCAGTACCGGTGGCGTGATGGGTGTACTGACGTTGGAAGACAATTCGTTGAGGCGGTCCAGAAACATCTGTTCCAGTTCCGAATCGATGTCGAGGTAACTGCCCTGGCTGGTCTGGCGCATGGCATTGCGCAGCTTGTCTTCCAGTTCAGGCGACAGCAGGATCACCTCGATGAGACCCTCCCTGGCGACCTCAAAGCAGAGCTGACGCTTGAATGCCAGCCGCACGTAGTCTGCGATGACATCCGGATCGCGTTCCTTGGGTGCCCAATCCAGGGTAGTCTCCAGCAGCAGGCGGGCGTTACGCAGGGCGACGCCTTCGCGCGTCAAGCGCTGTACCACTTCAGTGAGCCGGGGCAGCGTCACCGACTTGATGACTTCCTTGCCCAACTCGGGGTAACGCCGCTCGGCCCAGCGCGTGAAGCGGATGACCTCGTTGACGCCGACAAACATCTGGCAGTTGCGCAGCATCTCCACCTCGATATCGGCGGAGAAGACGTGTTCCCAGCGCTGTACTGGCACGCCTGTCTCGGCCAGTTTTTCTTCATCTTCCAGGCGCAGCCAGACGCGGCGACGGCGCGATCCGGCGATATTGCGTTCGTGCGCCTCGAAGCCCAGCTCGGTCACCCGCTCCAGATTCTCGCGGGTCGCCCCCCAGCCCAGCATGATGGGTTCGTCGATCAGGGGAACCTCCGCCATCAGGAATTGCACGCGACCTTCCGGCACGGCAGTATGAAACTCGAACTCGATGGGCTTGAGATCCGGAATGCCACGCCGCTCAAGCAGTCCGTTGCGCATGATGCGTACCGCCGAGCGAATGATTTCGGCCTCCGGCGTGTTGCGCATGGCTTCAGGCATGCGCAATGTAAAGGGGGTGGTGGCCGAGAAGTTGGTGAGGTCGACGATACCGGCGTTGGCGCGCTCGATCTCCTCGGCCTCCAGCTTGCTCTGGGCATCGGCCAGCGGTTTGAGGATCCCGACCATGCCGGCCACGAACAGAGCCAGCGCAAGAATGATGAAGACCATGCTGGGCATGCCAGGTATGGCGGCAAACAACAGCATGATGGCCGCTGCCGTCAGCAGAGCCCGCGGTTCGGCAAACAACTCGCCGACCAGGTCGCGGCCGATATTGGTACTCTTTCCCGCTTCCTCATCCTTGCTGACCCGGGTAGTGATCACGCCTGCACCCAGCGAAATCAGCAGTGCCGGAATCTGCGCAATGAGCGCGTCGCCAATGGAGAGGATGGAATAGACCCGCATCGATTCTGCGGCATCCAGATTGCGCTGGATGATGCCGATGGAGATGCCGCCGATAAGGTTGATGGCCACGATGCAGATGCCGGCGATGGCATCCCCTTTGACGAACTTCATCGCGCCGTCCATGGCTCCGTGCAGCTGGCTTTCCTGTCCCAGCTTGGCGCGTTTTTCCTTGGCTTCTTCGGCCGTGAGGATACCTGCGCGCAGATCGCTGTCGATGGACATCTGCTTGCCGGGCATGGCATCCAGCGAAAAGCGTGCCGATACCTCCGAGACCCGCTCCGAGCCCTTGGTGATAACGATGAACTGCACCACCGTCAGGATCAGGAAGATCACCAGACCGACCACCAAGTTGCCGCCCACGACAAAGTTACCGAAGGTCTCGACGATATGACCGGCGTCGCCTTCCAGCAGGATCAGCCGCGTGGTCGAGACCGAGATGGCCAGCCGGAACAGCGTGGTCAGCAGCAGCACCGCCGGGAAGGTGGAAAAGGCTGTGGGCCCAGGCATGTACATTGCCACAATCACGATCAAGCCGGAGATGCACAGGCTCAAGGCGATGAGCATGTCCAGCAGCCATACCGGCATGGGCAGCACCAGCATGAACACGATGCCGATGACGAAGGCGGCGACGATCAGCTCGGCGCGCTGGGCAAGTTTGGCAGCAAACTTGTTGAGCGCCATCAATATCCCGATTCCTTGCATGCCTTCCCCTAGAGATTGGTGGCGCACGGCGCCTCGGACGCCCCGCCTGCATTGAGCCTGGCGAGGATCAGGTCGATCCAGGCTGCGTTTTCCGTGTTGCGCATGGTCACAAGACGCTGTCGGTCCACCGGCTCAAGCAATTCGGTCGCCGCATAGGACGCCATCAGGAACAGTTTCGGATCGTCCGGCCACACCTGCAGGCAGCCCTGGGCCAGCTCAAGGGCCGCTTCGTACTGGTAGGCGCTGAAGTAGCCCCAGACCAGACCGATGGCCATGAGCCGTTCCTCGGAGAGGGCATCATGCGGTCTCTTTCTTCTCATCATTTTCCTGGTCTTGCTGAATGGACGGTCCCTCGGCGTGGCTGCGCCGCATCTGCTGCAGGCGCAGACGCCAGTCGATGTTGTCGTTGATCCTGCGCACTGCGGCTAGACAAGGGCCGCGTTGTTGTTCAGGCAGTTGCAGCGAATGGGCGATCAGCACCTTCTGCAGTTCGCGCATGCGCGGCACCGGGTTGATGCTCCATGCCGGGCTGTCAGAGGAGCATTCGGGTCCCAGCAACCGGTTAAGCACCACCATCCCCGGATCTACCGGCAGATCAAGGGGGGGCAGCGAATTCTCCTGCTCTACCGGCAACAACTCCGGCAGCGCCTTACGGTTGACCGGCAGCTGGGGAAGACTATGGATCTCCCCAAGCTCGTCTAGTCCGGGCAGATAGCCCGGATCACTGGCACTGACTTTCTGATGGATCAATTGAGCAACTCCTCTGCAATGGCCAGCGCCGCATCGTCCAGTGGCGGGACTTGCTCATGCACGCTGTTCAGTCGGCGCAGCACGTAAAGGCTGCCGTCGGTGAACATGGCGGGCAGCCAGGTGCCATACCGTTCCAGATCTTCCGCGCGTCGGCTCAAGATCTGCCTAACAGATGCTGCCCCCTCGCGCGTGCCGCCCAGCCCGACAATGACGCCCTCGGCCAGTGGGTACACGAACAGCACCAAGCCATCCTCCAGACGTCGGGTGGCCACCACCTTCTGCAAGCTGGCGTCATGAATCATCGTGGTGAGAATCTCTTCCATCTCCCTGCTCTCAGCTCCGGATCCTGGTTTCCTGCTGGCGCATGGCCAGCACCGATTCACGCCACTGGCGCTCGCGAATCTCGTCACGGGTCGTCACGCTCGACGCATCGTCCTGGTAGAGGTTGATCTGACGGGTCAGCTCTTCCAGCAATTCGCGGCGCATCTGCATTTTCTCTTGCGGCCACAGCATGGTGGGCAAGCGCGTCATAGCATCCCGGATCAGGAGATACACCCTGCCCTTGCCGTGGTTGTCGAGCTTGCGCACATCCACCATCTGCGACACCAGATGTGCCATCTTGCCCTTGCCCCAGCCCGCTTCTGCGGCGGTGAGCATCAGTACCGCCAGTTCCGCGCTGCTTTGCGTGATCAACAGCTTCTCCTTATCGGACAGCGTCACGCGCAACTCATCGGCGATGGCGATACTTGATCGCACCAGCGTAAATGCCGAGGCATCGGACATTGTGAGCCAGTAGCGACCCATGCTCCGATGCGGGTTCTTGCGCAAATCCGATTTCATCTTGATTCTTCCTATCTTGGCGAGTGGATGAAAACACTGACGAAGAATTGAATGAAAAAAGTGCCCGCCCTGTCGGCAGACGCTGCCATCAACGGCCGATGCGAAGGGCGGCGGTACGCTGCCCATGCCAGCGTTGTTCTAATATTCGGGTCTCCGCAACATGGCCGATGGCTGGCCAAGACCGTGCAGGTCTGTACCGTGGGCAGGCAGCCACCCATCCAGGAGCTTGCGTCGCAGCGCCTCGGCCACGGCAAAATCGAATCGCAGGTTCATGCCGCGGCCCCGCCTGGATAATGTCGCAGCGCAGGCCATGTCAGTACTCGTTGCATTACGGTTCGCTTTCATTTCATTTTGTGAAGAGGCTTAGAATCCGGCCATCATGCGTGCCCGCAAGCTGCTCAGGGCTTGCTCACACTTGGCCGGTCCAAAATTGCGGATGAGTGCCTTGAGCATGGTCAGCGGTGTCAGCGGTGCATCGAAATTGCCCTTGGACTTTGCTCCAATCAGGAAACGCAACTCGCGCGTGCTGGGGCCGCTGGCGGAAACACCCTCCTCGCCGACCATCGCTTCCAGTGAATTGACCATTTCATCGCTCTGCTGCAAGGCGCGTCGAAGCTCATGGGGATGGCGCTCGGTGAGATTGTTCATCATCGCCGCAAGTGCCTTCTTGATTGCACGGTCCTTGCCGCCGCCCTGCGGATTCTGCTCAATCTGCTCCAAGGCCTCGTAGAACACGTGGTAACGCTGCAGCGGATCGAAATACCTGGACAGCATGGCCTCTACTTCCGCCTGGCGCTCACGGTCAGCCCCGTTGCGCAGCAGATCCAGGGTCTGTTCGATTGGCGCGAACAGTTCTTCTTCGTCCTCGTCTCGTTGTTCCTTCTCGCCCACTCTGACTTTGGACTTGCGTGTGGGCGTGGACGGCTTTTGCTGGCTCTGCGCGCGCACCGGTGTGCGCAAACGCTGCCGCAGACTCTTGCGGCTGAAAGCCAGTCCCTCCTGAACCCCGGCCAGGACCTCCAGCGCATCAAGCGGACTGAGTTCGGCCGCCGTATTGGCATTGCCCAAGGGATCCATGCCGGGGCGATGGCCGTGACGCAGATGCGGCCTGGGCAGCGTAGGGTCCGGGCTGACGTTGTCGAGGCCGTCGAAGGGGGTGATTTTCATGTTCATGATCTTGAGTGGTTCAGCCCGCGTCTATGGTTCCTTCTCCTGCCTACGGCGCCTCTGACGATCGCGCAACCTTGTCGGTGGCTACCGTAACATCACCGGTTCCGGAAATTTCTCATCAATGATGAAGAGCTTCCTCAACATTTTTCAAAGTCTCATGAATGTTCACCGTTTTGATGAAACTTCATTTGTCGCTGCTATCTTCCGCTCCAACCAGCAAGGTTCGCCCTCCAACGCGGCGTAACCGAGCCCCCACCCACCCCTCGAATTTCCAAGGAGGAGCAAATGAATCAAGCATTGGAAGAACAACTGCACGACAGCAGCATGCAACATGACGAGCAGGCCCACGAACAAGCGGCGGCTCAACCCGCCCCCATCGACGTCGTTCAACTGTTTACCGAACACAGAACGCATTTGTTACGCTTCATCCAGCGCTATGTCGGCAGCTATGAAGATGCCGAAGACGTAGTACAGAATACGTTCATCGAAGCCAGCAAATGCGCGCATCGCTTTTCCGGACTCTCCAAGCCCTCGACCTGGCTGTTTGGAATTGCCCTGAATCTGGCACGTAACCAGGTCCGTCGAAACATCGCCGACCGTTGCGATGCCGTCGATGAGAATTTCATGGAACAGATCGTCGATACGCACGCGGATCCGGCCGTGCTTTATGAAATGCGGCAGATGGCCGAGAAGGTCGAAAACCTGCTCAACGAATTGCCCGTCAAGATCCGCGCCACTTTCGAAGCCGTACTCGATGGCGATGCGACCTACGAGGAAGCCGCCGAGCACCTGCACATCCCGATTGGCACCGTGCGCTCACGGGTCTCGCGCGTACGCGCCACCGTGCGCAGCAAATATGGCAGCGCACCGCTGAGCCAGAGTCTGTATGCCTGACGCGCGTCACAAGCCTGCCCTGTTGGTCCAGGGCAGGCGCGCATGGCCGTCCGCGGCGGGCGAGCCCGCACGTGCCGGGATCACGGGTGGCCGTCAAGGAAAAAGAGGAAATACGCCCTAGCTACCCTAGGCGGCACCGGCATTGATCGCCAGATGATAGTCGCGGGCAATGTCGGCGGTGAGGAGAATGGCATCCATGATGTTGCGCTCGTGGGCCAATGTGGCCACGGCGATGCGCTGCACGACGATATAGCGGCCCTGATCGGCATGCCAAAGGAAATCAGTCTGCGGTGGCAGGGGCGGGGCGCCCGGCGGGGAAAACATGCGCGGCAGGTAATGCGGCTGCTCGCAACGGGGCAGCAAGGCCGTGATTGCCAGGTGGTGATCCGAGGTATCGGGATCGATCAGGGTCCGTGTGAAAATCTCGCCCAACTGCAACTCCAGCACCGCCACGGCCGCATCAGCTTGGCCGGTCAGGCCAATGAGTTCGCGCAGCAGGCGGTTGACCCGTTCAATGTGGGTCTCGCCGGACGGACCAGACTTCTTTTCTTCACTATCCAATGGTGGCGTCTCGCTATTGTTGCAAACGGGAAAGGCCAGCTATCCTCCCCGAGCCATGATTGTCCAAGCCCAGCGCGCCAGCCCAATGCAGCCGTTATTCTAACCGCGAAACGCCGTGGGCCGGCGCGCCTTCTCAACGACGCCGGGCCCTATACGGATGCGCGAACGCGCCCATGGCAAACGCATCAGCGTTTGTGCAAAGTGCGCCCTGCCGATGCATGCCGCATCTCGATTGCATCGCCCTGGGCAGCAGTGAGACGCTGCACGGGGGCGGTCGGCAGCTCACCAGCGTTGAGAAAATGAACGCCGGCCTGACCCGAGGCTGTCAGCAATGCGGCCATCTGGCCAATGTCTTCCAGGCGCAACGGGAACAGGGCAGGAATCTCGGCCAGCTCCACCAGACTGTGCGGACGCCGTACCAGCGCATCGAGCACCGGCTGATAAAAACGAGGATCGGCCTTGACCGTGCCGATGGACAATTCCAGATCCAGCGTGAGGCTTTCGGGCAGGCTGGTCAGCACTAGGCCGAGTTGACGCAGCCAATGCTCACGCCGCGGAGAAGTCATGCGCCGTAAGCCGCGCAGGTAGATATCCGAACGCCAGCTGGTGTTGCACAGGTAGTCCTTGACTGTTTCGCGCAGTATGGGGTCGCCCACGGTCGCCAGCAGCTTTTGCTGCTGTGGCGTCAGGTAGAGCTGGGGAAAGGCCTGCGCCAGATCTGCCGAGCCGACGTGATCCATCTTGGCACCGGCCATTACCCTTGCGACGTCCGCATGGTAAAGCGCCGTCCAGCCATCACTAAAGTATTCGCAGGCGAGATAGCCGCCCTTGTCGTGGCGCAGCGAATCGAGCCGGTGCTGCAGATTGGGATTGCCATCGAAAAAGCTTGCACCCAATGCTTGCAGTTGCTGCACCATCTCGCGTGCCGCTGCCATTGATTGGTGCGTGGCAGGACCACCGCTGCAGACCCGTTCCCGGATCAGGCGTTGTAGGGGCAAGGAGGGGCTCCATCCTGGCATGGCGTCATAGTTCAGGTAGACGACGCCGCCCGGCTTGAGATAGCGGGAGATAAGGTCGACGATATGCTGGCGCTGGCCGCCATCGACCCGGCTGTATAGGCCGCACAGGGAGATGAAGTCCATCGGCGGCAAATCGGTCAGCCTGGCAGCTACCTCGGCGACGCTGTGTTCCAGTACATAGAGGTTTTCCAGTTCAGCGACCTGTGTTGATTCCCGTGTGCACAGCATCTGGACGGGTCTGCAATCGATGGCGTAGAAGTGTCCCTGTGGATTGGCTGCCGCCAGCACGCTGGCGGTCAGGTCCGGCCCCATTCCGAGCACAAGGTAATTGAACGGACGATCCAGTGCGACCGGTTCCACACCACGGAGGATGCAGGAAAAACTCAAATGCACAGGGCTTGGCTCCCGGTAGACACCGGTCGGGTCATCAATGCCGGCGTGATACGCTTGTTTGCACTCCATATTTCCTCTTCGTGGATCAATGCGCGCCGCCCTGCGTCGGATCCGGCAGCATCAGCAAGTGCTTCCAGAACGGTCGGCGACGGGTCAGGATGGCCTTGACTGTTTCTTGTACCTCATGCAATTTTTCTTCCGTACTCACCAGCTCGCGCTCGTCCAGAAGAATTGGCACATGCTGCGACTCGACCTGGCGCAGCACCCGGCTGGCCAGGTTGGTGGAACTCATGGTGGCGGTGTGCGGATCGGCCAGCGAGTCGTAGACCAGTCGCTGGAACAGTGGCGTTGCCACGCCGCTGCCCAGCAAGGGCGACGCGAATACCCGATATTCGCTATGCAGCTGGGCGATCGCCTGGTTCAGACGCAACGCCGGTAGTCGATCCTGCGTGGCGGACTGGAGGAAATAAGGCGCGGCCTGCCCGGTGTCGACCAGCAAGGCCGCCAACTGGGCAATGTCAGCCAGGCTGCGATCTTGCAGGCATCGCAGCTGGCGCAATTGCGACAAGCTCTTCGGACCGTCCGCCAGCGCGTCCAGCATGGCACCGTAGATCTCGGTATCGGGCTGGTAGCCACAGAGGGGAAAACCCATCTTCAGACTCACCGTCTCCCGTAACACCGTCAAAGCCAGACCAATGCGCTCGAACCATTGCTGCTGACGCCGGGCACCCAGAGGGCGCTTGCCGTGCATGTAGATATCCTTGCGAAAGCAAGTGTTCTTGAGATAGTCCTTCACCGTCTCACGTAGCGCGGAGTCCTCGATCTGCAGCAACAGGTCGCGTTGCTGTGCATTCAGGTACAACGCCGAAAATGCCCACGACAAGTCGGCCGATCCTACATACGCCAGCTTGGCCTGGGCCGCATCGCGAGCCACATCGATGTGATAGAGCGGCTGCCAAGCTTGGCTAAGGTATTCGTGAATCAGTTCGGGCGTGCCACCAGCATCCTCTTCCAATGCGAGCCGCAGATGGGCCTGCAGATTGGGGCTGGTGGTGCTGGTGAAATAGTCGCCTTGGGTTTCCATCAGTGCCCGCACCAGACTGCGGGCCCGGTCGATGTGTGCTTGCATGCGGCCCTGAGAAAGGCTCGCATGTTCCAGCAGAAGGCGCTGCAGTGGCAAGGTCGAGGCCCAACCGGGCATGGCGTTGTAGTTCAGATAGACCACCCCGCCCGGTTTCAGGTAACGGTCAACCAGGCGCATGATGCAATTGCGTTGCTCGGCGCTGACCCAGCTGTAGATGCCATGCATCGTGATGAAATCCAGCGGCGGCAGTGCCGTCAGGCCGTCGGCCAGATCAGCGAAACTGGTTTCCAGAAAGTGGATGTTTTTCAGTCCTGCCGACTCGGACAGTTGCCGGCTGCCCGCGATGTGCGCCGGATTGCAATCGACAGCATAGAAGTCTGCTTGAGGATTGGCAGCGGCGAGGATATTGGCGGTCAGACCCTGGCCCGATCCCAGTTCCAGATAACTGAAGTGCCGCTCGGGGGAAGGTGGCTCGCAGCCATTGAGCAGACATGCGAAGCTCAAATGGGCAGGGCTCTGCTCGGGAAAGAACCTGGCCATCTGGGCGAAATCGGCAACATAGCCTTCATGACATTCCATTGGAATCCATAGTGATGAATTGAGATGACGTTGGCCGCTTGATGCGCACCAACCCGCAGCAGCGCCAGGCCCCTGCCCTAAGGCGCTTCATTTTCGTTGCAGGCGGCGAATGCGATGCCAGGGAAAGTGCTCATCAAGGCGTAGTTCCTCGCCATCCCCGAAGTGCTCCAGGTACGGCGTCCTGCGACGCTTGCGGTTCTTTTTCGGCCCGTTCTCGCGCTCCATGGCGTCGATGCCAGACAGATACCTTTTCATGCTGAACTCCAACCGGGATGAATGCAGATTGATTTCTGAAGCAGTCTTGCCGCCACAACTGCAGCGGACCTTAGGTCTGTGCCGCGTGAGCGACGGGCCGCCAAGGTGCCTCGAACAGCGCACCGTGCATCCGGGCGAACTGGGCGCGTTCGCGCCTGGCACGGCCGACCCCGCTCGTCCTTTTCATCGGAGCCTTATTCGGCGTCGCTAAGGCTGTGGCCGCCGGATCCTCTTTGGACCTGCCCGCCCTGCCCTCGCCGACGCGCCGCATGTAAGGCTTATCCACGCGCAGGCCGCGCGCCAGTTCGTCGCCCTGCGGAATCGCTTCCAGCGGCTCGCTGGCTTGCATGTCCATGCGCTGCCAGTGCGCGATGTCGCCTTGAACAATCTCTGACGAATCACCGTAACGGCGCTTGTCGCTGACCCGGTTGCGGGCCGCACCGGGTGCCCGCTCCAGAAAAGCGCGGGTACCACGCCGTGGATGATCGATCGCCTTGGCCGGTGCGCTCTGGGGCGCGGGTGCGAGGGACGCTGTAGGTGCCGGGGTCATGTCCTGTGCGGACAGACTTTCCTGGATGTCGATGTAATCACGCAGGAACAAGGCGTAGTCGATCGCACGGGATGGTCCGTGGGTATTGATGCGTGCAATTGACATGATGCTTCCTATCTATTTACTGAATGTTCAGACGGTGCCAGACCGTATGCCGTCCGGCCGGGCACCGTCCTTTATTTAGCCAGCGGAAAACTGACCAGCCTTCACCGCAGCAGCGAAGTCCAGTTGTCCCAGCAGACCATCCTGCTTGCCGGTGTTGGCCGACTCCAGTTCCTTGAACAACTGTCCACCGTTGGCCATCAAGGCCTGTGCGGCTTGTTGCACTTCCGGAGGAACGGCCTTGAGCTTGCCATCCTTGTCCTGGTAATAGCCGGTCTCGGCGATGTTCTTCACATCGCTGGCCGACAAGAGATCGATCTTGTTGTCCTTCAGAAAGTGATCCATCGTATTGCCTGCGCTATAGGCCGACGGCAACACGGTATTGGGTGTGGCGATGGTGGGCATAGCGTTTTGGCTGTCCAGGCTGCCATTCTTGACGGCGGCGGCGAAGTCCTTCTGACCCAGCAGGCCGTCCTGTTTACCGGTGTTGGCCGACTCCAGCTGCTTGAACAACTGCCCGCCATTGGCCATCAAGGCCTGTGCGGCTTGCTGTACTTCCGGCGGAACGGCCTTGAGCTTGCCATCCTTGTCCTGGTAATAGCCGGTCTCGGCGATGTTCTTCACATCGTTGGCCGACAGCAGATCAATCTTGTTGTCCTTCAGGAAGTGATCCATCGTATTGCCCGCGCTATAGGCCGACGGCAACACGGTATTGGGTGTGGCGATGGTGGGCATGGCGTTCTGGCTGTCCAGGCTGGCATTCTTGACGGCGGCGGCGAAGTCCTGCTGACCCAGCAAACCGTCCTGCTTGCCCGTGTTGGCCGACTCCAGTTCCTTGAACAACTGACCGCCATTGGCCATCAAGGCCTGTGCGGCTTGCTGCACTTCAGGCGGAACGGCCTTGAGCTTGCCATCCTTGTCCTGGTAATAGCCGGTCTCGGCGATGTTCTTCACATCATTGGCCGACAGCAGATCGATCTTGTTGTCCTTCAGGAAATGGTCCATCGTATTGCCCGCACTGTAGGCCGATGGCAGTACGGTATTGTCGGCCACGATGGTCGGGGAACCGGTCGACAAGGTCGAGGCGTTGTTGTCCAGGCTATGGTTCTTGACGGCGGCGGCGAAGTCCTGCTGACCCAGCAGGCCATCCTGCTTGCCGGTGTTGGCCGACTCCAGTTCCTTGAACAACTGACCGCCATTGGCCATCAAGGCCTGTGCGGCTTGCTGCACTTCAGGCGGAACGGCCTTGAGCTTGCCATCCTTGTCCTGGTAATAGCCGGTCTCGGCGATGTTCTTCACATCGTTGGCCGACAGCAGATCAATCTTGTTGTCCTTCAGGAAGTGATCCATCGTATTGCCCGCACTGTAGGGAGACGGCAGTACGTTGGTGGGTGTGGCAATGGTGGGCATGGCGTTCTGGCTGTCCAGGCTACCGTTCTTGACGGCGGCGGCAAAGTCCTTCTGGCCCAGCAAGCCGTCCTGCTGGCCGGTATTGGCCGACTCCAGCTGCTTGAACAGCTGGCCGCCATTGGCCATCAAGGCTTGAGCGGCTTGCTGCACCTCGGGCGGAACGGCCTTGAGTTTGCCGTCCTTGTCCTGGTAATAGCCGGTATCGGCGATATTCTTCACATCGTTGGCCGACAGCAGATCAATCTTGTTGTCCTTCAGGAAGTGATCCATCGTATTGCCCGCGCTATAGGACGACGGCAACACGATGTTGGGCGTAGCGATGGTGGGCATGGCGTTCTGGCTGTCCAGGCTGCCATTCTTGACGGCGGCGGCGAAGTCTTTCTGACCCAGCAAACCGTCCTGCTTGCCGGTGTTGGCCGACTCCAGTTCCTTGAACAACTGACCGCCATTGGCCATCAAGGCCTGTGCGGCTTGCTGCACTTCAGGCGGAACGGCCTTGAGCTTGCCGTCCTTGTCCTGGTAGTAGCCGGTCTCGGCGATGTTCTTCACATCATTAGCCGACAAGAGATCGATGTTGTTGTCCTTCAGGAAGTGATCCATCGTGTTGCCGGCGCTGTAGGCCGAGGGCAACACGTTGTTGCTGGCGACGCTGGTGGGGCTATTCCAAGGGCCGGCGCTACGGGTATTGTTGAACCCGTCCAGACTACCGTTCTTGACAGCGGCATCGAAGTCCTTCTGTCCCAGCAGACCATCTTGCACGCCGGTGTTGGCCGATTCGAGCTTCTTGAAGAGCTCGCCGCCGTTCTCCATCAGTTCCTCGGCCGCCTCGCGAACGTTTTCAGGCAGGGGTTTGAGGCTGCCGTCCTTGTCCTTGTAGTAGCCAGTCTGGGCCATATCACGGACATCATCCGCCGACAGCAGATCGATCTTGTTGTCCTTCATGAAGCTGTCCATCGTCTTGCCGGCGTCGTAACCAGATTGACCGTTGGAGAGCAGACCCTGCATCACTGCCTGCAACAGAAAGTCATCCGCCAGGCCGTTGCGGGGCGTCGTGCGGTTAGTACCGGAATCGTCCGACAGGATTCCCTGGCGCTGGGCAGCAGGAAAGTCCTTGGGACCGAGCAGGCCATCCTGCTTGCCGGTGTTGGCCGACTCCAGTTGCTTGAACAGCGCGCCGCCATTGGCCATCAAGGCTTGGGCAGCGGCCTGCACATCGGCCGACACCGGTTTCAGGTTGCCGTTCTTGTCCTGGTAATAGCCGGTATCGGCGATATCGCTCATCTGCTTGGCTGACAGCAGACCGGTATTGTTTTCCTGCTGGAAGTTGCGGATGGTATTGGCTGCGCTCGCGCTGGAGGGAGTGCGTCCGCCCCCCAGGCCCATCAGACTCAGGATCGCGCCCTTGAGATTGTCGGGGATGGGTAGATTGTTGACCATATCGGAGGTCGTGCCGTCACCCTCCTTCAACAGAATATCGCTGGACTCGGGATCGAGTTGCCCACCCGGTAGAGCACCTGGAAGGAAATTGTCCTGGTCAATGTTGTAGGTGGTCGTGGTGGTGGTCGTGGTGGTGATGTTTACCGACATAGATTTCTCCAAAAGATGGTGGACTATCCGCACGCCCGTGGCGCGCGGCAGCATCCACTGGTGGAGAGAGTCTTCCCCAACGCCATGCCTTCCACTGCCGCAACACCGATGGACTCCCGAATGAGTGACGCCGCGTCTTGCCAGGTTCCTTTTTTTGAATCCATGCCGCAAGCGCTCACTTGGCCGACAGTTAATGAAGACACGACCAACGACAAGCACGGCCGCTTCGGAGAAGACAGCCGCGCCGGACGAGGCAATTTGCACAGACGGTACGGGACGATTCCGTCCCGCTTTCATATCGCAGGATATGGATGAGCGCTCGTCGTGGTTTTTGGCTTACTGTTGCAGCATCTTGATCAGCAGGTTGCCGGATGAGGCCGCGCTGGTGGAAGGGTCATTCGGATCCCACACTTCATTGCCCCAGTTGACCAGGCTGCCGATGACCAGATCCTCGGCCAGCTCCCGACCGTTGCGGATCAGGGATTCACCATCGCGCGACATCTTTTTGAGCGTGCGCAGATCCATCTCTTCGCGCCGACCACCGAGCCGCGTTGATGCCTCCGTCGTGTTGACCAGCGCCGCGAAGACCTGATCTATCACGGCTGACATGCCTTCCTGGAGCTGCTTGCGCAGCAACTCCATCTCCTGCTCTGACAAGCCGATATTCCTAAGCGCCTCCAGCTGTCGCATGCCCTGCTGATCCTGCTGTTGTACGCTATCCGATGCCTGCTCCATGCAGGCCTGCGCTGCCTGGGCAAGCGCGGTGAAGTCAGTGTAGGCGGCCGTCGTTGCGGGACCCGGCGGCAGCTGGCTGGGGATGCGTTTTAGTGGCAACTTGAGCTGCGGATCGGGATAAGAGAAGTACATCGTCAATTCGTCGCGTTCCATGTTGGATCCTGGCGCTCAAAGCTGGGCAAAGGCAGGGCTGGAGAGGAATTTGTAGGCGCGATCGATCTGCTCGTACTTTTGCTGGGCTACCGCCTTTTCCGTGTCGCTTTTATTCACCTGTTTATCGTAGTGCCAGCGAAAGGCCAGTTTCTTGTAATGGGTCCTGATCGTGGCCTGGTCACGCTCGTCCGGTTTCAGCCCGAGTGCGGCAAGAGAATCCGCCGCCAGTTTGTGCAAGTCCTGTCCGGCGTATTCCTGATCGAAGAAGCCGGTCCGGTTAAATTCCTCGTTGACCTCGACGAAGACCTCTCCGGTAACGTGATCCTTGACAGTGCGCTCCCTGCTGACGCCATCGTCCGCAGTCCGCCAGTCTGATCTGGAGTGATGCTCCCCGGTCGTCTGATGAAAGGTATCGTGCCAGGTCGTCTTGGTGACTTCGTCGTAGGTGGTTCGGGAACGCACGCCCCGATCATCAGCGGCGCTCCACGCCGTACAACGGTAATGCGTTTGTTCTCCGGGATGGAAGTAGGTCTTCCATTCGGTCGCGTTGGCATGATCCCGGATCATGCCGACAAACCAGCCTTCGTTATTCGGAACGACCGGATCAAAGATGCTGAAATGTTGCAGCGGCGGTCCCTCGCGTCGACTGGTGGTCCAGCGGCGTTGATGGCGGTGTTCGATCTCGTCACGCTGCTGCCAGCCGTCGGTGCCGCTTCTCCAGTCGGTCACGGAGATACGTTCGCCGGTATCGACATGATGGGTAGCATTCCATTTCACGCCATCGCTGTGCCACTCCATTCTCTCGATCCGTTCCTTGGCATCGAAGTGGGCCCCCGGCAGAATGCTTGCGCCAGGCGGCAGTACGGCACGCCAGGGCCGATGGATGGCACGCTCCGCGTCATGGGGCTGGTGACTGGCGTAGATACCGTATTGCTTGAGCTTGCTGTAAAGCTCCTGGATCAGCGTGCTCATTTGTACCTGCAATTCAGCCAGTCGCTCACGAGCCTCGGTATAAGCCTGTTGCGCACGCGGATGGTTACGCATGCGCCGGGACAGATCGGCGGCATCGAACTGGGTACATTTCTTGTACCAAGCACTGTTGCGCATGGTACTGAAGGACGAGGACAGTTTGGCGGCACCCTCGCGAATCTTGGCACGACCCTCGCCGCCGACAGAGAAATAGTCACTGATCGACCGGAGACTGAAATTATTGTAAATGGGCATCTTGGTATCCTCGGAAAGAAGCGGGGCGAAAAATACGTCGCCGACCTGATTTCTGAGTCGCGAAAGACTTGCACCGGTTCCCTTCATAGAAGATGCTTGTGAAAAGATGGCACGGTCTCGCGATGAAATGTGGAGGACAGGGAAACTCTCGTTGCCCGTCATGAGACCGACCGGGGCTGTCAGCCCCCCTCACCCCATGCGAAGAAATGACATGCACCGCGCCACCATCTCACCACGATGGATGAAACCGGTTCCCGCTATCTCGGTGGCGCGCGCCGCACATCAGGGCGTGGCGGACTGCGGTGCCATATTCAGATTGCGCCAGACCGGCATGCGCTGTTCGGCAATGGCTTCGGCCAGATAGCGCAATTCGGCATCGATCTCGTGCGGCGCTTCCAACGCCACGCCCGCGCGTTCGACCTTGGCACCTTGACGCTGTACGGCTTGCGCCATGGCCTGTACCCAGCCTTCCGGCTGTAGCACCGCGTGCCCGGCCTGATCGTAAGCTACCCGCTGTAGCAGGCTGGATTTGACGCCATTGCCCAGCAACGGCGAGGCCAGGGCCTGGAAATGATCGCACTCGCGGGAACGGGCTGCGATCACCCTGTTCAGGCGCGCTGCAGGTGCCTGATCGTTCCCGGCCGCGGAAAGAAAGAATATCGAAGCTTGCCTGCCGGCCATCAATAAGCTCGCCATCGACGCGACCTCGCGCAAGCCATATCCACGGCTGCGGATTTCTGGCAGAGCGGCCAGCTCGACCAGCGAATGCGGGCGCTCCAGCAGCGCCTCGATCATCGGATCGGCCAGGCGCGCATCGGCGTTGATCTTGCCGATCACCAGCGTCAGTTCCAGATTGATCCGTGAGCGAGGCAGGGTCAGCGCCACACCGCAGCGTTCCAGCCAGGCATCACGACGGGCCGGGCTCATCATCCGCGCGCCGCGGACATAGATATCCTCCCGGAATGAGCTGTTGCGCAAATGGTCCCATGCCAGCTCACGCATTGCGCTGTTGGGCAGGCCGGCCAGCAGGTCGCGTTGTCCCTGTGTCAGGTACAGCTCCGCGAAACTGTTCTCCAACAACGCCGAGCCAACATAATCAAGCTTGACCGCAGCCATTGCTTGGATCACATCGATGGAATACAGCGCATCCCATCCCTGGTTGAGATATTCGTGGGCCAGGTAGTCCACGTGTTTTCCACCCAACATCTCCAACCGTAGCCCTAGTCCATCGCTGGCAGCACGGGCGAAGGCGGCGGCATTCTGATCACGTAGCGCCCCGACCAGTGCGCAGCCCTGCGCCACCTGGCGCTCGCAGGACTGCGTGCTGTCGCGGCCGAATTCGCGCAGGAGGCGCTGCAGGGAGAGCGCCGAACTCCAGCCAGGCATGGCGTTGTAGTTGAGATAGGCGATGCCGCCCGGCTTGAGGTAACGACGCAGGAATTCGGCGATGTACTGGCGGTTGGTGGCATCGACCCAACTGTAGACGCCGTACATGGTAACGAAGTCGAACTGCGGTAGATCGACCTCGCCGCCTGCCATCTGCTCGAAACTGCATTCGAGTACGGTCAGATTGTCCAGCGATGCGGCGTCCACCATCTCGCGTGCGGTCTGGACGTGGGTGGGCAGGAAGTCAACGGCATAGAAGCGCCCTTGCGGGTTGGCCGCCGCCAGCACCGCCGAGGTCAGGCCCTGGCCGCAGCCCAGTTCCATATAGGTGAAGGGTCGATCCAGCGGCACCGGCTCAACACCGAGCATCACACAGCCCACACTCAAATGAACCGGGCTTTGTTCGGCGAAGAAACTGACCGGATAGTCAATGCCATGCACATAGCCATTACTCCATTCCATTGCGGTTGCCTTTCTGTCGTAAGAAAAGCGCCACCCCGGATCTCCGGGCAGGCGCTGCACATGCAACACACTGCATGCAGTTGTACTGATCCGCTGGCCTATTTGCGGGGCATGCGACGAATGCGGTGCCAGGGGAAATGCTCATCCAACCCGGGCTGCTGCAGCCTGTCCACAGGCAGTGCCACAGCTGAAAAGCAGTGGCCGTTTCCTACATCGTCGAGCGAATGTGATTGGGGCATCATGGTCGTCATCCAGTCAGATCAAGCAGGTAAAGAAGACGCAGCGCAGTGATTTCTACGATATCCGGCTTATTCCGGTTCGGCGGCGAATGCGGCCAGAGACACCGAGTCGAAAGGGAACATTGCGAGCAAACAGACGCTTACCCACAGTGGCCCGAAGATCCGCATCTGCAGGCCGGACATCAAGCTCCTTGCCGGCGAGTGAAAACAAGCGTTGAAAAGGAATGGTCGGTGGCCGCAGCGCTGATCAGATTGCCGCTTGCGCAGCATCCTCGGCCTTCTTGATGAACTTGGTGAACACTGTGACGTTGTCGACATTTGTCACCGCAGCACTGATGGCCGATTCGATTTGCATAGAGCGTCCAGCGCCCTTGCGAACGCCGTCACCCACGCCAACCGAAGAAGTCGCATTACTGATCATCCATGTCTCCTTGCAGCAGTCGCGTCTGGCACGTACTGCCTATTGCTGGTCGTTGACGTTCTTGGCCATGGCGCTGAAGATCTTCAGCTTGGCCAGCGATGTAGCCTGCTGCGACACCCACAGCTGGAATTCCATGGCATTTTCCGAGCCCGCCTGGGCATTCTGCACCATGGGATCTTCACCACCCTGGCGCAAGCTGGGATTGCCGTAGGACTGGGACGAATTCGTCATCTGGCTTTGATAAGTGCTCATCAGCGTCTCCTTTCGTGAGAACGTCACTTGAAAAAAGAATCGGCAGTGGCAGTGGCGGCACCGCTGTGGATGCCGCCACTTGCCGGAATCGTTCCGGTCGTTACCGGTCTTAGATATTTTGAATGGCGTTATCCTCCCCTTTCTTCACAAATTTGGTATATGCGGTAACGGCATTGACAGCGGTTTCAGCTGCGCTTTCCATACTTTGATCCGCAATTGCATGTCCAGAGCCTGCAAGAGAAGCACCACCTACAGCAGCCATAACAACCTCCATGAATGGTAAAAAAAAGTACCGCACCACCAGAACAGCAGAACGGTCACTGATGGGTGGGAAAGTCGACTCCGACAGTTCCATCTTCGAGATTATTTTCCTTGTGGACCGGTCAGGCGGATTGTCCGCGAATCTCCCTGTATGGACTTGTCTGGCTGTCCGGTTCCATTCTTGGCACGCGCTTGCGATCAAGCTGTGAGGCGATGTGACGAAATGAAAGAGTCGCACGGAACCGTTGCGGCCCCCGGGACGACCTATCGGGGCAGTAATGATGTTCCCTTCAACTCTTACAAGGAAATAACATGAGCTTAAGTATCTCGTCTGGCGGCGTCAGCAGCATCCCGACCGGCGCTGAAATGGATTCGTTCTCGTCGACCCTGAAAAATGCATCATCCGGCGACCTGCTCAAAGCCCTGGGCAAAGAAGGTATGGAGCCATGGCAGAAGGATGCCATCCTCAAGGAACTGGAAAATCGAGCGCAGCAATCGCAGAAGTCCGATTCCAACAACGGTGCCAACAGCGCCGGCAATGGTGGCGGTAATGGCGGCGATGATGACGAGATCAAGAAGCTGCTCAAGAAACTGACCAAAGGCACCATCAGCCCTGGCGAAGAGCAGAAGCTGGCCGGTGCCCTGGGCGTGGATACCCAGACCCTGGACGCAGCCAAGGGCGGCGACGCTGGCGGTGGCGACACTGGCGGCGGCGATATCAAGGGCGGCTGATTCTGTAGCAGGGTCGCGCGATGGCATGCTCGTTCCTGCCATCGCAGCGCCTGTGCGGTACCGGCAGGCGGCGCAACAAACCATTCGCAATCCCGGCATGCCGGGATGTCGTCGTTGCTCGCGTGTTGCGCGACCAGGGATCGCACGAACTACGCGCGTCACTATCCTGACTCACTCACATTTCCGTTCCGTCCTCGCCAAACAGGTAATGGTCGCGTCGCCAGCGCAGTGCCAGACTTACCAGAAAATCAAACAGTTCCAAGGTCGATTCCAGCGAGGCCGAACTTAGTGAAAAGCGGCAGATGAGGATAATGCTTTCCCTCTGCGCCTGATAGGTGAAGGCCGGACAATTGGCGTTGAAGAGATACATGTTGGTCTCCAGCAGACGCAGCAATATCTGCTCTCGCTGAAATTGAGGCAGCGAACCGAACTCGCAAGACAGCAACACGCTGTCAGGCACGATCAGCCCACCGTGGTAGAGATTCAATTCCACCCCTTTCACTTGCATGGTGGTCGCCTGATGCGTGGCTCCCTGCAACGGTAGGCCGAAATGTGCGCCCAGTTGTTCAATCAATTGTCGGTAACGGCTGATCGTCATATTTTGCTTGTTGTAGGCCCGCGTTTTTTGCGTACGCCAGGCGGTGCCGGTGCGGGGCAAGCACCTCCAACCCCGTCACCGGCAGCCGGCTGCACGACATCCTTGTAACGTCCTGCTCCGGCCTGCAGTCTTACTTGATGTCTTCCGGTTTGGGACTGCTGTCTTCGGTGCATCCCTCGATGAAGGTCCCGACGGGATTCATGAGGGTATCCAGAGGATGGGTCAAAGCATGAAACAGACCGCCAATGAGCGACATGGATGCACTCCTTTCCTTGAGATGAAGTTGACTCGACATGAGTCGACATGAGTGGCCGCAGCACGGTGCCCTGTTCCTTCCCCGTCTTGTTCCCAACGCCTTCCCGCGCCAACTTCGTCCGGTCATTCCGATTTTATTTCCGTGATGGAACCACCTCTTTTCGCGCCTCTACTCAATGACGCGGGTTCAATGAATTCCCCGCCACTCAACCCGGAAGCATCTTTGGCGTGACATGCACACACCGCCCACCCATTGGCGCGGACATGCCCCTGTTACACGGCAACTGCCTCCGGTTCATCACGCAATTTTAAGAATACAAAGGCAAGAAAAAATGGCACACATTCCTTCCACCAGCGGCGTCAAGCGCGATTACGACGACTACGCCGACACCCCTTCCCAATCGCCCACCCAGGCCACGACGCCCACTGAAACCGGCGGTACGCCGCGCGTATCAGGTTCCGGCTCGCGCGCCTCCGCGCTGCGGGCGGTCTCTGATCCAGTTGTCTCCGAGATCCTGCAGAACATCACCGGCAAGGACGATGGCCTGGCCGCCAAGAACCTGTCGTTGCTGCAAAAGCGCCTCGGTTCCGGCTTCGTCAAGATGATGACCAGCCCCGGCGTGGCCGACCTGGTGCGCGACGTCAAGCTGGAACAGAACTTCGAAACCCAGCGCGGACAGGACGCGGCACTGGCCAAACATTTTGGTGACGCGTCGGCCGTACCGCTGCCCGCCAACATCAACCCAACCGAATTCGTGGTGGCACCGCTGGACATCATGCCCTACAAAGTCGGCGACTCCGGCGAGTTCCGCGCCACCCTGCTGGAACTCAACGGCACCGGCTACGGCAACATCACCACCATGGAGCCCAACACCCTGGACACCGTGATGAGTTCGTTCGGCAATGTCAGCCACATCCTTGAAAAAGAACCGACGGCACTGTTCCTGGTCGCCTGTTCGGGACGGGAAGATCCGCCCGCATTCGGGCAAAGCAAGAAGATCCACGAAAAGCTGATGATCGCCAATGCCATGCAAACCACCATCGCGCAGGCACAACAGGAGCAAGCCGAGAAGACCGGCCAGCCGGTCCTGGGCGTGCAGGTGCTGGGCGTGGACAGCTTCGATGCCGACGCCCTGGTCATGAGGGACGGCAAGCCGGTCATCGAGAACAGCAAGGCGCTGGAAAAGCCAGGACGCGACAAGGATGGCGTGGAAAACATGAAAACCATTCTCAACGGCCACAGCTGGGACAGCCCCATCCAACCCACCGTACTGGTCGGCTATACAGCGCAACTGGCCAAGGCCATCGAGATCCAGGATGGCACGCCCTTCCTCAATGGCCGCAAGGTCAGCTTCATTGGCAACGATCGCCTGGTGCTCAACATCAATGCACTCAATGAGGGCAGCGGCAAGAAACTCGATACCAGCAAGTTCACCTCCAACAACATCAGCTATGTGCCGGCCGCTTCCAAGGGCCACGCCTACGCTTTCACCAACCAGTTCAACAAGGCCGAGGGTGCCGCCTATCCGGGCTTCTCGCGCGAGATCGTCAATCGCCAGGCGTCCACGTTGGAAGATGTGGAGAAGGAAGTGATGAGCATGCTGGCCGAGGGCAAGCGTGTCATCATCAAGCCCAGTGGCACCGGCCATGGCGACGGTATCCGCGCCTTCGATATTGCCGAGAAGGAGACCCCGGAACTGATCCGGCAGGAAATCAAGGAGTCCTATGAATCGGTCAAGGGGACCTACGGTGACCGTGGCGGCTTCCCCTACACCATCTCCGAGTACCTGACCGCTGACCGTGTCTCCAAGGAGGACTCGCCGCTGAAATCGATGAAGTACGAATTCCGTGTGGCCGTGTATTCGGATTACTCCGACAAGGAAAAGGGCCCCCAGCTCAAGGCGGTGCCGGCGATCATCAAGATCGATGGCGGCTCCAAACTGCGCGAAGGCGAAAGCGGCGACTTCTCCAAGAGCTTCGCCAGCGTCTCGGCCCAGGTGCTGGCCACTGGCCTGCCCGCGTCCGAATTCATGAAGCCACTGTGCAGTGAAGCCACGCTGGACCTGGTCGGTGTGAGCAAGGACGAGATGACCGACCTGTGCAAGTGGTCGACTCGCCTGGTGTCGCACATCCTGGCCAACGTCGACCAGAGCGACACCATCCTCGACAAGTAATTTCCGCAAAGTCAGACAGCGCAATCGCGTGCGGCCGAGCGCCGCGCGCGGCTTGTGCCCTTCTCCACCCATTCGACTGACAGGTATTATCATGGCTGCCATTTCACCTCATTCGTCCGGCGACACCAGCCTGGCGAGTTCCTCAGAACAAGCCCCGGTCCAGGAACGTGCCCCCGCTTTGCAAGCGCGGGGGGTTCCGTGGGGACCGGCCCTGCAACTGAACAACAACGACATCTATCCCATCCTCGAACAGAAGTGGAAGAGGACCCTCGATCTGGGCAGCAGTTTCCAGGAGGGCTCATCTCCCAAGCGCCTGCGCACAGAGGATATCGACACGGCCCAGGTGCCGCTGCCGCCCTGCGTCAACTTCGTCCCGGTCGGGGTGGTCGGCGGCATGGGCCCGGAAGCGACACTGGACCTCACCCAGAAACTGTTCAAGACGGCCAAGGAGGTGGGCGACCCGAAGTCCGACCAGGATCATATGCAGGTCATCACGATGAACATCCCCAATCTGATCAAGGACCGTACTGCCTATCTCAACAGCTTCACCGGCGACCGTAACAACGCCGACGAATGGCGCGCCCATCTGCTCAAGAACGATCCCAACAATCCCTATCATGGCTCGCTCGCCGTGGCACAGGCCTGCGTGGCCGCCGGGGCGCATTTCCTCATCTTTCCCTGCAATACCTTCCACGCTTACCACGGCGTGCTGTCGGAAAAACTGAAGGTCCCGCTGCTGCATATCGCCGAAGCCACCATGTGGGCGCTGCGGAAGCAGAATCTGGATCCGGACAAGTCGGTCGGTCTGTTGGCCACCAGCGGCACCATCGATAGCAAGCTCTACCAGACCACGGCAACGCGGATGGAGCAGTACGGCTGCCCCCGCATCAAGTGGGCGCTACCCTCTGCGGCGTCCCAAAAGGACAATGTAATGGCCGGCATCTACGAAGGCGTCAAGTTCGGCGACATGGAGAAAGGAACCAGACTGCTGGACCAGGCGGTTCAGGAACTGGGCAAGGAGCACAAGCTCTCGGCCGTGGTGGAAGGATGTACCGAAATTCCCTTGGCATTGAAGGACAAGGATTACGGCAACATCAAATTGATCGACCCGACCCAGGCGCTGGCGGAGATGGCGGTGGAGTTTTCCCGCAACCTGGCCCGACTGGAAACGAAGTTCGCACGCTAGGCCCGATACGGAAGAGCGACGAGGTCATCCATGTCCAAACAGCAATATGAACAACTGATACACCAGCTCTGCAACCTGTGCCAGATCAAGGGTGCGCAGGGCATTCTGGAGGGCGGTCCGGTAGCGGTGAACGATGTCGTGTTCTCACTGGCCCACCACGAGCAGGTCAGTCCCGATACCCTGCTGGTCTATTGTGATTTCGGCGCGGTGGAAGCCGGACGCGAAGCCCAGGCCTATCGCGCACTGTTGGAGACCAATCTGTTGATGTACGCCGGCAACGGCCCCATCTATACGCTCTCGCCGGCGACTGGTCGCGTCGTCTTTGCCAACCGTTACCGGCTCGGCGGCATGGATGCCGTTATGCTGCGTTCGATTCTGGCCCATCTGGCCGCCAAGGCCATGGACTGGCGCAAGGATCAGTTGCTCGATCCTCCGCCGGTCAGGCGGCATCATGGACATGCCAGCAAGATCCCACAGCTGTGGAGCAGACCCACGCCCACCGACGATGATGCCTACAAGCATTGAAGCGGTGTGCGCCAGTCCAGCTGAACTGGCGTGTCGCTAGGAATCCCCGTCTGATGATGCTGCCTGCCCTCCCCGGCAGGCAGCGTTTTTTCTGCCGTCTTGTTCAGGCCAGGCTGATGATGCCCAGTTCCCCGACAATATCGATGCGGGTGCCGTAGACGGCAGACAAGCGTTGCAGACGTTGAAGGATGCGCTGGGCGTCATCGCCGTGGGCGATGCGCGGAATGCCGCGATCGGCATCGCGTTCACCCTCCCAGTGCATCTCGATGGGATGCAGTACGATCTGTTGCAGTTGGCCACGACTGCCGTAGCGATTGACCGCCACCACGCTCTCATACCACACCTGTTCCTTGAACACCCCGTGTACCCGCCGGTGTTCCATGAACTCGGCTTCGGTCATGGACATCGGTTCGACCTTGTCCTTCTCGTGTTCATCGCGGGTGATGGGCTGCTGCTGGTTCTCCATGAAGAAGAAATTGCCCAGCGAGTAGTAGATCGGCTTGCCCTTGTAGATTTCGATTCCGCGCAACTGGTGGGGTCCGTGGCCGATGAAGGCATCGGCACCATTGTCGATAGCCTGGCGGGCCAGCAGCGGCATGAAGTCCGGCGGCGTCTCGCAGAAATTTCCCGGTTCATGCGTGTGCATGGAAGCGATGGCGAAATCGGCACTCTGCTTGCCCTGACGCAGATGATGGATGATTTCCTTGCGGTCACGCTCGTCCATGGTGAAGGTGAAATCAACGCCCTCGCCGACCTCCTCGCTGGCCCGGTACTTGATATCGAACAAGGTCACCGTGCCATTGCGGGCATCGGCAGCCAGAACGGACTTGCGCATCATGCCCTTGGGCAGCGCATCGCGAATGGCTGCTAGCATCGCCAATCGCTGCGGGGAAACTAGTACATGACGCATGGTGCGCAGGGCATTGAGGCCGGGGCGTCCCGGAATCTGGCCCAGCGGATCGATGGCCCGGGCATTGGCCTCGAAGCGCGACGCCAGCGCCACCATGGCCACACGCGCCGCCGGGATGCACAGGAAGCGCGCCGCGCGGGCCTGCGCCAGCGTCTCGCCGGTTCCGGCATGAACCATGCCGGCTTTGTCGAACAGCGCATCGGTATAGCGCATGCCCTCCACGCCCCAGTCGGTGGTGTGGTTATTGGCACGGCTCATGAGATTGAAACCCATGTCCTTGATATCCTGCGCCACTGCAGGCGTACTGATGAGCCACGAGCCACCGGCCAGCGCCGACGGATAACCGCCGAAGCGCTGCAGATCGATGGCGGTTCCCTCGAAATTGCCGAAGGTGACATCCCCGCTCTTGAGCAGGGCGATCAGGTCCGGGCTCTTGCGCTGCAGTCGGGGAAAGATCGCATCGGTCAGGATCAGGTCGCCAGCGGCCACCAGAGTGAACCCCTCCGGCACGTTGGCATCCATCCACGAAGGGGCCAGTTGTCCTTCTGCGTGGTGGCCGTCTTGCTTGTCATTCATGTCTGCTCTTTCATTACGTTAAGCGGGACGGGACACGGATCAGCGGTCGTTGCCGATATCGTCCCAGCAGGCGCGCGCCAGGCGGCCCAGGGTATTGAAAGCCGACACGTAGCCAGGCATACCGTCAGGCATTTCCCAGGGCACCTGGTCGGTGTAGCCGGTCAGGATGAACACGGGCTGTTCGTTGCGAAACACGATGCCGCCGTCCATGCGACCACGCTTGCCGGTACCACCCTTGTGCGCGACCTTGGTATCGGAGGGCAGCAGCGATGCCATTTTGGTGCGTAACTTCTGCCAGCTCAAGACCTCGATGGCAAATGCACATTGTTGCGGCGTGCAACCCAGGCGCTGCGCCACTTCGTGATCGGAACAGCCCTTGAGGATCAGGTCATACAGCAGTCCCTGATCGCAGGCGCTGATGGTGGTCACTTCGTCGAGCTTGTGATCAGCCGGCATATCCGGACGCGGCACCGAATTGCGATGGACCGTATTGCGCATACCGATGGAACGACAGAACTGATTGATCTCCTCCAGGCTGATGCGTTCCATCACCATGGCCGTACAGACGTTGTCGCTGACGATGATCATCTGGACCAGAGCGTCACGCAGGCTGATGGTGAAGCCCGGCGTAAGGAACTTGAAGGTCCCCGACACCACGCCCTGACGCAGCCTTTCCTCGTACAGGATGGGCGCATTGAGGTCCAGTCGGCCCTGGTTGACGGCGCGCAGCACGGCCATCAGGATCGAGGTCTTTCGGGTGCTTCCGGACGGGAAGGCGACATGTCCGTCGCGATCAGCCTCCTCGCCGGTGAGCAGGTTCTTGACATACCAGGCGGTCACATAGGGCTGCTCTTCGCAGATGGCGTTCAGGCGCGCTACCAGGTCTTGCATCTTGATTTCCTTTTCGACGATTTCCGATTCTGTGCGATGTGAGGAGGTGACGGAATCGCCTCATGGCGCTGGCGTCACCGGCGGATTCTGCTGCATCTCCTTGCGCAGGTGCTCGGCCAGCGAGCCCAGGAAGCTGCTCAAATCGTGCTGCAACCGCTCGAAACCCTCGTGTTTTTCGCAGCGCTTTTCATTCATGTAGACGCTGCGCTTGATCTCGATCTGGATGCTATGTCGTCCGAGCGTCGGTACACCGTAATGCTGGACGATATAGCCCCCCTGATAGGGCGTGTTGATCCTGACGCGATAGCCGCGTCGGTCAAACTCGCTGGCGACCCACTCGGTGAGTGCGCTGCTGGCCGAGTTGCCCTTGCGATCGCTGACCACGATGTCGGGGCGGTCCGCGCCATTGTCCACGTTCATGGCATTGCCCACCGACTTCATCGAATGGCAGTTGATGTGCCAGAAGCGGCCGAAACGCTGGAGCGCTTCATCGAGCAATGCCGCCAGAACGGCATGGTAGGGTTGATAGTAATGGCGCAGGCGATGTTCGACCTCCTCGATCCCCAGCTTGTCCTGATACATCGGGATGCCCGGCAAGGCGTGACGCCGGATCAGGCCCATACCGCGGCTGCATGCCGCCGACGGAGTCAGCGCATGGGGCCAGGGCTGGGCCAGCATCTCCTGGTCGATATCATCGGGGGCGCGATTGGGATCGATGTAGGCGCGTGGAAATCGCGCCGACAGCAAGGCCGCCCCGACCGCCGGCGCGCCCGCCCACAATTCGTCGACATAAGCGTCCCAGGTGGTCTGCAAAGCCTCGGCGGATGCCACGATGCCGCTGTTGAAGGGATACAGCGTGCCACTGTGGGGCGAATCGACCACCAGCGGCAGCTGGGTCTCGCTCACGCCCGGGCGCAGTAATGCATACACTTGATTGACTGACTTGATCATTGCTTTTCCCGTTGGATACTGCGACGCCGTCAGGCGTCATTGAGATGGCATGCGGACCAGTGGCCATCGCCGATGCTGCGCAGCATCGGCCGTTCCTCGCTGCAGCGACGCATGGCACGCGGACAGCGAGGGTGAAAGGTACAGCCGGCGGGTGGGTTGAGCGGACTGGGCAGCTCGCCCTGGATCGGCCGATGTTCCACCACCTTGGCATCGAGCCTTGGCGCATCGGCCATCAGCGCCTGGGTATAAGGGTGATTGGGCCGGGCAAACACCGAACGCTTGTCGGCGATCTCCACGATGCGGCCCAGATACATGATTGCCACCCGATCCGCGATGTATTCCACCACCGCCAGGTTATGGCTGATGAAGAGATAGGTCAGCTGCTTGGTCTCGCGCAATTCCATGAACAGGTTGAGAATCTGCGCCTGCACCGACACGTCCAGCGCCGAGACCGCCTCGTCGCAGACGATGAACTTCGGGTCCAGTGCCAGCGCGCGCGCAATCGCAATGCGCTGTCGCTGCCCGCCGGAGAACTGGTGCGGATAACGACCGGCATAGGATGGGTCAAGACCGACCTGCTTGAGCAGATCGCCGACGAAGGCAGAGGCATCCTTGCGTTGCACCAGTCCGTGATACAAGGCCGCTTCGCTGATGACCTGATCCACGCGCTGACGCGGATTGAGCGAGGCATACGGGTTCTGGAATACCATCTGAATGTTCAGGTGTGTCTGCAGGCTCGGCTTGGTCATATCCTCGCCTTTGAAGGCGAGACTGCCGCTGGTGGCCGGCAGCAGACCGGCAATCATCCTGCCCACGGTGGATTTGCCGCAGCCCGATTCACCGACCAGCCCCAGGACTTCACCGCGTTCTATACACAGCGAGACTTCATTGACCGCGTATACCCGCTGTGCCGGCGGCTTGGCCAGCCCCAGCTTGCCCAGTGCACGTGTGAGCCCGCTGCTCTTGAGGCTGAAGCTCTTGCTCAATTCGTTGGTCGTCAGCATTGTTGTCATCCTCATGCACTCAATGGGTAAAAGCAGCGATGTTCCCGGCCGCCCGCAGCCACGACCGGCGGAATGGTCTGGCAAGCCGGCGCTGCACGACTGCAGCGTGGCGCGAAGGAACATCCGGGCGGCAGTCGCAGCAGGGGCGGCGTGGCACCGGGAATGGAGTAAAGGCGCTTGCCTTGATGCTCGGCCTGCGGCAGCGAGTCGATCAGGCCTTGCGTGTAGGGATGCAGCGGCTGCCGGATGACCTGCTGTACCGGCCCGCGCTCGATGATGCGGCCGGCATACATGACGCACAGATCATCGGCCAGATCCTTGACCACACTGATGTCGTGGGTGATCCAGATCAGGGCGGTTCCGCTTTCGCGCGCCAGCTGTTTCATCTCGTACAGGATCTGGGCCTGGATCGTCACATCCAGGGCCGTGGTCGGCTCATCGGCGATGATCAGATCCGGATGATTGATGATGGCATTGGCGATGGCAACGCGTTGACGCATGCCCCCGGACATCTCGTGCGGGTACACCCGCATGCGCTCCTCCGGGGCCGGGATGCCGACCCGCTTCAAGGCATCGCAGACGCGCGCATCGATCTCCTTGCGCGATACCTTGCGATGGATGGCAATGGTCTCGCCCAGTTGCGCGCCAATGCGCATGACCGGGTTCAGAGACATCATCGGATCCTGAAACACCATCGCGATGCGATCCCCGCGCAACTGGCTCCAGCGCTTGGGGCTGGCTTGCCGCAGGTTCTCGCCGTTGAAGATGATCTCGCCGCCCGTGACACGGCCCGGCGCGTCGATCAGGTTCATCAATGAAAAAGCCGTGACGGACTTGCCTGATCCCGATTCGCCGACGATGCCCAATACCTTACCTTTTTCCAGCGTGAACGAGACATCGTCCAACGCCTTGGCCACACCCGCTTCCGTGTGAAATTGGGTGACCAGATTCCTGACTTCCAGCAGTGCCATCTTCGCTCCTTATGCATCCAGCTTGGGGTTGAGGACCACGCGCAGCTGGTCGCCCACCAGACTTACCGCCATGACTAGCAGGACCAGCGCCACACCGGGAAAGACGCTGATCCAGTATTGGTTCGACAGCATGTAGTCGAAACCGTTGGAAATCAAAAGGCCCAGGGAAGGCTTGGTCTGCGGCAGGCCGATGCCCAGAAAACTCATGGTCGCCTCCAGCGTGATGGCATTGGCCATCTGATTGGTAGTGGTGACGATCAGCGGTGCCACGCAGTTGGGCAACACGTGGCGGAACATGATGCGGCGCGCCGGCAAGCCTTGGCCCAAGGCCGCCTCGATGTAATCCTTGCCGCGTTCGACCAGGGCCGCGCCGCGCACATTGCGGGCAAAAATGGCCCACTGCACCAGCACCAGCGCCATCAGCGTCTTGTCCACCCCCTGCCCCAGCACGGCCAGCAGCACCAAGGCCACCAGGATCGTCGGCACGCTTAGTTGCACATCGACGACGCGCATGAGCAAGGCATCCACCTTGCCGCCAAAGTAGGCCGACACCAGGCCCAGGCTGGTGCCCAGCACCAGTGCCACCAGCGCACTGGCCACGCCGATGCCCAGACTGATGCGCAAGCCATAGAGGATGGCACTAAGCATGTCGCGGCCAGCGCCATCGGTGCCCAGTACGTAGTGCATGCTCTGGTCGGTACTGAGCGTACCGGGACTGCGTTCGGCTTCTAGGATGGAGACCTTGGACAGATCATAGGGATCCTGTGGGGCAATCAGGGGTGCGGCTACCGCCGCGACGATCAGGATGGCCAGCAGCAGTGACGCCGCCGTGCCGACGCGGCTCTTGAAGAAGCGTCTGGCCAGAACGCGCCAGGGAGACTCCGAGGCAGCGGTTTCGGTGGACGGCCTGGCGATACCTGCTCCGGAATGAGCCTCCGATGCCAGTGCGCCTGTCTCGATATCATTCATCATCATTATGTTTGCCTCTTCAAGCCGACTTGGTCCGCAGACGCGGGTCCAGAATCAGATACAACACGTCAACCACGAAATTGATCACCACATAAAGCAGCAAGACCACCATCAGATAGGCCACCACCACCGGCCGGTCCAGCTGCAGTACCGAATCGATGATGAGCTTGCCCATGCCGGGCCAGGCAAAAATGGTTTCGGTGATCAGGGAAAAGGCGATCAGGTGACCGAACTCGATGCCCATGACGGTCACGATGGGAATCATGACGTTGGGCGCGATATGCCGCATCATCAGGCGTACCGCCCCTACCCCCTTGGCACGCGCAAACTTGACATATTCCTGTACCGCCACCTCGCGCGTGCCGGCCTCGGTCATGCGCATCACCAGGGCGATGTTGTGCAGGGCCAGCGTACTGGCCGGCAGGATGATGTATTGCAGCCCTTCCCAGCTAAGGAAACTCACCTGCACTCCCAGCAAGGAAGTGGTCGGACCGCGGCCGCCGGAAGGCAACCATCCCAGATTGACCGAAAATACCAGGATCAGCAGCAGGCCCAGCCAGAACACCGGCACCGTCACACCCAGCACCGAAAATCCCATGGCAAGCTTGTGCACGCGACTACCGGGGCGCAAACCGGACCACATCCCCAGCGGAATGCCGATCAACGCCGACAGCAGCAAGGCCGCCACAGCCAGTTCGAAGGTGGCCGGCATGCGTTCGAAGATCAGGCCGATGGCCGGCTGATTGAAGACGAAGGAATTGCCCAGATCCCCATGTAAGGCATTGGTCACGAAGCGCAGGTATTGCTGGTACATCGGCAGATCCAGCCCCAGCGCATGCGAGGCGCGCTGTATTTCTTCCAGTGGTGCATCCGGTGCGACCAGCAGATGAATGGGGTTGCCCACCAGATTGATCCCGACGAAAGCCAGAATCGACATCACAAAGATCACCAGCACGCTTTGCAGCGCGCGCCTCAACAACATCTCAAACATCGTTCCGCTCCCATGTCGAATTCACGCCGGACTCCTGCTCGCGATCAGGAGGCTGTCCCGGCAGCCCCTCGCAGCTCATGATACGCCGTATCAATGAGCGATACTATATATTATCAAGCGATACCGTGTCAAACAAAGATCACCATCCGAAACATCTTTTCATGCCCTGCGATTCCAGGCGGAAACCCAGTTCCAGAGCGGGATTGCAGCAATCATCGCAGATCGTCTTCGGGCGCGGAGCCGTGGAGAAACCGTGGTTCAGCAAAAGAAAAAAAGGAGTGCAATCTGCACTCCTTGCGCACTCCTTCCCGGGTCGTATGCGACGATCTTTACTTCTGGCGGATATCCATGGCCATGGTGAATCCGTCAGCGCGCGGTGTCAGAACGAGGCTCTTCTTCATGGCCCAGGATGCATTGAGGTGCTGCAACGGAATGATGGCGACATCGCTCAAGGCCAGGCGGCTGGCCTGCCGCTGCAGATCCGCCCGGGTTGCCTCATCGGTAGTACCCGCAGCGCGTTCGATGAGGGCATCCACTTCCTTGTTGCTGTAGCGTCCATAGTTGCTCACGCCAACAGAGGCTGCCGCGTTGTAGCTGTGGATCATCGACACCAGCCCCGTGAGTGAATCGCCGGTCACCGCCCCGTTGCCGACCAGGAAGGCACTGAATTCAGGCTCGCCGCTGCCGCCACTTCCGAAGGCACGGGTCTGGAACACGGCATATGGCATCGTCGCCACGTCCGTCTTGATCCCCACCTGACTCCATTGCTGGGCGACCGCCTCGCATAGTCGGGCGTCATTGACATAGCGGTTGTTCGGGCAATGCAGGGTCAGCTCAAAACCTTGCGGATAGCCCGCCTGCGCCAGCAACTCCCGGGCCTTGGCGACGTCATAGGCGGGCATTCCGAGGTCGGCGTCATAGCCGAAGAATCCCTTGGGCACCGTTTGCAACGCCGCCGTGGCATCGTCCTTCATGAGGTACTTGATGATGCCGTCGCGATTGATGGCCATCGTCATCGCCTGACGCACCTTGAGATCCTTCATGGGATTCTTCTTCAGGGGGGCGCCACTGGCGTCGCGCACGAAGGGCGAACTGTCGCGGAACTGATCCAGCGCCAGATAGTTGAGCATGTAGGACGTCACCGAGACCAGCTTGAAGGCACGCAGCGATGTCTCCATGTTGGCGGTGATATCGTTGATGATGTCCAGCGAGCCCGATAGCAAGGCGGCTGCGCGAGCCGGCTCACGCGGAATGAACTGGAAGCTCACGGTATCCCAAGGCTCCTTCTCGCCCCAGTACGTCGGATTCTTGGTGAGCACGAGTTTCTGTCCATGCAGCCAACTGCCGAAGCGATACGGTCCGGTGCCGATGGCCGATTTACCATTGGCGAAGCTTTCTTCGCTGACGTGCTCACCCAGGGATCTGGGCAGGATGGCGATGAGGCCGAGATTGTCTGGCAGCGTCGGGCTGACGTGCTTCGTCTTGACCTGCACGGTCAGGGGCGCACTGACACTGATGGCGCTCACTTCGCGCAGATAGGAGCGGAAGGTGCGCGGTCCCGAAAGATTCATGGCGCGCTCGATCGAATACTTGACGTCCTCGGCCGTCATGGTCTGCCCATCATGGAACTTCACATCCGGCCGCAACTTGAATTCCCAGGTGGTCGGATTGAGCATGCGCCACGACAGCGCCAGGCCAGGCTTGGGACGCAGCTGATGATCCTGGGCCACCAGTGAGTCATAGACGTGAACCCAGATGTTGCGGTTGGCGCTGTTGAGCACATGGGGATCGGCCGAGGTGATCTCCGCCTTGAACCCGATCTTCAGTTCAGCCGCCTGCACGACCGACCCCAGCAGCCCAACGGCAATACAGGCTGCGGCAAATACTTTCCTCACTACCTTGAACATGTTGCGACCCTCTCCTTGACTTCGATTAAACAGTTGAAGCTGCCGCCATCAGCTCATTGCCTGTCACCCTCTGGCCGGTGCAGCAATGCGTCCGGCCAGAGGCAGAACACAAGAACCGTATTGGCGCGCCCGCTTATTTCATGACGGCTTCGCCTCGTTGTCGCTCGCATCAACCATCCTTACCAGCGGCCGCCAGATGAGCACATGGATATATTTCGTCCGGCGCTCAACGATATCCCAGATTCATTGACAATTGGCGCGCCGCCGTTCGCAGCATGCCTGCCATTGTCGCGACCTCCTCGCCACCGATACGGCTGGCCGGGCCGGCCACGCTGATGGTGGCCATCACCTCGGCATTGGCATTGAAGACAGGCGCTGCAATGGCCACCGAATCGACCGACATCTCACCGTAGGAGACCGCATGCCCCGCCTGCAGGACCTTGGCCAGCGCCTGCTTGAGGCTGCTGCGATTGACCAGCGTGGCCCCGGTGAAGCGCTTGCGTTCTGTGCGCAGGATATGATCCTGAATCTCCCGCGGAGCATAAGCCAGCAGTACCTTGCCTGACGCTCCCGCATAGAGCGGTCGCCGGTTACCTGGCTCGCACGGAGCGCTGACCGGCTCTACGGATTCCCAGCGTGCAATGCAGACCGATTCCAGACCATCGCGAATGCGCATCTGTACGGTTTCCTGGCAGGTAGTACCGATCTGACGCAGATATTTCTTGCCCAGTCGGGCCAGACTGATCTGACCTTCGGCCTCCACCCCCAGGTACAAGGCATTGTGGCCCAGGCAATAGACAGGTGCCTGGTGATCACGACATACCAGACCACTCTTCTCCAGCGTATAGAGCATGCGGAACGCCCGCGCCTTGGTCATCCCCGAGCGTAGCGACAACTCCGTCACACCCAGGCCGGGACATTTCGCCACCAGCAGGAGCAGCCCCAGCGTCTCTTCAACTGCATCGATTGTGTAATCAGTCATGACTCTGATGTCTCGGCAGGAGTCCAGCGCGGTTCTCCGGCGCTGCATAGGCAGGCCGACGTTCCAGAAAAAAGCCAATCCCGCAAGCGAGATTGGCAAAGAGGAGACACCTCAAGAAAAACGGAACCTTAGAAGCGATGCAGGATGCCCAGCGCCAGGGCATTCTGCGACTTGTCCGCGCCCGGCGCGCCATTGCTGGTCAGGCCCGGGCTGTACATGTCGGAGGCCCGCATGTTGGCCACCATCGCATACAGCAGGCTGCGCTTGGACAAGTTGTAGTCGGCACCCAGCACCAGCGTGGTGAGCTTGCCCTTGTTGGATGCACCCACGAAGTCGTAACGGGAATGGATCACGCTGCCCTTGAAGACCCAGTTACCCAACTTGTAGTCGGCACCGACGTCATAGATATCAGCACGCGAATTGTTGATGCCGCCCGCAGTGAATGCCGCCACGCCGCTGGTGGCGGTCGCTGTACGTACAAAGTTGACCGCAGTACCCGACGAGGCGTTGACCAGCGGCTGCTTGACCAGCGAATAAGTACCGCGCAGGGTCACCGGACCGATATCGTAATTGCTGCCCAGCATCCAGACCTTGGTGCAGGTGTCGCCTGCATTGCCCAAGGTGGAAGTATTGCAGCCGGCGTTGGTGGCCGCGCCCTGATCACTGCTGGTATTGGTGGTTGCCGAGCCGACGGTCGCCGCCTTCTTCGACTGCCAATAGGCGAAGCCGATGCCGAACGGGCCATTGTCATAGTTGGCACCCAGTCCCAGCGACTGACCGGTGCTGTTGGAGCCGGCCGTTTCGCCGAAGGCGTAAGTGAAATTCGCCTGGAAGCCACCGAAGTTCGGTGTGGTGTAGTAGATCATGTTGTTGGCACGTTCGCCGGTGGCACGATCCAGATTGTTGCCATGCGCCTTGCCGGTGAAGGGCAGCATGCGCGATGCGGTGGAATACTGATTGGCGATGAAATCGGTGTAATCCTTGCGGCGACCCAACTGCACATCACCGTAGTTTCCCGACAGACCCACCGTGGTGCGGCGACCGAAGGTGGCACCATTCTGCGTGGAGGCGCCGTTATCCAGCGTAAAGCCGCCTTCAATGACGAATTCGGCCTTGTTTCCGCCACCCAGATCCTCGGCACCACGGAAGCCGAGACGCGACTGCGTGTACTGACCCGAATCGATGCCCACGCGGTTACCTGTGCTGGTACCGGTGGTAGCCACTTTGTCGACATAGCCCAGACCAGCCGTGGCAATGCCGTAAATCTCCACCGAGCTTTGCGCACAGGCGGTCCCCACGATGCCCAGGCAGGCCAGTCCAATTGCGGATTTCTTCACATCTCTCTCCCTTGATACCAGATTGTCGATAATAGAAACATCACCCCAACGTATCGCTAAGCAAACCAATGTAACGATAGGCGATATGTTAAACAGCTGTATTGAGATCGTCAACGATGTTTCATCAAAAAATATACGGTATTATCATGTGAAACAGAAGTGACTATTCAGGTGCAAAAAATACACCGGAAGATGCGCTGGCAGGCGACTTTGCCCAAAACGAGACCATACCCGGCTTCAATGTTGGCTGAAGCGGGTGTTTCATTGAACGAAGAGCGCTGGCGTGCTCCGTACATTGCGTCGATGACTACCTCAGGCCATGCATGCCAGCCTATTGACACCTGAGCACAAGGAAAGCGAGATGCAACACGACATGCCGAAAAAGAGGCAACAGCGCCGCGTACCGGACGCCGATCTGGCCGCAGACGACGCTGGCTTGATGGCGAGCATCGCCAAGGGCGATGTGCTCGCTTTCGAGAAATTATATAAACAGTATGGTCCGCGGCTGACGGCGTTCCTACGTCGCTTCACCGCCCACCCCCACCTCATAGATGAGATCATCAACGACACCATGTTGGTGGTATGGCAGAAAGCGCACACCTACAACCAGACCTGCAAAGTCTCGACCTGGGTGTTTTCGATCGCCTATCGCCAAGGCCTCAAAGCACTGCGCAGCTTGCGGCAAAAGACAGAGATCTTGGTCGACGAAGATGAACTCAGCGACATGCCTGAGCCGGAACAGCAGATGAACCATCTGCAAATGAGGAAATTGCTGGAAAACGCGCTGGGGGAGCTATCGCTGGAGCAGCGTAATGTGATCGCCCTGACCTTCTACCACGGCATGGCCTACGACGAGATCGCACACACCATGAGATGTCCGGTCAATACCATCAAGACCCGAATGTTTCATGCACGGCGCAAGCTCAGATCGCTGCTGCATGCGTATCAATGAAGGACCAAGAGGCGTTCCAGGCCGGACCGGGAACGTGTCCCGGGAGGACTCGACTCATCGCGCGAGCAGTCCGGCTTGAAAGCTATACAGATAAGGCCTGTGTTTCTCAGGCCAGCGCGTCGACGTAACCGAGCAGTTGGGAGAAACGGGCGGCGGACTGGGTGATGATCTTGACGTACTTGTCCAGTTTCTCTTTGGGAACGCGGCTCGATGGCGCCGTCATGGACAGCGACGCCACCACATTGCCTTGGGAATCGCGCACCGGAGCAGCGACCGCCACCATGTCCGCCGTCTTTTCGGAATGGGAAATGCTGAATCCCTCCGCCAGGATCTTCTTGAGTTCCTTCTTGAGATCGGTCTGCTTGATGATGGTGTTCGGGGTGAATTTCTCGAGCTTGCCGGAGAGGATCTCGGCCTGCACATCGGCCGGCGCATAGGCCAGCAAGAGCTTGCCGGAAGCCCCTGCAAACAAGGGACGACGATCACCCAACTGGCTGTGAACCCGGATCGCATGCGGTGCATCCCACCACGCCACGCAGACCGTATCCATGCCGTCGCGCACCCTGACCAGGACGCTCTCGTTGCATTCGTTTCCGATATCCTGAAGGATGTCACGGGCCACGCTGACCAGGCTCAACTGGCCCTGCGCGGCGGTTCCCAGAATCAGCGCACGATAGCCGAGGCTGTAGGTCGCCATGGGCAACTGACGCCGTACCAGACCGCGCTCCTCCAGCGTAGTGAGCAGCCGGAAGGCTCGTGCCTTGGTATTGCCGGAGCGCTTGGCCAGCTCGGTCACGCCATGCCCCCCTTCTTCAGCCACCAGAAACAGCAGCTCTATCGCCTTGCTGACGGCATCGACGGTGTAACTCATAAATCAGTTTCCTTGTTATTCAACGCAATCTTCACGAGACCGTCACCGACGGCCTGGTCCCGCCCCCACGGGATGGCCATTTTCGCAGAAATACGCGCATGGTGTTCGCCCGCCCGGGCGAATCAGGTCACCGCATCTGGCACCTGGTCCGTAACCTGCCCGATGAAACGGAAGATCAAGACCAAAACGATACACTGTTTCCCTGACGGAAACAATACAAGTCTGTAGCACGGCGGTGCATCTGCTTGGCGAACCAACTGGCGCGCCATCGCCACTAACCGTGGCCAAGCATGCAGACCGTGACAGCCGATGGCGCAATCCGGGAGGAGATGCTCAGATGAGAAAATTTGCAGTCCGGGTAAGAACGGCCGAACAAGCCTATACCTACATGGAACTTGCTCACAGCAGCGGCGACGCGGCGGCGGCAGCTTGCGATCGCTTCGGACCGTGCGGCGTGACGGTCATCCCCCTGTCCGGCCATGGCTACCGCCCTGCCTGAGATCGCCAGCCTATACGCCCTGGCGGCGCTCAAGCCAGGCTTGCCACCGGCTGCTGCCCGAACGCTTCAGCCAGAAGAAACTCCACCAGATGCCGCGCACAGGTAGCCGGTTCCGCCAGTTGCCCCTGCGCCCGCAGGCTAAGAAACAGTTCCCGCAAAGGAAATCGCTCGGCGGGAAGCTCCCGCAGTTGCGCCTGCATGTCGGTATCGACCACCCCGGGGGCCAAGCTGCAGATGCGCAGCCACGGCAAGGCATCCTGCGCGACCGCGCGTGCATGCTGGTCCAGCGCGGCCTTGCTCGCGCCGTATACCGACCACCCAGGATAAGCGTGGCGACCAGCACCACTGGACAGATGCAGGATGCGGCAAGTGCATCCGGGGCGGGCTTGCACAAGTGTCGCCACCCTGGCCGACAGCATGAGGGCCGAGCCGACATTGAGCATGACAGCCCGGGCGACGTCATGGGCGCACTGGAATGGCAACGCAGCGCTCGGTTCGATCGTGGCAGCGTTGTTGATCAGCAGCACCTGCCCCTGATCTGCGAAAAAGGCCGCCAATATGCCACTGTCTAGCCAGCTGCCCAGTTGCCGGGGATCGGCCAGATCGATCGCCTGTTCATGCAACAACCCGGGCCAGTGCCGGGCCAGCGCGTCATTGCGGCCACGCGCCAGCCCCAATACCGCAATCTCGCGTTGCATCAATTCGGCGGCGATGGCCGCCCCAAGACCACGGCTGTGGCCGGTCACGATGGCTTTCATGTTTACTCCTGCGGTCGGGATCCTGCCGGTGGGGGAACCGCCGGCGCTGCGATGCCACTCAACGAGAAATGGTCCGCCACGGCACGCTCTGCTCCGTTGGCGCTCCCCGAGGCAAACTTCTGCTGACAAAAACCATGAACCATATCGTCGGTCGCGTACTGGAGCAAAGAGACTATCGGGCCATTCATCTGGCGCGACATCTGTTGCCCTTCGAGGATCACAAGTTCCTTCAACCCGAGCATGCACGCGTCATCGTACGCGGGCAGGGCCTGCATGTCTGGGACGAGCAGGGCCATCGCTTGCTCGATGCCATGTCCGGCCTGTGGTGTACCACCCTCGGCTACGGGCGGCAAGAGCTGGTGGACGCGGCCGCCAGGCAGATGACGACCTTGTCCTACTGCAGCCAGTTCTTCAACACCACCCACCCTGCCGTAGCCGAGCTGTCTGCCCGATTGTTCGAGCTGCTGCCGGCCTGTTACAGCCGCGTGCTGTATTGCAACTCGGGCTCCGAGGCCAACGAGACGCTCATCAAGGTCGTCCGCCGCTACTGGGAACTCGCCGGCCGCGCCGGCAAGCGCGTCATCATCGGGCGTCACAATGCCTATCACGGGTCGACGGTTGGCAGCGCCTCCCTGGGCGGCATGAAGATGATGCACGCGCTGGGTGCAAGCCTGCTGCCCGAGGTCGCGCACATTGAGCAGCCCTTCTGGTTCGGCTATGACGGTTCGCTGGGCCAGACCGAGTTTGGGTTGCATGCAGCGCAAGCCCTGGAGCGCAAGATCATTGAACTCGGTGCGGACAACGTGGCGGCATTCGTGGCGGAGCCCTTTCAGGGCGCCGGTGGCATGATCTTCCCGCCCGCCAGCTATTGGCCCGAGATACAGCGCATCTGCCAACGCCATGACGTTTTGCTGTGCGCCGATGAGGTGATCGGTGGCTTCGGACGGACCGGTCATTGGTTTGCGCATCAGCATTTCGGGTTCCAGCCCGACCTGATCACCATCGCCAAGGGCCTCACTTCCGGCTATGTGCCCATGGGCGGATTGCTGCTCTCCGAGCGCGTCGGCGAGACATTGGCCGAGCGTGGTGGCGTGTTTGCTCATGGCTTCACCTACCAGGGGCATCCGGTTGCCGCAGCGGTCGCGCTAGCGACCTTGTCACTGCTGGACCAAGGCGGTGTCCTGGCGCGACTGGCTAGCTGCACCGGGCCGTATCTGCAGGCCCAACTGCGCAGCCGGCTGGGCGACCATGTACTGGTCAACGGTATTGAAGGAACAGGCGCGGTAGCCGCCCTGCAGCTGGCCCCGAAAAAGCAGGGCAAGCAGCGCTTTGCCAACGAAAATGCGGTGGGGCTGTATTGCATGCAGCGGGCGCAGCACCATGGACTGATCGTGCGCACTTCCGGCGCACGCATCATCCTTGCGCCGGCGCTGGTGGCCAGTCTTGCCGAACTGGACGAACTGATCGACAAGCTCGCGCTGACGCTGGATGACACGGCGCGGGCTTTGAAGATGGCGTGATCATGAGCATGCACCTGCGCATGCATGTTCACTCCTTGCTGCGCTCGATGCGTAGGCGACGCAGCCAGCGGCATGCCCGCATGGCAAGCAACCCCAGCACCGGCATCCTGCGCTCACTGCGGTACCGGACCCTGGCGCTGCGTTGCGTAGGCGTGGAACCGCGCTGCCGAACCTTGCCACCCAGAACAGTCCGCCTTCGCTGATCTCGGCGAAGGCGGTACGCCTTGTCAAGACAAGACGGGATTCCCGGACATGCTTTCTCATCCTCGCATCCCGATCGATCATGGGAGATCCTAACGTGTCCGCGAAGCATTCACCCTTTTCTCTTTGGGGCCTGACGCTGGAGGCCGAGACCGCTCCTCATCAGCCGCCCATGAAGCAAACCTTCATCGTCCGGCTCGGGCGGGAAGCCGGCGTACTCACCTTCGCCTCGGCACTGGATGCGGAAATCTATTGCCAGCATCTGGCGGCGAGCGGCGTAGGCAGATGGCAGCGAGAACGCCTGGAACGTATCGACCTTTCCGTCGTGCTGGCAGCGATACCGGAACAACAACAGCGGCTCATGCTGTCGCTGGGGTACTATGCCTCCGAGAGCAACGACTTGCTCGCCGATGACAGCCAATCGCTCGTGACGCCCTTGCTGCCGGTGCAGTTCGATATGCGCCAGCGGCGACATGGCCCGCGCCAGATGCGTATCGGAACCGATATTCCGGCCTTTGTCCAGTATTGGTGGGGCCTTATAGGGGGCGAGAATTATGGCCAGCTGATCGGTGCGCTCGAAAATCACTCCGAATGCGCCGTGAGCCAATGTGCGACCGAGGCGCTGCGCAAGATTCACATTACGGGCATCAGCGACTATCTGCGTACGTGGACCATTAAGGGAATTACTGAGATCTATGCGTTGTACCGACCGGATGCCGGCGAATGGGGCTTCCGCCGGGCAAGCCAGGAGCCAGTACGACAGCTCCAATGATGGCCGGAAATTTCTACTTTAGACGGGTAAGGCGCGCATTGCGAAACGCCCTGTGAGATCGCTCCTGCCCAAACCAGTTGGGACTGTCAAACATGATTCTTAGCTCGTTTATAAATAACCGGGTCGTTTCGAAGCACAACTTGCGCGGCAAGCGGAAAAATTTCTAGATCAACCTTGACCCATCCGCGCTTCTCAGGAGGTAGCTTTCAATACTCAGCGGAAGAAACTCAAGGACAAGATAGCCGTTGAGCTAGCGCAGAATAGTTTCCTAAGGCTGGCTGCGGCGATGCTCAATCTTTGGAAAAACTAAGGGGGAGACTGAACCGTCCGCCCTTTCCATCCTTCGTTCCCACCCTCCCCAGCTTATGATCTACGAAGCGAAAAGTGGGAATCGTTCTTGCTACTACATCGGTTGTATAAGCAATTTTTCCATTTCCTTTGTATAGCCCTTCAGCGACGGGTGAGCAATGACACGTATGCTACAGGTTGACTGAAGATGCGACGCTGCTACCTAAAATTTCCTAGCCGGTCTCCCGCAAAATGGTGAAATTCACGACATGAATTACGCTCGGCTCTTGCCTAAGGACGAAGGCGAGATGATTATCAAATTTCAATTCAATACTCAACGGAAGAAACTCAAGGACATATCCGCTCCGATGAGAAGCGTTAAAGGAAGCTTGTCTGGAAAAATAAACTTAACAGTCACAGTATGGTTTTGAACATGTCGCAACGTTAACACGGTAAATTTTTCGGTCTTGGCGGATAACGAGCCTTTTCCCCAAGTTGTTCCTCCAGGCAACTTATCGCTGATACGCGCCTCTATAGTTCTTTTCTTTTTATCAAGGTTAGGACGGATTCCGATTGAACGGCGCGAAAAGATTAGGCCTCCGTGATGAGTAAAGCGCATTCGAGTAGTACTGCTTGTATGTAGGCCAATTGTCCCTGTATAGCAAACCGTTGCCTATTTTTGGGAGAGTCGAAAAACCAGCAGTCTGCTTTGGCAGAGCGCTTGTCCATCGCTGCAACCGCGGAAATACGCTGTCGACCCGGGAGTGATGGAGCTGAAAAGTTACTCAGTATCGAGTAGAGAGATGACTTAGACATCGCGGCCTCGCAAGGGGCGAACATAGTTTTACTATAGGCCGCAAATCTGACATTTCAATCAAAAATAGGAGCTAGTCAAGATCTGGAAAAGGAGGATGGTTCTTTCACTGGAATTGGAGATTTTGAAAGTACCAATTATTCCTTCATCGCTCCGACTTTCTATTTTGGATCAGCAACATTTAGGAAGGAAAGCTTCGTAAGGGTGCGCCTAAAGGAAGGTAGTGCGTGGGACAACCCGATACCTTACCCCGGCAAACTTTCCATCTAAGCGCTGCATGGTCGTTCGTTGAAGTAAAAGTACCTTATTATCTGAAGTAAATTTGCCATCTTTTGCTGCAAATGAAGCAAAAGTGCCTCGCGGTCGCCTCGCCAGCTTCGACATTGATCGGTGCTCAGCGAGCGCCTTCGGGGAAAAACCGATCCGTTCCGTGTACAGACTGAGAATTACCTTGCCCAGCGCTAATCAGATTCTGCCTCTTTCATACGTCTATATAACGTACGTTCGCTCATCCCCAAACTTGCTGCCAGCTCTTTGCGGCTTCCATTGAATTCGCGTGCTATCTGTACAAGATCATGTACTTGGCGGGCACGCTTGTCGATCCCAGGAGTTCGCGGCGGATTGAAACGATCCAATGCCAGATGCTCTTTCTTGATCATGCCATCGTCCGCAAACAGGCGCGCCCGCTCGATCACGTTGCGAAGTTCACGGATATTTCCGGGCCAGTCGTGCTGCAACAACTGCGCCATGGCTTCCGTAGAGATTTTCAGCGACTTGCCTTCTCCCCCTGCCCCCCTCTGAAGTAATGACTCGACCAGCAAAGGTATGTCATCGGGCCGCTCGCGCAATGGCGGAAGATGAATCGGGAAGGCACTGATGCGGTAGTAAAGATCCTGACGGAAATCGCCTCTGGCCACCATTTCCTCCAACGGCTTATGGGTGGCAGCCACGAGGCGAAATTCGGACTGCTGCGTATCCACTGCACCAACGCGTCGGAACGTGCCAGATTCAATCAACCTTAACAGCTTCACTTGCATCGCCAACGGCACGTCGCCGATTTCGTCCAGGAACAAGGTACCACCCTTGGCTGTTTCAACCAGGCCTGCCTTGCGAACATGGGCGCCGGTAAAGGCGCCCTTTTCGTATCCAAATAACTCGCTCTCGAACAGGGTCTCCGTCAATCCCGAGCAGTCCACCACCACGAACGGCCCATGCACCCGAGGACTGGCCTCATGCACTGCGCGCGCAAACAGTTCCTTGCCACTACCTGACTCTCCAAGCAGCAAAACCGGTAGATCCGACATCGCCACCCGCTGCAATTCGCCCAGGGCACGATTGAAGGCTGCAGACTTGCCAACCAGCCCCTGGCGACTGGCTTGTACCGAGGCATGACGCACAGTCTGCAGACGCTCGACGAATCCCACCACGCGATGCTGGTGATCGATGATGGGCCGCAGCTCAACATCCACATGTTCTGGTCCGCGCGGCGTGTGATGAATGTGCAGTACTCGATCCGGCCCCTTGGTGGCCAGTGCACGTTGCAAAGGACAATGTTCTCCTGCCTGATCGCAAGGAACCTGGTAATGGTGTGACATTGCATAGCACTTGTGGCCAATGGGGGACCTGCCAGCTGTGGCGAACTGCCTCTTGTAGGCGGTATTGGCAGCCAGAATCTCGTACTCCGTATTCATCACGATCATCGGCGTGGGCTCATGGTCCAGATAGGAAATCAGGGCCTGTACCTGGAACGACTGCAAAACATCGGGTAGCGACTCCACGAAATCTCTCGCTTTCTTCAAGACAAATTCAGGCAAATGCCGCATCCAGGCGGTTCTGGCAAATGGACCTCAGCAGCAAGTCCATGTGGGAACCTCCCTCTGATTTGGGGCGGCGCACATGCGCTGCCAAGTGGCAGTATGACACTGCCACTTGGCAGTGTCACTGGCAGTCATTCGGACTGCATATGAAGTGCATTTGTAAAAATTTCCTTATAAATCAGTTGGTTGAAAAATTCCCACGATCTGGCACAAGTTTTGATATGAACAAAATATCTGACAATCAGAGGAGGACAACGTGGACAACCTGCATATTGAAGGTCATTTCGACCCTGCCACCAGTACTGTGAGCTATCTGGTACTGGACCGCACAACCCGGCAATGCGCACTGCTGGACAGCGTGCTGGACTACGATCCCAAATCCGGCCGTACCTCCACCAGTAGCGCCGATCACCTGATCAGGCGCGTGCAGGAGCTCGAGGCTTCGGTGCAATGGATCCTGGAAACCCATGCCCATGCCGACCATCTGTCTGCGGCACCCTATCTCAAGCGCAAGCTGGGCGGACGTATCGCTATCGGTGAGCACATCCGACAGGTGCAAAACGTATTTGGGGCGCTTTTCAATGCCGGCAGTGAATTTGCTCACGATGGCAGCCAGTTCGATCACCTGTTCGCCGATGGTGAGCACTTCCGGATCGGCGCTCTGCAGGCGCGTGTCATGCATACCCCCGGCCATACGCCGGCCTGTATCACCTATGTCGTGGAGGAAGGTGATCAGATCGCAGCCTTCGTCGGCGACACCCTGTTCATGCCCGACTACGGGACCGCACGCTGCGATTTCCCCGGCGGGAACGCCCGCACGCTCTTCCATTCGATCAACAAGGTCCTGAGCCTGCCGCCGCATACCCGTATCTACCTGTGTCACGACTACCAGCCCAACGGCCGGCAGCTTCAGTTCGTCACCACCGTGGCTGAAGAGCGTAGCAATAACATCCATGTCCGCGATGGCATCAGCGAGGAGGAATTCGTGGCCATGCGCAGTGCCCGTGATGCCACCCTCGCCATGCCGGTACTGCTGCTACCGTCGGTGCAAGTCAACATGCGTGCGGGGCAGTTGCCACCGGCCGAAGCCAACGGCATGCGTTATCTGAAGATCCCGCTGGACGCAGTCTGATCACCAACCCTGAGGAGTCATCATGAAATGCAATGTAGGCGGTATCGACCGCATCTTGAGAATCGTCATTGGCGTCGTCCTGGTCATCCTTTCGGCGACCGGTACCGTGGGATGGTGGGGCTGGTTGGGCCTGATCGCAATAGGAACCGGCTTGTTCCGCTTCTGTCCGCTGTATCCGCTGCTGGGCATCAGCAGTTGCGCTACCCGGGATCGCTGATCCCCCTCCCCTTGCTGGCCGACGCCGGGGCGTCGCCGCCAGGGGCACATCAATCAAGGAGACATTCCATGAACATCAAGCAACTGACGGCCAACTTGTCCGTCTCGGCCCAGGTCATGCCTGCCGATATGGCAGAGATCGCGGCGGCCGGCTTCAAATCCATCATCTGCAATCGTCCGGACGGGGAAGCCGGCGACCAACCCAGTTTCAGAGAGGTGGAACAACAAGCTCAGACTGCGGGCATCGAGGCGCACTATCTGCCGGTGATCCCTGGTCAGGTGGCCGATGCCCAGGCGGACGAATTCGACCATCTTCTCGAAGAGCTACCCAAGCCCGTGCTGGCCTATTGCCGTAGTGGCATGCGCAGTACCACGCTGTGGGGGCTCTCGCGCGCCGGCCGCATGTCCACGGGGGAGATATTGACCCGTGCCGAACAGGCGGGTTACGACCTGAGCGCACTGGTGCGCAGAATCAACCAGAGCAATGCCACCCCATTCGATGTGGCCGACTCGACGCACAAGGTAGTCATCGTGGGTGGTGGCGCGGCAGGGATCTCGGTGGCGTCGAGCCTGCTGGCGCGCCAGCCTGGACTGGATATCGCCATCATCGACCCGGCCGATGTCCATTATTACCAACCCGGCTGGACCCTGGTTGGCGGCGGTGTATTCAAGCCCGCGCAGACAGCCCGGGTGATGGGATCGCTCATCCCGCGCGGCGTACGCTGGATCAAATCGGCCGTGGCAGGTTTCGAGCCTGAGCGCAATGCGGTGCTGCTGGAAGGCTGCCGTGTGGTCAAGTACGAGCAGCTGGTGGTCTGTCCCGGCCTGAAACTGAACTGGGACGGCATCGAAGGCCTCACCGATACCCTGGGTCGCAACGGCGTGACGTCCAATTATCGTTATGATCTGGCGCCCTACACCTGGGAGTTGGTGGAGCGTTTCAAAGGAGGCGATGCCGTGTTCACCCAGCCGCCTATGCCCATCAAATGCGCTGGCGCCCCGCAAAAGGCCATGTATCTCTCTTGCGATGCGTGGCGGCACGCTGGCGTGCTCAAGAAATCGAATGTGCAGTTTCGCTCTGCTGGCGCCGTGCTCTTCGGCGTGGCCGAATACGTACCAGCCTTGATGGAGTATGTGCAGGCCTATGGCATCAATCTCAACTTCGGACAGACCCTGACTGCCATCGATGGTGGACGCAAGATCGCCACCTTTGCAGTCAGCTCCCCCGATGGCAGCTCCCAGAAAGTGGAAGTCCCCTTTGACATGATCCACGTGGTGCCGCCGCAGACCGCGCCAGACTTCATCCGCAGCAGCCCTCTGGCCGATCCGGCCGGGTGGATCGATGTCGATCAATCGACCTTGCAGCACAAGCGCTTTGCCAACATCTTCGGGCTGGGCGATGCGGCCAACTCGCCCAACGCCAAGACCGCCGCTGCGGCCCGCAAACAGGCGCCGGTGGTCGCCCACAATGTGCTCCACAACCTGGGCCGGCAATCCGTTCAGGCCCGCTACAACGGCTATGGCTCCTGCCCCTTGACGGTGGAACGCGGCAAGATCGTTCTGGCTGAATTCAACTATGGCGGGAAGCTGGCGCCCAGCTTCCCGGCGTGGATGCTGGATGGCACACGTCCATCGCGCCTGGCCTGGCTGCTCAAGGAGCGCATTCTGCCGCCGCTGTACTGGGAAGGCATGCTCAAGGGACACGAGTGGCTGGCGCAACCCGAAATGGTCGGTTGAGGAGACAGAGATGAGCATGAGCCTGTTACTGGGTGCCCTGGTGGGCTGCATCATGGGGCTCACCGGTGCCGGTGGCGGTATCCTGGCCATTCCGCTGCTGGTGTTCGGCCTGCATCTGAGCGTGCCGCAGGCCGGTCCCATCGGCTTGCTGGCCGTTGGCATTGCTTCGGCGATGGGGGCGGTGATCGGTTTGCGGGCCGGCATCGTACGCTATCGCGCCGCCGCGCTGATCGCCGTTGTCGGCATTGTTCTCACCCCGCTGGGAACGTGGCTGGCCCATCAGCTCGATACACGCTACCTGACGCTGCTGTTTGCCATTGTCATGGTGTGGGTGGCCATCAAGGGCATGCGTGATGCCCGGCGCAGCAGGACGGCCGCGGCTACCGTACCAGATGACTGCCCCTGCCTGCGCGACCAGAGCGGACGCTTCGTCTGGACACCACGTTGTGCCAGTCGCCTGGCCGTCATGGGCGGCTTGGCGGGTGTGCTTTCGGGGCTGCTCGGCGTGGGTGGCGGGTTCGTCATCGTACCGTCCTTGCAGCGGGTGACCGACCTGGCCATGCAGTCTGTCGTCTCAACTTCGCTGGCGGTGATCGCGTTGATTTCATTGGTCAGCGTCGGCACCAGCATGGTCAGTGGTCACTTCGATCTGGGTATTGGATTACCTTTTTCTGCGGGAGCGATGGCTGGTATGTTGCTTGGCGGGAAGCTTGCAGTACGCTGGCACCCAGCCCATCTGAAACTGGCATTTTCGATAGTTTGCATGGTAGTGTCTGCTGGCCTGATCATGAAGTCTATTTACTGATCATTGGGCGTCCATGCTTTCATTTCAAATCGGCTTTCCTACACACCCACATAAAAAATAGAGGTGATGATGAAGCAATTTTTGGGGCAAAAGTGTAATCCAGGGGGCACTTCCAGACGGCTGACAAGCATGCCGCTGGCGGCGGAAATCTCCATTCTGCTGATCGTCAAAGTGGCCCTCATTACTGGGCTGGCCAAGACCTTTTTCGCACATCCCGAAGCCAAGCACATGCAGATGCCGGTACAGCGGGTGGAGCAACGCATGCTCGCGCCAAATTCCGTATCGGCATCGTCGGCTGACATGCAACAGGCATCTAAAACAATTACCAAACCGGAGTAAGACATGGTTCCCATTGATGAAGTCGTCTCTTTGTCGCGGCTGCAGTTCGCCGTCACGGCGCTCTATCACTTCCTGTTCGTCCCCCTCACCCTGGGCTTGTCCTGGATCCTGGTCATCATGGAGTCGGTCTATGTCATGACCGGCAACCAGATCTACAAGGACATGACCCGCTTCTGGGGCAAGCTCTTCGGCATCAACTTCGCCATGGGCGTGGCCACCGGCATCACCCTGGAATTCCAGTTCGGCACCAACTGGTCCTATTACTCGCACTACGTGGGCGACATCTTCGGCACCCCGCTGGCCATCGAAGGCCTGATGGCCTTCTTCATGGAATCGACCTTCGTCGGCCTGTTCTTCTTCGGCTGGGACAAGCTCTCGCGCAAGCAGCACCTGATCGTCACCGTGCTGGTGGCGCTGGGCTCGAACCTGTCGGCGCTGTGGATCCTGATCGCCAACGGCTGGATGAACAATCCGGTGGGCGCCGAATTCAACTTCGAGACCATGCGTATGGAACTGGTCAGCATGACCGAGGTGATCTTCAACCCGGTGGCGCAGGTCAAGTTCGTACACACCGTGGCCGCCGGTTACGTGACGGCATCGATGTTCGTGCTGGGCGTCTCCGCCTGGTACTTGCTCAAGGCCCGCGACACCGCCTTCGCGCTGCGTTCCTTTGCGGTGGCAGCAGGTTTCGGCCTGGCCGCCACGCTCTCGGTGATCGTGCTGGGGGATGAATCGGGCTACACCGCCGGTGAAGTCAACAAGGTCAAGCTGGCCGCCATCGAAGCCGAGTGGGACACCCACCCTGCCCCCGCCGGTCTGACTCTCTTCGGCCTGCCCAATGACAAGGAAGAACGCACCGACTACGCCGTCAAGATTCCCTACGTGCTGGGCCTGATCGCAACCCGCTCGGCCGATACCCAGGTGCTGGGCATCAAGGATCTGAAGAAGGAGCATGAAGTCCGCATCCGCAACGGCATGCTGGCCTATGCCGCGCTGACCCGGCTGAAATCCGGCGACAAGTCGCCCGAGGCCCGCGTCGAGTTCGACAAGCTCAAGAAGGACCTGGGCTACGGCCTGCTGTTGAAGAAGTACACCAACAACGTGGTCGATGCCACGCCGGAGCAGATCAGCATGGCTGTGAACGACACCATCCCCAAGGTCGCGCCGCTGTTCTGGGCCTTCCGCGGCATGGTGGCGCTGGGCTTCCTATTCCTGTTCATCTTCGCCGCCTCGTTCTGGTTCCTGGCCAAGAAGCAGCTGGCGCCGCAGCGCTGGCTGCTGCGCCTGGCCGTGATCGCCATCCCGCTGCCCTGGATCGCCGCCGAGCTGGGCTGGATCGTGGCCGAATACGGTCGCCAGCCCTGGACCATCGCCGGCATCCTGCCGACCCACCTGTCGGCCTCCTCGCTGCAGCCGGGCAGCCTCTACTTCAGCCTGGCCGGGTTCATCCTGTTCTATACCTTCCTGCTGGTGGTGGAGATGATCCTGATGGTGAAGTACGCGCGCCTCGGCCCCAGCAGCCTGCATACCGGCCAGTACTACTGGGAAACCAAGGGTCATGAAAAGAGCCCCGGCGATGTCCTGCCGCCGCCCCTGAATCCGTCGGCCAATGCCGGCAGCCACTAAGCCACCAGAAGAAATGAGGAAAGCAGAATGATCTTCGATTACGAAACACTCAAGCTGATCTGGTGGGCCTTCGTGGGCGTACTCATCATCGGCTTCGCCCTGACCGACGGCTTCGACTTCGGCGTGGGCATGATGCTGCCCTTCGCCGGCAAGAACGACACCGAGCGCCGCATCCTGATCAACTCCATCGGCCCCACCTGGGAGGGCAACCAGACCTGGTTCATCACCGCCGGCGGCGCCACCTTCGCAGCCTGGCCGCTGGTGTATGCGACGGCCTTCTCGGGCTTCTACATTGCCCTGATGGTCTTGCTGTTCTCGCTGTTCTTCCGTCCGGTGGGTTTCGACTACCGCAGCAAGGTGGCCGATCCACGCTGGCGCAATGCCTGGGACTGGGGCCTGTTCATCGGTGGTTTCGTGCCGCCCCTGATCTGCGGCGTGGCCTTCGGCAACCTGCTGCTGGGTGTGCCCTTCCACTATGACGACACCATGCGGGTCGAATACACCGGCAGCTTCTTTGCCCTGTTGAACCCCTTCGGTCTGCTGGCGGGCCTGCTGTCGGTGGCCATGCTGCTGATGCACGGTGCGGCCTTCGCCTTCGTCAAGACCGAGGCCGCCGTGGGGGAGCGTTCGCGCAAGACCGTCATCAGTGCGGCGCTGGTGACGGTGCTGCTGTTCGTGGCCGGCGGCTTCTGGGTAGCCCAGATGCCTGGTTATCGCATCACCTCCATGCCGGACGCCAACAGCGCCTTCACTCCCCTGGCCAAGACGGTGGAAGTGGTCGCCGGTGCCTGGTTCGACAACTACGCCAAGTGGCCCGTGACCAAGCTGTTCCCGGCGCTGGGCGCGGCCGGTGCGGTACTGGCGGCCTTGCTGGCGCTGGTGCGCAGTGCCCGCCTGGCCTTCATCGCCAGCGGGCTGTCGGTGACCGGCATCATCCTCACCGCCGGCATGTCGCTGTTCCCCTTCGTCATGCCCTCTTCACTGGACGCCAAGAGCAGCCTGACCCTGTGGGATTCGGTCTCCAGCCACAAGACCCTGGGCCTGATGTTCTGGATGGTGCTGATCTTCCTGCCGCTCATCATCGTCTATACCGGCTGGGTCTATCGCGTGGTCAAGGGCAAGGTTACCGCCCGCGACATCCACGAGAACGAACACACGGCGTATTGATTACGCGCAATCGCAAACTGCAACGAGGAGAACATCATGTGGTATTTCGCCTGGATACTCGGCATCGGCCTGGCCCTGGCCTTCGGCATCATCAACGTCATGTGGCTGGAAGCCAACTATGCCTTCGGCCGCCGCAAGGCTGAAGAAACGCATGCGCGCTTCGTCGATGCGCGCAATCACGCCGAAAGCCGTCAGGGACGCTGAGCGGGTCTGATCTGAGGGAATTATTCAGATCAAAGAGATGGCATTATTTTCTTCTGGCCACTTTGCGGCACTCCCTGTCTGATTGGAAGGCCAGCAATTGCAGGCCTTCCGCACCGAATATGCGCGCCGCATGCAACAGGCTTACCCGTCCAGCGCGGACGGCAGCACGCTGCTGCCGTTCCAGCGCATGTCCATCGTGGCGAGCTTGCCAGTATGAACATGCGCTGCCATACAAAACAGCGGGCCCCTGCATGCAGGGGCCCGCGAAATCAACAGCAAGCCTCAGGACTTGGTCAGCGCTACAGTCCCATCAGCGTTCACGCAGCCAGCGCACGTAGCCGTCCCCGATACGCTGCACCACCGACACCAGCAAAATCAGCACCGCAATGACGATCACCATCACCTGCGTATCGAATCGCTGATAGCCATAGCGGATTGCCAGATCCCCCAGCCCGCCCGCGCCCACGGCACCGGCCATGGCCGAAGAGCTGATGAGGGCCACCAGCGTGATCGTGAAGCCCCCCACGATGCCGGGCAGAGCCTCGGGCAGATAGACATGCCGCACGATGTCCCATTTCTTGCAGCCCAGTGCCTGCGCTGCTTCGACCAGACCGGGATCAACCTCGCGCAAGCTCACCTCGACGATGCGCGCAAAGAAAGGCGTGGCGCTGATGGCCAGCGGCACGATGGCGGCCCAGACGCCGATGGTGGTGCCCGCCACCAGGCGCGTGAGCGGAATCAGCGCCACCAGCAGAACGATGAAGGGCGTGGCGCGAAAACCATTGATGATGCTGCCCAATACCCGGTGCACGCGCGGGGAGGCCAGGAAGCCGCCCGGCGCCGTCACGATCAGCAGCACCGCCAGCGGAATGCCCGCCACCAGCGCCAGTGCGCCCGAGATGCCTACCATCTGCAGCGTATCGACCAGCGCATTGCCGTAGCGCTCGATGGGAATGGAAAGACTAAGTTCGAGTGACATATCCCAACTCCTTGATGTGATGCGCAATCGCCGTGGGTCCCTGTGTCAGGGCCTGCCAGTCTGGTGATCCCGTGACGTCGGCCAAGGCGATGTAGAGCTGACCGTGGGTATGTCCCTGGATGCGCTCCACGCTGGCCTGCAGCAAGCGCGTCTTGCCGCCCAGCGCCTGAGCCACGCGCAACAGATCAGGCTCCAGGCCATCCCCGCCACGGTATTGCAATTGCAGAATGCGCTCATGCAGCCCGGACGGCGGCACGGTCTGCAGTTTGTCCAGCAGTTCCGGCGGCAGGCCTTGCTGCAGTGGCGCCAACAAAGCTTGCGTGGCTGGATGGGCGGGATTACCGAACACCTGCCACACCGGTCCCAGTTCAGCGATGCGTCCCTGTTCCAGCACCAGCACCTGGTCGGCGATCTCGCGAATGACGCTCATTTCATGCGTGATCAGGATCACCGTGATGCCCAGCTTGCGGTTGATGTCGCTCAGCAGTTGCAGGATGGCGTGAGTGGTTTCCGGGTCCAGCGCCGAGGTGGCCTCGTCGCAGAGCAGGATCTCGGGCCCGCTGGCCAGGGCGCGGGCAATGCCGACACGCTGCTTCTGGCCGCCCGAGAGGCGGCGCGGATAGGTATCGGCCTTGTCCTGCAGACCGACCAGGGCCAGCAGTTCGCGCACCCTGCCCTCCACCTGCTGGCGCGGCACGCCGGCCACGCGCAGCGGCAAGGCGATGTTGTCAAAGACGGTCTTGGCCGAGAGCAGGTTGAAATGCTGGAAGATCATGCCGATGCGCCGGCGCAATTGCACCAGTTGCGCATCCTCGAGGGTCGCGATATCCACCCCATCGACTTCGATGCGCCCGCTGGTGGGCGTCTCCAGCCGGTTGATGGTGCGCAGCAGGCTGGATTTGCCGGCCCCGCTGCGGCCGATGATGCCGAAGATGCTGCCGGGCGCAATCTCCAGGTCGATGTCCTGCAAGGCCTGCACCGGGCCGGCCGATGAGAGGTAGGTCTTGCCGACCTGGCGCAAGGCCACCCTGCCCTTGGGACCGCTGCCGGGCCACGGGCCGCCAGGGGCCGAGGCCTGCGCGGCAGCATCATGCTCCGCCTCGGGACGGCTGGGAGCGGTCAAGGATTGTCTGGCCGTGATCGAGAGTTCCATGCGGTTTCCTTCCGGGACGGGTGCGGCGGTTTCAGGGCTTCTGCCAGGCCAGCGTGTAGAGACGCTTGTCGCTGTTGAAGGCACGATGGATGTCGGCCTTGACGGTCTCCGAGTTCTGGTAGATGCGGATGAATTTCTGGATCACCGGATCATTCACGCGGCTGGCCTTGGTGACGAACTGGATGGCGAAACGGGCATCCTCGATACCGGAATAGGCCAGGCCGCTGGAAGGATCGAAGGCCTTGGCCGCCACGATGAAGTGCGGATAGCCCTGAGCCAGGTCGACATCGGGCGTGATGCGCACCAGCTGCGGGCCTTCCACTTCCACGAAGTTCAGCTTCTTGGGGTTCTCGACGATGTCATTGAGACTGCCCAGGTAGCCGACGTTGGGCTTGAGCTTGATCAGTCCCACACTCTGCAGCAACAGCAAGCCGCGCCCCTGGTTGACAGGATCGTTGGCGATGCCGACCTTGCCGCCCTGTGGCACTTGGGCGAAGGACTTGTGCTTGAGCGAATACAGGCCGACGTTGGCCAGGATGCCGGTACCGGCACTGGCCAGCTTGTAGCCGTTCTTCTGTATGGCATTGTCGAGGAAGGGCTGGTGCTGGAAATAGTTCAGGTCCAGGTCCCCTGCATCCACCGCCACATTGGGCGTGGTCCAGTCGGTGAATTCGACGACTTGCACGTCAATGCCCTGGTTCTTGGCTTCCTTGGCGGCCACTGCGATGGAGTCGCCATAGGCCCCAGGCACCACGCCGATGCGCAGCTTGTCGGCGGCGTGCGCCACACCGGCATGGGCAGAAAGGACAGTCAGGACGACCAGCAAATGACGGAAAAGACGGGAAGGCTGCATGCAGGGCTCCGGAAAAAATGGGTTTTGGGAAAAAATGTTCAGGTCGTGAATCAGCCGCTGGCAGCGTCGGCGCAACGGGAGGCCGCTGGAAGCGGGCTTGCGGCCGGCGAGGCTCGAGATGATCACTCGCCAGCGACACAAAGCTTCATTCAGGGCTTTTGCCAGGGCAAGCTGTAAAGCCGTTTGTCGTGCGCATAGCGCTCATCGATCTTGGCCAGCACGGCGGGCGATTGCTGGTACAGCGTGATGAATTTGCGGATGCGCGGGTCAGCGGCATTGCTGGTGCGCGAGACGAAGACGATCGCGAAGCGCTGGTCGTCCACGGTCGAATATTGCAGGCCGCTTTTGGCGATCTCCGGCTTGCCGGCGGCAACCAGATGCGCCGGGTAACCCTGCGCCAGATCGACGTCATCCAGAGCGCGGACCAGTTGCGGACCTTCGATTTCCTTGAAATCCAGTTTCTTCGGGTTGCTGGCGATGTCAGCCAGGCTGGCCTTGGCGCCCACACCGGGCTTGAGTTTGATCAGTCCGGCGCGTTCCAGCAGCAGCAGTCCCCGGCCCTGGTTGACGGGATCGTTGGCCACGGCCACGGTGGCACCGTCCTTCAGTTGCGCCAGGCTCTTGATGCGGGTGGAAAACAGGCCGATGTTGGGCAGCACGCCATAACCGGCAATCGCAAAGGCGTAGCCACGTTGACGGATGGCGTTTTCCAGGAAGGCGGTGTGCTGGAAGTAATTCAGGTCGAGGTCGCCGGATTGCAGGGCGACATTGGGCGTGGTCCAGTCGGTCATCTCGACCACGCGTACCTCCAGTCCCTGCCGCTTGGCTTCTGCTGCGGCCACTTGGATGGAGTCGGCGATCACGCCGGGCGTCACGCCGATGGTCAGAGCTTGAGCGTGCGAAAACGCTGCGCTCAAGGCCAGGATGGCACCGGCCAGAGTCTGCGGAAACCGGAAGCGGCGAATGAAGTTCTTTGCGTGCATGACCTGATCGTGGAGTCGTTCAATGGAGGCAGCGGACACGGCCTCGAAAGCCGCCGCGAGCCCCGATTGTGGTCGATCAGATCATTTGGAGCTACAAAGTAAAACATGCTTGGATATCAGCTTTTTGCATGAGCCTTCATCGGCGGGCATGGCTGGCTGAATGGAAGTGCAGCACGGACGTGCAGCGAGCGCATGCACGGCACCACTGCCCTGCCCCGGTATCAGCCGGGGTCGGTGCCTGAGTCTTTTGGTACCGGTGGCGCTGCCTTTTTATCCTGTTGCACAGCGGAGTGGTCGCGCCACTCTTTGAGCAGCGCTTCGTGCGTTTCCAGTCGTGCGCGTACCGCCGCCAGCTCGCGCTCGCCCTGCTGCCATTGCCGGCGCCCGCTGGCGGCCTCTTCTTCGGCACTGATGACCCGGGCCTGCAGTTGCGTCAAGGCCTCGTTCCTGGCAGCCAGCTGCGCTTCGAGCACGCGCTTGGCGGAAGCCTGTTCCTGCAGCACCTCCATTTGTTGTTCGCGACGCGTGGCCAGCGTGTGCTGTTCTGCCAGCGCCTGCCGCGCATGTGACAACTCGGCAATCAGGCGCACGCCTTCCTGATTGAGCCGGGTGACGTCCTCCTGGCGCACCACTGCATCCTGGCGCAACTGGCGCAATTCGGCTTGCAGGGTCTGGAGTTGTTGCTCGTGGCGTCGCTGGTCCTGGTCGCGCTGGTCCTTGGCGGCACTGCGGTAGTGCTCCAGGGCATCGCGAGCGTGCTGGTGCTTTTCTTCGAGCGACTGGCGGTGCTGTTCGTTTTCGGCCAGGCGTTCCTGCAAGGCAGCGAGCTTCACTTCCAGGGTGCGTGCCATGGCGGTTTGCTCCTGGCGTTCCTCGCGGGTTTTCTCATGGGCGGCGCGCTCGGCGATCAGGGCTTTTTGCGTCTGATCCAGACGCAGGCCCTGCTCGCCATGGGCGGCCTTCAGCAATGCCAATTCCTGCGCCAATCGGGCCGTTACCGTCTCCGTTTCCGCACGCACTGCCTTGACCTCTGCCCGGGCCTCCTCCTGCAACTGCACGGCGAGCCGCTCCACCAGGTCCTGCAGAGCCTCGCTGACGCTGCGCGGCTGGCTCTGGCCGCCCTCCTCTTCTTCCAATTCCTTCAGGTATTTGTGGATTGTAGTCTTGGAGCCGGTATTGCCCAGTTCTACCCGCACAGCATCCACCGACGGATGTCGGCCCAATGCCAGCAAGGAATCGCGCGCTTTCTTTACTTCCGATTTGTAGAGGCCGGTACGTGCCATGGTCCAAATCCGTTATTTGATGATGAATTACATAATACGTAATTACATACTAATATTGAAGAATATTTATGCAGATGTCGAAAATAATTAACACAGGATATTGGATGATTATCGAATCTGATCGCGTAAAATCCTCCGAATCTGCCCTCACCCGTCTGTAATGAGCCCATGCCAGCCGCACCAGCACCGTTGAATATCGATGACTATCTGCACGCCGCCACGCGTGACAACACTCGCCGCAGCTATCGTGCGGCCGTGAAGCATTTCGAAGTGGAATGGGGTGGTTTTCTGCCAGCCACGGCGGACAGCCTGGTGCGCTATCTGGCTGAGCACGCCGGCAAGCTGGCGCACAACACGCTCAAGCAGCGCATCTCCGCGCTGGGCCAGTGGCATGTCGACCAGGGATTCCCGGACCCGACCAAGGCTCCGGTCGTGCGCAAGATGCTGCGCGGCATCCTGGAACTGCATCCTGCCCAGGAAAAACGCGCCAAACCGCTGCAGCTGGAGGCGCTGGAGCAGACCATCGCCCATCTGGAACGCGAACGGGAACTGGCACGCCAGCAGGCGCGCTTTGCCGACCTGCTGCGGCATACGCGCGACAAGGCATTGTTGCTGATCGGATTCTGGCGGGGATTTCGCAGCGACGAATTGGCGCGGCTGGATATCGAACGCATTGAGGCGGTGGCAGGCGAAGGCATGCGCATCCACCTGCCCCGCACCAAGACCGACCGCAGCCTCAAAGGCAGCACCTACAAGACGCCGGCGCTGTCACGGTTGTGCCCGGTGGCGGCTTATCTCGACTGGCTGGCGGTGAGCGGCCTGAGCAGCGGACCGGTACTACGCGGCATCGATCGCTGGGGCCGCATCAGCGAAGAAGCGGTCAATGCGGCCAGCATCATCCCCTTGCTGCGACGGATCCTGAAATCGGCAGGGATTGATGATGCACATCTCTACAGCTCGCACTCGCTGCGGCGCGGCTTTGCCAGCTGGGCCAGCGCCAATGGCTGGGAGATGCGCGCCCTGATGGAATACGTGGGATGGAAAAACATTCATTCGGCGGCACGCTATGTGGAATCTCAGGATCCCTACCACCGCGCCATGCTGGAGCGTCTGCTGCCGCAGCAAATTGCGGTACTCGGCACGCCCGATCAGGCCGAACCATAAACCACCGCGATCCCGTCTGGCCGGACTACTCGCAGTCCGGATTGCCGTGCGTTCTCACGCATTGCGCACGGGCGCAGGCGGCGATCACCTGGTTGCGGCCATATTCATTGATGTCGACCGTCACGTAGACGGGATATTGCTGATATTCGGTACGCAGGATGTCCTGGCAGACCGTATCGGTCCGGTTGCCGTTGACCACCGAGCTGCAGCGCGTCTGTCCGGTCGGCACCTGGATGGTGCGGGTGCGCATTTCCATCCGCGTCTGCTGGATGATCGGATACTGGGCATAGGCGGCCGGGGCGCACTGGCTCTCGGTGGCGCGATAGGCCTCGGTGGCGCAACCGCCAAGCGCCAGCATCACGGCCAGCCACGGGAGCACGGCGTAGGTTTTCATCGGTAAGGTCTCGTTGCTTGTTCAGTGGGCAGAGATTGTAGCCGCGCACGGGTCCCGGCACCATGACGACGCGCAGCAGCACCTCCGGACGGGAGCGAAATCGGCAAGGACGTGCCGATGTTGCATGACATTCACATGGGCTCAGGCGAAAGTGAAGACTCAGCAACACAATCCGCTGAAGCTCCCCTATCCTAGAGCCGCCGTCGCGGTGGCCCGCCAAGGCCAGCGTCGGCACCATAACCAGACCAACATCCAGAGACAGAGACCTTCATGAAACGATTCCTGCGCATTGCCCTTGCCTCGACCTTGCTCTCGGCCGCCGTCGCCCAGGCTGCGGATCGCCTGCCGGTGATCCCGCCCGATCAATACACGCCGGAACAGAAAAAAGCCGCCGATGAATTCCTGGCCGCCCGCAAGGTGCCGGTGTTCGGGCCCTTCGAACCGCTGATGCACAGCCCGCAAGTGATGACGCAGGCACGCTCGATGGGCGACTACCTGCGCTACAACTCGGCCATCGGCAATACCCTCAGCGAACTGGTGATTCTGATCACGGCCCGTGAATGGACCCAGGATTACGAGTGGTACGTACACTATCCCATCGCCATCAAAGCCGGCATCAAGCCGGAAGTGGCGGCGGCCATCGCCGACGGCCGCCGTCCCGAGGGCCTGAGCGAGGACGAGCAGATCGTCTATGACTTCTCGCTCGAACTGCATCGCAACAAGCGCGTCTCCGATCCGACCTTCGCCCGCGCCGAAAAGCGTTTCGGCAAGAAGGGCGTGGTCGATCTGACCGGCATCAATGCCTATTACACGCTGCTGGCCATGCAGATGAACGCGGCGCAATACCAGGCACCGAAGGAGGCCAAACGGCTGGTGCGCTTCCCCGAATAAGGGCTGGCAGGACGCAAAAAAAGCGGCATCTCCGGATGCCGCTTTACTTTCTTGTTTGCTGCTTCTTTTCGACCTGATCAGTCCCAGGCCTGGGTCGGCACGATGGCCAAAGTCTGGAAAGCTGGCTTGGCAAACCAGTACCCCTGCATCAGGTCGATCCCCAGCGCCGCCAGGTGATCGCGTTCGGCACGGGTCTCGACGCCCTCGGCCAGGATCTCGATATCCAGCTCCTCGCAGATGGCGGCGATGCCGGCCACGATGGCCTGGCGCGGCTTGTCGGTGTCGATGTTGCGGACCAGGTCCATGTCGATCTTGATCAGATCGGGCTGGTATTCGGCCAGCAGGTTCAGGCCCGCATAGCCGGCGCCGAAGTCATCGATGGCGGTACGAAAACCGAAGCGGCTGTATTCCCGGAAGATGTTCACCAGGTGCGGGCGGTCGACCACGCGCTCCCCTTCGGTTACCTCGAAGATGATGCGTTCGATCGGGAAGTCATGCTTGCGTGCGGCCTTGAAGGTGCTCTGGATGCAGACCTCCGGGCGGTACACCGCATTGGGCAGGAAATTGATCGACAGGTACTGCGTCATGCCCAGCCGTGCCGCGCCTTCCACCGCCTTGGTACGGCAAGCCTGGTCGAAACGATAGACGTTGCTGTCGTTGACCTGGTTCAGCACCGTGTACGCGGGCTCGCCCTGCGGCCCGCGCACCAATGCTTCATAGGCGTACACCGAGCGCGTGGACAGGCGCACGATGGGCTGATAGGCATATTCAAACTCGATGTCCAGCTTACCGTCGTCCGAGCAGCCCTCGCAGGAGCGACGCGCAGCGTCCTCTCCCGGGCTGGCATTGGAGTCTGGAATGATGGGGATCATGCTTTCTCCGGTAAATCATTAGTTGCAAAACGGCATCTATGCTACCGCATCTTGCCAACGATACCAGAAGTTTCACAAGCCGATTGACTTCCATCCCTCGCGCCGCCACTGCTCCAGGCCTGCCTCTCCGAAACGCCACAGGTGCAGCCAGCCATGCTCCAGCAGCTGACGCACGATGGCGTGGCGGGCGACCACGGCATCGATGGCCTCGGCCGGCGCATCGATCACGACGGTCAGGCGCAGCGGTTCATGCACCCACTGCTGGCCATCATGCAGCGACTGGCGCGACAGGCCGATGCGCAGATCGCCGCCATTGCCTTCGAAGACACCGATGGTGCCCCCGACCACGTTGTGCAAGAGCTTGTTGCCGCTGCCCAGGCGCTGCGGATCGCTGGTGGAGGCGTGATATTGCCAGTTGATCCAGTGCGTCACCAGCATGGGCGCGGTCATCAGCAGTTCCAGCACGCTGCCGTCCCGATCCTCGCTGGCCTCGTAGTCATGCAGGAAGCAGCGGCCACCCAGGTCCAGTCCACGGCTGCGTGAACGCGGGGCGATCAGGAAGGCGGCATTGCCGGTCAGGCCCCATTCAGGACGCGTCTCGGCACCGTCGTTGGCGCGGCGGCGCAGTTGCTTCAGCAAGGCCGGCGCGGCCTGGGCCGGCTCCATCCCCAGGCGCAGCGCACGCTCGCGGCGGACACGGTCACCGGCCTCGGCCAGCACCGGCTGCAGGGCTTGCCAGCGCGCGCGGGCCGCTGCCGGCATCAGGTCGAGATCGAAGGCTTCGATTTCGTCGGTCGTGGTGTTGTGCAGGACGGCCAGGAAGTGGCTGTCTTCGGGGATGAAGATCTGCCGGTCCAGCAGGCCGCGGCGCACCTCCTGTTCGTTGAGCAACTGGGCCAGCGTGCGCGCGTTGACTTCGCCGGTCTGGCCGCAGCAGGCGCCACAGTCCAGCGCTGCCGCATGCGCGTTGTTGGCGGACTGGCTGCCATGCCCGGCCAGCAGTACCAGCGGGGCCACCTGGCGATCCAGGCCCATGGCGTGCAGCACGCGGGCGGCCAGTGCCACCTTGTCGTCCAGCGCGACGCCGACCAGTTGCGGCCGGCACACTTCGCGATAGCGCGACGGCAGCCCGGCCAGGTCATCGCGCGCACGTTCGGCCTGGCCAGGCTGCAGCCATTTCCAGAGACCGCCCAGTGCTGTCACACCCGCCACCTCGACGAAGGAAAACGCCGACCCCGGCCAGCGCGTATTGCCCTGCCACTGTTCCTTGAAGGCCAATGTCTTGCGCCGCGCCCGTGCCACGGCACTGGCCAGCACGCCGCCATCGGCGACCGTTCCGGCGGGGGAGACCACATCCTGCACCTGATAGGCCGGTGCCAGCAGGCCCGGCAACTGCGGACGGCTGGCCTCGGTGGCCAGCGGCGTGTAGGCCACCGGCAGGCCGAAGAAACCCGCGAAGCCCATCGTCTGCATGCCGGGATGGACCGCCTCCAGCGCCCGCCGTAGCGGTTCGCTGCGTACATCGATGCAGAATGCGGCCTGCACCTCGACCTGCGGCGCTGCATTGGCCGACTGTTGCAGCAAGGCTGCCGCCAACTTGCGCTGGTAGCCGGCCTCCAGTGCGACCTGCCAGAGTTCATCGACCAGCAGGTCCTGACGCACTTGTTCCAGACGCTCCTGCGAGCGTGCCCAGGCCTGTTGCACCGTGTGGAAGGCGTGGCTGGCGGCTTCGTCATCCTTGCACTCCAACAGCAAGGCACCCCAGGCCATGCGGATGGCCAGCAATTCACGCAGGTGTTCATCACTGCCGCCTGCGAGTTTGGCCTCCCAGCCCAGATAGGCACACCACGAGGCCCAGCCATTGACGGTCAGCAGGACCGATTCAAGATAGTCGGCCCAGACCTCGGGCGGCAGGTCCATGCGCCGCATCACCCAGCGTTCGGCCTCGCGCGCGCAGGCCGGCAGCGCCCGGACGCCATCGGCAATGTGCGGCAGGCCCATCAGCAAGCCGATGCCGTGGTCGTGCTCCAGCGTCTCGCGCCAGAAGGCATACAGGCCCATGCCGCGTTCAGGCTGCCAGTCGGCCTGGTGCTGGTCGAAGTAGGCGGCACAGGTCTGGCTGACCTGGTGCGTGATGGCCTGCCGCCAGGAGAGCCGGGTGTGGCGCTGGGGATCGTTGTCCAGCACGTCGATCAGCAGCGGCAGCCGTGGCGCCGGGCCGGTGGCGGCCAGTACCGACAGACAGTGGGCAACGTCGAAACCGCGTTCCTGGGCCTCGATCGAGTGTGCCAGGGCGTATTCCAGATCTGCTTCGGTCACCCGGCACTGGTCCCAGGCCTGCTGCAGCTGTTCCTTGGGCGGAAAGACCTGGATGCCGCCCAGCAGGGCCATGCGCGCGGCCACCTGGCGCAGCGGCATGCCGACCCGCGACCAGTGCGGATTGACGGCGATGGCACGATCCAGTGGCCAGGCCGGGGCGATGGCACCGCAGGCGTCCTGGCAGGCTTGCTGCAATTGCTGCTCCAGCTCGGCGCTCCACGCAGCGATCGGCGCGGCGGCTGGTCCTTGGCTATCTTGGGCTAATACGTTCATGCTGTTTCTCCGGTGAGGCGGGCTCAGCCCTGGCTACGGCCATCGGCGGCGAGATTGTTCACTTGTTGTTCGGCAGCGGCCCGGCGGGCACTGGGAGCCCAGTTCGAGGGCCACAACTGCAGCGCCAGGCGGGTATAGGCTTCATCGAGGTAGAAGCCGGCGTAGCTGCGGCGTCGCCAGGCGGCCATGGACTGCGGTGCCAGTTGCAGCAAGCCCATGCAGACATACAAGGCCAGCATCGCCAGCAAGGCCGTCACGCCGAACACGGCACGCGGGTAATCGTTGACGTGCAGCGGCAGCAGGTGGGCCACCAGGGCCGCGAGGGTCAGGCCGGCCGCACCCAGCAGGCCCAGCAGCCAGCCGCGCAGGCCACCACTGCCCTTGGCCGTGGAGCGCCACAGCAGCGGTGCCCAGGCCAGCCCGAGGATGCCGCTCCACCACCATGGCCAGGCCGCATGCGGGCTCAGGCTGTGCAGGCCCAGCACCAGGGCGATGCTGACCATCGGGGCGAGGATCACGCTCCAGGCCGACGGCAGCGCCGGGTTGTGCAAGGCCGACAGGCGGGTCTCCCGCACCACCGAGGAGGCCGACAGGAAGGCGTGTGCCTTGTACAGCGAGTGGCCGATCAGGTGCAGCGCGGCGAACAGGTACAGTCCGGCGGCACACTCCAGCAGCATGAAGCCCATCTGCGCCACGGTCGACCAGGCCAGTTTGACCTTGATGCTGATGCGGGTCAGCATCACCAGCCCGGCCAGCAACACGGTACCGGCGCTGACGATGAGCAGCACGGCGCGCGCCGCGACGGCCTGCTCCAGCAAGGGTGCAAACCGCACCAGCACGAAGCCGCCCAGATTCACCACGCCGGCATGCAGCAGCGCCGAGACCGGGGTCGGCGCTTCCATCACCTGAATCAGCCAGCCGTGCACCGGCAGCAGCGCAGTCCGCAGAATCACCGCAAGCGTCAGGCACAGTGCGCTGATCTGCAGGCTGGTGCTCATGCCGTGCTGGCTCAGGTAGGCCCACAGGTCCGAGAAGGAGCCGCTGCCCACGGTCGTCCAGGCCAGTGCGGCCGCCGCGATCAGCAGGCAGTCGGCGATGCGGTCGGCGATGCTTTTCTTGTACGAAGCCAGACGGGCAAAGGGACGTTCCGGATAGAAGCACAGCAGGCGTTGCAGGGCCAGGCCCACGACGGCCCAGGCGGCGATCAGCACCACCCAGTGATCAGCCAGCAACAGCAGGTGGACGGCAGTCAGTACCAGCGCGAGCGCCGCGGCATACTGGCGCTGGCCGGCTTCACCCTGCAGGTAGCGTGCTGAAAAACTGCCGATGACGGTGCCCAGTCCCTGTACCAGCAGGGCCAGCACCAGGCCCAGCGTGGACGGATGCAGCACGCCCGGCCACGGGGCGCTGTCGCGTGCCATCACCAGGTTGAACAAGGTCAGCAGCAAAGCCAACAGGGAGAGCGACTGGAACAGCGTCCAGACGCGCGGCGGTGCCAGCCGGAACAGACACAGCGCCAGAGCGGCGGCCATCGTCAGCGCGGGCGGTGCCCAGGCGCTGCAGGAAATCAGGGGGATGGTCGTCATGACAAGAACCTCATGCATTGGAATGGCATCATGATGCTTGCCATCGATCGTTCTGTAAATTACATTTATCAGAACAAATTCATTCATAAAATCGAACGATGCGCCTAGAACAGCTTAACTTTCATCATTTGCGTTATTTCTGGCGGGTGGCCAAGCTCGGCCATCTGACACGGGCGGCGGAAGAACTGCACACCTCGCAATCCGCCGTGTCCGCGCAGATCCGCCAGCTTGAAAAGCAGCTGGAAGAAGATCTCTTCATCCGTGAAGGCCGCCGCCTGACGTTGACCGACACCGGGCAATTGGTGTTCACCTATGCCGACAATATCTTTGGACTTAGCCAGGAGCTGCTGGGCCGGCTGGAAGGCCGCTCGGCCGGGGTGACGCGCCTGCGAGTGGGTAGCGTGGCCACACTGTCGCGTAACTATCAGGAAAACTGGATCCGTCCCATGCTCTCTGACCCCTCGGTCTCTCTGACGCTGGAGTCGGGCTTGCTGGAAGGGTTGCTGGAGCGGCTGATGCAGCATCAGCTTGATGTGGTGCTGGCCAATGAGACCGTGCCCTCCGACCCGGATCGGCCCCTGCACTGCCGCTTCCTGGGCAGCCAGGCGGTCTCGGTGGTGGGTCCGGCGCACCGCTGGGAGGCACGCAGCCTGCGCATTCCGCAAGACCTGGAAGGCATCGACATGGCCCTGCCCGGCCCGCGTCACGCCCTGCGCATGCAATTCGACGCGCTGTGCATCTCCAATGACGTGCGCCCGCGCATGCGTGCCGAGGTGGACGACATGGCCATGCTGCGCCTGATCGCCCGCGACAGCGGCTGGCTCACCGTACTGCCGGAAGTGGTGGTGCAGGACGAACTGCGCAATGGTGCCCTGGTCGTGGCCGGCCAGACGAGCGAGCTGGTGGAAAGCTTCTATGCCATCACCACGCCGCATCATCACTACGATGAACTGCTGGACCGGCTGCTGGCGGGCGGTCCCGTCCCTTCTTGATCTTCGAGGAAGATTGTTTCAGCCGCACGCGGGTTACCGGTCTGAAATAAATGCTACTCCTTGGTAGAATGCAAAATGATTTGCGCAAATATATGTACGCTAATGCCAATATTGCCAACGTGGTAATGGCGTACACTTGGGCAACTCAGGGGGCAAGTGTTGTCGAGCTTGCTGCTTCACGACAAGAAACCCGGCGGGCACGATGAGGAAGGCACTTTTCAGGTATCGCGACGAGCTGGTCAGGATAGAGCTCAAGTGTCCGGGCGACGCCGGCACCGGCTGGACCTGGGATCTCTATATCAATGGCGAACTGCAATTCTGTGGCGAAGATGCCCCGTTTGCGTTCGCTGAAGAGGCGATGGCGGCCGCCAAGCAGGCCAGCCGCCATCTGATCGACCTGCTGCACGCCTCCCACTGAGCAGCGCAGCGCGCTTGCCACAGCTGTTTCAGCGAATCACCCATCGTTTCACACCCTCCTCTTGCTTCGCTTCCGGTTCAGAAGGCCTTGCCATCTTCATGTCGCGCATTTATTATATGAATTAATATATTATTGAATTGAATAGTGTTCGCCATGACCAGCCCCAGCTCGCTACAAGCCGACCAGATGCGCCGCGCCGCCGGCCAGGCGGTGGCCGCGTTGAAGGTACTCGCCAATGAAGACCGGCTGTTGCTGATGTGCCAGCTATCGCAGGCTGAAATGTGCGTCAGCGAGCTGGAGGAAACACTCGATATCCGCCAGCCCACACTGTCCCAGCAACTTGGCGTGCTGCGCAACGAAGGGGTGGTCAGTACGCGGCGCGAGGGCAAGCGGGTGTACTACCGTGTCGCCGATCCCAAGTTGCTTGAGATGCTGGGACTGATGTACCAACTTTATTGCCCCAAGGAATGAGCATGGACATTGCGTGGAATGCCTTCACCCCCGCCGCCTCGCTGACCGGTGGCCTGCTGATCGGAGCGGCCGCCAGCGTGCTGGTGCTCTGCAATGGACGCATTGCCGGCATCAGCGGCATCGTCGCCGGTCTGCTGCCGCCCTCGGCATCGGATCGCGCCTGGCGCGCCCTCTTCGTACTCGGCTTGCTTCTCGCGCCGCTGCTGGTGTCACTGGCAAGCGCCCTGCCCGCGCCCCGCATCGACGCCGGCTATGCGGCCATCGTACTCGCAGGCCTGCTGGTCGGCGTGGGGACCCGTTACGGTGCCGGTTGCACCAGTGGTCACGGCGTCTGCGGCTTGTCGCGCCTGTCGCCACGCTCGGCGGTGGCGACGGCGTGCTTCATGGCGGCCGGATTTCTGAGTGTCTATCTGTTGCGCCACGTGCTGGGGCTGCAAGGAGTGCTGTCATGAGGCTCCTGCGCAACCTCGCCGCGCTGGCCGCCGGCTTGCTGTTCGGCCTCGGCCTGATCGTCTCGGGCATGGCCGATCCGGCCAAGGTATTGGGATTTCTGGATCTGGCTGGCCAGTGGGATCCATCGCTGGCCCTGGTGATGGGCGGGGCCATCGCCATCGGGCTGCCGGCCTTTACGCTGGCACGCAAGCGTCAGCGCACACTGCTGGGCGAACCGATGCAATTGCCCACGGCGCGCACCATCGACCGCCGACTGGTGCTGGGCAGCTTGCTCTTCGGCATCGGCTGGGGCATTGCCGGCATCTGTCCGGGACCGGCATTGGTCTTGCTAGGCATGGCATCGGGCAAGGGCCTGGCCTTCGTGCTGGCGATGCTGGCCGGCATGCTGCTGTTCCGCTGGAGTGAGCGGTTTTGGGCGAAATGAATGTTGCTGCACGCAGGGTGTCCATACAGGGGGCCTCTTGCCGTAATCTGCCCGTTTGAATGTGAAGAAAAAACACCAGGATCACCCATGGACAATCTGCATATCGAAGGTCATTTCGACACCATCACCAGCACTGTCAGCTACCTCGTGCTGGACCGCGCCACCTTGCACTGTGCGCTGGTGGACAGCGTGCTGGACTACGACCCCAAGTCCGGCCGCACCTCCACCCGCAGCGCCGATCATCTGATCGCCCGTGTGCAGGCACTCGGTGCGACGGTGCAATGGATACTGGAAACGCATGCGCATGCCGACCATCTCTCCGCCGCGCCCTACCTGAAGCAGAAGCTGGGTGGCCGCATCGCCATCGGCGAGCACATCCGCCAGGTGCAGCAGGTCTTTGGCAAGCTCTTCAACGCCGGCACCGAATTCGAGCACGACGGCAGCCAGTTCGATCATCTCTTCACCGATGGCGAAACCTTCCGGATCGGCCAGCTGCAGGCGCGCGTGATCCACACGCCTGGCCATACGCCGGCTTGTGTCACCTATGTAGTGGAAGAAGGCGGACAGAGCGCCGCCTTCGTCGGTGACACGCTGTTCATGCCCGACTATGGGACGGCGCGTTGTGACTTTCCGGGCGGAGATGCGCGGCAGCTGTTCCGTTCAATCAATGCGGTACTGTCGCTGCCGCCGCAGACACGCCTCTTCATGTGCCACGATTACCAGCCGGGTGGTCGCGAACTGCGCTTCGAGACCACCGTGGCGGAAGAACGCCAGCACAACATTCACGTTCGCGAAGGGATCAGTGAAGAGGCATTCGTGGCCATGCGCAGCGCGCGTGATGCCACGCTGGACATGCCGGTGCTGCTGCTGCCTTCGGTACAGGTCAACATGCGCGCCGGACAGATGCCGCCAGCGGAAGGCAATGGTGTGCGTTATCTGAAGATCCCGCTCAACGCGGTCTGAGCAGGGTCAACTGTGTCCGGCGGACTGGAACAGTCCCAGCAGCGCGAGGCCGCCGATCAGTGCCAGGATGAGGATGCCGGCCACGATGGCGATGGCGGCTTTGGGCTTGCGATCAGCCATGATGAGATCTCCCTTGATGCATGGATGTAATGGGGTCTGCGGACGGATCGCTCAAAATTCAGAATGAAGACTCATCCGCAAGCGTTCACCCTAGCAAGCGGAGTCGGGCAACGGCATCAGCGCCAGCCTGGAAATGGCCTTCCGAAAGCCTGTCATCCTCGTGGGACAAACGGCGGTCAAGCTGCGCCATCCGTTCGCCATCAAATACGAATTGCCCTCATTTTCGCTAATTGTCGTGGCCTTTGCCGCAGCACAGCCCTAGAATCTGCGCCATTCCGCAACCCTGTATATGAACAGAAGTGTCATGGCCAAATTCCATCTCGAACATCACAAGGTCGACGCCATCTCCTGGCTACGCGCCGCCGTCCTGGGTGCCAACGACGGCATCGTCTCCACTGCCAGCCTGCTGGTGGGTGTGGTGGCGGCCAATGCCACGCATGAGAACGTGCTGCTGACCGGCGTCGCCGGCCTGGTCGCGGGCGCCATGTCGATGGCGACCGGCGAATATGTCTCCGTGCACTCACAGGCGGACAGTGAACACGCCGCCCTGAGCCAGGAGCGCGAAGAACTGGCCACGGATCCGGAAGGCGAACATCGCGAATTGATGGGCATCTACATGCGCCGGGGACTGAATCAGGAGACCGCGCATCAGGTCGCCACCCAATTGATGGCCCACGATGCCCTCGATGCGCATGCGCGCGATGAACTGGGCATTTCCGAAACCACGGCAGCGCGGCCGGTCCAGGCAGCCATCGTCTCGGCCCTGAGCTTTGCCGTCGGCGCAGCCTTGCCGCTGGCGGTGGTGCTGCTGGCACCGGTCGCCAGCCTGTTGCCGGCCATCGTGATTGCCGCCCTGCTGTCGCTGGCGGTACTGGGTGCGGTCGCGGCCAAAACCGGTGGTGCCAACTTGTGGAAAGGAGCCTTGCGGGTGAGTTTGTGGAGCTCGCTGGCCATGGGGTGTACGGCGGCGATCGGGTCTTTCTTCGGCGCGGCCGTCTAGCCATCAAAGCCAACCCAGCCATTGCCCCCAAATCAGTTGGCCGAGATAGCGTGACGGCAGCAACGTGAAGGCCCCCGCCACCAGGCAAGCACCGATGTAGACCCGCTGCATGGTGCGCCGATGCAGCGCGATATCACCACGCATCACCGCCGAGAGTCCGCGGTAGAGCAGGAAGGCCGTAGCTGGCACCAGCAGATGCAACGGCGTATAGCCCGCGATGTTGGGCAGGTCATGCGAACGGATGAAGAGCGCCGAAAGCACGGTAACGGCCATGCAGCTGAACCAGGCATAGCCCAGGGCGCGGTGCCATCGTGGCCGCACCGTGCGGCCGAGCCGGGCCCAGAAGGCGAAGGGTCCAATGACGACCGCAGCGAGTGCGACGCTCAAATGGAGTGCGATGAGAGGTGTGAGGGACATGGCAGGCTTTCAGCGAATCGGTGGAGCGATTCTGCTGAGGCTGCTGGCAGGACGATAGCGGGATGCGACGAAATGCAGATGGGATGCCGCAGAGTGCAGCGGCAAAGCGAATTAGTGTCGTCAGGCCGCCCAAGTCCGATCAACACTTGCCGCAATACCCCGACCACCTACGCGAGGGATGGGCCGTCCTCAGCGGTGGTGGCGGAGCGAGCACGTAGGGATCGGAAAACACGACGCACCACTCGGGCACCCGATCCCGCCGCCGGAGGCAGCCCCGGTGCCGTATCACCCGCTGCGATCCGAACTCTCCTGCCCCACCAGCTCCCTGACCCTGCGCGCCAGGACATCGGCCGCAAACGGCTTGGTCAAGACCTGCATCCCGCGTTCAAGATGACCATGATTGAGCACCGCATTCTCGGCATAGCCGGTCACGAACAGCACCGGCAATTCGGGCCGCGGTGCGCGGATGGCATCGGCCAGCTGGCGGCCGTTCATGCCATTGGGAAGCCCGACGTCGGTGACCAGCAAATCCAGCTCGGGATAAGTGGCCAAGACGCGCAAGGCCGAGGGACCATCTTCCGCCTCCAGCACGCTGTAGCCCAGATCGCTCAGGACCTCCACCGTCACCATGCGCACCAGCGGTTCGTCATCGACCACCAGAATGGTCTTGCTGCCAGGCGCTGCCGCCGCAGAACCGTCGTCCGGCAACGGCAAGTCCTCTTCCCCGGCTTCGCCCAGGTGGCGCGGCAGGTAGATGCAGAGCGTCGCACCCTGACCCAGTTCTGAATAAATGCGCACCGCACCGCCCGACTGGCCGGCAAAACCATACACCATGGACAGCCCCAGCCCCGTGCCCTGCCCGGTCGGCTTGGTGGTGAAGAAAGGATCAAAGGCGCGCGCCACCACATCCGGCGACATGCCGGTGCCGGTATCGCTCACGCACAGCGACACGTACTGGCCCGGCGGCACACCGCGCTGCATGGCGGCAATGTCGTCCAGCCAGCGGTTGGCGGTTTCAATGGTCAGCCGCCCGCCGTGCGGCATGGCGTCGCGGGCATTGATGCACAGATTGAGCAAGGCGTTTTCCAGCTGGCCGACGTCAACGAAGGTGTTCCACAGGCCACCTGCCGCGATGGTTTCCACCGTGATCGCCGGGCCCACGCTGCGGCCGATCAGTTCGTGCATGTCGGCCACGATGCGGTTCAGGTCGGCCGATTTCGGATCCAGCGTCTGCCGGCGCGAGAAGGCCAGCAGCCGCTGCGTCAATGAAGCCGCACGCTTGACGGCAGATTGCGCGCCATTGAGGTGGCGCTCGATGTCCGAGATGCGGCCCTGGGCCAGCCGCACTTTCATCAGTTCCAGGCTGCCGCTGATGCCGGCCAGGATGTTGTTGAAGTCATGTGCCAGGCCGCCGGTGAGCTGGCCCACGGCTTCCATCTTCTGCGCCTGGCGCAGGGCTTCCTCGGCTTCCAGCAAGGCGTTGGTACGCTCCTGCACGCGCTGTTCCAGCGTGTCGTTGAGGGCGCGCAGCGCAGCCAGTGCGCGATCGCGTTCGGCTTCGACGGCGCGCCGCCCTTCGATGTCGATCAGCACACCGGGGAAGGTGCTGGCATGGCCGTCCGAGGTCAACTCCACGCGGCCATTGGCTTCCAGCCAGTAGTAGCGGCCGTCGCGGCGGCGCGTGCGGTATTGGTGGGCATAGGCACCGCCACGCGCCAGGGCTTCGCGGATGCGGATGGAAAGCAGATCACGGTCGTCCGGATGCACTGACTGCATGAGATCTTCCAGCTTCAGGCCAATCAGGCCCTTCTCAGGAGGGACGCCGAAGGCGGCCGCAAAACCGTCATCCACGCTGAACCGGTCGGAGGGGATGTCCCAGATCCAGGTGCCGATGATGGCCCCGGCCTCCATGGCCAGCTGCACGCGCTGGACGTTCTCGCGCAGAGCGGCTTCGGTACGGCGGCGTACGGTAATGTCGCGGAACAGCACCGAGACCTGCCGCATCTCCACCGGCCCGACGCGCGTGGCCGAGACTTCGATGTGCCGGCCCACGGCCTGGAATTCCTGTTCGAAACGCAGCGGCTGGCCGGTCAGCAGGACCTGGCCATAGACATCCAGCCAGACCTGGGCATTGTCCGGCTCGATCTCGCGCAGGCGTTTGCCGACAATGCCCTCGATGCCGGTATGCCGGTAATAGCCCGAATTGGCTTCGATGTGGACGTAGTCACTGAGCGGTCCATGCGGACCATCGATGAATTCGATGATGCAGAAACCGTCATCGATCGCCTCCAGCAAGGCGTGCCGATACGCTCTGCTCAAAGGGGAATTGCTTTCCATTGCCGTTGCCGCTTGCTGATCCAAGATTACGCCCTTCCTCGTCGCACTGTTCTGATTGAGCGTCCTCCGCCACCACGCTTGCGTCGTTACGGTAGAGCTTGTCGGCATAGTAATGGAAACCCTGCCCCTGCGGCCAGATTCCCGGACAAATCCCCCCGCCCTGACAGTCCATGTGGCTGCCCTTACAATGGCAGCCCGCTGCTGGTTGGCGCGCTCTTTCTTGTTGATTGGCTTTTATGACTACCGCTTCCTCCAAAACGCTCCCGTCCTCGCAAAATATTCTTGCCCGGCTGGATCACGTGGTCCTCAATACCCACTACCAGATCGATCGTGCCCACGCGCAACTGCATGCGCTCGGTTTTACGCTGACACCGCGCGGCCATCATACGTTGGGCTCGGTGAACCATCTGGTCATGTTCGAAGGCGGTTACCTGGAGCTGATCGGCCAGCCCCGCGAGAGCGAAAAAGTCCGCCAGGAAATCCTCGACAGTCCGCTCGGCCTAGATGGCCTGGTCTATGCCGTCGACGACATCCCCGCCTGCCACGACGCCTGGCAGGCGCTGGGGCTGGCCGTGCAACCGGTGCAGCACTTCTCGCGGCCGGTGGAAGTGGACGGGGTGGCCATCGATGCGCGCTTCTCCACGGTCCGCCTGATTCCCGGCCAGTTCGCCGCCGGACGCGTCTATGCCTGCCATCACTTCACGCCCGAACTGGTCTGGCGTCCGCAGTGGATGGCCCACGCCAATGGTGCGCGCGGTGTTGCCAGCATGGTCGTGGTGGATCGCGATCCTCAGGCGACCCGCCTTTCCTATGCACGGCTGGGCCAGTGGGAAGATGGCTTCCAGCTGGAGTTCCTGGATGCTCCTGCCCTCGCTTCACGTCTCGACACGTTGGCCGAGCATGCTCCCTCGCGGCCGGCGGCCTTTGCCATGCTGCGTTTCTTCGGGGCGGACCGGGCCATTGTTGCCGCGGGTGCGCGCTCGCTCGGATTGCCGTTGCAGCAGGATGCGCAACGGGTGCTGGTGGCCCTGCCCGATTTTGATGCCGTCTTCGAATTCACCGACTGAAACGTAATCCTTTCAAGAGGGTGCCGCAGCGGCATGCGGCGCGCAGTCGTCGGGAATCTTCTGTCCCGGCGTAATCAATGGAATCACTGCGGCCACCGGCGCCACCAGCGCCAATGCGGCGGCCGCACCAGCCCGCGCGGCCAGAGCCCCCTTGCTGGCACCGATGTCCGGTTTTGCGAACGTGCCACGTACATACAAGGGCGTACGCAGCGACAGGATGCGAACCTGCTTGGTGCGCGGAACCACGTCCAGCGAGAGGGTTTCCTTGGCCAGATCAACCTGGCCGCTGATGTCGATGGCGGCATCCTCGGTATTGAGAATGCCATGGCGCACCTGCGCCAAACCATCCTTGATGCTGACATCGGCGGCACCACACAGCAGCTTGACCTGCTGGTCTCGATACAGCTTGGCGAACACCGCATTGGCCAGGTTCAGGCCGGCCGCTTCCAGAATGAATTGACTGATGGTGCCCTGGCTGAGGTCCGCCTTGATCTCGCCGTTCGCATGAGCCAGCATGGCCGCGACCGAATTGCCGCTACCAGTCAGCGTGGCGCGGCCATCGACCTTGCCGAAGCTGGCATCGATGCGGGCCAGACGCGGGAAGAGTTCACGCACCTGCACACCCTGTACTTGCAGCTGCAGCTTCGCGCCGATATCGGTCTGGCGTCCGTCCAGGCGGATCTCTCCTTCTCCCTTGCCACCGGCCAGCGCAAAGTGCAGTGGCGCGGCGGTCAGCACCTGGTCTTGCAGGCGCAGCGTGGTGCTGGCGTCCTGCAAGTCGATGTCCGGATGCAACTGCACGCGTTTTGCATGCAAGGCGATCTCGGCATCCAGCTTGGCCCAGCGCTGTGGTTTGGCGGGCTGATCGGGAAGAACGCGGGTGGCGGTCTTGTCCGGATGCGCGCCGGATTTTTTCCCTGCATCGGGAACGTAGTCGGACAGGCGCAGCAGGCCCGCCTCCGCCGTCACGCGCAAGCGATTCTTGGGTGGTCCCCGGTAGTACTGCGCATCGCCGGAGAAATCACTGTCACCGACCTTTCCGGTGAAGTGCGCATAGTGCCAGTCCCAGGCGCGGGTCTCGGTATCGAGGCGGGTGATGCTGAGCTGACCTTGGGTCGTGAAGGGCCGCGTGGCGGGAAGCGGGACACCGCTGGCGGCGTAAAGCCGGTCGAGGCTGTCGCCGCTGAGTTGCAACTGCAGTTCGGCACGGGCCAATTGATGAGGATTGATGAGTTTGCCCGATAACGCCGTATGGACTTCGCCAACCTCACCTTCGGCCTGCAAGGGATAAATACTGTCTTCATTGAGGAGATCGGGCAAGGCTCCGCCGCGCAGATTGCCCTGAATGCTGGCATCTCCAAAGCGCCCGGTGATCGCGGCCTGCAACACCATGGCCGATGGGTTGGCAGGGCCGACACTGGCAGCGCCTTCTGCCTGGCGTACCTCCGCGGCCTGGTTAGCCGAACTGACCAGCGGTCGAACATCGAAGTGCAGATCCATGTTCAGCGGCTGGTCGACATAACGGATCTGTGCGCGCTCGAAGACGATCTGATGAATGTCGAAACTCCAGCGTGAACGTGGCTGGTCGGAAAAGCGCCAGCTCTTGCGACGCTCATCGGCGCGTTCCATGACCAGGTCCAGGCCTTCGACGCGCAGGTCGGTAATGTGCCAATGCCAGCGCAGCAGCGGCAAGGGAGAAAAGTGCAGATCCAGTGCGCGGGCGCGTAGCAGGTGGTCGGCGCTACTGGCCCACTCGGGATTGCCGATATGCAGTTCGCGTGCAGTGAAATGCAGTTGGGGGAGCCAGGGGCTGCTGCCGTCCTTGAGCGCAGGAGCCAGCGACCACCCCAGCGTGATGGGGCCATCGACACGAATCTCGCGCGCCAGCACAGCAGAGAGCTGGCGCGTGATCCAGGGCTTGGCCAGGTTCCAGTCGAACAGGGCAACGGCCAGCGCGAGCGCGGCTATCAATGCGACCAGCGTCAGGGCCACCCAGGTCAGGAACCTGAAACCCCGCCTCATCATGATGGTGATTGCCGTCTCCCCGCCCTCTCGCATGTTTCCCCTTCCTCCCTGGCCGCTGGCCATCGACTGATCTGCGTTCTGCAAACGCAACAGTATCAGCTGGCGGACGCGCCAAGGCTATAGGAGGCTGCGCCACCTGCTTGTCAGAGTAGCGGCAGCGCGGAGGGCAGCACCGTCAGGAACCGCTCAGAAGGTTTCCCAGAGGTCTTCGTCAGCGCGCGCTGCGGACTTGCTCGCGGGTGTGGACGCCGGGACCGCCACGGCAGGCGCACGGAGAACCGGGACGGCCGCTGCCTTCGGGGCCAGAACTGGCGGTCGGACCGGCGGCCGGACGGGTGCTGCCGGCTTGGCAGGCGCTGCCACGGTCACCTGCGGGCCTTGCGCCAGCTTGAAGATGCTGATCGCGGTAGCCAGGTTAGCGGCCTGGTCCTGCAGGGCTCCCGCAGCTGCAGCGGCCTGTTCGACCAGGGCAGCATTTTGCTGGGTGCTTTCATCCATCTGGCCCACTGCCCGGTTGATTTCCTCAATCCCGGTACTCTGCTCGACACTGGCGGCCGAAATCTCGCCGACGATGTCGGTAACGCTGCGCACGCTGCTGACCACCTGCTCCATGGTGTGGCCGGCTTCGGCCACCAGCAGGCTGCCGCCCTCCACCTTGGCGACGGAATCGCTGATAAGGCCCTTGATTTCCTTGGCTGCGGCCGCCGAACGCTGCGCCAGCGAGCGCACTTCAGAAGCCACCACCGCAAAGCCGCGGCCCTGCTCACCCGCGCGCGCCGCTTCCACGGCAGCGTTCAGGGCGAGGATGTTGGTCTGGAAGGCGATACCGTCGATGACACCGATGATGTCGACGATCTTGCGCGAAGACTGGTTGATTTCTTCCATCGTGGTGACCACGCGGCCGACGATTTCACCGCCTTGCAAGGCCACCTCGGAGGCCGTGGCAGCCAGTTGGTTGGCTTGGCGGGCATTGTCGGCGTTCTGGCGCACGGTGGAGGTCATCTCTTCCATGGCCGATGCGGTTTCTTCCAGCGAACCGGCTTGCTGCTCGGTGCGCGACGACAGGTCCATGTTGCCACTGGCGATTTCTCCCGAGGCGGTGGCAATCGAGTCGGTACTGCGACGCACACCGGAGACGATGTCGACCAGGTTGTCGTTCATCTTGCGCAGGGCCGCCATCAGCTGGCCCGTCTCATCTCTGGAATGCGGTTCGATGCGCGTGGTCAGGTCACCGGCAGCGACGTTCTCGGCCACACGGACGGCCTCGTTGAGCGGCTTGACGATGGAACGTACCATCAAATACCCCAGCAGGATCGCGGCCAGCACGGCGACCGCCGAGCAAGCCAGGGTGACCTGGATCGCCAGCGCACCGTCAGCGACGGCCTGCGCACCTTCAGCACGCAGCTGGCTGTCCTGGGAATCGGCGAAGGCGGTGGCGAGGGAAAGATAGGCGTTCTGGCTGTCGGTAATCTTGCGCAGGACGAATTCGTCGGCGGCATCGCCCTGGCCTGCCCGGATCAACGCCAGGAACTGCGCCCGGCTGGTCTCGAAGAGCTGGCGCGCATCATCCAGCGCCTTGGCCTTCTTCTGGCCTACTGCAGTCACCTGGCGCGCCGTGATCTTGTCCAGGGCTTCCTTGCTGGCGCGGACCGCAACGTCCAGCTGGCCGATGCGCTTTTCATTGGCGGCCGGATTGCCGATGTCGATGGCCATGCCACGCAGGTACTTGATCTGCTCGTTGACGCCGTCACGCAGGTCGAATGCCCAGCGCACCTTCAGGTAGCGGTCATTGACGATCTGGTCGATCGCACGATTGATGTTGTTGATCTTGATGAAGGCGGTGATGCTCACCACGGCCAGCAAGGCCACGATGAAGGCAAACACGATCGCCAGGCGCGCGCCGACCTTGAGATTCCCGAAATATGCAAACATGCTGGTTCCCTATGCTGTTCATTTATTGTCTGTCTCTTCCAGTCCTCGAAGATCCAGCTTCTTGTTATCGAACAGGGAAACAAGCTCCTCTGTATTTTTATTCTGGAGCCCGCATGATGCGCCAAGGCAACCCATCGTACAACCGTTGCGCGACACTATTTCAGCAAGTGTCGCAAAGTCATCACACAACTAGATGTATAAATGTGTTTGTTTGTAAATCTCTTGCTCAGAACACCACGCCAGCGCCGAGGATGATATTGGCGTAAGGGGTGCATTCCCCGGTGCGAATATAGGCCTTGGCAGCGGCGGTCGCCTGCTTGAAGGCTTCATGCGACAGGGTACGCGCTTGCGGCAGGTCCAGCGCCGCAATCTGTGCTGCCAACGCAGGGCTGACGGTCTGCATTTCATCGGCCACGACGTGGAATTCCACCTGCAATTCCGTGAGCACCGTCTTGAGTACCGTCATGAAGTCCGGCACGCCGCGGGTCACCGCCAGATCGATCACGGGGACACCCGCGGGAGCAGGCAAACCGACGTCCCCGATGACCAGCGTATCGCCATGCCCCATGGTGGCGATGACCTGGGAAATGGCGGCGTTGAGCAGAGCAGTCTTTTTCATGGCAATCAGAAAGATAAGCGATCAGAGCACGACTTCGTCGCGCGTGGGAATGGAGGTCTGGGCACCGACGCGGGTCACGCTCAGGGCGGCCGCCGCCTGGGCATAGGCGATGGCGTCGAACTGATCGCGGCCCTGCGCAATGGCACCGATGAAACCGCCGATGAAAGTGTCGCCCGCCGCCGTGGTGTCGACCGCCTGTACCTTGCGCGCCGGCAGATGACGCTGCTGGCCGTCGGCGAAGGAGCCGTAGACGCCCTTCTCGCCCAGCGTCACCACCACGTTGCGCGCGCCCAGCCCGTGTAGCTTCTGCGCCAGCAGCGGGATGTCCTCGGATTGCTCCTCGGCCAGCATGGCGGCTTCGATTTCGTTGAGGATCAGGTAATCGATCTTTTGCAGCAGTGCACGGGGCAAGGCTTGTGCCGGTGCGGGATTGAGCACTACGGTCTTGCCCAGGGCGTGAGCCAGTTCGATGCTGTGGATGACGGTCTCCATCGGCACTTCCAGTTGCAGCAGCACGATGGAAGCCTGTTCGATCACGGGGCGCGCGCGTTCGATGCGCTCCACGTCCAGGCGGCCATTGGCACCGGCGGCGATGACAATGCTGTTCTGGGCATTGGCGTCGACCATGATGGAGGCAATGCCGGTGGCTTCGCCCGCGACTTCGTCAATGTAACGGTCATCGATGCCGCAGGCGGTGATCGACTGGCGCATCTGGCCACCGAAGGCATCGTCGCCCACGCAGGCTACCATGGCCACCGAAGTACCAGGTGCGGCCAGGCGGGCGCAAGCCACGGCCTGGTTGGCACCCTTGCCGCCGGGGATGGTCATGAATTTGTCGCCAGCCAGGGTTTCGCCCGGCAAGGGCATGCGCGGGACGCGCAGGACCAGGTCCATGTTGACGCTGCCGATGATGACGATCATGTGTGTTCTCTCGTGCTCTGTTGAAGTGTTTCTTGTTCAGGTCAGGTTCCGGCGCGGGCCGGTCGAGCCGCGCAGCTGGAGTTGCGGCGCCACCGTCTCGCGGCGCGCCGGCAGGCTGGGGTCGGCGATGCGTTCCAGCAGGAACTGTGCCGTCAGGTTGCCCAGCTTGCGGGTATTTTGTGCCACCGTGGTCAGGGGCGGATGGACGAATTGCGCCAGTTCGATATCGTCGAAACCTACCACCGACAATTCGCCCGGCACCTCGATCTGCAATTCACCGGCGGCACGCAACACGCCGATGGCCATCATGTCGTTACAACAGAAGATGGCATCCGGCCGTGCGCCCTGCGCTCGTCCCTGCAGCAATTGCATCGCAGCCTGATAACCGCCGATGCCGCTGAAGTCGGCATGCAGCAGGTCGCCGTCGGCCAGCGCCAGGCCGCCCGCCTGCAGGGTCTGGCGGAAGCCCTGCACGCGCTCGTCCGACAGTTCCAGGCCATCCGGCCCGGCGATGCAGGCCACGTGGCGGCGCTGCAAGTCCAGCAGATGGCGCGCCGCCAGGCTGCCGCCGAGCGCGTTGTCGGTGCTGACCAGATCGATGTCCAGTTCCTTGGGCGCACGGTCCAGCAGGACGGTCGGAATATCGAGCCTGCCCGCCGGATTGAGATCGGCCTGGTTCAGGGTGGCGATGATGAGGCCATCGCAGCGCTTGGTCTGCAGGACTTGCAGGTAGTCGCGCTGCTTGTCGGGATCATCGTCGGAATTGCAGAGGATGACGCTGTAGCCGGCACCATAACAGTGGTCTTCGATTCCGCGTGCCAGCTCCGAAAAGTACGGGTTGGTGTTGTTGGGAATGATCAGGCCAATACTGCCCGTGACCTTGCTGCGCAATGACCGCGCCAGTGCGCTGGGGACGTAGTCCAGTTCCTTGACGGCGGCCAGTACGCGCTCACGGGCATCGCTGCTGACCGGGCGCGTCTGGTTGAGCACATGCGAGACCGTGGTGTAGGACACCCCGGCCAGCCTGGCGACATCCTTGATGGTGGCCATGGCGAATTCGCTCAGCGGGCGTGGCGTTGGCCGCGACGGCGATAGGTGTCCAGGATCACGGCGACCACGATGACGGCGCCGGTGATGATGCGCTTCATCGGCTCGCTCACGCCAACCTGGGCCAGGCCCGCTTCCAGCACGGAGATGATCAATACGCCGATGAAGGTGCTGACGATGGAACCCCGGCCGCCCATCAGGCTGGTGCCGCCGATGACCACCGCCGCGATGACTTGCAGCTCCATGCCCACGCCGCCGTTGGGATCGGCCGCTTCCAGGCGCGAGACCTGGAACAGCGCCGCGATACCGGCCAGCGCGCCCATCAGGGCGAAGGCCAGGATCTTGCTGGGATTGGGGTTCACGCCGGACAGGCGCACCGCTTCTTCATTGGTACCGATGCCGATCCAGTAGCGGCCCAGCACGGTGCGGGTCAGCACCAGTTGGGCGATGATCACGATGGCGATGGCCGACAGGAAGGCCGGCGACATGCCGAACAGAATCGGCGAGCTGATCACGTCCACCGCGCTGCCGATGTATTCGGTGCGCGAGTTGGTGACCTGGTAAGCCAGGCCACGAGCGATCTCCAGCACACCCAGCGAGACGATGAAGGAAGGAATGCGCCAGTGCACCGAGACCATTCCGGTCAGCGTGCCGCACAGCGCCGCCACCACCACGCCCAGCGGGGCCGCAGCGTACAACGGCCAGCCCCAGCGCACCATGGCCATGGACAGCATGGAGGCCGCCAGTGCCATCACCGAGCCGACCGAGAGGTCGATGCCGCCGATGATGAGGATGAAGGTCATGCCCACCGACATCACCACCAGCGGCGGGATGTCATTGGAAAGCGTGATGAAGGTCGCCGCACTGAGGAAGTTCTCGCTCAGGAAGGCGAACATCACGCACATGGCCAGCAAGGCCGCGATCAGGCCCAGGTAGTTCTTGAAACCGGCCAGGTAGGCCGCTTGCCGGCTGGCGGCGGGGGTAGAGGAAGAAGTTTGCATCTGTCTCGTTGATTCTTGGCAGTTGATAGTCGGGCCGAAGAGTGCGGCCACTCAGGCAGTATTGCCGGCCACGTGCGCCGCTGCGGCAGCTTCCTGGCGTCCCACATAACCGCTGAAGGCGGCCGCCAGGATGCGCTCCTGCGACCAGTCATCGCGGCTGAAGGTATCGGCAATGCGGCCTGCGCTCATGACGGCGATACGGTCACAGATCTGCATCAGTTCGCGCAGGTCGCTGGAGACCACCAGCAAGCCCTTGCCCTGCGCCGCCAGTTCGGCGAAGAGGCGATAGATATCGGACTTGGCGCCGATGTCGATACCGCGCGTGGGTTCATCGAACAACATGATGGGGCAATCGCGGTACAGCCAGCGGGCGATCACCACTTTCTGCTGGTTGCCGCCCGACAGTTCGCCGGCGGCTTGCGCCACGCTGCCGCTGCGGATGCGCAGTTTCTTCACATAGTCCTGCGCCACGCTGCTCTCGGCCGCGTGATCGAGCATGCCGGCGCGGCTCACGCTGCCCAGATTGGCCAGCGAGGTATTGACGCTGATGGCTTGCGGCAGCAGCAGCCCCTGCCCTTTGCGGTCTTCGGTGACCATGGCGATACCGGCCTTCACCGCATCCTTGGGACTGCGGATGCGCGCAGGCTGCTGGCTGTCGCCAATGAAGATCTCGCCCTGATCGGCACGGTCTGCGCCAAAGATCAGGCGCAGGAGTTCGGTCCGGCCGGAGCCGATCAGGCCGGCAATGCCCAGCACTTCACCGGCATGCAGCGCCAGGCTGGCCGGCTGCACGACCGGAGCACGCCCGAGGCTACGAATGCGCAGCACCGGAGCACCGATGTGGCGATGTTCGGCATCGAGGTCAACCTTGGTCAGCTCACCGGCCATCAGTTGCACCAGTTGCTCGGTGGAATAACGGCCGATGTCGTCATTGCAGACCAGCTTGCCATCGCGCAGGACCACGATGCGGTCGGCGATGCGCTTCAATTCTTCCAGCCGGTGCGAGATGTAGATGATGGCCACACCTTCGGCGCGCAGGCGCTCGATGCGCGAGAACAGCAGTTCCACCTCGCGGTTGGTCAGCATGGCCGTGGGTTCGTCCAGGATCAGGCAGCGGCAGCTGCCGATCAGGTTGCGGGCGATCTCGACCATCTGCTGGTGGCCCAGGCCCAGGTCGCCGACCGGCGTCCACGGGTCGAGCTCACCGAGTCCGACCACTTCCATCTGGGCGCGAGCGGCCTCGGCCAGCTTCTTGCGGTCGATCCAGCCGAAGCGGCGCGGCAGTTTTTCCAGGAACAGGTTTTCCGCAATCGACAGCGTGGGGATCAGGTTCAGTTCCTGCATCACCATGCGGATGCCCAGGCCTTCAGCCTGCGTGCGCGATGTCGGTTGATAGGGCTGGCCATCCAGCGTCATGCCGCCGGCGCTGGCGTCGACCAGGCCGCAGATGATCTTGGAGAGCGTGCTCTTGCCGGCGCCGTTTTCGCCGGTCAAGGCCAGCACCTGGCCCGGACGCAGGTCCAGGTCAATGCCATCGAGCACCGGTGCGGCGTAGCTCTTGCCGATGCCGGACAAGGTCAGCAAGGGCGAAGCTTGGGAGGGAGAGTCGTTGGGCTGCATGGTTCTGTAGCGCACAAGGAGGGAGAGGCAAAGCCCCGCGCCCGGTCACGGGCGCAGGTACCTTGCAGAGAAGACGCCAGAGAGCGTCGGTATTACTTGGTGACCAGCGAGACCTTGGTCTCGACCACGCCACCCAGGGCGCTTTGCGGCTTCTTCTCGGTCACGGCCTTGAGGGCGGTCTCGATGCCGAAGACGGCTTGCTGCTGGGCGAACTGGTCCACGGTGGCCAGTACGCGGCCATCCTTCAGCATCGGCTTGATGGCGTTGATGTTGTCGTAACCGACCAGTTGCACCTTGCCGGTCTTGCCAGCGGCGCGGATGGCGGCCACGGCGCCCAGCGCCATGTTGTCATTGCCGGCCAGGATGGCCTTGATGTCCGGATGCGCGTTCAGGATCGAGGCGGCGACCTTGTTGCCCTGGTCGATTTCCCACTGGCCCGACTGCACAGTCACGACATTCGCACCGACATCCTTCATCGCATCCTGGAAGCCCAGGGTGCGCTGCTGTGCGTTGAAGGTGGTGGACACGCCTTCAATGATGGCGACCTTGTCACCCTTTTGCAGTTGCTTGCCCAGATAGTCGCCGGCCAGCTTGGCGCCCTTGCGATTGTCAGGGCCCACGAACGGCACGGTGATGCCCTTTTCCTTCAGGGCGGCGTCGTCCAGCTTGTTGTCGATGTTGACCACGATGATGCCGGCGTCGATGGCCTTCTTGACCACCGGCACCAGGGCCTTGGAGTCAGCCGGGGCGATCACCAGGGCATTGACCTTGGAAACGATCATCTGTTCGACGATCTTGATCTGGTTGGCGGTGTCCTGCTCGTCCTTGATGCCGTTGGCGATCAGGTCGAACTTGCTGGCGTTGGCCTTCTGGTATTCGCGGGCACCGTTCTCCATGTTCAGGAAGAACTCGTTGGCCAACGACTTCATGACCAGGGCCACCTTGGGCTTGGCCGGAGTCTGTGCCATGGCGGCACCGGGAAGGACTGCACATGCCAGGGCGGCGATGGCGAAATGGCGGCGGGTGAATTTGTTCATCTGGGTCTCCAGTATTGATGTTGCCGGCGTTTCCTAGAAGATAGACGCCGTTATAAGTGCGCAAACGTTTGCGCGGAAAGGAGAATAGCACCGCAAAATAAGAAAATAAAGCTGCGGTGCAGCTTTTTTTTCATCCTTGGAGATTGCGTGAGGAAGCCCGCTGCAGCCCCTTCTCCACCGCCGAAACGGCGAACGGCGAGGAGCGCCGGCAAGACGCTCCCCGCCGTTCTGGCAGGCAAATGCAGGTGTCAAATGACGAGTCGACGATACGCGCGGAAGACCAGCACGGCACAGCCCCCATGTCCACGCCCTTGCGCGGGATGGGAAGCGGCATGCTTCAGGCCAGCACTGGTCCGATACCCTCGCCTGGCGTCGATCACGCAGCGCCGGCGTTCATTCCGGCGTGCGTCAGGGTGAATGTTTGGAGGTCAGTGACCGAAATGGGTGCGGCGCCAGACATAAGCTCCGAAGGCACAGCTCCCCACGATCACGTACATCGCATACCACACCAGTGCCTGGCTACCGTAGCTCATGAGCAATTCCATCAGTTTCATGCTTGTCTCCTCTGCTTTTGATGGCCGGGCTGTTATTCGCCTGGCTTATCGTCCCAAGGGGTGAAAATGTCGAAACGACAATATCCCCGGCTTGCTGCGAGCGCTGTTGTCAGTAGTGTCAGCATCGGCGCCCTTCCACGCCGCGCCGTTACAGGCCCGTGCAAGTATCTTGCTACTGCCAAAAGGTGATGTAAACAATCGTTTGTTCTGCGCAGCAGCAATTCATGGCCGAGCTGCTGGTCGGCATTTCGTTGTCGTAGGGATTCACTTCGTCATGTGGAAGCGGAAGCCTGTCGGGAGCCCGTTTCCGGCCGGAATCGCACTAATGGTGTGCAAACAATTATTTTTTATATAATTTTTTGCATCGCAAAACAGAAAGTCGATATTTCGTCGCCAAATGGCGACTTTTCGTATGTCTCAAGCGTATTGATGAGATTTTTGATAGACAACACGCACAGTGGCCGCATGGAAAATGCGGCGCACCGTGATGTTCACGCTGGTGATATCTCTTTGCGCCACAAGACCAGTGTGCCCAGCAAGCCCGCCAGGATGGAGCCGCCCAGCACCCCCAGTTTGAGCTTGGCTTCGAAATCCGCACTCAATCCCTGGAAGGCCAGGCCGCCGATGAAGAGACTCATGGTGAAGCCGATGCCACACAGCATGCAGACGCCGATGAACTGCCGGGTACTGGCACCGGCCGGTGCTGCGGCCAGTCCGCTGCGGATCATCAGCCAGGCTGCACCGAAGACACCGATGGTCTTGCCCAGTAGCAGTCCGCCGGCGATGCCGAGCGGGATCGGCTCAAACAGGTTGCCCAGCGACATGCCCTGGAAGGACACGCCGGCATTGGCGAAGGCAAACATGGGCAGCACAAGGAAGGCCACCCAGGGATGCAAGCCATGCTCCAGGGCACCCGCCAGCGGCTGGTCGTCGGCGTCGCGCATGGGAATGGCCAGCGCCGTGACCACCCCGGCCAGCGTGGCGTGGATGCCCGACTTGAGCACGCACACCCAGATCACCAGACCGACGACGATGTAGATATCTGCGCGCCGCACGCCGCTGCGATTGAGCAGCAACAGGACCAGCGTCCCTACCCCGGCCCCGGCCAGCATGCCCAGTGAGAGGTTGTCGGTATAGAAGAGCGCGATGACCACGATGGCGCCCAGGTCATCGATGATGGCCACGGCGGTGAGGAAAACCTTGAGCGAGGTCGGAACCCGCGACCCCAGCAGCATCACGATACCGATCGCAAAGGCGATGTCGGTGGCCGCGGGAATGGCCCAGCCGCGCAGCGCCACCGGATCGCCCAGGTTGATGAGCGCATAGATCGCCGCCGGCACCACCATACCGCCCAAGGCCGCTGCCGCCGGCAGGATGGCCTGTTTGCGGGAGGCCAGTTCGCCTTCGACGAATTCGCGCTTGATTTCCAGACCGACCAGGAAGAAGAAGACCGCCATCCACAGGTCGTTCACCCACAGCAGCAGCGGCTTGGACAACACCACAAGACCACCGATGTCGACCTTGCCGGGAATCCGGGTGAAGGCCTCGTAGGTTTCTCGCCAGCTGCTGTTGCTGATGATCAGCGCCAGCACCGCAGCGATGGCCAGCACGATGCCGCCAGCGGCTTCATGCGCGAAGAAGCGGGTAAATGCGTTACCGCCGTGGGCCTGATGAGGGGATGTGGTCAATGCGGGCTCCTTGTTGTCGTCTTCAAAACAAGGCCTGACTGTAACAAAGGCCGAGGTCTTTCTCCAAACTTTCGGCCCCGGGGCTCGCGATGCGCGGACAAAAAAAATGGGCCGTCCCTCTCCACAGGAACGGCCCGACCCTCCACACCACAAACCTTCATGACGGCATTTTCAACCGCCCTATGCGCACGCATGCGGTGCGCATCTCTTCATCTTTTCGCCAATTAGCGATAAACCAGCACCGGTACCTTGCTATGCGCCAGCAGCTTCTGGGTCTGGCTGCCGAGCAGCAGGCGGCCCAGCGTGGAACGGGCCTTGGAGGCCATGATGATGGCATCGCAGTGCTCGCGTTCGGCCACGCGCATGATCTCTTCGTAGGGACGTCCACCCTGGGCCACCTGCACCGTGCAGGGGACACCTTCTTCACGGGCCATCGCGGTGATCATCTCGACGCTGGCCAGGGCACGTTCGCGACCGGCTTCATCGGTGCGCTCCACATCCACGCCGACGCTGACTTCAGGAATCGACAAGGCCCGCAGATTGCCTGCTACCGACAAGCCAACCAAGGTGCTGCCGCAGCTCTTGGCCAGCGCGATGGCGGCCTTGACGGATTCGTTGCACAGACGGGAACCATCGGTTGCCAACAGGATGTTCTTGAACATGATGACCTCAGCAGGTGACTGGATTGCGTTGACTTGGTATGACTGCATACTAAGCCTCGCCTGCATGAACGGATTTGACATGCATCAAGCCGCCCGGGCTGCAGCGCCGCAGCTGGCCTGCGTTTGCGCTGGATCAAATGGTACGGGCGCAGGCTCGCATCAGGGATGAAACGCCATGAAGCGCGTCACCAGCGCCTGCAGCACCGGCTTGAGCTGATCTGCCAGCGCTGCCTGCAACGCATAAGGTGCGTGCTCCTGCATGTAGCTGCGCTGCGCCAATTCCAGTTGGAGGGCATGGACCTGCCGGGCGGGCTGGCCGTAATGACGAGTGATGTAGCCGCCTTTGAAGCGGCCATTGAGTACGGCGGGAAACTGCGGCGCCAGTTGCTGCGCCAGCGCCAGCAAGTCTTCTCCAAGACCAGGTGCGCAGGCAGCACCGCTGGCAGTTCCGAAATTGAAGACCGGCAGTTCGCCCTCGAACAGATGCGGAATCACCGAGCGGATCGAGTGCGCATCCCACAGCAGCGCGTAGCCATGCACTGCCTTCAGGCGCGCCAGTTCGGCCTGCAGAGCCGCATGATAGGGATGCCAGTAGACCTGCAGGCGGCGTGCGACCTCGGCGGCATCCGGTTCACAGCCCTCGCGGTACAGCGGCAGGTTGTCGAATGTCGTCAGCGGACACAGCCCGGTGGTGTTCTGCCCCGGATACAGGCTCTGTCCGTCCGCTGGCCGGTTGAGATCGATCACGTAACGTGAATGAAAAGGACGAATCACGGAAGCGCCAAGGCCAAGGGCAAACTCATAGAGTTCGGCGATATGCCAGTCGGTATCGTCCACCTGCAGGCCAACCGTACTATAGGAGGCCAGCAACTCCTCCGGCAGACGAGTACCCACGTGAGGCATGGAAATCAGCAGGGGCGAACTACCTTGGTGCAGCTGGCAAATATCGTGCGGCATTACTGGCATCGTGCGGTCCTCAATCCTTCAACAATTCGGCAATCGCGCGGCGATAGGCGCGGCGCGCGTCATCCTGCAAGGGGTGCTGCCCGGAGGCCACGACCTGGCGGCCACCCACGTAGACATCCTGGATGGGCTGGCCATCATGCTCGCAAAACACCAGTGCCGAGAGCAATTGCCCGGGGCTGCGATCGGCCAGGTTGACGTCGTCCCCGTCGAGGACTACGAAATCCGCCTGCTGCCCCACAGCCAGTCCGGCGACCGCGCGGCCGCTGGCAGCCGCACCGCCTGCCACGGCCTGGGCAAACAGGCGGTCGGCCGTGGCCGGTGACGCTTCGGAGGCCAGCACGTTGCGCCGGCGATGATGCAAGCGTTGTCCATACTCCAGCAGCCGCAATTCGGAACGCGGGTTGATGGCGATATTGCTGTCCGAGCCCAGGCCCCAGGGAGTCCGGGACTGCAACAGCTGCCCGGCATCAATGATGCCGTCGCCCAGATTGGCCTCGGTCGTCGGGCACAGTCCCACGATCGCACCACTGGCGGCCAGATCCAGGTATTCCCCTTGATCCATGTGGGTGGCGTGAATCAGGCACCAGCGCGCATCCACGTCCTGCAGCGACAGCAGCAATTGCACCGGACGCTGGCCGCACCAGGCCAGGCAATCCTGAATCTCGCGCCACTGCTCGGCGACGTGGATGTGAACGGGAGCGTCGCGTCCTCCCGACTGCTGGCGCAGGCCGCTGACCAGTTCTTCCAGGCCTTGCGGCGATACCGCCCGCAGCGAATGCGGGGCTGCGCCATAGCGGCGCATCGGGTTCTCCGGCAAGGCGTGCAGCAGGCGCTCGCGCAGGGCCAGCAGGTCGTCAGGCGTCGCGATGAAACGCGCCTGCTCCTGCGAACCCGGCTGCCCCCCGAAGCCGCCGTACTGGTACAGCACCGGCAGCAGGGTCATGCCGATGCCCGCCTCGGACGCCGCCTGCATCAGCCGCAGCGCCAGTTCGGCGCGGTCGGCGTAGGGGCTGCCGCCCGGGGCATGGTGCAGATAATGGAATTCGCAGACGGAGGTATAGCCCGCTTTGAGCATCTCGATATAGAGATGGCAGGCAATGGCGTGCAGATGCTCCGGCTGCAGTCGCTGGGCAAACCGATACATCAGCTTGCGCCAGCTCCAGAAGGAATCCGAAGGACTGCCCATGACCTCAGTCAGGCCGGCCATGGCGCGCTGGAAGGCATGCGAATGCAGATTGGGCATGCCTGCAATCACCGGCCCGGACGCCTGCGCTGCTGTGCCAGGCGCGCTGCGGGCGCTGATCTCGATCAATCGTCCGGAGTCATCCCAGCGCAGCAGGACGTCATGCTGCCAGCCATCCGGCAGCAAGGCCAGCGGGCAAAACAGGGCACGCGCCGATTGGCGAGGGAGCGCGTGCGCATGCGGCTGTGGATGTGCATGCAGGTGTTGCTGTGTTTGTTCGCCAAGCGATGCCATATGCTCACCTTTTATACTGGCGGTTTTGTAGTGTATGCCGGACACCGTTGTGCCGCTTGCAGCGGGTGGAATCAGAACGGCCTCGGCGCTTCAACGCTTACATGTGCTGGCCTTCCTTTTGCTTGGGGACGATGCAGACCAGCAGCACCACCGCCCCCGGCGCACACAGCAGATCGGGCATGCGCGCTCTGTGCCCTGGTTGCAGCCGCGCGAACTGGCCGGCGCGCAAGGCCTGTTGCAGACCGTCTTCATCGGAAAGGCAGGCTGCGCCTCTTGCCATGTACAACAAAGCGCTGTGGCTGGGCAGGCAACGCGAATTGCGCTCGTCCAGCATCACTACCCTGCCCTCGGCGACTTCACGCCGCACCATCAGGTTGAAGTCCAGCGTGGGCGCACCATGCATCCGCACCTGGATCGATTGCTCACCGGGGAAGTCGTACGGCGCAAAGCAGTGCGCCAGATCGTGGACCTGCCGTCCCTCGCTGTGCAGCGTGAAACCGCCGCCTTCAAGCAGGACGATGGTGCGATCGATACCCTCGAAGGTGGAAAAATCTGCATCGCTACCGACGTCGGCCACGCTGGCCCGCCAGATAAAACTGGCGAAGTCGGCCTCCGGCGGCTCCACGCACAGTTCACGGGTCTGCCCGCCCTCGTTCTTCCAAGGGACGGCCGCCACGCTGGCCAGCTCGCCGACGAACGCTATCGCACCGTGCTGCGGCACTCCGGAACCCGCCACCGCATGGGCTTTACCCGGCATGACCCACCTCGCGGGCCAGCATGGTTTGCAAGAAACTGCGGGTACGTGCCTCGCGCGGTGAAGTAAATATCTCGGAGGGCGGACCGGACTCGACGATGCTCCCGTGATCCATCACCACCACCACATCGGCCACCTCGCGCGCAAATCCCATCTCGTGCGTGACGATGAGCATGGTCATGCCGTCGCTGGCCAGGTCCTGCATCACCTGCAGTACTTCACCGACCAACTCCGGATCCAGCGCCGAGGTGGGCTCGTCGAAGAGCATCACCTTCGGTTCCATGGCCAGCGCACGGGCGATAGCCACGCGCTGCTTCTGGCCGCCGGACAAGGTGCCGGGATATTCCTTCGCCTTGTGTTCCAGCCCGACCTTCCTGAGCAGCCGCAGCCCCTGCTCCTGCGCCGCCTTGCGCGGCACGCCGCGCAGGCAGGTCGGTGCCAGGGTGATGTTGTCCAGCACGTTCAGGTGCGGGAACAGGTTGAAGGACTGGAATACCATGCCCACCTCGGCGCGCAGCGCATCGAGCATGGCTTCGGGCATCATGCGCCCGCCCTCGACCACCGTATGGCCGCCGACCACCACGGTGCCGCCCTCGGCGGTCTCCAGCCCGTTCAGGCAGCGCAGCAAGGTGCTCTTGCCACTGCCGCTGGGGCCGATGATGACGACCACCTGACTTGGGGCGACCGAAAAATCGATGTCCTTGAGCACGAGATGGCTGCCGAAGGATTTGCGCAAGCCTTTGATATCGACCACGCTGTGTTCCATCACACCCTCCCTTCGGAGCGCAGGACCTTCTCGATCCGGCGCAGCGCCAGCGTGGTCACGCTGGTCAGCACGAGATAGATCAGGGCAATGACCAGATAGGTTTCCAGCGAGCGGTAAGTAATGCTGATGATCTTCTCGCCCTCATGCATCAGGTCGGCAATGGTCAGCAGCGACACCAGTGCCGAGTTCTTGATCAGCGCGATGAATTCATTGCCCAGCGGCGGAATCATGCGCACGAAGGCCTGCGGCAGGATCACGCGGCGCATCGCCATCCGATAAGGCAAGCCCAGCGAGCGTGCCGCTTCCATCTGGCCGCGTTCGATGGACTGGATCGAACCACGCACGATTTCCGAAATATAGGCAGCGCTGTAGATGCCGAGCCCGAGGATGCCGCACACATACGCCGGCAGGATCACGCCCACATGCGGCAACCCGAAGAACCACAGGAACAGCTGCACCAGCAAGGGGGTGCCGCGTACCAGCGTGAGATAGAAAGTACACAGACCATACAACAGCCGGCGCTGCGGATTGAGCCGCCCCAGGCCGGTCAGCAGGCCCAGCACGCACCCCAGCACCAGCGAGGCGGCGGTGATTTCCACGGTCACCATGGTGCCGTGGAGGAGCGAGGGCCAACTGTCCCAGACGCCCGAAAAGTCCAGTTTCATGAAGTGCTCCGGCAAAAGGAGTCGCTTGCCCGGTCACGGCTGGCGGACCGGGTCGGCCATGCAGAGAGGAATGGAGGAGCCCGGCGACAACGCCAGGCCAGGTGCGCAGGATCTCAGTCCTTCCTGGCAAACCACTTTTCGGTCAGCGCATCGTAGGTGCCGTTCATGCGCAAGGTCTGCAGGGCCTTGTTGAGATGCTCGACCAGCGCGGTATCGTTCTTGCGCAGGGCAAAACCATACAGTTCGGTGGTCAATCCCTTGTCCAGCACACGTACCAGCGGCTGGGTGCGGGCATATTCGACGGCGGCCGGACGGCCGGTCACCACCGCATTGACGCGGCCGGTGGCCAGCAGGTCGAACATGGCCTGGTTCTTTTCCACTTCCACGCGTTCCACGCCGGGGAAGTTGTCACGCAGATAGCTCACCGATTTGGTGCCGACCTGAACCGAGACGCGCTTTCCCTTGTTCAGGTCTTCCGGCACCTTGATGCTGGTGTCGTCACGCCGCACCAGCACGGCCAGACCACCCCGATAGTAGGGATCGCTGAAGGTAACCACCTTGCGGCGCTCGTCGGTCATGTAGATGGCCGAGGCAGCGATGTCGAAGCGGTTGGAAATGAGGCCGGGAATCAGGCCCTTGAAGTCGATGTCGATCCACTGGATCTTCTTGCCCATGGTTTTGGCCAGGGCTTCCATCAATTCGATATCGAAACCGGTACGTTTGCCATCCTTGACGAATTCCATCGGCGGGAAGGTGGCATCGGTACCGACACGGATCACGTTGTCGGCGGCACGGGCGGCAGGCGCGGCCGCCACCAGCAGAAACAGGCTGGCCGAGACGGCGCACAGCAGGCGGGAAAGCTTCATCATGAGTTCCTCGGTAGAAACGACGACATGGACTGGACGCCGGGGTACCGGCGTAATGGATTATTCATCCCTGGGCCCGGATGGGGCCCTCCCGCGTCCAGCCAGCACCGTCTCTCCGGACGGCGCAGCCTGACTGGCTTAAAAACGATTACATATGCGCTGGGCGGACTCCACCGTCATGCGGACCAGCTCCTGTTCGCGGTTACCCACGCGCAGGGCCGGCGCCATCAGGGTGATGGTGCCTTCCAGGCGGCCATTGGAAGTCATGATGGGTACCGAGACGCCCCACACGCCCAGGTCCACTTCACTCTCGCTGATGGAATAGCCGCGACGGCGGATCTCATCGAGCTGTGCTTCCAGCGCGGCGGCTTCCTCGGGCTTGTCGCCCAGCTGGTCGGCCACCAGTTTTTGTTGCAGCTTGCGTGGCATGAAGGCCAGCAGGCTCTTGGCCGATGCTCCCTTAAGCAAGGGATGTGCCCGGCCCTTGGTGAAGGAGCAGCGCAGTGGCTGGTCGCTTTCTTCCATGGCGATGCACACCATCTGGCCGTTGATCGGCACCAGCAGGCCCACGCTCTCCCCGCTGCGCTGGACCAGCGAAATGATTTCCTCGCGGCTCTGGCTGATGAGGTTGGAGTTCTGGTCGAACCCCCACGCCAGCTGTACCCCGGTCGGCCCCGGCTCGAAGGTGCCGGAATTCATGTGTTCCTGCAACAGTCCCCATTTCTTGAGGGATGCCAGGTGGCGATAAACGGTACTGACCGGTTGTTGCACCATCGCAGCAATCTGCTTGGCACTGACGGGCTTGCCGGCACGGGCCACGCCGGCGAGTACGTGGAGAACGCGGTCAACGATGGTAGAGGTTTGTGGTGAGTCCATGGCGGCAATATAAGGTTAAATTCTCACTTTGGGCGAACGATTCCCGTATATGAGGAAATAAATAGAAAAATTTTGAGCTACTTTTTCATATATTCCCAGCGGGCGGCTGAATTTTCTCACCTGTAACGAAAATTGCCTCATGCTATTTTTTTACTGGGTAGTGCCGAAATTGTTTCGGTGTCGACACTTCTTCCCTTTTTAGGGCAAAGTGCTATGATTAAAGGCACCATTTTGAAAATATTGTCGACACGGCGAAAAACCCATGAGCGAGCTGATTGCACTGCCTGGTGCCGAACGTGACGGAGAAACCCTCTCCGAACACGTTTTTCGCAAAATCCAGAGCGCCATCGTGCAGGGCGAGATCGCGCCCGGCAGCAAGATTTCCGAACCGGAACTGGCCCGCACCTACGGCATCAGCCGCGGCCCGCTGCGCGAAGCCATCCACCGTCTGGAAGGACAGAACCTGCTGGTGCGCGTGCCCCACGTGGGTGCGCGCGTGGTGTCACTGACCCTCGAGGGCCTGGTGGAACTGTTCCAGATCCGCGAATCGCTGGAAGGCATGGCTTGCCGCCTGGCGGCGCAGCGCATGAGCCGCGCCGAGCTGGACGAACTGCGCCGGGTGCTGGAAACCCACGAGAAGGATGAAGCCTTCCAGGCTGGACGTGGCTACTACCAGCAAGAAGGCGACTACGACTTCCATTACAAGATCATCCAGGCCAGCGGCAACCAGATCCTCACGCGCATTCTCTGCGGCGAGTTGTACCAGCTGGCGCGCATGTATCGCATCCAGTATTCGGCCGCTCCCAACCGGCCACGCCAGGCCTTTGCCGAACACCACCGCATCCTCGATGCCCTGGCCGATGGCGACGGCGAACTGGCCGACCTGCTGATGCGACGTCACATCGGGGCCTCCCGCCGCAACATCGAACACCAGATCGCCCAGACCGGGCCCGGCAGTACCGGGCAGCAGCGCGATCAGGCCTGAACGCATTCCTCCACACAACAACCATTCCATCAACGAGACACGAGCCAACCGCCATGAATACCCAATACCGCAAGCAACTGCCCGGCACCCGACTGGATTATTTCGATGCCCGCGCCGCCGTGGAAGCGATCCATCCTGGCGCATGGGAAACCCTGCCCTACACTTCCCGTGTGCTGGCAGAAAACCTGGTGCGCCGCTGTGATCCGGCGACCCTGACGGATTCACTGCGCCAGCTGATCGAACGCAAGCGTGAACTGGACTTCCCGTGGTTCCCGGCGCGCGTGGTGTGCCACGACATCCTGGGCCAGACCGCGCTGGTGGATCTGGCCGGCTTGCGCGACGCAATTGCCGACATGGGCGGCGACCCGGCCAAGGTCAACCCGGTGGTACCGGTGCAACTGATCGTGGACCACTCGCTGGCGGTGGAATGTGGCGGCGACGATCCGCAGGCCTTCGAAAAGAATCGCGCCATCGAAGACCGCCGCAATGAAGACCGCTTCCACTTCATCGACTGGACCAAGCTGGCGTTCGAAAACGTGGACGTGATCCCGCCCGGTAACGGCATCATGCACCAGATCAACCTGGAGAAGATGTCGCCGGTGATCCACGCCAAGGATGGCGTGGCCTTCCCCGACACCCTGGTCGGCACCGACAGCCACACCCCGCACGTGGACGCGCTGGGCGTGATCGCCATCGGCGTGGGTGGCCTCGAAGCGGAAAACGTCATGCTCGGCCGCGCCTCCTGGATGCGCCTGCCCGACATCATCGGCGTGGAACTGAGCGGCCGCCGCCAGCCCGGCATCACGGCCACCGACATCGTGCTCTCGCTGACCGAATTCCTGCGCAAGCAGAAGGTGGTGGGGGCCTATCTGGAATTTTATGGCGATGGCGCGGCCAGCCTGATGCTGGGGGATCGCGCCACCATCTCCAACATGGCCCCGGAGTATGGCGCGACGGCCGCCATGTTCTCCATCGATCAGCAGACCATCGACTACCTGAAGCTGACCGGTCGCGAAGATGAACAGGTCAAGCTGGTAGAAACCTATGCCAAGGAGGCCGGCCTGTGGTCCGATAGCCTCAGCAAGGCCGAATACGAGCGCGTGCTGCGCTTCGACCTCTCCACCGTGGTCCGTACCCTGGCCGGTCCCAGCAATCCGCACAAGCGCCTGCCGGTCTCCGAACTGGCCGCCCAAGGCATCGCCGGCAAGGTGGAGAACGAGCCAGGCAAGATGCCCGATGGCGCCGTCATCATCGCCGCCATCACCAGTTGCACCAACACCAGCAACCCGCGCAACGTGATCGCAGCTGCCCTGCTGGCACGCAATGCCAATCGCCTGGGCCTGACCCGCAAGCCGTGGGTCAAGAGCTCGCTGGCCCCCGGCTCCAAGGCGGTGGAACTGTATCTGGAAGAAGCGGGCCTGACCGCTGACCTGGAAAAGCTGGGCTTCGGCATCGTCGCCTTTGCCTGCACGACGTGCAACGGCATGTCCGGCGCGCTTGACCCGAAGATTCAGCAGGAGATCATCGACCGCGACCTGTACAGCACTGCCGTACTGTCCGGCAACCGCAACTTCGATGGCCGCATCCATCCGTACGCAAAGCAGGCTTTCCTGGCCTCGCCGCCGCTGGTGGTGGCCTATGCCATTGCCGGCACCATCCGTTTCGACATCGAACAGGACGTGCTGGGCGTGACCGCCGAAGGGAAGGAAATCCGTCTCAAGGACATCTGGCCCAGCGACGAGGAAATCGATGCCGTGGTGGCTACCGCAGTCAAGCCCCAGCAATTCCGCAATGTCTACACCCCGATGTTCTCCGCCCGCGTGGACCGCAGCCAATCGGTCAGCCCGCTGTACGACTGGCGTCCCCAAAGCACCTACATCCGCCGTCCGCCCTACTGGGAAGGTGCGCTGGCCGGTGAGCGCACGCTCTCGGGCATGCGTCCGCTGGCCGTGCTGGGCGACAACATCACCACCGACCACCTCTCGCCCTCCAACGCCATCCTGCTCGACAGCGCGGCCGGCGAATACCTGGCCAAGATGGGCTTGCCGGAAGAAGACTTCAATTCCTACGCCACCCATCGGGGCGACCACCTGACCGCGCAGCGCGCCACCTTTGCCAATCCCAAGCTGTTCAACGAAATGGTCAGGAAGGCCGATGGCAGCGTGCAACAAGGTTCACTGGCGCGCCTGGAACCGGAAGGCAAAGTCATGCGCATGTGGGAAACCATCGAAACCTACATGGAACGCAAGCAGCCGCTGATCATCATTGCCGGGGCTGATTACGGCCAGGGTTCCTCGCGCGACTGGGCCGCCAAGGGCGTGCGCCTGGCGGGTGTGGAAGCCATCGTGGCCGAAGGCTTCGAACGCATCCACCGTACCAACCTGATCGGCATGGGCGTGCTGCCGCTGGAATTCAAGGCCGGCGAAAACCGCAATACCTACGCCATCGACGGTACCGAAACCTATGACGTCATCGGCCAGCGCCGTCCGCGCGCCGACCTGACGCTGGTGATCCAACGCAAGAATGGCGAGCGTGTGGAAGTGCCGGTGACCTGCCGCCTCGATACCGCCGAAGAAGTGTCGATCTACGAAGCCGGCGGCGTGCTGCAACGCTTCGCCCAGGATTTCCTGGAAGCCTCCGCCAACGCCGGCCAGAACACCAAGGAACAAGCATGAGCCAAGTCCCCCAGATCCGCATTGCCGCCACCTACCTGCGGGGTGGCACCAGCAAAGGCGTATTCTTCAAGCTGGACGACCTGCCCGAGGCCGCCCGCGTCCCGGGCCGTGCACGCGACAAGCTGCTGCAGCGGGTGATTGGCAGTCCCGATCCCTATGGCAAGCAGATCGACGGCATGGGCGGTGCGACTTCCAGCACCAGCAAGACAGTGATCATTTCACGCAGCGAGCGGCCGGGCCATGATGTCGACTACCTGTTCGGCCAGGTCTCCATCGACAAGGATTTCGTCGACTGGAGCGGCAATTGCGGCAACCTGTCCGCAGCGGTCGGTCCTTTCGCGATTTCCGCCGGGCTGGTGGACCCGTCCAAGTTGCCGCAGGACGGCGTGGCCGTCATCACCATCTGGCAGGCCAACATCGGCAAGACCATTGTGGCCCACGTGCCCATTCGCGGCGGACAGGTGCAGGAAACCGGCGACTTCGAACTGGATGGCGTGACCTTCCCCGCCGCGGAAGTCCAGCTGGAATTCATGGACCCGGCGGCCGAGGAAGAAGGCGCAGGGGGTGCCATGTTCCCCACCGGAAACGTGGTCGATACGCTGGAAGTGCCCGGCGTCGGCAGCTTCCAGGCCACCATGATCAATGCGGGCATCCCGACCATCTTCCTCAATGCCGACGAGATCGGCTATACCGGCACCGAACTGCAGGACGCCATCAACAGCGATCCCGCCGCGCTGGCCCGCTTCGAGACCATCCGCGCCCATGGAGCGATCCGCATGGGATTGATCAGCAAGGTGGAAGAAGCCGCGACCCGGCAGCACACGCCCAAGGTCGCGTTTGTTGCGCCGCCCAAGGAATATGTCTCTTCGAGCGGCAAGACCGTCACGGTACAGGATACCGACGTGCTGGTGCGTGCCATGTCCATGGGCAAGCTGCACCACGCCATGATGGGCACGGCTGCCGTGGCCATCGGCACGGCAGCCGCCATTCCCGGAACGCTCGTGAACCTGGCGGCCGGCGGCGGTGAACGCACCAGCGTACGCTTCGGCCATCCGTCCGGGACCTTGCGTGTCGGTGCGGAAGCGAAGCTGGAAGACGGCCAGTGGGTCGTCACCAAGGCCATCATGAGCCGCAGCGCGCGGGTGTTGATGGAGGGGTGGGTGCGGGTGCCGGGGGATGCGTTCTGAGGCGAGGCTGCGGCCAGTGGCTGCAGACATGAAAAAGCCGGCCACCTTGCGGTGCCGGCTTGATCGGCTTGCGGGTCCAGGGTGGACTCAGACGCGGTAGATTTTCTCCCCGGTCTGGACGATCCTGAATTTCTCGTTGGTCAGGGGATCCAGCGCGCGACCATCAGCCAGCTTGTAGCTGCGGCTGAAGGCCCGGGCCGCTTCATCGGCCTCGTCCTGCTGCGTCTGGTACACCTCTACGTGGTAAGGTGCGCCGGTCTTGCCCTTGGCATCGAATTTTTCCACCAGATCCATATGTCGTCTCCTTAGTCGTGGCCTAGCGCCAAGGTCAACGATAGCAGATTTGGCGCGGCTTTCCAGCGCATTGCATGTTGCAGCGCACAGAGAAGAAGATCTGTGAGCTGCCTGCTCACTACCTCATCAGAAGTGCAAGGTCACCCCGACACCGAGCTGGCGCGTCACCTCGGCCTTGTTCAGGCCGAATTTGGCACCAGCATCGATGTCCACCGTCTTGTTGGGCGACCAGATGGCCCCCACCAGGGCATACGAGGGCAATTTCCGGCTGGACGCGTCCTGATTCTGTGCCACGCCGGTATCGGCCACCAGACGCCATTGTTCGTTCAGCCCATACCAGACCGCCACCGAGGCGCGCCAGATGGTCTTGCGCTTCGTTTCCTGGTCAGTCTCCAGCTTGTACGGGCTGTAGCGCAGGCCCAGGTTGCCGTGCAGGGTCCAGGGGCCGGTCTCGTAGGAAGCGATGCCGGTCAGGCCCATGCCGTTGCGGCCGCTTCCCAGCCCCTTGCTTTCCTCGCCGCTGGGCATGAACAATTCCGGCTTGAGCGCCAGGGCCAGGCCGTCCGCCTCGTAATAGCGCCATTTGGCTCCTACAGAGACATCGCCCACCCCCGTACCGTTAGGCGACTGAAAGGTCTGTGGCAGGTTGAAGAACAGGTCGAGCTTGTCGGTGACACCATAGGTGAACGTAAATGCCCCGACGTGGCCGGCATCGCCACTCTGCTTGCTCCAGTCGGTATTCATTTCGAGCTGGATGCCGCCGGCCCCCTGTACGCCCGCATCGTCGGTGTTCAGCGGATGGGCCGCGAAGGCGGGATGGCTGGCTGCCAGCAGCAGTGCGGTCAGGCAGGACAGACGGATGGTGTTGTTTTTCATGAAAGACCCCACTTTCTTGTACTTTGTGTACTTTGTTTTGATCGGTACGGCATTCGCGTGGCCACACTGACACACCCGTGCCTGCCACGGACGTGACGGAGCACGCCGCAGGCGACGGGTACAGCAAAGTGGTCGGAGCGAACCGAAGGGAAATCGCGCCGCTGCCATGCCGGGACACATTAGCAAAGGAATTTGCCAGGCATTCCGGACAGGAGAGGCGCAGGCAAGGCCTTATTGATGAATATGTCCTCGTTGGTGGCTGCGGTAAATGCCGTGGCTTTTACGGAAGGAACATCAATCTGGCTGGGTTCATCGAGCCTTGCATGCGGCTGGAAGCGAAGTTTTGGCAGGGTCTGATGATGACGGGGAATGACGGCTGCAGGCGGTTCCTGCAGCGATCCTGACGGTCAACAGAGGCGCTTCACTTCCAGAGCGAGGGGGATAGTACCATCGGCGACTGACAAATCAGCAACAAAAAACTTCGATTTTTCATGACTAAATCTGACGATTCTTGCAGATCCGTCACTCCGGCTTTTCCGCGGCGGCAGCCAGTTCGGTCCCGATCTCGCGCAGCACCCGGGTCGGCACCTTGAGCAAGGCCCCCCAGTCACTCCAGTCCCATGAAACGCGGCCGCACAGGTACTCCAGGCTGGAGAGCGGCAACTCGAAGCGCTCACCCAGCGCCAGCAGGCGCGGCAGCAAAGCTGGCCGTGCGGCATCGCTGGCCACGCAGACGTCCGCCACGCAGGCCGCCAGTTCCAGCAAGCGAATCAGACGCTGCTGGCGGTCTTCCTCGTCCATGCCGGTATTGTCGGCGTCGTGGTGATACAGCACCGTTTCACAGAAGAGCTTGGGGAAATGCCAGTCCTGCATCATCGCGGCGGCCAGCTCCAGGTGATTGAATCCGAACAACGCCTTTTCTTCCTGGCGCAAATGGCTGCCCTGCACGCCGCTAGCCAGCAGTTCGCCATACCGCTTGGGACGGGCCGAGGCCAGACCCAGGCGGCCGATATCGGCCAGCAGGCCGATGGTGAACATTTCTGCCGGGGGAGCCACCTGCAGCAGGTCGCCCAACGCCTGGCCGGCGCAGGCCATGGCCGTGGAACGGCTCCAGAACAGGTCGTAATCGAATTCCTTGCAATCGCCGCGCCGAGCCGATTCCGTCAGCGAAATCGCCAGCGCCATCTGGCGTACCGCGTGCAGCCCCACCATCAGCAACAGCTCGACATTGACGGCTGCAACCATGCGCCCCTTGTTGATGTTGGGGATGTTGGCAATCTGGATCAGGCGGCCGGCCAGTACCGGGTCACCCTGCACCTGCGCCACCAGATCCGGCAGCGCGATGTCTTCCTGCTGGCACATCTGCATGATCTTCAGACGCACGCCGGAAGGCGCAGGCAAGACTTCGGAGTCTTGCAGTTCACGGAAAACCTTGGGATCGACGTAATGAGACATGAGGATTGGTGTGATTCTTTTGAGTTCGATGCTTGGCGCAAAGCCAATTGGAATTGACGACAAGCATACCCAAATAATAGCCGTTGTGCGTTGCATCATTGCAAACTGAAATCAAGTTTCATGCATGCGTGCGACCTTCCCGCTGACAGAAAGGCAAGACAGGCGCTGACAGCTTCCGGACCGGCTTGCCGTTAAGCTGACCGAGCGGGACAAGTAGCGGCAAATTTGCCTGAATTTTCATATAACTCGCGGCAAAGCCGGGACAAGGACGCGGCAGGCATGGACAAAGCCCGCCGGACACGGCACAACGGAGCCGCACGATTTCGACAAGGCAGAGCGAGGACACATCAGCAATGGCAGGCAAGGAAGACATGGTCGTGGTACGCAAGGAGGGCCTGTATTGCGTGCCCGGCGATTTCTACATCGATCCCTGGCGACCGGTGGCGCGCGCGGTGATTACGCATGCCCACGCCGACCACGCGCGCGTGGGGCATGGCCACTATCTGGCAGCAGCGCCGGGGGCCGGCATCCTGCGTGCGCGGCTGGGCGCAGAGATCAACCTGCAGCCCCTGCCCTATGGCGAAACCATCACCCACAATGGCGTGCGCCTGTCGTTGCACCCGGCCGGCCACGTGCTGGGCTCGGCGCAACTGCGCATGGAACATGAAGGCCGCATCTGGGTAGCCTCCGGTGACTACAAGCTGGAAGCGGATGGCACCTGCGCCCCCTTCGAGCCGGTACGCTGCGACGCCTTCATTACCGAATCCACATTCGGCATGCCGATCTACCGCTGGCAACCACAGCGGGAAATTTTCGAGGAAATCAACCAATGGTGGCGCAGCAATGCCGCCGAAGGGCGTGCCAGCGTCTTGTTCTGCTATTCCTTCGGCAAGGCGCAGCGCATCCTGCACGGCATCGATGCCAGCATCGGCCCCATCGTGTGCCATGGCGCGGTAGAGCCGCTCAATCGCCTCTACCGCGAGGCCGGGATCGCCCTGCCGGAGACCCTGACGGTCGGCGAAGCGGAAGCCAGCAAGCGCGGCAAGGCGGCCGCCTACGCGGGCAGTCTGGTGATTGCCCCGCCATCGGCGGCCGGGTCGCCCTGGATACGCCGCTTCGGCGACTACAGCGATGCCTTCGCCAGCGGCTGGATGCGCTTGCGCGGCACGCGCCGCCGGCGTGGCGTGGATCGCGGGTTCATCCTCTCCGACCATGCGGACTGGCCGGCCCTGCACGAAGCCATCCACGCCACCGGTGCTGAACGCGTCATCGTCACCCACGGCCAGGTCGCCACCATGGTGCGCTGGCTGCGTCAGAACGGCCTGGATGCCGGGGCCTTCGCGACTGAATACGGAGATGAAGAAACTGACGAGAACCCCAGCCCCGCCGCCGCCGTGACGGCGCAGGAAGGCGGCCATGCGTGAATTTTCACGGCTGTATGCCGAACTGGACGCCACCACCTCCACTACCCGCAAGCTGGCGGCCCTGCAGGATTACTTCGGCCGCGCCGATGCCGCCGATGCAGCCTGGGCGGTGTATTTCCTGGCAGGCGGCAAGCCGCGCCAGGCCGTCCCGACGGGCTTGCTCAAGCAATGCGCCATGGAATTCGCGCAGATCGATGAATGGCTGTTCGAGGAGTGCTATCACAGCGTCGGCGACCTGGCCGAGACCATCGCCCACGTCCTGCCGCCGTCCAAGGGGTCAAGCGACCTGGGCCTGGCGCGCTGGATGGAAGAGCGCATCGCGCCCTTGCGCGGGGCCGATCCTGCCGTGATCCGCACCGCCTTGTTTGCTGCCTGGGATGAACTGGACTGGCAGGGACGCTTCCTGCTCGCCAAACTGATCGGCGGTGGTTTCCGCGTGGGCGTGTCGCGGCTGCTGGTCACGCGTGCACTGGCCAGCGTCGCGCAACTCGATCCCAAACTGGTGGCGCAACGCATGGTTGGTTGGACCGATGGCCGCGCCCGTCCGGACGCCCGCCGTTTCGCCGCGCTCATCGCGCCGGCGGACGGCCAGGATGCGCAGTTGCAGGGCGGCCAGCCCTATCCTTTCTTTTTGGCGCATCCCCTGTTGGAGACACCGGACACCCTGGGTCCGCTCTCGGACTGGCAAGTCGAATGGAAATACGACGGCATCCGCGCCCAGCTGGTGCGGCGTCAGGGAAGCAACTGGCTGTGGTCGCGCGGTGAAGAATTGATCACGGATCGCTTCCCCGAACTGGCCGCTTTGGCCCTCCCGGACGGCACCGTGATCGATGGCGAGATCGTGATCCGCCTGCCCGATTCCGGCCCCCAGGCCGATCGTGTGGCCCCCTTCGCCGACCTGCAGAAACGCATCGGCCGCAAGAACCTGACCGCCCGACTGCTGGCGGACCTTCCGGCGGGTTTGATTGCCTACGACCTGCTGGAGCAGGATGGGCAAGACCTGCGCAGCCTGCCCCAGCACGAACGCCGCAGCCGGCTTGAAACGCTGGTGCAGGCCCATGCAAGCCCGGCGCTGATGCTGGCACCGCAAATCGCCTCGGGCGACTGGGAGGCGCTGGCGCAATTGCGCAGCACCTCGCGCGAACGCGGTGTGGAAGGCATGATGCTCAAGCAACGGGAAGCCCATTACGGCATCGGCCGCACGCGCAATGTCGGCACCTGGTGGAAGTGGAAGGTCGATCCTTATTCCATCGATGCCGTGCTGATCTACGCCCAGGCCGGCCATGGCCGGCGCGCCTCGCTCTACACCGATTACACCTTCGCGGTCTGGGATGCACCGGATGACCAGGGCGAACGCAAGCTCGTACCTTTCGCCAAGGCGTATTCCGGCCTCACCGATGCCGAAATTGCCGTGGTGGACCAGGCCATCCGCAAGACGACCATCGAGAAATTCGGCCCCGTCCGCAGCGTCAAGCCGAGCATGGTGTTCGAGATCGGCTTCGAGGGAATTGCGCTGTCCTCGCGCCACAAGGCAGGCATCGCCGTGCGCTTCCCGCGCATTCTGCGCCAGCGTCTGGAGAAGACCATCGAGCAGGCCGATACCCTGGCCAGCCTGCGGGCGCTGCTGGGGCCGTCGGCCAGCGTGCCGCCTGAAGAAAAACAGAAAGAACTGCATCGTGCCTCGCAAGACGACTAACTCCCGTGCGCCCGCACTGAAACGCGCAGAACAATGGTTCAGCCAGCGCGGCTGGGAAGTCTTCGATTTCCAGCGCGCCGTCTGGCAGGCCGCTGCCAGCGGCCAAAGCGGCTTGCTGCATTCCGGCACGGGGTCGGGCAAGACCTATGCCGTCTGGTTCGGAGCCCTGCTCCATGCCGAGCCGAGGTTCGGCATGCCTGACCTGCCCGCCAACGCGCCTGGCTTGCGGGTCTTGTGGATTACACCGATGCGCGCCCTGGCGGCCGACACCCTGCGCGCCCTGCAAGCGCCGCTGGCCGATCTGCTGCCGCACTGGCAGGCGGGCATGCGGACCGGCGATACCGCCTCCGGCGAACGTGCGCGCCAGATGAAATCCCTGCCGCAGGCGCTGGTGACCACCCCTGAAAGCCTGTCCCTGCTGCTTTCGCAAGCCGATGCCCGGCAGCGCTTTGCCAGGCTCGATGCCGTCATCGTCGATGAATGGCATGAGCTGATGGGCAACAAGCGCGGCGTGCAGGTGCAATTGGCGCTGGCGCGACTGCGGCGCTGGCGGCCCGGAATGGTGGTCTGGGGGCTGTCGGCGACGCTCGGCAATCTTGAGCAATCGCTGCAAGCCCTGCTGGGTCCGGCAGCTGCCGAACAAGGCGTACTGGTACGCGGCGAACAGCGCAAGCGCATCGTCATCGACACCCTTCTGCCGCCGCAACCGGCACGCTTCGCCTGGGCCGGCCACCTGGGCATGCAGATGCTGCCGGCCGTGGTGCAGGAGATCGAGGCCAGTGGCAGTACGCTGGTCTTCACCAATACCCGGTCCCAGGCTGAACTTTGGTACCAGAATTTGTTGGACGCCCGGCCTGACTGGGCTGGCATCATCGCCTTGCACCATGGCTCGCTGGACCGCGAAGTGCGGGACTGGGTCGAACACGGCCTGCGCGATGGCCGGCTCAAGGCCGTGGTCTGCACCTCCAGCCTGGACCTGGGAGTGGATTTCACGCCGGTAGAGCGGGTATTGCAGATCGGCAGTCCGCGTGGCGTGGCCCGCTTGCTGCAACGTGCCGGACGTTCCGGCCACTCTCCGGGTCGCAGTTCGCGCGCCACGCTGGTGCCGACCAACAGCCTGGAACTGGTGGAAGCCATCGCGGCCCAGGATGCGATCGCAGCGGGTCGTGTGGAACAGCGTCCGGTACCGGAAACGCCACTGGACGTGCTGGTGCAGCATCTGGTCACCATCGCGCTGGGCGGCGGCTTCCAGGCCGATGCGCTGCTAGAGGAAGTACGGCAAGCGTGGTCCTATCGCGATCTGCGTGAGGACCAGTGGCAGTGGGCGCTGGATTTCGTGGTGCGCGGGGGCCAGAGCCTGACCGCCTATCCCGAATATCACCGGGTGTGCCAGGGCGAGGATGGCGTCTACCGTGTGGATGTGCCGGCCATCGCGCGCCGGCATCGCATGAACATCGGCACCATCGTGGCCGATGCCAGCCTGCATGTGCAGTACATGAAGGGCGGACGCATCGGCACCATCGAAGAAGGTTTCATCGCGCGCCTGCGTCCGGGTGACCGTTTTCTCTTCGGGGGGCGGGTGCTGGAATTTGTCCGGGTGCATGAGATGACGGCCTGGGTCCGCCGCAGCACCGCCGGCAGTGGCGCGGTTCCTCGCTGGCAAGGCGGGCGCATGCCCTTGTCCTCGACACTGGCGCATGCCGTCCTGGATCGTTTGCAACAAGCCGAGCAACAGCACTTCGACGGCCCCGAGATGCAGGCCGTGCAGCCGCTGCTGGCCTTGCAGCATGCCTGGTCGGCGCTGCCGACGGGTAAGCGGCTGGTGGTGGAAGCCCTCAAAAGCCGCGAAGGGCATCACCTGTTCTTCTATCCCTTTGCCGGGCGTCTGGTCCACATGGGGCTGGCCTCGCTACTGGCCTGGCGACTTGCCAGCACGCGCGCAGCCACCTTCTCCATTGCCGTGAACGACTATGGTTTCGAATTGCTGGCGGCAGACCAGGTGGAGATGGCCCGCCTGGCCCCGCAACAGGCGCAGGACCTTTTCAGCGAAGAGCATTTGCTGGAGGACGTACTCGCCAGCCTGAACGCGACGGAATTGTCGCAACGGCGCTTCCGCGAGATCGCCCGCATTGCCGGACTGGTCAGCCAAGGCTATCCGGGCCAGCACAAGAACGCGCGCCAGTTGCAGGCGTCGTCGGCGCTGTTCTTCGAGGTCTTCCGCAAGCATGATGCCGGCAATCTGCTGCTCACCCAGGCCCAGCGCGAGGTAATGGAACAGGAGCTGGAACTGGAGCGCCTGCGCAGCACCCTCGCCGAGCTGCGGGCGCGCGCCATGACGCTGGTGCAACTGGAGCGCCCTACCCCGTTTGCGCTGCCGCTGATGGTGGAACGCTTCCGAGAGAAACTCTCGACCGAGAAACTGGCGGACCGCGTCGCACGCATGCTGCGCGAGCTGGAAGGTGCCGCCGACAAGACCGCCTCTCGTGAACAACCCCAGCCCGCCGCACGGCGCATGGCCAAGCCCCGGACTTCCGCATGATGCAATACCCCAGCTTCGACGCCGATGGCGCCATCCTGACCATGTTGCCGGAACGCGCCCTGCTGTGGCGCGAGCGCGGCATGCTGATCCTGGCCGATGTGCATTTCGGCAAGGCGGCGGCGTTTCGGGCGGGCGGCATTCCCGTCCCGCACGGCACGACCCGCGCCAACCTGGAGGCCATTGATGCGCTGGTTCAGCAGCATGCGGTGCGTCACATCGTGTTCCTTGGGGATTTCCTGCATGCTCGCGCGGGCCGTGCTGCAGGAACGCTCGCGGCGCTGGCGCAATGGCGTGAGCGCAACGCGGGACTGACGCTCACGCTGGTGCGCGGCAATCACGACCATCATGCGGGGGATCCGCCTGAAGCACTGGGCATGGAGCTGGTCGATGAACCCTGGCGGATCGGCCCGCTGGCCTTTTGCCATCATCCGCAGACGGTTGAGGGTGCCTTTGCCATTGTCGGCCATGTGCATCCGGTGTATCGCCTGTCCTCGGCGGGCGACAGCTTGCGGCTGCCCTGCTTCGTGGTGGATGGGCGCTGGGCCATGCTCCCGGCGTTTGGCGCGTTCACGGGCGGCTATCGTGTCGATGCCTTGCCGGGGCAGCGCATCTACCTGGCGGCCGAGGATTGTGTCTTGCCGCTGCCCGGCTGAACCGCCCTCCAATACGGGGTATCATCGGCGCGCTGATATTCATACGAGGAGACCAAGAAAATGACATCCAAACACCGCCTGCTGGCCCTTTCGATTGCACTCAGTCTGGGCGTGCTGGCCAACGCGCCGGCACAGGCCGATGCACTGGCCGACATCCAGAAGGCCGGCGTGGTGCGCATCGGCGTACCGCAGGACTTTGCGCCTTTCGGTTCCGTCAATACGGACCTGCAATTGCAGGGGCTGGACATCGATGTGGCCAAGCTGATCGCCCAGAAAATGGGCGTCAAGGTGCAACTGGTTCCGGTGGCCAGCGCCAATCGCATCGCCTACCTGCAGACCCACAAGGCCGACCTGGTGATCTCCACCCTGGGCAAGAATGCCGAGCGTGAGAAGGTGATCGATTTTTCCCAGCCCTATGCACCCTACAACAACAGCGTGTTCGGTGTGGCCAGTGTGGCGGTGAGCGGCCCTGCGGACCTGGCCGGCAAGACCGTGGGCGTGGCACGCGGTACCTTCCAGGATTTGCAACTGACCGACACGGCGCCCAAGAGCGCCACCATCAAACGCTACGAGGACAACAACGCCATGATCTCGGCCTATGTCTCGGGCCAGGTACAGCTGGTGGGCACGGGTGACTTCGTGGCCTACGCCCTGGCGGAGAAGGCACCCAACAACAAGCCGGTGCTCAAGTACATCATCCAGGAATCGGCCTGCAACGTCGGCTTGAACAAGGGCGAGACGGCCTTGTTGGGCAAGGTCAACGAGGTGCTGACGGCGGCCAAGAAGAGCGGCGAACTCAATGCCATCGTGCAGAGATGGCTCAATGTGCCGCTACCGGCGAAGATGGCCAGCACGTTCCAGTAAAGAGCAAATCTGGTTGAAGCTTCATGTCGCCATGCTGCGGCATGAAGCTTTATTTTTCTTGCCCATATTTCAGTCATGAATTAACGAACTTTTTCGATGGAGGGTGAAGGCCAGGATTGGCAAAATGCACGGCACAAAAATGAGCGGGCTTAATGCTGAGCGCCGCTGCCATGCAGCAGTCGATACGGGGGTAGCACGGGGACAACTTGATGCCAGCGTGGTGTTGAAGACCAACACACGTTCATTCGCAGTACAGCGCGAATGGCGGACCATCAAGATGAGGCTATCCCGTGACCCAAGATGCAGCACCGCCCGGCAGGCAGCACAGCGCGCCCGTTGCACCGCGCTTTCCTTCCACACTCCTTTCTGGCTTCCCCTCTTCGCTCTTCGGCCCCGGCCTGTCGCAACACGCGCGCCTGATCAGGCTGGACAGCGCGCAAGAAGCCGGTCTGTCTGAATCCCTGGTCGTGGAGTGCTTCCACGGCCAGGAGAGCGTCAATGACAACTTCCAGTTCGACATCGATGCCCTTTCGGTTTCCACCGATCTCGATCTCAAGCCATTCATCGGCACCGAGCCGGGCAGAACTACCGGAAGGATCTGCGGATTTAGTTGAGACGCTCCTATGCGCAAAGAAGACGGAAGCCAGCAAAAACTACTTGCTACGGCATATGAGCAAGTTCATAGACCGCACATGGATGGATGAAAACTACGTGGAGCGCACCCAAAGAGTCAAAGCCGACGCGGCGCTTGCAGAACGATTATTGAGCGCAGGCGAGGCATGGGATGTCAGTGTAGAAATCTCAGCTAACCGGGTCAGTATCACCTACATGCCCAACGAAGCCTGCATTTCTGACCGAGAGTTGGTGCGCAAAAAAGGGCGCTGGATGATTACGGCAATCGGTAGTGCTTGCGATTAGTTTTTCGCCCAGATGCCAAAGGTGGCGTGCCGACAGAATCCTCGTCATGCCAATGAAAAATAGTAAGCCTTCACATCAATTTGGAGAAAAATGAATGACACTCCGCAATACCGCGCAAGCGATCCTGATGACCCTTGCTGCCACCCAGGCAAACGCAAGCGAAACCACGCCGTCGAATCAAACATTCTCACGATGCCAGCAGGTAAAGATAAAGGATAAGAGCATAACGCTCACAAACTGCACGCAGTCAGACAATGTGACTTATGCCACTTATGAACACCCAGAATCAATCTCTGGGAGTGCTAATGAATTTGATAAAGAAAGAGCCATCATCGCGACATCAACCGACAAACAACATCTTCTGAAACAGTCAGGATTTCGCTTTAAATCGGGAAGGCCCGTTTTTAATCAAACAAAGCTTGAAGTGATTATTTCTCCTGATTCCGTATCAAAGCGGAAAGCTATCCGGACGCTCGCAGAGCGAGGTTGGACAATAAATGGAGAGGATATCGAGTATTTTTCTCCGCACGATAGAGGTTATGTCATGAGTTGCTTCACTGCATTCAAGGGCCACGAAAAGATCAGCGTCACCGTCGCCCAGTGTCTGGACTATGGTGAACTTCAAAGCTTCAAACAATTGCTAGGAAAAGTTCGTATTGAACAATGAAGACATCAATACGATTTGATGGCACGGAGCGATCGGCTCCTCAAACATGTCGGTACAGAGTGCATGATTCTGGATGCGCTTGTAACTGTATGCCGCCGGCCCGTTCCATGAAGTTAAATTCTGCGCAGCCATGGCTTCGCCGTGACCGCAGGATCAATTGAAATCAAAACCTCCGATCATGCGCCTGATGCTGACGTCAAACTACTCTCTAGCTCTCTTTCTTCTCGCACTCTTTGCCTGCCCTGCGCGGGCTGGAGCCGAAACTCCCGTGCATCGCAGTTCCTTCCGCGCTGTCGGCAACCAATTCGCTTTTGAAGCGGGCAGACGCACTGTCGCCGTCCAACTGGACATTCCGGTGAATCAATGGGCCGTCAACTGCGCCCGGACCCACGCCATCGTCTGGGGAATCGACCAGCGCAAGCTACCGATGGGCGTCCCGCCATTCAACAAGATCTATGTCATCGATCTCCGGCGGGGCAAGCCGGTCGGTCATTTCACGCGCACGCGTGGCCCTTTTGAAGCCCGTTTCAGCAAGGATCAGACAATGGCGATCGTCGATGACGAAGTCGTGGACCTGGCCAAAGGAAAGGTGGTCGGGTATATCTACGACATGAAGCTTGATGATGAGACATGCTCGCCTTTCCCCGGAAAGCTGTCAGGCTAACAATCACTGACTCCTGCTGCCCTCATGATGTCGAGGTGCAAAAGGCTCACGCTCAGAAATTTACGAATCATGAAAATACCAAGCACAATACTTTCTTTCCTTGGCGGGGCCACTGCCGCAAGTTTGCTGTTCTGCGGCTACCTTATCTGGAAGCCCGCTACCGTAAAAATCCACCGCCTCACCACACCTTTACAACTCAGTACCGAACAGGCATCAAATGGTGTGCTGCCAGTCGGTACAACGCTCTATTACGATACGTCTTTCCCTGAAGGATTTTCCCGCTACAAGATCTACGTCAACATCGACCGCATGCCACTGCCGCTGGAGAACCTGCCGGATCCGACCATGATCGCCCCGTTAGAAGCAGCTCCTTTCCGTCACGAAGCGCTGCTGAAACTTCTCAGGAATCATCCACTTACCAGAAAGGATCTCGATACGATCCTCAGCACTGGCTATCTATCCAAGGACGAGCTCAAAGAAGTACTCAGTGAATTCCTGGCGTCAAGATGAAACGACGAGCTGCTCGATCACCTGATGAAAGCCGGTGAAGCCTGGCAAGTCACCACAACCGTCACCGATGAGCAAATTGAGGTGATGTTCTTTGCCGACGAAGCCTGCGTGGAAAGCCGCAGCCTCCGACTCGACCAGAGAAAATGGCTGCTCTACGGGCTTGGCGCAGGATGCGATTAAGCATCGCGACAGCGCCGCCGACCCCGTCAGCGCTGCGTCCACTCATCAGAACTTGCTCGACACCCCCAACCCCCACTTGCGTTCCGCATCCCCGCTATCCGGCAGCAAGCCGTTCGAATAATCCAGGCTCAGGCCCACGTTCTGGTTGAAGTTGTAAGTCAGCACCGACTTCCAGTAATGAATGCTGCGATTGCCCTGCAAAGCCTTCAATCCGGTATAGGTCGTGGTGAAATCAAACGGCAAGGCCGGATTGGTCGAAGACAGCGTGAACCCCGCCTGCGCCCCCAGTCGGATGAAATCCCGGTGCTGGTCGTAGACATCCGGATCCCCCCGGTTGATGTAGATACCGTTACGGCTCTGGCCGATCAGAATCGGCTTGAACGCCAGCCCGTTGTTCCAGCGCAGGAAATCGTTGAGCACGCCCGGGCGAACCGGCGTAAGCGTGAAGTTGACCGTCAGCAGGCGGCTGCCGTCGGTATTGTTGACAAGGTAGTCGGGACGCGCCGTCAGATCCTCCGTATTGGCCGTATCCGCATGCGCGAAGTGGAAGGCGGACAGCATCCCGATCTGGCTGGTGCGCGTCGTGGTGATCTCGGGATTGCCCGTGTCATAGGTGGTCACCCGGTTCTGCTTGAAGCCCACATAAGGCACCGCCTCATAGGTGCTGCCCGGCTCGCCCATGGGCCGCTTGTCCAGCGAATATCCGGCAAACACCACAACATCATTGGTACGCGATTGCGCCACATCGTCATTGGCCAGCGACACCCTGGCCCGATCGACCGAGGCAAAAGCCGCCTTGTTGCGATGATCGATGGAAAGCTGGTCAGGATTGCCGCGAATACGTACATGGTCCATCCAGCCCGCCTGCTGAGCCTCCTGAGCCTGCGCCGTGGCCGGCGCGGCAGGTGCGGCCGCTGGCGTCGATGCAGGAGCCGGTGCCACGCCCATGCGCAAGGCGGCATCTGCATGGGCCAGCCGCGGAGTGGCATCGGCCGTCGTGCAGCGCAAGGCCACGCGGCTGTTGTCGCGGAAGAAGGCGATGACATCGCTGCGGCCACTCGGCTGGAAACTGGCATCCTTGCCATCCAGCAGCGATTGCACATCGGCCGCCATGTGGTCGACGTTGCAGCTGTCGCCCTGGCAGGCCTGTCCCCCTGACTTTTCCGTGGCGCGCTTTTGCAGCAGCCAGGCGACCAGCGCACGCGGCGAGTTCAGCGGCGCTGGCTCCTTGCCGACCGACAGATAGGCGGTACTCACGGGATAGGTACGGATCAGCGTGGCAGCCAGCTGGTCCTTGTCCAGCGTTTGCTCGGTATTGCAGACGCCTGCGGAATCTGCGGCATGGGCCGGGTTCAGGCAGAAGGGAGCGGCCAGCAGGATGGCGGCGACAGGGAGAGTGAATCGTCGTTGCATCGGATCGAAGGGAGTCAATACAGAAAAAGCGGGAGGAATGTGATGCGGACTTCAGGTCCGGCAAAAACAGCAAGGGCCGGGAAGACCGGCCCAAGTCAATGCGAATTCAGCCCTGCGCCAGCGGCAGCCCGGGCAGCGGACGCAGTTCCAACTGGCCCAGCAGATACGGCTGGATCATCAGCTTGTAGCTGTCCAGGTCAAAACCCTTGAGACTGGCGGCCGGACGGCTGGCCAGTTGGCGGTTGTCCCGGTCCAGCGAGCCCAGATAACGCCAATGATCGATGACATGCACCTGCTGCCAGCCATCACCCTGCTCTACCAGGGCCATCGGGCCAGCGTAAGGCCAAGGCAGGATGCGCAAGTCTTCCAGCGCCTGCATCAGGCGCTGCTGGTGCTGTTCATGCGTTTCTTCACCGGTGCAGGCACCGCGGCAACGGCGGATCTGGCGGCCGAAGCAGGCCATGCCGACACCATCGGCCTGCTCCAGACCGGTGGCAATGGAGCACAGGCCATGGCGCTCGACCATCTTTTGCAGGGCTTCCTGCGCCGCACGCTCGCTGGTATAGATGCCGAACAGATTCTCGGCACGGCTGAATTCACGTTCCTCAACCTGGGCCACCTGCGGCTGGCCGACCTCGTTCAGGCGCAAGGTGAACAGTCCACGCTTGGTGCGCTGCTTCTTGTTGTGCGACGGACGCAGATCACGCAGCAGGCTGCTTTCCAGCAGGGCAGCGCCCAGCTCACCGGCGGTGCGACGGCATTCGATGCGGCGGGTCTGGCCGATCAGGAATTGTTCTTCATGATTGTGCAAATGGGCCAGCACGCGGCTGCGCAGGTTCACGCTGCGGCCCACGTACAAAGCCTGATCGTTCACACCACGCAAAATGTAGACGCCGCAGGCTGCGGGCAAGGCTTCAATGCTGGCGCGGTCGATATGCAGCGGATAGCTGAACGTGGCAGCGCGATGGGCCGCCGGCTGCGGTGCATTGAAGGTGGCGCGGGGCAAGCCCGCGTGGCGCAGGCCGCGCTGCCCTTCCTGTTCCAGCAGGCGGTCCACCAGCGCCGCCGGCAACTTGCGCGGCTGGGCAACATGCAGCGCGGCGGGAGCCTGAGGCATCAGGCCCGGCATCACGGCTTGCAAGGGGCGGGTAAACAGCTGGGTCAGCGAAGTGCGGTGGCTGATGGTATTCATGGCGCTGGCCAAATCCTTCTTGTTGTTCATGTCACGGCGGGGCGTGCTCTGTCAGGTTGCAAACGGACCGGCTAGCCGCGTCCATCAAGTTAAAGTGGATTATGAAGTTTGCCCTTGTCATCCACAGTCGGCAGGAAGATGAACCGCGTGTAGGACATCACCTCCTTGTTGAGCTTGCCGGTCGGCTCAGGCCGGATCGAAGGCATCGAGCATGGCGCGCGTCAGGCGCTGCGGTGACTTGTGGAAATCGGCCCAAGGGTCGCTGTGGGACAGGCTTTCCAGCCTTTTCCGCATGGTGGAGACCCGAAAATGGTCGGCCTGCACGCCCTGCTCCAGCTCTTCCCAGGTGATCGGCACCGACACCGGCGCGCCGTCGCGGGCGCGCACCGAATACGCCACAACCGTAGTGGCACCGGGCGCATTGCGCAGGTAGTCGATGAAGATCTTGCCAGTGCGGGCAGCCTTGCTCATGCGGGCGATGAAACGATCCGGCAGCAGGCGCGCCAGGTGCGCCGCCAGGCGGTGTGCCCAGTCCTTGATCAGGTCCCAGTCGTGTTCCGGACGAATTGGCACCATGACATGCAGGCCCTTGCCGCCGGAAGTCTTCAAAAAACAGCTCAGGCCAAGCTCCTCCAGCAGCCCCCGTACCAGTTGCGCACCCTCCACCACCGTGGCCCAGGGCACATCAGGTGCCGGATCGAGGTCGAACACCACCCGGTCCGGCTTGTCCAGCGCCCGCCCGGTGGCCCCCCAGGCGTGCAGCTCCAGCACACCCATCTGGACGGTGGCGACCAGTCCGGCAACGTCGTTGACCATCATGTAGCGTGCCTTGCCCTCGCCTTCCGGCACTTCAATGCTTTCGATGGCGTCCGGCATACCTTGGCCGGTGTGCTTCTGGAAGAAGCACTTCCCGGCATGGCCGTCCGGGCAGCGCACCAGGGATAGCGGGCGCTGCTTGAGTTCGGGCAGGATCCAGGGCGCGACGCTCTGGTAGTAGCGCGCCAGTTCCAGCTTGGTCAGGCCGGTATCGGGGAACAGGATCTTGCCGGGATGCGTCAGTTTGACGCCCTCCACCGTCACGGGCCTGGACAGGTCTTGTTCGCTGCGGCGGGCGGGCGCTTTCGGCTTCGCTTCCGCGTTTTCGGGATGGACCTCATCAGAGGCGATTCCCGGCGTTTCCCTGACGATCTCCTCCGGTGCCTTGTCCTCGCGCAGCGCTACGAAGCTGCCGTGACGCAGGATGCCGGACTTGGTCCACTGGGCGAATTTCACCTCTGCCACCAGTTCCGGCTTCAGCCAGTGCACGCCACGCCGCTGCTGCCCGGTCGGCGGATTGACGAAGGCAGGCTGGTCCTGTTCGCGCTGGCGGAACTGCTTGAGCATGCTGCCCAGCAAGCGTTCGTCGAAGCCCGTGCCCACGCGGCCGGCATATTGCAGTTGTCCTTGCTCGTCATGCACACCCACCAGGATGGCCCCGAAGCCGCTGCGCTGTCCGGCCGGCTCGGTATAACCCGCGATGACGAACTCCTGCCGATGTTCGCACTTGACCTTGATCCAGTTGCGGTCGCGCCGCCCGCTATAGGGCGCATCGGCCCGCTTGACCACGATGCCTTCCATCCCGTGCTGGCACGCGTGGCGAAATACTTCATCTGCGTGGCCGGCGATATGCTCGCTGTAGAGCAGCAAGCCCTGTTCATCGCCACCCGGAATCACGTCGCGCAACAGCTCCTTGCGCTGGTGCAGCGGGAGTTGGCGCACGTCATGGCCATTCAGGTACAGCAGGTCGAAGGCGTACAGGGCCAGCCGGATGCCGTTGGCCTGCTGGCGGTCGCCGCGCACCAGATTTTGCAGGGCCTCGAAACTGACACGGCCGTCGACATCCAGTGCCACCACCTCGCCGTCGATCCAAGCCTGATCCACCGGCAGCTTTGCCAGCGCCTCCACCAGGATGGGCCAGCGATGGCTCCAGTCCAATCCTTCCCGGGTATGGATGGCAGCCCGGCCGCTCTCGATGCGGCACAGGCCGCGATAACCGTCGAACTTCAGTTCGGAAAGCCATTCCTCGCCCTGGGGTGCGGTGTCGGCGATCGTGGCCAACTGCGCATCCATGCGTTCGGGCATGTCACTCCTGGATTGCACGGGTGAAGGCGCGATGGCCTTGCCGGCGGAGGGCGTATCCCCCTGGTCCTTCACGCTTTCCGGGCGCAGGTCGGTGATGGCGGCGGCGGCACCGGTGCGGGCGGCGTCATCTTCTTCCTTGATGAGCAGCCAATTCTCCTTGCCATCCTCGGCGGGCTTGCCCATGCGCACCAGCGCCCAGCGGCCCTGCAGTTTCTCACCCGTGAGCAGGAAGCTGAGATGGCCTTTCCTGAGCCCGGCCTGCGGATCGCCATGCGGTTGCCACTGGCCGCGATCCCACAGCACCACGTGGCCTGCTCCGTACTGGTGGGCCGGGATATCGCCTTCAAACGTGCCGTAATCAAAAGGGTGGTCTTCGACCCGCACGGCGAGCCGCTTGTCATGCGGATCCAGACTCGGCCCCTTGGGAACGGCCCAGCTCTTGAGTACGCCATCGAGTTCCAGCCGGAAGTCGTAATGCAGCCGACGTGCATGATGGCGCTGGATGAAGAACTGCAAGCCCTCCGGTGAGGCCTGCTTGCCCTGCCGCCGGACAGCCTGAGCGTGGCCGGACGGCTCGGGCGTGACGCTGAAATCACGCTTGGCATGGTAACGAGCCAGTGCGGAAGAAGACCGGCTCATGCCTGCGCCCTCCTGGCGTTGGCGCGCGCAGGCGTGCTGCGCGCCGTACTCTTGCTGGCGGCGGCCTTGCTACGGGGCGATGCCTTGCTGCGGGCCGCCGTTCGGGACTCGCTCTTGGCCGCGCTGCGGCGTTTGGCAGCAGGCTTGCGGTCGGCCATCTTGTGGACCTTGGCAGTGCTCTCGTCTGCCTTGTCTTTCGGGGCTGGCTTGGATTTGCCTCGTCCATCCAGACTGCTCTTGAGCAAGGCCATCAGGTCCACCACCTTCGCGCCCGACGTGGCTGGCACAGCGGCCTCATCGGGTTCGGCCACCGCATGCGTCTGGCGGCTCTTGATCTTCTTCTTGATGAGCGCCAGCACGTCATCACGATAGGTATCGTGGAACTGGCCGGGCTCCCAATCGGAAGACATGTGATCCACCAGCGCCCGCGCCATCTCGACTTCCTGCTTGGTCACGGCGGATTTCTTCGATTTGCGTGACGGCACCGGCAAGTCATCCGGTGCCCGCAATTCGCTGGGATAGCGCAAGGTGATCAGTTGCAGCATGTCGCCTTGGGGAATCAGGGCGGCCAGATGCTGCCGGGTACGGATGACAATCTGGGCAATGGCCATCTTGTCGCTGGCCAGCAGGGTTTCGCGCAACAAGGCGTAGGCCTTGTCGCCACCCTTGGCCGGGGCCAGGAAATATGGCTGCTCGTAGTAGAGGATGGGGACTTGCTCACGCTCCACGAAGCTCTGGATGTCGATGCTCTGGGTGGCCTCCACATTGGCCTGGCGCAAATCTTCATCGGACATGAGGACGAACTTGCCCTCCTCGTACTGGTAGCCCTTGATGATGTTTTCCCAGGGGACTTCGCGCCCGGATTTCTTGTTGTAGCGCTTGTAGCCCACCGGAGACAGGTCGCGCTTGTCGAGCAGGGTGAAATCCAGCTCATCGTGTTTTTCGGCGGTATAGAGTTCGACCGGGATATTGATCAGCCCGAAGCTGATGGCTCCCTTCCACAGTGCGCGTCGCATCGCTTCCTCCGCAAGTTCGCTGATGCGCCGATTATCAAATCGCCCCCGCCGCCGCGCAGTCGGACTGCCGATGAAGCCCGCGTAGGAATGTGCCGCTCCCGCCCGCCATGGCGCGCCTTGCTGCCTCCCGCCCGGTCTTCTCCTACATGGATTTACCGCACATGCCGATACAGGCCCGGCACTGCCGGACTTACTCTTGAGCGATTCCCTCCCCCTCCCAGGAGCCGCCATGCCCGCTACCGTTGCAGACATCCTCATCGACACGCTCTACGAGATCGGCGTGCGCCAGATCTTTGGCGTCGTCGGTGATGCCTTGAATCCCCTGACCGACGCCATCCGCCGTGACAAGCGCATCGAATGGATCGGTGTACGCCACGAAGAAGGTGCCGCCCTGGCCGCCGCCGGCCAGGCCAAACTGACCGGCCGCCTGGCCGTGTGCTGCGGCACCACCGGCCCCGGTGCCAACCACCTGGTGGCCGGGCTCTACGAAGCCCGCAAGGACCACGCGCCGGTGCTGGCCATTTCAGGCGGTGTGCCCGCAGCCAAGCGCGGCACCGACTATTTGCAGGAAAATTCACCCGACATGCTGTTCCGCGATGTGGCTGCCTACAGCCAGGTCATCACGAGCCCGGAACAGGCCGCCGCCGTGTTCCACCAGGCCATCGCCCAGGCCTATGCACAGCGCGGCGTAGCGCACCTGAACATTCCTGCAGACATCATCGGCGCCAAGGTCAGCGGCACCGTCCCCAGCATTCATACGCTGCGTGAGCGAACTGAACTGGCGCCGCCCGCCGCCGATATCGCCGCTGCGGCTGAACTGATCAATGCCGCCGGCTCGGTGGCCATCTTCGCCGGCAATGGCTGCCGCGGTTCCATCGACCAGGTGCTGGCCCTGGCCAGCAAGCTGCAGGCTCCGGTCATGCATACCTTCCGAGGCAAGGATCTGGTGGCTTACGACCATCCGCACTGGATCGGCGGAGTCGGCCTCATCGGCGGCGCGCCAGGCACTGATGCCCTGCATGGTGCAGAGGTGATGCTGATGCTGGGCTCGGATTATCCGTATTCGGAATTCCTGCCGACCAAAGCCAAGATCATCCAGATTGACGAACGCGGTTTCGTGCTCGGCCGCCGCGCCCCGGTCACGCTGGGCATTACCGGCTCGGTCGGACCGGCCGTGCAAGCCTTGCTGGAAAAGGTCGACGGCAAGACCGATGGCAGTTTCCTGCAGAAAGCCAATGCCGATCGTGAACGCTGGAACAGCAAGCTGGACAGCGCCGCCGAGATCAAGCGCCATCACAAGAAGATCAAACCGCAAAGCGTGGCCCGGGCCCTGAGCGACCTGGCCGACGATGATGCGCGCTTCGTGATCGATACCGGCGTGGTCACGCTGTGGTGCGGCAACTGGATCCGCCAGCGCGGCCAGCAGCGCCTGCTGGCCTCGTTCAACAATGCCGCGGTCGGCACCTCGCTCGGCCAGGCCAATGGCATCCAGGCACTGGACCGCGAACGCCAGGTGATCGTGGGCGTGGGTGACGGCGGCTTCACCATGCTGCTGGGTGAGTTCATGACCAGCGTGGAGCACAAGCTGCCGGTCAAGGTGATCGTCTTCAACAATCGCGAATGGGGCCTGGTGCATCTGGAGATGGAAGAAGCCGGCATGCCTGCCTTCGAGGGCTCGGAATTCCCCAATGCCGACTTCGCCGCCTTCGCCCGTGCCTGTGGCGGCCAAGGTTTCACTGCGCGCGCCCCGGAGGAGTTGCAGGAGAGCCTGCAGCAACTGCTGGCCGCGCCTGGCCCGGCGGTGCTGGATGTTTTCATCGATCCGTCGGAGCTGCCCGTCATGCCGCACATCAAGATGGAGCAGATCTGGAAATTCGGCCTGGCCAAGGTCAAGGAAAGCCTGATTGCCATGCAAGGAGGATGAACCATGGATGCCATCGAACAGCAACGAGAAGAGTACGCCAAGCAGCTGCGCCTGCGTTTCGAGGAATACAAGCGCTGGGCCATCGAGCACTGGCCCGTGGCGGAACAGCCGCTGGACGACAGCGCGTTCATTGCGGCCGAACGTGAACTGGATCTGCTCACCGGCACCATGCTGCACCCGGGCCGCAAACCCGACGGCATTCCCGCCAGCGGCGCGCAGCAAACGCAGTTTGAAGACGTGACGCCAGCACCCTGGCCGTGAAATCTGCGCGGGGAGAAATCTTCCTCGCGCATTCTTACGTGCGGTTGCGCCTCCCGCTTATAGGGGGGCAGCGGCAGGCGCAGTAAGCTTCATCTCACAGGCTGCACCGCTTGCCAGCACATTCCATCAGACCAGAAGGAGAACAGCATGAGCGAAAGCAAAACCGGCAAGGACCATCGTCCCAACCAGTACGACACGCCGTCCGAAGTAACGCTGGATGAGGCCAATGAGATGAGCTTCCCCGGCAGCGATCCGGTGTCCACCTCCAACATCACGCGCATCGAAAAGGCGCCCGAGATGGACAAGGCCAAGGACGACCACCAGAACAGCCACCGCGTCAAGGAAAACACCCCCAAGGCCAACTGATCCAGTTGCGCCCGATTCCTGGGCGGCCGGTGCATGCCGGCCGCTTTTTTATTTGATGAAGGGAGAACCATGATGAGCAATCGCTACAACCAATTGAAGGTCGCCGTGCTGGTGACCGATGGCTTCGAGCAGGCCGAACTGCTGGAACCGAAAAAGGCGCTGGAAGCCGCCGGCGCGACGGTCCACATCCTCTCCGACAAGAGCGACAGCGTGCAGGGCTTCAAGCACGTGGACAAGGGCGAAGTGGTCAGTGTCGATGGCAGCCTGGATAGCGCCAATCCGGCTGATTATTCGGCCGTGCTGCTGCCGGGTGGCGTGGTCAATGGCGACGCCATGCGCCTGCTGCCCGAAGCCCGCAATTTCGTGCGCGCCGCCAATGATGCGGAAAAACCCATTGCCTCCATCTGCCATGGCGGCTGGCTGCTGATCTCGGCGGGCATCGCCAAGGGGCGCACCGTGACCAGCTGGCCCAGCTTGCAGGATGACTTCAAGAATGCGGGTGGCCAGTGGGTCGACCAGGAAGTGGTGCGGGACGAAAACTTCGTGTCCTCGCGCAAACCCGCCGATATCCCGGCCTTCAACAATGAATTCATGAAACTGCTGGATGAGCAGCAGCGCCGTGAACAGCGCCAGCAACCCGCCGACGCTGCAGGCGATGGCTCCATCTCTGCCGGCGGCTCCTCCAAACCGCAATTGTCGGAGAAAGGCAGTGCCCCGGCCGCACCGCCCAACCATGAAAGCGAAGCCTTTGCGGTCGCCCATGGCGAATCGGCGCAAAGCGATGGTTAAGCACGGTTTCAGGCTGATATGAAGGAAAGTGAAAATCGAGGGCTAGCCCCTCGATTTTTTATGGCCGGGCGACGGGTTGGCTCTGAAGCGCGCGCCTGTTGCGTGAAGGAATTGACCAAAACTGCCAGCCCTGAAAACGAGCATGCCGCCCGGACCACGCCGGACGGCATTGGCACCACCAAGGATGCCAGGCAAATGGCCGGCATCCATCGGCGGCCTAACCCCTCTGTTCCGCTTGATGCTTGTGCATGGCTTCGGCGAGCAGTGCCAGGGCAGCCTTCTCGGCCGCTTTACGTTTCTTGCAGATACGCACCGGTTGCGCACCGAGGTCCAGCAAATCCATATGCCAGAGTTCATCGATACGGGTATCGATGTAGGCGACGTATTTGTGCTTGTCCAGCTTGGTGACACGCGGCATGAAATGACCGGCTTGCTGCTGTTCGACGGAGCGGGCGAAGTGTTTCATGGCAAGTCTCCTGGGCACACGGGCGTGAGGGGGGGACGGCATGACAGGGGGCGGGAGTGAAGCTGACTACAGCTTAGTCGATCAACGCCGCAAGGGAAGGTTTATTTCATTTGCAGTGCTGATCGACTGAAGGGATGACGATTATTTCTTGGCGGCATCCACGGTTTTCTTCAGGTCACGGCCCATCTGCAGGTGTTCCTGCAGGCCCGGCAGCGTCTTGGCGGCAAAAGTCTTCACATCCGGATCTTGGGCTTCCTTGGACGACTTCTGGAACAGCTTGACCGCATCTTCATGTGCAGAGACACCAATCATGCTGGCATAGCGCTTGTCGAAGGTATTGCCCTTGAGCTTTTCCAGGATGGCGATCTTGGCGCGCTGGGCCATGCTCGGTTCGGCAGGCAGCGTGACATCCTTGCTCGAGGCCAGTTGCTTGAGTTGCTCATCCACCGTGGTGTGCTGGTCGATCATTTTCTGGGCGTAATCCTTGACGGCCTGGTTGCTGCTCTTTTCGAGCGCGATCTTGCTGGCTTCGATTTCAGCGTGGCCGGCTTCGGCGGCGTTGGTCATGAAGCTCTTGTCCTTGCTGTTCACGGACTCGGCCGCTGCATTGAAGGAAAAGGCGGCCCCGGCGATCATCAGGACGCCGGCCCCGATCAGGCGGCGGCTGGCACAGGTGTGCGGGCGGGATTGAATATTCTGCGTACGTTGCATGAAAGGCTCCTTGTCGTGTGGATGATGGATCAGCTTCTGCCCCATTCGGGGCTGCCATGTTTTCACTGTAGTCAGGAAGCGCGGCGGCTTGCATCAGACAGCGCCAATGACCGATGTAAGAATCGATGAGCCGCATGGCGCCTGGCTCTCTCGTGACTCACTGCTGTCGGCGGCGATTGCGCAGATACAGCACCTGGCCCAGCAATGCGGTGAAGAGCAGGAACACATTGGAGACCACGAACACCCAGTCCCCTTGCAGGACGCTGTAGGCGACGAAGCCGGTAGAAGCCGCCAGTTGGCCCGCAAAGAGCCAGTGCGAGACCCCCTGGGTGGAGCGGCTGCGCCACTGTTCATAGACTTGGGAGGAAATGGTGAACAGAAGGATGAGGGTCGCGCCCCAGCCGATGAGGTCGGTGATTTGATCGGACATGATGGTCGATATGAGCCCGTGAAGGCCCGGCAAGCGAATGGTGTGCCGATGGTGGACCAAGCCGGCAGCGGCCACAGTCGGCCAGCGCCGCGAGGCGGTGTAGGAAGTTTCCCCGGCAGCCCTGCAACGCAGGTCGGCGCATTCGCACGGGCCTGCGCGAATTGGCCGACCCGACAAAGGGCGCATGTGGCATTGCGGCATCGGCGTCACTTCCCTAGTCTGGAGTGGAAGTCGGGATCCCCCTTTACAGCCATTTCCATCCACTCAGGAGGTCAACATGCACGCTACCCGAACCATTGCCGACGTCATGACACGCGGTGCCCATACCTTGAGCCCGGATGATTCCGTCATCCGTGCCGCCCAGGCGATGGAGTCACTCGACGTAGGCGCCCTGCCCGTCTGCGATGCCCAGCACAATCTGGTCGGCCTGGTCACCGACCGCGACATCGTCCTGCGCGCCGTAGCCCGCAATCGTCTTTCCGAGAGCCTGCCGCTGACCGAGGTAATGAGCCACGAGGTCCTGTGGTGCTACGAAGATGAGCCTGTAGATGATGTGCTGGACGATATGGTGCAGCGCCAGATCCGCCGCCTGCCCGTGATGGACCGCCAGAAGAATCTGGTCGGCATGGTGAGCTTGGGCGACGTCGCCGCCAAGACCCAGAATCGCGGCGTGGGCAACGCACTGGCGGAGATTTCCTTGCCCGCTGCACCGGTGCGTCCGGCACAGGAAGTGTCGCCTTCTGGCGACTTCGAATTGCCGGAAGTGCGCAATAGTGACATGCACGAGGTCAATATCGGCCACAACTAGTACTGGCGCGGCTTTGCGGGGCATCTGAAGAGACGCGCTGTAGGTGTTTTCCTACGCGTTTATTGGACACTGTCCGATCTTCTTTTTTGCGCTGCATCGCTACTATGCATCTCAACGAACTCGAAACCGAGGACCCCACATTCCGATACGAACGTCCCCCTCCGTCGTGTCATGAATACAGTCCATCCCCCATCGGTTTATCCCCACGAGTCGTTTTCATAAGCAGAAATTCTCCGGCGATTCCCCCGATCCCCGGCGTCTTATATCCCTCCCCCTCAGGCCGCCTCCCCAGGCGGCCTTTTTTATCTTCATGTTTATCCGCATTGGTTTCTTCACCTGAAGAATGGTTCGCATGGTTCGCATGGTTCGAATGATTCAGTTGCCCTGTCCGGCGATAAACGCCAGAGCATCGGCATAGGCCAGTTCGCTGGTCGTGCGCAACATCGGGCAGACATGGGTGGAGACCGGCTCCTGCGGCGCTTGCGGGGAAGCGCCGATGAGTACGATGCCGCGAAAGCCGCCTTCCTCGGATTGCTGCACGCCTGGCTGCATGACCGGTGCTCCTTGCGCATCGGCCACGGGGCCGCTCAGTTCGCCCAGATGGTGACCGCCGGGAATGTCGATGGGAATGCTCATGGTGTGCTCCTCTGTTCAAGGTGAAAGACCTGGCAGGAAGAAACCTGTGCGGCCCGCGCCACTGACGCAGGTCAGGCAATGCAGCCTCTTTCCCCGCGCCGGGCCAGGAAGAAGTATTCTTGTCAGCATAAGAAACACTGAAGGCAAAGGCAGCAAGAAGCCACCGGCACTCTGCGTAGGAAGCGGCGAAGATGAGTCTCTCCGGGGGGACAGGAGAGGCAGACGTTGCGCAGGGGTGGCTGGGGGATGCTGTCGCCTGGGGTGCTTGCCTCTCTGTCTGGAACCGTCATGCCCATCAATTACCTGCGCCGTCTGACCAGTCCGGCGCGCACCGATCTCTCCAACCGCCATCTGGGGCGTTCGCTGGCCTTCATCGCCGGCGCCGTCAATGCAGGCGGTTTCCTGGCCGTGGGCCAATACACCTCGCACATGTCGGGCATCGTCTCCTCGCTGGCCGACAACCTGGTGCTGGGGGAAACCCTGCTGCTGGTGGCCGGCGCCAGTGCCTTGCTGTCGTTCCTGCTGGGAGCGGCCTGTTCGGCGGTGATGATCAATTGGGCGCGGCGGCGCGGCCTGCACAGCGAATACGCCATGCCGCTGATGCTGGAAGCCATGCTGTTGCTGTGTTTTGGCATCCTCGGCAGCAATCTGGAAAATCACCGTCTGCTGTTCGTGCCGGTGACCGCGGCCTTGCTGTGCTTCGTGATGGGTCTGCAAAATGCCATGATCAGCAAGATTTCGCGATCAGAGATCCGTACCACCCACGTCACGGGCCTGGTCACCGACATCGGCATCGAGATCGGCAAGATGTGCTACTGGACCCTGGCCCCCCGCCAGCCCCATGAGGCGGTGACGGAAGATCCCGTGCCGGGTGCGCGGCGCAAGTTCATGCTGCTGTCGTCCTTGCTGCTGATGTTCTTCCTGGGGGGCGTGACGGGTGCTTTTGGCTTCAAGGCGCTGGGCTTCCTGGCGACCATGCCGCTGGCAGCCGCATTGTTCCTGCTGGCGCTGGTGCCGATGATGGATGATCTGGCACGCAATTGAAGCCTCCCATCGGAGGCGGGCTGCAGGCAACAAAAAAGGCGCTCAACGCGCCTTTCGTTTTATTGTTATCGACTAGGTGCACCGCCCGGTTCCTGAAGCCAGTGGAGCGCAGGGTCCTTCGTTGGAACGGCTGCCTGATGCGATCAGGGTCCTGGTACGGCGGCTGAGTCTGCCTGAGGTAGCCGCTGGGGCCGCTTTCTCAGCCTTGCTGCTGGGGATTGCTGTCCGACTGCTGCGGCTGCTGGGCGCCATTGCCCTCTTGCGGCGTGCTCTGGTTCATTTGCGGCTGGGCCGATGCACTGGCGCCATTGCCACCATTGCCGTTCTGAGCAGCGGCGGCCGCGGCGGCATTCTTGCGGCCATGGCTGTTCAGACCACCCTTGCGTCCGGCTTCCCGGGCTTCGGCGGAGGTGAACTCATGGGCGGCACCCTTGGCGTGGGCGGCCTTGCCTCCCATGCTGGCGATCTGGCGCTGTTTCTCCCTATCCATGGCGGCGAAGCCGCGATTGCTGTTCCCCGGATTTTGTGAATTTGCCATGTGTGACTCCTTGTCTTGGATGATCGAATGGAGCAGACATTTGTCATTCGCCGCCCTCTTGCTCTGCGCGAGCATGCAAATGACAACCCAACTTTTGTCCACATCTGCAGTGTAGAAAGCCTCACCGATCCTCACTATCGGAAGAGCTCTTCTGCCAAGGTCAGCAATGGCTGTCAGACATGTAGGAAAAACTGAAGATGAGCTTCCATTTTCGGTATCAATTGCTGATGGATCAGCAATCTTCGGCATTGCCTTCAGGAAATTGCACGTGATTGGAAGCCCAAAGGCAGTTTTTTTCACACCTCAAAACAATTACTGTATATTTATACAGTCTTTGCTTTTACCCGCACTTTATTGCTGTTTCGCATCCTCGTTTTCTTGCCATGTTGACATCCAGCTCTCCGGTCCCTCGTCCGGAAATCATCCACCCCTCGCTCTGGCTGGCCTCCCAGCTGGCGCGCGGTGGTGCGCGCGGTGTCTCCAGCGGATTCGAGGCGCTGGATGCCGAGCTGCCCGAACGCGGCTGGCCGCCCGGGGTGCTCATCGAGCTGCTGCTGCCGCAGGACGGCGTGGGCGAGCTGCGCCTGTTGCGCCCGGTACTGGCGCGTGCGCCCGCCACTGCCCGGCGCCCGCCGCAGGCTGGCCGGATCGCCCTGCTGCAGGCCCCACACCAGGTCAATGCCCCCGGCTGGGCGCATATGGGGGTGGAAGCATCACGGCTGCTGCAGTTGCAGGCCGATCATGCGGCCGACGCCTGCTGGGCTGCCGAGCAGGTCTTGCGGGCCGACAGTTGCCAGGCCCTGCTGATGTGGCAGCCGCGCTTGCGCAAGGGCGATCATGACCTGCTGCGACGCCTGCATGTGGCGGCGCAGGCCGGTCAGACGCTGTTCTTCATGCTACGGCCGCTGTCCTGCGCGCGCGAGCCTTCCCCCGCACCCCTGCGGCTGACGCTCAAGTCAGCGCGCGACGGGCTGGAGATCGGTTTTCTCAAGCGCCGCGGCCCGCTGCGCGAACAAAGCCTGTTTCTCCCTTTGCTGCCTTCACCGAATTTGCAACGCCATGTCACCCCTGTGGATCGCCGTACACCTGCCACTGCTGCCGCTGGAAGTCTTCCGTCCGAACTGGCTGGATGAGGCAGCGGCCGTGGTCTTCGAGCGTGATCGCGTATCCGCCCTGACGGCACCGGCGCGCGCGCTGGGCGTGCACGAAGGCATGCGGCGTGGCGGCGTGCAGTTGCTGGCACCGCAAGCGCATCTGAATGAGCGGGATATCCTGCGGGAGCAAACCACCTTGCAGCAAGCCGCCCTGGCCCTGCTGCAATACACGCCCCAGGTCACGCTGGCCGAAGAGGCCTGCATCCTGCTGGAAGTGGGCGCCAGCCTGCGCCTGTTCGGCGGCATCCGGGCCCTGTGCCGCAAGATCCGGGTGACCATTGCCCGGTTGGGACTGTCGGCCACCCTGTCCTGTGCCGTCACGGCGACCGGGGCCTGGCTGCTGGCACGCTATGGCTACGTGCGCACCCTGAGCCACCATTCCCTGCAGCGCCGACTGGACCGTCTCCCGGTGGTTCTGCTCACCGCCGCCCGTGCCCATCTGGAATGGCTGCACGGGCTGGGCTGCCGGCAGCTGGGCCAGGTGCAGCGCCTGCCCCGCGCCGGCTTGCAGCGCCGCTGCGGCAAGGAATTGCTAGGCATGCTGGACCGCGCCTATGGTGCCGCACCCGAAGTGCATGACTGGATCGTGGCACCGCCAACCTTCCAGGCCCGGGTGGAGCTGCCGGACCGCATCGAGCACACCGACATCCTGGCCGCCTATGCCCAGGGCTTGCTGGCTCAGCTGGCCGGCTGGCTGACGGCACGCCAGCTGGCCATCAAGAAGCTGCGCCTGTGGCTGGAACATGAACGCGGACGGCAGGCAGTGGCGCCGACCGAGCTGCAGGTAGCGCTGTCGGTCCCGGCCTGGCAGGAAGACCACCTGCACACCCTGGTCAAGGAAAAACTGGCCCGTTCCTCCCTGCCCGCCCCCGCCATCGCCCTGGGGCTGGCCGCCGATGAACTGGAAAGCCAGCACGCGGCCAGCGAGATGCTCTTCCCCGAACCCGGCGGCAGTGCCGAGGATCATCAGCGCCTGCTGGAACTGCTGGTGGCGCGTCTGGGCGCGGACAAGGTGCAGCAGGCCGCCCCGCGCGCCGATCACCGGCCCGAGATCGCCAACCGCTGGTGCAGCGTGATGCAGAGCCCCGCCAGCCTGCCGGCTGCCCTGAACACCGATGCGGCACGATTGCCGCCGCGTCCGCTGTGGCTGCTGGCCGAACCCTTGCCCTTGCGGATGCAGCAGCACAAGCCCTTCTATCGCAGTGCGCTGGAATTCACTTCGCCGCCCGAACGCATCGAAGCCGGCTGGTGGGAAGGCCGGCCATTGACGCGCGACTACTTCACGGCGCGCGATGCCAGCCATGCCTATTACTGGATCTTCCGCCAGTGGCGCGGCGGCGAGTGGTCCGACGAGGAGCCGCAGTGGTTCCTGCACGGCCTGTTCGGCTAGGAGCACGGCATGCAAGCTTCCCTGCCCTTGGGCGTCCCCCAGACCGGCCTGCCCGACTATGCCGAACTATATTGCCGCACCAACTTCAGTTTCCTGCAAGGCGCCTCGCATGCACAGGAACTGGTGGATCGTGCCATCGAACTGGGCTATCGCGCCCTGGCCATCACCGATGAATGCACCATGGCCGGCGTGGTGCGCGCCCATGCCGCCTGGATGGAACAGATCCATCGCGGCAAGGCCAAGGATTTCAAGCTGCTCATCGGCAGTTGCTTCCGTTTCACGGCCTTGAAGGAAGATCCGGCCCAGCCCCTGGCGAAGATGACCCTGGTGGGGCTGGCCAGGAACCGCGAAGGCTATGGCAACCTCTGCGAACTCATCACGCTGGCGCGCACCCGTGCCGAGAAAGGCAGCTACCTGCTGTCGCCGGAAGACCTGAGCCAGCCGCCGCCCGCCCTGTCGCACCTGCGCACCCTGCCCGATTGCCAGCTGATCCTGGTGCCGGACTACCCGGCCGATGAAGAAACGCTGGATGCGCAATTGCGCTGGTTCACCCCGCTGGCCCCCGGCCGCTCATGGGTCGGCATGACGCGCCTGTACCGTCCGCTGGACGACCTGCACCGCGCTGCCATCGATGCCGCAGCACGGCTGCACGGCCTGCCGCTGGCGGCGGTGGGCGATGTGCAGATGCACCAGCGTTCGCGCAAATACCTGCAGGATGTGGTCACGGCCATCCGCGTCGGCAAGCCGGTGCAGGAATGCGGCCTGGCCCTGGCCCCCAATGCCGAACAGCACCTGCGGCCACGCATGCGGCTGTCGCTGGTGCACAGCCCGGCGACCTTGGCCCAGACCCTGGCGGTGGCGGCCGGCTGCCAGTTCAGCCTGGCTGAACTGCGATATGAATATCCTGACGAACTGGTGCCGCTGGGCATGAGCCCGGCCGACTATCTGCGCCAGGAAACCTTGGCCGGGGCCTTTAAACGCTATCCGCAAGGGATACCGGGCGAGGTGCGCTCGCAGATCGAGATGGAATTGTCCCTGATCGCCCAAAAGGAATATGAAGCTTATTTCCTGACGGTGTACGACCTGGTCAAGTTCGCCCGTTCACGCGGCATCCTGTGCCAGGGGCGCGGCTCGGCGGCCAACTCGGCGGTGTGCTACTGCCTGGGGGTGACCGAGGTCGATCCCACCTCCACCCGGCTGCTGTTTGCCCGCTTTATCAGCGAAAAGCGCGAGGAACCGCCCGACATCGACGTGGACTTCGAGCACCAGCGCCGCGAAGAAGTGATCCAGCACATCTACCGCAAGTACGGCCGCCGCCGCGCCGCGCTGGCGGCCGCCGTGCACAGCTACCGGCCGCGTGGCGCCCTGCGCGAGGTCGGCAAGGCACTGGGTGTGGATGCGGCCATCGTCGATACGGTGGCCAAGTCGCAGCACTGGTTCGACAGCCGGGAAGAATTGCTGGCCCGCTTTGCCGAAGCCGGGCTGGACCCGGAACTGCCGCAGATCGGCCTATGGGCCAGCATCACCGGCAAGCTGCTGCGCTTCCCGCGCCATCTGTCGCAGCACACCGGGGGCTTCGTGATCGCGCGCGGGCAGTTGTCGCGGCTGGTGCCGATCCAGAATGCGGCCATGGAAGAGCGTTCCGTCATCGAATGGGACAAGGATGACCTGGAGTCACTGAAGCTGCTCAAGGTCGACGTCCTGGCGCTGGGCATGCTGACCGCCCTGCGCCGCTCGCTGGAACTGGTGAGTTTGCGGCGCGGCCTGCCCCAAGTCATGCAGATGTACGACATTCCGCGTGAAGATCCGGCCACTTTCGACATGATCTGCAAGGCCGATACCATCGGCGTGTTCCAGATCGAAAGCCGCGCCCAGATGAGCATGCTGCCGCGCATGCAGCCGCGCACCCAGTACGACCTGGTGGTGCAGGTGGCCATCGTGCGGCCGGGGCCGATCCAGGGCGGCATGGTCCACCCCTACCTGCGGCGGCGGGAATTGGTGCGCAGCGGCGGCAGCTTCGACTATCCGGACAACACCAGCAAGAGCGGCAAGATCAGGAAGGTGCTGGAGCGTACCCTGGGCATCCCGATCTTCCAGGAGCAGGTGATGGATGTGGCCATCGAGGCTGCCGGGTATTCCCCCAGCGAAGCCGATGACCTGCGCCGCTCCATGGCCGCCTGGAAGCGCAAGGGCGGCATGGGACCGCACCATGAACGGCTGGTGCTGGGCATGACCGACAATGGCTATTCACGTGAATTCGCCGAGAGCATCTTCAACCAGATCGAGGGCTTCGGCGAATACGGTTTCCCCGAAAGCCATGCCGCCAGCTTTGCCCTGCTGACCTATTTCAGCAGCTGGCTCAAGTGCCACGAGCCGGAAGCCTTCTTGTGCGGCCTGCTCAACAGCCAGCCCATGGGCTTTTACTCGCCCTCCCAATTGATCCAGGATGCACGCCGGCATGGGGTCAAGGTCCTGCCGGTGAACGTCTTGCGCAGCCGCTGGGAATCCATTCTGGAGCTGGACCCCGCCGGGCAGGCGCGTCCGGCCGTGCGGCTGGGCATGAGCCTGCTGCGCGGCATGCCCGAACAGGCGGCGCAGCGTATCGAGCAGGCCGGGGCCGAACGCCCCTTTGCCGATGTCGATGACCTGGCCCGGCGCGCCGGGCTGGACCGCCACGCCCTGCAAGCGCTGGCAGCGGCCGATGCCTTGCGCGAGCTGGCCGGACACCGGCGCGCTGCGCTCTGGCATGCGGTGGGCGCAGTGCCCGACCGTGACCTGCTGCGCACGGCACCGCGCGGTGATGACGCGGTCCAGTTGGAAGCACCCGGCGAAGGCGACCAGATCGTCGACGACTACCGCGCCATGAATTTGACGCTGCGCCGCCATCCGCTGGCGCTCTTGCGCCCGACCTTGCAGCGGCGCCGCTTCATGAGCGTGGCCGACCTGAACACTTTGCAGAACCGCCAGTTCGCCTGCTGCTGCGGCATCGTCACTGTGCGCCAGCGGCCGGGCACGGCCAAGGGAGTGATCTTCATGACGCTGGAGGATGAGACCGGTTCGGCCAACGTGATCGTCTGGCCTTCGGTGCTGGAACGGCAGCGCAGCGAGGTCTTGAATGCGCGCTTGCTGGGGGTGTATGGCAGCTGGCAGTGCCATGGAGAAGTGCGCCACCTGGTGGCAGGACGGCTGGAAGACTGGAGCCATCTGCTGGGGGAGCTGCAGCCGCGCAGCCGGGATTTCTTCTGAAGCTGCCCTGTAAGGCAGCGTCCGGATCAAGCCGCCAGCGCCATCCGGAAAGCATTGCGCCCTTCGCTCTTGGCACGGTACAGGGCCAGGTCGGCTTCGTGCACCAGCGCATCCCAGCTGCTGGATTGGCCCGGTGACAGCACGGCCAATCCGACGCTGATGGTGACTGGTTGTCCATGACCGAAATCGTGGTTGCGTACGGTTTCCAGCAGATGCTGGGCAATCTGGCGTGCCTGGGCTTCCGACCAGTCCGGGAAGACCGCGCAGAATTCTTCGCCACCGTAACGGCCCACCATGCCGCCCTGGCAACAGTGCTCGCGCAGCAAGGCGCCGATGTCAGCCAGCACCCGATCCCCGACCAGGTGGCCGTGGGTGTCGTTGATGTCTTTGAAGTGATCCACATCGATGAAGGCCAGCGTCAGGACCCGCCTGCCCTGCACGGCCCGGGCCAGCGCCTCTTCGCCACAGCGCACCAGCTCGCGGCGGTTGAGGGTGCCGGTCAGTTCATCTTCGGTCGCCAGCCGCTGCTTGTCGGCCAGCAGCCGTTCGAAGTAGATCATCATCAACGAGACCGACAGCAGCAAGGTACCGCTGATGGGAATCAGATAGATCAGGCCTACACCCAGACTGCTCATCTCGGGGGGCATGAACAGTTCTGGATGCGACAGCGACAGCAGCAGCCGGCTCACATGGGTGGCGCTGAGGATCAACAAGGCCACGATGCCGATCCAGCGGCCAAAGGTCCAGCGTGGATAGCGCGCGACCAGCGGCCCGGACAAGCCCTTGAAGAATTCAAGCAGCACCAGGCAGAACACCACCTGCATGCCGCCCACGGCGAGGTAGGCACGATGGGTGAAATCGGCGCCGCCGATCAGCAGCGCGGTAAAGCTGACGGCGTAGGCGATCAGCAGCATCCAAGGCCAGTCGCCCGACTGGCGCTGGTAAAAGCTGCGCAGTCCGCACCAGGCAACGATGCCGGAAGAAAACACCAGCGTATTGCCCAGCAACAAGCCGAGCGGCCGCAGGCTGCCAGCCAGCCCGGCATACACTGCAACGGTAACGCAGATCCCCAGTGCCGAGAACACGCCCGAGAGCGCCCACAGCCGCGTGAAGCGCTCTGACGGCGTGCTGATGAACAGGCCGGTCATGATCACGCCACTGCAAAACTGTACGATGGCCAGCGCAATGCTGGCGGTGAAAGGATTCATGCGGATTCGCTTGCCCTTGCGGGCAGGTATAGAAGGCATCGCGGCAAGCGATGCGGAGGATGCGCCCCTCAGCGCATCGGCGGCATCCTCAGTTGGCTTGGGGCTCGAGGACGGCCAGGGTCGTCGCCAGTGTAACCGAAGGCGCCAGCTCAGCAGTGATTTTCAGCAATTCATCAAAAAATCTGAACTTTTAAGCTCAAAAAGACGGCGCTTGTTCAATTTTATTCACTTTATTAGCGTGGTTCATGTACGTTCCAACAGCCGGGTATGTCCCCACTGGCCGGAACGGCACAGCGCATCGGTCACATCCAGCACCAGTCGTTCCACCGCAGCCGCCGCGGTGGTCAGCGGGATATTGCGCGAGGCGCACAGCACCAGGGTGCGCGAGATCTGTTCGCCGGCAATGGCATGGGCGACCATCTCGCCGCGCTCGATGTCGGCCAGCAGCGGCGCCACCGGCAGGATGGTGGCGCCGATATCGGCCAGGATGGCCGATTTGAGGATGGCCACCGAGTTGATCTCGATGACGTTATCCAGGCTCATGCCCTGGCCGCGCACCAGGCTCTCGATGCGCGGGCGCACCCCATGGGCCAGGCCCGGCAGGATCAGCGGGGCTTCGATGGCCTTGGCCAGCGGCACGCCCTTGCGGCCTTTCACCCCATAGCGCGACTTGGCGCGGGTGATGTACATCATCTCTTCCTCGATCATGGGCGTGGCTGCGAAGGACGACAGCTGGCCATCGTCAAACAGCACCGCCAGATTGATGCGGCCGGATTTCAACTGGGTGATGAGGTTACCGGTCAATTCCTCGGTCAGTTGCAGGGTGATCTCGGGGTAGATCGAGCGCACTGCATTGAGCAGCGGCAAGGCCAGCGCATTGGAGACACTCTGCGGAATGCCCAGCGCCACCGTGCCGGAGGGTTTGTCGGTGGACTGCGCCACGGCCTGCTTGGCATCCTGCACCTGTTTCAAGATCGCCAGCGCGTGCTCATAGAAGACCTTGCCGGCATCGGTAGCGATGACCCCTTGGGCCGAGCGATGCAGCAATTGCGCCGCCATCTCGTCCTCCAGCTGGCGGATCTGCTGGGTCAGCGCCGGCTGGGCGATGTGCAGCACACGCGCCGCGCGTGAGAGCGAGCCGTGATCGACGATGGCCACGAAGTAGCGCAGTTGGCGTAATTCCATGCGAAGAGCTTCCTGCTGGACGATAAGTAGTTAACTAAATTGACAGCCTGAATGACAAGCAGCCTTACAAGCCGGGCCGGCTGTTGAACATGCGCGTGCGGGCATTCTCGATATGCCCACGCATGGCGCGCCGTGCGCCTTCGGCATCCTGCAGGCGGATCAGCTCGAAGATCTGGCGATGTTCGTCCATGGCATCCTGCGAGCGCTTCCAGGGCGGGATCTGCATCAGGTGGCGCAGCATGTTGACGGCGTGGCTGACATCGTATTCCAGCGTCTTCATCACCTGCACGAAGCGCTGGTTGCCGGTGGCCTGTGCGATGGCTTCATGGAAGCCGAAATCATAGTGATGGGCGATGCCGCCCACGCGGTTGGCTTCCTCGAATCCGAGCAGCAAGGCATCCATCTTTTCCAGATCCTGCTTGTTGCGTCGCAGGGCGGCCATGTAGGCGCATTCCGGCTCCAGCACCAGCCGCAGTTCCAGCCCGTTCATGATGTGGCCGATGCGGGTCTCGGGTTCGCCATCGGGACGGGCCGGGGCCAATCCTGCCTTTTCCTTCACATAGGTCCCGGAGCCACGCTGGGACTCCACCAGCTGATCTTCACGCAGCCGATCCAGCGCCTGCCGCACCACCGGCCGCGAAACCTCGAACAGCGTGGCCAGGTCGTTTTCGGAAGGCAGTTTGCTGCCGACGGCAATGCGGCCTTCAACGATGACATGGAACAAGGTTTCATATACCCGTTCAGCGAAGCGTTCCGGCCGCACCGGACCCAGGCCAGCCGCGGCCAGGCTCAGGATGTCACCGGAAGCGCCGGGGCGTGGGGACTTGCTCGATGAGGGCATCGACACTCCAGTTAGGCAGGAAAGGACAGGAACGGCATGGGGCGCATGGTAGCGGATTTGTCAGTCTCACCGCCAGCCATCCGATGCAAGTAGTCATCAAAGTAGTAAATATATTTGACATCTTGGATGCACAGGCTTAGATTCAGGCACAACAAAAAACAGCAGCACACGACAAGACACCAGGAGACAAGCCCCTTCCCGGCCCCGTTCGGACTGACCGTCCGACGCTGGCCCGCGCCTGCATGGCATGCCCTCTTGCTGTTTCCCTGTCCTGCTCCTTTTCGTGATTTGCCTCCAAGGACCGCACCGCCATGAAACAGCACTTCATCGACAATCGCTGGGTTGCCCCCGCCTCCGGCGAAAGCATCCCCGTCATCGATCCCTCCGATGGCCAGGCCTTCGAGGCCATCGCCCGTGGCAATGCCGCCGACATCGACCAGGCCGTGCAGGCAGCACGCCGCGCGTATGAAGGTGCGTGGGGCAAGCTTTCCGCCGCCGAGCGCAGCCGCCTGCTGATGAAGCTGGCCCACAAGCTGCAGGATCACCAGGAAGAACTGGCTCAGCTGGAAGGACGCGACTGCGGCAAACCCATGAAACAGGCACGTGCCGATGCTGCGGCCATCGTGCGCTACTTCGAGTTCTACGCCGGTGCCGCTGACAAGCTGCACGGCGACACCATTCCCTACCAGGCCGGCTATACGGTACTGACCCTGCGCGAGCCGCACGGCGTGACCGGCCACATCGTGCCGTGGAACTATCCGATGCAGATCTTCGGACGCTGCGTGGGCGGCGCCCTGGCTGCCGGCAATACCTGCGTGGTCAAGCCGGCCGAGGATGCCTGCCTGTCCATCCTCCGGGTGGCCGAACTGGCCGCCGAGGCGGGCTTCCCCGAGGGTGCGCTCAACATCGTCACCGGCTATGGCCACGAGGCCGGCGACCTGCTGGTCAAGCACCCTGACGTGGACCACGTGTCCTTCACCGGCTCGCCCAATGTGGGCAAGCTGGTGGTGCGCGCGGCCGCCGAGCATCACACCCCGGTCACCCTGGAACTGGGCGGCAAGTCGCCGCAGGTGGTCTTCGAGGATGCCGACATGGACGCCCTGCTGCCGGTGGTGGTCAATGCCATCGTGCAGAACGCCGGCCAGACCTGCTCGGCCGGCAGCCGCCTGCTGGTCCAGCGTGGCGCTTACGAACAGGTGCTGGAGCGGCTTGCCGGGCTGTTTTCTCAGCTCAAGGTGGGCTCCTCGCAGATGGACCTGGACTGTGGTCCGCTGATCCGCAAGACCCAGCAGGAACGTGTGGCCGGTTTCCTCTCGGATGCACGGCGCGACGGCATCGCCCTGGTGGCGCAAGGCGAGATCGCGCCCGGCGCCCCGTCCGGCGGTTTCTACCAGGCCCCGGCCCTGCTGCGCGACGTGCCGCCCCAGCATCGGCTGGCGCAGGAAGAAGTGTTCGGTCCGGTACTGGCGGCCATGTCGTTCGAGGATGAAGCCGAGGCCATCGCCCTGGCCAATGGCACCGACTACGGCCTGGTGGCCAGCGTCTGGACCCGCGACGGCGGCCGCCAGCTGCGGCTGGCGCGCGCCATTCGCAGCGGCCAGGTCTTCATCAACAACTATGGCGCCGGTGGCGGCGTGGAACTGCCCTTCGGCGGCGTCAAGGCCAGCGGCCACGGGCGCGAGAAGGGCTTCGAAGCCCTTTATGGCTTCACGGTCCTCAAGACCATCGCCATCCGCCACGGCTGACCTCCCCCCTCATTCAACACACACAATTTTCAAGGAGACACATCATGCGTTTGCAAGACAAGGTAGCCATCGTCACCGGTGGCGGTTCGGGTTTCGGTGAAGGCATCGCCAAGGCCTATGCCCGTGAAGGCGCCTCCGTCGTGGTGGCCGATATCGGCGAAACCGGCGGCCTGCGGGTAGTCGAAGAGATCAAGGCGGCGGGCGGCCGTGCGGTCTTCGCCAAGGCCGACGTCTCCAAGCGCGCTGACATGGACCAGTTGCTGGCCAGCGCCTTGGAGCACTTCGGCAAGCTCGACATCGTCGTCAACAATGCCGGCACCACGCATCGCAACCGCCCCATGCTGGAAGTGGAAGAAGACGAGTTCGACCGCGTCTATGCAGTCAACGTAAAGAGCATCTTCCTCTCGGCCAAGACCTTCGTGCCCTATTTCCGCCAGGTCGGCGGCGGTGCTTTCGTCAACATCGCCTCCACCGCTGGCATCCGCCCGCGTCCCGGCCTGACCTGGTACAACGGCAGCAAGGGCGCCGTCATCACCACCAGCAAGTCGATGGCGGCAGAACTGGGTCCGGACAAGATCCGCGTGAACTGCGTCAATCCGGTCATCTCGGCCACCGGCCTGCTGTCGGAATTCATGGGCGTGCCCGACACCCCGGAAAACCGCAAGAAGTTCGTCGCCACCATCCCCATGGGCCGGTTCTCCACTCCGGAAGACATCGCCAATGCCTGCCTCTACTTGGGTTCCGATGAAGCAGAGTTCGTCACCGGCGTGTGCATCGAAGTCGATGGCGGGCGTTGCGTGTAGGACGGCGGTGTAAAAATCTTCATGCAAGCGGTGAGGATAATGATTTGACAATGTCCTCACCGCCTCTACAATGCGTGGCACCGTCAAGCGGTCACAAAGAACCGGCGACGCACAACAACGATACGTCAAACATCATCTGGAGCGAGACATGACCTACCACGCAGGCGCAGCGGCCGACGGCGCGCGCGCATCCTTTGAAGACGCGACCTACAGCAAGGTCACCTGGCGGCTGCTGCCGCTGCTGTTCCTGTGCTATGTGGCTTCCTACCTGGACCGGGTCAATGTCGGCTTTGCCAAGCTGCAGATGCTGCAGGACCTGAAATTCAGCGATACCGTCTACGGCCTGGGCGCGGGCATCTTCTTCCTGGGTTACTTCGTCTTCGAAGTGCCCAGCAACATGATCCTGCACAAGGTCGGCGCGCGCCTCTGGATCGCCCGCATCATGATCACCTGGGGCATCATCTCGGGTGCGATGGCCTATGTCACCACGCCGGAAATGTTCTACATCATGCGCTTCCTGCTGGGGGTGGCCGAGGCCGGCTTCTTCCCGGGCGTGATCCTGTATCTGACCTACTGGTATCCGGCCGCACGCCGCGGCAAGATCACTGCGCTGTTCATGACCGGCATCGCGCTCTCGGGCGTGATCGGCGGACCGCTGTCGGGCTGGATCATGCACGCCATGCCGGGCGTGTGGGGTCATACCGGCTGGCAGTGGATGTTCATCCTGGAAGCCATTCCTTCGCTGATCCTGGGCGCCCTGGTGATCCTCTATATGAAGGATCGCATCCGTGACGCCGAGTGGCTCACCGAAGACGAAAAGCGCCTGCTGGAAACCAACATCAGCCACGAAGAAAGCCAGAAGGAGCACCTGTCCCTGGGTGCCATGTTCGCCAACGGCCGCGTCTGGCTGGGTGCGCTGATCTACTTCTGCTTCGTCATGGGCCTGTATGGCGTGAGCTTCTGGCTGCCGACCATCATCAAGGCCACCGGCGTCTCCGATCCGCTGAACGTGGGCTTGCTCACCGCCATCCCCTACGCCTTCGCCGCTGCGGCCATGGTGTTGATCGGCCGCAGCGCCGACGCCCGCCGCGAGCGCCGCTGGCACGTGGCCATTCCCGCCTTCGTCGGTTGCATCGGTTTGTTGCTGTCCACCCTGTATGGTCACAACACGGCGCTGGCGATGGCCTCGCTGACGCTGGCCAGCGTCGGCATCCTGACCACCCTGCCGCTGTTCTGGAGCCTGCCGACGGCCTTCCTGTCGGGCACCGCCGCCGCCGCCGGTATTGCGCTGATCAATTCGCTGGGCAACCTGGCCGGTTTCGTCAGCCCCTTCCTGGTCGGCTGGCTCAAGGACACCACCCAGAGCACCAATGCCGGCATGTACGTGCTGGCGGCCTCGCTGGTCATCGGCGGCCTGCTCACGCTGAGCTTGCCGGCCAAGCTGGTCAACAAGTAAGACGGCCTGGCAATCCTCTTCGCATTCAGGTCGGCCCTCCACCTGCCTCCCGGCAGGTGGACTTCTTCATGCAGCTCCCCGCATCAAGTTTACAGTGCCTGTTTTGGGCGCTATAGTTAGCCCCCAATAAAAGTCGATTCCGGGGGGGATCCCATCTTGCTGCATCGTCTGCCCGCCGGGCCGATGTCCATCGACACCCTGCACCTCTTCTACGCTCGCCGGGAGAGCATTGCCTGCCAGCCGGACGAATGGCCTGACGATCTCCTTTCAGGATTACCGGCCCAGGCCGGCTGACATCCACCGCCCACTACTGACTCATGACCATGCATATTGCGCCCGTGTTTTCCATCGTCGTCTCCACGCACCGCCGCCCGGCCATCCTTGAACGCGCTCTGCAATCCTTGCTGGCCCAGAGTTTCAGGGATTTCGAGATTGTCCTGGTGGCGGATGAGGGCACTGCCGCGACCAAGGAAGTCGCCAGCCGCCTGCTGCGCGAGACTGATGTCTTCCTCTGCCTGCCCGGTGCCAAGGGCCCGGCCGAATCACGCAATGCGGGTGTGCAGTTGGCGCGTGGCCGCTTCATCCTGTTCCTGGATGACGACGACAGCTATCGGCCCGATTTCCTGCAAGCCATCGTCCAATGCAACCGCTTCCGCAGCGATGCCGTCAACTACGTGTCCTATAGCCAGGTGAGGGAAATGCGTACGCCCGAGAGCACCCAGGTGATCTCCAGCACCGACATCGATATGAGCGGCACCGACATCCGCGGCCTGCTGGTCAGCAATTTCATCCCCAACAACACCATCATCCTCTCCTCGTCCATCGCCAAGCGCCATCTGGTGGATGCCGCGCTGCAAAGCCATGAGGACTGGGATTACCTGATTTCGCTGGTGGTCAAATACGACTTCAATTTCCTTGGTATTTCCGGGCCGGTCGTGCACATCAATGAAGGCCAGAGCCGCAACAACGACGCGAAGTCCCAAGGTTCGATCGCCTTGGATTATTTGTCGATCTACCGCAAATGGCCGGCAAGCGACGACGACCTGCGCCTGCGTCGCAAGGAGATGCTGCGCACCCTGGGATTGGATTTGCCACCGGCCATGCTGTAATCAGAAGAGAAAAATCCGCACGCCCTGAATCAACGTCTGCGTTCCGATTGGCTTGCGGATTGCGGCTCCAGCAATGCCCGCATCGCCAGCCGCACCAGCTCGGCATGCCCCGCCTGCGGGAAACGCTGCCGCTGGCGGGCAATCAGTTGGTCAACCCGCATCCGGTCCCCGTGGCAGAGTTCGGTCATGCGGGCGGTCATCTCCAGATAGCCCTGCGGATCGTGCAAGGGCACATCCTCGCGGCGGACGTAACGCAACCAGGCGCGGTCAGCCGCATACAGGGCCAGGACGGCCAGGCAAATCAGCAGGGGCCAGAGCAGCATGAACATCTCCCGATCGGCTAAAGCGGGGATTGTGCGCGTCCCCTGATGGCCCGACCATCGTGGCGGCACGAGAATTGCCCCCTTTCGCCGGCGATGGCCTCAGAGAGCCAGCCACTCCTGCTGCAAGGCCTGGTCCGCCGCCAGTTGCGCCGGCGTGCCATGAAAGACCATTTCGCCGCGTCCCATCACGTAAACTCGCTGTGACAGCTCCAGCGCCAGAGCCTGTTTCTGCTCTATCAGCAGCACCGCCACCTGCCGCTGGCGCAGCAGTGCGAGGTAATGAGCGACCTGCCCGACCATCTGCGGCGACAGGCCCTCGGTCGGTTCGTCAATCAGCAACAGCCGGGGATTGCCCATCAGTGCGCGGCCCAGCGCCAGCATCTGCTGCTCCCCGCCCGACAGCGCCCCGGCCGCCACCTTGTAGCGCCGTTCCAGGGACGGGAACAAGGTCAATACTTCCTCTTCGCGCCAGCCATCGTCCGGTACCGTCCCGCTCTTGCGGCCGAGCAGCAGATTTTGCTGCACGGTGAGCGCCGGAAAGACATCGCGGCTTTCAGGCACGTAGCCGATGCCGCGCTGCGCGATGGCGTAGGTGGCCAGACCGGCCAGCGAACGGCCCTCGAAATCGATCTCCCCCGTACTGCGCACCTGGCCCATCACGGCCTTGAGCAGGGTCGAACGGCCCGCGCCGTTGCGGCCCAGGATGCTGACGATCTCCCCGCGCGCCACCTCCAGCGAGACGCCATGCAGTACGTGGCTCTGGCCGTACCAGGCCTGCAGGCCAGTCATCCTGAGCAAGGCAGAGGATTTATCCATGGGGCCTCCGGTCCAGATACAGCGCCTGGACATCCGGATTGGCACGGATGCGCTCGGCGCTGTCGCAAGCGATCACGCGGCCGTTGTCCATGACCGCGATGCGGTCGGCCAAGCCGAAGACCACCTGCATGTCGTGTTCCACCATCAGCAGGCTCTTGCCGACGGTGACTTCGCGGATCAGCGCGACCATGGCGGCACTCTCGGCACGGCTCATGCCGGCTGTCGGCTCGTCCAGCAGGATCACGGAGGCATCGGCCGCGATGGTCACTGCCAGCTCCAGGGCGCGCTGCTCGGCATAGCTCAGCTCGCCTGCGGCCACCTCGGCACGTTGGGCCAGACCGACCTTGTCCAGCACGGACAGCGCCCGCTCGCTGGCATCGCGCAACTGGCCGATGCGACGCCAGAAGGCATAGCGGTAGCCCAGCGTCCACAAGAGCGCGCAACGCACATTCTCAAAAGCGCTCAGGCGCGGGAACAGACTGGTGATCTGGAAGCTGCGTGCCAGTCCCTGCCGGTGAATCTGCTGGGGCGGCTCGCGCGTGATGTCGCGTCCGTGCAATAGCACGCGGCCGGCATCAGCGCGATAGCGTCCCGAGACGACGTGGAACAGGCTGGATTTGCCGGCTCCATTCGGCCCGATCAGGGCACAGCGCTCGCCGGGCTGCAATTGCAGATCGACACCACGCAGGATCTCGCTGCGGTCGAAGGCCTTGTGCACATCCTGCAGTACCAGTGGCAAAGGGGCCGTCATCGCGCCCTCCCCGAACGTTGCCAGGCCACCAGCGCACCCGTGCCCACCACCACGCAGAGCGCTGCGAGGCCCCACGGGGCTGCGGCATGAACGTCGATGCGCCAGCCCCACAGCATCAGCGATGCAGCGCCTTCGCCGGTATCGGCGAGGCTGCCCAGGCTGGCCTGATACGCCATCTCGGTCGCCAGGATGACACCCGTCAAGGTACAGAATGCAGCCGCCAGCCACCATGCCAGACGTCCCGCAAGACGGGCATTCATCTGGCCGCCTTGCAGCAGGTGCCAGCTGCGGTCGATCAGGCTGGCCAGCCCGCCCGGCGTAGTCATCACGATCAGGATGAAGAACGCACCCAGATAGAACTGCCAGGCCTGCGTATAAGCCGACAACCAGGAAGAAAACAGCACCCCGACGACGCCCCCGATGACGGGCCCGTAAAAATAGGCGGTGCCACCGATGAAGGTGAACAGCAGGATGGTGCCGGAGCGCAGCGCTCCGACGTATTCCGCACTGACGATTTCGAAATTGATGGCCGACAGCCCGCCAGAGACCCCGGCAAAGAAAGCCGACAGGATCAAGGCCAGATAGCGCACCCGCTGCGGATCGTAGCCGAGGAAGGCGGCGCGTTCGGGATTGTCGCGCACGGCATTGAGGATGCGGCCCAGCGGGGTATGGCGCAGGGCATGGATGGCGATGGCACAGACCAGCAGCCAACCGGCAATCAGGTAATACACCTGAATCTGCGGGCCGTAGCTGATCCCGAGCACGGGCTCGCCGATGACGCGGTTGCCCGAAATGCCGCCCTCCCCGCCGAAAACCTCGGGAAACATCAACACGCAGGCCGAGACCAGTTCCACCAGTCCCAGCGTGATCATGGCGAACGTCGTGCCGGCGCGGCGCGTGGTGAGATAGCCCAGCACCACCGCACAAAGCGCGCCGGTCAGGCCGCCGGCCAGCGGGACCAGCGTCACCGGAAAGGCCAGCACGCCATCGGCCATGCGGTTCATCAGGTGAATGGCCCCAAAGGCGCCCAGGCCGGAATACACCGCATGCCCGAAAGAAAGCATTCCACCCTCGCCCAGCAGCATGTTGTATGAGAGGCAGAGCAGCACCATCGTGCCCATCTGCGACAGCAGCGACAACGCCGCGCTCTGCGGAAACACCAGCGGTGCGGCCAGCAGCATCAGGGCAAAGAGCAGCCAGGGAAGCACGATCCGTTGCATGGCTCAACTCTCCCGCCGGCCCATGAGGCCCTTGGGACGCACGATCAGCATCACCACCAGCAGCAGATAGGGCAAGACCGGTGCCACCTGCGCCAATGTCAGCCGCGCCAGCGGTGCCAGCGCGCTGCCGGCCGGCACCTGCAAGCCCAGGCTGGCCAGCGAGACATCCAGCGCCACCGCAAAGGTCTGCATCATGCCGATCAGCAGGGAGGTGATGAAGGCTCCGGCCAGCGAGCCCAGGCCGCCCACCACCACCACCACGAAGATGATGCTGCCCACGGCCGCCGCCATCCCCGGCTCGGTGACGAAGGCATTGCCACCGATCACGCCTGCCAGCGCCGCCAGTGCGCAGCCGCCGCCAAATACCAGCATGAACACGCGCGGCACGTTGTGGCCCAGCGCTTCGGCCATCTGCGGATGGGTCAGCGCGGCCTGGATCACCAGTCCGATGCGGGTATGGCGCAGCAACAGCCACAAGGCCAGCAGCATCAAAGCCGCCACCAGCAGCATGAAGCCGCGATAGACCGGGAAGGCGGTCGAATACAGGGTAAACAGCGTGCCGTCCAGTTCGGGCGGGATGCGATAAGGCACCGGCGAGCGGCCCCACACCAGTTGCACCAGTTCCACCACCAGATAGGACAGACCGAAAGTGAACAACAATTCCGGCACATGCCCATAGCGATGCACGATGCGCAGGCCGTAATGCTCCACCAGCGCCCCGGCCACACCCACGATCAGGGGCGCCAGCAGCAGCGCCCACCAGAATCCGAGGACGCCAGCCAGTGCATAGGCAACATAGGCACCCAGCATGTAGAAGCTGGCATGGGCGAAATTGGGCACGCCCATCATGCTGTAGATGAGCGTCAGGCCCGAGGACAGCAGGAACAGCAAAAAGCCGTAGCCCAGGCCGTTCAGGAAGGTGATCAGCGCGAATTCCAAATTGCCAGCCTTGCGGGGAGATGCCGTATCGAGGAGGTTGAAGAGCTTGCCGCGTCCGGCCAGGCGCGGCAGGACGCAAAAGTGCAGCGATCCTATGGGATTCGCGCTTCTCTGTCAAAATAGCGGATTGCGGCCCGGTCCGGGCTGCGCGCCACAGGCTGACCATGACGCAATCCTATCCGCTGCCCCCTTTCGGGAACCGTTTCGCCGAACTGCCGCCGGCCTTCTATACCCGGCTGCAGCCCACGCCCCTGCCCGCGCCCTACCTGGTCGGATTCAGCGAGGCAGCCGCGGCCACGGCCGGTCTGCCACGGCCGGCCGATGAGCACTTCAGCTTCCTCGACATCTTCGCCGGCAACCTGATCCCGCCCGGTTCGACGCCGCTGTCGGCGGTCTATTCCGGTCACCAGTTCGGCGTCTGGGCCGGCCAGCTCGGCGATGGCCGCGCCATCACCCTGGGTGACCTGCCGGCCGCCGACGGCCAGGGACGCATCGAGCTGCAGCTCAAGGGCGCGGGCATGACCCCCTATTCGCGCATGGGTGATGGCCGTGCCGTGCTGCGCTCCTCGATCCGCGAATTCCTCTGTTCGGAAGCCATGGCTGCGCTCGGCATCCCGACCACGCGCGCCCTGACCGTGATCGGCTCGGACCAGCGCGTCATGCGCGAAGCCCCGGAAACCGCCGCCGTCGTCACCCGCATGGCCCCCAGCTTCATCCGCTTCGGTTCTTTCGAGCACTGGTATTACAACCAGCGCTTCGATGAACTGAAGATTCTGGCCGATACCGTACTCGAGCAGTTCTATCCGGAACTGCTGTCTGAAGAGAACCCGTATCAGGCCCTGCTGAAAGAAGTCACCCGCCGCACGGCGACGCTGATGGCGCAATGGCAGGCCGTGGGCTTCATGCATGGCGTGATGAATACCGACAACATGTCCATCCTGGGCCTGACGCTGGATTACGGCCCCTTCGGCTTCATGGAAGCCTTCGACGCCCGCCACATCTGCAACCACACCGACCGCCAGGGCCGCTACAGCTACCAGATGCAGCCACGCATCGGCCAATGGAACTGCTTCGCGCTGGGCCAGGCCATGCTGCCGCTGATCGGCTCGGTGGAGCAGACCGAAGCGGCGCTGGCCGACTATGAAGCCATCTTCCAGGCGCGCCATGCCGAATTGCTGCACGCCAAGCTGGGGCTGCGTACGCAACAGCCCGAGGATGAGCAACTGATTGAAGCGCTGTTTGCCATCCTGCAAGCCAATGGCGTGGATTTCACCCTGTTCTTCCGCCGCCTGGGCGACTTGCGCATCGGCAATACGGCTGACGACGAGCCGGTACGCGATCTCATCCTCGACCGCCCCGCCTTCGATGCCTGGGCCGCGCAATACCGCGCCCGCCTGCGCGCCGAAGACAGCGACGACGCTGACCGCCGGCTTGCAATGCACGCGGTCAACCCCAAGTACGTGCTACGCAATTACCTCGCTCAGGACGCCATCGACCGTGCGCTGGAGAAGGATTTCAGGGAAGTGGCCCGCCTGCAGCAGATCCTGCAACATCCCTTTGACGAACAGCCCGAATTCGCGCGTTATGCGGCGCTGCCGCCGGAGTGGGCCCGTCACCTGGAAGTGAGCTGCTCATCCTGAAGCATGGCCTGACTTTTGACACATCTGAAACTTTCTTCCTGAGCAGGCCGCAGTTGCCCGCCGCCCGTCATCCCCCAAGGAGCCAAGCATGAACAAACGTGTAGAAAAGACCGAAGCGCAATGGCGCGAACAACTGGACCCGATGGAATACCAGGTCACCCGCGAAGCCGCCACCGAGCGCGCCTTCACCGGCCGTTACTGGGATCACCATGAAGCCGGCACCTATACCTGCGTCTGCTGTGACACGCCGCTCTTCACCTCGGATGCCAAGTTCGATTCCGGCTGCGGCTGGCCCAGCTACTTCGAACCCATCGATCCGGCCAACGTGCGCGAGAAAGTGGACCGCAGTTATGGCATGATTCGCACCGAGATCATCTGCAACGTCTGCGACGCCCACTTGGGCCACGTCTTCCCCGACGGCCCGCCGCCGACCGGACTGCGCTATTGCATCAATTCGGCTTCGCTGCGTTTCGACCCGGCGTAAGCCGCTCCTCCACCGTTTCATTGACTCACTGAAGAAGCCAACCCGATGAAGTTTCTGTTCGACCTGTTCCCCGTCATCCTGTTTTTCGGCGTCTTCAAATGGGCCGAGGGCCATCCCTCGGCCGCGCAGGACCTGGTGATGCAATACCTGGGCGGGGCCATGTCGGCCGGTGCCGTCACGGCCAGCCAGGCCCCGATCCTGCTCTCGACCGCGGTCGCCATCGTCGCCTCGCTGGGCCAGATCGCCTGGCTGCTGCTGCGCCGGCGCAAGGTGGACGGCATGCTGTGGGTGTCGCTGGCCATCATCGTGGTCTTTGGCGGTGCCACCATCTATTTCCGTGACGATACCTTCATCAAGTGGAAACCGACCATCCTGTACTGGGCCTTCGGCCTGGCCTTGCTGGTGTCGCAGCTGTTCATGAAGAAAAATCTCATCCGCGTCATGATGGAAAAGCAGGTCACCCTGCCCGAAGCGATCTGGCCGCGCCTGAACCTGGCCTGGATCGTGTTCTTCGCGGTCATGGGCGTGCTGAACCTGTACATCGCCTTCAATTACTCGCTGGATACCTGGGTCAACTTCAAGATGTTCGGCAGCATGGGCCTGATGTTTGCCTTCATCATCGGCCAGAGCCTGTTCCTCTCCAAGTACATGAAGGACGCCGAATGAGCGCCGCTGACACCCGCGTGCAGCGCATCACCGAGCGTCTGACTGCAACTTTCTCGCCGCAGGTCTGTCTGGTCGAGGATGAGTCGGCCCTGCATGCTGGACATGCCGGTGCCGCCTCTGGCGGAGGACATTACAGGATCCGCCTGGTTTCCGACTTGTTCGCGGGCAAAAATCGGTTGAACCGCCATCGGCTGGTGTATGATTGCCTGTCCGACCTGATGCAGCAGGAGATCCATGCGCTGGCCATAGTGGCGCTCTCCCCATCAGAGGCAACGAACTGAGACCAAGAACAAAGACCGACGCCTGCTTTTATCCAAGCCCCTCCTGTTTTTCTTCTCCGTTTTGATTCATTCCTTTCTTTTCTAGGATTCAACAATGACATTCAAACCCGCTCGTCTGCTGGTGCTGCTGTTCGCCATCGCTTCCATCCCGGCCTTCGCTCAAAACCTGGCCGTCGTGAACGGCAAGGCGATCCCTTCCTCACGCGCCGAACTGATGGTCAAGCAGATGACTGCGCAAGGCCAGCCTGACAGCCCGCAACTGCGCGGTGCCATCAAGGAAGAGCTGATCAATCGTGAAATCCTGATGCAGGAAGCCGACAAGCAAGGCCTGTCCAACAGCACCGACGTCAAGAACCAGCTGGAACTGGCCCGCCAGTCCATCGTCATCCGCGCCCTGATCGCTGACTACCTGAAGAAGAACCCGGTCTCCGACGCCGACATCAAGGCCGAATACGACAAGTTCAAGACCCAGGCCGGCGACAAGGAATACCACGCCCGCCACATCCTGGTGGACAAGAAGGAAGACGCCGAAGCCATCATCGCCAAGCTGAAGGCCGGTACCAAGTTCGAAGACCTGGCCAAGCAATCCAAGGACACCGGTTCGGCAGCCAACGGTGGCGACCTCGACTGGGCGACCCCGGCCTCCTTCGTCAAGCCGTTCTCCGACGCCATGGTGGCCCTGAAGAAGGGTGACATCACCCAGACTCCGGTGCAGACCCAGTTCGGCTGGCACGTGATCAAGCTGGAAGATGTGCGCCCGGCCAAGGTCCCGACCCTGGACGAAGTCAAGCCGCAGATCGCCGAAGCCCTGCAACAGAAGAAGCTGCAGGCTTACCAGGAGCAACTGCGCGCCAAGGCCAAGGTGCAATAAGCCTGACGCCCTGATCGCCGAAGAGGACGGCTGCGCGTCCTCCTCTTCATCGCTCTCCCCGCATGCCCGGCCAGGTTTCCTTGCCGGGCATGTTGCTTTTTAGCTACGTTTGCACGCACAAGTTCTGCTTGAAACGTCAAAAAGTCGCTTGTAAACCCCGGATTTCCTCCAAAAAACCGCTGAAATTGGCTTTCCTGTCATATGGAAGACACAAATCCAGTTTCATAGTGAAGATTTATTTTTATAAAAGATTTACGCAATATATTTTTTATAATCATATAAATTCACTAAATAATTAAAAAAGAGGAATTTTCCTGCAGCATTTCGCGCATTTTGCGAACCATCGTTCTGATATTCTTCGACCCAGTTCCAAATAGGGACAGGCTGCGGCCGGCCACGTTGAATGCGGTCGCGGCGATAAAAGAGGTGTTTCGGGGAGAGGCACACAAGGCTGATCCGCGGCGCCATCAACAACACAACATCGTGCTTTCTGGAGAGAAACCTATGAAGAAGAGTTCCATGCTGCTGCTGGCAGCCGGCCTGACCACCGGCGGCGCAGCCTTTGCCCAGTCCTCCGTGACCATCTACGGCATCGTCGACACCAGCATTCGTTATCTGAGCAATGACAATGCCCAGGGCAGCAGCAACGTGCGCATGGACAATGGCGCCATTTCCAACAGCCGTATCGGTTTCAAGGGGACCGAGGACCTGGGTGGCGGCCTGAAGGCAGTGTTCCGTCTGGAAAACGGTTTCAGCAGCGACACCGGCGCCGCCCAACAAGGTGGCCGTCTGTTCGGTCGTCAATCGTGGGTTGGCTTGGCCGGTGACTTCGGCAAGGTCTCCGTGGGCCGCCAGAACACCGCCCTGTTCGACCTGATGGCTGATCACTTCGATCCGCTGACCGTCGGCAACTACGAAACCAACTCCTGGATGCCGGCTGCCGCCACCCGCGTGCGCAGCGACAACACCGTGCGCTATGACGGCCAGTTCGGTCCCGTGGCCGCTTCCGTGAGCTACGCCTTCGGCGAGCAAGCCGGTTCGACCCGCAGCGGCAGCCAGATCAGCACCGCCCTGCGCTACAACAACGGTGGCTTCGCCATCGGTGGCGGCTTCCAGCAAACCGTGGACACCACGGCTGCACGCAACAAGGCCACGACCTACAACCTGTCGGCTTCCTACGCCTTCGGCGCGGCCAAGGTCTTCGCCGGTTACTACCGCATGAAGGACGCGACCGGCCTGAACGGTCTGTTCATGGAAACCACCAACTACTCGCTGGCCAACACCGCAGGTGGCAACACCGTCGGCGTGGAACGCAAGGATGATGGCTACTTCTTCGGTGCCAACTACCAGGCCACCGCTGCACTGAGCCTGACCGGCGGCGTGTACTACGACAAGAGCAAGAACGTGGCCTACCAGGCCCTGGGCAATGTCGGCGACGGCAAGCGTTACACCGTCGTGGGCGTGGCCGAATACGCCCTGTCCAAGCGCACCCAGCTGTACACCACCGTGGACTACAACAAGGCCAAGGATGCTGCCGTGTACGAGATCACCAACTCGGCCAACGGCAAGAGCAACCTGACCACCGTCGGCGTTGGCATTCGTCACATCTTCTGATCCGGCTTGAGGATGGCGCTTTCCTTCGGGGAAGCGTCACCACCCGACCGCGCAGCAGAAACAAAAAACGCAGTTCCGAAAGGAACTGCGTTTTTTTCATCCTGCTTTTTCAGCCCCTGCCCGAGTGCCCCGCACAGCGGGCAGTCGGAACAGGAAACTTCATTTCAAGCCATTTCCGGCTCAACCCACCCACTTGCGGGCATTGCGGAACATGCGCATCCACGGCGAATCCTCGCCCCACGATTCCGGGTGCCAGGATTGGGTCACGGTGCGGAACACGCGTTCGGCGTGCGGCATCAGGACCGTGAAGCGGCCGTCCGGGGTGGTCACCGAGGTGATGCCCTGCGGCGAACCGTTGGGGTTGAACGGATAGGCTTCGGTGGCCGCGCCGCGATGGTCGACGTAGCGCATGGCGATGAGGGCCTTGTCGATGTCACCGGTCTGCGAGAAGTCGGCAAAACCTTCACCGTGGGCAGTGGCGATCGGTGCCTGGGTACCGGCCATGCCCTGCATGAAGATGGACGGCGAATCGGCCACTTCCACCATCACGAAACGCGCCTCGAACTGCTCGGACTTGTTGCGGGTGAACTTGGGCCAGGCTTCCGCGCCCGGGATCATGGACTTCAGGTTGCTCATCATCTGGCAGCCGTTGCAGATGCCCAGCGAGAAGGTATCCTGGCGCTGGAAGAAGCGCGAGAACTGCTCGGCCAGCTGCGCATTGAAGAGAATCGTCTTGGCCCAGCCTTCGCCGGCGCCCAGCACGTCACCGTAGGAGAAGCCGCCGACGGCGATGAAACCCTTGAAGTCATCCAGCTTGGCACGGTTGGCGATCAGGTCGCTCATGTGCACGTCCACGGCGGTGAAGCCGGCCTTGTGCATGGCGTAGGCGGTCTCGATGTGCGAGTTCACGCCCTGCTCGCGCAGGATGGCGACCTTGGGACGCGCCGCTGCGCCCAGAGACAGGTAGGGTGCGGCGATGTCTTCCTGCGGATCGAAGGTGAGCTTGGGCGTCATGCCGGGGTCGGCTGCGTCCAGCAGGCGTTCGTATTCGGCATCGGCGCAGGCCGGGTTGTCGCGCAGGCGGGCGATGCGCCAGCTGGTCTCGCTCCAGACGCGGTGCAGCTCGGCACGCGGCTGGCTGTAGATGTTCTTGGCGTCGCGCATGAATTCGATCACGTCGCGGTCGTTGGGCTTGCCGATGATGTGGCTGCACGCGCCCAGGTTGTAGCTGCGCAGCACGTTCATGACGTCCGACTTCTGCTCGGCCGGAACCTGGATCACCGCACCCAGTTCTTCGCTGAACAGCGCGCGCAGGGTCAGTTCATTGCGGCGTTCGGCCACTTGCGTGGTCCAGTTCTTGGAATCGCCCCAGTCTGCGGCGTGCTCGGCTTCCATGGTCAGGATGTCGAGGTTGACCGAGATGCCGGTGTGACCTGCAAAGGCCATTTCGGCCAGGGTGGCATACAGGCCGCCATCGGAACGGTCGTGGTAGGCCAGCAGGCGGTCTTCGGTATTGAGTTGCTGAATGGCGTTGAAGAAGGCCTTCAGGTCTTCTGCGCTGTCCACGTCCGGGGTCTCGTTGCCGATCTGCTGCATCACCTGCGTGAGCGCCGAGGCACCCATGCGGTTCTTGCCACGGCCCAGGTCGATCAGGATCAGGACGGTTTCGCCCTTGTCCTTGCGCAGTTGCGGGGTCAGCACGCGGCGCACGTCGGTCACCGGCGCAAAGCCGGAGACGATCAGCGAGACCGGCGAGGTCACCGACTTGGCGCCCTCTTCATCGCTCCAGGTGCTGCGCATGGACAGCGAATCCTTGCCCACGGGGATCGAGATCCCCAGTGCCGGGCACAACTCCATGCCCACGGCCTTGACGGTATCGAACAGCGCGGCGTCCTGGCCGGGCTGGCCGCAGGCCGCCATCCAGTTGGCCGACAGCTTGATGTCGCCGATCTCGGCGATGGGGGCGGCAGCGATGTTGGTGATGGCTTCACCGACAGCCATGCGGCCCGAGGCCGGAGCGTCGATCACGGCCAGCGGGGTACGCTCGCCCATGGCCATGGCTTCGCCGAGGTAGCCTTCCAGGCCCATGGCGGTCACGGCCACGTCAGCCACCGGCACCTGCCACGGGCCGACCATCTGGTCGCGCACGGTCATGGCGCCGACGCTGCGGTCACCGATGGTGATCAGGAAGGACTTGTCGGCCACGGCAGGCAGGCGCAGTACGCGCTGGGCCACATCCACCAGCTCCATGCCGGTCAGGTCCACCGGCGGCAATTGCTTCTCGACGTGCTGCACGTCGCGGTGCATTTTGGGCGGCTTGCCCAGCAGCACATCCATGGGCATGTCGACCGGGCTGTTGTTGTGCTCGGGATCGATCACCTTCAGCTGGCGTTCTTCAGTGGCGGTACCGACCACGGCGAAGGGGGCGCGCTCGCGCTCGCACAGGTATTTGAACAGGTCCAGGTGTTCCGGCAGGATGGCCAGCACGTAACGCTCCTGGGATTCGTTGCTCCAGATCTCGCGCGGAGCCAGGCCGCTTTCTTCCAGCGGCACCTTGCGCAGGTCGAAGATGGCACCGCGCTTGGCATCATTGGTGATCTCGGGGAAGGCGTTGGACAGGCCGCCCGCACCCACGTCGTGGATGGACTGGATGGGATTGTCGTCGCCCAGCGCCCAGCAGGCATTGATGACTTCCTGGGCACGGCGCTCCATTTCCGGGTTGCCGCGCTGGACCGAATCGAAGTCCAGATCGGCAGTATTCACGCCGGTAGCCATCGAGGACGCAGCACCACCGCCCATGCCGATGCGCATGCCGGGGCCGCCCAGCTGGATCAGCAGGCTGCCCACCGGCAGGTCGTTCTTTTTGGTGTGCTTGGCGGAAATGTTGCCCATGCCGCCGGCGATCATGATGGGCTTGTGATAGCCCATGACCTGCCCGCCCACGTTCTGCTCGTAGGTGCGGAAGTAACCGCCCAGGTTGGGACGGCCGAATTCGTTGTTGAAGGCCGCGCCACCGAGCGGGCCGTCGATCATGATCTGCAGGGGCGAAGCGATGCGCTCCGGCTTGCCGTAGATGCCGCCCTGGGCGTGTTCATCGCGCTGGTCCACCGGCTGGGCGACGTCGCGGGCGTTTTCCCACGGCTGCACCGCATGCGTGACCATCAGGTTGGACACGGTAAAGCCGGTCAGACCGGCCTTGGGCTTGGAGCCACGGCCGGTCGCACCTTCGTCGCGGATCTCGCCGCCGGCGCCGGTGGAGGCACCCGGGAACGGGGAGATGGCGGTCGGGTGGTTGTGGGTCTCGACCTTCATCAGGATGTGGGTCAGTTCGTCCGAAGCTTCATACACGTTGCCCTTGGTGGCACCACGCTGGTAGAAGCGCGAAACGGTCGCGCCCTCGATGATGGAGGAGTTGTCCGAATAGGCCACCACGGTGCCCTTGGGCGCCAGTTGATGGGTGTTCTTGATCATGCCGAACAGCGACTTGTCCTGCTTTTCGCCGTCGATGGTCCAGTCGGCATTGAAGATCTTGTGGCGGCAGTGTTCGCTGTTGGCCTGGGCGAACATCATCAGTTCGACATCGGTCGGATTGCGCTGGGCCTTGGTGAAGGCGTCCACCAGGTAATCGATTTCGTCATCAGACAGGGCCAGGCCCAGTTCGGTGTTGGCGCGTTCCAGCGCGGCACGGCCGCCGCCGATCACGTCCACCGATTCCAGCGGCTTGGCCTGCAGTTCCGAGAACAAGCCGGCGGCGTCCTGCGGATCGCGCAGCACGGTTTCGGTCATGCGGTCGTGCAGCAGCGCGGCCACGGCCGGGATGCTGGCTTCATTCAGTTTCTTGGTCCCCCCCAGCAGGCCGGTCTTGACCTGCACGCGGAAGATGATGCCGCGCTCGACCCGGTGGATGTGGCCCATGCCGCAGTTGCGCACGATGTCGGTGGCCTTGCTGGCCCACGGCGAGATGGTACCGAAGCGCGGGATCACCACGAAGGCATCGCCCTCGTCGCTGCCATTGAAGGGATCGCCATAGGTCAGCAGGCCGTTGAGGCGTGCCTCGTCCTCCCGCGTCAGGGCCTGGGCCTGGCCGGCGTCGACGAAGTGCAGATAGCGGCCGGATACGCCGGTGATGGCGGCATCCACTGCTTGCAATTGGGTCAGAAGGCGTTGGGTACGGAAAGCGGAAAGGGCATTGGAGCCCGGCAGGATCAGCATGGCGAGGTCGAGGCAGTTAGCTTGAATCGGGAAAACCGTCGCAGCATCGCGGCAGGGACCGGTCCACCGACACCAACCGCCCCGAATGACGCATTGCACAAGGAAAAATCGTGCAGGTCGGGGACTGGCGGAATGATGGATCGTGCGCGCGTTTGCTGGCAGAGCCGGCATTATACAGTGGACACCGCGCCAAGTCCCGCGCAAAGCGAGCGGCGGGGCCGCCCTGCCTCCAAGCGGGCGGCAGCGCGATGCAGCAGACCGCTGTCATCCGCGCCGTGTCGCCAGACGTTGTCATTTGAAGCAGAAAATGTCCCCCCTTTCGGGCAGGACGCACGTAGCCCTGCGGCAATATCCAAACTGCAAGGAAATTTCGCGGTATCATTCGGCCCGCATCGGCGCAGGGCCAGCCCGGCGATCCATGGCCGATGCCCACGACCACAGCGGCCCTGCCGCTTCCAAGACGAACAGAGTGAACAGCACACAACGACAGATCGCCGTCATCGGCGGGGGACTTTCAGGGATTTGCAGCGCCTACTTCCTGGCCGCCAGAGGCTATGAAGTTGCCGTCATCGAGCGCCGTGCGCACGTGGCCGAAGAAGCCACCTTCGGCGATTCAGGACTGTTGGCTCCGGGGGCGGCCATGCCGCTGACATTGCCGGGGGCCATGGCGACCTTCGCCTGCCGCTTCCAGGACGAGCCGCGGGTCCTGCTGGCCCCTGGTACCGATTTCGGCCGCCGGCGCTGGATGCGTGCCACGCGCCAGGCCCAGCACCACGATTTTGCCGGGAACAAGCTGCGCCTGACGCGCCTGTCGGCCTACGGCCAGAGCCTGACCCTGCAATTGCAGGCCCATCACAACCTGGACCATGAAAATGGCCAGGGCGTGTTCCACCTCTTCCGCCAACCGGCCGAAGCGGCCCGCATGGCGCAGCTGGAGGAAGCCGCCGGCCAATGCGAGTTCAAGCACCAGGCCCTGGACGCGGCCGGCATCCGCACACTGGAACCGGCCTTCTCGTCGGAAGCGAAGCTCTCCGGCGCGCTCTACTACCCGGAAGACATGGCCGGCAACTGCGTGCTGTTTGCCAAGCAGATGCGCAATGCGGCCCAGGAGCTGGGGGTGAGCTTCCATTTCGATTCCACCGTCACCTCGATCAACGCCGAATTCGGCGGCCGCCTGACGCTGCACGTCAGCTCGCCTCATCTGGCCTCGCAAATGCGGGTGGATGCCGTTGTGGTGGCAGCCGGCATGTCCAGCGCCGAACTGCTGCGTCCGCTCGATACCGACCTGCCGCTGCTGGCCCTGCAGAGCTATTCGGCGCTGGTGCCGGTGAAGAATCCGGATGATGCACCCAGCATGGCCCTGCATGACGACAGCTACAAGGTCAGCATGACGCGCCTGGGCAGCCGCATCCGCATCAGTGGTTTGCTGGGCTTCGTGCCGCAGAGCCAGACCTTGCCGCCCAAGGCGCTGCGCAACCTGCTCAAGATTGCCGGCGACTATTACCCCAATGCCGCCAACTACAACCAGGCGCATTTCTGGAGCAATACCATGGCCCTGCTGCCGCACGGCCTGCCTGTGGTGGGACCGACGCGGCAAGGCAACGTCTTTGTCAACGTCGGCCACGGTGCCACCGGCTGGGCCGCCAGCGTCGGTTCGGCGCGCCTGTTGTGCGACATGATCAGCGGCGATGACAGCGAAATCCCGGTCGAAGGCTTGCTGCCGCGTGACGTGCTCGGCTGAGCGAGCAGTTGCCGAACCACGCGGTGCAGCCCGACCGCGTGCATTCTTTTCATCGATGAAAATCGCCGAAGCGCCTGCGCTGGCAGAACAATTCACTTAAAATCAAGCACCCGCGTGACCAGCGCTTGAGCAGGTGAATTTTTCTGCACTTGGCTCCCCAGCGCCGATCTTTAGCGGGTTCCAGCGATCTGCCTGCTGCACTGACGCCCATCCACTCAACGTCCCTGCCACCCCGATCATGAGCGCGCTCCATTCCGTTGCCGAGATCCGCCAGGTTGAACAAGCGGCCCTGTCCGCCCTGCCTCCTTACACCCTCATGCAGCGCGCCGGCGCGGCCATCGCCGAGCAGGCCCAGCAGTTGCTGTCTTCGACCACGGCCTCCTCGCCCTCGGTGCTGGTCCTGGCCGGGCCCGGCAACAATGGCGGTGACGCACTGGAAGCCGCCTGCCTGCTGGAAGAAGCCGGCATCGAGGTGAGCGTTCAGCTGCACGCCGATGAAAGCCGCCAGCCTGCCGATGCGCGCCGTGCCCTGGCACGGGCGCGCGAGGCCGAGCTGGAGTTCATTGAAGGAACGGGGGATGTCCCGCTGCGCGCCCGCTCCTGGGCGCTGGTGATCGACGGACTGTTCGGCATCGGCCTGACGCGCCCGCCGGGCCCGACCCTGCGGCCCATCATCGATTACATCAACAGCCTGCGCTGCCCGGTGCTGTCCATCGATGTCCCCAGCGGACTGAATGCCGATACCGGCAGCATCGTGGGCGGCCGCGAGGGCGTGGCGGTGCAGGCCACCCATACCCTGAGCTTCATCGGCGACAAGCCCGGACTGCACACTTGTGACGGCAGCGACCACAGCGGCCAGATCGTGGTCGACGCGCTGGAGATCGACACCGCCCTGCTGCCACCGGCGCGTGCCTTCCTGAATGGTCCGCAGAGTTTTGCCACCGCGCTCAAGCCACGTGCCAACAACAGCCACAAGGGCAGCTACGGCGACGTCATCGTGGTGGGCGGTGCGCGCGGCATGGCCGGAGCGCCGGTGCTGGCGGCGCGCACCGCCGCCTTCGGCGGAGCCGGACGGGTCTATGTGGCCTTCGTCGACGATGGCCCGGCCTACGACGACAAGCATCCCGAACTGATGTTCCGCCTGGCCGACCGTGTCGAATTCGGCGCCAGCGCGGCGCTGGTGATCGGCCCCGGCCTGGGTACCTCGCGCCATGCGCATGACATCCTGGCGCGGGCGCTCGACAGCGAAGCCGACATCGTGGTCGATGCCGACGCCCTGAACCTGATCTCGGCCGAACCCACGCTGCAGCACAAGCTGCATCGCCGCAGCCAGCGCAGCAAGGAGGCCTGCAGCATCATCACGCCCCATCCGCTGGAGGCAGCACGCCTGATCGACAGCACTACCCAGCAAATCCAGCAGGACCGCCCGCAGGCCGCGCGCCTGCTGGCCCGCCAGTTCAACGCCATCACGGTGCTCAAGGGCGCGGGGACCGTCATCGCCTTCCCCGATGGCGAGATCGCCATCAACCCCAGCGGCAATCCTGCTCTGTCCACCGCCGGCACCGGTGACGTGCTGTCCGGCCTGTGCGGCGCACTGCTGGCGCAGGGCTGGCCGACCCGTGCCGCGGCACTGGCCGCCACCTGGATCCATGGCGCCGCCGCCGACCAGCTGGTGGCTGCCGGCCAGGGGCCAGTGGGGCTGACCGCCAGCGAATTCATCCCGGCCATCCGTGCCGTGTTCAACCAGATCCTCCGAGACCATGTCCAGCGCCGTCCTGCCTTACATCCGCATCGCCCACAACCATAAGCTGGGCATCATTTTCCTCATCGCGGGCCTGTGGACGCTGTCCCTGCTCGATACGGCCGGCAAGCTGCTGGCGCTGGCCGGGTATCACGTGGTGATGATTGCGTGGATGCGCTACACCATCAACCTGTTCTTCATGGCGGCCACATTGGCACCGCTTTACCGGCGGCGTCACGGGCGCAGCATCCTGAAGTCGAACCGGCTGGGACTGCAGTTGGGGCGCGGCGCACTGCTGCTGGCCTCGACGCTGATTTTCTTCTCGGTGTTGAAGATCGTGCCGCTGGCCGAAGGCACGGCCATGAACTTCTGCGCGCCCATGATCGTGCTGGCGATTTCTCCCTGGCTGCTGGGCGAGCGCAGCTATTTGTCACGCTGGATTGCGGTACTGATCGGTTTTACGGGCATGCTGATCGTGATCCGCCCCAGCGGCGACATCCCGCCGGTGGGCGTAGCGCTGGGACTGGTCTCGGCCTTCACCCAGGCCTTGCTATCCATCCTCAACCGCAAGGCCAGCCAGGCGGACAATCCCATGGTGACGCTGTTCTATGGCGCGCTGGTGGGCAGCATCGTCTCGACGCTGCTGGTGCCCTTCTTCTGGACCAGCCATACGCCGACGGTGGTGGAACTGGCGATCCTGGTCTCGACCGGTATCACCAGCACCATTGGCCATTTCCTGCAGAACTCGGCCTACCGGCACGCGGAAGCCTCGGTGCTCACGCCCTTCTTCTACGCCCAGATCATCTCGGCCTGCGGCATGGGCTGGCTGGTCTTCGGGCAGTTCCCGGACCAGATCACGGTGCTGGGCATTGCCATCATCTGCACCAGCGGCATCGGCATTGCCTATATCGAACACAAGCGGGCGCACCCGCTGCCGCCGGCCGATCCGATGGAATCCGTCTGATCGGTCGGAATTACTTCACCAGCCGTCCGGCCGCGATGGTCAGGGTCCGCTCGCAGCGCGCCGCGATGCCGGGGTCATGGGTCACCAGCACCAGCGTGGAGCCGCGCTCGCGGTTCAGTTCGAACATCAACTGAATGACCGATTCGCCGGTCGCCGCATCGAGGCTGCCAGTCGGCTCATCCGCGAACAGCAGTGGCGGCTCGGTGACGAAGGCGCGCGCCAGCGCCACGCGCTGCTGCTCACCGCCGGAGAGATATTTGGGATAGTGCTTCAGCCGGCTGCCCAGGCCCACGCGGCCCAGCATCTGTTCAGCCTTGGATCGGGCCTGGCTGTCCCCGCGCAGTTCCAGCGGCAGCATCACGTTTTCCAGGGCATTGAGGTGCCCGAGCAACTGGAAGGACTGGAACACGAACCCCAGCTTGCGCTTTCTCAGCAGCGCCCGGCCGTCTTCGTCGAGGGCGTAGATGTCTTCACCATCGAGCCGCACGGAACCTTCGCTGGGCGTATCCAGTCCAGCCAACAGGCCCAGCAAGGTGGACTTGCCGGAGCCGGAGGCGCCGACGATGGCCACCGTGGTCCCGGCGGCCACGGTAAAATCGATGTCGCTCAGGATGGTCAGCCGGCCGGCAGGCGCGGAGACATCGGCAACGTGTTTGGATAACTGAAGGACTTCAATGGCGGCAATGACGGCGGAACTGGCAGGAGCGGAAGCAGGCATGCAGGGCAATCGGGCAAGAGGGTCCGGAACAGGGGCGAGGCGCAAGGCGCTGTTGGGCGCGGCAGTGCGGCTGCTGGCGGGCGTCGCGCTGGTGGTCGCGGCGACGAGCGCTTATTCTGCCCCAAAAAACCTGCTCGTGCTCGGCGACAGCCTCTCGGCCGAATACGGTCTGCAGCGCGGCACCGGCTGGACCGGCCTGCTGCAGCAGCGGCTGCAACAGAGCAAGGCGGATTACCAGGTGGTCAACGCCAGCATCAGCGGCGACACCACCATCGGCGGGCGCAACCGCCTGCCGGCGCTGATGACGCAGCACAAGCCGGAGGTCCTGGTGATCGAACTGGGCGCCAACGATGCCCTGCGCGGCCTGCCGCTGAAGACCAGCCAGGACAACCTGCAGGCCATGATCGACCTGGCGCGCCAGCAGAAGGCCAAGGTGCTGCTGGTGGGCATGCAGATTCCGCCCAATTACGGTCCCGACTACACGCGCCGCTTCGCCGGGATGTACCAGGATCTGGCCAAGAGCAACAAGGTGGCACTGGTGCCGTTCTTCTTCGAGGGGATTGCCGCCGATCTTTCGCTGTTCCAGGCCGACCGCATCCATCCCAATGAACAGGCCCAGCCCAGGCTGCTGGACAATGTGTGGCCGTATCTGAAGCCGCTGGTCGGGGTGAAGTAAGCGCCCTCTCCGTTGCGACACAAAACAAAGCCCCTGTGCCATCGCTGGCCACAGGGGCTATTTCATTGAGCGCAGGCGCTTCAATGCCGTGCGTACAACTTCAGGAATCGCCGCAGCAATCCGGTCGATTGCGGCGTGTCACACACCTTCTCGCACAGCGCCTGGGCATCGATGCCGCAGCCACGATAGATATCGGTGTAGTAATGCAGGTGCGCCCGCACGAACTCCGGCGAAAACTCGGGGTGGAACTGGGTCGAATAGACGTTGTGCTTGTGCTTGATGACGTGGTGGGGATCCATCGGCGAACGCGCCATGACGATGGCATCCTTGGGCGGACGCAGCACCGACTGCATGTGCAGCATGTGGGCCGGGAACTCCGAAGGCAGCACGCCCAGCAATTCATCCTGGCGGCAGCATTCCAGCGTCTTCACGTGCATGGTGCCGGCCGCGCGGCCGGCCGGGTTGTAGCCGACTTCGCCGCCAAAGGCGTGGGTCAGCAGCTGGTGGCCGTAGCAGATGCCAAACATGGGGGTGTCGAGCTCGGCGGCGTCGCGGATCCATTCGGCGGTGCGCTCGCTCCAGTCTTCCTTGTCGGTCACCATGGCCGGTGAGCCGGTGATGAAGACTGCCCGGTAGCTGCGCGGGCAGGACGGGCGCTGGCCTTCATAAACGGTGACGACTTCGATCTCGGTGTGGCACAGGCCGGCAGCGCAGCCTATCTGGTCGGCGTAACCACCGTAGTTGGTCTTGAGGGCGGGATTGGCATCGCCGGTTTGTATGATCAGGACTGGGGCAGGCATAAAAACGTGGTCGTATTCAGGGCAAGACTCGCATCGGACGCACTCCTCGTGGAAATACCCCCTGCGATGCTTTTCGAATGTCGACTGGAGAAAGCGACAACAAGTACGGCAGCCGTTTGTTTCCGAAACGGCGCAACATGACGTGCGGATGACAGGAAATTCATCTCGACAGCACAAAAACTGCCTTTTCCCGCTAGATGGAAAGCTGACGAAACGCCAACGGCGATGGAAGAAATGAAGCGGATTCCCCGGTGCCGGCTCCCTTGTGCATCCCGCCCGAATGCAGCGCCGGTGTCCATGATGAAACAAAAAGGGCCGCTGGAAAAGCGGCCCGTGTAAATTTTTTAGTAAATTGTGGCAGTCATGCCGACAATTCCCCGCCTTGGGGCGGCACTGCGCACCGATTCACGATCCCGGTGCGCCCTCTGCACGCATTGCCCCAAAGGCGGGCCATGCCCTTCACCTTACTTGGCGGCGTCATCCGCGCTGACGGCGGCGGCGCCCTTCAACAGCTTGGTCTTGGCCTTCTCGCGCAGATAGTCCAGGTAACCCAGTGCTTCCTGCTGCGACAAGGCGGCGGTGATCTGTTCCTGCTCGGCCTTGCGGCGCGCGGTGTCGACCGTCTTGGGCTGTTCCACCTTGGTGATGCGGTAGATCTGGTAGCCCATGCCCGGGGTCTCGGCGCCGACGTAGGCCGGCAGCTTGGCGGTATCGGCCTTCATGACGGCGTTGAAGGCTTCCTGGGTCCAGCCCTCGGACTTCACGCGCGAGACCACCTTGGCATCGCTGAAACCAGTCGCATCATCCTTGGCTTGCAGCTGCGCCAGACGTTCCTGGCCGGCCTTGACCGCCAGCGACTGCTCTTCGGCCAACAGAACGGCCTTCTGCACATCGGCCTTGACTTCCTCGAACGGACGCTTGGCCACCGGCTTGTAGCTGGTCATGCGGCCGGCCACCAGGGTGTTGGGGGCGATCTGCACGGCTTCGGTATTGTGCTTGGCCTTGATCACGTCGTCGGTGAACAGGGCGGCCAGGAACTTGCCATTGTTGTACGGCGCAGCGCCGGCAGCCGGATTCGGATTGCGGGTCACGCCCGAGGCGGTCTGGATCTTCAGCTTGAGCTTGTCGGAGACGGCCTTGAGGCTGTCGCCGTTTTCATAGACCAGGTTGTTGAACTGGTCGGCCATTTCGGAATACTTCTTGGCGGCGATCTGCTTCTTGATCTCGGCTCCGATCTCGGCCTTGACCGATTCCAGCGGCTTGACGGCGGCTGGCTTGATGCCGGTCACTTCGATCACGTGATAGCCGAAGTCAGACTCGACCGGATCGCTGATCTCACCCTGCTTCAGGCTGAAAGCGGCATCGGCGAAGGGTTTGACCATCGCGCCACGGCTGAAGTAACCCAGGTCGCCGCCATTGTCGGCCGAGCCCGGATCCTGCGAATTGGCCTTGGCCAGCTTGGCGAAGTCGCCCGGGTTCTTGCGCAGCTGCGCCACCAGGCCTTCGGCCTTGGTCTTGGCGGCAGCCTTGTCGGCGGCCGACGCATCCTTCTTGACGGTGATCAGGATGTGGCTGGCGCGACGCTGTTCTTCGGTGGCGTACTGCTTCTGGTTCTGCTCGTAGTAGGCCTTGATGTCGTCATCGGTGACGCTGGCCTGGGCGGCCACGGCGGCAGCATCCAGCACCACGTACTCGATGTCGGCCTGTTCCGGGGTCTCGAAACGGGCACCGTTCTTGTCGTAATAGGCCTTGAGCAGCTCGTCGGTCACCTTGGCCTGGCCAGCGTAGCTGTCCGGCTTGAAGTTGAGCATCTGGACCGTGCGTTCCTGGTCGTTCAGGCTGGACAGGTTCTCGGCCACGGTCTTGGGGGCGAAGGCGGTGGTCTGGATCGCGGCATTGAGCTGCTGCAGGGCCATCTCGCGGCGCAGGCCGGCTTCGTAGGATTTCTGGGTCATGCCCTGCGCGGCCAGCAGTACGCGGTACTGCTCGTTGTCAAAGCTGCCGTCCGGCTTGGTCAGGCCGGGGATCTGCAGGATGCTTTGCTGCAGCACCTGGTCCGGCACCACCAGCTTGCTGGCCACCACTTCAGCACCCAGAGCGCGCTGGGCGATCAGGTTGTCGAGGATGGCGCGGCGCGCCTGCGGGCTGTCGAAGATCTTGCTGTCGAACTGATTGCCATACACCTGGCGCATGCGGTCCAGCTGCTGGCGATGCGCGGCGTCCCACTCTTCCTTGGTGATGGTCTGGCCGGCCACCTTGGCCACGCCGTTGTCGTCGGTCAGGCGGCTGTAGCCTTCCAGGCCGAAGAAAGCGAACGACGGGAAGATGAACAGCAGCAGCAGGAACTGCATCAGACGCTGGTGAGTACGAATGAAATCAAACATGTATAGCCAATCAATAAACGATCTGGTCAATGAAGGACAGCGGGGTTCAGCGCAGACTGCCGCTGGTGCGCGCCCATAAGAAAAAAGGCGAACTCGCGTTCGCCCTGATCCGGCGCAGGCCCGTCAGGCCCGGGAGACACAACGCACACCGTCGTGCTCGCGCGACATTATACACATGCCAATGCCGGGCGGCATCTTTGGCAAGGCTGCCGCTAGCGGTCCATCTGGGCCAGGGCTACGCTGCGCAACTGAAAGCGGCCATCGTTGTTGAACAGCCAGCTCTCCGACAGTTCGATGCGGCCCTGCTTGAGCAGCGCCGGCGGCGGCTTGGGGAAGGGAGCGGCCGATTTCAGGCTGCCCAGGGCGCTGGCTTCGGCGTGCTTGTCGCGGTTGCTGCGCAGGATCTCGCTCTTGACCAGATTGCCGTCGCCATTGACCACGTACTTGATGACGATCACCGAGCGCAGCAAGGCCTGCGGGCGTTCCACGTAGACACTGGTGAAATTGACCTGGGAAATGCGCTTGGCCAGGTCGACCTTGTAGCCGTCGACGGTGGTGGCGGTGGAGGTGGCATCCTCGGTGGTCTTCTTCTGCTCGATCAGGGAGCGCGCCAGCGCATCGCGCTCCTGCTGGGTGCTCTCGGGTGCGGAGCAGGCCGCCAGCATGGCAGCAATGCCCACGCCCGACATCGCCAGGCGCACGCCCGGCCGGCGGGCAGGCCTACCGTATTTGTTCATTTTCTCCTCCTGATCACTGTCCGATCTTGCTTCACTCGCCGCATGGCGTCAATGAATGATCGGACCGAATTTGGACAGCGTTGCGCCGCCCGGATTCCCTCGCCGCGAGAGCTTCCAAGATGATCCATAGCTTCAATCTATAGCAAGGATTCCGGGCTGCTATCACAGCAGGGGGTGTCATCCAGCAGTCATATTTGGCCCGTACCATCCGCTTGCCTCTGAACGGGCCAGTCCATCCGGCGAAAGTCCGCATGGGGACTGCCTTTTGGCAACATCGCGAACCAGCTGGAAACCCTCCGAAATGATGCAGACACCCTCTTCCGCCGCCGCCCTTGCGATGCCGGTTTGCCCGCCTGATGACACCGACGGCAACGAGCGTTTCCTGTCGGTGCGCGGCATCGACAAGCGCTTCGGCGCCTTCACCGCGCTGGACGGCGTTTCGCTGGAAGTGCGCCAAGGCGAGATGGTCTGCCTGCTGGGTCCCTCGGGCTGCGGCAAGACCACCCTGCTGCGCACCATCGCCGGCCTGGAGCGCCAGGATGCCGGCCAGATCTTCGCCGCTGGCCGCGACATTTCCGATCTGCCGCCGCAATCGCGCGATTACGGCATTTTGTTCCAGTCCTACGCCCTCTTCCCGAATCTGACCGTGGCCGACAACGTCGCCTACGGCCTGCGCAATATGAAGCGCCAGGCACGCCAGGAGCGCGTCACGGAAATGCTCTCCATGGTCGGCCTGGCCGGCAGCCAATCCAAGTATCCCGGCCAGCTTTCAGGCGGCCAGCAGCAACGGGTGGCCCTGGCGCGCGCGCTGGCCCCCTCGCCTTCGCTGCTGTTGCTCGACGAACCGCTCTCGGCCCTGGACGCGCAGGTGCGCGAACACCTGCAACTGGAAATCCGCCGCCTGCAGAAGCAATTCCGCATCACTACCCTGATGGTCACGCACGATCAGGAAGAAGCCATGGTCATGGCCGACCGCATCGCCGTCATGCAGCATGGCCGCATCGAACAGTTCGGCACGCCCGCCGAGATCTACCGTCGCCCGGCCACGCCCTTCGTGGCGGATTTCATCGGCCACGCCAACTGGCTGCCGTTTTCGCGCATCTCGGGTTCGCAGGTCACGGTCGGGGCCTTGCGCTTCGAAGTCCGCCCTGAAGAAGCGGAGCTGCAAACCGGTCGCCTGTTCTGCCGCCCCGAAGCGGTGGAACTGTTTGCCACCGAGTCCTGCGCCAACCGCTTCCAGGCACGCGTGATCGATCGCATCTATCTCGGCAACCGCTATCGCCTGGCCTTGGCGGCCGATGCCCTGCCGGGCCAGACGCTGCTGGCCGATGTCAGCGGTGAATCGCACGAGCGCCTGGCCGATTTGCCGGCGCACGACGGACTGTGGGTGGCGCTGCCGCGTCAGGCCCTGCAGGTCTTTGCCTGAGCCGGACCGTTCATGACGATGCAATCTTCCTTGCCGCCCACCTCCCCCATGCCTGCCCTGGCGCGCGATCGCACCCAAGCTGGCGTCCCAGCGGCGCGGCGTTCCCTGACCGACCGCAGCCAGTGGCTGCCGGGCGCGATGAAATGGATGCTGCTGGCCCTGCTCCTGCTGGGCCTGGGCGGTCCGCTGCTGTTCATCCTGGCGCAAGCCGTGCTGACGCCCGAGGGCAACTGGGCGGGCAGCCAGCCTTTCGTGACGCTGTTCGCCAACATCAATTTCCTGCCCATGCTGGGGCGCAGCCTGTGGGTCTCCACGGTGACCGCCGTGGTGACGGTGCCGCTGGCCTATGTGTTCGCCTACGCCCTGCAGCGCACCTGCATTCCCTTCAAGGGCCTGTGGCGCGGCATCGGCCTGCTGCCGCTGCTGGCGCCGTCGCTGTTGCCCGGCATCGCACTGATCTACCTGTTCGGCAACCAGGGCCTGTTCAAGGAGTGGATGGATGGCAGCATCTACGGCTTCTGGGGCATCCTGCTGGGCGAAGTGTTCTACACCTTCCCGCACGCCATGATGATCCTGCTGTCGGCGCTGTCGCAGGCCGATGGCCGTCTGTACGACGCGGCGCACGCCATGGGCGCATCGCGCTGGCGCATCTTCACCACCGTCACCCTGCCGGCCACGCGCTACGGCATCTTCGGAGCGCTTTGCCTGGTGTTCACGCTCACCATTACCGACTTCGGCGTGCCCAAGATCACCGGCGGCGCCTACAGCGTGCTGGCCGTGGAGGCCTACAAGGCCGTGGTCGGCCAGCAGCAGTTCGGACGCGGTGCGCTGATCGGCTTGCTGCTGCTGGTGCCGGCCCTGCTGACCTTTGCCCTGGACGCCTGGCTGCAGCGGCGCCAGCGCGCCACCATGAGCAGCCGCTCCGAAGCTTACGTTCCCCGCCCCGACTGGCGCCGTGATGGCATCAACCTGCTGGCGGTGGCCCTGATTGCGGCGGCCATCCTGATGATGATCGTGGTGGCCATGGGGGCATCCCTGGTCAAGCTGTGGCCCTACAACCTGCAACTGACGCTGCAGCACTACGACTTCGACAACATGGATGGCGGCGGCTGGCTGGCCTACTGGAACAGCCTGAAACTGGCCTGCGGCACCAGCGTGGCCGGGACCCTGGTCATCTTCACCGGTGCCTGGCTGATGGAAAAGACGCGTGGCCAGGCCTGGCTCGCACCCCTGCTGCGCATGCTGAGTTTCCTGCCGATGGCCGTGCCCGGGCTGGTGCTGGGCCTGGGCAGCCTGCTGTTCTTCAACCATCCGTCCAACCCGTTCAATTTCCTCTACGGGACCATGACACTGCTGGTGCTCTGCTCCATCGTGCACTTCTACACCACGGCCCATCTCACCGCCGTCACCGCACTCAAGCAGCTCGATCCTGAATTCGAAGCGGCCTCGCTGTCGCTGAAGGTGCCGCTGCTGCAGACCTTCCTGCGCGTGACGGTGCCGCTGTGCCTGCCGCAGATGCTGGAGATCTTCCGCTACCTGTTCGTGTCCTCGATGACCACGGTGTCGGCGGTGATCTTCCTGTATCGCCCGGATACGGTACTGGCCTCGGTGGCGGTGTTGAACATGGACGACGCCGGCGATGTCGGCCCGGCGGCCGCCATGTCCACGCTGATCCTGCTGACCTCGGCTGCGGCCTCGCTCTTCATGCACCTGGCCGGCAGCCGCTGGCTGGCGCGGGCCCAGGCCTGGCGCCGTGGACGCGCGCATTGAGCCGGACCGGCAGCCCTACGATTTCTCCACCTTGCGTCCCCGACGCGTTTTCAACCCAGCCATTCACTGACGAAGGCCATCATGAAAAAAACCAAGCTGTTTTCCCTGTTCGCATCGGTGATCGGTGCCGGCCTGCTGTTCTCGGCCCAGGCCCACGCCGCTACCACGCTGACCGTCTACACCGCCCTCGAAGCCGACCAGATCAAGGCTTACCAGGCCGCGTTCCAGAAGGCCAACCCGGACATCGAGATCAAGTGGGTGCGCGACTCCACCGGCATCGTCACCGCCAAGCTGCTGGCCGAAAAAGCCAACCCGCAGGCTGACGTGATCTGGGGCCTGGCCGCCACCAGCCTGGCCCTGCTGGACAAGGAAGGCATGCTGACCCCGTACGCCCCGCAAGGCTTGTCAGCGATCGACGCCAAGTACCGCAGCGCCGCCAATCCGCCGGCCTGGGTCGGCATGGACGTGTGGGCCTCGGCCATCTGCTTCAACACCGTGGAAGCGCAAAAGCAGGGCCTGCCCAAGCCGACCTCCTGGGCCGACCTGACCAAGCCGGTCTATGCCGGCAAGATCGTCATGCCCAATCCGGCTTCCTCCGGCACCGGCTACCTGGATGTCTCGGCCTGGCTGCAGATGATGGGTGAAGAAAAAGGCTGGGCCTACATGGACGCCCTGCACAAGAACATCGGCCAGTACACCCACTCCGGCTCCAAGCCCTGCAAGCAGGCCGCCACCGGTGAATTCCCGATCGGCATCGCCTTCGAGTACCGTGCCGTCAAGACCAAGAAGGAAGGCGCACCGATCGACGTGATCCTGCCGTCTGAAGGCCTGGGCTGGGATATCGAAGCCACCGCCATCGTCAAGGGCACCAAGAACCTGGAAGCCGCCAAGAAACTGGCCGACTTCTCCGCCAGCAAGGAAGCCATGGCCCTGTATGAAAAGAACTTCGCCGTGGTCGCCATTCCTGGCGTGGCCAAGCCGGACGAGCTGCTGCCGGCCGACTATGAAAAGCGCCTGATCAAGAACGACTTCACCTGGGCCAGCACCAGCCGTGACCGCATCCTGACCGAGTGGAGCAAGCGTTACGAAAGCAAGTCGGAGAAGAAGCAGTAATTCCAGGACTTGCCCGCAATACCGCGCCGTCACGGGCCCGACACCTTCGGGCCGCACCGTGACGGCGCACGGAGAGGACCGCAGGACGCCGCCAGAGCGTCCCCGCACAAGACGCCACACGACATCTCGCAACTGACTCCGATGGAGCACTTCCCATGAACAATTCCCTCTCAGAACACGATCCGCAGCACTTCGACCTGGCCGTGGTCGGCTCCGGCATCCTTGGCCTCGCCCACGCCTATGCTGCCGTCAAGCGCGGCCTCAAGGTAGCCGTCTTCGAACGCACCGGCACGCCGCTGGGCGCGTCCGTACGCAACTTCGGCATGGGCCTGGTGACCGGCCAGCCGCCCGGCATCATGCTGGACCTGGCCCGCGAAAGCCGCGCCCTCTGGCTGCACCTGGCCGCGCGCGCGCATTTCAGCGCCCGTGAAGCTGGCACCCTGCTGTTTGCCCGCAGCGAGGCCGAACACGACGTGCTGCTGGAATTCATGACCGTGCGTGCACGCCAGTACGACTACCGCGCCTCCCTGCTCGAAGGCGACAAGCTGGACGCGCTCTACAACGGCCGTTTCCGCCATCACCGCTCGGCCCTGCACGGCACCGAAGACCTGCAGCTGTATTCGCGCGAAGCCATGCCGGCCCTGGTGGCCTACCTGCATTCGCAGGGCGTGCATTTCCGTTTCAACACGCTGGTGCATGGCACCGCCGACGGCCGCCTCTCGACCACGGCCGGAGAATTCCGCGCCGAGCGCGTGGTGGTGTGCTCGGGTCACGATTACCTGACGCTCTTTGCCGACCGTCTGCAGCCGATGAACCTGAAGCAGTGCCGCCTGCAGATGCTGCGCCTGAAGACTGAAGAAGCGGTGCCGCTGACCCATGCCGTGCTGACCGGCCTGTCCTGCACCCACTACGGCGCTTTCTCGGACCTGCCGACCGCCCGCGCAGTGCACGCGGAGATCGAGGCGAACGCCCCGCTGCTGAACAAGCACGGCATCCACCTTCTGGTCAGCCCGACCCCGTATCAGGAGCTCATCGTCGGCGATTCGCATCACTACGGTACCGATTCGCCCCCGTTCAACAGTGAGGAAATCGATGAACTGCTGATCGGCCTGGTCGAACATACCCTGGCTTCGCGCGTGCAGGTGATCGAGCGCTGGCAAGGCGTCTACGGCAGCAAGGGCCCGGGCCCGTTCTCGGCCCTGGCCATCGACGACCACACCTCGGTGGTACTGATGCATACCGGCATCGGCATGAGCGTTGGCCTGGGCCTGGGCGAACGCGTGGTCAAGGCGCTGCTGGAGGGCGACAGCCTGCCCACACCGACAGCGCAAGCAACCCCGGCCACCGCGCTGGCCTGATCCCCGCACCTGAGCGGTGACAGGGCGGTGATGCCGCCCTGTCACCGCCATCCCGCCTGCCGTCCCGCCCGGGAGGGCCTGCCGCTGATCCGCATGCCTGGCACGACGCTTCACTTGCCCGTGCTGATTCCTAACAGAAAAATCTTTTTGAGCATCCTCCCCAAAAGGCGAGCCGCGCGCTGCAGTCGCTGCGCCGCAATATCCACCACCACCCCGCAAGGCCTTGGCTGACGCGCTTTTTGCTGCTGCGTCGCAACCAGAAATCGACTTGCTGCGCTGTAAGCTTGTGTAAGTTTGGAGCAAGTCCTGCGTAAGTTTGGCGTCGCACACTCGCCGCATGGACAAGTGGGTCCTTACGCAAGCAATGCGAAGCCAATATCGCGGTTTGTGTCAGACGGGGAAGCGAGGGGTGTCGATGTTTCATGCTTTGCATGCTCTTCATGCTTTGTTCTCCGGTGCGTTCTTGCATAACGCCCCATTCGGCCATCTGTTGCATTGTTGCCCTGTTGCCCCGAGTACCTGGTTGCATTCCATGCAGTAGCACACTCATTAAAACCAAGGAGACAGACATGACCACAGCATCAGTCAATACGACTGCGCGCGGCATCACCCCGGAGGAGAAGAAAGTCATCTTCGCCTCTTCGCTAGGCACCGTTTTCGAATGGTATGACTTCTACCTGTACGGCTCGCTGGCGGCCATCATCGCCAAGCAGTTCTTTGCCGGCACCGACCCCAATACCGCGTTCATTTTCGCCCTGCTGGCCTTTGCTGCCGGTTTCATCGTGCGTCCCTTCGGCGCGCTGGTGTTCGGCCGCCTGGGTGACCTGGTCGGCCGCAAGTACACGTTCCTGGTGACCATCCTGATCATGGGGGCCTCGACCTTCATCGTCGGCGTGCTGCCCAACTACAACTCGATCGGCATCACCGCCCCGATCATCCTGATCATCCTGCGCATCCTGCAGGGTCTGGCGCTGGGCGGTGAATACGGCGGTGCTGCCACCTACGTGGCCGAGCACGCGCCCGAAGGCCGCCGCGGTGCCTTCACCGCGTGGATCCAGACCACTGCCACGATGGGCCTGTTCCTGTCGCTGCTGGTGATCCTGGGTGTGCGTACGGCCGTGGGTGAAGCCGCCTTCGCCGACTGGGGCTGGCGCATTCCCTTCCTGGTCTCCATCCTGCTGCTGGCCATCTCGGTGTGGATCCGCATGTCCATGAACGAGTCCCCGGCTTTTCTGAAGATGAAGGCCGAGGGCAAGACCTCCAAGGCCCCGCTGACCGAAGCCTTCGGCCAATGGAAGAACCTGAAGCTGGTGATCCTGGCGCTGGTCGGCCTGACCGCCGGTCAAGCCGTGGTGTGGTACACCGGCCAGTTCTATGCCCTGTTCTTCCTGACCCAGACCCTGAAGGTGGATGGCCCGACCGCCAACATCCTGATCGCCGCCGCGCTGCTGCTGGCGACGCCCTTCTTCCTGTTCTTCGGTTCGCTGTCGGACAAGATCGGTCGCAAGCCCATCATCCTGGGTGGCTGCCTGATTGCCGCCGTCACCTACTTCCCGATCTTCAACGGCCTGACCCACTTCGCCAACCCGGCGCTGGAAGCCGCACTGCAAAAGTCCCCGGTGATCGTCACCGCCGACCCGGCCAGCTGCCAGTTCCAGTTCAACCCGACCGGCACCAAGAAGTTCACCTCGTCCTGCGACATCGTCAAGGCCAAGCTGTCGGCCGCTTCGGTGAACTACCAGAACGTGGCTGGTGCCCCGGGCTCGGTGGCCACCGTCAAGATCGGCGACCGCGTCATCACCTCGTATGATGCCGCCGGCCTGTCCAAGGAAGACGCCGCCGCCAAGGACAAGGAACTGTCCAAGGCCCTGGCTGACGACATCAAGGCCGCCGGTTACCCGAGCAAGGCCGATCCGGAGCAGATCAACAAGCCGATGGTCCTGCTGCTGCTGTTCATCCTGGTGATCTACGTGACCATGGTCTACGGCCCGATCGCCGCCTGCCTGGTCGAAATGTTCCCGACCCGCATCCGCTACACCTCCATGTCCATGCCTTACCACATCGGCAACGGCTGGTTCGGCGGCCTGCTGCCCACCACCTCCTTCGCACTGGTGGCCTTCAAGGGCGACATCTACTACGGCCTGTGGTATCCGATCGTGATCTCGCTGATCACCGTGGTGATCGGTCTGCTGTTCGTGAAGGAAACCGTGCGCAACAACATCCACGAGTAACACTCGCAATGAGGTGCTCGCCGCCCGGCCCCCAAGGCAGGACGGCGCAGCGCGAAGCCATACGGACCGGGCGCAATGATGATTGCGCCCGTTTTTTTCATGGGTGAGGCGTAACAGCCGCGAATGGGCGTGCTGAACGTGAACAGAATGACCAGATCATCTTCATCAAAAATCATATTTCTGATGAATTTGCAGTTATTCGATATATTTGATTGAAATGATTAAGAAAAACCGGTAAATTCACCGCTGAGAATAGGCATCCCGAGACCGCTGCGCGTGCCGTGCGCTGTCGCTGGCACACTGAGGGTTGCCACATCAATTTGCTCAGTGGGGGATCCTGAACATGAACATAGTTCTGGTGGACGATCAGATCATGATGCGCGCGGGCCTGCGTTGCCTGATCGAGAAGCTGGAAGGCCAACAAGTCATTGGCGAAGTGGAAGCCGGGCCGGTGGCCCTGCATGTGATCCAGAGCGTGGCGCCGGACGCGGTCATCATCGATATCTCCACCGACACCCGCAAGGGACTGGCCCTGCTGGCCGACATCTGCAGCAAATGCCCTGCCAGCCGCGTGGTCATCGTCGGCAACCAGCCCGATGCCGAGCTGCTGGCCGAGGTGATGCGCATGGGGGTAGCGGCCTATCTGCTCAAGCAATCCAATCCCGCTGAACTCGATATCGCCTTGCAGGCCGTGGCCCGCAACGAGTGCTACCTGACCCCGGCCGTGACCAAGTCCATGATCAGCCACTGCCTCTACACGGGGCCCGCCCGGCAGACCCAGACCGATCCGCTTACGCCGCGCCAGCACCAGATCCTGGCCATGATCGCCCATCGCAAGACGACCAAGGAAATCGCCTACGAACTGGACCTGAGCGAAAAGACCATCGCCGCCCACCGCGCCCAGATCATGGACCGCATCGGCGTACGCGACGTGGTCGGGCTGGTCTTGTGGGCCGTCAAGAACAACCTGGTGGAACGGCAGACCTGAGCCCTCCTCCAGCAGCTGCTGCAGCCGTTTTTTCCTGATCTCTTCGCGCAACTTCCCGCGCCCTGTCTGTCCCAGCTCCTGCCACCCGGTACGCCAGTGCGGCGACTTTCCACCCCATCCTTTGTACGGACCAGCGCCCGCTGACCGCGGCACGCGTGCTTCGCGCTTGCCTTGCGCAAAGCGCGGTCCTGCGCACATGGCCAAGGCGTCAACACGGCCCTAGGCAAGCGCAACCGGGCTGCTCGGTTTGCCTAGGAAATTTCCTATGTATCTCCTAGGACCGGAACCGATTCCGCCCGGCAATATTGCCGCCTACCATTTCTCCTGCAAGACCGTCCGTTTGAGCACAACTTTTTTCCAGGAGGCGCACATGGCGCTCGTCAAGACTATCCAGAACTCCAACTATGAGGGTGCAACCGACCAGCGCGCGGCCGCCTCGACTTCGCGCCAGGCCGATGCCCTGCGCAAGAAGGCCCGCACCCTGGCCAAGCAGCAGCAGGCCGCCGAGCGTATCGCCGCCGCCACCGCCGAACTCAGCGCCGGCATCTCGGAGGCCTCGGCGGCCACCGAAGAACTGAAAAGCGCCTCCGACCAGATCGCGCGCGGCGCCGAACAGGCCTCCAGCGCCGCCCAGGAGTCGCTGGCGGCCTTCCGTCAGGTCGAGCAGGCCATCGGCCGCCAGTTGCAGAATGCCGATCAAAGCCAGGCGCGCATGCTGGCCGTGCAGAACCAAGTCACCCGCACCAGCGGCGATATCGCCACCCTGGTCACCAACGTGGGCATCGCCGCCCAGCGCCAGTCCAGCTCGGTGACCATGGTGGCCGAACTGGAAAAGCAGGCCGCCAACATCGGCGACATCGTCAAGGCCGTGGCCCGCATCGCCGACCAGACCAACCTGCTGGCCCTGAACGCGGCCATCGAAGCGGCCCGCGCCGGACAGCATGGCAAGGGCTTTGCGGTGGTGGCCGACGAGGTGCGCACCCTGGCCGAGACCTCGGAAAAAAGCGCCAAGCAGATCCAGGAGCTGGTCGGCCAGATCCAGCGTGAAGTCAAGGCCGTGGTCGAAGGCATCGGCGCGGCCGCCACCACTGTCTTGGGCGAGGTCGAAAGCGGCAAGATGATCAGCGCCCAGCTGGAGAACATCCGCCGCGATGCCCAGGTGATCGTCGCCGGCGTGCAAGAAATTGCCGTAGGCGCCCAGCAGTCGGTCGCCGCGACCAAGCAGGCGCTTGATGGCGCCCAGGAAATCGCCGCTGCCGCCGAAGAACAATCGGCCGCTGCCGTCGAATCCGCCAAGACCGTGGCCGAGCAAGGCCAGGCATTGTCGGAAGCAGAAACCACCTCGCAAGCGCTCTCGGAACTGTCCGAAGACCTCAAGAACTCCACCGATGTGGCCAAGAGTGCCGAAGAAGTCGCCGCCAGTGCCGAAGAACTCTCGGCGGCCGTACAGGAAATCAGCCGCGCCAGCGCCCAGATCATGTCGGCCATCGAACAGATCCGCAAAGGTACGCAGGTGCAATCAGTGGCCACCGAAGAATCGGCCACGGCCATCGAACAGATCTCACGCGGCCTGCAGGTGGCACAAGCACGCGCCGGCACCAGCGGCGAACGCGCCACTGCGATCCGGGCGCTGCTGGGCGAGAACAAGAAGGCCGTCGATTCGCTCATCGCCGGCATCGCCAACTCGGTGGACGCCTCACGCGCCTCGATTCGCCAGATCAAGGATCTGGCCCTGGTCTCGCGCCGCATCGACAAGATCGTCGATGCCATCACCACGGTCTCCATCCAGACCAACATGCTGGCCGTGAACGGCTCCATCGAAGCGGCCCGCGCCGGCGAGTTCGGCAAGGGCTTCGTGGTAGTCGCGACAGACATCCGCAACCTGGCCCACGACTCGGCCGGCAATGCCGACAACATCAAGGACCTGGTCAAGGCAGTGCAGGACCAGATCGCCGTGGTCGAACGCGACCTGGAAGAAATTGCCGACGCTGCCATCGGCGAAGCCGAAAAAGCCAAGGCCATCACCAGCGCCCTGATCAGCATCGAAAGCGATGTGGCCGCCGTGGAGCAAGGCACGCAGGAAATCCTGTCGGCCGCCAGCGAGGTGGCTGCGGCCATCATGCAGGTGCGCACCGGCACCGAGCAGATTGCCGCCGCCGCCCAGGAAGCCGACCGCGCCGCCACCGAAGCCGCTGCCGCCGCGCGCCAGCAGTCCCAAGGGGCCGAGCAACTGGCCGCCGCCGTCGAGGAAGTGGCCTCGCTGGCCGATGAGCTGCAAAGCACCTGACTCGCTGCTCCAGTGAACCCGTGGACCCGAGAAAGGCACACACAACATGAATGACGCATCCCTCATCGAGCGCGAGGTGGCCCCGGCCGCCATCGCGCCCGCACCCGGCGCAGCGACGCCGCCGGCCTACGGTGGCGCAGCCGACGACGACCTGCCCCCGCCTGCCACCGGCGACTCCGAACTGCGCCAGTTCGTCACCTTCACGGTAGGCGACGAGGTGTTTGGCGTGGACATGGCGCCGGTACAGGAAATCATCCGCGTGCCGGAAGTGGTGCACGTGCCGCTGGCCCCGCAGGCCCTCCTGGGCCTGGCCAACCTGCGCGGCAAGGTGCTGCCCATCGTCAGCCTGAGCCGCATCTTCGGGCTGCCGGACCGGCCGGCCGACGATGCCAGCCGTGCCGTGGTGATCGACCTTGGCCAGCCGCTGGGTTTCGTGGTGGATCACGTGGCCAGCGTGGTCGGCGTGGACCTGCGCCAGATCGAAGACGTGGCCTGCATCGCCTCCTCGGTGCGCACCGAGTTGCTGTCCGGCCTGATCAAGGACGTCGGCGGCCACCCCATGATCATGGTGCTGGATTTTACCCGCCTGGTGGCGGCCGAATTTGCCGAAGCCGCTACCGGCACGCGCGCCGGCCAGGCCGCCATGGATGGCGGTAGCGCCGAGGAAGTGCAGGCTCAGGGTGGCGACGAACTGCAACTGGTCAGCTTCATGGTGGCCGGCCAGGAATATGCGGTAGCCATCGAAGACGTGCAGGAAATCGTGCAGATGCCCCAGACCATCGTGCAAGTGCCGCATGCGGAGCCGCACGTGCTGGGCATCATGACCCTGCGCAACCGGCTCTTGCCGCTGGTATCGCTGCGCCACATGTTCGGCCTGCCGCCGCGCCAGCAGGACCACAGCAGCCGCATCGCCGTGGTCGCCCCGGCGGCCAGGGAATCGGCAGGCGCCGTGGGAGTGGTCATCGATACCGTCAACGAAGTGCTGCGGGTGGCGCTGAACACCGTGGAAGCGGTTCCCACGCTGCTGGCGCGTGACCAGGGGATGGCTGACATCGCCCGCATCTGCCGGCTGGACAACGGAAAGCGGCTGGTGTCGGTGATCGATGCCGTGAGCCTGCTGCGCCAGCCGGCCATCGAAACCCTGCTGGAGGACAACGAGATGAACCAGGACAAGCAGCCCGAGACCCGCAGCGACGATGAGGAGCAGGTCGTGGTGTTCCGCTTCGGCGACGAGGAATTCGGCGTGCCCATCGACAGCGTGCAAGAGATCGTGCGCGTGCCGGAGCAACTGACCCACGTACCGCGCGCCCCGACATTTGTGGAAGGCGTCATCAATCTGCGCGGCGCCGTACTGCCGGTGATCGACCTGCGCATGCGGCTGGGCCTGCCGCGGCTGGAGCGCAGTGATCGCCAGCGCATCATGGTGTTCCTGATCGACCAGGTGTGCACCGGCTTCATCGTCGATTCGGTGGCCGAGGTCCTCAAAATTGAACGCCGCGCCATCGGGCCCGCGCCTTCGCTGTCGAGCCAGCAGGTGCGCCTGCTCTCGCGCATGGCCAACATCGAGAAACAGAAACGCATGATCCAGCTGGTGGAACCCCGCTACCTGGTGGAAGGCGAAGAGCTGGCCCTGCTGGCCGGCATGGGACAAGCCGCGTAAGCCTACGCACGAGAAAGGACAGGAGAGAGAAGGATGAAGCTGCTCATCGTCGATGATTCAGCCCTCATGCGCAAGCAGCTGGGCGAGCTCTTCGAGCAGGCCGGTGGCTTTGCGGTGGCCTTTGCTCGCAATGGCCGCGAAGCCGTCAGCATGAACCTGGAATTCGCGCCCGATGTCGTCACCCTCGACATCAACATGCCCGAACTCGATGGTCTCTCAGCGCTGGCGGAAATGATGCTGCAACGTCCGGTGCCGGTGATCATGCTCTCCTCCCTGACTGCCCAGGGGGCGCTGGCGACCTTCGAAGCCCTGGCCCTGGGGGCGGTGGATTACGTGGCCAAGCCGGGCGGCACCATCAGCCTGGGCATCGATGTGCTGCGCACCGAACTGGTGGCCAAAGTACGGGGCGCTGCCAAGGCCAAGGTGCGCGGGCCCGACGCAGTGCCGCCGGTCCCTTCGCCGCGCAGCGCAGCCCGTACCCGCACCATTGCACGGCCGGCCGATCCTGTCGGATCAGCGGCAGTGGCACCAGCCCCCTCCACGCCGCTGGATGCCCGCCAGCCAGGAGTGGTGGTCATCGGAGTCTCTACCGGCGGCCCGCGCACGCTGGAGCGCATCCTGCCGCAGTTGCCGGCGCACTTCCCCTGGCCGGTGGTGGTGGCGCAGCACATGCCAACCAGTTTTACTGCGCCCTTCGCCGAGCGCTTGGGCCGTCTGTGCGCCCTGCGCGTGGTCGAGGCGGCGCAGCCCATGCCGCTGGAAGCGGGCACGGTCTATGTCTGCAAGGGCGGTGCCGACAGCATCTTCACCACGCGCAACGGCAGACCCACGCTGGTCAGCCGCCCGCCGGACGCGACCCAGCTGTGGCATCCCTCGGTCCAGTTGCTGGGGGCCAGCGCCCTGCAGCTGTATCCGCCCCAGGCCATCGTGGGCGTCATGCTCACCGGCATGGGCAGCGATGGGGCCGAGGCCTATACCGAGATCCGGCAAGCCGGCGGACGCACCATCGCCGAAAGCGAACAATCCGCGGTGGTCTTTGGCATGCCGGCCGAACTGATCCGCCGTGGCGGCGCCAGCAGCGTACTGCCGGCCGACCGGATTGCGGGCCAGCTGATCCAGTGGCTGTGCCCCTTCACCCAACACGACTCACACTGACACGGAATCCATCATGCCCTTGAACAAGTCCACAGGAATGTCCAGCGCCAGTATCCCGGAAGTGGCCCGCGCCACGGCCCTGGCCAGCCTGCAGGCGGCGGACCCGGCGCTGCGCCGCAGTGCGGCCCAGACCCTGGCCGGACAGCCGGAGGCGGTACCGGTCATCCTCGATGCCCTGGAACGCGAATCGAGCCTGGCCGTGCGCACGGCCCTGCTCGATTCCCTGGCGGCCACGCCCGGCGATGAGGCCGTGCAAGCCCTGGCCGGCTGCCTGCGCAGCGAGGACGCGTGGCTGCGCAACGCCGCCATCGACCTCCTGCGCGGCATGCCCGAGCAGGTGGCTCCCGTGATTGCGCACATGCTCATTGATCCGGAAAACGATATCCGCATCCTGGCCGTGGGCATCCTCGACACGCTGCGCCATGCGCGAGTGGAAGACTGGCTGCTGCAACTGATCGATGCCGAGACCGATGTCAACGTCTGCGGTGCCGCGCTGGAAGTGCTGACCACCATCGGCACGCCGGCAGCCATCGGTCCGGTGACCACGCTCATGCGCCGCTTTGCCGACGAGCCCTACATCACGTTTGCCGGGCGCCTGCTGCTGAATCGGCTTGGACGGGGCGCGTAATGAACGTTTCTGCAGAAGCCCCCACCCGCAGCATCAGCGCCGAAGACTTCGAGCGCTTCCGTGAATATTTTTACCGCCGCAGCGGCATCCACTTCGAATCGACCAAACGCTATTTCGTCGACAAGCGCCTCATCGACCGCATACAGGCCGCCGGCTGTGCCGACTTCCGCGAGTACTTCTCGCTGCTGCGCTTCGAGACCTCGGGCCGCGAATGGCAGCGGCTGGTCAACGAGATGACGGTCAACGAGACCTACTTCATGCGCGAGCACTACCAGTTCGACTGCATGGTGCAGTCGATGCTGCCCGAGCTGGTGGCGCGCAAGCCGCGCGGCGAACCGATGCGCATCTGGATCATGCCGTCGTCTTCCGGCGAGGAAGCCTACACGGTGGCCATGTACCTGCTGGAACGCTGGCCGGAACTGGCACGCTGGGATGTGGAGATCGTCTCCTCGGACATCGACACCCGCATCCTGGCCCAGGCCGAGGCCGGCCTCTATTCGCCGCGTGCCGTGCACCAGTTGCCGGCCGCCTGGCTGCAGAAGTATTTCACCCGCGAGGGGGAAAACTGGCGCATCAACCGCAGCCTGCGCGAGGTCGTGGCCTTTACCCGCGTGAACCTGAACGAACGTGCCGAAGTGGCAGCCTACCGCAACTACGACCTGGTGTTCTGCCGCAACCTGCTGATCTACTTCGACGACGCCTCGCGCCGCCGTGCCGCTGAAGCCCTCTATGACGTATTACGCCCGGGCGGTTTCATCTGCCTGGGCCACTCGGAGTCGATGAGCCGCATCTCATCGCTGTTTGCGATCCGCAAGTTTGCACAAGCGATCGTCTACCAGAAGCCATTGGAGCAAGCATGAAACATATCCTCATCGTGGACGATGCTGCCACCGTCCGTCTGTATGAACGGGCCATCTTCGAGGACGCCGGCTATACCGTCCGCGAAGCCAGCAACGGGTTGGAGGCGCTGGAGACGGCGCTGGCCGCCTGTGCCGAAGGCCAGCAGCCCTTCGACCTGTACGTGGTCGACGTCAACATGCCGCAAATGGATGGCTACTCTTTCCTGCGCGCCCTGCGCCAGCACGACATCCCCCAGGCACCGGCCATCATGGTCAGCACCGAAGCCCAGGAATGCGATCGCCGCAAGGCCTTCGAGGCCGGTGCCAATCTCTACATCGTCAAGCCGGCGCGCCCCGTGCCGCTGCTGCGCAACGTCAAACTGATGCTGGGAGAAACGCAATGACGACCGCCTTCTCTCCCCTGCTGCTGCAATTCATGCAGGAGTCGCGCGACGGCCTGCAGGAGATCGCCAGCCGCCTGCTGGCCCTGGAACGCCAGCCGGCCGATCCCGAATTGATGGAGTCCCTGTTCCGCGTGGTGCATACGCTCAAGGGCAACTGCGGGCTGTTCGAGTTTCCCGAGATGTTCCGGGTGCTGCATGCGGCCGAAGACTTGATGAGTGCGGTACGCGACGGCCAGGTCGCCTATGACCGCGAGATGGCCGACCTGCTGCTGGAAGCCATGGACTTCGTGGCACGCCAGTTCGACGACATCGAACTGGCCGGCCAGCCGGACCCGGTCCAGGCTGCCCCGTGCGCAGAACTGGTGGCCCGCCTGCGCCAGCGCTGCGGGATGCAGCTGGCCCAGGGCGGTGGCGATGCCCACCAAGCGAGCCAGCGCGCGGCTGAAGAGGCCGCCCGCAGCCGCATGGCCGAGGCCCTGGGCCGGGTGCCGGCCAGCCTGCGGATGGCGTGGGCGGATGCAGCCCGCAATGGCGAGACCTTGCTGTGGGTGGAATACACGCCGGAACCGGAATGCTTCTTCAAGGGCGAGGATCCGCTGCGCCTGGCCGCGCAGATGCCGGGCGTGCTGTGGCGCCGCGTGTTGCCCGGCAGCGCCTGGCCTGCCCTGGCCGAGCTGGATGCCTATCGTGCCAACCTGGTATTCCAGGCAGTAACGACCGCCGACCGCAGCCTGCTGGATGATCATTTCCGCTACGTGCCGGGCCAGTTCTGGATCACCGCCCTGCCGGCAGCGGCCATCGAAGTCAAGGACCAGACCCGGGCCAACGATGCGCTGATGATCGTGCAAACCCAGAATGATGCACTGTGGGCACTCGAAGGCGCGCCCTGGGTCCCGGGCCATCTGAAGGCCGCCGTCACGACCATCGCCAATTGCATGCGCGCCATCGGACGCCTGGATGTCTTGCCGGCACTGGAAGCCTGCGCCGAGGAAGCCCTTGCGCTGTCGAGCGTGGCGCCGGTGGTGGCCTGGATCGAGCAGCATGCGCAAGTGCAGTCGGTGGCCGAGATGAGCGCAGACGCTGATGTACAAGAAGAAATGATCGCGGCAGAAATCGCCGCACCGGCCGCGGTGGCGGCGGCCGCCGCCCCGGCGACGGCGGCAATCGCCCCCGCAACTCCCGAGGGAGAGGCTCCCGTCAATTTCGGACGCCGTGCCGAGGACAGCAATGGCGCGCGGGTCCTGAAGGTGGAACAGGAAAAAGTGGACCGCCTCATGAACCTGATCGGCGAGATGGTGGTGGCCCGCAACGGCCTGCCCTACCTGGCCTCCCGTGCCGAGAACCAGTACGGCGAGCGCGAGCTGGGCCGCGATATCCGGGCCCAGCATGCGGTCATCAACCGCATCGTCGAGGAGATGCAGGATGCCATCATGCAGGTGCGCATGATGCCGGTGTCCTTCGTGTTCCAGCGCTTCCCGCGCCTGGTGCGCGACATCGCGCGCAAGCTGGGCAAGGAGGTGCAACTGCTGCTCGAAGGCGAGACCACCGAGGCCGACAAAAACGTCATCGAGGCCTTGGCCGACCCCTTGGTTCACCTGGTGCGCAATGCGCTGGACCACGGCATGGAAACGCCCGAAGAACGCCGCGCCGCCGGCAAGCCGGCCACCGGGAAGCTGGTCATGAGCGCACGCCAGGAAGCCGATTGCGTGGTCATCGAGATCGCCGACGACGGGCGCGGCATCGACCCCGCCGTGATCCGCCGCAAGGCCTATGCGCGCGGCCTGGTGGATGAAGCGGCACTGGAACGGATGAGCGACCGCGAGGCCGTGAACCTGGTGTTCCTGCCCGGCTTCTCCACGGCCGAGGCCGTCACCGATCTCTCCGGGCGCGGCGTGGGCATGGACGCGGTGCGCACCGCCATCGAACGCCTGCACGGCAGCGTGCAGCTGGAGAGCCAGGCCGGCCAGGGCACCCGCCTGCAACTGTCGTTGCCGCTGTCGATGGCGGTGACCAACGTGATGATCGTGCAGTCCGGCGGCGTGCAGTACGGCCTGCCGATGGAAGCGGTGGTGGAAACGGTGCGCGTCCCGGCCGCCGACGTACACCGCATCAAGCAGCACAATGCCGCCGTCCTGCGCGGGCGCATCGTGCCGCTGCTTGAACTGAACAGCCTGCTCGGACTGGACACCCCGCAGCGCTGCAACGAGCACGACGAATGGGCGACCCTGATCCTGCGCGTGCACGGGCAGTACCTGGGATTGGTGATCGATGACTTCCGGGAGGTGGTGGAAGTGATCCTCAAGCCGCTCTCGGGCGTGCTCGCCGGCCTCACGGCCTATGCCGGATCGGCCCTGCTGGGCGACGGCTCGGTACTGATGGTCATCAACCCCAAGGAGCTGCTGAAATGACGATCGAATTCAAGGACGACACCCTGCACTGTGCGGGCGTACTGGCCGTGGAGGATGCCGAGGCCCTGCTGGCCCTGGTGGCCGGCCATCCGGCGGCCCCGGTGGACCTCTCCGCCTGCGAGCATGTACATACGGCCTGCCTGCAGGTCTTGATGGCAAGTGCAGCCAGCATCAGCGCCTGGCCGGGCGCGCCGGAACTCAGCGAATGGCTGCGCGCGGCCTTGCCGCAGCACTGAGGCCGCCTGCGCCGCCAACAACCCGGACAAACCAGACAAGCCAGACAAGCAGCATCAACCAGCAAGGAGTACCCAAATGAGCAAGACCATCCTGGTAGTGGACGATTCAGGCACCATGATCCTGAGCCTGAAAAACAATCTCGAAATTTCCGGCTTCAAGGTCATCACGGCCAACGACGGTGCGGCCGCCCTGGCCCGCCTGGGCCAGGCGCCCAAGCCGGATCTCATCATCACCGACATCAACATGCCCAACATGGGCGGCATCGAATTCATCGGCAAGGCGCGCGCCCTGCCGGGTTTCCGCTTCACGCCCATCCTGGTGCTCAGTACCGAGAGCCAGCAGGCCAAGCGCGATGAAGCCCGCAGTGCCGGGGCCAGCGGATGGATGGTCAAGCCGGTGCCGGGCGCCGAGCTGCTCAAGATCGTCAAACAGGTGCTGCCGGGAGCCTGACATGGGAATCATCCACGCCCTGCGCACCCGGGTACGCGCCCAGCCGCACATGCCGGTGGAACCGGGACCGACCTGCCAGGCTGCCCTGGTGGCCAGCATGCAACTCGACGAAGAAATCGCCGTGCGCCTCAAGGGTGCGGTGGAGCAGACCGAGAATTCCTCGCTGGCCATCATGAGCGAAGCGCGCGCCCTGTGCGACCGCTCTGCGCAACTGCTGGAGCGCATGCAGCGTGCCAGCCAGGAAAACGAGCGCGTACGCGACGAGATGCTGGAGACGGTCGATGCTTTGGTCGCCATGACGGAATTCCTCAAGAGCCTGCCGGAACGCATGCGCCGCGACGTCGAGAGCATCGGCCGTATTGCCGTGGAGATCGACAATCTCTCGGACCTGGCGCAGAGCGTCCAAGGCATCAGTACGCAGTCGCACCTGTTGTCGATCAACACGGCCATCGAGGCCAGCCGTGCCGGCCCGCAAGGCGCGGCTTTCAAGGTGATCGCCTCGGAGGTACGCAACCTGGCAGCCAATTCGCATACCGCAGCGGCGCGGATTCGCACTACCTTGTCGGAAGTGCGCAAGACCTTGCACGACGAACTGGGCGGCAATACAGCCCAGTCGGCGGCCGACCTCGATCGCATCGCCGCCACCGCCGAGGCCGTGGGCAGGCTGCGTAGCAGCTTCGAGCACGTGCGCGATACCAGTGACCAGCAATACGCGCAGATGATGGCGCATGGCGAGGAACTGGTCGCGACCACCGGCAACATGCTGGGCCATCTGCAGTTCCAGGACGTAGTGCGGCAATGCGTGGAGCGCGTCCAGTACGCCGTGGACCGGCGCAATGCGGCCTTGGCCCAAATGGCGGGCGAGACCACGGTGATCCTGCCCGCGCATGAGGCGGCCACGGTGATCGCGCAGGTGGTCATCGATTACGTGGAACAGGAGCACCGCCACCTGGTGCGCGAGCCGGACTTGCCGGCCATGGAATTGTTCTAGGAAGCCTGTGGTTTGCGGCCGCGCCGCGCGGGGGTTGCGCTTTCAGCGCGCGCCTTGGCCTGGATCAGGTCCAGCAATCCTTGTGCGGCGATGGACAGGCTGCGCTCCTTGGGCGTGACGATCAGCAGCGGCCGCACCAGCTCGGGCGCGTCCACCGGAATGGCCACCAGATTGGGCAGGCGGAACTGGAACAGCGTCAGCTCCGGCACCACGCTCACGCCCAAGCCGCTTTCGATCAGGGCCGCCAGGGTCGCCAGGTGTTCGACCTCCAGCCCGGTGTGGATCACCGCGCCCGGCCGCAGCACGGCATCCAGATGCTGGCGCACGCTGGTGGAGCGCGCCAGGTGGATCATTTCGCACCCGGCCAGCTGGGCCACCTTGATGCGGCGCTTGCCGGCCAGCGCATGGTCTTTGCGGCAGACCAGGTAGAACGGGTCGGCGCACAGGGGCTGCGTGGTGAACTCCAGCAGATTGGGGCCCGGCGCGGTAAGGGCGATATCGGCCTTGCCCTGGCGCAGCAGGTCCAGGCATTGATCCGATATGGCATCGAACAGCTCCACCGCCACACCCGGATGACGTTGCCGGTAAGCCGCCAGCACCGGCGGCAGCCAGCCTGCCGCCAGCGATGGCAAGGCCGCGATGGCCACCCTGCCCTTGCGCCGTGCGACGTAATCGTTCATGTCCGCCAGCGCCGCCTCCATGTCCGCCACCAGCTGGCGCGCCACTTCGACAAAGACTTCACCTTCGGGCGTGAGGCTCACGTTGCGGGTATCGCGCTCGAACAGGCGCGCGCCGGTCGCGGTTTCCAGCTTCTGGATCATGGCGCTGAAGGCGGACTGCGACACATGGCAGCGCTCGGCTGCATGGCCGAAATGACGGCAGTCGGCCAAGGCCAGGAAGGCGTGCAGCAGGCGCGTGGAGAGGTTGGCGTGCATGGTGGAAAACGGGATTGGATTATGCTGGAAAGCAGATCAATCAATCGAAAAAAGCGACTTTACAACAAAATCAGCCGCCACCTACACTCGCCCTGCTCACATCCGCGCACCCTGTACGGAATCATGTACAGAAGCTGAAGCACAAAAAAGAACGAACCGGTACCGGATGTGCTGACACGACAAGAACATCACATCAAAAAAACCGGAGACACGCATGTTGGCCCTGCTCGGCTTTGTCACGATCGTATCCTTGTTCACGGCCATCCTCACCAAGAGGATGTCGCCCCTGGTGGCGCTGATCGCCATCCCCATCATTGCCGCGTTGATCGGCGGTTTCGGATTGCAGACCTCCAAGTTCATCGTGCAGGGCGTGACCGCCATTGCCCCAGTGGCCGGCATGTTCGTCTTTGCGATCCTGTTCTTCGGCATCGTGACCGATGCCGGCATGCTGGACCCGATCATCAGCCGCATCCTCAAGACCGTAGGCAGCCGCCCCACCCGCATCGTGCCGGGCACGGCGCTGCTGGCGCTGCTGATCCACCTGGATGGTTCGGGTGCGGTGACCTTCCTCATCACCATCCCCGCCATGCTGCCGCTGTACACGCGGCTGGGCATCGACAAGCGCATCCTGGCCTGCGTGGCCTCGATGGCGGCAGGCGTGAATTTCCTGCCGTGGACCGGGCCCATGATCCGCGCCTCGGCGGCGCTGCACATCCCGGTCTCGGACATCTTCACGCCGCTGGTGCCGGTGCAACTGGTGGGCTTGGCCTTCGTATTCATCGCCTCGTATCTGCTGGGCCTGAAGGAAGAGCGCCGGCTCGGGCTGGGCAAGGGATCGAGCGTCGATTTCGTGCAGCAGCATGAACTGAGCGAGGCGCAACTGAAGATCCGTCGCCCGCAGAATTTCTGGGCCAACATCGTGCTGACGGTCTTCGTGCTGGGCGTGATGATCAGCGGCAAGGTCGATCCGGTGGTGATGTTCATGATCGGCGTGGTGCTGGCGCTGATGATCAACTACCGTGACGTCGCCATGCAGCGCGAGCGCATCGACGCCCACGCCAAGGCGGCCCTGCTGATGGCCAGCATCCTTTTTGCGGCGGGCGTGTTCACCGGCATCATGACCAAGTCAGGCATGCTCTCGGCCATGGCCAAGACTGCCGTCGGGTTCGTGCCGCCCGAGATGGCCGGCCATATCCCGGTGGTGCTGGGGGTGCTGTCGATGCCGCTGTCGCTGCTATTCGATCCCGATTCCTTCTACTTCGGCGTGCTGCCGGTGATCGCCGAGGTCAGCCACATGCTGGGCGTACCGACCATCCAGGTGGCCCAGGCAGCGCTGTTGGGCCAGATGACGACCGGTTTCCCGGTCAGCCCGCTCACGCCCGCGACCTTCCTGGTGTGCGGCCTGGCCGGGATCGAACTGGCGGACCACCAGAAATACACCATTCCCTTCCTCTTCGGTGCCTCCGTGGTGATGACCATCGCCTGCGTAGTACTGGGGCTGTTCCCGCTGTTCTGAGCGCGGGCCACTGGAAGTGCAACACCCTGTTTTGGAGAAGCGCATGACCCAAGATCCACAACGCACCGTGCGCATCGGCGCCGGTGCCGGCTATTCAGGCGACCGCATCGAGCCGGCCGCCGAACTGGCCGAACACGGCCAGCTGGATTACCTGATCTTCGAATGCCTGGCCGAGCGCACCATCGCCATCGGCCAGCAAGCGCGGCTGGCAGACCCGAGCAAGGGTTACGACCCGCTGCTGGCCGAACGCATGCATGCTGTGCTCAAGACCTGTGCCACCCAAGGCATCCGCCTCATCACCAATATGGGCGCGGCCAACCCGCTGGCGGCGGCGCAACGCGTGCGCGAAATCGCGCGTGAACTGGGACTGAGCGGACTGAAGGTAGCAGCCGTGGCAGGAGACGACGTGCTGGAGGCCGTGCAGCAGGACGAATGGCGCATCGAGGACAATGGCCAGCCGGTCGCTTCCCTCGGTAGCCGCCTCATCTCGGCCAATGCCTATCTGGGCATCGCCCCCATCGTCGAAGCCCTGCAGGCCGGGGCCCAGGTCATCATCACCGGCCGCGTGGCCGACCCTGCGCTGGTGCTGGCGCCTCTGGTACACGAATTCGGCTGGGCCGCCGATGACTGGGACAAGCTCGGCCAGGGCACCCTCATCGGCCACCTGCTGGAGTGCGCAGGACAGATTACCGGTGGCTATTTTGCTGATCCCGGCAAGAAGGACGTGGCCGGACTGGCGCGGCTGGGGTTTCCCATTGGTGAAGTAAAAGCCGATGGCAGTGCAGTCATTACAAAAGTGGCCGGCTCCGGAGGACAAGTCACGGCGCGTACCTGCAAGGAGCAATTGCTCTATGAAATCCATGATCCGAGCGCCTACTTCACGCCTGATGTGATTGCCGATTTCTCGCAAGTCCGCATCGAAGAAGTCGGGCCGGACCGCGTCGCCGTCACCGGCGGCCGCGGCCGTGCGCGACCGCAGACGCTCAAGACCACGCTGGGCTACCGCGACAGTTTCATTGGCGAAGGCCAGATTTCGTATGCCGGGCCGGGCGCGCAAGCGCGTGCGCAACTGGCCGGCGAGATCGTGCGCGAGCGGCTGGCGATGACCGGCGTGCAGACTGAAGAACTGCGCGTGGACCTGATCGGCATCAATGCCATTGCCGGTGAACAGATGTCGGCGCAAGCGCCCGAGCCGCACGAAGTCCGCCTGCGTGTGACCGGCCGCACGGCCAGCATGAAAGAGGCGGTCCGCATCGGCAATGAAGTCGAGACGCTTTATACCAACGGCCCGGCCGGTGGCGGCGGCGCCACCAAGTCGGCCCGCGAAGTCATCGCCGTGCTTTCGCTGCTGCTGCCACGCACGCTGGTGCATCCATCCGTTTTCATCGAGGAGGCCTGAGATGCTGCTCAGAGAAATTGCTCATTCGCGCGCCGGAGACAAAGGCGACATATCGAATATCTCCGTAATCGCCTATCGGCAGGAGGACTATGCGCTGCTGGAGCGCACCCTGACGGCCGAGCGGGTGCGTGCGCATTTTGCCGGCGTGGTCCATGGGGAAGTGGTGCGCCACGCGCTGCCGCATCTGGGGGCACTCAACTTCGTGATGCAACGCGCGCTGGGCGGAGGGGTTACCCGGTCACTGGCGCTGGATGCGCATGGGAAGGCGTTGTCGGGGGTGATGCTGGACTTGGAGCTGGACTACTGACCAAGTCGCCCTTGCAGGCGGTGTCAAAGGCTCGCAGCCTCCATGAATACGGGTGCGATCATTCGAACCGGATCGGCTCGGCAGGACTGCGATCAAGAAGGTCCTCCAGCGCGCTCACATCCTCATTGATGAGGCCATGCTCTCGATTCATCTGGCAGAGCGCGTCGCCCATTCGCAGATGACCGCCAGGCTCCGCCACACCGTTCACTAATTCAGGGACCTCTGCTTCAGGGCTGTATGGCTGCAGGGCAGCGCGCAAGCTAGGCGCCAAAGATTTGCTCGAAAGAAATGGCGGTTGATCTGTCTTGGACATGGATGTTCGCTTTTATGTTGAGATCGCCGAATTTGGCGCAACAATTCAAACTCGTCCAGCGCCAAAGTCCCGTCTCGTAGGAAACGTGCTCGGTTGCGCTCATTCACTGCAAAAACGCGAGAAAAGACCGACGTTATTCGATCCGCGTCGGTACCGTAGTCAAAATTCATTTCCCAAAGGAAAAATAAGCAATTTTTCGCCGATACTTCTTGTCAGAACTAGGCATATTGCGACTGTCCAAACCCTGCAAGATTTGGTATCGTCCGCCCGTGATTGATTCTCGCACTGCATCAGCGCCCCCCGCTGACACACTCCCCCCGATATGAAAAAACCAATCCGAATCGGCACTCCTCTGTCTCCTTCCGCCACCAAAGTCATGCTGCTGGGCTCCGGCGAACTCGGCAAGGAAGTCATCATCGCCCTGCAACGCTTGGGCGTGGAAGTCATTGCCGTTGACCGTTATGAGAACGCCCCTGGCCAGCAGGTCGCCCATCGCGCTCACGTGATCAACATGACCGACGGTGCCGCCCTTGCCGCACTGATCGAGCAGGAGCAGCCCGACCTGATCGTGCCCGAAATCGAGGCCATTGCCACCGAGACCCTGGTCAAGCTGGAAGAAGTCGGCCGTGCCCGCGTGATCCCGACCGCGCGCGCTGCCTGGCTGACCATGAACCGCGAAGGCATCCGCCGCCTGGCCGGTGAAACCCTGGGCCTGGCAACCTCGCCCTACCGCTTTGCCGACAGCCTGGACGAACTCAAGGCGGCCATTGACCAGATCGGCTTCCCCTGCGTGATCAAGCCGGTCATGTCGTCTTCCGGCAAGGGCCAGTCCAAGATCGACGGCCCCGATGAAATCGAAGCCGCCTGGAACTACGCCGCCGCCGGTGGCCGCGTCGACTCCGGCCGCGTGATCGTCGAAGGCTTCATCGACTTCGACTATGAAATCACCCTGCTGACGGTGCGCTCGCTCAACGAAAACGGCGACACCATCACCAGCTTCTGCGACCCCATCGGCCACGTCCAGGTCAAGGGCGACTACGTCGAGTCGTGGCAGCCGCACCCCATGCCCAACGCCGCGCTGGAAAAGGCCCGCGACATCGCCCGCAAGGTCACCGAGAACCTCGGCGGCCTGGGTCTGTTCGGCGTGGAACTGTTCGTCAAGGGCGACATGGTCTGGTTCTCCGAAGTCAGCCCGCGTCCGCATGACACCGGCATGGTCACCATGGTCAGCCAGGTGCAGAGCGAATTCGAACTGCATGCCAAGGCCATCCTCGGCCTGCCGGTCAATACCGCCCTCAGGAGCCCCGGTGCCTCCGCCGTGATCTACGGCCAGCATGACGCCCGGGGCATCGCCTTCGATGGCGTGGCTGAAGCGCTGCGCATCCCGGGTGCCGACATTCGCCTGTTCGGCAAGCCGGAATCCTTCGCCCGCCGCCGCATGGGCGTGGCGCTGGCTTCCGGTGACAGCGTCGAAACCGCACGTATCCGCGCCAAGCAGGCTGCGGCCAAGGTCAAACCGGTCATTCCGCAGTGATCTTGCGCTCAGTCGCATGACGTGAACGGGCCCCGACGAAAATCGGCGCCCGTTTTGTTTTATGCGGGCAAATACCTCGCCGGGGAGCCAGAAACGATATAAACGATATGCCCGCGGCATGCCGCTATAATCACCGTCTCCCTCCACAACAGCAGCTTTGCTCACGATCATGAAGTGTGATGTCGCCATCCTCGGCAGCGGTCTGGCCGGTCTTTCCGTGGCCCTCCATCTGGCAGAGAAGTACCAGGTGGTGGTCGTTTCCAAGGGCGAGCTGCTGGACGGGGCCAGCAACTGGGCACAAGGCGGCATTGCTGCCGTGCTCGATTCGGGCGACAGCCACGCCCAGCATATCGACGATACGCTGGTGGCCGGTGCCGGCCTGTGCGATGAAAGTGCCACCCGCTACATCGTCGAACACGGCCGCGAGGCCATCGAATGGCTGATCGCGCAGGGCGTGCCCTTCACCCGCGACGACAGCGCCGAGCTGGGCTATCACCTCACCCGCGAAGGTGGCCACAGCCAGCGCCGCATCATCCACGCCGCTGATGCCACCGGCCACGCCGTCCAGGTGACGCTGGAGCAGCGCGTGCGGGCCCACCCCAACATCACGCTGCTGGAGCATCACTGCGCCATCGACCTGATCCATGCGCGCAAGCTCGATCCCAAGGCCGAACCGCGCTGCCTGGGCGTGCATGTCCAGGACACCGCCAGCGGCCGCGTGCTGGCCATTGCGGCCGGCCGCACGGTGCTGGCCACGGGCGGGGCCGGCAAGGTGTATCTCTACACTTCCAATCCCGATTCAGCCACCGGCGACGGCATCGCCATGGCCTGGCGCGCCGGCTGCCGGGTGGCCAACATGGAATTCATCCAGTTCCATCCGACTTGCCTGTATCACCCTTACGCAAAATCCTTCCTCATCAGCGAGGCCTTGCGCGGCGAAGGGGCCTTGCTCAAGCTGCCGGCTTCGGCGGGTGCTCTGGCGGGCCAGCGTTTCATGCCGGAACACGACGAGCGTGCCGAGCTGGCGCCGCGCGACATCGTGGCGCGTGCCATCGATTTCGAGATGAAAAAACGCGGGCTGGACCATGTCGACCTGGACATCAGTCATCAAAGCCCGGCCTTCATCGCCGAGCACTTCCCGACCATCCAGGCGCGCTGCCTGGAGTTCGGCATCGACATCACGCGCCAGCCCATCCCGGTGGTGCCGGCAGCGCACTACACCTGCGGCGGCGTGGTGACCGACATGGCCGGCCGCACCGACCTGCCAGGCTTGTATGCGGTCGGCGAGACGGCCTATACCGGGCTGCATGGCGCCAATCGCCTGGCCAGCAATTCGCTGCTGGAATGCCTGGTGCTGGGCCGCTCGGCGGCCGAAGATATCGAACGGGAGTTGTCCGCGGGCACCTGGCGCATCGCCGAGGTACCGCAATGGGATGAAAGCCGCGTCAGCGATGCCGACGAGGAAGTGGTGATCGCCCACAACTGGGACGAGCTGCGCCGCTTCATGTGGAATTACGTCAGCATCGTGCGCACCGACAAGCGTCTCGAACGCGCCCAGCACCGTATCCGCCTGCTCAAGGAAGAGATCGACGAGTACTACGCCAACTTCCGCATCTCGCGCGATCTGCTGGAGCTGCGCAACCTGGTGGATGTGGCGCAGTTGATCGTTTCCAGCGCCCTGATGCGCAAGGAAAGCCGCGGCCTCCACTTCAGCCAGGACTATCCACGCACCCTGCCCCGCGCCACACCGACCATCCTGCCGGGACGCCCGTAAGCGGCTATTTGCGCTGGCGGTATTGTTTGCGGTAGACGTTGGGGGCGGCCAGCACGTCGGCGACGGTCTGGCTGTAGCGGGTGGCGGCCTCCCCTTCCAGGGTATCGAAGTGCAGTACGGGCCGTTCGCGCGGCACGGGCATGCATTGCGCGACCGGCATGCCTTTGGGCAGTACGCCGACAAACTCTTCATCGGTCCAGACGGCAGGGAAATTGATACCGGCGTCATGGAACTGGTCCGCATCCACCAGTCCTGAGAGCAGCCGGAACGGCAGGTCGTGGCGATTCACCGGATGCGTCGCAAAGAGTGACCAGCCAGGTTCCAGTTCGATGGTCCAGAAGCTGTTGAACTTCAGCACCAGCGCATCGCCTTGTTCGAACGGTGTACCGGTGACCTGCGCGGGCGGATGAAAACTCAATGGTGCGCGCGGATGGCCCTCCACGGTGGTCGCCGGGGCTTCCCAATCCCAACTGAAGCTGCCTTTGTCCACGTGCACGTCGCAGGGCAGCAGGATCATGAAGCCATGGGCCATCGCATCGATGAAGGGCGGGCATTGCTTGACGGTACGGATATCGCGGTCATGCAGCGCGGAGAAGGCCTTGGCCGGCATGCCGCGGATCCAGTCGGGAATCAGCTCGCGGGCCAACCGGGGGCGTGGGAGATGGTCAATCAGCGCAGGATCGCAGCGGAAGTGGATTTGCGGTGAGGGCATGAGGTTCAGGGGCGATATGAAGATTCAAGGCCAGGCCTTTGCCCGAAACAGCGGAGCAATGGGGCGAAGCCAATGATAGCGCGCCACGGTCGCCCTCCGGATATGAAAAAACCCGCCTTCAGCGGGTTTTTTCAGGGTGGTCAGGTTTAAGAAACTTCATACGACGCTCAACTCTTCGGACAGCTCGGGGTGCTTGATGATCAGCCGTAGCAGGCATAGCACCCCTCCTGGTGGCGCGAACCGTCCTTGTTCCCAATCGCGCAATGTCGCTACCGGGGTTTCGATGCGCTCGGCAAAAGCAGCTTGCGTCAGCCCGGATTTCTCCCGTGCCTGACGCACGATGATCTGCTCCGGGGTTGTGACACGCCCAACCCCTGCCTTCGCCTCTGCAAGTGCTTGCCGCAGATCGGGAAGAGCCTCACCAACATCGGCCTCAACAGCCTTTGCCACCTTCTCAACGTCGATTTTCCTGATGCCCATGTCACACCACCTTCTTGATGTCAGCGGAAAGCATGTTGGAGCGTTCGGCTTTCGCATAAGCCGCCACCAGCAACACCACTTCCTGCTCCGTCAGGTTGAAGTAGATCACCCGCGCGCCGCTTGACTTGCCTGATCCCGAACGGCTCCAGCGAACTTTGCGTGCACCATCAGCACCTGGGATCACATCCCCGACCAGCGGGTTCAAAGCAATCCAACCGATGAAGGCCAGTCGCTCATCCTCTGACCACAGCTTCTCGGCCTGCTTCTGGAAGGTCGGAGTTTCGATCACGGTGCGCATGGATCGAATTATACGGGATACCCGTACTTAGTCAATCCATGCAGACCGAGATCCCCTCTTCGTCAACGACAGGCGCAGGATCACTCCCACTCAATGGTCGCCGGCGGCTTCCCCGAAATGTCATAAACCACCCGGTTCAAGCCACGCACCTCGTTGATGATGCGATTGGACACGCGTCCCAGCAGCTCATGCGGCAGGTGCGCCCAGTGCGCCGTCATGAAGTCCTGCGTCTGCACCGCACGCAAGGCCACCACGTATTCGTAGGTACGGCCATCACCCATGACGCCCACCGACTTCACCGGCAGGAACACGGCAAACGCTTGGCTGGTCTTCTCGTACCAGCTTTGACCATCGTCATCCTTCGTATTGCGCAGTTCTTCGATGAAGATCGCATCCGCACGGCGCAGCAGGTCGGCGTACTCTTTCTTCACTTCACCCAAGATACGCACACCCAGTCCAGGACCCGGGAACGGATGGCGATACACCATCTCCGGCGGCAGGCCCAGCGCCACGCCCAGTTCGCGCACTTCGTCCTTGAACAGTTCGCGCAGCGGCTCCAGCAGCTTCAGGTTCAGCGTTTCCGGCAGGCCGCCGACGTTGTGGTGGCTCTTGATGGTGTGGGCGGTCTTCTTGCCCTTGCCGGCGCTTTCGATCACGTCCGGATAAATCGTGCCTTGGGCCAGCCACTTGGCGCTGGTCAGCTTGGCCGATTCGGCCTGGAACACTTCCACGAATTCGCGGCCGATGATCTTGCGCTTGGCTTCGGGATCGGTCACGCCCGCCAGATGGCCCATGAACTGCGCAGTGGCGTCCACATGGATCACCTTCACACCCAGGTTCTTGGCAAACATTTCCATGACCATCTTGCCTTCGTCCAGGCGCAGCAGGCCGTGGTCGACGAACACACAGGTCAGCTGGTCACCGATGGCGCGATGGATCAGCGCTGCCGCCACGCTGCTGTCGACACCGCCCGACAGGCCCAGGATGACTTCATCGCTGCCCACTTGCTGGCGGATCATCTCGACGGCTTCGGCGATGTAGTCCGGCATGTTCCAGTCCGACTGGCAGCCGCAGATCTCGTGCACGAAGCGGCCCAGCATGGCCTTGCCCTGCACCGTATGAGTCACTTCCGGGTGGAACTGCACACCGTAGAAACGACGCTCTTCGTCGGCCATGCCGGCGATCGGGCAGTTGCCCGTGGAGGCCATGAGCTTGAAGCCGGCGGGCAGTTCGTTGACCTTGTCACCGTGGCTCATCCACACCTTCAGCATGCCGTGGCCTTGCGCATTGGTGAAGTCGCTGATGTTGTCCAGCAGCTTGGTGTGGCCGTGCGCGCGCACTTCAGCGTAACCGAATTCACGCAGGTGGCCGTTCTCGACCTTGCCGCCCAGTTGTTCGGCCATGGTCTGCATGCCGTAGCAGATGCCCAGCACCGGCACGCCCAGTTCGAAGACCGCTTGCGGGGCACGCGGCGTGTCGCCTTCGGTGACGCTGTTGGGGCCGCCGGAGAGGATGACGCCGGCCGCGCCGTAGTTGCGCACGAACTCGTCGGTCACGTCATGCGGGAATACCTCGGAAAACACACCGGCTTCGCGCACGCGGCGAGCGATGAGCTGGGTCACCTGGGAACCGAAGTCGAGGATCAGGATTTTCGAATGCGAATGCGTGGACATGGGCAGTGAGGTCTGGCTACGTTAAAAATGGACTTCTGAAAAGATCAACAGCCCGACAGCCTGGCACAAGGCCGGTGGACTGTCGGGCTGTGGCCGCATCGAAAATTACTCGGCGCGGTAGTTCGGGGCTTCCTTGGTGATCTGCACGTCGTGGACATGCGATTCACGCATGCCGGCCGCGGTAATCTCGACAAACTCGGCGCGCTCGCGGAAGTCGTCGATGGAGGCACAACCGCAGTAACCCATGGAGGAGCGCACGCCGCCCACCAGCTGATACAGGATCGCAACCACGGAGCCCTTGTAGGCAACGCGGCCTTCGATGCCTTCCGGCACGAACTTGTCTGCGGTGTTGTCGCCGTCCTGGAAGTAGCGGTCGGCCGAACCGTCAGCCATCGCACCCAGCGAACCCATGCCGCGATACGACTTGTAGCTGCGGCCCTGGTACAGGATCACTTCGCCCGGGGCTTCTTCGGTACCGGCGAACATGCTGCCCATCATCACGGCCGAAGCGCCGGCGGCCAGCGCCTTGGCGACGTCGCCCGAGAAACGGATACCGCCGTCGGCGATCACCGGAACGCCAGTACCCTTGAGGGCTTCAGCGACGTTGGCGATGGCCGAGATCTGCGGCACGCCGACGCCGGCGACGATACGGGTGGTGCAGATGGAGCCGGGGCCGATACCGACCTTGACAGCATCCGCGCCATGTTCCACCAGAGCCTTGGCGGCAGCGGCGGTAGCGATGTTGCCGCCGATGACTTCGACGTGCGGGTAGCGGGTCTTGACCCACTTGACGCGGTTGAGCACGCCAGCGGAGTGGCCGTGGGCGGTGTCGACCACGATCACGTCCACGCCAGCGGCGACCAGCAGCTCGATGCGCTCGTCATTGTCCGGGCCGACGCCGACGGCGGCACCCACGCGCAGCTTGCCGTGTTCGTCCTTGCAGGCGAAGGGGTGTTCGGTGGATTTTTCGATGTCCTTGACGGTGATCAGGCCGCGCAGCTCAAACGCATCGTTGACCACCATCACGCGCTCCAGGCGGTGCTTGTTCATCAGACGCTTGGCTTCTTCCGGATCGGCGCTGGAGCCGTTTTCCTTGACGTAGACCAGCTTGTCGCGCGGGGTCATCTTGGCGCGGACTTCTGCGTCCAGTTCTTCTTCAAAGCGCAGGTCGCGGTTGGTGATGATGCCGACCAGCGCCTTGCCTTCCACCACCGGGAAGCCGGAAATGCCATGCTGCTTGGACAGCGCGATGACGTCACGGATCTTCATGGTGGGGGGGATGGTGATCGGGTCACGGACCACGCCGGACTCGAAACGCTTGACCTTGGAAACCTCGCGCGCCTGTTCCTTGGGCGTCAGGTTCTTGTGGATGATGCCGATGCCGCCCTCTTGCGCCATGGCAATGGCCAGGCGGGATTCAGTCACTGTATCCATTGCCGCGGAGACCAGCGGAATGTTCAGCGAGATGTTGCGCGTCAGGCGCGTGGTCAGGGAAGTGTCTTTGGGGAGGATGTCCGAGAAGGCCGGAACGAGCAGCACATCATCGAACGTGAGTGCTTTTTGGAGAAGACGCATAGTGTTTCCTATAGGCGCAAAACCGAATTATACAGAAAAGCTGAACGCGCGTCTTGCTCTACTTGCGTTTCTCCCTCCGGGCGTCGTAAAAATGCCGGAAGGCTGGGATTCCGGGCCGGGCAACAGCACCGTTCAAGGGCGGTCCGCTTGCTCCCGGTGCGCGGCGCGGCGGCGGCGCGACTGCTTGGGGTCCGCAATCAGCGGCCGGTAGATCTCAATGCGGTCGCGTGCGCGCAGCACCGTGTCGAGCGTTTTGATCTTGCCGAAGATGCCGACCTTGCACACCGACAGGTCGATGGCCGGCTGCTCGCGCAGCAGGCCGCTGTCCAGAATGGCCTGCTGGATGGTACTGCCGGGGGCTACCTGCAGGTCCTGCAGGATCTGCAGGCCGGGCGCGGCGTAGCAGAGCTGCACTTGCAAAAAGGCCTCTTCAGCCATATATCTGTTCGGCGCGTTTGCAGAAGGAATCGACGAAGCTGTTGGCGATCATGCTGAAGACCGGCCCGATCACCCCTTCCAGGATGCGGCTGGAAAATTCATATTCCATGTCGAATTCGATCTTGCAGGCATCCTCGCGCAGCGGCTTGAAGGTCCAGCGGCCTTCGAAATGCTTGAACGGGCCTTCCACCAGGCGCATGGTCATGCTGGTCGGGCGCACGTTGGTGTTCTGGGTGCTGAAGGATTGCTTGAGGCCGTGATAATTGATCTTGATCTTGGCCGTGAGGCTGTCATCACTGCGCTCGGAAACCTCGACACCGCCACACCAGGGCAGGAATTCAGGGTAATCCTCAACCTTGTCGACCAGGTTGAACATCTGCTCCGCGCTATAGTTGATCAGGACGGTTTTGTGTACGACTGCCATCGAGGGTGATCCGTTTGATAAAATCGCAAAGGCACAATTTTAACCGACGAGACGAATTTTTATTTAGATGAGCATTATTGATAACAAAAAGGCCTTTTTCGATTACTTCATCGAAGAGCGATTCGAAGCAGGCCTCGTCTTGCAAGGTTGGGAAGTCAAATCGATCCGCGCCGGCCGCGTGCAACTCAAGGAAGCCTACGTGATCGTGCGCAATGGCGAGGTCTACCTGTTCGGCTGCCACATCAGTGCACTGACCAGCACCTCCACGCACGTGCATCCGGAAACCACCCGCACCCGCAAGCTGCTCCTGAATGCCGCCGAGATCAGCAAGCTGATCGGCAAGGTGGAACGCTCCGGCTACACGTTGGTGCCACTGAACTTGCACTACAGCAAAGGCCGCGTCAAATGCGACATCGGCCTGGCCAAGGGCAAGAAGCAGCACGACAAGCGCGAGACCGAAAAACAGCGCGACACCCAGCGCGAAATCCAGACGGCGATGAAGCAGCATCGCCGCTGATCCCTTCCTGCCTCTCCTTGACTGCGACCACGGCTGCCTTGTGCAGCCGTTTTCATGTCTGCTTGCAACGCGCTTACGCCCAACCCTCAAACCGTTCACGGCAAGCGGCGACGATATCCTCCACCACACTGCCCCACTGCCCCCGCTGCTGCTGGCGGAACAGCTTCACCGAGGTATACCAGGCAGTCTGCTCGCCCTGCAAGCCCCAGCGCCACTCGCCCTCCAGCCGCTGCGGCAGGAAGCACGGCAAGCCTAACGCGCCGACCAGGTGCACCACGGCGGTATCGACGCTGATGACCAGATCCAGCGCGCAGGCCAGCGCTGCCGAATCGGCCCAGTCCGCCAGCGGGAAGGTGCGGAGCCGGCCAGACAGCTCCTGATGCACGCCCTGATCGGCCAGCGGGATCTCGACTTGCAGGCAGACCACCTCTACCGGCAACTCAAACAAAGGTAGCCACTCGGCCAGTGGCACGTCGCGGCTGGGATGCGGCGTGGCGTACTGGCGACCGGCCCAGGCCAGGCCGATGCGCGGACGGCGCGGTGAAGCCGCCGCTGTCTCGGCCAGACGCTGCTGCCATTGCTGAAGGCGAATCGGATCCACATTCAGGTAAGGCGCGGCCGGAGCCTGGCTCGGATGCGGCAGATCCAGCAAATACGGAAGACTGAGCAAGGAAGCGTGACAATCATGCGGACCGGCTTCACTGACATGCGCCACGCAGCGAACCTGCGCAAAGGACGGCACGAGCACTGCCAGCAAGCCCGCCGGGGCACACAGGGTGACCTGTGCCGCCTGCGCTGCCACCAGCGGCAGATAGCGAGCAAATTGCAGACAATCGCCCTGCCCTTGTTCAGACCACAGCAGGATGTGTTTGCCACTGAGCGACTCGCCGTGCTGCCAGCACGGACTGGGCGTGGTGATGGCGCGCCGGGCCAATTCCGGAATCCGGAAGCGCGCTTCATGTTCGCGCCAACCTTCGGCGAAGTCCCCGCGCGTGAGCAACATATGTGCACGCCCCACCTGGGCTTGCGGAAAGTCGGCATGCCAGCGCAAGGCTTCTTCATATCCGGCTTGAGCCGCTTCGATCCGGCCCATGCGACGCAGGATGTCGGCCCGATTGAAAGCGATCAGGGCGCGCGCCTCATCCTCGGCCGCGTCGTCGGGATAGCAGCGCAAGGCCTCTTCATGGCGATTCAGCCGCAGCAGGATATCGGCATGCAGGGCCTGGTCCTCCAGCGCCGGCAGCGGGAGGGCAGGTTCGATGGCGGACAAGGCCGCATGGGGTTGGTCCAGCTGGTGGTACAAGCGCGCCAGCAACACCCGCTGATCGACAGGCCTTGCGCCCTCCTGCAGCAGCCGCGCTTGGAGCGCATCGGCCCATTGCAGCAAGACGGCACGATGCGCCACACGGGCTTCGTCGTAATCGGGCAGCAGATCGAGGCAGGCTTGGTAGGCAGCGGCCGCGGCAGGAAGATCGCCGTTTTCCTGCAACAGGCTGGCACGCTGCATGAGCACGGGCAGGAAGCCGGCATCGAGTCGCAGGGCCTGATCGAGAGCGGCCAGGGCGGCGGCAGGCTGGCCTGCACCGCGCAGGGCGATGGCCTCGCACATCAGGCCCATGATGCCAGCCAGGGTGGCGGGGTCGGGAGCATTCATGGCCGGCAGCTTAGCATGGCTGCCGGCCCGGGCACGGCCCTTCCCGTCACGCCGTGGTATCGATCAGGTTGCCAGTGGTCTTGCCTGCGGCCAGCTTGCTCTGCAGGCTTTGCAGGAAGCTCGAGAGCGAGGTCGTGGATGACGACGCGCCCAAGGAACTGAGGAGGTTGCTGAATGCACTTTCCAGCGAGGAGACGGTGCCGTCTCCTGAGCCTGCATCAGTGCCGCTGCTGCTGCCGGAGAGGCTGGAAATGAGGCTCTGGAGATCCGCCTCCAGCCCTCCTCCCGGTGGCGGCGGACGGCCGCCCGGCGTGTAGGCGCGTGCGGTGGTGTCGGTACTGGTCGAACTGGTGCTGCTGCTCGTGCTGCTGGTATCGCTGGTGGCCGATACGCTGCTGGTGCTGCTGTCGTTGGAAGACGTGGAGCTGGCCGGGGGCGGTCCCGGCGGCGGATTGTTCTGGCCCTTCAGAGCCGCCATCAATTCCTGCAGGAAGGCATCGAGCTTGGAATCGACGTTGGCCGACGAGATGCTGCTGCTGGAGGAAGTGGTGGTAGCCGACGTGACCGAAGTGGCGCTGGTGGCCGAGCTGTCGAGATCGACGCCCAGCGCGGACAGGATATCCTTGAGCGCCCCGATGAGGCCCCCGCCCTTGTCACCACGCGGCGGCGGCGGTGGCGGCGCATCCATGCGCGGCGTGGCGCTGGTCGAAAAACCGCTGGTTGCAGACAACGCCGACAGATCGGCAAGACTGAAATTGCTGGACGACACGCTGCTGATGGCCATGACGGACTCCTTTTATTGTGCGCGATGCCCCATGCATCGCTCCCTTGTACATGCCAAAAGTATCGGTCATCAAGACGTGTTAAGTTGATGCCTGCTGCGTAAAGCCGAGTAAAGTCTTGTTAAGCGCGCTCGTCCGGCCTCAGCGCCCCAGCCAGGCCCGGTGCGGGTTGCCGTCAGGCACTGATGAATGGAAAGCAAGAAAATGCGAGTTCTCGTACTTTGGCAGGCAGCGGCCGGCCGCGGTAAATGAATGTAAAGATGCAATTGTAAAGAAGGCCTGAAACACTTCTGCAAAACCTTTTACGGCATATTACGGGCTGCCGACGCCCTGCGGCCTGAAGGCAGGGCAATTCGAGAATGGAATGCAGCAATGTCTAAAGTGCTTTTGATCGACGATGACGTGGAGCTCGTCGAGATGCTCAAGGAATACCTGGAGCAGGAAAAATTTGAAGTCAACGTCGCCCATGACGGCGAAGCCGGTGCCGCCGAGGCGCTCACCGGCCAGTACGCCATCGCCGTGCTGGACGTGATGATGCCGCGCCTGAACGGCGTCGACACCCTGCGCCGCATTCGCGCCAAGAGCAACATGCCGGTCGTGATGCTGACCGCCAAGGGCGATGACACCGACCGCATCATCGGTCTGGAACTCGGTGCCGACGACTACGTCCCCAAGCCCTGCACGCCGCGCGAGATCGCTGCCCGCATCCGTGCCATCCTGCGTCGCGCCTCGGCCGAAAGCAGCGAGCAGGCGCCCTATTCGCCGCTGGCCGTGGGGGCCCTGTCGATGTGGCCGGAACAGCGCCGTGCCACCTGGAACGGCCGTCCGCTGGAACTGACCAGCAGCGAATTCAACCTGCTTGAAGTGCTGGCCCGCAATGCCGGCAAGCCGGTCAGCAAGCAGACCCTGTCGGAGCAAGGCCTGGGCCGTCCGCTGGCGCGCTTCGACCGCAACATCGACGTCCACCTCTCCAGCATCCGCCAGAAGATCGCCGCACTGGGCAGCGACAAGAGCTGCATCCAGACCGTCTACCGCCTGGGCTACCAGTTCATCAAGGAATAAAGTGGGCCGGCTTTTCTGGAAGTTCTTCTTCTTCATTGCGATCGCCCAGATCACCGCCACCTTCGGCGTGGGCGTGCTGTTCTGGATCGAGAACCTGGAACGCAGCAACCGCAATTCGGAGATCGACCTCAGTCCACCGGCCTCCTTCATGATCCGCGCGGCCGCCGCCACCCTGCAGTTCGGCGGCCCGGAAGCCTTGCGCAGCCTGATCAACGAGGGGCGCCCGCATCGCCTGCAGCTGTATGCCGTGGATGAAGACAACCAGGACCTGATGGGCCGCGAAGTCTCGCCGCATCTGGTGGAACAGGCGCGCCGCGTGCTGGCCACCGAACGCGATCGCCGGGTGGTGGAACTGGTCAAGGCCGCCAACGGCCACAGCTACCTGATGTTCATTCCCACGCCCAACGACGAGTTCGGCCCGCCCCCGGGCGGCATGCCGGGCCGCGAGCCGCGCTACATGAAGGATCGCGGCGGGCCCAAGCCGCTGTTCTTCCCGACCATGCCGATTGCCGTGGCGCTGGTGGCCAGTCTGGTGTTTGCGTTGCTGCTGGCCTGGTATTTCTCGCATCCGATCCGGCACCTCAAGAATGCCTTCAACCAGGCCGCCAACGGCAATCTGGACCAGGCGCTGGAACCGGTCATGAGCGCGCGCAACGATGAACTGGCCGACCTGGGACGCGACTTCGACGCCATGACGGCCAAGTTGCGTACCCTGATGGAAAGCCAGCGCCGCCTGTTGCACGATGTCTCGCACGAGCTGCGCTCGCCGATTGCGCGCCTGCAGATGGCCATCGGCCTGGCACGCGTGCAGGACAAGGACAAGCTGGAACTGACCCTGGAGCGCATCGAACGCGAAAGCGTGCGCATGGACAAACTGGTCGGCGAATTGCTGACCTTGTCGCGGCTGGAAGCCAACGTGCCTGGTTCGATGGAAGAAGCCATCGCCATCCAGGCCATGCTGGCCGACATGACCAATGACGCCAGCTTCGAGGCCGAGGCGCTGGGCAAGCGGGTGGAGAGCCGCATCGATTGCCGGGTGCAGGTCAAGGGCAATCCGGAATTGCTCTATCGCGCCATCGAGAACGTGCTGCGCAATGCCATCAAGCACACGGCACCCGAGACGGCCGTGCAATTCGTGGCCGAGATCGACGAGGTCAACAAGCTGCTGCACCTGTCCATCCTGGATCGCGGACCGGGTGTGCCGGAAGAAGAAATGGACAGCATCTTCGAGCTGTTCTTCCGCAGCAGCCGCACCAAGAGCAACAGCGCCGGCCACGGACTGGGGCTCTCGATTGCGCGCCGCATCGTCGAAGCGCACCAAGGCTTTATCCGCGCCGCCAATCGCAGCGACGGCGGCTTGCGAGTCGACATCACCCTGCCCTTCATGGCCGATGAGCCGGCACGCGGAGACACTGCCGAGATCTGATCGCCGCCTCACGGGCGACAGGCACGATATGAACGATATGCACCAAGACCAAGCCCCGTCCGGTTTCACGCCGGGCGGGGCTTTTCAATGGGCGTTTGCTGTATGAATTATTGTGCAGCAGAAGGCACCGCGGCCGGATTGACGATGGCATTCATCAACCCGCGCTGCACCGCCACCTGGAAGGCGTGCAACTCGCTCACACCCTGCTCCGGCGGATAAGGAATCGGCAGGCGGTTCATCAGCACCGCCCAGGTCCAGCCATCGGCGCGCGATTGCAGGTAGGCGTAGGTGCCGGTGGTGAGTGCGCCGCTGTGGGAGAGGATCTCCACCCCATTGCTGCGGGTCACCACCCAGCCCAGGCCATAGTTGTTCTCGGCCTGTGCGGGATTGCGCTGCTTCATCAGCGCCAGTGTCTGCGGCTGCAGCAAGGCGGCAACGCCGCGCCCTTGCGTCGCATCGGCAAAGCGTACCAGGTCGGCCGCCGTGGCGATCCAGCCCGCAGTGGCATCCATGGCCTTGAAATGCAGGGCCGAATAGGATTCCGGACCGGTGGCGCCACTGCCATCGCGATCGGCCACAGCGGGCCAGCGTGGATCGTCGTAATAGACGGTCTCGTTGGCCGCACGCTCGATGCGGCGGTCACCGGCGATGGCGGCATCCTCCACCGCAGCGGGCTTGAAGACCAGTGCCTGCACCGCCTCTTCATAGGACATGCCGGACTTCTGCTCCACCAGGCGTCCCAGGACGTTGTAGGCAAAATTGCTGTAGAAGAATTCCGTTCCCGGAGCCGCATCCAGCAGGCGCTGCTTGAGCACGTAGGCGATCACGTCGCGCGCCGAGGCCGGTGCGGCTACTTGGCGCGCCTTGGCGATGTTGACCAGATCGTATTGCGGATCGTAGTCGCTGCCACCCCAGCCGCTGGTGTGCTGCAACAGCTCGCGCAAGGTGATCTTCAGGACACGCTGGTCCAAGGGCTGGGCAAAGTCAGGATAGGCGGCGTCCGGCAGCAATCCTTCCGGACCGAACACGGGACGATCCAGGACCTGCGGCAGCTCCTTCTCGAACAGCTTCAGCACCGCCACCGCCGTGACCGGCTTGGAGACGCTGCCGATCCGAAAACGCGTCAGCGGCGTGACCGGCGTATTCGATTCGGTCACCGCCATGCCGTAGCCACGCTGATACACCAGCCGGCCCTGATAGGCGATGGCGATGCTGGCACCGGGCACGGGATATTGACCGAGCAATTGCGTCATCTGCTGGTCGACGCGTTCGGCCAGGGCGGCCATGTCGGGGCTTTCCTGCGCCAGCACGGAAACGGAAGCGAGCATCAGGCCTGCCGCCATCAGTGCAGCCAGCGGTTTGCATGCAAAAACGGACGTAAAACTTGGATGCATGGCTTACTTCTGCTGCTTGACGACTTGCAGGGCCGAGGCGATCAGCCCGCTCATGTCCGCCAGATTGGCCGGCACGATGATGGAATTATTGGTCTTGGCCAGCTTGCCGAAGGCATCGACATACTGCTCGGCGACCTTCAGGTTGACTGCGTCCGAACCACCCGGCTGCTCGATGGCGGCAGCCGTCTTGCGGATCGCCTCGGCGCTGGCTTCGGCGATGGCGAGGATGGCCGCAGCCTGGCCCTCGGCACGGTTGATGGAGGCCTGCTTCTCGCCTTCGGAGCGGGCAATCGCGGCTTCACGCTCACCGGTGGCGATGTTGATCTGTTCCTGCTTGCGACCCTCGGAGGCAGCGATCAGGGCGCGCTTTTCGCGCTCGGCGGTGATCTGGGCCTGCATGGCGTGCAGGATTTCCTTGGGCGGGGTCAGATCCTTGATTTCATAGCGCAGCACCTTCACGCCCCAGTTCTCGGCCGATTCATCGATGGCGCTGACAATGGCGGTGTTGATGTGGTCGCGTTCCTCGAAGGTCTTGTCCAGTTCCATCTTGCCGATCACAGAGCGCAACGTGGTCTGCGCCAGCTGGGTGATCGCCGCGATGTAGTTGGAGGAGCCGTAGGACGCGCGCATCGGGTCGGTGATCTGGAAATACAGGATGCCGTCGACCTGCAATTGCGTGTTGTCCTTGGTGATGCAGACCTGAGGCGGCACGTCCAGCGGGATTTCCTTGAGGATGTGCTTGTAGGCCACGCGGTCGATGAAGGGCACCACGATGTTCAGGCCAGGAGCCAGCGTGGCGTGGTATTTGCCCAGGCGCTCGACCACCCAGGCATGCTGCTGCGGGACCACCTTGACCGTCTGCACGACGAAGACAATGGCAAGGAAGAAGATGACCAGAGTGACGCTACCCAGCATGAAATTCTCCTGAAAACGAGAGGGGGAAGAAGTGAAGACCCGATCAGCGCGGCGCAACCAGCAAGCGGCTGCCACGGATTTCACGGATGACGAAGCTGCCGGGACTGGCATGATGGCCGGGCAGCAGCTCGACATCCCACTGCGCACCGCGATAAGGCACGCGCGCCATGAACTGGTTGCCGTGCACCTGCCAGGCCGGGACCTCGACGCTCTGGCCGATATCGAGCAAAAGATTGGGATCATCGTTGGCGCTGCTGCGGCGCAGCCGGCCATACGGGCTGCGCCGCAGGCCGAGCACCGCCGCCACGCCGACCACGGCGGCCACCAGCAACTGCCACTCCAGCATCAAGCCGAACCAGGCGGCGATGGCGCCGGCCACCAGTCCCAGCGCGATCATGAGCAGGTAAAAGGTGCCTGTGAAGAGTTCTGCACCTAACAGCGCGCCGGCCAGCACCAGCCAGAGTGACCAGTCCGTCATCGTCGAATCCCCATGAAGAAAACTGCAAACACCCGCAGTCTACTGCAGCTTGAGAAAATAAAACAAAGGCGCGGACATTTCTGTCCGCGCCTTTCACTTCTTTCGAAGTTGGTCGTGAGTGACGCTTAAAGCTTCACCACTCCTTGCTTCATCACTTCTTGGCCAGCTGCTGCCAGGTGTCGATGACGGTATCGGGATTCAGCGAGATGGACTCGATGCCCTGCTCCATCAGCCATTCGGCGAAGTCCGGATGGTCCGAAGGACCCTGGCCGCAGATACCGACGTACTTGCCCTTTTCACGGCAGGTAGCGATGACCTTGGTCAGCAAGGCCTGCACGGCCGGATCGCGCTCGTCGAAGTCGGCGGCCAGCAGTTCCATGCCGGAATCGCGGTCCAGGCCCAGGGTCAGCTGGGTGAGGTCGTTGGAACCGATGGAGAAGCCGTCGAAGTGTTCCAGGAACTGCTCGGCCAGGATGGCGTTGGACGGGACTTCGCACATCATGATGACGCGCAGGCCGTTCTCGCCACGCTTCAGGCCATACTTGCCCAGCAGACCAATGACCTTCTCGGCCTGGCCCAGGGTACGCACGAAGGGCACCATCACCTCGACGTTGGTCAGGCCCATGTCTTCACGCACGCGCTTCATGGCCTGGCATTCCATCTGGAAGGCTTCAGCGAAGTCGTGGGCCAGGTAACGCGCGGCACCACGGAAGCCCAGCATCGGGTTTTCTTCGTCCGGCTCGTAGCGCGAACCGCCGATGAGCTTCTTGTACTCGTTGGACTTGAAGTCCGACAGGCGCACGATCACCGGCTTGGGCCAGAAGGCCGCCGCGATGGTGGCGATGCCTTCAGCCAGCTTGTCGACGTAGAAAGCCTTGGGCGAAGCATGGCCACGGGCGACCGATTCGACGGCCTTCTTCAGGTCGGCGTCGATGTTCGGGTATTCCAGGATGGCCTTGGGGTGCACGCCGATGTTGTTGTTGATGATGAATTCCAGACGCGCCAGGCCGACACCGCCGTTGGGGATCGACTGGAAGTCGAAAGCCAGCTGCGGGTTGCCCACGTTCATCATCACCTTCAGCGGGATCGGGGGCAGTTCGCCACGGGCCACTTCGGTCACTTCGGTTTCCAGCAGGCCATCATAGATCTTGCCTTCATCGCCTTCGGCGCAGGAGACCGTCACCAGGGTGCCATCCTTGAGCACTTCGGTGGCATCGCCGCAGCCGACCACGGCCGGCACGCCCAACTCACGCGCGATGATGGCGGCGTGACAGGTACGGCCACCACGGTTGGTGACGATGGCCGAGGCACGCTTCATGACCGGTTCCCAGTTGGGGTCGGTCATGTCAGCCACCAGCACGTCGCCGGGCTGCACGCGTTCCATTTCAGCCGGATCGCTGATGACGCGCACCGGACCGGCGCCAATCTTCTGGCCGATGGCACGGCCGGTGGCCAGCACGGTGCCCGAGCTCTTGAGCTTGAAGCGCTGCTGCGCATCGGTCGCCTTCTGCTGCGACTTCACGGTTTCCGGACGGGCCTGCAGGATGTAGAGCTTGCCGTCGCGGCCGTCCTTGCCCCATTCGATGTCCATCGGACGCTGGTAGTGCTTCTCGATGATGGTGGCGTACTTGGCCAGTTCCACCACTTCGGCGTCGGTCAGGGAATAGCGGTTGCGCAGTTCCACCGGCACATCCACGGTCTTGACCGAACGGCCGGCCTTGGCTTCGCCGGTGAATTCCATCTTGATCAGCTTGGAACCCAGGTTGCGGCGGATCACCGGCTGCTTGCCCAGTTCCAGCATGGGCTTGTGGACGTAGTATTCGTCCGGGTTGACGGCACCCTGCACCACGGTCTCACCCAGGCCATAGCTGGAAGTGATGAAGACCACATCCTTGAAGCCGGATTCGGTGTCGATGGTGAACATCACGCCCGCCGCGCCCACGTCCGAACGGACCATGCGCTGCACGCCGGCCGACAGGGCCACTTCGGCGTGCGTGAAGCCCTTGTGGACGCGATAGGAAATCGCGCGGTCGTTGTAGAGCGAGGCGAAGACGTGCTTCATCGCTTCGAGCACGTTGTCGATGCCGACCACGTTCAGGAAGGTTTCCTGCTGACCGGCGAAGGACGCGTCAGGCAGGTCTTCTGCGGTGGCGGAGGAGCGCACGGCGAAGGACATCTCGGCGGTCGAATCGGCCACCAGCTTGTCGTAGAAGGCACGGATTTCCTGGTCCAGGCGGGGCTGGAACGGGGTCTCGATGATCCATTGACGGATCTCGGCACCGGCTTGCGCCAGCGAGCGCACGTCATCGATGTCCAGGCCTTCGAGGCGCTGGGCAATGCGGGCGGCCAGGGTCGGACCGCCATCGGCGCTGTGCTCCAGGAAATCGCGGAAAGCTTGCGCAGTCGTGGCGAAACCGCCCGGCACACGTACACCGGCGCCGGCCAACTGGGAAATCATTTCTCCCAGCGATGCGTTTTTGCCACCGACGGACTCGACGTCCGTCATGCGAAGAGTTTCAAAGGAGGCTACGTATACCGCCCCCTGGGTGTTTACTGCGTTGGACATGACTACCCCTAGCTTGATGATAAGAAATCTTCGCGGGCGCGGCATGGATCGGTTTATTTTTGTTATTCTGCGACGGTTGCGGCAGCAGGTGCGGCTTCGAGGACCAGCCCAGGGACAGCATCAGGCGCGCAGCCACACCGAGGACGTTTGCCAGTGCAAACATCATCAGGAATTCGGGCAAATTGCGCAGCGACATGACGGTCATCAAGATGGGCTTCTCGAAATTGTTGCCAAGCATTGTACCGCGTGAAATCATTTTTGTTCGTAGCACCCAATACTTTTTCTATTTTCCAAAAGACAACTAAATGCTCGACCCCATGCCGATCCCGCACCCTTCACCCGTCGTGGCCGCCAACCGCACCGTGTTCTTCGTCTCCGACGGTACCGGGATCACTGCGGAGACCTTCGGGCATTCGGTGCTGAGCCAGTTCGAGCTGCGTTTCAAGCAGATCCGCCTGCCCTTCATCGATACCCTGGAAAAGGCCCACGACGCCACCCGCAAGATCAATGAAGCCTATGCGGTGGATGGCAAGCTGCCCATCGTCTTCTCCACGCTGGTGAAATCGGAACTGTCCTCGGTGATCCGGCGCGCCAAGGCCATGCACATGGACCTGTTCCAGACCTTCGTGGAGCCGCTGGAGCAGGAACTGGAGATGAAGTCCACCCACACCATCGGCCGCAGCCACAACACCACCGATTCCGAGGAATATCGCAACCGCATCGAGGCCATCAATTTCTCGCTGGCACACGATGACGGCCAGTCCAACAAGAACCTGTCGGAAGCCGACGTGATCCTGGTGGGCGTGTCGCGCTCGGGCAAGACCCCGACCAGCCTGTACCTGGCCATGCAGTTCGGGATCAAGTGCGCCAACTATCCGCTGATCCCGGAAGACTTCGAACGCGAAAAGCTGCCCAGCGGGCTCGTACTGCACAAGAAAAAGATCTTCGGCCTGACCATCGCCGCCGAACGCCTCTCGGAAGTGCGCAATGAACGCCGTCCCGGCAGCAAGTACGCCGCGCTGGAAAATTGCCGCTATGAAATCAATGAGGCCGAGAAGATGATGCGCCGCGAGGGGATACGCTGGATGTCGTCGACCACCAAGTCCATCGAGGAAATCGCCGCCACCATCCTGCAGGAGATCAAGCTGGAGACGCGCTGACCGACTGTCGGCGCGAAAATTCAGTGCGCACGCGGGTGCGCTTCTTCGGGCCGTTGATGGTGGTTTCCATGGTGAAGGAGTCTTCACCATGGGCTGTATACACCGCGGTATAGCAGTCCGGGCCGCACAGGTGATCGGCGGCCGGTATCAGTTCCTGTCCGCGTAACAGATAGTCCTGATAAGGCTGGCCGACACGCTCGCCGTCAGCGAACAGCACGCACAGGCGCTCCGGGCCGAAGCGATAGTCAAAGACGCGGGAAAACGGAATCAAGCGGCCAGGCGCGCCGGTCATGCGCAGCTGGCCCTGCTCGCGGTAGACCAGTTGGCCCGGCGTCTCGCCTCTAGTGAAACTTAGTTCACCTGACGCCGTAGCTTGGGGGTTTTCGCTGGCTTCCCAGATGGTGCGGCTGAAGATCCATTCCCCGAGGAAGTAATCGGCCATGGCGGCCAGATCGATGGGGGGAAAGGCCGCCATGATACGTGCCGCCCTCAGCGCCCGACGGTACGCTGGCGCAGTTGTTCGAACAGGCAGACCGCCGCTGCCGCCGCCACGTTGAGCGATTCCATCTCACCCAGGTGCGGGATCACCACTTCATGGGTGGCCGCATCCTGCAAGGCCGGCGACACGCCCTGCCCTTCATGCCCCAGCAGCCAGGCCACCGGACCGGAGAGGTCGCAATCGTAAATGGTCTGAGCCGCGTGCGAGCTGGTAGCCAGCAAGGGGATGCGGCTGGCGGCGCACAGAGCGACCAGGTCGGCATTCTCGAAGATGTCCAGCACGAAATGCGCGCCCATGCCGGCCCGCAGCACCTTGGGCGACCAAGCAGCGGCGGTACCCGGCGAGCAGAACACTTGCTTCACCCCAGCTGCGGCTGCGCTGCGCAGGATGGAGCCGAGATTGCCCGGATCCTGCAGACCATCGAGCAGCACCGCCGATTCCTTCAAGGAAGCCGGGGCCACCGGCTCGGGCGTACTCACCAGCAACAGCAGGCCCACGCCGTTCTCCACGGTGCTGATGGCGTCATACAGCTTGTCGGCCAGCACCAGGCATTGCGCGTGCAAGGCTTCACATTGCGCCAGGATGGGCGCTACTTCCGGGTGATACTGGGCGCTCTCGGCCACCACGCACACCTGCGGCGCGCCGCGATGCTGCAGCCAGGCCTGCGCCAGGTGCACGCCATCCAGCAGGCTCTGGCCGGCGCGGCGGCGAGCCTGGCTGCTGGTGGCCAGTTGCTTCAAATCCTTGAAGACCGGGTTGTCCTTGGAGGTGATCAGTTTCATGCCTGCCTCGCTCACGCCATCACCACCGTCTGGCCGGACAGCAAGGCCCTGACCGGCGCATAGGAGCGCCGATGCACCGGCGAGACGCCATGCAGGCGCAGCATTTCCAGGTGCAGCGGGGTCGGATAGCCCTTGTGGCGGTCGAAACCGTAATGCGGATAGGTGTCGTGCAAGACCAGCAGCGCCGCATCGCGCGCAGTCTTGGCGAGGATGGAGGCGGCCGAGATGGCGGGCACCTTGTCGTCGCCCTTGACGATGGCTTCGGAGCGGATGCTCATGACCGGGCAGCGGTTGCCGTCAATCAGGGCCAGCGTGGGCAGCGTCGAAAGTGCCTCCACCGCGCGGCGCATGGCCAGCATGCTGGCGTGCAGGATGTTGAGTTCGTCGATCTCCTGCTCGTTGCAGGAGGCAATGGCCCAGGCCAGCGCCGATTCCTTGATCTCCAGCGCCAGGCTGTCGCGCGCGGCTTCGGAAAGTTTCTTGGAGTCGCGCAGGCCCTTGACCGGGCGCGCCGGATCGAGGATCACGGCGGCAGCGAACACCGGACCGGCCAGCGGACCACGGCCGGCCTCATCGACGCCGCAGATGATCTCGCCGGTGTAGTCGTCAAACAAAGCCAGGGTCTGGGGGGCCGCCTTGGGCATAGCAATTTCCTTCATCAAACTCTCACACGGATCGCCGCAGCGATCCTTCTTTCGGTCCGTCAACGACGGCGCGCGCCAATGACTTCACAGACCGCATTGGCGCTCTCCCGGCTGGTATCGCGCAGCAGGGAGTGGTGCATGTCGGCAAAGCGCCGCACCAGCCGCTGCTGGTGCGCATGGTCTTCCAGCTGGTGCCACATGGCATCGGCCAGGGCCTGGGGCGTGGCCTGGTGCTGCAGCAGTTCCGGCACCAGGAAGTCGCGCGCCAGGATATTGGGCAGACCCACCCAGGGCTGGTAAGCCATGTGCCGCATGATCTGGTACGAGGCCCAGTTGACCTTGTAGGAGATCACCATGGGCTTCTTGTACAAGGCCACTTCCAGCGAGGCCGTGCCCGAGGCCACCAGCACTGCATCCGAGGCTTCCATCGCACTGTGCGACTGGCCACGGATGACGCTGATGCCAAGATCTTCATATCCGCCCTGGCGAATCTGCTCTTCAAAAAAGGCCATCTGCCGGTCGCCCGCCATGGGCGTGATGAACTGCAATTGGGGGTCGCGCTGCCGCAACAGCCGTGCCGCGGCGAGGAAACCTTCGCCGTTCTGCTTCAGTTCGCTCATGCGGCTGCCCGGCAGGATGGCCACCACCCTGCCCGGCCCCGCCAGTCCGAGGCGCTGGCGTGCGCCTGCGGTGTCGGGCTGCAGCGGGATCACTTCGGCCAGCGGATGGCCGACGTAGGTCACCGGGACGCCCGCCTGGCGGTACAGGTTTTCCTCGAAGGGAAAGATCACCAGCATGTGCGACACCGCGCGCTGGATCTTCTTGATGCGCCAGCCGCGCCAGGCCCAGATCTGCGGGCCGATGAAGTGGATGGTCGGGATGCCGGCCTTCTTGAGCTGCTCTTCCAGGCCCAGGTTGAAGCCGGGATAGTCCACGCCCACGAAGACATCAGGCCGGTCCGCCAGCAGCTTGTCGCGCAGCGACTCCTGGATGCCCTTGATCTCGCGGTAGCGCGGAATCACCTCGAACAGGCCACGCACCGTCAGCTTGTCCATCGGCCAGTCGCTGGTAAAGCCGTGCGCCATCATGTGCTCGCCACCAATACCGTGCAGGCGCACTTCCGGCAGACGCTCGCGCACGCCGGCCAACAGGCGGCTGCCCAGCAGGTCGCCCGAGCTTTCGCCGGCCACCAGTGCGATCGACTGGCGGCGCGTGATGTCAGCGGATGATGCCACGGGCCGAAGCCTCGATGAACTCGCGCAGCAGGCGGATGTATTCAGCGCTGTGGGCCGACTTGGCTTCCATCTCCGCCAGTTGCTGCTTGGCTTCTTCCAGCGGCAGGCCGGCGCGGTAGATCACCTTGTAGGCGCGCTTGATCTCCATGATCTGCTCGCTGGTGAAGCCACGGCGCTTCAAGCCCTCGCTGTTGATGCCGGCCGGCACGGCACGGTTGCCGGCCGCCGTCACGAAGGGCGGCACGTCCTGGCTCACGGCCGCCGTAAAGGCCGTCATGGCATGGGCGCCGATATGACAGAACTGGTGCACGGTGGTGAAACCGCCCAGGAACACGTGGTCGCCCAGGTGCACGTGGCCGGCCAGCGTGGCATTGTTGGCCAGGATGATGTGGCTGCCCAGCTGGCAGTCGTGCGCCAGGTGGACGTAGGCCATGATCCAGTTGTCATTGCCGATGCGGGTTGCGCCGCCATCCTGCACGGTACCCCGGTTGAGGGTGACGAATTCGCGGATGGTGTTGCGGTCGCCGATCTCCATGGTGGTGGGCTCGCCGGCGTACTTCTTGTCCTGCGGTGCGGCGCCAATGGAGGCGAACTGGAAAATCTCGTTGTCACGGCCAATGGTGGTGTGGCCTTCGATCACCACGTGGGGACCGATGCGCGTGCCCGCGCCGATGCGCACGTCAGGACCGATGACGGCATACGCGCCGATCTCGACCGATTCGTCGATCTGCGCTCCGGGGGCAATCACTGCGCTGGGATGGATCTTGGACATGTCCTGTGCTTCGATGGGTTCACTTGTTGCACATCTTGCAATGAAGCAATCTGCACAATGAATCAGGCCCGGCGCGATCTTGCCGATCACCGCCGGGCCTGGCTTGATGCGTCAAGCCTGCAGGCAGGCCTGGGGTCAGGCGCTCTGGCTGGCGTCGGCGGCGCTGCGCATGGTGCACATCAGGTCGCCTTCCACAGCCACCTGGCCGTCCACGGTGGCCACGGCACGGTATTTCCAGATGCCACGGGCACGGCGGGTGATTTCCACTTCCATCTTGAGCTGATCGCCCGGTTCCACCGGACGCTTGAAGCGGGCATTGTCGATGCCGACGAAGTAGACCACGGTGTTCTCATCGGGCTTGCGGCCTTCGGTCAGGAAGGACAGCAGCGCAGCGGTCTGGGCCAGCGCCTCGATCATCAGCACGCCCGGCATCACCGGCTTGTGCGGGAAGTGGCCGTTGAAGAATTCTTCATTCACGGTCACGTTCTTGATCGCGGTGATGGTCTTGCCGCTCTCCCAGTTCAGCACGCGATCAACCAGCAGCAGCGGATAACGGTGCGGCAGGTACTGTTTGATTTGATTGATGTCGAGGCTATTCATTCTCTTCTTGATTCTCTGAAAGCGGGGCTTGGCCTGCTTGTTCTTGTGTCAACGTTTTAAGCGATTTTTCCAACGCCCGGATTTTCTCACGCATCGTGCCCAGATTGCGCACCAATGCAGCTGATTTTTCCCAGTCGCGGTGTTCGGTGATGGGATAGAAGCCGGTGTATTGCCCCGGCTCAAGAATCGAACGCAGGGCCAGGGTACCGGCCGAGACGTGCACCTTGTCCACGATGGTGATGTGGCCATGGATCATGGCCGCGCCGCCGATGGAGCAGTATTTGCCGATTTTCGCGCTGCCGGCGATGCCGGCACAGGCGGCAATGGCAGTATGGGCGCCGATATGGCAGTTGTGGGCGATCTGGATCTGGTTGTCGAGCTTGACGCCCTCCTCGATCACGGTATCGGCCAAGGCACCACGGTCGATGGTGGTATTGGCACCGATCTCGACGTCATCACCGATCATCACGCGCCCAACTTGCGGGATCTTGATCCATTGCCCGGCTTCGTTGGCGAAACCGAAGCCATCGGCCCCGATCACCGCACCCGAATGGACGATGCCGCGCGCCCCGATTTCGCAGGCGTGATGCAGGGTGGCACGGGCGTGGAAATGGGTGTCCTCACCGACCTTGGCGTGGTGGCCGATGAAGCTGCCGGCGTCGATACGGGCGCGGGCACCGATGACGGCACCGGCTTCGATCACCACCAGCGGGCCGATCACCGCATCCGCCGCGACCTGGGCCGATGGATCGACCAAGGCGCTGGCATGGATGCCGGCAGGCGCGCGCACTTCGGCCTGAGCCTGAAACAGCTGGGCCGCGCGGGCGAAATAGGCGTAAGGATTGCGGGTGACGATGCGGGCACCGGCATAGCCCTGCACCTGGGCGTCGTCCGTCTCGGACAGGATCAGCGCCGCCGCCTGGGTCTGGTCGGCTTGCGCACGGAACTTGGGATTGGAAAGGAAAGTGATGTGGCTGGCACCGGCGGCATCCAGCGGCGCGATGCCATCGACCGCGATGGTCGCATCACCCTTCAGCTGACCGCCCAGGCGCTCGACCAGTTGCTGCAGTCGAATACTCATCTTGGTTTTTCCGAATGGTAGGCGTTGCTTGGCTTACGGTAGAACAAAGGCCGCCCTGAAGGCAGCCCCTGAAGCGACATGCGGGCGCAGGACGTTGCCGCCCGGCGCCCGCATGGTGAAGGCGGCAATTACTTGGCCAGTTCCTTCAGGACCTTGTCGGTAATGTCGATGCGCTTGGAAGCGTAGACGGCTTCCTGGAAGACGATGTCGTACTTCTCGGCTTCGGCGATCTGGCGGATCACCTTGTTGGTGCGTTCCAGGACCACGGCCAGTTCCTCGTTGCGGCGCTGGTTCAGGTCTTCGCGGAATTCACGCTGCTTGCGCTGGAATTCCTTGTCCAGGTCGGACAGGTCACGCTGGCGCTTGGCGCGGTCGGAATCCGACAGCACGGCAGCATCCTTGTCCAGCTTGTCGGACTGGGCCTTCAGACGCGCAGCCATGTCTTGCAGGTCACGGTCACGCTTGGCGAACTCGGCTTCCAGCTTGGTTTGTGCGGCCTTGGCAGGCGCCGCTTCGCGGAAGATGCGCTCGGTGCTCACGAAGGCGATTTTCGAGCTTTCCTGCGCGTGGGCGGGGGCAAAGCTCAACAGGCAGGCAGCCATCACGATGGTCTGCAGGGACAGGAACGATTTGGTCATGAACTTCAAGATTACTCTCCGTATTACGAATCAATGATGACCGCTTTAGAAGCCGGTACCCAGTTGGAACTGGAAGGTTTGAGACTTGTCACCCGCCTTCAGGTTCAATGGCTTGCCGAAGCTCAGCTTCAGCGGACCGATCGGCGACACCCAGCTGATACCGACACCGGCCGAATAGCGCAGGTCGTTGAGCTTGATGTTTTCGCCGTCGGCGAAGACGTTGCCGCCGTCAAAGAAGGTGAACCAGCGCAGCGTGCGGTCCTGGCCCGAACCCGGGAACGGGAATTGCAGTTCGGCATTGCCGTACAGACGCGAAGCGCCGCCCATGGAGTCACCGTACTGGTCCTTCAGGCTACCCAGCGAGGACGCTTCATAGCCGCGCACGGTGCCGATACCGCCGGCGTAGTAGTTCTTGAACACCGGGTACGGCTTGCTGCCCAGGCCGCGGCCGTAGTCGACTTCGCCATTCAGCGCCAGAGTCACGGCCTTGCTGAAGAACGGCTGGAAGTACTGCTGCTGGTAGCTGGCACGGTAGTACTTCAGGGTGCCCACATAGGAGACCTCGAAGTTGGCGCGCTGATAGCGGCCGGTGGTCGGCACCAGGGCCGAGTCACGGCCGTCACGCTGCCATGCCACGGTCAGCGGGATGCTGGTGGTACGGGCGCTGCCCACACCGCAATTGTTGGTGCTGGAGGTCACATCACAATCGCTCGCGCCCACGCCGCCAAAGTCACGCACGTACTGGCGATAGAGCGTCGGGCTGGTGCTGTCGGTGCTGACGTTGGTGTTTTCCACGCCAATACCGAAGAACACGCGATCCAGCTCCGAGAACGGCACACCAAACTTGATGCTGCCGCCCAGGGTCTTGACCTTGTAGTCACCGGTCGCGTAGACCGAGGGGCGAATCGTGCGCAGGTAGATCTCATAGGTGCGGCTGATGCCGTCATCCGTGAAATACGGATTGGTGGTCGACAGCGAGATCGTGCGATAGCGCGAGCTGGTGTTGATGTCGATACCGACGGTGTTGCCGCTGCCGAAGGCGTTTTCCTGCGAGATCGAGCCGGTCAGGCTCAGCTTGTCGGACTGCGAGAAGCCGGCACCGACCATGATGTTGCCGGTCGGCTTTTCCTCGACCTTCATGTTCACATCGACCTGGTCGCTGGTGCCCGGCACTTCAGGCGTATCCACGGTCACTTCCTTGAAGTAGCCCAGACGGTCGACGCGATCGCGCGAAAGCTTGATCTTCTCGCCGTCGTACCAGGAATCCTCGAACTGGCGGAATTCGCGGCGGATCACCTCATCGCGGGTCTTGGTGTTGCCGGCGATGTTGACGTGACGCACGTAGACGCGCTTGCCCGGGTCGACCATGATGGTGAAGGCAACTTCCTTCTTCTCGCGGTCCACATTGGGGTTGGCGTTGACGTTCGCGAAGGCGTAACCGAAGTTGCCCAGACGCTCACCGATCTTCTTGGTGCTGTCGGTCAGCTTGGCGCCGGAATAGACGTCGCCCTTCTTCAGCTGCAACAGCTTGGCCAGTTCCGGCTCCATGCCGAACATCTCGCCTTCCAGCTTGATGTCGGAGACGGTGTACTTCTCGCCTTCCTTGATGTTGACGGTGATGTAGATGTCTTTCTTGTCGGGCGTGATCGACACCTGGGTCGATTCGACCTGCATCTCCAGATAGCCACGGTCCAGGTAGTAGGAGCGCAAGGTTTCGATGTCGCCCTGCAGCTTTTCCTTGGAATACTGGTCAGCCTTGGTATACCAGGTGAACCAGCCCGGGGTGGTCAGCTTGATCTGGTCGCGCAGGGTGCTGTCGGAGAACACCTTGTTGCCGACGAAGTTGATCTGCTTGATGCGCGAAACTTCACCTTCATCCACGGCGAAGGTAATGGCGACGCGATTGCGCTCGACCGGCGTGACGGTAGTCGACACCTTGGCACCATACAGGCCGCGCGACAGGTACTGACGCTTCAGTTCCTGTTCGGCGCGATCGACCTGCGAGCGGTCAAAGATCCGCGACTCGGCTACGCCGATTTCCTTGAGGGCCTTGGTCAGCTGTTCCTTGTCGAATTCCTTGATGCCGGAGAAGTCGACGCTGGCAATGGCCGGGCGTTCGACCACCTGCACCACCAGCACGTCGCCTTCGGCTTCGATGCGCACGTCACGGAAGAATCCGGTGGCGTACAACGCCTTGATGGCGGCGGTGGCCTTTTCATCGTTGAAGGTATCGCCCACGCGCACCGGCAGGTAACTGAAGACGGTGCCGGCTTCGGTACGCTGGATGCCTTCGACGCGGATATCCTTGACCACGAACGGCGTGATGGCCATGGCCTGGCTGGAGCACAGGGCAAAGGCGGCAGCGGCAATCAGGCGACGGGAGAGAGTCGGAATGGGATGTTGCGCAGGGTGTAATTTCATCTATCGTTCATCAACAGTTTTTCGCTGCGGCACTGCCTGACATGATGCTGGTAAGCAATTGAAAACGGATTCCTGATCCATTGCCAATTGCTTAACAACTGCCATCGGGGTTGGCCGGCAAATGTAAAAAATCCGGTCTTTCTGGCCGCCCCGCCGATCTTGCTTGCTCGACGGGGCCGGCATCAGGCCGGATTCATCCTTGGAACATCAGTCGCACGATATCGTTGAAAGCGGCAACGAGCATCAGCGCCATCAGTAATCCCAGGCCGGCGCGCTGCGCGATTTCCCCAAACCGCTCGGAAACGGGCCGCCCTGTCAAAATCTCCAGCGCATAATACAGCAAATGACCGCCGTCTAAAACCGGGATTGGCAACAGATTCATCACTCCCAGGCTGATACTGATGAAGGCCAGGAAGCTGAGGTAGCTCACCAGGCCCACGCGGGCGGTCTGTCCGGCATAGTCGGCGATGGTGATGGGGCCGGTAATGTTCTTCAGCGAGACCTGCCCGATGATCATCTTGCCGATCATCTTGATGGTCATCACGCTGGTATCCCAGGTGCGCTGCGCGCCCTTGGCCACGGCCGTCAACGGGCCATCGCTGACGGTGGCCATCTCCGGTGCCAGCGGCACTTCGACCTTGATGCGGCCGATGCGCTTGCCGCTTTCACCCTCTTCCACCGACTCCGGCGTGACGCGCACCTCGATCGGCGCCGTGCCGCGCACGCCCTGCAGCAGCAGAGGCTTGCCGGCGGATTCGCGCACTTTTTCCACGAAGGCCAGGCCATCCTGGACAGGGACGCCATCGATGGCGGTGATGCGGTCGCCGCTCTCCAGTCCTGCCATCTTGGCCGGACCCTCCATGATCTTGCCCAGCACGGCAGGCGGACGCGCCAGCGACAGGCCGAGCTTGCCGAGGAAGTCGCCTTCCAGCTCATTGCTGTCAATGCCGCCCAGACGCAGCGTGACCGAGTTGAGCAGCTTGCCGCTGCCATTGGGATTGGGACGTTCGACGTCGATGCGGGCATCGGCCTTTTCCAGCACCAGTTGCATCAGTTTCCAGCGTACTTCGGACCAGACCTGCACCGGCGCGCCATTGATGGCCGTGATACGGTCACCGGCGCGCAAGCCGGCCTGGTAGGCGGCCGACTGCGCGGTCGCTGCACGCAGCACGGGCACCGGCTCCGGCACGCCGTGCATGTAGAGACCAGCAAAGAGGAGAATGGCCAGCAGGAAATTGGCGATCGGTCCGGCCGCCACGATGGCGATGCGACGCCAGACGGATTGGCGCGTGAATTCGCGCTTGAGATCGGCTTCCGGAATGTCTTCCAGCGGCTGTTCGCGCGCGTCCAGCATCTTCACATAGCCGCCCAAGGGCAGCACCGACAGCGCCCATTCGGTCTGGTCGCGGCCGAAGCGGCGCGACCAGATCACCCGGCCCATGCCGACCGAGAAGCGCAATACCTTCACACCGCACCAGCGCGCCACCAGGTAATGCCCCAGCTCGTGGACTACCACCAGGGTGCCCAGGGCAACGAAGAAAGCGATCAGGGTATGCAGCAGGTTCATCGTGAAATCAGTGCCTCGGCGTGGTCACGCGCCTGCCGGTCCTGCTCCAGCAGCGCCGTGATGTCATCGGCTTGCCGGTTGGGGATGGCGGACATGACCTCGTGGATCAGGGGAGCGATCTTCCCGAAGCCGATGCGGCCATCGAGGAAGGCTTGCACGGCGACTTCGTTGGCGGCATTAAGGATCGCCGCCAGCGTACCGCCGGCCCGCAGCGCATCATACGCCAGTTTCAGGCAGGGGAAGCGCTGATAGTCAGGCGGCAAGAAGGACAATTGCGCGATCTGCGCCAGATCCAGCGCTGCCACGCCCGAGGCGATACGCTCCGGATAGGCCAGCGCATTGGCAATGGGCGTGCGCATGTCGGGGTTGCCCAACTGCGCTAGCACAGAGCCATCGGCATACGAGACCATGGAATGAATCACGCTCTGCGGGTGGATCACCACCTCGATCTTGTCCGCCGGCGCGCCGAAGAGCCAGTGCGCTTCGATCACTTCCAGGCCCTTGTTCATCATGGTGGCGGAATCCACCGAGATCTTGCGCCCCATCACCCACTTGGGATGGGCCACGGCTTCTTCCACGGTGACTTGATCCAGCGTATTCACCTCCCGATGGAGGAACGGACCTCCCGAGGCCGTCAGGAGGATTTTCTCGACACCATGCGCCGTCATCGAACGGGTGTAGCCGGCGGGCAGGCACTGGAAGATGGCATTGTGTTCGCTATCGATGGGCAGCAGGCTGGCACCATGTGCCTGCACCGCATCCATCAGCAGCTGGCCGGAGATCACCAGAGCTTCCTTGTTGGCCAGCAGGATCTTCTTGCCGGCACGTGCGGCGGCCAGCGTGGAGGCCAGTCCTGCGGCACCGACGATGGCCGCCATGACCATGTCGCAGCCGTCGGCGGACGCGATCTCGCACAAGGCTTGCGGACCGTAGGCCACTTCGGTGGACAGCCCGGCTGCGCGCAACAAGGTTTGCAACTGCGCGGCCGCTTCGGCGGAACCGACCACGGCCACTTGCGGACGGAAGCGCTGGCATTGCTCGGCCAGTTCAGCAACACGGGAATGGGCGCTCAGCGCAAAGACGCGATAGCGGTCGGGATGGCGGGCCACCACGTCCAGCGTGGACACGCCGATGGAACCGGTGGCACCGAGAATGCTGATGGACTGCATGGAATTTCCAGAAGGAAAGCGGCGGCTCAGGCAGCCGCCAGCCAGAGATCGACCAGCGCTGCCAGCGGCAGCACCGGGATGAGCGCATCGATGCGGTCGAGCACGCCGCCGTGGCCGGGCAGCAGGTTGCTGCTGTCCTTCATGCCGGCGCGGCGCTTAAGTTGCGACTCGAACAAGTCACCGACCACGCTGGCCACCACCATGAGGCTGAGCACGCCGACAAAGCCGCCCCAGCCCCAGCGATTGAACAGGTGATACTGGAAGGTCTCGCCACCACTCATGGACATGGCCACTGCCGCCGAAATCACCAGCACCGCCAGCCAGCCGCCGATGGCACCCTCCCAGGACTTGCCCGGGGAAATGGTGGGAGCCAGCTTGTGGCGTCCGAAGCCCTTGCCAGAGAAATAGGCACCAATGTCAGCCACCCACACCACGGCCATCACCGACAGCAGATACAGCGGCGAATGCTGGAACAGGTCCACGATGGCAACAAAGCAGCCGAGGATGGACAGCATGTAAGTGCCGTTGAGCAGCCTATTGCCGAAAGCTTCGATCCGGGGCAGGCCCAGGCCAAGCGCGGGCACGAAGCGCAAGGTCCACAACAGCACGCAGAGCACATACAGGGCGCGCACGCTGGGCAAGCCGGAGAAGAACAGGATGACGCTGAAGACCAACGTCCACAAGGCAGCCCACAAGGTGGGACGCGGGCTCTTGAAGAGACGGAAGCATTCCCACGAACCGGCGGCGAAGAACACCAGCACCGCCATGGCAAAGGCCGGGAAATAACCGAAATACAGGATGGGCAACAGGATTGCCAGCAGGATCAACGCCGTGATGACACGCGTCTTGAGCATCAGGAAGCCTTTTTCTGGTCCAGTACCTGGGCACTGGTGCGCCCGAAGCGGCGCTCGCGTTGTTGGTAGGAGCCGATCGCCTGATCCAGCGCCTTGTCGTCGAAATCGGGCCAGAAGGTTTCGGTGAAGTACAGCTCGCTGTACGCCAGCTGCCACAACAGGAAATTGGAGATGCGCTGTTCACCGCCGGTACGGATGAACAAATCGGGCTCAGGGGCATACGCCATGGCCAGATACGGGGCCAGTTCTTCTTCGGTGTAGTCGGTCGCGCCCGGCTTGTCCTTGACCATTTTGGAAACGGCCTGCATGACATCCCAGCGCCCGCCATAGTTGGCGCAGACGGTCAGCGTCAGGCGGCTGTTGCCGGCGGTCTGCGCCTCGGCCTTGGCCGCCATCTCCTGCAATTTCGGATCGAAGCGGCTCATGTCGCCGACGATGCGCAGGCGGATGCCATTGTTGGCCATCTTGCCGACTTCACGCTCCAGCACCGTCATGAACAGACGCATCAGCACCGACACTTCGTCGGCAGGGCGACGCCAGTTTTCGGAACTGAAGGCAAACAGGGTAAGGAATTCGATACCGCGCTCGGCGCAGGCCTCGACAATGGAGCGCACTGCATCCACGCCCTTGGCATGCCCCGCCACACGCGGCAGGAAACGTTTGGTCGCCCAACGACCGTTGCCGTCCATGATGATGGCAACATGGCGCGGAACCGCGGAAGTCTCCGGAACCGCCAGAGTTGAGCTTTGATGCTTCATGTAAATGATTTATTACTTTTCCGTGCGCCGGATGGTGAAGCGCAACATGGTAACGGGCATGCGCCGCTTTGACAAACCGGCCAGCCTCCTCCCCCCATTGCCGCTCTCACTTCCCGCCTGCACTTTTGCTGTCTTGGACTTGTTCGTGCAGCGCGGCCGCCATGGCAGCCGCGCGTGAGACCTGCAGGACGGCTTACACCGTCATCACTTCCTTTTCCTTGTCGGTGACCATTTTGTCGATGTCAGCCACGAACTTGTCGGTCAGCTTCTGGATCTCGTCCTGGCCGCGGCGCTCTTCATCTTCCGAGGCGATCTTGTCCTTGACCAGCTTCTTCAGGCCTTCATTGCCTTCGCGGCGGATGTTGCGCACGGCGATCTTGGCATCTTCGGCTTCACTCTTGACCAGCTTGACCATTTCCTTGCGGCGCTCTTCGGTCAGCGCAGGCATCGGCACACGGATCAGGTCGCCGTGGGTGGCCGGGTTCAGGCCCAGGTCGGCTTCACGGATGGCCTTCTCGATGACGGCGGCCATCTTCTTCTCGAACGGCTGCACACCGATGGTGCGCGCATCGATCAGGGTCAGGTTGGCGACTTGCGACAGGCCTGTCGGCGAACCATAGTATTCCACCATGACCTGGTCCAGCAGGCCGGTGTGGGCGCGGCCGGTACGGACCTTGGCCAGGTTGGCCTTCAGGGTTTCGATGGACTTGGCCATCTTCTGCTCGGTATTTTTCTTGACGTCAGCGACACTCATGCTGCTCTCCTAACTTTGGTGCAATAACTTGGCTTGTCTTGATGGCAAATGCCTGAAAGACGGGCATTGTAAACGGGAATCCCGGCCTGCGGCCGGTTTCTGCACTGCAATATCAATCAGACGTGGACCAGGGTGCCTTCATCGTCACCCATGACCACGCTCTTGAGCGCGCCCGGCTTGACGATGGAAAACACCTTGATCGGCAGCTTCTGGTCGCGGCACAGCGCAAAGGCGGTGGCATCCATCACCTGCAGGTGCTTGGCGATGGCTTCATCGAAGGAGATCGACTGGTAGCGGGTGGCGGCCGGATCCTTCTTGGGGTCGGCGGTGTAGACACCATCCACCTTGGTGGCCTTCAGCACGATCTGGGCGCCGATTTCCGAGCCACGCAGGGCGGCGGCGGTATCGGTGGTGAAGAAGGGGTTGCCGGTACCGGCGGCGAACACCACGATCTTGCCTTCTTCCAGGTATTGCAGCGCCTTGGGGCGCACATAGGGCTCGACCACCTGCTCGATGCCGATGGCCGACATCACGCGGGCCGTCAGGCCGGCCTGGCGCATGGCATCAGCCAGGGCCAGCGAGTTCATGACGGTGGCCAGCATGCCCATGTAGTCGGCGGTTGCACGATCCATGCCCTGGGCGCCCGGCGCGACGCCGCGGAAGATGTTGCCGCCACCGATCACGATGGCCAGTTCCACGCCCAGTTTGCTGATTTCTGCTACATCCGCGACCATGCGTTCGATGGTCGCGCGATTGATACCGTAGGCGTCGTCGCCCATCAGTGCTTCGCCGGAGAGTTTGAGGAGTACGCGCTTGTAGGCTGGTGTTGTCATTGCAGGGCTCCGTGTTCTGTCCGAGGTTGAATTACGTATTGACGCGCCGGCACTCGCTGTCACCCGACGAAATGGCGCTTTTTCGTCATCAGGGGCAGGTCCGAACGCATGAGGGGATGTACTGCTGCGCCCTATTCTGTCTTGCCGTGTGCTGCCAGTATTGCTTTAGCTACCCATATTGCCGTTGCCAGGCGGCCTGCCCTGCGCGTCATCATTCATCCGACGGACGACCCTGACTGTAGACGCGGGCGACTCCGAAAGTTCCCGGAATCCGGCTTAAAAAAACGGGCCTCTCGGCCCGTTTTTCCTGCGACGCTTACTGAGCTTGTTTCGCTGCAGCCACTTGCGCTGCCACTTCGGCAGCGAAGTCGTCTTGCTTCTTCTCGATGCCTTCGCCGACCACGTACATGGCGAACGACTTGACGGTGGTATTGGCCGCCTTCAGCATCTGTTCGACGCTTTGCTTGTCGTTCTTCACGAAAGCCTGGTTGAACAGCGACACTTCCTTCAGGTACTTCTGCACCGAACCGTCCACCATCTTGGCGACGATGTCAGCCGGCTTGCCGGATTCGGCAGCCTTCAGGGCGGCGACCGAGCGTTCCTTCTCGATCAGGTCGGCCGGCACCTGCTCGGCCGACAGGGCGACCGGCTTCATGGCAGCGATGTGCATGGCCACGTCCTTGCCGACTTGCTCTTCAGCGCCGTCGAACTCGACGATCACGCCGATGCGGGTGCCGTGCAGGTAGGCAGCCAGCTTGCCGGTGGTTTCGAAGCGCTGGAAGCGACGGAACGACATGTTCTCGCCGATGCGGCCGATCAGTTCGGTGCGCAGTTCTTCCAGGGTCTTGCCGTCGGCCAGCTTGCAGGCGCCCAGGGCAGCCACGTCAGCCGGATTCTGTTCGACCACCAGCTTGGCAGCAGCTTCGACCAGACCGATGAACTCGTCGTTCTTGGTCACGAAGTCGGTTTCACAGTTCACTTCGACCAGCGCGCCGACGTTGCCAGCGATGTAGGCCGAGATCACGCCTTCTGCGGTGATGCGGGAAGAGGCCTTGGAAGCCTTGCTGCCCAGCTTGACGCGCAGAATCTCTTCGGCCTTGGCCATGTCGCCATCGGCTTCGGTCAGCGCCTTCTTGCATTCCATCATCGGCGCGTCGGTCTTCGCACGCAGATCGCCCACCATTGCTGCGGTAATTGCCGCCATACTTTTCTCCTGACTTGGAGGCATCCCGCGCTTGCGGCATGCCTGAAACTCGAAAATTGAATCAAAAAAAAGGGGCCACTGCGTCACTACCCGCTGTCACCCCTTTTTGGACTACCGTACTACCGGAAGAGCAGAATCAAGCCTGCTCGACCTCGACGAATTCATCGCCCTTGACTGCTTCGACGACGTCGTTGACGGCGTTGGCGCGGCCTTCCAGCACGGCGTCAGCCATGCCGCGAGCGTACAGAGCGATCGCCTTGGCGGAGTCGTCGTTACCCGGGATCACGTAGGTGACGCCTTCGGGCGAGTGGTTGGTATCGACCACGCCGATGACCGGGATACCCAGCTTGGCGGCTTCGGTGATGGCGCCCTTGTGGTAGCCGACGTCGATGACGAAGATGGCGTCAGGAATGCCGCCCATGTCCTTGATGCCGCCGATGGCCTTTTGCAGCTTTTCCTGTTCACGGGTGAACAGCAGGGCTTCCTTCTTCGACAGCTTCTCGACCGAACCGTCTTCGATGGCAGCTTCCATGTCCTTCAGGCGCTTGATCGAGGTCTTGATGGTCTTGAAGTTGGTCAGCATGCCGCCCAGCCAGCGCTGGTCAACGTAGGGCACGCCAGCGCGTTGCGCTTCAGCGGACAGGATGTCGCGGGCTTGACGCTTGGTACCAACGAACAGGATGGTGCCACGGTTGGCCGACAGCTGGCGCACGTACTTGACGGCTTCCTGGTACATGCCCAGGGTTTTTTCCAGGTTGACGATGTGAATCTTGTTGCGATGGCCGAAAATGAAGGGGGCCATCTTGGGGTTCCAGAAGCGGGTTTGGTGACCGAAGTGGACACCGGCTTCCAGCATTTCGCGCATGGTAACGGACATGAATTTCTCCAGGGTTAGGTCTGGAATCCGCTCGGTCATCCGGCTCATGCAGCCGGACACCCTTTTAGCGAACGGATTCGCGTTTCAAAAGATAATTTACGACACTTATTGCCAAACAGACATGAAGAATCATTCCGCACACCGCATTCGACAACTGACCTGAGGTTTTCAGATCAGCCCGGCATTCTACTCGACCCATCACTTTTGTTCAAGTAGCACATGAAGATAAGGAACGCAGCCAAACGCCGTCCCCGGCTTGTCGGCCGGAGCCGGCAAAACAGAAAGCACCCCCGTCGTCTATAATCCCGTCTTGACGATTTTCTAGCGAATTGCGATTCATCATGGGCAACATCACCATCAAGACCGCCGAAGACATCGAAGGCATGCGCGTGGCCGGCCGCCTGGCCGCCGAGGTACTGGACTACATCACCCCCTTCGTGAAGCCGGGCGTGACCACCGGCGAGATCGACCGCCTCTGCCACGAGTACATGACCAACGTGCAAGGCAGCATCCCGGCCCCGCTGAACTACTGCCCGCCGGGCTACACGCCCTACCCCAAGGCCATCTGCACCTCCCTGAATGACGTGATCTGCCACGGCATCCCCGGCGACAAGGTGATGAAGAACGGCGACGTGCTCAACATCGACGTCACCATCATCAAGAATGGCTACCACGGCGACACCAGCCGCATGTTCTTCCTGGGCGAGCCATCCATCCTGGCACGCCGCCTGACCGAGATCACCTATGAATGCATGTGGCTGGGCATCTCCAAGATCAAGCCGGGCGCACATTTGGGCGACATCGGCCACGTCATCCAGCAGCACGCCGAAAAGGCCGGCTACAGCGTGGTGCGCGAGTTCTGCGGCCACGGCATCGGCAAGGTCTTCCATGAAGAACCGCAAGTCCTGCACTACGGCCGCCCCGGTACGCTGGAGAAGCTGGAAGCCGGCATGATCTTCACCGTGGAACCGATGATCAACGCCGGCCGCCGCGAGATCCGCGAAATGGGCGACGGCTGGACCATCAAGACCAAGGACCGCAGCCTGTCAGCCCAATGGGAACACACCGTGCTGGTCACCGAGACCGGCTTCGAAGTGCTGACGGTGTCGCCCGGCATGCCGGCACCGCCGGCCTTCATCCAGAACCAGGTCGCCACCCCGGCGTGACCCTGGCGGCCGGAACCATGTGCCCCTCCACCCTGCACACAGTTTCCGGCACGAAACCTGCTTCGAGCGCAAAGCCGCATGGGGATGCGGCTTTGTTCATATAGGCGCCGCCCCGCCGCCCTGCTTGCCTTAATTGCCGACCACGATGCCCACACTCGCCATCACGCTCAAGAAACAGCTCAAGGCCGCGCGCCAGCAAGCCATCGAGGTGTTCCAGTCCAACCACAAGACCGAGCAGTTGCTGGCCCAGTTGCGCCGCAACGTGGACGAATCCCTCACCACTGCCTGGGAAGAACTGGGCATGTCCGGCAATGCCGCCCTGGTGGCCGTGGGCGGCTATGGCCGGGGCGAGCTGTTCCCGCATTCCGACGTGGATGTGCTGATCCTGCTGGACCAGGCCCCGGATGCGGCCAAGAAGGAAAAGCTGGAATCGCTGGTGCAGCTGTTCTGGGACATCGGCCTGGAAATCGGCCACAGCATCCGTACCATCGACGAATGCCTGGATGAATCGGCCGCCGACATCACGGTACAGACCAGCCTCCTGGAAGCCCGCCTGGTGACCGGCAACCGCGCCCTCTTCAAGAAATTGCAGGAGCGCTACCAGGCCGCGCTGGACCCTCTGGCCTTCTTCCAGGCCAAGACCCTGGAAATGCGCCAGCGCCACATCAAATATGAAGATACGCCCTACAGCCTCGAACCCAACTGCAAGGAAAGCCCCGGCGGCCTGCGCGACCTGCAGGTGATCCTGTGGGTGGCCAAGGCGGCGGGCCTGGGCAACTCCTGGGGCGAGCTGGCCGAACACGGCATGCTGACCTCCACCGAGGCGCGCCAGCTGCGCCAGAAGGAACGCGCCTTCAAGGACATCCGCATCCGTCTGCACATCCTCACGGACCGCCGCGAAGACCGGCTGGTGTTCGACATCCAGACCCAGCTCGCCGAGACCTTCGGCTTCAAGACCACCGACACCCGCCGCGCCAGCGAATATCTGATGCAGCGCTACTACTGGGCGGCCAAGGCGGTCACGCAGCTCAACACCATCCTGCTGCAGAACATCGAAGCCCACCTGTTCCCGCAGCAGGCGGTGCCGCGCCCGCTCAACGAGCGTTTCAACGAGGTCAACGGCTTCGTCGACATCGCCCATGACAAGGTCTTCGAGGAGACGCCGTCAGCCATGCTGGAAGTCTTCCTGGTGCTCTCCGAGCATCCGGAACTGAAGGATATGTCGGCGCGCACCCTGCGTGCGCTATGGCATGCGCGCTTCAAGATCGACAATGCCTTCCGCGCCAATCCGGAAAATCATCGCCTGTTCATGCAGATCATCCAGAGCAAGCGCGGCATCACCCACGCCCTGCGTGGCATGAACAGCACCAGCGTGCTGGGACGCTACCTGCCGAACTTCCGCCAGATCGTCGGCCAGATGCAGCATGACCTGTTCCATGTCTACACGGTGGACCAGCACATCCTGATGGTGGTGCGCAACGTGCGCCGCTTCACGATGAGCGAACATGCGCATGAATATCCCTTCTGCAGCCAGCTCATGGCCAACTTCGGCCAGCCCTGGGTGCTGTACATCGCGGCGCTGTTCCACGACATCGCCAAGGGCCGGGGCGGCGACCACTCCAAGCTGGGCATGGACGACGCCCGCGCCTTCTGCGAGCAGCACGGCATCTCGCCGGACAATACCGAGCTGATCGTGTTCCTGGTGGAGCAGCATCTGGCCATGTCGCACGTGGCGCAGAAGCAGGACATGTCGGACCCCGACGTCATCACCGCCTTCGCCCAACTGGTCAAGGACGAGCGCCACCTGACCGCGCTCTACCTGCTGACGGTGGCCGACATCCGCGGCACCAGCCCCAAGGTCTGGAACGCCTGGAAGGGCAAGCTGCTGGAAGACCTGTACCGCATGACCCTGCGCGTGCTGGGCGGCGAAGCGCCCTCGGCCGACCGCGAACTGAAGAATACCCAGCAGGAAGCCATCAAGACCCTGCGCCTGTACGGCCTGCCGGCCGACGCACACGAAGCGCTGTGGAAGCAGCTGGACGTGGCCTACTTCCTGCGCCACGACGCCTCCGACATCGCCTGGCAGACGCGCTGCTTCTACGACAAGGTCGATACCGGCGTACCGCTGGTGCGCTGCCGCCTGGCGCCCATTGGCGAAGGCGTTCAGGTGGCGGTCTACACGCCCGACCGCCCTGACCTGTTTGCGCGCATCTGCAGCTATTTCGACGAAAAAAGCTTCAGCATCTTCGACGCCAAGATCCACACGACCCGCAACGATTACGCGCTGGACGCCTTCCTGATCAATGCCCCGGTGTTCGCCAAGAACTACCGCGACATCATCAACCTGATCGAGCACGAACTGGGGGCCCTGCTGCAGTCCGACGCCCCGCTGCCGGCTCCTTCCAAGGCTCGCCTGTCGCGCCTGTCGCGCACCTTCCCGGTCAATCCGTCGGTGGATTTGCGCCCGGATGAGCGCGGCCAGTACTACCTGCTGTCGGTCTCGGCCAATGACCGCGCCGGGCTGCTGTATTCGATCTCCAACGTGCTGGCCAAGTACCGCATCAACCTGCATACCGCCAAGGTCATGACCCTGGGCGAGCGGGTGGAAGACGTCTTCCTGATCGACGGCCCCGGCCTGTCCCAGCCGCGCAATCAGATCATGCTGGAAACCGAACTGCTGCAGACCCTGCGCATCTGACCCGCATCACCCTGTCCGCGCTGCCGCCCCAGTCTGGCGCGGCGGCGCGGCTGGCCGTACAATCTCACCCTCGCCGCTGGCCGGCCTCCGTTTTTCGCAAGGCAATCCCCATGACTGAACCTGTACGACTTTCCAAACGCATGTCCGAACTCGGCCTGTGCTCGCGCCGCGAAGCCGACGAATGGATAGAAAAAGGCTGGGTGCGCGTGGATGGCCAGGTGGTGTCGGTGCTGGGCAGCAAGGTGCTGCCGCACCAGAAGGTCACCGTGGAACGCCAAGCCAGCGCCGAGCAGGCCCAGCGCGTGACCATCCTGATCAACAAGCCCATGGGCTACGTCAGCGGCCAGGCCGAGGATGGCTACAAGCCGGCCATGGTGCTGGTCAACGAACAGTCGCGCTGGGCCGAAGACCAGACCGAGATGCGCTTCCACCCGCGCCAGCTGAAGAGCCTGGTGCCGGCCGGACGGCTGGACATCGATTCGGTGGGCTTGCTGGTACTGACCCAGGATGGCCGCATCGCCAAGCAGTTGATTGGCGAGGATTCGGCGGTCGACAAGGAATACCTGGTGCGCGTGCAATACACGCGTCCCGGCAAGCTGCCCGAATCCGATCTCAAGCGCCTGAACCACGGCCTCATCATGGATGGCAAGCCGCTGCGTCCGGCCAAGGTGGTGTGGCAGAACGAGGATCAGCTGCGTTTCACCCTGCGCGAAGGCAAGAAGCGCCAGATTCGCCGCATGTGCGACATGGTCGGACTGAAGGTAATCGGCTTGAAGCGCGTGCGCATCGGCGGGGTCAAGCTGGGTGAGCTGCCGACCGGACAGTGGCGCTACCTGCGGCCGGATGAGAAGTTCTGAGCCTCAACCCGCTCCATACAAGAACGGCCCTGATTCATCATCAGGGCCGTTCTTTTTTGCCGCAGGCAAAAAGGATCAGAGGAAACGATCCAGGATCTTGCGGCTGTGCTTGTCCAACGCCTTCTGGTCGCGGATCAGGAACTGGATGCCGTGGCTGTCGGCAATCAGCAGCGCCGGCGCGGCCAGGCGGCGGATGTCTTCCTCGCCCTTGAGCGTGAAGGTGGTGGTACCGCGCGTGGTCTGCACGGTCCAGTCGCTGGGCGTGGCGAAGGTCGACACGCTGACGATGCGCTGGATCTCCGGCATGAACTCGCGGCTGGCCAGTTCTTCCTCAATCAGGCGGCGCGTCGGCGCATCCACTTCCTCCAGGGTATCGATCCAGGCCAGCTCGTGGCCGTCGCTGCTGACCAGAGACAGGCCGCGATCGGGCGATGTGACCGGAAATGCACGTACAGGAATCACGTGCTCGTGCAGGCCGCCCTGGGCGTCGGTCAAGACCAGACGTCCGAAAGCATTGCGTTCCAGGGTGAAGCTTTGGGCAGAATTGTTGGTGGTGCTCATGGCTTATTCGCCCTTCTCTTCTTCGCTCACCGAGACCTCGGCATCACCCTCAGGATTGCGCGCCTGGGCCTGGTAGAGCTTGTAGTAATGCCCTTCCCGGGCCATCAGTTCTTCGTGGTTGCCGACTTCGACCACCTGGCCACGATCCAGCACCACCAGGCGATCGGCCTTGCGCAGGGTCGACAGGCGGTGCGCGATGGCAATCGTGGTACGGCCCTGGACCAGGTTGTCCAGCGCCTTCTGGATTTCCTTTTCGGTAGTGGTATCGACCGAGGAAGTCGCCTCGTCCAGGATCAGGATGCGCGGGTCGATCAGCAGCGCGCGCGCAATCGAGATGCGCTGGCGCTCACCGCCCGACAAGGCCTGGCCGCGCTCACCGACCAGCGAGTCATAGCCTTGCGGCAGGCGCAGGATGAACTCATGCGCATGGGCCGCACGGGCCGCCGCGATGATTTCCTCGCGGGTGGCTTCCGGCTTGCCGTAGGCAATGTTCTCGGCAATGGTGCCGAAGAACAGGAAGGGTTCCTGCAGCACCAGGCCGATGTTGCGGCGGTATTCGGAAATGGGCAGCGAACGGATGTCCACGCCATCAATGCGGATCGCCCCTTCGGAGACATCGTAGAAGCGGCAGATCAGGTTGACCATGGTGGACTTGCCCGAACCGCTGTGGCCGACCAGTCCGATCATCTCGCCCGGCGCAATGGACAGGCTCATGTTGCGGATCACCGCACGGTTGCCGTAGCGGAAACCGATGTTGCGCACTTCGATGGCCCCCTTGACGTTTTCCAGGTGCACCGGGTTGGCCGGTTCCGGCACGCTGGAGACGTGGTCCAGGATGTCGAAGATGCGCTTGGCGCCGGCGGCGGCCTTTTGAGTCACCGAGACGATGCGGCTCATCGAATCCAGGCGCGTATAGAAGCGGCTGATGTAGGCCAGGAAGGCAGTCAGCACACCGACCGTGATCTGGTTGCTGGAGACCTGCCAGATCCCGAACACCCACACCACCAGCAAGCCCACTTCGGTCAGGAAGGTGACCGTGGGCGTGAACAGCGACCAGATCTTGTTGACCCGGTCATTGACCATCAGGTTGTGACGGTTGGCTTCGCGGAAACGTGCCACTTCGCGCTTCTCCTGCGCAAAAGCCTTCACCACGCGGATGCCGGGGATGGTATCGGCCAGCACATTGGTCACTTCCGACCAGATGCGGTCGATCTTCTCGAAACCGTGGCGCAGACGATCGCGCACCACGTGAATCATCCAGGCGATGAACGGCAGCGGCAACAAGGTCACCAGTGCCAGCCAAGGGTTGATCGAAATGAGGATGGCCGCCGTCATGATGATCATCAGCACGTCGATGGCGAAATCCAGCAGGTGCAGCGACAGGAACACGCAGATGCGGTCGGTTTCCGAGCCGATGCGCGCCATCAGGTCGCCGGTGCGCTTGCCGCCGAAATACTCCTGCGACAGCCGCAGCAGGTGCGCATAGGTGGTGGTGCGCAGGTCTGCGCCGATGCGCTCGGACACCAGCGCCAGGATGTAGGTACGCGCCCAGCCCAGTCCCCAGGCCAGTACCGCCGCGCCCAGCAGGCCAGACAGGTAAAGCGTGGCCAGGTGGGTGTCAATGGGAGTGCCGTTCTGGAACGGGATCAGCACGTTGTCCATCAGCGGCATGGTCATGTAGGGCGGCACCAGCGTGGCGGCGGTGGAGGCCAGCGTCAGCAGGAAGCCCAGCAGCAGCGAGCCCTTGTAGGGCTTGGCAAAGCGCGACAGGCGGAACAGCGCCCAGGTGGAAGGCGGCGCTTCCTTCGTTTCCGGGCAGATGGCACAGGTTTCCTGCCCTTCCGGCAGCACGGCCTTGCAGGTCGGGCAGACGTCGCCCTCCTCTTCGGCCTGCACGCCCGAGGCCAGCAGGTCGCGCTGCTGCTCGAACAGCTTGATCAGGCGCAGCGCCTGCGGATTCTGGGCCAAGGTGTAACGCCAGGCGGCCAGCCGGCTGGCAGCGTCGCACAGCTCCAGGGTACCCACACCGGCGTGGTCGACATGCTTCAGTTGCAGGTCGGGGCGATAGGCCCACTCCTGCCATTGCTGGCGGTCCGGGGCCAGCGCCAGCAAGCGGCGGTCGGTGGCCAGCACCAGCGAAGCGTTGAATTGCAGCTGGGCGTCCAGGTCCAGTTCCAGCCAGGCCAGCACGGATTCACCCTGGACCAGGCGGGCAGCAGTTTCCGTTTGCCAGCGCTCGGGCAGGCTGGCGGTCGCGGAAGGTATTGAGTCAGTAGTCATGTAACGGCAGCGTTGAGGCCCGAAGTGAGCAGTTTGGCTATTGTTTTAGGAGGTGCAGGTCTCGCCGGACCTGTTGTCTTGATGCCTGCAAGGATGTGCCAGCGGGCAGCGCGCGATTATAGCGCAGCGTCCCCTGCTGCAAATCCACGAACTGCGCCGCCTCGTGGGTATCGCTCGGGCAGCGGCCCTCCGATAACGCAAGAGCGCCGCAAACGGTGTACCGCCAATTTCACTTCCGACTACGCGGGGGTGATCTTTCCCGCATGATGCGAATGGCTGATCTGCCCAAAGCTTCAGGTCACGACGGCGTGCGCGTTTTTTCCGGCCGCATTGCCACGGCAGCGGGACAGTCTGCGACAATATCGTTCATATCCACCCCCAGCCTGCCCGCATGATTCTCGCATTTCGCCTGCACCTTCCGGCCTGCCCTCTCACCTGCGGAGCCAGCTCTTGATTGCCGCAAGACAACACTCCATTTCATTCAGTTATTCCAGTTGGCAAATGCAGTAAACCAAAACTCGCCCTGCGCGTTAGTGAACCATGCGTTATTCTGACAGAGCGCTGACCGGCGTGCGCAGGGCGGCACGTGCGATGCAGCCAGCATCGGCATCCTGGCTTGGGCAATTACAGCGGACTATCCACCACACATGAAAAACATCGAATTCCTCCGTTTTCTGAATCTCAAGGGTCCCAACATCTGGACCTACCGCTCCGCCCTCGAAGTGTGGATCGATATCGGCGAACTGGAAGATTTTCCCTCCAATACCATTCCCGGCTTCGTCGACCGCCTCACCACCTGGTTGCCCACCCTGATCGAACACCGCTGCAGCTACGAAGAGCGCGGCGGCTTCGTGCGGCGCCTGCACGAAGGCACCTGGCCCGGCCACATCCTGGAACACGTGACCCTGGAACTGCAGAACCTGGCCGGGCTGCCTGGCGGCTTCGGCAAGGCGCGCGAGACCAACGTGCGCGGCGTCTACAAGGTGGTGGTGCGTGCGCGCCATGAAACGGTCACCCGCGCAGCGCTCTTTGCCGCCCGCGACCTGGTGCTGGCCGCCATGGAAAACCAGCCCTTCGACCTCGACACCACTCTGCGCAAGCTGCGCCGCATGGTGGATCGCCTGTGCCTGGGCCCCAGCACCGCTTGCATCGTGGACGCCGCCGACGAGCGCCGCATCCCGACCATTCGCCTGTCCGAAGGCAACCTGGTGCAACTGGGCCACGGCTGCAAGTCGCGCCGCATCTGGACCGCCGAATCCGACCAGACCGGCGCGATTGCCGAAGGCATCTCGCGTGACAAGGATCTCACCAAGTCGCTGCTGGAAACCTGTGGCGTGCCGGTGCCCGAAGGCCGTCTGGTGGACAGCCCCGCAGACGCCTGGGATGCCGCCCAGGACATCGGCCTGCCGGTGGTGGTCAAGCCCTGCGATGCCAACCATGGCCGCGGCGTTTTCATCGACCTGAACACCCGGGAAGAAATCGAGACCGCCTACAAGGTCGCGCTGGAAGAAGGCAGCGGCGTGCTGGTCGAGCGCTTCGTGCCGGGCCTGGAACACCGCCTGCTGATCGTCGGCGGCAAGCTGGCCGCCGCCGCCCGTGGTGAACCGATCTTCATCGTCGGCGATGGCAAGTCCACCGTGCAGGACCTGCTGGATGAACTGAACCGCGACCCGCGCCGCGGCCTGCTGGAAGAACACCTGCTGGACCCGGTGCTGCTGGACCGCGAACCGGCCGCCGTGCTGGAACTGCAGCGCCAGAACCTGACCACCGAATCGGTCCCCGCCGCCGGCCGCCGCATCCTGCTGCTGCGCAATGGCAATGTCTCCTCCGACATCACCGACCTGGTCCACCCCAGCGTGGCAGCTGCCGCTTCCCTGGCCGCGCGCATCGTCGGCCTGGACATCGCCGGTGTCGACATCGTGGCCGAAGACATCTCGCGCCCGCTGCAGGACCAGGGCGGTGCCATCGTCGAAGTCAATGCCGGCCCCGGCCTGCTGATGCATTTGAAGCCCTCGGACGGCAAGCCGCGTCCGGTCGGCGAAGCCATCATCGACAACCTGTTCGGCCCGGAAGAAAATGGCCGCATCCCCATCGTCGGCGTCACCGGCACGCATGGCAAGACCACCATTTCGCGCCTGATCGCCCGTATCGTGCACCTGTCGGGCAAGCACGTGGGCCTGGCCTGCGGCGAGGGCTTGTACTTCGGCGAACGCCAGATCGAGCGCGGCAACCGCGCCACCTGGGATGCCGCCCATCGCGTGCTGCTCAACCGCGCCGTGGAAGCTGCCGTGTTCGAGAATGGCAGCGCCGCCATCCTGGCCGAAGGCCTGGCCTATGACCGCTGCCTGGTCGGCGTGGTCGCCAATATCGATCCCACCGACAGCCTGCCCGAGTTCTACATCGAGAACGCCGAGCAGATCGCCACCAAGGTCAAGCGTACCCAGGTCGACCTGGTGCTGCCGGAAGGGGCTGCCGTGCTCAATGCCGACGACCCGCTGGTGGCCGACATGGCCCAGCTGTGCGATGGCGAAGTCATCTTCTTCAGCACCGACCCGGCTTCCGAACTGCTGGCCAGCCACCTGAAGGAAGGCGGCCGCGCCGTGTTCCTGCGCGATGGCGACCTGATCCAGGCCGATGGCGAGCGCCAGTGCAAGGTCAGCTCGGTGGATGCCATCCCCCTGACCGAAAACGGCGCGGTGGCCTACCAGGTCGAGAACGTGCTGGCCGCCGTCGGCGCCGCCTGGGCCCTGGGCATCGGCCCGGAGGTAATCCGTGCCGGCATCGAGCTGTTCGGCACCGAACGCGCCGAAGAGCAAGGCCTGAAGTTCAAGAGCCAGGCCGCCTGAACCGGCGTGACCTGCAAGACCGACTGAATCAAGATCAAGAGACATCTAGGAAAACGAGTCCATGGACGTATCCCGCATTCGCGCCCTGCGCGGCCCCAATCTCTGGAGCAGACACACTGCCATCGAGGCCATCGTTTCCTGCCCGGAAAACGAGCGCGTCATCGATGACATGCCCGGCTTCGAACTGCGCCTGCGCGCCCGCTTCCCGCAGATCGGCTTCCTCGAACCCGATGGCGGCAAGCAGGTCGTCTCCATGGCGCACGCCCTGGCCGCTGCCGCCCTGGCGCTGCAGAACCAGGCCGGCTGCCCGGTGACCTTCACCCGCACGGTCTCCACCGTCGAGACCGGCATTTACCAGGTGGTGGTGGAGTACAGCGAAGAAGAAGTCGGCCGCCTGGCCTTCGACCTGGCACTGGAACTGGTGCGCGCCGCCCAGGCCGACACCCCCTTCGACCTGACTGGTGCGCTGGCCCGCATCCGCGAACTGGATGAAGATGTACGCTTGGGCCCTTCTACCGGCTCCATCGTCAACGCCGCCATCAAGCGCGGCATCCCGTATCGCCGTCTGACCCAGGGCAGCATGGTCCAGTTCGGCTGGGGCAGCCGCCAGAAGCGCATCCAGGCCGCCGAGACCAGCAACACCAGCGCCATCGCCGAATCGATTGCGCAAGACAAGGACCTGACCAAGATGCTGCTGCACGCCGCTGGCGTGCCGGTCCCCAACGGCCGCGTGGTCGAGACCGTAGAAGATGCTTTGAAGGCCGCCGAGGAAATCGGTTCGGCGGTGGTCATCAAACCGCTGGACGGCAACCAAGGCAAGGGCGTGGCCGTCAACATCAGCACCCCCGAACAGATCACTCGCGCCTTCAACAACGCCGCCCTGATCAGCGATGAAGTCATCGTCGAGCGCTACCTGCCCGGCCACGACTTCCGCCTGCTGGTCATCGGCAAGACCCTGGTGGCGGCGGCCCGCCGCGATCCGCCGCAAGTCATCGGCGACGGCGTGCACACCATCCGTCAATTGATCGACCAGGTCAACGCCGATCCGCTGCGCGGCGACGGCCACGCCACCTCGCTGACCAAGATCCGCCTGGACGACATCGCCCTGTCGGTGCTGTCCGGCCAGAACCTGGACCCGGAAGCCATTCCCGCCCAGGGCGTGCGCGTGGTCCTGCGCAACAACGCCAACCTCTCCACCGGCGGTACCGCCACCGATGTCACCGACGACGTGCATCCGGATGTGGCCGCACGCGCCATCGCCGCTGCGCAAATGGTCGGGCTCGACATCTGCGGCGTGGACGTGGTCTGCAATTCGGTGCACATGTCGCTGGAAGAACAAGGCGGCGGCATCGTCGAAGTCAACGCCGCACCCGGCCTGCGCATGCACCTCTCGCCGTCCTACGGCAAGGCGCGCGATGTCGGCGAAGCCATCATCTCGACCATGTACGAGGATGGCGACGATGGCCGCATCCCCGTGGTGGCCGTGGCCGGTACCAACGGCAAAACCACTACCGTGCGCCTGATCACCCACCTGCTGGCCAAGACCGGCCTGCGCGTGGGCATGACCAACACCGATGGCGTCTACATCGATGGCCAGCGCACCGACACCGGCGACTGCAGCGGCCCGCGCAGCGCCCGCAATGTGCTGTTCCACCCGGACGTGGATGCCGCCGTACTGGAAACCGCCCGTGGCGGCGTCCTGCGTGAAGGCCTGGGCTTTGACCGCTGCGCCGTGGCCGTGGTCACCAACATCGGCATGGGGGACCACCTGGGCCTGTCCTACATCAGCACCGTGGAAGACCTTGCCGTGGTCAAGCGCGTCATCGTCGAAAACGTGGCGCCGACCGGCACTGCCGTGTTGAATGCGGCGGACCCGATGGTGTCCAAGATGGCCTCCTCCTGCCCCGGCTCGGTGACCTTCTTCGCGCTGGACCCGACCCACCCCATCATGGCCACCCACCGCGCGCAGGGCCACCGCATCGTCTATCAAGACGGCGACGCCATCGTGGCCGCGCAAGGCACGTTCGAAAAACGCCTGAAGCTGTCCGGCATTCCGCTCACCCGCAGCGGTGCCATCGGCTTCCAGGTCGAGAACGTGATGGCTTCCGTGGGTGCGGCCTGGGCCCTGAACCTGGACTGGGAACAGATCACCGGTGCCCTGGCCAGCTTCATCAGCGACAGCGGCACCGCACCGGGTCGCTTCAACCTGTTCGACTACAAGGGGGCCACCCTGATCGCCGACTACGGCCACAATCCGGATGCCATCCAGGCCCTCATCAAGGCCGTCGACAGCCTGCCCGCCAAGCGCCGCTCGGTGGTCATCAGCGGTGCCGGCGACCGCCGCGACGTCGACATCACCCGCCAGACCGAACTGCTGGGCGATGCCTTCGATGAAGTGGTGCTGTATCAGGATCAGTGCCAGCGCGGCCGTGAAGACGGCGAAGTGATTGCGCTGCTGCGCCAGGGCCTCGAAGGGGCCAAGCGTACCAAGGATGTGAAGGAAATCAACGGCGAATTCGTCGCCATCGATACTGCCCTCGCTACCCTGCAGCCCGGCGACCTGTGCCTGATCCTGATCGACCAGGTGGAAGAGGCGTTGGCGCACATCGACCAGCGTGTGAAGGAAAACGCCTGATGGCCGATATACGGTTTCATCGGTCCTGAAACGAACATCCCGGCCTGGTGCCGGGATGTTTTTTTTGCAGCGTCCTTGTTCAGTCGTCCTGGTTGGGATCCAGATCCGGGAACAGCACTTCCGTGAATCCGAACTGGCGGAAGTCGCGGATGCGCATCGGATACAGGATGCCCTGCAGGTGATCGCACTCATGCTGCACCACGCGGGCATGGAAGCCGTCGACGGTGCGGTCAATCTCGTTGCCGTGCAAGTCCAGGCCCTGATAGCGCAAACGGCTCCAGCGCGGCACCACGCCGCGCATGCCGGGCACCGACAGGCAGCCTTCCCAGCCCTCTTCTTCCTCGTCCGACAAGGGCGTCAGCACCGGATTGATGAGCACCGTCTCCGGCACCGCCGGTGCCTCCGGATAGCGCTGGTTGTGGCCGAAGCCGAAGATCACCAGCTGCAGGTCGACACCGATCTGGGGCGCGGCCAGCCCGGCACCGTTGACGGCACGCATGGTCTCGAACATGTCGTCCACCAGTTGCGCCAGTTCAGGCGTATCGAATTGCGTGACCGGCTGCGCCTGGCGCAGCAGGCGCGGGTCGCCCATTTTGAGGATCTCGCGTATTGCCATTGAAGCTCTCCATGAAAGACGCCCGGCAGGAACCGGGCGTCATTGTGCAAGCAGTGCGCCGCGCCAGAGGCTGGCGCTGGACCGCAGCTGCGATCAGCGTGCCTTGCTGGCCACTTCCTGCAGGTATTCCGAGAAGGCCGGACCGGTTTCCGGGTGCTTCAGGCCCATGGCCACCATGGCCTTGAGGTAACCCAGCTTGGAACCGCAATCATAACGCTGGCCCTGGTAACGGTAGGCCAGCACGGATTCGGCCTGCATCAGCTTGGCGATGCCGTCGGTGAGCTGGATCTCGCCGCCAGCGCCGCGCGGGATGTTTTCCAGGTAGTGGAAGATGCGGCTGTTCAGCACATAGCGACCCACCACGGCCAGCGTGGACGGGGCTTCTTCCGGGGCCGGCTTTTCGACGATGGCGTTGATGCGCTCCAGGTCCGGCTGGTAAGGCGTGGCGCTGACGATGCCGTATTGGCGGGTATCGTTCTTGGGCACTTCCTGCACGGCCAGCATGCTCATGCCTTCACGTGCATAGATGTCGGTCATCTGTGCCAGCACCGGCTTGACGCCCTCATCGGTGTCCATGAAGTCATCGGCCAGCAGGATGGCGAAGGGTTCTTCACCCACCACCGGACGCGCGCACAGCACGGCGTGGCCCAGGCCCAGCGGCTCGGACTGACGGATGAAGATGCAGTTGACGTTCTTGGGCACCACGTTCTGCACGATCTCCAGCAGCTTCTTCTTGCCGGCGGCTTCCAGTTCGGATTCCAGCTCGTAGGCCTTGTCGAAGTGGTCCTCGATGGCGCGCTTGTTGCGGCCGGTGATGAACACCATTTCCGTGATGCCGGCGGCGACCGCCTCTTCCACGGCATAGTGAATCAGCGGTTTGTCGACGATGGGCAGCATTTCCTTGGGCTGGGCCTTGGTGGCGGGCAGGAAGCGGCTACCGAGACCGGCGACAGGAAAAACGGCTTTCTTGATCTTCTTGATCATCATGACTCCGAGGTAAGGATGGGTCTTGTTATGTTGTTATGGCGTGATGCGTTGAATCCTGCACCGCAGTCCCGGGAACGGGACTGCTTACGGGCGGCATTCTATATGAATAAAAAGACAAGGTGATTACGTTTCTGACGCATCCTGACCGGCGCAAAGCGCCTTCAGTGCGTCCTCATCGAGGATGGCGATGCCCAGCTCCTCGGCCTTGGCCAGCTTGCTGCCGGCTTCGGCCCCGGCGACCACGTAACTGGTTTTCTTGGACACGGAACCGGAAACCTTGCCACCGGCCGCTTCGATCAGCTGCGAGGCATCATCGCGCGACAGGTTGGGCAAGGTGCCGGTCAACACGAAGGTCTTGCCGGCCAGATGCTTGGCACCGGCATCGACGCCCTCGCTTTCGGGCCAATGCACGCCGACCGCGCGCAATTGCTCGACCAGCTCGACGTTGATCGGATCATTGAAGAAGGCACGGATCGAGGCGGCGACCACCGGACCGATATCGGCCACTTCCAGCAGTTGTTCTTCACTGGCGGCGAGCAGCTTGTCGATGCCGCCGAAATGGCGCGCCAGTTCCTTGGCCGTGGCTTCGCCCACGTGGCGGATGCCCAGCGCATAGATGAAACGTGCCAGCGTGGTGCTCTTGGACTTCTGCAGAGCATCCAGCACGTTCTGCGCCGATTTCTCGGCCATGCGGTCCAGTTCGGCCAGCGCCGACAAGCCCAGTCGATACAGGTCAGCCGGCGTGTTGACCACCTGGCGATCCACCAGTTGCTCCACCAGTTGCTCGCCCAGACCTTCGATATCCATGGCGCGGCGTGAAGCAAAATGCTGCAGTCCGCCCTTGCGCTGTGCTGAACATTTCAGCCAGCCGCCCGAACAGCGTGCCACTGCTTCATCTTCCGCCCGCACGATGGGCGAGCCGCACACCGGGCAGTTGGCCGGCATGACGAAGGGGCGCGCATCAGCCGGACGCTTCTCGGGCACGAAGGCCACCACTTCCGGAATCACGTCACCGGCGCGGCGCACGATGACGGTGTCGCCGATCTGGATGTCCTTGCGGCGGACTTCATCTTCGTTGTGCAGGGTCGCGTTGGTGACTGTCACCCCACCGACGAAGACGGGATTTAGGCGCGCCACAGGAGTGATGGCACCGGTGCGGCCGACTTGCACTTCGATGTCCTGTACCACGGTCAGCGCTTCCTGCGCCGGGAACTTGTGGGCCAGCGCAAAGCGCGGGGCGCGCGAGACGAAGCCCAGGTGCTTCTGCTGGTCCAGCCGGTCCACCTTGTAGACCACGCCATCGATCTCGTAAGGCAGGCTCTCGCGCTTGGCACCGATGCTGCGGAAGAAGTCCAGCAGACCGGCAGCCCCCGTCACCACGGCGCGCTCCTTGCACACCGGCAGGCCGAGTTGCTGGTACCAGTCCAGCAGGGCCGAGTGCGAAGCCGGCATCTCGGCCCCCTCCAGCACCCCAATGCCATAGGCGAAGAAGCGCAGCGTGCGTTGCGCGGTGATGCGCGAATCCAGCTGGCGCAGACTGCCGGCGGCGGCATTGCGGGGGTTGGCGAATTCCTTCTGCCCGGCATCGCGCTGGCGCTGATTCAGGCGCGCGAAGTCGTCCTTGTACATCAGCACTTCGCCGCGCACGTCGATCACTTGCGGCAGGCTCTCGCCGTGCAGGCGCAGGGGAATGGCACGCACGGTGCGGATGTTGGCGGTCACGTTCTCGCCCGTGGTGCCATCGCCGCGGGTGGCGGCCTGCACCAGCACGCCATTCTCGTAGCGCAGGCTGATGGCCAGGCCGTCGAACTTCAGCTCGGTGGCGTAGCGCACTTCCTGCAAGGTTTCCAGGCCATCACGCACGCGCTTGTCGAAGGCTTCGATGTCTTCGTCGGCGAAACCGTTGCCCAGCGAGAGCATGGGGATGTCATGGCGCACCGGCTCGAACTGCGGCAGCGGCCCGGCACCCACGCGCTGCGTCGGCGAATCGGGCGTCAACAGTTCGGGATGGGCGGTTTCCAGTGCCTGCAGTTCCTGGAACAGGCGATCGTATTCGGCGTCCGGAATGCTGGGCTGGTCGAGTACGTAATAACTGTGGTTGTGGCGATTCAGTTCGTCGCGCAGCACGCGCGCGCGCGAAAGCCAGTCCGGCTCCCCTTGCGGGGGCCGTCCGGCGGAAAACAAGTCGTCTTGCATCGTAGGGGGAGTAAAAACGCGGCCTTAGCTGAACAGGCGCAAGGCACGGGTGGAACCGGCAGGGATCTCGGCCGATTCCATGGCGCTGTAGAACGCGGCCACCTGTTCGGCGATATCGGAGAGAGCTTCATCGGTCAGGGGCTGGTCGCTGTCATCCACGATGACGCCACCCAGGCGGGCCGACAGCGACTTGGCGCAGGCCACCAAAGCACCGTAGCCATCGCGCGACGGCGCCACACGGGGCACGTCCAGCAACAGGGTCAGGCGATCGGTGGTTTCATCGGTCGGCGTGGCATTGGTGGAGAGGGCGAAGAGCACTTCACCTTCGCCATCCTGCATCACCAGATAGCCTTCTGTACGGCGATCAAAGCCCTGGCGGGTCAGTGCGGCCAGCAAGGTCGCCAGGCTCCAGGGCGCGCCTTGCGAGCGCACGTTCACCGACAGCTGCGCATCATGGTCAATGATGAACTGGTGGAGCGCCTGGGCGGTGCGGATGACGTCGGGCATGTCCGGCAGTTCGGGTTCGCCCGAGAGCGAATCGGTCAGGTCGCGCAGGCGCATGACCAGTTCCGAATACTCGATCTCGTTGATGGCATTGCTGCGATTGGCCAGCTGCGCACCGGCCAGCAAGGCGTTGTAGATGCTGCCGTGGGCGATGGCTTCCCAGTCGCCGTCGGTGGTGCGGCCGATGAAATGCACCGGCTTGTTGCCGACATGGCGCAGGCCTTGCAGCATCGGCAGCAGCTTTTCGCCGCGCAGCGGGTTGTCCAGGGCGATGGGGATGTTGCAGTCGATCAGTTCGTCCACCGGCAGTTCGCGCTTGGGCGCCAGGCGGGCCTGCATCTCGGGCGGCGGCGTGAAGGCGGGGACGGTATCGCCCTGCTCTTCCGCTCCGGCGATGACCTGGGCCACCGTCGATTGCGGCGCCTGCGCCACCGCCTCGCCCAGTACGGCCTCCTCGGCTGCCGCAGTGGCAGAGGCTGCGGGCACCGGCGGCTCACCCAGGAAGGGTTCACGCGGCTCGAACTCGGCCTGCTCCTGGTAAGCCTTCACGGGGGCCGGTACCGGCTTGCGTTCGGGCAGATCATAGAAGGAAGGCTCGGCGCGTCCGGCATCAGGTTCGAGCGTCGGCTCGGCCATGCGCGGCGCAGGCGAGGTGTGGTCTGCCACAGGCGGGGCGAAGACCGGCTCGGCCGTGGCCGCCGGCTCGTCCGGCGACATCAGGACATCATCATGGGACGAAGAAAAGGCGCGCTCCACGGTCTTGCGCGCCTTGTGCTCCTGCCACTTGTTGTAGGTGATGACCCCGGCGACGAAGACGCCGCCCAGGATGATCAGGCTGGTCTGGAGATCCATCATCATGCTGCACGACCTTTCAGGCTGGCGGGCTGGAGGGCGCCATCATGGGCGCCGCGTGGCATGGTCGGCTGGGAAAAGCTGCTCATCGAAGAAATCCGAATCCTATCAATCCAAGAAAGCCTGGACCGCGCGGGCCGCTCACACGGCGCTCCGTCGATGCTGCCGCAGCGCTGGCAGCCGCCTGCACCGGCTCAGCGGAGCCATGCAGGGGAATCGGACGGATCGGGTACGGCAAGTGCGCGGTCAAGATATTGTTATTTTTCCATGGCCCGTGGGGGCCGAATCAGAACGGTTCCAGCTGGGGCTTGCGCCCGCTGCGGGCTGGCCGGCAAGGTTTTCAGGGTACGGTCACACCCCCTGCTTGTCAAGCCGACAAAGCCGCAGGCCATTGCCGCACAAATCATCAGGCGGCCTGCTCGGCGCTGGAGAAGTTGGCGGCCGACTCCATGTCCACCGCCACGATGCGCGACACGCCCTGCTCCTGCATGGTCACCCCGATCAACTGCTGCGCCATTTCCATGGCGATCTTGTTGTGGGAAATGAAGAGGAACTGCGTGTACTCCGACATGCGCTTGACCATGTTGGCGAAGCGTTCGGTGTTGGCATCGTCCAGCGGCGCGTCCACTTCGTCGAGCAAGCAGAACGGCGCCGGGTTCAACTGGAACATGGAGAAGACCAGGGCCGTGGCGGTCAGTGCCTTCTCGCCACCGGAGAGCAGGTGAATCGTGGCGTTCTTCTTGCCCGGCGGCTGCGCCATGACCTGCACGCCGGAATCGAGGATCTCGTCGCCGGTCATGATGAGTTTGGCCTGGCCGCCGCCGAAGAGCACCGGGAACAGTTCCGAGAAGTGGTGATTGACCTTGTCGAAGGTGTCCTGCAGCAAATCCCGGGTTTCCATGTCGATCTTGTGGATCGCATCCTGCAGCGTGGTGATGGCTTCGTTCAGGTCGGCATGCTGGGCATCGAGGAAGTGCTTGCGCTCGGAGGCGGTCGCCAGTTCATCCAGTGCGGCCAGGTTGACCGCCCCCAGCGCCGCGATGGCATTGGTGAGGCGCGTCACTTCGCCTTGCAGGTAGGACGGACGCATGTCGCTGGTCAGTTTTTCCGACAGCGCGGCCTCGTCGGCCTGGGTCTGTGCCAGCGCTTCGGAGAATTGTTCCTGGTTCAGGCGCGCGGCCTGTTCCTTCAGTTGCAGTTCGGTAATGCGGTCACGCTGGGGCTGCAGGCTGCGTTCAGCCTGCATGCGCGATTCTTCATGTGAACGAAGTTGCTGCGACAGCTGATCCAGCTCGTGGCGGGCATCGGCCAGCGCACGCTCCTGTTCGCTGCGGCGGTCCAGCAATTCCTGCAGGCCGGCCTGGGCGGCCTGGTCGTCCAGGCTTTCCAGTTCCAGCGAGCCTTGCTGCATGCTGGCAAACAGTTGCGCCGCCTGTTCCAAGGCGGTGGCAATGCCGCGCTTGAGTTCCTCGATCTTGTTGCGATGCGACTTCTCGGCGAACTCGGTTTCCTGGGCGGCGCGCTCCAGCTCGCGCAGGCGGGTGCGAGCGTCGTTGAGCTGCTGTTCCTTGTTCAGGTAATCGGTCTGGCCGTTCTCGTGCTGTTCCTGCAGTTCGGCCAGTTCGATGTCCAGCTCTTCGAAGCGGGCCTCGGATTCGGCCTGCACCTGCTGCTGCTCGGCTTCCTGCATCCCGATTTCTTCCAGATCAGTGGCGATCTGGGTGCTGCGCTGGTTGAAGCGCTCTTGCACTTCGGCCAACTTCATCACCTCGATCTGCAGGCTGTGTGCCGATTGCGTGAGCGAATTGACGCGCTGGCGCAGTTCCTGCAGACGCTGCGATGCGCCCGACAGGGCTGCCTCGGCTCGCACGGCACGGCCCTTGGCCTCCTCAGCCAGCATAGCCTGGGCACGTTGCTGCTTGGTGATGTTCTCGATTTCCTGCTGGCGCGCCAGCATGCCGTCCTGCTCCGAATCGGAGGCATAGAAACGCACGCTGGCATTGCTCACCACATGGCCCTGACGGGTCACGAACAAGCCGCCCAGCGGCAGCTTGGCGCGCTCGGCAAAGGCGGTGGCCGTGTCGTCGGCGATGTAGATGTGATTGAGCCAGTCGTTCATCAGGGCGCGCAGACCCGGATCATTCAACTGCAGCAGGGTCACGAAGGGCTTCAGGCCCGCCACCGGCTGGGCTTCGGGCTGGGCCAGGCCGGCATTGGGGGCGTACAGCGCCAGCTTGGCCGGCGGGGCGTCGCTGAAGAAGGCCTTGGCCCAGTCCAGGTTGGACATTTCCAGGGCCGACATGCGCTCGCGCAGCACCGCTTCCAGCGCGGTTTCCCAGCCGGATTCGATGTGCAGCTTCTGCCACAGGCGCGGCAGCTCGGCCAGGCCGTGCTTTTCCAGCCAGGGCTGGACCTTGCCCTGGGCCTGCACGCTTTCCTGCAATTGCTTCAGGGCGGTGAGGCGAGCTTCCAGCTGGGCGTTGGCAGAGGTTTCCTTGCTGACCAGTTCCTGGGCGGTGCGGCGCTCTTCTTCCAGGCGCGGCAGTTGCTCCTGCGCCTCTTCCAGATACATGCTCGCCTCTTCCAGCGAGGCCTGCTTTTCTTCCAACTGCATGCGCAGGTTGGACAGGTGGGTCTCGTCAGGCAGGGCCATGCCGCTCTTTTCCTGCAGCAGGCGTTCGCGGCGCACGGCCAGGCCCGAGAGGATGTTGGAGGCATTGCGCTGGTGCGTGGACTGCAGTTCGATCTGCTGCTGCACCTGCATGATCTTGCCGCGCGACTCGGTGGTCTTGACCTGCGACTCGCGCCAGGCCGATTCCAGCGAGGGCAGGCGGTCGCTGGTGTCCTGCACGGCGTGCTGGGCTTGCTCCACGCGCATGCCGAATTCTTCCAGCTGGATCTCGGCTTCGGCCAGTTCTTCCTGCTGCTGCGTGCCCTGGCGCTGCCACTGGTCGCGCTGCGCGCCCAGCGAGTTCAGTTGCGCCTGCAGACGATTGCGCGATTCGATGACGAACTTGATCTGCGCTTCCAGGCTGCCGATCTCGGAATTGGTCTGGTACAGATGGCCCTGCGCCTGGTGCAGGCGGTCGCCGGCGGCGTAGTGCGCCTGGCGCATGTGCTCCAGTTCAGTTTCGACGTGGCGCAGCTTGGCGGTCTGCTCTTCCAGGTCGATCTGGGCGCGTTCGATTTCCTTGAAGAAGCGCTCCTGCTCGGCCTTGGCTTCGTTCTTGCGCAGCAGCCAGAGCAGCTTCTGCTTTTCTTCCTGGTCGTTCTGCAGCTCGTGGAATTTCTTGGCCACGGCGGCTTGCGCTTCCAGCTTTTCCAGGTTGGCGTTCAGTTCGCGCAGGATGTCTTCCAGGCGCGTGAGGTTTTCGGTGGTGTCGTGCAGGCGGTTTTCAGTCTCGCGGCGGCGCTCTTTGTACTTCGACACGCCCGCGGCTTCTTCCAGGAAGATGCGCAGCTCTTCAGGACGCGCCTCAATGATGCGCGAGATCATGCCCTGGCCGATGATGGCGTAAGCGCGCGGGCCCAGGCCGGTACCGAGGAAGATGTCCTGGATGTCGCGGCGGCGCACGGACTGGTTGTTGATGTAGTACGAGGACGTACCGTCGCGCGTGAGCGTGCGCTTGACGGCAATTTCGGCGTACTGGCCCCACTGGCCGGCCGCCTTGCCGGCGGAGTTGTCGAACACCAGTTCGACCGAGGCGCGCCCGGCCGGCTTGCGGTGGGTGGAGCCGTTGAAGATGACGTCCTGCATCGACTCGCCACGCAGCTCGGAGGCCTTGGATTCGCCCAGGACCCAGCGCACGGCGTCGATGATGTTGGATTTGCCGCAGCCATTGGGCCCGACCACACCCACCAGCTGCCCCGGAACCTGGAAGTGCGTAGGCTCGACGAAGGACTTGAATCCAGATAATTTGATGGAAGTTAGACGCACGTTATCGACAAATTGAATCAGTTAAGAGGAAGCGGGATTTTTGCTTCCGGAACGGCCGGTATCATAACATCGCACGGGCCCGGCCAGACCAAAAACCGCGCCAGGATGCCTGCTTCCGCCCTCTTGTCCGATGCGCTGGCCCCATGAAAATCGCCGTACCGAGCGCACCCGGTACGGCGTCCATTTCTTCATTTCAATCCGAGAAAATCAGAAGGTCTCCCAATCCCCATCATCGTTTGCGGGCGATGACCTGCCCGCAGAGGCCGGTTTGGCGGGGGCTGCAGGCTTGCCTGGTGGTGGCAGCGGCGCGGCTGCCTTGACCAGGGGCTTGGCCGCAGGCTTGGGCAGTGGTTTGACCGGGATCGCTGCCTTGGCCGCAACAGGCGCAACCTTGGGTGCAGCCATCGGCGCGGGCGCTGCGGTGCCCTCCTCTCCTTCGACGCGGAAGGTCGCCACCGCGGCCTTCAGGCGTCGCGCCTGCTCTTCCAGTGAACCGGCTGCGGCAGCAGCCTCTTCGACCAGGGCCGCGTTCTGCTGGGTCACCTGATCCATCTCGCCGATGGCCAGGTTGACCTGCTCGATGCCCCGGCGCTGCTCTTCGGACGCCGCCGAAATCTCGCTGACGATGTCGGTCAGGCGATGCACCGCCGACACCACCTCGCCCATGGTCTCCCCGGCGCGGGCCACCTGGTCCGAGCCATCGCCCACGCGCTGCACCGAATCCTCGATCAGGGCCTTGATCTCCTTGGCCGCCTGGGCACTGCGCTGGGCCAGCGAACGCACTTCCGAGGCCACCACCGCAAAGCCGCGCCCCTGCTCGCCGGCGCGGGCGGCTTCCACCGCCGCATTCAGGGCCAGGATATTGGTCTGGAACGCAATGCCATCGATCACGCCGATGATGTCGGAAATCTTGCGCGAGCTTTCCGTGATGCCCTCCATGGTCTGCACCACCTGCCCCACCACCTCGCCGCCGCGCCTGGCGATTTCCGAGGCGTTGTTTGCCAACTGGCCGGCCTGGCGGGCGTTGTCGGCGTTCTGCTTGACGGTGGCGGTCAGGGTATCCATGTTGGAGGCTGTGGTCGCCAGCGAACCGGCCTGCTCTTCAGTGCGCGAAGACAGGTCCAGGTTGCCCGCTGCAATCTCGCGCGCGCCGATATCGATGGCATCGGTGCCCTGGCGGATGCCCTTGATGACGCCGCCCAGCCGCTCTCGCATGGTGGCCATCTCGAAGAGCAGACTGCGGTTGTCACCGGCACGGGTGTCGACCCGTACCGTCAGGTCGCCGTTGGCAATGCGCGTGGCGATGGCTACCGCATAGGCCGGCTCGCCACCGAGGCTACCGGTAATGCGGCGGATGATGGCCAGCATCATCAGCGAGACCAGTCCACCGACCACCACCAGGATACCGAGCAATTTGAACAGGTCGGAGCGGAACTGGGCCTGCACATCGGAGAGGAACACGCCCGTGACGATGAACCAGTCCCAGGTCTTGTTGTGCACCACATAGCTCATTTTTGGGGTGCGGTTACTGTCGTCGGTACCAGGCAGGCGGCCCATGTATTGCACGAAGCCGTGCTGTTTTTCCTGGCCGACCTTCATCATCTCGACGTAATAGGCCTTGCCTTCGGAATCCTTGCGGTCGGCCACGTTCTTGCCGATCATCGCCTTGTTGGAAGGCAGCATCAGCACCACCGGGCGGGAGTCGAAGATGAAGAGATAGTTGTCGCCGTCGTAGCGCATGGCGGCGATGCGTTCCAGCGCGTTCTTCTGGGCTTCCTCTTTGGAAATCTTGCCTGCCGCGACATCGGCCACATAGCTGTTGACCACCCCGTTGGCGGCTTCCACCACGCGGCTCAGGCCATCCTTGCGTTCTTCGATCATGGTTTCACGGGCGCTGAAGGCGGACCAGGCGGCCAGCGCCAGCAAACCGATCCACATCACGACCAGCGCAGACAGTAGCTGCGCCTTGAGGCTTTTCATTCTTGTTCTCCGGGAATGGGTGGGCCGCCCTGTGAACGGTCCCGTTTTGGCGAGCGACCACAATACTCTCTGACTCTCCCTGACAATCCCCTGAATACACCGCGTAACTGTCCCTGATTTTCCGGATTGCACCTTTTCTTTGCCAGCGTGCAGGAAGGTAAACACGCGCCCGATCAGGATCACCACAGCCGTTTTCTTGTGCGCCAGACATGCCAAGGACTCAACACCGGGCCGATTGGGAGCGCGGCAATGCCCTCAAATGACGGTATAATCGCCAACTTTCCCAGCCCTTTGCCGTGGCCGGCCGAGCTCCTCGCGAGATGCTGGCCCGGAAAGCTTTACTCCAGTCCAGCGACGTGAATCCCCTACTCGACAAACTGCAGCCCTATCCCTTCGAAAAGCTCAAGAAGCTCTTCGCCGGCATCACGCCCGACCCGGCTTATCGTCCGATCAGCCTGGGCATCGGCGAGCCCAAGCACCCTACCCCTGCCTTCATCCAGCAGGCGCTGACGGACAACCTGTCCGGCCTGGCCTCGTATCCGGCCACCCTGGGCAGCGACGCCCTGCGCGGTGCGATCGCTGACTGGCTGCAGAAGCGTTACGACATCCCGCGTCCCGATCCGGCCACCGAGATCCTGCCGGTGATCGGTTCGCGCGAGGCCCTGTTCTCGCTGACCCAGACCGTGGTCGATCCGACCAGGCCCGGCGCGCTGGTGATGTGCCCCAACCCGTTCTACCAGATCTATGAAGGTTCGGCCTACCTGGCCGGCGCCGAGCCCTATTTCGTCAATTCGGACCCGGCGCGCAACTTTGCGCCCGATTTCAGCCAGGTACCGCAAGAAGTATGGGAACGCGTGCAACTGCTGTTCGTCTGCTCGCCGGGCAACCCGACCGGCGCCGTGCTGACGCTGGAAGACTGGAAGGAACTGTTCGCCCTGTCGGATCGCTATGGTTTCGTGATCGCCTCCGACGAGTGCTATTCCGAGATCTACTTCAAGCAGGATCCGCCGCTGGGCGGCATGCAGGCCGCACGTCTGCTGGGCCGTGACTATCGCAACCTGGTCTCCTTCTCCAGCCTGTCCAAGCGCTCCAACGTGCCGGGCATGCGCTCGGGCTTCGTGGCCGGCGATGCAGCCATCCTCAAGAAATTCCTGCTCTATCGCACCTACCACGGCGCGGCCATGAGCCCGGTGATCCAGGCCGCCTCCGTGCTGGCCTGGCAGGACGAAACCCACGTGCAGGACAACATCGCCAAGTACGTCACCAAGTTCTCCCAGGTGACCCCGCTGCTGCAGGAAGTGATGGACGTCGCCCTGCCCGATGCCGCCTTCTACCTGTGGGCCAAGGTCGACAAGCTGGTCGACATCAGCGACACCGAATTCGCCCGCCGTCTGTACGCCGAATATAATGTCACGGTCTTGCCGGGCAGCTACCTGGCACGCGAAGCGCATGGCGTCAATCCGGGCGCGGGCCGCATCCGCATGGCGCTGGTGGCCGAAGTGGGCGAATGCCTGGAAGCTGCGCAACGCATCGTCGCCTTCACGAAGAAACTGGCCGGCCAGGCTTGAGCTTGTCCGCACCGGCCCCGGTGCCAGTTTCTCTCCCGTTCACACTAGAGTTCATCGATATCAACATGACACAGTCCATTCAGCACATCATCGATCAGGCGTGGGAAGATCGCGCCAGCCTGTCTCCCAAGAGCGCCCCGGCCGACATCCGCAATGCGGTGGCCGAAGTGATCGCAGGCCTGAATGATGGCACCCTGCGCGTGGCCAACCGTCAGGGCGTCGGCCAGTGGGAAGTCAACCAATGGGTGAAGAAGGCCATCCTGCTGTCCTTCCGCCTGGAAGACAACGTGCCGATGTCGGCCGGACCTGGCTATCCGCAGTTCTACGACAAGGTGCCGACCAAGTTCGCCAATTACACTGCGGAAGATTTCGCCAAGGGCGGCTTCCGCGTGGTGCCGCCGGCGGTGGCGCGTCATGGCTCCTTCATTGGCCGCAACGTGGTGCTGATGCCCTCCTACGTCAACATTGGCGCTTACGTCGACGAAGGCACGATGGTCGACACCTGGGCCACCGTCGGTTCGGCGGCCCAGATCGGCAAGAACGTTCACCTTTCCGGTGGCGTCGGCATCGGTGGCGTGCTGGAGCCCGTGCAGGCGGGTCCGGTCATCATTGAAGACAATTGCTTCATCGGTGCCCGTTCGGAAGTGGTCGAAGGCGTCATCATCGAAGAGAACTCGGTGCTGTCCATGGGCGTGTACATCGGCCAGTCGACCAAGATCTACGACCGCGAAACCGGCGAAGTCCACTACGGCCGCGTGCCGGCGGGCTCGGTGGTGGTGCCGGGCAACCTGCCGTCCAAGGATGGCAAGTACAGCCTGTACGCCGCGATCATCGTCAAGAAGGTCGATGCCCAGACCCGCTCCAAGACCTCCATCAACGAACTGCTGCGCGGCGAGTAATTCCGCGCTGCGGCTTTGCTGAAGGCCTGAAGTACCCACGCGCCGCGCCGGTCGTCTCGCACACCGGCGCGGCGTCGTGTTCTGGCCCCCGATAGCCAGCCCCATTGAGAAAGCGAACATGAGCGACAAGATCACCCTTTTTGGCATTCCCAACTGCGACACCGTCAAGAAAGCCCGCGTGTGGCTGGACGAGCAAGGCATCGCCTTTCACTTCCACGATTTCAAGAAGGCCGGCCTCACTGCCGAACAGGCCCAGGCCTGGCTGAAGGACGTGGAGCGCGACGTGCTGGTCAACCGCAAGGGGACCACGTGGCGCGCCCTGCCGGATGAGCGCAAGGCCGCCATCACCGATGACGCCGCTGCGGTGGCCCTGATGGTGGAAAACCCATCGGTGGTGAAGCGCCCGGTGCTGTTCGATGGCAAGCAGTATCACGTCGGCTTCAAGGCCGATCAGTATCAACACATTTTCGAGAAATGATCATGAGCAAGACGCTGGCCCTGACCCAGGAATTGATGTCCCTTTCTTCCGTCACCCCCGAAGACAAAGGCTGCCAGGCGCGGCTGGCGGAATTGCTCGCGCCGCTGGGTTTCGTCTGCGAGACCATCCAGTCCGGCGACGTCACCAATCTGTGGGCGCGCAAGGGAACGGCGCAGCCGCTGGTGGTCTTTGCCGGCCACACCGACGTGGTGCCCACCGGCCCGCTGGAGAAGTGGCAGTCGCATCCCTTCCAGCCGACCCTGCGCGATGGCCGCCTGTACGGTCGCGGCGCGTCCGACATGAAGACATCGATTGCCGCCATGGTGGTGGCTTGCGAAGAGTTCACGGCGGCCCATCCCGATCACAAGGGTTCGATCGGCTTCCTCATCACCAGCGACGAAGAAGGCCCGGCCATCGATGGCACGGTCGTCGTCTGCAATGCCCTCAAGGAGCGTGGCGAGCAGCTGGATTACTGCATCGTCGGCGAGCCGACCTCGGCCAAGACCTTGGGCGACATGATCAAGAACGGCCGCCGCGGCACCATGTCGGGCAAGCTGACCGTCAAGGGCATCCAGGGCCATATCGCCTATCCGCAACTGGCGCGCAATCCCATCCACCAGGCTGCGCCGGCACTGGCCGAACTGGTGGCCGAGCAGTGGGATGCGGGCAATGAATACTACCTGCCGACTTCCTGGCAGATTTCCAATATCCATGGCGGCACCGGCGCCTCCAACGTGATCCCCGGCGAAGTGGTGATCGACTTCAACTTCCGCTTCTCCACCGCCAGCACCGTGGAAGGTTTGCAGCAGCGCGTGCATGCCATCCTCGACAAGCATGGCCTGGAATACGACCTGAAGTGGACCGTTGGCGGCCTGCCCTTCCTGACCCCGCGCGGCGACCTGTCGGATGCGCTGTCCAAGGCGATCAAGGACGAGACCGGACTGGATACCGAACTGTCAACCACCGGTGGCACCTCAGACGGCCGCTTCATCGCCCGGATCTGCCCGCAGGTGATCGAGTTCGGTCCGCCCAATGACAGCATCCACAAGATCGATGAGCACATCGAAGTGCGCTATATCGATCCCCTGAAGAACATCTACCGCAAGACGCTGGAAAACCTGCTGGCGTAAGCCCAAGCATTGAAGAGAACATCATGACCCCCAACAATTTCTCCACCGTGCGCGACCTGCTGCGCTACGCCGTGACCCGCTTCAACACCGAGCAACTGTTCTTCGGCCACGGCAGCAGCAATGCGCTCGACGAGGCAGCCTACCTGATCCTGCATACGCTCAAATTGCCGCTGGATCAGCTCGATCCCTTCCTGGATGCGCGTCTGCTCCCCGAGGAAATCGCTTCCGTCATGCGCGTGATCGAACGCCGCAGCAAGGACCGCGTCCCGGCGGCCTACATCACCAATGAAGCCTGGCTGGGCGCATATCGCTTCTACGTGGATGAACGCGTGATCGTGCCGCGTTCCTTCATCGCCGAACTGATTCCGCAGCATTTCTCGCCCTGGATCCAGGATCCGGAAGCCATCGTCAACGCGCTGGACCTGTGTACCGGTTCCGGTTGCCTGCCGATCCTGCTGGCTGATGCCTTCCCGAACGCGCAGATCGATGCGGTCGACATCTCTGCCGACGCGCTGGCCGTGGCGCGCAAGAATGTGGACGAATACCAGTTGCAGGAGCGCATCAACTTGGTCGAGTCCGACCTGTACACGCAACTGCCGCTGCGCAAGTATGACTTGATCATCAGCAATCCGCCCTATGTGAATTCCGGTTCCATGAGCAAGCTGCCCCAGGAATACCTGCGCGAACCGCAACTGGCCCTGGCCGGTGGCGAGGATGGCATGGACCTGGTACGCAAGATCGTCGCCGGCGCTGCCGAGCGCCTCACGCCCGAAGGCGTGCTGGTGGTCGAGATCGGCAATGAGCGCGCCTTCGCCGAAGCGGCCTTCCCGGAACTGGAACTGACCTGGCTGACCACCAGTGCCGGTGACGACATGGTGTTCCTGGTCACGGCCGAACAACTGCAACTGGCCTGACCCTGAGCGTCAGCATCCGCGTTAGCGCGCTCCAACGATTGTGAATCACCGATGATCCGTTTCCAGCAAGTTTCCCTCCAGCGCGGCGTCAAGCCGCTCCTGGACAATGTCGACCTGACGCTCAATCCGGGCGACAAGATCGGCCTGATCGGTGCCAATGGCGCCGGCAAGTCCAGCCTGTTCGCCATGCTGCGCGGCGAGCTGCATGCCGACCAGGGCAATGTCGATTTCCCGGCGCGCTGGCGCATGGCCTACGTCGCGCAGGAAACGCCGGCGCTGGATCGTCCCGCCATCGAGTACGCCATCGATGGCGACGCTCACCTGCGGCAGCTGGAAGCCGATCTGGCCCGCGCCGAAGCGCAGCCGGACGACAAACACGACGGCAACCATATCGCCGAGCTGCATACCGCGTTGGCCGATGCCGATGCCTACACCGTGCGCTCGCGCGCCGAGCAATTGCTGCTGGGTCTGGGCTTTTCGCTGGAGCAGATGGCGCGGCCCGTGGCCAGCTTCTCCGGCGGCTGGCGCATGCGCCTGAACCTGGCGCAGGCACTGATGTGCCCGTCCGACCTGCTGCTGCTGGACGAACCGACCAACCACCTGGACCTGGATGCCATCATCTGGCTGGAAGACTGGTTGAAGCGCTACGCGGGCACCCTGCTCATCATTTCCCACGACCGCGATTTCCTGGATGGCGTGGTGAACGTGATCGTTCATATCGATGATCGAAAACTCAAGCGCTATTCCGGCAACTACAGCAGCTTCGAGCGCCAGCGCTCGGCCCAGCTGGAGCTGATGGCGGGCATGATCGAGAAGCAGCAGCGCCAGCGTGCGCACCTGCAATCCTTCATCGACCGCTTCAAGGCCAAGGCGACCAAGGCACGCCAGGCGCAGAGCCGCATGAAAGCCCTGTCGAAGATGGAAGAGCTGGCACCGCTGCGGGCGGCCGCCGAATTCTCCTTCGAATTCCGTGAGCCCCTGTCGGCACCGAATCCGCTGCTGGTGATGGAAAAGGTCAACGCGGGTTATCACATCGAGGGCAAGAATGGCGCGCCCGATGAAGACAAGATCATCGTGCATGGCATCGATTTCTCGCTGCAGAGTGGGCAGCGCATTGGTCTGCTGGGCGTCAACGGCGCGGGCAAGTCCACGCTCATCAAGACCGTGGCCGGCGAGATCGATCCGCTGTCCGGTACGGCCCGCCTGGGCAAGGGACTGGTGATCGGCTACTTCGCCCAGCATCAGGTGGAAATGCTGCGCCATGTCGAATCGCCGCTATGGCACCTGACCCGTCTGGCACCGGATGTGCGCGAGCAGGAACTGCGCAACTTCCTGGGCAGCTTCAATTTCAACGGCACCATGGCGACCTCCTCCATCGCTCCCTTCTCGGGCGGAGAAAAGGCGCGCCTGGCGCTGGCTCTGATTGTCTGGCAGCGCCCCAACCTGCTGCTGCTGGATGAACCGACCAACCACCTGGATCTGGAAACCCGCGAAGCGCTCACCATGGCGCTGGCACAGTTCGAAGGCACGCTGGTGCTGGTCTCCCACGATCGCCACCTGCTGCGCGCCACGACCGACCAGTTCCTGATCGTGGCCGAAGGCAAGCTGCAACCCTTCGATGGCGACCTCGACGACTACAAGGACTGGCTCTTCAAGACCAAGCTGGCCGCCCGCAATGATGCAGCGGCTGCCGCGCCGCTGCCCACGGCCAGCCAGCCGGTGGCCGAGGCCCCGGCCTCGCTGGTGGACCGCAAGGAACAGAAGCGTCTGGAGGCCGAGCAGCGCCAGAAGATGTCGGCCCTCAAAAAACCGATTGAGGCCCGCATCAAGCGCCTCGACGAACAGATCGCCAAGCTCAATGCGCGCAAGGGAGAGATCGATGCGCGCCTGGCCAGCCCGGATATCTACGACGCCGCCAACAAGGAAGAACTCAAGACGCTCATCACCGACCAGGCCTATTGCAGCAAGGAGCTGGACCAGCTTGAAAATGAATGGCTGGAACAGCAGGAGGCGCTGGAGCAATTGCAGGCCTGAGCTGCGGAACCGCGTCGGGCATAAGCTTTCTACATCAAAGTATTAAGCCAGCCCTTGCAGTTCGGCAAAACGAGCGCATCATTGCGCCCTGGCCGCAGTTTTTGTGGCGAAAGTTTTTATAAGGACATGAACATATGAAGAAGAATATCAAGCAATGGCTGCTGGCCGGTGTCGGCGCAACCCTGCTGGCGTCCAGCCTGAGCGTGTCGGCGGCCGACCTGCTGGAATCGGTCAAGAGCAGCGGCACCCTGAAGGTGGCGCTGGAGGGCAACTATCCCCCGTTCAACTTCAAGGATGCCAAGACCGGAGAACTGACCGGTTTTGAGGTCGATGTGGCCAAACTGCTGGCGGCCAAGCTCGGCGTCAAGCCGGTCTTCACCACCACCGAATGGAGCGGCATCCTGGCCGGTCTGGGCGCAGGCAAGTACGACGTCATCATCAACCAGGTCGGCATCACCGACGAACGCCAGAAGGCTTTCGACTTCTCCGATCCGTACACCCTCTCCAGCGCCCAACTGATCGTGCGCAAGGATGAAAAGCGCGAATTCAAGAGCCTGGACGACCTGAAGGGCAAGAAGCTGGGCCTGGGTCAGGGCACCAACTTCGAACAGAAGGCCAAGGCCGTGGCCGGCATCGACGTGCGCACCTATCCGGGTTCGCCCGAGTATCTGGCTGACCTGGCCGCCGGTCGCATCGATGCTGCCCTGAACGACAGCCTGCTGGTCGGCTACATCCTGAAGTCGACCAACCTGCCGCTGAAGGCTGGCAGCCCGATCGGCACCGTCGACAAGATCGGCATTCCCTTCCGCAAGGGCAATCCGGAGTTCAAGGCTGCACTGAACAAGGCCCTGGCCGACATCAAGGCGGACGGCAGCTTCAAGGCCGCTTCCGAGAAGTGGTTCGGCATTGACGTGAGCCAGCCGCCGAAAGCACAATAAGGCGCGCCTGAACTGGCGCTCCCTGCCGCCCGGCACGTTCCGGGCGGACCGACTTATCCCCGCATCGCGGGGATAATTTTTTTATTCGAATGCTTATGGAAATCCTCGAACTGCTACAGCAAGCCGCCCCGACCCTGGCCAAGGGCGTGGGCTACACCCTGCTCTTCGCGCTGGCCTCGATGGTCGGCGGCCTGGTGCTGGGCTTCGTGCTGGCGGTGGCACGCATCGTTCCCTGGCGGCCCATCCACTGGCCGGCTGCCGTGTACGTCAGCATGATGCGTGGCACGCCGCTGCTGGTGCAGATCTTCGTGGTCTATTACGGCTTGCCGGGGATCGGGATCGAATTCTCGCCGCTGACAGCGGGGGTGCTGACCCTGAGCCTCAACGCCGGCGCTTACCTCTCGGAAAGCCTGCGCGGTGCCATCCTGGGGGTGACGCATGGCCAGTGGAATGCGTCTTACAGCGTGGGACTGACGTATTTCCAGACGCTGCGCTACATCATCGTGCCGCAGGCAGTGCGCATAGCCGTGCCCTCGATGAGCAATACCCTGATCAGCCTGATCAAGGATACCTCGCTGGTATCAGTCATCACGGTGACCGAATTGATGCTGGCAACCAAGGAAGTCATTGCGGTGACCTTCCGCCCGCTCCCGCTGTATCTGGCGGCGGCAGCCATTTACTGGATCCTGAGCCTGTGCTTCGAAGCCTTACAGCACCGGCTGGAGAAGCGGCTGGGCAAGGCGCACCAGCACTGATCGCCCGCCCCAAGGAAAAAAGCCCGAATGCGATGCACTCGGGCTTTTTCGTCAGCTTTTTGTTGACCGGGGCGGGAATCTTTTCATCCGCGCGGAACTCAACGCTTGACGCGGTAGATATCCTGGCCGACTTCATTGATCTGGCGGCGCAGTTCGCGGCGTTCATCGGCACTGAGCTTGCCGTTGCGGCGCTGGTCCTGGTCGCTGGCGATCTGGTTGCGGTGATCCTGCGGGTTGAAGTCACCGGCATGCTGCCTGAAGTCGCCCGGCTGCCCCGGCATCGGCCGGCCGCCCTGCGGAGGGCCAGCCAGCGCGGCCGCTCCCACACCGAGCGCCAGCATCGCTGCCAGACATAGCTTGTTGACGACTGCAATCTTCATAATGCTATTTTTTCCGGAGACAGAGAATCAGGGAAGAGAAAGCGGTATCGACGTTGCTTTCCCGACGTGATTCCAGTTTAGGCCGCAGGCCGCGATGGTATAAGATGATTAAGGTAAGGTATGTAACAGTTTGTAATGGATCAACAGCCCCGACTTGCTCAAAATCGCCAAGACGCTACCATAGGCAACATGAATACGACCAACGGCAATACTAATACGACAACATCCGCCAATCAATTCAAAGTGTTGGTGGTGGATGACGACATCCGCTTGCGCGACCTGCTGCGCCGCTATCTGACCGAGCAGGGTTTCAACGTGGTCACGGCGGAAAACGCCCAGGCCATGAACAAGCTCTGGATCCGCGAACGCTACGACCTGCTGGTGCTGGACCTGATGCTGCCCGGCGAAGATGGCCTGGCCATCTGCCGCCGCCTGCGCGGTGCCGGCGACCAGACGCCCATCATCATGCTCACCGCCAAGGGCGAGGACGTGGACCGCATCATCGGTCTGGAAATGGGCGCGGACGACTACCTGCCCAAGCCCTTCAACCCGCGCGAACTGGTGGCGCGCATCAATGCGGTGCTGCGCCGCAAAGGTCCGGATGAACTGCCGGGTGCGCCTTCGGAAACCCCGGAAACCTTCGAATTCGGCGACTTCATCCTCGACCTGGGTACCCGTACCCTGAAGAAGAACGGCGAAACCATTTCCCTGACCACCGGCGAATTCTCGGTACTGAAGGTATTTGCACGCAACGCCCGCCAGCCGCTGTCGCGTGAAAAGCTGATGGAAATGGCGCGCGGCCGCGAATATGAAGTTTTTGACCGCAGCCTGGACGTGCAGATCTCGCGCCTGCGCAAGCTGATCGAACCCGATCCGGCCAATCCGCTGTACATCCAGACCGTGTGGGGCCTGGGCTATGTCTTCATCCCGGAAGGGAAACCGCGCTGACCTCCCGCTTCACCCCTGACCTGCAGGCCGTTTGCCGATGAAAACCCGCCCTCAATCCGGATGGTTCAGCAACGGCCTGTTCTGGCGCACCTTCTTCCTCCTGACCTTCCTGATCACCGCCAGCATGGTGGCCTGGGTGGCCAGCTTTCGCATGGTCGAACGCGGACCGCGTGCGGAACAGCTGGCCGCGCAGATCGTCTCGGTGGTCACCATCACCCGTGCGGCACTGACGCACTCGGCCCCCGAGATGCGCCGGGAACTGCTGTTCGACCTGGCCAGCAATGAAGGTATCCGCATCTATCCGCTGGAAAAGAGCGACCGCATCGTCCCGCCCGAGGACTCGCCCATCATCCCGGAACTGGAGTACTACGTGCGCCAGTCGCTGGATGAGAACACCATCTTCGCCTCCAGCGTGAATGAAGTGGAAGGCTTCTGGATCAGTTTCAATATCGACGATGACCAATACTGGCTGATGCTCGACCGCGGAAGGCTGGACCGCACGTCCGGCCTGCAATGGCTGGGCTGGGGCTCGATCGCGCTGTTCCTGTCGCTGATCGGTGCGGTCTTCATCTCCACCCTCATCAACCAGCCGCTGGCGCGGCTGACGGCGGCCGCTCGCGCCATTGCCAAGGGCCGCCAGCCCGAGCCGCTGCCGGAATCCGGCCCGACCGAGATCGAGGAAGCCAACCGCAGCTTCAACCAGATGGTGGCCGACCTCAATCGCATCGAATCGGATCGCGCCCTCATCCTGGCCGGCATCTCGCACGACCTGCGCACGCCCCTGGCACGCATGCAACTGGAAGTGGAGATGGCCAACCTGTCCGATGAATCGCGCGACGGCATGCATTCGGACCTGGCACAGATGGACAGCATCATCGGCCAGTTCCTCGACTACGCGAAGCCATTCGATGCCAACAGCCTGGAAAGCATCGACCTGGCCGGCGTGCTGGAAGATGTGGCCGCCAAGTCTGCGCGCCTGTCGGACGTGAAGCTCACTACCGAGATCACGCCCGCCACCGAAGTCGCCGGCAATGGCACCGAGCTGGCGCGTGTCTTCAGCAACCTGATCGAAAATGCGCGCCGCTACGGCAAGACGCCCGGCACCGACTGCGCAGAAATTCATCTGCGCAGCCGCATCGAAGGACATCAGGTGGTGGTGGAAGTGTTCGACCATGGCTCGGGCGTGCCCGAGAGCGAGTGCGAACGCCTGCTGCGCCCCTTCACCCGGCTCGATACCGCACGCGGCCAGGCCAATGGTTCCGGCCTCGGACTGGCGATCGTCAACCGCATCGTGCTCAAGCACAATGGCAAGCTGCTGTTGAAGGGACATGAAGACACCCACGGCGGCCTGCTGATCCAGATTTCCCTGCCCTTGAAGGGCCATCGCCGCCATGCCTGAGCGGTCCCTCCACTGGCGGCACCTGCCCTGCCTGCTGGCAGCCGCCCTGCCCGTCCTGGCCATGGCCCAGACCTATGCGGATCGCAACCTGAGCATGCCCGCTGCCGGCAGTGAGGGCAGCAAGCGTCCCATCGTGATCATTTCGCCGGTCATTCCAAACGGTCCCTCACCGCTCAGCATTGCCCCGCCCCAGGGCGGTCCGGCAGGGGCCTATGCTTCCGACGAGCCAGGCCCGGACATCCGCGCCCGCAACGCCGACTACATCACGCAATTCAAGGTGGTGGGACAGATACCGGCCGGCGCAATCATCCGCAAGGTCAGCTGGCGCTATACGCTGGCCAGCAAGCCGCCCGGTTTCGAGGCCAAACTGTGCTGGAAGGATGCCGGGGTATGCTGGGACGTAAGCCAGGCCAATGCCGGCAGTACCGAATTCTTCAATGGCCGCGACGCCAGCCAGCCCTTCCAGCTGCATTACGGCGTGCGCGGTACGGCCCGCACGGGCGAGCCCCCCATCAAGGGCGAAGTCAACCAGGTCATCGTCACCTTCGACACGCCCGGCTGATCCGGAGCAGCTTAGGCGGCGTAGTCGTCGATATCGCGCGCCTTTTGCAAGGCGTCATCGATCCGTTCCACCGCGATCACCTTCAAGCCCTCGATGGCTTGCTTGGGCGCATTGGCCTTGGGGATCACGGCAATGGAGAAGCCCAGCTTGGCGGCCTCGCGCAAGCGCTCCTGGCCGCGCGGCGCCGGACGGATCTCTCCGGCCAGACCGACTTCCCCGAACACCACCAGGCCACGCGGCAAGGGCTTGTTGCGCATCGAAGAATTGATCGCCAGGAGCACCGCCAGGTCGGCGGCGGGTTCAGTAATCTTCACCCCGCCGACTGCATTGATGAAGACATCCTGATCGAAAGCGGCCACCCCCGCATGACGGTGCAGTACCGCCAGCAGCATGGCCAGCCGGTTCTGCTCCAGGCCGACCGACAGCCGGCGCGCATTGGGAACGTGCGAGCTGTCCACCAGGGCCTGGATTTCCACCAGCAGCGGACGCGTGCCTTCCTGGGTCACCATGACGCAGGAGCCGGGGACCTGGTTTTCGTGCTGGGAAAGGAACAGGGCCGAAGGGTTGGAGACCCCTTTCAGGCCCTTCTCGGTCATCGCAAAGACGCCCAATTCGTTCACCGCCCCGAAACGGTTCTTGAAGGCGCGCACCAGGCGGAAGCTGGAGTGGGTATCGCCCTCGAAGTACAGCACCGTATCGACGATGTGCTCCAGCACGCGGGGCCCGGCCAGCGCGCCTTCCTTGGTCACGTGGCCGACCATGATGATGGTGATGCCGGACGTCTTGGCGACCCGCGTCAGTTGCGCCGCACATTCGCGCACCTGGGCCACCGAGCCGGGGGCCGAGGTCAGCGCATCGGAATAAATGGTCTGGATGGAGTCAATCACGGCCACTTCGGGCTTGTGCTCGGCCAGCGTGGCGAGGATCTTTTCCAGCTGGATCTCGGCCTGCAATTGCAGTTCACGGGCATCCACCGCCAGGCGCTTGGCGCGCAAGGCGATCTGCGAGCCGGACTCTTCGCCGCTCACATAAAGCACTTTCTTCAGTTTGGAGATATTGGCCAGCGCCTGCAGCAGCAAGGTCGACTTGCCGATGCCGGGATCGCCGCCGATCAGCGCCACTCCGCCCGGCACCAGACCACCGCCCAGCACGCGGTCGAATTCCTCGATGCCAGTACCAAAGCGCGGCACGTCGATCGCTTCGATATCGGCCAGGCTCAGTACCGGTGCGGTCTGCGCCAGGCTTTGCGGCGTCGACGAATAGCGATTCCCGCCTCCGCTCTCCACCAGCGTCTCAACCAGGGTATTCCACTGGCCGCAGGCCGGACACTGGCCGGCCCATTTGTTGCTGACCCCGCCGCATTCGGTACAGGTGTAATTGGTCTTGACCTTCGCCATCGTCGCCTTGCTGCTTTCTGCTCTACCTGGGTATGCCTGCTGAAACTTCCCGGAAATCTGTCAGGAGGTTCATCTTTTTTCGTTCAGTCCACTTCACGCACCGCCACCCGTGGGGCCAGTGCGCACATCAGTTCATATCCGATGGTACCCGCCGCAAAGGCAACCTCATCGATGGGCAATTGCCGGCCCCACAGCTCGACGCGGCTGCCGACACTCGCGCCGGGAAGTTCGGTCAGGTCCACGCACAGCATGTCCATCGAGACCCGCCCGACGGTGCCGGTCTTGATACCGTCGACCAGCACGGGCGTGCCTGTCGGCGCATGGCGCGGATAGCCGTCCGCATAGCCGCAGGCGACCACACCGATACGCATCGGCTTGTCCGCCACGAAGCGGCTGCCGTAGCCGATGGCTTCACCCGTGGGGATGTCCTGCACGCCGATGATCTGGCTTTCCAGCGTCATCGCCGCGCGCAGGCCAAAGTCGGCGGCACTGCCACCGCCCGGGGTAGCGCCGTACAGCATGATGCCGGGGCGCACCCAGTCATGGGCCAGTTCGCCATGCATCAGGTCGGCAGCGGAATTGCAAAGGCTGCGCGCGCCGGGCAGCCCTTCGGTGCCGGCCTGGAAGCGGCGTACCTGCTCGGAGAGCGGCAAGGACGGGTTGAGCGCATCGTCGGCATTGGCGAAGTGGGTCATCATGGTGATGCTGCGCACGCTGGCGATCTTGCTCACGCGCGCATGGGCGGCGTGAAAGGCCTCGGGCTTGAAACCCAGGCGGTTCATGCCGCTGTTCATCTTCAGGTGCACATGGAAGGCAGCGTCGGTGACGAATTGTTCCAAAAGCGCGATCTGCTCATCGCAATGCACGGCAAACTGGATGTCGTGGCGGGCCAGCACTGGCAGGTCCTCGGCATCAAAGAACCCTTCCAGCAACAGGATGGGCTTGGTCCAGCCCAGCTCGCGCAGGCGAACGGCATAATCCGGTTCGACCAGCGCCAGGCCGTCGGCATCGGCGAAACCGCGCATGGCGCGTTCCAGCCCGTGACCGTAGCCATTGGCCTTGAGTACCCCCCAGACGCGGGCGTTGGGCGCATGGGCGCGGGCGACGGCAAGATTGTGTTGAAGTGCGGAAATGCTGATGGAAGCGACGATCGGTCTTGGCATGATATCCAGTGGCAGTAACGAGGGCAGATGGCTCACAGAGGGCCTTCGCGGGTAGGCGAACGGCCGATCTCGGCTGGCAATGCGCACGGCGAGCAGCAAGGCCGCCATGGGCCTGCCTGTCGCGGTTCGCCCGGAAGTTTTTGTCCAGCGGGGAACAAGCGGGCATTTTACCGGACGAACATCTTTATGGTTTGACTTATGACGGAGCGTGCATGGTTTCATGGTATAAAGCTACCCGGACATCATTTGTTATACATCTTGGACAGGGATGAATCGCGGTTTCTATACCATCATGGCGGCGCAGTTCTTTTCGTCGCTCGCCGATAACGCGCTGCTGATCGCCGCCATCGCCCTACTTGCCGAAATGCATTCGCCAGCGTGGATGACCCCGCTGCTGAAGCTGTTTTTCGTGCTTTCCTATGTGCTGCTGGCGGCCTTCGTGGGTGCGTTCGCCGACGCCTTCCCCAAGGGCAAGGTCATGTTGATCACCAACATGATCAAGATCGTCGGTTGTTCCCTCATGTTCTTTACCGTGCATCCTCTGCTGGCGTATGCCGTGGTCGGCTTCGGTGCAGCGGCCTATTCACCGGCCAAGTACGGGATCCTCACCGAACTGCTGCCGCCGGAAAAACTGGTCGCGGCCAACGGCTGGATCGAGGGGCTGACGGTGGGCTCCATCATCATGGGCACGGTCCTCGGCGGGGCGCTGGTCAATCCCAAGATTTCAGCGGTGATCCTCAGCTTCGACTTCCCGATGGTCGACCTGCCCATTGACACCCCCACCGAAGCGGCCCTGTGCATCATCTCCTGCATCTACATCGTCGCCGCCCTCTTCAACTTCTACATTCCTGATACCGGTGCCCGCTACGAGCACCAGGAACGCAATCCCATCCGCCTCATCGTCGATTTCGCCGGCTGCTTCACCACCCTGTGGAAGGACAAGCTGGGCCAGATCTCGCTGGCCGTGACCACGCTCTTCTGGGGCGCCGGGGCGACATTGCAGTTCATCGTTCTGAAATGGGCGGAAAAGTCGCTGCACATGCCGCTGGACAAGGCCGCCATCCTGCAGGGTATCGTCGCCGTGGGTGTTGCCCTGGGTGCAGTGGCCGCCGCCCGCTTCGTGCCGCTCAAGAAATCGCTGACCGTCATGCCGCTGGGCATCATCATGGGCATCGTGGTGATGCTGATGACCACCACCACCTCGGTGTGGGTGGCCTATCCCCTGCTGGTGATCGTGGGCGCGCTGTCGGGCTACTTCGTGGTGCCGATGAACGCCCTGCTGCAGCACCGTGGCCACGTGCTCATGAGCGCAGGCCATTCGATTGCCGTCCAGAACTTCAACGAGAACCTCTCGGTGCTGACCATGCTGGTGCTGTATGCCTTCATGGTGCGCATGAACCTGGATGTGAATACCGTCATCATCATCTTCGGCTCCTTCGTGGCCGGCATCATGTATCTCATCATGCGCCGCCATGCCGCCAACCAGCGCGAGCATGACTCGCTGGCGCTGATCGGCGAGGACAAGCATCCCCACCACTGATTTCACGATGGATTGAAGGTCTGGACCGGCGGTTCAGACCGGCACGATGGCGTGCTGCACCGTTGCGGCGGCACGCGCTTCCCACTGCGGCGGCACGACGAAGCCGCGCATCACTTCCAGCCATTCCGGTTCGGTGCCCTCCTGCAGGCGGCATTGCGCCACCATGACCGGACTGTCGTCGGCACTGAACATGTCTTCCAAGGTGCTCCGCAGCTGTGCCAGGGTCATGCCCTGCCCGGCTGGAAGGCGCGCCGGTGCCAGCCAGGACAGTCGCGGCAGGACGGCATAGCACATCGTCTCTTCCTCAATACGTGGTAGCGAGGCCGCATCACACCAGAATCCCCGGCAATGATCGGCAGCAATGCCCATGGTGGGCGGCAAGCTCAGCGCCGCATCCAGCGGGTAGAACAGCCATCCCTTGACCAGGGCGCGCGCCGCTACCACAGGAGCCGGCAGTACCGCCTGGGCGGCCGGATGTTCGGAAAGCTTCAGTTGCTGCTGCATGATCTTGCGCATCTTGCGGCCCAGCGAATCGGCCAGGTTGGGACCGACGAAGGCATCCGCCTGCGCCGTGGCGGCCAGCTCCCGCGCCTGCAAGAGATAGAACTTGGTGGCGAACTCCCAATGCACGACGCCGCCGTCGTTCTCCGCCTCGGGGGAACGAATCAGGAAATCGAATTCGCCGAGTGTTTCTCGCGTCGGTCCCTGATTGCGGACCTGCAAATTGGCGGCGACCAGGCAGTCCTGCTGGCGCAGATAGAAACCGAGCAGCTTTTCGGCGTACCGGCCCAGGCGTCCTGATGGCTGTTGCGCCAGGTGGGCGTGCAAGGCGGCATTCATGGCCGGATCGTATTGCAGGTCGTGCAGCCAGCCGGCCACCTCGGGTGACAGCTGGCCCAGCGTGGCGACCCGGCCCTCCCAGCAGACGGCCTCCGGCGCCAGCAGATCGGGCGCATACAACAGCCAGGCCAGTGCGCGCACATGCGGATCCCGCAGATCGGGCCAGCGCTGGTGGAAACGCGCCTGATGCGAGCTCAGGTCCATGCTGGGCATCGCTTCAGCGGGCTTGCGCAGCGTAAGTGCTCATGGCCAGGCACAGGTCGGCCCAGGCCTTGCTCTTGTCGGTGAGCGTGCGCAGCAGATAGGCCGGGTGGTAGGTCACCACCAGCGGCAGGTCCTGATAGCGATGCACCGTGCCGCGCAGACGCGAAACCGGCGTGGCCGGATCCATGCCCAGCAGCGAAATGGCCGCCGTCTTCCCCAGCGCTACCAGCACGGTAGGCTGGATCAGTTCGATCTGGCGCTGCAGGTAAGGCAGGCAGGAGGCCACTTCCTGCGGCGAGGGCGGACGGTCGCGGCCGTTGTCGTCGGTGGGACGGCATTTGACGATGTTGGCGATGTAGGCATTCTCACCGCGCTTGACGCCCATGGAGAGCAGCATGTTGTCCAGCAGCTTGCCGGCAGGACCGACGAAGGGTTCGCCCTGCTGATCCTCGTTGCGGCCCGGGCCTTCGCCGATGAAGAGCCACTTGGCCTTTTCATCGCCTACGCCGAAGACGGTATTCTTGCGGCCTTCGCACAGTCCGCAGCGGCGGCACTCAGCAACCTGCTGCTTGAGCTGCGGCCAGTCCATGGCCTTGATGCGGGCAATCATGGGGTCAACGGCCGGGGCGTCTTCCTCGTCGTCGCCGTCCGGGATCAGCATCGGTTCCAGCGCAGTACCGAAGTCCATCTCGTCCAGCCAGGAAGGCGGGCCGCCGTCTTCATCGACCGGCGCACGCGGACGAGCGGGGGCGGCGGGAGCCGGACGAGCAGCAGGCGTGGACGGTTGCACCACCGGAGCAGCGACGGGCGGCCTGGATTGAGCCACGACGGGTTCAGGCGCGATGACCTTGGGCGCGTCGACAGGGGCAGCGGGCACGGCCGCGGCCGTTTCCTGAGCAGGTACTTCCGCCTGCGCGGCCTGCACCTCTTCCACCGCCAGCTCACGCCGCACCCAGACCGGGCCAATGCCCAGCGCATCCAGCAGGGCCAGGGAGGAGCCGAAGCCCGGATCTTGTTTCAATTCTTCATTCATAAGGGCAGACTCATGACGATAGCCCCTTCTCGGGTCTGGTTGGCGGCGGGATAGTAATTCTTGCGCCGCCCGATTTCAGTAAAGCCGTACTGGCGATAGACCTTGGCGGCATGCACGTTGGACTCACGTACCTCCAGCAACATGGTCCGCATGTGGTGCTGGCGTGCCAGCCCGGTCGCCTGGTCCAGCAGCATGCGGCCCAGGCCCTGATGCTGATGCAGGGCGGCCACGCTGATATTGAGCAGATGGGCTTCATCCACGGCCAGCATCACCAGGAAGTAGCCCAGCAATTCGCCGTGGGCATCCCGCAGGGTCTGCGCCTGGTAGCCGCTGTAGAGCGAATCCTGAAAATTGCCGCGCGTCCAGGGATGGGAGTAGACGGCCTCTTCGATCCTGACCACCGCATCCAGGTCACTCGCGCCCATGGCCGCAAATTGCAGCCGCCCGTAACGCGGATGCGAGACAGGCAGCGGCACGGCCAGTTGCTCGCTCATGCCACACCCTTGGCCGCATCGCGCACTTCGCGCTCGGCCGTGGTCAGGGCCACCTTGTTACGCAGATAGAGCGGCTGCGCCTGCTGTGCCGACAAGGCCAGGCCGGCGCTGAAATGCACCTGTCCCAGCGTCGCCACCTGGCGCGCATGGGGCATCGCCTGTGGCTGCACACTGGCGAAGGCGGCCGTGCAGAAGTTGGCGCTGAAATGCTCGGCATACACCGACAAACCATTGCCGCAGGCATGGGGGCGGCCTTCGACCGGTACCTGAGCGGCAGACGACAGGGCCGGTTCGGCAAGCGTCTCCCAACCGCCATCGGTACGGGCGCGGTAGCGCGCCCAATAGACTTCACCCATGCGGGCATCGAGGATGGCCAGCACATCGCTGGCCTGCGGATTTTCATCACGGCAGGCTTGGGCCGCCGCTTCCAGAGTCACCACGGGGACCACCGGACGGTCACAGCCAAAGGCCAGCCCCTGCACCACGCCGCACGCCGTGCGCACGCCGGTGAAGGAGCCGGGGCCCACGCCAAAGGCCAGCGCATCGCATTGCGACAGCGCCAGGCCGGCATCGGCCAGCAATTGTTGGATCATGGGAAGGATGGCGTCCGAGTGCGTCTGGGTACCAGCAGACTGGCGCGCAATCAGTTCGCCCTGGTAGAGCAAGGCCGCCGAGGCCAGCTCGGTGGAGGTTTCAATGGCAAGAATCGTGGACATCCCGCTATTTTACCGTGCGGCGCGCAATTGTTCGGTGCGTTCGCATCTAAGGTGAGCCTTTGTGCGGCAGCGCAAAACCCTTCGCGCCGAAGGGGGTAAAATAAGCGTGCCATGTCCTACCAGAAATTAGACCAAACCAACCGCCGCCCGCTCGCCGAGGCGCTTCGCAACGACACCTGGGTCGTGGCCTGCCTGTGCGCGAACTGGTGCGGCAGCTGCCGTGAATATGAAGCCGCCTTCCAGGCCTGGGCGGCCCGCTATCCGCAGCATCACTTCGTGTGGATCGATATCGAGGACCAGGCCGACCTGGTCGGCGATCTCGACATCGACAACTTCCCTACCCTCCTGATCGAGCGCGGTGCCACGGTCACCTTCTTCGGCCCCATGGAACCGGACACCCGCCTGGCCGAGCGCATCCTGCTGGCCCAGGTCGACAAGAGCGACGCCGACCTGCAACGTGAAGCCGCCAGTTCCGCCGAGCGCCGCACCTGGCAGGAAGATTGCAGCCTGCTGGACAAGCTGGCTGATGTGATCGGCTGAAGTTTCCCTCAACGCGCGTCGCTTCTGGTTGCGTAATTCAGGTCAGCCAGGGATCGGTTTCCGGGTGCGGGAAGCGCGCACTGATGAAATCGGCAAAGCTGCGCACCTTGGCCGACAGCAGCCGGCGGCTCGGATACACCATCGAAATCACCACCTGCCCCATGTCAAAGCCGGGCAGCACCTGTACCAGCTTGCCGCAACGCAGGTCATCGCCCAGCGAGTAGGAGGGCCGCAGCACGATACCCATGCCAGCCAGTGCCAGGTCACGCAAAAGCACGCCGCTGTTGGAGACCACCTTGCTGACGATGGGCACATCCATCACGCCGGCCTCAGTATTGACATGCCAGTGATGGCGCAAATATTCATGCGAGAAGTTCAGGCAGCTGTGGCGCGACAGGTCTTCGGGCTGTGCGGGCGCTCCGGCGCGCTCCAGGTAGGCAGGTGAAGCACAAAGGATCACCTTGGCTACACCCAGCTGTCGCACGATCATGCTGGCATCAAACTTTTGCATGCTGCTGAAGAATCCGATATCGATGCCTTCCTCCACCAGGTCGATGGAGCGGTCGGAAAGATAGACGTCCAGCCCCACGTCAGGATAGATCCCGGCATAGGCAGCCAGCATCTCGCCCAGTTGCGACTGGCCGAAACCGGCATTGGAATAAATCGCCAGCGTCCCGGCCGGACGTTTGGTTTCCATGGATACCAGCGCTTCGGCATCATCGACCTCGGCGAGGATCATGTGAACCCGCTCCAGATAGGCCTGCCCGGCCTCCGTAAGCGAGAGGCGGCGGGTCGAGCGATTGAGCAGGCGGGTCCCCAGGTGTGCCTCCAGATCGGCGATGAAACGGGTTGCCACCGCATTGGAAATGTCCAGCAACTCGGCGGCACGCACGAAACTGCCCTGCTCCACCACCTTTGCAAACACCCGCATTGATTGCAGACGATCCATTTTTCAAGTCCCTGATTGTTCCACAAAGAGAAATAGTCAATTCCGATTAAACCTATTTTTCTTCGTCTTCGCAATATTTACACTTCATTCATCGGTTAGCGCAACGCAACAAAGCAACAAAGATCGCGCTGACCGGCTCCACCAGGTCGCCCACGAGTGGGCTTTCCCACAAGGAGAGCATGGATCACTCCCGCGACTCGCCGGCCCTGGAGAAGAGCAACCCCCACTTACCCAAACAGAGGACATTATCATGAACATCAAGAACATCATCGTTGCCGCCTCCCTGCTCGCCGCTGCTGGTGCCGCCATGGCTGAAGCTCCGTATCCGCCGGAAACCCCGTTCCACTCGACCCAGACCCGTGCTGACGTCAAGGCCGAACTGCAACGCGCTCAAGCCAATCACGAGATCGCCACGCGCAATGAATATCCCATCATCCGCCAAGCCCCCTCGCAACTGAGCCGCCAGGATGTCGCCAACCAGGCGCAACAAGCCAACAGCGCAGCACAAAGCCTGTATAGCGGCGCTTGATCGGAACCGATCCGCATCCGATGTCCGGATGGACCGATTCCGCCACGGCAGTGTTCCGCACCGGCGCATGCCCCGCGTTGAACGTGAATGAACGCGAACGAATGCCGACCGCCTGCGTCCGAACCACCGTGCCAGGATGAAGCTATACCGCAGCAACGCACTACCCGCAGTACCGCAGTCCCCGTACCGCAGCACCACCTGCCATGCCGCCACGTCTTGCCGGGCGCATGACAGCTGGTGCACCAGCCTCCCTCCTCCCCACGTTTGGCTCCCCTTCTTTTTTCACTGATCGCGCCCTGGCCGCAAGTGACGTGCATTCTCACCGCATGAGCCGGCCAGATCGTGCATGACTGATGCATTCAATGCGCTTTTTTGCTGCGATGCGACATGCAAACATCCCCGGAAAACCTTGTCAAACCGAGCTTTTCCTTGAGATTTTGGCGCACCGCATGTAAAGTCAAGGGTTTGTTCCTTCCCGCCTGGCTCAGGGTTTTCTTGTCAAAGTCGGGCCACCATTTTTTATCCCCTATGGCTTTATACGTTCACAAATACGGCGGCACCTCGATGGGCTCAATCGAGCGCATCCAGAATGTCGCAAAGCGCGTTGCCAAATGGCACGACGCCGGCCATCAGATCGTTGTCGTGCCTTCGGCGATGTCTGGTGAAACCAACCGCCTGCTGGGCATGGCCAAGGAAATCATGGCCCAGCCCGACGGCCGCGAACTGGACATGCTGGCCTCGACCGGCGAACAGGTCTCGGTGGCGCTGCTGGCCATCGCCCTGCAGGCGCTGGGCAAGCAAGCCGTCTCCTACGCCGGCTGGCAAGTCCCCATCAAGACCGACTCGGCCTTCACCAAGGCGCGCATCCGCTCCATCGATGACGCCAAGGTCCGCAAGGATCTGAACGCTGGCAAGATCGTCATGATCACCGGGTTCCAGGGCGTGGACGCCGACGGCAACATCACCACCCTGGGCCGTGGCGGCTCGGACACCTCGGCCGTGGCCGTGGCCGCTGCCATCAAGGCGGCGGAATGCCTGATCTACACCGACGTGGATGGTGTCTACACCACCGACCCGCGCGTGGTGAGCGATGCCCGGCGCCTGAAGACCGTGACCTTCGAGGAGATGCTGGAAATGGCGTCCCTGGGTTCCAAGGTCCTGCAGATCCGCTCCGTGGAATTCGCCGGCAACTACAAGATGCCGACCCGCGTGCTGTCGTCGCTGACCGACCCGCTCACGCCGCTGGCCGAAGAAGCCGCCTCCGGCACCCTGATTTCGTTTGAGGAAGACAAGAACATGGAACAAGCAACCATCACCGGCATCGCCTTCAGCCGCGACGAAGCCAAGATTACCGTGCTGGGCGTACCCGACCGTCCGGGCATCGCCTACCAGATCCTGGGCCCGGTGGCCGACGCCAACATCGAAGTGGACATGATCATCCAGAACCAGTCGGTGGAAGGCAAGACCGACTTCACCTTCACCGTGCCGCGCGCCGAATATGCCAAGGCTGTGGAAGTACTCAACAGCAGCGTCAAGGCACACATCGGTGCAGCCGCCATCAATGGCGACACCAAGGTCTCCAAGGTCTCGGTGGTCGGCGTGGGCATGCGCAGCCACGTCGGCATCGCTTCGCAGATGTTCCGCACGCTGTCGGAAGAAGGCGTGAACATCCAGATGATCTCCACCTCGGAAATCAAGATCTCGGTGCTGATCGACGAGAAGTACATGGAACTGGCCGTGCGCGCCCTGCACAAGGCCTTTGACCTGGACAGCGCCAAGTAAATCACGCACCGCGCAAAGCGAAGACCGCACCGGTGAAAAAACAGTGATTTTTTGCAAGACCACTGTTGACCGGATGCAAATGAGAAGATATTATCTCGGTCTTCGCTGAGGCAACGCAGCAATGCGATAACAGCCTTCAGTGTGGAGACGTGGCCGAGTGGTCGAAGGCACTTCCCTGCTAAGGAAGCATACGGGCTTAAACCTGTATCGAGGGTTCGAATCCCTCCGTCTCCGCCAAAGCTTCAAATGAAAAACGGGTCCTGATGGACCCGTTTTTCATTTCCCCTTCCGGCTTTATCTCTTACTCAAAAAATCCCCGCTTGCACCGACTCGTTCAGGGCAACTTTAATTCTCGCTGCTGATTGGGTCCTGACTGAACCGGCAAATACCCCTCCATCTGAAGGTCAAGCAGCGTGACCACGGCGCGCGGATCGAACAGGAAGTGCGCCCGCTAGAACGCACTTCCTGATCCACATCCTGATGGCATGTCAGGACGAACGCTTACTGAATCACCCCGCACGCCAGTCGCACACCCCCACCACCCAGCGGAGCCGGATGATCCGAGTGATTATCCCCGCCCACATGCACCATCAGCGCATGTCCGCGCACTTCGGCCAGCGTCTTCAGGCGCGGGGCCAGGACCGGGTTCTCTGCCTTGCCATCGGCCGTGACATACAAGGCCGGCAAGTCGCCCAGATGACCTTCGCCATAGGGACCTTCATGCTTGCCAGTCTTTTGCGGATCCCAATGCCCACCGGCGGCCAGCGCCGGCTCCATCTTTCCATCCTTCTCCAGCGGCGCGCAGGAAGCATTCTGGTGCACATGGAAACCATGCACGCCCGCCGGCAAGCCCGACAAGGCCGGCTGGAACAGCAGCCCATAAGGCGTCTCGCTGATGGTCACCTCGCCCGCCGGGGACGCCACCCCTTGCGCGTTGACCAGGTTCAGCGCCACCTTGAGCGGCGCTTCGGCAGCCATGGCAGCCGAAGCCGCAGATGCGCAGGCCAGCAAGGCCAGCTGTGCAATACGTCGTTTCATGATCGTTCTCCTTCGTTGGTTGAAAGGTGAAGAATAGGCACTGACACGGCAGTACGCCGAAAACCTGAAAAATTGCTGATGATATCTGGACAATATTCTCCCATCAGACCGAAAAACTTCGAGAGAATGCCCGAAGGGATTAAATCTCTCGCAACACGGCCTTCAGCATAGGACCGCATCCGGCGCAGGACAACAGGGGAATCTGGAAGAGAAGCAGCCAGTTGCCGGGCAGCGCAACACCACGCACCGGCTGCCAGCCTTATTGATCAGGAAGGTCTTCAGCGGAAGCCGGCATTTCCGGCACAAAGTTGAGCTTGCGCCCCTCCAGCAGCATGGCGTGGAAATCCACCGCCGGAATCGGGCGCGAGAAGATATAGCCCTGCAATTCATTGCAACCGGCTTCGCGCAGGAAGTTGAATTGCTTCTGCGTCTCCACCCCTTCGGCGATAACCTTGTGGCGCAATTGCTTGGCAATGCCGATGATGGCGCTGGCGATGGCGCAGTCATTGGTATCGTCCGGAATGCCCATGGTGAAGGAACGGTCGATCTTGAGCGTATTGATGGGGAAGCGCTTCAGGTACGAGAGACTGGAATAGCCGGTCCCGAAGTCATCCAGCGAAATCGTGATGCCCAGGCTGCAGATCTTTTCCATGATGGAAATGACGCGATCGGTGCTGTGCATCAGCATGCTCTCGGTGATTTCCAGCTCCAGCCAGTCGCCACTGAGCGAATGGCGGTTCAGCGCCGCACGCACGCGGTCCGGCAGCGAACGGGTGAATTCGCGCGCCGTCACGTTCAGGGCGATGCGGATCGGAGCCAGGCCGGCATCCCTCCACGAGCGCGCCTGGCGGCATACTGCGTCCAGCACCCAATCGCTCAACTGCACAATCAAGCCTGTTTCTTCAGCAATCGGGATGAACTCACCCGGCAAAAGCAATCCGCGCTCCGGATGCTGCCAGCGCACCAGGGCCTCGCCACCGGTGATCGCCAAGGTGTTCATATCCACCTTGGGCTGGTAGTACAGCAGCAATTCGTTGTATTCGAAGGCGTGCAGCAAACCGGTTTCGATGCGCAACAAGTCCAGCGTGTTGCGATTCATCTCTTCGCTGTAATAGACGTAGCCGTTTTCGTTGTTGTCGCCACCCTGCTTGGCCCGGTACATGGCGATGTCAGCCAGGCGCAGCAGGGTTTCGGTATCGGTCGCGTCTTCCGGGTACATGCTCACGCCAATGCTGGCCCCCACGCGCAGCTCATGGCCGTCGATGAAGAACGGATCATCAAACACGGCCAGCAGCTTCTGGGCGACAAAGCCGGGATGGTAATCCTTGTCGATGTCGAACAGCGCCACCGCGAATTCATCCGCCCCCAGGCGTGCCACCACATCCTGCTCGCGCAAGGCGCGGCGCAGGCGGATCGCCACTTCCACCAGCAACATGTCGCCGGCCACGTGGCCCAGCGTGTCGTTGATGGGCTTGAAGCGGTTCAGGTCGATGAACATCACGCAGCCGTGCATGTTCTCATGCCGGGCTTCGGTCAGCGCCTGATCCACGGTGCGGGTGAGCAAGGTGCGGTTGGGTAGTCCGGTCAGGGCATCGTAGTAGGCCAGATGATGGATCAGCTTTTCGGCGTTCTTGCGTTCGGTGATGTCGTTGAGATAGCCGATCAGGCCAATCGGATGGCCGTGCTGGTCACGCATCACGGACAGCGACAGACTGGCCCAGAACACCTCGCCGGACTTCTTGCGGCGACGCACCTCCATCTCGCGGCCACCCTGCTCCAGGAACAAGTCGTGCAGCGAATCCTCTTCCTCTTCGTTCTCGTAGAGGAACAGCACGTTGCGGCCGATGGCTTCCAGCGCGCTGTAGCCGAACAGTTGCTCGGCCCCACGGTTCCAGCTGGTGATGAAACCGGCCGGGTCCATGGTGATGACCGACTCGTGCATCTGATTGAGGATCTGCGCCTGCTGCTCCAGCTTGGCTTCGATCTGGTCCAGCGAACGGGCGCGCTTGTCGGTCTCGGCGCGGCGCTGCATCAGGCGGCCGAGGAAAGCCGCCAGCATCGCCAGACGCGTGCGTTCCAGTTCGGTATAGGGGCGGGTCAGCGCCGGAAAGACGAAGTGGCCGAAGCGCGCGCCCTCATGCTCCACCACCTGGCACAGCCCGCTGGCCGACTCCGGCGGCGGGCTGACCACATAGCGGCCACCGGGACGCTTGAGGAAACCGGATGCAATCCCTCCGAGTGCCGCGTGCAAGGCCATGCCCTGCAGGTTCTGCATGGCGTCCAGCAGTGCCGAACAGCATGCCAGATCGTCAGTGCCCACGGAGGAAATCATTGTCATCACGCCTCAGTGCTGACGCGCGTGGCCCAATTGAAGGCCTGGATCAGACAACGGCAATACACCTCGGCATCGAGACCGGCTGCATCAAGGTCGACATGACGCAGCGGAATGCGGCCATCTTCGGAGCGCTCGACCACGTTCAGCAGTTTGCCCAGCCGGCCGGTACGGTACACCAGCGCATTGACGATATCCACCGGCAGCTTGAGCGGCTCGATGATGTCGTTGAGCGGCATGCCCAGCAAAATATCCAGCAGCGAGAACATGCCGGTGATGAAGGCGCGGTCCAGTTCTTCCTGGGTGCAGTCCACCTTCTGCGCCATCGATTCCATCATCGCCGCGCGCGCCGCGGCACGCGGCAGCAGCGGATTGGCGGACTCGTCGCCGGGGAAGCGTGCATACAGCAGCAACTGCAGCCAGCGCTGCAGCTGGCGGCGGCCCAGCAGGTTGATGGCCTGGGTGAAATTGGTGATATGGGCCGAGAAACCGAAGGCGGCCGAGCTGACCAGCTTGAAGAGCTGATAGGACAAGGCCGGGTCCTGCTTCAGCAGGGATTCCAGTTCATTGGCATCGGCGTCGCGTGCCACCAGCTCCAGCAATTTCAGCAGGCGCGCACGGGAAATGGAATTTTTTTGCGACAGGCGGCTGTCGGGATGCAAGGCATAGTCGCCCGAGAACCAGCGGAAACCTTCCACCCGGCAGGCATCAAACTGAACGGCATCGCCCACGTTCTCGGCCAAGTGCGGTCCACGCAGGCGGTGCAGCCAATACCCGGTTTCAGGCAGGTGCCCCACCCCGGCGTCCAGCGCCATCGATTCGACAAAGGGAAAAACGCTCGCGCCCTGCGCCGGCAAGCCATCGGCGATGATGGCGAAGCCGCGGCTGTAGAGCCAGTCCAGCGCATCGATCTTGCCCGGGTCCACACAATGCTCCACCGGCACGCGCAATGCGAGCTGCCCTTGCGGGATCTCTTGCCGGAATTCCGGCGCGAAGACCGCAGGATCACGCACCGGGATGATGCAGCTCAGTCCGCCCAGTGCATCATGCAGATCGAACTCATTGAACAGGCGAGACAGCAAGGCATTGTCGTCTTCGACCGCAGGTGAAATATGCAAGGACAGCGCTGTCCAGACGTGGTGGACGTCCGCGACGGGCTGCAAAAACACGAGTGGAAATGGAACGCTTTTATCCTGAACAGCCATATTTTTATCGTGGCGCGCCGCATTATTTGCTGAGACGCTCTGCAATGTTAAAAAAATATTAACAAGTTTCCCAGCAGAATACTTAATTAAAATTAAATTTTTTCTAAATATACCCGATAAAAGCCACCTTGCAACATGGGTTTATTCTGACAAGAAAATTTCCTGCAAATCATTGAGAAAACGACGCCCAAGATCGGTCGGCCGGATCAAAGCGTGATCGCGATACAACATGCCTTTTTGCTCGGCCAGATTCAGTGATTTTTCGATCTGGTTCAGGCTCATGCCGGTCCGCTCGGCGAAGAGATTCGGTGAGAATCCTTCCGTCAGGCGCAAGGCGTTGAGCATGAATTCGAAGCCCAGGGCATCGCGGCCGATTTCCGCTTCTTCCTGGACAGGCGTGCCGGCCTTGGCATGCTCCAGGTAGGACTGGGGATGCTTGTAACGCATCTGGCGCACGATGCGGTGCGGGAACGAGAGCTTGGAATGCGCCCCCGCGCCGATGCCCAGGTAGTCCCCGAATTGCCAGTAATTGAGGTTGTGGCGGGCGCGCCGCTTGGGCTGGGCATAGGCTGAGACCTCATAGTTGACGTAACCGGCAGCCGTGGTCAGCTCGGCAATCATGTCCTGCATGTCGGCGCTGGCATCGTCATCCGGCACCGGCGGCGGATACTTGGCGAAGAGCGTGTTGGGCTCCAGCGTCAGGTGATACAGCGACAGGTGCGGCGGCGCGAAGGCGATGGCCGTTTCGATGTCGGACTTGGCCTCTGCCAGCGTCTGCTGCGGCAGCGCGTACATCAGGTCGAGGTTGAAATTGTCGAAGTTGGCCTGCGCGATCTCCACCGCCTTGCGCGCCTGGTCGCCATCATGGATGCGGCCCAGGGCATGCAGGTGCTGGCCGTTGAAGCTCTGGATACCGATCGACAGGCGGCTGATGCCGCTATCCCGGTAGGAGCGGAACTTGTCGGCTTCAAACGTTCCCGGATTGGCTTCCATGGTGATCTCGATGTCGCCATCGAAGGGCAGCAAGGTGCGCAGGTCCGACAGCAAGCGATCCAGACCGGCGGCCGACAGCAGGCTGGGCGTGCCGCCACCGATGAAGATCGTATGGATCTTGCGGCCCCAGATCAGCGGCAGCGACTGCTCCAGGTCGCTGCGCAGGGCATCCAGATAAGCTTCTTCAGGGAAACTGCCCTTGACCTCATGGGAATTGAAGTCGCAATACGGGCACTTGCGCACGCACCACGGGAAATGCACGTACAGCGACAGCGGCGGCAAAGCCGTCAGCTGCAGGCTGCCGGGCTTCAGGAAGGCCAGCGCGGCCTGAGCCGGGCCGCTGGCCGCCTGGCCAGGCGGGATATCGGCCGGGATCGGCTTGATGGGGATCATGCCAGCTTCTCGACCAAGGCACGCAAGGCCTGGCCACGGTGCGAGACGGCATTCTTCTCGGCGGCCGTCAGTTCAGCGGCCGTCTTGCCCAGGGAGGGCAGCAGGAAATACGGGTCATAGCCGAAGCCGCCCTGGCCGCGCGGCTGGTCGATGATCTCGCCCTTCCATACGCCATCGGCAATCACCGGTTGCGGATCGTCGGCATGGCGCACGTAGACCAGCACGCAGTAGTAATAGGCGGACTTGTCGGCATGGGCTGCCAGATCGGCGATGAGCTTGGCGTTGTTGCTGGCGTCAGACTTGGGCTCGCCGGCGTAGCGGGCGGAATAGACTCCGGGCGCACCGCCCAGGGCATTCACGCACACACCGGAATCATCGGCCAGGGCCGGCAGACCGGTCAGGCGGGCGGCGTGGCGGGCCTTGGTCAGGGCATTCTCGACGAAGGTGCCGAAGGGTTCTTCCGCTTCGGGCACGTCGAATTCGCCTTGCGGGCGCACGTCCAGTCCGATGTCGCCCAGGAGACTGGCGAATTCCTTCAGTTTGCCGGCGTTGTTGGACGCCATCACGATCTTTTGCTTGGGTTGCATGTCTGGTCCTGATCTTGGCGAGGCGCGCGGGATGGGCATGACAGCCGCTGCGCCCCAATGAAAAACGCCATGTCGGTGCGGCACATGGCGTTTTTGTTCATATCGCTTCTAGGCGGCATTGTACGGCGATTTGCGCCGGGACGTGGCCGCGGATTACAGGCCCAGGGCCTGCTTCTGCAAGCCGTTGAGCGTGGCGATGCCTTGCTGGGCCAGGTCCAGCAGGTTGTTGAGGGTGGCACGGTCGAAGGCGGCGCCTTCAGCGGTGCCCTGCACTTCGACGAAATGGCCGCCATCGGTCATGACCACGTTCATGTCGGTATCGCAATCCGAGTCTTCCAGGTAATCCAGATCGAGCACCGGGACGCCCTGGTAGACGCCGACCGAAATCGCGGCCACGAACTGCTTGACCGGAATGGTTTCGATCAGGCCGCGCGACTTCAGCACGTTGAAGGCGTCATAGGCGGCCACCATGGCGCCGGTGATGGCGGCGGTGCGCGTGCCGCCATCGGCTTGCAGCACGTCGCAGTCCAGCTGCAGGGTGCGTTCGCCGAAGGCTTCCAGGTCAAAGGCGGCGCGCAGGGCGCGGCCGATCAGGCGCTGGATTTCCTGGGTACGGCCGGATTGCTTGCCCTTGGCGGCTTCGCGGTCCATGCGGGTATGTGTGGAGCGCGGCAGCATGCCGTATTCGGCGGTGAGCCAACCCTGGCCCTTGCCCTTCAGGAAGCCGGGGACCTTTTCCTCGATGGAGGCGGTGCAGAGCACGCGGGTGTCCCCGAACTCGACCAGCACCGAGCCTTCGGCGTGCTTGGTGTACTGGCGGGTCAGGCGCACGTCGCGCAATTGCGAAACGCTGCGGCCGCTGGGGCGATGGGAAGCTGTCATGGTGATCCTTGTCTTGGTCTGGGCGAGGCTGGGCGGATGGCGGGCGGCCAATTGGCCCCCAAAACCGCCGGTTTGATGTTTTTGATAGCGCGGCGCCGCGAAACTTCATTAAAATGCGGGCTCCGACCGGGTGGCACCCGGGCAGGCCGCACAGGCGGTGCCGGAACGTTCAAGTCCGGCATTGTAAAGGAACACGATGTCCGCCGTCGCGGCATCCTCCATTTACCTCTCTGGCCACCCTGCCCGCCCCGCCCGCAACCCTTATTCGCCGGCGCGCCCTGCTGCGCCGCCCGCCCGCTTTATGGAGTCCCGACCTTGACCATCTACAGCATGACCGGCTATGCCGTCACCACCCGTGAAACCACTGCCGGCACGGTCACCCTGGAAATGAAGAGCGTCAATTCGCGCTTCCTCGACCTGCAGTTCCGCATCAACGATGACCTGCGTGCGGTCGAACCGATGCTGCGCGAAGCCATCATGGGCCGCCTGGTGCGCGGCAAGGTGGAATGCCGCCTGTCCTTCGGCCGCAAGGTCGCCAGTGGCAACAGCCAGGCCCTGAACCACACCCTGGTAGGCCAGCTGGCCAGCCTGCAAGACCAGCTGCGCGCGCAATTCCCTGATGCCGCGCCGCTGTCGATCAACGAACTGCTGCGCTGGCCGGGCGTGATGGAAGAAGCCGAGATCAGCCAGGACACCCTGCAAGCCGACATCCTGGCCACGATGCAGCAGACCCTGGACGCCTTCGTCGAATCGCGCGCCCGTGAAGGTGCGGCCCTGCAGGCCGTGATCCTGGCCCGGGTGGAAGCGATGGAAGCCATCGTGGCCCGCATCACCCCGCTGGTGCCGCAGCTGGTCGAGCAATTCCAGCAGAAGGCCACCGAACGCATGACCGAAGCTCTGGGCCTGGCCCTGCAGACGCAGAATGGCGCAACGCCCGTGGCCACCCGCGAGGAATCGCTGGAACGCATCCGCCAGGAAGTGACCCTCTACGGCATCCGCATCGATATCGCCGAGGAACTGGCACGCCTGTCGGCCCACCTGGGCGAAACCCGCCACATCCTCAAAAAGGGCGGCCAGGTCGGCAAGCGCCTCGATTTCATGATGCAGGAACTGAACCGCGAGGCCAACACGGTCGGCTCCAAGGCCGCCGTCAAGGAACTGGCCGATGCCTCCATGGAACTGAAGCTGCTCATCGACCAGATGCGCGAGCAGGTGCAGAATCTGGAATGACCCCAGCCGCACAGCCCCATTCCGACCGATATTGATTAGTTAAAAGACATTTTTCAGCGAGGACCCCATGCCCGTCCAAAAACCCACATCCGGTAGCCTTTTCATGGTGGTTGCCCCGTCCGGCGCCGGCAAATCGACCCTGGTCAACGCCCTGCTCAAGCAGGAGCCGGCCATCAAGCTGTCGATCTCCTACACCACCCGCGCACCGCGTCCGGGCGAAGAACATGGCCGTGAATATTATTTCACTGACGTGGAAGATTTCCTGAAGCGCCAAGCCGAGGGCGAATTCCTTGAGTGGGCCGAAGTGCATGGCAACTATTACGGCACCTCGCGCCTGATGATTGCCGACCAGATCGCCAATGGTACCGACGTGCTGCTGGAGATCGACTGGCAAGGCGCGCAGCAGGTGAAGAAACAATTTACCAATGCGATCGGCATCTTCATCCTGCCGCCTTCGATTGCCGCGCTGGAAGAGCGCCTGAAGAAGCGCGGACAGGACGAACCACACGTCATCACGCGCCGCATCCTGGCCGCCGGCGGCGAAATCGCTCACTCGCCGGAGTTCGAATATGTTATTATTAATCAAGAGTTTGCCGTCGCTTTGTCCGAACTGACGGCAATCGTCCAGGCCGCCCGCTGCCGCTTCCCGCAGCAAGCCGCCCGCAATGCCTACCTCTTCACCCAGCTGGGCATCCACGCGAGCTAAGCCGCACAAGCCAGACCAGCAACCCGGCGCCGGACCCATCAATCCACAAGCAAGACCGTCATTCAGGAGTATCACATGGCCCGCATTACCATCGAAGATTGCCTCAAGCAGATCCCCAACCGCTTCCAGTTGACCCTGTCGGCCACCTACCGTGCCCGCCAGCTGCTGCAAGGCCACACCCCGAAGGTGGAAGCCAAGGACAAGCCGACCGTGACCGCCCTGCGCGAAATCGCCGCTGGCAAAGTCGGTATCGAGATGCTCAAGAAGGTTCCGGCCTGATCCTGGTCCGTCCATGAAGCTGATAACGGACAAGTATGAGCCTCACCACTACCGACTCCACCTTATCAGCCGCTGCTAGCTCCAAACGTGCCGCCGGTTCCGGCCGCACCGCAACTCCCCTCGAAGTCGCCCCTGCCGCCCACAGCGGCGTGGCGACTTTCGCGCATCTGATCCCCAAGCTCGAAGAGTACCTGACCCCTTCCGAACTGAAGAAGGTCAAGGAAGCCTATCGCTTCGCCGACGAGATGCACCTGGGCCAGATGCGCAAGTCCGGCGAGCCCTACATCTCGCATCCGCTGGCAGTGGCCGAGATCTGCGCCGAATGGAAGCTCGACGCCCAGGCCATGATGGCGGCCTTCCTGCACGATGTCATGGAAGACCAGGGCGTCAAGAAGGAAGAGCTGATCGAGCGCTTCGGCGCGTCCGTGGCCTCACTGGTGGATGGCCTCTCCAAGCTGGACAAGATCGAATTCCAGAGCCAGGTCGAGGCGCAGGCGGAAAACTTCCGCAAGATGCTGCTGGCCATGGCGCGCGACGTGCGGGTGATTCTGGTCAAGCTGGCCGACCGCCTGCACAACATGCGCACGCTGGGCTCCATGCCGCCCGAGAAGAAGCGCCGCATCTCGCGCGAGACCATGGAAGTCTACGTGCCCATCGCGCACCGCCTGGGCCTCAACAACATCTACCGCGAGCTGCAGGAGCTGTCCTTCGCGCACCTGCATCCGCTGCGCCATCGCACCCTGCTCAAGGCCGTCAAGGCCGCGCGCGGCAACCGCCGCGAAGTGGTGACCAAGATCATGGAATCGGTCACCAGCACCCTGATCGCCGCCGGCATCCCGGCCCAGGTCGATGGCCGCGAAAAGACCCTCTACGGCATCTATCGCAAGATGCGCAACAAGCACCTGAGCTTCTCGCAGGTACTGGACGTGTACGGCTTCCGCGTGGTGGTGGACAGCTTCGCCAACTGCTACGTGGCGCTGGGCACCCTGCACTCCCTGTTCAAGCCCATGCCGGGCAAGTTCAAGGATTACATTGCCATTCCCAAGTTGAATGGCTACCAGTCGCTGCACACGACCCTGATCGGCCCCTACGGCACCCCGGTGGAGTTCCAGATCCGCACCACCGACATGCACCGCGTGGCCGAATCCGGCGTGGCCGCCCACTGGCTCTACAAGGATGACGAAGGCAGCCTCACCGACCTGCAGCAGCGTACCCACGCCTGGCTGCAGTCGCTGCTGGACATCCAGAAGCAGACTGGCGATTCAGCCGAGTTCCTGGAGCACGTCAAGGTCGACCTGTTCCCGGATTCGGTCTACGTCTTCACGCCCAAATCGAAGATCATCGCCCTGCCCCGTGGTGCCACGGCGCTCGATTTCGCCTACAGCATCCACACCGACATCGGCGACCAGACCACTTCAGCCATCATCAACCACGAGCCGGCCGCGCTGCGCTCGGAGCTGCACAACGGCGACATCGTCGAGATCATCACCTCGCCGACCTCGCGCCCCAGCCCCAACTGGCTGGGCTACGTGCGCACCGGCAAGGCCCGTTCGGCCATCCGCCACCGCCTGCGCACGGCCAACAAGGTCGAGTCGCAAGCCGTCGGACGCCGCTTGTTGGGCAATGCTCTTCATACGTTGGGCATCGAACCTGAACTTCCTTCCCATATCGTCGAGCGCCTGCTCAACGAATCCAGCGCCAAGACCATGGATGACCTGTATGCCGAGATCGGCATCGGCACCCGCATGGCCCCGCTGGTGGCACGCCACATCATGACCATGATGGATACCGGCGTGAGCGTGCCGCAGCTCGATCCGGAAGGCCACATGCTGCCCAACAAGCCGGACCCGGTGGTCATCACCGGCAGCGAAGGGGCCTCGGCGCAATTGTCGTCCTGCTGTATGCCGATCCCGGGCGATCGCCTGACCGGCTATTTGAAGCCGGACCAGACCCTGATCGTGCATACCCAGGAGTGCGAGACCGCTAAGCGCCTGCACGAGAAGGAGCCGGACCGCTGGATCGACCTGGTCTGGGGCCATGATCTCAATCGCCGCTTCGATTGCCGCATCACCATTCTGATCCACAACGAGCGCGGCACGCTGGCGCGCATCGCTGCCGAGATCGGCGAGTCCGATGCCAACATCGTCTCGGTGGCCATGGATGACGAAGGCGGCAATGGCTCCATGAAGTACCTGCGCTTCACCATCCAGATCGAGGATCGCGTGCACCTGGCGCGCCTGATGCGTGGCATCCGCAAGATCGACAGCGTCGCACGTATCCTGCGCGAACGCGGCTGATCCTGCCCTGTCCCCCCTCTGCAAACGCCCGCTGATGCGGGCGTTTGTCTTTTCCGGGATCCGTTTTGCGGGCAGCGTGCAGGCAGCGCATGGCCGGGTGTCTGACAAGGCAAGTCTCGCTTCTCTGATAGGCAAGCGGCGAAGAGGCGAGGAAACTGAACATTGGGCTTCATCCGCCCAAAAGAAAAATGAATATAAATAATATAAATCGCCATGCCAAAAAAACTGCTTACGAGGACGCCTCGTCCCTCTGCACGCCAGGACATCCTGAAAACCGCCCAGAACCTCAAAATGGCCCGCTCCGCCCACGCTTACGTGCGCGGCAGCACCCTGCGCTTCTACAACTGGCTCAATGAAACCCAGGCCAGCAGCCTGCCCGAAGGTCCGGCCATCTGGATCTGTGGTGACTGCCACATCGGCAACCTGGGCCCGGTGGCCAATGCCGAGGGCAAGATCGACATCCAGATCCGTGACTTCGACCAGACCGTCATCGGCAACCCATCGCACGACCTGATCCGCCTGGCACTGTCGTTGGCCATGGCCGCGCGCAGTTCGGACCTGCCGGGCGTGATCACGGCCAAGATGATGGAGGTGCTGGTGGAGGGATATGAATCTGCCTTCCGGCCCGGTGACGACCTGCGCTTGGGCAAAAAGCCCAAGTCCGTGCGCGTGGCCCTGAAGACTGCACATCGCCGCACCTGGAAGGAACTGGCGCATGAACGCATGCAAGGCAAGACCGTGCATATCCCGCTTGGAAAACGCTTCTGGTCGGCCTCGCGACAGGAAACAAAAGAGATCACCGCGCTGGTGGAGTCAGCACCGGCGCGCGCCTTGCTGACGTCCTTGCGGCATCGCGAGGACGACGCTGCCATCAAGATGCTCGATACCGCCTACTGGATGAAGGGATGCAGCTCGCTGGGCCTGCTGCGCTTTGCCGTGCTGCTGGATGTGAACGAACAGGCCAGCGAAAGCAGCGACCTGTGCCTTTTCGATATCAAGGAAGCCGTCACCGCCGCCGCGCCCCGCTACCGCGATGCCGGTATGCCGCGCGACAACGCCGAACGCGTCGTCACCGGCGCACGCCATCTTGCGCCACACCTGGGTTCACGCATGCTGGCCACGCGCCTGCTGGAGCGCCCGGTGTTCGTGCGCGAGCTGCTGCCGCAGGACCTGAAGCTGGAAATCGATCACGTCAGCCAGGAAGAGGCGCTGCGTGCGGCGCGCTACCTGGCCCGCGTCGTTGGCCAGGCGCATGCGCGCCAGATGGATGAAGCAACCTGCCGCGCGTGGTACACCGAACTGGCGCGGCAACGGTCGAAGACGCTGGAAGTGCCGTCCTGGCTGTGGCGCAGCGTGGTCGACCTGGTGGCCAACCATGAGCGCGCCTATCTGGAACATTGCCGCCGCTATGCCCTGGCCGAACAGGCGGTGGAGTTCTGAGACGGACTCAGGCCGCTTTCTGCGGTAGCGGTTGCACAGCGGCCTCCCGTTTCAGATGCTCCTGGCAGGCCTGTGCGCCCTTGTCGGCAATGCCGCGCTCCAGCTTGTCGGCGAAGAATTCGATGAGCGCACTGACCGCACTGGGCAATTGCCGCCGGTGCACGTACACGGCATAGAAGCCCATGGTGTCGCGCTGGTAATCCGGGAGGATGTTGATCAGGCTGCCATTGCGCAGGTCTTCAGAGGCCAGCATGGTCGGCAGCAGCGCAATGCCCAATCCTGCCCGCGCCGCACGCAACTGCCCTTGTGCGGTGTTGATGCACAGGCGCGGTACCACCCGCACGTTTTCCGGACCGTGCGGCCCTTCCAGTTTCCACACCGTATGCTGGGGTGCCTGCGACGTCGCCAGGCAGGCATGGCCCACCAGGTCGGCCAGGGCCTGCGGCGTGCCTGCGCGCTCCAGGTAACGCGGACTGGCAATGAGGGCCATATGGCTCTGCACCAGCTTCCTGGCCACCAGGCTGGAGTCGGGCAGCACCCCACCCCGGAAAGCCAGATCGATACCCTCGGCGATCAGGTCGGCGCGCCCGTCATTGAGCACGAACTCCAACTGCACCTTGGGATAGAGATGCATGAACTCATGCATCCACTCGATGGAGAAATTGTCGAAGAAGTCCACCGGGGCAGCCACGCGCAGGCTGCCAGACGGTTCCCCCTGGCTTTGGGTGAGACTGGCGCTGGCGTGCTCGATGTCTTCCAGGCCCGGCGCGCAGCGCTCGAAGAATTCCCGCCCCGCCGCCGTCATGTTGAGCTGGCGCGTCGAGCGTTGCAGCAGCCGCACCCCCATGGCCGCTTCCAGCGCCTGCAGGCGGCGGCTGATGGTATTGGGCGGCATGGACAGCTTGCGCCCGGCGGCGGCGAAGCTGCCGGCACGCACTACATGGACGAAAAGCCAGATGTCGTTGAGGTCTAGCATGGCGATATTCGATTCCCACCAAAAATGGATCAGTGAAATGCGATTCTCGCATCTATTGGAAGAAATGAAAACTGGGTATCGTTGACCCCAATGCAAGGCGTTCACCGAAGGCCTTGCCCACCGAACAACGAAAGGACACACCATGAGCACTCTTCTGCACATCGACTCCAGCGCCCGCAGCGGCGGTTCCATCTCCCGTCAGCTGACCGCTTCCTTCGCCCAGCAATGGCAAGCCAAGAACCCTGGCGGCAAGGTGGTGCACCGTGACCTGGCGGCCAATGCCCTGCCGCACCTGAGCGAATCGATGCTGGGTGCCTATTTCACCCCGGCCGACGCGCGCAGCGCCGAACAGGCTGAAGTGATCAAGCAATCCGACGCCCTGGTGGACGAACTGCTGGCCGCCGACACCATCGTCATCGGCGTGCCGATGTACAACTTCGCCCCGCCGTCGACCCTGAAGGCCTGGATCGACCACGTCTTCCGCGCCGGCCGCACCTTCAGCTACACCGAGACCGGCCCGGTCGGCCTGGTCAAGGGCAAGAAGGCCGTCATCATGCTCTCGCGCGGCGGCAAGTATTCCGAAGGCCCGATGGAAGCACTGGACTTCCAGGGCAAGTACCTCAAGGGCGCACTGGGCTTCATCGGCATCACCGACGTGGAACTGGTGGTCGCCGAGGGTGTGTCCATGGGCGAAGAAGCTGCCAAGGCCGCCGTGGCCGGTGCAGAAGCCAAGATCAACGCCACTGCCTGATCCTCGCCAGAGCAATTCCCAGCAACGGGGTGCGCCGCCAACGTGGTGCGCCCCGTTTGCTTTGGCGCGCCGTCAATGGTTGCCCAGGTCCTTGTGCATGCGGCGCAAGCCCAGCCAGACGCAGGCCGCTACCACCGGCACCACCAGGCCGGTGGCCAGGTCGGGATTGATGGGCAGGCCCGCCGCCTTGGCCGCCTTGCCGGCATAGCCCAGCAAACCGATCACGTAATACGAGATCGCCGCCACCGACAAGCCCTCCACGGCCTGCTGCAGCTTCAGTTGCTGGGCGGCGCGGGCATTCATGGATTCCAGGATCTGGCGGTTCTGGCGCTCCTGCACGATGCCGATCCGCGTACGCAACAGGTCGTTGGTATGGGCGATGCGCTCGGCCAGCGCTTCCTGGCGGCGGGCGATGGCCTGGCAGGTATTCATGGCGGGGGCCAGGCGGCGCTCCATGAATTCGCCGATGGTCGGTACACCCTCGATGCGCTGCTCGCGCAATTCTTCGATACGCGCCTGCACCAGGCGGAAATAGGCTTGCGAGGCCGAGAAGCGATAGCTGTTCTCCAGCGACAGCTTTTCGATGCGCGCCGCCAGTCCGGTGATCTTGCGCAGGATGCGCTCATCCTCGGCCATCTCTTCCGGCGTGCCGCTGGTGGATTGTTCGGACTGCACCATGGCTGCCGTCAGCGCGGCCAGGTCGCCTTCGATTTCATTGAGCAAAGGGCCGGACTGCTGCGCATGCGGCAAGCCCAGCAGCGCCATCATGCGATAGGTCTCGATTTCAAGAATGCGCTGCGCCAGGCGTCCGCCCTGCAATTCGCGCAGGCCGATATCGCGTACCACGAAGCGCGAAAAACCATCCGACTGGATCTGGAAATCGGTCCAGATCTCGCCCCCTTGCAAGACCTTGCTGGAACTCATCAGCTTGCCTTCGAAGATGCGCTGCATCTGGCGCGCGGTCGCAGCCGTATCGTCAACGCCCGGCTCGACCACCACGTGCGCGGCCACCATCAGCTTCCCCTTCAGACCCAGCAGCCATTGCTGCGGAATATGCGCCAGCGGCGCGCGGGCAAAGGCGTGGTCGGTGCCCAGTTCTTCCTCGTGCGCCTGGGCGAAGGTGTAAGTGGCGAACTCGGTATGGCACTCCCACTTCAGGCGGAAGCGGCCGAAGTCATGATAGAAGTGCTTGGCCTCGCCGCCCGGCGCGACCACGCCGAAGTGGGCGCACAGTTCGTCCAGCAGGACATGCTGGGCGCTGGCGTGACGGCCTCCGTTGCCGTCTTCGCGTACGTAGACGGCCAAATGCGTCAGGGTTTCCGAGCGCGTGAGCTGCAGGAAGGGGCGCGAATGCACCTCGGCCGCCAGGACGACGCGCTGCGGGTGATTCAGGCTGGCAAAAACGATGGACATGAAGGTTCTCGTGGAAGATTGAAATTCGGGGTGCCCGGCGCAGGAAGCGGCGCACGCGGCGACGGCCTGCCCGCATGCAATTTGCACGCCGGGCCGCCGTCAGCAAGAAAGAGGGAGGAGCGCTACTGCGGTGCCGGATACGTCACTTCGAGGATGGTCAGCTGCTCTACCCCCGACGGTGTCTGCAGCACCACTTCATCGCCCTCGCGGGCCTTGGTCAGCGCCCGCGCCACCGGCGAGATCCAGCTGATCAGTCCCTTGAGGGGATCGAGTTCATCGATGCCCACGATGGTGACGGTGTGCTCTTCGCCGCGCTGGTTTTCGTAGGTCACGGTCGCGCCGAAGAAGATCTGGTCACTGCCGTGGTGCACGGAAGGATCGACCACCTCGGCATTGTCCAGCCGCTTGGTCAGAAAGCGGATGCGGCGGTCGATCTCGCGCAGGCGCTTCTTGCCGTAGAGGTAGTCGCCGTTTTCGGAACGGTCGCCGTTGGAGGCGGCCCAGGACACCACGCGCACCACTTCCGGACGCTCTTCATCGATCAGGTGCAGCAGTTCATCCTTGATGCGCTGATGCCCCTGCGGGGTCATGTAGTTCTTGCTGCCGGCGGGGATGGCCGGCAAGGCGATTTCGTCATCGTCGTCGGCACCGTCGGATTCTTTTACAAAAGCCTTGTTCATGCTGGAGTGGGGTTGGTATGCAGGTTGACGCTTATTGTAGCCGCATGCGAGCGCCTGCAACGGTACAGTTGCGGCGATTAATGCGCGGGGCACCGTGCCGGGCTCGCCCTTTGGGGCGCACTCGGCGATAATCTGCACTCGCGCCTGCGCATGCCGTCCATGCCAGGTTCTCCAACTCGCCTGCTCGCGCCCATGTCTTCCATCGCTCCCCGCTATCGCATCGGTCTCATTGCCAACCGCGCCCATCAGGACGCTTCGGATTCCGCCCTGGTCCAGCTGCTGACCGGTTCGCGCCATCGCATCGAAAGCCTGCAACCCGAACTGATCGTGGTCGGCCGCACGCTCGATGCCATCGGACAAATGAATCTTCTGCCTGGCTACGAGCATCTGGTGCGTTTTCCCTATGGTCGCCACGGCGGCCTGATGAAGCTGGTGTCGCGTACCGTGGACCCCGATCCCGCCCGCACCCTCGATGCGGTGATCTACCTGATCGATCCGGTCGACCCCTCGTCCACCTTCCCGGAAGCGGTGGCCCTGAAGCGCCAGTGCGTGATCCACGGCAAGCCCTTCCTCTCGACCCTGGCCGGTGCCCAGGAGTGGTTCGAGCTGGAAGCCCTGGCCAACGGAGCCGCGCCCGACAGTTTCCTGGACAACCGTTTCCATCTGAAGGACGAAGGCATCGCCCTGATCGCCCACGACGCCATGAAAACGCGCATGCTGGAGCTGGCCGAAAAGCATTTCGAGGTACTCGACCAATTTGCCTTCCGCTGTGCCACCGGCACCACCGGCGGCCTGCTCAACCAGCTGGCGGTGAAGATGAAAGGCGAAGCTGGCCGCAACTGGGTCAAGCCCTTCCTCTCCGGTCCCTTGGGCGGGGACGCCCAGATCGCCGAACTGATCCTGGAACGCCAGTGCCGCCGCGTACTGTTCCTGGAAGACCCGCACGTGGCACGCCAGCACGAGGCCGACATCCAGCTGCTGGAACGCGCCGCCCGCACCGTCACCGGCTATGCCTCCTGCATGAGCGACGTGAAGTGGGGCGACCGCTGGCTCTCGCTCATCAAGGCGCGCGCCGTCTGATCGCTGGATGACTGACCCGACCTTGCCGCCGCGCCGGCCGCCCCGCTGGCGTCGACGGCTGCTGGCACCGCTGATCTACACCGCAGCCCTGCTGCTCATGCTGGAAGAATGGCTGTGGGATGCCACCCAGGCGGTGCTGGCACGCATCCCCGAATGGCCCTGGCTGGTGCAATTGCAGCGCTGGGTGGAACGGCTCTCGCCCTACGCGGCGCTGCTGATTTTCCTGGCACCAACCCTGCTGCTCTTGCCGGTGAAGATTCTGGCGCTGATGTCCATCGCGCATGGCCACCCTACCCTGGGCGTGATCATCGTGCTCACGGCCAAGGTGCTGGGCACGGCGCTGGTAGCGCGCATCTATGCGCTCACGCGGCGTAGCCTGCTGTCGCTGGAGTGGTTCCAGCGCTATCACACCCGGCTGCTGGACATCAAAGCCCGGCTCACCGCGCAACTGCAGGCCACGGCCGGCTGGCAGCAGGTGCAGCGTCTGCTCAAGGCGGTCAAGTCGGCCATTGGAGAGTTCAAGCGCAAGCTGGCCGCCCGCATCGTCACACGCCCCGGTGCGCCGTCCTCTCGCCTGTTGCGGCTGCTGCGCCGGCTGGTGGCCCGCATGCGGAGCAAATAGATTCATCTTGCTGACTTCAAAAATGAAAAGGGCTGCTAAAGCAGCCCTTACTTCATGAAGACACGTCCGCTCATGCGGCAGCGGCGCAATCAGTCATCGTCATCGTCGTCATCGATGTAGCCCTCCGGCGGCGGCGACATCTGCATCGTGGCCTGTTGGCCGATGTTGTTGTTGGCGATGCTGTTGCCCCATTCGAAGGCCTGCTTTTCGGCGGCAAAGAAATCGTCTGCCGACAGTTGCAGCTCTTCCAGCAGGCGCTGCATCTCCTCCTGGTCGGGTGCGCGCAGTTCGGTGCACTCCACCAGGCGCAGCACAGTGCCGTAGAAACCGGTACGGCGCAGCAGCGCTTCGCGGATCTCGGTACTGACGGTGATCTGGCGCAGCACGGTTTCCATGCTCATACCGAAGAGTGCATCCACCAGCGACATGATGCCGACCGTGAAGGCCATCTCCGACATCTTGCGACGGCCGGGGCGAATCTTGGCCGTGATCAGTTCCAGCATCTTGCCGCGTGTGGCCGCCAGAATCATCAGCGGCGACATGGAATGGGCGCGATCCTTGTCGGTATTGGCAAACAGGAGGATCTGCAGCCAGCGCTTGAGCTGGCGGCGGCCCAGCACGATCAGCGCCTGGCCCAGCGAATCGATGAACTTCTGGAAACCGTAGACGGGCGTGTTGACCAGCCGCAGCAGCGTGAGCGACAGGGCCACGTCGCGCTTGATGTAACGAACGATCTCGGCGTTGTCGACATTGCGCACCAGGAGCGTGAGCAGATGCATGATGATCATCTTCGAGGCTTCCAGCTTCTTGCCCTGGAGGATCATCGGCTTGGCGAAGTAATAGCCCTGGAAATAATCGAAGCCAAACGTCATGCAGTCATTGAACACCTGCAGGCTCTCGACCTTCTCGGCCAGCAGTTCCTTTTGCGCCCGCTTGAAATGCACCGACAGCTTGAGCAGCTTGCTGGGATCGACTTCCATCACGTCGATCTTGATGATCTTCACCAGCGGCAGCAGCTCTTCGATCTCCTGCGACTCAGCCACCACATCGTCCAGCGCGAATACGTAACCGGCGGCCACGAGTTCACGCACCCGCGTCACCAGTTCGGGCGTGACGCGCACGGTTTCGAGGATTTCCAGCACCACCTTGTCGGCCGGCAGGAAATAGATGAAGTCGCTCATCAGCACGGCGGCATCGACATTGATGAAGCCGTGCAGATTGCCGATCACGTTGGACAGCCCCAGCTCCGAAGCATGGGCAATCACGGCCGCCGTGGCCGTGACGTCATCCTTCACATTGGCCGGACCGAATGCGGCGCTGCGAAACAGCAGTTCATAGCCGATCAGATCCTGCTCGCGGCTCAGGATGGGCTGGCGCGCCAGGAAGAAATCCAGGGCCTGGTGCGCAGGAAGGGGCGAAGCGGTTGGGTCGGCGGACTGGTCTGACATGGTTGTTTTTCTACGGGCCCCTGGCGTTGCGATCAATCTTGACGTACAGCAATCCGCTTATTGTATGCCGATTTGGCATTGTTTCAGCGACATCACGACTATTCCAAACGAAAAAACTCACGAATATTCACAAACCCGCATTCACGCGATTCAGTTTTCGCCGGATTCGAGCACGTATTCCGCGGTGTCATCCACGCCCAGCACCTCGATCAGGTAGGGCATGACCTCCTTCAACTGGGCTTCCAGCGTCCAGGGCGGATTGAGGATGAACATGCCGCTGTTGTGCAGACCAAAACCATCGGGCGCCGGGCCATGGATGGCCAGCGTGACGTTGAGCCAGCTCTTGGCGCCCAGGCGCTTGAGTCGTTCAGGCAGCTGGCGCGATTCGTTGCGCTGCAGGACCGGATACCACACCGCATACGTGCCGGTCGGGAAACGCGTGAGCGCATCGGCCAGCACCTGGGCCACGTGGGTGTAATCGCGCTTGTCTTCATAGGGCGGATCGATCAGCACCAGGCCGCGGCGCGACGGCGGCGGCAGCAAGGCCTTGAGGCCCTGGAAACCATCGCCCCGGTACACCATCACCCGCTTGCCGCGTGCAGCCGGGCGCTGGCCCTGGGCGGCGGCGTGGGCCTCGAGCTTGCGGAAATTGTCTTCCAGCACCTTCACTTCGCTGGGGTGCATTTCGAACAGACGCAGGCGATCCTGCTCGCGCATGGTCTTTTCGGCGCAGTAGGGAGAGCCGGGGTAGTAACGCATCTTGCCGCTGGGATTGAGCGACCTGACCAGATCGACGTATTCCTTCACCATCGCCGGCAGGTCCTTGCGGTCCCACAGCTTGGCGATGCCGGTTTCATATTCGGCGTTCTTGCTGGCGTAATCTCCATCCAACGCATAGACGCCTGCGCCGGCATGGGTGTCGATGACCATGTAGGCAGGGTCTTTCTGCCCGAGATAGCGCATCAACTGGATGATCACCATGTGCTTCAGGACATCGGCGTGGTTGCCGGCGTGGAAAGCGTGGCGATAACTCAGCATGGAAAATTCACTTCTAGGATGGGGGTTGAAATCGGGTGACGCATCGGCTCGAACGAGTTCCGCGCCACGGCCACCGTTGAGGTGGAACGTTTCGCATTTTATCAAGGATAAGTGAGCAGTTGTCGGACAGCTCCGCCATTGTTACAAACAACGGCGCTGCCAGCGGCGGCGACAAGCGAGCCTCCCGCCTTCCCTGCCCTCAGTTTCCGGCGCGATCCAGGCGGAAATAGGCATCCAGCAGCGAGGTCTTGAAAACCACCCCCAACAGGCGCGGGTCTTCCGCGCTGGCGATGACGGGCAGGCGCTCCCCCTGGTGATCGAGGAACAGCTGCAGCGCCTCGCCAAGGGACATGTCGGGCGTGACTTCATGCAGGAAGTGCGGCCGCAGGAAGTCCCGGGCGACCCGGCCTGCAGGTTCCTTCTTGTCCAGCAGCCAGGAGGTGATGTCCTGCAAGGCCACCACGCCCAGGTAGCGCTCATGGGCATCGACGATGTAGACGTACTTGACCGGGTATCTGAGGAACAGCGCGCTGACCTCTTCCAGGCTGGCTGTCTCGCTGAGCACCGTATCGGCCGGGCGGATCAGGTCACTCATGTGGGTGCCGCGCAGGCGCAGCCGCTCTTCGTTGTCGCGATGGCGTTTGAGGGTGATCTCGTACATGGAACGCCCGTCCGTGCTGCGCGCCACCACATAGGCCACCACGCAGGACAGCATCAGCGGCAGCACCACCTGATAGCTCAAGGTCATCTCGAAAATCATCAGGATCGCCATCAGCGGCGCATAGGACGCAGCCGCCAGGAAGGCCCCCATGCCCACCATGGCGTAGGCGAAGGGCTGCGACATGTGGAACGGCAGCAAGGCCTGCGCGGTATCGCCGAACAGGTAACCCACCGCCGCGCCGACGAACAGCGTTGGCGTGAAGATACCGCCCACCGCACCCGACCCGACGGTGATGGCGGTGGCCAGCACCTTGATGACCAGCACCATCAGCACCGCCTGCCACAGCCAGGTGGTATGCAGCAGCGAATTGACCAGGCTGTAGCCATTGCCCCAGACCTCGGGCACTTCGATGGAGATCAGCCCGACCAGCAGCCCGCCCACACCCAGGCGCACCGGCAACGGCAACTTGAGCTTGCCGAAACCCTGCTTGCCCAGTTCCAGCACACGCAGGAACTGCGGTGCCAGGATCCCGGCCAGCACACCCAGCACCAGGAACAGCAGTACTTCCCAGCCGCCGATCTCGGGGAAATACGGCATCTCGTAGGCGGCACGATAGCCGGGCAGCTCACGCATGGTGATGTTGGCCACCACCGAGGCCACCACCACCGGGCCGAAGCTCTCCATCACCAGCGAACCGAGGACAATCTCGGTAATGAAGAAAGCGCCCGCAATCGGCGCGTTATAGGCCGAGGTAATGCCGGCTGCGGCCCCGCAGGCCACCAGCAGCCGCAGGCGAGATGAAGGAAAGTGTGAAAACTTTCCCACCAGCGAGGCGCACAGAGCCGAGAGCTGCACCATCGGCCCCTCGCGGCCGATGGAGCCACCCGAGGCAATCGAGGCCAGCGAAGAGATGCTGCGCAAGAGCGTATTGCGCACCGGAATGGCACCATCGCCGATGGCCACCGCTTCCATGTAATCGCCGCCATTGCCGGCCGGGGTGCGCTTGGCCCATACCAGGAACAGGCCGGCAATCACGCCGCCGCAGGTCGGCAGCAGCACCCGCACCGGCCAGGACAAGCCCTTGGCGATATCGACAAAGCTGCCATCATGCCCTGTCAGCCAGATCTGCAGCAGCGCGATGCATTCACGGAAGGCGATCGTGGCCAGCGCCCCGACGAAGCCGGCCAGCGCGCCCCACAGCAGCATCGAATGATTTTCGGAAACGCGGCAGGCATTGAGGACGCGCAGCCGGTACTTGATCCACAGCTCATGCATGGTCGTCTTCGCCCTCCGGCTGGACGGCGCTCATCAAGCCCTGCAGATGCCTGAGATCGGCGGCGATACTGGCCGCCGCCTTTTTCTGCATGCGTCGATAGCGCGCCAGCACTTCCTGCCCCAGCTCAGTGACGGCCGCCCCGCCCCCGCGTGCGCCGCCCGTGGCGGTCGCCACCAGCGGGCTGGCGAAGCAGCGGTTCATCTCCTCCACCAGCAGCCAAGCGCGGCGATAGGACATCTCCATCTCGCGCGCCGCACCGGAAATCGATCCGGTCCGTGCAATCGCCTGCAGCAGGTCGGCCTTCCCCGGGCCGAAGGCTATCGTCTCGCCCTGCATCACGCGCACTCGTAGAGTCTTGGAATCAGTCATGCGCGTGATTGTACTAGCGGGCAGTCCGCTGCGGCCAGACGGCTGCACGCAATTGACGTTCGTTATATCCTTGCGTATATTTCGCCGACCTGCCGGGCTTCTGCTTTTTTGCCCTTTTCTTCATTTGTCACGAGCAAGGACTGCACCATGCTAAAGACCGCCCGCCTGAAAGCCGCTCTGGGTGCGGCTTGTGCCGCTACGCTGCTATTGGCCACTACCAGCGCGCAGGCCACCGACCTGGTGGTGTCGGCCGCCGCCAGCCTCACCAATGCCTTCAAGGAACTGGCCCAAAGCTTCGAACAGCAGCATCCGGGTGTGAAGGTCATTACCAACTTCGGCGCCTCTGACATCCTCATGCAACAGATCGTGCGCGGTGCCCCCGCCGATGTCTTCGCCTCGGCTGACCAGACCGCCATGGATAAAGCCGCCGCCGAAAAAGCCGTCGATTCCTCTACCCGCAAGAATTTCGCCGCCAACCAGATCGTGGTGATCGTGCCGCATGACGCCAGAGTGCAACCGGCGACGCTGGCGGACCTCACCGGCGCGGGCTACCAGCGCATCGCCCTGGGCAATCCTGCCTCAGTCCCCTTTGGCCGCTACACCAAGGCCGCACTGGAGCAGGCCGGACTGTGGGCGCAAGTACAGGCCAAGGGCGTGATGGCCGAGAACGTGCGCACCAGCCTGGATTACGTGGCACGCGGCGAAGTCGATGCCGGCTTCGTCTTTGCCACCGATGCGGCGGTCATGCCGGAGAAGGTCAAGGTTGCCCTGCGCATCCCCTCCACCACCCCGGCCACCTGTCCCATCGCGGTGACTGCCGGTACCCGGCAGCCGGCACTGGCCGCGCAGTTTGTGGCGCACGTACTGTCGGCCAGCGGGCAGGCGGTGCTGGCGCGCTATGGCTTCCAGAAGCCCTGATCGCTTGACACGGCGCGCCTGATGCATCCGGTCTGGACTCCCCTGCTGCTCTCGCTCAAGGTCGCGGGACTGGCGACCTTGCTCAACCTGGTGCTGGGCGTGGCCGCCGCATGGGGACTCTCGCGCTGGCGCTCGCCGCTGCGCGATTTCATCGATTCGATCCTGACCCTGCCACTGGTACTGCCGCCGACCGTGCTGGGCTATTACCTGCTGGTGCTGTTCGGCCGGCGCGGCACCTTCGGGGCCTGGCTGGAGAGCCTGGGCATCGAGTTGGTCTTCACCTGGCAGGGGGCAGTGCTGGCGTCCACCGTGGTGGCCTTTCCGCTGGTGCTCAAGGCGGCGCGGGCGGCCTTCGAGAGCGTGGATCATCAACTGGAAGATGCCGCCCGCGTGTTGGGCGTCTCTGAAACCGGGGTATTCTTCCGGGTCAGCCTGCCCCTGGCCACGGGCGGGATCACGGCCGGGGTGCTGCTGGCCTTTGCACGCGCCCTTGGCGAATTCGGTGCCACCCTGATGGTGGCCGGCAACCTGCCGGGACGCACGCAAACCCTGTCGGTGGCCATCTACGAAGCCGTGCAGGCGGGGGACGATGGGGCCGCTACCTTCCTGGTCGTGGTGACCTCGATCACCTGCATCGTGCTGTTGATGGTGGCCGGGCGCCTGATGCCGGACCGCGTGCAGCTGCCGCTCCGGTAAGATTGCTTCACTTTCCCCTCCTGCCATCTGACACCTGAACGATCACGTGAGCGTCGACCTTCACCTTCAGAAAGAGCTGCGCGCTGCCGATCGCGTCTTTTCGCTCGACATCACCCTGGCCTCCGACAGCCAGCGCATCGTGCTCTACGGCCCTTCGGGTTCGGGCAAGAGCCTCACCCTCAAGGCCATCGCCGGTTTGATGCGCCCTGACAGCGGCCACATCCGCATCCAGGGCCGCACGCTCTTCGACAGCGCGCAAGGCATTGATGTGCGGGTGCAGGACCGCAACGTCGCCTACCTGTTCCAGGATTACGCCCTCTTCCCGCATCTGACGGTGGCGCAGAACATCGCCTTTGGTCTGGCACGCGGCAGCATCAACCTGCGCCGCCCCGCCGAGCATCCGGCCGTGCGCCAGTGGTTGCAGGCCTTTGAACTGGACGCCATCGCCCACAGCCGCCCGACGCAGATTTCCGGCGGCCAGCGGCAGCGGGTGGCGCTGGCGCGCGCGCTGGTGGCCGAACCCGACATGCTCTTGCTGGATGAACCCTTCTCCGCACTGGACCTGTCGCTGCGCCAGCGCATGCGCAGCGAGCTGGCCGAGTTGCAAAGCCGTCTGCAGGTGCCGATGCTGCTCATCACCCATGACCCGGCCGATGTGGAAGCGCTGGGGCAGACCGTGTTCGAACTGCGCGACGGCCGCCTGCATCGTCCCTGATCCTGGCCGCCTGATTTCCGGGAGACGGACGAAAAAAAACCGCACTCTTGTGGAGTGCGGCATCAAGTTCGGGGATCTCCCCGCCGGCCCGCGCAAGGATGCGGGCCGGCGTTACATCACACACATTCACTCAAACTTCGGCATCGTCCTGGCTCAGGCGGCCTTCTTGGCCTTGTCGTCGAAGAATTGTTCATCTTCGGTCGAACCGTGCAGGGCCGTGGTCGACGACTGGCCTTGCTGGATGGCCTGGGTCACGGCGTCGAAGTAGCCGGTGCCGACTTCGCGCTGGTGCTTGACCGCCGTGAAGCCCTTGGAGGCGGCGGCGAATTCGGCTTCCTGCAGTTCCACGAAGGCCGACATCTGGTTGCGGGCATAGCCGTGCGCCAGGTTGAACATCGAGTAGTTCAGCGCATGGAAACCGGCCAGCGTGATGAACTGGAACTTGTAGCCCATGGCACCCAGTTCACGCTGGAACTTGGCGATGGTGGCGTCGTCCAGGTTCTTCTTCCAGTTGAAGGACGGCGAGCAGTTGTAGGCCAGCAGCTTGCCCGGGAACTTGGCGTGAATGGCTTCGGCGAAGGTCTTGGCAAAGGCCAGGTCGGGCTTGCCGGTTTCGCACCAGACCATGTCCGCATACTCCGCGTAGGCCAGGCCACGCGAGATCGCCTGGTCGATGCCCGGATGGGTCTTGAAGAAGCCTTCCACGGTGCGCTCACCCGACAGGAAGGGCTTGTCGTTGGCATCCACGTCGGAAGTCAGCAGGTCGGCGGCTTCGGCATCGGTACGGGCGATCACCAGGGTCTTGGTGCCCATGACGTCGGCAGCCAGGCGAGCGGCGTTGAGCTTTTCACAGGCTTCGCGGGTCGGCACCAGCACCTTGCCACCCATGTGGCCGCACTTCTTGACCGAGGCCAGCTGGTCTTCGAAGTGAACGCCGGCGGCACCGGCTTCGATCATCGACTTCATCAGTTCGAAGGCATTCAGGACGCCACCGAAACCGGCTTCGGCATCGGCCACGATGGGCGCGAAGAAGTCGATGTCGTCACGGCCTTCGGACCACTGGATCTGGTCGGCACGGGCGAAGGTGTTGTTGATGCGCTTGACCACCATCGGCACCGAGTTGGCCGGGTAGAGCGACTGGTCGGGATACATTTCACCGGCCAGGTTGGCGTCGCCGGCAACTTGCCAGCCGGACAGGTAGATCGCCTTCAGGCCGGCCTTCACCTGCTGCATGGCCTGGTTGCCGGTCAGCGCGCCCAGGGCATTGACGAAGGGTTCATTGTGGACCAGGTTCCAGAGCTTGTCAGCACCACGCTTGGCCAGGGTGTGCTCGATTTGCAGCGAGCCGCGCAGGCGGACCACGTCGGCGGCGCTGTAGTTGCGCTTGATGCCCTTCCAGCGGGGGTTCTCTGCCCAGTCGCGTTCCAGGGCCTGGATTTGCTGTTCACGTGTGCTCATGTGGATCTCCTTGTTGGTCAATATGAAGTGGCTTGAAACCGGATGAAATCGTTGATTCCATGACTTCATAGTAGGCCTGGCGGAGCGGAGCAACAATGTCTTATATAAGATATCTGTAAAATTTTTATACCAATATAATCATACACTTACGCGATCTATTTTGCGATACGAAACGAAAATCCGGAGAATGAAAAGGAATTTTGATGCAGCGCACTCGTACTTTTCACCATACGAAATGACGATTTCGTATCGTAAAAAAAGCACGGAGATGAAACCTCTTGCACGCTCATCGTTCATATCAACGCGATCGTTGATGACGTTTTTGACCGATCCAGGCCGCACTGGCGTCCGAAGATCCGTTTTTTCCTTCATCTATCGACTCGTCAAACTGTCTTCCACGACCCAAGGCGCTCGGGTTGTCTAATTGCAAAAGAAGGCAGAGAATAAGCGCCTAACTCATTCCAAAGCGGTGATGCAACGCCGCCCTGTCTACATGCATTACGCCCTGGACATTCGCACCTTCCTCTTCAGTCATTATTTCTATACAGGTGTGCGGATCGCGATCGGGGTAGTCGGCCTGACCCTGCTGGTGTTCAACGTCGCCGACATGCCGACCACGATGACGGTCTTCCTGGGGGCCCTCTGTACCAGCCTGATGGACCTGCCCAGCCCGCTGCGCCACAAGTTCAACGAGATGCTGGCCGGGGTGCTGCTCTGTACGGTGGTGATGCTGGTCATCAGCCTCTGTGCGCCGGTGCCGTGGCTGGTGAGCGCGATGATGGTAGTGGTGAGCTTCTTCGCCAGCATGATGGTGGTCTACGGCAAGAAGACCATGCCGCTGCAGTTCGCTGCGCTCATGGTGATGACGCTGTCGATGGAGAACCAGGTCCCCATTGCCGACGCCTTCCTGCATGCGGGCCTGTTCCTGGGCGGCGGGCTGGGCTATCTGGCTTATTCGATGACGGTATCGTGGTTCCTGCGCCGCCGCATCAAGCAGCAGGTGCTGGCCGAGGCGCTGTTCGAGCTGGCACGCTACCTGCGCATCAAGGCCGACTTCTATGACGTCAAGCATGACCTGGCCAGCCAGTTCAACCAGCTGGTGCGCCAGCAGATCGTGGTGGCCGATAAGCAGCAGGCCTCGCGCGACCTGATCCTGCGCGACCTGCATACCAAGCAGGATGGCCTGCTGGTGCAGGTGCACCTGTCGATGCTGGAACTGTATGAACAGGTGCTCTCTACCCACGCCGACTATGCCCTCCTGCGCCAGCACTTCGGCGAGTCCGACGTGATGATCTTCCTGCGCGACCTGGCCACCAAGGCGGCCCAGGACATCGAATCGATCGCCTATGCGATTACCCGCAAGAAGGCCTCCGAACCCAGCGTGAACTACAAGGCCGAGCTGCGCGCGGTGCAGTTCGAGATGCAGGAACTGGCACAGCCCGGTCCGCGCCAGGCCTCGCAGGAAGCGCTCACGCTGCTGCGCGTGACCTACAACAAGATCCGCGACATCATCGAATTCATCGGCCAGGTCCACCAGGCCACGCAGAACCCGGTCGATCCGCTGCCCATTCTGCCGGGTTCGGACATGACACCCTTCCTGACCCAGCAGAAATTCAAGTTCAACATGCTGCTGGTGAACCTGCGCTGGCAGTCGCCGATCTTCCGCTTCGCCATCCGGGTGGCGCTGGCCGTGACCACCGGCCTGTGGATTGCCGGGCTGCTGCCCTACATGGCGCACGGCTACTGGATCGTGCTGACCATCGTCATCATCCTCAAGCCCAATTTCAGCGCCACCAAGCAGCGCATGGCGGACCGCCTGATCGGCACCGTGATCGGCTGCCTGATCACCATGCTGATCCTGCGCTTCGTACACAATCCGCTGGGCCAGTTGGCGGTGCTGTTCGCCGCCAGCGTGGCGGCCCCCGCCTTCACCTACATCAAGTACCGCTACACGGCCATTGCGGCCTCGGTGCAGATCCTGATGCTGCTCAACCTGCTGGTACCGGCCGGTCACCAGGGCGTGATCGGCGAGCGGCTCATCGATACGCTCATCGGCGTGGTCATCGCCACCGTCTTCAGCTACGTGCTGCCAGCCTGGGAGTACCGCGACCTGCCCAAACTGCTGCGCAACGTGCTCAAGTCCAGCCAGCGCTATCTGACGGCCAGCCGCGATCTGCTGGAGGGCAAGGTCAAGGATGATTTCTTCTACCGGGTTTGCCGCAAGGGCTTCATGGACAGCCTGGCCGCGCTAATCTCGGCGCTGGTACGGATGATGGATGAACCGGCCACCAAGCAGCGCGCGGTGCGCGAGCTGAACCGCTTCATCGTGCAGAACTATCTGGTGGCGGCCCACATTGCTGCCCTGCGCCTGATGCTGCGGCGGCATCAGGAAAACATGCCCCAAAGCGCAGTGGCCAGGCTGATCGAGGAGACCTATCTGGAAGCCAGCCAGCACCTGGCCGAAGCACAGCGCCTGCTGGCCCCCAAGCCAAGAAAGCGTGGCGGTGCCGTGGTAGTGTCACCCGACGCAGCCGAGGACAAGGCCCTGTCCGGCAAGATCGAACTGATCGGCCCGGTCACGCCGGAACCGGTACCGGCCGAGGCCAGCGCCTGGTCGGGCTGGGACAACCTGCGCCGCCGGACCAGCCTGCTGAATCAGGATTTGAAGGAAATTGTCAGCCAGACCGAGGCCATCGACCGGGTACTGCGCAAAACCCCCGACTGAGCGGCTTTGCGGGCTCAAACAAAAGCCCGCACGCGGCGGGCTTGAAAGCTTGCAACAGAAGGTGAAGGAAAACGCTCAAAGCCGGGTACGCGACACCAGCACCCCATCCACATCGGCATAGATCCAGTCGCCCGGATACACCGCCACGCCGGCAATGCCGACCTTGATGTCGGCATCCCCTGCCCCCTTGCGGAAGCTGCGCTGCGGATGGGTAGCAAGCGCCCGGATGCCGACCTCGCAGGCATTGAGTTCAGCCGCATCGCGCACGCAGCCATTGACCAGGATGCCGGCCCAGCCATTGTCCTGCGCCAGCTGTGCCAGATTGCCGCCGACCAGGGCGCAACGCAGGCTGCCGCCGCCATCGACCACCAGTACGTCGCCATTGCCCGGGGTTTCCAGGGCCTTGCGCACCAGCACGTTGTCCTCGAAGACCTTGAGCGTACGCGCCGGACCGGCGAAGACCTGCTTGCGGCCAAAAGAGGCAAAGATGGGCGGCAGCACGTGCAGCGTGCCGGCGCTCAGCTTGTCTTCGTTGGCGTCGCACAGGTCACAGGTGGCAAAGCTGGCAAGGGTCATGGGATTCTCCGGGCGTTCGATGGTGGGTCTGGGGACACCTGAACGCAAATCAAACTGACAAGATGCGATGCAGGCGCTTCTGGTCGAACATACGTGAATCGGCGACCCGCAGCAAGGTTTCGACATCCAGCCCGTCGTCCGGATAGAGCGACACGCCGACCGACGCATCGACCGTATAGTCCTGGCCATCCCGCCCTGCGATGGGCTTGTTGACGGCGTGCCGGATCTTGTCGGCGATGCTGCGGGCCACGTCCATCTCGGTCACGCCATGCAGGTAGACCACGAATTCGTCGCCGCCGAAGCGCGCCACCGAATCATCATGGCGCAGGCTGTGCTGCAGGCGCTCGGCGATGGCAATGAGGACCTTGTCGCCCTCGTCATGGCCGTATTCATCATTGACTGCCTTGAACCGGTCGAGATCGATGAAGAGCAAGGCAAAGTGCAGCGGCACGGCCTGCGAACTGTTGCGTCGGCGGAAATCGATCTGCGCGATCAGCGAATCGCGATTGAGGACATTGGTAAGCCGGTCGGTGCGCAGGTTGCGCTCCATCTCCACGAAGCTTTGCGCGAGCTGGCCGATTTCGTCATTGCGGTCGATGTTGAGGGCCGGGAACGGGCTGCCGTTGCCGATACTCTTGGCCGCCAGCGTCAGCTTGCGGATATCGCGCAGCACCCAGCGCAGCAGCAGGAAACCGATCACGAAGGTCAGGCAGACCGCCATCAGGCCCAGCGTCAGTGTCTGGTAGACGCCGCTGGTGACCGACCCCAGGAAGTCCGAGCGCGGTGCCGCGCTGATGGACAGCCAGGCCAGTCCGGCGGGATCACGGTAGAGGCGAAAGGCCACCTCGATCTTGCTGCCTTCGCTGCGCGATCCCAGCAGGATCAGCTTGTCCGGCTCGGGCGGGTGCGTGCCCAGATAGCGCTGCACTTCTTCGAAAGCCTGCCGCACCAGCGGCGACTTGCTCTGTCCGGCATTGAGCCGCAGCGGTTCGCCACCGTTCTCGCCGGCCTGGTAGATGGGCTCATCGAGGGAGGTGGCGACCATGTCCCCCTTCATCTCCGTGACGAAGGCCACACCTTGGGCACTCAGAGGCACCTGGCGCAGCAGATCGGTCAGCTGCTGCAATCCGATGCTGCTGTTGGCCACACCGAGCAGGCTGCCATCCTCGGCGAAGATCGGCTTGGACAGGTTGATGCCGACGATGGCCTTGTTGCGGTAGTCGACATAGACCGGTGACCAGGTCTCCCGGCCCTGCTGCACGGCCTGCAGGTACCAGGGCCGCTTGCGCGGTTCGTAGTCCTGTACGGCGGTCAGTTTCATCTCGGTCCCGGGACCGCGCAGGTAGTAGACGAAATTCTTCTGTCCCGGCTCGCGCACGCTGTACATGAAGACCTGCGGCTGCTCCTGCTTGATTCCCAGGAAACTGCCATCGGCACCGCCGAAATAGACGTAGCTGGGCTCATCGAAGAGCGAATTGGCCAGCCACAGCCGGTCTTCCAGCTCCTTGCGGCTTTTGGGGAAAGGCAGCGCAGCCGGTGCTTGCCCGGCCTCGGCCGGCGGCACCGGCGGCGGCGCAATGACGTTGAGGGTTTCGCGGGCCCCCATGGTCTGGCGCGTGATGGCCTGGCTGACGCGGCCCATCACTTCGGTCAGGGCATTGCGCGCCAGCACCTCGGTGGCATCGTCGCCCGCCCGGTACAGGAACCAGCCGATGGTCAGCATCAGGCAGACCATCAAAAAGATGAACGGCAAGATGAACAGCCGCTGCAAGGACGATCGCTTCAGAATCGCCCCCATACGCCCCTGCTGCTGACGTGACCCCAAATGACGGATATGACCATGAATTCCTTGCTGCCAGCATCGCAAACCGGCCCGGCCATTGCCGCGCTGGCTTGCTCCTTTTATCGATGGCGCACCGGTCTTGTCTGTTCAGGCGCGTCCCCCTTGTAGTGAAGTAAATATCACATTCCCCCTCGCTTGGGGAGGGTTTTTTTGCGATGCGGCGTAATAAAGCACGCCCGTCAACCTCGCCAAGAGCCGCACTGGGCGCGGAGAAGTGCCATTTCGCCAATTATTGTAAATGTATTACAACTTTTACGGACACCTGTGCAAGCCAGGCCGCCTTGCTTGCGCTTTTGCTGGCGCAAATTCATGAAAAAACGGCGGGACATGAACACATGTCCCGCCGCTTGTCAGCCCTGAATACCAGGACCTTCACTTTCATGAGGGAGCTGGTCTGACCGGCCGCAAGACCGGGCAGACCAGGGGCCTCAGCCCTTGCTGAAAGCCAGCTGGCCGTTCTGCACCTCCACGTGGACCAGGTCCTTGGGACCGAACTTGCCCGCCAGGATCTGCTTGGACAGCGGGTTTTCGATCTCCTGCTGGATGGCACGCTTGAGCGGACGCGCCCCGTAGACCGGATCGAAGCCGGCCTCGGCGATCTTCTGCAAACCAGCCTCGCTGATCTGCAAGCCGATCTCCAGCTTGGCCAGGCGCTGTTCCAGGATGCGCAGCTGGATCTTGGCGATGGCACCGATGTTCTTGGCGTCCAGCGCGTGGAAGACCACGATCTCGTCCACCCGGTTGATGAATTCCGGGCGGAAGTGCGTGCGCACCTCAGCCATCACCGCCAGCTTCACCAAGGCCGGATCGCTGTCTTCCATGCTCTGGATCTTGTGCGAACCCAGGTTGGAAGTCATCACGATCACGGTGTTCTTGAAGTCCACGGTACGGCCCTGGCCATCGGTCATGCGGCCATCGTCGAGTACCTGCAGCAGGACGTTGAAGACATCCGGGTGCGCCTTTTCGATTTCATCCAGCAGGATCACGCTGTAGGGCTTGCGGCGCACGGCTTCGGTCAGATAGCCCCCCTCTTCGTAGCCGACATAGCCCGGCGGCGCGCCGATCAGGCGGGCCACGGAGTGCTTCTCCATGAATTCACTCATGTCGATGCGGATCATGGCTTCTTCGGTATCGAAGAGATACGAGGCCAGCGCCTTGCACAGCTCGGTCTTGCCCACGCCGGTCGGGCCCAGGAACATGAACGAACCATACGGCTTGCTGGGGTCACCCAAACCGGCACGCGAACGGCGGATGGCGTCGGACACGGCCACGATGGCTTCGTCCTGGCCGACCACACGTTCATGCAGCACGTCTTCCATGTGCAGCAATTTCTCACGCTCGCCTTGCATCATGCGCGAGACCGGGATGCCGGTGGCGCGCGCCACGATCTCGGCGATTTCCTCGGCACCGACCTGGGTGCGGACCAGCTTGGGCTTCTCGGCCTTGACGCCCGCTGCATCCTTCTTGTTCTGCACTTCCAGCGCGGCCTCCAGCTCGGCCAGCTTGCCGTACTTGAGCTCGGAGACCTTCTGCCAGTCGCTCTTGCGGGTGGCCTCTTCCATCTGCAGGCGCACCTTCTCGATTTCTTCCTTCAACTGCTGGCCGCCCTGCGCAGTCGACTTCTCGGCCTTCCAGATTTCTTCCAGATCGGCGTATTCGCGCTCCAGCTTCTCGATTTCTTCCTCGATCAGCTGCAGGCGCTTCTGCGAGGCTTCATCCTTCTCGCGCTTGACGGCTTCACGTTCGATCTTCAGCTGGATCAGACGACGGTCGAGCTTGTCCATGACTTCCGGCTTGGAGTCGATCTCGATCTTGATCTTGGAAGCAGCTTCGTCGATCAGGTCGATGGCCTTGTCCGGCAGGAAGCGATCGGTGATGTAGCGATGCGACAGCTCGGCAGCCGCCACGATGGCCGGGTCGGTGATGTCCACGCCGTGGTGCACTTCATACTTTTCCTGCAGACCGCGCAGGATGGCGATGGTGGCTTCCACGCTGGGCTCATCCACCAGGATCTTCTGGAAACGGCGCTCCAGAGCGGCATCCTTCTCGATGTACTGGCGATATTCGTCCAAGGTGGTGGCGCCCACGCAGTGCAGTTCGCCGCGGGCCAGGGCCGGCTTGAGCATGTTGCCGGCATCCATGGCGCCTTCGGCCTTGCCGGCGCCGACCATGGTGTGCAGCTCATCGATGAAGACGATGGTCTGGCCTTCGTCCTGGGCGATTTCCTTCAGGACAGCCTTCAGGCGTTCCTCGAATTCGCCGCGATACTTGGCACCAGCCAGCAATGCGGCCATGTCCAGCGACAGCACACGCTTGGACTTGAGGCTGTCCGGCACTTCGCCGTTGACGATGCGCTGGGCCAGGCCCTCAACAATGGCGGTCTTGCCCACGCCGGGTTCGCCGATGAGCACCGGATTGTTCTTGCTGCGCCGTTGCAGCACCTGGATGGCGCGGCGGATTTCATCGTCGCGGCCGATGACCGGATCGAGCTTGCCGGCGCGGGCGCGCTCGGTCAGGTCCAGGGTGTACTTTTTGAGGGCTTCACGCTGGCCTTCGTCCTGCTGCGAAGACACGGAAGCGCCCCCGCGCACCGCCTTGATGGCCGCTTCCAGCGACTTGCGGGTGAGGCCGTTTTCACGGGCGGCACGGCCGGCGTCGGACTTGTCGTCCGCCAGGCCCAGCAGCACCATTTCGCTGGCGACGAACTGGTCGCCGTGCTTTTGCGCTTCCTTGTCAGCCAGGTTCAGCAGGGCTACCAGCTCGCGGCCGACCTGCACCTCGCCGCCGTTGCCGGAGACCTGCGGCAGGCGCTTGACGGCCGCCTGCAAGGCAGTGGAAAGGCCGTTCACATTCACGCCGGCGCGCTGCAGCAGCGAGCGCGCGCCGCCGTCATCCTGGTTCAGCAGTGCCAGGATGAGGTGAACGGGTTCGATATATTGATTGTCGTGGCCGACTGCCTGGGATTGCGCGTCGGCCAGCGCTTCCTGCAATTTGGTGGTGAGTTTGTCGAGACGCATGGTTCGCTCCAATTTTTCAATGAGATGAAAGTTGGGCCAGCGCCTGCGATTTTCAAGCAATGATCGTGCCGTCTGTTTTGATCTGCATCATGTCGCTCAACGTAGTCATCCAGCCAAAGCGCGATAGCTTGCAAACCCGGCAACGCAAAGCACGACAGAGCCCAGCAGATGCAGGCCCGAGTGCCCGATGGCCCACAGGTAATCGCCCCGCTGCAGCAGGATCATGGACTCGGCCGAGAAGGTCGAAAACGTGGTTAACCCGCCAAGCACGCCGGTCACGGCGAACAGCCGCCATTCCGGTGCCAATGCCGGATGCTGCTCGAAATAGGCGACCAGAAAACCGATCACGCCGGCCCCGATCCAGTTGGCCGCCAGCGTGCCCAGCGGCACGAAGTGCCCGTCCACGTTCCATACCACGGAGATGCGCCAGCGCAACCAGGCGCCCAGCGCTGCTCCCATCCCGACCGCCAGCCATCCCATCGCATTCCCCTCGATTGATCAGTCCAGCGTACCACCGCGTGCGGCCAGGCCCTGCATTTCCTCGCGCAGACTGCCCAGGCGTTCCAATGCCTGATGGTCTTCCTGCAAGGTCTTGTCTACGGTTTCGTGCATCCAGTCGACCCAGGTGCTGATCTTGGCATCCAGGTACTGACGTGAAGGATACAGCGCATACACCCCCATGTTCTGCAGCCGGTGCTGCGGCAGCACCCGCACGATGGTGCCAGCGCGCAACGCGTCCACCGCCGCATAAATGGGCAGCACGCCGATGCCCATCCCTTCTCGCACGGCGGTGAGCATGGCTTCGGCCACGTTGACCTGGAAATTGCTCCTGACGGGGATCACGGTCTGGCCTTCCGGCCCTTCCAGCGCCCATTCGATCAGCGGAGAAATGGGGCTCACCAGTTGCAGGCAGACGTGGTTCAGAAGATCGCCGGGATGCTGCGGCAGTCCGTATTTATCCAGATAGGCGGGCGCGGCACAAAGGATGCTGAAGGTACTGCCCAGCTGGCGGTAGATCAGGCCGGAATCGGGCAGCTCGCGCGCCACCACCAGGGAGACGTCGTAACCCTCTTCCAGCATGTCGGGGATGCGCTGCGCCAGCGTCAGCTCCACCGCCACCTCCGGATAGCGCTTGTGATAGCCCGAGATCGACGGGATCACGTAGCGCTGGCCCAGGCTGGTCATGGCGTGAATGCGCAGCCGGCCGGAGGGTTTCACGTAGGCCGCGCTGGCCTCGGCCTCGGCTTCGTCCACATAGGCCATGATCTGCTGGCAACGCAGCAAATATCGCTCGCCCGCTTCAGTCAGGGCAATGCGGCGCGTGGTACGGTTCAGCAGGCGGGTGCGCAGATGCCGCTCCAGATCGGCCACGGCGCGCGAAACATGGGCAGTGGTCAGGCTCATCTGCTGGGCCGCCTGAGTAAAGCTGCCAGCCTCGACCACGCGCGCGAAGACGCGCATGTTTTGCAGGGTATCCATCGTTTTCCTATCACTGTACTGAGCGCAGGGGTCCGTCTGGCCGAACTTGCCGCTGCGGACTCACTGCGCCATGACAGCATTGTTACCCAGAATTGAGCAATCATTGTTGCGGCATCCGATATAAACAATTGCGAAATAGCGGATTTTTTCGAGAATAATTACAAAATAGAATACACAACTTCTGATATTTGCATTTTTTTGGGTAATTCCATGACACGTATCGCCTTCTCCAAGCTGTCCGCGCTGACCGTCATTGCGCTTTCGCTGACAATCGCCGGTTGTGCCGACCAGGGCGGCATCCAGCCGCAGGCCCAGCTGCGCGACGTCGCCGCGCTGGACGCCGGCCAGGCCATCCGCCAGGCCGCCAGCGAAGCGGGATGGCCGCAGCGTGCCTGGTGGCAAGCCTATGGCGATGCGCAACTGAACCAGCTGGTGACCCGCGCCGTCGCCGGCAACCCCAGCATGGCCGTGGCAGCCGCTCGCGTGCGCCAGGCGCAGTCGATGGCCGTCGTCGCCCATGCCGGTGAATTGCCCAGTGCCCAGCTGGACGTGTCGGTCGGCCGCAAGGATTGGTCCGACAACGTCTATTACGGCGCGGCCTTCCGCGACAAGCTGACCTGGAACAACACCGCGACCCTGGGTCTGTCCTACAACGTCGACCTTTGGGACCGCAACAAGAACACCACCCTGCGTGCCCAGGATGAAATGCACGCCGTGGCCGCCGACGCCCGTGCCGCCCAGCTCGAGCTGGAAGGCAATGTGGTGCGCACCTACGTGCAACTGGCGCTGCAGTACGGCCTGCTGGACAACACCGAGGCCATGCTCAAGGAAGAACAGAAGATCCTCGACCTGGCCCATCGCCGTTTCAAGGGCGGCCTCGGGACCCAGCTGGAAATCACCCAAGCCGAATCCCCCCTGCCGGAAACCCGCCGCCAGATGGAAGCCCTGCAGGAAAACATTGCCCTGACCCGCAATCAGCTGGCCGCGCTGCTCGGTGCTGGCCCCGGTGCTGCCGACGGCATCACGCGGCCGACCATGCAACTGCAGACCTCGCTCGGCCTGCCTAGTGCGCTGCCGGCCGACCTGGTCGGCCGCCGCCCTGACATCAGCGCCGCCCGCTGGCGTGTGGAAGCGGCCGCCAAGGGCATTTCGGTGGCCAAGGCCGCCTTCTATCCCAACATCAACCTGCTGGCCGGCATCGGCCCCGCTGCCGCCGGTGGCGGGCTGTTCTCGTTCCTCTCGGCCCCCAATCTGCAAACCACCTACGGTCCGGCGATCTCGCTGCCCATTTTCGAAGGCGGACGCCTGCGCGGCCAGCTGGGCGCGGCCAGTGCCGGCTATGACATCGAGGTGGAACACTACAACGCCCTGCTCTCGCAAGCCCTGAAAGGCATCTCCGACCAGGTCGTGACCCTGCAGTCGGTGGCGCGCCAGCAGAAGCAGGCGCAGGAATCGGTGCAAGCGGCGCAGAAGAACGTCGACATCGCCACTCGCGCCTACCAGCGCGGCCTGAGCGACTATCTCAACATCCTGCATGCGCAGACCCAGTGGCTGCGCCAGCAACAGATCGTGCAGCAATTGCAGGCACAGCGCCTGGCGGCCTTCGCGGCCCTGCAGACCGCACTGGGCGGCGGCATCGAGGATGAAGCACCGGCCAAGGTGGCGGCAAAATGAACACCCCTGCCCTTTCCATCAAAGCCCAGTTGCGCGAAGCTGCCACCGATTGGTGGCGCAGCGATGCGCCGACCTGGGTCTATGTCTTCAAGATGGTCTTCGCCGGCTTGCTGGCGCTGGGCATCGGTTACGGCCTGGATCTGGAATCACCGCGCTCGGCCCTCATTACCGTGTTCATCGTCATGCAGCCGCAAAGCGGCATGATCCTGGCCAAGAGCTTCTATCGCGTCATCGGTACGCTGGTCGGTTCGGCCGCGGTGGTGGTCTTCGTCGGCTTGTTTGCCCAGACCCCGGAACTGTTCCTGCTGGCCTCGGCACTGTGGATCGGGCTCTGTACCGTGGGCTCGGCCCATAACCGCAATTTTCGTTCGTATGGCTTCGTGCTCTCCGGCTATACGGTGGCGCTGATCGGCTTGCCCTCGGCCCTGCACCCGGCCGTCACTTTCGATTCGGTGATGACGCGGGTCAGCGAGATCATGGTCGGCATCGTCTGCGTGGGCCTGGTCAGCGCATTGGTATTCCCGCAGGCCAGCGCCCCCGGACTGGTGCGCATCATCCGCGGCCGCTTCACCGCCTTCGTCGACATGGTCAGTGCCACCTTGGGCGGCACCGCCGACCGCAAGCAGCTCGAAGCCACCAATGCCCGTTTCGTGGGCGACATCATCGGCCTCGAAGCCATGCGCAGCTCGGCCATCTTCGAAGATCCCGAAGTGCGCCTGCGCAGTGGCCGCCTCTCCCGCATGAACAGCGAGTTCATGGCCTTGTCGACCCGCGTGCATGCGCTGCACCAGCTGATGAACCGGCTGCATGCCAACCCGGCGCCGAGTGCCCGGGTGGTGATCGAGGCCATTTCACCCTACTACCGCGAAGTGCAGCCCCTGCTCACCCGCGCCAGCGGCGAGCCGGTCATGAGCGCGCTGGACGCCGCCGATGCGGCCCTGAAGCTGGATGCCTACAAGCGTGAACTGCCGCGCCGCGTGCGGGCCACGCGCCATACGCTGTCCGAGCAGTGCCAGAGCGACAGCGCCATGCTGGACTTCGATACGGCCTCCGAACTGCTCTACCGCGTCATCGAGGAATTGCACGCCTATACGCTGACCTATGCCTCGCTGACCCAGCGCCACCACGAGCGCGAGCAATGGGAGCATTCCTATGCCCCCAAGACCAGCATGACTACTGCCTTGATTGCCGGTGCCCGCGCCGCCATCGTGATGCTGGCCCTGGCCGCGTTCTGGATCGTCAGCGGCTGGCCCAGCGGCGACGTGGCCGTGCTCAATGCCGCCGCCTTCTGTGCCATCACCTCGCCCGCGCCCGATCCGGCCAAGGCGACCCGTACGGTGGCCATTGGCGTGCTATTTGCTGCGGTAGCCGGCTACTTGTACACCTTCCATATCCTGCCGCGCCTGGATGGCTACTGGATGCTGGCCAGCGCGCTGATGCCGGTGCTGATGCTGGCCGTCTACCTGACCACCCGACCCGCTTATGCAGGTTATGGCTTGGGGATCTGCATTTTCTTCCCCTTCCTGGCGGTGCCGGACAATTTTGCACACTTCAATGCGGCCGGTTATCTGAACGAATCCGTGGCGCTGGTGGTGTCGCTGATCGTCACAGCCGTGGCCTTCATGCTGCTCTTGCCGCCGACCACCGACTGGACCGTGCGCGTGCTGGAAAAGCAGTTGCGCAAGCAGGTGGTCGATGCCTGTTTCGGCAAACTGGCGCACCTGGCCTTGAAGTTCGAGAGCGGTACCCGCGACCTGATGCACCAGATCACCATGTTCACCAGCAGCCGTCCCCTGCTGCGTCAGAAGGCGCTGGGCTGGATGTTTGCCACGCTGGAAGTGGGCCACGCCATCATCGAACTGCGCAACGAGCTGCAGGGCATCCGCTCGGAGGCCCCGGACCTGCTGCCAGCCTCTGCCTATGCCGCCCTGAACCGTCTGCGTGAAGCCATTCCGGCGCTGTTTGCACAGCCCTCGGCGGCCACCCTGTCGGCGGCGCTGGCCGCCAACGATGCCACCATCGCCGAAGTCCAGGCCGCCATCGGTCCGCATTACCGCGAACGCAGCGAACGCCATCGCCTGCAGCGCACCTTGAGTTACCTGCATTTCATCCGTACCGCCCTGCTGGACGAGCAATCACCGCTGCACACCATGCGCGCCGGGGGCCAGAACAACACAACGGGAGCCCGCCATGCCACGTGAGATTTCCTTCTTCGACGCCTATATTCCGACCGTCCTGCTTCTGGCGGTGGTAGCCGCCGTGTTGGCCATGCTGGCCGACCGCGTGCTGGTGCGCTTCGGCTTCTACGAGCTGACCTGGCACCCCGCCTTGTTCCGGGTCAGCCTGTTCGTCTGTCTGGCGTCCTTGCTGGGGCTGGCGGTGTATCGCTAGCGCACCGCACTTCCTTGCGTACTCATCCCTTACGAAAAGATAAAGAAACAATCAGGAGTAGTTCATCATGCCGGTCAAATCGATCTTCCGCGTTCTCATCACCACGGCCATCTTCCTGCTGGCCATCCTGCTGGCCTGGAGCCTGTGGCAGCACTACATGCATTCCCCCTGGACCCGTGACGGCCGCGTGCGCGCCGACGTGGTCAATATCGCCCCCGATGTCTCCGGGCAGGTAGTGGCCTTGCCGGTGCGCGACAACCAGCTGGTCAAGAAAGGCGACCTGCTGATGGAAATCGACCCGGCCCGCTACACCCTGGCGCTGCAGCAGGCAGAGGCTGCCGTCACGGCGCGCAAGGCCGATCTGGACGTGCGCAAGGCGGAAGTGGAAGCGCGCCGCGCCGACCTGAACATGCGCCGTGCGCAAGCCCGCCGCCGTGCCGATGTGGATGCGCTGGTGGTCTCGCGCGAAGCCCGCGAAGATGCCGGCAGCCAGGTCACCGCCTCGCAAGCCCAGCTGGAAGCTGCCCAGGCCCAATTCCAGGGAGCGCAGGCGCAATACCAGGCCGCGTTGTCGCAGCGGGATACGGCCAAGCTGAACCTGGAACGCACCAAGGTCTTCTCGCCCGTGGATGGCTACATCACCAACCTGAGCGTGCGCCGGGGCGACTATGCGGCCGCCGGTGCAGCCAAGATCGCGGTGATCGACAGCCATTCCTTCTGGGTCTATGCCTACTTCGAAGAAACCAAGCTGCCACTCCTGTCGATCGGCGACCGCGCCAAAATCCAGCTGATCAACGGCGCATCCATGGAAGGCCACGTGGACAGCATCGCCCGCGGCATCTATGACCGCGACAACCCGCAGAGCCGCGAACTGACGGCCGACGTCAACCCGACCTTCAACTGGGTGCGCCTGGCCCAGCGCATCCCGGTGCGCATCCACCTGGACAAGGTGCCGGAAAACGTCTTGCTGGCCTCGGGGCTGACCTGCACGGTGGTGCTGGAGCCGGGCAGCGGCAAGCAGCAGGCGATGGCAAAGAATTGATGACGTTGCAGTGAGATGAAACGATGAAGCGACCTGGCGACAGGTCGCTTTTTTTATGGACGCTTGCGCATGACGGCACCGACGCACATGCCTACCGGCTTGAGCAGCTTGTCGGCCGTGGCCAGGGTGGGACTGGACTCACCGCGTTCGATGTCCTGCAGGGTACGGGCCGATACGCCGCACACCTTGGCATATTCGGCGATGGTCAGGCGCAAGGTGGTGCGGATCTTGCGGACCACCGCCGGCACCGGCAGCGTGGGATCGGCGGCCAGTTCGTCGAAGAGTGCGCGGCGCTCTTCCATCTGCTCGATGGCGGTCAGGGGCTTGAAGCGTTTGTCCATTCAGAGCGCCTCCAGCTGTGCCCGTACCTGGTCCACGGTGGCGGCCAGCGGGTCGAGGAAGGTGCTTTCGATACCCAGGCTGCGGCCATATGGCAGCAGGTCCGCCAGCGGCGACGCCATCTCGCGCAAGGCCGATCTGACCGGTTCCTGTACGATCTGCGCGGCTTCGCAGGCCTGCGTGATGACGCTGGCCCACTGCGGTGAGCCACCATCGTCGCGTTCCCAGCGCATGCGCCGTGCAATGCCATCCGGATGCAGCCACATCGGGGCGAAGTCGAACAGCGGCGTCAGGCTGATCCGCCCCTGTGCATCGCGCCGGATGGCGGTATTGCGGGCGTGATTGTCCTTGTTGCGCAGGACGATGTTGGCGATGTCGCGCTTCAGATATTCGATGATCTCGGGCAGCGGATCGGTGGCGACTTCACCCAGCCTGGCGCAGACAACATTGTGCGACGGGATGGCCGCAAAGCCCGTCACGCCGCACAGGGAAGCAATGCTTTCCTGGGCGTGGCGTACGACTTCGGTCCCGCGCACTTCGCGGTCAAAACGGGGGATGAACAAGGCCTTGCCATGCAGTTGCAGCGCGCCGTGGACCTTCAGGCCCAAGTGCATCGCCAGCTGCATGTAGGGGGCCTCCAGACGCAGGATGTCGGCCAGATCCGGGTCGGGCCCGCGTCCGAACTTGACGATGTAATGGCGCTCGGCCTGCTCATCGGGCAAGGCGTGGTCGAGGTAGAACAGGCCATCGCGGGCACGGGTGAGCAGGATCTTGGGCCACTCGCCCTGTACCCCCGACGAGCCCGCCAGGAACAGGCCATGCTGGGCGAGGTATTCATTGAAGTCTTCGGAGCGTGCAGCGATGTCCTCCATCGCAAAGCCGCGCAGTTGCGGTCCGCTGCGCGCCTGCACCCACTCCCAGGCTTCCTGCACGCGCAGGTTGCCGATGGGATTGCCCGCGCCAGCACACAGCAGCGGCCAGTCGGCGCTGGCTTCGGCGCGTTCATCCAGCCCCAGCTGGCGCAACAGCTCGCCACGGCCATAACCTTGCGGCAGCAGATCGATCAGGCAAGCTGGCCAGCGCGCTTCGCTCAGGCTCTCCAACCCCACCGGCACGTTCACCGACAAGGCCGCAGCATCGCGCCTGCCCATGTAATCGATGGCGTGCACGGCTTCATAGCTGAAGTAAGTCGAGGCCGCCATGCCCAGCTCGACCGGCGCAGTCAGTGACAACGCACCGGCCTGCCGCCAGGCCCCGTCGATATGAACTTGAAGTGTGCAGGAAGTCTTCATATACACATCATACTATCATTATTGACCCGAAAATCCAGTTCAATCATGATATTTTGATGTGCAAATGATCTTGTGCTACTCGGCAAACACCTGCCACACCAGCCACACATTGGCCGCCGAAATGGTCACGAAAAGCAGCCAGACCAATACGCTCACCCACCAGCGGTTGACCAGATCGCCCATCAGATCGCGGCGGCTGGTCAGGCGGATCAGCGGATACATGGCGAAGGGCAACTGCAGCGACAGCACCACCTGGCTGGCGACCAGCAGCTTGCCTACCGAATGCGGCCCCAGCGTGAGCACGCCGATCAGCGCCGGTACCAGGGCCAGCGCGCGGGTGATGACGCGGCGCTGCCAGCACGGAATCTTCAGTTTGAGGAAGCCTTCCATGATGACCTGTCCGGCGATGGTGCCGGTGAAGGTCGAACTCTGTCCGGAGGCGAACAAGCCTACCCCAAACAGAATGGCCGCCATGGCCGAGCCGGTAATCGGGTCCAGCAGGTGGTAGGCCTGATCGAGCTCGGCAACCTGCGTATTGCCGCTCTTGTGGAAGGCCGAGGCCGCCAGGATCAGGATGGTGGCGTTGATGACCATGGCGATCAGGAGCGACACCGTGGTATCGACCCGCGTATAGCGCACCGCCTCCAGCAGCGATGCCGGATCGCGCTGCACGCTGCGGGTCTGGACGATGGAGGAATGCAGGTAGAGATTGTGCGGCATCACCGTGGCCCCGATGATGCCGATGGCCAGGTACAGCGGCTCGCGGCTGGAAATGGCCTGCAGCGAGGGGACGAAGCCCTGCATTACCTCGTGCCAGTCCGCCTTGACGAAGGCCAGTTGCGCCAGCAGGCAGGCGGCGATGGTGATGACCAGGCCCAGGATGATGGCTTCGACCTGGCGGAATCCCCTGCCCTTCAAGCCCAGCACGATCAGCGTATCCAGCGCGGTCAGCAGCACTCCCACCGGCAACGACACCCCCAGCAGCAGGTTGAAGGCCAGCGCGCAGCCCAGCACCTCGGCCAGGTCGCAGGCGATGATGGAGAGTTCGGCCAGCACCCACATGCCCTTGCCCACGGCGGGCGGATAGTGCTCGCGCGAATGCACCGCCAGATCCTTGCCGGTAGCGATGCCCAGCCGCGCGCACAGGCATTGCAGCACGATGGCGGCCAGGCTGGAGAGCATCACCACGAACAGCAGCTGATAACCAAACTGCGAACCCGCCTGGATGGACGTGGCCCAGTTGCCCGGATCCATGTAGCCGATCGAGACCAGCAGACCGGGCCCGACGTAGATGCGCAGCTTCTGCCAGACCGAAGCACCACGCGGCACGTTGACGGTACCGGCCACTTCGGAAGGACAGAACGGAGCCGTGGCCGTCGTGGGCAGACCCGGGATGCGGGGAAAGCGGAAAGTGAATGGCAAGACGAAAATCCCCCTTTGTGCCGTTGATGGCGTCGCCGGGATCAGTGTCCCGGGCGATGCTGACTTATTGCGCCCACTTGGCCAGCGCCGTGTCGTCGCTCTCGCGGGCATCGACCCAGCGCGCACCGTCAGGCGTTTGCTCTTTCTTCCAGAACGGGGCCTGGGTCTTGAGGTAATCCATGATGAATTCGCAGGCGGCAAAGGCTTCGCCGCGATGCGGTGAAGTCACCGCCACCAGCACGATCTGCTCGCGCGGCTGCATCGGACCGACGCGATGGATCACCAGCGCATCGAAGATGGGCCAGCGTGCCTTGGCTTGTTCCACGATCTGCTCCAGGGCCCGCTCGGTCATGGCCGGATAGTGTTCCAGTTCCATCTCCGAGACCGCTGCACCATCGTTGAGATCGCGCACGGTGCCCACGAAACTGACCACCGCGCCGACGCGCGGATTGGCCAGGCGCAACTGCGCCACTTCAGTGGAGAGATCGAAATCGGCAGTCTGGACGCGGACGGGCATGGTTCAACAGGAAATGAATGCAGGCTGCGATTCTACCAGCGCCAGCCCGTGCGCGAGTGCAGCGGCGTTACACCAGCAGTCCCCACAACAGCAGCGTCATGCCCAGCCCGATCACCGAGACCAGCGTCTGGATCACCGACCAGGTAGCCAGGGTCTGCTTCAGGTTCAGCCCGAAGTATTCCTTGACCATCCAGAAGCCGGCGTCATTGACGTGACAGAAGAACACCGAGCCGGCACCGATGGCCAGTGCCATGAGCGAGTTGTGGGTGGCAGAGAGGCCCGCCACCAGCGGCGCCACGATACCGGCCGTGGCGGTCGTGGCGACAGTGGCCGAGCCGGTGGCCTGGCGCAGCGCCACGGCAATGATCCAGGCCAGCAAGATCAACGGCATGTGGGTGCCATCGGCGATCTTGGTGATGGTGTCGCTGATACCGGCCGACAGCAGGGTCTGCTTCAGTCCGCCACCCGCACCGATGGTCAGCAACAGACCGGCGATGGGCGGCAAGGCGCGGCGCAGCGTGGCACCAACTTCAAAGCGGCTGCTGCCCTGCCCCCAGCCCAGCACCACCACCGCAAACAGCACCGTCACGGTCAGCGCGATGATGGGTTCGCCGAAGAAATTGAGCATTTCAAACAGCTCGGTCTTGGGCGTGACCCAGATGCGCGCCACGGTGCGGCCCAGCATCAGCACCACCGGCAGCAGGATGGTCACCAGCGCCACCAGGAAGCTGGGCTGCGACTGGCCTTCACGGGCGCTGAACAGTTTGCCGATCTGGTCCGGTTCAGCCAGGTTCAGGCGCGGCGCGATGAAGTTGCCGTACAGGGGACCGGCGATGATCACCGCAGGGATGGCCACGATGAAGCCCAGCAGCATGGTCGTGCCCAGGTCGGCGTGCAGCGCGGACACGGCGATCAGCGGGCCCGGATGCGGCGGCAGCAGCGCGTGCAAGGTGGTCATGCCGGCCAGTGCAGGAATGGCCACAAGCATGATGGGCAGTTCGGAACGGCGTGCCATGACGAAGATGATCGGTGCCATCATCACCAGCCCCACTTCGAAGAACAGCGGCAGGCCAACCACCAGCGCCACCAGCGCCATCATCCAGGGGATGATGCTGCCGCGTGCATAGCGCAGCAGGGTATTGACGATGCGGTCGGCTGCGCCTGATTCGGCCATGAGCGCACCCAGCATGGCCCCCAGCGCGATGATGATGCCGGCTTCGCCGAGCAGGCTGCCGGCCCCTTTGCTGAAGGCTTTGGCAATGTCTTCCAGCGGCAGGCCGGCACCGATGCCGGCCACGAAGGTACCGATGAGGATGGACAGGAAAGGTGCGATGGACAGGAAACTGATCAGCACCACGATGGTGACCAGTGCCGCCAGCGTCACCAGCAGCAACTGCGTGTCCTGGGCCGCCCAGGCGGCCAGATGGGTCGAAATCAAGATAGATCCTTCTACAGGTGTGGATGAATGCGCATCGCTTCATTGAACGATGTCTTTTGCACCCCCTCCGCAGACCTGTTTGGCGCAGGCCTGGTCTCCTCCCAAAGAATCGGGATTCCGAATGGTCGATCTCAGCCCGCTGGATGCGGGTCTTCCGTCTTTTGCCAGACGCTGGCCAGCCACGGCTGCTGCTCGCGTGGCAATCCGTCAGGGCGGTAATAATGCCGCAATTCAACGAAGCCTGCAGGCAGCAGGTAGCCACGCCAGCCTTCCAGGCTATGCCACACGCCATAACGCGGACCGCTCCAGCCTTCCAGATCATTGCCGCGTGGATTGGAACTGAAGAGGATGCCGCCCGGCTTCAGGCTGGCATGCAACTGCCCCAGCACACGCGGCAAATGCACCGCCGGCACATGGAACAGCGAGGCATTGGCAAAGATGCCGTCGAAGCGCGCCACCGGCAGATCCAGTTGCAGGAAGTCCTGGTGCACGACTTCGCAGCCGCTCGCCGCTCGTGCCATTTCGACGAACTCGGCGGTACCGTCCAAACCCACCGCCACATGGCCGCGCCGGGTGAATTCGATCAGGTCGCGTCCCGGACCACAGCCGACATCGAGGATCGTGAACGGTCCCTGCCCGGCGGCTCCCGCCCTGGCGTGCAGTGCGTCCAGCAGGGCAGCCATGTTCTGGCTGACGTCATGATCCCAGGTCCCTTCGCGGAAGCTCTCGGCATGGCTGCTGTAATGCGCAATGGTGCCGGCTACGGGATCGCGGTGGGGGCTCACCTCAGCCTCCGGTGACGGGCGGGAAGAAGGCCACTTCGCCGCCGTCGACGACCTCGGTATCGGCCTCCGTCATCTCATGGTCGTAGGCCATGCGCAAATTCTTTTCGGGGCCGAGCACTTCGGCCCAGATGCCGCCGCGGCCCATCAGGAAGGCTCGCACGTCGCCGACGGTCCTGACGCTGTCGGGCAGCTCGATGATTTCCTGCGAGGTCTGCAGGGCTTCGCGCACGCTGGCGAAGAAACGGAGTTCGATTTTCATGGATTTCCTTGAGGGTGGCAGCAGGCCCTTAGTGGGCGATATGAATCTTGCTGCGGATATGCTTGAGATGCACCACGATGGTAAAGGTCATCATGACCAACAGCGACCAGGCGCTCCACTTGCCCAGGTGCACGGTGGACCAGGCCCCCATCTGGTTGGGGTAGCGCCAGATGCCGAAGAAGGTGCTGATGTTCTCGGCCAGCCAGATGAAGAACCCGATCAGCAGGAACGCCAGCAGCAGCGGCATCTTGCGATCGCGGTCCAGCGGACGGAACAGCACCGTGGAGCGGGCATAGAGACCCAGTGCACAGGCCGCCAGGTACCAGCGGTAGTCGCCGATGTAGTGATGGGTGAAGAAATTGACGTAAATCAGCAAGGCGATCAGGGTCGCCATCCAGTAAGGGGGATGATGCTGGATGCGCAGGTCGAACAGCCGCCAGGCCTGGATGATGTAGCTGCCCACGGCGGCATACATGAAGCCGGAGAACAGCGGCACCCCGAACAGCTTGGTATAGGCAAAGTCAGGATAGCTCCACGACTGGATCGCCCCCGAGGTCTTGAACACCTCCAGCGCAAAACCGACCACGTGGAAGACGCTGATGGCCTTCAGTTCGGCGATGGTCTCGATGCGGGTCGATACCATCCAGACCTGCACCAGCAAGGCGAAGAGCAGCAAGGCGTCATAGCGCGGAATGCCGAACAGACCGGCGCGCGGCATCAGGAACACGGCCGCAAAGAACAGCCCCGCAAAGAGGCAGCAGCGCGCCTCCTTGAGGCCGAACATGAGGAACTCCAGCACGAAGCGCCGCCAGCCGGTGGCTTCGCTGGGAATGCTGCTGCTCAGGTACTGATCGATTTTCGCCAGTCTCATCGCTGTTGCGCCGCGTTCAGTTCAGCAGATGATCGAAGGCCAGGAACTGCACCGTGTCGCCGGCGGCAATGGTCTGCCCCGGCGGATTGTCAATCAGGCCATCGGCCCAGGCAGTCGAGGTCAGCACTGCCGACCCTTGGCTGGGGAACAGATCCAGTCCGCCCTGCGCATTGCGGCGCACGCGCAGGAATTCCTGGCGGCGGTCGGCACGCGGCCAGTCGAAGTCGGCGCGCATGGCCACCGGTTGCGGCAACACGGCCTCGCGCGGCAGCCCTTGCAGGCGCAGGATGAAGGGCCTGACGAAAAGCAGGAAGGTGACGAAGGACGACACCGGATTGCCCGGCAACCCCAGGAAGAAAGCTTCACTTCCCTGTTCGCCCGCCCCTGGCCCGCGGCGCACCTGGCCGAAGGCCAGCGGCTTGCCAGGCTTCATGGCGATCTGCCACATGTTGATGCGGCCCTCGGCTTCGACAGCAGGCTTCACATGGTCTTCTTCCCCCACCGAGACGCCGCCGCTGGTGATGATGAGATCGTGCTCGCGCGCGGCCTCGCGCAGGGTCTGCCGGGTCGCCTCCAGACTGTCGGGAACGATGCCGAAGTCACTGACCTGGCAGCCCAGTTTCTGCAACAGGCCGCGCAGCAGGAAGCGATTGGAGTTGTAGATGCCGCCCGGTTTGAGCGGCTGGCCGGGCATGGTCAGTTCATCGCCCGTGAAGAACACCGCCACGCGCACCGGCCGCAGTACCTGCAACTGCGCCTGTCCGATGGAGGCCGCCAGCCCCAGTTCCTGCGGACGCAGGCGGGTACCGGCGGCGAGGATGGTGCTGCCCTGGCGGATGTCTTCACCGATCAGGCGCACCCATTCACCGCTCCTGGGGACATGGCGGATCACCACGTGCTCACCCTCGCTCTCGCAGGCTTCCTGCATGACGACGGCGTCGGCCCCTTGCGGCATCATCGCACCGGTAAAGATGCGCGCCGCCGACCCCGGTTCCAGCGGCTGGCCCACGTGGCCCGCCGGAATGCGCTGCGATACGCGCAGGCGCGCTTGGCCCGATGCGCAATCCGCCGCCCGCACGGCGTAGCCATCCATCTGCGAATTGTCCATGCCGGGCACGTCGATGGAAGCCGTCACCGGCGCTGCCAGCACGCGTCCGCACGCCTCCAGCGTATCGACGGTCTCGCTCTCCACCACCGGCACGGCGGCCGACAACAAGGTATCGAGCGCCTGGCTGACGCTTTGCATGGGCGGGCGGGCCGGCTTGTCGGATGAGGGGGCTGCGGAAGGAACGGGCGTGGAGGACATGGCAGGCCTGACGGAGAAGATCGAAGTTCGGGACAAGGGTGAAGCGTTGTTTTCTGGTCGATACAGCGACCCGACATTCTAATGCAATCGCCGCCCGTACGCGCTCCATGAAAAACGCCGTCCGGGCCAATGGCGCGGACGGCGTAGAGATGGTAAGGCGCGGCTTACAGACCGGTGTGCTCGGCCACGTAAGCCTTCACCCGGGCGGCATCGGCCGGCATCACCTCGAAGCGCTGCGGCAGCGCCTCGATGTTCTCGAAGCCCGCCGGACGGTCGGCGTCGCGGCCCAGGGCTTCGCGGATGGTTTCATTGAACTTGGCCGGCAAGGCCGTCTCCAGCACGATCATGGTCACGCCCGGCGTCAGATGCTCGCGCGCTACCTTGATGCCATCGGCGGTATGGGTGTCCACCGTGATGCCATAGGCCTTTTCAGCAAAGCGGATGGTCTCCAGGCGGTCTGCGTGGGTCGACTTGCCGGAGGCGAAGCCATACTGCAGGACGCTGGCGAATTCATTGCCGTCGCTGCCGGCCTGGCCGCTCAGGTCAAAGCCGCCTGCGGTCTCGACCTTGTGGAACAGCGCCTTGACCCGTGCGCTGTCGCGGCCCAGCAGGTCGTAGACGAAGCGCTCGAAGTTGGAGGCCTTGCTGATGTCCATGCTGGGGCTGCTGGTGTGGTAGGTCTCGGCGGACTTGCGCACGCGGTAGTGACCGGTGCGGAAGAATTCATCCAGCACGTCGTTCTCATTGGTGGCCACCACCAGCTTGTCGATGGGCAGGCCCATCATGCGGGCGATGTGGCCGGCGCAGATGTTGCCGAAGTTGCCCGAGGGGACGGTGAAGGACACCTTCTGCTCGTTGCTGGTCGTGGCTGCCAGGTAGCCGCGGAAGTAATACACCACCTGCGCCACCACGCGCGCCCAGTTGATCGAGTTGACGGTGCCGATCTTCTTGGCGGCCTTGTATTCGAGGTCGTTGGAGATGGCCTTGACGATGTCCTGGCAGTCATCGAAGACGCCTTCCACGGCCAGGTTGAAGATGTTCGGGTCCTGCAGGCTGAACATCTGCGCGGTCTGGAAGGCGCTCATCTTCTTGTGCGGCGACAGCATGAAGACACGGATGCCCTTCTTGCCGCGCATGGCGTATTCGGCGGCGCTGCCGGTGTCACCGGAGGTGGCGCCGACGATGTTCAACTCTGCGCCCTTCTTGGCCAGCGCATATTCGAACAGGTTGCCCAGCAGTTGCATCGCCATGTCCTTGAAGGCAAGCGTGGGACCATTGGACAGGCTCTGCAGCACCAGCTTCTTGCCGTCTTCTTCCTGCAGGGTGCGCAGCGGGGTGATCTGGCTGGCATCTTCACCGGCGCGGGTGTTGCGGTAGACGTCGGCGGTATAGGTCTTGTGGGCCAGCGCCTTCAGGTCGGCTTCGGGAATGTCGGTGGCAAATTTCTTGAGCACCTCGAAGGCCAGGTCGGCATACGACAACGTACGCCACTGGTCCAGCTCGGCACCGCTGACCTGCGGATACGTGGCCGGCAGGTACAGGCCGCCGTCAGGGGCCAGGCCGCCCAGCAGGATGTCGGAAAAGGAAGGAGTTGCAGCGTGACCGCGGGTGGAAACGTATTGCATGTCGATTAGAATGCGCCGGCAGGCGGCGGGAGCGTGGAATGGGAGGAAAGTGCACGATTATACGGCCAGCGGGCGCTGCACAAAAGCGCGGCATGGAAGAAAGCTGCACCTGCAGACAGGGCGGTGGCGCAGGGTCTCGGGCTGACAGGCCATTTGTTGCACTGAATCATCATGGCGCCGGCGCAAGCTGAAATAAAACGTTACCACCCTTGAAAGCCGCGCATGCCCGGGCTATGCTGCGCCACTTCGTGCAGCGCCGCCGGGATGGCGGGAATGTTTGCACGCTGGCCACATCAAAGATGCACTTCAAACTCAAAAGGATGGAAAACGGCATGAACCACAAGATCAAGACCCTGCTGGCCGCGGCCGGCCTGTTCGGCACCCTGCTGGCGAGCCTGCCGGCGCACGCCGAGAACTGGCAATCGCTGGGTGGCTCGGATACGTCCGAACTGCTGGTCGATACCGACTCCATCGTCGAATCGGGCGGCATCCGCGAAGCCTGGTCGATGTGGAACTTCAAGGAAGCGCGTCCCAACAATGGCGACAAGAGCTTCCCCGCGCTGAAATCCTACAAGGACCTGCACCAGTACAACTGCAAGGCCGGCAGCATGAAGCTGGTGCGCGAAATCATCTTCGCCGAGAACGATGGCAAGGGCGACAAGCGTGACCACAGCGATGCCCTGAAGGGACAAGAGTTCATCAAGCCCAAGCCGATGTCGGTCGGCGACGCCATGCTGCAGGCAGTCTGCAATTTCGAACTGAAGAAATGATCATAGGGGGCGTTTACCACCCCCCTTCTTCCCGATCCAAAGAAAAACGGAGCCCGCGGGCTCCGTTTTTCCTTGATGCAATGACAGCAGATCGAATCAGCTCAGCTCTTCCAGGCGGATCTTGGTGACCTGGCCGACCACTGTCGCCAGGGCTTCGATCTTGGCAATGGCAGCCTCGATGTTCTTTTCCTGGGTCTGGTGGGTCAGCATGATGATGTCGGTCTGCTGCTCGCCTTCAGCCGGCTCCTTCTGCAGCATGGCGTCGATGGAAATGGTCGAATCCGCCAGGATGCGCGTCACATCCGCCAGCACACCAGCCTGGTCGGCCACGCGGATGCGCAGGTAGTAGCTGGTCACGACTTCGCTCATCGGCAGCACCGGGGTATCGGCCATGGCGTTGAGCTGGAAGGCCAGCGAAGGCACGTGGTGTTCCGGATCGGCGGTCGCCAGGCGGGTGATGTCGACCAGGTCGGCGATCACGGCCGAGGCGGTCGGCTCGGAACCGGCACCCTTGCCGTAGTACAGCGCTTCACCCACGGCGTCGCCACGCACCACCACGGCATTCATCGCGCCTTCAACGTTGGCGATCAGGCGCGAGGCCGGAATCAGCGTCGGGTGCACGCGCAGTTCGATGCCCTTGGCAGTCTGGCGGGTGATGCCCAGCAGCTTGATGCGGTAGCCCAGTTTCTCGGCATAGGTGATGTCGCTTGCCTGCAGCTTGGTGATGCCTTCCACGTGGGCCTTGTCGAACTGCACCGGGATGCCGAAAGCGATCGAGGCCATGATGGTCAGCTTGTGGGCGGCATCCACGCCTTCGATGTCGAAAGTCGGATCGGCTTCGGCATAGCCCAGACGCTGCGCTTCCTTCAATACCACGTCGAAGTCCAGGCCCTTGTCGCGCATCTCGGAAAGGATGAAGTTGGTGGTGCCGTTGATGATGCCGGCCACCCACTGGATGCGGTTGGCGGTCAGGCCTTCGCGCAGGGCCTTGATGATGGGGATGCCACCGGCCACGGCCGCCTCGAAGGCCACCATGACGCCCTTTTCCTGCGCCGCCTTGAAGATTTCATTGCCATGCTTGGCGATCAGGGCCTTGTTGGCCGTGACCACGTGCTTGCCGTTGGCGATGGCCTTGAGCACCAGGTCGCGGGCGATGTCATCGCCGCCGATCAGCTCCACGACGATATCGATCTCGGGATCGTTCACCACCAGGTTGCCGTCATTGACGACCTTGACTTCTCCTTGGGTCAGTTCGGTCGCGCGGGCAGTATTGCGAGCGGCGACCATGGTAATTTCAATGCCCCGGCCTGCACGGCGCGCAATCTCTTGCTGGTTGCGCTTGAGAACATTGAAAGTACCGGAACCCACGGTGCCGATGCCGAGCAAACCTACTTTGATGGATTTCATATTGTCTTCGTGGTTGGTGAAAAATGACCGCCACGCCGCAGGCCGCGGACGTGACGGGTACTGCAAAACGGATCAGGCCGTGCCGTGGCGGCGGCGATAGCCTTCCAGGAAGTGCGCGATGCGCCCCATGGATTCGGTCAGGTCGTCGGTATTGGGCAGGAACACCACGCGGAAGTGGTCCGGCGTCGGGCAATTGAAGCCGGTGCCCTGCACGATCAATACCTTTTCCTCGGCCAGCAGTTCGTAGGCGAATTCCTGGTCATCCTTGATCGGATAGACCTCCGGATCCAGGCGCGGGAACATGTAGAGCGCCGACTTGGGCTTGACGCAGGTCACACCGGGAATATCGGTGAGCAGCTTGTGCGCCAGGTCGCGCTGCTTGGTCAGGCGGCCATTGGGGGCGACCAGGTCATTGATGCTCTGGTAGCCGCCCAGCGCGGTCTGGATGGCGAACTGGCCGGGCGCATTGGCGCACAGGCGCATCGAGGCCAGCATGTTGAGGCCCTCGATGTAGTCGCGCGCATGCTTCTTCTCGCCCGAAACCACCATCCAGCCGGCGCGGTAGCCGCAGGAACGATAGTTCTTGGACAGGCCGTTGAAGGTGATGAACAGCACATCGTCGGCCAGCGAGGCCAGCGAGGTGTGGGTGTTGCCGTCGTAGAGCACCTTGTCGTAGATCTCGTCGGCCAGGATGATCAGTTGATGCTGGCGCGCCAGCTCAATGATCTCCTTCAGCACCTCCACCGAATACAGCGCGCCGGTCGGATTGTTGGGATTGATGACGACGATGGCCTTGGTGTTGGGGGTGATCTTCTTCTTGATGTCGGCGATGTCGGGCTGCCAGCCTTGCTGTTCATCGCAGACGTAATGCACCGGAGTACCGCCGGACAGGCTCACGGCGGCCGTCCACAGCGGATAGTCGGGCGACGGCACCAGCACTTCGTCGCCGGTGTTGAGCAGCGCATTGACGCTCATGACGATCAGTTCGGACGCGCCATTGCCCAGGTAGATGTCATCGATGGTCACGCCTTCGATCTTCTTTTGCTGGGTGTAGTGCATGACCGACTTGCGGGGCGCGAACAGGCCCTTGGAATCGGTGTAGCCGGAGGCATTGCCCATGTTGCGGATCATGTCCTGCACGATCTCGTCGGGCGCATCGAAGCCGAAGGCGGCCAGGTTGCCGATGTTGAGCTTGATGATCTTGTGGCCTTCTTCCTCCATCTGGCGCGCCTTTTCCAGCACGGGACCCCGAATGTCGTAACACACATCTGACAGCTTCTTGGATTTCTGAATCGGTCGCACAGCTCTTCCTCTAATCGTTTCGCGACAGGCGGCGTCGGCCCCTGCCCGTCCTGTCCTGCTTCATCGGCCGCGGGCACCGGACCGGAACCTTTATCCTGCGGCTCCCCTCCATTACCACGCTTGCCATCATTTTCCTGCACGTTTTTGCCTGCTGCAGTGCAATGTAAAGCACCTGCAAAGCGGCCTGCGGCGCTGCCTCATGGGCTTGCCGGGAACCGGCCATTTTGCCCAAAGCTAAGCATTTTATCAATCAAATAGGCGTGCGCCGGGGTCGGAAACGGCTACAATGGCGCACTTTACGACCGCGTTGCTGCGATGCATGTCGACTTGACATCATGGCCCGGCCGTTCGCCCCGCGGGGCCGCCTGCAACCCATCCTGCCCATCTGCGATGAAGCTCCATTCGACCGAAACCAAGCAATACCAGACCGTCACCGCCTATGATGAGGACGGCGTCGAGCTCAATGCCATCCGTTTCACCAACAGCCTCCTGGTGCTGCCCGAGACCGAGCCGGTGCCCTGGCCGGCAGAGAGCTTCGAGGCGCTCACTCCCGAGCATTTTGCCCAGATCGATGCCACCGCACCGGACGTGGTCATCCTGGGCACCGGCGAGCGCCAGCGCTTCGTCCATCCCAAGCTGACCACGGTGCTGACTGCGCGCCGCATCGGCGTGGAGTGCATGGACAACCAGGCCGCCTGCCGGACCTACAACATTCTCATGGCCGAAGGGCGCAAGGTGGCGCTGGCGCTGATCATTGCGCCCCAGGCCTGACGCCGGCACCTGCCGCGACAAGAAACCCAAGAACACGCAACAAGGAACCGCTGTCAATGCGCGAACTGTATAAATCCAAGGCGTTCGTCTGGACGCTGCTCATTCTCTTCCTGCTGGTCTGGTTCTGGATGCTCGGAGCCCGTGTACTGGTGCCCACCGACGAAGGCCGCTATGCCGAGATGGCGCGCGAAATGGTGGCCACGCAGGACTGGATCACCACCCGCCTGAACGGCATCAAGTACTTCGAGAAGCCGCCCCTGCAAACCTGGATGAATGCCATCACCTTCGAGCTGTTCGGCCTCGGTGAATGGCAGGCGCGCCTGTGGACCGGCCTCTGCGGCCTGCTGGGCATCGGCCTGGCGGCTTATACCGGCACCCGCGTCTTCAGCGGCCGCGTCGGCTTCTATGCCGCCCTGGTGCTGGCCTCCAGCTTCTTCTGGGCGGGCATGGGCCACATCAATACGCTGGACATGGGCCTGTCGGGCATGATGACCATCGCCCTGTGCTCGCTGCTGATGGCGCAGCGCGACGGTGCCTCCCGTGAAGGCCAGCGCAACTGGATGCTCCTGTGCTGGGCCGGCATGGCATTGGCGGTGCTGTCCAAGGGCCTGATCGGCATCGTTCTGCCCGGTGCGGTGCTGGTGCTCTATACCCTGTTTGCGCGCGACTGGGCGATCTGGAAGCGACTGCATCTGGTCAAGGGCCTGATCCTGTTCTTTGCGATCTGCACCCCGTGGTTCGTCGCGGTGTCGCTGCGCAATCCGGAATTCCCGCAGTTCTTCTTCATCCACGAGCACTTCCAGCGCTTCACCACCAAGATCCATAGCCGCACCGGTCCGTGGTATTACTTCATTCCCATCCTGGTGCTGGGCATCATTCCCTGGCTGGGCGTGTTCTTCCAGAGCCTGTGGAAAGGCACCCGCGAGCAACGCGACACCGCCGGCTACAACAGCCTCAACGGCGGGCGTTTCCAGCCCAAGCGGATGCTGCTGGTGTGGGCGGTGTTCATCTTCGTGTTCTTCAGCATCTCGGACTCGAAGCTGCCCTCCTACATCCTGCCGATCTTCCCGGCGCTGGCGCTGCTGATCGCCTGCTACCTGGACGAAGCGGACTACAAGGCGCTGGCCTGGGCCGGTTCGCTGGTGGCCCTGCCCTCGGCCGTAGCCCTGGCCTTCATCCCGCGCGTGCCCTCGCTGGCCAAGGATGCCTACTCGCTGCCGCTGGTGGAGGCCCACGTGCCCTACCTTTACGCCGCCACCCTGATCTTCTTCGTCGGCGGCATCGCCGCCATCCGCCTGGCACGCCAGCACAAGGACTGGGCCGTGACCGCGCTGGCGGCGACCGCCTTCGTGGCCGGCCAGCTGCTGATGCTGGGCCATGATCCGCAGGGCCGCTACTCGGCGGGCGTGGACTACGTGCCGGCATTGCAGGCCGAATTGAAGCCGGAAACCCCGATCTACCTGGTCGGCCGCTATGAGCAGGCCCTGCCCTTCTACCTGCGCCGCACCATGACCCTGGTGCAGCATGCCGACGAAATGGAGTTCGGCCTCAAGCAGGAACCGCAGCTGTGGCTGCCGACCATCGACGCCTTCGTGGCGCAATGGGTGGCCGACAACGCGGCTGGCAAGAAGGATATCGCCATCATCGATCCGACCATCTACAAGCAGCTGGTTGAGCGCAAGCTGCCGATGCGCCTGATCGGCCAGGACCCGCGCCGCGTGATCGTGGCCAATGATCCGGCACCTGCCGCAGCAGTCGCCGGCGAGAAGAAGGCGGCGAAATGAACCTGACTACCTTTGGCTTCATCTTCGTCGGCATCTGCCTGAACGCCGTTGCACAACTGCTGCTCAAGGCCGGTACCAATGCCGTCGGCGCGATCCACCTGACGGCGGACAACTGGTTCTCCACCGGCCTCAAGCTGGCTACCCAGTTGCCCATCATCGGCGGCCTGTCCTGCTACGTGATCTCGGTGGGCGTGTGGATCATCGGCCTGTCGCGGGTGGACGTGACCATCGCCTACCCGCTGCTCTCGCTGGGCTACATCATCAATGCCATCGGTGCCTGGTACTTCCTGGGCGAAGCCATCTCCCTGCAGCGTCTGCTGGCCATCGGCGTGATCATCGTCGGCGTGGTCTTGCTGACCAGAAGCTGATTTACAATACCGGGTTGCCGCGCGCCCGGCGTGCCGGCCACTGCGCTGCCCGCTGCGGCGGCGCCCTCCCCTTGAACCTAGTCTGACCGGATTCCACCATGAGCCTGCCTTTCCTGCCGTTTTCCAAACCCACCATCGATGAAGCCACCATCGCCGCCGTCGGTGAAGTGCTGCGCTCGGGCTGGATCACCAGCGGCCCCAAGGTGCAGGCGTTCGAAAAAGCCTTGTCGGACTACCTGGGCGGACGCATCGTGCGTACCTTCAACTCCGGCACCTGCACCATGGAAATCGCGCTGCGCATCGCCGGCATCGGCGCGGGCGATGAAGTCATCACCACTCCCATCTCCTGGGTCGCCACCGCCAACGTGATCCTGGAAACCGGCGCCACCCCGGTGTTCGCCGACATCGATCCGGTCACCCGCAACATCGACCTGGACCGCCTCGAAGCCGCCATTACCCCGCGCACCAAGGCCATCATCCCGGTCTACCTGGCCGGCCTGCCGCTGGACATGGACCGCCTCTACGCGATTGCCGCCAAGCACAATCTGCGCGTGGTGGAAGATGCCGCCCAGGCGCTGGGTTCGACCTGGAAGGGCAAGCGCATCGGTGCCTTCGGCGATTTCGTCTCCTTCAGCCTGCAGGCCAACAAGAACATCACCAGTTCCGAAGGCGGTTTCTTGGTGCTCAACAATGCCGAGGAAGCCCGTCTGGCCGAGAAATACCGCCTGCAGGGCGTCACCCGCAGCGGCTTCGACGGCCTGGAAGTGGATGTTCTGGGCGGCAAGTTCAACATGACCGACGTGGCCGCCGCCATCGGCCTGGGCCAGTTCGCCCACATCGATGCCGTCACCGCCCACCGCAAGGAGCTGGCGCGCCACTATTTCGCCTGCTTCGGCAGCGATTTCGAAGCCAGCTTCGGTGCCCAGCTGCCAGTGGCCGACTTCGAGAACTCCAACTGGCACATGTTCCAGCTGGTCCTGCCGGAGCGCATCACTCGCGCCGCCTTCATGGAAAAGATGATGGAAAAGCAGGTCGGCATCGGCTACCACTACCCTTCCATTCACTTGCTGAAGCTCTATCGTGAACGTGGCTTCAAGGAAGGCATGTTCCCGGTGGCCGAACGCGTCGGCCAGCGCATCGTGTCGCTGCCCATGTTCAATGCAATGAGTAAAGAGGACGTGGAACGCTCGGTGGAAACGGTAAAATCGGTGCTTGGTTGATTTTTGCGGATAATGCAAAGAATTCGACGAAAAAATTCGGCATAATTCGTTTTATTTGCATTTTCGCAAGCTGGTCTCCTGCATTTCCCCTGGCCTGAACGCCGCGATGACCCTGTTTCGTGGCGCATCGGGCCATTGATTTATTGCAGAACACGCTTTCAGTACCGCTGGATGCGGGCTCCAGGGCCAGGCATTCCAGCCTTTATTTTTTGATATTTGATGAAACCAGAACTGTCCGTCGTCATCCCGGTTTACAACGAGGAATCCGGGCTCTCCAAATTGTTCGAGCGCCTTTACCCGGCGCTGGACGCCCTGGGCTACAGCTATGAAGTCATCTTCGTCAACGATGGCAGCCGCGACCGCTCCGCCGGCATCCTGGCCGAGCAATACCGCCTGCGCCCGGACGTGACGCGGGTGGTGCTGTTCAATGGCAACTACGGCCAGCACATGGCGATCATGGCGGGCTTCGAAGCCACTCGTGGCGAAGTGGTGGTGACGCTGGATGCCGATCTGCAGAATCCGCCGGAAGAAATCGGCAACCTGGTGGCCAAGATGCGCGAAGGCTACGACTACGTCGGCTCGATTCGCCGCAAGCGCCAGGATTCGGCTTGGCGCACCTACGCTTCCAAGGCCATGAACCGCCTGCGCGAGAAGATCACGCGCATCAAGATGACCGACCAGGGCAACATGCTGCGTGCCTATGGCCGCAACGTCATCGACCTGGTCAACCAGTGCCGCGAGGTCAATACCTTCGTGCCGGCCCTGGCCTACACCTTCTCGCGCAATCCGACCGAGATCGTGGTGGAACATGAAGAGCGCTCGGCGGGCGAATCGAAGTATTCCTTCTACAGCCTGATCCGCCTGAACTTCGATCTGGTCACCGGCTTCTCGCTGGTGCCGCTGCAATTCTTTTCGCTGCTGGGTATCGGCCTGTCGTTCGCGTCGGCGGCGCTGTTCATCCTGATCGTGCTGCGCCGCATGCTGATCGGCGCGGAAGTCGGTGGCGTCTTCACGCTGTTCGCCATCACCTTCTTCCTGATGGGCGTGATCCTGTTCTCCATCGGCCTGCTGGGCGAATACATCGGCCGCATCTACATGCAGGTGCGCTCGCGCCCGCGCTATGTGGTGCAGGCCATCCTTGAGCAATCCTCTTCAGAAGACAAGCAAGCCCTATGAACGCCGTCGTCTTTGCCTACCATGATGTGGGCGTCCGCTGCCTGAAGGTCTTGCTCGCGCGTGGCGTGCAGGTGTCGCTGGTGGTGACCCACGAGGACAGCGCTACCGAGAATATCTGGTTCGGTTCCGTGGCCGGCCTGTGCCGCGAACATGGCATTGCCTGCATCACCCCCGCTGACCCACGCTCGCCGCAGCTGCTGGCGCAGTTGCAGGCGCTGCAGCCGGACTTCCTCTTCAGTTTCTACTACCGTCATATGCTGCCGGTGGAAGTGCTGGCCTGCGCCAGGCGCGGTGCCTACAACATGCACGGCTCGCTGCTGCCCAAGTATCGTGGCCGCGTCCCCATCAACTGGGCGGTGCTGCACGGCGAGACCGAAACCGGTGCCACCCTGCATGAGATGACGGTCAAGCCCGACGCCGGTGCCATCGTGGCGCAGACTGCCGTACCGATTCTGCCGGACGATACCGCGCATGAAGTCTTTGGCAAGGTGGTCGTGGCGGCAGAAATGACGCTCTGGAACGTGCTGCCGGCCATGCTGGCGGGCAATACGCCCAACCTGCCCAATGACCTCTCGCAAGGCAGCTACTTCAGCGGCCGCAAGCCGGAAGATGGCCGTATCGACTGGCGGCGTACCGCCGGCGAGGTCCATAATCTGGTGCGCGCGGTGGCCCCGCCCTATCCGGGTGCCTTCGAGGAAATCGCGGGTGATAAAATTACGGTCACGAGAACCCGGCTGGTTCCGCCGGCGGCCCATCCTGCGCTGCAGCGGGCCCACGGTACGCAAGACAAGTTCTTCGAAGGCGGCAAGTTGTACGCACGTTGTGGCGATGGCAACTTCCTCCAGATCCTGGGCATCCTGATCAATGATCAGGATGCTTCACTCAACAATTACCTGAAATACATGGCCTCCTGAAGTCCGGCCATTCACTAGCTCTCTACATTATGAAAAAAGTCCTCATTCTCGGCGTCAACGGCTTCATCGGCCACCACCTGTCCAAGCGCATTCTGGAAACCACGGACTGGCACGTCTATGGCATGGACATGATGACCGACCGCATCACCGACATTCTGGAAAACGAGGCCTACAAGTCGCGCATGCACTTCTTCGAGGGCGACATCACCATCAACCAGGAATGGGTGGAATACCACGTCAAGAAGTGTGACGTGATCCTGCCGCTGGTGGCCATCGCGACCCCGTCGACCTACGTGAACGCCCCGCTGCGCGTGTTCGAGCTGGACTTCGAAGCCAACCTGCCGATCGTGCGTTCGGCCGCCAAGTACAAGAAGCACCTGGTCTTCCCCTCGACCTCGGAAGTCTATGGCATGTGCCATGACGAGGAATTCGATCCGGAAGAATCCGAACTGATCTGCGGCCCGATCAACAAGCCGCGCTGGATCTACTCCTGCGCCAAGCAGCTGATGGACCGCGTGATCTGGGGCTACGGCATGGAAGCCGGCCTGAACTTCACCCTGTTCCGTCCGTTCAACTGGATCGGTGCCGGCCTGGACTCGATCCACACTCCGAAAGAAGGTTCGTCGCGCGTGGTGACCCAGTTCTTCGGCCACATCGTCCGTGGCGAGAACATCTCCCTGGTCGACGGCGGCCAGCAGAAGCGCGCCTTCACCTACATCGATGACGGCATTGACGCCCTGATGAAGATCATCGCCAACGAAGGCGGCGTGGCCTCCGGCAAGATCTACAACATCGGCAATCCGGTGAACAATTATTCCATCAAGGACCTGGCCGACATGATGCTCAAGCTGGCCGCCGAGTACCCGGAATACGCCGAGACCGCCAAGCAGGTCAAGCTGGTCGAGACCACCTCCGCCGCCTACTACGGCAAGGGTTATCAGGACGTGCAGAACCGCGTGCCCAAGATCACCAACACCTGTGACGAACTGAACTGGGCCCCCAAGACCACCATGGCCGACACCCTGCGCAACATCTTCGATGCCTACCGCAGCCAGGTGGCTCAGGCACGTGCGCTGATGGATTGATTGGCCGCTGACTGACGATCTCATGCAAACCGCGCTTCGGCGCGGTTTTGCTTTTTCCGGCCATTTCCGTCTGGCTTGCGCCGGAACAGATCGCCGTCGTGACACCGTATTGCCCCGCATGCTGCGCTGCTGCATATTGTTCTATCCGGCGCAGGATGCTAGTCTCGCAACTTGTCGTCAGCCGCCGCAGTCCAACGCCCGGCGCACTACCCCGACAGTCAGCAACACCATGGCGGACCACCGCCGATCACCCTCTTTCCGGTCCAGCGAATTGCCCAAACTCACTCTCAAGATCGACGCCGATACGTACCGCGGCACCCGCGTGGGCGTCCCCAACCTGATCAACCAGCTGCGCCGCCATCGTGCCGGTGCCACCTTTCTGTTCTCGCTCGGGCCCGACCACACCGGCTGGGCGCTGAAGCAGATCTTCCGTCCGGGCTTCTTCAGCAAGGTCTCGCGCACTTCGGTGGTGGAACACTATGGCATCAAAACGCTGATGTACGGCACCCTGCTGCCCGCCCCCGACATCGGCAAGACCTGTGCCGATTTCATGCGCTCAGCCAGGGACGCGGGTTTCGAATGCGGCATCCATACCTGGGACCACCGGGTCTGGCAGGACGACGTTCGCACTGCCGACGCTCAGTGGACCGTGGAGACCATGCACAAGTCGCATGCCCGCTATCGGGAGATTTTCGGCGAGGCACCCCGTACGCACGGCGCTGCGGGCTGGCAGATGAACGATCACGCCTTCGTCCAGCTGGACCAGTTCGGCATGGCCTACTCCTCGGACGGACGCTCGCAGCTGCGGGAAAACGGCCGCCTGGCCGATGCCGATGCCGGCCCGCATCGCCTGTCGGCCTTCGGCAAGCCGCTCTCCTGCGTGCAACTGCCCACCACCCTGCCCACGCTGGATGAAATCCTGGGCCGGGAGATCGGCGGCAAGATGATCGACGCGAGCAATGCTGCTGAATTTTTGCTTCAGTTGACCAAGGAACCCCGTGACCATGTCTTCACTCTTCACGCGGAGCTTGAAGGACAGAAACTCGGCCCCATTTTCGAACAATTGCTCACCGGCTGGCGTGCCCAAGGCTACGAACTGGTCTCCATGGGCGACTACTACCAGAGCATCAAGAATGACGTCCTGCCCATCCTGCCGATCGCCTGGGGCGAACTGCCCGGCCGGTCGGGCGAGATGATCGTGCAGGCCATGTAAGGCTGCACAGGGCTTGATCATGGCTTTATCAGGGCCGGGAACCCCGGCCCGCCAACCATCCACCAACAAGACTTCACCTACGGGGCGCCACTTTGACAGACCGACCATCCCTCCTGAACAAGACCGTGCCGGACTTCTCCGCCGCCATGACCAGTGGCAAGACCTTCAACCTGGCCGACTATCGCGGCAAGAACCTGGTTCTGTATTTCTATCCCAAGGACAACACCCCCGGCTGTACCACCGAGGGCATGCAGTTCCGTGACCTGCATCCGCAATTCCAGGCCGCCAACACCGAGATCTTCGGCATCAGCCGCGACAGCCTGAAGTCCCACGAAAACTTCAAGGGCAAGCTGGGCATGCCCTTCGAGCTGATTTCCGACCCCGATGAAACCCTGTGCACCATGTTCGACGTCATGAAGATGAAAAACATGTATGGCAAGCAGGTACGTGGCGTGGAGCGCAGCACGTTTGTGATTGACGCCGCAGGCAAAGTGGTGAAAGAATGGCGTGGAGTGAAGGTTCCTGCACACGTGGATGAGGTGCTGGCCTTCATCAAAACCCTGGCCTGAATGAAGTTCGATTCCTGAGACAGGCGGTCCGGTTGCTGCAGCGCAATAGCCCACCCGGCTGCTGCGCGCAGGGTCCGGACGGCAACGATCGATTCAGGCCGCGGCGCGGAGACCTGGCAAGTAGCTGCGACGCGTTCCAACCATGCGGTCAAACGATACAAGCCATTGAATTCAAACAGAAAAACGTTTGCTGGAAGCCGTTTCAGGTTAAGGCCCGAGGCCTGCCGAAACGGCTTTTTTACTTTTTACTTTGCCACCCCCGCCGTCCCGGCCAATCAAGCCCTCGCCCAACCCCTGTCTGCCCTCCGTACGGCAACGGTCGCTACGTTGCAGCACAGGTGCAAGGATTTCATTGGCATGCCCGGCCTTGCAGCAAGATCCCTTTCTTTGCTGTCTGATGTATTGCTTCACCTGTTCGCTCTGACAAAGCGGTGTTTTCTTCATCCACTTCCGAGGTCCTGATGCCCCTGCCCAAAATGCCGAGCAAACCAGCTTCGATGCTGTCTCCCGAGGACTATCCCAAGGCCGATCGCAACAAGCCCGTCAAACCGAACATCACTCTCGTTGAAACCTCCGCTCCCGTAGTTGCACCCCAAGCAGTTGCAGTTGCCGTTGCCGACGTCTCCGATACCAAGGTCACCGCGCCCCGCGCGCGCATCACCGGCAAGACTGCCGCCGTGGCCGAGAAACCGAAAGCCGCTCCCAAGAGCGCAGAAGCCCGACCCAAGTCGCCCACCAGCCGCGTGGCCGACAAGCTGGGCAAGTCCAAGCTGTTCGTGCTGGATACCAACGTGCTGATGCACGATCCGACCTCGCTGTTCCGCTTCGAGGAGCATGACATCTACCTGCCCATGGTCACGCTCGAAGAGCTGGACAACCACAAGAAGGGCATGTCCGAGGTGGCCCGCAATGCGCGCCAGATCTCGCGTTCGCTGGATGCGCTGGTGTCCGACGTGGCCGAGGATTCGATCGACCTGGGCATCCCGCTGGCCAAGCTGGGCAACAAGGATGCCAAGGGCCGCCTGTACTTCCAGACCAAGCTGCAGAACGCCGCCCTGCCGGAAGGCCTGCCCGAAGGCAAGGCCGACAACCAGATCCTGGGCGTGGTGCGCGCGCTGGACCAGCAGTATCCGGAACGTCCGGTGGTGCTGGTCTCCAAGGACATCAACATGCGCCTCAAGGCGCGTGCCATTGGCCTGCCCGCGGAAGATTACTTCAACGACCATGTGCTGGAAGATACCGACCTGCTGTATTCGGGCATCCAGCAGCTGCCGGATGACTTCTGGAACAAGCATGGCAAGGGCATGGAGTCCTGGCAGGAAAGCCGCCACGGCAGCAGCTACACCTACTACCGTGTCACCGGCCCCTATGTGCCCTCGCTGCTGGTCAACCAGTTCGTTTTCATCGAGCCCAAGAATGGTGAACCGGCCTTCTACGGCCAGGTCAGCCAGATCAACGGCAAGACTGCCGTGCTGCAGACCCTGCGCGACTTCGGCCACGCCAAGAACAGCGTCTGGGGCATCACTGCGCGCAACCGCGAGCAGAACTTCGCGCTGAACCTGCTGATGAACCCGGAGTGTGATTTCGTCACCCTGCTGGGCCAGGCCGGTACCGGCAAGACCCTGCTGGCACTGGCCTCGGGCCTGGCGCAGGTGCTGGAGACCAAGCTCTACAACGAAATCATCGTCACCCGCGTGACGGTGCCGGTCGGTGAAGACATCGGTTTCCTGCCGGGCACGGAAGAAGAGAAGATGGGCCCCTGGATGGGCGCCTTCGATGACAACCTCGAAGTGCTCAACAAGTCCGATGGCGATGCCGGGGAATGGGGCCGCGCCGCGACCCAGGACCTGATCCGCTCGCGCATCAAGATCAAGTCGCTCAACTTCATGCGCGGCCGCACTTTCGTGAACAAGTTCTTGATCATCGACGAGGCCCAGAACCTGACGCCCAAGCAGATGAAGACCCTGGTCACGCGCGCCGGCCCTGGCACCAAGATCGTCTGTCTGGGCAACATCGCCCAGATCGACACGCCCTACCTGACCGAAGGCTCCAGCGGCCTGACCTATGTGGTCGACCGCTTCAAGGGCTGGGCGCACAGCGGGCATGTCACCCTGGCGCGCGGCGAACGCTCGCGCCTGGCCGATCACGCCAGCGACGTGTTGTAAGCACTTTTCTTCAGCACCCAAGCAAAAAGCCACGTGAAAACGTGGCTTTTTGCTTTTGGGCGGCCGCTGCGCTGGCAGCGACCATGAATGACGGCTTGTTACAGCACGTGCACGCCGATCCACCAGGCGATCGCCGCTACGAAGGCGGAGGCCGGAATGGTGAAGATCCAGGCCCAGACGATGTTGCTGGCCACACCCCAACGCACGGCCGACATCTTCTGCGCCGCGCCCACGCCGACGATGGCGCCGGTGATGGTGTGGGTAGTCGAGACCGGAATGCCCAGGGCGGTGGCGATGAACAAGGTGATCGCACCGCCGGTTTCGGCGCAGAAACCGCCGACGGGCTTCAACTTGGTGATCTTCTGGCCCATGGTCTTGACGATGCGCCAGCCGCCGAAGAGCGTACCGAGGCTGATGGCGCAATAGCAGGAAATGATGACCCACATCGGCGGCGCATCCGGGGAGGAATAGCCCGAAGCGATCAGCAGCATCCAGATGATGCCGATGGTCTTCTGCGCGTCATTGCCGCCGTGGCCCAGACTGTACATGGAGGCCGACAGCAGTTGAAGACGGCGGAACCAGCCATCGATCTTGCGTGGCGTGGAGCGGAAGAAGATCCACGACACCACGAGCATCATCAGGGAGCCAAAGACCAAGCCCAGCACGGGCGAGAGCACGATGAAGAGAATCGTCTTCAGCAGGCCCGCCGAAATCAGCGCGCCGGTACCGGCCTTGGCCACGGCCGCGCCGACCAGGCCGCCGATCAGGGCATGCGAGGACGAGGACGGGATGCCGTAATACCAGGTCACCAGGTTCCAGAAGATGGCCCCGATCAGGGCACCGAAGATGACGTACTGGTCAACGATGGCCGGTTCGATGGTGCCCTTGCCCACCGAAGCCGCCACGTGCAGTTGATGGAACACGAACACGGCCGCCAGGTTGAAGAAGGCGGCCATGGCCACGGCGGTCTGCGGACGCAGTACGCCCGTGGAGACCACGGTGGCGATCGCGTTGGCGGCGTCGTGGAAACCATTCATGAAGTCGAACAGCAGCGCCAGGACGATCAACAACGCGAGAATATGTAAGCTGATTTGGATTGTTTGCATGGGGGAAACCGTTGTGTGAAACCAGCGGCGTCCCCGTCGGAAATCGAGGGAATCGCCGCTACGCCGCGAGATCAGGCGTTTTCGACGATGATGCCTTCGATGATGTTGGCCACGTCTTCGCAGCGATCGGTGACGGTTTCCAAGATTTCGTAGATGGCCTTGAGCTTGATCAGGGTGCGCACGTCCGGTTCATCGCGGAACAGCTTGGACATGGCCGCACGCATGACGTGGTCGGCGTCGGATTCCAGGCGGTCGATTTCCTGGCAGATCGACAGGATCTGGCGCGAGTTGTCCATGTTCGACAGCAGGCCCACGGCGGCTTGCACCTTCTCCGCACAGGACAGGCACAGCTCGGCCAGGCGTTTGGCTTCCGGCGTGATGGCCTTGATGTCGTAGAGCGAGATGGTCTGGGCCGCATCTTCGAGCAGGTCCAGGATGTCATCCATGCGGGTGATCAGCTGGTGGATGTCATCGCGGTCCAGCGGCGTGATGAAGGTCTTGTGCAGCAGTTCGATGGCATTGTGCGTGACCTTGTCGGCTTCCTTCTCGACGGCTTCAATGGCGTGCACGCGAATTTCAAGGTCGTCGAAATTGGTCATCAGCGCCACCATTTCTTTCGCGCACTTGACCGCCAGCTCTGCATGCTGATTGAAAAGGTCAAAGAATTTGCCTTCAGTCGGCATCAATCGTCCAAACATTTTTCTCTCTCATCAATGGTTAGCGCTCATGTAAAGCGCCGTTTCGAACCGGCCTGCGGCTACCCCCTTGGAAGCCGGTACCCCGCCCTGCCGGTCCTGCACGAACGGCCTTGGGGACCGTTCGCCTTGCATGACACGGGCGGCCCGACGCCGCCCGTGATCCTTGTGCAGCGACACGCCCTGGTGGCGCGCCGCCGATGACATCAGTCGCCGCCGTAAGGCTGCGCCAGATTGCCGATATAGTTGTCGTACTTGGTATACATCCCCAGGAATGACAGGCGAATGCTGCCGATGGGGCCATTACGCTGCTTGCCGATGATGATTTCCGCCGTGCCCTTGTCGGGCGAGTCCGGATTGTAAACTTCATCACGGTAAATGAACAAAATAACGTCAGCATCCTGTTCGATAGCGCCTGATTCGCGCAAGTCGGACATCACGGGACGCTTGTTGGGACGTTGTTCCAGCGAGCGGTTCAGCTGCGACAGCGCGATCACCGGGCAGTTGAGTTCCTTGGCCAGGCCCTTCAGACTACGCGAGATTTCCGAGATTTCGGAGGCGCGGTTTTCAGAAGAGCTGCCACCGTTGCCCGACATCAGCTGCAGGTAGTCGATGATGATCAGGCCCAGCTTGCCGCATTGGCGCGCCAGGCGGCGCGAACGTGCGCGCAATTCGATGGGCGACAGCGCCGGCGTTTCGTCGATGTAGAACTGCGCATCGTTCATCTTCTGGATGGCGTGCGTCAGGCGCGGCCAGTCTTCGTCCAGCAGGCGGCCGGTACGCAGGCGGTGCTGGTCCAGGCGTCCGACCGAACCCAGCATACGCATGGCCAACTGCGCGCCACCCATTTCCATGGAGAACACGGCTACCGGCAGGCCCGACTCGATGGCGACATGTTCGCCGATGTTGATCGAGAAAGCGGTCTTACCCATGGAAGGACGGCCGGCGACGATGATCAGGTCGCCCGGCTGCAGGCCGGAGGTCATCTTGTCCAGGTCCATGAACCCGGTCGGAACGCCGGTGATGTCGCTGGTATTGTCGCGATTGTAAAGTTCGTCGATGCGCTCGACCACTTGCGTGAGCAGCGGCTGGATTTCCATGAAGCCCTGAGAGCCGCGCGACCCTTCTTCGGCGATGGCGAAGATCTTGGATTCGGCCTCGTCCAGCATGGACTTCACATCCTTGCCCTGCGGATTGAAGGCATTGCCGGAAATCTCGTCGGCCACGGTGATGAGCTTGCGCAGAATGCCGCGATCACGGACGATCTCGGCATAGCGGCGTATGTTGGCCGCAGAAGGCGTGTTTTGCGCCAGTGCATTCAGATAAACCAGCCCGCCCACTTCTTCAGCCTTGCCACTGGTGGACATGGCTTCGTAGACGGTGATGACGTCGGCCGGCTTGGTACTGTTGATGAGCTTGACGATGTGCTCGAAGATGATGCGGTGATCGTAGCGGTAAAAGTCTTCAGCGCTGACGAAGTCGGCGATACGGTCCCAGGCTGCGTTGTCCAGCAGCAGGCCGCCCAGCACCGATTGCTCGGCCTCGATGGAGTGGGGCGGCACACGGAGCGCATCGAGCTGGGGGTCCGATGACTCTCTCTGGCCACGGAAAAATTCTGGATTGCCGCGGGACGATTCTTTCATGGCGCGCATTATAACCTGCTGATGTGAAGCCGTAGGTCCGGCCGAACGTTTTTGCACGACCAGATGCTTCATGCGAACGAATGCAATATGAAGCCATTGACAAGCCGCGCCATGACGATGGCCAGTGGCGGCGTGTCTTGGTACAACTGACAATAAAAAAGCCAGGCGAACCCGGCTTTTCTATTGCAAAACGAATTGCAGCAAACAGGCGTATTACGCTTGCTCGCCCTTGACTGCGATGGTGACATCGACCACCACGTCGGTGTGCAGAGCCACCGACACGGGGTGTTCGCCAACGGTCTTCAGCGGGCCGTTGGGCAGGCGCACTTGCGACTTCTCGACAGCAAAACCCTTCTTGCCCAGGGCTTCAGCGATGTCGAAGTTGGTCACGGAACCGAACAGACGGCCGTCAACGCCGGCCTTCTGCGACACTTCCACGGTAGCGCCGGCCAGCTTTTCGCCTTGGGCTTGGGCAGCGGCCAGCTTCTCGGCGGCAGCCTTTTCCAGATCAGCGCGCTTGGCTTCGAATTCAGCGATGGCTGCATCGGTAGCACGGCGGGCCTTGCGTTGGGGGATCAGGAAGTTGCGTGCGAAACCGTCCTTGACGCGCACGACATCACCCAGACCGCCGAGATTCACGATTTTTTCCAACAGAATGACTTGCATGTTTTTCTCCTATTTCTCGACGCTGATTAGGCGTTGTGCAGATCGGTGTACGGCAGCAGGGCCAGGTAACGCGCGCGCTTGATGGCGGTGTCAACTTGACGCTGGTAGTGGGCCTTGGTACCGGTCAGGCGTGCCGGCATGATCTTGCCGTTTTCCTGGACGAAGTCCTTCAGGGTGTCCACGTCCTTGTAATCGACCTGTTCAACGCCAGCGGCGGTGAAACGGCAGAATTTCTTGCGCTTGAACAGCGGGTTTTGCTGTTGGCGCTTGTTTTTCAGCTTGCTTTTATCGAACTTTTTACCGAATGCCATGGTTGGCTCCTGTATCTAAAAATTGGGTAAGGTCTGTTTGGCTACCTTGCGCCGCTCAATCCGGCGCGACCGGGCCAAAATCAACGATATGAAACACGACGCTCTTGCTGTTGCGATTCCTGCGGGCCAAAAAGCCGGTGAACCGGAAGACTTCACCCAGTGCCGCCCTGTTGAGCGCACCGGAGATTTCCCCCGCTGCCAGCGCCGCGATCTCGAATTCGACCTGACGCTTCATGCCAGCCTCCGTCTGCTCCGACTGATGCTGCAACCTGGCAGTGACAATCGGGATACCGGCCGGCGTATAACGCAATACATCACGTTCGGCCAGGCTGGCGATGACTTGAAGCTGGTTCACTCTCCGCTATGGTGTCGCAGCGCTTAAGCTGCCGGAGCTTCGGTACGGCTCTTGGCCGCGTCTTCCTTCTGCACTGCCTTCAGGATGGGCGAAGGACCGGTTTCGGCCTTCTTCATCTTGACGGTCAGGTGGCGCAGGACGGCGTCGTTGAACTTGAAGCCGGTTTCGATTTCAGCCAGCGTTTCGCTGTCGACTTCGATGTTCAGGCAGACGTAGTGAGCCTTGGCCAGCTTCTGGATCTGGTAAGCCAGTTGGCGACGGCCCCAATCTTCGACACGGTGGACCTTGCCGCCGCGGGTGGTGACGATGCCCTTGTAACGCTCGATCATCGCCGGCACTTGCTCGCTTTGGTCCGGGTGGACGATAAATACGATTTCATAATGACGCATGTAGACTCCTTATGGACTTATTGAAGACGCCCACCCCGGCGTCAAGACGGGTGTGGGAAGAGGAAAACCCGAGATCATACTAGGTTTCCGTCCTGACAGCAATGCCAGCGTCACGCCACTGCGGCCGCGGGGCCACAACGCGGGCCCTGCACATCGCCGCCAGCGGCTCAAAACCAGATTCTTCAGTTGCAGCGCGCTCTATATAAATGAGAAAGCTTGCCTTTTCCGCCCCGGAATATGCATGTTGCCGTTGACACAAGGATTGCACCTGTATAAAAATACAGACTGTTCATCCAGACAGCCTTCCCTCCGAGAAAGGCCACCCTCATGCTCAAACTGACTGCGCGCCAGGAACAGATCCTGAACCTGATCAAGAACGCCATCGAGAACACCGGCTTCCCTCCCACGCGTGCAGAGATCGCTGCCGAGTTGGGCTTCCGTTCCGCCAACGCCGCCGAAGAGCATCTGCAGGCCCTGGCCCGCAAGGGCGCCATCGAGATTTCCCCCGGCACCTCGCGCGGCATCCGCCTGCGCGAATCAGGTACCACAGGCATCAGTACTGCACGCCAGATGGCCCTGCCCCATCCCGCCCTGATGCAGCTGAGCCTGCCGCTGATCGGGCGCGTCGCAGCGGGCTCCCCCATCCTGGCCCAGGAACACGTGGAAAAGACTTACCAGGTCGACCCGGCCATGTTCCCGGCCAAGCCCGACTACCTGCTCAAGGTGCGCGGCATGTCCATGCGCGACGCCGGCATCCTGGACGGCGACCTGCTGGCCGTGCGGCGCGCCGACCAGGCGCGCAATGGCCAGATCGTGGTGGCCCGCCTGGCTGACGAGGTCACGGTCAAGCGCTACCAGAAGAGCGGCAGCGTCATCACCCTCTTCCCCGAGAATCCGGAATTCGAGCCCATCATCGTCAAGCCGGAAGACGACCAGTTCGCACTCGAAGGACTGGCCGTGGGATTGCTGCGCAGCTGGAACTGAATTCAGGCCGGCGCGCAGGCCCGACCGCAGGAAAGACGCTGCCAGCGGCGACTGATCGCTTGTTTATGCATGAACCTCCGCTTAAAACGGAGGTTTTTTGCTTTCTATTTAGCTCTTCACCTGTGACCGGTTACGCATATCATCCTTGATGGACAGCTATGCCCGGCGCAATGGATGCGCCCAACCAAGAGGACCCTTTTCGATGTCGACGCGCAAGAGCAGCAACAAGCACGGCAAACATATTCCGGCCCCGGCGGCCGCCAAGTCCAACCTGCAGGATCTGCTGGACGTTCGCAAATGTCTGGACCTGCTCGACAATCGCAAGACCGAGGAAGCCAAGACGATCTGTACAGCCGTACTGGCCCGCGCCCCCAATCTGGTGTTTGCCAACCACGCGCGCGGACTGATCGCCATGCAGGAAGGCCAGTTCGCCCAAGCCGAGCAATACCTGCGCAAGGCCATCGAGGCCGATCCGAACAACGCCGAATACCTGAGCAACCTGGCCGGCACGGTGCTGAGTCAGGATCGCATCGACGAGTCCATCGCCATCTACGAGCGCGCCATCGCCATCGACAAGGAGAACCGGGCGGCACGCATCGGCCTGGCCAATGCCCTGCACGAAAAGAATGATCCGGAAGCCTCGATCAAATATTTCGAGGATGCGGCCCGACGCGAACCGAATGCGCCGGGCCCGCTGTCGCACCTGGGCCGCGCCCTGATCGACGCACGGCGCTTTGACGAGGCGGTCGCCACGATTCTGAAGTCGCTCGAATACCAGATCAATTTCGCTCCCTCCCACACCGCCCTGGGCGAAGCCTTTCATGCCATGGAGATGTACAAGGAGGCCGTAGAGTCCCACAAGACCGCCATCCTGCTCGATCCCCAGGACACCTACGCCCACAACAAGATCGCCGATAGTTATCTGAAAATCAACAAAATCGAAGAAGCTCACGAACACCTGCTGCGCGTCATCGAGATCGCGCCCAAGGATCCGAATGGCTACGTCAAGCTCGGTTCAAGCTACTTCAACACGGGCGACCGCTTCGACGATGCCATGCGCATGTTCAAGCAGGCCCTGGCGCTGGACCCCAAGCACGCCCTCACCTACAACAACATCGGCGCGATCCAGCACGATCATGGCGATTATGACGATGCGCTCGGCAATTTCCGCACGGCATTGGCGCTGCGGCCGAATTACCCGACCGCCAAGCACAACCTGGCACTGACCCTGTTGCTGCGCGGACAGTTCGAGGAAGGCTGGGAGTGCCACGAGAGCCGCCTCACCACCAAGGAACGCGCCCACGTCTACCGCCTGATCCACAAGCTGTTCGAGGTCATTCCGAAATGGGATGGCAAGTCCTCGCTGGCGGGCAAGCGCATCCTGCTGATGCACGAGCAAGGCTTTGGCGACAGCATCCAGTTCCTGCGCTATGCCCGCTTGCTCATGGAGCAAGGTGCCAGCGTGGCGCTGCATGTGAAGAATCCTCTGTACCGCCTGTTCCAATCCTTCACACCGGCAGTGACACTGGTGCGCGAAAGCGATCCCCTGCCACCCTGCGACTGCGCCTATGTGCTCATGAGCCTGCCCTATGCCCTGCGCACCCATAGCGTAGAGGATATCCCGCGCTATGCGGAAGGCTATCTGTCTGCCGATGCGTCGCTGGCGGCGCACTGGAAGCAGAAGATTTCCACCTTGACACGATCAGCGGACAATCTGCGCGTCGGCATCGTCTGGGGCGGCAATCCGGAGCATGGCAATGACCGCCATCGCTCGATTCCGCTGGAGAAAGTCAAGCAGTTGTTTGAAATTCCCAGGATGGAGTTTTATTCATTACAAAAAGGCAAGCCGGCAGACGGCCTGAAGGAATTGCCGACCGATTGGCCCGTCTTTGACCTGGGCAATGAGTGCCAGGACTTCGCCGATACCGCTGCCGCCATCAGCAATCTTGACCTGGTCATCTGCGTGGATACCTCGGTGGCCCACCTGGCCGGAGCACTAGGCCACCCCACCTGGGTACTGCTGCCGCATGTCCCCGACTGGCGGTGGCTCAACGACCGCGATGATTCCCCGTGGTATCCCGGCATGCGCCTGTTCCGCCAGCCGGCAGTCAGCGATTGGGACTCGGTCCTGAAAAAGGTTGGCGAAGAATTAACGCTGCTGCAACATAAGAAAGCCCAAGGCTGAGCTGGCAAGGAGCGCCCAGCCATTGCAGGAAACCGCCCTTCCCGGGCGGTTTTTGCTTTTCGGAACATTTTTCTTGGCCGCAACAGCAATTTTCCTAAAGTTTTTGGAATTGCCGTCGAAAAAGGATTTGCTTGGAGTTTCAAAGCACGCAGTTTTAGTTCGGAAAGCCTTGAAAAAGATTTTTTGCAAAAGCCCTAAACTTTTTCCAAGACTGCCCGATAAAGCAATCAACAGAGGTTGAAACGCCTGGGGCTCATGGGTAGAAGACCAACGTTAGGCACTGAAACTCGGATCATCGGTCTCAAATCTTAGGAGAATTAACATGGCAGCAGTCATTAATACCAATATTCCGTCGCTCAATACGCAACGGAACCTGAATTCCTCGCAGTCGTCGCTCAATACCTCGATCCAACGTCTGTCGTCCGGCCTGCGCGTCAACAGCGCCAAGGACGACGCCGCCGGCCTGGCCATCGCCGACCGCATGAACTCCCAGATCAAGGGTCTGGCAGTTGCACAACGTAACGCCAACGACGGTATCTCGATGGCGCAAACCGCTGAAGGCGCTCTGTCGACCGTCGGCGACAACCTGCAGCGTATGCGTGAACTGGCTGTGCAAGCAGCCAACGGCACCAACAGCGCACAAGACCGCAAGACCCTGAACGACGAATACACCCAGCTGTCGCAGGAAGTGTTCCGTGTTCTGAACGGCACCAGCTTCAACGGCCAGAACCTGTTCACCGGTGTTGGCCAAGGCGCATCGGCCGGTACTGGCTCCGACGCCAACAACGTGTCGGCCTCCCTGACCCTGTCGTTCCAGGTCGGCGCCAACGTGCAAGACAACAAGCTGAACGACCAGATCACCATCACCCTGGATGACCTGTCGAACAACTCCACCATCGCTACCGTCATCGGCACCAGCGCCAAGGGCCTGATCGGTCTGGGCGACACCTCCGGCGTGAGCACCGCGCAAGCGACCTACACCTCGGCCAAGGCTGCCCTGGACAACCTGTTCGCTACCGGTTCGTCCCTGTCCTCCTCGGCACTGGCTTCGTCGGCCGTGACCCTGCAAGCTGCCGTTGACAGCGCCAAGCTGTCGCTGGATCAGGCAGTTGCCGCCCCGTCCGCTCAGAGCGACGCTCAGAAGGCCATCCAGAACCTGGACAAGGCCATCAGCCTGATCTCCTCCAAGCGTGCAGAATTCGGTGCAGTGCAGAACCGCTTCAGCGCGGTCATCAGCAACCTGCAAGTGTCGAGCGAAAACATCACCGCGTCGCGCAGCCGTATCATGGATACCGACTACGCGCAGGAAACCGCGAACCTGACCCGTGCGCAGATCCTGCAGCAAGCTGGTACCGCGATGCTGTCGCAGGCCAACTCGGCACCGCAGCAGGTTCTCTCGCTGTTGAAATAAGCCAGATAGCTAGGTAGGATGACGTGCGGGGGATAGACCTTATTCTCCGCACGTTCCTTTAAGGAAGGGAGTAGTACCATGTCGATTGCCCCACTTAATATCACTGCTGCTGGTGACTCCGGTACTGCCTATGCAGCACCGAAGACCGCCGAGAAGCCCGATCCCGTGGTATCGACGGTCGCACCGGCGGCCACTCCGGAAGCACGCCGCGCAACCGAAAGTGAAGTCAACGATGCCGTCGGCAAGTTGAACGACTTTGCGGCCGCCAATGCTGCCGCACTGAATTTCTCGAAAGACCAGGACACCGGCAAGACCATCATCAAGGTTGTCGATACGGCTACTGACACCGTGATTCGCCAGATTCCCAGCGAAGAAGCGATTGCCATCGCCAAATCGATCGACAAGATGCAAGGCTTGCTGATCAAGGAAAAGGCTTGAGTATCCCCTCGAGTCTGGTACGAACTGCAGTGGCTGAACAACCGCATGCGTCAATGCCCGTCCATTGCGCATGACGGAATCGGCTACCCCAGTTCATAACGGATTCAGATAGTTATTCCGCACAGCGTCCCTCTGCCCTACCCGACGCCGTACTTGAGAGCCCATCTCCTCTTGACCGCGCTGGACAACCGCACAGCGCTGTGCCTCACGCAAAGTTTCAGGAGTTGAACCGTGGCGACTTCCACCGGCACCATTTCCACATCGGCAGGCCCGCTCGATGTTTCCACACTGGTCAGTCAACTGATCTCGGCCGAAAGCCAGACACAGCTGACGCCGCTGACCACCCAGGCGAGCAGCTACAACACCCTCATTTCCGCCTATGGCAGCCTCAAGAGCGCATTGTCGAGCTATCAGTCGGCCATCACCTCACTGACCTCGGCCAGCTTCAGCTCCCAGAAGAGTTCGGTAAGCAACGCCGGCACCGGCACCACGCTGACCACCGACCCGTTCACCGCCGATGTCAACAGCGACGATTCGACCAAGATCCTGGCGCAGAAACTGCAGTCGGCCGGCGTAAGCAGCGGCACGACCTACAACGCCGGCGATTCGATCGCCATCAAGATCGGCACCAATTCGCCCACCTTCATCACCCTGCAAGCCAACTCGACCCTGGCTGGCGTACGTGATGCGATCAATGCCTCCAAGGCAGGCGTCACCGCCTCCATCACCACCGATGGCAGTGGCGACCACCTGGTCCTGGAATCGGCCACCGGCGGCACAGCCAACACCATCAAGGTCACGGCCAACAACAGCCTGTCCGCATTTGCCTATGATCCGTCGAGCTCGACACCGAGCACCATGACGCAGATCCAGGCCCCGCGCGACGCCACCAAAGCCGCATCCGGCACCTACTCGGTGGCCGTGTCGCAACTGGCGCAAACGGCCAAATTGAGCTCGGCCAGCATCACGCCGGGCACGACCTTTGACAACGGCATTCTGGCCATCAAGACCGGCACCGGTTCCACCGCGATCATCCAGCCTGCCACCAACACTCTGGCTGGCGTGCGCGATGCCATCAACAGCAGCGATGCCGGCGTGAACGCCACCATCGTCAGCGACGGCACCAACGACCACCTGGTGATTACTGCCAAGGACAGCGGCGCGGCCAATACCATCAAGATCACCGGCACCGGCAATTATTCCGTCTTCAGCGCCGACCCCAGCGGGACCGTGATCTCGCCCAACGTCAGCACCAGCCAGACTTACAGCTCCGGCACGCTGAGCCTGAAGGTAGGCGACACCACGGTGGCCATCAACCCGACCGCCAATGGCAGCGGCAACATTGACCTGAACCAGGTCATGAGCGCCATCAACAGCGCCAGCGCAGGCGTGACCGCCTCCATCAGCAACGACGGCACCAACAACCACCTGGTACTGACTCCGACTGGCAGCAGTGCGACGGCGGCAGTCTCGCTGACCGGCAGCGGCGATTATTCGGGACTGACCATGAGCGGCATGGGCCAGTTGCTCAAGGCGCAGGACGCCAAGCTGTCCATCGACGGCGTGGCGGTGACCAGCACCAGCAACAAGGTCGAGAACGCGATCTCAGGCGTGACACTCAATCTGGCCAAGGTCACCACCTCTTCTGACAACTTCACCCTGAACATCAGCAACGACACCTCCGGCATCACCACCGCCGCCAACAGCTTCGTGACGGCCTACAACACGCTGGCCAAGGCAGTGGCCGGGATGACTGCGCAGACGCCCTCCACCACCCTGGGCCAGGCCAACAACTCGGCTCCGCTGGCCAGCGAGTCGTCGGTGCAGACCATCATGAACCAGCTGCGCAATACCCTGTTCGCCACAGTGGACGGCGGCAATGGAATCAGCAGCCTGTCCGACATCGGCATCAGCTTCCAGAAGGATGGCACCCTCGCGCTGGACTCCACCAAGCTGGCCACGGCGGCTACCAACAATTTCGCCGGCATTGCCAATCTCTTCACTGGCACCGATCCGGATACGACCAACACTACGTCGTCCAAAAATGGTATCGTCACCAAGTTGCAGACCTTGATGACCAGTCTGTTGAGTGACAGCGGCATCATCGCCTCCAAGACGAATGGCCTGCAGGCCAGCCTGAAGATCAATCAGGATCGCCAGACCACGGTGCAGACCCGCCTGTCGAATCTGAAGGATGACTACACCAATCAGTTCAACCGCCTCAACGTCACGCTGGCCAGCATGCAGTCCACGCAAAGCTACCTGACCCAGCAATTGGCCAGTCTGGCCAAGAGCAGTTGAAGCGACACCGCGAACATAGGAGAACGTCATGTTCGGAAGCATGAAGCGCGGGGCCAATGCCTACGCCAACATCGGGGTGGAAACCGGCGTGATCGCCGCCAGCCCGCACAAGCTGATCACCATGCTCTTCGACGGTGCACTGGTGGCCATCGCCTTGGGCAAGAAGTCCATGGGCGAAGGCAATATCAAGGACAAGGGCGAATCCATCACCAAGGCCATCCTGATCATCGACAATGGACTGCGCGCCAGCCTGAACAAGCAAGTCGGCGGCGAACTGGCGCTGAATCTGGATTCGCTGTATGAATACATGAGCCGCCGCCTGTTCGAGGCCAATGCCACGAACAATCCGGCCATCCTCGACGAAATCCACGGTTTGCTCGACGACATCCGCTCCGCCTGGGAACAGATCGGACCGAATGCAGTGCAGTCTGCTGCCCCGCCGATGGCCATGACCCAGGATGTTTCTCTTTCCAGCTTTGCAAAGGCATGACTGACATGAACGGTGACGACGTCATCGCCCTCTATGAGTCGATCTCGCAATTGACCAACGAGATGCTGTCGGCCGCCCGTGCCGGCGACTGGGATCTGCTGGCAGCATTGGAAGCCCAGTGCGGCAAGCACATCGCCAGCCTGCGCGACAGCGAGGAAAACATCACCCTGCCTGAGCCGCTGCGCCATCGCAAGGTCGACATCATCAAGAAAATCCTGGAAGACGACCGCGACATCCGCAATCTCACCGAACCGGGACTGCGCAAGCTGTCGGCGCTGATCCAGAGCAACCAGACCGAACAGAAGCTCCTCAATACCTACGGCATGGGTAGTTGACCATGTTGCCGCGGGCCGATATCGCCAGCGCCGTCCAGCCCGTCAATCCTGTCGAAGCGGCCACGGCCGTCGTTTCGGTTGCTGATGCCCGGCAGGAAGCCTTCAGCCGCCTGGCCCAGATTGCGATCGGCCAGCAGATGTCGGGCCGCATCCTCTCCAACTTCAACGACGGTACCTTCCTGGTGCGCATCGCCAATACGGCGGCGCGCATGGTGCTGCCCAACAGCGCCCAGGTCGGCGACACCCTGACCCTGACGCTGGTCTCCAAGGATCCGCGTCCGACCTTCTCGGTCAATGAAGGCAGCATCCGTCCCGACGAGGAAAGTGCATCGGTCGCCTTGAGCACCGCCGGCCGCGCGATGCAGAAGGACCTCAAGTCGCTGCAGTTCGTCACCCGTGACGAAAGCGGTGCCGGACAGATCGCCCAGAACGAGGACATCGCCGATGCCCAGGCCAAGGGTGCGCGCCAGGGGCAGTCCGGCCCGCCCGCCAGCAGCACTACCACCCTCAGCAACGCCGGCCGTCTCATCGACACGCTGCTGCACGCGTCGCAACAAGGCGACGTCACCGATCACATCAATGCGGCCACACCCTTGCTGCCCAAGGCCGGCGTCCCTGTCGACCAGATGGCCTCGGCCCTGAAGGATGCCATTGCCCACAGCGGAGTCTTCTATGAATCGCACGTCGCTGCCTGGGCCGCCGGCCAGCGCCCGGCCGACGAACTGATGAAGGAACCGCAAGCCCAGGTCGCGGCGCGCCAGGGCGGCAACATCAACCTGCTCAGCGACAGCGACCCCGCCCAGAACCAGTTGGGGCAGATCATCAATCTCCAGCTCAATGCACTGGAACAGCAGCGTGTGGTCTGGCACGGCGAAGTCTGGCCGGGCCAGAAGATGGAATGGGAAATCAACCAGGAACATGGCCAGGACTCCCCGAAACAGGGTGCCACCGACGACGAAAACGCCCCCACCTGGCACAGCGTGGTGCGCTTCAACTTCGCCCACCTGGGCAGCGTCTCGGCTTCGATCCGCCTGATCGGCCAGCAGATCCACGTGCAGGTCAAGGCGGACAATGACGCTGCCACCGCAGCCCTGCGCGGCAACACCGGCCTGTTTGCCAATGCCATGGCGGCAGCAGGCACCTCTCTCGACTCCCTGATCGTCAAGCAAGCCGATGGAGAAACCTAATATTCCGCTGCAAAATGCCGTGGCCCTGGCCTACAACGCCAGCCAGGCAGCCCCCCAGGTAGTGGCCAAGGGCCGCGGCCTGGTGGCCGAAGCCATCATCGCGCGGGCGCGTGATGCCGGCGTCTACGTTCATGAATCGAAGGAACTGGTCTCGCTGCTGATGCAGGTCGAACTGGACCAGCAAATCCCCCCCGCCCTGTACCGCACTGTCGCCGAATTGCTGGCCTGGCTATATCGTATTGAAAATATGCAATTAAGCGGGTCAGTGATGTATGATACAGGGTCAAACTATTCCAATAATTCCTCTGGGGAAAGCGATCCTACTCGCTGAATTCCGACGTACACGACGCACAGATGGCTAACAACGACGAGATCGACGACGACAGCCCATACCGGGTTCATTCACGGCGGGAGATCATTGCCCTGCTGACCAGCATGATGGAGAAAAACCAGCTCCTGAGCCTGCTGATCAAGGGCGGATCCGAGTCCGTGATCACTTCCATTCTGGAAGTCGATGCCGATGACGACTCGCTCATCATCGACGCGGCTCCCAGCGCCATGCTCAACGAGAGCATCGTGGCCAGCAAGCGCATCGGCTTCGAAGCCTTGTACAACAGCATCCGCATCACCTTCAACGTGGACGGCGCACGGCAGGTGGAGTATCAGAGCCGCCCGGCGCTGAAGGTCGGCATTCCGGAAAGCCTGGTGCGCCTGCAGCGCCGTGAGTATTTCCGCATCCCGACTCCGATCGCCAAGCCTCTGCGCTGCACCTTCCGCATCACGCAAGCAGACGGCTCCTTCGTCACGGTGGTCACGCTGCTCAACAACATCAGCGCCGGCGGCGTCGGCATCACCGACGAGAAGAAGCTGCTGCCCACTACCCCGGGCGCCATGTATGAAGACTGCCAGCTCGAACTGGGAGATAACACCCTGGTCTCGGTCAAGCTGCAGGTGCGCGACTGCAAGGAGTTCAAGATGACCAACGGCAAGGTCGTCAATCGCTTCGGCTGCCAGTTCATCGACATCCCGCGCACCGTCCTGGCGGCCATCCAACGCTTCATCACCAAGCTGGAACGCGAACAGAACGCCAAGGCCTCGGGCATGATGTAATTCTACGCCGCTTCCCGGCGCGCCCATGAAAAAACACCCCAGCAACCGGAAACCGGTTCTGGGGTGTTTTTTCATGGAAGGACGAGCAACAATCCAGCCCGCCCCACAGCAGAAAACTTCACACCTGCATGGTCATGATGTCGCGGTAGGCCGAAACCAGCTTGTTGCGCACCTGGATGCTGGTCTGGAAGGAGATGCTGGCCTTCTGGGAAGCGATCATCACATCCGACAGATTCACGCTGTCATCCCCCATGGCAAAGGCCTGCGACATCTTGGCGGCTTTTGCCTGGGAATCATTGACCTGGTCAATCGCGCCCTTGAGCACGTCGGCGAAGTCCACGCGCTGCGCCGGCTTCTCCGCCGCGACGCCGCTCTGGACCGGGTCCACGCCACCCTGGGCGCGGGCTGCCGCAGCCTTCAGCTGGGCCACCATTGCCTCGATCTTGCTGGTATCAATCACACTGTCGATTGCCATCTGCCACCTCTTGAGTTCATTTTGCCGCTTGGCAAAAGCACAATACGCACCTTCGCCATCTACAGCAGCACCTTAACACTGCTGCATTGACAAATCGCACCAATAAGCGGGGAATTTGCCATTCTGTTCGGGCGATCAAATTCTTCCTGCCAACGGACAATCCACACTGAGCAAAAAACCTCACAAAGGTAGGCAGTGATCAAAGTCTTTATCAAGCTGGCAATCGAGGGAACGCCAGAGGGGAAATCATGGCGGTAGCAGCCGACGGCACGATGACCGGCGAACCCAACAATCCGGGCGAACTCGGCAATATTGAGGGTATGCCCCAAGGGCAGGCCGCCCAAGGCGGCGTGATGGGCTACGCCCGTTCGCCGCAGGGCAAGCGCATTCTGCTCATCATTGCCGCCGCCGCCACGCTGGCGCTGATGGCGGGCATCTGGCTGTGGAGCCAGAAGGTCGAGTACCGCGTCCTGTTCGCCAATTTCAACGACCGCGATGGCGGAGCCATCGTGGCCTCGCTGCAGCAGATGAACGTGCCCTACAAGTATTCGGACGGCGGCACGGCCATCCTGGTCCCCGAGAACATGGTGCATGACGCTCGCCTGAAGCTGGCCTCGCAAGGCCTGCCCAAGGGCGGCAACGTCGGTTTCGAACTGATGGAAAACCAGAAGCTGGGCATTTCCCAGTTCCTGGAGCAGGTCAACTTCCAGCGCGCGCTGGAAGGCGAACTGGCACGCTCGGTACAATCGCTGGCTTCGGTGCAGACCGCCCGTGTTCACCTGGCCCTGCCCAAGGCCTCGGTGTTCGTCCGCGACCAGCAGAAGCCGACCGCCTCGGTGATCCTCAGCCTCTACCCAGGCCGCTTCCTGGACCAGCAGCAAGTCAGCGCCATCGTCCATCTGGTGGCCAGCAGCGTGCCTGAGCTCTCGCCCAAGGCCGTGACCATCGTCGACCAGAACGGCAATCTGCTCTCCGACACCACCAAGCAAGCCCAGACCAACACGCTCGACCCGACCCAGCTGAAGTATGTCCAGGACATGCAGCAGGACATCGTCAAGCGCGTCGAGTCCATCATCGCCCCCATCGTCGGCAACGGCAACGTCCGCGCCGAGGCCACGGCTGATGTCGATTTCTCCCGCAGCGAGCAGGCCTCCGAGGCCTACAAGCCCAACCAGACGCGCGACACCGCTGCCGTGCGCAGCAAGCAGAGCAGCGAGGCCAACAGCGCGACCTCGGGTACCTCGGGCATTCCGGGTGCATTGACCAACCAGCCCCCTGCCCCTGCCACCGCGCCGATCGTCAACCCGGCAGTGGCCAATGGTGCGGCCAACCAGAACGGTACGGCGGCCACGCCCAACGGCGCAGCACCGACCCCCGCGGCCAGCGGCAATTCGCGCAAGGACGAGACCATCAACTACGAGGTCGACAAGACCGTGCGCTACACCCAGCAACCCATGGGTGGCGTGCGCCGCCTGACGGTGGCCGTGGTGGTGAACTACAAGCGTACCCTGGACAATACCGGCAAGATCGTGATGCGCCCGCTGACCGAGGCCGAGCGCAACCAGATCACCGACCTGGTCAAGGAAGCGATGGGTTACAACAAGGATCGCGGCGACTCGCTCAACGTGGTCAATACCCAGTTCAGCACCGACATGGAACCGGAAGTGCCGCTGTGGAAGCAGCCAGGCATGATCGAACTGGCCAAGGAAATCGGCAAATACGTGCTGGTGGCCGCGGTCCTGCTGTTCCTCTACTTCCGCGTGCTGCGCCCGATCGTCTGGAAGCTGTCGGGCCGCGAAGAGCGCGAGCGCCTGGCCAAGGAAAAGGCCGAGGCCGAGGCCGCCGCCGCTGCCGCAGCGGTTGCCGCCGGCTTCGATCCGGACGATCCGGACGCCATCGTCAACCTCTCCGGCGAGCCGGCAGTCGACGAACGTGCACAGTACAAGGCCAACCTGGAAACCGCCAAGCAGTGGGCCAAGAATGATCCGAAGCTGGTGGCAAGCATCATCAAGTCATGGGTGAACAATGAGTAACGACGGCGTTCAGAAAGGTGCCATCCTCATGCTCGCCTTGGGCGAGGATGAGGCCGCCGAAGTCATGAAATACCTGGGCCCGAAAGAGGTCCAGAAGTTGGGCGCGGCCATGTCGGCCCTGCGCAACGTCAGCTTCGAGGAAATCAACGAAGTGCTGGAAGCCTTCGTCGCCGAAACCGGCCAGGCCTCGTCGCTGGGGCTGGATTCGGATGAATACATCCGCAGCGTGCTGACCAAGGCGCTGGGCGACGACAAGGCCACTTCCCTGCTCAACCGCATCCTGGGCGGGCGCGATGCCTCCGGTATCGAAAGCCTCAAGTGGATGGACGCGCAGTCGGTGGCCGAGCTCATCCGCAACGAACACCCGCAGATCATCGCCACCATCCTGGTCCACCTGGAGCGCGACCATGCCTGCGGCATCATCAACAATTTCACGGAACGTTTGCGCAACGACGTCATCCTTCGTATTGCAACCCTGGACGGCGTGCAGCCGGCCGCGTTGCGCGAACTCAACGACGTGTTGACCAAGCTGCTGACCGGCAACGAAAGCCTCAAGAAACAACAGATGGGCGGTATCCGCACCGCGGCCGAGATCCTCAACTTCATGTCGGGCGAGAACGAGACCGCGGTGATGAACAACCTGCGTTCCTACGACGAGGACATGGCGCAGAAGATCATGGACGAAATGTTCGTCTTCGAGAACATCATCGACATCGACGGCCGCGGCATCCAGCTGCTGCTGCGCGAAGTCCAGTCCGAGTCGCTGATCGTGGCGCTGAAGGGTGCCTCGCAAGGCCTGCGCGACAAGATCTTCGCCAACATGTCGCAGCGTGCGGCCGAGATGATGAAGGAAGACCTGGAATCCAAGGGACCGGTGCGCCTGTCCGAAGTCGATGCGCAACAGAAGGCCATCCTGCAGATCGTGCGCCGCCTGGCCGACGAAGGCCAGATCGTGCTGGGTGCCAAGGGCGAGGACGCGTTCGTCTGATGCGTTTGAGGCAGATGCAGGGTGCCGTCGGCATGCCGGCCTGAGGAGTCAAAGAAGCCATGCGTGCAAAGATCATTCCCAAGGAAGAGATGACGCCCTACCAGCGATGGGAGCTGGCGTCCTTCAACGAAGAACCCGAACCGGAGCCGCAGCCCGAAATGCTGCCCGAGGAAGAAGAATTCCTCGAAGAGCCGCCACCGGTCCCGCAACTGACAGCCGAACAGCTTGATGCCATCCGCGAGGCCGCCCGCCAGGAAGGTTTTGCCGAGGGCCGCGAACACGGCCTGCAGGCTGGCCGCTCCGAAGGCTACGTCGCCGGGCTCCAGCAAGGCCAGCAGGAAGTCAACGAAATCATCCAGCACTTCCGCCAGATCGCAGTCAATTTCAGCACCGAAGTCTCACAGTGCAGTGAAAAGATGGCCCCCGAACTGCTGGACCTGGCGCTGGACCTGGCCAAATCCATGCTCAAGACAGCCCTGAACGTGCGTCCCGAACTGATTCTGCCGACCGTCAGCGCGGCCATCCACGCCTTGCCGGTGCTGCAGCTGCCGGCCAGCCTGACGCTGCATCCCGAAGATGCCGCCCTGGTGCGCAAACACCTGGGCGAGGAACTGGCCCAGCAAGGCTGGAAGATCGAGGAAGACGCCCATCTCGACCGCGGCGGCTGCCGTGTCGAAACCCGCACCAACCAGATCGATGCCACCACCCCGACGCGCTGGCAGCGCCTGGGCGAGTCGCTGTCCAAGCAGCTCGACTGGCTGGAATGATTCATCCGAAGTGATAGTTACCTGAACGGGAGACCCGCATGAACTCCCCGATGCCTTCCCATAGCAGCCTGTGGCAAGCCTACCTGCACAACTGTCGCAGCCTGGTCGCCATGGCCGAGCCTACCCGCACGGCCGGGCGCATCACGCGCGTAGCCGGCCTGGTGATGGAAGCGGTCGGACTGAAGCTTCCTGTGGGCAGCCCCTGCAACGTCCCGCTGCCCAACGGCACGATGATCGAAGCGGAAGTCGTCGGCTTCCAGGATGAACGTTTGTTCCTGATGCCGCAGAGCGATGTCGAAGGCATCGTCCCTGGCACCCGCGTCTATCCGGTCGAACCGGTGCGCCCTCCTCCGCGCACCGGCCCCATCAGCTTCACTCCGCGCCGCGTCGACGAGCACAGCCGTCGCCTGCCGGTCGGCGACGAGCTGCTGGGCCGCGTGCTCGACGGAGCCGGCCGCCCGCTCGACAATCTCGGCCCCCTGCATACCGAACGCTCGGCCCCGCTGGCCGTGCGTGCGGCAAACCCGCTGGGACGCGCGCCCATCCGCGACATTCTGGATACCGGCATTCGTGCGATCAACACCATGCTCACCGTCGGCCGTGGCCAGCGCATGGGCCTGTTCGCCGGTTCCGGCGTGGGCAAGAGCGTGCTGCTGGGCATGATGGCGCGCTATACCAGCGCCGATGTGATCGTGGTCGGACTGATCGGCGAACGCGGCCGCGAAGTGAAGGAATTCATCGAACAGATTCTGGGTGCCGAAGGGCTGGCGCGCTCGGTCGTGGTGGCGGCGCCCGCCGACACGCCGCCGCTGATGCGCCTGCAGGGCGCTGCGTACTGCACCTCCATCGCCGAGTATTTCCGCGATCAGGGCAAGGATGTGCTGCTGATCATGGATTCGCTGACCCGTTACGCCATGGCCCAGCGCGAAATCGCCCTGGCCATCGGCGAACCGCCTGCCACCAAGGGCTACCCGCCTTCCGTGTTCGCCAAGCTGCCGGCCCTGGTGGAACGCGCCGGCAATGGCGATGAAGGCGGCGGCTCCATCACCGCCTTCTACACCGTGCTGACCGAAGGCGACGACCAGCAGGACCCGATCGCCGACGCCGCCCGCGCCATCCTGGACGGCCACATCGTGCTGAACCGCCAGTTGGCCGAGGCTGGCCACTATCCTGCCATCGATATCGAACAATCCATCAGCCGTGCCATGCACAGCATCACGGATGCCGACCATCAGCGGCGTTCGCGGCATCTGAAGCAATTGTATTCACGTTTCCAGCGCAACCGCGACCTCATCAGCGTCGGCGCGTACGCCGCCGGCAGCGACCCCGTGCTGGATGAAGCTATTGCCTTGTTGCCAAGAATGGAGTCCTTTTTGCAGCAGGGCATCCATGAGCAGGCCGATGTATCAGAGAGCTTGAGGCAACTTACCGCTCTATTCGGGTGATTGAGCGCGCATCCTCAAAAATATAATCAGAGTGATCATGGCTACTCCCTCCGCACTTGATACGCTGATTGAATTGGCGACCAAAGAAACCGACGAAGCGACCAAACGCCTCGGCCGGGCTATTCGCGTGAGTGAAGAAGCACAACAGAAGCTGGGGATCCTGCAGCAATACCGCGACGATTACGCCGCGCGCTTCCAGGAAACCCTGACCAATGGCCTGACCGCGCTGGCGTATCGCAACTTCCAGCTGTTCCTGGAAAAGATCGACAATGCCATCGATGGCCAGGTCAACGTGGTGCAAAGCAGCCAGCAGCGCGTGGCCGAGGCCCGTACCGCATGGCAGGCCTGCGAGCGCAAGCGCATGTCCTACGACACACTGGCCACGCGGGCGCGCGACCAGGAAATGCACAAGGAAAACAAGCGCGACCAGAAGTCCATGGACGAGCATGCCGCCCGCATCAGCTTCTACAAGCGCTGACCGCTGAAGCAGCCAGCCAGGCAAGACCGAACCGAACGCGCGCAAGTACAGAATCGCAACCAGCATCCAGAGCAGCAGACCGCATTTACCGACAGGCCACCATCATGAACACTTCCCTGCCGCTGTTGAACGTGATCACCGGCTCCCAGGCCGCCACGGGTTCGCGCTCGGGCAATCCTGCCGACAGCTTCTCGGCCGATGTGCCTTTCAACCAGGTCCTCAACAGCCAGGTCAGCACGCGCGTACAGGACAACCAGGCGCAGGCGCGCCAGGCCCAGCAGAATGCCGACACCCAGGCGGCCAATGCCCAGGCTGCCGCCAAGCAGGCCGCTGCCAATCAGCAATCCCAGACTGCCGCCAACAATGCCAGCAAGAGCGCCGCCAACGATGGCAGCGACCAGAGCAGCCAGGTCAGCGACAAGGATGAAGACGAGGACAGCAGCGACACCGCCACCCAGGCCTCGGCTGAATTGCTGGCTCTGGTCGCCAACATCGCCCAGAACGCCGTCAAGCCGGCCGCCGATGGCAAGGCCAAGGGTGACGGCAGCGCAGCCGACCTGCTGGCCCAGGGCAAGCGCGGCAGCGGCAAGCTGTCCCTGAGCGATCAGCAGCAAGCCCTGGCGGACGACAAGCAAGGCAAGGTCGACCCGGCCGCCCTGCAGGATGCCCTGGCCGCCGCCAAGGGCAAGCAGGATGCCGCCGCCAGCGAACTGGCCCGCAAGAGCAATGCCGAGGCCAACCCGGCTCCGCAGGCGAGCAATACGAAGGACGCCAAGCCCGCCATCGACCTGGGTGCTGCCGCCAAGGCCGAACCCAAGGACGATGCCAGCGCCCTCACCGCCCGCGCCCAACTGAACAAGGCCACGCCCGAGCTCGCCGCTCCGGCCGCCAAGCAGGATGCCGCCTCGGCCGCGCCGACCCCGGTGGTGCTGCCAGCCATGCAGCAAGCCGCTGTCGCCAGCCAGCCGCAGGCCGTGTTCACCCCGGCCTACAGCGACAAGATCCAGTCCAACGTCGGCAGTGCCGGCTGGAATCAGGCCCTGGGCACCAAGATCACCTGGATGGCCACGGCGGGCATGCAAAGCGCCTCGCTAAGCCTGAATCCGCCCGACCTCGGCCCGATGCAGGTGGTGCTGAACGTGCACAACCAGCAAGCCGACGCTACCTTCATCACCGCCCAGCCCGAAGTGAAGCAGGCGCTGGAAGCGGCCATGCCCAAGCTGCGTGAAATGATGGACCAGGCCGGCATCCAGCTCGGACAGGCCAATGTCCAGACCGGCATGCCCAATCAGCAGCAAGGTGCCGGCAACGGTCAGCAGCAGGCGCGCAGTGGTTCTTCCGGCAGCTTCGGCAAGGAGCAGGAGGCCGATGTGGCCGTCAACGGCACGGCCACCGCGACGGCGACCACCAGCGGACTCGGCCTGGTCGACACCTTCGCATAAGCGGCGGGCCCCGGAAACCTTAAAAATCAAGCAATTTTCGTCTGTGCAAGACTCAACAATGTGATTTGCCTGCCGATAAGCAGATAACGTCGCATACCGCGCTGACGAACTGAAAGGAACAGTAGATGGCAACAAAAGGAAAAGCCCCGGCCAAGGGAGCTGAAGCAGATGCAGCACCGGCAAAATCCAGCAAGAAGATGCTGTTCATCATCGTGGGCGCAGTGCTGGTGCTGGTCATCGGCGGTGCTGCAGCGTTCTTCATGATGGGTGGCAAGGGCAAGAAGGGTGATGATCACGCTGAAGAGAAGGTTGAAGCCAAGGCACCGACCTTCGTGGTGATCGAACCCTTCGTGGTGAACCTGCAGCAGGAAACCGGCGACCAGTACCTGCAAGTGGCAATGACCCTGCAAGTGCCGGACGGCCAGACCGCTGAAGCCCTCAAACTGTACATGCCGCAAGTACGCAGCCGCCTGCTGATGGTGCTGTCCAGCAAGAAGGCCTCGGAGCTGCTCACCAGCGAAGGCAAGCGCCGCCTGACCGACGAGATCATCGACCAACTGGGCGAACCGTTCTCGGGCAAGGGCAAGGGACCGCAGATCACCGACGTGTTCTACACCTCGTTCGTGATCCAACAGCAGTAACACCGTATCGAAGTCAGAGATCGTCGACCATGGCCGAGCATTTTCTATCACAGGAAGAAGTCGATGCCCTTTTGAAGGGCGTGACGGGAGATGAAGACGAAGAAAAAATCGTCGAAGAAGCTCCTGGTACGGTACGTACCTACAACCTGGCCACGCAGGAACGCATCGTGCGCGGGCGCATGCCCACGCTGGAAATCATCAACGAGCGTTTCGCGCGTCTGTTCCGCATCGGCTTGTTCAACTTCATTCACCGTACCGCCGAAATCTCGGTCGGTCCGGTGAAGGTGTCCAAGTACAGTGAATTCATCCGCAACCTGGTGGTGCCAACCAACCTGAACCTGGTGCACATCAAGCCCTTCCGTGGCATCGGGCTGGTGGTGTTCGACCCGCAGTTCGTGTTCATGCTGGTGGACAACATGTTCGGCGGCGATGGCCGCTTCCACACCCGCATCGAAGGCCGCGAATTCACGCCCACCGAGCAGCGCATCATCATGCGCGTGCTGGAGATCACCTTCGAGACCTACGCCAAGTCGTGGGAACCGATCTATCCGATCGAATTCGAGTTCATTCGCTCGGAAATGAATACGCAGTTCGCCAACATCGCCACGCCCAACGAAGTGGTGGTCTCGACCACCTTCACCGTCGAGCTGGGACCGGTGTCGGGCGAGATTCACATCTGCACGCCCTATTCGATGATCGAACCGGTGCGTGACCGCCTCACCAGCAGCATGCAAGGCGAGGCGCTGGAAGTGGACAAGCGCTGGATCCGCCTGATGAAGCAGCAGATCCAGACGGCCGAGGTCGAACTGATCGTCAATTTCGGCACCGCCCGAGTCAATTTCACCGATCTGCTGCACATGCAGGTCGGCGACGTCATTCCGCTGCAGACCAATACGACCGTCGAGGCACAGGTTGACGGCGTACCGGTGATGGAATGCAGCTACGGCCAGTCCAATGGCCAATACGCCTTGCGCGTTGAAAAACTGCTGTCCATCACCCATCAAGAAACACCGGAAAGCTTTCAAGGAGATTAGTAATGGCTGATGAGAACGTAGCAGGCGCAGGCGCAGCGGAAGACGATCCGTGGGGCGCGGCCATGGCCGAGCAAACCGAGGCTGAAGAGGCGCAGAAAAAAGGCGAGATGGAAGACGAGAAAGGCATCACCGCAGCCCCTGCGATGGCCACCGTCTTCAAGGACCTGAGCGCCGCCGATATCAAGACCAACACTCCCAACGATATCGACTTCATCCTCGACATCCCGGTGCAGCTGACCGTGGAACTGGGCCGCACCAAGATCGCCATCAAGAACCTGCTGCAACTGGCGCAAGGCTCGGTGGTGGAACTGGACGGCATGGCCGGTGAACCGATGGACGTGCTGGTCAACGGCTGCCTGATCGCCCAAGGCGAAGTGGTGGTGGTCAATGACAAGTTCGGTATCCGCCTGACCGACATCATCACGCCGGCAGAACGCATCCGCAAGCTCAACCGCTGAGCGGGATGGCTTGAGTTTGATGACACGTTTTTACGCAGCATCGATGTGGCAGGGCCTGCGCCGGATCCGTCCGGCGCCGATGTCGGCCCTGGTCTTCCTGGGGGGCAGCCTGGTGGCTGCCGCCCACGCCTGGGCCGACAATGCCCCCGCCGCAGCTCCGGCTGCAGCCGCGCCAGTGGCCGCCGGCGCTTCCCTTCCCTCTTCCTCCGGCAGTGTGTTCACCATGCTCTTCGGACTGGTGGCGGTGCTGGCCGTCATGGCCGCCGTCGCCTGGCTGTTCAAGCGCATGGGCCTGGCCAACAGCCTGGGCGGCAATGCCGTGGCCAAGGTGGTCGGGGGCGTGTCGGTCGGCACGCGCGAACGGGTGATGGTGGTCGAAGTGGGCGACCAGTGGATCGTGGTCGGCGTCGCTCCCGGGCGGGTCAATGCCCTGGCCACCCTGCCGCGCCAAGAAGGCGTCGCCGCCCAACCCGCCAGCGCCGGACCGGCCTTCGCCAGCTGGCTCAAGCACACCATGGACAAACGAAATGGCGGTGCCGGCAACGGCGGCCGTCCGGGTAATGATGGCAGCACATCCTAAGCCGCAAGGCCTTCTCTCTTTCCTGCTCCGCCGGAGCGGCGCGCTGCTGCGCAGCCGCTACTGGTGGATGGCGCTGCTGTGCCTGCCGCTGGCCGCTTCGGCCCAGCAAGGCCTGCCCGCGCTCAACAGCATGCCCGCCCCGGGCGGCGGTACGAATTATTCGCTGCCGATCCAGACCATGCTGTTCCTCACCTCGCTGTCGTTCATACCGGCGGCGTTGCTGATGATGACCTGTTTCACCCGCATCGTGATCGTGCTGTCGCTGCTGCGCCAGGCGCTGGGCACGCAGTCCACGCCGCCCACTCAGGTGCTGGTCGGCCTGTCGCTGTTTTTGACCTTCTTCGTCATGAGTCCGGTGTTCGACCGCATCTATACCGAGGCCTATCAGCCCTTCGCGGAAAACAAGATCCAGATGATGGAAGCCCTGGACAAGGGAGCCGCGCCGCTCAAGGAATTCATGCTCAAGCAGACCCGCCAGTCCGACCTGGCGCTGTATGTGAAGCTGTCGCGCGGTCCGGCCCTGCAAGGTCCGGAGGATGTGCCGCTGCGCCTGCTGGTCCCGGCCTTCGTCACCAGTGAACTGAAGACTTCTTTCCAGATCGGCTTCGCCATCTTCATCCCCTTCCTGATCATCGACATGGTGGTGGCCAGTATCCTGATGTCGATGGGCATGATGATGATGTCTCCGGCCATCGTCTCGCTGCCCTTCAAGCTGATGCTGTTCGTGCTGGTGGATGGCTGGCAGCTGCTGATCGGCTCCCTGGCCCAGAGTTTCTACTAGCCCAAGGCAAGGATACGTATGACACCCGAAAGCGTCATGACCATGGGCCGCCAGGCCATGGAAGTCACTCTCCTGATCGCCGCCCCGATGCTGATCACGGCCCTGCTCATCGGGCTGCTGGTGAGCATCTTCCAGGCCGCGACCCAGATCAACGAACAGACCCTGGCCTTCATTCCCAAGCTGGTGGGCGTGTTCCTGGCACTGATCATCGCCGGCCCGTGGATGCTGACCATCATCCTCGACTACATGCACACCATGTTCAGCGGGATTCCCGCCATGGTCCAGTAAGCCGGTCCGCCGGGCAGGCCCGGCGGCTCCTGATCCATGCTCACCTTCACCAGCCAGCAACTCTACGCCTGGGTCGCCATGTTCATCTGGCCGACCACGCGCATCCTCGGGCTGCTGTCCATCGCCCCGCCCTTCGGCAGCGCCAGCGTGCCCATGCTGGTCAAGATCCTGCTGGGCATCGTCATCGGCGCGGTGCTGGCACCGGATGTGCCGATTCCGCCGGCCATCGATCCGATGTCGATGACCGGGCTGCTGATCCTGCTGCAGCAATTGCTGATCGGCCTGTCCATGGGCTTTGCCATGCGCGTGGTGTTTGCCGCCGTGGAAGCGGCGGGTGAACTGACCAGCTCGACCATGGGCCTGTCCTTCGCGGCCTTCTTCGATCCCCAGACACAGGGCCGTACGGCCGTCATCAGCCAGGTGTTCTCGCTGCTGGCCACCATGGTGTTCATCAACCTGAACGGCCACCTGCTGCTGTTGCAGGTGATGGCAGAGAGCTTCCACACCCTGCCCATCACGGGCGTGCCGATCACCACCGAGGGCTTCCATCAGCTCGGCCTGTGGGGGGCCAAGGTCTTCAGCATGGGACTGCAATTGTCGCTGCCGCTGCTGATCGCACTGCTCATCACCAACTTCGCCCTGGGCATCCTCACCCGCGCCGCGCCGCAGCTCAATCTCTTCGGGATCGGTTTTTCGATTACCATGCTGGCGGGATTCATCCTGATCGCCTTCGCCCTGCCCTATATGCTCACCCCGCTGCAGCGCTTCCTGTCCGATGGCGTCGAGATGGTCCGCCTGCTGGGCAGCGTGCCGCCGGTCAATGCGCTGCCCAAACCGTAAGCGGCAAGCTTTGCTTGCACAACATTTACGTCTGCTGACACACGCACGGCAGCGACGGCCTCACAATGACGCCTTTGCCTGCGGCACCGCTGTGCGTCCGGCCGCCCCTGTGGCCGCCCCTCATTTTCTCGCATGAATATCGCCTACTTCCGCCGCCCCAAGATCCTGCTCCTGAGTCTCGCCGTCCTGCTGGCAGGGGGCTACCTCGTGCATCGCGCACTCACGCCGCCAGCGCCGCCCAGCTACCTGACCGCCACCGCGTCCGTAGCCGATATCCAGGACGTGGTCCTGGCCAGCGGCACCGTCAAGGCCTACAAGCAGGTCAGCGTGGGCGCGCAGGTGTCGGGCCAGATCAAATCGCTCAAGGTGGCGCTGGGCGAGCGCGTCAAGAAGGGCCAACTGGTGGCCGAGATCGATTCCCTGACCCAGGCCAATGCCCTGGCCAGCGCCGAATATTCGCTGCAGAACCTGCAGGCCCAGCTGCGCGCCAAGGAAGCCACGCTGAAACAGGCGCAACTGGCCTATGCGCGCCAGCAGATGATGCTGGCCGGCGACGCCAGCTCGCGCGAGAACTTCGAGACGGCCGAAGCCACCCTCAACTCCACCCGTGCCGACATCGCCGCCCTGCAGGCGCAGATCAAGGACGGTGCCATCAAGGTTGACACCGCCCGCCTGAACCTGGGCTACACCCGCATCACCGCTCCCATCGATGGCGAAGTGGTCGCCATCGTGGCTCAGGAAGGCCAGACCGTGAACGCCAACCAGTCCACCCCGACCATCATCAAGGTGGCACGCATGGATACGGTCACCGTCAAGGCGCAGATCTCGGAAGCCGACGTGGTACGCGTCAAGCCCGGCCTGCCGGTGTACTTCACCATCCTCGGCGACCCCGAGCATCGCTACCGCACCACCCTGCGCGCCATCGAACCGGCACCGGACTCGATCCTGCAGGATGACACCACCACCAGCACCACCAGCACTACCACCAGCAGTTCCAGCTCGACGGCGATCTACTACAACGGCCTGCTGGACCTGCCCAATCCCGATGGCAAGCTGCGCATCTCGATGACCACCCAGGTCAACATCGTGCTCTCCGAGGCCAAGGACGCGCTGGTGGTGCCCTCCACGGCGCTGGGTGCGAAGGATGCCCAGGGCCGCTACACCGTGCGCGTACTGGATGCGCAAGGCCAGGCCCAGGAGCGCCAGGTGCGCACCGGCATCAATACCAATGCCCAGGTGCAGATCATCGAAGGACTGAAGGCCGGCGAGCGCGTCGTCACCGGCACCGCCGTTCCGGGCACGGCGGACAGCAGCAGCGAACATCGCGGTCCGCCGCCGCGCATGTAAGGTGGCCATGACGACGCCATTGCTGCAACTGCGCGCACTGCGCCGCGACTTCCCGGCCGGGGATGACACCATCACCGTGCTCAACGACGTCAACCTCGACATCGCCGCCGGCGAAATGGTCGCCATCGTCGGGGCCTCCGGTTCGGGCAAGTCGACGCTGATGAACATCCTTGGCTGCCTCGACAAGCCCAGCGCCGGCAGCTACCTGGTCGCCGGACGCGAGACCGGCAAGCTGGCCCCGGACGAACTGGCACAGCTGCGGCGCGAGCATTTCGGTTTCATCTTCCAGCGCTATCACCTGCTGTCGGACCTGGACGCCACCGCCAACGTGGAAGTGCCCGCCGTCTATGCCGGCCAGGAACCGGCGCAGCGCCGCCAGCGCGCCGCCCAGTTGCTGGCGCGCCTCGGTCTGGCCGACCGTGGCCACCACAAGCCCGGCCAGCTCTCGGGCGGGCAGCAGCAGCGTGTCTCGATTGCGCGCGCGCTGATGAACGGCGGCGACGTGATTCTGGCCGACGAACCCACCGGCGCGCTGGACAGCCACAGCGGCCACGAGGTGATGAACATCCTCAAGGAATTGCACGCCGAAGGCCACACCATCATCATCGTCACCCACGACATGCAGGTGGCCAGCAATGCCCAGCGCATCATCGAGATCAAGGATGGCCTGATCATCGCGGATCGCCGCAACAGCGCACCCGAGGCGGCAGCGGTGAGCGGCATCATCAAGCAGGAGCGCCAGCAACACCGGCAAGCCAACGCCTGGCGCGCCGCGCTGGACCGCTTCAAGGAAGCGCTGCGCATGTCGCTGCTGGCGATGAACGCACATCGCCTGCGCAGCTTCCTGACCATGCTGGGGATCATCATCGGCATTGCCTCGGTGGTCTCGGTGGTCGCCCTGGGCAGTGGCTCGCGCGAACAGATCCTGTCCGACATCAGCTCCATGGGCACCAATACCATCGACATCTTCCCCGGCACTGATTTCGGCGACATGAAGTCCGCCGCCATCCGCACCCTCACGCCAGCCGATGCCGCCGCCCTGGCTGAACAGAATTACGTGGACAGCGTCACGCCCAGCGTGTCCACAGCCTCCTCGGCGCGCTACGGCAACATCTCGGTCACGGCCACCATCAATGGCGTAGGTGAACAGTATTTCCGCGTGCGCGGACTGAAGATGGCACAGGGCATGAGCTTCGACAACGACAGCATCCGCCGCCAGGCGCAGGAAGTGGTGATCGATGCCAATACCTACAAGAAGCTCTTTCCCAACGGCGGCAATGCGCTGGGTGAAGTGATCTTCCTCGGCAGCGTGCCGTGCCGGGTGATCGGCGTGACGCAGAAGCGCGAGAACGGTTTCGGCAACAACAGCTCGCTCAATGTCTGGGTGCCCTATACCACCGCCATGACGCGCGTGATCGGCCAGCGCTACCTGAGCGGCATCACGGTGCGGGTCAGCGACAAGGTCCCCGGCGCGGCAGCGGAGCAAGGCATCACCCAGCTGATGACGCTGCGCCATCGTACCAAGGACTTCTACATCTTCAACACCGACAGCATCCGCCAGACCATCGAAAAGGCCACGGCCACGCTGACCCTGCTGGTGTCGATGATTGCGCTGATCTCGCTGGTGGTCGGGGGCATCGGCGTGATGAACATCATGCTGGTCTCGGTCACCGAGCGCACCCGCGAGATCGGGGTGCGCATGGCGGTAGGTGCGCGCCAGGGCGACATCATGCAGCAGTTCCTGATCGAAGCGGTACTGGTCTGCCTGGCCGGCGGCTTGCTGGGCGTGCTGCTGGCGCTGTCCTTCGGGGCGGTGTTTGCGCACTTCGTCAGCAGCTTCCACCTGATCTATTCCACTGCCTCCATCGTCAGTGCCTTCGCCTGCTCTACCCTGATCGGCGTGGTGTTCGGCTTCCTGCCGGCGCGCAATGCTGCGCGCCTCAATCCGGTGGATGCCCTCGCCCGCGAATGAAATTGCCCGTCATGTCCAAGTTCCTGTCCTTCCCTCCTCCTTCCCGCCTCGCGCTGCTGTTGGCGCTGGCCCTGCTGGGCGGCTGCAGTTCGCTGGTGCGCACGCCCTACACCGCACCAGTGACCCAGACCCCGCCCGCCTGGCAACAGCGCGACCCGGCCGCTGCCGTCAACGCCAGCCGCTGGTGGCAAGGCTTCGGCGATGAGACCCTCAGCGCCCTGATCGATGAGTCCCTGCGCAAGAACAACAACCTGGCGCTGGCAACCATCAAGGTCCGGCGCGCCCAGTTGCAGGCCGGGATCGCCAATGATGCCTTCGTCCCGGCGCTCAGCGGACAAGTGGGCAGCACCGCCAGCAAGACCCTCGATGGCAATCGCCAGACCGCCCGCAGCAACCAGAACTCGCTGAGCCTGTCCTATGAAGTCGACCTGTGGGGCCGCTTGGGGGCCAACTACGACGTGGCCCGCTGGGAAGCCCTGGCCACCGAGCAAGACCGCGCGACCACGGCGCTCTCGCTGGTCGGCACCACCGCCAACCTGTACTGGACCGGTGCCTACCTGAACCAGCGGCTGCGCACTGCCGAGCAGAGCATCGCCTATGCGCAGAAGACCCTGGACCTGATCAATACCCAGTATCGCGCAGGGGCGGTGTCGTCTGTGGATGTGCTGACCGCACAGCAGAACCTGCTGAGCCAGCAAGCCAGCTATACCGAACTGGTGCAGCAGCAGGTGGAAAATGACAATGCCCTGGCCATCCTGTTCGACAGTCCACCCGGCCAGCGCCGCAGCCTGCCACCGGCGCTGCCGGAGCAGCCCCTGCCGGTGCTGGAGGCGGGACTGCCGGCCGAGCTGCTGGCGCGGCGTCCGGATCTGCGGGCGGCCGAGTTGCGATTGCGCGAGTCGCTGGCCAACGTCGACCTGACGCGCGCCAGCTTCTATCCGAAGCTGAGCCTCACCGGGTCGCTGGGGACCAGCAGCGACGCCTTGCTGCGCCTGGTGCAGAATCCGGTGGCCTCGCTGGCGGCGCAGTTGAGCCTGCCGTTTTTGCAGCAGACCCAGATGAAGCTGCAGATCAAGGTCTCGCAGGCCGACTATGAGAGCGCCGTCACCCAGTTCCGCCAGACTCTGTACGCCGCCTTCAGCGACGTCGAGAACGCCCTTTCGGCGCGCACGCAATATGCCCGGCAGCAGGCGCTGCTGGCGCGCAACGTCGAGGTGGCACGGGCAGCCGAACAGCTCTACGAACTGCGTTACCGGGCCGGCTCGGTGACCTTGCAATCCTGGCTGGATCAGCAGGACAAACGCCGCAGTGCCGAGAATACGCTGGCGCAGGTCCGCCTGAACCAGCTGAAAAACCAGATGACGCTGTACCAGGCCCTGGGCGGCGATGCCCGTGCGACTCCGCCGCAATGAGCGGCGGCGGTTTGTGTCCGCAGCAAATGAAAAGGCGAACCCGCGGGTTCGCCTTTTTTGCATTTTCCTTCACGGCGATCGGCCTGGAACGCCGTCGCTGTGAAAGTTAATTCATTATTTCAGGTAATTCAGCAAAGTCAGGCCACTGGTGGTGACGAACACCTTCTGCGCCGCCGACAGATAGGTCTGCTTGAGCGTCAGGTCGCTGATCAGCTCGCTGGTATCGGACAGGTTGCGGCCCAGCAGGTTGTTGATGGTCTGGGTATAGTTTTCCTTGTTGACTTCACCGGCGGCGTCGAGGTTGTCCAGCTCGTTCTGGCGCGCGCCGATGGATGCCTTGACGGTGGACACGCTGCTGGAGATCGAGTCGATCTGGGTATTGAACTGCGCCAGGTTGCGTGCCAGTGCCGCCTGGCTGCCGACCACCGGGGTACGTGCCGCATTGGCCGCATCCGACTGCAGCTTGAGCGCGGCGGTCGAGGTGAACTGCGCCTGGTAGCCCGGATCGTCCGGCTTCATGGCATCCAGGGTAGCCTGGGCCGCCTTGTAGGCGGCGATCGGGGTCTGGCCGCTGCCGGCGGGATAGACGTAGTTGTTGGCGGCCGTGTCATCGGCCTTGTTGGCGGCTTCGGTCACCGGCACCGACAAGACGTTGATCAGGTTGGTCATGGTCTTGAAGATGTCCTGGCCATTGCCCTGGAACACCGTCTGGCCCGAGGCGCTGATATCCATCTGGCGGGTCGAGTCCACCTGCAGCGTCATGGCACCCTGGTCGCCGTTGTAGACCACGCCGCCGGTACCGTCCAGCGTGAAGGGTTGCGTCGTGCTCTTGAAGCCGGCAAAGATGTAGTTGCCCTGTCCGTCCTGGGCATTGGCATAGCCCAGCACTTCGTTGAGGTTGCCCTTGATCTCGGACGCCATGTTGATGCGCTCGGCGTTCGAGTAGGAGGCATTGCCGGCCGTGATGACGTTGGACTTCAGCTTGGTCAGCATGTTGGTCAGGCTGTCCAGGGTCCCCTGCACGGTCGACAGCGCGCTGTTGGCGTTCTGGCGATTGGTCTTGTACTGGTCATTGAGGGCCGAGGTCTGGGTCATGTCCAGGGCGCGGGCGGCAGCCACCGGATCATCCGAGGGCAGCAACACCTTCTGCTGCGCCGTCACCTGCTGCGTCAGCTTCAGGATCTGGCTCTGCATGCTGGTCAGGTCATTGTTGCTCGACTGATAGAGCATCTGGGTGCTAATACGCATGGTCGTCTTCCTTTAACTGATTAACCGCCCAGGGTGAGCAGGACATTGATCATGTCGCTGGCGGCCTGGATGATCTTGGCCGCGGCCTGGTACTGCTGCTGGTTCTTGATCATCTGCGCCAGTTCCTCGTCCTGGTTGACCCCGGACTCGGACTGCTGCTGGGCCTGGATCGCCGTCAGGCGCGTCTTCTCGGCCGTGTTGGTGACGTTGATCTCGTTAGTCTTGTTGCCGATGGTGGCCACCAGCTGCGAGTAGGAACCCTGGAAGCTGGTGCCATTGATGGTGTTGGCCGTCTGCAGGTTGGCCATGGCCAGCGCGTTGCGGTTGTCCGACGCGGCGCTGGTGTTGGCGGCAATGGTGAACTGGTCGCCATTGGACGGCTGGCCCGAAATCTTGAACTTGACGCCGCTGATCTCGTAGGTGTCGCCAGCGGTATAGGCCAGGCTGGTGGCACCGCCCGCGATGGCGGTGGTGGTGCCATCCTGGTGGGTGATGGTGCCGCCACCGGCAGGCACGGCCGGCGAAATGGTGAACGCCGGCGGCGTGGCCGCGGTGTTGTAGGTCAGCGTGGTCGGCTTGGTCAGTGGCGTGGTGGTGGTCAGGTAAGCCGCCGTGACCGAACCGGTGTCGATCGTCGCCGTGCCCTTGTTGGCCGCCACCGGCGCGAAGTTGAACTGGTCGCCGGCCGATGGTGTGCCGGTCAGCGAGTAAGTCACGCCACCGCTGCTGATGGTCATGCCCGGCGTGTAGTTGAATGCCGTGCCGGCTGCCACCGAACCGGTGGTGCCGTCCGGATTGGTATACGTCACCGCAGGTGCCGGCGTTGCTCCGGTCCAGGCCGCCGTCAACTGCACCTGGGTGCCGCTCAGCGAAGCCGTGAAGGCGACCGAGGAACCCTGCGTGAAGGTGGTCGGATCCAGCGAGGTGTTGGAGATGATCGCATTGCCGGTATTGGTGCCCGGCGTGCTGGCATTGACGTTGTTGGTGGCGTTGATCGCGGTGGTGATCGGCGCGGCCGTGGCCAGCAACTGGGTATTGTTGAGCGCCAGCGAGAAGGCCGCTGCGCCATTGGCGGTCGGCTGGATCTTGTAGGTGTTGCCGCTGGCCATGGTCGGCGCACCACCCGGGGTCGCACCGTTGGAGTAGGTCACGCCATCGAGCGTGACCGGGAAATCACCCGCGACCTTGACGGTCTTGGTGTTGTCCGACAGTCGAGTGAAGGTGTAGTTGGTGCCGTCATAGCTCAGCGTGTAGTCGCTGGTGCTCAGTGCCGAGGGATCGCTGATGGTCGACGTCAGGTCGGTGGTCCCGGTATTGCCGGGGAAACCGATCAGGTTGGGCGAGCTGACGTTGAACATGGCCGTGCCGGCATTGCCGTTCTGGTCCAGGCCCAGCTTCTGCTGCTGGTTGAAGGCCGTGCCCATGGCGATGGCAATGCGCCCCAAAGCGTTCTGGGTCGGATCCAGCGTTTCCGTGCGGTACTTGAGCAGACCGCCCAGGCTGCCGCCGTCATAGAAGAAGCTGTCGGGGATCGTGACCGTACCACCACCCGATGTGACCTGGCCAATCTGCAGACGCGAGACGTCGGTCGGCGAATTGGTCACCACCATCTGGGTGACCTGGTCGCCCGTCACCAGCGCCTGGCCGGTACCGATGAACACGCTCACCGCGCCGGTATCCTGCGGCACGGTGGTGATCTTGACGTACTTGTTCAGCTCGGACACCAGCTGGTCGCGCTGGTCCAGCAGATCGTTGGGCGGCTGGCCGCCACCGGTGCCGTTGGCATTGACGATCGCCTGGTTCAGCTTGGCGATCTGCTGGGCATAGGAATTGATGCTGGTCACCGTGGAGGTGATCTGGCTGTTGACGCTGGCGCTGCTTTGGGCCAGTTGGTCATTGATGCTGGAGACGCGCGCCACCAGCGTCGACGCCTGCGACAGCACCGACTGGCGCGAAGCCTGGGTATTCGGGTTGGAGGCCAGGTTCTGGACTGCCGCAAAGAAATCCTGCAGCGCGGGCGACAGGCCGGCCTTGGTGTCGGCCACCATGTTGTTGATCTGCGAGATCTGGGAGTAGTACGAATCCAGCGAACTGGCCGAACTCTGCGAGGCCAGCGCCTGCTTGGTCAGGAAGTCGTTGTAGATGCGCTTGATCTCGGTGACCTGGGTGCCCTGCCCGACAAAACCGTAACCGTAGTTGATGCCGCCGGCCGAGCTTTGCACGACTTCCTGACGGTTGTAGCCGGGAGTGGTGGCGTTGGAGATGTTGTGGCTGGTGGTGGCCTGCGCCGCCATGGCCGCCTGCAACGCGCTTTGCCCGATACTGAAGATGTTAGTTGCCATGCTAGGTTGTCGTCCCTGAAAGCTTTTAGCGGAATAACCAAGTCAACGGCAGGATTGACCAAAACTTTAGAGGCTGCGGGCCAAATTTGTTTCCGGCCGGAACCGATGAGCTTGCCGCCCGGACACGCCCTGCGGCGCTGAAAAATCAGGCCGAGAGCGACTGGCGGATGATGCGCGAAAGCTTCTCCGCATAATGCGGATCGGTCGCATAGCCGGCGCGCTGCAGCCCATAGGCGAAGCCGTGGGCATCCTGGGCGCTGGCCAGCACCTTCTCGTAGCGCGGATTGCTGCGCAGCAAGTTGGCGTAATCCTTGAAGGCATCCGCATAGGAATCATAGGCGCGGAATTTCTCCACGCGCTTCTGCGGTTTGCCGTTGATGTATTCGATGGTGGTGGCCTCGACCACCTTGCCGGTCCAGTTGCCGGTGGCCTTGATGCCGAACAGGTTGTGCGCCGAGCGGCCATCGCGCGTGACGATTTCCTTCTTGCCCCAGCCGGTTTCCAGCGCGGCCTGCGCCAGCATGAACTTGGCCGGAATGCCGGTCATCTTGCTGGCCATTTCGGCGTCGGCCTGCAGGCGGTTCTGGAAGGCTTCGACGTGGGCCGGCTTGTTGGAATTGCGGCGCTGCTTGTTGCGGCCATCCTGGTCCGTACTCTCCGCCGCCTGCTGGCTGGCGAAGCTCTGGATGAACTTGGCGCGGTCGGCATCGCTCATGTCCTTGACCAGCGGAATGCCCATCGGCAGGCCCTCCTCGCCCGGCAAGGGACTGCCTTCCAGGTCCTGCGCGTCCGGCAGTTTCTTGGGCAGCGAGGCCGAGAGCTGGCGCGTCAGCACGTCAGCCAGGCCCACGCCGCGCTGGGCCAGGCTCTGGCTCAGTTGCTGGTCCAGCATGGAGGTAAACATCTTGGTCTGTTCGTTGTCGAACGGGCCGTTCTGCGGGGTGGCATCCCGCATGCTCTTCATCACCATGTTCAGGAACAGCGCCTCGAATTGCTTGGCTGCGCCCTTGACGGACTCCGGCGTGTTCTGCTTGGCAGCCTCACGCAGGCCGTTCAGCCCATTCGCATCGACGGCAAGTCCCTCGGTCGGATTGGATGGGTTGATCTTGTTGAGCATGGATTACCTTGGAGGAAAGCGTTGGGTGTCGGATCAGTCCGGAGCGTCAGATCACTTCGAGTTCTGCGCGCAGCGAACCGGCCGCCTTCATGGCCTGCAGGATGGCCAGCAAGTCCTGCGGCGTGGCGCCGATGGCATTGAGCGCCTTGACCACATCGGACAGCGAGGCGCCGCCCTTCAACAGCATGACCTTGCCCGGCTCCTTGTTGATCGAGACCTGGGCATTCTGCACGCCCGCGGTCTGGCCACCGGCCAGGGCATTGGGCTGGCTGACGGCATTGTCGGCCTGGATCACCACCGACAGGTTGCCGTGCGAGACCGCGCAGGTATCGAGCATCACGCTCTGGTTCATCACCACCGAGCCGGTACGGGCATTCAGGATCACCTTGGCGGCCAGCTTGCCGGGGGTGACATCGACGTTTTCGAGCGCGCCGAGGAAGGCCACGCGGTCGCCGCTGGAGATCGGTGCACGCACCCGGATCACGCGGCCATCCTGGGCCACGGCGGTGTCGCTGCCAAAACGCTTGTTGAGCGCATCGACCACCCGGCTGGCGGTCGAGAAATCATTGTCGTTCAGTTCCAGCATCACCATGTCGCCGCCACCGAGGGAACTGGGCACCGCCCGTTCCACGGTCGCACCGCCCGAGATGCGGCCTGCCGACAGCTGGTTGATGACGGTGCTGCTGCCGGCAGCCGAACCGCCGGCACCACCGACCACGATGTTGCCCTGGGCGATGGCATAGATCTGGCCGTCCGCACCCTTCAGGGGAGCCATCAGCAGCGTGCCGCCGCGAATGCTCTTGGCGTTGCCGATGGAAGAAACCGTCACGTCAATCAGCTGGCCCGGCTGCGCGAAGGCCGGCAAAGTCGCCGTCACCATCGCTGCCGCCACGTTCTTCAGCTGCATGTTGCTGCTGGTGCCGCTGGGCACGTTCACGCCCAGTTGCTGCAGCATGCTCACCACGCTCTGCACCGTAAAGGGTGTCTGTGTGGTCTGGTCACCGCTGCCGTCAAGACCTACCACCAGCCCGTAACCTACCAGCTGGTTCTGACGCACGCCCTGGATGCTGGCCAGGTCCTTGAGGCGCTCGGCGTGGGCCGGCGCAGCAGCGGCCACGCACAGTGCGGCCACGGCAGCAGCTGACAGGAGCTTGCTGCCCATCCTGATCATGTCCATGGCGAAAAATCCTTTCCGGGTCATTGCACTACTCCACATCAGAAAGGAGAAACGCTGAAGAAGAAACGGCCCAGCGAGGACATGAAGTCAGCCATGTCGACGCGGGTATTGGTACGGTATTCGACCTTGGCGTCAGCCACCAGGGTAGACGAAACGGTGTTGCCGGTCTGGATGTTGTCGGGGCTGACGGTGCCGGAGAAGCGGACATATTCCACGCCCTTGTCCAGCGCCACCTGCTTTTCACCCGAGACCACCAGGTTGCCGTTGGGGAGCACTTCCACCACGGTCACGCCGATGGTGCCGGTGAAGGTGTTGCTGGAGCTGGTGGCTCCCTTGTCCTCGAATTTGGAGGACGAGGTACCGGAGGCGGACAACTCCTTGATGGATGTGCCGAAGATGGTCGGTGCCGGCGAGGCTACCGTGCCTGTCTTGCTGGCCGAACTCCCGGCCGACTTGACGGCACTGGTCTTTTCGTTGATGACGATGGTGATGGTGTCACCCACCAGGCGCGCGCGACGGTCTTCCAGCAACGGCCGGTAGACCGCCGACTGGAAGATCGCGCCCGAGGTCGGCGGCGCATAGGAAGCCGGTTGCGGACGCGCCGTCTTCGGCCCGGTCACGATACTGTCCGGCACGGTGGTGCAGGCGCTCACGCCCAACACGCCCACGATGGTGGCCAATTTCAGCATGCTTTTCATCATTGCCTCGTCCTTCTTCTGCTACCGACTGCCTTGTTCAAAAACCACTGCACGACTGCATTACAGCTGCGAAATCTTGGCCAGCATCTGGTCGGAAGTGGTGATGGCCTTGCTGTTGATTTCGTAGGCGCGCTGGGTCTGGATCATGTTCACCAGTTCTTCCACCACGTTCACGTTGGAGGTTTCCACATAACCCTGCCACAGGGCACCGGCACCGTTGGTGCCCGGGGTGTTCGGGTTCGGGGTACCGGAAGCGGCGGTTTCCACGTACAGGTTCTCGCCACGGCTTTCCAGACCGGCCGGGTTGATGAAGGTGGCAACTTGGATGGTGCCGATCTGGGTGGTGGCGGTCGAACCGGCCTGCATGATCGAGACGGTACCGTCACGGCCCACGGTCAGCTTGGTGGTGTTGAGCGGAATGGTGATCGGCGGCTGCAGCGTATAGCCGCTGGAGGTCACCATCTGACCCTGGCTGTCGGTCTGGAAGGAACCGTCGCGGGTATAGGCGGTGGTGCCGTCCGGCAGCAGGATCTGGAAGAAGCCGTTGCCCTGAATCGCCAGATCCTTGTCATTGTTGGTCTGGTTGACGTTGCCTTGGGTGAAGATACGTTCGGTGGCGACCGGACGCACGCCGGTACCGATCTGCAGGCCCGAGGGCAATTGCGTCTGCTGCGAGGACTGGGCACCGGGCTGGCGCACGGTCTGGTACAGCAGGTCTTCGAACACGGCGCGCGAACGCTTGAAACCGTTGGTGCTGACGTTGGCCAGATTGTTGGAGATCACGTCCAGTTGCGTCTGTTGCGCATCCAGGCCGGTCTTGGAAATCCACAGGGAACGAATCATTTGTTTCTCCGGTAATCAGCGCTTGCGCTGCGGGTGCATCGGTGAGGTCAGGTGCGTGAGCAGCATCAAGACAGCGACAGGATCGTGGTCGCCTTGGTGGAATCACTTTCGGCGGTCTGGATCACTTTCATGTTCATTTCGAACTGGCGCGACAGGTTGATCATGTTGACCATCGCTTCCACCACGTTCACGTTGCTGCCTTCGACCGCACCGCTGGCCAGGCGCACATTGGCGTCGGGCTGGGCGGCACCGGTGATGGTGCGGAACAGGCCGTCGTCGCCGCGTTTCAGGTTCTTCTCGTCCGGGTTGACCAGCTTGATGCGGCCCAGCACGTTGACCGCATTGGGGATGCCGTTGGTCGGGATCGACGACACCGTGCCGTCAGCCGCGATGGCCACGGTGGTATCGGGCGGAATCGTGATCGGACCGCCGTCACCCTGCACGGACTGGCCGTTCTGGGTCTGCAGGATGCCGTTCTCGTTGATCTTGAAGCTGCCGTTGCGGGTGTAGGCTTCGCCGCCATCGGCGGTCTGCACCGCGATCCAGCCACGTCCCTGAATGGCCACATCCAGCGCACGGCCGGTGTCCTGGATCGGACCCTGCGAAAAATCATTGCCTGCGGTGGAGTCCACCACGAAAGCACGCGTCGGCAAGCCCTGCCCCACCACCGGTGCCGAACGGAAGGTATTCAATTGGGCACGAAAGCCCGTGGTCGTGGCATTGGCCAGGTTGTTGCTGGCGCTGGCTTGCTGCTCAAGCGTGTGCTTGGCGCCCGACATCGCTGTATAGACCAGACGATCCATATCACCCCTTAGTGGTGGCACCCATCCCTGGCACCACCGGTTGAAACCGGCCACCGGCGACGCCGGCAGCCTTGAAGCAGGCGCGCCGCAAGGCGCGGCGGAACACCCTCTTAACGCAGGCTGACCAGGGTCTGCAGCACGGTGTCCTGCACCTTGATGGTCTGCGAGTTGGCCTGGTAGACACGCTGGGCCACGATCATGTTGACCAGCTCGGCGGTCAGGTCGACGTTGGAGTCTTCCACCGCACGGGCCTGCAGGGTACCGAAGGTACCGGTGGTCGGCTTGCCCACCAGCGGGCTGCCGGCGGCGGCCGTGGCGGAGTACAGGTTGTTGCCCAGCGGCTGCAGGCCGTTGGGGTTGGCGAAATTGACCAGCACCACGCTGCCCAGATTCTTGGTCTGCTGGTTGCTGTAGGAACCGACGATGGTGCCGTCCTTGTCGATCGAGAAGCTCGACAGGGTGCCCGGCGGCATGCCGTTCTGGCTCTGCGCCAGGTTGACGAAGGCCGAACCGGTCTGGGTCGAGCCGGTGTAGCTCAGCGCAATGGTGCTGGCGAAGTTGCCGCCGGCCTTGGCGATGCCGGGATTGGTGCCAGTAGTGGTCAAGTCGATGGTCATCGCGCCACCCGAAGTCAGTGTCCCGGTCGAGTCGAACACCATTGAACCCAGCTTCAAGGGCGTAGTGCCGCCTGAGGTAGTGGTCAGCGTAGTGCCATCGACGGTGGCATAGACGTCCCACGTGGTCGTGGGCGGCGTGCCGGTCGGCGTGTTCTTGACATAGAAAGTCTGGACGCTATAGGGGTTGCCCAAGCTGTCGTAGATGGTCACACCGGTCGAGTTGTTGTACGAGGTCGGGTCGGTGGCGCTGAAGGTGGTCGTGGTCGGCACGGTCACGCGCGAATCCAGGTTGACCTTGGTGCTGATCGTGGTGGTGGCGGTGGCCGGGATCGAGGAGGTATCAATCTGCAGCCGCACCGGATCGCCACCGGTCACACCGGCTGCATAACCCATCAGGAAGGCCCCGTTCATGCTGGGGTTGACGATGTAGCCGTTCTTGTCGAGCTGGAACTGGCCATTGCGCCCGTACATCGGCGACAGGTCGCTGGAGCTGGCGGCCAACTGGAAGAAACCGTCACCATTGATGGCGATATCCAGCGGGTTGTTGGACGACGTGATATTGCCCTGGGTGAACTGTTGCGCCACATTGGCGACTGTCACACCGATACCGACCGGCGAATTGCCGGAACGGTTCATCGAATTGGCGTACATGTCGGCAAACTGCGTCTGCGACTGCTTGAAACCCACCGTGCTGGCGTTGGCCACGTTATTACCGATGACGTCCAGGCTCTTGGCTGCGCCGTTCAGTCCGCTCAGACCTTGCTGAAAACTCATGAGATATCCCCTTGTTCCGAATGTTGTCGGTAATGACGATTAAAGAATTTGCACGACGTCGGTCGGCTTGATGGTGCCGACATTGGTGACGTTGAGCTTGACGCCGTCCGACGCAGTCGAGACGCTGGAAACGGTACCGAACGACAGGGTCGAAGCGGTGACTGCAGTGCCGTTGTTGGAGGCACTGACGGTGAAGGTGTAATTGCCGTCGGCCACCTTGCCGCCGGTATCGTTGGAGCCGTCCCAGATCACCGGCACCACGCCGGCGGCCTGGGTGCCCAAGTCGGTGGTGTGCACCACGGCGCCCGAGGAATCCTTGATGGTGACCACCACGGACGAGGCGGTACCGGACAGATTCACGCCGAACACCGCCTTCTGGCTGGTGGTTTCCGTACCGCTGGCATCCTTGGTGGTATCGCTGGTCAGCTGGATGCTGTTGCCCGGGGCCAGCACGCTGTGGCCGATCATGTTGGCGGTCGACAGCGCCTGCGAGGAATTGAGGTTGCTCATCAGCGTGGACAGCGAATCGTTCAGCTGGCTGATGCCCGTGACCGTCGACAACTGTGCCATCTGGGTAGTCAGCTGCGAGTTGTCCATCGGGTTGCTGGGGTCCTGGTTCTTCATCTGCGCGATCAACAGCGTCAGGAAGCGGTTCTGGATCGCGTCCGGGCTGTTGTTGTCCAGGCTGGAAGAGCTAGTGGTGGTGGACGAGCTGCTGCTCGTGCCATTCATTGCGGTGAGCAGATCACTGGAGACGATTGCCATGATTCAGGTCCTGGTTATTGGCCGATTATTGGCCGATGGTGAGGGTCTTGACGAGCATGGCCTTGGCCGTGTTCATCGTTTCCACATTGGTCTGGTAAGAGCGGGAGGCCGAGATCATGTTGACCATTTCCTCGACCGGATTGACGTTGGGCATGGCGACGTAGCCATTGCCATCGGCCATGGGATGCTTGGGGTCGTAGACCAGCTTGGGCGGGGCCTGATTCTCGACCACGGCCGCCACTTTCACGCCGCTGTCCTTGACGCTGCCCACCGGAATGGCTTCGAACACCACCTGCTTGGCCTTGTAGGGCGTGCCATCGGGGCTGGTCGCGCTGTCGGCGTTGGCGATGTTGCTGGCCGTGGCGTTGAGGCGCTGTGCCTGGGCGCTCATGGCCGAGCCGGCGACGTTGAAGATGTTGGAAAGAGACATGTTTATCAGCCCGGTTGGATAGCGTTCAGCATGGCCTTGATCTGGCCGTTCACGGAGGTGACGCCGGCTTCGTAGCGGATGCCGTTGTCCAGGAATTCATTGCGCTCCACATCCATATCGACCGTATTGCCGTCCACGCTGCCCTGGGCCGGCGTGCGGTACTGCAAAGCGGTGCCGCCGATGCTGCCCGGACCGTTGTCGGGCGCAGTGCCGGCCACGTGGGTGGCAGCGGTGCGCTCCAGCTGCAGCGGCGGGATCGTGTTGGACTTGCTGTCCAGCGCATTCTTGAGCGCGTCGGCAAAGTTGACGTCACGCGCCTTGTAGTTGGGCGTGTCCGCGTTGGCGATGTTGGACGCCAGCACCTGCTGGCGCTGCGACCGCAGGTTCAGCGCCATCTCGTTGAAACGGAAATAATCGTCGAGCTTAGAGACCATCAGGTCCTCCGGAAGTACCAGCGCCCCCCTGTCCTGCCCGGCCGGTTGCCGGGCCGCTTGCGGACTGCGCCGATGATGGAATTACGTAGGCTTGATCATACGTTCGCACCCCGAACTCTAAGGGGCGATAAAGAGAGAAAAGCCTCCCCTGTTTGCCCTTTTGACCTCGCGCGCGCGACGTACCATGAGTGCCAAGATTCGCCTATGCCCTGCGGGCAAGTTGCACAAAATGAAACACGCTTTCCGCGCCCTGCGCCGCACTTTCGCCGTCCTGTCCTTGCTTGCAGCCGGCCTGGGGGCGACTGCGCCTGCACTCGCCCAGAACGACCCCAACTCCCCCCAAAAGCAGGACTTGCAAGCCTTGCAACAAGTGGCGGAGCAATTCCTGAAAAGCCAGACCTCGGGCCTGCCCGGCAGCGTCACGGTCACCATCGATCCGGCCGATGCACGCCTGACGCTGGCGGCCTGTCTTGAACCGCAAGCCTTCATGCCCAATGGCGGCCGCCTGTTCGGCCGCACCACGGTCGGCATCAAGTGCGTGGCCCCCTCCCCCTGGACCATCTACCTGCGCGCCAACGTGCAGGTGATCTCGGATTACCTGGTCGCCGCGGTCCCGCTGGCCCAGGGCCAGACCATCAGCGCCAGCGACATCACGCGCATTCGCGGCGACATGTCGGCGCTGCCCAGCGGCGTGATCACCGAAGAATCACAGGTCATCGGCCGCGTCGCCAACATGTCGCTGCGCGCCGGTACGCCGCTGCGCCTCGACACCATCCGCAACCAGCGCGTGGTGCAGCAAGGCCAGGCGGTACGAGTCGTATCGATCGGTCCGGGCTTCCAGATTTCCACCGAAGCGCGCGCCCTGACCAATGCCAACGAAGGCCAGATGGCCCAGGCCCGGACGGCGGCCGGCCAGGTGGTGAGCGGGATCGCCAAGGCGGGCGGGATTCTGGAAATCAACTATTGAGCCGGTGGCCGCGGTTTCCCTATTGATATGAAGCAATTGCCCGCAGGGCAAGTCCTGCGCGGAACGCAGCGGATCGCCCGGACAGGAATATGAAGAAAAGTACCCGAATTCAGCTTAATTCAGGTGCGGGAATGTTAAAGTTTGCCCAGAACTGGTCGATAATCCATACGACAGGCGGGTGCGAAGCGCCCCCACCCTACAAGGAATACTGCCGTGAACGTTAACGACGCCCTCAAATCTGCTGCCCTCAACACCGAGCAGACGCAAACGCAGACCCGCAACACGACTGCCGCCAATCCTGCGGGCACCGACCCGGCCGCCACCAAAGCGGCTTCGGACAGCGTGCGCTTGTCCAGCACCTATCAGGCGCTGGAAACCAAGGACACCAAAAACGGCGGTTTCAATGCCGAAAAAGTGGAAAAGCTGAAAGCGGCCATCGCCAACGGCACTTTCCAGATCGATGCCGACAAGATCGCCGACGGCGTGATCGATACTGTCAAGAATCTCATCAGCGCCCGCCCGGCCTGATTCCCGTTTTACCGCTCAGAGGATCTTTCGCATGAATCCGGCCAGCAACCTGTCCCTGGAACACGCCGCGCTGTCGCGCCTGGTGGAAAAACTGAGCCAGGAACAGGCACTGCTGGCGGAAGCCACCGCCGAAGGCCTGACCGACATCATTACCGAAAAGGCCGCTATCGTTGCTGAAATGTCCACGCTGGCCGGCAATCGCCACGCGCTGCTGGGCAGCCTCGGCTACAGTGCAGATGAAAGCGGCATGCAACAGTGGATGAATGAGCAAGCCAGCGACGCTGACCGCGAGATCTGGGCCAGCCTGTTCGAACTGGCGCAGGACGCCAAGGAACTGAACCGCGTCAATGGCCTGCTGATTGGCAAGAAGCTCTCCATCAATCAGAGCGCCCTGACCATCCTGCAAGGCAAGACCGGCACCGGCAATTTCTATGGCCCGGACGGCCAGAACAGCATCCGATCCTCGGGACGCCGTCTAGGCGTGGTATAAGTTTCAGCCGCTTCCCGCTCACGGAAGCACCGCAAGATCGCATCAACAAAAAGCCCGGCATTTGCCGGGCTTTGTCGTTAACGCTTCCTGCGTCCTCTCTCGGATCTGCGCCCTGAAGGCAGGCAGCCTCAGGCCACCCCGCTCCAGGAATGCTCGCGCAGATACGAACGCATGCGCGAGATCGCCTGGCTGTGCAACTGGCACACGCGCGATTCGGAAACGCCCATGACGGCGCCGATTTCCTTGAGGTTCATTTCCTGCTCGTAGTAGAGCGCCATCAGGATCTGCTCACGCTCGGGCAAGGCCTTGATGGAATCCACCACGGCTTCGCGGAAACCGCCATTGATCAGGCTCTGCAGCGGATCATCCTCGCCGTCGCCGGTCTGGTAGCGGTCCAGGAAGTGTTCGTGGCCGCCATCGTCGTCGTGGAAATCTTCGTAATAGATCAACTGGTGGCCGCCGCAGTCGGTCAGCAGCGACTGATACTCGGCCAGGCTGATCTTCATGTGCTGCGCCACTTCCGCTTCTTGCGGCTGGCGGCCCAGTTGCTGCAGCAGGGACTGCATGGCTTCTTCCACCTTGCGCGCATTCTGGCGGATGCTGCGCGGCAGCCAGTCGCTGCTGCGCAGCTCATCCAGCATGGCACCACGGATACGCTGCACGGCGTAGGTCTCGAACTGCGCGCCATGGGTTTCCTCGTAGCGGTTGACGGCGTCGAGCAAGCCCATCATGCCGGCCTGGATCAGGTCGTCCACCTCTACGCTGGGGGGCAGCTTGGCCTTGAGCTGATGCGCCAGTTTCTTGACCAGCGGCGCATGCTGCTCCAGTACGTCGTTCTTGCCCTTTTTTCCCTTGACGTTATACATGCACGTCACACTCCCAGACTGGCGCCGTCGGTGGCCATCCCGTAGCTGCTGCGGGCCGTATCCGGACCGGCGGTGAAGCGCTTGGACAGGCGCTGGAAGGCCAGCGCGGCACCGGCGAAGGGAAACACGTCCATCACCGCCCGCCCCTGTCCGGTGGCGCGGCGAATATGGTCATCCGCCGGAATCGCGCCGATGAAATTGAGCTGCGCCGCCAGGTAGCGGCTGGCCGCTTGGGCCATGTTGGCGTAGACGGTACGGGCTTCGGCTTCGGTGGCATCGTTGACGATGAGACTGAAAGGACGGCGACCGATGCGGTCGCTCAGGCTCTTGAGGAGCACATAGGCCGCCTTGATCGAAGACGCCGTAGTCGAGACCTGGATCACGATCTCACCCATTTCCATGGTCGGCACAGGCAGCGACAGGTCGCGTGCCAGCACGCCATTGACCAGTGTGATCTCGGCCTGCTCGATGAGGCTGTCGAAGATCTCCGCCAGACGGCCGGCATGCGGATCGGTCGCCGAGGGCACGTTGCGGCGGGCGATGCGCGCCATCGAAAAACCTTCCGGCAGGAGCCGTGTGGCTTCCGCCATGGGACGCTCCATGCGCGCTACTTCCTGCAGCGTCGCCACGTCGTGACGCAGGCCGATGCGGGTCAGCAGACCGGTTGTGGCCACGTCGCCATCCACCACCAGCACGCTGTGCTTGGCCTGTGACAGTGACGCCGCCAGATTGATGAGCATGGCACTCTTCTCTTCCTCACCCAGCACCGAGAAGAAGGTGAACAGCCTGGGCACCGGACGCTCCAGCATCCGGCGCAACCCTGCTGCCTGGTCGATATCGTAACTAGCCAAAGCTCACCTCACGCAGTCCCCGGTCATTCATGGACATGGCAGTAGGACCGATCACGCCCGGCAACTCACCTTCCTGGAATTCGAAAGGGGCCGTTTCACGCTTCTGCTTGAAGGCACGGTCGGCGAGATAAAGCTTGTTGGCCACGTGCAGGTCTTCCGGCACGCGCTGGCCATTGGCCACGTAATGCAGGTTGAGCTTGTGGCGGATCACCACATCCAGCACGTTGCCGATGGTGGCGGCTTCGTCCAGCTTGGTGATGATGCAGCCGGCCAGCCCGGAGCTGGAATAGGCATGTACCACTTCATTGAGCGTACCGCCGGTGGCGGTGGCATTGAGGCACAGCAGGCGCTTGATGTCCACGCCGGCACCGGCCAGCATGGCGTCCTGCTCGGCCACCATCTGGTCGCGCTGGCCGACACCGGCGGTATCGATCAGTACGGTGTGCTTGCCCTTGAGCTCTTCCAGGGCGATGCGCAGGTCGGTCTCATCCTTGACCGAGTGCACCATCACACCCAGGATCTTGCCGTAGATGCGCAGTTGTTCGTAACCACCGATACGGTAGCCGTCGGTCGTGATCAGGGCCAGCTTGCCGGAGCCGTGGCGCATCACGCAGCGCGCCGCCAGCTTGGCGGTGGTGGTGGTCTTGCCAACGCCAGTGGGGCCGACCAGCGCGAAGACGCCGCCGTTTTCCAGCAGTTCGTTTTCGTTGGCCAGGGTATTGAGATTGCGCGCCAGCACCGACTTGACCCAGAACATGATGTCCTGCGACTTGGAGTTGGCAGGCAGGTTTTCGGTGATCAGGCGCGACAGGCTGGCCGAGAAGCCGGCCGCCAGCATTTCCTTCAGTACCACGCCCTTGAGCGGATCGCGTTTCTGCGTACCGCCCCAGGAAATCTCGGCCAGCTGGGTTTCCAGCACGCCGCGCATGGAGCGGATCTCGCTCATGACTTCGGAAAGGATTTCGTCGTAGTCCTTGCCATCGAATTCAGGCAGGGCCGAACGTGGACGCTGGTCATGTTCACCAGATTCCTGCGCCTGCTGGGCCGAGGCCGGACGGCCACCGGCCTCCTGCTCCGCACGGCGGCTGCGCCAGACGCGGGCATCGCTGGCCGGAGCAGCTTCCACCGGGCGCGCAGGCGCGCGGCCGTGGGCCGGCTGGTCCAGCAATGGCGCATGCTCGGGGCGCGCGGCGCGGGGCGGCTGCTGGGCCAGCGGCGACGACAGCAGCGCCGGACGCTTGGCCTGCTGTGCGTTCGGCGCACCGGACTGCTGCTGCAGCGAGGCCGCCTGCGGGCGAGCATTGGGGTCGCGCGCGCCGGTCGGGGCCACCAGGGTGGTCATGTCCTCGTTGGCCATGGCCAGGATCTCCACCCCATCAGGAATATTGCGGTTGGAGAGAATGACGGCATCCGGGCCAAGCGCCTCGCGCACCTGACGCCAGGCCTCGCGAGAAGAATTGGCGATAAATTTCTTGACGTTCATGCTTGCCCTCCAACTAGGCTGGTAACTTTAATCGTTTTCGACTCGGGTACTTCAGCGTGCGACAGCACGCGCAACTGCGGCATGGCGCGGCGCAGGAAGCGCGCCAGCAAGGTCCGCAGCGGTGCGCCGACCAGCAACACGGGCGACAGGCCCATCTGCTCCTGGCGCTGCGCCGCCATTTCGGTCTGCTGCACCAGCGAATCGGCCAGGCCCGGCTCGATGCCGCCGGTGTCGCCACTGGCCTGCAGTGCCTGCATGAGCAGGCGTTCGAGCTTGGAATCGAGGGCCATGACGGCCAGCTCGCTCTCGCCCGGGAAAATCTGTTGCACGATGGCGCGTCCCAGCGCAATCCGTACAATCGCCGTCAGGTCGGTCGGATCCTGAATGCGGGCGGCGTGTTCGGCCAATGTTTCGATGATAGTGCGCATATCGCGGATATGCACGCCTTCCAGCAAGAGGTTCTGCAAGACCTTCTGCAGCGTGCCCAGCGGCAGCATCTTGGGCACCAGGTCTTCCACCAGCTTGGGGGCTTCCTTGGCCAGGTGATCCAGCAGGCTCTGCACTTCCTGGCGGCCCAGCAGCTCGGCCGCGTGCGTGGTGATGAGGTGATTCAGGTGCGTCGCCACCACGGTACCGGCATCGACCACGGTGTAACCCATGGTGGAAGCCTGTTCGCGCAGGCTGCTGTCGATCCACACGGCCGGCAGGCCGAAAGCGGGATCGGAGGTCATCATCCCTGGCAGCGGACCAGTCACCATGCCCGGATTGATGGCCAGGTACTGGCCGGCATGCGCCTCGCCGTTGCCCACTTCCACACCCTTCAGGGTGATGCGGTAGGCCGACGGCTTCAGTTCCAGGTTGTCGCGGATGTGAATCGGCGGCGACAGGAAACCGACTTCCTGGGCGAATTTCTTGCGGATGCCCTTGATGCGCTTGAGCAGTTCGCCACCCTGCCCCTTGTCCACCAGCGGGATGAGACGATAGCCGACTTCCAGGCCCAGGGTATCGACCGGCATGACGTCGTTCCAGGTCGCCTCTTCCGCTTCCGAGGGCGCAGCTGCGGCGGCAGCGGCCTGCGGAGTGGCCGTGGCGGCTTCGGCCTTGGCCGTTTGCACCCGCTTGCTGATGGCGTAGGCACCGCCGGCCATGGCCGCAGCCAGCAGCAGGAAGGCGATGTGCGGCATACCCGGGATCAGGCCCATGCCGCCGATGATGACGGCGGTAATGTAGAGCACTTCCGGCTTGGCGAAGAGCTGGTTGATCAGCTGCCCGCCGACGTCCTGGTCGTTGGCCACGCGCGAGACCACCACACCGGCGGCGGTCGAGATGATCAGCGAAGGAATCTGCGCCACCAGGCCGTCACCGATGGCCAGCAGCGTATAGTTCTTCAGCGCGGCATCGAAGGCCAGGTCATGCTGCACCATGCCCACCACCAGGCCGCCGACGATGTTGACCACCGTCACGATGATGCCGGCCACGGCATCGCCGCGCACGTACTTGGAGGCACCGTCCATGGCCCCGTAGAACTCGGATTCCTGCGCCACTTCCTTGCGGCGGGCGCGGGCTTCGGGTTCACCGATCATGCCGGCGTTGAGGTCGGCGTCGATCGCCATCTGCTTGCCGGGCATGGCGTCCAGGGTGAAGCGCGCGCCCACTTCGGCGATACGGCCGGCACCCTTGGTCACCACCATGAAGTTGATGATGGTCAGGATCACGAACACCACGATACCAACGGTGTAGTTGCCGCCGATCAGGAAGTGGCCGAAGGCTTCGATCACCTTGCCGGCCGCATCCGGACCGGTGTGGCCTTCGGTCAGCACCACCCGGGTGGAGGCCACGTTCAGTGACAGGCGCAGCATGGTCGACACCAGCAGCACCGCCGGGAAGGCGATGAAGTCCAGCGGCTTGACGGTGTACAGCGCAGTCATCAGCACGATCACCGACAGCGAGATGTTGAAGCTGAACAGCAGATCCAGCATGAAAGCCGGCAGCGGCAGCACCATCATCGCCAGCATCATGACGATCAGGATCGGGGCCGCCAGCGCCCGGCCGCTCTTGAGCGGGACCCAGGCCGGGATTTTCATGGTATTGAGTTTGGTTGCCATCGTTACTGCCTGTTTCTATTCTTGGGGCCGCGAGGCTTCTTGGGCGCAGTGGCCGGATCAAGGTCCTTGGGCACGTTCAGTTCGGTCGGTTCCACCGGACGGTTGCCGCCGAACTGACCGAAGGTACGCAACTGGAACACGTAGGCCAGCACTTCGGCCACGGCGGTGTAGAGCGCTTCGGGAATCTCGTCGCCGATCTCGGTATGGGCGTGCAGCGCACGTGCCAGCGGCGGCGCTTCCAGCAACGGCACCTTGTGCTCGCGTGCCAGTTCGCGAATCTTGGCGGCGACGTCGTCGGCGCCCTTGGCCACCACCTTGGGCGCGCCCATCTTGCCTTCGGTGTACTTCAGGGCGACCGCGAAGTGGGTCGGGTTGGTCACCACCACATCGGCGGTCGGCACTTCGGCCATCATGCGGCGGCGGGCCATGGCGCGCTGCATCGCGCGAATCTTGCCCTTGATGTGCGGATCGCCTTCGGATTCCTTGTGTTCCTGCTTGACCTCTTCGCGCGTCATGCGCAGCTTGCGGCCGTAATTCCAGATCTGGTAAGGCACGTCCAGCGCCGCGATCAGGATCAGCGCCGAGACCATGGTGATGAAGCTGATCCACAGCAGCTGCGCGGCATGTGAACCGGCGGTCTTGAGCGATTCCACGCCCAGGCCCATGACGGCATCGAGCTGGCTGCGGATGGCGATCCAGGCCACGGTACCGACCAGCAGCGTCTTGAGCACCGCCTTGCCCAGTTCGACCAGGGAATTGATCGAGAACATGTTGGCGAAGCCGCTGATGGGATTGAGCTTGCTGAATTTGGGCGCCAGCGAATCGACGTTGAACAGCCAGCCGCCCAGCATCAGCGGCGCGGCCATGGCGGCCAGGGTCATCAGGAAGGCCAGCGGGATCATGGAAACGGCCACATCCAGCATATGGGCACTGAGCATGTCGAACAGCAGCACCGGGTCGAAGGCGGCCGCCCGTTCGAAGGTCAGGGTCGCCACCATGATGCGATCCAGGGCGGTCACTACGGGGCCGCTGAAAAGCCAGACACAGCTGCCGCCGACCAGCAGCATCAAGGTCGTGGCCAATTCGCGCGAACGCGGGACATCCCCCTGCTCACGGGCACGCTCAATGCGTTTGCCCGTGGCGGGTTCGGTCCGCTCCATGTCGCTGTCTTCGGCCATCCGCCGTATCCCCCTGCTAAACCGCTTTTCCGCCAGCGCCGGCGCTGGACGGATTTGTAGAACAATAGGCTAGGATTATTGGCGAGCGGCCGCCCGGATCATCAGGGGAATAGGGGCGAAAAGGTCCCCCATTTCGGACTAGGCAAAACCGCAAGGGTCTGCCTTGGACAAAACGCTGCGTATCGGGCCGTCAAAATATGAAGAAAGTCAAGCTGGACGGGCACTTGCGGCCACCCGCCCGGCCTGAAAAGCCCGCCCGGCGTGGCGTAGCGGCCACATCAAGACAAAACGCTCCGGACTTGCCTGATTGGCAAGTGCCGAAGCGTCTGTCCGGGTCGGGAGATGCGGAGAAAGCGGCTTCAGAAGCCCAGACTCTCCAGCAGGTCGTCCACCTGCCCCTGGTTGGCGATGACATCCTTGCCGGCAGGATCGATCTGGGGACCGTTGAGCAGTCCCGTATCCTCGCGCTTGGTCTCGGTGGGCGCGTAGTCCACCAGCAGCTGCACCAGTTGCGATTCCAGGTCGTGCGCCAGCTTGGTGACGCGCTTGATGACCTGGCCGGTCAGATCCTGGAAGTCCTGCGCCATCATGATGTCCAGCAGTTGCTGCTTGGTGACGCTGCTGTCTTCGCTGGTTTGGGCCAGGAAGGCGGAGGTCTTCGCCGCCAGCGCGCGGACATCGGCTTCGGCAAAACTGGCGGTAGCAGCCGCATCCCATTGCGCCTTGAGCTCGCTGGCACCTTCATTGATGCGCTCCTGCAGCGGGCTCGCCAGTTCGGTAGCGTTGAGCACGCGCTGGGCGGCCTGTTCGGTCATGCGGGCCACGTATTCCAGGCGGTCACGGGCGTCCGGCATGTCGCTGGCGGCTTTTTCCAGCAGCCGGTCGAAGCCCAGGCCGCGCAAGCTGTCGTGCAGGTTGCGCGTCATGTGGCCGATACGGACCAGCACCTCGTCGTTGACCCCGGTGCCCTCGGCGGAGGGCGTGCGAGCAGGATGGGCGGCGTTGTCCACCTCAGCCACCTGCGGCCATTTTTTCGAAGATCTTGCCCAGCTTTTCATCCAGCGTCGCCGCGGTGAAAGGCTTGACCACGTAGCCATTGGCACCGGCCTGGGCGGCGGCGACGATATTTTCCTTCTTGGCTTCGGCCGTCACCATCAGCACGGGCAGCTTGGACAGGGCCGGATCCTTGCGGATTTCCTGCAGCATGGTCAGGCCATCCATGTTGGGCATGTTCCAGTCGGAGACGACGAAGTCGAACTGGTCGCTGCGCAGTTTCTGCAGCGCCTGCACGCCGTCTTCGGCCTCGTCCACGTTGGTGTAGCCCAATTCCTTGAGCAGGTTGCGCACGATGCGGCGCATGGTCGAAAAGTCATCGACGACTAAGAACTTGGTATTGGGACCCGACATGCTAAGACTCCATCTGAACAATTGAATTCTTGATGATCGGCAAGTTGCGCAACGAACTTGAACCGACCTCTCTTTTTTACCTCAGCACGGGCGGGAGAGCCCATGCTGCCTCTTATCTGCAACGCATTGTAGTGCAGCAAAACAAAATTGGCAGAACAATAAGCGCTGAAAAACGCTTCATACGCGCAATGCGCGGCTTCCGTGTTCCGCCAGCCACGCCAGAACCCTGCCAGGCATGGCCTGCAGCGACAACACTTCGTGGGCGGCGCCGATGGCGATGGCCTCGCGCGGCATGCCGAAGACCACGCACGACGCTTCATCCTGGGCAAAGTTGTAGGCACCGGCATTGCGCATTTCCAGCATGCCCTGTGCGCCATCCTTGCCCATCCCGGTCAGGATCACGCCCACCGCGTTCTTGCCGGCGCAGGTAGCGGCCGACTGGAACAGCACGTCCACCGAGGGACGATGGCGGTTCACCGGCGGCCCCTGGTCGAGCTGGGTCATGTAGTTGGCACCGCTGCGCACCAGCTTCAGGTGCGAGTGGCCGGGCGCGATGTAGGCATGGCCCGGCAGCACGCGTTCGTTACCGGCCGATTCCACCACCGAGATCTTGCACAGGTTGTTGAGGCGCTGGGCGAAGGAGCGCGTAAAGCCTTCCGGCATGTGCTGGGTGATCAGGATGCCCGGGCAATCCGAGGGCATGCGGATCAGGAATTCCTTGATGGCTTCAGTGCCGCCCGTGGAAGCTCCGATGATGATCAGTTTTTCACTACTGGTGAGCGGATTGCGGATCTGCGGCAGGGCCTCGCCGGGCGTGGCGGCCTGCTCGGCAGCGCGCGACGGGCGGGCGCGCACGCGTGCCTTGGCGGCGGCACGGATCTTGTCGGCGATCATGTCGGCATATTCCTGCATGCCGCTCTGGATCGAGATCTTGGGCTTGGTCACGAAATCGATCGCGCCCAGCTCCAACGCCCGCAGGGTGATTTCGGAACCGCGTTCGGTCAGCGAGGACACCATCACCACCGGCATGGGACGCAGGCGCATCAGCTTTTCGAGGAAATCCAGGCCATCCATGCGCGGCATTTCCACGTCCAGCGTCAGCACGTCCGGGTTGGTCTGCTTGATCAGCTCGCGGGCAATGATCGGGTCCGGCGCCACGCCGACCACTTCCATGTCCGGCTGGCTGCCGATGATCTCGCGCATCACGCTGCGGATCAGTGCCGAATCGTCGACGATAAGAACTTTAATTTTCATCACTCAATCACTCAATCACTCAAACTCAATGTTGCAGGTTGCCCTGAGATGGGTCGGGTGTCGTCCACCCTGCCCCATCAGAACAGATCCACCTCGCCGCCGACCGGCTTGGTGACCAGCTTGCTGGCGTAGGCTTTTTCGCGGTTCACCAGGGTGTCGTTGTGCATCTGCTTCAGCTTCTTGACCAGCACCTTGCCGGTACGCGGGAAGAAGTACACCTTGCGCGGATAAATGTCATTGAGGTCTTCGGCGACCACGCGGATGCCTTCGGCCTTCAGATAGCGCCGCACGAATTCGGCATTGCGCTCGCCCACGTTGATGGCCGAGAAGCCGCGCAGCACGTTGCCGCCGCCGAACACCTTAGCCTCCAGGTTCTCGCGCCGCGCGCCGGACTTGAGCACTTCGTTGATCAGCACTTCCATGGCATAGGTGCCATAGCGCGCCGAGGCCGACACCGGGCTGCCATCGTCGCCGCCGCCATCGGGCAGCATGAAGTGATTCATGCCGCCGATGCCGGAGACGCGGTCACGGATGCAGGCCGAGACGCAGGAGCCCAGCACGGTGACGATCATCATGTCCTTGCTGGTGAAGTAGTACTCGCCCGGCAGGATCTTGGCCGCATCGCAATCGAAAGTGCGGTCGTAGTAGAGATTGGTGGCAATCTGCTCCGAGGCGTGGCTCATGGCTTAGCCCTCGCGACGCGCTGGTTGGCATTGAGCTCATAGACCGTCTTGCCCTTGAGCTTGAGGGCGTCGGAGACATACAGGAAGTTCTCCGAGTGGCCGGCGAACAGCAAGGCGTGAGGCTTCATCAAGGGTACGAATCGGGACAGGATCTTGCTCTGGGTAGGTTTGTCGAAATAGATCATCACGTTGCGGCAGAAGATCACGTCGAACTGGCCGCTGAGAGGCCAGCCATCGCCCAGCAGGTTCAGTTGCTTGAAGGTGATCAGCTTGCGCAATTCGGGACGCACGCGCACGTAGCCTTCATGGCTGCCCTTGCCGCGCAGGAAGAACTTCTTGACGCGCTCGGGCGACATCTTCTCGATGCGCTCCATGGGATAGACGCCATTGGCACCGGTAGCGAGCACGTTGGTATCGATGTCGGTGGCCACGATCTGTACGGGCGGCGTCATCGAGCCATAGGCTTCACAGGCGGTCATGGCGATGGTGTAGGGTTCTTCTCCGGTGGAGGCAGCCGAACACCAGATGGTCGCGGGTTCCTTCAGGGTCTTGAGGAAGTCGGCGAGGATGGGGAAATGGTGCGCCTCGCGGAAGAACGAGGTGAGGTTGGTGGTCAGCGCATTGGTGAAGGCTTCCCACTCTTCGGAGTCGTGGGTGCGCTCCAGCATGTCCAGGTATTGCTGGAAGGAAGTGATGCCGGTGGCGCGCAGGCGTCGCGCGAGGCGACTGTAAACCATTTCCTGCTTGCTGTCGGCCAATGCGATGCCGGCCCGCTGGTAGATCAGGCCACGCACTCGCTCGAAATCACGGCTGTTGAAATCGAACTCCTTGCCGGATGATTCGCCCTTGCCTGGTACCGTCGGCTTCACTGTCTTCCCTTCCCTGGCGCAGCGCACGTCGCGGCGCTGCTTGCTATCTGTCGCCCGCCCCATCTGGGCGGACATCCCCTTGGCGCATAATCTATCAGCCGCCTGGCGGGGTCAAGCGAATCAGCCTTGGAAATGAAACGGTTTTACCCCCCTATTGCGACAAGTCAATCGGGGGCAGCCGTGCATAGACTTCTCAATCCTTGGAAATCCTCACGGAAAACGTGGGACGGAGCGCCCGGGCAACTGCGCCGGGCCGAGGCTGGCACTGCCACAGCCAAACGCCGCAGGCGCCATCCCGGGAGCCTATACCGGTGCGTGACTGGAACGATAACCCACCCGGAAGCCGCCCCAGTGCTTGCCGTTCACGTAGATCGGCACCGACAGGTCGTGCATGACTTCGCCAGTGTCGCGCTTGTAGGTCTGCAGGAGGAAGGGCCTGGTATTGGATCCACAGCGCTTGCCGGTGCGGTCGCTGAAGATGCGTTTGGTGCGGTTGTTGACCAGATCGGTGTCGTAGTCGCCGGTCAGGGGCTGGGAGAACTTCTTGTTGTGGGTCGGGAAGTAGCCGTTGTTGTCCACTGCACCCGCGTAGGCCAGTTGCGGCATGCTGGCCAGCAGCGCTTCCTGGATCGCTGGCAGCACCCGATCGGTAAAGCCGTCGAACTGGCTGGAATGCTTCTGCGGCGAGGTGTTGGGGATAGGCTTGTAAGTACGGTCGAAAAGAGCCGCCTCACTGATCTGGCCGGAACGGATCGCGGTCTCGAACAGCTTGCCTACGGCCTGCGCCGCACCCGTGGCGGCGACACGGATATCGTCGTGTCCGCTGCGGGCGCCGCCATCGATGATGGCTTCGAACACCGCTTCGGCACGCTCTGACAACAACATGGCGGACGCCGCCACGCGCGGCAGTTCCTGATCGGTGTGCAGCATGCCGTTGCGGATGTCGGTGATGGCCTCGGCGATCTCCTGCGTGGTCTGCACGTGTTCGCGCGAGGCCACCGCGATCTCCTCGATCTGCTCCTGCGACTGGCTGGAAGAGCGTTCGATGCTGTTGAGCAGGCCGTGTACCTTCTCCACATTCTGGGCCGCCTCCAGCACCCGGCTGCTGAGCGAATTCATGCCGGTCGCCGCGCGCTCGGCTTCTTCGGTGATGGCCCGCACCATCACGCCGATATCATCCGTGGCTTCCTTGGTCCGCTGGGCCAGCTGGCGCACTTCGCCCGCCACCACGGCAAACCCGCGCCCCTGCTCACCAGCGCGCGCCGCCTCGATGGCGGCGTTCAGGGCCAGCAGGTTGGTGCGGGCCGCGATCTCGCTGATGACTTCGGTGATGCCGTGGATGCGGCGCGACTTTTCCTGCAGCTGCGCCATCATCGAAGAGGCTGACAAGGCATCCGTGCGGGCCTGCCCGATCTGCTGCAGTCCGCGATCCACTTCAGAGCGGCCGCTGACACTCTCGGTACGCACCTCCGCCGCGATGGCCGAGGCGCGCTCGGCATTGGCGGCAATCTGTTCAGTGGTAGCGGCGTTCTGCTCGGCACTGGCCGCGATGCGGTCGGCGGCGACGACGTCCTTGCTGATCTTGGTCTTGATGGTATCGACAAAGAAGGAGGTCTCCGCCGCCCCGATCATGATGTGATCGATCTCGCCGCTGATCTTGTCGACCAGTTGTCCTTCTCCGGGCTGTGCGCGCCGCTGCGCCAGGGCAAACCCGGCCAGCCCCAGCACCACGGCCACACCGCTGCAGCCTGGCGCGCTCAGCCATTGCGCGGCACCGGCCGCATGCAAGGCCAAGGCCCCTGCCCCGCCCAGCACCAAGCCCGCTACCCAGGGCAATCCACCCGTCCATGCCCGGGCGGATGCACCGGCTCCCTTGTTCTTCCCCATCCTTGTCTCCTCGCGGATTTTCCGCTTTTCTTCACCTGATCCACTACAGGTTTGAGTGCGGACGAAACACGCCGCATTGTCCAGAGGCTATAGCGGCCAGCTTACGCGTAACTGAATGAACAACGCTTCATATAGCCATATTGCCACAGCACAAGAGCGCCGGTACCCCTGCCCCAAGGCCAATTGCACTTGTCCAGCGCAATGAAGCTATAATCCCCTCCTTTAATAGGATAGGGGGGTATGGTATATGGCCCATCTCACACAACAGACGGATGCCCTGCTCAAGCGCGTGCGTCGCATCGGCGGCCAGGTGCAGGCACTGGAACGCGCACTGGAAGGCGAAGCCGACTGTGCCAAGACCTTGCATCTGGCGGCAGCCATCCGTGGCGCCGTGCATGGCCTGATGGACGAGCTGATCGAAGCGCATGCGCGGGAACACGTGGCCGCCCCCGGCCTGACCGATGAACAACGCCAACAGGGACTGGAAGAAGTCCTGGAGGCAATTCGGCGCTATGCCAAATGAAGTCCAAGGAGACGCCATGACCAGTCCCGCCACTTACCGCCACGAACATATGTATCTGGGTGCCAACCATGACCGCAACACCCGCCGCACGCTGTGGGTGGTGGCCTTGACCGCCGTGATGATGGTGGCCGAGATCGCCGCCGGCTACTTCACGGGGTCCATGGCCCTGCTGGCCGACGGTTTCCACATGGCCACCCACACCGGCGCGCTGGCCATTGCTGCCGGCGCTTACGTGTTTGCACGCCGCCACGCGCATGATGGACGTTTCAGCTTCGGCACCGGCAAGGTCGGCGACCTGGCCGGTTTTGCATCGGCGCTGGTGCTGGCGGTGATCGCCATCGGCATTGGCGGCGAATCAGTGTGGCGGCTGGCCAGTCCGAGCACGGTGGATTTTGGCGAGGCGATCCCGATTGCCATAGTCGGACTGATCGTCAACATCGCCAGTGCCTTGTTGCTCATTGAGGGACATCATGGACACGACCATGGCCACGGTCATGCACATGCGCACGACGCCGGACATGCGCAGCACGGGCATGAGGCGCACGGGCATGGACACAACAAGCACCATGACCATGACGGCCACGACAACAATCTGCGCTCTGCCTACCTGCACGTGGTGGCCGACGCGCTCACCTCGGTGCTGGCCATTGCCGCCCTGCTGGCCGGCCTCTACCTGGGCTGGACCTGGCTGGATCCGCTGATGGGCGTGGTGGGTGCGGTGGTGATTGCGCGCTGGTCGTGGAGCCTGCTGCAGAGCAGTGCTGCGGTGCTGCTGGATGTGACCGATGCACAGGTCGCGGCACGCATCGAGCAGGCACTGGCGGACGAAGCGGTGCACATCGAGGACCTGCACGTCTGGCGCATCGGTCCTGCGGCGCGCGCGGCGATCGTCAGCGTGTCCGGCGGTCAGTCCGTCACGGAAGCACGCTTGCGGGTAAAACTGGCGGCGGTGAGCGAGCTGCGCCATCTGACGCTGGAACTGCATCAGGCCGGATGAGTGAGCGGCAGGCTGGCGTGAAACGATGAACAAAAAAGACAGCGGCCGAGGCCGCTGTCTTTACATCTGCCGGGTGCAGCGTGCTGGCTCAACGCCAGCCGCGATGCCAGCCGTAGTGCGGGTGATGCCAGCCCCAGCCATAGTAGGAATGGTATTCCCAGACCCAGCCCGGACCGGGCGAGGCATAGGTGGGCTGCACGTACACCACCCCCGGCGGCGCAACGTAGGCCGGCTGGGCCACATAGGCCGGGCGTACCGTGGGCGGGGTCACCACGCAGCCGCTCAGGCCGAAGGCCGCGGCCAGTGCCGGGATCAATAGTAGGGATTTCATGGTCTTGCTCCTGAATTTGTTTGGCGGAATGTGACGGCGTGAGCAGACGCCGTTGACCACGATGGTGGTGAACAGATAACGAACACAGACGTGAGGAAGAACACGCCAAATTGTTTGTTTTTGTAACGCAATCATCGACCGCGCAAAAATAAACCCAAGCTCATCAGGGAACTACTTGGTCAGCATCGCTCAAATTGCCAGCAGCTTCGAAGGCGCGTCCGGCACCGCGAAGTGAAGCCAAAAAACTGACCAAGAATCGCGAGCTGAACATGAGCCATAAAGACCACTTTCTTACGTTGGATGGCTTCCGCGGTATTGCCGCCCTCCTAGTTGTGCTGAGGCATAGCACCTGGTATTTCGGCGATAACCCCTTCTTTTCCAGCTATCTGGCCGTGGATTTGTTTTTCTTGCTCAGTGGTGCCGTCGTGGCACGCTCTTACGAGCAGCGACTACTGAATGACATGAGTTTGAGCAGATTCATGTGGATCCGCTTGCTGCGACTGTATCCGCTTTATTTTCTGGGGATTTGCATCGGGATTTTCGCGGTAGTAGCTGGCTTGTCGGCCTTCCAGGGAAAATTGCCGATTGCGGCGCTGACCGGGCTACTGATGCTTCCGGCACTCTACTCGACCGTACTCTTTCCGCTCAATGGTCCAGCATGGTCACTGTCCTCGGAAATGATCGCCAACGTTGTCTATGGCTGGAAAGTCCGCCAGCTGAGCGACCGCGTGCTGACAGCACTGATGCTGGCTTGCCTGGCCGGAATGATTCTTTTTGTGGTCCTGTCTTCCCAGCAAAGCTTGGACGCAGGCTTCCATCGACAGACCTACTATGTCAGCCTGTTGCGCGTGGGATTTTCTTTTGCAGCTGGGGTCTTGCTGTATCGTCGAGTTTTACGCAAAGGTCAACGCGCCACGATCAGCAACACCCGGACAGCGCTCATCACCCTCGGCGTAGCGGTAACGTTGATGATGACCCCGCCTGCAAGCCTGGTTCCCTTCTATGACATCCTTGCAGTGTGCATGGCTTTCCCGCTACTAGTGTATGCAGGGATGCGCTTCCAGCCCACGGGCCACTTGGCAAGGATCTGCCAGTTTCTCGGAGTGATCTCGTATCCAATCTACATCGTCCACAGCCCCTTGGCTGAACTGGTCAGGAACGCGTTTCCGACTTTCACCGGCGGGCGCCAGTTGGCTGAATTCACTCCGTGGGCCGGGATCGTATTTCTTGCCGCCCTGATCGGGATTGCCTGGGTCCTTCATCACTGGTATGACGCGCCCTTGCGCAATTACATCGACGCGCGCGCAAAAGCATTTTCGGCATCCAGCGCAGGCGCACAGTTGAAATGAGATTGCTTGCAGAGCTACCGCGACTGGCTTTGCACTCGAAAGGGAGCGGGCTCTGTGAATGATCACTTGCCCCGTTCGGCCATGAAGCAGCAAACATTCTGACTGCGCACACTCTGATCAAGCAGACCGCAAGCGGGGAGACCCATCACCACGAAAAACGAGGACTTAAAGCAAAACGGCACTACGAAATTCGTAGTGCCGTTTTATGCCAATCGTTTTTACTATGCTGCTTTGTTTGTTTGGTCGGGACGGTGTGATTCGAACACACGACCCCTTGCACCCCATGCAAGTACGCTACCAGGCTGCGCTACGCCCCGACTGAAGACAAAGATTATAGATTGCCTGTGTTATTAAATCAACTGTTTCTGCAAAACATTTTTAATCATTAGATGCGGAGGAAAGGTCGACGGTTCTGCAAGAGTATTTGGCCACCGCAAAATTCAAGTATTCACCGCCCCCCAAAGAACTCGTTCAGCAAGAAGCTCTGCAACCCCTTGGTGTCCTCCAATCGCGCCGACAAGGTCACCACCCTACCCAGCTTTTGCGAATCAAAATTGAAATCTCCCTGATAGTAGCGCCGGATCAAGGTAATCATGCTATTGACCACCGCCAACTGTACGTTGCCGCCAAAGCCAGCATCGACCTCAATGACTTGATTCTGGCTGCGCCGCTGGTCGGTAGTCCACCCACGGAAACTGTATTGCGCCACGCGTGGCCCCATGCTCAGGATCTGGAAGACACCATTCGTGCCTCGACCACGTTGCTCCTGAAAGGCGATGTTGGCGCGTGCTATCTCGTTGGCAGAAGGATTTTCCGCAGCGCGCGCTGCGGCATTTTCCTGCGCGGCTGCCTGCTCAGCCTCTTGCCGCTTCTGACGATTGCGATTGATGGCGGTCATGAAGTCTTCAGCGGGCACATCCGCTGCGGCCGCAGGCGCATTGCTGCTTGGGGCCTGCGTCACCGGAAGCGGCGTGCGCTGAGGCACGGACTGCCGCACCGACGGAGTGTTGTGCCGGGGCGTTGGTTTGGCCATCGGCTTCTTCGGAATCCGCTCGGGCTTTTTGGGCTCCAGCACAGGCTTGGGCAGCTCAGGCTGCACCACTGTCGCAGCAGGTCGGACGAAGCTCACCTGCAACGGCGCATCAGGTCTGCCAGGGGCATCAAACTTTGGAGGTGCCTCATTCAGCTTGGCCCGAACAAACATGAACAATACCGCGTGTACCAGCACGGACAAAACAATCCCTAGCGCGGTACGGCACCGGGATCGCAAGATCACATCTGTTCGGGTCGACAAAACGGAAAAACTCATACGGTGTGAAGACAGCGATGGCTGAACAATCTGCGATTAACGCACACTAACGCTGGTCCAGGCACCCCATGCGCCTTGCCCCGCTCCTATCCCTCCATGCATTCCGATCAATAAAAGCGTCATTCTAGCCGGTTTTGACCCGAACACCTGAGCACCATGCGCACAAACGCGACGCATACCCGTCATCGCCAACGGCCGTGCCCGCCCCAACCGCTGCTATAGCCGAAGTAGAAGGAAGAAGAAGGATAACCGTATGCCGGATAGGCAGGGTAAGCATAATAGGGCGAGTAGACCGGCTGCGCCGGATAAACCGCTACTCCGTTATAGGGGCTAGCAGGCACTGCCACGCAACCAGTCAACACCAGCACGGCCAACAGCCCTGACAACATGAGTGCAACACGCACCAGATGCTTCATATTAATGCTCCTCAGGCGTGGCAACGCCAACGTCATACTATCCCTCAGACACGCCGCAATGACCAATCTGCTTACCGTTTGTTACGGGAGCCCACCATCCAGGCGAGCAGCGAATGCCCACCCACCATTTCGACTGTCTATACCAGCGCGAGCATAATACGACCGAGAGCAACTTATATAATTTAGCATTACCAAGCCGGGCCGGACGATCGCCGGTCCATCATAAAACGAGACCACTCGCGCGCTTTGCCCTCGCGGCGCCGGGTTCCAGAACAAGCCGCTCACCATGACCACCCCTACCTCCTCGCGCCGTGCCCCTGTCGTAGTCATCGCCCCCGATTCATTCAAAGGTTCACTTTCCGCTGAGGAAGTTGCGACTGCCATCGGTGCCGGCATTCGGGCCGCAATTCCTGATGCCCAGGTCCGGCTCTGCCCGATTGCCGACGGCGGTGAAGGCACTCTGGACGCGCTCATGCATGCCGGTGGCGAGCACTTGAGCGTCAACTGCCGCAATGCCGCAGGCCAATACTTCAGCGCCCCGGTAGGCATCCTCAAAAACGGCAGCGCCGTGGTGGAATCGGCGGCCATCGTCGGATTGACCGACCTGGCTGGAACTGCCGTCGCCGTCGCAGAGCGCACCACCCTGGGCGTGGGTGATGCCATCCTGGACTTGCTCGATCGCGGTGCCCGCCATTTCTTGGTGGCGTTAGGAGGAAGCAGCACCAACGATGGTGGCGCGGGCCTGCTGGCGGCACTGGGCGTGAAGTTCCTCGATGCCTCGGGCGATTCCGTGCCCCCGATTGCTTCACAGTTGCAGCGCATTGCCAGTGTTGACACCTCTGCGCTTGATCCCCGCGTGAAGGAAGCGCACTTCGTTGCCATGTCGGATGTTGACAACCCACTGTGCGGCGAAGAAGGTGCTACCGCCGTGTTTGGCCCCCAGAAAGGCGTCCAGCCGGAGCAGGTGGCCCCGCTGGATCAGGCCCTCGCCCACTTTGCCAGCCTTCTGGAGGCGGCACTGGGCCGCCAGGCGTCCCGCCTGCCCGGCGCAGGTGCCGCAGGTGGACTTGGCTATGCCCTCTTGATGCTGGGCGCACAGTTCCGCTCTGGCGCAGAAACCGTGGCCGACCATATTGGACTGGATCAGGCCTTGGCAGGGGCAGATTGGCTCATCACCGGGGAAGGCCGCAGCGATGCTCAGACGCTGCACGGCAAGGCGCCCTTCATCGCCAGCCAGCGCGCGCGTCGCGCCGGGGTGCCGACAACCCTGCTCTCCGGCGGTATCGACAGGAAGTCACTGGAGAAACTGCAAAGCAGCTTCTCGGGATGCTTTTCGATTGCTTTCGGGCCCATGAGCCTGCCGGACGCGATCGCACAAGCACCTGGACTGCTCAAGGACAGCGGCGAGCAGCTGGCACGCCTGTGGCAGGCTTCTGCAGTCCGACAAGGCTAGGCAGACTGCGTGTGCAAGGGGGCGCCAGTGATCTGCCCCCCCACTCCCCCTCCTCTCGCCCCCCCTCTTTCTCAGCTTTAGACACGGCCTCGCTTGCGCCGGGAATGCATTCGCATGACCAACTAAGCTTTCCGCACCGCCGGGTAGTCAATCGCTCTTTCGCGTCCAACGCTGGACAAGTCCCCAGTCATTTCCAAAAAAACAACCAAACTCCAATTCGAGCGAACTGTACAGCTTTTTTGCACCGCTGCACGCATGTAAAGATGAGCCTCTCGCTATTTCCAATTCGTCATTAATAAAAATATAATTTAAGATGTCATTTAGATAATAAATTCCGCACATTTCATTATTTAAATATCAATAATATTGCCGTGCAGATTTGTTCGTTTCCGCAGCGCACAACTCAGCAATAGTGCCCCGCAGAAACTGTTGAAAGCCTTTACTGGAGCGGGTTTCCGGCTGACGACAAAAAAATAAAAAAGTGAATTTTGAGACCAAAAGTCATTGCCCTGCTGAGGTCAGAATGTTATATTTCCGACATCAACACATTTTTTGTAACAACCGTCAGATTTTGTCAGGAATTGTTTGTTTTCGGGCAATAAAAAGATTGACTGCGACGCAAGTGTCTCAGGGCAATCCAGCAGCAAAGTGAGTTGATCTGCTTATGAATGGAGAGCGCCACGCGCAATCCTCTTCACACATAGTTACGAACTTAAGGATTGGTCCCATGAAAAAACTTCTCGCCACTACCACCATTGCACTGGCACTCTCGATGGCCGGCACCGCAGCCTACGCAACTACCTTTGCGCTGGATACCACCGGCGGTACCGCAGCTATCAGCTCGCCCAAGTACCTCGCCACCCAGTCGTTCAACGACAACTACACCTTCACGATCAGCAGCCTGACCGACATTTCGTCGGCAGTGACGGCCACCTTTGTTACCAAGAATGGCGGTGGCCTGACCAGCTATAGCCTGATCAACACCACCACCAACACAACCATTGCTACCGGCACTTCCAGCAGCTCCGCGTCCGGCAAGAACACCATCATCACTTTCAGCGTCGACGCTACTCGCCTGACGGCCGGTGCCTACGCGCTCAACATCACCGGCAAGGGCACCTACGGCGGCAACCTGACGCTGACCTCGTCGGTCCCGGAAGTGTCGACCTCTGCCATGATGCTGGGCGGCTTGGCCTTCGTGGGCATGATGGCATGGCGTCGTCGTCGCGGCGACCAGAAGCTGTCCGTGCCGATGAGCATGACTGCTGCCGCCTAATCCGCACGCTGGTAGATGTGAACGAAAAAGCCCGAGCAATAGCTCGGGCTTTTTTGTGTCCTGGTCCTTGCAGCAGTTTCAGCCTTGGCCTCGTCCACAACGGGCCAGCACACTGCGCAATGCCCCATCTTCGCGGGCATATGAAGTGTTTTTCCAAATCTCTACTATTGCTCAGTGCTGGACATTGTGGCAACGACCTTGGCGGGCGCTCCCACAACGGTTGCTCCAGCCGGAACGTCGTGCAACACCACCGACATCGCTCCAATCTTGCAGCCATCTCCAATATGTATCCCGCCCAACACTTGGGCATAAGCGCCCAATTCGACATCATCACCAATGACTGGCGAAGGACCGTCGGCATGGCGATTGCCTATGGTTACCCCCTGCCGGAGAGTGCAACGCGCACCGATCACTGCATGTTCGTTCACGAAGATATTGCCGAAGTGCCAGATTCGCAAACCAGGGCCAATTCTGGCACCGCGCGGCAGACTGATGCCAAATGCCGTCTCAGTCAAACGAAAAACGGGCCAATAGATCGCACTATGTATCTTTCGCCCCCAACCATCAGGCCGAGCCTCGATACGGCGCCCCCAACGATAGACCCAGATGGCCCAGATCGATTGCTCTTTCAAAAACGGCCGGCGCAAATTGTAGCGCTCCAGATCAGCCATCCAGTCGGGGTCCCTCGCCATCAATGTTCCTTTCAAAATCGGTGATTCATGAACCTTCTATCGGCATCAGCTGCGATCTTGCCGCTTTGTTATCAAATTGACTTAAATATTCATATTCAGACAACAAAAATCTTACGATGCTTCACAGCAGTTTTTTGCTTCAAAAGGCGACTGTGCAGCGCAACAATATGATAAATTTGCCGAACAAGCCAGCAACTGCGATTAATTGCTGCGAAAAATTTCCGGCCAGCAAAACAAGCAGGAACTTTTCTCTCAGCTCTAGATCCGTTCACCTGGCTTCAAGAAGCATCACCATTCCTCACGGCGCACTTGCCCAAGCAGAAACTGCGAGGAGTAGGATCCGGCTTCGATTGATGACAAGAACAAATGCCATCACGCCGAACCACAGGACCGATGCAGTGGGTTTTATCCCATGAATTCCTTCAGTGGTTTCGCGCAGTTGGCTCGGATCTGAACAATCGAATCGAGGCGGCGAAGTTGTTTTCATCAAGGATACATTGATGACAGCGGCAACCGATGTTTCCGTATGGCCCCCTCTCATCTGAAAGCCCTTTCATGACCACGGTATCAAACTGGCCCGAGATATCCCTTTTTCTGCGCACACTGCGGACTCCGCGCGCATCTGGTCTCGCCTTCCATTCAGGTGCTGCCCTGCATTCAGGTGCTGCCCTGGCGCATCCGGCGCAGGCACCGTCATCGCACGCCACTCCCGCATGAGTTCCGCCATGCGCTGTATCGCCGTTATTCCAGCCCGCTTCGGTTCCAGTCGTCTGCCGGGAAAACCGCTGGCCGACATCCTCGGCAAGCCCATGATCCAGCATGTCTACGAGCGCGTGAAAAGTATCGACGAGCTCAATGACGTAGTGGTCGCTACCGACGATGAACGCATCCTCACTGCCGTTACCGCCTTCGGTGGCAAGGCCTTGCTGACTTCGCCCGACCACCCTTCCGGAACCGACCGTCTACGTGAAGTGATGCAGCACCATCCGGCCGATCTTTATCTGAATGTGCAGGGCGACGAGCCTCTGGTCAACCCAGTTCACCTGCGCAGGCTGCTGCAAGCGATGCTGGCGGCACCTCAACTGCAGGCCGGCACGCTGTGCCACCCGATCAGCGCAAGCGAAGCGGAGAACCCCAATACCGTCAAGGTAGTGCGCAACCGCGCAGGTGACGCCCTTTATTTCAGCCGCGCGCGCATCCCCTTCGAACGCGAGTCCACGGGCAAGACCCGCTACTTCAAGCATATCGGCGTGTATGCCTATCGTGCCGATTTGCTGGCAGCCTTCCCCGGCTTGCCGCCGAGCGAACTGGAAGGCAGCGAGATGCTGGAGCAACTGCGCATCATGGATGCCGGCTGGCAGATCCGCGTGATCGAAGTCGACCATGCCGCACCCGGCGTCGATACCCCGGCATGCCTGGAACGCGTACGCGCACTGATGTCCGGGCAGCCCGACCCCACCCTCAAGGCGGGCAGCCTGGCCGACATCAGACTGGTCATCACCGACATCGATGGCGTACTGACCGACGGCGGCATCTGGTATGACGATAGCGGCGAGTGCTTGAAGCGTTTCCATGTTCGCGATGGCATGGGCATCAAGATGTTGCAGGAGGCCGGCATCAACGTTGCCGTCATCTCCGGTCGCGACTCGGCCACGCTGCGCCGTCGGCTGGCTGACCTGGGCATCACTGTGTTCCTCCTCGGTGCCAAGGACAAGGCAGCCGCCTGCAAGGCCATCATGGATCACCACCAAGTCGGACCGGATGCCACCGCCATGATTGGCGACGACAGCATTGACCTGCCCGGCTTTGCCGCTTGCGGCTGGCCGGTGGCCGTAGGTGACGCACCAGACTACGTCAAGCGTCATGCGCGCGTAGTGCTGATCAAGGCCGGTGGCCAGGGTGCCTTCCGTGAATTTTCCGACAGCATATTGAACGCGCAGAACCGTTCCGCCATCTATGACAGCGTCGCCGGTTATGCGCAGGCCATGGGCCGCATGACGCAGTGACCTGCCCCTACAACAAAAGTGAGAACAGCATGAGAACAACCGGACTCCGCGTCTTCCAGGAACAGGCGCAAGCCTTGAACATGATCGCCGAGCGTCTGGCCGAGGAATTCGAACAGGCCGTCGAACTGATGTACAACACCCGTGGCCGCGTGATCGTCTCCGGCATGGGCAAGTCCGGCATCATCGGCAGCAAGATCGCCGCTACCCTTGCCTCCACCGGCACCTCTTCCTTCTTCGTGCATCCGGGCGAGGCCTATCACGGCGACCTCGGCATGTTCACCGAAGCCGATACGGCCATCCTCATCTCCTACAGCGGCGAAACCGAAGAGGTGATCCGCCTGATTCCCTCCCTGAAGCATTTCGGACTGCGCATCATTGCAATCGTTGGCAAGCGCAATTCCACCCTGGGAAAAAACGCCGACGTAGTGCTGGATGTGTCGGTGCCGCGCGAAGCCTGTCCGAACAACCTTGCCCCGACCACCTCGACCACCGCCACTCTGGTGATGGGCGATGCACTAGCCGTCGCATTGATCGAAAAGCGCGACTTCAAGCCCAATGACTTTGCCCGTTTCCACCCGGGTGGCAGTCTCGGCAAGCGCCTGCTCACACGCGTCAAAGACGTGATGCACACCGAGCTGCCGTGGGTCATGCGCGATACCGCCATCGTCGACGTAATCAGCCAGATGACCGAGGGCGGCCTGGGCATGGCGCTGGTGAGTACGGACGGCAACCGCCAGGCACTCTGCGGCGTGATCACCGACGGAGACTTGCGCCGTGCCCTGGCTGCGCGCAAGGACATCTACCACATCACCGCTGCCGACCTGATGAACAGCTCGCCCAAGACCGTTTCGGAAAACGAAATGTTTGTCGATGCCGAAGCCAAGATGCTGGAATTGAACATCACCGCGCTGGTGGCGCTCAACGACCTGCAGCATGTGGTTGGCGTGCTCAAGCTGCTGGATGCAAAGCGACTGTAATTGCCGGGCAAAAACACGTATTCTCCCCCCTTCCAAGCGCCAGCAGACAGGCGCCGGACTTTGAAAATCACCCTCCTGCATGAGGAAACGGAACATGATCAAGATCAATGAGATTCAAGTTGGAAACGAATTGCCATTCGTTCTTTTCGGCGGCATCAACGTCCTCGAATCCGAACAATTCGCTGTCGATGTCTGCGGTGAATATGTGCGCATCACCAAGGAACTGGGCATTCCCTATGTCTTCAAGGCATCGTTCGACAAGGCCAACCGCTCTTCCATCAAGAGCTACCGTGGTCCCGGTCTGGACGCCGGCCTGAAGATCTTCGAAGCCGTCAAGAAGGCACATGGCGTGCCGGTGCTGACCGACGTGCATGAGCCCTACCAAGCGGCAGAAGTCGCCAGCGTCTGCGACGTGCTGCAGCTGCCGGCCTTCCTGGCGCGCCAGACCGATCTGGTCATTGCACTGGCCAAGACCGGCAAGGTCATCAACATCAAGAAGCCGCAATTCGTCAGCCCGCCGCAAATGAAGAACATCGTCGAGAAATTCGAAGAAGGCGGCAACACCAACGTGATGTTGTGTGATCGTGGTGCGCAATTCGGCTACGACAATTTGGTGGTAGACATGCTGGGCTTCGGTGTAATGAAACAGGTCAGCGGCAACAAGCCGGTGATCTTCGATGTGACGCATGCCCTGCAACAGCGTGAATCCGGTGCTGCGGCATCGGGCGGCCGTCGTGGGCAGGTGACCGAGCTGGCCCGAGCTGGTATGGCATTGGGCCTGGCAGGCCTGTTCCTGGAAGCCCACCCGGATCCGTCCAAGGCATTGTGCGATGGTCCGAGCGCCTTGCGTCTGTCGCAGCTCAAGGCTTTCCTGGAGCAGGTCAAGGCGGTGGATGATCTGATCAAGAGCCTTCCTGAGCTGGATACGCATTAAGCATGGCGGCACCCATTGAGGCGCGCCAGCCGGCGCAGCGGGGCCGCGCATGAGCGCCGCAGCCAACGCCCGCTGGATCGCCCTGACACAGGTCGTCAAGATCTTGTCCCAGCTGGTCAACATGTTCGTGTTGACTCGCCTGATCGCCCCTTCGGAATATGGCCTTATGGCCATGGCCGGGGTGGCGACCAATCTGGCATTCGTACTGCGTGACATGGGAACGGCTGCAGCAATCATCCAGAAAGCCGAGATCAGTCAGGCCGATACCTCGTCGGTGTTCTGGCTGAACATGGCGGGCGGGACGCTGCTCATGGTCGCCCTGTTCGCCACTGCCCCGCTTCTCTCGGCGACCTTCAACGAGCCCCGCTTGACGGAAGTACTATGGATTCTCTCGCTCTCCTTCCCGATTGCAGCCAGTTCAACCGTGCATCAAGCTCTGCTGGAACGCGTTTCTCGCTTCCGTATGGTCGCAGGCATTGAATCAGCCTCTTCGCTGCTGTCCCTGCTGATCGCGCTGGTACTGGCCTATCGCGGCCTCGGCGTCTGGAGCCTGATTGCACAGGCACTATTGATGGCAGCTTGTACTACCGTGCTGATGTGGTGGTTTTCTCCTTTCCGTCCCAAGGCGCTGTTTGATCGTGAAGCACTGCGAGGCGTCTTCAAGTTCAGCGGCTCCATGGCTGGACATCAGTTGGCCAGTTACCTGTTCCGCAATGCCGACAGCTTCATCGTCGGCAAGATGCTCGGCATCACCGTACTAGGTAATTATTCCCTGGCATACAAGCTGATGCTGTTCCCGGTACAGAACATTTCATGGGTCGCTGTACGCTCGCTGTTCCCCGTGATGAGTCGACGACAGGATGATAGAGCCTACATGGCAGCGCTGACACTGCGCTCCCTGAAACTGGTCTCTTTCATTTCGGCGCCAATCATGTTTGGCGTGGCCGGAGTTTCCGATCTGTTCGTCGACAGCTTCCTCGGCCCCAAATGGGCTCTGGTCGGCGGCATTCTCACCTTCCTGGCAATGGTCGGCTATGTGCAGGTCATTTCCAGCATTGCCAGTCCGGTACTGATGGCGCTAGGCAAGTCCGACTGGCTCTTCCGCATGTCCATGGTCGGCACGCCCCTGCACATCATCGCTTACGTTGCCGGTGCTTGGATCGATGGCGCACGGGGCCTGGCCATCGCCTATCTGGTAGCGGCCATCATGATGGCCTTGCCCGGCTTCTATCTGGCGGGCAAGCTCTTGTCGATCCGCCTTGCAGATTTTCTGTTGAGCCTACTGCCATCCGCGCTAAGTGGACTGGCTATGGCTGTCTTGCTGCAGCTTGCGCGCAAGCAGTTGCCGCAGTATTCGGGTCATCTGCTGTTCGCCATCCTGGTTGGCGCAGGCATTTTGTTCTGGGCTCTCATGGTGGCGCTGTTTCAACGGCGCGAAGCAAGCGAGTTCATCCAGCTGGCCTTCCGTCGACTCAAAAAATGAATCCCTCCGGCGACCCAATCAATATGGAATATCTTGCGTTGATCCGCACCTTCAACAGCCTGCCGTTAGTAGAAGAGGTCATCCGTTCGCTGCGCATGCAGAGCAGCCCTCCCACGGCCATCATGGCCGTCGATAGCGGCTCTGATCCTGCTCAGGCGGAGGCTCTGCGTGCCCTTGTAGATATATGGCTTGATGTGTCGGGCCAACCATTTAACTACGCGCGCTCGATCAACCTGGGTGTCCAGGCGGCCGAACTGGAGAACGTGCTGATCATTTCCTCTCACGTGATATTGCGTGAGCAGGATGTGATGCAACGCTTTTTCAGTGAGTTGACCAGCAAGGGGGACCGTGTAGGATCGATCATTTCCAACAAGTCCCACCCCTGGCTCGTACGACAGGTGAATAACGTCAACTTCACCGGGGTCAATGGCTTGACCAATTCATGCAGCTTCGCGCCGACGGCCTTGCTGCGTGAATTGCCTTTCCGCGAAGAGGTCTTCGCCTCCGAAGATCAGGAATGGACCAAACGATTCCTGGCCGTCAAAGCAGACAATCTGACCATCGTCGAAACCGGCCAGATCGACTATCTGAACAAGCATTTCAGTTACAAGAAAAAATACAATGAAGAAATGGCACTGGCCACCTTCGTTGATACACGCCGTAAGGGGCTTCCTGCGATTTTGACATGGCTACTGAAATCGGCCTGGTCAATTTGCGTCAAAGGCGACATCGCCAAGGCGAATCATCGCTTCAAGGTCGCGATGGGACTGTGCAAGGCTCGACTCAGGAAACCTGACATCAACTCCAAGTATTACTAAGCGACCTCATCATGAAAATCGCCATCTTCGTCCTGGCCGACATGTTCGTTCCGCTCATGCTCAGTACCGGCAATTGTCTGGAACATCAACATGGTCATCAGGTACGCTATCTGAACTTCCTTCCCCACGACCACAAGCTGCTGGCCAAGAATACCGGTCAACTTTACCCTCGCGATCTGGAAACACTGGACGGTAGCAGGCACGAAGCCGACATACTGTTTTCCGAGGACGAAGTGAAGGAAATGGTCAGCTTCATGCAGACCAAGCACGGTGGGAGCCTGATTGAGTGGCATGACCGCGTCAATACCGTAGCACGCTATGTCAATCGATTCCTCGAGGAGCAGCAGCCCGAATTGTTCGTGGTGTGGAATGGTCAGGATCATATTGGCCAAGTCATCAGCATACTCTGCCGTCGCAGCGGCATCCCCGTGGTCTATCTGGAGAACGGCTACTTTGCGAATACGCTACAGGCTGACCTCGGGGGCGTGAATGCCTCTGCCACGTTGGCCTCACTGGACTTCGATGCCGTGCTTGCGCAAGCACAAGGACGGGGCGATACAGCCGTAGTCGACAAAACTGCGCCATCGTTGAACCTGCGACCGCTGACCCGCACGCAACTGGCCGCTATCGCCTTGGCTCACCGCACCAATCTATCCTACTACGGGCACTATCCCGAGCAACGGGGATTCAGCAGGATCAAGAGCTGGAAGATCAAGCGTCGACGGGCGGCCATCGCAAACGACCAAGCGAAGCTGCCGGCCCAATTCGCTTTCATCCCGCTTCAGGTCCATGACGATACGCAGGTGCTGCTCAATTCGAGACTGGTGCATTCGGTGGAAGAATTTTTCGAGACAGTCCATGCCGCGATTCGTCGTACCTGCGGCCCGGACTACCCCATCATCGTCAAGGAGCACCCGGAAGACCTTGGCCGCTACGACTACAGCCAGTTACGTCAAAAGTATCCTGATGTCCTCTGGCTGCGCAAGTTCGACGTCGAACTGCTGCTGGACCGCGCCACCATGGTCTTCGTCATCAACTCATCGGTAGGCCTGCAGGCGGTACGGCGCAAGACACCGACGGTAGTGCTGGGTGAATCGTTCTACTCGAAACCGGAAATCGCCTTCGTGGTCAACAACCTCGACCAGCTTGATGCCACTGTACAGCGTGCGAAAGCTGGCGTGGATGAAATCATGTCGGCGCATATCGATGCTTTTCTCGATGCCCTTGATCGCATCCTCTTCGTCAAGGGGACCTGGAAGTATCCCGCCTGCCTTCAGGCAGGACCGGCACTGGCTGCACGGCTGCTGGCCTTGTACGAACAGAGCATGCAAAAGGTCGGAGCGACGAACGCCTGAGACTGCCGCGGACAATATAAAAAGGAGAGCACGTGCTCTCCTTTTTTCATGGGGACCTTGCGCTCTCACGCTCGCTTGTAAACATCATCAAAGCGCACGATATCATCCTCGCCGAGATAGCTTCCCGACTGCACCTCGATCAGGTGCAGCGGTAACTTGCCCGGATTTTCCAGACGATGGGTCACTCCGATGGGCAGATAGATCGATTCGTTCTCGCTCAACAAGGTCACTTCCTCCCCACGCGTAACCAAGGCCGAGCCGCTGACCACCACCCAGTGCTCTGCGCGATGGTAATGCATCTGCAGCGACAGCTTCTCGCCCGGCTTGACGATGATGCGCTTCACCTGGAAACGCTCACCGGCGTCAACGCTCTCGTAGCTGCCCCACGGGCGGAAGACGCGCTTGTGATGCACGTGTTCGGTACGCTTTGCGTCCTTGAGCTTGTCAACGAAACTTTTGACTTCCTGCACCTTGTCACGGTGCGCCACCAACACGGCGTCATCCGTTTCGACCACTACCAGGTTTTCCACGCCGAGCACAGCGACTAGACGACTTTCCGCTCGAACCATGGTGTTCTTCACCTCCTTGAGATGTACGTCGCCACGAATCACGTTGCCTTCCTGATCGGCCGGCAGCACTTCGTGCAACGCACTCCACGATCCCACATCGCTCCAACCTATGCTGGCGGGCACCACCACGGCACGGGAGGTATTTTCCATGACAGCGTAGTCAATGGACTCCGATGGCGAAGCTGCAAAGGCAGTCTCGTCCAGGCGGCAGAAATCAAGGTCGTTATAGGCCTTGGACACAGCCTCCTTGACGGCCGCACCGATCAACGGGCGATGGATCTCCAGCTCGCTCAGATAATCACGTGCCTTGAAAAGGAACATTCCGCTGTTCCAGTAATACCCGCCCTGCTGCAGGAAGCCGCTAGCGGTCGCCAGGTCTGGCTTCTCGACGAACCGCTCTACCAGGAAGTTACCGCTTTCCGCGCTATCTGCGGCACCACGCAGAATGTAGCCATAGCCGGTCTCAGGTTGCGTCGGCTCAATACCGAAGGTGGCCAGCGCCCCCTTCTCCACCGAGACCAAAGCACGGCGCACCGCTGCGTGAAAGGACAGCACATCAGTGATGACATGGTCGGCCGGCAACACAAGCATCACGGCCTCCGGATCGAGACGCTGCAGGTGCAGAGCGGCAGCAGCGACCGCTGGGGCCGTGTTGCGACCCTGAGGTTCCAACATGATGCCCAGCGGCCGCATGCCGATCCCGCGCATCTGCTCGGCGATCATGAAGCGGTGCTCGTTGCCACACACCACCAACGGCGCCTGTACTTCGGGCCAGGAGCTGACCCGCGCCACGGTCTCCTGCAGCATGGTCTGCTCGCTGACAAGAGGAAGTAATTGCTTAGGATAGGCTGCGCGGGAAAGCGGCCACAAGCGGGTACCCGAACCACCGGACAGGATGACGGGATAGATTTTGAGATTAGACATTAAGTACTCCAGGTTTACTAAATCGCACTGCGCGGTTTGAGACGGCGATCCCGTGCATCGTTCCACTGCTCGTCCGGCCGATCGGAAGTATGTTTCATTTCGCCCTCGTGGGTGACACTGTACGCACCATAAACGACGCTGTTTTCAAAGGTCGTTCCACTCGCTACGCGAGTATATTCGAATAGCACACTGCGAATCACCTTTGCGCCACTGCAAATATGGCTGCCATGACCAATCCAGGCAGGTCCGATGATCGTAGAACCTGCCGCCACGTGCGAGCCGGCACCGATATAGACCGGTCCTTCGATAGTGGTTCCATCCCATTCGATGCGGGTATTCAAGCCCACCCACACACCTTCCTGAATCTGCGTGCCCGGCACGTACATCTGCGCTACTTCGCCCTTGAGCACGCTTTGCAGTACCGACCAAAAATCGGTGACATTGCCGATGTCGATCCAGTTGAAGAAACGATTCTGGGCATAGAACGGTAATTGCTTTTCCACCAGTAACGGGAACAGGTCAGCACCGATATCGAAGAATTTGTCCTTGGGAATCAGGTCCAGCGCGGCGGGCTCCATGATGTAGATGCCGGTGCTGGCCAGATTGGAGAGTGCCTCTTCCTGTTTAGGCTTTTCCTGGAAGGACTTCACCTTGCCATCCTTCTCGGTTACCACGATGCCATAGCTGGAGACTTGCTCCATCGGCACTTCCTTGGTGATGACGCTCACCAGGGCACCCTTGCGGCGGTGTTCGAACAGGGCCGAATGAATATCCAGGTCGATCAGCGCATCACCACAGATGACCAACGTGGTTTCATCGAAAAAGCCACCGAATTCCTGGATTTTCTTCATCCCTCCGGCAGAGCCGATCGGATCTGGAAAGACCTGACCATCATCATCAACGTAGCCTTCGAAGGAATAGCCAATGCGCGCACCGAAGCGCTGACCTTCGCCGAAGTAATTCTCAATGCGGTCGTGCAGATAGCTGACGTTGACCATGATGTCCTGGATACCGAACTTGACCAAGTGCTCGATCAGGTACTCCATCACGGGCTTGCCGAGGATGGGAATCATCGGCTTGGGGAGTGCGTAGGTCAAGGGCCGTACGCGTGTCCCCTTGCCCGCTGCCAGGATCATTGCTTTCATGAGTGCCTTTTCTATCGTTAATATTTGAGCTGAAAGTGCCGACCGCAGAGATCACGTCTCCATGGCCGTCAAGCCAAGGGTTGAAGCAAATAATGTGCGCAGTGCCACTCGAATTGCCGGCGCAACGCTGCTGACACACCAAGCATTGCCCACGGCCTACCCCTCGCACAACATGCGCCATATAACAGCATCAGAGATGCCAACGCCGCGCTGTCGATGTGAGCCAGCTCTGAACAGTCCACCAGCATGGGCCCGGACCGATCGGCCGCGCTCGGCAGGAGTGCACGCAAACGCGCAATATTGGGCAGCCCTAGAGCACCCGTCAGGATTAGCCGACAATCACCATCTTGTTGCCGCACACTAATGATCGCCTTGTCGAATTCGGATGGTGCAGGTGCTCTCTGACGCCGCGACACTGCCAGCGGTACAACACGATTGACCAGCACACTCAACAAGCCGATACCATCCTGCCAGTAACGCTTCCAAAGTTTTGGCTCTTCCTTGATGCGCCACAGCCATTCCATGCCGGACTTCTGTGCCCACACGGGTGCCCGGGAGACAGTTCCCGCAACAAAATTGACCACGGCACCCAGATGACTGACCAGCGGAACTGTCAGGCGAGACAGATTGAACTGGATCCATGCTTGCCCCTTTTTGGCACCTAGTGCTACCACAAGGAAGTCGGCTCCACTGGCATTGATACGATCAATCACGGATGAGTCGCTCATTTCTTCGATGCTGCCAAATCCCGGACTATCGAACCCGACGGCACGCATTCCCGACGGCGTAGCATTGAGCTTTTCGCTGGCCCGCTGTGCCACGCCGGGCGGACCACCAAAAAAATACACTCCTACAGCCTTATTGCCCGTGGGCATGCCTGCTTGCCGCAATGCTTGGAACAAGCTCGATCCAGCCACGCGCTCCTTGATGGGCAAGCCTGTGGCACGCGCGATCCAGATCAGCGGCATGCCATCGGCGATAGAAAGATCACTCTGGATTACCGACAAGCGGAACTGCGAATCGTCGAGGCAAGCGATAGCAAAATTCAGGTTGGGGGTAGAAAGGAAGCATCGTTGCCCCTGCACAGCGGCTTGCTGCGTCAGACGCACAGCCTCATCCAGACTGACGCAGTCGAATGGCAAACCGAGAATGCAAAACACCTCACGGTTGAAGTCAGGCAGGGGGCCCCATGGCTGCTCCGGCGCAGCAACGACAAGTCCAGGAGAGAGATGCCGAGCGTTATTCTGAATCACGTTTTGACCTCACCCACGCCACTTGGCGGTTGAACAAGAATTTGAAATACAGGGGTAACTTGCGCGCGACATATCCAACAGCTCCGAGCAGTTCGCGCAGACTGATGATGCTACGGCCATAGCCATTCCAGGCAATCAATACCGCGCTCCCGATGCAGACCAGCAGCGCACTGGCGATAACCACTGGCATCATCGCGCCCATTCCAACCCAAAACAAGGTCGTGATGACCCATGCGGCCACTACCAGCATCACGAGCAGCGCAAGGGGCGGCACGCTCAGATCCAGTGCCAACCCTGCCATCGCCAGGTTGCCACGCCTGAGGGCCCCCACTAACAGGCGTGGCACATAAGACTGGATCACGCTGAGATGGCCGTGTTCCCAGCGCGTTCTCTGAGTCTCAACGCCACTGTCACTGGACGGAAAATAACTGTAGACCATGGCTTGCGGACAAAACAGCGGTGCCTGTCCGGCTTCAGCCAGATCGACGCCCAACTTCATATCCTCGACAATGTGGCCGGTGGCCAGATCTGCGCTGCGGATCTGCTCCCAGGTGAATGCCATCCCGGTCCCCATCAACTGACAAGGCAATCCGATCCGATGAAACCCAAGTGGCCGTACCCAATTCTTTACCAACCAGGCAAACTCGGCGATCTTGCGCATTGCGCCCGCCCCCTCTGGGGTATGCATCAGATAGAGCGCCTGTACCGGACGCCCCGACTGGGCGCACCGGCGCCCCAAGGTATCCAGAGCCTGCTCCCCTAGAAAGCAATCAGCATCCACGATGATGACAACATCCGGCGCATCGGCAGCCAGATGAGCGATGCCGTGGTCAAGCGCATAACCCTTCCCGCGCAACTCATCATGAAACCGTTCAGTAACTTCAGCTCCCGCAATACGTGCGATTTGGGCTGTCTCATCCGAGCAATTGTCCGCCACGACCAGCACCCGGTCAGCGCTGTCCAACTGCTTGACAATGCCATGTATAACATCGGCAATTCCGCCGGCCTCATTGTGAGCCGGCACCAGTACGGCAAGCCGCGGTCGCTTCTGCCCCGTGTCGCTTGCCCCCCTGACGGGTCCGCGTGCGCAGACCACCTGCAGCAAAAGTACCAGTACCGGCACCGCAAGAAGCGCCAGCGCTACCAGCAAAAACACTTGCACAATCGAGATGATTATCGACATATTCATTTCCTCTGGACTGCCGAAGCTGTCCGAATCTTCCAAACTACTCGCATTTAATGCTACTGAGCGACAATCTTCCAGCTTTGCAAAGAAACCTGCCACATCCGAGGTGGCAACCTGCAGATGCCGCAAGATGTCCAGGCAACGTTGCATGGAAATCAAGATCCAAGTCAGACCACTCTCTATTATGCGACAGTCACCGCCGCCGATGCTGCAATGCATCAACAATATTTATGAAACGGCAGCGCCGGAGCTGCCCTGAGCATCCGCCATCGCTTTTCGAGGCATCAGACCGATGCCTGACTACAATGATCGATATACTTTCCACCTTCTCATTAAAATTACTTACATTTTCGAGGATGCGTAGAACTTAATCCACCTGGCCAGATCATCACTAAACCACACCAACAGGAGTTGCTTATGCCACGGCCCACCACCACACTAAGACGCTTTCAACTGACACTCGGACTGACCGCTGTGCTTGCCGCCGCACCAGGCTGGGCCCAGGAATGGGGTACTTATATGAAACCCTTTGCTGCCGACTCGCTGTGGAACAGTCGCCCGGTGAATCCGGTGTTTGATTCCTTCGTCATTCCGACTGACAGCTATTTCCCCACGGTGACTAACAACACCTATTCCACCGGCATCTTCCTGGCGTCGCCGGATGACCCGCCGGTCACCATCACCGGTCTGACTGGCAGCAAAGGCCTGTTCCATACGGATGACGAGAATTATCACGACATCACCATTCCACACTGGCCGGCTTCAGCGAAAGCCGCACCGGGGACGGACGGTCATGCTGACATCGTTGACCCCACGACTGGCATTGTGCATTCGCTCTTCAAGCTCAAGCAGGAAGGGACAAAATGGACTGCTGCCATGTATGCCTGGACCAAAATCGATGGGCGCGGCTGGGCTGATCCAGGCCATTACTATCAGGGTGCCCGTGCTACCGGCGTACCAGCGGCGGCAGGCATCATCCGTATCCATGAGGCGGCCCAGAAGCCCCAGTACTATCCTCATGCGCTGGCGATGTCACTGACCTACTCGGGCCTGAGCCCCAATCCCGCCTATGTGTTCCCGGCCACCTCAGCAGATACCGAAGCCGCCATCCGCAACAAGGGCGGCATTCCCGAGGGCAGTCTGGTGATGCTGCCGCCAGACTTCGATACCAGCAAACTTACCAACGCAGAAGTCCGCCGGATCGCTGAAACACTCAAACGCTACGGTGCTTACATCGTCGATGCCAATATCGGCACGCCCTTCGTCATCTACGCAGAGATCGGTGCCGACGCCAATCCTTCGCCGAGCGGATGGAACAATACCGTCGCCACTGAAATGCAGTCGATCCGCGCAGCTCTTCGCCGGGTGGTCAGCGCCCAGGGCTGGATCGACGGTAACGGCAAGACCTTTACGCCCAACCAGAACCTGAATCTGCTTTCCATGCGTGGCAACTGGACCCAGCAATCCGGCAGCGTATTGGGCCAGTACAGCTCTTGGGACCAAGCCGTGGTTTTCCCGGCGACCAACTCGATGTCCGAAGTCGTGAACTACAGCAACCGCGGAATGAACGCAGTGACCTGGGCCAAGCCAGTCAGCGGTGCCACCTACAAACTGACCGCCAACACCACGAACGGCGGCAAACTTCGCATGAGCATCTACGACCAGTTGGTGGGCAAAGTCGTCTTCGACAGCGGCTATCTGGCCAATGGCGAAAGCAAGACTTTTACCTGGACCGCGAGCTCGCCGCGCCTCGTGCTTTACGCCCAGAGTGGCGTGGGCAGCAAGTCTGCAGTCGGCGGCGATCTACGCAAGGCCGACTGATACTTGCCCAGCCACAACAAAAGTCGCAATCCAGCCGCAGTCCTCGACTGCGGCTTTTTTATCGGGCCACGCCTGACGGCAGCAGTCCATCCTTCTGCATCGACTGCAACAAATACTTGGACGCTGCCAGGCTGATGTGCTGATCGTCGTTGTACAAATAAGCACCATTTATCTTTGATCTGCACTGGGCCGATGAGCAGAACAGTGCCACCGGATCGAATACCGTCGCCTTCGGATGCAACTGGCGCAGCTCGCTCACGGCGGCATCGTAGGGCTTTCTGATCTGGTCATGCTCGGCGCGGGTATAAGCACATTCGCGGATCGGACCGTCACCGAGTCGGTTCACGCAAGCATGCGGGTCCAGTTTGAGGAATGGCACATCAGCAACGAACACGACCTGCTTGCCTTGCCCAATGAAACTTTCAATCAACGCGCCATATCCGGACATGAACGCCTCTCGCTGGCTCAACGCGTGATCGTTGACCTTGTACTGCGAGGGCTCATCGAGATTGCCCCGCGGGTAAGCCCCGCTGATCACCACCGTCCGGATGGAAGAGAATCTCTGACCAACGGCGATTGCCTGACGGGCAATCTCCGTGCAATTGTTGGACCAGCGCCGCAAATTGGCGGGCTCGTAGGGCAAGTTGGGATACACACGGCAGGCGTGCCCGGCCACCATGATGGACGGCAGTGCAAGTTGACGACTGAAAATCGCCGAATGCAGTGCCATGACGTGGCTATCCCCGACGAAGAGCACTTGCGGCTGCGCCGAATTGGAAAGACAGACCTCTTCACTGACTGGAACCAGTTGATTGAGGCGATTGCAACTGCCATCGGAGTTGCGCGAGCCATCGAATACATCCGCATGGGCGAGGTAATCCAGCTTCTCATTGATCGCCCGCTGAGGAAAACCGCCATTGTGATAGATGACGGCCCCCGCCAGTCCTACCGCTGTGTTGACCAGCAGCAGCGCCCAAACGATGCGTATCCCACTGGCATGCCGAAGCGGACGCTCAATGAACAGGAAGGTGCCCCACGCCAGCAACATGGCCGCCAGTACCGCCATCAGACGCCATTGCTGGGGGGCGGTTTGACCGGCAATGATGGTCGCAAAGGACAGCAGCGGCCAGTGCCAGAGATACAGTGGATAGCTGATCAGCCCAATCCCGACCAACGGCTTACTGGCGAGTATCTTACGATTGAACCATGCCCCGGGGCCCGCCGAGAGTAAAAGAAATGCTCCTGCGCACGGCAGCAGCGCCCACCAGCCCGGGAAGCTGCGCTCGCCATTAAGCAGGACGAACCCCAGCACCAGTAAAATCAAGCCCAGCCACGCTTGCCATTCCTTGGCGCGCGCATTCAGGTCGGAACGATGCAGATTGATATAGGCGAGGGTGCCACCCACCATCAACTCCCAGAATCGTGCGAACGGCGAGTAGAACGCTGCGGTCTGGTCATGTCCGATCAAATAAAGATTGATGAGGAACGACAACAGAGCGATCACTCCGACGATGCGCAGAAATCCCCACTTACGTTTCCACACAAAGGCCAGCAGCAAAGGCCAGAACAGATAGAACTGCTCTTCGATCGCCAGACTCCAGAGATGCAGCAATGGCTTGGTCTCGGCGGAGTTATCGAAGTAGCCGCTTTCGCGCCAGAACAGAATATTGGAAATGAAGGTCGACCCACCCAGCATGTGCTTGCCCAGCTGACGGTACTCGTCAGCGAACAAAATGATTCCCCCGGCGACCGCACATGCGACCATCACCGTCATCAGGGCGGGGAAAATGCGTTTGACGCGGCGGATGTAGAAATCGAGGATACTGAAGCGATCATGCTCAAGATTGTTGAAGATGATCAGCGAAATCAGGAAACCGGAAATGACAAAGAAAATGTCGACGCCGATGAAACCGCCCTTGAACCACTCCGGGAAAGCGTGAAAAATGACCACTGAACCGACCGCGATCGCACGCAGACCGTCGATATCGGGACGATACTTAGGATGCAGCTGAGGTACATCCTGACCTGCCGCCGGGGCAACCGAAACCGCACTGGGCGAGCCTTTCGGAGGGAGGGAATTTTTCTGGGTGGAGACCATTTTCAGAGTTTTCGTACAAAAACCGTGCTAGCGGAGCCGCGCCCTGACCACGCGCAACGGAGCATCAATCAAGCGATCCACCAGTACCGCGAACAGCAAGGAAACGGCCAGTGCCACGAGAACGTTCAGTGGCGCATAGGAAAATAAGCGATCTACGTTATTGAGCATGACGTAATGGGCCAGATAGATCGAATAGGAATAGACTCCGATCCGCCGAACCCAAGCCGCATTGAGCCAGCGGAAGGGCCAAAGTTCCGGATTGGTTACCGAGTAATAAAAGAGAGGAATGAGCGCAATACCTTGCAGAGAGTAACGCACGGTTTCTCTGAACACCTCACTGCGAACCAACAAGGTGCTCAACAGGAGCAGTAGTCCGGCCCATATCGCAGTAGCTCTCACTTTTGGCGTTTGCAGCTGCTGCTGCCATTGCGACGTCAGCGACAGCGTCGCCAGAATGCAGCCATAAAGCATGGAATCGATGCGCGTATCGGTGGCATAGTAAGTTCGTTCGGTGCTGACCGCTACTCCCATGACGAGATAGCAGCGCCAAGCGAGGAACATCACGCAGGCAACACCCAAGTAAAACGGCAGCCGCTGCCGCTGCGCATTGCGCAAGGAAAGCAATAGCAATGCCGGGAAGAAGAAATAAAAATGCTCTTCCACTGCCAGCGACCAGAACACGCCCGTCCCCTGCGGCACCGTATGAGCGGCATCAAAGAACAACGCGTAATAATTGGCGAAATAAAACAACTGCGCAAAGAAACCGGTCCACGTGGCATAGCCTTTGAAGACACCCAGGTAGGTCAGCAAATACGTCGCCACCAGCACCAGCAACAAGGGCGGAGTCAGGCGAAGAAGACGTCGCAGATAAAAATGCCTGATGTTGATGGTGCCAGTACTTGCATGCTCGCGCAGCAGCAAGGTGGTGATGAGATAGCCACTCAGGAAAAAGAAAATGGTCACACCCAGCCCGCCTGGCACCAGCCTGCCCAAGCCCGCATGACTGGTCGCAACAATGAGGATGGCAACCGCCCGCCATCCATCCAGGGAGGCAATATCCTGGTGCTTGGTATGCACCATGCTCATGGTGCCTTCCCCAGAACAGGGCGATCCGAGGTAACCGATGCGGCGAACAATCTGGCCAACTTGCCGGCCTCGGTATCGATTGAATGCCTTGCCACCGCACGTGCGTGCGCGCACTCCCCCATCTGCTGCAGCTGTTCGGGCGTAGCACTCAGGCAGGCTTGCATGGACTCCACCAGACGGCCAATATCCCCTGCAGGAAAGAGCCAGCCATTCTCACCATCCAACACCAGTTCAGGGATGCCGGCAATGAAGGTAGTCAGCACCGGACGACGCAGCGCCATTGCCTCCATCACCACCACCGGCAGACCTTCTGCGAAACTAGGCAATACCATCGCACGCGCAGCAAGCAATTCCTCTCGTACCTGGCGACTGCTGATCCATCCGGTGATCCGAATTTTTTCCTGCAAGCCGTAGTGCGCAACACGCTCTTCAATCTGCGGCCGCATTTCACCATCCCCGGCCAGCACCAACTCAAACTCGATGCCATTGCTTGCAAGTACAGCGGCCGCCTCGACCAGCAACAATTGCCCCTTCTGCTCACACAGGCGACCCACACAGACCAGACGTGCGGACGACTGCGGCTGCAGCGGCGCGTCCGAATAAAAGCCACGATCCAGGCCGCAATGAACGATGGCGACCTTTGACCAGATACTCTGCTCCACCCAGCGGTATAACTGACTCTGGCAGAAAGAAGTGATGGCAATGGTGAACGCGGAGCGGCGGATCTTTTCGTCCAGCCCAAGGGCCACGGGCTTGTCGAACTCTTCAGGGCCATGCACTGTGAAACTGTAGGGAGGACCACCCAGGCAGTGCGCCAGCATGACGATCTCGGCGGAGTTGGTCCCGAAATGCGCATGTATGTGACCCGCATCAAACTTCCGTGTCCACTCCACGACCTGCGCAGCTTCCATGAGGTAGATCAGGTGATAGATCAGACCGCGCTCACGACGGCGTGCCATGTTGAAAGCCAACGCCAGCGCGGAGACAAAGCCCTTTGGATTGGCAAGGATCGTGCGCAGCATGGGACTCAGCAAGCCGACAATACCGTTTTTGAGAACGTAGCGCGTACGGTCACGTTCGCCACGGTCATCGTCATCGACAACCTCGGCATCCCATCCACGTAACGCGATGCGATCAATCGCAAAGCCTTGCGCTTCGACAGCGGCGATCTCCCGGCGGATGAAGCTGTGGCTGACTTTGGGATACTGGTTGATAAAGTAAGCGATTCTTTTTGTCATGGCTGCGTTGAATAAGCAATGCACTTCCCGCCCGCGAGGCAGAAAGAAAACGATGGGACAATCCTCGATATGGCCATGTCAGGCGGATGTCGAGCGGCGAAATGACGCCTGTTCCAGGCGCCGGTTCTTTTTCGCGAGAACCTCCAGTTGGCCCTGCTGGCTGTTATGGTAGACCGACCATCCCATCCCCATGACCAGCCAGAAATACCAGTTGAAGGCCAGGTAGGACAGCATGTTGTCAGAGGCTGACACAACGATATATTCAATCAAAGTACAGATCAGAATGACACCGCCCAGCGAGTCCTGTTTCTGATACCGGATCAACACGCGTAATACCTGATAGAAGATCGCAAGGTAGGCCACCATTCCGACCAGCCCAGTATCAAAGAACCACTGAACGAACACACTATGCGCGCCCCATTTCACCCCGCCAGAGAGCGGGAAAAACAGTGGCGAATAGTAGGGAAAGGCTTCGACACCATAGCCGAACAAATAGTGTGAAGAACTCATCCAGTTCAATCCAGAACTCCAGAGGTAGGTTCTCCATGCGAAGGAGTTGAGCTTGGCGTAAGTGGTGACCGTGTTGCCGCTGTCGAGCTGCAAGATACGCTCCTGGACACTCGGAATGAGCAAGGCCAGCGTCGCAAGTATCAGCATGTAAACAAGATAGCGTCGCTCGTACTTGATGCCGTAGAGGAGGAAGATCAAAAAACAAGCCACCCATGCGCTACGCGTCTGCGTAAGCAAAAGCAACAAGAACAAGAGACCCAGATAACCCGCCAGTGCAAAGCGCTTGAACTGATCAAGCTTGAATTGCGCGCTCTTGATGACGTAGAGGCCCAGGGCGATAGCCAGTGTCAGGTAGAACGCGAAGATATTGGGATGACCAAACGTACTCTGCAGACGAAAACCGCTGAGACCGCCGCGTGCGTTCAAGGCAGTGCTCACGAAACCATACGCCGCTGGAATCAGTGATGAAGCCACGACCAGCAGAACCATGGAACGGAACTGCTCTGGAGTGCGTACCACATAGAACGCACACACAAACACCGCAAAATACGAGCACAGGCCCAGGACGATCTTCAGTGCCGCTCCCTTGTCTGGGGACACCACCATTCCGATGGTGGCGATACCCAACAAAATCATCCATGGCACCCAAGCCTTGCGTGGCAACAGCTTCGGTTTTTCAACCACGAAGAGCAAGGCAATCAGAATGATCAGCGCATTGATCGCTCCACCGAGCCCCAGCGAAAAGCTGCCACCCGATCCCACACGTGTGGACTCCAGGACAATATCGCCGGAGGCACGCAACAGCAGCACGCATAGCAGCAGCAGACGTTTGTTGAACACAAACAGTCCTCCCAGCAGCAACAGCGCGGGCAAGGCTGCCAGCTTGGCGAGACTGCCATCGAGCGCGGAAGCGAGCACTGGCAGTGCCAAACCGAACACCACTGCGATTGCACATGCAACGAGCAAAAGCACGATCTGTGAAGATTGCAGGTTGATTCTTCTCATCATTTTTCCTCGGTCACTGAGACCGCAATATTCGCCTCTACATCAGCCGTCACATGATGCCGGATGATGATTGCATGCCAGGGGCAAAGAGACAGGCAACGGTCGCCCATCTCGCCAGATGGAGTCAGGACACATCACCGCCATCCATCTGCCCACCTTTGCCCTCAATGAGGAGTTAGCAATCCTGGATGGGTAAGGTGCATGGCGCCGTCCAGTTCTTTCAGGAATTGTTCTTGCAGCGCAAAGGCATGGGCTTGACTGTCCTGATCTTGCAGAAGGCTTGACGCACGTACCAGAATGCCATCGGAAACCCGGCCGCTCATGCCATCCTTGAAAATCTTCCAACGGGCAGCGAGACCCCCCTGTGGAAATCCATCACCAATGCGAACCCAATAACTGACAGCTTCTTGTCGGCCCTTGTTGCTGGCAACGAAGCGCGAACCAGCAATCTGCGGACCGTCAGGACGTGTCTGCATGCTCACTGGCTGCCCATCAGCCAAAGTAAAGCCTTGGGCGACGTAACAGACCTCCGGCAAGTGGATCTTTACATCCTGGCTCTGCTCGGCAGCATAGGCCAGGGCCAGCATGACCATTTCGCCACGACTATTGACGTAGGTTCGGCCAAGGACGTCGTCATAAGGTTGATCCGCATTGCGGCCAGTTCCATCGTCCAATCCGACAGTGACTTGCAGAAACGGAGATGGGACCTCTCTCCACTGGCCAAACTGCGATGGCACGATTGCCGAAAAATTCTGTTTCTTGAGCGGCTGCGCCATATGGGGAACCAGCATGCCCGCGGCTGCGACGGACAAGGCCATGACCAGCGCAACAGGGATGGCCAGTCGGATATTCATGGCGAACTTGTCGCGGTTGTTACTTTCGCCGGCCACGCGCACGCGCTGAACTGCAACTGGGACAGCCTCGCCCCGCAGGTTGGCCCAACGTACGGCGATCCAACGCAACAATCCATCCAGCGCGATGATCAAGCCCAGCGCAACGAGAAAGAGCAACATACCTGCAAAGCCGTGGAGAAAACCCTGCCCGGCAGCATCCCCCATGTAGTAGGTGATGAGCGCAAGTACCATCACTCGCACGGTATTGGCGGTGAATGAAATAGGAACGATCAAAACTGCCAGCACCACGTTGCGCAACAACGATTGATGGCGCACCAGGTTCATGTACAGCAGGCCGAGTGCCTCAAGGGTGAACAGTGAATTCAATCCGGCGCAAGCATCGGCGACCAGCAACTGGTAGGGGCCGATGTAGAGAATCACGCCGCTGCGGGCGATTGGGTACCCCAGCAGGCGCAACACCTGCTCTGACGCATAGGACACGCCAATTTTGAGCGGCTGTGTCAGCAGGTCCACCACTGAAGCGGGTAACGGGACCATGAACAGCATGAAAAAGAAGGCGAACCACAGACGACCGCAGGTACGTATCCCGAATTGCAGCAGCACGATCCCCATCAGGATGGGAATGAGCGAGCCTGCCTCCATGAACAGCACGGTCTGCGAGCGCCCGAGTACGAAGCAAAGCAGACCGAGCAGCAAGAAGAAAACACCAGGTACTGGAGCAGGTTTGCGCTCGATGAGCCCCTCCTCCAGCAACTGCCTGACTCGCACGAACATGTAGCAGCACGCTACGACCAGAACGATCGGACCATGCGCGTTGCGTTCGGTCCCCCATACCCCATGAAAGAGATCGATGAAACTGGGTATGTACATCGCCGCCAACCCAGCCGCGATGACGATCCACGGCAAACCGGAGAAGCGTGGTCCAGGCAGGGGACGAAAGGTATCAGCAGTCATCGTGACGCTTTCTGGCAAATGACTAGCGCTCAGAACTCGTTGACCACGCTGCCAACCAAAGCGACATGCGCGCTGGTCAGACGTTCAGCAAACGTACGGACTGCAGAAATGTGCGTGACATTGGTACGTACGACCATGAGGCTGCCACCAGCGCGCGCGGAAATCATGTTGCCGTCCGCGTATTGCGTGCCAGAAGGCGTGTCAATCAAGATGACATCAAAATCCTGGGCAAAGTCGCTGAGCATCTGAGTGAAGTTGGGGCGCCCCAGCAGTTCCTGCGGATTGGGTGGGGTCGGACCGGCAGACAAGACGGTCAGGTCGAGCAGGTCCGGCACGCGTTGCAAGGCATCGGCCACGACACAACGGCCGGCAATCACGCCCGACAAGCCGTTACGATTATCCAGACCAAACAACTCATGTTGACAAGGCTTGCGCATGTCAGCATCGATGAGCAGGGTGCGCTCACCTAGCTGCGAAAATACAACGGCCAGGTTGGATGCGATGAAGCTACGCCCTTCCCCGCTCTCCGGGCTGACGATGGCAAGGGCCTTGTGCTTGGCATCGACGTCGAACCACCGCACCATCAGCTGACTGCGCAGCGCTCGCAGCGCCTCGACCTGCTTGCTGAAGGGATTGTAGGCCGCTACGACCTTTTCGCTGACCTTGCTTTCCCCCTTGAGTAGATAAGGGTAATCGAATTGGCGGGACAAGGCCTGGTCGATATCGGACTGGGTCAGCAAGCCCAGTTGGATTGCAGCATCTCCGAAGCGCAGACCACGCTCGCGCTGCAAGCGCAGGATGCGCTCCGCGTTTTCGGGCGAAAGCTTTCCGCTGTCCACCAGAATCGCACCAATGGATCGGTTCGGCAGGGATGCGCCTTCATTGAAGGTCAACGTTGCAGTAGTCATGTTATTCCCGGGATATCATATTTTTATTGACAGAGAGAGCCGCACACGATCAGGCCGGCTTGGATCGTCCGAATCCAAAACGTCGACGGCTGCTGCTCGCGGTGACAGGGCCGGAAATGGCACCCAACACCGGCAGCCCCAGCTCCTCGATCAGATCCTGCTCCGAACGCACGCGACGGTTGGTCAGTTCCAGCCCCAAGGCAGCCATCACGCCCAGGATAGTGCCCACGAAGAAGGCCAGAACGAGATTGACCAAGACACGTGGGCTGGAAGGATATGGCGGCGGAACGGCTGCCGATAACAGCGAAATATCGGACTGGTTGGACTGACCTTCCAAATTGGTCTGGGCGAAACGCTGCGTTGTCAGCTCGTAGGCACGCTGCGCACTTTCGAGTTCCCGGCTCAACACAGCCAGTTCGTCGCGCGTACGGTTCATTTCCAGCACCTTGCGCTTTTGCGCCTCGAACTCGGCACGAATCTCTGATTCACGCTTGGCCAGAATCGTGGCATTGCTGCCCACCGATGCAGAAATAGAGCTTGTGGCTGCTGCCAGCTGCGCACGCAAGCCATCGCGTTCGGCCTTCGCTGCCTGATAATCCGGGTGGTTCACGCCCAGACGCTTGGACGCCTGCTCGAAACGGGCCTCGGAGGCAGCCAGGTTGGACTTGAGCGTCTGAATGAGCGCGTTCGCATTGACATCTGGCGACTCAACCGCCCCACCACCAGCGGCCTGACGACGGCGGGACTCGGCTTCGGACAATGCCGCCTGAGCCATTACCAGCTGGGTCGAGAGGTCATTGAGTCGATTTGTCTCAACGTCGGTACGATTGTCGATATTGGTAATGCCGTGCTCTTCCTGATACTTGGAGAGCTTGGTCTGTGCCTGCTCGTAAGCATCGCGCAACACCTTGACCTGGTCATTGAAATAGGAAGATGCCTTCCGGGTTGGATCCAGCTTGAGCTGCATGCTCACATTTTGGTAAGCGGCAGCAAAGGCATTGGCAACCAATGCAGCAAATTGCGGGTCTTCCGCCTTGAAGGTGATATCGATGACGCTGCTCTCCTTCGAGGCAACTGCATCCAGTTTGCGCAACAAGATCCCGGCGAGCCAGTTGCGGATATCCAGTTCACCGTGGTTATCTGCATTGTAGGCATCCTTGACTTCCTGCTGATCAGCAAGCTTGAGACTATCCACGACAGCTAGAGCCACCGACGGACTATTGATGATCGCCACTTGCGTAGGCATGAAGCCCGGCAAAGCCTGCGGCGAAACGACCAGACCCGTGACGGGATCCGATGCCTTGTAGTTGAGCACGACCGAGGAGGTTGCCCGATATTGCTTGGGCAATACCAGACTGACGACGAGCGCCACTGCTACCGTAATAGAGACAATGAGCAAGATGACCTTGCGATGCGCCTGAAGGATCAGAAGAAATTGAGATAGATTCATGGGGTCACGCCTCCTGGTTGGCGTTATACGCTAGCTAAAATAAAAGTCACGGTGCCGCCCCAGCCGGGGCCATCAATTTCAGAACCAGCTTTCCTTGACGTAGACGATGTCGTCCGCCTGCAGCAAATCTTCTTTCTTGACAGGGATCTCCTGCAGATTGCCATCCGGATCGCGACGCTTGACCATAAGGCCGCGCTCGGTGCCTCGTTGCGTCAGGCCACCGCCCACCGACAAGGCCTGCAACACGGTTGTGCCCCGCTCCAGCTTGTAGACGCCGGGACGCTGCACTTCACCGTAGATATAAAACCGCAGAGCGCGCTCGACATAGACGACATCATTGGCCCCCACTTCCGGCAGTGTCGTCGTGTCGCCGTTGTGCGTAATGGCATAGATGTCGACCAGTTGCTTCGTCACACCACCCTTGGCATCGTTGCGCACGATGGTGACCGCATCGCCCCCATCCGGGGTGACACCTCCGGCCAGCGCAATCACGTCAGCGACGTTGCGTCGTCCATCCAGCGAATAACGCCCTGGCTTGGTCACCTGCCCCAGCACCGAGACCATTTGGCTCTGTGGAACCGTGACGAGAATGTTGACCTGCGGATTGTTCAGGTAACCACCCTTCTTGAGCAGACCTGCAATCTTGGTTTCGGCCTGCGCCGTGGACAGGCCGCCGATCTTGACCTCTCCCACCAACGGATAGCTGATGATGCCGGCTTCGCTGATCCGTGTTTCCAAGCTCAGGTCATCACTACCATAGACCTTTACGCGGATCACGTCGCCAGCACCCAACAGGATGTCATCGGCTTTGGCAAACAAACTCCAGCTGGCAAGCATCAGGCCGATCAACAGGAATACTATTTTTCTCGTCATTGTCATAACTCCGCATCACATCAGGTTCTTGATTCAGGCGTGTCTACGCCCGTATTTAGTTCAGACTTGCTTATTTGAATCCGGACACGCCACGTGAAATGACGTCCTTCTTAATGCTTTCCGGATCATTGGCAGCACCTTTCTGTGAGGCTGCCTCTGCACCACTAGCGTTGGCTTGCGCAGCAAGATCCGTGAATGACTTGGCCTGTTCCGAATACTCAATCTTGGCTTCGCCCTTCAGACGTTCCACGAGCTGCTCGGAGGCCTGGTTTTGCTTTTGCGTCACCAGATACTGGATGATCTGGGGTGTAGCTACTGCCAGAGACAAGGGTGCATTCTTCACATCCTGCAGCGACGTCAAGATCGCCGTCTGCCCTTCGAGCACCACAAACAATGCACCACGTTCCATCGTTTTGAGGCTGGCATTCATTTGCGGCGGCAGATCTGCTGAGGTCTTCACCACCTGCTGTCGCGCGTATTGGATACGATGCGAATCAAGCCACGCCACGACTTCATCCATTCGCTTGCCAGGCTGGTCCATCAAGGTATTGAGCTCAGGCGTAAGATTGGAGCGCGCGATGACCAGTTGCCCGAACTCATATTGCTTGCGCTGAGCAAACCAGTCCGGATTCTTGCGATACAGGTCCTCGACTTCCTGGTCCAGCGGCCGTGCCGGCGACTTCAATTTGCTGGCCACGTAGCTCTGCGCCAGCACCAGATTGCGTGCGCGTTCCATATCCGCCAGCACCGCGGGATCGGCATCAAGCTTGTCCTTCTTTGCTGCGTTGACCAGCAATTGCCGTGCCACCAGGCCATCCAGCAATTGTTTGGTCACTTGACTGCCACCGGTCTTCGCCAGCTCGTTGTTGACCTGGTGAATGGTAATTTCCTGCCCATCCACAATGGCAACGACTTGGCTAGTCGAAGATGCTGATTTCTTCTCACCACAGGCGCTCAATGCGACAAAAAGCATTGTCGAAACCAACGCCTTGACTGCCATGGAACGATGCTGTCGCACTGCTGCCTTCCCGATATTCATTTGAGCAAGCTTTCTTTTTATGTGTCACTAGTTGCCAGCGACAATGGGTGGTTCGCGTGGTCTTCGCCCCAGACGGGACTGAACCGTCAATAAGCGTTGTCGCGCTTGATCACCATACGCACGGTCTGGAAAATAATCCAAAGATCAAAAACCAACGACCAGCGGCGCAGATATTCAAGGTCGAATTCAATACGAGCTTTCATCTTGTCCAGCGTCTCGGTCTCGCCGCGCAGACCGTTGACCTGCGCCCAGCCGGTGATACCAGGCTTGACCTTGTGACGCAGCATGTAGCCCTTGATCTGCTTGCGGTACAGCTCATTGTGCGCAACCGCGTGGGGACGTGGCCCTACGATGCTCATTCTCCCTTGCAGCACATTGAAAAATTGCGGCAATTCGTCAAGAGAACTGGATCGCAGGAAACCGCCTATCTTGGTCAGGCGCATATCACCCTTGGTGGCCTGGGTAACCTTGCCACCGTCCTCCATGACCGTCATGGAGCGGAATTTGTAGACGACAATCTCTTCCCCATCCAGTCCATAGCGTCGCTGCTTGAAAATGACAGGCCCCGGCGAAGTCAACTTCACGCATATCGCGATGACCATCATCACCGGCAGCAACATGAGCAGGATGCAGGAGGCCAGAATCAGATCACTGGCGCGCTTGACGACATTATTGGTTCCGGTAAAAGGCGTTTCGCAGATGGCCATGACCGCCATGCCGCCCACGTAATCGAAGCGTGCCTGGATCAAATTGAATATGTAGATATCAGGAATGAAGTAGATGGAGGCAGTCGTATCCTGCAGCTCGTCGATCATCTGCAGCACTCGCGGCTGCGCAGAAATCGGCATGCTTATGTAGACCATGTTGATATTGTTTTCGCGCACGTACGCTGCTACGTCTGACATTTTGCCGTGCAAGGGCGTATAGGTACCGGGAGGCTGACGGTTGAGCTCGCGATCATCGAAGAAACCCATGAGCTTGATCATCAGCGAAGGATACTTCTCCATGCGATCGGCCAGCTTCAACGCGGCCGGATTGACGCCAATGATGATGGCCCTGCGCACCTCCCCCTTGGTATGCAGGTCGCGCATGACGCGCGACTGTACATGCTGCGAAATGATCAGCCCCACGGGCGTTGTCACCACCCAGAAGAAAATCGCGCGCAGCGAAAACTGCTGATAGAACTCGCAAATGTAGGCCACCACCACAAGAACGGCGGCTACGGCGATCCAGTCGAGTACCGGCGCGAAGACTGACACTCCCCTGGGATCCCGGCGCAGCCGACGCTCGTGGAATTCCGTAAAGAAATAGGATGAGAGGAAGAAGGCCATGATGGCCAGAACCCAGTAATCACCGCTGAACAAATGACCGCTAAAACGCACCAGCACCCACAAATACGCCACGATCAGCGCCGGCTCGACGAAGCGCTTGAATACCATGGTCATGGCATTGGGCTTGACGTTGGCCAATGGCAAGCCATCATGCAGGTCGCTCATTTTCGGTGCCTCAGAATTCATAGCGCGATGTCAGGGAGATGCCGTTGGACAAATAACTAAAACTGTTCAGATTTGACTGCAGGTTTTCACGGTAGACCGCCAACATAAGGGACAGGGAGGTCGTTGGCGAATAGGTCAGGCTCAGACTTGCCTTTTCATACGTATCCCGCCGGTTGGACGGTGTGACACCAGTGACGATGGCAGCGCCGTTGTAATTACGACGCTCGTAATCCACCAAGCCATCTACCCGCAGCTTGGCCGTAGGCAAGTAGGTGACTGCCAGACTGGCACCGGTGGTTAACGCGAAGTTGGCATCGATATCATTGACGCCGCCGATTTCACGCCACAGGTTAGCCTTGAAACCAGTTTTACCAGTCGCAGCCCAATCAGCGATCAGTCGCGCGTTGAACCCGCGATAATCAGAACCACTCGCCGCCGAATTGCGCTCGCGCTGCGTGACACCACCGAGGAATTGCAACTTCGTCTTGGCGCTGTACAACCAAACGATCTTGGCCTTGTAGTCCTCCTGCGTGAAGGAGTTATTGACCGTACTCGTTCCGATGACGGCATCGAAAGGATAGTTACCAGTCGTCCTGCGCACCTGCACGCCAGCGATGCTCCCGCTGCGCGGCGTGTAATCGAGGCCGACTTCCGCGATATTCTGCGTGAAGTTGTTCGACTGCTGGGTCTGCAGGTCGTACGCAAGTCCGAACCGCGATGCCTGCATGCGCACCGTCCAGTCAGGGTGCAATTGCCAAGCCAAGTTGAAATACTTGGTATTCATCGTACGGATGTTGGGCTCAAGCGACCGGAAGTTCTGGAAAGGCGTCAATGACCTCGAGTAGACGTAACCCAAGTTACCGGACAAGCGCTCTCCTAGCACCCAGCCCCAATCGGACTTCAAATCCCGCGCATCATTGTCGAACTGACTGAAATGATCAAACGTATTCTTGGTCGCGCTTGCATCGAGCTGAAAATGCTGGCGACTGAGCATCTTGTCGATACGAAGACCGCCCTGCCGACTTTGCACATTGTCCGACAACTGGGGCGACCCCAACGAAGTACGCGCCGCATCAGGTCCACTCAGACGCAGCAAATTATCGTCATGCAAATATGTATACTGCACATACGGAACAACCACCTGACCGGGGTCCGCCGCGTATGCAAAAGGGCAAGTCACCGACACCATCAGAGCGCACATCCGCACCCGGGTCTTACGCTTGCTGCTATTGCGAAACTGCCGTGGCATCACGAATCAGCGCCCTTTCTTTTTAGTTTTACTTTTAAAACAATGGCAATGTTTGGCGTCCGCATTGCTGCACTGCAACACAGAAAAATTTAGAAGTAATCATGCATCATTTTTTAGATTTAGGCAAAAAAATGTGTGCTACATTGCCCTGTAGAAAAGAATCCCGTAAGGATACGCGCCCCTAAAACTGCAGCAATCAGACAAAACAGCAGGGGCTTGTAGGACAAGCGGCAATTTTTCAATTTGATAACAAAATCGCAAAATCACACAAACTATTTATATCGCATTGCAGCAAACACTGAACGTTTATCTTGCAACAACAGTCACAGCGCTTTCACCGCGCCGCACAAGCCGCCAATCTTCCTTGGCAACATTTCCCAGATCCCTCCCTTTCACTTAACTGAATGAACTGGCACACCATCACTTTTCTTGGCGACAGCACCATGACCATTCCCGGCGCCTGCATCCTGGCCCTCTGGATGGGTATCAACCAGATGTGGCGTCCGATGTTCGCCTGGCTGGTTGCCTTTGGCAGCGCCATGATGATCGTCGTCATCAGCAAGCTGCTCTTCATGGGGTGGGACATCAGCCTGCCGATGCTCAATTTCACCGGATTCAGTGGACATACCGCTTCTTCCAGTGCCCTCTATCTCTCGATTGCCCTGCTGCTCACCCAAGACAGCAGCCGCGTACGGCGTGCGCTGGCACTCACGCTGACCGCTCTACTGGTAACTGCCGTCGGCCTGTCTCGTCTTATGATCAAGGTCCACTCTGAATCCGAAGTCATGCTCGGCCTGCTGGTAGGTGCCGGCGCTGCTTGGGCCTTCGGCCGCTCACTGCAACAGTCGCCCCCGCCATTGCGTCACCTGCTGTTGCCGGTGGGCCTGGCCGCTGCGCTCATGATGACCGGCTTCGACAAGCCAGCACCCACCCAGAGCTTCCTACAGGAAGTGGCCAAGACGCTGTCCGGTCGCTCCGAGGTCTACATGCGGCATGAGCCGCTCTGACACCAACCCTCCCCCGATACCAAGAAAAATGCCGCTCAGCATCGCGCTGAACGGCATCGACGATCTTGCTCTTGGGAATACTATGCAGGCTCAGGCTGCCTGCATACCTGGCAGCGCCACGCGCCGACGCCGCAGCGCCGCCACACCGATCACGATGGCCAGACCACCCAGCATCATCAGATATTGCTCAGGCTCGGGGACCGGGGCCACCGCGGCCAGGTTGCCGGTGAAGGATTGCAGGTGCAGCTCGGCGTTCTGAATCAAGCTGTTGACGAACACTCCGCCTTCAATGTTCTGGTTGTTGGTCAGGCTGGCGTGGGTAGCCAGGATCGAACCGCCGAACTGATTGTTGATGATCAGGCTGGTCGCATTGTAGAAGTTCCAGACGATGGACTTGCCCAACGACTGCGCTTGTCCACCCAGGAAGTTGGCACCGATGATCGCCGAGCTCACGCTGGAATTGATGATGATGGTGCTGGCACCATTGGCAGCGAAGGAAAATTCACCTACCGAGAACACCGACGCGCTGGTGGTGTTATCCAGATTGAAGACCGCGACACCCTGGTTATTGGCCACGGCATTGAAGGTGGCCTTGTTGTTCGCGACGGAGACCGTGCTGTTGGCGGCAGCCGTTTTGAGGCTATTGGACAGGCTGGTTAGCGTGTTGCTGAAATTGGTCGAGCCGGCAGCATCGGCATTGGTCTGCATCAGCGTGCTCGGCGACGACGAGCGGCCGCCATTGAAGTTGACCCCGATGGTGCTGCCCGCCACGTAGGCCGGGCCGTTCAGATTGCTGCCGATCACCGAACCGGCGATATAGCTGGAACCGCTGTTGACGGTGGAGCCAACGAGGGAGCCGCCAATATAGGATCCCAGTCCGTTGACATGCAGACCGCTCGCCGTCCCCATCACGGTCAGACCGGCGTAGTTCGATGCGGGCGTGCTGCCGTAGTGCTGCACATAGTCACCACCCGTGACCGAACCGCCGATCCAGGCCCGGCCATCGACGTGCGAATTGGAGGCGGCACTGCCCAGCACCACCAGGTTGAACTGCTGCAGCGCTTCAGCGCCAGTCAGCGGGGCCACGGCGGCCTGCGCAGCAGCACTCACACCAAGGGAAAGGAAAGGCAAGACAGCAACACCGGCCAGCGCCGACCTGGAAAGACGCGACATGGAACGTTACCCCTTATAAAGGATGCCGCCTTCGCTTGTCAGACCAGGTGGCGGAAGTGAATTGATCGCGCTTGGAAGATGCAAATCCAAGCAAACTGTTGTAAATTTTTCATTAATTTTAAGACAACAGTTGTCGATTGATCAAGTGAAAAACTCGTTAACGCGCGAGCGTTAACTTTTTGCCACATTGACAACAATCAATCTTCCGCCAAGGCAAGCACCGGCACTAGCGTAACCGCCTGGACATGTAGAGCGCGCCCTCGCCATAGCTGGCCAGACTCCCACCCTTCCCTGCCAGCGCCTGCGCATCCTCGGCAAATCCCGCTGCCCGCCAGTAGGCACTTGATGCATGCACCGCCACCAAGGTCGCCATCGGCAGACCCGCCTGCTCAGCCACACGGCACAGATCGTCCACCAACTCCCGCCCGAGCCCGGAGCCGCGTGCCGCCGGCAGCAGCGCGACATCATGCAGATGCAGGCAATCTGCCGCAGTATCCAGTCCGTTCAGCAAGCTGTTGAGGGATGGCGGCACGCCTAGACGAGCGGGATGCATGAAGGCGTAACCGATGACCTGCTCGGTGCCGTCCGCTTGCCCGCTACGCACGGCGATCCGGCAGCCAGGCGCAAACAAGGCCAGACGTTCTGCGAAGACTTCTTCTGCTTCGAAATAGCCAGCGTGAACCAAGTCAGCGATCGCCATCACGTGCGGCAAGTCAGCCGCCCGCATCGGACGCCATTGATAAGGACTCATGGTGAGATCTCCGTCTGTTGGCCGGGAGCACCCCGGAAATGAACACGCCACACGGTGGCCGATGAGGACCAGCGTGTGGCGCGTAAAAATAAAAACTGGGAAGCGAGAAAGCTTATGTTGGTCGGCAAGATCTCCGGCGCAACAACCCTGGCACGTAAATCAGGCGGCAGCCCCGGGCTTCAGGGTTTCCAGCACGGCTTGCAACTCCGTCCGCAAGGCATCGATGGCAGCCTCGTCCAGGCTGATGACGGGACGCTGCGGCTCTTGCGGCTGCTCGGCCTCGTGCGTGCCGTCAAGCTTGTTGCGGGCACCGCTGATGGTGAAGCCTTGTTCATACAGCAGTTCACGGATGCGGCGGATCAACAGCACTTCATGGTGCTGGTAATAACGCCGGTTGCCGCGGCGCTTCACCGGTTTGAGCTGGGTGAATTCCTGTTCCCAGTAGCGCAACACGTGCGGCTTCACACCGCACAGTTCGCTGACCTCGCCTATCGTGAAATAACGCTTGGCCGGGATGGGCGGCAAGACGATGGCCGCCGGTTTGTTGACACGATCGTTCATAGATTAGACGGACATTTCAACGGCGTCGCCGCTGGAGAGTTCCACCATTTCCTTCAATTTCTGGCTGGCGTGGAAGGTCACGACGCGGCGCGCAGTGATGGGGATTTCCTCGCCAGTCTTGGGATTGCGGCCAGGCCGTTGCGGCTTGTCGCGCAGCTGGAAATTACCGAAGCCGGACAGCTTGACGGCCTCGCCACGTTCGAGAGCGTTGCGGATCTCGTCGAAGAAGGTTTCCACCATGTCCTTGGCTTCGCGCTTGTTCAGACCGACCTGCTCGAACAAAAGTTCGGCCAGCTCGGCCTTGGTCAGCGTCGGCAGGTTCTTGTCGGCCTGCGAACGTGCCTGGGATTCCAGTACGGCACGATGCAGGTCGGCGTCCAGCACGGATTGAAATTCGTTCGAATTCACGTTGTTCATGGCGATGAATGACTGGGCCTCAACCGATTCCGGTCTGTAATTATTTTCGCTCTCGGACATCACATCAGGCACGCAACCTGGCGCCGAGCTTGGCGCTCGCCGCGGCCACCAGTGCATTCACCGCAAGGTCAACCTTGTCATCCTGAAGGGTGTTTTGAGTATCTTGCAAGGTGCAGCGGAACGCAAGGCTTTTTTCGTCCGCTTCCAGCCCCTTGCCTTGATATTCATCAAATAAAACAAGGGCTTGCAAGATGCCGCAATCCGGATTGGCCTGCTTTTCAGCGGCAAAAACGTCCAGCAATTGCTGCGCACCGACCGAGTGTTTGACCACCAGAGCGATGTCGCGGCTGACCGCCGGGAACTTGGAGATTTCCGAGTAGGACGGCAGGTCACGCTCCTGCAGCGCCTCGGCATCCACCTCGAAGACCACGGGGGCCAGCGGCAGGTCGTACTTCTGCTGCCACTTGGGATGCAATTCTCCGATCACGCCGACCACCTTGTCACCCAGCAGTACATGCGCAGTGCGTCCAGGATGCAGCGCCGGATGTTCGGCCTTGACGAAACGCAGCGCGCGCGGCGCGAACAGCGCTTCCAGGTCGGCCTTGACGTCGAAGTAATCGACGTTGCGGGTCGGCTGGCCCCACTGTTCCTCGGCCACCGGACCATAGGCCAATGCGGCCACGCGCTTGGGTTGCTCGAAACCGGCGACAGCCAGCGGACCATCGGTGATGGCGGCGTTCTTGTGGAACACGGCACCCGCTTCGAAGACGCGGATACGCGCTGCCTTGCGGTTGACGTTGTAGCGTGCATTGGCGACCAGTCCGGCGATGAGCGAAGAACGCATCACGCTCATCTGGCTGGCGATCGGGTTCAACAGCTTGATGGGATCGGTGTTGCCGGCGAAGTCAGCTTCCCAGGCACTTTCCACGAAGCTGAAGTTGACCACTTCCTGATAGTCCTGATCGGCCAGCAGGCGGCGGATGGCGAACAGCGAACGGGTGTTCTCGGGCGCGATGCGCATGGCATTGGCGGCTACCGGCGGCAGTGCCGGGATGTTCTCGAAACCGTAGACGCGGGCCACTTCTTCGATCAAGTCTTCCTCGATCTCGATGTCGAAGCGATAGGACGGCGGCGTCACCGAGAACAGGCCAGGCTGGTAGTCGAAAGACAGGCCCAGACGCTTGAAGATATCCGACACCATCTCGTCAGTGATCTCCACGCCGATCACCTTGGCCGCACGCGCGGTGCGCAGCGCGACCGGTTCACGCTTGGGCAGGTTGACGATCTGGTCGTCGACCGGGCCGACGCGGGTCTCGGGGGTACCGCAGATTTCCAGCAACAGCGCGGTGATGCGCTCGATGTGATCGACCACGGTGGCGAAGTCGACGCCACGCTCGAAGCGATGCGCGGCATCGGTCGAGAAGTTGTAGCGGCGCGCACGGCCCTGGATCGCCTGCGGGAACCAGAATGCGGCTTCCAGGTAGATGTTGGTGGTGTCCAGCGAAACCGCAGTGGCATCGCCCCCCATGATGCCGGCCAGGGATTCGATTTCCTTGTCGTCGGAGATCACGCCGACCCACTCATCGACTTCCACGGTATTGCCGTTGAGGAGCTTCAGGGATTCGCCCTTGCGGCCCCAGCGCACGTCCAGGCCGCCATGGATCTTGTCGAGGTCGAACACGTGCGAGGGACGGCCCAGCTCCAGCATCACGTAATTGGAGATGTCCACCAGCGCCGAGATCGGTCGCTGGCCGCTGCGCTCCAGGCGCTGCTTCATCCACTGCGGGGTGGCGGCCTTGGCATTGAGGCCACGGATCACGCGGCCGGCAAAACGGCCGCACAGGTCGGGCGCGGAAATGCGCACCGGCAGCTTCTCGTCCAGGTTGACGGCGGCGGCCTGATAGACCGGGGCCTTCAGTGGGGTGCCCGTGAGCGCAGAAACTTCACGTGCCACACCCAGCACCGACAGGCAATCCGCCTTGTTGGGGGTCAGCTTGATGGTGAACTTCAGGTCGTTCAGTTGCAGATAGTCGCGGAAATTCTGGCCGACCGGTGCATCGTCGGGCAGCTCCAGCAGGCCACCGTGATCTTCCGACAGCTTCAGTTCGCGGGCCGAGCACAGCATGCCTTGCGACTCCACGCCGCGCAGCTTGCCGACCTTGATCTCGAAGGGCTTGCCATCGGCACCCGGCGGCAATACGGCACCGACCATGGCGCAAGGCACCTTGAGACCGGCGCGCACGTTGGGCGCGCCACAGACGATGTTGAGGATGGTGCCGGTATGAACATTCACGCGGCACACGTTCAGGCGATCCGCATCCGGATGCTTGGAGACTTCCAGCACTTCGCCCACCACCACATTGGTGAAGGGAGGCGCAACCGGTTCGACTTCCTCAACTTCCAGACCGGACATGGTCAGCAGGTGCGACAGTTCATCCGAGGTCATGGTCGGATTGACCATGGTACGCAGCCAGTTTTCAGAGAATTGCATGATTCAGACTTTCAGCTATCGGCTATGAGCCGGAGGCACGCCACGACAGCGCGGCGTCCTGCGTGATCGAATTAATTGAATTGCTTCAGGAAGCGCAGGTCGCCTTCGTAGAACAGGCGCAGGTCGTTGATCCCGTAACGCAGCATGGTCAGGCGCTCCAGGCCCGAGCCGAACGCGAAACCGATGTACTGTTCAGGATCCAGACCCATGTTGCGCACCACCGTCGGGTGCACCTGGCCAGCGCCGGAGACTTCCAGCCAGCGGCCCTTCAGGGGACCGCTGCCGAAGGCGATGTCGATCTCGGCCGAAGGCTCGGTGAAGGGGAAATATGAGGGGCGGAAGCGCACCTGCAGGTCGTCGGTCTCGAAGAAGGCCTTGACGAAGTTGAGGTACACGCCCTTGAGGTCGGCGAAGCTGATGTCCTCGGCGATCCACAGGCCTTCGACCTGATGGAACATCGGCGAGTGGGTAGCATCGCTGTCAACACGATAGGTGCGGCCCGGTGCGATGACCTTGATGGGCGGCTTGTTCATGCGGGCGTAGCGCACCTGCATCGGGCTGGTGTGGGTACGCAGCAGCAGCGGCTTGCCCTGGGTGTCGTTGCCTTCGATGTAGAAGGTGTCCTGCATCGAGCGCGCCGGGTGGTTCTCGGGGCTGTTCAATGCGGTGAAATTGGTCCAGTCGGTCTCGATCTCGGGACCGTCGGCGACATCAAAACCGATGGAGCGGAAGATTTCCTCGACGCGCTGCCAGGAGCGCATCACGGGGTGGATGCCGCCCACACCACGGCCGCGGCCCGGCAAGGTGACATCGATGGCTTCCGCATTCAGGCGCGCCTGCATCTGGGCATTGGCCAGTGCATCGCGGCGTGCGGTCAGCGCGGTTTCGATCTGTTCCTTGGCGACGTTGATGATCGCCCCTTGTACCTTGCGCTCTTCCGGCGCCAGCTTGCCCAGTCCCTTCATCTGCTCGGTGATCTGGCCGGTCTTGCCGAGGTACTTGGCCTTGGCGTTTTCCAGTGCGGCGGCGTCGGGCGCGGCGGCGAAATCAGCCTGCGCCTGCGTGACCAGTTGGCCCAGGAGTTGGTCTAGGGGATTCATGCGGTAAGTCTCGCTCCAATCGAAAATCCGACGACGAAGTCGAAAAGAAGGGATTCACGGAAGGTGAATCAAAAAAATCCACGAAACCGTGGATCAAAAACATACGGGGCATCGGTGTATCACCTCTGCCCCGCAGGATTTTGCAGCGCCGGCTGCTCGTCTGACTTGCGTCCGATATTGCGGCCGGCTACCGCAAACACGCTGTCGATTTAGGCGGCAGCGATGTTGGCCTTCACCTGGTTGACGATGGCAGCGAAAGCAGCCTTGTCGGTGACAGCCATATCGGCCAGGACCTTACGATCCAGTTCGATCGCAGCCTTCTTCAGGCCGTTCATGAACACGCTGTAGGTCACGCCGTGCGAACGCGCAGCGGCGTTGATACGGGCGATCCACAGTGCGCGGAACACGCGCTTCTTGTTACGACGGTCACGGTACGCGTACTGACCAGCGCGCATGACTGCTTGCTTGGCGATACGGTAGACGTTTTTACGACGGCCGCGGTAACCCTTGGCGAGTGCGAGGACTTTCTTGTGGCGGGCACGTGCTGTTACCCCACGTTTGACTCTAGGCATAGTAGCTCCTTAGTGTATGGTGAGGTTAAGCGAACGGCAGCATCGCGCGAACGGAATTCAGGTTCGTCTCATGGACGCCCTCGGTACCGCGCAGTTGACGCTTGTTCTTGGTGGTCTTCTTGGTCAGGATGTGACGCTTGAAGGCTTGACCGCGCTTGACGGTACCGCCCGGGCGGACGCGAAAACGCTTCTTCGCGCTGCTCTTCGATTTCATCTTAGGCATAGCAACTCTGTCCTTTCGGACAGCTCCATTTTTTGATGATTGCAGGTGGCAGCACGCTCGCTGCTCTTGGATGCCTGCTCTCACTTATTTGACAGCGGGTGAACCCGCTGCTTTTGCCTGACGCAGTTGCCTGCGCCCAGCAAATCCTTTGTCGGCCCTACACTGCCGCCACCGCCTGGATTGCCCTGGCTGCTGCGGCATGGACGACACCGGAGGGATGTCGTCCTGATACGGCTAGACTGAAACTGCGACGTACAACCTGGAAAAACGAAAAATATATAAACGTTATAAACGATTTATTTCTTTTTCTTGGGCGCCAGCACCATGATCATCTGGCGGCCTTCCATCTTGGGAAACTGCTCGACCTGGCCATACGGCTCCAGATCAGCCTTCAGACGCTCCAGCACGCGCATGCCGATTTCCTGGTGAGCCATTTCACGGCCGCGGAAACGCAGCGTGATCTTGGTCTTGTCACCCTCTTCCAGGAACTTGGTCAGGTTGCGCAGCTTGATGTTGTAATCGCCATCATCGGTACCCGGACGGAACTTGACTTCCTTGACCTGGATGACCTTCTGCTTGAGCTTGGCCTCGTGTGCCTTCTTCTGCTCCTGGTACTTGAACTTGCCGTAGTCCATCAGACGGCAGACCGGAGGTTGCGCAGTGGGCGCAATCTCGACCAGATCGACTTCAGCCTCTTCGGAAAGCCGTAAGGCTTCGGCCAGGCTGACGATACCCAGAGGCTCGTTGTCGACACCCGAAAGGCGCACTTCCGGTGCAGTGATCTCGCGGTTGAGGCGATGCGACTTGTCAGTAGCTATTGCAGTTTCCTTTTAAAATCCAATGAATTAAGCCGTGCTCTTGCGCTGGGAGGAAGCCCTAGGCTTCCCCGTCTCAGGCTTTGGCGGCCACCTCATCCTTGAGGCGCTCCACCAAGGTGTCGATGGACATCACGCCCAGATCGACATTGCCCCGCGCTCGCACGGCCACAGTGTTTGCATCCCGTTCTTTATCGCCGACAACCAGGATATAGGGCGGCTTCTGAATGGAATGCTGCCGTATTTTATAGGTAATCTTCTCGTTGCGCAAATCGGTCTCGACCCTAAACCCTTGTTTTTTCAGCGTTTGTGCAACGTTCTGCACATAATCCGCCTGCGCATCGGAAATATTCAGGATGACAACCTGCGTTGGCGCCAGCCACAAGGGCATGGCACCGGCGTGGTTTTCGATCAGGATGGCGATGAAGCGCTCCAGCGAGCCAACGATGGCCCGGTGCAACATCACGGGCACCTTGCGGTTGTTGTCTTCGGTGACATATTCCGCCCCCAGGCGCGCCGGCATGGAGAAGTCCACCTGCATGGTGCCGCACTGCCAGGAACGGCCGATCGAATCCTTCAGGTGGTACTCGATCTTGGGACCATAGAAAGCCCCTTCGCCCGGCAGCTCTTCCCACTCCGAACCGGAGGCGCGGATGGCTTCACGCAGCGCGTTCTCGGCCTTGTCCCAGACTTCTTCCGCGCCGATGCGCTTTTCCGGACGCAGGGCCAGCTTCACGGCCACTTCCTTGAAACCGAAGCAGTCGTAAACTTCACGCACCACGCGGTTGAAGGCAGCCACTTCTTCCTGGATCTGGTCTTCGGTACAAAAGATGTGACCGTCATCCTGGGTAAAGCCGCGCACGCGCATCATGCCGTGCAGCGCGCCGGAAGGCTCGTTGCGGTGGCACTGGCCGAATTCGCCGTAGCGCAGCGGCAGGTCGCGGTAGCTGTGCAGACCCGAATTGAAAATCTGGATGTGGCCCGGGCAGTTCATGGGCTTCAGGGCATAGGCGCGGTTTTCCGACTCGGTCGTGAACATGTTTTCACGATAGTTCTCCCAGTGGCCGGTCCTTTCCCACAGCGAGCGATCCAGGATCTGCGGCGCCTTCACTTCCTGATAACCGTTGTCCTGGTAGACGCGGCGCATGTACTGCTCCACTTGCTGCCAGATGGTCCAGCCCTTGGGATGCCAGAAGATCAGGCCCGGGGCCTCATCCTGGAAGTGGAACAGGTCCAGCGCACGGCCCAGCTTGCGGTGGTCGCGCTTTTCCGCCTCTTCCAGCATGTGCAGGTAGGCTTCCTGGTCTTCCTTCTTGGCCCAGGCGGTGCCGTACACACGCTGCAGCATCTCGTTATTGGAGTCGCCACGCCAGTAGGCGCCAGCCAGCTTCATCAGCTTGAACACCTTCAGCTTGCCGGTGGAGGGCACGTGCGGGCCGCGGCACAGGTCGGTGAAGCTGCCTTCGGTGTACAGCGACACGTCTTCATTCTGCGGAATCGAAGCAATGATCTCGGCCTTGTAAGCTTCGCCGATGGACTTGAAGTAAGCCACAGCCTCATCACGCGGCAGCACCTTGCGGGTGACCGGCTCATCCTTCTTGGCCAGCTCGGCCATTTTCTTTTCGATGGCTTGCAGGTCTTCCGGGGTGAAGGGACGCTTGTACGAGAAGTCGTAATAGAAACCGTTGTCGATGACCGGACCAATGGTGACTTGCGCCTCAGGGAACAGCTCCTTGACCGCATAAGCCAGCAAGTGAGCGGTGGAGTGGCGAATCACCTCCAGACCGTCCGGATCCTTGTCGGTGATGATGGCCAGGTCGGCATCCTTGTCGATCAGATAAGAGGTATCGACCAGCTTGCCATCGACGCGGCCAGCCAGGGCCGCCTTGGCCAGGCCGGTGCCGATGTTGGCGGCGACCTGCGCCACGGTGACCGGGTTGTCGAACTGGCGTTGCGAACCATCGGGAAGACGAACTGAAACCATTGTGCACTCCATGTCAGCAGCCTTGCTGCCTTGCCTGTTGAGGGTAATGTCGAAAAGAAGGACGAAAAAAAACGCGGACCAGCCGCGCTTTTTCAAAAGACGAAAAAGAACCCGACTAGCGTCGCGTGAAAACCTCGGTGGTAGTTCGCGGTGTCATAACCGGTTTGCCTTTCTCGCTCTTACAGATGAGGGGATGAATTCTGGAGGCCGCTGCCGACAAGGACAGATCAGACCGTGGCCGCGCATTATAGCAAACTTTGCACGGGCATCGTCACCACTCCCGCATGGCACCGCCGGGGACCGCCGTCACCACGGCCCTGCAGGTCGCCGCGACCTCCCGGAAACAGCGATGACAAGCAAACTCCGTCATCTTCGACAGCCGGAAACTCAAGCTTGATCCCCAAACGCAAAACGGCATCCGAGGACGCCGTTGATACGTTCTGGACCAGCTGCACCCAAATCCGGATTCAGCCGCCGATTACGCGTTGGCCATCGTAGCGCGCCGCGCCAGGATCTTTTCGATCTTTTCCTTCAGGGTGGCCGCCGTAAAGGGCTTGACGATATAGCCATCCGCGCCGGACTGCGCCGCCATGACGATGTTTTCCTTCTTGGCTTCGGCCGTGATCATGAGCACCGGCAAGTGCGCCAGAGAAGGCGTTGCGCGGATCTTCTTGAGCAGCGTCAGGCCATCCATGCCCGGCATGTTCCAGTCGGTCAGCACGAAGGTCACCGGCAAGGCACCCGCCTCCAGGATCTTCAGCGCGGAAGAGCCATCATCGGCCTCCACCATCTTGGTGTATTCGAGCTCCTTCAGCAGGCCGCTGACAATGCGACGCATCGTCGAAAAGTCATCAACCACGAGGAAATACTGATCATCTGCTGCCATAGGAAAATTCGCTGAACCGTGAAAATGAGGATTGGAGATGTTGTTGCCGAAAAAATTCGACGCAAGTGTAAAGCATTTTTAGATGCTTCCGCGAAACATCTGGCACATTCCTTCATGCGATGCGCTTTTTTACACCTGCGATTGACCCTTCGCAAAGCCAGGCGCGCAGCCGGAGCGAGATCAGCGTCAGCTGCAGTCAGAACACAGGAAAGGTGGAATGAAGTGAAAGAAAAGGAAGGCAGAAAAACAAAAAGGAAGCCGCCAATGCGCTTCCTTTTGTTGATTTCTGCAGTTTTCTTCAACCAACCCCTTTACCCCATCAGGAAGCAAACGAATTGGTAGGCACGATTGGACTCGAACCAACGACCCCTACCATGTCAAGGTAGTGCTCTAACCAGCTGAGCTACGCGCCTATCGAAGACTGCAAGAACTTGATAAAACAAAAAAGGAAGCCGAGAACGCGCCTCCTTTTGTTTGCTTCGCCCCAACTCACCCGCTCCGAATGGAACCAGAAGAATTGGTAGGCACGATTGGACTCGAACCAACGACCCCTACCATGTCAAGGTAGTGCTCTAACCAGCTGAGCTACGCGCCTAACGAAGAAGCGAGAGTATAGGAGGCTTTTCAAAATTTGCCAAGGGGTAAATGATGAAAAATTAAAAATAGTTAGCATATTTCGCCAAGCATCCAGCCTCCCTGCCCTCCCCTGACTGCACTAGCGGACGCCCGGGCATTACTGCCGCTTGGCCTCGATCACACCCTTGACCTCGCGAATCACCGTGAGCGCTTTCTGCAATTGCTCGGTCGAGCCGATCTCGGCCGTGAAGGCCATGCGCGCATGCCCCTTCACGCTTTGCGTGCTCACCCCGATCACGTTGATCTTGTCGCGCAGGAAGATATCGGAGATATCGCGCAGCAAACCCTGGCGATCGCTGGCCAGCACGAAGATGTCGACCGGATACACGGTATCGCGTGCTGGCGCGCCCCAAGTGGTCTGGATCACCCGCTCAGGCGCATGCAAGCTCATCTCGGCGAAGTTCTTGCAATTGACCCGGTGGATGGACACCCCCTTGCCGCGCGTGACAAACCCGGCGATCACATCCGGCGGTGCCGGCTTGCAGCAGCGCGCCAATTGGGTCAGGAGGCCATCGGTACCGACCACCAGCACGCCCGACTTGGCGCCTTGCACGATGCTCGATGCACGGCTCTTGCGCGTGATGAGGGCTTCGTCATCGATCTCGGGCTTCTTTTCCTCGCCCTGATGCAGCGCCTGCTCCACATGCCGCAGGCTGAATTCTTCCTTGGCCAGTGCCAGGCACAGGTCATCGACCTTGGCGAAGCCCAGCTTCTGGGCCAGCTCTTCGAGGTTGACGGCGGTCTTGCCTTCGCGCTGCAAGGTCTTTTCCAGCAAGCCGCGCCCGACGGAAAGCGTCTCCTGCTGCTCAATGGCATTGAACCAGGCGCGGATCTTGGAGCGCGTACGCGAACTGGCGGTGTAATCTGCACTGAGCCAGTCGCGCGACGGCCCCACACCGGGACCGCTCTTGGCCGTGATGATCTCGACTGTCTGGCCGTTCTTGAGCGTGGTGTTCAGCGGCACCATCACGCCATCCACCCGCGCCCCGCGGCAGCGGTGGCCGACATCGCTGTGCAGGTGATAGGCAAAGTCGATCGGCGTGGCGCCGCTGGGCAATTCGATCACGCGCGCCTGCGGTGTCAGTACATAAATGCGCTCGTCCAGCGTGGCCGACTTGAGCTTCTGCACCCAATCGCGGCGTACTTCTTCCTGGTCCACCACGGCATCGGTGACTTCGTTCTTCCAGGCCAGCAGCTGACGCAGCCAGGCGATCTTCTCGTCATATTTCTGCGCCGAGAAATTGGAGCCGCCGCTTTCCTTGTAGCGCCAGTGCGCTGCCACGCCGTATTCGGCGAAGTGGTGCATTTCGTGCGTACGGATCTGCACTTCCAGCGCCCGGCCATCTTCGGCCATGACCACCGTGTGCAGGGACTGGTAACCGTTCTGTTTGGGACGCGAGATGTAGTCGTCGAACTCTTCGGGAATCGGCGTCCAGATGTTGTGCACGATGCCCAGCACTGAATAACAAGTCTTCACATCATCAACGATGACGCGGAAGGCTCGCACATCGTAGAGCTCGGAGAAATCGATGGACTTGCCACGCATCTTGTTCCAGATGCTGTAGATGTGCTTGGGCCGGCCGCTGACCTCGGCGCGGATATCCTGCGCCGCCATCTCGGTGCGCAGGCGCGTGATCGCGTTGGCCACGAAGGCTTCGCGCTCCAGCCGCTTTTCTTCCAGCATCTTGGCGATGCGCTTGTAGGTCACCGGCTCCAGGAAACGGAAGGACAGGTCTTCCAGTTCCCACTTCAGTTGCCAGATGCCCAGCCGGTTGGCCAGCGGCGCGTAGAGATCGAAGGTCTGGCGCGCATACTGGGCGCTGGCTTCGTTCTCCTGCTTGGTCTCGGCGAAGTAGCGCAGCGTGGCCACGCGCGAGGCCAGGCGCACCAGCACCGCGCGCATGTCGGTGGCCATGGCCAGCAGCATCTTGCGCAGGGTTTCCACCTGGGCGGCGGCCTGCTGGGCAGCGTTCTTGCCGCGCAAAACTTCCTGGTTCTGCGGCTGGAAGCTCAGGCTGTGAAAACGCATCAGCTGGCGCACATTGCCCACCAGCTCGGCGATTTCCTTGCCGAAGCGTTCTTCCAGCTTTTCTTCCAGCTCGGGATGCAGCATCTGGGCTTCGAAGGCCAGCCCGGCGATGCGGGTGGCGGCATCGACATTGAGTGCCGTCAGCACGGTGGCCACCGAGACCGCGAATTGCAGTGCATTCTGCCCGGACAGGATCTGCCTGTCGGCATACAGCGGCTCGAGTTCGGCCAGCGCCTGCTCGACCCGTGCGACATCGTCAGGACCGAGGCCGGCGGTAATGGCCGCCAGGCCTTCGCCCTGGGTACTTGCAACCGAAACCATAAATTACTTCTGTGCAGCGACGATGATGATTTCCACCAGCAGTTCAGGACGGGCCAGCTTGGCTTCGACGGTGGCGCGCGGGGGCGCATTGCCGGGGGCGACCCACTCGTCCCAGACGGCGTTCATGCCAGCGAAGTCCTTCACGTCAGAGAGGAAAATCTGGCACGACAGGATCTTGGTCTTGTCGCTGCCGGCTTCAGCCAGCAGGCGGTCGATGTGACCCAGCACTTCGCGGGTCTGGCCTTCGATGTTCTGGGTGGCGTCTTCGGCGATCTGGCCGGCCAGGTAGACGGTACCGTTGTGAATGGCGACTTCGGAGAGACGCTTGCCGACGTGCAGACGTTGTACGGACATGAAATTTCCTTCCTAATAAAACCCGGCGGCAATGCGCGCCGGTGATGAAAGACGTAATCGGATCGGGAGCCGCTCAGCCCAGCAGGAACTGGCGCGCCACATCGATCTGCGGGGCATGCATGAAGGTGGGAGCGTGCCCCACGTCGGGCAGTTCCACCAGTTTGGCCTTGGGGCCGCGACGGGTCATCTCCTGTGCCACTTCCGGCAGCAGCAGGTCGGACTGGGCGCCGCGTACCACCAGGGTCGGACAGCGGATGGCGTCATAAGCTGCCCACAGCATCTGTTCGGCCGCGCTGGCGGCTTCCGGCGTGGTCAGCTTGAAGGGGACCGCCAGGCCCAGGTCGTAATGGCGCACCCACTTGCCCTCTTCATTCTGGCGCAGCACATCCTTGGCCAGCTTGTGCCATTCTTCATCGCTGTGCTGACCGAAACTGACGGAAATGGTACGGATGAACTGGGCGGCCTCCTCGAAGGTATCGAAGCGCACGTCCTGGCCGATGTAGTCGCCGATGCGCGCCAGGGCGGCACCGTTGATCGAAGGGCCGATGTCGTTGAGCACCAGGCGGCGGATGGGATTGCCCGGCAGCGAGGCCAGGCCCATGCCGATCAGGCCACCCATGGAGGTACCGAACCAGTCGACGATCTCGGCATCGGCGCGTGCCAGCAGGGTCACCATGTCGCTCACGTATTGCGGGACCGTGTAAAACTGCGGATTGGCCAGCCGTCCGGAACGGCCGCGTCCGACCACATCCGGGCAGATCACGCGATAGGTATCGCAGAGCTCGCGGGCCATGCGGTCGAAATCGTCGGAGACCCGGGTGACACCGTGCACGCACACCAGCACATTGGGATTGCGCGCATCGCCCCACTCCTTGTAGGCCATGGTATGCAGGCCGGCGGGCGAAATGCACTGCACTGTCTTGACTACCGCTTCAGTCATGGTGAGGGCCTTCCAGATGAAAGAAGTCGTCATTCTACCCTTTCAAGACAGCTTGTCGGCCGGAAATGGCAGCCTGGAACAGGAGGGAATGCTGTCTGCCGAAGGTAAACGACGCGACGGACGCGCCGGCCTCCGTCGCAAGAAAAATTCAGAAATTTCCGCAGGAAAAAACAAATGATGCGGCGCAAGTCGCTGCTATAATGCGTCCCTTTTCCGGCGGCCCTCGCCGGCATCGCGGCAGCACAGGCGATGACCAAGACAGTTCAGCCAGCCCACCTGCGTGCGGCATGGCGACGACTGCGAGACCGGGGGTATGGTGAAATTGGTAGACACAAGGGACTTAAAATCCCTCGGCCGCAAGGCCGTGTCGGTTCGATTCCGACTACCCCCACCACTTGATTCAAAAGAGATGACGAGTAAGGCAACGGGACACGGAAGTGTCCTTTTTGCGTTGGACTTGACCAAGTGCGCCAGCCAGGTCAGCCGACAGTGCCGGGGCCCGGCCGTCAGCGCTTGAGCAACTCCAGCGCATCCTCCGCCACGCTGCGCAGATTGGTGATGGTGGCATTGAGGTCGGCCAGCTCAGCCGGGGTGGGCGGCTGGTCCATGCCGTTCTTGACCAGCGAGGCCTTGATGATCGTTGCGGCCATCTGCCACGCAGCCTTATTGTGTGCGTCCACCAGCTCCTTCTGGATGCGCTCCAATTCCGCTTTTTGATTTTTATCCATGTTCCTTGACGAGGCCGTTTGCGAATGTGCACGGCTTGCCGCGCAGATTCATGATCGTCCCGATGGAAGACCACTCCCTATAATTTCCTAACATTACTTTCAGTCAGGCAATTCGACAAGTGATTTTACCTTCATGGCGCCGCCCTGCGCGCGTCTTCATTGACTGTTCTCATCAGGTGATACTTCATCTGTTACGGATCTTTACCATCCGCACAAACTCTGTACCAGCTGAATCCTTTACAATTCACGCCACCCCTCACTGTTGCTGGAGATCCGCTGCATGCCGCGCCCGCGTTTTTCTGTCCCGTTTTTCGTCATCACTGCCGCCACGCTGGGCCTGACCGCCTGCACCACCGGCAAGACCGCCTTCTATCATCAGGAGGAATTCAACGATACCAGCGCCTTCTCGCGCAGCTTCCCCGGCAGTGAAAAAGCCGTCTGCGAAGCCGCCCGCCGCGCCTTGCTGGGCCAGGGCTACGTCATCAGCAAGTCCACCGACAACACCCTGGATGGCAACAAGAGCTTCCAACCCGCCAGCGACAAACACATGGAAATCGCCTTCCACGTGGTCTGCGCCTCCAATGGCAACGGCAAAAGCTCGACCATGTTCGCCAGTGCCACCCAGGATGGCTACGGCATCAAGAAGAGCAACAGCTCGGCCAGCCTGGGCGTGAGCGTGTTGGGGTCGGTGTCGATGCCCTTTGCCGCCAGCGATGATTCAATGGTGCGCGTCTCCAGCGAAACCATCCGCTCGCCGGACTTCTACGATCGCTTTTTCGGCGCGGCCGAGCGCTATCTCCTGGTGGATGTCGATGACGACACCGCACCGGCGAAGAAATGAGGGATGCCTGATTTCAGCAGTGCACGATAGCAGAGCGTTGAATGAACGCGTTGTAGGAACGAAAAAATGGCGGCCTTCAAGCCGCCATTTTTCTTGCCTGCTGCCCGGGGATCAACGACCCCAGTAGCCGTAGCCCGGAGGCGGCGGCGGACGGTGCCAGTGACGATGATGGCCGCGATGGTAATACTCGCGCTCCACATACACCGGGGCCGGTGCGTAATAGACCGGTGCCGGGCGCACATACACCGGCGGCGGCGGGGCATAGACCGGGGCCGGCTGCACGTACACAGGCTGCGGAGCCACGTAAGCCGGGACGCCGATATTGACGCCGATGGAGACATGCCCGGCCATGGCCGGTGCTGCGGACAGACCGGCAACGGCAGCAAAGACAGCCATGCCGGCAATCAGGGAAATCGACTTTTTCACGATAGCTCCTCGTTGTTCTGAATGACGTAGCGTGACTATATCCCCCGAATCCTGACAACTCTAGGCGAAAGCCGTAAGGGTTGTAAGCAAATGCTTCACAAATGTTAATCACAATGTGAAGCAAAATTTGCCCACTTCCGCGCCCGGCGGGCGTTACCGACGGATCGCCCGAAATCGCTGCTTCAGCCGCCTGCATCAGAAGCGCAGACGGCCGGGGCCGGGCCTCAGGCCGCGTTCAGGCTGCGCTGCGCAGCATCGGCTGCGCGGACTTCCGCCAGCTTGGCGACCGTGGTGGCGCAAGCGTGCGCGGCTTCACGTCCCTTGACCAGGAAATGCTGGTGGAAGTAATCGTGATGCTCGCCGTGCGAGTGGAAGTGATGCGGGGTCAGCACGGCCGAGAAGACCGGCACTTCGGTCTCCAGCTGCACCTGCATCAGCGCCGAGATGACCGATTGCGCCACGAAGTCATGACGGTAGATGCCACCATCGACCACCAGGCCGCTGGCGACGATGCCGGCATACTTGCCGGTCTTGGCCAGGACCTTGGCGTGCAGGGGGATTTCGAAGGCACCGGGCAGTTCGAAGAAATCGATGCTGGAGGTGGGCCAGCCCAGCTTGGCCATTTCCTCGGTGAAGGCAATGCGGCACTGGTCGACGATGTCCTTGTGCCAGCTGGCCTGGACGAAGGCGATACGTTGACCGTGGTGGGAAGGTACGGCAGACAGATGCGATTGATGCGATTGCGACATGGTTCAGGACTCCTGTTCGATGAATAAACAGGGCGTGGGAATGCGCGGCCGCTCGCACCGCCAAAAAAGCGGCACGACACGGGACATCCCGTTCTCTTTCATCCGGACTATGACCGTCGGCCCCGGAATCACACCGGGTCTGCTGACCCCGGCTCGTCGTGGCGACAGGCCGGGCGCTCGCGGGCTACACGCAACACCGCCAGGTGCCGCCTGATTACCGCCGGTGGGGAGTTTCACCCCGCCCCGAGAACTTGTTGCCGCGCAGCGGACAAAGAGTCCGCCGCAACAGCAGCCGCGACTTTAGCACGTGAACAAAAATGCTGCAGGCGCGCAGCGCAAATCCGCTCGGCCGGCGTCAGGCACCCTGCCCCACCGACTCCAGCATGCCGCGGGCGATTTCGCGCTCGCCCATGATGACGCGCTGGGCACCATGCTTTTCCAGGTGCTCGATCTCGGCATCGGAATGGGCGCGCGCCACTACCTTCAGGCCGGCATTGAGTTCCAGTGCATTTTCGATCACCTGCCCGGCCTCGAACACTTCCGGTATCGCCACCAGCAGCCAACGTGCGCGCTCCACAGCGGCGGCCTTGAGCAGCTCGCTCTGGGCGGCATTGCCGTACAGCGCCGGCACACCATCCTGGCGCAATGCATCCAGATGTTCGCGCTGCGCCTCGATCACCACGAAAGGCTTGCCCTGCGCACGCAACTGCTCGCCGATGCCCCGGCCGACCCGGCCGTAGCCGACCAGCACCACGTGATCCCGCAGGTCGACCGTGGGCGGTACATCCTGCACGTCGGCAGGTTCGGCGTGGCGCGCCTCGTAGCGATCCAGCAGCGAGAACAGCAAGGGATTGATCAGGATCGACAGGATGGCACCGCCCAGGATCAGGTCGCGCGCCATCGGCGAGAGCAGGTCCAGCGACAGGCCGAGTGTGGCCAGGATGAAAGAAAATTCACCAATCTGCGCCAGGCTGGCGGAAATGGTCAGCGCCGTCGAATTCGGGTGACCGAATGCGCGCACGATCAGCCAGGCGGCCAGCGACTTGCCGACCACGATGATGAGCACGGTGGCCAGCACCAGCAGCGGTTCGCGCACCAGGATCGACGGATCGAACAGCATGCCCACCGAGACGAAGAACAGCACGGAGAAGGCATCGCGCAGCGGCAGCGATTCTTCGGCGGCACGGTGGCTCAGTTCGGATTCCGACAGGATCATGCCGGCGAAGAAGGCCCCCAGCGCGAAGGACACCCCGAACACATAAGCCGACCCCAGCGCAAAGCCCAGCGCGATGGCCAGTACGGCCAGGCGGAACAGTTCACGCGAGCCGGTATCGGCGATGCGCTCCAGGATCCACGGAATGACGCGGCGCCCGACGATGAGCATCACCGCCACGAAGGCCACCACCTTGCCCAGCGTCAGCCCCAGGGTCAGCAGCACGGCATTGCCGGAGAGTGCCTCGCCCTTGCCGCCCAGGATGCCGGAGAGCGCCGGAATCAGTACCAGCGCCAGCACCATGGCAATGTCCTCGACGATGAGCCAGCCCACGGCGATGCGGCCGCGCTGGGTTTCCACCAGGCGGCGTTCCTGGAGTGCCTTCAACAGCACCACGGTACTGGCCACCGACAGCGCCAGGCCGAACAGGAAGCCCTCGCCGAACGGCCAGCCCAGCAGCCAGCCCAGGCCCATGCCGAGCAAGGTGGCAATGGCGATCTGGGCCACGGCGCCGGGGATGGCGATGTTCTTGACCGAGAGCAGGTCCTTCAGCGAAAAGTGCAGACCGACACCGAACATCAGCAGGATCACCCCGATCTCGGCCAGTTCCTGGGCCAGGTCGGCGTCGCCGACGAAGCCGGGGGTGAACGGGCCGATGGCGATACCGGCCACCAGGTAGCCGATCAGCGGCGGCATTTTCAAGCGATGGGCCAGGGTCCCGAAGATGAAGGCCAGGACCAGGCCTCCGACAATGGTGGCGATCAGGGGAGTGTGATGGGGCATCAGTCAGGGTTCCTTTCTAAGGTGGATGAATTTGTTGGAGATGACTGTGTCACTGGCTGCCGGCCGGCTGCATGCCTGCGCGCAAACGCAGGCACGAACCTTCACAAAGACTAACACGCGCATGAATACGCGGGCATGACAGCCACGCAGGCGCCGTCGATGGCGGGCCGCACTTGGCGCGGTACGGCCCGCCACCTGGGCATCAGCGTGCGGCCTGCAGGGCGGCGATGCGCGACTCCAGCGGCGGGTGGCTGGAGAACAGGCCCAGCCAGGATTCACGGCCGGAGATGCCGGAAGCCTGCAGGTTCTGCGGCAGGCCGTCGGACTGCAAGCCGCCCAGGCGACGCAGCGCATTCATCATCGGCACCTTGGAACCCATCAGGGCTGCGGCACCGGCGTCGGCGCGGTATTCGCGCTGGCGCGAGAAGTACATCACGATGATGCTGGCCAGGATGCCGAAGACGATTTCACAGACGAACACGGTCACCATGTAGCCGATGCCGGGGCCGCTGTTTTCTTCGTTGTTCCTGCGCAGGAAAGAGTCGACGAAGTAGCCGACGATGCGCGCGAAGAACATCACGAAGGTATTGACCACGCCCTGGATCAGGGTCAGCGTGACCATGTCGCCGTTGGCGATGTGGGCCACTTCGTGGGCCAGCACGGCTTCCACTTCTTCCTTGGTCATGCCTTGCAGCAGGCCGGTGGAGACCGCCACCAGCGAATTGCTCTTGCTGGCACCGGTGGCAAAGGCGTTGGGCGGGCCGTCATAGACCGCCACTTCCGGCATGGGCAGCTGGGCACGGGTGGCCAGGGTCTGGACGGTTTGCAACAGCCACAGTTCGGTGGAATTCTGCGGCTGCTCGATCACGCGCGCCCCGGTGGACCACTTGGCGATGGTCTTGGACATGAACAGCGAAATGAAGGAGCCGCCAAACCCCATCAGGCCGCAGAACACCAGCAGCATGCCGAAGTTGAGGCCGTTGGCAGTGAGGTAACGGTTCACGCCGAGCAGGCTGGCGGTGAAGCTCAAGACCAGCATCACGGCCAGGTTGGTGACGAGGAACAGAACGATGCGTTTCATGGTTTTTCCTGATGGACAAAAGTGTGCCGTGCGCACGCGGCGGCACGGCGGGTCAAACGATGGGTTCAGTACAGAGCAGCGCGCTGGCGCACGAAGCGGCAACCGCGCCTGCGCCCTGCCCCGCGGCAGGTGCGCATGTGGCGGGGCTTATGCCAACGGAGGAGGACGCAACTGGTCGCGCAGGTAGGACGACCAGCTCAGGCTTGCCGGAAAGGCGTGGGGAAACGGAAACCAGTGCAGTCCGGGCGTGGCGATGGCCGGCGGCAAGGCCGGATCTTCCAGCTCGCCCTGGGCGCTGGGCTGGTCATCGTCATCGATGCCAGCGGGTTGATCATCGCCGGACAGGCTGCCCGATGCGAGAAGGTCGGCAGGTAGATGCAGGGCCGCAGAAACCGCAGCAGAAACCGCGCAATGATGCGCAGCCGCCGGGTCCTGCGCATGCGCATGCAGCTGCATCGGCGCGGCGACCTGCAACTGCTCGCGCAACTGTTCACGCAGCTGTACCTCTCCCGTGGCTGCCAGCAATTGCAGCGGGATCAGCAGAGTCAGCAGCAGGAGCAGCAGTCGGCGCATCAAACCCTTGGTGAACGAAAAAGTGGACAAAAACCATGTGTGCCACGAAGATCAGGCAGCGGCCTTTTGTCAGGCCATTGTCAGCATGAACGGATGCGCATTATACGCAAAATTGCCAGCCCGCCCTGCCCGCCTGTTCCCCCCGGAAAACCAAGCCCTCCGGCAAGTTATCCACAAAAACTGTGAACAAGCCTGTTGATAAGCACACTGACCATTTCTGACATGCTTGCTCAGCAAGGGTTTCCTATAAATTGCCCTTGTTTTACACAAAAGTGAAGAAATTTCCACAAGGCATGCCCACAGGCCGAATCAGTCGGTCGCTACCACCTTGTTGCGCCCGCCCAGCTTGGCGCGGTACAGCGCGGCGTCGGCTGCCGACATGAGCAGACGTCCATCCATCCCCTCCGGCACTGCACGTGTGCACACGCCGACACTGATGGTCACGCGGTGCGCCACCAGTGACTTGGCATGGGGCTCGGCGAGGCCGTACACGGTCTCGCGCAGGGCTTCGGCGACCTCGGCGGCCTGACCAGGCGACAGGCCTTCCATCAGCAGGATGAATTCTTCACCGCCATAGCGCGCCAGCAGATCACCGGGCCGCTGCAACTGCCCCTGCAGGGCCGCTGCCACACGCTTGAGGACCTGGTCGCCTGGTCCATGGCCATAGTGGTCGTTGTACTGCTTGAAGAAATCGACGTCGACCATGAACAGCGACAGCGTCCCGCCCGACTGTCCCACGCGGTGCAAGGTCTGGGCGTAATGTTCATCGAAATGCCGGCGATTGTGAATGCCGGTGAGGCCATCGGTGCCGACCTGGCGCTTGAGCACATCGGAATGCGACTGCAGCATCTTCTCGCGGCGTACCGAGTTGCTGGCATCGCTGATCTGGATCAGGCACAGGCGCTCGCCCTCGGGGCTGTCGAGGGGCGTGAGCACCACCGACTGCACCATGCGGGCCGGTGCGGCCAGCGGGCCTGCCGCCGGGGCTGCCCCATGATCCGGATAAAGCGGCAACGGTGCCCGGTGCAGCGCGCTGGAGAGAACGGCCGGCAAGCCGTAGCCCAGCGTGTTGTCGATGGCCCGCAGCAGCGCCGGCGAGACGCGCTCGTCAAACACGTGTTCGAAGCGTGCGTCCAGCGCCTGGTCCGCGGGCACGCGGCTGTGGCGCGCCACCCAAGCATTCCAGAGCAGAATGTGCAGTCCGGCGTCCAGCATGATGAGCCCGCCATGCAGCTGGTCGAGCACGTCCTCGGCGCGAAAGCGGGGTACCACGGCGGTGCTCATGCCAGACCGATCTTGCCCAGGTAACGCTGCACATGCTCCACCAGCGCGTGCAGCGAGGAGGAGCTGAGCAGGAAAATAAGATGGCCGTCAGTCTGATGCTTCTCGATCACCAGGTCGATGTGCAGCACCAGCACATAGCTCTCATCGCCCTGCGCGCTCGCCAGCCGCGCCGAGATATCGTCGGGCGACGACACCAGATACTGCGGGAGCGAACTGTTGAGGGTGATTTCCAGCATGTCGGCCATGGCCGAGAGGCAGGCATTGAGGATGATGTTGCCCAATTCGCACATGGCTTCGCGCTCGAACTCGGCGAGCTCGTCCAGGCTCATCTGCGAGCCCATCATGTCGCGCACGATGGACAGCGCACGATCCTCGGTGAACAGCAGCACCGCTTCCGCATCGAACGGGCCATCGAAATTCTGGCTCACCGTGGCAAAGCGTCCGCGCGTGCGCGGCAGCACCTGTTCGTCAATGGCACCCGAACGCAGCACTTCCACCGAGGGCACCGACAGTCTTACTTCGTCGCCCACGATCTCGGACAGGCTCTGCGCCGCTCGTCCGGCACCCACGTTGAAGATTTCAGTGAGGGCGTCGCGTTCGATCTCGTTGAGGATGCTCACAGCGGGCCCCGGAAATGCAGCAGGGCCTGGCCGATCGATTTTTCCGTGACCGGCTTGGCGACGAACAGCGCCCCCAGTTGCTGGGCACGGGTCTGCACGGCTTCCTGGATGTTGGCCGAGAAGATGGCGATGCGTACCGACGGATGCGCCTGCAGAATCTGCGCGGCGGCATCGGTGCCCAGCATGCCGGGCATGTTGATGTCCATCGTGCAGTAGTCGGGCACGGATTGCCCGACCAGGGCAATGGCCTCTTCGCCGGTGCCGGCTTCCATCACTTGCCAGTCCGGGTGGACGGCCAGCACGTTGGCCTTGATCACCATGCGCGAGACCTTGCTGTCGTCGACAATGAGAAGGGTCTTGCCGCTATCGTTGCTTGCCATCTTGAATCACCTTGAACATCAAAAAACTGAAGAATGCTGACGTATTGCCATGCGTTCAAAAATGATAAGTCAAAAGCAACATCCTTCGTATGAGGGAATTCCTGATAAGAAATAACCTGCATCATGGAAACGCCATAAAAAAAAGAGACCCGAAGATCTCTTTCTCATTGGCCTCTATTGCACTTCTGGCCAGCGGGAAAAAGGCGTATTTCAACAGCACCGCCCCACCCGCCCCTTGCCGCCATAGCGCGCTTCCTGCCGCTCGCGGAAGAACTCTTCATAGGTCATCACGCAGTGATCCGGGTGAGCCGCTTTCATGTGCGCCACATAGGTGTCGTATTCGGGCATGCCCACCATCAGGTTCAGCGTGCGGCCGACCTGGCGCCGCCAGGCCATCAGTTGCGCCAGGGCGCCAGGTTTGCTCATGCTGTTCTCCTTGATGCAAAAAGCTTCATTGCGGGGCTACGGCACTGGCGGGCAACGCTTCGTAGGCCGATTCCTTGACGCTGGGCTGGTGCGCCGCACGCGCCTTGAGCACGGTACGGATGCCGAACACCAGCACGCTCACCACCACCAGCATGAACATCGCGGCCAGGCCGGCATCGACGTAGTCGTTGAAAATCACCTGGCGCATTTGCTCGATGGACTTGGCCGGGGCCAGCAGCTTGCCTTCATCCAGCGCTGCCTGGTACTTCTGCGCATGCGCCAGGAAGCCCACGCGCGGATTGGCATCGAACACCTTCTGCCAGCCGGCGGTCAGGGTGCAGATCAGCAGCCAGGTAGTAGGCACCACGGTGACCCAGGCGAAGCGGTCGCGCTTCATCTTGAACAGCACGCAGGTCGCCAGGATCAGGGCAATACCGGCCAGCATCTGGTTGGAGATGCCGAACAGCGGCCACAGGGTATTGATGCCACCCAGCGGATCGACCACGCCCTGGTACAGGAAGTAACCCCAGCCGGTCACGCACAGGCCGGTGGCGATCAGACTGGCGGCCCACGAGTCGGTACGCTTCATCGGCGGGATGAACGCGCCCAGCAGATCTTGCAGCATGAAGCGGCCGGCACGGGTACCGGCATCCACGGCAGTGAGGATGAACAGCGCTTCGAACAGGATGGCGAAGTGGTACCAGAAGGCCATCATGGCTTCCCCCGTCACACCGGAGAGAATCTGGGCCATGCCCACGGCCAGTGTAGGCGCGCCGCCGGCGCGCGAGATGATGGTGTGTTCACCCACGGCCTGGGCGGTGTGGGTCAGCATCTCGGGGGTGATGTGGAAGCCCCATTGCGAGATCACCTGGGCCACGTTCTCGGGCGTGGTGCCAATCAGCGCAGCGGGACTGTTCATGGCGAAGTAGATGCCCGGCTCGATGCAGGACGCCGCGATCAGCGCCATGATGGCCACGAAGGATTCCATCAGCATCGCGCCATAGCCGATGAAGCGGGCGTGCTTCTCGTTTTCCAGCAGCTTGGGGGTAGTGCCAGACGAAATCAGCGCATGGAAGCCCGAGACCGCACCGCAGGCGATGGTGATGAACAGGAACGGGAACAGCGAACCCGACCACACCGGACCACTGCCGTCGATGAAGCGGGTCACCGCATGCATCTTCAGGTGCGGGGCGATGAAGATGATGCCCAGCGCCAGCGCCACGATGGTGCCGATCTTCAGGAAGGTGGACAGGTAATCGCGCGGTGCCAGCAGCAGCCACACGGGCAGCACCGAGGCGACAAAGCCGTAGCCGATCAGCATCCAGGTCAGCTGCTTGCCGTTGAAGGTGAACATCTGTCCCAGCACGGCATGTTCCTGCACATACTGGCCACCGACGATGGCCAGCATCAGCAGCACGAAGCCGATCCACGAGACTTCACCGATGCGGCCCGGACGGATGTAGCGTGAATACACGCCCATGAAGAGTGCAATGGGAATGGTCGCGGCCACGGTGAAGGTGCCCCACGGCGACTCGGCCAGGGCCTTGACCACGATCAGCGCCAGCACCGCCAGGATGATGACCATGATCATGAAGGCGCCGAAGAGCGCAATCACGCCCGGCACCTGGCCCAGCTCGGACTTGATCAGGTCGCCCAGCGAGCGGCCGTCGCGGCGGGTGGAGATGAACAGCACCATGAAGTCCTGCACGGCACCGGCAAAGACCACGCCGGCCAGGATCCACAGCATGCCCGGCAGATAACCCATCTGCGCGGCCAGCACCGGGCCCACCAGCGGACCGGCGCCGGCGATGGCGGCGAAGTGGTGGCCGAACAGCACGTACTTGTTGGTGGGCACGTAGTCCAGGCCATCGTTGAACTTGTAGGCCGGCGTCATGCGTGCGCCATCCAGGCCCAGCACGCGCTCGGCGATGAATTTGCTGTAGAAGCGATAGGCGATCAGGTAGACGCACACCGAGGCCACGACCAGCCAGACGGCATTGATCGATTCGCCGCGCTGCAATGCGACGTAGGCGCAGGCCCCGGCGCCGCCCAGGGCGACAGCCAGCCAGCCCAGTCTGGAAACCAAGCGGTTCATTGTTCTCCTCCTTGCGGATATGAATTGTTGTGGGAAATCTTGTTGTCGTCAGTGCGTTCCCGTCCGGGTCCACGTGAATGAAACCGATTGAACGGACGCACTGCGCAGGATGCCCGCCAGTATCGGCATGCCCCTCCTGCCCCACAAGCGCAGCACTACGCAGAGCCGCTACGTAGAATTACGCAGGGTGAAAGGATTTTCTTTCGGGGTGATAAGCGGCGGGAAAACGATATGAAGATTTACGCGGGCACCCAGAGGCTTTGGGTAGAATCGCGGGCATGAAACTGCGCCAGAAAATCATCTTCCTCGCCATCGTCCCGCTGTGCCTGGCCTTTGCGGCCATCGCGCTGGTGGTGCGTTACCAGGCGGTGGAACTGGCGCGCCAGCAGCGTTCCACCATCGAGGCCGCCTACCTGGCCAGCAAGAATACCGAGCTGCGCCACTATGTGGATCTGGCCCAGCATGCGCTGGCCCATCTCTACGACACCGGACGCACCGATGACGCCATCAAGGAAGAAGCCCGGCGCATCCTCTCCGACCTGGCCTTCGGCGACGATGGCTATTTCTTCGTCTACGACGACCAGGGCCGCAGCATCATGCATCCGCGCCAGCCGGAACTGGTGGGACGCGAGATGTGGGACTGGCGCGATGACTCCGGCAGCCCGACCATCCGGCATCTGATCGAACGCGCCCATCAGGGTGGTGGTTTCGAACGCTATCTGTGGCGCAAGCCTTCCAGCAAGACGGTGGCACCCAAATTGGGCTACGTGATCGCCCTGCCGCGCTGGGGCTGGGTGATCGGTACCGGCATCTATCTGGATGATGTGGAAGCGGCACTGGCCCAGGTCGATCACCAGAATTCCGGCTACCTGCATCAGACCATGCTGTTGATTGCGATCATCGCGTTGTCCAGCGCGCTGGCGGTGGGACTGGCCGGCCTGCTGCTGAACCTGAGCGAGCATCGCGTGGCCGATGCCAAGCTGCGCCAGCTGGCCCAGCGCGTGGTGCGTTCGCAGGAAGAAGAACGCGCGCGCCTCTCGCGCGACCTGCACGACGGTATCAGCCAGTGGCTGGTCTCCATCAAACTGCAGATCGAAGCCGCGCTGGAACGCCTGCGCGGCACGCCCGAACAGGCGGCGGCAGCCCGCGCCGGCTTTGAAAAGACCGCCACCCAGATCAACGGCGTGCTGGCCGAAGTGCGCCGCATCTCGCATGATTTGCGGCCGGCCATCCTCGATGATCTCGGACTGGCGGCGGCACTGGAACACCTGTGCGGTGAGTGGCGCGAAAGCAGCCCGCAGACACAGATCGTCTTCGAGCACGAGCGCCAGCGTGAGGACGGCGCTGCGCTCCCGGACGTGGTCAACACCGTGCTGTTCCGCGTGGCGCAAGAAGCGCTGACCAACATCGCGCGTCATGCCAACGCCAGCCAGATCAGCATGCGTCTCTATGACGGCCACAACCTGCTGATGCTGCAGGTGCAGGACAACGGCAGCGGCTTCGATCCCGGCCAAGTCGACGATCATTCGCGCCATGGTATCGGCCTGCGCAACATGCGCGAGCGCATGGAAGCCGTAGGTGGCGAACTGGGCATCGATTCGTCGGCTGCCGGCACCAGCATCAGCGCCATCATTCCCCGCTCTTCTCTTTTGCCTTCACCCCATGTCTGATACCGCCCCGCCCATCGCCCCTGCCACGACGCGCATCATGCTCATCGACGATCATCCGCTGGTGCGCGACGGCTTGCGCGCACGACTGGAAACCGTGCCCGGACTGGAAGTGGTGGCCGAGGCCGGCAATGCGGAGGAAGCATTGGCCGCCGCTGCCCGCCATCCAATCGATCTCACGCTGATGGACATCAACATGCGCGGCATCAACGGCATCGAGCTGACGGCGCGCTTTCATGCGCTGCATCCGGAGATTGCGGTGCTGATCCTGAGCATGCATGACAAGGCCGAATACGTGATGCAATCGATCCAGGCCGGTGCGCGCGGCTATGTGCTCAAGGACGCACCCAGCCAGGACATCGTGCATGCCATCGAAACGGTGCGTTCGGGCGGGATCTACTACAGCGCCGCACTGGCGCGCCAGCTGACCCAGCCGCTGCCGGTGCGCGAGTTGCTCACGCAGCGTGAACGCGAAGTGCTGCAGCACATCGCCAATGGCGAATCCAACAAGCAGATTGCCCGCGAACTGGACCTGAGCGTACGCACGGTGGAAACCCATCGGCTCAACATCAAGCGCAAGCTCAATATCGATGGCCAGGCTGAACTGATCAAATTTGCGGTGGAGTCGCGCGGGGCAGGCTAGCGCTTCGGACTGACGGAGACGTCCAGTGCGAGCAGGCGGGCATGGGGGATCTCGGCGCGATGGGCTGCGGCACGCAGGGCGATGTCACTGAGGGCTGCGGCATCGGGCCGGGCAGTCTCCCCCTGCCCTGCACGCCATGCGGCGCAGGCGTGCAGCATGCGGATGGTACCGGCATGACAAATCACGATGACGCCTTCGGCGGGCGTGGCCAGCAGGTCGTTGAAGGCTTGCCACATGCGGCTTGCCACCTCGGTCAATGTCTCGCCGCCGCCGGGTGCGTAATGCACAAGATCGGCATTCCAGGCCTCGACCTCGGCCCAGGGGATGTCATCCCAGGGGCGCAGCTCCCACTTTCCGAAATCCATTTCCTGCAGCCGCGGATCCACGTCCGGTGCGGGTCGATGCATGGCCTGCGCAAGGGACTGCGCCAGCTGCGCGCAGCGCTGCAGCGGACTGCTCACCAGCGGCCAATCAGGCGGCAGCGCCTGCAACTGGGGCAATAGTTGCGCCACGCTCTGCGCCAGCATCTCGGGCGCGACCGCGATATCGCTGCGTCCGTAACAGGTGCTCTTGTCCACCAGCGGCTGGGGATGGCGAATCAACTGCAACAGCATGGCTCAGGGATTCCACCAGGACGGCAGCGAGGCAAGCGCACCGAGATAAAAGGCGGTCTCGCTCAACTGCTGGACCGCACCGAGGCAATCCCCGGTATAGCCGCCGAGGCGACGCCGGAACCGCGCGGCCAGCCAGAGCGTCGCCACGGCTGCCAGCACCACGCCGGCGGCAATGCGCTGCCAGGACATCATGCCCAGCGCGATCACCCCGATCACCGGCAGCACCGCAAACAAGGTCGCCAGCAGGAATTCGCCCTGCCCCATCTGCTGCGCCAGCGGCTTGGCCTTGCCCTCTTCGCGCACGTATTCCATGCGCCAGATGAGACAAGTGGCCAGCCAGCGCGACAGCGGATGCGCCATCCCCAGCACGGCCAGCACCTGCAACGGCAGCAGCGCCTGCAAGGCCGCCAGTTTGGTCAGCAACAGCGCGACGATACCGATCACGCCATAACTGCCCAGGCGCGAATCCCGCATGATCTCCAGCGCACGTTCTCGGCTGACTGCGCCACCGAGGCCATCGCAGACATCGGCAAAACCATCCTCATGAAAGGCGCCGGTGAGCCAGATCCCGACTGCAGTGGACAGCAGCACCGCCACCATCTGCGGCCAGAACTGCACGGCCAGCAGGTAGACCAGGGCGCAGGCCCAGGCCACTATCCAGCCGACCAGCGGGAAATAGCGCGTGGCATGTTGCAGCCAGTGCGGCTGGAAGCCCACCCAGCGCGGGATAGGAAGCCGTGTGAAGAATTGCAGCGCCGTGAAGAACAGGCGCAGCTGGTACAGCGGACCGTCGCTGCGGGGTGATGGCGGTGATGTGAAGTCTTTTTCAGACATGCTTTTCGCTGACGCTGGCCGAGGAGAAGGTCGCCATGCGTTCCAGGAAATTGATCGCCGCACGCAGCAGCGGCAAGGCCAGTGCGGCACCGGTGCCCTCGCCCAGGCGCAGGTCCAGCTGCATCAGGGGCGTCGCACCCAGGTACTGCAGCATGCGGCGATGGCCGGCCTCATCCGAGCAATGCGAGAACACGCAGTACTCCAGCACGGCCGGCTGCAAGGCGGCTGCCACCAGCAGCGCCGAGGTGACGATGAAGCCATCGATCAGTATTACCTTGCGGCGCTGTGCCGCACCGAGCATGGCCCCCGTCATGAAGGCGATCTCGAAGCCGCCCAGGGCCGCCAGTCGCTCCAACGGTGCGCTCGCTTGCGCATGCAGGCGCAGCGCACGCGTCACCGCATCGGCCTTGCGGGCGACGCCTTGGGCATCGAGGCCGGTGCCGGCCCCGACGCACTCTTGCACCGGCACGCCCGTAAAGGCGGCCATCAATGCGGCGGCGGCAGTGGTATTGCCGATCCCCATTTCACCAAAGCCCAGTACATCGGCCTGCAACGATTCAGCGAACTGGAACCCGGCCTGCAGCGCAGCCTGGCATTGCTGCGCCGTCATCGCCGGGCCTTGGCAGAAGTTGGCGGTACCGGGGGCGATCTTGCGGTCCAGCAGGCCATCGCGCGGGCCGAAATCGTGATTGACGCCGGTATCGACGATATACAGCGCACATTCATTCTGGCGCGCGAAGATGTTGATCGCGGCACCTCCGGCCAGGAAGTTCTCCACCATCTGCCAGGTCACGCTTTGCGGGTAGGCCGAGACGCCCTCGGCAGTGACGCCATGGTCCCCGGCACAGACCACGATGGCACTCTGGCGCAGCACCGGATGGTCGCTGCCCTGGATCAGGCCGATCTGGCGCGCCAGGCGTTCCAGTGCACCCAGGCTGCCGAGAGGCTTGGTCTTGTCATTGATGCGCGCTTCCAGCCGGGCGGCCAGGCTGGCATCGAACGGGGAGGCAATGGCGGGAATCTGCATGAGGAAAGGCTCTGCGCCGCTGACTGCGGCAGGATCAAGGGAGCGCCAGTATACGAGATCGCCGCTGGCTGCGGCAGGACAGATAACGGCGAGAACAAAAAGAAAGGGAGCCCGGAGGCTCCCTTGATGATGCGTGCAGCGTGTGTAGTACCTCAGGCCTTGGCTGCAGCGCGGTCGAGCACGCCGAAGATGGTCGAGGCCAGTTCATTGGCTTCGAACTTGGCAACGTAGGCATCCCCGCCCACGCTCTTGACGTGGTCCTCGTTGGCCGAGCCGGACAGCGAGGAGTGGATGATGACCGGGATGTTCTTCAGGAAATCCTCGCGCTTGATGTTGCGGGTGAGCGTAAAACCATCCATTTCCGGCATTTCGAGGTCGGTCAGCACGAAGGAGATCTTGTCGGAAATCGGCTTGCCCTCGGCGCGTGCTTCCTTGGCCAGTTTCTGGATCTTGTCCCAGGCATCCTTGCCGGTGACATGCATCTCGAAGGGAATCTCCATGGCGCGCAAGCCCTGCTCGATGAGCGAACGGGCCACCTTGGAATCGTCGGCGGCAATGGCCACCGCACCGGGGCGCATGCCATGGCCGGCGCTCTTTTCCAGGTTTTCCATTTTCATGTTGCGGTCGCTGGGCATGATCTCGTGCAGGATCTGCTCCACGTCCAGCACCTGGGCCAGGCGGCTGGTGTCCTTGTCCTGGTCGAGGCGCGCGATGCTGGTGACGAATGCGCCACCACTGCTGGTTTCCGCCGACAGGACCTGGCTCCATTCCAGGCGCACGATCTCGTCCACCGACTCGACCGCAAAGGCCTGCGTGCTGCGCGCGTATTCGGTGACCAGCAGGATGTTGAGGCCGGTCTTGGGCACACAGCCCACCACGGCCGGCAAGTCGATCACCGAAATGATCTGGCCGCGGATGTTGACCATGCCCAGCATCGGCGATTGCGTACCGGCCGCCTTGGTCACAGGCGGCATGGGCACGATTTCGCGGATCTTGAAGACGTTGATGCCAAACAGCTCGGAGCGCTCGCCATGTGGATCCGCCCCCAGACGGAACAACAGCAGCTCGAACTTGTTGGATGCGGTGAGATTGGTTCTTTCGTCAATCTCTTTCTGAAAATTGTCCATGCCCCCTCCCCCGGATGCAAATGATGGTGACAGGCGAAAAGCCTGACTCAGCAATGTAGTGGGGAAACATGGCCGTGGCAATCAGGCAATCGCCTATAGCCGACATTTTTGATTTTTGCCAATGCTGCGTATACCGAAATACCACGCTGGCCGCGCCAGGAGAGACGCATCGTCCCGCCTGGGCCGAAACGGCGGCACGGTGAGACTAAAAACAGGCGCGTAAACAATATGCAGCAGACGGGAGGAATGGCCGGCTTGCCTGCAGGAAAAGCAGGAAATGCGGCGCAGAAATGAAAAGAGGAAGCCCGAAGGCTTCCTCTTTCAATTTGGAGCGGGAGAAGAGTCTCGAACTCTCGACCTATACCTTGGCAAGGTATCGCTCTACCAACTGAGCTACTCCCGCATGGGACTTTTACATCTACTGCCACAGGCTGCCGAAGCTGCCTGGTTTGAAACTGGAGCGGGAGAAGAGTCTCGAACTCTCGACCTATACCTTGGCAAGGTATCGCTCTACCAACTGAGCTACTCCCGCATGGGAACCACCACTTTACTGCCACAGGAAGCCGAAGCTGCCTGCCTTGAATCTGGAGCGGGAGAAGAGTCTCGAACTCTCGACCTATACCTTGGCAAGGTATCGCTCTACCAACTGAGCTACTCCCGCATGGAGCGTTTTGGAGGCGGGGGTCGGGATCGAACCGGCGTAGACGGCTTTGCAGGCCGCTGCATAACCACTTTGCTACCCCGCCTTGGGGACACGCATACTACCTAAAACACGTGTTGTTTGCAAACATCTTTTTTGACTTTTTTCGACTTGCGCCGCAGCCAAACTTTCAATGCTCGCTCACCTATCACAATAAAAAAAGGAAGCTTGTTCAGGCTTCCTTTTTTCCAAGTAACTTGGAGCGGGAGAAGAGTCTCGAACTCTCGACCTATACCTTGGCAAGGTATCGCTCTACCAACTGAGCTACTCCCGCATCGAAAACAGAACGCTATTATAAGGCAGCGTTGGTATTTGTCAACTATCGATCTTAATTATTTAATTATTTTTTTCTGTTCCCGGCATCGGCTTCCCTGATCATCGGCATCGCCCTGCGCAGGTAGTACAGCATCGACCATACCGTCAGCACCGCTGCCACCAGCAGCAGCAGGCTGCCCCACAGTCGCGTATCGATGAAGCCGAACAGGCTGTCGTAGTACAGCAGCATGGGGATGGCGATCATCTGTGCGGTGGTCTTGATCTTGCCCAGCGAACTGACCGCCACCGACTTGGAGGCGCCGATCTGGGCCATCCATTCGCGCAGCGCCGAGATGGCGATCTCGCGGCCGATGATGATGAAGGCGATCACCGGATGCACGCGGTCCAGATGCACCAGCACCAGCAAGGCGCCGGTGACCATGAGCTTGTCGGCCACCGGGTCGAGGAAGGCGCCAAAGGCGGAGGTCTGGTTCCAGCGGCGCGCCAGGAAGCCATCGAACCAGTCGGTGGCGGCCGCGACGATGAACACGGCCGTGGCGGCGATGCCTTGCTCGTAGCGGTTCAGGCCAATCTCAGGGAGGTAGTAGACCCCGACGACCAGAGGAATGAGCGCCACCCGCAACCAGGTCAGCAGAATCGGAATATTGAAAGGCATACGTCTTGGAGGGTTGGAGCGGCGTACACGAAAAAAAATTTACCGAATAGTAGCAGAGTCGCCCCCTGCTGCGCCCGCCTTTACGTCGGCACGCGCAGCAACGGGTCAGCAGAGGCGAAGAACTCAATGCAACTGGCGATAGATTTCTTCAGCCAGCTGGCGCGAGATGCCTTCCACGGAAGCCAGGTCATCCACGCTGGCATCGACCACCCCGCGCAGGCCACCGAAGCGCACCAGCAGGCGCTGGCGGCGCTTGGCACCGATGCCCTCTATCTCTTCCAGGCGCGAGGTCTGGCGTGCCTTGGCGCGCTTGGCGCGCATGCCGGTGATGGCGAAGCGGTGCGCTTCGTCGCGGATCTGGGCGATCAGCATCAGTGCAGCCGATTCCTTGCCCAGCTCCTTGGGGGCGCGGCCATCGGCGAAGACCAGGGTTTCCAGGCCGACCTTGCGCCCTTCCCCCTTGGCTACGCCGACGATGAGACTGATGTCCAGACCCAGTTCGGTCAGCACCTGACGCGCCATCTCGACCTGGCCTTTGCCGCCGTCGATGAGGACGATATCCGGCATCACGCCTTCGCCATTGGCCACCTTTTCGTAGCGGCGCGTAAGTACCTGGCGCATGGCGGCATAGTCATCGCCGGGCGTGATGTCGTTGATGTTGTAGCGGCGATATTCACCGTTCTGCATCGCATGGTGATGGAACACGACGCACGAGGCTTGCGTGGCTTCACCTTGCGTGTGGCTGATGTCGAAGCATTCGGCGCGCAGTTCGTCCAGATCTTCACGTTCCAGCTCCAGCACTTCAGCCAGTGCACGCGTGCGGGCCTGTTGCGAGCCCTGCTCGGACAGCAGGCGCGCCAGTGCGATCTCGGCCCCCTTGGCGGCCATTTCCAGCCACTGGCGGCGTTGGCCCTGCGGCTGGAAGGTCAGCGTGATGCGGTGGCCGCACTGCTCCATCAAGGCCATCATCAGCGCCGGATCATCGAACTCGGTACCCACGATGACCGAGCCGGGAATGAACTTGTCGATGTAGTGCTGGGCCAGGAAGGCCTTGAGCACTTCAACCTCGATGCTCTCCTCGGCGGTATCCATCGCATCATCCACATGCGTGGGGAAATAGGCGCGATCTCCGAGATGGCGGCCGCCGCGCACCATCGCCAGATTCACGCAGGCACGTCCGCCCTGCACCGTCACGGCGATGATGTCGATGTCGGCATCGCTGACCGTCTCCATGCTCTGCTGGTGCAGCACGCTGGAGAGCGAACCGATCTGGTCGCGCACGGCAGCGGCCTGTTCGAACTTCAGGTCGGCGGCGAAGGCGTGCATCTTCTGCTCCAGCGCTTCCATCACTTCGCTCTGGCGGCCGCGCAGGAATTTGGAGGCATTCTCCACGTCGAGCGCGTAATCCTCGCGGCTGACCAGATTCACGCAGGGACCGCTGCAGCGGTGGATCTGGTGCAGCAGGCAGGGCCGCGTGCGGTTGGTGAAGACGGTGTCTTCGCAGGTGCGCAGCAGGAACACCTTCTGCAGGATCTGAATCGATTCCTTCACGGCCCCTGCATTGGGGAACGGGCCGAAATACTGGCTGCGCTTGTCCACCGCACCGCGATAGTAGGCCATGCGCGGAAAGGCGTGGCCGGTGATCTTCAGGTAGGGATAGGACTTGTCGTCGCGAAAGAGGATGTTGAAGCGCGGACGCAGCGTCTTGATGAGATTGTTTTCCAGCAGCAGCGCTTCGGCCTCGCTGCGGGTGACCGTGGTTTCCAGGCGCGCGATGCGCTCGACCATCATGGCGATGCGCGGGCTGGTCAGGGTCTTCTGGAAATAGCTGGAAACGCGCTTCTTGAGGTCACGCGCCTTGCCCACGTAGAGCACGTTGTCTTCAGCGTCGAAGTAGCGATAGACACCCGGCAGGTGCGGCAGCCGGGCAACCGTCTCCAGCACGACTTCACGCGGGTCGGGGAGCGGGGGTACTGGGATCTCGGACATGAGCGAAAGCAAAAAACTTACAGCGACTGCAGCAGCGCGCGTGCGGCCAGGTAGCGCGGATCGGCTTGCAGCGCATCCCAGGCCAGCGCCTCGCCACAGGGCAGCAAGGTCGCGCGGCGCGCGGCAGAGGCGGCGTCGGTGCCGCCCTGCAGACCGGCGAGGATGGCATCGGCCTTGTCCGGCGAGTTGCAGATCAGCGCCACATCGCAGCCCGCATCCAGCGCCGCCTGTGCGGCTTGCAGCGGACCACCGGCGACACTGGCACCGTGCATGCTGAGGTCGTCACTGAAGATCACCCCCTGGAAGCCGAAGCGCTCGCGCAGCATCGACAGCCAGACCTTGGAGAAACCGGCCGGTTGCGCATCCACCTTGGGGTAGATGACGTGCGCCGGCATCACGGCGGCCAGGCTCATGCCCAGCCAGTCATAAGGGGTGGCATCATCGCCGAGGATCTCATCGAGGCCGCGTTCATCGACCGGAATGGCCACGTGAGAGTCGGCCGTGACGAAACCATGGCCGGGGAAATGCTTGCCGCAATTGGCCATGCCTGCCAGCGCCAGGCCGTGATTGAGGCTCTTGGCCATGAGCGTGACCACGCGCGGATCGCGATGGAAGGAACGGTCGCCGATGACGCTGGAGACACCGTAATCCAGATCCAGCACCGGGGTGAACGACAGGTCGATGCCACAGGCGCGCAGTTCGGCGGCCAGCACGAAGCCGGTGGCCGTGGCCACCTTGGTGGCTTGCAGCACGTCGCGATCCCAGAGCTGGCCGAGCTGGCCCATGGCCGGCAGACGCGTAAAACCATCGGTGCGGAAACGCTGCACGCGGCCGCCTTCGTGGTCCACGGCGATCAGGATGCCGGGACGCGCCTGACGAATGGCAGCGGTCAGCGCAAGCAGCTGTGCGCGGCTTTCATAGTTGCGGGCAAACAGGATGACCCCGCCCGTCAGCGGGTGCTGGAGGCGCGCGATATCGGCGGCGTCCAGCGTGGTGCCGACCACGTCCAGCATCACCGGACCGAGCGGCTTGACGGCTTGATTCATGACTTCTCCACGATGACAAAGGCGACGGCGTATTCCACTTCGTCGGTGACGGAAACCTGGGCGCTCAGACCCTGCTCTTCCATCCATTCTTGCAAGGCGCCGCTGCAGACCACCACCGGCTTGCCGCTGGGCGCGTTGAGGACCTGCATCGCACGCCAGGTCATGGGCATGCGCATGCCCATGCCGATGGCCTTGGAAAAGGCTTCCTTGGCGGCGAAGCGGGTGGCCAGGAAGCGCACGCCGCGCGCTTCCACCTTGGCTTTGCGGCGCAGGTATTTTTCCATTTCCTGCGGGCCCAGGATCTTGGCGGCGAAGCGGTCGCCGTGACGTCCCAGGGTCGCCTCCAGGCGCGAGATCTGGAGGATGTCGGTACCGATGCCGTAAATCATGCGGCGCGCCTCAAGCCTTGGCCTTCAGGGCGTTCAGGCGGGCCTTGACCATGATGGCCTTCATCTCGGAGACCGCATTGCGCCAGCCGGCAAAGACCGCATGGGCAACCACGGCGTGGCCGATGTTCAGCTCAGCGATCTCGGGAATGGCGGCGATGGCCTGGACGTTGGTGTAATGCAGCCCGTGGCCGGCATTGACCTTCAGGCCGAGCTTGACGCCAGCCTGCACGGCGATGCGGATGCGCTCCAGCTCTTCCTGCTGTTCACGCTCGCTGGTGGCATCGGCATAACGGCCGGTATGAAGCTCGATGACGGGGGCGCCCGATTCTGCGGCGGCCTGGATCTGCTCGACATCCGGATCAATGAACAAAGAGACGCGAATGCTCTCCTGCTGCAACTGGCGGATCGCCGCCTGCACGTCGGCAAAATGGCCGCGCACGTCCAGGCCGCCTTCGGTGGTGACTTCGGTACGCTTCTCCGGCACCAGGCAGACATCCTGCGGCTGGATGCCACAGGCGAAATCGATCATTTCTTTGGTGACGGCGGCTTCCAGATTCATGCGCGTCTGCAGCAGCGGGCGGATGGCCTTGACGTCTTCATCGCGGATGTGGCGGCGGTCTTCACGCAGGTGCAAGGTGATCGCATCGGCACCGGCTTCCTCGGCTTCCAGCGCGGCGCGGATGGGATCGGGATAACGGGTGCCGCGCGCATTGCGCAAGGTGGCGACGTGATCGATGTTGATGCCCAGGTCGATGACCGGGCCGGCAGGCTGCAGGAAACTCATGGTGTCAGGAAGCTTCGTTGGAATGATGTCGGGATGTGCTCAAAGCTGCACGTGAAGAACCGTGCAGCCAGTTCTGGATTGTAGCGGCTCGGGATCGCACGCGGGAACAGACGGGATCAAGTGGCAGCATGTTCTGGCCGGCGGCAAGCGGGCCGCCGCGCCATCACAGTTGCATCAAGTCGATCAGGATCTGACGCGTGTTCAGCTGCGCACCGCCCAGGTGATGCGACAGCAGGTAGCGCATCAGGAACTTGCTCTGCAATTGCGTGGTGGGGTCGCTGTAGTCTTCGCGTTCCATGTCCAGCAGCGTCTTGCCGGAGACCTTGGGGGCGCGATCGGAAATGCGTTCAGGACGCGTGCCCTGCTCCGGATCGACGACGTAGATGCCATCGGGCTGCACGGTCTTGCCGCTGGCCACACAATGGCTCCAGTTGCCGGCCACGCCGGTTTGCTTCAACAGGATGCGTTCGAACTGGCGCAGCACGATGGGAGCATTTTCGCCATGGGCCAGCTTGTTGAGGGTGGCCACGTAATGGTCGAACAGCGCCGGGTGCGCATCTTCGCGCGCCAGCAGCTTGACCAGCAATTCATTGAGGTAGAAACCGCACAGCAGCGCTGATTTTTCCAGCGGCAGCAGACCGCCTACCCATTCGGCATCGGTCAGCGTGCGCACTTCGGACTTGCCGCTCCACGACAGCGAGAGCGGCTGGAAGGTCTGCAAGGCTCCACGCAGTTTGGAATGCGGACGCTTGGCCCCCTTGGCCACCAAGGCGATACGGCCGTGATCGCGCGAGAACACGTCGATGATCAGGCTGGTTTCCTTGTAGGGATAGCTGTGCAGCACGAAGCCCGGCTGCGCCAGGACCTTGTGCTCCTTCTCCGGCACCGCGCGGCTGCGCGCACGGGGCGCGGCCGGCTTGCGCGCCGGGGCCTTGGCCGGTGCCTGGGGCGCGACCGGCGCGGCCGGATCAGCTACCTGGCCGTCGAGCTGGGGTTCGTTGAGCATGGTGGTCATGGATATCCGTCCTGAATGCGTGAAGCCACGTCGTTGGGGCGCGGCGTAATGCCATGATTATGCAGGGATTGCGCGCAGCCCGCAGAAGGCCGCACGTGGGCTCACTCGTAGCCGTAGGCGCGCAGGCCGGCTTCGTTGTCGGCCCAGCCCGATTTGACCTTGACCCAGATCTCCAGGTAGACCGGACCACCGAAGAGGCGCTCCATGTCCAGGCGCGCCTGTGTGGAAATTTCCTTCAGGCGCGCGCCCTTCTGGCCGATCACCATGGCCTTGTGGGTGTCGCGTTCGACCAGGATGGCCGCGAAGATGCGGCGCAGGTTGCCTTCCTGCTCGAACTTTTCGATCAGGACCGTGCTGGTATAGGGCAATTCTTCACCGACGAAGCGGAACACCTTCTCGCGCACGATTTCGGAGGCCAGGAATTTCTCGCTGCGGTCGGTGATGTCGTCTTCGTCGAACATCGGCGGATTCTGCGGCAGCAGCTTGCGCACTTCTTCCTGCAGGCGATCGAGCTGGAAGCGCTGCTTGGCCGAGACCGGCACCACGGCGGCGAAATCATGGTGCGAAGCCACTTCGCGGGCGAAGGGCATGAGCGTGGTCTTGTCCTTGTTGCGGTCGGCCTTGTTCAACACCAGGATGCAGGGCACGTTGGCCGGCAGAAGATCAAGCACCTGCTTGTCGGCCGGGCCGAAGGTACCGGCTTCGATCACGAACAGGATCACGTCGGACGCCGTCAGGGTATTGGTGACGGTGCGGTTCAGGGTCTTGTTCAGGGCATTGCTGTGACGCGTCTGGAAACCCGGCGTGTCGACGTAGACATACTGGGTGTTCTCGATGGTCTGGATGCCGGTGATGCGGTGGCGCGTGGTCTGGGCCTTGCGCGAAGTGATGCTGACCTTGGCGCCGACCAGCACGTTCATGAGGGTCGACTTGCCAACGTTGGGACGACCGACGATGGCGATGTAGCCGCAACGGTAATCGCTCTCGGGGGTCTGCGCCGATGCGTCGTCGGCCATGGGGGAATCTGTCATGCTGTTCTGGATTGCGAGGCGGATGAAGCCGCCGAAATGGGTTCTGCTGCGGCCGTTTCAGTGCGGTCGCCGGTGGTCTTGCCTTCGTTGCGCGCCGCAACTGGCGCGCCCTTCTGTTCCTTGGGTTCCTTCAGCTCCTTGGCTGGCTTGGCAGGCTTGCTGCCATTGGCCGTTGAGGCGTCGGGACGATTGCCCTTGCCCGCATCGTGCTCGGGGGCGTCCGGCTGGATGGTGGCGATGCCGGCCAGTTTCAGCTGGGTGGTGCGGGCACGCGGCTTGCGGCCGGCAGACGGGGTCTTGGCCAGTGCCAGCTGCACCGCTTCCAGGGCCAGCTTGGCGGCGGCCTGCTCGCCAGCGCGGCGGCTGCCGCCGGTGCCGAAGACCTGGATGTCCAGCTTGGGCACCAGGCATTCGATCTCGAATTCCTGACTGTGGGCCGCACCATGGGTGGCGATGACGTTGTACTGCGGCAGCGGGATCTTCTTGCCCTGCAAAAACTCCTGCAGCAGGGTCTTGGCATCCTTGCCCAGGGTCTTGGGATCGACGTGTTCCAGTACCGGGACATAGAGCGAGCGAATCACCGCACGCGCTGCCTCGAAACCGGAATCCAGGAAGATCGCGCCAAAGAGCGCCTCCAGCGTATCGGCCAGGATCGAGGGACGGCGGAAGCCGCCGGATTTGAGTTCGCCTTCACCCAGGCGCAGGAACTGCGAGAGCTCCAGCCGCTGGGCGATTTCATACAGGGATTGCTGCTTGACCAGGTTGGCGCGCAGGCGCGAGAGGTCGCCTTCGTCGATCTTGTCGTAGCGTTCGAAGAGCAGCGAGGCCACCACGCAGTTCAGCACCGAATCGCCGAGGAATTCCAGCCGCTCGTTATGCAAGGCGCTATGGCTACGGTGGGTCAAGGCCTGCTGCAGGAGCGAAGCATCCTTGAATGGGTGGCCTAGCCGTTGTTGCAAGAGTTGAGGATCCATTTTTTCATCCGTCATTCAGTCTGCCGCCCCGATACGCGCAGTGGCGCGTGGATCGGGGATTACCAGCCTGACCAGTCAGCGGGATCGGTTCAAAGCAAAGCTGAAAACTGCTCCGGGTCTGCCTCCACAATGCAAAGTTGCCAATTGGAAACTGCAGAAACTGCGCAAGCTGCTGGACCAGGATGCGGCGCGCTCTTAGTGGAAGCTGCCGATCCGCTTGATATCGCCCAGGTTCATCCAGACAAAGAAGGCCTTGCCGACGATGTTCTGGTCCGGCACAAAGCCCCAGTAGCGACTGTCGAGGCTGTTGTCCCGGTTGTCGCCCATCATGAAATATTCACCCGGCGGCACCGTGCAGGCGAAACCTTCGGCGTTGTAGGTGCACAGCTCATGATGCGGGAAGGCATCGGGATTGGGCACGAAGTTGGGAGCACGCTCATCAGTGAGAATCTTGTGCTCCACGCCGGTCAGGTTTTCCTGCCATTGCTTATAGTACGTCAGATTTTCGTCATCCAGATAATCCGGCAGCGCTTTGTAAGAAATTTGTTCACCATTAACCGTTAAGCGCTTGTTTTTATAGACTATTTTATCACCAGGCACACCCACCACGCGCTTGATGTAGTCCACCGACATGTCCTTTGGGTACTTGAAGACCATGACGTCGCCGCGCTGCGGCTGGTTCACTTCGATGATCTTCTTGTTGATGATGGGCAGGCGGATACCGTAGGTGAATTTGTTCACCAGGATCAGGTCGCCCACCAGCAGCGTCGGCACCATCGAGCTGGACGGGATCTTGAACGGTTCATACAGGAAGGAGCGCAGGCAGAACACCAGCGCGATTACCGGGAAGAAGCTGCCGGAATATTCGATCCAGGCCGGCTGCTTCAGGTGGCGCGCCTGCAGGTCGGCACGGGCGGTGGCGACGGTACCGTCACGCTTGACGCCTTGCGCCTGGTCGCGCGCGACAGCGGCGTCGAACTCGGCCAGGGCGGCGTCGGCGCGAGCGCGGCGCTGCTTGGAGAGGAAGAAGGTGTCGGCGAACCAGATCACGCCGGTCACCAGCATCAGCACGAACAGAATGAGTGCGAAGTTGCCCAACAAAGCCTGCATGTTATTTATCGTCCACTTGTAAGATTGCCAGGAATGCTTCCTGCGGAATTTCGACCGAGCCCACCTGCTTCATGCGTTTCTTGCCGGCCTTCTGCTTTTCGAGCAGCTTGCGCTTGCGGGAGATGTCGCCGCCGTAGCACTTGGCCAGCACGTTCTTGCGCATGGCCTTGACGTTTTCACGCGAAATGATGGTGGCACCGATAGCCGCCTGGATCGCCACATCGAACATCTGGCGCGGGATCAGTTCGCGCATCTTGGCCGCCACCTGGCGACCGCGGATCTGCGCCGCGGCACGGTGCACGATGATGGCCAGCGCATCGACCTTTTCGCTGTTGATCAGCATGTCGACCTTGACCACATCTGCCGCGCGATATTCCTTGAACTCATAGTCCATGGAGGCATAGCCGCGCGAGGTGGACTTGAGGCGATCGAAGAAGTCCAGCACGATTTCGGCCATCGGCATTTCATAGGTCAGCTGCACCTGCTTGCCGTGATAGCTCATGTTCATCTGGATGCCGCGCTTCTGCGTGCACAGGGTGATGACCGAACCCACGTATTCCTGCGGCATGTACAGGTTGACGGTGACGATGGGTTCACGGATTTCCTCGATCTTGGACACTTCCGGCATCTTCGACGGGTTGTCCACCATCAGCAGGGTGCCGTCGCGCTGCTGCACTTCGTACACCACCGTCGGCGCGGTGGTGATGAGGTCCATGTCGAACTCGCGCTCCAGGCGTTCCTGCACGATTTCCATGTGCAGCAGGCCCAGGAAGCCGCAGCGGAAGCCGAAGCCCAGCGCCTGCGAAACTTCCGGCTCATACATCAGGGCGGCGTCATTGAGCTTCAATTTTTCCAGCGAGTCGCGCAGGGCGTCGTACTGGTTGGCTTCCACCGGGAACAGGCCCGCAAACACCTGCGGCTGCACTTCCTTGAAGCCGGGCAGCGGCGCCGGGGCCGGCTTGCCGGCCAGGGTGATGGTGTCACCCACGCGCGCGGACTTCAGTTCCTTGATGCCGGCGATGACGAAACCGACCTGCCCTGCCGTCAGGGAGTCGCGCGATTGCGACTTGGGCGTGAACACGCCAATGCTTTCGGTCAGGTACTGGGTCTCGGTGGCCATCAGCAGGATCTTGTCCTTGGGACGCAAGGTGCCATTGACGATGCGCACCAGCATGACCACGCCGACGTAGTTGTCGAACCAGGAATCGATGATCAGCGCCTGCAGCGGTGCATCCGGGTCGCCCTTGGGGGCCGGCACCTTGGCCACGATGGCTTCAAGCACGTCTTCCACGCCCAGGCCGGTCTTGGCCGAGCAGGGAGTGGCGTCGGAGGCGTCGATGCCGATCACGTCCTCGATCTCGCTCTTGGCGTTGTCCGGATCAGCGGAGGGCAGGTCGATCTTGTTCAAGACCGGCACCACTTCCACGCCCAGGTCCAGGGCGGTGTAGCAGTTGGCCACCGTCTGCGCTTCCACGCCTTGGGAGGCATCGACCACCAGCAGCGCGCCTTCGCAGGCCGACAGCGAGCGCGAGACTTCATAGCTGAAGTCGACGTGCCCCGGGGTGTCGATCAGGTTGAGATTGTAGATCTGGCCATCCTTGGCCTTGTAGGCCAGGGCGGCGGTCTGGGCCTTGATGGTGATGCCGCGCTCGCGCTCGATATCCATCGAATCCAGTACCTGGGCTTCCATCTCGCGGTTGGACAAGCCCCCGCACAACTGGATGATGCGGTCGGCGAGCGTGGACTTGCCGTGATCGATGTGGGCGATGATCGAGAAATTACGGATATTGTTCATTAACAGACTGGAAACGATGAAAAAAGGCGCTCTGTAGCGGGCTTTGCCCAGCCGAGCGCCTTTGCAACAGCTTATTCGACCCGGCATTTTACCGGAATTCACAGGGACAAGCCCGACTTTCCGGTGCCAGGCCGCGCAGCCGGACCTGGCTGCGACAACACAACTTATTTCATTTCAACAACAAACGTCTGCAGGCGCGCCTTATCCAGATGGTAATGACACAACTCCTGCCACTGGCCATCGCGCCCCTGCCCCATCAACACCGGCACCAGCTCGTCGTAACGCGCCACCAGCGCCTCATCGGCGTCCACATCGACCATCTCGATCACGGCCGGGATCTCGCCCAGTGCTTGGCGCAAGGCGTCACGCAGGTCTTCGCACAGGTGGCAGTAGCTGCGCGAATAGATGATGAAGTGCAAGGCTTGCCCTGCGGCTGAGGGCGAAGAAGGGGTGGTCATAGGCTCATATGAAAGTTTCTTCCCTCAGCCCGACGCGAACCAAGGAAAAAGGCTGCGGCCCCAGGGAGCCGCAGCCTTCATGCTGAAGTATCAGGCAATTTTACGGAAAAAGGGCCCGGCCTCAGTTGCCGCCGTTCGGACGCAGCGGCACGAACTGCGAAGAGTCGCCACGGCGCACCAGCACCGCTGCCCGCTTCTTGGCATCGAGCTTGGCCACCAGCTGGCCGAACTGCTTGCTGTCGTTGACATCGACCTCGTTGAGGCGCTGGATGACATCGCCCGGACGGATGCCGGCGGCGGCAGCGGCACCGCTGACGTTTTCCACCAGCACGCCGTTGTCGACCTTCAGCTCCTTCTTCTGCGCATCACTCAGGTCGCTCACCACCAGGCCCAGGGAGTTGGGGGTGTTGTCGGGCTTGGCCTTCTTTTCCTCGGCCTGCTTGGGCTTGTCGGCTTCCAGCTCGACCACGGTCACGCTGACGTCGCGGGCGCTGCCCTTGCGCCAGATATTGACGGTGGCCTTGGCACCCGGCTTGGTGGCACCGACCATGCGCGGCAGGTCGCTCGGTCGCTCGATGGCGGCACCGTTGTATTTCAGGATGATGTCGCCCGCCTCCAGGCCCGCCTTGTCAGCCGGGCCACCGGCTTCCACGCGTTGCACCAGCGCGCCTTGCGCGCGGGCCAGGCCCAGCGATTCGGCCACATCCTTGGTCACTTCACCGATCTGCACGCCGATACGGCCGCGCGTGACGCGTCCGCTGGCCTTGAGCTGGTCGGCTACTCGCAGCGCCTCATCAATGGGCACCGCAAAGGAGATCCCCATGAAGCCGCCGGAGCGGCTGTAAATCTGCGAATTGATGCCGACCACTTCACCCTTGAGGTTGATCAGCGGACCACCCGAGTTGCCCGGGTTGACCGCCACGTCGGTCTGGATCAGCGGCAGATAGTCGCCAGTGTCACGCGCCTTGGCCGAGACGATGCCGGCGGTCACGGTATTTTCCAGGCCGAAGGGCGAGCCGATGGCCAGCACCCACTCACCGACACGGATCTTGTCGGAGTCGCCCATGTTCAGGCGCGGCAGGTTGCTGCCATCGATCTTGAGCACGGCCACGTCGGTGCGGGTATCCGAACCCACGATCCTGGCCTTGAATTCACGTTTGTCGGTCAGGGTCACGTAGACCTCGCTGGCCCCATCCACCACGTGCGCATTGGTCATGATGAAACCATCGGCCGAGATGATGAAGCCCGAGCCCACGCCACGCGGCACTTCTTCCTGCTGGCCCTGGCCACCCTGCTTGCCATTGCCGCGCGGGGTACCCGGCTGCTGCTGACGCGGGATGGGAATACCGAAGAAGCGGCGGAAGAATTCCTGCATTTCAGGATCATCCATGCCACCACCCTGCCCTTGGGCATTCTGGCGCACGCGCTCGGTAGTACGAATATTCACCACCGCCGGACCGGTGCGCTCGACGATGTCAGCGAAGTCAGGCAGGGCTGCCACCGTGGGCGAAGCCACGGGAGGCGCGGCCTGCACGGCCGGTGCTGCAGCAAAGACGGACGCGGCCAGCAAGGCGCCGGCAAGAGTGTTCTTCATGGGAGTCATTGCAACGGTCTCTTTTATTTGGATTTCAGTTCAATGGAATTGGCTACCTGACGGATTGCAGCGGCGGGCACTTCTCCAACGACGGTCAGCCAGTAATCGCCCTGGCGTCGGCCCAGGATGTTCATGGCACCCTGTTGTATCGTACCCTCTTCCCGGCCCTGGCTACCCGGCTCGATGAAGACCGAAATGGCCGCCAGCCCGTCGGAAAACACGATCTGCGAGACTTCGCGCTCAGCCGGACGGTTCTGTGCCGGTGCCGCACCCGCTTCACCACTATCGGAAATCACGCGCCGCACCTGCTGGATCTTCCGGAAACCCGGCGGCGGCGTGATTTGCCAGGCCGACAGGTCGGCCGGCACCAGGGCCGCCTTCTCGACGCGCCAGCCGCGCGTGTCCTTGTAAGTGGGGTTGACCCGGGCACGATCAATCCCCCCGATGTCGATCTGGGTAAAGGCGATCTGTTCGATCACCTCGCCGCGGCCATCCAGCGTCTGCGCGCGCAAGAGCAGGCCAGTGGCCTGGTCGGCACAGAAACGGTAGCCGTAGCGCAGCTTGTCGCGCGGTGCCAGCACGATGGCCTGGCAGCTGCGGCCGGCCACACGTTCATCGCCATCGGACTGCAACCGGTAGAAGCGCGCCAGGTCCTCCGGGCGTGCATCGACGATGGCCGGGAAGGTGTCGCGCGTGACCCGTTTTTCCCGGCGCACGATGCGCTGGTCGGGGTCATAGCTGGCCACATCCTCGTTGTCGCGCACGAATTCGCGCGGCTTGCCATCGAGCAGCTCCAGTTTTTCCAGCTCGCTCTTGCCGGCTACCACATGGGTGACCCGCGAGCTGCGCATCTGCGCCGCCTGCTGGTAGACGAAACTGCCTGAGTAATTGAGACGCTGGGCAGCAGATTGCATTTTTTGCAATTGCACCAGCAATGCGGAAGAAGTGGTGGCTTCACTGGCCGCAGTTGTAGAAACGCCATCCGCCGCTTTAGCGGATGGCATCAAGGAGAACCCTAACAACGTGGCCAGCAAGCACAGTACGCCGTACAGACGCCCCGTCAGATGCATCTTACTTGTCTGCGTCCGAGGAGAAGGCTGCGGAACGGGCGTATTGCGCCGAACTGTAGGAAGGCGAGAAGCGCTGGTGAGCGAACAGATAGTCGTCGATGCGCGGATCGCGCTTGACTTCACCCTGCTGGGCCAGCGAGCTCAGTTGATTCACGTTCTGCGGATTGCCGTTGGTGTCAGCCACGGTAGCAATGGCCGAAGGCACATTGACCGGAGCCGACGCCACCTGGGCCACCGGTGCAGCCACTTTGGCGTCCGCCGTCACCACCGCTTGCTGCGGCATGGCCACGAACACGGCAGCCACGGCAGCAGCAGCCGCTGCGGCGCTAGGCATCAGGAAACGCACCAGGCGGCCTGGACGGCTCGCGCGATGGTCGCCATTGGCGGCTGCCACAGCTTGCACCACCGGAGCAGCCGCGGCTGCCTTGACCGGCTCGGCCACTGCGGCCTGCGGGGCAACGATGGTCGGTTCGGCATCGAGCAGCGCGCTCATCTTGGCCGAGAAGCCGGCACTCAGGGAGACATCCATCTCCTCCGAACGCAGCACCTCGCCGATGCGATGGTAATCCTCCCAAGCGTCCTGGGCGTCCTTGGAAGAACGCAGGGCCGCGAAGGCAAGGGTCATTTCTTCAGAACCCAGCTCACCATCGGCGAGGGCTGAGATCTGTTCTTTGGTCGTTACTTTGGTATCCATGTGCAGTCACCCGGCAAATATCTTAGTTCCATACCCGCTTTATTATTTTCTTTTTAACAACAGGCTTGTGGCCTCATTACCAGCGCTTGTCCGCCGCCGTATCCAGCAGTGGGCGCAACTTCTCGGCAATTGCTTCCCGGGCGCGGAAAATACGGCTGCGCACGGTGCCGATCGGACAATTCATCGCATCTGCAATCTCGTCGTAGCTCAACCCCTCGATCTCGCGCAACGTGATGGCAGTACGTAATTCTTCCGGCAATGCCTCCATCGCCACGTTGACCGTCTGAGCAATCTGCTTGGTGGCCAACATCGACTCTGGAGTGTTGATGTCCCTCAGATGGTCTGCGTCGTCAAAAGTTTCAGCTTCTTCAGCATCTGCTTCTGTCGAAGTTGGCGCCCTGCGGCCCATGGTGACCAAATAGTTCTTGGCAGTGTTGATGCCGATGCGGTAAAGCCAGGTATAGAAGGCCGAATCGCCGCGGAATTGCGGCAGCGCACGATATGCCTTGATGAAGGCTTCCTGCACCACGTCTTCGGCTTCGGCCTGGTCGCGCACCAGGCGTGACACCAGGCGCATCAGCTTGCGTTGATACTTGACTACCAATAGCTCGAACGCCTTCTTGTCGCCACGCTGGACGCGCTCAACAAGCTGTTGGTCTATTTCGCGTTCTGTCGTCAAACCGGGTTCCTTGTTTTTTATGGCCGTGTTGTTTTATCGTCATTGCCTCGCGCAGATGCTTCCAGCTCGGCAATTTTCAAGTCTGCCAGCCTTATTTTTCCAGCATCCTTGCCTTGGCCGTATTGTGACTGATCAGCCAGCGGCACGCCACGGAAAGTGCACGGAATGTATCTTCGGAGACGGAATCCGTGAGAATGGGGATGGTTCGGGTCTTGCCATTTTCCAGGCGCAGGCGGAGAAACAGCATGCCCGGCCAGATGGTGCTGCCAGCCAGCAGCTGGGCCAGTCCGGCTTTCATCACCTGCGGCTTGGCGCGCGCCGAGGGCAGCAGGTGCTCTACTACGCGAATCTGCCCGGTGCCGGAAATATGCAGCCAGATCACCTTGCGCGCGCGCAACACCAGCACCATGGCCAGCGCCGCCGCCAGGATGCAGCTCATGGCCAAGAGGATGCGGGCAGTCCAGGACAACGCACCCGGCAGGCCAAACACCAGCACTACGCCGATCAAGGCCACGCACAGCGACGCAAAGGCAGTCACCAGGAGGAGCAAGCGGGAAGGTTTGATATCCGCAGACACTGCGATCGACATGGGTTGCCCGGGCGGAAAGTGCGCAATGTGCGCCATTAAAACGACAAACCCGGCTTCCGTAAGGAAGCCGGGTCTTGCATTTTACATCTTGCCGATGACCAGGGTACCGTTGGTGCCGCCGAACCCGAAGGAGTTCTTGACGGCAATATCGATCTTCATGTCCCGCGCTTGGTTGGCGCAGTAATCCAGATCGCACTCCGGATCCTGGTTGAAGATGTTCATCGTCGGCGGCGACACCTGATTGTGCACTGCCAGCACGGTCAACACCGTTTCCAGGCCACCGGCACCACCCAGAAGGTGACCGGTCATGGATTTGGTCGAATTGACAACCATCTTATAAGCATGGTCGCCGAATGCGGCCTTGATCGCGTCGGATTCGTTCTTGTCGCCCAAGGGGGTCGACGTACCGTGCGCGTTCAGGTACTGCACTTCATCCGGATTGACGCCGGCATCGCGCAGTGCATTGAGCACGCAGCGGCGCGGACCATCCAGGTTGGGCGCAGTCATGTGGTAGGCATCGCCACTCATGCCGAAGCCGAGCAGTTCTGCATAGATCTTGGCGCCACGGGCCTTGGCGTGTTCGTACTCTTCGAGCACCATCACGCCGGCACCCTCGCCCAGCACGAAGCCGTCGCGATCCTTGTCCCAGGGGCGGGACGCAGTCGCGGGATCGTCGTTGCGGGTCGACAGTGCGCGCGCCGAAGCGAAGCCACCGATACCCAGCGGCGAAACGCTGGATTCAGCGCCGCCGGCCACCATCACATCCGCATCGCCGTACATGATCATGCGTGCGGCAGAGCCGATGCAATGCAGGCCGGTGGTGCAGGCGGTGACGATCGCCAGGTTGGGGCCCTTCAGACCGAACTTGATGGACAAGTTGCCCGAGATCATGTTGATGATCGAGGCCGGAATGAAGAAGGGGCTGATGCGGCGCGGACCACGGTTGGTCAGTTCGGCGTGGGTTTCTTCGATCAGCGGCAAGCCGCCGATGCCCGAACCGATCATGACGCCAATGCGCTCGGCATTCTCATCGGTCACCGTCAATCCACTGTCCTGGATGGCCTGGATACCGGCGGCCATGCCGAAGTGGATGAAGGTATCCATATGACGCGCTTCCTTGGCGGGGATGTAATCCTCGATATTGAAGCCCTTGACTTCACCGGCGAAGTGCGTGGTGAAGGGGGTTGCGTCGAACTTGGTGACGGTAGCGATGCCGGACTTGCCTTCCTTGATGGCACTCCACGTATCGGCGACGTTGTTGCCGACAGGCGAGATGCATCCCAGGCCGGTAATGACTACACGACGTTCACGAGTGCGGCTCAAGCAATTCTCCTGAAACTTTGACCAAAGCCCTTATCAGGCCTTGACTTGCGACTTTGCGTAGTCGATCGCCTGTTGCACGGTGGTGATCTTTTCAGCTTGTTCGTCGGGGATTTCCATTTCGAACTCATCTTCCAGTGCCATGACCAGCTCGACGGTGTCCAGCGAGTCGGCGCCCAGGTCGTCCACGAACGACGATTCGTTCTTGATGTCGGCTTCGGCGACGCCCAGTTGCTCAGCGACGATCTTCTTCACGCGTTGTTCGATATCGGACATAGTGTTCCTCCAGAGGGATGATAGGTTACAAAAGTGCGCGCATTTTAGCAGGTTTGCGCGCGGAAAATTTACTTTTAACTATTCCTGGCAAGATTGTGCCAAGTCCAGCTTAACTGCAAACAAAAGTCGTCAAAAGGACTTGAATCAAGCCCCCAAGACTTACTTAACCCATGTACATGCCGCCATTGACATTGAGCGTCGTGCCGGTGATGTAGGCCGCTTGCGGCGAGGCCAGGAAGGCCACCGCATAGGCGATCTCCTCAGCCGCACCCAGGCGTCCCAGCGGAATCTGCTGCAGGATGGCGGCGGACTGCTGCTCGTTCAGCGCCTTGGTCATGTCGGTATCGATGAAGCCGGGCGCCACGCAATTGACGGTGATGTTGCGGCTGCCGATCTCACGCGCCAGCGCGCGGCTCATGCCGGCCACGCCGGCCTTGGCAGCGGCATAGTTCATCTGGCCGGGATTGCCGGCCTCGCCCACCACCGAGGTGATGTTGATGATGCGGCCGCTACGGGCCTTCATCATGCCACGCAGCACGGCGCGCGAAAGGCGGCCGACGGCGGTCAGGTTGGTGGCGATCACGCTGTCCCACTCCTCGTCCTTCATGCGCATGGCCAGTTGGTCCTGGGTGATGCCGGCATTGTTGACCAGGATGGAGAGCGCACCGAATTCCTTCTGCACCTGCTCCACCAGGGCCACACTGGCTTCGGCATCATTGACATTGAGCACCGCACCACGGCCGGCTTCCGGACCCAGCGCCGCCAGGTATTCGGTGATGGCGGCAGCGCCCGACTCCGAGGTCGCCGTACCGACCACCTTGGCACCCTGGCGGGCCAGTTCGGTGGCGATGGCACGGCCGATGCCGCGCGAAGCGCCGGTCACCAGGGCGACCTGGCCTTGCAGATTCAATGCACTCATTTCAGCAACTCCAATACTTTGTTCAGGGATTCCTGGTCGACGATGGCTTCACCCACCAGGTCACCATTGATGCGCTTGGTCAGGCCGGTCAGCACCTTGCCCGGACCGCATTCGATCAGGTGCGTGACGCCGTCGGCACCCATCTTCTGCACCGTCTCGACCCAGCGTACCGGCGCAGCCGCCTGGCGCACCAGGGCATCCTTGATGGCAGCCGGATCGTTGACCACGGCCACATCGACGTTGTTGATCAGCGGAATCTGCGGCGCGGCGAAGGCGACGTTGGCCAGATAGGCTTGCAGGCGGTCCGAAGCCGGCTTGAGCAGCGAGGAGTGGAACGGCGCCGACACCGGCAGCGGCAGCGCGCGCTTGGCACCCTTGGCCTTGGCGACGTCGCAGGCACGGCCGACAGCGGCCTTGTGGCCGGCGATCACGACTTGTGCGGGGGCATTGAAGTTGACGGCCTCGACCACTTCACCTTGCGCCGCTTCGGCGCAGGCAGCGCGCACGTCTTCATCAGACAGACCGAGAATGGCGGCCATACCACCCTGCCCGACCGGCACCGCTTCCTGCATGGCTTGCGCGCGGAAGCGCACCAGCGGTACCGCATCCTTGAAGGCGATCACGCCGGCGGCGACCAGTGCCGAATATTCGCCCAGGCTGTGGCCGGCGACGAGTGCCGGTGCCTTGCCGCCTGCAGCCAGCCAGGCGCGATAGAAGGCCACGGCAGCCGTCAGCATGACGGGCTGGGTGTTGGTGGTCAGGTCCAGGTCTTCCTTGGGACCTTCAGCGATGAGCTTGCCCAGGTCGAACTGCAGGGCATCGGAAGCTTCTGCGACGGTCTGGCGGACGACTTCATTGTCGGCGAAACCATTGAGCATCCCGATGGCCTGCGAACCCTGGCCCGGGAAGACGAAAGCGAATGTTGTCATGCTTGGAAGTAGATAATTTGGATGAAAATGCAGGAAATCGAAGAGATCAGTGAACGAAAGGACTGCCGCAGCAGCCCCCTGCCCGCTTTACATGCGCGCCAGCACGGCGCCCCAGGTGAAGCCACCGCCGACGCCTTCCATCATGACGGTATGACCCGGCCGGATGCGGCCATCGCGCACCGCCTGGTCCAGCGCCAAGGGAATCGAGGCTGCGGAAGTATTGCCGTGCTCGGCCACCGTGACGACCATCTTTTCCAGCGGCAGCCCCATCTTCTTGGCCGTGCCCTGCATGATGCGGATATTGGCCTGGTGCGGCACCAGCCAATCCACCTCGGTGGATTGCATCCTGGCCGCTTCCAGCGCTTCGCGCGCCACCTTGTCCAGCAAGGAAACGGCCAGTTTGAAGACGGCCGGGCCATCCATGTACAGGTAGGCGCTGCCAGCGACGGCGCCGTTGTTGACGCTGCCCGGCACGCACAGGATGTGACCGTGGCTGCCATCGGCGTGCAGCTTGGTCGCCAGCACGCCCGGCTCCTGCGAGGCGCTCATGACGACGGCACCGGCACCATCGCCGAAGAGCACACAGGTGGTGCGATCCTTGAAATCCAGAATGCGCGAGAACACTTCGGCACCAATGACCAGAACGTTCTTGTGGGCACCGGATTTGATGAAGCTGTCCGCCACCGACATGGCGTAGACAAAGCCGCTGCAGACGGCCTGCACATCCATGGCCGGCGCACCATTGGTGATGCCCAGCTTGCGCTGGACCACACAGGCGGTGCTCGGGAAACCACCCAGGTGATCCGGAGTGGAGGTGGCCATGATGATCAGATCGATGTCATTGGCCTGCATGCCCGCCGCTTCCAGGGCGCGCTGCGCCGCTTGCAGGGCGAGATCACTGGAAAGCTGACCCGGCTCGGCATAGTGGCGCGCGGAGATGCCGCTGCGTGTGACGATCCACTCGTCCGAGGTCTCGATGCCCTGCTCGGCCAGCTGTGCGGCCAGCTCATGGTTGGTGACGCGCTTGGCCGGCAGGTAGCTGCCGGTGCCAACGATTTTGCTGTAAGTGGTCATGCCGTCTTCTTGCTCTGTTAGTTCGGTTGATCCAGCGAGACCGGCGCCGGCTCGATAGCCTTGGCAGCGGCCTCGGCCGTGCGCCCCTGCTCCTGGGGCATCAGCTCCGCCATGCTGGCGGCAATACGGGCGAGCACATCATACTTGGCCGCATCATACGCGCGGCGGATGGCCCATTCGAAAGCGTACACATCGGCACCGCCGTGGCTCTTGAAGACCAGGCCCTTCAGGCCCAGCAAGCTGGCGCCATTGTAGCGGGAAGGATTGAGGCGGCGCGACAGCGCCTTGATGGCACCATAGGCGATCAGGGCACCAAGCTTGTTGATGATGCCCTTCTTGAATTCGCTGGTGAGCACCTGCTTGACGAAGCGCCCCAAGCCTTCTGAAGCCTTCAGGGTGACGTTGCCCACGAAACCGTCGCACACCACCAGGTCGGTCGTGCCTTCGAAGATGTCGTTGCCCTCCACGTTGCCGTAGAAGTTGAGGATACCCTTCTCATGATCGGCCCGCAGCAGGGCGGCAGTCGCCTTGACCAGCTCGTTGCCCTTCATGTCTTCCTCACCCACGTTCAACAGGCCCACGGTCGGCTTGGCCTTGCCTTCCATGACCGCGACCAGGGCCGAGCCCATGAGTGCAAATTGATGTAAATGCTGTGGCTCGCAGTCGACGTTGGCGCCGAGGTCGAGCATGTAGGTGGGGCCATCCTTCTGATTGGGGAGGATGGTGCAGATGGCCGGACGATCCACGCCCGGCAGGGTCTTCAACACATAGCGCGAGACCGCCATGAGGGCACCGGTATTGCCGGCCGAGACGGCGGCGTGGGCCTGCCCCTCCTTGACCAGGGTCACGGCCACGCGCACCGAAGAATCCTTCTTGCGACGCAGGGCGACCTCGATCGGGTCGTCCATGGTCACCACTTCGGAGGCATTGTGAATGCGGATGCGGGCTTCGCCGGCCAGCTTGTATTTCTTCAGCAGCGGCTGCAGCACGGCTTCCTGACCGACCAGGATCAGCTCTGCATCAGGTTGGCGCTTGAGGAAGGAGGCAGCGGCCGGGAGCGTGACTGACGGGCCATGATCGCCACCCATGCAGTCGATTGAAATTTTGATGGTCATCGATTTGATTCAAAGCCTTGCCAGCCCATATTATGAGGCAGATTGCAAAGCCTTCAAAATGGCACACTCGGACAGCGCGCCAGATGAAGCTTCACGCAAGCAGGCAGGTCCGCTGACGGATGTCGCGGACATAAAAAAGCGGCGCAAAATGAACCTCCTGAAACAGAAGCTCATTGCGCCGCTTTTCTCCAAAAACAGCAAGCTCAATGAATGAGATTACTCGTCGTTCTTGGTCTTCAGCACCTTGCGACCACGGTAGAAACCGTTGGGGCTGATGTGGTGACGCAGGTGGGTCTCACCAGTCGTCGGCTCCACAGCCAGCGGGGGTGCAGTCAGAAAGTCGTGTGCACGATGCATACCGCGCTTGGACGGGGTCTTTTTGTTCTGTTGAACGGCCATGATTACTCCTAAACCTTACTTAAGATTGAAAATTTTAACACATCGGATCGGTGTTTCTCCAACCCCGCTGTGCCGCTGCCCGGCCTTTGCCAGACATTCCCCAACAATACTTGTTACTGCTTCAACTTCTTCAGTACCTCAAACGGGGAAGCCCGTTCAGCACCTTTGGCCTCGGCCGCCACGCTACCGTCAGGACAGACATCATGCTTGGGTGCCACCGGCAGGGCCAGCAGCGCATCATCCTCAATCAGGTAGTTCACGTCGAAGGCTGCCGAACCGACGATGACATCGATCTCGTCATCATCCAGCAGCTCTTCGATGGTGTCGGCTTGCGCCTCATCTTTTGCCAATACCAGCAGCGACTTCGAATCAATCTCGAAATTCAATGCCGTCAGGCAACGCTGACAGATCAGATTAACTGCACCCGACACTGCCAGACTGAGTTGAGCATGTCCCAGCTTGTCGATATCGCCGGACAGAGCCCAGTGAATCGTGCCGGAACGGTCAACCGTCTCTTGCGCCAGACGACCTAATTCAGCAACCGGAATCTCACCCTGCGCCTGCTGTTTCAGCCTGCAGAATTCGAACGCGTCGATAACAAATGCATTCATAGCCAAAGCAGAATCCGGAAAACCTGCGATCATAACAGAAAATTTCCTTACCAGTCAAAGCCTTAGCGCCTTGCTTGCGAAATTCTCGCGAAAAATGGCTTCATCGGAGGAAGCGCTCTCACTTTTGTGGCGAATTTCCGCCAAAATCCGGGTTTTATTGTTTCAGCACAGCGCGTGGCGCGCCTTCACCATGACACAACACCGCACCGGTTCCACCCTGCCCCGCCTGATCCTGGGCTCCAGTTCCGTCTATCGCAAGGAATTGCTGGGCCGCCTCGGCCTGCCTTTCGAGACCATGGCCCCGGACATCGACGAAACCCCGCACCCCGACGAAACCCCGGAAGCCACGGCCTTGCGACTGGCGCGCGAGAAGGCTGCCGCCATTGCCGCCCGGGTCGGTCCTGCCCTGGTGATCGGCTCGGACCAGGTCGCCACGCTGGACGGCCTGCAGATCGGCAAACCCGGCAATCACACCAATGCCTTGAAGCAATTGCAGCTGATGCGCGGGCGCGAAGTGATCTTCCATACGGCGCTGTGCCTGTGGGATGGCCGCCAAAGCAATGCCGCCGCCGCTGCGCAGGTCTGCAATGTACAGACCGTGGTGCGCTTCCGCGACCTCGAAGATGCCGAACTCGATGCCTACCTGCATATCGAGCAGCCCTACGACTGTGCCGGCAGCGCCAAGAACGAGGGCCTGGGCATCGCCATCCTGGAGAGCATTCGCAGCGACGATCCCACCGCCCTCACCGGCCTGCCACTGATCGCCTTGACCGGCATGCTGCGCCGGGCCGGCACTCCATTCTTTACCGCCGGCCGCGCGGCTCAGTAATTACGGCGCGGATAGCCTTCGGCCAGGATGCGCTGCCACACCACTTCGCGCTGATCCTTGTCCATGAAGACCCATTGCGCCACTTCATCGACGGTTCGGCCGCAGCCGCGGCAGACATCGTCAAAGGTGGTGGAGCACACGGCCACGCAAGGCGTGTCGGGGCGCTCGGGTGCGGACGGAACGGCGGACTGCGAAGAAGAGCTGGAAGACATTGAGTGAATCTGAATGAGGAAGATGAAGCATTGCGCAAGCGGCCCGCCCGGATCCCAACGGAATACGGACAAAAACCTTCACTTGGCCAACAACGCGATAGTTCGCATCTTACCAAGAACCGAAGGCAAGCTCTCCCTGCTGATCGAAGGGATATGAAGAGTTCATCACCCCCGAACCAAACCGACAGGCAAAAAAAGCCCGCGACCAAGAGGTGCGGGCTTGAATCCAATTTCTTAAGGAGATTGGAGGAGACAGGTGCAACTATAGCGACGCACCCCGGCCGAGTCTGCTTTATTGTGGCAATAGCAGATATTCACATTCTTCATATCTGCCGTCAGAACCGCGCCACAACAAGCATCCGCCGCACCATCCGGCGTTCACCCCATCCGCAAATCACCCTGCACCGCCGACGTCATCGGCTTGGGCGGATTGCCGCCCTTGCGGTCACAGGCTTGCAATGACAATAACAGAGCGATCCCCAGCAAAATCAGCGCATTCGTTCTCATCACAGTCTCCCGGAATGAATTCCCTTGCAAAGAATGCCACCTTCCGCCCGCCCTGCCCGTCTGTCAAGCCGATCAGGCGGCGCTACGCAGGCTGCTCACCGCGCCGACTACCGGTAGCGTGCGGGTGGCCGCGAGGTTTTTCTCATAGAGGGCCGCGATCATATCCGACTGCGTCAGCATGCCGGCCAGCTTGCCATCGGCCTGCACCACCGGAATCTGGTGCAAGCCATCGGCCATGCGCGGCACCAGTTCCAGCACCGGCGTATCGACCTGGGCGGTAATGACCGGGCGGCTCATGATCTGGCCGACCACTTCCGGCTTGTCCGAATGCGTGAACGGCACCCGGTGCAGCAGGCGGCGCAGTTGCGCGGCCAGGCCCGTATGCACTTCCACGCCGGCATGCTCCAGAAAATCCGTACGGCTGACGATCCCGATGACATGCCGCCCACGATCGAGCACCGGCAAGGCCCGCAACCGGTGCTGCCGCAACAGATGCCAGGCCTCGTCCAGGCCGGTGGCGAATTCCACCGCGACCACATCGCGCGACATCACGGTGGCGCACAGGGTCTGGCCGAAGCGGCGGTGATAGGCCCGCATTTCGGTTTGCAGGAAGATTTCTTCAAGATCGTCGCGGCCGATGTCGAGCACCTGGTTGAAATCCTTCAGGACTGCGTCCAGATCTTCATGCGAGAACCCCAGCCGCGTGATCGGCAATTCATCCCGGGTCTGGTGCGGATGGGGTGCGGCGCTGTGCTGGGCATGCGGGTAGCGGCGTCCGGTGGCGTTGTTGTAGAACAGCGCGGCCGCCAGCAGCAGCGCCGAGTTGAGCAGCACCGGCGAAAGCACGAAGGCATAGCCCATGTCATGCACCACCGGCCCGCCCAGCACCGCCGTCAAGGCCACCGCCCCGCTGGGCGGGTGGATGCAGCGCAGCAGGAACATGCCGCCAATGGCCAGCGCGATGGCCAGCGCCGCCGCCAGGGCCGGCTCCTGCACCAGCTTCGCGCAGCTCACCCCGATGAGCGCCGCGCAGAGGTTGCCGCCCAGGATGGACCAGGGCTGGGCCAGCGGACTGGAAGGCACCGCAAACAGCAACACGGCAGACGCCCCCATGGGCGCGATCAGCCAGATGGTGCGCGCCTCATGCGGCAGCAGCGCATAGCTGGTCAGGCCGACCAGCAGGATGCCGAACAGACTGCCAGCGCAAGCGCGCATGCGCTCGAAGCGATCGACATTGGTCTTGGCAGGAATAAAATTTTTCAACCACAGCAAGATAGAATCGGGCATATCCCTTCCGTGACGACGGGTCTTCAACACGGCACGCGGCGTGACAGCGCCCGCGCCAAAGCCACAATTACATCACAAGATGATATATATGTCCCGTTTGCCCCTCTCCCTTTTACTTCACAGCGAAGGTGCATGCCGATGAATGCCACGCCCCGCCTGCAAAAAGACGATTTCGAAGCCCTGTCGGAATTTCGCTACCAGCTGCGCCGTTTCCTGCGCTTCTCGGAGGATGCCGCCCAGAGCGAAGGCCTGACGCCCCTGCAATACCTGCTCATGCTGCACATCAAGGGCTATCCCGGCCGCGAGTGGGCCAGCATCAGCGAGCTGGCCGAGCGCCTGCAGGCCCAGCACCACGGCGTCGTGGCCCTGGTCACGCGCTGCGTGAAAGCCGGCCTGGTCACGCGCACCCCGGACGACCGCGACAAGCGCCTGGTCCAGGTGCGCCTGACCGAATTGGGCGAGCAATACCTGCATCGCCTGGCGCAATTGCATCGCAATGAGTTGCACTCATTGTCGGGCGTATTCCAGGTATCGCACATCTCGGCCTTCAACGACCGCGACTGAACGCGGCCACCCATCTTGCAGCAACGGTCTTGTGGATGTCCGCAAGACCCGCCGGGGCCCGCTGCTGTTATGCTTGCGACAACTTCTCTCCAGCCTTTCCCATGACCCGCAAAGCCGATCCTGCCGCAGCACCCGCCCGCGCCATCACCAAGGAAGACGTGGCGCGTGCTGCCGGGGTATCGCATATCACGGTCTCGCGGGTCATCAATACGCCGGAAAAGGTGTCCCCCGCCACACGCGAACGGGTGGAATCCTTCATCAGCAGCATGGGCTATATCCCCAACATGCTGGCCGGCGGCCTGGCGTCGCGGCGCACGCGCATCGTGGCGGCCATCGTGCCGACCATCAGCCATTCGATCTTTGCCGAGACCGTGCGCGGACTGTCCGAGCAACTGAGCCTGCAGGGCTACCAGTTGCTGCTGGGGCAAACCAATTATTCGGAAGACGCGGAAACCGGCCTGGTGGAAGCTTTCATCGGCCGCCGGGTGGATGGCCTGGTGCTGACCGGCGTGCAGCATTCGGCGCGCACGCGCCAGCGCCTCAAGGCGGCCGGCATTCCGGTAGTGGAAACCTGGGACATGAGCCCGCAGCCCATCGACATGCTGGTCGGCTTCGACAACCATGCTGCCGGGCAGGCCATGGGGGAGCATCTGGTGCGCAAGGGCTATCGCCGCATGGCCTTCGTGGGCGGGGATGATCCGCGCGGCCTGGCGCGCTTTGCCGGGATGCGGGAGGCGCTGCTGGCGCAGGGCGCGCCGGAGCCGGTGCATCTGGTGGTGCCGGTAGGCAGCTTCCTGCAGGCCGGACGCGAGACGATCTGCCGCCTGTTGGCGCTGCAGCCGGACATCGAGGCCGCCTTCTTCAGCAATGACGTCATGGCCGCCGGTGCAGCCCTGGAATGCGCACGGCGCGGCATCGCGGTACCAAAGCGCATCGCCCTGGCCGGATTCGCCAATCTGGAGATCGCCACGGAAGTCCTGCCCGCCCTCACCACGGTGCAGATCAGCGCACACCAGATCGGTGTCACTGCAGCGGAGATGCTGCTCACCCGCTTCGACGGCCAGCCGGTCGCGCAAGCAGTGTGCGATCTGGGCTATTCCATCCTGGAACGCGACAGCGCCTGATCAGGGCTCTTCCAGCTCATCCCCGGCCAGCTCGACCCGATTGCGCCCCAGCCGCTTGGCGCGGTAGAGCGCGATGTCGGCGCGCTTGGTCAGCTTGTCCAGCGCCTCGCCTCCGGCCAGCGTAGCCACGCCGAAACTGGCCGTCACGTTGATACGGCGATCCCCTTCGGTCTCGAACACGCGCTCTTCCAGCGCCGCGCGCAGCTTGTCAGCCACGGCGGCGGCCTGCGCCAGATCGGATTCGGGCAGCAGGATGATGAATTCTTCGCCGCCATAACGCGCCAGCACATCCACCTTGCGCAGCAGCTGCGCCACACACTGGCTCACACCGATCAGGATGGCGTCGCCGGCCTGGTGACCATAGCTGTCGTTGATGCGCTTGAAATGATCGATGTCGAACAGCACCACCGAGACCGCCCGCCCATAGCGTTGCGCCACACCCAGCTGCTGATCGGCATGGGTGTAGAAGGCGCGGCGGTTCAATACGCCGGTCAGGAAATCGGTATTGGATGAGGTCTGCAATTGCGTGATCAGCGCCTCGCGCTCCTTGGCCAGACTGTTGCGCTCGCGCATGCGCTGCTTGAGCACGCGCAGCGCACGCATCATCGCGCCGATCTCATCCTGATGGCGCGCCTCGGGGATTTCCTGCTCCAGCTTGCCGTCCACCAGACCCGACACCAGATCGGTCGCCTGCACCAGCGGACGCACCACACGCCGCCCGATCAGCACCACCAGCATCTGGAAGAACAGGCAAGCCACCAGCGTCAGGCTCACCACCAGAATCAGCAGGTTGCGGGCCCGCGTATTGTGGCGCTCCGCCTGCTCCAGCAGATCATCGAGCAGCAGATCGCGCAGATCGGTGACGGAGGCCATCGAGGGCACATAGAACTTGAAGAGATCGGAGGGCGTGACCCCGAAGTCACCGGATTTCAGCCCTATCTGCAGCAGGAAATCGAGGAACTGGAAGCCACTGTCGAAATATTCCTTCTCCACCCGCTCCAGGGCCGCGGCGAATTCCGGGGCGCGGCTGTAACTGCCCAACTGGCCGGCGATGAAGTTGCGCAGCAACTCGATGCGGCCATAGAGGCGTCCGATTTCAATGACTTCATCCTGGGTCAGCTGACGATGCGCAATCAGTGGGGCGACGAAACGCGACCCGACCTGCCCGGCATACTCTCGCAGGCTGGCAACCGCGCGCACGGCCGAGAGGCCATCACGCAGCAAGGGATCGGCGCGGTCAGCCTCATTGCTCAGATCACTCACCACGCGCACCATCAACGGCATCAGATCGACCATGCTGCTGACGGCCGAGACCACCAGCACGTCGCTGCGATCCTGCGGCGCCAGGCGCGCCACCCGGTCAACATTGGCGCGCGCCGGACCCAAGCCTTGCTGGACCAGCCGCACCTTGTCCATGGCCCACGACTGCCGCAGCCTGGCATCCGCCTCCAGCGCAGCGCGCAATTGGCTCAGGGCGGCATCGCTCTGGGCGCGGGCATTGGCCAGCCTGGCCTGCAGCTCCGGCGGCAGCGAGGCACTGGCCCCCATGACGGCGTTGGCCGGACCACGTTCGGCGGAAATCTTTTCCATCGCCAGCAGCGCCAGGCGCAGCTTGCGCAAGGCAGGCACGCTGTTGGCACCGCTGCGGTAGGTGTTCCACTCCGTCCAGACCAGGGCCACCGCAAACGCCAGGAACAGCGCCAGCAAGGCGACCGAGATCAGCCGGAACAGACGATTCAGGGACATGATGAGCCCGCCATGGAAAGCAAACGCAGATGCATGAGACGAATATATCAAGCCGCAGCCAAGGGTGGCGCGGCGACTTCGCGAGCGGGAAGAAATTTGTCCGGACTATCGCGGCGATGCCACGAAACCGGCAGGAACCCTCCCAGTACACGGGACGGCTCTGGCGCAACGCCGATGTTCTCCCCCTCGAAAAACATCCGGTGACCAGTCAATGATTTGACGCCGACCGCACTCCCTCCAGCGCGGAACCGACGGACAAAAAAATAAGGCCCTGACAAAATCAGAGCCTTATCTCTACAGCTTCACAACACTTGAGCCAACTGGCGGAGAGGGTGGGATTCGAACCCACGGTACGGGAAACCGTACGCCTGATTTCGAGTCAGGTACATTCGACCACTCTGCCACCTCTCCGGTCAACTTCGGTCGTTTCACTGCGTGGTGCAGCGAAGACAGCGACTATAGCAGAACTATTTTCAGAGTGGAACTATTTTTTGAAAAATATTCAAAAAACTTATCTCCTCGTCATTGCATCTCCCGCAGGACAGACTAGCAGAAGCAAAGTTCATACATAAAACCATCAAGCTGAATTGCTTATCATCATCTTGTCATAAATCACTTCTAGGATCCGTAAACTATTTTGCGATGCATTGCCGTTCTTTGACTCTCTCGAATCCGGATTCAGCCAGATGGCTCCCCTCTCCAATCCAATCTTTCCGCTCGGCGCCGAAGTCGTCGATCTGATCGCCCGCGCCTCCGGTGCGGCCCTGCGCGGCGCCGACGATCCGATGTTGTCATTGCTGCATGAGATCATTGCTCAACGCAAGTTGTCGGCGCTGTTCCAGCCCATCGTGCGCATGCGCAACGGCGAGATCCTGGGATATGAAGGTTTGATCCGCGGCCCCTCCAATACCCCGCTGCATTCGCCGCTGGCGCTGTTCAAGGTGGCACGCGCGCACAACCTGTCGGTACAGATGGAATATCTGTGCCGCCACATCGTGATGACCCGCTTCGCGCAACTGGGCTTGCCGGGCAATCTGTTTCTGAACGTGTCGCCGGGGGCACTGATGCAGCCGGAGGCGATCCAGGGCGAGACCTTGCGCTATCTGGAAAAGCTGGGCGTCAATCCGCAGCGCATCATCATCGAACTGACCGAGAACGAGCCGACCTACGACTATGCCCTGCTGCGCAATGCGGCCATGCATTACCGCGACATGGGCTTCCAGATCGCCATCGACGATCTGGGTGAAGGTTTCTCCAGCCTGCGCCTGTGGTCGGAGCTGCAGCCGGAATACGTCAAGGTGGACATGCACTTCGTGCAAGGGATTAACCATGATCCGATGAAGCTGCAGTTCGTGCGCTCGATCCAGGAGATTGCCGAAAAGTCCGGCTCCATCGTCATCGCCGAAGGCATCGAATCCCAAGCCGAACTGCTGACTATCCGCGACCTCGGCATTGCCTGCGGCCAGGGCTATCACATCTCGCGTCCGCTGCCGGAGCCGCCGGTCTCGATCTCGGACGATGTCACCAAAACCCTGCGGCGCGACAAGGTCCCGCTGGCCGCCAACAAGTATGGCCCCGGCAAGCGCAGCGCCACCGTCGCCAAGCTGCTGCGCGAGACCGAGTACGTCAGTCCGGAAGTGACCAACGATGCGGCCTACGACATGTTCGTCAACGATCCGCAGCTGCAGGCCCTGCCGGTGGTCAGCAATGGCTTGCCGATCGGGCTCATCAACCGCTACAGCATGGTGGAGCGCTTTGCCCGCCTGTACGGCCGCGAACTGTATGGCAAGAAGTCCTGCGCCTTCTTCATGGACCCCAATCCCATCCTGACCGAGCAGGACACCAGCCTGCAGGACCTCTCCAACCTGCTGGTGCATGCCGAATCGCACCATCTCTCCAACGGCTTCATCATCACCGACCGTGGCCAGTACGTGGGGCTGGGCACTGGCCACGACCTGCTGCGCGAGATCACGCAGATGCAGATCGACGCTGCCCGCCATGCCAATCCGCTGACGCAGTTGCCGGGCAACGTGCCCATCAACGATCACATCGAATACCTGCTGCAAAGCGGGGTGGAATTCTGCATCTGCTATTGCGACCTCGATCAGTTCAAACCCTTCAACGATGTCTACGGCTATCGCAAGGGCGATGACATGATCCAGGCCACCGGCCGCGTGCTGCAGCAGGCCTGCGACCCCAACCTGGACTTCATCGGCCACATCGGCGGGGACGATTTCCTCATCCTGTTCCAGAGCGAGGATTGGGAAAAGCGCTGCCGCACCATCCTCGATACCTTCGAAGCCGAGACCCGCGCCTTCTACTACGACGAAGACGTGCAGCGCAATGGCTACTACACCGAGGATCGCCAGGGCAACCGGGTGTTCCACCCGCTGGTCTCGCTGTCGCTGGGCTCGGTGAAGATCGAACCCTCGCAATACTCCTCACCGCACCAGATCGCCTCGGCCGCCACCCGCGCCAAGAAGGAAGCCAAGAAGATCCAGGGCAACAGCCTCTTCATCGAGCGCCGCATCCCGACCACCTTCTCCTGGGCGCTCAAGGACGCTTAGCCAGCCTCCTCACGAAAACGTTTTCTCGCCCGGTGCGACGCTAAAAAAACGGCTGCCTCTTGCGAGGCAGCCGTCTTCATTTGGCGCTCTGGAAAACTGAATCAGACGCCCGGCACCAGCTTGGTCACGCCGCCCATGTAGGGCTGCAGCACCTCGGGGATTTCCACGCTGCCATCGGCCTGCTGGTAGTTTTCCAGCACGGCTACCAGGGTGCGCCCCACGGCCAGGCCCGAACCGTTCAGGGTATGCAGCAGTTCGGGCTTGCCCTGGGCATTGCGGAAGCGGGCCTGCATGCGGCGCGCCTGGAAGGCTTCACAGTTGGAGACCGAGGAGATCTCGCGATAGGTGTTCTGCGCCGGCAGCCAGACTTCGATGTCATAGGTCTTGGCCGCACCAAAGCCCATGTCGCCGGTGCACAGGGTGATGACGCGATACGGCAGTCCAAGCTTTTTGAGGATGGTCTCGGCGTGGCCCAGCATCTCGTCCAGGGCTTCGTAGGATTTCTCCGGATGGACGATCTGCACCATTTCCACCTTGTCGAACTGGTGCTGGCGGATCATGCCGCGCGTATCGCGGCCATAGGAACCGGCTTCCGAGCGGAAGCACGGCGAGTGCGCCGTAAACTTCAGCGGCAGCGCGTCGCCTGCGACGATTTCATCGCGCACGAAGTTGGTCAGCGGCACTTCGGCCGTGGGGATCAGGTACAGCGCGGCGTTTTCGGCCTCGCCTTCCTGGCCGCCCTTCTTGGCCGCGAACAGGTCCGCCTCGAACTTGGGCAACTGGCCGGTGCCGCGCAGGCTGTCGGCGTTGACGATGTAGGGGGTGTAGCACTCGGTGTAGCCATGCTCCATGGTGTGGGTGTTGAGCATGAACTGCGCCAGCGCGCGATGCAGGCGGGCGATGCCGCCCTTGAGTACGGCGAAGCGCGAACCGGTCAGCTTGGTGGCGGTATCGAAGTCCAGGCCCAGGGGCGCGCCGACGTCGACGTGATCCTTGATCTCGAAGTCGAAGCTGCGGGGCGTGCCGACCTTGCGCAGCTCGACGTTGCCGCTTTCGTCATTGCCGGCCGGCACGGATTCGTGCGGCAGGTTGGGCACGGCCTGCAGGAACAGGGTCATCTGCTGCTGCACTTCTTCCAGACGGGTGGCGGACGCCTTCAACTCGTCGCCGATGCCATTGACTTCGGCCATCACTGCGGAAGCGTCTTCACCTTTGCCCTTGAGCATGCCGATCTGCTTGGACAGCGAATTGCGCTTGCCCTGCAGTTCTTCGGTACGGGTCTGGATCTGCTTGCGCTCGGCTTCCAGCGCATTGAAGCCGGCCACGTCCAGGACGAACTTGCGGGCCGCCAGGCGGGCTGCGACGTTCTCGATGTCTTTACGGAGGAGTTGAATGTCGATCATGGGAAGAAATTACGATAGGGTTGATGCTCGAAACCGCGATTGTACCAAGTCACGCGCCCGCCACGGGCCTCCCGTGCGCCCTGCCCGCAATAAAATCCGGCCGCAGCGGTAGCCGCCACCGTCCATGCGGGTTACCATGCGGCCCATCGCATCCCTCATGAGACCCGTTTGCCCATGTCCGTCCAGCCCGAATCCCGCCCGCCGCGCGAAGTCCCTGTCCTGTTTTCCCTGCTGGGCCTGGTCGCCGCCCTGGCCGTGGGCTTGTGGGCCGGCATCCACTACATGTCCAACGAGGCCAGCCTGTTCTACGGGCTGATCGCCGGGCTTTCCTTCGGTGCCACCTTCGCCTTCGGCCAGCAGATCAAGAACCGCCTGGTGCCGCCCAAGGTCCGCAAGACTGACTGGAAAGTGCAGGCACCGGGCGCTGCCGAGCTGTCGCCCACGCGGGTGGCGGCCCAGCAGGCACGCAAGATCAGCGTGGAATTCGACGATGAAGAAATCCGCACCATGGTGCGCGGGGCCAAGCGCGAAGGCATCGCCTGGAGTGCAGTCGATGACGTTACCATCCGCATCAGCGACGATGCCCTGCCGCAACCGCAATGGATCCTGGCCGGCAAGAGCGCCGAGGGCATCAAGGGCGTGCTGATCCCGAATGACGCCGATGGCCTGGAAGCCTTGATGGAAGCCATGAAGACGCGCCTGCCCGGCTACGACGATGACAAGAACTACGAGACCGTGATCGCCGCCATGTCCGCCATGGAAGGCAGCTTCCACATCTGGCACCGCCCTGCGGCCTGATCCCTTCAGCGTACCGGCTTGGCGCCCGGTGCCAGGGCCGGCTCCTGCGCCAGCCGCTGCGCCAGAAACTGCACGAAAGCGCCCAGTCGCGGCGGCAGATGGCGCGTAGCCGGATACAGCGCCCACAGCTCGCCGCAATAGCGCGTTTTGAAACTCCACTGGGGCAGCACCTGCACCAGCCTCCCCTCCTCCAATGCCGGCCTGGCGACGAAATACGGCAGGCTGGCAATGCCCAGATGCCGCAGCGTGGCATCGAGCCGCACCCCGGTATGGTTGGCCGCATACCTTCCCCGCACTTCGACATTGACGGTCTTGCCCTGCCGGCGAAAGCGCCAGCGTGCATCCGCCGGTGATTCACCGAGGTAGATGCAGCTGTGCTCCTTCAGGGCCTGCGGGTGCGCAGGCGCCCCGTGCTCCTGCAGGTAGTGCGGCGTGGCGCACAGCAGATGGTCAATGCGCATCAGGCGCCGGCCCATCAGGCCTGGGGGCGGCTGGTCGGTGATACGGATGGCCAGGTCGACCTGGTCGTCGATGAGGTCCATGTAGCGGTCTTCCAGCCGCAACAGCACGTCCACCTTGGGATGGGCCACCAAAAAATCCGGCATATGCGGATGCACCAGCGCATGGCCGACCGCCTTGGGCACGCTCACCCTCACCTGCCCTTGCGGCTCGGCATCGAAGGCAGCGGAGACGGCCAGCACGGCCTGCGCGGCATTGAGCATGTCGCGGCAGCGGGCGTGGATTTCCTCGCCACTCGCGCTCAGGCGCAGCTTGCGGGTGGTCCGCTGGAGGAGTTGCGTACCCAGCGCCTTTTCCAGGCGGGCGATGGCGCGGCTGGTGGCCGAGGGCGTGGCGCCCAGCTGGCGTGCGGCTTCGGAGAAACTGCCCGTCTCCACCACCTTGGCGAAGACGGCCATTTCGTTCAGGAGGGCAATGCTTTGATTTGTGCTCATGATGCAAAGATCCTTTGCGTCGATGCCGGATTATCGCAACTTCGTGCGGCCGCTACAATGCACGACACTCGCAGCAAGCCACATTGAAAGCCTCGCCATGACTGAACGCCTCTACCTGACCGACCGCGCCTTGCGCGCCGACATCCACGTGCTGAACTGCACCCCGCAGGACGATGGCCGCTACGCCGTGCGCCTGTCGGCCACGCCCTTTCATCCGCAGGGTGGCGGACAGCCCAGCGATACCGGCCGCATCGGCGACGTGGAAGTGCTGCGCGTGGTCAGCGAAAGTGAAGGCATCGTTCATTACACCGCAGCCCCTGTTGCGCCCGGCCCAGCCCTGGCGGCCGTCGACGCCGAGCCGCGCCAGTTGCATACGCGCCTGCATTCAGCAGGCCACGTGATTGGGCAAGTGATGGCAGAACTGGGATGGACGCCGACCAAAGCCCATCACTGGCCGGGAGAAGCGCGCGTGGTAGGCGTGGGTGCTGCAGCTGATGGCACGGTGCAGGAACTGGTGCCAGCAGAACTGGAGCGCCGCTGCAATGACTTGCTGGCGCAGGATCTGCCCTGTGTGATGGCCATGGACAATGGCTTGCGGCAGATCGGCTTTGGCGAATTGCCCGCCTATCCTTGTGGCGGGACGCATGTGGCGGCGCTGGGAGAGATCGGGCAGATTCGGATTGAATCGGTGCGGATCAAGAAGGGTGAAGCGCTGGTTCGGTATGACGTAACCCGCTGAGTTCAAATCTGGCTCGACCGAATATGGAGTCAAATTCGTTCTGGAATGACTGAAATAAATCGGGCATTTCTCTCCGTCGAGTCCGATGCCGCACCTATGGACGATTTCTAACGCAAGTCCACGCACGTACCGTCTGAGCTTTTTGACCATGCTCCGGGGTGACGATGGCAAAGGCAAGACGGCGCAAGCTTGCAGAACAAGCTGAACAACACAAACAGCAGGACTCTCCCCAAACTCAATTACGAGAACCTGGGCCGCAGAGTCTGGCCGCTGAACATCACTACAGCATTCCGGAATTTGACCTGCAAGATCTTCCCGCCTTGGAATCCTATTCGTGATTCTGATTTTCTTTGGAAATAAAGCCTATAGCTTCAATACAAAAGCAAATGGCCTAAGAAAAGAATTTCCGAAAATGATCACGACCATTATTTTCTGGCTGGTGCTTTCCCTTGTTTCGCCCCTTTTAATCACTAACCATCTCGCTGCAATCAACAGCAAATTCGATTGCAAAAAATATGATTGCACCAACGAAGTAAATGGCGGAATCAAAGAATTTCAAAATCAAAAGTATTCAATAAAGATTTGTGGAAGCGGGATAAATCACGGAGAAATTCTTGCTGACGATGCTCCGGACCTGGCTGAACTGGAGGACCACATCATTGCGATGTCGCCATCCCTCATTGATAGATTGAAAGCCAAATATTTATTTTAAAAGTTAAGCAACTTGACTCAAAAAAGAGCTATCAATGATGCGTAGTGAATTTCAAGCCGATCCACTCCTTCATTAAAGGAAAAAAATGACAAGTTACGCAGATCTCCAAGCGCAAATCAAGAAGCTGCAAGACCAGGCTGAAAAGCAGAAGGCAAAAGAACTGGAAAGCGTTATCGCCGGCATCAAGCAGCAAATCGCTGAATACGGCCTGACAGCGGAACAGCTTGGATTGGCGCCTGCCAGAAAGAAAACCGTCAAGAAAGCTGCCGCCAAAACGGCCGTGGTGATGTACCGAAATGGCGATCTCACCTGGTCAGGCGCTGCCCGTGGCCGCAAGCCGGGTTGGGTCAAGGAGATCATGGATGCGGGCGGCGATATCGAGAAATATCGCGTGAAGGGTAAATCCCATCGATGAAAAGCGGCCCCGCTTTGTTGAAAAAGCACCTGATCAGGTGCTTTTTTTCTTAATTCTGCCCCGCCTCTTCATCCCACTTCTTCAGCAGGGTCAGCTTCTCACCAATCTTGATTTCCAACCCCCGCGGCACAGGCTGATACCACCCCGGCTCGGCAATACCGTCCGGCAGATAAGTCTCCCCCGCCGCATAAGCATTGGGCTCATCATGGGCATACCGATATTCATGCCCATACCCCAATTCCTTCATCAGCTTGGTCGGCGCATTGCGCAGATGCACCGGCACTTCGCGGCTCTTGTCCTGCTTCACGAAAGCGCGCGCAGCGTTGTACGCGTTGTAGCCGGCATTGCTCTTGGCCGCCACCGCCAGGTAGATCACCGCCTGCCCCAGCGCCAGTTCGCCCTCGGGGCTGCCCAACCGCTCATAGGTCAGTGCAGCATCGTTGGCGATCTGCATGGCGCGCGGGTCGGCCAGGCCGATGTCTTCCCACGCCATGCGCACGATACGCCGCGACAGGTAGCGCGGATCGGCACCGCCATCGAGCATGCGCGTCAACCAGTACAACGCCGCATCCGGATGCGAACCGCGCACCGACTTGTGCAGCGCTGAAATCTGATCGTAGAAATTGTCGCCGCCCTTGTCGAACCGACGGCTGTTGAGGGTCAACGCGTTCTGCAGGAATTCCGCCGTCACCACCTGGGTACTGGTAGTGTGCGCGGCGGTCTGGGTCTGCTCCAGCAGGTTCAGGAACCGCCGCGCATCGCCATCGGCGTAACCGATGATCGTTTCCGTGGCTTGGTCATCGAACTGCAGGTCGCCCAGCGCCTTGTCCTGCGCACGCTTGAGCAATTGCTTCAGCTCCTCATCGGTGAGCGACTTGAGCACATAGACCTGCGCCCGCGACAGCAGCGCCGAATTGACCTCGAAGGAAGGATTCTCGGTAGTGGCACCGATGAAGGTCACCAGCCCGCTTTCCGCATAGGGCAACAGCGCATCCTGCTGCGACTTGTTGAAGCGGTGAATCTCATCGACGAACAGGATGGTGTGCTTGCCCATCGCCAGATTCTGCTCGGCCTGTTCCATGGCCGCGCGGATATCCTTCACGCCCGAGAACACTGCCGAGAGCGCAATGAATTCGCAATCGAAGGCGGTGGCCGTGAGCCGCGCCAGCGTGGTCTTGCCCACGCCCGGCGGGCCCCAGAAGATCATCGAATGCGGCTTGCCGGACTGGAAGGCCAGGCGCAGCGGCTTGCCTTCGCCCAGCAGGTGCGACTGCCCGATCACCTCGTCCAGCGTCTTCGGCCGCAGGGCCTCCGCCAGCGGCGCGGTCGGTTCTTGCGCGAACAGGTCAGCCATGGGCAGCCTCCTGCAGGCAACGGGAATCAACAGGCAAAGAAGACGGCCACAGGGCGGCCAGGGAAATAAAGTTCATAGTCATCAGGATGCGGGCGCAGCGCCGGATTGCAAGGCGCGTTCACCAAAGGCCGTAGTCTAACGCAGCAGGCCGCCGCGAGGGCAATAGCGCGATGACGGGCTGCGCCTGCAGCCATCGGACGCAGCGGTTAAAATGCGACCTGCGCGTTTTACTTCACATCGCCCTTTTACCTGCCCTTACCCCTGCTTTCCATGCCCTTCGTCGTCACCGATTCCTGTATCCAGTGCAAGTACACCGATTGCGTCAGCGTCTGCCCCATGGACTGCTTCGTGGAAGGCCCTAATTTTTTGGCCATCGATCCGGACGGCTGCATCGACTGCTCCATGTGCGTGCCGGAATGCCCGGTCGGCGCCATCTACAACGCCACCGACCTGCCCGCCGCCCTGTCGCACTTCGAGGACCTCAACGCCCGCCTCGCCAAGCTGCCCGGCTGGAAACCCATCACCAAGGCCCAGCCGCCCCTGCCCGATCACGCGCAGTGGAAGGACGTTGCCGACAAGCTGCCTCTGCTGAAGATGCCCGAGTCCTGAGGCTCATGCCCCTCACATGAAAACAGCCCCGCAAGCGCAAGCCTGCGGGGCTGTTTGACGTAAAGGGGAAGCCGATCAGTTCTCGAACACGTCCGCCCCCTTAGGCACCGTGAAGTTGAAGCTGTTGCCCTTGAGCGGGGGATTCTTCTCGAAGCTGTCGAAGCTCAGCACCGACACCTGGCCAAAGGAATCATGCAGTTCCATGGCCACCGGCGTGCCGTTCTTCAGGCCGATGCCGATGTTGTCGAAGGTCGTGTCCTTGCTCTTGGGCACGGCTTGCAGCCATTCCAGGCCATCCTTGGTGCCGGCTTCCTTCAGGGTGAAGTTTTTTTCCAGATCATTGCTGCCGAAGAGGATGGCAGCCGGCGAAGAGCCCAGCGCATTGCCCAGTTTCTTGGTGGTGACCTGGTTGAGGTCCTTGTCGTAGATGAAGAGTTTTTCTCCATCAGCCTGAATCACCTGCTCATAGGGCTTCTGGTAGGTCCAGATGAATTTGCCCGGACGCGAAAACACGAAGCTGCCGCTGGACGTATTGACCACCTTGGAGCTGCCGTTCTCGACCCGCACCATGCGCTGGGTGAAGGCACCTTTGGCCGATTGCGTGCTGCTGACGAACTGCTTGAACTGGTCCAGGGCGGCGGCCGAAGCGCGGCCCGGGGTCAGCGCGGTGATGGCGATGGCACCGGCCACCGCCAGTGCCGAAAGACCGGCCGCCATGACCAGGCGGCGCAGGTTGAACGTGCGGGCTTGCGCAGTGCGCGAGCGGAAAGCGTTTCTGGAATTGTCCATGTTATTCGATTCCTTCTTGACGGATGCCACCTGCAAGGTGGCGGCCGGCGCGACAGTGGCCGGCCTTCAGGGCGTGCTGTTGATGACGGGATGCAATCTGGCGCGCAACTGGATCGGAACCCGGCTTATTCAGCCGCGTCGCCGGCACCTGCCGGCACCAGGATTTCACGGTTGCCATTGGATTGCATGGTGGAGACCAGGCCGCTTTGCTCCATCTGCTCCAGCAAGCGCGCCGCGCGGTTGTAGCCGATGCGCAGGTGACGCTGCACCAGCGAGATCGAGGCCCGGCGATGTTTCAGGACCACGGCCACGGCCTGGTCGTACATCTCGTCGCCTTCGCCGCCACCGGCACCGGCCGCAGCACCGCTGCCACCGCCACCGTCAGCGTCCTCCAGCACGCCTCCCTCTAGGATGCCCTCGATGTAATTCGGTTCCCCCTGGGCTTTCAGGTGCTCCACCACGCGATGCACTTCATCATCCGAGACGAAGGCACCGTGCACCCGCACCGGCAAGGCCGTGCCAGGCGGGTTGTAGAGCATGTCACCCATGCCCAGCAAGGCTTCGGCGCCCATCTGGTCAAGGATGGTGCGGGAGTCGATCTTGGACGAGACCTGGAAGGCAATCCGCGTAGGCACGTTGGCCTTGATCAGGCCGGTGATCACGTCCACCGAGGGACGCTGCGTGGCCAGGATCAGGTGGATGCCGGCCGCGCGCGCCTTCTGGGCGATGCGGGCGATCAGCTCTTCCACCTTCTTGCCCACCACCATCATCAGGTCGGCCAGCTCGTCGATGATGATGACGATGGTTTCCAGCTGCTCCAGCGGTTCCGGCGCATCCGGGGTGAGGCTGAAAGGATTGGGGATCTTCTCGCCGCGCTTCTCGGCATCGATGATCTTCTGGTTGTAACCGGCCAGGTTGCGCACGCCCAGCTTGGACATCTTCTTGTAGCGGCGCTCCATCTCTTCCACCGCCCAGTTCAGGGCATGGCCGGCCTGGCGCATGTCGGTCACCACCGGCGCCAGCAGGTGCGGAATGCCTTCGTAGATCGACAGTTCCAGCATCTTGGGATCGATCAGGATCAGGCGCACCTGGCGCGGCGAAGATTTGTACAGCAGCGAAAGAATGGTGGCATTGATCCCCACCGACTTGCCCGAACCGGTGGTACCGGCCACCAGCAAGTGCGGCATCTTGGCCAGGTCGGCCACCACCGGATTGCCGGCAATGTCCTTGCCCAGCGCCACGGTCAGGCTGGAATGGCTGTCGTTGTAGACCTTGGAGCCGAGGATCTCGGTCAGGCGCACGATCTGGCGCTTGGGATTGGGCAGCTCCAGGCCCATGAAATTCTTGCCCTGGATGACTTCCACCACGCGGATCGACGTCAGCGACAGCGAACGCGCCAGGTCGCGCGCCAGGTTGACGATCTGGCTGCCCTTCACGCCCGTAGCCGGTTCGATTTCATAACGGGTGATCACCGGACCGGGATAGGCCGCCACCACCTTGACCTCGACACCGAAGTCGGCCAGCTTCTTTTCGATCAGGCGGCTGGTGAATTCCAGGGTTTCCACCGAGACCGTCTGCTGCGCCGGCGGTGCTTCGTCCAGCAACGACAACGGCGGCAATTCGCTGTTGAGGTCATCGAAGAGGCTGGTCTGCTTCTCCTTCTGGACGCGGTCGGATTTCTGCACTTCCACGATTTGCGGTTCGATGCGGATCGGCGGCGCCTCGACGATCTTGGCGCGTTCCTGCACCACGGTTTCCTCGCGCTTGACGGCGGCTTCCTGGCCGGCGCGGCGGTCGGCCCGGGCGGCGAAGAAGTCGCGCACCCAGAACAGGCCATCCTCGATCATGCCGCCGATGCGTTCCACCGCCGCCAGCCAGGAGACCTGGAACAGCAGCGAGAAGCCCAGCCCGAACAGCAGCAACAGCAACAAGGTGGAGCCCGTGAAGCCGAAGGTCGGCTGCATGGCCGAACCGATCATCTCGCCCAGCACGCCACCGGACGAATGCGGCAACTTGGGCGCAAAGCGCTGCATGCGGGTGAATTCGATGCCCATGCTGCCGGTCAGCATGAAGACGAAGCCGACTGCACGGATCAGCGGCTCCTGGTGATGCTCCGGTTCCACCGGCTGGGCCACCAGGAAGCGGTTCGACAGGCGCCGGTAGCCGGTCCACACCGAGCGCCCCAGCAAGACGCACCACCACCAGGCCGAGAGCCCGAAGATGTAGAGCAGCAAGTCGGCCATCCAGGCACCGACGCGGCCGCCCCAGTTGCCCACGCGCGGCACCGAGCTGGCCACCGACCAGCCGGGATCGGTCTTGGCATAGCTCAGCAGGATCAGCGCCAGATAGGCCAGCAAGGCCGCCAGCGCCAGCCAGCGCGCCTCCGATAACAGCCGTACCAGACGGTTGGGCATGGGAGGCGCCGGCGTCTTGTTGGTGCGGATGTGGGCTTGACTCGTCTTGGACATAACTTCCGTACAAAAAAAACTAGCCGTCATTGTAACGGCATTGACTTGGCGCTTCGCGGTTTTGCGCTGGGCGGCGGGAAACCCGCTGCACTGACCTTGATTGACCGCTATCGTTCTGGGGGTGCTGTCATTTTGTTCATATTTTCGACAGCGTTGCTGCTACTGTCTGCCACGCCGGCGGCTATCACCGGCATAGCGTAATTCCATGAGCCCCGTTGAGGGCATGGACTATAATCTTACCCGTTTTGCAGCGCGGCAAACCGCAAACTTGTGCGCTGGCAACCGCCCCGCTTGTGCCGGCCGGTCTGGCTGAACTGCCTGACCGGCCGGGAATTGAAATCCCCGGGAGTCGCCTCATTTGCAGAAGCGATCCCACAACATTTGATGAGTAGCTTATGAGCACGCCCAAACATGCCAAGGTCCTGATTCTCGGCTCCGGCCCCGCCGGCTATAGCGCCGCCGTCTATGCCGCGCGCGCCAACCTGAACCCGGTGCTGATCACCGGCGTGGAGCAAGGCGGCCAGCTGATGACCACCACCGACGTCGAGAACTGGCCCGGCGACCCGCTGGGCGTGCAAGGCCCGGAACTGATGCAGCGCCTGCTGCAGCACGCCGAGCGTTTCAATACCGAGATCATCTTCGATCACATCCACACCACCAAGCTCTCCGAGCGCCCGTTCCGCCTGATCGGCGACAGCGGCGAGTACACGGCCGATGCCCTGATCATCGCCACCGGCGCCTCGGCCCAATACCTGGGCTTGCCCTCGGAACAGGCCTTCATGGGCCGTGGCGTGTCGGCTTGCGCCACCTGTGACGGTTTCTTCTATCGCGGCAAGGAAGTGGCCGTGGTCGGCGGCGGCAACACTGCCGTGGAAGAAGCGCTGTACCTCTCCAACATCGCCAGCAAGGTCACCATCGTGCACCGCCGCGACAAGTTCCGCGCCGAGCCCATCCTGATCGACCGCCTGCTGCACAAGGTCACCGAAGGCAAGATCGCCATCCAGTGGCATTCCACCCTGGATGAAGTGGTCGGCGACGACAGCGGCGTGACCGGCATCAAGATCAAGTCGACCCAGGACGGCGCCATCACCGAGATCCCGGTGCACGGCCTGTTCATCGCCATCGGCCACAAGCCCAACACCAGCATCTTCGACGGCCAGCTGGAGATGCAGAACGGCTACCTCAAGACCCGCACCGGCACCGAAGGCTTTGCCACCGCCACCAGCATCGACGGCGTCTTCGCCGCCGGCGACGTGCAGGATCACATCTACCGCCAGGCCATCACCAGCGCCGGTACGGGTTGCATGGCAGCACTGGATGCACAGCGCTATCTGGAAGGCCTCGAATAAGCAGGTAAAGAGATGTAAAATGCTGCGCTGCGAGAACTCGCAACGCAACGGGCACTCCAAAAGCCGGTGACGAGTTGTCGTCCCGGCTTTTTTGTTTCACTCGAGCAATCCCATATCAGAATCATCAAGACCGAGGAAAGCATCGTGCCCTATTACTCATCCCCTTCCCGCGACGGTCGCCGCTCGCCGGTGCTCAAGGCGTTGCTGGCCACCATGAGCCTGGGTGCCGTGCTGGTCGCCTGCAGTGCTTCCCGCGAAACCCCGGTGGCCGACGCCACGGCCGGCCAATGCGATGCCTCGCGTGCCGATCACCTGATCGGCGAAAACTACAGCGGCTACGTGGAGCGCCAGGCACTGGCCGAATCCGGTGCCACCGACATCCGCGTGCTCAAGCCGGACGACGCCGCCACCATGGACTTCAACCCGCGCCGCCTCAATCTGCACGTCGATCCGGGCCTGGTGATCATCAAGGTGGCCTGCGGCTGAAGAGCTCGCCTGCTTCTGCTAAAGTAGTCACTTAGGGAACAAACCGCTACAGGGTTGGGTGGCTGTCATGGCGACAATGAAGGATTTCTCGGCGCTCCAGGGATTGCGCCGCGATCTGCAGGAACAGGAAAAAGCGCGCGCACTGGCCTTGGCCGAGCGCCAGCGCCAGGAAGCGGCAGCCCGCGAGGAAGCCAACATCTTCCGCAACAGCATCGGCCAGGTGGCGCCCTTGCGTCCCGAAGTGGTCGACAAGGCCCATTACCTGCCGGAACCTCCCCTCCCCATTCCCCGCCAGCACCTGGCCGATGAACAGGCCGCGCTGCTGGAGTCGCTGTCCGACGAATTCACCGTCGACACGCTCATGGACAGCGACGAAAACCTCAGTTTCGCCCGCCCCGGCGTGGGCATGGATGTCTTGAGCAAGCTGCGGCGCGGCAACTGGGTGATCCAGGCCCAGCTGGACCTGCACGGCTATCGCCGCGACCAGGCGCGTGAGGCCTTGGGTGAATTCTTGCGCCAGTCACGCCGCCGCGGCCTGCGCTGCGTGCGGGTGATCCACGGCAAGGGACTCGGTTCGGTGAACAAGGAGCCCGTGCTCAAGCACAAGGTCCGCAACTGGCTGGCGCAGAAGGATGAAGTGATGGCCTTCTGCCAGGCGCGCGCAGCCGATGGCGGTGCGGGCGCGCTGGTGGTGCTGCTGCGTTCGAGCGAACGGGTCTGAACGCCGCTTCAGTCCGCAGTCAGATTGTTCAGCATGGCCACGATGGCCTCGAAATGCGGCCGGGCGGCAGCATCGGCGCTCAGGCAAGCCTGGCGCACCCCGGCCAGGGCCGCACGCTGCTTCTTGCCGGATTCATCTTCCGGCTGGGCATGCGCCAGCAACTCTTCCAGCAGACAGCCATAGGCCCGCACTTCCATGGCCTGCACGCCCCAGGCATGCGGCTGTTGGACATCGTAGAACCAGGCCGCGCCGAAATCGCCAAGCAGGGCTTCGCCATCCCGATGCAGGATGTTGTGACCGTAGAGGTCGCCATGCACGATGCCCTGCGCATGCAGGTGGGCGGCTGCCGAGGCGATATCGCGTGCGATGGCGATCACTTGACGCCAGGCGAGCATGAAGCCTTGCGCATACACATCGCGCGTACAGGATTGCAGGCTGGGCGGACCGGCCAGCACCTTGAAATCGGGATCGATCAGCGGCATCACCAGTCCTTGCACCGCTTGCGGATGACCTTGCAAGCGCCCCAGCACGGGAATGAGACCGCGATGGCTACCGGCCATGATGCAAGCCGCCATCTCGCGCTCGGGCAGGCCATCGCTGGTGACCGCGCCCTTGAAGAGTTTTACCGCCACTGGCTGCGACCTGTCTTCCACGGTCCAGCTGGCAGCGTGGATCACTCCTGAGGCGCCTTCCCCCAGCTTCTCGCCCAAGACCAGATCATCCCAATCGATGGCCGCGACTTGCGCATTGCGGTCCGCCGTTTCCTCCACTGCTTCACACCAGGGATTGCCCGCCATGGCCAGCCAGCTCAGGCGCGGCAGCGTCAGCAGCCAATGCGGAAACGCCTCCAGCGCATTGGCCGACAGGCGCAGCAGTTCCAGGTTGCGGCAGGCCGCCAGTTCCGGCGGCAGCGCGCGCAGGCGGTTGCCAGCCAGCATCAGCTTCTGCAGGCGCAGGCACTGCCCGATGCTCGATGGCAGCTGTTCGATGCAGTTGTCGGTCAGCACCAGCCAGCGCAGCGTGGGTGGCAGCGATTCGGCAGGAACGTGCTCGATCCGGTTGGCCTTGAAACCGATCATCTCCAGCGACGGGCAGAGTCCCAGTACGGCGGGCAATTCGGTGAAGGGATTGTCGGAACAGAAGACGATGCGCAGCCGGTGCAAACGCGGCAGGTCCTCGGGCAAGGCGGTCAGTTCGTTGCCGCTGAGGTCCAGAATCTCAAGGGTTTCAGCCAGGGTGAAGATTTCTGGCGGGAATTCGCGCAGGCCGCACGAGAGAGACAGGCGGGTAATGCCTTCCAGCGCGCCGCTGCGCAGTTGTTCCAGAGTGTGCATGCAGAGAAGTGAAGAAACGGACTAAAACGCGGATCTTACCAGCCACCGGCCGTCTGCCTCAGAACAAATCCAGCTGGGCATCGCCCGCCGGGCGCCCCTGCCCCGCCGGCACCACCATTGGCCGCTTGAAGCGGCTGGCATCCAGGGTGGCAAAAGCCCGATTGCGATGATCGATGCCCAGGCGCCGGCTGGCTTTCTCGAAGCGCTGATGCAGCAAATCGGCCCAGACCCCGGTGCCGCGCATGCGGGTGGCGAAATCGGCGTCGTAATCCTTGCCGCCACGCATGTCCTGGATGCGGTTCATCACCCGTGCCGCACGGTCGGGGAAATGCGCCTGCAGCCATTGGCGAAACAGCGGGCTGACTTCCCAGGGCAGCCGCAGCACGATGTAGCCCGCCTGGCGCGCCCCGGCCTCCACGGCCGCTTCCATGACGCGTTCCAGGTCCGGTTCGGTGACGAAGGGAATCACCGGCGCAATCGACACGCTCACCGGAATGCCCGCCTCGGCCAGCGTGCGGATCACCCGCAATCGCCGCGCCGGGCTGGCCGCGCGTGGTTCCAGCGTGCGCGCGATGGCCGCATCCAGCGTGGTGATCGTCACCGCAACGATGGCCTGCCCCTTGGCCGCCATCGGAGCCAGCAAGTCGATATCGCGCTCGACCAGCGAGGACTTGGTGATGAGCGCCACCGGATTCTCGCAATCGTGCAGGATCTGCAGGATGCGCCGGGTCAGCTGGCGTTCGCGCTCGATGGGCTGGTAGGCGTCGGTATTGATGCCCACCGTGATGGTGTCGGGTTCATAGGACGGCTTGGCGAGTTCGCGCAGCAGCACCTCGGGGGCATTGCGCTTGGCCACCAGCCGGCTTTCGAAATCCAGCCCCGGGGACAGGCCCAAATAGCTGTGAGAAGGCCGCGCGAAGCAGTAAATGCAGCCGTGCTCACAGCCCCGGTAGGGATTGAGCGAAAGCGAAAACGGCAAATCCGGCGAGCTGTTGCGGGTGATGATGGAGCGGGCGTCTTCCTCGGTGACGATGGTCTTCAGGCGGGGCGGCTCATCCTCCTCCGGGCTCTCAGCCGCCTGCGGCCGGGACTCGGCAAAACGGACGGACTGCCAGCCATCGTCGAACTCTTCCCGCGCCACCGATTCATAGCGGCCGCGCAGGTTGGTGACCGCACCCCGGCCCTTCTGGGCGGTCTGATCGCGATGGATGAAGGTTTCTGGCGTCAGGGTCGCATCGTCCTCGCCCGATGCGGTCGACCGGGTCGCCTGCTCTGGAAAAGGCCGGGCAATGCCCTGCGGAAATTTGGGGAAGGAAGCCACGGAAAGCTCATCAATACTGTATTTATATACAGTATTTTGCCTTCACTTCGGACGCGCTGCAAATGCTGTTTCAATTTGTCCTCCTGCCGCATTAATCGGTTATGCTTGTTCACCCTCAGCTTCCCATCAGCGAAGAAAGCGACCATATAGGGGGAACAAGGACCGCCAGAGGTCCCAAGGAGACAAGGATGCAATACCAGGCAAACCGGCCCGGTGCCGGTGCATTGCTGGGCGCTTCGCCCCTGGTGCAGGCCAGCGCCGATGGCGTGCCGGACCTGCGGGCCATCGAACGCTCGCACCAGCGCAGCTCGTCCTACGGCATCACGCGCGGCCAGCGGCCCGACCTGGATTCACTCTCGCGCGCCGACCTGGCCCAGACGCTGGAAGCCAACCAGGCCCTCTCCGGCCATGCCCGCCCGGTCATGGAAACCCTCTACGACCAGATCCGCAATACCCACAGCATGGTCATCCTCTCGGACGCCGAAGGCACCATCCTGCATACGCTGGGCGACAGCGATTTCCTGGCCAAAGCCGACCGCGTCGCTCTCGGGCCCGGTGGACGCTGGTCCGAACAATTGCGCGGTACCAATGCCATCGGCACGGCCCTTTACGAGCAGAAGCCCACTACCGTGCACGCCCAGCAGCATTACCTGGATGCCAACCGCTTCCTGACCTGTTCGGCCGCCCCCATCTTCGACCATCGCGGCCAAGTGCTGGGAGTGCTGGATGTCTCGGGCGAATGCGGCAGCTTCCACAAGCACACCATGGCGCTGGTCCGCATGTCGGCGCAGATGATTGAAAACCACCTGCTGGCCGGCAGCTTCCCCGATTGCATCACCCTGCACTTCCACAGCCGCGCCGAATTCGTGGGTACGCTGGTCGAAGGCATCGTCAGCTTCACGCCCGGCGGGCGTTTCCTGGCGGCCAATCGCAGTGCGCAGTTCCAGCTGGGGCTGACACTCTCGGCACTGCAGTCGCATACCTTTGCGTCGCTCTTCGGGGTGCCGCTGTCGCTGCTGTTCGAACACCATCGCAAGGCCGCGTCGGGCTTGCTGGAGCTGTGCCTGCACAACGGCATCCGCATCCATGGCCGCGCCGAACTGCGGCTGCGCGACCAGCATTTCCAGAATGCGCGGGAAGCCGTGATCGAGGCACCGGAAATACTTCCCGCCAGCCCATCTGCTCGCCCGGCCCCACCTGTGCGCCCCCATCCGGGCCAGCCGCGCGGCGGACTGCAAGCCCTCGATACCGGGGACGCCCGCATGAGCGCCATCATCGCCAAGTTGCGCAAGGTGATCGACCGCGACATCCCGGTCCTCATCACCGGCGAAACCGGCACCGGCAAGGAGTGGCTGGCCCAGGCCATCCACCGCGAAAGCGCGCGCTTCCACACCACGCAAACCCGGGGCGGCGCCGCGCCCTTCGTGGCCGTGAATTGCTCGGCCATTCCCGAGAACCTGATCGAGGCCGAACTCTTCGGTTATGAAGACGGCGCCTTCACCGGCGCCCGCCGCAAAGGCGCACCGGGCAAGATCGCGCAAGCCCAGGGCGGCACTCTCTTCCTCGATGAAATCGGCGACATGCCGCTGGCCCTGCAGGGCCGCCTGCTGCGCGTGCTGCAGGAACGCGCTGTGACGCCGCTGGGCAGCCAGCGCGTGATTCCGGTGGACTTCGCTCTGGTATGCGCCACCAACCAGCCCTTGCGCGAGATGGCGGCGCGCCATGCCTTCCGTGAAGACCTGTACTACCGCATCAATGGCTTGCAGGTAAAACTGCCCGCCTTGCGCGAGCGCAGCGACCTGGGCGCCCTGATCGACCGCATCCTGGAACAGGAAGGCGGCCGCCACGCGCCGTGCTTCGATGCCCAGGCCCTGGCATTGCTGCAATCCAGCCGCTGGCCGGGCAATCTGCGGCAACTGTCCAACCTGATCCGCACCGCCCTGGCCATGGCCGATGGCGAGGCCTGGATAGGGGTGGAACACCTGCCAGATGACTTTCTGGACGAGGCAGCGCCGCTGCAGGCGGCTTGCGGCATGCCTGCCCCGGCAGCGCATGAAGAAACGGACGAAAAGCCGCTGTCCATGCACGACAGCGAATGGGCCGCCATCGAGCGCGCCCTGCGCACCCATGACGGCAACGTCAGCGCTGCCGCCAAGGCGCTGGGGGTGTCGCGCAATACGCTCTATCGCCGCTTCAAGTCACGCGGGCACTGAGCGGGGCAAGCGCGTCATATTCCTCATCGGAAAACAGCCGCGAGCGCGTCAGGAAGCGCTTGCCGCTGCCGTTCTCCAGCGAGAACATGCCGCCGTTGCCGCTGACCACGTCGATGATCAGTTGCGTGTGTTTCCAATATTCGAACTGATCGGCGCCGATGTAGAACGGCACGCCATCGATCTCCCCGAGATGAACGTCGGTATCGCCCAGCGTAAAGTCGCCGGCCGGATAGCACATCGGCGCACTGCCATCGCAGCAGCCCCCGGATTGAAAAAAGATCAGCTCGCCATGCCGCGCCCTCAACTGGCGCAGCAACTCCACCGTGGCCTCGGTGGCCGTCACCCTGGGCAATGCATTCATTCGTCGCTCTCCTGTTGAGTCTGGATCTGCCAATAAAAGCGGCACCGGCCGCGGGAGTTGCGGACCGGTGCCGAAGCTGCCTTGCTGCAAGGAGTCAAACGAAATCACGCGATCAGAAGAAGCCCAGCGCCTTGGGGCTGTAGCTGACCAGCAGGTTCTTGGTCTGCTGGTAGTGGTCCAGCATCATCTTGTGGTTCTCGCGGCCGATGCCGGACTGCTTGTAGCCACCGAAGGCTGCATGCGCCGGATACAGGTGATAGCAGTTGGTCCACACGCGGCCAGCCTGGATCTCGCGGCCCATGCGGAAGGCGCGCGTGCCATCGCGGGTCCACAGGCCAGCACCCAGGCCGTACAGGGTGTCGTTGGCGATAGACAGGGCTTCTTCCTCATCCTTGAAGGTGGTCACCGACACCACGGGGCCGAAGATTTCTTCCTGGAAGATGCGCATCTTGTTGTTGCCCTGGAAGACGGTCGGCTTGACGTAGTAGCCCGAGGCCAGATCACCGCCCAGTTCTTCACGTCCGCCGCCGGCCAGCACCTTGGCGCCTTCCTGCTTGCCGATGTCGATATAGGAGAGGATCTTTTCCAACTGCTCCTGCGAGGCCTGCGCGCCGATCATGGTGCTTTTGTCCAGCGGGTTGCCCTGCTTGATGGCGGCCACGCGCTTCAAGGCACGTTCGATGAAACGGTCATAGATCGATTCCTGCACCAGCACGCGCGAGGGGCAGGTGCAGACCTCGCCCTGGTTCAGCGCAAACATGGCGAAGCCTTCCAGGGCCTTGTCGAAGAATTCGTCATCCTTGTCCAGCACATCGGCGAAGAAGATGTTGGGCGACTTGCCACCCAGCTCCAGGGTCACCGGGATCAGGTTCTGCGAGGCGTACTGCATGATCAGGCGGCCGGTAGTGGTCTCGCCGGTGAAGGCGATCTTGGCGATGCGCTTGTTGGAGGCCAGCGGCTTGCCGGCTTCCACGCCGAAGCCCTGCACGATGTTGACCACGCCCGGCGGGATCAGGTCGGCGATCAGTTCGATCAGGACCATGATGGAAGCCGGCGTCTGCTCGGCCGGTTTCAGGACCACGCAGTTGCCGGCGGCCAGCGCCGGAGCGAGCTTCCACACCGCCATCAGGATGGGGAAGTTCCACGGGATGATCTGGCCGACCACGCCCAGCGGTTCATGGAAGTGATAGGCGTAAGTGTCGCTGTCGATGGTGCAGATGCTGCCTTCCTGAGTGCGAACGGCGGCGGCGAAATAGCGGAAGTGGTCGATGGCCAACGGGATGTCGGCGGCCATGGTTTCGCGGATGGGCTTGCCGTTGTCCAGGGTCTCGGCGGTGGCCAGCAATTCGAGGTTGGCTTCCATGCGGTCGGCGATCTTGAGCAGCACGTTGGCGCGCTCGGCGGGGGAAGTCTTGCCCCAGCTCTTCTTGGCGGCGTGGGCGGCGTCCAGCGCCAGTTCCACGTCTTCGGCGCTGGAGCGCGCCACTTCACAGAAGGCGCGGCCGATCACCGGGCTGATGTTCTCGAAGTATTCGCCCTTGACCGGCGGCACGAATTTGCCACCGATGAAGTTGTCGTAACGTTGCTTGAAGGGATCGCGTACGCCGAGTTTGCTGATGTCTGCCAGGTTCATGTCGTCTCCGTTCGGGTTATGGTTGAAATCCCGCCGCGATCATGGCCGCAGCGGACGTTCACCCTTCAAGATGGCAAATCGCATGCCAGCCTGCAAACCCGCTCTGCAAGGGGATCTTGCGCCAGCGCCATTGTCACGCTGTGTCAATCTGGCGCAGCCTGGGACAGCGTGCAGCAACAGCCTGCCACACCCTGGGCGCTTTTCTGAGGACGTAAAAAAAACCGGCCAGTGGCCGGTCTTTCGCAATGCGCGGAGATCTTTGGATCAGACGGCATCCGGGCCGGTTTCGCCGGTACGGATACGGATCACCTGCTCCACTTCCTGCACGAAGATCTTGCCGTCGCCGATCTTGCCGGTGCGGGCGGCCTTGATGATGGCGTCCACGGCCTGCTCGACCACCTTGTCGTCCACCACGACCTCGATCTTGACCTTGGGCAGGAAGTCGACCACGTATTCGGCACCGCGATAGAGTTCGGTGTGGCCCTTCTGCCGTCCGAAGCCCTTCACTTCGGTGACCGTCAGGCCCGTGACGCCGACTTCGGCGAGGGATTCACGCACCTCGTCCAGCTTGAACGGTTTGATGATGGCGGTCACTTGTTTCATGGCAATTCCTCTCTTGGTATGTCGTAAAGAAACGATCTCAACGATCTATTGAATAGCGGATACAACCTTTGTTCTTATTTTACTGGCAAGACCGTGGCGTCCTGCCCACTTGCACATTGTCAATCAGGCGTGCCCGGCTTTCAACCTTCTTGAACCCGCCGGGCCATAAAAAGCCGATTTTCAGGCCTCCAGATCGGGAATGCGCTCCAGATCCTGCAGCCAGACCGTGGCCTCGCCATCGCTGGGCGCGCGCCAGTCGCCACGCGGTGAGAGCGAGCCGCCCGAGCCGACTTTGGGGGCATTGGGCACGCAGGAGCGCTTGAACTGGCTGGTCTTGAAGAACCGATAGACGAAGATGCCCAGGTTTTTCTTGATCTGCGGCAAGCTGTACTGGTTACGCGCACCGTGCAGGCCATCGGGCCAATGGCCGATGCTGCGGTCCTGCCAGGCGCTGTGCGCCAGGAAGGCCACCTTCGCCGGCGTGAAGCCGTAGCGCAAGATGTAGTAGAGATTGAAATCCTGCAGCTCGTAAGGGCCGATGAAATCCTGCGTACGCTGGCCCGGTTCGCCGTCGGAGGCGCCCGGCACCAGTTCCGGACTGATTTCGGTTTCGAGGATGTGGATCAGCACTTCCGGCTGCTTCAGTTCCAGCGAACCGGATTCCGCCACCCAGCGCACCAGGTGCGTGATGAGGGTCTTGGGTACGCTGGCGTTGACGTTGTAATGCGACATGTGGTCGCCCACGCCATAGGTACACCAGCCCAGCGCCAGTTCGGACAGGTCGCCGGTCCCGATGACGATGGCACCGTGATGATTGGCCAGGCGGAACAGGTGATTGGTGCGCTCGCCGGCCTGCACGTTCTCGAAGGTGATGTCATAGACCGGCTCGCCGCGTGAATACGGGTGATCCAGGTCCTTCAGCATCTGTTCGCAGCTGGGACGGATATCGATCTCCTGCGCCGAACACCCCACCTGCGCCATCAGCTGATGCGCCTGCACCAGCGTGCGGCTGCTGGTGGCAAAGCCGGGCATGGTATAGGCCAGGATGTTGGAACGCGGCAGGCCCAGCTTGTCCATGGCCTTGGCGCAGACCAGCAGCGCATGGGTCGAATCGAGGCCACCGGAAACACCGATGACGACCTTCTTGATATTCGAGGAAGACAGGCGCTGCACCAGGGCCTGCACCTGGATGTTGTAGACCTCGCGGCAACGCAGTTCGCGCTGTTCGGCATTGGCCGGCACATAGGGGAAGCGCGCGACCCGGCGCTGCAGCGGCAAATCCTGGTCCAGCGGCACCTGCACGTCGAAGCGCACCACTTCAAAGCGGCGCACTTCTTCCGCATGGCGGCGCACCGACTGGCCGAAGGTGGTCTGGTGGAAGCGTTCACGCGAGAGGCGTTCCAGGTCGATGTCGGCATAGATCACGTGGCCGCCTTCGGCGAAGCGCTCGGACTCGGCCAGCAGTTCACCGTTCTCGCAGATCAGGGCCTGGCCATCCCAGGCCAGGTCGGTGGTGGATTCACCATTGCCCGCCGACGAATAAAGATAGGCTGCCAGGCAGCGCGCCGATTGTTGCGACACCAGCTGATGGCGGTAACCCGACTTGCCGACCACGATGTTGGAAGCCGACAGGTTCACCAGCACGGTGGCACCGGCCAACGCGGCGAAGGAGGACGGCGGGATCGGCACCCATACGTCTTCGCAGATCTCGATATGGAAACGGAAGTCAGGGATATTGCCGATCTCGAACAGTACATGGCTGCCGAAGTCCACGTCCTGGCCCAGCAGGCGGGTGCGGCGGGTGACGGCGCAATCGGCGCTGCTGAACTGGCGCGCTTCGTAGAATTCGCTGTAGTTGGGCAGGTAGCTCTTGGGCACCACGCCCAGGATGCGGCCGGCATGCACGACCACCGCGCAGTTGTAGAGCTGGTGATCGACCTTCAGCGGCAGGCCGACGATGAGTGCCGGGGCGATGCGCAGGGAAGCTTGCAGCACCGATTGCAGCGCCTGCAGCGAAGCCTCAAGCAAGGCGCGCTGCTGGAACAGGTCTTCGCAGCTGTAGGCCGACAGGCCCAGTTCGGGGAAGGACACCAGGGCCGCACCACGGGCGGCGGCCTGTTCGGCCAGGGCGATGGTGCGCTCGGCGTTGAAGCCGGGATCGGCCACCTTGCAGTCCGGCACTGCCACGGCGACGCGGGCGAAACCGTGGTTGTAGAGATTGAAGAAGGGGCTAGGCATAGCGTGTGTTGGACTCCGTACTCTTCGCCATGGCGGCGACGCGTTCTGTTCATTTTGCGTAGAATGCCTGTTCCAGCGGGGCCGAGGGCCGCGCCAACTTTCGCAGGTCACTCGCAGTCCATGGATTATCGCACGCGAATCGTTTCTTCTCTGGCCGAGATCGGCCCGGCCCGCTGGGATGCGCTGGTGGCCGCCCAGGCCGAGGGCAATCCCTTCCTTTCTTATGCCTTCCTGCATGCGCTGCATGAGAGCGGCAGCGCCAGTCCCGAGTCCGGCTGGGAGCCGCATTACCTGACGCTGTGGCAGGGCGAGGGCCAGCAGGAGCAACTGGTGGCCGCCCTGCCCCTGTACCGCAAGTTTCACTCGTATGGCGAATACGTCTTCGACTGGGCCTGGGCCGAGGCTTACCAGCGGCATGGCGTGGAGTACTACCCCAAGCTGCTCTCGGCCATCCCCTTCACGCCGGTACGCGGTGCGCGCCTGATGGCCATCGACGACACCGCACGCGGCGCACTGGTGGCCGCGCTACGGGCGCTGCAGCAGCGAAATGAAGTTTCCTCCACGCATATCCTCTATCCCCCGCCGGAACAGGCGCAGCAGCTGGCTGACGCGGGATACCTGCTGCGCAGCGGCGTGCAGTTCCATTGGCACAATGAAGGGTATGGCAATTTTTCGGAATTCGTCGATACGCTGGACCGCAAGAAGCGCAAGAACATCCTGGCCGAACGGCGCAAGGTGGCCGAGCAAGGCGTGCGCTTCGTCTGGCTGCGCGGGGCCGAGATCACGGAGGCGCACTGGCGTTTCTTCAACCGCTGCTATCGGCACACCTATGCGGCGCACTATTCCACGCCCTACCTGAACCTGGATTTCTTCCGCCGCATCGGTGAAACCATGCCGCAGCACCTGCTGCTGACGGTAGCGCTGCGGGGGGATGAGCCGATCGCATCATCCCTGACGGTGTATGACGCCGATACGCTCTACGGCCGCTACTGGGGCGCGCTGGAACACGTGCCCTGCCTGCATTTCGAGACGGCGTATTACCAGCCGCTGGAATTCTGCATCGCCGAGAAGATCACCTGGTTCGAAGGCGGCGCCCAGGGCGAGCACAAGATGGCGCGCGGCTTCCTGCCGCAGAAGACCTGGTCGGCGCACTGGCTGGCGCATCCGGGGTTCTACGATGCGGTGGAACATTTCCTCTCGCGCGAGAGCAATGGCATCGATGGCTATATCTCGGAGTTGAACGAACACAATCCCTTCCGGGATGCGCCGCGCTGAAGATGTGCAAAAAAGCCGGCCCGCATATCAGAAGCGCCGGCTCCATTCAAAAATAAATGATTTAAATTTTTTAAATCTTTTTAGTATTCATCACCTACGGTGGCTTGCCACTCGCTTAGCAGAATTTCCGGCAAGCCATTTTTGGTAGATCTTTGATATGAATCTGTCCGAAAAATTTGCCCGAGATATCCTTTTAAACAAATACAACGCAGCCATACTTGAGTCTCTTGATCAGCTTGCATTGAAGGATGCGTGGTTGGTTGCCGGGTGCTTGTTCCAAACTGTTTGGAATGTGCTCGCACAAACTGCGCCAGAATCCAATATCAAAGATTACGATATCTTCTACTTCGACCCTCATGATTTGTCGGAAGAGGGAGAAATACTTCAGCAACGCAAAGCCGATGAAATTTTAGGAAATCTCGGCGTAAAGATAGAGGTAAAAAATCAGGCCCGTGTTCACTTGTGGTATCGGGAATATTTTGGATATGACTATCCAAAATCAAATTCAGCAAAGGATGGCATCGATAGATTTTTGATGCTGGAGGCTTGTTTGGGCGTTTCGGTGAGCTCCGGGAATCTGGAGATCTATGCGCCAAATGGGGTTCACGGAGTTTATTCTGGAAGACTCACTCCCAATCCATTGACAAATCACGCGGACCTTTTTGATGAGAAATTTAACTCTTACCAAAGACGTTGGGCTTGGCTATCTCGGAATGATATCTGAATAACGCTAAAAACCACCTGCTGGCCGGGGGCAATTTTCAATACAAATCAACTACGCGCTTTTTGATTTTTCTGACTCAAGGTTGGATGCAGGCACCACACCGCGCCAAGCCTCCAGGTCTTTCCCCCTGAGTGGATTACCCCCGACGCTGGCCAGAATTTCCGCTGGCCATTTAGGTTTGTCTTTGATGTGGAAGCACAACCAACCCACCAGCCCAAATGGAACGGTGAACCATACAAAAAACGCCGTAAAGATTTGCGCCAGCACCATGCCGACACTCGGTGCATGCCTTCCCGGACCAATGAGCGGTTGACCCCAGCACAAAGCGCCCCACAATGACTGCGTAGCCGGAGGCACATACGGACCATCATCTTGCACAAAGAGAGGCCCTTCATGTTCCATGAAGCGGCGCACATGTTCCCAACGGTCTAGCAGTAGCTGTACTGCCAATGCATTGGTGCTACCACCCACTTCAAACTGGGCCACCACCGTGGGATCTTGTGGACCACGCACCACCACACAAGAAAGCGAAGCGAGTTCTTGCGCAGTGTTGCCCGTGAACACGCGAGAGCGTGTCACCTGGCCGCGTATGCAAGACCATTCGTAGGTCTGGATTTCGTACTTGCCACCACCCCACAGCGGTAGCCAGCGAAACAACAGTGTTTGGTCAAAGAACACATGCACCTTGCCTGCGGCACGGTCAAAGAGTACAGGGGCGTAGCGGTAGCCGGTAATGTCCCAGCGAATCAAAAAATAGCAAATAGTTCCGTTAACTATCAGCCCCAAAAATATGAATAGCGTAATCCCAATGCCCATTCTCGCATCTTGGTAAACGGATGCAAAAAGATAAAACAAAAGACCGAAGAGGGGTAACTGCATAAATAATGCGCCAAATGCTGCCATTCCAACCATCCCCGCAATCTGATCGGCGTAAGCCAAACCATGCGGATAGGCTTCGATCACCGAGCCACCAGTATGGGGGGCGCGGCTCACACTCAAACTGTGCGGTGGCAGTAGTACTGCATCGGTGCCAAAGCCTTTAAAAGCAGGATCATTATGCAGCGCAAAAAATGCATCGCTGGCGGTTTGTCCTGTCCAGTCGTACAGCACAAAGTCACTCTCATTGGCAGCTGAGCCACCTGGCTCGAACGAACCATAGGGCTTACCTTGTGCACCTTCTTGTTGCGCACGCTGTGCAATGCGTGCGGCTTTGCGGTCACCCTTACTCATCACCTTTTACTCATAAAAATAGTTCGTATCGGTTTAGCCGCGCTTGACTTCCAAGGTATCTTGCGCGATGGGCACCCGGGTACGAAGGTCATATATCGTATAGGTAAACCGCACAGACTCTGCGGCTTTCCATGACGGCGTTTCTAGCGGCAGCTTGAGGCTGAATACGTAGTGTCCACTGTCTTTATCTAGCGTCATGGGGGCTACGCCATCTGTTTGTGGAAGTGCGCTGGCGGAAGAAGGTATCAGCTTGTAGGCCACGCGATGGCTTTCGTCACCCGCACTGGCTTCGATACGGGCCTCCAGCACGTCGGCACTGACATAGTTGGTGTGCCATGTGAGCGTGGCTTTGACCCCCACGGAAAGGGCATTGAAACCATCGACCTCGGCGGCCAAACCACGCTGTGCCCAGCGAATCATGGCTTCGGCATCGCTCTTGTTTTGTGGCTCTTCGGAGGCTGCGAACTTACCTTCACTGCGTTCACCGTTGCCCCAATAGCTGCGCTTGAGGAAGACTTCATTAAGATCATCTTCCAAACTCTCTGCATACAACATGCCTGCAAAACCAAGAACTCCTACCACAATGCCAATGCCTGTGAGCGAGGCTCCCAGTAGTTCAGCCGCTGCCGCACCGCCAAGACGGACGACTACAAGCCGAGAAACAGCAAAGCGGGCTACCGTAGCATTGGCAAAGGAAATAGCGCTGCCCCCAAATAGCGTACCCGATGATATTGCAAAAAATACCGCGCTTGCTGCATATCCAGTTGATGCGGAAATATCCCCTCTTGCCGAACGAGATCTGTATTTCGCAAACGCAGCAACAGCATCAAACCCCGAACTCGCCGCCCCAGCAACCCCCGCCACCAACCGCAAGGACGCTGCCGCCGCAATGCGGCTGGCCAACACCAGCTTGCTACCAGAGGCCTTGATTTCAAACACCGCAGCCGCCAGGCCAAAGCCACCCTCGAACAAGCCCGCACTGCTGCCCATCACGGACATCAAGGTATCGGCGTAGGCATAGCCTTCCTCGTCCTGGAGTTTGCTCAATGCACTGAGCAATGCCCGAGTCTGAAAGAACCCCACGATCGCCACCACACCGCCCTGGCGCGACCAGAAGGCTTTCTTGCTGGCCTGGGCAAAGCTGGCCTGCTCCTGGATCAGATGGAGTGCCGTGGACTTGGGCAGCTTGAAGCTGTGCGATAGTTTGCCCAAGGTGCCTTCGGCCACCACGTCGACCAGCTCCTCGCCTTGCCGGATGGCTTGGCGGGTGAGTTCTGCCAGTTTGGCCTCGGTCAACATCAGCGGCTGAAACTCGGCAAGCTGTAGCGCGGGGGTGTCATGGACGCTGAGCTTGCGCAGCGTGTTGCGGCTTTGGCGGCGGGTCTGACGGTTGGTGCTGCTTTTGGTCTCAAGAGTGGTTTCAAAAGTTCTGGGACGAAGGCCTGCTGCCATCGCATCAAGTGTTTCCCCGGTCGGCAGTTTGACCGCGATGGTGACATACCGCTCTGCGCCGGGGTTGAGCATGATGTTCATGATGGCCGCCGTGCGGATATGCACAGCAAATGCTTGCATGACTTTTTCCGTTGTTGTCAGTGCAGCCCCGAGTTGCTTGGCCCGTTGCGGGTCCAGCATGACGGCTTGCAACTGAGCGGCTTGCTGCTGCACCTGGAGCAGGCTATGAATATGCGCTTCATGCTTTTCATGTCGAGCGCGCAGGGCCTCTTGCATGACCTCGGGCAACTCTCCGATCAGTCCATTGATCTTTTCAGCCGTGTCTTTGTGCTTGCCCGGGTCGCTTTTGATGGCGCTGAACAGGCCCCACGGCTCCAGCATCGCCTTGTCGATCCATGTGGCTGGCGCTTCGGGGTCTTTGCCATAGGCTTTGGCGAGCTCTTTGACGGTGATGGCTGTAATGGCACCACCACCCCATATTTTTTCCTGCGCGCCCAGATGGTCGAGGTACTCCTCGACCTGCTGCCGCGCTGTGCCGTGGGCGGCTTGGGGCTTGATGAGCGATAACTGCTGATTGAAGTCGTGACGCACGGTGACGGCCAAGGGAGCAGCGGTCAACCACTGCACGTAGTCGCTGTCAAACTTGGCGATATGGGCTTGCCATTGCTCCAGTTCCGCCTTGAATTCATCACGGAATTGATTCAGTTCAGCCATGCGCAGCTTGCCGTGATAGCGGTCGATGCGTGCTTGGCTGTTGGATCTGGCAATCCCTTCCAAACCTTGTTGCACTCGTGCTTCCGGCAGCGTGACCCGGTATGTCACGGGATTGCTACCGTTGGCCGTGATGGTGGTACCTGCCGGGTAATACGGTTTTCCGGTTGAACGCTCCCGGGCACGCATCTGTTGCAACTCTTCTTCGGTAATCGTCAGATGTTCCCGATAGCCACCGGCGTTGCGCAGCTCTTTCTGGTAACCGAGCTTTGCTGAAAAAACCCAGTGCTCGATCATTTCGACGTGCAAGGCCGAACGCAACTTCCAGCTTCGCAATGCATCATGGTCTTTCCCATGGGAATTGGGGGCACCCGCCACCCATGCCTTTTGCGCTTCTACAGCACACAGCCGCAAGTGGTTGAGCTGCTCGATGACGCCCACGTCATCCGGCAACATGAGCAAGAGCGACTTATTGAGGTACAGGCTGGGATGATCGATTTTTTCCGCGGTACGCACGGCGCTTTCAAAGGCTTGCGCTTGTCCGAAGCGGACACTGTCGAGCGGGCGCAAGGCCAGCTCAAACGCTTTTTTATACGCAGGGCTGGCCTCTTTCACAAAGTCTGCGACGTTGTGCTCCAGCGATGCCGCATCGAGCGGCAGGCATCCGGTCTTGGGAAACTCGCCTTGCATGACGATTTTTTGAGGATGCAGTTCACGTCCGCGCAAGTCCCTGAGCTTCTTTTTGCCAGCCGGCTTGCCATCGGGGCCGGGCACATCCACCAAGGGGTTCGCTGCATACTGCTGGAGCACGCTGGCCGACCACAGGCGCGGCGTATAGGCCAGCCACACGGTAGCGATGTTCTTGGCGCCAGCGATACTGATGAGGTGCGCCGGCAAATTGGCGCCGCCACGCGAACATTGTTTGGGTTCTGGCGCATTGACAAAACTGTCTTGCAGTTTGGCGTACTGCTTCACATTGACCTGATGCATGATTTTGCGGGTCAGTCCGTTGTCCATCACTTGCCAGACATCCCAGCGCTCATTGTGCGCAAAGTACAGTTTGATATAACCGGCGCGCGCAACGCGGGCCACGGGCACCGTGGCTTCGCGTTTGATGCTGGCAAATTCTGCATCAAAACTCGGCGCCCACGCGTAGCCCGCATCACGCAAGGCTTGTGCGTGCACTTCCGCAACCACCGAGGGCGTGACCACCTGGATTTGCAAGTCCGCACGATGGCAGGCCTGGCACGCAGCCTTGGCGCTCAGTGGCGGCGTCCCGGCGATGGCGTTGATGGTGTGGTTGGCGACTTGCTGTTGGGTTTCTGCCGCTGCTTCATCAAGCATGTTGTTCTTCCTAAAATCATGTTGTCATCCCTCCCAACCGATTTAGTTCTCTGGCTGCTTCAGCGCGCGCTTTGTCCAATAACGGTCCAATAAGGCGGGCAGGCTCTGGCTTAGTTTGTCACCCTGCTACACCGCGTTCCTTACTGCTGCAATCAACTCGGCATCCTCTGCAAAGCCAATGGGCATCTGCATGGCGGTAATGGCATAGACCGCGATGTCTTCACCATCGAGTCCACTCTGTCGTGCACGGTGCACCCATTGGTGTAGCTGCTCCCGGGCGTCCGGCTGGAGGGGGCGGGCAGTTTCGTGGCATAGGTTGTTCCACTGCTGGAGCAGTTGCTGCACCAGTGGCATGTTCTCCAGTTGCAGCCACTGCATTGAGTCCAGTCGAACAGCGGAGGACGGCAATGGGCTCAATTCAGCTTCATGCTCAGAGGCATATGTCTTGAGTCTGCCATTGCCATCATGGGCGATCCACACGCCCTCCCCCAGCAGGTTCTGTTTCTGGGCGGTGGTGAGCGTAGGCCAGAGCACCTCCAGATAATCCGGGTTGTACCAACGTACCGAGGATCTGCGCCGGTGAATGTCCACTCCGCTGGAGGAGGCACTGATGCGCGCAGCGATCTGTGCGGCAGTATCGGTGCTGACTATCCAGCCACATACCGCCCGCTGAGCCTGTCCGGGATCGTCATTGGTCTGCAGTATGTTGACCCGCTGCCGGAGCAGCGTTTCCGCATACGACTGCGAAATGCTGCTCTCCATCAAGGGGTCATCCATGCCGACATCGGTTTCCAGCATATAGGCTGCGACGCGGCGGCAATCCAGCGTGATGAGGCGCGGACATGCATCTTCATGCCAGCCGGCGACGTTGAGCATGGCCGGCTTGATGAATGCAACGTCACGTTTGCCGTCACCCAGCAATTCAAGAGGGTCAGCCAGCTCAGGGGCATACACCAAATGAATGCAAGAAAGCGGCTGTTGCCGCTTGACGGCCGTAATGGCATCCAGTATTTCGCGACGAAAGTGTGACAAAGCTTGCTGTATGGGATTCATGAGCAATCGTTAAAGGTCCGGAAACATCGATATGCAGGTTTCTTGATTTATCGCCGGCAACACAACATTGTGGTGGCTCGCCAGATATTTCTGAATGCAAGCGATAGTCAATGCACTTGCTTGAAACGCCTGCTACAGGTTGCATTAAGCGTAACTGCAATAACGGGGATGAGACGATTTTTCTCCTGATCAGTTCATCGGCTCTTGGGATTTCTGAAGGGCAAAGACCCGCGTACCGCCGCGCTGAAAAGATAAAAAAAACCGGTCCGCGCATCACGCGGACCGGCCTTCACGCAAGGATATGAATGATTCTGTTTATTTGTAGCCCACGCGATCCAGCATCTGCAACACCTTCTGCTGGTTGGCCCCGACCGCGCCCACGTTGATGACTTCGGCCTTGAACGGCCCCATCTTCACCAGTGCCGGGTTTTCGGTCTTTACGCTCTTGACGGCCGGCCACTCATTGTTGCCTTCAGCAAAATAACGCTGCGCCGAATCGCTGGCCAGGTATTCCAGGAACTGCACGGCTTCAGCCTTGTGGGGCGCGTTCTTGGCCACACCGCCCCCGGCGATGTTGACGTGCGCACCGTAGCTCTTCTGGTTGGGCCAGACAATGCCAACCTTTTCCATCAGCGCCACATCTTCCGGCTTGGTGGAACGCAGCAGGCGCGCCACGTAATAAGAATTGGAAATGGCCACGCCGCACTCACCCGAACCGACCGCCTTGATCTGGTCGGTATCGCCACCGACCGGCTGGCGCGCCTGGTTGGCGACCATGCCCTTCAGAATGGCTTCGGTCTTGGCCGCGCCGTCATGTTCCAGCAATGCGCCGAACAGCGACACGTTGTAAGGGTGCGAACCGCTGCGGGTACACAGCTTGCCCTTGTTCTTCGGGTCGCCCAGGGCTTCATAGGTATCCACGTCTTCCGGCTTCACGCTGGCCTTGTTGTAGACGATCACGCGGGCACGGGTGGAGAAACCGAACCACTGCGTACCGTCGCTGCCTTCCTTGCTGTGCAGGTTGGCAGGGATGCGCTCATCGAGCAGCTTGGACTTGACCGGCTGGAACAGACCCTCGCTCTGCGCCTTCCACAGGCGGGCCGCATCCACCAGCAGGATCACGTCGGCCGGGCTGGAAGCGCCTTCACTCTTCAAGCGCGCGAGAATGCCTGCATCGTCACCGTCGACCCGGTTGATCTTGATGCCGGTGGCCTTGGTGAAATCGGCGTAGAGCGCTTCGTCAGTCTGGTAGTGGCGCGCCGAATAGAGATTGATGACCTTCTCCTGCGCGAAGCTGGAAGCGGCAATGGCAGCCAGCACGGCGCCGACGGCGAGTTGACGGTGGAACATGGACCATCCTTTTCAAAAAGAGTGAACGACCGCCGTCGTGGAAACGGCGTTTTCTTTTGGCGCGGAAGGCGGTCCAGGGATATCGGACTTGGCTGTCGCAGTGGGCGATCTCGGGATCGCCTCGTTGTGGGCGCATGGCGCTAACGCCATGGCAGTGCGGTTCATAGACCGCTGGCGACTATAGCACAAACAAGAAGCATTATCATCTGCGCGTATGCACATCGCGCAGGCCGCCATGAAAAACGCCCTTGCCGGCAGCCGCTCGGCAAGGGCGTTTCAGAGACGAAGAGAAGAAATCAGATGACCTTGACCGCAAAGTCCACACCGATGCCGGCCCACCATTCCTGCTCCTTCTGGAACCAGAAGGAAATGCTCGGATGCTCCTTGATGTAATCGCGGCGAATCTCCAGGTCGATGCGGCTCTTGAGCTTGACCCGCACCTTCTCCAGGTCCAGCGTGATGTGCGCATGGCGGAACATCACCGCCAGCCGCAAGGCCAACACTGCCTTGGCGAAATCGACATCGGCCAGCATCTCGCTGATCTTCTTGAGGTTGCCCTTTTGCCCGAGGATGAGCGTGCTCATCAGGCGCTGCTCGCGCGTGGTGAAACCGGGCATGTCGGCATTGGCGATCATGTAGGCCGAATGCTTGTGATACCCGGTCGGCGAGACCACCAGGCCGGTCTCGTGCAGCAACGCGCTCCAGTAGAGATAGCGCACATACGAATCAGTGGCCGGTTTCAAACTCTCGAAAAAGCCCAGCGCCGTATCGGCCACGCCATGGGCGCGTGCCGCATCGACGTGGAAGCGGCGAGCAAATTCTTCCACCGAACGGTCGCGGCGATCGGCCTTGGTGGCGCGCAACTGCAGGTCCCACATCACACCCATGCGCAGGCCGGCTTCCACCGGCGTGATGACCTCGATGCCGAACTCCTGCATGAAACCGATCAGCACGGCGAGCCCACCCATGATGACGCCGGCGCGGTCCGGCTTCATGCCATCGAGTGAAATCTGGCTGACGTGGCCGAAATCGATCAGCCGCTGCATCAGGTCGGCCAGGCTGGGCAGCGTGACACGGCCATCGCCCATGCTGTTGCGGCGGATGGTATCAGCGATGGCCCGCATGGTGCCAGAAGATCCATACACATTGACGCTGGCCGCATCGAAGCTGAAGAGGTGCACCGCATCTTCCACATGCGAACGCGCAGAGATGATGGCGCGCTCGAAGGCCGCTGCCGTGATCGCCCCATCGGGGAAGAAGGCCAGGCTCTGGTTGACGGTACCGATGCCGAAGGATTCAACGTGGCGGATATGTTCGCCCAAGCCACGGATGACTTCGGTGGAACCCCCGCCGATGTCGATGACCATGCGTTCTTCGCCCGCATCGGCGAGCACGCCGGCCACACCCATGTAGATCAGGCGCCCTTCTTCCTCGCCGGAAATGATCTCGACCGGATAACCGATGGCGCGCTCCAGTTCCGGCAACAACTCGGCGGCATTCTTGGCCACGCGCAAGGTATTGGTGGCCACCACCCGCACGGCGGTCAGCGGATAGTCGCGCAGGACGGAGCGAAAACGGGTCAGCGAATCGATGGCGCTCTGACAGGCCTGCGGCGTGAGGTTGCCGCTCTTGTCGATGCCCGCCGCCAGGCGGATGGGGTCACGCGCGCTCTTGATGACGCGTATGCTGTCGTCCTCGTACTTGCCGATATGCAAGCGAAAACTGTTGGAACCGAGATCTACCGCAGCAAACATGCATTTCCTTTCGCAAAGGCTCCGGGCCGGGCGGCACGCAGCAATTGCTAAATAATTTAAACCGCATCCTGTCTCCCAGCCGACAAGATAATGGCCGCGCATTACACTTTGATGACAGCTTGCACCCTGTAGAATGGCGGCTCAGCGAAGTCGTGCTGCGTTGCACATATTATTTTATACAATTTATCCCATTTTCCCTTCCATGCCCGGCATTCTTTACCTGGTTCCCAACACGCTGGGAACGACCGAGCTTCCCGCCGACACTGACGCATTGCATCCGCTGGAGTCCATCATCCCGCGCCAGGTGCAGGCCATCGCGGCGCGCCTGGATTATTTCGTGGCCGAGAACGCCAAGACCACACGTGCCTTCCTCAAGCTTCTGGGCAGCAGCACCGCACTGGCCAAGCCCATCCAGGAAATCCAGATCAGCGAACTGAACGTCAACACGCCTTCCGCCGCCCTGCCCGCCTTGCTGGCACCGCTGCTGGAAGGCCGCGACGGTGGCCTGATCTCGGAAGCCGGTGTGCCGGCCGTAGCCGACCCCGGTGCCAACCTGGTGCGCCTGGCGCATCAGCACGGCATCCAGGTGCGACCGCTGGTCGGGCCGTCGTCCCTGTTGCTGGCGGTGATGGCCAGCGGACTGAACGGCCAGAGCTTCGCCTTCAACGGCTACCTGCCCACCGACGCCGAGGCACGCAGCAAGCGCATCCGCCAGCTGGAGGATCGTTCCCGCAAGGAGAAGCAGACCCAGCTGCTGATCGAAACGCCTTATCGCAACGGTGCCATGCTGGAAGCGCTGGCGCAGTCTTGCCAGCCGGGCACGCTGATCTGTGTGGCGACCGATCTTTCGCTGCCCACCGAAACGGTACGCACGCAGACCGCCACGCAATGGAAGGCGGCGCTGACTGCCAACAAGGCGCCGGACTTCCACAAGAAGCCGACGGTGTTCCTGCTGCTGGGGGAATAAGCATCGCAAAAAAACAAAGGCCGGTTGCATCAGCAACCGGCCTTTTGCTTGGAAGCTGTGGACTCGCTCAGCGCAACTGCGACAACGGCGCTGACATCAAGGTCTTGGCAAAGCCCGCACCGAAGGCCACGCCGAACTTCTTCAACACGCGTTCGGAGAGATTCTCGGTCTGGGTGTAGTCCACCACATCCTCGGCCTTGATCACGTCACGCGCCACGCTGTCGACCGTGCCATAGCCATCGGCCAAGCCCAGTTCGACGGCCTTGGAGCCGGTCCACACCAGGCCCGAGAAGGTATCCGGGGTTTCCTTCAGGCGCGTGCCACGGCCCTGGCGCACCACTTCGATGAACTGCTGATGGATCTCCTGCAGCATCGATTGCGCGTATTCACGCTGCTTGGGGCTCTGCGGGCTGAAGGGATCGAGGAAGCTCTTGTTCTCGCCCGCCGTCAGCAGGCGGCGCTCCACGCCCAGCTTGTCCATCAGGCCGGTGAAGCCGAAGCCATCCATCAGCACGCCCACCGAACCGATCAGGCTGGCCTTGTTGACGTAAATCTTGTCGGCCGCCACGGCGATGTAATAGCCGCCGGAAGCGCACATCTCTTCCACCACCACGTAGATCGGCTTCTTGGGATAGGCCTTGCGCAGGCGGGTGATCTCGTCGTTGATCATGCCGGCCTGCACGGGGCTGCCGCCGGGGCTGTTGATCTTCAGGATCACGCCCACCGAGTCGCTGGCCGCAAAGGCTTTGTCGAGCGCCGGAATGACCACGCCGGCCGAGCCCTGCCCTTCGGATTCGATGGTGCCGCGAATCTCGACCAGGGCAGTATGGGTGCCCAGCGGCTCGCTCTCGATCTTGTTGTAGGTGAAGGCCATCCAGCCGCCCAGCACGATCACCACCAGGATGGCGATGCGGAAGAAGATGCCCCAGCGGCGGCGGGCGCGCTGTTCCTTGACGGCGAACAGGGCCAGCTTTTCCAGGACGTCGCGCTCCCAGCCGCTCTTCTTGTCCTCGCGCACGCTGGCGGGGATGGAAGAAGACGGTGCAGCAGGCGGCGGGGAGGCCGGGGAAGACGAGGAAGACTGAGGGGGGCGGTCTTGCGGGTTGTCAGATTCGTTGTTGCTCATAGGCTCACTCTGGGCAGCGCCATCGCGCTGCACTGGTTTTTTCCGCGAAGCTCATGCCTCGACGGGCTGGACGATGTCATCCGGACGCCAAAACACCTGGCCGTCGCGTTCCACCGCCATGATCTTACGCAAATGCGCACCGGTACAAGGTCCGCCTGCGCATTTTCCGGTATCGGGCGCATAAACCGCGCCATGTGTTGCGCACATGAGATACAGGCCGCTGGATTCAAAGAATTCGCCCTCGGCCCAATCCAGTTCGATCGGCACATGGGCGCAGCGATTCAGATAGCCATACACCACGCCGCCATAGCGCACCACGAAGCCAGTGGTCTCATCCCCATGCACCTGCACCGGGAAGCGCTTGCCCAGACCGCCCTCCTGGAGGGCGGCTGAGGGGCAAATGAAGATTTCTTCAGGCGTCGTCATGGCAAGCCGCTTCAGGCGTGGTCATTGAGCCATTGATGCAGCTCGCGGATGGAGCGGGCTGAATAAAGAGGCGCCAAAGTCTGCAGCTGCTGCGGCGGATGCGCGCCGAACTCCACCGCCACTCCCTTGGCTCCGGCGTTGATGGCCATCTGCAGGTCGTGAGTGGTGTCGCCGATCATGACGGTACGGTGCATGTCCTGGCCCAGTTCGCGGGTCAGTTCCTGCAGCATGGCCGGATGCGGCTTGGAGAAGGTTTCATCGGCGCAGCGCGTGGCATCGAACTTGGAGAGCAGGCCGGTACTGTTCATGGCCCGGTTCAGCCCCACCCGGCTCTTGCCGGTGGCCACGGCCAGGAAATAGCCCTGCTGCGACAGGTCGGCCAGCATCTCGGGCACGCCCTCGAAGAGCGTGAGGTCCTTGTCCTGCCCGAGATAGTGATGGCGATAGCGCTCCACGATGCGTGGATAGTACTTCGGGTCCACATCCGGAATGGCGGCCTGCATCGCGTCCTGCAAACCCAGGCCGATCACGTAGGAGGCCGCGCTCTTGTCGGGAATGGGCAGCCCCAGGTCGCGCGCGGCCGCCTGGATGCAGCGCACGATGGTCGAGGTGCTGTCCATCAGGGTGCCGTCCCAGTCGAAGACGATCAGGTCGAATTGCTTTCTTGCCATGTGCTGAGCTCTTTCCGCTGGCATGCTTCCGACTCGGTTGCCATTGTGGCAATTGCCAGATGAGCATGCGTTTCTGTTAATGCCGGGCAGAAAGTATCACATCCCGGCCGTCTGCGCGCATCCCTTCACTCTTCGGTTCCGGCCAGCATGTTGTGGGGCAGCAGGTCGCCCTCGGCGCCGCCTTCGAGGCTGCGCAGGAAACGCGCGCATTCCTCGGGCAGGCCGGCCTTGAGGGTGACTGTCTCGCCGCTTTCCGGATGGCGAAAACTGATGCGCCAGGCATGCAGGAACATGCGCTTGAAGGCCACGCGATTGCCATCGGCCTTCTGCAGCGACTTGTTCAAAGTGAAATCGCCGTACTTGTCATCGCCCACGATGGGGAAACCGCTGGAAGACAGGTGCACCCGGATCTGATGGGTGCGGCCGGTTTTCAGTTCAGCTTCCAGCAGGGCAAATTCACCGAAGCGGCGCAAGAGCGAAAAGATGGTGTGCGAAGGCTGGCCATCGGCCTGCACGCGCACGCGGCGCTCGCCGTCCGGAGTGCTGTACTTGAAGAGCGGCAATTTCACGTGCTGGCGGGCATTCTTCCAGTCGCCCTGCACCAGCGTGAAATACCGCTTGTCGGTGGTGCCTTCGCGCATCTGGTCGTGCAGGTTGGTCAGGGCCGAACGCTTCTTGGCGATCAGCAGCACGCCCGAGGTATCGCGGTCCAGGCGGTGTACCAGTTCCAGGAACTTGGCCTGCGGCCGCGCCGCACGCAGCTGTTCGATCACGCCATAACTCACGCCCGAGCCGCCGTGCACGGCCACGCCGGCCGGCTTGTCGATGACCAGCATGTGGCTGTCTTCCAGCAGGATGCGGAATTCCGCGCCGGGGACCACCTGTTCTTGTTTCTCGGCAACTCGTATTGGCGGCACGCGCACCACGTCCCCTTCGGCCAGTCGATAGGTCTGGTCGATGCGGCCCTTGTTGACGCGCACCTCGCCCGAACGCAGGACACGGTAGATATGGCTCTTGGGAACACCCTTGCAGATACGCAGCAGGAAATTGTCAATCCGCTGCCCGGCTTCTTCGTCGGAAATGGTCAGCAACTGCACCTGGGGAAGGTTCTGCGAGGCGGCTTCGCTCCGGGAGGCAGGCGCGGTTGCGGCGCTTTCAGAAGCCCCCCTAGAAAATCTCGCTAAGTCCTTCATTTTGAATATATAATCGTTCGACGCTGAACAAAAAATCAGCGTCAGTAGAATAAAAAGGAACATTCTACACAAGAGGAGACTTCGTCAGCCTCGCTCATTTGCAAAATAGACGGAGGGGGCCCCGAAAACCACGACGCGCGGCATCGCAGACGCAATAAAAGCGCTGCAACGGTTGACAATACAGCCGATCATGTCGCTTGCCTGGTCCACGTAAAGGCCTCGAAACGAGTACGCACCTTCCCTGCGCGATTCCAGTTTGCACCGCAGTTGCAATCGGACAGCGCGCCTGGAAGTGGAACAGAATTGTTTGGATCATCAGGATAAAAGTCTGGCAAGACTCGCATCCGGTGTTCCGGTTCAGGTCCGCAGCGCACAGCCCCCGGCAAAGCAGTATCTTGCAGCGCATCCGGCGGCAGGCTCATCCGCCCGCCCCTCATGCAGCGCATTGCCCGGGCCATGCCGCAGTCCTGGCCGAAGCATCGCGAAGCTTGCCGGTTGATGCAACAGAACCCGATCGCCGTCGCCAACCCATCACCATGTTACGTTTGGCTCCACAGACCAGCTTACCGTCCGCAGTTGCCTGCGCGACCGCCTATGGCGGAGCGCGCGGCGCGGATACGGTGCTGCCCGGCGTTCCCGTCTGCCGCATCCGCGCCCCCTTGTGCTGGAGCGCCCGCTAAGGCGCACTCACACAATCAAGGCAATTCCCTCCCCAATCACTTCGTTCTCGCGTACATCCCCTGTACTTTTGGCCCGCTACCACATACGGACGGGCCATTTGAAGGATCTTCGGATCCCGGAGTGAAAACATGAAACGTATGTTGTTCAACGCCACGCAGCAGGAAGAACTGCGCGTAGCGATCGTTGACGGTCAGAAACTGATCGACATCGACATCGAAACCACCGGACGCGAGCAGCGCAAGTCCAACATCTACAAGGGCGTCATCACCCGCATCGAGCCCTCGCTGGAAGCCTGCTTCGTCAACTACGGCGAAGAACGCCACGGCTTCCTGCCCTTCAAGGAAGTGGCCCGCACCTATTTCAAGGAAGGCATTGACGTCCGCAACGCCAGCATCAAGGAAGCGCTGCGCGAAGGCCAGGAAATCATCGTCCAGGTCGAGAAGGAAGAACGCGGCAACAAGGGCGCTGCCCTGACCTCGTTCATCTCCCTGGCCGGCCGCTACCTGGTGCTCATGCCCAACAACCCGCGCGGTGGCGGCGTGTCGCGCCGTGTCGAAGGCGAAGACCGCCAGGAACTGCGCGAAACCATGGACAAGCTGGACCTGCCCAACGGCATGTCCGTCATCGCCCGTACCGCCGGCATCGGCCGCAACGTCGATGAACTGCAGTGGGACCTGAACTACCTGATGCAACTCTGGCGCGCCATCGAAGGCGCCGGCCAGTCCGGCTCGGGCGCCTTCCTGATCTACCAGGAATCGTCACTGGTCATCCGCGCCATCCGCGACTACTTCCAGCCCGACATCGGCGAAATCCTGATCGATACCGACGACATCCACGACCAGGCCCAGCAGTTCATGGCCCACGTGATGCCGGACATGGTTCACCGCGTCAAGCGCTACCGCGACGACGTGCCGCTGTTCTCGCGCTTCCAGATCGAACACCAGATCGAGACCGCCTACTCGCGTACGGTCCCGCTGCCTTCCGGCGGCGCCATCGTCATCGACCACACCGAAGCCCTGGTGTCGGTGGACGTGAACTCGGCGCGCGCCACCCGTGGCAGCGACATCGAGACCACCGCCTTCAACACCAACCTCGAAGCCGCCGATGAAGTGGCCCGCCAGTTGCGCCTGCGCGACCTGGGCGGCCTGATCGTGATCGACTTCATCGACATGGAGAACTCCAAGAACCAGCGCGAAGTGGAAGGCCGTCTGAAGGACGCCCTGCACCACGACCGCGCCCGCGTTCAGATGGGCAAGATCTCCCGCTTCGGCCTGATGGAACTGTCGCGCCAGCGCCTGCGTCCGTCGCTGTCCGAAGGCAGCCACGTGACCTGCCCGCGTTGCAACGGCACCGGCCACATCCGCGATACCGAATCCTCCGCCCTGCAGGTGCTGCGCATCATCCAGGAAGAGGCGATGAAGGAAAATTCAGCCGCCATCCACGTGCAAGCGCCGGTGGACGTGGCCGCCTTCCTGCTCAATGAAAAACGGGGCGAAATCCTGAAGATCGAGACGCGCCATCGCGTCACCGTCATCATGATCCCCAACAAGCACCTGGAAACCCCGCACTACAAGATGGAACGGATCAAGCACGACGATCCGCGCCTGGACGACGCCCAAGCCAGCTACACCATGGCCGAGCAAGCCGATACCGACATCGGCTACAGCAAGCGCCAGAAGGAAGAAGAGCGTCCGCGCCAGGAAGCCGTGGTCAAGGGCATCACCCCCGACCAGCCGGCCCCGATCGTCGAACGCAAGGCACCGGAACCGGTGGCTGCCCCCGTGCCGCCGCCGACCCTGGCGCCGGAATCGGGTCTGCTGGGCAAGATCTTCGCCTTCTTCCGCAAGAAGCCGGTTGCTCCGGTGGAAGTGCCGGCCCCGGTCGAAGCCAAGGCGCCGGCCAAGCGCGAAGGTGATCGCAATGGCCGTGGCGGCGACCGCAATGGCCGCAACCGCAACCGTGGTGAACGCGGTGAGCGTGGCGATCGCGCCGAACGTGGCGAGCGCAATGCAGAGCAGCGTGCACCCCGCGGCCCGGCCGTCGAACTGAAGACCGGCGATGCTGCGGAAGCCAAGCAGGCTCGCCCGCCTCGTGGTCCGCGCGAACCCAAGGAAGGTCGCGAACCGCGTGAAGGCCGTGAAGTGCGCGAGGGCCGTGAGCCGCGCGAAGCCCGCGAAGGCCAGGAACCGAAGGAAGCCCGCCGCAACGAGCCGCGTGAAGCCCGTGAGCCCCGCGAACCGCGCGAAGGCCGCGAGCCGCGCGAGGGTCGTGAAGGCCGTGAACCGCGCCAGCCGCGTGAACCGCGCGCCCCGCGTGGTGAACGCAAGGACCCCAAGGCCGAGGAAGGCCTGCCGCTGGAAGCCGCTCTGGCTGCCGGTGCAGCCACCGCAGGCGTAGCGGTTGCTGCAGGTGCCGTGGCCCTGTCCAATGACGAGCAAGCCGCCAAGGTGGAAGCTGCTCAAGTCGAAGGTTCCGAAGGCGCTGATGGCGTCGACGGTGCGGAAGCTGCCGAAGGCGGCACCGAGCCGCGTCGTCGTCGTCGCCGTGGTGGCCGCAACCGTCATCGTCGCGAACGTGATGAAAACGGTAACGTGATCGACAACGGCGAAGGTGAAGGATCGGAGCAATCCGAAGCCGCCGAAGGCGTCGACACCGTAGTCGTGGCCAGCGCCGCTGCTACCGGCGTGAACGTCGAGACCGTTGCTGCCGAGACTTCGGCGGCTCCGGTGGAAGTGGCCCAAGCCGCTGTGGCGCAAGCTTCGTTCGCCGCCTCCCCGGTCCCGGAACAAGCCCCGGCTGAAGCTGCCGTGCACGTGGAAAGCGGTGTGAACTCGGTGGAAGCCGTCGCCGCTGCCGCTGCCGAAGCGACCCAGGCCGTGTTCTCGAACCAGCCGGCCATCGAACCGGCGGCCCCGTCGATCGATGCCAGCTTCGCCCCGACCCCGGCCTTCGAGCCGGTGCAGGCCCCCGTTGCTGCTCCGGCCGCATCGGAAGCCCCGGTCGAGGTGGTGCACGCTGCGCCCGCAGCCCCGGCCGTGCCGCAACAGATCAGCCTGCTGGACGCCGTCGAAGCCAGCCCGGTACCGGTAGCCGTCGAACCGGCTCCGGTGGTGGCTGAAGCCGCACCGGCTTCCCCTGCTGCCCCTGCCCCCGCAGTGGCGGCCAGCACCGGCAACGCTGCCCGTTCGGAGTCGCTGGAGCAGATGCTGTCGCAAGCCGGCCTGACCCTGGCCACCACGGACCCGGTCAAGCTGCGCGCGGCCCAGGAAGCCGCTGCTGCCTTCGTCCCGGCACCGCACGTGCCGCGCGAGCGCAAGCCGCTGCCGCCGCAGTCGACCGAACCGCTGGTGCAGGTCGAAACCCGCCGTTAAGTAGGGTTCCGGCCACCCTGCCGCAGGGTGGTCCGGACGCTGTCAATATCGGCAATGAACAAGGGAGCTTCGGCTCCCTTTTTCATGTCTATCGGTTTCCAGATGAAGCCTTTGCCTTCACCGCCCATCGGCAAACGACCTCCTATTTGGTGACAGTTGCCCGCTCGCCGTCACGATACAGTCGCGGCAGCTTACGATGGCGCTGCAAGCCAGATGCCAGCAGGCCCGCACGGCGGGCGGCGGCAGGCGCGAGATGCAGTTGCGCGCATACACTATATGCATGATTGTGCATCTGCGCGGCGGCCTCAGGCGTGCTATCGTTACACACCTTTTATCGTCAGATCGTATGAACAAGCGCGTCATCCCCATCGTCGATGTCCGGCAAGCCCCGATCGCCACTGCGGCCGGCTTGCTGACGCCGGTTGCGGTCGAGCCGACCGGCTGGCTGGGCGACAGCCTGGGGCGTCCGCTGCACGACCTGCGCATTTCGGTCACTGACCGCTGCAATTTCCGCTGTGTCTATTGCATGCCCAAGGATGTCTTCGACAAGCAATACCAGTTCCTTCCGCACTCGGACCTGCTGACCTTCGAAGAGCTGACCCGCGTGGCAGCCCAGTTCGTGGCGCATGGCGTGCGCAAGATCCGCCTGACCGGCGGCGAGCCGCTGCTGCGCAAGAACATCGAGACCCTGATCGCCATGCTGGCCGCCCTGCGCACCCCGGAGGGCGAAGAAATCGACCTGACCCTCACCACCAACGGCACGCTGCTGAAGCAAAAGGCCCAGGTGCTCAAGGCGGCCGGGCTCAGGCGCGTGACGGTATCGCTGGATTCGCTGGATGACGAGAGCTTCCGCCGCATGAACGACGTCGATTTCCCGGTGGCGCGCGTGCTGGAAGGCATTGAAGCGGCGCACGCCGCCGGACTCGGTCCGATCAAGATCAACATGGTGGTCAAGAAGGGCGTCAACGACGACCAGATCCTGCCGATGGCGCGCTACTTCAAGGGCAGCCCGGCCATCCTGCGCTTCATCGAGTACATGGACGTGGGCTCTTCCAACGGCTGGCGCATGGACGAAGTGCTGCCCTCGCGCGAAGTGGTCCGCCGCATCGCTGACGAGATGCCATTGGAAGTGGCCGACCCCAACTACACCGGCGAGACCGCCGAGCGCTGGCGCTATGTGGATGGCAGCGGCGAGATCGGCGTGATCTCCAGCGTGACCCAGGCCTTCTGCCAGGACTGTTCACGCGCGCGCCTCTCCACCGAAGGCAAGGTCTACACCTGTCTGTTCGCCAGCGAAGGCCACGACCTGCGCAGCCTGGTGCGCAATGGCAGCAGCGATGCCGAGATTGCCGGTGCCATCGCCGCCCTCTGGGGCCAGCGCGGCGACCGTTATTCCGAGCTGCGCAGCGCCATGCAGGCGACTCCGGCGCGCAAGGTCGAGATGTCCTACATCGGCGGCTGATCCGGCACGTCTGCCCTGCTCCGTCCTCTTCCGTACCATGTCTTCCCCCGCCACCGCCGCCAGCCACATCACCGGCCTGGTACTTTCCGGTGGCCGTGGCACGCGCATGGGCGGCGTGGACAAGGGCCTGCAAGTCCTGCATGGCAAGCCGCTGGTGCAGCATGTGCTGGAACGCCTGGCACCGCAGGTCGGTACGCTGGCGATCAACGCCAACCGCTCCCAGCTGGAGTACGCCCGTTTCGGCTACCCGGTCTGGCATGACCTGCAGGGGGATTTCCCCGGCCCGCTGGCGGGTCTGCAATGCGGCCTGGCCCATTGCCACACCCCGCTGCTGGCCACCGCCCCGTGCGACTCGCCGCTGATCCCCTATGACCTGGTAGCGCACCTGTACGACGCCCTCACCGCCAGCGGCGCACAGGCCGCCATCGCGGTCACCGAGGGCGTACACGGGCGCCAGCGGCATCCTGTATGCTCGCTGCTTCAGACCAGTACGCGCGCTTCGCTGGACGCCTTCCTGGCCACCGGCCAACGCAAGATGGACCGCTGGTTTGCCAGCCTTGATTGCGTCGAGGTGGATTTCCCCGACGAGCGCGCCTTCAGCAACATCAATACCGGGCTGGATTTGCAACAGCTCGAAGCAGAACAATGACCGAGACCCACACCGCCACACTCCACGACATCGTCAGCTGCATCAGCGGCTATGACCCCAACGCCATGACGGTGGCACGCGCGCAAGCCGTGATCCAGGAATTCATTACGCCCGTCGAGGCCGTGGAAAAGCTGGCCATCCGCAGCGCCCTTTCGCGCGTGCTGGCGCGCGACATCATCTCCCGCATCGACGTCCCGGCGCACGACAACTCGGCCATGGATGGCTATGCCCTGCGCGGCGAGGATGTGGCCGAGGGCCAGCAAGTGCGCCTGCAGATCATCGGCGCGGTACACGCAGGTGAACAATTCGCCGGCAGCGTCGGCCCCGGCCACTGCGTGCGCATCATGACCGGCGCACCGATGCCCGACGGTTGCGACACCGTGATCCCGCAGGAACTGACCACCGACGCTGACGCGCAAGGCGTGACCCTGCCTGCCGGCCGCGTGCGTCCCGGCGACAATCGCCGCCTGCGTGGCGAAGACCTGGCCCTGGGCAGCGTGGCCCTGCCGCGCGGCCGCGTGCTGCGGCCCTCCGACATCGGCCTGCTGGCTTCGCTGGGCATCGCTGAAGTGCCGGTGCAGCGCCGTCTGCGCGTGGCCTTCTTCTCTACCGGCGACGAGTTGCGTTCGGTCGGCGAGCCGCTCGATGCCGGCTGCGTCTATGACTCCAATCGCTACACCCTGCACGGCATGCTCACGCGCCTCGGTTGCGAAGTGCTGGACATGGGCGTGGTACCGGACGATCCGGCCGCCCTGGACGCGGCGTTCCGCAGTGCTTGCGAAGAAGCCGATGCCGTCATCACCTCCGGTGGCGTCTCGGTCGGTGCGGCCGATTACACCAAGCAGATCATGGCCAGCCTGGGCGAGATGACGTTCTGGAAGATCGCCATGCGCCCCGGCCGCCCGCTGGCCTTCGGCCGCATCCGCTCGCGCGGACGGGAGGCTTATCTGTTCGGTTTGCCGGGCAATCCGGTGGCGGTGCAGGTGAGTTTTTCCTTCTTCGTGCGCGATGCGCTGCTGCGCCTGGCCGGTGCCGAAGCCAATCCGCTGCCGCGCCTGCGGGTGAAGACGGCCACCGCCATCCGCAAGAAGGCCGGCCGCACCGAATACCAGCGCGGCATCCTGGCTCCGGACGAGAACGGTCACTGGCAAGTGCGGCTGACCGGCATGCAGGGTTCGGGCATCCTGCGCTCGATGTCGGACGCCAACTGCATCATTGAACTGGAACACGAACGCGGCGAGGTGGCCGCTGGTGAAGAGGTGACGGTGGTGCTGTTCGACGGCTTGGTATGACGGCTTTCAGGCGCAGATGAAGAAAAAGGGACGGCAAGCCGTCCCTTCTGTTTTCCAGCCGCTTGAGCCACCTCTGCAGGTGAAGGAAGAAGCAAATCAGACGCCCTCGGCATCCTCGCCCAAATCCAGCTCGCCGGTCCCCAGCAGCTTCTGCGCATTCTCCACCGGCAGTGCCTCCACCGACTTGAGCTTGCGTGTCATCTGGCGGGTGCGGGTCTCGGCCTGGTCGATGTTCTTGGCCGCGCGCTCCAGCGCCGTCTTGGTGGCGGCCAGCACTTCGCCGAACTTGCCGAACTCGGTCTTGACCGCGCCCAGCACCTGCCACACCTCCGACGAACGCTTTTCCAGTGCCAGCGTGCGGAAGCCCATCTGCAGGCTGTTGAGCAGCGCCGACAAGGTCGACGGACCCGCAATGGTGACCCGGCAGGTGCGCTGCAATTCATCCGACAAGCCGGGCCGGCGCATCACTTCCGCATACAGTCCTTCGGTGGGCAGGAAGAGGATGGCGAAGTCGGTCGTCAGCGGTGGCGACAGGTATTTCTCCGCAATCGTCTTGGCCTCGCCGCGCACCGCCCGCTCCAGTTCGCGGCCGGCGGTGGCGACGCCGTCGGCATCGGCGCGCTCGGCGGCATCGACCAGGCGCTCGTACTGTTCCTTGGGGAATTTGGCATCGATGGGCATCCAGACCTGGCCCGCGTCTTCCTTGGCACCCGGCAGGCGGATGGCGAATTCCACCCGCTCGCCGCTGGCCGGGACGGTCTCCACGTTCTTGGCGTACTGGTCGGGGGTGAGCATCTGCTCCAGCAGGATTTCCAGCTGCACTTCGCCCCAGGTGCCGCGCGTCTTGACGTTGGTCAGCACGCGCTTCAAGTCGCCCACGCCGGTGGCCAGCTGCTGCATTTCGCCCAGGCCCTGGTGCACCTTGTCCAGCCGGTCCGAGACCAGCTTGAAGGATTCACCGAGCCGCTGCTCCAGCGTGGCATGCAGTTTTTCGTCCACGGTCTTGCGCATCTCTTCCAGCTTTTGCGCGTTGTCGTTCTGCAGGTCCTTGATCTTGGCTTCCAGCGTGGCGCGCACCTCGGCCATGCGTTGGGCGTTCGATTCGGTCAATGCAGAGAGTTGCTGATTCAAGGTGTCACCAAAGCGCTTGAGCGAGACCGCCTGCTCTTCGCGGTTTACCTGGGCCTGCAGCGTGATGGACTGCCGCATGCTTTCCAGTTGCTGCGTATTGCTTTCGTTGAGCTTGACCAATTGCTGCGCGAAGCCATCGATCTGCTGGTTCTGCAAACCCGCCACGCTCGTCAGTTGCGTAGCCAGCGTCTGCTGCAGATGGGCAAAGTTCGCGCCCAGTTCCTGGCGCGTGCTCTGGGCACTGGCCTGCACCTGGCTGCGCAGCTCGCGCTCGATGCGCTCGCCGGTCTCCTGCTGATGGCGTTGCAGGTCCTGCTTGACCTGCAGCAGCGCGTCTTCGATCACCAGCGCGGTCTCGTCCTCCTGCCGCTGGCTACCGCGCAGCAGGATCAGCACTTGCAGCACGACGCCGACCACGACCAGGCCGGTGAGGATCATTTCAAAAAGGGACATGGGACCAATCCAGTGCGTGTTACTCGGGCTTGTTGCGCATCCAGTCGGCGGTCTGGTAGAGCGCCGCCAGCAGGCGCTTCATCAGGTCTTCCGGCAGGCCGACGTCCTGCATGGCCCAGGTCATGCAGCGCAGCCACTGGTCGCGCTCGGAGATGCCGATGGGGAAAGGCAGATGGCGCGCCCGCAGGCGCGGATGGCCGAATTTTTCCATGTACAGGCTGGGACCGCCGGTCCAGCCGGAAAGGAACATGTAAGTCTTCTCGCGCGAACCGTCCAGCGAAGGCGGATGCAGCGCGCGAATGCCGGCGAACTCCGGCTCCAGGTCCATCAGGTCATAGAAACGGTCGACCATCTCGCGCAGCTTCTCTGCGCCGCCAATGAGTTCGAACGTGGTCGGTTGGTTGGGATCTTCGATTTGCATAAGACCGCCATGATACCGCAGCCGGACGGCCGCGTCGGGCGGTCCGGCTGCCAATGCCAGCCTTGCTTGATCTGTATCGGATCAGGCCTCGCGCAAGGTCTGCAGCGGCGGACGGCGCAGCACGTGACGCAATCCGGCCCAGCCGCCCAGCGCCGAGCAAGCCGCGCCCAGCCCCATGCCGGCCACCCACACCAGCGGGCTGAAACTCCAGTCGAAATTGAAGACGTAATGCGCCAGCGCCCAGCCGATGCCGGCCGCGCCGCTGGCGGCCAGCAGCCCTGCCAGCGAACCCACCAGCAGCACCTCGATGCGCTGGGCGCGGGAGAGCTCCTGCCGGGTCGCACCGAGCGCACGCAACAGGCCAGCTTCCCGTACACGTTCATCCTGGGACCCTGCCAGTGCAGCGTACAGTACCAGTACACCTGAACACAAAGTGAACAGGAACAGGAACTCTACAGCTGCAATCACTTGACCGACCACTTCCTGAATCTGTGCCAGTACACTTCCTATGTCCACAACGGTCAGATTGGGGAAGTCACGCGCCAGCGTGTTGCCCAAAGCCTCCTGCTGCGGAGTCAGGTGTACCGCCGTGATCCAGCTTTGCGGCGTATCGCGCATGAGCGTCGGGTTGAGGATGACGAAGAAATTCACCCGCAGTGATCCCCACTCCAGCTTGCGCAGGCTGGTTACGGGGGCTTCCACCAGTTGGCCGGCGATGTCGAATTGCAGCTTGTCCCCCAGCTTGATGCCCAGGGTCTGCGCCAGCCCGCGTTCCACCGAGGCTTCCGGGTGGCTGTCGTCGTACCAGCGGCCGCCCACGATGCCGTTGCCGGGCGGGATGTCGCGCATGGTCGAGAGATTGAATTCGCGGTCCACCAGGCGCTTGGCGCGGTCTTCCTGATAGTCCGACGGATTGACGGCGCGCCCGTTGATCTGCACCAGGCGTCCGCGAATCATCGGATACAGCGCCGCATCCTGCACCCCGCCCTGGCGCAGCGCCCGCTGCACGGCCTCACGCTGGTCCGGCTGGATGTTGATGATGAAGCGGTTGGGGGCATCAGCCGGCGTAGCCTGCTGCCATGCGCCCACCAAGTCGCCGCGAATCACGGTCAGCAACAGCAGCGCCATGAGCCCCAGGCCCAGCGCCACCACCTGCATCACGGCCGCCGCCGGACGGCGTTGCAAGCCGTCGATGGCGAAGCGCCAGCTCTGGCGGTCCACCAGCCCGCGCAGCGAACGCAGCGCACGCAGGCACAGCCAGGCCACCAGCGCGAAGAGACCGAAGCCGCCGAGGAAACCGGCGATGGTCAGCAGCCCCAGCTTGAGATCGCCCGCCTGCCACAGCAGCAAGCCGGAAAACACCAGCGTGCCCAGCACATAGGTCCCTACCGTCAGCGCCTGCGGTGCGCCCTGGTCGCGCCGGATCACGCGGTTGTGCGGCACGTTGCGCAATTGCAGGATGGGCGGCAAGGCAAACCCGACCAGCAGCAGCAGGCCGGTGGCCACGCCCTGCAGCGCCGGTGCCCAGCCCGGTGGCGGCAAGGCGGTCGGCAGGAAGTTGCCCAGCCATTGCAGCAGCGCAAAGTGGGCGGCAAAACCGACCAGCATGCCGATGAAGCTGGCGGCGAGCCCGATGAGAATGAATTCGGTGAGATAGAGCGTGGTCACCTGCGCCTGCGTCATGCCGAAACAGCGCAGCATGGCGCAGGCATCCAGATGGCGCAGCATGAAGCGGCGCGCCGCCATGGCCACGGCGAGCGCGGCCAGCATGGCCGAGAGCAGCCCGACCAGCGACAGGAATTGCTCGGCGCGGTCCAGCGTGGCGCGCATTTCCGGGCGGCCGTTTTCCAGTGATTCCAGGCGCACGCCGCGCAGCTTGTCGGCCTCGATCTGGCGTTCGATCTGTTGCTGGTAGCGCTGCACGGCCTCGGGCGGCCCGGCGATCAACAGGCGATAGGTCACGCGCGAACCGACCTGCACCAGATGCGTGGCGGCCAGGTCGGCCTCATTGAGCATCACGCGCGGCGCGAAGTTGACGAAGGCGCTGCCGCGATCCGGTTCGATCGCGATGACGGCGGCGATCTTCAGCGCCAGATCACCCAGCCTGAGGGTATCGCCGACCTTCACGTCGAGCTGGGACAGGATCTGCGGATCGACCCAGAGGGTCCCCGGCTGCGGAATCCCGTCGGCAGGCCGGTCGCGGCCATCGCTGCCCTGCAGCCGCAACTGGCCGCGCAAGGGATAGCCCGCCGTGACGGCCTTGATGGATGAGAGTACCGAGCGGGCCGCATCCCCCTCCCCGGCTTGCGCCATGCTGGGGAAGACCTGGGTCTGCGCCTGCTGCAAGCCTTGCGTGGCGGCCTGCTGCAGCCATTGCGGTGACAGTGGCTGATCGGCCGCCACCAGCAGATCGGCCCCCAGCAACTGGTGCGCATCGCGCGTCATGCCGGCGCGCATGCGGTCGACGAAGAAACCGACCGAGGACAGTGCCGCCACCGCCACGATCAAGGCGATCAGCAGAAAACGGAGTTCACCGGTGCGCCAGTCGCGCAGGGTCATGCGCAATGCTTGTTGGAACATGCAGGGCCAGTCGTCAAGGAATCAGGGTTCAGGAAAATACAAGAAAGCGTCAGCGCAGCCACACCGCCACCACGCCCACCGCCAGCAGCACGCAGAAAGCGCCCAGCATGCGCAGGCGGCGGCGCATGGCATCCATGGTGGCGACCAGTTGCGCATTCTGCTCGGCCAGGGTGTTGATCAACTGACTGGCTTCGAGCTGCTCGGCTTCCAGCTGGACGATACGCTGGGCCAGCTGGCCGACGTCGCCGGTAACCGGCGCGGGCGGCGCGGCATCGACTGCGGTCTTGGCCTTGCGGGTGCGCGACCACAGGTCACGCGCGCCCTTGACGATGCCGGGGGTGGCCTGGACCACGTCGCCCCAGGGAATCAGTTTGATGGCGGACAGCCAGCTCAATCCCATCTGCGCTACTCCTGAAAAAGATTTCGATAAGGAACATCGGATACGGCTTGTTGCAATTTCGTTGCAGAAACGGGCGAACCGGCCTGCTCTGTCTTCTTCTAAGACAGGCAAAATGTCATTTTATCCCGACAAGTTGCTAGCCTTCCGCAGGTCGCCAGAATGAGCTTGCCAACCGGAAGCATTGCAGCCTCGTCCCCTGAGAAACCGGAGTCCAGTCCCATGAAAGCCCCCCTGTCCCTGCTGGCGGCCGCCCTGCTGCTGTGTGCCGGCAGCGCCTTCGCCGCCGATTGCACCAAGGCCGCCACCCAGGCCGAGATGAATGCCTGCGCTTCGCAGACCCTGACCCAGAACGATGCCGATCTCAACGCCACCTACATGGCCTATCGCGACAAGCTCAACAAGGCGCAACAGAACCAGTTGCGCGAGGTGCAGCTGGCCTGGCTGAAGTATCGCGACCTGTCCTGCCGCTTTGAGAGCTCGGCCAGCGCCGGCGGGTCTGCAGCTTCACTTGCGCTGCAAACCTGCCTGGCCGACAAGACCCGCCAGCGTGCGGACGAACTGAAGAATCTGGCAGGCTGCCAGGAAGGCGATCTCAACTGCGTGCGCTAGTCAGAACATTATCTTTCATGCTGTAATGCTCGCGTCTGAAGAATCAGACCGATCAGCCCCACGAATCCACCTTGCCCCAGGGAGTCTCTCATGAAAAAAATGCTCTTCGCCATGACCTCGTTCGCACTGGCCGCCCCGCTGCTGCTGGGTTCCCCCGCCATGGCGCAGAATGCCCAGCAGGACAAGATGAAGCAATGCAACGCCGACGCCGCCGGCAAGAAAGGCGATGAACGCAAGGCCTTCATGTCCTCCTGCCTGAAGAAGGAACAGCCCAAGCCCGCCACCCAGCAGGAAAAGATGAAGCAATGTAACGCCGATGCCGCCGGCAAGAAGGGTGACGAGCGCAAAGCCTTCATGTCGTCCTGCCTGAAGAAGGACAAGTAATTTTCCTTCACGTCCCCGCCACTCCGGCCGGGACGCCCAACAAAAAACCCGCAAGCTGCCTTGCGGGTTTTTTGTTGTCTGCGCGGTGCTGCAATCAGTGCTGCGTGCGCTTGAAGAAGAACAGCCCGGCGCCCACCAGCATCAGCACGCCACCGAAGAAACGGTTCTGCGCCTTGATCGCCTTCTGGCTGCGGAAGAAGCGTTGCAGGCGGCTGGCCGCAAAGGCGTAGCCGTGCATCACCACCAGGTCCACCGCCACCATGGTCACGGCCAGCACCAGCAGCTGCAGCCACAGCGGACGTTCGTGATCGATGAATTGCGGCAGCACCGCCACCATGAAGACGATGCCCTTGGGGTTGGTGGCATTGGTGAGGAAGCCCGTCATGCAACGCTGCCACCAGTGCTGGCCACGCTGCGCGCGTGCCACGGCGTTGGCGTTGTCGAGGGCTTCGCCTTCCTGCTCCGAGGGCACACGGGCGCGCCACTGCGAGAAGCCCAGGTAGATCAGGTACAGGGCACCGGCGATCTTGACCACGTTGAAGGCGGTTTCGGAGGCCACCAGCAGCGAACCCACACCGGCTCCGGCGATGATGAGGACTACCACCAGCGCGATTTCCAGGCCGAGGATGGTGGCCGTGGTACGGCGCAGGCCGTAATTGAGGCCGTGGCTCATGGAGAGCACCGCACCCGATCCGGGCGAGATGGCGATGACACAGGCGGCGAGAAAGAATGCAAACCAGGTTTGATAGGCCATGAGAAAACTCGATGAGGCAACAGGAAAGAAGAAACGGCAAGACCACCGGCAAGGCACGCAGTGCAGCGGAGAAGCCGGGAAACAGCGCTGCAACAAGGCTGCACCAACGTGTTGACCATTATAAGCAAAGCAGCAACGAATGCTTACAAATACACGATGAATTGAAACACTTTCACGTCGTCTTTCACGTCGGCGGCTCGTTATAGGAAGCAAGGCGCCACGACATGATGAAGCGATTACGCAAAATCAAGCGCCGAGCGTAACAACCACTTTCTAAAGGAAATTGCCATGAAAACCAAATCCGTCATCGTCGCTTCCCTGCTGACCGCACTGGCCCTGCCGGTGTTCGCACAGACCGGCAGCGCTGCGCCGGCCGCGCCAGCAGCAGCCACGGCCAAGGCGGAAGCCGGCAAGACCGACACCGCGGCCAAGGCCAAGACCACGCATCACGCCAAGCACAAGAAGTCCGAAAAGTCGGAAAAGGCGGAAAAGGCGGAAAAGGCAGAGAAGAAGGCTGACGCCAAGAGCGAAGCCAAGGCCGACACCAAGGCCGCTACCGATACAGCGACCAAGACCAAGTAAGACCGTACCGGGCCAGTCCCGGTACAGATAGCAGATACAAAGCAGTAACGTAGCAGACACGCAGCACACACCGTACGCACCGTACTACTGACGCAAACAGACACTTGTCTCTGAAAGGACATCACCATGAATACCAAGACCATCATCGTTGCCTCCCTGCTGTCGGCCCTGACCCTGCCGGTGTTCGCCCAGACCGGTGCAGCCGCCGCCCCGGCCAAGGCGGAAGCTGCCAAGACCGAGACCGCACCGAAGGCCAAGGCCACGCATCACGCCAAGCACAAGAAGTCCGAGAAGTCGGAGAAGAAGGCCGACACCAAGACTGAAGCCAAGGCGGAGAAGAAGGAAGCCGGCACTGCCGACACCAAGACCGCCGCCACCGACACGGCCGCCAAGACCAAGTAATTCAGGCATGACCGTACCGGGCCAGCCCCGGTACAGATAGCAAACACATAGCAGACACATCGCACACACCGTGCACACGTCTTACTGACACTGACCAGACACTCGTCGTTGAAAGGACATCACCATGAAGACCAAGACCATCATCGTTGCTTCCCTGCTGTCGGCCCTGACCCTGCCGGTGTTCGCCCAGACCGGCGCCGCTGCCGCCCCGGCTGCTCCGGCCAAGGCTGAAGCCGCCAAGACCGAGACCGCGCCGAAGGCCAAGGCGGAACATCACGCCAAGCACAAGAAGTCGGAAAAGAAGGCGGAAGGCAAGACCGAGAAGAAGGCCGCTGCCGGCACGGAAGCCAAGCCGGCCGCTGACGCCGCCGCCAAGTAAGGCGTCCGCAAGGAGCAGCACCCCGGGCATCGGATCCGTCTGAGGCCCGGACATGTCAGGGATGACAGGGATATCGCCCCCGCACCGTCAGGTTCGGGGGCGATATTTTTTATATCATTTAAATGGTTTGCTTCGCTTCAGCGGTCTGCTCACGCCGACACGCCCGATGCAGATCAATCCTGCTGCCACCGCAGGGCAATGCGTTCCCCCGTCGCCGCAAAATGCGCACAGTCCATGCCCACGCCCGCCGCGAACAGCAGATCCTCACCCGTCCACACCAGCGGAAGATAAGGCCGTTCCCACGCAGGGACATCGGCGCTCTGATACTGCTGCTTGAGGCTGCGCGCCGGACGATTCTGCGCCAGCTTGATGCGTTCCCCCCCGCTGCGCCCGCACACCAGCAGCGATTGCGCACGCAGCCACGCGGCATCGAAGCCCGGCCGCGCATCGCCAGCGGGAATGGGCTCGAACTTCAGGGTGCCGTGGAAGACCGGCACGTGGATCTGCGCCTGCCCGCTCCAGCGCAGCGACAGTGACGCGCCCTCATCGGGCAGGCGACGGCGCGGCGCCAGGAAGACGCGCTCGCGGTAACGATGGACTTCGCCGTCAGGGTGAGAGACGCACAGCTGCGCTTCCACATCGGCCTCCAGCAGTTGGGTGCGCATCTCCTGCATCCACGCCGATGACGGCATGCGCATGCCGCGCATTCCGAACCAGTGACGCATCAGGTTCAGAAAGCGCTGTTCGCTCAGGGCACGCAGCGCCGGCATGCGCAGGTGATCGCCCTCACGGCATTGCGCCAGATCCTGTTCGGCCACTTCGTGCAGCAATTCCTGCGCGCCCTGTGCGTGTCCGGCCGCGCGCGCCAGGCGCTGCTGGTAGCCGGGGAAGACCTGGCCCAATGCCGGCATCACCTGATGGCGCAAAGCGTTGCGCGTGTAGCGCGGATCGCTGTTGGATTCGTCCTCGATCCAGGCGAGCGACCAGGCGCGTGCGCCCTCTTCCAGCTGCGCACGCGGGATGGCCAGGAAAGGTCGTGCGATCAACGTGTCCGCATCGCCAAGCAAACCGGGCGCGGCATTGCATTGATCCATGCCGGACAGGCCCGCCAGCCCGCTGCCGCGCAGCAGTTGCAGCAGCACCGTTTCGGCCTGGTCGTCGAGATGATGGGCCGTCAGCAGCAGGCGCGCACCATGTGCCCGGCACAGCCGCCCCAGCGCGGCATAACGCGCCAGCCGTGCCGCTTCTTCCACACCGCTGTCGGCCACCCGTTCCAGTTGCACGCGCTCGTGCGCGCAGGTGATGCCGCGCTGCGCACATGCCTGCTCGGCATGCGCCAGCCAGGCATCCGCATTGGGCGAGAGTCCATGATGCACATGCAGGGCCACCACGCGTCCGCCGCTTTCATGCTGCCACTGCGCGGCCGCTTCCAGCAGCACCGTGGAATCGAGTCCACCGCTGAAGGCCACGGCCAGCGTGTCCTGCGCGGGATCGAAAGCGGTCACGGCCAGCGTGGCGTGCAATGCCTGCAGCAGCTTGCCGGTGATCTTGCCGGAGGAAGGAGAAGAAGAGGAATGATCGGACATGAGAAACCGGCACCTGAAAAGACAAACGCCAGCGAAGCAATCGCTGGCGTCCGGGAAGAAGAAAATGCGAACCGAAAGTTATTCGGCCGAATTCAATTCCTTGAACTTGCCATAAGCCATCAGTTTTTCGTGACGCGCAGCCAGCAGGTCCTTGGTCTTCATGCCTTGGAACTGGCGCAGCGAATCCGACAGTGCGCGCTTGAGCAAACCGGCCATCTGCTTGGGATCACGATGGGCGCCACCCAGCGGTTCGTTGACGATCTTGTCGATCAGGCCGATGGCCTTGAGGCGATGGGCGGTCAGGCCCAGCGCTTCAGCCGCATCCGCGGCGCGGTCGGCGGTCTTCCACAGGATGGAAGCGCAGCCTTCCGGCGAGATCACCGAGTAGGTCGCATATTGCAGCATCAGCACCGAATCGCCCACGGCGATGGCCAGCGCGCCGCCGGAACCGCCTTCACCGATGATGGTGGCGATCAGCGGCACCTTCAGTTCGGCCATCACGTACAGGTTGTGGCCGATAGCTTCGGACTGGCCGCGCTCTTCGGCATCGATGCCGGGGAATGCGCCCGGGGTATCGACAAAGGTAAAGATAGGCAAACCAAACTTCTCGGCCACCTTCATCAGGCGCATCGCCTTGCGATAGCCTTCCGGCTTGGGCATGCCGAAGTTGCGCATGGCGCGTTCCTTGGTGTCGCGCCCCTTCTGGTGGCCGATCACCATGCAAGCCTGGCCATTGAAACGGGCCAGGCCGCCGACGATGGACTGGTCGTCCGCAAAGGTGCGGTCGCCGTGCAGTTCGTGGAAATCGGTGAAGATCTCGCGCACGTAGTCCATGGTGTAGGGACGCTGCGGATGGCGGGCAATCTGCGAGACCTGCCAAGGCGTGAGCTTGGCGTAGATGTCCTTGGTCAGCTGCTGGCTCTTCTTGACCAGGCGCTCGATCTCTTCGGAGATGTCGACGGCCGAGTCATCCTGTACAAAACGCAACTCTTCAATCTTGGCATCCAGCTCGGCGATGGCCTGCTCGAAGCCCAGAAAAGTCGTTGTCGATTTACTCATTGTGTTCCTTTTTCAACAAGTCCGATGATGTGGCGAGAATCGCTGACAATGCCGGCCCGGTGCGGGTTGCGGCGCGATGATCCCCGGTTGCATCGGTTTGCCTTCAAATCTTGGGAGGTGCGGAGTATACACCAGCAAGGCCCCGGCGCAGCAGCGCCGGACGCACCCTCTTCCTCTTGGATCAATAATCGGACGGCAGCGGATCCAGGCTGCGCCACAGGTACCAAGTCGCCACGGTGCGCCACGGTTCCCAGTTCGCGGCGACTTCCCGCGCATCACTGCGCGAGACGGGCTCGCCCGAGAAATAGCTGATGCTGATGCCCTTGAGCAATCCCAGGTCATCCAGCGGCAGCACGTTCGGGCGCAGCAGATTAAATATCAAAAACATCTCGGCTGTCCAGCGGCCAATCCCGCGGATCTGGATCATCTCGGCAATGACGGCTTCGTCTTCCATCTCCGCCCATTTATCGGGATGTACCGTCTTGGCCTTGAAGTGGGCAGCCAGATCGAGGATGTATTCGGCCTTGCGCTTGGACAGGCCGCACGCCGCCAGCCCTTCCGGACCGGTGCGCATCACCTGGCCCGGCGTGCAGCGCGGACAGGCTTCCAGAAAGCGCTGCCAGACCGCATTGGCGGCCTTGGTCGAGATTTGCTGGCCGATCACCGAACGCGCCAGCGTGGTGAAGGCGTCGCCGCGCACGGTCAGTTGCAGATCCCCGAACTGCGGGATGATCTTGCGCATGATGCGGTCGCGCTTCATCAGCTCGGCCTTGGCCTCTTCCCAGTAGGCCGGCACGATCAGGCTGGGATCGGCCTCGCTGGCTTTTCGGTTGGTATTCAAATCAAGCTCTCCGCCACTCGGTCAGGCCGCCCGGTTTGTCTTCCAGAATGATGCCGGCCGCGGTCAGCTCGGCACGGACCCGGTCGGCTTCGGCGAAGTTCTTGCCTGCCTTGGCCGCCTTGCGCGCTTCGATCAAGGCTTCGATCTCGGCTTCGCCCAGACCGTCTGCCGCTGCCACGCCGCCCTTGAGGTACTCGGCCGGCTCGCGCTGCAGCAGGCCGAGGATACCGGCCAGCGCCTTCAACTGGCGCGCCTGCGCCGGCGAACGGTCACGGTTGACCTCATTGGCCAGTTCGAACAGCACCGAGATCGCGACCGGCGTGTTGAAGTCGTCGTTCAGAGCCTCTGTGAACCTTTGTGCATGCGCTTCATCGGCCGCCAGAGCGCCGGCTTCCGGCGGCACATCCTTCAAGGCCGTGTACAGGCGGGTGAGCGCCTGGCGGGCATCGTCCAGATGCGCATCCGAGTAGTTCAGCGGGCTGCGGTAGTGGGCGCGCAAGATGAAGAAACGCAATACTTCCGGGTCGTACTTCTTGAGCACGTCGCGAATCGTAAAGAAGTTGCCCAGGGACTTGGACATCTTCTCGTTGTCGATGCGCACGAAACCGTTGTGCATCCAGTAATTCACGAAGGTGTGCTGGTGCGCGCCTTCGGACTGGGCGATTTCATTTTCATGGTGCGGGAACTGAAGATCCTGGCCACCGCCGTGGATGTCGAAATGGTCGCCCAGCAGGTCACTGGACATGGCCGAGCACTCGATGTGCCAGCCCGGACGGCCACAGCCCCAGGGCGAGTCCCACTTGGCTTCGTCCGGCTCGCTGGGCTTGGCCGCCTTCCAGAGCACGAAGTCCAGCGGATCGCGCTTGCCGGTGTTCACATCTACCCGCTCGCCGGCGCGCAGGTCGTCCAGCGACTTGCCGGAGAGCTTGCCGTAGCCGGGGAAATCGCGCACGGAGTAATTGACGTCGCCATCGCTGGCCTTGTAGGCCAGGCCGTTCTTTTCCAGCTTGCCGATCAGGTCCAGCATCTTGGGCACGTACTTGGTCGCACGCGGTTCATGGTCGGGACGCTGCACGCCCAGGGCGGCGGCATCCTCGTTCATGGCATCGATGAAGCGATTGGTCAGCTGGGCGATGGTCTCGCCGTTCTCGGCGGCACGATGGATGATCTTGTCGTCGATGTCGGTGATGTTGCGCACATAGGTCACGGCATAGCCGGAGGCGCGCAGCCAGCGCTGCACCATGTCGAACACCACCAGCACGCGCGCATGGCCGATATGGCAGTAGTCATACACGGTCATGCCGCACACGTACAAGCGCACCTTGCCGGGTTCGATCGGGGTAAAGGTCTGCTTGTCACGCGCCAGCGTGTTGTAAATCTTGAGCTCGCTCATGGGATGGGAATTCTGGGGTTGGCGTTGCCGCTGTGGGCGACGGGTTCATGCACTACCTGGGGCCGGCACCGTGATGAAGCATGGCGCTGGCAGGCCCCTGCCTGGGTTTCATTGTTCTAGCAGCAGTTGCAACATGAACGGGTCACGGTAGCCAAACCTCTTTTTGTCTTACTTGTTTGATATAAAATGCCAGCTTTCTTCGAATTTCTTCGAGTATAGCATCGATAAAACCATGGCCCCAGAATCACAAGAACAGACATCCATTCATGGTTTGCGCGGTTTGATCAGCAAGACTGCCCACAAGACGGCAGTGTTGTCCAGCCTGGTGGCTGCCCTGTTCGGGGTACCCGCCACGCTTGCGCATGCCAGTGAAATGTCTGACATCAACAAGCTGATGCGGGCCGGACAGTATGCCGATGCACTGACCAAGACCGATGCCGTGCTGGCGAAACACCCGCGCGATGCGCAACTGCGTTTCACGAAGGGGCTGATCTTAGCAGAACAAAACCGTTCTGCCGAGGCCATCGCGGTGTTCAGCAAGCTGACCGAAGACTTCCCCGACCTGCCCGAGCCGTACAACAACCTGGCCGTGCTGTATGCAGCCGACGGCCAGTACGACAAGGCGCGCGCGGCGCTGGACATGGCCATGCGCACCAATCCGACCTATGCCACGGCACTGGAAAACCTGGGCGACGTCTATGCCAAGCTGGCCAGCCAGGCTTATGACAAGGCGCTGCAGATCGATCCGGGTGCCAACGTGCCGCAGCCCAAGCTGACCTTGCTGCGCTCGCTCAACGGCAACACCACCGGTGGCACGGTGCCGCGCCTGGCGTCGGCCGCAGCGGCCCAGCGCGACGCCAAGGCCAAGGCCGAAGCGGCAGCGGCCGAACAGCAGGAACGCAATCGTGCCCTGGCGGCCGAGAAACTGGCGCAGCAGGCAGCCGCCGACAAGGCCGAAGCGGAAAAGACAGCCATCTCCAAGGCCACCAGCGAGAAGGAAAAAGCCGCAGCCGACAAGGCGACCGCCGAGAAAGCCGCTGCCGACAAGGCCGCCGCAGACAAGGCTGCCGCCGAGAAGGCAGCAGCAGACCGGGCCGCCGCCGACCGCGCCAAGGCCGAGAAGGCACGCGCCGAGCAACTGGCCGCCGAACAGGCGCGCGCCCAGAAGGCCGCCGCCGACAAGGCTGCCGCCGAGCAGAAGCAGAAGGAACTGCAGGCACAGAAGGACAAGGAACAAGCCGACAAACTGGCCCGCGAACAAGCCGCCCGCGCCGAGAAGGACAAGGCCGCCCAGGCTGCCGCCGAGAAGGCACAAGCCGACAAGCTGGCTGCCGCCGAGAAGGCCAAGGCGGAGAAACTGGCCGCGGCCGAAAAGGCCAAGGCCGAGAAACTGGCCGCTGCCGAGAAGGCCAAGGCCGACAAGGCCCGTGCCGACAAGGAAAAGGCCAAGGCCGAGGCCAGCGCCGAACAGGACAAGGCGGTCGTGCTGGCAGCATTGAATGGCTGGGCCAAGGCCTGGAGCGACAAGGACGTGCGCAGCTACCTGGGCCATTACGCCAGCGACTTCGATACGCCCCGTGGCGCCTCCCGCAAGGAATGGGCCGAAGAGCGCCGCGCCCGCATCGAGGACAAGGGCCGCATCAGTGTCAAGGTCAGCAATGCCACGGTGAGCATCAATGGCAACATCGCGACCGTGCGCTATCGCCAGATATATAATTCGGATCGGCTGACGGTGGACAGCCGCAAGACCCTGATCTTCGTCAAACAGGGCAATCGATGGCTGATCAAACAGGAACGATCGGGAGGGTAATTGGTGGCTAGCGCTTTGCAAGGGCGTCCCGCGCGCATGCTGGGACGCCTGCTGATGTTGTGCCTGGCGGGTCTGCCTGCGATGGGCAGCGAGGCATCCTCTTCTTCCATTCCGCCGCAAGGCAATACGGCCGACGCACCCGCTGCCAAGCCGGATCCGGAAGCTCTGCTCATTGATATCTACAAGGACCTCGGTGCCAACCGCCTGCGCGAAGCCCAGGCCAAGGCCGACGCCCTGGTGGCGGCCTATCCGACCTTCCGCCTGGGCCATCTGGTGCGCGGCGACCTGCTGCTGATGCATGCCCGCCCGGTGCGCAACTTCGGCGCGATGGCCGATGGACCCGGCGACAAGCTCAAGGAATTGCGCGACGAAGCCATGGTGCGCATCCGTTCCCTGCAGGAAAAACCGGATCCCAAGCTGATCCCCAAGGCCGTGCTGCAAGTCGGCGAGGACCAGAAGAACGTGCTGGTGGTCGATACCACGCGCTCGCGCCTGTACGTCTACGAGAACCAGGGCGGCGAGCTGAAATACATGACCGACTACTACGTCTCGCAAGGCCGCTTCGGTGCCAACAAGACCAAGTCGGGCGACCAGCGCACGCCCATCGGCGTGTATTACGTCAACAACCGCATCCCCGGCCCCAAGCTGCCCGATTTCTATGGCACGGGCGCGCTGCCGCTGTCCTATCCCAATGAGTGGGACAAGCGCAATGGCCGCAGTGGCTACGGTATCTGGCTGCACGGCACGCCCTCGGACAACTTCAGCCGCCCGCCCCTGTCCTCGGATGGCTGCGTGGTGCTGGCCAATCCGGACCTGCAGAGCCTGTATTCCACCGCCGAAGTCGGCAAGACCGTGGTGGTGATCAGCCAGCACGTGCAGTTCGTCGACAAGAGCGAATGGGCCAAACAGCGCGACGCCGCCTCGGCCATGCTGGAGCAATGGGGCCAGTCGCTGGAGAATGCGGATGCCGACAAGGTGCTGGCGTATTACTCTCCCGAATTCCGCTCGGCCCAGGGCGAGAACCTGGCCACCTGGTTCGGCCGCCAGCAGAAGAGCCTGAACGGCGCGCGCTATACCAGTGTCAAACTGCGCGATGTCAGCCTGTTCCGCTATCCCGGCACACCGGAAGACATGATCGTCAGCACTTTCACTCAGGAAAGTGCGGTCGGCAAAAGCAAGAACGCGATCCGCAAGCGCCAGTACTGGGTGCGTGAAGGATCGCAATGGAAAATCATTTACGAAGGCAACGCATGATCCTCTCCCGTCGTCATCTGCTGCGCATGGCTGCAGCACTCTCTCTGTCGGCCACGCTGGCCGCCCCTGCCCTGGCGGCCGACGCCCCGCGCGTACTGCTCAAGACCAGCATGGGCAACATCACCCTGGAACTGAATCCTGAAAAGGCTCCGGTCTCGGTCGACAATTTCCTGAAATACGTCAAGAAGGGCCAGTACAACGGCACCGTCTTCCACCGCGTCATCAACGGCTTCATGATCCAGGGCGGCGGCTACGACCAGAACATGCGCGAGAAGACCACCGACGCGCCCATCAAGAACGAGGCCAATAACGGTTTGAAGAACGAGGTTTATACTGTGGCGATGGCGCGCACGTCGGCACCGCATTCGGCAACGGCCCAGTTCTTCATCAACGTTGCGGACAACCGCTTCCTGAACTACCCCGGCCAGGACGGCTGGGGCTACGCCGTCTTCGGCAAGGTCATCGCTGGCACCGACGTGGTCGACAAGATCAAGCAAGTACGCACCGGTGCCGGCGACGTGCCGGCCACGCCGGTGGTGATCGAATCGGCCACCCTGGTCAAGTAAGGCCGGCCTGCCGTCACGCAGCCAAGGCGGGCCCAAGTCGCCCGCCGGTTTTTTTTCATTCTCCCTCAAGCAAAGGATTCATCATGGCAGTTCTGCTCACCACCAACCACGGCACGATCAAGATCGAACTGGATGCCGAGAAGGCCCCCAAGACCGTTGAGAACTTCCTGGCCTACGTCAACGCCGGCCATTACAACGGCACCATCTTCCACCGCGTCATCGACGGTTTCATGATTCAGGGCGGCGGCTTCGAACCGGGCATGAAGCAGAAGGAAACCCGCGAGCCGATCGAGAACGAAGCCAAGAACGGCCTCAAGAACGAGCCCTACACCCTGGCCATGGCCCGCACCGCCGCGCCGCACTCGGCCTCGGCGCAGTTCTTCATCAACGTCAAGAACAACAGCTTCCTGGACTACCCGGGCCAGGACGGCTGGGGCTACTGCGTCTTCGGCAAGGTCGTCGAAGGCACTGAAGTGGTCGACAAGATCAAGGGCGTCAAGACCACCCGCGCCGGCATGTTCGCCGACGTGCCTGCAGAAGATGTGGTGATCGAGAAGGCAGAAGTGGTCTGAGCCTGACCCGGACCACTGACTTCACCGACCATGACTGATTTCCAGTTCATGCAGAAAGCGCAACCGACGGTTGCGCTTTTTGTTTCCGACCTCCATTTGCAAGCCGCCCTGCCCCGCACCACCGAGGCTTTTCTGTCCTTCCTGCAGCGCCATGCAGTACAGACGCAGCAACTGTACTTGCTGGGTGACGTGTTCGAGTACTGGGCCGGTGACGACGACCGTACTGCTCCCTACAACCAACTGATTGCTGACGCACTGCGAACTGTACAGGCGCAAGGCGTGCAACTGTACTGGATGGCTGGCAACCGCGATTTCCTGGTCGGACAGGCATTTGCCGATGCCGCCGGGCTGACGCTGCTGGAGGACCCGCACGTCATCACCGCCGCCGGCCGCACGCTGGCGCTGGCCCATGGCGATGCGCAATGCACCGATGACCAGGCCTACATGGCGTTCCGCGCCCAGGTGCGGCAACCGGCTTACCAGCAGCAGTTCCTGTCCATGCCGCTGGCGCAGCGCAAGGCCATCATCGAAGGCATCCGCAAGAACAGTCAGGACGCCAACCAGAGCAAGGACATGGCGATCATGGACGTCAATGCCGGTGCCATCGATGCGCTCTTCGCGCAGACCGGCACCGATGTCCTGATCCACGGCCATACGCACCGCCCTGCCCTGCATCGCCTGGACGGCGGCAAGCTGCGCTATGTACTGCCAGATTGGGAATACGACGTGGAAACGCCGCGTGGCGGCTGGATCAGCCTGACGGCTGACGGTGCGCTGCACCGGCATGATGTGAACGGCGACGAGATCGCCTGATCTCGCCGTACATGCTTCATCGCTGCGGCAGATGCCGTGGCGAGCTACGCAGCCGGTCTGAACCCGGCTGCGCCCCTGCTCCTCAATCGACCAGCCGGTTCAGTTGCGCGGCGTCGAATTGTCCGGCCTCTTCAAGGCGTCGACACCCTATCCCCGCACCCTGCAAGGCGGCCAGCACGGCTTCCAGTTGCTGCTCCTGCGCGGCCACCTGGTTGATGAGTCCGTGCAGCGCCTTGGACAGCGGATCATCGCCATTGGGCATCACGCCATAGGCCGCAAACAGGCGTGCTGCCGCCTGATCACGCGCGGCTGGCGCGACATTGCGCTCGACGATGCGCGCCGGGTTGCCCACGGCGGTGGCGCCGGGCGGCACTTCCTTGGTGACTACCGCATTGGAACCGACCTTGGCCCCGTCCCCGACCGTAAAACCGCCCAGCACCTTGGCCCCGGCACCGATGATGACGCCGCGCCCCAGTGTCGGATGGCGCTTGGCTCCCTTGGCCAGCGAAGTGCCGCCCAGGGTCACGCCCTGGTAGATGGTGGAATCGTCACCGACGATGGCGGTCTCGCCAATCACCACCCCCATGCCGTGATCGATGAAGACACGGCGGCCGATGGTGGCACCGGGATGGATCTCGATGCCGGTGAGGGTGCGGCCGAGCTGCGAGATGAAGCGTCCCAGCCACTTCATCTCGGCCTTCCAGCAAGCCTGGGCCCAGCGATGCAGGATCACCGCATGCAGGCCCGGATAACAGGTCAGCACCTCCCAGCTGTTGCGCGCGGCGGGGTCGCGCTCACGGATGCTGGCGATGTCTTCTCTGAGTCGGCTGAACATGGTGTGTTTCCTGAAACGTTGAATGAAAACGGCTACTGAAGTGAAATTGAAGTGATCCAACAATGGAACGGCAAAAAAAAATCGCCGGACGCGAAGTCCGGCGATGATGTCATGCGGGATGACCGGACTTACTTGGGCAAGCGCTGGCGTCGCGCCTCGTACAGACAGACGCCGGAAGCCACGGAGACGTTGAGACTCTCGACCGATCCGAACATGGGGATGTTGACCAGCACGTCGCAGGTCTCGCGGGTGAGGCGGCGCATGCCTTCGCCTTCGGAGCCCATCACCAGTGCCGTGGGACCGCTGAAGTCACCTTCGTAGAGGCCCTTCTCGGCATCATCGGAGGTGCCGATGATCCACACGCCGCGCTCCTTCAGGTCGCGCATGGTGCGGGCCAGGTTGGTGACGGTGATGTAGGGCACGGTATCGGACGCACCGCTGGAGACCTTCATGGCCGTGGCATTCAAGCCCACGGCGCGATCCTTGGGGGCGATCACGGCATGCGCGCCGGCACCGTCGGCCACGCGCAGGCAGGCGCCCAGGTTGTGCGGATCGGTGATGCCGTCGAGGATCAACAGCAGCGGCGGACCGACCACGGCATCCAGCAGTTCATCGAGGGTGCGCGCCAGCGACAGCGCGGCGGCCTTGGCCACCACGCCCTGGTGACGGCGCGTGCCGACCATGGCCCCGAGGCGCTGGTCGTCGGCCTGGATGATGCGCACATTGGCTTCCTTGGCGGCATGCAGCAAATCCAGCATGCGGCGGTCGCGGCGCTCGGCATCCACGTAAATCTCTTCCACCGAGGAAGCCTCGTGGCGGATGCGGGAGGTCACGGCATGGAAGCCGAAAATCATTTTGCTCTTCATAGATCCTGCTTGTGTCTTTCGTCTTGCTCGGGGCAACTGCCCCGCGTTCCATCAAACCCGGCCTGCGCATCGCGCAGGTCCGGGGACATGCTCATCGCTTCTTCTTGCCCTTGGTGTAGCCCTTGGATGCAGCGCGCTTGCGGTCAGCTTCGCCGGGGCGTGCCGTGGCGGTGCGCGCGGCACCGGCCTTGGCCTTGGCGCCACCCTTGGGCTTGCTGCCCGCTGCAGCGGCAGCTGGCTTGGCCGCCCCCCTCTTGCCACGGGCTGCCGGCTGAGCTTCATCGGCACTCTGCCTGCCGCCACCGGACTTGCCGCGCGCGGCGTTTTCAGCGCGCTTGGCTTCGTTCTTGATGAGGGTACGGATGCCCGGCTCGTTGACCAGTGCCAGGTCGATCTTGCGTGCATCCAGGTCCACGCGGCTGACCTGCACGGTGACGCGGTCGGTCAGCTGGTAGCGGATGCCGGTACGTTCGCCGCGCAGTTCGTGGCGCGCTTCGTCGTACTGGAAGTAATCCGCACCCAGTTCGGTGACGTGCACCAAACCTTCGATGTAGAGCGCATCCAGTTGGACGAAGATGCCGAAGGTGGCCACGCCGGCGATGGTGCCGGTGAATTCCTCGCCCAGCTTGTCGCGGATGAAGTAGCACTTGAGCCAGGCTTCCACATCGCGCGAAGCCTCATCGGCACGGCGCTCATTGGCCGAACAGTGCAGGCCCAGCGCTTCCCAGATCGCCAGTGCGCTCTCGCCGCGCGGCTTCTTGCCGGCCGCCTTGTCGGTGGCACGCTGCAGTGCCTGCGCCTTGCGGGCGGCGGGCGAGATCGAGGTGTTCAGCGCAGTGCTGTCGATACCCTTGGGCTCGTAACGCTTGCCTTGCAGCACGGCCTTGATGGCACGGTGCGTCAGCAGGTCGGGATAGCGGCGGATCGGGCTGGTGAAGTGCGCATAGGATTCATAGGACAGGCCGAAGTGACCGATGTTGTCCGGGCTGTAGACCGCCTGCTGCATCGAGCGCAGCAGCATGGTCTGGATCAGCACCGCATCGGGACGTGCCTTGACCTTGGGCATGAGCTCGGCGTAATCGGAGGCGCTGGGGGTGTCGCCACCACCCAGGGTCAGGCCGATCTGCTTGAGGAAGGTGCGCAGCTGCGTCAGCTTTTCCTTGGTCGGACCGGCGTGGATGCGGTACAGCGCCGGGTGATCGTGGCGCTTCAGCAGGTCGGCCGCGCAGACGTTGGCGGCCAGCATGCATTCCTCGATCAGGCGGTGCGCGTCGTTGCGGGTGCGCGGCAGGATCTTCTCGATCTTGCCGGCAGCGTTGCAGACGATGTAGGTCTCGGTGGTCTCGAAGTCGATCGCACCGCGCGCCTGGCGTGCCGTCAGCAGCGCCTGGAAGACTTCGTACAGATGCGTCAGGTGCGGCACCAGGCCGATGCGGCGCGCTGCTTCCGGGCCCTTGGTATTGGCCAGGATCGAGGCCACTTCGGTATAGGTCAGGCGAGCTGCGGAGTGGATCACGGCCGGATAGAACTGGTAGGCCTTGATCTCGCCCTTGGCGGTGATGACGGCATCGCACACCAGGGTCAGGCGGTCCACGTCCGGGTTCAGCGAGCACAGGCCGTTGGAGAGCTTTTCCGGCAGCATCGGGATCACCCGGCGCGGGAAATACACCGAGGTGCTGCGCTCCAGCGCGTCCACGTCCAAGGCGTCGTTGGGCTTGACGTAGTGGCTCACGTCGGCAATGGCGACGATCAGGCGATAGCCCTTGGTGCGGCCGATCTTGACCGGTTCGCAGTAGACCGCGTCATCGAAGTCGCGCGCGTCTTCACCATCGATGGTGACCAGCGGCACGTCACGCAGGTCGACGCGGTCCTTGAGGTCGGCCGCCTTGACTTCGCTGGGCAGCTTGGAAGCCAGCTTCTTGGCGGCTTCCGAGAATTCGTGCGGCACGCCGTACTTGCGCACGGCGATTTCGATTTCCATGCCGGGGTCGTCGATATCGCCCAGGATCTCGACGATCTTGCCCACGGGTTGCGTGTAGCGGGAAGGATGTTCGGTCAGCTCCACGCTGACCACCTGCCCTGCCTTGGCCTTGCCCGGGGGGCCGGCCAGCAGCACGTCGTGGCCGATGCGCTTGTCTTCGGGGGCGACCACCCAGACGCCGTTCTCATTGAGCAGACGGCCGATCACGTGGGTATTGGCGCGTTCCACCACTTCGACGATGGTGCCTTCCGGACGGCCACGGCGGTCGGTGCCGGTGATGCGGGCCTGTACGCGGTCGCCGTGCATGACCTTCTGCATTTCCTTCTCGGGCAGGAACAGGTCATCAGCCCCTTCATCGGGCAGCAGGAAACCGAAGCCATCGCGATGGGCGGAGACGCGGCCCAGGATGAAGTCGGGCGAGTGGGTCAGCTTGTAGTTGCCGGCGCGATCCGGCTTGATCTGGCCGTCGCGTTCCATGGCGTTGAGGCGGCGCGTCAGGCCGTCCATTTCTTCCGGCTTGACGCCGAGCGCGGCGGCCAGGGCGGCAGCGTTTTGCGCGCCCGAGGAAGTACGCAGGATGCCGAGGATCTCTTCCCGGCTGGGAATGGAATAGGGGAATTGGCTCAAAAGTTTCGTTTCGCGCAATTGTTATAAATGCCAAGGCGAAGCTCGCCCAGGCGGACGGATGTGCCTAGTGTAACGGAGTTGCGGCCATTTACCTAACCGCAATACGGGGGTAAAACAGGGGTGAAGCATCGTATTGCAACGAAAATGATGCCATGGAAGCGAAAAAGTTGTTGACAGCGCTTTTAGACCGTCTATAATCACGGTCTTCGCTTTACAGCGCAGCCCACGTGGCGGAATTGGTAGACGCGCATGGTTCAGGTCCATGTGCCGCGAGGTGTGGGGGTTCGAGTCCCTCCGTGGGCACCAAACAAAAAAGGTCGATTGATGAAAATCAATCGGCCTTTTGCGTTTTGGGGGCCACGAGCAAAGCGCCTGCGCGCTTTGCGGGAGGGACGGGGTCGCGGGACGTGACCGAGGTCTGCCGTGGGCACCAAACAAAAAAGGCCGAATGATGAAAATCATTTAGCCTTTTTTGTTTTTTGGCTTCAAGAAAAATAGGGGCAAGACATCATCGCCTCCCCTCTATTTTCTTACCCCCTCAAACGGAACACGCTCACGGTCTCGCTCAGCCCTGCTGCCTGCTCCTGCATCTGCCGCGCCGCCGCAGCCGCCTGTTCCACCAGCGCCGCATTCTGCTGGGTCGCTTCATCCATCAGGTTGATGGCCTGGTTGACCTGTTCGATCCCGTCACTCTGCTCCTGCGACGCCGAGGTGATTTCGGCCACGATGTCGGTCACGCGGCGCACGCTGGCCACCACCTCTTCCATCGTCGTACCGGCCTGCTCGACCAGCCTGCTGCCCGCCTCCACCTTGCCCACCGAGTCGCCGATGAGTTCCTTGATCTCCTTGGCCGCGCTGGCAGAGCGCTGCGCCAGAGTGCGCACTTCGGAGGCGACCACCGCAAAGCCCCGCCCTTGCTCACCCGCACGCGCGGCTTCCACGGCGGCGTTGAGCGCGAGGATATTGGTCTGGAAGGCGATGCCATCGATGACGGCAATGATGTCCACGATCTTGCGCGAGGAATCATTGATCGAGCCCATCGTGGCCACCACTTCCGAGACCACCGAACCGCCCTGCACCGCCACCTCCGATGCCGACACCGCCAGCTGATTGGCCTGGCGTGCGTTGTCGGCGTTCTGCTTCACGGTCGAGGTCAGTTCTTCCATCGCCGACGCGGTCTCTTCCAGCGAGCTGGCCTGCTGCTCGGTGCGATTGGACAGGTCCAGGTTGCCATCGGCGATCTCGCTGGAGGCGGTGGCGATGGTATCCGTACCCTGGCGTACACGGGTGACGATGCCCACCAGGTTGTCATTCATTTCCTTGAGTGCGCGCATGAGCTGGCCGGTTTCGTCCAGGCTGCGCACCTCGATCTGGTTGTCCAGGTGGCCGTTGGCCACACGGCTGGCCACGTTGACCGCCTGGTGCAGCGGTGCCGTGATCGACCGGGTGATGGCCCATGCCAGCGCCACGCCCAGCAGCAGTGCCACTGCGCCCAGCACGATCATGAGCGTGCGCGCATTGCGGAAGAGACTGTCAATTTCCGCAGTCTGGTTCTTGATGCGGTCGGACTGCATCACGGCCAGCTTGTCGATGGCGGCCAGATAGACGCGCGTACTCGGCAGCAGCTGCTCGTCCACTGCCTTGCGAGCACCCTCTTCGTTGCCCGCCTCCTTTTCCTTGAAGACCTGCGCATTGGCCGCCAACACCACCTTCCGGCGTTCGTTGATCTCGGCCAGGGCAGCGCGCCCGGCGTCATCGGTGATCAGCTCTTCCATGCGCTTGACCAGCTCATTGTTCTTGCTGATGGTGGCGCCGATCTCCTGCTTGTAGAACTTCTGCTGTTCGACATCCGGATTCTTGGCGGCCGCCACGATGCGGCCGACGTTGAGTTCGATGGAGCGATAGAAGGTAACGACCAGCCTCTCCTTGACCAGCGCATCATTGACCATCGTGTCATTGAGGCTCCCCACCGCCTGCAGCCGCCCCACGCCAATGGCGGCAATCACCAGCATCAAACCCAGAATCGCGGCAAAACCCAGCCCCAGCCGGGTGCCGATCGTCATCTTCTTCATTGTTTCCCCATCTCCCATTGCACGAGACGCATGCGGATCGCAGCGCCCTCCCTCGTTCTCCGCATCGTATGCGGATGCGTCATTATCGGCCAGACGATAGCCCCCTTGAGATGCGACGGGTCAAATCGATGAAAATCTTTTATCATTCACACGAACGCTACCAATCAGTAGCCACCGCCGGAATGTGATCCCGCTGGCCCCACGGGGCGAAGACCAACCCATTGAAGAAGAACACCAACGCAATGCCCCAATTCGACAAGTCCCTGGTCTGGTTCCGCCGTGACCTGCGCCACACCGATCATGCCGCCCTTTACTACGCACTCTCGCAGAGCCAGTCCGTGTGGTGCGTGTTCGTCTTCGATACCGACATTCTCGATGCGCTCAAAGCCGAGGGTGTCGAGCAGGATCGCCGCGTTGATTTCCTGCTGGCCAGCGTGGCCGAACTGGACGAGGCGCTGCGCAAGGCGGGCGGCGGGCTGATCGTGCTGCACGGAGCGGCCGCCAGGTGCATTCCGGAACTGGCTGCCGAACTGGCGGTGCAGGCGGTCTTCGTCAACACCGACTACGAGCCCGCCGCAGTGGAACGCGATGCGGCAGTCGACAAGGCCCTGAAAAAACATGGCGCGCAATTGCTGAGCTACAAGGACCAGGTGATCTTTGAAAAGGATGAGGTGCTGACCCAGTCCGCCAAGCCCTTCTCCGTTTTCACCCCTTACAAGAATGCGTGGATGGCCAAGCTGGCCGCCGCCGGTGGCGACTTCTATCTCAAACCCTATCCGGTCGAGAACTACTTCAAGGCACTGGCCAAACCGCCGGGCAAGGCGCACCACGGATTGCCTTCGCACAAGGCACTGGGCTTCCACCCCAGCAATTTGCAGGAACTGAAGATTCCTACCGGCATGTCCGGTGCCCAGGCCCTGCTGGAGGACTTCCTGGGCCGCATCGGTGCCTACGGCACGGCGCGCGATTTTCCGGCAGTGAAGGGTCCGTCCTATCTGTCGATCCACCTGCGCTTCGGCACGGTCTCCATCCGCACGCTCGCGCGGGCTGCGATGCAGGCCATGCATGCGGGCCAAGGCGCGGCCGGTGCGGCGGTGTGGCTGTCGGAACTGACCTGGCGCGATTTCTATTTCATGATCCTGCACCACCATCCGCGCGTGACCGCCAAGGCTTTCAAGCCCGAGTACGATACGATCAAATGGGAGCACGGCAAGCATGCCGAAGAGCTGTTCGCCGCCTGGTGCGAGGGACGCACCGGCTATCCGCTGGTGGATGCGGCCATGGCCCAGATCAACCAGACCGGCTACATGCACAACCGCCTGCGCATGGTGGTGGCCAGTTTCCTCACCAAGGACCTGGGTATCGACTGGCGCTGGGGTGAGAAATATTTCGCGATCCATCTCAACGACTTCGACCTCTCGGCCAACAATGGCGGCTGGCAGTGGGCATCGTCTTCAGGCTGTGATGCGCAGCCCTACTTCCGCATCTTCAATCCGGTCACGCAATCGGAGAAGTTTGATCCGGACGGCAAGTTCATCCGCCGCTATCTGCCGCAACTGGCCAAGCTGTCCGACAAGCGCATCCATGCGCCGTGGACGGCCACACCCGATGAGCGCATGTCGGCCGGCGTGACGCTGGGGACGAACTATCCGCGCCCTATCGTCGACCATGCGCAGGCGCGTGAACGCACGCTGGAACGCTATGCGGTGGTGAAGAAGACGGAGAAGACCGAATAAGCGCACGCTCCGCATCAAGAAAAAACGGACCCACGGGTCCGTTTTTGCATGCGGCCAGCCGCTTATTCCGACATCACCGGCTCCACCTTCTTGTCCTGGTCAAAGCGGATGGGCGGCACGCGCCTTACCATCCACAACCCCACCAGCGCGGCCACGATGGCAATGGCGATGCCCATGTGAATGGCCCCGACCAGCGCCTCGCGCGCCGCTTCCAGCAAGGCCGAACCGTCATGCCCGGCCTGCATCAGCTGGGCCAGCAGCACCGACTGGATGTCATGATTGACCAGCACTTCGGGATCGCTGAAGTCCTTGAGCCACTGCGCCGCGTGATCTCCTTCCAGGGCCTTCTGCACGCCTGCGCCATACATCTGGCTCACCAGCGTGCCGGTGATGGCCGTGCCCAGCATGCCCCCGATCATGCGCAAGGACTGCAGCAAGGCGGTAGCGATACCCAGGTGCTCGCGTGCAGCGGCCTGCTGCGCGAATACGGTGAGATTGGGCAAGACCAGTCCCAGCCCGAAACCACCGGCCAGCATCACTGTCAGCAAAAAACCATTGCCGGTGGTGCGATCACACAGCACCACGCCGAGACAGGAAGCAGCAATCAGCGCAAAGCCCAGGTTCATCATCAGGTTGGGGTTGGGAATGCGCGTGATGATGCGGCCATTGACGATGCTGGCCACGGTAATACAGGCCACCAGCGGCGTAATGAGCAGCCCCGCTTCACGCGGGCTCAACCCGAATCCGCCCTGGAACAGGAGTGGCGCATACATCAGCAGCGAGAACATGGCAAAGCCCGCCAGCACCGACAAGACAAACAGGCTGGCCAGCGCCTTGTCGCGCATCATCTCGAAGGGCAGGATGGGCTGCGCGGCGCGCTGCTCCCACTTCCACAAGGCGTAGAAGGCCGCCACCGACACGGCCAGCAACACCAACATGCCGCCCGTGATGCCGCGCTTGGGCAGCAGTTCCACCAGCAATTGCAGGCTGCCCAGCGACAGTGAAATCAGCAGCGCGCCGGGCCAGTCCAGCCGCATCTTGCCGGCGTGTTGCATGTGGCGGATATGCGGCACGAAGCGCCAGACGAAATACAGCGACAGCACGCCGATGGGCAGGTTGCAGTAGAACACCCAGCGCCAGCCCAGCCCTTGCGTGAGGAAGCCGCCCAGCGAAGGACCGACAGCCGTGGCAATGCCGAAGGAGGCCGACAGGATGATCTGCCAGCGCAGCCGCACGCGCGGATCCGGAAACAGGTCAGCGATGGAAGCGAAACAGGTGCCCACCAGCATGCCCCCACCGATGCCCTGCAGCCCGCGCGCAAGCACCAGGAACAGCATGCTGTTGGCCATGCCGCACAAGGCCGAAGCACCGACGAACACGACGATGGACGCAATCACGAACGGCTTGCGCCCGAAGTAATCGCCGAGCCGTCCGAAGATGGGCACGGTAATGACCGAGGTCAGCAGATAGGCTGTGGCGACCCAGGCATAGAGATCGAAACCTTTCAGTTCAGCCACGATGGTCGGCAGGGCGGTGCCGACGATGGTCTGGTCCAAGGCCACCAGCATGATGACGAAGCAGATGCCCAGCGTGGCCAGCAGGGATTCGCGGAACGGCAGGACTTGGCCGCTGGAGTGGGCGGCGTCGGTGTGTAGGGCCATGTGCGGAGGATGAATGTCCGAAGTTGCGCGTGTGCGCCAATCCGTCATTCTAGCGCCGCATGGCATGGCTTGCCCTGCGCGCTACAGCAGCAGCTCGTAACGCTGCTCGTTGAGCTTGACGCCCCAATGCGAGCCGATGCGCTGCTCGGCCAGCACGAATCCGTGACGCTGGTACAGGTTGTGCGCGGCGTGCAAACCTTCGAAGGTCCAGAGGTAGATCGAGGGAAAATCACACTCCGCGCAGAAACGGATGGCCTCGGTCAGCAGGGCATCGCCCACGCCGCGCCCACGCAGTTTTTCGGAAGAGATGAACCAGCGCAGCCACGCGCCCTGCTGCTGCGCATGCTGGCCGTCGATGGTCAGCGAACCTTCGACACGGCCATGCACGGTGGCAGTCCAGAAGCCGTCGCGGCTGTCGTCGTAGCGGCTCATGAAAGCCGCCAGTTCGGTGGCGATGCGGGCTTCGAAATACACGCCGAAGCTCCAGTTTTCGGTGTAATACGCGGCGTGCAGCTCGGCTACACGCCCGATGGCGCCTGGCAGATAGCCGCGCCGGATGTGGATGTCGTCCATGGCTTGCCTCCCCAAGATGGGCGGCGCTGGCCGTGGCACCACCCGGCTCGCCAGCGGCGGCCGGGTGGCGTGCTGCACGATCAGTCGCCAGCGATGGTCATGTTTTCCAGCAGGATGGAACCCGTTTCCTTGGTGCCGCGAATGAGCGTGTCGTTACCCACGGCCACGATCTGGCGCAGCATGTCCTTCATGTTGCCGGCGATGGTGATTTCTTCCACCGGATACTGGATCACGCCATTCTCGACCCAATAACCCGAGGCTCCACGCGAATAATCGCCCGTCACGTAGTTCACGCCCTGCCCCATCAGCTCGGTCACCAGGAGGCCGGTGCCCATCTTCTTCAACATGCCCTTGAAGGTATCGGCCTTGGTGGTCAGGTCCGAGCGCAGCGTCAGGTTGTGCGAGCCGCCGGAGTTGCCGGTGGTCTGCATGCCCAGCTTGCGGGCAGAATACGTCGACAGGAAGTAGCCCTGCACCACGCCATCCTTGATCACCTCGCGCTTGACGGTACGCACGCCTTCTTCATCGAAGGGCGCGGAACCCACACCGCCGACCACATGCGGATCTTCCAGGATCTGGATGTGCTCGGGGAACACCTGCTGGCCCAGCGAATCGAGCAGGAAGGTCGACTTGCGATACAGCGCACCGCCTGACACCGCTTGCACAAAGGCCCCCAGCAGACCCGCTGCCAGCGGGGCTTCGAACAGCACCGGGCATTTGCGGGTGGTGAGCTTGCGCGCGTTCAGGCGGGCCAGCGCACGTTCGGCAGCGTAGCGGCCGATGGCTTCGGGCTTGGCGAGTTTCTTCGGATCGCGTTTGGACGAATACCAGTCATCGCGCTGCATGCCCGCGCCCTTGCCGGCGATGGGCGCGACCGAGATGGTGTGGCGCGAGAACGGATAGCCGCCCATGAAACCACGGCTGTTGGCCGCGATGAAATGCGAGTGCTGCACGTAGACGCCAGCGCCTTCGCTGTTGGTAATGCGCGGGTCGGTCTCGAGGGCTGCGGTTTCGCAGCGTTGGGCCAGCGCCACAGCTTCTTCGGCGGAAATATTCCACGGCGAAAACAGTTTCAGGTCGCGCGGGGCCATTTCCAGCATCTCGGCGTCGGGCAGGCCGGCGCAGTCATCGATGGCGGTGAAGCGTGCGATGTTGTAGGCGGCCTCGACCGTTTCCTTCAATGCCTGCTGCGAGAAATCCGAGGTGCTGGCATTGCCGCGCCGCACCTGGCGGCCTTCTCCGAGGAACACGGTCACGCCGATGCCCTTGTCCTTGTTCTGCTCGATGGTCTCGATCTTGCCCTTGCGCACCGCTACCGACAGGCCGCTGCCCTCGCTGATGTCGACGGCGGCGTCCGAGGCGCCCTTGTCCCGGGCATAACGCAAGACATCCTGCGCCAACTGCTTCAACTGGTCCTGACTGTGCGTGAATGGGGTATCGCTCATGAGCCTGTTTTCTCTGAAATGCGGGTAAAACGGTTATCATAGCAGCCGTTAAGCTTTATTTCTCGAAGTCACGATATGCCCAATGCCAATCGCGGTGCTGTCGGATTCCAATCCAGCGAATTCGAACAGGAATACGACCGCCCCTCCAAGTCCCAGCTCAAGCGCGAGATGGATGCCCTGCAAAAGCTCGGCGAATCGCTGGTCAATGAACCGCGCGACCGCGTCAAGCGCGTCCCCATGCCCGAAGACGTGCGCGATGCCATCCTCGAATGCCAGCAGATCAAGGACCACGAAGGCCGCCGTCGCCAGATGCAGTACGTGGGCAAGAAGATGCGCACGCTGGAAGCCGACGAGATCGCCATCATCCAGAAGACCATCGACAGCTGGCACGGTGCCTCCAAGGCCGAAACCGCCGCCATGCACGCCCTCGAACGCCGCCGCGAAAAGCTGCTGGCCGATGACCAGGCGCTGACCGAACTGCTGAACCGCCATCCCGACGTCGACGTGCAGCACATGCGCACGCTGATCCGCAATGCCCGCAAGGAGCAGGCGGAAAACAAGCCGCCCAAGGCTTACCGCGAAATCTTCCAGATCCTCAAGCAGCTGCAGGCGCAGGCTGCACGCGCCAAAAGCGAAGCCGCCGAGGACGAGGCGGACGAGCAGGATGACGATGAGCGTTGAGGCTGTAACGACGATCGCCCGTGAGGTGCTGCGGGTCGGACTGGTCTCCATCTCCGACCGCGCCTCCGGTGGCGTCTACCAGGACCAGGGCATCCCGGCCCTGCAGGAATGGCTCAGCAAAGCGCTCACCAGCGCCTTTGAAGTCGAGACGCGACTGATCCCCGATGAACGCGCACAGATCGAACAGACCCTGGTGGAACTGGTCGATGTAGCCCGTTGCGACCTGGTGCTGACCACGGGCGGCACCGGTCCGTCGCGTCGCGATGTCACGCCCGAAGCCACGCTGGCCATCGGCACCAAGGAAATGCCCGGCTTTGGCGAACAGATGCGCCAGATCAGCCTGCAGTTCGTGCCGACCGCGATTCTCTCGCGCCAGGTCGCCGTGATTCGCGAGACCGACGGCCATGCCGCGCTGGTACTGAATCTGCCCGGCCAGCCCAAGTCCATCCGCGAAACACTGGAAGGATTGAAGGACCAGGACGGCAAGGTCAAGGTGCCCGGCATCTTTGCCGCCATCCCCTACTGCATCGACCTCATCGGCGGTCCTTACATCGACACCGATGAGAGCGTCTGCAAAGCCTTCCGTCCCAAGTCGGCCATCCGGCCCGCCAGCAAGTAACAGTACCTCAGCGGCCCGCACCACGATGCGGGCCTGCCCTCCCCTCAGTTCGGACACTTCCCCTCATCCGGCCCGCCGCACAGCGCGGCCGCATTCAGCAGATCCAAGTATTGTTGCAGCGCTGCCGGCGAGATCCGGTAGGGATACTGCTTGAAGGCGTTTTCAGTCGGCGGACGCCAGCTGAACTGCACCACGAACAGTTGCTGCTTGCCCTGATACACCGCCAGTACAGTTCCCTCGCCATAGGGCGCAACTGGCCCGGTACGGTCGCAGAAGCCGCCGCTGACAGAGACCGGAATATTGTTGGTGCTGCCATCCTTCTGCGCCATCGCCACGAAGCGGCCCGGGCAATTGCGCTGGGCTCCCTGCATCACTTCAGTCAAGGCCACCTGTGCCACGGTCAGGTTGCGCGCCTGGATGTTGGCGACCAGTCCGGCATCGGGATAGCCCCGACGCTGCACGCCCATGTAGCCCTCGCGCCAGGAGTCATGCGCTTCGTTGGGCGGCAGGAAATCGACCACGTAATTGCCCTCCGGATCGCCGTCCATGTAGGCCAGCCGCCAGCCCGGCGGGGGCGAGATCATCAGGTTTTCGCCGCGCGGCTGGAACAATCGGCCTTCGGCTTCGGCATGACCGGCCAGGGCTGCCACGGCCAGTACGGAGGCCAGCAGCGGGGCCAGCAGGCGATGCGATGGGATGCACTTCATGGGTTTTCCTTTTCCAGCGCCGCCATCGCGGCGGCGTTCATCGTATGATGTGAGCCCATTGCAGCACAGACGCTGCGCATGACCACGGGCAAGGCCGTATTGTGCTCCCGCGCCGGGACAGACACAAATGCCGCGCCCCGCCCTTTCATCCACCGACCGCAACAGGAACCGCACGCTTATGTCCGCTCCCCTCGAAACGATACAGATCGATACCGCCCCCAATCCCACTGCCTCCGTCATCTGGCTGCACGGCCTGGGAGCCGATGGTTCGGACTTCGTGCCCATCGTGCGCGAGCTGGACCTGTCGGGCTGCCCGCCCATCCGTTTCATCTTCCCGACCGCGCCGACCATGCCGGTGACCATCAACGGCGGCTACGTGATGCGCGCCTGGTACGACATCTTCGCGCCCGACCTGGTCCGCCGTGAGGACGAACCCGGCCTGCGTGCCTCGCAGGCCGCCATTGAAGCGCTGATCGCACAAGAGCGTGCACGCGGCATCCCCTCCGAGCGCATCGTGCTGGCCGGTTTCTCGCAAGGCTGCGCCATGACCTTGCAGACCGGCCTGCGTCATCCGGAACGCCTGGCCGGCCTGATGTGCCTGTCCGGCTATCTGCCGCTGGCCGCCACCATCGAGGCCGAACGCCACGGTGCCAACCACGACACCCCCATCTTCATGGCCCACGGCACCATGGATCCGGTGGTGGTGCTGGAGCGCGCCGTCAAGTCGCGTGAACTGCTGACCCAGCTGGGCCACAAGGTCGAGTGGCACGACTATCCGATGCAGCATTCGGTGTGCGGCGAGGAAGTCGAGGATATTGGCGCCTGGCTCACACGCGTGCTGGCATAAAGATTGATTTGCAAAGGTACGCAAAATTGCGTTTGCGTTCCGCTACCCGTTCGTCCTGAGTAGCGGCGACTGCCGCGTATCGAAGGCGCTACGGCCTGTGCACCTTCGATACGGCCCGTACGGGCCTACTCAGGACGAACGGTCGACACGTGCGCAGACGCGAAGAAACAAGGCCCCGGACGCTTGCATGCGCCCGGGGCCTTGACCATTTGGAGAACGGCTCGCTGCGGTTTCACCCGCAGGACCGCCTTGCAATCACTTCAGGCGGAACTTCAGTTCCTCACCCGCCTGGCGCATCGCGGTCTGCACGGCAGGCACCTTGGCCAGTACGTTGAGCAGGCCGAAGTCGTGGATCATGCCGTTGTAGCGCACGCTGGTCACGGCCACGCCGGCGGCTTGCAGCTTGCGGCCATAGGCCTCGCCTTCATCACGCAGCACGTCGTTTTCGGCGGTCTGGATCAGGGTCGGCGGCAGGCCGGCCAGTTGCGCCGGGGTCGCATTCAAGGGCGAGGCGGTGATTTCCTTGCGCTTGGCGGCGTCGGTGGTGTAGCTGTCCCAGAACCACTTCATCATGTTCTTGGTGAGGAAGTAGCCATTGGCGAACTGGTTGTAGGAAGCCGTTTCGAAGTTGGCATCGGTCACCGGCCACAGCAGCACTTCCGAACGCAGGGCGGGGCCGCCCTTGTCCTTGGCCATCAGGGCCACGACCGCAGCCATGTTGCCACCGACGCTGTTGCCGGCCACGGCCAGGCGCTTGCCATCGACCTTGATTTCCTTGCCGTGCTCGGCCACCCACTTGGTGGCGGCATAGGCCTGGTTGATGGCCACGCCGTAGCCGGCTTCCGGCGACGGGGTGTAGTTCACGAACACGGCCACCGCACCGGAATTGGCCACCAGGTCACGCACCAGGCGTTCGTGGGTCGGGAAGTCGCCCAGCACCCAGCCGCCGCCGTGGAAGAACATGAAGGCCGGCAAGGTCTTGGTCACGCCTGCCGGACGCACGATGGTCAGCTTGATCTGCTGGCCGTCGACGGTGATGGTCTTTTCCGACACGTCTGCCTTGGGCAGATCCAGCTTCACGCTGGCTTGCGCACCCACCAGCACGGCGCGTGCATCCTGCGGCGAGAGCTGTTCCAGGGGCTTGCCACCGCCGGCCTCCAGCGCCTGCAAGAAGGATTGGGTGGTCGGTTCCACACCGGCATCACCGGCGGCATAGGCATTGCCAAAAACCAGGCCGATGGCGGCGACGGCGGCGAGTTGCTTGAACGAGGTCATGATCTTCTTCCTTTTCTCTAATCTCAGATGAGCGAATCGGTGGATTCACCGGGTAAGTGCTGCGAGGGAACTGCGTACTTGTTGCTGTGCTGCCTGGTACTGCGGTACTGCACCGGCCGTTCGTGGCCAGGAAAACCGTCGATACCACGATAAAACTAAAATCCTATTAAATAGCAAACTACTTAGTTGACGCTATTGGCTCTGCGTATAACGGCCGCTCGGAGGGCGGGACAATGCCGCCATTCCGTTCCGTCTGCCGATGCCGGTTATCTGGCATTGTTGCGAGCAATCCAGCAACTATATAAAGCACTATTTGATAGTGCACTATATATTTGACTTTCAAAAAGGGACTTGGCCCGGTCGCCGCATCCCTTCAATCTGCCCTGCTCACTCGCCCGTATTCTTGTGCAAGCGCGCACGCAAGGCCATCAATTCTTCCTTCATCGCGGTCAGTTCCGCCGCCGTCGACTCGGTTGCCCGCAAGACTTCACGGGGCAGTTCCACCGCCTGTTCGCGCAGCTTGTCACCTTCTGCGGTGAGCGAGATGACCACCTGCCGTTCATCGCTGGCCGCGCGTTCCCGGGTCACCAGGCCCTGCGCTTCCATGCGCTTGAGCAGCGGGGTCAGCGTCGCTGAATCCAGCACCAGGCGTTCACCGATATCGGACACCGTCAGCTGGTCCTGCTCCCACAACACCATCAGCACCAGATACTGCGAATAGGTGATGCCCATGTTGCGCAACAGCTTGCGATAGAGCTTGCTCATCGACAGCGAAGTCGAGTACAGCGCAAAACACAACTGGGCATCCAGCAGCGGGGCCGACTTGCGTTTGTCTGTTTTCGAATTCATGCAGCGCAGTTTAGCGAGGCCAAAATTAAATAGCAAGCGATTTAATCAAAATATTTACGCTTGGCCGTCGCCACTTCGCCACGCCCCTTCCTCGGGCGGACTGAGCCCCGATTGCGCACCATCGCGAAGCAGGCCTGCACTGGCACGATGGACTGATGCGCAACCTTGCACGCCATTTCCCTCGTCGCAGCCATCCGGCGGGAGGCCCGCCCCGCCTGCATTCCCGGCTACTGATACCGCCTTGCCGACTGACGCGAAGCTGACGCCATGGCACGCTTCCTGCATGTCTTCTTCATTGTATACATTGACGTATCCGTGCTTGCCTTCACCCTGTCCATCGCCTAAGCTGGCCCGATGGCCGTGGCAGGCGGGCTTGCCGTCCAGGCCGGTTGCGCTCGATCCGTGATGACTTCTGAAAGGAAAAACGAATGAACCCGCGTGTCTCCCGTTTCCTGCTGTCCGCGATGTCCTCGGCCGTGCTGGCCGCCTGTACCCTGCCCGCCTGGGCGGTGACGCTGAACATCTCGCTGGACGCCGACCCCGGCAAGCTCGACCCCACGCAGTCCTCCATGCTCAACGAGCGCATCGTCTACCAGAGCATCTTCGACAAGCTGGTGGACCTGGACGGCGAGGGCAAGATCATCCCCATGCTGGCCGAGCGCTGGACCGTCTCCGAAGATCAGAAAACCTACACGCTGTATCTGCGCAAGGGCGTCAAATTCCAGGATGGCACGCCCTTCAATGCCAAGGCGGTGGAATTCAACTTGCTGCGCGGCCAGGAGAAGACCTCCCTGCGCCGCAATGAACTGAAATACGTCACCAAGATCACGGTGGTCGATGAGCACACCATCAAGCTGGACCTCTCCACGCCCTTCGCGCCCTTCCTCTCCATCCTCACCGACCGCGCCGGCATGATGTCGTCGCCGGCGGCCGTGAAGAAATACGGAGAAGACTACGTCAACCATCCGGTCGGTACCGGCCCCTTCGTTTACGAAGGCCGCCTGAAGGGTGCCACCATCACGCTCAAGAAGAACCCCGAGTACTGGCGCGCCGGCCTGCCCAAGGTGGATGAAGTGGTCTACAAGATCATGCCGGACGTCAATGTAGCCTTCAACAACCTGCGCAGCGGCCAGGTCGACATCAGCAACCGCTTCCCCTACAAGGAAATCACCAACGTCCCGGCCAACGCCAGCTACACGGTGCTCAACAAGCCGTCGCTGGGCTTCCGCGGCTTCTACATGAACACCGGCAAGCCGCCCTTCGACAAGAAGGAAGTGCGCGAAGCCGTGGACATCCTGATCGACCGCAACGCCATCGCCAAGGTGGTCTACAACAACGCGGTGGCCGCCGGCCATTCGCCCTTCTCCAAGGCGCAGTTTGCCAATGGCCCCAGCGACGTGCCGCCCAAGGTCGACGTGGCCCGCGCCAAGGCCCTGCTCAAGGCCGCCGGCAAGGAAGGCGGCTTCAGCTTCAAGCTGACCCTGCCGACCACGCCCGATGAATTGCAGGTCGGCCAGATGATCCAGGGCATGCTGCGCCCGGCCGGCATCACCGTCACGCTGGAGAAGACCGAACTGGCCACCCAGATCGAGGCCGGCAAGACCGGCAACTTCGAAGGCCTGTTCGTGGGCTGGAGCGGCCGCCCCGATCCGGACCAGAACATCTATGACTTCGTCACCACCAACGGCTCGCTGAACTATTCACACTTCGGTGCCAAGGAAGTGGACGACCTGCTGCAGCAGGCCCGCGTGGAAGGCGACCAGGCCAAGCGCAAGGCGCTCTATGACCAGGCGATGGCGATCCTGGTCAAGGAAGTGCCCTACGTCTATACCGTGCATGACAACGTGCTGTTCGGCATAGCCAAGTCGGTCAAGGGCTTCCAGTACGTGCCCGATGGCGTGATCCGCACTGCGACCGTGTCCAAGTAAGTCCCATGGCCACGACGATCAAGCTGCCCAAGCTGGCCCGGCGCCTGCTGCTGTCGGTCCCTACCCTGCTGCTGGTGAGCATGGTGGTGTTTTCCCTGCTGGCAGTGCTGCCGGGGGACCCGGTGGCCGCCATCCTCGGCATGGAAGCCACGCCGGAAGCGGCCGCCGCCCTGCGCCTGAAACTGGGGCTGGATGATCCGCTGCTGGTGCAGTACGGGCGCTGGCTGTGGGCCGTACTGCATGGCGACCTGGGCCGCTCCTTCATCGACAACACCCCGGTGGCCGATGCCTTGTGGCAGCGCCTGCCGGTGACCATCGAACTGGCCATCGGCAGCTTCCTGGTGGCGGTCGTCATTGCGGTGCCGGCCGGCATCCTCTCGGCGGCGCGACCGCGTGGCTGGGCCAATGCCATCGGCACCCTGATTGCGCTGTTCGGCATGTCGGTACCGCACTTCTGGCTGGGCATGCTGTTCATCATCCTGTTTGCAGTGAAGCTGGGCTGGCTGCCGGCCTCGGGTTTCGTGCCGCTGTCGGTGGACTGGCACGCCAACCTGATCGCCATGATCATGCCCATGGTCGTGACCGGCCTGCGTGAATCGGCCATCCTCATGCGCATGGTGCGCAGCAGTTTGCTGGAAGTGCTCAACGAGGATTACATCCGCACCGCCTTCTCCAAGGGCCTGCGCGACTGGCAGGTGGTGCTGGGCCATGCGCTGCGCAATGCCATGATCCCGGTGGTCACGGCCAGCGGCCTGATGGTCTCGGGCATGCTGGGCGGACTGGTCATCACCGAAAGCATCTTCGGCATTCCCGGCATGGGCAAGATGATCGTCGACGCCATCTTCCAGCGCGACTACGTGACTGTACAGGCCGGTGTACTGGCCGCCACCGTCATGGTGGTCATCGTCAACCTGTGCGTGGACCTGCTCTACAGCGTGATAGATCCGCGCATCGCCCGCTGAAGTCTGCCCAACGCCTCCAACCATGACGTCTCCCGACATGAACTCTCCCTCCCCTGCGCAGGCCCTGCCAGCGCTGCCCCGCTGGCGTACCCTGCGCCGCTTCAGCCGCAACCGTCTGGCGGTGATCGGTGCGGTGATCATCACTGTACTGGTACTGTTGGCCATCACTGCACCGGTACTGGCCCGGTACGATCCCATCTTTGACCAGGACTACGGGAACCTGCTGTCTGGTCCCAGCGCCGAGCACTGGCTCGGTACGGATGACCTGGGCCGCGACATCTATACCCGCATGCTGTACGGTTCGCGCATCTCGCTGCAGGCCGCGCTGATCTCGGTCGGGCTGGCCTTTTCACTGGGCGTGCCCATCGGCATCGTCAGCGGCTACTATCGTGGCGCGGTCGATGCCATCGTCATGCGCGTGGTCGATGCGCTGCAGGCCTTTCCTTCGCTGATCCTGGCGCTGGCCCTGGCCGCCGCGCTGGGGGGCGGTTTCTACAATGCCATGGTGGCCGTCGGCATCGGCTTCACCTCGTCCTTCGTGCGGCTGGCACGCGGGCAGGCCATGACCATCCGCAACCTCGACTACGTCATGGCCGCGCGCTCCATCGGCGCCGGGCACCTGCGCATCATGTGGCGCTACATCCTCCCCAATTCGCTGGCGCCCCTGGTGATCCAGGCCACCTTTGCCATGGGCACGGCCATCATCGCCGAAGCCGGGCTGTCCTATCTCGGCCTGGGGGCCAAGCCGGAAGACCCGAGCTGGGGGTCCATGCTGCACATCGCCCAAGGCTACCTGAACACCACGCCGATGCTGGCCATGTGGCCGGGCCTGGCAATCTTCCTGGTGGTGCTGGGTTTCAACCTGCTGGGCGATGGCATCCGCGAAGTGTTCGATCCCAAACTGAGCCGCTGAGGAACCGCCATGCTCACCATCGACAATCTCAAGATCGAATTCCTCAGTCACGGCCGCCGCGTTGCGCCCGTCGATGGCGTTTCCTTCTCACTGGGGCAGGACGAAACCGTGGGCCTGCTGGGTGAATCCGGCTGCGGCAAGAGCGTCACCGCCCTGTCCATCCTGCGCCTGTTCCCCATGGCCAGCCAGGCCAGGCTGTCGGGTGCGATCCGTTTTGGCGAGCGCGACCTGCTGCAGGCCGATGACGCCACCCTGCGCAGCATCCGCGGCAAGGAGATCGCCATGATCTTTCAGGAACCGATGACCTCGCTCAACCCGCTGCATCGCATCGGCGAGCAATTGGGTGAGATGCTGCGCATCCACACCGCCCTGCCGCGCCAGGAGATCGATGCCAAGGTCGTCGCCATGCTGGAACGCGTGGGTCTCTCGCGCGCGGCGCAACTGGTGGACGAATATCCGCACAGCCTCTCCGGCGGCATGCGCCAGCGCGTCATGATCGCCATGGCCTTGCTGTGCCAGCCGCGCCTGCTGATCTGCGATGAACCGACGACCGCGCTGGACGTGACCATCCAGGCGCAGATCCTCGACCTGATGCGCGATCTCAAGCGCGAGCAGAAGACCTCCATCCTCATGATCACCCACGACTTGGGCGTAGTGGCCGAGATGTGCCAGCGCGTGGTGGTGATGTATGCCGGTCAGGTGGTGGAGCAGAGCAGCGTGGAAGATCTTTTCGACCGCCCCGCCCATCCTTATACGCATGCGCTGATGCGCGCGCGCCCGGCGCTGGATGCTACGCCCGGTGCGCCCCTGACCGCCATCCCCGGCAGCGTGCCGCCGCCAGGTACCGTCACACAAGGCTGCCGCTTCGCCGCTCGTTGCGCGCGCGCCCAGGACATCTGCCGCCAGGAGATGCCGGCATTGGAAAACCTGGGTGATGGCCACAGCGTGCGCTGCTGGTATCCGCATTGAAGGTATAGAAGGCCCGATCATGACGACACTTCCTCCCCTGCTCGAAGTCCACGGACTGAAAAAATATTTCGCTTCCGGCAGCAGCACCGTCAAAGCCGTTGACGATGTCTCCTTCAGCCTGGCTGAAGGCCAGACCCTGGGCCTGGTCGGTGAATCCGGCTGCGGCAAGTCCACCACCGGGCGCAGCGTGCTGCGCCTGATCGAACCCAGCGAAGGCAGCGTGCGCTTCATGGGCCAGGAACTGACCCTGCTGCCCGAGGGCCAGCTGCGCACCATGCGCCGTCACATGCAGATGGTGTTCCAGGATCCGTATGCCTCGCTGAACCCGCGCATGACCATTGGCGAAGTGCTGGAAGAACCATTGATCGTGCACAAGCTGCACGACCGCGCCACCCGCAAGCGCAAGGTGGCCGAGGCACTGGAGATGGTCGGGCTCAACCCGGCCTACGCGGCGCGCCATCCGCATGAATTCTCCGGTGGCCAGCGCCAGCGCGTAGGCATTGCCCGCGCCATCATCACGCGGCCCAAGCTGGTGGTGGCCGATGAAGCCGTGTCGGCCCTCGATGTCTCGATCCAGGCGCAGATCCTGAATCTTCTGCGTGAGCTCCAGCAGGAGCTGGGGTTGACCTATCTTTTCGTCTCGCACGACCTGGCCGTGATCCGCCATGTCAGCGACAGCATCGGCGTGATGTATCTCGGACGCATGGTGGAATCGGGCACATGTGAAGAGGTCTACACCCGGCCGCGCCATCCCTACACGCAGGCGCTGCTGTCGGCCATTCCACGTGAACATCCGCGCCAACAGCGCGAGCGCATCATCCTGCAGGGCAGCATCCCCAACCCCGCCGCCCCGCCCTCGGGCTGTCATTTCCACCCGCGCTGCCCGTCCTGCATGGAGGTGTGCAAGACCGAAGCACCGCCTGCGGTCAAGGTCAGTGCCACCCATACCGTAGCCTGCCACCTGAGCCGGCCCGAGCTGACGCTGCGCCCGACGTAATACGCAAGCCAACCGATAAAATACGCCCCTGAACCAAAAACGAGAGACCGCCATGCCCGCCTTCCCCGACTTCAGCAGCAATCACTATCCCTACTTCTCGCGCCGCAGCGCCGTCTATGCCCGGCGCGGCATGGTGGCGACCTCGCAGCCGCTGGCCGCGCAGGCCGGACTGGAAGTCCTGCAGCGCGGCGGCAATGCCATCGATGCAGCCATCGCAGCGGCTGCCGCCTTGACGGTGGTGGAGCCGACCGCCAACGGCATCGGTGGCGATGCCTTCGCGCTGGTCTGGCATGGCGGCAAGCTGCATGGCCTGAACGCCAGCGGCCCGGCCCCGCAATCGATCTCCGCCGACAAGCTCACCAGCGCTGGCCTGAAGGACGTGCCCAAGTACGGTGCCCTGCCCGTGACCGTGCCCGGCACGCCCAGTGCCTGGGCCGCGATGGCCAAGCGCTTCGGCAAGCTGGCGCTGACTGATTCCATGGCCGGTGCCATCAGCCTGGCGCGCGAGGGCTTCCCGGTCTCACCGATGGTGGCGCATGCCTGGCAGGTGGCGCAGCAGAACTTCAAGCGCGAGTTCAAGGAGCCGCATTTCCAATCGTGGTTCGATACCTTCTGCATCGATGGCCAGGCACCGCAAGCCGGCCAGCTGTGGCGCTCGGCGGGCCATGCTGCCACCCTGCAGGCGATTGCCGAAGACAATGCCGAGGGCTTTTATCGCGGTGCCCTCGCGGAAAAGATTGCCGCCTTCCTGCAGCAGGCCGGCGGCTACATGCAGGCCTCTGACCTGGCCGCATTCCAGCCGGAATGGGTGGACCCCATCGGCGTGAATTATCGCGGATATGACGTTTGGGAAATCCCGCCCAATGGCCACGGCATGGTGGCCCTGATGGCGCTGAATCTGCTGAAGGCTTACGACTTCTCCGAACGCGACACGCTGGCGACCTACCACCGCCAGATCGAAGCCATCAAGCTGGCCTACGCCGATGGCCTGGCGCATATCGCCGATCCCGCGCACATGAGGGTGACGGTGGAGCAATTGCTCTCGGACGCCTATGCCGACGAACGCCGCAAGCTGATCGGCCCGCGCGCCACGCTGCCGGTCGCGGGCGACCCGTCGCGCGGCGGCACCGTGTACCTGTGCACGGCCGATGCCGAGGGCAACATGGTGTCCTTCATCCAGAGCAACTACATGGGCTTTGGCTCGGGTCTGGTGGTACCGGGCACCGGCATTGCGCTCCACAATCGCGGCAACAATTTCACGCTGGAAGCCGGGCATCCCAATGTGCTGGCACCGGGCAAGCGTCCGTATCACACCATCATCCCCGGCTTCATGACGCGCAATGGCCAGGCGGTCGGCCCCTTCGGCGTGATGGGCGGTTTCATGCAGCCGCAGGGGCACGTGCAGATGGTGATGAACACGGTCGACTTCGGCCTCAACCCGCAGGCCGCGCTGGATGCGCCGCGCTGGGAATGGGAAAAAGGAAACAAGGTCAGCATCGAACACAGCACGGCCGAACATCTCTTCCGTGGCTTGGGCGGGCTGGGTCATGAAGTGGCGTGGTCGGGCAACCAGCTGGGCTTCGGCCGTGGCCAGATCATCTGGCGCAATGATGAAGGCGTGCTGTGCGGCGGCACCGAACCGCGTACCGATGGCAGCGTGGCCGCCTGGTAAAGAAAGCCCATCGTGAAAAGCCTGGCTGCTCCCGCCCCCGCCGCTGACGCCGACGCGCTCGCCCCTGATCTCGAGGGCGAAGACGCGCTGGTGCGCAATGGCTCCCTGCCCGAATATGTCTATGCGCAATTGCGGCAGGACATTTTCGACATGCGCCTCTTGCCCGGCGACCAGATCACCGAAACCGAAATCGCCGCGTATTTCAAGGTCTCGCGCACGCCGGTGCGACAGGCGCTGCAACGCCTGCAGAACGATGGCCTGATGCAGGGCTATGTACGCGGTGGCTGGGAGGTGGTGCCGATCGACTTCAAGCGTTTTTCCGATCTCTATGAAATGCGCAAGCTCATCGAGACGCACGCAGTGCGCCGCCTGTGTGCGCAGGCGGGAGACCAGTCCGTGCTGGCCGGCCTGCGCGCCACCTGGTGCGTGCCTGCCGCGGCACGCGAACCGGATGGACCCAAGGCGGCCCTGCTCGATGAAGTCTTCCACCAGACGCTGGTGCGCGCGGCCGGCAACCAGGAGATGGCCGAGTCATTCGATCGTCTGACAGACCGCATCCGCATCGTGCGGCGGCTGGATTTCCTGTATGGCGATTGCCTGCACTCGACCTACGAGGAGCATGCCGCCATCCTCGACAGCATCGCCGCCGGCGACGCCGAGGGCGCGATGCGCCTGATGGGCGAGCACATCGATGGCAGCCATGCGGAGGTCAACCAGATCACCTTGCATCGGCTGCACAGTGCGCGGGCCACGGCGACCACCAAGCCGCCGGCTTATGTGTCGGTGCGGGTGCGGCGGTCGTTCTGACCGATGCTGACCATGCACTGAAAGCCTGGCGCTGCTGTGTTAGGCTTCCCGCCTGACTTCAATTTGCCAAGCCGGGAGACACACATGAAAGTTGCCGTGATGGGCGCAGGTGCCGTGGGATGTTACTTCGCCGGGATGCTGGCGCGGGCAGGACACGAAGTAGTACTGGTGGGCCGGCCGCAGCACGTGGAGGCCTTCAATACCAAGGGCCTGCGGCTGGAAGCCAAAACCTTCGATGAGACCCTCCCCATCAAGGCCAGCACCGATCCCGCCATCGTGGCGGGTGCCGACCTGGTGCTCTTCTGCGTCAAATCCCCCGATACCGAAACGGCTGGCGCGCAACTGCGGCCGCACCTCGCCCCCGATACGCTGGTGCTGACCCTGCAGAACGGCACCGACAATGCCGAGCGCCTGCGCACGTTGATCCCGCAGCCAGTCTCGGCGGCGGTAGTCTACGTGGCCACCGAGATGGCCGGACCCGGCCACGTCAAGCACCACGGCCGTGGCGAGCTGGTGATCGAACCGGCCGCGCGAAGCCAACAGGCTGCCGAGGCCCTGATTGCGGCGGGTGTACCGACCGAGATTTCCGAGAACGTGCGCGGCGCGCTGTGGTTGAAACTCATCATCAACTGCGCCTACAACGCGCTTTCCGCCATCACCCAGCTGCCCTACGGCAAGCTGGTCGAAGGCGTGGGCGTGCCGGAAGTGATGGGTTACCTGGTCAGCGAATGCAAGGCCGTGGCCGCCGCCGAGGGCGTGACCCTGGCCGGGGATGTGGATGTGGCCATCCGCAAAATCATCGAGACCATGCCCACGCAATTCTCTTCCACCGCGCAGGATGTGGCGCGCCGCAAGCCCAGCGAAATCGATCACCTCAACGGCTACATCGTGCGGCGGGGACAGGCGCATGGCATTGCAACGCCGGTCAACCTGACCGTGCATGCGCTGGTCAAGCTGATCGAGAGCAAGGCGTGCTGAAAGCAGGCAAAGGATTCAACCGAAGAGCCGGGCGTCGAAACGGAACAGCTTCTTTTCCAGCACCTTGACGCTGGCCATCTGCGCATGCAGCGGATTGAGCAAGAGATTGAAATCGGTCGGGCTCACCACCGATGGCACTTTCATCACCAGTTGCTTGCCCTGTTCGATCCAGTGCTGGCCGATGGCGCCGGTGCTGGCCGGATCGCGCGCGATGTCGGACCAGTCAGGCGGCAGGCCAGGTACATAGGCCTTGCGCACGTCGGCGTCAGGTATCTCCAGCACGATGAGGAAGTAGTTGGCGCGCGGCATCAGCCCGGCCATGTGCACCAGCGACTCCAGCAAGGCCGTCGAAGCGCTGCAGCAGGTGTAGAGCACGCGCAAGCCGCGCGGATTCCAGCGGCCGCCACTGAGTGCTGCGCCATTGCCGGACAAGTCATCGGCCGCATAGTGCCCCGGCTTGTCCTTGGCCAGCCGGTATACCTTCAAGCCGCCACCCCGAAGGCGATGCGCGCCAGGATGTCGCGCACCCGGTCATAACCCGGCTGGGTATCGAGCACTTCCAGCGGGGTCAATCCCCCCAGCGCCGCATTGCCACGGCGCATCCACTGTGCCGCCAGGTCCTCGCCCTCGAACACATCGGCCGCCTGCTCGCGGATGTAGAGCACGCGGGCGATGCGGTCGGACTCGGAACCGGAGAGCCGTTCCTTGCGGGAAATCTTGCGCAGGATGGTGGAACTGGGCAGCCCCAATCCGGACAGCAAGGTCTGCAAGGGAATCTGCAACAGTTCCCTGGCGACGCGCTCGGCAATGATGGCATCCATACCATCGCGGATGGTGCGGCCTTGGCTGATCGGGTCCATGCGGGCAAACCGCTCGAAGTCGCGCGGTTTGGCACCCAATCCGGGGGAACGCTTGCTGGCGGCGGAGTCGACCGTGGCACGTGTTGCCATGTTGAACCTCTCATTTGGTCAGATGCAGACTCTCATCTTAGAAGCTTCCCAAATGAGCGTCAATCTCCCATCAAATGAGAGTTTCCTGCCATCAGCGCAACATGGCCGACATCGCCGACAAACTGTTGAGCACCCGCACCGCATATTCCGCCGTGGGCGCATCGAACTCGACGGTGACATTGTCGGTACGCTCAAGAATCGGCAACTGGCTCAAGAGATCAGTCAGCGCCACCGTCTGCGCCTGCAGGCGGCAACGCAGCGGGCCGCGCATAGGAAGCACCGGCATGGCCGCCGGGTTGGCCACCAGCGCGGTGACCGCCTGGCGCGCACGTTCTTCCAGCAGCATGCAGGACTGCTGGGGCGTGAGCGAATCGCCGCTGTTGGCCCCATAGGCCTTCTTGGTCTCGGCGAAGATCGCATGCGGGAACAGCGGTTGATTCTCTTCGATGAAGGCATCATCGCCGCTGCCGAAGATCACCGGCACGCCATGTTCGGCCGCCAGTGCGCCATACAGCCCGGCCTCGCCCAGTTCCTGCCCGCCCAGCCACACGCGGGCGAAGGCAAAGCTGTTGGTGGTGTGCGCCAGGATGCCGCGCCCTTGTGCGCGCGAATGGTAGCCCACCAGCATGACCGCATCGATATCGTGATCCACGCCGCCCATCATGCCCAGCACGCGCGGCTTGCCCAGCACCATGCGCGCCTCGGGGTGCAGCAGGTCCGGCAGCAGGTTGCGGAAACCGCCGTGCGAATCGTTGACCTTGATGGCCGTCGCACCGGCCGCCAGTGCGCCACGGATGACGGCATTGGCCTCCTCGGTCATCCAGCGCCGGGCCCGTTCATATTCGCCGTTGCCGGCGCGGGTCTGCTCGGTGTGGAAGACCCCGGCCACGCCTTCGATGTCGACGGAAACCAGGATGTTGGCACGCTTGTTCATGAGGCGGTCTTTCAGGGGAAGCAATTCAGGAATTCAGGAAGCCAGGCGCTCGCGCAGGCTCATACGTACATGGCCATCACGTCCGCGCACGGTCTCGGCCGCAAACAGCGCATGCACGATGGCTTGTTCGACGCAATCAGCGGCCGCATGGAACAGCGGGTCCAGCAGATGATCGGCCAGCAGCGCCAGGTGCAGGCAATCGGCCTCGGCCTCGATGGTCTGGGCCGTGGAGAAGGCCAGCGCAATATCGCCGCTGCCATGGCCGTAGGCCGATCCGGTGCGCGCCAGTCCGGCCCCGGCGCGGGTGGCCAGGCGTTTCAACTGCCGCGCATCCAGCGGCGCATCGGTGGCCAGGATCATGATGATGGAGCCCTTTTCGGGCGCGGTGTCGGGTGTCTCGCTGGCCGCCAATCGCGCGCCCAGCGGATCGCCCGCCAGGATCAATTCGGGCAGTCGCCCGAAGTTGGAGAGGACCAGCGCGCCGACGGTATAGGACTGCTCCGACGAATCCAAGGCAGCCACGCGCGAAGCGGTACCGATACCGCCTTTCAAACCAAAGCTGGACATGCCCCGTCCCGCCCCAACCGCGCCTTGCAGAACCTCGACCGACAAGGCTGCCATCGCTGCTTCAAAATGCTCGGGCTGCACGGCCATGGCCTGCAAGTCGTTGAGATAGCCGTCATTGCATTCCAGCACCAGCCCGTTGACCGTCGGCAGGCTGCGTCCGCATTCCGGATTGCCGCGCACCGTGTGGGCGATCTGCGCATTGAGCAGCGTCCCCACGGCAAAGGTGTTGGAGAGCGCGATGGGCGTTTCCAGCAAACCCAGTTCTTCCAGCTGCACCAGCCCCGCACTCTTGCCGAAACCATTGATGACGGCCGCCGCCGCCGGCAGCTTGTGCATGAAGAGATTGCCGCCATGCGGCGCAATCACGGTCACGCCGGTCTGCACCGCACCGGCATCCAGGGTGCAGTGACCGACGCGCACACCCTCGACATCGGTGATGCTGTTGCGCGCACCGGCGGGCAAGCGGCCGATATGTGGCACCTGCAGGTTCATCATCAGCGCTGGTCGATCTTGGGATCGAGCGCGTCGCGCAAGCCGTCGCCCAGCAGGTTGAAGGCCAGCACGGTCAGGAAGATCGCGATGCTGGGCACCAGCGCCACGTGCGGCGAGGTGACCATGTCGGCGCGGGCTTCGTTCAGCATCAGGCCCCACTCGGGTGTGGGCGATTGCGCGCCCAGGCCGAGGAAGGACAGGCCGGCCGCCGTGATGATGGAGGTGCCGATGCGCATGGTGAAATACACCACGATGGCCGAGATGGTGCCGGGGAAAATGTGCTTCCACATGATGGTGGTGTCGGACGCACCGATGCTGCGGGTGGCCTCGATGTAGGTCAGGTTTTTCAGCTGCAGCGTATTGCCGCGCACCAGGCGCGCAAAGGCCGGGATACTGAATACCGACACCGAGATGATGACGTTGATCATGCCGCCACCCAGGATGGCCACGATGCCGATGGCCAGCAGGATGCCGGGGAAGGCGAACAGCACGTCGCAGATGCGCATGACGATGCGGTCCCACCAGCCTTCGTAGTAGCCGGCCAGCAGACCGAAGACGGTACCGATCACGGCGCCGATGGCCACCGAGAAGAAGCCCGAGGCCAGCGAGATGCGCGCCCCCATCAGGATGCGGCTGAAGATGTCGCGGCCCAGCGAATCGACGCCGAACCAGTGGGTCCAGGTCGGCGGCGAATTGAGGGCGTCGTAGTCGAAGAAGTTTTCGGCATCGAAGGGCACGATCCAGGGCGCCAGGATGGCGATCAGAATCAGCAGCAGGATGAACACGCCCGCATAGACGGCCAGGCGCTGCTTCTTGAACTTGCGCCAGAACTCGCGCCACGGGGTGCGGATCTTCTGGCCGGAGGCGGCGACGGCGGCCGGATCGGGCGGCGGCAGCGGCGCGCCGGTTTCGGAAGTAGTAGCCAGAGGCGAATTGGAGAGCGACATGATTCCCCTCACTTGAAACGGATGCTGGGGTTGATCACGGCATAAAGCACGTCCACCACCAGGTTGATGAAAATGAATTCCAGCGAGAACAGCAGGATCTCGGCCTGGATGATGGGGTAGTCACGCATCTCGACGGCATCGACCAGCAGGCGTCCCATGCCCGGCCAGTTGAACACCACCTCGACCAGGATAGAGCCGCCCAGCAGGAAGCCGAACTGCAGGCCCATCATCGTCACCACCGGAATGAGCGCATTGCGCAGGCAGTGCTTGATGACCACCACGGTCTCGGTCAGGCCCTTGGCACGGGCGGTACGCACGAAGTCCTCTTGCAGGATTTCGATGAAGGAAGAACGGGTAAAGCGCGCCATCACGGCCGCCACGGCCGCACCCAGCGTCAGCGAAGGCAGGATGTAGTGGCGCCAGGTTTCGTCACCGACGGTGGGCAGCCAGCCCAGTTCGACCGAGAAGACCTGCATGAGCAGGATGCCCAGCGAAAACGCCGGGAAGGAAATGCCGGAAACCGCCAGCGTCATGCCCAGGCGATCCGGCCACTTGTTGCGCCACACGGCCGAGGAAATGCCGATGATGAGACCGAACAGCACCGCCCAGATCATGGCCACGATGGTCAGCCACAGCGTGGGCCAGAAGCGCGCGGCGATCTCTTCGGAGACCGGGCGCTTGCTGCGGATGGAGCGTCCAAAGTCGCCGTGGGCGGCATTGATGAAGAAGTTGACGAACTGCTCCGGCAGCGGCTTGTCAAGGCCGAGGTCGGCGCGCACCAGGGCGACCGTCTTTTCATCGGCTTCGGGACCGGCGGCCAGGCGTGCCGGGTCGCCCGGCAACAAGTGCACGAACAGGAAAACCAGCACCGCCACCAGCAACAGCGTGGGAATGAGGCCTAACAGGCGTTTGATGACATAGGAAAACATGGGACTCTCTGAATAAGGCTGCCCGTCGCTGGTGTGTCCACACCCTGCGGTGGAGTCGCTCCCTGCGCTGCCGGCTTGCATGGCAACGCATCGTGAATCTGTGGGGGAGGATGGCCAGCCACCCTCCCCGCTTCATTGCTGCTCTTTTCTGCTCGTTACGACGATGCAGAGAACCTGCCCAGTGCTGCAAAACTGCATGAGGCGGTCTCACAGCACTGCATTTTTGCATCGGCCCGCAAGGGCCGAAAACACGGCGCTTGCTTACTTGGTGAACTCGATGTTCTCAAATTCGTAAGCCTGGTCCGGCATGATGTAGATGCCCTTGAGGTTCTTGGCACGGGCATACAGCAGCTTTTCGGTGACCAGGAAGGCCCACGGAGCATCCTTCCAGACTTCCTGCTGCGCGTCCTTGTACAGCGCTTCCTTTTCCTTGCGGTCGGAGACGGTCAGGGCCTTGGCGATGTCGGCATCGACCTTGTCGCTCTTGTAGTAAGCGGTGTTGAACAGACGCGGCGGGAAGGATTCCGATGCCAGCAGCGGACGCAGGCCCCAGTCGGCTTCACCGGTCGAGGACGACCAGCCCACGTAGAACAGGCGGATCGGGGCAGTGGCGGGATCCTGCCAGCTTTCCACACGCTCCACGCGCTGGCCGGCTTCCAGGGCCTGGATCTTGGCCTTGATGCCCACTTGCGCCAGCTGCTGCTGCAGGAACTGGATCACCTTCATGGCGGTGGTATGGGTGTAGGCCGACCACAGTTCGGTCTCGAAGCCGTTCGGATATCCGGCTTCGGCCAGCAGGGCCTTGGCCTTCTTCACGTCATAGGGCCACGGGCCGGTCTTGAAGGCGTAATCCACGCCCTGCGGCAGCACGCCATCCATCGGGGTGGCATAGCCATTGAACGCGACCTTGGCCAAGGCATCCTTGTTGATGGCGTAGTTGATCGCTTCGCGCACCTTCGGGTTGTCGAACGGCTTTTGCTTGACGTTCATCGACATGTAGCGCTGGATGATGGAGGGACCGGCGATCACGTCCAGGTTGCCCTTGCTCTTGAGCAGGTCAGCCTGTTCGTAGGGCAGCGGATAGGTGAACTGGGCTTCGCCGGTCTGCAGCATGGCCGAGCGCGAGTTGTTGTCCACCACCGGCTTCCACAGGATCTCGTCGACCTTGGGGTAGCCCTGCTTCCAGTAACCGTCGAACTTGGCCACCTTCACGTAGTCGGTCTGCTTCCACTCCACGAACTTGAAGGGACCGGTACCGACCGGGTGGAAGGCGATGTCCTTGTTGCCGTACTGCTTCAGCGCAGCCGGGGAGATCATCGCGGCCGACGGGTGCGCCAGCACGTTGATGAAGGCCGAGAACGGTTCCTTCAGCACGACCTTGACGGTGTAGTCGTTGAGCACTTCGGTCTTGGCGATGCGGTTGAAGAGGTTGTAGCGCTTCAACTTGTTGTCCGGGTTGGTCACGCGGTCGAAGACGGCCTTGACGGCGTCGGCCTTGAAGACGGTACCGTCATGGAACTTCACGCCTTGCTTGAGGCGAATGGTGTATTCCAGGCCATCCTTGCTCACCAGGTAGCCTTCGGCCAGCACCGGGATCAGCTTCATGTCCTTGTCGAAGCCATAGAGGCCCTGGTAGAAGGACTTCATCACCGACAGCGACAGCGTATCGTTGGCGTCATACGGGTCCATCGTGGTGAAGGTCGACGCTACGGCCACGGTAGCAGTCTTGGCGGCGAAGGCATTGGCCGCGCCGAACTGCAGGGCGGCGCCCAGGGTACCCAGGGCCAGCCATTTGGCGGCGCTCATTGCTTTGTTTTTTGCGGATGCGGACATTGGTCTCTCCTGATCAGTGACGCTTGAGTGGTTACAGCTTGATTGAGATTACTGCGCTGACTGCATTTACCAAATTACAGATACGACTGGGGAACATCACGCCCGCGCTCAAAAAGCGCCGGCAATACGGTGCTGGGCCACGAAGTGCCCCGGAGCCACTTCCCGCAGCGGCTCCACCTTGGGCTCATCGCCCACCAGCCGGATCGGGCTGGGAATTTCATCGGTCATCAGTTTCTTGCCCGGCTGGCGCAGGGTCGGATCGGCCACCGGCACGGCCGCCATCAGTTTGCGCGTGTACGGGTGCTGGGGATTTTCGAAGATGGCGCGGCGCGGTCCGATCTCCACGATCTGGCCCAGGTACATCACCGCCACCCGATGGCTGATGCGCTCCACCACCGCCATGTCGTGCGAGATGAAGATGAAGGAGATGCCCAGCTCGGCCTGCAAATCCAGCATCAGGTTGACGATCTGGGCCTGGATCGACACGTCCAGCGCGGACACCGATTCATCGGCGATGACGATCTTGGGGTTCAACGCCAGCGCGCGGGCGATGCAGATGCGCTGGCGCTGGCCACCGGAAAATTCATGCGGATAGCGCTGGCCATGCTCGGGCGTCAGGCCCACGCGGGTCAGCAGCGCATCCACGCGTTCCTGCGCCCCCTCCTTCAGGCCGTGCACCAGCATCGGCTCCATGATGGAGTAGCCGACGGTCATGCGCGGATCGAGCGACGCGAAGGGATCCTGGAAAATGAACTGGATGTCGCGGCGCAGCTCGCGCAATTCCGAACGCGGCAATTGCGCCAGGTCGCGGCCGCCGAACTCGACCTTGCCGCCGGCGATGTCGACCAGGCGCAGCAGCGAGCGCCCGGTGGTGGACTTGCCGCAACCGGATTCGCCGACGATGGCCAGGGTCTCGCCGGAATAGAGATCGAAGCTCACCTTCTCGACCGCATGCACGCGCTGCTTGACGCGGCCGAAGATGCCGCTCTTGACGTCGAAGCGGGTAGTCAGGTCGCGCACCTTGAGGATGGGCTGGCGCTGCGCGGCGATTTCCGCCTGGGCCTGCAGTTCGCTGGCGATCAGGTCGGGACGCACTTCGGCCTGCGGCGCGATGCCGAAGCGCAGCGGCTTGTCGGTGCCGCGCATGGAGCCGAGGCGAGGCACGGCCGCCAGCAGGGATTGCGTATAAGGATGCGCGGGCGCGGCAAAGAGTTGCTTGACTTCGTTCTCTTCGACCTTCTCGCCGCGGCACATCACCACCACGCGGTCGGCCACTTCGGCCACCACGCCCATGTCGTGGGTGATGAAGATCACGCCCATCTGCATCTCCTGCTGCAGCGAGCGGATCAGTTGCAGGATCTGGGCCTGGATGGTCACATCCAGTGCCGTAGTCGGTTCGTCGGCAATGAGCAGCGAGGGCTTGCAGGACAAGGCCATGGCGATCATCACGCGCTGGCGCATGCCGCCGGAAAGCTGGTGCGGATGGCGGCCCAGTACGCGCTTCGCTTCAGGAATGCGCACCATCTCCAGCATGCGCAGCGCCTCGGCCTGGGCGGCGGCGCGGCTCATGCCCTGGTGCAGGCGGATCGATTCGGCAATCTGCTCGCCGACGGTGAAGACCGGATTGAGCGAGGTCATCGGTTCCTGGAAGATCATGGCGATCTCCGCGCCCCGGATGCTGCGCATGGTGGCGTTGTCAGCCTGCGCCAAGTCCAGCGACTGGCCGCTGCGGCGCAGGAACTGCATGCTGCCGCTGGCGATCTTGCCACCGCCGTGTTCGATCAGGCGCATGATGGCAAGCGACGACACCGACTTGCCCGAGCCCGATTCACCGACGATGGCCAGGGTCTCGCCCTGGTTGACGTGGAAGGACAGGTCGCGCACCGCATCGACCGTCCGTTCGGAGGTGGCAAAGCGGACATTGAGCTGACGGACATCCAGCACGCGTTGGGACTGTTGCATCTTGATTCTCTCCTGCTCGGCCGCTTCAGGCCGGTGCTGCGTAAATGGCGGTGACCGGGGCCAGTTCGCCACAGCCCCAGGCGCGATACATGCCTTCGGTATTGAAGGGCAAGGCCAGGTTGCCGTGGCAGTCAATGGCGATGACGCCACCGCGTCCGCCCACCTTGGGCAGGGTCTCGAAGACCACGGCGCGGCTGGCTTCTTCCAGCGACTGGCCGGCATAGGCCATGCGTGCGCCGATGTCGTAGCAGGCGGCGGTGCGCATGAAAGCTTCGCCGGTGCCGGTGGCCGACACGGCCACGGTGGCGTTGTTGGCATAGCAGCCGGCGCCGATGATGGGCGAATCGCCTACGCGGCCAGGCTGCTTGTTGGTGATGCCGCCGGTCGAGGTGGCCGCAGCGAGGTTGCCGAACTGGTCCAGTGCGACGGCACCGACGGTGCCGAACTTGTTGTCCGGATCGATGGGTTCCTTGGGCTCGGCAGCTTTTTCTGCGAAGGCGAAGGATGAGGCATCGTGGTCCAGCATCGCGCGCGACTGGCCGCGCACGCGCTGCCATTGTTCGTGGCGGGCATCGGTATGGAAATAATCGGGCTCGACCGTGACCGCACCATGGCGCGCCGCAAAGGCTTCGGCGGCAGGACCAACCAGCAGCACGTGTTCGCTCTTTTCCATCACCGTGCGTGCGGCCAGGATGGGGTTGCGCAGCTTGGTCACGCAGGCCACCGCGCCCGAGGAGAGGTCGGCACCGTTCATGACGCAGGCGTCCAGCTCATGCTTGCCTTCGCTGGTGTAGACGGCACCATGGCCGGCATTGAAGAGCGGGCAGTCTTCCAGCAGGCGCACGGCTTCGGTGACGGCTTCCAGTGCCGAGCCGCCGGCATTGAGCACGGCCTGGGCGGCGGCGACGATGTCGGACAGCGCCTGGTGATAGCGGGCCTCGTCCTCGGCCGAAAGCGAAGCGCGCGTGATGGTGCCTGCGCCGCCGTGGATGGCAATTACCGGAGTGGTCATGCGTTGGTCTTTCCTTTGGTTGGGGCGCGCTTGGCGGCCGCCCGCGCGGGCTTGCCGACCGGCGTGGTGCCGGCGCGCTGTTGCTGCTGGGCCAGGTACAGCCACGGCAGCACGAATTCAGCCATTTGCGTGGCGGCCTGCACCGAGCGGCGTGCGCGATGCGCCACGGCATCGCACAGGGCCTGGATCAGGATCAGTGCGGCCGCATCGGAAGTGGGCGCCAGGCGGCCATCGGTCTGGGCATACAAGGCGACATCGGCCAGCGGCACCAGCGGCGATCCGGGGGTATCGGTGAGTGCAATCACGCGTGCGCCCTTCTCCACTGCACGCTGGGTAAGCCAGACGGTGTCAGCCGCATAGCGCGGGAAAACCATCGCAATCACCAGGTCATCGCTGTCGAGCTTGAAGAACTGGCGTGCCGCCTGCGAGGGGCCGCCTGCCATGGCCACCGAACTGACGGTGCGCACATAGGGTTCCAGCGTATGGGCCATCAGGCCGGAGAGATAGGCTGAGGCACCGAAGCCGGTGATGAAGATGCGCTGCGCCGAGAGGATCATGTCGACCGCCTGCTCGCAGTGTTCCGGCGTGAGCATGCGGCGCGTGGCCTCGATGTTGGCGATGTCGCTATCGAAGGCGGCGGCCATGATCTCGGCGCTGGTGGCGGTGCGCTGCACCTGCTCGCGCAGTTTTTCCACGGGCGCCAGGGTAGTCGCGAAATCCGAGACCAGTGCGGCGCGGAACGAGGCATAGCCGTCGAAGCCCAGCGCATGGGCGAAGCGGTTGGCGGTGGCCACCGAAATGCCGGCCGCTTCCGACAGTTCGTCGATCGTCATGGTGGCGGCGCGGAAGGGGTTGCCCAGCACGTAGTCCGCCGTCTTGCGGTGCGACTTGGACAATTGCGGATACAGCTTGCCCACAGCCTGTGCTACCGCACCGGCTCCCTGCAAACTGATGTTCTTCGGCTGTTGTGTCACCGCCCGCTACCCCGTCGTCATTGAATTCACTGCCCTCTGCAAAAAACGCAAAAAAATAAATCGTTTAAATCATTTATTTCATTTGCAGAGCGCCCTGCCACCACTGTTCTTGCAATGTTCTTGTGCTGTTGCGCCCGCTGATGCGGGCGTATTTATCATCGCGCAGGACTTGTCATTTGCATCAGTCCCGCCGAAAAAATGTAAATATATTTTCATTTTCGCGACGAGTAAAGAAAAAATACTTTCAAAAACCGAATATCCTTATAACGCACCAGAAGCACGCGATAGCCCGCATGAAATGCACCAGATGTGCGCCAGATGAACGAAGATTCATTGCGCAGTGCACCAAAAATGACGGCCTGGATCACGACCTGAAGGCGATAAAATACGCCCCTTCACTCCGCCCTGCCCGCTCATGAATATCCGCTTCCTAGAAACCTTCGTCTGGCTGGCCCGCTTGCGCAATTTCCGGCTCACGGCCGAGCGGCTGCACACCACGCAGGCCGCCGTCTCCAGCCGCATCGCCTCACTGGAACAGGATTTCGGCGTGCGCCTGTTCGACCGCAGCGCGCGCGAGGTGGCGCTGACCGCCGATGGCAGCAAGGCGCTGGTGTATGCCGAGCGCATGGTCAAGCTCATGCGCGAAATGAAGGACGACATGTCCGACCGCGAGGTGTTTGCCGGTGTCATTCGCATCGGGGTGATCGAATCCATCGTGCACAGCTGGTTTCCGGATTTTCTCGGACGCCTTCACAAGGCCTTTCCGCGCCTGCAGATCGAGATCGTCAGCGACACCACCATCCACCTGCACGAACAGTTCAGCAAGAGCAACCTGGACCTGGTGCTGCAGGCCGAACCGGTGATCGGCCCGCAGGTCAGCAATATCGCGCTGTGCGAATTCCCCATGCGCTGGGTCGGCAGCCCCAAGCTCGACATCGGCAGCGAGACGCTGTCGCTGGCGGACCTGGCGGCCTTCCCCATCATCAGCTTCGCCCGCAATTCGGGGCCGCATGCAGTCATCGAGCGCTTGTTCTCGGGCAGCGAGCGGGGTGAGCGCACATTGCACATCAACTGCATCGCCTCGGTGGCCACCATGATCCGGCTGGCCACGGATGGCTTCGGCATCACGGCGGTGCCGCCGGCCATCATCCAGCGCGAACTCAACGAAGAGAGCCTGCACCTGCTGCGCGTGGATACCGAGTTCCCGGCACTGGCACTGATCGCCTGCTTCCGCTCGGACCATGAGAATCCGCTGACCGAAACCGTGGCGCGCATCGCGCAGGAAACGGCGTCCGACTTCGCACTCAATTGGGGCCAGGAGATCGCGCGGCTGCCCGCCCCGCTCGGCTGAGATCGCCCGCCCTCCCGCCTGCACGCTGCCCGGCGCGCCGATGCGCGGGCACGCATGAACAGCACCATCCTGAAGCAAACAGCGCCCTGCTTTTGCTCATAAGATTTTTCAATCAAGGCCGTTCAGATTTTCTTGTTGGACAGCGCCCGCCCTGCATCCCCATACTGAATTCAGACCGGCGCCTTCGGGCTGGCACCGGAACATGCCCGGCCCTGCAGTGCTTGCCGCCGCTCCCATCCCATCCATGCAGAACACAACACGGCGCCGTCACACGGACGCCGGCCACACTTGAGGAGGTTTTCCATGTCGTATTCCCCATCCGCTGCGGCCACCGCGGTGCCCCCGGCCAGCAGCAGTGCCAGCCTCGAGGCGACCTACGGCAAGATCGCCTGGCGCCTAATTCCCTTCCTGGTCTTCCTGTTCGTGCTGGCCTGGATCGACCGCGTCAATGTCGGCTTCGCCAAGCTGCAGATGCTGCAGGACCTGCAGTTCTCGGAGGCGGTGTATGGCTTGGGCGCGGGTATTTTCTTCATCGGCTATTTCCTTTTTGAAGTGCCAAGCAACCTGCTGCTGGAAAAGATCGGCGCCCGCAAGACGCTGGCGCGCATCACCATCCTCTGGGGCCTGGCCTCGATGGCCATGGCCTACGTCACCACGCCGACCAGTTTCTATGTGCTGCGCTTCCTGCTGGGCATCTTTGAAGCGGGCTTCTTCCCCGGCGTAGTGCTGTATCTGACTTACTGGTTCCCGGCCAAGCGCCGTGCCCGCGTCAATGGCCTCTTCATGACCTCCTTTGCCATCGCCGGCGCAGTCGGTGGCCCCATTGCCGGGCTCATCATGAGCAGCATGGAAGGCGTGGGCCATCTGGCCAACTGGCAATGGCTCTTCATCATCGAGGGCATTCCGTCGATCCTGGCGGGCTTCGCCGTGCTGGCCTGGCTGCCGGAAAAACCGGCCAACGCCAAGTGGCTGAGCGATGCTGAAAAAACCGCCGTCACGCAAGTGCTGGCCGCCGAGAACAGCGCACCGGGCAAGCATTTCTCCTTCAAGGATGCCTGTGCCAACTACCGCGTCTGGATCTGCGCCGCCGTGTATTTCTGCGTGGTCAGCGGCAATGCCACCATCGCCTTCTGGGCACCGTCCATCATCAAGGAAATCGGCGTCAAGGGTAACCTGCAGATCGGCCTGATCTCGGCCATCCCCTTCGTGGCCGGCACGCTGGCGATGGTGTGGAACGGCTTCCACTCCGACAAGACCGGCGAGCGCCGCCTGCACAGCGCCATCGCCACGCTCATCGCCTGCATCGGCTTGATCGCCACCGGCATGACGCTGGGCAATGCGACGCTGGCCCTGTGCTCGCTGACGCTGGCAGCCATCGGCATCCTAGCGGCCTTCCCGGTGTTCTGGTCGATTCCCGGCGCCTTCCTGGCCGGCACGGCAGCCGCTGGCGGCATCGCCCTCATCAACTCCATCGGCAACCTGGCTGGCTTCGTGGCCCCTTACATGATCGGTGCGTTGAAGACCAGCACCGGGTCGCTCTCCTCCGGCCTGTATTTCGTGGCCGCGCTCGAATTCCTCGCCAGCTTCCTGGTGGTGGTGTTCGTCAAGAAGCATTGAAGGCAAATCAAATGCTCTTCTGACTTTTCCTATTCCGTTCCCCCCTTCCGTTCGAACTGAGTAGATCCGAAGGATCGTATCGAAGGCGTGGCTGCCGTAGCGCCCCTTCGGCGAGCTCAGGACAGGCTTCGATACGCTGCTGCGCAGCTACTCAGTCCGAACGGAAGAAGAAGTGCATAGCGCTTCAACCATTGATTCAACCTGTTGGAATAAATACTCATGAAGCTGACCTTTACCCTCCCCGATCAATCCACCCTCCAGGCCGACATCGACACCCTGGTCATCGCCGGCTGGGCCGGCCGCGACATGGCGGCCATCGAGCATCACATCGAAGAACTGGAAGCGCTGGGCATCTCGCGTCCCAGCGCGGTGCCGCTGTTCTACCGCGTCTCGGCCAACCAGCTCTCGCAGGCCGCGCAGGTGCAGGTGCTGGGCGAGGCGTCGTCCGGTGAAGTGGAGACCTTCGTCTTCAACAGCGGCGGCGAGCTGTATGTCTCGATTGCCTCCGACCACACCGACCGCAAGCTGGAAGCGCACAGCGTGGCCTTCTCCAAGCAGGCCTGCGTCAAGCCCGTGGGCAGCAGCGCGTGGAAGCTGTCGGACGTGGCCGAGTACTGGGATGAACTGGTGATCCGCTCCTGGATCGAGGAAGACGGTGCCACCAAGCTCTACCAGGAAGGTACGCTGGCCTCGCTGCGTACGCCCGGCGACCTGATCGCGCGCTTCACGCAAGGCGGCGCCACCCTGCCCGAGGGCTGCGGCATGACCTGCGGCACCGTGGGTGCCATCGGCGGCATCCGTCCTGCGGCATCCTTCACGATGGAATTGTTCGACCCGCGCCGCCAACGCGCCCTGCGCCACCATTACGTGGCCGAGTCGCTGGCCGAGGTGGCCTGATTCCACGGGGCGGCCCAAGAGGCCGCCCATGCGCCTTTGTTGGATGCGCCAGGCAATGCGATACTTGCGCATCTGCGAATTTGTCCTCCGACCACACCGACTCCCTCATCATGCCGAGCACACTCTCCCAACTGGCCGCCGACCTCGATGCCGGCCGCATCACTTCCCTGCAACTGACCGAACAAGCCCTGGCCCGCATCGCCGATCCGGCGGGCGAAGGCGCGCGCGTCTTCACCAGCGTCTACGCCGACCAGGCGCGCGCCGCCGCCCGTGCTTCCGATACCCTGCGCGCGGCCAAACTGTGCCGGTCGCCGCTGGAAGGTGTACCGGTCTCGGTCAAGGATCTGTTTGATGTCGCCGGCGAAACCACGCTGGCCGGCTCCGTCGTCCTGCGCGGCAAGCCCGCTGCCACCGCACATGCGGCGGTGGTGCAGAACCTGCTCAAGGCCGGTGCCATCGTCGTCGGCAAGACCAACATGACCGAGTTCGCCTACTCGGGCCTGGGCATCAATCCGCATTACGGCACGCCGCAGAACAGCTGGGAGCGCAATGTCGAAGGCGGCCGCATTCCCGGCGGCTCTTCTTCCGGCGCGGCCATCTCGGTGACCGATGGCATGGCCTTCGCCGCGGTCGGGTCCGATACCGGCGGATCCGTGCGCATCCCCTCGGCACTGAACGGCCTGACCGGATTCAAGCCCACGGCCGCACGGGTGTCCATGCAAGGTGTACTGCCACTGTCCGCTTACCTGGACTCGATTGGCCCGCTGGCTGTATCGGTAGAGTGCTGCGCCATCATGGACGCTGTACTGGCCGGTGAAGCCTATGTGTCCGTAGTCGCCCATCCGCTGCGCGGCCTGCGCCTGCTGGCCCCGACCAATGTGGTACTGGACGCCATGGACGAGACCGTCGGCAAGGCCTATCGCGCCGCGCTGGACAAACTCCGCGCCGCCGGTGCCGTCATCATCGAAGCCGAAGTGCCGGCCTTCAACGCCCTGGCCGCCATCAATGCCAAGGGCGGCTTCACCGCTGCCGAAGCCTACGCCTGGCACCGCGCCCTGATCGCCGAGAACGCCGCCGGCTATGACCAGCGCGTGGTCTCGCGCATCCTGCGCGGCAAGGACATGAGCGCCGCCGACCTGCTCGACGTGATGCACGCCCGCCCGCGCTGGATCGCCGAAGTGCAGGCGCAACTGGCCGGTTACGATGCGCTGGTGATGCCGACCGTACCCATCGTCGCGCCGCGTATTGCCGAGCTGCAAGCCAGCGACGATGCCTATTACGCCGCCAACGGCAAGATCCTGCGCAACCCGACGCTGATCAACTTCCTCGATGGCTGCGCCGTTTCCCTGCCCTGCCATGTGCCCGGCACTGCCCCGGTCGGACTGTCGCTGGCGGCGGCCGGCGGCGAGGACAAGCGCCTGCTGTCGATCGCCCTGGCGGTGGAAGGACTGCTGGCCGACTGATCCGGAGATTTGCTCCCCTGACAAGGCTTGCGTGCGCGCAAGCCTTTTTTGTGCGCGCTTTTAGCCGCATTTACATGCTGTTACCGACAAGTCCTGCCCGGTAGGGAACAATCCGCCTTGCCAGACGCCGAATCCACGGAATTTTCATTAGAATGCGCTTTTGCAGCGCAAGATGGCCCCTTGGCGGGCCGCTGCGCTGGACGAACAGACAACAACCCTCCGGCATCAGCCACGACCACTCATCTGCATGGCAACCAAAAAAACAACCCCGTCCGATTACAGTGAATCATCGATCCGTGTCCTCAAGGGACTGGAGCCGGTCAAGCAGCGTCCGGGCATGTACACGCGCACCGAGAATCCGCTGCACATCCTCCAGGAAGTGATCGACAACGCCTCTGACGAAGCGCTGGGCGGCTACGGCAAGAGCATCATCGTCACCATCAACGCCGACGGCAGCGTCAGCGTGGAAGACGATGGCCGCGGCATCCCGGTCGGCCTGCACCCGGAAGAAAAAGTCCCCACCGTCGAGATCGTCTTCACCCGCCTGCATGCGGGCGGCAAGTTCGACAAGGGTTCCGGCGGTGCCTATGCCTTCTCGGGCGGCCTGCACGGCGTGGGCGTCTCGGTCACCAATGCGCTGGCCACGCGCCTGGAAATCACGGTCTGGCGCGAAGGCGGCGTGCACACGCTGGCCTTCTCGGGCGGCGACGTCATCGAGAAACTGAAGTCGCGCCCCGCCACTCGCGAGGACAAGAAGTCCGGCACCCGCGTGACCGTCTGGCCGGACGCCAAGTATTTCGACTCGGCCACCATTCCGCTGGGCGAGCTGCAGCGCCTGCTGCGTTCCAAGGCGGTGCTGCTGCCAGGCGTGAAGGTCACGCTGATCAACGCCAAAACCGGCGACACCCAGAACTGGCAGTACGATCAAGGCCTGCGCGGCTACCTGATGGAGCAACTGGCGCAGACCGGCAGCGGCGAAACATTGATCCCGCTGTTCGAAGGCGAACAGTTCGCCGGCAAGGATGCCGAAGGCTTCGCCGAGGGTGAAGGCGCCTCCTGGGTGGTGGCCTGGACCGAAGAAGGTGCCGTGGTGCGCGAGTCCTACGTCAACCTGATCCCCACCTCCAACGGCGGCACCCACGAATCGGGCCTGCGCGAAGGCCTGTTCTCGGCGGTCAAGAGTTTTGCGGAAATGCATTCGCTGCTGCCCAAGGGCGTCAAACTCCTGGCCGAGGACGTGTTTGCGCGCGTCTCCTTCGTGCTCTCGGCCAAGGTGCTGGATCCGCAATTCCAGGGCCAGATCAAGGAACGCCTGAACTCGCGCGATGCCGTGCGACTGGTCGCCGGTTACTCGCGTCCGGCGCTGGAGCTGTGGCTGAACCAGCACGTGGAATACGGCAAGAAGCTGGCCGAGCTGGTCATCAAGCAGGCCCAAAGCCGCCTGCGCTCGGCGCAAAAGGTCGAAAAGAAGAAATCTTCAGGCGTGGCCGTGCTGCCGGGCAAGCTGACCGATTGCGAATCCTCGGATGTGACGCGCAATGAAATTTTCCTGGTGGAGGGCGACTCCGCCGGCGGCTCCGCCAAGATGGGCCGCGACAAGGAATTCCAGGCCATCCTGCCCTTGCGCGGCAAGGTCCTGAACGCCTGGGAAACCGAGCGCGACCGCCTCTTCGCCAACAATGAAATCCACGATATCGCCGTGGCCATCGGCGTCGATCCGCATGGCATCAACGACACGCCCGATCTCTCCGGCCTGCGTTACGGCAAGATCTGCATCCTCTCGGACGCGGACGTGGACGGCTCGCACATCCAGGTATTGCTGCTGACGCTGTTCTTCCGTCACTTCCCCAAGCTGATCGAGAACGGCCACATCTGCGTGGCGCGCCCGCCGCTCTATCGGGTCGATGCCCCTGCACGCGGCAAGAAGCCGGTGCAGAAGCTCTATGCGCTGGACGATGGCGAACTTGAAGCCATCGAAGACAAGCTGCGCAAGGATGGCCTGAAGGAAGGTGCCTGGAGCATTTCCCGCTTTAAAGGCCTGGGCGAGATGAATGCCGAGCAGCTGTGGGAAACCACCATGAACCCGGACACGCGCCGCCTGTTGCCGATCAGCTTCGGCGAGCCTGGCGTGCAGACCTCCGAAGAGCGTTTCAACATGCTCATGGGCAAGGGCGAAGCGGCGTCCCGCCGCGCCTGGATCGAAGAGCACGGCAACGAAGCCGAAGCGGACATCTGACATGCAACGCCCCGCGTTCCTGCACACCAGCGTTCTCGCCGCCCTCCTGGGCGCGGCGGCGCTGCTCTGTGCCGGACCGGTACAGTCGCAGCAAGTGGTCCGGTACACCGATGCCGATGGTGTACAGCACATGCGGGTGGAAGCAGCGGACAGTGGCCGGGACAGTACCGGTACGGCTGCCGCCGCAAAGAAGCCCAAGACCATTGTGTACCGGTACACAGATGCCGATGGCGCGGTGCACTTCTATGCCCAGACCCTGGACGACCCGGACAAGCTCATGGCCAGCAGTGCAACGCTGCTCAACCATCCCGGCAGCAAGGAAGCGGTGACCCCGGCCGATCCGCCTTTCGTGCGGACCATGCTGGCTCATCGCGATGCGCGCAAGTACGACGACCTGCTCACCGAAGCGGCCGGCGAATTCGGTCTGGATGCGGCGTTGCTGAAGGCGGTGATGACGGCCGAATCCGGTTTCAATGCCACGGCCGTCTCCAGCAAGGGCGCGGTAGGCCTGATGCAGATCCTGCCCGACACGGCCGAGCGCTACGGCCTGCAGGGGGATCGTCGCAAGACGCTGCACCAGAAGCTGACCGATCCGAAGATCAACATCCGCCTGGCCGCGCGCTACCTGCGCGATCTGATGGCGATGTTCCCGCAGCACGTGGAACTGGCCATTGCCTCCTACAACGCCGGGGAAGGCGCGGTGCAGAAGTATGGCAACAAGATCCCGCCCTATCCCGAGACACAGGGCTATGTGCGGCTGGTGTCGCGGTTCTATGAACTGTACCGGCCCGCCGGCGCACTGCGCCTGGCCGCAGGCGAGCGCGGCAACGCCAATGCCAGCGGCAATGCGCGCCTGAAGGTGACGCTGCCCCCGCGCGAGCCCGCCATCAACGATTAACCCAGTCAATACGAACACAACAAGACAAGCTCCATGACCGATCAACCGACCCTCTTTGACCAAGCCCCGGCTGCGCCCGATGGCGAATCGCTGACGCTGTCCACCTTCGCCGAACGCGCCTATCTCGATTACGCGATCTCGGTGGTCAAGGGCCGCGCCCTGCCCGACGTGGCTGACGGCCAGAAGCCGGTACAGCGCCGCATCCTCTACGCGATGAACGAACTGTCGCTGAACTCGGCGGCCAAGCCGCGCAAGTCCGCCGCCGTGGTCGGCGACGTGCTGGGCAAGCTGCACCCGCACGGCGACCAGTCGGTGTATGACGCGCTGGTGCGCATGGCGCAGGATTTTTCGCTGCGCTATCCCTTGATCGACGGCCACGGCAACTTCGGTTCGCGCGATGGCGATGGCGCAGCGGCGATGCGCTACACCGAAGCACGCCTGACGCCCATCAGCAAATTGCTGCTCGATGAAATCGACATGGGCACGGTGGATTTCCAGCCCAACTACGATGGCTCCACCGAAGAGCCGCGCCTCCTGCCGGCGCGCCTGCCCTTCCTGCTGTTGAACGGTGCCTCCGGCATTGCCGTGGGCATGGCCACTGAAATCCCCTCGCACAACCTGACCGAAGTGGCCAAGGCCGCCGTGGCGATGATCCGCAATCCCAAGATCACGCACGCCGAGCTGATGGAACTGATCCCCGGCCCGGACTTCCCCGGTGGCGGCCAGATCATCACCCCGAAGTCGACCATCGCCGAGATGTACCAGAGCGGCCGTGGCAGCCTGAAGGTGCGCGCACGCTGGAAGATCGAAGACCTGGCGCGCGGCCAGTGGCAGGCGGTCATCACCGAACTGCCGCCGGGCGTTTCCTCGCAGCGCGTGCTGGAAGAAATCGAAGAACTGACCAACCCCAAGCTGAAGCTGGGCAAGAAGTCGCTGACGCCCGAACAGCAGGCGCAGAAGGCGGCCATCCTGGGCCTGCTCGATGCAGTGCGCGACGAGTCCGGCCGCGAAGCGCCGGTGCGCCTGGTGTTCGAGCCCAAGTCCAAGAACCAGGACCAGACCGAGTTCATGAACACGCTGCTGGCGCAGACCTCGCTGGAGACCAGTGCCTCGCTGAACCTGGTGATGATCGGCGGCGATGGCCGTCCGCGCCAGAAGAACCTCACCGACATCCTCACCGAGTGGATCAGCTTCCGCTTCGACACGGTGACGCGCCGCACGCAGTTCCGCATGCAGAAGGTCAACGACCGCATCCACATCCTGGAAGGCCGGGAAGCGGTGCTGTTGAACATCGACAAGGTCATCAAGATCATCCGCGAATCGGACGAACCGAAGCCGGCCCTGATGGACGCCTTCAAGCTCTCCGACCGCCAGGCCGAAGACATCCTGGAAATCCGCCTGCGCCAATTGGCGCGACTGGAAGCCATCAAGATCCAGCAGGAACTGGCCGAACTGCGCAACGAGAAGACCACGCTGCAGGACCTGCTGGACAATCCGTCCTCGATGAAGCGTCTGGTCATCAAGGAAATCGAAGGCGACGCCAAGACCTACGGCGATGCCCGCCGCACCATCATCGAAGAAGCCGAGCGCGCCACCTTCGAGCAGAAGGTGATCGATGAGCCGGTGACGGTGATCATTTCTCAGAAGGGCTGGGTGCGCGCGCGCACCGGCCATGGCCACGATGCGACGCAGTTCACCTTCAAGGCCGGTGACAGCCTGTATGGCGCGTTTGAATGCCGCACCGTGGACAACCTGCTGGCCTTCGGCTCCAACGGCCGGGTCTACACGATTGCGGTCAATGCGTTGCCCAATGCGCGTGGCGATGGCGTGCCTGTGACCACGCTGATCGAACTGGCCAGCGGCAGCAACATCCAGCATTACTTTGCCGGTCCGGCCGATACCACGCTGTTGCTGGCCTCTGATGCGGCGGCCGGTTTCATTGCCAAGGCGTCCGACATGTTTGGCCGCGTCAAGGGCGGCAAGAGCTTCTTCACGCTCGATGAGGGTGCGCTGCCGCTGGCACCGACGCCGGTGGCGGCTGACGCCAGCGCCGTGGCCTGCGTGTCGGCCAATGGCCGCCTGCTGGTGTTTGGCCTCGATGAGATGAAGACGCTGTCTTCCGGTGGCCGTGGCGTGAACCTGATGGAGCTGGAGAAGAATGAGAAGCTGGTCGCCGCCCAGGCCATCAGCCAGAAGGGTGTCGTGGTCCATGGCACCGGCAACATGAGCAAGCCCAAGGAGATTGCCTTGAGCGGCGAGAAGCTGCTGGCGCACGTGGGCAAGCGCGCACGCAAGGGCCGCGTGCTGGAATCGCGCATCAAGGCGACGGGGTTGCGTTCTCAGGGTTGATGCCCGGTTTCTTTTTGCGGTGAAGTCGCCCCCTGCGCAGTTTGGCAGGGGGCGATTTTTTTGATGGCTTGCACAACTGATTGCTTCGTGGGCAAGGGGTGGTCGAAGCATTTCGAATGCGGGGTGGAGTTTTGGGTGTTGGCGTGGAAGAGCCAACGCCTGCTGGGGAGAATGCGCGCTCATTGTTGAAAGCGAGGAACGCGCAAGATGAGAAACACCCCAGTGAAAGATAGAATCCCGGACAAATCCAAGAGCCTCGTGGCTCAATTACGCTACATCTTTCCCCACCGCGTCCATCAATTTGCGGCCCACCGACCTCAGATGAGTGAGGCGTAATGGCGCGCCCGATGAACTATCTCCTTGCAGCGGCCATAGTGCTGTTGCTCTGCTACGGCACCCTGCGCAAATACAGCACGCTGGTCCGGCCACACTATCCGCCCATCTCCATCTCAGTCAATCCCGCAGGCACCTGCGCGCTCACCGAATACAATTTCCGGGGAGGCGAGCGCTGGTACTGGACTGACCCATATCGCTGGTTCCTGCTGGCGTCCGGGGATGCGTTTTATACGATTACCGATCTGCGTACAGGCAAGATCATCCGGGACTCCACCACTCAAATCATCCCCGGTCTGGAAGCCAACTCGCTGGTGGCGGTGGCCATGGGAGCCGACGTCTTCTATTGGTCTGCGGATGGCACCAAAGCAAATTTCCCGGGCGGCAGGGCCGAGGATTATTTTCACGAATGGACTGATATCAAGGAGTGCGCCGGCGAGAGAGCTGAATCAGAGTATGCCAACCTGACTTGCGACGTCGACACTGCCTCGCCGCGCTGTAAGGCTTTAAGAGACGCGCTTTGAAAATGAAGAGTTGCTTTGCGCTTCCATTTCTAAGCCTCGTGGGCATTGCAGGCGGAACTGCAGCGGGAGCGCTCAACACCGCCTTCATTACGAATTGCGGAGAAAGTTGCCCGGACGACCCGCTGCTGTGGGCGCTGGGATGTTCCATCACATTTCCCCTTATCGGCCATCTTCTGCTCAAAAAGACACGGCAAACGGTCGCCAATACCATGCTGGTTGCCGTGGCACTGGCAGCCACCGTCCTGCTACCGGCCCTCGCGATGTATGCCTGCAGCCTTCATGAGAAATATTGGAGACTGCATGGCAAGCAGGTTTTCCCGGATATCGAATACAGCCTCATGGTGATTTCAGAGGACCCACTCCCCACACTGGGCATCGCCGAGGCTGAACGCTGTGTCATCAACAATGACCTGCGTTGTGGCGAAAACCCGCAAGTGATTCCAGCCCTGTGCCAAAGCGGATTCGTATCACTGCCACGGAAACATTGGTCTTCTTTCAAGCGACTCCCGAACGAAGATCTGCAAGGCCCCGCGCCTGCCAATGATGACCGGAAATATTATTTAAATGATTTATGCCAGCAACAGGCTACATCAGTGAGTCAACCATGAACAAGATCAAGGCTGCGGTTTCTCACCACGAGCGTGAAATCGCCGAACTGCGCGCGAACCCTGTACTGGCCATCGAGTACCTGAAGGCCGCTGTGGAGCCACTGGACAGTCCGGATGACCTCCCTGCCGCGTTGCTGGCACTGCGCGCCATCAGCGAAGCCTATGGTGATGCCGGCTCTTGAAAACTCGTCACCCAATCGCCACCGACACCCGATACACCAACACCCCCAGCAATCCAAACGCCCCCGCCAGCATGCAATAAGGTGCCCAGCGTTGCGCGCGTTGGCCGTAGCCGATCAGCAGCAGCGCAATGCTGATGAGCGGTATCCAGGTTGACGGGCTGTTGAAGTCCATGATGATTGCTCCCGGTTGATTGCATCGCTAGTCATGTGGGCGCGGCATCGGCGCACGCCCTCCTCCATCACGCCATCTGGCTGATGGTCTTTCTGAACCGGCCCAGTGCAGCTACAAACAGGACCAGGCCAATTGCCAGGATGGCCAGCAGTTGCGGCCAGATCACTTCCAGGCCAGCGCCCCGGTACAGTATGGCTTGCCCCGCCGCGACAAAATGCGTGGTCGGGGCAGCCAGCATGATGTCCTGTACCGGTACAGGCATGCTCTCGCGCGGCGTGGAGCCGCCCGACAGCAATTGCAGCGGCAACAGGACCAGTACGGTGAGCATCCCGAACTGCGGCATCGAACGCGCCAGCGTGGCCATGAAGATGCCCATCGAGGTAGTGGCAAACAGATGCAGCACCGTCACCAGCATGAACAGCGCCAGCGAGCCCTCGATGGGCACCTGCAAGGCGCCCCGCACGATCAGCAGCAACGACATCAAGGCCGCCAGTGCCACGACCGAGCCCATCGCCCACACCTTGGCCAGCATGATCTCGGCCGGACTCACCGGCATCACCAGCAGGTGTTCGATGGTGCCGTGCTCGCGCTCGCGGATGAGCGCCGCCCCCGTCAGGATGATGGAGAGCATGGTGACGTTGTTGATGATCTCCATGAGCGAACCGAACCAGGATTGCTCCAGGTTGGGATTGAAGCGCATGCGCAAGGCCAGTCCCACCGGCGCATCGCCAGCGGCCTCGCTACGCCGCACGAATTGCGTGACCTCGTTGCTGACCATCTGCTGGATGTAGCTGTTGCCGGTGAAAGCCTGGCTCATGCGCGTGGCATCCACGTTCAGCTGGACCACCGGCGCGCGTCCGGCCAGCACGTCACGCTGGAAATCCGCCGGGATGTCCAAGACGAAGGTGTAGTCTCCTGCATCGAGCCCGGCATCGGCCTCGCGCGCCGTCACCAGTCGGGCCACTTTGAAATGCGGGGGATAGAACAAGGACGCAATGCGTGCCGACAGCGGCGAGCCATCGTTGTCGACGATGGCGATGGCGGCATTGTGCAGGCTCTCCGGCATGGCCGTGGCGGCCACATAGATGGAGAGCGTGAAGGTGTAGGCGATCAGCACCAGCATGGCCGGATCGCGCAGCAAACTCCACAGTTCCTTGACGCCGAGACGAAAAATGTTGGACAGGCTGGCAGGCGCGCGGCGCATCTCATTGCTCCTGCTTCTTCAACAGCCACACCGACAACCCCAGGATCACGGGGGCGGCCAGCACCAGCGGCCAGAACGAGGCGCCCAGGTCACCCACCGCCAGCGCCTTGCTGAACACGCCACGGCTGATGGTGAGGAAATGCGTGGCCGGATAGACCTGTCCGATCAGCGCACCCATGCCTTCGAGCGAAGAGACCGGATTCAACAGTCCGGCGAACTGCACGCAGGGAATGATGGTGCCGATCATGGTCACGAAGAGGGCCGCAATCTGGCTGCGCGTAAAGGTCGAAGCCAAGAGGCCAAACCCGGTCGAGCAGATGATGAAGACCAGCGCCGCCAGCGTCAGCGTGAAGAGGCTGCCCTTGACCGGCACCCCGAACACGGTCACGGCCAGCAGCGTCAGCATGGCGAAATTGAGCATGCCCAGCACCAGATAAGGCAGCTGCTTGCCCAGCAGGAATTCGGTACGCGTGACCGGCGTGACGTAGAGATTGAGGATGGAGCCGAGCTCCTTCTCGCGCACCACCGACAGCGCCGTCAGCATGGCCGGGATCATCATCAGCAGCAGCGGGATGATGGCCGGCACCATGGCAGGGAGGCTCTTGACGTCCGGGTTGTAGCGATAGCGCGTCTCGATCGTGGCGGGCTGCGCCAGGCGCTGGCCCAGCCGGTGCGTGGCCATGTCGGCCAGCCACAGTTGATGCATGCCCTGCACGTAACCGCGCACGGTCTCGGCGCGCGTGGGCATGGCACCATCGACCCAGGCCCCTACTTCCACCGGCTTGCCGCGTGCGATGTCACGGGCGAAGCCGGGCGGGATTTCAATGGCCAGAGAGATCTCGCCGCTGCGCATGCGGCGGTCCAGGTCCTGGTAATCGCGGATGGGCGGCTGCTCGATGAAGTAGCGCGAACCCGACAGGTTCAGCGCATAGTTCTGGCTCAGGCCGGTCTGGTCGCGGTCGAGCACGGCGTAGCTGAGGTTTTCCACATCGAGGTTGATGCCATAGCCGATGATGAACATCAGGATCACCGTGCCCAGCAAGGCCAAGGTGGCGCGCACAGGATCGCGCCGCAGTTCCAGGCTCTCGCGCTGGCTGTAGCTGAGGGCGCGGCCCAGGCTGGTGCGCAACCGGCCATCGCCAGCTGGCGCGGGGTTCCGGGCCGATGTGACGTTTACTTCAGGCGCAGGCGTCATTGCGCCCTTCCCGGCCGCTTCTTCCAGGTACCCAATGAAGGCTTGTTCCAAAGTCGCCGACCCGCGCTGGCGGATCAGTTCCTCCGGCGTGGCGCTGACCAGCACGCGCCCGGCGTGCATGAGCGAAATGCGGTCGCAGCGCTGGGCCTCGTTCATGAAATGGGTGGAGATGAATATCGTCACCTGGTCGCGCCGCGCGAGATCGATCATCAATTGCCAGAACAGGTCGCGCGCGATCGGGTCCACGCCCGAAGTCGGTTCATCCAGGATCAGCAGCTCCGGCTTGTGCACCATCGCCACGGCCAGCGAGAGCCGCTGGCGGATGCCAAGCGGCAGGCTCTCGGGCAGGCTGTCCATCACCTCCTGCAGGCCGAAGCGCTGCGCCATCTCTTCGGTGCGCGCCGCGATCTGCTCCTGCGGCACACGATACAGCCGCGCATGCAGCACCAGGTTCTGGCGCACGCTCAATTCGCCATACAGCGAAAACGCCTGCGACATGTAGCCCACACGCGCCCGCGTCGCCATGTCGCGCGGATCGACGGCCTGGCCGAATAGCCAGGCCTGGCCTTCACTGGCAGGCAGGAGGCCGGTCAGCATCTTCATGGTGGTGGATTTGCCGCAGCCGTTGGAGCCCAGGAACCCGAAAATCTCGCCGCGCCGGATGCGAAAGTCCACATGGTCCACCGCCACGAAATCGCCGAAGCGCATGGTCAGGCCGCGCGCTTCGATGGCGATCTCGGCTTGCCGCGCCGGGTCCAGCGGTGTCACCTGCACGGGCTGGTGGCCGCGCCGTTTATCGGGTGGCAGCAAGGCGATGAAGGCCTCTTCCAGTGCCGCCGTGCCGGTGCGCGCATGCAGCTCGGCAGGCGTGCCGGTGGCCAGGATCTGGCCGTCATCCATGGCCACCAGGAAATCGAAGCGGTCGGCCTCTTCCATGTAGGCTGTCGCCACGATGACGCTCATGCCGGGCCGCTGCTGGCGTATGTGCGCGATCAGGTCCCAGAACTGCGCACGCGAGAGCGGATCGACGCCGGTGGTGGGCTCGTCCAGGATCAGCAGGTCAGGGTCGTGGATCAGCGAACAGCACAATCCCAGCTTCTGCTTCATGCCGCCGGAGAGCTTGCCCGCCGGGCGCGCCAGGAAAGGCGACAGGCCGGTGCCGGCCGTGAGCGTATCGATGCGCTGGCGACGCTCCTGCGCGGACTGGCCGAACAGGCGGCCAAAGAATTGCAGGTTCTCCTCCACCGACAGCGTCGGATACAGATTCTTGCCCAGACCCTGCGGCATGTAGGCGATGCGCGGGCAGACCGCTTCACGATGCGCGGCCCGGCGCATATCGCCACCGAGGACTTCCACGTCCCCTTCCTGCAGGGCACGAGCACCGGCCACCAGCGAGAGCAGGCTGGATTTGCCCACGCCATCGGGCCCGATCAGGCCGACCATGCAGCCGGCCGGAATCTCCAGCGAGATCGCCTGCAGGGCCGGCTTCTGGCCATAGCGCAGCGACACGCCCGACAGGCGCGCCACCAGGCTCTGACCATGGCTCTCTGTCATTGCGGGACCTTCACCGCCAGCGTGGCGGGCCAGTCACGCGCATTGTCGGTCCGCACCCAGGCCACGCCGGGCAAGCCGGTCTTGACCAGGGTCAGGTGCTGGCGCAGCAGCGCCGGATCGATCTGCGCCTTGACGCGAAACATCAGCTTCTGCCGCTCGCTGGCGGTCTCTACCGTCTTGGGCGTGAACTGCGCAGTGCTGGCCACGAATGAAATACGCGCCGGGATCACGTATTGCGGGGCGGCGTCCAGCACGATGCGTGCCTCGCCGCCCAGCGCCAGCTTGCCGGCGACGGTCTCGGGAACGAAGAAGGTCATGTAGACATCGCTCAAGTCCACCAGGTTGAGCAGCTTGCCGCCCCCGCCCAGCACTTCGCCCGGCTGAGCGATGCGGTATTGCACGCGTCCGGCGCGCGGGGCCATGAGCGTGCTGTCGTCGATGTCGACCTTGATGCGCTGGACCGTGGCCACAGCGGCCGTGACCGTAGCACGCGCACCGCTGACCTGGGTGCGGGCAGCTGCCACGGCGGCCTGGGCGGCGGTCACTTGTGCCTTGGCGGCGGTGACGGCGGCTTCCATGCTCAGCACGCGGGCACGGTCGTCGTCCACTTCCTGCAGCGAGGAGGCGCCTTCCTTGACCAGCACCTCCGAGCGCGCCAGGCGGCGCCGTGCCGCATCCAGCTCGCTGGCGCGCTGCGCGGCCTGGGCCAATGCGGCCTGATGATCGCTCTCGCGCACGGCCACCTGGGCCTCGGCACTGGCCACGGCCGAGACCGATTGCTGCTGGCGCGCCTGGGCCTCGTCGCGCTGGGCTTCCAGCGACAGTACCTGCATGCGGGCCAGCGGCTGGCCGGCTGCGACGAAGTCGCCTTCATTGACGAGGATGGCATCGACCCGGCCACCCAGCTTGGTGGCCACATCCACTTCGGTGGCTTCGATGCGGCCGTTGCCGCTGGCGAATCCCTCGCCGGGGCCGCTGTGGTGCAGGCGCAGCCAGGCATAGGCCGCACCGCCGGCGAGGAGCACGGCCAGCGCGGCGGCCAGCAGGGGTTTCTTGGCGTGAGGGAGCGTCATGGTCGGGGTCCGGAAGAAAGGGGGAAAGCCGCAGGCGCATTGCTGTCGCCACCCAGCGCCGCATACAGCGCCACCGACGAGGACAGCAGCGCACGCCGGATCTGCACCCGCTGCTGGCGTGCGCTCAGCAGGTCGCGCTGGGCGTCGAGCACGTCGAGGAAAGGCGCAGCGCCGTTGTCATAGCGCAGCGTGGACAGGCGCGCCCGCTCGGTCTGGACCTGCACCGCCGTCTCGGCAATGGCGAGCTGGCGGGTCAGCCACTGGCGCGCGGCCAGCGCATCGGCGACGTCACGGAAGGCGGACTGGATGGTTTTTTCGTAATTGGCCACGGCCAGGTCGCGCCGCACTTCGGCCAGGTTCAGGTTGTTGCGCAGGCGGCCTGCCGTGAAGATCGGCAGCGACAGGCTGGGCGAGAAACTCCAGGCATGGCTGCCATCGCGGAACAATCCGCTCAGTTCAGCGCTGGCCGTGCCGAGGTTGCCCGTGAGCGAAATGCTGGGAAAGAAGGCCGCGCGTGCTGCACCGATATTGGCATTGGCCGCTTGCAGGCGATGCTCGGCAGCGGCCACGTCGGGCCGGCGAGTGAGCAGCAGCGAAGGCGTGCCCGGCGACAGCGCCGGGAACACCGCATCCAGTGCCGGCCGCGCCTGGCCGACTGGCAGCTCCAGCGGCGAACCGACCAGCAGCGTGAGTGCATTCAGACGTTGTGCGCGTTGCTGTTCCAGCTGTGCGCCCAAGGCCTGGGCTTGTGTGAGCAGGGTCTCGATCTGGGTCAGGTTCAGGCGCGAGGTGGCGCCGACCTCGACCCGGCGCGCAAAGATGCGATAGCTCTCCTGCCGGCTGGCGATGGTGTCGCGGGCGATGGCCAGGCGTTCGTCGATCTCGGCCAATTCCAGCCAGGCATCGGCCACCTGGGCCACCAGGCTCAGGGCTGCGGCACGGCGGGTGGCTTCGCTGGCCAGCGCGGTTTGCAGCGCGGCGTCATCCAGGCTGCGCAGGCGGCCCCACAGGTCCAGCTCCCAGGTGCTCAGGCCCACGCCGGCCTGATAGGCACTGCCGACCAGCGGGCGTCCGGTCAGGTTGAGGTCGGCCGGAGTGCGCGAGCGATCCAGGCCTGCCTGTGCGCCAACGGCGGGAAACAGGTCGGCGCGCTGGATGCCGTAGAGCGCCCTCGCCTCCTCGACCCGCAAGGCCGCTGCGCGCAGGTCGCGGTTGTTGGCCAAGGCCTGGGTGATGAGGGCTTGCAGTTGCGGATCGCGGAACCAGGCTTGCCAACCGAGTGCCGATGCGGCTTCACCTGCGCCATCGACCTGCTGCGGATAGTGCGCCGCCACCGGTGCAGCGGGCCGCTGGTAATCCGGCGCCATCGACTGGCAGGCCACCAGCAGGAGCGGCAAGGCAGCCAGCAAGGGACGGATTCGCAGAGAGGGTTCGCACATCGTGATTCTCGGCATCGGCAGGAAATGGGGCGACGGAAAGCTTCGTCAAAAGCTTCGTCTTGAGTGACCACATTATGAAGAGCCCTGCTGAAAACCCGATTGATGTACGTCAGGTTACTGACTGATGAGTCGGTAATTTATGAAGGATGTGACGGGGGGAGGCCTGAGGGAAGGCGTCTGCGGGGGGAAGTGCAAAAAATGCGAAAAATTCGGAAAGACGCGCCGGGCACCGCAGCTTTATTGCGCCACACCGACCTGGTCGACGTAATGGCGCACTTCGGCGGCAACGGCGGTGAACAAGCTCTGCAATTCGGGCAACTGCGGCTGGGCGCTTTGGGGCGGTTCGGCGCGGGACTGGGTTTCCACGCTCTTGAGCAGTTCGGTCAGCACGCCGGCCCCGACCAGGGCGGTCATGCTCTTGAGGCTGTGTGCCTCGCGTTTGACCTGGGCGGCGTCATCGGCGCGGATGGCTTGCGCCAGCCGGTCGAAGGTGGCGGGGGCGCTCTGGGCGAAGGTGCCGAACATGTGGCGGCAGGCAGCGGCATCGCCACCCATGGCATCGAGCAAGGGTTCGGGGTTGATGTGCTGGTATCGGTGGTCGTTCACGCGTTTCTCCCTGTGGCCGACGCAATATACGCAAGATATTGCTCCTGTGCCAATTTGTTTTGTGCAGCTGGTCCGGCGTACGGGCGCGCCGGGTCGTGAGCGGTGACTGAAGTACGGTGAAGTGTGTAACGTAACCAAGCAGGTAACTGTCGTCAATCACAACTGTGGTGACGCACGCAAAAAACCGCCCGGTGAGACGGGCGGCTGATGGAAGTGCGGCCCTGCAGACGAAGGCCGCACCCTGCTGCAGTGAAGCGATCAGGCAGCGCGTTCCAGGCGCTGGACGTTGCTGTCCTCGGCGGCACCGATTTCGATCTTGCGCGGCTTCAGTGCTTCGGGGATTTCACGGACCAGCTCGATGTTGAGCAGGCCGTTTTCCAGATTGGCACCGACCACCTTGATGTGGTTGGCCAGCTGGAAGCGCTGTTCGAAGTCACGGGCGGCGATGCCACGGTGCAGGAAGTTGACCTGCTTGTCTTCCTTCTGCTTGCGGCCGGTGATCTTGAGGGTTTCGTTTTCGGTCTCGATGTCGATTTCGCTGCGGGCGAAACCAGCCACGGCCATGGTGATCCGGTATTTGTCCTCGGCCACCAGTTCGATGTTGTACGGCGGATAGCTGGGCTGATCAGCGCGCTGGGCGTTGTCGAACATCTGGGCCAGGCGATCGAAGCCGATAGCGGTACGGTACAGGGGGGAGAGATCAAAAGTACGCATAAAAATATCCTTTCAGTTAAGCGATGTTTTCGTCGCAGACCTCAACGTCGAGCATCTGCTGGTACCGATCTAGGGATGGGGATTTTGGTTTTCAAGGGATTTTTTTCGAAAAAAATCGAGCGAGCAGATCGCCCGTTTTTCCTTCAGGAAAAGTCCTGTCAGCCCCTTGAAAATTGCCGATCCAGCTCCACAGCAACACGCTCGCGCTCGTTGCGTACCGCCTGCGCGCCCGCAGCCAGGCCCTCCATCACGGTAAAGCGCAGGTCATGCAGACCGATGGTCGCCAGCGCCACCTTCAGATAGGGCGTAAGGAAATCCGGCTGCCGTGCCGACGCGCCGGTGAAGCGCCCGCCGGAGACCACCGCCACATGCACCGGCCGGTCACGCAGCAGGCCCGCTTTGCCATCCGGGGTGATGGCAAAGGTCCGGCGCACCCGCACCACGTGATCGATCCACGCCTTCAGGACCGAGGGCGCGGTGTAGTTGTGCATGGGCGTGCCGATCACCACCTGGTCAGCCTGCTCCAGTTCTTCAATGAGACGGTCCGACAGGGCCAGCGTGCCCTGCCCCGCATCACTGCCGTCCAAGGCAAAGGGGGAGCCCAGCGCATCGGCATAGGCAGCATCGACATGCGCAATGCCGCTGGCGTAGAGGTCGCGCAGGATGACCTGTGCCTGTGGATGCTGTGCGCCCATGCGCTCGACGATCTGGCGCGACAGCCACCAGGCATTCGAAGCCTCCTGCCGCGGCGAGGCAAGCAGCTGCAGGATCTTCATGCGACACCTCCGATGGTCTTGCCGAAGCGCAGCGCGCCAGTCAGCATGCCCTGGCGGAAATAGAAGCGCTGTGCCAGCGCATTGGCCATGCCGGTATCGAGCACCAGGCGGACACAGCCGGCCTGGGCCGCCACCTCCTCCATCGCAGCCAGCAGCCGTTCGCCCCAGCGCTTGCCGCGCTCAGTACTGGCGGCCACCAGGTCATCGACATAAAGGAAAGGACCATAGACCAGGTTCTCTTGAAAGCGATAACCGGCGAGCGCAACGACCTTTCCCCGATCCCAGGCGGCCAGGATGCGGTAACCCTGCGGGATGGCGCGGCCGATGCGCTGCAGGAACTCCTCGCTGTCGCGCAGGTGCGAACGCAGTTCGTGCATCACGGGAAAACAGGCCAGCTGGTCGGAGACTGTATCGGCGTGACGAAGCGCGTCGTCGGTGAGATGCCAGTGAGGCACAGGTGTGATCTCGGAAACTTGGTCCATGGTAGAAACTTCGATGCCATCAGAGTGGAAGGAGCTTCATCCTAATGAGCCGATGGCATAATCGGGAGATCCAAGAAATGACATTTCGACTGGTCCATGATTTCTCTGCCTCCCTCATCCTTGATCCGCCTCGACAGCAGCACCGGCGAAGCGTACTACCGCCAGATCTACGCACGCCTGCGCAGCGCCGTGGCTGACGGACTGCTGCGGCCGGGTGACCGCATTCCCTCGGCACGGGCACTGGCTGCGGAATTGGGATTGGCGCGCGGCACGGTGGAGGCCGCCTATTCGCTGCTGGCCGCCGAGGGCTACGTGGAGGCGCGCGGACAAGCCGGGACGGTCATTGCCGCCGGGGTCCGCCCGGCAGTGCAGGCAGCGGCCAGCAAGGCAACGGCGGCTCCTTCACGGACATCGCCGGTGGCCGCGCGCCATCCTCTCCTGCCGGAAGAGGGACAGGCCGAATCCAAAGGCCCGCGTCCCTTCCAGATGGGCATCCCGGCGCTGGACGCCTTTCCGCGCAAGATCTGGGCACGCCTGGCCGCACGCGCAGCGCGGGCCACGCAAGCCGCCGACATGCTCTATCCCTCCCCGGCCGGACTGATGGCGCTGCGAACGGAAATTGCGCGCTACCTGCAGTTGTCACGCGGTATCGATTGCCGGGCCGAACAGGTCTTCGTCACCTCCGGCTATCGCGACAGCCTGAACCTGATCACCCGCACCCTCCTCCAGCCGGGCGACAAGATCTGGGTGGAAGACCCCGGCTACGCCCCGACCGCCGCCCTGCTGCGCGAAGCCGGCATGCAGCTGGCCGGCGTGCCGGTAGACGGCGACGGCATGCAGGTCGAGTACGGCCTGCGCCATGCAGCCCGCGCACGCGCCGCCGTGGTCACGCCGGCGCATCAGAGCCCGACTTGCGTGGCCCTGTCGCTGCCGCGCCGCCTGGCCTTGCTGGAATGGGCGGCGCGTGAACAGGCCTGGATTGTGGAAGATGACTACGACGGCGAATACCGCTACGTCAGCCGGCCCTTGCCCGCACTCAAGAGCCTCGACCGCGAGGACCGCGTCCTCTATGCCGGCACCTTCAGCAAGGTGCTGTTCCCGGCCATTCGCCTGGCCTACCTGGTGGTGCCGCGTTCGCAGGTGGAGCGCTTCAGGCACAGTGCGCAGCTCTTCTCGGGTGCCGCGCCAGCCCTGACGCAGCATATCGTCGCCGACTTCATGGCCGAGGGGCATTTTGCCCGCCATATCCAGCGCATGCGGCGCCTGTATGCCCAGCACCGCACCATGGCCATCGCCGGTCTGGAAGGCGTATTGCATTCCCATGTCCGGATCGATTCGCCGCCCGGCGGCATGCATCTGTTGTTGCGTCTGCAGGGCCGCCGCTCGGACCGGCTGCTGGCGGAAAAGATGCGCCAGCACGGCATGTTCAGCCGCGCCCTGTCAGAGTGCCTGCTGGCACCGCGCCCCGGAGTGCCACCGATGATCATGCTCAGCTTCACCAACATCGACAGCCGCCGCCGTGCCGCCGAGCTGGCAAGGCGTATCCTGCCCCTGCTGGCACCGGCCTGACATGGACTAGTGCAAATCACCATTCTTGGCACTTATCGACTGGTCCATGCAGGTGCATGATGGCGACTCGTTTCCATCACATCCAGGAGCCAGTCCCCATGTCCGCCCGCATCGATCTCTACAAGAATGCCACCGCCGCCTACGACGGCCTGCTGGCCGTGAACCGTCATCTCAAGCAATGCAGCCTGCCCGCCGACCTGGTGGAGCTGGTGTTTTTGCGGGTGTCGCTGATCAACGGATGCGCCTACTGCATCGACAAGCATTCGCGTGACCTGCTCAGCAGCGGCATGCCGGTCGACAAGCTGGTGCTGGTCCCGGTCTGGCAGGAAGCCGGCCCGCTCTTTACCCCGCGCGAGCAGGCCGCGCTGGCCTGGGCCGAAGTGGTCACGCGCATCGACCAGACGGCCGCGCCGGATGCGGATTACCAGGCCGTGATCCAGCACTTCACCGCACAGGAGTACAGCGAACTGACCATCGCCATCGCGCTGATGAATGCCATGAACCGGCTGGCCATTCCTGGCCGCATGCAGCCACAGGCAGCGCGCACCTGAGACGCTGGTGCGGGCGAGCCTCAGGCCGACTTCAACGCCGCTACCAGCGTGCGCAGCGCACTCTGCAGGCGCGGCTCCTTGAGCCGGGCATGCAGCCTTACCTGGGCCAGCGGCAGCTTGGGCAAGCCCAGGCGCTCGCCCATGTCCACCGCGCCGGGCGGTGCGCTGCGGTGGAGCAGCGCCGACACCGCCAGGCCCGCACTGACCGCCGCCCCCACCGCCAGAATGCCGCCACCGACGAAGACCTCCACCCACGGGATCCCCGCCGCATCGAGCCGCCGCAAGGACAGCTCGCGGATGCGGCAGGCCGAGGAAAACGTCGCCACCCGCAAGGCCGGACCGGCCCAGCATTGCGCATCGGGATGGGCGAACCAGCCGATGCGCTCTTCCATGACCAGCTTGCCGCCCTTGTCCTGCGGTTCGCGGCGCACGATGACGGCATCGAGCTCGCCGCGCTCATAGGCAGGCATCATGTCATGCGAGGAACCCACGCGTACCTCCACCACCACGCCGGGATCGACCGCGTGGACCTGCGCCAGCGCACGCGGCAAGGTGGCGCCGGCCACGTGGTCGCTGATGCCGACCGAGAAGCGGACCGGCCCCTGGTCCAACTGTTCCAGCGCGCGCTCATGCGCGGCCAGCAGGCTGCGTGCGGCCGGCAGGAACTGCTGCCCTTCGGCCGACAGGCGCACCTGGCGCGGCGTGCGTTCCAGCAGGCGACGGCCCAGCCGCTGTTCCAGCTTCTTGAGCTTGAGGCTGATGGCCGATTGCGTACTATCCAGCGCTTCGGCCGCACGGGTGAAGCTTTGCAGGTCGGCGGCCAGGACGAAAGCCTGGACGGCGTCCAGATCCAGCGGTTTATCCATGGTGCGGGGCCCTCATGGTCCAAGATCAATGATGACGAATTTCAATCATTGAAATCATCAATCAGTGGTTTTTCAAATGATTGCACCAGCATAGCATGCAAGGCATGGAGAGCAAGCGCTCCGCCATTTCAACCACACCTGCAAGGAGAACATCATGCCCCTGGTCCACATTTCCGTCTTGCGCGGCAAGTCCCGCAGCTATCGCCGCGCCATTGCCGACAACATCTACGAAGCCCTGCGCGAGAGTTTCAATGTGCCCGAGGAAGACCGCTTCATGGTCATCACCGAGCATGATCCGGAAGACCTGATCTTCAGCCGCAGCTACATGGGCATGGCGCGCACGGATGACTTCGTGCTGATCCAGCTGACGGTCAGCAATACCCGCACCCAGGCCCAGAAGAATGCGCTCTACGCCGCCATCGTGGCGCGCCTGCAGCAGAACCCCGGCATCGGGCCGGATGACGTGATGATCAGCCTGGTCGAGGGCGACAAGGGGAACTGGTCATTCGGGCGCGGGCTGGCACAGTACGTGATGTAGCACGCACCGGCTGCAGGCCGCGCTGCGGCCTGCTAGGATGTCGCTCATCGTCATCACTGCGCGGCTGCCGCGCCTCTTCCATGCCCCCTGCGACATCCTGCCTGCGGCAGCCTTTGCGACACCTCACCCGTGGCCTGGCGGTCGTGCTGCTGGCGGCCGGGCTGACTGCCTGCTCTTCCTCCAGCAAGTACTACGATCCCAACAAGAGCAATCGCACCGAGACGGGGTTTCGCAACAACTACCCGCAGCCCGAACGCGGTTCCCTCTTGAAATGGCAGTGGGAGCGCCTGACCCAGGGCCTGCCCAAGCCGCCCGAAAACAATTACCAGTTTCCCGTCGTCAAGCCTGACCTCGCCTGGCTGAAGGCCAACCACGGCAGTCCCAGCGTGACCTGGATCGGCCATGCCACGGCGCTGGTGCAACTGGGCGGCAAGAACGTGCTGACCGATCCGATGTTCTCGCAGCGGGCCTCGCCCTTCTCCTTCATCGGACCGTCGCGCAAGGTGCCGCTGCCGGTACAGATCAGCGAGCTGCCGCATATCGACGTGGTGGTGATCTCGCACAACCACTACGACCATCTGGACCAGGCGAGCGTGGAGCAACTGAATCTTCAGGCGGGCGGACCGCCGCTGTTTCTGGTGCCGCTGGGGGTGCGTGACTGGTTCCTGTCGCGGGGCATCACCAACGTGAAGGAAATGGACTGGTGGGACAAGACCGTGATGGACAACCTGGACATCTACTTCGTCCCGGCCACGCACTGGTCGGCGCGTGGCGTGTTCGACCGTTCAGAGACCTTGTGGGGTGGCTGGGTCATCCAGGCGGCGGCGCAGCAAGCGGGTGCCGAGCCCTTCTCGGTCTATTTTGCGGGGGATACCGGCTATTCGAAGGACTTCCGCGACATCGGCGAACGCTTCGGCCGATTCGATTTGGCGCTCATCCCCATCGGGGCCTACGCGCCGCGCTGGTTCATGCAGAACCAGCACGTGGACCCGGCCCAGGCCGTATTGATCCATGAGGACGTGCGGGCCAAGCGATCGGTCGCCATTCACTGGGGTACCTTCGAGTTGGCCGACGATCCGCTCGACGAGCCGCCCAAGGAACTGGCCAAGGCCCTGCGTGAGGCGGGGTTGCCGCAGGAGCAGTTTGTTGCGCTCAAGCATGGGGAGACGCTCAAGCTGGATCAGTGAATCAAGGAGTGCATCAACAACTAGGCCCGCATCGTTTCCGATGCGGGCCTTGGGAAGCATGCGATAGCGAAAACGCGCTACGGCTGCAGTGTGAACCGGGCTGAGCTGATTACAGCTTGGAAGCGATCAGCTTGCCCAGGCGCTCCACACCGGCGCGGATCTGCTCCGGCGGCACGGTCACGAAGGACAGGCGCAGCGTGTTCTTCTGCGCCACGTTGGCATAGAACGGTGCGCCGGGGACGAAGGCGACCTTTTCCTGTTCCACTGCTTCGTTCAACAGCGCGCTGGCATCGAGGTGCTCGGGCAGCGTCACCCAGATGAACATGCCGCCTTCCGGCTTGCTCCAGCTGCAGCTGGCCGGGAAGTACTGTTGCAGCGCGTCCAGCATGGCCTGGCACTGGTCGCCATAGAGCTTGCGGATGGTCGGCACGTGCTGGTCCAGGAAACCATCCTTGATGGCTTCGTACACCACCATCTGGGTCAGCTGCGCAGTGTGCAGGTCGGTGGCTTGCTTGGCCTGCTCCATCTTCAGGATCAGCGGACGCGGCGCCACCACGTAGCCCAGGCGGATGCCGGGGGTCAGCACCTTGGAGAAGGAACCCATGTAGATCACGCCCGACGGATTCATCGACAGCATCTTGGGCAGCGGTGCATTCTGGTAGCTCAGGGCACCGTAGGGATCATCCTCGATCAGCGGCAAACCCAGGCGGGCACAGGTTTCCACCAGCTTGAAGCGGCGCTCGGTGGGCAGGGTGCGGCCGGTCGGGTTCTGGAAATTGGGCAGCGAATACAGCATGCGCGCACCACCGGCGATGGCTTCGATGGTCTCGGGTTGCAGGCCGAATTCGTCGCTGGGCACCGACTCGAACTTGGCACCATACAGCGAGAAGGCCTGCAGTGCGCCCAGGTAGCTGGGGGTCTCGACCAGCACCTTGCTGCCTTCGTCGATCATGACCTTGCCCAGCAGGTCCAGGCCTTGCTGCGATCCGGAGACCATCAGCACCTGTTCGGCGGTGATCTGTGCGCCATCAGTGGAGAGCGACGCGGCGATCCATTCACGCAGCGGCAGGTAGCCATCGGTCGGGCCATATTGCAGGGCCATCTTGCCTTGCTGGCTCAGCACGCGGTCGAAGGCGGTCTTCATGTGCTCGACCGGGAAGGTCAGCGGTGACGGCAGGCCACCGGCGAAGGAGGTGATGTCCGGACGCATCGTCACCTTCAGGATTTCGCGGATGGCCGAGCTCTTCATGGCTTCGGCGCGCTGGGAGAACTGCCACTGCAGCGGTGCGGGATTTTCGAGTTTCATACGGGTCGTTCAGTCTGTGTTCGGTGTGTGAGGTCGTGGGGCCGGGCGGCTACTGTGGCCGCCACCGCCCTTTAATGCAAGGCGATCAGGCGATCTCGGCGATCATTTCGATTTCGACGCAAGCGCCCATGGGCAGCTGCGCCACGCCGAAGGCGGAACGGGCGTGCTTGCCGGCGTCTCCGAAGACTTCGCCGATCAGCTCGGAAGCGCCATTGGTCACTAGGTGGTGTTCGGTGAATTCGCCGGTCGAATTGACCAGGCTCATCAGCTTGACGATGCGCTTGACGCGGGTCAGGTCACCGCCACAGGCGGCCTGCAGGGTCGCGATCAGGTCCACCGCCACGGCGCGCGCGGCCAGCTTGGCGTCGTCGGTGCCGATGTCGCGTCCCAGCTGGCCGACCCAAACCTTGCCATCCTTCTTGGCCAGGTGGCCGGAGAGGAAGACGGTATTGCCGGTTTGTGCATACATCACATAGGCTGCTGCCGGGGTGGCCACGGCGGGCAGTTCGATGTTCAGTGCTTTCAGCTTTTCATAGACGGACATGCGGTACTCCCTGTTGGACAGCGCCCGCTTGCGGCCAAAAGGCAAATGGCTCGCGCGTTGCGCGTTGACAAAATGTGAAAAAACAAGTGTTCGATTATCTCAAAAAACAGCCGCTTTAGCCCGACCCAGCTGAACTATTTCGGCTCGCAAACCCGGTCAGAGCTGCGTCAGCGGCTTGCCGCACCCTGCCTGCGCGGCCTTCAGCGGCGCACCGCCATGCGGCGGCCGATAGCGACCACCACGATCACGGCCAGGGCAAAGAGCATGTTGCTCGCATCCAGCGCTTCATGGGCAATCACCGCCGCGCCCAGCAGGCTCATGAAAGGTTGCAACAATTGCACCTGCCCCACCCGGGCGATGCCGCCCAGGGCCAGGCCCTTGTACCAGAAGAAGAAGCCGATGAACATCGAGAACAGCGATACGTAGGCAAAGGCCAGCCAGGCTGGCGACGAAGCGCTCACGCCGTACTGCCAGCCCAGCCACACCGACACCGGCAGCATCACCGGCAAGGCCACCACCAGCGCCCAGGCGATGACGTTCTGGCCGCCCATGGTCTGCGCCAGGCGTCCGCCTTCGGCATAGCCCATGGCCGCAGTGACCACGGCGGCAAACAGCGCGAAATCAGCCAGATGGAAACTGCCGCCCCCCTCGCGCAGGGCAAAGGCGATCACGATGCCGGAGCCCGCCAGCGCGGCCAGCCAGAAACCTTTCGAAGGCCGCTCACCGAAGCGCAGCGCGCCGAACAGGGCCGTGGCCAGCGGCAGGAGGCCGACCACCACGGCACCATGCGCGGCCGGGACATAACGCATCGCAATCGAGGAAAACAGCGGGAAGCCCACCACCACCCCCAGGGCGGTGATGACGAGGCCGCGCAATTGCTGCCGGGTCGGACGCGGGGCCTTGATCCAGGCCAGCAGCGCCAGTGCGCAGACCCCTGCCACGACCGCACGGCCGAACGCCACGAAGGCCGGGTTGAGCTCGGCCACCGCAATGCGCGTGAACGGCAGCGTGAGGCTGAAGATGGCCACGCCGATCAGGCCCAGCCACATGCCGCGGCTTTCGTGACGGGCCGTGCCGGCGCCGGGCGCTGTTGCGGGGTGGCTGGTCTTGCTGCTAGCTTGCATGAAGGTCCCCTGTGGTCAAAACGCGTTATTGATATAAATGATTTCCATGTCCTGCTGCTACAGCCAGATCGCCAGCGCCGAATAGAGTGTCAGCAGGATCATGACCGCCGCAAAGATCGCGCGCCACCGGGGCTGTTCAAGATAGCGCCGCAAGAGCGCACCGGCACCGGCCCACACCGACACGCAAGGCAGGTTGATGGCACAGAACACCGCACAGTAAATCAGGATGGCCAGCCATCCGGACTGCTTATGCAACAACGGCATGAAGGCCGAGGCGCCGGTGATGGCCATCACCCAGGCCTTGGGATTGGCGAACTGGAACATGGCGGCCGCCCGGAACGACATCGGCCGCACCGCCCGCTCACCCGCCCCGGAGACGGCCATGCGGCGCAACTGCCAGGCCAGGTAGAGCAGATAAGCGCAGCCCAGTGCCTTCAACAGCAGCACCACTTGCGGCACCGCCACCACCAGCTCGCCTATACCGAATGCGCATACGGCCAGCAGCACGCCGAAGCCGAAGGTGATGCCCAGCATGTGCGGCAGCGAGCGACGAAAGCCGAACCAGATGCCCGAGGAGGTCAGCATGATGTTGTTCGGCCCCGGCGTGATGGAGGAGACGAAGGCAAATGACATCAGCGGCAGCAAGGCTTCGATCATGCGTTTCTCCTTTGCGCGGCCTGCGCCAGCGACACCACCTGGGCCGGCGCCAGCAGTGCATCGGCGGCCGCACCGGGGCGCGCCAGGATACTGGCAAACACGTCATGGTCGACATTGCCGCCGGACAGCGTGACGCCGATCTTCTTGCCGCGCAGCCGCGTGCGCAGTTGCAGAGCGGCCGCCAGCGCACAGGCCCCCGCGCCTTCGGCCACGTTGTGGGTAGCGATGAAGGCCAGCTTCATGGCGTCCATCACTTCCTCATCGGTCACCGCGACGACCTCGTCAACCTCGGTAAGCATCACGTCCAGCGACGCCTGGTCCGGTACGCGACAGGCGACGCCATCGGCGATGCAGGTCGAGACCGGTGCCTCGATCTTGCGGCCCGCTTCGAACGAGAGCTTGTAGGCCAGCGCATGCGCCGAGACCACGCCGATGATGCGCGTCTTGAGCCCCAGTGCATTGCGGGCCGCGACCGCACCGCACATGCCCGAGCCCTGGCCGATGGGCACCAGCACCACGTCCAGCGCGGGCTGGGCGGCGAACAATTCCATCCAGTAGGTCGACACGCCCGCCACCAGGTCGCGATGGAAGGAAGGGATCATGTGCAGCTGCTGCTCGCAGGCCAGGCGCTGGGCGTGCTCGCGGCTATCCTGGAATTCGCGGCCGTGTTCGATCAGGTCGACGCCGAGGGCGCGCATGGCGGCGTTCTTCTCGCGGCTGTTGCCCTCGGGCACGACGATGGTGGCGGGAATGCCGAAGCGGCGCGCCGACAATCCGACCGACTGGCCGTGATTGCCGCGTGTAGCGGAAATGACGCCGGACAGTTGCGGCTGCTGCCGGGCCAGGTGATGCAGATAGACCATGCCGCCTCGCACCTTGAAGGCGCCGGTCGGTGCGTGATTCTCATGCTTGACCCACACCTCGGCACCCAGTGCCTGGTTCAGCAGCGGCCAGCACAGTTGCGGGGTCGGGGCCATGCCGGCATAGACGATGCCGGCCGCCTGCTCGATCTCGCCCAGGCCGGGCAACAGTTCGCTGGCAGTACGCGGGGCTTGGCTGGCTTGGATGGACAGGCTGGTCATGACATTGGTCTCCTCGAAAAGATGCGAAACAAGAGCACTGATCAACGTGTCACCCGGCACTTTGTCGCCAGGCCACTTACTCTTGCATTGGCTGACATCCTAGCCGACAATACCAGTACAGTACCTATACACTTTTCCAAATAGTTTCAAACATTGTCACGGTAAAATGACCAATACAGTCAAGCATCTGCGCAGCATCCCGGCCAAGACAGTTCCCGCGGACACCGCCCTCCCCGGCTGGCCCATGCTGGTGCGCGAGAGCGGAGAATCGCTGGTGGACCAGATCGTGCGCGGCGTGCGCGCCCGCATCGACGACAAGCTCCTGCGCGGCGGGGCACGCATGCCCTCGATCCGGCAGTTTGCGGATGCCCACGAGATCTCGCGCTTTACCGTGGTGGAAGCCTTTGACCGGCTGGTGGCCCAGGGTTATCTGGAGTCACGCCGGGGCTCGGGCTTCTTCGTCAAGGAACGGGTGGCCGTCGCCAACGGTTACGGCAACCTGGCGGCCCAGGCCGAAGCGGTGGCCGAGGCCGAACGCGGGCTGGATGTGGTCTGGCTGGTGCGCAACATGTTCCGCCAGATGCCGCCGCACAAGATGCCCGGTGGCGGCCTGCTGCCGCCGGACTGGCTTGATGGCGAGCTGATCGCCAATGCCCTGCGCGCCATCAGCCGCGACAATCCTTCGCTGCTGCTGGGTTATGGGACGCCGCTGGGCTTCCTGCCGCTGCGCCAGCAATTGCAGCTGAAACTGGCCGAGCTGGAAATCGCCGCCGCGCCCGACCAGTTCGTGCTGACCACGGGCGTGACGCAAGCCATCGATACCGTGGCACGCCACTTCCTGCGGCCGGGCGACGTGATCTTCGTGGATGATCCGGCCTGGTTCCTGATGTTCGGGTCCTTTGCTGCACTGGGGGCCAAGATCGTCGGCATTCCGCGGCTGGCCGATGGCCCGGACATCGCCCAGCTGCGCGAACTGGCCGAGATCCACAAGCCCAAGCTGTACGTGATCAACTCGGTGCTGCACAACCCGACCTCGACCTCGCTGTCGGCCGCCAAAGCTTTCCAGGTGCTGCGCATCGCCGAGGAACATGACTTCATCATCGTCGAGGACGACATCTATTGCGACATGCATCCGGGTTCCGCGGTGCAGGCGGCCACGCGCATTGCGGCGCTGGACCAGCTGCAGCGGGTGATCTATCTGGGGGGATTTTCCAAGACGCTGTCGGCCAACCTGCGCGTGGGCTTCATCGCCACCTCGGCCGAACTGGCGCGCAGCCTGGCTGACCGCAAGCTGCTCTCGACGCTCACTACCGGAGAAATCGGTGAACGGGTGGCCTACCGGGTGCTCTCCGAAGGACATTACCGCAAGCATGCGGAACGCCTGCGCGCGCGCTTGAACGGTGCGCGCGACAAGGTCATGCGCCAGCTGGAACGCATGGGCATGGAAGTCGGTGATCCGCCGCCCTGCGGCATGTTCCTGTGGGTCGATACCGGGCGCGATACCAACGTCATGACCGAAGAAGCGATGGAACAGGGATTCCTGCTGGCACCGGGCAGCCTGTTCTCGCCTGCGCAACTGCCTTCCACCCGCATGCGCATCAACGTCGCCGGGATGTCGGACCCCGGCATCTGGCGCTTCCTGGAAAAGGCGATGGACCGCTGACCATCGCCCTGTTCCCGCACGCAGCCCCGCTTCAGATCATCGTCACATCACATCAGGCAGTGACCAGGTGGATGCGGGCAATTTCCTGGTTGCTGGCGTTGTAGAAGGCATAGTCGGTCGTGCCGGGGAAGTAGACGTAATGGTCCGAGCCGTTGGCCATGATCTGCAAGCTCTCGGAAGTACTCATCTTGACCGTGAGGATCTTCGAGATGCCGCTGCCGGCCATGCCCATCTGACGCACATCGTCGGCCGTGATGATCACGTTGGTACCGCTGCCGGCACTGACGTCCAGTGTGGTGATGCCGGTGACCTTGCTGGAGAAGTTGCTCAGGTTCAGTGACGACCCCAGGTCCGCAAAGTGCAGCGTCGTGACCCCTGCGCCACCGCTGATGCTGTTGATGTTGGAGGTCCCGGTGGTCTGGTTGACCATGTCGCTCTGGGCCCCGGCCGAACTGTGCGAACCGGCGCTGACGTTGATGAGGTTGTTGCCGCTGCCGACCGTCACCGAATTGTGGCCGCCATCGACCACGTTGAACACATCAGTGCCCGAACTCGCGCCACCGCCGCTCAGTACGTTGGTGGTCGCCGTGCCGCGTGCCGACAGCACGTTGGCCGCGCTGTTGCCGGTCAGCGTGCTGTCCACGTTGGCACTGCCTTCCAGATTGGCAATGCCGACATAGCTGTCGCCGCTGGCGTCGCCGCCGCTGCCCCCCGCACCCGACACCAGGCTGGCCGTGATCGCGCTGCCGGTCGAATACAGGTAGCTGACCGTATCGCTGCCCCCTGCCCCGCCGTTGAAGACATTGGCCGCGCTGTTGGCGTAGAAGGTATCGCTGCCGGCGCTGCCGGTCGCGTTCTGGATGTTGACGTAGGTATCCCCCGCCGCATAGCCGCCGCTGCCGGTGCCGTGATACAGGTCCACCACGACCGCCGTGCTGCCCGAGCGCGCGTAATTGACCGTGTTGTTGCCGGCCCCGCCATCAAAGGCGTTGGCCACGCTGCTGGCATAGAAGGTATCGTTGCCCGAGCCGCCGGTGAGGTTGGCGATGTTGGTGAAGGTATCGCCCACCGCATAGGTACCGGTCGCCGCCAGCGTATTGGTGAGGTCCACCGTCACGCCGCCGGTATCGTACTCGTAGCTGACCGTATCGACCCCGCCGCTGCCGCCATCGAACTTGTTGGCCTGGGTGCTGGCCTTGAACAGATCGCTGGAGGCGCTGCCGATGACGTTGTCGATGTTGACCAGGATATCGCCCTGGGCGTCGCCGCCGGTGCCGGTGCCGTTCTTGAGGTCGATGGTCACCGCCGCTCCCGAACCGGCATAGGAGGCATAAGTGAAGGCGCGATTGGCCAGCACCGCGGTAATGGTGTCGGCCCCGCCGCCGCCTTCCAGCACGGACTGCGTCCCCACCGTGGCAAAGCCGGTCAGCGTGTCGTTTTGGGCACTGCCGACCACGTTCTCGATGGCGGTGTAAGTGTCGCCCTGCGCATAGTTGCCGCTGCCCACGCCGGTGGACAGGTTCACCGTCACGCCGGTGCTGTCGCTGCTGGTGGAGAGCGAATAGTTGACCGTATCGGAACCACCCGCGCCGCCGTTGAACTTGTTGGCATTGGCGCTGGCGAAGAAGGTGTCGTTGAGACTGCTGCCGATGACGTTGTCGATGTTGAACAGCGTATCGCCCTGGGCATCGCCACCGGTGCCGGTGCCGGCCTGCAGGTTGATGCTCACACCCGCTGAAGAACCGGCATACGAGGCGTAGGTGTCGGCACGGTTGGCCACCACCGCAGTGAGGCTGTCGGCCCCCTGGCCGCCGGTCAGCACCGAAGTGACGCCAGCCGTCGCGTAACCGGTCAGGGTATCGGCCCAGGCGCTGCCGATCACGTTCTGGATGTTGGCATAGGTATCGCCCTGGGCGTAGTTGCCGCTGCCGATACCGGTCGAAAGATTCACCGTCACGCCGGTGGAGCCGTTGCTGCTCGGCGTACCCGCATAGCTGACCGTATTGGAACCGGCGCCGCCGTCCAGGAAGTTCACTGCCTGGCTGGCCACGATGGTGTCGTTGCCGCTGCCGCCGGTGGCATCCTGGATGTTGGCGTAGGTATCGCCATTGGCCAGGCTGCCCGTGCCGCCGCTGCCGGTACCGGTGAGCAGGTTGATGGTTTCATCGGCGGTCGAGTTGACGTAGCTCACGCGGTTGTGCAGCGAGCCGGTGCCGCCATCGAGCGCGTTGGCCGCCGCGCTGGCGATGAAGACGTCATCGGCGGTACCGCCGGTGGCGTCCTGGATGTTGGTGTAGGTATCGCCGTCGGCCAGACTGTTCGCGCCACCGCTGCCGGTGCCGTTGAACAGGTTGATGGTTTCCGAGACGGTCGAGGTGCTGTAGTTGACGCGGTTGTGGGTGCCGCCACCGCCATCGAATTTGTTGGCCGCGCTGTTGCCGTAGAAGGTGTCGTTGCCGCCACCACCGGTGACATCCTGGATGTTGATGTAGGTATCGCCATTGGCCAGGCTGCCCGTGCCGCCACTGCCGGTGCCGGTGACCAGGTTCACGGTTTCGTCGGCGCTGGAATTGGCATAGCTGACCAGGTTGTGCGAGGTCGACGTACTGGTACCGCCGTCGAAGAAGTTGGCCGCGCTGTTGGCGATGAAGACGTCATCGGCCGAGCCGCCCGTGACATCCTGGATGTTGGCATAGGTATCGCCATTGGCCAGGCTATTTGCGCCACCGCTGCCGGTGCCGTTGAAAAGGTTGACCGTTTCAGCCACGGTGGAGCTGCTGTAGTTGACGCGGTTGTGGCTGCCGCCACCGCCATCGAAGAAGTTGGCGGCCGTCGTACCGTAGAAGGTGTCATTGCCGCTGCCACCGGTCACGTCCTGAATGTTGGTGTAGGTATCGCCATTGGCCAGGCTGTTGGTGCCGCCGCTGCCGGTGCCTGCGATCAGGTTGACGGTTTCATCGGCCGTGGAGTTGGAATAATTGACCCGGTTGTGCGTGCCGCCACCGCCATCAAAATTGTTGGACGCGCTGTTGCCGTAGAAGGTGTCGTTGCCACTGCCACCGGTCGCATCCTGGATGTTGGTGTAGGTGTCGCCGGCGGCAAGCGTGCCGCTGCCCAGTCCCGTGAAGAGGTTGATGGTTTCGTCAGCTGCGGAGTTGACATAGCTGACGCGGTTGTGCGAACTGGCCGTGCTGGTGCCGCCATCGAAATAGTTGGCCGCCGCGCTGGCCACGAAGAGATCGTCAGCCGAACCGCCGGTGGCGTCCTGGATGTTGGTGTAGGTGTCGCCATTGGCCAGGCTGCCGGTGCTGCCCGTGCCATTGCCGGTGAACAGGTTGATCGTCTCCGCGACGGTGGAGGTACTGTAGCTGACCCGGTTGTGGCTGCCGCCGCCGCCATCGAAATTGTTGGCGGCAGTGTTGCCGTAGAAGGTGTCGTTGCCACCGCCGCCGGTGACGTCCTGAATGTTGACGTAGGTGTCGCCATTGGCCAGGCTGCCGGTGCCGCCACTGCCCAGTCCGGTCACCAGGTTGACGGTTTCGTCAACGGTGGAATTGGTATAGCTCACCCGGTTGTGCAACGAGCCGGTGCCGCCATCGAAATTGTTGGCCGCCGCGCTGGCCGTGAAGACGTCATCGGCGGTACCGCCGGTCACGTCCTGGATGTTGGTGTAGGTATCGCCATTGGCCAGGCTGCCGGTGCTGCCCGTGCCGGTCCCGGTGAACAGGTTCACCGATTCGGAGACGGTGGAACCGCTGTAGTTGACCCGGTTGTGGCTGCCGCCACCGCCATCGAAACGGTTTGCCACGGCATTGCCGTAGAACGTGTCGTTGCCGCTGCCGCCGGTAGCGTCCTGGATGTTGGTGTAGGTATCGCCTGCGGCCAGGCTGCCGGTACCGCCACTCCCCTGGCCGATGATCAGGTTGACCGTTTCATCGACACTGGAATTGGCATAGCTGACGCGGTTGTGCGTGCCGCCGCTGCCATCGAAATTGTTGGCCGCGGCATTGGCGATGAAGGTGTCATCGGCGCTGCCGCCGGTCACGTCCTGGATATTGACGTAGGTGTCGCCATTGGCCAGGCTGCCCGTACCGCCCGTGCCCACGCCATTGAACAGGTCTACGGTCTCGGCCACGGTCGAGTTGACGTAGCTCACGCGATTGTGCGAACTGGACGTGCTGCTGCCGCCATCGATGAAGTTGGCAGCCACGTTGGCGATGATGAGGTCATCGCCCGAACCGCCGGTCACATCCTGGATGTTGGTGTAGGTATCACCCGCCGCATAGGTGCCGCTGCCGCTGCTGGTGAAGAGGTTGATGGTCTCGCTGGCGGTCGAGTGCGCATAGCTGACGCGGTTGTGCAGCGAGCCCGTGCCACCGTCGAAATTGTTGGCCGCGAGACTGGCGACGAAGGTGTCGTCGTAGATGCTGCCGGTGAGGTCCTGCACATTGACCAGCTTGTCGCCGGCCGCATAGCCACCGAAGGTGCCGCTGCCATTGCTGAAGCTCAGGTCCACCGTGACCGCGGCATCCGAGCTGGCATAGCTGACGCGGTTGTGCGAGCTGGCCGTACTGGTGCCGCCATCGATGCTGTTGGCTTCGCTGCTGGCGATGATCACATCGTCCAGCGCGGAGCCGATCACGTTCTGGATGCCGGTATAGGTATCGCCTGCGGCAAAGCCGCCACTGCCACTGCCGGTCACCAGGTTGACGGTGACGGCTGCCGTCGAGAAGGCGTAGCTGACCGTATTGGAACCGAGCCCGCCGGCAAAGACGTTGGTGTTGCTGTCGGTGATGAAGGTGTCATCGTAGGCCGAGCCGATCACGTTCTGGATGCCGCTGTAGGTATCTCCCCCCGCAAAGCCGTTGCTGCCGGTGCCATGGAACAGGTCCACGGTGACGCCGTTGCCGTCACTGGCCTTGGCGTAGCTGACCGTATTGGTGCCGCCCCCGCCGACGAAGTCGTTGGCCGCCAGGCTGGCGATGAAGGTGTCGTTGCCGGTGCTGCCGGTGACGTTCTGGATGTTGACGTAGGTATCGTTGTCGGCATAGCCGCCGCTGCCGCTGCCCAATACCAGGTCCACCGTGACCCCGGCGTTCGATGCGGCATAGCTGACCCGGTTCGAGCCGGCCCCGCCGTCGAAGTTGTTGGCTGCTGCACTGGCCACGAAGGTGTCATTGCCGACACCGCCCGTGAGGTCCTGGATGTTGGAGAGCTTGTCACCCTGCGCATAGCCACCGGATGTGCCGGTGCCATCGGTGAAGTTCAGGTCCACCGTCACTGCGGTGGTAGAGGCGGCATAGCTGACGCGGTTGTGGTTGGAGCCCGCGCCATCAAAGGTATTGGCGTCGGCGCTGGCCACGAAGGTGTCGTCGTAGGCGCTGCCGATCAGGTTCTGGATGTTGCTGAAGGAGTCGCCTGCGGCATAGTAGCCGCCGGTGCCGGTGCCAATCGCATTGGTCAGGTCCACCGTCACGCCACCGGTCGAGAAGATGTAGCTGACCGTGTTGGAGCCACCGCCGCCGTTGAAATTGTTGACGTCGGCGCTGGCAATGAAGGTGTCGTTGAAGGCGCTGCCGATCAGATTCTGGATATGTGCCAGCACGTCGCCCTGAGCATAGCCGCCGGAGGTGCCGGTGCCGTCGGTGTGGGTCAGGTCGACCGTCACTGCGGCATTGGAGTTGGCATAGCTGACCGTATCCGAACCGCCCAGTCCGCCGTTGAAATTGTTGGCGGCGGCACTGGCGATGAAGGTATCGGAGTAGGAGCTGCCGACGATGTTCTGGATGTTGGTGTAGGTATTGTTCTGCGCGTAGCCGCCGCTGCCGCTCATGGTGATCATGTTCACCGTGACCGCGCCGGTGGAGGCACCGTAGTTCACCGTATCGGAGCCACCGCTGCCGCCATCGAAGTGCACGCTGTCCACGCCGGCGATGAAGACGTCATCGAAGGCCGAGCCGACCGCATTCTGGATGTGGTTGTAAGTGTCGCCTTCAGCATAGCCGCCGGTGCCGCGTCCGGACACGAAGTTGATCGACACGCCGGCCGTCGAGCCGGCATAGCTGACGGTATCGCTGCCGCCGCTGCCGCCGTCGAAGCTGTTGGCGTCGGCGCTGCCGACGAAGGTATCGTTGAAGGCGGTGCCGATCACGTTCTGGATACGGACGTAGGTATCCCCCGCCGCCGCTCCGCCGCTGCCCACGCCGCTTTGCAGGTTGACGTTCACGCCGGCATTGGAGCTGGCGTAGGACACCGTATTGGAGCCCGATCCGCCATCAAAACGGTTGGCATCGCCACTGGCGACGAAGATGTCGTTGTAGTCGCTGCCGATGACGTTCTGGATATGTGTATAGGTATCGCCCTGCGCGTATCCGCCCGTGCCAGTGCCGGTGACCAGGTTGACTGTCACGGCACTGTTCGAGGAAGCGTATGACACTGTATCGGACCCGCCGCTGCCACCGTCCAGTCGATTGACCGCCGCGTTGGCGACGAAGGTATCGCTGAAGGCACTGCCGCGCAGGTTCTGGATGTTGCTCAGCTGGTCGCCCTGGGCATCGCCGCCGGTGCCGGTGCCGGTCACCAGGTTGACCGTCACGCCAGCCGATGACCCGGCATAGCTGGCCGTGTTGACATTGGTGCCGGTGCTGTTGACGCCGCCCACGATCTGGTCGGCACCCGCGCCGCCCTCGAAGAAGGTATTGCCGGTGCCGCCGATGAGGACGTCGTTGCCGGTGCCGCCATAGATCACGTCATTGGCGTTGCTGCCATAGACGGTCACGCCGCCATTGCCGGCATGGATCTCGTGCGGCAGGCCCTGGGCCGGCAGGACCAGTACCGGGTCGCCGGTGGCCGGATCGAGATAGCTCAGGTCGCCATAGCCGGTGGCATCCTTGATGGCCACGTGGCGCGTGTCGTTGAGGGTGAGCTGGCCATTGGAGGTGGCCACCACGGTACTGAAGCTCAGATCGAAGGCCTGGTGTACCGGTGAGGCTGAATTGGCTTCCACCGTACTGTACTGGAACTGTAACGGGAAGTCGGTCTGGCCGGCCGCCACCGTCATCTGGAAACGTCCGCCACCAAGGTCGGTCCCGTTGACGATGGACATCCCCGCCGGCACGCCCGAGACCGTCACCGACAGCACCGTGCCATTGCCGGTGATGGTGACGTCGAACACCTTGATGAAGGTACCGGCGTTGTTGCCCGCTGCGTAAATGGTATGCACGCTGTCGGGCGCATTGATGACCTGGGTGCTGAACTGCAGCGGCAGGCCGGCGTCGGTGGCCGAGACCGGAATGCCGCCGCTGCCCAAGAGCGTGTCGCCGGTCTGCGTGGTGGTGGCCAGGTTGACCAGCTTGATCGCCATCGACGGTTGCGAGGGATCGACCACGATGGTGGACGGCTTGCTGCCCGGACGTTCCGGCGGCAGTTGCGGCTCCACCGGCTTGACCGGCGCTTCGTTGGCGTTGGGATTGGCGGTCTGCGCAATCACCGATTGCGGCTGGACCGGTTGCGTGGTCGGCTGCGATTGCGAGGCCACTGCGGCGGCCGCCGTGCTGGTCACGGTTGAATGGCTGGTGTCGCCGGCCGTCAGCGGACCGGTGGAATTGGCGGTCTTGCCGGTGCCGCTGCTGCTGGTCAGCGAGGCGGCATTGTCACTGATGATCTGGGCGAACTGGGTCGCACCTTCACTGCCGACGCTGGCCGAGTTGCGGTCCACCGTGACCTGCTGGGCCGGGGCCACGTTGGGCGCAGAGGCGACCGGATCGGAATTGAGCACGCGCGACTGGTCGTTCGGCTTGAGCGAGATCTTGCCCACGGTATCGAGCAGCTTGCCGGTATCGGCGCTGGTGTCGGAGAACCTGACCTTGGACTTGTCGTCCATGGCTTCCATGGCCCCGCCGGCCAGCACCACCTTGGTGCCGTCGGCCATGTGCAGCACCATGTCCACGTCGACCACCTGCACGTGCTGCACGGCCGCGCGGTTGGCGCTGACCTGGAAGCTGCCGGCCTGGTCGGGCATGACCACGCGCACGGGTCCTGCTACCTTGTCCGCGGAGTTCGCTTGTGATGAGCTTGCGGTTGCCATGTTTCCTCGCTATCGAAGATCGTTCGGATGTCGAATCTGAATCTGAATCTGGTTCGGGGTGACCCTGCCGGGCAGCGTCACTGCAAAATCTGGTCGCGCGGTCCGTCTGCCACGATGCGCCCGCCGTCGATGACGATGATGCGGTCCACGTGGCGCAACAGCGCCGGGCTGTGGGTGGCCACCACCAGCGTGCGCGGGCCGGCATACACCGCCAGTCGCTCGATGATGCGGGCCTCGGTCTGCTGGTCCACGCCGGTAGTCGGTTCGTCCAGCAGCAGGATGCGCGGGGTGCAGGCGATCACGCGCGCCAGTGCCACCATCTGGCGCTGGCCGCCGGAGAGATTGCCGGGGGCCTTGATGGCCTGGTCCAGGCGCAGCTCGCCGCGCGCGATCAGGTCATCCAGTGAGGACACCGCCAGCGCCGCTTCATAGACCTGCCCCGGGACGCGGTCGCCCACGAAGATGTTGGCCGCTACCGTGCCATCGAACAGGAAGGGTTCCTGCGGCTTGAAGCCGATGCAGCGCATCCGCACCTCGGGGGCATAGGCCGTCACGGCCACGCCATCGATGAGGACATGCCCTTCGTCAGGCTGGTGCAGGCCGGCCAGGGCACGCAGCAGCGTCGACTTGCCCGAGCCGGAACGCCCGACCAGGCCCACCTTCTCGCCGGGCTGGATGGTCAGCGAGATGTTTTTCAAGGTGGCGTTTTCCTTCTGGTCCAGGTGCAGCAGCAGATTGCCGACCTGGATCAGGCCGCGCATTTCCTGGCGCAGCACATCGGCGGTCGGTGTCTCTTTCTGCTCTTCGAACAGTTGGTCAAATTCGGCTCGGGCGCGGCGGAACATCTCGATGCGGCCCAGGAGTGCCGCCAGCGACGACAGCACCGTGGTGGCGCGGCTGATCAGCAGCGAGCAGGCAATCAGCGCGCCGACGGTGAGCAGGTTGTCTTCCACCAGATAGACGCCCACCACCAGCGTGGCCACCGCAATGAAGGTGTAGCCCACGGTGGAGATGGCATAGCTGGTATTCATCCAGAAGCGGCTCTTGGCCTGGGCTACGGCATTGGCACCGGCATCGGCCAGGAAGGCGCGCATGAGGCGGTCCTGCAGCGGCGTGGTCTTGAGCGTTTCCATGCCGTAGACGATGCTGGCCAGCTTGTCCACCTTGCCGGTACCGGCCTTCATGGCCGCATGCGCATAGTCATTGGCCGGAACTTTGAGCAGCAGCTGCATGCCGACCAGCAGCGCCCCGCCCACCAGCAGCACCCACACCATGTGGCCGCCGATGAGGCCAAGCACCACCAGGTACAGCGCGAGGAACGGCAGGTCTACCAGCAGCAGCATGTAGTTGGACGAGAGCAGGTCGCGCGCCGCCGAGAGATCACGGTAACGCGCCAGCACCACGCCCACCGGTGCTTGTACCCTGGCCGTCAGCAGGCGGCGTGCCGAAACTTCATCGAATTCGCCATCCAGGCGGCCGGCCAGTTGCTCGGTGTAATACACGCGGATGATGCGCAACACCAGCTCCAGCCCGATGAAGAGCAGCATGCCCAGCGTCAGTGCCCAGAGCGTTTCCGGGATGTGGTTGCCCAGCACCTTGTCGTAGATCAGCCGCGAATACAGCGGCATCAGCAGGCCCAGCAGATTGACCAGGATGCCGGCCACGATGATCTCGACGAAGCGGCTGCCATAGGCGCGCAGCAGCGTCAGGTAAGTGGGATCGGCGCGCAGGTCCGTGCGGACTTGCGGCTGATCGATGTGGACCTGTTCGCTGGCGTTCATGGTGCGTGGCGTTCGTCGTCAGGCTGCGATCAGGCCTGGCCGCCGCGGTTGGTGGCGGTGATTTCGCGGATCGCTTCGCGCAGTTCCAGGCGCAGGTCCTTGACCATGGTCTGGCGGCCGGTACGCATCTCGTCGATGACGGTCTGCCAGTTGATGTTCTGGCGCATCAGGGCTTCGGTGATGGAGGTCAGCGATTGCGGGATGGCGCCCAGGTTCTTGACGCGGTCGTTCTGCATCGCCATGTGCTTGGCCAGGTCGATCTGCAACTGGCGTGCGGAGAGCGCATCGCGCGCCATGTTGCTGGAGTTCTCGCCGATGGTGTTGCCCAGTTCGTTCAGGCGCGCGGCCACGGTGGCCTGCAGTTCGCCCTGGTACTGGATCGCTCCCATCTCGTCGGCCAGGCGTACCGAGATCTGGTTCAGCAGTGCCGGCAGCTGCGCGATGTTCTGCGCATTCTTTTCGTTCATGTTGGAGATCTCACCCTGCTGCGCCTGCAGCGAACTGAGTGCGGTGGACAGCGCCAGCTGGCCGGCCTGGATGGTAGAGACGATCTGCGGCATCACTTCGAAGGTGCGGTTGGCGATGTCGCCGTTGACCGAGAGGCGTTCTTCCAGCGAGGACAGGCTGTCGGAGAGATCGCGGGCGGAGGTGATCTTGGTGTTGATCAACTGGCCGACGTTGCGGATTTCTTCCAGCGTCTGCTGCGCGGTCTCGTGCATGCGCGGGCCGAAAGCCACCAGCTGGCGCAGGCTGCGCGATTCTTCCATGCTGTCGTTGAAGAGCTGGACGATGTTGTTGAGGCGGTCGTTCAGGCCTTCGAGCTTGATGCCGGCCTGCAGCGAGGCCTCCGAACTGTTGCGCGCGGCCATGATGGATTCGCGCTGCAGCACCATCAGATCCTGCAGGAATTCGGCGAGGAAGGTTTCGGAGACGCCCTGGCGCTGCGTGGCTGCCGGGCCGCTCATGTCATGCACCACGTGCTGCACCATGTCACTGATGCATTCACGGGCGCGCGTGACCAGCTTCTTGCTGGCCGCGCGCAGCGGCGTCAGGGTCAGTCCCAGCGCCAGCGAACCGATCAGGCCGAACATCGAGGCCGAGAAGGCGGTGCCCATCGAGGCCAGCGGCTTTTGCAGGTCGGCCACCAGGTGCATGAAGGAGGCATCCATGTCGCCGGCCGTGCTGGCCTTGCCGAAGCCATCGATCAGGGCGGCGGTGCTGACCAGGGTTTCCAGCAGGCCGATGAAGGTACCGAGCAGACCCAGCGCGATCATGAAGCCGGTCAGGAATTGCGGGAATTCGGTCTTGGCTTCGAGGTGCGCGCGCAGGTCGTGCAGCGAGCCTTCGATGGTTTCCTGTTCGATACGGGAAGTCAGCCGGCCCTTGGTGCTGGCCACGGACACCAGCACCTGGCCGATCTCGGTGCCTTCGAATTCAGGCGCCTTCACCAGGCTTTCCATCGATTCGCCGGCCTTGGTACGGTCGTAGAACTGGATCAGCTTGTCGTATTCCCAGTTGACGCGGTACAGGTTGTAGAAGATCAGCGCAATGCCGAACACCGCCACCGCGATGATGAACAGGTTCAGGAAGGGATTGATCTGGATCGCATGCCCCACGAATCCCCGGAACAGGAAAGCGCCCAACAGCAGCAGGAGCGTCGGGATGGCGGCAAGTGCGTAGAACTGGCGAAGGTTTTTCATACGTGCGAGGTTCCGGAGAAAAGAACGCAGGGAAAGTGGATGGTGCAGAAAACGTCAACCGCCGCAAAGCCTTGGTGGATGTGGCTTTGCGGCGAGCAATAAAGCACTTCAGGCAGTGCGGCGTGGTTCATCGCGGCTCCCGCAGGGCACCTTGGCCGAAGCGCGACAGCGGCGACATCAGGTACTGCCACACCGTGCGGCGGCCGACGATGATGTCGGCGCTGGCGGTCATGCCGGGCATCAGGGCCAGCTTGCGCTGCAGCTCGTTGTCGCCGCGCTGGACGGCGATCTTGATGCGGTAGCTGCGCTCGCCGCGCGGATTGTTTTCATCGGGGACGGTGTCGGCGCTGATCTCGGTGACCACGCCTTCCATGGCGCCATACACGCCGTAGTCATAGGCCGAGACCTTCACGCGCGCCTTGGCCCCGGTGGCCAGTTCGGCGCGGTCAGTTGGGGAGATGCGGGCTTCAATGACCAGCTTGTCGTCGCTGGGGGTCATCTCGATGATCGGGTCGCCGGGCCGCACCACGCCACCCACGGTATTGATCATCACGCGGTTGACCACGCCATCCATGGGCGCTTTCACTTCCGAGCGCGAGACGCGGTCGTTGCGCGATTTGATTTCTTCCTGCAGGCGAGCCAGTTCGGTTTCCGCCGCAGTGAGTTCGGCGCGGGCATCCGAACGGAAGCGCGATGAGGCTTCGCCCATCTTGGCCTGCGATTCGGCGATGGCCGCTTTCAGGCGCGGGATCATGGCATCGTTGGCCGAGAGCTTGCTCTGCGCATCCTGCACGCGGGCGGCGGCCTGGATGTCTTCCAGCTGCGAGGCGGCATTGCGTTCGAGCATGTTGTGGATCAGCTTGTACTGACGCTGTGCCAGGTCCAGTTCGCTGGCCTGGCTCTTCTGGCGACTGACCGCTTCGCCCAGCTCGGCCTGGCGTTGCGCTGCCTGTTCACGCAGCACCGACATTTCCTGCATGAGCTTGGCCGAGCGCGCGGCGAAGGCGGCCTGTTCGCTTTGCACGGCGGGGTCGTCGTGGTCGAGGTCGGCCGGCATCTGCAGGCTCGCAGCCCCCGCCGCTTCGGCCGAGAGGCGGGCGATCTTGGCACGCAGGCCGAGGATCTTGACGCGGCCTTCACCGAGATCGGCATTGGCACGCACGTCGGCAATCGAGATCAGGGTCTGGCCCTTCCTGACCACCGCGCCCTCGCGCACCAGGATGGCCGAGACGATGCCGCCTTCCAGATGCTGGATGACCTGGTTGTGTTCGGAGGCGACGATGCGGCCACTGCCGCGCACCACCATATCGATGGGCGCCAGCATCGACCAGATCACCAGCAAGGCCAGCAGCAGCGTGCAGGCCAGCACTGCCAGGCGCGGACGCGGCATGGCCTGCAGCTCGCCCAGGCGACGGTCCAGGCGCGGTGCCACGCGGCGCATGAAGCCCTTGCCACGGGAACTGATTCCGTGGCCGGTGCCGGGCTTGAGCGAGAGCGTCATTTTGCCGAGGCCTGGTATTGCACGATCACGCGCGCATCATTGCCGCTGCCGTTTTCATCGGTGGCCACGCGGCTGGTGACGCGTTCCTTGTCCACGCCGGCATCGATCAGGTAATTGCGGACCGCAACGGTGCGATAGTAGGCACGCCGCCGGCTCTCGCTGTAGGCACCGCTACCGATCACGCCGGTGACGACGATCTTGCCCTGGCTGGACTTGGCGCGGCGCACCCAGTCGCCGATGCTCTTGTCCAGCGCTTTGCTACCCTCGTCATTCAACTGGGTAGAATCGGCATCGAAGTTCAGGGTCACCGCTTTTTCGTTGGCATTGATGCGCAGGCCGGGCGCGACTTCCTTGTCGTTGGGTTCGGTCTTGACCTGGATCGCATTGGGGCTGGAGGGTGCGGCAGCGCTGCGCAGGCTGCCGTTGTCGGACTGCAGGGGCGGCGCGGCCAGCTTGGCTTTGAGGCTGGCCACTTCGCGCTTGAGCTGCTCGATTTCCTGTGCCTTCTCGCGCTCGCCGGGCGTTTCGGCACTGTTGATGCTGGTGCTGTCGGCGGTGGCAATGGTGTCGGTCTTCCTGGCTTTGGATTCGCCAACGACCTGCGTCTGGCCCTGCGAGATCAGCTTGCTGACCTTCATCTGCGCCAGCTTCTGCGAGTAGTAGAACAGCGTCACCACGAACACCACCACCACGAAGATCATCACCAGCACCACGTTGGACAGCGCGTCCACGAAGCCTGGCCAGAAATTCTGTTCCTTGCCGCCCTCCATCATTCCCCCGTCTTGTTGGCCGCCCGCGTGGGCAGGGTTTCCAGTGCCGATGCGCGACCGGTGTTGCGCAGGATCTGATAGCTGATATCGGCCTGCTGGAACAACAGGTTGGCAAAGTCCATGCGCGCCTGGTAGGCCTGCTGATAGGCGTCCAGCACGTCCAGCAATTGCTTGCTGCCGGTGGAGAGCTGTTCCAGGAAGACATCGGCCACGTTGGCATTGGTGAGATAGGCCTGGCGCGAAATCTCCATGCGCTTTCTCACCGCGCCCAGGGTGCGGTAATTGATCTCGATCTGCTCACGCAATTTGCGTTCCAGGTCGAGCGCGGTGTTGCTCTTTTCCACGTACTTGGCACCGGCCTGCTTGCTGTAATACATGTCCGAGCCGCCATTGAGCAGGTTCATGCTCACCACCATCATCAGGCGGCGGTCGGTGGTCAGCTGCAAGGTGTTGTCGGTGGTGTCGATGGCACCGCCTGCACCGCGGGTCTTGGTCTGGGTCCATTCCAGGGCCAGCGTGGGCGAGAACTTGGCGCGCGCCGACTTCAGTTCCTGATTGGCCGCGTCCACATCGCGCCGCGCGGCACGCACGCCGGGGTTGGTCTCGTAGACATCCTGCAGGGCCAGCTTGGAGGTATCCGGCACGGTCGGCATCATGTGGTCCGGCACTTCGATCTGCTCGATCTTGCGGCCGGTGATCTGGTTCAGCGACACCATGGCGCTCTCCAGCGCGCCTTCGGCCTCGGCCACGGCGGACTGGGCCGTGAGCGAACGGCCGCGCACGCGTTCAAAGTCGATGCGGCTGGCACCGCCGCCTTCGAGGCGCTTGCTCATGTAATCCAGCAAGGCGCCCATGCGCTGGGCGTAGCTGCGCGAGAACGACAGCGTGGCGTAGGCGCGCATGACGTCGTAATACGCCTTGATGGCGTTGTAATACAGGGTCTCGCGGGCATCGTCGCGGCGCAGGTCGGCGGCATCGGCCAGCGAGCTGCTCTTGCGATAGTCGTAATACGAACCGGGCGCGAAGATGGGCTGGCGGCCGATCAGCGTCACATCCCAGCGCTTGTGGTACGAGGCGCGCTGGATCAGGCCGGTATTGGGATCGATCACCGAGGACGGCGAAGAATATTCATTGCCCTTCTGCGCCCGCAGGTCCAGCGTCGGGCCGAGCTGGCCGGCCGTGGCCTTGGAGGCATAGCGCGCCTGGTCCGCTTGCGCGGCAGTGGCGGCGTAGCTGTAACTGTTGTTGAGCGCGAGGTCGAGCACGCTGCGCAGGCTCAGGTCCGGGACGGTCTCGCCTTCGGTGACGATGCTGATCTGCGGCAGGACGATCTGATTGCCCGAGAAGCTCGGATCGGACTGGCGCAGCAACAGCAGGATTTCATCCTGGGTCGAGGGCGGCGGGGTGTCGGCCGGCAAACCCGGCAGGCGGTAGTCCGTCGCCGATGGGCCGGCAGGATCGGCACCCAGCCGGATTTGCGGCGGAGCATCCAGTTTGTTGTCGAAGGTGGCCGGCGCGGCCGGTGTGGTTTGCATTATGACGGCGTCGGCTGGCGGCTTGTCAGCCGCCTGGGGCGCGGAATGCGCGGCCAAGCCCAATGAAACGCCCAGTATGAAACGCTTGCTTTTGAGAACTCTCATCAACACGATCAGCCGGTATCCCACCGGCCTCCCCTACCCAACCCGCATCCCAGGAAAGAATCGGCAGCCCTCGCTGCGATTCCCGTCATCAAGCCGGGGAGACTCCTGTTCTTTTTATGAGGGAGCGCCGGCTTGCACATCCGTTCGATCAGCCTGATCGAATTTGTTACTATTTTGTCAAAACAATTCTATCACCGGCGGATTGCAACTCAATTACAAATAGCCCGGAAAAATCGTTTAATTTCAATTGACTTGATAAAAGTTAACTTCGGCAATTATGGTCAGCTTGTTGCAGACATGCCATCAGGAAATACGCGAACGCTCACAAAGTGAACAAAAATGCCAAAAATTGCGGTTGAAAAACCACAAGTCTCTCCCTATATCCCGCCCACAGACGATTACCTCTGCCTATTTCACTCATCCATTTCTTCAATTAAGGACAACCACATGGCAACCGAAAAACAGACCATGGGCTTCCAGGCCGAAGTCAAGCAACTGCTGCAATTGATGATCCACTCGCTGTATTCGAACAAGGAAATCTTCCTGCGCGAGCTGGTCTCCAACGCCTCCGACGCGGCCGACAAGCTGCGCTTCGAGGCCATCAACAATGGCAGCCTGTTCGAGGACGATCCGGAACTGAAGATCAAGATCAGCTTCGACAAGGCGGCGCGCACCATCACCATCTCCGACAACGGCATCGGCATGAACCGTGATGAGGCCATCTCGCACCTGGGCACCATCGCCAAGTCGGGCACCAAGGAATTCTTCTCGCGCCTGTCGGGCGACCAGCAGAAGGATGCCGCCCTGATCGGCCAGTTCGGCGTGGGCTTCTATTCGGGCTTCATCATCGCCGACCGCATCACGGTCGAGACGCGCCGTGCCGGCACCCCCGCTTCCGAAGGCGTGCGCTGGGAATCCGAAGGCGCGGGCGACTTCTCCATCGAGCAGATCACCAAGCCGGGCCGCGGCACCGACATCATTCTTCACCTGCGTGAAGGCGAAGATGAATTCCTCTCCGCCTGGCAACTGAAGTCCATCATCCGCAAGTATTCCGACCACATCTCCCTGCCGATCCTGATGAACAAGGAAGAATGGGATGAGGAAAAGAAGGAAACCGTGCAGAAGGACGAGCTGGAGACGGTCAACCAGGCCAGCGCTCTGTGGACCCGCAGCAAGTCGGAGGTCACGCCCGAGCAATATGAAGAGTTCTACAAGCACGTCTCGCACGACTTCGGCGCGCCCCTGGCCTACACCCACAACCGCGTGGAAGGCCGCAGCGAATACACCCAGCTGCTCTACATCCCGGCGCGCGCCCCGTTCGACCTGTGGGACCGCAACAAGCGCGGCGGCATCAAGCTGTACGTCAAGCGCGTGTTCATCATGGACGATGCCGAGCAGCTGATGCCGGTGTACCTGCGCTTCGTCAAGGGCGTGATCGATTCGGCCGACCTGCCGCTGAACGTCTCGCGCGAGATCCTGCAGGAGTCGCGCGACGTGCGTGCCATCCGCGACGGCTCGGCCAAGCGTGTGCTGAGCCTGCTGGAAGAGCTGGCCAACAGCGAAGACCAGGCGCAGAAGGACAAGTACACCACCTTCTGGACCGAGTTCGGCCAGGTGTTGAAGGAAGGTATCGGCGAGGATGCGGCCAACAAGGAGCGCATCGCCAAGCTGCTGCGCTTTGCCTCCACCCACAATGACAGCGATGTGCAGAATGTTTCGCTGGCCGATTACCTGGGCCGCATGAAGGAAGGCCAGGACAAGATCTACTACGTCACTGCCGAGACGTACCAGGCCGCCAAGAACAGCCCGCACCTGGAAATCTTCCGCAAGAAGGGTGTGGAAGTACTGCTGCTGACCGACCGCGTGGACGAGTGGATGCTGTCCTTCCTGACCGAGTTCGAAGGCAAGGAACTGGCCTCGGTGGCCAAGGGTGGCCTGGACCTGGGCCAGCTGGAGAACGAAGCCGAGAAGAAGCAGCACGAAGAGACGCAAGCCGAGTACAAGGAGCTGGTCGAGAAGATGAAGACCGCCCTGGGCGACAAGGCCAAGGAAGTGCGCGTGACCTTCCGCCTGACCGATTCCCCGGCTTGCCTGGTGGCCGACGAGAACGAACTGTCGGGCAACCTGGTGCGCATGTTGAAGGCAGCCGGCCAGGCGGCACCGGAATCCAAGCCCACGCTGGAAATCAACCCGGACCACCCGCTGGTGCAGCGCCTGAAGTACGAAGAGGCGCGCTTCGACGACTGGTCGCACATCCTGTATGACCAGGCCCTGCTGGCTGAAGGCGGTGCACTGGCTGATCCGGCCAGCTTCGTCAAGCGCTTGAACGACATGCTGCTGGCCATGGCCGCCAAGTAAGTTCGTTCATCTGCCGGACCATGCCGGCAGGCCGGAATGGCCTGCTGGCAGCAGCGCCGCCTGCGGGGAAACTCGCAGGCGGCGTTTTCGTTCATATCGGCTTGCAGCCACGATGCTGGCTGGTTAACATCGGCCTATGGAATTGCACTTCATCAATCCCCGCAAGAACGCCCTCGCCTATCTGGTCAAGATCCTCTCCGGCTGCCTGATCCTGTGGTACGGGCTGCGCGCGCTGGGCATCGAGGAGCCCTACTGGGCCATGATTTCGCTCATCATCGTGACCGAGCCGGACATGACGGTGGCAAAGGCCAATTTCCGGGCGCGGCTGATCAACACGATTTCGGGCTGCATCGTGTCCTGCATTGCGCTAGTGGTGTTCGGTCCGACCTTCCTGGCCATGCTGGTGGCGCTGACCGCAGCGGTGGTGGTAGCCATGCTGCTGCAGAACTATCCGAGCAACTGGCGGCTGGGGCCGGCGACCGTGGTGATCCTGCTGTCGGCGGCCTTCAGCGGCAACGGTCTGAGCCAGGAACTGCACCTGGCCTTGATGCGGGTCGGGGAGGTCATTGTCGGCAGTACCGTGGCACTGTTGCAGACGGTGATCTACATGTGGTTGCTCAAGGTGCGCAAGCCGGGACCGGAAGACGAGGCTGCCGGCTCCTGAGGCTCTCTCAGAAACTGCAGGTCCGCTGCCAAAGAGGTGAAGCAATCGGCGAAAAGGCCGAAAAAAAAAGCAGGACCGCAGTCCTGCTTCTTCATACGCTTGGCAAAGATCAGTGCGTCACGCGGGTGGTACGGCCGTTGGACAGCAGACGCACGCGTTCACCGATGCGGAAAGGTTCATCTGCATCCTGGGTGATGGCACGCAGCTCGCCGTTATCCAGGCGCACGGTGATTTCCAGGCCCGGGCGGTTGTTCAGGTGGGCTTCAGCCTGGTTGCCCAGGACGCCACCCGCCAGCGCGCCGACGATACCGGCCGCCAGGGCACCATTTCCGCCGCCGATGTTGGAACCGGCCGCAATGCCGCCCAATGCTGCGCCGCCGAGGGTACCGACACCGCTCGAACCCTTGTCGATGGTGACGTTGCGGATCGACTCGACCACGCCCATGCGCACGGTCTGCTCACCCTGCGCCTGGCGGGTGTTGTAGACGCTGGCCGAGTTGGGGGTTACTGCGCAGCCGGCTACCAGGGAGCCCAGGGCTGCGATCACAATCAATTTCTTCATACTAAAAACTCCGACTGAGAACTGTTTGGCCCGTCTCCGGGCAGCGGGGGGATTCGAGCGTCCGCGCGAACGCAACATGATCGCGCATCCGGCGCGGAAGCACACATTCCTTTACATCTTAATACAAAGAGGCCGCGCGTCGACAATCGTTCCCGCAAGGACGTTTTCAGTAGGCGATGTGCCAACGCCGGTACAGGAAAGCCAGCACAAACAAGGGCCCGACCAGCAGAAAACGCAGGTCCTCGAAGAAGGATGGCTTTTTGCCTTCAATGCGGTGGCCGATGAACTGGCCGATCCAGGCCAGCACGAAAACCGTGGCCGATACCGGCAGGACCGCTCCCAAGGGCAGCCGCGCCAGCACCACCAGCATTACCGCCGACATGGCCAGCATGCCCACCGCAAAGGGCGGCGACAGGCGTAGGTACCAGGCCAGCGTAGCGGCAGCCACCAGCAGGGCCACGGCTGGCGACACGATCCAGCACAGCCCCAGCAGCGAAAACACGATGGCCGGCACGCAGATGCAGTGGATCAGTTCATTCATCGGATGGCGATGGCTCTCGGCATAGCGGGCCAGCAGTACATCGATGCGGCGCGGTGAAACGGTGCTGTCCATGGTGAGCTCCCTGATCAATGGCCGGCCAGACGTTCAGCGGCCACCGGAAACGTCGATGAAAGTCCCCGTGGCATACGAGGACTCGTCCGACAGCAGCCACAGGATGGCATGGGCCACTTCCTCGGCGGTGCCGCCGCGCTTCATGGGGACGGCATCCTTGAGCCGGTCGACACGGCCCGCCTCGCCGCCGCTGGCGTGGATGTCGGTATAGATCAGACCCGGACGCACGGCGTTGACGCGAATGCCCTCGGCGGCCACTTCCTTGGCCAGGCCGATGGTGAAGGCATCGATGGCGCCCTTGGAGGCGGCGTAGTCCACGTATTCACCGGGGCCGCCCAGCTTGGCGGCCATCGACGACAGGTTGACGATGGCCCCACCCTGCCCGCCGTGGCGGGTGGACATGCGCTTGACCGCCTCGCGCGCGCACAGCAGGCTGCCGGTGACGTTGGCGATGAGCACACGGGTGATGCGTTCGGCGCTCATGGCCTCCAGGCGTGACTGGTGTTCCAGGATGCCGGCGCTGTTGACCAAGGCGGTGACGCGGCCCAACTCCTGGTCGGTGGTGGTGAAGAGGCGCAGCACGTCCTCCTCTTTGGAGACATCGCCGGCCACGGTGATGGCGCGGCCGCCGGCGGCTCGGATCTTCCCGGCCACCGATTCGGCGGCTTCGCGGTTGGACACGTAGTTGACGCACACGGCGTAGCCACGCTGGCCCGCCAGCAACGCGGTGGCCGCGCCGATGCCACGGCTGCCGCCGGTGACGATGATGACTTTATCTGTCATGTTCAGTTTCCCTTGAATGAATGGCCCGGCGCGTGACGCCAAGGCAGCTTACGCTAAGATGTGAATTCTTGTGCATTTTGCCGCAAGCCTGACGCCTCTGCAGCCGCGCCATTGTGCACGGACTGGGATGCGGGTAGCGCTTGCTGAAATTCTTTTCATCCCGGCCGCTTCCATGCCTGCTCGCCCTTCCTCTGCCGCCGCCCCTTCGCCTGCCCTTGAGGCTGCCCGCGCTGCCGATACCGCCACTAATGATCCCCTGCTGGCCAGCTTTGCGCCGGTGGTGGCGCCGGATACGCGCATCCTTATCTTGGGCAGCTTGCCGGGAACGGCTTCGCTGGCGATCCGGCAGTATTACGGGCATCCGCGCAATGCGTTTTGGCGGCTGGTGGGTGAAGTAATCGGGGTTGACCTTTACGCGATGGACTATGCCGCCAGGCTTGCCACCTTGCTGCAGCATCGCATCGGCCTGTGGGACGTCATTGCCCAGGCCAGGCGCATCGGCAGTCTCGACAGCGAAATCCGGGATCACAGCGGCAATGATTTGCTGACGCTGATCGCCAGGCTGCCGGCATTGGAGACTATCGCTTTCAATGGCGGTACCGCCGGCAAGATCGGGATCAAGGCACTGGGCGCCAAGGCGGAAAACTATCGGGTGGTGGTGTTGCCGTCGAGCAGTCCGGCGCATGCGGCGTTGGCGTATGAGGACAAGCGTGCGCGCTGGCTGGCCGCACTGCGCTCATCATCGCCGCCGATGTCGCCTGCCGGGCCTCAAAGGTAATGATAGCGACAGGCAAAGCAGCTGAATGATGCGGTTGAGCCTCTTTCTTGTCCCGCGTTTGCCAATACTGGTAGTCGTGCGAGGCTGGCGCCCTGACTGTGCTTCCTCGACTAGCGCTTATTACTCATCCAGCTTCTTTTCCTCGATCTCGGCGGCCCGAAGTTGGGCAATCGAGCGCTCCAGATGGGCGACGTTGGCAGGCGAGCGCAACAGATGAGCCGTTTCCATCGGGCTACTGAAGCAATCGTGCGAGACCAGCTCCCCATTGGGATTGTCGCCAGGCTGTCTTGGCTTCATTTTCTGAAAAACAGATAGTCATAAAACTCCCCCGAAAACCCGCCATTGAAAATCAAATACTGCAACGCCTTCGCGAAAAACACGATGGCGCAGAAGACGATGGCCAGCTTCAGGCAGAGGATGAGGTTCTTGAACATGGCGCAAGTGTAATGGAGCACCGGCCGCCAGCGCACCACCCCGACGGGAAACGCACAAAAAAAACCGCCCGGCCACACGGCGGGCGGTGCACAGAGCTACGCTTGGGGCGGAATTCAGAACGCCGGCACCAGCGATCCCTTGAACTCGGTCTCGATGAACTTGCGCACTTCCTCCGACTGGTAGGCCTGCACCAGCTTCCTGGCCCAGGGCTTGTCCTTGTCCTCGACGCGGGTGGCGATGATGTTGGCGTAACGGCCGCGCGGATCTTCCACGGCGATGGTGTCCTTCTGCAGGGACAGGCCGGCCTTGTAGGCGTAGTCATTGTTGATCGAGGCGGCCGCCAGGTCGTCCAGCGAGCGTGGCAGTTGTGCCGCATCCAGTTCGATCAGCTTGAGCTTGCGCGGGTTGTCGATGATGTCCAGCGGAGTGGCGTTGACGCCGTTTTCGCCCACCCCCGGCTTGAGCTTGATGAGGCCGGCTTTCTGCAGCAGCAGGAGCGCACGGTTGCCGTTGGAGGGATCATTCTGGATGCCCACCTGCGCACCGTTGGGCAGTTGGTCCACCGACTTGAACTTGCGCGAGTAAATGCCCAGCGGGGCCGTGATGGTCAGGCCGACCGGCACGATCTTGTAGCCACGTGCTGCAATCTGGCTTTCCAGGTAGGGACGGTGCTGGAAGGCGTTGGCATCGAGGTCGCCGGAGGCCAGTGCCGCATTGGGCTGGAGGTAGTCGCTGAAGACCACGGTCTGGATCTCCAGGCCGTCGCGTGCGGCGACTTTCTTGACGACGTCGAAGATGGCTTCGGCACTGCCGACCGAGATACCGACCTTGATCTTGTTCTTGTCCTGTGCGCTGGCGCCGTGCGGCGCCAGGACCAGGGTCAGCGCAGCAGCGGCGGCGATGCGCTTGATGATTGCAGCCAATGGCATGGTAACTCCGGAAATGATGAGGCCCGCATCCTCCCATACGCGCGCGCCCGGCAGAAGGAATGATTTCGCATGTCGATATGCGCAAAGCGTGCAGCGGCCGATGGCAGGCTCCCAAGGCAAGGTATCATTCGGCATCCGCAGGCCGCCTCCCCGGCTGCCGCGCCGTTTCATTCATATCATGCTCATCCGAAGAAAATCCATCGAAGCCCAGGCCAATACCAAGGCCGGCCCCAATCGTCGCCGTCACCAGCTGGAAGCCGACGCCAGCAAACCGCGCAAACCGAAATATGCCCCGGTCACGCTCTCCGAGCTGGAAGGCGTACGCTATCTGCACTTCGGCACCGAATGGGTACAGGGCGCGATGCGCATTCGCAAGCCCGACTGGATCGAGCTGGAATACGCCCAGCAGATGATGGCGTGGATGCTCTTCAACCGTACGCCGCGACATATCGTGCAACTTGGGCTCGGAACCGGCGCGCTGACCAAGTTCAGCTACCGGCAATTCCCGCAGGCGCAGGTGACGGCGGTGGAGCTGAATCCGGCTGTCATCGCCATCTGCCACAGCATGTTCAAGCTGCCCGAGCCGGACGAACGGCTGATGCTCATCGAAAGCGATGCCATGGATTTCATCGTCCATGCTGCCACGCACGGCATCATCGATGCCTTGCAGGTTGATCTCTACGACGCCACTGCACGCGGGCCGGTGCTGGACACTCCCGAGTTTTACCAGGCCTGCTATGACAGTCTGGCACCGGGCGGCGTGATGACGGTCAATCTCTTTGGCGATCATCCGAGCTATGCCAAGAACCTGCGGGCGATGGAATACGCCTTCGATACCGTGGTGTCGCTGCCGGAAGTCCATGACGGCAACGTGGTGGCACTGGCCTTCAAGGGCGCAGTGACGTTCGATTTCCCCGAGTTGTATGCGCGTGCGGCACTCATCGAGAGCCAGACCAGGCTGCCGGCCAAGTCCTGGGTCAATGGAATCAAATCGGGCTTGTAACGCAAATTGTGCGCAAAAGGAGGCCGGGCGTGGCGCGGGCGCCGAAGAGATAAAATATTTTCATCTTTTCTCAAAAAAAGCTTGCACCACCCCGACCTCCCTCCTATAATGCGCTCTCTCTTGCAGCACTGAGGCAACAACGAAGTGCAGCAACGGGGCGTTAGCTCAGCTGGTAGAGCAGCGGACTCTTAATCCGTAGGTCCACAGTTCGAATCTGTGACGCCCCACCAAAATTTCAAAAGGCCTCTCAACCCGAGGCCTTTTTCACTTCCCGGTTGGCCTGATCGTTTCAGGAACACCACGGGGCGTTAGCTCAGCTGGTAGAGCAGCGGACTCTTAATCCGTAGGTCCACAGTTCGAATCTGTGACGCCCCACCACTAACGAAAAGCACCACGAGTGATCGTGGTGCTTTTTTCGTTTCTGCGCCTCTTTGCGTGCTTCTGCGAACTTCCTGTCTCAACCCCTCAAGACCCCCTCAAGAATCGCACCTCTTCGCGATCACATTCAGTCTCTTGGTCTTTTGCTCTTGCGCTACCGCCCCCCTTAGCGGCCTTTTTTTACCATCGGCCATTCACTCCCTCATCTGGGCAGAAACGGTAGCGCCAGACTCTTCACCGCTCCCGCTCTGCGCCGATCCCGGTGCGCCCTTGCGCTGCCGCCCCGGACGGATGCGCTTGGCCTCGGAAGCTGCTGGCAGATCGCGCTTCTTCTTCCCCGTCTTGGCCATCTGCGACAAGCCCGACAAGAGCTGAACCAGGGAACTGCGCAGCACCGGATCCACGGCGCGATAGCAGGCAATCAGCTCGCTCTCCTGCTGGGTCGGCGTACTGCCGCGCACACCGGTCAGCACATAGGTAATATCGATCCCGATCTCCCCCAGGCCGTGCAGGTAATAAGCGTCCGGCGCGGTCTCGCCGATCTCGTACTTGATTTGGGTACGTGCCGTGATATCGAGCTGGTCCGCTACCGATTTCTGGGTATGACCGCAGCGGCCACGCTCTTGCGCAAGGCGATCGCCAAGTACTGTCAAAAATTCACTCTTATTCGATGACATATGAAAAGGACCTCTCCTAGAATGTTGCTTTCAGCTCAACAGCGAGGAGACATCTTATGGCACCCAAGCAACAAAACGAACGCAAGCCCGCAAAAGGAACGACGCGTCTGGTGAATTTTCGATTAAATGAGGCGGAATTCGAGGAAGCTGACCTGTTGGCACAACAAACCTACCGCTCGCGCGCTCTTTTCATTCGCACGATATATTTGCTGGGACTGCAGACGTATCGCCGCCAGCATCCTGTCGACTGAGATCGCGCACACGCATTCGCTTGACCAGGATGACGATGAACGGCGCGGCTGAACGGGTCAGATGAGGCCGTGGCGCAGCAGGAACTCCCTGGCTGCCTGCATCACCTGATCCGCTTGCTCGCGGTGCGGGACATGGCCACATTGCGCCAGCAGCCGCGACTCGCCCTGCCCCGGGAACGCTGCGGGCAAGCTGACAATCATGCGCGGATGCGTGAGACTGCCAAACTCATCCAGATCGCCATGCAGCGCCAGCACCGGACAGCGCAGCCGCTCCAGCATGGGGGCCAGCGACCAGTGCGCAAAGGACGGCGAGAGCCAGGTGTCGATCCACGCCGAGAGCACCCAGCGCGCCTGTTGCAGGTCGTTGCCGTGGTACTTCGCCAGGCGCGCGAGTTGTACCGGATCGGCAAAGTGGGTTCGCGCCTCCCGAATGCCCTGCAAGGTCCGCTCCTCCACGAAGGCTTGTGCCGATTCGGTGATGACGGCCAGCACTCGCTGCGGCCACTGTGCCGCCGCCGACACGGCCATGCCACCGCCGACGCTGTGGCCAAACAGGATCACCTTGTCCACTGCGAAATGCTGCAGGACCGCGGACAGCGACGTGGGCGCTTCAGCAGAGATGAAATCCAGCGCCAGTCCATCCGTCCTCGCCGAGGACTGTCCGAAGCCGGCCCGATCATAGGCAATGACGGGAAGTCCGGTCTGCGCCGCCAACCGGGCAGGAAAGTCGCGCCACAAGGCGACCGACCCCAGCGAGTCGTGCAACAGCACAATCGGCGTGCGTGCCTCGGGCGAACCGCCCCACACGCTGGCATACAGGGTTCCGCCCTCGGTCTCGATATACGCGTCCTGCCGTTCGGACATGCTCGCTCCTCTGCTTGGGTACTGACGCATTGCGTGCGGCCGCCGCCCCCCCCCCCTACCTGCACACGGCACCCAAAGGGGCAAACGGCAAATAAAAAGGCGCACCGGGGGGTGCGCCTGAATCAGCCTTCAAGGGGGTATGGCTCCCCCGCAATATACCGGACACGCTATCAGCTTGCGCGACGTGCGAGCCCCAGTATCACGCCAGGCGCATGGCTGATGCTGCTTTGCTTGCAGTCCATCAATGATGCGCGCCGCCGCCCAGATAGGCGGCCTTGACCGCCGGGTCGTTCTGCAGCTTGTCGGCGGGTCCGTGTACGGAGATCTTGCCATTCTCCAACACATAGCCGTAGTCCGCAACATTGAGCGCGGCAGCGGCGAACTGCTCCACCAGCAGCATGGTCACGCCCTGCTCCTTGAGCCGCACGATGATGCGGAAGACCTCATCCACCAGGATCGGCGCCAGCCCCATCGATGGCTCGTCCAGCAGGATCACTTCGGGGTTCAACATCACCGCGCGCGCCATGGCCAGCATCTGCTGCTCGCCGCCCGACAGGGTACCGGCCAGCTGCGTCTGCCGCTCCTTCAGGCGCGGGAACAGCTCCAGGGCGCGTTCCAGGTCGTGCGCGATATCGCCCTTGGGGCGGGCCCGCGTAAAGCGCGGGAAAGCGCCCAGCAGCAGGTTGTCGGTCACGCTCATGGTGGCGAAGACGCGCCGGCCTTCCGGCGAGTGCGCCAGGCCGTAGCGCGCGATGCGGTGCGAGTCCAGGCCGGTGATGTTCTTGCCGCCGAGCGTGACTTCCCCGCCCTTTGGTTTGATCATGCCGGAAATGGCGCGCATGGTGGTGGTCTTGCCGGCACCGTTGGAACCGATCAGGGTCACCACCTTGCCCTTGGGGACGTCCATCGAAATGCCATGCAGCACCTCGACCTTGCCGTAAGCGGCGTGCAGATTGGAAATGGTCAGCATGTTCAGGCTCCCGCGGGGCTGGGTGGGTTGTCGTGGGCATCGCCTGCGCCACTGCCGAGGTAGGCTTCGATGACCTTGGGGTCAGCCTGGACCTGGGCCGGCTTGCCTTCGGCGATCTTCTGGCCGAAGTCGAGCACGGTGACGGTATCGCAGATCGACATGACCACGTCCATGTGGTGTTCGATCAGGATGATGGTGATGCCGGCTTCGCGGATCTTGCGGATGATGGCGACGAGCTCCTTGATGTCCGGCGCCGTCAGGCCGGCGGCCGGTTCATCGAGCAGCAGCAGGCTGGGGTTCAGGCCCAGCGCACGGCCGATCTCCAGCAGGCGCTGCTTGCCGTAGGGCAGGTTGCGCGCCTCCTCGTTGGCCAGGTTGGCCAAGCCGACAAATTCCAGGATCGCAGCGGCGCGTTCCCGTGCGGCCTGCTCTTCGCGCACGTAGCGCGGCGTATTGACCATCACGTCGACCACGTTGCTGTTGAAGGTGTGGTGCAGGCCGACCAGCACGTTTTCAGTGGCCGTCATTTCACCGAACAGCTGCACGTTCTGGAAAGTGCGCGCCACGCCGCCCAGGGCGATGGTCGAAGGCGTATTGCCGGAGATCGGGCGACCGTCGTATTCCACCACGCCATCGGTAGGACGATAGATGCCGGTCAACACGTTCATCATGGTGCTCTTGCCCGAGCCGTTCGGGCCGATCAGGCCGTGCACGCTGCCTTTGCGCACATCCAGGTCAACCCGGTTCAAGGCCTTCAGGCCACCGAACTGCATCAGGATCTGGTTGACCTTCAGCAGCGTTGCGCCCTCGTCCTTGACGGAGTCGGTGGTGATGACGGCGCGCTCCTTGTCACCGGCGATCTGTTGGGCCACGGGCACGTGCTTGCTTAGCATGCGGCCGAACAGGCTGCGGCAGAAGCCGACGATGCCGTCCTGCAGGTAATACACGACGAACAGCGTCATCAAACCGAAGATGGTCAGGCGCCAATCGGTGATGTTTTCCAGCTTGTATGAGAAGGCGGCCATGGCGATGGTCGCCACCACCGGCACCGCGATGCCGCGGGCGGTCTTGGTCCCCTTGGCCAGCTGCACGCCGGCGCCGATCACCACGATCACGGCCAATACGGTAGCGATCTGGCGGAACAGGGCGATGTCAGACAGCAGGCTGGGCAGCATCACCACGATCAACGCGCCGATCAGCGAGCCGATGCGCGACTTGCGGCCCCCCATGATCACCGCCAGCAGGAACAGGATGGTCAGTTCGAAGTTGTAGGTATTGGGCGAGATGTACTCTTCCGAATACGCATACAAAGCGCCCGACAAACCGGCCAGCGCCGCGCTGATGATGAAGGCATAGACCTTGTAGCGATACACCGATACGCCCATGCAGTCCGAGGCGATCGGACTGTCGCGCAGCGCCTGGAAGGCACGGCCCAGGTTGGACTTGAGGATGCGATGCACCACCAGCATGGAGATCACCATCAGGATCGCCACCAGGTAGAAGAACTGCACTTCGTTCATCTTCTCGCCACCCATCATCGGCTTGGCGACCTTGATCCCGAGCGGGCCTTCGGTGAGGAAGGTCATCTCGTTGATCAGGATCTGGATGATGGTCCCGAAGGCCAGCGTCACCATGGCCAGGTAAGGACCGGTCACGCGCAGCGCCGGCAGCGCCAGGATGGCACCGAAGACGGCAGTCACGGCAATGGCCGCCGGAATCGTCACGAAGATCGGCAGGCCCAGCTTGAAGAACAGCACGCCAGCCGCGTAGGAGCCGATGCCGAACAGGCCCGCATGGCCCAGCGAGACCTGGCCGGTGTAGCCGACCACGATATCGAGCCCGAACAGCAGGATGGCGTAGATGAGGATGGTTTCGATCAGGTGCAGGTAATACGGGTTGTGCACCACCATGGGAATGCCGCCCAGCGCGGCGATGCCCAGCAAGGACAGCAGCAGGATTTTCTTGTTCATGGTGTCAGACCTTCTTGATCGCAGTTTTGCCGAAGAGGCCCGCAGGTTTCACCGCCAGCACCAGCAGCAGCAGCACCAGTCCCGGTACTTCCTTGTAGCCGGTCGAGATATAGAAACCGGTCACGGTTTCGGCCACGCCCAGGATCAGGCCGCCGACGATGGCGCCCATGCCCGAAGTCAGGCCGCCAATGATGGCCACCGCGAAGGCTTTCAGCCCCAGTGCCGCGCCCATGGTGGCGCCGGTCAGCGTCAGCGGCGCCACCAGCACGCCAGCGAAGGCGGCCGTGGCCGAAGACAGGGCATATGAAAAAGTGATCACCATGCTGGTATTGATGCCCATCAAGCCCGCCGCATCTCGGTCGTTGGAGGTGGCCACCACGGCCTTGCCATAGATCGACTTGCGATTGAACAATTCGACCGCCGCCATGATGAGCAAGGCACCGATCACCACCAGCACCTGCATCGGCTGCACGTTGGCACCGAAGACCTGGAAGGGCGTGCCGGAGATGGGCGACGGGAACGGCAGGTCGTCCTTGCCCCAGATGTTCTCGGCGACGTTCTTGAAGATGATGGCCAGCGCGATGGTGGACATGATCCAGCCGAATTCGGACTTGATCTTGATGGCCGGACGCACGCCGATCCATTCCACGAACATGCCCTGCAGGGCACCGAAGACCAGCACGATGGGGATCATCAGCCAGTAGTTGAGATAAGGCCCGCCGTGGATGTTGCCCACCACGGAGAGCCCGACCAGCGCGCCCAGCATCAGGGCTTCGCCCTGGCCGAAATTGAGCGTGCCGGACGTGGCAAAGGTCAGTTGGTAACCGAAGGCGATCACGGCATAGATCATGCCGAGCGCGATCCCGGAGAAGACCAGTTGTAAGAGGATGTCCATTGTATTTCCCAAGAAGCGGCTACCGCCGGGTGGCGGCGTAGAGCTGCAACGATCCCGCGGCGACCGCCCCCGGCGCCGTTAGAAATTCGTCAACAGATCGTGTGAAAAAGGCCAGCCCCCGGATCGCAAGGACTGGCCTCTTCGACTGCGTTACGTGAAGTGAAGCGAGTCGATTCTTATTTGCCGAGGATGACGCGGCCGTTCTTGACCTCGCCCATCACGACCATGCCAGGCTTGATGGCTTCGTGATCGTCATGGGTGAACGGCTTGTCATAGGTGGTGACCACGCCTTCGACCTTGGTGTTCAGGTTTTCCAGCGCAGCGCGAACCTTGTCGCCATCAGTGGTGCCAGCCTGCTTGATGGCAGCGGCCAGCAGCAGGATGGAGTCATAGCCCTGGGCAGCCGAGACGGCCGAAGGCATGCGGTCAACCTTGTAGGCCTTCTGGTAAGCCTCGATGAAGGCCTTGCGCTTGGGCGTGTTGCCGTCCTGAATGAAGGTTTGCGGCATGCGGGCACCATTGCCGTTCTTGCCGGAGTTGTCGATGAAGTTGCCCATCGACAGCGGCCAGCTGCCGATGATGGGCACTTGCCAGTTCAGCTTTTCCATGCCGTTGGCGATCTGCGCCAGTTCCGGGCCGATACCGTAGGTCAGCACGGCTTGTGCGCCGCCCTGCTTGGACTTGAGCAGCTGGGCCGTCATGTCCACATCCTTGATGTTGTACTTTTCGACGGCCACCGGGGTGACCTTCTTGTCGGCCAGCACCTTTTCCAGGTCTTCACGGCCGAGCTGGCCGTAGTTGGTGGAGTCGGCCAGGATGGCGACCTTGGTGAACTTCTGCTTGTCGACCGCTTCATCGGCGATCATCTTGGCCTGGATCTTGTCAGCGGCCGAGGTGCGGAAGATGTAGTTGTCCTTTTCCTTCTCGAACTGCTTGGTGATCACGGTGCCGGTCGCCACGTTGTTGATCACCGGGATCTTGGCTTCCTGGTAGAAGCGCTGCGAGGCCAGGGCCACGCCGGTGTTGATGAAGCCGACGGTGGCAACCACCTTTTCCTTGTTGATCAGTTCCTGGGCGATCTGCACGCCGCGTTCGTTCTTGGCTTCATCGTCGCGCTCGACCAGCTGGATCTGCCGGCCCAGCACGCCGCCAGCGGCATTGATCTCGGCCACGGCCAGCTTGACGCCATCACGCATGGACACGCCCATCGGGGCAGAGCCACCGGTGTAAGGGCCGGAAACGCCGATCTTGATCGGATCCGCAGCCTGCGAAGTGAGCGCCAGGCTCATCAGGGCAGCTGCAACAAAGGCTTGGGTCTTGTAGCTCATGTCATCCTCCAGAATGTAATTGTTGGCTAGCACGCGAGCGGGCGTAGCGCTTTTGGAACCCGCTCCGTGTGAACGAATTCTCCGCTCCCCTTCGCTCTGTGGCGAATCCTAGCGGGAGTGTCGGGCCGATTCTGTCCCAGTTTCCTTGCGCCAAACTTACAGGCTTGTCAGGAGCTGTCGCAGCTTCTCAGGCAGTGCAGTGGATTTCTCTTTCTTGAAATCGACCCAGACGATTTTTGCGGCACCGTCAGCATAAATGATCTGTTCATCGGCAGCGTCGCGGATGACATACGTAGTTTCCACACTCGTGCGCCCCAGGTGCCCCGCGCCCATCTGCACCAGGATGCTGGCGGGATACTTCATCTGCCGACGGAAATTGCAGTGCGCATTGACGATCACCGGGCCCTCCTCGCCTGCGATGGTGGGCCCGAACACCTCTTCCAGCCACTCGATGCGGCACTGCTCCATGAAGCGGAAATAGAGCGTGTTGTTGACGTGGCCGAAGGCGTCCATGTCGCCCCAGCGGATGCGCTGCTGCGAGACGTACAGGGGCTTGCTTGCGGCGGCTTCGTGACTGCTCATCGTGTGTCCTTTCCCGGTTTGATTCATCAATAACTGAAATTTTTTTCATGCGCGGCAGGGGGCCGCTGTCGCATTTGCGACGCAATGGCGACCCGCATGCTGCAGCATTTCCAGCGTCATTACCGATTCATGTTGCTCGCCCGCACAAGTTCATGACCTACAGAGGTCATGAGCGCCGGTAATGACATCCGCCGAATACGGCATGAGACCTGCCCTGAAAATCCCATAAAATACGGCACCTGCGGAAACCAACCAGCGCGGCGCGATAGACCGATTGACGCCGGCACCGGCTTCAGTTTGTGTGCATTGTTTCAGACATGAACGAAGGATGCTGAATAAAAAGGCTGCGAAATCGCCATTCCCTCTAGCGTTCCTTCGAAAAATACTTAACAATAGCACGATCGTTCGAAAAACAGGCAGTTCACATAACACGGGACACCCATGACTTCTTCTCAAGACTTGCTCGCACAATACGGCCCTCGCGAATCGATGGAATATGACGTCGTCGTCATCGGCGGCGGGCCCGCTGGTTTGTCGGCAGCGATTCGCCTCAAGCAGCTGGCTGCGCAACAGAACCGGGAAGTCTCGGTCTGCGTGCTGGAAAAAGGCAGCGAAGTCGGTGCCCACATCCTCTCCGGCGCGGTGATGGACCCGCGTGCATTGACCGAACTGATCCCCGACTGGAAGGAACAAGGCGCGCCCCTGAATACACCGGTGACCGAAGACCGTTTCCTGTTCCTCTCCGAGAGCAAGGCCTACAAGACCCCCAACTGGCTGCTGCCGACCTGCTTCCAGAACCATGGCAACTACGTGATCTCGCTGTCCAACGTCACCCGCTGGCTGGGCCAGCAGGCCGAGGCGCTGGGCGTGGAGATCTTCCCCGGCTTCCCGGCGGCCGAAGTGCTGTATCACGAGGATGGCTCGGTCAAGGGCGTGGCCACCGGAAACCTGGGCATCAACAAGGAAGGCGAACCGACCGGGGACTTCCAGCTGGGCATGGAGCTGCACGCGAAATACACCTTCTTCGCCGAAGGGGCGCGCGGCCACCTGGGCAAGCAGCTGATCGCCAAGTACAAGCTCGATGCCGGCCGCGACCCGCAGACCTATGCCATCGGTATCAAGGAACTGTGGGAAGTGAAGCCCGAAGTACACCAGCCCGGCCTGGTGGTTCACACCGCCGGCTGGCCGCTGGCCAATGACACCTATGGCGGCTCCTTCCTGTATCACCTGGAAAACAACCAGGTCGCCGTCGGCTACGTCGTAGGACTGGCCTACCAGAATCCATATCTTTCGCCCTTCGAGGAATTCCAGCGCTACAAGACCCATCCGGAGATCCGCAAGTTCTTCGAAGGTGGCAAACGCATCTCTTACGGCGCACGTGCCATCACGGCCGGTGGCGTGCAATCGCTGCCCAAGCTGGTCTTCCCCGGTGGCACCCTGCTGGGTTGCGATGCGGGCTTCCTCAATGCCTCGCGCATCAAGGGCAGCCATGCCGCCATCAAGAGCGGCATGCTGGCCGCAGATGCCGCCTTCGCGGCGCTGGGCGAGAACCGCCAGTCCGATGAGCTGGCGGCTTACCCGGCCGCCTTCGAGGCTTCCTGGCTGAAGGAAGAACTGCACAAGGCACGCAATTTCAAGCCGTCGATGAGCAAGGGATTGATCACCGGTACCCTGCTGGTCGGCATAGACCAGGTGCTCTTCGGCGGCAAGGCGCCGTGGACGCTGCGCCATACCCACGCCGACCACGAATGCCTGCGCCCGGCTTCGGACTTCGCGCCGATCGCCTATCCCAAGCCGGATGGCAAGCTGACCTTTGACCGCCTGTCTTCGGTCTTCATCTCCAATACCAACCACGGTGAAGACCAGCCCGCGCACCTGACGCTGAAGGACAAGAATGTTCCGGTGCAGGTGAATCTGGCCAAGTACGCCGGCCCGGAATCGCGCTACTGCCCGGCCGGGGTGTATGAATTCGTCAAGAACGAGGACAATTCCGATCGCCTGCAGATCAACGCGCAGAACTGCGTGCACTGCAAGACCTGCGACATCAAGGACCCGACACAGAATATCGTGTGGGTCACCCCGGAAGGCGGCGGCGGGCCGAACTACTCGGGCATGTAAGCGCCCTTCCCTGTCTCGCAAAAACGAAAGCCGCATCCTTGTCAGGGATGCGGCTTTTTTCGTTGGGTCAGCACAGTTCTCAGATGCCGGCCGGGCGTTCGGGCGGGGTCCAGCTGCCATTGATTATCTTCTCCAGCCAGAACACCCCGATCACGGTCTTCACATCCGTGATCTGGCCATTGCGTACCTGTTCCAGCAGCTCGGCCAGCGGGGCCTTGTAGATGTCGAGGAATTCACCTTCATCCAACTCCCGCTCGCCCTCTTTCAAGCCACGCGCCAGATACAGCACCAGATGTTCATCCGAATAGGCGATGGCATTGTGAATGGTGCACACGTATTGCCATTCTGTGGCGGTATAACCGGTCTCTTCCTTCAGTTCGCGCTTGGCGCACTCCAGCGTATCCTCGCCCGGATCGATCTTCCCGGCCGGGAATTCGATGAAGACCCGGTGCAGCGGATAGCGGAACTGGCGCTCCATCAACACGCTGCCGTCCTCGAACAGTGGCAGCACCGTGACTGCACCGGGGTGCTTGATGTATTCGCGGCTGGTTTCCTTGCCGTCCGGGAGCACGATGGTGTCCTTTTGGACCTTGAGGAAATGGCCGTCGTAAACCTGGCGAGTGTCTTTCTGCGTCTCTTTGAGATGGGCGTCCATGAGTTGTGCGAGGGGATGAGGTTGGAGAAGAAAAACGACTGGCCGCGCCCGACCGGCACGCACCAAGAAAAAAGGCGCCAGTCAGTGACCGACGCCTCTTGCAGGCTGCTTCAGGCGTGCTGCTTGCGCAGGTATCGCATCACATAGCCAGGATAGGCCAGCACCAGGAACAGACAAGCGGTGATGGCATAGAATTCCCAGCCCTGCGAAAAGACGTTGCCGATGCCGCTTTCCAGCAGATGGGCAGCGACGCCGACCAGGAAATACAGCACCACCAGTTCCAGCAGCCGCAGCCAGATCGGTTTGACCCAGGCGGCGTCCTTGTTCAGCGGAATCAGGCCGAACAATTGCTGGTTGAAGAAAGGCAAATTGGCCGCCACGGCGGCCAACAGGATGACGATCCAGCTGAACAGGGAAACGTTCATTTCCCTGTTTCCTTACGCCACGACCTTGCTGAGGAAGGTCGCCAGGGTGCTGACGATGGCGTTGGTGCAGGCATCCATCAGGTGCCCCGGCCACAGGCCGATGGCCAGGGCGGCGATACCGTTCAAGCTCAGCACGACACGCATTTCAGGCGTAGCGACGATCTTGCTGGTGTCGGTGGGCTCATCGAAATACATCACCTTGACCACGCGGATGTAGTAGAAGGCACCGATCAGCGAGAAGACCACGGCCAGCACCGGCAGCCAGATCTGGCCAGTGGCCATGGCGGCCTGCAGCACCGACAGCTTGGCGTAGAAGCCCACCAGCGGGGGAATACCGGCCAGCGAGAACATCATGATCATCATCACGGCGGCGAACCACGGGCTACGCTGGTTCAGGCCCTTGAAGTCGTCCAGGGTGTCAGCTTCGAAGCCCGAGCGCGACAGCAGGATGATGACGCCGAAGGAACCCAGGGTAGTGATCACATAGGTCACCGCGTAGAACAGCGAAGAGCTGTAGGCGTTGACGGCCGAGAACAGGTTGCCGTCCACCACGCCCGACAGCATGCCCAAGAGCATGAAGCCCATGTGCGAGATGGTCGAGTAGGCCAGCATGCGCTTGATGTTGGTCTGTGCGATGGCGGTGACGTTGCCCAGGATGATGGACAGCACGGCCAGCACCATCAGCATCTGCTGCCAGTCCACGGCCAGCGGCAGCATGCCTTCGACCAGCAGACGGAAGGTGATGGCGAAGGTCGCCAGCTTCGGTGCGGCACCCAGCAGCAAGGTCACCGGGGTGGGCGAACCTTGGTAGACGTCAGGCACCCACATGTGGAAGGGCACGGCACCCAGCTTGAAGGCCAGGCCAGCCACCACGAACACGATGCCGAACACCAGCGGGGTGCGGTCAACGGTACCGGAGACGATGGCGCGGAAGACTTCGTTCAGTTCCAGGGCACCGCCGGTCGCGCCATAGAGCATCGACATGCCGTACAGCAGGAAACCGGAGGCCAGTGCACCCAGGATGAAGTACTTCATGCCGGCTTCGGTCGAAGCGGCGTGGTCACGGCGCAGGGCCACCAGGGCGTACAGCGACAGCGACATCAGTTCCAGGCCCAGGTAGATGGACAGGAAGCTGTTGCCGGAGATCATGACCATCTGGCCCAGCAGCGCGAACAGCGCCAGGGCGTAATATTCGCCGCCCAGGGGACCACCGGTGATGCCGCGAGCAGTGTTGTACTGGCGCGAGTAGATGAGCGTGACGCCCACCCCCAGGTAGGTGAACAGCTTCAACAGGTTGGCCAGCGGATCGGACACGAACATGTTGTTGAACGTGTAGACCGTAGCGCCCGTGTTGAGGTCGGCAAAGGTCAGTACCGCACACACCACCATCGCTGCCAGGGACAGCAGATAGGTAATGACGCGCTTGCTTTCCGGCAGGAACATATCGATCAGCAGGATCGCGGAAGTCGCGATCAGCAGAAATATTTCCGGATAGACAGGGATCAGATTCATGTTATTCATTTAGTTACTACCGCTTGTGTACGCCCGCTTGTGTCGCGACCTTGATCGCGCCGCCCGACCGGCAATGCCACACCGGCTCGTCTCGTTACTCGTTGTTGCCCAGCTTGGTTGTCGGCGGGACGCGAGCGCCCCGCCCTTCACTTCTTCTGCGCAGATCAGTTGATCTTGGAGACCGCCACGTGCTTCAGCAGGTCGGTCACCGAGGTCTGGATGCTGTCGGTGATGATGCCGGGATAAATACCCATGACCAGGGTAGCGATCGCCAGCAGGCCCAGGATGAAGAACTCGCGGCCATTCACATCCACCAGTTCAGCCACGTGATGGTTGGTCACGGCACCGAAGATCACGCGCTTGGCCAGCCACAGCGAGTACGCCGCGCCCAGGATCAGGGCGGTAGCAGCCAGCAGGCCAATCCAGAAATTGAACTTCACTGCACCCAGGATCACCATGAATTCGCCGACGAAACCGGAAGTGGCCGGCAGGCCGCAGTTGGCCAGCGAGAACAGGATGAAGAAGAAGGCGAAGCGCGGCATCTTGTTGACCACACCGCCGTACTGCGAAATCTCACGGGTGTGCATCTGGTCATACAGCACGCCGATACACATGAACATCGCGCCGGAGACGAAACCGTGCGAGATCATCTGCACGATACCGCCCTGCACTGCCATGTCGTTGAACATGAAGAAGCCCAGGGTGACGAAGCCCATGTGGGCGATCGACGAGTAGGCGACCAGTTTCTTCATATCCTGCTGGACCAGGGCCACCAGACCGATGTAGATCACGGCCACCAGTGACAGGAAGATCATGAAACCCGACAGCGCATGGCTGGCGTCCGGCAGGATTGGCAGCGAGAAGCGCAGGAAACCGTAGGCACCCAGCTTCAGCATGATGGCAGCCAACACGATGGAGCCACCGGTCGGTGCCTGCACGTGGGCGTCAGGCAGCCAGGTGTGCACCGGCCACATCGGCACCTTCACCGCGAAAGCGGCCAGGAAGGCGAAGAACAGGATCTTCTGTTCCATCATCGACAGCGGCACCTGATGCCAGGTCGGGATCTCGAAGCTGCCGCCCGACACGTAGTACAGGTAGATCAGGGCGATGAGCATCAGCAGCGAACCCAGCAGCGTGTACAGGAACAGCTTGAAGGCTGCATACACGCGGTTGTCGCCGCCCCAGACGCCCACGATGATGAACATCGGGATCAGGGTCGCTTCGAAGAAGGCGTAGAACAGCATCGCATCCAGCGAGGAGAACACGCCGATCATGATGCCGGAGAGGATCAGGAAGGCACCCATGTACTGGGCCACGCGCTTCTGGATCACCACCCAGCCGGCCAGCACCACGATGACCGTGATGAAGGCGGTCAGCGGCACGAACCACAGCGAGATGCCGTCCAGCCCGAGGAAGTAGCTGATGCTGAAGCGGTCGATCCAGGGCGTCTTTTCGACGAACTGGTAACCGTGCGCCAGCGGATCGAAGTGCTGGATCAGCGGGAAAGTAACGACCAGGCCGACCAGCGACCCGAACAGCGCCAGCCAGCGGGTCAGGCCCGGATTGCTGTCGCGGCCCAGTGCCAGGACGAGGATGCCGAAGACGATCGGTACCCAGATCGCGAGGCTCAAGATGGGAAATGTTGACTGCATCATGGTTGTTATTTACTCGGACAGCTTATTTGGCGAACGGGAACGGCATGAACCACACCAGGAAACCCAGCACCCCGATGATCATCACGAACGCATAGTGATAGATGTAACCGGACTGCCAGAGACGCGTGAATTTCGAGAACCAGCCGACGACCTTGGCGCTGCCGTTGACGAACAGGCCGTCGATGATGCCACGGTCGCCCACGGTGGACAGTCCGCTGCCCAGCAGGCGGGCACCGCCGGCGAAGACGACTTCGTTGAACTTGTCCATGTAGTACTTGTTGTCCAGGATGGTGTAGATGATGCTGAACTTTTCCTTGAACCAGGCCGGCACGCGCGGGTTGATCATGTAGCAGTAGTACGCCACGACCACACCGGCGATAGCCAGCCACAGCGGCGCGCTGGTGAAGGCGTGCAGCACCATGGCCACCGGGCCGTGGTATTCGTGGGCCAGTTCTTCCATGACCTTGTGATTTTCACCGAAGAAGATCACGCCCTTGAAGAAGTCGCCATACAGCATCGGCGAGATCGCGAAGAAACCGACGATGACCGAGGGAATGGCCAGCAGGATCAGCGGCAGGGTCACCACCAGCGGCGACTCGTGCGGCTTCTGACCCGGGGCCAGGCCGTGATGATGCTCATCGTGGCCGTGATCGTCGTGGGCATCGTGCGCATGGTCGTCATGCACGCCGTGGGCCGCAGCCGGAGCGTGGTGATCGTCATGGCCGTGCGCTTGGCCGAAACGCTCCTTGCCATGGAAGACCATGAAATACATGCGGAAGGAGTAGAAGGCCGTCACGAAGACGCTGGCCAGCACGGCGAAATACGCGAAGCCCGAACCGGCCAGGTGCGACTCGGCCGCGGCTTCGATGATCGAATCCTTGGAGTAGAAGCCCGAGAAGAACGGGGTGCCGATCAGCGCCAGCGAACCCAGCAGCGAAGTGATCCAGGTGATGGGCATGTACTTGCGCAGGCCGCCCATGTTGCGCATGTCCTGGTCGTGGTGCATGCCGATGATGACCGAACCGGCACCCAGAAACAGCAGTGCCTTGAAGAAGGCGTGGGTCATCAGGTGGAACACGGCCACCGAGTAGGCCGACGCACCCAGTGCCACGGTCATGTAACCCAGCTGCGACAGAGTGGAGTAAGCGACCACGCGCTTGATGTCGTTCTGCATGGTGCCCAGGAAGCCCATGAACAGCGCCGTGATGGCACCGATCACCAGGATGAAGGACAGCGCCGTGTCGGACAGTTCGAACAGCGGCGACATGCGGGTCACCATGAAGATACCGGCCGTCACCATGGTGGCGGCGTGGATCAGCGCGGAAATCGGGGTCGGGCCTTCCATCGAGTCCGGCAGCCAGACGTGCAGCGGGAACTGGGCCGACTTGCCCATGGCACCCACGAACAGGCAGATACATGCCACGGTCAGCAGCATCCAGTCGGTACCCGGCAGGGTCAGCTGGGCCAGCTCGGCGCGCTTGTCGAAGACTTCGGTGTAGTTCATCGAACCGGCGTAGGCCAGCAGCAGGCCGATACCCAGGATGAAGCCGAAGTCACCCACGCGGTTGACCAGGAAGGCCTTCATGTTGGCCTTGATGGCGGTCGGGCGGGTGTACCAGAAACCGATCAGCAGGTAGGACACCAGGCCCACCGCTTCCCAGCCGAAGAACAGCTGCAGGAAGTTGTTGCTCATGACCAGCATGAGCATGGAGAAGGTGAACAGCGAGATGTAGGAGAAGAAGCGGTTGTAGCCTTCATCTTCGGCCATGTAGCCGATGGTGTAGATGTGCACCATCAGGGACACGAAGGTCACCACGCACATCATCATCGCGGTCAGGCTGTCGACCATGAAGCCGATCTCCAGCTTGAGGCCGGCCACCGTCATCCAGTTGTACAGCGTACCGTTGTAGGTCGCGCCGTCCAGCACTGCGAGCAGGGTCTGGATGGAGATGATGGCGGCGATCAGCACGCCCAGGATGGTCGCGGTATGCGACACCTTGCGGCCAACCACGTTGCCGAAGAATTTGGTACCCAGCAGACCGGCGATGGCCGAGCCTGCCAGCGGCGCCAGGGGTACAGCAAGAAGAAGATGTGGGTTAAGTTGCCCAGCCATGATGAACCTTATCGCTTATTGGCTGCCCCGCCCGCAGCGCTGCTGCAAGGGGGCCTCCCATCTTTAAATGAAATTCAAACCAGAACGCAAAAACAGGACGCTGCGGATGCCGACTCAGCCCTTGAGGCTGTCGAGGTCTTCCACGTTGATGGTATCCAGGTTACGGAACAGCACCACCAGAATCGCCAGACCGATGGCGGACTCAGCCGCAGCCACGGTCAGGATGAAGAACACGAAGATCTGTCCGCCCGCGTCACCGAGGTAATGCGAGAAAGCAATGAAGTTCATGTTGACCGCAAGCAGCATCAGTTCGATGGCCATCAGCAGGACGATGACGTTCTTGCGGTTCAGGAAAATGCCGACGATCGAGATCGCGAACAGGATCGCGCCGATGATCAGGTAGTGGGAGAGCGTGATTGCCATGATTCTTGTGCGCCCTTCTTAAGATTGTTGACCGGCGGCCGGCTTGTCGGCCGCTGCAGCGGCAGCGTCGGCTGCGGGTGCATTGCGGGTGGATTCGGCCTTCATGCTGACCAGGCGCACGCGGTCCGATGCCTTGACCTTGACGGCCTGGGCCGGATCGAAGTACTTGCTGTCCTTGCGCTTGCGCAGGGTCAGTGCCACGGCGGCGACGATGGCCACCAGCAGGATCACGGCCGCCACTTCAAAGGCGTAGACGTATTCGGTGAAGATCAGCTTGCCCAGCGGCTTGGTCTGGCCCAGCGTGTCGGAGACGGCCGGCACCTGCGATTCGTAGACCCAGAAGCTGTTGAGCAGCACGGCTGCCATTTCCAGCACGATGATCACGCCGATGGTGGCCGCCAGCGGGAAGTAGCCCCAGAAGCCTTCGCGCAGCTTGTCCATGTTGATATCGAGCATCATCACCACGAACAGGAACAGCACCATCACCGCGCCGACATAGACCAGCACCAGCACGATGGCCAGGAACTCGGCCTTGAGCAGCATCCAGAGGCCCGCTGCCGAGAAGAAGGACAGCACCAGGAACAGCGCCGCATGCACCGGGTTGCGGGCCGTGATGACGCGAACGGCGGCGATTACCACCAGCACCGCGAACACGTAGAACAAGACAGTTTTAAATTCCATAATCAACCAGAAGTTGGTTCATCCAATCAGCACGGGGACCGCACAGCAGGCCACCCCATCGCAATACATCCGACACCTTGCCGCAAGCCCTGGACCACCCTGCCCGGCTGCCCCGTATTTCGCAGGGCCACCCGGCAGCACCGATCAACGGTAGGCGGCGTCGGCCGCACGTGCAGCCGCGATTTCGTTTTCGTAACGGTCGCCCACTGCCAGCAGCATTTCCTTGGTGTAGTACAGGTCGCCCCGCTTTTCACCGTGGTATTCCAGGATGTGCGTTTCGACGATCGAGTCGACCGGGCAGGACTCTTCGCAGAAACCGCAGAAGATGCACTTGGTCAGGTCGATGTCGTAGCGGCTGGTGCGACGGGTTCCGTCGTCACGCTGCTCGGATTCGATGGTGATGGCCATCGCCGGGCAGACCGCTTCGCACAGCTTGCAAGCGATGCAGCGTTCTTCACCGTTGGGATAACGGCGCAGCGCGTGCAGGCCGCGGAAACGCGGGGACATCGGCGTCTTTTCCTCGGGGAACTGCACGGTGATCTTGCGCTTGAACAGGTAGCGACCGGTCAGGGCCAGGCCCTTGAACAGTTCGCGGAGCATCAGGCTGCCGAAAAAATCCTTAATAGCTTCCATTTTTAGCCTCAGCCTTCCAACTTATTTCCAGATATTCCAGGGCGACTGGATCCAGATCGCCACGACCACCAGCCAGACCAGGGTCAGCGGGATGAACACTTTCCAGCCCAGACGCATGATCTGGTCATAGCGGTAGCGCGGGAACGATGCGCGGATCCACACGTACAGCGACAGGAAGAAGAAGGTCTTCAAGCCCAGCCAGATCCAGCCCGGGATGAAGTCCAGCGCGGACACCGGAGCCGACCAGCCGCCGAAGAACAGCAGTGCGGTCAGGATCGAGATCAGGATCATCGCGGCGTATTCGGCCAGGAAGAACATGGCGAAGGACATGCCCGAGTATTCGATCATGTGACCGGCCACGATTTCGGATTCACCTTCCACCACGTCGAACGGGTGGCGGTTGGTCTCGGCCACGCCGGAGACGAAGTAGATCACGAAGATCGGCAGCAGCGGCAGCCAGTTCCAGGACAGGAAGTTCAGGCCCATGCCGGCGAACTGCCCCTTGGTCTGGGCCAGCACGATGTCGGTCATGTTCAGGCTGCCGGTGACCATCAGCACCACCACCAGGCAGAAGCCCATCGAGATTTCGTAGGACACCATCTGTGCCGAAGCGCGCATCGCACCCAGGAAGGCGTACTTCGAGTTCGAGGCCCAGCCGGCGATGATGATGCCGTAGACTTCCATCGAGGTAATGGCCATCAGATACAGCAGGCCGGCGTTGACGTTGGCCAGCACGTGTTCCGGCGAGAACGGCACCACCGCCCAGGCGGCCAGCGCCGGCATGATGGTCATCACCGGCGCCAGGTAGAACAGCGCCTTGTTGGCCTTGGACGGCGTCGAGATTTCCTTGAAGATCAGCTTGACGGCGTCAGCGATGGGCTGCAGCAGACCGGCGGGACCCACACGGTTCGGGCCCAGACGCACGTGCATCCAGCCGATCAGCTTGCGCTCCCAGTAGGTCATGTAGGCCACGCACACCAGCAGCGGCACCATCACCACCAGGATCTTGACCAGAGTCCACACCAGCGTGAACAGGGTCGGACCCAGCAGCGCCGGTCCCACATTGTTGATTTGGGCGATCAGGTGATCCATTTTTACGCTTTCTCCACGACGATTGCGCCAAACATGCCGCCCAGTGCAGCGGTGGAGGCGTGCGCAGCAGCGACGCGAACCACGTTTTCCGGCAGTTTCTTATCGATGGCGGCGGTCAGCGCAGCGCTGCCCGAGCCTTGCTTGACGTTGACCTTGTCGCCTTCAGCCACACCCAGCTTGGCGGCCAGGGTAGCCGACAGCCATGCCTTCGGAGCCTGGCCGTCGCGGGTTTCCAAGAGCGGCGGCGAACGGCGTGCGATGGCGTCGGCGAAGTAGATGGGCACATCGGCCACGCGCTCGACACCACCGGCGGCGGCTTGCACAGCCTGCGCTTGTACGCTGGCAATGTTGTTCAGGCGCGCCGACAGGTCGGTTTCTTTGCCCAGCAGCTCGTCGCGGATGGATTCGGCGGTTTCGTAATCGAAGTTTTCCAGTTCCAGCAGGTTGCCCAGCACGCGCAGGACCTTCCAGCCCGGACGCGCATCGCCGGCCGGCTTGACGGTACCGTTGAAGCTTTGCGCACGGCCTTCGGCATTGACGAAGGTGCCGGCGGTTTCGGTGAAGGGCGCGATCGGCAGCAGCACGTCGGCGTAGTCGGCACCGTGCTGGTAGGCCGACATCACCACGACCATCTCGGCCTGGTTCAGGGCGGCACGCGCAGCTTGCGGATCGTAGCTGTCCAGTTCCGGCTCGGCGTTGAGCAACAGGTAAGCCTTGCGCGGCTGTGCGAATGCGGCAGCGGCGTTCGCGCCCTTGCCCGGGGTCGGCACGGCGTTGGCCAGGTAGCCACCGACGGCGTTGCCACCATCGGTCAGCACACCCAGCTTGGCACCGGTCTGTTCGGCGATCCACTGTGCGGCGGCATGCAGTTGCGCAGCTTGCGGATGCTGGACGGCGGCGTTGCCGAGGAAGACGCCACGGCCTTCACCCGACAGCAGGCTGGCAGCGGTTGCCTTGGCAGCGTCCGATGCCACCACGCCAGCGTAGGCGGCAGGAGCAGCCACACCCTTGGCTTCAGCCACGGCCACGGCCACTTCGGCCAGGGCGGACAGCCATGCCGAGGGAGCGGCGATGATCTTGTTGGCGATCGGCATGAGCAGATCGTCGTCGGTGGCGTGCAGCACGCTGACCTTGGCACCGCTCTTGGCGGACTGGCGCAGGCGGGCCGACAGCAGCGGATGATCCTTGCGCAGGAAGGAACCGATCACGAAGACGCGGTTCAGCTGCGAGAATTCGACGATGGACATGCCCAGCCACGGCTTGATCTGGCCATCCAGGCCGAAGTCGGACTGGCGCAGGCGGAAATCGACGTTATCCGAACCGACACCGCGCACCAGCTTCTGCAGCAGGCTCAGTTCTTCCAGCGTGGAGTACGGGGTAGCCAGCGCGGCGATGGAATCAGCACCGTGCTCGTGACGGATGTTGCGCAGGCCATGGGCGACGTATTCCAGCGCGGTCTGCCAGTCCACTTCCTGCCACTTGCCGTCTTGCTTCAACATCGGCTTGGTCAGGCGTTGTTCGCTGTCCAGCGCTTCGTAGGCGAAACGGTCCTTGTCGGAGATCCAGCACTCGTTGACTTCTTCGTTTTCGAAGGGCAGCACGCGCATGACCTTGCCATTCTTGACCTGGACGATCAGGTTGGCACCAACGCTGTCGTGCGGGCTCACCGACTTGCGGCGCGACAGTTCCCAGGTACGGGCGCTGTAGCGGAACGGCTTGGAGGTCAACGCACCGACCGGGCACAGGTCGATCATGTTGCCCGACAGTTCGGAGTCCACGGTCTTGCCGACGAAGGTGGTGATCTCGGAATGCTCACCGCGACCCAGCATGCCCAGCTCCATCACGCCGGCCACTTCCTGGCCGAAGCGCACGCAGCGGGTGCAGTGGATGCAGCGGTTCATTTCCTTCATGGAGATCAGCGGACCGACGTCCTTGGGCTCCACGACGCGCTTTTCTTCCTGGTAGCGCGAGGAGGAACCGCCGTAACCGACGGCCAGATCCTGCAGCTGGCACTCACCGCCCTGGTCGCAGATAGGGCAATCCAGCGGGTGGTTGATCAGGAGGAATTCCATCACGCCCTTCTGGGCCTTGACCGCCTTGTCGCTGGCGGTGCGCACGATCATGCCGTTGTTGACCGGCGTGGCGCAGGCAGGCAGCGGCTTCGGGGCCTTTTCAACCTCGACCAGGCACATGCGGCAGTTGGCCGCGATGGACAGTTTCTTGTGATAGCAGAAGTGAGGGATGTACGTGCCGATCTTGTTGGCAGCGTCCATGACCATGCTGCCTTCTTGCACTTCAACCTTCTTGCCGTCTATTTCGATTTCAACCATGGCTGTTTGCCCAAGCTAAATATTCTTTGCCAACGATACCGACGGAAGGCTTATCGCATCCCGCCAGCATCCCCTGCCTTGTTCAGATGTAAGCCGGAACCAGGCAGTGTTTGTGCTCGATGTGGTATTCGAACTCTTCGCGGAAATTCTTCACGAACGCGCGTACCGGCATCGCCGCTGCATCACCGAGCGCACAGATGGTGCGACCCTGGATGTTGTCGGCTACCGAGTTCAGTACGTCCAGATCTTCCATCTTGCCGTGACCGTTTTCGATACGCTCCACCATGCGGTACATCCACCCGGTGCCTTCGCGGCACGGTGTGCACTGGCCGCAGGATTCTTCATAGTAGAAGTAGGACAGGCGCAGCAGCGACTTGACCATGCAACGCGTCTCGTCCATCACGATCACCGCGCCCGAACCCAGCATCGAGCCGGCCTTGGCGATGGCATCGTAGTCCATGGTGGTGTCCATCATGACGTCGCCACGGATCACCGGTGCGGACGAACCACCCGGGATGACGGCCTTGATCTTCTTGCCGCCGCGCATGCCACCGGCCAGTTCCAGCAGGGTGGAGAACGGCGTGCCCAGCGGGATCTCGTAGTTGCCCGGACGCTCGACGTCGCCCGAGATCGAGAAGATCTTGGTACCGCCGTTGTTGGGCTTGCCCATCTCGGCGTAGGCCTGCGGGCCCACCTTGAAGATGAAAGGCACGGCCGCAAAGGTCTCGGTGTTGTTGATGGTGGTCGGCTTGCCGTACAGGCCGAAGCTGGCCGGGAACGGCGGCTTGAAGCGCGGCTGGCCCTTCTTGCCTTCCAGCGACTCCAGCAGTGCGGTTTCTTCGCCGCAGATGTAGGCGCCATAACCGTGGTGCGCATGCAGCTGGAAGCTGAAACCGGTACCGAGGATGTTGTCACCCAGGAAGCCGGCCGCACGGGCTTCTTCCAGGGCTTCTTCGAAACGCTCGTACTCGGCGAAGATTTCACCGTGGATGTAGTTGTAGCCGACCGTGATGCCCATTGCGTAGCCGCCGATGATCATGCCTTCGATCAATGCGTGCGGATTGTAACGAATGATGTCACGGTCCTTGAAAGTGCCCGGCTCACCTTCATCTGTATTGCACACGAGGTATTTCTGGCCCGGGAACTGGCGCGGCATGAAGCTCCACTTCAGGCCGGTCGGGAAACCCGCACCGCCGCGGCCACGCAGGCCCGAGGCCTTGAGGTCGGCGATGACTTGTTCCGGAGTGATCTTCTCGTTGAGGATGCGCTTGAGCGAATCGTAGCCGCCGCGCTTGACGTAATCCTCGAGATGCCAGTTCTCGCCATTCAGGTCGGCGAGGATCAGCGGTTTGATGTGGCGGTCGTGCAGGCAGGTCATTTCTTCAGTTCCTCCAGCAGCGCGTCGATCTTTTCGTTGGACATCCAGCTGCACATTTGATGGTTGTTGACCAGCATGACCGGTGCGTCGCCGCAAGCGCCCATGCATTCGCCTTCCATCAGCGTGAACTGGCCGTCGGCCGTGGTTTCGCGATAATCGATGCCCAGCTTGTGCTTCAGGTGATGGGCAGCACGCTCGCCACCCGACAGCAGACACGGCAGGTTGGTGCACACGGTGATCTTGTGCTTGCCCACCGGGCTGGTGTTGAACATGTTGTAGAAGGTCGCGACTTCCTGCACGGCCACGGCGGGCATGCCGATGTAGTCGGCAATTTCCTGCTGCAGCTCGGCCGGCAGCCAGCCATGTTCCACCTGGGCGATGCGCAGCGCGGACATGACCGCAGACTGGCGCTGGTCCGCCGGGTATTTCGCGAGTTCGCGATCGATTTTCTTAAGGGCTTCTTGACTTAACAGCATATCGTTGGCCATCCATGCGCATCAGTACTGCGCGGTTATTGGATATTCCCCAAACTTGACGGGCTTCCTGAGAAGCCCGCCTTGACTCTTACACTTCGACTTATCGGTCGATTTCCCCGAACACGATGTCTTGCGTACCAATGATGGTGACCGCATCGGCAATCATGTGGCCCTTGGCCATTTCGTTCAGGGCTTGCAGGTGGGCAAAGCCCGGGGCACGGATCTTCAGGCGGTACGGCTTGTTGGCACCGTCGGAGACCAGATAGATACCGAATTCACCCTTGGGATGCTCGACCGCAGCATACGCTTCGCCGGCAGGCACACGGAAGCCTTCGGTGAACAGCTTGAAGTGGTGGATCAGGTCTTCCATGTTGGACTTCATGTCCGCACGTTTGGGAGGCGCGATCTTGTGGTTGTCGGTAATGACCGGACCCGGATTGTTGCGCAGCCACTCCACACATTGCTTGATGATGCGGTTGGACTGGCGCATTTCGGCCACGCGCACCAGGTAACGGTCGTAGCAGTCGCCGTTCTTGCCGATGGGGATATCGAAGTCCAGCAGGTCATACACTTCATACGGCTGCTTCTTGCGCAGGTCCCAGGCGATGCCCGAGCCACGCAGCATCGGACCGGTGAAGCCCATCTGCAATGCACGTTCCGGCGAGACCACGCCGACGCCGACCAGACGCTGCTTCCAGATACGGTTGTCGGTCAGCAGGGTTTCGTATTCGTCGACATAGGTCGGGAAACGATTGGTGAAGTCTTCGATGAAGTCCAGCAGCGAACCCTGGCGATTTTCGTTCAGTTCGCGGATGGCCTTCTCGTTGCGCACGATGGACGCCTTGTACTGCGGCATGCTGTCCGGCAGGTCGCGGTAGACGCCGCCCGGACGGTAGTAAGCCGCGTGCATGCGGGCGCCGGAGACGGCTTCGTAGCAGTCGAACAGGTCTTCACGCTCACGGAAGGCATACAGCAGCACGCCCATGGCGCCCACGTCCAGCGCGTGCGCGCCGATCCACATCAGGTGGTTCAGCAGGCGGGTGATTTCGTCGAACATCACGCGGATGTACTGCGCGCGCAGCGGCACTTCCAGACCCAGCAGGCGCTCGATGGCCAGCACGTAACCGTGCTCGTTGCTCATCATCGAGACGTAGTCCAGGCGATCCATGTAAGGCACGGATTGCAGGAAGGTCTTCTGTTCGGCCAGCTTTTCGGTACCACGGTGCAGCAGGCCGATGTGGGGGTCGGCGCGCTGAATGACTTCACCATCCAGCTCCAGCACCAGACGCAACACGCCGTGCGCGGCCGGGTGCTGGGGACCGAAGTTCAGCGTATAGTTTTTGATCTCTGCCATTATTTGATCCCGTAGTTTTCTTCACGAATGATGCGCGGGGTGATTTCGCGCGGCTCGATCGTTACGGGTTGATAGATGACGCGTTTCTGTTCGGCGTCGTAACGCATTTCGACATAGCCGGACACCGGGAAGTCCTTGCGGAAGGGGTGACCAATGAAGCCATAGTCGGTCAGGATGCGGCGCAGGTCGGGGTGGCCATCGAAGAGGATGCCGTAGAAGTCGAACGCTTCACGCTCGTACCAGCCAGCCGAATTCCAGATCGGATCGACCGAGGCCACGATGGGCAGGTCGTCATCCGGCGCGAACACGCGCACACGCACACGCCAGTTGTGCGAGATCGACATCAGGTGCGACACCACGGCAAAGCGCGGACCGTCCCAGGCACCATCGCCATAGGTCGAATAATCCACGCCGCACAGGTCCAGCAATTGTTCGAAACGGGTGTCGGCATGGTCGCGCAGCACGCGCATGGCCGACAGGTAGTCAGCGGCCTTGACCACCACGGTGACTTCACCGAGGGCCACGGTCAGGTTCTGAAGATACCCTCCAAGCGCATTACGCAGGGCGGCTTCGAGAGTTTCCAATTTTGTCGTCATACTGCCCTCTTAGCGCGCGATGGTGTTGGTGCGCTTGATCTTGTTCTGCAGCTGGATCACGCCATACAGCAGCGCTTCCGCCGTCGGCGGGCAACCCGGCACATACACATCGACCGGCACGATGCGATCGCAGCCACGCACCACCGAATACGAATAGTGGTAATAGCCGCCACCATTGGCACAGGAGCCCATGGAGATCACCCAGCGCGGTTCCGGCATCTGGTCGTAGACCTTGCGCAGCGCCGGCGCCATCTTGTTGCACAGGGTGCCGGCCACGATCATCAGGTCGGACTGGCGCGGCGACGGACGGAACACCGCACCGAAGCGGTCCAGGTCGTAACGCGACGCACCGACGTGCATCATTTCAACCGCGCAGCACGCCAGACCAAAGGTCATGGGCCACAGGGATCCGGTACGGGTCCAGTTGATTACCTTATCCAGCGAGGTGGTAACAAACCCCTCATTCAATACGCCTTCAATAGACATGGCTTACTCCCAATCCAGGGCACCCTTTTTCCAGATGTACCAAAATCCGACAACAAATTCAGCGATGAAGACCATCATCGTGACGAAACCTTGCCAGCCCAGCTCACGCATGGACACGCCCCAAGGGAAGAAGAAGGCGGTTTCCAGATCAAACAGGATGAACAGGATGGCGATCAGGTAGTAGCGCACATCGAACTTCATGCGCGCATCTTCGAATGCTTCGAAACCGCATTCGTAAGGAGAAGTTTTTTGAGCGTCCGGCTTGTGCGGACCAAGAAGACGACCGAGGAGCTGGGGAGCGACACCGACACCGATGCCGACAAGAATAAACAGGAGGACTGGGAAGTAATTTTCGAGGTTCACGATTGGCCGCTATGCGTTGGTTTATCGATGGGAATGATTCTCAATATCAATCAGAAACTTCCTCGACAAAAAGCCAGCTCAGGCACTAGGACCTTCGCTGGCTTTTCATTTCATTTCTATGGTGCCGACGACGAGACTCGAACTCGTACAGCTTTCGCCACTACCCCCTCAAGATAGCGTGTCTACCAATTTCACCACGTCGGCTTGAAGCAGCTATTGTACCTTCATTTGTTACTCTTGTTCAATGCACAATCAGCGAAAAAGAAAGATTCTTCCTACTTTATTCTTCGATTATTTCAGTATCCGCAAAGGCTTATTTCGGAATCTGGTTCGACTGGTCGCCCGGCTTCGCAGCCTCGGTCGGCGCAGCAGGTGCAGCCGGTGCAGCTTGCTGCGCAGGAACGGCCGGCGCCTGCAGATTATCCATCACGCTGCCGCTTTGTGCAGTGTGATGATTGCCGATGAAGGTCAAGCCCAGGGTTGCCACGAAGAAGATGCCGGCAGCCACCGCGGTCGACTTCGACAGGAAGTTCGACGAGCCGGTCGCACCGAAAAGACTGCCCGACGCGCCGGAGCCAAAGGCCGCACCCATGTCAGCGCCCTTGCCGTGCTGCAGCAACACCAGACCGATGATCGCCAGCGCTGCCAGCACCTGAACTACAACCACTACCAAAAACAAAGTATTCATTTAAACAAGTCCACTCTTGATGTTTCAATCGCCTGCTGCATCTGCGTCAAAGTATCGCTTCCGCAACTGACAAACCCCTTACTTCACTTCAGGCCGCTGCCTTGATGATGGCCAGAAAATCTGCCGCCTTCAATGCCGCGCCGCCAATCAGGCCGCCATCGATGTCGGCCATGGCCAGCAATTGCTCGGCGTTGTCCGGCTTCATGCTGCCGCCGTACAGGACGCGCACCTTGGCCGCCGCTTCCGCACTCTTGGCGCCGAGACGCGCACGCAGCATCGCATGCACTTCCTGGGCCATTTCCGGCGTGGCAGTCTTGCCGGTGCCGATCGCCCAGACCGGTTCGTAGGCCACCACGATGCGGGCCGCTTCTTCCACGCTCAGCGCCGCGAGTACGACGTCGAGCTGGCCACCCACGATTTCGTTGGTCTGGCCGGCTTCGCGCTGTTCCAGCGTTTCGCCCACGCAAACCACCGGCACCAGGCCAGCCTTCAATGCTGCTACCGTCTTGGCCGCCACCGCTGCATCGCTCTCGCCATGATAGGCGCGACGCTCGGAGTGACCCAGAATGACATATTGCACACCAAATTCCTGCAGCATCGCCGCAGACACCTCGCCGGTGAAGGCACCGGAAGCATGCGCGGACATGTCCTGCGCACCCAGCGCCACGGCCGAACCGGCCATCGCGGCCTGCACTTGCGCCAGATAAGGCGCCGGCACACAGACAGCCACGTCACCTACGTCAGCCGGCAGGCCTTCCTTGATACCAGCCACCAGGGCTGCATTGGCAGCCAGGCTGCCGTTCATTTTCCAGTTACCGGCTACGAGTTTGCGACGCATAGGCTGATTTCTACGAGATGGGTGTCAATTTGGATAACCTCGCATTGTAGCCGGTACAGGCGCTTGGCGCAAAGCCGGACTGTCTCGGCCGTGCGCCCTGCGCTCATCCGGTCACAGTTCCAGCATGATCTTGCCGATGTGGGCGCTCGATTCCATCATGGCATGCGCCTGTGCCGCCTGCTCCAGCGGGAAGCGATGATGGATCACCGGCCTGATCTTGCCGGCCTCGATCAGCGGCCACACGTGCTGGCGCAAGTTCGCTGCAATGGCAGCCTTGAAGGCGATCGGGCGCGGACGCAGGGTCGAGCCGGTGATGGTCAGGCGGCGGCGCATGACCTGACCCATGTCCAGCTCGCCCTTGCTGCCGCCCAGCTGGGCGATGAACACCAGGCGGCCATCATCGGCCAGGGACTTGATCTCGCGCGGCAGGTAATCGCCGCCGACCATGTCCAGAATCACGTCCACACCCTTGCCGCCAGTCAATTCCTTGACCACGGCCTCGAAATCCTCGGTTTTGTAATTGATGGCGCGTTCTGCGCCCAATTCTTCACATGCACGGCACTTGTCAGCGCTGCCGGCCGTGGCAAACACGCGATGTCCCAGCGCACGGGCGATCTGGATGGCCGTCACGCCGATGCCGGAAGAACCACCCTGCACCAGCAAGGTTTCTTCACCTGACAGCTGGCCACGGTCGAAGACGTTGCTCCACACGGTGAAGTAATTTTCCGGCAGGGCCGCTGCCTCCAGCGCGCTCAATCCCTTGGGCACCGGCAGGCACTGGGCCAGCGGCGCCGCGCAGAACTCGGCATAGCCGCCGCCCTGTACCAGCGCACAGACCAGGTCGCCCAGCTTGAAACCGCTGTCGCCCAGGTCGCCGGCCACGATCTCCCCGGCCACTTCCAAGCCCGGCAGGTCCGAAGCACCCGGCGGTACCGGATAGTTGCCGGTGCGCTGGAATACGTCCGGGCGGTTCACGCCCGCCGCATGGACCTTGATGAGCACTTCACCTGCCTTCAACTCCGGCACGGACCGCTCACAGGCCTGCAATACCTCGGGGCCGCCAAATTGCTTGATTTCGATTGCGCGCATGTGTCCTATCCTTCAATTCAATGGGGTGTGATGAGCTCAAAGCGAAGCCGCTGCCCGCGCCGCCGTGTCGTACAACCCGGAAGCATTGCGCAGCAGCTGGGCTGCCTCGCCGATGGCCTGGTTGGGGATGCCGCTCTCGACCTGCACCTCAATCAGGCAGCGCTCGCGCACCTCGCGGTACTTCATGCACAGCGCCTGCCCGGCTGGAGTCGTCGAAAACAGCAGTTCCTTGCCCGCCTTCTCGCTCTTGACGTAGCCGGCCTTCACCAGCTTCTTCAAGGCATAGGTGACCACGTGGGTGTCCTCGACGTTCAATACGAAGCAGATATCGGCCAGCTTTTTCTTCCGGTCCCGGTGATTGACATGATGCAGCAGCGAAACCTCGATGGCCGTCATGTCCTTGGCACCGGCGGCGGCCATGCAGCGCACCATCCAGCGGTTGAAGGCATTGCTGGCCATGATGAGGGCGTATTCCAGCTCGGAAAGCTCGGCACTCCGTTCGGACACCAGATGCTGCGACGACACGATCTTGGTCGGACGCGGTGCCGCAACGGCCTCGGGCAATTCAGTCTGGACGGGCTTGGACGTCTCGTTGTTCTCTTGGCTCATGGGAAGCGTGGGGCTCAGGACGACAGAATGGCAACACTATAGCGCAAAGATTAAATAAATAATTTATCGACATATTGTTTATATTTTCTTTGAAATGTAATATCCGCAAAAAAGCAGGGCATCACCAGACGCACCTTGACCCCGACAGCGGCACGGCCGGGTTCTCAACAAAAATCTCAGCCGAGGCGAGAGACACATGCAGCCACCCCAGCTCCACCCCTTGGGCGACCGCGCACTGCTCTGCAGTTTGCCGGCCCCTGCCACCCTGCCCCAGCAGCAACGCATCTGGGCACTGGCCACGCTGGCCAGTGAATGGGAAGAAGTCAGCGAAGTCGTGCCCGGCATGAACAACCTGACCTTGATCACCAAGCGCCCCGTGGCCGACCTGGACATCCTGACGCAACGCGTCCTGAAGAGCTGGCCCAAACTCGCCACCACAGCCAGCGAAGGCCGCACGGTCGAGATCCCGGTGGCCTACGGCGGCAGCGCCGGTCCTGACCTGGACAACGTGGCCCGTCACACCGGCCTGTCGACCAGCGAAGTCATCGAACGCCACAGCCAGGCCGAGTACGTGGTGTATTTCCTGGGATTCCTGCCCGGCTTCGCCTACATGGGCGGACTCGACGCCAGCCTGGCCACGCCGCGCCACACCACGCCGCGGGTGAGCATCCCGGCCGGGTCAGTCGGCATCGGCGGCGAACAGACCGGCATCTATCCGATGGCCTCCCCCGGCGGCTGGCAACTCATCGGCCGCACCGCCCTGCAACTGTTCGATCCTTCCCAGCAACCGCCGACGCTGCTGCGTCCCGGCGACCGTGTACGCTTTACCGTGGAGCGCGTGGCCTCATGATCGACATCATCCAACCCGGCATGCTGGCCTCGGTGCAGGACATGGGCCGCACCGGCCATCGCAGCCTCGGCATCCATCCCGGCGGCGCCCTCAATACGCTGGCCCTGGCCAGCGCCAACCTGCTGGTGGGCAATCCGGCCGACGCGGCCGGACTTGAAATCACCATGGGCGTGGCCGAGCTGCGCTTCACCCGCGACACCCGCATCGCCCTCGGTGGCGACGACATCGGCGCCACCCTCGATGGCAAACCCGTCGCCGCCTGCTGGAGCATTCCGGTGCGCGCCGGCAGCGTGCTCAAGCTGAGCCTGGCGGCCGCCGATTCCCCCGAGCAGGCACCACGCCACAGCATGCGGACTTATCTCGCTGTAGCGGGTGGCATCGATGTCCCTGTGGTGCTGGGCTCGCGCAGCACGGACCTGAAGGCCGGTTTCGGCGGCCATCAGGGACGCGCCCTCAAACGTGGCGACAAGCTCCCCATCGGCGACGCCAGCGCGGCCTCTGCAGCGGTCCACGGCCCCGCCTTCGGCGTGCGTTCTCCGCGCTGGAGCGGCCTGGCCCTGCGCGCCGATGAACACAGCCAGCACGTCACCCTGCGCGTGCTGCCCGGCCCCGAATTCGATCAGTTCAGCAAGACCTCGCGGGAAGCGCTGTGGTCCGACACCTGGCGCGTCACGCCCAACAGCAACCGCATGGGCTATCGCCTCGAAGGCCCGGAGCTCAAGCGCAAGCAAGGCCGCGACATGCTCTCGCATGGCGTCGTGCCGGGCGTGATCCAGGTGCCACCGTCGGGCCAGCCCATCATCCTGATGGGCGATGCGCAGACCACAGGCGGCTATCCCAAGATCGGCGTGATCATTGGTGCCGACCTGTGGAAGCTGGCACAGGCCCCGCTGAACGCCACCCTGCGGCTGGAACCCTGCGCGCTGGCCGATGCCCTGGCCGCCGCCGAAGAACAGCAGCGCTATCTCGATTCCATCCGCGCCACGGTCGCTGCTCTGGACTGGTCGCGCGCCACGCTCTACAAGAAATAAGGGAACGCCATGCATATCGATCTGAATGCCGACCTCGGCGAAGGCTGCGACACCGATGAACAACTGCTGACCCTGGTCAGCTCCGCCAACATCGCCTGCGGCTGGCATGCCGGCGACGCCAGCACCATGCGGCGCAGCGTGCGCTGGGCGATCCAGAACCACGTGGCCATCGGCGCCCACCCCAGTTTCCCCGACCGTGAAAACTTCGGCCGCAGCGCCATGCAATTGCCGCCTGAAGAGATCGTCAGCGGCATGCTCTATCAACTCGGTGCGCTCGATGCCATCGTGCGCGCCGAAGGCGGCCGCATGACCCACGTCAAGCCGCACGGCGCGCTCTACAACCAGGCCGCCAAGGATGCCGTGCTGGCCAATGCCATCTGCGCCGCCATCCGCACCTTCAATCCGGAACTGAGCCTGTATGGCCTGGCCGGCAGCGAACTGATCGCCGCCGCCCGCCATGCCGACCTCAATGCGGTGGAAGAAGTGTTTGCCGATCGTGCCTATGAAGCCGATGGCAGCCTGGTCGCGCGCAGCAAGCCCGGCGCCATGATCGAGAACGATGCCGACGCCATCGCCCAGACCCTGATGCTGGTCAAGCAGAAAAAGGTCAAGGCCATCGACGGCAGCCTGGTCGAAGTCAATGCACAGACCGTATGCCTGCACGGAGATGGCGCGCACGCTCTGGATTTCGCGCGCCAGATTCGGGCACGCCTGCACGCCGAGCAGATTGCCGTGCGCGCGGCGATATGAAGGATTTTTCCGGCGTCGTCGCAAGACGCAGGAAAGTAGGCACCCGCAGTTGAACACGGGGTGCTGCAAGCTGTAGTTCCGTTCCGAAAACAACAAGAAAAGCCGTCAGCCTGAGGCCCGCGAGGTCGCAGGAAAAGTCACGCCCCTACTCTTTGCAGATTCCCGCAAAGCCAGTACGGGCGCGGCTTTCCGCGACATCGCTGGCACGGACCTTGCACCATGGCGGCAGGATTTTTCCTCATTCACATAGGGAGTTTTTCATGGAGAGTACGACACTGTTGCCACTGATCGGGATACCGATCGTCGTGGCCGGTTTTGCCTTGCGTTTCAACCCGCTGCTGGTGGTCACGGTCGCGGGTCTCACCACCGGCCTGTCGGTCGGCATGGACTTCGGCATGCTGCTGGAAACCTTCGGCGAGAAGTTCGTCAACAGCCGTTCGCTGGCGACCTTCCTGCTGATCCTGCCGATCATCGGTCTGCTGGAACATTACGGCCTGAAGGAACGCGCCCAGGCGTGGATCTCCAGCATCGCCAGCGCCACCTCGGCGCGCATCCTGATGCTCTACTTCATCCTGCGTGAAGGCACGGCCGCACTGGGCCTGATCTATCTCGGCGGCCAGGCGCAGACGGTGCGTCCGCTGCTGGCACCGATGGCCGAAGGCGCAGCGGTCAACGCCTATGGCGAAGACCTGCCGCAACACATCCGCGACAAGATCAAGGCCCATGCCGCCGCCTGCGACAACATCGCCGTGTTCTTCGGCGAGGACATCTTCATCGCCTTCGGCGCGGTGCTGCTGATGGATGCCTTCCTGAAGGAAAACGGCATCACCAACATCGAGCCGCTGCACATCGGCCTGTGGGCCATCCCCACTGCCCTGTCGGCACTGGTGATCCACATGTTCCGCCTGACCCGTCTCGACGCTTCCATCCGCCGCGACGTCGATGCGTGGAAAGCCACCCAATCCGCTGCCAAGGTGTCCGCATGAATACGCTCATCTCGATCAACCGCATCTACTACCTCATCGGCATCATCGTCATGATGCTGACCGTGATGACCTTGCGTGACAAGGGCAACCCCAAGCGCTTCACCACGGCCCTGTTCTGGTTCCTGTTCGGCGCCGTGTTCCTGTTCGGCGACCTGCTGGTGGAAAGCCTGGGCAAGTCCATCGCTCACCGCATCATCGGCGGCACCGTCATCATCATCTCGCTCATCGCTGGTACCGGCATGCTCTCCATGGGCAGCTATGCGACCTCCACGCATGACGAACGGGTGGCGTCGGCCAAACGGCTGGGCAACTGGCTGTTCTTCCCGGCGGTGCTGATCCCGGTCATCACGGTGGCCTGTACCGTCCTGCTCAAGGGCGTCTCGGTCGGTGGCCTGATGCTGCTGGACCAGAAACAGCTGACCCTGGCCGCCCTGTGCGTGGCTTGCGTGTGTGCGCTCATCGCCGGTTGCGTGCTCACCCGTGGCACGCCGCTGCAAGCGGTACGCCAGTCGCGCCGACTGGTGGACTCCATCGGCTGGGCCGCGATCCTGCCGCTGATGCTGGCCATGCTCGGTGGCGTTTTCGTCGCCGCCAAGACCGGCACCTCGGTGCAGCAGGTGGTGAGCCTGTTCGTCAATCCGGACAATCGCTTCCTGGTGGTGGTGATCTATTGCGTGGGCATGGCGCTGTTCACGATGGTGATGGGCAATGCCTTCGCCGCCTTCCCGGTGATGAGCGCGGGCATCGCGTTGCCCTTCCTGATCCTGGGGCATCACGCCGATCCGGCACCGCTGGTGGCCATCGGCATGTATTCCGGCTATTGCGGTACGCTCATGACGCCCATGGCCGCGAACTACAACATCGTGCCGGCCGCGCTGCTGGAACTGAAGAACAAGTACCAGGTCATCAAGGTGCAGATCCCGACTGCACTGACGCTGCTGACCGTGAACGTGTTCCTGATGTACTTCCTTGCCTTCCGCTGATCTGAACGGAAGGCCTGACCTGGCCGCATTCACTGTTGCGGCCCGGTCGCCCCACTTGCTTCAAGGAGTCCCCATGCAACTCACTCTCGACCGGGCGGAACAATTTGCCCGCATGCCGCTGGCCTATCTGCGCCAGGAATATCCCAACCACATCATGCATCTGCTCAACGATGAGGGCGATGTGCTCTCCCCGCGCGCGATGCATCCGGTCTTCTACGGCTGCTATGACTGGCACTCGGCGGTGCATGGCTACTGGCTGCTGTTGCGCTGCCTGCGCCAGTATCCGTCGATGGCGGTCACTGACGAGATCACGGCGATCTTTGACGAGCATTTCACCCCTGAGCTCATGGAGCGCGAAACGGACTATTTCCGTGCGCCCAATCGTGCGCCCTTCGAACGCCCCTACGGCTTCGGCTGGTTGCTGGCACTGGACCAGGAACTGTTGATGTCGGCCCATCCCCGTGCGGCCGAATGGCATGCTGCGATGAAAGCGCTGACCACCGAGATCAGGCGTCGCCTGTTCGACTATCTGTCGAAGCTGAGCTATCCGATTCGCGTCGGCACGCACTTCAACACGGCGTTTTCACTTGCCCTGGCATTGGATTACGCGCGTCACGTCACCGATACCGAACTGGAAGCGCTGATTGTCGATTGGTCGAATCAACACTACGGCAAGGACACCGACTATCCGGCTCACTATGAGCCGGGTGGTGACGAATTCATCTCTGGTGCGCTGACCGAGGCCTTGTTGATGAGCAAGGTGCTCTCGTCCGATGCATTCACCGCATGGTTCGATCTGTATCTGCCTCGCATTGCCGAAGTCACCCAGATCACGCATCCCGCCTACGTATCCGACCCGACTGATCCGAAGGTCGCGCACCTGGATGGCCTGAACCTCTCGCGTGCCTGGTGCATGAAGAACGTGCTGCGTCACCTGCCCGCCAATCACGCGGCACGCAGTGCGATCGAAGCGGCGATCCAGCGTCACATCGCGGCCTCCATCGACCAGGTGGTCGGCAGCCATTACAGTGGTGGCCACTGGCTGGCCAGCTTCGCCATGCTGGCGCTGGAAGACTGATCCACACGCCGCGCTCCTGCGAAAAAGCCCTCGCTCCCGATGACGGAAGCGAGGGCTTTTTGCTGGAATGCGGACCGGATCTACTCAGCCACTTCCTTGCGCAAGGGCGTCTGCTCGGTGTGCGTTGGCATGGTCGCCGAGATCACCCGCGCACTGCGCTTGAAGGTGAAATACGCCCAGGCCCAATCAGCCATCACCATGATGCGGTTGCGGAAACCAATCAGGAAATACACGTGCACGAACAGCCAGAACAGCCAGGCCGGATACCCCGAGAACTTGAGCTTGCCGACCATGGCAATGGCCGCGCGGCGACCGATGGTGGCCAGCGATCCGTAGTCCTTGTAGACGAAGCTCTCGGCCGGCTGTCCGGCAATGTGATGCTTGATGTTGCGCGCGGCCACGCGGCCCATCTGCTTGGCCGCCGGTGACACGCCCGGCACCGGCTTGCCGTCCGACTGTGCGGCAGCCAGGTCACCGATCACAAACACTTCGTCGTGGCCACCGATACAGAGCTGCGGCGTGACCGGTACACGACCAGCACGGTCCACCGGTACACCCAGTTGCTTGCCCAGCGGCGAGGCCGCTACACCTGCCGACCAGATCACGGTGCGCGTGGCCAGGCTCTGCTCGCCATCGAAATTGGCATAGCGCACGCAGGTCTCGTCGATGTGCACCACGCGGCAACCGGTCCGCACGTCCACACCGAGCTTGTGCAGCTGTTCGCGGGCTTTCTCGGAGAGGTCCTCGGGATAGGCCCCCAGCACGCGCTCCGAGCCTTCCACCAGCACCACGCGTGCCGAATGCGGATCGATATTGCGGAATTCGCCCGAGAGCGTATGGCGCGCGATTTCCACCAGCGTACCGGCCATCTCGACGCCCGTGGCCCCGCCGCCGATGACGGTGAAGGTCAGCCATTCCTGGCGACGGCGCGCATCGGTCTCGCGCTCGGCATGTTCAAAGGCCATCAGGATGCGCTTGCGGATCTCGAAGGCATCCTCCAGCGTCTTCAGGCCCGGCGCCAGCGCGCTCCATTCATCGCGGCCGAAGTAGCTGTGCGTGGAGCCTGCGGCGACGATGAGATAGTCATAGGACAGCTCGCTGCCGTCTTCCAGCGTGACGGACTTGCCGGCGGTATCGATCCCGGTCACCGCCGCCATCAGCGTGGTGAGGTTGCGCTGCTGCGCCAGGATGGCGCGGATCGGCGCGCTGATGGCCGGGGCCGACAGCCCGGCCGTGGCCACCTGGTACAGCAAGGGCTGGAACAGGTGGTGGTTGCTGCGATCGATCATGGTGATGCGCACATCGGCGTGGGCCAGTTCGCGCGCAGCGGCCAGACCGCCGAAGCCGCAACCGATGATGATGACGTGGGGCATTGCCTTCCTTTCAAAAGTAACGTGTTGTTCTGTCCGCGCAGGCCGGTCAGGTGAATCTGGCCTGGCCGCACGGCTGTCCCCTACTCTCTATTCGGATCTGCGGATCTGCCTGTTGGCAGTACCACGCCCTCCCCTGATGAGCGCGGCACACCGGAACCTTGATGTCCCTCAAAGCAGACGGACAGAATCGCATACTTTTGGTTCGAAATCACTTGGGCAGATTGTCCGCATCAACTTGCGCGCATAAAAAAAAACCCCCGGCCTTGCGGCACGGGGGATTTTCTTGTTGCCTGTTCAGGCAGAAGGGATTACTGCGCTTCTTGCGGAGCGGCAGCGTCGCCTTCTTCAGCCTGGGCAGCCTTCATCGACAGCTTCAGGCGGCCGCGGTCATCGGTTTCCAGAACCTTGACGCGCACTTGCTGGCCTTCCTTCAGGTAGTCGGCCACGGCGTTGACGCGCTCGTTGGCGATCTGGCTGATGTGCAGCAGGCCATCCTTGCCCGGCAGGACCTGGACGATGGCGCCGAAGTCCAGCAGCTTCAGGACGGTGCCTTCGTAGATCTTGCCCACTTCCACGGAAGCGGTCAGCTCTTCGATGCGGCGCTTGGCTTCCTGGCCAGCCGACGCATCCACGGAGGCGATGGTGACCACGCCTTCGTCGCTGATGTCGATCTGGGTGCCGGTTTCTTCGGTCAGCGCGCGAATGACGGCGCCGCCCTTGCCGATCACGTCACGGATCTTTTCCGGATTGATCTTGATGGTGATCAGGCGCGGGGCGAAGTCGGACAGCTCGGCACGGCCAGCCGGCACGGCTTCCTGCATCTTGCCCAGGATGTGGTGGCGGCCTTCCTTGGCCTGCTCCAGCGCGACCTGCATGATTTCCTTGGTGATGCCCTGGATCTTGATGTCCATCTGCAGGGCGGTAATGCCGTTGGCAGTACCGGCCACCTTGAAGTCCATGTCGCCCAGGTGATCTTCATCGCCCAGGATGTCGGTCAGCACGGCAAACTTGTTGCCTTCCTTGATCAGGCCCATGGCGATGCCGGCCACGTGGGCCTTCATCGGCACACCGGCGTCCATCAGTGCCAGGCAGCCGCCGCACACCGATGCCATCGAGGAGGAACCGTTGGACTCGGTGATTTCCGAGACCAGGCGCACCGAGTAGCTGAACTCGTCAGCAGCCGGCAGCGCGGCGATCAGCGCGCGCTTGGCCAGGCGGCCGTGGCCGATTTCGCGGCGCTTCGGGGTGCCCACGCGACCGGTTTCGCCGGTGGCGAACGGAGGCATGTTGTAGTGGAGCATGAAGCGGTCGGAGTATTCACCCAGCAGACCGTCGATCTTCTGTTCGTCGCGTGCGGTACCCAGGGTCGCGATGACCAGGGCTTGCGTTTCGCCACGGGTGAACAGGGCCGAACCGTGGGTACGCGGCAGCACGCCGGTACGGATCGAGATCGGACGCACGGTGCGGGTGTCGCGGCCGTCGATGCGGGGTTCGCCTTCCAGGATCTGCGAACGCACGATCTTGGCTTCCAGGTCGAACAGGATGGAACCGACTTCGGCAGCATCCGCAGCCACGCCGTTGTTGGCAGCGGCTTCAGCGACCAGGGCTTCGTTGACCTGGGCAGTCACGGCCTTGAGCTTTTCGGTACGGGCTTGCTTGTCCTTGGTCTGGTAGGCTTCGCGCAGCGGGCCTTCGGCCAGTTGCGAGACGCGTGCGATCAGGGCTTCGTTCTTGGCCGGGGCGGTCCACTGGACTTCCGGCTTGCCGCCGTCACGCACCAGGGCGTGGATGGCTTCGATGACGGCCTTGGACTGGTCGTGACCGAACACGACAGCGCCCAGCATGACTTCTTCGGACAGTTGATCGGCTTCCGATTCCACCATCAGCACGGCGGTTTCGGTACCGGCCACCACCAGGTCCAGCTGCGAGGACTTCAGCTGCGAGGTAGTCGGGTTGAGGACGTACTGGCCGTCGATGTAACCCACGCGGGCTGCGCCCACCGGGCCATTGAAGGGGATGCCGGCCAGCGACAGGGCTGCCGAGGCACCGATCATGGCGGGGATGTCCGGATCGATTTCAGGATTCACCGACAGCACGTGGATGATCACCTGCACTTCGTTGAGGTAGCCTTCCGGGAACAGCGGGCGGATCGGACGATCGATCAGGCGCGAGGTCAGGGTTTCCTTTTCGGAAGGCTTGCCTTCACGCTTGAAGAAACCGCCGGGGATGCGGCCGGCTGCATAGGTCTTCTCGATGTAGTCGACCGTCAGGGGGAAGAAGTCCTGGCCGGGCTTGGCTTCCTTGCGGGCCACCACGGTGGCCAGGATGACGGTGTCTTCCACCGACACCACCACGGCGCCAGAAGCCTGGCGAGCGATTTCGCCGGTTTCCAGGGTCACTTGATGCTGACCGTACTGGAAGGTCTTGGTTACTTTATTGAACACGGTATTTCCTTTCTTTTATGGAGCCGGCCCCGACTGTGTCCGCGGTGCACGGCTTCCTTTTGCCGACAGATTTTCAGGCGCTGTCGTTCACCTCACCACAGTGGCCGGCGAAACCGGTCACTCACGACGAACGCGGCATTGATCACACAAACAGCCTGCCGCGATGAAACGATGATGCATTCCTGCCCCGAGGGAGGGCGTTTTGCGAGGATGCTTGCCCCGGCTTATGCCTGAGCTTGCGGAATCGCAAAAAACAAAATGCCCGCGTCAACGAGTGACGCAGGCATTTCGTGGTGGTCCGGGGCGCAAACCCCGGGACCCAGACGCGGAGTCAAATTACTTGCGCAGACCGAGTTTCTCGATCAGGGCGCGGTAACGATCAGCGTCCTTGTTCTTCAGGTAGGACAGCAGGCTCTTGCGACGGTTGACCATCTTGATCAGGCCACGACGGGAGTGGTGATCCTTGACGTGAGCCTTGAAGTGGCCGTTCAGGTCGTTGATGCGTGCGGTCAGCAGCGCGACTTGCACTTCCGGAGAACCGGTGTCGTTCGTGCCGCGAGCGTTTTCGGAGATAATGGCAGCCTTGGCTGCTTTTTCGATGGACATTGCTTTTACCTTTCACAAGCGGTGTGCGGAGCGTCGAAAACTGGCCTGCCCTGCATACCGTGAACAAAAAATGAGAATCCGGTCAAACCGACCGGACGCGAAATTATATAGCAAAAAACCATTCCGACCAACATTGGCAAGCACAGCCGCACACTTGCCGCCAATGACGCTGCGTCCCTGCCACAGCCGGACGGAATGACAACTTACTCAGGAGTCGACATGCCTTCCCCCGTTTCCCTCATGCAACGCGCCCGCCCCAGGCTGGCTGCCGCCCTGCTGGCCGCTGCCGCCCTGTCCGGCTGTGCCTCGCTGCTGCAACCACCGGTGCAGCCGGGCGAGCCCGAAGAACAGGTCGTGGCCCGCCTGGGCGCGCCCACCAATGTGTATCCGGATGGCAACGGCCGCGTCTTTGAATACGCTGCCGGTGCCTTCGGCCAATACCAGTACATGGCCCGCATCGGTCCCGATCATCGTTTGATTTCCTACGAGCAAGTGTGGACGCTGCAGAATTTCCACGCCATCCGCGCCAAGCAGGACACCAAGCTGGATGTGCTGCGCCGCGTGGGCCGTCCCACCGAAGTGACGCGCTATGCCCGCATCCCCTTCGAGGCGTGGAACTATGGCTTCAAGGAAAGCGGCGTCTGGAATTCGCAGATGACCGTGTATTTCAACGACCAGGGCATCGTGGAGAAGATCGAGAACGGTCCTGATCCGCGTTTCGATGATTCGCGTTTCCGCAACTGAGCACGCGCATCCCCTGCCCTGCACCTGCACCTGCACCTGCACGATGAAGAAAGAAGAAAGGCTGCCCGGATCACCCCGGGCAGCCTTTTTTTTCAGCGCAAGCACTGCAGCGTACTTACACCACCGTCGCCAGCGCCAGCGTGAACAGCAGGGCCAGCACCGAGACCAGGGTTTCCATCACGGTCCAGGTCTTGAAGGTTTGCGGCACGGTCATGTTGAAGTATTCCTTGACCAGCCAGAAACCGCCGTCATTGACGTGCGACAGGATCAGCGAGCCGGCACCGGTGGCCAGCACCATCAGCTCCGGACGCACGCCACCGACCGTGGAGACGATGGGCGCCACGATACCGCAGGCGGTCGTCATGGCCACCGTCGCCGAACCGGTCGCCACGCGGATCAGCGCAGCGACGAACCAGCCCAGGATCAGCGGCGACAAGTGCGCATCGGTAGCGATGCCGACGATGGCCTTGGAGACGCCGCCATCCATCAGGATGCGGCCAAAGCCCGCACCCGCACCGACCACCAGCGTGATACCGGCGATGGGCGCCAGGCACTCGTTGGTGAATTTCAGGATCTGGTCGGCACCGAAACCACGGGCGCGGCCGAAGGTCCAGAAGCTCACCAGGGTGGCGATCAACAGCGCGATCACGGAGTTGCCGATCAGGCGCAGGAAATCATTGGCGAAGGTCTTGGGGGCGAAGAACAGGTCCGCCCAGCTGCCGATCAACATCAGCGCCACCGGCAACAGGATGGTGAAGAGCGTGATGCCGAAGCCCGGCAGTTCACGATCCTTCTTGCTCTCATCGACGAATTGCGAGATCAGCGGATTGTCCGGATTGGGAATCACCACCTTGGAGATCAGCTTGCCGAAGATCGGACCAGCGATGATGGCCGTAGGAATACCGACGATCAGCGCATACAGGATGGTGCGGCCGATATCGGCGCTATAGGCGGTCACCGCCAGCAGCGCTGCCGGGTGCGGCGGGATCAGGCCGTGCACCACCGACAGGCCGGCCACCATGGGAATGCCCACCAGCACCATATTGGTCCCGGTGCGCTTGGCGACGTTGAAGGCGATCGGCACCAGCAGCACGAAACCGACTTCGAAGAACACCGGCAAGCCGACGATGAAAGCCACCGTCATCATGGCCCAGTGCACGTTCTTTTCACCGAAGGCCTTGATCATGGTGTTGGCGATGCGCTCGGCGCCGCCCGATTCGGCCATCATCTTGCCCAGCATGGTCCCCAGGCCCACCACCAGTGCGATGTGGCCCAGTGCATTGCCGACGCCAGTCTCGAAGGCCTTGACGATATTGCCCATGGGCATGCCCACGGCCAGGCCCAGCACCAGCGACACCACGATCAGCACGATGAACGGGTTCATCTTGAATTTGGCGATCAGCACGATCAACGCGATCACCGCTACCAGTGCATAGACCAGTAGCGCACTTCCTTGTACAGCCTCCATCTGTTGCTCCTCTTCAGAAGGTAAAAGACACCGCCGGCGATACGACACCCCTGCCGGCAAATTGGCACTGCGAAATCGGAAAATCTTTTAAATCTTTTATATCGTTTATTCTTTTTGTTCTTCTTGTTCCGTCTTGCCCGGCAAGGGGCAGGGCAAGGCAGTTCCACAACTGCCCTGCCCCTGCTGCATCAGCGCTTGAAGGCGACGCAATCGACCTCGACCTTGCAGTCCACCACCATGCTGGAGACCACGCAGGCACGGGCCGGCGGGTTGGCACCGAAGTATTCCTTGAAGACCTTGTTGAAGGAGGGGAAGTCGCGTGCATCATCGAGCCACACGCCACAGCGCACCACGTGCTCGGGGCCGTAGCCGGCTTCCTTCAGGATGGCCAGCACGTTCTGGATGGCCTTGTGCGACTGCGCCACGATGCCGCCGTCGATCACCTCGCCGTTTTCCATGGGCACCTGGCCCGACACGTACAGCCAGCCATCGGCGGCCACTGCGCGTGCGAACGGCAGATGCTGGCCACCGGTGCCGCTGCCACCTTCCACACCAAATCGTTGAATGCTCATTGCTGCTCCTTTACTGAACTTGGATTGAACTCGGATACCAATCTGAAAAATGAATCTGAAAAGCGATTTGCAACTTGAAGTTGATAATCGCCCGCTGATGTTTTCTGCAACTCAGGCTGACGTTTTCTGCACCGTGCGCGCCAGGAAGCGTCCGGCGCGCGCGCTGGTGGATTGCTTGTCCTGGCCGCGATAGGCCAGTTGCCCGTTGACCCACACCGCCTCGATGCCATGCGCCGGCTGCATGGGATCAGTAAAGCTGGCGGCATCACGAATGGTCTCGGGATCGAACAGCACCAGGTCGGCGTGATAACCCTCGCGCACGAAACCGCGCTGTTCCAGGCCGAAGCGCTGGGCCGACAAACCCGTCATCTTGTGCACGGCAGTGGCCAGCGAAAACAGTTTCTGCTCGCGGCTGTAATAGCCCAGCACCCGCGGGAAAGCGCCCCACAGGCGCGGATGCGGCAAGGGATCGTTGGGCAGGCCATCGGAACCGACCACCGTGGCCGGATGCGAGAGGATGCGATTGACGTCGTCATCCGACATGCAGTGATACACGGCCCCGGCCGGCATCAGGCGCGCGGCAGCGGCGTGCAGGTCCACGCCCCAGTCGGCGGCGATCTGCTTCAACATCTTGCCGCCCTGCTCCGGATGCGGCTCCGACCAGGTGACCTGGATGTCGTAATCGGCGGTGACCTGTTTCAGGTCCAGCGTGGAAGAGCTGGCGGTGTAGGGATAGCAGTCGCAGCCCACATGCTGATGGCGCGAGGCGGCTTCCAGTGCCTGCAGCACTTCACTGCTGCGGCCCCAGTTCTCCACGCCCGCGCACTTCAGGTGCGAGATCACCACCGGTACCCGTGCATGCTTGCCGATGCGGAAGGCTTCCTCCATCGCATTGAGGATGTCGGCGAATTCGCTGCGCAGGTGCGTCGCGTAAAGCCCGCCGAACTCGGCCAGCGGCTCGGCCAGGGCCAGCACTTCTTCCGTGGGGGCGTTGATGGCATTGCCGTAGGCCAGTCCCGTGGAAAGACCCAGCGCACCATGCTCCAGCGCCTCGCGCAATTGCGCGCGCATGCCGTCGATTTCCGCATCGCTGGCCGCACGATCGAGACGGTCCATGTGGTTGTTGCGCAAGGCCGTGTGACCGACCAGCGCAGCCACGTTGATGGCCGGCTGCGCGGCATTGACGGCCTCGACATAGCTGGCAAAGCTCGGATAGTGGAACGCCTCGGACTTGCCCAGCAGGTTCATCGGGTCCGGCGGATCACCCTTGAGCGTGACCGGTGCGGCACTGATGCCGCAGTTGCCGACCACCACCGTGGTCACGCCCTGCGACAGCTTGGGGAACATCTCCGGCGTGCGGATGACGTTGGTATCGTCATGCGTGTGCGCATCGATGAAGCCGGGCGAGAGCACGCGCGCGGCGCCGTCGATTTCCTGCTCGGCCTGCCAGCCCGCAAGCTGGCCGACGGCGACGATGCGGCCATTGCGCACCGCTACGTCGGCGGGTACCGGCTCGGCCCCGCTGCCATCGATGACAAGAGCGTGGCGGATCAGAATATCGCAGTGCCGGGGGCTGCCCGACGATTGCTGCGTGGATGTCATGTCAGTCTCCCAGTGGCTGGTGCAAGTCGCCGCCGCCACGATGGGCATCGAGCACGTACTTGAGGCGGCGCAGGCGTTCCTGGCTGCTTTCCTTGTGCAGCAAGGCCAGCTCCAGCACCAGCATGTCCAGCGTCGCCATCATGGCGTAGCGCGACGAGGACGGTTTGAAAATCAGGTCGGTTTCCAGCGTCTTGATGGGCAGCAGCACGTCGGCCATCTTGGCCAGCGGCGATCCGAGGGTGGTGATGGCGATCAGCTTGACGCCGTATTCGCGCGCCACCTCGCAGCTGGCCAGCAGCTCGGGCACGCTGCCGGTGGTCGAGAAGACCAGCAGCACGTCGTCCTTGTCGAGGGTGGCCGCCACCATCTTCTGCAGCACCGCATCGTGATAGGTCGCCACCGGACGGCCCAGGCGCACCAGGCGATAGCGCGCCTCGTCGGACATCATGGTGGAGCCGCCGCCCATGCCGAAGCAGTAGATCATGCGCGCGCCCAGCAGCAGGTGCGCGGCTTGCATCAGCATGTCGGGGTTGAGCATGGCACGGTTCAGTTCCAGCACCGCGTGGATGTCGCGGTAGACCACGTCGGCCAGTTCCGGCGGCTGCTCGGAGGGCACCGTCTTGGCACCATCGAAGAAGCGCTGCCCCACCGCCACCGCCTGGGCCAGCAGGAACTTGAATTCGCGCACGTCGCGGCAGCCCATGGCTTTGGCAAAGCGGGTCACGCTGGCCACCGAGACGCCCGCCTTCCCGGCCAGCTCGCCGATGCTGGCGCTGGCAGCAGCGGCCAGATCGCCCAGGATCGCTTCAGCCACTTTCTGTTCAGCCAGGCGCAAGGTACTGCTGCGCTCGGTGATGCGGGAAATGATGTCCAATGTCTGCGCCATGGGAAGGAAAATTCAGTCTGCGGGAATGGGCGGGCCATGCAACCAGCGACCCCGGAAGGTGCCGCGCAAACAATTTATGTTATTTACTAACACGGCGCAAACATAGTAAATTCAAGGCTATTATTACGTCAATCCTAATTTCACAGGAATTAAAGCGATGAGTGATACAAACTACCAGAGCCAGTTTCAGGCCGGCATGATCGACCCGCTCAACAAGGGCCTGGGTGCGCTGGCGCAACCCCTCACCCCGCAACAGGCGGGCAAGGTGCGCTGGAACCTGCTCAATGAAGACATCAGCCTGCCGGCTGCGGTGTTGTATGAAGAAAAGATCGCCCACAACCTCAAGTGGATGCAGGACTTCGTCGGCCAGTACCAGGTCAAGCTGGCCCCGCACGGCAAGACCACCATGGCCCCCAAGCTCTTCGCACGCCAGCTCGACACCGGCGCCTGGGGCATCACCTTGGCCACCGCCCACCAGACCCTGGCCGCCTATCACCACGGCGTGCGCCGCGTCATCATGGCCAACCAGCTGGTGGGCAAGCGCAACATGGCCATCATTTCGGAGTTGCTGGCCGATCCCTCTTTTGAATTCTTCTGCCTGGTCGATTCGGCTGCGCTGGCCGATCAGCTGGGCCGCTTCTTCGCCGAGCGCAAGCAGACCCTGAACGTCCTGCTGGAACTGGGCCCCGCAGGCGGCCGCACCGGCGTGCGTGACGACGCGCAGCAGCAGGCGGTGCTGGCCGCCATTGCGCGCTGGGACAGCCTGGCTCTGGCGGGTGTGGAGGTTTATGAAGGTGTGCTCAAGGAAGAGGACGACATCCGCCGTTTCCTGCAGCGCGCGGTGGCCTGCCTGAAGGATCTTTCCGCGCAAGGCCAACTGGCACGCCGCCTGGCGCAGGGCCCGGCGATCCTGACCGGGGCCGGTTCCGCCTGGTACGACGTGGTCGCCGAGGAATTCGGCCAGGCCGACATCGGTGCCGCGCTGGACGTGGTGCTGCGTCCGGGCTGCTATCTCACCCATGACGTGGGCATCTATCGTGCCGCGCAATCGCAGATCCAGGTCCGCAATCCGGTGGCGCACAGCATGCGCAGCCAGCTGCAGCCGGCGCTGCAGCTGTGGGCCTACGTGCAATCCATCCCCGAGGCCGACAAGGCCATCATCGCCCTGGGCAAGCGCGATGCCGCTTTCGATGCCGGCCTGCCGGCCCCGGTCACGCGCTTCCGCCCGGGCCAGGATACCCAGCCGCAAGCCACCCCGGCGCACTGGGAAGTGACCGGCATGATGGACCAGCACGCCTACCTGAAGATTGCCGAGGGCGACGATATCCAGGTCGGCGACATGATCGCCTTCGACATCTCCCACCCCTGCCTGACCTTCGACAAGTGGCGTCACCTGGTCGTCGTGGACCAGCGTTTCGATGTGACCGACATCGTGCAGACCTTCTTCTGATCGATGCCCGGGAAAGAAGAGCGAAAGAACAGCACATGAACAAACCCATCCTCGCCTACGGCGAAGCCATGGTCGAATTCAACCAGCGCATCGACACGCCGCGCCAGTACCTGCAAGGTTTTGGCGGCGACACCTCCAACTTCGCCATCGCGGCAGCCCGCCAGGGTGCCGCGTCGGGCTATGTCAGCGCCGTGGGGGACGACCACTTCGGCCAGGACCTGCTGGCGCTGTGGCAGCGCGAGCAGGTCGACGTACAGCACGTGGCGGTGCAAGCCAATGGCAGCACCGGCCTGTACTTCGTCACGCACGACGATCAGGGACATCACTTCCACTATCGCCGTGCCGGCTCGGCAGCCAGCCGCTACACGGTGGGCGACTTGCCTTTGCAAGCCATCGCCGCAGCGGGTGCCCTGCACCTGTCAGGCATCAGCCTGGCCATCAGCGAGAGTGCCTGCGACGCCGGCCTGGCTGCGATGGCGCATGCGCGCGCCGCTGGCGTAACCACCTCGCTCGATACCAACCTGCGGCTGCGTTTATGGCCGCTGGAACGCGCACAGGCGAAAATGGCCGAGGCCTTCCGCCTGTGCGATGTCTGCCTGCCGAGCTGGGAAGATGTATCGATGCTGACCGGACTCAATGACCGGGACGCCATCGTCGATCACCTGCTGGATTACGGTGTGAAGCTGGTGGCCTTCAAGCTGGGCCATGAAGGCTGCTATGTAGCTACCCGCCAGGAGCGCCGCATGGTCTCGCCCTATCCGGTGCAGGCGCTGGATGCGACGGGTGCGGGGGACTGTTTTGGCGGGGCCTTCATGGCCGAGCTGATGGCCGGGCGCGATCCCTTCCAGGCAGCGCGCTATGCCAACGTCGCGGCCGCCCTCTCGACCACCGGCTACGGCGCAGTGGACCCCATCCCTCGGCGTGAACAGGTGGAAGCGACGCTCAAGGCCGCAGCCTGACCGATGCCGTCCCTCGTGGCGCGTCGCTTCACTGCCGGCGCGCCACGAACAGCATGCCGGCCACTGGCTGGCGCACTTCCTCGCGCAATACTTCATCACGCTGATGCAGCGGCTCCATGCCCTGTGCCTGCAGCAACGTGCGCACATAATCGCGGCCATGGCGGTAGCGTCCGCTGGCATGCAGCCGATGGCCTTGCTCCACCCCGTCCTGGGGCGTGAGCACCTCCACCGTGAAGACGAAGTACCCGCCCGGTTTCAAGACAGCAGCAACCGCCTTGAACACGTTCTCCAGATCCCCGAAATAGATCATCGTATCCGCCGCCGTGACCAGGTCGCAGCTTTGCGGATGACGCAGGAGGTAGTCGGTGATCTCGGCCTTTTCCAGCTGATCGTAGTGGCCGGTGGCCGCGGCCTTTTCCAGCATCTTGCCGGCCAGGTCCACGCCGGTCAGATGCTGCGAATAAGGCCGCAAATAGGTCCCGCACAGCCCGGTCCCGCAACCGATGTCGATGGTGACAAACTGGCGCGCCGCCTGCGTGACCAGGCCCACGCCCTGCCCGATCAGGCTGGGGCCGCGATAGCCGAGGCTGTGCAGCAAATTGGTTTCAAACGTCTCGGCGTAGCGGTCGAAGTGCGATTCGAGGTAACGATCCGAGGCGCGCGTGGGCACATCCAACTGCGAGCAGGCGGCCAGCATGTGGGCCGCAATCGGATTGTCGGGTTCGCTGGCCAGCCAGGCGCGATAGGCTTCTGCGGCTTCGTCCAGGCGGCCGAGGAAGTAGAAGGAAATGCCGACCATCTCCCAGGACTTGCCCTCCATCGGCGGCAACACGTAGGCGCGGCACTGATAGTGCGAAGCCTGCATCTTGTCGCCGGCAGCCTCGAAGAGATTGCCCAGGTGCAGCAGCGCCGGCAGGAATTCGGGGGCGATCTCCACCGCACGCTGAAAGGCGGCAATGGCCTCCTCATTGCGGCCCCGCTGCATGTGCGTGGCCCCCAGGTTGTTCCAGATCGTGTGATCTGCGGGCGCGGCTTCCAGCGCCGCTCGATACGCCTGCGCAGCACCGTCCAGCTCGCCCAGCGCAAACAGGACATTGCCCAGGTCGTTGTGCCAGGCGGCATTCTCGGGTTCCAGCGCACTGGAGAGCTCCAGCTTGTCCAGCGCCTCGGCATGGCGTCCGGCCTGGTGCAGCCAGATGCCGTAGAAGTGCAAGGCGACCGGCTCGATGGGATCGTCTTCCAGCACGGCTTCGTAGACGGCGCGGGCTTCTTCGCGGCGGCCCGCCATGTGGGCATTGATGGCCGCGTTCAGGCGGACTGCGTGCGGTGACTGGATCTGCGTAGTCTGCTGCTCAGGCATGAACGGCTCCCCTCGTAAAGCGCATGGAGGCACCGGACGAAAAGTCCGGCGCTCTTTACATTGTCTTTACAAGTCTGCAGCAGACTGCCCTTTCGGGCAATGCCTGATTCTCCTGAAAGCTTGCCAAGCTCTACAAGAAAGCCAGGCTGTGCCCGATGCTGCCCAGTCGGCGCAGGGCCTGGTCGAGTTCGCGGGTGAAGGGATGGCCGCAGCAGATGCGCAGGAAGTGACCGTAGCGGTTGGAATTGGAGAAGATGGCCCCCGGCGACCCCCCCACGCCCTCCAGCAGCGCCCGCTCGAACAACTGCTGCGAGCAGACCTGCGCCGGCAGCTCCACCCACAGCCCGACGCCGCCATTGGGAACATTCAGGCGCGTACCTTCCGGGAAATAGGCTGCGATCGACTCGGCCATGCGTTCACGCTGTTCCTTGAGCAACTGGCGCAGGCGGCGCAGATGGCGGTCATAGGCGGGGCTGGCGATGAAGTCGGCGGCGGTGACCTGGGTCCATTCCTCGTTGGCGCGGGTGTGGGTGAACTTGAGCATCTTGACCCGCTCATGCCAGCGCCCGCCATTCATCCAGCCCAGCCGCATGCCGGGCGCCAGCACCTTGTTGAGCGACGCGCAATAGATCACATTGCCGCTGCGGTCGCGGCTCTTGAGGCTGGAGGGCGGCACGTTGCCGTCGGCCAGCTCGGTATAGGCGTCGTCTTCGATCAGGGGCAGGCGCAATTCTTCACACAGGCGTACCAGCTTGTCCTTGTGCTCGTCGGGCATGATGCAGCCCAGCGGATTCTGCAGATTGGGCACCACCACCACGCCCTTGATGTTGCCGTAGGTGCGCACGGCCAGTTCCAGCGCTTCTACCGAGATGCCGGTGTGCGGGCTGGTCGGGATTTCCAGCGCCTTCATGCCGAGGTTTTCCAGTGCCTGCAGCAGGCCGAAGTAGGTCGGCGACTCCACCGCGATCGTGTCGCCCGGCCCCGCCACCGCGCGCAGGGCCAGGTTGAGCGCCTCGATGCAGCCGTGGGTGACGACCACTTCTTCATGATCGATGCGCATGCCGTGATGCAATGCGCGCCGCGCCACCGCCTGGCGGAAGGTAGCATTGCCGTTGTGCGGCATGGCGCTGGTGAGCAGTTCGGGGCGCTCGCGCAGGGCCCGCATGGCGGCCTGCTTCAGGGTTTCCACCGCATAGAGCTCGGGCGCACAGGTCATGCCGGACAGGTCGATGCGCGGTGCCCCGCTCTGGCGCAGGGCGATGTACTTGGAGACCTTTTCGTGGATGCCCGCATATTGCTCGGGATCGATGGCCATCAGGCTCTTGGGCTCCTGCACCGGCCGGATCGCCGAACGGCGCGGCTGGCGCACGAAGTAGCCGGAACGCGGACGCGCTTCCAGCCAGCCGCCCTCTTCCATATGGCGCAGCGTCTGCAAGGACGTCGACAAACTCACCTGGTGCTGGCGCATCAGGTCGCGCACCGAGGGCATGCGGTCGCCGGCCACCAGGGTGCCGGACTGGATGGCTCCTTGATAATGCTCGGCCAGACGACGGTACAGGGGCTGGCGTCCGTTGTCGGGGGCGGCGGCAAGGGCGGCCGATGCAGTGGCCGGCGGCGGTGCCGCGGGCTTCATGTCGGGGAGGTGCGGGCGGGTATCCATAACAGTCATCATCTTCGTGAGGACGAAACCAGAACAGATACAGAGTAGGCGAAAAGCAGGGGTAACAGAGCAAAAAGCTGCAGCCTGTTACGCAGCAGAGTGAATTTTCCTGTGCCTGTTGTCGCCGCGCCGCCCTCCCTAGACTGCAGGCTGGCCCATCAACAAGGAGAACACCATGCCCGCCCCGCTGACCGCCCGTACCACCACCCAGGTCCTGCCACTGGCCGCCGGCCAGCATCTGCAACTCTGGCTGCCTGCCGGCAGCCAGCTGCTGTGCCAGGCGCCGCAAGTGCGCGTGACCGAATCGGCGCAATGGCAGGCGGACCGTCTGGTGAGCCGCCAGACCCGGCTGAGCGACGGAGAAAGGATGGTGCTGGCGCACGAGGGCTGGATCGGTGTGCTGGCCACGCACGAGGGTGAACTGCTGTGCCTGCGTCCGATAGCGCAGGCATGGTATGCGCCCTTGGTGGTCTGGCTGCGCACGCTGCGGAGCGGGCGGAGCGCGCCGGAATGGGGTCCTGGCCATTGAGCAATCAGGCCACGGGCAGCCGGATGGATTGATGAAAATTAACTTTTAGTTAACGATTTCGCATCATTCGCGCTTTTCGAGCAATAAAATTGCGCAAAACGGGGTGAACGGGCGATGGAAGAGCTGCAGGAGTTTCCGTAAAACTATTACACTTCATCATCAGCAAAAGATGAAGTGTCATGCAGAACGAATCCTCCCTCGCCCGCTCCGTTCCGGCTTCCATCCCGGCCCTTTCCGAACAAGAGACCTTCGACCTCACGCCCATTTCCTTATGGAAAGAGGACTACAGCGGCCTGAAGCGCCTGTTCGACCAGTGGCGCGCCGACGGCGTGACCGACCTGCGCAGCTATCTGACCGTGGATCCCAGCCGCGCCCAGGCCTGTGCCATGCAGATCCGCGTGGTCGACGTCAACCGGCGCACCCTGGAATGGTATGAAGCGCGCGACCTGGCGCACCTGGTGGCCAACCTGGACAAGATCTTCCGGGATGACATGCTCGACACCTTCATCGATGAAATGGTGCAGTTGTGGAATGGCGGCACGACCTTCTCCAGCTATACCGTCAACTACACCCTGGGCGGCAAGCGGCTGGACATCCAGCTCTCCGGGCGCATCATGCCCGGCAGCGAAGAGAGCTGGGATTACGTGCTGCTGGCCATCGAGAACGTCACCGAGCGCGAGACGGCCCGCAAGAAGCTTTCCCGCAGCGAAAACTATGCGCGCGGCCTGTTCGAATATTCACCCATTTCCTTGTGGGTGGAAGATTTCAGCGCGGTCAAGCGCCTCTTCGACGACCTGCACCGCATCGGCATCACCGATTTCCGCACCTTCACGGATGTGCATCCGGAATTCGTGGAGCGCTGCATGCAGGAAATCCGCGTCATCGATGTGAACCTGCAGACACTGTCCATGTTCGCTGCCCCGGACAAGGCCACCCTGCTCTCGCGGCTGTCCGACGTGTTCCGCGACGACATGCGTCCGCATTTCAATGAACAGTTGATCGAGCTGTGGAACGGCAACCTGCTGCACCACCGTGAGGTAGTGAACTACTCGCTGACCGGTGAAACCCTTCACGTCCATCTGCAGTTTTCTGTCTTCCCCGGTCACGAGAAAAACTGGGACCTTGTGCTGGTGGCGCTCACCGACATCACCGCCCGCAAAAAGGCCGAAGCCTATCTGGAATTCCTCGGCAAGCACGATGAACTGACCAAGCTGCACAACCGCGCCTACATGGTCGACGAACTCAACCGCCTGGAGCGCAAGGGTCCCTTCCCGGTCAGCGTGATCGTGGCTGACCTCAATGGCCTGAAGGAAGTCAACGACGAGCTGGGCCACGCCACCGGCGACGCCCTGCTGCGCCGCGTGGGGGAAGTGCTGGGCAAGGCGGTGGAACGTCCCTGCAGCGTGGCGCGCACCGGCGGTGACGAATTCGCCATCCTGCTGCCGGCCACCGACGAGCGTGGCTGCCAGTTGCTGATGGACCAGATCCAGAAACTGGTCGAAGTGAACAATCAGTACTATTCGGGCGTCTCGTTGAGCCTGTCGATGGGCGCGGCTACCGGCGTTCCCGGCGAGCGTCTGGAGCAGGTGGTGCAGCGGGCCGACAGCCTGATGTATGAAGCCAAACGCCATTATTACGCCAGCACGCCAGGCCTCGAACGCCGTCATCCGGACGCCTGAAAACGTGTCCGCGCGCTATCCCTGCCCGCGTGAAGAACTGGCCCTGGCGGCGGGCGCGGAAACGCTGGCGGCCGATATTCTGCGCAGCGCGCCCGGCCAGCCCGTCCATACACTGGTGCTGCACGGGGCCGGGCAAGGGGATCGGCAGCGCCAATGGCCACTGCGGCAGGCCCTTGCCGCACGAGGCTGCGGCAGTGCCGCCATCGATTTTTCCGGCCATGGGCAAAGCAGTGCCCTGCTGCCCAATTCCCTGTCCAAACGCCTGGTCGAAGCGCAAGCCGCGCTGGACCGCCTCACCGTCTCGCCGCGCACCGTCGTGGGCGTGAGCATGAGCGGCGAAATCGCCCTGCGCCTGGCCTGCCGGGCGGAAAACCAGATCGCCCATGTCGTCACGCTGGTCGGTGCGCTCTATGACGGTGCCGCCTTCATGTTGCCTTTCGGGCCGGCCTTCAGCGCGGCCTTGCGGCGCCCGCACAGCTGGCGGGATGCCGAAGTGCTGCAGATGATCCGTGCTTATCGCGGACGGCTCACCCTGATCCGCGCCAGCGAGGATGCCGTCATCCCGGCCGAGATCGCCGAGCTGATCCGCCAGCACGCCAGCTCGGCCAGCGACTGCCGCATCGTCGACCTGCCGGGCGTGGATCATCGCGTCAGCGAACGCAGCGCGCAGGATGCCGCGCTATGCGCACAGCTGGCCGCACTCATCACCGACTGAACTGCCAGGAATAAAGGGACGCCGCCTCAGGCCATGGTCGAGATCAGGCCGCCGACCACGTTCTGGTTGACGATGTCCTCGACGATGGAACCGGTCAGATCAGGCTGGGATTTGAGTAGCAGGGAGAGCTGCGAACTGAGCTCCTCGCCGGCGAACACGCCTGAGCCATCATAGATGCCCGAAGTCGTCCCCGGCGTGACGATGCTGCCCAGCACCCCCTGGTAATAGCTCTGGGTGGCCTGGTTCTGGGTGAGATCGGTGGAGGTGCCGGCCGACGAACCGGCATTGACGATGGAATCAAACAGCCCCGCCGCATTGTAGGTGAGGCCGGAATTGGCGGAGGACCCGCCGCCCAGAGTCACGATCACCGAGGCCTCCGACGACAGCTCGACCGCCTGCGCTACGGCCGCAGGATTGCTGGCTGCAGTCACCGGATTGGAAGTGCCGCTGCTGCCCAGGCCGTAGGGATCCAGGCTGCCCAGCGTGGTCAAGGTGGAGGATGTGATCGCCATGTTCATACCATCAACGCGCGATATGCAGCAACGCGCTTACCATGGGATTCTAGGAAACTCTGCCCCGCTCGGCAAGGCAGACGTGACGGTGCTGACCGGCCGATGCCCGGCGCAATGCAAAACACCCGGCCGGGGCCGGGTGTTTCTTGTCCTGCGGGAAGATGCTCGGTGAACCTCAACGGGCATCACCGGGCATCAGTGCGGCAGATCGCCATGCTCATCCTTGGTCTGCACGATACTGACCGGCTTGCCCTTGATGCGGCGCCAGATGTAGACGCCATAGCCGGACAGGCCATACAGCACGAACAGCCCGAACAGCACCTTGGACGGATCGCTGGAAATGAGCACCAGCGCCACCACCACCAGCAGTGCCGCAATGAAGGGCACCGGCTTGCGGAAGTTGACATCCTTGAAGCTGTAGAACGGCACATTGGTGACCATGGTGATGCCGGCGTAGAGGGTGATGACCCAGCCATACCAGCTCAGGTCAGTGCCGGCAAAACGCAGGTCATCCATCAGCCAGACGAAGCCGGCCACCAGGGCCGCAGCCGCGGGGCTGGGCAAGCCCTGGAAGTAGCGCTTGTCGACCACGGCGATGTTGGTATTGAAGCGAGCCAGGCGCAAGGCACCGCCGGCGCAATACACGAAGGCTGCCAGCCAGCCCAGCTTGCCCATGCCGCGCAGCGACCATTCATAGACCACCAGGGCCGGGGCGGCACCGAAGGAGACCATGTCGGAAAGGCTGTCGTACTGGGCGCCGAATTCGCTTTGCGTATTGGTCATGCGGGCCACACGGCCATCCAGGCTGTCGAGCACCATGGCCACGAAGATGGCGATGGAGGCGTAGTCGAACTTCAGGTTCATGGCCATCACGATGGCGTAGAAACCGCAGAACAGCGCGGCCGTGGTGAAGGCGTTGGGCAACAGGTAGATGCCGCGCGAGCGCCGCCGTGCCACTACCTGCCCGGCCTCGTCCAGTTGCGCAGCCTTGGGGCGGCGCAGCGATTTCGGGAAGGGAATGCCGGCTTTGGCCTTGCGTCGTCGTAATGTGGGCATCGATGTCTATCAGTGAGGAGGACGGAAATCGCAGCACGCAGTCTGCGCCGGGGCCTCATCCGTGACGCCGCTGCAAGCACAGGCTGGCGCGCGGCACGGTGAGGCCTTCAGGGTGTGATCAGAGTTCGGCCAGAATGGTTTCGGTGGCCGAGACCTTTTCACCGACGGTGACCTTGGGGGTGGCCGTCAGCGGCAGGTAGACGTCCACACGCGAACCGAAGCGGATGAAACCGTAGCGCTGACCACGGGCCAGGGTATCACCGGCCTTCACATAGCAAAGGATGCGGCGCGCGATCAGGCCGGCCACCTGCACGCAGGTCACGCTGTGACCACTGGTAGTGGTGATGGCCAGGGCATTGCGCTCGTTTTCCAGCGAGGCCTTGTCGAGGTCGGCATTGACGAACTTGCCGGGGAAGTACTGCACCTTCTCGATCTTGCCATCCACCGGGGCACGGTTGGAGTGGACGTTGAAGACGTTCATGAAAACGCTGATCTTCAGGGCTTCGCGGTCGGTGTAGGGGTCATGGGCGCGGGCCACGACGACGATGCGGCCATCGGCCGGGGACAGCACGGCATTGGCGGATTGCGGGATCACGCGCGGCGGATCGCGGAAGAACTGCAGGACGAACAGCGCGATGATCCACAGCGGGAAGGACCAGGCGCCGCAGAAATAGGTTGCCAGCGCTGCCACGACCACGGCGATGGTCAGGAAGGGCCAGCCTTCGCGGGCGATGATGGGATGGGGATAGTGGTTATTGTTCAATGTTGCTCCAATGATCGCGCGGTACTCGCGGAAAGTTCAAAAGTAAAAGCGTGCCTATTCTAGTCCAGCGCCCGTTAAATGCAATGAAATGCACCGCCATCCGGCCGGTGGCGGTGCATCTCGGGGCATCCAGGACAATTTTTCGAGAACCGGGCCCGGGCATTGCCCGGCACGGGCTCAGCGCGGCTGCGGGCGGGAGAAGCTCAGCTTCAGTTCATTGCGCGCCAGCCCGCGCGGACCGGTCAGTTGCATCTGTCCGATCAGGATCGTCACTTCGGCATCGGCATAGTCCAGGCCGGTGACTTCGGTGATCTGGCGCAGGTCGCCTTGGCGGCGTTCCTGCGGCTCGTCGGCGATGATGCCTGGCGGCTCCTTGGCCAGCGGTGCACAAGCCTTCACATCGTTGACCAGGCGCTGGTAGGCACGGCCCATGTCAGCTGGCGTCGAATAGCGCCAGATGCAGGTATAGACCGAGGAATTGTCGGCAATGGCGCAGCTCTCGGCACCATCCAGCATGAAGTTGGAGAGATAGACAGGGCCGCGCTTGTCGCCCTTCATGACGGCATCGGGGCCGTCTTTCTTCCAGCCGTCGAAGTGCGATTGCGACTGCTGGTGGATGGCACGCAGGTCGGCACAGATGTCGGCATGCGCCGTGCTGGCCACCAGTGCGGTGAAGAGTGGCAGCAGCAGCTTGGTGATGGTCCGCATGATGAGATGATCTTCTTGAAACGGAAAAGGAGGCCGATTATAGCCTCCCTTCCCTGCCGACCCGAGCGGGTTGACGATTCTTGATATGAACTGTCCGGCGCGAACAGTCCGGTATGTTCGCTTACTTGAAGCGCACCTTGCCCACCAGACGCATGCTCACGGTGGATTCACCAGGTTCGAAGCTGGGCTCGGCCACCGTCGTGCTTTCCTGGACCATGTCGGCACGCATGGCCTTGGCCATCATCGGGGCGGGAGCGGGCGCGGCGTAGTTGCCCGAGCCTTCGAAGTCCACGGTTTCAATCACGGCATCCGACGGGGCGCGATGCATGGCATTGGCGATGAAGCCGATGCGCTCTTCCAGGTTGCGGTAGGTGGCGTGGACCAGCGTGGCATCCAGCTTCTTGGCGGCCGCCGGGCTCAGGCCGAATTGCAGGCCGTTCAGGCTCATCAGGGCCTGGGCCGAAGAGACGGTCTTGGGCAGCGCGGCCAGGTTCTCGGTGGTCATCTCCAGATACTGGCCGACGCGCCATCCCACGACTTGCCGTGCCTTGGCTGGCTGGCGGGGCTGTTGCGACGTGACTTGCGGCGGTTCAGCATAGACCGCATAGGTGTAATAGCCGTAGCTCTTCAACGCCGCTTGCGGGTCCTGGCGCTTGAGCAGGTCAATGCCCTGCTTCATCTTCTGGTTCACGCGGGAGGCGGCAGCGGCCTTGTCCTTGTCCTGCTCTTCCACTTGCAGGGTGACGCGAGCCTGGTCGTTCGGTACGCTGATCTCGCCGTTGGCTGGCACCACGACCATGGTGCCGGTGGTCGGGACCGGGGCCGGCGCGCTCATGGCGGTCTGCGCCTGGGTGGCAATACAGGCGGTGGCCAGGACGGCACCCAGCATCAGTTTGCGGGAAGGTGTCATAAGGGATCCTCTTTATTCTTGGTCGGTGACGGGGTGATGATAGCTTCATAGCGAAAGCATCAACCCTGCACTTCGACGAGCGCCGTCAAGGATTGGTTCTTGGCCAAGTGCAACAAGGCGTAACACAATGACAATTCCACCACCCTTCCCTGGCTCACGGACCAAAAAAAAACGCCACGGCGAACCGTGGCGTTTTTCTCGATTGCAGCTTGTAGCGGCAGATCAGTTCTTGGTCTGGTCGACCAGCTTGTTGGCCTTGATCCAGGGCATCATGGCGCGCAGCTTCTCGCCCACGATTTCGATCTGGTGTTCGGCGTTGATACGACGACGCGACATCAGGGTCGGAGCACCGGCCTTGTTTTCCAGGATGAAGCTCTTGGCGTATTCGCCGGTCTGGATGTCTTCCAGGACCTTCTTCATGGCAGCCTTGCTCTCGGCGTTGATCACGCGCGGGCCGGTCACGTACTCGCCGTATTCGGCGTTGTTGGAGATCGAGTAGTTCATGTTGGCGATGCCGCCTTCATAGATCAGGTCGACGATCAGCTTGAGTTCGTGCAGGCACTCGAAGTAGGCCATTTCCGGCGCGTAACCAGCTTCGACCAGGGTTTCGAAACCGGCCTTGATCAGTTCCACGGTGCCGCCGCACAGCACGGCTTGTTCGCCGAACAGGTCAGTTTCGGTTTCTTCGCGGAAGTTGGTTTCAATGATGCCGGCACGGCCGCCGCCGTTGGCGGTCGCGTACGACAGGGCCAGGTCACGGGCCGAGCCGGACTTGTCCTGGTGCACGGCGATCAGGTGCGGCACGCCGCCACCCTGGCTGTAGGTCGAACGCACGGTGTGGCCGGGGGCCTTGGGGGCGATCATGATGATGTCCAGGTCAGCGCGCGGCACGACTTGGCCATAGTGGATGTTGAAGCCGTGCGCGAAGGCCACGGTCGCGCCTTGCTTGGCGAAGGGAGCGACGTTTTCTGCGTAGACCTGACCGATGTTTTCGTCCGGCAGCAGGATCATGATGACGTCGGCGTCCTTGACCGCGTCGTTGACTTCGGCGACCTTCAGGCCAGCCTGTTCAGCCTTGTTCCACGAAGCGCCGCCCTTGCGCAGGCCGACGGTCACCTTGACGCCGGAATCCTTCAGGTTCAGGGCGTGGGCGTGGCCTTGCGAACCGTAACCGATGATGGTCACGTTCTTGTTCTTGATCAGGGACAGGTCTGCGTCTTTGTCGTAGAAAACTTTCATGATTTTTTCCTATGTTCCGAGTAACTCGAATTTGAATGTATGTATGTGTGTGTGATGCGTACTGCTGGCGCGGTCGATCAGATCTTCAGGATCCGTTCGCCGCGGCCGATGCCGGAGCCGCCGGTACGGACCGTTTCCAGGATCGCGGTGCGATCCAGGGCGTCGATGAAGGCGTCCAGCTTGCTCTTGGCGCCGGTCAGCTCGATCGTGTAGGTCTTCTCGGTGACGTCGATGATGCGGCCGCGGAAGATATCCGCCGTACGCTTCATCTCTTCCCGTTCCTTGCCCACTGCGCGCACCTTGATCAGCATCAGTTCGCGCTCGATGTGCGCGCCTTCGGTCAGATCGACGACCTTCACCACCTCGATCAGGCGGTTCAGGTGTTTGGTGATCTGTTCGATCACATCATCCGAACCCGAGGTCACGATGGTCATGCGCGACAGGGTCGAATCTTCGGTGGGTGCAACGGTGAGCGTTTCGATGTTGTAGCCGCGTGCGGAGAACAGGCCCACGACACGGGACAATGCGCCGGCTTCGTTTTCCAGCAGCACAGAAATGATATGGCGCATGTTAGAGATCCTCCGAACCCAGCAACATTTCAGTCAAACCCTTGCCCGCCTTGACCATCGGCCAGACGTTCTCGGTTTGATCCGTGATGAAGTTCATGAAGACCAGCCTGTCCTTCATGGCGAAGGCTTCGCGCAGCGCGCCGTCGACATCGCCCGGTTTCTCGATTTTCATGCCGACGTGGCCATAGGACTCCGCCAGCTTGTTGAAGTCCGGCAGCGAATCCATGTAGGACTCGGAATAGCGCGAACCATAGTCGATCTGCTGCCACTGGCGCACCATGCCCAGGAAGCGGTTGTTCAGGAGAATGATCTTGGGCGTCAGGTGATACTGCTTGCAGGTCGCCAGTTCCTGGATGCACATCTGGATCGAGGCTTCGCCGGTGATACAGGCCACCGTCGCATCGGGGTTGGCCATCTGCACGCCCATGGCGTACGGCAGGCCCACGCCCATGGTGCCCAGGCCACCGGAATTGATCCAGCGGCGCGGCTTGTCGAAACCGTAGTACTGCGCGGCCCACATCTGGTGCTGGCCGACGTCGGAGGTGATGAAGGCATCGCCCTTGGTCACTTCCCACACCTTCCGCACCACGGATTGCGGCTTGATGAATTCGTCGGAGGTAGCGAACTTCAGACAGTCACGCTTGCGCCATTCGTTGATCTGCTTCCACCAGGCATCCAGCGCCGCGCCGTTCTGGCGGGTCTCGGCTGAATCCAGCTGCGAGAGCAGTTCCTGCAGCACGTCCTTGACGTTGCCCACGATGGGGATGTCGACCTTGACGCGCTTGGAAATCGACGAAGGGTCGATATCGATATGAATGATCTTGCGGGCGTTCGAGGCGAAGTGCTTCGGGTTGCCGATCACGCGGTCATCGAAGCGCGCACCGATGGCGATCAACACGTCGCAGTGCTGCATGGCCATGTTGGCTTCGTAGGTACCGTGCATGCCGGGCATGCCGACGAACTTGTCGCTGGACGAACGATACGCGCCCAGGCCCATGAGCGTGTTGGTACAGGGATAGCCCAGGCGATCGACCAGCTTGTTCAGCTCGGGCGAAGCATTGGCCAGGATGATGCCGCCGCCGGTATAGATCATCGGACGCTCGGCCGACAACAGCAGCTGCAGCGCCTTGCGGATCTGGCCCGAGTGGCCCTTGTCGACCGGCTTGTAGGAACGCATTTCCACCGCCTTCGGATACTCGTAGGCGCAGGTATGCATGGTGATGTCCTTCGGGATATCGACCAGAACCGGGCCGGGACGGCCGGTGGTGGCGATAAAGAAGGCTTTCTTGACGGTCTCCGCCAAGTCCTTCACATCCTTCACGAGGAAGTTGTGCTTGACGCAGGGGCGGGTGATACCGACGGTGTCGCACTCCTGGAACGCGTCCTGGCCGATGGCGGTCGACGGCACCTGGCCGGAGATCACCACCATGGGAATCGAGTCCATGTAGGCCGTGGCCAGGCCGGTGACCGCATTGGTCACGCCGGGGCCGGACGTGACGATGGCCACGCCGACTTTCTGCGAGCTGCGCGAATACGCATCAGCGGCATGCACGGCGGCCTGTTCGTGACGAACCAGGATGTGCTGGAATTTGTCTTGCTTGAAGATTGCGTCGTAGATATAGAGGACGGCGCCACCAGGATAGCCGAAGACGTGTTCAACACCCTCTTCAGCGAGGCAACGGACGAGTATGTCCGCGCCGGTGAGTTGCTCAGCACTCATGCTGCTTCCTTTCAAGGTCCATTGGAAATTGATCGGATGTTCTCTCCTGACGGAATCGCATTCATCGTCTTGCCGGCAGCATCCCTTTATTGTGCGGTCACGCCGTTTCTGCGCTCCAACCGTAGTGGAGTTTGAAACGCCGCTCAACGCGACTCGTTCAGCCTTGGTACAAATCGACTTCTACAGATTCCTCGCGCTTGTGGCACGGGTTAGAACAAACAAGCTTTAAACCTATAAAGCGTTTCCTCGAACCGGCACGACCTTATGTGAAGCACCGGCAAGGAACAAAAACGCCCCAGATGTGGGAGGCGGGAAACAGGACAGTAATGCGTTGCATCATTTTGGTCAAGCGAATTCCTGTGAAATCGTTGCCAATACTCGCGTTCGCTGGGGCCGCCGAGGATAAACTTCAGGACAAAGAGGACCATTTTTGCTAGCATTCGGTCTGCTTTTTGACGATTTCTTGCATTTTTCGCATCTACGCCGGCCAGGATGCAGGTTTTTAACTGATCTGACCGGTGACCCATCCGGCACACCGTATTGCATGGCAACTGACAAAGAACTCTCCGATTTTCTTGAAAGTGTCGAACGCCGCGCCTTCAAACAGGCGGTGTATGCCGTGCGCAAAGATGAAGCCGCGTTGGACATCGTTCAGGATGCAATGATCAAGCTGGCCGAGAAATACGGCGACAAGCCTGTCGATGAACTGCCGATGCTGTTCCAGCGCATCCTGCAGAACACCATTCATGATTTCTTCCGCCGCGAAAAGGTGCGCAACACCTGGGTGAGCCTGTTCTCCAGCTTCGGGGGCAATGGCGGCGACGGCGAGGGCGGCGACGATTTCGACCTGCTGGAAAGCCTGGAATCGGAGGACGGCTCTCAGGCCGCCGAATCCAGCGCAGACAAGGTCGAGCGCGAGCAGACGCTGAACCTGATCGACGCCGAAATACAAAAGCTGCCAACGCGTCAACGGGAAGCATTCCTGATGCGTTACTGGCAGGACATGGACGTGGCGGAAACAGCCGCCGCCATGGGTTGCTCCGAAGGTAGCGTCAAAACCCATTGCTCCCGCGCAACGCACGCGCTGGCTCAAGCTCTCAGAGCCAAAGGAATCTCATTATGAACAACAAGGAAATGCAATTCGCCTACAAGGTGAAGCTGGCGCTTGACGCCAATCTTGACAACCTGTCCGACGACACCTTGCAAGGCCTGTCGGCCGCGCGTCGCGTGGCCTTGGCGCGCAAGAAACAGGCCCCGATCCACAAGCGCGTGGAACAGCCGGCGCTGGCCGGTGCCTTCGGTGGCACCATGATGTCGCCCGAGAAACCGTCGTGGTGGAGCCGCCTGGGCGTGGCGGCACCGCTGCTGGTGGGCATCATCCTGTTCGCCGGCATCTATCAGCATGAAAACGCCAAGCGCGTGAGCTACCTGGCCGACATCGACGCGGCCGTGCTGTCCGACGAGCTGCCTCTGTCGGCGTATCTGGATCATGGTTTCAACGCTTTCCTGGCTGAAAAGGGACAATAAGACGATGCACAAGACCACCGGCACTCCTTTGAAGGCTTCCGTCCGCCTCTCGCGCATAGCGCTGGCGCTGGCGGTGCTGGCCGGTGGATTGAGCTGCGCCTGGACCGTGGCGCAGAACGCGCCCTCCACTGCAGCGGCACCGTCGGCCACGCCCGCCACACCTGCACCAGCCGCCAGCCCCGCCGCAACGGCACCAGTGGCCGGCACACCCGGAACAGCTGCAGCACCTGCCGCACCGGCCGCCACCCATGCCAGCAAATCCGCCGGCAGGTCCATAGCACGCAAGCCCGAGAACAAGCTGGCCTGGTCCAATCTCTCGCCCGCCCAGCATCAGGCGCTGGAACCGCTGACCGGCGAATGGCCGCGCATGAGCGAACTGCAGAAAGAAAAATGGCTGGAAATCGGCAAGCGCTACGCCAAGATGAAGCCGGAAGAACAGCAGCGCCTGCATGAACGCATGCGCGACTGGGTCAAGCTGACCCCGGCCGAACGCAGTGCCGCCCGCACCAACTACGCCCGCGCCAAGAAGCTGGATGCGGAAGAAAAGCACGAGCAATGGACCAAGTACCAGCAACTGTCTGAAGAGCAGAAAAAGAAACTGGCCGAGTCCAAGTTGCCCAAGCGCGTGGCCAAGCTGCCGACCTCGCCGTCGGCCGCCGCACCGACCATCCAACTGCCCACCGAGGCGCTGGATCGCTCTCTGCCCGTGACACCTGCTCAGGTCCCGGCTCCGGCGGTGGCTCCCGCGCCGTCTCAGGTGCCTGGTTCGCAAGCCACGCCAGTGCCTGCGATTGCACCGACTGCGGCGCTGCCCACGACCGTGGCCGTCAGCGCTGCGGTGACTCCTGTGGCAAGCACCGCCAGCGACGGCAAGTAAGCCTACCTCTTCCGCTCCGCCTCCTCCGCCAGATTGATTGAAACCGCCCCCTTGGGGCGGTTCGCGTTTCCACCCTCGTCAAGACCGTGCGTGAAGCCGCAAAGGCATACCTCCCCTGCCACGCAGGCTTGCCCCTTGCTCTGCCTCAAGCCTTCACATAGGCAAGCGCGCCTGATTGCATTACCATCTGCCGGCCACAGCGTGCACGGTGTGCGCTGCTTCTTCACTCCACCCTAGCCAGAACGGAACAAACAGGAACCATGCCGGAATTCACCACGCCCTCCCTGCGCCGCCGCATGAGCAGCATGCTGTACGAATCCATGCTGCTGTTTGGCGTACTGTTCATGTCGGGCTGGCTGTTTTCCACGCTGCTGCAGCAGCGTCATGCCCTGTATCTGCGCCATGCGCTGGAAGGCTGGCTGTTCCTGGTTCTGGCGATCTATTTCGTCTGGTTCTGGACCCATGGTGGCCAGACCCTGGCGATGAAGACCTGGCGTTTCCGCGTGGTCGACCGCGACGGCCAACCCTTGCGGCTGGGACGCGCGCTGTTGCGCTTCGTGCTGGCCTGGCTGTGGATCCTGCCAGGACTGGCCCTGGCCTCGCTGGCAAGGGGCCCGGCCTGGTTGCTGGTGCTGATCCCCGCCGCCAACCTGCTGTTATGGGCCATGACGTCGCGCCTGGATGCGCAAGGACAATTCCTGCACGACCGCCTGGCCGGCACCCGCCTGGTCGACATCACGGCCCAGCCCAAGGCCACCGGCAACACGGCCGAGGCCAAGTCATGAAGCGGACATGAGCGCCTCGCCGCGCTCTGTTATGCTCTCGGGCGAACGCATGCAGCCGCATGCCCTTGGACCTGATCGCCTCCGACCGACGCCCGCATGATTTCACGCATCTCCAGAACCCTGCTCCTCATCCAGTTCGGCATTGCGATCCTGCTCTACTTCCTGCTGCGGCATTTCGACTGGCCCATCCTGGCCGCAGCTGCCGGCGGCGTACTGATCGTATTGCTGCTGCGCGCCCAGATCACCGCCAACAGCTTCTTCCTGACCTGGCCCTATCGCGGCCGCACCTCCAACCCGGTAACCATCACCTGGCTGCAGATCGCCACCCTGTTCCTGCGCGAATTTCGCGCCACCATGCTGTGTTCCTCGTGGGGCATGCCCTTCCTGCGCTTCGACCAGTTCAGCTATCCCGACACCACCTCGCTGCCGGTGCTGCTCATCCACGGCTACGGCTGCAACAGCGGCTACTGGCGCTGGCTGAGCCTGGAGCTGCGCGAAGCTCACATCACCCACTATGCGCTGGACATGGAACCGGTGTTCGGCAGCATCGATGAATACGCCCCGCTGGTGCATGCCGCCGTCCAGCGCGTGCTGGCCGAGACCGGACAAAAGAAGATCGTCATCGTCGCCCACAGCATGGGTGGCCTGGCCGCGCGCGCCTACCTGCGAGACCACGGCTGCGACAGCGTGGCCCGCGTGATCACCCTGGGCTCGCCGCACCATGGCACGGCCATTGCCAACTTCGGCATTGGCATCAACTGCGGTGAAATGAACTGGCTGGGCCGTTATGAAGAAGGACGCAGCAGCGAATGGCTGCAGAAGCTCGCGGCCACCGAAGAAGCCGATGCGCTGGGCCACATCGTGTCAATCTATTCCCACCACGACAACATCGTGTCGCCGCAGACCTCAGCGCATCTGGAGGGCGCCTGGAACATCCCGGTCATCGGCATTGGCCACGTGGCGCTGGCACTGGAACCGTCCATTCACAAGATGGTGATCGAACTGATCCACAACGCCCGCGACTGACGCAGGCGCTCGCGGACACCGCAAAGCAAAATGCCGTCCCGGCACGAAGCGCGGGACGGCATCTCGGTGACAACGAGGACGCGCCCAGCGGCTGCCCCCTCAACGGACTTACTTCTTGGAAGCGTCCTGGATCTTCTGCCCGGCCTCTTCCACCTTTTCACCGGTCTTCTGCGCCAGATCCTTGGCACCTTCCTTGGTCTTTTCGTAGGCTTCCTTGGCGTCGGCCTTGGCCTTGTCCAGCGCGCCATCGAGCTTGGAGCCGGATTCAGCGGCCTGATCCTTGGTCTGGCCGGTCACTTCATCGAGCTTCTTGCCGGCATCCTGCACGGCACCGTCTATCTTCTTGCCCAGCGCTTCGGCCGGACCCGGTTCTTCCTTCTTCTGGCAGGCTGCCAGCAGGGTAATGGCGGCCACGCTCACAGCAACACCGGCCAGCAGTTTGGACATCTTGTTCATGTTCTCATCCTTTCCGTTCATATTTGACGATCCCGATCTGTCGGGATTCGAGGTGAAGATAGCACAGCAGCATGTGTCGGCCTGCCGCTGCCAAATTTGCTTACATTTCTTGCAAATACGTCGATCATCGCGAAACATCGCTGAACATCAGCATTTCCTCTTCTGAAAAACCCGCCGCGCGCCGCGCTTCCAGATTGAAGGGGCCGCGCAAAGGCGGTGCGCGATGGCGCTGGCACAATTCGGCGAAAGTCGTCACCGGGTCCAGCTGGCGCTGCTCGCACAGCCAGTTGAACCAGCGATTGCCGATCAGCACATGGCCGACTTCGTCACGCATGATGATGTCCAAGATCTCGGCGGCCGCCAGGTCGCCCGCCTGCGCCAGCTTGGCGCGTACCGGCGGGGCGGCATCCAGCCCGCGCGCTTCCAGCGTGCGCGGGACCAGGGCGATGCGGGCCAGGACGTCATTCTTGGTGGACTCGGCCATGTCCCACAGGGCGTTGTGGGCGGTGAAGTCGCCGTAGGCATGACCCAATGTCTTCAGGTGATCGGCCAGCAAGCTGAAGTGATAGGCTTCCTCATCGGCCACCTGCAGCCAGTCATCATAGAACTCGCGGGGCATGCCGGCGAAGCGCCAGACCGCATCCAGCGCCAGGTTAATGGCATTGAACTCGATATGCGCCAGCGCATGGATCAGTGCTGCCCTGCCCTCTGGCGTGCCCATGGAACGGTGCTTCACCTGCAGCGGAGAAACCAGCTCGGGCCGCGCCGGGCGGCCAGGAATGCCGCTGCCGGATTCGGCGGCGGCCAGGTCATCGGTTTCCAGCGCTAACTGACCGGCCTGCCAGGCGGCACGCAAGGCCCGCACGGAACTGCACTTGACGGCGGGATGCATTTCCTTCAGGCAAGACAACGCGGCGCTACGCACGTGGGTGAATGAAAAGACTTCATCTGGGGACGAGACGTGATCCAAGGAACTGACTTTCAGGGAAGGTAAAATACGCGGTTGAGGACGCCGGCTTTGCCACCATATGAAGATAAATGTCCAATCTTGCAATACAGGGACAAGGCAAGGACAAGGCAAACAAGCCCGGCACCATCCACCGACCAGCAGGTAACGAGGAGACAATTTTATTATGGCGATCTACCAATTGGCGCAGGACATTCCCGAGATCCACGAGACCGCCTTCGTGGCCGAGTCGTCCACGGTGGTGGGCAAGGTCAGGATGGAAGCCCATTCCAGTGTCTGGTTCAACGTCGCCATTCGTGGCGACAATGAACTCATCACCATTGGTAAGAACAGCAATGTGCAGGAAGGTGCGGTATTGCATACCGATCATGGCTATCCGATGGTGATCGGCAAGAACGTCACCGTGGGACACCAGGCCATGCTGCACGGCTGCACCATCGGCGAGGGCGCGCTGATCGGTATCCAGGCGGTGGTGCTCAATGGTGCCAGGATCGGCAAGAACTGCCTGGTCGGCGCGGGTGCCCTGGTGACCGAAGGCAAGGAGTTTCCCGACAACTCCCTGATCATCGGTGCGCCTGCCAAGGCGGTTCGCCAGTTGAGTGAAGAAGATATCGCGCGCATGCGGGCTGGCACCGACAGCTACGTGCAGCGCGCGCAACAGTTCAAGACCCAGCTCAAGCGCATTGCCTGAGCGGTCAAGCAAAGGAAACGATGAAAGACACGCTGCAAAAATTCCTGGTCGACAACGCGCCCGTTCGCGGCGAGCTGGTCGAGATTTCGGACACCTGGCGCCAGGTGCAAGCCCGCCGTGACTATCCGGTCGCGGTGCGCACGCTGCTGGGCGAGATGCTGGCGGCGTCCGCCCTGCTGTCGGCCAACCTGAAGTTCAACGGCATGATCGTCATGCAGATCCATGGCGACGGCCCGGTCAAGCTGCTGGTGGTCGAGTGCGACTCCGAACTGCAACTTCGCGCTACCGCCAAGCTGTCCGATGATGCCGAGATCGCTGACGATGCAACGCTGACCGATCTGGTCAATGCCAATGGCAACGGCCGCTTCGTCATCACCCTCGACCCCAAGGACAAGCTGCCCGGCCAGCAGGCCTACCAGGGCGTGGTCCCGCTGGATGGCGAGAGCGTGGCCACCGTCATCGAGAATTACATGCTGCGTTCCGAACAGCTCGATACCAAGCTTTGGCTGGCAGCCGATGAAAAGGTCTCGCGCGGCCTGCTGCTGCAGAAGCTGCCGTCCATCGGCGGCAATGCGGCTCCGACCGCCAAGCCGGAAGGCGAGCTGGAAGACTGGAACCACATGGTCATGTTGGGCGACACCCTCAAGCGCGAAGAACTGCTTTCCACCGATATCGCCACGCTGATGCATCGGCTGTTCTGGGAACAGACCATCCGCGTCTTCGATCCGGTGCATCCGCAATTCCACTGCTCCTGCTCGCGCGAGAAGGTTGGCAACATGCTCAAGATGCTGGGCCAGGAAGAAGTGGCTGAAGCCTTGTCACAGATGGAAAAACTGGCCATCGACTGCGATTTCTGCGGCCAGCATTACGAGTTCGATGCGGTGGACTGCGCGCAGCTGTTCGTGGCCGATGTGGGTGGCGCGAGCGAGGCGAGCGACGCGCGGCATTGAACCATCCATGACGGTCGCACAGCAATAAAAAAACGCCATCGGCTTGCCGATGGCGTTTTCCTTTGTGGACCGCACTCGCTGGTCACTCCGCATCCGGCACCAGCAAGGCCATCTGCTCCGCATCCAGATAAGTCCACTCCCCTTCTTCCAGTTCCAACGCCTGCAGCTGCAAGCCGCCGATGGCAGTGCGCCGCAAGGCACTGCAATGATTGCCGGCCGCGGCCAGCATGCGCTTGACTTGGTGATACTTGCCCTGCTCCAGCACGATTTCCAGCAGGTTCTCACCCAGTTGGCGGCAACGGGTCGCGGCCAGCGGCGCCGGCTCATCATGCAGTTGCACACCGGCCTTCAGTTGCGCGATCAAGGCCTCGGTCACCGGCTCGGCGGTGGTGGCGGCATACACCTTGGGTACGTGGCGCTTGGGCGAGGACTGCGCGTGAATGAAAGCACCATCATCCGACATCAACAGCAAGCCGGTCGTATCGTGATCCAGCCGGCCCACCGGCTGCACGTCGCGCCAGGTGAACTGTTCCGGCAGCAGCGTCAACACCCCCGGATGATGGCTGGGCTTGCGCGAGCATTCGATGTTCTGCGGCTTGTTGATGGCGATGTAGACGTGCTCGCGGTATTCCCACTCTTCCTCGAAGATGGTCAGCACCAGGCCACTGGTATCGGGTGTAGCGCGGTAATCGTCCACGACCTCGCCATTGATCGACACTTCACCATCCTCGATCAGCTCGCGGCAATATTTGCGCGAACCGAAACCCTGCGATTGCAGGATGCGGTCCAGGGTCAGCTTGGCCATGTCAGCCTTCTCCTTGTTCGTTTTGTTCTTGCCGGCCGGCCTTGGCCTGCTTCGGTTCCAGGATCTGGCGGGCGATGCCGCGCAGGATGTTGACCTCTTCGGTCTCCAGCTGGGCGCGCGAAAACATGCGTTTCAGACGCGGCATCAGCTTCTTGGGATTGTCGGGATTGAGGAAATCGATGGCCACCAGCGCCTGTTCCAGATGCGCGAACATGCCCTCGATCTCGGCCACGCTGGCACTCTGCCCATGAAAACCCACCTCGCCCGGCGCGCGTGCATCGCCACTGGTCTGCATGGGGCCACCCTGCAGTTCCAGCTCGGTCATGCGGCATTCATAAGCCAGCACCTGCACCGCTTGCGACAGGTTCAGCGAGGAATAGTCCGGATTGGCAGGGATATTGAGCAAGGCATTGCACTTCTGCACCACCTCATTGGGCAGGCCAAAACGTTCATTGCCGAACAAGAGGGCGGCATTCAAGCCGGTATCACGCGACAGCTGCCCCGCCAGCTCGCGCGGCGAGACCACCGGCGGCGAGAATTCGCGCAAACGGGCACTGACGGCCGCGGCGAAGTTGCATCCCTGCAACGCTTCTTCCACGCTGCCGACGATGCGTGCATTTTGCAACACATCCAGCGCACCACTGGCGAAGGCAATGGCTTCATCTTCCTTCACCGCGTCCGGAAAGCGCGGATTGACCAGCACCAGCTCCGAAAAGCCCATGGTCTTGATGGCCCGTGCGGCCGAGCCGATGTTGCCCGGACTGCTGGTATTGACCAGCACGAAACGCAAACGGCTGAAAAGAGATTGTCCTGACACTTGCTTGTTCATTTAAAATAGCTGGATTCGCGCCCCAGGATCAGATGTTGGCAAAACGCCAATGTTGCAGCAAGGCTGTCAACCCAGGTCGACTTTGTTCGCCGACTTGACCGACGCCACTGCCCCTGGACTGCCTGGCAAACCCGCAAGCATAACAGCCGCGGGCGGCGCAACGCTCATTAATTTCATCGTCGCACTGGTTTGACTGCCGGGTTTCGCCTGGCCAGCTGTTCCGCATGCTTGTCGCGGAAGGCTGGCTGGTCGGCCATGGCGACGATGAGCAACGCAGCCATCGTCTTCGGTGGCCGCAATTTTAACGGAACCATCGGAATGATCATCCCACCCATGCTCAATACGGCGATCAAGGCAGCCCGCCGCGCCGCTACCATCATCAACCGCGCGTCCTTCGACGTGTCGCTGCTGAAAGTGTCGAAGAAGTCGCACAACGACTTCGTCACCGAGGTGGACAAGGCAGCCGAGGATGCGATCATCGACGTGCTCAAGAACGCCTACCCCGACCACGCCATCCTGGCCGAGGAATCGGGTGCGTCCGACAACCTGCACGATGAAAACGAAAACGTCTGGATCATCGATCCCTTGGACGGCACCACCAACTTCATCCACGGTTTCCCGCAATACTGCGTCTCGATCGCCCTGCAGCAGCGCGGCATCATCACCCAGGCGGTGGTCTATGACCCGACCCGCAACGACCTCTTCACCGCCTCCAAGGGTGCAGGTGCCTACCTGAACGAAAAGCGCATCCGCGTGGGCAAGCGCGACAAGATCGCCGATGCCCTGATCGGTACCGGGTTCCCCTTCCGCGACCTCGATGGCCTGAACGAATACGTCAAGATGTTCAAGGTCATGACCGAGCACAGCGCCGGCCTGCGCCGTCCGGGTGCCGCTGCCCTGGACCTGGCCTATGTGGCCGCCGGCCGCCTGGACGGCTTCTTCGAGAAGGGCCTGAAGCCCTGGGACATCGCCGCCGGCTCCCTGCTGGTGACCGAAGCGGGCGGTATCGTGGGCACCTTCAAGGGCGACTCCGACTACCTCTACAAGGGCGACGTCATCGCCGGCAGCCCGAAGATCTTCGCGCAGCAAGTGAACCTGCTGTCTGAATTCGCCTGATTCAGCCGGATCGTTTCTCCTGCAACAAACCGTCTCCTCATTGCGTCCGGCATTGCTGCTATAGTGCGGCTACCGGCGCAGACCGAGGAGACGACATGAACCTTCCTTCCCAGCAAGCCAGCAACGACCAGGCCACTTGCGCGTTGCCACCCGGCTACCACAGCGTCACCCCCTACCTGATCGTCAAGACATCCGCCGAGGCCATCGCCTTCTACCGGCGCGCGTTCGACGCGGCCGAGATCATGCGGCTCGACGGTCCGCACGGCAAGGTCTGGCACGCAGAGATCCAGATCGGCAATGCCCGCGTGATGCTGGCCGACGAACATCCCGAACTCGGTTTCCTCAGCCCCCAGACCCTGGGCGGTGCAGGCGTGAGCCTGCTGGTCTACGTGGCCGATGTCGATGCCGTCTTCACCCAGGCGCTGGCCGCAGGTGCAGTCCAGCTGCGCCCCGTTCAGAACCAGTTCTACGGTGATCGCTCCGGCACGCTGCGCGATCCTTTTGGCCATGTATGGTCGATCGCCACGCATATCGAAGACCTCAGCAATGAAGAAATCTGCGCGCGCTCGCGCGAGATGCTGGCGCGCCGCTGCAAGAAGCTGGCCGACGAGAAGAACTGACCCAACCTGACCAACCCTGCACGCATACACATGCCCTTTGCCCTCAGCGACCACCGCAAGATCCACTACCAGATCGAGGGCAACGGCCCGCCCCTGCTCCTGCACCACGGTTTCACCAGCAGCCTGGAAGCCTGGCGCTTCTTCGGCTTCACGGAGGTGCTGCGCGAGCATTTCCAGGTCATCCTCTTCGACGCACTGGGCCACGGTCAAAGCGACAAGCCGCACGATCCCGCCGCCTATACCCAGGTGCAGCGCTGCCGCGATGCCCTCGCGGTGTTGGATGCCGCCGGTATCGAGCGCGCCCATTTCTTCGGTTATTCGCTGGGCGGCTGGGTCGGCTACGGCCTGGTGCGCCATGCACCGCAGCGCCTGCGCAGCCTCATCCTGGGCGCAGCCCATCCCTATGAAGATCGCAGCTGGGACGGCTTCCACGGCATCGACGGACGCGATCCGGAAGCCTTCATCGCCACCTTCGAAGGCCTGCTCGACGAGCAGATCTCGCCGCAGGTGAAGATGCTCATCCGCGCCAACGACCTGGTGGCACTGGCCGCCGCCGCCCGGCAGCCGCGCCCCTCGCAGGAAGACCTGCTGACCCGCATGGACCTGCCCTGCCTGCTCTTCTGTGGCGATGCCGATGCGCGCCATGCAGCCGTCCAGCGCACGGCGGCGCTGTTGCCGCAGGGTGAATTCGTCAGCTTGCCGGGGGTGACGCACTTCGGCGGGCTGATGCAAAGCGCGCTGGTTTTGCCGCACGTGCTGCGCTTTTTGGCGCAGCAACAAGGATGAGCTGAGCCTCACGCTTCCTCAAAATAATTCCCTTGGTGCGCGGGCTGCGCTGTTATACTGCGGCCTGCGCGGCGTATAGCCAGTCAAGTCCGCGCCCTCCTCAAGTTCCAACCCGTTTGCCTGCGACTGGCGCCCTCACGGGGCCACAGGCCAAACCCAATTTCAGAGTCTCATGTCATTTTCCGCGCTCGGCTTGTCCGACGAAATCGTTCGTGCCGTTTCCGAACAAGGCTATACCTCCCCTACCCCGATTCAGGCTCAAGCCGTTCCCGCCGTACTTTCCGGTGGTGACCTGCTGGCCGGCGCCCAGACCGGCACCGGCAAGACCGCCGGCTTCACCCTGCCGCTGCTGCAACGCCTGTCGGCCATGCCGCGCCAGAAAATCAACGGCCACCTGCCGATCCGCGCGCTGATCCTGGCGCCCACCCGCGAACTGGCCGCCCAGGTCGAAGAAAGCGTGCGCCAGTACGGCAAGTATTTGCCGCTGACCTCCGCCTGCATCTTCGGCGGCGTCGGCATCAATCCGCAGATCACCCTGTTGAAGCGCGGCGTCGACATCCTGGTGGCCACCCCTGGCCGCCTGCTGGACCACATGCAGCAAGGCACCGTGAACCTGCAGCACATCCAGATCCTGGTGCTGGACGAAGCCGACCGCATGCTGGACATGGGCTTCATCCGCGACATCCGCAAGGTGCTGGCCGCCCTGCCGCCCAAGCGCCAGAACCTGCTGTTCTCGGCCACCTTCGCCGACGAGATCAAGAAGCTGGCCGACAGCCTGCTGAACAACCCGGCCCTGATCGAAGTGGCACGCCGCAACTCCACCGTGGAAGTGATCGCCCAGAAGATCCACCCGGTCGACCGCGACAAGAAGCACCCGATGCTGGCGCACCTGATCAAGACCCACCAGTGGAAACAGGTGCTGGTCTTCACCCGCACCAAGCACGGCGCCAACAAGCTGGTCGAACAGCTGGCCCGCGACGGCATCACCGCCATGGCAATCCACGGCAACAAGAGCCAGTCGGCCCGCACCAAGGCCCTGGCCGAATTCAAGGACGGCAAGCTGACCGCCCTGATCGCCACCGACATCGCTGCTCGCGGCATCGACATCGACCAACTGCCGCACGTGGTCAACTATGACCTGCCCAACGTGCCGGAAGACTACGTCCACCGCATCGGCCGTACTGGCCGCGCTGGCGCCACCGGTGAAGCCGTGTCGCTGGTCTGCGTGGATGAACGCGATCTGCTGCACGACATCGAGCGCTTCATCAAGCGCGAGATCCCGGTCGAAGTGATCGCCGGTTTCGAACCGGACCCGACCGCCAAGCCGCAGCCGATCCAGCTGCGCAGCGGCCAGGGCCGTCACCAGAACGGTGGCGGACGCGGTGGCCAGCGCAGTGCCCCGCGCAAACCCGCCGGCAACGGCAATGCGGCGGCACCGAAGCCGGCTGGCGGCAACGCCGGCCATGGCCAGGCAGCCAAGCCGCGCGCGGCAGCCAATGGCAATGGCAACGGCAACGGCAATGCCGCCCGAGGCCAGGGTGGACGTGGCAATGGTGGCAATGCCGGCAACGGCGGCAACAATGCCAACCGCGCACCCAAGCCGGCCAATGCCAATGGCCAGCCGCGCAGTGCCGGTCAGCCGCAACGCCAGGGTGGTCCGCGTCCGTCGGCCCTGACCCATGGCGGCCAGCGCGCAGCCGGCAAGTAAGCAGGCTTCAAGCCGCTTTCCGGGCAGCATCGTTCATCGTCCATCACAAGAAAAGGAAAGACATGAGTGTGACCGTCATCAAGGCCGACCTCGGCAACGCTGCCCACGCGGCAGCGCTGTTCGAGACCCTCAATGCCTACGCTTCCGACGCCATGGGCGGCGGCAAGCAGCTCTCCGACTACGTGCGCGAGAACCTGGCCGCCGAGCTGAAGAAACGTCCCACTGCCCATGTCTTCCTGGCCTTCGATGGTGAAACGCCAGCAGGCCTGGCGACCTGCATCGAAGGTTTCTCGACCTTCGCCTGCAAGCCGCTGCTGAACCTGCATGACCTGGCCGTGATGCCTGCCTATCGCGGCCAGGGCGTGGCCAAGCTGCTGCTGGCGGCGGTCGAGGACCAAGCCCGCCAGCTGGGCTGCTGCAAGCTCACGCTGGAAGTCCTGGAAGGCAATGCCGTGGCGCGTTCGCTGTATCGCGCCTGTGGCTTCGAGGGGTACGAACTCAAAGCCGAAACCGGCAAGGCCATGTTCATGCACAAGCCACTGGCCTGAACACTGCCCGCCTGATTGCTTAAAAAAATGCCCGCATCAACCGATGCGGGCATTTTGCTTTTTGGCCTGAAACTTCACATCCCATCCACCCTGCTGACTCAGGCGCGGTATTTCACGCCCGGCAGGATGCACAACATTTCATAGGCCAGATTGGCGGCCACCAGTGCGGTGGTCGCGGCCTGGTCATAGGATGGCGACACCTCGACCACCTCGGCCGAGACGATATCGAGCCCCTTGCAGCCACGGATGATCTCCGGTCCAAGCCCATGGATATCGCCGGGCAGACAAGCCTGCACCGCCCGCTCGGGATCCAGCAAACTTGTTCGCAGGCACGCCGGAAGGACATTCTGTGCGCGACCCAAGTAAAAATTTCAGTCAGCACACATCCGAAGTGAAACCTTCTTCACATTCCCATAGTCTGATAAGCGACCTTTGACGAGCTTTGTGCAACATCGTTCGTCCCTCGCGTCAAAAAATTAAAACTATTGCAATTGGGAGCGCCACCATGGCGACATCATTCATTCCCGCGTCGACCGGAGCCGCGCCATGAATCTGGCCGACGCATTGCAGGCATTTGCCTCCTCCTCCCTGAACCAGAGCAACCGGGCCATCCGGCTGCACTGGGGCAAGGCGCAAAGCACGCTGGAACAGGTGCTGGTCGTACAGCGGATCGACATCCGGGAAGGCCTCTACACGGGCATCGAAGGACACCTGACCTGCCTGTCCACCCGCTCCGACCTCCCCCTTAAAACCTTCCTCGGCCTGCCGGTGGCGGTGCGGCTGGTCACGGATCGCGGTGCCCTGCACGAGATCTGCGGCCTCATCACCGATGCCCGGGCCGGGCAATCCGACGGTTCGCTGGCGACCTATCAGCTGACGATCCGCGATGCCTTGTCCGTCCTGGAGAGGCGGGTCAACACCCGCATCTTCCGCAGCAAGAGCGTGCCGGACATCATCGACACCCTGCTCAAGGAATGGCAAACCCGAAGCCCGGCGCTGGCCCGCGCGTTTGATTTCGACCTGGCCGCCACGGATCGCAGCCGCTATCCGCAGCGCGAGATGACGCTGCAGTTCAACGAATCCGATGCCGACTTCATTCGCCGCCTGTGCCGCCGCGAAGGCATTGCCTGGTTCACGGCCGCCGGCAAGCGCGCTCAGGAGGCGGCCTCTTCCGGCGACGCCGGATTGCCGATCCACACGCTGGTCTTCTGCGACGATCCGATGAAACTGCCCCAGGCGAGCGCCGGCATCGTGCGCTATCACCGCGAGGCCGCAACGGAAGAGCGTGACGGCATCACGCTGTGGTCGGCCTCGCAGCACATCGTCTCCGGCAGCGTCCAGCGCGCCAGTGCCGACTACAAGCACGGCGCGATGGATCAGTCCTCGCAGGTCAGCATCCTCGACCAGGGAGAGGCCGGCAATGACCTGGCCCAGCTGCTGTCTGACAGCTTCATCGACGTGCCGCACGCGGCCGACTCCAGCGACGACTACCAGCGCCTGGCCACCGCCCGGATGCTGTCGCACGAACTGCGCGCGGCCAGCGTCGAGGGCAGCAGCGGCGTGCGTGACCTGGCCGTGGGCCGCTGGTTCGAGCTGACGGGTCACCCGGACGTCAGTCAGCTGCCGCCGGAACAACGCCAGTTCATGGTCACGCGCCTGCATCATCGCGGCCAGAACAACCTGCCCAAGGCGCTCAACGAACGGGCGCAGCTCCTCTTCGACAGCAGCCGCTGGAGCAGCGGCCTGCCCGATCTCATCACGCAGTCGGCCACCTCCGCCACGGAAGAGACCCGTTATCAAAACAGCTTCAGCTGCGTGCGGCGCGGCGTTGCCCTCACGCCGACCTATGATCCGCGCATCGACCTGCCGCGCGTTCACCCGATGACGGCACGGGTGGTCGGTCCGAAAAACGAAGAGGTGCATTGCGACGAACTCGGCCGCATCAAGGTCCAGTTGCTGGGCCTCAATCCTGAGGATCACGCGCACGCCCAAGGCGCGGGCACCAGCGGCACCGATGCCGACAGTGCCTATGTGCGCGTGAGCAGCAGCTGGGCCGGCAATGGCTATGGCCACGACACCTTGCCGCGTGTGGGCATGGAGGTTGCGCTGGATTTCCTGAACGGTGATCCGGACAAGATGTTCGTCACCGGCGTGCTGCACAACGGACCGAACAAGCCGGCCACCTTCAGCCATGCGGGCGGCTTGCCGGGCAATCGTTTTTTGTCGGGGATGAAGACCAAGGAGATCCTGGCCAACCGCTACAACCAGTTGCGCTTTGACGATACGCCCGGCCAGATCAGCAGCCAGCTGGCCAGCGAACATGCGGCCAGCGAACTGAACCTGGGCTACCTGACCCAGCCGCGCACGGACGGCAACGGCCAGGCGCGCGGCGAAGGGGCCGAGCTGCGCACCGACGCTGCCGCCTCGCTGCGTGCCGCGCAGGGCATCCTGCTGACCACCTATGCGCGCAACAAGGCAGCGGGGCAGATGCTGGATCGCGACGAACTCAACGAGCTGCTCGGCCAATGCACCGAACTCTTCAAGTCCCTGGGTGACTATGCCGGCCAGCACGGCGGCCAGGCGGCCGACAGTGGCGGCCAGAGTGCGCTGGCGGGAGCCTTCCGGAACTGGGATGCGGGCAGTACCAGTGGTGGACAGGACAGCACCGCATCTGCCACTTCTGCCGCGCACGCCATCATGGCCTTCGGCGCGGCCACGGGTTCGGTGGCGGTGACGCCCAAGACGCAGCTGAACTATGCCGGTGAGAACATCGACCAGGTCGCGCAACAGCATCTGCAACTGATGAGCGGCCAGCGCTTCAACGCCACGGCGGGCCAGGGGATGCAGCTGTTTTCTCGTGGCACCGGCATCCAGGCGATTGCGGGCGAAGGGCCGGTGCTGCTGCAGGCGCAGAACGCAGCGCTGACTGCCAATGCGCAGAAAGGCGTGAAGATCAGCACCAACGAAAACGAAGTGCTGATCACCGCGCCGACCATCCGCCTGGTGGCGGAAGATGGCAGCTACATCAAGATCGGTGGCGGCGTGACCATGGGGACCCAGGGCGACATCAAGCTGCTATCGGCGTCCCATCAGTGGGGCGGTCCGTCGACGCAGCAAGCGGCCAAGACCAGTTTCAGCAATGCGCCGACGGATCAGCGTTTCCGTTTGCATTATCCGGGCGAGTCCGCAGAGACCGCGCCTGCTGCGGCCAATCAGTCTTACCGCATCACGCTAGACGATGGCCGGGTGATCGAGGGCAAGAGCGATGCGAACGGGCTGACTGAATTGGTCAAGGATGATGCCATGCGCATACTCAAGATCGATATTTTGAAACCTGCGTTATAAAAAGGAACAAGAATCATCATGGCACATGCCAACGACGAATATCATGTGATCGGAGAAGGGGCGGCTGTCACCTTTGCCAACCGAGGAAACGACAGGCCAGCAGAACTGCCTCGGGACTTGCCCGGCATTGTGATTTTCATTCACGGGGTCAATGATCCTGGGGCTGTTTATTCCTTTGTTGAGGAGGGGCTTTGTCAAGGGCTCAATGAACGATTGGATCGTAAGGACTTGAAGCCAGGAAGCTATGGCGCGCAGTACAAAGAGATAAAGGCAAAGAAAAATCCCGGCACGCTAGATCAAGACAAGTTGTCTGATCCTGACACCTATCTTTACCAGCGCAACGAGATCGCCGGGTCGACGAAAAGCGTCTTCATTCCTTTTTATTGGGGCTACCGGGCACAAAACGATGAAATTGCGCGCTTCGACTCCAAGGGAAAGAGCAATACCGCTGAAGTAAAGGGCGGGGTCGATGACGGACAAGGCTTCCAGACGATCCGCGGCCAGTATCAGGACATTCACGGAAATCGCCTTGATAAACATTTCGGTAAAGCAGGTGGTTTCTTTGCCAATGCGACAAATAATATTCCGGACATGTATGGTGCCGGATTCAGGGCGGACTGGAAGACTCGCAGGGTGACTAAAAACACACTGGGAGGCAATTCGATGTACGCGGCAGATGGGCCTGATCGCCGATACTTCGTACTCGCAGCGACTCGCCTGGCGCATCTGATCAACCTGACGCGATCAATCAAGCCCTCTGCCGTGGCCAATGCACATGGCATGCAGCCGGAACATGAAACCATCACCATCATGGGGCATAGCCAAGGAACCATCCTGACCCTGCTCGCGCAAGCGATTTTAAAAAAGAATAATCAGCGCTGTGTTGATTGCATCATTATGGTGGATAGCCCCTACAGCCTCTACGAGACCAGCGGCTGCAACCAGACCGGTTCCGCCAAGCTTCAGACCCTGATCAACATCGTCAATGCCGTGACGGAACAGCCGTACAAGATTCCAGATCTTGCTCAGATGCTGATCGACCATGACAAGCATGGTGGACGAGCAGGAGTGAACTGGAGCGCGACACAGGGCAAGCGACTGGACAAGAGCGGCAAAAACTGGGTGACCTTTGATGAGCGAGATAATCGTGGCAAGGTCTATTTGTATTTTTGTCCGGAAGATACGGTCGTGGGGCTCAGTACTGTGCGCGGCATAGGAACCTTTGGGGTACCAGATGAGGTGCCCGCAGATGCGATACCCGCAGACGAGGAAGCAAAAACTGCTAAAAACAAGACCATGGGTGCCATGAGTGTGTTGGAACACAAGCGGTTTTTCCAACGCATGTGGACACGTATGGAACGTGATAAAAACTTCGACGGGAAGTACAAGAAGGTGCTGGTCGGCACCAAGCCCGAACGCGTACCGGTGCGCGATCAATTCGAACGTTTGTCTCCTGGACCTGATGCCGGACCTAAAAATATGCTGGTCAACGCTGCTCTACAGACAAATTTCAAAAGAAACGATATTCGCTTCATCAACGGCGAAGAGTTGAAGCCCCCCTGCGAACCGAATCTTTATGGCGGTGAAGTCAAGGGAAGGACAGGTGGCCCCAGGCCCGGGCATGTTGACCAAGCGGGAATGATGGCACCAGATGACGTCACCAAGGATGTTATCGTGGCGAATCAGTACGTTACGTTGCAATGGAAGACGGTAGAACGCACCGTGAACCCGTTTTATGACCTGAACAAAGCAAAAGAGGCTTTCAATGCCGGCAAGCCACTGGACGAGCAGTCTCACAACTGGCGCATCACTCACCCACTTGCCGTCGCCGGACTGGTAGGGGCCTATGGCGTAGTAGAACGCGAAGAAACACCCCAAGAAGCAAAAAATCGTATGGCCACTACGGCGGACGAATACGAAGCCAATAACTACCACTCGGGCATGTTGCATGCTACAGAAAATCATCGCTGGGTCACGGCGATGGATGTGGCTATCGGTCAGGCGATTACACTCGATGATCCAGTCTGGCGTGATTTACTGATACGTATTGCGGATTGGAAGATGGATAAACAGGCCTTTTCTACGATTAGCCAAAATAGGGCATACAAAGAAAAACTTTCCCAGGACGAAAAGGACTTTATAAAAGCCTGCAGCAATTACTATCAAAAAGGCATATTTCCCGGAGAGCAATTTGTGTCGATGGCGATGCCAAAGTTGGTGACCAGTGAATTAACGCGAGAGGCGACTCAAGAGCAGCAACGCGCTGCTGCTCTTGAGAGAGAGGCAGAAATGCGTTTCTATCAGAATCAAGTGCCCCAAGGCATGGCCAACTTGGGGAATTTACGATGAAACCGCGTATCTGGCCTTATGCGGTCGCATTTTTAGTTGGCGTGTTTCTCTGGACCGGCAACATCATGAACGAGAGCTACCATTATTGGCAGACAACAGGACAGGAGATGGTGGATATGGGAAGCAGTATTCGGAACGGTGTATTAGCTGTACTTGGCATCACAGTGTTAGCTTACGCCGGAAGCTGGGCTTGGATACATCGCACTTCGAATGGAAGCACAGATGCAGCCACGAAGGCACAGGTCGCTCCAGCAGCGGTCGAAAATAATCTTTCCGAGAGCCAGGCAATGCTTGCTCAAATGGGGAAGAAATTTGTGCTGGAAGTGCGAGGCATGGGCGTCGTCGTCGGCGAAAACACTGACGAAGAGATATGGCGAGCCATTGAAAAGAAGGCAGACAATCATGCTACTTACCTTTCGCAGAATCCGGAAGACTATACAAATAGCGCCGACCAGCGATTATCAGATTTAGGCGCGGTGACTGGATTGTCTTTTAAACGAGCGGCAGGCCGTGCGGTAGATCAGTGGCCGCTGCCTGTGATTATCTGGTATCCACCAAAGTCGCAGCGCACCCATCGTCCATCAGAGGATCTCGCCGGTCTACGTCAACAAGCGGGCCTGGGTGTAACGCTTCTGCTATGGCAAGAGGACGCCAACACTGATGACGGTGCGGCCATGATTGAAAAACTCTTCTCCTTCTTTGATACGCATCCAGATGTTCCGGCAGCATTGATATACAGCGAAGATGGCTCCCTGACGCGTTCTCTAGTGGCAACGCCTGGCCACGTGGACACACCCGAAGTTGGCCATGTTATTCCAGCGATGCCGGATAGCGTGGCCGCATTCTTGGTCACCAGATCAGATCGCGTCGATAAACTCATCAGGCCTTTCGCAGTCCAGCAGCGGTCTAACATCAACAAGAACGACACCGAATACGACATCGTCAAGCTGTGGAATTTCTTTTGGAAAAAAAATGACGACCAAGGCCCCAATAGCTTCGACGCCCAGTATGTCAAAGAAGAGAAAGCAGCCGGAGTAGACACGCCCTCCTCGGGAGCAATGTCCTCAACCTGGTGGCACGCCCAATTACCAGAGTTATGGAAAACCATCAGCAACCAAGGCCCGGGCGATTTCAAGCCAACACCGTATATCCCCGTGCGATGGACTGATTGGCAGCTGAAGCAATACGACAGCGCCCCCCTGCTCGGCTATCTCCATCGCCCAGTCGACGTAAAACTCACCGATGACAAAGGCCAACCGCTGAAAACCGCCCTACAAGCAGCCGCCCTGAAAGCCGGCTGGGAAGCGGCCATCGCCGGCTTGCCTGAAGCCACCGAACCCAAACGCGTCTTCTACGACACCACCGGCAACAAGCAATGGGTCATTCCGCTGAACCAGGCCTTAATGCAAATGGGTGCCTCGGCACCGCATCCAGACGAGGTCAAGGAAGGCTACGACATCGGCGCACGCATCGGCAACACCGGCACCAGCTCACCCATGGTACAGATCGGTCTCGGCCTGATCGCCAGCTATCACCAGGGCGGTGCCAGTGCGACGGTGAACCGCCGCCCGAACGGCATGGCCAGCATCATCATGGTCAGCCCGCCAGATGAAACGACCAAGGCTACGTGGGCCAAGAATCACGCGGGCAAGAGCCCGTTTGATTGATGATTACAAGACGCGTTGATGCCTGCATCAACGCGTGACGATAAGAGAGACATGATCTTGCAACTTCAAGTCATCAGCGGATATGGCAAATAGTTTTCGGAATAGTGCATTAGCTGCGCTTGGCGTTGCCGTCCTCGCATTTGCTGGAAGTTGGGTCTGGATGCATCGTTCATCGAATGCAGCCAATGGTGAAACAGCTCAACAGCAGCTTACGTCGGAGGCGGAGACACATCATTCCAGCAACCAAATCATGCTAGCGCAGACAGGACAGAAGTTTGTGTTGGAAGTAAGAGGAATGGGCGTCGTCGTCGGCGAAGATACTGACGAGGAAATATGGCGACTTATTGAGAAAAAAGCCAACAACCAAGAGAGTTATCGCTCAAAAAATCCGGACGACTACACGAATAGTGCTGACGAACGCTTATCCAAATTGGGTGTTGTAACTAGCGTTTCTCTTGAGAGAGGCGCTCGACATGCCGTCGACCAATGGCCCCTCCCCGTCATCATCTGGTATCCGCCGAAGACAAAGGACGGAACACGACCCGCCGCAGACTTGGCAGGCCTGCGTCAAATGGCAAGTCTCGGTGTGACCTTGCTGTTGTGGCAGGAGGATGCCAATACCGAGGACGGTGCGGGGATGATAGAAAAGCTGTTCGCCTTTTTTGATACTCATCCAGATGCGCCCGCAGCACTGATCTTCAGTACTGACGGCTCAATGATGCGGTCGTTAGTAGAGACGCCAGGTCGCGTGGACACACCAGAAGTAGGCCATCACATTCCAGCGATGCCGGACAGTGTCGCAGCCTTCCTGGTCACCCGCTCGGACCGGGTCGACAATTTAGTCCGCCCCTATGCTGTCAAGCAGACTGCCAACATCAATAAAAACGACACCGAGTATGACATCGTCAAGCTATGGAATTTCTTCTGGCGAAATAGCCACGATCAAGGCCCGGACAGTTTCAATGCGTATTTCATCAAGAAAGAAAAGGAAGCCGGGGTCGCCAATCCTTCGGCCATCGGTGTCATGTCCGCAAAATGGTGGCAAGAAAAATTACCGGAATTATGGAAAACGATCAGCAACCAAGGCCCCGGCGACTTCAAGCCCTCCCCCTACCTCCCGGTGCGCTGGACCAACTGGCAAGTCGAGCAATTTGACGATGCTCCCCTGCTCGGCTATCTTCATCGCCCAGTCGACGTAAAACTCACCGACGACAAAGGCCAGCCGCTGAAAACCGCCCTGCAAGCAGCCGCCCTGAAAGCCGGCTGGGAAGCCGCCATTGCCGGCCTGCCTGAAGCCACCGAACCCAAACGCGTCTTCTACGACACCACCGGCAACAAGCAATGGGTCATCCCGCTGAACCAGGCATTGATGCAAATGGGTCCCTCCGCTCCGCATCCAGACGAGGTCAAGGAAGGCTACGACATCGGCGCACGCATCGGCAACACCGGCACCAGCTCACCCATGGTGCAGATCGGTCTCGGCCTGATCGCCAGCTATCACCAGGGCGGTGCCAGTGCGACGGTAAACCGCCGCCCGAACGGCATGGCCAGCATCATCATGGTCACCCCGCCGGATGAAACGACCAAGGCTACGTGGGCCAAGACGCACGGCGGCCGGAGCCCCTTTGAATGACATCACCCCACAAGGACCACTGACATGCGCGGCATCATTCGTCTCGGCGATTCCACCAGCCACGGCGGCAAGGTCGTCACCGGACAAGACAAATCCATCGTCATGGGACGCGCCGTCGCCTGCGTCGGCGATCACTGCAGCTGCCCGATCTCCGGCCATCACGATTGCGTCATCGTGGAAGGCGATCCCAACGTGCTGATCGACGGCAAGGCCGTCGCCTTCGAGGGCCACAAGACCTCCTGCGGGGCCTCGCTGATCTCCAGCATGGAGTCGTCAGGACGAACCGCGTAAATCATTTCGCATCGGCCCGCATCCCGCAGGCCAGACTGCATTGTCGGAGTCGCACATCTTGAGCGAGAATGAGCGCCGGCAAGCCTTCCTCGACGATCTGCAGCAGGCACGATAAAAAAGGGCAATGCCTGCGCATTGCCCTTCTGCTTTACTAATGTCTTGCTGTCCTGCTGTCCTGCCTTGCGTTTTTGCCGTTTGCTTCACATCGGCAATCGCATCAATCGGGCCATCAAGCCGCCATCGCCATCCCGCGCGACTTGCCGGAGCTCAGGTAGCTGGCGATGGAATCCTGCGTCACTTCGCCCACGTAGCTGCCATCGTTGGCAATGACCGGCATCCAGCTGGTGCTGTGCTTGTACATCTTGGAGAGCACCACGCGCAGGTTCTCGTCCGGATCGGCATTCATGGTGAAGGGACGCACCATGTCCTCGGCCACACCTGTGTTGCCGCGCACATCCCGGCGGGTCAGATAACCCAGGGCACGGTTGTCGGCATCGATGATGGTGAGATAGCGCGAATCCTGGTCATCCATCAGCGCCAGCGCCTGGTCGCACGATACGTCCGGGTGGGCGGTGGCCGGGGTGGTCGCGGCCTCGCCGGCACGCACCAGCAGCAGGCGCTTCAAGGTGTGATCCTGACCCACGAAGGCGCTCACGAAATCATCCTTGGGACGGGCCAGCAAGGTGTCCGGATTGTCGAACTGCACCAGCTTGCCGGCGCGGAACACGGCCACCTTGTCGCCCAGCTTGATGGCTTCGTCGATGTCGTGGCTGACCATGATGACGGTCTTGTTCAGCTGGCGCTGCATCTGGAAGAACTCGTTCTGGATCGATTCGCGATTGATCGGATCGACCGCGCCAAACGGTTCATCCATCAGCAGCACCGGCGCATCGGCCGCCAGTGCGCGGATGACGCCGATACGCTGCTGCTGGCCACCAGACAGCTCACGCGGGTAGCGCTTGAGGAATTTCTTCGGGTCCAGTGCCACCATGGCCATCAGTTCGGTGGCACGTTCCTGGCAGCGCTTCTTGTCCCAGCCCAGGAGGCGCGGGACGATGGTGATGTTTTCTTCGATGGTCATGTTGGGGAACAGACCGATCTGCTGGATCACGTAGCCGATGTGGCGGCGCAGTTCCACTTCATCGATGCCGGAGGTGTCCTGGCCGTTCAGCAGTACGCGGCCGGAGGTCGGGTTGATCAGGCGATTGATCATCTTGAGGGTGGTGGTCTTGCCGCATCCCGAGGGGCCGAGGAAGACGCAGATCTCCCCTTCAGCCACCTTCAGGCTGACGGCGTCCACCGCCTTGACCTGCGTGCCATCCTTTTGAGTGTAGGTCTTGCTCAGTTGGTCCAGTTCGATCATTTTTGTACTCCTTTCGGTGTCAGGATTTTCTGCAGACGTTGCAGCAGGGTGTCCGCAATGATGGCCAGCACGCTGATCATCACCGCGCCCACCACGAGTTTTTGCATGTTGCTCTGGCTGATCGCATGCAGGATCAGCACGCCCAGCCCACCAGCACCAATCACGGCCGCAATGGCCATGACGCCGATGTTCATCACGACGGCGGTACGCACGCCGCCCAGGATGACAGGCACGGCCAGCGGCAGGTCCACCATGCGCAGGCGCTGCCAGAAGGTCATGCCGATGCCGATGCCGGCTTCCTTGATGCCGGCTTCAATGTTCTCCAGCGCCAGATAAGTGTTGCGCATGATCGGCAGCAGCGAATACAGGAACACGGCGGTGATGGCCGGCAAGGGGCCGATGCCGGCACCGAATTGCGAGAACACCGGAATCATCAGGCCGAACAGTGCGATGGAAGGCAGCGTCAGCACAATGGTCGCCAGCCCCATCAAAGGACCGGCCAGCCAGCGCACCCGCACGATCAGGATGCCCAGCGGTACGCCGATGGCAATGGCCAGGCTCACCGCAATGCCCACCAGTTCAAGGTGCTGCAGGGTCAGGTCGAGGATGTTGCGCCAGTCCGATTGCAGGTATTGGAAGATGTTCATGGTCCCCTCCTCAGATCAGGCCGGCTTGCTTCAGGAAATCGGCCGCCACCTTGGCCACCGGTTCCTGGTCGATGTCGACGCGCTTGTTCAGCTCGGTCATGGTCGCCGTGTCGATCTTGGCGGCCAGGGCGTTCAGTTGCTCGGCCAGCTTGGGGTTCTTGTCCAGGATCTCCTGGCGCACAACCGGGGTGGCCTTGTAGGCGGCAAAGTAGCCCTTGTCATCCTCCAGCAGCTGCAGGTCGAAACCCTTGATGCGGCCATCCGAGGCGTAGGTCAGGCCGACGAACAATTGTTCGTTCTTCAGGGCCGTGTAGACCAGACCCGGGTCCATCTGCTTGACTTCGCTGCGATCCAGCTTGAAGCCATACAGCGCCTGCATCGGGCCCAGGCCGTCGGGACGGGAAGCGAATTCATAGTCCACGCCCAGCAGATGCTGCTTGTTGCCTTCCTTGTCGTCTTCATTGATGCGGTTGGCGAGATCCTGCAGCGAGTGGATGTGATACTTCTCGGCCACTTCACGCGGCATGGCGAAAGCGTAGGTGTTGTTCAGCTCCGACTGGTTGAGCCAGGTCAGGCCGCGCGGCGCGTCCAGTTCCTTGACCTTCTGGTAGATCTGGTCGGGATCGAGCTTGTCCTCGATGTGGTTGTAGACGATCAGGGCGGTGCCGGTGTAATCCCAGACGATGTCGATCTGGCCGCTCTCCAGCGCCGAGCGCATCAGGGTGGTGCCGAGGCCGTTCTTCAGGTCGGTGTCGTAACCCTTGGCGCGCAGGTATTGCGCGGTCATGTCCGATAGCAGCAGCTGCTCGGTGAAGTTCTTGCCGCCGATGACCAGGTTCTGGGCCTGAGCGCGGGCCGTGCCGAACATGGCCAGGCCAAGCGCCAGGGCGCACAGGGCATATTTTGCGATGGTCTTCTTTGTCATGCTTTCCTCTCTACCGCTGTGCCGGAAAGGGCTGGCGTGCGGTCGTTCTTGTGATGGGAATGAGCTGCCGGATCAGGTGCGCAGCCCGCGACGCGCCAGGTAGAAACCCGACAGCGAAGTCACCAGGGCATCCAGCACCAGCGCCAGCAAGGCGGTGGCGGCAGCGCCCAGCAGCAGCTGGCCGTGATTGTTCAGATAGATGCCGGGGAAGATCAGGCCGCCGAGACTCTCGCCGCCGATCAGCATCGACAGCGGTGCGGTGCCGACATTGATCGCCAGCGCAGTACGCACGCCACCGACGATGATCGGCAGCGCATTGGGCAACTCCACGCGGAACAGGATCTGATGCGGCTTCATGCCGATGCCGCGAGCAGCTTCCTTCATGGCGGCCGGCACGTTCTTCAACCCCTCGTAGGTGTTGCGCACGATGGGCAGCAACGAAGCCAGCCACAGGGCCAGGATGGTCGGGCCATTGCCGATGCCGAAGGCGGCCAATGCCAGCGCCAGCACGGCGATGGAGGGGATGGTGTTGCCGATGTTGAAGATCTGGATGAACTTCTCTGCACTGCGTTGCGCGCCCGGGCGGGATAGCGCGATACCGGCCGGAATGCCGGTGACCAGGGCCAGCACCATCGAACTGAAGACCAGTTCCAGATGCTTGCCGGTGTAGTAGACCAGGTCACCGCGATACTTCTGGATGACGTCCGGACCGATCCACCAGACCAGGCCTGCAATAACCAGCGCAAAACCGAACGCGCCGGCGAAGACGTGACGAACACGTGTCATGTTACCCCCTGTTGGTATAGCCGACACGACATGACGCCGCGACGACGGGTTTCTGGGATCAAGTTGTATAGGGTTCGCTTGCCCCGTTGGGCGTATCGTTTGGATGCGAACCGAAAGCTGCAAGGGCAGCGATGAAACCGAAGCGATGAAACCAGCCTCGGCATAGTGCACACCGGACAGGGATGGGAACGGTTCACCGTGGAGAACGGGAGGGCGTTCGCGCTGCCAGCCGGAAATTCGGACAACCCGCACACTGCGGATCGGACACTGCTAAGAGTCGTTGTTGAACAAGTGATTTCGCGAGCAAGATGCCGCGAAAGAACGATAGTTTAAAGCAATCGCTTAATGCTGTCCAGCAATGTAGCAATGTGAATCGATAACTTACAGATCTGAAGCACTTTTAAAAGTTCCCAACGGCGGTCAATATGCCGTTAAAAGTGGTCATCCTGAAAACCGCCAGCGCGGCGCTATCCCTTGCCCCATGCGGCTCCCGCCGAGCTTGACTAATGAGCAACATGGGGCAAAAAAAATCGCCGGACCTCTCTGCGAGGCCGGCGAAAAATTTTTCAGAAGCGCGGCAGGAGGTCGCCGCGTCGGTGCTGCGCTGTCAGCGCATGGCGCCGAACACCTTGCCCAGAATGGCGCTGCCGGTCCCGACCGGATCCTTGCGGATGGCTTTTTCTTCCTCGCCGATCATCAGGAACAAGCCATCCAGCGCACGCTGGGTGACATAGCCTTCCACGGTGCTCTGCTCGGCGCTCACCAGCCCGGATTTGGCGACCTGGCCCCTGACGGCGTTGTAGCGGCCGGAGAGGCCGTTCTTGTCGGTGATCTGCTTGACGATGGGCAGGAACTTCACGGCCAGTTCGGCCGAGGTTTTCTGGCGGAAGAAATCGGTCACGGAGGTATCGCCACCAGCCAGGATGTTCTTGGCATCGCTCACCGACATCGACTTGACGGCATTGACCAGCAGCGGCTTGGCCATCGGCACGGCGGCCTCGGCGGCGTGGTTCATGTCGGCCACCAGGCCATCGACCTGGCCGCCCATGCCGGTCATGCGCAGCAGCGGCATGGCCTGCTCCAGCGCACCGGGCAGCTGGATCTTGACCTTGTCATTGCCGAGGAAGCCGTTGGGCCGGCCCAGGTTGGCCACGGCGGTATTGGCGCCCTTCTCCAGCGCGGCTTTCAGGCCAGCGGTGGCGTCCTGGTTGCTCAGGTCGGACAGCGAAAAGGCCAGGGCACCGCAGCTGGCCAGCAAGAGACTGGCCGCCAGCGTGCGGCGCAGTGCGGAAACGGGGAAACGGGAAAAGGACATGCGCGACTCCAAAGTTCAGGATGCCGGGATGATAGCAGCCCGGCATGACGGCACCAGCTCACTTGCCGCGCGAGAGCTCCAGCCCGGCATTGTGCGGCAGCTTGCCGCTGATCGGCACCGAGGCCACCGAGAACAGGCCGATGACCAGGAAGGCCGGCCAGAAATCGGCCTCGACGATGCTCGCGTGCCCCTGCAGATGATTCGACAGTTGCAGCACGATGCCCGCCACCGTCACGCCCAGGCCCAGCGACAGCTGCTGGATCACGCTGGCCAGGCTGGTGACGCGGCCGGCGTCGCGGCTGTCGATGTCGGCATAGGCGATCGAATTGAGGCAGGTGAACTGCAGCGCCGGGAACACCCCGCCCATCAGCACGATGGTGACAATGAGCAGATAAGGCGTATGCATGCTGAAGATGCCATAAGCCGCCAGCGCGATGCCGGCGAACACGGCATTGACCATCAGCACGGTGCGGAAGCCATAGCGGCGCAGCACCCGGCTGGCCAGCAGACGGATGAAGAGCGAACCGAAGGCCGAGGCACAGGTGATGCTGCCGGCCTGGAAGGCGGTCATGCCCAGCCCTTCCTGGAGCGCCAGCGGCAGCAGGAAAGGCACCGCGCCCAGGCCGATGCGAAACAGCGAGCCCCCCACCACGCTGGCATGCAGCGTGGGAATGCGCAGCAGGCGGAAGTCCAGCAGCGGATAAGGGATCTGGGTGGAATGACGGTAATACATCACCAGCGCAATGGCGCCGATGGAACACATGGCCACCGGCGTGGCGCCGTCGACCAGCTGGCTGCCGAACAGCGACAGACCCAGCATGATCATGGCCGCGCCCACCGAGGTGAGTACAAAACCCTTCACATCCAGCGGGGCCGGATTGTCTTCCTTGAAGTTCTGGATGAAGCGCTTGGCCAGATACAGGCCCAGGAAACAGAACGGGATATTGATCAGGAACACCCAGCGCCAGTGAAAGTAGGTCGTGAGAAAGCCGCCCAGCAGCGGCCCGACCACCGGTCCCAGGAGCGCCGGCAAGGTGAGATAGCTGACCGCCTTGACCAGTTCGGACTTGTCGACCGAACGCGCGATGATGACCCGCCCCACCGGCACCATCATGGCCCCGCCGATACCCTGCAGAAAGCGCGCCGCCACGAAGGTCACCAGCGAGCCGGAGACGGCGCACAGGATGGAGCCGGTCATGAAGACGATCATGGCCCAGCTGAACACCTTGCGCGCGCCCAGCTTGTCGGCCATCCAGCCGGAGATCGGGATGAACACGCCCAGCGCCGCGACATAGGCGGTCATGGCCAGTTTCAGGGTGATCGGGTCTTGATGGAGATCGCGCGCGAGCGCGGGGAGCGAGGTGGCCAGCACGGTGGCGTCCATGTTTTCCATGAACAGCGCACAGCCGACAATGAGCGGAATGAGCAGCGAGGGTCGCACGGTAGGCAACGGGGCAACAGAGCGGGTGACAGTGGCGGAATTCCAGGGAGGCTCTTCGTTGCACGGCCTCCTGAAGAGTCATAGTTTAACCCAGCTGGCCTTTTCTTGCGGGCAAGCCGTCGGATCGCCGCAACGATGTGAAGACTTTGGCAGACAGTCGGCCGCCATCGGACACGCCACTTCACTCTGCGCAAAGGGCACTTTCAGGATGAGCCCATGTCACAATGCAGCACGGCGCATCGTGCGAAACAATCTTCATATCACGCTATAACCTGCCCCACCCTCATTTGGAGCCTGGATGAACAACAACATCAACAACACCCACAGCAAAACCCTGGGCTATCTGCTCTGGATCTTCGGATTTCTCGGCGCGCACCGCTTCTACTACGGCAAACCCGTCACCGGCACGATCTGGTTCTTCACGCTGGGCCTGTTGGGCATTGGCTGGATCGTCGACCTGTTCCTGATCCCCTCGATGGATCGCGAAGCCGACCGCCGTTTCGTGGCCGGCGAGGTCAACTATTCGGTGGCCTGGCTGCTGCTGACGTTCCTGGGCATCTTCGGCGCGCACCGCCTGTACATCGGCAAGTGGATCAGCGGCATCGTCTATTTCTTCACCGGCGGCTTCTTCCTGCTGGGCGTGCTGTACGACTTCTGGACGCTCAACGCCCAGATCTCCGAACGCAACCACGGCGCACGCGCCTGAACCCTGCCGGCGGCCCTTCCCGGCCGCCCTACTTCTTTTTCAATGCCTTCATGCGCTTGGCGGCCAGCTCCACGGTGTGGAGCTGCTCCTTGCGCTTCATCGATTTCCAGTCCTTGATTTCATCCCGGGTGCGGCCGCAGCCGGTACAGACTTCGTGCTTGAGCTTGCACAGCGAGACACAGGGGCTCTTGACGTCTTTTGCCACTTGCGGATTCCACTTCATTCATATTCAGACAGTCCTGACTGTACTGCAATGCCGGAAAGCCTGCTGACGCCCTGCCCCATGAAAAAGGCCCGCATCCTTGCGAATGCGGGCCAGCCCACGACTACCTCTGCTACGGTTACTACAGTGCTACAGGTACTGCAGCCGCCTGCTTTCCCCGAGTACCAGTCTTTCAAGCAAGCGACTGGACGGGAGTATCCCGGTTTACGGCGTTCATGGGCATAGGAAAAGTCTGAAAAAACGAGATCAAGTTGTGCCGGACTGCTATTCCGTTTTGCCGGACTGACTTGTCTTATCGGATTTGTCCGATTTGTCCGTTTTATCTGCCTTGTCCGATTTTTCTCCCTTGTCCTGCTTGAAGCGGGTCACCAGCAACTGGTTGATGCGATTGCCTTCGATGTCCACCACCTCGAACTTGAAATCGGAGAAGAGCACGAAATCGGTCTTCTTCGGAATCTTGCGCAGCATGTACATGATGAAACCCGACAAGGTCTCATAGCCCACCGGGTTGGGATACTCGTCGATGTCCAGTTCGTTCATGACATCGTTCAAGGGCGTCAGGCCATCCATGAGCCAGGAGTTCTCGTCACGGCGCACGATCTGCTGCTCTTCCTCGGTGATGGCCAGCAGATTGCCCATCAAGACGCCCGTCACGTCGGTGATGCTGATGATGCCGACCACCAGTGCATATTCGTTCACCACGATGGCCAGGTCTTCATCCATGGCCTTCATGCGTTCCAGCACTTCCCACAGGTTCAGGGAATCGGGAATGGACAGCGGTGTGTGCACCAGACCCTTGTCGGCCAGGGAGAACTGTTCACCCTTGAGCAAGCGCTTGAGCACATCCTTGCTGTCGATGTAGCCCAGCACCGCATCGATATGCCCATCGCAGACCAGGAAGCGCGAATGCGGGTGATCGATGATCTTCTGGCGGATCATGTCTTCGCTGTCGGTCAGCAGGAAGTAGACGATGCTGTCGCGCGGCGTCATGGCCGAGGGCACGTAGCGGCTTTCCAGCTCGAACACGTTCTCGATCAGGTGATGCTCCTGCGTCAGCAGCACACCAGCCTGCGCGCCCGCATCGACCATGGCGTGAATCTCGCTGGGCGTGATGACGTCCTGGCGCACCTGCGGCAAACCGAACAGCGTGAAGATCCACTTCGACAGACTGTTGAAGAACCACACCAGCGGCCTGAAGAGCGTTTCCAGCAGCAGCATGGGCTGCACCAGCGCCACCGCGGCGCGCTCGGGTGCGGCCATGGCCAGGCGCTTGGGCATGAGGTCGGCAAAGAGGATGAAGAAAGCCGTCACCACCAGGAAGGACATCGCAAAGCTGATGTTCTCCAGCAGCGGGCCGACGTAGAAGGTGCTGACGATCTCGCGCATGTGCGGCGTGAGCGCCGGCTCGCCGACCACACCGCCGAGGATGGCCACCGCGTTCAGGCCGATCTGCACCACCGTGAAGAAATTGCCCGGCTGGGCTTGCAGCGAGAGGACCCGGTCGGCGTTGTGCACGCCCTCCTTGGACATCATCTCAAGACGGATCTTGCGCGAGGCGGCAATGGAGATCTCGGCGCAGGAAAGAAAGGCGCTGACCACGACCAGGAGCAGGATCAGCAGCAGACTGGTGAATATGCTCATGTTGTTCATGTTGTTCTTATCTCATTGATTTGACGTGACATTCTCTCGCGCAACGGGGAGAAAAAGCAAATTCACGCCAATCAACGGCCAAGTGAAGCCTCCTGCCGGCCGCGCAGCAGGGGCCTCCAACACAAACTTCGCTCACTGCTTCAATACACGTCGCGCCGGTAACGCCCTTGTTCCGCCAGCGCCTGCAGGGCGTCCTCACCCAGAATCTCCTGCAGGGCCAGTGCCACGCCCCCTGCCATGCCCTGCAGGCTGCCGCAGACGTAGAGGCTGGCACCCTCCTCCACCCATTGCCGCAGGACATCGGCGGCTGCGCGCAGCTTGTGCTGGACATAGATACGATCGGGCTGGTCACGCGAGAAGGCCAGGTCCAGCCGTTGCAGCCAGCCTTGGGCCTGCCACTCCTGCAGCTCCTGCTGATGGAAGAAATCGTGCTCACGCGAGCGCTCGCCGAACAACAGCCAGTTGCGCCGCTGACCCGCCGCCACGCGCTCGCGCAGATGCGCCCGCAGGCCGGCCAGCCCGGTGCCGTTGCCGATCAGGATCAGCGGGCGATCATCGCCGGGGCCATGGAAACTGCGGTTGCTGCGCACACGCAGGGCGATCTCCTGCCCCGGCTGCGCATGCAGCCCCAGCCAGCCGGAACCCAGACCGGCGCGGCCATCGGGCAGGCGCATCAGGCGCACCATCAGTTCGAGAGCGCCATCGGCGGGCAGTGAAGCAATCGAATAGGCGCGATGCGGCAGCGCTGGCAAAGCGGCCAGCAATTCCTCATCGGGCAAGCTGCGCAATGCGGCGAGCTGGTCAGCCTCATGCGGCAGCAGGCGCGTGGCCAGCGCTGCGCGCAGGGAATCGTCCTGGCGGCCAATCGTTTGCAGGAAGGTATCAACAGCCGCCCCGCTGTTGTGCGGGCCGATCTCGGCGATATCCCCGGCCTGCCATGGCGGGGATGGCAGATCCAGCGGCGTGAGGCTCAGGTGAAACACCGGCTCCCCCGCGCTGCCCGGATTGAGCACGCGCCGCCCGGCCAGACGCCAGCGGCCATAGGCCGGTGCTCTCCAGTCGGCTTCATCGCTATGGCCACTCAGGACACCCAGTTGATGCTGCCAATGCCGCAGCGCGCCCTCATCCCCGTTGTCCACCTCGATGGCATCGAACAGCGGCTGCGCATGGCGGCGGCACAGCCAGGCGTGCAGCGCGTGGCCGAAGGCGCAGTATTGCTGATAGCTGCGGTCGCCCAGGGCCAGCACGCCGAAACGCAGGTCCGGCAATGCGGCACTGTCGCAGCGGCCCAGTTGGCGGGCCAGTGCGGATGCGTCATCGGGGGCATCCCCCTCACCGGTGGTGCTGGCCACGAACAGGGCCAGGCGTGTGGCTTGCAGATCGGCATCGGTCAACTGTCCGGCAGGCAGCACGCGCACCACCAGGCCACCTGAGCGCAAACTTTGCGCGGTCTGCCAGGCCAGTTGCTCGGCTGTACCGGTCTGGCTGGCAAAGACGACCAGTACGGTTTGCGGGCCAGTGGCCTGTACAGTTCCCCACTGGGCCAGCTGCAACTGCTGCGCGCGACGATGCCGGAGGAAGGTCATCACGCAGAACACCAGGTAAGTCAGCGCCACCAGCGCGGCCATCAGGTATCGGGTCTGCATGGCGTCGCTCACTGCAACATGGCGGCCAGGGCCGGGGTGAGGCTCTCACGGAAGCCATCGGCTTCGCGGGTGATGAAAAGAGCGGCAATCCCGCGTTCGCGGGCAAAGGACAGTCCGTCTTCCTCGCCCAGTACAGTCAACACGGTCGCCAGGGCATCGGCCACCATGCATTGCCGGTGCAGTACCGTGACAGACGCCAGTGCACTGCGCACAGGTGTACCGGTACGGGGATCGATGGTGTGGGCGTAGCGCAGGCCGTCGTGATCGACATAGCGGCGATAGTCGCCCGAGGTGGCGATGGCCAGGCCGTGCAAGGCGACCACCATGCCGGCGCTGTCATCCTGCGGCGGGCGTTCCAGCGCCACCCACCAGGGCTGGCCATCGGCCTTGACGCCCTCCCCGACCAGTTCGCCGCCGACCTCGACCAGCCAGCTCACGCAGCCGCAATCGCGCAGTGCCTGCGCGACCAGGTCCACCGCATATCCCTTGGCGATCCCGGAAAAATCCAGATGCACGCCGCCCGCCTGCTGTACCTTGCGCTGCGCACGGTCGAACACGAGACGCTGCCAGCCGCAACGCTGGCGGGTCGATTCAAGCAAAGTCGGGTCTGGCAGGCGCAATGCGTCGCGCTGCACGCTGCCCGCGCCGAATCCCCACAAGTCCACCAGCGGACCGACCGTGGGATCGAAGGCCCCGGCGCTGTCCACGGCCATGGTGAGCGCGGCATCGAGCACGGTGAAGAAGTCCTCCGGCAAGGCATGCCAGCTGCCCGCAGGGGCGCGGTTGAAACGGCTGATGAGGGAATCGGCTTGCCAGGTGCTCATCTCGTCGATAACCCGCTGCAGCCGGGCCGCGATGGCCGTTGCGATCGTCTCCTGCGTGACGCTGCGCGAGGCCAGCGCCTGCACGCTCCAGGTGGTGCCCATGGTCTGCCCGGACAGGCGCTGGAGCGCCACATCAGGCGGCAGGAGGGACGGGGCTTGCAGGTCGACGGGGATCAGGACGCGGTGGGACATCGTCATCTTCAGCAATGAAAACGGCACCTGCAATGCAGGTGCCATCGGGGTCAATCAAATGCCATCAAAGGCGATCAAGCGATCACGCGATCAGGGCAGCACTTCGATGGTGGCGATGTAGGTGGCACGACGTTGCGTGGCCTGCGGCAGCGATGTCTTCTGGTCGGAGACGCTGGCTTCCATCCAGTACATGCCCGGGCCGGTCCACTTCACGCTGAACTTGCCGTCGGCATCGGTCTTGAGCTTGCTGTCCAGCAGCTTGTCGCGATAGCGGATGCCGCCGGGTACCAGTTCCACTTCCACATCCGACGCCGGCTTGCCATCGAGCAGCAGCTGGAAAGTCGCGGTGTCGCCCGCCACCAGGTCGGTGGGATGGGTCACCGGTTGCAGCTCCAGGCCCACGCCGGTCGGGGCCAGCGCGCCCTTGCTCGGCTTGCCGGCGGTGACGAAGGTTTCCACGCGGCTGTTCATCTGGGTCACCTTCAGATCGGTGGCATTGGCCGGGATTTCCTTGGCCAGGGTCTCGGCGGTGCCGCGCCAGCGCTTCTGCTGTCCATCCACCTTGTAGCTGGCGAAGACGCCATTGTTGACCACGGCAATCTTGTAGGTGCCGGGCTGGCTCAGCTGCACGTCGAAGGTGCTGCGGTACTTGCCGGTGGCGGCGTTGACGGCTTGCACCGGCTTGCCTTCGGGGCCGGTCACGACCAGGCCGTCCAGGCGCAGCGGGAAGTGTTCGAAGTAGAACAGGTCATTGGAAACGGCGGCGTCCACCGTGACCCAGGCTTCATTGCCCGACAGGACGGTGGCCGAGGGCAGCAGCCACTGGCGGTGTGCCTGGGCCGACAGCGGCAGGCTGATGGCCAGGGCCAGGGCGGCGATCTTCATGGAGCGGCCGGCGAAATGCTTGAGGGAAAACGACATGGCAGGTTCCTTGTTCTGGTTGATCTTGTTGGGGAGTCAGAGATGGCAAGCCATCAGGGCTTCAGTTCCAGGGCCACGGCACCCAGCTCGCTGCTGCCTTGGGCCTTGGCGCTCTGGGCGGCCTTGGGCGGCCACTGGAACGGCACCTTGACCAGCTCGCGGCCGCCGACTTCACGCGCGGCTTCCACCATCAGCACATAGTCGCCGGGAGCGAGATTGGCGAGCGGTCCCTTGCCGGAGCCGAAATTGAGTTTCTGTTCACCCGGTGCACGGGTCGCACCGCTGACGCCATCGATGGGCATCTGCTGCTCACGCCCGCTGCGACGCCACCATTGGCGCATGTCCTTCAACCACTTCTCGCCTTCCTTGTCCTTTTTCTTCACGTCGTACCAAACCGCCAGGTTGGCGGCCACGCTCTGGTCGGCGCGTTCGATCCAGGCGGCAAGATAGGGCCGGTGATATTCGGCCACGTTCAGGGTCGGGATTTCAATCTTGACGTTCATCTCCGCTGCGCCGGCCGGGGCGGCAGCGGCAAACAGCGCCGCCATGGCCAGGGCCAGGGCGGTCGGTTTCAACAGGGCGGACTTGCTACGCTTCATGGGACCTCGCTAAGAAAACAGGATGACTGGCTGCAAGCCGCAAGGGCCTGTCTGGCTAAGGGAAACGACGAATTCAGTGAATGAAGACCAGCGCCAGCAGCAAGGGCGCTACCAGCCCCAGCGCCACCAGCGGCCAGGTAGCCGGGCGCTTGCCGGCATGCATCTGCAGCAGGAACAGGCCGGTGATGCAGAACACCAGGCAAGCCACCGCAAACACATCGATGAACCAGCTCCAGGCGGCGCCCGTATTGCGGCCCTTGTGCAGGTCATTGAAATAGGAAATCCAGCCACGGTCGGTCTTCTCATACTCGACCTGGCCGTCCTCCAGCGCCACGCGCACCCAGGCATCCCCGCCCGGCCGCGGCAGCGCCACGTAGACTTCATCGGCCGACCATTCGGCGCTCTGCTGGTCCACCGTCACCGCCAGTTCTCGGCCGACCCAGTCGCGCACCGCGGGCGGCAGCGCGGCCTTGCTGCTGCCTTTGGCATCGGCCGCTTCGGCCTGTTGGCGCAGCGGGGCCAGCAGGGATTCGGGCAGCGTGGCCTTGCGATGGGTGACCTGCGGCTTGGCCTCGATCTGCGCCGCGTGATTGAGCGTGAGACCGGTGGCGGCGAACACCAGCATGGCCACCAGACAGATGCCGGAACTGATCCAGTGCCATTGATGCAGATGCTTGAGCCAGAAGGCACGGCGTTTCTGGTCGGCAACGGCAGGCAGGGAATGGGCGGCAGCGGGCTTCATGAGACGGCAGCAGAATCGGGAAGAAGGAGCAGGACGAGGACCCTCGGATCTCGCACCAAATAATAATAATTCTCAATTATATCTGGACTCATCCATGCCTCGCTAGCCGGCCGGCGGACTTTTACTTTGCGATACATGAGGATACAAATCCCATCAGGGAGCCAGCCCCGCCGCGATACGCAGCGCCGGTGCCAGCGAGGCCGGCAGCATGGGACCATGGGCCAGTCCCGGAAAACTTTGCCACTGCACCGCCAGGCCGTGCCGGTCGCGCAGACGGCCGGCCAGTTCCGGCAAGGCCTGCGGCGGGATGGCTGCGCGCGCGGCCAGCATGGCGCGGGTACGTGCATCGTCCGCCTCTGCGGGCATGCGCTCGCGCCGTTCTGCCTCCCCCGCCATCAGCCACATCCGGGCGCCGGGCGCTCCCGGAAAACCCTGCTCTTCCTGCAGGATCACCCCGCCCTGCCACCACAGCGAGGGACTGGCCGCGATATAGCGGCTGAACAGGCCGGGCCGGGTGAACAAGGTGTGCAGCACGCACAGGCCGCCATAGGAGTGGCCCCACAGGCTCAGTTGCGTGGCGTCCAGTGCCACCTGCTGGCGCACCTGGGGCAGGATGCGATCCTGCAGCAGATCCAGGAATACCGTCGCGCCACCGCCCCGTCGTCCGCGCGAGGTTTCCTCATCGACCTGACCGGCAGGGATGGGCGGCGTGTAGTCATACGCGCGGGCAGCCACGTCGAAGCGCAGCGCCGTGTCGTAGCCCACGGCCACGATGACCGGTGGCGAGCCCTCCTGCAAGGCCTGCAACTGCGGCTCGTCGATGGCCGCCAGCGCCGCATTGCCATCGAGCAGCACGATGGCCGGATAGCCCTGCCGCGGTGGCGGACGCAGCGGCACGCCCAAGGTGATGCGGTAGCTGCGCTGACCATCCACGGAACCCAGCGTGAAGCGACTGAAGCGATACCAGGCCGAGCCCGTGTCAGCGATGGTGGGGCCCAGCGGACGCGACAGATCCGGCTGGGCCGTCGCCCGGATGGGCAGGCAGGCGAGCATCGCCGCCCCCAGGATACGCCGGCGGCCCGGCAGCAGCGGCGCCATCAGAAGCGCTGGGTCAGGCTGACCCACAGGCGGCGGCCCTCGCCGACGGTGTTGAAGCTCTGCTCGTCCAGGCGCTTGTCGGTGAGGTTGTAGATGGCCGCGCTCACCGAGGTGCGCTGGTTGATCGCATGCGTCACGCCCAGATCGGCCAGCGTATAGGCTTGGTACTCCTTCACGCCCGAGGACGAGATGGTGGTCCCGGCCGTGCCCACGCGCGCGGCGGCGTTGACTTCCTTGCCGTGGTAGTTCAGCGCGGTCCACACCGTCCAGGCGTCGGCCGGGGTCCAGTCTGCGCGCAGGTTGAACATGTGGCGCGGCGTGCGGGCCAGCGCATAGCCATCGTAGCTGCCGCCCTTCTGGCGCGAATCGGTGAAGGTGTAATTCGTCTTGAAAGCCAGGCTGCGCGTGGCCTGCCAGCGACCGCTCAGCTCCAGGCCCTTGATGGTGGCGCGATCCACGTTGTAGCTGTACCAGAGACGGTAATTGTTGTTGGCCGACCAGCGGGCGATGGAGCCATCGGCGTTGTAGACCAGGGCATTGCTGACCTTGTCCTTGAAGTCGGTGTAGAACAGCGTGGCACCGCCGGAGAGGCCGGCATGGTTGTCCCACAGGGCGCCCAGCTCCCAGCTGGTGCTGGTTTCCGGTTTGAGGTTGGGGTCGCCGATGATGACGCCGCAGGTGCCGGTGGGACCGACGGTGCAGCCGGCACCGCCGGTCGTGTAGGCGTAGCCCGGCGCGATGGTACGAATGTCCGGTGCCTTGAAGCCGCGCGAGACCCCGCCCTTGATGGTGAGCTGCTCGCTGCCATGCCACACCGCGTAGAGGCGCGGGCTCCAGTGGTTGCCGTAGACCTGGTGGTTGTCCAGGCGCAAGCCGCCGGTCAGGGCCAGGCGCTCGGTGAGTTTCCACTCATCCTCCACGAACAGCGCCTTCTGGGCAATGCGGAATTCCTGCACGCGGGTACTGCTCACGCCGGGATTGACGTCGGTGAGCGTGGCCTCGTTCCACTGCCCGCCCAGCACCATCCAGTGCGCGCCCAGCGGCACGGACAGCTTGCCGTCCAGTACCAGATTCTCGATCTTTGGCGCGCGCGTGGCCTGGGTGTAGCGATCGCTGCCGACGGGACTCTCGGTATAAGTTTTGCGTTGCGCCTTCTCGTAGGCGATCGAGACATCCGAGGTGGCCCAGCCGTAGCGGCCCGTATGCGACAGTGCCATGTGGTCGCGCGGGTTTTCGGTATAGCTGTCGGCGGTGGTACGGGTCGCGGCCAGCGTGTGATCGCTGGAGGCGTCGCGGCGCACCTGGGATGTGCCGATCTCGGCCAGGATGTCGTGATTCTTGTTGGGCGTGAGCGCCAGGCGCGCGGTGAAATCAGTATCGAGCGCCTTGGTATTGCCGTTGAGAATGCGATCTTCCTGGCGCTTGTAGACCTTGCCCCACAGTTGCAGGCCCAGGACATCGCTGGCGATCGGACCGTTGACGTAGAACTGGCCCTGATAGGCGTCGCCCGAGTCGCCGTGCTGCTGCAGCGTGGTGTCTACGCTCAGCGAGCCGCCCCATTGCCGCGCCACTTTCTTGGTGATGATGTTGATGACGCCCCCCATGGCATCGGAGCCATACAGTGAAGACATCGGTCCGCGTACTACCTCGATGCGCTCGATGGCCTCCAGCGGCGGAATGTAGGACTGCTCGAAGCCGGAATTGCCATTGGTCCGCGCATCGCGCGTGCTCTGGCGCTTGCCGTCCACCAGGATAAGCGTGTAGGCACCGGGCAGGCCACGAATGAAGATGTCCTTCTCGCTGGCCGTACCGGTGATGGTGACGCCCTCGACATCACGCAGGGCATCGGTGAGATCGCGGAAAGGACGCTTCTTCAATTCCTCCTGGCTGATGACGGTGATGCTGGCCGGTGCGTCCACCACCTCCTGTTCGAAGCCGGTGGCGGTGACCACCACTTCCTTCAGGCCAGCCCCGGCATCCTGCGCCACGGCCAGGCCGCAACCGGAGACGTACAAGGCCAGCGCCGCCGCTACCGCCTGCGTCATGCGCGTAACGGACAGCGCGCCAGGCGCAGGAAGGTGATGGTGCGGATGATGCATGATGAATTCCCCTGTGGTGATGACGAGCCAGGGTCCGGGCGCAAGTCCGCCCCTGCAGGCGGCAACGGCAGCCCGCATCGATGCGGATGCATGGGAAGGCGAACGGGACCGGCACGGCCCGGACAATGGCGATTGATTTGCGAATGAGAATTATATTCATTTAAAATTGGCAAAAGTTTGTCAAATTGTGGCAAGCCGCACGGTGCGCGCGACCCATCCGGGCGCATTGCGCGCACCGCCGTCATCGAGGGGAAGGAACAAGAACATGCACGCGCAACGTCACGTCCTGGTGGTGGACGATCATGCGGACATCAGCGAGCCGCTAGCGGCCTACCTGCGCCGGCAGGACATGCAGGTCAGCCTGGCCGCCAATGCGGCGGAGGCACGGGCGTTGCTGCAGGTGCAGGCATTCGACCTGGTGGTGCTGGATGTGATGATGCCGGGCGAGGACGGTCTTTCGCTGTGCCAGAGCATCAGCCAGCAGCATGGCACCCCGGTGATCCTGCTCACTGCGCTGGCAGCCAGCAGCGATCGCATCCGTGGCCTGGAGACCGGTGCCGACGATTACGTGGTGAAACCCTTCGATCCCCATGAGTTGCTGGCCCGCATCCGCAGCGTATTGCGCCGGGTGGCACGACAGTTGCCGGTCCCGGCCAAAGCGGCCAGTACCGGCACGGTGCAGCGTTATGTCTTCGACACCTGGACACTTGATGTGCAACGGCGCGAACTGCGCGACCGCGACGGCACCCTCGTGACCCTCTCCAGCGTGGAATATCGCCTGCTGCGGGCGTTGGTGGAGCATCCCAACACGGTCCTGTCGCGCGACCGCCTGCTGGACCTGACCGCCGGCAGCGACGCACTGGCCTTTGACCGCAGCATCGACAGCCAGGTCAGCCGTCTGCGCAAGAAACTCGAACCCGATCCGCGCAAGCCCGGCCTACTCAAGACGGTCTGGGGTAACGGCTACCTGCTGGCCGCGCACGTGAGTGCCGACCCGGCCACGCCATGAGGGCCTGGCCGCGCAGCATGACCGCACAATTGCTGGCCCTGCTGCTGCTGGGTCTGGTGGCGGCACACCTGATCGGACTGCTGCTGGTGCAACCGAATGGCACGCGCATCCACGTCATCTCGCGCGACCAGATGGCCGAGCACGCTGCCGTGGCCTGGCGCCTGGCGCAGCTGCCGGCGGCGCAAGCGCAGGAGGCACTGGCACGTGCCAGCGACGGCGACACGCGCTACCGGCTCGATCCGGATCCGCAGATCGATGCCGCCCATGAAGAGGGCGGCGACCAGGATCTGCTGCGCCAGCGACTGCAGGCGCGACTGGGCCTGCCGCCCGAGGCGCTGCGCATCAGCCTGCGCGATGCCGACGATGGCCCTGCCCTGCTGCGCATCGCGCTGCGTACGCCAGCGGGCCTGTGGGTCAACACGCAACAGCAGCCCTTGATCACGCAGGGCTGGGTCCGGCCACTGCGGTTTTCAGTCCCCGTGAGCACCCTGCCGGTGTTGCTGATCGTGGCCTTGTTCCTGCGCCGCATCCTGCGTCCGGTCAAGGCGCTGGCCCAGGCGGCAGAACGGGTGAGCCGCGGCGAGGAAGTGGCGCCACTGCCGCTGACCGGCCCGCAGGAAGCGCGCGAGGTCAGCGCTGCCTTCAACCTGATGCAGCAACGCCTGCGCCGCTTCGTCGAGGACCGCACCCGCATGCTGGCGGCCATCAGCCATGACCTGCGCACCCCGATCACCTCACTGCGCCTGCGTGCGGAACTGGTCGATGACGCGGCCCTGCGCACGGCGATGATCCGTACTTTGGACGAGATGCGGGTGATGGTGGAAGAGACCGTGCGCTTCGCACGCGATGATGCGCATGCCGAAGCCACGCAGGAAATCGACCTGGCGGCGTTGCTGCAGGAACTTGCTCAGGAGCACGCCAGCCAAGGCCGCGATGTACAGATCAGCGTGCAGAAAAATGTGCAGCAGAAAGTGCAGAACAAGGTAGCGCATGACCCCCTGGCGCAGCAGGACGCTCCCCTGCGCTATCGCTGCCGGCCCGTCCATCTCAAGCGCGCGCTCTCGAACCTGGTGGACAACGCCGTGCGCCACGGCCAGCGGGCGAGATTGTCATTGATCGTGGAGCACGATGGCAGCCTGTCCATCTTCGTCGACGATGACGGCCCCGGCATTGCGGAGGAACACTTGCAGGAAGTCTTCAAACCCTTCGTGCGCCTCGACCCGGCACGCTCCGGCGGCAACTTCGGCCTGGGCCTGGCGATCGCCCGTTCCTGCATCGAGGCCCATGGTGGCCGGCTGGAACTGCGCAACCGCCAACAGCCGGGCGACCAGGGCCTGCAAGCCTGCATCAGCCTGCCGGCCTGAACCGGAGCAATGCGCAGGCCTCAGCGCAGCAGTTCGTAAGGCCCGCCCTTCTCCAACGCACGCTGATAGGCCGGGCGCGCATGGATGGCTTCGAGGAACTTGAGCAGATTGGGATGGCGGCCATCGAGCCCGCCACGTGCCCGCATGCCCTCCACCGGGAAGCTCATCTGGATATCGGCCCCGGTGATGCTCTTGCCGGCGAACCAGCCATCCTTGCCCAGTTCGGCTTCCATGTAGCGCATCTGCCGCTCGATCTGCGGTGCCACCAGACGGCTGCGCATGCCCTCGGACAGCATCCGAGCAATCGGACGGATCAGCGCCGGCACGGCCTTGGGCATCTTGCTGAAGATCAGCCCCAGCAGCAGCCAAGGCATGGCCGAGCCCTCGGCAAAGTGCAGCCAGTAGCGGTAGCGCAGGCGCTCGGGCGTCCCGGGTGCGGGCAACAGGCCGCTGTCGGCACCGTAACGCTCCAGCAGGTATTCGACGATGTTGCCCGATTCGGCCACCGTCAGATCGCCATCGGTGATGACCGGCGACTTGCCCAGCGGATGCACCTTCAGCAGCTCGGGGGGGGCCAGCATGGTCTTGGGGTCGCGCTGGTAAAACTTGATCTCGTAGTCCAGGCCCAGCTCTTCCAGCAGCCACAGCACGCGCTGCGAGCGGGAGTTGTTCAGGTGATGCACGGTGATCATGGCGCGGTCCTTGTAAAATGCGAAGCGACAACTCTAACACCATCAAGAAACCCGCCCCATGGCCGTCACGCCTCTTTACAAACAATTTGCCGACCAGCTCGCGGCCTCCATCCGCGACGGCGTGCTGCGCCCGGGCGAGCGCATCGCCTCGGTGCGCATCGCCAGCCAGCAGCACAAGGTCAGCGTCACGACCGTGGTGCGCGCCTACGAACTGCTGGAAAGCCGCGGCATCATCGAGAGCCAGCCACAGTCCGGCTACTTCGTGCGCGAACAAGCCGAGAGCATTCCCCGCCCCGTCATCAAGCCGCCCTCGCAGGCCGATCATCCGGCCTGGCAGGAATCCACCGAGGTCGACGTCAGCCGCCTGGTGCTGGCGACCCTGAAGACCATCCAGCAGGACGGCACCGTGCCGCTGGGTTCACCCTATCCCAACCCGGCACTGTTTCCTTCGCACCGGCTGGCGCAATACGCCGGCCGTATTGCGCGCCACGCCAGCCAGTCCAGCGTGTTCGACGACCTGCCCCCGGGCCATCCGGACCTGCTGCGCCAGATCGCGCGCCGCTATCTGGAAAACGGCCTCAAGGTCGATCCCGAAGAAATCGTCGTCACCGTCGGTGCCACCGAAGCCATCAATCTCTGCCTGCAAGCCGTGGCCCGTCCCGGCGACACCATTGCGGTGGAGACCCCGACCTTCTACGCCATGCTGCACGCCATCGAGCGCCTGGGCATGCGGGCCCTGGAAATCCCGACCGATCCGCAGCGCGGCCTCGATGTCGGGGTGCTGGAAGAACGGATGAAGACGCAGCCGGTGGCGGCCTGCATGGTGATGCCCAACTTCCAGAATCCGCTGGGTTTCCAGATGCCGGACAGCGAAAAGGAAAGACTGGTGCGCCTGGCCGAACAGCACCAGATGCCGCTGATCGAAAACGCCGTCTACAGCGAGCTGTATTACGGCAATGCGCATCCGTCGTCGCTGAAGAACTATGACCGCGAGGGACTGGTGCTGCATTGTTCTTCGTTTTCCAAGAGCCTGACCTCGGCCTACCGCATCGGCTGGGCGATGCCCGGGCGCTATCGGGCGCAGGTGGAAAAACTCAAGTTCCTCAACACGCTGGCCACGCCGACCGCGCCCCAACGCGCCATCGCGGAATACCTCACGCAGGGCGGCTACGAACGCCACCTGCGGCGCGTGCGCCGCGTCTTCGCGCAGCAGCGCGACATGATGCGGCACTTCGTGCTGCGCTTTTTTCCCGGCGGGTACGCAGGTGTCCGAGCCGCAAGGCGGTTATGTGCTGTGGGTGGAATTGCCGCAGGGGGTGGATGCGATGGAACTGTATCGCCGCAGCCTGGCGCTGGGGATCACGGTGGCACCGGGGGCGCATCTTTGCGGCGACCAACCGGTACAGTCATTTCATTCGGCTGAACTACAGCTATGCCTGGTCCAAGGAGACCGAGCAGGCATTGAAACTGGTGGGGAAACTGGTGGAGGAACTGGCAGGGTGAATTGAGTCTGCGCGCCTTCGATACGGCGCGTTGCGCCTACTCAGTCCGAACGGATTTTTGTTTGCGGCTGCATCCATACAACCGTTCGGACTGAGTAGGCGCGGGAGCGCCGTATCGAAGCCTGCCCTGAGCTCGTCGAAGGGCCGCTCCGTCAGCAATGCTTACTGAGGCGACACCAGCAAGCTCACGCTGCCGGTTCCATCCTCATTCATCTCGACCTTCACCACCCCGGCCTCTTCCAGCGCCGACAGGAAGCGCCGCAAGGTACTCATGCGCAATTGCGTGCGCTTGGACAGGCGCGCCAGCGACAGCGCCCCGCCCTCCTTCTCTTCGGCATCCGCCTGCAGGGTTTCCACGATCAGCAGCACTTCGGGCGGCACGCCCATCTGCTGCGCGCGGGCCTGCAGATCGGCGTCCTCCTGGGCGGGCATCTCGGCCACACTCATGTCGGCCTCCATCACGCTGCAGAGCGCTGCACCGCCGAACGCGACAACAGCACCGGAATGGATTTGGAAGTGGGCGTGCGCGCCTTGTCGGCAAAGCTTTCCAGCGGCACCAGCGGATTGGTCTCGGGATAGTAACTGCCGATACAACCGCGCGGAATGTCATATTCCACCAGCAGGAAACCATCGGCACGGCGCTCCACGCCGTCATCCCAGACGCTGGTGATATCGACCCATTCACCATCCTTCAAACCCAGCATCTGCAGGTCCGCCGGGTTGATGAAGACCACGCGGCGCTGGCCGAACACGCCGCGATAACGGTCGTCCATGCCATAGATGGTGGTGTTGTACTGGTCGTGCGAACGGGTGGTCATCAGGGTCAGCAGCTTCTCGCCATGAATCGCGCGGGCACGATGGATGGGCGTGTCCTTGGGAATGTCATGGACGATGAAGTTGGCCTTGCCGCTGCCGGTCTTCCAGACGCGATCGCGCGAGGCCACGCCCAGGTGGAAGCCGCCCGGATTGGCGATGCGCTCGTTGTAGCCCTTGAAGGCGTCATACACCTTCTCGATGGCGTCGCGGATGCGCGAATAATCTTCGGCGTACCACAGCCAGTCGATCTTCGGACCATTGTTGCGCGACTTCATCGTCGCTTCGGCGAGATGCGCCACGATGGCCGTTTCCGACATCAGGTGTTCGGACGCCGGCTTGTTGATGCCGTAGGAGACGTGGACCATGCTCATCGAATCTTCCACCGTCACGCCCTGCGGACCGGACTTCTGCACATCGATCTCGGTGCGGCCCATGGTCGGCAGGATCAGCGCATCCTTGCCATGCACCAGGTGGCTGCGGTTGAGCTTGGTGGTGATGTGTACCGTGAGGTTGCAGGAACGCATGGCCTCGAAGGTGCGCGGCGTATCAGGCGTGGCCATGGCGAAGTTGCCGCCCAGGCCGATGAAGACCTTGGTACGGCCTTCCAGCATGGCCATCACCGAACCGACCGTGTCATTGCCGTGATGGCGCGGGGCCTTGAAACCGAATACCTGTTCCAGGCGATCCAGGAAAGCTGGTGTCGGCTTCTCGTCGATGCCGACCGTGCGGTCGCCCTGCACGTTGGAGTGGCCGCGCACCGGGCACAGGCCCGCACCCTGGCGGCCGATGTTCCCGCGCAGCATCATCATGTTCGACAGCAGCTGGATGGTGGCCACCGCGTACTTGTGCTGGGTCAGGCCCATGCCCCAGGTGGCGATCACGGCCTTGCCCTTGACGTAGACCTGGGCCAGTTTCTCGATGTCCTCGCGGGAGACGCCGGACTCGGCGATGATGTCGTCCCAGCTTTCGGCGCGCGCCTGGGCGGCGAATTCCTCGAAGCCGGCGGTATGTTCCTCGATGAACTTGACGTCGATCACGCGCTCGGCACCGGCCGCCTTGGCCGCGTCATCCAGTTCGATGGTGCGCTTGATGACGCCCTTGATCAGGGCCAGGTCACCGCCCAGCGTGGGATGGATGAACATGGAACTGATGCGGGTGCTGCCCATGGTCAGCATCTCGACCTTGCTCTGCGGATCGGCAAAGCGCTCCAGGCCGCGTTCCTTCAAGGGGTTGATGGCCACGATGGTGGCACCGCGCTTGGAGGCGTGGCGCAGCTCGCCCATCATGCGCGGATGGTTGGTGGCCGGGTTCTGGCCGAACAGCAGCAGCGTGTCGCAGTGATCGAAATCTTCCAGCAGCACCGTGCCCTTGCCGATGCCGACCGTGCCCGGCAGGCCCACGCTGGTGGGTTCGTGGCACATGTTGGAGCAGTCGGGGAAATTGTTGGTGCCGTACTGGCGCACGAACAGCTGGAACAGGAAAGCCGCTTCGTTGCTGGCGCGGCCGGACACATAGAAGTCCGCCATGTCCGGATCGGGCAAGGCATTGAGATGCTTGGCCATCAGCTCGAAGGCAGCGGACCAGTCGATCTTCTTGTACTTGTCGGTGGCGGCGTCATACACCATCGGATGCGTCAGGCGGCCGTGTTCTTCCAGCTCGTAATCCGATTGCTGCATCAGCTCGGTGACGGTGTGCTTGTCGAAGAACTCGGGGGTGACACGCTTCTTGGTGGCTTCGGCGGCCACGGCCTTGACGCCGTTCTCGCAGAATTCGAAGGTGGAAGTGTGCTCGCGGTCCGGCCATGCGCAACCGGGGCAATCAAAGCCGTCAGGCTGGTTCTGCGACAACAGGGTACGCAAGCCCTTGCCGTCGGCTACGTGTTCCTTGACCAGGTTCAGCGCGACATACTTCAGTGCGCCCCAGCCGCCTGCGGGTTGATTGTATTGCTCGATTCTTGGTTTGGAAGGCATGTTGTCTCGGGATGGAGTGGAGTCTAGGGCCTGTTCACATTCAATCTGTGAGATGCGTTGCCCCCAGAAGGCGTGGTGGCAAGGCGCGCGTCAGGGCTGGTGGTGGTGCCACCAGTCCTGACGTGCAACGCGGCCAGCGCGCCTTCTGGGGGCAACCCTCCGGGAGAGGCCGCCAAGCGTCGCCTGCCGTTGTTGCAGCTCCTTGCCGTGGCACCACCACGGCGCGTCGCCGCGCCTAGGCAGTCAACGCTTGGCGACCTCTCGCACTCACAGATTGAATGTGAACAGGCCCTAATGTAGGTGAAGTCTAGGACACGCACGCTGCAACCGGAATGCACAGGGAGCGGCGACGGATTCAAGCACAGTGCCTGTCAAGCCGCGCGCGCAAAGACTCGCCGACGATGTGTACAGTAGCTGAAGTTGCGGGTGTCTGCTTTTCTGTACCGGAACTGTCCGGCCACTGTACTGTTATCCGTACGCCCATCCGTACCGGCTGCTGCCGGGCTCAGTCATCCAGCGGCAGCGCCAGCGTCTCCTTGATCTCTTCCATCACTACATAGCTCTTGGACTGCGCCGCCCCCGGCAGCTGCAGCAGGATGTCGCCCAGCAGCTTGCGGTATTCCGCCATGCCCCGGATGCGTGCCTTGATGAGGTAGTCGAAGTCGCCCGAAACCAGGTGGCATTCCTGCACTTCGGGAATGCGCAGCACCTCGCGGCGGAACTGCTCGAACATGTTGCCGGACTTGTGATTGAGCGTGATCTCCACGAACACCAGCAAGGTCGCCCCCAATGACTCGGGATTGACGCGCGCGTAATAGCCGCTGATGACACCATCGCGCTCCATGCGCCTGACCCGTTCGATGCAGGGCGTGACTGACAAACCGACCTGCTCCCCGAGCTCCTTCATGGAAATGCGGCCATCCTTTTGCAGCACGGCCAGGATGCGGTGATCGAGCTTGTCGAGGGTGCGGATGGACTGTTGCTGAGTTCTCATGAAATTTTCCCGTTTCAGCGCGATTTTCATGAACCGTTCATGAAATCAGCCATAAATACGCGAACAAACACTATTTATTCACCCATATGATAGCTGAATCTTCTAATCCAACAGCCTTTTGCAGCGGCATCAACGAAACGGGGAGTTCAGCATGCGCGTCGTCATTCTTGGAAGCGGTGTCATCGGGGTCACCAGCGCCTGGTATCTGGCCAGGGCCGGTCACGATGTGACCGTGCTGGACCGCCAGCCCGGCCCCGCGCTGGAAACCTCCTTCGGCAATGCCGGCCAGATCTCTCCCGGCTATGCCTCGCCCTGGGCCGCGCCCGGTATTCCCCTGAAGGCCATCAAGTGGATGTTCCAGGAACATGCCCCGCTGGCCATCCGCCCGGACGGCACGCTCAACCAGCTGCGCTGGATGTGGCAGATGCTGCGCAACTGCAACGCCGAAAGCTACGCCGTCAACAAGGAACGCATGGTGCGCCTGGCTGAATACAGCCGCGACTGCCTGCGCGACCTGCGCGCCGATGTCGGCATCCCCTATGAAGGCCGCCAGCAAGGCACGCTGCAACTGTTCCGCTCGCAAGAACAGCTCGAGGGTGCCGCCAAGGACATCGCCGTGCTGCAGGAAGCCGGCGTCCCCTTCGAACTGCTGACCCCGGAACAACTGGGCGGTGCCGAGCCGGCGCTGGAGAAGGTGCGCGGCAAGCTCACCGGCGGCCTGCGCCTGCCCAATGATGAGACCGGCGACTGCCAGCTCTTCACCACCCGCCTGGCCAAGATGGCCGAGCAACTGGGCGTGAAATTCCGTTATGGCGTCTCGATCGACGCCCTCACCATGGCCGGTGGCAAGATCGCCGGTGTGGTCTGCGGCAAGGAACTGGTGCAGGCCGACAGCTATGTGGTCGCCCTTGGCTCCTACTCGCCGCAACTGCTGCGCGACATCCCCGGCCTGCCGGGCATTCCGGTGTATCCGCTCAAGGGTTACTCGATCACCGTGCCGATCACCGATGCATCGGCCGCACCGGTCTCCACCATTCTCGACGAGACCTACAAGATCGCCGTCACCCGCTTCGATGACCGCATCCGCGTCGGCGGCATGGCCGAGATCGTGGGCTATGACACGGCCCTCAAGGCCAAGCGCCGCGCCACGCTGGAACTGGTGGTCAACGATCTGTTCCCCGGTGCAGGCGATACGAAGCAAGCCAGCTTCTGGACCGGCCTGCGCCCGATGACCCCGGACGGCACGCCCGTGGTCGGTGCCACCCCGGTCTCGAACCTGTACATCAACACCGGTCACGGCACGCTGGGCTGGACCATGTCCTGCGGTTCGGGCCAGCTGCTGGCCGACCTGATCTCGGGCCGCCGCCCTGCCATCGCCCATGAAGACCTGTCGGTGGCGCGCTACATGGCCTCGGGCAGCACCGTGCAGACGCCGCGTCTGGCAGGGGCCTGATCGCTGCAACAGGACATCCTCGATAGTCTCTTCTGCATCCCTCGCAGAATGGTTGGCCGGAGTGAAATGCTCCGGCCTTTTTTATGCGCGCAGTCAAGCCAGCGACAAGGCCCTTGAAACGGGCACCACCGCTGTCGAAGAAGCCGCCACCGCAGTCGGCACGTCCGCTTCGCCGGGCAATTTGAAGGCCTGCATCAGCGTCACCAGCCGGCTGGCCTGCGCGCTCAGGCTTTCCGCAGCGGCGGCCGATTGCTCCACCAGCGCGGCATTCTGCTGGGTGACGTCATCAAGTTGCTGCACGGCGGTCCCGACCTGCGAGATGCCCTGGGTCTGCTCCTGCGTGGAAACGCCGATCTCGCCCACCAGCGCCGCCACCTGGCGCACCTGCGTGACCACGCCACCGATGGCCTGCGAGGCTTCTTGCACCTTGGCGTAGCCGCTGTCGACCTTGTCCACGCTCTCTTCGATGAGGGTCTTGATTTCGCGCGCGGCCTGCGCAGAACGCTGGGCCAACGTACGCACTTCCGAGGCCACCACCGCAAAACCGCGCCCCTGCTCGCCGGCCCGCGCCGCCTCGACCGCCGCATTGAGGGCGAGGATGTTGGTCTGGAAAGCAATGCCATCGATCACCGAGATGATCTCCTTGATGCGCGCCGAACTGGACGCAATGCCCCCCATCAGATCCACCACGCCCGCCACCGCTTCGCCGCCCTGGCTTGCGGCCTGGCTCACGGCATCGGCGCGCTGGACGGCCTCGCCCACGGTCTGCGCATTGTGCCTGACGGAGCCGGTCAGCTGCTCCATCGAGGCCGCCGTCTCTTCCAGGTTGGAAGCCTGTTCCTCGGTGCGCTGACTCAGGTTGAGGTTGCCGTCGGCGATCTCGGAAGCGCCGGTATCAATGGCGTGGCAGCTCTTGTAGACCTCCTGTACCAGATGCGACAGACGCAGGCGCATGCCTTCCATGGCGGCCAGCAGGCTGTGCTGATCGCCCTCACGCAGACGCACCGCACTGGCCAGATCACCCTGCGCGATGGTCTGCGCCACCTCCATCGCATAATGCGGCTCGCCGCCCAGCTGGCGCGTGATCGAGCGCTGGATCAACGTGGCGAAGGCCACTCCCAGCACCACCATCGCACCGAGCAAGGCCACCAGATACCAGGCCGTGCGTTCGACGCTGGCGGCGGAACGATCGATATGGTCCTGCACCGCCTGGTCATAGATCTTGACGATCTTCAGGAAGACGTCGCGCAGCTTGACGTGCGCCGGATCCGTATTCTTCTGCAACTCGGCCAGCGCGCCGGCGGTATCGCCCTGGTCGGCCTTTTCCATCAGGGTCTGGAAGGACTGGCGGTAGACCGGCCAGGCCTGGTTCAGGGCTGCCACCAGCGGCTCCAGTTCAGGGGGCTTCTCGGTGCGCTGCAGATAGTCGAAGGCCTCCTGGATCTGCGCTTCCGCCTTCTGGTTGAAGGTCCGGGTGCCGATGCGCGAGTTGGGATCGCCGGCATTCGGATAGAGGTAGGAATAACCGCGCCGGAAATGAATCGCCATGGCCAGCGCGGCGGTATTGAGCGTCTGCATCGGTGCCAGCCGCTCCCGGTACATCTCCCGTTCCTGCGCACTGATGCTGCGCAGACTCAGAATGCTCCAGCTGACCATGACCAGCATGGCGACCAGAAAAAGGGCAGACAGCAAGGCCAGCCGCGCAGAGACGCGCAGCGATTGCAGAAATGACATGGTGAATCCTCCCGAGTATGGCGAACTATCGTTGTTGTTTGCTGCGCACCCCTGCGCGAATGCCATCGTTACGCCGGTGGCCGGCAAGTTGTACGATGTCGGTCTAATTTACACCAGAGTGAGCCAGAATATGAAGTAATTTACCTAACAAGCGGCTCACGGGTTGCCACGATGCGCCGCCAGAGCCGCCACATGGGCGGAGGGGACCTGCCCCGTCATGCGTTTGAACATGGTCGAGAAGGTCGCCGGCTGTTCGTAGCCGAGGTCGTAGGCAATCGCCGTCACCGAATGTCCCAGCGCCAGCCGCGAGATCGCATTGACGATGCAGGCGCGCAGCCGCCATTGCTGGAAGCCCATGCCGGTCTGCGCCAGGAATCTGCGGGTGAAGCTGCGCTCGCTCATGTGCAATTGTTCGGCCCACTCGGCCGGGCGCGCGCGGATCGAGGGCGATCGCATGAAGTCGCGACACAGCGCCCCCAGCTTCTCCTCCTGCGGCAGCGGCACGTACATGGGAATCTCGCGGGCGCGGGCGATCTCCTTGAGCAGCAGGTGCATCAGCGCCTCCTCGCGGCTATCGGGTGCGTAATGCGGATCGATGCGGGTGGCTTCGATCAGCAGCTCGCGCAGCAGTGGATGCACCTCCAGCACCTGGCAGGTCCGCGCGGCGCGCGGCGCATGTTCGGGCTCGACGAAGGCGCTGCAGGTCGTCACCGGCAAGAGCATGCGGCTCTGGTGCTCGCGCCCGGAAGGAATCCACACCGCGTGCTGCGGCGGCACCACCCAGGCCCCATCCTGCGTCACCACCTGCATCAGTCCCCCCAGCCCGAACAGCAACTGCGCCCGGCGATGGCTGTGCCAAGCCTGCAGCGAATCGCGCGCGTAATCGGCGCCGGCGGCCACCACCGGGCGCGCGATGCGGTCCACCCGGTCGATGGGCAGCGGGGAACGGGAGGGAGAAGGCTTGCGCATGGTCTGGTCTCACTTGGCGTACATGCAAAGATGACGCACCGATGATGGAAACTCCGCCACCACGAAGCTTGCCTCGCAGCTTGGCGTAAATTCAAACATTCTTGACCCAAGTACGAAAGTCAGTCAACCGGCCCTGCCCTACTGTACGGTTTTCATCCAACGATTTCGCCATGCCTCCTCCCCTCCTCTCCGGCATCCTGGTCGCGCTCATCTGGGGCCTACAGCCCGTGATCTCGCGCTACGGCTTGCAGCAAGGGCTAACGCCCCTGGATGCGACCTTGATGCGCTTTCTCACCAGCGGCCTGCTGATCCTGCCCTTTGCCTGGCGGCGCGGGCTCTGGCAGGCCTGCGGTGTCGGCTGGGGGCGCGGGCTGGTGCTGTTCCTGCTGTCGGGCCCCTTGTTCAGCCTGGTGCTGGTGGCGGGCGTGAACTACGCGCCGGCTTCACATGGCGCGCTGATCCATCCGGCCCTGACGCCGCTGTTCGGCATGGCGATCAGCCGCTTCGCCCTCGGGCAGCGCGAACGCATCTCCCTGTGGGGCGTGCTACTGCTGCTTGCCGGACTGGTACTGGTGGCGCTCAATGGCATCCTCGCCAGCGGCGGACTGGCTCCCGATGGCGCGTGGCGCGGCGATCTGCTGTTTGTGCTGTCGGCGCTGATGTGGTCGAGTTACCTGATGCTCAATCGCGCCTGGAAGATTGCGCCCCTGGATGCGGTGGCGCTGACGCAAGTGCTGTCGCTGGCCTGCATGCTGCTGGCGCTGCCGTGGCTGGGCACGCAGACTTTCAGCAAGCCGGCCTCGGCACTGCTGCTGCAGAGCGCCTACCAGGGCGTGCTGGTGAGCATCGTCAGCGTGGCCATGTTCAACTGGGTGGTAGCGCGGCTGGGCGTGAAAGCGCTCATGCTCAATGCGCTTTCGCCGCTGTTCGGCGTACTGGCCTCGGCGTGGATCCTGGGCGAGACGCTGTCGGTGTCGATGATGACGGGTGCCGTGGCCATCGTCGCCGGACTGGGCGTGACCATGAAAAAGAAACGCCCGGTGCGCACACCGGGCGACTGATGCAGACGGCGCGCCTGCGGCCGCTCAGGGCCGCACGGCCCCGTTGACCGCCAGATACACCGCATACAGCGAGGTGGTGGCGGTGATGAAGAGGCGATTGCCGCGCGGCCCGCCGAAGACCACATTGGACACCACTTCCGGAATCAAAATCTTGCCCAGCAAGGTGCCATCCGGCGCATAGCAATGCACGCCATCGCCGGCCGAGGTCCAGATGTTGCCCTGGGCATCGAGCCGGAAACCATCGGCCAGCCCCGGATCGATGGTTGCAAACACCTCGCCGCCCTTGAGCGTGGCGCCCTCCACCACATCGAATACGCGGATGTGATGCGGCCCGCCCGCACGGTGCGTGAGGCCGGTATCGGCGATGTAGAGGCGGCTTTCATCGGTGGAGAACGCCAGCCCATTGGGGCGCTCCAGGTCGCTGCTGACGATGCTGATGTCACCGCTGTCGCCATCGATGCGATAGACATTGCACGCACCGATTTCGCTCTCGGCCTGATAGCCTTCGTAATCGCTGTTGATGCCGTAATCCGGATCGGTGAACCAGATCGAGCCATCGGACTTGACCACCACGTCATTGGGCGAATTGAGACGCTTGCCCTGCCAGTGCGAGGCCAGCGTGGTGATGCTGCCATCGTGTTCGGTGCGGACCACGGCGCGGCCACCGTGCAGGCAGCCGACGATGCGGCCTTCACGGTCCAGCGTATTGCCGTTGTTGAAGTTGGAGGGCTCGCGAAATACGCCCGCCCCTGCGCCCTCGGACCAGCGCATCAGGCGATTGTTGGGGATGTCGCTCCAGATCAGTTCCTGCGTGGCCGGCAGCCACACCGGGCCTTCGGCCCAGCGGCAGCCGTGGTAGAGACGATCGACCTGGGCGGTGTCGATGACCATGCGGCGAAAGCGCGGATCGAGATGCTGGAAGGGGGTATCGGGCAAGGACATGCGTTCTCCTTTTCGGTGTAATTGACGCTGACGCCTCAGCGATACTGGCGGCGGCGGCCGGAACAGACGATCACGGCGATGATGATGAGCCCCGACAGCACCGAGCGTTCGCCCGCCGACAGGCCCACCACGTTCAACAGCGTATTGGTGAAATACAGGAACAGCGCCGCGCCCCAGATCCCGGCCACGCTGGGCCGGCCACCGGTGACGCTGGTGCCGCCGATGACCACCACGGCCACCGACATCAACAGGTATTCATTGCCCATGTCGAGCGAGGCACCGCCCGAGAACCCGGCGATGAGCAAGGCGCACAGCGCCGCAAAGACCGCGCACAGCACGTAGCACAGGCAGCGGATGCGTTCCACGCCGATGCCCGCCAGCCAGGCTGCACGGGCATTCTGGCCGACTGCCGAGAGGAAGCGGCCGAACAGCGTGCGCCCCAGTATCCAGGCCAGCCCCAGCGCCACGGCCAGCACCAGCCAGGCCAGTTGCGGAAGGTGCACCAGCCATCCGGTCGCGAAGCTGGCCAGCAATTGCGGTGGCGTGATTTTGAGGCCCTGCCCGACATGAATCGCCAGCGACTGCAGGATGAAGGACGAGGACATGGTGGCAATGATGGGCGGAATCTGCAGCAGACGGATCAGCAGATAATTGGCCAGCCCGATGCCGACACCCACCCCGAGCGTGACCAGCAGCCCGAGCAGGATGCCGCCATCCTCGCCGCCCATGGTACGCAAGCCCAGCGCCCCGGCCAGCGCGATGGTGGACGGAATGGAGAGATCGATGTTGCCTGGCCCGGTGGTCACCACCAGCATCTGCCCCAGGCCCACCAGCACCATCAGCGCCCCGAAAGAAAACGCAGACAAGCCGATATTGAACGCCGCCTCCGGCCCGGCCACCGCCAGCGTGGCCAGCCACAGCAAGGCCGCCCCCATGAAGGACCAGACCCAGGGCCGCTGTTGCAGCGCGGCCCCCATCGTTGCACGCGCGGCGCTCATTGACGTTCTCCCCGTGCCGACAGCAGGATGCGCATCGACAACACGATGATCAGGATCGCGCCCTGCAAGCCGATCTGCCACTTCGGCGCGATGTTGAGGAAGGACAGGAACGAGGCCGCAATCCCCAGCGTGATGGCCCCCAGCGTGGCACCGATGGGCGAGACCTTGCCGCCGATGAAGCTGCCGCCGCCCAGGATCACGGCGGCAATCGAGATCAGCGTGTAGCGCTGCGCAATATTGGCATCGGCCGAAGTAGTGATGCCGACCAGCGTCAGTGCAGAGAGAATGCCCAGCACGCCGGCCAGCCCGTACATCAGCGCCTTGGCGCGCACCACCGAACCGCCGCTGCGCACGATGGCCTTGGGATTGCCGCCGGCACCGCGCAGCCGCACGCCCAGCGAGGAACGCATCAGGAACCAGTGTCCGCACAGCGCGATGACGACTGCATAGACGATGGGCGTGGGCACCACCGGAATGGCCAGGTTCATCACATCCTGTATCCATTGCGGCGTGGCACCGCCCGGCATGGGCAGCAGGATCAGCGCCCATCCGCCCCAGACGAAGGACAGGCCCAGCGTTACCACGATGGACGGCAGATCGAACAATTCCACCAGCGCGCCGATGGCCGCGTACAGCAGCAGGCAGGCAATCAACGCCGCCACGCCCAGCAGCGGACGCTCCGGCAACCAGGTCACGGCGATGCAGGAGACCAGGCTGATGAAGGCACCGATGGACAGATCCAGGTCATTGACGGCAATGATGCACAGCTGCGCCATGCTGGCCAGGATCATCGGCACGGCCAGATTCAGCAGCAGACCCAGCCCGAAATAACTCATCGTATTGGGATTGATCCAGAAGATCGGTGCCAGCACCACGGCCAGCGTGGCCATGGGCAGCAGCAGGGTCTGGATCTCGTGGCGCGACAGCAGGCCGTGGCGCGCGCGCACGGGGGTGCGGGCAAGCGTAGTCATGCGCGGGCTCCTTCGAGTGGGGGTGTGACGGTGGCGCCATCGGCGCGCACGTTGCCGAAGGACGCGGCGATGATGCGTTCCTCCGAGAGTTCATGGCGGGCCAGTTTCAGGGTGACCCGCTGCTGGTAGAAGACGTAGGTCGCATCGCAGTATTCGAGCTCGTCGTTCTCGGTGGTGTACCAGACGAAGCTGCGGCCGCGCGCCGCTTCTGCGCGGATCAGGCGATACATGTCGACCTTGGTGCCGAAGTCGACGCCGCGCATGGGATCGTCCATCAGGATCAGTTCCGCATCCGACGACAAGGCCCGCGCAAACAGCACCTTCTGCTGGTTGCCACCGGACAGCGAGAGGATATTGTTGGACAGGTCCGGCGTACGGATCGCCACACGTTCATGCCACTGGCGGCCCAGTTCGGCTTCGGCGGCACGATCGATCACGCCGCCGCGCGCCAGATGCGGCAGCTCGCGGATGCTCAGGTTGCGCAGGATGCTCCACAGCGGGAAGTTGCCATCGCGCGCGCGATCCCCGGCCACGAAGGCCACCCGCATCTTGCCGCGATATTGCTCGAAGAGCCGGATCAGCATCTCGGTCTGCCCCTGCCCTGCCAGCCCGGACAATCCGACCACCTGGCCACGGCGCACGCCCAGTGCACCGACCGGTGACGCTGCCGGCAGTTTCACTTCCAGCAGTTGCTGGCTTTGCACGTCTGCGGACTCCGATTCCTGCTGCGCCTGCTGTTCGGCCTGACGCTCGATCTGCTTCTGGTCGGCGTGGCCCATGGCGTGGACCAGCGCATCACGCGTGAGATGGGCGGTGTGATCCTGCAAGACCAGCTGTCCATCGCGCATGACGGCAATGCGATTGCAGCAGTCAAAGATCTCGCCCAGCATGTGCGAGATGAAGACCAGGCTCATACCGTCTTCAAGACGCCGGCGGATGTAGGCTGTCAGCCGCGCTGCCGTTTGCGCATCGAGACTGGAGGTCGGTTCATCGAGGATCAGCAGGCGCACCGGCGCATCGACCACCGTGAAGGCGCAAGCGATTTCCACCATCTGGCGCTGGGTGATGCTGAGTTCGCCGACGATGCGATCGGGATCGATGCCATGGCCGGGGAAGATGTCATCGAGCTTCTCCGTCACCAGCTTGCGCGCCCGGCGCCGCCAGCCCCAGCCCTTGAGCTGCGGATGAAACACGCAGAGGTTTTCGGCCACATTGAGGTTCTGGCACAGGGACAATTCCTGGAAGACGCAACGCACGCCCAGCCGGTAGGCGGCCTGCGTGGTGTAGTTCTGGCGCGCCTGACCGTCGATGATGATCTGGCCGTCGTCACCGGGCAGCACGCCGGCCAGCACGTTCATGAGGGTGGACTTGCCCGCGCCGTTGTGACCGACCAGGCCCCAGCATTCACCGGGCTGGATGTCCACGCTCACATCTTGCAGCGCCTTGACGGGACCAAAGGACTTGCGGATATGCGACAGGCTGCACAAGGCGGCCGAGGGGGGATGGCTGGCGTTCACGCTGGATCACCTGTGTTCTTGAGGCAGTGGATGCGCCCATGGCCCGCGCGCCACCTTCATTGAGGCGGTCTGCGCGGGGATGGGACAGGACTTACTTGGACTTCGGCGTATCGAGCAGCTTGACGGTATCGGCCTGGGAGAAGCCGATATCGGCCACCCCGCCCTGCGGCGTCTTGGCCAGCGCATCCGGCAGTTGTTCCGCGGTCAGGTAGAGCAGCGGTGCCACGATATCGACGTCCTTGGGGATCTTCTTGCCGGCCAGCACCTGCTGCGCCACCCAGAAGGCCACCGTCACTGCGCCGGGCGGATTGGAAGCGGAATAGGTCTTGTAGCCGCTGGGGATCTGGGTCTTCCACCATTGCAGTTCGTCCTCGCGGTTGCCGAGGATGATGATGGGCAGTTCGCGATTGGCGGCCTTGAAGGCTTGCGCCACGCCGAAGCCATCGCCGCCCTGGGTGACCACGCCATCGACCTTGGGCAGGGTCGGCAGAATGCCGGCCACGGCCTTCTGGGCCACGGTCTGCGCCCAGTCGCCGTTGACGGAGCCGACGATCTTGAGGCCCGGATGCTTCTTGAGGCCGTCCATGATGCCGGCGTGGATTTCACCATCGACCGACACCCCGGCCAGGCCGCGGATTTCGAGGATGTTGCCCTTGCCGTTGAGACGCTCGGCGAGGTAGTCGACCTGGCGTTCGCCCATCTTGCGGAAGTCGAAGGTGACGCGATAGGCACAGGGTTCGGTGACCACGCCGTCATAGGAGACCACCACCACGCCGGCGGCGCAGGCTTTCTTGATGGTGCCGTTGAGGGCCGTGGGCGAAGCGGCATCGACCACGATGGCCTTGTAGCCTTGCAGGATCAGGTTCTGGATCTGCTGGGCCTGTTCGGTGGGCTGGTTTTCGGAAGTGGTGAAAGCGGGGGCGGCGGCCACCAGCTTGCGTTTGACGGCATCGTCGGCGGTCGCGGCCCAGGTCTTGAGCATGGACTGACGCCAGGCATTGGCCGCGTAGTTGTTGGACAGGGCGATCTTGGCTTGCGAGGTATCGCCGGTGGCGACCTGCGCGTTGGCGTGGCCGGCGCCGAGGATGAGGGTGGCCGAAGTGGCTGCGATGGCCGCGAGATGCAGCCCGACGCCACGGCGTCGTACCAATGCGTTCATATTGTCTCCGTTGTTGGCTATCAAAGCGGACTTGTTGAACGTCCGCGTATTGCTGCAATTTCTTCTTATATGAAACGATGGCCTCGTCGTTCAGAGGTCAACTTGTATGACGATTTATTCTAGAGAGCAGGGTCAGGGATGTCAAATGGTCAGACCACATGGCCGGACGCTGAGCTAGGAGTGGGTTTTTGGGGGATTGGTTCTCGCAGGATGGGTGGACTGCGGGAGTTGTGAGGATTTGAGATGAAGCGGGATATGAATTTTCTGACTTTGTCGGGCTGCTATCGGGGTGCAGAGCTTCATATCGGCATTTCACGCGTCCGGGAGCGCTGGTGGGCGCTGCTGAGAAAGAACATTCATTTCATTGCGCCACCGTTAATCCGGAGACATCCAGTTCGGGCAGATCTTCTTTTGAATGGTCCGTTTGATCGAGGACTGAAGGTGGCGAAGAGTTGCTGGAGCTCCGGGAGGGCGAAAGGCACTACCGCAGATAACTCCAGCAAACGGAGAATCCGGGAATGACCCGCACCCTGCATTGAACACGGCCTTGTACATCGAGGCTGGCCAGCAGGTATGGCCCGATGTTGTCCGTCAACAGGGCAAGCTCCTGCAAACCATCCAAATCCATCCGCATCTCTTCCCCCGTCTTCATCACCAATGAGGTCATGAATGACGGCATGTAATGACCCACTAAAAACCTGAACAAGGCCAGAGGGCGCGGCGCTTTCAATGAGCTGACGAAATGGTGCTATCCGTCTCGTCCTTTCGGACTTTGCGTGACACGCCGAGTGCAAAAGCCAGTAAAGATCGCGTAACTATATATTTCTATGTCTTGAGCGCTTTCGGCGTCGTCGAAACTTGATGCGAAGAAAAATATTATATTTTTCAAACACTTAGAGTAATTTTTTATTACATTTTTCGGGCCTTGAATGTAAAACATTTCCTAACGAACCCTGGCGAAGAGTTAATGGCCGGCGCCGACAGCTATTCGTCAGTATTTGGTCAGTAGTTGGTCAGGTATCAAATCCGAAATCACGTCAAAATCTTACAAAACTTAATTTCCCGTCTGACAGGAGCTGCTGAGCTGATGTGGCTTGGCATTGTTAGTCGGTAGTCGGGATGGCTGCCAGGTGGAAATCCGATAGCGAAACTGCTTTAAACGGGGCTGGGTGGAGTGTTAACGACTCGGTTCTTTCTGAGCAGCTTCTTCTAACCAGTACAACGATATAAAAATTTCTAAATAGGTGCTGAGATGGAGATCAAGTCTTTCCCAACGCATCTGGGACCACTTTTGGTCACCGATGATTTTGTGCCGGCTCAACTACAGCACGCTTTATCGGAGATGATTCGGCAACCTATCTGGAAATATGGATGGCGTTCTAACACTAGGCGAGATCGTTATTGCTACTGGCACGCACATGTCGCGGGCGGAGACGGTGCTGCGCGTATTAACTGCGAGCCCGAGTTGGCTGCACAGCCCGCCTATTCTGCAATCTATGCTTTGTTTAAGATTCTTCAGGCAGGGCCCCTAAGAGGGCATGAACCTGTGCGGGTCTACATGAACAGTCATACCTTCGGCATCGAAGGCTATGTGCATCAAGACAATACCGATACGGAAAACTATTTTTCGACCGTCTACTACGCACATCCGGTCTGGCACCAGAATTGGTCGGGGGAGACCGTGTTCTACAACCGCGACGAGAGCGACATATTAACCAGCGTGTTTCCTCGCCCGGGGCGCGCTGTGACCTTCCATGGCGCTGTCCCACACTGCGCTCGCGCACCCAGCCGGGACTGCAATGAGCTGCGGGTATCGATAGTGATAAAGACGCAGCGTCAGGCGCAGTCAGTTGGTAACGCAAACCCACTGGCTGGACTGACCGGCGAAGGTGGAAGATGAGCGTATCTCCAGTCATCAACGGCTCTTCGGTGCTACCTGACATTAGCGGTTTATCCAATGAGGTCATGTCGTTGTTGCGCCAATGCGGTGCAATGCAACGTCCGCATAGCGGAAGAACTCTGCTCGATCATCTGGTCGGAACGCATGAACTCCTGCGTGCTTGGGGAAATTCTTCAAGCGTATGCCTAGGTGGCCTCTTCCACAGTATCTATGGAACGAATGCGTTCCGCCATGAGAGCTTGTCTGAGCGAGATCGCCCTCTGCTGCGTGGCGTCATCGGATACGAGGCGGAAAGTCTGGCATGGGACTTTTGTCACGTCGATAGACCAGCAGCGATCATTGCCGCCATTCATCAGGGACGCGATCACTCGGCTGCGAATCCAGCATCAATGCTTGGGAGTGTGGTAGGGCCCGATTGGATTTCGCTGGCAGAGATAGAAGTGGCCAATCTGCTTGAGCAGGGAAGTCATAGTCCTGCGTTGCGCCAGCTGTTTTTTCTGGGGATCGAGAAGTTGGGCGTATTGAGTTCGGGGGCGCAAGCAGCCCTCAAGAACACGCTGTCCGCCCAACTGCGAATGAACACCAAGCCACCCGTTCTGATACCTTCCACCGTGCTCATCTGCGGAGGCAGAGATGAGTGAGGTACGGTTTGCACGAATCGAAGATATTCCCTTACTGGTCGACTTCGGCAGGAAGCTGCACGTGCAAAGCCGCTATGCGTGGATGCAATTCAACGCAACTCGTCTATGGAATAGCTTGGAGGCCGCAATCAGTAACAAGCAACACTGCGTGATCGTAGCTATTCGTACCCATCAGGAGACATCGGCTCAGGGCGATACACAAGAGGTGATCGGCGTGTTGTGGGCATATGCCGTGGCACTTCCGTTCAGTAGCGACTTCGTTGCACATATTGACTACCTTTATGTCCTTGCACGATATCGCGGGACGCCAGTGGCCATGAAGATGATGGCAGGACTGCGCCGTTGGGCGAACAATCGACAAGTATCAGAACTATTGCTGGCTAACGCTTTTGCTGGTGATCCGACATATAGCGGGAAGTGGCTGGGGAAGCTGGGGATGAAGCCGGTAGGTGGGCTGCATTCGATGTGGACGGATCGCCAATGAAAATTTCGTTGCTGCGATGTGCCGGAATTTTTCTTAGAGCCGTTCTCTAGATTTTCCTGATTCTTCATAGGTAGTTCACACAGTGGAAATCGAGGTGCGTGTTCCATTCGTTGTGATGTCAGGCTCGGTAGAAGAAGTGCTTTCTGAATCAAGTTGGCAGGGAAAAATGATGAAAAAAATCATAGAACGTGTCTTGGTGATTACATCGCTTTTGCTCACTGCTTGCATGGTGACTGCGTGTCACGATGAGACTGAGTCACAGGCTATAGAAGACACATCGCCGAAAATTAAAGCGACTCCCAACATGGATTTATCCAGGTTTTCGGTGCGGACACGGTTGCCATTGAGGGCCGGTGAGATTGCTGATCCCAATAGTGATTTTGTCAAAAAATGGACCGGAAAGAGTATGCCGGTGAAGCTAAATGAGCACTTGGTTTTAGCTGTTCCGGAGGAGTACAGAGAGTTCTGGAGGCCACCTTACCCCCGTGAAGAGAATTACAGCGACCCAGCCGTTTTTAATGCGCTACCTACGAACACTTTCTTCAGCGTGTTTATGCATATGCCCGACATGAGTGGATTCACGCTTCAGAATTTCGAATTAACGAAAGATGGCGTTTCTTTTGACGACAGTCTGATTCGGGTCATTGGCGTGAATGCAAACGAGGACAGAGCAATTCCGAGGATTCCCGACTCGGTAGCCGATTTTCCTCCAACGGCATTTAAAAGGCTCTCGAGTGGAGATTATCCGCGTATCGATCTTTTGCACTACGAAGAAAAATATGGACTTAGATGTTACGGACTTCCACCTGAAACCGAAATGAAACTGGTGACGAAGGATAACAAGCGCTATTGCTATGGCTTAAAAGATAAGCAGTCCGGGGAGTACATATTGTTGCAGACCACCTCTCCTCTTTATGAAGAAAATAGTCCCTTCAATAACATGGAGGCGCACTATTTCTCACCTCAATATGGTGGTGTCACCATGTGGTGGGTAGCAAGTATGAAGCATTTCTCTCAATGGAAAGAAATCGATTCCGGAATATGGGAAAGGTTTCGCGAATGGAACATCGTCAAAAACTAACCGGAATCAACCATTATGGCTGACGCAACTACTGGAAACTACCTTGCCATTCCCTCTTCTGTAATGGCTCAAATAAAAATAGCAGGTGATGCGGGTCGTTACAATGAGATGTACTCGATAATTGCTAATGCAATGTCGTCAAACCAAATCTCGGGGTGGACTCCCGCACAGCTATATTGGTTTCAACAGGCTTCGCAGATTAATCAAGGGATTAACGCCGGGCAGTTTTCATCCGCATCCGCTTTTTTTATTAATGATATCGACAGGATCGCACTAAGTGGTCAGAGCAGTATTGATTCCACTATCGTGAACATGACGAACAACATTGGTCTAAACGTCTATCAAAGCATAATCAAAGGTGATCCAAGCCAAGGAGGTGCGGGTAATCAAATTCCTCCCTTCTCCGCCCAGCTCACGGCAGATATTCAAGCTGCTACTGACATCGGGAAAATGAGCATCGGCTCCTGGGGCGGGGCATTCTATTATTGGAACCAAACATTTACGCCGTCGAACTCGGTCGTTCCAACGACTGTTGGACAATACATATCGAGTGATCCCAGTCGCCTCAGCCAATTCGTGACAAATACAGCACGTGCCATGGCTGATACCGTTGAGAACATCGGATCAACAGTCGGACTAAGCAGCGAAAATGGGAAAGCTGCCGTTAATGCTTTTCTCCAGGGGTTTCAAAATTTTGGTCCTTCTTCAGGCTCATCGCTCATCGGGAGCGCAATTTTTGGAAAAGTCGTCGCCAATATTGTGCAGGATAATCCTGTTACCTCAGTAGTAGTTCTTGGCTTTGTATCAGAAGACTTGGCGATAGCTTTGGGGGCGACTCTAGTTGCCAACAAAGCACTATCTTATTTCCATATGTCTGATAGCGATGCCACTGCGCTTGGTGACTATGCATCCACCATCGCGTCTTCCATTTATCCCGACTCATCAGGACCTACAAGTGATTCCGGTGTCAGCGCCAAATCGCTATTGGCTTCCTCAGTCAAGGAAGAACTCTCCAATCTGAGTGGTGATGTCAAGGTATACCAGGATGGAAGCAACGTCATTCTGGTAGGAGAGAACGGTGTTTCTACGGTCAGCTTGACAGGCGCGAGCAAGGTGTCCGTACTCGTTAGTGGCAGCGGTTCGATTCAGACAACCACGAATTACAACACCTTTTCCGGAGCAGTCAGTTCGGTTTCTGCGATAGTTTCAGGGCAAGGTATTGTGAGCGCCATCAATGGTGCTAGCGTTACCCTGAATCAGGGCGCCTCTGCGATTTTCACCGGGAGCGATAACATCTTTAGCGTCGCGCCCGGCGCCACTCTGCAAATCGCCGAGTCGAGCAGCAATAGTACTCTGCAGTTTGGTAGCCCTGGAGCTGTCTTGTCGGTTAGCTTGGGGGCCGGTGGTGCGCAGGTGTCGGTCAGTGCCGATGGGAGCGTGATGAATGTCCGGGATGGCTCCGGAAGTTTAAAGACGAACATCGCCGTTGCTCCTGCGACGGATAGCTCTCCTATTTCTACGACACGAACTGACTATCCAGATTCCAATGATCTGAATGTCAGGAACATCACCATTTATGATGCATCCGGAAATGTCTCGAATACGAGTACCATTTCTCAAGCAATTGATACCGTTGTCGATAGCCCGACTTTTGGGCAGGTCGTGCCCAATCTTTACAATATCGTCAATAGGGACGCCAATGGAGAAATCCTCTCTACTGGCCAACGGGAGCTGAACCCTGTTGATAAAAGCTACCAGGATTCACTGATACAGTCTGCCTCACCCGACAATCCCAATGGGGCCTTGACGGTAAACGTCACTAATAGCCAAGGCGTTACCACTACATTGCTCAGCCAGGCGGCTCTTGCAAATTTGGGTAACGCAGTATCCGTTCTGGGAGATGAGTTTGCGATTGTCCAGGCGATAAAAAATGGCCAACCTCTTCCGCTCGTTGCTTCAGGTTTGCACTTGGCAAATGACGTTGAACATAGTGGGGTGTGGTCATTGAACATGGCCAGCAATGCGGCAAGCATCGTTACTACTTTGGTCGGCCTGGAACAAGCAGTCAAGTCTGGGGACGGTCTGGCGGCTGCAGCCGATACTGTAAATTTGATTTCAGTCGCAGGAAATACCTATGTAAGTGCATTGGGCTATAGCGCAAGCCTAGCCGCCGATGGGACGCAGATCACGGCTTTACAAGCGGCGGCGGCAGACAATGCAATTTCCTCTCAAACTGCCACATTTGTCTCGGACGCAGGGGAGATTGCTCCGTACCTGACTATCGCTGTCGATCTGGAACATGGCGACTATGTTGGTGCAATCGCCACCGGTATCGGTTTCGCAATGGGAGGCCCAATCGGTGCGGCGATCGGCAGCGTCGTTGGCTCCATATTTGACGACATCTTCGGTGATGATCCGCCACCACCGTGGGGGAATGCCTCCGCATCCTGGAATGGAGCTACTACCACGATTAAGATCGATACGGTGGGAGACCAAGGGGGCGACACGGTGGCCCGCAACGTATTGAGCAATTTGATTGGCGGCTTGCAAAACGTCGCTAATCAATACAACAGTCTCGGCCAACCCGGGCTGCAGCTGGGCATCATTCCGGAGCGACTCGGCAGCATTTCTTTCAACAACAATCAGTTTCAGGTCAATACCGTCGATGCTGTAACGGGCCAGTCGATCAATCCGGATCTTTACTACGATACCAATGGTAACGTCGCTTTTGGTAGCAGCTACGACGGGAACAATGCCTATTTCCAGACACTCAACCAGTACTATGCGAACAACGCTCTTGCGCGTCAGGCCATCGCCCCAGAATGGGAAGTGCAAACTGCAGAAATGCAGGCGGCTGCAGGATTGTCCAATGCAGGACTGACGGAAACACAACGTGCAGCTAATCTGGGAGAACTGGCATCGGCAGCAGGCAGCGGTTCTTCGGTGGAGGAATGGAACCCGATCGCATTGGATTTCGGCGGTGGTCTCTCGACCACATCCCTGGCATCCAGCAACATCCAATTTAACGTTGATGGTACTGATAATCTCGACGCCAATTTGATCGGTACAGCTGATACACAATATCTCCATCGAACCTCCTGGTTGAACAAAACGGACGGGTTCTTGGTCTTGGACGAAAACTTGGACGGGTCCATCGACAATGGCGAGGAAATGTTCAGCGACAGCAAGGTTGCCGCCGGCTATCGCGGGATCGCCAGCTTGACAACCTATGATGCCAATGGAGATGGGGTGATCAACGCGACAGATCCGGTGTTTGCCCAGTTAGGCGTTTGGATCGATGCGCAGGGCACTGGGCAGATGACCTCAGCGAACTACCATAGCTTGGCCAGCTTGGGCATCGCCAGTTTGAATTATCGTTTAGGGACCTATACAAGAAATGATGGCAGCGTGCATGAAATGGGCACGCTCAGCTTGCAGGCCGATACCCTGGGAACCAGCTATACGCCTGCGCCGAACGGAATACAACTGACCACTACCGACGGACAAGTCACCTTGGAAGTCACCCGTCTCAATGACCTCTCCAGTGTTCAGGCCAATGAAGTGAGTTTTGCTACCGACGAAGATGTACCCGCAGTGATCCAGGTGCGAGGCAATGGCAGCTCGGTTCAAGGCCTGCTTGATACCGACAGCGTGAGCAATGCTCCTAACGCCATTCTGCAGCTGCAAAGTGTTCAAAATTCCCAGGGCGGAACGGTGACCTATAACGCCCAGAACGGGACCGTCACTTTTACACCCACGACCGGCTACTCTGGCACGGCAGGATTTGACTACACCATCGATGCCGGTGCATATGGAACGGCTACGGCCCACGTACAGGTCGATGTAGCGCAAGTCGACCATCCGCCTATTATCACGGGCGACACCTTGCAGCCAATCCCCATCTACGGATATGAATATACCCAAGACAGTGCTGGAAACGTCTCGTATCTGCCGATATTTCAACCGGGCTCGGGCTTCGGTGATTCTAATGGTGGTGGGGGGTATTCATACCGCTCGACAGCCGTTGGCTATCAGCAAAATCCTGATGCAGGGACTTTGTCCGTCACGGACAAGGACTTCCCGGCCAGCGCGTTGACCTGGAGTGTCATTGACCAGGCGCGATATGGTACGGCCTCGATCGATGCCAACGGTGACTGGTCGTTTTCACCCACTAACGCTATCGGCGGAACGGACGCGTTTGTGGTTCAGGTCCGTGATCCGCTGGGTGGCGCTGCGCAGTACACGATATCAGTCCCATTACCATCGCCTGCGCCACCGCCATCGGACGGCGGTGTAGATGGCGGTGGCGAATCTGACGACTCTGATTCAGACTCAGATTCCGGCGGTGGTGACGGCGGTGGAGACGGCGACGGTGGTGACGGCGGGGATCCGCTGATTCTCGATCTTAGAGGCAATGGCTTCCATTTCTCCTCCGTGAATGACTCGAACGTATTCTTCGAGCAAGCAGCTGATGGATTGCGTCACCAAACAGCTTGGTTTAACGGCGGAAACGGTGTACTTGCCTACGACAAATATGGTGATGGCAGCGTCCGGGATAGCAGCCAGATCAATTTCTACAACCAGGTAGCTGGCGCTACCAGTGACTTGCAAGCTTTGCAGATCCTCGCTGGTGGCGCGTCTAAGCTCGACAGCTCCAGCGCGATCTGGTCTCGGCTTGGGGTATGGGTCGATGCCAACGGAGATGGGGTATCCGAAGCAGGAGAATTCGAGACCTTGTCTCAGTTGGGCATCACTTCCATCAATTTCAACGCACAACCGTCATTCTCACTCAATGAAGGCGTAGTCATCCACGAAATGGCGACGTTCACCTATGCGAACGGGACGGTCGAAAACATGGCAGAGGTGACGCTGCCGTTCTCGAACAACGTGCTTGTGTCGGATGGCAACGGAGGAACGCGAGTTACACAGCTGAGTCAAGGCTCGCTGGCTCAGCCGATCACTGTAGGCGACGGAAATAATCTGGTGTTGGGCCATGTTGGAGACAACAATATCAGTGCAGGAAACGGTAACAACGTCGTTATCACCGGAACGGGGAATGATCTCATCAAGGTGGGAGATGGCAATAACACGATTCAAACCGGTTCTGGTGCTGACCTGATTGTCGCCGGCAACGGCGACAACACTATCCTGTTGGGGGCAGGGCCACAAACCGTGATTGTCGGAGGTGGCAATAATCTGGTTACCGGTGGCGGAGGCAATGACATCATCATGGCCGGGCAAGGCAACAACGTCTTGTATGCTGGTAATGGCAATAGCCTGGTATCCGCGCGCGATGGTGCCAATACACTCGTCGGCGGCGCTGGTTATGACGAATTGATCGCCGGGAACGGGAGCAATATTTTCATGGATGGCGGCGGCAGGGCTGACATGAGTGCCGGGACGGGTAGCAACACTTTTGTTGTCACGAATACGCTCGATACCATTACAGTCGCAGCTCCATCAGGAACAACGGCGGTTGGCATCAATACAGTCAAATCCAGTGTCAACTGGACCTTGGGTGCTAACCAGCAAATTCTCTGGGGCACCGGAGACAAGGCATTGACGCTTACCGCGAATAACGCCGGTGATCAATTAATCGGCAACGGCGCAGCCGACACACTGATCGGTGGCAGCGGCAACGATACGCTAGCCGATAGCGGTGGTGCCGCCCAGATGATCGGTGGTGGCGGTAATGACACATTCGTTGTGAGTAACACTGCCTCGGTGGTCCAAGAGACTGCCAACTCCGGTATTGCCACGGTCAAGACGAGCGTCAGTTACAGCCTGCCGGACAACGTTCAAAATCTGATCGGCACTGGTAATGCGGCGGTAATCCTGCGTGGAGGTGCGCAAGATGGCACGACCATCACCGCCAACGACGCCAATGACACACTCATCGCGGGTACTGGTGTCAGTACGCTGATTGGTGGAGCCGGTAGCGACACCTTCGTCGTCAATAATGTCAACGATATCGTGCAAGCACAGGCTGGCGGGATCAACACCGTTCAAACCAGCGTGAACTATACCGCCGGTCTCCACGTGCAAAATCTGGTAGGGACGGGGGCAGCTGATTTGATCCTGACAGGTAATGGCGCAGGCGACACGGTCCAAGCCAACGCTGGTAATGACACGCTCATTGCTGCTGCAGGTGCTGATAGCTTCATCGGTGGTAGCGGCAATGACACCTACCAGCTTGGAGACGGTAACGAATCGGTGCTTCTGGGAGCAGGCAATAGTATCGTTACGGGCGGTCGGGCCAATGCTGTTATCAATGGTCTGGCCAGCGGGGTTGCGAATATCACATTGGGCGACGGTCAGGTACAAATCGATCTCTCCCAAAACAATCAAGCCAATGCCATTTCCTTGGGTAATGGCGCTGATTCTGTATCGTCAGGCAATGGCAACAATACGATCAGCGTCGGCGATGGTACGGATCTCATTACCACAGGCGATGGTAACAACCTCGTCAATGCCGGCAACGGGAATGATGTAATCACCGTCGGCAACGGTAACAATCGAATTGCGATCGGTTCAGGGACAAATCAAGTCACTGTAGGCACCGGTACTGATGTCGTGACGAACTGGAATGGCAATGACACACTGCTGCTGGAACAAAATGTTCCTGCCGACACCGTGAACTTTGTCAATCTCGGCAACGACATCCAGATCAATGAGTCCTTGAGCAATGGCAGTGTGCGAGTCGTTGGCGCAAGCGCTACACCTTCGTCGGCGCTAGGCCGATATGTGCTTGGAAACGGCAATGACACGGTCTCGCTGGACGCGAGCAGCTATCAAATTCGCGCTGGAAACGGTAACGACAACATTACCGGCCTCAATGCCAGCGAAACCTTGAGCCTGGGTAATGGCAACAGTCAGGTCACGTTGGGCGACGGTAGTAACCAGGTCACCGTCGGCAACGGAAATAACACGCTTTCCTTTGGCAACGGCGATAACAGCATCGTCAATGGAACTGGAAATAATCTGATCCGTTTTGGTGTGGGCAACAATGCGCTGGCCAACAATGGAGGATTTGATCAAGTTACCTTTGATGCTGGTTCCAATGGTGGCATCGTCAACTACACAGTCAGCGGGCAGGACGTAATTGTTGGTTCCCCTTCGTGGGCTGCCGGTGGTTCGGTAAAAGTTCTCAATGCCCAATCCAGCGGCGCGGGAACGACCGAGTTTGTGTTCGATAACAGCAACTACGATGTCGGTTTCGGCACTGCCAATGCTGGATTCAAGGCCGGCAATGGCAATAACACGGTCATCGGTGACGACGGCAATGATCTGGTTGCGTTAGGTAACGGAGTCAACTACGTCCAGCTTGGCAATGGCAATGACAAAGTCACGACTTCCGATATCTCTTATGTCACCAACACGATCATGCTGGGAAATGGTAACGATCAGGTTCAGGTCGGGGACGGCAATAACTATGTGTCAGTCGGCAGTGGTATCAATACTCTTACCGGTGGCGATGGAAATAATGATTTCGCATTGGGCGCAGGACGTAATCAAGTCAATATAGGCAACGGAAACAATTCTGTCGTTCTCGATCAAGGCCTGGACCAGCTCACCCTGGGCAACGGCAACAACACGCTCAAGGGTAGTGAGAATGCTGGGGTCAGCAAGACGGTGGTCGCTGGGAACGGCAACGACCAGATCTCCCTCGGGCAGGGAGACGACACACTTTCATTGGGCAGCGGTAGCCTAACTATCACGCTTGGCGACGGTAAAGACAGTATTCGGGCGCAAGATATCTCGACCAGCACCAGCAGCATCACCGTTGGCAACGGAGCCGACACCATTACCCTGGGCGATGGTGCTGACAACATCTACCTTGGTAATGGTAACGACCAGGTTTCTGCCGGCAATGGCAACGATCAAGTCTATGGCGGCTCAGGCAATAATCAGGTCAGCCTTGGAAATGGCAATAGCACCGTCTCTCTGGGCGATGGTAATAACAAGATTAGCCTGGGTAACGGGAACAACGTTGTCGACCTTGGCAACGGCATCAATGTTCTTTCGGTCGGTAATGGTAACAATACGATCAATCTGAATGGAAGCGCGGGCAGCGATATTCTGATCCTGGGTAACGGTGCCGATACGGTCAGTTCAAGTGGCAGCACGCAGGATTACCAACTGGGTTCGGGGCAGTATGTCATCAATAACTGGAGCGGGCTGGACAACATCACCTTGACCACGGCCAATGCTTCTCAGCTTTGGTTCCAGCAGCAAAACGGTGATCTGGACATCACGGTGCTGGGCTCAAATGAGAGCGTCAAATTGACCAACTGGTTCTACGGTAGTGCGGCTAGCAGCATCACTACGGCGGACGGGGCCACCATTGATGACGCGACCGTCGCTAACCTGGTTCAGGCAATGGCAGCGTTTTCACCACCCGCCCCCGGACAGACCAGCTATACCGCTGCCGAACAGTCAGCAATTGAACCTCTTTTGGCTTCCAGTAGGCATTAACCGAAACGGTGGCAGCGGGTCGGGTATCACGAGCCCGCTGTCGACTAGACTGGCTTAATACAAGGTTGTCCGAGCTGTTTCATGCCGTAAGCAGAACTGGGACCTCATCCCAAATGAGGTCCCGTCCGCTCTACGCGTTGAGGTAGGGAATTCATGCAACAAACCGTCTTACCGCCATTGGGGGCCGAGCGCGATCCCGGTCTCGCTGCGCTTGTACTGATTGCGCGCTTTCATGGCATCGCTGCGGATCTGGAGCAGATCCGCCATCACTTCGCCATTGTCAACGGAGCGGCAAAAGAACCGGATCTGGTATTGGCTGCCCGCTCCATCGGCTTAAAAGCCCGTAGCGTAAAGCTGGCATCCGACCGCATATCCACTACGCCGTTTCCCGCCCTTGTGTTGTGCAAAAGCGGTCAGCACTTCATCCTCGCAGGCGGAGATGCGGAAAAGGCGTTGATCCTAGAGGCCAACGAGAGCTCTCCCCGACAGGTTCCAGCCAGTGAAGTGATGGAACGTAGCCTGGGACGCATGCTGCTGTTTGCCTCCCGCGCTTCGCTGGCAGGTGAACTCGCGCGCTTCGACTTCTCGTGGTTCATTCCCGCAGTCGTCAAATACCGCCGGTTGCTGCTGGAGGTGTTCGCTGTCTCAGCCGTGCTGCAACTGTTTGGCCTGGTTTCTCCCCTGATGTTTCAAGTCGTTATGGACAAGGTGCTTGTCAACCGAGCCTTTAGTACCTTGAACGTCGTCTGCTTCGCATTGCTGGTGAGCGCTATCTTCGAGATCCTCCTGACCGGATTGCGAAACTACGTTTTCTCTCACACGACCAATCGTATTGACGTCGAGCTAGGGGCTCGACTTTTTCGACATCTTCTTACGCTACCTCTCAGTTATTTCGCAGCCAGGCGCGTGGGTGATACGGTGGCCCGGGTGCGCGAGCTGGAGAATATTCGCAACTTTCTGACCGGTCAGGCGCTGACCGCTGTACTGGACTTGATCTTTTCAGTGATCTTCATCGGTGTAATGTGTTTCTACAGCGTCTGGCTCACATTGATTGTGGTCATTTCTTTGCCGATGTATGCGGTCATCTCGGCAGCGATCAACCCTGCATTGCGGACCCGTCTCAATGAAAAATTTGCCCGCAGCGCCGACAACCAGTCCTTTCTGGTGGAAGCGGTGTCCAGCGCTGAGACGGTCAAGTCGATGGCGGTCGAGCCGCAGTTCATACGGCGCTGGGATGATCAGCTCTCTGCTTATGTGGCAGCTGGATTTCGCGTTAGCTCCCTGGGCAACCTGGGGCAACAGCTTATTCAATTCATCGGCAAGCTCGTCACGCTACTGACTTTGTATTTCGGTGCGAAGCTGGTCATCGATGGAAAACTGTCGGTCGGTCAGTTGATTGCCTTTAACATGATGTCGCAGCGAGTCGCCGCCCCTGTACTGCGGTTGGCCCAGCTGTGGCAGGACTTTCAGCAGGTCGGGCTGTCAATGCGGCGTCTTGGAGACATCCTCAATACCCGGAATGAACTTCCCCAGAGCCGACAGGCACTACCGCCCATCAAAGGCGATGTCAGCTTCGAGGACATCCGCTTTCGCTACCGTCCGGATGGCCCACCTATCCTCAATGGAGTTTCCCTCCATATCCAGCCGGGCCAGGTCATCGGGATCGTTGGCCGCTCGGGCTCAGGCAAGAGCACACTGACCAAACTGCTGCAGCGGCTATATGTCCCGGAGCATGGACGAGTACGCGTAGACGGCATTGACCTTGCTCTGGCCGACCCGGCATGGCTGCGACGCCAGATCGGTGTCGTGCTGCAGGAAAACGTCCTTTTCAATCGCTCGATCCGAGACAACATTGCCGTCACGGACGCGGGCATTCCACTGGAACAGGTCATCCACGCCGCCACACTTGCCGGTGCTCATGACTTTATTCTGGAGTTGCCGCAAGGTTATGACACGATTGTGGGCGAACACGGGTCGGGGTTGTCCGGAGGGCAGCGTCAACGTATCGCAATTGCGCGTGCCCTGGTCAGCAACCCACGCATCCTGATTTTTGACGAGGCCACCAGTGCGCTCGACTTCGAAACTGAGCGAATTGTTCAGCAAAATATGCGCGCGATGTGCCAAGGACGGACCGTCATCATCATTGCCCATCGACTGACGGCTGTTCGACACGCGGATTGCATCATTGCGATGGACAAGGGCGCTATCGTGGAGAGCGGAAGTCACGATCAGCTTATCGCGCAGGCGGGATATTACGCGCATCTGGTTTCCTTGCAGAATAGTTGATTGGCCTTCCTACATGCGATTTCCTCATCTCACTGCAATAGCAGATCTGGCTCACCGCTATCACTCTGTATTCAGGACTGCATGGTCGATCCGCCGGCAGCTTGATGGCAAGTACCGACTTTCGCACGAGCTGGCATTTCTCCCATCGAATCTCGAACTAGTCGAAACACCCGCGCATCCAGCACCTCGATGGACCATGCGAATCATCGTGTTGTTGGCAATGATAGTGGTCGCCATTGCTTTGTTTGGCCAACTGGATATCGTCGCTTCGTCCAAGGGAAAACTTTTGCCGGATGCCCGGGTAAAGATCATCCAACCAGCTATTACCGGCGTGGTTCGGCATATCTGGGTACATGACGGCCAGCGCGTTGCCGCGGGGGCGGTACTGATGGAATTGGATCCGACGCAGGCTGCCGCAGACGCCGACAATGCGCGTTCCGCAAAAATCAGCGCTCAGTTAGCGATGGCTAGATCCCAGGCCCTGCTAGATGCACAGAGGACCCAGCAGTCGCCCAAGGTGGCGATCGTGGCTGGTGCCCCGGAGGAAGATCAGCGACAAGCCCAGCATTTTGCCGATGGCTTTTATCGTGAATATCAAGACAAATCCGCCAGCGCCCAGGCTGAACTGGCCAAGCGGGTCGCCGAACTGGATAACACCAACAAGGAAATTGCGAAGCTGGAGGCAACCGCGCCATTGGCTCGCCAGCAAGCCAATAACTATCAAGCGCTGTTGGCGGATAAGTATGTCGCCAAAAACGACTATCTCGACAAGGAGCAGACCGCGTTGGGGCAAGAGCATGAACTGGCAGCATTGCGCAGTCATGCGCACCAGCTCAACGCGGCAATACAGCAACAAAGGGCGGAAATATCGGCCTTGAACTCGCAGTTCCGTCGCGAGCAGCTCGATTTCCTGGACAAGGCCAGTCAGCAGTTCACCCAAAACGCAAACAATGAGACCAAAGCACAGACACGCCAAAATCTCATGCGTCTAACTTCACCTGTGGCAGGTACCGTCCAGCAATTGGCTATCCACACCTTGGGCGGCGTCGCTTCAGCCGCTCAGCAGGTGATGGTGATTGTTCCTGACGATGGCGTAGAGGTAGAGGTCAGTGTCGAAAATAAGGACATTGGTTTCGTCAAGGCTGGGCAGCAGGCGGTGGTCAAGCTGGAAGCCTTCCCTTATACCCAATATGGCTACCTGACAGGAACAGTCGTCTCGGTTTCCAACGACGCGGTACAAGACAAGAAGCTCGGACTTGCTTTCCCAGCGCGTATTCAGCTGCCCAGCAACAAGATACGTATCCATGACAAATGGGTCAATTTGACTTCCGGGATGGAAGTGACAGCCGAAATCAAGACCGGTACGCGCAGCGTAGCGCACTATTTCCTTGATCCGCTGGTGCAGACAGCGCAGGAGAGCATGCGTGAACGTTGAACGTACTGTAAGGCTGAATTGGCTCTGTCTTTTTGTCTTGAGTGTGGTTCTGCTATCGCAACCGGCCGTTGTCAAGGCGATCGATATATTTCGTACCGATCTGGCGGTTCCTCCCGAACCCTCGGGAGCTATGCTGGAAGGCATCGAGAAGAGGGATGCCTGTGAATTCGAGGCGCTTGGAACGACGCTGGAGCTCGGTGAAGCGCTGGAGCGAGCACTGTGCAACAACCCGAAGACGCGCGAAGCATGGACGTCCATCAAAGTTCAGACTGCCGCCGTAGGGATTGCGAAGGCCCCGTTCTTGCCTACATTGACCGGTTCCTGGCAAAAGACCCGCAACGACAATGCAACCACCGTGGAAGGCTTCCCTACCCTCAGTTCTCAGCAAAAAGCGACTGAGCGTGCCTATAGCGCTTCATTGAATTGGATTCTCTATGATTTTGGCGCGCGTGGTGCCGCGCTAGAAAATGCTGAACAGCTTTTGGCGGCTGCCCAGACTAACCATGATCAAGTCTTGCAGGAGACATTCATGAACGTCGCCAAGGACTTTTACGCAGCGCAGGCCGCTTTCGCGAGCCTGGCGGCATCCACTGATATAGAGAATATCTCCAAGCAAAGTCTTGCAGCTGCAAGCGGCCGGGTTGACAAGGGAATTGCGCCGATCAGTGACCAGCTCCAGGCGCAGACGGTATATGCGCAGGCTGTATTCAGCCGTACCAAAGCGCACGGGGATTGGCTCATCGCAGTCGGTGCGTTAATGTCTGACATGGATATGGATCCCCGCGCGGATATTCAATTTCCGGACATCGAGGAAATGATCATGCCTGTCTCGGACTTCGCTCGCTCATTGGACGAGCTGATTGCCCAAGCGAAGGAAGACCATCCGAGCGTGAGGACAGCGTTTGCGCAATGGAAAGCTGCGTTAGCCAAGGCTGACCAGGCAAAGGCCGAGGGGCTGCCGAACGTCAGCATGATCGGGAAATACAGTTGGAATAATCAACCAGTCAGTCCTTCGATAGGGCAACCGGGACTGCCAGCCTGGGCCAGCGAGAAATATATCGGCATTCAAGTGAATGTGCCAATCTTTGATGGCTTCAATCGCACCTACCAAGTAAGGCAAGCTCAGGCCCAAGCTGAACTCGCGAAAGTCACCTTGGAAGAGGCTCAGCGTAAGGTGGCGTCAAATGTTTGGTCCAGTGAGCAAGCCTTACGCACTGCCACGGAAAACATCGGAAATAGCGCGTCTCTGCTGGACATCGCACAAAGATCATATGACGCCGCCCTACATCGCTATCTGTCAGGCGTGGGCAATGTGATTGAGTTACTCAGTACTCAATCAGCTCTAGCGACTGCGCGCAAGCAGCGGGTTCAAGCTTTGGCTGATTGGCGTACGGCGCGCTTGCAACTTGCAGCTGCGTTAGGGCGTATAGGCATGCGGAGTCTTAGAGCCGGCGAATAATTATCTGCCCAGAGTCCACTTGGGTAGAGATTGCTGCGGGTGGTGAAAAACGCCAGCTCTACAGTCTGCGTTATGAAAATAATCACGGTCTTCGCGATCCACTCCGAATATCACATCAACTCCGGAACTGAAAGACGAACGAATGTACTTTAATCAAATTTCCCCTCGTGGCAAGCATACTTGGCATGTGCTTTTTTCTCTTTGGCTAATGTTCTTTTTCCAAGACGCTCGTTCAATGGACTTCAGAATTAACGTCCCTATCGTCTAGCTGAAGCATTTTGCTGGCTTCGACATTTAGGATATTCGAAAGAGTGACTAGTCTCTGGGACGGAAAACAGGCGGATCTCTTTACGGCAATGTGTGATCCGACCAATTCTTGTGATCTGTGCGGACTTTTTCTTATGTACTGCCCTCAAAAATGAATAAAAAAATATTTATCGCATTGACGATGGTCCTCGGTTTTATACAGTTGCCGGCTTCAAGCGCAGAACCCCCGTTGAATAGTCGTTTGCGGGAAGAAATTATTACGATTCCGTCAAAAGCTGGACCATTCACTGTGCAACTACAGGCGACTACTTATCGACCGCCAGGTGAAGGTCCATTTCCGCTGCTCATCATGAATCACGGAAAAGATCCTGGCCTACCTTCATTCCAAGGGCGTTATCGGGGGCTAGTCATCGCAACGGAATTCGTCCAGCGCGGATATGCGGTCATCCTCCCCATGCGTACCGGATTCTCGAAATCCGAAGGAATGTATGTGGACGGAGGCTGCAATATCACTAGTAACGGTGTCGCACAGGCCAAGGACATACAGGCGACATTGGACTATGCCAGCGGGCTACCATGGATTGACAATAGCAAGATTATCGTGATGGGCCAGTCCCATGGCGGATTGGCTACCATGGCGCTGGGAGCGAGTAATCCTTCCCATGTAAAGGCCTTGCTTAATTTTGCCGGCGGGCTTCGCTACGACATGATTGGCTGCTCTTGGAAAGATGCACTCATTGACGCCTTCGCGTATTACGGTAAGACTACAACGATCCCGAGTCTTTGGTTCTACGGTGAAAACGATAGTTTTTTCAATCCCGAAGTAGTTCGCAAGATGTTCGTTGCCTATACCAAAGGAGGTGCGGATGCAAAGTTGGTCGCGTATGGTCCCTTCAAGAACGATGCGCACGGTATGAGCGGAAGCCGCGATGGAGTTGCAATCTGGTGGCCAGAAACCGAAGCGCTTTTAAAGCGGATTGGTCTGCCAACCGAAAAGACAATCAGTCTCGCCACCAGACTGCCCAGTAGCGGTTTCGCAAAATTGGAGGACAGCGCTTCCGTTCCCTTCTTGAACGAAAGAACACGCGAGTTCTACGAAAAATTTCTCAAATATGAACTACCTCGTGCATTTGCCATATCACCTTCCAATCACGTTGGCTGGGCTTGGGGCGGAGACGATCCTTCGCAGCGAGCTCTCGAAAATTGCCAGAAGAATTCGAAGGATCTCTGCCAGCTATACGCTATCGATGAGGATGTCGTTTGGCAAAAAAGCGGAGCTGCTGGGAAGTAGGCGAGGAAGCGGTCCCCCGAGAGATATAGTACTGTTAAATGGTCTAATTACTCAGACAGCCTGGCTGGCGCTAGCACCCCTTCGATCGCAACTAAGAGACTGTTGCAAAATTAGATTTCTGGGCTGTTAACTTGCCCGACTTGATGTTGACTTCCTGTCTTGTTTTACCTGACGGTATGTGACCCTACCCCAATAAATAGTACCGCTTAGAAATAGAAATTCCGGCATGCTTTTGATCTCAAAAAGAGGAGTCATGCCATGAAGAGAAGCAAATTTACCGAACAACAAATTGCCTAAGCATTGAAGCAGTCCGAGTTGGGAACGCCGGTAGAAGAGGTGTGCAGGAAGATGGGAATTTCGGATGCGCCCTTCTACAACTGGAAGAAGAAATACGGTGGATTGGGGCCGTCAGAAGTAAGACGGCTAAAACAGCTGGAAGAAGAGAATACCAAACTCAAAAAGCTGGTAGCAGACCTGTCTCTGGACAAAGCCATGCTTCAGTATGTACTGGCAAAAAAGCTCTGAAGCCTTCTCGCAAGCGGCTGCTGATTGAAGAGTTGCGTAACCGATGATGGCCTGGCTGCTGCTGTCATCCGTGGTCACGGTACGCGAGGCCAACATGCCGCCGCTGTCGCTATTCTTGTGCTGATCTCGCGCACTGGCCGTGCTCACATCGGTACCGATATTGACGTTATTGCCTGCTGTAGCAGCGAGTGCGCCTTCGGCGTTGACGTAGGCTGCCTGCGCATTGATGTCGCGGCTGGCCGTGACGCTGATCTCCTTGCCTTGGACCGTGCTGCCAATGGCGTTGTGACGGTTGACTTCGGCGCGGTTGTTGTTGTCCCAGGTGATTTTTTCTTGAGACGTTTCGTGCACGGTCGACAGGTTCACGTCACGTTGCGCAACCAACGTCACGTTATCCGCAGAGGTGCTGCGGGCCTTGAGATTGATGTCGCGCCCGGCTACGGCAGTCAACGAGCCATTGCTCTCGGACACCGACATCGACGCATTCTGGTTGATGTTGGTCCCGCTGGTGACCGCATTGGCCGTCGCTACCGTTGTGGCAGCGCTGTTGATGTCACGACCCGCACTCGCTACCAGCGTATTGCGCGCATAGATAGTGCCGCCGATGTTGTTGATGTCCTGCGCCGCCGCCACCGTCACGTCACTGCCGCTGATGCGCCCGCCCAGGTTCTGCACATTGTTGCCCGCCAGCGAAACACCCTGCCGCCCCGCAATCGTGCCGCCACTATTGACGATATCCTGCGCCGCTTGGAAGGCCACATCATTGCCCGCGATCAGCGTGCCTTGTCCGGTCACCTGCCCGGCAATGCCTTCCGCGCCGCCTTAGATCAAAGATTTTTAAGGCGCGCTTTCAGCCTTGCATTATCAGTTTTTATCGCTGTCGGGTCTCAATTCTTGCAGTGACTGATTAATCTCTTCACCACTGATAGTCTCATCACTTTCCTCATAGTCGGACGGTTTCGAGTAGTCGAATTCGATGTCAAATTTTCCATCCGAGAACAACGTAAAAGTAAGCCCCCAGATACGATGACCAGTATTTTCAAGCATTACATTACGAATATAAATTGATGCATCCAATCCATTCCAAATTGCGTCGTCATCAGCTTCGAAGCCACCACTTTCATGAACTTCCCCTTTGTATTCAAAGCACTGATCACCTCTCGCCATATTTTGAAATATAGCCATCTTGCACCTGGCCATATCCCAAGCTCGTGATCCGACAAAGGCCTGCAAATATATGGCAAGTGCCCTGTACGCTTCCTCTAAGCTCTCAAATTTCATTGCAATACCTTATTGTTGAAATCTAAATGGCACAGACTTTCCGTCATTCTTTGCCCGCACCGTATCGCCGACCGAATAGATCAACCCGTGCTCGCTGTTGTTGACCACTCCCGCGCCGATGTCGAGGCGGTTGCGGGCCGCAATGACCAGCGCACTGGTCACGCCGTTGACGGTCTCGGCCTGGTTGTTCAGCAGGTCCGCATCTATGGCGATGTTGTCGCCATAGATGCGGCCGGTACCAAGGTTGTTGACGGTGCTGCTCTCGATGACGGTATTGACGCCATCGATCAGGCCACGGTTGATGAAGGTGTGAACGTCGGTGGCCTTGAGCTTCAGGGTATTGCCCACCAGCGAGCTGCTGGCCTGGTTGTCGATGGTGGCGGCGGTAAGCATGAGCGTGCCGCTCGCACCGACCGCGCCGGCATTGGCGAAAGCGCCTGCGGTGCGCAGGTCGATGTCACCGCTCGCCCCTATCTGGCCGGTATGAAGAATCGACGCCACCAGATCGATGCGCAGGTCCTTCTGGCTGAGGAACCTGCCGCTCCCCGTGAAAAATCTGATATACGTTGAAGACTCATGCCGACACCGATTCGGTGAAGCGCGGCGATCGCCAGCGTACTGCTTACGCCGTTGATGGCCTCGACGTGAATACTGAACTGGGTAATCGAAAAGCTTTTTTATGTACCTCGCTATGCAATCGCCGATACAAAATTCACATCAATTCGATCAACTTCCCATTCAACCATTTTCCCGTTGAGTTGTCCGAATTCAGCCAACAACACGTCATCATAAAAATTCACATCACCAACATTCAGACAACCATCGATCAGCCGTCCACACATAATGCAAGTGAAGCCTGAACCAACCCGAACAATGCTGGGGGAACAATCTTCGCTAATCTCTCTGACAAAGTAATCATCAAATACTTGAGCTTCCAGCTCGACCATATATGATTTCCCCGTTTCGATTCTGAATGGACATAGCGTGACAAAACATGTGATCTCCAAATCATGGATTCGCAACAATACTTCCTCTTCAATATCGTCGCCTAGATACTTTATTTGGGCTGAATAATTCATGGCTTCGGATTTATTACTTTATCGATATTTCCATTATTTAGCATCTTCCAGAAACTGTTACCGCTCTCAATATGAATCGTAGTTATTGCACCGTCGGAGTTTGTTCCGACAAATCCGAACTTTGACTCTCCGTTTTTTCTGTTCCCCATGAATTGAACAAATCCAGTTCGTGGCTCACCCTTGTAAATATATTCAACTTTTTGCCCTTGCTCCATAATCTGTTGCCCCACTTTCAAGTAGTCTTCTGCGGTTTCGCTGCCAAACTCTGTTCCATGTCTTTTAAAATGGTCGATCAGTTTAGCTTCGTCCGCGAAATTACCTACCTTAGAAATCTCTGCAGCACCGACAGCATGCTCAGTGTTTTTTGAAATTTTAGTGGATCCGGGCACCTCAGAAGCGGCCCTTTTTAGCACGCCTTCTTCTGCTCCCATCAGGATATTAGGGATATATTTCCCCAGTACCTGAATCAAAGCGCGCTTCCCCGCCTCAACCCCAATTTCCTCAAGCGGGATACGCTCGCCGGGATACGTCTCGATGTCGAACGACGCAATAACTCGCTGTCCTTCCGTCGAACGATAAGCACCAAACAGCGCTTGATTACCCTCCTGCGCCTGGTCATTTGATGTCTTAGCGATGAAAGCACCTAGCGGGATAGTAGCGCAGCTCGCCCCGGCACTAGGTCCACACAGGGCAAGCCCTCCAACCGCAAGCCCGCCACCACCGACCATCCCTATCGTTCCAGCGACTAGATCAGACAGCCCCTTCGCCCGCTGCCTGTATTCACTGTTACGAGTAATGAAATCCGAGATGTCATCAAAACGAGGAATATAGACAAACTCTCCCGTCTTGCGTAGGGTCTCCAACTCATTCTGATAAGTCGCCCCTTTATCCTGCAACCCCTTCAAGAGGCTGTAATACGGATCATTCGGCGGCACCCCATCAGCGCATCTCACCAACGCACAAGCCGCCGCATTCAAACGCTGCTGCTCTTCGGGTGTCTTCCCCTTCTTGAGGGCCGACAGTTTCTCCGATTCGGACTCATGCAACTGCCGATTGTTTGCCTCAACATGAATACCGGCAGCCAGTCCAGATGCTCCCCCTGCAAGGCCGCCCAGTGCTGCGGCTGCCGCCTGCGCCATCGCTTGCCTTATCGGCAAGGGCAAATCAGTGTTAGCGATCAGCTTGGCAAGCTGCGGCATTGCCACTGAAGAAGTCGCTGCACCAATAGCGCCACCGACACCACCACCAAGCAATCCGGCAGCGGTATGCAAAGCGGTTCGATACAAGCCACCTTCGCTCCAGTTATCACGCTCCGCGATCAACGCAGCCTTCTCGTCCTCACTCTGCGCAACTTCAATTTTGGCGTTGAGTTCGTTGACTTTGGTTGTCGCATAACTGCCGATTTCCTTGGCCGCATTCTTCCCAAACAATTCCGTAATCTGCGCCTGCGCCTGCACATCCGCCTGTAAAGCCTGCGCATCCCATTGTTTGGTCAACTTGCCACTGGTATCCCGGTCACTGCTCACATCCGTATTGATGCTGGCAATGGTCTGCTCAGCCGTCTTGCCGGTCTTGGCCTGCTGGCCCTTGTCGTCCGTGATCTTGATATCAGCCTGGCTGATACCGCTGCGGGTCGTGCTGCTTTCACTGCCGCTGCTGGTACCAAAACCAATTCCCGTCCCATTCATCGACGACTTGCCGCCGGTGAAACCTCCACCGACGCTGAAACTCTGGCTTTCCGCCTTGTAGTCGCTCCGGTTCTGGATATCGGATTGGGTGAGGGTCTCGGTCTTGAGGCTGTTCTTGCCCTCCACAGCTGCCTTGTCGGTACTGGCGATCTTGGCACCTACCAGATCCGTATTGCCAGCCACATTGATCTGGAATCCACCGTCGCCCGCGCGAATCCCCGATTGCTCGTTGACGCTCGCATAGTTGCCGTCGACACTGCTGCGGCTTGCACTGATGCTGCCGCTCATCTTGCCCATACCGACCGAGATGCTACCGCCCAGGCTCTGCTGATTGCTCTTGTAAGTACTGGTGTCCTGCAGGCTGGCAATCTTCAAATCACCGTGACCACTGGTGCCCACGTCCATCACGACCTGCTTGCCACTGACTACCGCCCCACTCAGTGTGGTGTCCGTACCCGAGCTGATCGTGAGCTTGTTGCCCGCATCCACGTGCGTATTGACCTGTGTCACGTCACTGCCGTCACCACGTCCACGGCTGCCAGAGGCACTGGCGTTGAACATCAGACCGTCCGTGCCAATCGATACACCAACCGAACCGGAGCTACTCTGGTTGTTGCTATGCTGTTCGGAGGTATTCTGTGCTGCCAGCAGGCGCACTTCATTGGCGGCCTTGAGCGTGGCGTTCACGCCCGCTTTGATGTCGCTGCCCTGGATGACGATGTTGCTGTCGGCGCCACCGCCTTGTGCGCTGATATTGATACTGCCGCCAGCAGTAACAGACGAGCCGCGCACCGTATTGCTGGACTGTTCAGAACGGCTTTCGCTGCTACTGCTCCCAACGCTCAAGGCGAGATTGATGCCACCAGCCTTGTCAGCATCATTGGCATCCCGCGACGGCGTCTTGCCGGTGATCGGGTCGGTCGGTCCGGTAGCGATCTGGTTGGCCTTACCGTCAATCGTGCTGCCTTGGCCGGCCTTGATGGCATCACCTGCGTTCTTGGCCGCAAATCCCATGTTGGCCACTGCCAGCGCCTGCATCCGCCCATCCTTAGTCTTGCTCGCAGCATCAGCCATCTGATCCACCGTCTGGATCGCCGAGATCACCGGACTGGTGACCGCGACCGTCAGGCCACTTTGCTTGAACTTGTCTTCGGTGGTGGTTTTGCTGGCTTGCTCTGCCGCACGGATTTCGACCGACTTGGCTGCGATATCAATGTCGCCCTTCGGTGCCATCACATCGCTGCCTACTTGCGTGTAACGATTGCCTGCAACGATGCTCACGTTCCCATCCGTACTACCCACGGTCGAAGCAGACGCCGTCTGTCCCTGCGTCTTTCCGTCATGGCTCTGCTCGCGTGTGCCTATGGCCACACCGAAGCCTGCGCCCATCACGCCACTGGTAGTCTCCTGACGGAAGTTGTTTTGGGTGCTGCTGTCAACAGCGGCCACGATATTGACGTTATTGCCAGCCGCCATGCCGGTCCCCAATGTGGAGACCACGTTGCTGCCCTTGACATTGATGTCATTGCCCGCCCGCACCGCCACCGTATTGCCGGAGAAGGTCGTCGCTTGATTGATGGCCTGGCTGCTGCTGTCATCCGTGGTCACGGTACGCGAGGCCAACATGCCGCCGCTGTCGGTCTTCTTGTGCTGATCTCGCGCACTGGCCGTGCTCACATCGGTACCGATATTGACGTCATTGCCTGCGGTAGCAGCGAGTGAGCCTTCGGCGTTGACGTAGGCTGCCTGCGCATTGATGTCGCGGCTAGCCGTTACGCTGATCTCCTTGCCTTGGACCGTGCTGCCAATGGCGTTGTCTCTGTTGACCTCGGCGCGGTTGTTGCTGTCCCAGGTGATTTTTTCTTGAGACGTTTCGTGCACGGTCGACAGGTTCACGTCACGTTGCGCAACCAACGTCACGTTATCCGCAGAGGTGCTGCTGGCCTTGAGATTGATGTCGCGCCCGGCCACGGCAGTCAGCGAGCCATTGCTCTCGGACACCGACATCGACGCATTCTGGTTGATGTTGGTCCCGCTGGTGACCGCATTGGCTGTTGCTACCGTGGTGGCAGCGCTGTTGATATCACGACCCGCACTGGCCACCAGCGTATTGCGCGCATCAATGGTGCCGCCGATGTTGTTGATATCCTGCGCCGCCGCCGCCGTCACGTCACTGCCGCTGATGCGCCCGCCCAGGTTCTGTACATTGCTGCCCGCCAGAGAAACACTCTGCCGCCCTGCAATCGTGCCACCGCTGTTGACGATATCCTGCGCCGCCTGGAAGGCCACATCATTGCCCGCGATCAGCGTGCCCTGCCCGGTCACCTGCACATTGGAGGCATGAATGTACACCTGCGGCACCAGCACTTCCTGCGTGCTGCCATCAGCCAGCGTGACAGTCTGCTTGACCAGCCAGACAATATCCGTCTTCAGTTCCGCAATCTGCGCATCGGTCAGCGCCACGCCCAGCGTGTAGCGCTGTGATTGCGCCACCTGTACGCCCGCGTTCATCAAGGCCTGGTATTGCGCTTCATTGCTGCTGTATCCGGCCAGATACCGTTGGCCGGTGATCTGCTGCACCTGGCGCTGGATCAGTTGCTGTTCATAGAACCCATCCCCCAGCTGTCGCACGCTGGCCGTCAAGCCCAGTTGATTCAACATGAAATCCGACGACAGCCAGCTGCGCGTGCCAACGAACTGCGGATCGGTCTGCACGAGGAAGCGCTGCGCCGGGCCCGCATTGATGCGGAAGAGCGCATTGTTGGGCAGCGTCAGGTCGAGGTTGGCGATGCGGATGCTGGCCGCGCCTGCGCTCGCACCCGAGGCTCCCGATACCGACGAGGCCACCGCGCGTACCGAATTCTGGCGATTAGGTCCGGCTCCGCTGGTCGGCGTGATGTCCAGCTGGAAGTTGGTGACGATGTCCTGCGATTGATACGGCGCATCGTCGTAGCGCCGATCATCTGCGCTGAAGGTGTGGCTCTTGATGTAGGTGTAACTGGCCGAGCCCGTCGAGACCACGCGCTGGCGGCCCAACGGGCCGGTGTTGTTGAGGTTGGTGCCGTTGACACTGTCGCCGGCCACCGTGCCGCCCGCGATGAACTGGCTGGCGTAGTTGTTGACGGTACCAGCGGCCAGGCTCATGTTGCCGCCGGACGTGATCATGCCCGGATCGCTCTTGGTGACGACCGTGCGCGTGATCTGTTCGGTACCGTCGTAGATGGTCCATTCTCGATAGGAACGGCTGCGGACGTTGTTGTTGAAAGCGATGATCTTGTCATTGAGCGCAAGCGTCGCCGCCATGTAGGCATCGTACTTGGGCTTCCAGACTGCGTACTCCGCCTTGTACTTGGCCATCTCTTCCGCACTGGGTAGCGTCGTGCTGCAAGACTCATAGCAGTTCTCGGTAGGAAGCGGCATGATGGGAATGGGCCCGAGCGCCTCCGGCGGTGTCACGCCCATCACTTGCCAGACGCGATCCGTCACCTCGTAGTTGAAGATGGCCGGATGATCGACGATGGTCGAATCGCCGCCCGCACTACCGTCCTGCCATCCCGGGAAATAAGCTGGCGCGATGGCATCGTCGCCCCCCTTGACACCCTTCGAATAAGTGAAAGGAGGACCATAGCGTTCCGCTGGATAAGCCGATGACGGCAGGACAAGACGAAAATTGTCTTCATCGCCCATGGCCCGCCAGTTGGTCGGTCCTACCACCTGTCCCGAACCGATGTTGACCAGACTGGCCGTGTTCCCATCAATCAACGTCGACGAACCATTGACGCGATAACTGACAATGCGATTACCCGGCCCCGTCTGGTCCGTCGTCTCCAGATGCGCATTGGTGTTGTTGATGCTTCCCGCCGCAATGCTCAGGTTGCCATCGGCATTGATGGTGGCACTGCTGTTGTTGATCTCGCGGGCGCTGCCGGTGGCTTTCTTGTTCGCATCCAGCGCGCCGCCAATGGCCATGTCGCCGACCGAATAGATCAGCCCGTGCTCGCTGTTGTTGACCACGCCCGCGCCGATGTCGAGGCGGTTGCGGGCCGCAATGACCGGCGCACTGGTCACGCCGTTGACGGTCTCGGCCTGGTTGTTCAGCACGTCTGCACCGATGGCGATGTTGTCGCCATAGATGCGGCCGGTGCCGAGGTTGTTGACGGTGCTGCTCTCGATGACGGTATTGACGCCATCGATCAGGCCACGGTTGATGAAGGTGTGAACGTCGGTGGCCTTGAGCTTCAGGGTATTGCCCACCAGCGAGCCGCTGGCCTGGTTGTCGATGGTGGCGGCGGTGAGCATGAGCGTGCCGCCCGCACCGACCGCGCCGGCATTGGCGAAGGTGCCTGCGGTGCGCAGGTCGATGTCACCGCTCGCCCCTATCTGGCCGGTATGAAGAATCGACGCCACCAGGTCGATGCGCAGGTCCTTCTGGCTGAGGAACCTGCCGCTCCCGGTGAAGGAATAGGCCAAAACGCTGGTCTGCTGTCCGGCGATGACGGTGCCGTTGCTGTTGTCGATGACCAGCGCACGGCTGGCCGGGTTGGCATCCGTGAGGCTGGCGCTGTTGGTGGCGGAGATCAAGCCGGCGTTGTTGTCGATGCGGGCGCCGGCGGTGAGCGTGATGGCGTCACCGCGCATCGCGCCCTGGCGGTTGCTGATGTCGGCCGCGCTGACGCTGACGGTGGCGCCTTCGATGCCCTGGTTCTGGCCCTGGGTGCTGTCGTTGCGGACGGTCCCGGCCTGCACGTTGACGGTGCCATCCGAGCGCATCAGGCCCGCGCTGTTGTCCACGCTGCCACTGCCCACCTGCAGATCCACGCCCTGTCTGGCCTGCAGCGAGCCGCCGCGATTGCTCACGGCACTGCCCTCCACCGTCAGCTTGCCATTGGCACCGATCACGCCGGCATCGTTGTCGAGGCCGGTGGTCTTGAGGCTGATGTCGCCGTTGGACGAAACATTGCCCCGATTGACCAGCGCCCCTGCCGTCACGCTCAGCGGACCTTGCGCCACGATGCCGCGCGCGCTGCCGGAATTGGCGTTGCGCACGGTGTTGCTGCCGGCATCCAGGCTCAACGCATCGCCCGCTTGCAGCAGTCCGCCGTCATTGCCGAGGTCGCCGCTGCGGAGGTCGAGCTTGCCCTGCGCGACGATGTTGCCGCTGCCGTTGTCGAGCGCGCCGCTGGCGATGCGGACGTCACGCTGCGCGGCGATGTTGCCTTGGCGATTGTCGAGGGACTGGTTCTGGCTGTCGATGCGGATGTCGTTGGCGCTGAGCTTGCCGCTGTGGTTGTCGATGCCTGCCGCTGTCAGCGCGAGTGCTTGTGCGGCATTCACCTGGCCCTGGTTGGCCAGGGTCCCGCTGGTCGTCACGTTGACCGCATCTGCACTGGAGGCCAGCGTTCCCCGGTTGGCCAGGCTGGCGGCTTGCACGGCCACGGGTCCATTGGCGGCCAGGGTGCCGTCGTTGCTGACGCTCTGTGCAGCCTCGATGCGCAAGCGCTCGCCGGCATTGACGCCGCCGCTGTTGGCGAGACTGCCGACCTGCAGGTTCACGGCCTGCGCCGCTTCCATGCGTCCGCTGTTGCCGGTGCGGGCGCTGCTGCTGACGTTCAGCGCACCCTGCGCCGCACGCACGGTGCCGCTGTTGTCCACGCTGGCAGCGGTGATGCTGGCATCGGCATTGGCCTGCAGCGTGCCGCTGTTGCTGAGGGAACCGGCGGCCTGCACGGCCAGGGTGGTGCTGCTGCCGATGCTGTTGCGGTTGTCGATGCTGGCGGCGGCGATCTGCACATTGCCCTCGCCGCCGACGCTGCCGGTGTTCTGCAGCGCGCCGCTGGCCTGCACCGTCAGCGCACCGGCACTGGCGATGCTGCCGCTGTTGTCCAGCGCTGTGGTGTTGAGGCTGGCCACGCTCTTGCTGCCCAGTTCGCCCGCATTGCTGATGCCGCCTGTGGTCTGCACCGCCAGCAGGCCGGTAGCAGTGAGACTGCCGCTGTTCTCGAGCCGGCCATCGGCCGTCACCACCGCCTGGCCTACCGACGCGCCGATGTTGCCCGCGTTGCGCACGCCCACGCCATGCTCGGTGGAGGTCAGATAGATGTGGCCGGCATACATGCCGCCCAGTTGCGCCACGTCGATGGCCACCGCCGGTGCGGCGTCGGTGGCGGCCACACCGGGAACCACGCTGGCGTGATCCGCGCTGACGGTGTTGAGGCCCGCGCTGACCTTGAGTTCGGGTGCCCAGATGCCGGCATTGACCTGCACGGCGCGCGCGATGATCTCGGCGTAATCGGTGCGGCTGGCATCCATGCCGTTGCCCTCGATGCGTACCGCACCGCTGGCCACGCGATAGCTGTCCAGATTGCCGTTGAGGATCTGCGGTACGCCCGTGGTGAGCGTGGCGCGATTGGCATTGATGAAGCCGCAGCCGGAACAGGTGATGCCCGCCGGATTGGCCACCACCACCTGCGCCCGCGCCCCTGCCACTTCCAGGTAGCCGCGCAGATAGCTGGGATTGGCCGAGTTGACCTGGTTCACGATCACGCGCGCTGCGCCCGTGGCCAGCCATGGATTGCCCGCCACATAGCCGCCCAGCTGGGTGGCCGTAGTGCCCTGCGCATTGTTGAGGATGGCGCCATTGGGGCCGACATCGAATTGCCGGTAGCTGTTGAGCGACACCCCCGCTGCACCCGGCGTCTGGATGTTGACCACCGGCACGCCATTGGGCGTGGCCAGCACGGTCGGCTGCTGATTGCGCGGAGCGTTGCGGTCGCCCAGGATCTGCGCATGGGCCACCGTGTTCATGGCCAGGGCCAGCGCTACCGCCAGCAGCGAAAAGCGCAAAGCGGACGGTAACAGGTCCGGCATCGCCGCACCGTTGGCCGATGTGCGGCCGTGATGCTGGATGCTGGAGGCGATTTCTGCAACGGCCATCAACTGGCCACGATGCCGGTTGAAAACCAGCTTGTAACGCTGACGATTCATGAAAACCCCGAGTGCTGTTGTCGTTATGACCGGTCACGACAACGAACCCCGATTCGTTGTTTTCCGTTTCCGGTTAGCAATATTTTGCTTGCCAGGGTCGGGATGTTAATTTAGGTTAACGAGGAAAGGTGATTTTTCAGTACACGAGAAGCTTTCCTGTAGGCAAAAACCAACACTTGTTTTGCCAGCCCTCCCATTTCTTTTGAATCCCTTGCCCAGTGTGGCTTTGGGACGACTCACCATGTTTCCGATGTCTTCCATCTTCCGTTCGCCGTCTCCCCGATTTGTACTCATCCTTGGTCTGAATCTGGTCATTTCCCTTGCCCACGGGCAAACCGCCGTCAACCAGGAGCAGTTGCAGCGCGAGCGCGAACGCGCCCTGCGCCAGCAACAGGAGCAGCGTCCTGACGTGAATCTGGGTACGCCCGCCGCCAGCGCGATGGCGCAGGATTTCCCCGAGCAGGAGCAACCCTGCCGCAGGATTACGGCGATTGCGCTGGAGGGTGAACAGGCCGAGCGTTTTCGTTTTGCACTCGACAGCGTCACCGGCGAACGTGGCGCGGTGGGCCGCTGCCTGGGCTCGCAAGGGGTGAACCTGGTCCTGGCCCGGGTCGAGAGCGCCATCGTCGCGCGCGGCTACACCACCACGCGCGTGCTGGCGCGTCCGCAAGATCTGTCGACGGGACGGCTGGTGCTGAGCGTGGTGCCGGGGCGCGTGCGCCACATCCGCTTTGCGCCCGACGCCGATGCGCGCGGGACCGCCTTCAATGCCCTGCCCATCAGCCCGGGCGACATCCTCAACCTGCGCGATATCGAACAGGGCCTGGAAAATTTCAAGCGCCTGCCGACCGTGCAGGCCGACATCAAGATCACGCCCTCCGAGGACAAGGGTGCCGAGGCGGGCGACAGCGATCTGGTGATCCAGTACCAGCAGGCTTTCCCCTTCCGTCTCACGGCATCGCTGGACGATGGCGGTGCCAAGGCCACCGGCAAATATCTGGCCGGGCTGACCTTGTCCTATGACAATTGGTGGACCCTCAATGACCTCTTCTACGTCAGCGTCAGCCGCAGCCTGAATCACTACGGCGACCACGGCAGCCATGCCTACACGCTGCATTACTCGCTCCCGCTGGGCAACTGGATGGCGGCCGTGACGATGTCGGGCAACCGCTATCACCAGACGGTCGCGGGAGCCTTCGAGAATTTCGTCTACAGCGGGCGTTCCGAAACTACCGAATTCAAACTGTCTCGCCTGCTCCATCGCGATGCCGCCGGCAAGACCACGGCCTTCGGCAAAGCCTTGCTGCGCAAGGCTTACAACGCGATTGATGAACTCGAAGTCGGCGCCCAGCAACGCCGCACCACGGCGTGGGAAGCGGGATTGAATCACCGGCAGTTTCTGGGCGATGCGATTGCCGATGCCACGCTGGCCTATCGCCGTTCACTCGATACGCAAGGAGCCGAGCCCAGCTCGCCCTTCGACCTGCCGCAGATCGGCACGCGCTATGGTCTGTGGCTGCTGGATGCCTCCCTCAATGCGCCGTTCCAGCTGGCCGGTGCGCGCCTGCGCTACAGCAGCACGCTGCGCGCGCAGTGGAACCGGGGCAGTCTGCCGCCGCAGGATCAGTTCTCCATCGGCGGCCGTTATACGGTGCGCGGTTTCGACGGCGAACTGACGCTGCAGGCCGAGCGTGGCTGGTTCCTGCGCAATGAACTGGCGCTGGGCCTGGGTGAGAGCGGGCAGGAAGTGTTTGCCGGCATCGATACCGGCGCGGTCGCAGGGCCCTCGGCGCAATTCCTCACCGGCCAGCGACTCACGGGGGCGGCGCTGGGCTTGCGCGGCAACCTCGGCAAGCTGAGCTATGACATGTTCGTGGCCACGCCCCTGGCCAAGCCGCAAGGCTTCCAGACGGCGGCCGTGACGGGCGGCTTCAATCTGCAATGGGCGTTCTGAGCCGACCTGCCTGCCGGAAAAATCCCACACCATCCCCGGCCGATGGCTGACTGCCGCGCCACGGCGCTTGCTCAATAATGGCCCGCATGGACGGCCGCCGGATCTGCCGGCGGACAGCGTCCGAGGAGACCATCATGGATCGTATCGCCGCAGCGTCCGAACAATCTTCATCATCATCATCGCCGTCGCCTTCGGCTCCGCCGCCCGCCGATGCCCGCCATCAGGACGAGGCCATCGACATCGCCCGCGCCAACCAGCTGCGCTATGTCAACGACGGCATGCCGGGCATACGCCGCCGCCGGCGTGGCAAGGGCTTCGCGTATCACGATGCGCACGGCGAGCTCATTCGTGATGACGATGTGGTGGCGCGCCTGAAGTCTCTGGCCATCCCGCCCGCCTGGGAAGACGTCTGGATCAGCCCGCACGCCAACGGCCACATCCAGGCCACCGGACGCGATGCGCGCGGGCGCAAGCAGTATCGCTATCACGCACGCTGGCGCTCGGTGCGCGATGATGCCAAGTACCTGCGCATGATCAGTTTTGCGCGTACGCTGCCGACCATCCGCCGCGTGGTGGAGCAAGACCTGAAACGTCCCGGCCTGCATCGGCAGAAAGTATTGGCCGCTGTCGTGCATCTGCTGCAGACCACCTTCATGCGCGTGGGCAATGACGAATACGCCAAACAGAATCAATCCTTCGGCCTGACCACGCTGCGCCATCGCCACGTGCGCGTGGATGGCAGCGATGTGCTGTTCCGCTTCCGCGGCAAGAGCGGCGTGCAGCATGACATCAAGCTGCACGATCCCTACGTGGCCCGCATCATCCGCAAAATGCGCGAGTTGCCGGGGCAAGAACTGTTCCAGTACGTGGATGACGAGGGCGAGCGCCACTGCATCGATTCGGGTGACGTGAATGCCTATCTGCGTGAAGCGGCGGGCGAGGATTTCAGTGCCAAGGATTTCCGCACCTGGGCCGGCACGGTGCTGGCCACGCTGGCGCTGCAGGCCTTCGAGCGGGTGGACTCGCAGGCGCAGGCCAAGCAGAACGTGGTGCGCGCCATCGAGAACGTGGCGCGCCGCCTGGGCAATACGCCTTCCATCTGCCGCAAGTGTTACGTGCATCCTGCCGTCATCGAAAGTTACCTGGACGGTAGTTTTGCGGAGCGGCTGGAAGAACGGGTGCAGACCGAACTGGTAGAAGAGTTGCAGGATCTGTCACCGGAGGAAGCCGCTGTACTGGCCTTGCTGCAACAGCGTCTGCAAGAGGCGGAACAACCACCGTCACGCAAGCCACGTCGCAAACCTGCCGCGCGCACTGCTACTGCTTCGGTGCCGCGCAGAAAAGCGGCGCGGCCAACGGCACGCGCCTGAACCGGCAGCGCTCAGCGCGCGCGGCGGAAAGTCAGGTTGTAGCGGCAGCGCCCGGTCAGCGGGTGCTCGCCGTCGCGCAAAGTATCGACGCCATGGAAGGCCAGCCGCGCCGGGCCACCCCACACCACCACATCGCCATTCTCCAGCCGCATGCGCTGCGGCTTGTCGGTGCGCGCCATGCCACCGAACAGGAAGGTCGCGGGCAGACCGAGCGAGACCGAGACGATGGGCTGGTCCATGTCCAGTTCATTCTTGTCCTGATGCAGCGACATGCGCGCACCGGGTTCGTAGCGATTGATGAGGCAAGCGTCAGGATCGAATCCTGCAAACCCCGCCGCCGCTGAGGCGCGCGCGGCCAATGCCGCAAAGGCCTCAGGCATGGCTGGCCAGTCGCGCTCGGCCAATGGATCTAGTGACTGGTAACGATAGCCACGGCGATCCGTCACCCATCCAAACTGGCCGCAATTGCTCATCGCCACCGACATGCGGAAACCGCCCGGGGTCTGCATGTGGCGCAGGGGCGAGGCGGCCAGAACCTTGTCGATGGCCGCCATCAAGGCTGCGGCTTCCTCTTCGTCGACAAAGGCGCGCAGCAGCAGCGCACCTTCGGTGATGGTCTCCACCGAAGGGTCACGTGCCAGGCCAGCGAAGAGGTCACCCGTCACTTGGAAGGCTCCGGACGCGGTGGCGGATTTTCAATGAATTGGCTCACTTCTTCGAGAGTCGGCGCGATGAAACGCAACGGCCGAGAGAGGCTGCCCACCAGCGAAGCGTGCGAGGTGTTGTCGAAGTAGCGCTCCACCACCGGCACCTGCTGGGCGCGCAGCAGTTTGGCCAGGCCACCGGTATTGCGTTCGGCGCCCACCAGCTTGTCCTTGTGCGAGGCGATCAGCAACGCGGGCGGCGCACCGGCTTCCACGTGCCGCACCGGTTGCGAATCCGGTGGAGAATCGGGCGCGAAGAAGACCGGTTTCACATCCTCGTTTTCGATGGGCAGGAAGTCATAGGGTCCGGCCAGGCCGATCCAGCCGCGCAGCTGTGCGGGCGAGGCCCCGGCTGCGCGCAGCCAGCGCGCATCGAGCGCCACCATGGCGGCGTTGTAGGCACCGGCACTATGTCCCATGACAAAGACGCGCTGCGGATCGCCGCCCAGCTCGCGCACCGAGCGCAAGGTCCAGGCCACGGCCTGGGCGCTGTCCTTCACGAAATCGGGATAACGCACTTCGGGATAGACGCGGTAATCAGGCAGTACGGCAATGAAACCGCGTGAACTCAGGGCCTCGCCGACGAAGGCGTAATCCTTGCGGCTACCCTCGTTCCAGCTGCCGCCATAGAAGAACACCACCACCGGCAAGCCAGGACCGGAGGCCGTGGCCGGGGCGTTGGCGGGACGATAGATGTCCAGCTTTTGACGCGGGTTATCGGTGTTGGCGTAGGCCACCCCTTCGGTCTTGACGTAGGAAGAAGCGGGCGTAACGGCATTGATGGCCGACAGCGGCGAACAGGCGACCACACCACCCAGGATCAGTACCGCGCCCGCGAATGCGAGACCAGCCTTGCCAAGAACATGCATGCGCAACTCCAGCGATGAAGGAAGGCCTATTGTAGCCGCGCAGGGCAAAGGCTTCAGGCGCGCTGGTCTTTCGGGCTGGCGGCGTCTTCCCTGCCCTCGGCTTCGCGCGCCAGCAAGGCGCTCTTGCGCGCGATGCCCCAGCGATAGCCGGAGGGCGCGCCATCGAGCCGGACGATGCGATGGCAGGGAATGAGCACGGCGATCTCGTTGCGCGCACAGGCATTGGCCACCGCCCGCACCGCTGCAGGCTGGCCGATGCGCGCGGCCAGTTCGGCATAGGTCAAGGTGACCCCGGGCGGCACTGCGCGCAGTGCCTGCCACACACGCTGCTGGAAGGCGGTACCGCGCACGTCCAGTGGCAAGGCGGCACCCTGTCGCGGATCGTCCAGCGCGGTCAGTACCTGTGCCAGCGTTTGCTCGAAGGCGGCATCGCCAGGGGCGAGATCCGCATGGGGGAAACGATCCTGCAGTTGCCGCAGCAACTCCTCCGGCTCGCTGCCCAAGGTGAGCGCGCAGATACCCTGCTCCGTGGCCGCCACCAGCAAGGCTCCCAGCCAGCATTGCGCAACGGCGAAGCGGATTTTCTCGCCACGGCCGCCACGACGATAGGTCGCCGGCTGCATGCCCAGTTGCGCCTTGCTCTGAGCATAGAAGCGGCCACTGGAATGGAAGCCGACGTCATAGAACGTCTCGGTCACGCTGGCACTGCCGCCGAGTTGCGCGCGCAGGCGGCCGGCGCGATGGGCATCGGCATAGGCCTTGGGAGTGAGGCCGGTGTGCTGCTTGAAGACCCGATGAAAATGATGACGGCTCAAGCCCGCGGCCTGCGCCAGCGTGGCCGTATCCGGCTGTTCCTCGGCCTGCGCGATCAGGCGGCAGGCTTGCGCGATGGCCTGTGCCTGGCGCTCTTGCAAGGGCGGCTGGTCCGGCTTGCAGCGCTGGCATGGACGAAAGCCCGCTGCTTCGGCCGCAGCGCAGCTGGCGTGGAAGGCCACGTTCTTGCGCAAGGGTGTGCGTGCCCCGCAGGAGGGCTTGCAGTACACGCCGGTGGTGCGCACCGCATACCAGAACCGGCCATCGAAAGATGCATCGCGCTGCTGCACGGCTTGCCAGCAGGTGTCGGGATCGAGTCCGTTGACGTCGGCGGCGGAGGCAGCGGAGCTAGTCGGCGGAGGAGAAGAAGTGATGGTCAGCATGGAGCGCTCCCGGAATCGGATGCCACTGATTCTAGGCCTGCGCTGACGGGGCAGCACTCCGGCGATTGCTTTTGAATTCCTGAGCCGGATCAGAGGCGGAGCAAAGCCTGATAAAAAGCATCATTCGATTATTCAATGATTGAGGCATCCAATCATTGAATAACGACATCATGCTTTTTGAAACCTCACTGCGAGAAGCGGATGCGCTGGCGCGACTTCACCGGCTGCATCACGTGTTCCAGCGGCAGTTCATGGGATTGCTTGACCTTTTTGAGGGTGATGTTGGACTTGACGTTGGTCACGCCCGGCAGGCGCAGCAGGCGCGTCATCATGAATTCGGAGAAAGCGGCCAGGTCGGGGGCCACGATGCGCAGGATATAATCGCCCTCGCCCGTGACGGAGAAACATTCGGTCACTTCCGGCATCGTTTCCACGGCCTTCTCGAAGAGTTCGCCTCGGGTTTCGCCCTGGCGGTCCAGGGTCACGGTGGTGAACGCGGTCACGCCCAGACCGACCACGGCCGGGTCCAGCACGGCGGTGTAGCGTTCGATGACATGGGCTTCTTCCAGCCGCTGCACGCGACGGCTGATCTGCGAAGTGGACAGGTGGACTTTCAGACCGAGGGCGCTATTGGTAATATGGCCATCTCGCTGCAGCTCGGTCAGCAAGGCCAGGTCGTAGCGGTCCACGTTGATGATGCTCATTTGTCTCTCCAAAGTTCATATTTAAGAATTATTTGTGCATATTATCTAATATATCGCGCAAAAAACAATCACAAATTGCAGTCTTGACGCAATAAACTCCTCGCATGGGCCGCGCTTGGCGGCCCTCCCCACACGAGGAGACACCAGATGGGCCACGCAGACACCCAGTTCGCCACCGCAGCCGCCAATTCCCCTGTCCGCGCCAGCGGCGACCTGTTCGACAATCCCATGGGCACCGACGGCTTCGAGTTCGTCGAGTACACCGCCGCCGATCCGGCCGGCATTGCCGCCGTGCTGGAGCTGATGGGTTTCACCGCCGTGGCGCGCCACCGCTCCAAGAATGTCACCCTGTATCGCCAGGGCCAGATCAACTTCATCCTCAACGGCGAACCCGGCAGCAATGCCGCCGCCTTCGCCCAGGTGCACGGGGCTTCGGTGAACGCCATGGCCTTCCGCGTCAAGGATGCGGCCCATGTGTACAAACGTGCACTCGAACTCGGTGCCGAAGGCGTGGAAGCCAAGCTGGGCCCGATGGAACTGAACATTCCTGCCATTCGCGGCATCGGCGGCTCGCTGCTCTATCTGGTGGACCGCTATGGCGACAATGGCTCCATCTATGACGTCGACTTCCAGTTCTTCCCTGGCGTGGAGCGCAATCCCAAGGGCGTGGGCCTGACCTACATCGACCACCTGACCCACAACGTCATGCGCGGCGCGATGGACACCTGGTCGTCGTTCTATACGCGCCTGTTCAATTTCCGCGAGATCAAGTATTTCGACATCGAGGGCAAGGTCACCGGCCTGCGTTCGCGCGCCATGACCAGCCCCTGCGGCAAGATCCGCATTCCCATCAACGAGAGTGCCGACGACAAGTCGCAGATCGAGGAATTCATCAAGCAGTACAACGGCGAAGGCATCCAGCACATCGCCCTGGGCACCGACGACATCTACCAGACCGTGCGCGCCCTCTATGCCCGCGGCGTGCCGCTGCAGGACACCATCGCCACCTACTATGACCTGGTGGAACGCCGCATCCCCGGCCATGGCGAAGACCTGGCTGCCTTGCGTGAACTTAAGATCCTGATCGACGGCGCACCCACCGATGGCCAGGGCCTGCTGCTGCAGATCTTCACGCAGAACCTGATCGGGCCGGTGTTCTATGAAATCATCCAGCGCAAGGGCAATGACGGCTTCGGCGAGGGCAATTTCAAGGCCCTGTTCGAATCCATCGAGCTGGACCAGATGCGCCGTGGCGTGATCTGATCCCCTGACCGCAGCCACTGCGGGCCGCCCTGAGGACGCCCGCATGTCGAAGGCGCAGCACCCTTTACGGGACTGCGCCTTTTACTTTTTTTACTTTCCGTGGCTCAAGATGTCCGCGTGGCTGCCGTAAAACAAAGCGAAGGCACTATCGCAGTCCCCTTGCAATCCTTGCGCCCCTGTGGGCTGGAGTTCGCATGAACGTCGCGTATGAACAAGAACAACCTGCCCACGCTGAAGTCGCAGTGGCAGACACGCTGGACCATGACCCCGCCGAGCTGGTGGCGCAATTGAGCCACCGCATCCTGCTCCTGCAGCAGCAGGCGCAGTCCCTGGCGCGTTTCCCGGGCAACCGGGATGGCAAGCAGCAGCGCCAGTTGCTGCAGCAGCAGATCCGCAATCTCTACCAGCAATTGTTTGCGCTGGAACAGCAGCAGGCGCAGCAGCGCCGCCGCAGCGAAAACTATCTCAGCATGGCGCTCTCCGTGGCGGCCCATGCCGCGCACCAGCATGCCCACGGCGAGACGGTGGCACCGGCGCTGTAAGCCCGGCAAACCCGGTCTCAACGCCCTGCCCTGCCCGGTCCTCCCGCTCAATAACGCAGCCGCGACAGGCTGACCAGGCTGGCCGCGCCCGCCAGGGCGGCGGCAAAGCACAGGACCAGCGCATACGGCGAGCCCGAGAACCCCATCAGCATCGCCACCACCGACGCCCCGACGGTCTGCCCGGTCAGGCGTGCCGTGCCCAGCATGCCGCTGGCTCCGCCGGTCCGTTCACGCGGCGCGGCACTGATCATGGTGCGGTTGTTGGGCGACTGGAACAGTCCGAAGCCGATACCGCACACCGCAAACATGGACAGCATCAGGCCATCGGGCGTGCTGCGGTCCACCGTCAGCAAAGCCAGCAATCCCAGGCACATCACGGCCAGCCCGATCCCCCCCAGCAAACCCGCAGCGACGCGGTCCGACAGCTTGCCGGCCACCACGCCGGTCAGCGCAACGGCCACCGGCCAGGCCGTCAGCAGCATGCCCGCACGCGCGGCGCCCATACCCAGATGATTCTGCAGCATGAAGGGCAACATCACGAAGACCGCCATCTGCGCTGCAAAGGAGCAGAACGAGGTCCCGATCGACAAGGCAAACAAGGGGATGCGCAGCAGGTCCAGCGGCAGCATGGGCGCGCTCGGCGACTGCAGCTTGAGCAGCAATGCCAGGCTGATGGCGGTCAGCAGCGCGCAGCCCGCCACCACCCAGCCGCCTTGCAGGTGGCCGATGGCATCGATGGTGTAGAGCAGCAAGCCGATGAAGGCCATGCACAGCAGCGCCGACTGGCGATCGAAACGGCGGGCCGACAAGGGATTGAACGGCAAGGCGCGGCTGCCCACGGCCAGCGCCGCCAGCCCCAGCGGGATGTTGATGAGGAACAGCCAGTGCCATGAGCCCAGATGCAGGATGACCCCGGCCACGGTGGGCCCCAGCGCATTGCCGGTCCCGGCCACCAGCGCGTTGTAGCCGATGGCCCGGCCCAGCTGCCGGGCCGGATAGATGAAGCGGATCAGCGCGGTATTGACCGACAGGATGCCGGCCGCCCCCAGCCCCTGCAGCACCCGCGCCAGGCTCAGTTGCAGCATGTCGCCGCTGGCTGCACACGCCAGCGAGGCCAGGGTGAACAGAAACAAGCCGCCCAGGTAGACGCGCCGATAGCCGATCACTTCGCCCAGGGAGGCCAGCGGCAGCAGGCACACCGCCATGGCGATCTGGTAGCTGTTGATGACCCAGATGGCATCGGCATCGCTGGCTTTCAGGTCGGTGGCCATGACCGGCAACGCCAGATTGGCGATGGAGCCGTCGAGCACCGCGATGCTCAGGCCCAGCACGACGGTGGCGATGGCCAGCAGCCGCTGGCGCGGCGGCAGGCCATCATGATCGGGGGAAGTGGAAGACGATGCGGAAGTAACTGCCATGAACCTGCTCTATCGCTCTGTTCTCTATTGCTCTGTTGCTCTGTCCGTGCGCGAGGAAAACGAAGCAAGGAAACGGACGCCGCTGCGCCCGGATCGGATGATGCCGTCAGCCCGCCTGGAGGAATGCCGAAATGGGCGTGAGCTTCTTGTCGCGGGGAATATTGAACTTGGTCTTGGGACCGAACCACTTGGTCCACATGGCGTCAAACTCGCCGTCCTTTTCCAGCGCGGCCAGCGCCTTGTTGACGGCGTCCAGCAGTCGGTGCTCGCCCTTCTTGACACCCAGCGCCGTCGGCTCCCAGGCCAGTGCGCCTTCGACGAAGCGGAAGCGTCCGCCCGATTCGTTGACGAAGCGGATCCCCGAGGGCATGGCCACGGCCATCGCATCGGCCTGCCGCTGGGCCAGCGCCAGGAAGGTTTGCGGGGTCTCAGGGAAAGTCAGCAAGGTGGCCTTGCGCAGTACGCGCCGCACCGCCTGCTCCGGGGTGGAACCGCGATTGGCGCTGATACGCTTGCCTTCCAGGTCGGATACCAGATTCAGTCCGGAATCGCTGTACACGAGCAGCTTGATCGGCGTCTGGTAATGCGAAGCCGTGAAATCGATCTGGCGCGCCCGCTCGCGGGTATAGCCCAGTGCGCCCGAGACCAGGTCGACCTCGCCCTCGATCAGCGCCGGTAGACGGGCCTCTATGGTCAAACTGCGCTGCCGCATCTTGACGCCCAGCTTGGCGGCGATGGCACTGCACATGTCCACATCGAAACCGACGATCTGGCCGCTCTGCGGATCGGGGAAACCCAGCGGCTCATTGCTGGCCAGCGTGGCGCAGATCAGCGAGCCACGCTCCTGGATCTCGCCGAGCCGGTCCGCGTGTGCCGCAGCGGGAATCATCCAGGCGCTGGCCAGCAGCAGGCTGCCCATGCCCAGTTGCTTCAGGTGCTGCGAAATCTTTTTCATGCTTTTCCTCATCGAATGTCGAGGATAGCCCGAAACAATCCCGAATGTCACTCGCAGCAGACCATTGCCACACAAAAGCCGCCACGCAGCACAAAAAAAGAGCCGCCCGGTGTGGTGTGGGCCGGGCGGCATCTGGTATGACATGTCAGGAGCGTTGGAAGGTCATCCTTCGGCTTCAGCCTGCCGTGCCGGGCTTGCGGCGACGACGCCACCAGACCGCCACGCCCAGCAGGACCAACACCAGCAGCACCATGCCGCCGCGCGCCACCCACAACAGCGGCGAGGGCTCACCGCCGGCCCGCAAGGCTTTGACGCGCTCGGCGCTGATGCTGACCTTGCTGCCACCCAGATCCTGCATCAGGTAGTTGGTCACCGCCGCAATCTCGCCATCGTTCAAGGTATGGGCAAAGCCGATCATGCCTTGTCCGTGCTCCGGCAGCACGCCTTCGAGGATGGCCATGGCCACGTTGTCGGCATTGGGCTGGCGCAGCAGCGGATGCTGCTGCAGGGATGGCAGGCCGTTGAGGCCCTGGCCGCCGGTGTTGTGGCAGGAGGCGCAATTGTTCATATAGACACGTGCACCCATACTCATGGCGGCCAGCGCCTGGGGCGTATCGTCGCCCTGCACCGGGGTCAGCGCAGGGACGGCAGCAGCCGGCGCAGTCGCGGACGCCGGAGCCGCCTCGGCCGGACTGGCCGGCAGCAGATAGGTGGCCATCGCATCCAGATCCTCACGGGTCATGCGCGAGAAACTCTTTTCGATGGCTTCCAGCATCGGTCCGCCGGCGGTGGCCCCATTGGCGGCGTGGCCGCTGGCCAGGTACTCGGCCAGCATGGCGCGGGTCCAGGCCGGCTTGGCCTGCAAGGCAGCGGGGCTGATGTCGGGCGCGTACCAGGTGCCGAGCGAGGCCCCTTGCAGGCGGCGCTCCAGTTGCTCGGCCATGAGCACATTGCGCGGCGTATGGCAGGTGCTGCAATGGGCCAGGCCCTGCACCAAATAGGCTCCGCGATTCCACTGCGCCGATTGCGCCGGGTCGGGCTCAAAGGGCTTGGTGTCCAGGAAAAGCCAGTTCCACGCCTTCATCGACATGCGGATGTTGAACGGGAACGGCAGCGCCGTCGCCGGCGGAGCCTGGTCCACCGGCTGCACGCTCTGCATGAAGTAGGCGTACAGCGCCGCCACATCCTCATCGTTCAGTCGCGCATAGGCGGTATAGGGCATGGCCGGATACAGGTTGCTGCCATCGGCACGCACGCCGCGACGCAAGGCCGCGGCAAATTGCTCCGGCGTGTACTGGCCGATGCCGTGGGTCTTGGAGGGCGTGATGTTGGTGCTGTAGATGGTGCCAAGGGGACTGCTGATCGGATGCCCGCCGCTGAACGGGGCGCGTCCCCTCTCGCTGTGGCAGGCAGCGCAGTCACCGGCGACGGCCAGGTACTCGCCGCGCTTGATCAACTGCGCATCATTGGCCGCATGAGCCAGCGCGACCACGCCCATCAAGGACAGCATCGCCAGCAGGCGCTTGAACGGCTTACGCATGGCGGCTCTCCTCGATGATCTTGTCGGCCGTGCGCAGCGCCAGCGCCATCGCGGTCAGCGTGACGTTGCAGGTGCCGACCGTGGGCATGACGCCGGTACCGACCATGAACAGGTTCTCGTGGTCGTGTGCGCGGCCCCAGGCATCGGTGACGCTGGTGGCCGGATCCAGGCCCATGGAGAGCGTACCGGTGATGTGCTGGCGATTGGAGAACGCCCCGCTCTTGCTGTGCTTGATGTTGGTCGCACCCAGCCGGGCCGCGATGGCGTCGTAGGCGGCGCGGGTCTTCTCGGTGCCTTTGACGACGTAGTCGTCCACGTTCCAGTACAGGGCCGGGACGGGCAGGCCAAGTTCATCCTTCTTGTCGCCCAGGGTCACGCGGTTGTTGCGGTCCGGCAGTTGTTCCAGCGCGTTCTTGATGCTCAGGCGGCGTGCGGCGCGGAACAGGATCTGCTCTTCCAGGCGCTTGCCGAAGTAACCCTCGGCGAGCACTTCCTTGGTCACCGAGGCCACCTGCGAGGCATTGGAAATATCGATGCGGAACGGCGCGTGCTCCGCACGAAAATCGCCATCGCGGAACTGGCCGATGGAGCAAGGGCTGACCGGACCACGGCCGGGCCAGATTTCTTCATCCACATCGAAGGTCACGCCGATGGCCGGGTGGTCGCACAGGTTGCGGCCGACATTGTCGCGGGCGTTGGCAATCCCCTGCGGGAACTTGTCGCTCACCGACATCAACAGCAGTTTGGGGGTCTCGATGGCATTGGCGGCCAGCACGAAGGTCTGGGCGGTGATGCGGTGGCTGACCTTGTTCCAGTCGTAATAATGGACGGCGGCGATGCGGCCTTTTTCGTCATGTTCCAGGCGATAGACCACAGCCTCGGTGATGACCTGTACGCCGCTGTCTTCGGCCTGCTGCGCAGCCAGCCCGCCGTGATACTGGGCATCGATGGGACACAGCGGCATGCAGTTGTTGTTGCCGCAGCAGGCCGGACGGCCGTCATAGTTGCGGCTGTTGCGGCCGGTGCTGTCGTCGAGCACGGTGAATTCCGGCGCCAGGCGGGCGGTCACGCGTTGCTGCAGCCACGAGGCCGGCACCCGCTCCATCGGGAAAGGATGCTTGCGCGGCGAGCCGCTCTCGGGCGAACCGCCGACGCCGGCGATGACCTCGGCCTGGTAGTAATAGTCTTCCAGGTCGTCATAGCTGATCGGCCAATCCTTGCCGACGCCATACAGGCTGTGCTGGCGGAAGTCGTTGGGTACATAGCGCCACAACTGCGCCGCCCAATGCCAGCTGGTGCCGCCGAACATGCGGATGTACTGCGCATTGAAGGCATGCGGCCCCTTCTGCTGCAGGTAGCCGTTGGGCTCCGGCGTATAGCGCGGGTGCGGTGCCAGCGGCGAATACGGATACGGCGCCATGAAGTCGGACTTGAAAGCCGAACTGCGGAAACGTTCGACCAGTTGGTCGCGGCCCATGCGCGGGCCGGATTCCAGCAGCAGCACCGACTTGCCGGTCTTGGCCAGGCGCGTGGCCAGCAAGGCACCGGTCACACCGGCGCCGATCACGACCACGTCGGCGGAATTGGGATTACTCATGAATGTCACTCTCGCAAATCAGGGCTGGCGCGACCAGCTGCCGCAGGGACCATAGGAAAAACTGGGCGGCACCAGCTTGCCGCTCACCAGTCCGTTGGAGAGCGTATTGATGTAGGTGACGTACTGGGCGTTCTTGCCCTTGCCGACCACGCCGTCGTACCAGGCGCCGAGGATGACGCGGGCCAGCTTTTCGCTGTCGCCCTGCTCGGCCGGGAAGGCCAGGCGCTCGGCTTGCAGCAGCGCCGGCTGGGCTTGCAGCAGGCCCTTGAGCGATTGCAGGCGAGGTGCCAGGTCTTTTTCGGTTTTGGACAGGGCCAGCAGCAAAGCCGCGCCCAGCTTGGGACTCAAATCCTGGCGTTCAGTCAGTTGCCGGGAAACCTGAAGAAAATCGTCCACCGGCACGGTCGCCGGATTGTTTTGTGCCGTAACCCGGTGCGGCAGGGACCAGAACAGGCCGGCAGCGCCGGCACCTGCCATCAGGCCCGCCACTTTCAGTACCCGGCGGCGTGTGGGGTGTGTCATGTCGTCGTCCAAATGAAAGGCCCCCAAAGCACGCTCAAGGTGCCGCGCCGTCGCGCCGGGGCCAGGATGGGCCGGTATTCTACGCACTTTGTTGCTGCTCTGCAGCAAAGGGCGCAGCAGCTTTTCAGGATACTGGAAACGACACGGCCCGGCCATGTGCATGGCCGGGCCGTGGATCGGGTGGCGTCGCTGCCGGTATCAGCCGTGGCCGAGATAGGCCTTGCGCACGTCGCTGTTGGCCAGCAGGTTGGCACCGGTATCGGACATGACCACATGGCCGTTTTCCAGCACGTAGCCACGGTCGGCCACGCCCAGCGCCTTGTTGGCGTTCTGCTCGACCAGGAACACGGTCACGCCGCTCTCGCGGATGGTGCGAATGATCTCGAAGATCTGCGCAATCACCAGCGGGGCCAGGCCCAGCGTAGGTTCGTCCAGCAACAGCAGGCGCGGCTTGCTCATCAGCGCGCGGCCGATGGCCAGCATCTGCTGCTCGCCGCCGGACATGGTCCCGGCCCGCTGCGCCGCGCGTTCCTTCAAACGCGGAAAGAGTCCGAAGACGTACTCGATGCCCCGTTCGATGTCCTCGTTGCTGGCGAAGAAGGCGCCCATTTTGAGGTTTTCCAGCACGGTCAGGCTGGGGAAGACGCGCCGGCCTTCGGGCGAGATCGCCAGCCCGCGGCGCATGATCTCGTGGGTTGGCAGCTGCGTGATGTCCTGCCCTTCGAAGAGTACGCGGCCACTGGAAGCGCGCGGACGGCCGCACAGTGTCATCAGGAGCGTGGTCTTGCCGGCACCGTTGGCACCGATGAGGGTAACGATCTCGCCCTTTTCCACCGTCAGCGATACGCCGTGCAGGGCCTCGATGGCACCGTAGTGGGTATGCACCTTGTCAAACTGCAGCATCATTCTTCTCCCAGGTAGGCCTTGATCACACGTTCGTCGCTGCGCACCTGTTCGGGGGTGCCGGTGACGATGGGCTTGCCGTGCTCCATCACCAGGATGCGGTCGGAGATGCCCATGATGAGGCTCATGTCGTGTTCGATCAGCAGCACGGCCACGCCATGTTCGCGGCGCAGACGGTCGATGAGCTGCGACAGCTCCTGCTTTTCCTGCGGGTTCAGGCCGGCCGCCGGTTCATCCAGCAGCAGCAGGCGCGGCTTGGTGATCATGCAGCGGGCGATTTCCACGCGGCGTTGCAGGCCATACGAGAGCGTGCCCGCCTCGCGGTTGGCCAGCGCCGTCAGGCCCAGCTGGTCCAGCCAGTAAGCTGCACGCTGCAACGCTTCCTGCTCGGACTTGCGATAGGAAGGCGTCTTCAGCAGTCCCGACAGCAGGTTGGTATTGACCTGCTGGTGTTGCGCCACCAGCAGGTTCTCCACCACGGTCATGGACTTGAAGAGGCGGATGTTCTGGAAGGTGCGCACCAGCCCCTGCTGCGCCACCTGGTGGCTGGGCTGGCGGGCAATGGAGACGCCATCGAGCGCAATCTCGCCCGAGGTCGGCTGGTAGAAGCCGCTGATGCAGTTGAAGACGGTGGTCTTGCCGGCCCCGTTGGGACCGATGATGGCGAAGACTTCGCGCTCCTGCACGGCCAGCGAGACGCCATCCACGGCCAAGAGGCCACCGAAGCGCATCGACAGGTTGGACACTTCCAGCATGGTTTTCACGGACGGGTTCATTGCGGCAGCTCCACGTGCGGACGGGTTGCAGGAAGCAGTCCTTGCGGACGCCACATCATCATCAGCACCATCACCAGGCCGAAGATCAGCATGCGGTACTCGGCGAAGCTGCGCGCCAGTTCCGGCAGCACGGTCAGCAGGATCGCCGCCAGGATCACGCCCAGCTGCGAACCCATGCCACCCAGCACGACGATGGCCAGGATCAGGGCGGATTCGATGAAGGTGAAGGATTCCGGCGTCACCAGGCCCTGGCGGGCGGCGAAGAAGGAACCGGCCAGGCCGGCGAAGGCCGCACCGAGCGTGAAGGCCGAAAGCTTCACGCGGGTCGGGTTGATGCCCAGCGAGCGGCAGGCGATTTCATCTTCACGCAGGGCTTCCCAGGCGCGGCCCATGGGCATGCGCAGCAGGCGGCTGGTGACGAAATACGTAAAGAGCACCATCAGCAAGGCAAGGAAGTACAGGAAGATCACCATATGGCCGCCCTGGTAAGTCAGGCCCAGCAACTGGTGGAAGGTGGTGCCATCCTCGGTCAGCGGATTGCGCGCCATCACCACGCCGAACACGGTCGGCTTGGGGATGCCGGAGATGCCATCCGGGCCGCCGGTGAGGCTGGTCATGTTGTTGAGCAGCAGGCGGATGATTTCGCCAAAGCCCAGCGTGACGATCGCCAGGTAGTCACCGCGCAAGCGCAGCACCGGGAAGCCCAGCAGGAAGCCGAACAGTGCGGCGGCGGCAGCCGACAGCGGCACGCATTCCCAGAACGAGAGGCCGAAGTACTGGTTGCACAGCGCATAGGTGTAGGCACCCACGGCATAGAAACCCACGTAACCCAAGTCCAGCAGGCCGGCGAAACCGACCACGATGTTCAGGCCCAGGCCCAGCACCACGTAGATCAGCGCCAGGGTCATCACGTCCACGTAGCCGCGCGAACCGAAGAAGGGCCACACCAGCGCGGCCATCAGCAGGATCAGCACGGCCGCGCGCTGCTGGCCCGGCTGCATGCGCGGCAGCGCAGGCAGCTTGATGCCGGCGCTGGTGCGCGAGAGCGCAGGCTTGGCCAGCTGGAACAGGAACACGGCCAGCACCGCCACCAGCACCGGGGTCCAGTGGGTATTGAGGACCACGCGGTAGCCCTCCAGCTGCAGCTGCATGCCCAGCAGCGGGATGGTCAGTACGGCGGTCACCAGCGCCGCCGCCACGGCATTCTTGAAAGTCTCAGGCATCACGCCTCCTTGAATATGTCGTTGTCCGTCGAGCCGTGCGGGCTCAGACCTTTTCGATGTCGGGCTTGCCCAACAGGCCCGTGGGACGGAACAGCAGGATCAGCACCAGCAGCCCGAAGGACACCACGTCCTTGTATTCGGAAGGCAGGTAGCCGGCCGCGAAGGTCTCGGCCAGCCCCAGCAGCACGCCGCCCAGCATGGCGCCGGGAATGCTGCCGATGCCGCCCAGCACCGCCGCCGTGAAGGCCTTGATACCGGCGATGAAACCGATGTAGGGATTGAGCTTGCCGATGGTCAGGGCAATGAGCACACCGCCGACCGCGGCCAGCATCGCACCCAGGACGAAGGTGAAGGAAATCACCTTGTTGGTATCGATGCCCAGCAGGTTGGCCATGCCCATGTCTTCAGCGCAGGCGCGGCAGGCGCGGCCCATGCGCGAACGCGCGATGAACAGCGTCAGGGCCACCATCAGCACCAGCGTCACGCCCACGATGACCATGCGCGAATACGGCACGGTGACGGTGAAGTCGCTGCCCATCTGGAATTCCAGCGCGCCCGAGATCAGCACCGGCACCGACATGTCGCGTGCGCCCTGGCCGATCTGCACATAGTTCTGCAGGAAGATGGACATGCCGATGGCCGAGATCAGCGGTACCAGGCGCGGGCCGCCGCGCAGCGGGCGATAGGCCACGCGCTCGACGGTCCAGCCGTACAGGCCGGTCACCAGCACCGAGACGATCAGCGCGCCGCCCAGCAGCAGCGGCAAGGGATAGCCGGACTGCACGCCGATGGCGGTCAAGGTCACCAGGCCGACGTAGGAGGCGATCATGTAGATCTCGCCGTGGGCGAAGTTGATCATGCCGATGATGCCGTAGACCATGGTGTAGCCGATGGCGATCAAGGCATAGATCGCACCCAGCGACAGCCCGTTGACGAGCTGCTGGGTCAGTTGAGGGAGCAATTCATTCATGAGGGAACCCATAAAGTGGAAATGCCCCATTCCGACTGCAATGGGGCATTTCGCGGTTTGACGTCAGGTCAGACAGTCAGGCCAGCGATTCGGGGCGAATCACTTGGCTTCGGTCTTGGTGGCGTCCTTGTGCCAGGTGAAGACGACGAACTTGAAGGCCTTCAGGTCACCCTTCTTGTCGTATTCGACGTTGCCGATGGGGGTCTTGAAGCTGTTGCCGTGGATGTAGGCGGCGACCTTGTCCGGATCGGTGGACTTGGCACCGGTGATGGCGTCGGCAATGATCTTCACGGCCGAGTAGGCCGGCATCTGGAACGGGCCGTTGGCGTCACGCTTGGCGGCGGCGAAGGCCTTGACCAGGGCGGCGTTGGCCGGATCGGCGGCGAAGTCGGCCGGCAGGGTCACCAGCATGCCTTCGGAGGCGGGGCCGGCGATGGCGGTGATGTCCTTGTTGCCCACGCCTTCGGGGCCCATGAAGACGGCCTTGACGCCCTGCTCACGCGCCTGGCGCATGATCAGGCCCATTTCCGGGTGGTAGCCGCCGAAGTAGACGAAGTCCACGCCCTGCGACTTCAGCTTGGTGACGATGGCCGAGTAATCGCTGTCACCGGCGTTGATGCCTTCGAACACTACCACCGGCACCTTGGCCGCCTCCAGCGCCGACTTCACCGACGACGCCACGCCCTGGCCGTAGGACTGCTTGTCGTGCAGCACGGCGACCTTCTTGGGCTTGAGCTTCTCGATCACGTAGCGGGCGGCGGCAGGACCTTGCTGGTCGTCGCGGCCGATGGTGCGGAAGATGAACTTGTGCGGCTTGGCTTCGGTCAGCTGCGGCGCGGTGGCCGACGGGGTGATCATGACCACGCCTTCGTTCTCGTAGATGTCGGAGGCGGGGATGGTGGAGCCGGAGCAGACGTGACCGATCACGTACTTGATGCCCTGGCTGACGATCTTGTTGGCCACGGCCACGGCCTGCTTGGGTTCACAGGCGTCGTCCATCATGACGGCTTCGAACTTGTTGCCGTTGGCGCCGCCGGCGGCGTTGATCTGTTCGATGGCGGTGAGGGCACCGGCCTTGACCATGTCGCCGTACTGGGCCACGGCACCGGTCAGGGGACCGGCGATGGCGATCTTGACGGTTTCGGCGTGGGCCACGCCGGCGAAGGCGGCAAAGGTGGCGGCGGCCAGGGCGATCTTGGTCAGACGGCTTGCAAACTTCATTGTCGTTTCCTCCAGGATGGAACGGATTCAAGAGGCGCCGTTACCTGGCGAACAGGCCGGCGCGCGTAGGGTTGTGGATACCTGACCCCGTTTTACGGGAGGCTGGCCGCAACATGGGGGCAGAGTGTAACACTGCCGTCATATGGGGCAAATTTTTTTTGAAATTTCGTCAAACCCCATCATTAATGCGCTGTGGTCTTCGATTTTTCGCACATTTCATGCTGTTTTTCTTCATTTTCCCATATTCGGTGCAGAATTGCACTGCAGCATGAGCGAATTCGGTGCATCGCCTGCAAAGTCTTGATGGGACTGGATTTGCGGCCAGAATCCGTTTTCCCGTGGCAAGCCCGGCTTGCGCCATTTACAATACCGCCTCGCCCTCCGCATTCCCGCAGAACAAGACCTGGTTTCGATGCTTCGCTCCCCTTCCCTCCCTGCCCCTGGTTTCCGCCGCACACTGCTGCGCCTGCTCGCATTGACCGGCCTGGTACCGGCGCTGCTGCTGGGATCGGGCAGCCCGCCGGCACAGGCGGCCGAGGTGCGCCAGTACCAGTATCACCAGGTCTTCATCAGCACCTGCCGCGCTGATCCGCGCAGCGACACCATCCGCATGTACTGGAAAGATGCCGCTGGCACGCCGCTGGGCAACTTCAGCCGGCTCGATGCGCATCTGCGCAGCCAGGGACAGGAGATGGTGTGTGCCACCAATGCCGGCATCTACGACAAGCAATTGCAGCCGCTGGGGCTGTACGTGGAAGGCGGCAACCAGCTGCGCCGCCTCAATACGCGCAAGAACGCGTATGGCAATTTCTATCTGCAGCCCAATGGGGTATTCGTGTTGAGCGAGCGCCAGGCCTACATCGTCGAGACCTCCGACTATGAAGCCGAACTGGGCCTGTGGAATGGCGTGACGCGCTACGCCACGCAATCGGGTCCGCTGATGATCGTGGACGGCAAGATCAATCCGCGCTTCGATCCCGAGTCAGCCAACACGGTGGTGCGCAATGCGGTGTGCCTGGATGCCGCGGGCATCGTCACGCTGGCCATCGCGCGCAATCCGATCAGCTTTTACGATTTCGCCAGTTTCCTTCGTGATGAGCTCAAGTGCAGTGACGCCTTGTACCTGGATGGCAGCATTTCGCGCATGTATCCCACGCTGGAAGCCAATATGGGTCCGGCGTTCGGGGCGATGATTGCGGTGGTGAAGGGGCATGGGGGGAAGTAGTCCGCACCGCTGCGAAAACACGGTAAAGACACGCAGTTTCGCTTTCCCGTCGGAGGGACGAAAAAAAGCCCGCAGCCAATGAACTGCGGGCAAGTTCCCTATCAAGAGGGAGGTTGAAGGAACAGTTCAACCACCTGTACGACTGCAAGCCGCAAAAAAAAGTTCGGAAAGATTTTTCCAGCCAACGCGCAAATTGCCCCCAAGAGCCAGGTGCTTGGCAAGATCCTTCACATTTACCGCAAAAACCACCTTTCCAGCCCCCCAAAAGAAAACGCCGCGACAGTTGCCCGTCGCGGCGCATGCAGTGCTGTTCCCACTGCGGGAGAGGGTGCGGCGCTTGCCGTCTTGTTGGCTCTTGTTGTGAGGCGTTTACTTTTGCGTACCACTGTCGCCAGAGGCGGCCGGGGTGCTCGGCGTAGTGGCCGAGGAATCCGAAGGCGTAGTCGGGGTCGGGGTCGCCGGCGTAGCCGTCGAGCCCGCAGCCGTACCGGAATCAGCCGGTGCCGGCGTGGTCGGGGTGCTGCTTGCCGGTGCCGGTTCCGAAGCGGCCGGCGGGGTGGCGGCAGGCGTTGCAGGCGCTTCGTCGCGCTTGTTGCAACCAGCCAGCACAGCAGTGAACACGGCGGCAGCCAAGAGGGTGTGGCGAATCTTCATATGTTGCCTCCTAAAGTTGTTGAGGGGGATTTGCCGAAATGCGGACAAACAGGCACAGAGCACGTGCTTGCCGGAATTCGACAGCTTCTGGACACCGATTATTCCCGTTCCGCCGTTCCCACGCTGTCAGAAAACGGCGCATCTTGATGTCAGCCATCACAGGCAATCTGACAATCCTGACAAAGCATTTCCCCCTGAAAACCCGTATCATCGCCTCCCATGATGACCTTCACCGCCCGCTTCCCCGCCCTCGCCCGCATGACCCTCCTGCGCCGCGCGCTGGCCCTTCCCGCGACCGTGCTGGCGATGGCACTGCCGCTGGCCGCCCAGGCCGACATCACGCCGGTTTCCCCCGCGCAATGCGCCCAGATGCGGGCCAGCAAGGTCATCACCTCCGGCAATCCGGTCCCCTGCACGCGCCTGGCCACGGTCAGCTTCGACTACACCGATTTCGGCGGGGCCACCCGCCAGGGCAGCGTGGTGGTGCTCGACGCGCTGGCACCGCAGGTGGAGGCGCTGTTCGGTGAGCTGCTCTTGCGCTCCTTCCCGCTGGCCGGGGCGCAAGGGCTGGAAGCCTATGACGGCGACGACCAGCGCTCCATGGCCGCCAACAACAGTTCGGCCTTCAATGGCCGGCCCATGACCGGCGGCGGTGGCTGGTCCAAGCACGCCTATGGCGCGGCCATCGACATCAATCCGCTGCAGAACCCCTATGTGAGCAAGGCCGGCAGCCCCGAGCAGGAAGTCCTGCCGCCGCAGGGCGCGGCCTACTTGCAGCGCGCGCCCCTGCAGCCGGGTATGGCCGAGGAGGTGGTCAGCGTGTTTTATGAACACGGATTCCTGGTCTGGGGCGGCCAGTGGAAACAACCCATCGATTACCAGCACTTCGAGATCGGCAGCCGCAGCTTCATCCTGAAACTGGCCAGCCTGCCCAAGGCCCAGGCGCGCGCCGAGTTTGAACGCTATGTGATGCGCTATCGCCAGTGTGCGCATCCCGCCACAGTCACTGCCGCCCCGCCCGCCGACGACGATGCGCCCGAAGACACCCGCCTGCGCGACCAGTGCGCCGCACGCTTGCGCAAGTAAGCAGCCCTCAGTCCATGCCGAACAGGTAAAGATCGGCAAGTTTCGGTAAACCAGCGCAGCAGCTTCATGGCGCGCCCCTATACTGCCCCGGCAATACCGGTCTGGGCGCTGGCCCGGGGGACAGCCTTACTTGAGGAGTGCACGCATGTCGACCAATTCCATTTCCGCCGTCTATCACGGCAACGCACCGGCAGGCGGCCAGCAGGCTGCGAAGAAGCCGGCCGTCAATTTCAATGACGTCCTGAAAGCCGCCGGACAGTCCACCCAAGTGGCCCAGTCCACTTCCGCACAGCCCAGCAGTACAGATACCAGTACCTTCACCACGACACCGACCCGCACGGTGTAAGCGGCATCACCCTGCCCGCAATGACAAAGGCCGGAGAGTGCGCAAACACTGTCCGGCCTTTGTCCTGACACTCCTGGAAACTGGCCCGGTACGGCTATACTGCGACCTCAGACGCCAGGAGCCGCCATGCCAGATCCGCTGCACCCCGAAGCCCTGCACATCCGACTTGCCCGCCAGGACGACTACCCGCAATGGAAGATCCTGTGGGATGACTACAATGCCTTCTACGGCCGCAGTGGCGCCACTGCCCTGCCCTTGGACATCACCCGTTCCACCTGGTCACGCATCCATGCAGCCGACGAGCCGGTGCATGCGCTGGTGGCCGAATCCGGCGGACGGCTGCTGGGATTGGCGCATTACCTCTATCACCGCAATACCATTCTGATCGGCCCCACCTGCTACCTGCAGGACCTGTTCACCACCGAAGCCGCACGCGGCCGTGGCGTGGGACATGCACTGATCGAAGAACTGTACCGGTACGCCGCAGCGGACGGTGCCGAGCGAGTGTACTGGCACACCCATCACACCAATGCCACGGCCCGCAAACTTTATGACCACCTGGCCGTGGATTCAGGCTTCATCGTCTATCGCAAGAACCTCAGATAGCTGCTGATGCCCGCCTGCTTCACGCCTGGGCGTTGGCCTCATTGAGCGCATTGACGATGTCAGCGCGCTTGAGATCCGGTGCAAACTGCTGGATGAAATCGAAGGCATAGCCGCGCAGATAGGCACCGCGCCGCACCGCCAGCCGGGCGATGTTGGCCTTGAACAGGTGGGAGGCATTGATGGCCACCATCTCCGTGTGCTTGCCCTGGTCCACCGCCATCGAGGCCACCAGGCCCACGCCCATGCCCAGCGAGACGTATTGCTGGATCACGTCCGAATCCATGGCGGTGAGCACGATATCAGGCTCAATGCCGGCCTGGCGGAAGGCTTCATCGATGTGGCCACGGCCGGTAAAGCCGACGTCATAGGTGATCAGCGGCCAGGTACCCAGGTCTTCCAGCGACACCTGTTCCAGCCCCAGCAGCGGATGGCCCTTGGGAACCACGATCACGTGGCTCCAGGTATAACAGGGGAAGGACACCAGTTCCTTGAACTGCGACAGGCCTTCGGTGGCGATGCCGATGTCGGCCTTGCCCGAGATGACCCATTCGGCAATGTGTTCCGGCGCGCTCTGCTGCAGGGCGATGCGCACCTGCGGGAAGGCATCGCGGAAGGCCTGCACCACGCGCGGCAGCACGTAGCGCGCCTGGGTGTGGGTGGTGGCGATGGAGAGCGTGCCGCTCTGCTCGCCTGCGTATTCCTTGCTGGCGCGGCGCAGGTTCTCGGCTTCCAGGAGGAGCCGCTCGACGATGCCCAGGATGCCCTTGCCGGGTTCGGTCAGGCCGGTCAGGCGCTTGCCGTTGCGCTCGAAGATTTCCACGCCCAGCTCTTCTTCAAGCTCGCGGATCTGGCGGCTCACGCCGGGTTGCGAGGTGAAGAGCACATTGGCCACTTCGGTCAGGTTGAAGCCGCAGCGCGCGGCTTCGCGGATGGAACGCAGCTGCTGGAAATTCATCGTGCCTGCCCTCCTTCCTGCTGCGCAAAGACCTGCAGCCGGCGCGGACGCACGACCAGCGTCTCGCCATTCTTCAGGCCCAGTTGCGCGAAACGTTCATTGGGGATGACGGCCTCGATCAGCTCGGCATTGTCATCGCGTTCCAGTTCCAGTTGCGCCAGCGGACCGATGGCATGCGAGCGGCGCAATTGCACCACGATGCCTTCGGCGCCGGGCGAGTAGCGCTCCACGTCCAGGTCATGCGGCCGCACGAAACCGACACCGGCCGCATCGCGGATATCGCCGTGGCCGGGGGCCTCGAAGCGCGCACCGCCCGCATCCAGCACGCCTTCATGCAGGCGGCCATGGAACAGGTTCACATTGCCCAGGAAGCCGTAGACGAAGGGCGAAGCAGAATGGTTGTACACCGTCTCGGGCGTGCCGATCTGCTCCACTTGCCCCTTGTTCATCAGCACCACCTGGTCGGCCACTTCCAGGGCTTCTTCCTGGTCGTGGGTCACGAAGATGCTGGTGACGTGCAGTTCATCGTGCAGGCGGCGCAGCCAGCGGCGCAGTTCCTTGCGCACCTTGGCATCGAGCGCGCCAAAGGGTTCGTCCAGCAGCAGCACGCGCGGCTCCACGGCCAGTGCGCGGGCCAGCGCGATACGCTGGCGCTGGCCGCCGGAGAGTTGCGGCGGATAGCGGTCGGCCAGCCAGTCCAGCTGCACCAGCTCCAGCAGGCGCTTGACCTTCTCGCGGATCACCGCTTCCGAGGGACGCTGGGCGCGCGGTTTCACGCGCAGGCCGAAGGCGATGTTCTCGAAGACGGTCATGTGCTTGAACAGCGCATAGTGCTGGAACACGAAACCGACCTGGCGTTCGCGCACGTGGCGCGCCGAAGCGTCTTCGCCATCGAGCAGCACCTGGCCCGAATCGGGCGATTCGAGACCGGCGATGATGCGCAGGAGCGTGGTCTTGCCGCAGCCGGAGGGACCCAGCAAGGCCGTCAGTTCGCCCGCCGGGAAATTGAGGGACACGTCGTTGAGCGCGGTGAAGCTGCCGAAACGCTTCTGGATGTGATGGACTTCGATGCTCATGATGACTCCTTAAGCTTGTTCGCTGGCGGCTTGCTGCTGGTGCAGCCGCCACTCGATGACGCTCTTGATGGCCAGCGTGACCACGGCCAGGAAGGCCAGCAGCGACGCCACGGCGAAGGCGCCGGTGATGTTGAATTCGTTGTAGAGGATCTCGACCTGCAGCGGGATGGTGTTGGTCTCGCCGCGAATGTGGCCGGAGACCACCGAGACGGCACCGAACTCGCCCATGGCGCGCGCATTGCAGAGGATCACGCCATACAGCAGGCCCCACTTGATGTTGGGCAGCGTGACGTGCCAAAAAGTACGCCAGCCGGAGGCGCCCAGCACCAGCGCGGCTTCTTCCTCCTCGCTGCCCTGCGACTGCATCAGCGGGATCAGTTCGCGCGCCACGAACGGGAAGGTCACGAAGATGGTGGCCAGCACGATGCCCGGCACGGCGAAGAGGATCTTGATGTCATGCTCGCGCAGCCAGGGGCCGAAGTAACCTTGCAGGCCGAACAGCAGCACGTAGATCAAACCCGAGATCACCGGCGAGACCGAGAACGGCAGGTCGATCAGGGTCAGCAGCACGTTCTTGCCACGGAACTCGAACTTGGCAATCGCCCACGCGGCCGCCACGCCAAAGACCAGGTTCAGCGGCACGGCGATGGCGGCGGCGATCAGGGTCAGCTTGATGGCGGACAAGGCGTCAGGCTCGGTGATGGACGCCACATAGACATCCCAGCCCTTGCGCAGCGCTTCGTAGAACACCGCCACCAGCGGCACGAACAGGAACAGGGTCAGGAAGGCCAGTGCGATGCCGATCAGCAGCGCACGCACCCACCAGGGTTCGGTGATGGCACTGGGGGTCAGCGGCGGCTCGCCACGGGCAATCGCGTTGGCTTGCGGGGCAGCGGAAACGGGGGCGGCACTCATCTCAGGTCCTTTCCGACTGGCCACGCTTGCGAGTCCAGGCTTGCAGCAGGTTGATGGTCAACAGCAGGATGAAGGAAACCAGCAGCATGACCATCGCAATGGCGGTCGCACCGGCATAGTCGTACTGCTCCAGCTTGGTGACGATGAACAAAGGGGTAATTTCAGAAACCATGGGCATGTTGCCGGCGATGAAGACCACCGAGCCGTATTCCCCCGAGGCGCGCGCAAAGGCCAGCGCAAAGCCGGTCAGCAAAGCAGGCAATACGGTCGGGAAGATCACCTTGGTAAAGGTCTGCCAGCGGCTGGCACCAAGGCTGGCGGCGGCTTCTTCGAGCTCGCGCTCGGCTTCTTCCAGCACCGGCTGCACGGTACGCACGACAAAAGGCAGGCCGATGAAGGTCAGCGCCACCAGCACCCCCAGCGGAGTGAAGGCGACCTTGATGCCCAGGGGCGCCAGCAGCTTGCCCAGCCAGCCGTTCTGCGAATACAGCGTGGTTAGGGCGATGCCGGCCACCGCCGTGGGCAGGGCGAAGGGCAAGTCCACCAGGGCATCAATGATGCGCTTGCCGGGGAAACGATATCGCACCAGCACCCAGGCCACGATGCCGCCGAAGATCACGTTGAGGAAGGCACCGATCAGCGAAGCGCCGAAGCTCAGGCGATAGGACGCCATCACCCGGGGCGAAGTCACCGCGTCGATGAAGCCGCCCCAGGTCAGGGTGAAGGTCTTCAAAAACAGCGCCGACAGCGGGATCAGCACGATCAGCGCCAGGTAGAAGATGGTGAAGCCCAGCGACAGCCGGAAACCGGGCAATACGCGCCGGTTGGCGCTGCCCGCCGAGCGGGCTGGCGCGGCCGCTGGAGCGGCAAGGGAAACGGGGGATGCGGACATGTCGATCTCTTATTATTACAAATGCGACTATAGGTGATCGATATTCGCACTCACCAGTTATAAAGAGAACGAAACTTTTTGCATGTCCTTAGAAGAAAAGCGCATAAAGCCGGGCTGGAATCCGTCTTTATGCGCTCATGGAGAGGTGAAGAAAAAAGCTTCAGGCGATGCGTTCGAGCAGCTCCAGCAGCCACTGCTGCCCTTCGGTCCAATCGCCCAGGCCCGATTCGGAGTTGATATGCCCGCGCGCGCCCACCGAGCGGAACTGCGCGCCCCAGGCCTCGGCCCAGTGGCGGGCGCGCTCGGCACTCATCCAGGGATCGTTGTCGCTGCCCACCACCAGGGCCGGATACGGCAGCTTGTGGCGCACCGCTGCGCTCAGGCTGAACTTGACCGGATCGGCCGGCGCCACCAGCAAGGCCGCCACGATGGGATGCGCGGAACCCTCGGAGGCCGCTTGCAAGGCCGCCGTCCGATGCACGGTGGTGAGACACCCGAAGCTGTGCGCCACGATCACCGTAGGGCGGCCATCACGCGCCAGCACTTCGCCCAGGCGGGCCGACCAGCGCGGCAGGTCCGGGGTTTCCCAATCATCCTGCTTGACCCGTTCGAAGGCGGGATAGAGCCGCTGCCAGCGCGATTGCCAGTGTTCCGGCCCGCTGCCGGAGAGGCCCGGTGCCACCAGCACCCGGAAATCCGCCAGCCGGGCCGGTGTCGTGGAAGAAGAAGGAGAAGTCAGACTCATGCAGGCCCCGCAGCGAGTGATGAAGTCATGCAGTATGCCTTACGCGGCATCCTTCAGGCGAAGCAAGGTGTCCGGCAGGCGTGCGGCCGGTACATCCCACAGATAGCCTTGGGCCAAAGTGGACTGGGCCAGTGCCTGACAGTACCAGGCCAGTTTGTCGAACACTTCCTTGTTTTCGACCCGTTTGAAGAAGATGCGCACCCCCTGCTCGGCCGCCCGCAGCAGCAGCAAAGCCACGCTGTCGGGATCAGCCAGCTCGCGCGCATCGACCTTGATGAGATCCGGCTTGACCTTGTCCAGCAGGCCCAGTGCTTCCAGCGGGCTGTTGGCCGAAACGCCCAGGCGGAAGCCGTTGCGGCGGTAATTGTCCAGCACGTAGTTGAGCAGCCAGCGCTGGTTGGGCGTGACCACCGGCAGTTGCAGCACGATGCGTTCGTGCGGCAGTTCCAGGGCGGCCAGGATGCGCCGATAGGCCACGCCGTGATTGTTGTTGACCGCGGCCAGCAGGCGCGCATGCACCGAGAGGTGCAGTTCGGGCGCGTCTTCGCCGACCTGACGGTAGTAGTTGATGGCGTGCAGCATGCGGCACAGCCGGTCCAGTTCCACCGACTCGTCGTCGCTGGCGGCCTGGTCCAGCAGTTTCCACAGATGCAGGCCGTCGTCGACGGCCGAGTGGCTGCGGGCGAAGGCCTCGCAGGCGACGATGTGGCCATCGTCGAAGCTGCGCACCGGCTGGAAGGCCGAGGTCAGCGAAGTATTGAAGAAACGCCCCGCTGCGCGCCCCTGTTCATCCAGCCAGACCTTGGCGGACGGGGTGCCACCAGTATGCTGCGCATCGAGGCGGGCCAGATAAGCCTTCAGTGCCTGATATGCCATCGGGCCTGCTCCTGAAAAAAAGACACCGCCCGGCCGGCATCACCGGCCAGGACGGCCAGACGATCACAGCTTGGCGATCGAGACTTCGGTGGCCTTGACCAGTGCCACCACTTCGCTGCCGATGGTCAGGCCCAGGTCCTTCACGGAGCGGGTGGTGATGACCGAGGTCACGATACCGGCCGGGGTTTCCACATCCACTTCGGACACCACCGAACCTTCGATGATGGCCTTGACCTTGCCCTTGAACTGGTTACGGACGTTGATTGCTTGAATGGTCATGCTCTGCTCCTTGATGAAACGGCGTCGGCACCTGCCGCGCCGCATGGGTTGAAATCAAATCGGATAAAACTCTAAAAAAAACTGTACGTAATCCATCAGAAGCCGTTCGGACTGAGTAGGCCCGTGAGGGCCGTATCGAAGACACACAGGCGCGCCTTCGATACGCGGCTATGCCGCTACTCAGGACGAACGGTAACCGTGGCACAACTTGGCCAAAACGGATGAATCTTTCATGGCGGTCAAACTCACACCGCCCATTGCACCTGATGTACGCCACGTGGCGTGAAGAAATCTTCAGATGGCTCTGTAGCCGCCTCACTGCCGGGGTGCCGCAGCACGCGCCCCAGGATGGCTTCCTCCAGCGCGGCAAACTGGGCTTGGCAGCGTGAACGCGGACGCGCCAGTTCGATGCGCTGGTCCAGCGCCACGTGGCCATCCTCGATCAGCAGCACGCGATCGGCCAGGGCGATGGCTTCCTGCACGTCGTGGGTCACCAGCAAGGCGGTGAAACCGCGTTCGCGCCAGAGCGACTCGATCAGGGCCTGCATTTCGATGCGGGTGAGCGCATCGAGCGCGCCCAGCGGTTCGTCCAGCAGCAGCAATTGCGGGTCGTGTACCAGCGCACGCGCCAGGGCCACGCGCTGGCGCTGGCCCCCGGAGAGCACCGCCGGCCATTCGCCGGCACGCTGGTCCAGGCCGACCTGGCGCAGGGCATTGAGTGCCTGCGGCGCGGCCTGCTTGGGCAAGCCCAACGCGACGTTGGCCTGCACCCGTTTCCAGGGCAGCAGGCGCGCATCCTGGAACATGATGCGGATCTCGGGCTCGCCGCTGCCTTCGTGTTCATAGACGACCTCGCCGCCGCTGGCGCCATCGAGCTGGGCCACCAGGCGCAGCAAGGTGCTCTTGCCGCAGCCGCTGCGGCCGACGATGGCGACGAATTCGCCGGGTTCGATGTCGAGGTCGATGTCGTGCAGCACCGTGCGTCCGCTGAAGGACTTCGACAAGGCGCGCAGCCTGAGGCCTACGCCCCGGCCGGCGGCTCGGCTGACTTGCTGGTGTTCCTGGGTGTCATTGCGCATGATGGTTTCCTGATGCATTCATGGGGCTCGTCATTGGTAGCCGGGGTGCCAGCGCAGGAAGTAGCGTTCCAGTGCCCGCGCCGCGGTATCGGCCAGCTTGCCCAGCAAGGCGTAGAGCAGGATGCCCACCAGCACCACGTCGGTCTGCAGGAATTCGCGGGCATTCATGGTCATGTAGCCGATGCCGGCCTGCGCCGAGATGGTCTCGGCCACGATCAGCAGTACCCACACCAGGCCCAGCGCAAAGCGCAGGCCGACCAGGATGGAGGGCAAGGCGCCCGGCAGGATCACGTCGCGATACAGCGGCCAGCCCGACAGGCCGTAGCTCTTGGCCATCTCGATCAAACCCTGGTCCACCGAGCGGATGCCGTGGAAGGTATTCAGATAGACCGGGAAGAACACGCCCACCGAGACCAGGAACAGCTTGGCCGTCTCGTCGATGCCGAACCACAGGATCACCAGCGGGATCAGGGCCAGTGCCGGAATGTTGCGCACCATCTGCAGGGTGGTATCAAGCAGCAGTTCGGCTGAACGCAGGCTGCCGGAGAGCAGACCCAGAATCAGACCGAGCCCTGCGCCGACCGCAAAGCCGGAAGCGGCACGGCCGCTGGAGACGGCCAGGTGACGCCACAACTCACCGGAGGCGGACAGATTCCACGCCGCCTTCAGAACCGCGAACGGTTCCGGCAGGATGCGGCTGGACAGCCAGCCGGCCTGCGCGGCGATCTCCCACCACACCAGCAGTAGCAAGGGCAGCAGCCAGCCGACCCAGGTACCACGCGGCTTGCGTGCGGCCTTGGCAGCGGCCTTGGGACGCGCCTGCTCTTGCGGCGCAGTGCTGGCGAGCACGGTATTGGTTGCACTGGTCATGCCGGCCTCAGCTTGCCGACACGCGCACCGGCGCGGGCTTGGGCAGTTCGGTATTGCCGACGATCTCGCCGAAGGGACCGGTCAGGTTGTGGCCGGCCAGGCCTTCGCGCTGGGCGCGCGGCAGCAGCGGGAATACCAGTTCGGCAAACCGGTAGGATTCTTCCAGGTGCGGATAGCCGGAGAGGATGAAGGTATCGATACCCAGGTCCGCATACTCCTTGATACGGGCAGCCACGGTCGGGCCATCGCCCACCAGCGCGGTACCGGCACCGCCGCGTACCAGGCCGACGCCGGCCCACAGGTTGGGGCTCACTTCCAGCTTGTCGCGACGGCCGCCGTGCAGGGCGGCCATGCGGCGCTGCCCTTCCGAATCCATGCGGGCGAAGTTGGCCTGGGCCTTGGCGATGGTCTCGTCGTCCAGGCGGCTGATGAGTTCATCGGCGGCGCGCCAGGCGGCTTCATTGGTATCGCGCACGATCACGTGCAGGCGGATGCCGAAGCGCAGCGTACGGCCGGCCTTGGCGGCGCGTTCGCGCACGCGGGCAATTTTTTCGGCCACGGCGGCCGGCGGTTCGCCCCAGGTCAGGTAGACGTCGACCTGTTCGGCGGCCAGGTCGATGGCTTCGTCCGAGGAGCCACCGAAGTACAGCGGCGGATACGGTGTCTGTACCGGAGGATAGAGTGCCTTGGCGCCCTTGACGCTGAGGTGCTTGCCCTCGAAGTTGGTTTCTTCGCCGGTGTGGGTCTTGGCCAGTACGTCGCGCCAGATCTTGAGGAATTCGTCGGACACTTCATAGCGCTCGGCATGGCTGCCGAAGATGCCATCGCTCTCCTGCTCGACCGGATCGCCACCGGTGACCACGTTGATGAGCAGACGGCCATTGGAGAGGCGGTCGAAGGTCGCGGCCATGCGCGCCGACAGGGTCGGTGCCGTCAGGCCGGGGCGCACTGCCACCAGGAATTTCAGGCGCTGTGTCGCATCGATCAGGCTGGCTGCAGCTACCCAGGCGTCTTCGCAGGAACGTCCCGTGGGCAGCAGCACGCCATCGTAGCCCAGGGTATCGGCCGCCACGGCAATCTGTTTCATGTAGTCATGGGTCACCGGGCGCGCACCTTCGGAGGTGCCGAGATAGCGGCTGTCGCCGTGAGTAGGGATAAACCAGAAAACGTTCATGCTTGACTCCTGAGCTGCTGGACTAGAGGTGGTCGATGTCAGTGTTGTTTATTTGAGGACGGCGTCGCTGACCTTGAGCTGCTTGGGGATCAGCTTGAGTTCAAAGAAGGCGTCGGCGATTTTCTGCTGCTCGGCCAGCACCTGGGCATCGACCGGCTTGTAGACGTGCGCATAGCGCTTCAGGCCGGTCTGGATGATGTCGGCATCCAGGCCCTGGATCGGGGACAGCTGGGCGGCGGCTTCAGCGGTGTGGGTGCGGACCCATTCGCCTTCACGGGTGATCTCTTCCAGCAGGATCTTCTCGACCTGTGGATTCTTCGCCGCGAAGGGACGCGCGCTCAGGAAAAACTGGTGGTGACTGACCGCCCCCACGCCCGAAGCCAGGCGGCGTGCGCCGACCTGCTTTTCAGCGGCGGCCTGGAACGGATCCCAGATCGCCCAGGCATCGACCGCACCGCGTTCGAAGGCGGCACGGGCGTCTGCCGGGGCCAGGTAGACGGGCTGGATGTCGCTGTACTGCAGGCCGGCCTTTTTCAGCAAGGCCACTACCAGCCAATGCACGTCCGAACCCTTGTTGAAGGCGATCTTCTTGCCCTTCAGTTCGGCCACGCTCTTGATCGGTGAATCCTTTTGCACCAGCAGGCCTTCGGCCTCCGGGGTCGGGATTTCATAGGCGGTGTAGACGAAGTCGGCACCGGCCGCTTGTGCAAAGACCGGCGGCGCTTCACCGACGTAGCCGAAATCGACCGAGCCCACGTTGAGCGCTTCCAGCAGTTGCGGACCGGCCGCGAACTCGGCCCACTTCACTTCCACGCCCAGCGGCTGCAGGCGCTTTTCCAGCGCGCCGTGGGCTTTGAGCAGCACCAGGGTATTGGCGGCTTTCTGATAGCCGATGCGCAGCAGCTTGGTTTCCTGCGCCTGCACCGGGGCTGTGCCCAGAGAGAAGGCCAGTGCGCCCAGGGCGATGGCCGAGAGGCGCTGCAGGGTGCGGCGACGCGGGAAATGAATGGTCTTGTTCTTGTTGGCGGACACGATGTTTTCTCCAGATTCCAGAATGCGGGCGTGCAGAGGGCCATCCGCTCTACCAGCCGGTTCTTTTTGCAAGTCGGATTGCGCTGCCGGATCAGGGCCGGCCAGCTTCAGCTCAGTACGACACGCTGTACTGCAGCTGCGAGAACGGAATCTCGCGGAATTCTTCAGGTGCGATCTTGTGCAGCGCTTGCAGGCTGGCCGAGAGCTGCTCCACGCCTTCATTGACGCGGGCTTCGATGGGCGCATCCAGCACCAGGCCGTTTTCTTCACTCCAGGTCACCTGCGCCTCGGTGGCGTAGATGCTGGGCAGCACGTGCTTGGGGTTCAGCGACGACAGCACCGGGCGCAGCGCATAGTCCAGGGCCAGCATGTGCGACTGGCTGCCACCGGTGGCCAGGGGCAGCACCAGCTTGTTGGTCAGGCCGAACTGCGGCAGCAGGTCCAGGAAAGCCTTCAGGATGCCGCTGTAGGCCGCCTTGTAGACCGGGGTGGCGACCACCACGGCCGAGGCTTCTTCGACGGTAGCCAGGGCCGCCTTGATGTCCGGATCGTTCCAGTCGGCGCGCAGGATGGCCTGCCCCGGCAGGTCGCGCACATCCAGGCGCGCGTAGCGGTGGCCCAGGTGGGCCAGCTTGTCGCCGACGTGGTGCAGCAGACGGGTGGAACGGGAGGGTGCCGAGGGGCTGCCGGCCAGTAACAGGATGGTCATGTCGTGTGCTTGTGCTCAGGGGTGGATGGAACCGGCCGGGCCGGTCCCTCTTGCAGGTTCAGGTCACTTCTTGTTGGGTGCGTAGAGCTGGTCGAAAGTACCGCCGTCAGCAAAGTGCGTCTTCTGCGCGTTCTGCCAGCCGCCGAAATCCTTGTCGATGGTCACCAGGTTCAGCTTGGGGAATTGCGAAGCGTACTTGGCAGCGATCTTGGGATCGATGGGACGGTAGTAGTTCTTGGCGATGATTTCCTGGCCCTGTTCCGAGTACAGGTACTTCAGGTATTCCTCGGCCACCTTGCGGGTACCGCGACGGTCTGCCACCTTGTCCACCACGGCCACCGGCGGCTCGGTCAGGATGGATATCGAGGGCGCGACGATGTCGAACTTGTCCGGACCCCATTCCTTGAGCGAAATCAGGGCTTCGTTTTCCCAGGCCAGCAGCACGTCACCGATGCCGCGCTCGACGAAGGTGATGGTGGCGCCACGGGCACCGGAATCGAGCACCGGCACGTTCTTGAAGAGCTTGGCGATGTAGTCGCGGGCGGCGTCATCGCTACCGCCCTTCTGCTTGGCATAGGCCCAGGCCGCAAGGTAGTTCCAGCGGGCACCGCCCGAGGTCTTGGGGTTGGGGGTGATGACGGAGACCCCCGGCTTGATCAGGTCGCCCCAGTCCTTGATGCCCTTGGGATTGCCCTTGCGCACCAGGAACACGATGGTGGAGGTATAGGGCGAGCTGTTGTGCGGCAGGCGCTTTTGCCAGTCGGCCGGCAGCAGCTTGGCCTTTTGCGAGATTTCGTCGATGTCGTAGGCCAGGGCCAGGGTCACCACGTCAGCGTCGATGCCGTCGATCACCGAACGGCCCTGCTTGCCGGAACCGCCGTGAGAAGCCTTGATGGTGACGTTGTCGCCGGACTTTTCCTTCCAGTACTTGGCGAAGGCCTTGTTGTAGTCGGCGTAGAGTTCGCGCGTCGGGTCATAAGAGACATTGAGCAGCGAAATATCGGCCGCGTGCGCCAGCGAGGCGGCTTGCGCCAGCACCAGGGCGGCGGCGACCGATTTGATGATCTTCTTCAGCATATCCGTTCCCGCATGTTCTGTTGTTTTGGAGCACACAGGTTAATGAGCCTGCAGACCAAAAAGAACGAATACTTTCTTCTCTCGATATGCGAAAAACAGATATGAAAGAACACGGCGCCGGAATAAGGATCCCGGTCTATATAACCAAAGTCTTGGTTGAGGAGACGAGCGTGCTGAAATCGTACCAGGCTGCCCTCCCCGCCCGACGCGGCTTTGCGGCCCGCACATCGGGCTATGTGAAGCTCCCGTCACGCAAGAAAAGCACGACCGGACTTTTTGTTCTTTTCACATTGTGGTATAACCTTCATATTGCAACGCACCAGGCCGCGCCATGAAAAAAGAATCTGCAGGCGAGACAGAACAGATTTCAATCCAGGTCATCGAGCGCATGGTGTCGCTGCTCGACGCGCTGGCGGAATATCCCGACCCGGTGAGCCTGAAGGAATTGTCGGCGGCGACCGACCTGCACCCGTCGACAGCGCACCGCATCCTCAATGACCTGGTGGTCAAGCGTTTCGTGGACCGCGTGGAGCCCGGCACCTATCGCCTGGGCATGCGCCTGCTGGAGCTGGGCAACATCGTCAAGAGCCGGCTGTCGGTGCGGGAAGCGGCACTGGACTTCATGCGGGCGCTGCATCGCAAGACGCACCAGACGATCAACCTGTCGGTGCGGCAGGCCGATGAAATCGTTTATATCGACCGCTCCTTTTCTGAACGTTCCGGCATGCAGGTGGTGCGCGCCATCGGCGGCCGCGCGCCGCTGCACCTGACCTCGACCGGCAAGCTGTTCCTGTCGGTGGACGATCCCAAGAACGTGCGCGCCTATGCCACCCGCACCGGGCTGGCTGGACACAACAAGAATTCCATTACCGACCTGACCAAGCTGGAGCGCGAGCTGTCGATGGTGCGCGCGCTGGGTTATGCGCGCGACAACGAGGAACTGGAACTGGGCGTGCGCTGCATGGCCGCCGGCATCTGCGACGACAGCGGCAAGCTGGTGGCGGGCCTGTCGATCTCGGCCCCGGCCGACCGCCTGCAGGATGAATGGGTGGATGACCTGGTCAGCACGGCGAGCCAGATTTCATCGGCGCTGGGATATCGCAAGGATCGCGGCTGAGCGCGACCCCCTGCAGACTCACCGGGCAGCAACGCGCTGGCCGTCCGCATTGACCACCACTTCCCCATCTTCCTTCGTGAACGAACCTTGCTGCGGATGCGGCAGGATGTCCAGCACCAGTTCGGAAGGACGGCACAGGCGCGTCCCCTTCGAAGTCACCACGAAGGGCCGGTTGATCAGGATCGGATGGGCCAGCATCGCATCGAGCAACTGCGCGTCCGTCACGGCGAGATCGTCCAGGCCTAGTTCGGCATAAGGTGTGCCCTTCTGGCGGATGGCTTCGCGCACCGCAAGACCAGCCTCGCGGATCATCGTCGCCAATTGTTCGCGGCTGGGCGGCTGCTGCAGGTACTCGATGATGGTCGGTTCTTCACCGCTGTTGCGGATCATGGCCAAGGTATTGCGGGAGGTTCCGCAGGCAGGATTGTGGTAGATGGTGGTCATGGTGAATCTCTGTGTTGAAGTGGATGGCATCCCTGGATGATCAGGCCCCGGCACCCAGCCTGAGCGCCAGTGCCGACAAGGTGACCAGCAGCACCGGCAGCGTCAGCAAGGCGCCCGTGCGGAAGTAGGCACCCCAGGAGATATGAATGTTCTTGCTGTCCAGCACATGCAGCCAGAGCAAGGTCGCCAGGCTGCCGATGGGCGTGATCTTGGGGCCGAGGTCGCAGCCGATGATGTTGGCGTAGACCATCGCTTCCTTGACCACACCTTGCGCCGACGTGGCGTCGATGGATAACGCACCGACCAGCACCGTAGGCATGTTGTTCATGATCGAGGACAGCAAGGCCGTCAGCACACCCGTGCCGAGGGCGGCACCCCAGACGCCGTGCGTGGCGAATTCATTCAGTACACCGGTGAGGGTGTTGGTGAGCCCGGCATTGCGCAGGCCATAGACCACCAGATACATGCCCAACGAGAAGAACACCACCTGCCACGGTGCTCCCTTGATGACCGCACGGGTGGAAATGACGCGCCCTCTGCCGGCCACGAACAACAGGATCAATGCCCCGACAGCCGCCACCACACTGATCGGCAAGCCTTTTCCTTCCAGCCAGAAGAAGCCGGCCAGCAGCAGCGCCAGCACCCAGCCGCCGGCAATGAACGTGGCGCGATCGCGGATCGCGGAGGCGGGCGTACGCAGCTGCGCCAGGTCGTAGCGGGCCGGCAGGTCGCGGCGAAAATGGATCAGCAGCACCAGGAGAGTTGCCGCCACCGAGACCAGGTTGACCGGCACCATGACCGAAGCGTATTGCGCAAAGCCGATGTTGAAGAAATCCGCCGAAACGATATTGACCAGGTTCGATACCACCAGCGGCAAGCTGGCGGTATCGGCGATGAATCCCGCCGCCATGACGAAGGCCAGTGTCGCCGCCGGCGAGAGGCGCAGTGCCAGCAGCATCGAGATGACGATGGGCGTGAGAATCAGCGCGGCGCCGTCGTTGGCGAACAAGGCCGAGACCGCCGCCCCCAGCAGGATCAGCAGCACGAACAGCATGCGGCCACGTCCGCCGCCCCAGCGGGCTACGTGCAACGCGGCCCATTCGAAGAAGCCGGCCCGGTCCAACAACAGGCTGATGATGATGATGGCGATGAAGGTGCCGGTGGCGTTCCAGACGATATGCCAGACCACCGGGATGTCGGCGAGGTGGATCACGCCGCAGGCCAGCGCCAGGGCGGCACCGCCACATGCGCTCCAGCCGATGCCCAGTCCCTTGGGCTGCCAGATCACCAGCGTCAGGGTCAGCAGGAAGATGAATAAAGCGGTCAGCACGTTCTCTCCTGGCTCAACACGGTTTGGCCGCCTCTCCAGCGACGCCGCTGGAGGGTTCGCAGCAGGCGGCGACGGGCGTACAGGGATTGCCGCCGCAGCAGTTGTCGGTCAGGAAGCGCAAGACTTCATTCATGCGGGAATAATCGGCCGCGTAGATGACGAAGCGCCCCTCCTGGCGGGCAGTCACCAGTCCGGCGTGCGACAGTTCCTTCATATGGAAGGAAAGCGAGGATGGTGCGATGGCCAAGGCCTCGCCGATCTTGCTGGCGGCGCTGCCCGCGGGCCCGACTTGCACCAGATGACGGAAGATGGCCAGTCGCGATTCCTGGGCCAGGGCAGCCAGGGCCGCAATGACGAGGGCGGTTTCCATACGCTTCTCCTATCAATTCAATATTTCAATTATTATTGAAATATTGAATTGATACAAGCGTTTCGGACACTCAGGCGTGATGACAAAGCTTGCATGGCAAGCGACGGGCATTAAAAAAGCGAACCATCAGGTTCGCTTTTCATTTGCAGCCGGTGAAGCAGATGAAGAAAGAATCAACCCTCGTCCGCCCGCACCATCTTCACGCGGGTCAGGTTGGGCTGGTCTTCCACCAGCCACTTGCGCATGCGCGCGGCATCGCCCACATGCGACAGGCGGCCCTTGGAGTCGAGGAACACCATCACGATGGGACGGCCTTCGATGCGCGTATACATTACCAGGCAGTGGCCGGCTTCGTTGATGAAACCGGTCTTCTGCAGGCCGATATCCCACTCCTTGTTGGAGGTCAGGCGATTGGAACTGTTGTACTGCATGGCGTGGCCGCTGGGCTCGACCATGTATTTGGGATCGGTGGAGTACTGGCGGATGATCGGATAGTTGTAGGCCGCCACCACCAGCTTGGCCAGGTCACGGGCGCTGGCCACGTTCTGGCTGGACAGGCCGGTCGAATCGACATAGCGGGTATCGGTCATGCCCAGCGAGCGGGCCTTGGCGTTCATGGCCGCCACGAAGGCCGGCAGGCCGCCCGGATAGTTGCGGCCCAGCGCCGAGGCGGCGCGATTCTCGGAGCTCATCAGGGCGATATGCAGCATGTCATCGCGGCTCAGGGTCGCGCCCACGCGCAGGCGCGAGCTGCTGTGCTTTTCGCGGTCGACGTCGTCATCGGTGACGGTCAGGGTTTCTTCCATGTTCAGGCGCGCTTCGACCACCACCAGTGCGGTCATCAGCTTGGTGACCGAGGCAATGGGGAGCGCAACTGAAGAATTCTTCTCGAACAGCACTTGCGAACTGGCCTGGTCGATCACCAGCGCCACGTTGGAGCGCAGTCCGACCGGATCAGGGGTGAGATTGAGGCCGGCCAGATCACCGGCGGTCATCACCGGCGGCACCACCGGAATGGACGGCGCGGCCGAGACGCGCTGGTAGCTGATGTGACGCTTGCCCTTGACCACGCTGACCTTGCGGACCAGTTTTTCGCGGTTGTTCAGGGAGCCTTTGGCCACCGTCTTGCTGACGGCCTGGGCCGGGCGTTTGGCCACGACTTTCTTGGCCGGCGCTTTCTTGGCGGCATTGTTGACCGTCTGGGCAGCGGCAGGAGCCAAACCAGCGTGGATGAACAGAAGTGATGTGAAAATGGCCAGCGCTGATTTGATCATAGGTGGAACTCCCCCCAATTTACCCTGAAAGTACACAAGAGAAACGTTGGCAGTGTAGCAAAATGCAGATTTTTCGCAAGAGAATTAAGACGTTAGCGCATTTTTTTAAACGCGTTTCTATCTCCGCGCCCGATCCGGTGCCCCACACTTTTTCGGGATTTACTGCAAATTTGCCGGGTGGCTGCTAGATGTTTTTCGAATTTTCTCAAGCAAAACCCAGGCCAACGAGACGGCATATTACCAGTCTAGCTGTCAGCTTTCGGTCACAATCACGATAACAGACGGCAATACTGACCCCAGATGTTCGCTTTACCACAATCCAAAGTGAATTGATAACGAGGCAGTGTCACATATCGTTGACGCCCCGTCTCCTGCCTTCAAGGGCGGGGACGGGGGCATTTTCACTGGCCGGGATTGAACGCGCCGGCCTGGTCCGGTCAAGGCTTGCGCGCATCCAGCATGGCTACGTCGATGGAGAAGGAACAGGCCGCGTCGAGGGCGAAATACTCCTTCACCTCGCTGGGCGCAGCCTGCCACAGGGCGCGAATGGCGGTGATGCTGTCTTGCGGAGTACGCATCCGGGCCACCCATGTATCAAATTCCAGGCGCAGCTTCCAGGTCTTGTCGCTGGCGATGGCAAAGCCGGCGCCGCGCAGCAGCTTGCGCCAGGAGTTCAGGCTGACATTGCGTACATGTGAAGTATCGCGCAACAATTCGATGGCCTGCACATAGGTATCCGCCAAGACATCCGCCGGCGCGGCAGTGTCGATGACGATGAAGCGTCCACCTGGCTTGAGCACGCGAAACGCTTCATTCAGGGCCTGCGGCAACTGACGCCAATGGTGGGCCGAAAAGCGCGTGCAGACCAGGTCGAAGCTGGCATCAGGAAAATCCAGCCGGTCGGCACTGCCCTGGCGCACGACCAGATTCTCAAGGCCGCGCTCGATTGCGGCGCTGGCTACCACCTTCAACATCTCTTCGGACAAGTCATAGGCAATCACCTTCTCCACCACCGGTGCCACGGCAAAACTGGCGTGGCCGCCGCCGCAGCCCAGGTCCAGCACGCGTGCGCCAGGGATGGAGGCAGCGATCTGCGCCAGCTCCTGCAGGTCGGCCCCTTGGGCATGGACGCTGCTGGTGAGGTAGGCGGCGGCGGTACTGCCAAACTGTTCGGTGACGACTTGCTGATGGCTGCGCATGGCGGGGCTCCGGGGTGATATGAAGGAAAAGACAGCAGTGCTGTGAAGGAAACGCCAGTCTAGCGAATTCTTATCCTGTTACAAGTGAAGCATTTATACTATTACCCCGACCACCACCCTGCCCGTCTTCATGGAACCCGACCTCGCCCGCCGCGCCCTTGGCGACTTCCTCAAATCCCAGCGCGAACAGACCGCACCAGCCCAGGCCGGCCTGCCGCATCTGGCCCATGGACGGCGCCGCACCCCCGGCCTGCGGCGTGAGGAAGTGGCGCAACTGTGTGGCATCAGCGTGACCTGGTACACCTGGATCGAACAGGGGCGCACGGATTCGGTCTCGCCCCAGGCGCTGGCGCGCATCGCCGATGCGCTGCACCTGCCGCGTGCCAAACGGGCCTACCTGTTTGAATTGGCGGGAAAGAAAGATCCGGTGTTGCCGGAGCAGCAGGCCGCCACCGTGGTGGCGCCGGAAATCCTGGAAGTGGTCAGCCAGTTCCGTGCCCCGGCTTATTTGCTGGACCGCTATTGGAATGCCGTGGCCTGGAATCCGGCGGCGAGGAAGCTTTTTGCAGGGTGGCTGGATGGCAAGGAAAAGCCGCCCAACCTGCTGCGCTTCATGTTCAGCAGCGCGGCCGCGCAATCATTGACGGTGGAATGGGAACAACGGGCGCGGCGGCTGGTGGCCGAATTCCGCGCCGATAGCGCCAGCCTGCTGGATGATCCGGAACTGCTGGGGCTGGTGGAGGAATTGTCGGCCGCCAGCCCGCTCTTCCAGCGGGCCTGGCACCTGCAGGATGTGATCGAACGTGAAGGCGGCGAGCGCCGCTTCCAGCATCCGCAGCTGGGGGAACTGCTGTACCGTCAGGTCAATTTCCGCGTGGCCAACCGACCCGACCTGAAGCTGGTGACGCTGATGCCGGGCGCGATGACGCCCGGCTGAAGAACGTCACCACACCGCAATGGATTACTTGCGCACCACGAAGGCCACGCCGATCACACCCACCAGCATGCCCAGCGCACCGATGAGGCTGAACGCTTCACCAAACATCAGCCAGGCCATGACGGCCGTGGTCGGCGGCGTCAGGTACAGCAGACTGGTGACGCTGGTGGCAGCGCTGCGCCGGATCAGCGCAAACAGCAGGAAGATCGCGCCAATCGACAGCGCCAGCACCGACCACAGCAGTGCGCCGATGAATTGCGGTGTCCAATGGACGTTGCTCAACTGCCAGTCCAGTCCTTCGACGGCCACGGCAAAGGGCAAGACGACGACGATGGAAGCCATGAACTGGATCGCCGTGCCGGTGCGCAAATCGAAGTGGGCGCAATAACGCTTCTGGTACAGCGTACCGGCCGTGATGCACAGCAAGGCAAAGACGCACAGCGCGATGCTGGCAGTGGACAGGCCAATCAGTGAAATCTTGTTGGCCACCACCAGCCCTACCCCGCACAAGCCCAGCGCCAGGCCAATCCACTGCCGGCCCTTCACCGACTCGCCCAGCAAGGGGGCGGCGAAGGCTGTGAGGATGGGTTGCAGCCCGACGATCAGGGCCGACAAGCCGGCCGGCATGCCGATCTTGATGGCGCACCAGACCCCGGCCAGGTAACCTGCCTGCAGCAGGACACCGGCCACCGCGACATGGCGGATGCGGCCGTGCGGCCACGGGGCGCGGAACAACAGGACCAGCGGCAGCAGGACCACCAGCACCCCGGTGAAGCGCAGCAGCAGGAACGTCAACGGCGGCGCATACGGCAGGCCGAACTTGGCCACGATGAATCCGGTACTCCAGATCAGCACGAACAACAAAGGCACCAGGCTCATCAGGAGCTGGCGAGGCCGGCGGGCACCGGCGGCGGATTGCATCATTTCTTTTCCATCAGCGGGCGCACGGGGGTGCTGCCCGGGTCATCTCATCGTGCGCTCCAGCGGGCAGCGTGGAGGCTGGCGAGTCTTATCGTTTGTATGTGTACGGCGACGGTCTGTTCGATATCTCGTCCGTAACCGCCCGCCATCGTAACCGCAACCGGGATTTTATGCTCGCGGGCGTAGCCAAAGACCGTCTCGTCGCGGGCCGCCAGTCCGCCCAGGGTCAGCTTCATCTTGCCCAGGCGGTCGCCCTCATGCGGGTCGGCCCCGGCCAGATAGATCAGCAACTGCGGGGCGAAACGCTGCTGCAGGGTGTGCATGGCGTCGCGCAGAGCTTGCAGGTAATCGGCATCCCCCACGCCATCTGGCAAGGCCACGTCGAGGTCGCTCTGCTCTTTCTCGAAAGGATAATTGTTCTCTCCGTGCAGCGACAAGGTGAACACTGAATCATCACGCGCCAGGATGGAAGCGGTGCCGTTGCCCTGATGCACATCCAGATCGACGATGGCCACCCGCGCCGCACGGCGTTCCGCCTGCATCAGCCGGGCCGCGATGGCGGCGTCGTTGAAGACGCAAAAACCTGCACCATGATCGGCGTAGGCGTGATGCGTACCGCCGGCCAGGTTAATCGCGATTCCCTCGCTAAAGGCGGCGCGGCAGGCGGCAATGGTGGCACCGGAAGAGCGGCGCGAGCGTTCTACCATCTGCGGCGACCAAGGGAAGCCGATCTCGCGCTGTTCGGCGGCGGTCAGTTGGCCGGAACTGGCGCGGGCGATATAGTCCGGATGGTGGGCCAGCGCCAGTTCGCCGTCGCTGGCGGGCTGAGCCTCGTGAAAGTCCAGATCCGGCACGGCAGCCGCAGCCCCCTCCCGGATCATCCGGTACTTCACCATCGGGAAGCGGTGGCCCGGTGGCAGGGGTAAAACGAAGTGATCACTGTAGTACGCTTTCACATTGATTTTCCATTACGTTGAAATGATTGCCGCATTGCAACAAAACGCTTTGCTGCGCAGCGCAAACGATTGCGCGACCCGCAACGATAACTGCTTTTGATGCTGCAATGCAAAAGCTCATCCGGAATGACATCTCTTTTCAGAAAATTCCCAAAACAGCGCTAAGTCCTTGATTAGACTTGGATCAATTTTGAAGCGCTTTTTATGATTCCCGTGCATTGAAACGTTTGACTTTATGCACGATTGAACTAGAATCCGCCTTGTGCATCGCATCATATTCAAAGAAGAAATTACATCGGAGATCCACCTGTCAACACTGATCGGTCCGTAAGCAATCACTGTCGCTGCCTTGTCCATCAACCCATCAACGAGAAGGATGTTTCAACATGACGACCTACACCGAGCAATTTTCCGCCGCTGCCAAAGCCAACGCTGAAGCGCAAATCGCCCTGTTCAACCAGCTGGCCAGCAAGACCTTTGAAGGCGTGGAAAAACTGGTGGACCTGAACCTGAAGGCTGCCAAGTCCTCGCTCGAAGAAACCCAGGCTGCTGCGCAAAAGCTGTTCTCGGCCAAGGACCCGCAGGAATTCTTCACCCTGACCAGCTCGCACGCCCAGCCGACGCTGGAAAAGTCGGTGGCCTACGGCCGTCACCTGAGCGGCATCTTCTCCAGCACCCAGGCTGAACTGACCAAGGCTGCCGAAGCCCAGATCGCCGAAGTCAACCGCAAGGTCGTGGCGATGATCGACGAAGCCGCCAAGAACGCCCCCGCCGGTTCCGAGCAGGCCATTTCGATGTTCAAGTCGGCCATCGGCAACATGAGCGCTGGCTACGAGCAGTTCACCAAGAACGCCAAGCAAGCCGCTGAAGTCCTGGAAGCCAACGTGACCAACGCCGTGGACCAGATGTCCCAGGCTGGTGCCAAGGTGACTCGCGCTGCCAAGAAGTAATCTCCGGGTTCTCCCGCAGAAACGAATGCCCCGGTCTTGCCGGGGCATTTTTTTTGACCTGCGCCAACGCCAGCAGCGGCCTCAGTTGCTGATCTGATACTCGGCGTGCAGCGCGCGCAGGCCTTCCTGCATTTTCTCGAACGCAGGTTCGACCTGGGCGGGGTCACCCTTGACGCCCAGGTCGATGTGGCGGCGGGTCTTGTCGTCGCCCACGTGCGGCAGGCTGAACACCTTCACCAGCGGGAATTGCGCTTCGATGGCTTCCATCAGCGGGGTCAGGGTCGACTCCATTGCCTCGAACACCAGCATGGAGCGCTCGGCCCAGGCCTGGCGGTGGAACTGGTCGGCGTAATGGGTCTCCAGCACCCATTCGAACATCGGCCAGGCCATCACCGGGAAGCCCGGCGCAAAGTAATGCGCGCCGGTGCCGCTGGTGTTCTTGAGCCAGAAACCGGGGATCTTGTTGTAGGGGTTGGGGATGATGGAGGCGCCCTGCGGAAATTCGCCCATCTTGAGGCGGTGCAGATTGTCCGCTGCGTTGAAGTCGGGGGTGGCGCCGGCTTCGCGGGCCATGTCGGCGATGCGCTCCTGGATCTTTTCCTTGGCCTCGGGATGCAGCACCACCGGCACGCCCAGTGCAGCGGCTGCGCACTGGCGGGTGTGGTCGTCAGGGGTGGCGCCGATGCCGCCGGTGCAGAACACCACGTCGCCGGTGGCAAGAGTGCGCTTGAGGGTGGCGGTGATGCGTTCGGGGTCGTCGCCGACGTACTCGGCCCAGGACAGTTGCAGTCCGCGCTGGCTGAGCAGCTCCAAGACCTTGGGGAAATGCTTGTCGATGCGGCGGCCCGAGAGGATCTCGTCGCCGATGATGATGAGTCCGAATGCCATGAGTCTGTCTGCCCGATAGGTTGATGAAACACTGCGGCGATTATGCCCGATTCGGGCCGGGGACGGATTGCCCTGCCCCGGGTTCGTCTCGGGCAGGGACCATCAAACCGGCGTCAACGTGGCGTCACGTCTATGACGTTGGTGTCGGCCAGACCATCGGGTGCCTGGCCGCTGCGATAACGCAGCAGCGCTTCCAGGCAATAGAACTGGAACCACAAGCCGGTGAAGACAAATACGACTACATACAGCCAGATCGCCACCGCCGCCAGCGCCGGCAGCAGGATCACCGACAGCACCCCGCCCAGCCACAGCAGCGTCGGTGCCGCACCGAGCGCACCGGCGATGGTACCCACGGCCAGCAGCGGCCAGCGATGCAGGTGCAGGACGGCACGCCGTTCTTCGGTGCTGGCGTAGTCGGCCAGGGTGTCATAGGCCATCACGCGATAGGTCAGCCAGCCCCACAGCAGCGAGTGAATGACGAAGGCCAGGGGCGGGATCAGGAATACCCAGATCGTGGCCAGCCACAGCACCGTGAAGACGGCGAAGCACCACAGCGAGGTCCACAGGCTGCCGGCCACGCTGCCGCCGTGGCGCTTGTCCAGCATGGGATAGTGGCGGGTGCCGATGTGGCGGGCGATGGCCGGGATGGTGAACAGGCCGACGAACACCAGCGCCGTCAGGATCATCAGCGGCAGCAGGGTCCACATGGCCAGCAAGGGCACCAGTACCGTCTTGAGCGCACCCATGCCAAACCAGGCCAGCATGCCGCCGATCTCGCCGAACATGCCGTGAGAGACGAAGTAGCCCTGCAGCCAGTCGATGATGGGTTGCAACCCCAGCCACAGGCAGACCGCCCACAAGCCCAGCGACACGACGAAGGGCAGCACTGTCAGCCACAACATGCGGATATGCAATTGCGCCAGCAGGGCACGCCCGAAGGAAGCGATGAACAGGCGCATCAGCGGGGCTTCCTGCGGGTGAATTCGACCAGGCGTTTCAAACCCAGCCATTGCTGCGCCCAGAAGCCGCGTCCATAGTCGCGTCCCTTGCCGGCCGGCGGTGGCAGCTGGTCGCGCACGCCGGTCATGGCGAAGCCCTGGCTGAAGTGGGCCGTGCGGAAGAGCACATCCCAGATCGGGAACAGCACCGCGAAGTTGTGTCCGCCCAGCGAATTGCGACCCCGGCTTTCATGGCCCAGCCCGATGGCGTGATGGGTCCGGTGAAAGCGCGGCGACACCAGCAGGTATTCGCCCAGGCGGCCGAAGTGGATGCGCACGTTGGCATGCTGCAGGCTTTGCAGCATGCGCGAGAGCGACACCAGCAGGATGTATTGCGAGGGCTCCACGCCGATCAGGACGGCAATCAGGCCGAAGATGATGTCGTGCACCAGGTTGTCCAGCATGTGGTTGCGGTCGTCGCTCCACAGGTTCATGTTCTGCTGGCTGTGGTGCAGGCTGTGCAGCGCCCACATCCAGCGAACGTTGTGCTGGGCCCAGTGGTAGATGTATTCACACAGGTCCAGCACCACCATGTAGAGCAGGAAGCTCACCAGCGCGCGGTCGGTCACGCCGGGCCAGACCTGGTCGAGGTTGAAGGTGCCCCAGCCTTCCAGGTGCAGGGCTTCGGAAAGATACGACAGCGCCGGATCGAGCAGCAGGAAGGCGATGATGGGGATGATGCCCAGACGCTGCAGCACGGTGTAGATGAAATCGTTCCAGCGGGCGCGCGGGTCGGTGATGGGATGCACCGGGATGGCAGACTCCAGCGGGCGCAGGATCAGGAACAGGATCACCAGCTCACAGATGCCTACCAGGACGAATTCAGTGCCGGTGAAAGCTTCTTCGACGAATTCCCCCATGCCGATGAAGAACACCAGTGGTTGCACCAGTGTTTCGAAGAGCCAGCCCTGGACGGTGGCAAAGAGGTCGGAAATGGTCTGGATCATGGATAGCGTTGATTCGGTGTGACGATGGCGGCGGCAGCTCCCCTCCCCTGGGCCGGCGCCGGTTTGGACTGGTGTCCGGGATCAGTGTTCCTTCCCGGCAGCGAACAGGTGGCGGTAGGACGGATGCTCGCGCAGCGTGGCAAAGCAGAACCCCTTCTGCTCCAGCCCGCTGATGAGCGGCTCCAGCACGGCTGGCGCCCACGGATCCTGGCGCGACCAGATACCCATATGGGCCAGGAAGATATCACCATCCTTGAGGCCGTCGAGGGCTTTCTTCAACAGCATCTCGTTGGGGAATTTGTCGCTGGGCAGTTCATCGCCCGAGAAACCGGCGGGGGCCCAGGCCACATGGGCATAGCCGCAGGCTTCGCCGGCCTTGAGCAGGTTGTGGGTCAGTCGGCCACCGGGCGCACGCCAGAGCGGATCAAGCTTGTGGCCGGTCAGTTGCTGGAAGCGTTGATCGACACGCTTCATTTCCTCGCAATACTGGGCCGGCGTCCATTGCAGCTTCTTGCCGGCTTGCGCCCCGAACTGCGGACGTACCTCGATCTTGCCCTCGGGCAGGTCGCGCACCACGTAGACGTGGTCGAAGGTATGGGTGCCGAAGGCGTGCCCCTCGGCCACCAGCCGCTTCCACAGCGGTGCCCAGGCAGGATCGAGGGAATAGTCGCCGTGGATGGTCTTCTCGTTGGCGAGGAAGAAAGTAGCCTTGATGTGGTGGCGCTGCAGGGTCTGTTCGATGAGTTCGGCCTGGGACTGGCTGCCGGTATCGAAGGTGAGGTAGATCCTGCCCTTGCAGGCGGATGCTTCCGGCGCCGCCGGTTGCGCAACGGCCTGGCCGGCCGCCAGGATGGCGAACAGGCACAGGCCGCGCAGGGAGGGCTTCAAAGGACGCAACGTCATCGGCAGGTCCTCCACGATGCGTCCGTCATTACAGATCCGGCGCGCGGTTGTACAGGTAGATGCCGTGCGGCGAGCGGCCGACCGGAATCACCTTGGTCACCGAGCGGGTTTCTAGGTCGATCACGGCGACCTTCTTGCTCCAGCGCAGGGTGGCCCACATGGTCTTGCCATCGGCGGTCACTTCCATGCAGTCCGGGCCGCCGGGGACCTTGATGGTGCCGACATTTTCCAAAGTGGTCATATCGACCACGCTGATGGTGTTGGCCACGCGGTTGGAGACGTAGACGTAGCGTTTGTCGCCCTGACCACGGAAGTTGTGGGCACCGATGCCGGTCTTGATCTTCTTGACCATCTTCTGGGTGCGCCAGTCGATCACTTCGACGTAGTCGCTGCCCATGATGCCGACCATCAGGTACTTGTTGTCGGGGGTCATGATGATGCCGGCCGGCAGCTTGCCTACCGGCATGGTCCACTTGACCTGCTGGGTGGCGAGGTCGATGGCGCTGATCTGGTCGCTGCCCTGCTGGGTGATGAAGGCGGTGGTGCTGGCGTTGTCGAAGGCGATGTGGCTGGGGGTCTTGGCCAGCGGGATGCGCTTGGACAGCTTCAGGTCCTGGCCGTCATAGCTGTAGACATCGACCCGGTCCAGACGCAGGCCGGTGGCAACGAACCACTTCTGGTCGGGCGTGAAGCCGATCTGGTAGGGATCGATGATGTCGCGCAGCTTGCGCTGCACGGCACCGGTCTTGGGATCGAGGAAGAGCAACTGGTTGCCGGTGGCGCTGGCCACGATCAAGGACTTGTTGTCCGGCGTGGCCATCAGGTGGTGCGGCTCCTTGCCCACCGAGAAGGTCGACAACTCCTTCTCGCCGGTTTCGTCCAGCAGCGATACCGAAGCGTCACCGGAGTTGAGTACCACGACGACGTTGGCATGGGCCGGGGCGGCCATACAGGCCAGCACGGCCGAGACACAGGCGGCGCGAAGGGAAAGGGATAAGAGTTGGCTGAATCGACGCAACATGAAGAACTTTACTCAAAAATGCCTGATCTATCGTGCCAGAGCAGCCCCTGGAGCACGTCCTCGGCTCTTAACGCTCGCTGCAACGATCCCGCTGACAGCCCACTGAAGCAATATGAAAAATTTCTAGATTTTTGGTTTACACTGCCTGCCGATCCGGTCGCATGACGCCACCGGGGCGGCCTGAACACCAGTCGCAGCGCACCTGCGACGCCTGATGCACGGTCTGGCACACGCAATGTTTCCATGAAGCATTTTGCATGGTCAGCAGTCGTCAGGAATCTGGCCATGCGGCCGCCAACCCATCCCCTCACCGAAAGGAAACCGATGTCCATCATCACCACAGCTTCCGGGCTGCAATATGAAGAAATCAACGTTGGCGCTGGCGATGAAGCCAAGGCCGGCAGCCACGTCACCGTGCATTACACCGGCTGGCTGCAGAACACGGACGGCACCGCCGGCAGCAAGTTCGATTCCAGCAAGGACCGCAATGATCCGTTCGCCTTCCCGCTGGGCGCTGGCCACGTCATCAAGGGCTGGGATGAAGGCGTGCAAGGCATGAAGGTCGGCGGCACCCGCAAGCTGATCATCCCGGCAGGCCTGGGCTATGGTGCCCGTGGCGCAGGCGGCGTGATCCCCCCGAATGCCACCCTGATCTTCGAAGTCGAACTGCTGGCCGTCTGAGCCCGAGGGAGGAGAGACATGAGCACCCTGCAAGAACAGTTCGAAGCCGCCGTGGCAGAATCCAAGAGCCTGCCCGAGCGTCCCGACAACATGACCCTGCTGAAGATGTATGGCCTCTACAAGCAGGGCAGCAACGGCGACGTGCAGGGCGAGCGCCCCGGCATGACCGACTTCGTGGCCCGCGCCAAGTTCGACGCCTGGGCCGCCCTCAAGGGCAAGCCACAAGCCGAAGCGCAGCAGGAATACATCGACATCTTCAATGAACTGAAGGGTTGATGCAGGCATGACGGCGGCATCCCCGGATGCCCGCCGCCTGCCGATGAAGAAACGGGCGCACCTGGTCTCAGGTGCGCCCGTTTTGTTTGATGCTCCGGCAGGAGCGGCCGATCAGCGCGCCGCCACGTCCGGGTTGAGCAGGTTGGGCGGACGCTGGCCCGACAGCGCCGCGATCAGGTTGTCAGCTGCACAGTTGGCCATGGCCAGGCGCGTGGGCGTGGAGGCGCTGGCGATATGCGGCGTCAGCACGACGTTGCTCAGGTCGAGGAATTCCGGCTTGAACGACGGTTCATTCTCGAACACATCCACCCCGGCGGCCGCGATACGGCCTTCACGCAGGGCGGCGATCAGCGCTGCATCATCGACGATGCCGCCGCGCGCAATGTTGGTGAGCGTGGCGGTCGGTTTCATCAGCGCCAGCTCCGGGGCGGCAATGGTGTGGTGCGTGTCCTTTGAGTAAGGCAATACCAGCACGACGTGGTCGGCCTGTTGCAGCAGCTCTTCCTTGCTGACGTAGCGGGCGTTGTTGGCGCGCGCTTCCAGCTCGGGTGCCAGGCGCGAACGGTTGTGGTACAGCACCTGCATGTCGAAGCCCAGCGAACGGCGGGCGATCGCCTGGCCGATGCGGCCCATGCCGATGATGCCCAGGGTGGCCCCATGGATGTCCGGGCCGACGAAGCTGTCGTAGCTCCACTTCTTCCACTTGCCGGCACGCAGGAAGTGCTCGGATTCGGTGATGCGGCGCGCAGCCGCCATCATCAGGGCCCAGCCGAAGTCGGCGGTGGTTTCATTGAGCACGTCGGGCGTGTTGGTGGCCATGACGCCGGCTTTTGTAGCGGCAGCAACATCGATGTTGTTGTAGCCCACGGCCATGTTGCAGACCGCCTTCAGTTGCGGATTGGCGGCGAACAGCGCGGCCGTGACCGGCTCGCTCGGGGTGGTGAAGAGGCCATCCTTGCCATTGGCCTTGGCCAGCAGCTCATCGGCGCTGTAGATGCGGTCATCCTGGTTGGATTCGACCTCGAAATGCTGCTCCAGGCGGGCCAGAACTTCAGGGAAGACGGCGCGGGCGACGAAGATCTTGGGTTTCATGCGGGTCTCGTGGTCTCGGTTTCGTTATCGGAAGAAAGCGGCGGTAGCACTCAGAAGAACAGGAAGCTCATGACGATGAACAGCGGCACCAGAATGCCCACCGACCACGCCATGTAGCCGAAGAAGCTGGGCATGCGAATGCCGCGCTCCTCGGCGATGGCCTTGACCATCATGTTGGGCGCATTGCCGATATAGCTGTTGGCCCCCATGAAGACGGCACCGGCGGAGATGGCCGCCAGCGTCGAGGCCAGCGGCCCCATCAGTTCCCGCGCATCGCCGGAGGCAGTGTTGAAGAACACCAGATAGGTCGGCGCATTGTCGAGGAAGGAAGACAGCACGCCTGTCATCCAGAAATACATCACGTCGTCCGGTTTGCCGTCCGGCCCGGTCACGGCGTGCACCACGGCGGCAAACGCGCCCTGCTCGCCCGCCCGCAGCATGGCGATCACCGGGGCGATGGTCAGGAAGATGGCGGCAAAAAGCTTGCCCACTTCCAGCATGGGCCCCCAGCCGAAGTCATTGCCAGCGCGGGCAGATGTTGGCGTGAGCCACAGCGACAGCAGGATCACGCCCAGCAGCGCGCCATCGCGCAGCAGGTTCTGCCATTCCAGCGGCGTGCCCAGCACCTCGGTCGCCACGCCAGGTTTCCACAAGCCGCTCATCAGTACCAGACCGACCACTGCGCCCAGCAGCAGGAAATTGAACTTGCCTTCCAGCCGCAGCGCCGAGTCCGGCGTGGGATCGAGCGGGCGGCGCTCTTCGTGGTTGAGATAGAAATGGCGATCCAGCAGATAGAAGATCAGCAGCAACGCACCGCACAGGAAGGCCATCGGACCCAGCAGATGGCGCGCGGTCCAGAAGAAATCCACGCCCTTGAGGAAGCCCAGGAACAACGGCGGATCGCCCAGCGGCGTCAGTGAGCCGCCCGCATTGGCAACGAGGAAGATGAAGAACACCACGACGTGGACCGTGTGCTTGCGGTCATCGTTGGCGCGGATGAGCGGGCGGATCAACAGCATGGCCGCACCGGTCGTGCCCATGACGCTGGCCAGCAAGGTGCCCAGTGCCAGCAGTCCGGTATTGAGTGCGGGCGTGCCATGCAGGTTGCCGCGTACGCAGATGCCACCGGCCACGGTGAAGAGCGCGGTCAGCAGGATGATGAAGGGAAGATATTCCGCCACCAGCGCATGCACGCTGATGGCCAGGGCCGCATGCGCACCATGCAGGGCCGCAAACGGCAGCAGGAAGGCCAGCGCCCAGGCACCGGCGATCTTGCCGAAATGGTGATGCCACATGGCCGGGGCCAGCAGCGGCAGTACGGCAATGGACAGCAGAACGCCCGCGAACGGCAAGGCCCAGGCCAGGGACAGTCCGGCACCGTCCAGATCGGCGGCTTGGGAAACGGCGGGCAGCATCGATGCCAGGATTGCGGAGAGACGAATTGTGAGAGCTCTGATCTGCAAATGAAGGTCCTGATGGCAAATAGAGGTGGTGGCCGTCACGCGAGAATCTGCGGCCAGAGGGAGCCACACTATACCAGCCACGCGAGCGCGTCCGAAGCGAAAGCCGGGCATGCGAAAAAATTTCAAGTATGCATGCCCCTGCGTCAACTGCGCAGCTGGCTCCACACCTCACCAAGCGTGACTGCATCGGGCCATATCAAGGACAGCAACAGTCCGCTCGCGCTCACCAGCAACAGGACCGCGAGGAAGGGTCGCCAGGTGCGCTGCACGGCCGTCTCCAGCCAGTGGCGATCGGTACGGTAGCCGAAGCGCCGATACAGCCCGGCCGCCAGCAATGCGTCGAAGATCAGTTCGGAAAACAGCACGGGGGCCATGCCCAGCATGGTGACGACGGAATACAGCGCGGCAGCGATAAGCGAGACCACCGACACTGCGAAGATCAACAAGCCCAGTGCTTCGCCCAGATCGATGCCGTCCGCCAGGCCCGCCGCATCGCCCCCGTCAGCAAGACTGAAATCCACATTGGCGCTGGCCCCGCCGCCGTCGAAGCTGCCACCACCGCCCTGCCACTGTTGCGCAGACTTGGACAGAGAAATATTGAGGGGTATATCGCCGACGAAACCGGCGTCGATTCCGGAGCCGTCATTGCGGCGGTTGCGCCCGTCCTGCTCCGGCTGCACGCCTGACGCGAACTGCGCGCCCGCGCTGGCCGCCACCCCGGTCCCGGCCAGCGCCCTGCACCGGTCGCCACGGCGCAGCAGCCATAGCCATATCGACAGCATCAACAGGAAACCCGGATACGCCACCAGGCAGGCCAGCCCATAGCGCAGCCCCATGTTGCGCCAGCCATGCCGCAGCATCCATGCCGAGGCGAGCAATCCGAGACTGGCGGCGAGCGTGATGAGCAGCAGCATGAACAGGCGCGGGAAGCCCCGATGGCTAATCTTGCGGCTCAACCGCAGCGTCCGTACCCGACGGAACAACATCGGCTTCTTCAAGCCCCGCCTCCCCGATGCCGCATCACTCCGTCTCCGGTCAGGCCTTGATCTGGAACACCTGGCGCAGATAATTCACATAGGCCGGGTCATCGCACATGTTCTTGGAAGGCGTATCGGACAGCTTGGCCACCGGCTGGCCATTGCAGCGGACCATCTTCATGACCACCTGCAGGGGCGTGTAGCCCAGGTCATTGGTGAGATTGGTACCCACGCCGAAGGCCACCTTGGCGCGATCCTTGAAGCGCAGGTAGAGCGCACGCACCTTGTCGAAGTCCAGGCTGTCGGAGAACACCAGCACCTTGCTGGACGGATCGACACGGTTGTCACGGTAATGCTGGATCAGGCGCTCGCCCCACTCAAACGGATCGCCGGAATCATGGCGCGCGCCGTCGAAGAGCTTGCAGAAATACATGTCGTAGTCGCGCAGGAAGGCATCCATGCCATAAACGTCCGAGAGCGTGATGCCCAGGTCGCCGCGATACTCGCGCGCCCACATCTCAAAGGCGAACGTCTGCGAATCACGCAGGCGCGGACCGAGCGCCTGACAGGCCTGCAGGTATTCATGCGCCATGGTGCCCAGCGGGGTCAGGTCATGCTGCATGGCGTACATCACGTTGGAGGTACCGGCGAAGTGGTCCCCCATATGCTGCTTCATCTCGTCGATGACCTCGGCATGCCAGCTGCGCGAGAAGCGGCGGCGCGTGCCGTAATCGGCGATCTTGCAGCCGGCCAGTTCGGCATCATCGGTGATGACCGACATCTTCTTGCGCAGGCGCGCCCTGCCCTCTTCCAGATCGGGCGAGCGCTGGGTCGCGCGGAAATACACTTCATTGACGATGGCCAGCACCGGCACTTCGAACATGATGGTGTGCAGCCACGGCCCCTTCACCTGGATCTCGATCTCGCCATTGCCGGCCGGATCAGGCTGGACCGTGATGTATTTTTCGTTCAGGTGGAACAGGTCGAGGAAGTCGACGAAGTCGCTCTTGATGAAGCGCAGGCCGCGCAGGTAATTCAGTTCATCTTCCTTGAAACGCAGGCGGCACAGCGCGGCAATCTCGGCACGGATCTCGTCGACATAGGGTGTCAGGTCGATGTGCTCGTTGCGGCATTTGAACTTGTATTCGACCTGCGCGCCGGGGAAGTGATGCAGGACCACCTGCATCATCGTGAATTTGTACAGGTCAGTGTCGAGTAAGGATGTGATGATCATGAAGTCCGGATGCGGACATGCCGCATGCTGCCATGTTGATGGTCCACGTGCATGAGGGCTGCCCCGGAGCGCGCCGCATCATGCGTTGGCCACGCCCTGAAGCGTCGCGACCGCTATCTTAACCGAGATCGCACAAAGCAAAGCCCCCTGCCATGAGGGGGCTTTGACAGGGCCGAGGGCGGCGAAAGACCGGATCACTTGCCCGCTGAAGCCGGACGGCGTCCACGCACATAGGTCGGCGGCGGCAGGTAGGCCGTACCATCGAGGTAGCGCCATTCGCGCATGGTGCTGCGTCCATCCTTCTGGGAGACCAGGCCGATGAAGGCACCCATCGTGGATTGCTGATCCAGCGCGCGGAAGCTCAACTCACCCAGCGGCGAGGACCAATGCAGGCCACGCAGGGATTCCAGCAGCACTTCGCCATCCCCGCCTTCGCTCTTCTTCAGGCCGCCGGCAATGGCCATCATGGTGCTGTAACCCAGCACCGCCGACAGTTGCGGACGTTCGCTGAATTTCTTGAGATAGGCTTCCAGGAAGCGCTGGTGCTCCGGCGTATTGATCTGGTCCCACGGGTAACCTACGGCCACCCAGTCGCGAATGGCTTCACTCTGGCTGGGATCGAGGCTCTGCGCACCGGCCGAGCTCATCGACACCACCCGCACGCCGGCAAACAACTGCTGGCGATTGCCGGCCTGCACGAACTTCTGCAGGTCCTCGCCGAAGGTGGCATTGAAGATGGCGTCCGGACGCGACTGGCGGATCGCCCGCGCCACATCGTCGGCCTTGATCTTGCCCATGGCCGGCCACTGGTCGCTGACGAACTCCACATCCGGACGCGCCTGCTTCAACAGCATCTTGAAACTGGCTACGGCGCTCTGGCCATATTCATAGTTGGGCGCCACCATGGCCCAGCGCCGCCCGGGCATGCGTGCAGCCTGCTCGGCCAGCATCGCGGCCAGCATGTAGGTCGAGGGACGCACGCGGAAGGTGTAGCGATTGCCCTTGTCCAGCGTGACCGCATCGGACAGGGCATCGCCCACCACCAGCACGGTCTTGCTGCGCGCGGCTTCGCGCGCCACGGCCAGGGCCACATCGGAGAGCATGGTGCCGGTCAGCACCTCCACATGCTCCTTGCTGACCAGTTCGCGGGCATTGCGGGCGGCCTGGTCGGCATCGCCCTGGTCGTCGCGGCTGATGAGCTGCAAGGGACGGCCATGGATGCCGCCGGACTCGTTGATCTGTTCCAGTGCCAGCGACAGTCCGTTGCGATAGGCCTGTCCGGCAGTGGACGCCCGCCCCTGGCTGTTGATCTCGCCGATACGGATCGGCTCGACAGCACCAGCACTCAAGGGCAGCACAAGGGAAACGGCGACGGCCAGCGCACCGAGCAAGGCCGGCAGCAGCGAAAGACGGAATCGGGGGGAGGACTGGGGGCCTGCAGCGTTCACGCCGGGACTTCCTTCTGGTGATGTGCGACAAGCGGCGCCATGCCGGCGGACCTGGCTCCATGGGCTGGAACCGCAGGCCACAAGACCCTGGCGGCGGCTGGGCTTATCGCGAGCTTGTTTATTTACTTATACGTAATCTGTATAAGCCTCATTTGTGGGAAAAATCGAATTACCTTAAAATACAAGGCTTTGCGGCGGGTTGCGCAGCAGCATCATGAGAGGCTTCCAGAGTCCTTCACGACAGCGTCCACAAGACGCCGGATGCCGGCCCAAGCACCTCAACCACAGGTTGACCAGCCGCAACATGATTTTAACCGTGCCATATTGCCATCAATTGCGGCGCAGTTAGCCATCGGTTTGAAGAAATTTTACAGATAGGACAGTTATGACCCACGTTGTCACCGATTCCTGCGTCCGTTGCCGCTATACGGATTGCGTGGATGTTTGCCCGGTGGATTGTTTCCGCGAAGGCCCCAATTTCCTCGCGATTGACCCGGACGAGTGCATCGACTGCGCCGTCTGCGTGGCCGAGTGCCCGGTCAATGCGATCTACGCGGAAGAAGACGTGCCGGCCGACCAGCAGCAATACATCGCCCTGAACGCCGATCTGTCCCGCAGCTGGCCCTCCATCACCAAGACCAAGGCACCGCTGCCGGAAGCCGAGGAATGGAAGGACAAGACCGACAAGCTGCAATACCTGCAGCGCTGATTCCTGCGGAGAATCAAGTGGACCGGGCCTGTCCCGGTCGACAATGGCGGTTGCGCATCCAGCCCGGCAGTTTCGTCGCCACGCCAGATGCGCAGCCGTTTGCATTTGGCCGCCAGCAATACCCCTGAGAGCCTCATGGCCGGGCTGAACTGCCCGCTGCCTTACCGTCCTGTGGCGCTCTCGGCAAGCATTTCGCATCGCATTTACCTGGCCTCTCCCCCGCCAGCGGCCCCGCCGCCAGCCAGCGCCCAGCGCCAGAGGGAAAAGCCGCTCTACTGATCTGATCTACTGAAACAGGAATATCAAGAAAATCATGGAAAACAATGTCCAGACTGCGGCAGTCAACGGTGTCATCGATGCCGACGCCGTCATCATCGGCGCCGGCCCGGTCGGCCTGTTCCAGGTGTTCGAACTCGGCCTGCTGGAAATCAAGGCGCACGTGATCGATTCGCTGCCGGTGGTCGGCGGCCAGTGCGTGGAGCTGTATCCGGACAAGCCCATCTATGACATCCCCGCCGTGCCCGTGTGCACCGGCCAGGAACTGACCGACAACCTGCTGAAGCAGATCGAGCCCTTCTCGCCCACCTTCCACCTGGGGCAGGAAGTGACCCTGGTGAACAAGCGCGAAGATGGCCGTTTCGACGTCGAAACCTCCACCGGCACCAAGTTCATCACCAAGACCATCTTCATCGCGGCCGGCGTGGGCTCGTTCCAGCCGCGCACCCTGAAGGTCGAAGGCATCGAGCAGTTCGAAGGTTCGCAGGTGTTCTACCGCGTCAAGGACCCTGCCCTGTTCGAAGGCAAGAACATCGTCATCTGCGGCGGCGGCGACTCCGCCCTGGACTGGGCCCTGAACTTCGTGGGCAAGGCTGAATCGGTGATCCTGCTGCACCGCCGTGAAGAATTCCGCGCCGCGCCCGCGTCCGTGGCCAAGATGAAGGAACTGTGCGAACAGTATGAGATGCAGCTGGTCATCGGCCAGGTCACCGGCACCGAGATCAAGGATGGCAAGCTGTCCGAAGTCAAGGTCACGGGCGCTGACGGTGTCACCCGCCGCCTGCCGCTGGACATGCTGCTGGTGTTCTTCGGCCTGTCGCCCAAGCTGGGCCCGATCGCCGAGTGGGGCCTGGAGATCGAGCGCAAGCAACTGAAGGTGATGGATACCGAGAAGTTCGAGACCAACGTCCCGGGCATCTTCGCCGTGGGCGACATCAACACCTATCCGGGCAAGAAGAAGCTGATCCTGTCGGGCTTCCACGAAGCCGCGCTGGCCGCCTTCGGCGCTGCGCCCTACATCTTCCCGGAAAAGAAGATCCACATGCAGTACACCACCACCTCGCCCAAGCTGCACAAGATCCTGGGCGTGGAAAGCCCGGTCTTCGACTGATTTTCCGTCGCCAGACCACCCGTGCCGCTGCAAGCGGCCTGCAGAGCCCCCGTCCGGTACGGGGGCTTTTTGTTTATGAAGGTTTTTGCAGAAACCTGTGGGGCCCGCACCACTGGTCTGACCAGCAAGCGGGGCGTAAGGCAAAGCATGCTATGCTACCGCGTCGCAACAAGGAAAAAGTTGACAGAGTAGACATAATATGAAGTCTGTCAGCCGATGATCGTCGCCAAACGTTTGTGGCACATGCTTGCTGCGCACCTGGTCCGGGTTATCCATCTGGACGGGAAAGCCAGCCGGTGCTTGTATAAAGGTCAGCTATGCTTTATCAACTGCATGAACTCAATCGCGCGTTCCTGAACCCCATGATGCAATGGGCCGAAACCTCGGCCAAACTGTTCTCGGACCCGGTTTCCCCGCTCGCCCACACCCCTTTCTCGCAACGCATCGCCGCCGGCTATGAGTTGCTGTATCGCCTCTCCAAGGAATACGAGAAGCCCCTCTTCAACATCGGCGAAGTGCCCGTGGACGGCAAGCCGGTCAGTATCACGGAGGAAGTGGTCGAAGAGAAGCCCTTCTGTCGCCTGATCCATTTCAAGAAGGACCTGTCGGCGCGCCAGAGCACCGCCTTGAAGCAGCCTACCGTGCTGGTGGTGGCGCCCCTGTCCGGCCACCACTCCACCCTGCTGCGCGAGACCGTGCGCGCGCTGCTGCAGGAACATGACGTCTTCATCACCGACTGGACCGACGCCCGCATGGTGCCGGTCGAGGCCGGTGAATTCCACCTGCACGATTATGTTTATTACGTGCAGGACTTCATCCGCACCTTGGGCCCGGACGTGCACGTCATTTCCGTCTGCCAGCCCACCGTGCCGGTGCTGGCGGCCATTTCGCTCATGGCCAGCGCCAACGATCCCAAGCTGCCCAAGAGCATGACCATGATGGGCGGGCCCATCGATGCCCGCAAGTCGCCCACCGCCGTCAACGACCTGGCGACCGAGAAGCCCTTCTCCTGGTTCGAAAACACGGTGATCTACAGCGTGCCGGCCAATTACCCCGGTTTCGGCCGAAAGGTCTATCCCGGCTTCCTGCAGCATGCCGGCTTCGTGGCCATGAACCCGCGCCGCCATGCCCAGAGCCACTGGGATTTCTACATGCACCTGCGCGATGGCGACGATGCCTCCGCCGAAGAGCACCGCAAGTTCTACGACGAGTACAACGCCGTGCTGGACATGCCGGCCGAGTTCTACCTGGAGACCATCAAGGTGGTGTTCCAGGACTTCAACCTGGCCCGTGGCACCTGGGAAATCGAAGGCAAGCTGGTGCGCCCGCAGGACATCAAGTCGGTCGCGCTGTTCACCATCGAAGGCGAGCTCGATGACATCTCCGGTTCCGGCCAGACCCAGGCGGCGCAGGAACTGTGCAGCAGCATCCCGAAGACACGCAAGCAGCATTTCACGGTGCCCAAGGCAGGCCACTACGGCATCTTCTCGGGCCGCCGCTGGCGCGAAATCGTCTGCCCGAAGATCGGCGAATTCATCCGCGCCAACGCGTAACGCAGCGCGTTGAGCCTAAACGGCACCCCGTCTCCACGGTGGTGCCGTTTTGCTTTGTGGCTGCGGCATGACTTGACGGCGGTTTGGCCGGATAATAGCGCCCTTGTCCCGTTGAATTGCCTGACCGCCGTGCCGCCATCCGCCACCACCGCCTCTGCCACCCTGGCCGACCGCCTCGAAGACCTGCTGCCGCAAACCCAATGCACCAAATGTGGCTACCCGGCCTGCCGTCCCTATGCCGAGGCCATGGCCGAGGGGCTTGCTTCCTATAACCAGTGCCCGCCCGGTGGCCAGGAAGGCGTGGCGCGGCTGGCACAACTGCTGGGCAAACCGGTGATCCCGCTCAATCCCGCCAACGGCAGCGAACAGCCACGCCGCCTGGCGCTGATCGATGAAGCCATCTGCATCGGCTGCACGCTCTGCATCCAGGCCTGCCCGGTCGATGCGATTGCCGGTGCGGCCAAGCAGATGCATACGGTGATCGAATCGCTCTGCACCGGCTGCGACCTGTGCGTGGCCCCCTGCCCGGTCGATTGCATCAGCATGGTCGAGGCCACGCCGGGGCGCACCGGCTGGAAAGCCTGGAGCCAGGAGCAAGCCGATGCCGCCCGCGCGCGACATGACTGGCGCACCCTGCGCCTGCAGCGCGAGAAGGAAGAGAACGATGCCCGCCTGGCCGCCAAGGCCGCGGCCAAGCTCAAGGAAGTGGAAGCAGCCGCGGCCGGCACGCCCGAGGAACAAGCCGAACTGGCCCGCAAGAAAGCCATCATCCAGGCCGCCATGGAACGCGCGCGCCTGAAGAAACTGCAAGCCGAACAAGCCAGCCCCCAGCCCGACAGCCCACTACCATGAATCCGACCAAACGCCGCGAGATCTTCGAGCGCCTGCGCCAGGCCAACCCCACGCCCACTACCGAACTGGAATACACCACGCCGTTCGAGCTGCTGATCGCCGTGCTGCTGTCAGCCCAGGCGACCGATGTGTCGGTGAACAAGGCCACGCGCAAGCTTTATCCGGTGGCCAACACCCCCGAGGCCATCTACCGCATGGGTGTGGACCAGCTCATGCCCTATATCCAGACCATCGGGCTGTATCGCACCAAGGCCAAGAACGTCATCGAGACCTGCCGCATCCTGATCGAGGAACACGGCGGCGAGGTACCGGAGTCGCGCGAGGCGCTGGAAGCCTTGCCGGGAGTCGGCCGCAAGACCGCCAACGTGGTCCTCAACACGGCCTTCGGCCATCCCACCATCGCGGTGGATACGCACATCTTCCGCGTCTCCAACCGCACCGGCATTGCACCGGGCAAGGATGTGGACGAAGTCGAGCGCAAGCTCATCAAGTTCGTCGCACCGGAATTCCGCCAGGATGCGCATCACTGGCTGATCCTGCATGGCCGCTACACCTGCATCGCGCGCAAGCCGCAATGCTGGAACTGCCTGATTGCCGACCTCTGCGAATTCAAGCAGAAAACGCCACTTCCGGCCAAGGGCGTCTGAGAAGGACCTAGCGCGGAAGCCCGTGCAGACGGGTGACCGGCATCCAGCGCTGGTCCTGAACTTCATACAGGGTAAAAGTCGGGTTGAGCAGATCGCCTTCCTCGTTGAAGGCCACCGGTCCGCTCACGCCCTCGAAGCGCAGGCGGTGCATGGCCCGGGCAACCGCATCCGGATCGGTGCTGCCGGCCTGGCGCAGGCCTAGCAGGATGGACTGCGCCGCTTCATAGGCGAAGACCGCATAGAGGTCGATGTCGGAATCGAAAGCTTCGCTGTAGCGCTGGCGGAACTGCCGCCAGCCGGGCATCTTGTCCTGCGGCGGCCCGGGTTCAAGGACCAGCGCGCCATTGGCATCGGGTCCGGCGCGCATCAGGAAGGGCAAACCCAAGGTCCCGGGCGAAGCCATCAGGCGCGCTTCCAGCTTCAACCGGCGGATGGACTTGGCCAGCACGCCGGCCTGCCAGTCCAGTCCGCCGAAGAAGATCAGGTCCGGCTTGAGGCTGCGCGCCTGCATCAGCGGGGCGTTGAAGTCAGAGGTCTTGTCGCTGACGTTGTAGCGCGCCAGCACCTTGCCACCCTGCGCCTCCACCTCGCGGGCAAACTGCTCGGCCAGCCCCTGCCCGAAGGGCGTGCGGTCGTCAATGGTGACCACGGAGCGCACGCCCAGCTTGTCGACGGCGTAACGCGCGGACCAGCGGCCGATGCTCTCGTTGTTGGGAATGGTGCGGAAGATGCGCGGATAAGACAAGGCCGTCAGCTTGCGGCTCATCGCCGAGGGCGTCACCTGGATCACGCCAGCGGCATGGTAGACCGGGGCCGCTGCCAGACTGGTGCCGCTGGTCCAGTGGCCAACCACACCGATGACGCGCTGGCCGACCAGATAGCGTGCTACATACTCCGCCGTGCCGGGATCAGCCCTGTCATCCTGGGACACCAGCTTGAGCCGGTAATGCTTGCCGGCGATGACCACACCGCGCCGGTTGGCCTCATCCAGCGCCAGTTGCACGCCATTGCGCATGCTGCGGCCCACGCCCATGGAGGGGCCGCTCAAGGGGCCGGCAAAGCCGATGCCCAGGGTGGATTCGTCAGCCGGCTGCTCGTCGCTGGCCATGCTCGCCTTGGCCGACGCCGAAGGAGCCGCCAGCGCGGCCTGCGCGCAGCAGCCCAGCAGGGCCAGCGCGATACAAAGCAAGGGCCGCGTCCATGTCCGTGGACGGCGCACAGGCCGGATCAGGCTTCCGCCAAAAAACATGCATGCTTCCTTCTCGCTGCCCGGCCTTGCGTTTCCCCCCATCGCGCCAAGGCGATGCGGCCGGGTACTGCATTGGATGGATTATTCAGATGCTTGTCGTAGGGAAAGAATATTACTTCATCTGGACCTGTCGTGCCGCAGGCCTTGGCCGGCCTCCTGAAGCGGGCGGCAGACCAGCGTAGAATAGCGCTTTATCCCCGATTGATGCACCGCCATGTTCACGCCGTCCCAGCACGATGTCCGCCGCTTTTTCTGCGAAGCCTACCGCAAGCACCAGGGCAACCAGGTCCTGACGCCCCTGGAAGCCATCGCCCGCGACTGGATCCTGCAACATCCGGAATACCACGATGCCCTGCGCGACGTGGATGAAGCGCTGGCGGCCGACTATTCGATCGAACGCGGCCAGAGCAATCCCTTCCTGCACCTGTCGATGCACCTGTCGATCACGGAACAGATCTCCATCGACCAGCCCCCCGGCATCCGTGGCGCCTTCCAGCTGCTGGCCCAGCGCCGCGGCTCGGAACACGATGCCCATCATGAAATCATGGAAGCCCTGGGCGAGATGATCTGGAACGCCCAGCGCAATGGCTTGCCGCCGGATGGGGCGGCTTATATCGAGAATATCAAGCGGCGGGCGCAGGGATAAGCCTTCACGCGCACAACAAAAAGCCACACCGCAACTCTCTTGCGGCGTGGCTTTCTTTCATACGCAACCAACAGACGCAGCTTACTTGCGCACCACCAGGCTGCCCGGCAGACTGTGCAGATAAGCCGCGATATCGTTGATGTCGCGATCCGTAAGCGGCTTGGCCTGCCCCGACATGATGGCATTGTTGCGGCCATTCATGGCGGTGTCGCCCCGGCGGTAGGCCGTCAGGGCATGCTTGAGGTAGTCCGCATGCTGACCGGCCAGCTTCGGGTAGCCCGGATCGATGGGCGAGTTGTAGTCCTTGCCGTGGCAGGAGGCGCAGTTGTACTTCTCCACCAGCGCACGGCCATTGGCTACATCAGCAGCGCTGGCCGCTTGCGACAGCAGCGCGGCGGCACCCAGCAGCGACAGGGCAATCAGGTTCTTCTTCATCTCGTGGCTCCCCTCACTTCTGCTGCGAATAGTAGGCGGCCAGGTCGGCGATGTCCTGGTCCGACAGGCTGGCGGCCACGCCCATCATCGAAGGATGCTTGCGTTCCCCCTTCTGGTAGGCGCGCAGCGCGTTCTCGATGTACTTGGCGGACTGCCCGCCCAGCATCGGCACCTGGTAGACCTCGGGATAGCTGGCTTTGTAGCCGGGGATGCCATGGCAACCAATGCACATGGAGACTTTGTTTTCAGCGGCCTTGGCATTGCCGACGATGTCGGCCGCGGACGCGCTGCCGAGCACGCCAGCCAAGGCAAGAAACACGAGGTGTTTTTTCATGTGAGCAGGGTAAGTGATTGGACTTCCCATCCGCCCCGCCTCAACCTCGGCGCGGCGGACACCCGACGAAACGCATCTTTTGCTGCCAGCGGCAAACTTTATCGTGCTTGTTCGATTGCCCTGGTATTGCAGGTTTGGCTCTTCTGCTATGGCTCAACCGGTGTTTCGGCTCAAGCTTGTCTCTCCACTCCCCCTGCCTTGCGCAAAAAACGCTTTCGATTCTAACCAATAAAACCGGCAGCGTCATCCCTGCGCACAAACCCTCCCCGACAGACGCAATCGCCCGCCAGGCAAGGCCGGGCGGGCGATCGACGCATTATATGCACTGCAATATTACCGCTATGGCATCTGGCTGATGCCAACGTTAGGCGACATGCCGCGTAGCCTGGACGTGCATATCGTGCCCAGGCTCAAGTGAAGCCAGGCGCGGTTGCCGGTTGTCCTGGCGCGCGCCGCCCTGGCCGTCATCGTCGTCGTCCTCGTCTTCTCCGGCGTCATCCTGCACTGCCGCATCCGTTTTTTGCGGAAGAATGAAGAACAAGGGCCGGACGACGAAACGGCGCAACACCGCCCGCATGGCGATATTGCGGGCGCGGCGCGGCAAGTCGCGCGAGCGCAGCGCCAGCGCCAGTGCGCAGGCGAAGGCCACCGCCACCGACAACAGGGCCGTCGCAGCCACACCGCCGGCAGCCAGCCAGAAGGCGGGCGTCATCAGGATTTCCCAGCCGAGGCTGAAGACTGCGGCGGTGAGCGTACCAGCAGCCAAGGTCACATGGCGGATATCCAGCGGCAGGCTGAAGAAGGCCGCCACCACCGGTGCCAGCCCCAGCAGCACGGCCAGCGAGAGGCTACCGGCAATGGTGGCCACGTTGCGCTCCAGCCAGGCGGCGCAGCGCTGGGCGCGCATGGCGCCAAGACCGTGCACCAGGCGGCGATGGTTGGACACCACTTCCCGTACCCGGCGCAGAGCGAACCAGTTGTCGGCAAACCCGGCCGCGAGACTGGCCAGCCACAACAATACGCCGGTCAGCGCGGCATACAGGGGTGTGGGGCCTACCAGCGAGAGCGCAGCGATGGCCTGGCGCGCCTCGCTGGCCGGCATCGGCTGGCTGCCCAGCGCGAACCAGCCCAGGGCACACAGCGCGGCGGTGACCGGAATCACCGCCAGCAGATTGCCAAAGATACCCGCCGACTGCGAACGCAGCAGCTGGCCGGATTCGGCGATCAGGTCACGCATGCCCTCCGCATCCAGGTCCCCCATGCGCGAGGCCAGGGCCGGTGCGGTCACGGCCGGCTGGCGCGTGGCCAGCACGCCGCCCAGCGCGGCAATGAGCAGGAAACTGGCGGCATAGTTGAGCGAAGCCAGCGCACCATCGACGAAGTGCACCACGCCCAGCGTCGACAGGCTCTGCTTGACGAGGGCCGTGGCGGCGATGATCGCACCGCCCACCAGACCGGCCCGCATCACCCGGCGATAACCGGCACCGTCGCGGGCGATGGCCTGCTCCCGGTGATTGGCATTGCGCTCGACCATCTTGCGCGCCAGCAGGGCAAAACTGCGCCGCATCAGGCCGCGCACCGAGTCGCGGTGATGGTGGGCGGAGATCAGGTCGCACAGCAGCAACTGCATGCGCCCGGCCCCGGCCAGCGCCGCCGGCGGCGCCACCATGCCGGGCACGGCCGGGCTGATGACCGGACCAGGCACGCCGGAACGCACATCGATGAGCCGCCCGATGCGCTGCAAGTGCGCGCGCATGCGTTCGACGCGATACACCAAGCTCACCGAGACGCCGTATTCATCCAGGTGCGCGTAGATGCGGTCGGTCTGCGCATGGCACACTGCGACCAGCATGCGCACGCTGCGCAAGGCGCCGAGGTCGCCCGGCTGGGCGCGCAGCCAGGCTTCCATCTCGCGCCGCAGCGCCAGGAAGGGCGTGGCGCGCATGGGCATCTTGGGTTCCAGCCGCTGGCGGAAGGCCGGGCTGATGCCATCGGCCACCACCGTGGTGGTCAGATAGGTGATGGCTTCCTCGATCTGCTGCCAGTACATGTGGGAGATGCCATCATCGGCCATCAGCTTCCACAGCCGCTGCAGCAGTTCATTGTCCAGCTCCAGCAGCCAGGCTGCGTCGTCCGGATCGGGGAACATGGCCGTGAACAGCGAAGAGAGGTCAGTGGGCGAAAGGTGGCGCGGCAGGATCAGCCGGGCCAGGCGTTCGCTCAGTTCGCCGAAGAAGCCGGGTTCGTGCGGCAGGCCAGTGGTGGAGAAAAGTTCGGGGCCGGTGGCTTCGCGCAGGGTCTTCTGCAGCGCGTTCTGGACCGCGCGCCGCACGTCGCGGTGCTGGTCCAGCCAGTCCAGCATGATGGCCAGCCGCTGGCGACGCACCTGGTGCCAGGCCTGGCGGTCCAGCAGCGACACGGCCGGGCGATGGCGCAGCCATTCAGCCACGTCGATCATCCAGTTGGCCCGCTCGTGCCAGCTGGCAGCCGGGTCGATGCGGCGCATCAGGACTTCCAGCTGCCGGCCGACATCATGCCGGTCCATGTAACGCGCCTGCATGCCGTGACGCATTCGTCTCCACACCACCAGCATCTTGAAGAAAAGAAATTTCATGGGCAGTGAGCGCCTGGGGCGCTGTCAGTTTGTTGCATGCGTAGCCCTTGATATAGGAACGATTGAGCAGAATTCAAGCCGTCGCAGGTGCGCCGGATTTGGCCGGCTTTTCCCTTATACTCGAAGAAATGTCCGGCGCGGCTGCTGCAATGCCGCATCTTCCCGGCAATCCAACCACAGCAACCTGACAAGGACAGCATCCATGCCAGATCATTCCGCCGCTTCATCCCATCCAGGCAAATTCACCGGCAGCGACAACTACGTTGCCACCGACGACCTCAAGCTGGCGGTCAATGCCGCCCTCACCTTGCAGCGTCCGCTGCTGATCAAGGGCGAGCCCGGCACCGGCAAGACCATGCTGGCCGAGGAAGTGGCCGCCGCCCTGGGCCGCCCGCTGCTGCAGTGGCACATCAAGTCCACCACCAAGGCCCAGCAGGGCCTGTACGAATACGATGCGGTCTCGCGCCTGCGCGATTCACAGCTGGGCGACGAGCGCGTCAAGGACATCCACAACTACATCGTCAAGGGTGTGCTGTGGCAGGCCTTCACGGCCGAGGAGCCGGTGGTGCTGCTGATCGACGAGATCGACAAGGCCGACATCGAATTCCCCAACGACCTGCTGCGCGAAATCGACCGCATGGAGTTCTACGTCTATGAGACGCGCGAACTGGTGCGCGCCAGACACCGGCCGCTGGTGGTCATCACCTCCAACAACGAGAAGGAATTGCCGGACGCCTTCCTGCGCCGCTGCTTCTTCCACTACATCAAGTTCCCCGACAAGGAGACCATGCAGCAGATCGTTGACGTGCACTTCCCGCACATCAAGCGCGACCTGCTGGCGCGCGCGCTGGACGCTTTCTACCAGGTGCGCGAGGTACCGGGCATCAAGAAGAAGCCCTCGACCTCGGAACTGATCGACTGGCTCAAGCTGCTCATGGCCGAGGACATCCCGCCAGAAGCCCTGCACAGCCAGGACAACAAGGCCGTGGTCCCGCCCCTGCATGGCGCGCTGCTCAAGAACGAGCAGGATGTGCACCTGTTCGAGCGCCTGGTCTTCATGTCGCGCAACAACCGCTGAACCTGCCGCCATCCACCGGAGCCGCCATGCAATTCCTCTCGCCGATCACCTTGAAGGGCCAGTTCGCCACGATCGAGCCGCTGCATCCCGAGCACCACGATGCGCTCATTGCCGCCGTGTCGGATGGCAAGCTGTGGAAGCTCTGGTACACCGCCATCCCCAAGCCGGAAAACATGCGTGCCGAGATCGAACGCCGCCTGCACCTGCAGCAGCAGGGTAGCATGCTGCCCTTCGTGATCCGCCGCAATGACACCGGCGCGCTGTGCGGCATGACGACCTACATGAATGCCGACGTGGCCAACCGGCGCGTGGAGATAGGCTCCACCTGGTATGCCGCCAGTGCCCAGCGCACCGGCATCAATACCGAGTGCAAGCTGATGCTGCTCACCCACGCCTTCGAGGACATGCACTGCATCGCCGTAGAGTTCCGCACCCACTGGATGAACCAGCAGTCGCGTGCCGCCATTGCGCGGCTGGGGGCCAAGCAGGACGGCATCCTGCGCAATCACCAGCGCATGCCGGATGGCTCCTATCGCGATACGGTGGTGTTTTCCATCATCGAATCGGAATGGCCAACGGTGCGCCGCCATCTCCAGTTCAAGCTGGGCCGCTGAGGCGGCTGCGGGATTGCATTCATGCTCATCGATTTCTTCTACACCGTGAAACAGGCTGGCGTACCGGCCTCGATCAAGGAATTCCTGACCCTCCTGGAGGCGATGGACAAGCAGGTCATTTCCCCTTCGCTGGATGAGTTCTACTTTCTCTCGCGCCTCACGCTGGTGAAGGACGAGGCGCACTTCGACAAGTTCGACCGTGCCTTCGGAGCCTACTTCAAGGGCATAGAAACGATCTTCGAGAAGCGGCCGGAGATTCCGCTGGAATGGCTGGTCAAGCAATTGCAGCGCGACCTCACGCCCGAGCAGAAGGCCGCCATCGAGAAGTTCGGTTACGACAAGCTGATGGATCGCCTCAAGCAACTGCTGGAAGAACAGAAGGAACGCCACGAAGGCGGCAGCAAGTGGATCGGTACCGGCGGGGTTTCTACCTTCGGCCACGGCGGCTTCAACCCCGAGGGCATCCGCATCGGCGGCAAGGGCGGCCAACGCAGCGCGGTGAAGGTGTGGGAAGAACGCGAATACAAGGACTACGACGGCGAACGCGAACTGGGCACGCGCAACATCAAGGTGGCGCTGCGCCGTCTGCGCCGCTTCGCGCGTGAAGGACTGGACGAAGAGCTGGCGCTGGACGACACCATCCGCGCCACCGCCAGCAATGCCGGCTACCTCGACATCCGCATGCAGCCCGAGCGCAAGAACAAGATCAAGGTGCTGATGCTGTTCGATGTGGGCGGATCGATGGATGACCATATCGCCCGCACCGAAGAATTGTTCTCGGCCGCACGGACCGAGTTCAAGAACATGGAATTCTTCTACTTCCACAACTGCGTGTATGACTACCTGTGGAAGAACAACCGCCGCCGCCACGCCGAGCGTTTCCCGACCTGGGATGTGCTGCGCAAGTACACGCCGGACACCAAGCTCATCTTCGTGGGCGATGCCACCATGAGTCCTTACGAAATCGTGCAGCCGGGCGGTTCGGTGGAATACAACAATGCGGAGGCGGGTGCAGAGTGGCTGCAGCGCTTCACCAGTACCTTTCCGCATTTCGTCTGGCTCAATCCCGAGCCGGAAGGCCTGTGGCAATACCGGCAATCGATCGCACTGATCCGCCAGCTCATGAACAACCGGATGTTCCCGCTGACCATGGATGGGCTGGAAGGCGCGATGCGATTGCTCAGCAAGTAGCTGCTCAGGCTGCGACCGGGGTATAGCCCGCTTCCTCGATGGCCTCGGCAAACTGCTGCGCCGGCAGGCTGCTGTCGATGACCACGCGCTTGTCGGCCACTGCAATATCGACCTTGGCATTGGCGTCCACGTCCTTGACAGCCTTGGTGATGACGCCTGCACAGTGGTTGCAGGTCATGTCGTTGACGGTGAAGGTGGTGCTCATGGCGTTTCCTTTCATGAAATGAAGTCAATGACGGAAGCTTAAACCTTCCCACCACGGCAAGGTCAAGCGCAGCATTGTGCATCCATGCGACAATCGGGCTTGACCTTGCCATCATGGGAAGGATGATGATGCAGGCCTTGATCCATCCTTCCGGAGTCGTTGCCATGCCCTCTTCCTCCCCTGCCGCCGCCGAGATCAGCCTCGATATCGAAGGCATGAGCTGTGCCTCCTGCGTGATGCGCGTGGAGAAGGCGCTCAAGAAAATCCCCGGTGTAACCGAAGTCAGCGTCAACCTCGCCACCGAACGCGCCAGCATCGCCACGGCCGCACCCGTGGCCCCGGCTGCCCTGATTGCCGCCATCGAGAAGGCCGGCTATCAGGCGCACCAGCACATCCCTGAAGAAACCGCCGCGCCGGCCAGCGCCAAGAAACAGCTGCCAAGCTGGTGGCCCGTGGCCGTCTCGGCCGCGCTGTCGCTGCCGCTCTTGCTGCCCATGCTGCTGGCCCCGCTGGGCATCAGCTGGAGCCTGCCCCCGCTGTGGCAATGGCTGCTGGCCACGCCCGTGCAGTTCTGGCTGGGCTGGCGTTTCTATCACGCCGGATGGGGCGCGCTGCGCGCGCGTTCGGGCAACATGGATCTGCTGGTGGCGCTGGGCACCAGTGCAGCTTACGGGCTATCGGTCTGGCAATGGCTGAGCATGCCGGACATGGGCGAGCACGCCATGGCCATGCCGCATCTCTATTTTGAAAGCTCGGCCGTGGTCATCACCCTGGTGCTACTGGGCAAATGGCTGGAAGGCCGCGCCAAGCGCCAGACGGCCGACGCCATCGCCGCCCTCAATGCGCTGCGCCCCGACCGTGCCCGCGTGCGCCGCGACGGACAAGACATCGAGGTCCCGCTGGCCCAGGTGCGCGTGGGTGACCTGGTGGTGCTACGTCCCGGCGAGCGGGTCCCGGTCGATGGCATCGTCAAGGAGGGCCGCAGCCATCTGGATGAAGCCCTGCTGACCGGCGAGAGCCGCCCGCAAGCCAGGCAAGCCGGCGACCGTCTGGCCGCCGGTGCCATCAATGCGGAAGGGGTGCTGGTCTTCGAAGCCACCGCCATCGGTGCCGAAACCATGCTGGCGCGCATCGTGCGCATGGTGGAACAGGCGCAGGCGGCCAAGGCCCCGATCCAGCGCCTGGTGGACAAGGTGAGCGCGGTCTTCGTGCCTGCGGTGCTGCTGCTGTCGGCCCTCACCTTCCTCGGCTGGGGCCTGGCGGCAGGCGACTGGCAACAGGCCCTGCTCAATGCGGTGGCGGTGATGGTGATCGCCTGCCCTTGCGCACTGGGCCTGGCCACGCCCACGGCCATCATGGCCGGCACCGGCGTGGCAGCACGCCACGGCATCCTCATCAAGGATGCGCAGGCGCTGGAGATCGCGCATCGGGTCGACGTGATCGCTTTCGACAAGACCGGCACGCTCACCGTGGGCCGTCCGCGTCTGACTGAACTGCACGCCGCTGACGCCACCGGAGAGGAACAGGACAATGCCTTGCTGGCCCTGGCCGCCGCCCTGCAAGCCCGCAGCGAACACCCGCTGGCGCGGGCCGTGCTGGAGGCAGCTGCGGCACACACCGACATCTCGATCCCGCAAGCCGACCAGGTCCGCAGCGTGGCCGGACTGGGCATCGAAGGCCATGTCGATGGCCGCGCACTCTGTCTGGGCAGCAGCCGCTGGATGCAGCAATTGCAAGCCAGCGCTCCGGCCCTGCAAGCGCGTGCGGACCAGTTGCAGGCGCAGGGCCGTACCCTGTCGTGGCTGGCCGAACGTGAAGCGGGCCATGTGCGCATCCTGGGCCTGCTGGCCTTCGGCGACGAGATCAAGCCCGGCGCGCAGCAAGCCATCGCCACCCTGCATGCGCTGGGTATCCGCACCGCCATGCTCAGTGGCGACAACCGGGGGGCCGCACAACAGGTGGCCGCCACACTGGGCATCCAGGATGTGCGCGCCGAAGTGCTGCCCGGCGACAAGGCCGAAGCGGTCGCTGCCCTGCGCGACAACGGCGCGCATGTCGTGGCCATGGTCGGCGATGGCGTCAACGATGCCCCGGCGCTGGCTGCCGCCGATGTGGGCATCGCCATGTCCACCGGCACCGACGTGGCCATGCAGGCTGCCGGCATCACACTGATGCATGGCGAACCCGGCCTGGCGGCAGACGCCATCGACATCTCGCGCCGCACCTACGGCAAGATTCGCCAGAACCTGTTCTGGGCGTTCATCTACAACCTGGTCGGGATTCCGCTGGCCGCGCTGGGCCTGCTCAACCCGATGCTGGCCGGGGCAGCGATGGCGTTTTCCAGCGTGAGCGTGGTCAGCAATGCCCTGCTGCTGCGCCGCTGGCGTCCGCATGGCCCCGCAAAAATGGAGAAGTGAACATGAATATCGGAGAAGCCGCTACTGCCTCGGGTGTCTCGGCCAAGATGATTCGCCATTATGAAGAAACGGGCCTGATCCCCAAGGTCGGCCGCACCGATGCCGGCTACCGCGTCTATGCCGAGCGCGACGTGCACCTGCTGCGCTTCATCCGCCAGGCCCGGCAACTGGGGTTTTCCATGGCCCAGGTGAGCGACCTGATCGGGCTGTGGCTGGACCAGTCGCGCTCCAGCCGCAAGGTCAAGCAGCTGGCCCAGACCCACATTGGCGAACTGGAGCAGCGCATCCGCGAACTGCAGACCATGAAGGGCACGCTGGAACGCCTGGTGCAGGACTGCCATGGCGACCATCGCCCCGACTGCCCCATTCTCGATGCCCTCGGTGCGCAGCCGGACTGCTGCGCCCACGCGGAGTCGCAGGCATGAGCGTGCTGCGCTGGGGCATCATCGGCTGCGGTGCCGTCACCGAAAAGAAAAGCGGTCCGGCCTATCGCAGCACGCCCGGTTTCGAACTGGCCGCCGTCATGCGCCGCGACGCCGCCCTGGCCGCCGACTACGCGCAGCGCCACGGCGTGCCGCGCTGGTTCGACGATGCCGACGCGCTCATCGGCGATCCCGGCATCGATGCCGTCTACATCGCCACCCCGCCCGATACGCACCTGCACTATGCCTTGAAGGTCGCCGCCGCCGGCAAACCCTGCTGCGTCGAAAAGCCGATGGCCCCCAGCCATGCCGAATGCCTGCAGATGCTCGATGCCTTCGAGGCGGCGCAACAACCGCTGTTCGTGGCCTATTACCGGCGCTCGCTGCCGCGTTTCGAGCAGTTGCGCCAATGGCTGCAGGAGGGCCGCATCGGCACGCCGCGCCACGTGCACTGGCAACTGGCGCGCACCCCGCATCCGGATGACCTGCGGGGGCGCTACCGCTGGCGCACCGATGCCCGCATCGCACCGGGGGGCTACTTCGATGATCTTGCCAGCCATGGATTGAACCTGTTCTCGCACTTCTTCGGCGACGTGGCGCAGGTGACCGGGGCCAGCGCCAACCAGCAAGGGATCTACAGCGCCAGGGATGCAGTGGCGGCCAGCTGGCGCTATCAGAGTGGCGTGACCGGCAGCGGCAGCTGGCACTTCGGCAGCTTTGAACGGGCGGACCGGGTGGAGATTACGGGCAGTGCGGGCAAGCTGGAATTTTCCATCTTCGAGGAACGGCCGCTGGTGCTGACTACGCCGGCCGAACGCATCGAGCTGGCCATCCCCAATCCGGAACACATCCAGCAACACCACGTGGCCAACCTGCAACGGCACTTGAGCGGAGGTGCGCCTCATCCATCCTGTGGCGACAGCGCTGCGCAGACGGCGTGGATGATGGAAGCGATCCTGGAAAAACGGTGAAATCCTTCACCTGCATGAAAAATGCATGGCTCGCAGCACGCATCCCGACTTGCGATGATAATTACCCTTCATATATCACTAAAAATTACGTTATCCAGCTAGTACCAACAACAGCAAATCACGGGGGGGCCGTCCGACATGCCACAGAGCAATCACCTGACTTTCATCGAGACCGACACACTGCGCATCGGCTTTGAAACCAGCGGCCCACCAGAGGCCCCCGCCGTGATCCTGCTGCATGGCTGGCCGGACGACGTGCGCACCTGGGACGCCTTCCTGCGTCCGCTGCGGGCGGCCGGCTACCGCGTGATCCGGCCCTACCTGCGCGGCTACGGCCCGACCCGCTTCCTTTCTGAATCGACACCCCGCAGCGGCCAGCTGGCCGCGCTGGGCAGCGACCTGATGGCCTTTGCCGATGCCCTGGGCCTGGAGCGCTACTCCGTCATCGGCCACGACTGGGGTGCACGGGCCGCTTACATCGCCGCTTCGCAGACCCCCGAACGCATCGCCCATTGCATCGCCCTCTCGGTGGGCTGGGGCACCAATACGCCGGGGCAGCGGCTGTCGCTGCAGCAATCGCGCAATTACTGGTACCACTGGTTCTTCGCCACCCCGCGCGGCGAAGCCGAGTTGCGCGAGGACCGCCGTGGTTTCGCGCGCTTCATGTGGAATACCTGGTCACCTTCCTGGAAATTTGCCGAGAGCGAATTCGCCAATACCGCCGCCTCCTTCGACAATCCCGACTGGGCCGAGATCTGCGTGCATTCCTACCGGCATCGCTGGGGCTTTGCCGAGGGCGATCCCGCCTATGCGGCGCTCGAAGCCCGATTGCAGGACACACCGCGCATCATGGTTCCCACGCTGGTGCTGCATGGCACCGAGGATGGCGCCAATCATCCGTCGACCTCGGAAGACCGCGAGCCCTACTTCGGGGCCGCCTACCGCCGCGTGCTCATCCCGGGGGCCGGGCATTTTCCCCAGCGCGAAAAGCCGGAAGAAGTCGTCGAGGAAGTGCTGGCCTGGCTGGCGCGCCCGGCCTGAACGTGGACTTCAGTGGCAGCCGCCCCCATGGCTGCCGAGATTGGCCGGCTTCATGTCGTCGGGCAGGCTGGCCAATCCTTGCAGGATGCCGCAGTCGCGCGCCGGCTGTTCCACCTCGCACTGGGCGCGCAGCTGGTGCAATTGCTCCTGCAGGGCCTGCAACTGCAGGATGCGCTGGGCCACGTGGCCGATGTGCTTGTCCAGCAGCGCGTTGACTTCGCCGCAATTCTGCTCGGGCGCGTCGCGCAGGCGCAGCAGTTCGCGCACTTCATCGAGCGTCATGTCCAGCGAACGGCAATGGCGGATGAATTGCAGCCGCTCCACGTGGCGCGCGCCATAGAGCCGGTAATTCGACTGTGACCGTGTCGGCTCGGTCAGCAACTCTTCCTTCTCGTAATAACGAATGGTTTCTACCGGGCAATCTGCCTGGGCGGCCAGTTCGCCGATCTTCAATGTATCCATGGGATCCTCGCTTGACCTTGTAGTTACTTCAGGGTTTTTAATATACCTCTGAAACCTGTTGGCTGCACAAGGAGCCCCAAATGGCTGGACATTCCCACAAGCACGATCACGACCATTCGCATGGTCACGCACATGAGCACGAGCATGGTCATGCTCACGCACAACAAGCACAGGGCTGCTGCTCCGGCCATGCCTGCGCCAGCAATGAAGCGGCCCCTGCCCCGATCCCCGCAGCGCATCTGGAGGGCAAGACCGAGGAAGCCGTCTTCTTCATCCAGAAGATGGATTGCCCGACCGAAGAAAAGCTGATCCGCGAACGGCTCTCGCAGATGTCCGGCGTGGGCACGCTGGAATTCAACCTGATCCAGCGCGAGCTGACGGTGCAGCACCAACTGCCCTCCATCGCGCCGCTGGTGGAGACCTTGAAGGCGCTGGACATGCTGCCGGCCGTGAAGTCCGATTCACTGGATGCCGAGGCCGGCCGCGATGCCCCCGACCAGGCCGCTGCCTACCGCATCCCGGCGCGCCGCTGGGCGCTGCTGGGGCTGGCGGGCGTAGCCGCGCTGGGGGCCGAGGTGCTGGCCTGGACCAGCGGTGATGAGCGCTCCCTGCCGGTGATTGCGCTGGCGCTTGCCGCCATCCTGCTGGGCGGCCTGGGCACGCTCAAGAAGGGCTGGATCGCGCTGCGCAACTTCTCGCTGAACATGAACTTCCTGATGTCGCTGGCCGTGATCGGCGCTGCGGTCATCGGCCAGTGGCCGGAAGCGGCAGTGGTGATCGTGCTGTTCACCCTGGCCGAGATGATCGAAGCCCTGTCGCTGGACCGCGCCCGCAACGCCATCGCCGGACTGATGGCCATGACGCCCGACATGGCGACCCGGCGTGGCGCGGACGGTGTCTGGTCAACTGTACCGGCCCGTACCGTGACAGTGGATGAAACTGTACGGGTCGCCCCCGGGGAACGTGTACCGCTGGATGGCCTGGTACTGTCAGGCAGCACCAGCATCAACCAGGCCCCCATCACCGGGGAAAGCATACCGGTACAGAAGCAGCCCGGTGACCCGGTCTTTGCCGGCACCATCAATGAACAGGGCGCTTTCGAGATGCGCGTGACGGCGGTGCAAGGCGACTCGACCCTGGCGCGCATCGTCAAGAGCGTGCAGCAGGCGCAGGGCCAGCGCGCCCCGACCCAGCGCTTCGTGGACAACTTCGCGCGCTACTACATCCCGGCGGTGGTGCTGATGGCGGTACTGGTGGCCGTGCTGCCGCCGCTGCTGATGGGTGCGCCCTTCCAGCCGTGGCTGTACAAGGCGCTGGTTCTGCTGGTGATCGCCTGCCCTTGCGCGCTGGTGATCTCCACGCCGGTGACCATCGTCAGCGGACTGGCCTCAGCGGCGCGGCATGGCATCCTGGTCAAGGGCGGCGTCTATCTGGAGCAAGGCCGCCAATTGCGCGCGCTGGCGCTGGACAAGACCGGCACGATTACCTTCGGCAAGCCCGCCGTGACCGATGTGGTCTCGCTGCAGGCCGGGGCGGATCAACAGGCGCTGCTGCAACTGGCGGTCTCGCTGGCATCGCGCTCGGACCACCCGGTCTCGCGCGCCATTGCGCTTCAGGAAGACATCGTCACCCTGGAGGTGAGCGACTTTGCCGCCCTGGCCGGACGCGGCGTGCAGGGGCGCATCGGCGGACAACTGCTTCACTTGGGCAACCACCGCCTGGTGCACGAGCTGGGCCAGTGCAGCCCGGAACTGGAGGCGCGCCTGCAAGCCTTCGAGAAGCAGGGCAAGACCACCACCGTGCTGTGCCGCGAGGGACAGCCGCAGTTGCTGGTGGCGGTGGCCGACACCGTGCGTCCAAGCAGCAAGGAAGCGGTGGCCGAGCTACGCGCGCTGGGCGTGGAAGTCATCATGCTGACCGGCGACAACAGCCATACCGCACAGGCCATTGCCAGCCAGACCGGCATTGCCGATGCGCGCGGGGACCAGTTGCCGGAAGACAAGCTCAAGGCCATCGAAGCACTCAGTGCGCGCCATGGCGTGCGCGGTGTGGGCATGGTCGGCGACGGCATCAACGATGCCCCGGCACTGGCGCGGGCCGACATCGGCTTCGCCATGGGCGCGGCCGGCACCGACACCGCGCTGGAGACGGCCGACGTGGCCCTGATGGATGACGACCTGCGCAAGATCCCCGACTTCATTCGCCTGAGCCGCAAGGCCCATACGGTCCTGGTGCAGAACATCAGCATTGCGCTGGGCATCAAGGCGGTGTTCCTGGCGCTGGCGCTGGTGGGCATGAGCTCACTGTGGATGGCGGTGTTTGCCGACATGGGGGCCAGCCTGATCGTGGTCTTCAACGGCCTGCGCCTGGTGCGCGGCTTGCGCCAACGCAAGGCCGCGGCCTGAGGCCGGCCGTACAGGTTGATCGCAGGGACGGCCCCGGTCTATACTGCCGCCCATGATGCTGCGCGCAAAACTCCTCCTGCTCTGGCTGCTGGCGCTGGCGATTCCCGTCCAGGGCTTCGCCGCCGTGCTGCAGGCCTGCGCGCCGTCGCAGCAGCAGGCGGTACAGCATCATGCGCCCGCAGTGCAAGCGCCTCAGATGCAGCATGAGCAGCATCAGCATCATGACCAGCAGGCCCACCAAGGCCATCATGCCGATCATGGTGCGGCAACACAGATCACCTCTGCTGATGCCAGCGACACACAACATCAGCCACATCACACGCATTCCTCCTGCAGCTTCTGCGCCGCCTGCACCGTCGGTGGCCTGTTGCCGGTGGCCTTGAGCGCACCGCCTGCGCCTGATCTTCCCTCGCGCGAATTCATTGCGCTGCCGGCTTCCGGCTTCGTCGGCTATCTGCCGGAAAACCCCGACCGTCCCCCTGCCCTCGCCTGATCACGCCCTGCGCACCTTCGCGTGCGCCTGAGCCTCGTGCGCGCTGACGTCAGTGCGCGCGTGGCGTGACGATCATCATCAGACGAGGATTCCATGATTCCCCAAGTTTCACGTCCCTGGCGGGCCGCTGCCGTGGCCGCCTGTGCCTTGCTGGCCGGCTGTGCGCAGCTGTCGCCGGATGGCGGTTTCGGCCAGGTCGAGCAGACCAGCCAGCAGCGCCTGGGCCACACCCCGGCCTGGAACCGCAGCCCGCAACAGACCCAGGCCAGCAGCGAGCGCGTACGCGCCTTGCTGCACGATCCTGCAAGCGGCGCAGCACGACTGGCCAGTGCCGACGATGCGGTGCAGATCGCCCTGCTCCACAATCCGGATCTGCAGGCCGATTTCGCCGGACTGGGCGTAGCCGAGGCCGACATGGTGCAAGCCGGCCGCCTGCCCAATCCCGGTTTCTCCTTCAAGCGCACCCATGCGGGCGACGATCTCAAGATCGAGCGCAGCCTGTCACTGGGCCTGATGCGCCTCATCACCCTGCCGGCGGCGGCGCGCATCGAACAGCGGCGCTTCGAGCAGGTGCGCCTGTCGCTGGCCGCGCGCGTACTGGCGCTCGCAGCGCAGACGCGCCAGGCCTACTACCAGGCGGTGGCCGCGCAGCAGGGCTTGCAGTATCAGGAGCAGGTGGCCGATGCGGCCGAGGCGGCGCATGAACTGGCGGCGCAGATGGCGCGGCTGGGCAATATCAGCCAGCTCGATGGTGCGCGCGAGCAGTTCTTCTATGGCCAGGCGCAGGCCAGCCTGCAGCAGGCGCGCCGGCAAGCGGCGCAGCACAAGGAAACGCTGGCCCGCCTGCTGGGGCTGGCACCGGATTTCGCGTTGCCAGCGCAATTGCCGCCCTTGCCCAGGCAGCTGGAGGCAGTCGATGACATCGAGCAGCAAGCCCTGCAGCAGCGTCTCGACGTCCAGGCCGCCCGCACCGAACTGGAGGGCCTGCAAGCTTCGCTGGGACTGACCCGCGCCACCCGCTTCATCAACGTGCTGGACCTGGGCGCGGTGCGCACCACCGAGAGCGGCAAGCCCAATGAAAACGGCTACGAGATCTCGTTGGAGATTCCGCTCTTCGACTGGGGCGAGGCGCGCACGGCCAAGGCTGAGGCCATCTACCTGCAGGGTGCGCACAAGCTGGCTGCGGCTCTTCTCGATGCACGCGCCCAGGCACGCCTGGCCTGGCGTGAGCGGCAGGATGCCTATGCGCTGGCCCGGCGCTACCAGGATGAACTGGTGCCGCTGCGCCAGCGCATCGCCGAAGAAAATCTGCTGCGCTACAACGGCATGCTCATCAGCGTCTTCGCCTTGCTGGCCGATGCGCGCGAACAGGCGGCCACGGTCAATGCCGCCATCGATGCCCAGCGTGATTTCTGGATCGCCGACGCCAGCCTGCAACAGGCGCTGGGCGGCCGTCCCCAACCAGGAAAGCAACCATGAACCCGAACGACAAAGCGCGCCGCCACTTCCTGCAAGGCGCGGCCCTGGCGGTGACGGCTGGTGCCGTCAGCCGCGCCGGTGCCGCCGGTCTGCCTGAAGCCCCGCTGCAAACCAGCGCCGCCACGCAGCCCCCGCTGCAACCCGCCACTGGCCGCCCTTACCAGCCGGTGGTCACGCTCAATGGCTGGACCTTGCCCTGGCGCATGAAGCACGGCATCAAGGAATTCCACCTGATCGCTGAAGCCGTGGAGCGCGAGATCGCGCCCGGCATGAAGGCCAGACTGTGGGGCTACAACGGCCAGAGCCCCGGCCCGACCATCGAGGTGGTGGAAGGCGACAAGGTGCGCATCTTCGTGACCAACAAGCTGCCCGAAGCGACCTCGGTGCATTGGCACGGACAGCGCCTGCCCAATGGCATGGATGGCGTATCGGGCCTGACGCAAGCGGCCATCCCGCCTGGCAAGACCTATGTGTATGAGTTCACCGCCAAACGCGCCGGCACCTTCATGTATCACCCGCATGCCGACGAGATGGTACAGATGGCCATGGGCATGATGGGGTTCTGGGTGACGCATCCCAAGGATCCTGGCGTCATGCGGGTGGATCGGGATTTCGTGTTCCTGATGAATGCCTACGACATCGCGCCGGGCGCCTCGGTGCCCAAGGTCAGCACCATGCTGGACTTCAACCTGTGGACCTGGAACAGCCGGGCCTTCCCCGGCATCGACCCGCTGGTGGTGCGGCAGAACGACCGCGTGCGCATCCGCGTGGGCAATCTCACCATGACCAATCACCCGCTGCACCTGCACGGCCACGAGTTCAGCGTGACCGGCACCGATGGCGGCTGGGTGCCGCCGGCCGCACGCTGGCCCGAGGTCACCACCGACATTGCGGTGGGCCAGATGCGGGCCATCGAGTTCGATGCCACTGAAGAAGGCGACTGGGCCCTGCATTGCCACAAGGCGCATCACACCATGAACGCCATGGGCCATGACCTGCCGACCATGATCGGGGTGGACCAGTCCAAGGTCGTCAGCAAGATCAGCCGTCTCATTCCCGACTACATGGCCATGGGTGACAAGGGGGGATCGATGGGCGAGATGGAGATGCCCCTGCCCGACAACACCCTGCCGATGATGACCGGACGCGGACCGTATGGTCCCATCGAGATGGGTGGCATGTTCAGCACCGTGAAGGTCCGGCGCAACCTGGCGCGGGATGATTATCGGGACCCCGGCTGGTATCGCGCTCCGGCCGGCACGGTGGCGCGGGAATGGCAGGGCGAGATGCCCGAGACCAGGCGGGCCGCGCCTTCCGGCCCGGCTGCGCCAGCCACGCTGGAGGTCATCAAGCCGGGAGGGCATCAAGGGCATCATTGACAAAATGACTTATCGAGCACCTCTGTCATCAGCTTTTTACATCATTGTTTTTGGATCAGCGACCTTGCGTCGCTGACGACTTCACGAAAGGAAAGACCATGTTGCGCTCCCTCCTCCTCACCACGGCCCTTTGTTTTACCGCGCTGGCGGCACACGCGCAGGGTGATGCACCCAAAGTGGATGGCGAAATCCGCAAGGTCGACACCAGCACGGGCAAGCTCACCATCCGCCATGCGGAGATTCCCAATCTGCAGATGGGCGGGATGACGATGGTGTTCAAGGCTGGTCCCGAGATCCTGGCGCGGGCACGCGAAGGCGAGAAGATCAGCTTCACCGCCGACCGGGTCGATGGTGCGCTGACCGTGACCTCGCTGGAAGAAAAGCGCTGACCACCCGCGGGGGGCCGGGACGCTGCACAATTTCGTCGTCCCGGCGACGATGCGGTTGGAGACTTGGCGGTATCATCGGAGTTCGTTTCATCCATCCCATCCATAAGAGGCGGCCCTGCTGCCGCACAACAGAGGAGACTCCGGCATGCCCCAAGCGATCGAGCAAACCCCGTCGGCCTATGGCTATCCGCTGCTGATCAAGCAGTTGCTGCACAGCGCCCTGGCCACCGCCCCCGAGCAGGAAATCATTTACGGTACGCGCCGGCTGACCTATGCCGGTTTTTACGAGCGTGTGCAGCGGCTGGCCAATGTGCTCAAGGAAATGGGCGTGCAGGCCGGCAATACGGTGGCGGTAATGGACTGGGACAGCAATCGTTATCTGGAGTGTTTCTTTGCGGTGCCGATGATGGGCTGCGTGTTGCAGACGGTGAATGTACGGTTGTCGCCGGAGCAGATTGCCTACACGCTCAATCATGCGCAGGCTGATGTCTTGCTGGTGAATTCGGATTTCATGCCGGTGTTGAAGCAGATCCGTGGTGAGTTGAACACCCTCACGCGCTGCGTGCTGTTGACCGACGATGGCAGTCCCTGCCCGCAGGGGCCGGGCTTCGCGGGGGAATACGAAGCTTTGCTGGCGCAGGCCTCGGCGCGGTATGACTTCCCCGACTTCGACGAGAATGCGCGCGCGACGACCTTCTACACCACCGGCACCACGGGCTTGCCCAAGGGCGTGTATTTCAGCCATCGACAGCTGGTCCTGCATACGCTGGGCACCACGGCCGGGCTGGCGCTGGCGCCGCAGCAGGGGCGTTTGCATCGGGATGATGTCTACATGCCGTTGACGCCGATGTTCCATGTGCATGCCTGGGGGTTGCCTTATGTGGCGACGATGGCGGGGGTCAAGCAGGTGTATCCGGGGCGCTATGTGCCGGACACGATCTGCAAGCTGATCCGTGAGGAGAAGGTGACCTTCTCGCATTGCGTGCCGACCATTTTGCAGATGGTGTTGACCTCCGAGCAGGCGCGGGAGGTGGATCTGTCGGGGTGGAAGATGATCATCGGTGGTTCGGCGATGACGGGCAGTCTGGCGCGCATGGCGCGGGATCGGGGGATAGATGTCTTTACCGGTTACGGGATGTCGGAGACGTGTCCGGTATTGACGCTGGCGCAGGTGCCGACCGAGGAGCTGGGCAGCGAGCGTGAAGCCGTCCTGCGCGTGAAGACCGGGCGGCCGCTGCCGCTGGTGGCCTTGCGTACGGTGGATGGCGATATGAATGATTGTCCGCGGGATGGCAAGAGCACCGGCGAAGTGGTGGTGCGCGCGCCCTGGCTGACGCAAGGGTATCTGCATCAAGCGGAAGCCTCTGAAGAATTGTGGCGTGGGGGATGGTTGCATACTCAGGATATCGGGCATATCGATGCTGAAGGCTATCTGCAGGTCACGGATCGGATCAAGGATGTCATCAAGACCGGGGGCGAGTGGGTCTCTTCGCTGCAGATCGAGGACATCATTGCGCGGCATCCGGCTGTGGCTGAGACGGCCGTCATCGGGGTGCAGGACGGTAAATGGGGGGAGCGGCCGGTTGCGCTGGTCGTCCTGAAGAAGGATGTGGCTGCGGTTTCTGAAGAGGATATCCGGCAGCATGTGATGGCTGCTGCCGAGGCTGGGACCATCTCTCGTTATGGCGTGCCGGATCGGGTGCGGTTTGTTCCTGAATTGGCTCGCACCAGCGTCGGGAAGCTCAACAAGCGGGTGATGCGGGAGCAGTATCCGGCTGCAGGCTGATGCTTTTTGTGTGGTCTTGGCTGGGTGCTTTTCTGGTTGTTCGGTTTGGGGCAGTCTGCACGGAATTTCTTCCTGCGCTCTAGCTTAATTATTTTCTCTCTCCGGTCGGAAGAGCGCGCCGGGGGCGGCCCGGCAGCCGCTCACTTTTCTTGTCTCGCCAAGAAAAGTAAGCAAAAGAAGGCGACCGCAACTCCGCCGCCCTCCTTCGGAGGGTCCCCGCTTCAGAGCCCAACAAAACGGGAAAAATAGAGTCGCTTCGCTCCGACTATTTTTCTGATCCGTTTTGTTGGGCTCTGAAGCGGCGGCGCAGATGCGGACGGCCGAAACGGCTCGCCTTCGGCCTCGCCCCCCCCTCCGACTCGCCTTCGGCTTTGCCTTGGCGTTCTTTGGCCTTCGATACCTCGCTGCGCGACTACTCAGGACGAACGGACGGAAACTATTTAAATTATAAAAACTAAAAAGAAAAAAGGCCCAAAACCAAAACGGGAGTGGGAACGATCAAAAGGTCGATGCCGCAGGCGAGCCAACCCAAAGCCGAAGGCGAGTCGGAGATGTGGCGAGGCCGCAGGCGAGCCCGTGGGGGGTGCCGTCCCCATAGAGCCAGCCGCCGCAGCGGAGCGAAAAGTGGATCAGAAGGATAGTCGGAGCGAAGCGACTCTATCCTTCCCACTTTTCGCTCTGCTGCGGCGGGGACCCTCCGAAGGAAGGCTGGCTCTTTGGGGTCGCCTTCTTTTGCTTACTTTTCTTGGCGAGACAAGAAAAGTGAGCGGCTGCCGGGCCGCTCCCGGCGCGTCCTTCCGACCGGAGAAAGATAAGAATTAAGCTAGAGCGCAGGAAGAAATCCCGTGCAGACCACCCCAAACCGAACAACCAGAAAAGCACCCAGCCAAGACAACAAAACGAAAACCAAAAACAAAAACGCCGCCCGACCAAAGGCCGGACGGCGTCCAAGAAGAAGCCCAGCTGATCAGTTGAAGATGACGGTCTTGTGTCCATTGAGCAAGATACGATGCTCGGTAAACCATTTCACAGCGCGCGCCAGGACGACGCATTCGATATCGCGTCCGATAGCGGTGAGGGTATCCGGCCCCATGGAGTGATCGACGCGTTCGACGCCCTGCTCGATGATCGGACCTTCATCCAGATCGCCGGTAACGAAGTGCGCGGTTGCCCCGATCAACTTGACGCCACGATCATGCGCCTGATAATAAGGCTTGGCGCCCTTGAAACTAGGCAGGAAGGAGTGGTGAATATTGATCGCCCGTCCGCGCAAGGCCTCGCACATCTCAGGCGAGAGGATCTGCATGTAACGCGCCAACACCACCAGATCGATCTGGTTGGCATCGACGATTTCCATGATCCGCTGCTCCTGGGCGCGCTTGGTCTCGATGGAAGAGCCAGTAGCCAGCGGCAGATGATGGAAAGGAATGTTGTAGCTCGCAGCCAGCTGATAGAAATCAGTATGGTTGGAGACAATCGCCGGAATCTCCACCGGCAGCAAACCGCTCTTGTAGCGGAACAGCAGATCGTTGAGACAGTGACCGATCTTGGAGACCATCAGCATCACACGCGGCTTCTTGTCCGCATCATGCAACTGCCAGTTCATCTGCAGCGAATCGCCCAGCACGCCGAAATCCGCACGCAAGGCCGCATCCGACACCCCGGCATCCTCCGAAGAAAAATGCACGCGCATGAAGAACAGCTTGGACTGCGCATCGCCAAACTGCGCCGAATCGATGATGTTGCAGCCGTGATCGGCCAGGAAGCCCGAGACGCGATGCACGATGCCGCGCTGGTCCAGGCAGGACAAGGTAAGAATGTATTCCGGGTGAGCCATGAGTGAACTGAGGAATGAAACCGAGAAGCGCCAGCGTCCCGTCGGCAGCCCCACGCAGGGACACTACCGGTCCGGCTGACGGGCAAAAGGACGAAAGGCGCTATTGTCGCACGGCCGGGCCATGCGGACAAATCCGGCACGCGCAAACGCACGCCGGACGCGTCAAAGCGAGGTCATTCCGACAGAAATCACGGCAGATCGGCACGATTTGACAACAAATCGCGCCTCGCCCCGAAAATTATTTCCAAAAAGAAACGAGACCAGCAAGACACACCACTGGCCCGGCCTCAAGAGGCCTCCTCACCGGATGGCGCGCGAGACTGCGACCTCGGCACCACCCGCAGGGGAGCTCATGCCGTCTTCTGCAACAGATCCTTCTGCTCGTGACCGCCGCCCACCTGCAGATCACCGGCCAGCTGGCCACCCTCTTCGATCACCAGCTTGCCGTAACGAATCTTGCCGGTCACCTTGCCGCTGGAATAGATCACCAGCTTCTGGCGCACGGTGAGATCACCATCGAACTCGCCACGGATCTCGGCCAGATCGATCTCCGCCGAACCCTTGAAGGCACCACGCTCGGCAATCTGCACCACACGGCAGTTGATCGTGGCTTGCACCTTGCCTTCGACGACGAGCGTGTCGCAGTCCTCGATCTCGCCCTTGACCTTGATGTTGGGGCCGACGGTCAGCTTGCTGCCGCTCTCCTCGGTCGCCGCAGGCGCAGTGTTGGAGACGGAAGAAGGATATTGGGTAGGTTTGTTCACGCTGGTCACATTGCCGCCTGTAGTAGAAGAGACGTTGCCCGCACTGCTGAACGGGGAATTGGTCGAACTGGTTTCGCGTTTGCCGAAGAGGGATTCCGAGCGAAGCATGTGATCTCCTGAAATGGTAGTGCCTGATGCGTAAAAATCTACGCGCGAAAAATAAGCCTGCGCCAAGGTGCGCACGACAGCGTCATGACGCGCACCGCCTGCGCGGTGCCAGGCCGCCCTGCACGATCATCGGAAAGACCGGCAACACGAGCGGCGCGTCGGAACGTCGACAAGGTCGACGGAAGCGGCTCCTCCCGAGGTCCATGAGAGGGGAATGGACTGCCCGAACGCGAAGCATCCAGGCGTTGTCCGGGAGGAAACCTGTGCGATTCGGCAGGATGCCTTTTGCAAAGTTCACCGCAAATTTGTAACAGTGAATGCATCGCCGGAAGCACCGTTTTTCTGCAGTGAATACACAGCGAATACAGGGCAAATTATTTATATTTTGAAGCGCCTTGTAACTAAAAAAAATGTAACATTTGTTAGAGAGCATGCGTCGCCACAAGGCGACACCCTCTTCCGCAAAGTTCGCTCCGGATATGGCTTGTAGAGAACCTCTCCCATTTTGTGGCGACCACATCGACCGGCTGCAACAGAGAAAAAACTTAGAAATTCAACCGGTCAATTTCCCCACCTTTCAAGGCCACATTCTTCCCCCACTGAGCGCATTGATGAGCACAATTCACCGCATGGATGAGCCAGCTTCATCCCGAAGAAGGAGCCTGCCGCATCCGCAATGCGTTCTCGCAACCATGAATGCAACAGGCCCCTCGCAAAGGGCATCGGCGATGTGTCTTGATGTAAGCGTTGAAAATGAATGTCATGCGGCAAGCACAACCATGCCCGCCCGATTTATGATGGAGCCATTGCCGGTTGCCGCCGGAGCTCCACCCGTCCGGCGGCAGCAGTCCTCTCTCCTCCCGCAGACCACACCATGAGCAACGACAGGATCCCCTCGCCGGAATCGCTGGATTCCTTTGGCGCACATCTCTTCCCGGCGCGCCGCCACTCGGCCGCCGCCCGCACGGTCGCCGGCCTGATCGCCGTGATCAGCTGGTTCGCCTTCGTGGCACAGACCGACATCACCATCAACCGCCTGCTGGCACGCGGCGGCGGCATCCTGGATGGCCTGGACCGGCTGACCATGTACCTGACCAACCTCACCATCCTCATGAGTGCGCTGTGCTTTACCTCGCTGGCGCTCTCGCTGAGATCGCCCATGAGCCGCTTCTTCCGGCAGCCCACCGTGATCTCGGCCGTGGTCACGTACCTGGCCTTCGTCGGCATCGCCTACAACCTGCTGCTGCGCCATTTGTGGACGCCCACGGGCTTTCGCGCGCTGGTCAATGAGAGCCTGCATACGGTGGTGCCGCTGCTGGCGATCGTGTACTGGATTTTTTTCGTGCCGGTATTCCAGGCCTCGCTGAAGAAGGCACTGCTGTGGCTGGTCTACCCGTTGGGGTATCTGATGGTGACGCTGTGGCGCGGGGCACTGTCGGGCTTCTATCCCTACCCCTTCATCGACGTCAACGCGCTCGGCTATCCGCGCGTGATCCTGAACGCCACCCTGCTGTTCGGCGCGTTCGTCGGATTGATGGCCTTGTTCATCGCCGTCAACCGGTCAGGAAAACCGGTGCTGCAAGGCAAATAGAACGTACTGATGATGGGCGGCCGGACTGCGCGTCCGGCCCTGCCGCCAGGCCACTAGGTCAGCGGCTCCGTGATGGCGAGCGCCAGCATGAACACCATGCACGCACTGAAGCCCGCACCGATGAGCAGGTATTGGAAAGTTTTGAGCACCATGATTCCCTCGTCAAACAAGACCGCCTTGACATGAGCGCCGAATCGACTATCCCCTGGTCTGCCGGACTCACCTGACCCGGTCGCCGGGCCGCGAGATGCGTGGCCCCAACCGGTGCGGTCGACGCATTTTATGGCCTTCGCCACGCATGAGCACCATCCTAGCGTTTCTTTTACTCAAACTTTCACTGTCTCTTGGTGCCGGTTTCGTCACTTTCTTGATTGCCAGCATGATGGAAAAGACACATCCTTGTCATACGGTCGCGCTATGCTGCCCCCGCAACGCGCCAAACCCCACAACAATATCCGACAGGAAATTCATCCATGAGCAAGCACGACGACGACATCGCCGGCAGCCAGCCTGCGTCCAGCGAAACGCCCCCGATCCCGCAACAACCCGGCCGCCGCCGCTTCCTGGGCAGCATGGCGGCCCTCAGTGCCGGCACGACGCTGGCCGCCTGCGCCACCGAAGGCCAGGGACCAGTGCCCTACCCCAGCGGCAACCCGGCCGAGTCCGCCGCGCTGGACCGCGCCCTGCGCGAGAACGTCAAGACCATTGTGGTGATCTACGCCGAGAACCGCAGCTTCAACAATCTCTTCGCCGATTTCCCCGGCCTGGAAAAACCGCTCTCTTCGCTCAAGCCCTCGGACTACCAGCAGCGTGACCGCGACGGCAGCCTGCTCAAGGAATTGCCCCCCGCCTGGAACGGCGTGCTGATCCAGGACCAGAGCGTGGAAGGCGTCAACTATGCCGGCGGCAAGCAGTACCAGACCAACTTGCCCAACGCACCCTATGCGCTCAAGGGCCCGCAGGGCGAAGCGCTGCCGCTGAGCCTGGTCACGCGCGACCTGTGGCACGTGTTCTACCAGAACCAGATGCAGATCAACGGCGGCAAGAACGATGGCTTCGTGGCCTGGGCCGATTCCGGTGGCCTGACCATGGGCCACTATGCGGACACCCGCTACAACCTGCGCCTGTGGGACGTGGCGCGCGAATTCGTGCTGTGCGACAACTTCTTCCAGGGGGCCTTCGGCGGCTCCTTCCTGAACCACCAGTACCTGATCTGCGCCACTGCGCCCTACTATCCGAACGTGATGAGCTCGGTCTCACGCACGCAAGTGGCCAAGACCAAAAACAATGATCCGCTCTCGCCGGAACTGGTGCCGGCCGAAGGCAGCCCGGCCAGCGCCCTGCAAGGTCCGCCGAAGTTCGGCCCCAGCGCACTGACGCCGGACGGCTACGCCGTCAACACCATGGCCCCGCCGTACTGGCCGACCTGGAGCCGCGACCGCAACAATCCGGCCTACGCCGAACCCAACCAGCCCAGCGTGCTGGTGCCGCAGACGCATGAACACATCGGCGACAAGCTCAACAAGAAGGGCATCGACTGGGCCTGGTATGCGGGTGCATGGCAGGCCACGCTGGATGAGTTCAAGGATTCCAAGGGCATCCCCAAGATCCCCAATTTCCAGTATCACCACCAGCCCTTCAACTACTTCAAGAACCTGGGGCCGGAAAATCCCGCCGAGCGCAACAAGCGCCTGCGGGATGGCGGCCTGGGCGACGAGTCGCGCACCAACCGCTTCCTGGCCGATGTCGAGGCGGGCCGCCTGCCGCCGGTGACCTTCTACAAGCCGCAGGGCAACCTCAACCTGCACGCCGGTTACGCCGACATCGCCTCCGGTGACCGCCACATCGCCCACATCGTCAAGAGCCTGCAGGCCAGCCCGCAGTGGAAGAACATGGTGGTGGTCATCACCTTCGATGAAAACGGCGGCTGGTGGGATCACGTGGCCCCGCCCAAGGGCGACCGCTGGGGTCCGGGCACGCGCGTGCCGGCGCTGGTGATCTCGCCCTTCGCACGGAAGGGGACAGTGGATCACACCGTGTATGACACTGCCTCCATCCTGCGCCTCATCACCCGCACCTTCGGCCTGGAAAAGCTCAATGGCCTCAAGGAACGTGACGACGCCATGATCGCGCGCGGCCAGCAGCCCATGGGCGACCTGACCAACGCGTTGCAGTTCAAGGCCTGATCAACCGCTACGCGAGAACGACAAGGCCGCCGCAGGGTTTTCCTGCGGCGGCCTTGTTCATGGTGTGACGAACCGTGCGCGGATGGTTTACGCCAGCCAGGGCGGTGCCGTCTCGCGCAGGTTGATCTTCTTCGGGATCAGCTTGAGATCGAGGAAGGTATCGGCGATCTGCTGCTGCTCGTCGAGAATGGCGTGCGTGATCGGCAGCGTACCGTAGTTGTAGCGGCGCACCACCACGTCCAAAACGCCCTTGGGTAGCCCCAGGATGCCGGCCAGTTCGCTGGCGTAGTCATCGGGGCGCGTCTTGGCGAACTCATCTACCTTGGCCAGCTCTTCCAGCGCGATGCGGATGAGGTCGGCATTGTCCCGCGCATAATCACGGGTCGAAAAATAATAGGCACGATTCTTGACCACCCCGTCGGCGTCGGCCAGGATGCGCGCCTTCAGGGTCTGCTGGGCGGCCGCCAGATAGGGCTCCCAGATCGCCCAGGCATCGACCGAGCCGCGTTCAAACGCAGCGCGCGCATCGGCCGGTGCCAGCCAGACCGGGGTCACGTCGCCGTATTGCAGGCCATGCTTTTCCAGCAGCTTGACCAGGAAGTAATGCACGTTGGAACCCTTGTTCAGGGCGATGCGCTTGCCCTTGAGCTGCGCCGGTTTCTGCAGGCTGTCATCCTTGACCAGGATCGCTTCCACATAAGGACGCGGCACCGTCGCCCCCACGTAGACCAGCGGCGTTCCGGCCGCCTGCGAAAAGATGGGCGGCGCTTCGCCGACGTCGCCGAAATCGATCGAGCCCGCCCCCAGCGCTTCCAGCTGCACCGGGCCGGCACTGAATTCCACCCACTTCACGGTCGCCCCCAGCGATGCCAGCCGTTGCTCCAGCGTGCCGTGGGCGCGAATGATGCTCAGCGCCCCTTTCTGATAACCCACACGCAACTGGCGCGTGGCCGCGTGCGCCAGGCGCGGACTGAATGCCGCAGCCGCACCGGCCGCACCCAGGGCCAGCCCGGCACCGATGAGGCGGCGGCGCTTGCTGTTCAATTCCACGGTGGCGAGGGCGCGTTGGCGTTTGTCTTCGTACTGCGGCATGGGGACTCCATCATTCATGGTTGAGGTCGATATTTCCTGGCTCACAGGGTAGCGAGCCCTCCTCATGCTGCGAACGAATCATTCCTCCTGTGCATAGAAGAAAAGCGGATAAGTCGCGCCATGCATGCAACGCGCCGTCAAACGCCACCGCTGAGCTTGCACATCAGGTTGTCGTGCGAGACCAGGATCACGTTTATGCCGGCATTGCCGTTGTCCATGCGGAATTCGCTGTTGCCGTTGGCCAGCGAGATGATGCGGACCGCGCGCGTGGCGGTCTCGGTCATGACCGTTTCGGCCGCCATGTTCAGGCAGGTCAGCACGCAGCCGCTGCCCGCCACGCAACTGCGGGTGATGTCGCTGGCCACCGGCGAGGGGGGCCGCGGTACCGGCCGGCACCGGGACGGCGGCCGGAACCTGCACCGGGACTTGCGCACGGGCCGCTGCGGCGGACAGCAGCAAACTGGACAGCAGAGAAAGAAGCGCAAGGTGGAACGATGAAAACCGCGGTGCGCGCATGGAAAGGCCTCCCTTGTTGGATCTGTCGGATCGAGCCCGTATTGCATCACAAACAAAAAAAGGGCGCACCTCCTTGCGGAAGTACGCCCAAAAGTAAGCCCCCCCCTCAGGGCTTCCCGGTAATCGAGGTACTAGGGCCTGTTCACATTCAATCTGTGAGATGCGTTGCCCCCAGGGAGAGGCCGCCAAGCGTCGCCTGCCGTTGTTGCAGCTCCTTGCCGTGGCACCACCACGGCGCGTCGCCGCGCCTAGGCAGACAACGCTTGGCGACCTCTCGCACTCACAGATTGAATGTGAACAGGCCCTAAAAGCCACGATGGGCGCAGGGAATCAGGCCTGCTGCCGCATGTGGCGCAACATCAGTAGGTCAGCGTGACGGTCACGGTGTCCGAATAAGCGCCCGCCAACGGGGTCTGGGCGGCAGGAATCTGGCCGTAGACGGTCAGCGTCTGGGTCAGGCCGGAGCCGGTCCCGGTGACGGTATCGGTGCCGATGGTCGAGCCCCAGTTGTTGCTGCGGGCCGAATCGCGGTACAGCGCGTAGTTCAGGGTACCGCCGCCGGCCGCGCTCATCTTGCGGCTGCTGACGGTGGAACCGGTTCCAGTACCAGCGTCAAGACCGACGTTGTAGGCAGTACCGTTGGTGCACAGGACGGTGATGGTGCCGGACTGGTTGACCAGGCTCTGGGTGTAGGCGCCGAAGGCGATGGCAGAACCGACCACGGTGCAGGAGGCCACGACCGAAGCGCTGATGGTCAGCGTACCACTGGCAGTGGCGGCAAACGAGGCCGGTGCGCTGGAGGCCAGCACGACAGCGGCGACGGTGGCGGCAACGAAGCGGTTTTTCTTGGCGTGGAACATCGAGTCTCTCCTGGTTTGGCTGCCTGGTCCTCGCCCCTCGCTCGGACTTCTTGCTGCAGCTGGTATGACGAGACTTTAAGTTTTTGTTGTTCCACCCAACATCGGGAGCTTCCTGAGGTGACGCGCTTTTGCGTCAGGATTTTCCTGAATGATCCAAATGCATCATGTCGTGAGATATTCATCAAGTCTCACGGCGTCGGCTGGCCAGGCAAGCGTGGTGCGGATTTGCGGCAGATCAAATGCGCATGAGGATATGCGCAATGATACTTTGCAGGAACCTTCATTCGCGGGTACAGTCCATGACCAGAGCAGATTCAACAGCGGTGCCACTTTTCAGATAGAACTGGGCACCGCGAATCTCTCTTCGCATATTTCCCCGCCTGGTTTTTCTCTTCGATGGCTTCCCTGCCCTGCCCGGCACCTCGTCCGCATTTTTGATAGCATGCGGGCATGGAACCTACTCACATCCCCGAACTGAACGCGCTGGCTGACTCGGTCGAGTCTGCGAGCCTGGGCTTGTCCGCCGTCGTCGCTGGCCTGCGTACCTCGCGCGAAGTCACCAACAAGATCCGCTACCGCGGCGAGATCCGCGAACTCCCCTCGCGGGAAGCCATGCAGAAGCTGTTGCAGCATCTGCAGGCCGCCTTGTTCCCCACGCATTACGGGCACACCGATTTATCCGATGAGACCATCGATTATTTCGTTGGAAGCCAGTTGAATGCTGCGTTGTCCATTCTGCGCGAGCAGGTGCGGCGCAGTCTGTATTTCAGCAGCGATGTGGAAGAGGATGGTCTGCTGCGGGAACGTGCCACGGCCATCACGCGCGACTTCGCGCACCAGTTGCCGGGCGTGCGCGACATCCTGGTCAGCGACATCCAGGCGGCGTATCACGGTGACCCGGCGGCGTCGAGCATTTCGGAGATTTTGCTGTGCTATCCCGGCACAACGGCGATCATCTATCATCGCCTGGCGCATGCCCTGCATCAGCTGGGAGCACCGCTGCTGGCGCGGCTGATTGCCGACATCGCGCATTCGGCCACCGGCATCGACATCCATCCGGCGGCGCAGATCGGGCCGAGTTTCTTCATCGATCACGGCACCGGGGTGGTGATCGGCGAGACCACCATCATTGGCCGCAACGTACGCCTGTACCAGGCCGTGACGCTGGGTGCCAAGCGTTTTCCGCAGGAGCCGGACGGTTCATTGGTCAAGGGGATTGCACGCCATCCCATCGTCGAGGATGACGTGGTGGTCTATGCGGGCGCAACGCTGCTGGGCCGCATCACCATCGGGCGAGGTTCGGTCATTGGCGGCAACGTGTGGCTCACGCACAGCGTGCCGGCGGGCAGCAACATCTCGCAGGCGGAGATGCTGAGCGACTGCCGCCAGCCCTGACCAGCCGCTCGTTCAGACAGCTGCGCCCAGCCAGTGCTGGAGGAAATACAGCGCACCCAGCACGGACAGGCCAATGACGAAGGCAGCGCCGATGGCACGGCCTTCGGCGGGCAGCAGCGGTTCAGTCGCGAAGTGGCCGAGTTCCTGGTAGATGTGGTGATCGTTCATGGAGGCTCCTGAGTCCGGCAAGGAAGGGATCAGGGCCATGCTAGTCAAGCTGCGTGCTGCTGTGAACGAAGCAATGGGCAGATCGATATCTGTTCACCGCATAAAGCGCGCCCCGCCCTGCTCAGGGCTGACCGGAGAGGGAGGCTGGCGGCACGGGTACCGGCTGGCGTCCGCAGGCGATGGCTGCCAGCGCCAGGGCCGAGGCCGCGAGGCTGTAGAGCCACAGGGATGACATCACCGGCAGCAGCAGGCCGGCCAGCATCGGCCCCATGCCTGCGCCGATATCACGCCAGATCGCCCGTCCAGCCAGCGCATGCACACGCTGCGCCGGTGGCGTGCGGGCGGCGACGATGGGGGCCAGCAGCGGCAGTTGCAGAGCCCGCAGGATCACGATCAGCCCGGCGAACAGCCACAGCAATCCGCCGCCGAAACCGACCAGCGCCACGCAGGTGGCCAGTGACAGCGTCACCAGTACCTTGACCGCACCGAAGCGCTCGGCCAGCCATCCGCCCAGTGGGCTGAGGACGATTTCCCCCGCGTAGCGCAGCGCCATCAATACCCCCGCCACCAGTTCGCCATCAGCGCCGAAGGATTGCTTGCTCATGTAGGCCAGGCCGACGATGAAGAGGCCATCCAGGGTCAGCCCTTCGAGGAAGGACCACCAGTCCAGGGCATTGGGCAGTTTCCAGCGGCGTGGCTGGGGCGGTGCGTAGGCGTGCTGAGGCAGGCGGCGTGCGGCCAGCAGGCCCAGCAGCGCGGTGGTCGCCACCAGGGCGAACACCATGCGCGGCCCGATGTGGGGGGCCAGCAGTGCGGCGGCAGGCAGCCAGAGCATGGGGCCGATGGCGATCACGCCGCGCGAACGGCCGGAGCGGCGGGCTGCGCCTTGGGGGTTGGCGGTGGACATGGCCTGGGTGGAGAGGTTGAGTCCGGCGAAGGCCATGCCCCACAGCAGGCGCAGTGGCAGCAGGGCCCAGAAGCCGCTGGCGACCGTATAGCCGAGGGCGCAGAGGATGGCGGCGCAGACGGCCAGGGTGCAGGTGGGGCGGTCGCCGCGTTGTGCGTAGAAGCTGGCGACCCAGCGATAGCCGGCGATGCGCACCAGCCGGTTGGCCGCGAGCAGCACGCCGGCCTCGGCGAGGCTGACGTGGAACTGGGCGGCGTACATGGGGAGGAGCAGGTAGAGGACGATATCGCAGGGCAAGGCGGCCGAGAGCGACATGGCGGCGTGGCGCGAATCGATATCGGCCTGGCGGTGGTCTGGCGTGGTCATGGAGGCCGATGATGCGCCGCGTGGGGTGGGCTGACAAACGATATTAATTCCGGGCATGCGTGATAATATTTGACGCATGGCCGATCTCACTCTTCCGCTCAATGCCATCCGCGCCTTTCTGGCAGCGGCCCGTCACCAGAGTTTCACGCTTGCGGCGCAGGAGCTCAATGTCACACATGGCGCGATCAGTCGCCAGATCAAGAACCTTGAAGATTATCTCGGCATGCCCTTGTTCGAGCGGCGTACGCGGCAGGTGTTGCTGACCGAGCGTGGGCGGCAGTTCTTCGAGGAGGCCAGTCCGGCGCTCGATATTCTCGCCAATGCGGCGCGGCGGGTGATGCGGGATGCGCCTACGCGCACGGTGGTCATCAATGTGCGGCCGTCCTTTGCGGTGCGCTGGCTGATTCCGCATCTGTCCGATTTCGTGGAGCGGTATCCGGGGATTGCGCCCCAGGTGGTGACCAGTACGGCGACCGTGGGCAAGGCGGGCTCTTCGTTTGATATCGCGATCCGGCGGGGAGAGACCAATTGGCCTGAGACCCTGAAGGTGCAGCGGTTCATGGAGGATGAGCTGGTGCTGGTGGCTTCTCCTGCGCTGCTGCAATCCATGCCGCTGGAGGACGTGTCGCAGTTGGCGCGGCATACGGTGCTGGTGTCGCGCAGTCGGCGCAATGACTGGGAGGACTGGCGCAAGCTGGCCGGCCTGAAACGCTCACGTTCCCAGGCAATGCTGCATTTCGATCACGTGCATTTTGTATTGCAGGCGGTCATGGATGGGCTGGGGGTGGCCTTGTCGCCTGTATCACTTGCGGATAACGATCTGCGCTCGGGGCGGCTGGTTTGTCCCTTCCCTGATCTGCGCTTGAACCTCGCACCCTACTACCTCGGGATCAGCTTGCAGGCAGGAGCTGAGGCGCAATTGTTTGCCAAATGGCTTGGGGAATATCGCGGGGCTTTGATCGGTGGTTGATTTTTGTTTTTGGTCTTGGCTGCGTGCTTTTCTGGTTTTTTGGTATGGGGTAGTCTGCACGGAAATCTTTCCTGCGCTCTAGCTTAATTATTTTCTCTCTCCGGTCGGAAGAACGCGCCGGGGGGGCAGAAGCACTGCTTCTGCCGGCAGCCGCTCACTTTTCTTGTCTCGCCAAGAAAAGTAAGCAAAAGAAGGCGACCGCAACTCCGCCGCCCTCCTTCGGAGGGTCCCCCGCTTCAGTACCCAATAAAACGGGAAAAATAAAGTCGCTTCGCTCCGGTTATTTTTCTGATCCGTTTTATTGGGTACTGAAGCGGCGGCGCAGATGCGGACGACTGAGACGGCTCGCCTTCGGCCTCGCACCCCCTCCTACTCGCCTCCGGCTTTGCCTTGGCGTTCTTTAGCCTTCGATACGTCGCTGCGCGACTACTCAGGACGAACGGACGGAAATTATTTAAACAAAAACCAAAAAACCAAAAAACCAAAAAAACAAAGAAACAAAAAAAAGAACAAAAAAGGAAAAACCCAAAACCCAGAGCGGGAGTGGGAACGAACAAAAGGTCGATGCCGCAGGCGAGCCAACCCAAAGCCGAAGGCGAGTCGGAGACGCGGCGAGGCCGAAGGCGAGCCCGTGGGGGTGTTGTCCCCATAGAGCCAGCCGCCGCAGCGGAGCGAAAAGTGGATCAGAAGGATAGTGGGAGCGAAGCGACTCTATCCTTCCCACTTTTCGCTCTGCTGCGGCGGGGACCCTCCGAAGGAGGGCTGGCTCTTTGGGGTCGCCTTCTTTTGCTTACTTTTCTTGGCGAGACAAGAAAAGTGAGCGGCTGCCGGGCCGCCCCCCGGCGCGTCCTTCCGACCGGAGAGAGATAAGAATTAAGCTAGAGCGCAGGAAAGCAATCCGTGCAGACTACCCCATACCAAAAAACCAGAAAAGCACCCAGCCAAGACAACAAAACCAAAAACCAACTAAGGAAAGAAGAAAACATTCTTAGCCACAAAGAGAACAGAGCGCTCTAATAACGCCAAAGCGAAAAATGCAAAAGGAAACTCTGGCATGTCATTAGAACTCTTTTGGTTCCTCCCCACGTCGGGCGACACACGTTACCTGGGCAAATCCGATTTCGGCCGAGCCCCCACGCTGGACTACATGCGCCAGATCGCGGTGACCAGCGAAACGCTGGGATACGATGGCTTGCTGATTCCCACGGGAGCGTCCTGCCTGGACCCATGGGTAGTGGCGGCCAGCCTGGTCCCGGTGACTCAGCGCATCAAGCTGCTGGTGGCACTGAGGACGTCTCTGGGCGGCCCGGGCCCGTCGGCAAGACAAGCCGCAACACTGGACCAGGCCCTGAACGGCCGCCTCCTGCTCAACGTGGTGCCCGGAGGAGATGCCACGGAACTGGAAGCCGACGGCGTCTTCCTGAAGCACGACGAACGCTACGAAGCTGCCGACGAATACCTCACCATCTGGCGCAAGCTGCTGCAGGGTGAGACCGTCAACTACGAAGGCAAGCACTTCCGCATCCGCAACGGCCAGCTGTTCCATCCGGCGATACAACAGCCCTACCCGCCGCTGTATTTCGGCGGCTCCTCCCCTGCTGCGCACGACCTCGCCGCCAAGCATGTGGACGCCTACCTGACCTGGGGGCGAGCCACCCGCCGCCGTCAAACAGAAGATCGAAGACGTACGCGAACGCGCCGCCAAGCAAGGCCGCACCGTCAGATTCGGCGTGCGTCTGCATGCCATCGTGCGCGAAACCACGGCCGAAGCCTGGGCCGACGCCGAACGCCTCATCAGCAAACTCACCGACGAAGACATTGCCCGCGCCCAGCAGAACTACGCCAAGATGGATTCAGTAGGACAACAAAGAATGGCCGCCCTGCACGGCGGCCGCCGCGACAAACTGGAAATCGCCCCCAACCTGTGGGCCGGCGTGGGACTGGTACGCGGCGGCGCCGGCACCTCGCTGGTGGGCGATGCGGCCACCGTCGCCGAACGCCTGCAGGAATATGCGGACCTGGGCGTGGACACCTTCGTCCTCTCCGGCTACCCGCACCTGGAAGAAGCGATACGCTTTGCCGAACTGGTCTTCCCCCTGCTGGGCAAGAACGCGGTCACCTTGCGTGACCGCGCCCAAAACCGGCGGCGCCTTCGATATCCGCGCCGCCGCATCGGCTTCCTGAACGCAGGAGCGCGTCAGGAAATCAGCTTGATGTAACCCGCCGCATCAAGAAAGCCTTCAACCGAAAATGGCGCGGCTGGCTTGAGCTTGAAGATCCATTGCTCATACGGCGCGCCATTGATGGCGTCAGGCGTCTCCACCAGCAGCTCGTTGATGGCGATCACCTCGCCATCAACAGGCGCATGCAAATCCGACGCCGTCTTGTTGGATTCGACGATACCCGACTCGGCCCCCTTGGCCAACACCTTGCCTACAGCCGGCATATCGACATACACCAGCGGCCCCAACTGCTCCTGGCCGAAATCGGTAATGCCGATGGTCAGCGTGCCATCGTCTTCAAGCTTGACCCACTCATGGGTCTCGGCATAGACCAGATGATCCGGAATGTGCATCACTGTCTCCTCATGGAAATAATTTACTTGGCCTCAGCCTGGCTGCCATCGGCAAACACCGGCTCGCCCAGATTGAGCATCAAGCGATTGGCCCAGGCAAAGATGGCCACCGAGTGAATCAGGTCCAGCACTTCCAGTTCACTCAAGCCCACGTCATAGAGGGCCTTGATCTGCGCCGCCCCGATCTCGCCCGGCGTCTCGGTCAGCTCGGCCGAGAACTTGGCAATGGCCTGCTCGCGCGCATCCACACCGGCACCGTAAGGCGTATCGAACACTTGGCGCACCGTATCGTTACGCTTGGCCAGCTGCTCGAAACGCTGCGCATGAACGGAAGCGCAATACACGCAGCCATTGATGCGCGAAACCACCAGCGAACCCAGTTCGCGCTCCGCACGCGAGAGCCCACCCGGCGCATACATGATGGCGTTGAAGGCCGCCGAACGCTGGCGCAGGATGTCAGGCTGGTGCGCCAGGAACAGGTAGTAGTCCGACGTCTTGGCCTTGGGATGGCTTTCTTCCAGCACCTTGACCTGGTCTTCGCTGGCCGCGTCCAGCTGGATCACGTCCAGCCAGGCATCCCATTCCAGGGTCTCGTTGGTAAAACCGTTGGCCTTGATGATCTCGCTCATGCCGACTCTCCTTGTTGGACCGCCGCAGCACGCATGGCCTTCAGACCCGCGACCACGCGCAATTGATAGGACACGAAAGCGATCAGCTGCGACAGCGCCACCACCGCCGGCGTGCTGATGCCCGCGGCCGGCAGCTTTTCGATCGCAGCCTTGTCGCCTTCCACCGGGCGCTGCGTCAGCGCGCGCGTGAAGACCAGCATGGCGCGCAGACGACCCTCCGGTAATTGCTCGGGCTCACCGCTGTCAGCCGCCGCCAGTTGCGCAGCATCGGCCGGTACCGCTTCTGCACGGGCACGGTAATGCGCGGCCAGGTCGGTGGCACCTGCCAGGCGGCAAGCGTAGAGCGCCACCAGCAGGCGCTCATCCAGGCCGATGCCTTCCAGGGCCGGGTCGAACAGCGTGTCATAGCTGCCCTGCGAAGCCACGGCCACCTTGTCGCGCTGATGGCGCAGGCCGTGCAGGGGGCTGCCAGCGGCCAGGCCGGCCAGCTGGTCGATGACATCCTTGCTGATGTCGTAGACGGGGGTACTCATGCGTTTTCCTTTGTGGATGAATGCCTGGCCAGCGCGTCGCGCAGGAAGTGCTGCGCCTGCTGCCAGGCGTCGAGATCGGCGCGGGCATTGGCGGCGGGTTCGCCGCCACCGGTACTGATGCGCCCCGAGACCGGATGCGCATACGTGGTCTGCGTGGTCGGGACGAAGGGGAACAGGATCGAATGGCCGGCATGCGCATAGTTGCGCCATACCACCGGCCACGGGTGCGACACTTCCGCCAGCTTGTCCTTGACCATCGCACAATACAGGCTGGAAGGCCAGGAGCCATCATCGGTGGCCGACAGCAACAGCACCGGTCCGGCGATCTTCTCCACCGGAATAAGGGCGCGCGCCACCGCTTCCTCGTCCTGCAAGGCAGTCAGCATGGCCAGTTCATGGCGATGCGGTGCCGGGCCTTCGTCAAACGGTACCCAGCTGGCGCTGCGGTTGTCCTGCCATTGATGCGGCAAGGGCTGGCCGCGCAGCAGCCAGGTCGGGCCTTCGCGTCCCACGGCAGGATCGGCCGCATTCTGGCCGCTGTGTACCAGCGCACTGGGCACAGTGGCCAGCACCGCCGACACCTTCTGCGGAAAGGTCGCCCCCAGCAGCAGCACCAGCTCGCCACCGCGCGACTGGCCACTGATGGCGACGAAATCGTGCAGCGGCTTTACCTCGGCACGCAGCCAGTCCAGTCCGCGTTCGAAATACTCCAGCGGTGTATTGGAAATGTAATCCGACAGGCCCGGCGCCTTGAAATACGCCAGCGCAAACGCGGCCACCCCGCGCGAGGCAAACAGCGCCGCACGCGGTTCGTTGATGCCGCCACCGGACCCGTTGAGGATCATCACCGCCGGATGCGGTCCCGGAGTGGCCGGCAGGAACAGCGTACCGACCAGCCCCTCTTCCCGCACCTCGCGCCGGGTCACCCCGGCAGCGGCCAGCCGCTGTACCAGTTCGGTACTGGCCGGCGCGCACGGCGCCAGGCCCGGCTGGTCCAGCGAAGAGACCGTCAGCGTGGTCACCAGCGGTGCCATGACATCGGCGTGGAAGTTGTCGCGGCGGCCGGCTTGCACCGGCTTCTGCGACCACAACAAGCCCATGGGATCGATGCCGTAGTAATCGCCATCGATGGCCGGGTTCATGCTCACGTCAACGTGGCCATAGGCATCGGCGATGTAGCACGCCGTACTGCGCCACTCCGCGCCGTTGCGCAGGGTGGAGGAAGAGATGCGCACCGGCTCGCCCGGATGCGCACCCCGCACGATGATGCGGCGGGGTACGTCGATCAGGTCGTCAGCCGGGCTGACCTCGATGGAGAAGTTGGGCATGGCCTTTTACTTCTTGTCCTGGGTCACCATCATGGCGGTGGTGCGGTCGCTGCTGATGGGGGTGACCTTCAGGCCCTTCTTGGCGGCCCAGATGTTCTGGTAGTGGTACAGAGGGATCACGCCAACCTCATCCGAGACGGTCTTGGCCGCGCCACGCAGGATGGCCTCACGCTTGGCGGCATCGAACTCGGCGGTCGAATCGGCCAGGGCCTTGTCCACGGCCGGGCTGCTGTAGTGGTTCCAGTTGGAAGCGCCGATACCCTTCTTGGGATCAACCGTGCCCAGCACGTTGACCAGCGCGTAACTGGCTTCGCCAGTGCCATTACCCCAGGCCAGTACCGAAACGGCAAACTCGTTCTTGTTGGCACGCGAGGAGTAAGAGGCCCACGGCAGCACTTCGACCTGAGTCTTGATGCCGATGCGGGTCCAGAACTGCGCCACGGCCTGCATGGTTTCCGGTGCTTGCGGATAGCGATCGTTGGGCACGTGCAGCGTCAGCTTGAAACCTTCCGGGAAACCGGCCTCGGCCAGCAGCTTCTTGGCTTGCGCGGCGTCGAAGGGAATGTTCTTGATCTCCGGGTTGTAGCCGAAGGTATCGGCCGGCATCCACTGGTTCGCTTCGGTGGCCGCACCCTGCAGGATGCGGTCGATCAGGGCCTTGCGGTTGATGGCCAGCGACATGGCACGGCGCACGCGCACATCCAGCAGCGGATTCTTCTCCAACGGCTTGCCGTTGTTGTCGGTGATGAAGGGGCTGGGGCCTTCATGGAAACTCGGCTGGATCAGCAGCACGCGCAGGCCGTTGTAGGGGTAGACCTTGACGTTGGGCGACTGCTTCAGCTTGGCCAGGTCGGACACCGACACCTTGTCGATCACGTCCACGTCGCCCGACAGCAGCGCGGCGGTACGGGCTGCGCCATTGTTGATGTAGCGGTAGTTGACCTTTTCCCACAGCGGCTTGCCGTTCCAGTAGTTGTCGTTACGCTGCATCACCACCCGGTCGCCCGGGGTGTAGGAGACGAACTTGTAGGGACCGGTACCGACCACGGCCGCGCCGCTGTTGTAGTTCTCGGTGGTGGACTTCTCGCCCACGTGCTTGCTGACGATATGCACCGAGGCCAGGTTCAGCGGCAGGTCCGGGTTGGGGATGTTGGTCTTGATGACCAGGGTCAGCGGATCCTTGGCAGTGACCGATTCCACCGTGCGCAGGTAGCCGGCGAAGGTGGCCACGCTGCCCGGTACGGCACGGGCGCGCTGGTAGGAGAAGATCACATCGTCAGCGGTGAAGGGCTTGCCGTCCTGCCACTTGACGTTGGGGCGCAGCTTGAATTCCCAGGTCTTGGGGTCGATGTTCTTCCAGCTCACGGCCAGGCCGGGGACCAGCTTGTTGTAATCGTTCTGGACCAGCAGGTCCCAGAAATGCAGGTCCACCGAACGGTCGCCGGCGTGGTTGTTCAGCTGCGGATCCAGCGACGAAAGCGGATCGGCAAAGGCGATGTTGAGGTTCTGCGCGTGCGCGGCATCGGCAGCGGCAGCCAGCGCGGCACCGGTCAGGGCGACGGCCAGCAGGCGGGTCAGGAGAGTTTTCTTCATGGTCGGGTTCCTCTGTGATCAGGGTGGAAGCACTGCGGGGGTGCCAAGTTCTTGACTGCTCGGTTCTTCGTTTCTGTCGTTTCTATCGGTTCACATCATCTCAGCGGCCATCATTGAGATGGCAGGCACTCATGTGCCCCGGCGCGATCTCGCGCAACAGCGGCTGCTCTTCACGGCAGCGCTGCGTGGCATGCGGACAGCGCGGGTTGAAGTGGCAGCCGGTCGGCGGGTTCAGCGGACTGGGGATCTCGCCCTTGATGGCGGTGAATTCCTTCTTGCGCGCGCCCATGCGGGGCACCTCGGCCAGCAGCGCCTGCGTATAGGGGTGATTGGGCTGGCCGAACAGTTCGCCCACCGGCGCACTCTCCACCACCCGGCCCAGGTACATGATGACCACGCGGTCCGACACGTGCTCCACCACGCCCAGGTCATGGCTGATGAAAAGATAGGTCAGGCCCAGTTGCTCGCGCAGATCCATGAAGAGATTGAGGATCTGCGCCTGGATCGACACATCCAGCGCTGCCACCGCCTCGTCGCACACCAGCATCTGCGGCTGCACCGCGAGTGCGCGCGCAATGCCGATGCGCTGGCGCTGGCCGCCGGAAAACTGGTGCGGATAACGGTCGCGCAGGGCCGGATCGAGACCGGCGCGCAACAACTGCTGGCAGACGTAGGCGTCGAGGTCACCCTCGACCTTTCCGTTCACTTGTGCCGCTTCGCCCACGATCTGGTCGATGCGCAAACGCGGATTCAGGCTGGCATAGGGATTCTGGAAAATCATTTGCACCTGCAGCCGGGCCTCGGCTTCTTCCTTGCTGCTGAGGCTGGCGCGGTCGCGGCCGTTGACCAGCACCTGGCCATCGGAAGGATCGAGCAGGCCGCAGGCCACCCGGCCCAGCGTGGACTTGCCGCAGCCGGATTCACCGACCAGCCCCACCACTTCACCCGGCAAGACCTTCAGGTCCACCTGGTCCAGCGCATGGGTGACGGCCGGCGGGCGGCTCCAGCCGCGCGCCTGCAACTGGCGTTCCAGCCAGCCCTGGCGGCGCTCGCCGAAGCGACGGCTGACGGCACGGGTTTCGATCAGGGGAATGACGGCCTTATCCATGGTGCTCGTTGCTCTGTGTGCTCGGGGTCGGGTGATAGCAGCGCACCCGGTGCGCCGGCAGCGGTTCGCTGATCGCCGGGGCCACCAGGCACTGCTGGGAAAGGCGCTCGCAGCGTGCAGCAAAGGCGCAGGTCGGCGGCAGGTGCAGCAAGTTGGGCGTCATCCCGGGAATCTGGCGCAGCCGCGCACCGCGCCGGTTGTTGCTGGGCAGGCTGCCGATCAGGCCTTGCGTGTAGGGGTGCAGCGGCGCATCGAGCACCGCATCCACACTGCCCTGCTCGACGATGCGCCCGGCATACATCACCGCCACTTCATCGGCCAGGCCGGCCACCACCGACAGGTCGTGCGTGATCCAGATCAGGGCGGTACCGTGCTGGCGCGCCAGCTTCTGCACTTCAGACAGGATCTGCGCCTGGATGGTCACATCCAGGGCCGTGGTCGGTTCATCGGCGATGATGAGGTCGGGCTTGTGCAGCATCGCGATGGCAATGGCCACGCGCTGGCGCATGCCACCCGAGAGTTGATGCGGATAGGCCTGCAGCCGTTCTTCCGGACTGGCGATGCCCATCATGCCCAAGGTATCGCGCGCCAGTTCGCGCGCCAGTTCGCGCGCCTGCTGGCCGCTGACCTTGCTGTGCGCCAGCACGGCATCGACCATCTGCGCTTCCACCTTCAGGACCGGATTCAGGGTCATCATCGGGTCCTGGAAGATCATGGCGATGCGGTTGCCCTGCAGTTCGCGCAGGGACGTCTTGTCCATGCTGACCAGGTCGCGCCCCTGGAACAGGATCTCGCCGCCGACGACGCGGCCCGGCGCATCGACCATGCCGAGGATGGAAAATCCGGTCACGCTCTTGCCCGATCCGGATTCGCCCACGAGACCCAGAATGCGGCCACGGCCGACCGACAGCGAGACGTCATCGACCGCCGGCAACACGCCTTCGGGCGTGAAGAAATGCGTGCGCAGGTTGCGCACTTCAAGTGTGAGCGCGCTCATTTCTGCCACCGTGGATTGAGGATGTCGCGCAGGCGGTCGCCGACCAGGTTGATGGCCACGATCACCACCAGCAGCGTGATGCCGGGATAGAAACTGATCCAGTATTCGCCTGAGAGCATGTATTGGTAACCATTGGAGATGAGCAGGCCCAGCGAGGGTTCGGTGATCGGCACGCCCAGGCCGAGGAAGGACAGCGTCGCTTCCAGCGTGATGGCGCGCGCCACCTGCAGGGTGCCGATGACGATCAGCGGCGGCAGGCAGTTGGGCAGGATGTGACGCACCATGATGCGCCAGGACGACAGGTTCAGTCCTCTTGCGGCTTCCACGTATTCCTTGCGCCGTTCCACCAGCGCCTGGCCGCGCGCAGTGCGCGCGTAATACGCCCACTCCAGTACCACCAGCGTGGCCATCACGTTGAAGATGCCCTTGCCCACGTAGGCCAGGATCAGCATCGCCACCAGGATGGAGGGGAAGGACAGCACCAGGTCGGCAAAGCGCATGAGTACCGTATCGACCTTGCCGCCCGCATACGCGGCCAGCAAGCCGATGAGCGTGCCGATCACGCCCGCGATCAGGGCCGAGCCGACACCGATGCCCACGCTGATGCGCAGGCCATAGATGATGGCCGAGAACAGGTCGCGTCCCTGACCATCAGTCCCGAGCCAGTAGGTAAACGTTCCATCACCATTGAGGGTACCTGGATGCTGGCGCGAGTCGAGGAAGTTCAACTGCGCCAGGTCATACGGATTCTGCGGCGTGATCCACGGTGCGGCAATGGCACCGACGATGAGCAGCAGCACGATCACCAGCCCCAGCATGGCCGAACGCGAGGCCACGAAATGGCGCATCACGCGCCGCCAGGGAGACTCGCGGGGCGGGGCCTGGAAGGCCGACAGTTCGGCCACGCGGGCGCGCACTTGTTCTTGCGTCATGGTCACTTCAGTTTGCGGCGCGCTCATGCACGGGCCTCCACCCGCACGCGCGGATCCAGCAATTTGTAGAGCACATCCACCACCAGGTTGATGGTGACGAACATGCAGACGATCACCATCAGGTAAGCCACGATGACCGGACGATCCAGCGCATTGATGCTGTCCAGGATCAGCTTGCCCGCACCGGGCCAGGCAAAGATGCTTTCTGTTACGACCGCAAAGGCAATGGTGGAGCCGAATTCCAGCCCGACCACGGTCACCAGCGGAATGAGCGTATTGCGCAGCACGTACATCAGTACCACGCGTGCCGGCGACAAGCCCTTGGCACGCGCGAACTTCACGTAGTCCATCGGCAGCACCTCACGCACATTGGCGCGGGTGAGGCGAATCACCAGCGAGATCTTGAACAACGACAGGTTGATGGCCGGGAGGATCATGTGCCGCCAGCCATCAGCGGTCAGCCACGACCATTGCACGCCGAACAGTTCGGCAGTCTGGCCGCGTCCGCCCGAAGGCAGCCAGCCCAGCGTGACAGAGAAGGCCATGATCAGCATCAGCCCGATCCAGAAGGTCGGCAGCGAAAAACCGAAGATGCTGGTGGTCATCACCAGGCGCGAGAAGGGATGATCCGGCTTCATGCCAGCAAACAGCCCCAGCGGCACGCCCACTGCCAGGGCCAGCAGCAATGCGGCCACAGCCAGTTCCAGCGTAGCCGGCAGGCGCTGGAAGATCAGCAGGATGGCCGGCGTGTTGTAGACGAAACTGTTGCCCAGGTTGCCGTGCAGCGCGCCATTGAGGAAGGCCAGGTACTGGCGCCACACCGGCTGGTCCAGGCCCAGTTCCTTGATGATGCGCAGGCGGTCCACCTGGTCCACGTCCTGGCCGATCAGGATATCGACCGGGTTGCCGATCATGTGCAGGCCGAAGAAGACGATCACCGTCATCAACAGCACCACCATCAGCGCCTGCAGCACGCTCTTTGCGATGGCCCCACTCATGCGGGCAGCTCCCACGGGGATTCGGTCCACTCGTCGCCTTCCAGTTCCGGTTCTTCATAGGCCTGGATGTTGCGGTAATGGTAGTCGATGTCCTCGCTGTACATCAGCGCGGCAATGCCCTGCGCCAGGCGGTAGGCTCCATCACTGATGGCCGGGATGTCGCCGGAGACCGTGCCATGGCTGGCAGCGGCCGGATAGCAGAAGCAGTGCACACGCTCCAGCCCCGGCAGGCTGCCCGGCGTCTTCTGCTGGAACTCGAACACCGGACCCAGGTAGGGCGAGTCGGCCAGCTCCTGGTCTTCCTCACCGGCAGGCGGGGTGTAACGGTCGCTCCAGTTGAGGACGTGCGGGGCGATGTCCTTGAACTCGCTGCGCAGGCTCCAGTCGATCTTGAAACCGGTGGAGAAGAACAGGAAATCCAGTTCCAGCGGACCACGATTGGTCTGCAGCAACAGCGTCCCATCCGGCTTGACCTCAACGGATTCGATCGCCGTACCCAGCAGGAAGCGGGCATTGGCAAAGCGCGAGACCCGGCGCGTGCTGCCCGAGGGCGGCGGCACTTGCTGGGCGTTGACGTAATGGCGGATGCGCCATTTCCATTCGTCCGGCAGGTGCAGATGGCCGTTGACCAGGCCGGGGCTACCCGCCCCTTTGCCCTTGTTGATGCGCGGCAGGTCCTTGCGTCGGATCAGCAGGTCCACGCGTGCGGCCCCCTCTTCCAGCGCGGTCGCGGCGCTGTCCATGGCCGACGCGCCACCGCCGATCACGCCAACGCGCTTGCCCTTCAGACTGGCGTAGTCGAACAGGTCGGAAGAATGCGCCCAGCGGTCACGTGGCAGTTGCGCCGCCAGCGGCGGCAGGAAGGCACCACCCAGGCCGTCGCGGCCGGTGGCCACCACCACGCGGCGCGCCAGCACGGTCGAAGTACTCGCAGGCGATTGCAGCTGCAGTGCCACGATGCCGTCGGCGCGCGGCTGCACGGCCAGCACGCGGTGCTCGTTACGGATATCGAGCTGCATGACGCGGCGGAACCAGCGCAGGTAATCCATCCATTGCAGGCGCGGGATCTTGTCCAGCGCTTCCCAGGCGTCCAGCCCGAACTGGGCCTCGAACCAGGCGCGGAAGGTCAGCGCCGGGAAGCCCAGCGCCGGGCCGGTCAGGGTCTTGGGGGAACGCAGGGTTTCCATGCGAGCAGTGGTGGCCCAGGGGCCTTCGAAGTCCTTGGGCGACTGGTCATAGATCACATTGGGAATGCCCAGGTGCGACAGCGCCACCGAAGCGGCCATGCCGGCCTGGCCGCCACCGATGATGGCCACGTCGATCACCGGCACGCCGTCGCGCTCGATGGCCGGAGTCCAGGACTTGCCGGGCAGCGCCAGCCATTGCAGGTCCTGGCGTACGCGCGCCTCCAGGGCGGCCAGTCCTTGCGGGGGGGCAACGGGGATCAGGGTCGGTTCGGTGTCGTGCATAGCGCCTCGTCAAAAGCATGAAGAGACGTCGCCGGCACAGGCCTGCGATCGTCTCGATTCGGGTTTTGTGATGCAACGCCCTTCCCGGTTGACGCTGCTTGCTTGGGTTTTACTACACTGCTACTGCGAAATCATTTACAACAATTCATCATGCAGGCTGGCATCGCGCTTGACGAAGCCCTGCAAGGTGCTGCGGGCGGCCTTTTCCACGGCATCGATCAGGCGTTGCGTGACGCCCTCGACCGGCTTGCCATAGGGCGTGACCACGCCAAAATAAAACGGAATCTCCATCGCCAGCCGCTTGACCACCATGCCCTCGATGGGCATGCCATAGGCCGTGGCCGGCTCCACCAGCGCCACGCCCAGCCCGGCGCGGGCCGCCATGATGGCGTTGAAGGAGGTATTGGTATCGATGGCAACATCCAACTGGCTGTCCTCGCCCAGCGCCAGTTCCACGCGCTGGCGCAGGCGATAGCGGTTGGACATGGTGATGACGCGCTGGCCGCGCAAGGCGGCGCGGGTGAGCTTGTCCTTGCCCGCCAGCGGATGGTCGGCGCGCACCACCGCCACGCAGGGCGCTTCGCCGATCCAGTGCAGGTCCAGCCCGCGATGGGCCACCGGCAGCGAGGTCAGCCCCAGGCTGACGGTGCGATGCAGGACCGCATGCACGACCTGCTCGGCCGAGGCGCTGCGCAAATGGACGTGTTCAGGAAAGGCGCGCTCCTTGTCGGCGGCCAGCAATTGCAGGGCCGCCGGGGCGATGGTGGAGGCCAGCGCGGGGGTGGCGACCAGATGGACCGGATGGACTTCTTCACGGGCGATTTCCTGCGCCCGTTCGCGGATGCTGCGCAGGCCCACCAGTGAGCGCTCCACTTCCTCATAGAGCAGGAAGGCCTTGGCCGTGGGCGTGACGCGCGGACCGTTGCGGTCGAACAGGGCGTAGCCCAACTCGGCCTCCAGTTCGCCGATGGCCTTGCTGACGGCGGGCTGCGAACGGCCCAGGCTGCGGCCGGCACCGGTCACGCTCCCCAGGGTCATTACGGCCGCAAATGCCTCCAGCTGATTCAGATCCATCGAAATCGCTTTCCTTGATCAAGGTCCTTGCATATGATTTTCGAATTATAGGTTTGCTTGTATTCTATTTCAGTATAATAATTTTGTATAAGCAAATGTAGGAGGTGGCATGTGACCGGGAATCCCGCTGCCCTCCTGTCTTGCGGCCTGGCCGATCGGGATGCCTGCGGGCAATTTTCGAAAATCGTATATACAAATGAGCGCAAAGTCGTTTTCCAAATAAGGTAACCGGCGTTACTGTAGATACCGGCCTCAGGCCACCCTGCTCAATTGGAACCCTCTGGACTCTCCGGAACACCGTCATGAACGTCCCTGCCCCCTGTCGCCCGCCGGCCGATCTTCGCTTCCCCATCTACCTGGACTATGGCGCGACCACGCCGGTCGATCCGCACGTGGCGCGTGTCATGTGCGACTTCCTCACCGAAAAATTCGGCAATGCGGCCAGCAGCTCCCATCCCTTTGGCTGGGAAGCGCGGCGCGCCGTGGACAAGGCGCGTGCCCAGGTGGCCGGCCTGGTCGGTGCCCGTCCCGATGAAATCATCTGGACCTCGGGCGCGACCGAATCCAACAACCTCGCCCTGAAAGGCTGTGCCCACGCGCTGCGCGCCCAGGGGCGCGGCAAGCACCTCATCACGGTGGCCACCGAGCACAAGGCCGTGCTGGACACCATGCATACGCTGGAAAAGGCCGGTTTCGACGTCACCTACCTGCAGCCCGGTGCGGATGGCCTCATCACGTTGGCCCAGTTCCGTGCGGCCTTGCGGCCGGACACGCTGCTGGCCTCGGTGATGTATGTCAACAACGAGATCGGCGTGATACAGCCCATTGCCGAGCTGGGTGAACTGTGTGCCGAGCGCGGTGTGGTCTTTCACGTCGATGCGGTACAGGCGGCCGGCAAGATCGCCATCGACCTGCAGCAGCTGAAGGTCGACCTGATGTCCTTCTCGGCGCACAAGGTCTATGGCCCCAAGGGCATAGGCGCGCTGTATGTACGGCACAATCCGGCACTGAAGCTGGAAGCCCAGATCGACGGCGGCGGCCATGAGAACGGCATGCGCTCCGGCACCCTGGCCACGCACCAGATCGTGGGCATGGGCGAAGCCTTTGCCCTGGCCGGTGACCTGCTGGAAGAAGAAGGACGCCGCATCCGCGCCCTGCGTGACCGCCTCTGGGCCGGCTTGGCGGACCTGCCGGGCGTGCAGTTGAATGGCAGCGCCGAGGCGCGCGTGCCGCACAATCTCAACGTCAGCTTCCCGCCCACGCGCTACGGCACGCTGGGCAGCCAGTTGCTGGGCATTGCGGTGTCGGCCGGTTCAGCCTGCAATTCGGCGGCTTCCGCGCCCTCCTTCGTGCTGCTGGCCATCGGCCGTTCGCCCGACGTGGCACGCAATGCCGTGCGTTTTTCGCTGGGGCGCGGCACGACCGAGGCCGAGATCGATTACGTCGTGGCCACCGTGCGGCAGGTGCTGGCGCATGAGGTCGAGACGGAATTGCTGGCGGCGCATTGAATCGGATGGGGCGGCGAGCTTAGTTTTCAGACAAGATGTGCGCCAGCCCCGTCATTCCCGATTGTTAGGTTTCAACTAGCTTTTTCTCTCATAAGCTAAGAACTTTTTATAAGTTCTCACGTGGGTCACGCCCGGTTAGACTCGGGGCCGTTTCCTTAGAACTGACCAACGTGATTCGCATCGAGCAACTCCACAAGACTTACCGTGCCGGCCAGCGCGACATCATCGCGCTGCAGGACATCAACCTGGACATCGCCCAGGGAGAGATCTTCGGCATCATCGGCCGCTCCGGCGCCGGCAAGAGTACCCTGATCCGCACCCTCAACGTCCTCGAACGCCCCGACAGCGGGCGCGTCCTCATCGACGGCGAAGACATCACCGGCCTGGGCCATGAAGCCCTGCTGGGCCTGCGCCAGCGCGTGGGGATGATCTTCCAGCATTTCAATTTGCTCAATGCCAAGACGGTGGCACAGAACATCGACTGGCCCCTCAAGATTACCGGCCGCTATACGCGCGAGCAGCGCGCCGCGCGTGTGACTGAACTGCTGGAGCTGGTGGGGCTGGACGCGCACCGCGACCAGTATCCGGCGCAATTGTCCGGTGGCCAGAAACAGCGCGTGGGCATCGCCCGGGCGCTGGCCAATTCGCCGCGCCTGCTGCTGTGCGACGAAGCGACCTCGGCGCTGGATCCCGAGACTACCCAGTCCATCCTGCGCCTGCTGCTGGACATCAACCGCAAGCTGGGCCTGACCATCGTGCTGATCACGCACGAGATGGAAGTCATCCGCAGCATCTGCGACCGCGTCGCCGTGCTGGACCAGGGCGCGGTGGCCGAACAGGGCCGCGTGGTCGACATCTTCCTGCGCCCGCAGCATGCCGTGACGCGTTCGCTGCTGGCCGAAAGCCACGCCTGGGATGCCAGCGATACGCTCTACCAGCGCCGCCCCGATGGCGCGCTGGTGCGCCTGACCTATGCCGGTGAAGTGGCAGCACAACCCATCCTGTCGCAACTGACGGCGGCGACCACCGCGCTGGCCACCATCGTGCGCGGCACCGTCTCGCGCATCAAGGACACGCCCTACGGGCAATTGCTGGTGGAATTCTCCGGCGGTGACGAAGCCGTCGCACAAGTCCTGGCGCGCTTGCGCGACTCCGGCATCGATCATGAGGTGCTGGCATGAGCGCGCTGTCTTCCCTGTCTGCCCTGGCGGGCCAGATCGACCTGTCGGTCATCGACTGGAGCGAGGTCGGCGACGCCACCGTGGAAACCCTGGCCATGACTGGCGGCTCGCTGTTCTTCACGGTCTTGCTGGGACTGCCGCTGGGCATCCTGCTGTTCCTGACCAACCGCGGCCAGTTGCTGGAACAACGTGGGCTGTACTGGGTGCTGTCGCTGGTGGTCAACGTGCTGCGCTCGGTGCCCTTCCTGATTCTGCTGATCCTGCTGATCCCCTTCACGCTGTGGCTGGTGGGCACCTCGCTGGGCGTGACCGGCGCCATTCCACCGCTGGTGATCGGTACGGCCCCCTTCTTTGCCCGCCTGACCGAAAGCGTGCTGCGCGAAATCGACCGCGGCATTCTCGAAGCCTGTACCGCCATGGGGGCGCGGCGTCGTCAGATCATTTTTGGCGCGCTCTTGCCCGAAGCCCTGCCGGGCTTGCTGGCGGCGGTGACCATCACCGCGATCACCCTGATGTCGTATGCCGCGATGTCGGGCGTGATCGGTGGCGGCGGCCTGGGCGACCTGGCCATTCGCTATGGCTACCAGCGCTTCCAGACCGAAGTGATGGTGGTCACGGTGGCCATCCTGGTAGTGCTGGTGCAGTTGCTGCAGTTCTTTGGCGACCGTCTGGTGCTGCGCTTCACCCGCAAGTAAGGCAGTAACGAACGGCAGTCCATGTTTTTCGGGTGCGCTCCCCACGAGGGGCGCTCCCACACCACGTCAACCGACGTTCAATCGTAGGGCCTGTTCACATTCAATCTGTGAGATGCGTTGCCCCCAGAAGGCGGGCTGGCAAGGCGCGCGTCAGGGCTGGTGGTGGTGCCACCAGCCCTGACGTGCAACGCGGCCAGCGCGCCTTCTGGGGGCAACCCTCCGGGAGAGGCCGCCAAGCGTCGCCTGCCGTTGTTGCAGCTCCTTGCCGTGGCACCACCACGGCGCGTCGCCGCGCCTAGGCAGTCAACGCTTGGCGACCTCTCGCACTCACAGATTGAATGTGAACAGGCCCTAGTCATTACAAAAGAATGGAGAGAACCATGATCCGCAAACTGATCCCTCACCTGGTGGCCGGTGCCGCCCTGGCCTTCAGCGTTGGCGCCCACGCCGCCGACAAGCTGGTGATTGCCGCCACACCCGTGCCGCATGCCGAGATCCTGGAACACATCAAGCCGGCCCTGGCCAAGGAAGGCATTGAACTGCAGGTCAAGGTCTTCACCGACTACATCCAGCCAGCCGCACAGACCAACGAGAAGCAGGTCGATGGCAACTTCTTCCTGCACCAGCCCTACCTGGACCAGTTCAAGAAGAGCCACAAGAACGACATCGAAGTGCCGGTAGCCAAGGTCCACGTCGAGCCCTTCGCCGCCTACTCGCAGAAGTTCAAGAAGGTCGCCGACATTCCTGACGGTGCCACCATCGCCATCCCCAATGATCCGTCCAACTCGGGCCGTGCCCTGCTGCTGCTGGCCCGCAATGGCCTGATCAAGCTCAAGGACAGCTCCAACATTTCCTCGACCCAGAAGGACATCGTGGAAAACCCCAAGAAGCTGAAGTTCCGCGCCCTGGAAGCGGCCACCCTGCCGCGCGTGCTGAGCCAGGTCGACGTCGCCCTGATCAACACCAACTATGCGCTGGAAGCCAAGCTGAACCCGGTCAAGGATTCGCTGTTCATCGAAGATGCGAACTCGCCCTATGCCAACCTGCTGGTGGCGCGTGAAGACAACAAGGACAGCGCCGCCATCAAGAAGCTGGCCGCCGCCTTGAATACCCCGGACGTGAAGAAGTTCATCGAAGAGAAGTACAAGGGCGCAGTCGTTCCGGCCTTCTGATGCACTCGGGCAGACTGCACCGTCTCCCTGTCACACCGCCGGTGTGTCCCGCAGAGCCGCGACCACCGCAGAAGCGTGCATAGCGCCAGGCCGGTGTGTTTTACTGCAAGCCACGGAGTGATCCGTGGCTTTTTTTCGAACTCTGTCGGCGTAATTCAATGCGAGGTTCCACCAGAATTGCGGATCGATATCGAAAAACGCGCCCAGCTGACGGGCGATTTCCTCCGTGATCTCGGCCCGGCCTTGCACCAGGTCTTCCAGATGTGTTGCGGTGATACCGAGATGCGCAGCGAGCTGCACCCTATCCAGTTGCATTGGCTCGATGAATTCCTCCATCAGGATTTCGCCGGGATGAATCTCTTCAAGTATGTTGTTCATGGCAGCGATGTGAATGACGTGGGTTAACGATTCCGTATCAGAGTCGGGATTTTTAACATCACTTCTACCGTCACCACTTCAAGCAGGCTTGATCACCGTGCGGTCATCGAAAAACCTGGAGCGCTCGTCTCACGACTTATCACTCACTGAGACAGGCGCAAACTTGGTGAACCCCCGCCCCAAGATCGCCCCTCCCCGCCCCGCCATCAGCCAGTCCCGATCGGCATGACGCCATGCCGGATCAGCATCGCCCGCATCCATGCAGCCCGCGTGCACGCTCGACCATCGTCAGTCTTCTCAGTAGCCGCACGCCTGCTGGCATGGTCATTGCACACCCGCCCGGCACGATACAGTCCATTCAACGAAAGGGATCACATGAAATTTGCCAAACCGGTGCTCGCCGTCTCGCTGGCCCTGCTGGGCCTGTCCACCCAAGTCGCGCAGGCGGATGCACTGGCCGATATCCAGAAGGCGGGCACGGTGCGCATCGCCGTGCCGCAAGACTTCGCCCCCTTCGGTTCGGTGACCTCCGACCTGCAGCTGCAAGGGCTGGATATCGACGTGGCCAAGCTGATCGCGCAGAAGATGGGCGTCAAGGTGCAGCTGGTGCCGGTGGCCAGCGCCAACCGCATCGCCTACCTGCAGACGCACAAGGCGGATCTGGTCATCTCCACCCTCGGCAAGAACGCCGAGCGCGAAAAGGTGATCGATTTCTCGCAATCCTATGCGCCCTACAACAACAGCGTCTTCGGGGTGGCCTCGGTACAGGTAAGCGGTCCGGCCGATCTGGCAGGCAAGACCGTGGGCGTGGCGCGCGGCACCTTCCAGGATCTGCAGCTCACCGACACCGCCCCGAAGAGCGCCACCATCAAACGCTACGAGGACAACAATGCCATGATCTCGGCCTATGTCTCCGGCCAGGTGCAACTGGTCGGCACGGGCGATTTCGTCGCCTATGCACTGGCGGAGAAGGCACCGGGCAACAAGCCCGTGCTCAAGTACATCATCAATGAATCGAGCTGCAGCGTCGGACTCAACAAGGGCGAAGCCGCCCTGCTCGGCAAGGTCAATGAGGTCCTCACGGCAGCCAAGAAAAGCGGCGAACTCAATGCCATCGTGCAGAAATGGCTGAACGTCCCCTTACCCGCCAAAATGGCCACTACCTTCCAGTAAGCAAAACGGCCCGCACTTCGATGCGGGCCGTTCACTGAGGGATGACTGCTTACTGGTAAGTGGTCGCCATCTTCTCCGGCAGCGGCACGTTGAGCCACTTCTTGACGATGCCGTTGAGCTCCCCGCTCTTCTTGGAGGCGGTCAGCGCTTCGTTGACCTTGGCCATGAGCGCCGGCTCTCCCTTGTTCATGCCCACATAGCAGGTCGAGACGTTGATGATGTACTTCAGCAGCGGCTTGTTGCTGGGGGTCTTCTCCGCCAGCGCATAGGCCACGAAGTCGCCCGTACCGACGATCTGCACCTGTCCCGAGACGTAGGCCGAGATCAGGCCGTTGTTGTCTTCATAGCGCTTGATGACCGTGCTCTTGGGCACGCTGTCGGTCAGCATCAGGTCCTCGAAGGTGGAGCGGGCGACCCCGACAGTCTGGTTGGCCAGGTCGGCCGGGCCGGCAACCTTGATCGCGGCCACGCCGAAGACGCTGTTGTTGTAGGGCGCATAGCCCTGCGAGAAATCGATCACCTTTTCGCGCTCGGCATTCTTGCCCAGCGTGGAAATGATGAGATCGATCTTGTGCGTCTGCAGGAAAGCCATGCGGCTGGAGATCGGTACCGGCACCAGCTCGGCCTTCACGCCCAGCCCCTTGGCCACCAGCTTGGCCACATCGATGTCCAGGCCCTGCAGCTGCAGGTCGGACGTGACCGAGCCATAGGGCGCAAAGTCCTGCGGCACACCGATCTTGACCACACCGGCTTTCTGGATGTCAGCCAGGTTGTCGGCACAGGCGGTACCGGTGAGGGTGGCCAGAGCGGCCAGGGCGAGGATGGTCTTGACGAACTTCATGAGGGTTCCCTTGTTGTCGTGGATGTCGGACGTGGCGTGCAAAAACGGGGCAGCGTACAAACACTTAGAAAATCACGCGATTGACTGTGCGCGCATTCCGGGGCCGTTGCTCAGGAGCAGGACCGCCAGCATGCCGTCCGAACTTTGCAAGGAGCATGCCAGCCGCCGGGGGCTGGTGTAAATCATTTCCATGACCGCACTCTGCCCCGGAACTTTGATATCGCTCCGGATATCAGTCAGCGTACTGCATCAAGTTATAAGGTTTCCGAAAACAAGCATGCGAGGTCTGCATGCCCCCCAATGCGCGTCCCCCGAGCGAAAGCCGGAACACAAGCCCATCCGCCGCAGGAATGATAGCGGTACAAAATCTAAGCATTGCGGAACCTGTCCACAAGGGCAAACCTTTAGAAATTCGCTTGACACGATCTCCAAGCAGGAATAAAAAGCGGGGGCATCGTCGCTGTTGCGATCCCGCCAAAGATCAGCCTCAGTATTCCCGCCTGATAAGAGCGGCCAGATAAAAATCGTAAAATCGAAGAAATAAGTTCTTCTGTCTTTACGATCAAAGTTATATTGCCGCAGGCACTCTACCAACGTCATTCCTGACTAATCACAAGGGAGATACCCATGCCCAAGCGTTCCAAGACCATCGAGCCCGTCGTGGTAGTTCCGCCGCAGTTCCTGACCGAGCCGGATGGCTTCCTCAACGTCCCGGTGAGCCGCAAGACCCGCGATCACATCCATCACCTCAAGAAGAGCATGCGCGTCTCCAGCCAGGCGGAAGTGATCGAAAAAGCCGTCGCCATCGTGCGCGCCATCGACCTGGCGGCCAAGGGCGAACTGCCCGACAACTGATGCATCCTGGCCGCAACCGGTCCCGGTTGCGGCTTTCTCCCCCATTCCTTTCCTCATTCCGTTTCGGGCGATGGCGCGTGATCGGCGTCCTTCACCCATAAAAAAAGCTGCCCGATATCTGGACAGCTTTCCTGGGGCTTAGGCGGCCTGAGCCGTACCGGCGCCTTATCCCTACGCACCCCTGGCCTGCTGTGGCAAGCGGAAGACGGCCACTTTCTCGGCCAGTTCGGCGGCCTGTCCCTGCATGGAGCGTGAAGCGGCGGCCGCCTCCTCGACCAGCGCCGCATTCTGCTGGGTAACCTCATCCATCTGCGCCACGGCCTGGTGTACCTGCTCGATGCCGGCGCGCTGCTCTTCACCGGCGGCGCTGATCTGGCCGATGATGGTATTGACCTGGGCCACGCTCTGCACGATCTCATCCATGGTCTGGCCGGCCTTTTTGACCAGTTGCGCACCCGAGTCGACCTTCTCCACAGAGTCGCCGATGAGGACCTTGATCTCCTTGGCGGCCGCCGCCGAACGCTGGGCCAGGCTGCGCACTTCGGTAGCGACCACGGCAAAGCCGCGTCCCTGCTCGCCTGCACGTGCCGCTTCCACCGCGGCGTTGAGCGCCAGGATGTTGGTCTGGAAGGCAATGCCGTCGATCACGCCGATGATGTCCACGATCTTGCGGGCGGAGGCATCGATGGCATCCATGGTGCTGACCACGTCGCCGACGATCTCACCGCCCTGCCCGGCGATGTGCGAGGCGGCTTGTGCCATTTCCGCGGCCTGGCGGGCATTGGCGCTGTTCTGCTGGACGGTGGAAGTCAGTTCCTCCATCGAGGAAGCGGTTTCTTCCAGCGAACTGGCCTGGTGTTCGGTGCGTGCCGACAGGTCCTGGTTACCGGCAGCGATTTCCTGCGACGCGGTGGCGATGGTATCGGCACCGGTGCGCACGTTGGAAACGATGTCGACCAGTGACGTATTCATCTCGCGCAACGCACCGAGCAGGTCGCCGGTTTCATCCGGTGCGCTGTCGGTGATGGTCTTGGTCAGGTCGCCATTGGCGACCTTGCGGGCCGCATCGACGGCATCGGCCATGGGTACGGTGATGGAGCGGCTGATGGCCAGTGCAGCGATCAGGCCCAGCAGAATCGCCACCGCTGCCGAGACGCCGAGGATAGTTGCAGAAGTAACGTAAGTCGCATGGGCGGCCTCGGTGGCCGTGCGCATCTGTCCTTCAAACAGAGTGACCAGTTGCTGCAGTGTTGCCAGCAGTTCTCCTTGGGTCTTGTAGCGCGGACCGAACAGCAGGCGCTGCCCTTCGATGTTCTGGTTCTTCAGACCAAGGGCCACCACATCACCCGTGAAAGCGAAATACGCCTTGCTTTGCTCCTCGGTCAAGGCAGCAAGACGGCGGCCCTCGTCGGTCACCACGTGGGTGCGGACAAATTCGAGCGCCTTCTGGAATTCCGCCAGGTCCTTGTCGATGGACTGCTTGTTACTGGCCATCTGCGCATCATCTTCCAGGATGATGACGTTGCGCGCGGAACGGGCGATATTCATCATCAGGTACTGCATCTTCTGGGCCGCATTGACCTTGGGATAAATGTCACCGCTCAGTTGGGACGAGGTAGTGTCCAGCGAAGACATGCGAGTGATGCCGATGAAGGTGATGATCACCAGCAACAGCAGGAGGGCGGCAAAGCCCGCAGCCAGGCGGGGGCCAAGGCGGAGACGGCGGAGAGGATTCATGTGGATTGTGGAGTAAGAAGAGTCGAGGCCGGCGGGGGTACCGGTGCCGGAATGATAATCCTGCCGAGCTCCCGCCTCAGGGCGGAACAGAGGGGCAGAGACAGGTCTGCTCGGCCCTTGCGTCCTTCCATCCGGCCTGCGCCACCGCCTCCTCAGGCGGTGCGCTACCGGCCCGCCACCTTCTCATCGAACCAGCGCTTCCACGCGGGCACTGCGGTGGCAAAGGTACCGCGATGCGTAGTCGGTCCGGTGGAGACCGCCTGTACCCGCGTGTTCCCCGAACCCATGGCCTGTGCATAGGTCATGGCCATACGGCCCACGCCGGGGGTGATGGCCTCATCCGTTTCGCCATAGTAATTGCGCACGTCGGAACGGATCACCCAGCGATAGGCCTGGGTGGTCGCGATCAGGCGGCCATAGGCGGACCGGGCGAAATACTGCGGGTCAAAATATTCCGGCCGCATCAGCTTGTGCAGGTCGGTCGGAATGTCGGCCACATTGAAGGGCTGCCGATCGTAGGCATTCTTGGCGACCGGGTAGGCCGCATCAGTGAGCACCGAGCGCGCCAACCCCGGCACACCGTAATAATTTTCGAAGGCAAAGGCTGACAGAATGACGATGCTGTTGAGCCAGGCCGCATCATTGGGGCGTGGAAAAGTAAGAAATCCTTCGAGCAGCGCGAACACGTCCAGAGGTGCACTGGCGGTGGTGGCCGCATCGACCTTGACGCCGGCCGCTTCCAGTTTTTCAAGGAAGGCCATGGTCACGAAACCACCCTGCGACCACCCGGAGAGAAACAGCTTGTCCTCGCGCACACCCATGCTGGCCAGCACGCTGCGCGCGGCCAGCAGCATGTCATAGGTGGCTTGCTGGTGGCTGCCCTTGACCATGTAGCCTTCCGGCTCGCCGGAAATGCCCATGCCGAAATAATCGGCACCGATGAGCGCATAGCCCTGCCCGGCGAACTGGGCAATCATCAACTGCGTTTCGGGCGATTGTTCGGGGAAGGACGGCACCTGCTGCCTTTCATACACGGTGCCATGCTGATAGGACACCAGCGAATAGGATTGGGCAGGCGTATCCGGCAACGCCAGCAAGCCCGAGGCCAGGATAGGCTGGTTGCCGCGCTCCGGGATCACGGAAGGATACGTGATGCGATAGAGCCGCACGGCATTGCGTGCGGGGGAGTAATTGACGGGGACACCGGAGAATGCCGGCGTATCCTTTTGCAGAATGGTGTTGAGCTTGTCAACATCCCAGCGGCCGATCAGCTGATAGCGAACGCCGGAGGCCACCGCCTGCACCGCCGGGGTGGCGGGGGCATGGGCCGATGCCGCAACTGGCAGGATGGACAACATGGCGCTCAGTGCGCCCAAGACCAGGCCGGCACGCAACAGACATGACTTCATCGCTTCCCCTTTTCTTGTATTGGAAATGAATCACTGCAATCGTTTGCATGGCCTGTGCACGAAGCAATTGCGGCGCAAGCATCGTGTACGTAACGACATCAGTCTGGCGCATTATGACGAGCCGCATCGTAGCGCAAAGCAGGAAAAGCGGGACCTTTACCGTGCAAGCACAAGTTTGGGCGCACCGTGACTTCTGGTATAAACAGTGGCTGGAACGTCGCCGCCATTCCCCCCGATGGCGAATGACGCCACTTACCTTCCGATATTGAGAAACGAGCAAGCCATGAACAAGCGTACCCTCTCCCGCTTCCGCTTCCTGAAGCTGGCCGCCCACGCTGGCCTGATCTGCGCCGCGGTCCTGAGCCATCAGGCACACGCGCAGGCCAATCTGGACTTCTTCTCCAACACGGCCGTGGCCGATCTGAAGAAAGAACAGATCAATTCCCTGTATGCCGCCATCACCGCGTCCCTGGACGCCGGCGTGAGCGGCAAGACCTCGCAGTGGACCGATGGCCCCAAGCCCTCCACCACGGCCAAGATCACCCCGGCCTTCGAGCAAAGCACCCCGCCCTGCGCCAATGTGGACCTGGTGGTCACCAGCAAGCGTGGCACCGAACCGCTGAAATTGCGTTACTGCAAGAACAGCGCAGGCAAGTGGGCACTGAGCAACTGATCCGCTGATCCTCCACGACCGCGCGCTGCGCGGCAATCGCTCCGGCCGGCCCCGGTGCTCCGTTGTACGGCAGCGCCGGCCGGTTCCGTCGGCGCTGCCGTTCAATGGAGCACCGGCACGCGATTTGCTGTTTGTTGCGCATTACACCTTTCCCTCAAGGTAGCTTTCACCATGGCTGATACAGACCAACACTTTCTCGTCGTCGATGATTTTTCGACGATGCGCCGCATCGTCAGCGGCCTGCTCAAGGAACTCGAATACACCAAGATCGTGGAAGCCGATGACGGCTCCACGGCCCTGAAGATTCTGGAATCCGGCGCCTCCAACATCACCTTCGTCCTGACCGACTGGAACATGCCGGTCATGGATGGCCTGACCCTGCTCAAGAAGATCCGCTCCACCCCTTCCCTGGCGCATCTGCCGGTGCTGATGATCACGGCCGAAGCCAAGAAGGAAAACATCGTCACGGCAGCCCAGGAAGGTGCGGATGGCTATATCGTCAAACCCTTCAACGCCACCACGCTCAAGGAAAAGATCGAAAAGATCCTGGCGCGGCGCGCACAGATGAAATGAGAGGACACTGATGGATATCCCTGCCAATGACGAACAACAAGAACCGCAAGCGGGCAGCATCATCAAACATGCCTCGATGACCACCCGCATCCACCAGACCATCTATACGCTGGAGAGCCGCATCGTCCAGCAGAACGACGGCCTGCAGCGCTCGGAATATCGCGTGCTGCTGGAGCGCGATGTCATCAAGGACTGGACCGAAGGCGACGTGGCACAGTATTTCGGATTGGACATCTACTGAGCCTTGCGTGTGTTTCGACAGCACGCCTGTCGCTTGGCTGCCACCCTCCCGGCAGCTTGCAACATAAGAACGGCAACCTGCGGGTTGCCGTTTTTTTTCGCCTGCAAACGCCAATGGGCGCATTTTTGCGGTCGGCCACAAGGCGCGGAATGATCGCGCCGCGTCTTTCAAATTGATAACAAAATCGAGATTTTCTGTGAAACTCCCGCTACACAAAAGCAGGTATAACGTAACCAATAATGATACTCATCCGTTAAGAGCGGACTATCAGGGTTGTTTCATTTTGGGGATGTGAACGACGTGGCAGTGTTAATCGTAGAGCATCCAGGCGAGGGAGCCGGCGTTGTGCTCAAGGCCTTGCATGCCAGCGGCTTGCCGGTACGGGCGGTGGCGGCCTTGTCGGAACTGGAAGGCGAGATTCAAAAAAAAAGCCTGCTGTCCTGATCATCGAGACGCACCGGTTCACCATCAGCTTGCTTCCGCTGGTGGCCGATCTGCGACAGAAGTTTCCGATGCTCGGCATCGTCGTCATCGGCGAACAGCTCAGCGAGGATGCGCAGGAGAAAGCCCTGCACGACGGTGCCGATTACATCCTGCACAAACCGATCCGGCAAGGCCTGCTGCTGGCGACCATCCGCTCCTTCCTGCGACGCCTGCGCATCCTCCATGCGCCGACCGCAGGCAGTGCAGAAGCCTGGACCCTGTATCGCCGCCGCGGCACGCTGGTCAGTCCGCACAACGAACGGGTGGCGCTGAGCGAGCGGGAATGCGCGGTCCTGACGACGCTGTTCCTCAGCCCGCACTTCCCGGTCAGTGTGGAACACCTGATGCATGCGCTCAACATCACGGCCGAGATCATCGATCCGCATCGCATCGACACCATCATCTATCGCCTCCGGAAGAAGCTGGGGCAATTGGCGCATGCCCGCTTCGAGATCCGGAACATCTATGGCAGAGGGTTCATCTGCGTGGCAATGAAAGAAAGCGCGGTCTTTTATGTTTGGGATGGATAACGGCGAATGGTTCAGGCTGGTCCAGCGGGTCTGGACCGGCGCTTCACTGGATGGCCTCGGTGCCGTCGCCTCACTGGGCCTGGCGGGCACGCTGGGCGCATTGCTGGCATCCGCGCGCGGCCGTTGCCGCGAGCTGCACCGGCAATTGCGCGAAGCCCGCGCCGCCAATGACGGCCTGCGCCAGCAGGCGCTCTACGACGGCCTCACCGGCCTGCCCAACCGCAGCCTGCTGGAGCAACGCATCGCTGCTGCGATCGCCCGCGCCGAGCGCGCACAGGGCAGCTTCGCGTTGCTGTTCCTGGATCTGGATGGCTTCAAGCTGGTCAACGATCGCCACGGCCACGCCGCCGGTGATCTGCTGTTGCTGCAGATCGGCGAACGACTGGGGGCGAGCCTGCGGCATGCGGATACCATCGCCCGCATTGGCGGTGATGAATTCGTGGTGCTCACCGACATCGTCGCCAGCGGCGACATCCGCATCATCCGCGACAAGCTCACCCAGGCGCTCGCCGCCCCCTTCCAGATCGGCCAGACGATGCTGACGGTGAGCGCGAGCCTGGGCCATGCACGCTATCCCGATGACGGCAATTCGATGGATGCCCTGCTGGCTTGCGCCGACCAGGGCATGTATCACCTCAAGCGCGCCCGTCAGGCGCAGGCGGCCTGCACCATGCTGTGACCGACGCAGCGGTTGACGGCGGCAGCGATCTGCAGCGGGTCGAAGCGCGACCAGCGGGCCGCCACGTGCTGGTCCGGCCGGATCAGGTAAGCGCATCCTTCGTGCGCAGCATAGCGCTGCGCGGCCAGTCCCTGCACATCCTCCAGCAGGGCCCCGGAACCGGCGGGACCGATGGTCTTGACCGGAATATCCAGACCCGCTGCCTGCAGACTGACGGGGAAATCTCCCGCACCGAATACCAGCACCGTGAAGCCTTCGCCCAGCTGACTGAGCAGCCATCCGGGCCGGCTCCCCTGCCGCACCGGCGCATCCGCGCAGGGCGTGCCGGGGACCATGCGCTCGCCGAACGGCACGCTGTCGGGGGTGTTCAGGGACGAACTCACATAAGGCGTCGGCGTGGACAGGCGGCCGCTGTTGACCAGCGTGCGGGCGAACGGTTCGTGCTCGGCCAGCGTCAGGACGGCATCGCGCAGCACGCGGCTGGCACGGCTCTTGGGTGTGATGAAATCGGTGGAACGAGTGGACTGGCGCAGGTTGTCGTCGGCCGCGAAAGCGCGCTCTTCGTGATAGCTGTCGATGAAGCTGACCGGGGCCTGGCCATCGATGACCAGCTTGAGTTTCCAGATCAGGTTGTCGATGTCCTGCACGCCGGTATTGGCACCGCGCGCCCCGAAGGGAGATACCTGATGCGCAGCGTCACCGGCAAAGAGCACGCGCTGGTAGCGCATGTTGTCGATGCGGCGGCAGGCGAACTGGTAGACGGAAACCCATTCCAGCTCGAATTCCACCTCCGGCCCCAGCATCGCCTGAATACGCGGGATGACGTTTTCGGGCTTCTTTTCTTCCTCGGGATCGGCGTCCCAGCCGAGCTGGAAATCGATGCGCCAGACGTTGTCGCACTGCTTGTGCAGCAACACGCTCTGGCCGCGATGGAAAGGCGGATCGAACCAGAACCAGCGCTCGGTCGGGAAGTCCGCCTTCATGATGACATCGGCGATGAGGAAGCGGTCCTGGAAGAACTGGCCGGTAAACTGCGCACCGACCATCTTGCGCGTATCGCTGTTGGCACCGTCGCAGGCGATGACCCAGTCGGCCTGCATGGTGAAGCTGCCGTCGGGCGTTTCCACGGTCAGGGTGGCACCGTCATCATCCTGCTTCAGGGCCACCAGCGCATGCTTCCAGCGCAGGTCGATGAGCGGATGCGCCGCGCAGGCTTCTACCAGATACTCTTCCAGATAGTATTGCTGCAGGTTGATCATGGCCGGCATCCGGTGGCCGGCCTCGGGCAGCAGGTCGAACTGGTAGACCTGGCGATCCTCAAAAAATACCTTGCCCAGCTGCCAGCCCACGCCCTTGTCCACCATGCGCTGCGCCACGCCCAGACGATCCCAGATCTCCAGCGGACGCTTGGCATAGCAGACCGCACGCGAACCGATGCTCACGGTGTCATTGTCGTCCAGCACGACGGCGGGCAGGCCGCGCGCGGCGCACTCCAGGGCGGCAGTCAGGCCGATGGGACCGGCACCGATGATGACCACCGGGTGGCGCTGCGGCTGGCCGCTGCGCTGCTCATCCGAGGGTTGATAGGCGAAACGGGGATAGGTGTAGGTGCTTTGCATGGGTGTCTCCTTGGGATCATCGGGGGGGATGGCGCTGTCAATTTTTTATCGGATCAGTGACCGGCTGCCGTGAATTCCTGCACATGCATCCAGGCGGCATGCTTCGGTGCGCGGCGGGTGCGTGACCATTCGTCCAGCATGTCCCACTTGACTTCGTCCAGCCGCTGCAGCTGCTGCGGGCTGGCGCAATCGGCAGCAAGTTCGACGCGGTGGCCGCTGGGATCGAAGAAATAGATGGATTTGAAAATGGTGTGATCGGTGATGCCCACCACCTCGATGCCATCGTCCTGCAGGCGCTGCATGACCTCCCTGAGGGTGGCCTCGCTGTCCACCTTGAAGGCAATGTGCTGCACCCAGGCCGGGGTATTGGGGTCGTGCCCCATGGGCGGTGAATTCGGGATCTCGAAGAAGGCCAGCACATTGCCCTGCCCGGCATCGAGGAAGATGTGCATGTAGGGATCAGGGGCCTTGGTCGAGGGTACCTGGTCTTCGGCGATGGCCAGGATGAAATCCATGTTCAGATATTTCTGGTACCAGAGCACGGTTTCTCTGGCGTCCTTGCAGCGGTAGGCAACGTGATGGATCCGATCGATCTTCATGGCAGTCTCCTTGAGGGCTTCGTCTTGGCGTTTGAGTTAGTAACGGTTGTTACTATATTGACGAGGCTCGCTCAGGGTCAACGTGCGGCAGGGGCAGGAAGGTCCTCGCGTGCAGGGTTATTGATGTGGATCAAGCATGCCGCTGCTGTATCGACTTGGTAACGTCTGTTACCATGTCGGAATGAAACTGCAAGATTTTTTCCCCTATCAACTGGCCCAGCTGGCCGAGGCGGTGAGCCGTTCGGTGGCGGAGGTCTATGCCGATCGCTTCGGCCTGAGCCGCGACGAATGGCGCATCCTGGCGGCCCTGGCCGAAGAGGGCCAGATGCAGGCCAGTGATCTGGTGCCCCATACTTCACTGGACAAGATGCAGGTCAGCCGCGCGCTGGCGCGCATGGAACAGGATGGCCTGGTACTGCGCCAGCCCAGCCCGGATGACGCCCGCGCGCGCATCGTCAAGCCCACGGCCCAGGGGCGCAAGCTGTACCGCAAGATCGTGCCGATGGTGGAAGAGCGTGAAGCCCATCTCCTGCAAGCTCTGAGCTGCAGCGAACGCGAGGCCTTGATGCGCGCCATGGAAAAGATCCGGAAACGCGCCTTGCGCGTGATGGACGACGCCGATTGAGGCTTGTCGGTGCCTGGCTGACGCCATTCTGCGGGGGCCTCCGATAACGCGATGCAGGCGAACGGTCTACCTTGTGATTTCAAGGAGACCACCATGAACCAGCCTGACCATACTGACCGGCATGATGTTGAACGTGACGAGAACCAGCCACGACGCCCCAAGGAAGGGGCCACGCAGACCCATTTCGAGAAAGAGCCCGAGGGCCATGAAGGTACGCTAGGTGGACAGCCGCCACTAAACGCCCCGGCCGGCATCCAGCGCATGGGACGGGGCGGCGTGCTGGTGGAGAAAAGCCCGAATGCCGCCGACGATGAGCGGCAAGAGCAGAAGCCGGAGTAAGGTTCTACCTTCCTGACTAGGCCGACCAGGCCAGCACCGGTTTCCGGCCGATGAATTCGCGGAAGACTGCCCGGTCACGCCCCGTGTCCTTGGCTTGGTAGAGCGCCTTGTCGGCGTTTTCGATCAGTTCGCGCGGTTGATAGGAGAAGCCCTCCGCAGACGTGATGGATGTGATGCCGATGCTGACCGTGACCCGGCCCTTGTCGCTGGTCGCGTGCGAAATGCCCATGGCCCTGACGGCCGCAACAATTCGTTCCGCTACCACGATGGCACCGGCACTGCCGCATTCCGGCAGCAGCACGGAAAATTCTTCGCCACCATAACGCGCCGCCGTATCAATCTCGCGCTGTGCCGCCCCGGAGATGGCCGCGGCGATGTTGCGCAGGCAGACATCGCCCACCACGTGACCATAGTGATCGTTGTATTGCTTGAAGTGATCGACATCGATCATGAGCAGTGAGAACGCCCCGCCCACGCGCGCGAAACGCGCCGCTTCCGCCTCCAGCAATTCATCGAAATGACGGCGATTGATGGCACCGGTCAGACCGTCACGGCGCGACTGTTTCTGCAGCAATTCGAACATGGTTTCCAGCTCGGCTTGTGCCCGCACTGCTTCGGCTTGCGCGCGCTCCCTCAGTGCTACCTGCGCGACCATCTTGTTGCCGCCGTACCAGATGGCGAACAGCAGCAAGGCAATGCCCAGTGCACGCACCATGATGTGCCGTGTCCAGCTCTGCAGGATCTCCTCCTTCGATACGCCGACGATGACGAAGAGCGGGTAATTGCTGAGATGCTTGAAGCCGTTGATGCGCAGAACCCCATCCTGCGTGGAGCGCAGCTCGACCACTCCTTGGTCCTGCAGCTTGACGTATTGGCGGATCAGGGGGGATTGCGCGAGTGACTTGCCCATGGAGTCCGGGCGCAGCGGCCGCCGATAGAGAATGGTGGCGTCGTTGGCACCGAACAGCACGACGCCTTGCTGGCCGATATCGAACTTCTGATAGAAGCGCTCGAAGAACTGGATGTCCAGCGTGGCCAGGACGACGCCGCCAAACGAGCCATCGGGCTTGTTGATGCGGCGGCTCATGGTGAGCACCCAGTGGCCGGTGGACTTGCTGCGGATGGGCTTGCCGATGAAGGGAGAATCGAGGCGGTGGGTCTGGTGGTGCCGGAAATAGTCGCGGTCGCTATTGTTGAAGCGCGTCTCCAGGACCGGCTGCGAGGAGGCCAGCCACTTCCCTTTTTCGTCATAGATGAACAGGCCTGCCAGTTGCGGCACCTCACCGACGGTTCGCACCAGAAAGTTGTGCAGCCGCTCATTGCCGGCCACGGCGCGGGGCTTGCCCGGTACCTGCTCCATCACGGCCTTGAGGACGATGTCGACTTCATCCAGTGCCTGGTCGGCGTGCTGGGACAGCGCCAGCGCCATGTTGGCGGTGGCGCGGAAGGACTCCTCCATCTCGGCAGTGCGTTCATGCCAGCTGGTCCAGGCTTCCAGAATGAGGATGATGATGCAGACGGCGGCCACGAAGCCCTTGGCCGCTCTGGACGCCACCTTGATCGGACACGCTTGCATGGTTTTCCCCTGAACGGTGACGTCTCGTGGCGCCATTATTGTTCGCACCGGCAGGCCTCGCCATCAGAGATTGCCTGAGAAGAGACGGGCCGTCTCCCGCTTGATGAGAAGGCGGGTCAGGATTATCCCGATGGTGTTGCGTCAACAAAGCGCGGTAAGGTCTGGGCAGAGGAGAAATGATGCTAAACAGTTTTGCAGAGGATATCGCTGGCAGATATGTATTGATCGTCAGGAAACTGGCCGAGATGGCCGGGGCCAATCTGATCGTCGGTGACCTCATCCGCAATGCCACCCGCAATTGCCTGGTGGGCATGCACGCGGCAGGGGCGGAATCGTTCGAGATCCGCCAACATCTGGGTGCGTTGATCGCCAGTCACATCCACGCCTTGCAAGTACACAGCGACCGCACGCTGGCGGCGTGGGTGCATGCGCGCAATCATATGGAATTCCTGCTCTTCATCGAGGAGCGGGAAGAACTGGCGTTGCGCGATGAGCCTGGTGCGGGTGCAGGGGGAATGATGCACTGACTCGCGACGAGCACGATTGAGCCAGGCATCAGGCCGGGACATAAAAAAACCCGCTGACGTATCAGCGGGTTTTTCATTGTGGCGGAGAGGGGGGGATTCGAACCCCCGATAGGCTATGAACCTATACACGCTTTCCAGGCGTGCGACTTAAACCACTCATCCACCTCTCCTGGATTCGGGTTCGCGTTCAGCGAAGCCATGCATTATAGCAAGCTTCTCGCCGAAGCCAAGTCTTTTCTGCATCTTTTTCAAAAAGACCATGAAAAAAACCAGCAGGACCCGGCGTCCATACGACAACGCCCTGCCCTGCCGGCTAGCCTGTTACCGCCTTGCAGCGGCGACTTCAGGCTTACTGCGCTTCTTTCAGCTGATCCAGGATGGCCGGATTTTCCAGCGTGGAAACGTCCTGGGTGATCGCCTCGCCCTTGGCCAGCACGCGCAACAGACGACGCATGATCTTGCCCGAGCGCGTCTTGGGCAGGTTGTCGCCGAAGCGGATTTCCTTGGGCTTGGCGATGGGGCCGATTTCCTTGGCCACCCAGTCGCGCAATTCCTTGGCGATCTGCTTGGCTTCTTCACCGGTCGGGCGCGGCCGCTTCAACACCACGAAGGCGCAGATCGATTCGCCGGTGGTTTCATCCGGCTTGCCCACCACGGCCGCTTCAGCCACGATGCTGTTGGCCACCAGCGCCGATTCGATCTCCATGGTGCCCATGCGGTGACCCGACACGTTGAGCACATCATCGATACGGCCGGTGATGGTGAAGTAGCCGGTCTCCTTGTTGCGCACCGCGCCGTCGCCGGCGAGGTAGATGTTGCCACCCAGTTCTTCCGGGAAGTAACTCTTCTTGAAGCGTTCCGGATCATTCCAGATCGTGCGGATCATCGACGGCCACGGACGCTTGACCACCAGGATGCCGCCATTGCCATTGGGGATGTCATTGCCGGTCTCGTCGACGATGGCCGCCGTGATGCCCGGCAGCGGCAGCGTGCACGAACCCGGCACCTGGGGCGTGGCACCCGGCAGCGGCGAAATCATGTGGCCGCCGGTCTCGGTCTGCCAGAAGGTATCGACGATGGGGCAGTTCTCGCGGCCGACGTTCTTGTAGTACCACATCCAGGCTTCCGGATTGATGGGCTCGCCCACCGAACCGAGGATGCGCAGCGAAGACAGGTCGTATTGCTTGGGATGAACCTTCTCATCCGCATCGGCCGCCTTGATCAGCGAACGGATCGCCGTCGGCGCAGTGTAGAAGATGGTGGCCTTGTGGCGCGCCACCATGTCCCAGAATCGGCCGGCGTTCGGATAGGTCGGCACGCCTTCGAAGACGATCTGGGTCGCGCCCACGGCCAGCGGACCGTAAGCAATGTAGGTGTGGCCGGTGATCCAGCCGATGTCGGCGGTGCACCAGTAGACATCGTCGGGCTTGATGTCGAAGGTCCACTTCATGGTCAGCACGGCCCACAGCAGGTAGCCCGCCGACGAATGCTGCACGCCCTTGGGCTTGCCGGTGGAACCTGAGGTGTAGAGGATGAACAGCGGATGCTCGGCATCCACCCATTCCGGCTCGCAGGTGTCGGGCTGGTGCGCGACCACGTCGGAGAGCCACAGGTCACGGCCTTCGACCCAGTTGATCTCGGCACCGGCGCGCTTGTAGACCACCACGTGCTTCAGGGTATCGCAACCGCCCATGGCCAGGGCTTCGTCGACGATGGATTTCAAGGGCAGCTGCTTGCCGCCGCGCACCTGGTAGTCAGCGGTCAGCACGGCCACGGCACCGGCATCGATCACGCGTTCGTGCAGGGACTTGGCGGAGAAGCCGCCGAAGACCACCGAGTGCGTCGCGCCGATACGGGCACAGGCCTGCATGGCCGCCACACCTTCCACCGACATGGGCATGTAGATGACCACGCGGTCGCCCTTCTTGATGCCCAGCGATTTGAGGCCATTGGCGAACTGGCAGACCTTCTGGTGCAGTTCGCGATAGGACACGCGGGTCACCTTGCCGTCGTCGGCTTCGAAGATGACGGCGGTCTTGTCGGCATTGCCGTTTTCCAGGTTGACGTCCAGGCAGTTGTACGAGACGTTCACCTGGCCATCGGCGAACCACTTGTAGAACGGGGCGTTGGATTCATCCAGGGTCTGGGTGAAGGGCTTGTGCCAGTTGAGGTTGTCCTTGGCCAGCTTGGCCCAGGTGCCTTCGTAGTCTTTCTCGAATTCGGCGTTCAGGGCCTGGTAGGCGTCCATGCCCGAAATGGCGGCGTGACGGGCCAGCTCGGCCGGGGGTGCGAATACGCGGTTCTCTTGCTTGAATGTCTCGATGTCTGCCACGGTAGTCTCCAGTAGGTTTGTTTTTGCTTTCCGCAAAACATAGGCCGTTTCACTTACTCAGTCCTTACACAAGCAGCGCCCCTGTCGGGCGGGAGGCCGCTTGCATCAGGGCTGGGACAGCGATGGCTGCCCCCTTGCGCCAACCCGGGCAGGACCGCACCCGGCTGGCTCCATGGACGCAGACCTTCATATCGCTGCGATGTTCTCTGATGTTCAAGACAACATATTGGCATTCTGGCACAGGTCGATGTTTCCCGCAGGCACTGCGCACGCGGGATGCAGGGCAGGCCCCGGAAATGGGCCAAGGGCGTGTAGAATACGGCCCCAAATCCGGAGCCGGACAGTGAGCGCAAACGCAGCTGCAGCGGCGCACCGGATATCGTCATCCTCAGCCAGAATCACGCGTAGCACGGACACCCATGAAAAACTCGTCGCCCCAGCCTCCCCGCAAGATCGGCATCCTGCCCAACCTGATTTTCATGAGCCGCTGGCTGCAGCTGCCGCTCTACCTGGGCCTGATCCTGGCGCAGTGCGTCTACGTGTATCACTTCTGGGTCGAGCTGGTGGATCTGATCGGCGCGGCCATGGGCAGCGCCAGTTCGCTGGACCACATCCTGGATGCGGTCGCCATTCCCGGCGCCACCCGCCCCGAGAAGCTCAATGAACAAACCATCATGCTGGTGGTATTGGCCTTGATCGACGTGGTGATGATTTCCAACCTGCTGATCATGGTGATTGTGGGCGGATATGAAACCTTCGTCTCGCGCATGAACCTGGAAGGCCATCCGGACCAGCCCGAGTGGCTCTCGCATGTGAACGCTTCTGTCCTGAAGGTCAAGCTGGCCACGGCCATCATCGGGATCTCGTCGATCCACCTGCTCAAAACCTTCATCAATGCCAATCTGTATGACGCCAAGACGCTCATCGCCCAGACCGGCATCCATATCGCTTTCCTCTTGTCGGCCATGGCCATCGCGTATTGCGACCGGCTGATGGTGCATCCTTCCGACCCCTCCGACAAGCCGCACTGACTTTGCCTCATCCAAACCGAGAGAACCAGCCATGACCATCATCAAGCAAGACGATCTCATCGAATCCGTCGCCGCCGCGCTGCAGTACATCAGCTACTACCATCCGGCCGATTACATCCAGCATCTGGCGCGCGCCTACGAGACCGAGCAGAGCCCGGCCGCCAAGGATGCGATCGCCCAGATCCTGACCAACTCGCGCATGTGCGCCGAGGGCAAGCGCCCGATCTGCCAGGACACCGGCATCGTCAACGTGTTCCTGAAGATCGGCATGGGCGTGCGCTTCGAGGGCTTCTCGGGCTCGATTGCCGACGCCGTCAACGAAGGCGTGCGCCGTGGCTACTCGCACCCGGACAACGTGCTGCGCGCCTCCATCGTGGCCGACCCGCAATTCGAGCGCAAGAACACCAAGGACAACACCCCGGCCGTGATCCACATGGAACTGGTGCCCGGCAACACCGTGGACGTGCAGATTGCCGCCAAGGGCGGTGGCTCCGAGAACAAGACCAAGTTCGTCATGCTCAACCCCTCCGACAACCTGGTGGACTGGGTCCTCAAGACGGTCCCGACCATGGGCGCCGGCTGGTGCCCGCCGGGCATGCTGGGCATCGGTATCGGCGGCACGGCCGAGAAGGCCATGCTGATGGCCAAGGAAGTGCTGATGGAAGACATCGACATGTACGAGCTGCTGAAGCGCGGCCCGCAGAACAAGACCGAAGAGCTGCGGATCGAGCTCTATGAGAAGGTCAATGCACTGGGCATCGGCGCACAGGGCCTGGGCGGCCTGACCACCGTGCTGGATGTGAAGATCATGATGCACCCGACCCACGCGGCTTCCAAGCCGGTGGCCATGATCCCCAACTGTGCCGCGACCCGTCACGGCCACTTCGTGCTGGATGGTTCGGGCCCGGCCTACATGGAACCGCCGTCGCTGTCGGATTGGCCGGAAGTGCACTGGGTGGCCGACACCGAGAAGTCCAAGCGCGTCAACCTGGACACCCTGACCAAGGAAGAAGTCGCCTCCTGGAAGCCGGGCCAGACCCTGCTCTTGAACGGCAAGATGCTGACCGGCCGCGATGCCGCCCACAAGCGCATCCAGGACATGCTGGCCAAGGGCGAGAAGCTGCCGGTGGACTTCACCAATCGCGTGATCTACTACGTCGGCCCGGTCGATCCGGTGCGCGACGAAGTGGTGGGTCCGGCTGGCCCGACCACCGCCACCCGCATGGACAAGTTCACCGACATGATGCTGGAGCAGACCGGCCTGATCTCCATGATCGGCAAGTCCGAGCGCGGCCCGGCCGCCATTGAGGCGATCAAGAAGCACAAGTCGGCCTACCTGATGGCCGTGGGTGGTTCGGCCTACCTGGTGTCCAAGGCGATCAAGTCGGCCAAGGTGCTGGGCTTTGCCGACCTGGGCATGGAAGCGATCTACGAGTTCGACGTCAAGGACATGCCGGTGACGGTGGCCGTGGACGCCAACGGCATCTCGGTGCACAACACCGGGCCGGCCGAATGGAAGGAAAAGATCGCCCAGAGCGTGTCCCTGTCCAAGATCCCCGTCACCACGGCCTGATTCGATACCAGGCCAACCCCGTTGCAGGAGCGCGCGCAGCACCATGAATGAAGCCGTCAAGCAGGTCAGTGCGCCTTCTGCCGCCGGGTCCGACAGCAGTAGCCCGATGCCGGCCGCAGCCAACGCTGCGGTCGGCATTTTCGATTCCGGTATCGGCGGCCTGTCGGTGCTGCGGCACATTCATTCCGCCCTGCCCCGTGAACAGCTGATCTACTTCGCCGACTCCGGCTATGCACCCTATGGTGACAAGACCGAGGCGCAGATCGTGGAGCGCTCGCTGACCATCGCATCCTTCTTGCTGGAGCAGGGAATCAAGGCCCTGGTGGTGGCCTGCAACACGGCGACGGCGGCGGCCATCCAGGCGATACGCGCGCGCTGGCCGCAACTGCTCGTGGTGGGCATCGAACCCGGCCTCAAGCCTGCCGCGCAGCAAACCCGCAGCGGCACCGTCGGCGTGCTGGCCACCCGCAGCACGCTGGCCAGCCAGCGCTTTGCCTTGCTGCAGCAGCAGATGGAAGCCCGGTATCAGGTGCGCTACCTGCCCCAGGCTTGCGTGGGGCTGGTGGACCTGATCGAGAAAGGCGAACTGTATTCGCCGGCCACGGTGCAATTGCTGGAGCGCTACCTGGGTCCGCTGCTGGAACAAGGGGCGGATACGCTGGTACTGGGCTGCACCCACTACCCCTTCGTGCGACCAGCCATCGAAAGCGTCTGCCAGCGCCTGGCGGGCGGCGTTCCCGACATCATCGATACCGGCCAGGCCGTGACCCGGCAGTTGCAACGCCTGCTGGCCACCGAAGGCCTGGAAGCGCAAGCAGCGACCGGATCGCTGGCGGGCTTTACCACGGCCAGCCGCTCGACGCTGGAACAGGCTTTCCGGGGACTGCTCAAGCTTGATCCGCCGGTGCAGGCCTTGCAGCCGCAAACGGGCGGCTGACGCGGATAGGTAGGGCTGCGGAAAGAAATTTCAGGGCAATTGCCAATTTGCATTGAAATATGTTGCCATTCCCTGCAAGTGTTTGTATAATCTTTTGCTTACTTGATGACGGACGCAAGTCTGTCTGACAGTCGACGGTGGCTGTAGCTCAGTTGGTAGAGTCCAGGATTGTGATTCCTGTCGTCGTGGGTTCGAGTCCCATCAGCCACCCCAAAGATTCATGCAAAAAGCCCGGTCCTGGTGACCGGGCTTTTTGTTTTGGCGCGCTGTATGTGCGTCTGGCTGCTCTCTGCCAAGCCGGCACCCCTGCGGTGCCGGGAGGCCGCAGACCTCAGTTGATCATCCCCGTCGAATACGCATACTTGATCAGCTCCGCATCCGTACTCAGGCCCAGCTTGCGCATGGCGTTGTTCTTGTGGGTACTGATGGTGCTGGGCGTACGCGACAGGCGCACGCAGATTTCACCCAGAGACTGGCCTTCCACGAACAGGCGCACTACTTCCAGTTCGCTCTGGGTCAGCTCGCGCACCAGGCCGAAACCTTCACCCTGCGCCCAGCTCATCTCCAGCTCGCCACGCAGCGAGACCGGAAAATACAGCTGCTTGCTGCTCTGCGTGGCCAGGCAGGCATTGATCAGCTCGTCGGTCTTCTCGCGCTTGTTGATGACGGCAAATACGCCCATGCGATACAGGCGGCGGATCACCGCACCATTGTTCATCGCGGTGTAGACAATCACCTTGGTCGACGGATGCTCGGTCTTCAAGCGCTTGACCAGCGCAAAACCATCCGACTCGTCGCTGTCATCGGCCGGCATGGCGAAGTCGGTAATGACGATTTCGCACGGCGAACGCTTCAGCGCACTGATCAGCGCCTCGCCATTCTCAACCTCCAGGTCGATGCGGATTTCCGGCAAACGCGCCAGCTCACCCCGAAGCGCTCCCAGCACGATGGGATGATCATCGGCAATGGCAACGTGCAGGACTTTCTTCAAATTCATGCTACCCCCAAATGGTTCAATTGACTGACAGGTGGCGACGCCGCGACATCATTGCCCTCGCTCATCCTCCCCTGATTCGCCTCGACTTGCGGCCCTCGATTTGTCTGCATCGATGTCGACTCCCCCGCCCAGGGCGATGCCGCAACGGCATCGCGAAAAATTCCACTCCTAGGAGATAGAGAAAATCTGGAGAAAATAGAAAGGAAACTGCGTTATTCCCACAAAAAATCGAATAAATTCGACGTGTCAATAGAAACTATTCTATCTACGGCTTATAGCGGAGATATCTAAAAGATATTTGTTGAAAGGCTCGACATCGTTTGAAGTCCACCTGCGTTTTCACGCACCCTCTTCTTCGATGTCTCACTCGCTTCAGTTGCTTCACCTGTCACAGCACAATCTCACCAATAATCCTCGGTCACGAACTGTCCGCCCCCGGTGCGCCGCAAGGGCGTCATGCCGCGCTCGCGCAGCAGCTCACGCACCTCGGTGACCATGTCCGGATTGCCGCAGGCCATCACGCGGCTGTGCTCGGGTGCCAGGGTCAGTCCGCTGGCCTGTTCCAGCCGGCCTTCCTTGAGCAGGGTAGTGATGCGTCCGGCCAGCCAGCCCGGCTCGTCCGGCAGAGCGGCATCACGCGTCACGCAGCGCAGCAGTTGCAGGCGCCCCGGCCACCCTTGCGCACGGGCCTGTTGCTGCAGACGGGAGAAGGTCTCGGCGTAGGCCAGTTCCTCGCGCTGGCGCACCCCGTGCACCACCACCAGATCGCTGAACCGCTGCCACACCTCCGGCTGCTGCAGGATAGCGACATAAGGCCCCAGCCCGGTACCCGTGGCCAGCATCCACACCTGCCGGCCGTCAACGAAACGGTCAGCCGTCATGAAGCCATAACTGAGCTTCTCGACCCAGACCGCATCGCCCGGCTGAAGCTGGTTCAGGCGCGATGTGAATTTTCCTTCAGGGACGATGATGGCGTAGTACTCCAGATAGTCGTCCCCTTCCGCCGAGGTGATGGAATAGGCACGCGAGACCACCTCGCCGTCGATCTCCAGTCCCAGGCGCGCGAACTGGCCTGCCGTGAAACGATAGCCGGCCGGGCGCGTGGTGCGGAAGCTCAACAGCTTGTCAGTCCAGCGATGTACCCATATCAGGCGCTCACAGGTCGCTTTTTCCGAATACGCATCAATACTCACACTCACACTGCTGCTCACTGCATTCTCCTTCGATGTGCTGCCAGATTGCCCGCGCGGCAACCACTGCCGGGGCATTACAATAGCGGGATGAACAGGAGCGAGGGCCATTCAGCCCTTGCTCCGGCACGACCGCAAGCGGCGGGGCAACGAACCAGTGTCACGAGAGACACCCGGGACGACCCGGACATGAAGCTTTCGCCGCCTGCACCGGCCAGGAACTATCCGCGCCGCGCGCGGGTCAGGCCTGAGTGGCGTGCGCCGCCAGCCCTCATCCTACCCGACTTGCCCCACGGCGCGTCAGGCTGGCCGCCTCAACCGACAACCGATGATGCAGTGAATCAATGACTTGGACCCGCAGCCTGGCCATCGCCTTTTTATTTTGCGCCGCCGACACCGCCCACGCCGCCTACAAGGTACAGATCGACGCACCCAAGCCGGTGCAGTCGCTGCTGAAGGATTTCCTCGATATTTCGCGCTACCAGGACCGCGACGACATCAGTGATGAACAGCTCAAGTTCATGATGGATACCGCCGGCGACCAGGTGCGCGAACTGACCTCCACCGAGGGTTATTTCACCCCGGTCACCAAGGTCAGCGCGCAGACCGAGGCCGGTGCCGAAGGCAAGCAGGCCGTACGCCGCATCACCATCAGCGTCGACCCCGGTCCACGCACCGAGATCAGTTCGGCCGAGGTCAGCGTCACCGGCGTGGCCGCCCGTGACGATCAGGCGACCGTGGCCCGCCTGCGCGAGGATTGGTCGCTGCCCGTGGGCCAGCCCTTCCGCCAGGAAGACTGGAACCGTGCCAAGAACGCCGGCCTGGAAAAGCTGCAGCAAAAGAAATACGCCGCCGCCCGCATCGCCAGCTCCGAGGCGCGCGTCGATCCGGACGAACACCAGGCCGACCTGGCCGTGCGCTATGACAGCGGCCCGGCGTTCACGCTGGGCCCCTTGCAGATCACCGGCACGCGGCGCTATCCGGAAAGCATCATCCGCAACGTCAATCCGCTCACCGTGGGCGAGCCCTATGACGTCAATCGTCTGCTGGCCCTGCAGCGGCAGATCCAGAACACGCCGTATTTTTCCAATGCCATCGTGGCCATCGATGACGATCCCGAGCACCCCGAGCAAACGCCGGTGAAGGTGCAGGTCACCGAATTCCCGACCCAGCGCGTGCGTGCCGGTGTCGGCTACAGCACCGATACCGGTGCCCAGGTCGAAGGCCGCTATTCGCACTACAACGTGTTCAACAAGGCCTACGTTTTCGACAGCCAGCTGCGTCTGGAGCAGAAGCGCCAGTACGGCGTGCTGTCGCTGGCCATGCCGCCGGATGACAAGGCCTTCGTCAACAGCATCAACACTTCTTACGACCGTACCAAGCTCGAAGGCATCGACCTGCGCAGCCAGCAGGTCGGTTTCAAGCGGGCCCGCAACAGCGAGAATTACGACACCACCTACTCGCTCACCTACTACCGCGACGAGCTGAGCCAGGAAGATGGCAGCACCCTGCCCGCCAACACCATCGTCACGCCCGGCAAGCACCGTGCGCTGGTGCCGGGCTTCGCGTGGTCGCGCCGCAATGTGGATGATCCGATCTTCCCGCGTAAAGGCAATCTGCTGACGCTGGAAGCCGGCTTCGCGCTCAAGGGCTTGCTGACCGACCAAAGCTTCTCGCGGCTGTATGGGCGTTTCAAGCAGTTCCTCCCGGTCGGCAAGCGCGACATCGTGGTGCTGCGCGCCGAGCTGGGCGGGGTCTTCACCGCAGGCAGTGCCGGCGCGGTACCGCCCTCGCTGCTGTTCCGTACCGGCGGCAATGACTCGGTGCGCGGCTACAGTTACCAGAGCATCGGCAACGAGCAGAATGGCACCGTCTATCCGACCAAGTACCTGGCCGTGGGCAGCTCGGAATACCAGCGCTGGTTCAGCGAGAACTGGGGCGCGGCGGTGTTCTACGACGTCGGTGCCGCGGCCGACAACTGGAACAACAAGACCTTCTATCACGGGGTCGGCACCGGTGCGCGCTGGCGCAGCCCGGTCGGCACACTCAATCTGGACCTGGCCTATGGCATCCAGAAGCGCCAGATCCGGCCGCACATTTCGCTGGGCATCGCCTTCTAGCGCCCGGGCAGCATCCGCGCAGTCTCCCGATGAACTGAATTCGAATCACCCACCAGCATGAGCGAACCGCAACACGATCCGCAGCAAGCCCCCTCCGCACCGCCGCCGCGCCGTCGCGCCAGCCGCGGCCGCCGTATCGCCGCCTGGAGCGGTGGCACCGTGGCCCTGCTGGTGCTGGCCGCCGCCGGTGCCGCCCTGTATGCCACCCATACCGAGAGCGGCGCTCGCCTGCTCTGGAATACCGCCGTCAAGACGCTCGACGGCAAACTCTCCGGCCAATTGCTGGGCGGTACCGTGGCCGACGGTCTGCGTCTGCGCGATCTGCATTACCAGGATGAGAAGCGCATCCTCGACATCGACAGCGTGGATGCGCGCTGGCATCTGGCGCTGCTGCAACGCAGATTCAGTATCGATTACCTGCGCGTGGGCAAGGTGCGCCTGAACCAGCAACCCTCGCCGTCAGAACCGAGCAGCATGCCGGGCTCGCTGGAGATCCCGCTGGCACTGGACATCCGCGAGATCAGTCTGGCCAGTCTCAGCCTGACCCAGGGCACCTCCACCACCGAACTCTCCAAACTGAAATTGCACGGCAACTCCGACGGCGTGCAGCACACGCTGGTGCTGGACAGCCTCACCACGCCGTTCGGTGACGCCACCGCCCTGCTGCACCTGAACGGCAAGCAGCCCTTCGCCATCGGCGGCGGGCTGGAACTGGCCGGTGCCTACCAATATGGCGAAAGCAAGGAGCAATACCAGCTGGCGGTGCAACTGTCTGGCTCGCTGCAGGAACTGGGCATCGCGCTCACCGCCGGCGGCGACAAGCTCAAGGGCCATGCCGACATCGTCGCCACGCCCTTTGCCAGCGTGCCGCTCAAACGCGCCAAGGTGGACCTGCAACACCTCAATCCGCAAGCCTTCAACGCCGCCGCACCAGCCGCCGACCTGAACCTGCGCGCCGACCTCGCGCCGCCCGCCGGGCTGGCCGCCGACGCACCGCTGCAAGTCGCCGGCCGCGTCGAGATCGACAACGCCCGTCCCGGCAGTCTGGACCAGCAACGCCTGCCGCTGCTCTCGGCCAGCGCCGACCTGAAACTGGACCTGCAGCAACAAACCCTGTCACGGCTGGAGATCCGTCTGCCGCAGCAAGGGCGCATCGAAGGCAGCGGCCAGTTCCGGCCCGGCAGCAGCGAGCCCGGCACGCCGGAACCGCTGTCCGGACAGTTCAAGCTGCGCGTGAGCGATCTGGACCTGAACCAGCTGCATCGCCAGGTGCGCCCGACCCGGCTGTCCGGTCCGGTCGACCTCACGCTCGCTCCCGACGCGCAGCAAGTCCTGCTGACACTGCAGGACAGCACGCTGAAGCTGCATGTGGACAGCGTGATCGGCCAAGATCGCGTGCAACTGCGCGAAGCCTCGCTGACGGCCGGCAAGTCGCGCCTGGAAACCTCCGGCACGCTGCAGACCGCCGCTGCCATGGAGTACGCCTTCAAGGGCCGCCTGGTGGACTTCGATCCGACCGCCGTGCTGCAGGCAGTGACGCCGCCGCCCGCCAGCACGGGCAAGGGTCGCAAACGTACCGCAGCAGCGGCTTCAAAACCGGTGCCGGCGCGCATCAACATGGATTTCAATGCCGCCGGTGCACTCTCGCCTGAGCTGAAGCTCAAGCTGGGCTTCCGCATCCATGACAGCACCTACGACGCCCTGCCCATGAGCGGCCAGGGCGACATCAACCTGGCCGGCATGCGCCTCTTGCCCAGCCGCGCCAATGTACAGATCGCCGGCAATACGCTGGATCTGGACGGCAGCTTCGGCAGCACCCGCGACAAGCTCAAGCTCAAGGTCGATGCGCCGCAACTGGCGCGCCTGGGTTATGGCCTGGGCGGGCTGTTGCGGGTGGACGGCATCCTCAGCGGTACGCGCGAACGCCCCAACCTGCTGGCCAGTTTCCAGGCCGAGCAACTGGCCTTCGGCCCGCACAAGCTGCATCACCTGTCCGGCCAGAGCGAGTTGCACAGCAACCTCGCTGCCGGCGTGGCTTCGCCCGACAACCGCCTGGCCCTGAGCCTGGAAGGCGATGGCTACAACGGCCCGCAAGCCGAACTGGCACGTCTGTCGCTCAAGCTGGATGGCACCTATGCCAGCCACACGCTGGCCCTGCAAGCCAAGGGCAAGCTGGCTGATCAGGTGCTGGACCTGAACCTGGCCGCGCACGGGAAAGTCACTGAAAAGACCCTTGGCAACTATGGCTGGGCCGGCAGTCTCGACCAGTTCAGCAACCAGGGCTTGCCGCGCATCGCCATGACCAGCCCGCTCACGCTGGACGCCTCGGCCGAGGGCATCGAGGCCGGCAGCACCCGCATCGAGATCGACCGTACCGCGCTGGATCTCAAGCGCCTGTCCTACCGCCAGGGCCGTCTGGCTTCCGCCGGACAGGTACGCGCGCTGGATGTGGGCCGGGTGCTGGAACTGGTACAGCAGTTCACCGGCACGCCGCCACCGGTCAAGACCGACCTGGTGCTGGACAGCGACTGGGACTTCAACTTGGCCGAGACCGCCAGCGGCTATCTGCAGATCGCGCGCAAGTCAGGCGACGTGCGCGTGACCACCAGCGTCGGCGAAGCGGCCATGGGCCTGTCCGAACTGCAGCTGCGCAGCCAGTTCCAGGGCGAGCGCATGAACGTCACCGGCCGCGTCAACGCCGCCCGCATCGGCACGCTGGACCTCGGCGGAGATATCGGCCTGCGCCGGGTGGACACGCTGCTGGCGCTGGCCCCGGAGTCTCCGCTGAACCTGAAGGCCAGTCTCGATGTACCGGAACTCAAGCGCGTGGGCGACCTGATCGGTCCGCAAGTGAGCCTCAACGGCAAGCTGGCCGCCAGCCTCAATGCCGGCGGCACGCTGGCGCAGCCGCGCCTGTCCGGGGCCATCAATGGCGACAACCTGGCCGTGACCGAATTCGACCAGGGCATCCAGCTCAAGGATGGCATCGTGCGCATCGTCATGGACAGCAACGTGATCGAACTGCGCCAGATCGAATTCCACGGTGGACGCGGCACCCTGCGCGCCGGCGGCAAGATCCAGCTGGGGGCCGACAATCCCGACCTCAACGCCACCCTCACCGCCGACCATCTGGAACTGTTCGCCAGCCCGGACCGCCAGCTGATGCTCTCCGGCGAAGGCAAGATCAGCAACGTCAACGAACAGTTGCGGGTGGATGGCAAGTTCACCGTGGACCGTGCCCTGTTCGACCTGCCCAAGAGCAGCGCCCCCAAGCTGGGCGATGACGTGGTCATCGTCAGCCGCAGCGGCAAGAACCGCGTCGGCGCGGCGGCCTCCTCGCAACAGAAACTGGAAGCGGCCACCGAAAAACCGGCCAGCAAGTTCGCCCCGGTCATCAACCTGGCGGTCGACCTGGGCAACGACTTCCGCTTCCGCGGCAGCGGCGCAGACCTGCGCTTGCGGGGCGATATGAATGTTCGCAGCGAACCGCTCTCGCCGCTGCGCGCCACGGGCACCATCAACGTGGCCGAGGGCAGTTATGAAGCTTTTGGCACAAAACTCAATATCGAGCGTGGCATCATCAACTTCCAGGGGCCGATCGCCAATCCCAACATCAACATCCTGGCCATGCGCCGCAACCAGGACGTCGAAGCCGGGGTCTCGGTGACCGGCAATGCCAACCAGCCGCGCGTGCAGCTGGTGTCCGAACCCAACGTGCCGGATGACGAAAAACTGTCCTGGATGATGTTCGGCCACGGCACCGACAGCTCCAGCATCGGCCAGCGTACCGCCAGCAGCCAGGCGCTGGCGCTGGTGGGCAACATGGGCGGCAAGCGCATCGCCAAGGATATCGGGCTGGACCAGTTCAGCATCGGCTCCAGCGAATCGGGACTGACGGACGACCAAGTGGTCAACCTGGGCAAGGCCATCACCGAGAAGATCACGCTGGGCTACGAGCAGAGCCTGCAGGGGGCCGCCAGCGTGGCCAAGGCCACCTGGCAGATCTCGCGGCGCTGGTCGGTAGTGGCGCGCGCCGGGACCATCAATGGCCTGAACATCCTCTTCAGCCGCCGTTACGACTGAGGCGGGCACACCACGGCAGCGGGCATCAGGGGCCCCGCTGCCGCACGTGCAGCACGGGGAGGCTTGCCCTTGCGGAGGGGGAATCTGTTAATCTCCGTACAAGTTCAGGACATCCCTGATAGACGTGCCCAACAGCTTCAACAACAATGCAATCGGGCAAGAAAGGTGCCGGGGGGGAAACGCCGTTTCCGGGGGAAAGCGACAACATGCCAGAACAAAGAATTCAGCGCGCATCCAAGACGGCCAAGCTGTTCGTGGTCGTGGTCTGTCTCATCATCGTGGTACTGGAGGCCTGGTCGGCCTGGCGAGCCTATGAAGTGGCCACCGACGAGGCCATCCGCAATGCCTCCAACATGGCGCTGGCCCTGACCCAGCATGCCGACCAGTCCTTCAAGGAAATCGACGTGGTGCTGCTGGGCATCCAGGAGCACATGGAATATGACGGCCCCGGCGTGGCCGGCCGTCGCCGCACCCACGAATTCATGGTGGCCTCGGTGGCCGCCGTGCCGCAACTGGCCGGGCTGATGGTGTATGACGAAACGGGTCTGGCCATCGGCACCTCGCAAGCCACCCTGGAGCACCGCTACATCCAGGATGATTATTTCCTGCATCACCAGCGCCTGCGCACCGACCAGGCCTACATTGGCAAGCCCATGCGCAGCCGTACCAACGGCCAGTGGATCGTGACCATGAGCCGCCGCATCAACCATGCAGACGGCAGCTTTGCCGGGGTGGTGGTGGCCGATGTCGATCTTTCCCACTTCCAGCGCTATTACGAACAGTTCGCCATCGGCCGCGATGGCGCCATCCTGTTCGGACTCAAGGAAGGTACCGTGATCTACCGCCAGCCGCTGCTGAGCTATTCGATCGGGCTGGACATCTCCAAGTCCACGCTGGTCACCAATTACCTGAGCAAGGCCGAACAAGGCAGCTTCGAGTTGCGCTCGCCGCGCGACGACATCGTGCGCCTGACCAGCTTCCAGCATTGCAGCCTGTATCCCTTGTTCGTGGCGGTGGCGCTGGCCAAGGACGACGTGCTGGAAGACTGGACGCGGCGCGTGTGGATCCGCGGCATCGCGGTGATGCTGTTGCTCATCATCATCGCCTATGGCGGCAATCGCCTGGTGGCGCAAGTGGCCGGGCGCGAGAATGCGGAGCTGGAAGCCATCACCGCGCGGACCGAACTGGAACGCCTTTATCGCACCCTGGAAGCGCAGTCGCAGAAGGATGGCCTGACCGACGTCTTCAACCGCCGCTATTTCGATGCCGCCCTGACGGCTGAACTGGCGCGCCTGAACCGCTCCGGCGAATCGCTCTCGCTGATCATGGTGGATGTGGACCATTTCAAGCGCTACAACGATACCTACGGCCACGCTGCGGGCGACATCTGTCTCAAGCAGGTGGCCGCCGCCCTCAACAGCGTGGCGCGCCGCCAGGGCGACATCGTGGCGCGCTACGGCGGCGAGGAATTCGCGCTGATCCTGCCCAATTGCAATGCCGCCAGTGCCAGCGCCATTTCCAGCCGCCTGGTGCAGGCCGTACGCGCCCTGAACATCCCGCACGAAGGCAGCTCGGTCGGCCATGTCACCATCAGCGTGGGCGCCGCCAGCCTGGCCAGCGGCAAGGGTGCGCAGGTCGATGCACGCGAACTGATCGACACCGCCGATGCCGCTCTCTATCGCGCCAAGGAGCAAGGCCGCGACCGCGCCATCCAGCATGACTATCCCCGCCTGTCCGTGATCTCCGACTATCCTGGCCTGAGGTGAACGATGCGCTGCCTGATCCGCTACCAGTTGCGTGATGAAGCCAGTCCGGCCCATCACGAATTCATCACCGAAGCATCCGATGCCGAACAGGTGATCCGGCACCTGACCGAATTCCTGCATCCGGAGGTGGTGTTTGAATTTCTGCCCATGCAGCCCGGCGGCAAGGACAGCATCACCCAGCTGCGTGCGCGCATGGCGCATGCGCGCGATTATCTGGAACAGTATTGCGGCTTGCAGAGCCTGTCCTACATGCTTCTGCCCGAGGGCGCGACCTCGGCCCAGGGCAAGTGGAACAGCGTGCTGTTGAGCGGCCAGATGGCCTCCGGATCACTGCACCCGGAAGGCCGCGACGAAGACAGCGCCTGAGCGGCCGGCGGTCAGCGCCCCGCTGTATTACGCCAGGCTCAGGCTGTATTGCGCCACTCAGGCAGGCTGCGCCGCCGGCCCCAGGTGCAAGCGGCGATCCGCCACACAACGCACGATATCGGCATCGTGCGTCACCAGCAGCACGGCACTGCCCGCCTGCCTGGCTTCTTCCACCAGCAAGGCAATGACTTCCTGTTGGGTCAGCGGATCCAGGCGCGAGGTCGGTTCATCCGCAAAGATCAGTGCCGGCTGCATCAACAGCACGCGCGCCAGCGCGATGCGCTGCAGCTCGCCGCCCGACACCTGGCGCGGCAGACGCTCCAGCAGTGCGGGCGAGACACGCATGCGTGCCAGCAGCGCTTCCAGGCGCTGCCAGTCGAGGCCGTGCAGGCGCACCAGATCGCGCAGTGACTGACGCAGCGTGACGGCGGGCGCGAACGCTGCCGCCGGATCCTGATAGATCTTCTGGAAGGCGGTAAGCGCCAGGCCGGGAGCGCGCGTGACCTGCCCGGCATCCGGCGACAACAGGCCCAGCACGATGTTGCCGAAGGTGGTTTTGCCGGCCCCGCTGGGTCCGCTGATGGCGACGATTTCGCCGGCATGGATACGGGCACTGACATCGCTGAACAGCGCCTGCTGGCCGAAAGTCTTGGCCACCTTGCTGACCTCGACGATCACCGGTGATGAAGGGCCGGCGCTCGCCCCAGTTGCTACCGGTGGCGTCCAGCAGGCCGGATCCGCCGCCAGCAGGCGGCGCGTATAGGCATGCTGTGGCCGGGCCAGCAGCGCGTCGGCCGGACCGCGTTCCACCAGGCATCCGTTGAGCATCACCGCCAGTTCACCGCCCAGCGCTCGCGCCAGCCATACATCATGGGTGATGCACAGCAGGCTCATGCCCTGCTGCTGCGCCGCCTGCAGCAAGGCCAGCACCTCGCCGCGCCGGTCCGCATCCAGCCCCTTGGTCGGCTCATCGATGATCAGCAGCGGTGCGCCAGCCGCGTGCGTGGCCAGGAAGGCTACACGCTGCGCCATGCCGCCCGAGATCATGAAGGGATACTTGTCGGCCGCGTCCTGCAGCCCCAGGCTGGCCAGTGCCTGCCCGGCCAGGGTGCGCGCTTCTTTGCGTGCAGCGCGCAGGCTGTCGTCCTGGGTATCGGCGGCGGGATGGCTGACCAGTTCATAAGTTTCGGCCACCTGGCGCGCGACCGTCATGGTCGGGTCCAGCGCCAGCCAGGGTTCCTGCGGCAGCAGCGCAATGCGCCGTCCCCAGCCGCGCTGGCGCACGGCGGTATCGGCCGCATCACTGCGCTGGCCATCGATCTCGATCTGCCCGCTGCAGCGCAGGCTGCCCGGCAGATTGCCCATGATGGCCTGGGCCAGCAGCGACTTGCCCGAACCGCTCTCGCCCAGCAGGGTCATCACCCCGCCGCGCGCAATGGAAAAATCGATGCCCTGCACCAGCGCGCTCTGGCCGTGCCAGACGGACAGGTCCTGCACCCGCAAAGCCGCATCCGGGGAAAGTGTGTTCATGCCTGTCCCTTCTGTGGTGACAACAACAGCAAACCCAGCAAGGTGAGGAACAGTACCCCTACCGGCGCACCCAGCAGCCACGGCGCCTCGCGGTAATACGGCAGCAGTTCGATCATCATCACGCCCAGTTCCGGCGTGGGCGGCTGCAAGCCGACGCCAACGAAACCAAGTGCCGACATCGCCAGCACCGCCCCCGCCAGCCCGAAGCGCATCAGCGTGAACAGGCGCGGCAGGAGTGCCGGCAGCAGGTGGCGCCGCACGATGTAGCCGGGACCAAATCCCAGCAAGCGCGAGGCTTCCACCTGCGGACTCGCCAGCAGGATGCGGCTGGCCGCACGCACTACGCGGAAATATTCGACCCACAAGGCCAGCGAGATGCCGACATAGAGCGGCCAGAACCCGCCCGGCGCAAACGCCGCCAGCAACAGCACCAGCAGCAGGCCCGGCAAGGCCAGCACGGCGTCCGCGAAGGCCGCCAGCACGCGCTCGATCCAGCCGCCGCACCACGCCGCCAGCAAACCGATGAGCACACCGGGAATGGCTGCCGACAGCACGCTCACCACCGCCAGCGACAGCGACAGCCGGGTGCCGTGCACCAGTCGCGCCAGCATGTCGCGGCCGAGCTGGTCATAGCCCAGCGGATGGGCCAGGCTGGGTGCTTCCAGAAAGCGCGCCAGTTGCTGGCGCGCCGGATCGGCATCGATCAGCAAGGGTCCCAGCCACGCGAACAGCACGATCAGCGCCAGCAGCAGTACGCCTGCGATCTGCGCGGTGCTCCAGCGCCGCGCCTCGGGTTCAAGCAAATAGTCGGAAGACAGGCTCATGGTCGGCGACGCGGATCGATGAAAGCGCAGGCGGCATCCACCAGCGCGTTGAAAAGAACGAAGAGCAGGCCCAGCACCAGCGCCGTGCCCTGGATCATCGGCACATCGCGTCCGAAAATGGCATGCACCAGCGCGTGGCCGATGCCCGGCCAGGCGAAGATGGTTTCCACCAGCACCACACCTTCGACCAGCATCACCAGCTGCACGCCCAGATAGGCCGTGACCGGCGCAGCGACATTGCGCACGCCATGGCGCAACAATGCCTGCGCGGGAGTGAGGCCCTTGGTCAGCGCGAAAGCGAAATACTCGGAGCCCCGCACCTGCACCATGGCATCGCGCGCCACCCGGCAGGACACCGCCGCCAGCCCCAGGGCCAGCGTCAGTGCCGGCAGCAGGATGCCGCCGTGGTCGGTGTGCCCGGCCGCCGGCAAGGCGCCCAATTGCACCGAGAACAGCAACACCAGCACCAGTCCCAGCAGGAAGGACGGCAAGGCCCGCAACAACACCGACACCGCCAGCGTGGCGCGGTCCAGCCAGCCACCGGGATGCAGTCCCGCCAGCACACCCAGGGTCGGACCGATCAGCAGCGACAGCACCATCGCCAGGAAAGACAGGCGCAGCGTCGGGCCCAGCTGATGCGTGATTTCCACCAGCACCGGCAGTGCCGTCACTTGCGACACGCCCAGGTCCAGATGCAGCAGGCGGCTCCACCACTCGCTCAAGGCCATGAACCAGGGCTGATCAAGGCCCAGTTCGGCGCGCACGGCCAGGGCCGCTTCGGTGGTCACCATGTCGTAGCCATAGCGGCCGGCGGCGATGCGATAGGCCATGTCGCCGGGCAGCAGGCGCGTCATGAAGAAGCACAGCGTGCCGACCAGCAGCGCCACCAGCGCTGCTTGCAGCAAGCGCTGGCCCAGGGCGCTGGCCAGTCGCCGGCGCGTGGCCGGGGGTAAGGTCAGGAGGCGGGTCAGGTCCATTGCAGGGAAGCGATGCGGTAACTGCGTTCAAAGGGATCGATGCTGGCACCGCGCAGGCGGCGGCTGACGGCGCAGGTCTGGCGATACCAGACCACCGGGATCACCGGCAACTGCTCCTGCAGTACCGCCACGATGCGCGCGCGTTCGGCGCGGCCGCTGTCGGCCTCACCGGCCGGAGTGGCAGCCAGTTTGGCCAGCAGGGCCGGCACTTCCTGGTTATGCCAGCCCATGGCACCCCAGTCACCGCCCTGCGGGCCGAAGTCCTGCAGGAGACTGGCCACCGGGTCGGGCAGGTTGCCGTAATTGCGAGCGGCCAGCGCCATCTGCAATTGGCCGCTGCGATGGCCGGCGGGAATGTCGCTGGAATTGCCGATGGTCACGCGCACGGCGATGCCGATCTGGCGCATCTCTTCCTGCAAGGCGGTGGCGATCAGCGGCAACTCGGGACGGTCCACAAAGGTGGTCAACGTCAATTGCAACTTCTGGCCGTCCTTCCAGCGTGTGCCATCGGCACCGAGACGCCAGCCAGCCTCTTCCAGCAGGCGGCGGGCCTGCTTCAGATCGGTATGCAGGGGCGGCAGGCGAGTGTCATGCCAGCGTGCCAGCGAAGGCGGCAGCAGTTGCGTGGCCCCGAGGTCGGCATCGCGCAGCAAGGCACGTGCGATGCCCTCGCGCTCGATGCACAGGGCAATGGCGCGGCGCACGCGTACATCGGCCAGGAAAGGATGACCGGCATTGAGCTTCAGGAGAGTGGTACGCGGCAGCATGGCCGACAGCAGCACGGCACGCGGACTGTCCTGCAAGGCGCGGATGCTGGGGGGATCGAGCGAGAAGGCCAGGTCGGCCTGTCCGCTCTGGACCAGCAGGGTGCGCGTTTCCGCACGCGAGACGCTGATGTAGCGGGCCCGCTGCACCGCCCTGCCCGGCGCGGCCTCCACCCGTTCGGCATCGAACTGCTGCGGCAGACTGATGGACGTGATGCGAAACGGCCCCGTACCGAGAATGGCCACCACATTGCCCTGCGCATCGAAACTGGCCGGGGCCAGGATCTGCGTGGAGTAATGCGTGAGCAGATAAGGCAGCGGACCAAAGGGCTGGCGCAGGGACAGTACCAGTTCACTTTGCTGTACAGCCATCCCGGTGATCCCTGCCAGTTGCAGTACACCTGGCCGGACAGCGGCGCGCTGCAGACAGGCCAGGATACTGGCGGGCGTGACGTCGCTGCCATCGTGGTAGCGCCGTGCACGTGGCAGGGCAAAGCGCCATTGCAGGCCATCGGCACTGACCTGCCAGCCCGTGGCCAGTCCCGGCCGCAACTGGCCGGCATCATCGACTTCCAGCAGGGTCTGCAGCACCTCCATGCGGGCGAACATGTAGCCGGAGCGCGAAGGGTCGAGCCCGGTGAGTTCCCACGGACCGACCACGGTCAGGACATCGCTGCCGGTTTGCGTGATGGCGTGGGAATGGGGCCCGGCCTCATCGCCATGCGCCCATGCCAGCGGCCACGGACTCGCTGCCAGCAGCGCCAGCAAGGCGCGCCGGCGCGGCGCGGGGGGTGGACAAGCCAAGTGGCGCTCCTTCAGAACTTGACGTTGAGCGCCAGCGTAGCGGTACGCTCATCACCCGGCATGATCCATACGTTGCTGTAGGAGCTGCTGTAATACCGCTTGTTGAAGAGATTGTTCACGTCCAGCGACAGCTTCATCTTGGGCGTGAACTGCCAGTAAGCCAAGGCACGCGCCGTCACGTAGGCGGGCAGCTTGAAACTGCCGGCCTGGTCACCGGTACGGTTGCCCACGTAGTTCAGGCCACCACCGATACCGTAGGGCGAGCCACTTGCGGACGCATCTTCAAACACCGCCAGTACACTTCCCGATACACGCGGCACGTTGATCAGCCGCGAGCCCACCGTCAGGGTGTTGTCCTTGCTGACGTAAGCGTCGGTATAGGCAAGGTTGCCGGTCAGGCGCCAGTGGTGGCCCAGGCGTGCGTTCGCATCCAGCTCCACGCCCTTGCTGCGCACTTCGCCGGCGGCAATCGAGAAGGACGGATTGGCCGGGTCGGTGGTCAGCACGTTCTGCTTGGTGATGTCAAACACGGCCAGCGTCGCGCCGCTGCGCTGGTCTTCACTCTGGAACTTCAGGCCGATTTCGGCGGCGCGCGAAGTCTCGGGACTGAAGGCGTTGCCGCTGACATCGCTGCCGCTGTTGGGACGGAAGGATTTGCTGGCGCTGACGTAAGCTGACCACGCAGGCGTGAACAGATAGGTCAGGCCCAGGCGCGGGGAATAGGCGGTCTTGTCCTGGCGGGTGGTGGTACCGGTGCGCAGGTTGTTGAGCGTGGAGCGGAAGCCGTCGGCACGCAGGCCGGCCAGCAATTTCCAGCGATCGCCGAGACTCACCTGGTCCTGCAGATAGAGCGCGGTGCTGATCTGGCGTTCGCTGGTATCGGTGTTGGGCGCGGGTGTGGGCTGCGGCTGGCCGTAGACCGGGTTGTAGATGTTGAGCGCGTAGGGCGCGGCAGCGGTCGGGTTCACGCGCAGCATGCGCTGATCCAGCGTCAGCCAGTCCACTTCCGTGCCCACCAGCACTTCATGCTGCATGCCTCCGGTCTGCAGCTTGCCGCCCAGTTCCGCCTGCAGCGACGTGTCGTGCCAGCTGTAATCGCGGTAGCGGCGCTGGCGGCGCAGGGTGGCGTTGTCGGCCTGCAGGGCCGAGGCTTCGGTGGAGTAGCCATCCAGCGTGCCATCCTTGTGGAACACGCCGGTGCGCAGATGCCAGTTGTCGTCCAGGCGATGCTCCAGCGTCAGCAGGTGGTTGGTGTTCTGCATCTTGATGTCGCCATCGCGCGGCTCGCCCAGGAAGCGCGAGACCGGCAGCACGCCCAGATTGCCGTTGACGGCCACGATGCCGCGATCCAGCGGGGCCTTCTGGCGCAGGTATTCGCCTTCATAGTTCAGGATGGTCCGGTCGCTGAGCACCCAGGTAAAGGCCGGTGCCAGGAATTCGCGGTCGCTGCTGACGTTGTCGCGGAAGCTGTTCTTGTGCTCGAAGGCCGCATTGAGCCGGTATGCCACTTCGCTGTTGAGCGCGCCGGTGGAATCGACTGCGCTGCGGTAGCCGCCGCGGCTGTCCACCGACAGATCCAGCGAATTCGCACTCTTGAACTGCGGCTTCTTGGTGACCACGTTGATGGTACCGCCCGGCTCGCTGTTGCCGTACAGCGCTGCGGCCGGCCCCTTGAGGAAATCGATGCTCTCGACATTGGCGGTATCGCGCGGGGGCGCGTAGCCGCGATTGGAGGCGAAGCCATTCCAGAGAATGTTCATGCCGCCATTCTCGCTGCCGGAAAATCCACGGATCGAGTAGTTGTCCCACAGCCCGCCGAAGTTGTTCTGCTTGGCCACGCCGCTCACGTAAAGCAGCACATCATCCAGGCGCGTGGCGGCCAGGTCATCCATCAGTTGCCGCGAGACCACCTGCACCGACTGCGGCAACTCCTGCAACGGGGTCTCAGTCCGGGTGGCACTGGAGGTGGTGCTCTGGCGGTATTGCTGGCGTTCACCGGTACCGGTGACCACTACCTGCCCCAGGCCCTTGTCGGCGCTGGCGTCGTTATCGGCGCTCCAGGCCAGTTGCTGGCTCTGGCCCATGGCGAGCGCGCCCAGCACGGCGGCCCGCAGTGCGGTCATTTTCATCTTTTCCCTTGTGATGTCGTTGTGCTGCGGCTGGGTACGTGGCTGCCTGACCGCGATGGAGTGACCGTCGTGCGCGGTCAGGGCGGGATTCTAATGCAACTTTGTTGCACTTATCAAGAAGAATGAATCGCATTCAGGACGCGAGTCCGGATTCGGGGGACAAGATGTGGCCACCAAGAGACGCCGAGAGCAGTGTAGCGATGCAAACGAGCCGGCGGGTGCGACATATTGCCGCACCCGCCGGAGGTCTTTACACAGGTTTCAGAAAAAGCGCTCTAGAGCCAGCCCGCCTTGCGCAAACGCCGCCACAGCAGCGTGCAGGCGGTGATGATGCCGCCCAGCACCAGCGGGAAGCTCCATTGCCAGGACAGCCCCGGCATGTGCGCGAAGTTCATGCCGTAGAGGCTGAAGATCATGGTCGGGATGGCCAGGATGGCACCCCAGCCGGCCAGGGTCTGCACGATCTCGTTCTGGTGGATGGTGACCTGGGCCAGGTTGATCTGCACGGCCGACTCCACCATTTCACGCAGGCGGTCGCCGGTATCGATGAAGCGCACCACGTGATCGTAGATGTCGCGGAAGTAGGCCTTGCCCTCCTTGGTGATGAGCCCTTCATGGAAGCGCAGCAGCTGGGTACACACGTCCAGCAGCGGCGTGGCCGCCGAGCGCAGGCGGATCAGCTGGCGCTTCAGCTGGTACAGCTCCTGCAAGTAGGCCTTGCCGCTGAGCGCACCGGGATTGAAGAGCTGTTCCTCGTACTGGCTGAACTTGGTTTCGAGGTCGTCCATGATGGGACGATAGTTGTCGACCACGAAGTCCATGATGGAATACAGCACGAAACTGGGTCCGCGCACCAGGCGCTCGGGCAGCATCTCGCAGTGCTCGCGCACCTTGGCATAGCTGCGCGAGGCACCATGCCGCACCGTGACCACGAAGCGCGGACCGGTCAGGATGTGGGTCTCGCCGAACAGCACTTCGCCGCCGGCCAGCTGGGCCGTGTGCAGCACCACGAAGAGGGTGTCACCGTACTCCTCGATCTTGGGCCGCTGGTGCGCGGCGTAGGCATCTTCCACGGCCAGTTCGTGCAGGCAGAATTCTTCCTTGATCTTGTTCATCAGCTCGACGTTGGGCTCCAGCAAGCCCAGCCAGACGAAGGTGCCCTCTTCTTCCAGCACGTCGCTGATTTCATCGAGGCTGATGTCGCGCAGCTTCTTGCCCTTCTTGTAGACCGTGCAGTTGACGATCATGGCGGGATCGATCATGTCTCTTTCCTGTTCCTGTTTTTTATGAGATCAGCCGGTGCGCCAGCGCAGTCGCTGCTTGAAGACCTGGGCCATGATCACGCCGGCCAGCGTGATGAGCCCACCGATGGCGTGATAGCCGTGCAATTGCTCGCCCAGCGCCACCACCGCAATGATGACAGTGAAGACCGGCATCAGGTTCACGAAAATGGCACAGCGGCTCGCCCCCAGATACTGCACCCCGCGCATCCACAGGAACTGCGACAGGATGGAGGCGGCAATGCCCGCATAGAGCAGGATGGGCAGGTTCTCGCGTGTGAGCGGCGAATGATGGCCCAGCACGTAGCCGGGAAACAGCAGCACCACCGCCATCAGCACCTGCATGTACAGCAGTTGCCAGGTACGCAGCGGCAACGCCCAGCGGCGCAGCATGACGCCATAGAGGCCATAGGCGATGGTGGCCAGCAGCATCAGCAGGTCGCCCGTGACCACGCCCTGGTCGAACAGCGCCAGCGGATGGCCGCGCCCGATCAGCACGGCCAGTCCGAAGAGCGAGAGGATGCCGCCAGCCAGGGTGCCGACCGTCGGCGGTTCAGAGAGCAGCTTGATGCTCAGTACCAGCGTGAGCAGCGGCATCAGCGAGGCGATGATGCCCATGCTGGTGGCCGACGCCGTGGCCGCCGCGAAATACGCCAGGCTCTGGAACAGCACCATCCCGAGCAAGGCCAGCACCAGGATCTTGCCCAGATAGGGACGAATCTGCGCGCGCGCCGCCCAGGTCGGCCGCGCCAGGAAGGGCGACATCAGCAGCGCCGCCAGCACCCAGCGATAGAAGGAAATATCTTCCGGGGCAATCACGCCCGCAGACATCTTGCTGATGACGGTATTGCCGGCCCAGATCAGGACCGCGCCCAGCGGAAACCACAGGGACTTGTACGTCATGGGCTGCATGGTTCTCCTCGTTATGCGTGGGCCTGATGACGCTGCATCAGGCCGGCTTGTTCTCTTGCTGCCCGGCCATCTCGGCCCCGGCGTTGGGTGGCAGCTGGCGCAGCATCAGCAGGGCCAGCGCCGACACTGCCCCCACCACCAGGAAGGCCGGCCAGAAGTCCTGCGCCACCAGCGTGGCATGGCCCTGGAGCTCGTTGGACATCTGCAGCGCAAAACCGGCCAGCACCACGCCCATGCCGATCGACAACTGCTGCGCCACGCTCGCCATGCTGGTGGCCTGGCTCAGGCGGACCTTGTCGACATCGGCATAGGAAATCGCATTGAGGCTGGTGAACTGCAGCGAGCGGAAGCAGCCGCCAACCAGCAGGATGATCAGCATCACCAGATAAGGCGTCTGCGGCGTGAAGGTAGCCAGCGCCCACAAGCCCAGCACGCCCAGCGCGCCATTGACCAGCAGCACCCGGCGAAAACCGTAGCGGCGCAGGAAGCGCGCGGCGATGGTCTTCATGAACATCGCACCCGCAGCCGAAGCGCAGGTCAGCAGGCCCGAATGGAAAGGCGTATAGCCAAAGCCCAGCTGCAGCATCAGCGGCAGCAGGAAGGGAATGGCCCCGATGCCCACGCGATACAGCGAGCCGCCGAAGACGCCGGCCCGCAGCGTGGGGATCTTCAGCAGCGCCAGGTCGATCAGCGGTGCCGTGGCGCGGCGCGCGTGCCAACCGTAGGCGCACAGGAACAGCACACCCGCTACCACGCAGGCCAGCGAGATATCGCCCGAGACCAGGTGACGGCCCGACGTCGCCAGTCCCATCATCAGCAGCGAGCAGCCCAGCGCCGAGAGGATGAAGCCGACGATGTCGAGCCGTGAAACCTGTTCCGCCTTCAGATCAGGAATGAAGCGCGTGGCAAGATACAGACCGAGGACGCTGATCGGAATGTTGATGAAGAAGATCCAGCGCCAATGGAAATAGGTGGTGATGAAGCCCCCCAGCGGCGGCCCCAGTACGGGACCGAACAAGGCCGGAATGGTGAGATAGGACAGCGCCTTGACCAGGTTGACCTTCTCCACGCTGCGCAGGATCACCAGCCGTCCGACCGGCACCATCATGGCCCCGCCTATGCCTTGGAGGAAACGCGCAGCGACGAATTGCGGCAAGGTCGAGGACGCCCCGCAGAGGATGGAGCCCAGCATGAACACGCAGATGGCCGCGCGGAAGATGGTGAGCGAGCCGAAGCGGTCAGCCATCCAGCCGGAAATCGGAATGAAGACCGCCAGCGAAACCAGGTAGGAGGTCAGCGCCAGCTTGAGCGAAATCGGATCGACCTTCATGTCCAGCGCCAGCGCCGGCAGGGAAGTCGAAATGACGGTGGAATCCATCTGTTCCATGAACAGCGCACAGGCGACGATCAGGGGAATGATGAAGGTGCGGGGTATGGGCATCGTCAAGGGTGAGGATTAAGAGTGCGAAGGCGGCGTGCAGCGCGAATGACCGGCAATTGACCGACGTTGCGTGCCGCCCGGCAAGCCTTCAAGTATACCTTTTACGCTATCATGCTGCCGACCGCGCCCCGCGACGGCTTGCCCGGCGGCATCCCTGTCCCTGCGGCCTTCCCCGCTCTTCTGTTTGCACGGCCCTTCATGAACGATTGCTTCGCCCTCCTCGACGACCACCAGGCCAGCCCGGCCGAACCGCGCTCGCGCCTCTATACCGGGCATGTGCGCACCCTGGCCTGCGCGGATGCGGCGGGCTTCCCGGCGATGCTCGAAACGATGCAGGCGGCGCTGGCCGAGGGGCAGCACGCCGTGGCCTTGTGGAGCTATGAACTGGGCGCGGCGCTGCAGGGCTTGCCGCATCGTGCGCTCTCCGGCCCTTTGGCGCGCGTGCTCTTGTTTGCGCATTGCGCGCATTTGTCGGCCGCCGAAGTGGATGCATGGCTGTCTGCGCAAGTGCAATCCGACAACGCGGGCATTACACGTCTGCGCAGCAACGTCGATGAGGCCGCCTTCACTGCAGCCATCGACCGTATCCGCGAGTACATCGCGGCCGGTGATACCTACCAGGTCAACTACACCTATCGCCTGCACTTCGATGTGCTGGGTGATCCCATCACCCTGTACCGTCACCTGCGTGCGCGCCAGCCGGTGCCGTATGGCGCACTGGTGCGCGATGACGCGGGCGGCATGGTGCTCTCGTGTTCGCCGGAATTGTTCGTCGCCCATCAGCAAGGAACGCTCAAGGCCAAGCCCATGAAGGGCACCGCACGCGCCGTACCGGCCACACAGGAAGGTGCGGACACGCTCAATGCCCAGCGCGCCCTGGCCCTGGCCAACGATGAAAAGAACCGTGCAGAAAACCTCATGATCGTCGACCTGCTGCGCAATGACCTGGGCCGCGTGGCGGTGCCGGGCTCGGTGCAGGTGCCGCATCTGTTCGACGTGCGCCGCTACGGGCAGGTGCTGCAGATGACTTCGACCATCCGCGCCCGCCTGCGCGAAAACGCCACGCTGGCCGACACGATGGCTGCGCTCTACCCTTGCGGCTCGATCACCGGTGCGCCCAAACGCCGCACCATGCAGATCATCGATGAACTGGAGACCGCGCCGCGCGGACTCTATACCGGTGCCATCGGCTGGTTCGCGCCGCCGCGTGCGGAGGGTCCGGCCATCGGTGACTTCTGCCTCTCGGTACCGATCCGCACGCTGGAATTGCAGGCAGCCCAGGACGGTGTGCGCCAGGGTGTGATGGGGGTTGGTGCAGGCATCGTCTACGACAGCGAGGCTGCGTCCGAATTTGCGGAATGCCAGTTGAAGTCAGGCTTCCTCACGGAATTGGCACAAAGCGTCAGCTTGTTTGAAACCATCCACGCCACGCGCGCTGGCTGCCGCCATCTGGAGCTGCATCTGGCGCGCCTGAAGAATTCTGCTTCACAGCTGGGCTATCCCTGCGATACGACGGCGATTGCACTGCGGCTCGATGCGGCCTGTGCTGAACTTTCTGACCAAACGTCCTATCGGCTGCGGCTGGCGCTGGATGCCCAGGGCGGCATCACGATCCAGCATGCGCCCCTGAACCCGCTGACCGCTCCGGTCAAGGTCTTCCTGGCCGACAACGCCACCGACAGCAGCGACCTTTTCCTGCGTCACAAGAGCAGCCAGCGCGCCTGCTACGACGCCGCCTGGCAGGAGGCCGAACGACGGGGCGGCTTTGACCAGCTCTTCTTCAATGAACGGGATGAACTGACCGAAGGCGGCCGCAGCAATGTCTTCGTCAGGATCGGCGGCCGCTGGTGCACGCCACCGCTGGCTTGCGGCGTCCTGCCGGGCGTGATGCGGCGCGTACTGCTGGACGACCGGCAATGGGATGCGGTGGAAGCCGTCATCACCCGCACCGACCTGCTGGCGGCAGAGGAAATCGTGGTCTGCAACGCCTTGCGCGGTGCCGTGCCAGCGGTGCTGGTCACCGCCTGACCCGACTACACACCCAATTCAACTCAACGCAGCGCTGCGTTGTCCTTCAATCCCTTGGCCTTGTCGGCCACCTGCTGTTGCAGCGGGCCGAGGTCATCCAGGCTATGCCCGTCCCAGCCCCCGCCCAGCGCCTTGGCCAGCAGCACGCTGGCGGCCATGCGGCGGTTGAGGATGCTCAATGAAGTCAGCTCGGCCGACAGCGCGGTGGCCTGTGCCGTGATGACGTTGACGTAGCTCACCGTCCCCGCCTTGTACTGATTGGTCACCAGCGTGACGGCCTGGCGTGCGGCCTGCAGCGCTTCGCCTTGCACCGCCGCTTCCTGCTCCAGGATGCGCAGCGCGGCCAGGTTGTCTTCCACATCCTGGAAGGCGGTCAGCACCGTCTGCTTGTAGGTGGCGACCGTGCCGTCATAGGTGGCAATGGCCTGGTCGGTGGCCGCTGCGCGCGCACCGCCATCGAAAATCGTTTGCGCCAGTTGCGGACCGAGCGACCAGACGCGTCCCGGCAGCGTGAACCAGTCGGCGAAGGTCGAGCTTTGATACCCGCCCGAGGCCGACAAGGTCAGGCTGGGAAAATACGCCGCCTTGGCTACGCCGATCTTGGCATTGGCCGAGGCCACGCGGCGCTCGGCGGCGGCCACATCGGGACGGCGCTCCAGCAGCATCGACGGCACGCCCTGCGGTACCGGCGGGGCCACGGCCGTGAGCGGTGCGCGCGGCAGCGAGAATTCAGCGGGCGTCTTGCCCACCAGCAGCGCGATGGCATGCTCCACTTGTGCTCGCGTGACGCCGTTGTCCAGCGCGGAGGCCTGCGCCGATTTCAGTTGCGTCTGCGCCTGGATCACATCGGACTTGGCCACCAGACCGGCGGCATACTGGTTCTGCGTGACCTGCAGCGAACGCTGGTAGGCCTGCACCGTGTCTTCCAGCAATTGCTGCTGGGCGTCCAGCACGCGCAGTTGCAGATAGTTCTGCGCCAGCTGTGCCTGCGCCGACAGGCGCGCACCGGCCAGATCGGCCGCGCTGGCCTGGGCGCTGGCCTGGCTGGATTCCACATCGCGCCGCACCTTGCCCCAGATGTCCGCCTCCCACGAGGCAGTCAGCGAGAAGGTATAGGAATTGCGCACACTGCCCGAACTGGAACTGCCGGACGATGAATTCGACGAAGTGGACGTGCTGGAAGACGAACCGGCCGAACCCGACCGTCCGCGCGACGCACCGGCCGAGGCCGCCAGCGTCGGCGAATAGGCCGAGCGCGAGCTTTGCACCAGCGCCACGGCGTTGCGGAAATTGGCTTCGGCCAGCGCCAGGTTCTGGTTGGAGATATCGACCTGCTCGGCCAGCGCATTCAATTGCGGATCGCCGAACATTTCCCACCACTTGCCATCGGCAGCGAGGTCGCGCGGCTGGGCCGGCTTCCAGTTCTGGCCTTCCTTGAAGACGGCGGGGCCGATGTCCATCTGCGGGCGCACGTAGTCGGGGCCCACCGAGCAGGCCGCCAGCGCGAAGCTGGCCGCCAGCACGGTCAGCAGGGGCTTGAGTTTGAACAGGTCTTGATGCGTCATGCGTTTCTCCATGGCGGCAGCCTCAGGCCGCCGAGGTTTCTGTCTTGTTCTTGCGGCCGAAGCGGCGGCGGCTCCAGGCGCTCAGGCGTTCCATGTACAGGTACACCACCGGGGTCGTGTAGAGCGTGAGCAGCTGGCTCACCACCAGCCCGCCCACGATCGAGATGCCCAGCGGCTGGCGCAGTTCAGCGCCATCGCCGTGGCCGATCGCCAGGGGGATCGCACCCAGCAACGCTGCCATGGTGGTCATCATGATGGGACGGAAGCGCAGCTTGCAGGCCTCGAAGATGGCATCGCGCGGCGACATCCCGCGATTGCGTTCGGCATCGATGGCGAAGTCCACCATCATGATGGCGTTCTTCTTGACGATGCCGATCAGCAGGATCACGCCGATCAGGGCAATGAGGCTGAAGTCGGTGCCGGTCACCATCAGCGCCAGCAGCGCGCCCACCCCTGCCGAGGGCAGCGTGGAGATGATGGTGATGGGATGGATCAGGCTCTCGTACAGGATGCCCAGCACGATATACACCGCCAGCAAGGCCGTGAGGATCAGGATGGGCTGGCTGGAGGTGGAAGCCTGGAAGGCATTGGCCGTGCCCGCGAAGGTGCCCAGCACGCTGGTCGGCACGCCCAGTTGCGCCATGGCGCGGTCGATGGCGGCGGTGGCCTGCGACAGCGACACGCCCTCGGCCAGGTTGAAGGACAGCGTGGAGGCCACGAACTGGCCCTCATGGCTGACCGACAGCGCCGTGGTGGTGGGCTCGAAGCGCGAGAAGGCCGCCAGCGGGATCTGTGTCGATGCCGCCGTCGAGATGGTTTGCGCCAACCCCGTGTTGGCATTCAACTTGCCGGCTGCCGACAGCGCCGGCGGTGTCGAGAGGCTGGAGGTGGTCGGCGAGAGATTGGACGAGCCGGCCAGGCTGACATAGGTATCGCGCAGGGTTTCCGGACTCTGCCAGTATTGCGGGGCCGCTTCCATCACCACGTGGTACTGGTTCATGCCGCTGTAGATCGTGGAGATCTGGCGCTGGCCGAACAGATCCGACAGGGTGGAGTCGATCAGCTGCGGCGTGACGCCGGCCCGCATGGCGGTCTCGCGGTCGATGGTCAGCGTGGTCTGCAGGCCGTTGTCCTGCTGGTCGGTGCTGATGTCTTCGAGCTCCTTCAGGTTGGACAGCGCCAGGCGAATCTTGGGCTCCCAGATGCGCAAGAGTCCGACATCGTCCGACTTGAGTGAATACTCATACTGCGAATCGCTCTGCCGCGCGCCGATGCGGATGTCCTGCACCGGCACCAGGAACACCCGCGCACCGGCCACCTTGGCGGTCTTGATGCGCAGCCGTGCCACGATCTTGTCGGCACTGTCTTTTCGTTCAGAGAGCGGTTTGAGCGTCACGTACATGAAGCCGCCGTTGCGCCGTTGTCCGCCGGTGAAGGCCACCACATCGGAGACGGCCGGATCGGCCTTGACGATGTCGATGAACTCGTTGAGCTTGGTGCGCATGGCCTGGAAGGAAATGGCCTGGTCGCCCCGGATGCCGCCGACCAGGCGGCCGGTATCCTGCTGCGGGAAGAAGCCCTTGGGAATCGCCTTGTACAAGTAAACGTTCAATGCAATCGTGCCCAGCAGGATCAGCATCATCAGCGGTGCAGCGCGCAGGGCCCAGGCCAGCGTGCGTTCGTAGGCCAGCAGCATGTCCTCGAAGATGGCCGCACTCTGGTCGGCAATCTTCTGCAGCCACGGGTGGCGGCGCTCGCGGCGCGCGGCATCGCCCTCAGGATCATGGCGCAGCAGCTGCGCGCACATCATGGGCGTGGTCGTCAGCGACACCACCAGCGAGACCAGGATGGCCACCGACAAGGTGATGGCGAATTCGCGGAAGAGCCGCCCGACGATGCCCTCCATCATCAGGATGGGAATGAAGACGGCGATGAGCGAAATGCTCATCGACAGCACCGTGAAGCCCACCTCGCGCGCGCCCAGCAAGGCCGCCTTGTAAGGCTTCATGCCGGCTTCGATGTGGCGCGAAATGTTTTCCAGCACCACGATGGCATCATCGACCACGAAGCCGGTGGCAATGGTCAGCGCCATGAGCGAAAGATTGTCGAGGCTGAATCCGGCCAGGTACATGATGCCGAAGGTCCCGATCAGCGAGACGGGAACGGCCACCGCCGGGATCAGCGTAGCCCGCGCATTGCGCAGGAACAGGAACACCACCATGATCACCAGCGCCACCGACAGCATCAGGGTGAACTCGGTTTCCTTCAGAGAGGCGCGGATGGTCGGGGTGCGGTCCAGCACCACCTTCATGTCGATGGCCGACGGGATCGAGGCCTGCAACTGCGGCAGCAAGGCGCGCACGTTGTCGACCGTCTCGATGATGTTGGCGCCCGGCTGGCGGTTGATGATGATGAGCACCGAAGGCTTGCCGTTGGAAGAACCGGCATTGCGCACATCGGCCACCGAGTCGCGCACCTCGGCCACATCCTGCACCCGCACCGGCGTGCCGTTGCGGTAGGAGACGATCAGCGGCGCATATTCAGCGGCGGTCTTGGCCTGGTCGTTGGCGTAGATCTGCCAGTTGCGGCCATCATCCTCCAGCAAACCCTTGGGGCGATTGGCATTGGTGGCGGCCACGGCCGTGCGCACGTCGGCGCTGCCGATGCCGTATTTGTTGAGCGCCGTCGGATTGAGCTCGATGCGCACCGCCGGCTGCGAACTGCCGCCCACGCTCACCTGCCCCACCCCGCGCACCTGCGACAGTTTCTGCGCCACGATGCTGTCGGCAGCGTCATACATCTGGCCCTGGGTCATGGTGTCGGAGGTCATGGCCAGGATCAGGATGGGCGCATCGGCCGGGTTGACCTTGCGATAGGTCGGATTGCTCGGCATACCGGTAGGCAGCAGGTTGCGCGCGGCATTGAGCGCGGCCTGCACGTCACGGGCGGCACCGTCGATGTCGCGGTTCAGGTCGAACTGCAGGGTGATGCGGGTCGAGTTCTGCGAGCTGGTCGAGGTCATCTCGGTCACGCCCGCAATCGCGCCCATGGCGCGTTCCAGCGGCGTGGCCACGGTGGCCGCCATGGTCTCGGGGCTGGCGCCCGGCAGCGAGGCCGAGATCGAGATGGTCGGGTAATCCACCTGCGGCAGCGGCGAGACCGGCAGCAGGCGGAAGGCCACCATGCCCGCCAGCGCAATGCCGATGGTCAACAGCGTGGTCGCGATGGGACGCTTGATGAAGGGAAGCGAGATATTCATGCGCGCATCCGCTTACACCGCCGGCGGCAGCGTGGCCGGCTTGCCGTCATCATCATCCTCGCCGCCATGGCCCGGCTCACGCTGCCCGAAGCGCGCACGCAGACGGCGGCCCAGGCTGTCGAAACCGAGATAGATCACCGGCGTGGTGAACAAGGTCAGCACCTGCGACACCAGCAGGCCGCCGACCATGGTGATCCCCAGCGGCTGGCGCAGCTCGGAGCCGACACCGGTGCCCAGCATCAGCGGCAGCGCACCCAGCAGTGCCGCCATGGTGGTCATCAGGATGGGGCGGAAGCGCAGCAGACAAGCCTGGTAGATCGCCTCGCGCGGGCTCTTGCCCTGGTGCCGTTCGGCTTCCAGCGCGAAGTCGATCATCATGATGGCGTTCTTCTTGACGATGCCGATCAGCAGGATGATGCCGATGATGCCGATGATGCCGAGATCGGTCCCCGAGATCATCAGCGACAGCAGCGCACCCACACCCGCCGAGGGCAAGGTGGAGAGGATGGTGATGGGATGGATGTAGCTCTCATAGAGCACGCCCAGCACGATGTACATGGTGATGATGGCCGCCAGGATCAGCCACAGCGTATTGGACAGCGAGGCCTGGAAGGCGAGTGCCGCGCCCTGGAAGTTGGTGACGGTGGAATCGGGCATACCGATCTCGTCTTCAGCCGCCTTGATGGCCTTGACCGCTTCGCCCAGCGATGCGCCCTTGGCCAGGTTGAAGGAGACGGTCGCCGCCGGGAACTGGCCGATGTGGTTCACCACCAGCGGGGCCGTGCGTTCGGTGACGGTGGCAATCGAGGACAGCGGGACCTTGCCGCCGGCCGAGGTGACCAGGAAGATGCTGTCCAGTGCCTCGGGGCCGCGCTGGAATTCCGGCTTGACCTCCATCACCACGCGATACAGGTTCGATTGCGTGTAGATGGTGGAGATCAGGCGCTGGCCGAAGGCGTTGTAGAGCGCATTGTCGATGGCGGCCGTGGTGATGCCCAGGCGTGAAGCGGCATTGCGGTCGATCTCGATGTAGGCCTGCAGGCCCTGGTCCTGGAGGTTGGTGGCGACGTCGGCCAGTTGCGGTACCTGCTGCAGACGTGCGATCAGCTTGGGCACCCAGGTACTCAACGTGCCCGGATCGGCATCTTCCAGCGTGAACTGGTACTGCGTGCGCGAGACGCTGTCTTCGATGGTCAAGTCCTGCACCGGCTGCATGTAGAGCGTCACGCCCGGCACCGCCTGCGTGAGCTTCGGTTGCAGGCGGCGGATCACGTCCGAGGCCGAGACATCGCGCTCTTCATGCGGCTTCAGGTTGATGAGCATGCGGCCGCTGTTGAGCGTGGCGTTGGTGCCATCCACGCCGATGAAGGAGGAGAGGCTTTCCACGGCCGGATCTTCCAGCACCACCTTGGCCAGTTGCTGCTGCTTCTCGCCCATGGCACCGAAGGAGATCGATTGCGTGGCCTCGGAGATGCCCTGGATCACGCCCGTATCCTGCAGCGGGAAGAAACCCTTGGGCACGAACACGTACAGCAGCACGGTCAGGCCCAGCGTTGCCACGGCCACCAGGAGCGTCAGCTTCTGGCGCTCCAGCACCCATTCCAGCATCACGCCATAGCGCGCGATGATGCGGTCGAAGAAGGCCTGGCTCTTGTGATAGAACCAGCCCTGCTCTTCTTCCGGCTGGTGGCGCAGCAGGCGCGCGCACATCATCGGGGTGAGGGTCAGCGAAACCACCGCCGAGATCAGGATGGAGACCGCCAGCGTGACCGCGAATTCGTGGAACAGGCGGCCGACCACATCACCCATGAAGAGCAGCGGGATCAGCACTGCAATGAGCGAGAAGGTCAGCGAGATGATGGTGAAACCGATCTGCTCCGCGCCCTTCAGGGCCGCCTGCATGGGCTTCATGCCTTCTTCGATGTAGCGCGAGATGTTCTCTATCATCACGATGGCATCATCGACCACGAAGCCGGTGGCAATGGTCAGCGCCATGAGGGTGAGGTTGTTGATCGAAAAGCCCGCCAGGTACATCACCGCAAAAGTGCCCACCAGCGACAGCGGCACTGCCACGCTGGGAATGATGGTGGCCGGCACATTGCGCAGGAAGACGAAGATCACCATCACCACCAGCGCCACCGAGAGCAGCAGTTCGAACTTCACATCTTCCACCGAAGCGCGGATGGTGGTGGTGCGGTCGGTCAGGATGTGGACATCGATGGCACCCGGCAGGCTGGCCTGCAGCTGCGGCAGGATCTTCTTGATGCTGTCGACCACGGCGATCACGTTGGCACCCGGCTGGCGCTGGATGTTCACGATCACCGCCGGCTGCTGGTTGGCCCAGGCGCCGAGGCGGACGTTTTCTGCACCATCAATCACATCGGCCACATCCGAGACGCGGATGGGCGCACCGTTCTTGTAGGCAATGATGAGGTTGCGGTATTCATCGGCCGAACGCAGCTGGTCGTTGGCATCGATGGTGGAGGCGCGCGTGGGGCCGTCGAAACTGCCCTTGGCCTGGTTGACGTTGGCGTTGCCAATGGCGGTGCGCACGTCATCCAGGTTGAGACCTAGCGCGGCTACCGCTCGCGGATTCAACTGCATGCGCACGGCCGGACGCTGGCCACCCGACAGGCTCACCAGACCGACGCCGGACAATTGCGAAATCTTTTGCGCCAGGCGGGTATCGATCAGGTCCTGCACCTTGGGCAAGGGAATGGTCTTGGAGGTGACCGCCAGCGTGATGATGGGCGTATCAGCCGGATTGACCTTGCTGTAGACCGGCGGCATCGGCAGGTCCGAGGGCAGCAGGTTGCTGCCGGCGTTGATGGCGGCCTGCACTTCCTGCTCGGCCACGTCCAGGCTCAGATCCAGATTGAATTGCAGCGTGATCACCGAAGCCCCGCCGGAGCTGGTGGAGGACATCTGCTTCAGGCCCGGCATCTGGCCGAACTGGCGTTCCAGGGGCGCGGTGACCGAGGAGGTCATCACGTCCGGACTGGCGCCGGGATAGAGCGTGACCACCTGGATGGTCGGGTAATCGACTTCGGGCAGGGCCGACAGCGGCAGGAGCCGGTAGGCCACGATGCCCACCAGCAGGATCGCCAGCATCAGCAAGGATGTGGCGACCGGCCGCAGGATGAACTGGCGCGAGGGATTCATGCGTGAGCCTTGTGCTTACTTGGCGCCGTTGGCGTTGCCTGCATTGTTGGCGGGGGTATTGCTGCCGTTGCCACCACCGGCAGCCGCTTCACGCTGGCGCCGCAGCTCCATCATCTTCTGGCGGCGCTGGTCTTCGGGCAGCTTCTTGATCTCTTCGCCGAATTCACCGGCGTCGATGCGCTTGTTGATTTCGGCCCAGCGTTTCTGGCGTTCTTCCGGACTCAGGTTGCCTTGGCCACCCTGCCCGCCCTGTCCTGCCTCACCGCCCTGGCCACCCTGGCCGCGCTTGCCATGACGGCGTTCCGGATTCTCGGTAGTCAGCTTGTTGGCCGGATCATCCGCGCCGCCGCGTGCCACCGCTTCCACCTTGGCACCTTCGCGCAGGCGGTCGATCCCGTCGATGACCACGGTTTCACCGGCAGCGATGCCATCGGTGATGACGGTCTGGTCATCCTGCACCGGACCGGTCTTGACCGGACGCACGGTGACGGTGTTGTCTTCCTTGACCACGTACACGAACAGGCCCTTCGAACCGCGCTGGATGGCCGCCGTCGGGATGACGATGGCCCCCTCCTCGGTCTTGAGCTGCAGGCGGATATTGACGAACTGGCTGGGGAAGAGCGCGTAATCGGTATTGGGGAACTGCGCCTTGAGCTTGACGGTACCGGTGGTGGAGTCGACCACGTTGTCGATGGTCAGCAGCACGCCATCGGCCAGTTTCTTCTTCTGCTCCCGGTCCCAGGCCTGGGCCGGCAGCTTGCGGCCGCTCTGCAGTTGCTGCAAGACCTTGGGGATATTGTCTTCGGGGATGCTGAAGATGGCCGTGATCGGCTGCAGTTGCGTGATGATGACCAGCCCGTTGGTATCGCTGGTGGTGACGTTGTTGCCCACATCGGCCTGGCGCAGGCCGAGGCGGCCGCTGATCGGCGCGGTCACACGGGTGAACGACAGTTGCAGGCGGGCGCTGGCGACGCTGCCCTCATCGGCCTTGACCGTGCCTTCGTATTGCTTGACCAGCGCGGCCTGGGTATCGACCTGCTGGCTGGCGATCGAGTCCTGCGACAGCAGGGTCTGGTAGCGCTTCAGGTCCAGGCGGGCCGAGGCCAGCAAGGCGCGGTCGCGCGCCAGTTGCCCTTCGGCCTGGGTCAGCGCGGCCTGCAGCGAGCGCGGATCGATCTCCGCCAACAGGTCGCCGGCCTTGACCACCTGGCCTTCCTTGTAATGCAGCTTCATCAGCTGGCCATCCACACGGGCCCGCACGGTGGCCGTGGCGGTCGGGGTCACGGCCCCCAGGCCATTGAGGAAGACATCGACGTTCTGCACCTGGGCCTTGGCCACGCCGACCGGCATGGTCTGGCTCGCGAAGGCGCCGGGACCGCCGGGACGGCGCGCGCCCGGTCCACCGGGGCCGCCTGCGCCAGGGCGTCCGCCCGGGCCGCCCATGGCAGCCATCTGCTCCTGATCGGCCTTCTTCTTGGACCACCACTTGTAGCCGCCACCGGCCGCCAGCGCCGCCACCAGGACCCAGAACCACCAGCGGCGCAGGATGCTGCCGCGAGATGAAGCGTTGGAGGGAGACGGCTGCTTGGAATTGGGAGTATTTGTCATGTCAGGAAAACCAGTGAACCGATCACGTCATCAAGTAATCACGTCAACGGGCCGCCACCATGGCAGCCCGCCGGCATTTATCTGCGCTTTTTCATGTATTTCTTTCAGTACAGATTTCTGTACTGCCTTCTGCTCTTTTTTCTGTACAACGTTCTGCACAGGAATCTGTGCAGGATTCTGTACATTTTTCTGTCTTTCACGACAGGCAAAACGCCAGCTGAAAGCACAAGCGAAGGCGGCCCCTCCTGCCGGAGCAAGGCCGCCCGCCGTCATTCTCTCCGACCAGCCTGACAGCCGTGCAACATTGTCGGCCAGCCACCCCGCGTCCGGGCTGGCACGCAGTGTACCCAGCTATTGCCCGGCTTGCACGGGCTACCAACAAGAACAGCCTTGCGGGGAGACGCAAGGCTGCAAGGGTGGGACTGCCCGCTGCGCCGCCATCAGGCATCCGCCCACCTGCGGCGCAGCGGCAAGTCCTGCCTGGCCGGGATTACTTGGCCGGCGGGGCGTCCGGTGCCGGCTTGCCGTCACGCGGGGGGCCCTTGCGGTCGCCGTGGCGCATGTGCTCCATCTTTTCCCAGCGATGGCGTTCCATCTTGGCGTGTTCGGCATCAAAGATCTTCTGCTGTTCCGGCGACAGGGTCGCGTAGAAGTCCTTGGTGGCGGCGATGCGTTGCTCGGCGAAGGCTTCACGCTTGCGCATCATGTCCAGCTGCTTGTCCAGGCGTTCCGGGGTGGACAGCTTGGCCCATTCGTCCTTGTTGGGACGGCCGGCCTGGTCGAAGGGGGCCGGCTTGGTCTTGTCAAGGAAGAGCTTCCAGGCGGCTTCCTGCGAGGCCGTGATCTTGAGCTTGTCGTGCAGCTCGGCCTGGTGCTTGGCGCGCATCTGCTCGAACTTGGCGATCTGTTCCGGGCTCGGGGCATGGCCGCGGGGGCCGTCCGGGCCGCCCGGGGGCATCTGGGCGAAGGCCGACAGGGTCACGGCGCTGATGCTCACGGCGGCGATGCCGGCCAGGATACGGTTTTTCATTGTCAACATGGCTTGCTCCTTTCAGGGGATGGTGCTCTGATGCGTTCGGCAGCGACGTGCTGCCTTGGCATGGTTCCCATTAAACCGGCGGCGTGTATCAACGGTTTTTCCGCTGTGGCGTCATTTGTATCGCTTTGTATATACGGGAGCTGCCCAGGTATCGTTTTATTTCTGCCCCGCTCCTTGTAAAGACCCGATACAAATCCGCCCTGCACGGACGGACAAGTTCGGCATAATGCGATCCATGGATACAAATACTCACATCCTCGTCGTCGACGACGACCGCGACATCCGCACCCTGCTGGCCGAATACCTGGACAGCAACGGCCTGCGCACCCTCACCGCCACCAATGGCAGCGAAATGCGCCGCGTGCTGGAAGAATCGCGGGTAGACCTGATCGTGCTGGACCTGACCCTGCCGGGCGAGGACGGCCTCACCCTCTGCCGCAACCTGCGCGCCACCTCCTCGGTGCCGGTCATCATGCTGACTGCACGCGGCGAGCCGCTGGACCGCATCCTCGGACTGGAAATGGGGGCCGATGATTACCTGGCCAAACCCTTCGAGCCGCGCGAACTGTTTGCCCGCATCCGCAGCGTCCTGCGCCGCACGCAGGCACTGCCGCCCAACATGGCGCAGCCGGATGTGGCCACCATGCGCTTTGCCGGCTGGACGCTGGACCTCACCGCACGCCACCTGGTCAACAAGGATGGCGTGGTGGTGGCCTTGTCGGGGGCCGAGTTCCGGCTGCTGAAGGTGTTCCTCGACCATCCCAACCGCGTGCTCAATCGCGACCAGTTGCTGGAACTCACGCAAGGCCGCGAATCCGATCCCTTCGACCGTTCGGTGGATATCCAGATCAGCCGCCTGCGCCAGAAACTGGGCGACGATGCCCGCACGCCGACCATCATCAAGACCGTGCGCAATGAAGGTTATGTGCTGGCCACCACGGTCACGGCCGAAGGCGCAGGCCGGTCGGCATGAAGAATTTCATTGGCTCCATCGGCAACCGCATCTTCTTCCTGCTGCTGGGCGGGATCGTGGTGGCGGTATTCGCCACCAACTGGCTGGCCGGCAACGAGCGCCGCAATACCTTGCGCGAACTGCGCTTCCAGCACCTGGCCGACCGCGTCGAACAGATCGTGCAGGCGGTGGACGACATCCCGCCGGCACAGCGCCCCATCGTGCTGCAGGCCGCCACCAACTTCGGTTTCGAGGCACGCATGGTGGAGGACATGAACGACGCCATCGGTCCCAATGCCAGCACCAGCCCGCTGATAGAGATGCTGCAGGCACGCCTGGGCGAGGACCGCAAGATTGCCGTGCAGCGCGAGAGCGAGTGCCCGCCCCTGCGTGCCGACGACGGACGAGGACCGCGTCGCGATACCTGCCGCGTCATCTACATCAGCCTGCATGACCAGGCGCTCATGCGCCTGCGCCTGCACCAGCCGGGCGAACCGCCTGCCCTGCGCGGGCGTGGTCCGGGCGGGCCGGCCGGTCTGTTCGGGCTGCAATACATTCTGCTGTTTTTGGTCCTGATCGCCATGCTGGCCTGGCTGGTGGCGCGCATGGCCACGCGCCCGATCCGCCAGCTGGCGCAAGCCGCTTCGCGCCTGGGCAGCGACATCGACCATGCACCGCTGCCCGAGACGGGACCGACCGAGATCCGCCAGGCGGCCCACGCCTTCAATGCCATGCAGGCGCGCATCCGCCGCCAGATCCAGCACCGCACCCACATGCTGGCGGCCATCACGCATGACCTGCAGACCCCGTTGACGCGCATGCGCCTGCGGCTGGAGAAGGTCACCGATGCCCCGCTGCAGCAGAAGCTCATCGACGACCTGGGCGTGATGCACGGCATGGTGCGGGAGGGGCTGGACCTGGCGCGCAGCATGGATTCTTCCGAGAAGATCCAGGCGCTGGATATCGATTCCCTGCTCGACAGCGTCTGCGCCGACGCCGCCGATGCCGGCCAGGATGTGGCCCTGCAAGGCAGTACCCGCGCCTTCGTGCTGGCCCAGCCGGGCGCACTGCGGCGCTGCCTGACCAACCTGATCGACAATGCCTGCAAGTACGGCAAGTCGGCGCGGGTGTCCATCGCGCTGGAACAGCAGAAGATCGCCATCCGCATCCGCGACCAGGGGCCGGGCATTCCGGAGTCCGAACTGGAGGCGGTGTTCGAACCCTTCTATCGCCTGGAGGCCTCGCGCTCGCGCGATACCGGCGGCACCGGGCTGGGGCTGACCATTGCGCTCAATATCGCCGAGAACCATCACGGCCAGCTGCGCCTGCGCAACCTGCAGGAAGGCGGACTGGAAGTGCTGCTGGAATTGCCGCCGATGACGCCGACCAAAAATCGGTAAAAAACTTCACCCAGGCATGTAAAAAACCGCCGCAAACCCTGTTGGGATGCGGCGGTTTTCATTTATCGGCCAAAAAGCGCCGAGCCGGGTCACCCGAAGTAGTTCAGGCCCAGGGCGGCGTTGACTTCCGACATGGTCTGCGCGGCCACGGCGCTGGCGCGTTCGGTGCCGCGCTTCAAGATGGCCAGCACTTCGCCGCGATCCTTGGCGAATTCTTCGCGACGGGTGCGGATGGGTTCGAGCATCTCCTGCAGGATTCCTTCCAGGCGACGCTTGACCACGCTGTCGCCCAGGCCGCCCCGGGTGTAGTGGGCCTTCAGTTCGGCCACGGCGTCGCGGTCGGGGTCGAAGGCATCCAGGAAGGTGAAGACCACATTGCCCTCGACCTGGCCCGGATCATCCACGCGCAGGTGGTTGGGGTCGGTGTACATGCGGTGTACGGCCTGCTTGATCTCGGCCGGGGTCGCGCCGAGGGCGATCGAGTTGCCCAGCGACTTGCTCATCTTGGCCTTGCCGTCGATGCCGGGCAGGCGGCCGGTTTCGGAGAGCACTTCCTTGCACTCGACCAGCACTTCGCGGTCCACGGTGGCGTTGAATTTGCGCACCAGTTCATTGGTCTGCTCGATCATGGGCAACTGATCGCTGCCCACCGGCACCAGTTGGCCCTTGAAGGCGGTGATGTCGGCAGCCTGGCTGACCGGATAAGTCAGGAAGCCGGCCGGGATGTCGCGCTCGAAGCCGCGCAGGCGGATCTCTTCCTTGATGGTGGGGTTGCGTTCCAGGCGCGAGACCGTCACCAGGTTCAGCAGCACCATCGACAGCTCGTAGAGCTCACGCACCTGGGACTGGATGAAGATGGTCGACTTCTCGGGATCGATGCCCACGGCCAGGTAGTCCAGCGCCACTTCGAGCACGTTGTCGGTGACTTTCTGGTGGCGGCCGACGTTGTCGGTCATGGCCTGGGTATCGGCCAGCAGCAGGAACTGGCGCGAGGTTTCCTGCAGCGCCACGCGCGACTTGAGCGAGCCGATGTAGTGACCCAGGTGCAAGGGACCGGTAGGACGATCGCCGGTGAGGACGACGGGCAAGCTGCTGCTGGTGGTGGGGGTGGAGCTCGTGGCGTTCGAAGACATGGTCATTCCTGATCGTTAATCTCTGGAATGCCGCCGGTCCCGAAGCTGAAGAAACAATGCCGCCGGAACCGGCGGCATCATGGTCACATGGTCAAGCTGTGTGAAAACGGGCCGCCTCGTTCAGGCGCGCCACCAATGCTGGGTTTTCGCAAGTTGATCTTTTCGGAAAAGCATGGCGGCGAGTATAGCACCGGCAGCGCGCCATGTTGCGTTGCATAAGAAAAAACCGCCTGCAAGGAGGCGGTTCAGGCGCTGGGCTCGGCTTGTGCGCGGGTTCAATACGCGCCCGGTGGCGGACCGTAATACACCGGCGGTGGGCCGTAATACCCCGGGGGCGGCGGCGGTGCGTAGTAGCGCGGGCGATAGGTATAGACGGTGGTGGTCTGCACCGGCTGCTGCACCTGATTACCCTTGCTGTACATGCACTGGGTATAGGTCATGTCGTAGCGCTGCTGCATCGAGTAATTGCCTCCGGCGGCGGCATCGCTGCCGGCGGCACTGCCCACCAGCAGGCCACCGCCGGCACCGATGGCCGCGCCCGCACCGGCATTGCCCGAAGCTGCACCGATGAGCGCACCGGCCACGGCACCCACGGCAGTGCCGACTGCGGCGCTGTTGGCGGCATTGTTCTGGGTCTGCGCGGCCTGGCCGCCGATGGCGTCCTGGGCGTATTGCTGGCATTGCTGCTGGTCGGCGCGGAACTGTTCGTAGGTCTTGTCCTTGCCGGGCATGGCCATCACCGACGGGCCGGTCGGCACGCTCACGCAGCCACCCAGCGCCAGCATGGCGCCGACGGCGGTCACGGTCGCGGCGGTCTTGTAGAGGGGTTTCACGATGTTTCCTTTATCGGGGATCGACGAATTACGTAGCTTGGGCAAGGCTTATTGCGGCGGCGTACTGCCCGGCACGCCCGGCGTATTGGGCACGACCTTCATCCAGGGGCTGGGGCAGTTCTGGACGTAGGGATAGTAGGACTTGGACTCGGCGCAGTAGTACCAGTAGTCCTGGCGCTGCGGCTCCACGTAGACCGGTGCGGGGGCCCGCTCCACGTAGACCGGCGGCGGGTAATACACCGGTGGCGGATAGTAGACCGGGGGCGGCACCCACACTGGTCCACCGATCACCACGCCACCATAGAAGCGCCCGTGCGCATAGGCCGAAGCGCTGGCGACCAGGCCGGCTACCGCCAGCACGCCACAGACGCCAATTGCCGCTAGTTTTTTCATGTTGTTGCCCTCGGGGGTGTCTCAGAATAGTTGGAAGGTCTGGAATGCTTGCCGGATGGCATCAAGGCCGCGTTCCCCACGCAGCCGTATCAGCCTGTAATCCTTGCCTGGTGCGGCTTGCAGACGCATCTGGCGCAGGAAAGCAATATACGCCGGGGCTGCGGTGAAATCTTGAGATGTTTCAATTCGTAACCCTAATCAACAGAGATATACACGGGGTTGAAAAGGCTTTGCAATCAGGGGCTTGAGCCTCGTTTCCAAGCAGCAAAAAGGGCATGGCGATTACGCCATGCCCCATCTGCCAAACCCGTGTACGGCTTCAACCCGGCCGCGTCATCTGCTCCGGCTTGATCCACTCGGCAAACTGTTCTTCCGTCACATAACCGAGCGCCAGCGCCGCCTGCTTCAGGGTGGTGCCGTCGTGATGCGCCTGCTTGGCGATCTTGGCAGCCTTGTCGTAACCGATGTGCGGGGCCAGGGCCGTCACCAGCATGAGCGACTTTTCCATCAGATCGCCGATGCGGCTGTGGTTGGCTTCGATGCCGCGCGCGCAGTGCTCCTCGAAGCTGGCCATGCCGTCGCCCAGCAAACGAACGCTCTGCAGGAAGTTGTGAATGATCACCGGCTTGAACACATTGAGCTCGAAATTGCCGCTGGCACCGCCAATGTTGAGCGCCACATCATTGCCGAACACCTGTGCGCACAGCATGGTCATGGCTTCGCATTGGGTCGGATTGACCTTGCCCGGCATGATGGAACTGCCCGGCTCATTCTCGGGAATGGTGATCTCGCCCAGCCCCGAACGCGGACCGGAAGCCAGCCAGCGAACGTCGTTGGCGATCTTCATCATGGCTGCCGCCAGGGTCTTGAGTCCGCCGTGCGCGGCCACCAGGGCATCGTGCCCGGCCAGCGCGGCAAACTTGTTGGGCGCGGTCTTGAAGGGGAAACCGAAGTACTTGGCCAGCTCGGCCGCCACGCGCTCGCCGAATTCGGGATGCGCGTTCAAACCAGTGCCGACCGCCGTGCCGCCAGCGGCCAGCTCGGAGATGGCATTGAGGGTGGCGATGATGGCCGACTCGGCATGATCCAGCTGGGCCACGTAGCCCGAGAACTCCTGGCCCAGCGTCAGCGGCGTGGCGTCCTGCAGGTGGGTGCGGCCGATCTTGACGATGTCGGCAAACTGCGCGGACTTGTCCGCCAGCGTGGCGCGCAGGGTGTGCAGCGAGGGAATCAGGTGCGTGGCCACCGCCATGCAGGCCGCCACGTGCATGGCCGTCGGGAAGATGTCGTTGGAGGACTGGCCGCGGTTGACGTCGTCATTCGGGTGGATCAGGCGATCCTCGCCGCGCACGCCGCCCAGCAGTTCGGAAGCGCGGTTGGCCAGCACCTCGTTCATGTTCATGTTGCTCTGGGTGCCGGAACCGGTCTGCCAGACCGACAGCGGAAACTCCAGCGGATGCTTGCCGGCGATGACCTCATCGGCCGCCGCGATGATGGCGTCGGCTTTCTTGCCGTCCAGCTTGCCCAGGTCGCGGTTGACGGCGGCACAGGCGCGCTTGACGGCGGCCAGGGCCACGATCAGCTCGGCCGGCATGCGCTCGGTGGAAATGTGGAAGTGGTGCAGCGAACGTTCGGTCTGCGCGCCCCACAGGCGATCGGCAGGGACTTCGATCAGGCCAAAGGTGTCGCGCTCCATGCGGTGGTTCATGATGCTGGTTCTCCGTGATGAGAGGGCCGCGGGCGGCCCGATGATCCCGTGAGACTCTGGCGCAAGCTGAAGGCTGAGTCACCGACGAGACCGACAAGATGACGGTTAGGGCCTGTTCACATTAAATCTGCGAGTGCGAGAGGTCGCCAAGCGTTGTCTGCCTAGGCGCGGCGACGCGCCGTGGTGGTGCCACGGCAAGGAGCTGCAACAACGGCAGGCGACGCTTGGCGGCCTCTCCCGGAGGGTTGCCCCCAGAAGGCGTGGTGGCAACGCATCTCGCAGATTTAATGTGAACAGGCCCTAGTGTAACGGCTGGCAGGACCGCCCGCAGGAAGCGGCGGCATGAAGCTGGCGAGGGTACGGCAATGCGGCAGGCAGACCGGGACGGCGGATTGCCGCAGCGGTCGTGGCGAGGAATCAGCCGGCCTTGTTGTCCTTGGGCGGATCCGGCAGCACACAGGCCTCGACCACTTGCAGGTCGTTGTCCTTGGCGAAGTTGACCACGAAGTGATAGGCCAGCGGCTCCAGCTCGCGCAGGGCTTCGTTGACCACCACCGAGCGCACGCCATCGATGTGGGTGGGCAGCACGTAGGGAGAATATTTCAGGTGTGCATTGCGACCGCCACTGCCTTCGGGACGGAAGCACGACATCACGCCGCACAGGCGCTCCGCCCAGTCGCTGGGGCGGAACTGCCGGCCATCCGAGGTCTTGCCCAGGATGATGAATTCTTTGGCCGGTGCGTTTGCGGGTTTGATGGGATCAGCCATACATGCATTCTTCTAAAGCGCTTGCAACCGAATGCCCTTGTCCTGGTGGGACCGGAGCCCTGGAGTCCGCGGTGCCTCGGCGATCCACTGCCTGGGTGCCTGCGGAAGTAAGTATTATATCTTATAGAAGACTTGGCTTCTACCGGTCTCCCCCGGCTACTGCGTGCCGCTCATGGTCTGCGGGCAAGGTATGCTCCCTGCACGTGGCGGCCTTCTGAAGTGAAGTCGGAAGTATACCGGGTTGGCGAGAATCGCGTTCCCAAAAACAAAGCGGGCCTGAGCCCGCTTCTTCAAGGACCAGTCGCCTAGCCCATCCACACTGCCACCGACAGCAGCAGCAACAGGAACATCCACAGCAGCAAGGCGCGCCAGACCAGGCCTACGGTGCTCTGCAGGGTGCGTGGCGAGGGGGTGTCGCCGGGCAGGCCGTCGGTTTCTTCCGGCATGGAATCGACCGTGGCCGCATCGGCCGGCAGGATGATGCCGGCAGCCGCTTCCTTCTCGGTACCGAAACGCACGCCCATGGCCCCGCCACCGGCCGCCAGGATGATGCCGGCGGCTTCGTCGTCCCAGCGGCTGGCGAAGTTGCGCCAGGCGTAGATGGCATCCTCGAAGTTGCCGACCACGGCGAAGGCGGCGGCCGTCAGGCGTGCCGGAATCCAGTCGATCCAGTAGAAGGCCTGGGCGGCAAAGCGGCCGAAAGCTTCATATTTCATGTGATCCGGCTCGTTCCAGGCGCGCGAGAGATATTCGGCGACTCGGTACATCACCGCCAGCGCCGGACCGACCGGCATCAGGAACCAGAAGAACACGCCAAACACGTGGCGATGCGTGGTGATGAGCGCGCGCTCGGAGGCGATGCGTGAAATTTCGCTCACATCCATCGCCGTGGTGTCCTGCTTGGTCCATTCGGCCAGCAGGGTGCGGGCGGTCATTTCGTCGCCCGTGTTCAGGGCCAGCTGGATGGAGGTGAAGTAATGGCTGTAATGGCGGAAGCCCAGGGTCATGTAGACCACCAGCACGTTCCAGGCAAAGGCCGCCACCAGGCTCACATGCAGCAGCAGCCAATAGATCAGCGCCACCGGCACCGTCAGCGCCCCCACCATCACCACCCAGCCCAGGCGGCCATGATGAGCGTGCCCGGCGTTGAACCAGCCTTCAATGGTGGCCGCGAAAGACTTGATCGACGCGTATACCGGATTGTCTGCGCGCAGTGGTTTGAGTTGTTCGATTAACAGCGCAAAGAGAATGGAAAGAAATGTCATCAAGCTGCCTTAGGTGTCTCTGTAGCCCGTACGATAGCGCAGTGCAAGAGGGGAATCAAACAATTGATTCGTTGATCACAATCAAGAGCGTGATGTCACGGATTTTTACTTATTTGAACATTAAAAGCGACATTGCGTATCTGCGAGGCGACAAATGCTGCCACTAGCTGCGCAGGAAGTGGAACAGGTTGCGCAGCATGCCCGCAGTCGCGCCCCAGATGAAGTAACGGTCATAGGGCATGGTGTAGAAACTGCGCCGGCCTACCGGTGCCGGCAGCTCGACGGAACGGCGCTGATGGTTCAGGCCATCCATGAGGAAAGCCAGCGGCACTTCGAAGATCTCGGCCACTTCGCGCGGATCGCCCACGGCCTCGAACGGCGGCTGTATCAGTCCGGCCACGGGCGTGACCCGATAGCCGGTGCCGGTGAAGTAATCGGGCAACGAACCGATGACTTCGATGTGCTGGCGCGCCAGGCCGATCTCTTCTTCGGTCTCGCGCAGGGCGGTCTCGATGGCCGAACCGTCATAGTCTTCGCGGCGGCCACCGGGGAAACTGATCTGTCCTGCGTGATCCTTCAGGTCAGCTGTGCGCTGAGTGAAGAGTACCGTCATCCCCTCCTCCCTCAGCACGATCGGGATCAGTACCGAAGCGAGCCGGAAGCGTCCCTTGGACTCGGCCAGGCGCGCCATCTGGTCGCCGCTGTGCTCGGGCTCCCAGCGCGGCGGGTCGGCGAAGCGCTGGCGCAGCCAGTCGGCATTCAGGCGCGCGGCCTCCAGCGCAGTTTCGCCGGCGACGGCATCCACAGGCAGATTGACGGGATCGAAACTGGCCACGTTGTGCTCGCTTGATCGTGAGGTTGTCAGGACTTCAATCGGGTATCAGAAACGAAAAAGGGGCGTCGCGAGACACCCCTTTTCCTGACGCATCAACAGGCGACCGATTACTCGGCAGCAGCAGCCTTTGCCGCACGGCTGGGCAGCTTTTCCTTGATACGTGCCGACTTGCCCGAACGTTCGCGCAGGTAGTACAGCTTGGCACGACGCACGTCACCACGACGCTTGACTTCAATCGAGGCGATCAGCGGCGAGTACAGCTGGAAGGTACGCTCAACGCCTTCGCCCGAAGAAATCTTGCGGACGATGAAGTTGGAGTTCAGACCACGGTTACGGCGGGCGATAACGACGCCTTCGTAAGCCTGAGCGCGCTTGCGGGTACCTTCAACCACGTTCACGTTGACAATCACGGTGTCGCCGGGGGCGAAGTCGGGAATGTTCTTGGCGAGACGCGCGATCTCTTCTTGCTCGAGTTGCTGGATCAGATCCATTTTTTGCTCCTGTAACCATCTTGCCGGCGCCATTGCCACGAGGGCGGATTGTAAAGCCCGGTAGAGGATGGGGTTTCAAACACGGTGACATCGGCCACCGCACGGTGCAGGTCCGTTGCCGGGCCTGCGGTACTGCATTTGCTGCTAAAACTTCACTCGGGCGATCTGCTCGCGTGCCGGCTTACTGCTGCGGCAAACTGCCCAGAAACTTTTCATCGGCCTTGCTCAGCAAGCCCTGCTCGCGGGCCCTGACGATGAGGTCAGGACGCTTGCTCTGCGTGGCTTCCAGTGCCCGCTGCCGGCGCCATTTCTGGATCTCGGCATGGTGCCCACCCAGCAGGATGGACGGCACCGGTTCACCTTCATAGACTTCCGGACGCGTGTAATGGGGCGAGTCCAGCAATCCGTTGACGAAACTGTCTTCCACTGCCGAGGCACTGTCGTTGAGCGCACCCGGCAAGAGCCGGATCACGGCATCCATCAGCGCCATCGCCGGCAATTCACCTCCGGAGAGGACGAAGTCCCCGATGCTGATTTCCTCGTCCACGCACTTGTCGAGCAGACGCTGGTCAATTGCTTCATAGCGTCCGCACAGCAACACCGCCCCGCTGTCCTGCGACAGCCGCACCACGCGCTCATGCGTCAGCGGTGCGCCTTGCGGTGAAAGATAGATCACACGCGGCCGGGCCAGACCCAGCGCTTGCTGCCGCTGCTGCGCCGCCTCGATGGCAGCCTGCAGCGGCTTGGCCAGCATCACCATGCCGGGGCCACCGCCATAGGGGCGGTCATCCACGGTGCGGTGATTGTCAGTGGTGAATTCACGCGGATTCCACAACTGCAAGCCCCAGCGCTGCTGCTCCAGCGCCCGGCGGGTAATGCCGGACTGCGTCAGCGCGGCGAACATCTCGGGAAACAGAGTGACGACATCAAACTGCATCACGCCTCCATTTCCTGGGTTCTTTTGAATCGTTTGAATCTGCTCACATCAGCGAGCCGGAAAAGAAAAAACTGACCTTGAAGGTCAGTAATCCTTGTCCCAGTCGACGATGATCTTTTTTTCGCTCTGCTGCACCGTCTTGACGAACTGGTCGACAAACGGAATCAGCAGTTCGGGCGCCGCCGCGGATTTCTCCTTGGCCCCCTTCTTCGGCTTTGCGTCGGCAGCGGGTTGCGGTTGCGGCTCGGGCGCAGTTTCCTGCACCGGGGCCTTCACCACCAGGATGGGATGGGCGCCGTTGTCCATCATGTCGGACACCACGCCCAAGGCTTCACCCTGGAGATTTTCCACTGCCGAGCCGATCAGATCGACCCAGTAGAATTCATTGTCATCCAGCGCCGGGAAGTGCTTGCGGGAGATGGAGACCACCGTTCCCTTCATCGCTTCGGCCGCATTGCGGTCCGCTACCCCGGTCAGGCGCGCAACGACATCGCCGCTGTGCCCCTTGGACTGCATGACATCGACATCCTGCTTGGGCTGGCCGGATTTCTCCAGCCACCAGGTCTTGGCATTCAACAAGGCATCTGCCTCGGAAGAATAAGGACGCACACGAATCCAGCCCTGGATTCCGTAGGCTCCGGTCACATGGCCAACGGTCACGAGATCGTCGGGTGCGGAGAACCCCGCTTGGGCTTGATCAGTCATGAGTACACCAGACCTGTTCTTCATCCGGGCGTCAGCAAAACTGACGCGGAATCAGACAGGAAAACCTGTATTAAGCAGCAGCCTTGGAACCGGCTTCAGCGACCAGGCGAGCAACGGTCGGCGACAGTTGTGCGCCAACGCCTTGCCAGTGAGCCAGACGGTCAGCAGCGATACGCACGGTTTCTTCCTTGCCGGAAGCGACCGGGTTGTAGAAGCCGATGCGCTCGATGAAACGGCCATCGCGACGATTGCGCGAGTCGGTTGCAACGATGTTGTAGAAGGGGCGCTTCTTGGCGCCGCCACGAGCTAAACGAATAACGACCATAATGGTTCCAGTAAGAATACGGACACGGAAAAGCCGCAGATTATAACGGACTTCCGCACACCCGGGCAAGCTGCTTGGTGCTTTTGTGCCAGAGACCAACGCACAACGCCCTGCAAACTCCCCAAAACACGGCAAAAGTGATGTCTTTTGGCATCACTTTTGCCCCACCTCCAGCCAGGACTGCCGCATCGCAGCTTGTCCTGACGGAAATCACCCTGCGCCAGGGGCTCGGCTATACTGCTGCCAGACCTGACCACAACACGGCCGCCAGCGTCATCTCTGGCGGCTTACAACAGAATAAAGAGACGCGCAGCATGCCCTTGCCTTCCGCACCCCGCCACAAGAACAAGACCCTGACGACTTTCCTGGCCACCGCTTTCGGCAGCATCGGCCTGCACCGTTTCTATCTCCACGGCGGCCGTGACCGCTTCGGCTGGCTGCATATCCTGGCCATTCCCCTGTCGCTGGCCTTGATGGCAGCACGGCCGGACGCACCCAAGCTCTTCACCGGCCTGCCCTTCGTGCTGTCGGCGCTGATTGCCTGCCTGGAAGCGCTGGTACTGGGCCTCACGCCGGACGACAAGTGGGATGCGCGCTACAACGCCGGCAGCGGCAAGCGTTCTGAATCGCACTGGATCCTGGCGCTGATCCTGGTCCTGACCGTGGGATTGGGCGCCATGGGCGTGATCGCCCTGCTGGCGCGCAGCTTCGACCTGCTCTTCACTGGCGGGGCCTTCGGCTGAGCTGCTGCCCTGCCCTACGATCCCAATGAACAAGCCCGGAACATCGTCTACGATGTTCCGGGCTTTTGTTTGAAGCCGGAATCAGAACTGCTCTTCGGCCAGCGCCATCACCGCTGCACCGCCATCGACGATGGCCGTGCGATAGGCCAGCGCCTGCGGCAGGATCTGCTCGGCATAGAAACGCGCGGTCGCCAGCTTGGCTTCGTAGAACTTGCCGTCACCCTCACCGGACTTGAGCTTGCCCGCCGCAATGGCCGCTGCACGCGCCATCTGCCAGCCACCCAGCACCACGCCGGCCATCTTCAGATACGGGACGCTGCCCGCGAAGACCGCCTTGATATCGCTCTTGACGTTGGCCACCACATACCCGACCACCTGTTCCAGCGCACCGGCGGCTTCGGCCAGGCACGCCGCGATGGGCTGCAGTTGCGCATCGCCCTGCAGTTCGGCCACGGTCTGGCGCACCTGGTCGATGATGCCCTTGGCAACAGCACCGCCGTCACGCACGGTCTTGCGGCCCACCAGGTCATTGGCCTGGATGGCCGTCGTGCCTTCGTAGATCGGCAGGATGCGGGCGTCGCGATAATGCTGGGCCGCGCCGGTTTCCTCAATGAAGCCCATGCCGCCATGTACCTGCACGCCGGTGGAGGTCACATCGATGGACATCTCGGTGATCCAGCCCTTGACGATGGGCACCAGGTATTCGTAGAAGGCCTGGTTGGATTTGCGGGTGGCTTCGTCATCGCTGAAGTGCGCCGCATCCGACGTGGCCGCGGCCACATAGGACAAGGCCCGCGCCGCCTCGATCTGGGCGCGCATGGACATCAGCATGCGGCGCACATCGGGCTGGTGGATGATGGCCACCGGACCGGGCGAGCCGGCCAGGTCGCGCGACTGGATGCGGTCGCGGGCATAGGACACGGCTTTCTGATAGGCACGCTCCGACACCGACAGCCCCTGGATGCCCACGGCAAAGCGCGCCGCATTCATCATGATGAACATGTATTCCAGGCCGCGATTCTCTTCGCCGACCAGGGTGCCGATGGCGCCGCCATGGTCACCGAACTGCAGCACGGCGGTCGGGCTGGCCTTGATGCCCAGCTTGTGTTCGATGGAAACGCAGTGCACGTCATTGCGCGCGCCCAGCGACCCGTCGGCATTGACCAGGAACTTGGGCACGATGAACAGCGAGATGCCCTTCACGCCTTCGGGCGCATTGGGCGTGCGGGCCAGCACCAGATGGACGATGTTCTCGGCCATGTCGTGCTCGCCATAGGTGATGAAGATCTTGGTCCCGAAGAGCTTGTAGGTCCCGTCACCCTCCGGCACGGCGCGGGTACGCACCAGTGCCAGGTCGGAGCCGGCCTGCGGCTCGGTCAGGTTCATGGTGCCGGTCCACTTGCCGGAGATGAAGTTGGCGATGAAGGTTTCCTTCTGCTGCTGGGTGCCGGCCGTCATCAGCGCTTCGATGGTGCCATCGGTCAACAGCGGGCACAGCGCGAAGGAGAGATTGGCCGAGTTCAGCATCTCGATGCAGGGCGTGGCCAGCAGCTTGGGCAGGCCTTGTCCGCCGAACTCCACGGGATGCTGCACGCCTTGCCAGCCGGCTTCACCAAACTGGCGGAAGGCCTCCTTGAATCCGGGACTGGTGGTGACCTTGCCGTCGGCCCAGCTGCTGGGGGCCTTGTCGGCAGAATGGTTCAGCGGGGCGATCACTTCACTGCAGAAACGGGCGTTTTCTTCGAGAATGGCCTCGGCCGTTTCCGGCGTGGCATCCTCGCAGCCCGGCAGCGCATTCACGGCTGCCAGACCGGCCAGTTCGTTCATGACGAACAACATATCCTTCACGGGCGCGGTGTAACTCATCTCCAACCTCCAATGCGGAACGCTCTGGCGGCGTTCCTTGCTTGCACGAAAACACCCCGGCCGGAGCCGGGGCGAATACTACGGTTCAGGACAGATCAGCCAAGCTGCTTGACCAGCTCGGGGACGACCTCGAAGAGGTCACCCACCAGGCCGTAATCGGCCACCGAGAAGATCGGCGCTTCCTCGTCCTTGTTGATGGCGACGATGACCTTGGAGTCCTTCATGCCAGCCAGGTGCTGGATCGCGCCGGAGATACCGACAGCGATATAAAGCTGGGGCGCGACGATCTTGCCGGTCTGGCCGACCTGCCAGTCGTTGGGCACATAGCCTGCGTCGACCGCAGCGCGGGAGGCGCCCATGGCGGCGTTGAGCTTGTCGGCCAGCGGTTCCAGGATCTTGAAGCTTTCCGCCGAACCCATGCCACGGCCACCGGAGACGATGATCTTGGCAGCGGTCAGTTCCGGACGATCCGACTTGGCCACTTCACGGCCCACGAAGCTGGACTTGCCCGAATCGGCCACGGCCGGGATGCTTTCCACGGCCGCCGAACCACCCTGCGCGGCCGGATCGAAACCGGTGGTGCGCACGGTGATGACCTTGATCGGGTCGATCGATTGCACGGTGGCAATGGCGTTGCCGGCGTAGATCGGACGTTCGAAGGTATCGGCCGACTCCACCTTGGTGATGTCGGAAATCTGGCCCACGTCCAGCTTGGCGGCCACGCGCGGCAGGATGTTCTTGCCGTAGGCAGTGGCGGGCGCCAGGATGTGGCTGTAATCCTTGGCGATGGCCAGGACTTGTTCGGCCACGTTCTCAGCCAGGCCGTCGGCGAATTGCGGGGCATCGGCCAGCAGTACCTTGGCCACGCCTGCCACTTGTGCGGCAGCATCTGCAGCGGCCTTGGCATTGGCGCCGGCCACCAGGACGTGGACATCGCCACCGGCTTGCGCTGCGGCGGTGATGGTGTTGAGGGTGCTGCCCTTGAGGCTGGCGTTGTCGTGTTCAGCAATAACGAGTGCGGTCATGATCAGATCACCTTGGCTTCATTTTTCAGTTTGGCGACCAGGGTCGCGACATCCGGCACCTTCACGCCGGCGCTGCGCTTGGCAGGCTCGGTGACCTTCAGGGTCTTCACGCGCGGGGCCACGTCCACGCCCAGCTCGTCGGGCTTGACGGTATCGAGCTGCTTCTTCTTGGCCTTCATGATGTTGGGCAGCGTGACGTAACGCGGCTCGTTCAGGCGCAGGTCGGTGGTGATGATGGCCGGCAGGGTCAGTGCCAGGGTTTCCAGGCCGCCGTCCACTTCTCGGGTCACGGTGACCTTGCCGTCTTCCAGCACGACCTTGGAAGCAAAGGTGGCTTGCGGCCAGCCCAGCAGCGCCGCCAGCATCTGGCCGGTCTGGTTGCAGTCGTCGTCGATGGCCTGCTTGCCCAGGATGATCAGCTGCGGCTGCTCCTTCTCGGCCAGGGCCTTGAGGATCTTGGCCACGGCCAGCGGCTGCAGTTCGACATCGGCCGCCACTTCGGCCAGGATGCCGCGATCGGCACCAATGGCCATGGCGGTGCGCAGGGTTTCCTGGCACTGGGTCACGCCGGCGGAGACGGCGATCACTTCGGTGACCTTGCCGCCTTCTTTCAGGCGCACGGCTTCTTCCACCGCGATTTCGTCAAACGGGTTCATCGACATCTTGACGTTGGCGATATCGACGCCGCTGCCGTCGCTCTTGACGCGCACCTTGACGTTGTAATCCACGACGCGCTTGACTGGTACTAATACTTTCATCGCATGGCCCTTGCAAAAAGGAATTGACGTAAACGTAAACTTCCGCAGGATTATAAAAGCAAAACGGGGTGCCTACCGGTTTTTAGCACGATCGTTCTTTTTAATGTTTGCAGCATACACCAAAGATTCACGTGAGCGGAAGAGGAAATGAAGAGAAGCTGAAAAAAACTTCATGCAGCGGAATTGAAGCGCGGCCTGCCCGCAGGCAACACCGCGCTGTTCAGACCGCCAGGTGGGGTACCGGTTCGCCGCGCAGGCCGGCCAGCAGGTTGGAGACGGCCAGCTCGGCCATGGCCAGCCGGGTTTCATGGGTGGCCGAACCGATGTGGGGCAAGGCCACCACGTTGGGGAGTTGCAGCAGGGGCGATTCGGCGGGCAGCGGCTCGACTTCGAACACATCCAGGCCGGCCCCGTAAATGGTCTTGTCCTGCAGGGCCGCAATCAGCGCCGCCTCATCGACGATGCGCCCGCGCGAGGCATTGATGAAGATGGCGCTGCGCTTCATGAGCGCGAATTCGCGTGCGCCGATCAGGCGTTCGGTATCGGCATTCAGGGGCAGCATGACGCAGACGAAGTCCGCCTGGGCCAGCAACTCATCCTGGCTGACGTAGCGCGCATCGAGTTCGCGCTCGGCCTCGGGATCGGGGCGGCGGTTGTGATACAGGATGGGCATGCCGAAACCATGATGCGCCCGCCGCGCCACCGCAGAGCCGATGCGGCCCATGCCGATCAGGCCCAGCGTCTTGCCGTGCACGTTCACGCCGAACTGGGCCTCGCCGATGCTGCCCTTCCAGCGACCGGCCTTGACGTATTCGGCCAGTTCCACCACGCGGCGCGCGGTGGAGAGGATCAAGGCAAAGATGGTGTCAGCAGTCGCTTCGGTGAGCACGCCGGGCGTATGCGCCAGCATCAGCCCGCGCCGGCGAAAATAATCCAGGTCGAAATTGTCCACGCCCACCGAGATGGTGGAGGCGATCCTGAGTTGCGGCGCGCCCTCCAGCATGTCGTTGGTGATGGGCAGGCTGGCGCCGATGATGCCGTCGGCAGTCTTCAGCGCTACGAGAAAATCGGCGCGGTTGTCTTGCGTAATACGGTCGAAGAGCGTTACGTCGCATTCCGCCTGCAGGCGCTGCAGCAGATGTTCGGGCAATTTTTTGTAGACGACTACGTGCGGCTTCATCGGTGTTCCCATCAATCAAAAAGGACGGTGACGCAAAGTACATCCCGGATTACCGTTCGGACTGAGTAGCGGCGCAGCCGCGTATCGAAGGCGCTCCGGCAAGTGCGCCTTCGATAGGGCCCTGGCGGGCCTACTCAGTCCGAACGGATTGCGGTGTGTTCAGACAGGGTTACGAGGCCGCCTCCAGCTCGGCCCGGGTGGGCAAGCCTTCCATGTCGCCTACCACCTGGATGGCGAACGCCCCGATGCGGTTGCCGCGCATGACGGCCTGGGGTACCGGCAAACCTTCCAGCATGCCGCTGATGACACCTACTGCGAAGCCATCCCCGGCGCCCACGGTATCGACCACTTCCTTCACCGGCACGCCAGCCACCCTGCCCTCGCCTTCACTGTTGCGCCAATAAGCGCCCTCCGCGCCCAGCTTGATGACCACCATCTTCACACCGCGCTCCAGGTAGAAGCCGGCAATGGCGTGCGGATCTTCATATCCGGTAAGAAGCGTCCCTTCCGACAATCCCGGCAGCACCCAGTCCGCCTTGAAGGCCAGCGCATTCAACTGCTGCGCCATGACTTCGCGCGAGGGCCACAGCATCGGCCGCAGGTTGGGATCGAAGGAAATCGTCTTGCCCTGCGCCCGCATGAACTCCATGGCGTGATGGGCAAAGGCCATCGTCGTGGGCGACAAGGCCGGCGCGATGCCGGTGGCGTGCAGGTGCCGCGCCGCGCCGAAATACGCCGGATCGAAATCCTCCAGCGACAGATGGCTGGCCGCCGAGCCCTTGCGGTAATACTCGATGGCGGGGTCTGCTCCATCCACCGCCTTGGCCTTCAGCTGGATGGCCGTGCGGAATTCCATGTCGGTCAGCACGCGGCTGACCTCCACGCCTTCCTGCGCCACGCGCTTGCGAATGAAGCGGCCGAAGGCATCATTACCCACCCGGCTGGCCCAGCCCACCTTCAAACCCAGGCGCGCCAGGCCGATGGCCACATTGGTCTCGGCACCGGCCAGGCGGCGCGTGTATTTTTCCACTTCTTCAAACGGGCCGACTTCATCGGCCACCAGCAAGGCCAGGGCTTCGCCCCAAGTCACCACATCCAGTTGCATCGTCATTGTGCTTGTCCTCAGACGGCCGCCAGCATCGCCACGTGGCGGCGCGTCGTTTCTTCCAGATCCGTGCCCACCAGCGGGAATTCGATGGCCCGCAGGATGCCCGTGGGGAAATGCGCCAGCATGGCCGGCCAGTGCGTATCCTGCGCCTGCAGCGGCACGGCCTTGAGCTTGCCCTTGTCTTCCTGCACGCCCTTGCAGTGCACGTAGCGCACATGCGGTGCCAGCGAGCGCGCGGCGGTCTCGGGATCGACGCCCTGCCAGTGCCAGTTGCCCATGTCGAAGGTCATGCCGAAGGCATAGCCATTGCCGGTGCACAGTGCCAGGAAGCTGACGATGGGCTCCAGCCGTCCGCCCTGCGGGGTCTGGTCGTTTTCCAACAAGACTTCAATGGGGGAATGCGAGAGGAAGCGCAGCAATGATTGCAGATCACTGGCGACAGAGAAATGACCGAGCGATACCTTCAGGAAACGTGCACCGAGCTCCTCGGCCTCGTTCATCGCCTGCCCGATCTGCTCGCGATCAAATCGCCCGTCGGCACGGAACAATTCCAACGGCGCGGAATACACCGAGAACAGCTTGTGCTGCTCCAACAGCGCGCGCAAGGCCGGCAAATCCTGCGGACCATCGAAGAGCTCACGCCGTATTTCAAGGCCAGCCGCCCCGGCCGCCGCCACCATCGGGACCAGGTCGGCATGGCCGACCCGCCGCACCAGGTCCGCCCCATAGGCCGAGGCGGCGACCAGGACCGGACTCACTTGAGCGCCCCTGCACCGATGAACTGCCTGGCTTCCGGCGTCTGCGGATCGGCGAAGAATTCCTTCGAGGGGCGCGCTTCCCACACCTTGCCCTGGTGCATGAAGACGGTGAGGTCCGCCACCCGGCGCGCGAACTCCATCTCGTGCGTCACCAGCAGCATGGTCATGCCGCCGCGTGCCAGCTCTTCCATGACCTTCAGCACTTCGGCGGTCAGTTCCGGGTCCAGCGCCGAGGTCACTTCATCGAACAGCATCACCTGCGGCTCCATGGCCAGCGAGCGGGCGATGGCCACGCGTTGCTGCTGGCCGCCGGAGAGCTGCTCGGGATAGGCGTCGCGCTTGTGATCCAGGCCGACCTGCTTCAATACCTTGATGGCCGTCTCGCGGGCAGTGTCGGTAGCGGTCTTCTTGACGATGCGGGGTGACAGCATGATGTTCTCCTCCACGGTCAGGTGCGGAAAGAGATTGTAATGCTGGAACACCATGCCCACATCCTTGCGCAATTCGATGAGGTGTTCGTGCTTGTTGGTGAGCTTGTGGCCGGCCACGGTGATGCTGCCGCCGTCGATGGTCTCGAGCCCGTTGATACAGCGGAGCATGGTGCTCTTGCCGGAGCCCGAACGGCCGATGATGGCCACCACCTGGCCGCGCTCGACCGACAGCGAAATGCCGTTCAACACCTGGTTGCTGCCGAAGCGCTTGGTGATGTTGTCAATCTCAACGATGGGCATGGTATTTCCTCTCCAGGGCAAAAGCGAAACGGGACAGCGGATAACAGAAAACGAAGTAGATACCGGCCACGATGGGGAAGACCAGGAAAGGCTGGAAGGTCGCATTGCTGACCAGCTTGCCGGCCTGCGCCAGTTCCACCAGGCCGATGATGGAGGCGATCGAGGTGTTCTTGACGATCTGCACCAGGAAGCCCACGGTCGGCGGCAGCGAAATACGCACCGCCTGCGGCAGGATCACGTAGCGCAGCTGCTGCCAGCGCGTCATGGCCAGGGCAGTCGACGCTTCCCACTGCGGCACCGGCACGGCCTCGATGCAGCCGCGCCAGATCTCGCCCAGATAGGCGCTGGAATAGATCGTCATGGCGATGGTGGCGGCCACCATGGGCGGGAGCTTGTAGCCGAAGATCGCCAGTCCGTAGAAGGACAGGAACAGGATGATCAGCACCGGCGTGCCCTGGATGATCTGTATATACACCGCCGAGAGCAGCCGCAGCGGGGCCAGGTGCGAGGTACGCATCAGGGCCACGATGAAGCCGGCGATGCCGCCGCCGATGAAGGCCAGTGCCGAGAGCAGCAGCGTCCAGCGCGCCGCCTCCAGCAGGAACATGAAATTATCGAAGGAAAATTCAGCGAGCATCACATCCTCCTCGGACGAGCCACGCCCAGGCGGCGACGGCGTTTGAAGACCACCAGTCCGATCAGCCAGAAGGCCAGGCGGAACAGCAATGCCAGCAGGATGTAGAGCACCATCACCACCAGGTAGATCTCGAAGCTGCGGAAGGTCTCGGCATCGAGCAGGTTGGCCGTGGCCGTCAGCTCCTCAGCCGAGATGGCCGAGACGATGCTGGAGGCCAGCATCATCAGCGTGAACTGGCTGGCCAGTGCCGGATAGACTTTTTCCAGCGCGGGTGTCAGCACCACATGCCGGATCACCTGCCCGCGCGTCATGGCCAGCGCCTGCGCCGCCTCGATCTGCGAAGGGTGGATGGCCATCATGCCGGCCCGCACGATCTCGGTGGAGTAGGCCCCGAGGTTGACCGTCATGGCCACCAGCGCGGCGATGTTGGCATTGACCTGTACGCCGATGGAAGGCAGGCCGAAGAAGATGATGAACAGCTGTACCAGGAACGGCGTACTGCGGATCAGCTCCACGTAGGAGGTAACCGCCAGCCGCGCCGGTGCGCTGCCATGAATGGAAATGATGGCGCCGAAAATGCCGACGGCCAAACCGCAGATCATCGACAGCGCGCTCAACCGTATGGTGAGCAGTGCGCCGACCAGCAACTGATCCAGGTGCTGGAAGATGAACGCGAACTGAAAATCGTAATGCATCGTGTGCTCCTCCGACAAACCCGCGCCGTCCGCTCATCCCCTGAACGGCGCGTGATCTGTTCTTCTCAGGCTGCGCAGTTCATGGCTGCGCAGCCGCTTCTGCAAGACAGATTCCGCAGGACGGAATCAGAACACCGGCAGGTTGGGCAGCGGGCCGGCCCACTTGCGCGAGATGGCATCGAGTTCGCCGTTGAGCTTGACGTAGTAGATGAAGTTGTTGAGCCACTGCTGCAGCTCATACGAGCCCTTGCGCACGGTCATCGAATTGGGTTGTACCGAGTACGGGAACTTGACTTCGATCTTGCCCTGACCACGGCTCTTGACGATTTCATTGGCCATGGTATTGGGAATGGAGATGGCATCGACCTGGTTCGACAGCAGCGCCTGGGTCACCGTGGAGTCATCCTCGAAACGCACCAGTACCGTGCCCGGAGGCGCCAGGCGGGTCAGTGCGGTGTCGTTGGTGGAACCGCGCGAGACGCCCACTTTCTTCTTGACCAGGTCATCGAGCTTCTTGAAGTTGCTGCCCACCGGGCCGACGATGGAGAGTTCGAAACCGCTGTAGGGAATCGTGAACAACACCGACTTGGCACGCTCAGGCGTGGGCGCCAAGGTGGCGGCCAGCATGTCGACCTTGCCCGATTCCAGCGCCGGGATACGGGCCGGCGGCACCAGCGGCACGATCTCCACCGGCAGGCCGAGATACTTGCCGATCAGGTTGGCCACATCGACGTCATAACCGATGGGCACGCCCTTGGCATCGACCGAACCGAAGGGCGGTGTGCCGCTGACCACACCGATGGTGATCTTGCCTTTCTTGGTCAGCTCGGCGATGCTCTGCGCGCTGGCGCTGGCGGCGGTTGCCACTGCGCAGGCAGCGGCCAGCGTCAGTGCGACGAATTTTGCGTTGAAAATGTTCTTGATGCTCATCCTGGTCTCCTGATCAATCAATGCCGTGTGGACGGCAGTCCGTTGAGTGCGACAGGCACCGAATCCCGCTGCCCGCTGGTGCGCGGCCGCAGGGACTCGCTTGCCCCTCTTTGTTGCTGCCTGCTTGTGCTTCCCGCTTGCAGGTCTGTGATGCGGCCGGAAGGCCGTAATACGGTTGCGTGCTGCTGAAATACGGGCGCCATCTTTACTGAACAGCTCTGCAGTCCTGTTACAAGGTCTTACCAGTAGTGCGCAGTGCCACGATCAAAAGCCTGCAACTTGGTACCGGTTCCAGCGCTGGGTTTAACTGCCGCTTGTTTGCGCCATCGGCGCGGGCCGGAGCTTGCTCACGATGCCGCTGACCAGCGCACGCTGCGGATGGCCGTCCACACTGGCGGTCGAACCGCGGCAGATGAGGCGGGGATCCAGCAGCATCTCCATGCGCACCGAGCGCTCGCCGTGGATGCGGACCAGCAAGCGTTCGATGGCCGTAAAGCCGATGTCATACGTCGGTTGTTCGATGGTGCTGATGCCGCTGCCCACCAGCGGTGACCATGCCAGTTCATCGAAACACAGCAGGCCCACGTCATCCGGAAAGCGCAGCGACATGCTCTGCAAGGCCAGCGCGATCTGCAGCGAGACCATGCCGTTGCCGGCCAGCAGGGCCACTCGCCCCGTGCTGCCGGCGGCCGCCCGGCGCAGGAAATATTCGCGCACGACCGTGGCCACATGGCCGGGCTGGTCCACATCCACTTCCAGCGTCTCGCCATGGCAATCGGGACGTTGCGCCATCGCCTGCAAAAATCCCGCCTGCCGCCCCTGCCGCGAACTCACGCCGAACAGCGGCTGCACCACCAGTGCGATATCCGTATAGCCCTGCGCCAGCAGGTGATGCGTGGCCAGTTGCGCGGCCTTGACGTTATCGAGGCCGACCAGGTCGAAGTCGCAGCCTTCCACGTGCCGGTCCAGCAGCACCACCGGAAAGGCCGCCTGCCCCAGCTCGCGCAGCGGCGTCACGTTGCGGCCCTGGGTGTTGAACAGCAGGCCTTCCACGCTGTAGGAATGCAGGGCGGCCAGCGACTGCTTCTCGCGCGCCTCGTCATTGCCGGTGTTGCACAGCATGAGCGTGTAGCCATGCTTCTGGCAGGCCGCTTCCGCACCATGCAGCACGGCCACCGAATAGGGATTGAGGATGTCCGCCACCAGCATGCCGATGAGCCGTGTGCGGCCACCCTTGAGCCCGCGCGCCATCTGGCTGGGCTGATAGCCCAGGCGCGCGATGGTCTTGCCGATCTGGTCGCGCAGCGGTGCCGAGAGCGCGTCGAATTCGCCGCCCAGGTAACGCGATACGCTGGTCTTGGACACCCCGGCCTCCCGCGCAACCTGCGCGATGGTGACCCGGTCGGTGCCGGTCTTGGTGTGTTGTCTCACTATTGCCCGCCAAATCGTTGAACTGCGTCGAGTGATTTGTCTACAGGCTCCGGGCTGCTCATTTATATGAATCTTTTGGAACCGGTTCCAAGATAGCAGCGGGATCCGGGCGGGTCAAACTTATTTCAGATGAAAAATTTGAGCAGATGCCATGAACGGCGCGCTCACGTTCTCGCACGGCAATATGAATGGATCAGCGCATGAGACGGTGGCTTTCCGGCGATTGCTTCATTCCCGCCGTTCAAGGTCTGAAGCCCGGCTCCTGATTGATGCGACGCGCCAAACACCCTGTACGCGCGCCAGGGGACAAGATGCAAACGATCAGTAAATATTTGTTGCCAAGCACAAGAATGCGATATCATGAATAGCAATTATTCTCATTATTATCTGATTCATGCCCTCGCTCTCCCCCGGCGCTCTCGCCGTCCTGCTCGCTTTTTCCGTATTGCCCGCTTCTTCCGTCCTGGCGCAGACTGCCAGCACGGACAACAGTGCGGCATCAACCCAATTGCCCACCGTCGATGTGGTCGCCGATGGCGTCAACGACACCAAGTTCAAGGCCACCCAAAGCCAAGTCAACAAATCGACTACACCGCTGTCGCAAACCCCGCAATCGGTGTCGGTGGTCACGCGCTCCATGCTGGACAGCCAGCAGGCCGTCTCTCTGGCCGATGCGCTGGAGAACGTGCCCGGCGTGGTCGCGCAGCAATATGGCCGGCGCGGCTGGGATGACCTGATCATCCGAGGCCAGGTCGCTTCCGATTCGCTGTATCTGGATGGCCTGCGCACCACCGCCAGCTCGCGTGTGGCCGAGCAGCTGTTCGGCCTGCAGCAGGTGGAAGTGCTCAAGGGACCGGGCTCGCTGCTGTATGGCCTGGTGCTGCCGGGCGGGCTGGTCAACATGGTCAGCAAGCGTCCGCAAGGCAATGACTTCGCCAACGTCGACGTCACCGTGGGCAGCCACGACTTCTACCAGACCACCGTGGACATGAACAAATCGCTGTCGGAAAACGGCAAGCAGGCTTTCCGCATCAACGGTCTCATTTCCAATTCGAACGATGCCACTGACAACGTGTGGTTCAAGAACCGCTACATCGCGCCCTCGCTGTCGCTGGACCTGGGTGCGCGTACCGACTTCACCATCCTGACCAGCTACCAGGAACGCAACTACGTGCGCCAGCAAGGGCTGCCGCTGTCGGGCTCGATCAACAGCAACGTCAACGGCGCGCTGCCGCGCAGCCTGTTCATCGGCGAACCGGGCGCGCGTCCGTATGCGGCCAATGAAACCCGTATCGGCTATGCGCTGACGCACCGCTTCGATGACGGCTGGACGCTCAACAACAACGTGCGTTACCAGCAGTTCGAGATGAGCGGGCAACTGGTGGCAGTTTCTGGACTTTCCGGCCGAACCTTGAGCCGCACGGCAACGGATCAGACCTATGAAGGCCAGACTTTTACCATGGACACCAATGTCCAGCGCAGCTTCGCCACCGTATGGGGTAAGCATGAAGTGACGCTCGGCACCGACTACATGAATTCACGCGAACAAGAGCGGACGATTACCTGTAGCGTCGCCAATTTGAGCAACGCCTACAACCCGAGCTACGGTGCCAGCATCACCTGCCCAACCAGGCTGACAACGGCCAATGCCAAGCTCAGCGACACCTCGGTGCGCGACACCGGATTTTATGCCCGCGACCAGATCAGCCTGGGTGATCGCTGGCAGTTGCTGGCCGGGGTGCGCCAAGATCGTGCGGCAACCTATACCACCAGCAGCATCACCGGCGTGCACTCGGACAACGCTTCCAGCGCCACCACTGCCTCGTCGGCCATCATGGTGGAACTGTGGCGCGGCGTACGCCCCTACCTGAGCTACGCGACCTCGTTCTACCCTAACAGCGGCACCAACTTTGCGGGCGACACCTTTAAACCAGAGACCGGCAAGCAGTGGGAAACCGGCGTCAAGGTCGACCTCGACGACGGACGCACCAGCATCAACTTTGCCGTCTTCGATCTGCGTCGTCGCAACGTACTGGTGACAGACCCCGACCACACCACTTCCAAAATCGCCGTGGGCGAGCAACGTTCGCAAGGCGGCGAGATCAGCGTGACCTCCGACCTGCGCAATGGCCTGAGCCTCAACGCGGGCTACTCCTATACGGCGGCCATCGTGACCGACGACGGCGGCCAGCGCAGCACCACCGTGGGCCAGTGGCTGGACAACGTCCCGCGCCACAACTTCACCACCAGCGCCCGCTATCGCTTCAAGGGCCAGTTGGCCGGATGGGAGTGGAACGGCGGCGTGCACGGCCAGAGCATGATGCGCACCAATGGCTATACCCTGCCCGGCTACGTGCTGGCCGATACCGGCGTGGCCTACAACGCCGAACGCTGGCGCGCTGCGCTCAACGTCAAGAACATCTTCAATACGCACTACTACGCGGGCGGTCTGGCGCGGGCGGTGGCGTTGGGGGATGACCGGACCATCTTGCTGACGCTGGGCTATCGTTACTGATTTCCTGCCCCGCCTTCTCGTGATTCAAGATCGGCCGCTTTCATGCGGCCGATTTTTTTATCCAAATGATTCGACATGCGCCGCTTCATTCACCGCATGGACAGCAAAGAGCACATCACGGCCTGCTTGTTGAGGCATCATGCCGATTCCCTTCCACCCTGGCCCGGAGAAACCCTCATGAAACCGAAGAGATGCTTGCAGCTGTCACGATCACTGATGATGTCCGGATTGCTGATGCTTGCACCTCCCTACATCCATGCCACGGAGAGCGCAGCGGATGACCTCACCCTCCTGCGCCAGACACCCACCTTCGCCCTCGGCCAGGTCGGGTTCATCGGCCACATCAGCGACAGCGAACAACGCTATCGCCGCTTGCTGCAATCCCCGGCCGCGCTGGAACTCTTCACACGACTGATCGACGACGGCTCCGCCACCAAAGAAGCGCGACTCTACGCGGCCTGTGCCCTGCGCAAGCTGAACGCGGCGCAATTTGTGCAACTCACGAACGGACTGCGCAAGGAAGGCGGTCATGTCTCTGTCCTGCGTACAGACATCCTCCAGCGCGAATCCATACAAGATCAATTGCAGACCATCGCGCAGCACGGCTGTGCCGATGCGCATTGGCGTTAGGCGTTACGCCGCACCGGCACATTGAATCAACACGCAATAGAAAAAAAAGAAGACATCCCCTCACCGCAAGGACTGCAGGGAAAGAAGAAGAGAAAAAGCAAAAGAAAAGTGGCGGACTCCCGAAGAAGTCCGCCCGAAATGAAGGCCAGAAGGAGCCTGTGACGAAACTGAACAGTGTTTCCTTTCAATCTCGGCCCCCATGGTAGTCAGTCCCTTCCACTGCAGGCAAATCCGCACCGCCGATTAGCCGCATCAATACTGCAAATACGTCTCCAAGCAGGGCATCCACGCTCTCGCGTTTGGTGCAGGATCGCGCCAAACGCCCTCCCCGTGCGGGTTTCGCGCATCATGCGGGTGCACCATGCACAAGCCTGCGTGCCATCCCGGAGCAGCCTAATCATTATTACTAATATTCATTCGGCCAATTCCTAAATAGAATTTGACCCTGATTTGACCCAGGACGACACTCAGCTACCTCCTTTCAACCAAAGTGGTGTGCCATGAATTCGATCACGCTCGATGTTTATCCCGTCCAGAAAAAAATCGTCACCGCTGCCCCACCGCATGCGGACTCTCCCGAAATGGATACGCTCATTGCGGAAGTGACCGCACGCCGCGACGAGTTCGACCAGCTCGGCCACGTGCCGCGCGACCTCGTGGCCACCATGAAGAAGGCCGGCATCTTCCGCAGCGGCACACCGCGCAAGTTCGGCGGCGAAGCCCTGGCCCCGGCGCCCTTCCTGGCCATGGTCGAACGCATCTCCAAGGCCGATGGCTCGGCCGGCTGGGTGGCCGCCTTCGGTTCGGCCAATACCTATCTCGCCGCCCTGCCCATCGAAACGCAGCGCAAGATCTACGCAAGCGGCCCCGACCAGGTCTATGCCGGCGGCCTCTATCCGCTGCAGGAAGCCAAGGCCGTCCCCGGCGGATGGGAAATCACCGGACGCTGGCACTTCGCCAGTGGCTGCAAGGGCGCAGACTGGATCGGCGTGGGCATCAAGGACAGCAGCGGCGCCGACGACGGCACACCCAAGCCCGCGCTCATGGCCGTGATGCCGGCTTCTGACATCGAGATCATCGACAACTGGAACGTGGTCGGCATGCAAGGGACCGGCAGCCACGATACCCTTCTCAAGGACAAGTTCGTGGCCCATGAATGGACCTGTGCCCGGGGCGCGGCCGGCCTCATCGACGAGCCGCTGTATCGCTATCCGGCCCTGGCCTACCAGGCCGAAGTGCACGCTGCCGTCAACATCGGCCTGGCCCGCGCCGCGCTGGACATCGTCACCGACATGGCCGGCGGCGCCAAGATCATGCCGGGCGCGCCGCGCCTGGCCGACCGCGCGTACTACAAGATCAAGCTCGGCGTCTCCGAAGCCAAGTGGCGCAGTGCCCGCATGTTCTTCTACGACGCCTGCGAACAAGCCTGGGAGCAAATCGTGGCGGGCAATCCCGTCACCGAAGAGATCGACATGATGCTCAAGCTCTCGGCCACCTATGCCGCACGGGTCTCGATGGAAGTCGTCAACGACGCCTACCAGGCCGCGGGCATGGCCGCCATCCAGCGCACCCATCGCCTGCAGCGCATCGTGCGCGATGCGATGGTGGTCACGCAGCACGCGGCGCTGTCGGAGTTGAATTACGAAAGCGCTGGCGCGCTTTTTGCAAAGCTGGGAATCAAGCGCTGATGCGCCTCCCCTCCTGAAAAATTGCCTGCGCTCATGCCTGCGCTGCAGGCGCAAGCGCTCCCCGTGTTTTGCCTTTGTTACTGCCGTGCCTGCCATCTCCACTGGCGTTTCACCAACTTTACAAAGAGGACCCAGCCCGTGACCCACTCCACCGTTTCGCCACAACGCCGCAAGCTGCTGCTCGGCGCCGCCTCCATGCTCGCCGCAGGCGCTGCGCCTGCCCTGCCAGCCCTGGCCCAGGGCGCACCCGTCATCATCGGCGTCGGCGCTGATCCCGTCTTCACGGCCTTCTTTGTGGCCGCCAACGAAAAACTCTTTGCCAAACACGGCGCCCCCAACGTCACCGTGCAGTCCTACACCGACGGCGGCGAAGCGCTCAACGCGCTGGTGGCCAACCAGGTGCAACTGGGCTGTGCCGGCGAACCCACGCACATCGTGCGCCTCTCGCGCGCCGAGCTGCGCCCGCTGGCCGTGACCTATCAATCCAAGACCTACGTCAAGCTGGTGGCCCGCAAGGCCATCACCTCGGCCGACAAGATCAAGAAGTTCGGCATCGTCGCCGGCTCGGTCTCGGAATACGTCACCGGCCTGACCCTCAAGACCCTCAACATCGATCCCGCCAAGGTCGAGATGGTGCGCTCCGGTCCGCCGGAACTGCCGGCCCTGCTGGCGCGCGGCGACATCGATGCCTACTTCGTCTGGGAACCGTGGCCCACGCTGGGCGTGCAACAAGGCGGCCACATCCTCATGACCGCCGGCGACGTCGGCTACACCAGCACCCTGTGGCTCTCGGCCAATGCCAACTGGCTGGCCGCCAACAAGGAAGTGGCCGGCAACATCCTCAAGGCCCTGGCCGAAGCCTCCGAGATCACCCGCAAGGATCCGCCGCGCGCGGCGCAATCGGTGCAGGCCATCACCCGCATCCCGGTGCCGCAGACGCTCAATTCGCTCAAGGACATGGAACCGATCGTGCGCGACTTCACCGACACCGATCTCAAGACCGCCAATGCCATCGGTGAATTCCTGCTGTCGAAACAGGCCATCAAGGCGCCGGTGGACATGAGCAAGATCCTGCAGCGCGGTTTTTACAAGGGGTAAGCCATGGGACATGGATCTTCAGTTTCCATCAAGCGCGTCGGCCTGACCATCGGCAAGAACGAGATCATGGCGGGCATCGACCTCGATATCCGCGCAGGAGAATTCATCTGCCTGCTGGGCCCGTCCGGCTGCGGCAAGTCCACCCTGCTCAATGCGATTGCGGGCTTCCAGGAGGTGGCCGGCGAGATCAGCGTGGCCGGCAAGCGCGTCAAGGGGCCGGGGCTGGATCGCGGCGTCGTGTTCCAGTCCTCCGAGGCACTGTTCCCGTGGCTGTCGGTGCGCGAGAACGTCGAGTACGGTCTCAAGCTGCGCGGCATCCCGGCAGCCGAACGCCGTTCGGCTGCCGAGCGCTATGTCTCGCTGGTGGGCCTGAAACACGCCATCGACAAGTTCCCGGCCGAGCTCTCCGGCGGCATGCGCCAGCGTGCGCAGATTGCCCGGGTGCTGGTCAATGAACCCTCGGTGGTGCTGATGGACGAGCCCTTCGGCGCCCTCGATGCGCAGACCCGCGAGGTGCTGCAAAGCGAGCTGGACCGCATCTGGAAAAGCACCGGCTGTACCATCGTCTTCGTCACCCACGACATCTGGGAAGCCATCCTCCTGGCCGACCGCGTGGTCACCATGACGGCAGGTCCGCGTGCCCACATCAAGACCATCGAAGAAGTCGACCTGCCGCATCCGCGCGATCCGGCCGACCCGGCCTGCATGGCACTGTATGCCCGCATCCGCGACGACATCGGTGCAGAAGTCACGCGCGTGCTGCGCGCACAAGGTTTGATTGAAGAGGAATCCATACAATGACCCAGCTCACACAGACAGCCTCCCCGACGGCTCAAGAGTCGGCCATGCCATCCAGCCTGGGTCGTCGCCTGAAAGCAGCCCGTCCTTTCCTGATCTCGGTGGTCGCCATCGTCGGCGGCCTGGTGTTGTGGCAACTGGTCTCGATGACCACCTCGCCACTGTTCCTGCCCTCGGTCTCGATGACCTGGGCGGCCGCACTGGAACTGATCAGTGACGGCACCCTGCAGCAATCGGTACTGGCCTCGTCCGGACGCATCCTGGCCGGCTGGGGTGCGGGCGTGGCCATCGGCGTGCCGCTGGGCATCTTCATGGGCCGCTTTGACCTGGTGCGGCAATTGCTCGATCCCTACATCGAGTTCTTCCGCTTCATTCCACCAATCGCCTTCGTCACCCTCGCCGTGATCTGGCTTGGCCCGGGCGAACTGTCGAAGATCGCGCTGATCTTCTACACCACGGTCTTCATCGTCACGCTCAACACCATCGCCGGCGTGCAGGCGGTGAACCCGCTGCGCCTGCGTGCGGCGGCCTCGCTGGGTGCCGGGCAATGGAAGATCCTGACCACCGTGATCCTGCCCTCGACCGTGCCCTTCATGGTCACCGGTGCCCGCATCGCGATGGGCAATTCCTTCCTGACGGTGGTCTCGGCGGAAATCGTCTCGGCCCGCGAAGGCCTCGGTGCCCTGATCTGGACGGCGCGCAACTTCAGCCGGACCGAGTGGGTGTTCGTGGGCATCATCGCGCTGGGCCTGCTGGGCTACCTGTTCGACCGCGTACTGCGCATCGCCACCCGCAAGCTGCTGGCGCGCTACCTGTAAGCCCCAAGCCCCTCCTGGCGGCGATGCACTGATCGCCGCTGCCAACCCTGCGCTTGTATGCAGGGTTGGCTTTTCCCATCCATACAAGATCAAGATCACGAGAGACCACGCACCATGACCGACTTCACCCAGGAAATCCAGCAACTCAAACGCCGCCTCGACATCCTCGAAGCCGAGGCCGACATCCGCCGCATCCAGGCACGCTACATGTTCCTGTGCGACACGCCCTGCCCCGAGCCGGTGGCCGATGACGCCGAACGCATCGAGAAGATCCTCGAGCTCTATGCCGAAGACGCCATCTGGGAAGGCGTCGGCTCCTACTACGAGGGCCAGTTCGGCCAGGCCGTCGGCAAGGAAGCGATCCGCAAGCACTTCCAGGCCTTCTGGGGCCAGAAGAAGGATCCGGAACTGCTCCTGAACGTGCACTACCTGACCTCGGAACAGATCCACGTCAATGCCGACTGCACGCACGCCGATGGCCAGTGGGTGCACTGCCAGCCGTGGATCTTCGGCGATGGCTCATCGCTGCTGCGCTCCAGCCGGCTCAACAACCTGTTCAAGAAGGTCGATGGCGTGTGGAAGATCGCACGCACCCGTACCGAAAACGTGTTTGTGGCGCCGCTGGCTTCAGGCTGGGCCAACAATGTGCCGACCTATTCGGTGCTGATGAAGTAACGAAGCGCTGCATTCTTCAAACGATACAAATCATTTATATCGTTTTGCGTTTCACGCTGCTGTTCGTTGTTGATGAGATGACGGGGAAGAGGCTGCGGCCTCTTCACCGTGCCGGAGAGCCATTCCCATGTCCCCTGCCCTTCCCGCCCTCGTGCGCCAGTTCATCCCCACCAGCGCCGGTCCCCTGCACGTGGCCAGCATGGGCGAAGGTTTGCCCGTACTGCTGCTGCACCAGACCCCGCGTTCCTGGGACGAATTCCGCGATGTGCTGCCCCTGCTGGCGCAGCGCTACCGCCCCATCGCCATCGATACACTGGGCTTTGGCGATTCCTGCAAGCCGCCACCTGCGGAGCACAGCATCGAGCGCTGGGCCAGCCTGGCGCTGGAAGTGATGGACAGCTTGGGCATCCGCAAGGCCGCCGTGGTCGGCCACCATACCGGCGCAGTCACGGCCATGGAAATCGCCGCCTCGGCACCCGAGCGGGTGGCGGCGCTGGTGCTGTCTTCCTGTCCCTACAACGACGCAGCACGGCGCAGCGCGCACGCGGGCAAGCGTACGGTGGACGATGTGGAGGTCCGCACCGATGGCGCGCACCTGCAGGAACTGTGGCAGCGCCGCCAGCCCTTCTATCCGGAAGGTGATACCGACCTGCTGACGCGCTTCATGGTGGATGCCCTCAAGGCCGGACCGATGGCCTCGCATGGCCATATCGTGGTCCGCAACTACCCCATGGAAGATCGCATCGGCCTGGTACGCGCACCCACGCTGGTGTTGCGGGCAGGGCGTGATCCACACGCTGCGCCCTACAGCGAACGTATCGCTCAGGCCATTGCAGGCAGCCAGTGGCAGACGCTGGACGACGGCATGGTCCCGATGCCGGACCAGATGCCAGGCCCCTTTGCTGAAGCGGTGATGGATTTCCTGCAGCGCAGTTGCTGAGTTTCAATCGCGGGTGAAGGCGTAATCCCGCTCCACCTTGCAGATCCGCGTCTTGTAGGCCTCGTACCACTGCTGGCGTCCCAGACGCTGGGCCAGCTGATGATCGAGGTCGCGTTTCCACGCGGCGATGGCCTCCAGACTCGCCCAGTAAGACACGGTGATGCCCACCTCTTCACGCGCCGACTCCAGCCCGAGGAAACCGGGCTGGCGCGCCGCCGCCTCCACCATGGCCTCGGCCATCTCGCCATAGCCGTGATCGCCCTCCGTGCGCAGGGAAGTGAAGATGACGGCGTAGTAGGGAACGTCTCCGGTAACGGCGATGCTCATGATGTGACTCCAGTAGGGGAAAGTGTCAGGCGTTCTCGGCTTCGCGTCCGAACATCTCGATGAGCAGGCTGCGCAGCCACTGGATGCCCGAGTCCGCCGAGAAGCGCGTGTGGGTGTAGATGCTCACTGGAATGCGCGGCATTTCCAGTGGCAGGTCCAGCAGCACGCAGGCCTCATCGACGTTATGGCGCTCGGCGATGCTGCGCGGCAGGAACAGCGCCAGGTCGGTATCGCGCACGATCTGCGGGGCCACCGTGAAATGCGGCATGCGCAGCGCGAAATCGCGCTTCACGCCGGCGTTGCGCAGCACGTCCTCGGCCAGCTGGTGGCCGGTGGTATTGGTGTTGGCGTAGACATAGCGCAGCTGCAGCAGGCTTTCCATGGTCAGGGGCTCGCCGGCCTGGGGATGGGTCTTGCGCAGCATGCAGACGTAGTCGTCATTGAGCACCAGCTGGCTCTGGCAATCCTCGGGCAGGCCCGGCAGGTAGCCGAAGGCCAGGTCGATGTCGCCGTTGCGCATGGCGGCACCCAGATTTTCCATGGCCATCTGCTGCACTTCGATGGAGACGTGCGGTGCGGCGTGGGCCAGTTCTTCCATCAGCAAGGGCAGCACGTGGCTGCAGGACATGTCGGACATGACCAGGTGGAAGGTCCGCGTGGCCGTGGCCGGATCGAAGCTGGCGTGGGTATGCAAGGCTTCGTGGATGATGCCCAGGGCGCGCGAGATGGGTTCATGCAGGCGGATCGCGGTTTCGGTCGGCACCATGGCACTGGTACTGCGCACGAAGAGCGGATCATCGAACATTTCGCGCAAGCGGCGCAGGGCGTGGCTGACGGCGGGCTGGGTCAGGTGCAGGCGGTCGGCGGCGGCGGTCAGGCTGCGCAGCTCCCAGATGACGATGAAGGTCTTGAGCAGGTTCAAGTCGACTGCGCCGATATTCATTTGCTTCATGCGGAACATTCCAGACAATCATTTGACCCGTCATTTGTGCAGGGTCTATTGTTCATCCCAGGACGCTGGCCTTCATCGGCGATGCGTTCTCCCTCTCACCTGCTGATCGACATCCGCCTGACGGCGCCGCAGACGCCCGTGCTGATGGCGCAAAGGATACGAAGCCTTGTGCCGGATGTCATCTCTTTTTTGGACGGACCTACCATGAAGCAAGATTTTCGCGACGCCATGGCGCGTCTCTCGGCTGCGGTCAACATCATCACCACCGATGGTCCTGCAGGACGCGCCGCCATGACGGTGAGCGCCGTCAGTTCGGTCTCCGACGAACCGGCCACGGTGCTGGTATGCATCAACGTCAAGAGCGCTGCCCATCCTATCCTGGTGGGCAACGGACGCTTGTGCATCAACATCCTGGCGGGACATCATGAAGAGGTGGCGCGCATGATCGCCGGCATGACCGGGCTGGCGGCCGAGGAGCGCATGGCGCAGGTCGGCTGGGAGACCGGCGACTACGGCCAGCCGGTGCTGCCCGATGCGCTGGCGGTGCTGGAAGGAGACATCGTATTGCAGCAACAGGCGGGCACGCACAGCGTGCTGTTCGTGGAGATCCGGCATATTCGCCTGGCGGCATCACAAGCTGACGGGCTGGCTTATTTTGGACGGCGGTTTCACCGGATTGCGGCGGAGGTGGCGTTGGCGGCGTGAGGCGATGAACACTGCGCAGCGCCCTTGATGGCGGGCTTTTGGCGGACTTTTGGCGGACTTTTTCGATTTTATTGCCGTGAAATTTACCTTTTAAATCAAAAGCTTATTGCGACTTTTTTACGGGTATTGGCGTGCAATTGGCGTTCTGACGATCATCTGTCAGCTGTCTGGTTTAGTTAGGCACTCGCACCCCACTGACAAAAAAAAACCGCTCATCCAACTGAGCGGTTTCCTCGAAGTCACAAGCAAGGCAGCAGCCCTACACCGCCAACTGCTGCATATGCCGGTTCACCGCCTCCAGCACGATGGGATCCAAGCCCTCCCCTTGCGTCTTCTCGATATGCTCAAGGAAAGCCTTGCGCATGCGCGGCTCCCAGAAACGCTTGAGGTGCAAAGCCAGGTCGGCAATGGCCTGGTCGCGGTCCGGCATGGTGGAAAAGAAACTGCCGATCTGGTTGGCCATCTTGACCAGGTGTTCGATATTCATGGTGCGTCTCCTCCTGCTCTGTTCATCGATTGTCCGTCAATTCTTCATCCGCACCGCCGGCTCAACGCAAACGATGCGGCCGCGCATACACCACGTGGCCCTGCTTGCGCACGAAGCCCAGCAGCGTCACATCCGTCTCTTCGGCCAGCCGGATCGCCAGTGCGGTCGGGGCTGATACGGCGGCGATGAAACCGATGCCGACCGTGGCCGCCTTCTGCACCATCTCGTAGCTGGCGCGGCTGGTGATGATGGCCGCGCCCTGCGAAAAATCGGTCTCCTCTTCGGCCAGCGCGCCGATGAGCTTGTCCAGCGCATTGTGGCGGCCCACATCTTCGCGGACCAACACGATGCGGCCCGACGCATCCATCCACGCGGCCGCATGCGTGGCACCGGTGGACTGCTGCAAGTGCTGCCCGGCCTGCATCTGCTCAAAAGCTGCATGCACCTGCTCCACCGAAAACACCGCGCCACCGCGCACTGCCTGCGGATGCCGCACCGCCTGCTCCAGCGTCTCGGCACCACACAGCCCGCAACCGGTGCGCCCGGTAAGGTTGCGGCGCTTTTCCTTGAGTGCCACGAAGCGCTCGGTGGCGATGCGCATCTGTACCTGCACACCTTCGCAGCCGGGGACGATCTCGCATTCATACAGCTCGCCCGGCGCGGCCAGGATGCCTTCGGTAAGCGAGAAGCCCAGCGCAAAATCTTCCAGGTCGGCGGGTGTAGCCATCATCACGGCGTGCGAGATGCCGTTGTATTCGAGGGCGATGGGGACTTCCTCGGCGACCACATCGTCGACCGTCTCGCGCTGGCCATCGCGCCAGCGATCTACCTGCACGCGGGCAAAGGTGGCGTAGTCGCCGGTGGTGTCGTCGATGACGGGGCTGCTGCTGTTGCGTGTGTTCATGCTGTCCTGCTGGATGCGGATGGGTTGGGCTCGTGTCTGCGGAAATCACGCCGGCACGGGCCCGTCAGGCCCGCGCCGCTTACTTCGTCACCAGGGGTTCCGCCGGCACCTCGCCCTTGAGCAGATCGAGCTGCGCACGGTTGAAGCGCTCGTAATGCTGCTGCCATTGCGAGGGCTGCGTCACCGGCATCACCTGCACCGCCGTCACCTTGTACTCGGGGCAGTTGGTGGCCCAGTCGGAGTTGTCGGTGGTAATGACGTTGGCACCCGATTCGGGGAAGTGGAAGGTGGTATAGACCACTCCCGGCTGCACCTTCTCGGTCACCGTCGCCCGCAGCACGGTCTGGCCTGCACGCGACTCCACGCCGACCCAGTCACCCTCGCGGATGCCACGGTCCTCGGCATCGTGCGGGTGGATTTCCAGCCGGTCTTCGCTGTGCCATTGCGAGTTCTCGGTGCGGCGCGTCTGCGCGCCCACGTTGTACTGCGACAGGATGCGGCCGGTGGTCAGGATCAGCGGGTAACGCTGCGTCACCTTCTCGTCGGTGGCGAAATACTGCGTGTTGATGAACTTGCCCTTGCCACGGATGAAGCTGCCCACGTGCATGATGGGCGTGCCTTCCGGCGCTGCCTCGTTGCAGGGCCACTGGATGCTGCCGAGTTTTTCCAGCTTGTCGTAGCTCACGCCATGGAAGCTGGGCGTCAGGGCGGCGATCTCGTCCATGATTTCCGAGGGGTGATTGTACGGCATCGGATAACCCAGCGCTTCGGCCAGCGCCACCGTGACTTCCCAGTCGGACTTGCCGGCCTTGGGCGGCATCACCTTGCGCACGCGCGAGATGCGGCGCTCGGCGTTGGTGAAGGTGCCATCCTTTTCCAGGAAGGACGAACCGGGCAGGAAGACATGCGCATACTTGGCCGTTTCGTTCAGGAACAAGTCCTGCACCACGATGCATTCCATGGCCTGCAAGGCTGCTGCCACGTGCTGGGTATTCGGGTCCGACTGGACGATGTCTTCCCCTTCGCAATACAGGCCCTTGAAGCTGCCATCGAGGGCCGCATCGAACATGTTGGGAATGCGCAGACCCGGCTCCGGGTTCAGCGTCACGCCCCAGGCCTGTTCGAACTGGCCGCGCACGGTGGAATCCGAAATGTGGCGATAGCCCGGCAGCTCGTGCGGGAAGGAACCCATGTCGCAGGAGCCCTGCACATTGTTCTGCCCGCGCAGCGGGTTCACGCCCACGCCTTCGCGGCCGACGTTGCCGGTGCACATGGCCAGGTTGGCGATGCCCATCACGGTGGTCGATCCCTGCGCATGCTCGGTCACACCCAGACCGTAGTAGATCGCGGCGTTGCCGCCGGTGGCATAGAGGCGCGCCGCGCCACGGATGATCTCGGCGGGCACGCCGGTGATGGCGGCCATGGCTTCGGGGGAATTGTCTTCGCGCAGGACGAATTCCTTCCAATCCTTGTATGACTGCAGGTCGCAGCGTTCCTGGATGTAGGACTCGTTCTGCAGGCCTTCCGAAAGGATCACATGAGCCAGCGCCGTGATGATGGCGGTGTTGGTGCCGGGGCGCAGCTTCAGGTGATAGTCGGACTTCAGGTGCGGCGACTTGACCATCTCGGTGGTGCGCGGATCGATCACGATCAGCCTGGCGCCCTGGCGCACACGGCGCTTGATCTGCGACGCGAACACCGGGTGTCCCGCCGCCGGGTTGGCCCCCATGATGAGGATGACGTCCGACTTCATCACCGATTCAAAGGTCTGCGTCCCGGCCGATTCACCGAGGGTCTGCTTCAGGCCATACCCGGTCGGCGAGTGGCAGACGCGGGCGCAGGTATCGACGTTGTTGTTGCCGAAGGCGGCGCGCACCAGTTTCTGGACCAGATAGGTTTCTTCATTGGTGCAGCGGGAAGAGGTAATGCCGCCGATGGAATCCTTGCCATGCTTGGCCTGGATGCGGCGGAACTCGCTGGCCGCATACGACAGCGCTTCCTCCCACGACACTTCGCGCCAGGGATCGTTGATGCTCTTGCGGATCATGGGATTCAGGATGCGGTCCTTGTGGGTCGCATAGCCCCAGGCAAAGCGGCCCTTGACGCAGGAATGGCCCTGGTTGGCCTTGCCGTCCTTGTACGGCACCATGCGCACCACTTCATTGCCTTTCATCTCGGCCTTGAAGGAGCAGCCCACGCCGCAATAGGCGCAGGTGGTGACCTTGCTGTGCTCGGCCTGGCCCAGCATGATGACGGTCTTTTCCGTCAGCGTCGCGGTCGGGCAGGCCTCCACGCAGGCACCGCAGGAGACGCATTCGGATTCCATGAAGGCTTCCATCTGCCCCGCAGATACGCGCGACTCGAAACCACGGCCGTTGATGGTCAGTGCAAAGGTACCCTGCGTTTCTTCGCAGGCGCGTACGCAGCGGTTGCAGACGATGCACTTGGAGGGGTCATAGGTGAAGTAGGGATTGGATTCATCCTTCTTCATCTGGGTATGGTTCTCGCCCTCGTAGCCATAGCGCACTTCGCGCAGGCCGACCACGCCAGCCATGTCCTGCAGTTCGCAGTTGCCGTTGGTGGGACAGGTCAGGCAATCCAGCGGGTGATCCGAGATGTAGAGTTCCATCACGCCACGCCGGATCTCGGCCAGCTTGGGGGTCTGCGTCTGCACCTTCATGCCCGGTTCGCAGGGCGTGGTGCAGGAGGCCGGATAGCCCTTCATCTTGCGGCCATCCTTTTCGATTTCCACCAGGCACAGGCGGCAGGAACCGAAGGGTTCCAGGCTGTCGGTGGCGCACAGCTTGGGCACGTTGATGCCGGCCTCGACCGAGGCGCGCATGACCGAGGTGCCGGCCGGGACCGTCACGGCCACGCCGTCGATCTCCAGCGTGACCAGGTTTTCCGAGGCACGTGCGGGGGTGCCGTAATCCGTTTCGTTGAGCTGATTCATGGTGCAACTCCTTGCATTCGCTGATTCGCTGATTCGTTGATGCGCTGATGGGATCAGGCTGCCTGTTCTCCGGGTGCGCCGAAGTCTTCGGGGAAATGGTTCAGGGCCGACAGCACCGGGAACGGCGTCATGCCGCCCATGGCGCAGAGCGAACCATTGACCATGGTGTCGCACAGGCTCTTCAACAGATGGATCTGCTGCGGCCGCTCCTCGTTGGCGATGATCTTGTCGATCACTTCCACGCCGCGGGTGGAGCCGATGCGGCAAGGCGTGCACTTGCCGCAGGATTCAACGGCACAGAATTGCATGGCGTAGCGGGCCTGTCTGGCCATATCGACACTGTCGTCAAACGCCACCAGCCCGCCATGCCCGATCATCGCGCCGATCGCGGCGAAAGCTTCATAGTCGAGCGGTGTATCGAATTGCGAGGGTGGCAGGTACGCGCCCAGCGGCCCGCCCATCTGCACCGCGCGAATCGGCCGTCCCGAGGCACTGCCGCCGCCGAAGTCTTCCAGCAACTGGCGCAGCGTGAGACCGAACGCTTTCTCCACCAGGCCACCCTGTTTGATGTTGCCGGCCAGTTGGAAGGGCAGCGTGCCGTGCGAGCGGCCTACCCCGTAGTTCTTGTAGAAGTCCGCGCCGCGCGCCAGGATCACCGGCACCGAGGCCAGCGAGATCAGGTTGTTGATGACGGTCGGCTTGCCGAACAGGCCCTCGATGGCGGGCAGTGGCGGCTTGGCGCGCACCACGCCGCGCTTGCCTTCCAGGCTTTCCAGCATGGCGGTTTCTTCGCCGCAGATGTAGGCTCCTGCGCCCTTGCGCACTTCCAGCCGGAAGGATTTGCCGGAGCCGAGGATGTCATCGCCCAGGTAGCCGCGCGCGGTGGCGATGGCGATGGCTTCGTTCATCGTCGCAATCGCATGCGGATATTCGGAGCGCACGTAGACGTAGCCCTCGGTCGCGCCCACCGCGACGGCAGCGATGGTCATGCCTTCGATCAGCGTGAAGGGATCGTCCTCCATGATCATGCGATCCGAGAAGGTGCCGGAGTCGCCCTCGTCGGCATTGCAGACCACGTACTTCTGCGCGGCCGGTGCGCGCAGCACGGTCTGCCACTTGATGCCGGTCGGGAAGGCCGCACCACCCCGGCCACGCAAACCCGAATCGATCATCTGCTGGACGATGGCCTCCGGTGTCTTGGCCAGCGCATTCTTCAATCCGGCATAACCTTCATGGGCCAGATAATCCTCCAGCGAGAGCGGATCGATGATGCCTACCCGCGCGAAGGTCAGGCGCTCCTGGTTCTTGAGGAAGCCAATTTCTTCAGTCAGGCCCAGATGCAGCGTGTGCCGGCCTCCGGCGAGCAGCCCTGCATCGAAGAGGCCGCTGACATCCTCCGGCGACACAGGCCCGTAGGCCACGCGGCCGGCTGCGGTGGCCACTTCCACCAGCGGCTCCAGCCAGAACATGCCGCGCGAACCGTTGCGCACCAGCTTGATGGACTGGCCGCGCTTTTGCGCTTCGGCAGCGATGGCGGCGGCGACTTCGTTGGCCCCGAGGGCCAGCGCGGTCGAGTCGCGCGGAACATAGATGGTCACGGTTTCGTGCGTACTCATCATGCCTCCCGCTTGGCCTGGATCAGGCGCTTGAATTTGTCGGCATCGACGCGGGCGTGCAGCTCGTCGTCGAGGGTGAGGTTGGGACCGATGGCGCACTGGCCCAGGCAATACACCGGTTCCAGCGTGAACTGGCCATCGGCGCTGGTTTCATAGAAACCGCAACCCAGCACATTCTGCGCATGCTCGGCCAAGGCCTCGCTGCCACGCGCCTGGCAGGCCTCGGCGCGGCACACCTGCACCACGTGGCGGCCGGCCGGTTCCTGGCGGAAGAAGTGATAGAACGAGATCACGCCATGCACCTCGGCGCGCGACACGTTCAACTCGCCCGCAATCATCGGGACCGCATCGGCCGGGATGTAGCCGACCTTGTCCTGGATGCCGTGCAGGATGGGGAGCATGGCGCCGGCCATGTCCTTGCGCTCGGCGATGATGCCGCGCACCGCCGCCACGTCGAAAACCTGTTGCCTCTTCATTGTTGCCTCCTGTGTTGCTTCAATGCGGTCCTTGTCCTTCTCCCGGAGGATCTTCTGCGGACCGCGCAAATGACGAATGAAAGGAAAGAGCCGCGCCTAGGGAGGAGCAGCCTGTGGAAAGCAGATCAAGGGATGGGGAGAACAATGCGGCGGCATGACGCTGCCCCGGTGAAGGGTGCGCACGGCCGTGCGAGATGAACCAGCTGGTCTCCGTTGTTGCATGTTCGCCCTGCCTTGATGGGTTGGTGTGAACACTGCGGATGCTGGCCTGCCCCTATCAGGGGACGGGCCATGCTCCTGTTTTTTGATAGTCGCTGACACAAGCTGCCCTGGTTCACGGGGCCATGGCAGCTTGTGTCAGCGGCTTTCGCCGCTGCGGTCCTGCGTGCAGGCCGGGTGGAGCCGGCCTGCGGATGTAACAATGACTTGACTACAAATTCACACGACTGCGTAATCGAAAATTACATCGTCGTTGAGGTGTTGCACAATCAGCGGAACAGCACGGCCGACTTCTGCAGCACCAGGGTGATACCCCAGATCAGCGGAATGCCGACAGCCGCCCAGGCCAGGCCGATGACGACCGGGTTGCCGCCGCTGCCGATCTGCGACATGTCGCCCGAACCGGCGGTGACGGCTGCATCGGCGGCCGACTTTTCGTGGGCCAGCTGCTTTTCACGGGCCAGTTCTTCCGGCGTCATGAAGTGCTTGGCCGCGACCGGGCGGATCAGCAGGTTGCAGATCAGGCCCAGCACCAGCATGCCGGCCAGGATGTACATGGTGGTGTTGTAGACCTCGTTCTTGGGCATGCCCAGGGACAGCTGGTACTCACGCATGTAGTTCACCACCACCGGACCCAGGATGCCGGCGGTTGCCCACGCGGTCAGCAGGCGGCCGTGGATGGCGCCCACCATCTGGGTGCCGAACAGGTCGGCCAGGTAAGCAGGGACGGTGGCGAAGCCGCCGCCATAAATCGACAGGATGATGCAGACTGCGCCGACGAACAGCGGGATGTTGCCCGACTTGGCCGACCACGGCAGGCTCACGTACAGCACGAAGCCCAGCACGAAGAAGATGGCATAGGTCATCTTGCGGCCGAAGAAGTCCGAGCACGAAGCCCATGCGAAACGGCCACCGATGTTGAACAGCGAGATCAGACCGGTGAAGCCGGCAGCCAGTGCCGCGATACCGGCCTTCTGCTCGACCGACAGGTCATTGAAACCGATGTCCACGCCCAGCAGCTTGCCGCCGAAAACTTCCTGCAGCATCGGCGAAGCGATGCCGATGACGCCGATACCGGCCGACACGTTCAGGCAGAGCACCAGCCACACCAGCCAGAACTGGGGAATGCCCCAGACCTTGGAGACGTGCACGTGGTTCTGGGTGATCATGGTCGCCGAGGACTTGGCCACCGGCGGGGTCCAGCCAGCCGGCTTCCAGCCGGTCGGCGGCACGCGGTAGCCGAAGGCACCGGCCATCATGAAGACGAAGTAGATGATGGCCATGACCACGAAGGTTTCCCACACGCCCACGGAGGTGGGGGAGGCAAACTTCTTCATCAGCGCATCGGCCAGCGGGGTGCCGACCAGTGCACCGCCGCCGAAGCCCATGATGGCCATACCGGTGGCCATGCCGCGACGGTCAGGGAACCACTTGATCAGGGTCGACACCGGCGAGATGTAGCCCAGGCCGAGACCGACGCCACCGATGACGCCGGAGCCCAGCCACATCAGCCAGATCTGGTGCGTTTTCACGCCCAGGGCCGAGATCAGCAGGCCGCCGCACCAGCAGATGGCAGCCACCACACCGGCCTTGCGCGGACCGGCGTGTTCCAGCCAGCCGCCCCACAGCGCAGCGGAGATGCCCAGCAGGACGAAGAACATCGTGTACATCCAGCCCAGCATGGAAATCTTCCAGTCACAGGTGGACGAGAAGACTTGCGCGAAGAAGCCGATATCGGTACCGCAAGCGATGGGCGCGGTCACGCCCAGGGCCTTGGACAGCGGCAGCCAGAACACGGAGAAACCGTAGGCCATGCCGATGCACAGGTGGATTGCGAGCGCTGCTGGCGGTACCAGCCAGCGATTGAAGCCAGGCTTGGCGACCGTGTGTTCCTTGTTCAGGAAATCGAAAGCCATTATTCCTCCGAATATTTTATGAGTGTGTGATGTGGGCAAATCGAAGGAAGGATTGCATCGCAAAGCCGGTAGGGGCGGATCGTGACACCGACCCATCTTTGCGGCGATATCCTTCTCTTTTCGTTTATTTATTTATGTACAACACCGCATATATTTTCTATCATTTATGCAGGGTGACGCGAAATTATCACCGATAAACGGCCGTTTCAATATGCTTTCTTTCACATAAATGTTCAAAGTCCACATCAAACCTCACTGGGAAATCGCCTATGACAACGAGGCGGCGCTGGACACGGCCAACTTGTTGACCCTGCTCACCGCGATCCAGCAGAGCGGCTCGATTGCGCGTGCCGCGCAATTGACGCGCTATTCCTATCGCCACGCCTGGGGCCTGCTGCGCGAGGCCGAGCGCCTGTTCGGCAACGCCCTCATTGAAAGCGGGCGTGGCCGCGGCACCACACTGACCGATTTCGCCAGCAAGCTGTTGTGGGCCGATCGCCTGGTGACGGCGCGTCTCTCCCCTACCCTCGACAGCCTGGCCTCGGAGCTGGAGGTGGAGCTGGGCAAGACGGTGGAAGGCAAATCCGAGAAGGTGCGCCTGAACGCCAGCCACGGCTTTGCGGTGGCGGCGCTGCTCAACAAGATCAACGAAGGCCGCCTGCCGGTGGAGGTGCGCTACCGCCACAGCACCGATGCGGTGGCGGCGCTGTCGCGCCAGGAATGCGACCTGGCGGGCTTCCATGTGCCGCTGGGAGAATTCGAGAAACCGGCCATCGCCACCTATGCCAAGTGGCTCAACAAGCGCAGCGATTGCCTGATCCACCTGGCCATCCGCAACCAGGGACTGTTCGTCGAGCCGGACAATCCCAAGGGCTTGCGCGGCCTGGCCGACCTCACCCGCACCGACCTGCGTTTCGTCAACCGCGAAGCCGGATCGGGCACGCGCATGCTGCTGGAACTGATGCTCAATGGAGCCGGCATCCCCCACAAGAAGATCAACGGTTTCGAGAACACCGAGTTCACGCACTCGGCGGTGGCCGCCTTCATCGCCAGTGGCATGGCCGATGTCGGCTTCGGCGTGCAGACGGCGGCGCATCGTTTCGGCCTGGGCTTCATCCCGCTGGTGCGCGAACGCTACTTCTTCGCGCTGCCGGCGGCGTCCTTGCAGGATCCGCTGATCCGCTCGGTGATCGATATCCTGCAATCGGACAGCTTCCGCAAGGTGGTCAACAACCTGGCCGGCTATGACGCCAACGACATGGGCAAGATCCAGACCATCAAGGAAGCCTTCGGCTGACCGGCACCGGCCAGAGGCCACACTGCACCAAGCGCCGCTTGTGGGCGTGGGGCGAAGCGGCTACACTCGCGCCCCTGGCCTGCTGCCGTCCTGGCAGCAGGCCCTTCTCTTTTCGCTGCCACGCCTCCCTGCGCCATGAATTCCGCTGCAAGCCATTCCCCCGCCCTGCCTACTCCCCTGCCTGCGATGCCTGCACTGGCGGGCATGGATGCGCGCCTGCTGCGCCTGCTCGATGCGGTTCTCGATGAAGTCCATCTGGCGCGTGCTGCGGCGCGTGTGGGCCTGCCCCTGCCGGCCGCAGCCAGTGCGCTGGAACGGTGCCGTCAGTTGCTGCGTGATCCGCTGCTGGAAGATGGCGGCACACAGATGCGGCTGACGGCCACGGCACAGGCGCTGCGTGAGTCGGTGCGCCAGCTGCTGGCCGGCGATGCGCAGGCGCAGACGGCCAGCCCGGCGCAACAGGTGCCATTGCAAGCCGCAGTGGCGCAACGCGTGCGCATCCTCATGCCGGACTATCCGGCGCAGGTGGTAGCGCATGCGCTGTATCAGGAACTGGCGGCCGAGCTGCCGTCACTGGATCTGGAATTCCAGACCTGGCTGGGCGACGCCGATGCCGCCGCCCGACTGGAACGCGGGCAGACCGATCTGGTCCTGGGTGCAACCAGGCCGACCGGCCAGCTGCGCGGACGTGAAGTGCTGCAGGAGCGCTGCGTGGCCGTGATGCGGCGCGATCATCCGGCAGCGCATGCGCTGACCTTGTCACGCTGGCTCTCGTATCCGCACCTGCAGATCGCCTGCCACGACACGCTCAACCGCATGATCGACGAGCAGATCGCCATGCAGGGCCTGCGTCGTCGCGTGGGCATGGTGATCCCGAATTTCCTGATGGCCCCGGCACTGTTGCAGGGCTCGGACCTGATCGCGGTCATGCCCATGCATTGCGTGCCGGCCGCTACCGCTGCGCATCCGGTGGCACTGACCTGCCTGCGCCCGCCGCTGCCGCTGGAGGCCCCGCCGCTGCGCTTGCTGCAGCATCGCCGTCACGCGGAAGATGCCTCGGTGGCGCTGGTGGCACAGGTGCTGGAGCGCATCGTGCGGCAGCGATTCGACGGACGTTGAATCCGCTCGGCTACACCGTCGCCGACGATGCCGTGACATCCAGATGCTTCTGCAGGAAGCGCACGCATTCCCGGACCTTGGCCGAATTCTTCAACTGCACCGGATAGACCGCACACAGGTCGGCCTCCTGGAAATACTGCGGCAGCACCCGCACCAAGCGCCCGCGCTTGAGGCTGTCGGCCACATCCCAGATCGAACGCAGGATGATGCCGTGCCCATCCACCGCCCACTGGTGGATGATCTCGCCGTGGTTGGAGGCCAGTCCACCGGACACCTTCACCGTCTCCTGTCCCTTGGGGCCCATCATGCGCCAGATCCCGAAGGACTGGTTGCGCTCGCGGATCACCAGGCACTGGTGCTGGCGCAGCGCAGCCAGGTCGGCGGGCGCGCCATGCTTCTTCAGATACGCCGGACTGGCGCACAGCACGCGCTGGCTGGGCAGGATGCGCTTGGAGAACAGGTGCGGCTCATGCCCCGCGCCCACCCGGATATCGAGGTCGATGCCCTCGTTGACCAGATCGATCTGCCGGTCCACCAGCTCCAGCTGTATCTTCAGTTCCGGATGTTCGCTGGCAAAGCGCGACAGCAGCGGCGACACCACCTTGCGCCCCAGGCCGAAACTGGTACTGATCTTCAACAAGCCGCGCGGCACGCGCTTGGCGCTGCTGACCGTTTCCATCATCTGCTCGACATCATCGAGAATCTTGCGCGCCCATTCGTGGACATTGCCGCCATCCTCGGTCATGACCACGCTGCGCGTGGTGCGATGGAACAGGCGCACGCCCAGCGCCTGTTCCAGCAGGGCGATGCGCTTGCTGATGTAGGCCGGCGAGGCACCCACTTCACGTGCCGATTCTGCAAAGTTGCTGTGGCGGGCCACCACGCAGAACAGGCGCAGGTCTTCAAGCAGGGGAGAATTGTTCACGATATGTAGGCATTGGAGTCCACGATCTGTGGATTATAGTCCCGGACCGCCCTCCGCCCCCAACCTGGCGAGACGCGGCGCATCGCCTGCCCCATCGGCCAATTTCCCGCAAGCGCCCGAAATGTGGCAGTCTTGCGCAATCGCAACGAATTCTCTTGGAGTAGCAGCATGAGCCTCATCGACGAACAGGAAGTCCCGCCCGATCTTCCCCACATCCAGCGCATCGAAGTCAATCAACTGCAATGCCTGCGCGTGCAGACCGAACGCGCCGAACTGCTGATCGCCGAGCAAGGCGCGCAGGTGCTGCGCTACCAGGTGCACGGCCAGGAACCAGTGATCTGGATGAGCGAGGAAGCCGCCTTCGAGGCCGGCAATTCGGTACGTGGCGGCATCCCGGTGTGCTGGCCGTGGTTCGGCGACCTCATGCGCAATCCGCCGCAAGTACAAGCGCTGCACGCCGGTGGCCGCCTGCCGGCGCACGGCCTGGTGCGCGGCATTCCCTGGCTCTTGATGGAAAACGCCATCGAAGGCGACACCGTGCGCCTGGTCCTGGCCATCCCGCCATCGACCGAATCGCCGGCCCTGCGCCACCTGCCGCCGGGCATCGAACTGCGCCTGGAAATCCTGCTGGATGATCGCCTGCACCTGAAACTCACCACCCGCAATGGCAGCGAACAGCACATCGCCCTCACGCAAGCGCTGCACAGCTACTTTGCCGTCAGCAGCATCCACAACGTGACGGTCGATGGCCTCGAAGGCCAGCGCTACATCGAAACCTTGGAAGGCTGGGCCGAGCGCGAGCAGAAGCGTCCGCTGGTGGTCAGCAGCGAGACCGACCGCATCTATCTGGACCTGCCGCCGCACCTGTCCATCCGCGACGAGGGCTGGAACCGCCGCATCCACATCGAGGCCAGCGGTTCCACTTCGGCCGTGGTCTGGAACCCGTGGGTGAGCAAGGCGCGCCGCCTGTCGCAGTTTGCCGATGATGCTTGGCAGCGCATGCTGTGCATCGAGACCGCCAACGTGATGGACGATCTGGTGGAACTGGAACCGGGCGCCGAACACACCATGGGCGTGAGCCTCTGGGGCGAGACGCTGGGCGGCTGACGCGGCCCTCGCAGCAGACTCACCCGAAAAAGGCAGTGCTGTCATGACGGCACTGCCTTTTTTCATGGCTGACGTTTTCTGCACTGTTCACGAATCGTGTTTTATAAAATCACCAGTTCGTGGATGATCCGGCGCGGGAAGCGATTTATGATGGCTGCACTTTACAGACCCGGCATGCCGGTTTCCCCTTTCTCCAGAGGAGCAGCAACGATGAGCAAGACCCACAAGATCGCCGTGATCGCCGGTGACGGCATCGGCCAGGAAGTGATGCCCGAAGGCCTGCGCGCGGTCGAGGCCGCTGCCAGGAAGTTCGGCATCGACATCGAGTTCAGCCATTTCGACTGGGCGCACTGCGGCTATTACGCGCAGCACGGCAAGATGATGCCGGATGACTGGTTCGATCAGTTGAAGGGTTTTGAAGCCATCTTCTTCGGCGCGGTCGGCTGGCCGGCCACGTTGCCCGATCACGTCTCGCTGTGGGGTTCGCTGCTGAAATTCCGCCGCGATTTCGATCTCTACGTCAACCTGCGTCCGGTGCGCCTGATGCCGGGCGTGCCCTGCCCGCTGGCCAACCGCAAGCCGGGCGACATCGATTTCTACGTGGTGCGCGAGAACACCGAAGGCGAGTACTCTGCCATCGGCGGCCGCATGTTTGAAGGTACCGAACGCGAGACCGTGATCCAGGAATCGGTGTTCAGCCGCAAGGGCACCGACCGCATCCTGAAGTTCGCTTTCGACCTGGCGCAGAGCCGTCCCAAGAAGCACCTGACCTCGGCCACCAAGTCCAACGGCATCGCCATCACCATGCCTTACTGGGATGAGCGCGTGGAAGCCATGGGCGCCAAGTATCCGGACGTGCGCCGCGACAAGTACCACATCGACATCCTGACCGCGCACTTCGTGCTGAACCCGGACCGCTTCGATGTGGTGGTGGCCTCCAACCTGTTCGGCGACATCCTCTCCGACCTCGGCCCGGCCTGCGCCGGCACCATCGGCATTGCGCCCTCGGCCAACATCAATCCGACGCGCGAGCTGCCGTCGCTGTTCGAGCCGGTGCACGGTTCGGCGCCGGACATCTTCGGCAAGAACATCGCCAACCCGGTGGCCACGATCTGGTCCGGCGCGATGATGCTGGACTTCCTGGGCAATGGCGAAGGCAAGTATCGCCAGGCGCACGACGCCATGCTGGCGGCCATCGAGGAGGTGCTGGTCAATGGACCGACCACGCCGGACCTGGGCGGCAAGAGCAATACGACCGAAGTGGGCAAGGCGATTGCTGCGGCGATCTGATCGCTGACCGGTCTTCATTGCAGCAACAAGTGGCTCGCCTGGTGCGGGCCATTTTTTCGTGGGGCATTTCATGCGGTGGGGCCATGTTCAATCGTAAAGGGCATGTTAGGATGGCCGCACTTTCATTTTTCGCGATCGATGAGTTGGACATGGCTGCAAGCCTGCGCATGACAGGACACCGCTTGCTGGCGGAGCTGCTCTTCTGGAGCATCACGCTGGTGCTGTTGCTGGAGGACGATGTCGCCATGCTGGCCATGATGCTGACCTGACGCGACGCCCTGCCCCACATGGATCCACGCTTTTCTTCTTTCCTCTCCGCACCCCGCCTGTCCCTTCTGCTGGCGACGGCACTGGCTGCGGCCTGCCTGCCGGCGCATGCCGAGTGGATGCCGCTGGGGGAGAACAACATCGGCAGCTTCTTCATCGACAAGGGCAGCATCGTCAACACGCGCAGCGTGCGGCAGGCGCAGATCCTGCTGAACTGGAACCGTCCGCAGCTGCTGATGGGCCAGGGCAGCAAGACGTATTACCTGTCGGAGATCTCGACCGCCTACTTTGACTGCTCGGCGCGCCAGCTCGGCTTTGGCAGCCGCAAGATGTATGCGCAGGCCGATGGCAAGGGTCAATTGCTGCTGGCACCGCAGCTGGCATATTCGGACGTGAAGCTGCAGGATCCGATACCTGGTTCGACGGGGGAACGGGCCATTGAGGCGGTGTGCGGTAAATAATTTTCACATCGGCGATGCGGCGGGGCCTTCAGGGCTTGCCCGGCGGAGCGAAATCGGTAATAATCGCTGGCTCGCGTCGCCGGGATGGCGGAATAGGTAGACGCACGGGACTCAAAATCCCGCGCCGCAAGGCGTGCCGGTTCGATTCCGGCTCCCGGCACCACAGAATTGTTCGATGCAGTACCGAGATGTTTGAAAGCCCGCAGTGTTCGATGACACTGCGGGCTTTTTGTTGTTCAAGTCCGTCCAGGGACCTGGCATCAGCGTTCCTCCTGGCCCCGGAAGACGTCAAAGTTCTTTGGTGCGCAGCTCGAGAATGATTTCTCCGAAGACTGGCTCGCCGTCGCTACCGCTGTCTGTCCATGGATGATTTCCGTTGACCTGCGCCGTTCGTCAAGGACTTCATTCTTCGTGCATCGCGAGATCGCCTGCCAGCAGGGCCAAGGATGGATCCTGTACCAGTCCGGCTATCCATTTGCCCGGGAAGGCCCGCCCTCTCGGGAGCGAAAATAATTTTCTGCAGCAAGCAGTATCATTTTTCCGCCCACGGCTATATAATCGCCCCCTCTTCGAAAAAAGACCGCCGCAACCGCGCCCTCCAGCGCATGCCGCCACCCCGTTTTTCGACAGGCAGCGAGTCACGGACAACAGCATCAACCGCAGGTCCGGATTGCAAAGAATACAAACAAAAAGGCCCTCGCTTGCGAGGGCCTTTTTTATGGCCAACGGTTTTGCAAATAATTTGCGCAACCCCGCCAGAAACCGCGCCAACGCTGGAAACTTATCCCCGTTTTATGTGCATAAACTTGTGGATAAGCCATTTTCACCCCACGCAAGTGCCGTCCCCGCCTGCCCTCCCAATAAACCGCACAAAATTTAGGCAGCCCTGTGTACCAGAAAATCATTTACGCGGCTTGCTCGCCATCGCCTCGCGCAAGGCTTGCGCCAGCGTCGCGGCCGCCGGTTTCAGGACCCGTCCCTTCAAGGTAATCAAGCCCATCGCCCGGCTCAAGACCGGACTGGTCACCGGCCGCGCCACAATGCCTTTGTAGGGCGCATTGCGAATGGCCAGCTCCGGCAGCAAGGCCACCCCAAGCCCGGCGGCGACAAGGCTGATGGCCCCGGCAACGTGATTGGTCTCATACTGGATCACCGGCCGCTGCGGTACCCGCGCGAAGGCATTGTCGATCAGGCTGCGGTTGCCGCTGCTGGAGGAGACCGACACCAGCTTCTCCCCCGCCAGCGACTTCCAGTGCAAGCTGCTCTGCGCAGCCAGCGGATGATGGGCCGGCATCACCGCCAGATAACGTTCGCGCGTCAATTCCTGGAAATCGATCTCGGCTTCCTGCGCGCCGATGAAGTTCACGCCAAAATCGGCCTCGCCCTTGCGCACGCTCTCCAGCACCTCCGCCGCATTCTCGTCGATGATGCGCACCCGCACATTGGGATGCGTGCGCGCGTACGGTTTCAATACCAGCGGCAGCAAATTGTTGGCCACCGAGGGCACGCAGGCCACCGTCACGTGTTCGCGCCGATGCGCCATGCCCTGCTCCACGCTCCTCACGGCCAGCTCCAGTTCATCCATCACGGCCTGGGCGTGCACCAGGAACAATTCACCGGCAGGCGTGAGCGAGACGCGCCGCGTGGTGCGATCGAACAGCCTTTCCTGCAAGGCCTGCTCCAGATTCTCGATGCGGCGGCTCAGTGCCGGTGCCGTGATGAACAGACCCTCAGCCGCCGCCCGAAAGCTTGACTGGCGCGCGACGGCGAGAAAGGCCTGCAATTCGGCGGTCTCGATATTGATGCGCATTTTTTATCAATCCCCAGAATAATTGCAATTAACTTTTCAACGGATTCTACGCAAACTGCCGGGTTTCATCCCTCACCACGACGAAATACATCGTCATCAGGAGATCCGCATGATCCGTTCCAACTCCACCGCACGCAGTGTGCGCACCTCCCTCTTGCAGCGCAGTGTCCTGGCCCTGGCGCTGGGTGCCGTCACTTCGCTGGCCTCTGCCGCCGACCTGCACGTGGTCAGCTCGGGTGGCTTTGCCGCCGCCTACAAGGCACTGGCTCCCGCCTTCGAAAAGAAGACCGGCCACAAACTCATCTCCGGCTGGGGCCCGTCCATGGGAGAAACCCCGCAAGCCATTCCCAACCGCCTGCAACGCGGCGAACAGATCGACGTGGTCATCATGGTCGGCGACTCGCTGGACAAGCTGGTGGCCGAAGGCAAGGTTTCCAAGTCCGAGCACAAGCTGCTGGCCCTCTCGCGCATCGGCCTGGCCGTCAAGGCCGGTGCCCCCAAGCCTGACATCTCCAGCATTGACGCCTTCAAGCGCACCCTGCTGACCGCCCATTCGGTGGTCTACTCCGACAGCGCCAGCGGCGTGTTCCTCTCCACCAAGCTCTTCAAGCGCCTGGGCATCGACCAGCAGATGGCCTACAAGGGCCGCATGATTCCGGCCGAACCGGTCGGTGAAGTGATCGCCCGCGGCGATGCCGAAGTGGGCCTGCAGCAGATCTCCGAGCTGAAGCCGGTCAAGGGTATCGACATCATCGGACCGATCCCCGAGAGCGCCCAGCAGATCACCCCCTTCTCCGGCGGCGTCGTGGTCGGCACCCATGAACCCAAGGCCGCCAGGGAACTGCTGGACTTCCTGGCCTCGCCCGAAGCCATCGCCGCCATCAAGGCATCCGGCCTGGACCCCGCGCCTCGCTGAAGAATGTGAAGGAAGGCGTCCAAGTACTGCCTCAAAGAGAGAAAGAGAGAGACCGACATGAACACAACAACCAAAACAAGCAGCACCGCCAAGCACTCCAAGCTGTCCACCGTCCTGCGGGTGACCAGCGGCAACTTCCTGGAGATGTTCGACTTCTTCCTGTATGGCTTCTATGCCAGCTACATCTCCAGGACCTTCTTCCCGTCGGACAACGAGTTCGTCTCGCTGATCCTGACCTTCGGCACCTTCGGTGCGGGCTTCCTGATGCGCCCGCTGGGCGCCATCATCCTGGGCAGCTACATCGATCGCGTCGGCCGTCGCCAGGGCTTGATCGTGACCCTGGCCATCATGGCCATCGGCACCTTGCTGATCGCCTTCGTGCCCGGCTATGCCACCATCGGCATCGCGGCACCGATTCTGGTGCTGACGGGACGATTGCTGCAGGGCTTCTCGGCGGGGGTGGAGCTGGGCGGCGTATCGGTCTATCTGGCCGAGATGGCCACGCCCGGCAACAAGGGCTTTTACGTGAGCTGGCAGTCGGCCAGCCAGCAGGCGGCCATCATGGCGTCCGCCTTGATAGGCTATCTGGTCAGCCAGTGGCTGTCACCGCTGCAGATCAGCGAATGGGGCTGGCGCATCCCCTTCTTCATCGGCTGCATGATCGTGCCGGCCATCTTCATCATCCGACGCTCGCTGCAGGAAACGGAAGAATTCATGGCGCGCAAGCACCATCCGGGTTTTGCGGAAATCATGGCCTCGATCACCCAGAACTGGAAGATCGTGGTGGCCGGCATGATGATGGTGGTGATGACGACCGTGTCGTTCTATCTGATCACGGTCTACACGCCGACCTTCGGCAAGACCGTGCTCAAGCTGTCGGCCTCCGACAGTCTCATCGTGACCTTCTGCGTGGGCTTGTCCAACTTCTGCTGGCTGCCCGTCATGGGCGCACTGTCGGATCGCGTGGGCCGTCGTCCGGTACTGGTGGCCTTCACGTTGCTGACCTTGCTGACGGCGTATCCGATGATGTCCTGGCTGGTCGCCGACATCAGTTTCAAGAACCTGCTGATCACCGAGCTGTGGCTGTCCTTCCTCTATGCCAGCTACAACGGCGCGGCAGTGGTGGCGCTGACTGAAGTGATGCCGGCGCACGTGCGCACGGTCGGCTTCTCGCTGGCCTACAGCCTGGCTACCGCGATCTTCGGCGGCTTCACGCCGCTGGTCTCGACCTGGCTGATCGAGTCGACCGGCGACAAGGCCGCCCCCGGTTACTGGATGAGCTTTGCGGCGGTCTGCGGGCTGATCGCGACGCTGGTGCTGTATCGGGGCAAACCGGCAACGGCATCCGCAAGCTCCACTGCCTGAGCAGCCTCTTCCGGTGGCAGCAGCGGCAGCCGGAACACGCCCACCAGTTCGCGCAGCCGCTGCGACTGCTGCTGCAAGGACTGCGCAGCCGCGGCCGCCTGTTCCACGAGTGCGGCATTCTGCTGCGTCGTCTCATCCATGTGCACGATGGCCTGATTGACCTGTTCGATGCCGGTGCGCTGTTCCTGGGTAGCGTCACTGATCTCCCCGACGATGTGCGAAACACGCTGCACGCTGATCACCACGTTTTCCATCGTCGAACCGGCCTGCTCCACCAGACGTCCACCGGCATCCACCTGCGCCACCGAATCATCGATGAGCGCCTTGATTTCCCTCGCGGCGCCGGCGGAACGCTGGGCCAGCGAACGCACCTCCGAGGCGACCACCGCAAACCCCCGGCCCTGTTCACCGGCGCGTGCCGCTTCCACCGCTGCGTTCAAGGCAAGGATGTTGGTCTGGAAGGCGATGCCATCGATCACGCCGATGATGTCGACAATGCGGCTCGATGCTTGGCTGATGCCCGCCATGGTTGCCACCACTTCCTGCACCACCGCACCGCTGCGCCCAGCCACTGTCGCGGCTTCGGCTGCGAGCTGGTTGGCCGCCTTGGCGTTGTCCGCGGTCTGGCGCACGGTGGAGGTGAGTTCTTCCATCGCGGCGGCGGTCTGCTCCAGCGAACCTGCCTGCTGCTCGGTACGCGAAGAGAGATCGAGATTGCCGCCGGCGATCTCGGATGATGCGGTGGCAATGGTCTCGGCCCCCCTTCGCACCTCGCCCACGATGCCGGTGAGGCTGCCATTCATCTGGCGCAACGCCTCCAGCAACTGGCCGAGCTCGTCCCGCCCCCCCTGCTCGATACGACTGTCGAGGTTGCCATGGGCCACCTGCTGCGCCACCCCGACCGCATGCCGCACCGGGCGGGTGATGGAACGCGTGATCCACCACGCGCACACACCGCCGGATGCCACTGCCAGCAGGGCGATGGCCAGCATGATGCGTGTCTTCTGGTGATACTGCGCGGCGGCTTCTTCACCGCTGCGCTCCATCATTCGCGTACCAACGGCGATGTAGCCCTTCAGCCGCACGATGGTGTTCTCCTGATCCTGGCGCAGGGTGGTCAGCAGAAATTCGGTGGCATCCATGGTGGCACCGGTGGAAGCCAGTTGCAGGAAGCGCTGCTGTCCCTCGTGATACTTGCTACGCAAGGCGAGGATGTCGGCAAATGATTTGCGGCCTTGCTCGCTGGACAGGCGCGCCTGCAACTGGTCCAGAGTGGCCGTGATGGCCGCTTCGCCCTTGGCGATGCGGGCAATCTCCTCGGTCAGCTTCTGATGGTCGTCCAGCAGTAGCAGGTTGCGCATGGCGCTGGCGTTTTCACTGATGCGCAAGAGCACGTCATTGGCCAGCAGGACCTGCGGGTATCGGTCCTCGACGATGCGGCGCGTATCCTGGTGCAATGTGAACAGACTGGCGATGGCCAGGACCGTAATGCCGGTCAGCAGCGCCAGCACCAGGCCGAAGCCCAGCGAAAGACGTGTACCCAGTTTGAGGTGTGCAAGCATGAAGACTCTCCGCGACGCAAGAATGCCGGCGGACGCGGCAGCGGTGCCGTCCGGCAATCAATCCGGTATGGATAAAAAAATGGCGGAGAAAACTGCTTCTCCGCCCAAGGCACTACGAAGCGCCCATCCGCTCCAGGAGGGGCGCACGCAAGACCAGACTATTCACAGAAGGTAAAGCGGCCCTCGGCATGAGAGCCTGTTCCGGACATCAGAACGAGTGGTGCATACCGATGGTGGTGACCAGTTGGCCCTGCCCACCGGAGATTCCGGTGGCACCGGAGGCACCGGTACCGTTCATGACGGCAAAGCGTGCATCGCCACCGGCACGCTGGTAAGCCGCCTGCACGTACCACTGGGTGCGCTTGGAGAATTCATGCACATGAGACAGACTGAAGGTGTTCCAGCGTGCGCCCTCCAGCTTGGAGAGACCGTAGCCGAAGTTGATGGTATCGAGCGTTGCGTAGCGCCACGCCGCACCCAGATCCAGGTTCTTCTGCTTGGGCGTGGCACCGCTGGGCAGAGCCAGTTTGACCTGCGTGTAAGCCGTATTGAGACGCACGTTGCCAATGGTATAGCCCAGGCCGCCGGCCGTCGTGGTCAGGCTGTTGAAGACCGTCGCGGCATTGCCCAGACCCACGCTGGTGAGGAAGGTCCCGGCAAATCCTGCAGCACGATTGTTCAGCTTCGAATAGGCCAGCGCCGCACGGAACGGACCATTGGTGTAGGTGCCGCCCGCACTGACGTTGCGGCCATTGCTGCTGTCCCCTGCCACTTCACCGAAGCCGTACATCAGGCTGCCCTGAAAACCACCCAGGGTTGGAGAGGTATAGCGCACGGCATTGTCGAACTGGTAGGTGTTGGCCAGGCTGTCCAGGTTACCCGGATGGAACAGATACCAGTTGGTCAGCTGGAAGCCGTTGGACAACTTGCCCACGTAGTCGAACACGACGTCGGGCATGTGGCCCAGGGTGACTGCACCGAAGTCACCCGACAGGCCGATGGTGCTGTAACGGTTGAACAGCTTGGACGAATTGGGGGTAGCACCACTATCGGTGTAGAAGCCGGCTTCGAGCTGGAAGATGGCCTTCAGGTTGCCTCCCAGGTCCTCGGTTCCGCGAAAGCCGATGCGGTCCGGCTGCATCGTGCCCTGATCCAGGCGCGATACCGAGCCGCCATTGAGGTTGTTGATATAGGCTACGCCAGCATCGAGACTGCCGTAGATGGTCACGCTGCTCTGCGCAAAGGCTCCTGCCGACAGACAGGAGGCCGCTGCGGCCATCATTAACTTCTTCATCAAACTCCCCTTCAACGAATAAAGTCCAAACACGCGGCCAGGCCGCATTCACTCACTGCTCCCCTGTGCCCCGTGCGCAGGAAAGGTGACTTCTGCCGGCAAGGCCGCCGCTGCATGGTCAGCGGTCAGCACAGGCTTGCCGGGTGGCCCGGGTCCGGTGATATTTGTTTCACCTATGGATCGCCGTTCCAAAAATTTTTCAGGCTCAAAAAAATGCCCGGTGCCGGAGCACGGGCATGGTTCTGTGCCGCAGTGGCTAAAGATCCAGCACCAGGCGCTGCCCCTTGCAGCCGGAAACGCACACCATCATGGTCTTGCCGGCGGCGCGCTCGGCCTTGCTGAGGACGCCGTCGCGATGCTCCGGTTCGCCTTCCAGCACACGCGTCTCGCAGGCACCGCAGACCCCTTCGCGGCAGCTGTGGTCGACCGCGATGCCAGCATCGAGCAGGGTATCCAGCAACGATTTGCCGGCCGGCACCGTGAGGCTGGATTTGCTGCGCACCAGTTCGGCGACATAGCTGCCGTGTTGGACGGGTGCCACTTTCTCGGCGGCGAAGCGCTCGATGTGCACGTTGGGCAGACCCAGTTCTTCGCACAGACTTTCAAAGGCGTTGAGCATGGGAGTCGGTCCGCAGCAATAGAAATGCGACTCCTTCGGATAGGCCCCCAATACGGCACGCAGATCAGGCGCGGTACCGGCCTCGTCATCAAAATGGCTGCTCACGCCCGGCTGCCCCAGCAGTTGGGCGGTGAAAGCGGCTTCCTTGCGGGAACGGGCGCAGTAGTGCAGTACCGCTTCCTTGCCCTGGGCCCGCAGGTGGTGATACATGCAGGAGATCGGCGTGATGCCGATACCGCCGGCGATCAGCACCGACAGGGGTGCCGCTTCCTCCAGCGGAAAATTGTTGCGCGGAACCGAGATGGAAAGCGTCGACCCGACCCGCAATTGTTCGTGGACATAGCGCGATCCGCCGCGACTGGCACGGTCGTGGAGCACGCCAACCACATAGCGATGACGCTCGGCCGGTGAATTCGACAGCGAATAGCTGCGCACCAGACCGTTGGCCAGATGCAGGTCGATGTGCGCACCGGCCTCGAAAGCCGGCAACTCGCCGCCGTCGGGCAGGCACAGTTCGACGCTGACAACGCCTTGCGCCTCGAAGCGCATGGCCTGCACACGGACGGAAAGAAGAGGACTGCTCATGAATGCACCACCATCAATTCAGATTCGTTCAAACACGCTCATACGGTCACGCGCACAGCCTGCCGCAGATCCACACCCAGCCGGGCATACGCATCGATTTCCACCGTCAGCTCCGGAAACACCAGAGCGCTGACTTCCACCAGCGTGGAGCAGGGATACGGTCCCTGTTCGCCGAAGAAGTCACGGCGCGCCCGTCCCACCTCATCCTTGTGCGCGATATCGGTCAGGTAGATCACCAGCTTGGTGATGCTGTCCGATGTTCCTCCGGCAGCGCTCACCAGGTCGGCGATCTTGCGGAGCACCACCAGCGTCTGCCGATAGGTATCCAGCGTCTGCTGCCGCGTGGCCGGATGCGCCGTCATGCCAGACATGACGATGTCCTCGCCGATCACCAGGCAATTGGACCAGGTCGCAGCGTCCGGCTCCGGCACGCTGGCGCACTTCACATGACGCATGGCGGGCCCACGGGCGGCGTCGCTCATGCCGCGCGTACCGGTGCCCTGGCCGCCGCCAGTTCCTCCTCGCGCGCCAGCTGGGCCTTGGCCAGTCCGCGCAGATGACGGCGCAGACGCACGATGCCCATATCGTGCTGGTACAGCATCTCGCGCTGGTTGGCATCCGGCTCCATCAGTTCCAGCACCACCCGGTCCTGCTCCAGCACGTTCCAGTGGCGCGCTTCCAGGCGGTTGCGATAGAGGAAGCGCCAGGTATCACGCTGCCAGCCCGAGAGCTTGCGGCAGCGCCAGTGGAAGACGGCAGCGATGTTGTCGACGACGGGCGTGTAGCTGCCGATGATGACGAAGCTGCCACCGGGACCGCCGGTCTTGGGATAGGGAATGGCCAGGCGCATCCAGTGCAGGCCGGTATCGCCCCATTCAGTCCAGTCGAAATTGACGTCACGCTGGCCTTCCTTTTCGAAGACGAAGCCGATGTCGGTCTCGCGGATGCCGAAGCTGGCGGTATTGTCGCCCTCGGCCATGGAGTGCGACTGCTTGTGCAGGAAAGTGCCGTGCATCGGGTCCATCACGTTGTCCAGCACGTAGCGATAGTCGCCCTTCCACTCGGTGTAGCACAGGAAATTGGAATACTCGGGGCTGGTCAGTTCCTCGGGCAGGCGCAGCGGCGGTGGCGTGTCGACATCCTCCAGGCTGTTGTAGAGGAAGATGGCACCGGCCGCTTCAGTCACGTGGAAGCGGCGGGTAGCCTTGGCACCCTCCAGCTTGCAACCGGGGCTGCCGGGCACGCTGGTGACCACACCGTCGAAACGCACCTGCACGCCGTGATAGCCACAGGCGATGCGGTCTCCCATGGGGATGCCCATGGACAGCGGTGCACCGCGATGCGGACAGTGATCTTCCAGCGCATGCAGCTTGCCCGAGGGCTCACGCCAGAACACGAATTTCTTGCCCAGGCGGCGCAGCGAAACCGGCTTCTCAGCCACGAACTCGGATGGGCAGACGGGATACCACAGGTCTTTCAGGCCGACAGCCAGGACGGCATCGACGGGATCATGGGCAGCAGTTCTCATTTGGGTACTCTCCTGTAAGGGCTGGCGGTCGCCGTCAGGCGGCCAGGCGGGCGATCTCTTCCTGATAATTGGCTTCGGTCCAGACACCGGCGTTGTACGGACAGCTCGGACCGGTACGATTGAGATGCGCCACCAGCGCGCTCAATTCGTGGATTCCGGCGGCGTAGGCGCGCTCGATGGAATCGCCCAGCAGATCTTCGAACTGGGTCGGCGGGCGGCGGCGCGCCTGGTGCGGATTGAGATAGACATCGGTAACAGTTGCAACCATCATTGGCCTCCATTTCTGACGCGCTCGCGAATGCGCTCGCGCACGGGAACAAAATCGTAAGTGGGGTAGCACTCGGTACGGAACACGCCCCAGGCCGAGCGTTCAAGCTCGACATTGACTTGCGGCAGCAGCGCTGGCGGCAGCGCCAGCGTGACGATCTGGCCCAGGCCCATGGCCACGGTCCAGGACACCACGCGCGTTCCGGCAACAGGAAATCGCTCCCACCAGTCCATCGTCTTCATGTGGGCCTGAATCCGGTCGAGATTCATGGACTGGTCATGCTTCAGGACGATGGTCAGCAGCATGGTGTCGGCGGGGTCTTCCGGTTTCACTGGCACGCCCTGTCTCATGGAACAACGGCTGCAACTTGCGGCTGCAGCGGTACCTGCCAGGCATCGTAGCCATAGACCCAGTCGGCATTGCCGCCTGCGCGCAGCCAGTTGTTGCCGCGCGATCCGATCTGGATGGTCGAGGCACGCTCCATGCGCAACTGCTCGTATCGGTGCAGAGCAGCGGCCACGTCGCCGAGGGCGGACACGGTGGCCAGGCAGCGTGCCAGCACCACGGCATCTTCGATGGCCATGCCGGCCCCCTGCGCCATGAAGGGCATCATGGGATGACAGGCATCTCCCAGCAAGGCCATGTTGCCCCTGGCCCAGGCCGGCAGCGGATCGCGTTCATAGAGCGCGGTCTTGAGCACTTCGTCGCAGGCGTCCAGCAGCGCCATGGCGTCGGGATGGAAGCCCGCATAGCTGTCGCGCAGTTCCTGCACGTTGCCCGGTGTGGTCCACGATTCCAGATGCCAGCTCTCCTGGGCGGTCGTGGCAAAGATGAAGATGTCCTCGCCGCGATTCAACGGGAAGGTCACGATCTGGCTTTCCGGGTTCGGTCCCCACCATTTGGTGAAGGCCTGCAGGTTGGGGACACCGGCCACTTTCGCTGCAGGCACGACGGCACGGAAAGCCACCACACCCGTGAAGCGCGGGCTCTCCGCGCCGAACATGGCGGTGCGCACGGCGGAATGGATACCGTCGCCGCCGATGAGCACATCGACGCGATCGGTGCTGCCATCGGTGAAGTGCAGGTCAATGCCATCGCCCTCCGCGCGGATTGCTTCAGCACGCTTGGCAAAGCGCACCTGCTCCAGCGGGAACACCCCGGCCAGCGCTGCCAGCAGATCGGCGCGATGGATGGTCAGCTGCGGCGCGCCATATTTCTGTTCGGCAGTGTCGCCCATGGTCAAGCGCGACGTTTCCTCGCCGCTATTCCAGGTGCGGCTGATGCGATGCGTGGGACGTGCAGCGGTCCGGCGCACGGCCTCGCCGATGCCCAACCCGTCCAGTGCGCGGACCGCATTGGGCGTCAGGTTGATGTCTGCACCCACGCGCAGGAACTGGCGTGACTGCTCATACACCACCACCTCATGTCCGGCACGCTGCAGGGCAATGGCTGCCGTGAGGCCGCCGATGCCGGCACCGAGGACTCCGATCTTGAAGGACATGTTGATCTCCTTTGGTCAATGATTTACTTGTCCGCTGCCGCACGGTCGGTGAGGAATTTGCCGCTCGGTCCCTGGGCATTCTTCTGGCGCCGCGTATTGCCGTCGATGCCGCCATCGATGGCCCATTCGGCAAACACCGTCGGTCCGGGTTCGAAGTCGCGTGGTTCCCAGTGCGCATCGAGCTGGTCTTCGTCGGCGTAATACTCGATGAGGCCACCGGCCGGATTCTTGAAGTACCAGAAATAAGCCGAGGAGATCGGATGGCGGCCCGGCCCCAGTTGCGTGTCCCAGCCCTGGCGTGACATGTGCATCCCGCCACCGAAGACCTCATGGATGTCGCGCACCGTGAAGGCCACGTGGTTCAGGCCCGCGCGCGCCTCCGGCGGTTGCAGCAGGAAGATGTCGTGATGGCCGCCGACGTCGGCGCAGCGCAGGAAGGCACCGCGTTCCGGATAACGGTCGGAGGGCACGAAGCCGAAATGCTCGCAATAGAATTTTTCACAGGCCTTCACATCCTTGACGAAGAACACCACGTGTCCTACTTCGATGGGCGCAGCGCGCTCGTAGATGGGGCTGCGCTGGTTGATGCGGTTCTTCTCGTTCCAGGTGTTCATACGGGCGCATTGCAGCTCCACCTCGCGCTTGACCGAGACCTGGAAACGCACCGCCAGTCCGTTGGGATCGGTACAGCCCACGCGCCGGCCGTCGTTGAGGAAACCGGGCAGACCGCCGATGCGACTGGCGAACTTGTCCAGCACCGCCGCCGAGGACACGCCCCACACCACTTCGCGCAGGGTCGGACCGGCCTCGATGGCCGGCGGCAGGCCGGGATCGGCGCTGTCACGCACGATGACGCGACAGCCGTTCTGCGATACGAAGACCAGCTCGGCTGCGCTCTCCTGTTCCAGCACCATGCCCCAGTCGAGGAAGAAACGGCGGCAGGTCGGCAGGTCGTCTGCGCCGTAGATGATTTCGTCGATACCCAAAACGTCCATGTGATTCTCCATTGCGTGTTCAGCCGGCCCAGGGCAGCGGCTGTTCGTTCAGGCCCCAGTACATGGCTTTCTGCTCCATGTATTGGAGGATGCCCAGCCGTCCCTTCTCGCGGCCCAGGCCGCTGTCGCGCCAACCCCCGAAAGGGGTCGAGATCGAGAACTGCTTGTAGGTGTTGATCCAGACATTGCCGGCCTGCACCGCACGGCCCACGCGCCAGGCACGCTTGTAGTCGCGGGTCCAGATGCCCGCGGCCAGGGCGTAGACGCTATCGTTGGCCTGCCGGATCAGATCCTCCTCATCATCGAAAGGCATGGCCACCAGCACCGGCCCGAAAATCTCTTCCTGACAGATCCTCTGGTCATTGCGCACTCCCTCGATGATGGTCGGCGTATAGAAGTAGCCACGCTCGAAGGCGGGGCCCTTGGGACGCACGCCACCGGTGCGGATGCGGCCGCCATCGGTGACGCCCATATCGACGTAACGCTCGATGCCCTCACGATGACGGGCGGTGATCAGCGGCCCCATCTGGGTGCGTTCGTCCGCCGGATCGCCCACGCGCAGCCCAGCGGCACCCGCCGCCAGTCGCTCCATGAACGGTTCATGCAAGGACCGCGCCACGAACAGGCGCGAACCGGCAATGCAGGATTCGCCGGAACTGCTGAAGATCCCGTAGAGCACGCCGGCGACAGCATGATCAATGTCAGCATCCTCGAACACCATGGTCGGCGACTTGCCACCGAGCTCCAGCGACACCGGCATCATCTTGTCGGCGGCGATGTGGGCGATATGCTTGCCGGTGCTGGTGCCGCCAGTGAAGGAAACCCGCTTGACCAGCGGATGCAGCGTGATGGCATCCCCGATGACCGAGCCCTTGCCCGGCAGTACGCTGATGAGGCCTGCGGGTACGCCGGCCTCGATGCACAAACGTGCCAGCGCCAGCGCGGCCAGCGGCGTGACTTCCGCCGGCTTGACCACCACCGCATTGCCAGCCGCCAGCGCCGGTGCCATCTTCTGCGCTTCGCTGGCGATGGGCGAATTCCATGGCGTAATGGCGGCCACCACGCCCATGGGCTCATGCACGCTCATGGTCAGGTTGTCGCCACGCATGGGGGTCAGCGATTCTTCCAGGGTCTCGCAGGCAGCAGCAAAGAACTGGAAGGTGGCAGCAGCGCTGGCGACCAGGTTGCGTGTCTCGCTGATGGGCTTGCCATTATCCAGGCGCTGCAATTGCGCCAGCGCTTCGCCGTTCTCGCGGATCAGCTGCGCCACGCGAAACAGCACGGCAGCGCGTTCGTGCGGTTTCTTCTGCGCCCAGCCACTGGTGCGAAACGCACGGTCGGCACCAAGGATGGCTTCCTCCACATCGGCCACGCTGGCCGCGTGCAGGCTGGCCACCGCTTCGCCGGTGGCGGGATAGAGCGTGGCATAGCGATCACCGGCTCCCGGACGCCACTGGCCGGCAATGCAGATGGGCTGGATGTCATTCAGATTCAACATGGTCAACTTCTCCTGGCCCGGTTCAGATCGACAGCGCATGGGCGCGATTGCCCAGGGCACGCACCACGCTGTAGACGGTCAACGCCGATGTCTTGGGATTGGCGGCCAACGGCTTGCCGCGCATGGTCAGCTCGAAACCGCCGAAGGCACCGCTGGCATCCACGTGGTGAATGTTCTCGCTCACGCCGGGATCGGCATACAGCCGCACCTGTGTCTGGTCCAGCCCCAGCCCGGCCAGCGACAGCGTGGCCGCGACATTGGCATTCTTGGGATAGAGGCGAGCGGCTTCGCGGGCGCTGCCTTCAAAGATCATCGTGGCTTCCTGCAACGTGTCCAGATTGAAGGCCGATTCTGCTGGCGTGTCTTTCCAGGCTTGAGGGGGCTTGCGTCCGGTGTAGATCACCGCATCCAGACCGCCGATCTTGGCGGCGGCCAGCGCATCGATGGCACCGATCGCGCCGGACAGCAGTTGCACCTGCGTGCGCCCGGCACGGGCGGCGGCTTCCAGCTTGTCGACCAGACCGGGTTCGGACAAGGCACCGATGGACACCACCATGCAGGCAATGCCGCGCTCGAGAGCCGGAATGATGTGTTCGCTGATGGCCTGGTGGCCGGCGCATTCGATCAGCAGGTCGGGACGCTCCTCGCCCAGACGCGACACTACCTGCGCCGCGGGTGCCAGCGTGGAGACGATGCTGCGGGCACGCTCCATGTGGGCCTCGGGCACCACCACCATGTCGAACGCCACCTCGGGATCGCTTTTGAGGATTTCCATGACGCCTGCGCCAATGGCACCGCATCCGATCATCGATACGTGCAGCATGCCTTTCTCCTCAGGCCGTGGCCGCTGTCGCGGCAGCCGCAACGACAGCCGCCGCCGCGGCAGCGGCCTTTTCCTTTTCGTTGACCGGCGGGCCGGCAAAAGCGGTCTTGAAGCTGCCGATCGCCAGCATGTCGATTTCCAGCAGGAACGGCCCCGGGGAGGACAAGGCCTCGTCCAGTCCGGCTGCGACTTCGGCAAGATCGCCCACGCGTTTGTGTCGCAACTTGAGCGCCGAGGACAGCTCGGCATAATCAGGCGTATGCAGGTCCACGTAATGGCGACGGCCGCCGTATTGCGCATCCTGAATGTTCTTGATGACGCCATAGCCCTTGTCGTTCATCAGTACGATCACCATGTCGGCCTGTTCCTGCACGGCCGTGGCCAGCTCGCCCAGGTTGAGGATGAATCCGCCGTCGCCGGCCAGCGTGAAGGTTTTCTTGCCGGACTGGGTGACCGCCGCACCGATGGCCGCACCGATGCCCATGGCCAATCCCTGGCCGATGCCGCCACCCAGCGCATGCACGCCGGCGCGGGGATCGAAGATGCGCAGATGGCGGTTGCCCCAGGTGCTGTTGGAGACCGTCACGTCGCGCACCCAATTGAATTCGCGACCGGCGGCCTGCTGCAGTTGCTCCACCAGCGCGCTGTAGGGACCGAGGCCATCGACCAGTCCATGCACCGCCGTGTCACGAGCCTTCTTGAGATCGCCCATGAAATCGGGATCGACCTTGAGTGCCGCCAGGCGATCCGCCAGTCCCGCCAGCACCAACGCGGAATCTCCGCAGACGAAATAGTCGCTGGTATAGCAGCGGCCCTCGGCCGCCGGATCGGCATCGACCCGGTACAGGGGACGTGGCAGCTTGAGTTCGTATTTCAGCGTTTCGTTGCCGCGCAGACGCGAACCGACCACCAGCATGGCGTCGCAGCTCTGGTAGAACTGCTCGACCGGCTTGTGCAGGTTGAAGGCACCCAGCGAGCGCGGATCATCCTCGGGCACGATGCCTCGCCCCTGGGTACTGGTCACGACACCGAAACCCAATGCCAGCAGACGCTGTACCTGCGCTCCAGCGTGACGGGCACCGCCGCCCAGCCACAGCAGCGGGCGCTTGGCTTTCATCAGCCGCTCGGCCAGTTCGTCCAGCGCACGCGCCGACGGTACGCATTGCGGAATGGCCAGCGGTTGCAGATTGATCGGCAGGGGGATCATGGCCGCCTGGATGTCGATGGGAATCTCGACCGAGACCGGCCCCATGGGCGGCGTCAATGCGGTCTGCACGGCCAGCTTGATGGTGCTGATGGCCGTCTCGACGCTGCGGATGCGGAAGGCCGCCTTCGAGATCGCCTTGAGCATGCTCAACTGGTCCGGGGCTTCATGGATGTACGCCAGGCTCTGGTCCAGATAAGGCGTTTCGATCTGGCCGGTCAGATGCAACAGCGGTGTGCCGGCGGTCAGCGCCTCGACCATGGCACCGGCGGCATTGCCGGCGGCAGTACCGGTCGAGGTCAGGCAGACGCCCAGTCCGCCCGTGGTACGTGCATAGGCATCGGCCATGTTGGCACCGCCGGCCTCACCGCGCGCCGGGATGAAACGGATCTTGCCGCGCTCGCCGAAGGCATCGAGGATGGGCATGTTGTGGATCGAGATCACACCGAAGGCAGCCTTGACGCCGCACTGTTCGAGGAAAGCCGCGATCGCGCAGCCGACGGTGACTTTGGGTTGGGTATTAGGCATGGCGGGAAAGTCCTCCTGAAACATCGATATGGCTGCCTGTGGTGTACGAGGAAAGCGGCGTGGCGAGGAATACGATCGCCTGCGCAGCTTCCCGGGGAAGGCCGAGACGGCCAAGTTGGATCTGTTTTCTTGCGGCCAGCGCAGCGGTCCACCGGGCCCAGCTCTGGTCCTGCAGCTCCGGACCACGAGCGGCGTAGCGGCGGCGCCATTGGCCCGATTCCACCAGCCCGATCAGGATGCCGTTGACGCGCACACGGGCGGCCTCCCCGCAGGCCAGTTCGGTGGCCAGCGAACGTACCAGGTTGTGCACGCCGGCGCGGGCGGCCGATGTGGCCACCATGTGCGGCTCAGGTTGGGTCGCCAGCAGCGAGTTGACGCATACGATGGCGGCATCGCCATGCTGCGCACTCATGGCCTGCAGTTGCGGCAGGAAGGCACGCGTCGGATAAATCACCGAAAAGAATTTGAGATGCAGCTCTTCGCTCCAGGCCTCGTCTGGGGTGTCGGCAAAAGTCGAGACGCGACCCTGACCAGCATTGTTGACCAGCATGGAAACCGGGCCCAGCGTGTTTTCCACCGAGGCGGCAAAGGCCCGCACTTGCTCCTGCACCAGTACGTCGCAGGGCGCGCTGTACAACCGCGCCGCGGGATACCGTTCGCGCAGCGCAGCTTCGGCATGCTGCAGACGCTCACCGTCGCGACCACAGAAGGCCACCGCTGCACCCGCTTCCAGCAAGAGTTCCACGGTGGCCAAGCCGATCCCGGAGGAACCGCCGGTGACCACCGCCACCTTGCCCTGGAGAGAAGTCATCGCCATCTCAGCCTCGCCACATGTTGACGACCTTGGCCCCACGCTCCGGTGCATGGTCGAGCAGACGCGAGAGTTCGGCAGCGGTCTCGCGTACGCGGGACACGATCACATCGAGCTGGCTGGCGTCGATATGCGGCGACGGAATGGTGGCACCCAGGGCGGCCACAACATGGCCGGAGTGATCGCGTACGGGAGCCGCCACGGTGGAAATGCTGGTTTCGAAAAAACCTTCCTGCAACACGAAGCCACGCTCCTTGTCGGCCTGCACCATGTCGAACAGTTCCACTACGGTCTTGGGCGTATTGCTGGAGAAGACTTCCAGGTGTTCTTCCGGATACAGGGTGCGCAGTTGCGGCAGGGTCAGGTCTTCCAGCAGTACGCGGCCCAGCACGGTAGCATGCGCCGGCAGACGGGTACCGACGTTGACGTGACTGGTGAAGGCGGTCTGGGTGACCGACTTGGCGACATAGACGATGGAGCGGCCATCGCGTACCACGAGGTTGCAGGAATAGCCGATCTCGTCGCGCAGGCGGTCCAGCAGCGGACGGCCGATCTCGGTCAGTTCCAGCGATGCCAGGTATTCAAAGCCGAGGCGCAGCACCGACATGCCCAGACGATAGTCGCGGCCGCCATCGGCCCGTTCGACGAAGCCCATGCGTTCCAGCGTGGCCAGCAGGCGGAACACGGTGGAGCGTGGAATATCCAGGCGCCGCGCCAGCTCGGGAGCGGAAAGGGTCTTGTCCTGGCGGCTGAATTCGCACAGCAGGCGCAGGCCGCGTTCCAGGCCGGGGACGGAGTACTTGTCTTGCGACTCTTCTTCTGGCATCACTGGTTTGTTCATGATGATTATCTGTTCTGGTTGGTTGAGGTGAATTGCGCGCGCACCAGCGCGGCAAAGGACAACGGCTGCTCGATATAACAGGCATGGCCGGCGCCGTCCACCAATTGAAAGGGAATTTCAAATTGCCGGGCCAGCCCTTCACTGGCCTGCGGGGTGGTGACAATGTCTTCTGCGCCGCAGGCCACCGACAGCCCCCGTCGTGGCGCTGCCTGCAAATAAGTCGCGATATCGTCACCGCACAACAAGTGCACCGCCTGGGTATAACCCGCCACATCGAGCCGCTGCATGTTCCAGCGCACCCAGGCGTGCTGTTCATCACTGGCCTGCATCGACAGCAGACGCGTACGCTGCGCGGCCAGGCCAGCCACACCGAGCCGCTGCAATGCGCCCAGGCGCTCCTGGCGAACCTGTACTGACCGCTCTTGCTGCCCTGCCCCGCCATAGCCGAGGGCCGGGTCGGCCAGCAGCGTGCGTGTGGCGCGGCCATCACCTCGAGCCAGATAGGCTGCGGCCATCAAGGCCCCGAGCGAGTGGCCGACCAGCACGCATTGGCTGATCTCCAGCGCCGCCAGCATCTGCTGCAGGCGCGCCGCGTAATCGCTGGCCCTGGGCATGGCCATCGGCAGCGCTGTGGAGCTGCCATAACCGGGCGCATTCCAGGCGATCACGCGGGCGTCGTTCGCCAGCGCCAATGCCATATGCAGCCAGGATGCCGCGCCGGAGCTGATGCCGTGCAGCAGCACCACCACCTGATCGCGGTCGCTGCGGCCAGCGCTGCGATAACTGACCTGCCCATCGGGCAACGCCACGCGCTGCTCGGGGAAATGGCGATCGAGCAGTACCAGCGACGCGGACAGCGCCTCGCATGACGTGGCGGCCCCGGCGGGCAAGATGGCGGACATGCTCGCTCCCGGGACGATCAGCGCTTGACCGAGGTCAGCGGATGTTCGGGCGGATAGGTCGGCGTGAGAGGCTTCTTGGCCCCCAGCATCACGCACATCAGCGCATCTTCGTCACCGATGTTGATTTCCTCGCGATACACGCCCGGCGGTACCGAAACAACGTCGCGGTCGGTGAGGATGGTTTCGAAGCGTTCACCGTCCTTTTCAAGCACCAGCTTGAGCTTGCCGCGCAACACGAAGAACACCTCTTCGACATCCACATGCAGGTGCGACGGACCTTCGTGGCCGGCCGGAATGATCATGGTCGAGAAGGTGAAGTGCTCCGACGGAATCACGTTGGCATCGTGCGCCACGCCGGTGCCGCCGGTGCCGATGTAGCGCATCTGTGCGCGGCGGTACTTGGGGTCGTAGTCGGCCTGGAACTTCAGCGCGTTCCAGTCGTACTTGCGGGTCGACAGACGCGCCACGCGCGATTCCATCCAGTCGGCGAAGCTGGCCCCTGCCGGGCGATCCCAGCTGCGGCCCATGTTTTCCTGCTCGGACATATCGGTCATACTTTTCTCCTTGAATTGGTCCTGAATTGATCCGGTTGCACGGAGTTGACTTGCCATACAGGCCGCTTCAATGCATCACGAAGCCACCATTGACGGCCATCACCTGGCCGGTAAAGAAACGCGCCATATCCGACAGCGCGAAGACGACGGCACCGCATACGTCCTCGGGCAACTGATCACGCTGCAGGGCACGGCCCTCCAGGTAATGCTGGTGGCGCGCCTGCGGCACATACTCAGTGGCCTCCACCAGCGTCAGCCCGGGCGCCACGGCATTGACGGTGATGTTGTCGGCACCGACTTCACGCGCCAGCGAACGGGTCATGCCGATGACTGCACTCTTGCTGGCCACATAGGCCAGCAGGTTCGGCGCCCCCCACAACGGCGTATCCGAGGACAGGTTGACGATCGCGCCGCGCCCCGAGGTCCGCAGTGCCGGCAGGCAGGCATTGGTCATGAGCCAGGTGCCGCGCACGTTGACATCCATGACGCGATCCCACATTTCCAGCGCCAGTTGCTCGCTGCTCTTGCCACCGGAATTGGTAATGGCGGCGTTGTTGACCAGGCCATCGAGCCCGCCCATCCAGGCGATGGCAGCCTGTGCACAGGACTGCACTGAGGCAGGATCGGCCAGATCCAGTGAAAAACCTTCGACCGCCAGGCCGCGCTGCTGCAGCGTCGACACCGATGCTGCCAGCGTGTCCTGCAGGATATCGGCCATGGCCACTCTGGCACCGGCAGCGGCGATGGCCTCGACGAACGCCAGGCCGAGGCCGCGTGCCGCGCCCGTGACCAGAATGCGTCGTCCTGCCAGAAGAGTCGCCGTACTTGTTGCTGACATGTTCATGCTCCTGTTACCGATCGGAAAATCGCACTCAATATCAGACGGTGCTGGTATTGGCCTTGGGCAGGTAGTGCAGCACCTTGCGTTCGGCCCACACCACGGCCCCGTAGGTGACCACACCGATAAGCGTCAATGCGACGATGGAGACGAACACGGCAGCTGTATTGCCCTGCCCTTCGCCATCGACCAGCAGATAGCCCAGCCCCTGATTGCCTCCAACCAGCTCGCCGACGGTCACGCCGATCACTGACAGCGTGGAGGCGATGCGCAAGCCGGAGAACAGGGCCGGCAGCGCCGAACGGAACTCGACCAGATGGAAGATCTGCCAGCGGCCGGCGTTGAGCGTGCGCACCAGGTTGACCATGTCCGGGTCGACGGTACGGATTGCCGAGAGCACATTGATCATGATGGGGAAGAACACGATCAATACCGCCACGATGATCTTGGGATAGATGGTGTAGCCCAGCCACATCACGAACAGCGGCGCAAACGCCACCTTGGGTGCAATCTGCAGTGCCAGGATGTAAGGCGAGAGCATCGCCTCGGCACGCGGCGACAAGCCCAGCGCCACCCCTACTGCCAGCCCCAGCAGGGCCCCGAAGAGGAAACCGAACACGACTTCCATGGCAGTGATGCCGAAGTGCTGCAGCAGCTGCGCGTTGTTCCACATCACCACGCCTTCACGCACCACCTGCATGAAGTTGGGAAGGATGTATTCCGGCATGCCGAGCATGCCGGGGCCCCATTGCCAGGCGGCGATGAAGAGCACCAGCAGCACCAGGCTACCGCACACGGTCTGCGCCTTACCGCTCAGGAACTGGCGGCGCGGACGGGAAGGAGCGGCTGCGGATGGCTCGGAACTGGACATGGTCAGGTCTTTGGCTGTCGTGGTGTTCATGATTACTTGGCCACTCCCACGAACTGGTTGGTGAAGAGTTCATTGACCGGTGTCGCCTTGCTCACGATGCCTTCGCTGACGTAGAACTTCTGTACCGCGTCCATGCGTGAGGGATCAATCTGGCCCAAGGTTTTCTGGCTGGCATAGACATACTTGTTGTACATCTCGAAGGTAGTCTGGATGCTGGCCTCCTTGCCCTTGTAGGTGGGCAGCGCGGCGACGTAGTCATCGGCTGCGGCCTTCGGATCTTTCATGATGTCCTGCATGCCGCGCAGGGTGGCACGCACCAGCCGCTTCAACAGTTCCGGGTTTTTCTTGATGGTGTCATCGGAGGCCAGAATGGCTTGTGCCATGCTCTTGAAGCCACCGTTGTCCAGCAACTCCAGTTTTGCGCCGGCATCAGTGGCATTGACCACCCAGTCGGGTACGCCTGCAAAGCCCTGCGACTTGCCGGACGTATAAAGCTGCCACACGCCGGAGGGGCCGGCCGCCTGGATCTGCACGTCAGTCTTGGACAGGCCGGCCGTCTTGAGGCTGCCGAGAAAAGCGTAATAGGTCGTATCGGTATAGGACATGACGGTGACGGTCTTGCCCTTCAGATCCTTCAGGGTCTTGATGCCCTCAGCCGGATTGGCCGCCACCATGGTCACCGAACCGGCCCCCAGTACCGCGATGGCCTTCACCGGAATGCCATTGGCCCGCACCACGATGGGGGTATCACCGATGGCGCCACCAATGACGGCATTGCCGGCACCGATCTGCTTGGCCACATCGACGCCGCCCTTGGCGACGATGAAACTGACCTTGAGGTTCTCATCGGCGTAATAGCCCTTGTGCTGTGCCAGTACCCAGGGCGCGAAGGCCGGTGAATTCGGTGGAGCGGGCAGCAGGTAGGTCACTTCTTCCGGTGCCGCTTGGGCCATCGCCGGGACGACGAACGCGCCGACGGCAGCGACCAGGGCAAGTGCACTGGTGGCGGATGCAAACAGGTTCTTCATGTTTCAGGCTCTCCCTTGAGGTCTCTCTGTTGACGGGGTGAAGACGGGTGAAGATGCAGCGTGAATCAGTGGAGTTCGGCGGTTTCCTTGCCCACCTTGAGCAGTTCCATCAGGCGTCCCTGCAAGGGGCCGATCTCGGGCAGCTTGCGGCGCTCCAGCGGGTTGTCGCGGAACGGCAGGTTGACCTCGATTTCCTCGACGATGGTGCCGGGACGTTCGCTCATGACCAGCAGGCGATCCGACAGCGCGATGGCTTCCACCAGGTCATGGGTGATGAAAAGCGCAGTCTTCTTCTTTTCATAGAGCATCTTGGCCAGGTCCTGCTGCAGCACCATCTTGGTCTGCGCATCCAGCGCCGAGAAAGGCTCGTCCAGCAGCAATACCTGCGGATCCACCGCCAGCGTTCGTGCCAGAGCGGCACGCTGACGCATGCCGCCGGAGAGCTGGTAGGGGTAATGCTCCTCAAACCCCTTGAGGTGGCACTTGGCCAGCAACTCGTCGGCAACGCGGCGGCGCTCGGCCTCGCGCATGCCGTCAATCTCCAGACCCAGGGTGACGTTGGCGCGAATATTGCGCCAGGGCATGAGAAGGTCTTTCTGCAGCATGAAGGCCACCTTGCGCACCGGCTTGATGACCTTCTCGCCGCCAACGAAGACTTCGCCCTCACTCGGCAGATACAGCCCGGCCCCCATGTTGAGCAGGGTGCTCTTGCCACAGCCCGAGGGTCCGATGATGGAGACCACTTCGCCACTCTTGATGGAGAGGTTGACGTTGGTGACGGCAGCGCGCGCTTGCGCTGTCTGGCGATCGACAAAGCTCTTGCCGACCTTGCGGAATTCGATTTCGATCATGTTGCCTCTGCTGATTGCCCCAGCGCGCGAGTGCGCCCCGGCTAGTCTTCCCGGCTGCCGTCACTGGTGGACGGGTGCCTCCTGCCGGGCACCATATTGTTCCATATATGAAACCGCAATTTATATATGAGAGATATTCAACGCCAATATAGCAGATATCTCGGCGCCGAATAACTTATTTTGTTCCATATATGAACTACTGATTTATATAGAAACCGCTTTAAACAATTAAGCAATTCGCGTACCAGCAGTGGAGGCAGCATCTGAGCGCTGTCATTTCGGGGCAAGCAGCAAATTCGCCCCGAAATCTCCCTCCTTCGCCTGCGTAGGGTGCAGGCTTCGCACCGTCGTGGCTCTTGTGGTAGCGATGCGACGCCCTCTTCGCTGCGCTGGCAATCGCCTCGCACAGGAGAACGGATCGCACTTGTGTCAGAGAAAAATAATCACATCCTGATGGATCTTTTCTGGCTGAGCTTACTCAATAGCGTTACAACACCCGTGCAATCGTTTCAAAATTGAAGAAATTGATGGCAATAAACCATGCAATTGGCTCAAAACCACCGCACCAACATGGTGAAAAGCTATTTTGCATCACTTATATATGGGAAAAGTCACAAAACCTGCACAAGGCGACAACAGCCACGGCAGGCCTGAAGGGGGGTTGCAACCCAATCGGCAGCACATTTCATACACAGGGGCTTTTTCATGAACAAACTGAAGGTATCCACTCGCCTGGCGTTAGGTTTTGCCGGCGTCATCGTCCTGCTGCTCGTCATCTCGCTGGTGGGCATGTGGGGCTTGTCCACGGTCAAGAGCAATCTAAGCAACATCGTCGCCAACAACCAGCAAGGTGCTCTGGCGGACGTCATGAACAACAGCGTGCGTATTCGTGCTCTGGCCATCCGCAACATCGCCCTGTTCCAGGATCCGGCGCTGGTGTCCGCAGAAATCGAACGCATCAAGGTGCAGGAAAAAAGCTATCAGGAAGCTCGCGACAAGCTGCGCAAGCTCTTTGACGCGCCGGATACCTCCCGCAAGGAACGTGAGTTCTTTGATCAGATCGCGCAAAACGCCGCCGATACCGAGCCGCTGCTGAAACAGGCCGTCACTCTGGCCCAGGAGAACAAGACCACTGATCTGATCAACCTGCTGGTCCAGAAGATTCGTCCGGTGCAGGCCAAGTGGCTGGACAACCTCGATGCGCTGGGCCGCCTGGAAGATGATCTCAACGATCAGGCCGCCGCCGATGCCGAAACGACCTATCAACGCATCGCCACGACCATCTGGACCCTGGTGGCTGGCTCGGTGCTGCTGGCCTTGGGCGCAGCCTTCCTGATCGTGCGCAGTGTCCTGCGCCAGCTGGGTGGCGAACCGGCCGATGCCCAGGTCCTGGCGGCGCAGATCGCCCAGGGCAACCTGGCGGTGAGCATCCCGCTGGCCAAGGGCGACCAGCACAGCCTGATGGCCTCTCTCGACAACATGCGTGCCCAGCTCACCAGCATCGTCGACGGCATCAAGCGATCCGCCGAATCGATTTCCACTGCCGCCGGCCAGATCGCGGTGGGCAATCTGGATCTGTCACGCCGTACCGAAGAGCAGGCGGCTTCGCTGGAAGAGACCGCCTCCAGCATGGAAGAGATCACCTCCACCGTCGAGCAGAACACCCAGAACGCCGGCCAGGGCAACCAGCTGGCGCGCGCGGCCTCGCTGCACGCGCAGAAGGGAGGCGAAGTGGTGGAACGCGTGGTCGATACCATGAAGGATATTTCGCAAAGTGCCTACAAGATCACGGAGATCATTTCCACCGTGGAGGGCATCGCCTTCCAGACCAATATCCTGGCCTTGAACGCCGCGGTGGAAGCGGCGCGCGCCGGTGAGCAGGGACGCGGCTTCGCGGTGGTCGCCAGCGAAGTGCGCTCGCTGGCCCAGCGCAGCGCCTCGGCGGCCAAGGAAATCCGTGGCCTGATCGAGTCGTCGGTGGAACATGTGGAAGCTGGCCAGAAACTGGTCGATGAAGCTGGCCAGACCATGGATCAGGTGGTGCAATCGATCCAGCAGGTCAACGACCTCATGAGCGAGATCACGGCCGCCTCCAGCGAACAGAGTTCGGGGATCAGCCAGATCAACATCGCCATCTCGCAAATGGATGAAGTGACGCAGCAGAATGCGGCGCTGGTGGAAGAGTCGGCCAGTGCGGCGCAATCCATGGCGCAACAGGCTGACAGTCTGCGGGATGCCGTATCGGTGTTCCGGCTGGAACAGGCTCAGCCTGCCGTGCCTGCATCGCGCGAGAAGGTGATTCAACCGGGTATGGCACTGCTCAGCCCGGCCTGAAATTAACACACGCTAAGTTGTATCCCTGGCCCGCTGGTGCTGCGCTTCCGCAGCCTGGTGGGCTTTTTCTTTCAGGCGCGCCATGTTCATGCCGATGGCGACCACCACGGCAGAGGCGCTCCAGAACCAGAAGGCCGGTCGCTGGGCGAATTCCTGTTCAGGCGTGAAGGGAATCCACATGGTGTCCAGTGCCACAAGGACAAAGAAGACCGAGCTTGCTGGCCGGGCCAGCAACTTCTCACTGAACGAAATGAGCAGAGAGAAGATCAGGCCGAGGTTGACGACGCTGTAGAAAGACATCGCCAGCCCCAGCCAACTGGGTTTTTCAAGCAGGAAGAACGGCATCATGAGCGAATAGACGAAGGCCAGCGCCCCCGGTTCGGTACCGAGCACGGGTACTACCAGCGAGACCATGAACAATAGCCAGCCAGCCTGGATTACGCGGCGGGCGCGCTTGAGATGAGGTGTCGTATCCGGCGCGGGCGCAGCGGGCAGCATCTCCGGGCGGGGCGGGGCAATGAAGAGATCGCGAAGCGACTTGGACATGAACAGGCCCGTTGGCAAGGGTGGCTGAAGAGGAAGAAGACGGACCTGGAAAAGACAAACGGCGAACCCGAAGGTTCGCCGTTGTCCTTGTTCGTCCTCCATCCCTGCCATGCAGCGGGCAGGGACCGGAAGATTACTTCTTGCGCTGCGGCGGCAAGTCCGTGCAATGCCCTTCGGCGACTTCAGCGGCCATGCCCAGCGATTCACCCAGGGTCGGGTGCGGGTGGATGGTCTTGCCGATATCGACGGCGTCCGCGCCCATCTCGATGGCCAGCGCCACTTCGCCGATCATGTCGCCTGCGTGCGTACCGACGATGCCGCCACCGATGATGCGATGGGTCTCGGCATCAAAGAGCAGCTTGGTGAAGCCTTCCGAACGGCCATTGGCCACGGCGCGACCGGAAGCGGCCCACGGGAAGTGGCCCTTCTCGATCTTGATGCCCTTGGCCTTGGCTTCGTCTTCGGTCACGCCGACCCATGCCACTTCCGGATCGGTATAAGCCACCGAGGGGATCACGCTGGCATCGAAGAAGCTCTTCTCGCCGGCAATCGCTTCAGCGGCCACGTGGCCTTCATGCACCGCCTTGTGCGCCAGCATGGGCTGGCCCACCAGGTCGCCGATGGCGAAGATGTGCGGCACGTTGGTGCGCATCTGCTTGTCCACGGCGATGAAGCCGCGATCGGAGACGATCACGCCCGCCTTGTCGGCCGACAGCTTCTTGCCGTTCGGGCTGCGGCCCACGGCCACCAGCACCAGGTCGTACAGTTGCGGCTCGGGTGCAGTCGCACCGGCTTCAGCGGCTTCGAACGTGACCTTGATGCCTTCCGGCAGGGCTTCCACGGCCACGGTCTTGGTCTTGACCATGACGTTGTCGAAGCGCTTCTCGTTGAACTTCTGCCAGACCTTGACCATGTCGCGGTCCGCGCCTTGCATCAGGCCGTCCATCATCTCGACCACGTCGATGCGCGCGCCCAGTGTGGAATAGACGGTGGCCATTTCCAGGCCGATGATGCCGCCGCCGATGACCAGCATGCGCTTGGGCACCTGGCGCAGTTCCAGCGCGCCGGTCGAGTCGACGATGCGCGGATCCTGCGGTACGAACGGCAGGTTCACCACGGACGAACCGGCGGCGATGATGGCGTGCTTGAACTGCACCACCTTCTTGCTGCCGTCTTCAGCGGTGACTTCGATGTGGTTGGGGCCGGCGAACTGGCCGTCACCACGGACCACCTGCACCTTGCGCGCCTTGGCCATGCCGGCCAGGCCACCGGTCATGGTGCCGATGACCTTGTCCTTGTAGGCGCGCAGCTTGTCGATGTCGATCTCGGGCTTGCCGAAGCTCACGCCGTGCGAGGCCATGGCGGCGGTCTCGTCGATCACGGCCGCCACGTGCAGCAGGGCCTTGGAGGGGATGCAGCCGACATTGAGGCAGACGCCACCCAAGGTGGCATCGCGCTCGACGATGACGGTATTGAGGCCCAGATCGGCCGCGCGGAAGGCAGCCGAGTAACCGCCAGGACCACCACCGAGCACCATCACGTCGCACTGCACGTCGGCGCTGCCGCCGAAGCTGGCAGCGGCCGGTGCAGCCGCCGGTGGGGCGGGCGCAGCAGCAGCAGGCGCGGCAGCCGGAGCGGGCGCAGCGGCCGGTGCCGGTGCGGCAGCCGCTTCACCAGCGGCTTCCACCAGCAACAGCAGCGAGCCTTCGGCGACCTTGTTACCGACCTTGACCTTCACTTCCTTGACCACGCCGGCCTGGCTGGACGGGATTTCCATGCTGGCCTTGTCGGATTCGACGGTGATCAGCGACTGATCCACCTTGATGGTGTCGCCGACCTTGACCATCACCTCGATGACTTCGACTTCCTTGAAATCCCCGATATCGGGGACCTTGACTTCAGAGAGACTCATTGTCCTGACTCCGTAATGTTCGGTGGTGGCTTAGAGGAGCGACTTGCGCAGATCGCCCAGCACGTCGGCCAGATAAGCCGAGAAGCGCGCGCCCATGGCGCCGTCGATGACGCGGTGGTCATAGGACAGCGAGGTCGGCAGCATCAGGCGCGGCACGAACTGCTTGCCATCCCACACCGGCTTGGTGATCGACTTGGACAGGCCCAGGATGGCCACTTCCGGCGCATTGATGATGGGCGTGAAGGCGGTACCGCCAATGCCACCCAGCGAGGAGATGGTGAAGGTCGCGCCTTGCATGTCGGCGGGCTTCAACTTGCCGTCGCGGGCTTGTGCGGACAGTTCGCCCATTTCGGTAGCGATCTGGCCGATGCTCTTCTGGTCGGCGTTCTTGATGACCGGCACCACCAGGCCATTCGGGGTATCGGCGGCGAAGCCGATGTTGTAGTACTTCTTCAGGATCAGGTTCTCGCCCTTCTCGTCCAGGGACGCATTGAAGGCCGGGAATTTCTTCAGGGCCGAGACGCTGGCCTTGATGACGAACGCCAGCATGGTCAGCTTGACCGGCGACTTGGCCTTGGCGAAGGCATCGTTGGAGGTCTTGCGGAATTCTTCCAGCTCGGTCACGTCGGCTTCGTCGAACTGCGTCACGTGGGGAATCATGACCCAGTTGCGATGCAGGTTGGGGCCGCTGATCTTCTTGATGCGCGACAGCGGTTGCAGTTCGGTTTCACCGAACTTGCTGAAGTCCAGCGACGGCCACGGCAACAGGTTCATGCCCGAGCCGCTGCCATTGGTCGCCGGTGCGGCAGCGGCCACCGAGGTGGAACCGGCCATGACGCCCTTGACGAAGTTCTGCACGTCCAATTGCAGGATGCGGCCCTTGGGACCGGTAGCCGGCACGCGCGACAGATCCACGCCCAGTTCGCGGGCGAACTTGCGCACGGAAGGCGAAGCGTGGGCCTTGCCGCCGGTGCTGGTGGCCGAAGCGGTAGCGATGGCGGGCACGGCGGCAGCGGCCGGCGCGGGTGCTGCAGCAGGAGCCGGTGCAGCGGCCGGCGCGGCTGCAGGTGCAGCGGCGGCGGCAGGAGCGGCGGCAGCAGCCGGCGCGCCACCTGCAGCTTCGATGGTGGCGATGATGCTGCCCTTGGCGACCTTGTCACCCAGCTTGATCTTCAGTTCCTTGATGACGCCGGCGTGGCTGGAGGGGATCTCCATGCTGGCCTTGTCGGATTCCACGGTCAGCAGGGATTGCTCGGCCTTGACGGTGTCGCCGACCTTGACCATGACTTCGATGACTTCCACTTCCTTGAAGTCACCGATATCAGGGACTTCGATCTCGATGGTGCCTCCACCGGCGGCGGCAGGCGCCGCAGCCGGAGCAGGTGCAGGTGCGGAAGCCTGCGCGGCTGCCGGTGCAGCGGCGGCCGCTTGCGGTGCGGCGGCAGGGGCAGCCGCAGCGCCCTCGCCTTCGACGATCACCAGCAGCGAACCTTCAGCGACCTTGTCACCGACCTTGACCTTGATTTCCTTGACCACGCCGGCCTGGCTGGACGGGATTTCCATGCTGGCCTTGTCGGATTCAACCGTGATCAGCGACTGGTCGACCTTGATCGTGTCGCCGACCTTGACCATCACCTCAATGACTTCGACTTCCTTGAAATCGCCGATGTCCGGGACTTTTACTTCGACTTGACTCATCTGATGCGCTCCGTTGTTCTGTTCCCAGGCACTGGGCCGGGAGAAGTATTCGCTTGGGGCAGGTGCTGCCTGAGCAGCGGACCTCCCCGTTGGGGTGGCAGTTCCAGACACGACACATCCCCGCGATCAGCAGGCTGAGGCGGGGATGGTCGGTCAGGCAGTCCTTACAGGGTCACCGGGTTCGGCTTGTTCGGATCAATGCCGTATTTGGCGATGGCTTGCGCCACCACTTCCGGCTTGATCTTGCCTTCATCGGCCAGCGACTTCAGGGCGGCCACGGTCACGAAGTAACGGTTCACTTCGAAGAACTCACGCAGCTTGGCGCGGGTGTCCGAACGGCCGTAGCCGTCGGTGCCCAGCACCTTGTAGGAGCGACCCTTCGGCACGAAGGCGCGAACCTGCTCGGCGTAGGTGCGCATGTAGTCGGTGGAGACCACGATCGGGCCTTCGCTGCCTTCCAGCGATTGCTCGAAGTAGCTCTTCTTCGGGGCCTCGGCCGGGTGCAGCATGTTCCAGCGCTCCACGTCCTGGCCATCGCGGGCCAGCAGGGTGAAGGACGGTGCGGACCAGACGTCGGCGTCGACCTTCCAGTCATCGCGCAGCAGGTCGGCCGCAGCGATGACTTCGCGCAGGATGGTGCCCGAACCCAGCAGTTGCACGCGCAGCTTGTTTTCCTTGCCGCCTTCGTTCAACAGGTACAGGCCCTTGATGATGCCCTCTTCCTGGCCCGGCTTGATGCCAGGGTGGCCGTAGTTCTCGTTCATCACGGTGATGTAGTAGAACACGTCTTCCTGGTTGGCCACCATGCGGCGCAGGCCGTCATGGATGATCACGGCGACTTCGTGGGCGAAGGTCGGGTCGTAGGGAATGCAGTTCGGGATCGCCGAGGCGAACACGTGGCTGTGGCCGTCTTCGTGCTGCAGGCCTTCACCGTTCAGGGTGGTACGGCCGGCGGTGCCGCCGATCAGGAAGCCGCGCGCACGCATGTCACCGGCTGCCCATGCCAGGTCGCCGATACGCTGCAGACCGAACATGGAGTAGTAGGTGTAGAACGGAATCATCACGCGATTGTTGGTCGAGTACGAGGTCGCCGCAGCGATCCACGAGCTCATGCCACCGGCTTCGTTGATGCCTTCCTGCAGGATCTGGCCGGCCTTGTCTTCGCGGTAGTACATCACCTGGTCCTTGTCGACCGGTTCGTACAGCTGGCCGACCTGGCTGAAGATGCCGATCTGGCGGAACAGGCCTTCCATACCGAAGGTACGGGACTCGTCGACCATGATGGGCACCACGCGCGGGCCCAGGTTGGGGTCGCGCAGCAGTGCGGTCAGCACGCGCGAATAGGCGGCGGTGGTGGAGATCTCACGGCCTTCGGCGGTGGGTTCCAGCATGGCCTGGAAGGCCGACAGTTCCGGCACCGGCAGCTTTTCGTCGGCGTGGACGCGGCGCTGCGGCAGATAGCCGCCCAGGGCCTTGCGGCGCTCGTGCAGGTACTGCATTTCCGGCGCGTCGTCAGCCGGTTTGAAGAACGGGATGTTGGGCAGTTCGGCGTCCGAGATCGGCAACTGGAAGCGGTCGCGCATGGCGCGGATGGCTTCGTCGTCCAGTTTCTTGGTGTTGTGCGCGGTGTTGCGCGCTTCGCCTGCCTTGCCGAAACCATAGCCCTTGATGGACTTGGCCAGGATCACGGTCGGCTGGTCCTTCGATTCCTGGGCGACCTTGAAGGCCGCGTAGATCTTGTGCGGGTCATGCCCGCCGCGGGTCAGGCGCCAGATGTCGTCATCCGACATCTTGGAGACCATTTCCAGCAGCTTGGGATGCTTGCCGAAGAAGTGCTTGCGCACGAAGGCGCCGTCCTTGGCCTTGTAGTTCTGGTACTCGCCGTCGACGGTTTCCATCATGACCTTCTGCAGGATGCCGTCCTTGTCCTTGGCCAGCAGCTCGTCCCAGCCGCTGCCCCAGATGACCTTGACCACGTTCCAGCCGGCGCCGCGGAAGTCGGACTCCAGTTCCTGGATGATCTTGCCATTGCCGCGCACCGGACCGTCCAGGCGCTGCAGGTTGCAGTTGACCACGATGACCAGATTGTTCAGCTTTTCACGGCCGGCCATGCCGATGGCGCCCATCGATTCCGGCTCGTCCATTTCGCCGTCGCCACAGAAGGCCCAGACCTTGCGGTTGTCGGTCTTGGCAATGCCACGGGCGTGCAGGTACTTCAGGAAGCGTGCCTGGTAGATCGCCATCAAGGGGCCCAGGCCCATCGAGACGGTCGGGAACTGCCAGAATTCCGGCATCAGCTTGGGGTGCGGGTAGGACGACAGGCCATGACCGTCGGCTTCGCGGCGGAAGTGGATCAGCTGGTCTTCGGTCAGGCGGCCTTCCAGGAAGGCGCGCGCGTAGATGCCGGGCGAGGAGTGGCCCTGGATGTACAGCAGGTCGCCGCCGTGCTCTTCGGTCGGGGCGTGCCAGAAGTGGTTGAAGCCGATGCCCAGCATGTTGGCCAGCGACGCGAAGGAAGACAGGTGGCCACCCAGGTCGCCATCCACGCGGTTGGCCTTGACCACCATGGCCATGGCGTTCCAGCGCATCCAGGAGCGCAGGCGCTCTTCATATTCCAGGTTGCCCGGGCAGTGCTCGCCCTGGTCGGCCGGAATGGTGTTGACGTAGGCCGTGTTGCTGGAGAAGGGGATGTGGGCACCACGGCGGCGCGCCAGATCGACCATGCGTTCCATCAGGTAGTGGGCGCGGTCCGGGCCTTCCTTTTCGATCACGGCTTCGAGGGCGTCAAGCCACTCCTGGGTTTCCATCACATCGGGATCGTTGGCGGCCTGCGCCAGAACTTGATCGATTTGGGCTGACATGTCATGTCTCCTGGTTGTTGAGAGATCCGTCCGGTCGGGTGGACCAGGCGGGTCGGTCGGTTCATTCGGTACGCAATGCCGCCGGCAGGTGTTGCAGGAAAAGCGCCATGTGTTGCCTGTGCTGCAATCCTTCCCGGCCCGTGGGGCAAGGCGTTGGAGGCGAAACAGGCTTAAATGTACGGTCTTCCAGCCGTGTGGACGACGAATTTTATCAGGGAATTTTTGATTTTCAAATTACGATAATCAATTTCATAATGCGAAAATATGCTGCAAAGCGGCATGAATAGGGGCTTCCAGGGCCTCGTATTTTTACTATATGCCGCTGTGAGCGAGGGTTTCTTGCCCTGTTTGCAATGCCGCAAAGGCTGCCGGCAGAGCCTCAAACAGCATTTTTCGCACCATAAAAGTGAACGGAAAGAATTGCCAAGGCAGCAATGACCTGCCTTTCCGGCCGACAAGCAAAAACGCCTCGTCGAGGGACGAGGCGTTGCCATTTTGCCTATCGTTCAGGCATTGCACACCATAAATGAAGCGGAAGGTCCGGTGTCAGATGGCGATATTGCCCAGGGTACTGGCCCGGTAGGCGGCCACGAAGGTATCGAAGTCGCCGACCTGGGTGCGCTCGATGTCGCGCTGGGCATCCAGCGAAGCCTGGGCGATGGCCACGAAGTCAGCCGTCCTGGAGGACGAGAGCGGACGGGCGATCAGTTCGGCGGCCTGGCGCTGGCTGTTGGCCAGGGTATAAGCCGGGAAGGAATTGCCGGCTTCGCGGATCTCGCGCAGGACGCGTGCCGAGGGCGTGCTGTCAGGATCGGCCAGCTTGGCGCGCTGCACGGCCAGGCTGTCGCGGTGCTGGGTGCCGCCGAGATGACGGTCCAGCAGCTCGGCGACCGGTTCCATGCGGTCCAGCAGTTGCTGGCCCCAGTCGGTGAGCAACAGGCTTTCACCCTTGAACTGCAGCTTCAAGCCGGGACGGCGGCCTTCCTTGACGGTAGCGAGGAAGTTGGCGCGGTTTTCCACGCCCTCCTCGTCCGAGGTCAGGCAGCTCGATTCCAGCGCCAGGAAGTGCAGGAACACATCCAGGAAACGCGCCGCTTCCAGGCCGATGCCCAGCGGATTGAAGGGATCGATGTCCATGCAGCGCACTTCCACATACTGCACGCCGCGCGCCGACAGCGCCTGCACCGGGCGCTCGCCGCTGTTGATGACGCGCTTGGGGCGGATCGCCGAGTAGAACTCGTTTTCGATCTGCAGGATGTTGGTATTGATCTGCACCCATTCACCGTCGCGCTTGGTGCCAATGGCTTCATACGGCGGATACGGCTCGCTGACGGCATGCGCCAGGCTGCGGATGTAAGCCGGCAGGTTGTTGTAGTGCGGGGTGATGTTGGCCTGGGCGTGGTTCTGGTAGCCCAGGTCGCTCATGCGCAGGCTGGTGCCGTAAGGCAGGAAGAGCGTGTCTTCGGACAAGGTCTCCAGCTGATGCGGCCGGCCGCGCAGGAAATTGGTCGCCACCGCCGGTGAAGCACCGAACAGGTACATCAGCAGCCAGCTGTAGCGGCGGAAGTTGCGGATCAGGGCAATGTAGCGCTCGGACTGGTAATCGCGGCGCGACAGGGAAGCATCGACGGTGTCGTCGCCGTCCCGCAGGACTTCCCACAAGTCTTCACTTAAAGAGAAGTTGTAGTGAATACCGGCGATGCACTGCATGGTGCGGCCATAGCGCAGCGCCAGGCCACGGCGGTAGACGTGCTTCAACATGCCGATGTGCGAGCTGCCGTACCAGGCCAGCGGAATCTCGTCTTCCGGCGGCAGCACGCAGGGCATCGAGGCATTCCAGAGGAATTCGCCGTCCAGCTTGGTGTAGGCAAAGCGGTGGATCTCGTCCAGGCGCTGCAGGGCATCGGCGATGTCGGGCATGGCCGGCGTGATGAACTCCAGCAGCGACTCCGAATAATCGGTGGTGATCAGGTCATTGGTCAGGGCCGATCCCAGCGCCGGCGGATGGGGCGTGCGGGCCAGATGACCCTGGCCGTCCACGCGCAGCGTCTCCCGTTCCACGCCGCGCAGGCCCTGGCCCAGCAGCGCAAGATGGTGCGGCTGGGAAAGCTGTTGCAGGCGGCGGGCGAGGAGATCGGTCATGCGGTAGTCCTTGGTTCTTGTCGCTATGTAGAACCCATTTCATCAATAGGCGTGAGTGCGAGCGAGTCCCGTTTGGGATGAAGTGCAAGGCGCGAATTTGGGTCAAGACTGGACGTCTTGACCCAAATTCGTAACGCAGCAATTCGCCCAAACGGGCCGCTCCCTGCGGGTTCTGTCCAGAAAGGGCGCTGGCCGCGTTGCGCTCCTTGCGTGTGGCAACCGCCACACGACGCGTCGCGCGCCTTGCCAGCTCCCTTTCTGGACAGAACGCATCTCACGCCTATTGATGAAATGGGTTCTAGTAGCAGCTGGGGCTTCAGGATGCGGGAGCATAACCGAAAATGCAAATCCCCGTCGTGCGCCACCCCAAATGCCAATATGAAGGAAATTGATGCAAAAAGTATTTGCAATCAAGCAATATGCCATCTCGCGCCGGCATTTCGTCCGGCCTGCCGCCTGGCTTTATAATCACGGGTTCCGGTACTTTGCGCCTTGAGTTCGAGTGGTCCCGGCCTGACCGGGCGCCTTCTTTCCAGCCCTGCCCTTCACTTTCTAAATCTAAAGCCTTATCTGCCATGTCTGCCCAACTGATCGACGGAAACCTGCTCTCCCAACAACTGCGCGCCGAAGTGGCCAAGCGCGCCGCCGCCCTCACCGCCCAAGGCAAGCAACCCGGCCTGGCCGTGATCCTGGTGGGCGACAGCCCGGCTTCCCAGGTCTACGTGCGCAACAAGGTCAAGGCCTGCCAGGACAACGGCCTGCACTCCGTGCTGGAAAAATATGAAGCCTCGATGACGGAAGCCGAGCTCCTGGCCCGCATCGACGCCCTCAACGCCGATCCCAAGATCAACGGCATCCTGGTGCAGCTGCCGCTGCCGGCCCATATCGATGCCCACAAGGTGATCGAAGCCATCGCCCCGGAAAAGGACGTGGACGGTTTCCACGTCAGCAACGCCGGCCTGCTCATGACCGGCCAGCCGCTGTTCCGCCCCTGCACTCCCTACGGCGTCATGAAGATGCTGGAATCGATCGACTACCCGGTGCGTGGCGCCAATGCGGTGGTGGTCGGTGCCTCGAACATCGTCGGCAAGCCGCAGGCGATGTTGCTCTTGCAAGCCGGTGCCACCGTCACTATCTGTAACTCCAAGACCCGTGACCTCGGCCACCACACCCGCCAGGCCGACATCCTGGTGGTCGCCACCGGCAAGCGCAACATCGTCACCGCCGACATGGTCAAGCCGGGCGCAGTCGTCATCGACGTCGGCATGAACCGCGATGACAACGGCAAGCTGTGCGGCGACGTCGATTTCGCCAATGCCAAGGAAGTCGCCGGCTGGATCACCCCGGTGCCGGGTGGCGTGGGTCCGATGACCATCACCATGCTGCTGGTCAACACCATCGAAGCCGCCGAACGCAGCTGATCGGCACGCCCTTAGCGCATTACCCTCCGGCAGCCTGGCTGCCGGAAGTTTTCAGAGAAACGAGAGCCCATGACCACCACTGACATCGCCGCCAATCCCCTGCTCGATTTCTCGGGCTATGCCCAGTTCGATGCCATCCAGCCGGAGCACGTCACACCGGCGCTGGACAAGCTGCTGGCCGACGCCAGCCGCCTGGTCACCGAACTGGAAGCACCGATGGCCGAAGTCACCTGGGACAATTTCGTCGAGCCGCTGGAGTCCGCCACCGAAAAGCTGGGCCGCGCCTGGAGCGTGGTCGGCCACTTGAATTCGGTGATGGACACCCCGGCCCTGCGCGCCACCTACAACGAGAACCAGCCGCGCCTGGTGGAATTCTGGACTGCGCTGGGCCAGAACCTGGCGCTGTTCGAGAAGTACAAGGCCCTGCAGGCCAGCCCGGCCTTCGCCTCGCTGTCGGCAGCGCGCCGCAAGGTGGTGGACAATGCCGTGCGCGACTTCCGCCTGTCGGGTGCCGAACTGGCCGACGACAAGAAGGAACGCTTCGCCGAGATCCAGGAAAAGCAGGCCATGCTGACCACCCGTTTCTCCGAAAACGTGCTGGATGCCACCAATGATTTCGCCCTCTTCGTCGAGGACGAGGCCGAATTGTCGGGGCTTCCGGCCGATGTGAAGCAAGCTGCACGGGCCGCCGCCGAGAAGGACGGCAAGCCCGGCTACAAGTTCACGCTGCACTTCCCCTCGTATTTCCCGGTGCTGCAATATGCAGATAATCGCGCGCTGCGCGAGAAGATCTACCGTGCCAACGCCACCAAGGCATCCGAACTGGGGGTCAAGCCGGAATGGGACAACAGCGGCAACATCGACCAGATCCTGCAACTGCGCAAGGAAGAAGCGCAATTGCTGGGCTACGCCAACTTTGCCGAAGTGTCGCTGGTGGCCAAGATGGCCAAGTCGCCCGGCGAAGTGATCGCCTTCCTGGAAGACCTGGGCCAGCGCGCCCGCCCCTTCGGCCAGAAGGATTATGAAGAACTGAAGACCTTCGCCCGTGAAAAGCTGGGCCTGGACGAACTGAAGGCCTGGGACAGCACCTATGCCTCCGAAAAACTGCGCGAGCAGCGCTACGCCTTCTCGGAACAGGAAGTGAAGCAATATTTCCCCGAGCCCAAGGTGGTCGGCGGCCTGTTCCAGGTGGCGCAGCAGCTCTTCGGCGTGCAGATCAAGCCCGATACCGCGCCGGTGTGGCACAAGGATGTGAAGTTTTACCGCATCGAGCGTGACGGCCAGCTGGTCGGCCAGTTCTACCTGGACCTGTATGCCCGCTCCGGCAAGCGTGGCGGTGCCTGGATGGATGACGCCCGCGCCCGCCGCCTGACCGCGCAGGGTGTGCAGACCCCGATCGCCTATCTGGTCTGCAATTTCACCGAACCTGCAGTGGTCGATGGCGTGGCCAAGCCGGCCCTGTTCACGCATGATGAAGTGATCACCCTCTTCCACGAATTCGGCCATGGCCTGCATCACATGCTGACGCAGGTCGATGAAGTGGGCGTGTCCGGCATTTCCGGCGTGGAATGGGATGCGGTGGAACTGCCCTCGCAGTTCATGGAAAACTTCTGCTGGGAATGGGATGTGCTGCAGCAGCTGACTGCGCATGCCGAGACCGGCGAGCCGCTGCCGCGCGCGCTGTATGACAAGATGATCGCCGCCAAGAACTTCCAGTCCGGCCTGCAGATGCTGCGCCAAGTGGAGTTCTCGCTGTTCGACATGCTGATCCACCATGAATATGAGGTCGGTGGCCAGCAGACCGTGCAGCAGTTGCTCGACAGCGTGCGCGACCGTATCGCCGTCATCCGCCCGCCGGAGTTCAACCGCTTCCAGCATTCCTTCTCGCACATCTTCGCAGGCGGGTATGCGGCGGGTTACTACAGCTACAAGTGGGCTGAAGTGCTGTCAGCGGATGCGTACAGTGCGTTTGAGGAAGCGGCCGCCAGCAGCGGCAATGTGATCTCGCTGGAAACCGGTCGCCGCTTCCAGCAGGAAATCCTGGCCGTGGGCGGTTCGCGTCCGGCCATTGAGTCCTTCAAGGCGTTCCGGGGACGGGAGCCGAGCATTGATGCCTTGCTGCGGCATAGTGGTATGGCAGCTTAATCCCGCTTGCGCCCCGCAAGACGGCCTTTGATGACGGCCCGCCACCACGGCGGGCCGTTTTTGTTTGCCCCGTCCCGATGGCATGCTGCACCGCGACCCACTATACTGGCGGGATGACCCGAATCGACTTTCACAGCAACGTCCCGCAAAAGATCGCCTACGTGTGCCGTCTGGTGCGCAAGGCGCGCGCTTCCGGTGCCACCCTGGTACTGCGCACCCCCGACCGCGCCGAATTGCAGCAGCTGGACCAGGCGCTCTGGAGCTTTTCCGAGCAGGATTTCCTGCCGCACGTGATGGCCGGCGACCCGCTGGCCGCGCAGACGCCCATCATCCTGACCGCCGACGACAGCGCCGACCTGCCGCACCACCAGATCCTCATCAACCTGGGCAGCGACACCCCCGCGCATTTCGCGCGCTTCGAACGCCTCCTGGAAATCATTTCCGCCGACGACGCCGACAAGGCCGCTGGCCGCGACCGCTACCGTTTCTACAAGGAACGCGGCTATCCCCTCTCGCACCACGTGGCCGCCTGAGCCCGCCCCGCCCGCTCACGCCATGAACCACGACGACAACAGCATCCCCCTGCTCACCGAGATCATCCCGCTCGCACCGGCCGCGTCCCCCGCTCCGGATTACGCCGCCCCCATGCAGCCGGGCGCCTTCCACACCCAGCCCGCGAATACCCATTACCAGGCGCCCGCAGCGGCGGCCCCGGTGATGGCACCCCTGCCCCCGGTGACCCCGGCCGCCGAACAATACCGCCAGTGGGAACAGGAAATCCGCGAAAACGTCCTGCAAAGCCTGCTGGAACGCGTCGATACCGTGCTGCACCAACACCTGCAGGACCAGATGGCGCTGGCGCTGGACCATCTTTCCGATATCGTGATGCAGCGCGTCAGGGAAGGCCTGCGCGATGCCCTCACCGAAACGGTCGAGCGTGCCGTGGCGGAAGAGATGGCACGCTTCACATCTTCAAAAATGTAAATCTTGCTGGATTTTTCTTTTTCTTCTGAATAAAAATATTGCAACAGCCTTTTTATTCATAAAAATTCCAGCCAGTATTGATCACATCGGCAATCACGCTTTTCTTACAATGCTTGCATTGTTCGCATTTGAATTCACAAATGCGAACGTCCGAACAACCACAGCAAGTTCATGCAAAACCGGGAGAGTGAGATGAAAGTGATCGTATTGGGCGCAGGCATTATCGGAACCGCTTCCGCCTGGTTCCTGAAAAAGCAGGGCTACGACGTCACTGTCATCGACCGCCAGCCCGGCGCGGCGCAGGAAACCAGCTTCGCCAACGGCTGCCAGATCTCGGTCTCGCACGCGGAACCCTGGGCCAATCCGGCCGCCCCGATGAAGGTCCTCAAATGGCTGGGCAAGGAAGACGCCCCGCTGCTCTATCGCTTCCGTCCCGAATGGCTGCAGTGGAAGTGGGCCGTGGCCTTCCTGCGTGAATGCACCGCCGCACGCACCGACGAGAACATCCGCAACATCGTCGCCCTGTGCGAATACAGCCGCCAGACCCTGCAAGCCGTGCGCGCCGAAACCGGCATCCAGTACGACCACCTGACCCGCGGCATCCTGCACTTCTACACCGAAGAAAAGGAATTCCAGGACTCGCTGCCCGCCGCCAAGCTCATGCGCGACCTGGGCTGCCCGCGCGAATCCATCGGTGCTGATGAAGTCGTGCGCATCGAACCGGCCCTGGCTTCGATCCGCAACAAGATCGTCGGCGGCGACTTCACCGCCACCGATGAATCGGGCGACGTCTTCAAGCTCACCACCGGCCTGGCCAAGAAGAGTGAAGAAGCCGGCGTCGAATTCCGCTACTCCACCAGCATCACCCGCCTCATCACCGAAGGCGCTGGTGCCGCCGCCCGCGTGACCGGGGTGGAAGTCATCAACCCGGACGGCCGCCATGAAGTCCTGAAGGCCGATACCTTCGTGGTTGCCATGGGCAGCTTCTCGCAGCAACTGGTCAAGCCGCTGGGCATCGACCTGCTGCTCTACCCAGGCAAGGGCTATTCGGCCACCTACCAGATCACCAATCCGGACGCCGCCCCCACCGTCTCCCTCACCGACGACGGCTACAAGCTGGTCGTCTCGCGCCTGGGTGACCGCCTGCGCGTGGCCGGCACCTGCGAACTGAACGGCTACACCCGTGAACTCAACACCACCCGCTGCGAAGCCATCACCCGCCGCACCCGTGAACTGTTCCCGGATGGCTGCGACTATGAGAACCCGACCTACTGGACCGGCCTGCGCCCGCTGACCCCATCCAACGTCCCCTACGTGGGCAAGACCAAGTTCGCCAACCTGTACCTCAATACCGGCCACGGCACCCTGGGCTGGACCATGGGCTGCGGCTCCGGCCGGGCGATCGCCGAGATCGTCTCCGGCCACGTGCCGGAAATCGATTTCGCCTTCACCGGCCTGCCGCGCTGGAACCGTGCGCGCCAGGTGGTGACCCAGGCCGCTTGAGCGTTTTCGTTCACCCCCTGGAAAGGACCGGATTGCCCGGTCCTTTTTTTTGCCCGCTTGATCTGGGTCAGCGCATGCGTTTGTTGCAGGAAACTTCACATAGGGCAATCAGCGCCCTTACAAACTCTGACGAGCCCTTGGTGTAGAATCCTCGCTTGCTCTGCGTTGCCGGCATTCTGCCGGGCGTGCGCAGCCACCGGGATTTCAGCTCATCATCGCGCATCTTGCAGCATCACGGCGTCTTCCAGCCTGGTTTGCTGTCAGCCGTTCCGCCATTGGCCGAGCGCTGTCGTTGATCTTCCCGGCCCTGACCCCATATGGACGGATATCCGTCTCAGCCTTTTCCTTCATTTGATTCGAAAAGGCCGGCAACATCAAAGGACCCTGCAATGAAGTGGGCAATTGTCTTCATCTATCTGTTTTCCATCCTGTTCATCCATTTCCGTGGACGCGTACGCCTGCCCTTCCTGCGGCAGTTCTTCGATCACTCCTCGATCATGTCGCCGATCAACCTGTTCATGTACGCCTTTTCGCGCGTACCGGCGGTGCCCTACCCGGCCGTGAAGCAGTTCGATGACCTCGCCCTCATCGACCAGAACTGGGAAGTGATCCGCGACGAAGCCGTGGCCCTGCGCGAGATGGCCAAGATCAAGGCGGCGGAAAAGAATGACGATGCCGGCTTCAACTCCTTCTTCAAGGCAGGCTGGAAGCGTTTCTATTTGAAGTGGTACAACGCCAGCCATCCCTCGGCCGAGAAGTTCTGCCCCAAAACCGTGGAAATCCTCAAGCGCATCCCGTCGGTGAAGGCCGCCATGTTTGCCGAACTGGCTCCGGGCGGCACGCTCAATCCGCACCGCGATCCCTTCGCCGGTTCGCTGCGCTACCATCTGGGCCTGGTCACGCCCAACGACGACCGCTGCTTCATCGAAGTCGACGGCCAGCGTTACAGCTGGCGCGATGGTCAGAGCGTGGTGTTCGATGAGACCTTCATCCATTGGGCACAGAACGGCTCCGAGACGAACCGTATCATCCTCTTCTGCGATGTCGAGCGTCCGCTGCGCTATCGTTGGGCAGAAGCCATCAATGGCTTCCTCGGCCGCACCATGATGACCGCGGCTGCCTCGCCCAATGAGACCGGCGACCAGACCGGGCGCGTCAACAAGCTGTTCCGCTTCGTCTGGCTGGCCGGGCAGTATCGCCGCCGCTTCAAGAACTGGAACAAGACCGTCTACAAGATCACCAAGTTCGGTCTGATCATCGCCGTGGCGCTGCTGATCATTTATGCCTGAAGAGCAAACCGGGCTTCTGCAATCGGAAATCCGGAACACTATTACGAATGATATAAACAAATATCGCCGGCTGTTGCCCGGCGATTTTTTGTAAGTAAACCCCAAAAACCGCTCATCGATTTTCGGCAGCTGAGAAGCTGGCGACGTGCCTGCCTGAAAATGACGCATCGCCGCAATTCCGCCATGCGCCTGGGCTTCAGCCTGATACTGCGGGATTGGCTGGGAAGAACGCACGCAATACTCACCAAGCCCCACGTAAGTGGAAGTCACGCGAGATCTAAAGTTTCCACACGGCAATCAAAGCGCAAATTTTCTGCAGTGACATGCAGAAACTGCTTCTTTCCCATGCTTGCCGCCTGTAAAATCCTTGTGCTTCCGTGCTAGCTTGATGGCGTGAATCTTGCACCGGGATCGTCTTCATTCCGCTGCGACATGCCTTGCTCCTGACTACGCTCCTGCCGATGGCCGGACTGGCTTCATGGCATGTCAGCCAGCCCGCTGTCGAAGACGCCGGGCAAGCACAGCCGAGTACCGACCATACATAGAACAATGGGCTCATGCAGGACATCGACGACGAGATGAAAAAACCGCTGCTCAAGCATCTGGTAGAAATCACGGCCCACCGGGAGCACTCCCGCCTGGCCATCTCCGTCATCTCCGCGCTGTATCAACTCACTGAGGTCGAGACCATCCGCATGCTCGACATCTTCACGCTGCGCGATGAATACTTCGTGCAGGAAAAGATGGTCATCCGCGATGGCACGGTCCACACCATCGCCGAACTGACCAGCGACGATCCCAAGGAACCGCTGTCGGCCTATCCGGCCATGCTGGCCTGTATCCGCAATCATCTCAACGAGTTCGACGAAACCACGCCCGAGGGCGAACACGTACTGTGGCTGCCGGTCTGGCTGCATGGGAAGATGAATTCCTGCCTGGAGATCCGCAGCCAGCAGCCCTTTGCAGCGACCATGCTGGATGTGATCCGCGGCATCTTCCACGTCTATTGCAATTACCAGAGCCTGCTGGATTACAGCGAACGCGACGCGCTCACCGGCCTGTTCAACCGCAAGACCTTCGACGAGCAATTCACCCGCTACGCCTTCGCCATCGCGCCGCACGAAGCCCATTCCGTGGACCGCGACGAACGCCGGCACGACAGCAATGACGAACCCAAGGGCCACTGGCTGGGGGTGGTCGACATCGATCACTTCAAGCAGGTCAATGACCGCTACGGCCACCTGTATGGCGATGAAGTGCTGATCCTGGTGGCCAACATCCTGCGCGCTTCGTTCCGGGCGCATGACCGCATCTTCCGTTTCGGCGGCGAGGAATTCGTGATCCTGCTGCGCTCGACCACCCTCACCGATGCGCGCAAGATCTTCGACCGCTTCCGCCAGAACGTGCAGGAATATGATTTCCCGCAGGTCGGCAAGGTCACGGTGAGCCTGGGCTTCGTCAACATCGCGCGCGAAACGCCGGTGGTAATCCTGGGCCATGCCGACCAGGCGCTGTATCACGCCAAGAAGAGCGGCCGCAACCGCATCTGCTACTACCAGGAACTGGTGAATTCGGGCGTGCTGCGTTCGGGCATCACGACCAACGATACGGTGGAATTCTTCTGACGGACCGCCGGGCGTTCCTGTACCAGGGGCCGCGCGAGCGGTCTTTTTTTTCGTTCGCATTTTCCATGTGCTGTCCTGCAAGCCGCATGGGTATTGGGCGGGCTCATGCATGCCGCGCATTCGTTCATGTTTTAAAAGCATGAGACAGCGGCGCGGCGCTTTCGTATGATCGCCAACGTTCGACGCCCCGTGCGCGAATTCATCCGCGCGATCCGCCGTATCGAGACTTAGAAAAATTGGGCGATCGCCCGCGGCCTCACCGTGTCAACCAGGAGACTTATAACAATGCAGCAGGCACACTTCAAGAAAATCGGTTCCGTCATGATCCTCTCGCTGGCCTGCGCCTTTGCGGCGCACGCTCAGGACAAGAAGCCCAACGTGGTCGTCATCGGCACCGGCGGCACCATCGCCGGCGCGGGCGCATCCAGCGTCAATACGGCCGCCTACCAATCGGCCGTGGTCCCGGTCGACAAGATCATCGCCGCCGTCCCCGAAATTTCCAAGATCGCCAACGTGCGCGGCGAACAGATCTTCCAGATCGGCAGCGAGAGTTTCAATGACGAGCGTCTGATCAAGCTGGGCAAGCGCGTCTCGGAACTGCTGAAGCAGAGCGACGTGGACGGCATCGTCATCACCCACGGCACCGATACCATTGAAGAGACGGCCTATTTCCTGAACCTGGTATTGAAGAGCGACAAGCCGGTGGTGGTGGTCGGCTCCATGCGCCCCGGTACCGCGCTGGGCGCGGATGGTGCGCTGAACCTGTATGACGCGGTGCTGGTGGCCGGCAGCAAGGAAGCGGCTGGCAAGGGCACGCTGGTGGTGATGAACGACGAGATCCATTCCGGCCGCGACGTCACCAAGAGCAATACCTTCAAGGTCGAGACCTTCCGCTCGCCCTATGGTCCGCTGGGCTATGTGGTGGAGAACAAGCTGAGCTTCTATCGCCTGCCTGCGCGTCCGCACACCACGCAGACCGAGTTCGACATCGACAAGATCAGCAGCCTGCCGCGCGTGGACATCGTCTACAACTACGGCAACGTCAGCCGCACGGCGTATGACGCCTTCGTGGCGGCAGGTGCCAAGGCCATCATCCATGATGGCACCGGCAACGGCAGTGTGGCCGAGCAGATCGTGCCGGTGCTGCAGGAAGTGCGCAGCAAGGGTGTGCAGGTGATCCGCGCCTCGCGCACCGGCAGCGGCGTGGTGATCCGCAACGGCGAGCAGCCTGATGACAAGTATGACTGGGTGGTCACCGATGACCAGAATGCCCAGAAGGCACGCATCCTGGCCGAGCTGGCCCTGACCCGTACCAATGATCCCAAGGAATTGCAGAAGATCATGTGGAAGTATTGACCGGAGAAATTTCCGGCGGCTGATTTACGATAATTTATAAACAATATAAATTTTTTATCAGCCAATAGCTGAACGGCAGTACGCAAGGTGTTTTTGTGTTGTAACCCTGAGGTTTCCTCAGTTCCCTCTTGGCCCCGCTTTGGCGGGGCCTTTTTTTGTCCGAGAAAAATACATCGCTCGAATCACGACAACACCGGCTCCCCAATCTCCGGAATCAAGCGAATCGGAATCGACTTCGCCGCCGGCACCTTGCTGCCGCGTGCATGATGGAACAGCGGGATGAGCCGGTTGAGTTCAGGGAAATAACCCATCACGCAGCCCACCGGAATATCGAAAGGCTCCACGCGCAGATGCTCGACGCGGCGCTGCACGCCGTCATCCGACACTGTCTCGGCCGTGACGAAATCCCCTGCGCCCAATCCCTGCTGCTGCAAATCGCGCAGATTCATCAGCAGCACGCGACGCGTGCCCCACACGCCACGGAAGCGGTCATCCAGCGAATAGACGGTCGTATTGAATTGACTGTCACCGCGCGTGGTCATGAGCCGCAACACGCCGGGGGCATCGCCAGGCATGTCGGGATCAGGATCAAAGCCGTCTGGGGTCTTGAAGTTGGCCTTGCCGTTGGGAGTCTTCCATTGCCGTTCGCGCGCCGCCAGCGGGCGCGCGAAACCGCCTGGTGTCCACATGCGTGCATTGAAGTCGCGGAAGATGTCAGGATAGGTGGCCTCGATAGCATCGCGAATCAGGGCGTAGTCGCCGACCCACGCATCCCAGTCCACCTGCGGATTGACCGGCAGCAGTCGCTTGGCCAGTTCGGCCAGGATGGCCGGTTCCGACAGCAGATGCGGCGAGGCCGGTTTGACCCGCCCGCGCGAGCCATGCATGCAGCCGGTGCTGTCTTCCACGGACACGGCCTGCTCGCCGCCGCGTTGCTGGTCGATCTCGATGCGGCCCAGGCAGGGCAACACGTAGGACGTCTTGCCATGGATGACGCAGGAACGGTTGAAGTGCGTCACCACCTGCACCGTCAGCGGCAGCTTGCGCCAGGCGGGTTCCATCACCCCATGATCGGGAATGGCCCGCACGAAATTCCCGCCCAGCATGAAGAAGGCGGACAGTTCGCCATCACGAATCTTTTCGCAGGCTTCCACCGTGTTGAGGCCCTTTTCCATCGGTGGCTCGAAATGATAGAGCGCGCGCAGCTTGTCATTGGGCACCATCTCCGGTTTTTCGGTGATGCCCACGGTGCGCTGACCCTGCACGTTGGAATGGCCGCGGATGGGGCAGATGCCCGCGCCCGGCTTGCCGATATTGCCGCGCATGAGCAGCAGATTGGTCAGCATGTGGATGGCACGCACCGCTTCACGATGCTGGGTAATGCCCATGCCATACATGAGCATGGCACTGTCCGCAGCGGCATAGGTATCGGCCGCCAGCTCCAGCTCTGCGCGCGAGACGCCGGCGTGGCGTTCAATCTCGGCCCACTCGGCGGCACGCGCAGCGGCGGCGAACTCCTCGAAGCCGCTGGTGTGCTCATCGATGAAGGCCTGGTCCAGCAGGCGCGGCAAGCCTTGCGTGCGGGCGCGTTCGTCACGTTCCAGGATGCGCTTGGCCATGCCGATGGCGACTGCCGTGTCGCCGCCAATCCTGATCTGCAGATATTGCGAACTGATATCGGTGTGCGCCGGGGTGATCATCTCCTTGGGCGATTGCGGGTTGACGAAGCGTTCCAGTCCGCGCTCGCGCAAGGGATTGAAGGTGATCACCGGTACGCCGCGCTTGCGCGCCTCTTCCAGCTGATGCAGCATGCGCGGCGCATTGGTGCCGGTGTTGTGGCCGAAGAAGAGGATGCACCCGGTGTGCTCGAAATCGTCCAGCCTGACCGTCCCCACAGGCACGCCGATGGTCTGCGGCAGTGCCACGGAAGTGGACTCGTGGCACATATTGGAACTGTCGGGCAGGTTATTGGTGCCGTACATGCGTGCGATCAGCTGATACATGTACGAGGTCTCCAGCGAGGCCCGGCCCGACGCGTAGAACACCACCTTCTTCGGATCCATGGCACGCAGTTGCGCCGCGATGTCATCGAAGGCTTCGTTCCACGAGACCGGCAGGTAGCGGTCGCTGGCGGCATCGTATTTCATGGGCTCGGTGATGCGGCCGGTGGATTCCAGTTCGAGATCGTTCCAGCTCTCCATCTCGGTGACAGTATGCTGGGCGAAGAATTCGGGGGTGGCGCGCTTGCCGGTAATCTCCCAAGCGGTGGCCTTGGCACCGTTCTCGCAGAATTCAAACAGATGCGGATCAGCCGGCTTGGCCCAGGAACAGCTGACGCAGGCAAAGCCGTCCGGCTTGTTCTGCTTCATGAGGATGCGCGTGCCGGTGGCGATGACGTGCTCCTGCTGCAGGATGGCACCCAGCGCCTTGACCGAGCCCCAGCCGCCGGCAGCATTGTTGTATTCGTCGAACGTCGCTTCTTCGGGGATATCCTTGGTTTTCATGTCGCTTCTCCGAGCGTGATGCATTCGTGGGGGGCGCACTGCATGGTCACGTGGTCGCCCTTTGGCGCGGCGCATGGAAGACTTCTGCGTCCGGATCGCCATGATGAAAGTGAGCGCGCAATTTGGCTGTAGGCGCGTGACGGTTTTACAGCGCATCGGATTCCTACAGAGGGCGTCAGCGCTTGCGCGCACGGGCTCGGCGGGATGCGAGCGCTTACCGGATTCCTACGTCAAACACGGTAGCGCACCGACAGCTTGCAGATGCGAAGGCACTCATACTCGTCACCATTGCACAGCCCGTGCGCCTCTGTGCCCCTCATCATGATGAGCAGCTCCACCCGCCGCTACGCCCCACCCTGTCCCTCGCTGCCTGCAGCGCTGGAGGAATTCATTGCGCCTGCCTTGCACCAAACCCCGCACGCCCAGCTACCCACCGTCACCGCGCGGCTGCTGCGCCAGCTGGTGACAGCGGGATTGGACCGTCTGCCCCTGCCGGGCCACGGCGAGACGCTTGCGCGCTGGCAGGCACTGGCGGCCGTGGCCGCGCAGGATCTGTCGCTGGCCAAGCTGTTCGAAGCGCATACCGATGCCCTTGCCATCCTGGCTGAAGCCCACGCCCCGGTACCACCGCATTCGATCTGGGGCGTGTGGTGCGCGCAAGGCCGGCCCGGCAGCCTGCACCTGCGTGAGCAAGGTGATCAGGTCATTCTGGACGGCGAAAAATCCTGGTGCTCGGGCGCAGCCGCCGTCACGCATGCGCTGCTCGGCCATCTCGACGAGCAAGACCGCTATTGGCTGCTGGCCATTGAACTGTGCCAGCCGGGCGTCAGCATCATCGAGGACGACTGGGCTGCCATCGGCATGGCTGCCACCCGCACTGCGCGCCTGCAATTGCGTACGGTCACCGCGCAGGTGATCGGCGGTCCGGGCTTCTATCTGGACCGTCCCGGTTTTTGGCAGGGTGGCATCGGCATTGCCGCCTGCTGGCACGGCGCTGCTACCGCGCTGGTATCGGTGCTGCGCCAAGGCCTGGCGCAGCGTGCGGACAGCCATGCGCTGGCCCGGCTGGGCAGCGCACTGTGCGCCGGGCATGCAGCAGCGGCCTGCCTGCGCGAGAGCGCTGCACGCATCGATGCCCATCCGCGTGCCAATGCCATGCAGGACGCCCTGCGCACGCGTCTGACCGTGGAGCGTGCCTGCCTGCAGATCATCGCGGACCTGGGGGCTGCCCTCGGTCCCCATCCCTATTGCGGCAGCCGGCACAGTGCGCGCCTGCTGGCCGATCTGCCGGTGTGGCTGCGCCAGAGCCACGCCGAACGCGACATGACCGCGCTGGCCAAGGCCAGTCTTGAAGAGGAGTCCTCCCCATGCTTACTGTAAAGCCGCCCCCATCGGCCAGGACGGCCGCTCCTGCGCGCCATATCGACATCGCCCACGGCACCGCCGAGGATGTGTGGCAATCCTGCCAGCGCCTGCATGCCCTGCCGGAACTGGAACTGAGCCAGCTGGTGCCCGCGCGATCACGTGCGGTGATCCTGGCACCGCATCCCGACGACGAAACGCTCGGATGCGGCGGGCTGATCGCCCAACTGGCCGGGATGATGCGCGAGATCGCCGTGGTCGCCGTGAGCGATGGCGAACGCAGTCACCCGCCCTCGTCGCCGCTGGCAGCACGCCTGCCGCTGCTGCGTCCCGCCGAGAGCATGGCCGCGCTGGAATGCCTGGGAGCGGGTCAGGCGCAGATCCTGCGCGCGCGCATTCCCGACGGCCAGATCCGCCAGCACAGGCTGGAACTGAAGGCCTGGCTGATCGCGCAATTGCGCCATACCGACATCGTCTTCGCGCCGTGGCGGCTGGACGGCCATCCCGACCACGAGACCGTGGGCGAAGTGGCCGCCGAGCTGAAACACGAACTGGGCTGCAAGCTGGTGGAAGTGCCGATCTGGGGCTGGCACTGGGCGCAGCCGCTGGGCGGAGAATTCCCTTGGGGCCGCGCCCGCAAGCTGGCCTTCGATACCGGCACCGGCATGATGAAGCGACGCGCCCTGCGCTGCTATCACAGCCAGATCGGCAGTGACGGCGAACGCGATCCGGTGCTGCCGGCCGGTGTGCTGGCGCATTTCGTGCGGCCTTACGAGGTGTTCTTCCTATGAGGGCAGCACAGCTTCCGGCCACGCGCCATTTCGATCAGCTCTATGCTGCCAGCGACGATCCGTGGAAGACGCGGGACAGCTGGTACGAACAACGCAAACGTGCCCTGGTCGAGGCCATCCTGCCGCGCCAGCAATGCAGTGCCATCTTCGAGCCCGGCTGTGGCAGCGGCGAACTGACGCTGCAACTGGCCGCACGTTGCCAGTGGCTGATGGCCTCCGATTTCAGCGCGGAAGCGGTACGCATCACGCGCGAGAAGACGGCGCACCTGTCGCATGTACAGGTGCGGCGGCAGTCGCTGCCCGAACAATGGCCCGCGGCCGAACATGACATGCCGGCGGTAGACCTGATCGTGTTTTCCGAACTTTGTTACTACTTCGATGCGCCCAACATGGCCGAGATGGCGGCACTGGCCGCAGCCAGCCTGTCGCCGGGCGGACACCTGCTGGCCTGCCACTGGAAGAAGGATTTCGATGACCGCCTGCTGGCCACGCGGCCCATGCACCAGCTCATCGATGCGCACGCGCGACTGAAGCGCCAGGCCTGCTACGAGGATGAAGACATCCTCATCGACCTCTGGCGCAGGATCTGACCCGCACTGCACCCACCACTTTCCGGAGAACCGAGCATGATCGGCATCGTCATCCCCGCGCACGACGAAGAAGCCAGCCTGCACGCCTGCCTGCAGGCGGTGCGCAAGGCGGCTGCACATCCTCAGCTGCAGGGTGAGGCGGTGAGTATCGTGGTGGTACTCGACAGTTGCAACGACGGCTCCGAGCAAATCGCACGCCGCCATCCGGTGACGGTGCTGCCGCTGCAGGTGCGCAATGTCGGCCTGGCGCGGCATCACGGTGCACGCGCACTGATCGCTGCGGGCGCACGCTGGCTAGCCTTTACCGATGCCGATACGCGGGTTGCCCCCGATTGGCTGGCGGCACAACTGGCGCTGAAGGCGGATGCGGTCTGCGGCACGGTCACGCCCGACCACTGGCGCGATCACCCGCCGGAGGTGCGGCAACGCTTCGCGCGCGACTATCACGATGAGGATGGCCATCGCCATATCCACGGTGCCAATCTGGGTGTCTGCGCCCAGGCCTATCTGCGTGCGGGCGGCTTTCCACCGCTGGCCTGTCATGAGGATGTGGGACTGGTGCAGGCCTTGCAGGCCACCGATGCGCAGATCGCCTGGAGTGCGCGGGTGCGGGTGGTCACCAGCACCCGCAAGCAGAGCAAGGCGCGCGGCGGCTTCGGCGATACGCTGCGGCTGTGGGCCGCCGAAGAGTGCGCGGCCATCCTGCCGGCTTAGCGGGGATTGTCTCCCGCACGCACCACCTGTTGCGCCTGCTCGATGCTCACGTGATGGTCTTCCACCGTATTGACCAGCCGCTGGCGTTTCGCGCGTGAGCCGAAGTTGTTGGCGTAGATCCATGTGAACTCGGCACCGAGCAGGAAGATCTGCGCGGAGTAATAGATCCACAGCAGCAGCAACGCAAACGAGCCGGCCGCCCCGAAGCCGGAGGTCATGCCGGTGCTGCCCAGATACAGACCGATCAGATACTTGCCGATGATGAAGAGCACGGTGGTGGCCACGGCACCGATCCACACGTCATGCCAGGACAGTGTCACGCGCGGCATGAACTTGTAGATCATCGAGAAGAGCGTGGAGAACACCACGAAGGACAGCACGAAGTTGAGCATCTGCAGCAGCAGTTGCCATCCTTCAAACCAGCCGCCCCACCAGCGTCCCAGCGCCGCCAGCGCCGCACTGACCACCAGCGAGATGATCAGCAGGAAGCCCAGACCGATGATCAGGCCGAAGGACAGCAGCCGCGTGCGCGCCAGTTGCCACAGGCCACTCTTGCGCTTGGCGACGGGGATGCGCCAGATGCGGTCGAGCGCACTCTGCAATTCCGAAAACACCGCTGTGGCGCCAATGACCAGCGTGACTACCGAAATGCCGGCGGCGATCATGCCCTCGCGCGGCTGGCTCACCGACTTCAGCAAACCCTGGATGGCAAACGCGCCTTCGGTACCGACGATGTCGCGGATCTGGTTGACGATCTCGCCCTGCGCGGCATCGTGACCGAACAGCATGCCGGCCACCGCGATGGCGATCACCAGCATGGGAGCAATCGAGAAGATGGTGTAGTAGGCGATGGCGGCTCCCATGCTGGGGGCGAAGTCATCGATCCACGCATTGACCGCGGCCACCGTCATCTGCCAGGCCTGCTGGGCGCGCGTGCCACCCTTGATCATCTTGACCTCGGCCGCCGGGTCCAGATAGTCCGAGGGGGCCGGTTCCAGCTTGGCCTTGACGATGTCGATCCGCGCCGGGGCATCCGGCGGCAGCGGTGTATCGGTCTTGGCCTTGGCGGCAGCCGCCTTGGCACGAGCCGATCCCTTGCGCCAGGCGGCAATCAGCGGCATGGCCAGCGTCACCAGCCGCAAGGCCCGTTCCAGTCCTTGCGGCAGTGCATCGTGATGAGCCGTCGTGGCATGGCCGGTGTGTGCCTTGCTGCTCTCCTCCTCTGCGCGGGAGGCCACCATCCGGGGCGCTGTCGGCGACGCAGTCACGCGCTTCTGGCGGCGCTTTCTTCCCAGCCACAGACCTGCGCCGGCGCTCAACAGGGCAGCGGCGACCAGGACGCCCGGGGAAGGACTGCCCGGCTCCTCCCCGGATTGAGGACGGGCAGCGGCTGGCGGGGTGCGGACGGGACGAAACGGGTCGGAAGAGCTGCTCATGAAGTCCTCGGCTGGGCATATTGTTGTGGCAGTGTGACCGGTGCGTATGAACGATTGTTCCTGCTTCCGAGCTGCCCGTCCAGCCTTGTAGGAAGCCGCTGTCGGCGCTCTGGTGGCCGACGTGAAAATGAAGCGCGTGGTATAAAGGTGGTCTTCGCAACAAGCTTCACTGGCTTCGCATTGCGTGTGAACCAGAGCGGCGCAAGCCGGTCTGTCTGCATTCTTCCCAGGCCATCGCGCCTGCCCTGCGTGTAGCCCATTGGGCCGAACCGGGCAGCGCCGGCCCTTCCCCAACCTGACGAACGAGGATTGCCCATGTATAAGGACGTACAGCTTTTCATCAACGGCGAATGGACCGCCAGCGCCTCCGGCCGCACCATCGATGTCGTCAATCCGGCTACCGAGGAAGTGATCGGCAAGATCGCCCACGCCGACCGCAGCGACCTGGATCGCGCCCTGGAAGCCGCCAAAAAGGGCTTCGAGACCTGGCGCAACATGTCCGCCTTCGAGCGTTCCAAGATCATGCGCCGTGCCGCTGACCTGCTGCGCGAGCGCGCCGACGATATCGCGCGCCTGATGACCCTAGAACAAGGCAAGCCGCTGGGTGAATCCAAGATGGAAACCCTGGGCGCGGCCGACACCATCGACTGGTTCGCCGAGGAAGCCCGCCGCACCTACGGCCGCCTGGTGCCGGCCCGCGTGCCGGGTGCCTACCAGATGGTGATCAAGGAGCCGGTCGGTCCGGTAGCCGCCTTCACCCCGTGGAACTTCCCGATCAACCAGGTGGTGCGCAAGCTCTCGGCGGCCCTGGCTGCGGGTTGCTCCATCATCGTCAAGGCCCCGGAAGAAACCCCGGCCTCCCCGGCCGAACTGATCCGTGCCTACGCAGACGCAGGCGTGCCGGCCGGTGTCATCAACCTGGTCTACGGCGTGCCGGCCGAGATCTCGGAATACCTGATCCCGCATCCGGTGATCAAGAAGATTTCCTTCACCGGCTCCACCCCGGTGGGCAAGCAGCTGGCAGCTCTGGCCGGCCAGCACATGAAGCGCGCCACCATGGAACTGGGCGGCCACGCACCGGCCATGGTGTTCGATGACGTGGACGTGGAACTGGCCGCCAAGACCCTGGCCACCTCCAAGTTCCGCAATGCCGGCCAGGTGTGCGTCTCGCCGACCCGCTTCCTGGTGCAGAAGGGTGTCTTCAACGCCTTCGTCGACAAGTTCGTCACCTATGCCGAACAGCTGAAGGTAGGCAATGGCCTGGAAGCCGGCGTGGGCATGGGCCCGGTCGCCAACAAGCGCCGCATCCCGGCGCTGGAAGCGCTGATCGATGATGCCGTCTCGCAAGGCGCGCAACTGCGCACCGGTGGCAAGCGCATCGGCGACAAGGGTTATTTCTTCCAGCCGACCGTGCTGACCAATGTCCCGCTGGAGGCCCGCGTGATGAACGAGGAGCCCTTCGGTCCGCTGGCCATCATCAATTCCTTCGAGACCCTGGATGAAGTGATCACCGAAGCCAACCGCCTGCCCTTCGGCCTGGCCGCCTATGCCTTCGCCAAGTCGGCCAAGACCAAGCACGCCCTGGCCGCGCGCGTGGAAAGCGGCATGCTGACCATCAACCACCTGGGCCTGGCGCTGCCGGAACTGCCCTTCGGCGGCATCAAGGACAGCGGCTACGGTTCCGAAGGCGGTACCGAGGCCATCGAGGCTTACATCAACACCAAGCTGGTGACGCAGCTGGATGTCTGATCCCGGGCAGGTCGCATGACCTGCCGCAATGATCGCCCTGCGTGATGAAAAAAAATCGGCGGACCTGCAAGGGTCCGCCGATTTTCTTTTGGGGCTGTACTTCTTATTCTTCGCCGCCGCCCCCCGAGGGCGGCACCAGGATATCTCGGCTGCCATTGCGCGACATGGCCGAGAGCACGCCCGCCGTTTCCATCTGCTCCACCAGCCGCGCGGCGCGGTTGTAACCGATGCGCAATTGCCGCTGCACCGAGGAGATGGAGGCGCGGCGCGTCTTGAGCACGAAGGCCACCGCCTCGTCGTAGAGCGGGTCGGCTTCGGCATCGCCGCCCTCGCCGCCGGCGAACATGTCGGCCTGGGCCGTGTCTTCCGAAATCGGCGGAGCCAGGATTTCCTCGATGTAGCGCGGTTCACCGAAGGACTTCAGGTATTCCACCACGCGGTGCACTTCTTCATCCGAGACGAAGGCGCCATGCACCCGCTGCGGATAGCCCGAGCCCGGCGGCAGGAACAGCATGTCGCCATGGCCCAGCAGCGATTCGGCCCCCATCTGGTCCAGCACGGTGCGCGAGTCGATCTTGGACGACACCTGGAAGGCCACGCGGGTCGGGATGTTGGCCTTGATGAGGCCGGTGATCACGTCCACCGACGGCCGCTGCGTGGCCAGGATCAGGTGGATGCCGGCCGCGCGCGCCTTCTGTGCCAGGCGCGCAATCAACTCTTCCACCTTCTTGCCGACCACCATCATGAGGTCGGCCAGTTCGTCGATGACGATCACGATGGTGGGCAGCTTTTCCAGCGGCTCGGGCGCGTCGGGCGTGAGGCTGAAGGGATTGGGAATCTTCTCGCCACGGGCGGCGGCATCATCGAGCTTCTGGTTGTAACCGGCCAGATTGCGTACGCCCAGCTTGGACATCTTCTTGTAGCGGCGCTCCATCTCTTCCACCGCCCAGTTCAGGGCGTGCGCGGCCTCGCGCATGTCGGTCACCACCGGAGCCAGCAGGTGCGGGATACCTTCGTAGATCGACAGCTCCAGCATCTTGGGGTCGATCATGATGAGGCGCACTTCCTCGGGCGTAGCCTTGTAGAGCAGCGAGAGGATCATCGCATTGATGGCCACCGACTTGCCCGACCCGGTGGTACCGGCCACCAGCATGTGCGGCGCGCGCGCCAGGTCGGTCACCACGGGCGTGCCGGTGATGTCCTTGCCCATGGCAATGGTCAGGTGCGAAGCGGATTTGCGATAAGCCTGCGAATGCACGATCTCGGAGAGCTTGATCATCTGCCGGCGCGCATTGGGCAGCTCCAGGCCCATGCAGGTCTTGCCGGGAATGGTCTCGACCACGCGAATCGAGGTCAGACCCAGGGCACGTGAAAGATCCTTCACCAGGTTCACCACCTGAGCGCCACGTACGCCTTGTGCCGGCTCCACTTCGAAACGGGTAATCACCGGACCGGCCTCGGCCCCCAACACCGTGACCGGCACCTTGAATTCGCGCAGGCGCTGTTCGATCAGGCGACCGGTTTCCTGGAGTTGCTCGGGGTCGACCTCGATGCGCGATTCGGGGACTTCATCGAGCAAGTCCAATGACGGCAAGGGGATGTCCACGCGCGGCTCATCGACGTAGCCCTCGGGCGCCATGGCCACCGGCTGCACGTAGGCTGGCGCCGCTTCGGGCATGCGCACGCTGAAGGCCGCAGCGGGCTGGGCCGGCGGCGCTTCGGGCGCGGGGTCGGGCAGCATGTCGAACCAGGGGGCATTGAAGGTGCCGAGGTCGATCGGTTCCGGTTGCGGCTCGGGCAGCGGCGGTGCAGGCTCGGGGGCCGCCATCGGTGCCATGAAGGGCGGCACGGGAGGGGCGACGACCGGTGGCGGCGTGGGGACGGGAGAGGGCACCAGCCCCAAGGATTCCGGCAAGGGCTGTCCCTGCGGACTCAGCGGCACGATAGGCGGTACCTGAGGTGCCAGCGGCGCAGCCGGCGGCGTTTCCTGCTCGCCGCTGGTCTGCTGCAAGGAGCGCATCAGGCGCGTCGGCACCACGTCGGCACGCTCGGCCGGTTTGCCGGGCACACTGCCCGGCTCAGGAGCACGGCCCACGCTGCTGATGCGGATGCTGCGGGTAGGCTGGGCCGGTGCCGGATTGCCGCGTGCAATCGATGGCGGAATCGGACGGATCGGCGGCGACGGCGTGGCCGCGCGAGACAGGCTGGCATCGGCCGCCGCGCTGGCCGCCGAGATGGCACGGCTGGCAGCGGCACGGGCCAGCATGGCTTCGGTCGGACGCAGGCTTTCGAAGGCGGCCCATTCGGATTCCGGACGCGGTTTGGCCGCCGGGTCCGTCTGGCGCGGATTGATGGAAGGCCACTTGCCGCCCTGCGCGCTGCCGGCAGGCGTTGCTTGGCTGTTGCGGCTGCCGCCGGTGAGGGCCGACAGTGGCACTTTCCAGTCGTCACGCGGTGCGTTCCCGGCCGGACGCTCCGGTGCCGGGGCCGGCGTCAGGCGCGCCGGACGGGGGCGCGGGGCGAAGGGCGAGGCCGGCGGCATGCGCTTGGCCGATGCGGAACCGGGAGCAGGCGCGCGCGGCATCGGGGCACGGCGTTCGGTACTGGCGGGGAAACTGCTGCGGGCGGATCCGGCGCTGCCGTGCAGGCTGCTCATGCGCAATCGTTCACTTTCGGCGCTGCCACGGCGCGGCGGGCCCAGGTCCAGCTCGGGGTGCTCATCGCGGCCAGCCGGTGCGCCTCGGCCAAACATGGCACCCAGCAGCCATTTCAGGCCCAGCGCCAGCAAACCCAGCATCAGGACGGCGGCAATGCCACGGCTGATCTTGCCGCCCAGCGCATCCATCAGGGCCGCGCCGAACAGCGCTCCGCCCGGGCCATCATCGCCCGCAACCAGTTGTGAACGCACCAGCGACTCGACCGCGCTGCTGGCGGCCAGCAGCAGCAGGCTGCCGCACCACAGGCGAATGGCACCGCGCCCGCCGAAGATGGACTTGCGGCCGAGCGCGCGCGCTACCGTGCGCAGCAGCAGCGGCAGCAGCCAGAGGACCGACCAGCCAAACCATTTGACGAAAATCATGCTACTCCCAAACTTCACCGGCCTGGCAGTGCGCCAGCCGGCCTCGTGAATCCATGCAGTGCAAGCTGATGCTGCATCGCAGGCTGCGAGTGTAAACCAAACCGGTGCCCTGCCGCCGCCCATCGGCTGGCCTTTTGGTGCAGAGCACGCCCGGCCTCAACGGCCGTGACAATGGCAATCCACCACGTGATCGTTGATCACGCCCACGCCTTGCAGATAGGCATAGATGATGGTGGAACCGACAAACTTGAAACCGCGCTTGGCCAGCTCCTTGGAAATCGCATCCGACAGCGGCGTCTTGGCCGGGCAATCGGCCAGCGACGCCCAGCGGTTGACGATGGGCTGGCCATCGACCTTGCCCCACAGATAGGCATCGAGCCCGCCGACTTCCTCGCGCAGTTGCAGGTAGGCACGCGCATTGCCGATGGTGGCGGCCACCTTCAGGCGATTGCGCACGATGCCCGGATTCTTCAGCAATTGCGCCACCTTGCGCTCGTCATAACGGGCGATCTTCTCGGCATCCCAGTCGTCGAAGGCCTCGCGGTAGCTGTCGCGCTTGTTGAGCACGGTTTCCCAGGACAGTCCGGCCTGGGCACCTTCGAGGTTCAGCATCTCGAACAGACGTGTTTCATCGTGGCAGGGCACGCCCCATTCATGGTCGTGATACTGCACATAGCGGGGATTGGCCAGGTTGACCCAGCCGCAGCGGACAAGTGTTTGCGTCATGATGGTGTTGTTTTCGTTCATTTCGCCGGATTCACACCGGCCACAGAGGCGGTTCATCCATCAGCGCGATCTGTTCGCGCAATTCCAGGATGCGGTCCTGCCAGTAACGTTGGGTATTGAACCAGGGGAAGGCCACCGGAAACGCCGGGTCATCCCAGCGCCGCGCCAGCCAGGCGGAATAATGGATCAGGCGCAGGGTGCGCAGGGCTTCGATGAGATACAGCTCGCGTGGCTCGAATTCGCAGAAACTTTCATATCCCGCCAACAGGTCGGCCAGTTGCCCCACCATCTCGCGCCGCTCGCCCGAGAGCAGCATCCACAGGTCCTGCACGGCCGGGCCGCTGCGGCTGTCGTCGAAATCGACGAAGTGCGGGCCGGCATCGGTCCACAGGACGTTGCCAACATGGCAATCACCATGCAGGCGCAGGGTGCGGATCTCCCCTGCCCGCTCGTAGCAGCGCCGCACGCCATCGAGCGCCTGCTCGACCGTGGTGCGCCAGGCCGTGGCCACATCCATGGGGATGAAATCGTGCGCCAGCAGCCAGTCACGCGGTTCCTCGCCGAAGCTGGCGATGTCCAGCGCCGGGCGGGACTGGAAGGGGCTGCGCAGGCCGACCGCATGGATGCGGCCGATGAAGCGGCCCAGACGCTCCAGGGTATCGGCATCGTCCAGCTCAGGTGCACGGCCACCGTGGCGGCGGAACACGGCAAAGCGGAAACCGGCGTGGCGATGCAGGGTGACACCATTGTCGAGACGCATGGCGGGCACCACCGGCACTTCTTCGTCGGCCAATTCCTGCGAAAAAGCGTGTTCTTCGAGGATCTGCTCATCACTCCAGCGCAAGGGACGATAAAACTTGGCCACCAGCGGCGGGCCGTCTTCCATGCCGACCTGGTAGACGCGGTTTTCATAGCTGTTCAGGGCCAGCAGGCGGCCATCGCCGTACAGGCCCAGCCCGTCGAGGGCATCGAGTACCGTATCGGGCGAGAGCGTGGCGAAGGAAGTGGCGTCGGGGAGGTCAGCAGATTGGGCGGGGGAATTCATCCGTCTATTGTACTGTCCACCAGCCTGCCCGCCCCAACCGATTGCAGCATTCCGGGCAGCAACCGACCGGCAACACTCGCGCCCCCGGGCCAATGCCTTTACACTCCTGCCTTTAGCATCAGTCATTGGAACCATCATGCATCTCGACCAGCCCCTTTCCGACGCCGAATTCGACGAACTCGACGATTTTCTCCTCTCCGATCGCTGCGCCGACGATGTGATGACCATGGACACCCTGCACGGCTACCTGACGGCCCTGGCCATCGGTCCGCAGGAAGTGCTGATGGCCGAATGGCTGCCGCGCGTCTGGGGCAGCCGTCCGGAAGACACGCCCAAGTTCAAGAACGGCAAGGAAGCCGAGCGCATCACCAGCCTGATCGCGCGCACCATGAACGAAATCGCCATCACCTTCGAAGTCGCCCCCAAGGAATATGAACCTCTGTTCTGCGAGCGCGAGCACGAAGGCAAACCGCTGCTGGATGCGGAAGCCTGGGCCTGGGGTTTCTGGGAAGGCATCCAGTTGCGCGCGGCGCAGTGGGACGAAATTTTCCACTCCAACCTGGCCCCGCTGATGCGTCCCATCTACCTGCTGGGCTCGGAAGAGCTGGAAGAGGAAGAAACCAGGCTCATCGACGACCCGCTCAAGACCCACAAGCTGGCCATCGAGATCGAATCGGCCATTCCGCACATCCACCGCTACTGGGCGCCCAAGCGCAAGTCGGCGGTCGAGCAGGTGCAGCGCGATGCGCCCAAGACCGGCCGCAACGATGCCTGTCCCTGCGGCAGTGGCAAGAAATACAAGAAGTGCTGCGGCGCAGATTCGGAAGAATGATTCACCCGGCACCATGAAAAAGGCGCGCCGGATGCCGGGCGCGCCTTTTTGCTTCATACAGGATGGCGTTGCTGCCAACCACCCTGCCTGGGCCGGATGCTACGGCCTCACTCCTTGATGAAGTGTTCGCGGTAGTACTTCAGTTCTTCGATCGACTCCAGGATGTCGGCCAGGGCCGTGTGCATCTGGCGCTTCTTGAAACCGGTGGCGATTTCAGGCTTCCAGCGCTTGCAGAGTTCCTTCAGGGTCGACACATCGAGGTTGCGATAGTGGAAGAATTCTTCCAGCTTGGGCATGCCGCGCACCATGAAGCGGCGGTCCTGGCAGATCGAATTGCCGCACATGGGCGACTTGCCGGCCGGGACGTATTGCTTCAGGAAGGCGATGATCTGCTGTTCGGCGTCGGCTTCGGTGACGGTGGACGCCTTGACGCGGTCGATCAGGCCGGAACGGCCGTGGGTGCCCTTGTTCCAGGCGTCCATGCCGTCCAGCAGCTCGTCGGACTGGTGGATGGCCAGCACCGGGCCTTCGCCCAGCACGTTCAGTTCTGCATCGGTAACCACCACGGCCACTTCGATGATGCGATCCTTGTCCGGATCCAGGCCGGTCATTTCCATATCGACCCAGACCAGGTTCATTTCATTGGGCCGGACAGGCGCGGCGGGGGCTTGTGACATAATTCTTCCTTATTGACGGGATGGGGCCTGGCCCCATCTACTGCAGGGTTCATTGCTGGGTTCGCTCGCCCGGATCGCACCGGACGGCATGGCCGACAGGCCTGCCACCGCTGCCGGCTGGGGCAGGACGCGGGCCTGGGCCTCGAACTTCCGCCATTTTCGCACAGGGAAAGCATGTCTTCACTTTCGTTTTCAGTTTTGTTCGTCGTATTCCTGGCCATCAGCCTGGGCGTGCGTTTCTGGCTGGCTTCGCGCCATATTCGCCATGTGATCGCCCACCGCGCGGCGGTGCCGCCCGAGTTCGCGGAGAAGATCCCGCTGTCGGCCCACCAGAAGGCGGCCGACTACACGGTGGCGCGTACCAAGTTCGGCCTGGTGACGCTGATCGTGAATGCTGCAGTGCTGATCGGCTTCACCCTGCTGGGCGGGCTGCAATGGCTCTCCAGCCTGCTGCTGGGCTGGACGGGCGAACCGGGCATGGTGTACCAGATCGCGCTGGTGGCGGGATTTGGCCTCATTTCCGGTGCGGTGGACCTGCCCTTCGATTACTACCGCCAGTTCAGGCTGGAAGCCGGTTTCGGCTTCAACAAGATGACGCGTGGCCTGTTCTTCAGCGACATGATCAAGCAAACCCTGCTGGGTGCCGTGATCGGCCTGCCGCTTCTGTGGGTGGTGCTGGTGCTGATGGAAAAGGCCGGCGCGCTCTGGTGGTTCTATACCTGGATCGTGCTGTGCGCCTTCCAGCTGCTCATGCTGGTGATCTATCCCAGCTTCATCGCGCCGCTCTTCAACAAATTCACCGCGCTGGAAGATGACAGCCTGCGCAGCCGCATCGAAGGCTTGATGCAGCGCGTCGGATTCGCCTCCAAGGGCCTGTTCGTGATGGACGGTTCCAAGCGCAGCGCGCATGGCAATGCCTACTTCTCGGGCTTCGGCTCGGGCAAGCGCATCGTCTTCTTCGACACCCTGCTGGCGCGCCTGGCCCCGCATGAGATCGAAGCCGTGCTGGCCCACGAACTGGGCCACTTCAAGCTCAAGCACATCGTCAAGCGTGTGGTCGTCATGTTCGGCCTGTCGCTGGCCTTCCTGGCGCTGCTGGGCTATCTGAAGGGCCAAGCATGGTTCTACACCGGCCTGGGCGTGGAGCCACTGCTGCTGGGCAGCAACGATGCCATGGCCCTGATCCTGTTCATGCTGGTGCTGCCGATCTTCACTTTCCTGTTCTCGCCGCTGTCTTCGCTCTCCTCGCGCAAGCACGAGTTCGAGGCCGATGCCTTCGCCGCACAGCACACCGATGCACAGGATCTGGTATCGGCACTGGTCAAGCTGTACGAGGACAATGCCTCCACCCTCACCCCCGATCCGCTGCACTCGGCTTTCTACGATTCGCACCCGCCGGCGTCGCTGCGCATCCAGCACCTGCACGCTGCCATCGCCGCCCATCGCGCAACGTCGGGACCAGCCGCCGCCGCGGGCAGCCACTGAATTTTTTGATCATCTAAAAGGCGTGCTGGATGAATGAAACAGCCCGCCGCAGGAGAACCCCATGAGCATCACCGCAAGCACCCTCGCCGCCGCCCGCAGCGTCCAGCCCATCGCTGCGCTGGACGACACCGCCATCGCCGCCCACCTGGCCGCCCTGCCCGACTGGAAGATCGACGGCGGCAAGCTGGCGCGAACTTTCGCCTTCGGCAACTATTACGAGACCCTGGCCTTCGTCAACGCGATCGCGTGGATCATCCACGCCGAAGACCATCACCCGGAACTGACCGTCACCTACAACCGCTGCAACGTGAAGTTCGATACCCACAGCGTCAATGAAGGCCGTGGCGGTTTGTCAGCCAATGACTTCATCTGCGCGGCCAAGGTCGACGCCATTTTCGCCCAGCGCGCCCCGGCCTGATGGGAGTCCGCAAGCAAGGCGCACGCAGCGCCAGGGCAGGATCAGCGACGAACAAGGCTGAGCTGGAACAGGGGCTGGTCATTGCCGCCCACGGCCGTCACTATCTGGTGCAGGCCGCTGAACAGAAACTGAATTGCGTCACCCGTGGCAAGAAGAGCGATGTGGCGGTCGGCGACCACATCCGCCTGGCCCGCACCTCGGCCGACCAGGGCGTGGTGGAAAGCATCGACGAACGCCGCACCCTGCTCTATCGCTCGGACCAGTACAAGTCCAAGCTGCTGGCGGCCAATGTGGATCAACTCTTCATCGTGGTGGCGACCGAACCGAGCTTTTCGGATGACCTGGTCTCGCGCTCGCTGGTGGCGGCCGAGTCGGCCGGTGTCTCCGCGCACCTGATCCTGAACAAGACCGACATCACCGAAGCCCTGCCCAAGACGCGTGAACGCCTGCAGGTGTATGCGCGCCTGGGTTATCCGGTGCACGAGGTCTCGGCCAAGGCCCAGCCGGAAGAGACGCGTGCGGCCTTCATGCCGCTGTTGGCCGGCAAGAGCACCATCCTGATCGGCCAGTCGGGCATGGGCAAGTCCTCCATCATCAATCTGATCGTCCCGGACGCCGATATCGCCACCCGCGAAATCTCGGCCGCCCTCGATACCGGCAAGCACACTACGACCTTCACCCGGTTGTACCAGATGGAGCAGGAGGCCAGCATCATCGATTCGCCGGGCTTCCAGGAGTTCGGCCTGTATCAGCTCTCCGAAGGCATGCTGGAACGCGCCTTCCGCGACTTCACCCCCTATCTGGGCAAGTGCCGCTTCTACAACTGCCACCATCTCAACGAGCCGGGCTGTGCGGTGCTGGAGGCAGTGCAGGCCGGCGAGATTGCGGGGATGCGCCACCAGCTGTATGCGCAGCTGGTGCATGAATCTTCACAGACCTTGTACTGACTTGTCCCTCTTCAGAACTTGTAGGCAGCCGTCAACACCACCGCGCGCGGTGCCCCCGGCACGATCTGGGTGGCCCCGGTGGCGCTGACGTAATAGCGCCGGTTGGCCAGGTTGGTGGCCGCCAGCGTGTATTCGGTGCGCTCCATCCGGTAGCCCAGCAGCGCATCCCAGCGCACGTAGCCGGGCAGCTCCAGCAGGTTCTCGCGATCGGCAAAGCGCGCGCCCTCCAGCACCACGCCTGCCTCGCCAAACCATCCCAAGGGCGGCGCGTAGGACACGAACAGGCTGCCATTGCGGGCCGAGACCCCGGAGGCGCGCTTGCCCGCATACTGCGCCTCAGCCCGCACCACCCTTGAATTCTGCTGGGTCCAGCCGCCGCGCACGAACCAGTGGCGCGCCACTTCCCCCGCCACGCTCAATTCGATGCCGCGATTGCGCTCCAGTCCGCTCTGGGTGAACACGCCCGGCTGCACCGGGTCGGCCACGGTGCGGTTGTAGAGTTCCAGTTCGAACCAGGCCAGCGTCGTGCTGATCCTGCGCCCGAACCAGTCGCTCTTGACCCCGGCTTCCAGCTGGCGGCTGAATTGGGGTCCCAGGTCATTGCCATTGCCCTTCGCCCCCGGTGACAGGCCGATCACGTCGCCGCCCACCGGCGCATAGCTCTTGCTCCACGATCCATAGAAGTGATGCGCCGGCAGGGCTTCCCATACCGCGCCCACGCGCGGGCTCACGGCGTTGCTGGAACGCTCGATGCGAATGTCGCGCAGGCGGCTGCGGGAATCGACCTCGAAGTGATCCCAGCGCACCCCGGCCAGGACTTTCCATTGCGCCCCGATGGCGATCTGGTCTTGCGCATACAAGCCCACGGAATCGACCCGGTGGTAGTTCATCTGCCAGGGCTGCGGCTGGGGCGTGGCGTTGCGCACCTCGGGATCGGTCAGCGAGACGGGCAGCGCAGTGGCCATCCACAAGCGCGGCTCGCGCTTCTGCCAGCCGTATTCGGCACCGGCCAGCAGCTCGTGCCGGAGGATGCCGCTGCCGAGCGTGCCGAGCAATTCCAGGTTGGCCTGCACATTGCGCTGCTGCAGGTTCTGTTGAAAGCGACTGCGCTGCACGTTGCCCAGGTTGCGGCCGGCGCTGACGTAGCCTTGGGTAACGAAGGTATTGTCGAAGTCGCTGTTGAGATCAAACACGCTCACCATCTGCCGCACGCTCCAGTCCGGCGCAATGGACCTTGTGAGGGTGGAACGCAGGCTGAGACTGGTATCGCGGATGAAGTCGCGCCCGGCCGCACCGAAGAAGGCGCGGTCCGACGCCACCGGCAAGGCAAGGGCTGCAACCGTATCCTTGCCCGTCAACGCCGTGACCCGGCCCGGTACGCCGCGATCCGGAACCCGTTCGAATTCATCGTAGTCCGCCTGCAGCAGCCAGCTGTCGCGGCCGGACTCCCACTTCAGCGCCGGAGCGAAGTACTGGCGCGTTCCGCGCACACCGTGACGGAAGTGGGCTTCGTGTTCACGCCCGGCGTTGATGCGTAGCCCCCATTGCTCGCCCAGCGGACGATTCCAGTCCACCGCCCCGCCCTGCTGGCCACGGCTGCCCCAGATGGCGGTGGCCTGACCGAAGGCTTCACGTTCCGGCTGCTTGCTGATGCGATTGATCACGCCGCCGCCGCTGCCGCGTCCGTAGAGCACGGCGGCCGGGCCCTTGAGGATCTCGATGCGATCAATGTTGCCCAGGCTGCGCACGTATTGCGCGTCATCGCGCATGCCGTCGAGCAGGGTATCGCCGGCATTGGAAAAGCCGCGCAGCCGGAAGGCATCGAAGCGCGTATCGGAGACATTGGAAACACCCGGCACCCCGGCCAATGCCGCCGCCAGCCCGCGCCCGCCATAAGCCCTGACCTGCGCGGCATCGACCGCCTGCACCGTCAGCGGCACCTCGCGCACATCAGTGGCGGTGCGGGTGGCGCTGCCCAAGGGGCCGGGACGGGGATCATGCAGATTGCGCTGGCTGCGGACCTCGACGGCAGGCAAGCGCGCAGCATCGCTCTCCTCGCGCTCGGCCGTGGCCTCGGCGGCAGCAGCGGAAACAGGAAACGCGAACAAGGCCGCCACCAACGCCGCCGGCAAGGCGCGCAGCTTGGGCGGCGCGGAACGTGATGAAGAAAAAGACCGGCGCAAACCCTGTAACGGGTGCGGGCAAGAAGAATCGTGGGACATGGCAGCTGTTCCTTTCAGGCAAGGGAAAGCTGCGGATTCTAGCCATCTGAATAGCAATAATTCTCATTTGCGACGTGAGATCAGGCTCTTTGTCGCACTTAGTGCGCATTCCTCGAAAAAGCTGGATATGGATTTCGAAAAATTTCTTCACGTGCATCGAAGGAATTCGAAGCGCATCCCCGATGCCGTGCGCGGGACTTCATCTTTGACCCGAATTCGCGAAACCCCGGGGGGTTTCTTTGCAGCAAGTACTGCGGGTATCTTTTTAAGCCGAATCCCTTATAATCTAAGGAGTTAACGACTATCGGCGGCAGGCGCCACACTGGCCGCCGTTTTTATTTATGGCAATCAAACACTACCTTCAGTTTTCCGACTTTACGCTTGATGAATACGAGTACGTGATCGAACGTTCCCGTGTGATCAAACGTAAGTTCAAGAATTACGAGCCCCATCACACGCTGGCCGATCGTACCCTGGTGATGGTGTTCGAAAAGAACTCGACCCGCACCCGCCTCTCCTTCGAAGCCGGCATGCACCAGATGGGCGGTGCGGCGATCTACCTCAACACCCGCGACAGCCAGCTTGGCCGTGGCGAACCGGTGGAAGATGCGGCGCAGGTGATGTCACGCATGTGCGACGTCATCATGATCCGCACCTACGGCCAGGAAATCATTGAGCGCTTTGCCAAGCATTCGCGCGTGCCGGTCATCAACGGCCTGACCAACGAGCAGCATCCCTGCCAGGTGCTGGCCGATGTCTTCACCTACATCGAGCATCGCGGCAGCATCCAGGGCAAGATCGTGGCCTGGGTCGGCGACGCCAACAACATGCTCTATTCGTGGCTGCAGGCGGCCGAGGTGTTTGGCTTCCACGTCAACGTCTCCACCCCCAAGGGCTACGACATCGATCCGGCCCAGGTCTCGCCGGGCAACCAGAATTACACCTTCTTCGCCGATCCGGCCGATGCCTGCCAGGATGCCGACCTGGTCACCACCGACGTGTGGACCAGCATGGGCTTCGAAGCCGAGAACAATGCCCGCCTGAAGGCCTTCGATGGCTGGATCGTGGACCAGGCCAAGATGTCGCGCGCCAAGAAGGATGCGCTCTTCATGCACTGCCTGCCCGCGCACCGTGGCGAGGAAGTGGCCGCCGAAGTGATCGACGGCCCGCAATCGGTGGTCTGGGACGAGGCGGAAAACCGCCTGCACGTGCAGAAGGCCCTGCTCGAATACCTGGTGCACGGCCGCTTCGATTAAGCCGCCTGCTACCCATTCCCCCAGCACAAGAATCACGCTCAACACTTCACTTCATCGCAACGTCAAGATCATGTCCAACATCCTGCAATCCGTCCCGGTCAATCAAAAAGTCGGCATCGCCTTCTCCGGCGGCCTCGATACCAGCGCCGCGCTGACCTGGATGCGCCAGAAAGGCGCTGTCCCCTACGCCTACACCGCCAACCTGGGCCAGCCGGATGAGCCGGACTATGACGCCATCCCCAAGAAGGCCATGCAATACGGTGCCGAACTGGCGCGCCTGATCGACTGCCGCGAACAGCTGGCCAACGAAGGCATCGCTGCCCTGCAAAGCGGCGCGTTCCACATCTCCACCGCCGGCATCACCTATTTCAACACCACCCCGCTGGGCCGTGCCGTGACCGGCACCATGCTGGTGTCGGCCATGCGTGAAGACAACGTCGACATCTGGGGCGACGGCAGCACCTACAAGGGCAACGACATCGAGCGCTTTTATCGCTACGGCCTGCTGGTGAACCCCAACCTGAAGATCTACAAGCCCTGGCTGGACAGCACCTTCATCGACGAACTGGGCGGCCGCAAGGAAATGTCCGAGTTCATGATCAAGTCCGGCTTCGACTACAAGATGTCGGTGGAAAAGGCCTACTCGACCGACTCCAACATGCTGGGCGCGACCCACGAAGCCAAGGACCTGGAATTCCTCAACAGCGGCATCAAGATCGTGCAGCCCATCATGGGCGTGGCGTTCTGGCGCGATGACGTGGAAGTGAAGGCCGAGACCGTTACCGTGCGCTTCGAAGAAGGCCGTCCGGTGGCGCTCAACGGCAAGACCTTCGCCAGCATGACCGAGCTGATCCTGGAAGCCAACCGCATCGGTGGCCGCCATGGCCTGGGCATGAGCGACCAGATCGAGAACCGCATCATCGAAGCCAAGAGCCGCGGCATCTACGAAGCCCCGGGCCTGGCCCTGCTGTTCATCGCCTACGAGCGCCTGGTCACTGGCATCCACAACGAAGACACCATCGAACAGTACCGCGACAACGGCCGCAAGCTGGGCCGCCTGCTGTATCAGGGCCGCTGGTTCGATTCGCAGGCCATCATGCTGCGCGAAACCGCCCAGCGCTGGGTGGCACGCGCCATCACCGGCGAAGTGACGGTGGAACTGCGTCGCGGCAATGACTACTCGATCCTCAACACCGAGTCGCCCAACCTGACCTACCACCCGGAACGCCTGACCATGGAAAAGGGCGAAGGCAGCTTCTCCGCCATCGACCGTATCGGCCAGCTGACCATGCGCAACCTGGACATCGCCGACACCCGCCAGAAGCTGTCGATCTACCAGAACACCGGCCTGCTGGATTCCAGCACTGCCGTGTCGCTGCCGCTGCTGGGCAAGGACGAAAAGTAATTCCTGCTGGATTCACCTTTACCGTTTAATGGAAGCGATTCGATGAGCACTCAATTCGACAACGTCACCGTCCTGAAAAAGGGCAATGTCTACTTCGACGGCAAGTGTGTCTCGCACACCGTGCTGCTGGCCGATGGCAGCAAGAAGACCCTGGGCGTGATCCTGCCCTCGACGCTGAACTTCAGCACCGGTGCACCGGAAATCATGGAAATCAACGGCGGCAGCTGCCGCGTGCGTCTGAAGGGCGAAGAAGCCTGGAACACCTACGCTGCAGGCACCACCTTCAGCGTGCCGGGCAACTCCAGCTTCGACATCGAAGTGACCGAGACCCTGGATTACGTCTGCCACTTCGGCTGATCTTCTCGGCGTCTGAATAAAAAGCCGTCCGGTAGCGATACCGGACGGCTTTTTTACGTCTTAACACAGGAGTGCGCTCAGATGAAGACCGGTTCCGGCTCCAGCTGGACGCCGAACTTTTCCTTCACATCATCCTGGATCGCCTTGGCCAGCCTGGCGACTTCCGCCCCGGTGGCACCGCCCCGGTTGACCAGCACCAGGGCCTGCTGTTCATACACGCCAGCACGCCCCATGCTCTTGCCCTTCCAGCCGCAGCGGTCGATCAGCCAGCCGGCGGCCAGCTTGTAGTGATCGTCATCGACGCGATAGCTGACCAGGTTGCTGTATTGCGCCAGCAGGGTATCGCGCAGGCGAGCCGGCACGATGGGGTTCTTGAAGAAGCTGCCGGCGTTGCCGATCCGGGCGGGGTCTGGCAGCTTGCGGGTGCGGATGGCGATGACGGCCTCGGCGATGTCACGCGGACCGGGTTCGGTGATGCCGCGCTCCAGCAGGGCCTGGGCGACGTCGGCGTAATTGGCGTTGGCTTCCCAGCGCTTCGGGAGAGCGAATGTCACCTCCAGGACCACGGCGCGGTCGCGCAGCGCATGCTTGAAGACGCTGTCGCGATAGCCGAAGCGGCAGGCCTCGCGATCCAGCGTCAGCAGTTCGCCGCTGATCAGGTCGAAAGCTTGCAGGCTGTGGAAGCGATCCTTGATCTCGATGCCGTAGGCACCGATGTTCTGGATGGGCGCGGCACCGACGCTGCCGGGGATGAGTGAAAGATTCTCCAGCCCGCCCAGGTCCTGTTGCAGCGTCCACTGGACGAAAGCGTGCCAGTTCTCCCCGGCGGCGGCGCGCACGTAGATGAAGTTGTCGTCCTCGTCGGCGATGTCTATGCCCCGGTTCTGCATATGCAGCACCAATCCGCTGAAGTCTTGCGTCAGGAGCAGGTTGCTGCCGCCGCCCAGGACCAGCCGGGGCAAGGCCATGAGGCCGGCGTCCTGGCGCAGGGTGCGCAGTTGCTCGATGCCCTCTACAGGCAGGTAGGCATGGGCACTGGCCTCGATGCCGAAGGTATTGAGGGCGCGCAGGGAAACGTCGTGGCGGACGGGAAATGAAGAAGTGCTCATAGGGGTGGGATTATATCGCCCGCGCGGGAGCAAATCCGCTGTCAGTGGCCGGGCGATGGCGGCGGGCGCCTCACTCCGTTAAAATCACGGCTCAGACGCCGGCCTTCGCCGGCTGCAAGAACATAAGGAACAAGCCATGCCCTCATTCGATACCGTCTGCGAAGCCAACCTGGTGGAAGTCAAGAACGCCGTGGACCAAGCCAACAAGGAAATTTCCACCCGTTTCGACTTCAAGGGCACTGATGCCCGCGTCGAACAGAAGGAACGTGAACTGACCGCCTTTGCCGACTCGGACTTCCAGCTCAGCCAGGTGCGCGACGTGCTGACCAACAAGATGACCAAACGCAACGTCGATGTGCGGTTCCTGGACGAAGGCAAGATCGAGAAGATCGGCGGCGACAAGGTCAAGCAGGTCATCAAGGTGAAGAACGGCATCGAAAGCGACGATGCCAAGAAGATCGTGCGCGTCATCAAGGACAGCAAGATGAAGGTCCAAGCCAGCATCCAGGGCGACGCCGTGCGCATCACCGGCGCCAAGCGCGACGATTTGCAGGCGGCCATGGCGCTGCTGCGCAAGGAGATCAAGGAGATTCCGCTGGAGTTCAACAACTTCCGTGACTGATCTGGGCCATTGCCTTTGCAGTACCGACAACGCCGGCTTTTGCCGGCGTTTGTTTTTGGCGCCAGCTCGATGGTATTCGAGTAAACGCAGCTGATTGCTTGAGGGCAAGCGGGTTTCCGCACTGCCAAATCTACACTCCTTCCACCCAAAAATATCGGCATCTCTTGAAGTGAGCGCTGATGGGCTGTTTGGGCCAGTTGCCAACTGACGGAAGGAGCAAAGATGGAACACAAGGAATTTGACGGACAACGCCTGGCAAACGATTTTCTTGCCGGCATCGATAAACGACCCATCAAAGGCAGCCATGCGCTGGCGACGCTGGGTTCGGCCACGCGGCTTGGCGGGGAAGTCGCTACGGCAAGCAGTAGCATGCACATCAAGGGACACCGCATCGCCTGCGTCGGTGACATCGTGCGATATCAGGACGGGACGGAGAGCAGGATCATCTCAGGTGCCGGCGCAGCTTTAACCTGCAAAGGCCATCCGATGGCCATGGTCGGCAGCACGACCGACAATGGGGACACGGTCACAGGCAGTCTGCAAAGCGTGGCACAAATTCGGGAATACGCCGACGATGCCGGCATACCGGGGCTGCTGCAAGCTGGCTACCTGGCGCCGACAGGGGATGGCGCATGAAGATCATCGGTTGGATTCGCTATGGCGATAAAGCCGCCTGCGGCGGGACGGTAATTGAGGGTGACCAGACTTGCCGCAGCCATGGCCGGGCTTATGCCTTTCAGGGGGCTCGGGTGGCTTGCCGAAAGGACTGCATCATTGCTGATGGTTTTCCGCGCTCTACGCTCACCAATGGACGGGCTCAGGTTATTCATGGGATGAAGACCAGTGCTGGGTGTCCGTTGCTTTCTACGCTCAATGAGGTTGATGGCGTGGGCAATGCGAGCGGTGAAGCAGTCACGACCAATTTTTATCAAACAACTCAAGGCGACTGGCTACCAAAGTTTGGACCTGAGCATCTCACAGAAGAAAGCCCGGATGAACAAGTGCGCGCCATCGATGGCAAGACCGGCGAGCCGATACCTGATCTGGCGTATTACATCAAAGCACCGGACGGAACTACTTACAGCGGCTACACCGATACCAACGGCTTATGCGAACGAGTCGCGACCTATCATCCTGAGGAACTGAGCGTCTGGTTCGGCGAGGATGCAGAAACAAAAATGCGGGAGGGATGATGGGAGCAAAGGTCAAGACTAACCATGAAAAGGGCTCAACGGTGCCGGTGATGCACGACCGCAAAGTACGTTTGTTACTATGGGGAGGCGCAGCAACTCCATCAGACAATTACACCTTCGAGCACGCAAAAAACAACGTGCTGCGCGACTATAAAGCTCGGGACAAAAGCAAATTTATCTTAGTGGTAAAGCGGATATATGTCGCAAAAGACATTGTCAGCATCATCAATTCGCAAACGACTGGAAGCATTCAGTCTCTCGACATATGGACGCACGGGGGCCCTCAAGCACTATACCTAACTACCGCAGATCCCCCACCGCCGAAGGACTCCTCGTGGATTAGGAAAAAAGCTTATGAAGCAAATAGATGGGTACTACACAACTCCAGTCTATACCGCACAAGAACCCGAATGATATTCAACGCAGCGGGATGGGTGGAAGGTTCCGCACTGGTGGACGACATAGAGTTTTCGAAGTTTTCCGAAAATGCGAGAGTCTAACTACATGGATGTGCAACAGCGGCAAATCCATCCGATGCCGACAACATCGCCGCCGATATTTCAGAAAAACTAGCCTTAGCAGGAAAAGAAATGTCATTCGTAATCGGCCATATTGAGAATGCTGTTCCGGTTATCAAAGGTGAAGGAAAAACACGCGCGCCAGAGCAAGACTATAGGTTCGGTGAAAGGGCGATATTCAAGCACGGAAAACTGGTCTCTATTACGGAAAAACAAGGCGACCTTAGCGACAAAGAGCTTGAAAAATGATGCGAAAAAAATATCTGGCACGTACTTTCATCAGCGCGTCGCTACTTCTATTGGGTGCCATAGGTATCGGCGTCTATCCATTCACGCTGTCAAATCCAGACGTAACGATACAAGTCTTCGATAGACGTTATGCCTGCGGTGAATGCTATGTAGCATTCGGAATATCAAAGATCGAGGGGCGCGATGAAAGCAACCGACAAAACTCACCTTACCGCTTCGAGGACTGGGATGTTCTCGTTCTGTTCAGGGGGAATGACTCCTACCTATCCAGATATCAAGATGAGTTGTTTGAAAAGAACCCGGCATGTACATGGCCGACGTTTCGTCTCACGGGCCAGTTCAAACGTCGTTTGATTTATGCCCTGATCTTCAATGGCGACCACTACGATGGCATCTACTTCGATGCGAACTCAGGCGTGGCGATCAATACGGAGCCGAGCTGCAAGACCGTAGCGCGAGAGACCGCGTTGCCCTAGGGCCAGAACTTCATTTTTAGAAATCAGATGAAAAGACGGTGCCTTTCGTCTTCTTAGTTCTTTCCTGGGCTGCGCTGTGGGCAGGTAGCCATCTGCCCGACCAATATAAATTCAGCCGGGCCTAAAACAACAAAGCCCTAGCTCCCACCAAGGCTTTGTTCCCTACTTCGCGCCAGCAATCACCGGCGCATCAATCTCTCTTCAACAACACCCCTCAAGCCGCGTCCCGCTCATCCCCCACCAAACGGCGCTGCTTGACCGAATCCGCCAGGCCCTGCAGCACTTGCAGGCTTTCTTCCCAGTTGATGCAGCCATCGGTGATGGACTGGCCATAGGTCAGTTCCTTGCCCGGCACCAGATCCTGGCGGCCGGCCACCAGGTGAGATTCCACCATCACGCCGACGATGCGGGTGTCGCCCGCGGCCACCTGGCGACCGATGTCGGCGCAGACCGGAATCTGGTTTTCCGGTTTCTTGGAGCTGTTGGCGTGCGAAGCGTCGATCATCAGGCGCGCTGCCAGGCCGCTCTTGGCGATGTCCTGGCAGGCCGCTTCCACGCTGGGCGCATCATAGTTGGGCTGCTTGCCGCCGCGCAGGATGATGTGGCAATCCTCGTTGCCGGCAGTGGAGACGATGGCCGAGTGGCCGCCCTTGGTCACCGACAGGAAGTGGTGCGGCTGCGACGCGGCCTTGATGGCATCCACGGCGATCTTGACGTTGCCGTCGGTACCGTTCTTGAAGCCCACCGGGCAGGAGAGGCCGGAAGCCAGCTCGCGGTGCACCTGCGACTCGGTGGTACGGGCACCGATGGCGCCCCAGCTGATCAGGTCAGCGATATATTGCGGGCTGATCACGTCCAGGAATTCGGTACCTGCCGGCAGGCCCAGGTCGTTGATGTTCAACAGCAGTTCACGGGCCGCACGCAGGCCGTCGTTGATGCGGAAGCTGTTGTCCATGTACGGGTCATTGATCAAACCCTTCCAGCCCACCGTGGTGCGCGGCTTCTCGAAGTAGACGCGCATGACGATTTCCAGCTCGTTCTTGTGACGCTCGCGCTCCACCACCAGGCGGCGCGCATATTCCATGGCGGCCTTGGTGTCGTGGATGGAGCAGGGGCCGATGACGACCATCAGGCGGTCGTCCTGGCCGTGCAGGATGCGATGCAGCGCAGTGCGGGCTTCAGCGGTAGTGCGCTCGACCTTTTCGGTGCAGGCGAATTCGCGGATGAGATGCGAGGGGGGGACCAGTTCTTTCATTTCTCGGATGCGAAGATCGTCAGTGCGCGGCATTTTTTTCTCCTGGTGTACTGCAATGATTCAGCTGGAATGTTGACCAAAAAAAAACCGCCATCACTGGCGGTTTTTTGGAAATCGGTTTTGTCTTTTTACGAACGCTTACCGCTTTTCACCGCCGTGGGGCTGGAATAGCTAAAGTAAAAATAAAAGTAAGCGCGGGCGAAAGACATGTCTGGCGTCATGGGTCAAGTGAAGCAGGCGTTCATAGTGCTACAAATCAGGGGCTTTGGCAAGCAACAAGACGAAATCGACATGCTGCGCTGCAAATGCATATTTCATTCAATAAATATATATTTATTGAATATTTATTGCTTAAATAGCCAATAAGTATCACCAAAACACAATAAAAAATCTGGCCTCGCGCAAGCCTTGCCCGCCCCCCATCGTCTTGCCAACTGTGGCTTTCCTGCAAAAAAAGTGAATATTTGATCTGGCCACGTCGTTTTCCCCTGCCACCGGAAGTCATATTCCTGGCGCATAAATGAAAAAACCGCCGGTGAATGACACCGGCGGTTTTCACAAGAAACGATGCAGCGATGAACGATCAGGCAGTTCCGCCCACGGTCACGCCATCCAGACGCAAGGTCGGCTGCCCCACCCCGACCGGCACGCTCTGGCCTTCCTTGCCGCACACGCCGACACCCGAATCCAGGCGCATGTCATTGCCGATCATCGAGACGCGGTTGAGCACATCCGGGCCATTGCCGATCAAGGTCGCGCCCTTGACCGGATAGGTGATCTTGCCATCCTCGATCATGTAGGCCTCGCTGGCCGAGAAGACGAACTTGCCGTTGGTGATATCCACCTGGCCACCGCCGAAGTTGACGGCATACAGGCCATTCTTGACCGAAGCCAGGATCTCGCCCGGATCCTTGTCACCGCCCAGCATGTAGGTATTGGTCATGCGCGGCATGGGCAGGTGGGCGAAGGATTCGCGGCGGGCATTGCCGGTGACGTCCATCTTCATCAGGCGGGCATTCATGGTGTCCTGGATGTAGCCCTTCAGGATGCCGTCTTCGATCAGCGTGGTGCACTGGGTCGGATTGCCTTCATCGTCGATGTTGAGCGACCCGCGGCGATCGGCAATGGTGCCGTCATCGACCACAGTCACGCCCTTGGCGGCGACGCGCTCGCCGATGCGGCCGGAGAAGGTGGAGGAACCCTTGCGGTTGAAGTCCCCTTCCAGGCCGTGACCGATGGCTTCGTGCAGCAGGATGCCGGGCCAGCCGGGGCCGAGGACCACGGTCATGGGACCGGCCGGGGCCGGGCGCGCATCCAGATTCACCAGCGCGGTGGCCACCGCTTCGGAAGCATACTTCTCCAGCAGGGTGTCGGAGAAATAACCGTAGTCATATCGTCCGCCGCCACCGCTGCTGCCCATCTCGCGACGGCCATTCTGTTCGGCGATCACCGTCACCGACACCCGCACCAGCGGACGGATATCGGCGGCCAGCACGCCATCGGCGCGCGCCACCAGCACCACGTCGTATTCGCCGGAGAGGCTGGCCATGACCTGCTTGACGCGCGGATCCTTGGCGCGGGCGATGCGTTCGATGCGTTCCAGCAGCTGCACCTTGGCCGTGGCGTCCAGCGAGGTCAGCGGATCATGCGGCAGGTACAGCGCGCGGCCGCCGGCCGGCGTCATGGCACCGGCCACCTTGATCTTGCCACTGCCCTGGCGGGCGATGGTGCGGGTAGCGGCTGCTGCATCGAGCAGGGCCGATTCGGAAATCTCGTCCGAATAGGAGAACGCGGTCTTGTCGCCCGACACGGCGCGCACGCCCACCCCCTGGTCGATGGAAAAGCTGCCGGTCTTGACGATGCCCTCTTCCAGGCTCCAGCCCTCGCTCTTGGTGAACTGGAAGTAAAGGTCGGCGTAGTCCACCTTGTGCGTGAACATGCTGCCCAAGGCCTTGAGCAGCTTGGATTCGTCCAAGCCGAAGGGAGTCAGCAGCACGTCGCGCGCCACTTGCAGGGCGCCCATGTTGGGTTCAAATAATTTCATAGCGTCTTGTCGGAAGGCAAAAAGGTCAAAGCTTGCGATGGCGTAGCGCCGGCAAGCTTTCTCGAACGTATTGTAGACGATGGGGATCAATGTCGCCGATCACAAGCCCCTCTCCCTCAGGAAGCACCGAGACGATCTCGCCCCAGGGATCCACCAGCATGCTGTGGCCCCAGGTACGGCGGCCATTGACGTGCTGCCCGCCCTGCGCCGAGGCCAGTACGTAGCACTGGTTTTCGACGGCACGCGCGCGCAGCAGCAGCTCCCAGTGCGCGCTGCCGGTGGTATGGGTGAAGGCGGCAGGCATCACGATCAGGGCGCACTCGCCCATGGCGCGATACAGCTCCGGGAAGCGCAGGTCATAGCACACCGACAAGCCGACCCGCCCGAAGGGTGCCTCGAAGCTGCGCACTTCGCTGCCGTATTCGATGGTGCGGGCTTCGTCGTAGTTTTCTTCACCCCGCACGAAATTGAACAAGTGGATCTTGTCGTAACGCGCCACCCGCTGGCCATCCGGTCCATAGACCAGTGAAGTATTGAGCACCTTGCCGGAAACCGCCGACTGCAGCGGCAGTGTGCCGCCCACCAGCCACAGCCGGTGCTCGCGCGCCAGGGCGCTCATGCATTCCTGCATGGGACCGCTGCCATCGGCTTCGGCATGGGCCAGCTTGTCGCGCTCGTGCAGGCCCATGATGGGCCAGTATTCCGGCAGCAGCGCCAGTTGCGCGCCCTGCTGCGCTGCCTGCGCCACCAGGCGGCTGGCCGCATCGAAGTTCTGCAATGGCTCGGAGGTGGAGACCATCTGGATCGCCGCCACCTTGAAGGAATCGCTCATGTCTGCCTCTTGCCAGCGTGGCGAGTGAAGAAAGAATGCCGCCAGTATCGCCCATCCGCGCCAGCCGCGCAGGCCAGGCCGGGGACGGAACCAGGATCAGGCACCGGAATTGATGGCCGGTCCCGGCGCGGGTGCGCCACGCCGCTGCGCCGGAGCAGGCAAAGGGGGCGGCATCAGGTCATTGTCAGGCTTGCCATCCTCCTTGCCGCCCTTGCCCTTCTGCAGCACCTCGCGGGCACGTTCTGCATCCACCGGCGAGACCTGCCCCTGCTTGACCACGATGGGGTCGCTCCAGGGACCTGTCACCTTGTATTCGAAGCTGAGCGACTTCATCACCGGATTGCGCAGGAACAGCTGCGCCAACAAGGTGCTCACCCCCACCACCGGATTGACCGCCATCGCCACCACCGAGGCAGTACCCAGGTTGATCTCGGGGATCACCACCACATGCAGGTCCTGGGTCTCGCGGGCGATGTCGGCCGAGCCGCTCATCAGCACCGAGGCCGTCACGCCCGCCATCTTGAGATTGTCCGTGCTGGCGATGCCCTTGGCGATGCTGGCGGTTCCTGCCACGGTGTCGAAGGCAAAACCTTCCGAGAACACGTCGCGGAAGTCCAGCGTCAGCCGGCGCGGCAAGGCCTGCAGGTTGAGCACGCCCAGCAGCTTGGCAGCCCCCGGATCCACCTTCAGGAACTGTCCCGAATGCACGTCCATGTGCACCTGCCCGGCCAGCGTTGCCATGTCCATCGCATAGGGAGGTGCCTTCCAGCTGAGATCGCCGTCGAGCTTGCCGCGCCCGCCGCGGATGGTGCCGGGATAACCGAAGCGTTCCAGCAGCTTGCCTGCATCCTCGATATCCAGCGCATAGGTGAAGTTGGAGGTGTGATTGCTGCCGAAGGTGAGCCAGTTGCCGGCTGCCCGGAACTGCGCGTCGGGATTGGCCAGCAGCAGGCGGCTGATGCGCCATTCGCGGCCGACCGAGGTCAGGATGTTGCTGGCATCGAGTTCCAGCCGGCCCAGCTTCTTGCCGCCCAGTTCGAACTGCTCGGCGCGGATGTCCAGCGCGGGCATCTGCAGGTTGTCGTCGGTCTTGTCGGCACTGGCGGGCTGGGCCGCGTCGGCCGTCGGGCTGGACTTGGGAATGACCAGCGAGGACAGCCGTGCCGTGACCTTGCCGGCCCCGCTTGCGCTGCCGGGTTCGTCCCAGGTCAAGGTACCGGCGGCTTGCTGGGACTCCAGGTTGATCTGCCAGGCATTGCGGCGATGCGCCGCTTCCAGGATCAGCTTGTTGAGCTTCTTGCCCATCAGGTTCAGTTCGCCGACGCGGGCCGAGACGCTGTCCGGCTCCAGGTATTGCGTGACATCGCTGTTGCCCAGGCGATTGCCTGCGGCTGCACCGTTGCCGGCGACCGCCGCGTCCTTGCCCGCCAGGTCCTTCTTCAGAGCCAGCCAGGCGTCGGCATCCAGGCTGTCGGTGGCCAGGGCCAGCTTCAGACCAGAGGCCGGAGTCGGTGCCGGCTGGTTCCAGCCGATGCCGCCGCTGGTGACGCGCCACTCATTGCCCTTGGCGGCGACGCGCTCGCGCACGTAGCGCGACGCCACGTTCGAGCCCAGCGACACACGCATTTCCTCGCGTTCGATCAGCGGATCGGACGAGGCCAGCGGCAGCAGGTCGAAGCGCATCGGCAGGGAGTCCTGCACGCCCTTGCGCAGGGGCACCGGCAGGTCCACGCCGAGACCGGCCAGGCTGGACTCGACCGTGACTTCCGGCTGATGCTGCCGCACCAGCACCGTGGCGCTGTAGCGGGTACCGCCCGAGAAGCGCGCCAGCAGGCGCTGCAGCGAAGGCTCGGGGTATTGCTTGCGCAGGTTCTCGATGTTGATGGCACCATCCAGACGTACCTGGCTGCTGCCATCCTTCTGGGTGCCGCCGCTGATGGCCAGGTTATCGCCCAGGAACTGGCCGCGCACGCCATTGAGCGTGAAGCCGCGCTCGTTGAACTCGACCTTGCCGCTGGTGCGATAGATGGGCGGCAGTTCCGGCAGCAGGTCGACGTCATTGTTGGCGAAGTTGAAGGCCCCCTGTGCGCGGGTATCGATGGCATGGTGCAGCGGCATCTGGAACTTCAGGTCCAGACGCGCCTCGCCAGTGGCGGTGCTGTGTTCCATGACGTTGCCGGTCCAGCGCGCTACCGGACTCTGGTTGACGTATTGCAGGAAGACCGGCATGGGGCCATTGGCAACGCCATCGATTTCCAGCACGGCATCATGCGAATCGACATCCGCCACCCGCGCCGTCACCGGTCCCAGCCGCGCGCCCAGGGTACGGGCGCTGTCAGCCTTGATCTCCAGCCGCGTGCGATCGACGCTGATGCGCCCCCGGCCCTCCTCCAGCAGCGGCCACTCCGGTTCCTTGCCATCCCGGCCAACGTGGCCGGGGGTGTAGTTCAGCTTCAGCCCCTCGAACTCGCCTGCCAGCTGGAATACGCCCTTGGGCTGCTCGCCCGGCTTGGTGGTGTGGAAAGGGAAATCGGCCAGCGCGCCCTTGAGCTTGAACTGCACCTCCTTCAGATTGCCGGCCAACAAGCCCTCGGTGAGCCAGCGATGCAGCGGTTCGCTCATGTGTTGCGGCAGGTAGCGGCGAATCGCCTTCACATCGAAGCTGGTCAGCTCGCCATGCAGGTCGACGCTGCCGGCCGAGCGGCCCTGCAGCGGCAGCAGGTGCTGCCCGCTCAGGCTGCCGGCCACGCCGGGCTGGGCGAACTGCATCTGGTCAAGATCCACCTGCAGGGTCTGGTCCTTCAGGTATTGCCAGCGCGCCTGCAGCTTGAGGCTGTCAAAGGGCAGACTGGATTCGCGGAACAGATCGGTCGGCAGCTCGAATGCCAGTTGCTGCGCATCGACCTTGACCGAACCACCCTTCTCGCTGGCATCGATCTCGCCGGACAGGTTGCTGAAACCGGGGAAGGCCGCCCACTGTGCGCGGGCTTGCTGGGCAGCGTTCTTGCGCGGCTCGACATGGGCCGGCAAGCCCTTCAGCCCCAGGCCCTTGAAGCGGCCATTGACGCGGTAGGAACTCAGCTCGGGATAAGTGCCCTGCCACTGCACGGTGAAATCATGCAGCTCTCCGCGCGGGGCCAGGTCGTCCAGCAGCTTGCGCTGGGACGGCGCCAGCGGCAGGCGGGTGGCCAGCTGCGACAGCGTCTGCAGGTTCAGATAGGTGGCCTTGACGCTGGTGCGCTCGGCCTTCAGGGGCGTGGCCGGTTCATAGCTCTCGGCAATCGAGGTCGGCGGCAGCACGAAGCCGTCCGGGGTCTCGATGGAAAAATCGGTCAGGGTCACCTGATGGCCGTTGGCACCGAAGGTCGGTACGCCGTCCTCAGCATTGGGGCCCAGGGTTTCGCTGGCGGAGATGCGTCCATTGACGCGTTTCAAGGACAGCGGCTCCAGCTGGCGCGACAGGCGGGCATTGAAATCGGTGAGACCGAGGTCGGCGGTGAAGTTGGCGACCTTGGCGTGATCCAGCGTCAGCCAGGCGCGCACCGAGCCGCGGCCGCTGTTGATGGCGATCGGATAATCGAACCAGGCGCGCCAGACCGACAGCTCGGTATTGCGCAGATCGGCATAGAGCAAGCCCTTCCAGCGCGCGATGTCGGAACTGCGCGCAAAGGCCGGATGGCTGAAATCGGCCCGTACATCCAGAGGAGCCGCCATATCCTGCGGCGGAATGGCGCGCAGCGAGAGCCGATGGCGTAGCCAGCGGTTGTGCAGCACCAAGTTGACATCTTCCAGCACCAGCTCGGGTGCCCGACGCAATTCGTCATCCCAGCGCAGCTTGCTGTGACGGATCACGATTTCGCGCTGCGACAGCAGCCAGTCCAGGTTGCTGCCATCGCCCCCGGCCGGCACCGGGATCCCCGCCACATACAGCTTGCCGGCCGCATCGCGGCGGATGGCCAGGTCGGCCCCTTCGATACTGAGGTTTTCCAGACGCAGTGACGCCACCAGGACGCTGCTCCAGGACAGCGTGGTCGATACGCGCGGCAGGCTCAGGGCGGCTTCGCCCTGCTGGTCGTGGACGGTGAGATTGGTCAGCGAGAGCTGGGGCCGCAATCCGCTCCAGGAAGCATCAATGGTCTCGATGCTGACCGCACGGCCGAGCTGGTGCGAGATCAGGGCTTCAATGCGGGGCTTGTAGTGGCCCACCTCGGGCAGCACCGCATAGCGCAGCACCAGAAACAGCGCGCAAAAGACGAAGTAGGCGGCCAGCAGCAGCTTGAGGGTGAAACCCAGGACATGGTGGGTAGCCCGGTTCAGGCGCCGATAGCTGCCCCGTGCAAATCGCCAGCACAGCGCCCAACGGCCAGGCTTCGGTGCGGCGTTATGTTGTTCTTGGGACATCAGGTTGCAAGGCGGCTCGGCAGAAAAATGGAATCGGGCAGGCAGCATGATCGCATGGAAAACCAGCCCATGCCATCTTGGCAAAGGGGCTATGAGGGGCAAAAACGGCGATAAGTTTAAAAAGGGAGGCTAGAATCGCCGGATTCGCTCCTTTTTACGTCCATCGTCAGTCCGCAGTCAGCTGGCATGCCGGGGAACCTGCCCCGGCCTCCGCCTTGCCTGCATTGTCGGCATCGGCGGGACGGGCCTGAAGCCGGGGGAGCAGCGGTTTTCTTCCTTTTACACCTTGTCGCGGAGCTTTGCGGTCTCTTATGCCTGTTCATCATCCTTCCCTGGTCGACGCCTCCACTTCCCGCTACTACACCCGCTGGACCCAGGCTGATCCGGCCCGCCCGGCCCTGGTGGCCGAGGCCGCCCGCCAGCCCATGGACCGCGAGGCCATGCAGCAGCGCCTGGCGCGCGACCTGGAAGCCGGCCTGAGCCTGCCGGCCGCCATGCGGCGTCTGCGCAACCTGATCATCTGCAGCCTCATCACGCGTGACCTGGATGGCCGCGCCGACTTGGCCGAAGTGGTGGCCACCATGACCGGTTTTGCCGATTTCGCCGTGCAGACCCACCTGGCGGCCCTGATGCAGGAACAGACCGCCCTCCATGGCACCCCGTTGGGTGAAGAATCAGGACGCCCGCAGGAAATGATCGTGCTGGGCATGGGCAAGCTGGGCGGGGGTGAACTGAACGTTTCTTCCGATATCGACCTCATCTTCGTCTACCCGGAAGATGGCGATACGCAAGCCGGGCCCGGTCAGAAATCGCTCTCCAACCATGAATTCTTCGTCCGCCTGGGCAAGAAGCTGATCGGTGCGCTGGCCGAAATCACTGAAGATGGCTTCACCTTCCGCGTCGACATGGCGCTGCGTCCCAACGGCAACTCCGGGCCGCTGGTGGCCAGCTTCAACATGGTCGAGGAATACCTGGTACGCCAGGGCCGCGAATGGGAGCGCTACGCCTGGACCAAAGCCCGGGCGCTGACCGGCACCGAGGAAGACATCGCCACTCTGGAAGCAATCAGCCGGCCTTTCATTTTCCGCCGCTACCTGGACTTCGGTTCCATCGATGCGCTGCGCTCCATGCACGGCCAGATCCGCGCCGAGGTCAAGCGCCAGGAAGCCCTCCACCCCGACCGCAGCAACAACGTCAAGCTGGGCCGGGGCGGCATCCGCGAAATCGAATTTACCAGCCAGGTGTTCCAGCTGATCCGTGGCGGACGCGATGCCGAGCTGCGCGACCGCTCCACCCGCGCCACCCTGCGCACGCTGGCGGCCAAGGAACTGCTGGCTCCTGACGTGGTGGAGCAGTTGCTGGACGCCTACACCTTCCTGCGCGACCTGGAGCATCGTCTGCAATACCTGGAAGATGCGCAGACCCACACCCTCCCCGTCAATCCCGACGACCTGCTGCTGGTGGCCAACATGATGGGCTACGCCGACAGCGCCGCACTGCTGCAGGCGCTGGAACACCAGCGTGCCATCGTGGCCGCGCAGTTCGATGCCATCTTCGCCGACAAGCAATCCGAAGGCGAAAGCGATGGGCCCACGGTGGCGGTGAGCGAGAACGACAATCTCGAAGGCCTCGCCGACGCCCTGCGCCTGGTCGGCTTCCCCGAGGAGGACATCGAGAACGGTGCGCGCCGCCTGCACCTGACCTGGCAGTCGCCGCGCATGCAAAGCCTGCCCGAGGCCAGCCGCAACCGGCTCAATACCGTCATCAACAATGGACTGCCGCTGCTGGCCGCGCTGCATTACGACCAGTTGCCGGCTCTGGGCCGCCTGCTCGACTTCCTCGAAGCGATCGCCCGCCGTGCCGCCTATCTGGCCCTGCTCACCGAATATCCCTACGCCCTGCAGCGCCTGGTGCGCATGATCGGTGCCAGCGGCTGGGCCGCCACCTACCTGACTCGCCACCCGCTGCTGCTGGACGAATTGCTGGACGACCGCAACCTCAAGGCCGCCTCCGACTGGAATGCCTTCGCCGACAACTGCCGTCGCCAGCTGGCCACGGCCGAAGGCGACACTGAACGCCAGCTCGACATCCTGCGCGAGCTGCATCACGCCGAACTGTTCCGCCTGCTGGCACAGGATCTGGAAGGTGATCTGTCGGTGGAAAAGCTGGCCGATGAACTTTCGGCCCTGGCCGACGTATTGGTGCAGGTCACTCTCGAAGCGATCTGGCAGACCATCGCCCAGCGCCATGTCGAGGTACCGCGCTTTGCCGTGATCGCCTACGGCAAGCTGGGCGGCAAGGAGCTGGGCTATGCCTCGGACCTGGACGTGGTCTTCCTCTACGACGACGAGGACCAGGAGGCCCCGGGCCTGTACGCCAAGCTGGCGCAGCGCTTCATCACCTGGATGACCAGCCACACCCCGGCCGGCACCCTGTTCGACATCGACATCGCCCTGCGTCCAGATGGCGCCAGCGGATTGCTGGTGTCGCCGGTCTCCTCCTTCGAAAAATACCAGCTCAATGCGGCGTGGATCTGGGAGCATCAGGCCCTGACGCGGGCGCGCTTCTGTGCGGGCGATGCCGCCATCGGCGAGCGTTTCGAGGCACTGCGTGAGCGTGTACTGCGCCAGCCGCGCGATGTGAACAAACTGGAAGAGGAAGTGCTGTCGATGCGCCGCCGCATGCGCGACGCTCATCCCAATCGCAGCATGATGTTCGATCTGAAGCACGATGAAGGCGGCATGATCGACATCGAGTTCATGGTGCAATACCTGGTGCTGCGCCATGCCTGCGACCACCCGCAGCTGACCGGCGACATCGGCAACATCGCCCTGCTCAAGCTGGCCGGCCAGCTCGGGCTGATTGATGCGCTGCTGGCGGCGGAAGCAGCCAATGCCTACCGCCTGTTCCGCAAGCTGCAGCACCAGATCCGCCTGCAGGGATCGGAACGCGCCCACATCGATGCGATCCGGGTGGAACATGAACGGGCTTGCGTGATCCGGCTGTGGCAGCAGGTCTTCGGCTGATCTGCTTTCCGGCGGGATGAAGAAAAAAACGAGAGTTGCCTCTCGTTTTTTCATTTCCCTTCATCTGCACCGGATCGTGCGTGAAACCCTTTAATTCATGGGTTTGACGGCCACCAGGTTGATCAGCGTTTCTTCCCGCTCCGCCTTGGGCTTGATGCCGAAGACGCGTTCCAGTATCCCCAGGTCTTCCCGGCTCCACCACAGGTAGGGATAGGAAATCGACTCCGGCGCGACCTCGAAGCCGGCGCTGCGCACCAGGGCCAGGTACTCGCCGGCGGTCTTCTGGACCTCCATCGGATGGCGGAACAGCAAGCGGATGATCCACGAATGAATGTAGCGCCTGGTCGACTCGGCAAAGAGCAGGATGCCGCCCGGTTTGAGGACGCGGTAGAACTCACGAATGGCTTCTTCCTGGTCGATCAGGTGATGGAAGGTCTGGTGGCAGAACAGCAGGTCCACGCTATTGTCTTCCAGCCGCATGCGCGAGCTGGAGCACTGGATGAACTCCGCGCGCAGGCCCTCGGCCTCGGTCTCGCTGCGTGCGGCAGCGATCATGTTCGGATCGATGTCCATGCCGATCAGGCGCTGCGGGGCAAAGCGCTGGTGCAGCTTCTTGAGCGAGCGCCCCCAGCCGCAGCCGACGTCGGCGACCACCGCATAGCTGCTGCGCCGCTCGGGAATGAGGCGCTCCAGATCTTGCAGGGCGCGTTCCAGCACGTGCAGGGTCCAGGTCGGTGTACGCAGGAACCAGAGGCCGAAGGCGGTCTCCGGGACGTGCTCCGGCATGGCCGCAGGCAAGGGCTGTGAATGTGAGTTCATGTCGTTGTGCTTGTTGTTCTGGCCGGATGCGCGGGCAGAGGCGGCTGGCATCCGGGTCGCCGGCGGTTCCCCCTGCCGGCTGATGGAAAAATGCCCCGCCGGCAAGCGCCTGCGGGGCATCAGATGTTACCGGCTGGCAAGCAGGACTGCAACTGTCCCGGGCCAGTGTTCATGCGAGATCAATACTTGGGCGGCGTTTTCTCTTCGCGGCTGGCACGGCGGTCGCTGCCACTGTCACGCGAGGACGAGGAGCTTTCGCGGTCACGCGAACGCGCGTTGTCGCGATTGGCGTCGCGCTCACGGGCGCGGCTGCGGTCACTGTCCTTGGCGTCCTTGTCCTTGCCGTCCTTGCCATCCTTGGACTTGGCATCATCCTTGGCGGCATCCGCCGCAGGCGCGGGCGGGGTCACGGTCTGGATGCCCTTGGCGGCCATGTATTCGTGCATGTCCTTCCAGCCGGTGAAGATACCGGCCTTCAGGGCGTCGGGGTTGCGCTGGTAGCAGTCCTCCAGGCTCTGGCCGGCCTGGCGGCAGCCGGCGCCCAGGGCGATGCCTTCGGCCTTGGCTTCTTCCGGGGTCTGCTTGGGCTTGGAAAAGCTGCTGATGTAGTCGCACGCGGACAGCGAGAAGCTGACGGCGGAAATCAGGGCCAGGTTGGCCAACAGGCGGCGGGCCTGGGATGAGCTTGCTGACATGCGTTCCCTCATTGGGTCGGTTGCTCTTGTTGTGGACAGGCAATGCGCAAACGGAAAAAAGGCCATTGCAAGCGGTGCCTGCAACAGCCTTTCACTCCTTTTGCAGGCTGATTCAACTATTTTCACCTTGGCAAGCAAGCTTGCATACGAGGAAAAGAAGCCGAAACAGCCCTGAAATTGACGCTCCCGGCCAGGGAACCCCGGCCGGTGCGTCAGAACACGCGTCTTACTTGGCGTTGGCCAGGGCGACGGTGGTGTCCAGCATGCGGTTGGAGAAGCCCCACTCGTTGTCGTACCAGGAAGACACCTTCACCAGGCGGCCGGAGACCTTGGTCAGGGTAGCGTCGAAGTTGGACGATGCCGGGTTGTGGTTGAAGTCCACCGAGACCAGCGGGTCGGTGTTGTAGGTCAGGATGCCCTTCAAGGGACCGTTTTCGGAAGCGGCCTTCAGGATGGCATTGACTTCATCCACGGTGGTGTCGCGCGAAGCCACGAAGGACAGGTCGACGATGGACACGTTGATCGTCGGCACACGGATGGCGTAGCCGTCCAGCTTGCCGTTCAGTTCCGGCAGCACCAGGCCGACGGCGGCGGCAGCGCCGGTCTTGGTCGGGATCATGGACTGGGTGGCCGAACGGGCGCGGCGCAGGTCTTCGTGGTAGACGTCGGTCAGCACCTGGTCGTTGGTGTAGGCGTGGACGGTGGTCATCAGGCCGTTTTCCAGGCCGATCTTGTCATGCAGCGGCTGCACCAGCGGAGCCAGGCAGTTGGTGGTGCACGATGCGTTGGAGATGACGGTGTCGGAAGCCTTGAGCACGCCGTGGTTCACGCCGAAGACGACGGTCGCATCGACATCCTTGCCGCCCGGAGCGGAGATGATCACCTTTTTGGCACCGCCCTTGATGTGGGCGCTGGCCTTTTCCTTGGTGGTGAAGAAGCCGGTGCATTCCAGCACCACGTCCACACCCAGCTCGCCCCAGGGCAGCTCGGCCGGGTTGCGCTGGGCCAGCACCTTGATGCGGTCGCCGTTGACGACGATGGAATCGCCATCCACGGTCACGGTGCCCGGGAACTTGCCGTGGGCGGTGTCGTACTGGGTCAGGTGGGCATTGGTCTTCGGGTCGCCCAGGTCGTTGATGGCGACGATCTCGATGTCGTGCTTCTTGCCGCCTTCGTAGTGAGCGCGCAGGATATTGCGGCCGATGCGGCCATAACCGTTGATTGCTACGCGAATTGCCATGCTCTTCTCCTCAAGTAGTAAAAATCAATGCAAACCGGTAGTCGGGAAAGCGACCAGGCCGTCAGCTTGCCCCACTTCGGGGCCGCCGATCGGACATGGATCCTTCTTTTCCGGCCTTTTTGTTCAGTTGTTCTTGCCGTCCCTCTTTGCCCTGCTGATCCAGCCGTTCAATCTCGTGCCGCCCTCACCCGCTCAGGAGTGAAGCTTGCGCCAGACGAAACCGATCTCGTCGAGTTCACTGCCATCATCCCAGGTGAACGTTTGTTCATAAAGCCTTTCGGCCCCGAGCGACTCGAAAAATTCCCCGGCGCCTTCGTTCTTGCTCAGCACCCAGGCCATCAGGCCAGTCGCACCGGCACCGATGAGGGTGGCCGCCACATTGGCCAGCAGCCGCTTGCCCAGCCCCTTGCGCTGCTCATCGGGCAGCACGCAGATGGCGGTCAGCTCGGCATCGCAGCCGAAACGCGATTCGGCCAGGGTCATGCCCGAAGCGAAGCCGATGATCTCGCCCCCGCTTTCGGCGACGAAGGTGCAGGCGGCGTCCGACGACGCTTCCAGCACCTGCTCCCACAGCTTGACGCTTTCCTCGGGCTTGAGGTGATCGAGGTAGCTGTCGGGCACCAGGCCGCGATAGGCGGCGCGCCAGGCGTCGATGCGCACGCCGGCGATCGACGCCGCATCGCCCTTCCTGGCGCGGCGGAACAGGACTTCTTCAGTCATGGACACCAGACTGCTCAAGCCAGCACTGCCTTGGCCTTGGCCACCACGTTCTCGACGGTGAAGCCGAAGTGCTTGAACAGCACGCCGGCCGGGGCCGATTCGCCGAAGGTGTCGATCCCGACCACGGCGCCTTCCAGGCCCACGTACTTGTGCCAGAAGGCGGTGACGCCGGCCTCGATGGCCACGCGCGGCACGCCGCGGGTCAGCACGGAGGCCTTGTAGGCCGCATCCTGGCGGTCGAACACGTCGGTCGACGGCATCGACACCACGCGCACGGCGATGCCTTCAGCGGTCAGGGCGTCAGCGGCCTTGGTGGCCAGTTCGATTTCGGAACCGGTGGCCATCAGGATCACCTTGGCATCGGCCGCATCGCGCAGCACGTAGCCGCCACGGGCGATGTCCTTGACCTGGGCGTCGGTGCGCTCCTGGAAGGGCAGGTTCTGGCGCGAGAAGATCAGGGTGCTCGGACCATCGTGGCGCTTGATCGCTTCAGCCCAGGCCACGGCGGTTTCGGTGGTGTCGCACGGACGCCAGTTGTCCAGGTTGGGGATCAGGCGCAGGCTGGAGACGTGTTCCACCGACTGGTGAGTCGGGCCGTCTTCGCCCAGGCCGATGGAGTCGTGGGTGAACACGAACAGCGCGCGGGTCTTCATCAGGGCCGCCATGCGCAGGGCATTGCGGCTGTAGTCGGAGAAGGTCAGGAAGGTCGCGCCGAAGGGCAGGTAGCCGCCATGCAGGGCGATGCCGTTCATGATGGCGCTCATGCCGAATTCACGCACACCGTAGTTGATGTGGTTGCCGCGCTGGTCGGCGCGCACGGCCACCGATTCCTTCCAGTTGGTCAGGTTCGAGCCGGTCAGGTCGGCCGAGCCGCCCAGGAATTCCGGCAGCGCCTGCGCGTAAGCCTGGATGGCGTTCTGGCTGGCCTTGCGGGTGGCGATGGTTTCCTTCTTTTCCAGCGTGGAATTGATGTAGGCGGTCACGGTCGATTCGAACGCGGCCGGCAGCTCGCCCTTCAGGCGGCGCAGCAGTTCAGCGGCTTCAGCCGGGTATTGGGCGGCGTAGCTGTCGAAGGTCTGCTTCCAGTTCGCTTCGAAGTCGGCACCGGTGGCCTTGGCATCCCAGGCGGAATAAACATCCGCCGGGATTTCGAACGGAGCGGAAGTCCAGCCCAGCGCTTCGCGCACGGCGGCGATTTCCTTGTCACCCAGGGCGGCGCCGTGGACCTTGTCGGTACCGGCCAGGTTGGGCGAGCCCTTGCCGATGACGGTACGGCAGCAGATCAGGGTCGGCTTGTCGGCCAGCTTGGCCTGGTGGATCGCGGCGCTGACGGCCTCGACGTTGTGGCCGTCCACGGCCGGGATGACGTTCCAGCCGTAGGCTTCGAAGCGCTTCGGGGTGTCGTCCTTGAACCAGCCTTCGACGTGGCCGTCGATGGAGATGCCATTGTCGTCATACAGCACGATCAGCTTGGACAGGTTCAGCACGCCTGCCAGCGAGCAGGCTTCATGCGAGATGCCTTCCATCAGGCAGCCGTCGCCGACGAAGGCGTAGGTGTAATGATCGACCACGGCCAGGCCGGGCTTGTTGAATTCGGCGGCCAGCAGCTTTTCAGCCAGCGCCATGCCGACTGCATTGGTGATGCCCTGGCCCAGCGGACCGGTGGTGGTTTCCACGCCCGGGGTGATGTGCACTTCCGGGTGGCCGGCGGTCTTGGAATGCAGTTGGCGGAAGGACTTGATGTCGTCCATCGACAGGTCGTAGCCGGTCAGGTGCAGCAGTGCGTACTGCAGCATGGAGCCGTGGCCGTTGGAGAGCACGAATCGGTCGCGGTTGGCCCAGTGCGGGTTGGACGGATTGTGGCGATAGTGCTTGGCCCACAGGGCCACTGCTATCTCGGCCATCCCCATCGGCATGCCCGGGTGTCCGGAATTGGCTTTTTGTACTGCGTCCATCGCCAGCGCGCGGATCGCGTTGGCCATCTTGTCGGTGGGGAGAGTGGAAATCATGTCGAGGTCAGAGTTTGCTGTACTGGGGGGCGCCGCAGGCGCACAAATCGGATGTTCAAGCCAATGCGCCGGCCCGGAAGCCCGGGTAACGGCGCGGGCCCGTATTTTACCAGAGTGCGCCGGGGGGATTAAAATTCGGGACCAGCCCCTGACCGGACTGACAACTTTTTTCATGTCTTTTTGATCTTCTTCCTCCAGGACCCTGCCCCATGCCCCGCTTTTACTTCCCGCACCCCCTCGGCATCGGCTCCGCCCTGGTCCTGCCCGAGCAGATTGCCCATCACATCCAGGTGCTGCGCCTGCAACCGGGCGATACCGTGACCCTGTTCAATGGCGAAGGCGGCGAATACACCGCCAGCCTGAGCACCCTCGAAAAGAAGCGCGCCCACGCCGAAGTGAAGACTTTTTCACCCCGTGAGGCCGAACTGCCTTATGCGCTGACCCTGGCCCAGGCCCTGCCTGAAGGGTCGAAGATGGACTGGATCGTCGAGAAAGCCGTGGAGCTGGGCGCTACCGCCCTCCAGCCGCTGGCCGCGCAGCGCTGCGTGGTGCGGCTCTCGGGTGACCGCGCCGAGAAGAAGCAGGCGCACTGGCAAGGCATCATCCATGCTGCCGCCGAGCAATGCGGCCGCAATCGCCTGCCGCATCTGGGTGAAGTCACCGACTTCAAGCGCTGGATCGCCCAGAGCGACCTGCATCGCCGCATCCTGCTTTCCCCGCGCGGGACCGAGCCGCTGTCAGGCTGGGCGCGCCACCATCCGCCGCAGGCCGTGACCGTCATGGTCGGCCCTGAAGGCGGCTTCAGCGAGGAAGAAGAAGACCTGGCCTGCGCCCAGGGCGCGCTGATGCTGTCCATGGGCAGCCGGGTACTGCGCACCGAGACTGCGGGGTTGGCGGCGCTGGCCGCCTTGAATGCGGTGTGGGGAGAGCTTTGAAGAAAGCTTCATACCGCTGATTTCCAGGCAGCTTGGCCGCAAAGCGTTACCGCGATTTGTTGAAGGAGTTAGGGCAATGAGCAAGCAACGATTTTCCAGCATCTGGGATGCCATCGAGGACAATCCGGAAGAAGCGGAAAACATGAAGCTGCGTTCCGTCCTCATGACGGCACTCAAGAACCACCTCACCCGCACGGAAATGAGCCAGGCACAAGCCGCCAAGCTCTTCGGGGTGACTCAGCCGCGTGTCTCCGACCTGATGCGAGGCAAGATCAGCCTGTTCGGACTCGATGCGCTGGTGAACATGGCCACGGCCGCCGGCCTGCACATTGAAATGCGTGTGATCGAATCTGCCTGAGTATCCCGGGGCTCCTCGTTTGACGAAACGCGCGCAGCCGCCCGGGTCTCAACCTTGTTGCCACGCAACACGGCATCGACGATCAATTTGCCTGATTCCCGTGCAGGCCGCCGCTACGGACGTCCAAGTTCGGCGCACGCCTCCCCATTTTGTCTCGCTGACAAAACTCTTCATTTCCCCTCGCACAACTTGCCTTACGGCACTTCGCCTCGCAAACCCGCGTGGTGAAGCCTTTTCCCGTTTTTCAGCCGCGTGACGGTCGAGCTGGCACGCCTCCTGCTTAAAGATATTCAATCTTGTATTCAAGTTTGAATATCCAATATGACCACCTCCCATGCCCTGCAGCAAGCTGCCCCCGAGGCCGCCCCGACCACCATCGCCGCCACCCTGGCGGCCTATCGAGAAGGCCGCAGCACACCCGGCAAGGTGGTGGCCGAACTGCTGGCCCGCATCGAGAGCGCCGGACGCGATGAAGTCTGGATCAGCCGGGTGCCGTCCAAACAACTGAAACAACAGGCCGCCGCGCTGGACCTGATGCTGCAGATCAAGGGCGAAGCCGTGCTGGAGAGCATGCCGCTGTTCGGCATCCCCTTCGCCGTGAAGGACAACATCGACGTGGCCGAGATGTCCACCACCGGGGCTTGTCCCGAATTCGGCCGCCTGGCCAGCGAGAGTGCCACCGTGGTGCAGCGCCTGCAGGCCGCTGGCGCGCTGCTGGTGGGCAAGACCAACCTGGACCAGTTCGCCACCGGCCTGGTCGGCGTGCGCTCCCCCTACGGCGCGGTACGCAATGCCATCAAGCCGGACTATGTCTCCGGCGGCTCCAGCTCGGGTTCGGCGGTGGCCGTTGCGCTTGGCCAGGTCATGTTTTCGCTCGGGACCGATACGGCCGGCTCGGGCCGCGTGCCGGCCGCCTTCAATCACCTGGTCGGCCTGAAACCGACCAAGGGCCTCATCAGCGCACGCGGCCTGGTACCGGCCTGCCGCACCCTGGATTGCATCTCCATCTTCGCCCACGACGTGGCCGATGCCTGGCGCGTGCTGTACAGCGCATCCGGTTTCGATGCCGAGGATGGCTATTCGCGCCGCCCTACCATGCTGGGCGTGAAGCGGCGGGGTTATCGCATCGCCATTCCCGAGCAATGTGAATTCTTTGGCGACAGCGTCGCCCAGGAAGCCTGGGAACGCAGCCTGGCGCAAATCGCCGCCCTCCCCGGCGTGAGCCTGGCGAAGATCCCCTTCGCCCCCTTCAGCGCGGCCGCGCAGCTGCTCTATCAGGGCCCGTGGGTGGCCGAGCGTCGCGCAGCGCTGGGCGACTTCTTCCTGGAGAACCCGGAAGCCATCCACCCGGTGGTGCGCCAGATCACCGCCCAGGCCGACGACTACGATGCCGTTGACAGCTTCAACGCCCAGTACCGCCTGGCCGACCTGCGCCGCCAGGCCGAAAACCTGCTCGAAGGCAGCGACCTGATGCTGGTGCCGACCACCACCACCTTCCCCACCATCGCCGAAGTCGAGGCCGATCCCGTGGTGCGCAATGCGCAGCTGGGCCATTACACCAACTTCGTCAACCTGATGGACATGTCGGCCCTGGCCATCCCCGCCGTATGGCGGCGCGATGGCCTGCCCGCCGGCGTCACCCTGATCGGCCCGGCCGGTGCCGATCACCTGCTGGCCGAAGCCGGTGCACGCCTGCAGCAGCAACTGGGCGGCGCGGCGCAAGCCGATGCCATTGCGGCCACCCCGCTGCCCTTCAATGAAAGCACCATCAAGGTCTGCGTGGTCGGCGCCCACCTGGCCGGCCAGCCCCTGAACTGGCAATTGCTGGAAGCCGGTGCGCGCCGCGTGGCCGTCACCCGCACCGCCGCCCACTATCGTCTCTACGCCCTGGCGGGTACCACCCCACCCAAGCCTGGCCTGGCCCGCACCGAAGGCGCCGGCGCCGCCATCGCAGTGGAAGTGTGGGAAATGCCGCTGCGCCAGTTCGGCGGCTTCGTCGCCGCCATCCCGGCCCCGCTGGGCATCGGCACGGTGGAGCTGGCCGACGGCAGCAGCGTCAAGGGCTTCATCTGCGAGCCGGCCGGCATTGCCGGCGCGACCGACATCACCCACCACGGCGGCTGGGTCAACTACCTCCATTCGCTGAACTGACACCCTCACCACGGAGCTGCTCATGAAAAAGAACAACCCCACCGCTGTCCACGATGCCAACCGCCGCAGCTTCATCGCCAAGGCAGGTGCCGTCGCCGCCACCGCCGCCATCGCGGGTGCGCCGGCCATTCTCCGCGCGCAGACGGTGCCCATCCGCATCGGCTACTGGCCGGTGGCCGCCGGGCTGCCCTTCTACGCCGCCGTGGAAGCGGGTTACTTCAAGCAGGCCGGACTGGAAGTGCAAGTCCTCAAATTCGCCGGCGCCCAGCAGGTGATGGAAGCCATGCTGGCAGGCCGCGCCGATGGCTCGGCCAATGGCACCGGGGCCGGCAACCTGGCCATCGGCGAGATCGCCCAGCCGGGCCTGTTCAAGATCTTCGCCACCAATCCCAGCAATGCCAAATACGTTCTGGATGAATTCCTGGTGCCCAAGGACAGCCCAGTCAAATCGATCGCCGACCTCAAGGGCAAGAAGGTCGCTTCCGGCCCTGGCATCCAGAACGTGACCCTGGCCAAGACGGTACTCGAACGCGCCGGTGCCACTGGCGCAACCGTAGTTGAACTGCCCATCGGCCAGCACGTCGCTTCGCTGGCGGCCGGCCAGGTCGATGCCGCCTACACGCTGGAACCGACCGGCACCGTGGGCCGCATGAACAACACCACCCGCGTGCTGGAAGCAGGCGTAATCGCCAAGTACATCCTGGGCGATCCGATGGCTCCCTGGCACGGTGGCGCTGCTGCGCTGACCACCGAATTCATCAAGAAGAATCCGGAACTGGCGCGCAAGTACATCGCCGCCTATGCGCGCGGCATCGAGCTGGTGCGCAGCAATCCGGACCAGGCCCGCACCTACCTGAAGGGCTATACCGCCATCGAAGGTTCGCTCACCAATGAAGTGCCGCTGGCAGCCTACATGCTCTACAACGAATTCAAGCCCAGCGACCTGGCCTACTTCCAGAAGTTCTACGACCTGTTCGTCGAGAAGGGCGTGTTCTCGCAACGCATCGTGGTCGACAACCTGATCTACAAGGGCTGAGGCCATCATGAACGAGACCATCGCTTCTGCCGTGACCGTGGCGCCCAAGCCCGCCGCCCCGGCGTCCACCGCTGCGCCAGCGCCCAAAGCGCCGCGCAAGGCCCCGGCCCTGGGCCGCCTGCTGCCCATCATCGGCCCCATCGCGCTGTTCGTGATCTGGGACCTGGTGGTGCGCGCCGGCTGGATCAAGGCCATCCTGCTGCCCCCTCCGGAAGCCACGCTCATGGCCATGCTCAAGGGGCTGGCCGGGGGACCGCTGCTGCTGGACTTCACCGTCACCGTGATCCGCACGCTGGAAGCCTTTGCCATTGCCGCCGTGCTGGGGCTGCCCATCGGCGTGCTCCTGGGCAGCAATGAGCGCGCCTATCGCAGCGTGGAATTCCTGATCGATTTTTTCCGTTCCACGCCCTCCTCCGCGTTGATCCCGCTGTTCCTGCTGATCTTCGGTGTCTCCGACATCAACAAGGTGGCCATCGCAGCCTTCGGCGCCTTCCTGATCGTGCTCTTCAACAGCGCTTACGGCGTGCTCAATGCGCGCAAGCAGCGGGTGATGGCGGCCAAGGTAATGGGCGCTTCGCGCTGGCGCATCTTCTGCGACGTGCTGATCTGGGAAAGCCTGCAAGCCAGCTTCGTCGGCCTGCGCAGCGCGGTCTCGATGGCACTGGTGATCGTGATCGTGGCGGAGATGTTCATCGGCTCCGAAAACGGCCTGGGCCACCGCATCATCGATACCCAGCAGGTCCTGAACGTGCGCGAGATGTATGCCGCCATCCTCTCGGCGGGCGCATTGGGCTATGCCCTGAACGTGGTCTTCATCGTCATTGAAAAACGTATCGTGCACTGGAGCGGAAGATGAGCGTCGTGATCAGCCCCAAAGTAGACCTGCCCCCGGAAACGCCCTTCGTTCCCGGGCCGCCAGGCACCCACATCACCATTCGCGGCCTGACCAAGTATTTCGCCGGCTGGCCGCTGTATGAAAACTTCGACCTGGATATTCCCAAGCACCAGATCGTCTCCGTCTTCGGGCCCAATGGCTGCGGCAAGTCCACGCTCATCAACATGATCGCCGGGCTCATCCCTATCGATGCCGGAGAGATCCTGTTCGACGGCAAATCGCTGGCGCAGACCAAGATCGGCTACGTGTTCCAGAACTACCGCGATGCCATGTTCCCGTGGCTGCGCACCATCGACAACATTGCCTATCCCCTCAAGCTGGAAGGCAAGTCCAAGGCCGAGATCAAGCGCCGCGTCGATGAACTGGTGGCGTCCTTCGACGTCAAGTTCGACCTGATGCGCTATCCCTATGAACTCTCGGGCGGACAGCAGCAGACCGCCTCCATCATGCGTGCCTTGGCGCCGGGGCCGGAAGTACTGTTCCTCGACGAACCTTTCTCGGCGCTGGATTTTGAGATGACACTGTTCATCCGCGAGAAACTGCAGCAAGTCTTTTTGCAGACCGGCACCACCATGGTGCTGGTGTCGCATGACCTGGAAGAAGCGGTCTACCTGGCCGACCAGATCCTGCTGCTGACCAAGCGCCCGACGGCGGTGGCAGACATCTTGCATTACCAGGATCCACGCCCCCGCACGGTGGAGACGCTGTCGCAGCCCGGCTTCATCGCGGCCAAGAAACTGTCCATGGAAATCTTCCAGCGCGAAGTGCGCAAGCCGGCGCGCATGCAGGCACCGGGTTCGCTGGCGCTGTCCTGATTGCCGTACAGGATTCTGTACAGCCTGAGGTACAGAATCCTGCCCGGAAAGAAGTACCGAATTTGTCTTGCCCCACCCCAACCATCCACGATCACACTGGAGCAACAACATGCAAAACCGCCGCGATTTTCTGAAACTGTCCGGAGCTGCCGCACTGGGCGCTGCCTTTCCGCTGGAACTGCTGGCCGCAGGCCCGCTGACCGTCGGCTTCATCTACGTCGGCGCGCGCGACGACTTCGGCTACAACCAGTCGCATGCGCAAGCCGCCGCCATCATCAAGAAGATGCCCGGCGTGAAAGTGATCGAGGAAGAAAAAGTGCCCGAGACCGTGGCCGTGCAAAAGACCATGGAAGCCATGATCCAGCAGGATGGCGCGACCCTGCTCTTCCCGACTTCCTTCGGCTACTTCGATCCGCACGTCCTCAAGATTGCAGAAAAATATCCCAAGGTGCGCATCGCCCACTGTGGCGGCCTGTGGACCGCCGGCAAGCATCCCATGAACGTGGGCAGCTTCTTCGGCTACATCGAAGAGTGCGAGTACCTCTCGGGTGTGGTGGCCGGCCACATGAGCAAGAGCAAGAAGCTGGCCTTCATCGCGGCCAAGCCGATTCCGCAAGTACTGCGCAACATCAACGCCTTCACTCTGGGCGCACAGTCGGTCGATCCCGCCATCACCTGCCACGTCATCTTCACCGGTGACTGGTCGCTGCCGGTCAAGGAAGCCGAAGCCGCCAACAGCCTCATCGACCAGGGTTGCGATGTCATCACCTGTCACGTCGATGGCCCCAAGGTGATCGTGGAGACGGCCGAGAAGCGCGGCATCATGACCACCGGCTACCACGCCAGCCAGGCCTCGCTGGCGCCCAAGGGCTATCTCACCGGTGCCGAGTGGAACTGGGCTACGCCCTACACCGAGATCGTCAAGGCCACGCTGGAAGGCAAGCCGATGATCAACTTCCTGCGCGGTGGCCTGAAGGACGACTTCGTCAAGATGTCGCCCTATGGCGCAGCCGTGAGCGCACCGGCCAAGAAGAAGGCCGACGAGATCAAGGCGCAGATGCTGGCCGGCAAGTTCCAGATCTTCAAGGGACCGATCAAGGACAACAAGGGCAATACCGTGATCCCGGCCGGCACCACCCAGATCCAGACCGATGTGGCGCTGGAGAAGATGAATTACCTGGTGGCCGGCGTGGTCGGCCAGGTCTGATTGCTGAGCCTTGATGCAGGACGGTCTCATGACATCCCTCCCCGCTCCCGGGGTGGCGGCTGCCGCCACCTCGCCCTGGCACCGCTTGCGCTCGGCGCTGCTCAACGGCAGCGCCCCGGCCTTGCCCACGCTGTGCGCGCTGGCCGGGACGCTGCTGCTGTTCGTGCTGTTCCTGCTGGTGCAGGGCAAGCCGGCGGGCGAGGCTTGCCTGCTGATCTTCCAGGGCGCCTTCGGTACCCTGTTCGCCTGGCAGAACACCCTGCAGCGCGCCGCGCCCTTGCTGTTGACGGCGCTGTGCGTGGCCTTGCCGGCACGCGTAGGGCTCATCGTCATCGGCGGGGAAGGTGCGCTGGCGCTGGGCGGACTGGCGGCGGCGGTGATGCCGCAACTGCTGCCGGCATTGCCTTCGCTGGTGATGCTGGCCGTCATGGCGCTGGCGGCGATGCTGGCAGGCGGGCTGTGGATCGCGCTGTGCGGCGGTCTGCGCCAGTGGCGCGGGGTCAATGAGACCATCTCCAGCCTGCTGTTGTCCTATCTCGCCGTGGCCGTCTTCAAGCATCTGGTCGAAGGACCGCTGCGCGATCCGGCCAGTCTGAACAAACCCTCTACCCTGCCCCTGCCCGATCCGTATCTGGTGGGTTCGCTGCCGGGACTGGAAGTGCATTGGGGCCTGGCCTGGGGTGCACTGGCCTGCGTGGCGGCCTGGGTGTTCCTGCGCCATAGCGTCTCCGGATTCGCCATGGGCGTGGTCGGCGGCAACGTCCGTACGGCGCGGCTGGTGGGCTTGCCGGTCAATCGGCTGATCCTGACGGCCTGCGCCCTCGGTGGTGCGGCAGCGGGACTGGCAGGCATGTTCGAAGTCAGTGCCGTGCAAGGCAGCGCCACCAGTGCGCTGCTGGCCGGTTACGGTTTCTCCGGCATCCTGGTGGCCTTTGCGGCGCGCCAGAATCCGCTGGCCATCATCGTCTGCGCGCTCGTCATCGGTGGCGTGGAAGCCAGCGGCAGCCTGCTGCAGCGGCGTCTGGACCTGCCGGACGCCACCACGCTGGTCCTGCAGGGCCTGCTGTTCTGCAACCTGCTGGCCTGGGAAGCCATTACCGGGCGCCTGTCCGCGCTCAAGCTGCGCTGGCAGCAACAGGCGCAAGTCATCCCCGCCAAGGAGGCCGGCCATGCATGACATCGATCTCACCACCCTGCTGCTGGCGCTCTTCGCGGGCGCCATCCGGGTGGGGACGCCCTTTCTCTTCGTCAGCCTGGGCGAATGCCTGACCGAAAAAGGCGGACGCGTGAACCTGGGCCTGGAAGGCATCCTGGTCTGCGGTGCCATGACCGGCTACGCGGCCTCCTTCTACAGCGGCTCGGCCTGGCTGGGCGTGCTGGCGGCGGGCTGCGCCGGACTCTTTCTGGGAGTGCTGCACGGCGTGGTGTGCTCGCTGCCGCGCGTCAACGACATCGCTTTCGGCATCGCGCTCATGCTGCTGGGGACGGGCCTGGCCTTCTTCCTCGGTAAACCTTTCATCCAGCCGCAGGCACCGATGCTGCCCTCCATCGATCTGGGTGCGTGGAGCAGCAATGACCGCCTGCACCATGCGCTGCAGATCAATGCGCTGTTCTTCATCGGCGTGGCGCTCGCACTGGTGTTGCAGTGGGGCCTGTCGGCCACGCGCTGGGGACTGGCCTTGCGGCTGGTGGGCGACCATGCCGAGACCGCTCGCGCGCTCGGTTACCGCCTCACCGGCACGCGCATTGCGGCCACGGCCGCAGGCGGCTTCCTGGCTGCCATCGGCGGCGCCTACCTGTCGCTCTACTACCCCGGCAGCTGGAATGAGGGACTTTCCAGCGGCCAGGGACTCATGGCCGTGGCGCTGGTGATCTTTGCGCGCTGGCAGCCGTGGCGCTGCCTGCTGGCCGCACTGCTGTTCGGTGCTGCCGGTGCGCTGGGCCCGGCCTTGCAGGCGGTGGGCGTGACCTCCGGCTATTACCTCTTCAACGCGGCACCGTATGCGCTCACGCTCTTGATCATGATCCTCACCTGCCGGCCTGACCGCACGCTCTCGAGTGCGCCGGGCGAACTGAGCCTGACCCGATAAATCCACTTGCCCCAAGGAGAAACCATGTCCGAACGCTACATCCAGGCCGAACCCTATCCCTGGCCCTATGACGGTGCCCTGACCCCGGCCAATACCGCGCTCATCGTCATCGACATGCAGACCGACTTCTGCGGTATCGGTGGCTACGTCGACAAGATGGGCTATGACCTCTCGCTCACGCGCGCGCCCATCGAACCGATCAAGAAAGTGCTGGCCGCCATGCGTGCCGGCGGCTACACCATCATCCATACCCGCGAAGGCCATCGTCCCGATCTGTCCGACCTGCCGGCCAACAAGCGCTGGCGCTCGCGCCAGATCGGCACCAATGGCGTGGGCATCGGCGATGCCGGCCCCTGTGGCCTCATCCTGGTGCGCGGCGAACCGGGCTGGGAAATCATTCCCGAACTGGCCCCCATCGCCGGTGAGATCATCATCGACAAACCGGGCAAGGGCTCCTTCTGCGCCACCGACCTGGAAATGATCCTGCACACGCGCGGCATCCGCAACATCGTGCTCACCGGTATCACCACCGATGTCTGCGTGCATACCACCATGCGCGAAGCCAATGACCGCGGCTTCGAATGCGTGATGCTCTCGGATTGCTGTGGCGCGACTGACCACAACAACCACCTGGCGGCGCTGTCCATGATCAAGATGCAGGGTGGCGTGTTCGGCGCGGTCTCCGATGCGGCCGCACTGATCGATGTGATCGGGGCCTGACATGCATGCCCTGGAGCTGGAGATCATCAATGCCGGCAAATCCTTCGGCAGCTTTCGCGCGCTCGATGAGGTCTCGCTGAAAATCCGCGCCGGCACCATCCACGCGCTGCTGGGCGAGAACGGTGCGGGCAAGAGCACGCTGGTCAAGGGCCTGGTCGGCTACAGCCCGCTGGACCAGGGCAGCATCGTGGCTGACCGCCGCGAGGTGGAGATCCGCAGTGCGCGCGTGCCCAACCAGCTCGGCATCGGCATGGTCTACCAGCACTTCACGCTGGCCCCCAGCCTGACCGTGGCCGAGAACCTGCTGCTGGCGCGCGGCGACCTGCCCTGGCGCATCCGCTGGCGCAGCGAACGCGCCGTGCTGGAAGAATTCATGGCGCGCATGCCCTTCAAGTTGGGGCTGGAGCGCGCGGTGAGCAGTCTCTCCGCCGGCGAAAAGCAGAAACTGGAAATCCTCAAGCAGCTCTATCTGCGCCGCCGCTTCCTGATCCTCGATGAACCGACCTCGGTACTGACCCCGCAGGAAGCCGACGAAGTGCTGGGACTCATGCATGCCCTCACCCGCCAGCAGGAACTGACGGTGTTGATGATCACCCACAAGTTCCACGAAGTGACCGCCTATGCCGACGATGTGACGGTACTGCGCAAGGGTCGCCTGGTCGGCAGTGCCAGGGTTTCCGAGACGACGCCGGATGCCCTGGCGCACTGGATGATGGGCCACGCCCGCGCCGAGAAAACGCAGGTGGAGCGGCCTGCAGTGCCAGCAGACGCCCGCTTCGGGCTCGAAGTGAAGGAACTGACGGTCAACAACGATCGCGGCGTGGCTGCCGTGCGGGCCCTCTCGCTGCAGGTGAAGCGCGGTGAAATCGTGGGCCTGGCCGGCATCTCCGGCAATGGCCAGAAGGAACTGGTGGAAGCCCTGCTGGGCCAGCGCCGCCAGCTGCTGGGCGAGATCCGCATCGAGGATGCGCCCTATGCCGCCACGCGTGAGGAAATGCGACGGTTGCGCGTCTTCGCGCTACCGGAAGAACCCTTGCGCAATGCCTGCATCGCAGGCATGAGCGTGGCCGAGAACATGGCGCTGCGCAATTTCGATGTCGCCCCCTTCAAGCGCAGCGGCTGGCGCGTCGACCGCAGCGCCATGAAGCGCCAGGCGCAATCCCTGATCGCGGCCTTCAACGTCAAGCCGCCCGCACCGGAACGCCCCATCGGCACGCTCTCCGGCGGCAACGTGCAGCGCGCCGTGCTGGCGCGTGAGCTCGGCGAAGAGGGCGATGCAGGCGCGGCCAATGTGCTCATCGTCGCCAATCCGGTCTTCGGACTGGACTTCGCCTCGGTGGCCGATATCCACGCACGTCTGCTGCAAGCGCGCGCACGCGGCGCGGCCGTGCTGCTGGTGAGCGAAGACCTGGACGAACTACTGGAACTGTCCGACCGCATCCTGGTGATGACCGAGGGCCGCATCGTGCACGTGGCGCAGGACGTGGCCACGCAAGGAGCGGACCGCGCCGCCCTGGGCCGCTGGATGGCGGGCCACTCCGAACAACCACCCCACGCCGAGGCCGCATGATCCGTATCGACGCCTTCCCCTATCCCTATCAGTTCCATCCGCGCAGCACCGCGCTGGTGGTCATCGACATGCAGCGCGACTTCGTGGAAGAAGGCGGCTTCGGCAGTGCGCTGGGCAACGATGTGCGGCCCCTGGGCGCGATCGTGCCGACCGTGGCGGCCCTGCTCGCACTGGCGCGCCAGGCGCAGATGCTGGTGGTCCACACGCGCGAATCACACTTGCCGGATCTCTCCGACTGCCCGCGCGCCAAGCGCCTGCGCGGCAACCCGACGCTGGGTATCGGCGACGTCGGGCCGATGGGCCGCATCCTGGTGCGAGGCGAGCCCGGCAACCAGATCCTGCCGCAGTTGGCTCCCCTGGATGGCGAGATCGTCATCGACAAACCGGGCAAGGGGGCCTTCTACGCCACCGACCTGCACGCACAATTGCAGGAGCGCGGCATCACTCACCTTCTGGTGGCCGGCGTCACTACGGAAGTGTGCGTGCAGACCTCGATGCGCGAGGCCAATGACCGCGGCTATGAATGCCTGGTGGTGGAAGATGCCTGCGCCAGTTACTTCCCTGAATTTCATCGCGCCACGCTGGAGATGCTGACCGCCCAGGGCGGCATCGTCGGCTGGCGCACGCCGCTGGCGCAGCTGCACAGCGCCGTGGCCGCCTATACCGGAGAAACGCCATGATGCAAGTGAACCTGCCCCACGTGGTGGCCGAGGTCGAACAAGCGTTTACGGATTACGAATACGCCCTGCTCATCAACGACATCCCGGCCCTGGACCGCTGGTTCTGGTATGCCCCCGAAACGGTGCGCTACGGCGTGGGCGAAGTGCTGCTGGGCGGCGAGGCGATCCGCCAGTACCGCAAGACCTGCACCCCGGTGCCGGCCTCGCGCAAGCTGCATCGCACCGTTGTCACCACCTTCGGCAGCGACTATGCTACGGTCTCCACCGAATTCACCGACCATACGTCCGATCGTATCGGCCGCCAGATGCAGACCTGGGTGCGCATGGATGAAGGCTGGCGCATCGTCGCCGCCCATGTCAGCCTGATGGCATGAGTCCGCAGCCCCCTCGAACCAGAATGCCCGCACCATGACCGTCACCGTCGCCAACCCGCTCGCCGAACAGGTCTATCACCGGATCAAGGACGACATCTTCAGTTTCCGCCTGCTGCCCGGGGACAATTTCACCGAGACCGAGATGGCCCAGCGCCAGGGCGTCTCGCGCACGCCCTTGCGGGATGCGCTGTTCAGGCTGCAGCGCGAGGGCTATCTGGAAGTGGGATTCCGGCGTGGCTGGAAGGTCTGCCCGATCGACTTCGACCGCCTCGACAATCTCTATGACCTGCGCATCGTGCTGGAGATGGCCGCACTGGACAAACTCTGCAGCCAGCAGGAGCCGACGGCCGAACTGGAGCAGTTGAACGCCATCTGGCTGGCCGAACCCGAAGCGCGCCACACCGATGCCGTCAAGGTGGCCGAGCTGGACGAAGCCTTCCACACCAACCTGGTGGCCGCCGCCGGCAATGTGGAGATGACCCGGGTGCATACCGAGGTGACGGAAAAGATCCGCATCGTGCGTCGCCTGGACTTCCTCAAGAAGAAGCGCATCGAAGCCACCTACGAGGAACACGGCAAGATCCTGCAACTGATCGCCAAGCGCAAGGCCACCGAAGCGCAGATCCTGCTGCGCGCCCATATCACCCAGAGCAAGCTGGAAGTCAGAAAGATCACCATCTGGATGCTGGCCGAGGCACGCCAGCTCCAGGAGCCCGAAGCGGCGCTGGCCCGCTGACGCTGCCGGGAAGAAACTTTCATATGAAAGTTTGTCAACATTTCCCTGGTGAAATATGAAAAACTGCGCTGCCTGTCCGCTTCAGGCGGCTTGATCCGTGCCAAGCCGCCACCAAATCAAGGAAAGCTTCCGAAACCATTTATAATGGAAGGCTTTTGCAACAGCGCATCTTTCCAGCGGCTCAATGAAGGTATTTCGCGGACTTCCCACAGCCGAATCGCGCGCCCCGTGCGCGCTGACCATCGGCAATTTCGACGGCGTGCATCTGGGCCACCAGGCCCTCTTGGCGCGCGTGCGCGAGGCCGCCGCCAACCTGGGGCTGGACGCGGCGGTGATGACTTTCGAGCCGCATCCGCGTGAATTCTTCGCCCAGCTGGCCGGCACCCCCGAACGCGCCCCGGCGCGTATCGCCAACCTGCGCGACAAGCTTGAAGCGCTCTCCAACTCCGGCATCGACCGCGTGGTGGTGGAGCATTTCGGCAGCCATTTCGCCGCCCTCTCCCCGCAGGACTTCATCGAGAAGATCCTGGTGCAGGGCCTGCACGTGCGCTGGCTGATGGTCGGTGACGACTTCTGCTTCGGCGCGCGCCGCGCCGGCACGCTCGATACCCTGATCGCGGCCGGCAAGCAGTATGGCTTCGAGGTCCATGCCCTGCCCACGGTGACCAATGCCGGTGTGCGCATCTCCTCTTCGGCCGTGCGCGCGGCGCTGGCCGAGGGCGATTTCACCCTGTCACAGCAGTTGCTGGGCCATCCCTATGCCATCAGCGGCCGGGTCGTGCACGGCAAGAAACTGGGGCGCACCATCGGTTTCCCGACGCTGAACATGCGCGTGGGCCACAAGCGTCCGGCGCTTTCGGGCATCTTCGTAGTGCAGGTGCACGGACTGGCCGAGCAGCCCTTGCCGGCCGTGGCCAGCCTGGGCGTGCGCCCGACGGTGGACGACAGCGGCCGGGTGCTGCTGGAAACGCACCTGCTCGATTTCAAGGGCGATTGCTACGGCAAGCTGGTGCGGGTGGAATTCCTCAAGAAGCTGCGCGACGAAGAAAAGTATGTCGACCTGCCCACGCTGACCACGGCCATTGCCCGTGACGTGGACAATGCCCGCGCCTGGTTCCGTGAAAACGCCGGCTTCGCCGTCTCGGCCACCGACCGAATTTGAACGCTGGGCGGTTGCCGGAGCCCTGCTCCCGCAGCTGTCCAGCCGCCCCATCCTGCATCCTGCCTGCCGCAACGCGTCCTGCTTGTGACGCCTTGCCGGGCCCCCGGAATCAACCTGCATTCAACGAAAGCTTTGTCATGTCCAACAACGAATCCTCCGCCAAGCCCGGCAAACCGGAAAAAGCCGGCAAGGCCCCCTCCAAGTATCCGGTCAACATGACCGAAACCGGCTTCCCGATGCGCGGCGACCTCGCCAAGCGCGAGCCGCTATGGGTCAAGGAATGGCAGGAGAAGAAGGTCTACGAGCGCATCCGCAAGGCCTCGGCCGGCCGCCCGAAGTTCATCCTGCATGACGGTCCCCCGTATGCCAACGGTGACATCCACATCGGCCACGCCGTCAACAAGATCCTGAAGGACATGATCGTCAAGGCCCGCAACATGGCCGGCTTCGACGCCCAATACGTGCCGGGCTGGGATTGCCACGGCATGCCCATCGAGATCCAGATCGAAAAGCAGTTCGGCAAGAACCTGCCGGTGGCCGAAGTGCAGGCCAAGGCGCGCGCCTACGCGGGTGAGCAGATCGAACGCCAGAAGGCCGACTTCATCCGCCTGGGCGTGCTCGGCGAGTGGGACAACCCCTACAAGACCATGAACTTCTCCAACGAAGCCGACGAGCTGCGCGCGCTCGGCACGATCCTGGAGAAGGGTTACGTCTATCGCGGCCTGAAGCCCGTGAACTGGTGCTTCGACTGCGGCTCGGCGCTGGCCGAAGCTGAAGTGGAATACCAGGACAAGCGCGACCCGGCCATCGATGTCGGCTTCCCCTTTGCCGAACACGACAAGATCGCCACCGCCTTCGGCCTGGCCGACCTGCCGACCCGCAACGGCTACATCGTCATCTGGACCACCACGCCCTGGACCATTCCGTCCAACCAGGCGTTGAACGTCCATCCGGAATTCGAGTACGCGCTGGTCGAGACCAGCCGCAACGGCGAAGCCACCCTGCTGATCCTGGCCAAGGACCTGGTGGAATCCTGCCTGCAGCGCTTCGGCCTGGAAGGCAAGATCATCGCCACCACCACCGGCGAGAAGCTGTCCCTGATCCGCTTCCATCATCCGCTGGCCAAGGCTGATGCCGGCTACGACCGCCTGTCGCCGATCTACCTGGGTGAATACGTGACCGCCGACAGCGGTACCGGCATCGTGCACTCGGCACCGGCCTACGGTATCGAAGACTTCATCTCCTGCAAGGCGCACGGGATGAAGGACGACGACATCCTCAACCCGGTCATGGGCGATGGCCGCTATGCCTCCTGGCTGCCGCTGTTTGCCGGCCTGACCATCTGGGAAGCCTCCAAGCCCATCTGCGGCAAGCTGGAAGAAGTGGGTTCGCTGTTCAAGCTGGTCATGTTCGACCACAGCTACATGCACTGCTGGCGTCACAAGACCCCCATCGTCTATCGCGCCACCTCGCAGTGGTTCGCCAGCATGGACAACACGCCCAAGGACGGCGGCCCCAGCCTGCGCCAGACCGCGCTGCAAGGCATCGAGGACACCGCCTTCTTCCCCGGCTGGGGCAAGGCGCGCCTGCACGGCATGATCGCCAACCGTCCGGACTGGACCCTGTCGCGCCAGCGCCAGTGGGGCGTGCCCATGGCCTTCTTCGTGCACAAGGAAACGGGTGAACTGCATCCGCGTACGCCGGAGCTGATCGAGCAGGTCGCCCAACGCATCGAGAAGAGCGGCATCGAAGCCTGGCAGGCCCTGGAGCCCAAGGAATTGCTGGGCGACGAGGCCGAGCACTACCTCAAGAACCGCGACACGCTGGACGTCTGGTTCGATTCCGGCACCACCCACCAGACCGTGCTGCGCGGCTCGCACGCACAGCAGTCGCAGTTCCCGGCCGACCTCTACCTGGAAGGCTCGGACCAGCATCGCGGCTGGTTCCACTCGTCGCTGCTGACCTCGTCGATGTTGAATGGCCGCGCGCCCTACAAGGCCCTGCTCACGCATGGCTTCGTGGTCGATGGTGAGGGCAAGAAGATGTCCAAGTCCAAGGGCAACGTGGTCGCCCCGCAAAAGGTCTCGGACTCGCTGGGCGCGGAAATCCTGCGCCTGTGGGTGGCCTCGACCGACTACTCGGGCGAGCTGTCGATCTCGGACGAGATCCTCAAGCGCGTGGTGGAAGCCTACCGCCGCATCCGCAACACCCTGCGCTTCCTGCTGGCCAACACCTCCGACTTCGACCCGGCACAACACGCCGTGCCGGTGGCCGAGATGCTGGAAATCGACCGCTATGCGATCGCCAACATGGCGCGTCTGCAGGCGGAGGTGCTGGCGCACTTCGAGACCTATGAATTCCACCCGGTGGTGGCCAAGCTGCAGATGTACTGCTCGGAAGACCTTGGCGGCTTCTACCTGGACATCCTGAAGGACCGCCTCTACACCAGCGGCGTGGAGTCGGCCGCACGCCGCTCGGCCCAGACCGCCGTGTGGCACATCACGCAGTCACTGTTGCGCCTGATGGCACCGATCCTGTCCTTCACGGCCGAAGAAGCCTGGCGCTTCTTTGCCGGCAAGGACGCCTTCGAGGCCAGCGGCGAAACCATCTTCTCGCAGGTCTATTACGCCCTGCCGGAAGTGGCCGATAGCGCTGCCCTGCTGGACAAGTTCGCGGTGCTGCACGAAGTGCGCGCAGCGGTCACCAAGCAGCTGGAAGAAGTGCGTATCGCCGGCAGCATCGGTTCCTCCCTGCAGGCGGAGGTGGAGCTGAAGGTCGCCGGCGACAAGGCGGCCCTGCTGGAAAGCCTGGGCGATGACCTCAAGTTCGTCCTCATCACCTCGGCTGCCCGCGTCACCCCGGTGGCCACGGTGGAAGAGGAAGCGGTGGTGGTCACGCCGTCAGCACATCAGAAATGTGAACGTTGCTGGCACTATCGCGCCGATGTCGGGTCTCATGCCGATCATCCGGGCCTGTGCGGTCGCTGCTACAGCAACCTGTTCGGCCAGGGCGAAAAGCGCCTGTTCGCCTGATCCGGGCGGGACGGCCTTGCTAGCGGCCCGCTGCACTTGAATGCAGCGGGCCGTCCACTCCAACAAGAACATCCATGGCAACCAAAAAGCGCTCCTCCTCTTCCGGTTCTTCGTCCACCACCCAAGGGCTCTTGCCCTGGCTGGGCATCGCCACCATCGTGCTGCTGCTGGACCAGCTCACCAAGATCACCATCCTGAAACTGTTCCACTATGGCGAGTCGGTGCCGGTGACCGGTTTCTTCAATCTGGTGCTGGTCTACAACAAGGGCGCGGCCTTCAGTTTCCTGGCCGCCAGCGGTGGCTGGCAGCGTTATCTGTTCACCGCCATCGGCATCGGTGCAGCGGTGTTCATCATCCATCTGCTGCGCAAGCATCCCGGCCAACGCATGTTCTGCTGGGCCCTGGCGCTGATCCTGGGCGGCGCGATTGGCAACGTGATCGACCGCGTCGTGTATGGCCACGTGATCGACTTCCTCGACGTCTACGTCGGCAACTGGCACTGGCCGGCGTTCAACCTGGCCGATAGTGCGATCTGCGTGGGTGCGGTATTGTTCGTCGTGGACGAACTGCGCCGCGTCTCCAAGAAGTAAGGCAAGTCCACACGTCCGCAAGTCTGAACACGCCTGCGGTACGCCGCATTCCGGGAGCAAACAATGGATCTGGCTGGCAAGAAAATCGTATTGGGCCTGACCGGCGGCGTGGCCTGCTACAAGGCCGCCATGCTGGCGCGCGAACTGGGCCGCGCCGGTGCCACGGTGCACGTGGTGATGACCGAGGCGGCCACGCACTTCATGACCGCCGTCACCATGCAGGCCCTGACCGGCAACCCGGTCTACACCGACCAATGGGATGCGCGCATGGACAACAACATGCCGCACATCAATCTCACCCGCGATGCCGATGCGGTCGTCATCGTGCCCTGCTCCACCGATTTCATCGCCAAGCTGGCCCACGGGCATTGCGACGACCTGCTCTCGACCTTGTGCGTGGCGCGTCCGGCGCGGGTACCCCTGATGGTGGCCCCGGCGATGAATGTGGAGATGTGGCAGAACCCGGCCGCCCAGCGCAACGTGCGCCAGATCCGCGACGACGGCATCCTGCTGCTGGGCCCGGATGCGGGCGCGCAAGCCTGTGGCGAGGTCGGCGAAGGCCGCATGCTGGAGCCGGCACAATTGCTGGAAGAGATCGTCGCAGCTTTCCAGCCCAAGCTGCTGGCGGGCCGCCGCGTGCTGCTGACGGCCGGGCCGACCTTCGAGCCCATCGATCCGGTGCGCGGCATCACCAATCTGTCTTCTGGCAAGATGGGCTACGCGATTGCGCGTGCTGCCCGCGAAGCGGGTGCGGAAGTCACCCTGGTCTCCGGCCCGACGGCGCTGGAGACGCCTTATGGCGTGCAGCGCGTGGATGTGCAGACGGCCCTGCAGATGCATGAGGCGGTATTAGCCCATGTGAAGGGAAAAGACCTGTTCGTCGCCGTTGCGGCCGTCGCTGACTGGCGCGTGGCCAATGCCAGCGAGCAGAAACTGAAGAAACAGGACGAAAACGATACCCCGCAACTGGAATTCGTCCAGAATCCCGACATCCTGGCCACCGTTGCCGCCCTGCCCCAGCGTCCCTACTGCGTGGGCTTTGCGGCCGAATCGGAGAACCTGGAGCAATACGGCGCGGCCAAGCGCATCCGCAAGAACATTCCGCTGCTGGTCGGCAATATCGGCCACCAGACCTTTGGCCGCGATGACAACGCGCTCATGCTGTTCGACGCCCAGGGCCACAGCGCCCTGCCCCGTGCGGACAAGCAGACCCTGGCCCGCCAGCTGGTACGCGAGATCGCGCGCCGCATGGCGGCCTGACGGTGCACGGCCCGCCTCTTGCGGGCCGTGTCTTTTGTACGTTTCCGTACGTTTTGTATTTGAATCCGATTACGCATCATGAAGACCATCGACATCAAGATCCTCGACCCCCGCATGAAAGACCAACTGCCTGCCTACGCCACCCCTGGCAGCGCCGGCCTGGACCTGCGGGCCTGCATCGATGCGCCGCTGACCCTGGCGCCGGGTTCCACGCACCTGATCCCGACCGGACTGGCGATCCACCTGGCCGATCCGAATTACGCGGCCGTGATCCTGCCGCGTAGCGGCATGGGGCACAAGCATGGGATCGTGCTGGGCAACCTGGTCGGGCTGATCGATTCGGATTACCAGGGCCAGTTGATGATCTCGACGTGGAACCGCGGCAGTACCGAGTTTGTCCTAAACCCCATGGAACGCCTGGCGCAGCTGGTGATCGTGCCGGTACTGCAGGTCGGCTTCAATGTGGTAGATGAATTCGACAGCAGCGAACGCGGCGCCGGTGGTTTCGGCAGCACAGGCAAACACTGATGGAGAACCGCATGCTCGTATCCCCCCTGCCCCAGTGGCAGAAACTGAAAACCCTCGCCGTCCTGGCACCGCTGGCCTTCCTGGCCGCCTGCGCCACCCAGGAACCCGGTCCGGTCACCACCACGCCGTCCAAACCGGTGACCACGACGATCCAGGCCCCGCGTCCGGTGGCCGACAATCCCCAGCAGGCACAATTGCGCGAACTGATCGCGCAGCAGGACCGGCTCTACCGCGTCGCTGCACCGCTGTTGACCAGCAACGCCCAGCTCTGCCGTGGCAATGCCCGCAACCTGCTGGGCTTTACCGCCAAGAACCGCTATTCCTTCCCCATCGAATATGCAGAAACCGCGCGTAGCCTGGGCTACGACGACCGCCTGCAGGTCACCGGCGTGCTGCCCGGCAGCGGTGCTGCCCAGGCTGGCATCCAGCGGGGCGACTTCCTGATCTCGGTGGCAGGCAAGCCGATGCCGCAAGGCACCGATGCCGAACGCCAGGCCGCCGTGCTGCTGAGCCCGCTGGTGGTCAAGAAGGCCCCGATTGCGCTGGGCGTGCAGCGCAACGGCCAGAACACCACCGTCAATGTGCCGCTGACCTTCGCCTGCGCCTTCAGCATCGAGCTGGGCAATGCCGACAACGTCAACACCTATGCCGATGGCCGCCGCGTGCTCATTACCCGCGGCATGCTCAAGTTCACTCAGTCCGATGATGAACTGGCCTACCTGATCGCCAAGGAGATGGCGCACAATATCCTCGGTCACGCCATCCGCCAGCGCATGGTCTCGACGATTGCCGAAGTGATCGACAACCTGCTGCTGCCACATCCGGATCCGACCACCACGGCCGGCACTGCCGGCATCCGCGTCTATCCGCAAGACCTGGATGCAGCTGCCGATACGCTCTCGCTGTACCTGCTGGCGCGCGCCGGCTACAGCATCGACAACGTGCCGGCGTTCTGGAAGCGCCTGGCCGACCAGTATCCGGCCAGCGTGCCCAACGGCTACACGGCGCTGCATCCGGCTACCGCTTATCGTCTCTCGATGATCGACAAGGTCACGCAGATCGTGAAGGCCAAGCAGGAGGCGGGCAAGCCGCTGGTGCCGTAAAAGTGGTGATATGACGTATTGGACGTGAAGACGGCGCGGTGAAAACCGCGCCGTTTTTGTTTGCGTGATGAAAGTGAAGCAAGCTGCAAAACAAAAGGCCACGCCGGTTTCCCGACGTGGCCTTGATGGCTTGCTTGATACGCTTATTCGACTTCGAGCTTCTCTTGCGGCTCTTCCGGCGGGGACGAATCGTCGCCCTCGGGGAAGTCCAGCTTGATCTGCTCCTTGTCGTCCATCTCCACCGTCACGCGGCCACCGCTGACCAGCTTGCCGAACAGCAGTTCGTCGGCCAGCGCCTTGCGGATCAGGTCCTGGATCAGGCGCGACATCGGGCGTGCCCCCATCAACGGATCGAAGCCCTTCTTGCCCAGGAACTTGCGCAGGTTGTCCGAGAAGACGGCTTCCACCTTCTTTTCGTGCAGCTGCTCTTCCAGTTGCATCAGGAACTTGTCGACCACGCGCAGGATGATTTCCTCGTCCAGTGGGCGGAAGCTGATGATGGCATCCAGACGGTTGCGGAACTCCGGGGTGAACATGCGCTTGATGTCCGCCATTTCGTCGCCGGCTTCCTTCTTCTCGGTGAAGCCGATGGTGCGCTTCTGCAGGCTCTCGGCCCCCGCGTTGGTAGTCATGATGATGATCACGTTGCGGAAGTCGGTCTTGCGGCCGTTGTTGTCGGTCAGCGTGCCATGGTCCATCACCTGCAACAGAATGTTGAAGATGTCGGGGTGCGCTTTTTCGATTTCATCCAGCAGCAGCACGGCGTGCGGCTTCTTGTTGACGGCCTCGGTCAGCAGGCCGCCTTGGTCGAAACCGACATAGCCCGGGGGCGCGCCGATCAGGCGGCTCACGGCATGGCGCTCCATGTATTCGGACATGTCGAACCGTACCAGCTCGATGCCGAGGATGAAGGCCAGCTGCTTGGCCACTTCGGTCTTGCCCACGCCGGTCGGACCGGAGAACAGGAAGGAGCCGATCGGCTTGTCGGTCTTGCCCAGGCCGGCACGTGCCATCTTGATAGCCGAGGCCAGTGCTTCGATGGCCGGATCCTGCCCGAACACAACGTTCTTCAGGTCGCGGTCGATGGTCTGCAGCTTGGCGCGATCATCCTGGTTCACGGACTGCGGCGGGATACGGGCGATCTTGGAAATGATTTCCTCGATTTCCGGCTTGCCGATGGTCTTCTTCTGCTTGGACTTGGGCAGGATGCGCTGGGCAGCACCGGCTTCGTCGATCACGTCGATGGCCTTGTCGGGCAAGTGACGGTCATTGATGAAGCGTGCCGCCAGTTCGGCTGCCGAGGTCAGGGCCGAAGCAGAATACTTCACACCGTGGTGTTCCTCGAACTTGGACTTCAGGCCGCGCAGGATCTGCACGGTCTGCTCCACGGTCGGTTCGTTCACATCGATCTTCTGGAAGCGACGCGACAGCGCGTGGTCCTTCTCGAAGACGCCACGGAATTCGGTGTAGGTGGTCGCGCCGATGCACTTCAACTGGCCGCTCGACAGCGCAGGCTTCAACAGGTTGGATGCATCCAGCGTACCGCCCGAAGCCGAACCCGCACCGATGATGGTGTGGATTTCGTCGATGAAGAGAATGCCGTTGGGGCTGTCCTTCAATTGCTTCAACACGGCCTTCAGGCGCTGCTCGAAGTCGCCACGGTACTTGGTACCGGCCAGCAGCGCGCCCATGTCCAGCGAATAGACGACGGCATTCTTCAGTATCTCGGGCACGTCGCCTTGGGTCACGCGCCAGGCCAGGCCTTCGGCGATCGCGGTCTTGCCGACACCGGCTTCGCCCACCAGCAGCGGATTGTTCTTGCGGCGGCGGCACAGGGTCTGGATGACGCGCTCGACCTCGGAATCGCGGCCGATCAGCGGATCGATCTTGCCTTCGGCGGCCGCCTTGTTCAGGTTCTGGGTGAACTGGTCCAGCGGGCTTTCCTTCTGCTGGCCTTCGGCTTGCACGTCTTCCGCGCCTTCCGGGGCCTTCTGCGGATCAGCCTGCTGGTCCTTGCGCACGCCGTGCGAGATGAAGTTGACCACGTCCAGACGGGTCACGCCCTGCTGGTGCAGGTAGTAGACCGCGTGCGAATCCTTCTCGCCGAAGATGGCCACCAGCACGTTGGCGCCGGTGACTTCCTTCTTGCCGTTGGAGGCCGACTGCACGTGCATGATGGCGCGCTGGATCACGCGCTGGAAGCCCAGCGTGGGCTGGGTATCCACCTCATTGGTGCCGGGGACCGTGGGCGTGTTGTCGGTGATGAAATTGGTCAGCGTCTTGCGCAGATCATCAATGTTCACCGAGCAGGCGCGCAGCACTTCGGCCGCCGAAGGATTGTCCAGCAGCGCGAGCAGCAAGTGTTCCACGGTAATGAATTCATGACGCGATTGTCTGGCTTCGACAAAGGCCATGTGCAAACTGACTTCGAGTTCCTGCGCAATCATGCTTCCTCCATCACGCATTGCAGGGGGTGCCCTGCTTTTCGAGCGTGGGTTAAAACGAGTTCCACTTTTGTGGATGCGATATCTTTGGGATACACACCACACATTCCCTTCCCATCGCGGTGAACCTTGAGCATGATCTGCGTCGCGGTTTCACGGTCCTTGTTGAAGTACTGCTGGATGACTGCGACGACGAATTCCATCGGCGTATAGTCATCGTTCAACAATAAAACCTGGTACATCGGGGGCGGCTTGAGTTTTGCCTCCTGCCGTTCCAGGACTGTACCGCCATCATTTTCGTGCTTGGTTGCCATGCGTTTATTCGACCATCAAAGCTGTGCAACGCACAATGATCACGTAACCTCTAGATGAGATAGATATTACTTGTTTTCCGGACCTTGCGCAGATGACGATGATTTATCCTAAATCAAGGGTTTCTTTCCCCATCGCTCAAACAGGGCCACAAAGCGGAATGTGAAAACTGCTTGACTTTTGGATTTCGACCGAGAACAATGGAATTCATTGATTAGTAGTTACTAAATGTAACAACTCATCGATACGATAGGGGGCAGGTTTAAGGGGGGCTGCGTGACGCGCGATGCTTCTTGCTTTAACGGCTCGTGTGAATAGTTAATTTTGAAAGATGCTTTTATGGCAACAGGTACTGTCAAGTGGTTCAATGATTCCAAAGGCTTTGGCTTTATCACTCCGGATGACGGCGGCGAAGATCTGTTCGCTCACTTCTCCGCAATCCAGATGAACGGCTTCAAGACCCTCAAAGAAGGTCAAAAAGTCCAGTTTGACGTTACGCAAGGCCCCAAAGGCAAGCAAGCTTCGAACATCCAGAACGCCGCTTAAACTCCGGTTTCTCTAAAAGCCCCGCTCTTGCGGGGCTTTTTTCATTGGCGCACTGGAAATCAATTCGCCCCCCGTGCCAACAACAAACAGCCGGACGAAGCCGGCTGTTTGTTGTTTTTCCGTCATTATTTTCAGCAAAACAAGTTGCGGAAGCAGTATGGCGGGCTTACATGTTTTCGATCAGCGCTTCACCGAAACCGGAGCAGGAAACCTGCGTCGCCCCTTCCAGCAAACGCGCGAAATCATAGGTCACGCGCTTGGCCGAGACTGACTTCTGCATGGCCGTGATGATGAGATCCGCGGCCTCGATCCAGCCCATGTGGCGCAGCATCATTTCTGCCGAAAGAATGCTGGAACCGGGGTTCACATAATCCTTGCCGGCATACTTCGGCGCGGTGCCGTGGGTGGCTTCGAACACGGCCACCGAATCGGACATGTTGGCGCCCGGAGCAATGCCGATACCGCCGACCTGAGCCGCCACGGCGTCCGAAATGTAGTCGCCGTTCAGGTTCATGGTGGCGATGACGCTGTATTCCGCCGGGCGCATCAGCACCTGCTGGAAGAAGGCATCGGTGATGGCATCCTTGATGACGATCTGGCGGCCGGTCTTGGGGTTCTTCAGGCGCATCCACGGGCCGTCGTCGATCAGTTCGGCCCCGAATTCGCGGCCGGCCAGCGCATAACCCCAGTCACGGAAAGCACCCTCGGTGTACTTCATGATGTTGCCCTTGTGGACCAGCGTCACCGAAGGCTTGTCGTGGTCGATGGCGTACTGGATGGCCTTGCGCACCAGTCGCTCGGTACCTTCGCGCGAGACCGGCTTGATGCCCAGCGCCGAGGTCTCAGGGAAGCGCAGCTTCTTGACCCCCATCTCGCGCGTGAGCAGCTCGATCAGTTTCTTCACTTCCGGGGTACCGGCCTGCCATTCAATACCGGCGTAGATGTCTTCGGAGTTCTCGCGGAAGATCACCATGTCGGTCTTCTCGGGCTCCTTCAGCGGCGAGGGCACGCCTTTGAAGTAGCGCACCGGACGCAGGCAGACATAGAGGTCCAGCTGCTGGCGCATGGTCACGTTCAAGGAACGAATGCCGCCCCCGACCGGCGTGGACAGCGGCCCCTTGATCGAGACCAGATACTCCTTGAGCACGTCCAGTGTCTCCTCGGGCAGCCAGGTATCGGCACCGTAGAGCTTGGTCGACTTCTCGCCCGCATAGATTTCCATCCAGTGGATCTTGCGCGCACCGCCGTAGGCCTTCTCCACCGCGGCATCGACCACCTTGAGCATCACCGGCGTGACGTCCACGCCCACGCCATCGCCCATGATGAAAGGAATGATGGGGTTGTTGGGGACATTGAGAGTGTCATCGGCATTGGCGGTGATCTTGCACCCTTCTGCAGGCACTTGGATATGTTGGTACGACATCGTGGTCTCCGACGGTTGAGGCGGTAGCGTTGGGAAGCATCAGCGGCAAAGCCCATGCACATCGGCAAGGACCTTGCATGAATTGCCATACAAGCGGGGAATTTTAAGAGATTTCCGGATTTTCAGCCGGAAAAATTCCGGATTGCAATCAGCAGGTCTTATATAAGACACATGACTTGCCTGATTGATTATGCATCAGGATTTTACGCAAGGCCATCTTTTTGCGACACTAGCGCATGCCTTTGATCCTCTTCAACAAACCCTTCGGCGTGATGAGCCAGTTCTCCGCCCATCCCGAGCGCCAGACGCTGGCCGATTACCTCGGCCTTCCCGACATCTACCCTGCAGGCCGTCTCGATGCCGACAGTGAAGGCCTGCTGCTGCTCACCGATGACGGCAAGCTGCAGCACGCGATCGCCCATCCGCGCCGCAAGCAGCCCAAGACCTACCTGGCACAGGTGGAAGGCCTGGCCACGCCGGAGGCGCTGCAACGCCTGCGCGATCCGCTGGACCTGGGCGACTTCGTCACCCAACCCGGAGAGGCCCGCTTGATCCAGGAGCCGGCCTGGATGTGGCCGCGCACCCCGCCCATCCGCCAGCGTGCCAACCAGCCCACCAGCTGGATCGCCCTGACCATCAGCGAAGGCAAGAACCGCCAGGTGCGCCGCATGACGGCGGCCGTGGGCCTGCCGACGCTGCGACTGGTACGCATCGCCATCGGCCCGTTCTCGCTGGCGACCCATCCGGTGATGCCCGGCGAATGGCGCGAAGTCGATCCACAGGAACTGGATGCCTGAGCGCTGCGTGAACAATCTGACAAGGTTTGAAGCACTCAGGGCTGCACACTTCTTCCCGAAACCTCATAAAAAAGATCCGAAATGGTGTCAACCTTCATACGCGCGCGCCGTTATTGGCAGTGATTCGCACGAATCATCGTTTGCCTCACATCCCTAACATGTTGAATTGAAGGACGCAAAATGAAAAAATTGATCGCCGCTCTGATCGCTGGTCTGTTCGCCACTGCTGCTTTCGCACAAGCTCCGGCCGCTCCGGAAGCGCCGAAGGCTGAAGCCGCTGCTCCGAAGGCAAAGAAGGCCAAGAAGGCAAAGAAGGCCAAGAAGGCAAAGAAGGCAGCTGAAGCTAAGTAATTAGCGTCCGCACTCAAAAAAGGCAGGCTGGTCCTGCCTTTTTTCATGTCCGCGCGGTTCAGGCGACGCACCCCGTAGCCATCCACGCCGGCCAGCGCCCCGCTCCCGCTGCACACGCCCCGCCCCGCTGCTGCTATCCTGCCCGATCCGAATCCCGATTGATAAAGAACATGCGCCAATCTTCACTTTCCCGACTTTCCCGTTGCTTCATGCACAGCGCCGTCGCCCTGCTGGCTGTCGGCTGCCTGTCCACCGCCGGCGCGCAGACGCCGCAGGTGCGCAAATTCCCGACCACCCAGCTCAATATCGGCATCCACCTGATCAAGGCCGAAGTGGCCCAGACCGAAGCCGAGCGCGAGCAAGGCCTGATGTTCCGCGAGAAGATGGGCGACAACGAGGGCATGCTGTTCCTGTTCGGCCAGCCGGCCGGGGTATGCATGTGGATGAAAAATACGCTGATCCCGCTGTCGGTGGCCTTCATGGACGAAAAAGGCGTCATCATCAACATCGAGGAAATGAAGGAACAGACCCTGGATTCGCACTGTGCCAAGCGCGCGGCGGTCTATGCGCTGGAGATGAACAAGGGCTGGTTCAAGCAGAAGAACATCAAGCCCGGTACCAGGATCGAGGGATTGCCCCAATAAGGCATCCGGGCTGCAGCGTGTGGCTGCGGCCCGTCATCCCGACACCCATGATGGCGACGGCCGTTGAAAAACCGTTGCCAAAATGCAAAAAACCGCTTGAAATCAAGCGGTTTTCTTGTACTGCAGCCTGAAGCGGGCAACGCCGCGCTTCAGTTCAAGCCAGGATGCAATTAAGCAGCCAGGGCCTTCAGGGCAGCAGCCAGGCGGCTCTTGTGGCGAGCGGCCTTGTTCTTGTGAATGATCTTCTTGTCGGCGATGCTGTCGATGGTCGACACGGAAGATTGGAACACGGAGGTTGCTGCAACCTTGTCGCCGGCGGCGATCGCCTTGCGAACTGCCTTGATTGCGGTGCGCAGGGTCGAGCGCTGGCTCGAGTTGTGAGCGTTTTGCTTGACTGCTTGACGAGCACGCTTACGTGCCTGTGCGGTATTTGCCATGAAAATTATCCTAAATCGAGAGTCGTTTGCGCCGCAAACCCCGAGGACTCGCGATGCCAAATTCTGTAAAGCATCGGATTATAACGAGATTCCCGTGACAAGGCAATCAACTTGTCTGCTTCTGCTGTAAACACGATGCCATCCGTTGCGATGCCACCGCACTCATTCCGATTTCCGCAAAGAAATTCATCCCTGCCGCCGAACCTGTGGCCAAGGCAGCGAGTCTATTGCGCCGTGCACCAGGGGGATTGTCTTTTCCTTCATATCGCCTCCGAACCACCCGTACCAAGGGCCTGCTCCCCCCTGTCGTGCTCCCGCACCAATCCTTGCCACTCCAGCAAAAGCACCGCTGCCCACCGCTATAATGCCGCTCCATGAATCTGCATAAAACCCTCGCCGCCATCTCCGGCATGACGATGCTCTCGCGCATCACCGGGCTGGCCCGGGAAATCCTGTTCGCCCGCGCCTTCGGCGCTTCGGCCTACACCGACGCCTTCAACATCGCCTTCCGCATTCCCAACCTGCTGCGCCGGCTGTTCGCCGAAGGCGCCTTCTCGCAGGCCTTCGTGCCCATCCTGGCCGAATACAAGAACCGCCGCGGCCCCGAGGAAACCAAACACCTGGTGGACCACGTGGCCACGGCCCTGATGTGGGTCATGCTGATCACCTGCGTGGCCGGCATCATCGCCACCCCCTTCGTGGTCTATTTCATCGCCACCGGGCTGCAGTACAACCCGGACGCCTTCCAGGCCTCGGTGCTGATGACTCGCATCATGTTCCCGTACATCGGCTTCATGGCCTTCGTGGCGCTGGCCGGCGGCATCCTCAATACCTGGAAGGAATTCAAGATCCCGGCGGTCACCTCGGTGCTGCTCAATGTCGCCTTCATCGTGGCCTCGCTCTTCGTGGCCCCCTTCATGGAACAGCCCATTTATGCGATGGCCTTCGCGGTGCTGGTGGGCGGCATCCTGCAGGTGGCCATCCAGGTGCCGGCGCTGATCAAGATCGGCATGCTGCCGCGCCTGTACTGGAATCCCCTGCTGGGCCTGCGCGATGAAGGCGTCAAGCGGGTGCTCAAGAAGATGGGCCCGGCCGTCTTCGCCGTCTCGGCCGCGCAGATCAGCTTGATGATCAACACCAACATCGCCTCGCGCCTGCAACACGGCAGCGTCTCGTGGCTGAGCTATGCCGACCGCCTGATGGAATTCCCGACCGCCCTGCTGGGCGTGGCGCTCGGTACCATCCTGCTGCCCAGCCTGGCCAACGCCCATGCTGCCGACGACATGGATGAATATTCCGCCCTGCTGGACTGGGGCCTGCGCCTGACCTTCATGCTGGCCATGCCCTCGGCCGTGGGCCTGGCCACGCTCTCCGAGCCGCTCACCGCCACCCTGTTCCACTACGGCCGTTTCGATGCGCTCTCGGTGACGATGGTCGGCCACGCACTGGTGGCCTACGGTGTCGGCCTGATCGGCCTGATCGTGGTGAAGATTCTGGCCCCCGGCTTCTATGCCAAGCAGGATATCCGCACCCCCGTCATCATCGCCATCGGCGTGCTGATCGCCACCCAGCTCATGAACAGCGTCTTCGTGCCCCTGTTCTCGCACGCGGGGCTGGCCTTGTCGATCGGCCTGGGGGCCTGTCTCAATGCCCTGTGTCTTTACATCGGCCTGCGCCGCCGCCAGATCTACGTGCCGCGTCCGGGCTGGGGCCTGTTCCTGGTACGCCTGACCGGCGCGCTGCTGGTGATGGCCGGGGTGGCGCTGTGGATTTCCGGCCACTTCGACTGGGTCGCCCTGCGCGCTCATCCGCTGCTGCGCATCGGGGCGCTGATGCTGGTGCTGGCGGTGTGTGCGGTGGCCTATTTCGGCCCGCTGTTCGCGATGGGCTTCCGCCTGCGTGAATTCAAGCGCATCGCGCGCCGCTGATCAGCCTTGCAGGCCGCTTCAGCACAAGCCTGGGGCGGTCTGAAACAAGAAATTTCATTCCCCGCCCGGCAGACCTGACGCAGCGCGCAATATTTTGATAGCATGGGTGACATGACGCTCACCTCCCTCGACTATTTTGCTTCGCTGGTGCGCCAGGACGATTCGATTCCGCTGTTCGAATCTGCCTTGACGCTGGGACAGGATTTTTATCCGGAAATGGATTTTGCCGAGGAAGAGATGGCGCTCGACACGCTGGCGCTCAAGCTCAGGCAGCGCCTGCCTCAGGATGCCTCGCAGATCCAGAAACTGCGCATGCTGAACCATTTCTTCTTCCAGGAAATGGCCTTCGCCGGCAACGTCAACAATTACTACGATCCCGACAACAGCTATATCCACCGCGTGATCTCGACGCGGCGCGGCATTCCGATCTCGCTGGCGGTGGTCTATATCGAACTGGCGCAGCAGATTGGCCTGGAGATGAAGGGAGTTTCCTTCCCCGGCCACTTCCTGATGAAGCTGTCGGTGCAATCCGGTGAAATCGTGCTCGACCCCATGAATGGCGCGAGCCTGTCGCGGCAGGAACTGGAAGAGCGGCTGGAGCCTTATCTGGCCCATCAGCCCGAAGAAGATTTCGGCGATGAACTGCCGCTGGCGGCCTACCTGCGTGCGGCCCATCCGCGTGAGATCCTGGCGCGCATGCTGCGCAACCTCAAGGCCATCTTCATGGAAAGCCAGCGCTGGCAGCAAGTGCTGGATGTGCAGGAGAGACTGGTGATCCTGCTGCCCGAGGAAATCACCGAGAAACGCGACCGTGGGCTGGCCTATGCCAACCTCGGGCAAGCCCAGGCGGCGCTGGAGGATCTGGAAGCCTACCTGGCCCTGCGTCCCCACGCCGAGGACGCGCCCAACCTGCGGGAGATGCTGCCCGACCTGCGCGAAGCACTGCGCAAGCCGAGCTGACCGGGGGCGTCCCGGTCGTCCGGACTTACTGCTTCCCTTCGATTTCTTCCCAACGCTCCAGACTCACCAGCAGTTCTTCGTCGATCTCGGCGAAGCGCTGGTTCAGCTTGACGGCTTCATCCGCCCCCTTCTTGTACAGATCCGGATCGGCCAGTTTCGCCGACAGCTCCTTCTGTTCCGCTTCCAGCGCGGCGATGCGCTTGGGCAGTTCTTCCAGCTCGCGCTGTTCCTTGTAGCTCAGCTTCTTCTTGGCCGGTGCGGGGGCGGCGGCAGGAGCGGCCATGGTGGACTCGGCCTTGACCTCGTTCTTGTCGGCCGCCTTGGCAGCAGCCTTGGCCCCTGCCGATGTCTGCGCCGGGCGCTGGCGCTCCCAATCGGAATAACCGCCCACGTATTCACGCCAGACGCCATTGCCTTCGGAGGCGATCACCTGCGTGACCACGTTGTCCAGGAACATGCGGTCGTGGCTGACCAGGAAGACGGTGCCTTCATATTCCTCCAGCAATTCTTCCAGCAGTTCGAGCGTATCGATATCGAGGTCGTTGGTCGGCTCGTCCAGCACCAGCACGTTGGCCGGCTTGGCGAACAGGCGCGCCAGCAACAGGCGGTTGCGCTCGCCACCGGAGAGCGTGCGCACCGGCGAACGGGCGCGTTCCGGCGCGAACAGGAAGTCCGACAGATAGGTCATCACATGCTTGCGCTGACCGTTGACTTCCACCCAGTCGCTGCCCGGCGCGATGGTATCGGCCAGGGTCGTTTCTTCATTCAGCTGCGCGCGCATCTGATCGAAATACGCGACCTGCATCTTGGTACCCTGCTTGACGGTACCGCTGTCCGGGGCTTCTTCACCCAGAATCAGCTTGAGCAGAGTGGTCTTGCCGGCGCCGTTCTGACCGATCAGGCCGACCTTGTCGCCGCGCATGAGGATGCTGCTGAAGTCGCGCACGATGGCCTTGGGGCCGTAGGCCTTGTTGACGTTTTCCAGCTCCGCCACGATCTTGCCGGAACGTTCACCGGTGCCCACTTCCAGCTTCACCTGCCCCTGCCGCTCGCGGCGCTCGCTGCGCTGCACGCGCAGGGCTTCCAGACGGCGCACGCGGCCTTCGTCGCGGGTGCGGCGGGCCTGCACGCCCTTGCGGATCCACACTTCTTCCTGTGCCAGGAATTTGTCGAACTTGGCGTTTTCCACTTCTTCATTGGCCAGCAGCTCGGCCTTGCGGGCCTGGTAGGTCGTGAAGTTGCCGGGGAAGGAAAGAATCTTGCCGCGATCCAGTTCGATGATGCGCGTGGAGACATTGTCCAGGAAGCTGCGGTCGTGGGTGATGAAGAGGATGCTGCCCTTGAAGTCGCGCAGCAGGCCTTCCAGCCACAGGATGGAGCCGAAGTCGAGGTGGTTGGTCGGTTCGTCCAGCAGCAGCACGTCGGGGTTGCCGACCAGGCCGCAGGCCAGCGCCACGCGCTTCTTCATGCCGCCGGAGAGCTCGCCGATGCGGGCGTCGCGGTTCAGGTTCAGCTTGTCCAGGGTGGTCTCGACCTTGTTGCCGATGGACCAGGCGTCGGCCGCATCCAGCACGGTCTGGATCTGGTGCATGCGCTCCAGCAGGGCGTCGTCATTGTCGCCGCCGAACTGGCCGGTGATGGCTTCATATTCGGCCAAGAGCGCCGGCAGCTCGCCCAGGCCCGAGGCCACGGCGTCGAAGACGGTCATCTCTTCCGGGAAATGCGGTTCCTGGTCGACGTAGGCGATCTTCAGGTTCTGCTGCATCACCAAGAGGCCATCATCGAGCTTGGAACGGCCGGCGATGATCTTCAGCAGCGAGGACTTGCCGGTGCCGTTGCGGCCGATCAGGCCGATGCGTTCGCCGGTCTCCAGCGAGAATTCGGCGTGATCCAGGAGGGCAACGTGGCCGAAGGCCAGTTGTGCGTCGGAGAGGGAAATGACTGCCATAGCGTGCGTGATCTGCGTGAATGCGTCGGCCCAAGCCGCGCAGGATGAATGCGAAAGGCGCTTGATGCAGGAAAAAGCGCGAGAGCGGCATTGTACCGACTGCGCCGCACAAATGCTGATTTAAGCGCGCTCTTGCCCCTTTCGATGGGCCGGAACGGCTGCGGCTTGCACTTTGGCAACGGGATTGATGAAAAATAACGACAAAAGCTCGAATTTCCCCGTCATCCGGGAGCCATGTTACAACTGGTTAAGCATTGCCCGTGGCGGGCACGCCGGGCCGGCGGTGCGATGCGGTAAGATAGCGCATTCCGATTCCCGCTCATCCCATGCCTTTTTCCTCTTTGCCGGACCTGCGCCGCCAGCGCGGCTTCCTCAATCCCAACATCGCCAAGTTCATCGGTCTGTCCATCCTCGGTCTCGGCGTCGCCGCTGCCCTGCTGGTGGTGTATGCATTGATCTTCATCAACCCGCGCCTGCCTTCGCTGGACCTGATCACCGACTACCGTCCCAAGGTACCGCTGCGCATCTGGTCCGAGGACAAGGTCCTGCTCGGCGAGTTTGGTGAAGAAAAGCGCAGCCTGGTCAAACTGGAAGATATCCCGGCCGACATGAAGAATGCCGTGCTGGCCATCGAGGACTATCGTTTCTATGAGCACGGCGGCATCGACTGGATCGGCATCGCCCGCGCCCTGGCCACCGACGTGCTGCGCGGCAGTGCCTCGCAGGGGGCCAGCACCATCACCATGCAGGTGGCGCGCAACGTCTTCCTGACCAAGGAAAAAACCTTCTCCCGCAAGCTCTACGAAGTGCTGCTGGCCAACAAGATCGAACATGCCCTGACCAAGGACCAGATCCTGGAGGTCTACATGAATCAGATCTACCTGGGCCAGCGCGCCTTCGGCTTCGCCGCCGCCGCCCGCACCTACTTCGGCAAGGACCTGAAGGATATTTCCTTGGCCGAAGCCGCCATGCTGGCAGGCCTGCCCAAGGCCCCCTCGGCCTACAACCCCATCGTCAACCCCAAGCGCGCGCACATCCGCCAGCAATACATCCTGCAGCGCATGATGGAAGTGGGCTTCATCACCAAGGCGCAATATGAAAAGGCCGCCAAGGAAGAACTGAAGGTCCGCGCACCGGGCAGCCAGTACAGCATCCACGCCGAATACGTGAACGAAATGGTGCGCCAGATGGTGTACGCGCAGTACAAGGAAGACACCTACACCCAGGGCTTCAACGTCTATACCACCGTCAATGCGGCCGACCAGCAGGCGGCCTACCTGGCCGTGCGCAAGGGCGTGATGGATTACGACCGCCGCCACGGCTATCGCGGTCCGGAAGAAACCATCGAACTGCCCGCCAATGCCGAAGACCGCGCCTCGGCCATCGACGACGTCATGGACGACCATCCCGACAACGACGACATCCTGGCCGCCGTGGTGGTGGCCGCCAGCCCCAAGCAGATTGATGCGGTGCTGCGCAGCGGCGACAAGATCAGCATCAAGGGCGAAGCCCTGCGCTTCGTGGCCTCGGCCCTGTCGGAGAAGGCCAAGAAGGAGATCCGCATCGCGCCCGGTGCCCTGATCCGCGTGATGCAGGATGCCAAGCAGAATTGGCAGGTGGTGCAGTTGCCGCAGGTGGAAGCGGCGCTGGTCTCGGTGGTGCCGCAGGATGGCGCCATCCGCGCCCTGGTGGGCGGTTTCGACTTCACCCAGAACAATTTCAACCACGTGACCCAAGCCTGGCGCCAGCCGGGTTCGACCTTCAAACCCTTCATCTATTCGGCTGCATTGGAGAAGGGTTTTGCACCGGCCTCCATCGTCAACGATGCCCCGGTCTCCTATCCGGCCGGCCCCGGCCAGCCGAACTGGGAACCCAAGGATGACGAAACCCCGGCCGGTCCCATCACCGTGCGCACTGCCCTGCAGAAGTCGGTGAACCTGGTGGCGATCCGCACGCTGGACTACATCGGCGTGCCCTATGCCAAGGACTTCATCACCGGCACCTATGGTTTTGATGCCGACAAGGTCCCGCCCTACCTGCCCATGGCGCTGGGTGCAGGCCAGACCAATCCGCTGCAGCTGTCTGCCGCCTACTCGGTGTTTGCCAACGGCGGCTACAAGATCCAGCCCTACCTGATCTCGCAGATCACCGATGCGCGCGGCAAGGTGCTGTCCAAGGCGGAGCCGCTGATCGTGGGCAATGGCGCACCGCGCGTGGTCTCGGAACGCAACAGCTACATGATGACCAGCATGCTCAAGGCCGTGGCCCAGGGCGGCACCGGCGCACGCAGCAACAGCATCGGCCGCACTGACCTGGCCGGCAAGACCGGTACCACCAATGATGCCGTCGACGGCTGGTTCGCCGGTTACCAGCGCACTTTGGCCACCGTGGCCTGGATGGGCTATGACCAGCCCAAGAGCCTGGGCAGCAAGGAATTCGGCGCACAGCTGGCGCTGCCGATCTGGGTGGACTACATGGCCAAGGCCTTGAAGGGGGTGCCGCAGTTCGACCTGCCGGTGCCGGAAGGTATCCGCTTCATCGATGGCGAGCCCTATTACGACAACTTCACGCCCAACAACGGCCTGGTGACCAATGTGGGCGTGACGGTGGTGGATGCGATCTCGAACTTCTTCGGTTGGACACCCAGCCAGACTCCGGCTGCACCGGGCAATGCGCAACCGGCACCGAACGTGCCGGGCACGTCGCAGGGAGCGCCGGCGGCAGCGCCTGGCGGCTCGGCAAACCGGCCTCAGAGCGAGAGCGCAAGACGCTTCCTGGACAATACCAACCAGGGTCATTGAGGCAATGCCAGGCCACTGGCCTGGCAACTTCATTGAGCCAATCGGCAGCACGAAAAAAACGGGCACTTCCGAAGAAGTGCCCGTTTCCTTTTGTCTGGTGCCCCCGACACGGATCGAACGTGTGACCTATCCCTTCATACCACTATGGCTTTCGCCACCATCAGATACATGAACGTCGTGTAACCGGATGTTTGTAGTCTGGACTATACCTTGGCCATGGACCCTGCCGTGACGGCAAGGTCGGAAGGCCGGAGCCGTCTAGTCTCTACACCTTCCGGCTTCGCAGGAAACCGGCTTGGCTCGGTATTGCCAGCAGCCGCTGCAAACGTGCATGCATGCGCTGTCAGGGTTCACCGACTTTGACTCCATTCAGGCGGCGCCTTTCGGCATCCGCTGCCCAATTTGACTTAGGAGGGGATCGCTCTATCCACTGAGCTACGGGGGCAAACAAGGCCGCTATTGTATCCGCTGCGCCCGGCCTTGCAAAGCCGCAAGCGCGGCGCGCGCATGGACTACAATAGGCCGATGCGCTTGCCCACAACAAATATGAAGAAGCTTGCAGCCGCCGCCCTGGGGACACTGATCGCGGGCGGCGCAGCCATGGCCCAGACGCCCGCGGACAAGCCGCGCGCCATACCGGGCATGGCCGAACGCATGGCCGCCTGCATCGCCTGCCATGGCAAGGAAGGGCGCGCCACGGCCGATGGCTACTATCCGCGCATCGCCGGCAAGCCGGAGGGATATCTGCTGAACCAGCTGCAGAGTTTCCGGGATGGCCGACGCCGCTATCCGATGATGAATTACCTGCTGGGCCATCTTTCTGACGATTACCTGCAGCAGATCGCCCTCTTCTTCGCCGACCAGCATCCGCCCTATCCGCCGCCGGTGCCAGCCGATGTGAGCGCCACGGTGCTGGAACGCGGACGCCTGCTGGTCAGCCAGGGCAAGCCAGCCCAGGGCATTGCGGCCTGCGCCAGTTGCCACGGGGCCGGGTTGACCGGCGTGCAGCCCGGCACTCCGGGATTGCTGGGCCTGCCGCGCGACTACATCAATGCGCAACTGGGCGCCTGGCGCAATGGCGAACGCACCGCCAAGGCCCCCGATTGCATGGGCGAGATCGCCAGGGCATTGAGCCCGGAAGAAATCAATGCCGCCAGCAGCTGGCTGTCCTCCCAGCCGGTCCCGGCGGACTATGCGCCTGAGCGCGTGCTGCCCAAACCTTTGCCGGTGGCCTGCGGCAGCATGCCGGCTTCCTCCGCCAGTGCAGGAGCGGCACGATGAACAAGACCTTGCGCCTGGGCCTGGGAATCCTGCTGGGCAGCGTGCTGGCCGTGGTGGCGCTGACCGGCGGCGTGATCGCCTGGCAAAGCCTGCGCAGTGAAGATCCTGGCGTGGTCGTCCCGGTGACCGACCATCAGGCGCAGCTGACCAGGGGCCAGTACCTGGCGCGCGCCGGCAATTGCATGGCCTGCCACACCGTGCGCGGCGGCGCGGCCTATGCCGGGGGACGCGCCCTGCCGACGCCCTTCGGCACGATCTACACCACCAACATCACACCCGATCGCGCCAACGGCATCGGTGACTGGAGCGCCGACGATTTCTGGCGTGCCCTGCACCACGGGCGCGGACGCGATGGCCGCTTCCTCTTTCCGGCCTTCCCCTACACCAGCTACACCCAGCTCAGCCGCGAAGACAGCGACGCCCTGTTCGCCTGGCTGCGCACGCTGCCCCCCGTCAATCAGCCCAATCGTTCACATGAATTGCGCTTCCCTTACGACCAGCGCCCGCTGCTGGGGCTATGGCGTGCCTTTTTCTTCACACCGGCTGTATACCAGCCTGATCCGGCGCGCTCCGCCCAGTGGAATCGCGGTGCCTATCTGGTGCGCGGCGCTGGCCATTGCAGCGCCTGCCACAGCGCCCGCAACGTGGTGGCGGCCAGCATCGCACCGCTGGATCTGGCCGGCGGCATGATCCCCGCGCTGGACTGGTATGCACCGCCCCTGCATGGTGGCGAACACGGCCTGGGCGGATGGAGCGAAGCCGACATCGCCGCCCTGCTCAGGACCGGCGTCTCGCCGCGCGGAACGTCGCTGGGACCGATGTCGGAAATCGTCGGGCGCAGCCTGCAGTATCTGAACGATGAGGACATCAATGCGATGGCGATCTACCTGAAGTCGCTTCCGGCCCAGCCCCTGCCCGCTGCCAGCGCCGCCGCGCAGCCGGAGCCCGCCGAGGCGGAACGCATCCTCAAACAGGGCAAGAAGCTCTATGGGGAATTGTGCGTGGACTGCCACGGCGGCAAGGGCCAAGGCAGTGCCCCGGACTATCCGCCGCTGGCCGGCAATCACGCCATTGGCGGACCGCAACCGGTCAATGCCATTCGCGCGGTGCTCAACGGCGGCTTCCCGCCGTCGACGGCCGGCAATCCCTATCCCTTCGGCATGCCGCCCTTCGGCCCGCAACTGAGTGATCAGGAAGTGGCAGCATTGGTCTCCTATGTCCGCAACAGCTGGGGCAACCAGGGAGGATTCGTCTCGGCTTCGGAGGTGAACCGGTATCGCAGCGTGCCGCTGGACTGAGCAGACGCAAAAAAGGCGATCCGGGGATCGCCTTTTCCTTCATCGCGCTGCCAGCGGGTAGCTCACCTCACTGCTCGGCGCTCAGCTTGTACCCCATCCCGCGCACCGTCTGCACGTAATGCGCCAGATCGCCCAGCGACTTGCGCAACCGCATGATGTGCACATCCACCGTGCGTTCCTCGATGAAGGTGTGGTCACCCCAGACCTTGTCCAGCAACTGGGCACGCGAGAAGATGCGTTCCGGATGCGCCACCAGATAGCGCAGCAGCTTGAATTCGGCCTGGTCCAGCGCCACCGCCCGGCCCGCCACCGCCACCTGGCGGCGTTCGACGTCAATGCTGATGTCGCGGTATTTGAGAGCCTGGCTGCCGATCTCCGGCGCCTTTCGGCGCAACAGGGCCTGCACGCGCGCCACCAGTTCCTTGGGAGAGAACGGCTTGGTCACGTAATCATCCGCACCTTCGTTCAAGCCCTTGACCTTGTCTTCTTCCATGCCCTTGGCGGTGAGCATGATGACCGGCAGCGCCGCCGTGCGCTGGTCGCGCCGCAGCTCCGAGAGCAGCACCAGGCCGGAGCTGTCGGGCAGCATCCAGTCCAGCAGCACGACATGAGGCAGCGACTCGGCAATCAGCTTGCGGGCCTGGGCCACGTCGGTGGCGATGGTGGTGGCAAAGCCCGCGCCCTGCATCGTGAAGCGCAACAGCTCCGCGATGCTGGGTTCGTCTTCGACCATCAGGATATGAGGGAGCTCTTTTGACATCGTCCTTGGATCCGCAACAACTGACTCAGAGCACCTTGGCCGCGATACGCTGGGCCATGCTGCGCGCCAGCTCGGCTTCCTGCGCCTCCACCATCACGCGGATCAGCGGCTCGGTGCCGGACGGACGCAGCAGCACGCGGCCGCGCTCGCCCAGTTCTTCTTCCACGGCAGCCTGTTCGGCTTGCAGGGCGGTGTTGGACTTCCAGTCGTAGCCGGCAGGAATCTTCACATTGATCAGCGATTGCGGATACAGGGTGATGTCGCCGGTCATCTGCGCCAGGGTCTGGCCGGCGCGCTTCAAGGCGCACAGTACCTGCAGGGCCGAAACAATGCCATCGCCGGTGGTGTGCTTGTCCAGTGCCAGCAGGTGGCCGGAGCCTTCGCCGCCGAGCAGCCAGCCCTTCTCCTGAAGCACTTCCAGCACGTAGCGGTCGCCCACCTTGGCACGTGCGAAGGGCACGCCCATCTTCTTGAAGGCCACTTCCAGGGCCATGTTGGTCATGAGGGTACCGACTGCGCCATCGACCGCGCCGCTGCTCAGGCGGTCCTTGACCATCAAGTAAAGCAGTTCATCACCGTTGTAGATGCGGCCGCTGCCATCGACCATGATGAGACGGTCGGCATCACCATCGAGCGCAATGCCGAGGTCGGCCCGGTATTCACGCACCGAGGCCACCAGCGATTTAGGCGCGGTGGCACCACAATCCTCGTTGATGTTCAGGCCATCGGGCTGGTTGCCGATGGTGATGACTTCCGCGCCCAGCTCATGGAATACGTGCGGCGCGATGTTGTAGGCCGCGCCGTTGGCACAGTCCACCACCAGGCGCATGCCGCGCAGGTCCATGGCACTGGGGAAGGTGCTCTTGCAGAATTCGATGTAGCGGCCGGCCGCATCCGACAGGCGGCGCGCCTTGCCCAGCTTCTCGGAGGGGACGCACTCCATGGGCTGCTCCAGCGCCGCTTCGATATCCGCCTCGACCTGGTCGGGCAGTTTGTTGCCCTTGGCCGAGAAGAACTTGATGCCGTTGTCGTGATAGGGATTGTGCGAGGCCGAGATCACCACACCGGCCGAGAGACGCTGGGCGCGGGTCAGGTAGGCCACGGCCGGGGTCGGCAGCGGGCCGGCCAGCCAGACGTCCACGCCGGCAGCGGCGAAGCCGGCTTCCAGCGCGGCTTCCAGCATGTAGCCGGAGATCCGGGTGTCCTTGCCGATCAGCACCGTGGGACGGGCCACGCCATCCTTGGACTTGGCCAGGACCTTGCCGGCCGCATAGCCCAGGCGCATGACGAAATCCGGTGTGATCGGGGCCACGCCCACGCGACCGCGCACGCCATCGGTGCCGAAGTATTTTCCTGCCATGTTGGTCCCTTATCGCTTAATGCTTAACGCTTCTGCTGATTGATGTCTTGCAGGCCCGGCGAGCGCACCGGCCTGTTTCCCATGAAATCTGTTGTCGTGCTTGAGTTTCGATCACGTTCGCGCACGTAGCGCGGCCTGCATCAAAGGTCGCCGCGTCCTGCCTGCCACATGGCCAGCGCGTCGACCGTCTCGGCCACATCGTGCACGCGGATGATCATCGCCCCCTGCTGCGCCGCCGCCAGCGCCGCACCGATACTGCCGGCCATGCGGCGTTCCAGCGGCTTGCCGGTGACCGCACCGATCATGGACTTGCGCGACATGCCGGCCAGCAGCGGCAGATCCAGCGTGTCGATCAATCGGCGCGTGTTCCTGAGCAAAGCCAGATTATGCTCCACAGTCTTGCCGAAACCAAAACCGGGGTCGATGCAAATTCGTTCACGTCCGATACCGGCCGCCTTCATCAGGCCGACCTGGGTCTGCAGGAATTGCTCGACCTCGGTGACCACATCTTCATATCGGGGTTCTTGCTGCATGGTCTGGGGCTGGCCTTGCATGTGCATCACGCACAGGCCGGCTTCGCTGTCCTTGACCGCATCGATGGCCCCCTCGGCACGGAAACCGTTGATGTCGTTGATCATGTCCACCTCGGCGACCAGCGCTTCGCGCATGACGGCCGGCTTGTAGGTATCCAGGGAAAGGGGCTTGCCGCAGTCGCGCAGGGCGTAGATCACCGGCATGACGCGCTCCAGCTCTTCCTGCAGCGACAGCGGCGCAATGCCGGGGCGGGTGGACTCGCCACCGATGTCGATGATGTCGACGCCGTCGGCAATCATCTGTTCGGCATGGGTCAGGGCCAGTTCCAGCGAATGATGGCGACCGCCATCGGAAAAGGAATCGGGCGTCACGTTGAGGATGCCCATGACCAGCGGCCGGCGGCCAGGCTGGACCGGCAGGCGGAACCTGCCGCATTTGAGGAAAGCTTGCGTCATCTTGCTGTGGTAGGTGATGCGGATGAATTGCCCGAGGTGGCGGCCCTAAGCATGCTGCGCCGCGCACCATCGCTGTGCGGCAGCATGATACACCGCCGATGGACCGCCTTTACACTTTTGTCCGGCAGGGGCGCCATCGACTGCACGGTTTTTCATCTGCCAAATTCATTCGCCAAATAAAAAAGGTGAGGATTTCTCCTCACCTTTATCGGGTCTGCGGCTTCAGGCATTCACGCCCTGCGCCTTGCGCTGCACGCCTCAGGCCGGGGCAGTGGCGTTGGGCGAGACGTCGCCGGAGCGGTTGTTGTCCGAGGGCGACTTCTTGGCCGGGACACCATTGCGCGGCGGACGCGGTTCGTCGCCATTCATGATGTCGTTGACCTGATCAGCGTCCAGGGTTTCCCATTCCAGCAGGGCCTTGGCCATGACGTCGACCTTCTCGCGGTTCTCTTCCAGCAGGCGGCGGGCCAGGGCATATTGCTCGTCCAGGATGCTGCGGATTTCAGCGTCCACCTTTTGCTGGGTGGCTTCTGAGACGGTCTTGGACGACATGCGGCCGAAGTAGGCATCCTGCTCCGAATCTTCATACACCATGGTGCCCAGGGTCACGGACATGCCATAGCGGGTAACCATGGCGCGGGCCAGCTTGGTGGCGCGCTCGAAGTCGTTGGACGCGCCGGTGGACATCTGGTGCATGAAGATTTCTTCAGCGATACGGCCACCGAAGAGGATCGAGATCTCTTCCAGCATCTTGTCCTTGTACATGTTCACGCGGTCATGTTCCGGCAGCTGCCAGGTCAGGCCGAGGGCATAGCCACGCGGCATGATGGTGACCTTGTGGACCGGATCGGCCTTGGGCAGCAGCTTGGCGACAACCGCGTGGCCGGACTCGTGATAAGCGGTGTTGCGGCGTTCTTCCTCGCGCATCACGGCCGACTTGCGTTCCGGACCCATGACGATCTTGTCCTTGGCATCTTCGAAGTCCTGCATTTCCACCAGGCGCTTGTTGCGGCGCGCAGCGAAGAGCGCGGCTTCGTTGACCAGGTTGGCCAGGTCGGCACCGGAGAAACCGGGGGTGCCACGGGCCAGGATGTCGGCCTTGACGTCAGGGGCGATGGGCACCTTGCGCATGTGGACGTAGAGGATCTGTTCGCGGCCACGGATGTCGGGCAGGCCGACCATCACCTGGCGGTCGAAGCGGCCCGGACGCAGCAGCGCCTTGTCCAGCACGTCGGCGCGGTTGGTGGCAGCGATCACGATGACGCCGGAGTTGGCTTCGAAGCCGTCCATCTCCACCAGCATCTGGTTCAGGGTCTGTTCGCGTTCGTCGTTGCCGCCACCCATGCCGGCACCACGATGGCGGCCGACGGCGTCGATTTCGTCGATGAAGATGATGCAGGGAGCGTGCTTCTTGGCGTTCTCGAACATGTCGCGCACACGGGAGGCACCGACACCGACGAACATTTCCACGAAGTCCGAACCCGAGATGGTGAAGAACGGCACCTTGGCTTCGCCGGCGATGGCGCGGGCCAGCAGGGTCTTGCCGGTACCCGGGGGGCCGACCATCAGCACGCCGTGGGGGATGCGGCCGCCCAGCTTCTGGAACTTGGTCGGGTCACGCAGGAATTCAACCAGCTCCTGGACTTCTTCCTTGGCTTCGTCGCAACCGGCGACATCGGCGAAGGTGACCGAGTTGCTGTTCTCATCCAGCATGCGCGCCTTCGACTTGCCGAAGGAGAACGCGCCGCCCTTGCCGCCGCCTTGCATCTGGCGCATGAAGAAGATCCAGACGCCAATCAACAACAGCATCGGGAACCAGGAAATGAAGATTTGCGACAGGAAGGACTGCTCTTCCGGCTGGCGCACGTCGAACTTCACGCCATTGTTGAGCAGGTCACCGACAAGGCCGCGGTCCAGGATGGTGGTCGCGGTCTTGACCTTGGTGCCATCCTGGGTGGTGGCGATGATGTTGCGATCCTCGATGGTCGCATCCTTGATGTGTCCGGCCTTGACCTCGGAGATGAAGTCCGAATACGCGATCGGCTTGGCATTGGTCGCCATGCTGCGGCTGTCGAACTGTTTGAACACCATAAACAGCACGAGCGCGATGACTACCCAGATGGCAGCCTTTGAAAACATATTGTTCACTGGAACTCCTCCGACGCCTGCGCGCCACGTTGCCTTTGTATCGTCCGATTTTACCCGGATTCAACCACCCTTACACGGAAAACCACCGTCCGCCCAGCCTCGCCCTGCCCCACTGTGCCATCGCGCAACGCACAAAAAGGCGTCACACCCGGCTGCTGGCGCATTTCTTTGCCATTCCGACATCAGCTTGAAGACTGGCGGGGAAGACATTCTTGCCTGCGATTCAGACAAACTAACGATTTACAGAAATCGATATAAGGCTGAAATCGGGCAAAACAAGGCAGGAAAATTCACTAAATCGCCGTGTTCACAGCAGATTTTGCGCTGGTTTGCGGACGACGAACCGGTTTTGCATCAACTTTAACTGAATTAGCTGCGAGGATTTTTCAGGATTTTCCCTAGCAGAAAGATTTCGGACGACTTGTCGCGGCTGGCCTTGGGCTTCTTCGACATCACCGTCTTGAATTCGGCCCGGAATTTGTGCACCAGTTCGTTGTAGCCGGTCCCGTTGAAACACTTGACCAGCAAAGCGCCGCCAGGTTTCATGTGCAGCTGGGCAAAATCGATGGCCAGGTCGATCAGGTACTCCACCCGCGCGGCATCGGCAATGGCCACGCCCGACAGATTGGGCGCCATGTCCGACAGCACGAGGTCGGCCTTGCGGCCCTGCAGCAAGGCTTCCAGCTGGCGTACTGGTTCGTCTTCGCGGAAGTCACCCTGAATGTAGTGCACATCCGCAATCGGATCCATCGGCAGGATGTCCAGTCCGATGATGGTGCCGTGGATGCCCCCGCCTTCAGCCCCGGCCAGCTTGTTGCGCACGTACTGGCACCAGCTGCCGGGAGTGCAGCCGAGGTCGACGATCACCTGCCCGGGCTTGATGAGGCGCTCTTCCTCATCGATTTCCTTGAGCTTGTAGGCCGCACGCGCACGATAGCCTTCCTTCTGCGCCAACTTCACATAAGGGTCGTTGATATGGTCGTGTAACCAGTTTTTGTTCAGTTTGTTCTTTGCCATTCGCGTAGAATACTGGTTTTATCTCATTGAGGGACAACTTGGCTTCGCCGAGACCTCGTCCCGAACCCGCACTCCCATGTTGAATCTGACTCCCGCCGAGCGCAGCGAACTGCGCGCCCAGGCCCATGGCTTGAACCCCGTCGTGATGGTAGGCGAAAGTGGCCTGACCGAATCCGTCATGAAGGAAATCGACAAGAGCCTGAACGCCCACGGCCTCATCAAGGTCCGCGTCTTCGGCGACGACCGCGAAGCTCGCATCGCGATCTACGAAACCATCTGCGCTGAACTCAAGGCAGCGCCGGTCCAACACATCGGCAAGCTGCTGGTGCTGTATCGCCCGCAAAAGGACGAAGGCAAGAAAGCCGCTGCCGGTGCCAAGGGCGGCCTGCGCGAAGTGACCATCGTCAAGTCGCACGCCACCAAGCGCCCTTCGGTGAGCAAGGTCATGCTCAAGGGCAATGAACGCATTACCGCCGGTGGCCTGGTCAAGAAGGCCAAGCCGCGCCAGCGCAGCACCAAAAAGTCGCTCGGCTGATCCCTCGATCGCCCGTCGCGCCGGGCTGCAGCTTGCTGCGGCCCACAAAACAGAATGCCCGCTGATGCGGGCATTTTCATTTCCGGCGTCGGTATTGCGGCAGGATCATTGCCGCATCCGCCAGGCTTGAGCGAGACGGATGCGGCGGGCTACATCAGACGTAGCGCACTTCCAGGATTTCGTATTCCTTCAGGCCCGAGGGGGCTTCCACGGCCACCACGTCACCGGCGCTCTTGCCGATCAGGGCACGGGCGATGGGCGAAGTCACCGAGACCTTCGATTCCTTGATGTCGGCTTCGTCCAGGCCCACGATCTGGTAGGTCACCTTCTCGCCGCTGTCCAGGTTTTCCAGGTCCACGGTGGAGGCGAAGACCACGCGGCCTTCGGCGTTCAGTTCGGCCGGGTCGACGATCTGGGCCGCGCCCAGCTTGCCTTCCAGGTCGGCGATACGGCCTTCGATGAAGGCCTGGCGCTCCTTGGCGGACTCGTATTCGGCGTTTTCGGACAAGTCGCCCTGCGCGCGCGCTTCGGCGATCGCATTGATGACTTCCGGACGGTCTTTGGTTTTCAAACGGTGCAATTCTTCCTTCAGAAGTTCGGCGCCACGCTTGGTAAGGGGAACTGTGCTCATAAGTCTCTTGCTCAAGGTTAGGGTTACACGGAAGACGCATCCAAGGTCCGCCGGCCGCTGAATACGCAAAAAGAGAGCCGCGCCGCCAACCTGGCGGACAAGCCTTGTTTTTACGGGAACAGTCTGGCTGGTGAACGGACCGTTGCTGCAGGATTCCGTCAGCTCTTCAACAACACGCGCTCTGACTCAGAGCCGCTAAGGACATGACGCCACGCGCAAGCCTGAATCAATGTGGCCCGATGGCGTCATGTCCTTAGCGTCCCCGGACGGATCTGCCCTGCAACATTGAACATGTTGTGGCCGCAGGGTGTCGTCCAAAAGTCAGAGAGGGCATCGATTGCTCAGATGCCCTCTTTGCCTGCCGGCGCCCATCAAACTAACGCCGGCAAAAGTAACGTGTTGTGGGTTTAGTGTATAGCTTTATGCAGGCCTTGTAAATCGTAGACGTCCAGCGCGTCCAGATGGCGCATGCCTTCCACTGCCGCTTCGGCACCGGCGATGGTGGTGAAGGTGGTCACGCGGGCCGCCAGGGCCGAAGTGCGGATCGCTCCGGAGTCGGCAATGGCGTTGCGCTTTTCTTCAACGGTGTTCACCACGAGGGCGATCTCGTTGTTCTTGACCATGTCCACGATGTGCGGACGGCCTTCCACCACCTTGTTGACGGTGGCCACGGGGATGCCGGCTGCGTTGATGGCAGCCGCCGTGCCCTTGGTGGCGACAATCGAGAAGCCCAGCCCAACCAGGTCGCGCGCCACTTGCACGGCACGCGGCTTGTCGCTGTTCTTCACCGACAGGAACACCTTGCCGGACTTCGGCAGCTTCACGCCCGCGCCCATCTGCGACTTCACGAAGGCTTCGCCGAAGGTCTTGCCCACGCCCATGACTTCACCGGTGGACTTCATTTCAGGGCCGAGGATGGTATCCACGCCCGGGAACTTGACGAACGGGAACACGGCTTCCTTGACGCTGTAGTAAGGCGGCACGACTTCGTTCTTGATGCCCTGGCTGTCCAGCGACTGGCCGACCATGCAACGCGCGGCGATCTTGGCCAGCTGCAGGCCGGTAGCCTTGGAGACGAAGGGCACGGTACGCGATGCACGCGGGTTCACTTCCAGCACGAAGACGGTATCGACAGTCTTGCCATCGACTTCACTTTGCTGGATGGCGAACTGCACGTTCATCAGGCCGACCACGTTCAGGCCCTTGGCCATCAGCGCGGTCTGGCGCTTCAGTTCTTCGATGGTGTCCTTGGACAGCGAATACGGCGGCAGCGAGCAAGCCGAGTCACCCGAGTGCACGCCAGCCTGTTCGATGTGCTCCATCACGCCGCCGATGAAGGTACGTTCACCGTCAGAGAGGCAGTCCACATCCACCTCGATCGCATCGTTCAGGAAGCGATCCAGCAGCACCGGAGAGTCATGCGAAACCTTGACGGCTTCACGCATGTAGCGCTCCAGGTCACGCTGCTCGTGGACGATTTCCATGGCGCGGCCACCCAGCACGTAGGACGGGCGCACCACCAACGGGTAACCGATTTCCTGTGCCAGTTGCAGCGCGTCGGCTTCGGTACGGGCGGTACGGTTGGGCGGCTGGCGCAGGCCCAGGTCCTGCAGCAGCTTCTGGAAACGCTCGCGGTCTTCGGCAGCGTCGATCATGTCGGGCGAGGTGCCGACGATGGGCACGCCATTGGCTTCCAGGTCCAGCGCCAGCTTCAGCGGGGTCTGGCCGCCGTATTGGACGATCACGCCGACCGGCTTTTCCTTGTCGACGATTTCCAGCACGTCTTCCAGCGTCACCGGCTCGAAGTACAGGCGATCGGAGGTGTCGTAGTCGGTCGAGACGGTTTCCGGGTTGCAGTTGACCATGATGGCTTCGTAACCATCGTCACGCATGGCCAGCGCGGCATGCACGCAGCAATAGTCGAATTCGATACCCTGGCCGATACGGTTCGGGCCACCGCCCAGCACCATGATCTTCTTCTTGTCGGTCGGGTTGGATTCGCACTCTTCGTCATAGGTCGAATACATGTAGGCGGTATCGGTCGAGAACTCGCCCGCACAGGTATCGACGCGCTTGAAGACCGGACGCACACCCAGCTTCTTGCGCTGTTCGCGCACGGCGGTGTCGGTGGTCTTCAGCAGCTTGGCCAGGCGGCGATCCGAGAAGCCCTTCTGCTTCAGCTGGAACAGGGTCGCCTTGTCCAGCGACTCCAGCGCCACATCCTTTTCCAGCCACAGTTCGATGTCGACGATCTCCTTGATCTGCGACAGGAACCACGGGTCGATGTGGGTCAAACCATGCACTTCTTCCAGCGAGAAGCCTTGGGCGAAGGCGTCGCCCACGTACCAGATGCGATCCGGACCGGGTTCGCCCAGTTCCTTCTCGATCAGTTCGCGGTCGGTGGTCTTTTCGTTCATGCCGTCCACGCCCACTTCCAGGCCGCGCAGGGCCTTCTGGAAGGATTCCTGGAAGGTACGGCCGATGGCCATGACTTCACCCACGGACTTCATCTGGGTCGTCAGGTGCTTGTCGGCCTGCGGGAATTTCTCGAAGGTGAAGCGCGGGATCTTGGTCACGACGTAGTCGATGGACGGCTCGAAGGACGCCGGGGTCGCACCGCCGGTGATCTCGTTGCGCAGTTCGTCGAGGGTGAAGCCCACGGCCAGCTTGGCGGCGATCTTGGCGATCGGGAAGCCGGTCGCCTTGGAGGCCAGTGCCGAGGAACGCGAGACGCGCGGGTTCATTTCGATGACGATCATGCGGCCATCGGCCGGGTTGACCGAGAACTGCACGTTGGAGCCGCCGGTATCCACACCGATTTCACGCAGCACCGCCAGCGAGGCGTTACGCATGATCTGGTATTCCTTGTCGGTCAGCGTCTGGGCCGGCGCCACGGTGATGGAGTCACCGGTGTGCACGCCCATCGGGTCCAGGTTTTCGATGGAGCAGACGATGATGCAGTTGTCCGCCTTGTCGCGGACCACTTCCATTTCGTATTCCTTCCAGCCGATCAGCGATTCTTCGATCAGCAGTTCGGAGGTCGGCGAAGCTTCCAGGCCGCGCTTGCAGATGGTTTCGAATTCTTCGGCGTTGTAGGCGATGCCGCCGCCGGTGCCGCCCATGGTGAAGGACGGACGAATGATGACCGGGAAGCCGATGGTCTTCTGCACCGCCCACGATTCTTCCATCGTGTGCGACACGCCCGAACGAGCCGAACCCAGGCCGATCTTGGTCATGGCCTGCTTGAACTTGGAGCGGTCTTCGGCCTTGTCGATGGCTTCCGGAGTCGCACCGATCAGCTCGACCTTGTACTTGTCCAGCACGCCGTTGCGGTGCAGGTCCAGTGCGCAGTTCAGCGCGGTCTGGCCCCCCATGGTCGGCAGGATGGCGTCCGGCTTTTCCTTGGCGATGATGCGTTCCACCGCTTGCCAGGTGATCGGCTCGATGTAGGTGGCATCGGCCATTTCCGGGTCGGTCATGATGGTGGCCGGATTGCTGTTGACCAGGATGACCTTGAAACCTTCTTCACGCAGGGCCTTGCAGGCCTGGGCGCCGGAATAGTCGAATTCGCAGGCCTGGCCGATGATGATCGGGCCAGCGCCAATGATCAGGATGCTTTTGATGTCAGTACGCTTAGGCATTTTGTTTCTTCTCCATCATCGCCACGAACTTGTCGAACAGGGGAGCGATGTCATGCGGTCCAGGGGATGCTTCGGGGTGGCCCTGGAAGCAGAAAGCAGGTTTGTCGGTGCGCTCGAAGCCTTGCAGCGAGCCATCGAAGAGCGACACGTGGGTCACGCGGCAGTTGGCCGGCAGGGTCGCCTGGTCCACGGCGAAACCGTGGTTCTGCGAGGTGATCATCACCTGCTTGCTGTCCAGGTCCTGCACCGGGTGGTTGGCGCCGTGGTGGCCGAACTTCATCTTGAGGGTCTTGGCACCGGAGGCCAGGGCCATGATCTGGTGACCCAGGCAGATGCCGAAGGTCGGGATGCCGCGCTCGATCAGTTCCTTGGAGGCGGCGATGGCGTAATCACAGGGTTCCGGATCGCCAGGACCGTTGGAGAGGAAGATGCCGTCCGGATTCAGGGCCAGCGCTTCGGCGGCGGTGGCTTGTGCCGGCAGCACGGTGACCTTGCAGCCGCGCTCGGCCAGCATGCGCAGGATGTTGTACTTGACGCCGTAGTCGAACGCGACCACGTGGAATTTCGGGGTGATCTGCTGGCCATAGCCGCGGCCCAGGCGCCATTCGGTCTCGGTCCAGTTGTAGGCCTTCCGGGTGGAAACCACCTTGGCCAGGTCCATGCCGGCCAGGCCCGGGAAGGCGCGCGCCAGTTCCAGTGCCTTGGCGGTCGCCGCAGCGATGTCAGCTTCACCGGCGACGATGGCGCCGTTCTGGGCACCCTTCTCGCGCAGGATGCGGGTCAGCTTGCGGGTATCGATGCCGGCGATGGAGACGATGTTGCCTTCCTTGAGGTAATCCGACAGCGATTGCTGGCTGCGGAAGTTCGACAGCAGGCGCGGCAGGTCCTTGATGATGAGGCCGGCGGCGTGGATCTGCGAAGCTTCGACGTCTTCACGGTTCACGCCCGTGTTGCCGATGTGCGGATAAGTGAGGGTGACGATCTGGCGGCTGTAGCTGGGGTCGGTCAGGATTTCCTGGTAGCCGGTCATCGCGGTATTGAACACGACCTCACCGGTGGTGTTGCCTGCGGCGCCGATGGAAAAACCTTGGAAGACAGACCCGTCTGCGAGCGCGAGGACGGCCGGAATCGCGGGACCGGAAAGAAGAGGCAGCAAGGGTAACTCCTGAGATTGTTACCGCCGCGGCTGGATGACCGGTAGACCTTTGCGCGCCAAACTGACCGGCGCAAACACCCCGACTCATTCGGTACGGAAGCGTGGCTGGGCCTGTTGGGAACGAGGAAGAGGAATGGGTATGCGCTACGGCGGATAAAATTGGCTAAACCGCTCGATTATAGCGCAAAAGCCTCCCTCCGGCAAATCGTAGATTGCCGAAAGTTGGCGTAAATTGCACCGAAATTGCACCGAAACAGCGTGCAAGCAAGGCGGGAACGCCGGCCGGCAAGGCCGCCGGCGTCGAAGGGAAATTACAGGCCCAGGGCAGCGATACCGGCCTTGGCGATCTGCACGTCTTCCGACGACTTCACACCGGAGACGCCGACGGCACCGACGTAATGGCCTTCAACCACCACCGGCACGCCGCCTTCGAGCAGGCCGTCCAGGCCGGGGGCGCTCAGGAAGGAGACACGGCCGTTGTTGATCATGTCTTCGTAGATCTTGCTTTCGCGGCGGCCCAGGGCAGCGGTGCGCGCCTTGGCCGGGGCGATCTGCGAGGAGATCGGGGCAGCGCCGTCCATGCGCTGCAGCCACAGCAGGTGGCCACCGTCATCGACCACCGAGATGGCCACGTTCCAGTTGTTGGCACGGGCTTCGGCTTCAGCGCCGGCAGCGATCTTCTTGACGTCGTCCAGCGACAGGAACGGTTTGGTTTGCATGGTGGCTCCGATAGGCAGAAAAAATTGAACGCTGATTGTACGGCCAGAAAGTCTTTTTTGACATCCCGCCCGGCCAACTCATCTTTCACCAATAGATGAAGATTTTTGCATCAACGCGGCCCTCTCGATCGCTTTTCTCATGCATCAAGGAAACTTTCTGCAAAAACGTAAATCATTTAGCCGAAATATTTTCCTACCCCGTGTAGGAAAAACACTGACTGGGAGAAGCCGCCGAATACCCCGCTTTTGCCCCATAAATGATTTCAGTTTGACAAGCTGGCACGAATCCAGCTTTTGACAAGCCGTAAGATTTACCTTACAGTCCCGCAATCCTATTTTGAGAGGATCCCGATGACCCTACGCCGATCTGACCGAATCCGACGACAAACCGCTCGTGCGTGCGCGCTCGCAGCCGGCCTTTGGATCAGTGCATCGGCCTATTCCGCTGACCTTTCCCTGGCAGCGCAGGATCTTCCCCCTCCCCAAGCCACCTCCCCGCAAGCCCAGCTGCTGATCAGCAAGACCAATCTTGCGATCGCCCGCCTGCAAGACATCACCAACCGCGCCTCCGAACTGGCGACCCAGGCCCTGGCCATGCTGGGCATCAATTACCGCTACGGCGGCAATTCGCCCGATACCGGCCTGGATTGCAGCGGACTGGTGCGTTACGTCTTCAAGGAAGCATGGGGCACCGACCTGCCGCGCACCTCGCTGGAAATCAGCCGCGTGGGCGAGAAGATCGGCAGCGACAACCTGCAGCCGGGCGACCTGGTGTTCTACAACACCTTGCGCCGCGGGTTCTCGCACGTGGGCATCTACCTGGGCGACGGCAAGTTCATCCACTCCCCTTCGGCCGGCGGCCAGGTGCGTATCGAGAGCATGGACGAGTCCTACTGGAAGAAGCGCTTCAATGGTGCACGCCGCATCATCGCAGGTGAAGAAGAGCAGAAATGATCACCATCGCGGTGCAGACCGCATGGCAAAAGGCCGCTGGAGACAGCGGCCTTTTTTTTCGTTCATAGTACGGCCAAAAACGGCCAAGCCGTCAATTCCCGCCAGTCGCCATGAGCTTGAGCTTGCGCTTGATTTCCGGCATGGCAGCGGTGGCGGCCTGTTCGCCAGCCAGGATGGCCACGTTGCGGCTGGCGAAGTCGCTGCCCTTCATCGAACCCAGGCCCGGCTGCAGGACGATGTCGGCGTTCTTCAACTCATACTGGTTGATGGTCTGGCCCATGATGGCGAAGGTCTGCAGCAGCACGTCGATGGAGCTGCTGGAGGCCGCCTGCGCCTCCGGATTGGCCGAGATGTTGACCGCGATCACGAAGTCTGCCCCCATCTGCCGTGCAAAGCGCACCGGCACCGGCGACACCAGCCCGCCATCCACATAGGTGTGGTCGCCGATCCTGACCGACTGGAACACCCCCGGCACCGCTGACGAAGCCCGCACCGCAGTGCCGGCATTGCCGCGCTGGAACAGGATGGGCTGGCCGGTGCGCAGGTCGGTGGCGACTGCGCCGAAGGGAATCTTGAATTTCTCGATGGGGACGTTGTGCACGGCCTTGTTGACGTAGTTCTGCACGCCCTCGCCCTTGAGCACGCCGCTGACCTTGGAGAACAGGGGCACCGACCAGTCCGAGATGGCGGCCTCATCCATGGCCAGCGCCAGCTTCTGCAGGGCGAAGCCATCATTGCCCGCCGCATAGAGCGCCCCGACCAGGCTGCCGGCGCTGGTGCCGGCCACCACATCGACGGTGATGCCCTGGGCTTCCAGTGCCTTGATCACGCCGATGTGGGCAAAGCCGCGCGCTGCGCCGCCGCCCAATGCCAGGCCGATCTTGATGCGGCGTGGCGTCGGTGCCGCCGTGGCGCTGGGCGCAACCGCCGTGCCGGCCGGCGTGGATCCGCTGGCCTCCACGGGCTTGTTGCCAGCACCGCCCGGCAAGAGCGACGAGGTACCGCAGGCAGAGAGAAGAAATACCGAAGCGATGGCCGCAGCCATCAAGCGAGAGGAGAGGCGCATGACGCGAGGGAAAGCAGTGACGAAGCCCGACATTGTACTGCAAGCGCCCTGCCCGTCCGGAGAGCACGGGAGGCGGTGGTGTAGAATGCGGCCCCTGGCTTTTCGATCCGGTCCGGCCCATCCAGGCATCACAGGCAGCATAGGCACATGAATATCGTCATCAACGAAGAACTGAAGCAGTACATCGATCCCCTCACCCCCAACGAGTACGCGGCGCTGGAACGCAGCCTGCTGGCCGAAGGCTGCCGCGATGCGCTGGTGCTGTGGGGCGACGTGCTCATCGATGGTCACAACCGTTACGAAATCTGCAGCAAGTACGATCTGCCTTTCAAGACGATCCAGAACGACAGCTTCGGCTCGCTGGAAGATGTGCTGCTCTGGATGATCGACAACCAGCTCGGCCGCCGCAGCGTCTCGGACTTCCAGCGCGGCATGCTGGCCCTGCGCAAGCGCGACATCATCGCCGCCCGCACCAAGGCTGAGGCCACGCCAGCGAAAAACATCAGCACTGAAGAGAACGAAGGCGCAGCTGCCAGCGATGCGCCTGCGACCAGTGACGATCCCTGGCACGCCGACGACAACACCGGCCGCATCAAGACTCGCGAAGACATCGCCCGCGCCGCCGGCATCAGCAGCGCCACCATCGGCCAGATCGACCGCATCCGCAAGACGGCCGCGCCCGAGCTGGTGGAAGCAGTGCGCAATGGTGCCATCTCCATCAATGCCGCCGCCGCCGTGGCGACCCTGCCCAGCGAGGCGCAGGTCAGCGCCGTGGCCGGGGGCAAGAAGGAATTGCGCGAAGCCGCCAAGAAGGTGCGCGAACAGAAAGCCGCCACCCGCACCCCGCGCGCACCCAAGCCCGATGAGGCGATCACGGAAAACGCCATCCCGCTGGTGGAGGGCCAGGAAAACGAACTCACTGCCACCCTGCGCCGCGAAATCGCCGCCCTGCAGTCGCGCGTGAGCCGCCTGTCGGAAGAGAACCAGGGCCTGCGCGCCGAACTGGCCCTGCTCAAGGGCGCCGCTCCGCAGCAGGACTGAAGCGCCCTCTTTCATGGCCACCTTCACCATCGCCCGGCGCGCCGAGATCGAACTGGAGATCCGCAAGAGCCGCTTCATCGGCATCGTCACGCCGGTGCCCGGCCGCGAAGCCGCCATGCAGGAAATCGCGCGAATGCGCGATGCCCATCGCAGCGCCACCCATGTCTGCTGGGCATTGATGGCCGGGGGCCAGTCCGGCATGTCCGACGATGGCGAACCGTCAGGAACGGCGGGACGCCCGATGCTGGAAGTGCTGCGCCACCACGAGCTCGATGGCGTGCTGGCCATGGTGGTGCGTTACTACGGTGGCGTCAAACTCGGCGCAGGCGGTCTGGTGCGCGCCTATACCGAGGCGATTGCGACTGCGCTCAAGAGTACCGAGCGCACCGAACGCGTGGCCCAAGCCGAGATCGAGATCGGCGTGGTCTATTCCGCCGAGCCGCAGCTGCGCCACTGGCTGGCCCAGCAGAAATACGAATTGCTGGACAGCCGCCACGACACCCTGGCCCATCTTCACCTGCGCTTGCCCGAAGCGGCGCTGTCGCAGGCCGAGGAGGCCATTCGCCGGCTCTCTTCGAACGCCGAGATCAAGCGCATCATCTGATCCATCCGCGCCCGCCGTGCCGCTTCGGGCGGACGCGACCACAGCATGTCGAATTCCGCCACGAGCAGGTGGTAGTCGATTTCCGTCAACGGTGTTGAAGCATTCATGCCACCCTCACCGGTCCCGCGCCACACTGCGCGCCACGAAGATCGCCAGTGCCGGTGCCAGCGTGAACAGCGCCAGCAATACCCAGGCTGCGCGCGCAGTGGCCTCTGCCCCGCCCGCTCCCAGCCCGGCCTGATTGGCCACCAGTCCCGCCAGTGCCGCCCCCAGCGCCATGGCAAACAATTGCACCGTCGTGATGGCCGACGAGGTCAGGTTCTCTTCGCCGGGCTGCGCCGCATGCAGCGCACGGGCCACCAGATGCGGCCAGCCCATGCCGATGCCCAGGCCCGTCGCCCCCAGCGCCAGCGCGATCAGGCCATCGGCCAGCGCGCCAGCGGGCAGCCATTGCGCCGGCATCAAGAACGCCAGCAGCGCCATGCCCAGCGTCATCATGCAGGGGCCGAGCCGGATCATGCGCAAGGCCGCCCGTCCGCTCAGACCCGAACCGCCCAGCGAACCCAGGCTCCAGCCCGCTGCCATGGCCGCCGTCGCATAGCCGGCGCCCAGCGGGTCGTAGCCGTGCAAGCCCTGCAGGAAATACGGCAGGAAGATTTCCACGCAACTGCCCATGACCAGCAAGGTAATGCAAGCCATCACCCCGCCCATCACCGTGCGCGGCCGATAAGCCACGTGCGGCAACAGGTTCGCGCGATGGCCCAGGTCGATGCGCGCCATCCACACAGCCAGCAACACTCCCGCCAGCACGCAGGCCGAGGCCAGCCAGTCATCGTCGGCCTGTGCGGCCAGCGCTACCAGCACTACCGATGACGCCAGCAAGGCGATGCGTCCGAGCGGCACGGCCTGCGCCGGGCCGCTCGCGCTGCGCACCGTCGCCGGCCCCAATTGCCGCCACACCAGCCAGGCCTGTGCGGCAAGCAAGGGCAACAAGGCAAAGAACGCCACGCGCCAATGGCCGCTGGCGGCAAACAGGCCACCGACGGCGGGCCCCAGCAAGGTCGAGACACCCCACATGCCGGACACCAGCGCGATGGCACGCGGCCACATGCGCGGCTCGAACACCAGCGGGATCAGGGCATACGCCAGCGCCGCCAGCAGACCGCCGCCGATGCCCTGCACCGCCCGCCCCGCCAGCATCCATCCCATGCTGCCTGCGCTGCCGCACAGCAAGGCGCCGCTGCCGAACAGCGCCAGCGCCATCAGGTAGGCGGCGCGCGCCCCTATCGCCCCCATGAGCTTGCCGGTCAAGGCGGAACCGGCGATGGAGGCGGCCACGAAGAGCGTCACGTTCCAGGCGTAATACGCCAGGCCGCCGATATCCCGCACCACGGAGGGCAGGATGGTGGTGACGATGTGCACGTTGATCGCATACAGGGCGACCCCGCCGGTCAGCGCGACGGCACGCCAGCGGTGCGGGCCCAGCAGTTCACCCCAGCCGGCCGCAGCCGTTGCGGCGCCTGGGGAAAGGGATGAGGTGGAAGAACGAGTCATGGCAACAGGCCTTTCTCAATGCAGCGGACACGATGCGTGGCCCGGGACCGCATCGACAAGGATGGGACACCGGGATATTATGCAAGTCAATTCTTGCTTAATTACCGCAAATGGTAAGAGCAATTTTTTAATTAAACAAGTAAACACTTGGAAAATATCATGCGCGATGAAAGCTCTGCTGCCGACACCGGCCCCAGCACGGCCGAACGTCTCCTGCTGCGCCTGAAGACACGCGGACCGGCGTCCACCGCCGAACTGGCAGGCGAACTGCAGATCACGCCCGAGGCAGCGCGCCAGCAATTGCAGAAACTGGCGGCAGAAGGCCTGATCTGCCCGCGCCAGGCACAGACTACCGTGCGGGCCGGAAGGCCGCGCCAGGACTGGGAGTTGACCGGTGCCGGCCATCGCCGCTTCCCGGACACGCATGCCCAGCTGACGGTGCAACTGATCGGTTCGATCCGCCAGCTGTTTGGCGAACCCGGCCTGCACAAGCTGATCGACCAGCGCGAGCAGGACATGCGTGCGGACTACCTGCTGCAGTGCGACGGGATCACGGCACCCGGCAAGCGCCTGCAGCGGCTGGCCGAGCTGCGCACCGCCGAGGGCTACATGGCACGGGTGGAAAAGCAAGGAAGGGATTGGTTGCTGATCGAAGACCACTGTCCCATCTGCGCCGCCGCCAGCACTTGCCAGGGATTTTGCCGTTCGGAGCTGCAGCTCTTTGGCGAGGTGCTGGGCGAGGAGTTCGCCATCACCCGGGAGGAGCATCTGCCCGCAGGCGGCCGGCGCTGCGTCTATCGTATCCGGCGCTTGCCCGCGCGCTGAAACGCGGGACTGCCGACACGGCCGGAAATGTGCGAAGATCGCGCTCGCCGCGCCGCCTCGGGGGAGGCCGCACGGCCATCGTCACCATGCCACCGTACCAACGCCAGGGGAAGCCATGCCGCCAGACCAGAGTGATTTCGATCCCGTACTCTTCATCAATGATGGGCCGTCAAAGCCCTTGCTCGACCCCAAGCAATATCCGTACATGTGCAACGACAGGGGCGTGGGCAGCCAGAGCGAGACCCCCGTGGGCGAGCTCATCACGCTGGCACCGGAAGCGCCGGCCCTTGAACGCGGTGCGACCTACCGCGACATCGCCCATTGGCAGCGCACCGTCACACCCAAGGACTGGCCCTCTTACGAGATTACCGAATTCGATTTCCGTGTTCCCGAGGTGCGCTATGAGCCCCTGCCAGCCACCCCGGAGAACGCCCAGGCTTTCGGCGCGACCCTGTTGCGCGACGGCCAATGCCTGCACTTTCCCTTCGACAACCTGGTGATGGCCGACTACACCTATGGCAAGTGGGCCGGCTATGAATCGCCCTACCTGGGCGATGGCCGCAGCCGCGAGCTGCTGACCTGGAACGCCACCGACCTGGAGTATCACGATTTCGCGCACATCTTCTTTTCGCGCGGCCCCGAACCGCTGGTGATCACGGTGGCGCGCTGGCGTCCTTACGTCAATGAAATCAGCCTGGCCGACCTGTGGGTGGAACCGGGCGATGCCCTGGTGATCCCGCCCAAGCGCATGGCCCCGCCGCCCACGCCGGGCATGAGCGAAGAGGAGAAGCGCCTGCTGGTGGTGGACATGCACAACAACCGCAATTCAGCCCAGGCCTGCCGCCGCTATGACGGCCCGCCCGGCCTGTTCACGGTCACGGTGCTGGCCGATGCGGCGGTGATGTCGGCACCGCTGACCCGCCCTTATTATCACGAAGAAAAACAGCCGACCTGGCACGGCATGCTGCGTTAGGGCCTCTTCCGCTTTACTGCTGGCCCAGCTCCCGGTACAGATCATTGGCCCGCATCAGGTGCGCGCGCATGGCGTCGGCGGCGGCATCGCCGTCATGCGCGGCAATGGCGTCGACGATGCGCTGGTGCTCGGCCAGGGTCAGTTCCTCCGCGCCGGGGGCGCGCACCAGGGTGGTGTAGAACTCGCTGGCCCAACGGAACATCGACTCCACCACCGAGGGGAAGATGGGGTTGCCGCTGATGTCGGCGATCTCGCGATGGAAAGCCATGTCGCGTTCGATGAATTCCTCCAGGTTGACCATCGAGGCGCGGTGTGCGGCGATGGCCTCGCGCAGGCGCGCGACCTGCTCCTCGGTGGCGCGTTCGGCGGCCATGCGGGCGGTGCTGGTTTCCAGGAAAACGCGCGCTTCCTTCATATGCCTGAGCATGTCCGGCTTGGTACGCAAGAGATGCTGGGCACCGGCCGCGATCTGGGCGATCAGGCGGTCGGCCGTGGGATCAACCACGCGCGCCCGTTCACCATGGGCAATTTCCACGAAGCCGGAACGCTCCATGGCCTGCAGCGCTTCGCGCACGGCCGGACGGCCCACGCCGTACTGGTCCATCAGGTCGCGTTCGGAAGGCAGCTGGGAACCCGCCGGGAATTCCCCTTGATGAATGCGCGCCATCAGGCGCTCCAGGACTTCCTGGTATAACTTGCGTCGCTGTATCGGTTCCGGCATGGCTGCACTGTCTCAATTGTAGGTTTCGTTGGACGCGCACTCTACCACAATCCCGCGCCAGCACTGTGATTGCGGCCGTCCAACCAACCTCTTCTTTCAGCTGCGCCGGCCCTCCAGCACGTCGCCGAAGAAGCTGCGTGCGCCGACCTGCCCCCCCTTGAGTACCAGCTCCAGTCCGTCGCGTCCCGGATGATCCGACCATGCCCGGCACAAGGGGGCCCCCGGTGCCAGTCCGGCACAGACCGACAGCGCGGCAATATCGAGCGCACTGGCTACCTCGCCCGAGCTGTCGCCGCCGGCAATGGCGATGCGTTGCAGGGGGCTCGCTTCGAGCAGGCGGCGCATGGTGGCCGCCAGTGCCATGCCTACCTTTTGCGCTGCCTCCGGTCGCGTCAGCCCGGCAGCCGCCGCAATCCCGTCAAAGCCGCTCACGCAGGGATCGTCCGGCCCTTCCGCCGAAAACACCAGGGGACTGCGCCGTTCCCGCAGCGCCGCCACGGCGGCCGCGACCAGCCGTGCCAGTTCCGCCTCACGCGTGGCCTCGGACAAGACCGCCGGCAGGTCCATGCGCAGGCACGCGAACCCGTGTTCGCGCGCCCAGCCGATCTGCCCTGCAGTGACCGGCGAGCAGCTGCCGCTGACCGCTGCGATCACCGGCACCGGGCCCGCCTGCGGCAGTCCGGCCTGAGGGGAGATCCAGCCACGCGCACGCCAGTAGGCGGTGAGCGCGTATTGCAATCCGGACGATGAGGCCGTGAAGACGCCCGCCCCGCGCTCTTCCCAGACCAGCCGCCCGGCTTCGCGCAGGGTCTCCTCATCGAGGACATCGATCATCACCACCGGCACATCCTTGCCACGCAAGGAAGGCAGGCGCGCATGCGCGGCCTGGCCCCCCTCGCGCAACTGCAACATGTCCACCAATTCGATGCGGCGTGCCGTCTGGTGCCGCAGATGGCGGCGCAAATCGGCCTCGTCCATGGGCGTGACGGGATGACGGGCCATGGTGGGATGGCGATCGAGCCGGTGGCCCTCACCGTCAACGGCCGCAAACAGGTTCCCAAAGACTTGATAGCGCTTCAGCCGTGGCGCCCCCACGATCATGGGGGAGAAATCGCCCGCCATGTGGCGCACGCCCAGGTCAATGGCGCGGCCAATGGATCCGATGGCCGGCGACGAATCAAAGGTGGAGCACACCTTGTACTGCATCAGCGGCGCACGCAGCGAGGCCAGCGCGGCAAAGGGAGCGGGCAGGTGTTCGTCCATCCACTGCGGCGAACGTCCGCGCGAGGCCCCCGCGATGCCGATGCAGCGCGCCTCGGCAAAGCGCGCCAGCAGCGACGCATCGGGCGTCCGCAAAAACAGTACCGTGGACAAGCCGGCCGCGGTCATCACCTCCATGGCATCGGTGGAGCCGGTGAAATCATCGCCGTAATACGCCAGCAGCAAACCCGGCGGCAGGCCGTCGTGATCGGGCAGCAGGCTCATTTCCAGAACTCCAGCGCCACCTGCAAGGCCGGATGCTTGTCCGCATGCTGCCGCAGCGGCACGCCTTCGACGGCCGCCACCCAGGCCTCGCGCAGCGCCTGCACACCAGCGGCCACGCCTTGCGGATGGCCGAAGATGCCGCCACCGGCGGTATGGATCAGGTCGGCGCAGCCGATGGCCGCATAGGTATCGGCCGCCTGCAGGCCGGTCTGGCCCGAGCTGAACACCGGCATGGTACTGACCATCTCCACCCCCGGCACCACCGGCTGCAGTACCGAGCGCGCAGCGGCAACGACGCTGTCGTCCGGTTCGCTGAACTTGTTGCGCAAGCCATTGACGTGCATGTGGTCGGCCCCGGCAAGTCGCCACAGCTGCTGCCACGGTGCGTAGTCCCAGCCCAGTTGCGGGCTGCGCGTGAGATAGCCCCAGCCGGCGCGGTGCGCATGGATCGGCAACTGCGCATGGCGGCGCAATTCCTGCAAGCCGACCAGGCCGATGGAGTTCAGCACCGCCATCACGCAGGTACCGCCTTCGGCCAGGACCAGGTCGTGGCGGCGGCGCATCTGATCGAGGTCGCCGGTCAGGTTGAAGGCCACCATCACCTTCTTGCCGGTGCGCTCGGCGTGCTCATTGACCACCCGCATCACCGCGCGCACCCGCTCATCGAAGGGACAGCGGCCCCCATCGGCCTGCAATTCATCATCCTTGATGAAGTCGATGCCACCGGCCACCAGTGCGCGCACCTGCTCGACCGTCTCCTCGACCGACAAGCCGATGCTGGGCTTGATGATGGTGCCGATCAGCGGACCGTGGGTCACGCCGGTCAGCTTGCGCGTCCCGGCGATGCCGAAGGCGGGGCCGGGATAGGCCTCCACGAAAGCGCGCGGCAAGCGCAGCCCGGTCAGGCGCAAGCCCGAGACCTGGCGCAGTTCGAACAGGTTGCCGGCCACCGTGGACATCAGGTTGGGCAGCGAGGCGCCGGTGTTTTCCAGCGGCCAGGACAGTTCCAGCCGGCACTGCGTATAGCGCGCGGCGGGCATGCCGCCGGGCAGGCTGGGCGTGGTGCTGTGGCCAAGAATCTCCAGCTGTTCCACCCGCGCGCCGGAGCGCTCCTTCAGGGCGGGCGTTTCGGTGGCCAGGGCCACGAAGGTGCCGCTGGATTGTTCGCCCGCGATGACCTCGGCCGCGCGGGCCGGATCGTCGCCGGTTTCCAGCCAGTAGCTGGCGTAGATGCGTTCCATGCGCGCTCCTGGTCAGGTGATGCGGCGGATGCTCTCGGCGATCTCGTCGTGCTCGAAAACCTTGAGCCAGTCATCGCGCAAGAGGCGCGGCAAGCCGTTCTGGATGGCCTTGTTGCAGGCATCCGAAAACGCGCCCGGGATTTCCTTGAAGATCACCGCGCCCAGGATATTCATGTGGCCCAGCAGGAAGTCGCGCGCGGCCTCTTCCGGTACGCCCCGGCGCACGGTCTCGTCCATGGCCTGCTTCATCGCGTAGAGCAACGTGGCGCAGACCGTTTCCGACAGCCCCGGCTCGAGGATGGCCATCTGTTCCACGGTCAGGCGATAGCTGCGCAGGATCGGCTGGTAAATCACCTTGGCCACGTCTTCCCCGAGATCGAAGGCCGACTCCGGTCCCTGCATCAGGGCACTGGTGATCGATTGCCGGGCCGCGCCGCCACCGAAGAAATCGCGCCGTCCTTCGGCCGTGGTTTCATCGTTGAAGATGGGCGGATGGCACGGGTGCGCCACGAAGTAGACCAGGTCCGGCCGGTCCGGCAGGTGGCCGGCGAAGGGCGCAGCGGCGTCCAGGGTCATCACCATCACACCGGCGCGCAGCTTGGGCGAGATCTCGGCGGCAATCCTGCCGATCAGGGTATCAGGCACGGCCAGGATGACCACGTCCACATTGTCCAGCGCGGCATCGATGCTGACGCACTCGACACCGACTTCGTCGCGCAGGCGCTGCTGGCCGGCTGCACTCACTTCCACGTGAGCCACGCGGTAGTCGGATTTCTTCAGGTTCTTCGCCAGGCGCACGCCCATCTTGCCGCCTGCGCCGAAGAGTGCAATTTTTTCCTTCATTTGAGTTCTCCTGTGATCGTTGGCGGCCCGTTCGTGCATTGAACGGGCCGAGTCTTTGCGTGCGCCGACCTCACTCGGCGATCACGCGTCCCTGCAATTCGCTGGCCTCTTGCCTGGCACCGGCACCGATGGCGAAGATCACCAGGGCCGACACCGCCATGAGCGCGCCCACCACGAACATCGGTGCCTGGTAGTTGCCGGTGGCATCCTTGATGGCGCCGGTGATGAAGGGCGCCATGAAACCGGCTGCGTTGCCCACCGTATTGATCAGCGCAATGCCCGCCGCCGCAGCCGCCCCCGAGAGGAAGCGCGCCGGAATCGACCAGAAGGCCGGCAAGGCCGAGAAGATGGCGCAGGCCGTCACGGTGATGGCCAGCACCGTGGTGGCCGGGCTTTGCATGTAGAGGGCGGCCGGGATGCTGATGGCGCCCAGCAAGGCGGGCAGCCCGACGTGCCAGCTGCGCACGCCGCGCCGGGTGGCGTCACGGCTCCACAGGAACAGCGCGAAGGCGGCCGGCAGGTAGGGAATGGCCGTGATCAGGCCTTTCTGGAAGACATTGAATTTGCTGCCGAACTGCGCTTCGAAGCCGCCGATGATGGTCGGCAGGAAGAAGGCCAGCGCATAGAGGCCATAGATCAGCCCGAAATACACCAGCGCCAGCAGCCACACGCGCGGGTTCTTCAGCGCGGCACCGGCATGGGCCACATGCTCGACACGCTTGCTGCTCTGTTCGGCCTGCAACGCGGTGGTCAGCCATTTGCGCTCGGCCGGGTCCAGCCATTTGGCGTCGGCCGGCCGGTCGGCCAGGTAGAACCAGGCGATCACGCCCACCACGATGGCCGGCAGCGCCACCCCGGCAAACATCACGCGCCAGCCTTCCAGCCCGAACAGGCCGTGCGCCTCGATCAGCAGGGCTGCCACCGGCGCACCGATGACGATGGTCAGCGGCTGGGCCAGGTAAAAGAGCGCCAGGATATGGCTGCGGTGCCGCGCGGGGACCCACAGGCTCAGGTAGAGGATGGCACCGGGGAAGAATCCGGCCTCGGCCACGCCCAGCAGGAAGCGCAGCACATACAGCCCCTCCACGCTGCTGACCCAGGTGAAGAGCAGCGCCACGATGCCCCAGGTGACCATGATGCGGGCCAGCCAGCGGCGCGCGCCGTACTTGTGCAGGGCCAGGTTGCTGGGGATTTCCAGCAGCACGTAGCCGATGAAGAAGACCCCGGCTGCAAACCCGAACTGGGCGGCGGTCAGGGCCAGGTCACGGCTCATGCCATTGGGGCCGGCGAACGAGATCGCCGTGCGATCCAGGAAGTTGATGAAAAACATCAGGCCCACGAAGGGCACGAGCCGCATTGCGACCTTGCGGATGGCCGATCTTTCGACGGCGCTTTGGGGCGTCTCCATTATTGTCTTGTCTCCTGTCGGGTTGAGAGGCTGTGCCTGTTCAACGACAACCTCTGCGGGGTTGGCCAGGAAACGCGGGGGCTGTGCGCCTCGCGGTCGCCTGGCTGCCTTGGTTGTTTCTTTATTATTTCTTTGTGCTGCTTCGTCTTTGCCAGCAGGCAACCCATGCGAAAATCCGGACAGCGCCCACTGGTATAATCACTATACCATTACACCAGATTGGCCTGCCCAAATTTTTTGCATGGATGAGGTGAATATCCTTTCATTTCGCCCTGTAACCCCCGTCACTCGGCGGTTTCCGGCCGGGCAGGATTCGGCCGGGGGCATCAGGCAAGGGCGAACGCGTCCTCCCTGCTGCTGCCTGGACAACGCAAGTGAAGCTTTGCGCATTGAAGTGGGGGGGGGAGGAGAGGAAAAAGAGGGGGGGAAGCGAAGACCAGCCCGGCGCCAAGCACCATGGCCGGGCCGGCGGACAGGCTCAGGCGGCCCCGGCCTCTTGGCGCAGCAAGCCCACGAAGGCCTCCCCCGCCGAGGACAACTGCCCGCCCTTGCGCGTGACAATGCCGATGGTCTGCGACATCGACCGCAGCTTCACCGGCAGGATGCGCAGCATGCCGCGCTTGACGAACATCTCGGCCACTGCCGTCGGCAGGATCGAGACCATGTCGGTCCCCTGCTGCAGCAAGGCCACCGTCACGAAGGTGGAGGCGGTGGAGATCGCATTGCCCGGCATGCTCACCCCGGCCAGGTCCATTTCGCGCTCCAGTACCGCATGCAGCGGCATGTGGCTGGGATAGGTGACCCAGCGATAGCCGGCCAGCGCCGCCAGGCTCATCTGCCTGCCGCGCGGGCGCGGGTGCTCGCCCGAGACCACCACCGACAGCGGCTCTTCCGACAAGGGCTGATAGTGATACTTGCCCGGGTTGTCCGAGACGCTCGCGCGCGCCACCAGCAAATCCAGATGGCCTTCATCCAGCCGGCTCAGCAACTGCACGCTGGTCTCTTCGACGATATCGATGGACAGCTCCGGATGACGCCGCTGCAAGGCATCCACCGCCGGCACCACCAGTTCCGGCAAGGCCCCCATGACCGCCCCGATGGCCAGCCGTCCGCCGCGTCCGGAGCGGATCTGCGCCATTTCCTCGCAGAGCGATCCGAGATCGGTCGCCATCAGGCGCGCGTAGCGGATCACGCAATGGCCGAACTGGTTGGGGATCAGGCCCGATTTGGTGCGCTCGAACAATTGCGCATCCAGCATCGATTCCAGCTCGGCCAGCGACTTGCTGGCCGCAGATTGCGTCATGGCCAGGGCGCTGGAAGCCTTGTGCAGGGATTGATGATCGTCCAGGGCGATGAGCAGTTGCAGCTGCTTCATGCGCAGGCGGGACAGGAGACTGTTGAGGCTTTGCTGGCTGGGCGCGGGTTTCATGGGTGATTCCAAAAAGCGATCACATGATGGAAAGTCTTCACTATACAGTCCATCGGCCCCCACGTATATTCAACGCCATCGCACCCCGCCATCGCTGTGATGGCCCATGACAACCACGACGGAGACTCCATGAGCACCCCCATTTACCGCGGCGTATTTCCGGTCGCCCCGACCATCTTTGACGAAAACGGCAAGCTCGATCTGGAAGGCCAGAAGCGCGCCATCGATTTCATGATCGATGCCGGCTCCAACGGCATCTGCATCCTGGCCAACTTCTCCGAGCAATTCGTACTCTCCGACGAAGAGCGCGTGCTGGTGCAGGACACGGTCCTGAAGCACGTGGCCGGGCGCATCCCCGTGATCGTCACCACCACCCACTTCGGCAGCCAGATCTGCGCCGAGCGCAGCCGTGCCGCGCAGGATGCCGGTGCCGCCATGGTGATGGTGATGCCGCCGTATCACGGTGCCACCTTCCGTGTCTCGGAAAAACAGATTTACGAGTTCTATGGCCGCGTCTCCGACGCCATCGACATCCCCATCATGATCCAGGATGCACCGGTCGCCGGCACGCCGCTGTCGGCCCCCTTCCTGGCGCGCATGGCCAAGGAGATCGCCAATGTCTCCTACTTCAAGATCGAGACCGCCGGTGCCGCCTCCAAGCTGCGCGAACTGATCGAGCTGGGCGGCGACGCCGTGGTCGGCCCGTGGGATGGCGAAGAAGCCATCACCCTGATCCCCGACCTGGATGGCGGTGCGACCGGTGCCATGACCGGTGGCGGCTATCCGGACGGTATCCGCAAGATCGTCGATGCGTATTTCGCGGGCGATACCGAGAAGGCCGCCGAGCTGTACATGCAGTGGCTGCCGCTGATCAACTACGAGAACCGTCAGTGCGGCCTGGCCGCTTGCAAGGCGCTGATGCTCGAAGGCGGCGTGATCAAGTCCGACATGCTGCGCCATCCGCAAGCCCCGATGCACCCCAAGGTGCGCGAAGGCCTGCTGCGCGTGGCGCGCCGCCTGGATCCGATGGTCCTGAGCTGGGGCAAGTAAGGCAGTCCGCAGCAAGGCATGTCGCACGCAACGGGAGCTCAGGCTCCCGTTTTTCTTGGGCGCTCGCTTGCTGCCGCGCATCCGGCGAGGCTGTGCGTTCTGTGTCATCCTTGGCGTTTGCCAATTTTTCTATCGCACGAGGAGTCCATGTCACAAGCCAGCCACTTCCGCCCCGTCGCACTGGAACACGCCAGTCGCCTCATCAACCACGGCCCGACCGTGCTCATCACCAGCGCCCATGAGGGTCGCCGCAACATCATGGCTGCCGCCTGGTCGATGCCGGTGGAATTCACGCCGCCGCGCATCGCCGTGGTGATCGACAAGAGCACCTTCACGCGTGAATTGATCAGGCAATCGGGCAGCTTCGGCCTCATCATCCCCGGTGCGGCACAGATGGATCTGAGCTACGCGGTCGGCAGCACCAGTGGCCGCGACGAAGACAAGTTCGCGCGCCACCGGATCGCGGCCACCAGCGGCCCGGTGCTGGGCGTGCCGGTCCTCGAACAAGGCTGCGCCGCCTGGCTGGAATGCCGCTGGCTGCCGCAGGGCCAGACCGAGGATGCCTACGACACCCTGTTCGCGGAAGTCGTCAGTGCCGCCGCCGATGCCCGCATCTTCGAGAACGGCCACTGGAACTTCACGGCGGACAATGCCGACCTCCACACCCTGCATCACCTGGGCGCCGGCAAGTTCGTGGTGGCCGGCAACCAGCAGCAGGCGCGCCAGGTCTGATCTCCCGCAACGGGAACCTTAGCAGGCCTGAATCGCTTCCGTAAAACAGTAGCCCACGCCGTGCAAGGTGCGCAGCGGCAAATCGTACATGGTGCTGTCGCGCCACTTGCGGCGCAGGCGGCTGACGGTCTTCTCCAGCACCCGCTCGTCGAAGCTGACCCACTCCACGCCGAAGGCATGGGCAATGGCGCAACGGTCAGCGGCATGGCGGGTGCTGCTGGCCAGCGCCTTCAACAGCGCCACTTCGCGCGAATTGATTTCCACCGCATCGTGATGCGGTGCGCGCAGCGTGCGTGCGGCCACATCCAGCTGCCACGCCTGCGGCACCACCCGGCGCAACATGGTCTCGATATAGGCATTGAGCAGTTCCAGCCGCTGCGGCAGCGGTTCACAGAAGTCGGCACCGCGTTCCAGGCCGGCGATGCGCACCGTCACGCTCTCGTGCTCGGAGGCCAGCAGCAGGATGCCCATGCGCGCGTTGCTTCTGCGCAGTCGCTGCGTGAGCGCATAACCGGCGGCGCTGGCCCGCCCTACGTGGATGATGGCGATGTCGCCATCCTGCAGCGGCGCGAGCAATTCCTCACCATCCGCCATCATCCGGCTGACCTTGTGCCCCTGGTCTTCCAGGAAGCGGGCCAGGCAAGCGTTGCGGTCGTGTCTCAAAATGTCTTCAACCAACAGAATAGTGGCCATTGCGATTTCCCCTGATGTCATTGCGTTTCCCGTCACGCCGCGCACCTGCTGCGGGCACGGGTTCGTGGTGTCATCGCCTCGCCGCCGGGCGTGCTGCTGCAACGTCGGCGAGCCCGATGACCGGAAAAGAATTTAGCGCAAGACACCCTCCGTTTTTACCTGCAGGTATTGCGAACCGGTCTCATCTTTCTGGCGCAAGGAAAAATATTTCGGTGCGACGCCATCCATCGCTTCAACGATGCGGGAAGCGCTTCTCAGCGGGTCGCCATGCGCTCTCATTTTTTTCCAGGCGGGCCTCGTCAGCGGCGCTCATTTCTTCGCTCCCGGGCGGCTGGTGCAGCGTCCTCCCTGTCGTCGATATAGAACTTTTTCGATGAATTTCTCGTCGATGTTTTGCTCATCCACCGCAGAGTTTTGATCGCGGGAAAAATATTTTCAGGGCGGCCATTTTCGCTTCGTGTCTTCGAATTTTCGCGGTAACGTCCCGCTCATTCAAGATGAGGCGAACATGGTCTACAAATCAATCCACCCGGTCTATGCCGGGCCTTTGTCCGGACAGCGCATCCTGGTCGTCGACGACGCCGAGGAAGATCGCATGCTGCTGTCGGACTTCCTGCTGCGCCATGGCGCGCGGCTCTACGTGGCACGCGACGGACAGGATGGCTACCGCAAGGCGCAGACCGTGCGGCCGGACCTGATCCTGATGGACATCCGCATGCCGGTCTACGACGGACTCACCAGCGCCCGTCTGCTCAAGGCCAATTCCTGCACGCGCAACATTCCGCTGATCTTCCTCTCGGCCGCCGCGTCCACCGAGGAAAAGGTCAATGGACTGAGCGTGGGCGCGGTGGACTACATCACCAAGCCCTTCGATTTCGAGGAGGTGCGGCTGCGCCTGTGCGTGCATCTGCGTTCAACCCTGCATGCGGACCTGCCGCCGATCACGCAGACGCCCACCGGTTCCGCAACGCAGGGCGGCTCCAGCACTTTCGACATGGTCTTATTCCAGGCCGCGCGCCGGCTCATGATGGACAAGCTGGACCAGCCGCTGGGACTCAATGCCCTGGCCGCTGCGGTCGGCACCAATGCACGCCGCCTCTCCAGCGCCTTCAAGCATTGCGCCGGCGTCACCGTCTTCGACTTCCTGCGCGAGGAGCGCATGAAGGAAGCGCGCCGCCTGCTCTCCGAAAGCACCCTCGACATCGGGGCCATCGCACTGGCCTTGGGCTACAGCAACACGGCCAATTTCTCCACGGCCTTCCGCGAACGCTTCGGCATGCCGCCCAGCCAGTTCCGGCGCTGACGAGAGGACGATGTCACGTCTGCGTAAAGCGCTGCTGTGGCCATCGTTGTTGCTCTGGAGCCTGCTACCCCAAGCCGCGCGGGCCGCACCGGCGCTGCCGTCCATCGAGCTGGCGGGGATCGACTCGCGCGTGGTCATCACGCCGCAAGTGCAGATACTGCGCGACACTGAAGGCCGCGCCATGCTGGCCGCGGCCCTCGGCAGTACGCACTGGGAGGCCATCGCCGTCCCCATGCTGCAGGAGGGCTACAGCAGCGCTGCCTTCTGGCTGCGCGGCACGGTGCGCAACGACAGCAGCCAGCCTGTCACACGCTGGCTGACTCTGGCCTCGGCGCGGCTGCAGGATGTGCGCCTGTACTGGCTGCCCGCCACGCCTGCGGAGGTCGCGACGACAGAGATCACGCCACGCAGCGGCGGTACGCTGCATGCCCTCGCGCAACGCGAGATCATCAGTCGCACACCACTGTTCGCTCTGACACTGGCTCCCGGCGAGCAGCGCCAGTGGGTGCTGCGCGTCGCCGGTGAATCCTCCATCGATCTCAACCTCGCCCTGTGGGAGCCGGCTGCTTATCGCGAAGAGGAAGGACGCGAACTGGCTATCCAGGCCTTCGTACTGGGAGGCGCGCTGCTGCTGGTGAGCTATGCCCTGATCCAGGGCATCGCCTGGCGCGACCGTGGCTTCCTGCTGATGGCTGCGTGGATTCTCATCGCGCTGGCTTATATCTGGACGTTTCAGGGCTATCTCTATCGCTACCTGTTTCCCGCGGGCGGTGCATGGCAGGTGCGTGCCCCGGCCACCCTGGGATGCGCGGCCACCCTGCTCTACGTGCGCATGAGCGAGGTGCTGGTCGGAATGGAGCGATTGCGTGGCTGGCAGATCGTCTATCGCACGTTGTACGTGCTGCTGTCGGTGATCATCGGCTGGACCGCGCTGGGCGATTATCGCGTCACCGCGCCGCTGGCCAATGCCACTGGTGCCCTCGCCTATGTGATCTGGCTGGCCTCGATGCTGCATGCCTGGTGGCATGGACTGCCGCACGCCCGATTGCTGACGCTGTCCTTTGCGGTGGCCTGGCTGGGCCTGTCGGTCAAGCTGCTCGAACTCAATGGCCTGGTCGACCGCAGCCTGCTGCCGGACTGGCATTTCGCGGCGCTGTTCCAGATGGGACTGCTGTGCCTGGCCACCGTGGCGATCATCGGCCGCGCGCTGGAACTGCATCGCAAGCATGAGCAGATGCAATGGGCCATGCTGTATATGCGTGTGCGCGAGCAACTCAAGCTGGAACAGGCGGTGGCGACCCGCACCCGCGAGCTGCGCGAAGCGCTGGCGGCGGCCGACCAGGCCAACCGCGCCAAGACCGGATTCCTCACCCGCATCAGCCACGACCTGCGCACACCGCTGACTTCCATCCTCGGCTTTGCCGACATGCTGCAGACCGGCGGCGGCGAGCGTGCGCGCCATGGCCGCATCATCGTGCGCAGCGCCCGCCACATGCTGGCCATGGTCAACGACCTGATCGACTATGCCCGCGGCGATCGCCCCGATCTGCCGCACGCTGCCCCGGTCTATGCCCACGCCCTGCTGCAGGAGATCGGCCAGGAAGCGGCCCTGCTGGCCGAGCGCCAGCACAATTCCTTTCATCTGCAGGTGGACCCGACGCTGCCACCGGTGCTCGCCATCGACGCCCGGCGACTGCGGCGCATCCTCGGCAACCTGCTGGACAACGCCGCCAAGTACACCCGGGACGGCCGCATCGTGCTGCAGATCCTCTGGCATCCGGCCTCGGCGAAATCCGAGATGGGCGTCATGGAGATGCAGGTACGCGATACCGGCAGCGGCATCCCTGCACATTTCCAGACCCGGGTGTTTGAACCCTTCGAACGGGCCAACGCCGACCGCTCGCAGCCGGGTATCGGCATGGGGCTGTCCATCGTGCGCCAGTGGATGCAGCAGATGGGCGGCCAGGTGATGCTGTCCAGCCGGCCCGGCGAAGGCACGACGATGACGCTGCGCCTGCCGGCCGCCATCTCCAGCGAGCGCGACATCGCCCGCCATGATGCGCCGGAAGACGCCAATGGCCGCCTCCTCATCGATGGCCAGGGCCGCCTGGCGCTGGTGGTAGAAGATCATGCCGACATCGCGCAATTGCTGGGCGACCAGCTGGCCAGCGTCGGCTTCGCGGTGGAATTGCTGGCCGATGCGGAAAGCGCCATCGCCCGTATTGCCCTCCCGGAGGCGCCCGCATTGGCGCTGGTGCTGACCGATTACCAGCTGCCGGGCCTGCATGGCGACGCCGTGCTGCAAGCAGTACGCCGGCATCTGCCGCAAGTCCCGGTGCTGCTGCTGTCAGCCACGCTGCAGCCGGCGCCGAGCGATGAGCCGGGTGAACGTTTCGATGCCTGCCTGCTCAAGCCGGTCAATTTTCTGGAACTGCAGGAGACCATCGGTCGCCTGCTGGGCTTGCATCCGGAGGCGGCCTCAGCCGATGACGATGCCGCTCCCCTGCCCTTGCAGCATCCACCGCCGGAAAAGCTGCAGCAGGCGCTGGCGCTCATCGCGATGGGCGCGGTGTCGGACTTGCTGGATTGGTGCGATACGCTGCAGCAGCAGAATCCCGCGTATGAAAGTTTTGCTGTGCTGGCGCGGCAATGGGTGATCACTGCGGATCTGGACCGGCTGGAGGCGCTGTGCCGCGATGATCAAGCCATGCGGCAAGAGACGGGGGGCGAGGCTTAATCGCGCTCCCGGCTCCGTTCATCGTCCCGCGAGGAGTCCCCCTCGGGCCGACTGCGCGCCAGCTCGGCATTGCGCTGGTTGATCTGGTATTGCTCTTCCGCGTGCTGGAACGCCAGTTGCTCCTTTGGCGAACGGCTGCACGCGCCCAGCATCAGCGGCAGCACCACGGCCAAGACGAGAACGGCGAACCATGCGAACGGGAGGGGGACCGGTCGGATTGTCACGTAAAGTCTCCAGATTTATATTTCTATCCGGAAATATACGCCTCACCAATCCTCACCGCAAGCCCCCTCCTTTTTGGGCATGCGCCGCCGGCAGCGTTGATGGGCGCGGCTCAATCGCGCGCCGAGATCCAGTCCCAGGTATCGGCGGCCGCCATCGGGCGGGCGATGCCGTAGCCCTGTCCGTATTCGCACCCGAGGTGATGCAGGATGCGGCGGCACTTCTCGGTTTCCACGCCTTCGGCTACGACGGCAAAGCCCAGCTTCTGCCCGAGGTGAATCATCGAAGGCACGATCTGCTGGTCCGAGTAATTGCTTTCCATGTTGCGGATGAAGGACTGGTCGATTTTGAGGTAGTCCGCCGGAATGTTCTTGAGATAGCTAAGGTTGCTGAAGCCGGCCCCGAAATCATCGATGGCCACCTTCACGCCCAGGCGCTTGATTTCCTGGATCCGCCCGTAGAGCGCCTCGGGGTTCTTGCTCATCGCGCTTTCGGTGAACTCGATCTCGATCAGCCCGGCCGGAATGCGATGCCGCTGCAACTGCATTGCCAGTGCCAGTACCAGATCATCATTGTCGAAGTCGCGGGCCGATACGTTGATGGCCACCGGAATCGCCCGCCCCCGGCGCGCCCACGTCGCCGCCTGCTCGATGCCATGTTGCAGCACCCACAGTGTCACCTGGCGAATCAGCGCGGTCTTCTCGGCCAGCGGAATGAAGAGGGCCGGCGAGATCAGCCCATGCACCGGATGGCGCCAGCGCAGCAGCGCCTCCACCCCGACGCAATGGCCCGAGGCCAGCGCGATCTTGGGCTGGTATTCCAGCCACAGCTGGTCGCCCGTGAGCAGCGCGCCGGGAATGGCCGACAGCAGTTCGAAGGAATGCTTCTGCTGCTTGCCAAGCGGCTGTTCATAGCGGCATTGCAGGCTGCCGCAATCACGTGCCATGTCAGCTGCCGTCAACAGCGAGGGCACCAGTTCGTCGATGTCTTCACACTGTCCCAGCGGCACGATGCCCACGGAAATTTCCAGCCGATGCGGAATACCCTGGTACTCGACGGTACCGGCGAAGGCACGTTCGATCTGCTCCACCTGTTGCTGCCAGATGTCGCGCCGCTCCAGGTAAGCAAAGGTGGTGGTGCCGATGCGATAGAGCGCCACCTCACCCAGCGACTGGCGCAGTTGTTCCTTGGCCTGGATCAAGAAACCTTCCACGTAATCCCAGCCCAGCGCCTTGACCATGTCGCGCAGGTACACGCGATCACAGATGTCGACCGCCATCGCCGTCAACTTGCCCGACAGGCCCTCGCCGTCCTGCCCCAGCGTAGCGAGACTGTGCAGGTCGGCGGTCAGGCGGCTGCGATTGGGCAAGGAAGTCAGGCTGTCGACGTAGTTGGATACCCGCAGGATCTCCAGCCGTGCCATCACGATGGCCGCCAGCTGCGTCAGCTTGGTCCGATCAGCATCACCGAAGGCGGCGCGTGGCGACTTGCCGATCACGCACAGCGTCCCCAGCCGCACGCCATCGCTGGCCTGCAGCGGGGCCCCGGCATAGAAGCGGATGCCGGGCTCACCGGTCACCAGCGGGTTGTCGGCGAAGCGCGGGTCCTGCGTCGCATCCAGCACCACCATGACCTGATCCCGCTCGATCACATGGCTGCAGAAGGACTGCGAGCGCGGTGTGCCCGGCGCATCCAGACCGCGCCGCGACTTGAACCACTGGCGGTTCTCAGCGACCAGCGAGACCAGTGCGATCTCGGTGTTGAACAGCGTGGCCGCCAGTTCGGTCACCAGATCGCACAGCACATCGGGATGGGTATCCAGCACGCAGTAGGTATCGAGCACGGCCAGGCGCTCACGCTCCCGTTCGGCTTGCCCGGCTTGCCCCGACAAGGGGGCGGTCAATCGGAGGAGGTCGGCGTGCATGGTGGCGTGGCGATCAGAAAGTAACCCATTCGTCGGAAGCGCCCGCCAGACTGCGGCTGGGCACCGGTGCCGACAGGCGCGGCTCGCGCGGTGCAATGCGCGGCTTGATGGTGGCCGGAGCCTTCTTGATGGCCGCCGGTGCCGGTGTCACTGCGGCGGCAGCTACGTCGATGGCCATCTCCTGGGCGGCCTGTGCATCGAGGCGGAACACGCTGACGGCCTGCGCCAGTTCCTGCGCCTGTTCCTGCAGCGATTGCGAGGCAGCGGCCGCTTCTTCGACCAGGGCTGCATTCTGCTGCGTGACCTGATCCATCTGGCCGACCGCCTGGCTCACCTGCTCGATGCCGGAACGCTGTTCTTCACCGGCCGCGCTGATCTCGTTGATCATGCCGGTCACGCGCTGCACGCTCTCGACGATCTCGCGCATGGTGTCACCGGCTTCATTGACCAGCACGCTGCCCGACTCGACCTTGGCCACCGAGTCGCTGATGAGCGCCTTGATTTCCTTGGCAGCGGCGGCCGAACGCTGGGCCAGGCTGCGCACTTCGGTCGCGACCACGGCGAAACCGCGCCCCTGCTCACCGGCGCGTGCCGCTTCCACGGCGGCGTTCAAGGCCAGGATATTGGTCTGGAAAGCGATACCGTCAATCACGCTGATGATGTCGACGATCTTGCGCGAGGAGGCATTGATTTCTTCCATGGTTTCCACCACGCGGCTGACCACGCCGCCACCGCTGCTGGCGATGTCGGAGGCGGCCTGCGCCATGCGGTTGGCTTCGCGTGCATTGGCGCTGTTCTGCTGCACGGTGGAGGTCAGTTCTTCCATCGAGGATGCGGTCTCTTCCAGCGAGCTGGCCTGTTGTTCGGTGCGCGAGGACAGGTCCAGGTTGCCGCTGGCAATCTGCGAGGAGGCGGTGGCGATCATGTCGGTACCACGGCGCACACCAGAGACGATGGTAACCAGGCTGGCATTCATGTCCTTCAGTGCGCTGAGGAGCTCGCCGGTTTCGTCACGGGAACGCACGTCGATGCGGGCGGTCAGGTCACCGCCTGCCACCTGGCGTGCCAGGCGCACGGCCACGGCCAGCGGACGGGTGATGTTGTTGGCCAGCCACCAGGCCAGCAGCAGCGCCAGCACCACCGCGACCACGCCGCCGATGATGAGGGTCTTGCCGGTGAGCGCTTCCAGTGCATCGGCCTGGTCGCTGCGCTCTTGTTGCAGACCGCTTTCCATGCGGTCCATCTCGGCAAAGATGGCGCGCATGTTGTCCATTTCGGCTTTGCCGCGGCCAGCCTGTACAAAGGCCACCAGCTTGCTCATGTCCTCGCGCCCGTCACGCACGGCGCGGCGCAGGGCGACGGTGGGCTCAATGGCCGTGCTCACCCAGCGCTGTTCGGCTTCCGCCACTTGCTGCAAGCGCTGTTGCTGGGTCGGGTTATCCACGGTGAGCTGACGGGCCTTGTCCAGATGCGTTTTGAAACTGGCCAGGCCCTGCTGCATCGGCTCCAGCGAAGCTTCGTTGCCGGTCAGGGCGAAACCGCGCGCGCCCGTTTCCATATTGATCAGGCTTTCGAGCATCGCCTGCATTTCTGCCCTTGCCTCGTAGCTATGGATGTTCATGTCCGTGGCCACACCCAGCCGCGCAAAATTGGCATAGGCCACACTGACCAGGATGACCAGGATGGCGGAAACCATTCCGAAGCCGATATAGAGGCGAGTGCCGATTTTCAGGTCCGATATTTTCATGATGGTTCTTTCCGGGGGGATGCAAGGTTTCTCGAATGGATCGACACGTGTCCACGGGGAGCGGGCCGATTCTTGTTGTTGATCACGATGTTTCACATTCAGGCAAAAGCGTGACACACTCAAAATAATCACGAAAACAAACGATAAAATATCTTTTTCAGCGTGCAACAAATTTGCTTTGCAACGACTCTGAACAGATATATTTAAAAAATATCCGTACATTACAAAAATATTTTTCATTGGAAATACGACAATGACGAACCAACAAGCCCCCTCTTCACCGGCTCCCGCAGCAGAAACAGCCGAGCTGTCCGACCTGCCGCTGCTGCGCCCCGGCGCGGTGGCGCGCCAGTTGGGCATGGCAGTCGAGACGCTGCGTGCTTGGGAACATCGTTACGGCATCACCTCCTCGCAGCACAGCGGCGGCGGCCAGCGCCTGTATTCGCAGGAAGACATGCAACGCCTGGCCTGGATCAAGACACTGGTGGATGCCGGCCATCGCATCGGCAAGCTGGCCACGCTGCCCCCGCAGGACCTGCAGGCGCTGGCGCAGAGCCTGCCTGCCGAGGGCAGCGGCAGCCACGAGCGGCAGGCCGGCCCGGTCACGCGGCTGGCCCTGGTCGGCCCCTGGATTGCCACCAAGGCGGTCGGCCAGGCGCTGGCGCATCGGCAATTGAGCGTCATCATGGCTGTCGAGAGCCTGGATGAACTCGACCTCAGGCAGTTCGAGGGCGACCTGCTGCTGCTGGAAAGCACGGTTCTCGACAGCGATCTCGATCAGCGGCTGGAGGGGCTGCGCCGCGACGGCGTGCAGGTACCGGTACTGATCCTGTATCGCTTCGGCTCGCCGGAGATGGTGGTGCGCCTGCGCGAAGCCGGGCATCGGGTGGTGCGCAAGGCGGTGGAAGGGATCGATGTGGAGTGGCTGTGCGAGATGATCCGGCGCATGGAACCAGCGGCCGCGCAGACACCGGGCGAGGACGAATGGGTGCCGGAGCCGCGCTTCAGCGAGAGCGCCCTGGCGTCGGTGTCGGACCAGTCCGATCGCATGCAATGTGAATGTCCGCGCCATCTGGCCGAACTGCTGACGGCACTGGCCGGATTCGAACGCTACAGCCGCCAGTGCGAAGACGACACGACCGAGGAAGCCGAACTGCATCGGGAACTGCGCATTGCCGCCGGACGCGCGCGCCTGCCGCTGGAAGACGCACTGCAAAAGCTGGCGCGCTTCAAGGGAATTTCGCTGACGTAAGCACAGTTGACCGGGATGAGGCCGGTCCGAATTGGGGACAGAATTCTGTACAGGATCTGGTGCAAAATTCGCACGTGAATTCACGCTTCAATCCACGTGCGGATTCACGCCACAGTTCTGCCCTTCATTCACGCTTGGATTCAGGCCTCAATGCAGGCTTGAATCAATACAAAAAAACAGCGCGCCCAATGGACGCGCTGCTCGCCAAACCCTCCCCTTGCGGGATTGAGCTGGCCCTTCAGAACTGTTCCCAATCCCCTTCAGCAGCGGCCGGCTTAAGGGCTGGCTGCGCAACCGGCAGAGCCTTGGCCGGTGCGCTGGCCTTGGCTGCCGGCTTGCGCGGCAGTGCTGCAGCACGGGGCGTGACGTCCACGGTGCGTGCCGCGGTAGCAGCCACCGGTACCGGACGACGCGTTTCATGGTTGCTCAGCTTGAAGATGCTGACCGTTTCCACCAGACGGCCCGACTGCTCCTGCAGCGATTGCGCAGCGGCGGCCGCCTCTTCCACCAGCGCAGCATTCTGCTGGGTCACTTCATCCATCTGCACGATGGCCTGGTTGATCTGCTCGATGCCATCGCTCTGTTCGCCGCTGGCGGCGGTGATCTCGGCCACCACATCGGTGACGCGCTTGACGCTGGCCACCACTTCATCCATGGTGGTGCCGGCCTGTTCGACCAGGCGGCTGCCGTTTTCCACGCGCTCCACCGAGGCGTCGATCAATGTCTTGATTTCCTTGGCGGCGGCGGCACTGCGCTGCGCCAGGGTCCGCACTTCAGAAGCCACCACCGCGAAACCGCGCCCCTGCTCGCCGGCCCGGGCCGCTTCCACGGCGGCATTCAAGGCCAGGATGTTGGTCTGGAAGGCGATGCCATCGATGACGCTGATGATGTCGACGATCTTGCGCGACGCATCGTTGATCTGGCTCATGGTCTGCACCACTTCACCGACTACGCTGCCGCCCTGGATTGCCACCTGCGAAGCGGTTTCGGCCAGGGTATTGGCCTGACGCGCATTGTCGGCATTCTGCTTGACGGTGGAGGTCAGCTCTTCCATCGCCGAAGCGGTTTCTTCCAGCGCACCGGCTTGCTGCTCGGTGCGCGAGGACAGATCCAGGTTGCCGGTGGCAATCTCGCCGGAAGCGGTATTGATGGTATCGCTGCCCTGGCGCACTTCGGTCACGATGCGGTGCAGGTTGTCGTTCATGGCCTTGAGCGACGCCAGCAGCGCGCCGGTTTCATCCTTGGAGGAATTGTCGATCTGCACCGTCAGGTCACCGGCCGCCACGGCGGTGGCCACTTGCACGGCCTGGTTGAGCGGACGGGTGATGGAACGGGTAATCAGCCAGGCACACACCACCGAGAGCACGATGGCGGCCGCCGACAGCAGCAGCATGATGTTGACCGCATTGCTGGATGCGTCATTGGCGCGCTCCACCGCCTTGTCCATCAGGCTGACCTGGAACTCGGCCAAGTTCTTGAGGGCGGCGAAATACTTGTCCTGCACCGGGATGGTCTGATCGAACAGATAAGCTGTTGCCTCATCCTTTTTCTGCTGCTGGATCAATTCCACGACCTTGGCGCGGTGCTTGCTGTATTCGTCGCGCGACTGATTGAGCGCGCCGATCAATTCCCTGCCGCGCGGGGTGTTGATGAGTTTTTCCATCCGTACCAGCATCTCGCCGACATCCTTGGTGTTGGTCTCGACCCGGTCGAGGTATTTCTTCGCCTCCTCCGGATTGCGCGCCAGGATGGCATTGCGCAGGCTGCGGGCGGCCGTGTTGATCTTGTCGCTCATCTGCGCACCGAGCGCGACCTTGACGTAGCGGTCATTGACGATTTCCGAGGTGGCATCGCTGACCGACCACAAATTCTTGACGCCCACTCCCGCGATCAGGCACATCACCGCAATGAGTGCCGCGAAACATGCGCCCAACCGGACGCTGATCTTGATATCCGTGATTTTCATTTCATCCCCTCTTCGTTTTTACACCTGAGCCAACCCCAAGAAACCCCTGTGCCGGGCCAACATTTGTCAGCCGACTGCAAGAAATATAAACGATTTATTTAACGTATTCGATGAAAATGTTTTTAACGCCGAAATTTCGTCGCATTTTCACGCCACAGTTGCCGGATCAATCATCCAGGCGTGACAAATGGTGAGCATTACCATGTGGAAATAGCCATTCCATAAGGAAATGAGAGGAATTCGCGAATCGATCGATGCCTGCCGAAAAGCAACAAGCGGCTTAATCCACATCAACATTCTGTCCTTTAAAAAGGGGCTTTCTATTGCAATAAAGGAAATCAAAATGCATTTGCATTAAAATACAAATGGTGAATTTGATTAATTTGATTTCAGATTGACACGTTCACCCAACATCCCCCGGAGTAAGCCATGCCCCTCAAACGTCTCAACAACAAGGTCAGGATCACCTCGCTGGTCCTGGCCATCCTGGGCAGCGCGCTGTTTGGTTATGCCTTGCTCAACGGCAGCCTCAGCAGCCGCGAAGCAGCGATCAAGAGCGGCGAGACCGCCACCCTCAACCTCGCCACCGGCCTGGCTACCCAGGTCAACCTGAGCTTTCGTGCGGCCGATCTGCTGATACAGGAAATCGCCGGACTGGAAGGCAGCCGCAGCCTCTCCCCGGCTGAACTGCAAGGCCTGGTGCAAGATCTGCTCACGCGCCAGAACCAGCTCTTTCCCGAACTGGACAGCCTGCTGGTCATCGACGAGCAGGGCCACACCCGGCAGCGCTGGCCCGCCCATGCGGAGCCGGCCGGCCTGTCCGGCATGGAACCGGCAATGGCCATGGCGCGCGGAGAGCGCCGTGCGGAGGACAAGACCGGTGGACTGCAGATCGGCACGCCGGTCATCAGCAGCGTCACCGGCCGCTGGATCATTCCGGTGACCCGCCAGCGCCTGCGCCAGGGCAAGCCGGCCGGCGTCATCCGCGTGGGCGTGAGCCTGGACCACTTCATGCGCCTGTTCAACGAACTCAACATCGGCAAGCAGGGCTCACTGGTGCTGGCCAGCACCGACGGCAGCATGCTGCTGCGCCGACCCTACGGCAGCGAGTTCCTCGGCAAGAGCATGGCCGACCTGCCGCTCTATCGCGATCATGCGCAACAGCGCCAGTCGGGCTGGGCGGTGATCCAGTCGGCGCAGGATGGCGTGCTGCGCCTGAACTATTTCACCCGGGTGCCGGACTATCCGCTGTTCGTCACGGCCGCTCTGGCCCATGACGAAATGCTGGCCGACTGGCGCGAAGCGCAGCGTGCGCAATTGCTGGTGATCGTCTCGGCGGCGCTGCTGGTCGGCCTGCTGACGGCCTACCTGCTGCGCGTGGTACGCATGCGCGATCGCGCCGAAGAAGAGATCGAAAAGAAGAACCTGTCCCTCAAGCTGCTCACCGAAAACCTGCGGGCACAGGCCATGCTGGATGGCATGACCGGCATTCCCAACCGGCGCTACCTGGATGAACAGCTGCAACTGGCCATGCGCAATGCCAGCCGCAGCAAGAGCGCCCTCTCGCTGGTGATGTTCGATGTCGATTACTTCAAGAAGTACAACGACCTGTACGGCCATATTCAAGGCGACTACTGCCTGCAGGACGTGGCCCGCACCCTGCGCGGGATGCAACGTCGCCATGGCGACCTGGCAGCACGCTACGGCGGTGAGGAATTTGCGTTGCTGCTGCCCGACACCGATCTCGACAATGCTCATCGCATCGCCCAGAAAGTCCTGGATGGTGTGCGCGCACTGGCGATCCCGCATCAGGGCAATGCCGGTGGCGTGGTCACCATCAGCGCCGGCGTGATGAGCTGCGTGCCACGGCCCGAAATGCGCATCGAAGATCTGTTCGCGGGAGCTGACCGCGCACTCTATCGCGCCAAGGAACGCGGCCGCGACCGGGTGGAAGACTGCCAGCTGCCGCGTCCGGTAACGCCTTCGATCAAACCGGATGCGGCCGCAGGAAATTCGTAGCGAAGCGCGCAGAAATCAAAGAGGAACTCGCAATAAAAATGAATGACATCCGGTGCGAATGAGATCACCAACATGTCTCCGCAGCTGACAAAATACTGGCTGCGGGAGCGATCCCGTCACGAAATCTCCATCGAAACTTTACACTTTGGTCACACAACGGACTAAGTCAATCGACCGGAAATGCCTGCCCATGCTGATTAAAAGGGGGCTCAGATGCACGGCGCATCCATGGTCGCAGGCAGTTTTTTCACAACTGTGAATTTCTCTTATAATTTGCAGCGCATCCCGCCCCCCCCGACAAGAGCGGACTGGTGATGAGACCAGCATGGCCACCACGGCCTCCTCCTCGAAAATTACTCGCATTTCTAACCCCGCATGAGTTCACATCTGATGTCCGATCCGCTCGGCGCCATGCACCAGATCGAAGCCATGTTCATTGAACACCATGTCTGGTTGCGCACGCGCCTGCGGCGCAGCGTGGGGGGATGCCTTTGCCGCCGAGGACGTGGCCGCCGAAACCTTCACTCAGTTGCTCACCTCGCCGCCGCAGGAAGTGCGCGAACCGCGCGCGCTGCTGACCACGATCTCGTGCCGCATCGTCTACGAGCTGTGGCGACGCCGCGATCTGGAGGAAGCCTGCCTGCAGGCGCTGGCCGGGCTGACCGCCAAGGAATGCGCGGCCTTCCTGCTTTACAAGCTCGACGGCCCGACCTACCAGGCCATCGGTGAACAGTTGCGCATCACGCCCAGCGTGGCTCGCCGCTACGTCGCCAAGGGCCTGCTGCAATGCTACAAGGCCGCCGGCTTCGCGCCGCTGGGGTAAGCGCGCGCATGAAGAACGAAGACAAGATCGTTGAGCAGGCCATCGAGTGGATGCTGCAGATCGAACAAGGCGAACTGAGCAAAGGCGAACAAGCCGCCTTCGAACGCTGGAAAGCGGCTGATCCGCGCCATGCCGTGGCCTATGCCAATCTGGCGCAGTCGGTGCAGCAGTTCGACGTTCCGCGCCAGGTCGGTGCCGCCCCTCAGGTGCTGTGCAACACGCTGCAGCAGAAGAGCAGGTGTCGCAAGGCCCTCAAGCAGATCGCCATGCTGGCCAGGCTCACCGTGGGGGCCGGCCTGCTGGCCGACGGCAGCACTCTGATCTTCAACACGCGCAGCGCCATCGACCGGCAGATCGCAACGGGCATGCGGCAAATCCGCTTGTTGGCTGGCGAAATCCAGCCGCAGGTAGCGGCGCGTGCGGACCTGCCCTTCGTCATCCAGACCGTGCCAGCCTGCAGGGCCGTGCTGTCGAACAATCCAACGTCGACCTGACCGCCGAGCTGGTCAACATGATCGTGGCGCAGCGCGTCTACCAGGCCAATTCGCAATCCATCAAGGTGCAGGACACGGTATTGCAGACGCTCATCAGCCTGCGACGAGAAGGCACGCACGAGAACCGGTATGTCCTTCGCCTCTGCCCCTGCTGCCAACGGTGACGACCTCAATGCGGTCATGGAAGAAGCGGCCGCCGAAGCACGGCTGACCATGGGCACGCTGGGGCGCTGTACCGATTACGCACTGGTCGGTGTGCGCGGTGGCTCAGCTCAGCCCAGTCGCGCCGGACTCAAGGCCGCGGCATCGACCCCGAAGCGCGCGATATGCGCCGGCACCGGTTCGCCCCGGATCAGGGCCGCGTAGGCTTCGCCCGCCGCCGGTGACGACTGGATGCCATACCCGCCCTGCCCGGCAGCCCAGAACAAGCCCGGTACCCGGGTGTCGTAGCCGCCAACGAAACTGCCATCGCTCACGAAGGAACGCAGGCCGGCCCAGACATGCGCCGGGCGGCGGATCTCCAGGGTCGTGCCGTTCTGGATATGGTCGATGGCGATGGCGATATCCAGTTCCTCGGCCTGCACGTCGTGCGCTCCGACCGGATCGGCATTGGCCGGCGAACCCAGCAGCAGGCCGGCATCCGGCTTGATGTAGAAAGATTCATCGACCGGCATGAACATCGGCCAGTGGGCGCTCTCGGCCGGTGCCGCGAAGGTGAAGGCTGAACGCCGCTTCGGCACCAGTCCGATGGGTGCGGCTCCGGCCAGTTGCCCGATCTCGTCGGCCCAGGCACCGGCGGCATTGACGATGACGCCCGCGCGCAACTCGCCCTGACTCGTCTGCACATGCCACGTGCTCTCTCCCTGCTCATGGCCATGCTGCAGCGACTGCACCTCGGCATTGCACAGCACGCGTGCGCCCGCTGCCCGCGCGCCGCGCAGGAAGCCCTGGTGCAAGGCATGCACGTCGATGTCGCTGGCATCTTCCTCGTAGACCGAACCGATCAGGTCTTGCTCACGCAGCACTGGCACCATGGCACGGGTCTGCGCCGCATCGAGGCGCTGCACCTTGTCGGACACCGAACGTACCAGTGCTTCATGGGCATCGAGTTCCGCGTGCAAGGCAGCGGTCGCATAGAACAAGGCACCGCGCGGCGTCAGCAGTGCATGGTCGGCAAAGCCCTCGGGCGGATGATCGAAGAAGGCGCGGCTGGCGCAGGTCAGTGCGCGCACTTGCGGCGGACCGTAGCTCTCCATGTAGAGCGCGGCCGAGCGGCCAGTGCTGTGATAGCCCGGCTGCGATTCGCGCTCCAGCAGCAGCACGCTGCCGTGACGCGCCAGCCAGTAAGCGATGGAGGCACCGGCGATGCCGGCCCCGATGATGAGATAGTCGACGCGGCCTTGCTGGCTCATGGGCAAACTCCGTGATCTTTTCAGAGGGCGGCGATGACGGCCACTTCCACGTCCAGCCCCGGAGCCATCAGCAGTGCCTGCACGCAGGCGCGCGTGGGCGCATGGCCGGCAGGGACCCAGGCATCCCACACCGCATTGAAGGCAGCGAAATGCTCCGGGCTGGAGAGCCAGACATTGGCGCTGACGATACGCTCGCGCGCAATCCCCTGGGCCTGCAACTGGGCATCGACCTTGGCCAGCACTTCGCTGGCCTGCTGCGGGATGGGCGCACCCGGATGGTCCGCCACCTGGCCGGCGACGAAGGCAAAATTGTTGGCCAGCACCAGCTGGCTCATGCGGGCATTGGTATTGAAGCGTTGGATCGTGTTCATGGAATCGTTCAAGAATGAAATGATATAAATGGTTTATACCGCAGCCTGCGCCGCCGCTGCCGTCGCCGCACCATCAAAGATGGGCGGATGGGTAACCAGGGAGGTCAGCGCTGCGTTGACGGACTTCAGCTTCGCCAGGTCAGGCCGTGGCCGCCGCAATGTCTCATCGCCCGCGAACGCCGCCTCCAGCGCGCCGGCCCAGGCCAGCAAACGGGCATCGTCGCGGAAGGCACCGGTGACCTGCAAGCCGAAGGGCATGCCGCGATGATCGCGGCCGCAGGGCAGCGAGATCGAAGGATTGGTAACAAGTGTGACCACATAGGTCAGGGCCAGCCAGCGATAATAATTTTCCAGCGGCGCACCGTTGACCTCCTTCAGGTACAGCTCGCTCCACGGGAAAGGCGAGACCGGCGTGGTCGGCGAGAGGATCAGGTCATAGCGCGCATACCACTGCTGGAAGCGACGGAACAGGCGCGTCTGCTCGCCCTGCGCCCACGCGCAGTCGGACAAGCTCATGGCCGCACCCATCTCGTAGTTGGCGCGGGTGTTGGGGCCGAGCGAAGCGGGATCGCGGCGATAGGCGGCCTCGAACCCGGCCACGAAGGCTTCGGCACGGATCACGTCGAAGGCGCGATGGGCCTCGCCCATCTCCATCTCCACGGGCTCGCAAACCTGCACGAAACGGCTGATGGCAGCCATCTTCTGGCGGAACACTGCGCGAATGCCCTCGTCCACTGCGCACACGCCGAAGTCTTCGGTATAGCCGATGCGCAGGCGCGACAAGTCCACCGGCGGCAAGGCCGCGAACGCCGCGTCATCGACCGCGTAGCTCAAGGGATCGCTGGCATGCAGGCCAATGGTGGCGCGCAATTGCAGCACGGTATCGGCCACATTGCGGCCCATCGGACCGACTACCGAAATCGGCGTCCAGCCCAGCAGCTTGCGCTCGCTCGGTACCAGTCCCGGCGAGGGACGGAATCCCACGACGCCGCACTTGGCCGCCGGAATGCGCAGCGAGCCGCCGGTATCCGAGCCCGAGCACAGCGGCAGCAGATCCACCGCCAGCGCCGCCGCCGAGCCCCCGGAGGAGCCGCCCGCATTGAGCAGCGGGTTGAAGGGATTGCCGGTGGCCCCCCACACCGTATTGCGGCTGTTGGCCCCGGCCCCCATTTCGGGCACGTTGGTCTTGCCGGCCACGATGGCACCGGCTGCGCGCAGGCGCGCCACCAGCGCGTTGTCGTGTGCGGGGACGTTGCCGCGATAGATAGGCGAGCCGTAGGTGGTCAGCAGGCCTTCGGTTTCTTCGAGATCCTTGATGCCGATGGGCAGGCCGTGCAGCAGCCCCAGTTCAGCCCCGTCCATGACCGCCTGCTCGGCCGCACGCGCTTCCTTGCGGGCCCGCTCGAAGCAGGTGGCGGTCACGGCATTGATGTGGGGATTGAGGTCTTCGATGCGGGCGATGCAGGCGTCCAGCAACTCGACCGGAGAGACTTGCTTGCCGCCGATCAGCTGGCGCAGTTCGACGGCAGTTTTTTCGACGAGGGAATCAGACATGAATTTCCTTGTGAGTGGATCAGGCCGGCTGCATCTTGCCGCCGGTCTTGCTGGTGCGGATGAACAAGCTCACCAGCACCGAGAACAGGGCCGCGCCGATCAGGAAGCTGAAGGCGTAATCGTAGTTGGCAAAGGCGCTGACCAGGAAGCCGATCACCAGCGGCGAAATGAAGCCCGCCAGTTGCCCGCCCAGGTTGACCATGCCCACGCCGCTGCCCACCAGCTGCGCCTGCAGCAGCTTGGTCGGCAACGCGATGCAGGTGGCCAGCACGAAGGACTTGAAGAAGTAAGCCAGGCATTGCCAGGCGATGACGCCCTCGACGGTCGCGGCAGTGTACATGCAGTAGACGAAGACGGCGGTCAGCAGCGAAGAGGCAATCAGCAACAGCTTCTCGCGGCCATCGAAGAAGCGCACCATGACCCAGCCGCCGATGGCGGTCGACAGACCGGCCATGATATAGGGCAGCGGCAGCAACAGGCCGACCGCCTTGAGGTTGAGGCCGCGCACGGTCATCAGATAGGTCGGCATCCAGCTGTCGAGCCCCTTGTTGATGATGGACAGGCCAAACCATACCGCCACGATCTTCCACATCAGCGGCATCCTGAGCAGGGCCGCGAAGGCTTCCTTGTTGATGGCCTTGGGACCGTCCTTGCCGGGCCGTACCGGACGCACGCAGAACCAGTACACGAGGGCGAACACCAGCCCGGCAATGCCGATGGTATGGAACACCGCGCGCCAGCCGAAATGCATGATCAGCGGTGCGATCAGCAGCGGGGCCAGCATGCTGCCGATGTAGTTGGAGGACATCAGCAGCGAGGACATCTTGGGCCGTTCCTCGCGGCTGAAGTTTTCTGCCACGCCCTTGACGCTGGCGGCCGGAAACGCGCCCTCGCCCAGACCGAAGATGAAGCGGATCACCACCAGGCTGGTCACCGACCAGGCCATGCCGGTCACGCCGGTGAAGACCGACCACAGCAGGATGGAAATGACGATGACGGGACGCGAACCGTAACGGTCCGCCAGCCAGCCGCCCGGCAGTTGCAGGAGGGAATAGCCGAGGAAGAAACTCGACAGCAGGATGCCAAGGTCGGAAGGCTTGAGCGCGAATTCGCTGGCGATCTGGGTCGCGGCGAAGGTGATGGCGGCGCGGTCGATGTAGGACACGCACCAGCCCAGGTACAGCAGCACCAATACCAGATACTTGTAGCGTCCCTCGCCCTGCGCCTTCGTCATTGCAGCCTGTGCAGCATCCATGAAGCCTCCCTCGCGACGCGACGGCGGGCACCCTGCCGCCGATCCGTGAACGCATCCTAAGCCTGCACATGGTTTGCCACAAGTACAAGTTTTCGAACCAGTGATTGCCGAATCGGCAAACCATTCCTACAATTCATGGATGTCCATCATCCATACCCGAGTGCTGCAGGAGACCGCCGTGCGCTACTTCCTCGAAGTGGTGCGGCGCGGCTCCATTACCGAAGCGGCCAATACGCTCAACGTCGCCTCCTCGGCCATCAGCCGCCAGATCGCGCGGCTCGAAGCCGAACTCGACACGCCGCTGTTCGAGCGCGTCTCGCGCGGCATGCGGCCCAATGCCGCCGGAGAACTGCTGGCCGCGCACGCGCTGCGCCAGCAACTGGAAGCCGAACGCATCGGCAATGAACTGGCGGCCTTGAAGGGCTTGCGGCGGGGTGAGGTGAAACTGGCGACCACCGAGGGTTTTGCATTGGAATTCGTACCGGCGGCGATCGAACAATTCTGCCGCCAGCACAAGGGCATCCGTTTCCAGCTCTCGGTGGGCAATGCAGTCCACGTGGCGCAGCAGATCCGCGAAGGCGCAGTCGACCTGGGACTGACCTTCACCATGGCACCGGATCCGGACATCAAGGTCGAGTTCGCGCAGCGCGCGCCCATCATGGCGGTGATGCGGCCGGACCATGCACTGGCCCATCGCAAGCAGGTCAGCCTGTCGGAACTTGCCCCGTATCCGCTGGCCATGCCGCAGAAGAACATCACCATGCGGCGCCTGATCGATGCCTGCTGCAGCCGCCGCAACGTGCTGCTGGAGCCAACCCTGGCGGCGGACTCCATCAGTGCCCTGCTGTGCTTCGTGATGTCCGGCGACGGCATCGGTTTCTCGGCCGCGCTGCCCATCCGCAAGCTGGTGCGCGAAGGACAGCTGGCCGCCCTGCCCATCCGCGACAAGGACATGAACACCCTGCAGCTGGAAATCCAGTCCCTGGCCGGACGCACCCTGCCCGATGCGGCGCGCGCTTTCCTCAACGCCCTGATTGCGCGCGCCAGCGGGCGGCACTGAACTTTTACGCCACTTCAGCGCCTTGCAGCACCAACAGCGGTGCCAGATGGAAGGAATGTTCCAGGCGCGCCTGCGGGTCTTCCATATGCTCGGCAATGACGCCCATGCAGGCCGCCACCAGGCAGCGCGCCACATCGATGGGCGTGAGCCCGCGCCGCAGCTGGCCGCGTTCATAGGCGATATTGAGGGCGGCGGTCAGATGCTGCAAGGCGCGCAGGCTCAGCGACTCGATACGTTCACCCAATTCCTCCGGCAGCTCGGGCGTGCCGCGATAACGCAGCACCACTTCCATGCGACGCCGCTGCTGTACGTTGCGCAGGAAATCCAGCAGCTTCAGCCACAGCACCTCGCGCAGCAACAACAGCGGCTGCTCGCTCTGGCGATAGACCGCCAGTTCCGGACCGATGTCGAAAGGCCAGACCAGATCATCGAACACCGCATTGACCAGGGACAGCTTGTCCGGGAAGTGCCAGTACACCGCCCCGCGCGTAAAAGCCGCGCTGGCCGCCACGTGTTCCAGCGTGGTGGCCCGCACGCCGCGCCGGGCAAACGCGGCCAGCGCGGCATCAAGCAGGATGGCGCGGGTCTTGCCGGCGCGCGGGCTCATAGCGCGGCCGTGGCCAGGTCACTGGCGACAGGGCTGCCGGAGCGTTCCACCCAGCCGCCGCCGAGCGCCTTGTAGAAGGTCACCAGATTGGTCCAGCGCGACAGGCGCGTACCGATCAGGGTCTTCTGCGCCGAGTACAGCGTGCGTTGCGAATCGAGCACGGTGAGATAGCTGTCCACGCCGTTGTTGAAGCGCGCCTGCGAGAGCCGGTACGAGGCATCGCTGGCCTCCACCAGATCCTCCTGCGCCTTCAACTGGCGGCCCAGGGTATTGCGCTGGGCCAGTGCATCCGAGACCTCCTGGAAGGCGGTCTGGATGGCCTTCTCATACTGGGCCACGCTGATGTCGCGGCTGATGGTGGCGATATCCAGGTTGGCCTGGTTGGCACCGCCATCGAAGATCGGCAAGGAGATCTGCGGCACGAAACTCCACGAGCCCGAACCGCCCTTGAACAGCCCGGCCAGCCGCGCACTGGCCGTACCTGCATCGGCGGTCAGGCTGATGCTGGGATAGAAGGCCGCGCGCGCCGCTCCGATGTTGGCATTGGCGGCACGCAGCGTGCGTTCGGCCTCGACGATGTCGGCGCGCCTCTGCAGCAGGTCCGAGGGCAGTCCCGGTGGAATGGTCGCCAGCGGACTGGCGGCGGCCAGTGCGGTATCGGGCAAACCCTGCGGCAGCAGCCGGTCCGGCAGGTCCTTGCCCACCAGCAGCACCAGGGCATTGCGGTCCTGGTCGACCTGGGCGGTGTAGCTCTCCACGTCCACGCGCGCACTCTCCACGCTGGTCTGCGCCTGGCGCAAGGTCAGCGCCGAGGACGAGCCCAGCTCGAAGCTGCGCTGCGTGAGTTCGTAACTGCTGCTCTGGCTGGCCAGCGTGTCCTTGGCCAGCCGCAGGCGGTCCAGGTCGGAGGCCAGCGTCAGCCAGGCGGTGGCGACTTCGGCGATCAGGCTGATCTGGGTGCTGCGGCGAGCCTCGGCGGTGGAGAGGAAGGATTGCAGCGCCTGTTCCTTGAGGCTGCGGACTCTACCGAACAGGTCCAGTTCGTAGGCGCTGAAACCCAGCGTGGCGGTATAGCTGCGCGAGGTCAGCGCACGGCCGGTGGCCGACAGGTCGGCCGGCGTGCGGCTGGCCGATTCACTGGTGGCGGCGTTGATGGTCGGGAACAGTGCGGCGCGCTCCACGCCATATTGGGCGCGCGCCTTCTCGATGTTGAGTACGGCCACGCGCAGATCGCGATTGTTGGCCAGACTGAGGCTTATCACCTCCTGCAATGTCGGATCGGTGAAGACATCACGCCAGCCGATATCAGACACCGCCATGGCCGGCGTGCCGCTCGCGGCCGCTGCGCTGTGGTCGCCCGCAAACTGGCTCGCCACGGGGGCGGCGGGCCGCTGGTACTCGGGCATCAGGGTGCAGCCGCCCAGCAGCATGGCCAGCAGCAGCGGAGTCATCAGCACCCGGGGACGATGCGCGGCGCGATGGGTCAGGGAAGGATTCATGTCAGTGCTCCGGGGAAATCGCGGGTTGGCCTTGCGGCGCGGAGGATGGCTTGCGGGCGAACAGCTTCATGATGATCACGAAGAACAGCGGTACGAAGAACACCGCCAGCACCGTGCCCGAGAGCATGCCGCCGATCACCGCCGTGCCCAGCGCATGCTGCGCGCCGGCACCGGCACCGCTGCCCAGCACCAGCGGCAGCACGCCGAGAATGAAGGCCAGCGAGGTCATCAGGATAGGACGCAAGCGCATGCGCACCGCATCCATGGTGGCTTCCACCAGGCTCTTGCCATGCTCGTGCAGATCCTTGGCAAATTCCACGATCAGGATGGCGTTCTTGCAGGCCAGGCCGATGGTAGTCAGCAAGCCCACCTGAAAGTAGACGTCATTCATCTTCCAGGTCAGGATCGCACCCAGCAGCGCGCCGAACACGCCCAGCGGCACCACCAGGATCACCGAGAACGGCACCGCCCAGCTTTCATAGAGCGCCGCCAGCGCCAGGAACACGATCAGAATCGAGATCGAATACAGCAGGCCGGTCTTGCCGCTGGAGGCCTTTTCCTGCAGCGACAGGCCGGTCCACTCATAGCCGATGCCAGGTGGCATCTTGGCCAGGGCCGCTTCCACGATGGCCATGGCTTCACCGCTGGAGGCCGCCCCCGGCAAGGCCATGCCGAGGATTTCCATGGAGGGCACGCCGTTGTAGCGCTCCAAGCGGGGCGAACCGGAAGTCCAGCTGGCGGTCGAGAAGGCGCTGAAGGGCACCATGGTGCCGGCGCTGTTGCGCACGTACCAGCGATCGAGGTCGGAGGGCAGCATGCGGTATTGCGCATCGGCCTGCAGCATCACCTTCTTGACGCGGCCCTTGTCGATGAAGTCATTGACGTAGCTGCTGCCCCAGGCGGTGGCGATGGTGTCATTGATGTCGGACATGGCCACGCCCAGTGCTCCGGCCTTGTCGGTATCGACATTGAGGCGGAACTCCGGTGTATCTTCCAGGCCGTTGGGGCGCACCGCCACCAGGCGCTTGTCCTGCATCAGCGTGCCCAGCAACTGGTTGCGCGCCTGCATCAGGGCGGCGTGGCCGAGGTTGGCTTCATCCTTCAGCATCAGGTCGAAGCCGGTGGCATTGCCCAGTTCGGACACGGCTGGCGGGGCGAAGGCGAATACGCGGGCATCGCGGATCTGCGCGAAGGCCGCACCGGCCTTGGCCGCGACGTCGGTCACCGAGAGTCCGGGGCCCTTGCGCTCATCCCAGGGCTTGAGCTTGATGAAGGCAAAGCCCATGTTCTGGCCGCTACCGGCGAAGCTGAAACCGGAGACGGCGAACACGCCCGATACCGCATCCTTCTGGTCCACCAGGAAATGATGCTCGACCTGTTGAATGACTGCATCGGTGCGCGCCTTCGTGGCACCGGAGGGCAACTGCAGGATCGCAAACAGCGTGCCCTGGTCTTCATCCGGCAGGAAGCCCACCGGCAGCTTCATGAAACCCGTCACCACCAGCGCCAGCAGCACCGCGTAAGCGGCCATGTAGCGCCAGCCGCGCCCCAGCATGTGACGCACGATGCCCTGGTAGCGCAGGTTGCCGCGATCGAACTGGCGATTGAACCACCCGAAGAAACCGGTCGTGGCCAGCGCATGGCCCTTGGCCGCGGGCTTGAGCAGCGTGGCGCACAGGGCCGGTGTCAGCACCAGTGCCACCAGCACCGACAGCGTCATGGCCGAGACGATGGTGATGGAGAACTGGCGATAGATCACGCCGGTCGAGCCGCTGAAGAAGGCCATCGGCACGAACACCGCTGCCAGCACCAGCGCCACGCCGACCAGCGCGCCACTGATCTGGCCCATCGACTTGCGGGTGGCTTCCTTGGGCGGCAAGCCTTCCTCGGACATCACGCGCTCGACGTTTTCCACCACCACGATGGCATCGTCCACCAGCAAGCCGATGGCCAGCACCATGGCGAACATGGTGAGCGTGTTGATGGTGAAGCCGAACGCCGCCAGCACGCCGAAGGTTCCCAGCAGCACCACCGGCACGGCAATGGTCGGGATCAGCGTAGCGCGGAAATTCTGCAGGAACAGGTACATCACCAGGAACACCAGCACCACCGCTTCGATCAGGGTGCGTACCACTTCCTCGATGGAGATGCGCACGAAGGGCGTGGTGTCATAGGGCTTCTGCACCTTCATTCCGGCGGGGAAGAACTTCTCCAGCTGGGCCACGCGGGCATCGATGGCCTTGACGGTATCGAGTGCATTGGCACCGGTGGCCAGCTTGATGGCCAGGCCGGCTGCGGGCTTGCCGTTGTAGCGGCCGACCGAGGTATAGCTTTCGCTGCCCAGTTCGATGCGGGCGACGTCGCGCAGCTTGACGCGGGCGCCATCGGAGAGCGTGCGCAGCACGATGTTCTGGAACTGCTCGGCGGTGCGCAGGCGGGTCTGGGCCGTGATGGTGGCGTTGATCTGCTGGTTCTCGGCAGCAGGCAGGCCGCCCAGCTGGCCGGACGAGACCTGCACGTTCTGCGCCTGGATGGCGTTCTTCACGTCCAGCGGCGTGAGGCTGTAGCTGTTGAGCTTGTTGGGATCGAGCCAGATGCGCATCGCATATTGCGAGCCGAAGAGCGTGGTATCGCCCACGCCTTCCACCCGGCTGATCGCATCCTGAATGTTGGCGGCCACGTAGTCCGACAGGTCGGAGCCGCTCATGCTGCCATCTTCCGAAGTAAAGGCCAGCACGTTCAGGAAGTTGGTGGCCGACTTGGTCACGGTAATGCCCTGCTGCTGCACTTCCGAGGGCAGCAAGGGGGTAGCCAGCGACAGCTTGTTTTGCACCTGCACCTGGGCGGTATCCGGATTGGTACCGTTCTCGAAGGTCAGGGTGATGGTCACCGAGCCCGACGATTCACTGGTGGAGGCCATGTAGCTGAGACGATCCAGCCCCTTCATCTTCTGCTCGATGATCTGGGTCACGGTGTCTTCCAGGGTCTTGGCCGACGCCCCCGGATAGTTGGCGGTGATGGCGATGGCCGGTGGTGCGATGGCCGGATACTGCGCAATCGGCAGGGTCAGCACCGAGATGGCACCGGCCAGCATGACGATGATGGCGAGTACCCAGGCGAAGATGGGACGGTCAATGAAGAAGCGAGCCATGATGTTTTCCCGCCTCTCAGTTGTTGCCGTTGCCGGCGCTGCCGTTGGCGCTGGCCACCGTGGTCTTGGGCGACCATGGCACCACCTTCACCTTGGCTCCGGCAGTGGCGCGCTGCTGGCCATCGACCACCAGCTGGTCGCCTTCCTTCAGGCCGCTGCTGACCAGCCATTGACTGCCGATGGCACGATCGGTCACCAGCGCGCGCTGCTCCACCACGCCCTCCGCATTGACCACGAAGGCTACCGGCTTGCCGGCACCGTCACGGCTGACCGCCTGTTGCGGTACCAGCAGGCCCTGCTGGCGCACACCCTCCTGCAGCACGGCGCGCACATACATTCCCGGCAGCAGGTCGGTCTTGGGGTTGGGGAAGACTGCGCGCAGCGTGATGGCACCGGTGTCCTGGTTGACCGTCACGTCGGAGAACTGCAGCGTACCTTCCTGTGCGTAGGTGCGGCCGTTCTCCAGGATCAGCCTGACCTTGGCGCCGTTGCCGGACTTCTGCAGTTCGCCATTGGCCAGCGCTTCCTTCAGGTTGAGCCAGTTGGTGCTGGACTGGGTGACATCGACGTAGATGGGATCGAGCTGCTGGATGGTGGTCAGCGCCGTGGTCTGGCTGGCGGTGACCAGTGCGCCCGGCGTCACGCTGGACTTGCCGATGCGGCCGGAGATGGGCGCATCGACCTTGGCGTAATCGAGATTGATGCGGCTGGTCTGCACGTTGGCCCGGGCCGAACCGACATCGGCCTCGGCTTCGCCCAGGGACGCCACGGCGTCATCGTAATCCTGCTGGCTGACCGCCTTGATGGCCACCAGCTCCTTGTAGCGGCTGGCCTTCAGGCGCGCCGTCTTCACGCTCGCTTCGGCCTTGGCCAGGGCCGCCACGCTGCTGTCATAGGCTGCCTGATAGCTGGCCGGGTTGATCTGGTACAGCACCTGCCCGGCCTTGACGTCGCTGCCCTCGCGGAAATTGCGTGCCTTGATGATGCCGTTGACCTGCGGCCGCACGTCAGCAATCTGATAAGGCGAGGTCCGGCCCGGCAACTCGGTATGCAGTTCCACCGGCTGCGCGCGTACCGTCATCACGCCCAGCACGGGCGTACCCGCTGCCGGTGGCGCCCCGCCGGGCGGCTTGCCGCAGGCACTGAGGACACTGAGGATGGCCAGTGCAGCGACGGGCCGTAGGAGGGGTGTGGTGCGCATGAAGGACTCTCCGGAAAGGGAAGAAGGTTTTTATAACGATACCGAACTGTACAGTATTATTAATTGACAGTTCTTCCCCGGTCAAGCAATACTGAACACATCTGTACGAAAATGACACTTGTAAAGAAAACGGAGACAGTTCGATGAGAGTCAAGACCCCTGCCCGGCGCGAGGCCATCCTGGCCGTGGCGGCAGACGTGTTCAAGGAGATGGGTTTCGAGGGTGCGTCCATGGCCGAGATCTCGGCCCGCATTGGTGGCTCCAAGGCCACGCTGTATGGCTACTTCAAGTCAAAGGAGGAGCTGTTCGTGGCGGTGACCCACGGCGAGGCGAAGAAGCAGATGGAGCCGGCCCTGGCCGCACTGGACCAGGAGGTGGACGATCTGGCGAAGACCCTGCAGGTCTTTGGAGAAAAGGCGGTCAGCTTCCTGTGCCAGGAGAGCACCTTGCAGACGCACCGCATGATCGTGGCCGAAGCCGGCCGCAGCGACATCGGCCGGCGCTTCCATGAAGAGGGACCGAAGATGGGGATGGAGCGCATCGCCGCCTTCCTGAAGAAGCAGATGGCGGCCGGCCGCCTGCGCACCGCTGATCCGATGCTGGCGACCCTGCAGCTGTGCGCCCTGCTCGATTGCGAGACCGTCAAGCCGATGATGCTGGGGCTGGAGATCAGCATCTCGCGGCCGCGCATGAAGCGCATGGTCGGCCGCGCGGTGGAAACCTTCCTCGCGGCCTATGCCGTACCTGCCGACTGAGAACGACCGTCCTCAGAAGGTATGCCGGATCCCCAGTTGCACGCCGGTCTCGCTGGCACCGGCGTCCGGGCTCAGGGCCTGGCTGGCCGTGAAGCTGGCACCGGTCATGCGATAGGCAGCGGTATTCTGGTTGATCAGGCGTGAGGCCACCGCATACAGCCGCGTGCGCTTGGACAGGTCGTAGTTCACGATGAGGCTGAACTGGCGCGCGTTGTTGTTGTAGCGTGAAGCGTCTTTGACAAAGCCGCCACCTGCACCGACGGTAGTCTGCGCGTTGATGCGGTAGTCCGCCGAGAGGCTGTAGGTGTTGTGATAGTCGCCCGCCGTATTGCCGACCACGGCACCGGCCGGATCGTACTTGCCCGCCGGGTTGGTGAAGACATTGCCGGTGGTGGCCGAGATCACTTCGTTGGTGCGGAAGAAGGCCAGGTAGACCTTGCCGCTGCCATAGTCAACATTGCCGCCCAGCATGAACTGCTTCACGCTGTTGGTGTTGGTGGCGTTGTTGGCGTTGAGGTAGGCGCTGCCCACGTAGACCGGTCCCTGCTGGGTCTGCATGCCGATCTGGTAGACCGCATTGCCGGCGGTGCTGCCAGCGCGCTCGCCGACCGAGTAATGCAGCTCCAGCGTGGTATTGGCAAACTTGGGCGAGATGTAGCTGATATCGTTGTCCACCCGCGCCAGCCAGTTGGCGAAGTTGTTGTAGGCCGATCCATAGGTGGCCGCACCGAATGCATCCATGTTGCCCGAGTAGAGGAACATGACGCTGTTCTGCCGCCCCACGCGCACTTCGCCGAAGCCGCCGCCGAGACCGACCCAGGACTGGCGGTCGAAGTAACGGTAGCTGTTCTGCAGGCCGCCGGTGCTGGGATCGAAACCGGTTTCCAGATTGAAGCTGGCGCGATAGCCACCGCCCAGATCCTCGACGCCCTTGAAACCGAGACGGCTGGTCATCTGGCCATTGTTGCCCATGGCCCAGAGCGAGGTGTCCTTGCCGCCGACGGTGCTCTTCTGGTAGGCCGTATAGACATCCACTACGCCGTAGATGGTGACGGAACTCTGCGCGAAAGCAGCGGGAGCGGCGGCCAGCAGCAGGGCTGCCGGGATGAGGCCGAAGCGGCGATGAAACGGTTGATGCGACTGCATGGATCTCTCCTCCTGTGGTGAAACCTGTTATGGAATGAAACCTGGGTTGAACCGGCATGGCGCGCGCAGCCTGCGCCCTGCCGGGACGGCATGCGCAAGCTGACAGCTGCGATGAATCAGTCTTGTTGTTCGAGACGCTTCTTGACGATCAGCGCCAGCGGCACCGTGAAGAAGAAGTGCGACATGAAGCCACCGATGATGATGGCCGGGTCGTAGTAGTTGGGATGGTTGTCTGAGGCGATCATGATGGCCACGTGCATGACGATCCAGGCGATCACCGCATAGACCAGGGCCGCCAGCGTGGCTTCATGCCCCCGACGGCGCAGGTGCGGCCACGCTGCGGCAAACAGGATGCCCCACACCAGGGTGAAAAAGAAATGAATGCCGGTGCCCAGCAGGTAGGCCAGCGGGCCCAGTGACTCCTGGACGTCCTTGCCGAACACCAGGCCGGTGGCGTTGCGCGGGATGCCGGCCAGCGGCATCAGGTGCTGCGCACCGACCCAGACCAAGGCTTCATAAATCCAGATGATGATGCCGCCGGTGAGCCCGCCGATGATACCGGCGCGCAGCATGGCGGAGCGGCTCTTCCAGCCGGACGTGGGACGGTCCGCATCGAGGGCGGCCGCGTGGGTGGCGGTGTGCATGGTGTCTTCCTTCTCCTTGGATTGGCGAAATATCGGGACCGTGTTGGCCCGTCTTTGTGCTGCGCTTGATGCGCCTTCTTGTTGTGGTCGTGCGCCTCTTCTGCGTGGACGCTCTCTTCTTCCCCTCACGGCTCCTTGTCAGGTTCAGCCTGTGGGTCACACAAGATCAGTCGATGTATTTCAAGCCGGCCGCCTCCAGCGGCGCGCGCATCTGGTACATGTCCAGCCCCAGCACGCCGGCGGCCAGCTGGGCGCGCTTCTCGCCTTCCAGGGCTTCGCGCTTGCGGGCCACCTCGGCCACACGCACGGCGTCAGCGGCAGGCACGGCCACCACGCCATCATCATCGGCCACGATCACATCGCCCGGATTGACCAGGGCACCGGCGCAGATCACCGGCACGTTGACCGAACCCGGTGTGGCCTTGATGGTGCCCTTGGCACTGATGGCACGGCTCCACACCGGGAAGCCCATTTCCTTCAACACCTTCACATCGCGCACACCGGCATCGATGATGAGGGCCCGCGCACCGCGGGCCATGAAACTGGTGGCCAGCAGGTCGCCGAAATAGCCGTCGGTACACTCGGCGGTGATGGCTGCCACCACGATGTCGCCAGGCCGGATCTGCTCGGCCACCACGTGCATCATCCAGTTGTCGCCGGGGTGCAGCAGTACGGTCACGGCGGTGCCCGAGATCGTGGTGCCGGGATAGATGGGACGCAGATAGGGCTTCAACAGGCCGGTGCGGCCCTGCGCCTCATGCACGGTCGCCACGCCGAACTGGCCGAGCTGTTGTACGGCCGCGGTATCGGCGCGTTCGATCTGGCGCTTGACGACGCCAAGCTGGTTGATCAGGGGAGTGCTCATGCTGTCAGTCCTTTCGCGTTGAGGGCGGCATCCAGGCGCGGGTAGACGCGGCGGGCATTGCCTTCGTAGATCTGGTGGCGCTCTTCGCGGCTCAGGGCGGCGGCCTCGATGTAGCGCTTGGTGTCGTCGTAGTAGTGGCCGGTCTGCGGATCGATGCCGCGCACCGCACCGATCATCTCGGAGGCGAACAGCACGTTCTCTACCGGGATCACGCGCGTGAGCAGGTCGATGCCCGGTTGGTGATACACGCAGGTGTCGAAGAAGATGTTGTTGAGCAGATGTTCTTCCAGCAGCGGCTTCTTCATCTCCTGCGCCAGGCCACGGAAACGGCCCCAGTGATACGGCACGGCACCGCCGCCGTGCGGGATCAGGAACTTCAGCGTCGGGAAATCCTTGAACAGGTCCGAGGTCAGGCACTGCATGAAGGCGGTGGTGTCGGCATTGAGGTAATGCGCACCGGTGGTGTGGAAGCAGGCATTGCAGCTGGTGCTCACGTGGATCATGGCGGGCACGTCCAGCTCCACCATCTTTTCGTAGAGCGGATACCAGGCGCGGTCCGACAGCGGCGGCGCAGTCCAGTGTCCGCCCGAGGGATCGGGATTGAGATTGATGCCGACGAAACCATATTCGCGCACGCACTTCTCCATCTCGGCAATCGAGGTACGGATATCGGCCCCCGGCGACTGCGGCAGCATGGCCGCACCGATGAAGTGATCGGGAAACAGCTGCGCCACGCGATGGCACAGCTCGTTGCAGATGGCCGCCCAGGTCTGGCTGGTGTTGAGATCGCCAATGTGATGCGCCATGAAGGAAGCGCGCGGCGAGAAGATGGTGAGATCCGCACCGCGTTCGCGCATCAGGCGCAACTGGTTGCTTTCGATGGACTCGCGCAGTTCGTCGTCGCTGATCTTGAGCTCGGCCACCTTGGGACCGAGTCCGGGCGTGTTCAGGTGGGCGATCTGCCGGTTGCGCCAGTCTTCCAGCGCCTTGGGGGCGGTGGTGTAGTGGCCATGGCAGTCAATGATGAGGGAGTCTCGCATGGGATTCAGGAATGGTCGGTCAGGAGTTCGGCGGGGATCAGCACTTCCCCGCGCAGGATGGGACGCGCCGTGCGCAGCAGCGCGGCACGCAGGATTTGTTGCTGGTCGTGCGGATCCAGCTCCAGCGCAACGCTGAATTCGCCGCTGGGATGCTCCACCGAGACGGTGCGCTGCAAGCCGCTGCCAGGCAGCGCCAGCCCCTGGGCTACCGAGCCTTCCAGCACGCAGGCGGTGGCGACGGTGACGGCGGCCAGCACACCAATGGCCTCGTGGCAGACATGCGGGATGAAGCAGCGGGTGCTGATCGTGCCGCCCGCCACGGGGGCCGACAGCAGGCACATCTTGGGATAATTCCTGGCACTGACCTCCCCCAGCCCCATGAGTGGACCGCAGGCCAGTCGCAGCGCCTCCAGTCTCTCCTTCAGGAACGCATCGGCATTGAGGACAGCCACGCTTTCATCACCAGTCAGGCCGAAATCAGACGCACGCACCAGTACCATGGGCATGCCATTGTCGATCAGGGTGACGGCCGTCTCGCGCTGCTCACCGCTGGGCGTGACATAACGCACGCTGTCCTGCACGCGCCCCGTGGGCAGCATGGCAGGGCAGACCGAGCCCGCCGTGTCGAGGAAGTTGATGCTGACAGGTGCCGCCGATCCCGGCACGCCATCGATACGGGTATCGCCCCGATAGCGCAGGCGGCCGCCCGGTGTCTGTACCGTCACGTCGCACTGCATGCCGGTGTTGAGTGTGAGGATGCGCGCGGTGGTGGTCTCGGGACCGGCGACGATGAGGCCGCGCTCGATGGCAAAGGGCAGCACGGCGGCCAGCATGTTGCCGCAATTGGGCGTGGTATCGACACGGTCCGATTCGGGCTGCAACTGTGCGAACAGGAAATCCAGATCCACCCCGGTCACGCGGCTGCGGCTGACGATGCCGGCCTTGCTGGTCAGTGGGTGGGCACCGCCGAGGCCGTCGATCTGACGACGATCGGGCGATCCCAGCGCGGCCAGCAACACGCGATCGCGCGCAGCGATGTCCGCTGGCAGATCATCGGCCACGAAGAAGGGACCACGCGAGGTGCCACCGCGCATCAGGGTGCAGGCAATGGCCAGCAGGTCGGACGCGTCAGCGTCTCCGGGAAGAGGGAAATCGAGGTCAGGCACGGCGCTTTACCTTTGAAAACAATGGCGTCGAGTATGCGTGAGCGCCCTGTCGGCTTGGTTGCGTTGTGGGCCTTCCTCTGTTCTAATTTTCTAATCGCGCTCAGAAATCAATGTCCCGGATCGTCACGCCATGGCCCTGCTCAACCTGCGTCACCTGCATGTCTTCAATGTCGTCGCCACCACCGGCGGAGTACGCCGCTCCTCCGACACGCTGCTGCGTGCCTCCTCGGCGGTGGCGCGCTCGGTGGCGGCGCTGGAGCAGAGCCTGTCGGCGCAACTGTTCGAGCGCAAGGGGCGCGGCATGCTGCTGACCGCCGCCGGCGAAGCCGTCCGGCTGCGGGTCGAGCGCATCGAAGCCGAACTGCGCGAAGTGCGCGACGATGCCCTGCGCCTGCGCGACCGCAACGGCCAGCCGGTAGGCAGCCTGGACGCGCTGTTCAATGAACGCCGCCTGCAGGCCGCCGCGCTGCTGGCCGAAACGCATCACATGCCCAGCGTGGCGCGCCTGATGGACGTGTCGCCCTCGGCGGTGAGCCAGGCCTTGTCGATGCTGGAGGGCATCCTCGGGCAGGCGCTGTTCTTTCGCACCGCGCACGGGATGTTGCCCACCGATGCGGGCCGCCGCTGGACCGAACGCTTCGGCCGGGCGCTGGCCGAACTGCGCCATATTCCGGAAGACATCGCCGCCCTTGACGGTGTGGTGCAAGGTACGGTGACGGTGGGGGCCTTGCCGCTGGCGCGCTCGCAACTGCTGCCGGCGGCCATGACGCGGGTGCTGGCACGCCATCCGCGCCTGCAGATCCGTTCGCTGGAAAGTCCCTATGAAGAGCTGGCCGCCGGCCTCATGAGCGGACGCATCGATTTCATCGTCGGCGCATTGCGCGCCTTCTCCAGTGACACCTTCGACATGCGGCCACTGGTGGCCGACAGTGCCGCCCTGATCGCACGGGCCGGCCACCCGCTGGCGCGCCGCAAGAAGCTGTCCTTGCGTGATCTCGACGGCTATCCCTGGGTGCTCTCACGGGCCGGGACGCCCTTGCGCGATTCCATCGAGCAATTCTTCCGCGACAGCCACTGGCCGGCGCCCCGCCCTGCGGTGGAGACCGGCGACCTGGCGCTGCTGCGCGGACTGCTGGTGGGCAGCGACATGCTCACCGTGATCTCGGCCCATCAGCTGCAGCATGAGATCGCCACCGGGCAGCTCACTACCCTGCCCTTCGCCATGCGCGGCATGGAGCGCCGCATCGGGCTCATGCAGCGCAAGGGGGCCCATCTGTCGCCCGGTGCCCGGGCACTGCAGGAAGCCATCGAAGCGGTCGCCGCCGCGCTGGACTGAACGCTGCAAGCCCGCAGGCGGCGGCTTGCGGCCCTGCGGACTGCACTTTCCGGGGACCGCAATAAATCCATCACGATTAGCAAATGGCAACGCTCCGGTAGCCGAAAGCAATACTCGCCAGCCCTCCCCGTCTTACACTTTGTGCCAAGTCGAGGCACGCTGGTGCTGCCTGGACAGGTAATTCCCAAGCCGCGTGCAGACAAGCCGGCAGATCCCGACAATTCGACACCATTACGGAGACTTAATGAATACAGCACAATCGCTGGACGTGCGTTCGCACATCAACGGGCGCAAGATGTCCGGCTATCAATGGCTACTGCTGATCCTGTGCTTCCTCATCGTGGCCACCGACGGCATGGACGTGGCCATCATGGGCTTCCTGGCACCGGCCATCACCAAGGAATGGGGCATCTCGCGCGCCGCCTTCGGCGTAGTCATGAGTGCCGCGCCCATCGGCCTGGCCGTGGGTGCGCTGCTGGTCGGTCCGCTGTCGGACCGCTACGGCCGCAAGAAACTGCTGATGACGGCGGTGGCCTGGTTCGGTGCGTGCAGCCTGGCCTGTGCCTTCGCTCATGACGTGGTCACGCTCTCGGCGCTGCGCTTTTTGACTGGCCTCGGTCTGGGTGCGGCCATGCCCAATGCCACTACCCTGCTCTCCGAATACGTCCCGGAGCGTTCGCGCAGCACGCTGCTGGCCATCATGTTCACCGGATTCAACCTGGGTTCGGGCCTGGTGGGCTTTCTCGCCGCCGCCCTCTTGCCGGACTATGGCTGGCGCACCGTACTGATGGTCGGCGGTGCCATCCCGCTGCTGTGCCTGCCCTTCTACCTGTGGCTGGTGCCGGAGTCGGCGCGCTTCATGGTGGTGCGCCACTATCCCGCCGAGCGCATTGCCCGCACCCTGACGCGCGTGTGCGGCGGCCACTTCGCCGCCGGCCAGACCTTCAGCGTCAGCGAACCGCCGGTCAAGGGCGGCCAGCCGGCCAAGGTGCTGCTCTCGGAGTCCTATCGCAAGACCACGCTGTCGCTGTGGGGCACCTACTTCATGGGCCTGCTGGTGATCTACCTGCTCTCCGGCTGGCTGCCCACGCTGATCAAGGATGCCGGCCTGCCCATCGAGAAGGCGGCCAGCATCACGGCGCTGTTCCAGCTGGGCGGTACCGTCGGTGCACTGGTGGTAGGCTTCCTGATGGATCGCTGGTCGCCCAGCCGTGCCATCGCCAGCGCCTATATCGCCGGTGCCGTCTTCATCCTGCTGCTGGCGTCCGGCAGCGTGCAGTCGGGCATGTTTGCGGCCTACGTGCTGCTGGCCGGCTTCTGCATGAGCGGCGCGCAGACCGGACTGAACGCCTTCGCACCCTCCTGCTATCCGACCGTGGTGCGTGCCACCGGCGTATCGTGGATGCTGGGGGTGGGCCGCTTCGGCAGCATCCTGGGCTCCTTCGCTGGCGGCCTGCTGCTGTCGATGGGCTGGGGCTTTGGTGCCGTCATCGCGATTCTCGCGGTGCCGGCTACGCTGGCGGCGCTGATCATCGTCTTCATCCAGATGGGGCAGCGTCCGGCGGCTGCGGTTTGATCAAGCTGCTGCATCAATCACATCGGATTCATCTGTTACAGGAATAAATCGTCATGGCCAATATCGTCGGCGCCATCGCCACCTCCCATACACCGACCATCGGCTTCGCGCTGGATGCCAACAAGCAGCACGATGCGGTGTGGGCGCCCATCTTCAAGGCTTACGAGCCGGTGCAGCAATGGCTGCAAGAGAAGCAGCCGGACGTGCTGCTGATGGTCTACAACGACCACGTGACCTCCTTCTTCTTCGACCATTACTCCGCCTTTGCCCTGGGGGTGGGCAGCGAGTACGAGGTCGCCGACGAAGGCGGGGGGGCGCGCAAGCTGCCGGCCGTCGGTGGCCATGCGGCATTGGCACGGCATATCGGCAGCTCCCTGATGGCCGATGAATTCGACATGGCCTTCTTCCAGAACAAACCGCTGGACCACGGGTGCTTCTCACCCCTGTCGATGCTGTGGCCGCACGAGAAAGACTGGCCCGGCCAGATCATCCCGCTGCAGGTGGGCGTGCTGCAGTTCCCGATCCCGACCGCACGCCGCTGCTACAAGCTGGGCCAGGGCCTGCGCCGCGCAATCGAAAGCTATCCGGAAGACCTGGACGTGGTCATCGTCGCGACCGGCGGGCTGTCGCACCAGGTGCATGGCGAGCGTGCGGGGTTCAACAATACGCCGTGGGACCATCAGTTCCTCGATCTCCTGCAGCATGACCCGGAGGCGCTCACGCGCCTGACCCACGCCGAACTGGCGACGCTGGGCGGACTGGAGAGTGCCGAGGTCATCATGTGGCTCATCATGCGCGGGGCCATGCCGGCGGGCGTCAACTGCCGGCATCGCGAGTATTACCTGCCCTCCATGACCGGCATCGCGGTGGCCGTGTATGAACCGGCGGTGCCGGTCGATGCGGCCTTGCAGGCGGCCGAGGTGGCGCGTCATCGCGAGCACGTGGCGCAGCAGCTCAAGGGCATCGAGCAACTGCAAGGCACCTATCCCTTCACGCTGGAGACGGCCAATGCGCGCTACCGCATCAACCGCTATCTGTACCAGCTGATCCAGCCGGCGTTCCGCGAGCGCTTCCGGGCTGATCCGCAGGCCACCTATGAGGAAGCCGGGCTGTCGCAGGAGGAATGCGACATGATCAGCCGCCGCGACTGGCAGGCCATGATCCGCTATGGCGTGATCTTCTTCCTGCTGGAAAAACTGGGCGCGGTGGTCGGCGTGTCGAACCTGCATATCTATGCGGCCATGCGCGGGCAGTCGCTGGAAGAATTCCAGAAGACGCGCAATGCGCCGGGAGCGCTGTACTCGGTAGCGGGCGCAGCGTCGGACAAGGCGGCGGATTGGAACAAGACCGGGACGAAGTGAACGTCTTTGCTTGCTGATGTACCTGGTATCGCGCCCTCCTTCGGAGCGGCGCGATTTTTTATGGATGTCGCCATTCAAAACAATTCGTCATTCCATCAAAAACTGCTATCTATCTTGACGATGGCGGAGTGAACGCAGCAATACAAATCGCCTGAAAATTAGAATTTCTTCCATTGAGAAAACGCCTCTCGCAACGGAGACTGTCGCCTTCGTCGCCCGAGGCCTCTGCAGCACCGATGAGCTCAAGGGCATTGGCCGCATCCGGGACTTCCTCCTTCAAGCCGGGCAAGCGCACTTCGCAAGTGGGTCTGCGTTTTTTGCCTGTTTGTTCACTGGCCTGTTCCGGATTGCGCGAATTCTCTCTGGAAAGCGCATCGCATGCCCGCCCCCTCGCAGAAAGATTCAGCCCGCTCCCAAGCGCGCATCACGCAGCATCGCCGGCTGCTCAAGCTGGACTCGCCGCTCGGGCCGGACATCCTCCTGCCACAACGGCTCATCGCCACTGAGCGACTGAATCACGGCTACGAAGTCACCCTCGATCTGCTGGCCACGCGCACCGGCATCGCGCTGGAGCAATTGATTGCACAGCCCGTCACCCTGTGGATCAGGCAGCATGAAGGCGATACCCTCCCCTGGCACGGCTACGTGCATACCGCCAAGCGCCTGGGCAGTGACGGCGAGATCGATTTCTGCCAGCTCTCGTTTTCTCCCTGGCTGCATTTCCTGCGTTTTCGCAAGGACGCCCGGATCTGGCAGGACAAGACCACCGAGGACATTCTTGCGGACGTGTTCGACGGCCATCCGCAAGCACGCGGCCACTATCGCTTCGAACTGGAGCGCCCGTCTCTGGCTCGGTCCTATTGCACCCAGTACGAAACCGATTGGAACTTCGTCCAGCGCCTGATGGAAGAAGAAGGCTGGTTCGCCCATCACGAGCAACAGGAGGATGGCGGCGGCCATGTTCTGGTCATTACCGACACTACGTGGAGCCTGCCCGGCCTGCACCGGCAAGGCATTGCCTTCCACGGTGCCGGCCCCCGTGACGAGCTCGACAAGATCCTGCAGTGGAGCGCCAGCCGCACGCTCGCCTCGAACGTCTGGCGCGGCCGCAGCGACGACTACAAATCGCTTCGCCTGCAGAAGGAGGCCGAAGAGCAGGTGATGGCAGAGTATGGACTGCTGCCCGCACAGCTGGAGGTGTATGAGTACACCGGCGCATACAGTTTTTCCCAGCAGGAGCAAGGCAATCGTCAGGCCGACCTGCAAGTGGAGCAATGGGAATCTGCGATGCAGCGCTACAGCGGCGTCTCGGGCGTGCGCAATCTGGCTTGCGGGCGCTGGTTCAGGCTGGAGGACCATCCCCTGCATCGCAAGGAGCCGGAGAGCGAACGCCAGTTCGTCATCCTGGCCATCGACTGGTTCATCGAGAACAACCTGCCCCTGTCGCATCAGGCGCTGGATTTTCCGGGCAGCCTGAGCGCGGCGCTGCTGGCCTTCAAGGAGTCGATCCGGCGTGAGCGGCAAGTCGACCAGACGGAGAATGAACACACCGGCCATTGCTTCAACCGCTTCGAGGTACAGCGGCGCAAGCTGCCGTTCCGCCCTGCGCGGTCGCATGCCAGGCCGCTCATGCTGCCGCAGACGGCGATCGTCGTGGGGCCTGCGGGAGAGGAGGTTTACACCGATTCTCTCGATCGCATCAAGGTCCAGTTCCGCTGGGATCGCATCAACCCGGGCAATGAGGCGGCGTCCTGCTGGGTCCGGGTGAGTTATGCCAATGCAGGCGAGTACTGGGGTGCCGTCCATGTGCCGCGCATCGGGCAGGAAGTCATCGTGTCCTTCCTCAATGGCGACCCGGATCGACCGGTCGTGACGGGGCGCCTGTTCAATGAGGAACAGCGTCCGCCATGGCACAGCAACGGACGGCTATCGGGATTCGAATCCAAGGAATTCGACGGTGTCGGGTTCAACCAGCTGGTGATGGATGACACCTCGGCGCAAAACCGTATTCATCTCTACAGCTCCCATGCCCATTCGCAGTTGAATCTCGGCCATCTGATCAGCCAGACGGGCAATGAGCGCCGCCATTTCTTCGGCACCGGTTTCGCGCTCAGTACCGATGCCTACGGCGCCATCGTCACGCACAAGGGCTTGTACATCAGCACCTACGGCAGGCCGGGTGCACAGGGAACGCAACTGGATGCCAGCGAAGCCACCGGCCAACTGAAAACCGCATCGGCAATGAGCCGGCAACTCTCCGAGACAGCGGCGAAGGCAGATGCGGAAGCGCTCGGTGGACTGGATGCCCTGGGCAAGATGATCGAAGCGACGCAAGGCAATTACCCGGAAGCCACGCAATCGGAGGCCAATCGTTTCAAGCAAGCCATCCTGCTGGCCGCGTCTCCCGACGGCATCGGCCTGACCACGCGCAAGGGGCTGCATGCGCATGCCGGAGAAGAGATCACCTTGTCCTCGGGTTCGGATACCAGCATCGCGACCGGCAAGAGTCTGCTGGTCAGCGTCGCCGAAAAAATCAGCCTGTTTGCCTTCAAGGCCGGGATCAAGCTGTTCTCCGCCAAGGGCAAGGTGGAGGTGCAGGCGCAGAGCGACGACCTGGATCTCATTGCCGAGAAGGTGGCGCGGCTGCTATCGACCAGCGGGCGCGTAGAGATCCATGCGAAAGAAGAGGTGGTGATCTCGGCAGGCGGTTCCTTCATCCAGATCAACGCCTCCGGGATCACGCAAGGAACCGCCGGCAAATGGGAATGCAAGGCGTCGCAGCATGCGATGACGGGTCCGGCACGCGTGTCGTATGCGATGCCATTGCTGCCCGCGAGCGACTTGAATCTGCCCAAGCGCTATCCCTACTCACAGTGAGTTTTTCTTCAACGAGGACATCATGCTGATCAGTCCCCCTTTCCTGCCTGCGCGCACGGGTCAACAAGCCGAAGACGAATGGCTGGACCTGGCCATGAACGGCGATGCGCCAGGCCGGGGCGCATTTCCGGTCAGTTTCAATCTCGGCTGGCATGGCGGGATTCACCTGACCGCTCCGAGGGCAGGCAATGCGCATGAACCGGTCAGGGCCATTGCGGATGGCACCATCGTTCTTGTACGCCCGTCGACCAAGGGGCTGCCCAACCTGCCGCCTGAACATCCCCTCATGTACAACGGGGCCACCAGCGATGGCGTGGTCGTCATCAGGCATCAAGCCGAGATCGGCGAAGGTGAACAGGCGCGCGTCGTCTTCTTCAGTGTCTACATGCACTTGCATGACATCGCGCCGGCCACGCTGCTCAAGCGCTTCGTGCATCGCAAGGAAATCATCGGACAGGCGGGCTACATCAATGGCGAAAAGGGCCGCCTGCATGTCGAGATCATCTGCGACGATGCCAATCTCGTCCGTCTCGCGGGCCGCGCTGCAGACGCGTTGTCTCTTGCCTCGAATGGACGCAATGATGTGATCTTCGGCGAGACCTTTTTCCTCATCCCCGCCGGCACGCCGGTCTTCGATCAGGAGCCCCTGCCGCATTCCGCGCAGGCGTTGACTCCGGCCCCGAAACGCAAGCGGCGCGCCGGCGATGAAGAACCGGATCCTCCTGTGGCCCTGACAGCCATTCATGCGACGGCGAGTGACTATCTTGTGGGAGTGCGTTACCCCGGTGCGGAGGGCGATGTTGCGCGTACCGGCGAAGCCGTGGTCTCCGCTTACGCCATGGATGGGAGCCGGATGGGCGCGCCCTTGCCGGACAAGGATGGCGAGGCCGGTCTCTACAGAAATGCGGTACGGATTGCCAAGGCCTTTCCCGATGCGCAGCGGCCGGCACCCGCTGCCGTCTATGAACTGCTGCGTTTCGGACGCGTGATCGGTCCTGACAAGCTGCCCTCGGCCTCGCTGCCCCATTGGAGGAAAGTTCCGTATTCCGAGGGATTCGGCTGGGTCAATCTCCACGCGTCCAACATCCGCATTTTCAGCGATGCGGATTTCCCGCCTTGGAAGGGATGGCGACTCATTGATGACGATACGGATCAGGACAGCCGCTGCGACTCCCGGACCATCCGCAGCTGGCTTGACAGCAACTGCGATGGCCGGGTGCAGGTGGAGGAAGCCACGGCGCGACTGAGCGATCCGACAATTGCCGCCAGATTGCGCCGTGTCATTGTCCGATTCCCTACCGAGTGGGAAAGCAGCAGCATCGACGCGCGCTGGGGATGGTTGAAGACCAGCACGGCAGAAAATCCGACGCCGTTGAGCAACACGGATTTTGAGGCCCTGCGTGCGCACATCAAGGCCTTGGCGTTCTGGCCCGGAGGCATGGACCTGCCCAGAGTGCATTGGCATTGGCATCCGAAGGAATTCATTCGCCACTTCCGCAAATGCGCGTGGCTCAGTGCGAAGGACCTGGCGCGCATCTATCCGAATGAGAAATATCCATTGAAGGCGCTGGAGGCAGAGGGACGCCAGCGCACCCCGGCATCGATTCGGGAAACCTACCGTAAAGACCTCAACAAGGTGATGCGCAAGTACCTGATCAATTCACCGGTGCGGATGACGCATTTTCTCGGGGAAGGGGCGGTTGAACGCAACTATCTCGTGATGATGGCGGAGGGATCAGTAAGCTTTTCAAGGAAACCGACGCATGAGAGTTTTCAGCCGGAAGACGCCGGATTTTATACGCCGAAGGCCAAGACTGATTATCTCTATTACCTCACCGGAAGGCTTGGCAATATCGAAGAGCATGACGGGCCGAAGTTCAGGGGGCGGGGGATCAAGCAGCTCAGTGGCAGGGAGAATTACGGCAAGTATTGGGTGTATCGCGGGTGGCTACAGCCCAATTCATTTGAGCCAAGTTGGTGGAACCCATCGCGTCCTGAAAAGGCACCCAGGGTTCCTGATCCGCAGAGACTATCTATCAACCACTATAACGCTATCGATTCTGGTGGATGGTATTGGACGGCAGGGTCCAAAGATAACGATTTTAAGACTATCAACTTGCAAATAAGGTCTGCCACCATTAACGAAGCTACCGTAAAAAAATTGGCAGAGGCAATTAATGGTGTTAATCGAAAAACGCAGAAGCCAAATAATCTCACTGAGCGCATTAACGAGACTCTTTGGGCTCAGAACATACTAATGGATGACAAAAAATGATCAGAATCCAAGTTCTCTTAGGCATCGTTCTCGCAGGAATTTCTCTGTCAGCCCCTGCAACAGAGATTTCTAAAAGGGAGCTGACCTCGCTGGCAAAAAATCTACATATTCCTGCCACCTGGCGCATTCAGAAAAATATGAAACCACTAGGAAAGGACTTTCCTAAAACGTACTGCACCGTCTTTTATTCACGAAAGACAAATCAATGGCTCGGAGAACTCTGCATTTCTTCAAACAAGAATTTCATCAGGACGATGGGGGTCCGGGACGAAGTACCTGAAGAGGAGGACTGGGCCGATCGTAGCAAATATGAGGTCGGCTACTGGAGCGTCACGCCGCTTTCCATCTACCCAATGACGCCATTTATTTTGAAACCGATAAAGAACTACGCCGCCGAACCGGACTGCTATATGGAAGATGGTCCGGTGTATCGCGCGACCAGCATGTGCCATACCGCACTGTATGAGTTGCGCCCAGGCGTCTTCATTTACAGCGTCTTTCACTTCTTTGACAACGTAAAGCGCAAACAGAAGACCCAACTTGCCGACATCAGGGAGTTGTGGATTCACGTCGGAAAGAAGATCAGCAAAAGATCCAAGCCATGAATGAAAAAATCGCCAGCCCCAATCCCCTCTGCGCCAGACGACAAACCAAGACAGAGCACGCCAAAGACAACGAACCGGACGTATATGCAAGCCATCAAGATACTGGTCTTTCTTTTTCTGCTGATGAGCATTCAACCTGCTTTTTCCCAAGTCATCACCCAGGCGGAGGCGACCGAGCTAATGCGAGACGTGAACATCCCGGTTACATGGCGCTTGGCAAAAAACATGAAGCAGCAGAATCGGTATTATCCAAATACTTACTGTGCGATTTTCCATTCAAAGCTCACAAAGCAATGGATCGGAAAATTGTGCCTGACCATCAACAAGGAATACATTTCTGATGTAGTAATTCGCGACGAAGTCCCCGAAGAAGAAGATTGGGCGGATCGGACACGATACGAAGTCGGCTACTGGCGCGTAACGCCGCACTCCCTCTACCCAATGACGCCGTTTATTCTGAAGCCGATCAAAAACTACTCTGCAGAATCCGACTGCTTTATGGAAGACGGTCCTGTCTATCGAGCCACAAGCATGTGCCACACCACGCTTTATGAATTGCGTCCGGGCGTCTTCATCTTCAGCGTCTTCCACTTCTTCGACAACGTAAAACGCAAGCAAATAACCAAACTCGCGGACATCAAAGCTCTATGGATCCAGATAGGAAACAAGATCAAAAACAAGCCAAGTCACTGACCGCCGAAAAAGTCACAGCGAATTCGAACAAAGGGCGGCCGCAGCAGCCTGCACCAACGCTTGGCTGTCCAGATCCACCAGCCCAGCCGCCCCATTGATCCACCCCAAAAATCAACCCACCTGATAAACCCCCTTCAACATCTTGCGCACAATCGCCTCAAAGAAAATCACCGCAAACCCGTCATTGCGAATGAGCTGCTGCGTCAGGTCCGCGCATTTCTGCCTCACCGCATCCGGCAACAGCTGATCCTCCCCCGCCATCGACCGTCCCGCCACCTGGATCTCGGCGGCCCGCTGCACCGTCCACAGCAGGAAGAAGGCGCGCTGGATATCGCTCTCGCACACCGCCACCCCGTGATTGCGCAACACCAGAATGTGCTTGTCCCCGAGGCTCTGCAGCATGCGTTCCTTCTCCTCCGCAAACAGCGTAATGCCCTCGAACTCGTGATACCCGATGCGCCCGAACAGTTGCGCCCCATAGAAATCGTTGTGCTCGAAGCCGCTCTTCTTCATCGTCACTGCCGAGATCGGCGTGGTATGCGTATGGATCACGCAGCGCAAATCATCACGCGCACCGTGGATGGCGCTATGCAGCGCAAACCCGGCCGGATTGGCCTTGTAGTCCGACGGTTCGGCCAGTTGCCCATCCAGCCCGACCTTGAGCAGGTTGGCCGGCGTCACTTCGTTGTAGTTCAGCGCAAAGGGATTGACCAGGTAATGATGCTCCGGCCCCGGCACGCGCACCGAGATGTGGTTGAAGATCATCTCCGTCCAGCCCAGGTAATCCACCAGCCGGTAACAGTGCGCCAGCTGGATGCGCAGCGCCCATTCTTCGTCACTGCAGTGGGATGGCTTATCTGCGCCATAGCTGAATTGCATGATATTCATCAATTTGACTCCTGAATCCGAAAATGAGGTGATCGCGCTCAGGCGGCCCGTGCCGTCGGCTGCGGTTGTTGTGTCTGCTGCGCTCTCTGTTGTCCTGTCTGCTCTGTCTGCTGCTGCGCCGCCTCGCCGCGAAAACGCGCCAGCGATACGATGGCCCGCGTGATCGGCATCGGGATGGCATAACGCTCGGCCATCTCCAGCACCGCATCGCCGATGGCCGCCAGCTCCAGTGGCCGCCCGCGCTCCAGATCCTGCAGCATCGAGGTGCGGAAGGCCCCCATGGCCTCGCCCAGCTGCAGGAAGGTCAGTGGATCGATATCCACCCGCGCCCCATGGCTGGAGGCCACCAGCAAGGTCTCGCGCATGATCTGGCTGACCACCTCGCGCAGCTCCGGCAAGCCGTACAACTGCTGCAGCGTGCCCTGCGTGATGACCGACAGCGGGTTGGTGCTGATGTTGGCGATGATCTTGGTCCACAGCTTGTCACGGATGCGATCGGTGGCGCGGGCTTCGATGCCGGCCGCTTCCACCGCTGCACGCACGCGCATGAGCCGCTCGCTCATCTCGCCGGAAGGTTCACCCAGCACCATCAGGTGCGGATTGACCGAGCGGATCACGCCCGGGCTCTCGACCTCGGCCGTGATGAAGAGCACGCTGCCAATCAGCCGGTCCAGCGCAACCGCGTTTGACAGCGCACCATCCGGGTCCACGGCCTTGACGGCCTGGCCATCGAAGCGCCCGCCCTCGCGGTGGAAATACCACCACGGCACGCCATTGTTGGTCGGGATCACCACCGTCTCTTCGCCCACCATGGGCGCGATCTGGGGCAGCAGGGCTGACATGTCCTGACTCTTGGCGCACAGGAAAATGACGTCCTGAACACCGAACTCCGGCAACTGGCTGGCCGCCGGACGGGCGTGCGTGGTGCCGTGCAGGTCATGCAAGGTCAGACCGCGCTCGCGGATGGCCTGCAGCGTCTGGCCGCGTGCCAATACGCTGACCTGATGTCCGGCCGCCGATAGCCGCACGGCCAGGATGCCGCCGATGGCACCGGCGCCGGCGATGCAGATGCGCAGCGGTGCTGGCACAGGAGAAGAGGAAGTTTCTTGTTTCATGGAATTCAAGGAAGAAGACATCAGCTAGCCAGCTTGTCCTGGTGCTTGCCGGACAAGCCCAGGTAAGCCTCGATCACGCGGCGGTCATGGGCCAGCTGGCTGGCCGGGCCGTGCATGCGGATCTCGCCGTTCTCCAGCACATAGCCGTAATCGGCCACCTGCAGCGCGGCGCGTGCGTTCTGCTCGACCAGCAGGATGGAAACGCCCCGCCGGCGCAGCTCGGCAATGATGCGGAAGATCTCGCGCACGATCAGCGGTGCCAGCCCCAGGCTGGGTTCGTCCAGCATCAGCAGGCGCGGTTTGGCCATGAGCGCACGGCCCACGGCCAGCATCTGGCGCTCGCCGCCCGAGAGCGTGCCGGCGTGCTGCGTGCGGCGTTCACGCAGGCGCGGGAAGAGCGTATAGACCTCTTCCAGCGTCGCCGCGTAGTCGCGCTGGCCGGTGCGGTAGCGCTGGAAAGCCCCCAGCATCAGGTTGTCCTCGATGTTCATCTCCGAGAACAGCTCACGCTTCTCAGGCACCAGGGTCATGCCGGCCGCCACCATCTCTTCGACCTCGGGCGAATGGCGGATGGTGCCGTCAAACGCCATCGCCCCGCGCGAGGGCAACACCCCCATGATGGCCGACAGCAGCGTGGTCTTGCCCGCGCCATTGGGGCCGATCACGGTGACGATCTTGCCCTGCTCCACCGAGAGGTCGATGCCCGACAGTACCTGCACCCGGCCATAGGCCGCCGACAGGTCGCGTACTTCCAATACCTTATTGCCCATGATGTGCTCCTGCTGCGATGGCATTGCCCGCGCCCTCTTCGACTGCGGCGCCCTCTTCCTCGTCGGCCACGCCCAGATAGGCTTCCAGCACGGCGCGATTGTTCTGGATCTCTTCGGGCAAGCCCTCGGCGATCTTCTGGCCGAAGTCCATCACCACGATGCGGTCCACCAGTTCCATCACGAAATCCATGTCGTGTTCCACCAGCAGGATGGCCATGCCTTCGCTGCGCAGCTTGCGCAGAAGGTCGCCCAGCGCCTGCTTCTCCCCAAGGCGCAGACCCGCTGCGGGTTCATCCAGCAACAGCAGGCAGGGATCGGCGGCCAGCGCACGGGCGATTTCCAGGATGCGTTGCTGGCCCAGCGACAGCGCACCGGCCTGCTCGAACATCTGCGCCTTCAATCCGACACGTTCGATCTGGCGTGCCGCTTCCGCCAGGATGCGCGCCTCTTCCTGGCGATCAAGACGCAGCATGGACGACAGCACACCGCGCTGGCCGCGCAGATAGGCCCCGATGGCAACGTTCTCCAGCACCGTCATGCGCGGCATCAGGCGTACATGCTGGAAGCTGCGGCTCATGCCCAGCCCGGCGATGTGACGCGAACCGCGACCGGTGACCTCATGGCCACGGAACTGCACGCTGCCCGAGGTCGGTGTATCGACACCGGAAATCTGGTTGAAGAGCGTGGACTTGCCCGCCCCGTTGGGACCGATCAGGGCCAGCACTTCACCGGCCATCACCTTCAGGCTCATGTTGTTGTTGGCCACCAGGCCGCCGAACTTGCGAGTCACGTCCCGCACGTCCAGCACCACTTCCTGCGGCGCAGGCATGGGACGGCGCGGCAGGGCTTCGGCTTGCGGATCGATCTCCAGCCGGCGGCTGCGCACCGGCACCAGCCGTGCCAGGTAAGGCCACAGCCCATCGCGCGAACGCTGCAGCAGCACCACGATCAGGAGCCCGAAGACGATGGTCTCGAAATTGCCCGAGCGTCCCAGCACCACCGGCAGGATGCCCTGCAGCCATTCCTTGAGCACCACGATCAAGGTCGAGCCCAGCACCGCGCCCCACACATGGCTGGCCCCACCCAGTACCGCCATGAACAGGTAGTCGATGCCGAAGCCCAGCCCGAAGGGCGAGGGATTGACGAAGCGCTGCATGTGCACGTACAGCCAGCCCGACAGGGCCGCGAGCACGGCGGCGATCACGAAGACCACGATGCGCATGCGCGCCGTATTGATGCCCATGGCCTCGGCCATCACGATGCCGCCCTTGAGCGCACGGATGGCGCGGCCCTCGCGCGAATCGAGCAGATTGCTCAGGGCCGCCACGCCCAGCAGCACGGCCACCCAGATGAGGCCAAACATGGCCCGGTCGGAACTGAGCGCGATGCCAAAGAACGTGATCGAGGGAATGCCCGACATGCCGGTCTGCCCGCCCATGCTCTCCAGCGTGCCGAAGATGAAATACAGGCTGATGCCCCAGGCGATGGTGCCCAGCGGCAGGTAGTGGCCGGAGAGCTTGAGCGTGACGCTGCCCACCGCAAAGGCCAGCACGGCCGTCAGCACCAGGGCCACCACCAGCGCCACCCAGGGCGATTGCATCCACAGCAGCGCATCGGGCAGCGGCAGGATCTTGGCCGACAGTGCCGCCGAGAAGTAGGCACCCAGACCGACGAAGGCCGCCTGCCCGAAACTGGTCAGGCCGGCCACACCGGTCAGCAGCACCAGTCCCAGCACCACCAGCGAGGCCAGGCCGATGTTGTTCAACAAGGTCATGGTGAACGGCGGCAGCACGAAGGGCGCAACCGCCAGCAGGACCACGAACAGGCCCAGCGCCGCGCGCGAGGACAAGCGCGCCACCGGACGTTTGGAAGAAGAGGTGGAGGCAGCGGGTTTCATTCTTCTTCCTCCACGTGACGGGTCGACAGAGAACGCCATAGCAGGATGGGAATGATCAGCACGAAAACGATGATTTCCTTGTAGGCACTGGCCCAGAAGGTCGAGAAGGATTCGATGAGGCCAATGGCCAGTGCGCCGATGGCCGCTACCGGATAGCTGACCAGCCCGCCGATGATGGAACCGACGAAGCCCTTCAGGCTGATCAGGAAGCCGGAGTCATAGTAGATCGTGGTGATGGGCGCGATCAGCACGCCCGACATCACGCCAATGAGTGAAGCCAGCAGGAACATGGCCTTGCCCGCGAACACCGGCGAGATGCCCATCAGGCGCGCGCCCATGCGGTTCAACGCAGCAGCGCGCAAGGCCTTGCCATAGAGCGTGCGCTCGAACATCAGGAATAGCCCGACGATGAGCAACAGCGACACGCAAATCACCCACAGCGCCTGACTGGAAAAGCGCAGGCTGCCCAGTTCCAGGCTGGCCTCGGTGAAGGGCGCGGTGCGTGCGCCTTCGGGGCCGAACACCAGCAGCGCCACACCGACCAGCGCCACGTGCACGGCGATGGAGACGATCAGCAGCACCAGCGGCGAGGCCGAGGCGATGGGCTGGAACGCCATGCGGTACATCAGCGGCCCCATCGGCACCAGCAGCAGCAAGGTCATGGCGATCTGTGCGAGCATGGGCAAGGTGGCGAAGTTGAGATTCAGGGCCAGTCCCGCCACGACCACGGCATACACCAGCTTGGCCGGCAGCCACAGGCTGGGGCGGCGGCGACTGGTACGCCACATGTCGTAGAGATCGAAGGCACAGGCACCCAGGCACATGGCCACCAGCAGCCAGGCGACGGTGAGCGGTTGGCCGTTCTGCATCATGCCCATGGTGAGCGCGCCGAAGGAGACGAACTCGCCCTGCGGGATCAGGAGGATACGGGTGACGGTAAAGACCAGGACGATGGACAGCGCCAAGAGCGCATAGATGGCACCGTTGGTGATGCCGTCCTGTCCCAGCAGCGCCACGATTTGGAGATTCATTGCGACTTCCTTGTGGAGCCGGCGCGCGCTGCCATCCAGCCGGGAACGACGCGCCAGGTTCGGGATGCGGGTGGGGGTGGAACACTGCGCCCGCCCGGCGTGGAGGCCGGACCGGCGCAGCAGGCGTGGTCCTTACGGCTTGAGCAGGGTCCAGTTGCCGCCCTTGACGGTGATGAGCTCACGACCACGTTCATCGAAACCACTGTGGTCCGCCGGGCTCATGTTGTAGACGCCCTGGGTGCCGACCACTTCCTTGGTGCTTTCCAATGCATCGCGCAGGGCGGCGCGGAATTCCTTGCTGCCCGGCTTGGCCTTCTTCGCGGCCACAGGAATGGCTTTCTCCAGCAGCAGGCCGGCGTCATACACGTTGGCACCGAAGGTGGCGGGCACGGTGTTGTACATCTTCTTGTAGGCCTCGATGTACTCGGTGGCGACCTTCTTGGAGGGATTGCTGTCCGGGATCTCGGGCAGTACCAGCATCAGGCTCGCGGCCAGGATGGTGCCCTCGACCTTGTTCTTGCCCAGCTGCAGGAAGGCCGGCAAGGCCGCTCCGTGGGTCTGGTAGATCTTGCCCTTGTAGCCCTGGTCGAACAGCGTGGTCTGCGGCAGCACGGTGGCCGCGCCCGGGGCCGCCACCAGCACGGCATCCGGATTGGCAGCGACGATCTTGAGCGTCTGCGCGGTGACCGAAGTATCGGTGCGCTGGTAGCGCTCATTGGCCACGATCTTGATGTTGTTCTTGGCTGCCAGCTCCGTGAAGACCTTGGCCCAGTTCTCACCGAAGGGATCGTTGACGGCGATGAAGCCGGCCGTCTTGACCTTGGTCTTGACCATCTGCGCCACCAGCGCGCTGGCAATCAGGTCATCATTCTGGGTGGTCTTGAAGACCCACTTCTTCTGCTCCGTCATCGGCAGCACCACGGCCGCCGTGCCCACCGGGGCCAGCATCGGCACGCCGGCTTCGGCCGCAAAGGAAATCACGCCCATGGCATTGGGCGAACCGCTGGGGCCGATGATGGCATCGACGTTGTATTCGGCAATCAGTTTCTTGACTTCGGTGACCGACTTGGTCGGATCGCTGGCATCGTCCAGCGAGATGTATTCGATCTTCAGATCACCGGCCTTGGCCGGCAGCAGCGGCACGGTGTTCTTCTGCGGAATGCCCACCAGCGAGACCGGCCCGGTGGAGGAGGTCACGACCCCGATCTTGACCTGGGCAAAGGCAGGATTGCCGGCGACGCTGGCGAGGGTTCCGGCAGCGGCCAGAACGGCGGTGGCGGCGGTGGCAATCAGGCGTTTGTGCAGCATGTGTTTCTCCCTTGTTGGTTGAGATGATGGCGGGCTTCCCCACGCCGCCACCGATCTGGGACAGCAATCTGGCATCGGCACCAGGCCGATCTTCATCAACGCATGTAGAGCCCGCCGTTGATGTCGAGGCAGGCCCCGGTGGCCGAACCCGCATCGGGCGAAGCCAGCAGCAGCACCGCATCGGCGATGAAATCGGGTTCGCCCAGCGTCTTGACCGGAATGGTGGCGATGGTCGCGGCCAGCTTGTCGGCCGGCACGATCTCGCGCACGATGGGCAGGTCCAGCGGGCCCGGCGAGATGGCATTGACGGTCACACCGGCGCCTGCGAGTTCACGCGCAAATACCTTGGTCAGGGTCAGTACCGCCCCCTTGGCCGCTGCATAGTGCGCACCGGTGGCGGTGCCGCCGTTTTGCCCGGCCAGCGAGGCGATGTTGATGATGCGTCCGTAGCCACGATCGGCGAAGCGTTTGCCGAACACCTGGCACGCAAGAAACGTGCCTTTCATGTTGATGGCGGTGACCTCGTCCCACTCCTCGGGAGTGATCTCCATCAACGCTGCCACACGCGAGCGGCCCGCATTGTTGACCAGCACCGCCGCCCCGCCCCAGCGCAATTCGATGGCGTCGCAGGCGGCGATGAAGTCCGGCTTGCGGCGCACGTCCAGCGCCAGCGGCATGGCGGTGGCACCGCTGGCATCGAGACTGGCGGCCACTGCCGAGACCTGTTCCAGGTCGATGTCAGCCAGCGCCACCTTGTAGCCGGCGGCGTGCATCTTGCGCGCGATGCTTTCACCGAGGCCGCGTGCGGCACCGGTGACCAGGGCAATCTTCTTGTCCATGATCAGGCGCCCTGGATGATCAGGGCGCGGCCCACGCGGGCTTCGATCTTGCCGTACTTCCACAGGCGGTGTTCACCGACCATGGTGGTGCGGAACAGGTTGCAGGCCGCCACCACCGTATCGAGATCGGCCACGTCGGCCATGATGTAGAAGGTCCACGGCGCATCGTCGGACTTGCCCACCATGAGACGATCATCGTCCATGGTGCCCAGTACCTTGATGCCGTCCATGGTGGCCAGTGCCGTCATCATCTGGCCATAGGCCTGCCACACCGGACCGGTCTCGGTGGCGGGCAGGTCGAAGAAGTTTTGCGTCACGCCGACACAGAAGAGGACGCGCAGCGGTTCTTTATCATTGCTTGGGACTTGGCTCATGAGGGCTCCGGACTGAAAACTTGAAATCGAAAAAAGAAAGGACGCGGCGGCTTACAGGAAGCCCGGCATCGGCGGCACGCCCAGCGTGACTGCACCGGCACCGTCATAGATGCCCTCGCCCAGGAAGGCGTGCTGCTTGACCACGGCGGCATCGCGCAGGTAGCGCTGCAGCGGGTGGTTGCTGTAGATGGCGGTGGTGCCGGCCAGGCCGAACATGGCCTGCGTGACTTCATTGCCGACCTTGGCGATTTCCACGGCGGTCAGGCGCAGCAGGCTGACCTGCTCGGGCGTGACGGGGTTGCCGGCGAGGATGGAATTCCAGACTTCGCTGGTGGCGTCATAGAGGAAGGCGCGCGCCGAACGCAACTTGGCTTCGGCCTTGGCGACCTCGATGCGCACATAGGAACGGTCGGCCAGCTTGGGCGCACCGGTAATGGCAACACGGCCACCGGACATCTGGTTGATCTCGTCGATGGCGGCGCGTCCCACGCCCAGGTTCACCACGGCCAGCACCTGCGCGGCATAGGCGATGGTCGGATAGCGGTACAGCGGTTCATCGATGGTGGGTACGCCGCCACGGATGAAGGTCCATTCTTCGGAGACGAATTGCTGGCTCACCTTGAGGTCATGGCTGCCGGTACCCACCAGTCCCATCACGTCCCAGTTGTCGATGATCTCGACCTGCTCCGGCGGCAGCACGGCGGTGCGCGGCTTGGAACCGGCCTGGCCCGGTACGGCCGCACCGATGCCCACGCCCAGCACATCGGCGCCCTTGCAGCCGCTGGCGAACTTCCAGGTGCCATTGACCATCCAGCCGCCCTCGATCTGCTCGGCCGGCTGCAGCGGGAACAGGCCGCCGGCGAAGGTCAGGTCCGGCCCCTTGGCATACAGCCTGGCTTGCGTTTCCCTGGGCAGAGCGGCCAGATAGACCGAGGCCGAACCGAAACTGGCGACCCAGCCGACCGAGGCATCGGCGACGGAAATGCGTTCGATCATCTGCAGGAAACCCATCGGCGAGAGACCGCTGCCGCCGAAGCATTGCGGGGTGGCGGCGCGATAGACACCGGCCTTCTTCAACTGCGCGATGAAATCCTTGGGCACGAAACGCTGCGCGGCGAATTCCTCGCGGCGCGCACGGATCTCAGCCAGCAGCGGGACCAGGGCATCTTCTTCACGGGCGGCCAGCGCGGCCGGGTTCTCCATCACGGACATTGCATTCTCCAGGTGGCTTGCATCAGAATGAAGTCGAGTGTAGGGAGCGGCGTATCCCGGTTCAATCGGGAGCGCTGCAGCTTTTTTAGGGGAATAGGTGAAGCCTTCTAAAGAAATCCCCTAGTGCCATTCCACAAAGCAGCGCCAGTGCTTCCTCCGATGCGTGAACTCATCCATGGAGGAAACACCGTCCTGCAGATCATGAAGCGATGACAGAGACGAGCGATGCCAGAACAAACCGCTGCCCCAGTTTCCCCTGCCCTGCCGGATGACAGCATCCGCTTCGGGCTGGACGATTTCCGCCGCATGATGGAAGCACTGCCCATGTGCATCATCCTGCATGACGCTCAGACCAAGTCCATCCTCTGGGCCAATCCCTCGGCCTGCCAGGTACTGGGGTTCACGCTGGAAGAACTGCTGCCGCTCAAAGCCCCTGACATGAGCCGGCAGTCGCACGAATACCGCCGCGAGATCGGCCGCAAGTGGCTGCACGATGCAGTGCTCCACGGCAGCAACATGGTCGAGTGGTGCTACCGCGCCAAGAATGGTGACGAGATTCTCTCGGAGGCGATTGCCACGCTGGTGCCGCTGACCGAGCGCGACGTGATCATGGTGCAGTTTCGCGATATTGCGCGCGAGGAACAGATCCGGCGCGAGATGAAGAAGCTGGAGAGCCGCCTCAAGGAATTCATGCAGGACTCCGACGAAGGCGTGACGGTGCTGCGTTCGGATGGCGGCATCGAGTACCTGAGCGACGCCGGCCGCAAACTGCTGGGCGTGCGGCCGGGCCAGAACCCGCCGAAGAATTTCGTCGAGCAATGCCTGCCCGACTCGCGCGACGAATTGCTGGAGCTGCTCACGCTGGCGCTGCCGGATGCCATCAGCTTCCCGCTGCGCTACCAGATCGTGCGCAAGGATGGGCTGGTGCGCTGGCATCACGCGGTGTGCCGCTACATCGAGATCGAGAACGACCTCAAGGGCCACCTGCTGCACTTCCACGACATCACCGACCAGGTCGAAGCCGAGGAAGCGCGCCGCCGCGACCAGGCCTCGCTGGAATACCTGGCGCGCCACAATGCCATGGGCGAGATGGCCACCGCCATCGCGCACGAGCTGTCGCAGCCGCTGGCGGCGATCCGCAATTTCCTCGAAGGCTCGGTCTTGCGCATCAAACAGAGCGAGGCCCTGCGCGAACAGGCCGGACAGATCGTGTGGGGGCTGGAGAGTGCCGGACGCCAGGTCGACCATGCCGCCACCATCATCAAGAGCGTGCGCGAATACGTGGTGCGGCTGGAGCAGAGCGAAGGCCTGATCGACCTCAACGCCGTGCTGGAGGAAGTGCGCTGGTTCATCGAGATGAAGGCCGCCGAAGGCAAGGTCCACCTGCACATCGAACCGGGTACGCAGCCGCTGGTGGTGAGCTGCGAGAAGGTGCTGATCGGCCAGGTGATCTTGAATCTCGCCTTCAACGCCATCGAGGAAATGATGGCCTTTCCCGAGGGCGCAAGGCATGTGCGCATCAGCACCGCGCGCAGTGCCGGCAATGCCCTGCTGACCGTTGCCGACGAGGGACGCGGCATCGATGCCGGCCACCGCGAACGGCTTTTCGATGGCTTCTTTTCTTCCAAGGTCAGCGGCAACGGCATCGGATTGGCGCTGTGCAAGAACATCATTGCGCGCCATCGCGGCGATATCTGGGCACAACCCGGAGAAAGCTGCGGCACGCGTTTCTGCTTCACGCTGCCGTTGGTGGAACGCCACAACTAAGGATTCCTTTAGTCCGCGCGGGCGACGCGCCGCCTTGGTGATCGCACGCACTCGCGTGGTGAAGTTCTGCACGATTATCCCGTCATCGCGCCGATTCATGCACCGGATTCGAGAGTCGGCGACTTATCTGTCCGGTGCATGAATCGGGCTTATTCCATCTATCCGCTGCATCAATTTGATCTGGCGCAAATGCGCTTCCTATGATGGCCCCACATGACGACATGTCATGCACGCCACGCAGACCTTCCACATCTACCGGCTGCGTTCGCCGCCCGGCATCGGCCTCACCCGGTGCAGAGCGCGACCATCACACTGCAACACCACAGGGAGCCTTGTCACATGAAGAAGAAACTACTGGCCGCCGCCTTGCTCGCGGCCGGCACGGGGATGGCACATGCACAGAGCAGCGTTTCCATCTATGGCCTGATCGATCTCGGCCTGACCTATTACTCCAACGCCGCCAAGACCGGCGGCGGCGGCGCGTCGCTGCTGCGCATGGACAGCGGCATCGCTCAGGGCAGCCGCATCGGCTTCAAGGGAACGGAAGATCTGGGCGGTGGCCTGAATGCCTTCTTCACCCTGGAAACCGGCTTCGGTGCCGATGACGGCAGCCTGGGACAAGGCGGTCTGTTGTTCGGCCGCCAGTCCTTCGTCGGCCTGGGCAGCAAGGACTGGGGCGCGCTGAGCGTGGGTCGCCAGTACGACTTCATGGCCAACATCGGTGGCCAGTATGCGATGGGCGCACTGTCGCCGGCCGGCTCCTTCGGCTGGGGCCTGCATGCCGATGCCGCGCACGGCACGGCCCTGAACAACCACATCTATGCCGGCGACCGCACCAACAATTCCATCAAGGTCAACAGCGCCAAGTTCGGCGGTTTCAGCTTTGGCGCAATGCTCGGGCTCGGTGAAGTGGCCGGCAACAACAATGCCGGCCGCACCGTCAGCGCCACCGGCCAGTACGACAGCGGTGCCTTCAGCGGCGCGCTCGCCTACACCGACATCAAGAGCAGCAGCGGCGCTTCCGCCACCCGCATCTATGGCGGCGGTGCGCGCTACCAGATCGGTGCCTTCACACCGTTCGGCGTGATCACCCAGGTCAAGAACACCGACACCAATGCCAAGGCCACCACCTATGAACTGGGCACGGTCTATGCATTGACACCGCTGTGGGATCTGGCTGCCGCTTACCAGTTCCAGAAGCGCAACCAGGGTGTGGGCAATGCCCAGGCACTGGTGGCGACGGTGGACTACAAGATCTCCAAACGTACCGACCTGTACGTGGGCGCCGTCTATGACCGCGACAAGGGCTACAACGCGTATCCGGTCTTCGGTGGCGGCATCCAGTCGTCGACCGGCAACCAGAGCGCGCTGCGCCTGGGCATGCGTCACCGCTTCTGAGCACGGGCTACTTGAGGAGGGAAGGCCGCCGCCGACATCCGGTGGTCTTCCCGCAGGCAGGGAGAACGGCCCGCCGCGTTGGCGGGCCTTCTGCTTTCCGGCGCAATGGATCAGCTGCTGCGGCCGTAGCTCTGCAGCATGTCGATGACGATCTGGCGCAGCCAGGTATTGCCGGCGTCGGCATCGAAGGCCGGATGCCAGTGCAAGGTGATGTCCACCGCCGGCAGCTTGACCGGCAGTTCGTAGGAGAGGAATACGTCCGGGTGCTCGCTGTGGAAAAGCTTGGCGATGCGCGCCGGGACGGTGGCCACCAGATCGGATTTGCCGAGGATGCGCGGCAGCACGGTGAAGTGCGGGATCGACAGGCTGATCTTGCGCTGCACGCCGAGATTGCGGAAGGAATTCTCGACCTGGTGATGGCTGCTCTCGGCCGACTCGACCAGGACGTGCGAGAGCGCCAGGAATTCGTCGAGCGCCAATTGTTCACGCGCAGGCAGGGCCGGACGCTTGCGCATCATGCAGACATAGGTTTCGCGGAACAGCAGTTCATGACAGGTCACCGCCTTGAGCGCGGGCAGGTTGCCGAAGGCGAAGTCGAGCTGGCCGGTGCGCAGCGCTTCTTCCAGATGCGCCGGCGGCACCTGCTCCACCTGCAGGCGCGTCTGCGGGGCCTGCGCGGTCAGCAGTTCGCAGAGTTGCGGCAGGAACATCATCTCGGCCACGTCCGTCATCGAGGCGCGGAAGACGCGCGTACTGGCGGCCGGGTCGAAGCGCTCGGTATAGCGCAGCGCATCCTGCACCGCCTGCAGCGCGCGGTTGATGGGCTTGGACAGTTCCAGCGCGGCGGGCGTTGGCTGCATGCCCTCCTTGGTGCGGATGAAGAGCGGGTCATCGAAGATCTGCCGCAGCCGTCCGAGCGCATAGCTCACGGCGGGCTGCGACAGGTGCAGGCGGTTGCCGGCCAGGGTCAAGCTGCGTTCGTCGGCAATGGCCTGGAAGACCCGCAGCAGGTTCAGGTCCATGTTGTTGAAGGTCGCCATAGCAGTCTCCGGATGGGGTCGCGCGGGGGCCTGGGCCCGATGAGTCACATCAAGGAAAGCGGCGATCACTATCCATGCCGCTTATGTGAAAAATATTTTACATCAATTTGATCTATTTTAAGGCGACTTTTAGAATGCTTCACATCAGCCAAGGAAACCGCCTGCATGCCGCGCCCGACGTGGATTGCCAGCCTGGTCGGCCCCATTTGAACGGATGCGCCATGAGCCCCCAGCCAACTTCTTCATCTCCCCTGCCGACGCCGCGCAAGCGCAATGGCCAGGCCGCCCTCGCCGCCCTGCAGCAGCAGGCGCGCATCGCCTGCCTGGGAGCGGCAGGATGAGCAACACTTCAGCACGCACCGTCCCCGGCACCGGCAACGCCCTGCTCTCGCGTTTTCACCTCGGTGGCAGCGGCCCGACAGTGGCCATCAAGGATTGCATCGACATCGCCGGCCAGCCCACTTGCGGCGGCAGCGCCGCCCTGGCCGACGCGCCGCCGGCTGCAGCGCACGCCGACGTGGTTCGCAAGCTGCTCGACGCCGGCTGGCAGCTCACCGCCCGCGCCAACATGCACGAGCTGGCCTACGGCATGACCGGCATCAATGACTGGAACGGCACCGCCGTCAATCCGCAGGACGCCAGCCGCATGACCGGTGGCTCCTCCAGCGGCTCGGCCTCGGCCGTGGGCGCGGGCTTGGTGGACATGTCCATCGGCAGCGACACCGGCGGCTCGATCCGCCTGCCCGCGGCCTGCTGCGGCGTGATCGGTTTCAAACCGACCTTTGGCCGCGTCAGCCGCGCCGGAGCCTATCCGGCCGTGAGCAGCCTGGATTGCGTGGGTCCCTTTGCGCGCAGCATGGATCTCATCATCAGCGCCATGGCCAGCATCGCACCCGGTTTCGACCGCGCTGCCGCTACCGCAGCGCTTGCACAGGCCCGCGTCAAACTGGTGACGGTGCAGGCCGATCCCGTGATCGCAGAGGCCGTCGCCGCGGCCTTCGCCGCCAGCGGGTGGACGGGCGATGCCTGGACCCCGCATCACATGCACGCTGCCTTCGAGGCCGGCATGACCCTCATCAATCGCGAGACGCATGACGCTTTCGGCCACCTGCTCGGCCTGGGCAAACTGGGTGCCGACATCGAGAAGCGCCTCTCGGCCGCCGCCGCCACCACCGATGACGCGGTGGCCCAGGCCGAAGCCGTGCGTGCCGCCTTCAGCGCCGAAGTCGACGCCGCGCTGGCCGACGCCGATGCGCTGTTGCTGCCGACGCTGCCGTCGCTGCCGCCGACACTGGAAGCGATCCGCCAGGGTGCCTCGGTGCTGATGCTGTCCTCGCTGGTGCGGCCCTTCAACCTGTCCGGCCATCCGGCCCTGAGCATTCCGGTGCCGATGGCCGGCAGCTCGCTCAAGGCCGGACTGCAACTGGTCGGCCGCAAGGGCGATGACGAACGCATTTGCGCACTGGGCCTGCATCTGGAACAGGCACTCAGCCAACGCCCCTGACACGCACTGCCCCGACAAGCTCGCCCAATCAACACTGACAACGACTGCAAGCCACTGGAGAAAGCCATGAACGCACCGCTACGCTTCCACCCGCGCAAGACCGATTCATCCTATGCCGACCTGGTACAGGATGCGGTGGTGGATCCTTCGCTCTACACCGATCCGGCCATCTTCGAAGCGGAGATGGACAAGATCTTCTACAAGACCTGGATCTGGGTCGCGCATGAAAGCGAGATCAAGAATCCCGGTGATTTCAAGACTGCCCAGATCGGCCGCCAGCCGGTGATCGTGGTGCGCGACAAGACCGGCAAGATCAACGTGCTGGAAAACCGCTGCCGCCATCGTGGCGCCACCGTGTGCGAAAAGCACAAGGGCAATGCCACCGGTTTTACCTGTCCCTACCACAGCTGGTCCTATGGCCTGGACGGCAAGCTGCGCGGCCTGCCCTATCCGGAAGGCTACGAAGACGTCATCGAAAAGGCCGACCTGCCGCTGCAGAGCCTGCGTGCGGAGAGCTACAACGGCATGATCTTCGCCTCCTTCAACCAGGAGATCGAACCGCTGTCGGACTTCCTCGGCCATGCCAAGAAGTGGATCGACCTGTTCATGAAGCAAGGCGCAGGCTTCCCCGTGAAGGTGCAGGGCGAGCACAAGTTCAGCTTCAAGGGCAACTGGAAGATCCAGCTGGAAAACACCACCGACGGCTATCACTTCCCGGTGGTGCACAAGACCTTCCTGTCGTCGGTCGATGAAGAGACTTCCGAGATGCTGTCCTTCATGACCGATGACCAGTCCATCACCCGCTCGCTGGGCAATGGTCACAGCGTCATGATCATGGTGCCGGAACACGTGGACCTGGATGTGGACGATGGCAGCGAACAACTGCAGGAGCGTTTCGCTCACGTCACCGAAGAACTCTCCAGGACGATGCCGCCGGAACAGGTGCGCCGCATCGTGCGCTCGCTGCACGGCGCCGGTTTCAACCTGAACCTGTTCCCCAACGTGGCCATGTCGATGTCCTTCTTCCGGGTGCTGCATCCGGTGTCGGTCGGTGAGACCCAGATCCGCCACGTGGCCCTGGGCATGGATGGCGGACCGGAGATCGCCAACCGCGAACGCCTGCGCATCCACGAACACTTCCAGGGCCCGTTCGGTTTCGGCAGCCCCGATGACGCCGAAGCCTGGGAACGCGTGCAGGCCGGTTCGCACGCTGGCCGCAATGCACCCATCCTGGTCAATCGCGGCCTGAACCGTGAGTGGGTGGACGACAACGGCGACAAGGTGTCGCACTCGACCGATGAAACCGGCATGCGCGAAGCCTATGCCATGTGGAAAAAGATGATGGAGAAATGACCGATATGAACCAACACGACACCCTGCAAGGCATCCCCGCGCCCATGGCGCGTGCCATCGCCTTCATCTGGAAAGAAGCTGAACTTCTGGACAAAAAGGACTATGCCGCCTGGCAAGCCCTGTGGACCGAAGATGGTTACTACGTGGTGCCCATCGATCCCGACACCACCGACTACGCGGCCTCACTGAACTACGCCTACGACAATGCCCACATGCGCAAGATCCGCATCGAGCGCCTGACTTCGGGCCACGCGATGTCGGCCGTGGATGCGGCAGCGACCGTACGCACCGTGTCGCGCTTCGTGCCGGTGCACCTGTCGGAGGAGCTGGTGGAGATCACCTCGGCCCAGGTCCTGGTGGGCTACAAGCGCCAGCAGCACACGATGTTCGTGGCCAACGTCACCCATCGCCTGCGCTTCACGCCCCAGGGTCCGAAGATCGAGCAGAAGGTGATCCGCCTGATCAACTCCATGGACAGCCTCAACGCGCTGGGCTTCCTGCTCTGAGCTGACGCACCGCACATTCGCAATTGAAATGAACCGACGAGTATTGGCCTCATGAAACTGATCGTAGACACCCTCACCGATGAAACCGGCGACATCCGTTCCTTCCGCCTGGTGCGCGCCGATGGCGCCCCGCTGCCGGCTTACGAGCCGGGGGCCCACGTCGACGTCACCGGGCCGACCGGGATCATGCGCCAATACTCGCTGTGCGGTCCGCTGGAAGACCGTTGCGGCTACACCATCGCGGTCAAGCGCGAACCGGCGTCGCGTGGCGGCTCGGCGGCCTTGCATGATGCGGTCAAGCCGGGCATGGAACTGGAAGTGGGCACGCCGCGCAACCTCTTCGCCCTCGATGCCAGCGCACCGGAGCACCTGCTCTTCGGCGCGGGCATCGGCGTGACGCCGCTGCTGGCGATGGCCTATCGCCTGTGGGCCGAACAGAAGCCCTTCACACTGCATTACTTCGTGCGCGCACGCGAGCATGCGGCCTTTGCCGATCTGCTGGAGAACGCACCCTTCGCCGCGCAGGTGCGTTTCCACTATGCGGTCATGCCGGCGCAGATGGAGCATTACCTCACGGTGTGCCTCGAAGCCGGCAGCAAGGACGCCCACGTCTATACCTGCGGCCCCGCTCCCTTCATGGATGCGGTGGTCAAGTGCGCAGCAGCCAGCCGCAGCGAGGAGGCGATTCATCTGGAGCACTTTGCTGCACCGGTGGCCCCTGCTGCTCCTGCGCAGGGTGCTGGCGGTGGCGATGGTGCCTTCGAAGTGAAGCTGGCCAGCTCGGGCAAGGTGGTGCAGATTCCGGTGGGCATTCCCATCGTCGACATCCTGGCGCGCGAGGGCATCGTCATCGATACCTCCTGCCGCGAAGGCATCTGCGGGACCTGCGTGGTGCCGCTGCTGGAGGGCGAGCCGGATCATCGCGACAATTGCCTCTCCAAGAAGGAGAAGGCGGCCAATGACCAGATTTGTACCTGTGTCTCAAGGGCCAGGTCGGGGATGCTGGTGCTGGATCTCTGACAGTCTCACTGACGTCTAACTCATTCCGTTCGGACTGAGTAGCGGCTTCGCCGCGTATCGAAGGCGCACACACCGGAGCGTCTTCGATACGCCGCTGCGCGGCTACTCAGTCCGAACGGTTTTTTAAAACGAAAAAACACCCCCGCAAAGCATGAATGCCGTTCAGCATTGCGCTGAACGGCATTCATCTTTAACTCCAAGGAAAGAATCTCAGAGCGCCGTACGCTTGACCTTGTGAAACAGCCGATTGAAATAAATGAGGCTATCCTTCTTCTCGTTGACCTCGACCTCGGCCAGCTCCACGAACATCACCGAGTGCGTGCCCACTTCCTTGAATTCGCGGATGCGCCCCTGCAGCTTGACCAGCGCATCGGCCAGTACCGGCTGCCCCAGTTCGCCCGGTGCTTCCCAGATATCCCAGCCGAAACGCTCTTCCATCGGAACCTTGGTGGCACCGGAGAAGTGCATGGCCAGCTGTTCCAGCTCATCCGAGAGCACGTTCACGCACAGGCGGCCATTCTTCTTGAACACGTCATGCATGGCACTGCCGCGATTGATGCAGACCAGGATCGTGGGCGGCGTATCGGTCACCGAGCAGACGGCCGAGGCGGTGATGCCGCAGCGGCCGCCTTCACCATCGGTGGTGATGATGGATACCGCCGCCGGCAGGTGCGCCATGGCATTGCGGAATTCCAGTTGCTCGGCAGCAAGGGGGGCGCGCACCACGGGTGCGGATGGCGTTTCTTTTTGAATGGCAGTGCTGCTCATGGGATCTCCCTGTTATGCACGCCGATGAAGCACGGCGTTCGATGAGAGCAGGTTAAGGCATGCCCATGGTGCAGGCAATCCGTGCCACATGCCCGCCCCACAGGGGATTGCGGCAGACGATCTAGGTAAAAATACCTAGACCATCGTCAGGACGGGGGTGTTACAGTGTCGCTGATCCCAAGAATTTCAGGCCTGTTTTTTGCATAAGTCAAAGCATGACGTTTTGATTTGTGCCGACCAGTCCATCAAGAAATCGAGAGGGTCGGAAATAGCGCCGGTGCAAGCCGGCTCCATTTTGACGAGACGAGGAGTGCAGATGGAAACCAACCCGCCGGTGGTCTACATCGTCGATGATGACGAAGCCGTTCGGACTTCGCTGGCCTGGCTGCTGAGCTCGGTCAATATCCGGACCGAATGCTTCGATGGACCCGAGGCCTTTCTCAAGGCCTATGACGCCAACAGCCTGTCCTGCCTGATCCTGGACGTGCGCATGCCTGAAATCAGCGGCTTCCAGCTGCAGGATCGCCTGAAGGAAATCGGGGCCGACATCCCCGTGATCTTCGTCTCGGGCCATGGCGACATCCCCATGTCGGTGCGCGCCCTGCACAATGGCGCGGTCGACTTCCTGGAAAAACCCTACAACTCGCAGCAGATGCTGGAACGCATCCAGATGACGCTCAAGAACGTGGCCGGCAACATGCAGGCCCGCGAGCGCCGCCAGCAGCTCAAGGCGCGCCTGAAGACCCTCACCGCACGTGAACGCGAGATCCTGGAGAAGGTCATCATGGGCCAGTCCAGCAAGCTCATCGCACGCGACCTCAACATCAGCGTCAAGACGGTGGACGTGCATCGCGCCAGCGTCAAGGACAAGCTGGGCTGCCAGAGCACGGCCACGCTGGTGCGCGACGTGCTGATGGATTTCGGGCCGGAATTTCTCAAGGCGGCCTGATTCTTTCTGATCCTTGCTGATCGTTCCCGAGCCTGCATGAATAGGGCCGCAGCACGCTGCGGCCCTTTTCGATATCCGCCGTTGTGCGATTGGCTTATGCCGCCTGCAAGGCGAAGAAAGCCACTGCCCGCTTCAATTGCGCCGCCTGGTCTTCCAGCGATTTCGCCGCTGCGGCCGCCTGTTCCACCAGCGCCGCATTCTGCTGGGTCACGCCATCCATCTGGCTCACCGCCTGATTCACCTGATGAATGCCTTCGGCCTGCTCGCGGCTGGCGGTGCTGATGTCGCCCACCAGCGCATGCGCGCCCTGCACGCTGCCGACCACTTCCTGCATGGTCTTGCCGGCGCGCTCCACCAGTTCACTGCCGGCATCGACCTTGGAGACCGAATCATCGATGAGCTGCTTGATCTCCTTGGCGGCCGAGGCCGAGCGCTGCGCCAGGGCGCGCACTTCCGAAGCCACCACCGCGAAACCGCGCCCCTGCTCGCCCGCACGCGCCGCTTCCACAGCTGCATTGAGCGCGAGGATGTTGGTCTGGAAAGCGATGCCATCAATCACGCCGATGATGTCGACGATCTTGCGCGAGGAGCTGTTGATGTTGCCCATGGTGTCGATGAGCTCCTGCATCACCTGCCCGCCCTGCCCCGCAATGGAAGCCGCCGACTTGACCAGGTCATTGGCCTGATGCGCGTTCTCGGAATTGGTGCGTACGCTGGACGTGAGCTGCTCGATGGAGGCGGCGGTTTCTTCCAGCGCACCGGCCTGCTCTTCGGTGCGGGCCGAGAGGTCGAGGTTGCCGTTGGCGATTTCACCCGAGGCCACGGCAATGCTGTCGGCCCCCAGGCGCACGGTGGAGACCACGCCATGCAGGCGCTCGCTCATGCCTTGCAGCGAGGTCACCAGCTGGCCCAGTTCATCCTGGCCCATGGGCTGGGCGCGCGAGGTCAGGTCACCGGCGGCCACACGCTGCGAGATGGCCAGCGCCGCATGTACCGGCCGCGTGATGCTGCGCGTGAGCAGCAGTGCGAAGGCGATGCCGCAGGCCAGGATCACGGCTTCCAGTGCAAAGATCTGCCACTGGCTGCTGGCCGCATCCTGCTGGATGTCGGCGGAGATTTCATCGATGCGGGCGCGTTCGAAATCCAGCAGGGACCGCATCGCGCCCTGGGTGTTGTTGGCGATGCCGACGTATTGCTGCTGGTAGAGCTGATCCACCTTGGCCGCATCGCCCTCCTTCTTGGCCGCGTAGATCTGGTCGCGGATGGCGAGGAACTGCTTGCGCGCCGCGTTGATGGCCGCGAACAGCTTCTTCTCTTCCTCACTGGTGAGCAGCTGCTCCACGTCCTTCAGGGTCTGCGCGGATTCCTTGCTGGAAGCCGCAGCCTCCTTGGCGAGGAAGGCTTCCAGTTCGGGATCGCGGCTCTTGACCACGGTGGTGGTGCGCTGGATCGCGATGAGCAGCAGCGTGTTCCATTGCGACACCAGCCGTTCGGTCTTCAGCGGCACGTCCATCATCTGCCGGGTCTGCTGCGCGACCGTCTTGAGCCGCCAGATGCCGACGGCGGCGACCACCATGGAAAACACCAGCACCACGGCAAAACCCGCCCCCAGGCGCGAGCCGATACGTATGTTCTTGATCATTGCTTCTTTCCATCCCAACCATGTTGTGTATGGCGCCCCGTAGACGGACTTTCCCCGACCGTCCGGCTTGCCCCCTGATGCCCCTGCTACCCCAGCAAGACCGATGCCAGCGATTGCCAAATGGCAAGGCCGCCTTGCATGCGCTCGATTCTAGGAGCCCGCTGCCATCGCGACCATATCAAAATGCAGAAACGTGGTATGCCAATTCGGCAACGCAAGCCCGCAAACCCTTGCCGGACAAGGATAGCCTCAAACTGGCCGGGTGGAAACATTATGCAATTTAAAACATTAGGATCTGTGGCCCTCATGCGATGGCGCGCGGCGTGGACCGGACGTTGTTGGTACGTCAACCATAGTCCGGCTCATCCTTGGCCACGCAGCGGACCAAACTTGGGCACAATGGCCGCTTGCCTTCGCGTTTCGGGATACCTGCTGCACCATGTCCACACTCTCCCCACCCATCGCCCTGCTGCTGGCCGCCGGCCGGGGTAGCCGCTTCGGCGCGCACGAAGAAAAACTCTTGCAGCCCTTCGTCCATCACGATGGCCGCCCCGGCATCGTGGCCACCGCTACGGCTGCAGCCTTGCTGGAAGTGATGCCGGTGCTGGCCGTGGTCCATGGAGAAGGACCGCTGGCCGATGCGCTGCGTGCGCTGGGCTGTACGGTCTGCATGACCGATAACAATGGGCCGCGCGAGATGAGCGCGTCGTTGCGATGCGGTCTGCAGCAGAGCGCTGATGCGTCGGCATGGCTGGTGGCGCTGGCCGACATGCCGCGCGTGCAGCCGGACACCGTGCGGCGCTTGCGCGATGTGCTGGCGGCGGGGGCATCGATGGTGGTGCCGGTGATGCAGGGGCGGCGCGGCAATCCGGCCGGTTTTGCGCAGTCGCACCTGCCGGCCTTGCTGTCACTGCAGGGAGATCGCGGTGCGCGGGCTTTGCTGGAGAGCCCGGCGCTGGTCGAGATTGCGGTGGAGGATGCGGGGATTTTTGCGGATGTCGATACGCCGGAAGATCTGCAACGACTCCGGCAGAACCGGGGCTGATCTGCCGCCCGGTTTCCGCCGTCCGGATTCCGTCTTGGGGAATCCGCGCTTCAGATACCGCTGAACCAGTTGTAGCCCTGGTCTTCCCAATAGCCGCCCGGGTTCTGGTTGCTCACGAAGATGGCCACCACATGCTTGGGATTCTTGAAGCCCAGCTTGGTCGGCACACGTACCTTCAGGGGATAGCCGTATTGCGTGGGCAGCGCCTCCTTGCCGAAGTCCAGCGCCAGGATGGTCTGCGGATGCAGCGCCGTGGGCATGTCCAGGCTGGAGTAATAGCGGTCCGCACATTTGAAGCCCACGTATTTCGCCGTGAGATCCGCGCCGACCGCCTGCAGGAACAAGCTCAGCGGCACGCCCGACCATTGGCCGATGGCGCTCCATCCTTCGATGCAGATGTGGCGCGTGATCTGCGCCGCCTGCGGCAGTGCGCGCAGGCGCTCCAGGGTCCAGCTGCGCTTGTCGCTGACCAGGCCAGAGACTTCCAGCTTCCAGTCGCTGCCATCGATGTCGGGCGCGTTGAACTCGTCATAGAAGGCGTTGAAGGGAAACGGATTGGTGATCTGGCTGGCCGCATAGGTCGGTGCCAGTTTCTGGCTGCGGAACAGCAATGCCTGCACCCGGTCATTCCAGCGCGACATGGCCCACAGGACCTTGTCCACGCTGTCGTTGTCCTGCAGGTCGCAGCCCGACAGCATGGACAGCGCCCCCACCGAGAGCGCCGAGCGCAGCATGAGGCGGCGCTGCACGTTCAGCAGGGCCGGGCGATGGTCGGCCAGCAGGATCTTGCCGGCCTCCTCCGGACGTGGCGGTTTGATGTCTTCCTTGTCTTTCATGATGCATTGGCCTCGTGATCACGGCCTCCGGTGAACATCGGGATGAGGGTCTTGGGAACGATGGCCACCAGGGCCACGTGTACCACCACGAAGCCAGCAATCCCGGCCATCGCGGCGAAATGCACCTTGCGCGCAAAGTCGAAGCCGCCGAAGAGATCGGCCAGCCAGTCCAGCTGCACCGGCTTCCACAGCGCCAGACCCGACAGCACCACCAGGATGCCCAGCAGGATCACCGCCCAGTACAGCAGCTTCTGCACGGCGTTGTAGACGCCGGGCTGATGCGGCAGGCGAAAGCGCATGGCCTGCACCGCGTCGCTGACCACATCGGCCGCGCGCAGCGGCAGCAGGTGGCGGCGGAAGTGGCCGCTGAAGCTGCCATACAGCAGGTAGAACAGGCCATTGGCCACCAGCAGCCACATCGCCGCGAAGTGCCAGGCGATGGCGCCGCCCAGCCAACCGCCCAGGGTCATCCAGGGAGCGAACTTGAAGCCGAAGATGGGCGAGGCGTTGTAGATGCCCCAGCCACTGCTGATCATGCAGGCGATGGCCACGGCATTGAGCCAGTGGGCAATGCGCACGGCCAGCGGATGAAGAACGGGTGAACGGGGCATCGCGGCACCTGCTTACATCGGCGGGGTGATGCCGTTCTTGCCGGCGCTCACGCTGTTGGCGGTCAGGCTGCCATCGGCGTTCTTGCGGGCGCGCACTACTACCTTCACGCCTGCGACCAAGAGCGAGCGATCACCGGCTTCGATGCTGACCACGGGCACATCCTCGGGCACCACGATCTTCTTCTCGCCGCCCTTGTATTTCAGGGTGAGGGTGCGGCCCTGGCTGGCCACCACGTCACCCACGGTGCCATTGGTCATGGTGCTGTTGGGCGCCAGGTCGAACGGGCGATGGCCGTCGCCGGTACCGGCCATGGCGGGCGGGAAGACATGCACTTCCAGCGCCTTCTGGGAGCCATCCGGCTGCGGGATGCCGGCCGCGCCGATGTAGCTGCCGGGCTTGATGTCGTTGATGTCGGCAATCGAAATGGCGGCCACGCGGGTGTCCTTGTCGAGGGCCACGTTCTGCTCGGCCCCCTTGTTGGTCTTGACCACCAGCTGATCCTTGCCGACCGAGACGATGCTGCCGCGAATGCCGACCTGCGGCGGCGTCTGCGCCATGGCCGACGACCCGATCAGATAACTGGCAAGCAGCGCCGGGATCAGCGCGCCACGGAGGAGACGGGGCAGAGTTGTGTTGATCATGAGATATGGTCCTGAAAGACGATTTTTGAAGGGGGAGCCTGATTCTAGGCAAGCCGAAACGTCATTCGAATGACATTTCAATGACAAAAATGTCATTCTTCTCGCGCCTTGGCAGACCGCGCGCAAGTACCCATAGCCCGCTCAGCGAGGCGGGCTATGGGTGAGGTTCGGAGGGACTGGGTCGACGGTCTGGAAATGACCGACGGATGGCCAATGACTGGCCGATGAATGCGCCGGGACTCAGTTGTCCTGATGCGCCCAGTTGAAGCTCAGCGAAACGGGCTTCTCACCCACGCTGACCTTGGTGGTCTTCTTGACGCCGTTGTAGACGGCGGTGATTTCGTATTCGCCCTTGGGCAGCTTGAGGTTGGTCATGGGACCGGCGGTGGCCAGGCTGAAGACGCTCTTGCCGTGAAGGTCGGCCACGTCCAGCTTGACGTTGCTGACGTAGGCGCCGTCCTTGGCTTCCGAGAACAGCAGGCGCAGGTTGTAGTCCTTGGCCGATTCACGCAGCTTGGCCTGCTCGCCGGCACCGATGCCGCCGTTCATGTAGGTGACCGTGCCCTGCATGTCCTGGGCGTGGGTCAGGGGTGCCGCCATGCCGGCGAGGCCGAAGACGATGGCGCTGATGGCGGTGATCTTGTTGATGTCCATGATGGCTCCTTGTCGTGGTTCAGGATGAAAGCGCTGCCGCTCCATGGCGGAGCGTCGGCGGTCGCCAATGCTGAGCTGGCCGCCGATGCTTTACTGTAGGTCCGCAAAATTAAGGGATCCTTAACACCACAAAAGATTCCTGAGCACTGACGTCGCAGCAGACCTTGCCCACGCGCAAGCCAACGCTCCCCTGCCCGGTCGGCCGCCTCAGCGTGCGGCCATGCCTTCCGGCACACAGCGCAACGTGTCTTCCAGCTGCGCCAGCCGCCGCCCGTGCTCATCGATGAGAGCCCGCTGCACGGACACCGCATCAGACAGTGCCGCCAACCGGGCAGTACAGTACCCTGCCACTTCATCGGCCAGTTCTTCCAGGGTGGCCAGTACGCTTTGGCCCAGCACGTCGTACAGTTTCTCGTAGGACGGCGGCAAATCGTCGGCAATGCGTTCATAGCCGCTGCCCGCAGGCAGGACCAGCGCCACCGGGGCCGGTGCGGACAGCACATGGCTGTCCAGTACGGCGCGCGCGTGGCGCTCGAAGGCGTGCATCAGTGATGCTTGCAGGCTGGCCAGTACAGTGTCCACATCGCCCGTGCCGGCGTGCTGCTCCAGCAAGGCCGGCAGGCCCGGCATCACCTCGCGCCAGGCCAGTTGGACGATGCGTGCGCGACTGGCGGGCAGTGCTTGCAGTTCGCTCTGCACCAACTGCTGCAAGCCCCCCAGCGCGGGCAAGGTCTGCCCTTGCAGAGGGGCCAGTACCGCTTCCTGCAGATGGTGCAGCAGAACTTCGGCCGGCTTGCGGTCGCGATAGGCCAGGGCCGGTGCCAGCAGGTCCGACAGTGCGGCATACAGGCGTTCGAAACCGGCACCGCGCATCGTTTCGGCATCCGCACCGGCCGTGCGGGCCACATAGGCGGACACCGACACGGGGGCCTTCAGCTGATGCAGCGCCACACCCAGCGATTGCAACTTGTCGGCGGCGCGGGCACGGACGTCGGCTTCCTGGTCGGCGCGGTTGGCATCGGATTTGTTGCGCAGGCATTTGACGATCTGGCCATCCACCTCATCCTCATCGATGACGTCGCTGCGCGTGAGCACCGGCAGCAGCGGCTTGCCACGGCGCAGTTCGCGCGCCAGTTCATCGAGTTCCTGCACCTGTCCGGGCGAAGTCGAACTGGTCAGCCACAGCACCGCATCGGCGCTGTCGAGGAAGCGCTGCGTGAGCGCCGCATTCTCGCCGGTGGCCGAATGCAGGCCGGGAGTGTCCAGCAGCACCAGCCCGTCACCCAGGCAGACGCCCTGCAGGCGCGCCGTGGTTTCGGTAGCGCCTTCATGGAAAGGATCTTCACTCTCCACCAGCGCCCCGTCCTGCAGATGGAAATACTGCACCGCCTGCTGGCGCTCGCGGAAGCGTTGCGCGAGAAAGTTGCATAGCGAGCTTTTACCGGCATTGAACTTGCCGAACACCAGCAGCATGAGCTTGCCCTCGAAACGCTGGGCCAGCGCACGGGCGGGAGCGAGGGCAACCCATTGCTCCTCGCGGCAGCGCGCCTGGTGGATCCGCTCTTCGTGCAAGGCGGCCATACGGCGCGCCATGGGGCTGGCCGACTGCAGACCGCTGGCCGGCAGCGGGGCAGCTTCAAAGGCCTGCGCCAGCGCCACGAGCCAATCACGCAATGCAGACAGCACCGGCTGCAGGTCGGCCTCGCCCTGGCCGGTGCGGCCGATGGAGTCGATGAAACGCTGTTCTTCGCGACTCATGCGCCCTCTCCTTCGCGCAGCCGTGCCAGCGCCTGCTGCGCGCGTTGGTGCGCGTGCAGCTCGGCCTGGCCGATGGCGATCTGCTGTTGCAGCGCCTGGCGGTCTTCCGACAGTTCGTAGTAGTGCAGGAAGGCCTCTTTCAATTGCGCCTGCCCTGCCGGTTCACAGAAACGGCGGCGCAGGTCGGCGCGGTATTTGATGGAGATGCCCAGCACCGCCACCATCACGGTATCGAGGCTGGCCACCGAGGTCTGCTGGCTGGCCGGCAGACCTTCCACGCCATGCTGGATCAGGTGCGCACGAATGGCGATGCAGGCGCGTGAATAAGCGACGTGAATGCGCGCCCGCTCGCGCTTGCCGGCGGTGAGCTTGAATTCGTCGGCGGCGGTATCGGGTACCAGCGCGGGATCGTCCCCCTGAAACTCGACGATCGGCAGCAGATCCTGATGCACTTTTTCCAGCACGGCCTGCAGCCCTTGCTCGAAATCCTGGCGTTGCTGCTGCTGGCGCTGGCGCAGCGTTTGCAGCCCGCTCTCCAGCGCAGCTTGTTGCTGCCGTACCTGCTGGCCGATCTCGGTGAAGAGCAGATGGCGTTCATGTCGGCGCGCGCCCGGCACCTGCTCCACCACGTCACGCAGCAAGGCCTGCAGCGCCGGAATGCCGCTACGCTGCAGCAGCAGCGACTTGCCGCCTTCCACGCCACTGCGGTGTCGCGTCGACGACACCGGATACAGCGTGAGCCCCGGTGCCTGGGCAGAGATGGCGGCGCTGACCTTGGCCAGTTGCTCGTCATCGCTCATCTGGTCCACCTGCGTGAGCACGAACAGCGTCTGCCGCCGCGTGCGCTGCTGGTCTTCGCGCAGGGCCTGCAGCAGATGGCGTTCGGCCGCATCCAGTTCGCCTTCCTTGGCCGCATGCACGAACAGGCGCACATCGGCCTGCAGCCAGGTGGCTTCCTGGGCATGGCTGTCATCCTGCAGGGCGACGTCGGCGTCCAGCCCCGGCGCATCCAGCCAGCGCAGTTCGGCGTGATGGTGTTCGGACAGCGTGACCGTCTCGCGCCGGTCGGCCACCGCAAACACGTCGCGCCCCATCAGTTCGTTGAGCAGGCGGCTCTTGCCGTGGTTATACTTGCCGACCACCGTCACGGTCGGCGCGGCCTGCACTTGTGCCAGCACGCGCAGGCGTGCCAGGTCATGCGCACGGCCCGGCACCACGGCCAGGACTTCGCTGGCGAGCGGGTCGAAGGAATCATGCTGAGGGGTCATCGGGGGGGCTCCATGTTTTTCATTTTTTCTGCGCGGGACGGCCGATCAGCCAGTGCGCGGCCATGCCGATGACCACGCCCCAGAAAGCCGCGCCCAGTCCGAACAGGGTCATGCCGGACGCAGTAGCGAGAAAGGTGATGACGGCAGGCTCGGCATGGTTGCCGTCCTCGCTCATGAGGCGGATGTTGGACACGATGGCACCGATCAGTGCGAGTCCGGCCAAGGCCGCGATCAGTTCCTTGGGAAAGGCGGCAAACAGCGTCACGATGGACGCCGCAAAGGTGCCGCCGATGAGATAGAACACGCCATTGGCAATACCGGCGATGTAGCGCCGGCCCGGTTCCGGATGCGCATCCTTGCCGGTACAGAGCGCGGCCGTGATGGCCGCCAGCACGATGGTGATGCCGCCGAAGCAGGCCGTCAGCAGCGAGGCCAGCGCAGTGCCGGTGACCACGGCGCGCGTGGGCGGATGGTAGCCCGCCAGTTGCAGCACCGCCATGCCCGGCAGGAACTGGCCGGTCAGGCTCACCAGCACCAGCGGCACGGTCAGGCTGAAGAACATGCCGACGCTGAAGTGCGGAGCGATGAAGACCGGCTGCGCCAGTTCCAGATGCAGGGCACCCAGTTCGGTGCGGCCGCCGGCAAAGGCCACCGCAAGCCCGGTCAGTGCCACCACCACGATGCCATAGCGCGGCCACCAGCGGCGGCCTGCGAGATAGGCGGCCAGCATGGCAAACACCATCAGCGGCGCGCCCACGCTGGAGCGAAAGGCCTGCACCCCGAACTGGAACAGGATGCCGGCCATCATGCCGGCCGCAATGCCCTTGGGGATGAAGGCGAGAATTTTTTCAAAGCAGCCGGTCACGCCGATGACGATCAGGATCACGGCCGCCATCAGGTAGGCCCCTACCACTTCCGGCATGCCCACTCCGGGAAAAAGGCTCAGCAGCAGCGCCGTCCCCGGTGCTGACCAGGCCGTGATGATGGGCATCCTGAACCACCAGCTCAGCAGCAGGCCGCTCACGCCCGCCCCCATGGAGATGCCCCACACCCAGGACACCAGTTGTGATTGCGGCACCTGGCCCGCATGGGCCGCCTGCACGAAAATCACCAGCGGACCGGCATAGGAAATCAGGACTGCCAGAAAACCCGCCACCCACGCAGTGAGCGAGCCTTGTCGTTGAACCATCGAAGCTTCCTTGCGAAATGCAACTACACGAACGCACGAAAGGTCCGGCACCCGTGGATCGCTCCGCCAGGTGCCGGACCGGCTTGACCGGCTACGATCTTAAACGCTGCGCGAGATCGGCGTGGCGGTCACGGTCGGCGCAGTCTCCGCTGCCACGGCACGCTGGCCATGACGATAGCGCAGCAGGAAGATGCCGATGGCCAATGCAGCGACCAGTCCCGGCACGGCGAACACCAGGAAATTCATCTTCAGCGGCAGCGCGGCCGCCATCAATGCACCGCCCAGCAGGGGACCGACGATGGCGCCCGAGCGGCCCACACCGGAAGCCCAGCCGAGACCCGTGGAGCGGATCGCCAGCGGATAGAACTGGGCCGTATTGGCATACAGCAGGATCTGCGTGCCGATGGTCGTGGCACCGGCCACGATGATGAGCAGGTACAGCACCGGGGTCGGGCTGTTGAAGCCGAGCAACGCAATGGCCACCGTGCCGACCGCGAAGAAACTCACCACCACCTTGGGCAAGGTAAAGCGGTCTCCCAGCCAGCCGCCGCCGATGGCGCCGACCACGCCGCCGAAGTTGAGCGCCAGCAGGAAGGACAGCGACGACCCCAGGCTGTAACCGGCGCTGGCCATCAGCTTGGGCAGCCACGAACCGAGCGCATAGACCATCAGCAGGCAGCAGAAGAAGGCAACCCAGATCATCAGCGTGCCGAGGGTGCGCTCCTGCTTGAACAAGTCCAGCATCGGCGCGCCAGAGCCCTTGGCATCACTCTGCACCAGCTGCACATCGGCACCCAGCACCGCTTGCGGAGCGACCTGCGCCAGCATGGCACGGGCCTGCTCCTGCTTGCCCGCACGCAGCAGGAAGCCGACCGATTCCGGCAGCTTCCACAGGATCACCGGCAGCAGCACCAGCGGTACGGCCGCGGCAAAGAACATCGATTGCCAGCCGAAGTTGGGCAGCATCCAGATACCCAGGCCCGCGCACAGCACGCCGCCCAGCGAGTAGCCGCTGAACATGATGGCCACCAAGGTACTGCGCAGGCGCTTGGGCGCGTATTCATTCATCAGCGCCACGGCATTGGGCATCAGACCGCCACAGCCGAGGCCGGCGAGGAAACGGAAAATGCCAAACTCACCGGGCGAAGTGGCAAAGCCGCTCAGGAAGGTGGAGACGCTGAAGAGCACGAAGCTGATCGCCACGCCCTTCTTGCGGCCGATGCGGTCGGCCAGCGGGCCGAAGACGAAGGCGCCGAACATCATGCCGAACAGCGCATAGCTGCCCAGCGCGCCGGCCTGCACCGGCGACAGGGACCACTCCTTCATCAGCACCGGCAGCACGGCGCCGTAGATGAACAGGTCATAACCGTCGAACACCAGCAGCAATGCGCACAGGCACATCACCATCCAGTGGAATTGCGTGAAACGCGCGCCATCGATGATCTGGCTCACTTCCTGGGTCTTCATGGGTCTCCTCCGTTGTCGTTTGTCTTGCGGGATTGGCGTTGTTTTGCGTTCTTGTGTTTGTCATGCCCGGCGTTTTTCTTGCAGTAATCCAGTGCGAATCAGGCCTGTCCCTTCTTGCGCAGATGCGCCACCGCCTTGATCTCGATGATGTAGCCCGGCGCACCGCCGAGCATGTGCGCGCCAATCGCCGTCCAGGCCGGCAGCGGATAGGCGTTCAGGTAGCGGTTGCGCACCTTGATGAACAAGGGCAAATCGCGCATGTCGGTATGGAAGGTGGAGAGATCGACGATGTCGTCCAGGGTACCGCCAGCCTTCTCCAGCACCCGCTTGAGGTTCTCGAAGGCCTGCACGATCTGGGCTTCGCGCGGCTCCACCAGTTGCATGTCGGGACCGCGCCCGATCTGGCCGGAGACGTAGAGAACATCGCCGACCAATACGCCGGGGGCATAACCGATTTTTTCGTAGACGTCTTCCATTCCCTCGGGAATGATGGCCTGGCGTTCAGACATGGTGTCTCCGTTCAATGAAGTTGATTGAGAGGCCTCAGCCATTGTCGCCACCGGCGACCGGCAATACGGCCCCGGTGATGTAGCTGGCCTCGTCGGAAGCCATGAAGAGGATCGGTGCGATCTGCTCTTCCAGCGTGGCATAGCGTTTGAAGAAAGTGGAGCCGGTCACCTGCTGCACGGCCTCCTGCATCCATGCCTGTTCCTGCGCGCTGTCGCCCTGCGCATTGCGCGGCACGCGGCGTGGTGGTGCCTGGGTACCGCCGGGCGCGGTGGCCACCACGCGGATGCCCTGCTCACCATATTCCATGGCCAGTGCCATGGTCATGGCATTGACGCCGCCCTTGGCCGCCGAATACGGCACCCGGCGAATGCCGCGCGTAGCGTTGGAGGACACATTGACGATGGTGCCCCGGCCCTCCCGCAACATGTGCGGCAGCACCGCGTGGCAGCCGTAGAGCGTGGGCATGAGCGAGCGGCGGATCTCGGCATCGATCTGATCCGCTTCGAATTCGGCGAAGGGACGCATGCGGATGGCACCGCCCACGCCGTTGACCAGCAGGTCGATACGGCCATGCAGTTCGATGGCGCGGGCCATGGCGGCCTGCGCGCCGTCATGGGTTTCGAGGTCGGCGACGAAGCCGGTGGCCCGTCCTTCGGGCGCTTCCATCGCCACTTCATGGATGAAGCCGGCGCGGTCCACCATCAGCACCTGGCCACCTTCAGCCGCAATGCCCAGCGCCACGCCGCGCAGGATGCCCTGGGCGGCGCCGGTGACCACGGCCACCTTGCCGGCGAAGCGTGCGCGGGGGAGCGCTGCGCTCATGCCGCCACCGCCACCGGCTGGCTGGTGACGAACTTCTCGTAATGGAAACTGGCCGGGGCGATGCCCTGTGTCTGGAAGTGCTTCTGCACCGCTTCCACCATCGGCGGCGGACCGCACAGGTAGACATCGACTGCGCCATCGTGCAGCACCTCGGCCGGCATGTGCTGGGTCACGTACCCCTGACGAGGATGGCTCGTTGTGGCATCGGCTACACAGGTGGTGAAGCTGAAGCCGGGCAAGCGTTTCGCCAGGTCTTCAAGACGATCCACCAGTACCAGGTCCTGGTCGCGGGTGACGCCATAGATCAAGTGCACCGGCTGCTGCACGCCCTGCTGCACCATCTCTTCCAACATCGCCAGGAACGGCGCCAGCCCGGTACCACCGGCCAGCATCAGCACGGGCTTGTCGACCGGGCGCAGGTAGAAGCTGCCCAGCGGACCGGTCATCTCCAGCGCATCACCGGTGGCGGCCTTGCCCAGCCAGCCGCTCATCAGGCCACCCGGCACGTTCTTGATGAGGAAGCTCATGCGCGTGGCCCCCGAGGGCGAACTGAACGAATACGAACGATGCTGGCCGCTGCCCGGCACGGCGATGTTGACGTATTGCCCCGGCAGGAAAGCCGGTGCATCGGCCGCCACCTCCAGCACCAGTTCGAAGGCTGCCTCACCGAAGGCGGTGACCTCGGCTACCTTGCCACCGAACTTCGCGCTGCCGGTCTTGCAGGCGGTAGAGGCAACCGGTACGGCAACCACGCAATCGGATTGCGGGATCATCTGGCAGGTCAGCACGAGGCCTTGTTCGGCTTCATCGCTGCTGAGTGCATCGTCGATATAGTCGTCGCCCAGGTCGTACTGTCCGCTTTCGGCGCGGCACTTGCAGGTGCCGCACACGCCGTCGGAGCAATCCATGGGCAGGTTGATGCGTTGGCGGAACGCCGCGTCCAGGACTTTTTCCTTGAAACCGCACTGGATGATGCGGGTCACCCCGTCTTCGAAATTGAGGGCAATGCGATAGCTGCTCATGTCATGTCTCCTGCGGGCTGGTCAGACGTGATAGACGTCGATGACCTGGCGGATGTAGTCGTTCTTCAGGGCGATCTTCTTGCGGGCGATCTGGAAGCCGCCTTCGGTCTTGCGCAAGCTGACCAGGGTGGTGCCGAAGAACTGGTCGGTGATCTTGTAGCGGTGCGACAGCGTATGGAAGTTGTAGCGCACTTCAACCACATCGTCGTGCTCGTCCAGGATCTCCACATTGGCGATCATGTGGCTGGTGCGCGGCTCCGGCATGGAGGCACTGGAGCGCTCGGTCTTGATGCGGAACACGCGGTCTTCCAGTCCATCGCGGTTGGCGTAGTAGATCAGCGAGATCTCGCGCTGCGGGTCTTCGGTAAGCTGGTCGTCATCGTCCCAGGCCGGCATCCAGTATTCGACGTCCGGGGCGTACAGTTCCAGCCAGGATTCCCACTGGCGTTCGTCGAGATAACGCGCCTCGCGATAGAGGAAGGCGCAGACTGCATCGAGTTGGGCAGGTTGGTTCATGCTTGTGCTCCTTGCTCTGCGGCCGCACGTTCCTTGCTGACGGCCTTGCGCATCTGCTCGGTCCAGTAGTGGTGCTGGCAGACGAAGAGCCCTTCGTCCTCGCTGCGTTCACCGCTCAGTTTGGGGTTCATGCCCATCTTCTTCGCATTCTCGTCCGGACCCTGCTTCCACAGCGGCGCGCCCCGGCTCATGTCGTTGTAGCGCACGGCCGATCCGGCATAGCCGGCCTGGCAGGCGCGGAATTCTTCCAGGTCGTCGGCGGTGCCCATGCCGGAGACATTGAAGAAATCCTCATACTGGCGAATCCGCACGCGGCGATCTTCTGCGCTCTCGCCCTTGGGGCCGAAGCAGAAGATGCTGATCTCGGTCTGGTTCACGCTGATGGGACGGGCCACGCGGATCTGCGTGCCGAACTGGTCCATCAGGAACACGTTGGGATACAGACACAGGTTGCGGGTCTGGGCCACGATGGTATCGGCGCGTGCCTGGCCGACGCGGGCGGCCAGTTCTTCACGCTGGTTCCAGATCGGGCGCACTTCCGGATTGAGCGTATTGGTCCACAGGAGGATGTGGCCGTTCTCGAAACCGTAGACGCCGGCCACGGCCTTGCTCCAGTTGTTGGCATCGGTGGCCTTGGTGCCGCCTTCCTTGCGGCGGCTCATGGTGGCGGCGTAGTTCCAGTGCACCGAGCTGACATGGTAACCGTCGCAACCATTTTCCATCTGCATCTTCCAGTTGCCGTCATACAGGTAGCTGGAGTTGCCGCGCAGGACTTCCAGGCCATTGGGGGCCTGGTCGACGATCTGGTCGATGATGACGCGGGTCTCGCCCAGGTACTCTTCCAGCGGCAGCACGTCTTCCGAGAGGCTGCCGAAGAGGAAGCCGCGATAGTTCTGGAAACGCGCCACGCGGGTCAGGTCATGCGAGCCGTTCTTGTTGAAGGACACCGGATATTCGGTGGTCTTCTCGTCCTTGACCTTCAACAGCTTGCCGCTGTTGGAGAAAGTCCAGCCGTGGAACGGGCAAGTAAAACTGCTCTTGTTGCCGTGCTTGCGACGGCACAGCATGGCCCCCTTGTGGGCGCAGGCATTGATGACCGCGTGCAGCTCGCCGTTCTTGTCGCGGGTGACCACCACCGGCTGGCGGCCGATCCAGGTGCTGTAGTAATCGTTGATCTCGGGGACCTGGCTCTCGTGAGCGAGGTAGACCCAGTTCGATTCGAACAGGTGCTTCATCTCCAGCTCGAACAGGTCAGCGTTGGTGAAGATGTCGCGGCGGCAGCGGAAGATGCCGTTGGTGGCATCTTCGTCCAGGGCGGTGTCGAGCAGGCGCTCGACCTCTTCATACTTGTCGGCGGCAAGGGTGGTCATGTCTTTTCTCCAGGGTGCAGCCCGCCTGTCGCGATGGGAAACCATCGCGGCAAGGCAGTCGGCGGGGATGAGGCTGGCCTGCGCCAGCGGCTGGCGCAGGACGATCGGGCGATCAGGCGGCCAGGCGCGGACGGTCCACGACCTGGTTGTCGGCACCGTTGACCAGCGAGGTCAGGTTGATGTCGAAGACGATCTCGGCGAACGGGCCTTCCAGTCCCTCGGCCTTGATGCTGGCCGCATCGGTACGCTCGACCAGCGGCGGCACCAGGCCTTCGCGGGTGGCGTAGGCAAAGTCGTCATAGATCAGCGGATCGCCTTCGATGTTGATCTGCGTGGTCAGCTTGCGATGGCCATCGGCGGTGACGAAGAAGTGGATGTGTGCCGGACGGTTGCCGTGGCGGCCCAGCTGGTTCAGCAGACCCTGGGTCGGGCCGGCCGGCGGACAGCCGTAGGCGGCCGGCATGATGCTGCGGAATTTGTAGCGGCCCTGGGCATCGGTGATGATGGTACGGCGCATGTTGAAGGGCTTCTGTTCACCGGTCGGGTCGAAGTGCGAATAGAAACCCTTGGTGTTGGCATGCCAGACTTCGACCTGCGCGCCCGCCATGGGCTTGCCATCCGAGCCATAGACAGTGCCGTGCATGATGATGGTCTGGCCGTTCTTGTCGCTGCCATCGTCCAGGCGCGCGAAGCCCTGCTCCACCGGCGCACCGGCCACGTACAGCGGACCTTCGATGGTGCGCGGGGTGCCGCCGGTGATGCCCAGTGCGGCGTCTTCGGCATCCATGCGCATGTCCAGGAAGCGATCCAGGCCCAGGCCCGGCGAGAGCAGGCCGGCTTCGCTGGCAGCGCCCAGGCGATTGACGTAGGCCACGCCGGCCCAGTATTCGTCGGAGGTGATTTCCAGGTCTTCGATGGTCTTGAACAGGTCGGACAGGATGCGATGCACGATCTGCTTGGTGCGCGGGCTGCCGCCTTCGGTGTCGAGGCCGCTGGCCAGGCGCAGGAAGTCCTGGACTTCGGGGGTGCTGAAAATCTTGGCTGCCATGTTGAGTCTCCTTTTGGATTTGTTGATTGGGGAAGTGCGTTTTCTTGTTTTATCCGGCCAGTGTGGCCGGCCTCGCTGCTGTCACTGTCGCCCCTTGCTTGCGGTCGCGCCGGAAGTATTGCACACGCTCCTCATCGAGCACGATGCCCAGGCCGGGGCGGTTGGGTATGGCCAACTGGAAATCCTGGTATTGCAAAGGCTCGGCCAGAATTTCTTCGGTCAGCAGCAGCGGACCGAACAACTCAGTCCCCCACTGCAATTCACGGAAGGTGGCGAAGGCATGGGCCGAGGCGATGGTGCCGATGGCGCCTTCGAGCATGGTGCCGCCGTAGAGCTCGATGCCGGCCGCGTCGCCGATGGCGGCCACCTGCTGGGCGGCGCGCAGGCCACCCGATTGTTCGATCTTGATCGCAAACACATCCGCACCGCCGATGCGCGCCAGTGCAAAGGCCGAGGCCGGACCGGTCAGCGATTCATCGGCCATGATGGCGATGGCGTGCTTGCCCTTCAAGCGGGCCAGCGCCTGGGCCGAGGCCACCGGCTGCTCCACCAGTTCGCAGCCGGCATCGACCAGGCCAGCTAGGCCGCGCTGAGCTTCCAGCTCGCTCCAGGCCATGTTCACATCCACCCGCACCGAGCCACGGTCACCGAGGGCCTTCTTGATGGCGGCCACGTGGGCCACATCGGCCTCGACTTCGCGGCGGCCGATCTTGAGCTTGAAAATCTTGTGGCGGCGCGCGGCCAGCATGCGTTCGGCTTCGTCGATATCTTTGCCGGTGTCGCCGGAGGCCAGGGTCCAGGCGATCGGCAGGCTTTCGCGGGCGCGGCCGCCGAGCAGTTGCGAGACCGGCAGGCCGGTGCGCTGGCCCAGGGCATCGAAGAGCGCCGTCTCGATGGCGCACTTGGCGAAACGGTTGTCCTGGATGGCCTTGTTCAGGCGCGCCATGATGGCCGGGATCAGGCTGGCATCGGCGCCCAGCAGCAGCGGCGCGAAGTAGGTATCGATGGCCAGCTTCATGCCCTCGGGCGATTCGGCGCCGTAGGCCAGGCCACCGATGGTGGTGCCCTCGCCCACGCCGACCGTGCCGTCGGAGCAGTACAGGCGCACCAGCATCAGGGTCTGCCCGTTCATCGTCGCCATCGACAATTGATGGGGACGGATGGTCGGCAGATCGACCAGGAAGGTCTCGACCCGGTCGATCAGGGCCGGGGCCGCAGCGTGAAGGTGTTGTGGGGTATCCATGGACTGCATTGAACACCCGGAAGCCCTGCCATTGCCAACACCAAATTCGTCTAGTTTCATACCTTTTTTATATAGTTTGTAAAGGCTCCTATAAAAATCAAAGGATTAGACATCATTAGTTTCTGTGAGATATGATTTTCGGCCATGGACATCAGACAACTGAAATACTTCGTGGCCGTGGCCAATACGCGCAACTTCACGCGCGCCTCGGAACAGCTGCACATTGCGCAGCCGCCACTGTCGCGCCAGATTCAGCTGCTGGAAGAAGAACTGGGCGTGCAGCTGATCCTGCGCAACAGCCGACCGCTGCGCCTGACCGAAGCCGGCCGGGTGTTCTACGAGCAGGCGCTGCAGATCCTCAACCGGCTGGAGCAGTTGAAGAACGCCACCCAGCAGATCGGCCTGAACCAGCGCCAGACGCTGTCCATCGGCTTCGTCGCCTCCACGCTCTATGGCGGCCTGCCGGTGCTGGTGCGCAAGCTGCGCCAGCATTATCCGGAGGTGGACATCCAGTTGCTGGAGCTGACCTCGATGCAGCAGTTCGCCGCCCTCAAGTCGGGGCGCATCGATGTCGGTTTCGGGCGCATCCGCAGCAATGATGCGACGGTGGCGCGCATCGTCCTGCGCGAAGAAAAACTGGTGCTGGCCATCCCGCCCTCTTTCCCGCTGGCCGCCAGCCATCAGCGCGTGAGCCTCAAGGAAGTGCATGGACAGAAGCTGATCGTCTATCCCAAGGAGCCGCGTCCCAGTTTCGCCGACCACATCCTGAGCCTGCTCAATGACCAGGACATCCATCCGGCTGAAGTGCACGAGGTGCGCGAGATCCAGACCGCGCTGGGCCTGGTGGCGGCCGAATCCGGACTGTGCCTGATCCCGGCCTCGGCGCGGCTGCGCAATGACCTGCATTACCGGCTCATCGACGATCCGCGCGCGACCTCCCCCATCATCCTCACGCATCGCATCAACGACAATGCCTGGTACATCGAGGCCATCAAGCAACTGGTGGCCGACATGTATGCCGAACGCCCGGCCTGGCTGGACATCGAGACCAGCTCCTTCCCGGCGACCGGTTTTCCGAATCCCGAACGGCGCGAGTGAGAGACCATCACGATGCGCCCCCAGCGCTCATCCTGCGCGTAGTTGACGCGCAGCAAACCGTCTGCCCAAGTTGACAGTTGCCCGCACGGACGCCTACACTCGTTTGTGCGAACAAAGGATTTATGTTCGTTTATCGAACATCACGATTTCCCGCCCCGCGTTCATCATCGCGACCAGGGCGCGCGCTGCACGACATTCCACCCATAACGACAACGGAGCACACATCATGCTGTTCATGGTTCAAATGCAGGTCAACATTCCCGCCACGCTCGACAAGGCCGTGGCCGATCAGCTGAAGAAAGACGAGAAGGAGATGTCGCAGAAGCTGCAGCGCGAAGGCAAGTGGCGCGACCTGTGGCGCGTGGTCGGGCAGTATGCCAACGTGAGCATCTTCAACGTCTCCGGCAATGATGAGCTGCACAACATCCTGTCGGCCCTGCCGCTCTATCCCTTCATGACCATTTCGGTCACTCCGCTGACCCAGCATCCCTCGGCCATCGCGCAGATTGGCTGATTCCCGGCGTATCTGACGCTTTTTGATTCACACACGCCCGTCACCACCGCCCGGTGGCGCGGGCCAAGGATTTACTCATGCCCTTTGCAACCCTGAACGGAATCAAACTGCATTACCAGCTCGACGGCGACGCAGCCTTGCCGGTGCTGGTGCTGTCCAACTCGCTGGGGACTTCGCTGGCGATGTGGGATCCGCAGATTCCCGAACTGAGCAAGCACTTCCGCGTGCTGCGTTATGACACGCGCGGCCACGGCCAGTCCGAGGTCACGCCCGGTCCTTACACGATTGCCCAGCTCGGCAGCGACGTCATCGCCCTGCTCGACCAGCTCGACATCAAGCAAGCGCATTTCTGCGGCCTCTCCATGGGCGGCAGCACCTTCATGTGGCTGGCGGTGCATCATCCGGACCGCGTGGCCAAGCTCATCCTCTGCAATACCGGTGCCAAGATCGGCACGCCCGAGGCCTGGAACAGCCGCATCGAGACCGTGCAGCGTGATGGCCTGTCGGCCATTGCCGCTGCGGTCGTTTCACGCTGGCTCACGCCCGAGTATGCCGAACAGCATCCGGAGCAAGTGCAGGCATTGACGGCCATGCTGCTGGCCACGCCGGCGGAGGGCTATGCAGCCGCTTGCGCAGCGGTGCGCGACAATGATCTGCGGGAAGCGATTGCGGGCATCCGCGCGCCCACGCTGGTGATTGCCGGCAGCGGCGACGTGCCGACGCCACCGGCCGATGCGCAGTTCATGCGTGCCACCATTCCGGGTGCGCTGTATGTGGAATTTGATGCGGCCCACATCTCCAACCAGCAACAGCCACGCGCCTTCACGCAGGCGGTGGTGCAGTTCCTGACCGAAGCGGCCTGAGAGCGGGAGCCCCGGCAAGGGGTGAACGGGGAGCGCTTGTGTGAGCTTTGCAGGAGGCCACTATAATGGCGGCCATGTGAATTTTTGTTAGTGTCTGATCAACGCACTCACATGGTCTCCTGTTACGAAATTACCGCCGAATCTTCCCCGTTCACCTTCCTGGTCTGGTGTGCAGCCAATGACGCACAATGGTTCGTCAGCGGCGTGGAAATCCGTCATGACACCATCGGCAAACTCTTCCCCAAACGTTCCCTGCCGGGCCGCTATCCCTCGCGGCCGCTGGCCCTGGCGCGCGGCATTCACTGGTGTGAATCGGTGGCCTACCAACTGCTGGAAGCCGATGTGCCGGAGGTAGCGGAGGAGTTCCTGCCACCGCAGGCGCGGATGATTCGCGAGATGCGCTAACGGCAGCTTGTTTGAGGATAATTTCCTGCACAGCGGGCAAGTCTCCTGACTGCGCAGGTCCTGCAGAGCGGAGACCGGAGTGACCGGCTAAAGCCAGGCTTCCTGTTCGGCCTTGCGTCCTTCGGCCTGCATCGCCACACACAAGGACCGCAAAGACTCCGGCAACTCCTTCCTTGCCAACAGGGTCGTCAGCAAACGATGGTCATGCGCGTTCAACGGCCAGCGCTGCGTGGTGTTTTCCCACTGCGCCAAACCCATTTGATACGGTTCCCACGCCAGTCCGGCACGGGTCCAGCGCGCCCCTGCCGTGCAGGCGATATCCACCCCTGCCGGATCGGCATCGGCACTGATCCAGGCTGGTGCCGGTGCCAACAGCAGGAGATGCGACACCGTATCCAGCCAGGCCGCCGAGGGCCGCCCCGGCATCCACAGCAGCGCCACCCCAAGCGGACGCTGGCGCGCCTGGTGTTCGAAACTGGCACGGTTTTCGATCAGCCACCAGCGTTGCGGCGGCGTGATGCGGTCACAACGCTGCAGGTCCTCCAGCGGCAACCCGAGGCAATGCAGAGGGGCCAGTTCCACCCTGCGCGCTTGCCATGACAGCACCAGATCACCGGCCAGCCATCCCACTTGCGCGAAGTTGGCGATGCCGAGCCGTTCAAGATCAAACATCGAATCCAGCCAGCGCCATTCGCTGTTGCTCAGGGCCTTGGTGAGGTCGCGTGCATGCAAGGCGAAGTTGCGGCGCAATCCCTGCTGGCCGCTGTCGTGCCAGGAAGCGATCGCTTCCAGCAAACCCAGGCGGTCGGCCAGCAGCTCGCGGCGCAAGCTCTTGTCGGCCTCCAGCGCATCGAGAGCCGCCATCAGTTCATCCAGCAGATCAGGATCGAGCGCCACCGATGCGCTGGCTTGCGTGCGCAGTTCCAGCCAGCGCCGCGATTGCGCCAGCAGCGCCTCGCGTTCCTGCTGGCGTTGACCGGCATGCGCAATGCCCAGCAAGGATTGCAGCTGGCGCAGATCGCGCCAGCTCAGGGATTTCCACAACCAGTTGCCACCGCTCAGTTCCTCGCGCAGGCTGACCCAGCCCTCCTGCAGCAGGCGCTGACAAAGGCGTTCGGCTTTTTCGATGGACAGGCCCGCGCTGCCGGCCTCCTTGAGCAAGACCTCGCGGCTGCGCGTGACGGCCTCGCCGCGTGCCCAACGCAACAGGGCCGCACGTTCTTCGGCATCCAGCAAAGGCAACACCGATGGCAGCTCGCCCGACGATTGCAACTCACGGCCCTTGCGGCCGCGTGGCGTCTCGATCAGGCTGCACATCGGTGAGCCCCTCAGGCATCCAGCCGCAAGCGCCGCTGCAGCACGCCGATGGGCGGCGCCCAGCGGGCCTCGCGCGGTTTCTTCGAGGTGACCAGCGTAATGTCGGCCGGCTCGAAGACTTCGACGTTGTGCGTGATCGGCGTGGTCAGCACGTATTGCGCGCGGGTCGATTTCAGGAAGTTGCCGACCAGCTGGATGTTGCGCACGTCGAGGTGGGCAAAGGGTTCGTCGATGAAGACGAAACCGCCCGGCATGTCGTCATCCTTCAACAGCCCCACCAGCAGGATCAGCGACTTGATGACCTGCTGGCCGCCCGAGGCTTCACCGTCGTTCAGGCCGATCTCGCCCTTGCCGTCGAAGTTGAAGCTGACCTTCAGTTCGGCCTGGCGCAGGATGGTGTCGTCATTGTCCAGATGCGGCAGATCGGCGCTGACCACCACACCGGCCAGGGCACCGAGGTCGACGATGTTCTTGCGATAGCGGCGTACCGTCGCGCGCAACACGTCGATGTAGCGTTCACGCGCATTGCCGACGGCTTCCTCGGCCTGGTGATTGCTGATCTTGCGCGAATCCAGTTCGTTGCGCTGGTTGCCGACCGTGCCCTGCATGATGAGGTGCTTGTCCTCGACCGTGCCATCCTTTTCCCAGTGGCCGGTTTCCAGTTCGTTTTCGACGGAAGCCATACGCAGCTCGGCCTGCTTGGCGTTGCTGTATTTCTCGTAGAGCGCCTGCACCGTCGCAGTCGCAATCCAGTGCGCAGGGAAGCGGCCCTTCTGCGCACGCGAGGCCAGCGCGCGGGCGCGCTGCTCATCGTGACGCACGCGCCAGTCACGCTCCTGCCCCGCAAGATCGCCTTCGCTGTCGCGCAGGCGGCGCTGCAAGGCATCGAGCTTGCCATCGAGGATGGTGCGCTGTTCGATGGCGTCCGCGTACTGGGCATCAAACTGGCTCCAACGTTCACTCGCCGCCACGCGCGCGGCCTTCAATGCGGGCAACTGACGGCGCGCCTGTTCGAACTCTTCACTTCGCTTCGCCAGCGCCTCTGCTGCGAGGTGGCCCTCGGTGGCTTTCTTGGCGGCGTCGAGCTGGCGCTTGACTTCGCTCTGCTTCAAGACGATGTCGGTCAACTGTTCGTCCAGCGTGGCCAGGCGCTTCTGGATCGAGGTCTGGCGCGCGGCCATGGCGGCCGCACCGAACTGGTAATCGCCCGGATCGCGCCACACGCTGCGCCCGCCCCGGCCATCGCGCCAGTAGGCTTGCGGCGTGATCCATTCGCCACCACTGCTTGCGCCTTCGACCGTATCGGCCACACGGCGGATCTGCGCCAGTTGGCGCAGCAGCCAGGACGGGGCCTTGGCCGAGAAGCGCAACACCGCCAACAGGCTCTCTGCGGGCGGCTGCGAGGTCGCCGTGGCGGCATCGGAGACCACGTAATGGCGATAACGCTCACGCTCGGCCAGCGCCATGGCGGCGGCTTCATCCTTGGGATCATCCAGCACCACCACCCAGCACGAAGCACGCAAGACGCCTTCGGCGGCGGCACGCCACTGGTCGTCCGCAATCTCGATCACATCGGCCAGCAGGTGATGGGCGATGCCGGCCTGGCGCAAGGCCCGCGTGAATTGCTGCACGTCATTCGGGCGCGGGGCCTGGCGTTGTCCGGTCAGGCGGTCCAGCGCGCCGCTGGCATCCTTGCGTTGCTGCTCCAGGTCACGCCAGCGATCGTGCAGCGTGCTCTTCTGCTGTTCCAGTTCCTCCACGCGGGCCAGCAATTGCGTGGCATCGCCTTCCACCGCGGACAGGGCCAGCAGTTCATCGGCCTGCTTGACCAGTTCCTCCACCGGTTTCTCGGCATCGCGCGCCTTTTGCTGGGCTTGCTGGGCTTCCGCCTTGTCGCGTTCCAGCGCAGTCACTTTCTCGCGTGCCGCCTGCTGCTGCGTCAGCAGGGACGACAGCAGCAAGGTATCGTTGCTGCGCTGGCGGCGCAGGTGATTGTGATGCAGGCGCTGGCGATGCAGTTCGCGCAGGCGCGTGGCCGTGCCTTGGCGCTCTTCGTGCCAGCGCAAGACCGGAATGACCTCGGTGGCCAGCGTCTCGCGCTCGCGCAGCTTGCCCTGATAGGTGCGATACAGCGTGACGCGGCTGTCCAGCTGCGCCAGTTGCGCTTCGCTGTAGGCCAGTTCCTGTTCGGCCAAGGTCACCTCGGCGGCCAGGTCACGTTGATGGCGGCGGGCTTCCTCGTAGCGGTCCAGCACTTCCTGGTCGCCGAACACTTCGAACACCAGGCGCAGCAATTCCTTGGGCGAGAATTCGCAGAGGCGGTCAGTCTGGCCCTGCTCCAGTGCCAGCACGCGCGCAATCGCGCGCGACAGGCCGGCCCCCTCCAGGCGCTTGCGCCAGTGGTCCAGGCCCAGCCAATCCTTCTCGGGCAATTGCGCCAGGGTTTCGATGGCGACGTCGCCATCGCTCATGCAGTAGCGGCGCTGCCAGTCGCCGCCGTTGCGCTCGATGCGGCAGGCCAGCGTGACCTGGTCCGCATAGAGCAGGTTGCGCGCGAACGGACGGGTCGAGGTCTGGCGGCCATGTGGACGGTTGTCCACCGTGGCGCGCAGCCAGGTGGTGTCGGCATTGGCATGGCGGGCGTAGGTCTTGTAGCTGCGACCGCCCGAGCAATCCAGGCCCAGCAGGGTGCGCATGGCGTCCAGCAGCGTGGTCTTGCCGGAACCGTTGGGGCCGGCGATGGTGATGATGGAACCGTCCAGGGGCAGCGTCAGGCGCTGGCAATAATCCCACTGCAGCAGTTCCAGCGATTGCAGGTGGAACATCAGGCGTCTCTCTCTTCGGATGGTTCGTCGGCGGCGTCGGCCTCAGCCTCGGCCTGCGCTTCTGGCGCAGTGTCCGCCTCCTCGCGCGGGGTAGCGCGGGCCAGTACATCGCCCAGGGCGCCGTCGAGGATGCGCGGGGCCAGGGCATCGTAGTCCAGCAGCAGGTCCAGCAAGGGGCCTTCGGCAATGTCCACGCCACGGCGCACGATGAAGCCGTGGGCTTCGAGGCGGCGCAGGTTGGTGTCCATGCGCGTCTTCTTGCCGAGCTGGTTGCCGAAGTCGGCCAGCAGCGCCGTATAGGACACCACCGGGCTGACCTCGGCTGCCGTCGGCATGGGCTTGTCGGTGTGGAACATCTCGTCCTGCTGCTGGGCATCGTCACCGGCGGCGCGCGCCGACTGGCGCTCGCGCTTGGGCAGCACGATCAGCGCCCACAGCACCACCAGCAGCGAGATGGCATCGCGCGGCAGGTCAAGGTTGTTGTTGGCATTCATGCCGGCCTCGCCGAAAACGGCCGATTCGGCCGGGCGCACCAGCGCCACGCTGATGTGATCGGCGTGGATGTTGTCCACCAGGCGCAGGCCAACCTGGGCCAGGCGGTCCTGCAGGGCTTGCCACAGGTCGGCATCGACCAGGGCGCGGCGCACGCGCGGGTGCTTGCGGGGCAGCCAGCGGCGCGCCAGCAGTTCGGCGGCCAACAGGCCGGCCTCGTCTAGGGTCTCACTCATTCGGTCTTTCCCGGGATGGATCTGGATGGACGGCCCCGGCGCTCATGGCGGCGACATCGGGGTCATCGACTTTGTCGACACGCGGCAGGAAGCCGGCTTGCCAAGGCAGGCGCGCCAGGTCGCCGGTCTGCCCTTGCAGGGTGCGCGCCTGGGCGTCCCCCAGCAGCGGCAGCAATTGCAGGCGATACGCGGCCTTGCCGAAGCTGCCGCCCAGCACCACCGAGGTCAGTGGCTGCGGTTGCAATTCGCTGGCGTCCTCGCCTTCCGGCAGGGCCCCCAGGCGTGTCAGTTGTTCAATCAGTTCGCCCAGCTCGACCGGCATGCGCAGCGCTTCGATCTTGCCTTCCACGGCCTGGGCCGGAGGCGGCAAGCCTTGCTGGCGCTGGGTATCGGGACGGTCGCGCTCGAATTCGCCTTCGGCCACATCCAGCAATTCGTGGCCGCTGACGAAGACCGGCTTCACACCGATGGACAGCGCCTCCCCCATCAGCGAAGACAAGTCAGCATGCGATTGCAGCCAGTGCCGCACGTCCGAGCTGGTCACGCCGGTGCTGCCGAGGGTGACGCGCTGGCGGTCGGCCTGCTGCAGGGCGCGGGTGAACTGGCTGGCCATGGTCAGCAGGCGCGCCTGGCCGTTGCCGAGCGCACGCGCTTCGCGTTCCAGGCGGGCGTCGGCATGTTCGCTGCGGATCAGGGCGGTCAGCGCTTCACCGGCGCGATTGACCAGCTTCAGGGCGCGTTCGAATCGCGGCTGGGCCTGGCGCAGCAAGGCTTCCGAACCGCTGGCAATGGCATCGGCGAACTGGTCGTGCAGGCGCGCCAATTGCGCATGCAGGTGGCGGATCTGGCTGGCATCGGACAGGCCCAGTGCCTGGGCCCCGGCCACTTGCGCCAGCAGCGCGGCCATTTCGTCATCCTCGCCGACGGCGCGCGTGAGCGGGGCCAGCAGGGCTTGCACCTGCTGGGCGATGGGCGAGAGCTGGTAATCCTGGCCGGTGGCGTCCCAGACCAGCAGACCCAGATCGCGCAGGCGCTTCAGGGCGGCTTCCATGGCCTCGGGCTTCAAGGCATAGAACAGCTGGTTCAGGTCCTCGCGCTGCAGGCGGCCCTGCGGCTGCGCCGCCAGTTCGAGGAACATCCAGATGCGCAGGCGCGCGGCAGCCTGGCCACCGGAGACCAGGCCGCGCAGCGCGTCCAGCACGTCCAGCCGCTGGCCCAGGCCCCCAGGCCAAGGGCGCTTCGGCGGCTTGCGAAGGATCGCGGAAGTAGCTCTCGAAGGAGCCGGAGTCATGCTCGTCCGCAAGGGGAGCGGGGTCGAATTCTTCTGTCAATTTGTCGTGGAGGTTGACCAGGCAGTGCCTGGATCCTGCCCGGTCGGTGGGCGGACCGGCAAGTTTAGCAGGCCCGGGGGACCTGCCTCCAGCAAAGCGGAGGGCGGCACACATGAAAATGCGCCGGAAAGGAAATGATTTATTACATTAATGCAACGTTAATGCCCGTTGAGACAGCATTAACGCCAGCTTAATGATGGATCAGCGGGCCAGTGAGATCGCTTCGTAGGGCGTCTGCAGGTCGCGCTCGGGGATTTCCCAGACCACCAGCTTGGGCGGCGTCTGGGTGAAGGCGGGATTGGCGAAGTAATCGCGGGCGCTGCCGGAGAACTTGCCGCCATCCTTGGCGAAGCTGCCGATCTTCGCGCCCAGCGCCATCTGCAGGAAGCCGACGAAGCTGGAATTACGCGAAAAGGAGGTCCCGATCAGGGCCACGTTGGGCAACTCGCCGTCGCCCAACAGATCGTCGAGATCATCGCCGCCCTTGGCGACGGCGCCCTGCCCTGTGGCGGCCGCTTCCGTGAAGACGGTGGCGGCCACGCTTTCCGGCGTGGGTTGCCAGCGCAACGGCAGCCAGTCCAGTCCGGCCAGGTGCACCAGGTCGCCGGGACGCTGTGCCAGCTTGCCCGGCTGGGCGGTATAGGCCTGCTGCGGCGTGGCCTGCACGCCAGCGGCCGTGATGCGCGCGGCGATGGCCTGCGCGGCGGCGTTCGCGCCGGTCTCGTTCCAGTGCGTATCGGTGTGCAGGTAGGCCGAAGCACCGAGTGGTGCCAGCGCGGGGGCGAGGTCGATGGCGGCCACGCCATCCTGATTCAGTTCGCTCACCCATTGCGCGGCGCGCGCATTCAATTCGGCCGGACGCGTGAGGCCGCACAAGGCGCTGGCGGCGATGCGGCTCTTGTCCGGCACCACCGCCACCAGCAGGCCGATGCCACGTTGGGCCAGCGCCTGCCGGATGGCCAGCACTGCGGCGCGCTTGGTCTGCGCGTTGGCTTGTGCGTGGCGATTGACCTGCAATTCTTCGGCCAGGAACAGCCAGCCGGGGCAGCCGGTGCGCACGCGCGGGCCGGTATCGCCCAGCAGCAGCCAGCTGCCGGCGCGCTCCAGTTTGGCGGCCTGGTCCGGCAGCCAGGCGTTGGAAAGCTGCTTGGCCAGTTGATGCGTCAGCTCGCCATGCAAGGCGTCGTCGCGCGTCCAGCTGGCGGGTAGCCAGTCGATCTTGCCGGCGTACACCAGCCAGCCGCAGGAGATCAATCCTGCACACAGCACGGCGGCCAGCGCGGCACCGGCCCAACGGCTGGCGCGGCGCGCCATGGCGCTGGGCTCAGGAGGCGTATGTGCAGCGTGAACGGGGGGCGTGCTCATCGTCGGCTCAGAACTGGAAGTAAAGGAAAGGCACGGTCTCGCGGCTGGCGATCAGTGCAAAGGAGAGCAGGAAGGCGGCAATCGGCCACGCCCGCACGAACCAGAGATAGAGTGCGCGTTCGCCCCAGCGCGCCTCCAGCGCCGCCTGCCACAGCGGGGCGACGATCCAGAACAAACCCAGCAGCACGGCGAGCGCCTGCACCGGCCGCAGCATCACGGCCAGCGCATCGCTCAGGCCAGTGCCATGCAAGCCGAACTGGCCCGCATACATCGTGGCAGCGGTGGCGAAATCCGGCGCGCGGAACAGGGTCCAGGCCAGGCACACGAACAGCAGCGTCAAGCCATGGGCCAGCCACGAAGGAATGGACGGCAACGAAGAACGCGACCACGCGCGGTCGATGCACAGCGCCACGCCATGCGCCGAACCCCACAGCAAATAATTCCAGCTGTCGCCGCCATGCCAGAGACCGGCGATGGCCATGGTCAGGAACAGGTTGCGATAAGTCTTCCAGACGCCGTGGCGATTGCCGCCCAGGCCGATGTAGAGATAATCGCGCAGCCAGCTGGAGAGCGAGATGTGCCAGCGCCGCCAGAAATCCTGGATGCTGCCGGCCAGATAGGGATGATTGAAGTTCTCCGGGAAGTGGAAGCCCAGCATCAAACCGAGGCCGATGGCCATGGCGCTGTAGCCGGAGAAATCGAAGAACAGCTGCATCGAATACGCCAGGCATCCGATCCAGGCATCGACCAGGGTCGGATGCTCCAGGTGGAAGGCTGCATCCACCAGGGGCGACAGCGTATCGGCCACCAGCACCTTCATGGCCATGCCGACCATGAAGCGGCGCGCACCGAGTGAGAAATTTTCCCAATTGAACCAGCGCTCGCGCAACTCGCGCTGCACCCAGTCGTAACGGATGATGGGGCCGGCAATCGAGTGACCGAACATCGAGATGTAGGTGGCGTAATTGATGAAGCTGCGCTCCACCGCCACCGTGCGCCGGTGCACATCCACCAGATAGGAAATCGCCTGCAGCACGATGAAGGACAGGCCCGCCGGCAGCGCCACCTTCTGCCACGCCAGCGGCATGGCACCGTAGTGCTGCATCAGATCGCTCACGGTGGCAGCGACGATGTTGGCGTACTTGTACCAGACCAGCACCGCCGTGTTGAACACCACCAGCGCGATCAGCAGCACGGGACGGCGCAGACTGCCCTGCCCTTCCTCACGCGCACGGGCGCGGTCCACCAGCAGGCCGCCAACCCAGGCCACGATGGTCAGCACCACGTGCAGGGACAGGAACAGCGGACTCAGCCAGCCATAGAACAGCCAGCTGCCCGCCAGCAGCACGCCATTGCGCCCGCGCTGCGGCACCAGGGCATAGACCAGCAGGAACAGCGGCAGGAACAGCGTCAGGAATTCAAGCGAGGCAAAGACCATGGCGTGGTGCAGTCGGCGTCAGTCAGCGTAAGTCAGCGTCAAGCAATCAGTTGGCCAGCTTGTCAGTCGCGGCCAGGAGGCGCGGACCGCTGGCCGAGGGCAGCAGCAGGACGCTGTAGCGCTCGCCCGCTTTCAGTTCGCCCAGGTCCAGCACCGGGCCTGTGTTGGTCCCGCCGCAGACCAGTTGCACCGACAGCTTGACCGGATTGATGGAACGGCGCTGCAGGCTGCCTTGCGCCACGCCCTTGAACAGGTCGGCAGTGCGGCCGGCCGGACGCAGGGCTGCAGCGGCACAGGAAGCATCGAGATTGAAGAAGGCCAGCGAGGCCTTCAGGCCATTGAAGTCATCCGGATTGTCCTGCACCGTGACCTGGCGGATGCCCTTGGGGTCCGGCAGCACCACCACCGTGGCGAACTCGCCCGGCTTGGCCTGCACGCCCAGCTCCAGGCTCTTGCCCGCCACCGTCAGCGTGCCCTTGATGGTGGACTTGGCCTGCACCGGGAAGAAGGACGAGACCGGCTTGGCCGCGTCCAGTTTCAGCGGCGGCTGGCCCTTCTGGGCCACCACTTGCAGCGCGTCCGGCGTGGCGTTGATGAAGCGGATGAAAGCGGCATCCTCGGCCGGGCCGGTCGGATACAGCGGAATGTCAGCGGCCATCGCCCCCGCGCAGCCCAGCAGGGCCGCGCTCGCGGTCAGTGCGCGCAGCACGCTCATTTCTTGCCTCCCTTGGCGCTCACGGCATCGGCCGGCAGCTTGCCCAGCGCATCGCCGATGGCCGAACCCCAGGACTTGTAGCCGGCCACGGTGAAGTGCTGGCCATCGGTGGTGATCCATTGGCCCGGCTTGGACATGGCCAGCGAATCTATGTAGGTGCAAGGTGCCACGTTGGCAGCCAGGAACTGCGACATCAGCTGGGTGCGTGCATCGTTCTTCTGGTACATGCCGCCGGCCTTGCCCCAAGCCGGTCCGACCCAGGCGCACTTGGTGCCGGTGGCGGCAATCGCCTTGGTCAGGCTGGTCACGCTTTGCCAGGCCCAGGCCTTGGGGAAAGCCGGCTTGTCGTAGGAGGCCATGGTGTCGCCGATGACCAGCACCACCAGGTCCGGTTTGTCCTTGGCGATCAGTTCGGCGATGGGCGTGGTGCTGGCATCGCGGCCCTTGATCTGGATCTTGCCGTTGTCGATCTGCTCGGCACCGCAGTCGACCTTCTTGGTGGTCAGCCAATCGCCGGCACTGGCACCGCAGGCGCCGATGGAGTGGACCTTGGCGCCCATCTGGACCAGCTTGGCATTGAGGGGTTCGGTGAGGTGGTCGGCCAGGCTCATGTGGCTTTCGCCCAGGACCAGGATACTCAGACCAGCGAGAATGGATGCAGCTGCCATGGCAATCTCTCTATCAAAAAATGTTCAGTCAAATCAGTTGGAGTACGGCGAACGATACGGGCTGACCGGCAAGGTCAGGAAACTGCCCTGCATGTCCTCCAGGGTATAGCGCAGGTACATGGCGACATTGAGTTCGCGGAAGTCGCTCGAATTGTTCAGGCGCAGCGTACCGCCCACAAACAGACGCGGCGCAAAGCGGTATTCGCCGCTGCCTTCCAGGCTGTAGCCGATGCCGGTCTTGGTCTGCTGCCCGTAGGTCTTGCCGCTGGCCGCTTGCAGGGCGGCATCCGTGGGGAAGTAATCCGCGCCGTCCTGGCGGAAGTACTGCACACCGGCCGAGCCCTTGAGCTGGAAGCTGAAACGGTCGCTGCGCTTGGCCCAGGTCACCGGCACGCCCAGCCCCAGATAGGCCTGCGGGCTGAAGTAACCGCCGTGGCCATAGGTGTAGAAGTTCTGGTTGTTGGCGTAGCTGATGAGGGTGGCGGAGACACCGGCCGTCATCTTCTCGTCGTTGCCGTTGGCCAGGTACTGGTAGGCACCGCCGCCCAGTTCCACACGCGTGTTGGATTCGACGTTGCGGCCCATCAGGCTGTGCAGGGCACCGTAGGCGTAGACGCCGGTCTGGGCATCATCCGAACTCATCTCGGCACGGCCGCCGTTGGCGGTCACGCCGCCCCAGGAACGGCCGATGCGCGGGTCGGTGCTGCCGGCAAACGAGGTGATGCTGTCGTTGACGGCACGGCGCGACACCGTCACGCCGAAGCGGTTGGTGCTGCTGCCGCCGAGCGGCTGCTCCACGCTCACGCCACCGACCACGTTGGGATACTTGAAACCGCTGGGTGTCGTGCCGATGTCGGCCTTGACGCCGTCGTCAGGACGCTCGTAGGCTACCGCCACGCCCACGCCGCTGGCGCTCTGCTTGCCCACGCCGGTGGCACTGGAACCGCCACCGCCGAAGCGGCTGGCGGCCTCGTCGGTCATGGTGCCGCCATCCAGCGAGACCGGCGTGATACGCACGGCCACGCGGTCATTGCCGACCGGCATGTTCACTTCCAGCGGGGCTTCGATATCGTTGATGCGGCTCAGGCCCGATTCGCTGGCATTGCCGCGTACCACCACGCCTTGCGTGACGTAGGGGCTGCGTGCCTGCAGGATGTCGTTGAGGGCGCGCTGCGCCGGCGTGAGGTTGTCCGCCGGCAGGCCTTGCTGGCCCTGCAGCGCCAGCAAGGCGCGCTGGGCGGCGGTGGCCGCACCCGGCAAAGCGGTGGCAGGTGCCGCACCTTGCTGCGCATAAGCGCCCGCCCTGCCCGGCTGGGTGGTCTGGACCATCTGCGCCGGAGCCGGCGATGCATTGCTGAACACCGGACCGAGCGCCGGGCCATAGGCCACCGCAGGCGCGGCCTGCGACGCCGCCACACGCGCGTTGGCCGGGGTCGGCAAGACGTCGGCCGCCGCCGGTGCGGAAGCCGTCATCATCGCCGGACGCAGCATGGTCTCGGCAGGCGGCGGGATGGCAGCCACATTCTCGTTGCCCGGCAGGCGACGCTGGGTGCGGAAGGGGTTGATGGCCGGATCGAAACCATTGCCCTGGGCCATCAGGCTGCGCTGGCGCGCCGAGTTTTCAATGGCCACCGCCTTGCGCAACAGTGCCGTGGCTTCGCCGGTCTTGCCCAGCGCACGATAGATGCGCGCGGCTTCGGTCAGGGTGGTGGGATCGCTGCTTTCCAGTTTGTTGAACTGATCCAGCAGGTGCAGGGCATAGGCATTGTCGTGCGCCTGCATGGCGGTATCGGCCGCGCCCAGCAACACCGTGACGTCGCGCGGATTGCGTTCGGCCAGTGGTTTGTAGAGCGCCAGTGCGCGGGCATTGTCGCCGGCCGCATTGAACATGCGGGCCAGTGCCGAGAGCGCACCGATATCGGTGGGCCGCTGTGACAGCGCGGGGGCCAGCGTGTCGTAGGCCGCCGCCAGGTCGCCACCTTCGCGCAGGCGTTCGGCCTGGCGCACGCGGTAGAGGAAACGCACATCGTCGTATTGCTTGCGCGTGGCCACGTCCATTTTCTGGTTCTGCAAGGCCGTGAGTACGCTGTAGACCTGCGCATCCTCACCGGCCCTGAGCAGCACCGACGCGTATTGCAGGCGCGTAGCGGCGCTCGGCGTGGCCGGCGGCGCAATCAGCGGCTGCATCAGCGCCAGCGCACGCGGGGTATCGCCCGCATCGACATAGGCCGAGGCCAGTGTGCCTGTGCGCTCGGCATTGCCGGCCGCTTCGGGCTGCACGCGATCCAGCAGCGCCAGGGCTTCCTGGCGCTGGCCGGTCTTGACCAGCTCGCTGGCATGGCCGACCTGGATGGTCAGCGTGACCTGGCGATACAGATCGGTCATCGGTGCGGTACGACGGGCCTCGGGGATGCGGCGCAGGGTATCGAGCGCATCCTGCCACTGCTCCATCTCGGCCGACAGCAAGGCGCTGGCGTAGAGCGCGTCGACGTTGTCGCGATGCTCGCGGGTGAAGTCATCGATGGTCACGCGCGCCTGGCGCGACTGGCCGGCCTTGATGTAGAGGCGGGCCAGGTCGAAGGTGGTCCAGACGTTGTCGGGATCGTTGCGCACCGCTTCGCGCCGGGCGTCCAGTGCGGCATTGAGATCGCCACGCTGTTCGGCCAGGTTGGCTTGCTGGGTCGCACGCAGGGCGCGCAGGCGGCCCTGGTCGCCGAACTCGGCCTGTTGTTGCGGGGTGAGCTTGTCGAGCAGGCGCAGCGCTTCATCGGCTTGCCCGGTCTGCGAGAGCACATTCACCAGACCGCGAATCGCACCGACCTGTGCCGGCTGCACCGCCAGTACCTGGCGATAGTGCGCCGTGGCAGCCTCGAGCTGGCCGGCCGTGACTTCGATATCGGCGATGGCGACCAGGCCATCGGTGTTCTTCGGATCCAGGCGCAGCGCCTGGGTCAGCGCATCCTGCGCCTGCCGGGTCTGGCCGCGCGCCTGCAGTTCGCGGCCGCGCTGGATCAGCAGCCAGTAGCGCACGCTGTCGAGCGCCTTCTTCCAGCCGCTGCCACCCTTCGCTACAGCGCGCGCCAGCAGCGGTTCGGCGTCGGCCAGACGGTTCTGCTGCTGGCGCACCACACCCAGGCCACCGAGTGCATCGGTTTCATCGGGATGGGTGGCGAGGCGTTCCTGGAAAGCCTTTTCAGCTTCCTGCAGATCGCCCTTCTCCAAGGCCTGCAGGCCGCGCGAGAGCACCGTCGGCGTCTGCGTGGCGGTGACCTGCGAGCGGCCCTTGGCCAGCAGGTCGCGGATGTCCTTGTCGTCCGGATGGACCTTGAGGAATTCTTCAAACAGCGGGGCCTGCGCCGGACTCGGCGGGCCCAGCCAGGTCAGCGCCAGACGCCAGCTTTCATCGGCGTCGCCACCGATGTCGGTCTGCTTGCTCAGGCGCGAGAGCACGCGGATGCCTTCCACCCGGCTGTCTTCATGGCGCGCCAGCTGCTTGCCGTAGAACAGTGCCAGGATGCTGTCCTCGGGAGTTTCGCGCAGCAGGCGTTCCATGCCCTTGCGCGCTTCCGGCCAACTGGCATCGTTGAAGGCCAGGTTGTTGTAGTACTCGCGGCCGACCGTGCCCGAGGGCGTCAGGCCATTGAACATCTTGCGGAAGGTGTCGGTGGCGCGGTCACGCTCGCCGGCATCCACCAGGCGCCGGGCTTCGGCCAGCAGGGCCTGGTTTTCAGGGCGGGCCAGGGCGATGTCCTGCATCAGTTGGGCGGCTTGCCAGGGTTGCGGCGAGAGCGCCTGCAGCCGTTCCAGATACGCATTGGCCTGCTGCGGCCGGTTCTGCTTCACGCCGATCAGGCCCATGCCGTACAGCGCGTTGACCTGCGATTTGTCCAGCTGCAGCACCTTCTGCCAGACCTCGGCGGCGCGCTGGTTGTTGTTGCGCGCCTGCCAGTACTGGCCCTGCTCCACCAGCTGGGCTTGCAGGTCCGTCGGCGCAGCCAGGGCCGGGGCCAGGGGTGCGCCCAGGAGCGCGGCCAGCACTCCGATGGCTAGCGTGGTACGGCGCGTGCGCATGACTTCTCCCAAGACAAATTGAGCGTTCCGTCGTCGCGGAACTGATATCGCTGCTCGGCCCATCCGAGGCCGAACAGGCCGAGCATGACGTTGTAATACAGAATTTCCGGTTGCGCACTGGGCTGGGCCAGTCCGCTCTCCAGCTGTTGTGCGGCGCGCGCCTGCCATTGCGCGGCCAGGGTATTTTCGCCCTTGGCCTGCAGATACGGCACCAACGCCGCGCCAAACCCGAACGGCCCCTGCCCTTCGACGGCACCGCTGGTCACGGCCACCTTCTCCGGCGCGATGCCGGTGGCGACGATGCGCTGGCGCATGCCATCCAGGGCGGCCAGCAGCGGTGCGGCCCCGGGGTCACGCGGCGAGGTCATGCCAGCCCACAGGTAGACGCGGATGGCGTCATAGCTGCCCAGTTCGCCCTTGGCCGGATCGACCATGAACTGGCCGGCTTGCTCCGCCGTCATCTTGTAGCCGACCCAATCCGCCACGAAACCCTTGGGGCTGGTGGCCTGGATCATGCGCACGGTATTGGTGGCGATCTGCTGCCAGGGGCCCTTGGGGCGCTCCTTGTGCAGACGGCGCAGCAGCGGCAACGGCAGGTAACTCGGATTGAGCGTCCAGGCCTGGTTGCCCTGGCTGAAGCCCTGCGGTCCCGGCAAGACCATCTTGCCCAGGCCAGGCAGGTCCACCACGAGGCGCGCTTCGATGGCGTCGAGCAGGCGCACTGCATCGCTGCGATAGGTCGGGCGCTGCCACAGGCGCGCCGCTTCCAGCAGCGCGTAGGCAATCCACAGATCGGCATCCGATGCGGAATTGGCGTCCTGCAATTGCCACTTGCCATCGGCACCCTGCCCCCACAACCAGCCCGGCAAGCGGTTGGCGGCATCGGGCGCCATCATGTTGTCGCGCGTCCAGCTCCAGATCTGGTCAAAGCGTTGCGGATCGTTGGCGATCAGCGACAGCAGCAGGTTGTAGGACTGGCCTTCGGACGTGGTGTGATTGGGCAGCAGGCTGGAGTGCAGGACCCGGCCATCGGGTTGCACGTGACTGCCAGCCCAGGATTGCCAGGCCGGCCAGTCAACCGCCGCGCAGGCGGCCGGCGCGGCGCTGGCGGCCGCACCGGCACCACTGAGCGCGAGTGCTGCCATCACCTTCAACAGGCTGCGTCGCAGAGGCTGGAACGGCAGGTCAGGCATTGAGACGCTTTCTCGCCTTGGCGCGCAGGGTCAGGTAAGCCAGGCCGCCGAGCATCAGGATGCCGCCGGCAATCAGTACGAACATGGCCAGCACGTGGCGCGACAGCCACCAGCGCAGCATGCGCAGCGGCGACATGCTGCCGACGAAATAATTTTCTTCGGCCAGCAGCGGATCGATGGTGGTGCCGCGCACCGCCACCAGGCTGCCCTGGATGGTCTCGGCTTCCGGGTCCTTGCTGGCCATCGCATCGAGGATCTGTTGCAGGCCGGATGCATCGCCACCGGCCAGCACCACCACGCTGCGGCCACTGTCGAGGGGCGACTCGAAACCGGTCAGGTAAGAGGTCGGCTCGCCCCCCGAGAAGGCCAGTGCCAGCCGCGCACGGCGCTTGGCCTGGTCCTCGTCATCGATCTGCAGCCAGCTGCGCACGCGCAGGGCCAGGTCGGCCACCTGGAAGCGCTGCTTGTCTCCGGTCACCACCGCCGGCAGGCGATCGGCCCATTGCTTGAGCAGCGGCTGATTCTGTCCCGAGGCCAGCACCAGCAGGTCGCGCGAGGCCACCTTGTCGACCTGCGCAGCCTGGGTCACGGCCACGCCGGTCGCCGGATAACCGGTGGCGCTGCCGAAGCGGCCCAGCAGCGTCAGGTAGGCCGAGAGATCATCGGGCGTGGCATTGTCGGGCAATACCACCGCCGACTCCGAGAGATCGGCCATGCGCGTGAAGGGGAAACCGGCATCCTTGAACACGCCCAGATTGGGCATGGCCATGAAGTGATCGTAGCCGCGCAGGTCGATGGTGGATTCGGGATCGATGCTGCCGCGCACGTTGTCGATGATGACGTCCTGGCATTCGCCCTGCTTGACGAAATCGTACATGTAGCGCAGCTGCAGACGCGATTGCGGACCGGCCAGGTTCAGCGGCAGGCGCACGTTCATCTCGCGGGTCAGCGCGTCATCCTTGATGGCGGCCAGCAGGCTCTTGTCCAGCTGGTCGTGCGGCAGCAGGACGTCGGCCTTGATCAGGCCATCATTCAGGCTGACCATGAAGGACGAATTGGACGACTTGGGCTGCGGCGTATAACGATACACCAGTTTCAGCTTTGCGCCATCCTGTCGCCAGCTGGAGAGCGCGGGCGGGAAGTTGAGCGGAATGGTGATCTCGCCCGGGTTGTAGCCGGAGACATTGAGGCGCTTGGGATCGATCAGCTCGGAGAGTTTCACCGGACGATCGGTAGGCAGCCAGTTGGGCGCGTCATACGGCTGGCGCGGAGTCAGCGGCTGCAGCTTGTCGACCACCACCGAACTGCCCGCCAGGCCCTTGCCGCCCAGCGTCAGGGCAGCGGCGGCCTGCTTGAGTTCGGCGATGTTGCGGCCGGAGACGATCAGCAATTTGCCATTGGCATCATTCGGATTGGCCTGCACGGTCAAGGTCGGCCCCTTGGGCGCGGCCACGGCCACACCGGCCACGGTGGTGGCGGCCTCGCCGGCCACCATCAGCACGGCATTGCCGCGCTGGGGCAAGGTGTTGATCTGTACCGGGAAGCGCGCACCGCGATAGGCGGCCAGCGCGCCGAACCAGGACGAAAGCGACCCTGCCGCTTCCAGCGTGCCGTTGTCGGGCGTGCCGGCAAAGATGAAGGGCAGGTTCAGCATGCGGATGTCGCGCCGGTCGAAGAAGGGTACGGGCATCAGCGCCAGGTCATCCTTCTGCGGCAGCGCCGTGGTCTGCAGGTCCAGCGTGGAGCCATTGGCCACGCGCGTCCACAGGCTGGAATGCAAGGGATCCTCGCAACCCATCGTGTAGTGGCCGATGAACTGCAGGCTCAGGCGGTTGAATTCGGTAATCAGCTTGGCCGGGATGTCGACCTTGGCGGTCTGCATGCTGCCGGAGTTTTCCTTGGGCAGCGGGATGCTGCCGGCCACGACGTCGTTGACCATCACGTTGATCTGCGACAGGTCCGGCAGCAGCGCGGGCGAATACGTGTAATACAGGGTCACGTGCGCACCGGTGGCCACCAGCGAGACCGGCACGTCGAAGTTGAGACTGTCGGTGGCATCCACGCCATGCAGGTTCATCGAACCGTTGCGGCCCAGCTGCTTGAAGGTGAACACGTAAGGATCGCCGGCCATCGGGATCGGTGCCGGCAGACCGGGCGTGGCCGTGGCTGCCGGAGTCGCGGGGGTGGCCGCCAGTGCCGGCAACGGCAGGCTGCCTGCCGTCATCACGGCCGCCAGCATCAGGCACAGGGAGCGCTGGCGCAAGGGCATCCGTTGCGCTTGAGACTGCTTCGTTTTCATTATTGTTTTTCCAGAGTGTTGTCGGTAACGGGCACAGTGGCTGCCGCCACTGTCGAGGGGGCTGCAGCGGGTGCCGGCGCGCGGCGTTGCGCACGCCGGCTGCGCATCAGGATAAGGGTCGCCTTGAACAATTGCCGTACGCCATTCATGCCGATGCCGGCGACTTCACGCAAGGCTTTGAGCGGTGTATCGGGACGGCTCTTGCCCCAGTTGTTGTCCCAGATGTCGGCGCGCGAGAAGGTCAGGCGCACCAGTTCGCTTTGCTGGCGCAGCGACAGTTCGTGGAACTGCGCACCGACCATGTCGTTGCGGCTGAACACCACCATCGCCGGGAACACCTTCTCCTGCGCATTGCGCATCATCGAGACCTCGATGCGTGCATTGCGTGCGATGCTGACGCCGGCAGGCAGGCGCAGGCCAATGCCCTTCTGCGAGAAGTCGAGTGTCTTGCCGTCGATGATGCTGCCGTCGTCGAGCTTGATGCGTACCGGCAGTTCGGCGGTCACGCGCGGCTCGCTGCGCACCTGGCGGGTTTCGGAAGCGACCGCCATGGCGGCGCTGCTGATGATGACGTTGTAGAGCGTCCAGGCCATGTTGATGAGGATGGTGGTGACCGCATTCGGATCACCATGGATCAGTTGCCAGATGCCGAAGCCCAGTCCGGCCACGTTCAGCCCCAGCAGCACCATGTAGGGCCGCGCCAGCTTCCAGTCGAAGTGGTCATCGGTGATGATGCCGCCCTTGTCGGTGACGTTGAAGCCGCCCAGCTTGGGGTTCACCAGCGCCAGCAGCACCGGCCCCAGGATGTACCAGGCCAGCACGGTCTCGTAGACCTCGTTCCAGAAGGAATGGCGGAAGCGTCCCTGGATGCGCGAGTTGGTCAGGCTGGCGTGCAGCACGTGGGGCAGCACGTAGGCCGTGATCATCAGCGCCGAGGCCTGGAAGATGTGGGCGCCGAAGAACAGGTACGTCAATGGCGCAGTCAGGAAGATCAGGCGCGGCAGGCCATAGAAGAAGTGCAGCATGGCGTTGAGGTAGCACAGCCGCTGGCCCAGACGCAGCCCCCTGCCCTTGAGCGGATTGTCGACGCGGAAGATCTGCGCCATGCCGCGCGCCCAGCGCACGCGCTGGCGGATGTGGCGCGCCAGGTTCTCGGTGGCCAGGCCGGCGGCCTGGGGGATGGCGAGATAGGCGGTGTTGTAGCCGGCACGGTTCATCTTCAGCGCGGTGTGCGCATCTTCGGTCAGGGTCTCGGTGGCGATGCCGCCGATTTCCATCAACGCGGTACGGCGCATGACGGCGCAGGAGCCGCAGAAGAAGGCGGCATTCCACAGGTCATTGCCATCCTGCACCAGGCCGTAGAACAGCTCGCCCTCGTTGGGCACCGAGCGGAAGGTGTTGAGGTTCTTCTCGAAGGGATCGGGCGAGAAGAAGAAGTGCGGCGTCTGCAGCATGGCCAGCTTGGGGTCCTTGTAGAACCAGCCCATGCAGATCTGCAGGAAGGAACGGGTCGGCACGTGGTCGGCATCGAAGATGGCCACGAATTCGCCGTCGGTGACCTTGAGCGCCTCGTTGAGGTTGCCGGCCTTGGCGTGCTTGTTGTCGGAGCGCACCAGGTAGTTCACGCCGATGTTGTCGCAGAACTCGCGGAATTCTTCGCGGCGGCCATCATCGAGCACGTGCACGCGCAGCTTGTCCTGCGGCCAGTCGATGGCCTGCGCGGCGAAGATGGTGAGCGAGACGATGTCCAGCGATTCGTTGTACGAGGGAATGAAGACATCCACCGTCGGCCACTCCGCAGGCGGCATGGTCAGCATCTGCGGCTTGCGGCGCAGCGGCCAGGCGGTCTGCAGGTAGCCCAGCGTCAGCACCAGCAGCGAATACAGTTCGGCCGCCAGCAGTCCGTAGCCGAAGCAGATGTCCAGCCAGCTTTCAAAGGCCAGCGTGGAACTGATGCGCCAGTACATGTAGCGCATCGACACCGTCAGCGAGAGCGTGATCAGAACCAGCACCGGGAACCGTCCCGACTGCTTGCGCAGCACCAGCGCGGCGACGAAGCAGCCGATGGCGAAGACGCATTGGGCGGCGAAGTCCAGCGGCACCGAAATGATCAGCAACGCCAGCATCGTGGCAAACAGCAGCACGGCCCATTGCACCAGACGGCGCGGCCCGCGCGGCAAGCCTTCGAGGCGCGCGCCGACGGTCTGCATCCATTGTTGCAGGCGGTTGGCCGATGGCCGTGCCGAGGGCTCCTGTCCTGGCGGATGCGGAGACAGCGTGGCGGCGGCAGGCAGGTCGGACGGGGCTGGCGACTGCGATGGGGAGGGAGCCTGGGATCCGGTCGTCATGCGCGTGCACCCGTAGCGACGGCTTTGGCGACAGCGGCGCGCAGCACCTCGCTCACGCCCTGCAACTGCTCATAGGCCGGCGAGTGGCCGTCCTTGACCAGCGGATTGAAGCCATAGGCCAGGCCTTCGCTGATGGCGTGATCGAGCGCGATCACCCCAGCCAGGCGCGGCCCCATCCAGCGCTTGAGCACTTCCAGCATGTCCTGGCTGAAACTGCGGCTGGCATCGTATTTGTTGACCACATAGCGGCAGTTGTTGCGGCCATGCAGGACCTGGCGCATATGTTCCAGCGCCAGGAAAGAACCGGCGTCGGGCGTCACCACCGCCAGCACCTGGTCGGCGGCTCGCAGGGCCTGGTCGAGATAGGCGGTCTGTCCGGCCGGCAGGTCCAGCAGCACCACGTCGCCCGCCTGCAGCTGCAGGGCGTGCAACTGGCGCAGCAGCCATTGGCCATCCTCGGCCATCTGCTGGGCCAGCGCAGCTTCGCCAGCACCGGCCACCAGGGTGTGGCTGACCACCTGCGTGCCGGCCATGCCGGCAGCCAGGCCACTGCGCCAATCTGCGGCGGCGGCCGCTGCAGCAACGGCGTCGGCACTCACGCCCAGATGGTATTGCAAGGCATTCTGCGGATCCAGGTCGATGGCGATCACGCGGCCATGGCGCGCCAGGCTGCAGGCCAGGGCCGAGCACAGGGTGGTCTTTCCGACCCCGCCCTTGGGCGAGACTACGGCAATCACCTGTGCGGGCGTCGTGGGGGGCAGGGCCACGCCGGACTGGCCGGCGTCGTCGTTGTTGGCGCGCTGCAGGGCCTCGCGCTGACGCGCGGCCTCGCCCAGCATCGAACGCAACAGGGTGGGTACGCCAGGGCCATGGGGCGCCGACGGGCTGATCTGGCTGACCGGCGCCGGGTTCGGGGAGGAAACAGGCACCTGCACGGACAGGGACGGTGCAAGTCTGGCGACAGGAGCGACCGGGACGGCGGCAGGCGCAGCAACGACAGGGGCTTCAACGACCGGCTCGCTGGCCGGCTCGGTCAGCGGCTCGATCACAGGCTCAATGCGCTGGGAGGAGGAAAGCGAAGGCGGGTCCAGCAGCGGCACCACCGCGCTGGCCGCCACGACCGGTGCCGGTTCGGCCTTCACGTCCGCTGCGGCCGGCTGCGCAACCACCAGCGGCGCCTTGGGCTTGCGGACCGGCTCCTTGTAGTTGATGGCGGCCTCGATTTCGAGATACCCATCCACCGTCGCCCCGAACTTGCTCAGCAAGTTGGAGATATCGTTTCCCATGCTTGACTCCCTGCCCTGTCCTGACGGCGGCGGCTTTTGACCGGGCGCGCAAGACCTGTCTGCAACCTTGTTAAAAAGCGGTAAGTGTTCCCATATGCTGCCATCCCCCAGCTATATTTATTCATCCGCTCTGACGGCGGGACTTTTCCCCTCTGGATGCGGAGTCATGCTCCGCGCGGACCAGGCGCAGGAATGTTGTTTTTTCGACCACATTCCACGTTGTCATTAAAACAAACAAATCCTGATACCGCAACCTTCTTCGTTGCCAAAAATGTAAAAAGCCGACAAGACACAACACTCATTTCTTGCCAGGAACATATGAAGAAAGAGGCAGAATCTTACATGCGAGACGGACGCTTTGTCGCTCAATAGCGACAATTTGTTCCTCCTTCGACGCGGAATTGACACAGTTCCCGAAAGATCCCGCAAGGACACTCGCGAGCCACGGCTGGCGCGGCTTTTCGACTCTCATCCTGCAGGAGATCGGGCAAGCCCGGATCCGGCATGTCCACGTACCCGCCTATGCTAGGGGTTCGTAAAAAGATGTCACTCGGGAAAAACCTGAGAAGCCACGGCGTTCACGCTGGCAGCGCACGGGAATCGGCGATCTGCCACCAGGCCGGCAGCAGCGCCTGCACCTCGGGCCGGCCGAAGCGCTGGTCGATCAGCCAGACCGTGCCCTGGTCGGTTTCGGTGCGGATGACGCGGCCGGCCGCCTGCACCACTTTCTGCATGCCGGGATAGAGGTAGGTGTAGTCGTAACCGCAACCGAACAGTTGCTCCATGCGTTCACGCAACTGCTCGTTGACCGGGTTGAATTGCGGCAACCCCAGCGTGGCGACGAAAGCGCCGATGAGTCGATCGCCGGGCAGATCCACGCCTTCCCCGAAGGAGCCGCCCAATACGGCAAAGCCGATGCCCTGTCCGGCGCTTTCGAAACGTGCGAGGAAGGCATCGCGGTCGGTCTCGGACATGCGGCGCGACTGCTGCCAGGTGGCAATATGCGGATGCGCCCGTGCGAAGGCATCGCGCGCCTGCTGCAGGTAGTCGAAGCTGGAGAAGAACGCCAGGTAGTTGCCCGGCCGCTCTTCATACTGGCGCGCCATCAGTGCGCAGATCGGTGCGATGGAGGCTGCGCGGCGCTGCCAGGTGGTGGAGATCTGATGCGCCACCTTCACCTGCAACTGGCTGGCCTGGAAGGGAGACTCGACATCGATCCAGGCGGTATTGGCCGGCATGCCCAGCAGATCGGCAAAATAATTCCACGGGGCCAGCGTGGCCGAGAACAGCGTGGTCGCATGCGCAAAGGCGAAGCGCGGCCCCAGGAAAGGCGCAGGCACCACGTTGCGGATGCACAGCACGGTATTGCGTTCATCTTCCCGGGTGAGATCAAACAGCGAGTGCGGGCCAAAGGACTCGGCCAGCCGCACGAAGGCCATGGCATCGAAGTAGAAATCGCGCAGCGGCGGATCCAGCGGCACCGCCACCTGCGCCAGGAAATCGCTGATGGCGCCCACGCTGCTGCTGAGTGCCTCGACGAACTTGGCCGGCGGCGCTTCCAGCACCTGATAGGGCAAGTCGGCCTTCTTGCCGGCGGCGGTCCAGGCGCGGCCCAGCCGTTCCAGCGGCTTGGCCACGGCCGGCGGGGCCACGGCGCGCGCGGCCCGCAGCGCTGCCCGGCTCAGTTGCGCGCTGTACATGCTGCGCGCCCGCGAGACCAGGTTGTGGGCCTCGTCGGCCAGCACGCTCACGCGCCAGTCATGCGCCTGCGCCATGCCGTAGAGCATGGCACCGCCATCGAACCAGTAGTTGTAATCGCCGACGATGACATCGCTCCAGCGCGTCATCTCGCTGCCCAGGTAGTAGGGACAGACCTGATGCTGCAGGGCCACGCTGCGCAGATGCTCACGATCCAGCAGCGGCTGCGAGAGGCAGGCCGCCCGGGCGGCAGGCAGGCGGTCGTAGAAGCCCTGCGCCAGCGGACAGGAATCGCCCCGGCACAGCCGGTCCGGATATTCGCAAGCCTTGTCGCGTGCGCACAGTTCCAGCACGCGCAGCGGCAGTTCGCCGTGATCCTTCAAGGTGGCGGCGGCATCCAGCGCCAGTTGCCGGCCGGGGGTCTTGGCCGCGAGGAAGAGGATCTTGTCCAGCCGCTGCGCCGGGGCTGCCTTGAGCGCCGGGAACAAGGTGCCCAGCGTCTTGCCGATGCCGGTCGGTGCCTGCGCCAGCAGGCTACGCCGGCCCGTCTGCGCGCGAAATACCGCCTCCGCCAGTTGCCGCTGACCGGGACGGAAATCGCCATGCGGAAAGCGCAGCGTCTGCAAGGCAGTATCACGCGCCGCGCGGTGCGCCAGCTCCTGTTCGGCCCAGCACATGAAACGCTCGCATTGCGCCGCAAAGAGCGTGGCCAGTTCCTCGCGGCTGCGGGTTTCTTCCAGTACCGTTTCCTGCTGGCTGCCGATGTCGAAATACACCAGCGCCAGATGGATGCGCGCCAGCCCTTCCCGCTCGCACATCAGGTGGCCATAGACCCGCAGTTGCGCCCAGTGCAGGTGGCGATGATTGTCGGGCAGGCTGGAGAGCTGGCCGCGATAAGTCTTCACTTCTTCCAGCAGCTGGCGCGCGGGGTCATACCCATCGGCGCGTCCGCGCACATGCAGCGCGCCATGATCGGCCGAGAGCGTCACTTCGCTCAGGTAGCCCTCCCCGCGCCGCTGCGTCACGATGGCGTGACCGGCGATGCCTTCCTGGGCGGTGGGTGTGGGCGTGAAGCGCAGATCGAGATCGCCCTGCTTGGCGGTGAATTCGCACAGTGCACGAACCGAGACGGTGTAGCGCGGTGCGGACTGCTCTTGCGCAGCGCCGGCCGAGAGCGCCTCGTTCATGCTGCCGCCTGTTCCCATTGCAGGTAGCACACCGCCACCGGCATGGCGTGTTGCGCACAGTAGTCCAGCCAGCGGCGCTGGTTGTCCTGCAGGCGGTCGCCCGGGCCTTTGACTTCGACCATGCGATAGCGCCCTTGCTGCGGCCAGAACTGGATCAGGTCGGGGAAGCCGTTGCGGTTCTCTCGAATGTCGTCAAGGATGCGCAGGCACCACAGCTTCAGATGTGCAGCGGGGATACAGTCCAGCGCCATCAGCAGCAGCTCGCGCGTGACCCAGCCCCAGGCGACGAAGGGCGATTGCAGGCCGTGCTTGCTCTCATGGGTGGCAAGGAGATGCGCACGGTAGCTGCCGTCATCGAAACGGCGCAGGCAGCGCGCCAGCACATCGCGCCGACGCGCCGCGAAATCGGCGCTCAAGAGATCGGCCGGCTCGCGCTGGAAGGGATGGAAGAAGGCGCCGGGAATGGGCGCGAACAGCGCTTCCCAGCACAGCAAGCCGAACAGGGCATTGGCCAGCGCGTTTTCGACATAGAACACCGGCGCATCAGCCCGCTGCAAATGCAACTGCACCGACCGCTCGACGCGGCCGCCCTCGGCCGGCAACACGAGCTCGATCTGATCGACCACGGCGGGGCGCGGCCGCAGCGCCGGCGGCAAACCCAGCTGGCGCGCCAGGCGCGGCGCGATGCGCAGCAGTTGCTGGCGTTCCGCCTCGCTCTCGGGCGATTGCCGGGCGATCGTCAGCAGGGCTTGTGCGGGACCGAAGCGGCCCAGTTTTTCCAGCACGCGGATGGCGCGTGCCCGTGCACCGGGATAACGGCAGGCAGCGTAGATCTGCTGTGCCTGTGGCCAGTCGCCGGCCTTCTCGCAATGCTGGCCGAGCTGGAACAGCAGGCGTTCACGGCGGCTCTCCAGCCAGGGATTGTCGAAGCGCTCCGCGGGTAGCGCGTCGAGCACGGCAGCGACCTTGTCACCGGCCTCGAAGCGCTGCTTGCAGGCCTGGAGTTGCAGGTAAAGATCAATGTCGGTGCGGCTGCGAAAACCGCGCGCCTCGGCAGAAAGGGCGATCTGTTCATAGCGCAGCGTACCCAGATCGGCCAGCACGAATTCGCTCCAGTCCTGGCGCAGGTTGCCGAAGAACATCAAACGCAAACGTTCACACAGGCCGCCAACCCGCATGCGCAGGACCGCTTCCCCGCCCTGCCCCGGCGCAGTCCATTGCGACAGGCAGCGCGGCGCGGCATGAAGGGGATCGCTTTCCAGTGCCGCCAGCAAGCTGTCCTTGCGCGCCGTCTTGAGCGCACCGCGCACGCTGAACCAGCGCAGCAGCTCCGGCTTGGTCGCCAGCGCGAAGACCTGGGCCAGCGACAGCGGCGCATCCTGCTCCACCCACTCCGGCGGCAGATCGCGGGACGCCTGCAGCGGGCAGCCGATCTCCGGATAAGCCAGACGACTGGCGCGGAAGTGCTCGCCCTTGCGCATCATCATGCGCACGAACAGCGCCCGCGCAGCCAGCGGCAAGGCCGGGAAACGCAGCAGGAAAGCGCGCTCCTCGTCCTGCAGCAGGTCGGCATAGCGCTGCCCCAGCCAATCCAGCGCCTGCTGGAAATTGCTCAGGTAGTAAAAACGGTGATCGGGGACGGCGGACATTGCGGCGAAAAGCAGGCAAGAAAGGAACTGTATGGATGCACAGTATATCGCGTAGATGCCAATAACTACACTTTGGAGACGAGATACCTGAAATATCAGGCTCTGTTCACCTTCAACCTGAATCGCGACTGCCCGCTAAGATAGTCGCCCTGCACAGACCAATCAACACTTCCAGGAGACCGCCTTGCCCAAGCTTTCCACCCTCGCCTTCGCGCTGTCCGCTGCCCTGCTGGCTTGCGCCGCGCCCTTGCACGCGCAGCAGACGCCGCGCCATGATGAATTCTTCTGGCTCGGCGAAATCAACAAGGCCACGGCCGTGATCAACACCGACGAAGGCTTGCTGGACAAGTCGATGACCCCGCTGGTCGTCAAGGGCATCCGCAAGGTGCTGGCCGATGGCGAGCTGCCGGGTGCCAAGCGTCCGAAGCTGGTGATCACCTTCGAGCCGCTGCTGATCCAGGCGGCCGGTCCGCAGATCACGCTGCTGCACGCCGGCCGTTCCAGCCAGGACATGCTGGCCACGCTGCGTGCGGCCATCCTGCGCGAAGACCTGCTGACGCTGGCCAACCAGCTCAACGCCACCACGGCGGCGCTGGTCAGACTGGCCGCCAGCCAGCGCGACACCATCGTGCCCAACTACACCAACGGAGTGGCGGCGCAGCCCAACAGCTACGGCCACTACCTGCTGGGCTTTGCCGCCGCACTGGACCGCGATGCCCAGCGCCTGCGCGAAGCCTATGGGCGGCTGGACCGCTCGGCCATGGGCACCACTGTCCTCAACGGCACCAGCTGGCCACTGAACCGCCAGCGCATGGCCGACTACCTGGGCTTTGGCGCCATCGTCGACAACGCCTATGACGCTGCGCAGCTGTCGGCGGTGGATGGTCCGGTGGAAGCGGGCGCGGTGGTCTCTTCCATTGCCCTGCATGCCGGCGCCTTCATCCAGGACGTGATGACGCAATATGCGCAGCCGCGTCCGTGGATCCTGTTGCAGGAGGGAGGGGCCAATACTTACGTGTCGTCGGCCATGCCGCAGAAGCGCAATCCGGGCCTGCTCAACAGCACCCGGCGCGATGCCTCGATGGTGATTGCCGAGGGCATGGGCGTGGCCATCGTGGCGCACAACATCCCGCCCGGCATGAGCGATGCCAAGGAGGTGAAGCCCAACAAGGAGATGGTGCTCAATACGGTCAAGGTCCTGAAGAACTGGGAAAGCATCCTGGGCGCGCTGGTGATCGATCCGAAACGCGCGCTGGAAGAACTCAACAGCGACTGGACCGCGTCCCAGGAACTGGCCGACGTGCTCATGCGCAAGTACAAGCTGCCCTTCCGCGTGGGTCATCACTTCGCTTCGGAAGTGGTGGAGTATGCCAAGGCCAACAACATCCGGCCGCTGGAGTTTCCTTATGACCAGGCGCAGCGCATCTATCACGAAGCGGTGCTGAATTCGGAATTCCCGCAGGCCCTGCCGATGTCGGAACAGGAGTTCCGCAGCACCCTCGATCCGGTGGCGATCGTGCGCAATCGGGCCACCGTGGGCGGTCCGCAACCCGCCGAGATGGACCGCATGCTGCGCGAGGCCACTGCGCGCGTGGCGCAGCAGGATGCGTGGATCAAGGCCCGGCAGCAGCGCATTGCAGGATCGCTGCAGAAGCTGGATGCGGATTTTGACCGGATGGCCGTCTCGGCGGGGGTGAAGTAAGTCGTGCCGGGCGGGCCGTGCAGCTTGGCCTAGCCGCGGGAAATCACCAGCAATCCCGCAGCAATGAGCGCGGCCCCGATCAGCTTGGCGGGCGTGATGACTTCATTGAGAATCCAGACCGCCATCAGCAAGGCCACGATGACACTGCCCTTGTCGATCAGCGCCACGGTGGACACGTCCCCCGCCTTGATGGCCTTGTAGTAGAACACCCAGGAGACGGCGGTGGTCACACCCGAGAGGCCGAGCCAGAGGACGTTCTGCCAGGTGACCGCGCTCAACTGCGCGGCCGGCACGACAGCGGCGGCGAACATGAGGACGAAGACGAACACGAAGCAGGTCCGGATGGCCAAGCCCAGATCGCTGGAGATGCCGGTCAAGCCGAGTTTGGCGATGACCGAGGTGAAGCCTGCAAAGACCATGGAAATGAATGCGTAGGCGATCCAGCGTTCCATCCTCTTCTCCTTGAATGAAAATCGTGTGAGCCACACAGGCCACCGTCTGGCGTTCAGCCAAACCGATCAGGCGCACGAAACAGCCCCGGCATCTGCAAGACGCACTGAACGGCGAAGCGGAGTGATAGACTCAGCACTACCGAAAATCATTCGGCTCCGACCGATCAGAAATCATCCTGATCCGCAATGAGGCTCGTCCCCGCCGACGGGATGGACGAGTTCCGCGCCAACCGACACTTACAAGAGAATCCACGGAAATGCAAAAGACTGAGACGAAGGTTTTGGAGTCGCTCATAGAAAGATCCCTTTTCACCAGCAGATGGATTCTTGCCCCCATGTATCTTGGATTGTGCATGAGCCTGATCCTTCTGGCGTTCAAGTTTGCCCAGAAAAGTTGGGGCATGCTGTCAGACTTCATCAACATCGGTGCCAACGATACCATCGTGGGCATTCTCTCTCTGGTGGATCTGACCTTGATGGGTAACCTGCTGCTGATGATCATGCTTGGTGGTTATCGTAACTTCGTCTCCCGACTGGATTTCCGGGGTCACGAGGATACGCCGGAATGGATCAGCCATGTCGGTTTCGGAAACCTGAAGTTGAAGCTGATGAGTTCGATTGTGGCCATTTCCGCGATTGAGTTGTTGCGGAGTTTCATGTTTCTTGACTTGGTCAGCGACAGAGTGCTGTGGTGGGAAATCGGCATTCACTTCACCTTCGTTCTATCGGCTCTGCTGCTCGCTGGTACGGACCTGCTTTCATCGAAAGCAATACACAAGTAGGGCGCGCGTCCAGCATCGCCTGTCGTTGTTGTCTTCGAGAATCTCAACGGGCCAATTGGAATTTTCCTTGCCCGCCGGACGACTCTCCGGAAACGCTTTGGAAGCGACAGAACGCGCTTGTGCCATCAGCGCCCAATCTTCCTGGACCGATAGCCGAAGACAACAAATTCATCAACCTGCGTTCCATTTTCTTTTTCCTTGAAAGTGGTCCGTACAGAAGGGGTGAGTATCCGACATCCCTGAGCAACTTCAATCATCTGTTCCGGCGACGATCGCTCCCTCTATTCCATGGCGGGCCAGCGCTGCAGTCACGACACCGGCGGTCTTCATCTCCTCGACGAAGGCCGCCAGATACGCACGTGCCTTCTCGCCGCGTGCTGCCGGTGTCCCCATGGCCTGGCGGATGACCATGAAGCGCTGGTCGAGGATGCGCAATCCGCCAACCTTGGCAGCATCGGCCTGCAACTGCTGTTTCACGCCGGCGGCCACGTCCAGCCTGCGCTCGACAAACGTCGGCACTACCGCATTCGAGGTCGGCGTGCGCACGATGGTCGCCTGTTTCAGTTCACGGCTCAGGAAGAGGTCATAGGCGCTTCCACTACCGACGGCCACTGTCAGGCCCGGGCGATCCACCTGGGCATTGTCATGGATGGGAGAATCCGCCCGCACCGCGTAATAGCCCTCGATCAGGACGTAGGGCCGGGTGAACGCAATCTCGCGGGCGCGCCTCGGATCAATGGCGAAGAAGCCGATGTCGGCACGCCCCTCCTCCAGATTGGCGACGGAACCCGCAGCAGTCTTGCCAACCACCAGCTCAACGGGAACCCCGAGGCGCTGCCCCAGTTCGCGGGCGAGCTCAACGGAGACGCCTTGGGCTTGCCCACTCTGCGGATCCAGGCTCGCCAGTACCGGGTTGCCCAGATTGATGGAGGCGCGCAGCACGCCGGTCGGTGCCAGCTGCTGCACCAGGTCCGGATCCGGCGCAAGCCGCTTGAGCAACTGCGCATGAAACAACTCCGGCATCTGCATCTGCGGTGCATGACCAGCGCCGGGGAACACCACCAATGTCGCGTGCGGAATGACGGCAGCCGCCTCGCGCCCGAGCACCGCATAGTTGCCCAGCCCGGCGCGCAATGCCGGCGGTGCGAATTCCTTGCCGATGGCGGTGCTGTCCTGGTCGCCGATCATGAGGACCGTGGGCGTCTTCAGGTTCTTCAGTTCGTAGAACACCGGTTGCGTAAGGATCATGTCGTACAGCAGTGCCGAATTCCACGCCACCCGCTCCTTGCCCGGCCCGCGGTACATGCCGGCCAGCATCTGCACCCAAGGTTCATACTCCGCACTCCACTGCCCGGAGAAATACGTGGCGCGCTCGTAGTTGCGGATGCGCTCGGCCGTGGTACCGAGTTCGCGCGCATACCACTGGTCCACCGACACCGGCGGCACGCCCTTGGCGCGCCAGTCTTCCAGGCCGATGGGGTCGACCAGCACCAGCTGGCGGGTCTGCTGTGGATAGGACAACGCATAGCGGATGGCCAGCATGCCACCAGTGGAGTGGCCTACCAGGATGGCCTGATCGATGCCGAGCGAGGCCAGCAAGGCGTGCGTATTCGCGGCCAGTTGCTGGAAGCTGAACTGGTATTGCTCGGGCTTGCTGGATTTGCAGAAGCCGATCTGATCCGGTGCAATCACACGGTAGCCGGCGCGGCGCAGGACATCGATGGTCTGCTCCCAGGTGCCGGCGCAGAAATTCTTTCCGTGCAGCAGGACGACGGTGCCGTGCGGCACACTGCCGGCGGCAGGTGCCACGTCAAGATAGGCCATCTCGATGTCCTGGCGCTGGGAGTGGAAACGATAACGCGAGACCGGCCAGCGGTAGTCGAAGCCCTCCAGCTGGGGGCCGTAGACCGGCGCGTTTTCCATGTCGGTGACAGATGCCGCAGATGCCGGATTGGCAGCAGGTACCAGCGTGTGCAGGGAGGCCAACACGCTGAACAGGCTGGCAGCCAGCACAGTTTTCGCACGGAACAGGAAGGGTTGTGAATGCATGGGAGGAATCGGGCAGGTAGGTGAGATCGGGATGGCGCGCACAATCGATATCGCCGATGGTAGCCGGATTCGCACAACAAGGTCGGGCTTGACCTCGTTTTACCGGCCCGACCTTTTGCGATGGCTTCGCGCGTGGAGGGTAGACGGCTGCCCTGCCCTGCGATTATCGTGTCACCGGTTTGACCAATCTGAACGGAAGGAACGACAGCATGTTTTCAAAACAGTTTGAAGTGGATCCCAAGCACATCGATTTCCAGGGCGTGGTCGATGGGCTGTATTACCCGTTTTATATGGAATGGACGCGGCATGCCTTTTTGAAGGAAGCGCTGGGAATCGATATCGAAGAGGCCTTCCGGCAAGGGCAGGTGTTCATGGTGCTGGAATACTCGCTGCGCTTTCGCAAGAGCCTGCAAAAGGGCGACACGATGGAGGTCACCTGCGAAGTGCAGAAACACGAAAAGCGCAGCCGGGTGAATTTCGTGCAGCAGATCAAGGTGGGGGACGTGGTGTATGCCGAGGCGGTCTTTGTCGGGGCTTGCTTCATGAATAACCGGCCGTTCGTGCCGGAGGCGATTGCGGCGGCGCTGGCGGCGGCTCCTGCCGCCGATCGGGAGCAACCTGCGCCATAGCCACCATGACGGATTTACCCGGTGGCCTTCACATCGATGTCCGCCGATTTTCCATTCGCCGCTGATCTTCATTCAGCCATTTTGTTGGCGCGCGCATTGATGCGGAGAGGGAACAGATCAAGGCCGGGATAGTCTGAACGCATTCAGCGTGCACGTGGCCGCATGCCAAGCCGGAGCAAGCCGCCATGTGGAAACCTTTTCTCTCAGGACTTCTCTCATGCCTCTGAAATCAACTCTCGTCATGGCGGCCCTTTCTGCCGCTGCTTTTTCGGCACACGCCCAATCCGACAGTCAGGTGGTGCAAGACATGGTGACTCGCTCGGCCAATGTCTGCCCGGGCCATAGCGCGGCGCGCACCACGCCGACGGTAAAGATGCTGCCTGTCGGCGCACTGCGGGTCATGCTGGAACGTGGTCTGGTCATGTGCCCTGACCGCCGCCTCGACGCCGACGCACCGGCGGTCTTCTTCGGCAGAGTTGGGGTATTCGCATGGAACCCGGAGCTGCCTGCAGGCGCGCAGGTGATCGTCAAGCAGATCGACACCATGACCCGCAAGGATGAATACCCCGCAGACACCCTGGTATGGGATGCCAACGGCAAGCAACTTGCGCAGCGCACCGTGCCTGCTTTCGAACCGAAGCCTGGGGCTGCTGTGCTGTACAAGGTACGCTAGGGCCTGTTCACATTTAATCTGCGAGTGCGAGAGGTCGCCAAGCGTTGACTGCCTAGGCGCGGCGACGCGCCGTGGTGGTGCCACGGCAAGGAGCTGCAACAACGGCAGGCGACGCTTGGCGGCCTCTCCCGGAGGGTTGCCCCCAGAAGGCGCGCTGGCCGCGTTGCACGTCAGGGCTGGTGGCACCACCACCAGCCCTGACGTGCAACGCGGCCAGCGCGCCTTCTGGGGGCAACGCATCTCGCAGATCAAATGTGAACAGGCCCTAGCCTTTCGTTGTATCGCTATCGCCAAAGCCTTGTTGCTGGCCCGTCTGACTTCTTCCTGACGTCGGTGAAGTCGCGGACCAGCCGCCAACAAGAATGTGAGCGTCATGGATAGCGCAACCTGCATTCCCTTTCGCAAAGTTCGCCCATCGCGCAGGTGATTTCTTTCCTCCTCGCCTGACACGCCATGGGATTTCCCACATTGGAAAAGCGCCGCGCGCTATTGGTCTTACCAATAAACTGGTAATATCCAGTTTCCCAAATCGACAGCCCATCGCCTGTCGCCGGTCCTCGACACGCTGAGGCCGAGCCACGGCAAAAAGGCGTCATTCAGAGACAATCATTTCTCAAAGGAAACACGATGAAATTACTGCGTTACGGCCCGGTGGGGCAGGAAAAGCCCGGCGTCCTCGACCAATCCGGCAAGATCCGCGATCTGTCCGCCTACATCAAGGACGTCAACGGTGCCGTACTGGATGACGCTTCCCTGGACAAGATCCGCAAGCTGGACCTGGAAAGCCTGCCCGCCGTGGAAGGCTCGCCGCGCATCGGCGCCTGCGTCGGCAATATCGGCAAATTCATCTGCATCGGCCTGAACTACGCCGATCACGCCGCCGAATCCAACCTGCCCATCCCGGCCGAACCCGTCGTGTTCAACAAGTGGACCTCCGCCGTGGTCGGACCCAATGACGACGTCAAGATCCCCCGCGGCTCCAAGAAGACCGACTGGGAAGTCGAACTGGGCGTGGTCATCGGCAAGGGCGGCAGCTACATCGACGAGAAGGACGCGATGTCCCACGTGGCCGGCTATTGCGTGGTCAACGACGTCTCCGAGCGCGAATACCAGATCGAACGCGGCGGCACCTGGGACAAGGGCAAGGGCTGCGATACCTTCGGCCCCATCGGCCCCTGGCTGGTCACCCGCGATGAAGTCGCCGATCCGCAAAAGCTGGGCATGTGGCTGGAAGTGGATGGCAAGCGCTACCAGAACGGCAATACCAGCACCATGATCTTCGGCGTGGCGCACATCGTCTCCTACCTGTCGCGCTTCATGAGCCTGCAGCCGGGCGACGTCATCTCCACCGGCACGCCGCCGGGCGTGGGCATGGGCGTCAAGCCGGAAGCCGTCTACCTGCGCGCCGGCCAGACCATGCGCCTGGGCATCGACGGCCTGGGCGAACAGCAGCAGAAGACCATCGACGCCTGATCCATCCGGATCACCGCGTTACCCGCGCCGCCAGTCGGCGGCGCGGTTGCATCCCCATCGAAGTCCACAAGAACAAGAACGACCATGCGCGGGCGCATGTCCGCCTGCGCGATCCAATGACCGCAACAGGGAAGGAGAAGACACAATGAATCACTACGATTTCCAGGGCCGCAGCGCCATCATCACCGGCGGTGCCCAGGGCTTCGGCTATGCCGTGGCCGAACGCCTGCTGCAAGGCAAGGCCAAGGTGGTGCTGTGGGACATGGACGAAAAAGCCCTGGCCGAGGCCCGCGCCAAGCTGGAACCGCTGGGCAATGTCGAGACCGTCCGCGTGGATATCTCCAACCAGTCCGATGTCCAGCAAGCCATCGAAGCCACCGAAAAACTCACCCAGTCCATCGACATTCTGGTGCACAGCGCCGGCATCGCCGGACAGAACAATCCGGTGGCGGACTACTCGCCTGAAGAATGGCGCCGCGTGATCGACATCGATCTCAACGGCGCCTTCTACGTCAACCAGGTGGTGGTCCAGCGCATGATCGCGCAGAACTACGGCCGCATCGTCAACATCGCCTCCATCGCCGGCAAGGAAGGCAATCCCACCGCCTCCGCCTACAGCGCCGCCAAGGCCGGCATGATCGCCCTCACCAAGAGCCTGGGCAAGGAAACCGCGACCCGCAACATCGCCGTCAACGCCATCACCCCGGCCGCCGCGCAGACCCGCATCCTGGAGCAATGCACCCAGGCCCACATCGATTACATGCTCTCCAAGATCCCGCGCGCGCGCTTCGTGAAGGTGGAGGAGCTGGCAGCGATGGTGGCGTGGCTGGTGTCGGAGGAGAATTCCTTCACTACCGCATCCGTGTTCGATCTGTCGGGCGGACGCGCGACCTACTGAGGGCGCGGGGGCTCGGTCCCCGACCCTGCCCTGTGGAGGTGCAGCAGATTGTTTCACCTGCCTCGCTACCACCGGGTTGACGGCCTGCCAAAACAAAGAACCCGCCAGGATATGCATGGCAGGTTCCTTGTTTGGGGCGTCAGTTTTGTCGGGATATCAGCGCAAGGCCGGTCGCGGCGGCGTGATGTCCACAGCCACGCGGCTGGCCACTTCTTCGCTGCCATAACCCACCTGGTCCTGCGCCAGTACCTTGAACTGGCTCACCACCTCGGACAGGCGCGCGGCCTGTTCCTGCATGGCTTCGGCAGCGGCGGCAGCCTGTTCGACCAGGGCGGCGTTCTGCTGGGTGGTCTGGTCCATGTCGGTGATGGCCAGATTGACCTGGCTGATGCCGTCGCTCTGCTCGCTGCTGGCCGCCGTGATCTCGGAGACGATGTCGGCGACCTGGCGCACGCTGGCCACCACTTCGTCCATGGTCGTGCCGGCACGCTCCACCAGCTCGCTGCCGGAGCCGACCTTGGCCACCGAGTCATCGATCAGGGTCTTGATTTCCTTGGCGGCCGAGGCCGAGCGCTGGGCCAGCGAACGCACTTCCGAAGCCACCACCGCGAAGCCCCTGCCCTGCTCGCCAGCACGGGCCGCTTCCACGGCGGCATTCAGGGCCAGGATGTTGGTCTGGAACGCGATGCCGTCGATGACGCTGATGATGTCGACGATCTTGCGCGAAGATTCATTGATGGAGCCCATGGTCGAGATCACCTGCGACACCACTTCCCCACCCTGCTGTGCCACCGAGGAAGCGGAAGCCGCCAGCTGGTTGGCCTGGCGGGCGTTGTCGGCATTCTGGGCCACGGTGGAGGTCAGTTCTTCCATGGCCGAGGCAGTTTCTTCCAGGGCACCAGCCTGGCGTTCGGTCCGCGCCGAGAGGTCGAGGTTGCCTGTGGCGATCTCGCGCGAGGCAGTGCCGATGGCATCGGTGCCGCTGCGCACCTGGCCGACGATGCGCGCCAGGTTGCCGGTCATGGCCTGCAGGGCATGCATCAGCTTGCCGGTTTCATCCTTGCGGGCGGCCAGATGGTCATCGACACGGGTGGTGAGATCGCCAGCGGCCACGGCTTCGGCCACATTGACCGCCTTTTCCAGCGGCCGCGTGATGCCCAGCGCCAGGCTGCGCGCGAACAGCCAGCCCAGCACCACTTGCAGGATGGCCAGGCCGATCATGAGGTTGCGGCTTTCGTGATAGACCTGCTGGATGTCCTTGGCCACCTGGTCGATGTTGGCGCGTTGCAGGTTGAGCAACTGCTGCAGATTCTCCAGATAGCCCTTGGCCGCCGCATCGAAGGGGCCGGCCAGGATCTTGGCGGCTTCCTCGGCGTTGCCGTCGGCCTTGGCCTTGGAGATGGCGTCACGGTGCTTGATGTAATCCTTGCGCACCTCGCCCAGCTTGGCGAAGACAGCTTTCTCTTCCGGCGATTCGATCAGGGCTTCGATGGCCTTCTGCTGTTCGGTGGACATGCGGCTGGCCTCGGCGGCGTCGGCCGCGAAGAAGCTGGCCAGGCTGGGATCGGCACTCTTGGCAATGGCCGTGGTGCGGCGCACGCTGGTGTGGATGGTGCGATACCAGTCGGAGACCAGGCGCTCCTTGGTCAGCGGCTCGTGCATCATTTCATCGGTGGCGGCGGCGATGCCTTGCAAACGCCAGATCGACAGCGCGACGACCACGCTGGCTGCAGCCAGGATGACGGCAAAACCCAGGCCCAGGCGGCGGCCGATCTTCATGTTGGCGAAATAGCTCATCGTTTTCTCTTATGCGCAGTAGGTGGAGGGGTAGACCGGTACATCTACGGACCGGTCTCAGGCGCTTCGGCTTCATGGTGCGACGAATACCGCCGCGGCGCGATCAGGGATTTCCTGACAACAAGCTGTCATCGCGGCAACGGGATGACGGCTTGCTGGCTAGCACACGGCGGGATGCGCCCGGTGCCGGCCAGGAATGCGAAGCCTGCCCGTGGCGCGCACATGCGTACAACAGCGCCGCCGGCAATGGCCGGGGCTTGCGAGGCGCCATTGTTGCCGTGAAGACAGAAGGCAGGCATTCGTAATTTCACTTACTGACGACATGTCAGCGTTGAGCTATGGCGCAATAGTACGCGCCTGCGGCCGATTCAAACATGAAAAAAGGATGCTGAAGCATCCTTTCCATTTGGTTTGACCGGAGGTGGGCTGTTTATTGCTGCGCCGCGTAATCCGCGATGGTCTGGGTCGCCGGGAAGTGCACCGTGAAGGTACTGCCGTGATCCGGCACCGAGGCAATATCCAGCGTGGCATGGTGGCGCAGCAGCACGTGACGCACGATGGCCAGGCCCAGGCCGGTGCCCTGGGTCTCGCGCGAGCGGCTCTTGTCGACGCGATAGAAGCGTTCGGTCAGGCGCGAGATATGTTCGGGGCTGATGCCGATGCCGGTATCCTGCACCGCGAAATGCGCGCCCTGCTCGTCACTCTGCCAGCGCAGGGTGATGGTGCCGCCTTCCGGGGTATAGCGCACGGCATTGGTGACCAGGTTGGTAAAGGCGCTGCGCAGTTCATCGGCATTGCCCTTGAGGTCGGGGCCGTCGACCACCAGGCGGATGTCATGCTTGCCCGCCGACAGCGCACGGCCTTCCTCGGCGATGCGCTCCAGCAGCGGACGGACGCGCAGCACTTCGGAGCGCAGGGGGTAGTCGATCGATTCCAGGCGCGTCAGCGTGAGCATGTCGTCGATCAGGTTCTGCATGCGCTGGCCCTGCTCGGTCATGAGCTTCAGGTGGGCCATGCGGGTGGACTCTTCGAGGTTCGGCTGCGCCAGCGCGATTTCCAGAAAACCGTTGATGACGGTCAGCGGCGTGCGCAGTTCGTGCGAGGCATTGGCCACGAAGTCACGGCGCATCATGTCGATGCGCTGCGATTCGGTGACGTCGTGGGTGACCAGGATCTGGCGGCGGTTCTCGAAGGGGATGATCTGGATGATCAGCTTGCGCTCATGCAGGGCCAGCGTGAGCGGCTGCTCGTAGCGGCCCAGGATGATGTAGTCGATGAAGGCCGGATTGCGGATCAGGTTGGTGACGCGCATGCCCTTGTCGCGGTCCAGCTTGAGGCCCAGGTGCGACTGCGCGGCCGGGTTGCACCATTCGAGGAAGAGCACGTCGTCCATGATCACCACGCCATCCGGCAGCAGGCTCATGGCCTGGCGGAAGCGCGCCAGCCACTCGGCCAGTTCGGCCTGGTTGCGTTCATCGTCGCGGCGCATGCGGTACAGCCGTGCATAGACATCGGTCCAGGCCCCCCAGCCATCGGGCAGGCGCGACTGGCCGGAATCATCCAGCCAGGTCGACAGGCGCAGCAGGTAGTGCAGGTGCGTGATCATCATCGCGCCCACGCCCAGCACCGCCGCGACCAGCCCGATGATGGGGCCGAAGAAGAAACCGACGACTCCTGCTCCGGCCAGGCACAACACCAGGCGCAATACAGCAGGAATCCAGAACAGAAGTTGTGGACTCATTGATTTGACAGATAAATCTGGGAAGCGCCCGCGCGCCAAACTTTTTAATTTTGCTGATTATGAACGACGCGGGCTGTTTGGTCTTTGATCTTTATTTACTCGATCTTTGTTTGCTCGATCTTTATTTGGTCGAGAGCATGTAGCCGACGCTGCGCACCGTCTTGATGAGGTACTCGGCATCGCGCAAAGCCTTGCGCAGGCGCAGCACGTGGACATCCACGGTGCGTTCCTCGATCACCACGTGGTCGCCCCAGACGCGGTCGAGCAGCTGGCTGCGCGAGAACACGCGATCAGGATGCGCCAGGAAAAACTTCAGCAGCTTGTATTCGGCGTGGCCGATATCGATGCGTGCGCCCGACAGGCTCACCGAGCAGCTGGCCGGATCGAGCGTGACCGGACCGGCCGACATCACTTCCTGGGCGTGCTCCGGGCTCTTGCGGCGCAGGAGGGCCTTGATGCGCGCGGTCAGTTCGCGCGGCGAGAAGGGCTTGGTGATGTAGTCGTCGGCACCGTTGTCGAGGCCGGCGATCTTGTCTTCTTCCATGCTCTTGGCGGTGAGCATGATGACCGACAGTTGCTGCAGCTGGCGGTCGGCGCGGATGCGCGAGAGCAGGTGCAGGCCGCTGCGGTCGGGCAGCATCCAGTCCAGCAGCACCAGTTGCGGGGCGCGGTGCTGGACGAAGTCCCAGGCCGCGGCCGCGTTGGAGACGACGAAACTGGACCAGCCTGCCTCCTTGAGGGTGAAGGCAATCAGTTCGGCAATGGAGGGTTCGTCTTCGACGATGAGGATAGTAGTCATGATAGTCAGGCTTGTTAGCAGTATCGCGGGTCTCCCCTCCGCAATCCGGCAGTGGCAGCGCTTCCCCCGCTGCCAGCACCGGTGCCGTCGTGCTTAGTCTTCTTCCTGGAGCGTCTTGGCCGAACCGAAGTCGGTGTGGCGGATATCCTTGCCACCGACCACGTAGACCACGTATTCGGCGATGTTCTTGGCATGGTCGCCGATGCGTTCGATGGCCTTGGCCACCCACAGGGTATCGATGGAACCGGAGATGGTGCGCGGGTCTTCCATCATGAAGGTGATGAGGCTGCGGGTGATGGAACGGAAGCCGTGGTCGATGCGTTCGTCCTGCTTGATCAGTTCGGCAGCCTGCTTGTCATCGAGGCGGGCGAAGGAGTCCAGGGCGCTGCGCAGCTGGTCCATGGCCTGTTCGGCGATCAGGCTCACGGTTTCATAGTGCGAGACCAGGCCGATGCCGCGCTTGTGCAGGTGGATGGCGGTACGGGCGATCTTGGTCGCCTCGTCGCCCACGCGTTCCAGATCGGTGATGATCTTGATGGTGGCCATGACGGTACGCAGGTCATTGGCGGTCGGCTGGCGGCGCACGATGAGGTGGCTGCAGGCGTCGTCGAGTTCGACTTCTAGGCGATTGACGGCTTCGTCGTCCTTCATCACGCGATGGGCGACGTCGAGGTTGCCGTTGCGGAAGGCCGCAATCGCGTCCTGGAACTGGTGTTCCACCATGCCGCCCATGGCGAGCACCTTGGAGCGGATCTGCTCCAGATCCTGGTCATACTGTTTGGAGGAATGATCGCCGGTCATGTGACGTCCCTAAAAAGAATTTCTATAAATAATATATACGGTGCAATGACTACTCTGTGGAATCGTCGTATCGGCGTAGCGAGCGCTTCGAGTTCGCGTCGAGAAGCGCAGCCGTACTGGGGTACGGCGAGCATCGCAGACGCGAAATCGGAGCGCGCAGTAGCCGAGACGACGGTTCGATCAGCCAAAGCGGCCGGTGATGTAGTCTTGGGTTTCCTTGCGCACCGGATTCATGAAGATCTGGTCGGTCTCGCCAAACTCCACCAGCTCGCCCAGGTACATGTAAGCGGTGTAATCCGAGCAGCGCGCCGCCTGCTGCATGTTGTGGGTCACGATGGCGATGGTGTAGTCGTTCTTGAGCTCACCGATCAGTTCTTCCACCTTGGCCGTCGAAATCGGATCCAGTGCCGACGTCGGTTCATCCAGCAGCAGCACTTCCGGCTTCACGGCCACGCCGCGTGCGATACACAGACGCTGTTGCTGGCCACCGGAGAGCGACAGGCCGCTCTTGTGCAGCTTGTCCTTCACTTCACCCCACAGTGCCGCCTTGTTGAGCGCCCATTCGACGCGCTCATCCATCTCGCCCTTGGGCAGGTTTTCATACAGGCGGATACCGAAGGCGATGTTGTCATACACCGACATCGGGAACGGCGTCGGCTTCTGGAACACCATGCCGACCTTGGCGCGCAGCATGTTCAGATCCTGGCCCGGTTCGAGGATGTTGTTGCCGGCATACATGATCTTGCCTTCGGCGCGCTGGCCGGGGTACAGGTCATACATGCGGTTGAAGGTACGCAGCAGCGTCGACTTGCCGCAGCCCGAGGGGCCGATGAAGGCGGTGACCTTGCCTTCATAGATGTTCAGGTTGATGTTCTTCAAACCCTGGAATCCGCCGTAGTAGAAGTTCAGTTGCGAAACTTCCAGCGTGGTCTTCTGGGCCGCAGCGGCGTTGAGAGGTGCGGTCGAAGCGTGGCTTGCCATTTGATGAGCAGTAGTCATGTCGGTCACTTGGAGAATTAGCCGGGGATTTGTTGTTTGAACAGGGTGCGCGAGAGCACGTTGAGCAGCAGCACGCTGAAGGTGATCAGCAAGGCGCCGCCCCATGCCAGCGAGACCCAGTTGTCATATGGGCTCATGGCGAACTGGTTGATCACCACCGGCAGGTTGGCGATCGGACGGTTCATGTTGGTGCTGAAGAACTGGTTGTTCAGCGCGGTGAACAGCAGCGGAGCAGTCTCACCCGAAATACGCGCCACCGCCAGCAGCACACCGGTCACCACGCCCGCCTTGACGGCGCGCAGGCGCACGATGATGGCTACCTTCCAGCGCGGGGCACCCAGCGCGAAGGCCGCTTCACGCAGGCCGCTCGGCACCAGCTTCAACATGTTGTCGGTGGTACGCACCACCACCGGAATGGCGATCAGCGAAATGGCGAAGGTACCGGCCCAGCCCGAGAAGTGGTTCACGTTGGCCACGTAGATCGCATAGATGAACAGGCCAATCACGATCGACGGTGCCGACAGCATGATGTCGGTAACGAAGCGGGTGACCTGGGCCAGCTTGCTTTCCTCGCCGTATTCGGCGAGATAGACGCCGGCCAGGATGCCGATCGGGGTGCTGATGATGGTGCTGATGCCGACCATCAGCAGCGAGCCGACGATGGGGTTCAACAGGCCGCCGCCGGCATCGCCCGGACCGGGGGTGTTTTCGGTCAGCAGGCCCAGGTTCAGTGCGGCCACGCCCTTGAAGACCAGGGTCAGCAGGATCCAGGCCAGCACGAACAGGCCCAGGCCCATGGCCAGGAAGGAGAACAGCATGCCCATGCGATGCTGCATCAGGCGACGGCGGTAGACGGGGTTCATGGCTTGCGCCTGGTCGGTGCTCTTCACACCGGCTTGTACGGTCTGGCTCATTATTTGGCTCCTTCCTTGCGGGTCATGCCCATGAGCATGATCTTGGCGGCGGACAGAACGATGAAGGTGATGACGAACAGGATCAGGCCCAGTGCAAACAGCGAGGACACGTGCAGCTTGCTGGAGGCTTCGGCGATTTCATTGGCCAGGGTCGAGGCGATCGAGTTGCCGGCCGAGAACAGCGACCAGGACAGGCGATGCGAGTTGCCGATTACGAAGGTGACCGCCATGGTCTCGCCCAGCGCACGGCCCAGGCCCAGCATCACGCCACCGACCACACCTGTCTTGGTGTAGGGCAGCACCACCTTGCGCACCACTTCCCAGCGGGTGCAGCCGAGACCGTAGGCCGATTCCTTCAGCACTGCGGGGACGACTTCAAACACGTCGCGCATCACCGAGGAGATGAAGGGGATGATCATCACCGACAGGATCAGGCCGGCGGTCAGGATGCCGATACCCATGGTCGGGCCGGAGAACAGCACGCCGATGCCGGGGATCTGGCCCAGGGTGGCCTTCAGGAAGGGCTGGCCGTATTCGGAGAACAGCGGTGCGAACACGAACAGGCCCCACATGCCGTAGATGATGGAGGGCACGCCCGCCAGCAGTTCCACACAGGTGCCCAGCGGACGGCGCAGCTTGGCCGGGCAGATTTCGGTCAGGAACAGCGCGATGCCGAAGCTGACCGGGAAGGCGATCAGCAAGGCGATGATCGAGGTCGACAGCGTGCCGACGATGGCGATCATGGCGCCGAATTCGTTATTGGTCGGATCCCATTCGACGCGCGTGATGAAGCCCGGGCCGAAGGCCTGGAACGCCGGTGCGGCACCGATGATGAGGGAAACGATGATCCCGCCCAGCATCAGCAGCACGGACAGGGCGAAGATCAGGGTGATCTTGTGGAAAAAGAAATCCTGCAGACGCTGGCGGCGCATGACGGCCATCAACTTCTCGCGCGCGGCTTGCGCACTTTCAGTCTCTGTCGGGGATTTTTTGACTTCGGTATTCGACATTGCCGTGGTGGAATAATTAGCGCTCATTTGAATTCACCATTAAAACGGGCCATCGCCGCGAATGCTCTGTGCTCCAGAGTTGCTCGTTCTCGCTGCGATGACCCGAATGCTCCGTAGGGGAGAGGCTGCTATGACCGGATGTTCATGGCATCCGGCCGGACTGGGCTTGGCTTACCAGAGTGCCTTGCCGCTGCTGTCCTTGACGTTGCTCTTCCAGGAATCTTCCACCAGCTTGGTGACCGAATCCGGCAGGGGCACGTAGTCCAGTTCAGCAGCAACCTTGCCGCCGTTCTTGTAGGCCCAGTCGAAGAACTTCAGGACTTCCTTGCCCTTGGCGCCATCGCCAGCCTGTTCCTTGTGCAGCAGGATGAAGGTGGCGCTGGAGATCGGCCACGATTCCTTGCCGGCTGCGTCGGTGAAGTCCACTGCGAAGCCAGGGGTCTTGGCCCAGTCGCCAGCGGCGGTGGCAGCCTTGAAGGTGGAATCGTCCGGGGAGACGAAGTTGCCATCCTTGTTCTTCAGCTGGGTGTAGTTCAGCTTGTTCTTCTTGACGTAGGCGTACTCGACGTAGCCGATTGCGCCCTTGACCTTCTGCACGTTGGCGGCAACGCCTTCGTTACCCTTGCCACCCACGCCGGTCGGCCACTTGACGGCAGTACCGGCACCGATCTTGCTCTTGAAGTCGGCGTTGGCCTTGGACAGGTAGGAGGTGAAGACGTAGGAAGTGCCCGATGCGTCCGAACGGTAGACGACGGTGATGTCTTCATTCGGCAGCTTCACGCCCGGGTTCAGGGCGGTGATTTCAGCGGCGTTCCACTTGGTGATCTTGCCGGCGTAGATGTCGCCCAGCACCTGGCCCGACAGCTTGATCTGGCCGGGGGTCACGCCGTCCAGGTTGACCACGGGAACCACGCCACCGACGACGGCCGGGAACTGGGTCAGGCCGGCTTCAGCCAGTTCGCTTTGCGGCAGCGGAGCATCCGAAGCGCCGAAATCGACGGTCTTGGCCTTGATCTGCTTGATGCCACCGCCCGAGCCGATGGATTGGTAGTTCAGGCTGTTGCCGGTGGCGGCCTTGTACAGCTCAGCCCACTTGGCGTAGACCGGGTACGGGAAGGAGGCGCCTGCGCCGGTGATTTCTGCTGCATGCACGGCACCGCTGAAAGCGAAAGCGCCAGCCACTGCGATTGCAACAGACTTGATCAGATGGTTAAAACCCATTTCTGCTACTCCTATGATTTTGAAGAGAGGACGGTCACCGAGAAACATCACGTCGGGAGGGATGACTTTCGAGACAGGGCGAACTTTAACCAGCTAATGTGACGAGTTTATGACCCGAACTTGTCATTCAGTCCAGATCGCACGGGCCTCCGCGCCGCGCTGCAACACTCCCTGCCCGGCACCCGGCAACCGCCCGAAAACCCGTATGCCGCGCGCGGTGCGGCTTTCCTGACAGTTTGATGTCATGGCCCGTGGCGGGTGATGCCACGGGTTGCCTGCAGACAAATATGATTTTGTCATCATATAGAGATGGATTTATACTGAAGCAAATATGACAAAGCAGCCAAGGTGTTGTCATAAACTCGTCATACCTCCTAAATACACTGCCCGCTCTAAGTGGATGGACAGGGACCATTGATGACCAGAAAAGCAAAGCCGGAGAGCAGTACCCAACCTGAACTTCCCGCCAGTACGATTTACCTCAACCGTGAACTGTCGCAACTGGCCTTCAACCGCCGCGTGCTGGCCCAGGCCGAAGATGACAGCGTGCCGCTGCTGGAGCGCCTGCGCTATTTGTGCATTTGCAGCAGCAACCTCGATGAATTTTTCGAAGTGCGCATCGCCAGCCTGCTGGCCAACCGCATCGAGGGCGAGAACATCGACCCGCCCGAACTGCGCGCCGCGCTCGAACGCACCAGCGCCGAATGCCACCGCATCGTTACGCGCCAATATGAACTCCTGAACGAAGAGATCCTGCCGCAGCTGGCCGCCAACGGCATCCACCTGCTGCGCCATGACGACCGCAACGAAGCGCAGCGCGCCTGGGTGAAGCAATATTTCGAGCAGCACGTGCGGCCGCTGCTGACGCCCATCGGACTGGATCCGGCCCACCCCTTCCCGCAGGTGCACAACAAGAGCCTCAATTTCATCATCGAGCTCTCCGGCAAGGATGCCTTCGGACGCGGCACGGCCATCGTCATCGTCAAGGCACCGCGCGTACTGCCGCGCGTGATCAAGCTGCCGGACCACCTGTCGGCCAAGGGGCAGTCCTCGTTCTGCCTGCTCTCTTCGGTGATCCATGCGCATATCGCGGACCTGTTCCCGGGGCGCGACATCACCGCCTATTCGCAATTCCGCGTCACCCGCAACAGCGACCTGTGGGTCGATGAAGAAGAGGTCAAGAACCTGCGCCAGGCGCTGGAGACCGAATTGCAGAGCCGCCAGTTCGGCGTGGCGGTGCGCCTGGAAGTGGCGGCCAACTGCCCGGAACACCTGGCGCAGTTCCTGCTGAACCAGTTCAACATCGAGCGCAATCGTCTGTACGCCGTGCAGGGTCCGGTGAACATGGTGCGCCTGGGCGAGATCGTCAACCTGGTGAACCAGCCGGAGTTGCGCTTCCCGCCCTTCTCGCCCACCCTGCCGCCGCAGCTGGCCAATGAAAACATCTTTGCCGCGCTGGACAAGAAGGACGTGCTGCTGCACCACCCCTTCCAGTCCTTCCAGCCGGTGGTCGATTTCATCCGCACCGCCGCCCACGATCCGCGCGTGCTGGCCATCAAGCAGACCATCTACCGCACCGGCATGAACTCGGACCTGATGGAGGCCCTGATCTACGCCGCCCAGCATGGCAAGGAAGTGACGGTGATCGTGGAGTTGATGGCGCGCTTCGATGAAGAAGCCAACATCAACTGGGCCGTCAAACTGGAGCAGGCCGGTGCGCAGGTGGTCTACGGCGTGGTCGGCCTGAAGACGCACGCCAAGCTGGCCCTGGTGATCCGCCGTGACGACGACCAGAACCTGCGCTTCTATGCGCACCTGGGCACCGGCAACTATCACCCCAATACCACCAAGTTCTATACCGACTTTGGCCTGCTGACCTCCAACCAGGAGCTGACCGCCGAAGTCAACGAAGTCTTCATCCACCTCACCAGCCTGACCAAGCCCCGCAATCTCACGCACCTGTGGCTGGCGCCCTTCTCGCTGCAGAAGGAAATCATCCGTGCCATCCGCAACGAAGGGCAGATCGCCCGCGAAGGCCGGCCGGCGCGCATCATCGCCAAGATGAATGCGCTGCTGGATGAATCGGTGATCCGCGCGCTTTATGCGGCCTCGGCCGACGGCGTCAAGATCGACCTGATCGTGCGCGGTGCGTGCGCGCTGCGGCCCGGCGTGCCGGGGCTGTCGGAGAACATCAAGGTGCGCTCCATCATCGGCCGCTACCTGGAACACTCGCGCATCTATTACTTCCGCAACGACCTCAAGCACGACGTCTACCTGGCCAGCGCCGACTGGATGAACCGCAACCTGTTCCGCCGCATCGAGGTCGGCTTCCCGGTGCTGGACAAGGCACTCAAGAAGCGCGTGATGAACGAGGGCCTGAATCCCTACCTGAAGGACAACACCAACGCCTGGCACCTCGACGTCAATGGTGTCTATACCCTCAAGAAAGCGCGCAGCAAGCAGCAGTCCTTCAACGCCCAGCAGCATCTGATGACCACGCTGGGCATCCCGGCCACGCCGCCGGAAGAGCCTGTGTAATGCCGCGCATGGCGGCCTGCTGATTTCCTCAAGGAGCTGAGATGGACCTGATTCTGTGGCGTCATGCCGAGGCTGAACTGGGCGAACCCGACGAGGGCCGCGCCCTGACCCCGAAGGGGCACAAGCAGGCGGCCAAGATGGCCGAATGGCTGGACCGCAACCTGCCCGAGAGCTGCCGCATCCTGGTCAGCCCGGCCACACGCACGCTGCAAACGGTGGAAGCCTTGAAGCGCAAGTACAAGGTGGTGGCCGACCTGGCCCCCAACATGAGCGCCGACGACCTGCTGCGCGCGGCCAACTGGCCCGACAGCCGCGAGCCGGTGCTGATCGTGGGCCACCAGCCGACGCTGGGCCAGGTGGCGGCACGCCTGATCTCGGGGCAGCCGCAGGAATGGTCGCTGCGCAAAGGCAACGTGTGGTGGATCGCCCAGCGCGACCGGGGCGACGTGACCACCAATTACCTCAAGGCCGTGGTCGCCCCGGAATTGCTGAACAGCCCGGGCAAGCATCCGCCGCGCTGATCCCCGTACGGGAGGGGTGGATCGCCCCCTTTTGCGTGAAAAGTGAATGAAAAAATCGCCGCACCCTGCGCAAGCGGGCTGCGGCGATTCTTCATGGAGCGGGGTGAAGTTTCTGGCAAAAACGCCAGATCGTCCGGCGCGGAGGAGATCAGAAGATCAGGAAATCAGAAGGTCTCCCAGTCGCCATCATCCCCCGCCGGCAGACGCGAGGCGGGCTTGGCACTAGCGGCGGCTGCCGGCAAGGCCGGGCGCTTCAGTGCCGGGACCGCCTTGGGTACGGCCGGCTTGGTCGCTGCAACAGGCTTGGCCGGCGTGGCGGCAGCCTTGGGGGCAGGCTGCTGCACGTTGACCTGCGGCCGTAAGCTCACCACATCGCCCTGGCCTACGCGGAAGATCGCCACTTCCTGCATCAATGCCTGCGCCTGCTGCTCCAGCGACTTGGCCGCAGCACTGGCCTGTTCCACCAGGGCGGCATTCTGCTGGGTCGCTTCATCCATCTGCGTGACCGCGCGCGAGACCTGGTCGATACCGGCGCTCTGTTCATTGGAGGCGGCCGAGATCTCGCTCATGATGTCGGTGACGCGCTGCACTGCCTGGATCACGTCGCTCATGGTCTCGCCGGCCTGGCCGACCAGTTCCGAACCGGCCTGCACACGCTCCACCGAGTGCATGATCAGTTCCTTGATTTCCTTGGCGGCACTGGAAGAACGCTGCGCCAGCGCCCGCACTTCGGTGGCCACCACCGCAAAGCCGCGGCCCTGCTCACCGGCACGGGCCGCTTCGACGGCGGCGTTCAAGGCCAGGATGTTGGTCTGGAAGGCGATGCCGTCGATGATGCTGACGATGTCGGTGATGCGCGCCGAACTCTCGCGGATCTCTTCCATGGTCTGCACCACGCGGCCCACCACGGCATTGCCGTCGGCAGCGATGGTAGAGGCGTTGACCGCCAGGGTCGTCGCCTGGCGGGCATTGTCGGCGTTGTGCTTCACGGTACCGGTCAGTTCTTCCATGCTGGAGGCGGTTTCTTCCAGCGAGGCGGCCTGCTGCTCGGTGCGTGCGGACAGGTCCAGGTTGCCGGACGCGATCTCGCGCGTGGCCGTGGCAATCGCATCGCTGCCGCCGCGCACGGCACGCACGGTACGCGAGAGGCTCTCCTGCATGCGGGAAAGACCTTGCAGCAGCTGGCCCATTTCATTCTTCGAATGCACGTGGACCGGCTGCGTCAGGTCGCCATTGGCGATGGCATCGAAGTGGCGCAGCGCACGCTGCATCGGCTCACCGATCGCGCGGCGCAGCGACCACCAGCTGAAGAAGGCCAGCAGCAGGCCACCGATGACGGCGGCAATCGAGAACATGCGCGAGGCTTGGTAGCGCGCGTTGGTGGCAGCCAGGCTTTCTGCGGCCTGCTCGGTCTCGTACTTGTTGAGTGCCTGGCCATCGAGCTGCATGGCGCTGTAGGCCTGGCCCACCTTGCGTGCCTGATCGGCGATGGCCTGGCGATCCTGGGACTTGATGGCGGCCGTGAACTTGTCCAGCGCGACCTGGGTATTGGCAATGCCTTCGGAGACCTTCTTCACCAGCGCCCTGCCCTCGTCCGTCTGCGGCAGGGCCGTGTACTTGTCCCACCATTGCAGGGCTTCCTTGCGGGCATTGGCTTCCATGACGAACATGCGCTCGGTCCAGGCCGCATCCAGACTCATGGCGGCCTGGTCCAGCGAGGTCCGCTGGCGGCCGATCCAGATCAGGGTGTTGTCGGCGGCCACCGTCTTGGGAATGCGTTCTTCGGAAAGCTGGCGGTTGATGCTCACGGCGGCCGACATGCCCAGCAGGCCCGACAGGCCGAGCGCAAGCAGCAGGAGGGACAGGACAAGGACGGCAATGGCGAGTTGCGCCTTGATCGAGAGGTTCTTGATGGACATGGACTGGTTCCGGTGGATGAAGGGAAAGGGCCGCACTGCAATCCCCGGGGCCGCGTGCTGCGCACTCTGCGCAATCGGCGTGGTCGTCGTCCGGCCTGTGTGGCCGCTGCTGCGACGCCGCGCTCTTCCCCCCGGGTGCGCAGGTGACCGCCCTCCCCTTGCCGGGGCAATCCGCCTGCAACATTTGATATAGCTTTACGGCAACTTCGCAATTATCTTGAATTCTCACGCAGCGTGCTTGCCCGCCCCTGAAAAATAAAAACGCCGCCACCTTGACGGTGGCGGCGCTTGCACGCGAACTTGATTTTTTATTGACTAATGCTTAACCAGAATTACAAGTTCTTGCAACAGCGCATCCGATCAGAATTCCTCGAAATCATCATCGCGTGCGGCCGTCGCCGGCTTGCCTTTGGACGCACCGGAGACCGGCGGCAAGCTGGCCACAGCTGGCTTCCTGGCGGCAGCCACCGCGGGCGGCGGATTGACCGTGCGCACCGCTGCCGGGCTGTTCATCACCGGCGCGGCGGACTGCTTGTGCGCGGGATGTTGAGGCTGTGACTGAGGCCGCGCCTGCGCCGCCGTCTTCAGCTTGAACACGGCCACGGCACGGGCCAGCACATCGGATTGCTCCTGCAGGCTTTCGGCAGCGGCGGCGGCCTGCTCGACCAGTGCCGCATTCTGCTGGGTGATCTCGTCGATCTGCGCGATGGCATTGTTGACCTCGGCGATACCGGCGCTCTGCTCCTGGCTGGCGGCCGTGATCTCGCCCATGATGTCAGCCACGTGCTTCACCGACGCCACGATCTCGCTCATGGTGGCCCCGGCCTCATCGACCAGCTTGCCGCCGGCATCGACCTTGTCCACCGAATCGCTGATGAGCTCCTTGATTTCCTTGGCGGCCGCCGCGCTGCGCTGGGCCAGCGCGCGCACTTCCGAGGCGACCACCGCAAACCCGCGTCCCTGCTCGCCGGCACGGGCCGCTTCCACTGCCGCGTTGAGCGCGAGGATATTGGTCTGGAAAGCAATGCCATCAATCACGCCGATGATGTCGACGATCTTGCCCGAGCTCTCCTTGATCGAACCCATGGTGGCGACCACGTCGCCGACCACACGCCCACCCTTGGTGGCGTAATCCGAGGCCGACAGCACCAGCTGGTTGGCCTGCTGCGCGTTGGCGGCGTTTTGCTGCACGGTGGAGGTCAGCTGTTCCATCGAGCTGGCGGTTTCCTCCAGACTGGAGGCCTGCGATTCAGTGCGGTTCGACAGATCCACGTTGCCGCGCGCGATTTCATGCGAGGCGACGGCGATGACGGCGGCGCTTTCCTTGACCTCGTTGAGCGTGGTCGCCAGATTGCCCTGCATGGCATCGAGGGCGTTGACCAGATGTGCGGCTTCATCGCGCCCCTGGTCGTGGAAGTCGTGAGTGAGATCGCCACGGGAAATCGTTTCCGCAATACTGCCGGCGCGCTTGAGCGGATTGACGATGGAGCGCGTGATGATGAAGGTGAAGAAGAAGCCCAGCCCCAGCGTCAGCACGCCCATGGCCAGCATGCCGATCTGCGCCTTGCGGTAGCTGTCCTTGGCGTCAGCGTGAGCCTGCTTCATGTCCTCCTGCTGGAACGCCGCCAGGGCCGCCACGCTGGCCATCCACTTCTCATGCGCAGGGAGAAAATCGCTCTTGAGCTGCTGGGCTGCATCGAAGTAATTGTTGCTGGCCACCTGCTGGCGGATCTGCTCCACCAGCGGGAACAGCTTCTTGCTCTCGCCGCTGGTGGCTGCCAGCAAATCCTTGCCACGGCCATCGGCGGACAAACCTGTGATCTGCTTCTCGAAGCCGGCATAGGCTTTCAGTATCTCGCCCAGGTGTGCGTCCTCGGCCTTGCCCTCGGCGGCATCAGTGGGCGTGACCACCTTGCGCAGCGCCAGGGCCAGCTGGCTGCCGGCTTCGCGCATGTTCATGGCGCTGGTCATGGCGGCGACCTTCTGGTCGATCACGTATTCACTGCTGGCTTCCAGCTCGGCCATGCGCCACAGGCCGATCAGCAGGATGGCGGTGGCCAGCAGCAGAATGAGGCAGAAGCCGAATGCCAGGCGGCTGCCGATCTTGAGATGTTGAATCATGGCGTGTCTCTTCCTGATAACGCGAACGTCGACGGTGATGCAATTGCGCGCAGGGTGAACCAGCACCCTGCGAGTTGCTCTTTTTACTGCGTGTTGTTGCGCTCGCGGTGGAGCATGATTCATGCCCGGCCCGCCACCTTGCCCCGGCAAGGCCCGCCCGTAGCGGCTCTCAGGCCGACGCGACCGGTCTGCGGCGTGCCTCCGGTGTGGATTCTTGGTTTTTTTTAATCGGTATTACAAGCGGCGCACGCGGGCGTGGCGCATCTTAGAAGAGGGGTACGCGGGCATGCCAATGCTTTGTCGGCATGCCCTCATGTGCGTCTTGCATAGTTATCAAAAGATGAAGAACTGAACGGCTGCGCAAGGCAGCCGTTGCCGGGTCAGCGGATCTCTCGCACCGGCTTGATGGCCGCAGCCTTGCCGGGCGCACTGCGGTGCGCCAGGTGCAGGTGCTGCAGGAACTGCTGGGTGGCCGATTCCCAGGAGCGGGTGGCGGCGTGGGCGCGCACCGCCTCATGGTCGAGCTTCATGGCCTGCAGGCAGGCTTGCTTGAGGTCTTGGCGCAATACGCCGGACACGCCGTTGTCGACCACGTCGATCGGACCTTCCACCGGATAGGCCGCGACCGGAATGCCGCAGGCCATGGCCTCCAGCAGCACCAGGCCGAAGGTATCGGTCTTGCTGGGGAAGACGAACACATCAGCGCAGTTGTAATACGCCGGCAGCTCATCATGGCCCTTGGCCCCCAGGAAGCGCACTTCCGGATAGCGCGCGCTCAGGTCTTCCAGTTGCGGGCCATCGCCCACGACCCACTTGGTGCCGGGCAGGTCCAGCTTGAGGAAGGCTTCGATATTCTTTTCCACCGCCACGCGGCCCACGTAGAGGAACAGTGGACGTTCGATGCAGGCATGGTCTTCCACCGCCGGGCGGAAGTGATTGGTATCCACGCCGCGCCCCCACAGCACGACGTTGCGGAAGCCCTCCTCTTCCAGCGCGGTCTTCATCGCGGGAGTGGGCACCATGATGGCTTCGGAGCGGCCATGGAACCAGCGCAGCAGGCGATAGGTGATCGCCTTGGGCAGCAGCTTGCGCGCAGCCAGGTACTCCGGGAAACGGGTGTGATAGGCCGTGGTGAAACTGAGCTTGTGGCGCACGCAATAACGGCGCGCCGCCAGCCCCATCGGTCCTTCGGTAGCGATGTGGATGCAATCGGGCTGGAAGGCTTCGAGCGCCGCCACGATGCGGGCATAGGGCTTGTAGGCCAGGCGGATTTCAGGATAGGTCGGACAGGCGAAGGTGCGGAAGTCGCGCGGCGACAGCAGCAGCACTTCGTGGCCGAGACCGCGCAGGCAATGCACGGTGGAGCGCAAGGTGTTGACGACGCCGTTGACTTGCGGCTCTCCGGCGTCGCTGATGATGGCAATGCGCATAAACTATATAAACAATATAAACGATATGAATCGCGATGAACCCGCTGCCTCAGGCGGTGGCGAGTTCGCGGGCGGCCTGGCGCGCTTCCTTGCCCGCGCGCTTGAGTTGCATGATTTCCTGCCAGGTCACCAGGCGCAGTTCACCGCTGGGGTCTTCCACCAGTGCCGACAGGCTCTCGACCCAGTCGCCGTCGTTGCAGTAGACGACACCGCCGATGTCGCGGATCTCGGGCTTGTGGATGTGGCCGCAGATGACGCCATCCAGACCCTTCTTCTTGGCCTCGTCGGCGAGCGCGTCTTCGAAGGAGGTGATGTAGTTCACCGCATTCTTGACCTTGGATTTCAGGTACTGCGAAAGCGACCAGTACGGCAGCCCGGCACGCGCGCGCCAGCTGTTGAACCACTGGTTGAACTTGAGGATCATGGTGTAGAGGCTGTCGCCCACGTAGGCCAGCCACTTGGCGCAGGCGATCACGCCATCGAAGCGGTCGCCGTGCAGTACCAGCATGCGCTTGCCTTCGGCGGTCACGTGCACCAGCTCGTCGCGGATCTTGATGCCGCCGAAATCGAGGTCGATGAACTGGCGGATCACTTCATCGTGATTGCCGGGAACGAAGATGACATTGGTGCCCTTCTTGGCTTTCTTGAGCACGGTCTGCACGACGTTGTTGTGCGACTGGTCCCAGTACCAGCGACGCTTGAGTTGCCAGCCGTCGATGATGTCGCCGACCAGGTAGAGCGTTTCGGATTCGGTGGCGCGCAGGAACTCCAGCAGGCGTTCAGCCTGGCAGCCGGTGGTACCCAGGTGGATATCGGAAATCCAGATGGTGCGGAAGCGCAGCGGATCGCGCTTGGCTTCCTCGTCACCGGCATCGTGGTCGGGACCCAGGTCGGCGAACAGCCCCTGGGCTTTTTCCATGAACTGTTCGCGTGGCTTCATGCGGTCCTCGAATCCTTGAGGTAGTGACGGGCATAGCGGCTGTCGAGCTTGGAGAGCGGCAGCAGCAGGAAGAAATCGGCCGAGTGGAAATCAGGATCCCAGGCCGGTTCGCCGCACACCCACGCACCGCTGCGCAGGTAGCCGCGCAGCAGCGGCGGGATCTGCGGATCGACGCCGGCCTGGCGGTCTTCCAGCGGGAAGGGCAGGAGCGGCGTGACGCGGTAGTCCGGCGGCGCCAGGTTCTTTTCGCGGAAGGCGTGGTACAGCGCGGCGGCGTTGTGGCCGCCATCGGCCAGGCTCACGCTGGCGCAGCCCATCAGGTATTCGCAGCGTTCCTTGCGCATGTAGGCGGCCAGGCCGGCCCACAGCATCATGATGACGCCGCCGCTACGGTAGTCCGGGTGGATGCAGGCGCGGCCAGCCTCGGCGATGACGCCGCGGATGTTGTCCAGGCGCGAGAGATCGAATTCCTGTTCCGAGTAGAACTTGCCCATGCGGCGCGCACCGTGGGGGCTCAGCACGCGATAGGTGCCGACCACGGAGAGGGTCTTGCTGTCGCGCACGATCAGGTGATCGCAGTAGTCGTCGAACTCATCCTTGTCCAGGCCTTCGGGGTTGGCCAGGGCCGACAGGTTCATCGCTTCGATGAAGACCTTGTAGCGCAGGCGCTGAACTTCGCGCACTTCTTCCGGGGTGCTGGCCAGGCTCAGGTTCAGCTTGGCAAAACTCGGATTGGCATCGGCAGGAATGGTAAGCAGTCTCATGCATTGTCCTTTGTGGTGATGTTTGAAAGAGACCGTGGAAGATGTCAGCCAGGTCAACCAGACAACATAAGCGACCTCACCTGAACTGCTTCCCGCGTCCCCTTCAGAATTGCGGCTGCCTCAAATGAAATCGAAGAATTGATCGATTAATTTCGAGAAACAGCCGATGTCCCCGGGATAACGCTGCACAGACTAACCAGCGAATGTTTCACGCACATGACCTTTGCGGCCGTTTTGGCAGTGCAGCAACAACCGGCGGCCCAGCGTTACAATGGCGTGACAAAGCTGCGTCCGGAGACCTCCCTGCGGGGAGCAGACGCATGCGCGAGGGCAAGGAAAACGGGTGCAAGGGCGAGATCGGCACCCGTGGAATCTTTCGATGCGCAGTTCATCGAAACCAGGGATTGATGGCCGTCATCGGACACCGTGTGCGACAGCGCCGGTGCCGAGGGCGGTCTGGCTTTGCAATGTCCGTCAACTCGAAACATAAAGGAAGATCATGCTACTCAAGGATAAAGTCGCACTCATTACCGGTTCGGCCAGCGGCATCGGCAAGGAAATCGCGATCGAATATGCCAAACAAGGCGCCAAGGTCGTCATCGCCGACCTTGCCCTGGAAGCCGCCAAGGCCACGGCTGAAGAAATCGTCAAGAATGGCGGCACCGCGATGGCGGTGGCCATGAACGTCACCGATGAAACCCAGGTCGACAAGGGCGTGGCCGATGCCGTGAACACCTACGGCGGGCTGGACATCATGATCAGCAATGCCGGCATCCAGATCATCAGCCCGGTCACCGAACTGTCGCTGGAAAACTGGCGCAAGATGCTGGCGATCCACCTGGACGGCGCCTTCCTGACCACCCGCGCGGCGATGAAAGCCATGATCAAGCAGGGCCGTGGCGGCTCCATCATCTACATGGGTTCGGTGCACTCGCATCAGGCCTCGGCGCTCAAGTCGCCCTACGTGACCGCCAAGCACGGCCTGCTGGGCCTGGCCAAGACCGTGGCCAAGGAAGGGGCCAAGGACAAGATCCGCACCAATGTCATCTGTCCCGGCTTCGTGCGCACGCCGCTGGTGGAAAAGCAGATCCCCGAGCAGGCCAAGGAATTCGGCATCAGCGAAGAGGATGTCATCAAGAAGATCATGCTCAAGGACACCGTGGACGGTGAATTCACCACCACCCAGGACGTGGCCCAGACCGCCGTGTTCCTGGCGGCCTTCCCGACCAATGCGCTGACCGGCCAGTCCGTCGTGGTCAGCCACGGCTGGCATATGCAGTAAGCTTCACCCGCATCCAGGCTTCTCCCAAAGCCGCCGTGGCGCAAGCCCGGCGGCTTTGTCTTGGCCACCGGAAACACTGATGTTTTGCAAGATGTTTCAGGTCATGCCGATGTCATATGAAGGTAATAACGTCCCCGGACCCTCCCCCGAGAATCTGGAGATGCCATGGATGCCCAAGCCGTCAAGGATTTCCGCGCCTGCGTGGCCGACACTGCCAGCGAACGCCAGCGTGTGCGCTCGCTGGTAGCCTGCGGACAATGGCGCGAGGCCGAGCCCGACAGTGAACGGGCGCGCGCCTATGCCCTGCGCCAGCGCAACCTGGGCCATCCGGCCGGTCCGGAATCGATCATCGGCGACAGCGAGGATTTCCTGCGCGCCAGCTTCCTGGCGCAAGGCGCAGCGGTGGCGCGAGCGGTGGCATACGTCGAGGTCAACAGCGATCAGAGCAGCGAACTGGCCACCGGCTTCTTGATCAGCCCGCGCCTGTTCCTGACCAACCAGCACGTCATCGCGGATGCCGCCGCCGCACGCGGCACACGTCTCACCTTCCTGCGCGAACTCGACGCACGCGGAGTGCCGCGTGCCACCACCAGCTACCTGCTGGCACCGGAGCGGCTGGCGCTGTTCTCGCCAGCGGATCAGCTGGACTATGCCCTCATCGCACTGGGCGAACGCCAGTCAGGGACGGCCACGGTGGAGGAGCTGGGCTTCTGCCCGCTCTCGGACCAGCCCGACAAGCACGTCATCGGCATGGCGGCCAACATCATCCAGCATCCGTCCGGCTGGATGAAGATGATCAGCATCCGCAACAACACCGTCACCGCGCGCACCGAACACACCCTGCTCTACGAGACCGATACCCAGCAAGGCTCGTCCGGCTCGCCGGTCTTCAACGACGACTGGCAGCTGGTGGCCTTGCATCACTGGGGCGAGCCTTATCGCGATGCCGGTACGGAAGATCAACCGCTGCGCAAGGTCAACGAAGGCATACGCATCAGCGCCCTCTACCGTGACCTGCTGGCACGCCTGCCCACCTTGCCGCCTGAGGCCCGGGCGTTGCTGCAGGAGGCCTTGAGCTATCAGGTGGCCAGCGCGCCCGCTGCCCTCACCGTCGCCGACAACACCGCATCCGACATGACACAGGAGATCAGCATGAACAACAGTGGCAAAGACATCGCTCTGCAGACCGCAACCCTGACGATTCCGCTGGAAGTGACGGTGCGGGTTGCGGGAGGTGCAGCGACCGTCGCCCAGGCGACGACACCCGCTGCCGCCAACGCAAGCCTCTCTGCCAACAACGCGACCTTGCAGCCACCACGCCGGCTCTCCCCGCCCCGCCCCTCCGCAGGCGCAGAAGCCTTGCGCATCGATCCGGATTACGGCAATCGCAGCGGCTACGATGCCGCTTTCATCCCCGGCGCAGAGCTGCCGCTGCCACAGCCGGATGCGAAGCTGGCGGGCGACATCGTCCCGCTGCTGCCTACCGTGGCCGGTGCCGCTGGCGACGACGGCGAACTGAAATATGAACACTTCAGCATCAAACTGTTGAAGCGCCGCCGCATGGCCGCCTTCACTGCCACCAACATCGACGGCACGCATTACCTTGCAGTCGATCGCGGCAGCGGCCAGGTCAATGCGGCCGAAGGCGATGCCTGGTTCCGCGATCCGCGCGTGGCGGCGGGCAGCGTGCTGGAGCAGGATTTTTATTCGGCGTGGTCGACCTATTTCGATCGGGGCCACCTGACGCGCCGTTCCGATCCGAGCTGGGGTACGCCGGAAGAAGCCGAACGCGCCAATGCCGACACCTTCCATTTCACCAATTGCTCGCCCCAGCATTTCCGCTTCAACCAGAGCGCGACCTACTGGCAGGGCCTGGAGCGCTATGTGCTGGAGAACGGCGTGCTGGCTGCCAGCAGCAAAGGCCGCCTGTGCGTCTTCCAGGGCCCGGTGTTCAACGACCAGGTGGACCTGTGGGCCGATGAGGTGCAGATCCCTTCGGCCTTCTTCAAGATCGTGGTGTGGAAGGGCAAGCAAGGCTTGAAAGCGGTAGGCCTGCTGGCCGACCAGTCGGCCCTGCTGTCGGAGAGCCGACACAGCCTGGGAACGCCGCGCGACCTGCCCTCGGTGGACGTCAACCACTGGCGCGTGGCCATTCCCGAACTGGAAAGGATGACCGGGCTGGACTTCGGTTCCAGGGTACGCGCCGCCGATACCATCGCCGATGGCAAGCAGCCGCAGGTCGGCGAAGCGCGCCAGCGCATCACGGCCTTCGAGCAGATCCGGCTGTAGCAGCGAAGTCCGCTATCATGGCGGGATTGCTTTGCATCCCTGCCCGCCATGATCCCATCCTCGCGACCGCATCCCGACACTGCCCCACCCGTGGCGCAGCTGCACCTGCGCAGCTATCGGGAGGAGTCCTTGGCGCACCGGCATGATTTTCCGCAACTGGTGCTACCGCTGGCAGGCCATCTGGCGATGGACATCGCCGGCCGCGAAGGCCTGGCCGATACCGCCACGGCGGCCTTCGTCGAACCCGGCGCGCGGCATGCCACGCGCGCGGGCGGCGAGAATCGTTCGCTGGTGGTCGACCTGGCACCCGATGCGGTCGGCAGCCTGCAACTGGAGGCGCTGGCGCAGCGGCCTTTCCTGCCGTTGTCGCGCGCCGCCGGCAAACTGGTGGAATTCATGGCGGTGGCGGCGAGCGACACCCGCCCCGCCGGCAACACGCTGCAGCATTGGGTTCCCCTGCTGCTGGACGCGCTCACGCAACAGCCGCAGGCACTGTCGCGGCTGCGTTTGATGCTGGCACGGGTGGAGGCGCGCGCCGAGCATCCCTGGACGGTGGCGCAGATGGCGGAACTGGCGGCGATCTCCCCCAGCCGCCTGCATGAATGGTTTCGCGCTGAACTGGACACGTCGCCGCGCGCCTGGCTGGCCGAAGTGCGCGTGGCCCGGGCCTGCCAGCTGCTGCGCACCAGCAGCCTGCCGCTGGCGCAGATTGCCCAGCGCTGTGGCTATGGCGACCAGAGTGCGCTCACGCATGCGCTGCGCAAGCTGCGCGGCACGACCCCATCAGCGTATCGGAAAAGTTATTTGCCCTGAGGACGGCTGGCCTTGCCCGGCCGCAGCAGGCACTCGTTGAAGTAGCCTGCATAGTGCGCATAATCGGGCGTCGGCAAACCCGCCGTCTTGGCACGATCATCCCAGCGCCGCAACCTGACGGCATCCTCGGCATAGGGCCGATCGATGAAAGCCGCCGCCTGTTCCACATCGAAGATCCCGCCCTGCAATTGCAGGCTGCGCACCGAATCGGCCGAGAGCTGCGCGAAGTAGTCCGGATCAGTGGCGCACAGGTAGCGCTTGGCATCCACATGCAGGGCAATCGGCGCCAGCACGGATTCATGGAAGACGCCGCGCAGGAAAGGCAGCACGCGATACTGGTGCAGGTCATCGATGCCGGCCAGGGTGGGCGTCTGGCCCAGGTCTTCCAGCAGGTGGCCAAGATCGTGCAGCAGGCTGGCCACGATCAGACTGGGCGCTGCGCCCTCCTGCTCGGCCAGCAGCGCCGATTGCAGCGCGTGTTCCAGTTGCGTGACCGGCTCGCCGGTGTATTGCGTGTGGCCGTGCCGTGTGAACAGCAGGGCAATGTCATCCAGGCTCAGGGCCATCATGCGCCTCGCAGGTGAAGAAAAAGACCGAACGCCACTATAGCCCCTGCATCGGCGCACTCCGTGACATCTCCATGACACGCGCACGCGCAAAGAAAAACGGCGAGCCTTGCGGCCCGCCGTCGTTCATCGCTTCACTGCCTCACTGCTTGACTGCTTTGCTGCTTACTTCTTCAGGTCATAGCGATCCAGATCCATCACCTTGACCCAGGCCGCCACGAAGTCCTTGACGAACTTTTCCTTGGCGTCCGAGCTGGCATAGACTTCAGCCAGGGCGCGCAGCACGGCGTTGGAGCCGAACACCAGGTCGACACGGGTGCCGGTCCACTTGACGGCACCGCTCTTGCGGTCACGGCCTTCGAACTCTTCCTGGGCGGGCGAAGTGGACTTCCACTCGGTGCCCATGTCCAGCAGATTGACGAAGAAGTCATTGGACAGCACACCCACCTTGGAAGTGAACACACCCTTGGTGCTGCCACCCACCGTGTTGCCCAGCACGCGCAGGCCACCGATGAGGACCGTCATTTCCGGAGCGGTCAGGGTCAGTTGCTGGGCCTTGTCGATGAGCATGTCTTCGGCACGCACTGCATAACGCTGCTTCTGGAAGTTGCGGAAACCATCAACGACGGGTTCCAGCGGCTCGAAGGAGGCCACATCGGTCTGCTCCTGCGACGCATCCACACGGCCTGCGCTGAAGGGGACCGTCACGGCCACGCCTGCATCCTTGGCCGCCTTTTCGACGGCTGCGCTACCGGCCAGCACGATCAGGTCCGCCAGCGACACCTTCTTGGCACCTTGGTTGAACTCGGACTGGATGCCTTCCAGTGCCTTCAACACCTTGGCCAGCTGGGCCGGCTGATTGGCAGCCCAATCCTTCTGCGGCGCCAGGCGCACACGCGCACCGTTGGCACCACCGCGCATGTCGCCACCCCGGAAGGTGGAAGCCGAGGCCCAGGCGGTCGAGACCAGCTCGCTCACCGACAGGCCCGAGGCCAGGATCTTGCTCTTCAGGGCCGTGACATCGGCTGCATCAATCGGCGCACCTTCTGCCTTGGGCAGCGGATCTTGCCAGATCAGTTCTTCAGCCGGCACTTCCGGGCCGAGGTAGCGGGCACGCGGACCGAGGTCGCGGTGGGTCAGCTTGAACCAGGCGCGGGCGAAGGCGTCGGCGAACTGCTCCGGGTGTTCCAGGAAGCGGCGCGAGATCTTTTCGTAAGCCGGATCGAAGCGCAGCGACAAGTCCGTGGTCAGCATGGTCGGACGCAGGGGCGCGCCACCGTGGGCGTGCGGGATCACCGCATCGGCGCCCTTGGCCACCCATTGATGGGCACCGGCCGGGCTCTTGGTCAGTTCCCACTCATAGTTGAACAGGTTCTCGAAGAAGTAATTGCTCCACTGGGCAGGAGTCTGGGTCCAGGTCACTTCCAGGCCGGAGCTGATGGTGTCGCCACCGACGCCGCTGCCGAAGCTGCTCTTCCAGCCCATGCCCTGGTGTTCCAGGCCCTCGCCTTCCGGTTCGCGGCCCACGTGCTTGGCGTCGCCTGCACCGTGGGTCTTGCCGAAGGTGTGGCCACCGGCGATCAGGGCCACGGTTTCTTCATCGTCCATCGCCATGCGGGCGAAGGTTTCGCGGATGTCATGGGCGGCGGCCACCGGATCAGGGTTGCCTTCCGGACCTTCCGGGTTCACGTAGATCAGGCCCATCTGGACGGCGGCCAGCGGGTTTTCCAGGTTGCGGCCGGTGGGGCCGGTGCGGCTCTGCTCATTGCCGTGACGGTCGGCATCGGCCGTGATCTCGCCGTGGCTGGCGCCGGCCTTGCCCTTGCCGTAGCGGTCATCGCCGCCCAGCCAGGTCGATTCGGTACCCCAGTAGACGTCCAGGTCCGGTTCCCACACGTCCTGGCGGCCACCGGCGAAACCGAAGGTCTTGAAACCCATGGTTTCCAGCGCGACGTTGCCGGTCAGGATCAGCAGGTCAGCCCAGGAGATCTTGTTGCCGTACTTCTGCTTGACCGGCCAGATCAGGCGGCGTGCCTTGTCCAGGTTGACGTTGTCGGGCCAGCTGTTCAAGGGCGCGAAGCGCTGCTGGCCACGGCCGGCACCGCCGCGGCCATCGCCGATGCGATAGGTACCGGCGCTGTGCCAGGCCATGCGGATGAACAGCGGACCATAGTGGCCGAAGTCGGCCGGCCACCAGTCCTGCGAATCGGTCATCACCTTGGCCAGGTCGGCCTTGACGGCGGCCAGGTCGAGGCTCTTGAAGGCTTCGGCGTAGTTGAAATCCTCACCCATGGGGTTGGACTTGGAAGAATGCTGGGCCAGCAGATCCACACGCAGCTGCTTGGGCCACCAGTCGCGGTTGCTGGTGCCGCTACCGGCGGTGTGGTTGAAGGGGCACTTGGCTTCGTTCGACATTGCGTTCTCTCCTGTTGATCGACCCGATGGGTCATGACGCCCGGACCGGGAAACGGGCATCTTCGTGGCTACCTCCAGCCTGGCTGGACATAGCGGCTTGTACTGCAGCGACAGGCTGACTGCGTTCTGCTACGGCACCATGACGCCGTACTGCGGGGCCAGCTTCGCCTTGTTCCGGTCGTGCTTGCGAAGAACCATTAATGTAATTGATCGAAAACAATCGCGTGATTGTCTTTTTGTATAATGCCAGTCAATAAATCCAATCCCACAGGTTCAGAATTTGTGGGTGAACAGTGTAGCCAAAGGCAAATATTCCTGCTGAACTTGCGGCACATTGTTTGTGCAGGCCGTGCGCAACAGCAGCGGAGAACGTGATCACCCCGACCGTGAGGAAATGCGAATATCGGATGCGTACATTGCCTGCTGGGGCAATCTTGCCTGAGGGAAGTCGCCATCCTGGCCTACAGGAGAATACGAGTTTCGAGATTCTTCAGGTCAACCGATATGGAGGTGAATCGTTGATGAAACGCTGCCCGCGTGCCGGGCCGCCCTCCTTTTCCCACATTACAAGAACCATCATGACGGAAGCCACCGAAAACCTGGAACACGCCGAGCACGCCCATGCCTCCGGCAACAAGAAGCTGGCCTTGCTCATCGCCATCCTGGCGCTGGTGCTGGCCATTACCGAAACCCTGTCCAAGTCCTACCAGACCGAGGTCATCCTGAAGCATCAGGAGGCGGCCAACCTGTGGTCCTTCTTCCAGGCCAAATCGGTGCGCGGCAATGCGGCGCAGCTGGCCAAGCAGCAACTGACCTTGCTGGGCAATCCCAAGGATGAACGCATCAGCGCGGCCGTGGCCAAGCTCGACGACGCCATCGCCCATTACGACAGCGACGAGAAGAGCGGCGAAGGCAAGAAGGAGCTGTCCCACAAGGCGCGCGAAGCCGAGCACGAGGCGCATGCCTACATGGAGAAGTACGAAAAGATGGAAATGGCCGCCGGCATGCTGCAAGTGGCCATCGTGCTGGCCTCGGCCACCATCATCACCGGCGTGGCCGTGCTGGCCTACCTGTCGATGGGCATCGGCGTGGTGGCGCTGGCCTTTATCGGTGCGGGCTTGTTCGGCACCGCGATCTGAACGGCTTGACCGCACAGCAGACCAACGCCGGCCTCGTGCCGGCGTTTTCGTTTCTGCCCTCGCCCGCCACAAGAAAACCGTAGCCTGCAACAATCCTTCCCGCGTCGGCTGGGGCATACTGCCCCCCTTTGCAACATGGCTGACTTTGATTCCCGATGAGTTCCAACACGATCCTGCAAGGCATTTTTTATGGCGCACTGGCCGGTGCCGCCTGGGGCCTGGTATTCCTGGCCCCTGAACTGACCCGCGCCTTCTCGCCCTGGCAACTGACGGCCGGGCGCTATCTGGCCTACGGACTGTTCGCAGCGCTGCTGATCGCGCCGCGCATCAAGAAACTGCTGCCGCACCTGGGCCGTGACGAATGGCGCGCGCTGGTGTGGCTGAGCTTGCTGGGCAATGTGGTGTATTACGTGTTCCTGGCCAGTGCCGTGCAACTGGGTGGCATGGCCATGACCTCGCTGGTGATCGGCTTCCTGCCGGTGGCGGTGAGCATCATCGGCAGCCGCGGCCATGGCGCGGTCTCGCTGCGCAAGCTGGCCCCGTCGCTGGCCTTGGGCCTGGCCGGCATCGCCTGCGTGGCCTGGCAGTCGCTATCCGGGTCGGCTGGAGGCGATATGAAGCAAAGTGTCATCGGCTTCTTCTGCGCCCTGGCCGCATTGGCCTCCTGGACCACCTATGCGGTCGGCAACAGCCGCTGGCTGGCGCGCCTGCATGAAGTTTCTGCGCACGACTGGAATCTGCTGATCGGCGTGGTCACGGGGCTGCTGTCGCTGTTCATCGCAGTGCCGGCCTTCACGGTGATGCTGCAGCCGCATGCGGGCAGCGCGTGGATGCATTTCGTGGCGGTGTCGGCGGGAGTGGCGATCTTTGCGTCGCTGTTCGGCAATGCCTGCTGGAACAAGGCCAGCCGCCTGCTGCCACTGACCATGATCGGGCAGATGATCCTGTTCGAGACCCTCTTTGCCCTGCTCTACGGCTTCCTGTGGGAACAGCGTTGGCCGACCTTGCTGGAGATCGCGGCCATGGTGCTGGTCACCGTCAGCGTGCTGCTGTGCGTATCCGCGCACCGGGTCGATGAGGGCGGCGGGCACTGAAGCCCCCTCCTCCTTGCCTCAGCTGGCCTTCTCGGCCAGCTTCTTCAAGACATGCGCTGCGGCCACCAGGCCGAAGGTGGCCGTGACCACCATGGCCGAGCCGAAACCGGCGCAATTCAGCCCTGTCACGCCAGCTTGCGTGCTGTCGGCGGCATCCTCGCCCCCATCCAGGTCTTCTGCCTGCACGATCTCGCAGGCTTCGCCCTCGGCCAAATCCGGGAAACGCAGCGGTTCCGTCGAGAACACTGCGTCGATATGAAACTTGTTCTTGGTCCCGCGCGGGAAACCATGCTGTGAACGCAGGCGCTTGCGTACCTTGGCCAGCAACGGTTCCTGCTCGGTACGGCACAGGTCGCGGATCTCGATCTGAGTCGGATCGATCTGCCCGCCGGCGCTGCCGATGGTGACCATGGGCATGCCGTTCTGGCGGCACCAGGCGATCATCGCCACCTTGGCCGGGACATTGTCGATGGCGTCGATGACGTAATCGAAACGGCCACCGCCCAGCATCTGCTCGACATTCTCCGGATCGACGAAATCCTCCACCTCGGTGACCACGCAGGTCGGATTGATCTGCCGGATGCGCTCATGCAGGGCCGTCACCTTGGCCTGTCCCAGGGTGCCGGTGAGCGCATGGATCTGGCGATTGACATTCGATTCAGCCAGGTTGTCCAGGTCGATCAGGGTCAGGTGGCCGATGGCGCTGCGGGCCAGCGCCTCGACGATCCAGGAGCCCACGCCGCCGACGCCGACCACGCACACGCGCGCCTGGCCGAAGCGTTGCAGGGCTGCCGCGCCGTACAGGCGGGCAACGCCGCCGAAGCGGCGCTCATAGTCGATATCGTTCAGATCGATGGATGCGGTCATGATAAAAAAAGGGGAATGCAGTGATGCGCTGTCGTGAAGATCAGCATTATCCCGCCTTTGCGGGCCTTTCATGAAAAAGGGCCGCTGCGTGAACGCGGCGGCCCTCCCTGTGCAACGCTGGTGAATCGGAAATCAGACCACCGCGCCGCCGTTCTCGTCCTTGACCTTGACCGGCTTGATCAGGTCTTCGCGCTTCACGCCCAGCCACATGGCCAGCGCTGCGGCGACGAACACCGAGGAATAGATACCGAACAGGATGCCGATGGTCAGCGCCAGCGCGAAATAATGCAGCGTCGGGCCACCGAAGAAGAACATCGCCAGCACCATCATTTCAGTGCTGCCGTGAGTGATGACGGTACGCGACATGGTGCTGGTGATCGCGTGGTTCAGCACTTCGGGCGCGGAGAGCTTGCCGAAGCGGCGATCCCGGAAGGCCTCGCGCACCCGGTCGAACACCACCACCGACTCGTTGACCGAGTAACCCAGCACGGCCAGGATGGCGGCCAGCACCGTGAGCGAGAACTCCCACTGGAAGAAGGCGAAGAAGCCCAGGATGATGATGATGTCGTGCAGGTTGGCGATCACCGCCGCCACCGCGAACTTCCATTCGAAGCGGAAGGCCAGGTAGATCACGATGCCCAGCACCACCATGCCCAGGGCCAGCAGGCCATCATGGGCCAGCTCGTCACCGACCTGGGGACCGACGAATTCCACGCGCTGCAGGCGCACGTCCGGATCATCAGCCCTCAGGGCGGCATTGACCTTCTCGCTCTGCTGGCTGGCGTTCACGCCGGCTTGGGCGGGCAGGCGGATCATGACGTCCTGGGCAGTGCCGAAGCTTTGCACCAGGGTGTCGCGGTAACCCAGTCCCTCAATGGACTTGCGGATCTTCTCCAGGTCAGCCGGCTTGTTGTAGGCCACTTCCATGACCGTGCCGCCGGTGAATTCGATGGAGAAGTGCAATCCCTTGGAGAACAGGAAGAACACCGCGGCCACGAAGGTCAGTGCCGAGATCGCATTGAAGATCAGGGCATGACGCATGAAGGGAATATCTTTTTTGATGCGGAAAAATTCCATCACTATCCTTTCGGTGCCGGCGCCGCCTTCAACGGGGCGCCCGGCTCAAATCTGGCTGTGCTGCTGATGATTACTTGGCGTCGCGCTTGGCCTGTGCCTTGCCGGAGGTCGAGAGCACGTCACCCTCGGGCTTCCAGATCTGGCCGATGGCCAGGCCGGACAGGCGCTTCTTGCGGCCATACCAGAGGTTGACCACGCCGCGCGAGAAGAACACGGCCGAGAACATCGAGGTCAGGATGCCCAGGCAGTGCACCACGGCAAAGCCGCGAATCGCGCCGGAACCGAAGATCAGCAGCGCCAGGCCGGCGATCAGGGTGGTCACGTTGGAGTCCAGGATGGTCGCCCACGCGCGATCGAAACCGGCAGCAATGGCCGCCTGCGGCGAATTGCCTGCGCGCAGTTCTTCACGGATGCGTTCGTTGATCAGCACGTTGGAGTCGATCGCCATACCGAGCGCCAGCGCGATGGCGGCAATACCCGGCAGGGTCAGCGTGACCTGCAGCGTGGACAGCAGCGCCACCAGCAGCAGCACGTTCACCGACAGCGCCAGGGCGCTGAAGAAACCGAACAGCTGGTAGTAGATCACCATGAAGACGGCCATGGCCAGGAAGCCATACAGCACCGAATCAAAGCCCTTCTTGATGTTGTCGGCACCCAGCTGCGGGCCGATGGTGCGCTCTTCGATGATGTCCATCGGTGCGGCCAGCGAACCGGCACGCAGCAGCAGGGCCAGGTCGCTGGCGGCTTCGGGCGAACCCATGCCGGTGATCTGGAAGCGCGAACCCAGTTCGGAGCGGATGGTGGCCACGGTCAGGACTTCGCCCTTGCCCTTTTCGAACAGGACGATGGCCATGGCTTTGCCGACCTTGTCACGGGTGGCTTCGCGCATCTTGCGGCCGCCGTCGCCGTTCAGGTCGATGCTCACCGCCGGCTGGTGGTTTTCATCGAAGCTGGCCGAGGCGTTGGAGATGTAGTCGCCGGTCAGCACCGGTTCCTTGTTCAGGACCACGGGCGCGCCCTTGCCGATCTTGAACAGTTCGGAGCCGAAGGGGATGGCCGAGGTTTCTTCGGTGCCGCGCACCACGCTTTCATCGACCATGCGCACTTCCAAGGTCGCGGTACGGCCGATGATGTCCTTGGCACGCGAGACGTCCTGCACGCCCGGCAGCTCGACCACGATGCGGTCGGCGCCCTGGCGCTGGATCAGCGGCTCGGCCACGCCCAGTTCGTTGACACGCTTGGACAGGGTGCTGATGTTCTGCTTGACGCCGTCTTCCTGGGTCTGCTTCAGGGCTTCCGGACGCAGGGTGGCGATGAGTTTGAGGTCATCGCCACTGCCGGCGTCGGTGAGCACCATTTCCTGCAGTTCGCCGAGGGCGGCGCGGGCCTTGTTGCGGGTATCGGCATCGCGGAAGGAAATCTCGATGCTGTCGCCGGAGCGGTTGATGCCGCTGTGGCGGATGTTCTTGTCACGCAGCAGGCTGCGCACGCTCGCTTGCATGCCTTGCAGGCGCTTGTTCAGGACCGCCTTGATGTCGACCTGCATCAGGAAGTGCACGCCGCCGCGCAAGTCCAGGCCCAGGTACATCGGGAAGGCGTGCAGGCTTTGCAGCCATTGCGGGGTATTGGGCAGCAGGTTGAAGGCGACGATGTAGGTCGGGTCGCTGGGGTCGGTGTTGAGTTCCTTCTCCAGCAGGGCCTTGGCCTTGAACTGGATGTCGGTGGTGGCAAAGCGGGCACGCACCGAAGGCTGCGAACCGGCATTGTCGAACGCCACGCTCTCTGCGCCGAGATTGCCTTGTTTCAGGATCTGATCGACACGGCCGGCCACGGCAGGCTCGACCTTCAGGGTCGACTTGGCACTGCTGATCTGTACCGCGGGGGATTCGCCGAAGAAGTTCGGGACGGTATAGATCACGCCGAACAGCAGGGCCAGGACGATCAGTGCGTATTTCCAGAGAGAGTAACGATTCATGGTCTTGTGCTTCTTGCTTGCGGGAGAGGGCGGCAGGGACCTGCCACCCTGTTCAGAACGCTCGCCAGGAAACGGAAGTTTCTGCGCGCCGTTCTAACGACATGGGCGCATCAGCGATGCGCCCATGGGTTCGCCGGTTCAGGCCGGCCAACCGGTGAGGCCGATTACAGGCCCTTGATGGTGCCCTTGGGCAGCAGGGTGGTGACAGCGCCCTTTTGCACGATGACTTCGGTGCCTTCGGAGACTTCGATGGTGATGTAGCCATCGGCCACCTTGGTGATGCGGCCCAAGAGACCACCGGAGGTGACGACTTCGTCTCCCTTGCCCAGTGCGTCCATCATGGCTTTCTGTTCTTTCTGACGCTTCATCTGCGGGCGGATCATCAGGAAATACAGGACCACGAACATCAGGATGATCGGCAGGAAGCTGGCCAGGTTGCCCATCGCGCCACCAGGGGCTGCTGCGGCCGTTTGCGCGTATGCGTCGGAAATAAACACGTAAGGCTCCAAAGGTTGATTGAAAAATAGCCCTGCATTCTAGCACTGCGCAGGCACCAAACCGCCAAATCGGGATGCATTGCCGCAGATCAAGGGGGAACCGGGCAAAATCGGGCTTTTTTATCACCTGCAGCGACAGAAAAATCGCTGCATCCCCCGTGAAATGGCAGGGCGCATGAAAAAAGCTTCATTTCGCCCTAAAGCCGCCCTTAATATAGGCGGCGCTCCGGTCCCCTGCTTCGCGCGCCAACCCGATCCGACACCGCATGCCAGCTTCCCCCGCTCCCGAACCTGCCACCCCCTCCGCCTTGCCCGCTGCCCCGCGCCAACCGGCGTGGGCGATCTTTCTGGTCTTCCTGCGGCTGGGGCTGACCTCCTTTGGCGGGCCGGCCGCCCATCTCGGCTATTTCCGCCATGAATTCGTGGCCCGGCGGCGCTGGCTGTCCGAACAGACCTATGCCGATCTGGTGGCCATGTGCCAGTTCCTGCCCGGCCCCTCCAGCAGCCAGGTCGGGCTGGCCATCGGCCTGATCCGCGGCGGCTATCGCGGTGCGCTGGCGGCCTGGCTGGGCTTTACCTTGCCTTCGGCGCTGCTGTTGATGGTGGTGGCCTTGTCGGTGCTGGAGGATGCACATTGGCTCTCCGGGGAGGTGGTGCACGGCTTGAAGATCGTGGCCGTGGCCATCGTGGCGCAGGCGGTGTGGGGGATGGCGCAGACGCTTTGCCGCGGACCGGTGCGCCTGGCCATCATGGTGCTGGCCGCGCTGGCGGCCTGGCAGCTGCAGGGCAGCCTGGTACAGCTGGGCGTGATCGTGGCCGCCGGTCTGGCCGGACGGCTGCTGCTGCACGGCCCGCAAGTTGTCCTGCAGGAACATCTGCCACTGGTGGTCAGCCGCCGCACGGGGCGCGCCTGCCTGCTGTTGTTCTTCGTCCTGCTGGCGGGCATTCCGCTGCTGGCCGCGCTCCATCCGGCGGCCTGGCTGCAGCAGATCAACATCTTCTATCGCGTCGGTTCCCTGGTCTTCGGCGGCGGCCATGTGGTGCTGCCGCTGTTGCAGGCCGAACTGGTCCCCACGGGCTGGGTCAACAAGGACGTTTTCCTGGCCGGTTATGGCGCGGCCCAGGCGATCCCCGGCCCGCTCTTCACGCTGGCGGCCTATCTGGGCGTGGTGATGTCTTCCTGGCCCAACGGTGTGGCTGGTGGCGTGCTATGCCTGCTGGCCATCTTTGCGCCGTCCTTCCTGCTGGTGACCGGGCTGCTGCCGTTCTGGGATGCGGTGCGCCGTCAGGCCGCGATGCAGGCGGTGCTGGCGGGCGTCAATGCCGCGGTGGTGGGATTGCTGCTGGCAGCGCTCTACCAGCCGGTGTGGACCAGCGCCATCTTCGGCGGGCGCGACCTGCTCATTGCGCTGGCGGCCTTTGCTGCTCTGGTGTGGCTGAAACTGCCCTCTTGGGCGGTCGTGCTGCTGGCAGTGCTGGCCGCAGCCCTGCCGGCGCTGGCCGGGATCTGACTGGCGAGCAGTTGCAGCGGACTCAGTAAACCACCACCACCGAACGCTCCTGCTGGTTCACCAGCAGAAAGGCACGCCCATCCGGGCTGCCCACCGGCGCGGCACCACAGGTATTGGTCACGGCCGCCATGCCATTGATGATATTGACCACCACGTTGCAGCGCGTAGTCACCAGCACCGAGATGGAGAGCTTGGCCGTGGTGGCCGCCTGCAAATGCGGCCAGGCCCAGCAGCCAAGCGTGAGCAGAAGCAGCGCGGCATGCCAGCGCAGCAGGTCAGGACGGGCCAGTCGGGCGCGTGCCATCGAGGGGGGATGTGCCATGGTGCGGGCTCCTTGTCGGGTTGGGCCACTGCATTGTTTGGTTGTGCTGTCATCTTAAATAAATTAAGCGAATAAATCAATAAACTTAATTTAACAGAGCAAAATGACAATATTGTTTATTTCGAACTTGCAGCGGAAGCCGCGCAGCACCAGCAGCAGCGTGGCATAGGTCAATTATTATCGCAATGACAAGCTCAGCATTGTGCCGCATTTTGACCACAGTCGCGCTTTCCCGTCGGAACAAATAAAACAATTTCGGCAATTTATTATCCGATTCGTTATAATTGATTCTATCGAAACCCGCAGTGCCTCCCTGCACTTGCGGGCGGAATCGAACCGGAGTCGGGAAACATGGAGACAAGCTCGTGATGCCAGGCAGCACCCCCAATGACGCGCAGCACGCCCCGGCGCGCCCGCGCGACGGGCGTTTGCCGCTGGCGCTGGCCGAGGCCGGCTTTGCCGTGCTGACGTTGGCCGCGCTGTGGCGTGCCAACCTCCCGCCCTGGTTGATCGTGGGACTGCTGGCGCTGTGGCTGGTACGGGCCCTGATCCTGCTGCGCCTGCTGCGCGACCATCAGCGTGCCGCGCGCAACCTGGTCCTGGCCAAGGAAGCGGCCGACCAGGCCATGCTCACGCGCGGGGCCTTCCTCTCCACCATGAGCCACGAAATCCGCACACCCATGAATGCGGTACTGGGCATGGCCGGACTGTTGCGCACCACGCGCCTGGATACGCAGCAAGCCGAATTCGCCAAGGCCATCGAGGATTCGGCCAATGCCCTGCTGGGCATCGTCAATGACGTGCTGGATTTCTCCAAGATCGACGTCGGCAAGATGGACATCGCCGTGGTCGAGTTCGACCTGCTGGAAGTGGTGGAAGCCAGCGCCGAAGCGCTGTCCTTCAAGGCGCACGAAAAGCGCGTGCGCTTGCTGGCGCACGTCGATCCGCGCCTGCCGGTGCGGCTGCTGGGCGACCCCGGACGCATCCGCCAGGTCCTCCTGAACCTGCTGGGCAACGCGCTCAAGTTCACCCATGTGGGCGAAGTGCTGCTGCGGGTGCAGGCCTTGCACGTGTCGGGCGATCACTGCCGGGTGCGTTTCGAGGTGCGCGACAGCGGCATCGGCATGGATGACGATACGCTGCGCCGCCTGTTCTCGCCCTTCTCGCAGGCCGACAACTCGGTCACCCGCCAATACGGCGGCACCGGCCTGGGCCTGTCGATCTGCAAGCGCCTGGTGGAACTGATGGGCGGCAAGATCGGCGTGGAGAGCACGCCCGGTAACGGTTCCTGCTTCTGGTTCGAACTGGGCATTCCCGTGGCGCAACCCGCGCAGTTCGCCACCCGTCCGCATGCAGCCAAAAAACGACAGGTGGCCCTGCTCGAAACGCACGATGCCAGTGCCGCCATGCTGCACGAATACCTGCGCGGGGCCGGGCTGGAAACGGTGCGCTACAGCAGTGCCAGCGACGCCCTGGCGGCGCTGACCGGCCCGGCGGCCACGGCCACCGGCATCGATACCCTCATCGTCAGCAGCGAGATCCGGGATGTGCCGCCGGCCGCAGTACTGGCGCGCCTGCACGCGGAAAGGCCGGCAGTTACGTGCGTGCTGCTTGACCATGGCGTACACGGCCTTAATATAGACGGAAAATCAACGTCGCCAGCCCTGCAGTTGCCGCTGCGCAAGCAACAGCTGCTGCGTGCGGTCGATCCGCTGGCGGGCGGCAAGGATGCGGCCGACGGGGAATTGACGGCAGCGCGCCCGCTCAGGGCGCTGTCCCATCAGGGGCAGCAGGAACAGCGTGAACTCCTGCTGGTGGAAGACAACGTGATGAACCAGAAGGTGGCGGTGTACCAGCTCAATGCCATGGGCTACGCGGTCGATATCGCCTCCAACGGTGCGGAGGCGCTGGAGAAGCTGGCACGGCGCGCTTACGCGCTGATCCTGATGGATTGCCAGATGCCGGTGCTGGATGGCTACGAAACCACGCGCCGCATCCGGCGTCTGCAGGGCGAGCTGGCCCACACCCCCATTGTCGCGATGACCGCCAATGCCATGGCCGGGGATCGGGAACAGTGCCTGGAGGCCGGTATGGACGATTACCTGACCAAGCCTTTGCTGCGCTCGCAACTGGCGGCGATGCTGGAGCATTACCTGCCGGCCGCGCAGGAAGCGGCCGCCGACACCGGGGCTGCGCCGGTCATGCTTGACGAGAGCCGCCTGCAGGAACTGTTCGGCGAGGACACCGCGCTGGCTGGCCAGATGCTGGACATGTTCGTCGAGCACACCACGCCGGTCATGGACGATCTGGCGCGGCATTGCCAGGCCAGCGATCCGCTGCTGGGCGAGATCCAGGCGCTGGGCCACCGGCTGGCGGGCAGCTGCCTGAACCTGGGCATCCAGGCGCTGGGACAGGCGGGACGCAACATGGAATTGGCGGCACGCCAGGGCGAACTGGCACACGTGCGCAAGCTGGCCGAGGAGTGCGCAAGCGCCTTCGCCGCCTTGCGACAACACCTAAAAGAGAGGGCCGGGGGAACACATGAAGATTCTGATCGTTGACGACGACAAGACCAATCTGTCGCTATTCACGCACATGCTGGCGCAACTGCCCGATACCAGCATCAGCACCTGCCCCGATGCGTATGAAGCGCTGGACTGGTGCGGCAGCCACGATCCGGACCTGATCCTGCTGGACTACATGATGCCGGGCATGGATGGCCTCGATTTCCTCTCGCGTTTTCGCGCCATGCCGGGTCAGGAAATGACGCCGGTCATCATGATCACCGCCGACATGGGCCTGCAGGTGCGGCACAAGGCGCTGCAGATGTCGGCCAATGATTTCCTGTCGAAGCCGGTGAACCGGGTGGAACTGCTGGCGCGGGTGAAGAACATGCTGGCCATGCGCAAGTCGCAGCTGGCCATGAGCCGGAAGATCGAAGACTTGTCTGAAGAGGTGGAACAGAAGGCGCAGCAGAGCACCAGTCTGGCGCTCAATTCGGTGGACCTGCTCTCGCGCGCGGCCGGCTATCGCGATCCGGAAACGGGCGAACACCTGGTGCGCATGTCCAATTACACCCGCATCATCGCCGCCCATCTCGGCTTGCCCAAGGAGGAGCAGGACCTGCTGCTGGCGGCCTCCCCCATGCACGACATCGGCAAGATGGGCATCCCCGACCATATCCTGCTCAAACCCGGACGGCTGGACGAGGAAGAACTGAAGGTCATGCGCCTGCACGCGCAGATCGGTGCCGACATCTTGCGCGGCAGTCCGTCCTCCCTGCTGCAGACCGCCTCCCGGATCGCCGAGACCCATCATGAAAAATGGGATGGCAGCGGCTACCCCAATGGGATAAAGGGCGACGACATTCCTTTGTATGGCCGCATCGTGGCCGTGGCCGACGTGTTCGACGCGCTGACCTCCTCGCGTCCTTACAAAAAAGGCTGGAGCCTGGAAGACGCAGCGCGTTATCTGCGCGACAATGCGGGCAGCCACTTCGATCCGCGCTGCGTGGAAGCCTTCTTTGCCGGCTGGGAGGAAGTGGTCGATATCTACAACCGCAACCAGGACGGCAAATGATGCTCACCTTCATTGAACCCACGTTGTTCGAGAAGCTCAGGAGCGCCCAAGCCCTGCCCTCGCCCGGCGGGGTGCGCCTGACCATCATGCGCCTGTGTGCGCAGGATGATCCCGACATGCATGAACTGATCCACCTGGTGCAGGCCGATCCGGCCCTGTCCGGGCGCATCATCCGCATCGTCAACGTACTCAATGCCGACCGCGTGCGCCCGATCGCCTCGGTCAGCATGGACAGCATGCTGCTGGTCGGCCTGCAGGCCGTGCGCCAGCTGGCCCTGGCGCTGTCGCTGGCGGAAACGACGGCCCCGGCCTCCTGCGCCAACTTCAAGCTGCCGGCCTTCTGGGCCCACAGCTTCGCCATGGCCTGCAGTGCCCAGGCCATCAGTGGCCACACCCGCGTGGCACCGCTGGGAGAAATGTTCACCACCGGCCTGCTGGCCAACATCGGCAAGCTGACCCTGGCCTCGGCCCATCCGGCCGGCTACTCGTCGCTGCTGACGCGCCCGCTGGAACCGTCGGGGCAACTGGCGATGGAACAATCGCTGTTTGGCTTCAATCACCTCAACATCGCGGCGGCGCTGATGCAGGACTGGAAGATCCCGGAACTGTTCTGCGATGCCGTGCTGCACTACGAAGCCCCGGCCCTGCCGGAGGAGCTGCCGGCTCCGCGCCCGCTGGAAATCATCTGGACCCTGTATCTCTCGGCCGCCATGGCCGAACTGGGCTGCGGCACACCGCAGGTAGCCGAGGCCGCCCTGCCCAAGATCGCGCGGGCGCTGCCGCAACTGCAACTGGCACCGAATGATTTCCCGGCGCTGTATCAGGCCGCAGGGGAGGACTGGCAGGATTGGACCCAGACCATGCACCTGACCGCCAAGACCCTGTGGCAGGGTCTCCCGGGGCAGGTCCACGACAAACTGCTGCGCCTGCAAGAGGCCGTCGGCGGAGACGATGCAGGCACTTGAACAACTGCTGCTCAGCGAAGCACCCGACGCCTATGTCCTCATGGACATGCAAGGCGGCGTGGTCTACTGGAACCGCTGCGCCGAACAGATCTTCGGCTACAGCGGCCAGGAAGTGCTGGGCCAGCATCTGTCGGACTTCATCGTGCCGCCCGAGCGGCGCGCAGAGGAAGAGCGGGTGTTCGCCGATACGCTGGCGCTGGGCCGGGCCGAATGCCAGTCCATCCGCCGCCGCAAGGACGGCTCGCTCTTGCACCTGTCAGTCTCCAACAAGCTGTTGCGCGATCAGCAAGGGCAACCGCAATACGTGCTGTCCTGCAAGCGGGACATCAGCCAGGCCACGCTGCAGCGTGACATCAGCCTGATCGCGGCCAGTGTCCACGGGCTTTATGATTCGCTGCCCGACGGCATCGTCGTGGTCAACGCGCTGGACCGCGTGGTGCTGGCCAATCGCCGCGCCGGCGAGCTGTTCGGCTGGGAGGTTGGCGAACTGACCGGGCGTGCCATCGATGTCCTGATCCCGCAGCGCTTCCTGGCCATGCATGCGCAAAACCTGGCGGAGTACCTGTCCGGCCGCGCCGGTCCGGCCAGCAATACCACGCCCGACCTGTGCGGGCTCAAGCGCAATGGCAGCGAATTCCCGGTTGACGTCAGCCTGAGCCCGCTGGCCATCGAGGGCGAGACCTTCCTCATGATCGCCGTGCGCGACATCAGCGACCGCAAGCGCATCGAAGAAGATCTGGCCGAAAAGAACCACGCCTTGCAGGAGGCCGTGGAGTCGCGCGACCGCTTCCTGGCCAATACCTCGCACGAGCTGCGCACGCCCCTGAACGCCATCCTGGGCTTTACCGAAATCCTGCTCACACGCATGGGCGGACCGCTCACGGCCGAGCAGGAACAACAGCTGCAGACCGTGCACGAAAGCGCCCAGCATCTGCTGGGACTGATCACCAGCCTGCTGGATGTCTCGCGCATGGAGGCCGAGGCGGAAGACCTGATCCCCGAGGCCCTGCTCTGCTCGGAACTGATCGAGGAAGCCGTGGCCGTACTGCGCCCGGCCGCAATGAAGAAAGGCTTGCAGCTGGAGCTGGCACCCTATGCGGGCGAAGTGCGCATCCATGCCAACCGGCGCGCCCTGGCGCAGATCCTGATGCACCTGGTCGGCAACGCGATCAAGTTCACCGATCGCGGCCAGGTGCTGGTGAAGCTGCGCCAGCAACACCACGACAAGACCCTGACCAGCTGGATCGAGGTCAGCGACAGCGGCTGCGGCATCAGCGAACAGGACCAGCAGAAGCTGTTTCGCGCCTTCACCCAGCTCGACGCCACCGCCTCGCGCAAGCACGAGGGCATGGGCCAGGGCCTCTACCTGAGCCAGAAGCTGGCCAACCACATGGGCGGCACGATTACGGTACAAAGCCGGGTCGGGACCGGCAGCCGTTTCACGCTCTGCCTCGAAGAGAGCACTTGAGCCAGCGCATGCCGTGACATCTCGGCGTGCGCCAATCCACCACAACAGCGTAGAATCGCGGCACAACAAAAACAGTTTCCGAAGGCTGCTTCCCGTGGGGAGCATGGCTGCGGGAGGGTTTCCAAACATGCCGACTTCACGTCTCCTGATCATTGACGATCATGCGCTCTTTCGTTGCGGCCTGCGGCTGGTGCTGCAGGCCGCCTTGCCGCACGCCAACATCGGCGAGGCCGCCTCGCTGGAGGACGCCATGCGCCTTGAGGACGGCCAGCCGCCCGGCATGGTGCTGCTGGACATCCAGCTGGGCGGGCTCAATGGCATCGACGGCATGTCCGTGCTGGCGCGCAAGTGGCCGCAGGTGCCGGTCATCATTCTTTCCGCCGACGATACCGACGAAACCGTGCGTGAAGCCACCCGGCGCGGCGCGGCCGCCTTCGTCTCCAAGGCAGCCACCGCTGACCACATCCTGCGGGTCTTGCTGGAGGTGGCTGGCGGACGGCATGTCCTCCCTGTGGCCGATGTCGCCGCCGATGCCACCGGCAAACCCCAGTTCACGCCACGCCAGTACGAGGTACTGGGCCTGCTCAGCCAGGGCCTGACCAACAAGGCCATCGGCCGCCGGCTCAATCTTTCCGAAAACACCATCCGCGGCCATGTCCAGGCCATCCTGCTGGCCCTGGACGTGGACAACCGCGCCGAAGCCGCCTTTGCCGCCCGCCGGCGCGGCCTGGTGAGCTAGCGCATGAAGAGCGACGGCGCGCTGGCAAGCGCACCCGTGCACGCGGCGGGCGACGACACGCTGCACCGCGTCCGCGTGGAGCAGGTGCGGCTGTTGTGCGGCAATCTGGGCAGCTCGGTGCTGCCGGGCATTCTGGTGGCGCTGCTGGTGGCCTATGCACTGCGCGAGAGCGCCGGTCTGTGGCCACTGCTGGGGTGGGCTGCCGGGGTGATCGCCTCCAAGCTGTTCGACTACGCCGATGCGCGGCGCATGTTGCGCATGGAAATCACGCCCGCCAACATCGACCTTATCAAGCGCCGCCTGGTCGTGTTGCATGGCATCGATGGTGCCGCCTGGGGCCTGTTGGCACCGCTGGCGCTGGATACCGCCAGCCCGGGTGGCAGCATCCTGCTCATCGGGGTGCTGGCGGGGGTGGCCGGCAATTCCATGTCGATCCTGTCGCCGGTGCTGCCGGCCTTCGTCTCCTTCTGCCTGGTGGAGCTGGGCATGCTGGCGGCCAGCGCCTGGCATACGCATGAAGATGCACTCCAGGTGCTGGCCGTGGCCGCCCTGCTCTACGTCGCCTCGCTCATGGTCCAGGCGCGCAACAGTGCGCGTGCGGCGCACGCAGCCATCATGCTGCGCTTCGAGAACAACGCGCTCATCGAGCGCCTGCAGCGCGAATCCGAAAAAACCCAGCAGGCCCTGCAGCAAGCCGAACAGGCCAATGCCGCCAAGTCGCGTTTCCTGGCCGGGGCCAGCCACGACCTGCGGCAACCCATCCATGCGCAAGGGCTGTTCCTGGAAGTGCTGTCCAATACCCCGCTCGATCCCATGCAGCGCGAGGTGGTCGGCCGCCTGCGCAATGCCGCCGACAATTGCGCCGACATGCTGCATACCCTGCTGGATTACTCACGCATCGAAGCGGGCGTGGTGACACCGCAGCTGGCCCCTTTCCGCCCGCAGGCGCTGATCCATCGCATCAGCCGCGAGATGGCCGCGCAGGCCGAGGCCAAGGGTCTGGTGTTCCGCACCCGCGAGAGCCAGGCAGTGGCCAGCGCCGATGCGGGGCTGACCGAACTGATCCTGCGCAATCTGGTGTCCAATGCGATCCGCTATACCGAACGAGGTGGCGTGCTGGTGGCCTGCCGTCAGCGGGGTCCACAGGTGTGGCTGGAGGTATGGGATACCGGCATCGGCATCGCGCCGGAGCAGCAGCAAGAAATCTTTCGCGAATTCCACCAGCTGGGCAATCCGGAACGCGATCACAACAAGGGGATGGGCCTGGGTCTGGCGATTGCCGAGGGATTGGCGAAGATGCAGGGCTTGCAGCTGACGGTCCAGTCACGGCCGGGACGAGGAAGTGTCTTCCGGCTGCAACTGCCGGCGGCGCTCCTGCCGCTGCCGGCGCATCCGGGCAAGCCGGCACCGGCGCTCACGGCACAGCGGGACCTGCACGGCCTGCGCATTCTGCTGATCGATGACGACCAGCGTGTGCGCGACAGCATGGCGCAGCTGCTGGGCCAATGGGGCTGCCATTGCATCGACGTCGAAGGCCTGGAAGAGGCCAAAGCGCTGGCCCACTCACAGGAATTCGACGTGGTCATCAGCGACTACCGCCTGCGTGCGCATCGCAATGGCACCGAAGCCATTGCGGCAGTCCGCGCTGCCAGCCGGGAGCATGTCGGTGCGCTGCTCATCACCGGGGATACGGCACCGGCCCGGCTGCGCGAAGCCAGCGAAAGCGGCATTCCCATGCTGCACAAACCGGTGGCCCCGGCGCAATTGTGGGAGGCACTGCTGCGGTTGGCGGCGAAGGCTGGAGGCGTGCATCCGCAATGATGGGTTGATGCGCAATGGCGGGCACCAACACATCAGCGCATTGACGCATCAATGGATCAGTCCACGCCGCGTGCGCGGTCTTCCTTGAATTTCCTGACGAAGTCCTGGAAGGTGCCGGCGTCGATGGCGTCGCGCATCTCCTGCATCAGTTGCAGGTAGTAGTGCAGGTTGTGCACGGTGTTCATGCGGGCCCCCAGGATTTCACCGGCGCGATGCAGGTGGTGCAGGTAGGCGCGCGAGAAGTTCTTGCAGGCGTAGCAGTCGCAGCTCTCGTCGAAGGGGCGGTCGTCGTTCTTGTACTTGGCGTTCTTGATCTTGACGTCGCCATAGCGCGTGAAGATCCAGCCATTGCGCGCATTGCGGGTCGGCATGACGCAGTCGAACATGTCCACGCCGTTGGAGACGCCTTCCACCAGGTCTTCCGGCGTACCGACGCCCATCAGGTAGTGCGGCTTGTCGGCCGGCAGGCGCGGGCCGACGTGTTCCAGCACGCGCATCATGTCTTCCTTGGGCTCGCCCACCGACAGGCCGCCGATGGCGAAACCATCGAAGCCCAGTTCTTCCAGGCCGGCCAGCGATTCATCGCGCAGGCCTTCGAACATGCCACCCTGGACGATGCCGAAGAGCGCGTTCGGATTTTCGCCGCGATCGAATTCATCCTTGGAACGCTTGGCCCAGCGCAACGACATGCGCATGGATTTGCCGGCCTCTTCGCGAGTGGCGGGACGGCCATCGATCTCGTAAGGCGTGCATTCATCGAACTGCATGACGATGTCCGAATTGAGCACGCGCTGGATCTGCATCGAGATCTCCGGCGAGAGGAACAGGCGGTCACCGTTGATGGGTGAAGCAAAGTGCACACCCTCTTCCGTGATCTTGCGCATCTCGCCCAGCGAAAACACCTGGAAGCCGCCGGAGTCGGTCAGGATGGGCTTGTCCCAGCCGATGAACTTGTGCAGGCCACCGAACTTGCTGACCACTTCCAGTCCCGGGCGCAGCCACAGGTGAAAGGTATTGCCGAGGATGATCTGGGCGTTGATTTCCTTCAGTTCCAGCGGCGACATGGCCTTGACCGAACCATAGGTGCCCACCGGCATGAAAATGGGCGTCTCGACGGTGCCGTGGTTCAGTTTGACGCGGCCGCGGCGGGCCTTTCCGTCGGTTTTCAGCAGGGTAAATTCCAACATGATGCTCTCTGTTTTCTTTCCGGGTTTCTCAGGTACGGGTCAGCAGCATGGCATCGCCATAGCTGAAGAAACGGTATTGCTGCGCAATGGCGTGCGCATAGGCTGCACGGATGTGTTCATAGCCGGCGAAGGCTGACACCAGCATCAGCAGGGTCGACTTGGGCAGGTGGAAGTTGGTCACCAGCTGGTCGACGGTCTTGAAGGTGTAGCCGGGCGTGATGAAGAGCTGGGTGTCATCGCTGCCTGCCTGGAGCTGGCCGCTCTGCGAGCCGGACTCCAGGGCGCGCATGCTGGTGGTCCCCACCGCGATGACACGGCCCCCTGCGGCTTTGGTGGCACGCACGGCCTCTACCGTCTCGGGCGAGATGGTGTACCACTCGCTGTGCATCTTGTGCTGCGACAGGTCTTCCACCCGCACCGGCTGGAAGGTGCCGGCACCCACGTGCAGGGTCACGAAGGCCTGCTTGACGCCACGGGCGGCCAGTTGCTGCAGCAGGGCTTCATCGAAGTGCAGGCCGGCGGTCGGTGCAGCGACGGCACCGGGTTCCTTGGCGTAGACGGTCTGGTAGCGCGTCTCGTCATAGGCATCGGCCTCGTGGTCGATGTAGGGCGGCAGCGGCAGGCTGCCGTATTGCTCCAGCAACTCGAAGGCATCGGCGGGGAAATGCAGGGTGAAGAATTCGCCGAAACGTTCACCTACGGTGACATCGAAGGCATCGGCCAGGCGAATGCGGGTACCTGGTGGCGGCGACTTGGAGGCGCGTACCTGGGCGTGGACGGTACGCGGATCGAGGATGCGCTCGACCAGGGCCTCGATCTTGCCGCCGGTTTCCTTCACACCAAACAAGCGCGCCTTGATGACGCGGGTATCGTTGAAGACCAACAGGTCGCCGGGCTGCAGCAGCTCGACGATGTCTGAGAAGCGGCGATCGGTCAGTTGCGCACCCTGCACCTGCAGCAGGCGCGAAGCGCTGCGCTCGGCCAGCGGGGTCTGGGCGATGAGCTCGGGAGGGAGCTCGAAATCGAAGTCGGAAAGAGAGTACATGCTTGCAAAATATGGGTGGAGGCGATGCGCACGGCAGCCAACATGGCCAAATGGCCCGGTGCCGGGGCACTTCCCGGGCAAGAAGTGTTGCCGGCGGGATTGATACTGTAAATATTCACAGTAAAATAGCGTAACCCGTTATTTTACGCTGTCTGCGCGTTTTTCCCATATGCGCGTGCGACTAGCCACAATGGCCCTCCGTCCATACCACGCCGACCGCATGCCCGCTACCGCGAAGAAAACCACCCCGCCGGCCTCGAAGAAAAAAGCGGCTCCCGCTGCCAAGGCCACCGCAAAGCCTGCCGCCAAGCCCGAAAACAAGCTGGCCAAGCTGGGCCTGCACAATGACATGGACCTGGTGCTGCATCTGCCGCTGCGCTATGAGGACGAAACCACCCTCATGAGCATCGCCGAGGCCTCCATGCGGGGCCTGCAGACGGTGCAGGTCGAAGGCATGGTCACTGCCTGCGACGTGCAGTTCCGCCCGCGCCGGCAGTTGATCGTGACAGTCGGCGACGACAGCGGGCAGTTGACCCTGCGCTTCATCAATTTCTACGGCAGCCAGACCAAGCAACTGGCCGAAGGTACCCGGGTGCGGGTGCGCGGCGAATTGCGGCATGGTTTCTTCGGCGCCGAGATGGTCCATCCCTCTTACAAGGTGGTCAACCAAGGCGCGCCGCTGCCCGATGTCCTCACGCCCGTCTATCCGGCTGGCGAAGGCCTCTCCCAGGCCTATCTGCGCAAGGCCATCGCCAATGCCATGAGCCGCCTGGACTGGAGCGATACGCTGCCGCCTTCGATGCTGGAGACCCTGAACCTGGCCGGCTTCGAGCCGTCCGTGAGGCTGCTGCACAATCCGCCGCCGGACGTGGATGAGCATGCCCTGATCGAACGTTCCCATCCCGCCTGGATCCGCATGAAGTTCGATGAATTGCTGGCGCAGCAGCTCTCGCTCAAGCGCGCCCAGGCCGCGCGCCGCGCCAAGACCTCGCGTGCCTTGCCGGTCACCGGGCGCATCACCGAGGAACTGACCAAGGTCCTGCCCTTCCAGCTGACCGGTGCCCAGCAGCGCGTTCTCGAAGAGATTCGCGCCGACCTGCGCCAGTCCTTCCCCATGCAGCGCCTGCTGCAGGGCGATGTGGGCAGCGGCAAGACGGTGGTGGCCGCGCTGGCCGCCGCCCAGGCCATCGACAGCGGTTGCCAGGCGGTGCTGATGGCACCGACCGAAATCCTGGCCGAACAGCACTTCCGCAAGATTGCGGCCTGGATGGAACCGCTCAATGTCGGCGTGGCCTGGCTCTCCGGCAGCCAGAAAAAAAAGGAAAAGACCGAGGCCCTGGCCCACATCGAATCCGGTGCGGCGCGCCTGGTCATCGGGACCCACGCGCTCATCCAGGACACGGTGCAATTCGAGAACCTGGGCCTGGTGATCGTCGATGAGCAACACCGCTTCGGCGTGGGCCAGCGCCTGGCCCTGCGCAACAAGAGCTTCAATCCGGCCGACCGCGAAGCGGCTGCCGTGCCGCACCAGCTGATGATGTCGGCCACCCCCATCCCGCGTACGCTGGCGATGACCTATTACGCCGATCTCGAAGTCTCGGTGATCGATGAATTGCCGCCGGGCCGCTCACCTATCGTCACCCGCGTGATCGACCAGAACCGCCGCGATGAAGTCATTGAACGGGTGCATGCGGCAGCGCTGGAAGGCAAGCAGATCTACTGGGTCTGCCCGCTGATCGAGGAATCCGAAGCCTTGCAACTGCAGACCGCGACCGACACCCATGCCGCCCTCTCAGCCGCGCTGCCGGACCTGCAGATCGGCCTGGTGCACGGCCGCATGAAGCCGGTGGAAAAACAGATCGTCATGGAAGGCTTCAGCCGGGGGGCGATCCATCTGCTGGTGGCGACCACCGTCATCGAAGTCGGCGTGGACGTGCCCAATGCCTCACTGATGGTGATCGAACATGCCGAGCGTTTTGGCCTGTCGCAGCTGCACCAGTTGCGCGGACGCGTGGGGCGGGGCTCGGCAGCCAGCGTGTGCCTGCTGCTGTATCAAGGCCCCCTCGGCGGCACCGCCAAGCAGCGCCTGGCGACCATGCGCGAGACGACCGATGGCTTCGAGATCGCACGGCGCGACCTCGATATTCGCGGGCCGGGTGAGTTCCTGGGCGCAAGACAATCCGGTGAGGCCATGCTGCGTTTTGCCGATCTGGCCACCGACCAGTGGCTGGTGGAAAAAGCGCGCGATACGGCGCAGGCACTGCTGCAGCATGCGCCCGATATCGTGGATCGCCATCTGGCACGCTGGCTTGGCGGACGGGAAGATTTCCTGAAGGTATGAAACACCCGCGAAGGCCGCCACAGATGCCACCTTGCCGGGTTTCAAGCTTGGTCTTTTGCAAAGCTTTCCAGCATCTCTCAGGCGGCAGGCCAGTGCAAGGGCTGCAAACGCAAACCAGCAAAATGCCAACCAGATTTCCGCAAAAATCGAGAATTTCTTCGCTTTATGTCGATTGACGGAGAGCAGTACTGAGTCCAATCTACGGCCCACGGTGAACGGGTTCATGAAGGATCGCGCGGCGCACGCTGGTTCACCGGCTTCCCGTTGCGCCGGATGACCATCGCTAACTACAGAAGGCTGAACATTTTGGTTTCCAACCACGATCAACAATTGGCCCGCAGACTGCTCTGCCCCATCTGCCAACGCGCACTGACGGCTTGCATCTGCCACTGGACCTCTCCCATCGATCATGCCGTCGATGTGCTGATCCTTCAGCATCCGCTGGAAGTGAGCAATGCCAAAAACAGCGTGCGGCTGCTGCACCTGAGCCTGCCGTACAGCAAGCTGGTGGTCGGCTCGGTGTTTGATGCCGAGGAACTGCACGCAATGATGCACGCTCCGTCCCGCCTGCGCGGCGTCTCTTCGACCGAACCGGTGCATCCGGTGCTGTTGTACACGGACGATGTCTGCACACCCGAGACCCGCTACTTCGATGCGCGCACCATGATGGTGGACAAGCAGGAGACGCTCAAGCGCGTGCGCCTGGTGATCATCGACGGTACCTGGCGCAAGAGCCGCAAGATGCTGTTCGAAAACCCGATCCTGCAAACCCTGCCGCGCATGATGCTGATCGATACCCCGACCTCGCGCTACACCATCCGCAAGTCGCACAAGCCCGAACAGCTGGCCACGCTGGAAGCAACCGGCTACGCGCTCATGCAGCTGGAACGCAACAGCGAGAAATATCATCCGCTGCTGACGGCCTTCGACAATTTCGTCCTGCAACAGGGCTACATGCGCATGCACGGCCAGGCGACGCGGCGCAGCGAATAGGCGATCCGCCTGGCGCAGGGGAACCAAAGGCGCTGACCGCTGACCAAACCCATCCGGCCGCTCCGTGCGGCCGTTCTTGTTCAGGTGGCGTGGCAATGCGCTTATAATTGTGCGATTGAGACGTTGTGATCCTGAACATCTCTGACATACGTTGACGCCGGCCGGCGTCATCCCATCCCTGCGAACAAATCAACACATGAGTTCCGAATTCCTGCAACTGGCTGAAAAAGTCACTCAGCTCGCCAAGCTGGCACAAGGCCTGCGCGAAGAAAATGCCGAGCTGCGCCGGAAAGTCAAACTGCTCTCCGAAGACAACACCACCCTCGCCTCCCGCGTGGACCAGGCTTACCAGCGCGTCTCCGCCGTGCTGGCGCAACTGCCCGTGGCCGAAGTGGAAGAAGAAGCGGCTGCCGCCGGTGAGGAGGCCGCATGACCACCATCCAGATCAATGCCATGATCATGGGCCAGTCCTATACGCTGGCCTGCCAGGAAGGCGAACAGGCCGCGCTGCATCATGCCGTGGCCTATCTCGACCAGAAGATGCGCGCCATCCGCGACGCCGGCCGCATCAAGGGCACCGACCGCATCGCCGTGATGGCCGGACTGGGCATCGCTGCCGAGTTGCTGAGCATGCAACGTGCTGAAGGTCCCTTCGCCGGCCTGACCATTGCGCAATGGCAGCAGCAGATTGCCGCCATCACCGAGGTAGTGGACCAGGCGCTGGCCCCGCAGGAAAAACTGTTTTGAGTGCGCTGTCAGCGCCATGCTGACACGCGGAAATTCTTTACGCGTGCTTGAGAAAATGGCTGCCTTGCGCAGCCATTTTGCTTTCCCGGAGCAAGCACTTCCCCTGAAGAAAATCCGGTTACAAAATCGTCGACTTATTTTTGAGGAAGGTCTTGGAGGACGAAGATGAATCGGTTAGACTTCGTACTCCTGCCGTGTTCGCGATTGCCATATATTCCTTGAACCATTTACGAGCATAGGCTGTGGGATCGTTTGATGGGCGTGAGCGTCGCTAGTCCGATGAACCCGAAATTGAACTACCGCAGCCAACTTGAACCGTCAGGTTCAGGATGCCGGCACAGCGGCACAGGCGGGACTTGGATTGAAGAAAAACGGCTGCATTCGCAGCCGTTTTTTTATGCCTGTTTGTAATGCCTCTTTGTTACGCCTGTTTGCTGGCGTGACGGAGGACCAAGCAGCGCCGCCCCCTCTTCGCCTCACTCAGCTCTCGCGTTTCTTCGCGCCCTTGCGCTCCAGTCCCACTTCATCGATCACATCCTGGAATTCGGTCACATCCTCGAAGCTCTTGTAGACCGAGGCAAAGCGGATATAGGCGATCTTGTCCAGACGCTTCAGTTCGCGCATCACCAGCTCCCCGACCTGCCCCGACATCACTTCCCGCTCGCCGCTTTGCAGCAGCTTGTCCTGGATGCTCTGGATGGCCATATCGACCGCCTCGGCCGATACCGGGCGCTTGCGCAGTGCCAGCATCAGGCTGCCGCGCAGCTTGGCCGGATCGAAGTCAGTACGGCTGCCATTCTTCTTGACGATCACCGGCATGGTCAGCTCGATGCGCTCGTAAGTCGTGAAGCGCTTGTCGCAATTGCCGCAGCGGCGGCGGCGGCGAATGGAATGGCCGTCCTCGGACAGGCGCGTATCCAGCACCGGGGTATCTTCGTGATTGCAGAATGGGCACTTCATGGTGGCAGTGAGGCAGTAGTTGGATTGAGCTGGACAATGAGGGCCGGGGCCCGGTACTTCGATGACGCGCCGGCCACGCCATGGCCAGCACCACAGTGTTGCATCCCCAGGCCGGCCCGGCCATCGTATGCGAGGGCAAACCGGCCGGTCCAAATAAGCGACGGCGCCCGCAGTAACGGGCGCCGTCCGGAACATCTTCTACGACAGGTGCAGTTTCCGCTTTTTGGCAGAAAACTTCACGCCGGCCCCCAACGGGCCGGCATTTCCGTCGTCAATCAGCCGTAGACCGGGAAGGCCTCGGTCAGCTTCTTCACTTCGGCCTTGACGCGCTCGATGGTGGCGGCATCGTGCGGGTTGTCCAGCACGTCGGCGATCAGGTTGCCGACCTTTTCAGCTTCGGCTTCCTTGAAACCACGGGTGGTCATGGCCGGGCTGCCCAGGCGGATGCCGGAGGTTACGAATGGCTTTTCCGGATCGTTGGGGATGCCGTTCTTGTTGCAGGTCATGTGGGCCGAACCCAGGATGGCTTCGGCTTCCTTGCCGGTCAGGCCCTTGGGACGCAAGTCCACCAGCATCACGTGCGACTCGGTGCCGCCCGAGACGATGCGCAGGCCGCGCTTGATCAGGGTCTTGGCCAGCACGTCGGCGTTCTTCACCACTTGCTGCTGATACGCCTTGAATTCCGGCGAAGCTGCTTCCTTGAAGGCCACGGCCTTGGCCGCGATGACGTGCATCAGCGGGCCGCCCTGGATACCGGGGAAGATGGCCGAGTTGATGGCCTTCTCATGCTCGGCCTTCATCAGGATCACGCCACCGCGCGGACCGCGCAGGGACTTGTGGGTGGTCGAGGTGACGAAGTCGGCGAAGGGCACCGGGTTCGGGTACACGCCTGCGGCGATCAGGCCGGCGTAGTGGGCCATGTCCACCATGAAGTAGGCACCGACTTCCTTGGCGATCTTGGCGAAGCGCTCGAAATCGATGCGCAGCGAGTAAGCCGAAGCGCCAGCGATGATCAGCTTGGGCTTCTTCTCACGGGCCAGGCGTTCCATGGCGTCGTAGTCGATTTCTTCCTTGTCGTTCAGGCCGTAGGAAACCACGTTGAACCACTTGCCCGACATGTTCAGTGCCATGCCATGGGTCAGGTGGCCGCCTTCTGCCAGCGACATGCCCATGATGGTGTCGCCCGGCTTCAACATGGCGAAGAACACGCCCTGGTTGGCCTGGGAACCGGAGTTGGGTTGCACGTTGGCGGCTTCGGCGCCGAACAGGGCCTTCAGGCGGTCGATGGCCAACTGCTCGGCCACGTCCACGAATTCACAGCCACCGTAGTAGCGCTTGCCCGGATAGCCTTCGGCGTACTTGTTGGTCAGCTGCGAACCTTGCGCTTCCATCACGGCCGGCGAGGTGTAGTTTTCAGACGCGATCAGCTCGATGTGATCCTGCTGGCGGGTGTTTTCCTTCTGGATGGCAGACCACAGGTCGGGATCGACTTTCGCGAGAGTCTGGTTCTTGTCAAACATGGCTTTTCTCCAAATTGATGAGCTGGGGCCGAAGATCGCGTCACCGGCAGCATGCGGACATGCCGGGGGCTCGACTTCCGAAATCGAATGAGGGCCGGAAAAATGGAATGGGATTGCGGGCAGCCTCAGTCGTACTGTCCATTCGGCTGCCCAGGCGCACGGCTGTTGAAATCTCACGCTTCCCGATGGATCCCCATCTTGGCCGGTTTTACCCGGCGTTTCGCCAGTCACGTGAGACGAAATGGTGAGCGCATTGTAGTGAAACGGGGCGATTTGGGCAAGAACCATGGTGGCCGCGCAACAGCCCCGTTCCCGAGCCGATATGAAAGAAAAAGCCGGAAAAAACCCGAAAAAAGCGAGCCCATCCTCGTAAAAAGCGGCTTTGGGCTACAATTTCGCTTCTTTCGTTTTTACTTCCGGGTCGCCGGTGTGAAGCTTTATCCAGTTTCGCTGCACGGCGCCGGTCTCATCGCCACACAACAGGAGAATCAAGAGATGGTCGTGTTGATTACAGGAGCAACCGCAGGCTTCGGTGCCGCCATGGCACGCAAATTTGCCGGCAACGGTCACAAGGTGATCGCGGCCGGTCGCCGCAAGGAGCGCCTGGATGACCTGGTCAAGGAACTGGGTGCCGACAAGGTGCTGCCCCTGGTGCTGGACGTGACCAGCAAGGAATCGATCAACGCCGGCCTGGAGAGCCTGTCGGGCGAGTGGAAGCAGGTCGACGTGCTGGTCAACAACGCCGGCCTGGCGCTGGGTCTGGGCCCGGCCCACGAAGTGGCGCTGTCGGACTGGGAAACCATGATCGACACCAACGTCAAGGGCCTGGTCACCATCACCCACGCCCTGCTGCCGGAGATGGTCAAGCGCGGCAGCGGCACCATCATCAACCTGGGCTCGGTGGCCGGTGCCTATCCCTATCCGGGCGGCAACGTCTACGGTGCCACCAAGGCCTTCGTCGACCAGTTCACCCTGAACCTGCGTGCCGACCTGGTCGGTACCGGCGTGCGCGCCACCAACCTGGCGCCCGGCCTGTGCGGCGGCACCGAGTTCTCCAACGTGCGCTTCAAGGGCGACGATGGCGCGGCGGCGAAGGTGTATGAAGGAACGACCCCGCTGACGGCTGAAGACATCGCGGAAGCCGCCTTCTGGGTCGCCACCATGCCCGCCCATGTGAACATCAATTACATGGAACTGATGCCGACCTGCCAGGGCTTCAGCCCCTTCAACATCAAGCGCAAACAGTAAGGGATGGAGTAGAATGGCGTTTTTGCCGAAGGTGCCCTGGCACCGCAAGAACGCCATCCTCGCCCGACCTTGGCTGATGGACAAGTTCTACAGGCAGCGAGCAGCCGTCAATCAGTTCGCTTGCCTGACGGCATCATCGCGGATTGCGATGGATTTCCTGGTTCACTTTTCCTGATTTCCTGATTCTTTCTCCCCTGCCACAGCAGATTTCCCAATAACAAGAAGCATATGAGTGCCGCCAGTAGTCCATTCGACTGGAAGATCCGGGTCTATTACGAAGATACTGACACCGGAGGCGTGGTCTTCTACGCCAACTACCTGAAGTTCTTTGAGCGCGCCCGCACCGAATGGCTGCGCTCCTTCGGTTTCCAGCAGCAGCACCTGGCCGAGACCACCGGTGCCATCTTCGTGGTCAAGAACACCAGCGTCGACTATCTCTCGCCCGCCCGCCTGGACGATGAACTCCGCCTGACCGTCGTGGTCGAAAAATTTCGAAATGCCTCCATGCAATTCATCCAGGAGGCCTGGCGCCTGCCGTCGGGGGACGGCTCAGGTAGCGCAGGCCTCGATGGCAGCGCACCGCGTCTGCTGGCACGAGGCAGCATCACCGTAGTCTGTGTGGACCAGGCCACTTTCCGGCCGCGTCCGATTCCTGACGAATTGCTGAATCGCATCAAGAAGGCCACATGATGTCAACGGAAAAGCTCATCCGGGCCTTTATGGTGCTGGGACTGTCGCCTTGTGGCGACACATTCCCGTCGTTTGGGACAATCTGCGCCGTGGAAAACTTCTCTGCACATTTGCCGTCTTTTGTTTCGTACCGTTTCATATAGCGTCACCGCCTCACTGAACGTTCACACAAAACAACAGATTTTTAACCTAGCCTCCTCACCCCAACGCCGCCTTCAAGCCGCCACACTTTCCCATGAACGTCACACAAGACCTGTCCTTCATTTCACTGATCGCCAACGCGTCCGTCCTGGTGCAACTCGTGATGTTGCTGCTGCTGTCGGCCTCGATCATCAGCTGGACCTACATCTTCCGCAAGATGTTCACCATCCGCTCAGCCCGTGTGCAGACCGAGGAATTCGAGCGCGTCTTCTGGTCCGGCGGCAACCTGTCGGCGCTGTACCAGGATGCCCTGTCCAACCGCCGCAAGGCCGGTGCCGGTGGCGCGCTGGAGCGCATCTTCCAGGCCGGCATGGGTGAATTCACCAAGGCCAAGGCGTCGGTCGCCGCGCGTGGCGGTGCCGTCGAACCCGCCCTGCTGCTCGACGGTGCCCGCCGCGCCATGCGCGCCGCCTACCAGCGCGAGATGGATGCGCTGGAATCGCACCTGGCCTTCCTGGCCTCGGTCGGTTCGGTGTCCCCGTACGTGGGCCTGTTCGGCACCGTGTGGGGCATCATGAACGCCTTCCGTGGCCTGGCCAACGTGCAGCAGGCCACCCTGGCTGCGGTGGCGCCCGGCATTGCCGAAGCCCTGATCGCCACGGCCATCGGCCTGTTCGCGGCCATTCCGGCGGTGGTGGCCTACAACCGCTATTCGCACGACATCGACCGTCTGGCGATCCGCTTCGAGAGCTTCATCGAAGAGTTCTCCAACATCTTGCAACGTCAGGCACGCTAATGGCTGGCTCATCGATGCGCGGGGGCCGTCCCCGCAAGTTCAAGTCCGAGATCAACGTCGTGCCCTACATCGACGTGATGCTGGTGCTGCTCATCATCTTCATGGTGGCCACGCCCATCACCAATCCCAGCGTGATCAACCTGCCCACGGCGGGCAAGTCCACGCAGCCGCCGTCGGATTACATCGAGATCGCCCTGAAGCCCAACGCCCAGGCCACCATTCGCATCAACGGCCCCAAGAGCGGCGGCAAGAAGGCCGAGACCGTGACCGGCAAGACCGACCTGTCGGAACGCCTGCGCAAGCTGCATGAGGATAATCCGGACCTGGCGGTGATGATTTCGGCCGACAAGGAAATCAAGTACGACGACGTGGTGCAAGTCATCTCGGAAGCCAAGAAACAGGGAATCGCGCGGGTCGGCCTGGCCACCAAGTAAGCGCACAGCCGAGTGATATGAGCGATAACGCACACTACACCATCCCCAAGCCACCCGGCCGCTGGCGCGCCATCACGCTGGCGCTGGTGATGCACGTGGCCTTGTTCCTGTTCTTCTGGATCGGCATCCGCTGGCAGAGCGAAACACCGCTGACGGTGGAAGCCGAGATCTGGGATCCGCAGTACAAGGAAGCCGCGCCCCTGCCCACGCCGCCACAGCCGCAGCCCGAACCTGATCCGGTGGTCGAGCCGCCCAAGCCGCAGCCCGTGATCGAGCCCAAGACCGTCGCCCCCAAGGTGATCGACGAGCCCAAGCTCGACAAGCCCGATATCGCCCTGCAGAAAGAGAAGGAAAAGAAGCGCAAGGAAGAGCAGGAGAAACAGGAAAAGGCCGACAAGCTCAAGGCAGAGAAGGAAAAGGCCGAGCGCGAGAAGAAGGAACAGGCCGAGAAGGACAAGGCTGAACGCGAGAAGAAGGAAAAGCTGGAAGCCGAGAAGCAGAAGAAGCTGAAGGAAGACAAGCAGAAGGAAGAAGAAGCCAAGAAGAAGGCCGACGCCGAGAAGCAGGCTGCCGACAAGAAGAAGCAGCAGCAAGCCGCGGCCGATGCCAAGGCGGCTGAACAGCGTCGCCAGGAAGACCTGAAACGCATGATGGGCCAGGCTACCAGTGCCACCGGTGGCACCGGCACGGCCGAGAAGTCGCAAGGTCCGAAGGGCAGCCCCAGCTACGCCAACAAGTTGCGCGCCAAGATCCGCAGCAACACGGTCTTCGACAATAGCGGCGTCAGCGGAAACCCTGCCGGGGAGTACACTGTCGAATTGTTCCCGGACGGGACGGTACGCAGCGTGCGTGTGAACAAGCCTTCAGGTGTCCCTGGCTTCGACGATGCCGTGCGGACTGCCGTCATGAAGTCCCAGCCCTTCCCGGCCGATACGGATGGCAAGGTGCCGTCCAGCTTCACATTCACCCATTATCCGAAAGATCAGTAAACGATGATTAAAGCCCGTTACCTGACCCTGTCCCTGACCCGCATGGCCACTGCCATGGTGGCCGTGGCCGGCCTGTCCTTCGCCCCGGCCTCGCAGGCGCAGATCCGCTTCGAGATCACCGGCGTGGGTGCCTCGCAGATCCCGGTGGCCATCGCCGCCTTCCCGGGTGAAGAATCCGCTCCGCAGCAGATCACCTCGGTGGTCAAGGCCGACCTGGCCCGCAGCGGCATCTTCAAGCTGATCGACAACAGCGATGCGCTCTCGGATTCCTCGGCCATCAACTATGCCGACTGGCAGAAGCGCGGGGCCAACGCACTGGCCGTGGGCAGCGTCACGCGCCTGGCCGATGGCCGTTTCGATGTGCGTTATCGCCTGTTCGACACGGTGCAGTCGAGCCAGCTCTCGGCCCTGTCCATCGGTGCCCAGCCGCAACTGCTGCGCCTGACCGCGCACAAGATCGCCGACGACATCTACCAGAAGCTGACCGGCATCCCGGGCATCTTCTCCACCCGCATCTCCTATGTGACCAAGTCCGGCAACGAATACCGCCTGGAAGTGGCCGATGCCGATGGGGAAGGCACGCAGGTGGCATTGCGCTCCAATGAGCCGATCATCTCGCCGTCCTGGTCGCCGGATGGCACCAAGGTCGCCTACGTTTCCTTCGAGATGAAGAAGCCGGTGGTCTACATCCAGAACCTGGTGACCCGCCAGCGCTCCATCGTGGCCAACTTCAAGGGCAGCAACTCGGCCCCGGCCTGGTCGCCGGACGGCTCGCGCCTGGCCGTGGCCCTGACGCGCGATGGCCTGACCCAGGTCTACGTGATCAATGCCGACGGTTCGGGCCTGCGCCGCCTGACCAACAGTGCCGGCATCGATACCGAACCGCAGTTTTCGCCTGATGGCGGTAGCGTCTACTTCACCAGCGACCGCAGCGGCGGCCCGCAGGTGTACAAGGTGGGCCTGGATGGTGGCTCGCCCCAACGCGTCACTTTCAATGGCAGCTACAACATCAGCCCGCGCATTTCGCCGGATGGCAAGACGCTGGCCTTCATTTCGCGTCGCGACGGTCTGTTCCAGCTGTATGCACTGGACCTGACCAATGGCCAGGAGATTCGCCTCTCCGATGGCAGCCGTGACCAGTCGCCCAGCTTTGCGCCCAATGGCAAATACATCATGTACGCGACGGAATCTGGTCGTCGCGGATCCCTGGCCGTCGTTTCCGTCGATGGCCGAATCAAACAGCGTCTGACGACGCAGGCCGGTGATATCAGGGAACCGACCTGGGGTCCGTTCATGAAATAAAGAAATCCAATATTGCTTTCATCACGACAAGGAGAAATCCAAAATGCGCACTATCAGTACCTTCGCCCTCATCGTCTCCAGCGCTGTTCTGCTGGCCGCCTGCTCGTCGACCAAGCTGGACGACAAGGCCAACGCCCCCGTGCAGAACGGCGCCAGCAACGGCGCTGACACCCGCGCCGTGGGCACCGTCAACGCCGGTTCGGTTGATCCGCTGAACGACCCGCAAGGCGTGCTGGCCAAGCGTAGCGTGTACTTCGACTACGACAGCTACACTGTCAAGCCGGAATACCGTACCGTCATCGAAAACCACGCCAAGTACCTGGTGGCCCACAAGGACCGCAAGGTGATCATCCAGGGCAACACCGATGATCGCGGTGGCGCCGAGTACAACCTGGCCCTGGGTCAGAAGCGTGCAGAAGCCGTCCGCAAGGCACTGGTCCTGCTGGGCGTGTCGGATGCACAAGTGGAAGCGGTTTCCTTCGGCAAGGAAAAGCCCAAGGCACTGGGCCAGGATGAAGCGTCCTACGCCGAGAACCGTCGCGCTGACATCGCTTACCAATAATCGACATGCATACCGCTTTCAAACTGAAATCGGTAACCGTGGCGGCCTTGCTGGCCGCCACGGCTTTCCTACCGCTTACCGCCCGTGCCGGCCTGTTTGATGATGACGAGGCGCGCAAGGCCATCCTGGACATCCGTTCCAAGATCGAAGCCCTGCAGCGTGACGTTGCCAACAAGGCTGACAAGAACAGCGTCCTGACGCTCTCGGACCGCAACGACAACCTGCAATCCCAGATTGCGGCGCTGCGTGGCCAGATCGAGGTGCTGACCAACGAGATTACCAACGCCCAGCAACGCCAGAAGGATTTCTACGTCGACCTGGATGCACGCCTGCGCAAGCTCGAGCCGCAGCAGGTGCAAGTCGATGGCCAGACCGTGGCTGTGGGCGTGTCCGAACAGCAGGCCTATGATGCGGCCCTGTCGCAATTCAAGGGTGGCGACTACAAGGGAGCGGCCAACGCCTTTGCCGACTTCATCAAGCGCTATCCGCAATCCGGCTACGCCGCCTCGGCGCAATACTGGCAAGGCAATGCCCTGTACGCCCAGCGCGACTACAAGGGTGCCATCGCTGCACAGCAGGTGGTGGTGAAGAATTATCCGGACAACCCCAAGGCCGCTGACGCCCTGCTCAACATCGCCAGTTCGCAAGCTGAACTGAAGGACAAGGCAGCGGCCAAGAAGACCCTGGAACAGTTGATCGCCAAGTATCCGAACACCCCTGCCGCACAGACCGGCAAGGATAGGATGGCGTCGCTCAAGTAAGCAGGTTCATCGCGGTGGTGGTGTTTGATGAACGATCATGATCGTTTGTGAAGGCACAGTGTTGACACCGCCGATAGAGTTTGCCTATAATAGCGATCTTTCGGGTCGTTAGCTCAGCTGGTAGAGCAGCGGACTTTTAATCCGTTGGTCGCAGGTTCGAATCCCGCACGGCCTACCAGAAATTCAGCAGTACAAGAGAAGGGCTCCAGTTCGCTGGAGCCCTTTTTGTTTTTCGCGCTTGCGAAAACGTGACCGCGATTCAGACCCGGCATCCATCAGGATTTCCACGCTGCAAACCTGATCACCCTCGCACGAAACGACAATGACACCAAAGTTAATAGCAATTGGTGAAATGTAGTTACGAAATAAATCGGCTACCATTGCGATTCCATTTAGAAATACGGGGGAAAGTGTGGCTTTAATAACTCAAGAATCAATCGAAAACGCCTTGGACTGGGCGTATGAGAAATCTGTCAACGGCATTCCCGGATTGGATTCCGCTATCGAGCTCGCAGATAGTTACATCGAAGGCAACAATGACAGTCCATATGAGAGAGCCAACTCATTGATTCGGTGGCAGAACACCAAGGCAGCGACTTCGGGATTCGTGACGGGACTGGGTGGAATAATCACTCTGCCGGTTGCTATACCGGCCAACATTGCCAGCGTCCTGTATGTTCAGGTTCGCATGATTGCAGCCATCGCCCATCTTGGCGGTTACGACGTAAAAATGACAAGGTAAAGACCTTGGTTTATTCCTGTTTGGTAGCCAATAGCGCGAAGGATGTTTTAAAAGATGTCGGCGTAGCCGTAGGCAACAAATTGGCTCTGAATGCCGTCAAGACGATTTCTAGCAAAACACTCGCCGAAATCAACAAGCGAGTGGGATTCAAATTGTTTACAAAATTTGGTGAAAAAGGCGTCATCAATTTGGGGAAAGCAGTGCCGCTACTTGGTGGACTCATCGGTGGTTCATTCGATGCGTATACCACCAATGCAGTGGGCAATGTCGCTAGAGATACCTTTACACCCAAAAATTAGTCGTCAGCATTTTCAATAAGCGAGTTAGAAAAACTAGCTTGTTCGTCTGACCGCATCCTGGCGCCCGGGCATTGCTCTTCACCTAGATGCAGCCGATTGCAACACGCGAACGCCGCCTTTGCGTTATCAACTGGCCCGCGAGCCCTCTCCCGCCCGCGGGCCGCCACCATCAGAAGTGGCTTGGTCACTGCCAGATAAAGCCCACGCCGCTACCAGGGACTACGCTGCCGCTGCAAGTGGTGTCGTGATAAACACAGGACGCGTCGGCCGATATCGTGATCGCCTGATCGTGGACCAGATGACCCCCAGTGGTCATCTTCCGATTTCCATCGGCCTTCAGGCCATTGGACAGGCCCGCGTGCGCCATCTTGGCCGTTAAGCCGGTGTACATCAGTTCCCCCAGCGCGGCTGGCGGAACGTCACTGCCCTTCTACCCCTGCCCTCACCAGACTATCCGCACTGATCTCCGCGATCCTGCGCGCCCCCGTCAAGGTCATGGCCACCTGCATTTCCTTGGCAAAGAGACCCAGCACATTCTCCACCCCGGCCTGCCCCTCTGCGGCCAGCGCATAAATGAAGGCACGCCCCAGCATCACCGTATCGGCACCCAATGCCAGCAGCCGTACCACGTCCAGCCCTGAACGCACGCCCGAATCCACCAGCAGGGCGAGATCCCCCTTCACCGCACTGGCGATCTCCGGCAAGGCGCGCGCAGTCGAGAGCACGCCGTCCAGCTGGCGGCCACCATGGTTGGAGACCACGATGCCATCGGCACCGAATCGGACCGCCTCGCGTGCATCCTCGGGATCAAGGATGCCCTTCAACAGCATGCTGCCCTGCCAGGAATCGCGTATCCACTGCAGGTCATGCCAGCCGATGCCCGGATCGAAATTGGCCCCCAGCCAGCCTACGTAATCTTCCAGTCCGGTCTTCTTGTTGAGATAGGCCGAGACGTTGCCGAGATCATGCGGACGTCCCAGCAAACCCACATCCCACGCCCAGCGCGGATGCGTGACGGCCTGCAGATAGCGGCGCAGCGCCGCATTGGGCCCGGACATGCCCGAATGGCGGTCGCGATAGCGTGCGCCCGGCACCGGCATGTCCACCGTGAACACCAGCGTGCGCACACCCGCCGCCCAGGCGCGGTCCAGCACGTTCTTCATGAAGCCGCGATCCTTGAGCACATACAGCTGGAACCAGATCGGCCGCGTCACCGCCTGCTGCACCTCTTCGATCGGGCACACCGACACCGTCGACAAGGTGAAGGGGATGCCCGCCTTCTCCGCCGCCCGCGCCGCCTGCACTTCCCCGCGCCGGGCATACATCCCGGTCAGGCCGACCGGCGACAGCGCCAGCGGCATGGCCAGCGACTGGCCCAGCAGCGTGGTGGAGAGATCGACTTCGCCCACTTCCTTGAGTACCCGCTGACGCAAGGCCAGCTGGCGCAGGTCCAGCGAATTGCGCGCCAGCGTGTGTTCATCGTAGGCACCGCCGTCGATGTAGTCGAACAGGAAACGCGGCAAGCGACGCCGGGCGGCTTCGCGGTAATCGTGGGTGGAAGAGATGATCATGATGGTCCTGGTAACGTGAAAGAAATCAAACGGCAGCGGCACGCCGCGCACGGGCGGGGGCTTCTTCGATGTCCAGCAGGCGCTGCTGCACGAAGTCGAGATGCGCATTGGCATGCTGGCGCGCCTCTTCGGCGCGGCCGGCGAGGATGGCATCGAGGATCTGGCGATGTTGCTGATCCAGCTGGGCCACGATGTCCGGCAGGCGATACAGCTGGCGCAGGGTGTCGGCAATGCTGATCTCCAGCAGCCGCAACAGGCCCGACATCACCTGCCGCAACACCACATTGCGCGAGGCCTGGGCGATGGCGAGATGGAAGGCCGCATCGGTGCGCGCCTGCGCGGCCAGATCGTCGAGCGGCGCAGTGGAGACTGCTAGATAGGCCTGCTGCAGGCGGCGCTTGTCGTCGTCGCTGGCGCGCAGGGCGGCGAAATAGGCCGCATCGCCTTCCAGCGAAAAGCGGATCTCGGCCACGTCCTTCCAGTACCCGGCATCGCTGCGCGCCAGTGGCGCCAGCGGCTGCAAGGCCTCGGCAATCGGGTCGGTCAGCGCCGCCTGCTCGTCGTCCGCCATGAAGGTGCCGCCACCGTGACGCGCCACCAGCACACCCCGGCTGGCCAGCACGCCAATGGCCTCGCGCAGGGACGAACGCGAAACCCCGAACTCGGCCGCCAGCGTGCGTTCAGACGGCAGCTTCTGGCCCGGTGCCAGCGCTTGCCGGGCAATCAGGCTGGCCAGGCGATCAACCAGGGGAGAGGCAGTCATCGGCAACTCACTTTCTTGGTGGTCGGACCACTTTGCAGGATCCTTGGGGAGGAATTGCAGTCGATTGTAGTATTCGCTTCTCGGACGCCACAATGCCTTTGCATAGTGGTCCGACCACTTCCGTATTCGCCATGCGACTCCTGCTCCGTTCATCTGCCCGTCCACTCGCTGCCCATGCCCGCCGCATTGCCCGGCGGCTGGAACTGCGTTCCTTCCCGCTGTTGCAAGAGCAGTTCAATGCCGGGGAAGGCGTGCGCGCCGGCGTGGCCATTGCCTTGCCGCTGGCGGCTGCGATGCTGAGCGGCCAGCGCTGGCTGGCATGGGCCGTGTTCGCGGCCTTCTGGACCTGCCTGTGCGACGCGCCGGGGCCGCACGCACAACGCCGCAGGCTGCTGGGCGGCTTTGCCGTGGCAGGCACGGCGGTGGCCTTCTTCGGTGCCTGGAGCGCCTCCTGGGGCCCGCACGCGGCCCTGCTGAGCGCGCCGTTGATGGTGCTGGGGGTGGTGACGCTGACCGCTGCCATCGAGTCCGGCACCCTGCTGGGGACGCTGCTGGCGGTGGTCGCCGTGGTGGCGGCTGGTTTTCCGCACGGGGCGGCGATGGCCGCGCTGCAGGCAGCCTCCTTCTGCGCCGGTGCCGCCTGGGCCTGGCTGCTGATCAATCTGGCGTGGCGTCTCGACGACCAGGCTGCCCTGCGCCAGGCGGCCCGTGCAGCGCTGCTGCGCATGATGGACATGAACCTGGCCCTGCTGGCCGCGCCGCCCGGACAGCACCGCGACCAGCACTGGCACCGTGAGCACGGCGAACACCGCCGCGCCACACGGCTGGCGCTGGAACGCCTGCGGACCATGCTGCAGCGGCATGCGGGCACACCCATGGCCGAGGCGGATGCATGGGAACGCCGGCTGGAAGCCTGCGAAATGCTCTTCCACACCCTGATCGCACTGGAGCATGCGGCCATCCAGCAACTGGCCAGTCCGGGCGAGCGCCGCCGGGCTGCGCGTGTGGCCAGCGCCGTGCTGCTGCACGCCCTCGCCGTTCTGGAGACATCCCCCGCGAAGGCCAACCGGCCGCGCAGCGCCCGACCGCACGCTGCAGCAGCCGATCCCCTGATCGCCGGCTGCCTGCGCGCCCTGGCGCAAGCCGACCGCCTGCTGCAGGCACGGCAAGCCGCGCACGCCCGCGCCTGTTCGTCGCAGACCTCGCCAGCCCCGGCGGTCCCGCCCCACAAGCGCCTGCGCGCCGGCCTGCTGCGGGGCGTGCAACAGGGGGGACGCCAGGCTGCCGGCGTGGCCGCCGTGTTCTATGCGGCCGAGGCCTTTCATCTGGGCTATCCGTATTGGGCGACGATGGCGGTGGTCGTGGTGTTGCAGGGCGCGGCGCGCCAGACCTGGACACGCTGCCTGGAACGCATCCTGGGCAGCCTGCTGGGCGGGCTGCTGGCCTTGACGCTGCTGCAGCTGGTCCCGGCCCACGGGCTGCTGCTGCCGCTGGTGGCGGTCCTGCTGGCAGGGCTGGCAATTGCCCTGCGGCTGGTGAACTACACGGTGTTCGTGGTGTTTCTGACCATGCTCTTCATCTGCGTGACCGACATGCTGCAGCCCGGCACCGGGATCGCCTCGGCCCGCGCACTGGACAACCTGATCGGCAGCGCTGCCGCCCTGCTGGCCGCGCTGGCGCTGTGGCCCGATCTCGGCGCTACGCCGCGCCAGCGCATCGCGGCCGGACTGGAAGCCAATCGCGCCTATCTGGACGCCGTCCTGTCGCAGCAGCCAGCTCCTGTGCTGCGACAGCTGCAACGCCAGGCCGGACTGGCCAGCATCGAGGCCGAAACCGCGCTGCACGAGCTCGGCGGTCTGCGCCGCCAGCGCGACGCCCTGAGCGCCGATGAAGTCGCTTCCCTGCGCAGCCTGCGTGAACTGGCCGGGCAAGCCTCGGTTCAGTGGCACCGGCAAAACAGCCGCGCCGACGCTCCCTGAAAAACGGCGCTTCCCTTCATCTTTTTCCGAAGGGAAAGAGCGCAACAGCAATACCGGCGCGGATATCTGCCCAAACCTTCACTTCCCTCATCAAACCGGGGCAATGTTGTCATCCTGTCATTTTCGTGTGATAGATTGCGCTTCATGATTGGCACTACCGGAACAACGGCGACGACTGCGGCATGCAGCGCGAAGCGCCGGGCCGGTAACGCGCGCGGGGGCGCGCGCGGGGGCGCGCAGGCAGACGCCAGACAACAACAACGACCGGCAGCAACGACCGGTCCTTATCGATGGGGGTACAGGCATGCCGCACAAACGCGCAGCCTTCGGGGAAAGTCATCTGATGCCGCAATCCACACTGCTGGCGCGCGCACGCCATTGGCTGGGCAGCCTGCCGGCGGCTTGCGTGGTGGCGCTGGTGTCGGTGAGCTATGCGGTCAGCTATGCCGTCATGATCTTTGGCGGCAGTGGCGATGCCCTGCTGCAGGCCGGGCTGCCGCTGATGTTCGTCACCAGCGTGCTGTGCCTGCTGGTGATCTGCTTCACCAGTTCGCTGCCCTTCATGCTGGGCGGGGCGGACTCCAATTCGGTCGGCCTGCTCTCGCTGATGGTCGGCGGCATCAGCGCCACCATGCAGCGCGCCCAGCTCTCTCCAGCCGAGATCCTGGCCACCGTCACCATCGCCATCACCCTCAGCAGCCTCCTGGTCGGATTGGCGCTCATGGCGCTGGGCGCACTGCGGCGCGGCAACCTGGTGCTGTTCGTGCCGTTCCCGGTGGTCGGCGGCTTCCTGGCCGGGACTGGCTATCTGCTCTGGAGCGGTGCCTTCACGGTGCTGACCGGACATCCCCTGGGACTGGATGTCCTGCGCACCGGCATCGACCTGAACTGGCAGGAACTGCTGCCGGTGGCCATCGTGGTGATCGGCATGCTGGGCCTGCCGGGACGCAAGTTCGATCATCCGCTGGCGCTGCCGGTCTCGCTGGCACTGGCCAGTGCGGCCTTCTATGGCGCGCTGGCGGCCAGCGGACTGTCGCTGGCGCAGGCCCGTGCGCTGGGCTGGATGTTCGCGCCGCTGAGCCTGGGCCATGTGCAGCTGCCGGTGCAGGTCTCCTGGTCGCTGGTGCACTGGGACATCCTGTGGCGCCACTATGGAGAATTGCTGGCCCTGATCGCCGTGACCACGCTCGCGATCCTGCTCAATGCCACCGGCGTGAGCCTGGCCACGCGGCGCGAAGTGGATTTCAACCGCGAACTGCGCAGTGCCGGCCTGGCCAACATGCTCAGCGGATGCTTCGGGGGCGTGGTCGGCTGCCATTCGCTCTCGCGCACCTTGCTCAATTACCGCTTCGGCTCGCGCGATCGCGTCGCCACCCTGCTGGCGGCGGTGCTGTGTCTGGTGTGCGCGCTGTTCTTCATTCCGCTGCTGGGCTATTTCCCCAAGCCGGTGCTGGCAGGGCTGTTGATCGGCCTGGGTGGCGGACTGCTCAATGAATGGCTGGTCCGCAGCCGCCGTCTGGCGCGCGGGGATTATTTCCTGATCGTGCTGATCGTGGCGGTGGTGGCCTGCTATGGCTTCGTCACCGGCGTGGCGCTGGGCGTGGTGGTGGCCTGCGTGCTGTTCGTGCTGGACTATGGCCGGGTGTCCTGCGTGAAGATGGAATTCACCGGCGCCACCCTGCACTCCAAGCTGGAGCGCGGTGCCGCCGCCCATGCGGAACTCAAGCAGCTGGGCCAGCGCGTCTTCGGCATGCGCCTGCAGGGTTTCCTGTTCTTTGGCAGCGCCAACCAGATCGTGCATCGGGTGCGCGAACAATTGCAGTCGCCGCGCCAGTTCATCATCATCGACTTCCGCCACGTGCAGGGACTGGATGCTTCCACCTCGCAAAGCTTCGTCAAGCTGGCGCAGGTGTGCGAGCAATACAAGGTGACCCTGATCCTGACCGGCATTGCCGATCCCATCCGCCGTCCGATTGCGCGTGCCGCATTCAGCGGCACGGCACCGCGCGAGTTTGCCGATCTCGACCTGGCGCTGGAATGGGTGGAAGACCGCCTGCTGAAACAGGCCATGCGGAATGAATCGCGCGATGCCCTGCACAGCAGCCTGGCCGAGCATTTTGATGCGCGCGAAATGGCGTCGCTCATGGCGCGCATGGAGAAGGTGGAACTGGCCGCTGGCACGCTGCTGTTCCGCAAGGGCGATGCGGGTGATTCGATGTATTTCATTGACGAGGGAATGGTCAGCATCTCGCTGCCGCTGGAGGGCGGCGGCCGCATGCGCCTGCGTTCCTTCGGCAGTGCCACCATCGTCGGCGAGATGGCGCTCTATCGCGGCCAGCGGCGCACCGCCGATGTCGTCACCGACCGCCCCACACTGGCCTGGCAGCTGACGCTGGCCAGCCTGCGCCAGCTGGAGCAAGAGGACCCGGCAACGGCCTTGCGCCTGCATGCGTATGTGGTCAAGGTCATTGCCAGCCGGCTGGAATCGACCAATGAGGCGTATCGGCTGGCTTATTGAGCCGCACGCGGTACCGGCAGGCCGAGCTTGTCGAGGAACTCGCCGACGATGGGCTCCCAGATCTCGGGGCCACGGGCAAAGAGCGTATGCCCGTTCTGGGCGAAGGGCGGCAGCAGCCGATACTCTGCATTGCCGCCGGCCTTGACGAAGGCCTCGTGCCACGCCTTGCTGTGGGTCGGGGCGAAGTAGAGGTCGTTCTCGGTATAGATCCACAGCATGGGCATCTTCGTGGCCTGGCCAAAGCGGGCATACATCTCTTCCAGCCGCTGGGGTGCGCAGGGATTGCCGGGACGTTTTTCCGGATCGCCGCCGGAGCCGCCGGCAAAATTGATCGCGCCCACTACCCCCTCGGGATTGCGCGCGGAAGCGGCCACCGTGAGGTAGCCCCCCACCGACTGTCCCACCAACAGCACACGCTTGGCATCGACATACGGCTGCTGCCTGGCGTAATCCAGCACGGCCAGGATTTCGGTGCTGCCGGCCTCGGCCATGGGCGCGTAATCCTTGCTGGAGCAACTGCCGCTGTCCTCGGGATCGAACTGCGTCATGTAGGCGCCGTAGCCGATGCGGGTCGGCTCGAAGACGGCAAAGCCGCGCGAGACAAAGTAGCGCACCTGCCTGGTGAAGCGAAAACGCGGCGGATCCTGACGATTGGTGGGACTGCGTCCGTGACTGAGGATGACCACCGGAAAAGGCCCCGGTCCGGCCGGCTTGAACTGGGTGATGACGACCTTGCCGCTCTCTTGCCGGCCATACAGGTCCTTGACGCTGACATCGATGCTGGTGACCGATTCGTTGATGTCCAGTGCCAGCTGCTGGGCGCGTCCAGAGAAGGGAACCAGGAGCAGGCCGCACAGGCCCAGTGTCGACAGCAGCCTGCCGAAGGCGAAGAAAGAGAATTGGCGCATGGAATTTTTATGATGAGGGCCGAGCAGGCCGGAGCGCATAAGCTACCGCCAGTGCCGAGCGCCAGGCAAGCACTTTTGCAAGTCGACGGCTGGCGCCTCCAGTCACGGCGATCCTATATACTGCTGCCTTCCCCGTAGCCACCACGGGCCGCGCGTGGCGCGGTCCTGCATTGACCATGTCCGAGCAAGCCCCCGAACCGATCTTCCCCGATGATGCCGTTGCCGGTGCCGACACCATCCCCGCACCGCGCACATGGATCGTGCTGCAGAACGTGCAGGAGGTGGAGACCTGGATCGACACCTACAACCGCGAGCTGCAGGCCGTGGTGTTCCGTCACAAGATGAACACCGTCAACGCCGGCCAGGGCATCTGCTTCACGCTGGAACTGGGCGGCGAGATCCATCTGCACACCACGCCCGAAGGCCAGATCCTGCTGGACGTGAGCGAGGAAGCCTCATGGGCGGCCCCGGTCATCAGCGCTGCCGCCAACGTGCCGGCCCCCGCAGGCAGCGTCTGGGTGCTGCCGCCGGATACGCTGACGCAACTGATCCTGGGATTGTCGGGGCTGATCGCCACGTCGCAGTTCGTGTTGCGGCATGAGTATCGGCTGGGCAAGGGCGTACGTCCGACTTACTGAATCAAAATGAAAATACGCATACTCGTCCTGTTACTTGGATTGCCGTCGTTTCCTGCGCTGGCAGCGCCCCTCTCCCAGAGCCTCTGCAAGCCGGGAGAGAAAATCATTTACAGCTGCCAGACCGCGCGCAAGAAAACGGCGTCACTATGCGCCTCGGCGGACTATCCCGACAAGCGCAGTCGCTTGCAATACCGCTTCGGGACTGCAAGCAAGATCGAGATGCAATTTCCCGATACGCCCCAGCCTGCGGAAGGACGATTCTTTCGCAGCTACACCATGTATTCGGGTGGTTACGAATCGCATGTCCGTTTCAGTACCGACAGCTACGATTATTTTTACTATGACCGGATGATTCGCACCGGTTTCAAGGGGCAGAACCTCCCCAAGGATTCCTCCGGACTGGTGGTGCGTGAACGCAGCAGCGGCAAGGAACAGCATCGCGCTTGTTATCCGGATGCCGTCGAGACAGCGGGCAAAGATGGCCTGCCGGAGACGGAACTGGAAACCCTGAATCTTCCCGACTGAAAGCAAGACCGATGAAAGAACGCACCCTGATCGCCGCTGGCGCGCTGAACATGTTCGTGGCCGTGGGCTGTGGCGCCTTCGGCGCGCACGGTTTGAAGAAAATGATTTCCGAAGAGATGCTGGCGATCTGGCATACCGCCGTGACCTACCAGGTCATGCACGCGCTGGGCATGATCGCCGTGGCGCTGCTGATGCCGCGCATGGCCGGTGCCGCGCTGCACTGGGCCGGCCGGCTGATGCTGGCGGGCATCGTCATCTTCAGCGGCAGCCTCTACTTGCTGGCCCTGACCGGCACCCGCATCCTCGGTGCCATCACGCCGTTTGGCGGTGTGGCCTTTCTCGCAGCGTGGCTGCTGGTGGCGTGGGCGGCGCTGAAGAGCCGATAAGCAGCATTAAGCAAAATTCAATGCTCTGGAAAAGAGCATTGAACGCAGATGAATGGTACCAGGAAGGCGCATTCAGGCCGCAGCGCCACTCAGCGCTTCCTTGACCAGTTCATCGATTTCACCGGTGATGTTGGAAAGCACACCAGCCACCACCGAGAATTCCCTGCCAGCCTGTCCTGATCGCGCTGCCACGATGCGGGCATTGAAGGCCACCATCTTGGCTTCGCGTGCAATGGTTTCGATGTCGGTCATGATGCCGCGCAACTGCTCGCGCATGAGGCGCGCATGCTTCTTCGACTGCGCTTCGTAGACCGCCGTGATCTCGTTCAACACGGCCAGCAGCGGCGTGGTTTCCTGCACCAGCTGTTCCAGCAGGGCCGGACCGGTCTTGAGCTTGTCCTCGATGGCATTGAGCGCACGTTGCGCCAGTTCGGCAAAACTGGTGATGCGCGCATCGCCCCGGCTGCGTCCGAAATACACCTCTTCCAGCTCCGGGCAGAATACGCCGGGCAAGTCCCCGGAGCGCTTGAGCAAGGCCGCATGGGCGCTGCGGAACAGTCCCAATGCCTCGCGCGCAGTGGCACAAGCCCCCTGCTGGCCCTGTGCTGCGAGCACCGCGTACAACACCAAGCGCTGCGACGTGAAGCGGCGGCGGCCAGAGAGATTGATCAGGGCACCAAACACTTCGCCCGAAAGCGGAACGATTGCGGACTCCTCAGCGCCCTCAACAGGGGCCTCCTCGATGACAGCCAGGCTGCTCATGGACATCTCCTTCAATTGCATTGGACAGGTGGCCGGCAGAAGGGTCTGACGCGGGCTTACGCCGCTTCCCGCGCCGGATGCGCCTGCTTGCGATACAGGAACTCCAGCACCGCCGTGCGATAGGCACCATACTGCGCATCCTGCGCCAGCGAGACACGGTCACGCGGACGCGGCAGCTTCACTTCCACGATCTCGCCAATGGTGGCAGCGGGACCATTGGTCATCATCACGATGCGGTCCGACAGCAGCACCGCCTCATCCACATCGTGGGTCACCATCACCACCGTCGATTCAGTCTTGGCCACGATCTTCAACAACTCATCCTGCAGGTGCGCACGGGTCAGTGCATCGAGTGCGCCGAAGGGTTCATCCATCAGCAGGACCTTGGGCTCCATCGCCAGCGCGCGGGCAATGCCGACGCGCTGCTTCATGCCGCCGGAGATCTCATTGGGCCGCTTGCTCTCGGCCGCCGTCAGGCCGACCAAGGCCAGCGCGGCGCGCGTGCGGTCACGCAGCTGGGTGCGATTTTCGCTGGCACCGAACACCCGCTCCACACCGAGATAGATGTTTTCATAGCAGGTCAGCCACGGCAGCAGCGAGTGGTTCTGGAACACCACTGCACGCTCCGGGGCCGGACCACCGATCTCGCGATTGGCACACAGCAGTACGCCATCACTGGGCTTGAGCAGGCCCGCAATCAGGTTCAGCAAGGTCGACTTGCCGCAGCCGGAGTGGCCGATCAAGGTGACGAACTCGCCCTTGGCCACCGTCAGGTTGATCTCGCGCAGTGCATGGAAGACGCCCTTCCTGGTGTGGAACACCATCTCCACACCGTGGATGTCGATGAACTTGCCGTTGATGTTGTCCATGATCCTGCCCTCCTCAGTTGTTGACCTGCTCGTAGGTGAACGCCTTGGCCAGCGCCACCAGCAATTGTTCCAGCACCAGCCCGACCACCCCGATGACGACGATGGCGATGATGATGTGCGGCACGTTCAGGTTGTTCCATTCATCCCAGACCCAGAAGCCGATGCCGACGCCGCCGGTCAGCATCTCGGCGGCCACGATCACCAGCCACGCAGTACCGATGGAAAGGCGCACGCCGGTCAGCATGTAGGGCAATACCGAAGGGAAGAGGATCTTGGTCAGCACCTTCCATTCGGAGAGATTGAGCACGCGCGCCACGTTCATGTAATCCTGCGGCACGCGCTGCACACCGACGGCCGTGTTGATGATCATCGGCCAGATCGAGCAGATGAAGATCGACCAGATCGCCGCCGGATTGGCCGACTTGAACACCAAGAGGCCAATGGGCAGCCAGGCCAGCGGCGAGACCGGACGCAGCAGGCTGATGATGGGGCCGAACATGCGCGAGAGGAATTCCACGCGGCCAATCGCAAAGCCCAGCGGAATGCCCACCAGCGCCGCCAGTCCGAAGCCCATGCCGACCCGCTGCAGCGAAGCCAGCACGTTCCAGCCTATGCCCTGGTCGTTGGGACTGTTGCGGTAGAAGGGATCGGAAAACATCACGCCCGCTTCCTTCAGGGTCACCCATGGCGTGGGGAAGCTGGCGGTCTTCAAGGCGATGATCTGCCAGACCAGCACCAGCAGCGCCACCCCCAGCAGGGGCGGCACCACGCGCATGAAGAGGCCGCCCGCAATGATCTTCTTGCGCAGGCTGCGCGCTTTCACGCTGCCGGCAGCGCTGGCGGCGGGTGCCACCTGCGCTTCGTTGGCGGCGGCTGCACGCACCGGCTCGCTGGCAGCAGACACGCCGGCGTGGCCGTTGCCAGCGGGCTTGGCGTTCTCACCCATGATGCTCTCTGCGACTGCACTCATCATCTTCCCCTTGCTCTAAGCACTTCACCTTGATGGACACGGCGCAGGCCGCACCCGCTTACACCTTGATCTTGAACGCCTGCGCGTAGGCCGCCGGATTCTTGCCGTCCCACACCGTGCCGTCCATCAATTTGGAACTGCGCATGACCTCCTTGGGCAGCGGTGTCTTGGTCATGGCGGCAGCGTCCTTGTAGAGATCGATCTGGTTGACCGACTTGGCCACGGCGAGGTAATCCGGATCACTCTTCAACAGGCCCCAGCGGCGGTGCTGGGTCATGAACCACATGCCATCGGAGAGGAAGGGGAAGTTGACCTGGCCTTCGTCGTAAAACTTCATGTAGTTGGGATCGTCCCAGGTCTTGCCCAGGCCGTTCTGGTAGCGCCCGAGGATGCGCTGGTCGATCACGTCCTTGCTGGTGTTCACATAGGATTTGTCGGCGATCACCTCGGCCATCTTGTTCTTGTTGGCCAGCGAGGCATCGATCCACTTGCTGGCCTCCAGGATGGCGGCCATCATGGCGCGACAGGTGTTGGGGTACTTCTGCACGAACTCCAGCGAAGTGCCCAGCACCTTCTCGGGATGGTCCTTCCAGATGTCCTGGGTGGTGATGGCGGTGATGCCCACGCCATCGACGATGGCGCGATGGCCCCAGGGCTCGCCCACGCAGAAGCCATCCATGTTGCCCACCCGCATGTTGGCCACCATCTGCGGCGGCGGGACCGTAATCACCTTGGCATCCTTCATCGGATTGATGCCGTTGGCGGCCAGCCAGTAATACAGCCACATCGCGTGGGTGCCGGTCGGGAAGGTCTGTGCGAAGGTGTATTCGCGCTTGTCGGTCTGCATCAGCTTGTAGAGCGATGCGCCATCGACCGCCCCCTTGTCGGCCAGCTTTTTGGACAAGGTGATGGCCTGGCCGTTATGGTTCAGGCCCATCAGCACCGCCATGTCCTTCTTCTGGCCGCCGATGCCCAGTTGCACGCCATAGATCAGGCCATATAGCACGTGGGCCGCGTCCAGTTCGCCGTTGGTGAGCTTGTCGCGCACGCCGGCCCAGGAGGCTTCCTTGCTGGGGACGATCTTGATGCCGTACTTCTTGTCGAAACCCAGCACCGAGGCCATCACCACCGAGGCGCAATCGGTCAGGGGGATGAAGCCGATCTTGACTTCTTCCTTTTCCGGCTTGTCCGAGCCGGCCGCCCAAGCACCGCCCGGGAGCATGCCCAGCATGCCACTGCCGGCGGCCAGTGCACCGCCCTGCAGGAGCGTGCGGCGCTTGCCGTCCACCCTGTCCGCTGCCTTGAGCGCGCTGTCCTGTGCATCCTGCATGCCGCTGCCGAGCGCGCCTGTCTTGCCTGCCTGACCTTTGGATTCCATAGCACCATTCCCCTTGCGTTGCGATTTGAAGAAAGCCCAAACAAAAAAGGCGTGTTCCGACATGGATGACCCATACCGGAAGACGCCTTTGTCCTGGACGGCGCGACCGCCATTGGCCACACCTTCACGTTGCTTGCGCATTGCTGCGCTTGTGCATCAGCTTCAGCAAAGAGCGTGCCAGAACCGCGACGCACCTCGGAAAGCCGCATGGGAACTGCGTTGCAAGGGAACACGATGATATCCGCAGCGGCAGGAGGAGGACCTCGCGGCGCGATCAAATCGGGCGGGATCCGCACTTCGGTTGTGCCTTGCACCAAGTTGGCAGCGATTTGTCAGGGTCGCAACGATGGCCTGCGCTGGCCAAGCCGGGGGCGCGGCCACCTACTCACGCTTGCCGGATTTTCCTACAGCACATTGCGATGGGCGCTGATCGTGCGGCGGACCGGCTGACCCTAAGATGACCCCAGCTTTACGAATCACCCGGCGCTTGCACCCTGGCGGGCAAGAACGAACTCAATAACAAAGGAGAAATCCATGACCCTCGGCACCATCCTGCTCATCGTCCTGATCCTGATCCTGCTCGGCGTCATCCCCGCTTGGCCGCACAGCCGCAGCTGGGGCTATGGTCCCAGCGGTATCGCTGGCACCATCGTCATCATCCTGCTGATCCTGCTGCTGCTCGGCAAGATATAAGGCGGGGCGGCAGCCGGCCTGTGCGGTCCGGCTGCCCTGGCCCCAGCCTTCGGACGCTCCCTTCCCTCCCGCAAGCCTGATACCATCCGGTGGCGGACGGGAAAACGGCGCGGACGGTGCCTGTCACCGTCCGCGCCGTTTGCTTGTGGACGCCGCCCCGCCCCGCCGGGGCAAGCTCACGCGCATGGCTTTCCCTGCTCCCGTACCGTGATGAGGCTGACATCAGATGAACAATAAATTCCTCGCTTCTCCCCTGCCCGCTCTCCTGGCGGCCCTGAGCCTGCTTTGCGCGGCCGCCGCGCACGCTGCTGAAGAAGATGTCAGCAAGGCCGATCCCCAGCGCTGGTACCAGGATGACAACAGCGCCAAAGGCCGGCTGCAAAACCTGAACAAGGAAACGGCGGCCGCCTATGCCGAGGCGCTGCAGGGCTGCCGCAGCCTACGCGGGAAGGATGCTGCAGCCTGCCGCAAGCAAGCCGCCGACGCCAGGTCGCAGGATGCTGCGCGGGCACAGCGCATCTTCAAGGACTACCAGGGCGGCGAACCCGTTGCGGTATCCGTCAAGGGTGACCCCAAACAGATGCACAATCACCACAAGCACGGCAGCCACCCGGCTCCGAAATAAACTGGCTCCCTCCACTGCCTGAATGCAACAACGCCGCAACAGGTCACCCTGTCGCGGCGTTGTGGTGGGCCGCTCCTCAGCGCGAGGAGCGGCGGCCGGGATCAGCCGACCAGCGAATTACTTGCCGACCTGATTGCCGATGACGCCACCGACGGCGGCACCACCCACGGTCCCGATGGCGCTGCCACCGGTGAGGACTGCACCACCGACGGCACCGGCACCTGCGCCGATGGCGGTGTTCTTGTCTTGCTGGGTCATGCCGCTGCAGCCGGTCAGGGCGGCAAAGGCACAGATGGCTACCGAGGTCACTGCCAGTTTTTGCATGGTCTTCATGATGACTCCTTCCTCTTTGTCGAATAGGGGAATACGGCCGCCGATCAGGTCGACGGACGCATGATCACGCGCGGCGCCTTGGGCTGTTGTGCGTGATCACGATAAACCGGTGCGCTGGGCGCAGCCTTGGCCGGTTCGCGTTGCGCTGCCGGATCCTTGCCATCGGCGCGTGCGCCAAACAGCAGTACGGCGTTCTGGAGGGACTTGGAGCGCTTGCTCTCGGCCATGTCCATGTAGCGGAATTTCTTCTGCCCCAGCTTGTGCAGACGCGCTGCATCCACCGGCATGTGACGGTCCATCGTGGAAGCCGACCAGCGCGATGCGCTGTCGACGGCTTGCGGAGTTTCTGCGAAAGCGTGAGAGGCGAAAGCCGAAGCGGCTGCCAGCATGCAAATACCGACTGTTTTTTTCATGGTCGTCCCTTTCAGGGGTCCCTTCTGGCGGTGAGCAAAATTTCATGCGGCAAACCGTGAACTCTTTTGCAATTCCCGGCTCTACCAGCACCATGACCACATGGTCGCGGAAATTGCTGCATCACAAAATCAGCCGTTTCCGATATTCGTGTAGGCGTTTTCCTACACGCGCTGTGCTGCCTGCTTCAGATGTCCTTCACACCCTGCCGGCCCGTGCCGCCGGTGAGTGATCAGGTCACCGGAACACGGACATCCAGGACTTAGTCCTTGGCGGCTTCCTTGGCATCGCCATAGGTCTTCTGGACGTTGCCTTCGACCTGCTTGGCAGCACCCTTGACCTGCTGGCTGGTATTGCCGGTCAGCTCACCGGTCTTCTCCTGCACCTTGCCTGCCACTTCCTTCAAGCTGCCTTTGATCTGGTCCTTGTTCATGATGGCTCCTTTGGGTTGTTTGCCTGATGGTTACCCGGTGCCGCACTGGGCTGGCTGCCGGCTCCGCCACCCTTGCCGGCCCGACGGGCGGTGAGTGACGATGAATTCATGGTACCGATGAGCCTGTCGGGCGAACATAAGAGAGTCGTCCTTTCACGCGTAGGAAAAAACGAAAAACCGTGCAGGAAAAACGCTCTTCAAACAAACCTCACCAAAACGCAAAAAGCCGCCCTGGGGGCGGCTTTCAGAGGGTGTGACGCAATCTTGAATACCGTCGGGCGCCGGCCCTTCAAGTCTCGCTGGCAGCAAGTTCCGGACGGATCGGCAGGCTGATGCTGATGAGCGCGCCCTTGCCCGGCGTGGAGCGGATATCGACCTCGCCACCAAAGAACGTGGCGCGCTCGCGCAGGCCGCGCAGACCGTAGGTCTTGTGGTTGTCGCGCCGCTCTTCGGGAATGCCCACGCCATCGTCGCGCACGGTCAGCGCCACATGATCCTCATCGACATCGAGAATCACGTCGACCTTGCTGGCCTTGGCGTGCTTGGTCACGTTGTTGAGCATTTCCTGCAGCATGCGGTAGATGGCGATTTCCATCTCGTGGCCCACATCGACGTCTTCATCGGGCAGGCTGGCGTGGCAGGCGATGCCGGTGCGCTCGTGCAATTCATCGAGCTGTTCCGAGATCGCAGCCTTCAGCCCGAACAGGTCCAGGGTATTGGGACGCAGCTCGGTCTGGATGCGCCGGGTGGTGGCCACCAGCGACTTCATCAGGCCTTGCATGCGGGTCTTGCGATCGGCCCATTTTTCATCCGGCGGCAGGATCTGGTAGACCCCTTCCAGGTGCATCGACAGGGCCGTCAGCGACGCGCCCATGTTGTCATGCAACTCGCGGGCGATGGCGCGCTTTTCTTCCTCGCGCACCGTTTCCAGGTGGTTGGTCAGTTCGCGCAGCAGCGCCGTACGCTCGATGACGGTCTTTTCCAGCCGGCTCTCGCGCTCGCGCAATTCATCCTCGGCCTGCTTGCGTTCGGTGATGTCGGTGCTGATGCCGATCACCCCCTGCACGCTGCCATCCTTGCCGAACCACGGCACCTTGGCAGTCTGGAAGGTCACCACGCCTTCGGGCAGGTGAAGCGTCTGCTCCAGCTTCTCGGGCTTGCCCGAGGCCATGACGCGGCGATCATCGCGGTCGACGGTGTCGGCCTCTTCCTCGACCAGGAACAGTTCACGGCTCGAGCGGTACATGGTCTCTTCCCAAGTCTTGCCCAGCTTGTGCAGCGTGGCCGGGTTGGCGAAGATCATCAGGCCCTGGCGGTTCTTGACGAAGATCGGGTCGCTGGTACTTTCACTGACGGCATTGAGCAACGCACTGGTTTCGGCCAGCTTCTGGGCGTTGCGCGTGCGTTCACCGTATTCGCTGTCGAGCCGGCTGGCCGAGCCCCAGAAGATGAAGAGCACGATCACGCCGTTGATCAGCGTCAGGGTCGGCAGCACCAGCTCCGGCAGGATCCAGCCATGCGTCATGCCCCAGTTCAGCAGCAGGCTGAAGGCCAGCAGCAGGAACAGGGTCTGCGGCAGCAGATGGCGCAGCATCTGGCCACCGGGCGCCATGCGCAGGATCACCGCCATGAGCGGATGCGAGGGACGCGCCATCAGCAAGGCCGCGCCCAGCAGCGCAAACACCAGCGACGACAGCAGAGAGATGGGCAGCGGGAAATCGAGATAGATGAACTGGCTTACGTCATACAGGTAGCCCACCAGAGGGATGGCCGACAGGCCCATGAGCGTGAAGGCGAGATATTCCGCCGGATAGTAGCCGCCCAGCAGACGCCAGTCATGCAGCAGCAAGGCCAGCGCCATCAGCACGAAACCGACTGACATCAAAGGAGGAACGGCCAGTGGCGAAATCGGATGCGCACCATCCAGCGGCAACCAGCCCAGCGTGTACATCACGCCCTGCACCAGCGAGGCCACACCCAGCACCAATAGCAATACCGCCAAGCCGACGGCCAGCTTGCGCACCGAAGGACGGCGCGCGCCGGAATGCATGCAGCGGAAATAGAGCGCCGAAGCGCCCAGGATGAAACCGCCCGCCGTCACCTCCCGCACGGCCAGCAGGCCCGAGAGCAGGCGACGATATTCTTCGCCCAGCAGGCCGGTCACCAGCACCACCACGCCCAGCAGGATCACCGCCATGGACAGGCCCATGGCCAGCGTCACCATGCTGCTGTAATGCGCGTGTGACGCGGCAAAATACTCCACCGATGCGCTGTTCTGGAGATCGGCGGAGGACGGACGAAGGCCGTCATTGTTCTTCTGCATCGTCGAAAATCCCTTGCTTTGGTGCGACCCGTGCCGCCTGCGCGCCTTCTGTGGCGGCCTGCTTGCCATGATCGGTTCTGATTGTCTGATCCATCAAGGTCGCGCCGAACTGCCCTGGCGACTTGCTGGGTAGCTGCACCACATGATGCAGCAAAAAAATAAACTTACATTCCGCCCGTCTGGGCCGGCCCCTGCGGCGGCGTATTGTTGCTCGATGAGGTGCGCCCCAGCTTGCCCGCTCTCTTCTGTGCCAGCTCTTCCAGCAAGTCACACAGCAGCGGCAATTCGGACGACTTGTCAAAGAAGTGCTGCACCCCGCATTGCACTCCCACGCGCCGATAGGTCGGACTCACATGATTGCTGAAGACTACCTTCACTTCGCTCTGGCGACGCGTATTGGAGCGCGCCAGGGACTGCAGCAGGCTCATGCCATTGCCCTGCTTCAACTGGATGTCCAGGATCAGTACGTCATAGCTGTTCTGCTGCAGATGGCGCAAGGCCTCCAGTTCGGTTTCGGCGTAGCCCACCAGGCGCACACCGGCGATTTCCGACAGGCTCTCCACGATCAGGTCCCGCACGTCCTCCGAATCCTCCACCAGGAAGATCCGCAAGGGCGTCCCGTCGCTGTCGCGCTGGGCCCTGCTGTTGAGATTGTCATCCATGATGCGCCGTACCACTCTTCCTTGCCCGCCACCCGGCCAGAATGGCCAGAGACGGCGACATATCCGCCCGGGGGAAACCCGGCTCAGTCGATCAGATTGTTCTTGATCGCGTAATAAATGATGTCCGCGTTGTTGGTCATGCTCATCTTCTGCAGCACGCGCGAACGATAGGTACTTACTGTCTTGACCGACAGGCACAGCTCGTCGGCAATCTGCGTCACCCCCTGGCCTTGGCCGAGCTTGTAGAAGATCTCGTACTCGCGCTGCGACAAGGTTTCATGCAAAGGCTTTTCCGAATCCACCGGTTCGCTGGTGAGCAGCTCGGCCACGCCATAGCTGATGTACTTGTGCCCGCGCAGGATGGTGTTGATGGCGTTGACCAGTTCGGTTGCCAGCGCTTCCTTCTGCACGTAGCCGGAGGCACCGCTGCGCAGCACCTGCACCGCATAGCGGCTCTCGGGGTGCATCGACAGCATCAGTACCGGCAATTCCGGTTTTTCTCGCTTGATCTGCTTCAGCACTTCCACGCCACTCTTGTCGGGCATGGCGATATCGAGCAACACGATATCCCAGTCCTGGGTTCGCACCAGGCGAATGGCTTCTTCCGCCGTGCTGGCCTCCCCGCCGATTTCCATCGACGGAATTTCCGAAATGAAGTGGTGCACACCTGCCCGTACGACCGCGTGGTCATCGACTACAAGTATTTTTGTCATGGCATTTTTGAGCGGTGAATTGATACTTCAGCGCCGTTGGCGCTGCTTGGACCTGTTTTATGTTTGTACTCGATTCCGGCGAGGACCCTGCACACGATTCCGTACAGCAATCTGTACACGATTCACGCGCGTCCTGCGGCCGGCATCGCTGCCTCCCTGTCCTGACAAGCCGGCTGGCCTGCCCCTGCCTGGCAGCAACGGGTTCCAACTATACCTGACAGGCCCTGACCTGTCTTCTTGCGAAACGCACCGGATCGCCCGATGCGCTTTGCAAGTGGCACGTCCACAAGCTGACAAAGCGCGGACCGGTCAACAGACCGGCCACGCGCTTGCAAGTTCCCCGCGTTATTGCTTCAGGCGCAGGTCATTACGCACCGAGACCACACCCTTGACGCCACGGGCCAGTTCGGTAGCGCGGGCAGCGGAGGTGGAGCTGGAGACGAAACCGGACAGCTGGACCACGCCCTTGTAGGTTTCGACGTTGATTTCAGCGGACTTCAGATTCGGCTCGTTGAAGATGGCAGCCTTCACCTTGGTGGTGATGACGGCATCATCGACGTACTCGCCGGTGCCTTCCTTGCCCGGGCTGGATGCGCAGCCCACCAGGGAAACCATGAACAGGGCCAGGAAGAAACCGAGGAAACGCTTGGTCAGGGACATTTTGGTCAGCGACATGATGAAACTCCTTTGAGTTGGTTTGCGCAATCAGGTGACTGCGACAGGAACGAAATAAAGAATTTGCCTTGGATCCGCCCGGGCCCCTGGCCCGGTGCAAATCCACTGCCATTGCGCTCAATCGCGCGGGACAGGATTACTTGCCGAACTTGGCCTTGGCATTGGCCACGCACTTGTCCTTGGCGTCGCCGCTCATGGCATCGCACTTTTCCTTGGCGACGTCATAGTTCGCGTCGTTCTTGTCCTTCATGGCGTCCTTGTCGGCTTCCACGCCCTTGCGCTTGGCCTTGGCGTCAGCGATGGTGGATTCGTGAGCTGCCTTGGCTTCCTTCTCGCAGACATCCTTGTCGTTGCCCTTCAAAGGACCGCACTTCTTCTTGGCCGCCTTGTAGTCGGCATCGGCCTTGGCCTTGTCTGCCTTGTACTGGGCCGCTGCCGGATCGGCTGCGAAGACTGCGCCATGCATGCCGATAGCGGCTGCGCCGAAGATCATGGTTGCGATGATTTTTTTCATTGTGTCCTTCCTCATGGTTTGCTTGGGTTGCGGCCTGGGGCCGTATTCTTATGCAGGCCGGCATGATGACCGGCCTGCGTCCTGCACTTGCACTCACTCACACTCACACACTCCAACTCCTTGCCGTACCCTCGCCGGGACTGCGCGCCCGGCGGTACGTCGACAAGCAGGAACGCTTACTGGCGCAGATCCTTGTTGCGATCTTCCCAGTCGCGAATCTGCTTTTCGGCTTCGTCCTTGCTCACGCCGTAGGCTTCCTGCACGCGGCCGGCCAGCTGGTCGCGCTTGCCGGCGATGACGTCGAGGTCGTCATCGGTCAGCTTGCCCCACTGTTCCTTGGCCTTGCCCTTGAATTGCTTCCAGTTGCCTTCAACGATGTCCCAGTTCATGTCAGTCTCCTTGCAAAGTTGCGGGAACGAATTCCCGGAATGGTCGGCTGTTCCAGTGCGTTCTGAGCGGGCTTACAGGCCCAGCAGATCGCTCATGTCGTCGGCGTGCTCTTCTTCCTGCGCCATGATCTGGATCAGCAGGTGCTTGGTGGTCGGATCGTCGTCGCCGATGCGTTCGATCATCTGGCGATAGGCTTCGATGGCCACACGCTCTTCCACCAGGTTGGCGCGAATCATGTCCTTGATGTCCTCGGACTCGTCGTATTGCGCATGGCTGCGCTCGGCAATGGTCTTGGGATTGAAATCGGGCTCACCATTGAGTTGCACGATGCGCTCGGCAATCTGGTCGGCGTGACTTTGCTCTTCCTGTGCGTGCGCCAGGAACTCGCCCTTGATCGCTTCCACGTTCAGGCCCTTGGCGGTGTAGTAGTGGCGCTTGTAGCGCATCACGCACAGCAGCTCGGTCGCCAGGGCATCGTTCAACATCGCCACGACTTCTTCGCGGTTGCCGCGATAGCCTTCGGTGACGGCACCGTCATCGATCTTCTTGGCGGCGGCACGGATGGCGTCCTTGTCGAGGTGGAAGCTTTGCTTGCTCTTGACGTCGGTTTTCGGTGGATTCTTGGTCATGGTCATTCCTTCTCTCCGGTTTCTTGACTAATGCGCGCTTCAGCTTTCATCGCCGGCAGCGCGCCTGGCTGGATCCGGACTGGCCGCGAGGGCCACACCGGGTTCCGGGAAAATCCTCTGCGCAGTGCTCAGTAGCGGTCCGCGCTGCGGCCCACGGCCAGACCGACCAACAGGCCGATGCCGGTGCCGATGGCGATGGCACGCCACGGGTTGGACTGCACGTAATCGTCGGTGCTGGTGACGATCTGGCGACCGGTTTCCACCACCGCAGCCTGCGCATCCTGCGCGGTGTTGAGGGCCTGCTCCAGCAGATCCTGGGCGCTGGCGCGCAGATCGTCGGCCTTCTTGCCGGTGGCGTTGGCGGCCTCGGCAAACAGGTCCTGCGCCTGTTGCAGCAGGGATTGCACGTCGGTACGGGCGGTCTTGAACTTGTTGGCTTGCATGCTTGGCCTCCTTGTATGCGTTACGGTTTGATCGGGGCGGCGTGGATGATCCAGCCACCCGGGGTGAGGCGTTCTCACGGTGTTGCTCACATCAGGTACTGCAGCACGATCAGCATCAGCACCGGTACACCCAGAAGCCATCCGAGCACGAGCTTGTCCATGATCTCCTCCCTTGTTCTTGGTCATGCCGGGCGGTTGCGGACTGACTCGACGCAATTTCCGGCGCCTTCGTTGATGCTGTCCTGCTGCTGTGTTGCCTTGTATTACCTGGTCTGTTACCTGTATTGCACGGTGCTGCTTCCGCGCTATCCGCTCGATGCCTGATGCGGGCTGTCGCTTGCTTCGGCGAGTCAGGTGCACGATACCGATGCCTTGTTGCGCTTTGTATCGGAGTCAGCCCGATTGGCGTGTAGGACAAAGGCCCATCAACCTGCGTTGCCGCCTGTCACCGCACGCGACGGCGGGCCGCCGGCGGCGGGCTGCCGCCCTCGTCTTCCCAGCGCTGCAGGGCGATGTCCTGCTGGCGCTGGTCGCGGCGCTGCGCCTGGCGAGCCAGCATGCGCAGGCTGGCACCAACGGCCACACCGGCGATACCGGCGGCCCACAACAATGTCTTTCCGAAACTCATCAATGCTCTCCTTCGGTTTGCGTCGCAGCGGCAGAGCCTTACAGCGAACCTGCACGCTGGCGCAGCGAGCGCTTGATCAGATCCTGCGCTTCGCCGACGGCGTGCATGATGCGACCGTCCATCTGGCGGCGCTGTGCCGCACGCTGCAGTTGCACGTTGCCCAGCACCGATCCCACGCTTTCCTGGAACTTGCCGAGGGCAAAGTTGAACTGGCCGGTGATCGTCTTCTTGTTCATGATGGGGTTCCTCGTGGTCAAGGGTTCAACATGGATTGAAAGGAGCGGTGCAGGTCTTGCGTAGACATGTTCGCGATTCACAGCAGCATTTTTTGCTGCCTGAGTCACCGTGAACTCATGGGAAAAATGATAGCGAGCGCCTACTGTTCTGCTCTATAGGACGGCGGCCGATTGTTTTGTAGGACAAAGCGGAAAGCCTTGTCAGCATTGGCGTTTCGCCGGGTCGGGTGGTACTCACCGTAGCGTTTCAGGCAGCAAAAAGCTGGGCCGTTTCCTACATCGGCTTGCGGTCCCGTCCGATGGAAATCGATACGCCCGGATCCTAGGATGGAAACGTGCAATGACGGTCCCGTTTCGTCCGGCAGGTGAGCAAGGGGAAACCGGATCGTTGACCATTTACCTGAACCCGACAAGGAGAACATCATGGGCAAGTATTTCCTCGCATGGCTGTGTGGCGTCCCGGCATTCCTGCTGGTGCTGATCTATTTCTTCGTCCACTGACCGACTCACTGCCGCCTCCATTTGCACCCGCGCTGCAGCGGTGCGTGAAGAGGGCGAGCCACAAGAAAGGAAGACAACATGACCAACGACCACCTGATTTCCACCCTGAACGACCTGATCCAGATTTCCATCGATGGCGAAAAAGGCTTCCGTGCCTGCGCCGATGATGCACAGGAACGCTATATCCCCTACAAGGAAACCTTCAGGGAACGCGCGACGGCCTGCGCCCAGGCCGCGCTGGACCTGCAGGACCTGGTGCAGCGCTTGGGCGGCGACCCGGCCAGCCACAGTACGCTGGGCGGCACACTGCACCGCCAGTGGGTGAACCTGAAAAGCGCCATCACCGGACGTGATGACGAAAGCATTCTGGACGAATGCGAACGCGGCGAGGATGCCGCCGTCAACGCCTATCGCAAGGCCTTGAGTGAAGAGCTGCCGACCGATATTCGCCTGGTCATCGAGCGCCAGTATCAGGGCGTGCTGGCCAACCACGACAAGGTGCGCAGTCTGCGCAATGAGGTGCGGGCACGCAAGGCAGCCTGATGCAGTGATTGTTCATCCCTGCGTCATCGTGGTTGGATGACGCAAAAAAAGCGCAGCCTCGGCTGCGCTTTTTCGTCGATGTATCGAAAATGATTTATATCATTTACGAATAATAGATCGACTTATCCCTCACCCAGATAAGCCGCCTTCACCCGCGGATCATCCAGCATCTGCTGCGCCTGCCCTTCCATGGTGATCAGTCCCGACTCCATCACGTAGCCGCGATGCGCTGCCTGCAGTGCCAGCTTGGCGTTCTGCTCCACCAGCAGGATGGTGATGCCCTGTGCCGACACATTGCGGATCACTTCAAAAATCTTCTCCACCATGATCGGCGACAGACCCATCGAGGGCTCATCCAGCAACAGCAGCTTGGGATGGCTCATCAGCGCGCGCGCCATCGCCAGCATCTGCTGTTCACCGCCCGACAAAGTGCCCGCCATCTGCGCCGCACGTTCCTTCAGGCGCGGGAAGACCTCGAACCAGCGGTCGACGTCGGCCTGGATCTGGCCCTTGTCATTGCTGGTGTAGGCGCCCATCAACAGGTTTTCCTGGATGCTCATGCGCGTAAATACGCCACGGCCTTCCGGTACCATCGCCAGCTTGTCCTTGACCAGCTCGAAGGACTTCTTGCCCTTCAACGGATTGCCCATGTAATACACGTGGCCGTCGACCTTGCTGCTGGGCAGCGTGCCGGTGATGGCCTTCAGGGTGGTGGTCTTGCCGGCGCCATTGGCACCGATCAGGGTAACCAGTTCACCGTCGTTGACTTCCAGGCTGATGCCCTTGACGGCCTTGATGCCGCCATAGGCCACGCTCAGTTGGTCGACTTTGAGAATGTTCGTTGTCATGTTCTGTGGTCTCGCTTAATGTCCTGCACCGAGGTAGGCCTCGATCACCGCCGGGTTCTTCTGCACGTCGGCCGGCACGCCTTCGGCAATCGGCTTGCCGTAGTCCAGCACCGTGATGCGGTTGCACAGGCCCATCATCAGCTTCACGTCGTGTTCGATCAGCAGGATGGTTTTACCTTCGGCCTGGATCTTCACCAGCAGCTCGCGCAAGGCCAGTTTCTCGGTGGCGTTCATGCCAGCCGCCGGTTCGTCCAGCGCCAGCAGTTGCGGATCGGTCGCCAGGGCGCGCGCGATTTCCAGACGGCGCTGATCGCCATACGACAGGTGGCGCGCCGTGCGCTTGGCGAACTGGCCGATGCCCACGAAGTCCAGCAGTTGCTGCGACTTGGCGCGGATCGCCGCTTCTTCGTCACGTGCTGCCTTGTGGCGGAACACGGCACCGAAGACATTTTGTTTGGTGCGCACGTGGCAACCGACCATCACGTTTTCCAGCACGGTCATTTCACCGAACAGACGAATGTTCTGGAAGGTACGGGCGATGCCGGCCTTGGCCACTTCGTGCGGGGCGCTCGGCGAATAGGGTTTGCCGTCCAGTTCGAAGCTGCCGGTATCGGGTTGATACAGGCCCGTGATGACGTTGAAGAACGTGGTCTTGCCGGCACCGTTGGGGCCGATCAGGCCATAGATCTGGCCGCGCTCGATGGTGATGCCCACGCCATTCAAGGCTTGCAGGCCGCCGAAACGCTTGCTGACGTCACGGATCTTGAGCAGTGTTTGTGTCATGTTCTGTGCTCCAGATTAAGCTTTGACTTCGCCGGTGGTACCGACTTGGGTGTGGTCCACTTCGGGACGGTCTTCATGGCGCGGCGAGGGCCACAGGCCAGCCGGACGGGTCAGCATGATGATCACCATGGCCAGGCCGTAGAGCAGCTGGCGCAGCACTTCGGCATCGATCCACACCTTGCCGAAGATGGCCATCTGCAGCGGCTCCACCACGTGGCGCAGCACTTCCGGCAGCGCGGCCAGGATCACGCCACCCAGCACCACGCCCGGAATGTGGCCAATGCCACCCAGCACCACCATGGCCAGCACGGCGATGGATTCGGTCAGGGAGAAGGATTCCGGCGAGACGAAGCCCTGGAAGGCACCGAACATGGCACCGGCCACGCCACCGAAGGACGCGCCCATGGCGAAGGCCAGCAGCTTGACGTTGCGGGTGTTGATGCCCATCGCCTTGGCGGCGATTTCATCTTCACGGATCGCCACCCAGGCACGGCCCAGGCGCGAATCCTGCAGGCGGCTCGAGAAGAAGATCACGAAGATGCACAGCACCAGGAACAGGTAGTAGTACGCGTTCACCGACGGCAGGTTCATGCCGAAGATCTTCAGCATCGAACCCGAACCCGGTTCACCGGCCAGCGAGACGCCGAACACGCGGATCGGGTCGATCAGGTTGATACCCTGCGGACCGTTGGTGATGTTCACCGGCGCGTTCAGGTTGTTCATGAAGATACGGATGATCTCGCCGAAGCCCAGCGTCACGATGGCCAGGTAGTCACCGCGCAGCTTCAGGGTCGGCGCACCCAGCAGCGCACCGAAGAGCGCTGCCAGCACGCCCGAGATCGGCACGATCAGCCAGAGCGAGAGGTGGATGCCGTTCTGCACGATCTGCGGACCGCACAGCCAGACCAGGAAATTGCCGATGGCCGGATAGGTGTTGATGAAGGATTCGATCACCGCGGCGAACTGGGGCGAGGCTAGCAGGCCGGCGGTGTACGCACCGATGGCATAGAAGGCGATGTAGCCCAGGTCCAGCAGGCCGGCAAAACCCACCACCACGTTCAGGCCCAAGGCCAGCATGATGTAGAGCAGCGCCATATCCATGATGCGCACCCACGAATTGCCGAAATGCTGGGCGATCATGGGGAAGATGATCATCAGCGCCAACAGCGCCAGCAGGCTGAACCGCGCCTGCTGGGGGTTGCGCTTCATGTCGAAGGTCATGAGAGCCATAGTGTTCTCTTCCGATTTCTTAAGTTTCTAAGTTTCTGTTTTTAAGTTTTTAAGGTTTTAAATCTTAAAAACTCAGGCCCGATCCGCCACACGCTCACCCATGATCCCGGACGGACGCAAGGTCAACACGATGATCAGCACGATGAAGGCGAAGATGTCCTGATAATTACTGCCCAGGAAGTTGCCGGTCAGGTCGCCGATGTAACCGGCACCCAGACTCTCGATCAGGCCCAGCAGGATGCCGCCCAGCATGGCGCCGTAGATATTGCCGATACCACCCAGCACGGCGGCCGAGAAGGCCTTCAGGCCCGGCACGAAGCCCATGGCGAATTGCGCAGTGGAGTAATTGGCAGCCCACATCACGCCGGCAATCGCGGCCAGTGCCGCGCCGATGGCGAAGGTGACGATGATGACGCGATTGGCGTCCACGCCCATCAAACCGGCGATGCGCGGGTTCTCGGCGGTGGCGCGCATGGCGCGGCCCATCTTGGTCTTCTCCACGATCAGCACCAGGCCGATCATCGCGGCCAGGGCCAGGATGAGCAGCATGATCTGGGTCGGCGAGATCAGGGCACCGGCGATGTTGACCGGGGTCGAGGGCATGATCTGCGGGAACGGCAGCGGGCTGCGGCCCCAGATCATCATGGCGAAGGTCTGCAGCAGGATCGACACGCCGATGGCGGTGATCAGCGGCGCCAGGCGCGGCGCGTTGCGCAGCGGACGATAAGCGATGCGCTCGATCAGCAGGCTGACGATCACGCACACCGGAATGGCACCGACGATGGCGATGATCAGCTTGACGATGCCCGGCAGGTCAGGCGCGACCTGCTGCACCAATTTGAGGATCGACAGGCCGACCATGGCGCCCACCATCAGGATGTCGCCGTGGGCAAAGTTGATCAGGTTCAGCACCCCGTACACCATGGTGTAGCCCAGGGCGATCAGTGCGTACATGCTGCCTAGCACCAATCCGTTGATGATCTGCTGGATGAAAATGTCCATGAATAACTCTTCGATCTAAATGGAAACAAGAAAAACACGTGGCTCTGCACCAAAGCGGACACCGCGCGAAAGCATGTCGATTAGCAAAATCCGTTCCCGAAACCCGGGACCGCGTTATCACTCTTCATAAAAAGGGTGCACGCGTTCCCGGCGAGCAGGGCTCGCTGACGGAGGGAATGGAGGGAAATTCAGCCGCAGTAGCCGTGCGGGCGGCTTGGGCCGGGGCTGGCGCATCGACTGGGCGGGCGCCCGGGAGGTCTTCGCCGGAGGCACCGGGCGAGGCCGGTGGGCAGATGCTCGTACATATGGATGTCTCCCGTCTCTGGTTGACGTCGCGTTGGCGACGCCCTGCCCTCTTTGTGAGGGCTAGCGCTCGGCCGCCTTTTGGGCGGTCCGTCGATAATGGTGCGGAATTATACGCAGAAGATTCCAACAATCGAGCACAAACAATCGCCTGTTACAGAAGAAAGTGCGGTAAGACCAATGAATTGTCGGCGACTTCACAACACCTGTCGCGGAAATGAAGAAGGCCTGCATCAGCAGGCCTCTTTGCGCAAACGCCGGACGTGATTTTCGTCCGAATATTCACCCTTTGTCACAGGGCTGATTCCGGCTCATGCCGATTCGGCCGAGGGCGTGCGGGTACCCAAGCCCTTGGGCAAGGGGAAGGTGACGTTTTCTTCAATACCGTCCAGGACGCGCACGCTGCGCGCACCGATTTCCTTGATGCGATCGATCACGGCCTGCACCAGCACTTCCGGTGCCGATGCACCGGCCGTGACGCCGATGCGCTGGCGGCCTTGTACCCATTGCGGGTCGATCAGGGCGGCGTTGTCGACCATGAAGGCGGGCACGCCCTTTTTCTCGGCCAGTTCGCGCAGGCGGTTGGAGTTGGAGCTGTTGGGGCTGCCGACCACGATCACTACTTCCACCTGCGGGGCCATGAACTTCACGGCTTCCTGGCGGTTGGTGGTGGCGTAGCAGATGTCGCCCTTCTTGGGTTCGGCAATGGCCGGGAAGCGCGCGCGCAGGGCGGCGATGATGTCGGCCGTGTCATCCACCGACAGCGTGGTCTGGGAGACATAGGCCAGCAGTTCGGGATCGGCCACCTGCAGGCGCTGGACGTCTTCCACCGTCTCCACCAGATGCATGCCGGCCTCGGTCTGGCCCATGGTGCCTTCCACCTCGGGGTGGCCGGCGTGGCCGATCATGATGATCTCGCGGCCCTCGCGGCGCATCTTGGCCACTTCCATATGCACTTTCGTGACCAGCGGGCAGGTGGCATCGAACACCGTCAGGCCGCGCTCGGCCGCCTCGGCCTGGATCGCCTTGGACACGCCATGGGCCGAGAAGATGACCGTATTGCCGGCCGGCACGTCGGCCAGCTCCTCGATGAAGACCGCGCCCTTGGCCCGCAGGTCGTTGACCACGTAGGCGTTGTGCACGATTTCATGGCGCACGTAGATGGGTGCGCCGAACTGCGCCAGCGCACGTTCGACGATCTCGATGGCGCGGTCCACGCCCGCACAGAAACCACGGGGCTGGGCCAGCAGGATTTCAGATTCGGCTTGTTCCATGGTCATGGTCATTTCCTTGATTCTTCAAAACATTGCGAGGGCCAACTCGCCAAATGACGAGGCTCTTACAGGATTCCGATGATTTTTACTTCGAACTTCAGCGTTTGCCCGGCCAGCGGGTGATTGAAGTCGAAAATTGCGCCATCATCATCGATCGCTCGCAGGATACCGGCAAAGCGGCCGCCACCGGGGGCAGCGAAATCGACCAGGTCGCCCACGCGATAGTCCTCATCCATGGAAGAATTCTCTTCCAGCGTGGCGCGCGAGATACGCTGGATCAGCTCTTCGCTGCGCTCGCCGAAAGCCTGGGCCGGGCTCAGTTCAAAGGTCTGCTGCGTGCCTTCGGGCAGGCCCAGCAGGCAGGCTTCGAGGAAGGGAGCCAACTGGCCCTGGCCGAACTGCAGGGTGGCCGGATTTTCGTTGAAGGTGCTGACGATGTCTTCGCCGTCCAGCGAGGCCAGGCGGTAATGCAAGGTGAGATAGGCGTTTTCGGTGACGACGGGGACGGTTGGGCTGGACATGGCTGGGAACGGGCTTGGAAGCGGGAAGGTGCACAAGAGCCCGCTATTGTAAGCCACGTTGGCCCGCTCTGCCGCTGTCAGCTGCATCCGGCTGCGCGGGTGGCGGGCGCATCGGACACTTCCTTGCGGCGGCGCAAGCGCACTGCGGCGGTGCCGGGCTTCTGTTGGACGGTTGCGGCGGGACCGGCTGCCGTCTTTCCTCTCGAACGCAATATGAAAGGAGATTCATCTCATGACCATGTCCATTGTCGATTGGCCCGCCGCACAGCGGCCACGCGAACGTCTGTTGGAGCTGGGCCCGGCCTGCCTCTCCGATGCGGAATTGCTGGCCATCTTTCTGCGCGTGGGCACGCCGGGCAAGAGCGTCATGGAACTGGCCATGGATCTGCTGCACCGCTTCGGCTCGCTCGAAGGCCTGTGCAAGGCCGTTCAGCGCGAGCCCAGTCTGGGCAACGGCCTCGGCCCGGCCAAATGCGCCCAGCTATCGGCCTCTCTGGAGTTGGCCAAGCGCGCCATCCACAGCGATCTGAAGCAGGCATCGGCCCTCAATTCCACGCGCGTCGTGGGCGAATACCTGAAGCTGACCTTCTTCGGCAAGGAACACGAATGTTTCGTCGCCCTCTTCCTGAACATGCGCAACAACCTGCTCGGGACGGAAGAATTGTTCAGGGGCTCGCTGAATCAGACCACGGTCCATCCCCGGGAAGTGGTCAAGATGGCGCTGCGTTACAACGCCGCTTCGGTCATCGTTGCCCACAACCACCCTTCCGGCGACCCGCGGCCCAGTGACTCCGATCTGCGCCTGACCAAGACACTCAAGCAAGCCCTGGAGCTCATTGAGGTGGAATTGCTGGACCACATCGTGGTGGCCGGAACACGCCTGTATTCCTTTGCCGACCACGGCAAGGTGTGAACCGTAACCAGCCAGATCGGCCGCAAAGCCTTTACAGGACTGGGATTGCGCCATTGAGGGTGACAGCGGAAAAACAATGTTTCTTCAATTGTTAAATCAATGAACCCCATCAAGACACAATTTTTTTTCGCAAGTCATTGAAAAAGCAGAGTTTTTTCCATATACTCTCGTTTTTCCCAAATTCGGAAATTTTTAAGGAGTCTCACATGGCACGTGTCTGCCAAGTCACCGGGAAGGGGCCGATGGTCGGCAACAACGTTTCCCATGCAAACAACAAGACCAAGCGTCGTTTTCTGCCCAACCTGCAGAACCGCCGCATTTTCGTCGAATCCGAGAACCGCTGGGTTTCGCTGCGTTTGTCCAACGCCGGCCTGCGCGTGATCGACAAGATCGGCATCGATGCCGTTCTGGCCGATCTGCGTGCTCGTGGCGAAAAAGTCTAATTAGCAGAGTAAAGGAAATCTATCATGGCGAAATCCGGCCGCGACAAAATCAAACTGGAGTCGACCGCAGGTACTGGTCACTTCTACACCACCACCAAGAACAAGCGTACTACGCCCGAAAAGATCAGCATCATGAAGTTCGATCCCAAGGCGCGCAAGCACGTCGAATACAAGGAAACCAAGATCAAGTAATTGATCCCGGTCTCCCGATGAAAAACCCGCAGAATACTCTGCGGGTTTTTTATTGCCTGCTCACGTTGACCGCATTGCGCCGGTCAGCCCGCTGCGCACCGCAGCCCTCCCCTCCCGTTTCGGTTTTTTGACAAAAACCTTCAGGCCTGTACTGGCCGATGACGAAAAAAATCCCCGCAGATCGCTCTGCGGGGATGTCTTCATGCTTTTCCTTCACTTCCGGCTTTTACCCCGGAGCAGCGGCCTGGTCAAAGCCGATCAGGCGTAGCTGCGCAGGCGCAGGGCGAAGTCACGCAAGGCCTTCACGCCGGATGCCTCGGCGCGGGTGCACCAGTCCTGCAGTTGCTGCAGCAGCTGTTCGCGGGTCGAGTGCGAACGCTCCCAGATGGCGCTCAGTTCGATGCGCATCTCATGCATGGTCTGCAGCGCCTTGCTGTGGGCGAACAGTTCCGACAGTTGCTGCTTCTGGCCATCTTCCAGACGGGCCGGCTCACGCTGCAGCAGCTTCCTGGAGGACTTCAGGAAGCGCGATTCCAGCTGGGCCTTCTCGATCAGGTGATCCAGCTCGTCCTTCCAGGCGCTCTTGAGCGAACGGGCGTACTTGGCGGTCACGTCGTAACGGTTGGCGATCACGGACTGCAGGGTATCGAAGTCGATCACCGATTTCTGGCTGTCGAACTTGGGCACCGGTGCCACCTTCTTGACCTTGGCCAGGCCGAAGGTCTCCAGGATGCGGATGTACATCCAGCCGATGTCAAATTCATACCACTTGGCCGAGAACTTGGCCGAGGTGCCGAAGGTGTGGTGATTGTTGTGCATTTCCTCGCCGCCGATGATGATGCCGATCGGGAACAGGTTGGTCGCTGCATCGTTGCAATCGTAGTTGCGATAGCCCCAGAAGTGGCCTAGGCCGTTGACCACGCCGGCCGCCCAGAACGGGATCCAGGCCATCTGCACGGCCCACACGGTCAGACCGATGGCGCCGAACAGCAGCACGTCGATGATCAGCATGATGCCCACACCCTGCCAGCCGTACTTGCTGTAGATGTTGTGTTCAATCCAGTCATCCGGAGTGCCGTGACCGAACTTCTCCATGGTCTCGGCGTTCTTGGACTCACTGCGGTACAGCTCGGCACCCTGCCACATCACCTTGTGGATGCCGCGGGTCTGCGGGCTGTGCGGATCTTCTTCGGTCTCGCACTTGGCGTGGTGCTTGCGGTGGATGGCGGCCCATTCCTTGGTCACCATGCCGGTGGTCATCCACAGCCAGAGACGGAAGAAGTGGCTGGGGATCGCGTGCAGTTCGAGCGCGCGATGCGCCTGGCAACGATGCAGATAGAGAGTCACGCCCACGATGGTGATGTGGGTCATCACCAGTGTGTAAATGACAATCTGCCAACCGGACGCGTGCAGCAGGCCGTTGGCAACAAAGTCGAGGATCGCATCAAGGGTCATCAGTACAACTCCAAATAGAAAACAACTATCGGACTACAAAACAGGATTATTACTTGTTCCGTGAAAATGGTTTTATTTTCTTTTAATTGCCGGGCATTGTACGCGAATTCTGTGCCTCTGGGACATCAGGAATTTCCTGGCGCGTACTTTGGCGGAAGCTGCGCTCATCCATGATACGAATGTCGCGCTTGGGATGTGCCACCTGAATGCCATGCTGTTTGAAGGCGGCCCAGATGGCCCGGTTGACGTCGGACAGCACATTGAGCCGTCCATTTTCCGGGTCGGTGATCCAGAACCCCAGTTCCAGATCCAGTCCGTCGGCCCCGATCTTGATCAGCAGGGCTTGCGGAGCGGTCTGCTGGGAGACCCGTTGTACACCAAGTGCGGCCTGTTCCATGATGGACAAGACCGTTTCCACATCGTCCTGGTACAGAATTGTAAGCTGTGTAGCCAAACGTACAATGCGATGGGTCAAGGAATAGTTTTGTACCGGATTGGAGACAAATAGTTCATTGGGCAACACCGATTCGATCCCGTCCAGCCCTTCCAGGATGGTGTAGCGGGTATTGATCTGGGTGACCTTGCCGAAATATTTATCCACGGCAACCATATCGCCAATGACCATGCTGCGCTCCAGCAGGATCACGAAGCCGGAGACATAGCTGCTGGCAATCTTCTGCAAACCCAGGCCGATACCCACACCGAGCGCGCCCCCGAAGACCGACAGCACGGTCAGGTCGATCCCCACCAGCGACAGGCTGACCAGGAAGGCGATCAGGATCAGCAAGGCCCGCATCATGCGCGCCACCACCGTGCGCAGGGAGGAATGCATGCCGCTGAACTTCATGAGGCGGTTTTCCACCACCGTGCCTATCCACAGGGCAATGATGAGCGTCACCAGCACCGAGGCCGCACCTTGCAACATCGTCAACAGGGACACCTTGTGGCGCGCCAGCGGGAAGGTGGTGGTATCCAGATAGTCGACGAAATCCGGCCACAGGCCGGTAATCCACAGCACCACGCACAGCCAGACCAGCAGCGCGATGACCTTTTCCGACAGGTGCAGCAGCGCGCCCACGGTCGCATCCTTCACGAAGATGCCGCGCAATACGTAGAAAACGAAACGCATCGCCACCTGGGCGATGGTCAGGGGGAACATGATTTCCCAGAGCGTGACGGCATGGTGGCCGCGCTTGAGGATGTAATAGGCAGCTGTGAGCAGGCCCAGGGCCAGCAGCGGCGAGAGCACGCGGGCGAAGCTCTTGACGCCGATCTGCATCACCAGCGACTGCTCCTCGCCATCGGCCGGCAGCACGAAACGCGCGCGCAGCCAGCGCGAGAGGCCGATGCCGCCCAGCAGGCAGAGCGCAATGACCACCAGCTGGCGCAGCAGGTCGACGGTGCTGATATCAGTGAAGAGGGAAAGGAAATGATCGGTCATGGCTGGCCGGGTGAAGAATCAGGGCAAATCAGGGCGCCGCCTGGGCATCCTGGCGGTGGCGCTGCCAGTTGCTGGCGTAGCGTGCAGCCAGTGGCGGGTTCTTGCCCAGGATGAGCACGTTCTCGGCGTTCTTGTGCTGGGCCGACCAGGTGAAGTTGTAGCTGCCCGTGATGACGGTGGCCGTCGGCAAGGCCGCATCGATGATGATGACCTTGTTGTGGGCATTGCGGTAATCGGTTTCCAGCCAGACCGGAATGCCGGCCGCGCGCAGCTGGCGCAGGCGGTCTTCGGAATTCTTGTCGAGCTGGCCGGCATCCATCAGCACGCGCACATCGATGCCGCGCTTGCGGGCGGCCACCAGTTCATCCGTAATCGGACGACTGGTGAGCAGATAGGCCTGCATCAGGATCTGGCGCTGCGCAGAGTGAAGCTGGCCGACGATCAGCGCTTCGATGTCATCCCAGGGCGCAAAGGCGGCTTGCACCGTGCCCTGCGCTGCCATCACCGGCGGTGGCGGCAGCGCCTCCCTGGCCTGCAGGCCAGGAGCGGCCGCCAGCAGGCTGGCGGCCAGGCAAGGCAGCAAGACCCGGCGCATCATGCAGCGGCGCGGCGCTCCAGGACGGCCGCGAAGAAACCGTCCGTCTGGTGATGGTGCGGCAGCAGCTTCAGGTAGTCGCCGGTATCCAGCGCAATCTTCTGCTCGGCCAGCACTTCGCTCATGGGACGCAGCGTGAAGTCGGGGTGCGAGGCCAGGAAGTCGGCGATGACTTCATCGTTCTCTTCTTCCAGGAAGCTGCAGGTGCCATACACCAGGCGGCCGCCCGGACGCACCAGGCGCGCGGCGCTGGCGAGAATCGAGCCTTGCTTGGCGCGCATCTCGGTCAGCGTTTCCACGCTCTGGCGCCACTTCATGTCGGGATTGCGGCGCAAGGTGCCCAGGCCGCTGCAAGGGGCATCCACCAGCACGCGATCGAGCTTGCCGGCCAGGCGCTTGACCTTGGCGTCGTTCTCATGGGCGATCACCACCGGATGCACGTTGGACAGGCCACTGCGCGCCAGGCGCGGTTTCAGCTTGGCCAGGCGCTTTTCGGACACGTCGAAGGCATAAAGGCGGCCGGTATTGCGCATCAGCGCGCCCAGTGCCAGGGTCTTGCCACCGGCACCGGCACAGAAATCGACCACCATCTCGCCGCGCTTGGCACCGACGATCTGGGCCAGCAGCTGGCTGCCTTCATCCTGCACTTCGATGGCACCGTCCTTGAACAGCGGCAGGTTCTGCAGGGCCGGCTTCTTGAACACGCGCAGGCCCAGCGGAGAATACGGGGTCGGCTCGCAAGCCACCGGGGCCTTGGCCAGTTCGGCGATGACGGTATCGCGGTCGGCCTTGAGGGCATTGACGCGCAGGTCCAGCGGAGCCGGACGGTTCATGGCATCAGCCAGTTGCAGGGTGGCTTCCTCGCCCATGCGGGCGACCAGCTTTTCCCACAGCCAGGGCGGCAGATTGCTGCGCATCTGGGGGGCCAGCTGGGTGCGGTCGATCTGGGCCACACGCTCCAGCCACTCGGCTTCGCCTTCCTGCAGGCCGGCGATGGATTCGGCACCGACCGCATCGGCCAGGCCCAGCAGGGCCAGGCGGCGCATCATCGGGCCACTGCCGGATTCAGCGAAGTTGGTCAGGACCGTCTTGTTGCGCAGCAGCCCGTAAACCGCTTCAGCGATCACGCCGCGCTCACGGCTGCCCAGGCGCGGATTGTCGCGGAAGTAGCGCGACAGGGTGACGTCGGCCGGGCCGGTGAAGCGCAGCACTTCGCGCAGCAGTTCTTCGGTATGGGGGATGATCGCGGGAGGCAATCTCATGCTAGGTCCTTCAGATTCAATTCAAGTAAGGGTTGCGCGGCGGCCTCTGGCCGTCTGCGCTCAGGCTTCGGCGGCCAGGCGCACGCGGCTGCCGTCCAGTGCCAGGCGGCCTTGCACGAACCAGCGCACGGCGCGCGGATAGATCACATGTTCCTGTTCCAGGACACGCTCGGCGAGCGTCTCCTCGCTGTCCTCTTCCACCACCGGCACGGCGGCCTGGGCCACGATGGGGCCGTGGTCGAGGTCGGGCGTGACGAAGTGCACGGTCGCGCCGTGCAGCTTCACGCCAGCCGCCAGTGCCTGGCGGTGCGTCGCCAGGCCCGGGAAACTGGGCAACAGCGACGGGTGGATATTGAGCATGCGGCCCTGGTAATGATTGACGAACGGTGCCGTCAGGATCCGCATGAAGCCGGCCAGCACCACAAGGTCCGGCGCGAACGCGTCGATCTGCTCGCGCAGGGCGGCATCGAACTGGTCGCGCGTAGGATAGTCGCGGTTGGCCACGACGGCCGTGGCGATGCCGTGGCTGGCGGCGAATTCGAGGCCGCTGGCGTCGGCGCGGTTGCTGATGACGGCGGCGATTCGGGCAGGCCACCGCTCGGCCTGTGCAGCGCGGACGATGGCTTCCATATTGCTGCCTCGTCCGGAAATCAGGATGACAATGCTTCTCATGGTGTGCGCATTGTACCTGCTGACAGCCCCTCCGCCGCCGGTTTTCACGATGTGAAAGATCCGGCGTGGCGTAAAAGGTTTATCAAAATGTGAAGAAAATTTACTGGAAGGAATAGAAAACGCGGAACGGCACCTTCTTCTCAGCCCAGTAATCGGCCGCATCGCGGAAGACGTCGAGCAAGGTCTCGCGCGCTTCCTTGTCGAATTTCTGGGTGTTGGGCAGTTGCTCCAGCACCACGACGAAACCGATCTGCTTGCCGGCCTTGTGGGTCAGGTCGGTCAGGCAGTCATGCAGGGCATCGAAGTTCTTGCCGAAGTGCCGGGGAAACTGGAAGGCGGTGGCGATGGTGGTCAGCACCTGCTGCTTGGTCACGGCCTCGGCGCAATAGGCATAGAGAAAGTGCTGCTGCAGGTGCGCGGCCTCCTGCTGCAGCTCGGTCACGCGGAAGGCGCGGATCGATTGCACGATATTGGGCGGCACCGTTTTGAACAAACTCATTTTGCCTTCAGTATTCATAGGCGGGGCTGTGTGGCTGTCGTGGTTGTCGTAATTGTCGTGATGGTGATGGCTGGCCTGCTGTGTGGCTTGCTGCAACAGGACTCGCGCGCCCTGCCCTGCGCTGTACAAGATCAGTCGCGTATCCGGCGGAAGGTCTTGTAATGGTCACTGGTGTAATAGTATTCGCCCGACGTGGGCGGTTCTCCCCCGCTGACGATGCGACGGGCCCCGCGATTGCGGGCGCGCGGCGTCTTGACCGTGTATTCGCGATAATACCCGCGCTTTTGCTTGGGCAAAACCCCTTCATAGTTGCCGAAGACCGCGCCATCCTTTTCATACGGGAAAGGCCCACCCTGACGGATCAGGGCCATGGTCTGCTGGGCTTCGCGCGGCAGCTGGTCAAGATTGACCTCCGGCAAGTTGCCCGGCACCGGCCCCTTGGCTTGCACCGGGACGGACAGCATCAACGCCGTCAGCAGCACCAGCCAGTAACGGGTGAAGAAGGAAGAAATGAAGCGGGCTCGCATCTGCATTGTCTGCATTGATTCTGTTAATTGCAATTTTGTCAATGAATGGCAACAGCACTCGGTAGATTAACGCGTTGCTTTCGGCTAGGCAACCACGGCAGGCCAGGAACTTGACCGGCAGCAAATCAGGCAGAGGCTTGGAGCAGCTGGGCGGTATCCGGTTCAAAAAAGGCCAGCACCTCCTCGCGCTTGGCGTAGGTATCACTTTCGCCCAGGGCGATCAGCTCGCGTGTGAAGCTTTGTTCAAACAGCAGATAGGACGCCAGTGCCGAGCCGCGCGCCTCGGTGGCCCCGATGCCACCCAGCATGGTGCGGATCGGGCGCGGCAGACTGCCGACGTGGCGGCTGGCGATGCTGTCGATGCGCTGCGAGGGCGAGATCACCAGGGTACGGATGGGTTTCAGGGGCGTATGCCGGCGCTGCTCCTCGTTCAGGACCGACAAGGTCTGGTTGACCCGGTTGATGCGCTCGATGTCGGCCGACAAGCCGTCGAGGAAAATGCCCGACATCGCATGTCCGGCCACCTGCGCCAGGCTGGGGTAATGCGGCGTATTGGTCGGGGCCTGCTCGCCCTTCTCGCCCATGCGTCCGGCACCGATGATGAGGACCTTGGTGGCACCGAGGTGGATGGCCGGGGAAATCGGGGCGATCTGGCGCATCGAGCCATCGCCGCAATACTCGCAGCGGCCGTCGATGTACACCGGAATGGCCGGAAAGATGAAGGGAATGGCAGAAGAGGCCAGCAGGTGATCGATGCCGATCTGATCCCGCATGGCCAGGCGCTGGGTGCGCCGCCACGGTTCGATCTCTTGCGCACACTGGTAGAAGGTGATGTGCTGGCCGCTGGTGTAGGACGAGGCAGTCACCGCCAGCGCATGCAACTGTCCTTCGGCCAGGGCAGCATCCAGCCGTGGCAGGTCCAGCAGGCGATGCAGCATGCTCACCAGCGGGGTGTTGTCCAGCAGGGAATTGGGCGGATTGGCGCGCCACTTGCGCAGCAGCCAGCCGAAGGAAAACAGCGACAGCCAGCGCGCCCCCGAGCGGATCACGCCCAGCGAATCGGCGCGGTACACCTGCTCCACCTGGAAATTGCTCCACACCGCCATCAGCTCGCGCACGGCTTCGCCGAAGTCGTCCGCCCGGCAGGCCAGGGCGGTGCCGTTGATGGCCCCGGCCGAGGTGCCGCAGATGATGGGGAAGGGATTGCTGTGTACCGGCCAGCCGGCTTCGAGCAGGATCATCGAGAGGGCGTTGAGCACACCCACCTGGTAAGCCGCCCGTGCGCCACCGCCGGTCAGGATCAAGCCTGTTTTGTGTTCCATGGTCTCCATGAGGGGAGCTTATCAGTAGCCCCCTCACCGTGGACAAGAGAATTGGCAGGCAAATGCCGTCTATTTGGGCTGCATGCGGATGGCACCATCGAGGCGGATGGTCTCGCCGTTCAACATCACGTTCTCGATGATGGTGCGGGCCAGCTGTGCATATTCGGTGGCACGGCCCAGGCGCGGCGGGAAAGGGACGGCCTGCCCCAGCGAATCGCGCACTTCCTGCGGCATGGCCAGCATCATGGGGGTCTCGAAGATACCCGGGGCGATGGTCATGACGCGGATGCCGCTGCGCGAGAGATCGCGCGCCATCGGCAGGGTCATGGCAACGATGGCCCCCTTGGAAGCCGAATAGGCCGTCTGGCCGATCTGGCCATCGTAGGCGGCCACCGAGGCGGTGTGGATGATGATGCCGCGCTCGCCCTCTTCCTGCGCCTCGGTCTTGGCCATGGCATCGGCCGCAAAGCGGGCCATGTTGAAGCTGCCGACCAGGTTGATGTTGAGCGTCTTCATGAACAGCGCCATGCTGTGCGGGCCGTTCTTGCCGACCAGCTTCTCGGCCGGGGCGATGCCGGCGCAATTGACCAGTCCGCGCAGGCTGCCGGCCGCTTGCGCGGCACGCACCACGGCCTGGGCATCGTCTTCCGAACTGACATCGCAGCGCACGAAGACGCCGCCCAGTTCGCGGGCCAGCGCACTGCCAGCCTCCTCGTTGAGATCGGCCAGCACCGGCTTGCCACCAGCGGCGGCGATCATGCGGGCAGTGGCCGCACCCAGACCGGATGCTGCGCCGGTGACGATGAATACATTTCCTTCGATACGCATGGAGTCTCCTGTTTTTTCTCTGCGCGCAGCCAGGCGGATGGCCTGGCCGGCGAGCCAATGATGATGGGATACATCAGGGGGCATTATTTGACGAATCGGCCAGCCTGGCAATGCAGGCTTTCCCTTCGCGGTGCGGGGATTATGCGCAGGTCGCCGCACGGCAGACTATCCGTGCGGCGACAATCAGGGCTGCAGTCAGATCGGGTCAGGACACCGTCGGCAGCAAGGGCACCAGCAGCAGCGCCACGATGTTGATGATCTTGATGAGCGGATTGACCGCCGGCCCGGCCGTATCCTTGTATGGATCGCCCACGGTGTCGCCCGTGACGGCGGCCTTGTGGGCATCCGATCCCTTGCCGCCATGGTGGCCGTCCTCGATGTATTTCTTGGCGTTGTCCCAGGCGCCGCCGCCGGTGGTCATCGAGATGGCCACGAAGAGCCCGGTGACGATGGTCCCCATCAGGAGCCCCCCGAGCGCCGACGGCCCCAGCAGCAACCCGACCAGGATCGGCACGATCACCGGCAGCAGCGACGGCAGGATCATTTCCCGGATGGCCGACGAGGTCAGCATGTCCACCGCGCGGTCATATTCGGGACGCCCGCTGCCGTCCATGATGCCGGCGATGTCGCGGAACTGGCGACGCACTTCCACCACCACTGCACCGGCCGCGCGTCCCACCGCTTCCATCGCCATGGCACCGAACAGATAAGGAATCAGCCCGCCGATGAAGAGCCCGATGATCACCGCCGGGCTGGACAAGTCGAAGCTGGCGGTCTTGCCCACGGACTCCAGCGCATGCGTGTAATCGGCAAACAGCACCAGTGCGGCCAGTCCTGCCGAGCCGATCGCATAGCCCTTGGTGACCGCCTTGGTGGTATTGCCCACGGCATCGAGCGGATCGGTGATGGCGCGCACCGAATCGGGCAAACCCGACATCTCTGCGATACCGCCCGCGTTGTCGGTGATGGGCCCATAGGCATCCAGCGCCACCACGATACCGGCCATGGACAGCATGGAAGTCGCCGCAATCGCAATGCCGTACAAGCCTGCCAGCCAGTACGACGCCAGGATCGCCGCGCACACCGCCAGCACGGGATAGGCGGTGGACTTCATCGACACCCCGAGACCGGCGATGATATTGGTGCCATGCCCGGTGGTGGAGGCTTCGGCGATATGGCGCACCGGCTTGAAGTCGGTGCCGGTGTAGTACTCGGTGATATAGACCATGAGACCGGTGAGCACGATGCCCACCACGGCCGCGCCCATCAGCGGCACGCGCAGTTCAGGCGGCAACAGCAGCCAGGTGACCGCCGCAAAGCCGACCAGCGACAGGCCGGCCGACCACCACAGGCCGGTATAGAGCGCCGACATGATCTTCTTGCCCGGCTGCGCCTTGACCATCGCGCAACCGACGATGGAAGCCAGGATCGACACCCCGCCCAGCGCCAGCGGATAGAGCACCGCCAAGGTTTCCAGACCCTTGAGCATGAGGCTGCCCAGGAGCATGGTCGCCACCAGCGTGACGACATAGGTCTCGAACAGGTCGGCGGCCATGCCGGCGCAATCGCCCACGTTGTCCCCGACGTTGTCGGCGATGACCGCAGGATTGCGCGGATCATCCTCCGGAATGCCGGCCTCGACCTTGCCCACCAGGTCGGCCCCGACGTCCGCGCCCTTGGTGAAGATGCCCCCGCCCAGCCGCGCAAAGATAGAGATGAGGGATGCCCCGAAAGCCAGTCCGATCAAGGGCTGGATGGCATCGTGCAGGCTGGCGGCGCGCCCCTGTCCATAGACATAGAGGATCCAGAAGAACAGCGATACCCCCAGCAATCCCAGCCCCACCACCAGCATCCCGGTGATCGCCCCGCCCCGGAACGCCACGCCCAGCGCCTCGTTCATGCCGCGCGTGGCAGCCTGTGCAGTACGCACATTGGCACGCACGGACACGTTCATCCCGATGAAACCGCAGGCGCCGGACAGCACCGCCCCCAGCAGGAAGCCGATGGCGGTCAGCCATCCCAAACCGGGAATGAGCGCAATGAGGATCAGCAGCACTACCCCCACCATGGCGATGGTGCGGTACTGCCGCGCCAGATAGGCCGCCGCGCCCTGCTGAATGGCCAGGGCGATTTCCTGCATGCGGGGGTTGCCGGGGTCCTGCTTGAGAATCCAGCTCCGAGAAACCAGGCCATAGATCACCGCGACCATGCCGCAGGCAATGGCAAACCACAGGGCAAGTGCCATCATCGTCTCCTTTGTTATCACGACTCATCAACAATCACGAACATCCGCCGCGCCGTCCGGGTGCTGCTGTTCCGGTTCGTCGCGGCCGATACTGCGCCTGCAAATTGCGTCGCCCTTTTTTATTGGAGTTGTTGTGCCTTGCCGGGCCGCCGGTGCCACGCCCTCGGGCGGGCGTCACTGCCGGTGATCGGTTTACTTAGTTTTTGCTGACTGTCGAGCCAATGGCCTCCAGCGCGACAGCATAAAAAAAGCGGACCGAAGTCCGCTTCACTTTACTCCGCCAGGGCGGCAAATGCACGATCCCTGATTTCTTCCACCGGACCGACGCCGGCGATCTTGCGATACTTCGGCGCACCCGGCTGGCCCGACTTGGCCCAATCACCGTAGTAGCCCACCAGCACTTCAGTCTGCTCGTGATACACGGCCAGACGCTTCTTGACGGTTTCTTCCTTGTCGTCGTCACGCTGGATCAGCGCCTCGCCGGTCAGGTCATCCTTGCCTTCGACCTTGGGCGGGTTGAACTTGACGTGATAGGTGCGGCCCGAACCCGGGTGCACGCGGCGACCGCTCATGCGCTCGACGATGGCGCTGTCGGGCACGTCGATTTCCAGCACGTAGTCGATGGCCACGCCGGCTTCCTTCATCGCATCGGCCTGGCGCGTGGTGCGCGGGAAGCCGTCGAAGAGGTAGCCATTGGCACAGTCAGCCTGTTTCAGGCGATCCTTGACCAGGCCAATGATGATGTCGTCGGAAACCAGACCGCCCGCATCCATCACCTTCTTGGCAGCGATGCCAAGCTCGGTGCCCGCAGCCACGGCCGCGCGCAGCATGTCGCCGGTGGAGATCTGCGGAATGTTGAATTTTTCCTTGATAAAAGTGGCTTGCGTGCCTTTACCGGCACCAGGCGCTCCTAAAAGGATGAGGCGCATGTCGTTTCCTAAATTGAGGGTTTCTGAATATGAATGCTTGAATTCTTTTGCGACGTGATGGCAGAGGATCGCTACCATCTGGACGGTTATGCAGCTTGTTTGCGCGCCGTTTGCATCAGCTCTGGGACGAAACTTACCACAAAATCTTACCGAACCATGACAAACGCCTGATTTTTAAGCAGTCTCCGGACTCTGATTGTGTCGTGTCAGCTTGACATGGAACTTACAGCAGGCCGATCCGGCCGGCCTTGCGGCGGATCATGCCTGCCACGCAGACGAGAGATCAGAGCGCGGAGATGGTCTGCACCAGCGGGCTGTCCGGCGGCGCCTCGAAATGCTTGCGCACGCGCAACAGGTCTTCGGGGGTATCCACCCCGGCTTCGGGCACCATCGAGGTCACGTGCACGGCAATGGCGTGGCCATGCCACAGCACGCGCAATTGCTCCAGCGCCTCGATGCGTTCCAGCGGGGCCGGGGCCAGGGTCGGGTAGAGCTGCAGGAAACGGTTGCTGTAGGCATACAGGCCGATATGGCGCAGCGGCACGTATTCATTGGCGTGATCGGGACCGCTGGCGTCGGGCAGCGACTCACGCGACCTGGCAAAGGCATCGCGATGCCACGGAATCGTGGCGCGCGAGAAATACATGGCGCAGCCGTCCTTGTTGAGCACTACCTTGACCACGTTGGGATTGAAGGCATCCTCGGCAGTCCCGATGGCGTGCGCGGCCGTGGCCATGGGTACGCCGTCCTTGATGTGGGCGGCGGTGGCAGCAATCAGGCCCGGATCGATCAGGGGTTCATCGCCCTGCACGTTGACCACCACCTCATCCTCGGTGAGCCCCAGCGCGGCGGCCACTTCGGCGATGCGGTCGGTGCCGGAGGGGTGATCGGCGCGGGTCATGGCCACTTCGATGCCATGCTGCTCGCAGGCGGCGTGGATGTCGTGGTGGTCGGTGGCCACGATGATGCGGGTGGCCCCGGACAGCGCGGCCCGCTCGGCCACGCGCACGATCATGGGCTTGCCGCCGAGGTCGGCCAGCGGCTTGTTGGGCAGGCGCGTGGAAGCCAGGCGCGCAGGGATGATGACGGTAAAGGTCATGGAATCAACCGCAGCAGGAAGGCAGAAATCAGGAATCAAGAGACCGGGGACTCGCGTCAGGCCGCAGGCGCTGCCGGCACAGCCGTCAGTTCGCGCGCTTCATCGGCCCACATGATGGGGATGCCATCGCGGATGGGATAAGCCAGCTTGTCTGCCTTGCAGATCAGTTCCTGGGCTTTTTTGTCATAGTCCAGCGGGCCCTTGCAGATGGGGCAAACCAGGATATCAAGCAGTCGGGCGTTCACGGAGTTTCTCCACTATATGTTCAGCCAGCGCGCCGTCAATGCGCGCCGAGACAGGCACGACCCAGATGCGCGGGTCGTTTCGGATGGCCTTGATAGCCCTGCATTTTACTGCATCCTTTTCCGTGATCAGGATGACATCGGCCGCAAGGCCTGCAAAAGGATCAATGGCGAAATCAAAATGGTCGGGCAAGGGATGGCGCGCAAAGGACAGACCCGCCGCTTCCAGCGTCGCAAAAAACCGCCCGGGATTGCCAATCCCCGCCACCGCCGCCAGCCTCACGCCACCCTCGCCCATCCGTTCCAGCGGCTTGTGCGCAGCGGGCGGGGCCAGTTGCACGGCCTGGTCCGCCTGCAGCCGCATGGCATGCGCGCCGCCGGATGCGCTGCCCTGCGCGCCGACATTGACCACCGAGAAATCCCGTCGGCGCGAAGCCGGCTCCCGCAGCGGTCCGGCCGGCAGCAGCCAGCCGTTGCCGACACCGCGCGCATCGGACAGCACGATCTCGATGTCGCGCGCCAGCGCGTAATGCTGCAAGCCATCGTCGGAAATGATCACATCCACCTCCGGATGCGCCGCCAGCAAGGCGCGCCCGGCCTCGGCCCGGCGCCGTCCGACCACCAGCGGCACGCCGGTGCGCTGGACGATCAGCAAGGGTTCGTCCCCCACCTGGGCCGCCGCCGCATCGGCCGTGACCTCCAGCGTCTGCCCGGCACCGCCGCCATAGCCGCGCGAAATCACGCCCGGACGCAGGCCAGCCGCACGCAAGGCCTCGATGAGCCAGATCGCAAACGGGGTCTTGCCGGTGCCGCCGACGAAGACGTTGCCCACCACGATCACCGGCACCGGCAGCCGTTCGGCGCGCTTGATGCCCAGCGCGAAGAGCGCGCGGCGCAGCGCCGCCAGTGCGCCGAAGAGCAGCGACAGGGGCCACAGCAGGCAGGCCAGCGGACCGCGCTGTTGCCAGGCGCGGGTCAGGATGGCTTCGGCAGTGGGCCTGGATTCGGCCATTTTCGGGTTCCAGTGAATAAAAAAAACGCGGGCCAGGCGGGACCTGGCCGGCGCGCCATCGCTGCTGGATGACATGAAGCTATTGGCAAATTTTCAGTGCGGGTCGCGGCCGGCTACTTGCTGCTCGACTGCGCCGCGAAGGTCAGCTTGGGATAACCCGCCATGCGTGCCGCCTCCATCACGTTGACCACGGTCTGGTGCGTGGCCAGCGCGTCGGCATTGATGATGATGACCGGATCAGCCTTGCTGCCGCTGCTGCGCACCGCAGCCTGCATCTCTTCCGACAGCCCCTGCGCATCGCGCGCGGCGATGCGCTTGTTGTTGATGGCGTAGCGGCCATTGGCGTCGATGGCGATGTTGATCTCAAAGGGCTGTTCCAGCGCCTTCTGGGCATCGGCCGTGGGCAACGTGACCTGCAGGGCGGTGAACTTGCTGTAGGTGGTGGTCACCATCAGGAAGATCACGATCACCAGCAGCACGTCGATGAAGGGGATCAGGTTGATCTCCAGGTCTTCGCGGGGACGGCCCTTGCGGAAGTTCATGCGGTTCTCCGTCGTCCAAGATCAGCGGCGTACATCGTGGACGATGTCCACGAACTTGACGGCCTGCTGCTCCATGTCGACCACGAAGCCATCGACCTGGGCGCGGAAGTGGCGATAGAACACCAGCGCCGGCATGGCAATGGCCAGGCCGAAACCCGTGTTGTAGAGCGCAATGGAGATACCGTGCGCCAGCTGCGCCGGATTGGTTCCGGCCGCATTCTGCGAGGCAAAGATCTCGATCATCCCGACCACCGTACCAAAGAGGCCCATGAGCGGCGCCAGCGAAGCGATCGTGCCCAGCGTGGTCAGGAAGCGTTCCAGACGATGCGCGGCGGCCTGGCCGGCCTCTTCGATGGCTTCCTTCATCACTTCGCGCGGGGCATCGACGTTGCGCAGTCCGGCGGCCAGTACTTGGCCCAGCGGGGAATTCTGTTCCAGCTTGTCGATGACGTCCTCGTTGACGCGACCGCTCTGGTAGACCCGGACCACTTCGCCCAGCAGGTCCGGCGGCAGGATGCGCGCGCGGCGCAGGTAGGCCAGTCTTTCGATGACCAGCGCCAGGCCGATGATGGAAGCGATCAGCAAAGGCCAGATCGGCCAGCCGGCGGCGAGGATGATGGCGAGCAAAACGTACTCCTAAGAAATGCGGATGAGCGGTGAATCTGGTGCAGCCGGCGGTCCTCTCCGGCACGCCCGTTTCTGCGGTGCAGAATGTAGCCGGTTGCGCGCGGCTCGGCAAGCGCAGCCGGCTTGGCTTTACAATGCGGCATTGTATCGCCCCTGGAGTCCCTGCGTCCCATGCCTGCCGACAAGTTCCCGCCCTTCCCCGCTGCCCGCCCGCGTCCGGAGGCCATGCCGGCCGCCGCCACTACCGACGGCGGCCCGCCCATCCTGACCGTCTCCGGCCTGAACCAGGCGGTGGCACGCATGCTGGAGCGCAATTTCCCGCTGATCTGGGTCAAGGGCGAGATTTCCAATTTCACCCGAGCCGCCTCCGGCCACTGGTATTTCAACCTCAAGGATGACGGGGCCCAGGTGCGTGCGGTCATGTTCAAGGGCCGCGCGCAATACGCCGGCTTCATGCCGCGCGAAGGCGACAAGGTCGAAGTGCGCACCCTGGTGACGCTCTACGCGCCGCGCGGCGATTACCAGCTCAACGTGGAAGCCATCCGCCGCTCCGGCGTGGGCGACCTCTACGCCGCCTTCGTGCAACTGAAGGAAAGGCTGGAACGCGAAGGCCTGTTCGACCGCGACCGCAAGCGCCCCCTGCCGGGCTTCCCGCGCCGCATCGGCATCGTCACCAGCCCGCAGGCCGCCGCCTTGCGCGATGTGCTGACCACCCTGCGCCGCCGCGCCCCGCATGTGGAAGTGATCCTCTACCCCACGCCCGTGCAGGGCGAAGGCTCGGCCCAGCGCATCGCCAATGCCATCCGTATCGCCTCCGCGCGCGCCGAATGCGATGTGCTGCTGGTGTGCCGTGGCGGCGGCAGCATCGAGGACCTGTGGTCCTTCAATGAAGAAGTGGTGGCGCGCGCCATCGTGGAGACCAGCATGCCGGTGATTTCCGGTGTCGGCCATGAAACCGATTTCACCATCGCAGACTTCGCCGCCGACCTGCGTGCTCCCACCCCCACGGCGGCCGCCGAGCTGGCCGCCACCGCCCGCGAGGACTGGCTGGCTGAACTGCGCGGCCACGCCAATGACCTCACGCGCGCCCTGCGCCGCAACCTGACCGAAAAAGCGCAGACCGTGGACTGGCTCTCGCGCCGCCTGGTCAACCCGAGTGCGTATATACAGCATGAGCGCGTCAAACTGGCCGCGCTGCAAACCCGGCTCGCCCACGCCACCCGCGTGCCGCTGACCCGCATGCGCCATCGCCTGCAGCAACTCGCCACCCATCTGTCGCACCAGATTCCCGACACTGCCCACTCCCGGCGCGACCTGCTGGACCTGACGCGACGCCTGCAAGGAGCGCAGGCCGCACGGCAGTTGCGCCAGCGGCAGGCGCTGGCGGGGCTGAGTACGCAGCTCGAACTACTCAATCCGCAGCGCACGCTGGAGCGCGGCTACGCCATCGTCAGCGATCGCCAGGGCCGTGTATTGCACGCCCCGGCCGAGCTGGCCGCGCGCAGTGAGGTCACCATCCGCCTGGCCGAAGGCAGTGCCGAGGTCGGCATTGCCAGCGTGCAGCCACGGCTGGATTGAGGCAATGCTGTCGCCCTGCTTGACAGCTGTGGCAGACTTTTTTGGCATAAGCATTTTCCGGCGCAATACAGCGCAGCGCGCCGTATTACGGGTGGGACCATCGGAAGCCAGTGCGCGGATGAGCTGGAACGTCTTGCGGGGACTGGCATCTACGGTCTTGCCTGCGCTGGCGACCAGCGTCTCCCATTGGGAACCATTCGCATTGCCGCACTGGAGGCCGATGCGCAACTGACGCGCGCCAGATTTGACCGAGTGCAAAGAATTGTCTTCCGCTTTAGAATCGCAGGTTCGGAAAAGACCCCTTCGTAGCAAACCAACAAGACTGAAAGGATTCATCATGGCACATACCCTTCCGGCACTGCCTTACGATCTGGACGCGCTGGCGCCCACGATTTCCAAGGAAACCCTGGAATATCACTATGGCAAGCACCATCAGACCTATGTGACCAACCTGAACAACCTGATCCCGGGTACCGAATTCGAACACCTGTCCCTGGAAGAGATCATCAAGAAATCCTCCGGCGGCATCTTCAACAACGCTGCCCAGGTGTGGAACCACACCTTCTACTGGAACGGCCTGACCCCGAAGGGCCAAGGCGCTCCGAGCGGCGCGCTGGCTGACGCCATCAATGCCAAGTGGGGTTCCTTCGACGCCTTCAAGGCCGAGTTCACCAAGCAAGGCCTGGCCAACTTCGGTTCTGGCTGGACCTGGCTGGTCAAGAAGGCTGACGGTTCCCTGGACATCGTCAACACCACCGGCGCCGGCACCCCGCTGACCACTGACAGCAAGCCGCTGCTGACCGTGGACGTGTGGGAACACGCGTATTACATCGACTACCGCAATGCACGCGCCAAGTACGTCGAGAACTACTGGGGCATCATCAACTGGGACTTCGTGGCCAAGAACTTCGCTTGATCACCCAGCCTCCCGGCAAGAAAAAACCACGCGCGAGCGTGGTTTTTTTTCGTCCGTATTTCGTCTTGGGAGGGATGCTTCGCGCAGGAAAATACAAGATCGCGCAGCCGGCCTGTGCCACAATCGCCCATCCCCTCACCTCACCGAATGGAGACCCGCATGGCCCACGTCACCCTGCACAACGCCGCCGGCTACGCCCAGGACATCAAGGCGCGCATCCACCAGCTCAAGTCCGACGAACCCGAGAGCAATGGTGGCAAGGACACCGGTCCGGCCCCCTATGAATTGCTGCTGGCCGCGCTGGCCTCCTGCACCTCGCTCACGTTGCGCATGTACGCCGACCGCAAGGGCTGGGACCTGGGCAGCATCTCGGTGGACGCCCACTTCGGGCGAGACGACAGCGGACTGGAAACCATCACCCGCAAGATCAGCTTCGGCAATGCCCTGTCGCAAGAACAGCTCACGCGCCTGGCCGAGATCTGCGAAAAGACCCCGGTCACCAAGACCATCCGCCAGGGCACCGCGATTCAGACATCGATGGCGTAACCTGCGGCGCGCCAGGCATCGATGCCGCCCGTGAGCGGCCGCACGCGCGTGTAGCCGCGCCGCATCAGCTGGCGCGCCACCATGGCCGCCGAGGCCTCGTTGGGACAGGCGCAATACACCACCACCTCACCCTCGACGGGGCCATCGAAGACGAAGGTCTGGATTTCCTGGTTGGAAATCGTGACCGCACCCGGAATGCGGCCATCCTGCTGCGACAGCGGCGAACGCACATCGATGATGGTGGGCGCATTGCCCTCTTCGAGCATGGTATTCAATTCATCCACTGAAATACGCGCCATCTCCAGCGACTTGCGGAAACGCCGGCGCTGCCACCACTTGTTGGCCACGAAGGCTGCCAGCGCCACGGCAATCATGAGCATGCCGTAATGGCCCAATTGCGCCAGCACATTGAGCAGGTCATCCACGGCCGAGCTGAAGAGCGAACCGAGGAAAATCCCCAGTCCCGCCCACAGGGCGCTGCCCGCCGCATCCCACAGCAGGAAGCTGATGCGGCGTGTGCCCATGGTGCCGGAGAGCGCACTGGCAATCGAGGCGAAGCCCGGAATGAACTTGGCCAGCAAGAGCGAACGCGCGCCCCAGCGCAGGTAGATCGATTCGGTCTGGCGCACACAGGAGTCCGGCGAGAGCGAAATACGGCACAGGCGCGACATGATCTGGCGGCCGTAGCGGCGGCCGGCGAGATACCAGCAATAGTCGGCAATGAGTGCCGCACTCACCGCCAGCAGCAGCAACAGCGCCGGCGAGTAGCGTCCGGTCGCCGAGAGCGCACCGGTGATGATCAGCGTGGGATAGGCCGGCACCGGCGCGCCCAGTTGCTCGACCAGCACGTTGACGAAAACGAGGATCAGACCGTATTGCTCGATCAGGTGGTAGAGGGTGTCCATGGACGGGCTGCCTTGATGTCTCGCCGCCTGGGAGGCGGCGACTGTTCCGCCGTGATGGCGGTGTGCAGGCTGCCATTATAGGCGTGTGGCCGGCCCCTCTGCTTGGACAAAACCGGCGCGCTCCACCCGCGTAAAAATGCGCCCGGCGCACCGTGAGATCACGGGCGGGCGGACGCAAACGAGGAAGACCTCGGAGAAATCAATCGCGCGCCGTGCTCACACCGCGTGCTTGGCCACCGGTTCTGTGCGGCCTTCAGCCGAGCCGCCGCCGTCCTGCACCGACGGCCGGGTCCGTGCCAGAAATACCAGCACCGCCGCCACCAGCGAGGCCCCCGACAATGCGTACAGTCCGCCCTGAATGGAACCGGTCTTCTGCTCCAGGTAGCCGAAGGTAGCCGGTGCGAAGAAGCCGCCCAGGTTACCCAGCGAATTGATCAGCGCCAGCACCGCTGCCGCAATGCGCGCGTCCAGATAAGCCTGCGGAATGGGCCAGAACAAGGACGAAGCGGCCTTGAAACCGATGCCCGCAAAGCACACCGCCACGAAGCCGATCACGGGACCGGCCGAAGCCGAGACCGCCATGCCGATGGCCGAAATCACCAGTGTGGTCGCCACCCAGAACTGCGGCTTCTTGTAGCGCGCGGCCAGCACGGCAAAGACATACATCGCCGCAATCGCCACGATCCACGGAATCGAGTTGAACAGGCCGACCTGGAAATCATTGAAGTGGCCCATCTTCTTGATGATGGTCGGCAGCCAGAAGGTGGCGCCATAGATGGTCAGCTGGATGGCGAAATAGATCAGGCAGAACAGCACGATCTGCGGATCACGCAACAAGGTCAGCGCCGAAACGTGCGCTGGACGATTGGCGGCACGCTGCTCCTGTTCGGCCGCGATGACCGTAGCCAGCGCCTCGCGTTGTTCCGGCGAGAGCCACTTGGCATCGCGCGGCGTGGAGTCCAGCACCTTCCACACCACCACGCAGAACAGCATCGACGCACCGCCCTCGATGATGAACATCCATTGCCAGCCATGCAGTCCGCCACCTTCAATCAGCAGCAGCGCACCGGTGATCGGACCGGAGAGAATCGAAGCAATTGCCGACCCCGACAGGAACACCGCCATCGCCCGGCCACGCTCATGGTTGGGCAGCCATTGCGTGAAGTAATACACCACGCCCGGAAAGAAACCGGCCTCGGTCACGCCCAGCAAAAAGCGCATGAAATAAAAGCTGGTCTCGCTGTGCACGAAGGCCATGCAAGCCGCCACCAGGCCCCAGGTGAACATGATGCGCGTGAGCCAGGCGCGGGCCCCATAGCGTTGCAGCAGCATGTTGGAAGGGACTTCGAAGATGGCATAGCCGACGAAGAACAGCCCCGCGCCCAAACCAAAGGCCGCTGCGCCGATGCCGAGATCGGTCGCGAGATGACTGCGCACGAAACCGATGTTGACGCGGTCGATGTAGTTGATGATGAACATGGCCACGAACAGCGGCAGGATGCGCCACTTGATCTTGCTCACCGCCGAGGTGAGGACCTGGTTCGCTGCGGGGGAGGACTGGGATGGATTCACGGGTTGTCTCCTCGTATGAGCCCGTACTGCCGGTTGATGAAAGAAAGTGCAGGCCGCCGACGCGTCGATCGCGCTCTTCTCGCAGCCTCGTCAAAACAGATGAAGACCCTTGCTCAACGCACCAGGCAAGGTTTCTTGGGATCGAATTTCCAGCCAGGGATCAGGTATTGCATGGCCACCGCATCATCGCGCGCGCCCAGCCCCATGTTGCGGTAGGTCTGGTGCGCCGCCTCGACCTGTTCCATATCCAGCTCCACGCCCAGCCCCGGCTTGGCCGGCACCTTGACCTTGCCGCCGACGATCTGCAGGGGTTCACGCGTGAGACGCTGGCCGTCCTGCCAGATCCAGTGGGTATCGATGGCGGTGATCTTGCCGGGTGCGGCCGCGGCCACGTGAGTGAACATGGCCAGGGAAATATCGAAGTGGTTGTTCGAATGCGAACCCCAGGTCAGGCCCCATTCATGGCACATCTGCGCGACACGCACCGAGCCCTGCATGGTCCAGAAATGCGGATCGGCCAGCGGGATATCCACCGATTGCAGCGAGATCGCATGCCCCATCTGGCGCCAATCGGTCGCTACCATGTTGGTAGCGGTCTGCAGGCCGGTAGCACGGCGGAATTCTGCCATCACCTCGCGGCCCGAGTAGCCGTCTTCAGCACCACAGGGATCTTCCGCATAGGCCAGCACATCATGCTGGTCGCGGCACAGGCGAATGGCATCCTTGAGCAGCCAGCCGCCATTCGGATCGAGCGTGATGCGTGCCTTGGGGAAGCGCTCGGCCAGGGCGGTGACGGCGGCGATCTCCTCCTCGCCGCGCATCACGCCCCCCTTGAGCTTGAAGTCATTGAAGCCGTAACGCGCATAGGCCGCCTCGGCCAGGCGCACCACCGCCTCCGGCGTGAGCGCGGCTTCGTGGCGCAGGCGCAGCCAGTCATCGTCCGCATCCGCCGCGGCCAGATACGGCAGGTCAGTCTTGCGGCGATCGGCCACGTAGAACAGATACCCCAGCATCTCCACCTCATCGCGCTGCTGGCCCTCGCCCAGCAAGGCCGCCACCGGCACGTCGAGGAACTTGCCCAGCAGGTCCAGCAGGGCCGCCTCCAGCGCGGTCACGGCATGGATGGCGATGCGCAGGTCAAAGGTCTGCAGGCCGCGTCCACCCACATCGCGATCCGCAAAGGCGGTACGCGCACGATTGAGGATGGCCTGCACATTGCCGATGGACTGGCCCACCACCAGCGAGCGCGCATCGTCGAGCGTCTGGCGGATACCCTCCCCGCCCGGCACTTCGCCCACGCCGGTGTTGCCGGCACTGTCGGTGAGGATGACGATATTGCGCGTGAAATACGGACCATGCGCCCCCGAGAGGTTCAAGAGCATGCTGTCATGCCCGGCCACCGGGATGACGCGCATGTCGGTCACGCGCGGCGCGCCCTTGTGCTGGGATGGCGACGATGTCGGGGACGATGCGAAAGCTGGGTTCTGGGTCATGGCGGGTTTTCTCCGGAAACGGAAACGATCAGACTGCAAATTGGTAGCGGTACCAAATTTGAATAGAATGCATGGTAGCGGTACCAATTTTGACTGTCAATGGGGAAGTGTTGATTGCCTCAAGGCATCAGCACATCAGGAAGGATGAGGCGCTTCGGCGAAAACTCAGGCGCTGTCGCGCGCGATGATGGAGAAGCCGACATCGACAATACGCTCGCTGACCTCGCTGCCCGAGGCGCGCTCGATGATGAAGCGCGCGGCGCGCTGCCCGATGCCGGTGCCATCGATGCGCACCGTGGTCAGACGCGGCTGCAGGTCGCGCGAGAATTCCAGATCGCCGAAACCGACCACGGCCAGTTGGCCGGGAATGGCGATGCCGCGGCTCTGCGCTTCGATCATCACGCCCAGCGCCAGCAGGTCGGAGCTGCAGAAGATGGCATCCAGATCAGGCTGCGCCTGCAGCAGTTCGGCCAAGCCTTGGCGGCCTTGCCCCAGCGTCGTCGGGGCGACGACGTGATACATGGGAACCTCTCCCCTGCCCTGCTGCATGCCCAGCGCCGCGCACTCCTGCGCGAAGGCATTCATGCGCCGCTGGCTGCGCTCATCGCGTCCGCCCACCACGGCCACCTTGCGGCGTCCGCGCGCATGCAGGTAGCGCGCCACCTCACGGCCGATGGCTTCGTGCGAGAAGCCCACCAGCATGTCGATGGGGGTCGGTGTCAGGTCCCAGGTTTCCACCACCGGGATACCGCTGGCCAGCAGCCGCTTGCGCGCTTCTGCCGAACGCATGATGCCGGTCAGCACCACGCCATCGGGACGGCGCCCGATGATGGCTTCCAGCAGCGCATCTTCGCGCGAATTCTCGTAGCCGCTCTGGCCCAGCATGACCTGGTAGCCGGCCGCAGCCAGCGTTTCGGTCAGGGTATGGACGATTTCCTGGAACACCGGACCGATGACGGTCGGCACCACCACCGCCACCAGCCGGCTCTTGTTGGAGGCCAGTCCGCCGGCCAGCAGGTTGGGCACGTAACCGGTTTTCTCGACCGCCTCACGCACCTTCTGCAAGACCTTGGGCGAGACTGCCGACGGTGTATTGAGCGCACGCGATGCAGTGATCGGTGCCACGCCCGCCAGCTGCGCCACGTCGCGCAGCGTGATGCCACCGGCGCTCTTGCGGGCAGCACGGCGGCGCGGTTCGGCGCTGTCGTCGTCGCGCTCGGCACTGGTGATTTGCATCGGAGAATCTGGAGGAGGCATACGCTTTTCGGACATGGCGGCATTCTAGCATTGCGGCTGGTAGCGTTACCAATGCGACAAGCTGTGCGTCGGGTTTGGCAGTTGCCTCGGATACCGTCTCGGCAGAACGCAGGGAACGATGCGCATCGCCTCACCCGTCGCCGGGAAGTGCGAGGCAGACCGGCAAATGCCGCGCATGCATTATTGACTTGAATTCAACAATGATTTGTCCGTGCGGCACTTCAAGCGACAAAGGAATTGTCCGATACTCAATCGCTCTGATCCTGATCGCCCCGGCAGCACTGGCCTGCCGGGCATCATCATCAACGCAAAGGACAAGTCATGCACACCTCCACCCTCCCCACCCTGGGCCTGGGCACCTTCCGTCTCAAGGACCAGCAGGTCATCGATTCGATCCGCAACGGCCTGGACCTCGGCTATCGCCACATCGATACCGCGCAGATCTACGGCAACGAAGCCGAAGTCGGCCAAGCCATCGCCGAGAGCGGCGTGGCCCGCGATGATCTCTTCGTGACCACCAAGATCTGGACCGAGAACCTTGCCCGCGACAAGCTCCTCCCCAGCCTCAAGGAAAGCCTGCACAAGCTGCGCCTCGATCAGGTCGACCTGACGCTGATCCACTGGCCTTCCCCCCAGGATGAACTGCCGGTGGCCGACTACCTGCAGGCACTGGCGGAGGCCAAGGCACAGGGGCTCACGCGCCTGATCGGCATTTCCAACTTCACCATCGCGCACATGGAGCAGGCCATCGCCGCCGTCGGTGCGGAAGCCATTGCCACCAATCAGGTCGAGATCCATCCCTTCCTGCAGAACCGCAAGGTGATCGATTTTGCCCGTGCCAAGGGCATCCACCTGACGGCCTACATGCCGCTGGCGTATGGCAAGGTGATGGAGGACGCGACGCTGCTGGAGATCGCCGCCCGCCATGGAGTGTCGGCCGCACAAGTGGCGCTGGCCTGGTCGCTGCAGCAGGGCTTTGCGGTGATCCCCTCCTCGACCCGACGCGAGAACCTGGCCGCCAATCTGCAGGCGCAACGGTTGACACTCTCCGAGGCGGAGATGCAGGCCATCGCTGCGCTCGACCGTGGCGAGCGGCTTGCCAATCCGGGATTTGCGCCGCAGTGGGATTGAACGCTGCTGCCCGCTGCGTGCAGCAGCAGAGCGGATCAGGGCTTGCGCTGATCGCGGTTCTGCAACTGCAATTGCAGGCGCTCGATGGCACTGCCGACCGGGATGAAGAAGTTCATCCCGGCCAGTCCCTTGGCCCCCAGCCCGGCCACGGTGATGCCGATCACCTGGCCTGACTTGTCCAGCAAGGGACCGCCGCTGCTGCCCGGCAGGATCGCCACATCGCTCTGCAGGAAATCCAGATCGCGCACCTTGCGCACGCCACTGAGGATGCCGCGCGTGAGCGTGGTATTGAAGGCATCGCCCAGCGGAGAACCCAGCGCATACACATCCTCGCCGATACCCGGCTCGCCCATGCGCAGCGGCATCGGCCGCACACCCGGCGCTTCGGTCTTCAGCAGCGCGATGTCACGCGCCGCATCCACCCGCACGACTTCAGCAAGCAGTTCTCTTCCGGTCGGCAGGCGCACCCGCACCGCGCGCGCCTGCCCGATCACATGCTGGTTGGTCAGCAGCCAGCCGGAACTGCCGATGTAGAAACCGGTACCGGAGCCGCGTTCGGTCAGCACCGTGACCACCGCCGAACGCAACTCCGGCATCACCCTGGCAATTTCGCCATTGCCCCGTTCGGCGGGCTGGTTGTCGATGGCCAGCGGGCTGCCTGCCGGCATGGCCTCCGGTGCGCGCGCAACGTCGCTGCCGGCACCGCCAATTGCAGCCGCGGCCACGCTGTCATAGGGCGATTGCAGCGCCAGCGCAAAGCGCGGATCGGCCAGCAGATTGCGGACCGCCGCGCCGAAGGCTTCCATCGGAATCGGCGGCACGCTGCCATCAAGACTGCGCTCACGCGAACGGAATACGCCTTCGCTCATGCCGCGATAGATCACCTTGCGCTGCTCCGGCGCGAACACCTGCCATTCCAGGCGGAGATAGGCCTCGCCGGTCCAGCTGTCGCCGCCCTTGGCGCAGAGATTGGTCTGAAACTGGCTGATGACCACGCCTACCTGGAGGTTGAAGTCGGCTGGCCGGGCGCGTTCCTGGGCAGCGTCTTGTTCCCGGAACAGCGGTTCGGCCGGGGACGCCGGCACCGGATAGCCATGCTGCTGCAGCTCGCTGCGAAAGCGCAGGAACAGCGCATTGGTCGGCAACATCACTTCGGCACTGTTCTGGTTCCAGACGATCTCGTTCCTGCGGGTACAGAACAGTCCGCCCTGCAGCTGCCCGATGATCTGGTTGCCCTGGCTGCCCTGCTCGAAGCGGCGCTGCGCACGTGCCAGGTAGGCGGGCCGTGCGGCGGCTTGCGGCGGCATCAGCAGCGGGGTCTTGTCTTCGACGGCGGGCATGAGGGCTTCGGCGGCCTGCACGCCACGCATCAGGGAGAGCGTGCAAGCGAGCAACGCGAGCTGAAGAGGCAGCCGCGCCAGACGGCGCGGCAGGAGTAGCCGGAGAGTCTTGTTCATCATCGAGCGAGGAAAATGGGCCAGCGCCCCGGCTGGCGAAAGAGCGCATTCTGGCATGCTGCCGACGGTCTCCGCGATTGTCCCAAATGCCCGATATAGGAAAAAAAGGCCAGCTTCCACAAGAAAGCTGGCCTTCTCCAAAAGACACAGGTGAAATGATTTACGCGCTGGCCGGTTGCGGCTGCGCTCCCGGATGTCCCTTGATGCGCAACACCAGCACCGCGCCGATCAGACAGGCCACGCCCATCATGATCGACGACAGCGTGTAGTTGCCCAGCGTCGCCCGCATGTAGCCGGCCACCGTGGTGGCAGTAGCGGCGCCGAGCTGGTGCCCGGCCACGATCCAGCCGAACACGATGGGCGCGGCCAGGCGGCCGAAGACGTCATTGGCCAGGCGCACGGTCGGCGGCACGGTGGCGATCCAGTCCAGGCCATAGAAGATGGCGAAGATGGCCAGTCCGTAATACTGCAAGCCAAATGCGTACGGCAGGAAGATCAGCGCCAGCCCGCGCAAGCCATAATACCAGAACAGCAGCACGCGCGGATTGTAGCGGTCCGAGAGCCAGCCCGAGAGCGTGGTACCGACCAGGTCCAGCATGCCCATGGCCGCCAGGATGGAAGCGCCTTTGACTTCATTGATGCCGTAGTCATTGCACATGGCGATGAACTGCGTGCCGATGTAGCCATTGGTGGAGAGCCCGCAGACGAAGAAGCTCATGAACAGCAGCCAGAAGTCCGGCATGCGCACCGACGTGCGCAACGCATCGAAGGCGATGGCCAACGGATTGCGCCTGGAGCGGCCATCATCGGCGGTCTCGCTGGTCTGGCCGAGCATCTTCTGGCCGATGGCCGCCGGGCCTTCCGGCAGCAGCAGCCACACCAGCGGAATGGCCAGCAGCGCCACCGCCGACACCAGGAAAGCCACCGAGCGCCAGCCGTAGCTGCCCACCATGGAGGCCATCAACGGCAGGAACACCATCTGCCCGGTAGCCGCACTGGCCGTCAGCAAGCCCATGGCCAGGCCGCGCCGGGTCTCGAACCAGCGGCTGACGATGGTGGCCCCCAGAGTGTTGGCCGCCACGCCGGTACCGGCACCGACCAGCAAACCCCACGACAGCAGCATGTGCCAGGGCATGTGCATGAGGGTCGACAGGGCCGTGCCGCTGGCCAGCAGCACCAGCGCCCCCAGCACCACGCGGCGGATGCCGAAGCGCTGCATGGCTGCCGCCGAGAATGGTCCGATCAGGCCATACAAGGCGATGTTGACCGAGATCACCACCGAGATGGTGGAGCGGTTCCAGCCGAACTCCTGTTCCAGCGGCAGGATCATCACCGAAGGCGTGGCGCGGATGCCGGCCGAACACAGCAGCACGAGGAAGATCACGCCCACCACCACCCAGGCATAGTGGAAGCGGGGCGTGACGGCGTTGGCCAGCGATTGGGTCAGTTTGTTCATGGCGATCCTGTCGGGAGGGCAGTGCGAGCTTGTTGGATGGGTGGGAGCGAATCGTCGGGTGAAGCAAGGTTCATTGCAGCTTCAAACCGGGCCTGCTGGCGCGTCAGGCGTCCTGCAGGCGGGCATAGGCATCTTCGATGAGGTCATTGAATTCGCGCGCGAGCTTGGGACCGAGACGGCGGTCGATCTCGTCCTGGGCACGCCGCCAGCGCGGCCGGGCTTCCTCCAGCTTGGCGCGGCCGGAGCGGGAGAGTTGCAGGGCGAAGGAGCGCTTGTCCAGCAGGGCATCGTCGGGCAGGTCGACGGTCTCGATCCAGCCGGCGGCCACCAGGGGTTTCAGGGTGCGGCTCAGGGTGCTGCGGTCCATGCCCATGTCCTGCGCCAGCACGATGTTGGCGATCGGTCCCTTGCGGCCGATGCGGCTCAACAACGAATACTGGGTGATGCTCAGTTCGCTGTCCTGCAGGTGATGGTCATAGATGATGGTGATCCTGCGGGTGAGACGACGCAGGGGGGCGCAGGTGCAGATGTCCTTGCTCATGGGGAATCCGGTTGGCGAGGGATGACAATCCGGCGTCAACGAGGCCGCGCCGGGGATCGCACAAAACAATGCATATGCATCGATGTATGCGCATCATAGGTAGCGTACTGCTTGAAGTCAAGCGAGATCAGGACATACCCACGACGCGGGAATGCGCCTACGGAAAAGCGGGGCGTAAAAAAAGCCTGCTCGCGCAGGCTTCTCAGAGGGGGATTGCGGCTTACACCAGGGTATCGTCGTATCCCCCGCCGTCATCCACATCGAAATTGCTCAGATCGGCAAGATCGCTGCTGCTGCCGGAGTCGCTGCCACTGTCATTGCTGGCGAAATCCGATTTGCGGTCCCCATCATTGCCGTAATAGTTGTTGACGGTAGTGTTCTCGATATTTTCCACCGGCGCGCTCAAGCCGTTCTGGTGCGCCAGTCCCGATCCGCTGTTGCCATTGAAGAGGTGCTCGATGCCTTGATACAGGAAGGCGCCACCGGCCACGCCCGCTGCGGTCGCCGCCACCGTGCCCAGCATGCTGCCCATGCCGCCGCCAAAGAACCCGGACGAAGGCGCTGCCGCCGGGGCTGCCTGATAGGCAGGCACGGCCTGCTGGGGTGCGGGATAAGGCTGTGCAGGGGCCGGCATATAAGCCGGGGCCGCAGGCTGCGGACGTGCCGAGGCTGCCGCGGGCGCGTTGCCCCAGGCGTTGCCATCGAGAAAGCCAGAACTCCGCGCGCCGCCTGCGGCATTGGCCTGCAACGACTGCACCTGATTCTGCAGGGCTGCCACCTGGGCCTTGGTCGCGTTGAGGGCCTGCTCCATCAACAAGGCCCGTTGCACCAGCAGATACGCCGCATCCGGCTGACGCGCCACCGCCGCCTGGATCATGGCATCGGCCTGGGCATCCTTGCTGATGCCCTGCACCTGCGTCAGTTGCTGGAGAAAATCCTGAAGGGCTTGGGTTTCTTGCGGACTCATGATGACGCTCCCAACGAAGATGAAAAATCAAAAAAACGATGAACACGATTGAATCGCGATTGAAACGCAGACTGTAGACACAACGCGTCCAACCGCTCCCACCGATGACTGGCATCAGACTCATCAGCAGGCTCAATGGCATTATGCGCGCGCCTTGCTTGCAGATTTGTGTCAACAATCGTCAACTTGGAAACAGCTTGTAACAGCCACCGGCGCCCCCTTGATATCAAACGGCATGGCCGCAAAAAACCCGAAGCGTGAATTTTTAGGTAATATCCCCCTCCCCGCACCCGTTCCGGCGGCCACAAGCCCGGAGCAGGCGGAGGCAGGCGCGGACTATCGGCCACCATCACTGGAGGCCGCTTTCCGTACCCCACTCCGGACCGACGAGAAACACCATCCTTCCCGATCGGCCCGCCGCATTCAAGACCAGGAAACCAGAACAGTACAAGCTGGCCGCAGCAACGCAAGTCGTTGCGCAGACCGCTTTTTCAAGACCGTTTTTCATCCCTCAACCAGACCATGACCCAACAAATTTCTGCCGCCGAGCAACTCCTGCGTGACGCCGCCCGCGAATACCACCGCACCCCGTCGCGCGGCAAGATCGAAGTCCGCCCCACCAAGCCGCTGTCGAACCAGCGCGACCTGTCGCTGGCCTATTCGCCGGGCGTGGCCTATCCCTGCCTGGACATCGAAGCCGACCCGCTGAAGGCCTTCGACTACACCTCGCGCGGCAACCTGGTGGCCGTCATCAGCAACGGCACCGCCGTGCTGGGCCTGGGCAACATCGGTCCGCTGGCCTCCAAGCCGGTGATGGAAGGCAAGGGCTGCCTGTTCAAGAAATTTGCCGGCGTCGACGTGTTCGACATCGAACTGGCCGAGAACGACCCGGACAAGCTGGTCGAGATCATCGCCGCACTGGAGCCGACCCTGGGCGGCATCAACCTGGAAGACATCAAGGCCCCGGAATGCTTCTACATCGAGCAGAAGCTCTCGGCCCGCATGAACATCCCGGTCTTCCACGATGACCAGCACGGTACCGCCATCATCTCCTCGGCTGCCCTGCTGAACGGCCTGGAACTGGTCGGCAAGGACATCGGCGCCGTCAAGATCGCCGTCTCCGGCGCGGGCGCAGCCGCCATCGCCTGCGTGGAAGTGATGATCGGCCTGGGGGTGAAGCGCGAGAACGTCTACATGGTCGACAGCAAGGGCGTCATCTATGAAGGCCGCCCCGGTGGCCTGGACGCCTCCAAGCAGCGCTACGCCATCAAGACCGAAGCGCGCACCCTGGCCGACGTGGTCAACGGTGCCGACGTCTTCCTGGGCTGCTCGGCCCCTGGCGTGCTGACCGCGGAGATGGTCAAGACCATGGCCGACAAGCCCATCATCCTGGCGCTGGCCAACCCGGAACCGGAAATCCGCCCCGAGCTGGCCAAGTCGGTCCGTCCGGACTGCATCATCGCCACCGGCCGTTCGGACTACCCGAACCAGGTCAACAACGTGCTGTGCTTCCCCTACATCTTCCGTGGCGCGCTGGACTGCGGTGCCACCAAGATCACCGAAGCCATGAAGCTGGCCTGCGTGCGCGAGATCGCCGACCTGGCCAAGGCCGAGACCAGCGCCGAAGTCAGCGCCGCCTACCCCGGCAAGGAACTGGTGTTTGGTGCCGACTACCTGATCCCGACCCCGTTCGATTCGCGCCTGATTCTGAAGATCGCCCCGGCCGTGGCCAAGGCGGCTGCCGAGTCCGGCGTGGCGACCCGTCCCATCAAGGACTACGCCGCCTACCGTGAAGAACTGACCCGCTTCATCTACCAGACCGGCATGTTCATGCAGCCCGTCTTCAACACCGCCAAGGTCGCGCCGCAACGCGTGGTCTACGCCGATGGCCAGGATGAGCGCGTGCTGCGCGCCGTGCAGTTCGTGGCCGACGAAGGCCTGGCCGCACCGATCCTGGTCGGCCAGCCCGCCGCCATCGAAGCCGGCATCAAGAAGGCTGGCCTGCGCATCAAGATCGGCCAGAACGTGCAAGTGATCGACCCGGCCAGCGACGCCCGCGTGGCGCAGTACGCCGCCCAGTACAAGGACGGCAGCGAAGCCGACGTGCGCGCCAGCGGCAGCCTGCTGGCGGCGCTGATGGTCAAGGCCGGTGACGCCGACGCCATGCTGTGCGGCCTGGATGGCAACTACGACGGCCACCTGGCCCATGTGGAAAAGGTGATTGGCCTCAAGGACGGCGCGCAGGAATTCGCCGCCCTGAATGCCGTGCTGCTGCCGGAACAGACGCTCTTCATCACCGACACCTACGTCAACGACACGCCGGACGCCGAGCAGCTGGCGCGCATCGCCAAGGCAGCCGCCGAAGAAGTGGCGCGCTTTGGTGTGCCGCCGAAGGTGGCCTTCCTGTCGCACTCCAACCATGGCAGCTCCTCGCGTCCCTCGGCCCGCAAGATGGCTGCCGCGCATGAAGCCTTCAAGAAGCTGGCACCGGAGGTCGAATCCGCCGGTGAACTGCACGGCGACGCCGCCCTGTCGGAAAAGATCCGCAACAATGCGGGCCTGGCCGACAGCGGCCTGACGGGTGCTGCCAACGTGCTGGTCTGCCCCAACCTGGATGCCGCCAACATTCTCTTCAACGTCTTGAAGACCAGCAGCGGCCAGGGCACCACCATCGGCCCCATCCTGCTGGGTACGGCCGCTCCCGTGCACGTGCTGACCCCGTCGAGCACCGTGCGCCGTGTCATCAACATGACCGCGCTGGCAGCGGCCAAGGCACAGGACGGCAAGTCCAAGGCCTGAGTCCCGCAGGTAGCATGAACAACGCCCCGCTGTCGTGAGACGGCGGGGCGTTTTGTTTTGGGACAAAACTTCACGCTGGCGCACACCGGTCAGCCGCAGCGCGCCGTCATGGCCTCATCGTGCGAAATAAAGATCATGCAGATGATCCAGCGCCACCTCGCTGGCCTTCTCCGACAGGATCACCTTGCCGCCCTGCATCAGGTAGACGTGATCGGCCACGCCCACGGCGCGTTCGGTGTTCTGTTCCACCAGGATGATGGTGCGGCCCTCTGCCTTCAATCGCGCCAGGATTTCGAAGAGTTCGTTGACCACCACCGGGGCCAGTCCCAGCGAGGGTTCGTCGATGATGAGCAGCTTCGGCTCGGACATCAGCCCGCGCGCCATCGCCAGCATCTGCGCCTCGCCCCCGGAGAGTGACCCGGCCAGCTGGCGGCGACGTTCGCGCAGCTTTGGGAACATGGTGTAGGCGCGCTCCAGGTTGTCCTTCACGCGTGCCCGGTGCTGCGGGGCGAAGGCACCGACGATGAGGTTTTCCTCGATGCTCATGGCGCGGAAGATCATCCGCCCTTCCGGGATCATCGCCATCGAGACCTTGGACATCTCCCAGGTCGGCATGCCATTGAGCAGTTTGCCCTCCAGCGTGACCTGCCCCTGCCCGATCGGGATCAGGCCCATGATGGCGCGCAGCAGCGTGGTTTTACCGGCACCGTTGGGCCCGATGATGGTGGTCAGCTGGCCCTGCCCCACTGTCAGCGAGACATCCCACAGCACATTGATGGCACCGTAGCCGGCGCGCAGGTTGGTGACTTCAAGCATTCACGCTCCCGTATAACTCTTGATGACTGCCGGATCATTGAACACCTGCGCCGGCGCACCCTCGGCGATGAGCTGGCCGAAGTTGAGCACGGCCACGCGCGGACACAGGTTGCTGATGGTCTCGATGTCGTGTTCGATGATGACGATGCCAACGGCAAAGGCCTCATGCAGGCCCTTGAGCATCTGCATGAAGCGGCGCTTGCCATTGGTCTCCAGCCCGGCCAGCACTTCGTCGAGCAGCAGCAGCTTGGGCTGGGTGGCGAGCGCCTTGGCCACTTCCAGCGCTTTCAGTTCGGTCAGCGCCAGTTCGGTGGCGGCATCGCGCTCGGCTTTTTCGGCCAGGCCGGTGAAGGCCAGCACTTCGTCGATCTTGGCTGCATCCACCTTGCCGGCGGCAAAGCGCTGCGCCACGATCAGGTTCTGCCGCACCGTCAGTTCATGCATGGGCTGCGGAATCTGGAAGGTGCGGCCGATGCCCAGACGCGCACGGCGGTGCAGCGGCGCGTGCAGGATGTCGGCGCCATTGAAGCGGATACTGCCGCTGGTCGGACGCACCAGTCCGGAGATGGCATTGAAGAGCGTGGTCTTGCCCGCGCCATTGGCACCGACCAGACCGACCACGTCGCCGGTGCCGACCTGCAGCGTGACTTCATCGACCGCCGTCAGGCCGCCGAAGCGCACCGAGACTTTTTCAAGTTGCAGCATGCTTGCCTCCTGCGGATTTGCCTTTGCCCAGCTTGCGCAGCAGCGGCAGCAAGCCGTCCGGACTGAAGACGATCATCGCCACCAGCAAGGCCCCCAGCACCAGTTGATGGCCGGAAGGGATGATGTTCTTGAACACCAGCTGATCCAGCAGGTAGACCACCACCGCCCCGACCACCGGTCCGGTGATGCTGCGATAACCTCCGAAAATGGCAGCCACGATGGGGATGGTGACCCACAGGGCGCTGAAGGCATAGTCCGGTTCCAGGAAGCTGATGTAGTGCGCATTGAAGGCACCGACCACGCCGCACATGAAAGCCGACAGCAGCAGCATCATGCCCTTGAGCACGGTGCTGTTGACGCCCACCACGCGGGTCGCGTCCTCGCTCTCGTGCATGGCGCGCAGGGCCAATCCATAGTGGCTCTCGCGTACCCGCGCATACACCAGTGCGAACACCGCCACGATCAGCAGGATCACGAAATACGCACCGATCTTGCTCGACAGGTCCACGCCCATCACCGTCGGCAGGCGCGCAATGTTGGAGAGCCCGCCCGAGCCGCCGGTCATCGAAGTCCACTCGGTGGCCAGGATGCGGAAGATGTGTGCATACGCCAGGATCGCCAGCGCGAAATACGGACCGCGCAGGCGCAATACCGGCAGCATCGCCAGTGCCGCAATCAGTGCACCGACACCGCCCAGCAGCAAACCCAGCAATACCGGCACACCGAATTTCATGCTCAATACCGCCGAGGTATAAGCGCCCACACCAAAGAAAGCCGCGTGACCGAAACTGATCATGCCCCCCAGGTTGCCCAGCAGCGCCCACGACAGCGCGATGCCGCCGATGACCATCGAGGCCACCAGCAGGCTCATCACGTAATGGTCCTGCGCCAGCAGCAGCGGTGCGCCGATCAGCAGCAAGGGCAGCAGCAATGCGGACAGCTTGTTCTTGTTCATCGTCATGATCTCATCCCCTTCTTGCGCGCACGCCGAACAAGCCGTTGGGCATGATGAACAGCACCAGCAGGAACAAGCCCATGCCCGCCAGTTCCTGCAGGGCCGAGCTGGCCAGGGTCACGGTCAGCGCCTCGGCCACGCCGAGCAGGATCGCGCCGATCAGCACGCCCGGAATCGAACCCACACCGGCCAATACAGTAATAATGAAAGCCTTGACCGTGAGCACTCCGCCATAAGCTGGGCTGATAACACCGTAACTGAACAAGGCCACCCCGGCGAAGGACGCCAGGATGCCCGCCACGATGAAGGACACCAGTTCGGTATAGCCGGGATTGATGCCCATGAGCTTGGCCGCATCGCGGTTGCTGGAGACGGCGCGCACCGCACGGCCATACCAGCTGCGCGAGAGCCACCACCAGAGCGCAGCCATCATCAGCAGGCTCACGCCGAAGAACAGCACTTCGCTGCGCATGCTGTAGAAGGGGCCGAGCACGAAGGCTTCCTGCAGCCATTCGGAACTGGTGGAACGGATGTCGGCCTTCCAGATCAGCAGCATGCCGTTGGTGAGGATGACGCCGATGCCATAGGTGAGGATGAGCGAATTGATCTCGCGGTCCTTCTTGATGCGGCTGACCACGAAATACACGATGGCCGAGGTCAGGCACACCACCACCAGCGCGATGGGAATGGCCAGTACCGGGTTCAGGCCCAAGCCCGATTCCACCGAGTAGGCGATGTAAGCCGCCAGCAATACCAGCTCGCCCTGCGCCAGGTTGATGACCCGCATGGCACCGAACACCAGCGCCAGGCCCAAGGCAATGAGAGCGTAGGAGCCCCCCTGCAGCAGCCCCGAGTACAGGGCTTGCAGTATCAGTTCATTCATGTCTGCATTCCGTTGGAGTGGGCAACGGCGCGCATGCCCGTGCAGCGTGCGCGCCGCCCGGGCATTACCAGGGCACGGCCGGATAATTCATCTTGTTGGTAGCGGCCGCCTTGGGCCAGACGATGGCGACCTTGTCGCCCTGGTGCTGGCCCATGTGGTGGGTGAAGTTCAGGTTGTCGCCATTGGCACCGAACTGCACGCGGCCGATCAGGGTTTCACGATCGGTCTTGCGCATTTCTTCGGCCACGCCATCCTTCTTGAGCGTGCCCTTGTCGGCGGCGCGGGCGATGGCTTCGAACAGCAGCATCGATTGCACGTAACCGAACTGGCCCAGGTAGTCAGGGTCCTTCTTGTAGAGGCGGCGATAGGTTTCTTCAAAGAGCTTGCCATCAGCCGTGGTGAACTGCGCCGGATACGGCAGCAGCGCCGTGCCATACACATTGGGCACCAGGTCCGGGAAGTCCTGCGCCATCTTCGGGGTGGCCAGCGACCACACGCCGACCATGGCCTTGACCGCCGGCTTCAACACGCGCGCTGCGCGCAGGATGCCGACGTAGTCATTCTCGTAGCCGATCATGGCGATGACTTCCGGCTTGTCCTGCAGCTTGATCTTGTTGACGATGGGCTTGAAGTCGCTGATGGCCGGATCGAAGGCGTGCGAGGTCACCTTCAGTCCCTTGGCACCCCAGGCTTTTTCCAGGTCCTTGGCCAGCGCCGCCGTGGCTTCCTTGGTGGAATAGACGATGGAGACCGAGCGTGCATTCATGTCGTCGAGCAGGCCCACCATGGCCTTCTGGTAGCCGGCCACGTTGTTGATGCGGAAGAAGTTCTTGCGGCCGCTGTTGACCAGGTTGTCGTCCACGCCGCCGGAGGTCATGTAGACCAGTCCGGCCTTGCCTGCCGCATCGGCAGCCGGTGCGATGTTGTTGGAGCCGTAGCCACCGGTGATGGCCAGCACGCCTTCGCCGGCCAGCTTCTCGACGGCGGCAATCGCCTTGGCCGGCGCCGATTCGTCATCGATGGTGACCAGCTTGATCTTGTGCTTGCCGTTGGTCTTGTTGAAGACATCAGCCGCCACGTTGATGCCCTCCTGCATGCCCGAGCCCACGCGTGCCAGGCTGCCGGTCAGCGGAATTTCCACGCCGACCTTGAGTTCGTCGGCGGCCGCGCTGCCCGCGCCACCGGCCAGTGCCGAGGCGATACAGGCCAGCAGGGCCAGTCGCTTGATGCCTTGATGCTTGTTCGTCATTGTCTCCACCTTTTTCCTCTGAGTGAATCTGAGTGATGTTGATGTCTGTCCTGGCCGGGGACGTCCCGCTTCAGCGATGGATGCCAGGCGCACGACGCTGCCTGCGAACGTGCGCATCCCGGCCGGACAGCACCGGACACCCATGGCTGAAACGGGTCTGCATGACCCCGATGGCGCTGACTTCTGTTTTTTGTTGTGATGGACCTGCGGTACTGCCTTGCTGCGCACCGGTCATGCCTGCGGCATGGCGGCGCGTCTGTCTCCGTGCTCGTTGTTGCTCGTTGTAACCTGTTCGTTGCTGCCTGCCGCTCAGTGGCGGCCCATGCTCGCTTCCACCGTGCGCACCACGTTCACCAGACGCGGGCCGAGGTCTTCCATCAGCATCTCGCGCGTCAGCATGAACGCCGGGCCGCCGCAATTGAAGGCCATGATCTTTTCTTCGTTGGCATCGATCATGGGCACGCCCACGGCGCTGATGGTCTTTTCCCATTCGCCAACCGAAATGCAGAAACCATGATCCTGGTAATCCTTGAAGGCCTGCTCGATGCCGGCCTTGACCTTGGGCCATTGCTCTTCATTGCGCAGGCGGATGTGGTCCATCAGGAAATCGCGTTCGTTCTGGGGCAAGGCGCACAGCAGCGCGCGGCCCATGGAGGTGGTGGCCAGCGGAATGCGCGAGCCGACATCGCGGCGCAAGGTCACGGCGGACTGGCCGCGCGTGGCTTCGATGTAGACCATGCTGAGGCGATCGCGGATGCCCAGCGCCACATTGCATTGCGAATAGTCGGCCAGCTCCTGCATGGCCGGACGCGCCAGCTTGCGCACATCCATGCCGGAGAGGAGTGAGTAGCCGAGGGCGAGCACGCCGGAGCCGAGTTGATAGCGGCCCTGGTCTTCGGAATATTCGAGATAGCCCAGCCGGGTCAGGGTGTGCGTCAGACGCGAGATGGTCGGCTTGGGCAGGCCGGTGCGCTTGGCCAGTTCGGTGTTGGTGAGGTAGATCTCCCCGGGGCGGAAGCACCGCAGGATCTCCAGTCCACGCGCCAGGGCATTGACGAACTGCCGGTCGTGGCTCTCATCCTCACCCTTGAACGACACAATCTCATCCATCCGTCACATCTCCGCGTGGCAGGGCCGTGCCGCATGGTCACGTCGCCCCTCATTGGCTGTGGAATGTACACACCTGAAATCGCAGTGTCAATTATTTGCGAACGTGTGTTCCGCTGTGCAAAACAAGCAGTCCGGATGTGGCGTTTCAACAGCGCCAAAGGAGGCCCCCGGCTCAACCTGCCTTTTTCGCCATCGGCCGCAAACGCCCGCCCCGCGTGAACCTTACTAACAATTGTGCAGATCGGGCCGCTGCGGTATGCACGGTTTACACATCCGGCGCAAATGCGGTATCGTTGCCGACAAAAGCCATTTGCGAACTTGAGTTTCGCTATGCGAACCAACTAGAACAGGAGACTGCTGCATGTCCAAGCAATCCACGGCGGCGGGCGAAACGCCCCCGGTCCATCTGGCGCGTGAAGGTGCCATCCTGGTGGTGACCATCGACAACCCGCCGGTCAATGCGCTGGGGGTGGCGGTGCGCCGGGGCCTGATGTCCGCCATCGAGGAAGGCGAGGCCGATGCCGACGTGACCGCCATCCTGGTGACCGGCGCGGGCCGCAACTTCATCGGCGGGGCCGACATCCGCGAATTCGGCAAGCCGCCGCAATCGCCCCTGCTGACCGAACTGTGCAATCGCATCGAGGCCTGCAACAAGCCGGTGCTGGCGGCCATCCACGGCGCGGCCCTGGGCGGCGGGCTGGAAGTGGCGCTGGCTGCGCATTACCGCGTGGCCCTCGGCAACGCCCGCCTGGGATTGCCCGAAGTACAACTGGGCCTGCTGCCCGGTGCCGGCGGCACCCAGCGCACGCCGCGCCTGATCGGTGCGCAGGCCGCGCTGGAGATGATGCTGACGGGACGCCATCTCAGCGCCAAGGAAGCCCTTTCGCTCGGTCTGGTAGACCAGTTGGCCGAGGGCGACAGCGCCCACCAGGCACGCGCGGCCGGCCTGCGCGAACTGCAGGCCCTGCTCGACACGCACGCCCCGGTACGCCGCAGCCGCGATGGCAAAGGGCTGGCTGATACCGCCGCCACGCAAGCGGCCATTGCGGCCGCACGCGCCGAGGCCGGCAAGAAATCGCGCGGCCTGTTCTCCCCGCACAAGATCATCGATGCGGTGGAAGGCGCCACCACTCTCCCCTTCGAGGAAGGACTCGCACTGGAACGCCAGTTCTTCCTGCAATGCCTGGACAGCCCGCAACGCGCCGGCCTGATCCACGCCTTCTTTGCCGAACGCGAAGTGCAGAAAGCCCCAGAGACCCGCAACGCCCAGCCGCGCCGCATCGAACAGATCGGCGTGGTCGGCGGCGGCACCATGGGTGCGGGCATTGCCGTGGCGGTGCTCGATGCCGGTTTGCCGGTGACCATGATCGAACGCGACGACGAAGCGCTCGCACGTGGACGCGGCCATGTGGAAAAAACTTACGACGCCCAGGTGGCCAAGGGCCGTCTCACGCAAGAGGCCCGCGATGCGGTACTGGCGCGCTTGCAGGGCAGCACCCGTTATGAAGACTTGTCCGCCGCCGATGTAGTGATCGAAGCCGTCTTCGAAGATCTGACGGTGAAGCAAGCCGTCTTCGCCGAACTGGACCGCGTCTGCAAGCCCGGTGCCGTGCTGGCGACCAACACGTCCTACCTCGACATCGATGCGATCGCCGCCAGCATCTCCCGTCCGGCGGACGTGATCGGCCTGCATTTCTTCTCGCCGGCCAATGTGATGAAGCTGCTGGAAATCGTGGTGCCGCGCCAGGTCGCCGCCGATGTGGTGGCCACCGCTTTCGAACTGGCCAAGCGCCTGCGCAAGGTGCCGGTGCGCGCCGGGGTCTGCGATGGCTTCATCGGCAATCGCATCCTGGCCGTGTATCGTCAGGCGGCCGATGCCCTGATGGAAGATGGCGCGTCGCCCTATGAGATCGATGCTGCCGTGCGCGACTTCGGTTTTGCCATGGGGCCGTACCAGGTGGTGGACCTGGCCGGTGGCGACATTGGCTGGGCCACCCGCAAGCGCCGCGCCGCCACGCGCGATCCGCGTGCGCGCTACGTCCACATTGCCGACCGCCTGTGCGAGCGCGGCTGGTTCGGCCAGAAGAGCGGACGCGGTTTCTATCGCTATCCGGATGGACCGCGCAGCGGCGCGCCGGACCCGGAAGTGCTCGCGCTCATCGACGAAGAACGTGCGCGTGCCGGCATCACCCCGCGCAGCTTCAGCAAGGAAGACATCCAGCGCCGCTACCTGGCGGCCATGATCAATGAAGGTGCCAATGTCGTGCACCAGCGCATTGCGCTGCGTCCGCTGGATGTGGATGTCACCTTCCTCTATGGCTACGGTTTCCCGCGCCATCGTGGCGGTCCGATGAAATACGCCGACATGGTCGGCCTGCCCAATGTGCTGGCGGACATCCGCGCCTTTGCCGCCGAAGACCCGCTGTTCTGGACGCCCTCGCCGCTGCTGGTGGAACTGGTCGAACGCGGCGCCAATTTTGAATCGCTGAACCAGGCCGGCTGACCGATCGACCGAACTCCGCGGAGACCGCGCGCCTTGGCGGTCTCCCCCTTGCACCATCCTTCCAGGAGAATTCCATGATGCGGGAAGCCGTCATCGTATCCACTGCGCGTACTCCCTTGACCAAGGCCCATCGCGGCGAATTCAACGTCACGTCCGGCCCGACCCTGGCGGCCTTCGCCGTGCGCGCCGCCGTCGAACGTGCGCGCATCGATCCGGGCCAGATCGAGGATGCCATCCTCGGCTGCGGCTATCCGGAAGGCACCACCGGCCGCAACATCGCGCGCCAGGCCATCGTGCGTGCAGGGCTGCCCATCAGTATCGCCGGCACCACCGTCAATCGTTTCTGTGCGTCGGGCCTGCAAGCCATTGCGATGGCCGCAGGCCGCATCGTGGTCGATGGCGCCGATGCCATGATCGCAGGCGGTGTTGAAAGCATCTCGCAGATCCGCAGCCGCAGCGCCACCGATAGCGGCGACAGCGGCATGGACCCGTGGATCGTCGAGCACAAGCCCGACCTCTACCTGCCCATGATCGAGACCGCCGACATCGTGGCCGCGCGCTACGGCATCTCGCGCGAAGACCAGGACCGCTTCTCCGAAGCCAGCCAGCGCAAGACCGCCGAAGCGCAGGAAGCCGGACGCTACCGCGACGAGATCGTGGCCTGCACCACCACCATGCAAGTGACCGACAAGGCCAGCGGCCAGACCAGCCTGCGCGAGGTGACGGTGGAGGCCGACAACTGCAACCGTCCCGGCACCACCTATGAGGCACTGGCCAAGCTGGCCCCGGTGATGGGCGCGGACAAGTTCATCACGGCAGGCAATTCCTCGCAGCTCTCCGACGGCGCTTCGGCCTGCGTGATGATGGAAGCACGCGCTGCAGAACGCGCGGGGTTGCCGGTACTGGGCGCGTTCCGTGGTCTTGCCGTGGCCGGTTGCGAGCCCGATGAAATGGGCATCGGCCCGGTCTTTGCGGTACCGCGCCTGCTGCAGCGGCACGGCCTGCGCATGGAAGACATCGGCCTGTGGGAACTCAACGAAGCCTTCGCCTCGCAGGCCCTGTACTGCCAGCGACGCCTGGGCATTCCGGAAGAACTGCTCAACGTCAACGGCGGCGCCATTTCCATCGGCCATCCCTTCGGCATGACCGGCGCGCGCCTGGCCGGCCACGTACTCATCGAGGGCAAGCGGCGCGGTGCGCGCTATGCCGTGGTGACCATGTGCATCGCCGGCGGCATGGGCGCGGCCGGCCTGTTTGAAATCTATTGAAGCGCAGCGTCGCTTCGCCGCATCCCCAAGGAGACTGGAATGGATCTGAATTTCACCCCGGCCGAAGAAGCCTTCCGCGACAGCGTGCGCGCCTTCCTCGCCGAGAAGCTGCCCAAGGCCTTGTCTGACAAGGTGGCCAGCGGCAAGCACCTGAGCCGCGACGAGATGGAACAATGGCATGCCATCCTCAACGAGCGCGGCTGGCTGGCCAATCACTGGCCCAAGGAATATGGCGGCACCGGCTGGACCGTGATCGAGAAATTCATCTTCGAACATGAGTGTTGCCTGGCGCATGCGCCGCGCGTGGTGCCCTTCGGCGTCAACATGCTGGGGCCGGTGTTGATCAAGTACGGCAACGAAGCGCAGAAGCAGTATTGGCTGCCGCGCATCCTCAATGGCGAGGACTGGTGGTGCCAGGGCTATTCGGAGCCGGGCGCGGGTTCCGACCTGGCGGCCGTGAAGACGCATGCGGTACGCGACGGCGATCATTACATCGTCAACGGCCAGAAGACCTGGACCACGCTGGGCCACTACGCCAACATGATTTTCTGCCTGGTACGCACCAACCGCGAGGCCAAGAAGCAGGAAGGCATCAGCTTCCTGCTCATCGACATGAACGCCCCGGGTGTGGAAGTGCGCCCCATCATCACGCTGGATGGCGAGCACGAAGTCAACGAGGTCTTCTTCACCGATGTGCGCGTGCCGGTACAAAACCTGGTCGGCGAGGAAGATCGCGGCTGGAGCTGCGCCAAGTACCTGCTGACCTATGAGCGCACCAACATCGCCGGCATCGGCTTCTCGGTGGCCGCGCTGCAACGCTTGAAGAACATCGCCGCCACGCAACGCAGCCATGGCCGTCCGCTGGCTGACGATCCGCTCTTCGCGGCCCGTATGGCCCGCGTGGAAATCGATCTGGAGAACATGAAGACCACCAACCTGCGCGTCATCTCGGCGGTCGCCGGCGGTGGTGCGCCCGGTGCGGAAAGCTCCATGCTCAAGATACGCGGCACCGAGATCCGCCAAGAAATCACCGCCCTCACCCGCCGCGCCATGGGTCCTTATGCGCGCCCGTATCAGTGGCATTCGCTGGAAGAAGGTCACGACGGCGGCACGCTGGGTCCGGAAGCCGCTGCCGGAGCGGCCGCGCATTACTTCAACAATCGCAAGCTGTCGATCTTCGGCGGCTCCAATGAAATCCAGAAGAACATCATCTCCAAGATGATCCTTGGCCTGTGAGGAAACGCCCATGAATTTCGAGCACACCGAAGAACGGCGCATGCTGGCCGACAGCCTGCGCCGTCTCATTACCGAACAGTATGGTTTTGAAGCCCGCAAGCACCTGCTGCAATCCGCACCCGGCATGAGCCGCGACATGTGGTCGCAGCTGGCAGAGATGGGCGTGATCGGCGCGCTCTTCCGCGAGGAAGATGGCGGCTACGGCGGGGGCGGTTTCGACATCGCCGTGGTGTTTGAAGAGATCGGCCGCGGCCTGCTGCTGGAGCCCTTGCTGGGCAGCGCCATTCTGGTGGGCGAGGCCATCGCCGCCGCCGGCACGCCCGCACAGAAAGCCCTGCTGGGAACGATCATCGCCGGCCAGACGCTGGCCGCCTTGGCCCATGAAGAAGCCGACAGCCACTACGCGCCCACGCACGTGGCCACGCGCGCCACGCAATCGGCCGATGGAAGCTGGCGTCTGCAAGGGCACAAGGCGGTCGTGGTGCACGCGGAAGCGGCCGATGTATTCCTGGTCTCGGCGCGCACCAGCGGCGCCACCGATGACACTGACGGCATCTCGCTGTTCCTGATCCCGGCCGATACGGCGGGCCTGCAATTGCACGGCAGCGACACCATCGACGGTGGCCGCGTAGCCGACCTGCTGCTGCAGGATGCCGCCCTGCCCGCCGACGCTTTGCTGGGCAGCCCAGGCGATGGTGCTGCGCTGCTCGAACGTATCCTCGGACGCGGCGTGCTGGCCCTGTGCGCTGAAGCGCTGGGCGCGATGGAAGTGGCCAAGGAAGCCACGCTCGATTACCTGCGCACCCGCAAGCAGTTCGGCCTGCCCATCGGCAGCTTCCAGGCCCTGCAGCACCGCATGGCCGACCTGCTGCTGGAAGTGGAACAGGCGCGCTCGGCGGTCATCAATGCCGCTGCTGCCCTGGACGCCGACCGCCTCACGCGCGAACGCGCCTTGTCGGCGGCCAAATTCAGCATCGGCCGCATCGGCACGCTGGTGGCCGAAGAATCGATCCAGCTGCATGGCGGCATCGGCATGACCTGGGAACTGCCGCTGTCGCATTACGCCAAGCGCCTGGTGATGATCGATCACCAGCTCGGCGACGAGGACCACCACCTGCAACGCTACATCGCGCTGGGCCGCGAAGTAGCGGCATGAGCGAGGTCCTCTGCGAGCAGCGCGGCGCGGTGCGCGTGCTCATCAATCACGATCCGGCCACGCGCAATGCCCTCAACGCCGACCTGTACGTGGCACTGACGGCCGCGCTCGACGAGGCCCAGGCCGATCCGCAAGTGGGGGCCATCGTGCTGGCCGGGGGCGGCAACTTCTTCTGCTCCGGCGGCGACCTGCGCCTGCTGGCCCAGCGCCGCAACATGGCACCCCAACAACGGCGTGCAAAACTGGAAGGCTTGCACGACCTGATCCGCCATATCGGCCGCTGCAGCAAGCCGGTGATTGCAGCCGTCGAAGGCGGCGCGGCCGGGGCCGGGCTGTCGCTGGCCCTGGCCTGCGATCTGCTGGTGAGCACGCGCCAGGCGCAGTTCTCGGTGGCCTACGTCAAGGTCGGGCTCACGCCCGATGGGGGCGTGACGGCCTTCCTCGCGCAATTCCTGTCGCGCCAGGTGCTGACCCAGCTGTGCCTGTCGGGCGAGCGTTTCAATGGCGAACGCCTGCATGCCATGGGCGCGGTCAATCAACTGGCCGAGGCGGGACAGGCACTGCAAGCCGCCGTGCAACTGGCCGCCACCCTGGCCGACGGACCGGCACAGGCGATGGCCCGCATCAAGCACCTGTGCCAGCATGCCTACGGTGCCACGCTGGAAGAACAACTGGAACTGGAAGCGCAGCACATGGTGCTGTCGCAGGGCGAAGAAGAAGCGGCCGAGGGCATTCACGCCTTCCTCGAAAAACGGCCCGCCGATTTCCGGCGGCTGCGGCAGACACCAAACGAATAGCATTACCGGGATGCGCAAGCACGAAATACAGAAGAACAAAACGCAATACGCATCCCGTCCATGAGGAGACAACATGACTGAACAGACTGCATCCCTGCCGCTGGAAGGCGTCCGCGTACTGGACCTCTCGCGCGTGCTGGCCGGCCCGTGGTGTGCGATGGTGCTGGGCGACCTGGGTGCCGAAGTGATCAAGGTCGAGCACCCCGAACGCGGCGACGACACGCGCGACTGGGGCACCCGCATCGGCTCCACCGAAACCGCGTATTTCAACAGCGTCAACCGCAACAAGCGCTCCATCAGCGTCGACCTGCAGACCGAGGAAGGCCAGGATATCGTGCGCCAGCTGGCCGGCAAGAGCGATGTGGTGATCCAGAATTTCAAGTTCGGCGGCGTACAGAAATTTGGCCTCGATTACGAAACCCTGCGCCGCGACAATCCCGGCCTGGTGTATTGCTCCATCACCGGCTACGACAGCAGCGGTCCCGAAGCCACGCGGCCCGGCTATGACCTGGTGATCCAGGGCGAATCCGGGCTGATGTCGCTCAATGGCGAGGCCAGCCAGCCGCCGTTGAAGCTCGGTGTGGCGGCGGTGGACCTGTTCACCGGCATGTATTCCGCCCAGGGCGTGCTGGCCGCGCTGTACCAGCGCCAGCAGACCGGACAGGGGCGCCACGTGGAAATGGCGCTGTTCGATTGCGGCGTCATGATCACCTCGTATTACGGACTGGAAGCGCTGATCCTGGGCGACGATCCGCCGCGCTATGGCAATGCGCATCCCTCCATCATTCCCTATGGCGTCTTTGATGCGGCCGATGGCAGGCTGGTCATTACCGTAGGCACCAACAGCCAGTACCAGCGTTTCTGCCACAGCGTCATCGACCGTCCCGACCTGGCCGAGGATGCGCGCTTCAAGACCAATGTCAGCCGTGGCCAGCATCGCGACGTGCTGGTCCCGGAAATCAATCGCGAACTCAAGGCCCGCAAGCGTGCCGACCTGCTGGCCAAGCTGCACCAGGCCGGCATTCCCTGCGGTGAAGTACTGGGCCTGCATGAGGCCCTGACCAGTCCGCGCGCCACCTCGGCCGGCCTGGTCAGCACGCATCCGCATGCAGAAGCGGGCAGCGTGCAGGTGCTGACGCCGCCCTATCGCTTCGATGGCGAACGCCTGCCGGTGCGCAAGGCGCCGCCCTCCCTGGGTGAAGGCACGGGAGAAGTCTTGCAGTCGCTGCTGGGGATGGAAGAAGCACAGATCGCCGCGTTGCGCGAACGGGGCGTGCTGTAGCGAGAGAGGAGCGGAAGAGAAAACAGATCGCCAGCAAGCCACCGTACAGGCGGCTTGCAGGCGATGTCGCTTCAGTTGGAGAAAGCTGCCAGCCCGGTGATGGCGCGGCCGAGGATCAGCGCATGCACATCATGCGTGCCCTCATAGGTGTTCACGACTTCCAGGTTCACCAGGTGACGCGCCACGCCGAACTCGTCGGAGATACCGTTGCCGCCCATCATGTCGCGCGCCATGCGGGCGATGTCCAGTGCCTTGCCGCAGCTGTTGCGCTTCATGATCGAGGTCTGCTCGATACCGGAATATCCCTCATCCTTCAGGCGTCCCAGGCGCAGGCAGCCTTGCAGGCCCAGCGAGATTTCGGTGAGCATGTCGGCCAGCTTCTTCTGCACCAACTGGTTGGCCGCCAGCGGACGGCCGAACTGCTGGCGCTCCATGGTGTAGCGGCGCGCGCGTTCGTAGCAGTCTTCGGCTGCGCCCAGCGCGCCCCAGGCGATGCCGTAACGCGCGCTGTTCAAGCAGGTGAAGGGCCCCTTCAATCCGCGCACATCGGGGAAGGCGTTCTCCTCCGGACAGAAGACGTTGTCCATCACGATTTCCCCGGTGATGGAAGAACGCAGGCCGACCTTGCCGTGGATGGCCGGTGCCGACAAGCCCTTGGCCCCCTTGTCGAGGATGAAGCCGCGAATCTCGCCTTCGTCATCCTTGGCCCACACCACGAAGACATCGGCCACCGGGCTGTTGGTGATCCACATCTTGCTGCCGGACAGGCTGTAACCCCCGTCCACCTTGCGCGCGCGGGTGATCATGCTGCCGGGATCGGAACCGTGGTTGGGTTCGGTCAGGCCGAAGCAACCGATCCATTCGCCGCTGGCCAGCTTGGGGAGGTATTTCTGTTTCTGCGCTTCGGTGCCGAAGGCATTGATGGGGGTCATCACCAGCGAGGATTGCACGCTCATCATGGAGCGATAGCCGGAATCGACGCGCTCGACTTCACGCGCGATCAAACCATAACAAACGTAATTCAACCCGGCACCACCGTATTGCTCGTCGATGGTCGCGCCCAGCAGGCCCAGTTCGCCCATCTCGCGGAAGATGCTCACATCCATCTTCTCGTGGCGGAAGGCTTCCAGCACGCGCGGGGCCAGGCGGTCCTGGCAGTAGGCCTGGGCGGCGTCGCGCACCTGGCGCTCATCGTCGCTCAGTTGCTGCTCCAGCATCAGGGGGTCGGCGTAATCGAATGCATGTCGTTGCTGCGTTTTGCTCATGGAAGCCTCTTTTGTGCATCAGGAATCGCTGCAGCGGCACAGTCTTCGCGGACCGTCCTCGCGCAGCGGCGGTGGACAAAAATATACGGACTGCCCCGCCCCGGCGCAAACGAATTGTTTGCATCACCGTGTGCGTTTTGCGCACTCCGGTTCCGCCTGTCGAGACAGCCGATCCGGACCCGGCTCAACCCAATCCGCTGGGCAGGCGATAGGCCTTGGCCTGTTCTTCCAGCCAGTCCTGGAACAGGCGCAGCAGCGGCCGCTCCGAGGTGCGCTCGGGATAGATCAGGTAGTAGGAGTGCGTGCTCAGGTAATCGTGATCGACTGCCACCACCAGCAGGCCGCGCCGCAATTCATCCTCGATCAGAAAGCGCGGGATCAGCGCCACGCCCATGCCCACGATGGCGGCCTGGGTCAGCATGGAGAACAGTTCCAGTTGCGTGCCCACCAGGTCGTTCTGCACCTGCATGCCGAAGGAAGCGAACCACTGCCGCCACACATAGGGCCGCGTGCTCTGCTGCAGCAGCGGATAGGCCAGCAGCTCGGTGGGCGTGAGCTTGCGGCCGGCACCGATGAGCTCGGGGCTGGCCACGGCCACCATGCTCTCGCGCATCAGGAACACGCCCTCGGTGCCGGGCCAGCTGGCTTGCCCGGCGTAGAGCGTGGCATCGAGATTGGTCTCTTCGAAAAGGAAAGGCCGGGTGCGCGGCCTCAGGTTGACGGTCACGCCCGGATGCGCCTCCAGGAAGGAGCGCAGGCGCGGCAGCAGCCACCGCGTGGCGAAGGTCGGCATCACGCCCAGCTCCAGCGTATCGCCATGGCCATCGCGCGACATCAGGTGCAGGGCATCGCGCTCGATTTCATCCAGGCGCTGGCCGACCTGGTGGCTGTAGCTCACGCCCGCTTCGGTCAGGCGCACGCCACGCTTGGTGCGGCGAAACAGCTTCAGGCCCAGGAATTCTTCCAGCGCGGCTACCTGGCGGCAGACGGCGCTTTGCGTCACCGCCATTTCCTGGGCGGCCTTGGTAAAGCTCTGGTGCCGCGCGGCCGACTCGAAGACGGCCATGGCCTGGGTGGAGGGAATCTTTCGGCGCATCGTGCGAAAAAGGCGGAGAAGTGAATTTTATGCACATCTTACTGCAGCTGCGGCGTCTTCCATCGTGCCTCATTGAATAATCTTGTACGACATCCTGACAACCATCGATATCAAACAATCGATATCAATTAACGCATTGCCAGCATGATTAATTTCATTGGATGGAAATCTTGCTGGTCGTTAAGATCAAGCCCGATCCAGCCATGCGACCATCGAACAGCAAGCGCCGGCGGCCAAGGGAGGCCGCAGGTGAGAAGAGAGACAGGATGGGCAGGAAGCCGACGCTCCGTGACGGCATGACAGCATGACATCACCAGCACTTCATTGCTCCCGCAACCACGCCCCCGGCCGGTTGCTGCTCTTGACGCCCGCACGCCAAACGGGTGGCCTCGCAGACACGTTCGACTGCATCGTTCGGATCCGACACTGAAAACGATATAAATCGAATGCGAGGAAGACATGATCTGGTTCTACAACCTCAACATCGCCAAAAAACTGGCCCTGTCCTTTGCGGTGGTGATTGCGCTGACCCTGTTGCAGGGCCTGTTCGCCATGAAGGAACTCAAGCAGGTCAACAGTGCTTCCGGCGAGATCGTCAACAAGTGGATGCCGACCATGGATGCCGCGCGCGAGCTGCAGGGTTCACTGCCACCACTGCGCCTCAATGAACTGGAACTGGTCACTGCGGTGACACCCCAGGAGCGCAGCGCTGCCAACCAGTCCATCAAGAAACGGCTGGATGCGCTGGCCAAGCAGCGCGCGGTATTCGAGCAGCGCATGTCCGAACCCGAGGAGAAGGAACAGTACGCCCAGTTCGGCAAGAACCTGGCTGCCTACCTGAAGGTGGATGAACAACTGGCCGAGATGGCGGCCAACCAGCAGTACGACGAGACACGCGCCCTCTTCAATGGCGAATCCGCCAAGCTCTACGCCGCGATGGTCGGCAACCTCAACGCCATCGTGAAGCTCAATGCGAGCGGCAGCGCGCGCGCTGACGAAGAAGCCTCGGGCGTATTCCGTGCGGCGCAGCGCTGGATCGTGGGCTTGCTGGTGGCGACGGTGGCCATCGGTTCGCTGCTGGCCTTCGTGGTGGCGGCCAATGTCTCGCGCCCGTTGAAGGAAGCGGTGGAAATCGCCCAGCGCGTGGCACGTGGCGACCTGACCCTGCGCATCCGCCCGGCCGGCCGCGATGAAACCGGACGCCTCATGGAAGCCCTGCGCGTGATGAACGACAGCCTGCGCGACATCGTCAATGAGGTGCGCCAGGGGACCGACACCATTGCTACCGCCTCCAACGAAATCGCCCGTGGCAATCTGGACCTGTCCAACCGCACCGAACAACAGGCCGGCTCGCTGGAAGAAACCGCGTCGGCCATGGAGCAATTGACTTCCACCGTCACCCAGAACGCCGACAACGCGCGCCAGGCCAACCAGCTGGCGGCCACCGCCTCCGACATCGCCAGCCAGGGCGGTGATGTGGTGGGCCAGGTGGTGCAGACCATGGAGGGGATCACCGAAAGTTCGCGCCGCATTGCCGACATCATCAGCGTGATCGATGGCATCGCTTTCCAGACCAACATTCTGGCGCTCAATGCCGCGGTGGAAGCGGCGCGTGCCGGCGAGCAGGGACGCGGCTTTGCCGTGGTGGCCTCGGAAGTGCGCTCACTGGCGCAGCGCTCGGCCGGTGCGGCCAAGGAGATCAAGGAACTGATTGACGACTCGGTGCAGAAGGTCAGCGCCGGCAGCGCTTTGGTGGAACGTGCCGGTAGCACCATGACCGAAGTGGTGGCCAGCGTGCGCCGCGTCACCGACGTGGTGGCCGAGATCAGTGCGGCCACGCAGGAACAGAGCGGTGGCATCAATGAAGTCAATCTCGCCATCACGCAGATGGATGAAACCACGCAGCAGAACGCCGCGCTGGTGGAGCAGGCGGCGGCGGCAGCGGATTCGCTGAAGGGACAGGCGGGGAATCTGGCGGCGGTGGTGGGGAAGTTCAAGCTGGATTGAGGCCATCCTTGCCGACGTCGGATCGCCTGACGTCGGCGGCGTGCCTTCGCCCCATGTGCAGTCAATCGCGGCCTGTCACGGCCCCATGCGCGAGAGCAGCAGCCTGAACCCGAGCGTCATCATGACGGCACCTGCGGTGCGGTCGAACCAGTGCTTGCCCTGCACATACCAGCGGCGCGGACGCGCTGACGAGAGCGCCACGGCCACCAGGCCATACCATCCCGCTTCGATCAGGAAGACCAGCAGCAGCGTCAGTCCCTTGAAGGGCAAGGAAGTCTCGGCCGGCAAAAAGGCAGCAAACACGCTGGTGTAGGCGATGGCAGTTTTCGGATTGCTGATCTGGGTGACCAGGCCCAGCCACAGGGACCGACGGGACAGGGACGGTGCTTCATCGCGCTGTGCGATATCGTCCGCCATCAAGGGCGTACGCGCCCCGCGCCAGATGCGCCAGCCCATGTAGGCCAGATAAACACCACCCCCCAACTTCAATACCAGATAGAGCGAAGGCACTGCCAGCAGCACCGCTTGCAGTCCCAGCAAGGCCGCTCCGGCAAAGAGCACGCCGCCGATGCCCATGCCCAGTGCGGCCAGCAGGCCATTGGCTCGTCCGCTTCCGACCGAGGTGCGCGCCACCATCACGAAACTGGGTCCGGGGCTCATGGTGGCCACGCTCAACGTGGCGGACAGGGCGATCACTTCAGCAAGATGTTGCATGGTCTTTCTCCTGATGGTGGCCAGGGCATGTGCGTCCGGCCAGATGAAATACAGTTGTGCTGTTCACGGGCAGCAATCAGGTCGGCGGGTTGGCATGACGATGCCGCAATCCCTGTCGTTCGTCCTTCAAGTAGAACGGCACCTCGCTCGTGCCAATACCCAGGTCATTGAGCTCGCGCGTCCCCATCCCCCGCATTTCCGACTCTGCGCCCCCGTGTGAAGCGTGATGGTCCCCGAGGACGCGGGCAAGGACCTGGCTGACGATGTGCCACATGGACTTCTCCCTGGATGAATGCGCAGATCATCCGCCAATCGAAGTCATTGGTAAAATTGAGTTTGATGACAGCCACTATCAGGAAACCTGATGAGAGAACTCAGCCTCGACCAGTTGCGCACGCTGGTCACCATCGTCGACCTCGGCACCTTCTCCGCTGCCGCCAATGCGCTGCACCTGGCCCAGCCCACGATCAGCCTGCATGTCAGCGACCTCGAAGAGCGCCTGGGCAGCGCCCTGCTCATGCGCGGCAGCCGCCGCGTACAGGCCACGGCGCTGGGCGCGCTGGTGATCGACCGGGCCCGGCGCCTGTTGCGCGATGCCGACGATCTGCTCGATGTCGCCAGGAAACATGTCGAAGGCAAGGTCGGCCGGGTACGGCTGGGCACCTCCACCGGTGTGGTGGTGAACCTGCTGCCGCGCGTACTGCGCCAGCTGGAAAACAGCTACCCCGGCATCGACGTGGAGGTCAACATCATGGGCTCCAACGAGACCATGGCGCGCCTGCAGGAAGGCACGCTCGACATCGGCCTGGTCGCCATCCCCATCACGGCCTCCAAGGACATCCAGATCACGCACTGGCGCAGCGACCGCATGATGGCCTTCCTGCCGGCCACCTGGAAATCGCCCGCCGCCATCAAGCCGGGCTGGCTGATGGACAAGCCCATGATCTTCAACGACGCCACCACGCAGATGTACCGGCTCACCATGGCCTGGTTTGCCGAGGCCGGGGAAAACCCGCGCGCACGCATCGAACTGAACTACAACGAAGCCATGAAAAGCCTGGTCTCCGCCGGCTACGGCGCAGCCATCCTGCCGCTGGAGCAACCCCTGGCCGCCGAACTGGAGCGCCACAAGGACATCCGCATCGTGCCGCTGTCGCCGGTGCTCAAGCGCCACATCGGCGTGGCCCATCGCGCCCTGCCCAACCTGGACAAGGCCACCGTGAACGTGCTGGAGACGATACGGCAGTTCCAGCAGGCCTGACGCGGCGGCTGGGCCGCCGGACAGTGCATTAAACACAGCTTAATGCTCGATTCACCGAGCATTAAGCACAGCGCAATCCTGATCTCCTATAGTCGATGCTCATCGACCTACCCTCTTCAGGAGTTCCCCATGAGCCTGGCCACCCTGCCCACGCCCGCCGCCTTGATCGACATCTCGCGCATGGAGCGCAACATCGCCCGCATGCAGCAGCGCATGGATGCGCTGGGCGTGCGCTTCCGTCCGCACGTCAAGACCACCAAGTGCCAGCAGGTGGTACAGGCGCAACTGCAGGCCGGGGCGCGCGGCATCACCGTCTCCACCCTCAAGGAAGCCGAACAGTTCTTTGCCGCCGGCATCACCGACATCGTCTACGCCGTCGGCATGGCCCCCACCAAGCTGGGCCAGGCGCTGGCACTGCGCCGCCAGGGCTGCGATCTCAAGATCGTGGCCGACAGCGTGGTCTGTGCCGAGGCCATCGTGGCCTTCGGCCAGGCGCAAGAGGAATGCTTCGAAGTCTGGATTGAAATCGACGTGGATGGCCACCGCTCCGGCATCGCCCCGGAAGACGCCACCCTGCTGGCCGTGGGCAAGGTGCTCCACGCCGGCGGCATGCGCATCGGCGGTGTGATCGCCCATGCCGGTTCCAGCTATGACTACGACAACGACGCCGCCCTCATCGTCGTGGCCGAACAGGAACGTGTCGGCTGCGTGCGCGCCGCCGAGCGCCTGCGCGAAGCTGGCCTGCCCTGCGAGGTGGTCAGCATCGGCTCCACGCCGACCGCCCTGCGCGCCGAACACCTGCAGGGCGTGACCGAAGTACGCGCCGGTGTCTATGCCATGTTCGACCTGGTGATGCACAACGTGGGCGTCAATACCATGGACGAGATCGCCCTGAGCGTGCTGACCACCGTGATCGGCCACCAGCCCGAAAAAGGCTGGGCCATCGTCGATGCCGGATGGATGGCGATGAGCCGCGACCGCGGCACGCAAGGACGCAAGCACGACTTCGGCTATGGGCAGGTTTGCACGGAAGACGGCAAGGTGCTGGAAGGCTACCTCATGAGCGGGGCCAACCAGGAACACGGCATCCTCTCGCGCCAGGGCAGCCCGGATGCGCAGATCGCAGAGCACCTGCCCATCGGCACGCGCCTGCGCATCCTGCCCAACCACGCCTGTGCCACCGGTGCGCAGTACCAGCAATACCAGGCCATCGCCGCCGATGGCAGCGTGGCTACTTGGCCGCGCTTCAACGGCTGGTAACGGCTCCGCCCGTGAGCCCGCTGCCGAAGTAAGACTGCGCAAGCGCCACCCAGTAACGCACGCCTTCTTCGATGATGTCGTCGTTGAAGTCGTAGTGCGGGTGGTGCAGCGAGTGCGAGGCACGGTCCTGCGGCGCATTGCCGATCAACACATAGGTACCGGGCCGCTCCTCCAGCATGAAACCGAAATCCTCGGAGGTCATGTTGGCCGGGATGCCGGTGCGGATGCGTTCATCACCGAAGGTCTGCCGAATCACGCGTTCGCAGAAGTCGGTCTCGGCCGGAGTGTTGATGGTGGCCGGATAGTACTGGAAGAATTCCACTTCGACCTTGGCCCCATAGGCCTCGGCCAGCGCATGGCACATGCGGCGGATGTCTTCCTGCAGCTTCTGCTGCAAGGTGGAGGACAGCGTGCGGATGGTGCCGCGCAATTCGGCGCGGTCCGGGATGACGTTGTCGGTATCGCCCGCATGGAACATGCAGACCGAAATGACGGCCGGGTCGACCGGGTCCTTGTGGCGCGCCGCGATGGTCTGGCACTGCAGGACCATGGAGCAGGCCAGCGGAATCGGGTCCAGCCCAAGGTGCGGCTGGGCCGCATGGGCGCCCTTGCCGGTGATGGTGATCTTCAGACGCGAACCGGCGGCCATGATGGGACCGGTGCGCAAGCCGAACTGCCCGGCGGGCAAGCCGGGCCAGTTGTGCATGCCGAACACGGCTTCGGTCGGAAACTGGTCGAACAGGCCGTCATCGATCATCTTGCGCGCCCCCGCCCCGCCCTCTTCTCCCGGCTGAAAGACGAAGTGCACGCTGCCCGGCAAGGTCGGCTGCTGCTTGAGCACGCGTGCCGCGCCCAGCAGCATGACGGTGTGGCCGTCATGGCCGCAGGCGTGCATGATTCCGTGGCTGCAGGAAGCGTGCGCAAAGTCATTGGCCTCGACGATGGGCAAGGCATCCAGGTCGGCGCGCAGCACGATGCCGCGTTGCGGATCGCTGCCCGGCAGGCTGGCTACCACGCCTGTGCCGCCCAGGCCGCGCGTGACCTCATAGCCCAGTGCTTGCAGCTCCTGCACCACCACGTCGGCGGTGCGATGTTCCTCGAAACGCAGCTCGGGATGGGCGTGCAGGTCGCGGCGCAGGCCGGCCCAGTGGGCGCGATGCTGGTGCAGGGTGTCGTGCGAATGTTCAGTGTGTTCCATGATGCTCATGTGTTCATGCCGTCATGACGGCGGTGATGAAGACGCTCAGGCGTAGTAGCCCAGGATCGATTTCACTTCCATGTATTCCTCCATGCCCTCCACCCCGTACTCGCGCCCGTTGCCGGACTGCTTGTAGCCGCCGAAGGGGGCCTGCGGATCCCAGGCCGGATAGTTCAGGTGTACCTGGCCGGACTGGATGCGGGCGGCCACGGCGCGCACCTGGTCCTTGTCGCTGCCCTGCACGTGCGCACCCAGGCCATAGACGGTGTCGTTGGCGATGGCAATGGCTTCTTCCACGGTGTCATAGGGCAGGATGGCCAGCACCGGGCCAAAGATTTCTTCCTGGGCGATCACCATGTCGGTATGCACGTCGGAGAAGATCGTGGGCCGCGCATAGTAACCCTGCTCCAGTCCGTCCGGGCGTCCGGCGCCACCGGCCAGCAGGCGTGCACCGTCCTGCATCCCGGCCTCGATCATCTGTTGCACCCGCAGGAATTGCGCACGGTTGGCCAGCGGGCCGTGGGTCGTCGCCTCATCGGTGGGGTCGCCCACCTTCATCTGGGCCAGCGTCGCCAGCGCCAGTTCATGCACGCGATCCAGCGCCGCACGCGGCACGATCAGGCGCGTGGGCGCGCTGCAGGACTGTCCCATGTTGCGGAAGGCCGCCGCCACACCCGGCGGAATGGCACGCGCCAGGTCCGCATCCGGCAACACCACATTGGGCGACTTGCCGCCCAGCTCCTGGGCCACGCGCTTGACCGTGACGGCAGCGGCTTGCGCCACCAGCACGCCGGCGCGGGTGGAGCCGGTGATCGAAATCATGTCCACCTGCGGATGCGAGGACATGGCCGCACCGACCTCGGGACCGCTGCCATTGACCAGGTTGAAGACGCCCGCCGGAATGCCCGCTTCATGCACGATCTCGGCAAACAGCAAGGCCGACAGCGGCGACAGTTCACTCGGCTTCAACACCACGGTGCAACCGGCTGCCAGTGCCGGGCCGACCTTCGCGGTGATCTGGTAGATCGGCCAGTTCCAGGGCGTGATGAGGGCACACACGCCGATCGGCTCGCGCACGATGGCCGTGGTGCCGCGCGGGCGAATGAAGGGATAGTCCGCCAGGTTGTCACGCGCCACGCGCAGGTGTTCGGCGGCCAGCGGCACGTGGGCGGTGCGGGCATAGGTGATGGGAGCGCCCATTTCCAGCGTCAGCGCCTGCGCGAACAGTTCGGTGCGTTCCACCAGCAGGGCGTGAACACGACCGAGCAGCGCGGCGCGCTCCAGCGGCGAGGTCGCGGCCCAGGCCGGAAACGCACGGCGCGCGGCCTGCACGGCCTGATCCACGTCGGCGGCGTTGCCCAATGCGATCTCGCAGACACATTCCTCCGTGGCCGGCGAGACCACGGCGGCGAGCCCGTCGCCTTGCGGGCGCTGCCATTGACCATCGATGTAGAAGTGATCCAGGCGGCCGTTGCGCTTGAGGTGCGCCAGCGGAGAGACGATGTCGGTGGAAGCGGTGCGGGTCATGTCGGCTTGTCCTTGTTTCGGGTTGGTTGCGCGTACGGCGCAGTGTCACAGCAGTGCCGTGGCCTCCACCTCGACCTGCAGGCCGAAGTGCAGTGCCGGGACCGGCACCACGGCGCGCGCCGGGCGGGCGCTGCCGGCCCAGCGTGCGTAGATGTCGTTGAAGGCTGGCCAGTGCGCCACATCGGTGAGATAGATGCGGACCTGCAGCAGCTTGCCGATGTCGCTGCCGGCACCGGCGAGTGCGGCTTCCACATTGGCCAGCACCTGCAGTGCCTGCATTTCGAAGCTGGCCTCGGTGAGCTTGTGCCCGCTCGCATCGATGGGCAACTGGCCCGAAATGAAGACCATGCCGTTGCCGATGGCCACATGGCTGTAGTGGCCGCCCGGGGTGGCCAGGCCGGTCGGGTTGAGGGTGACGGGGGCGGTGTGTGCTGTGTTGTTCATGATGGGCAAGGCTGAAGTGGCAGGAAGGCCGGTCAGGATAACCGACGCATTTCCTGTGATGGACTGTAGCCAAAAGACCTTCAGCGATGTTTAATGTTCGTTCAATTCACCATTAAGAGATTTTTAATGCTGCAACTCGATGACATGCAACTGCTGCGCGCCCTGGGCTCGGCCAGCTCGCTGGCCGGTGCCGCCCGCCTGCTCGACCTGACGCCACCGGCAGTGACGGTGCGCCTGCAGCGCATCGAGGACCGCGTCGGCGTGCGCCTGGCCAATCGCGCCGCGCGCGGCTTCGCCCTCACCGACGAAGGCCAGCGCCTGGTGCAGGAAGCCATGGACATCCTGGAGCGCATCGAATCCATCACCGCCAGCGTCTCGCGTGAATCGGACCGTGGGGCCGGTGGCAACCTGGCCAACGTCAGCGGTTCGCTGCGTGTAGTCGCGCCCTTCGGCTTCGGGCGTCGCTACGTGGCACCGCTGATCCGCGATTTGCACCGCAGCCATCCCAAACTGAGCATCTCGCTGCTGCTGGCCGAAAGTCCGCTGGCGGCTTCCACCGGCGCTGATGCCATCATCTCCATCGGGCGCGTCAAGGGCTCCTCCTGGGTCGGCCACTTCCTCGCGCCCAATGCGCGCTTCCTGTGTGCCGCGCCGGTGCTGGCCAAACGCATGCAGCGCGTCAAGCATCCTTCCGACCTGGCCGAGTATCCCTACCTCAGCCTGCGCGAGAACGACGACGACCTCAGCCGCCTGCGCTTCACGCCCGTCGACAGCGCCGGCCGCCGTACCGGCAAGGCGCTCACGGTCAAGCTCAATGGCGCGCTGTCGTCCAATGACGGCACCATCACGCGCGACTGGGCGCTCGATGGTGAAGGCTTCGTGGCGCGTTCCGAATGGGATTGCGCGCATCTGGTCGCCGATGGCAGCCTCAAGCGCGTGCTGCCCGGCTGGCAACTCGATCCCGCGCCCATCATGGCGCTGCTGCCGGGCCGCCAGGGCCTGACGCTGCGCCAGCGCGTCTTCCTCGACGCCGCCAAGCGGGCCTTCCAGCCCGTGCCCTGGCGGCGCTGAACTGCTTCAGAAATCGGCCACCTTGCCCCAGGACGAATCCGAGAAACGATTGGGGTGATAGGGACGCGGATCGACGATGGGCTCCACACCGCTGGCCAGGTCCGCGATCAGGTGACCCGCCCCCGGCCCGATACCGAAACCGTGACCGGAGAAACCCGCCGCCAGGATCAGGCCCGGCGTCTGCGGCAGCTCACCGATGCCCGGCACGCCATCGGGCGTGCTGTCCACATAACCTGCCCACGTATGCGTGACCTTGGCCTGCGCCAGCTGCGGCAGCAACTCGACCGCACGGCGATGGGTGGCCCGGATCGAGACCGGATCGGCCGAGGCATCCAGGATGCGCATGCGTTCCATGGGCGTGGGCGCATCCATGCGCCAGCGCGACAGGGTCTCGTGGCCACTGCGCCAGGCTTCCAGCCCGCCCGGCGACAGGCTGCGCCAGCGCTTGGCGAACATCGGCAGGAACTGCGGCGAGAAGCGCAGGAACTGCATGGTCGGATCGACCCGCGCGCGGCCGCTGATGGCCAGCGCATAGGAACCGTTGCTGCGGCGGGTGACGGCTACGCCGGAGGTGTAGAGCGCGCCCGGCAAAGGCTGGTCCATCGGTGCCACGCTCATGATGGATTGCCGTACGGATGCCTGCGGGAAGCGAATACCCAGTTGATGGCAGAACGACGAAGCCCACGCACCACCGGCCATGACGGCCACCTTGGTCTTGATGACGCCGGCTTCGGTGATGACACCCGAGACGCGGCCACCTTCGGTTTCGATGCCGCGTGCGGCGCAATTCTGGATCACGTGGCCACCCAGCTTCATGATGGCGCGCGCTACGGCGGGAGCTGCCTTGCCCGGGTCAGCCGTGCCGTCGGTGGGCGAGAAGACGCCGCCCTTCCACGCCCGCCCTGTGGCATGGCCACGCTCGGCCGCCTGCTTCGAATCGAGCATGTAGGTGGTCACGCCGGCGGTCTTGGCGAAGTCGCCCCAGGCTGCCCAGCGGGCGATTTCTTCATCATCGTTGGAGAGATAGAGCAGGCCGCACCGGGTAAAACCGGTGTCTTCGCCGGTCTCGGCGGAGAATTGTTCCCACAGGTCGATGCTCTTGGTGGCCATCGGCAGTTCGCGGGCGTCGCGGTTCTGCTGGCGGCACCAGCCCCAGTTGCGGCTGGATTGTTCGGCACCGATGCGGCCCTTCTCGACCACCGCCACCGAGATGCCACGCTTGGCCAGATAGTAGGCGGTGAAGATGCCGATGATGCCGCCACCGATGACGACCACATCGGCGGAGGCCGGCGGAATGGTAGGACTCTGGACCTGCACGAGCGGGGGCGACATCTTACTTTCCTCCCTCGGCGGCGACGGTCTGCACCACGTAGTACTTGGCCACGCGCTCACTGCTCTCCCAGCCGATGGCCGCACCCAGCGGTACGAAGACGGCGTCGCCGCGTTCCACGGAAACCACGCTGCCATCGGGTTCGGCAAAGCGCACGCCGCCGTCGAGGATGTGCATGAATTCATTGACCGGGTGGGCGCGCACGATGCGGTGGTAAGGGGTGGAATCCCAGGTGCCGATCTTGCAGCCGATGGAGCTTTCATCGATCACGTTGTCGCTGCGGCAGGTGGGCACGTCGCCCAGCAGGATTTCCTTGGGCAGCGAATTGGCCGAGGGCTTGAAGTTGGCTTCGGCCACCAGCGGGAACACGCCCGGCTGCACGGGGTGCGGGCAGTCGGCAGCGCAGAAGATGACGAGGGTCGGCTGCGTGGCCGTGATGCGCACGGCGGCGCCGGTGGCGATGACCACGCCGTTGTCGGGCTTGATCACCAGCGGTGCGGCACCTTCGGCTTCGATACGCAGTTCGCCTTGCACCACGACCAGGGTTTCCTGGTGCGGGAAGCGGGCGATGTCGAGGCTGCCTTCGAAGCGCAGGCGGCCTGCGCTCATGCCGCCGATGCCCTGCCAGGCGAGCTCGCGCGAGACGGCAAAGGGGTCGGAGGCGCTCAGCGCGCCCGGATGGAAGGGGGTGGATACGGGGGTGCCGGAGGCACGGTACAACACCAACGCTGCAGTCATTTCTTCTCCTGTTTCCTTGGGGATGGGCAGGATTGCGAGACCGACTCCACGGTGCTCTTGCGGTCCTGCCCGAATCTTTGCTTCATGGCCGGCGCCGGGGCCGGCGGCATGCATTCCATGACGATGCTACGAGCCGCGCCTGATTCTGTGATTAATGCTCAACGAATCCAGCATTAAATACGGCTTAATGCTCGTTGCCTGCCTTGCCTGCCCGCCATGGCTCGCGGCCAGGCTGGCGGCTGGGTGGGTCACCGGGTCAGACGGTGATGCCCTCCACCGGCACCAGCGGCATCTGCGACTGCTGCAGGTCGGCATCCGAACGGTGGCAAAGAATCTCGCCTCCGTGTTCCATGTTGCGACGGCGCGGCGGCACCACGTTGCAGACGCCATCGATGCGCTGCGGACAGCGCGGCAGGAAGGCGCAGATCTCCGGCGACGGATCGACCGCGCCAATCGGCGGCAGCTTGTGCTGGCCGGCCCCGGCCACCTGTTCCAGCCAGCCTTGCTGCATGGCCGGGACCGACGACAGCAGCAGGTGCGAATACGGGTGATAAGGCGGCGCCATCATGGCTTCGCGCGGACGGTTGGCCACCATGCGGCCGGCATAGAGCACCACGATGTCGTCGCAAATCGCGCGCACGGTGCTGATGTCGTGGCTGATGAACATGTAGGACACCTGCAGCTCGCGCCGCAGCTCGGCCAGCAGTTCCAGGATGGCGGCAGCCACCACGGTGTCCAGCGCCGACGTCACTTCGTCGCACAGGATCAGGTCGGGCTTGGCGGCCAGTGCACGGGCCAGGTTCACGCGCTGCTTCTGGCCACCGGACAGTTCGGCGGGCAGGCGGTCGATGACGCTGGAAGGCAGCTTGACCAGGTCCAGCAGTTCAGCCGTGCGGCGGCGCATGGCCTCGCCCTTCAAGCCGTGATAGAAGGACAGCGGACGATTCAGGATGCGGCCGATGGTGTGCGCCGGATTGAGCGCAGTGTCGGCGTTCTGGAACACGATCTGCACGCGGCGGAATTGTTCACGGGTACGGCCTTCCAGCGTCGGTGACAGGTTCTGGCCATCGAGCTGGATGCTGCCGCGCGCCGGCGCGATCATGCCGGCCACGGCACGCGCCAGGGTGGTCTTGCCGGAACCGGATTCGCCGATGATGCCCACGGTGCTGCCGCGCTGGATGGTGAGATTGATGTCATCCAGGATGCGCACGCCCGGCAGGCCCAGCCGGTCCGGTGCGCCGTAACCGGCCACCAGGCCGCTGATGCGCAGCAGCGGCGCACGGGCTTCGGCCGGCACGCTCTCGGGCACGATCTCGCGCAGTTGCACCACGCGCGCAGCCGGACAGGCGGCAGCAATCAGGCTTTGGGTATAAGTGTCGGACGGGGCATTGAGCACCTGGTCGGTGGTACCGACTTCGCGCACGGCACCGTCGCGCAGCACGATGATACGGTCGGCCATCTGCGCCACCACGGCCAGGTCGTGCGAAACGTAGACGGCGGTCGTGCCGATTTCCTTGACCACTTTCTTGAAGGCGCGCAGCACTTCGATCTGGGTGGTCACGTCCAGCGCGGTCGTTGGTTCGTCCAGGATCACCAGTTCAGGATCGGTGATCAGGGCCATGGCCGCCATCACGCGCTGCAACTGGCCACCGGAGACCTGGTGCGGATAACGCTCACCGATCTTGTCGGGATTGGGCAGGGCCAGCGCGCGGAACAGCTCGACCGCCTTGCGCATGGCGCTGGCCTTGTCCATCACGCCGTGCTGCAGGGCGCTTTCGATCACCTGGTCCATCAGGGTACGGGCCGGATTGAAAGCCGCCGCCGCACTCTGGGCGATGTAGGCCACATGGTGGCCGCGCATGGCCAGCAGCGCCTTCTCATCCATCTGGTCGATCTGGCGCTGGCCGATGCGCACCTGGCCACCGACGATCTGGCAACCGGAACGCGCATAGCCCAGCAGCGAGAGTGCAATGGTAGTCTTGCCCGAACCGGATTCACCGATCAGGGCCAGCACTTCACCGGGGGCCACGGTGAAATTGACGTTCTTGACGATCTCGACTTGGCTGCCGTCGTCCTTGCGGGCATTCACGCGCAGGCCCTGCACTTCCACCAGGGGCCGCACTGCCGCCCCGCCTGCTGCAGCGCCAGCACCGACGCCGCTTTCCTTGCCGAGGAAGATATCGAATTGCTTCACGGGCTTACTCCTTGGCAGCGCGCTTGCTGCGCAGGTTATCGATCAACAGGTTCACGCCGATGGTCAGCGAGGCAATCGCCAGGGCCGGCATGATCACCGCCAGGGCGCCTTCGCCCAGGCCGGAAATGTTTTCGCGCACCAGCGAGCCCCAGTCCGCATCCGGCGGCTGCACGCCCAGCGAGAGGAAGCTCAGGCCCGACAGCAGCAGCACCACGTAGACGAAGCGCAGGCCGAAATCGGCCAGCACCGGGCGGATCATGTTGGGCAGCATTTCCACGGTCATGATGTACCACACGCCCTCGCCGCGAGCGCGCGCGGCCTGCACGTATTCCATGGCCTGCACGTTGACCGCCAGCGAACGGGCGATGCGGTAGGCACCGGGCATGTAGGTGATGGCCGCCGTGAGCACCAGCAGGAACATGGAAGAACCGAAAGTGGCCACCATCATCAGCGCGAACATCTTGCTGGGAATCGAGATCAGGGCATCGAGCGCACGGCTGATGACGGCATCGCGCCAGCCGCCCGAGAAGGCCGCGAACAAGGCGATGGCGGTACCCGAGAGGCTGGCCACCACGGTCGACAGCAAGGCCAGGCCGATGGTGGCGCGGGTGCCGAAGAGGATGCGGCTCAGCATGTCGCGGCCCAGGTAGTCGCTGCCCAGCAGGAACTTGTGGCTCATGCCGGAGAACACGTCGGTATCGACGATGGCAGTGGCGTCGTAGGGCGAGATGCTGGGGCCGAGGATGGCCATCAGGATCCAGAAGCCGACGATCACCATGCCGATCCAGGCCATGGTCGAATGGCGGCGCACGCGCCTGGCGGGTGCGGTGGCTGCGGCAGCCGGTGCGACGGGCGCGCCCGCTTCGGTGCCGGTGGAGTCGTGGAGGGCTTTCATCGGGTCTTCAACCTTGGATTGGAAACAATGGCCAGCACATCGGCGGTCAGCACCAGCAGCAGGTAGCCGGTACAGAAGATCATGGAACAGGCTTGCACCAGCGGCATGTCGCGGGTGGTCACGGCATCGATCATGAGGGTGGCGATGCCGGGATAATTGAAGATGCTCTCGACGATGAGCACACCGCCCAGCAGGTAGGACAGGCTCAGCGCCACGGCATTGGCAATCGGGCCGATGGCATTGGGCAGCGCATGGCGCAGCACGATGCGGGTGCGCTTGACGCCTTTGAGCAGCGCCATTTCGGCATAGGACGAACGCAACTGATCGATCACGGCCGCGCGCGTCATGCGCGTCATCTGGGCCACGATCACGCAGCACAGGGTCAGCACCGGCATGGCATAGGCCTTGATGAAGGCACCCAGGGTGGCGGCATCGCTGGCATGCGACAGCGCCGACAGCCAGCGCAGCTTGACCGCGAAGATCATCACGGCCACCGTGGCCACCAGGAATTCCGGCACCGATACCATCGACACGGCACTGACGTTGACGGCACGGTCAAAGAAGGAGCCGCGATACATGGCCGAGAAGATGCCCAGGAACAGCGCCAGCGGCACCGATACGAGGGCCGTCACGGCCGCCAGCATCAGCGAGGCCGGCAAGCGGCCACCGATCATCTGCGCCACCGGCACATTGTTGACCAGCGACATGCCGGGGTTGCCCGAGAGCAGGTTGCCCAGCCAGTGCGCATAACGCAGCGGGGCCGGCAGGTCCAGGCCGTATTGCAGGCGCAGTGCGGCCACCGTCTCCGGCGTGGCGGCCTGGCCCAGTGCGGTCTGGGCGGCGTCGCCCGGCAACAGGTTGGTGATGAAGAACACGCCGGCCGAGACCAGCAGCAGCGTCAGCACCGCCTGCAGCAGGCGGCGCACGATCAGACGCAGGATCATTCCATTCATAGCTTTCCTCGGTAACGAGTGGCGGGGCCGGCCATCGAGATGGACCGGTCCCGCGCGACTTCCACTGACAGCGTACGTCAGGCGTGAGACTTTCCCGGACTCACGCGTCCAGCCAGACGTACTCCGCACAGGTGTAGTTCATGAACGCACCCAGCGGCACCGGATCGATCCCCTTGACCTTGGTGCTCATGCCTTCCAGGTTGATGATGAAGACCGGGATACCCAGGCCGCACTTCTCGTGGATCATGGTCTGCAGGTCGGCGTACATGGCCTTGCGCTTGGTGAAGTCGGTCTCGCCGCGCGCGGCCACCACCAGCTGGTCGAACTGCGGATTCTTCCAGCCCGATTCGTTCCACTGCGCATCCGACTTGAAGAACTGGGTCAGCAGGATGTCGGCGCTGGGGCGCGGGTTGATGTTGCCGAAACCGACCGGCACCTTCATCCACTGGTTGGACCAGTAGCCGTCGGCGGGCACGCGCTTCACATCCAGCTTCAGGCCGATCTTGGCGGCGCTCTGCTGCATCAGCACGGCCATGTCGACCGAACCGGTGGCGGCCACCGAGGCCACGATGGGGATGGTGCTGCCCAGCACGCCTGCCTTCTCCAGGTGGAACTTGGCCTTCTCCGGATCGAAGGGGCGCTGCGGCAGGCCGGCGAAGTAGAAGCGGTTGGTCGGGTCGATCGGCTGGTCGTTGGCGGTCACGGCATAGCCACGGAAGGCGGCCATCTTGATCTGCTCGCGGTCCAGCAGGTACTTCATGCCCAGCGTGAAATCCATGCTGTTGCCCGGGGCCTGGTCCTGGCGGATGACCAGGTCGGTGTACTGGCCCGACTTGGTTTCCATGACGGTGTAGCCCGGCGTGCCCTTGACGCGGCCGGTGGAACGGGCGTTGACGTCGTTGATCCAGTGCACGTCGCCGGAGAGCAGCGCATTGACGCGCGCGGCTTCGTCCGGGATGCCGAAGAGTTCGACTTCGTCCAGGTAGGGCAAGCCTGTCTTCCAATAATTCTCGTTGCGCACGCCGATGGTGCGCACGCCCGGGGTGAATTCCTTGAGCTTGAAGGCACCGGTCCCGTTGGGGGTGCTGAAGTTGGTGGTGCCGTCGCGGATGATGAGGAACTGCGCGGTCGCCAGGATCACCGGCAAGTCGGCGTTGGCGCTGGTGAGCTTGATCTGGACTTCGTTGGGGCCGGTGGCCTTGACCGATTCGAACTGGTCGGCTACGACCTTGACCTTGGAGGCGGTGGCCGGATCCTTGTGGCGCATGATCGAGTAGACCACGTCGGCCGGGGTGAACGGCTTGCCGTCGTGGAATACCACGCCCTTGCGCAGCTTGACGGTCCAGGTGATGGCGTCGGTGGTCAGCATTTCTTCAGCCAGTACCATCTGCGGTGCGAGCTTGCCATCGAGCTTGGTCAGGCCGTTGTAGAACATGTGCACCCGGGTGTAGTCGGTGGAGTGCGCGGTCTTGGCCGGGTCCAGGGTATCGGCAGTGGAGCTGGTCTGGGTGGCGATGCGCATCTTGCCGCCGCGCTTGCCGGTCTGTGCCATGACGCTGCCGCTGGCCGTCAGCAGGCCCGTGCCGCCGACCGTCATGAGGCTGCCGGCCAGCAGGGTGCGCATCATGTCGCGACGGGTGAAGCCGCCAGGGGCCTGGTCCAGCGCATCGCCGGTGATGATGGAACCCTCTTTGGGGTGATGTCCGTTTTCCTGCTTGCTCATGAAATGCCTCACGATAAAAGTTCAACCACGAAGACCACCGGCCTGCCCTGCCGTCTGCATGTTGCAGATCCCTCGGGAGGGCACGCCGCCTGTTGGGTCCGGCACACTCCTCGCAACATTGATACCAGGGCGGGAGCACACCGGGAATGACGGAAACTGCACGGGAGCCCTGCAGCTCCCGCTCACTGCTGACTGCTGACAAGCGCCTTACAGACCCAGCACGCCCGGCAGGCCGGAGATGTCCTTGATTTCGGTGTAGCCGTAATACGGGGTCGAGGGTTCATGGCCGCGGGCCACGAAGACCTTGTTCTTGATGCCCATGTCGGAGGCCGGCATGAGGTCGTAACGCAGGCTGGAGGACACGTGCAGCACGTCTTCCGGATTGCAGTTCAGGTTGTCGAGCATGTATTCGAAGGCGCTCAGGCGCGGCTTGTAGGCTTGTGCCTGCTGGGCGGTGAAGACCTTGTGGAAGGGTGCGCCCAGTTGCTCGACGTTGTGCATGATCTGGCTGTCGTCGGCATTGGAGAAGATCACCAGCGGGAATTCCTTGGCCACCTTGGAGAGGCCGGCCGGCACGTCGGCGTGCGGGCCCCAGGTCGGCACGGCCTTGTAGAAGGCACCGGTTTCCTCGTCGGTGGTCTTGATGCCCCAGCGCGCGCAGGTGCGGGTGATGGCGTTCTTGCAGACCTGTTCGTAGGGCTTCCATTGATCCAGCACTTCATCGAGGCGATAGGCCGCGAACTGGCGCAGGAAGAACGGCATGTCTTCGGCGGAGACGCGATCGGCGTAAATCTTTTGTGCCGTTTCCGACATCTGGAAACGGGTCAGGGTGCCGTAGCAATCGAAGGTAATGAACTTGGGCTTGAAAATGCTCATGGAAAATCGTCCTGTCAAAAAAGGGGGCGCATCACCTGTTGGGCCTGCGCTGGAGGCTGCTTGCTTGCGGGATTGCGGTTGACTGCATGAGAAGGATTACAACATAGCGAAACTTGCGATTTATTCCTTTTTGACCGGGCCGCGAAACAGAAATATGTGTTTTCTGCGGTCCAATCAGCATAGCTTGCCGAGCAGTGCAGCAATGCGAGCCGGGTGCGCTGCTTTGGGGCATTTTCACCAAGCTGGTGCGGATCGTGTCCGCAGGCTGGCGCATGTCCGGGACTGCATTTGCGCAGGCGATGCCTGCTCCGCATCTGCTTGCGCACCGCGCTGGCCTGTCAAAGCAGAACCTGCGGGGGCTGCATCATGCTACTGCCGGTGCCGCCCAATTTTGTGCCGAGAAGAGGGGGCAGATCGCCATAAGATTGCGAATTGGCAGGCTTGAAAACTGCCGCGCAATGCCGCGCCAGGTGCATCATCGCTGGGGTAGCGTTGCGGACCCGGCCAGCGGGCGCGGCCCGCAGCGCGAGAAGACCGAAACCAGCAAACTATTTATATATTTATAGGATTTGACGGAACAGGGACCATTGACCCTGCCTCATCCGCATCGCCACCGTATCGACAAGGACACGCTGCATGACTACCCAAAGCACGCTCCCGGCCGGACAGGCCGTACAGACCACCCTGCGCCCCATGCGCCCCGAGGACCTGGCCAGTTGCCACGCCATGAGCCTGCACCTCTACTGGCCGCACCGGCTGGCCGACTGGCAGTTCCATCATCAGGTCAGCAGCAGCTGGGCGGTGGAACTGGAAGAACCCGATGGCACGCGCAGCGTGGCCGGCAGCGGCATGCTCTGCCCGCTCGGCGAGGACTATGCCTCGCTGGGCCTGGTCATCATCACCGATGCCCTGCAGGGCCGTGGCCTGGGACGCGCCATGATGCAGCGCCTGCTGCAGGATGCCGGTACGCGCAACGTCATCCTCAATGCCACCGAGGCCGGACGCCCGCTCTATGAGAAGCTGGGCTTCGTGGTCACCGACACCCTGAGCCAGCACCAGAGCACCACCGCGCGTGCCACCCCGGTGCTGGCCGCAGGCGCGCGCATCCGCCCGTTGCGCAAGGACGAAGTGCCTTATCTGCTGGCACTGGACCGACAGGCCAGCGGCATGGACCGCAGCGCCCTGCTGGTGCCGCTGCTGGACACCTCTGAAGTGGCCGTGCTGGAACAGGCGGGCCAGGTCAAGGGCGTCGCCTATCTGCGCGAGTTCGGGCGCGGCCGCGTGATCGGCCCCGTCATCGCCAGCCATGTGGAAGATGCGAAAACGCTCATCGCTTACTGGATCAACGCCTATCCCGGCGCTTATCTGCGCATCGACGTGCCGGGCCGGACCGGCCTCAAACCGTGGCTCGAAGAGATCGGCCTGACCTGCGTGGACAACGTGGTCAGCATGTGCCGTGGCACCCCGCCCGCGCCCGTCACCGCGTGGCGCACCTATTCCATGATCAACCAGGCACTGGGCTGAACGGCCCGCACGAGACCAACATGACTTTTCTCTACAAGGCCGATCCGGTCCGCGGTGCCGAATGGGCGCAACTGTTTGCCGAGAAGGCCCCCGAGCTGCCCTTCCATATCTGGCCGCATGAAGGCGATGGCAGCAGCGTGCGCTATCTGGCCGCCTGGACGCCGCCAGACGATATCGCGCAACGCTTCCCCCATCTGGAAATCCTGTTCTCGGTCGGGGCCGGCATCGACCAGTTCGACATGTCCACCCTGCCCCCGGACCTGCCGGTGGTGCGCATGACCGAACCCGGCATCGCCGCCGGCATGGTGCAGTACGTGACGCACGCGGTGCTGGGCCTGCATCGTGACAGCCGCGTGTATGCGCGACAGCAGCGGGAACAGGTGTGGCGCGCCCATCGCGTGCGCCCGGCCTCGGCTTGCCGCGTCGGCGTGCTGGGACTGGGCATGCTGGGGCGCGCCGTGCTGCAGCAGTTGCACGGACTGGGTTTCCCCTGCGCAGGATGGAGCCGTTCGGCGCACCAGATGGACGGTATCGATTGCTACAGCGGCAGCGATGGCCTGCGCCACTTCCTGGCGCGTACCGATGTGCTGGTGTGCCTGGTGCCGCTGACCGACGATACGCGCGGCCTGCTCAACCGCGAGCTGTTTGCGCAATTGCCGCGCGGTGCTGCGCTGGTCAACGTCGGACGCGGTGGCCATCTGGTGGAAGACGACCTGCTGGCCGCCTTGAATGACGGCCAGTTGAGCGCCGCCGTACTGGACGTGTGCGAGACCGAACCCTTGCCGCAGGGCCATCCCTTCTGGACCCATCCCGACATCGTGCTCACGCCGCACATCGCCAGCATGACCCAGCCCGATGGTGCGGTCGATGCGGTGCTGGAAAACCTGCGCCGCCATCGCGAGGGCTTGCCGCTGCTGGGCCTGATCGACCGCCAGCGCGGTTACTGATACCTCCACGCCACTTCATCCGGAGATGCCGCATGGCAAACAAAATGCCGAACCGCCCCGCCACAACGGCATGCCATGCCGCTGGCGGCGGGCAGTTCGCGTCACGGCGCTGGCTTATGCGTTCTATCCTTGATGACGTGGCGCAGTGCGTCTGCCGCCTCACCTTTCCCCATTCACCTGCCTGAAGCCCCGACCATGAAGCTGGAATCCTACTGGACCGATTCTGCCCCGCTGTTCATCTCCCCCACGCGCGAGCTGCCCACGCAGGTTGACGTGGCCATCGTCGGCGGCGGCTTCACCGGCTTGTCGGCGGCACTGGCTTTCGCCAAACGCGGGGCCTCGGTGGTGGTGCTGGAAGCCGGCCCGCATGTGGCTGCGGAAGCCTCGGGCCGCAACGGCGGCCACGTCAACAATGGCCTGGCGGTGGACTATGCCGAGGTCGCCGCCAAAGTCGGCGTGGAGCGTGCCCGCGCCTGGTATCACGCCTATGACGATGCGGTCGATACGGTGGCACGGCTGGTGGAGCAGGAGCAGATCGCCTGCGATTTCCTGCGCCACGGCAAGCTCAAGATGGCCACCAAACCCTATCAGATGGACGCCCTGCAACGCAGCGCCGACCGTCTCATCGCCGATGGCGTGGACAGCGATGTGGAGATCCTCGATGTCGCCCGCGTGCGTGCCGAGGTGCAAAGCGAGCGCTTCCACGGCGGCCTGCTCTACAAGCGCAGCGGCCAGATGCACATGGGCCGCTTCGCCTGGGGCCTGGCCACGGCGGCAGAACGTCACGGCGCGGCCATCCATACCGGTACCGAAGTGCGACGCCTGGAACGCATCGGCAACACCCACGCGCATCGCGTCCACACCGCGCGCGGCACCATCACGGCCAAGCAGGTGCTGCTGGCCACCGGAGCCAGCCGTCACGGGGCCTATGGCAGCTTCGGCTGGCTGCGCCGGCGCATCGTGCCCATCGGCAGTTTCATCGTGGTGACCGAACCGCTGGGCGCCGAGCGCGCTGCCGCGATGCTGGCCAGGCAGCGCACCTACACCACGGTGGCCAACATCCACCACTATTTCCGCATGACGCCCGATACCCGCCTGGTCTTTGGCGGACGGGCGCGCTTTGCGATTTCCAGTCCGCAGTCCGATGCGGCCAGCGGCGAGATCCTGCGTCAGGGCCTGCATGAGACCTTCCCGCAGCTAGGCCAGGTGCGCCTGGACTACTGCTGGGGCGGCCTGGTCGACATGACACGCGACCGCCTGCCGCAGGCCGGCGAACGCGACGGACTGTATTACTCCATGGGTTACAGCGGCCACGGCACGCAGATGTCGGTGCACATGGGCCAGTGCATGGCCCAGGTGATGGCGGGTGACGCGCTGGCCAATCCCTGGCGCGAACGCGAATGGCCGGCCATCCCCGGCCACTTCGGGCCGCCGTGGTTCCTGCCGGTGATCGGCCTGTATTACCAGCTCAAGGACAAGCTGGCCTGATGATGCGCCGCTGGCTGCATTAACTTTTATTGAATGCTCGTTGATAGTTGCATTAACTTTTGCTGAATGCTCACCATGACCTCTCTGACTCTGCAACGCCAGGATCTGATGCCCGGCGCCCAACTGATCGGCGCCGACTGGCGCGCAGCGGCCGATGGCCGCGTACTGGACGTGACTGACCCGGCCACTGGCCAGGTGTTTGCCACCGTGCCGGACGGTACCGCCGCTGACGCGCGTGCTGCCGTCGATGCGGCTGTGGCCGCCTTCCCGGCCTGGCGTGCCACGCCGGCCAAGCAGCGCGCCACCATCATCAAGCGCTGGAACGATCTGCTGCTGGCGCACCAGGAAGACCTGGGCCGCCTGATCTCGCGCGAGCAGGGCAAGCCGCTGGCCGAAGCCAAGGGCGAAGTGGCCTATGCCGCCAGCTATGTGGAATGGTTCGGTGAAGAAGCCACGCGCGCCAATGGCGACATCATCCCGGCACCGGTCACCGGCCGCCGCATGATGGCGTTGAAGGAACCGGTGGGTGTCGTGGCGGCCATCACGCCGTGGAATTTCCCGGCAGCGATGATCGCCCGCAAGATCGCCCCGGCCCTGGCCGCCGGCTGCACCGTGGTGTGCAAACCGGCCGAGGACACGCCGCTGACGTCGCTGGCGCTGATCCGCCTGGCACTGGAAGCGGGCGTGCCGGCCGGGGTCATCAACATCGTCACGGCCTCGCGCGAACGTACCCCGGAAGTGGTCGATGTGTGGCTGGCCGATGGCCGCGTGCGCAAGATCAGCTTCACCGGCTCGACCGCCGTGGGCAAGCACCTGGCGCGCCATTCGGCCGATACCTTGAAGAAGCTCTCGCTGGAACTGGGCGGCAATGCGCCTTTCATCGTCTTTGATGATGCCGATATCGATGCCGCCATCGATGGCGTGATGGCCGCCAAGTTCCGCAATGGCGGCCAGACCTGCGTGAGCCCCAACCGCATCTACGTGCAAGACAAGGTCTATGAAAACTTCGTGGCCAAGCTCGGGGCGCGCGTGGCGGCACTGAAGGTCGGCCCGGCCACCGATCCGGCTTCGCAGATCGGCCCCATGATCAACGCCCGCGCCATTGGCAAGATCGACCAGCACGTGCGCGATGCCATCGAACGCGGTGCGCGCGTGATCACCGGCGGCAAGCGCCTGCAGGGCGCCGGCTTCGAAAGCGACAACTACTATGCCCCGACCGTGCTGGCCAACGTCACCGGCGAGATGCAATGCAGCTGCGAAGAGACCTTCGGACCGGTGGCACCAATTACCCGCTTCTCGACGGAAGAGGAAGTGATCGCCGCCGCCAATGCCACGCCCTTCGGCCTGGCGGCGTATTTCTATTCGACCGATGTGCGCCGCATCCATCGCGTCACCGATGCGCTGGAAAGCGGTATCGTGGGCGTCAACGAAGGTGCGCTGGCAGCGGAAGCGGCGCCCTTCGGCGGCGTGAAGGAATCCGGTTATGGCCGCGAAGGCTCGGTGCATGGCCTGGATGATTACCTGCACACCAAATACGTTTGCCAGGGCCAGCTCTGAGTCCTCCCCTGCCTAGCTGCCCCTCTCACTGAAACCAACAGGAGCCACCATGCCCGCGCTGTCCACCCACGAGCCCGAGACCGCCCGCGAGCCCTTGCCCGACCTGCTCTTGCGGCCGATTGCAACGGATGACCTGGGCCACTGCCACCGGCTGTCGCTGCGCTTCAAGTGGCCGCACCGGCTGGAAGACTGGAATTTCCTGCTGCAGATGGGGCAAGGCTACCTGCTGGAAAACACCGCCGCGGACGCGGCGCTGCGCACCGTCGGCAGCGTGGTCTGCACCACCTATGGCGAGCACCACGCCGTCATCGGCATGCTGCTGGTGCAGACCGAGTTGCAGCGGCGCGGCCTGGGACGGCGGCTGATGCAGCATGCGGCCAGCGAAGTCAATGGCCGCAGCCTCATCGTCAACGCGACAGCGGCCGGCATGCCGCTCTACAAGCAATTGGGTTTCGTGCAGCAGGATGTGCTGCACCAGTTCCAGGGCTCGTCAGCGCAGCCGGTGCTGGTGTCGCTGCCACCGGGCGAGCGCGTGCGGCCGATGGGCAAGAATGATGTCCATCGCCTGCTGGAACTGGATGCGCAGGCCACCGGCATGGATCGCAGCAAGCTGCTGCTGGCCCTGTTGGAGATATCCGAAGGCGTGGCACTGGACCGCGATGGCGAGATGCTGGGCTTTGCGCTGGTGCGCCGCTTCGGCCATGGCCGCGTGATCGGGCCGGTGGTGGCACCCGACGCGGAACGCGCCAAGGGATTGATCGCACACTGGATCAATACTTATTCGGACTCCTTCATCCGCATCGACGTGTTCGAATCGAGCGGCCTGCCGGCCTGGTTCGACAAGCTGGGCCTGACCTGCGTGGACCATGTCACGCGCATGTGCAAGGGTGAGCCGCCGGTACGTGATGCGGGCATGCAGCTGTTCTCCATCGTCAACCAGGCGCTGGGCTGAGGCTGGGCTGAAGTGTCCGCGCTGCTGCCGCAGAAAATGCCGCAGCAGCGCGCAAAACCCATGAAGATGCTTTTTCAGCCCCGCATCTTGCGCATCGCCTGCGAGGCCGAGGGCATAGGATAGAACACATGCCGGTTGTGCCGTTTGCCTGCACGGCCTTGTTCAACGCATCTTCAGCGAGTCCACCTCTATGCAAACTTCCGCCCTGGCCGCGCTCGACCGCAGCCACCTGATCCACCCCGTTGCCAGCTTCCGCGAGCATGAAGAACTGGGACCCATCATCCTCAAGTCGGGCCAGGGTGCCTACCTGACCGATCACCAGGACAAGCAGTTGCTGGATGCCTTCTCGGGACTGTGGTGCGTCAATACCGGCTATGGCCAGGAAAGCGTGATCCGCGCCGCGACCGAACAGATGCAGCGCCTGCCGTATGCCACCGGCTATTTCCACTTCGCCTCGGAACCGGCCATCCTGCTGGCCAAGAAACTGGTGGACATCAGCCCGGCGTCGCTCAAGCACGTGTATTTCACCTTGGGGGGTTCCGATGCGGTGGATGCGGCCATTCGCTACATCACGCACTATCACAACTCCATCGGCAAGCCGACCAAAAAGCATTTCATCTCGCTGCAGCGTGGCTATCACGGTTCGTCCTCGGTGGGCGCGGGCCTGACTGCATTGCCCAATTTCCATTACAACTTCAACCTGCCGCTGCCGACCCAGCATTACCTGCCCTCGCCTTACCCTTACCGCAGCGAGCTGCAGGGCGATGAAGCGATCATCGCGGCCTCGGTGCAATCGCTGCGCGACAAGGTCGCCGAACTGGGCGCGGACAATGTGGCGGCGTTCTTCTGCGAACCGATCCAGGGTTCCGGCGGCGTGGTGGTGCCGCCCAAAGGCTGGCTCAAGGCCATGCAGCTGGCCTGCAACCAGCTGGACATCCTGTTCGTGGTGGACGAGGTCATCACCGGCTTCGGCCGCACCGGCCCGATGTTCGCCTGCCTGGACGAAGACGTGCAGCCCGACCTGATGACCATGGCCAAGGGCCTCACCGCCGGCTATGCGCCGATGGGCGCGGTGATGATGTCGGACCGTGTCTACAACGGCATTGCCGATGGCGCACCGATGAGCACCGTGGTCGGCCATGGCCAGACCTACTCGGCCCATCCGGTCAGTGCGGCGGTGGCGCTGGAGGTCCTGCGGCTGTATGAGGAAGGCGGTCTGCTGGAAAACGGCCGGCGCCTGGAACCGGTCTTCGCCGGCGGCCTGCGCGCCCTGCTCGATCATCCGCTGGTGGGCGATGCGCGCAGCCGTGGCCTGCTGGGCGCACTGGAACTGGTGGCTGACAAGCAGACCAAGGCACGCTTTGCACCCGAGCTGAAGCTGCACGATCGCATCTTCCAGGTGGCCTATCGCCATGGGCTGGTGTTCCGCGCCTTCGGCGACAACATCCTCGGCTTCGCGCCCGCGCTGTGCTACACGGAAGAGGATTTCGCGCTGATGTTTGCGCGCCTGCGGGCCATCCTCGATGAAGTGCTGGCCCAACCCGAGGTGCGCCAGGCCGTGCGCTGAGCCGGCCCATGCGAGTATCGCCTCCGGCACGATGGGGAAATCGCCGCCGGAGGGGTTAAAATGCCCTGCTACATCCTGCCGGATTGCGCTGCGTGCGATACGCGAGGCAAACCGGCAGGCTGAGTCGAATAACCCGAGGCAACATGATGACTAACGGCGCGTTGAAACTGGACCGGATCGATCTGAGGATTTTGTGTCACCTGCAGCAGAATAGCCGCATTACCAATGTAATCCTGGCCGACGCCGTCGGCCTCTCGCCCAGTCCCTGCCTGATCCGCGTCAAGCGCCTGGAGAAGGCCGGCTACATCAGCGGCTATGGCGCGTATATCCGTCTGGAGAAACTGGCCGACGTCCAGATCGTGTTCACCGAGGTGACGCTGTCGGACCATCGGCGCGAAGACTTCGCCAAGTTCGAAGCCACCATCCGCAACGTCGATGAAATCATCGAATGCCATCTGGTCAGCGGTGGCTATGACTACCTGCTCAAGTTCATGACCCGCAGCGTGGTGCACTACCAGAGCGTAATCGAATCGCTGCTGGAACAGAACCTGCGCATCGAGAAGTATTTCAGCTACATCGTCATCAAGTCGCCCTTCATCAAGCATCACTATCCGCTGGAAAAATTCATCCAGACCTGAGCCCCATGGGCTGGCCACCGCCGGCCGGTACCGTGCGGTGGCAGCCTGGCACGCCCTGCATGTGGCGGCTGCGCTGTCTGCACCGTTTTTCGGTACGTTTTGCTGGCCTTTATCCTCGCCTTTTTCCTGCCCTTTTTTCTGTACAGACGATCGCGGACCCTCCTGATCGTTTTTGCACACCCCCCTGTCAATTTCCGCACAGCAAGCCTTTTCCAGCGCGGCAAGCCCTCGGCCTCATCTTTACATTTATGCCCTCCACGATGGCCGGATTGCGGCATCTCCATCCAATCTCCACAAATTCCCCAGAAAAACACGACTATTGGTCAGCAAACTCCCCTTTACTTTTGTAAAGACGTGCCGTTAACCTTCGGGTGCGCTGACGAAGGGTCAGTTTCTCAAATTACAAGAACATCACGTTTGCTTAGGGGTCAACATGGCAACCTCCACGGGGACGATCTCGACATCGGCCGGTCCGCTTGACGTTTCGACGCTGGTCAACCAGCTCATCGCGGTCGAGAGCAAGTCCAAGCTCACACCGCTGAAGACCAAAGAAAGCGGCTTCAACACGCTCATTTCCGCGTATGGCTCGCTGAAGAATGCGCTGACCAGCTATCAAAGCGCCCTGAAGGTCATGACGGCCGCCAGCTTCAGTGCGCAGAAGACCACCGTGTCCAATGCCGGCACCGGCACCAGCCTGACCACCGATCCGTTCACGGCAGAGGCCAACAGTGACGACTCGACCAAGGTCCTGGCACAGAAGTTGAAATCCGGTGGCTATGCCAGCGGCACCACCTTCAATGCCGGCGACTCGATCGCCATCAAGATCGGCACCAACTCGCCCACCTTTATCACGCTGCAGGCCAATGCCACCCTGGCGGGTCTGCGCGACACCATCAATGCCTCCAAGGCCGGCGTGACGGCCTCCATCGTCACCGATGGCAGCGGCGACCATCTGGTCCTGGAATCCAATACCGGCGGCACGGCCAACACCATCAAGGTCACGGCCAACAATTCGCTGTCCGGGCTGAGCTATGACCCCAGCGTGTCGGGCTCGGTGACGCAGATCCAGGCCCCGCGCGATGCCACCAAGGCCGCCGCCGGCAAGTACAGCATCGGCGTGAGCCAGCTGGCGCAGGCGGTCAAGGTCAGCTCGGCCGGCATCGTGCCCGGCACCACCTTCGACAATGGCGTGCTGGCCATCAAGACCGGCAATGGCTCGACCACGCTGATCCAGCCCAAGACCAATACCCTGGCCGGTGTGCGCGATGCCATCAACGCCAGCGATGCGGGCGTCAATGCGGCCATCGTCAGCGACGGCACCAACGACCACCTGGTGCTCACCGCCAAGGACAGCGGCGCGGCCAACAGCCTGCGGGTCAGCGGCACCGGCAATTTTGCGGTGTTCAACTTCGATCCCAGCGGCACCGTCACCACCACGGGCGTAGCGACCAACCAGACTTACAGCAGCGGCAGCCTGGCGCTGCAGGTCGGCAGCAAGTCCTTCACCATCACCCCGACCGATCTCGACAACAGCGGTGCCATCGGCCTGAACGACGTGATGAAAGCCATCAACGATGCCAATACCGGCGTGACCGCCAGCATCAGCAACGACGGCAGCAATGACCATCTGGTGCTCACGCCGGCCGGCACGGATCCGATCAAGCTGGTCGGCAGCAATGACTATGCCAACCTGTCCGGCAGCAGCATGGGGCAATTGGCCAAGGCGCAGGATGCCAAGCTGACCATCGATGGCGTGGCGGTGACCAGCACCACCAACAAGGTCAGCAATGCGATTTCGGGCGTGACGCTGAACCTGGCGAAGGTGACGACGGCGGCGGACAATTTCTCGCTGTCCATCGCCAATGACACCAGCGGCCTGTCGACGGCGGCCAACAGTTTCGTGACGGCCTACAACAACCTGGCCAAGGCCGTGACCAACCTCACCAAGCAGACCCCGTCCACCACCAAGGGCCAGGCCAGCACCGGCTCGCCGCTGGCAGCGGAATCTTCCGTGCTGAACATGATGACGCAGATCCGCGGCACCATGCTGGGCGCACTGGGCGACGATGGCGGCATGAACCTGTCGCAGGTGGGGATCTCGTTCCAGAAGGATGGCACGCTGGCGCTGGATGCGACCAAGCTGACGACGGCCGGCAACAAGGATTTCGACGCGGTCACCAAGCTCTTCACCGGGACCTCCGGCGTAGTGCCCAAGCTGCAGAAGCTGATGGACAGCATCCTGGGCGACAGCGGCACGCTGGCCACCAAGACCAAGGGCCTGCAGGACAGCCTCAAGATCGTGACCGACCAGCAGACCGCGGCCAATGATCGGCTGCAAACCCTGAAGGACAACTACACCAACCAGTTCAACCGGCTCAACGTGACGCTGGCGACGATGCAGTCGCGGCAGAGCTATCTGACCCAGCAGCTGGCGAAGTTGTCCAAGTCGTCGTGATCGTTTTGAGGACAGGTCCGCACGCGCGGAGCTCCCTGTGAAAGGCCGCAGCGATTCTCGCTGCGGCCTTTTGTTTTCCGGTCTGTCGTTATACTGTGACCAACCCTGGCCGCCCAAGGACCAGGTCTGACTTCGATAACAATGAACAGGGAGACTCAGTGACCACCCTCAACTACCTCGATGACTTCCAGCCGGGCCAGGTATTTCGCTCGCCGGGCACGCTCACCGTGAGCGCCGAAGAGATCAAGCAGTTCGCCCAACAGTACGATCCCCAGCCCTTCCACCTCGACGACGAAGCTGCACAGCAGACCTTCTTCCGTGGCCTGGCCGCCAGCGGCTGGCATACCGCCGCGCTGACCATGCGCCTGCTGGTCGATACCCTGCACATCCAGGGCGGCATCATCGGTGCCGGCTTCGATGAATTCCGCTGGCCGCGTCCGACCCGTCCCGGCGATGTGCTGCGCCTGGAAGCCGAAGTGCTGGGCATCAAGACTTCGCAATCCAAGCCGCAGCAGGGATTCCTCAACCATCGCGTGACGACTTACAACCAGCACGACGAAGCCGTGCTCATCATGACAGGCAACCTGCTGGTACCGCGCCGCAGCCCGGGCTGATCGCTCAGGCGGCGTCGGGCTGTTGCGCCGGATGCGCCTGCTCGAAAGCGGGCAGCGCATTACAGGCGGCCTCGATGGCGCACAGCGTCGGGTAAGGCGCCATGTCCACTTCGAAACGGCGCGCATTGAAGATCTGCGGAATCAGGAAGCAATCGGCCATGGTCGGTGCATCGCCTACGCAGAAGTGGCCACGGGTGGTATCGGCCGCCAGTTGCTGTTCCAGCGCGGTGAAACCGAGCTTGATCCAGTGCTGGATCCAGGCCGTCTTCTGCGCCTCATCCACGGCCAGCGCGTGCTTGAGATAACGCAGCACGCGCAGGTTGTTCAGCGGATGGATTTCACAGGCGATGGCCAGCGACAGTTCGCGGATATGCGCTCGCGCAAAGGCATCGCCCGGCAACAGGGAGGGCGTCGGATAGCGCTCTTCCAGATACTCCAGCATCGCCATCGACTGCGTGAGCAGCTTGCCCTGGTCGGCCAGTACCGGGACCAGCGCATGCGGATTCAACTGCGTGAAGGCGGGCAGCAATTGCTCGCCGCCCTGGTTCAACAGATGCACGGCCGCCGTTTCATAAGGCACGCCTTTGAGATTCAGGGCGATGCGCACGCGATACGAGGCCGAGCTGCGGAAATAGCTGTAGAGGGTAGTCATGCGCTTGCTTCCTTCAGGAAAGACAATCGGATCAGGCCAGGCTGCGGGCAGGCAACACGGTGCCGGCCGCTTCACCGAAACCGATAGTGGGCAAGCCATCGCGACGAGCCACTGCGCGCAGGATGATGGTATCGCCATCTTCCAGGAAGACGCGCTTCTCGCCATTGGCCAGGGTCAGCGGGGTCTTGCCGCCACCGCTCAGTTCCAGCAGCGAACCGGCCTGGTCCGGTGCCGGACCCGACAAGGTACCCGACCCGAAGAAATCGCCCGGACGCAAGTTGCAGCCATTGACGGTATGGTGCGTGACCAGCTGCGCCACGGTCCAGTAGGCATCCCGATAGTTGCCCAGCGAGAGCCGTTGCGGGGCACTGCCCGCTTCACGCATGGCAGCGGTCTGGATCAGCACTTCCAGTTCGATGTCAAAGGCGCCGCTCTCGCGCAGGGTCGGCGCATCCAGGTAAGGCAGCGGCTGCGGGTCGTCCGCCGGACGCGTCCATCCGCAACGGTACGGGGCCAGCGCTTCCAGCGTGACGATCCAGGGCGAGATGGTAGAAGCAAAGCTCTTCGACAGGAAGGGACCCAGCGGCTGGTATTCCCAGGCCTGCACATCGCGTGCGGACCAGTCGTTCAGGAGACAAAGTCCAAACACCTTGTCCTCGGCCTGCGCCATCGGGACCGGCTCGCCCAGGGCATTGCCGCCGCCGATGAAGATGCCCAGTTCCAGTTCGTAATCCAGCCGCTTGCAGGGACCGAAAGCGGGCAGGTCTGCATCGGGGGCCTTGGTCTGGCCCACCGGACGGCGGAACTGCTGGCCCGAGATCGCGATGGAAGAAGCACGGCCGTGATAACCGATGGGCACCCATTTGTAGTTGGGCAGCAGCGGATTGTCCGGACGGAACAGCTTGCCTATCGTGGTGGCGTGGTGGATCGATGTGTAGAAATCGGTGTAGTCGCCGATCACGGCCGGTACATCGTATTCGGCCTGGGCTTGCGGCACCAGGCAGGCGGCCAGTTCTGACTGATGCGCCGAACCGCTGCGCAGCAGGCGCGACAATGCCAGGCGCAGTGCCGACCAGGCAGCCGGCGTGAGCGCCATCAGGGCATTGAGGCTGCTGCCGCTGCAGGCCGCGTGCGCCGCCGTGCGCGTGGCTTCATCGAAGCCCGAGAAGGCGCCGGCTGATTGGGCGGCCGGCAGGTCCAGGATCTGGTCGCCAATCGCAACGCCCGCGCGGTACGCTTCTTCACTGCCGCTGCGGCGAAACACGCCGTAAGGCAGGTTCTGGATCGGGAAGCTGCAGTTTTCTGCATTTGCGCTCTGGACCCAGCTACGCAGCGAGGTGTCATGGGTTTCGTTCAGTGTCAGGCTAGGCAGGCTCATGCGCGCTCCGGGTTGAAGTTCTTCTGGATGCCCAGCCAGCAGTCCTGGTAATCGCGCTGCAAGGTCGGCGCGGACAGGGCGTGACGGGTCGGGCAAAGGATGTTGCGGGTCTCGAACATGAAGGCCATGGTGTGGTCGACCTTGTTCGGGATGCTGGTATCGATGCGGCTGGCTTTCTCGAAGGTGGCCGCATCCGGTCCGTGACCGCTCATGCAATTATGCAGGCTGCCGCCGCCGGGCACAAAGCCGCCGCCTTCCTTGGCATCGTACTGGCCGGTGATCAGGCCCATGTATTCGCTGGCCACGTTGCGGTGGAACCAGGGCGGACGGAAGGTATTTTCAGCAGCCAGCCAGCGCGGCGGGAAGATCACGAAGTCGATCGTATCCACGCCGGGCGTATCGCTCTGCGACTGCAGCACCAGGAAGATCGAGGGATCGGGATGGTCGTAGCTGATCGAACCGATGGTGTTGAAGTGGCGCAGGTCGTACTTGTAGGGAACATAGTTGCCATGCCAGGCCACCACATCCAGCGGCGAATGGCCGATCTTCGCCTGCCACAGATTGCCGCCGAATTTGGCGATGAGCTGGAAGTCGCCCTCGCGGTCTTCGTACCAGGCGTGCGGCGTGGCGAAATCGCGCGGATTGGCCAGTCCGTTGGAACCCAGCGGACCGAGATCAGGCAGGCGCAGCAGCGCGCCGAAATTCTCGCAGATGTAGCCGCGTGCCTCGCCATCCGGCAGGCGCACCTGGAAGCGCACGCCACGCGGAATGACGGCGATCTCCTGCGGCTCGATATCGATCACGCCCAGCTCGGTACGCAATTGCAGGCGGCCCAGCTGCGGCACGATCAGCAGTTCGCCATCGGCCGAATAGAAGAAACGATCGGTCATCGAGCAATTGGCGGCATACAAGTGAATGGCGCAACCGCTCTGGGCTTGCGGCGAGCCGTTGCCGGCCATCGTGACCATCCCTTCGATGAAATCGGTGGGCACGGTCGGCATGGGTAGCGGGTCCCAGCGCAACTGGTTGGGCGGCGCTGCGACGTCGTCGAAGTGACTCACCAGCAGGCCGCGTTCCATTGGCTCAAACGGATGATGCACTGCTGCCGGACGGATGCGATAGAGCCACGAGCGACGGTTGTGACCGCGCGGCGCGGTGAAAGCGGTACCGGAAATCTGCTCGGCATACAGGCCATAGGGCGCACGCTGCGGCGAATTCTGGTGCGCGGGAAGCGCACCCGGCAGGGCCTCGGTGGCGAACTCATTGCCGAAGCCGGACTGGTAGCCGCGTGTATGCACGTGATGGCTGACGGAAGAATCGGTGACGGTATTCATGCGGACACTCCTCGGGAAGTACGATGCAGGCGCGCGATGGTCAGCGCCGAAATCAGCGCCGGCACCGCCGCTGCGATGAACAGCGAACCATTGCTCCACTGCAGCGCGATCAGTTGGCCGCCGATGACCGGCCCGACCACCGAGCCGATGCGGCCGATGCCCAGCGCCCAGCCGATGCCGGTGGAACGCAGCGTGGTCGGGTAGAAGGTACCGGCCAGTGCATTGACGGCCGGTTGTCCACCCACGATGCAGAAGCCCGCCACGATCACCGCCAGGAACAGCAGCACCGGCATGGCCGCCACCTTGCCGATCAGCGCAATGGACACGCAGGCCAGCAGGAAGCAGCTACCCAGTACGCGGGTGAAGCCGAAGCGGTTGATGAAGCGGCCCAAGGTCAGCGTACCGACCACGCCGCCCACTTGCAGCGAGGTACCGATCAGCACGGCCATGCTGGTGGAATAGCCGGCGTCACGAATGAGCGTGGGCAGCCAATTGGAGAGGAAGTACAGGTTGATCAGGTTCATGAAGCTGATCAGCCACAGCAGCACGGTGACACCGGCGCGGCCATCGCGGAACAGGGCGGCTACCGGCATGCCTTCGGCCTTGCTTTCCTTGACCACGACCTCGGTCTTGTCATCGATGCGGATGGCGGGATCGAGCTTGCGCAGCCAGCGTGCCACCTGGCTGCGCGCACGACGGTGCAGCACCAGGAACTGTATCGATTCCGGCAGCCAGACCAGCATCGCCAGGCCCAGCACCAGCGGCACTGCACCGCCCACCCAGAACACCGCATGCCAGCCGTGCGCCGGGATCAGCGCTGCGCTCACGAATCCGCCGGCCGCAGCGCCCACGGTAAAGCCGCAGGAGACCAGCATCATGCGGGTCACGCGGGAGGAGGAGGGGCTGTATTCACCGACCAGCGCCATCGCATTGGGCATGATGCTGCCCAGGCCGAAGCCGGTGATGAAACGCACGATCAGCAACTGATCGATGGTGGTGACCAGCGGCGTCACCAGCATGCAGACCGCAAAGAACAGGGTCGAGGCGATCAGGACCGGACGGCGGCCGTAGCGGTCACCCACCGGGGTAAGCACCAGCGAGCCCAGCAGCATGCCGAACAGGCCGGCACCGAATACCGGTCCCAGGCTGGCCTTGCTCACGCCCCAGTCGGCGATGATGGCCGGGGCCACATAGCCCATGGCCTGCACGTCGAAACCATCGATGATGAGGCACAGGCCGCACAGCAGCAGCAGGCCGAATTGAAAAGTGCCGAACCGGCCCTGCTCCACCACCTGGTCCACATGGACCGTGGGGAGAGCGCCACTTGCGTGGATACTCATTGTCGTGCTCCTCGTCTGTCTTTACGTTTTTTTAGTTGTGTTGCCTGCCATCCATGGGCCGATGCGGCCGACAATGGCAGATTGCATGGCCGTGTGCGCAGACGCTGCTGCGCGGCTCTTGATGGTGTTGTCGCGCCGTCACTGTAGTGCAATCGCCCTTCTTTTACGATATAAATACGAAAATACGATCCATTCATTTCATGAATATTGCAGTGCACGCGTTTGCCGTACTGCCGAGCTGACCATGGCCCTCATCGAACCGCGCGACATCGATCTCAATCTGCTGGTGGTATTTCAGGAAGTCTTCCAGGAACGCCAGATCTCCTCGGTCGCCCGTCGGCTGGGGCTGTCGCAGCCGGCGGTGTCCAACGCGCTGGCGCGGTTGCGGCGCAGCTTCGGCGATGAGCTGTTCGTGCGCACGGCACAAGGCATGCAGCCCACGCCCTTTGCCGAACAGCTGGCCGAGCCGGTGGCTGCGGCGCTGCAGCAGGTAGCCCGTGCTCTCAACCTGCAGGAAGGCTTTGCGCCGCAGACCAGCGAGCGCCGCTTCACGATTGCCATGACCGATGTGGGTGAGGTGTATTTCATGCCGCGCCTGATCGAAGCCTGTGCCGAGGTCGCGCCGGGCGTGAGCCTGTCGACCGTGCGTGCCGGGGCGATCGACCTGAAGAGTGAAATGGAAGCGGGCCGGGTGGACCTGGCCATCGGCGCGTTCGACAATCTGTCGGAGGCGCTGTACCAGCGGCGATTGTTCCGCCAGGAATACGTGAGCATGTTCCGTATCGGCCATGCGCTGGACAAGCGCGGCGAAGTCAGCCTGAAGGAATTCCTGGCAGCCGAGCACCTGATGGTGTCTTCGCTGGAGAGTCCTTATGATCGCATCAACCAGAATCTGGAGAAGGCCGGCGTGCTGCCCAGCGTGCGCTTCCGGGTGCCGCATTTCACGGCGGTTCCTTACATCGTCAGCACCACGGCGCTGGTGGTGACGGTGCCGCGCAAGCTCGCCGAGAGTGCTGCCGCGCCCTTCGGACTGCGTTACATCAAACCGCCGCTGCGCCTGCCGGCGCTGCAGACCAACATGTTCTGGCATCGCCGCTACAATCAGGACGAGGGCAATGTCTGGCTGCGCAACCTGATCTCGGCGCACTTTGCCGAATGAATCCGGGCAGGACAACGACTGTGGCCGGAAGGCCGGGGAGACAACATGAACATCTACCGCGACTATGACCGCGAGGCGCTGGACGAGCAATACAACGTGCGCCTGCGTATTACGGATTTCCAGGCGTATTTCGACCGCTTTGCGCGCGAGGGAGAAGCAGCGCGGCAAGCGCATCCGCATCTGACCGATGTACCTTACGGAGAGGATGCGCTGCAGACGCTGGATTTCTTTCCCGGGCGCAGCAATGGCCGGCCCCTGCTGGTCTTCATCCACGGCGGCTACTGGCGCTCGCTGGACAAGCACCAGTTCAGCCAACTGGCCCTGCCCTACCTGGCCCAGGACATCAACGTGGCCCTCATCAATTACCGCCTGGCCCCACAAGTGCGCATGGGCGACATCGCCGCCGACTGCGGGCGCGCGCTGCGCATGCTGTATGCCAAGGCGGCGGCGCTGCGCTTCGATCCGGATGCGATCTGGCTCATGGGCCACTCGGCCGGTGCCCACCTGGCCGCGCTGATTGCTTCGCTGGGTGCCGCGCCGGTGCGCGGCGTGTGCGGCATCAGCGGGATCTATGACCTGGAACCGGTGCGGCTGTCCTATCTGAACGAAGTGCTGCACCTCTCGCCCTCGGACGCCCAGCAGGCCAGCCCGCAATTGCTCGCCATGCCCAATGGCGTGCAGGCGTTGCTATGTGCGGGCGACGATGAATCGGCGGAATTCCTGCGCCAGCGCGATTTCTATGCGGCCACGCTGCGGCAGTCGGGACATGCGGTGGAAGTCTTGCCGCTGCCCGGGCAACATCACCTGAGTGTGGTGGATGTGGCGGCCGATACCGGGAGCAGTTTGACTCGGACCCTGTTGAAGATGATGTTGGGGTAAACGAGCTTGCCGATGTCGCCCCAGCCACGCTACGTCCCGGTGGCTGGATGCTGTAGCGGAGAGACACTGAAGTCAGCTTGCCTTGCCCGGTCGGCGCATCTTGGCTCGAGGCTTTTCCGTAACGGCAATGGGCGCGCGCAGGACCTTCACCGGTTCGGGTGTCAAATCAAACGTCTTGTTGCCTGGGAACGTTGCCGTCAGCACCAATTGACCGCCCAAGCCCCGCACGAAGTCCATGACGCTGCTCACTAGCAGGTCATCACGACTTTCCATCTTCGAAATGGCTGCCTGCTGAATATTCAAACTCGCGGCAAGGCTGGCCTGCGTCACTTGCAGGCTCTTGCGCAATGCCTGCAATTTGATGCAGGTCTGCATGGATTCGGTTCTTGCGTTTGCCTGCACTTGCGCCTCAGGATGCATGCGGGCGCGCAATTCACTAAATTTTTTTGCCATGATCGACTGCCTCCTTGCTCAGTGTGTCGAGATGAACGTCGTAGAGCCTGTCCGCGAGAGGGATGGTGTGCTCGTACCAACGATGGTTTCCGGTCTTGTCTCCGCCAATCAACAGGATCGCATGCCGCAATGGATCAAATGCGTAGAGCACCCGGCAAGGTCTTCCGGCATGCTGGATCCGAAGCTCTCTCATGTGCGCATGCCTGGAACCGAGAATTCCAGAACTGTATGGGTGTCTGAGAGCGGGTCCGTTTTTCTCCAGCAGGCCGACGTAGGCAGCCACGGACGTCTGCTCAGCATCGTTGAGCCGATCCCACCAGTCTTCGAATTCATCGGTAAATTCTACCTCGCATTGCATGCTTTATTCCCCTGAAGTTATATTCCACTTAAGGAATTTTTTGAAGATGGCAGGAGAATTTCCGGCAACATGCGCTCCTGGCTTGGTCGGCCAGGTTAACCAGCAAGACTGGCAAATAATTTCCTCAAGGAAAATTCATGGTGGAGCTCGAAGAGTTTTGTGTACGGACAGCTACATCACGCCACCCAAAACAACAATAAGAATCATTTTCATCTGAACTATAATACCGGCCTGACCCGCCGGTCGCGCCCGCTGCGGCCCGGCAGACAAGACCAACAAGGCGCATGCGCGCCTCTCGCCGCCCTAGTGATACATGTTCAAGAAGATCTGGTTCCAGTTGCACTGGTTCATCGGCATTACTGCCGGCACCCTGTTGATGACCATCGGCGTGACCGGCGCCGTGCTGGCTTTCCGCGAAGAAATCATGGAGGCGCTGAGCCCCGGCGTGATGCATGTGCAAGTGCGCCAGCAGGCCACGCTCACGCCCCAGCAACTGCTGGACAAACTGCGTGAGGCCGAACCGGCCCGGCGCGTCACCACCCTCACCCTCACTTCTGAACCCGGCGCCTCGGCCCGCGTGGTCTTCGCGCCGCCGCCCGGGGTGCGGCGCGGTGAGGTGCGCTATGCCGATCCCTATACCGGCGCGCTGCTGCCGCCGGTGACAGGCGCGGAATTCTTCGAGTTCATCGAGCACTTCCACCGCTGGCTGCTGCTGCCCACCGAGATCGGCAAGATCGTGCTGGGCACGCTGGCACTGGCGCTGCTGGTGCTGGCGCTTTCGGGCCTCTACCTACGCTGGCCGCGCCGCCCGCTGTCGCTGCGCGCCTGGCTGCGGCTGGACTTCCAGTTGCAGGGCCGCTCCTTCCTGTGGAATCTGCATTCGGTCATCGGTACCTGGTCGCTGGTGATGTATGTCGTGTTCTCCATCACGGGTGCCTACTGGGCGCTGGACTGGTTCAAGGACGGCCTCAATACGCTCGCCGGCGAGAGCCGCCGCCCCGCCATGCAGCGCGGCGAAGGCAAGAAGAAACCGGCCACGGACGAAGCCATCCCGCTGGAACTGACCCAGGCCTGGAACAGTTTCCTCGCCAAAGCACCGGACTACCAGAGCGCCCAGCTGCGCCTGCCGGAACAGGGATCACAGCCGGTGCAGATCTTCTTCCTCGATCACGGTGCGCCCCATGAGCGCGCCCGCAGCCGCATGGTAGTCCTGCCGCAGAGCGGCGAGGTCCGGCAGCTGGAACGTTACGAGGACAAGAGCAATGGCGGCAAGCTGATCGCCGCCATCTATCCGCTGCACATGGGCACTTACTTCGGCCTGCCCGGCCGCATCATCATGGCCATCGCCAGCCTGATGATGCCGCTCTTCGGCATCACCGGCTGGATGCTCTATCTCGACCGCCGCCGCAAGAAGGCCGCGCTGCGCGCCGAACGTGCCAGCCTCAACGGCACGGCACCCGCTGCCGAAGGCGAACCGGTCCTGGTGGCCTATGCCTCGCAGACCGGCCAGGCCGAGCGCATCGCCCTGCATACCGCTGCCGGCCTGCGCCGCAGCGGCATCGCCGTGCAGTTGCAAGCGCTGGCACAAAGCACGCCGGAGAGCTTGCGCCATCACCGCCGCATCCTCTTCATCGCCAGCACCTTTGGCGAGGGCGATGCGCCCGACAGCGCACGCGGCTTCGAAAAGCGCCTGCGCCAGGCCGCAGGGCAGTCGCTGGCCCACGTGCACTACGCCATCCTGGCGCTGGGCGACCGTCACTACGCGCAGTTCTGCGGCTTTGGCCACACCCTCGACCACGGCCTGCGCCAGTGCGGGGCCAAGCCCCTGTTCCCGCTGGTGGAAGTGGACCGCATGGCCGGCGTGGCGCTGCGCAAATGGGAAACTGAACTGGCCGCCCACGGACTGCAGGCGAATGTGAGCGAACTCCTGCCCACCACTGCACCGGCATGGCAACAATGGAAGCTGACACGACGCGTGCTCATGAATCCGGGCAGCCAGGGTGCGCCGCTGTATCACGTGGAATTAAAGCCGCAGGACAGCAGCCTGCCCGACTGGCAAGCCGGTGCACTGGTCGAGATCCTGCCGCGCCACGCACCGGATCGTATTGCCCTGCTGCTGCAGCGACTGCAGCTGGAGGGCAGCACCATGGTGAGCCATCAAGGCCGCCAAAAGACGCTGGCCGACGCGCTGGCCTGCAGCGTGCTGCCCACGCATCCCGCACGGGAAGCCCAAGCCCTGGCCGACCAGTTGCAGCCCCTGGCCGCGCGTTCGTACTCGGTGGCCTCGGTCCCACAGGATGGCGCGGTGCACCTGCTGGTGCGCCAGGTCCGGCATGAAGACGGACTGGGACTGGCCTCCGGCTGGCTGACCGAATTTGCACCAGGCGATGCCTCCATCGATCTGCGTCTGGTGGAGAACGCCGGTTTCGCTCCGGTCGCGGCCGATACGCCGGCCATCTTCATCGGCAATGGCTCGGGCCTGGCCGGCTTGCGCGGTCACCTGCACGCACGCATGCAGCACGCAGAAACGCAGTCCCGCAACTGGCTGCTTTTTGGAGAACGTAACGAACGTTACGATTTCCTGTATGCCGATGAATTGCAGGACTGGCTGGAACACGGCCGCCTGGCGCGCCTTGATCTCGCCTTCTCGCGTGACCAGAGCGAACGCCTGTATGTACAGGACCGCCTGCGTCAAGCCGGGCCCGAGCTGCGCCAGTGGCTGGACCAGGGCGCAGTCATCTACGTCTGCGGCAGCCTGGAAGGCATGGCCGCCGGTGTCGATGCCGTCCTCACGGACCTGCTGGGCGAAGCCGGCCTGCATGCCCTGATCGAACAGAATCGCTATCGCCGCGACGTTTACTGATGATTCCCGCCGGATGGATCGTCGATCCATCCGCCTCTCCTCCTGCGGGATGCAACAGCGCCCGCGCCCCCCTGTAGGCAGCTCCCGCTTTCCTTTGTAGGACAGTTCCGATTCGTGCCTGCGGTCGCGCTACGGCGCTGCAGCCGGGCATATACTCGTCCGCACAGCGTTGCCTGCCGACGCCGGACAGCGTCCCGGTCCATGGCAGCGCCCAACCGGGATCCTTCCATGACCAACAAGAAAATGAGATTGAGGAGCTGGTCCGCCGCCGGGCTCGCGCTGCTGCTGAGCTCGCTGATGCTGGCCGCATGCAGCTCGCTGCCCACCATCGTGCCCGACATGGACACGCAATCGGCCCGCACCATCCAGATGAAGGGCGGACGCGGCGTGCTCTCCGAGGCACAGGCCAAGGCCGCGCTGGACAAGCTGCGCGCGCAGAATGCCGACAACACCCTGCTGGACCGCCACGTGGCCATCGAAGGCGCCATCACCGGCTCGCCGCTGGTCACCGGCAACAAGGTCACGCTGCTCATCGACGGCCCGGCCACCTATGCCTCCATGCAGCAGGCGATCCAGGCCGCGCGCTATCACATCAACATGGAAACCTACATCATGGAAGACGATGAGGTCGGCCGCCAGTTTGCCGACCTGCTGATCGCCATGCAGAAGAAGGGAGTGCAGGTCAACCTGATGTATGACAGCGTGGGCAGCATCAATACCCCGCGCGAATTCTTCCAGCCCCTGATCGATGCGGGCGTGCATGTGCTGGAATTCAATCCGATCAATCCGACGCAGCTGCGCAAGGACTGGGCCGTCAACCAGCGCGATCACCGCAAGCTGCTGGTGGTCGATGGCAAGACCGCTTTCGTCGGCGGCATCAACATCAGCAGCGTGTATTCCAGCGGGTCCTTCAGCACCCGCAAGAAAAAACCGCAGCTCAACAAGGACGGCGAGCAGATCCCTTGGCGTGATACGCAGGTGCGCATCGATGGCCCGGTAGCGCTGGAATTCCAGAAGCTGTTCATCGAGACCTGGGGCAAGCAGCGCGGTCCGGACCTCGGCGACCATCGCTACTTCCCGCCCGTCGCCCCCGCCGGCAACGAGATCGTGCGCGCCATCGGCAGCTCGCCCGATGATCCCTACAGCATCATCTACGCCACCTTCATCTCGGCCATTCAACATGCGGAGAGTTCGATCTACCTGACCAATGCCTACTTCGTGCCCGATCCGCAACTGCGCGATTCGCTCAAGGATGCGGCCCGGCGCGGCGTGGATGTGCGCCTGATCCTGCCCTCGCACAGCGACTCCTCGCTGGTGCTGTATGCCTCGCGCTCCTTCTACAGCGAACTGCTGGAAGCGGGCGTGCGCATCTACGAGCGCCAGGACGCGCTGCTGCATTCCAAGACCGCGCTCATCGATGGCGTCTGGTCCACCATCGGTTCGACCAACCTCGACTGGCGCAGCTTCGTCTACAACCAGGAAATAAATGCCGTGATCCTGAGCCCGCGATTCGGGGCCCAGACCAAAACCATGTTCGACCGGGATCTTGGCGCCTCCAAGGAAATCACAAAGGAACAATGGGAGCAGCGCCCGATCAGTGAAAGGATGAAGGAATTTGGCGCCAGCGTCTGGTCCCGCCTGCTTTGAGCGCGGCGGGAAACGCCGGTGAATGAACGAATGTACTGAAATCGAAAAGGAGTCCGGTTTGCGATCGATGTTGTCCCGTCTGACCTCACGCTTGTTGCTGGCTGCCACCTGTGCCTTGGCGGTCGGCAGCTGGGCACATGCCCAAACCCAGACCGGTGCGGTCGCCATGAAGAGCCGTTACGAAGAATTGCAGGGCGAGCTCAGCAACAACGGTTACCATCGCCCTCTTTACCTGAATTCGCGCGAGGAAGGCGGCAACGTCAAGGGCGACATCTATGCCGTGCTGAGCTATCCCTTTGCGCAAGTGCGCGAGTCGCTGGACAACCCCGATCATTGGTGTGACATCCTCATCCTGCACCTCAACACCAAGTATTGCCGCATGATGCGCGAAAACGGCAAGACCACCCTGCGCATGCAGGTCGGCAAGAAGACCGAACAGGATCTCAACGATACCTACCGCGTCGACCTGCGCTATCACGGCGGGGCCAGCGCGGCCGATTATTTTTCGTCCTCGATGCTGGCCGACAAGGGACCGCTGGACACCTCCAACTATCGCATCGAGATTGAAGCCATTCCGCTGGATGACAAGCGCTCCTTCCTGCATTTCAGCTATGCCTATTCCTATGGCATGGCCAGCAAGCTGGCGCTGCGTGCCTACCTGATGACGGCCGGCCGCGACAAGGTCGGTTTCAGCGTGGTCAAGCGCGAGGCCAACGGACAGCCGCAGTATGTCTCGGGCAGCCGCGCCACGGTGGAGCGCAATACCATGCGCTATTACCTGGCCATCGATGCCTATCTGTCTGGCCTGGAAGCACCGGCCGGAGAACGGCTGGAGAAGCGGCTGACGGCCTGGTACGGTGCGACCGAACAATATCCCCGCCAGTTGCATGAGGTCAGCCGCGAGGACTATCTCTCCATGAAGCGCAAGGAAGTGGCGCGGCAGCAGAAGGCCGCTCAGTAATCCTGCACTTCGGCCTGCTCACGCAGCCACTCAAGGAACGCAGCCACCGCAGGCCGGCGTGCATGATGCGCCGGGTAGACCGCAAAGTGCGCCTTGACCTTGATGGCGCGATCCAGTCCGAAGACCGGTTTCAGTTTCTTTTCCTCGATGTGCCGCGCGGCCACGGTCGCGCTCTCCAGCGCCACGCCCAATCCCTGGGTAGCGGCATCCAGTGACATCTGTGCGCGGTCGAAACGGACCGCGAACTGCTCCGGCGGACGCACGTCCGCAAATTCCCCGAACCAGTCCGACCACTGCACCACGCTCACGTTGCTGCGAATGAGCTTCACGCCCAGCAGATCGGCGGGCTTCCTGAGTCTGTATTCACGGATGAAGGCCGGGCTGGCCAAGGGCACGATGCGCTCTTCGAAGAGCGGCTCCACCACCAGTCCCGGCCAGTTGGGAATGCCGTAGCGGATGTCGATATCGACCTCGCCCAATTCAAAATTGCTCTGCGAATGCGCCGCCGAGAGATTGAAGGTGATCTCCGGATAGGTGCGCGCGAAATCATTGAGCCGCGCCATCAGCCACAGGCTGGCGATGCTGGGCGCGGAATGGATGTAGAGCGTATTGCTGACGCCCTGCCGCACATCCATGGAGGCCGCCGTGATGGCCGAGATCGCCCCCTGGATGCGCGCCAGGTAACTTTCCCCGGCCGTGGTGATGCGCACGCCGTGCGCACTGCGCTCGAAGAGCCGAATGCCGAGATAGGACTCCAGCCGTGCCACCTGATGGCTCACCGCCGAAGCGGTCAGGTGCAGCTCGGCCGCCGCCAGCGCAAAACTCTTGCGCCGGGCCACCGCTTCGAAGGCCTGAAGGTTGGGTAACGGCGGGAGAACGGCCATGGACGGGCTCTGTGGCTAAGATGATGATCCGTCACTTTAACATGACGAGACTTCGCTTGTCGTCAGGCGAGGAAAGTTCGACCATGCGCATCAGAACAAAAACGGAGACATGGTCAACTACCCTGCATGCTGCACGGCAGCACGCGCCATCGCGCATCCGCGCTGTCTCCGCTGTTGCTCACCTCAACGCAAACATCTGGAGAACACGACATGCTGCTCAAGGACAAGGTTGCCGTCATCACCGGCGGTGCAGGAATCAACGGACTGGGCTACGCCACGGCGCGCCTGATGGCCGGACAAGGCGCCCGCGTGGTGGTGCTGGACCTGGCGCAAGCCGACCCGGCCGGCGCCGCTGCGCGCATCGGCAGCCAGCATCTGGGGCTGGTGGCGGACGTGACCGACAAGGCTTCCTGCGAGGCGGCCATTGCCCAGGCCATCAAGCAGTTCGGCCGCATCGACATCCTGGTCAACAATGCCGGTATCACCCAACCCGTCAAGACGCTGGAGATCACCGGCGCGGATTACGACCGCATCCTCGATGTCAGCCTGCGCGGCACGCTCTACATGTCGCAGGCGGTGCTGCCGGCCATGCGTGCGCAGCAGAGCGGTTCCATCATCTGCATCTCCTCGGTGTCGGCGCAACGCGGCGGCGGCATCCTGGGCGGTCCGCACTATTCGGCGGCCAAGGCCGGCGTGCTGGGGCTGGCACGTGCCATGGCGCGCGAGTTCGGTCCGGAAGGCATCCGCGTCAACAGCATCACGCCCGGCCTGATCGGCACCGACATCATCAAGGGCAAGCTCACCGAAGAAAAGAAGGCCGAAATCGCCGAGACCATTCCGCTGGCGCGCCTGGGCCGTGCCGACGACATCGGCGGCGCCTGCGTCTTCCTCGGCAGCGACCTCTCGCAATACTGCACCGGCATCACGCTGGACGTTAATGGTGGAATGCTGATTCATTAAACACAGCTTAATGCTCGCGCACGCCGGCCCGGCCGGCATCTTTCCCGCTATCAGAACAAACAGGAGACCAGACATGACCCAAGACAACAGCAAACCCGGCAAGACCACCCTGAGCCGCCGCCAGCTGCTCAAGGCCGGTGCCGTGGGTGCGGCGCTGCCGCTGTTTTCCATCATGAGCCGTCCGGCCCATGCGGCCGAGTTCAACTACAAGTTCGCCACCGGACAAGATCCGTCGCACCCGGTCAACAAGCGTGCGCAGCAGGCCATCGACCGCATCCGCGAAGCCACCGGCGGCCGGCTGGACATCAAGCTGTTCCCGGCCAACCAGCTGGGTTCGGATACCGACCTGATGTCGCAGATCCGCAATGGCGGCGTGGAATTCTTCAACCAGGCCAGCGTGGTGCTGTCGACCCTGGTGCCGGCAGCCGGCATCGTCAACACCGGTTTCGCCTTCCACGACTACAAGGAAGTCTGGCAGGCCATGGATGGCCCGCTGGGTGCCTATGTGCGCGCGCAGATCGAGAAGGTCGGCCTGTTGACCATGTCCAAACCCTGGGACAACGGCTTCCGCCAGATCACCACCTCGACCAAACCGATCAAGACTGCGGGCGACCTCAAGGGCCTGAAGCTGCGCGTGCCGGCGGCACCGATGCTGACCTCGCTCTTCACCGCACTGGGTGCCAGCCCGACGCCGATCAACTTCAATGAAGTCTATTCGTCGCTGCAGACCAAGCTGGTCGAAGGCCAGGAAAACCCGCTGGCCATCATCAGCACGGCGCGCCTGTACGAAGTGCAGAAGTTCTGCACCATCTCCAACCACGTGTGGGATGCTTACTGGATCCTCGGCAACCGCCGCGCCTTCGAAAAGCTACCCAAGGACATCCAGGAAATCGTGCGCCGCGAACTGGACAAGGCTGCCACGGATGAACGCGCCGACATCGCCTCGCTGGCCGGCTTCGCCCGCAATGACCTGCAGGGCAAGGGTGTGCAGATCATCGAGGCCGACAAGGATTCCTTCAAGGCCGCACTGGCCCAGGCCAACTTCTACAAGGACATGCGCGCCAAGTTCGGCGACGATGCATGGAAGCTGCTGCAGAACGCCGTCGGGAGCCTGGGATGAGCGCCCTGTCGCTGGAGCAGCCGGTGACGGATGACCGCTCGCTGGCAGCGCGCCTGGAAAACTGGCTGGGCCTGGCCATCGAGATTCCTGCCGCGGCGCTGGTGGTGGGCGAGGTGGTGGTCCTGCTGGCGGGCGTGATCATGCGCTTCATCTTCAACAACCCGATCCCCTGGGCGGATGAACTGGCGTCCATCCTCTTCCTCTGGCTTGCCAACCTGGGCGCGGCCGTGGCCCTGCGGCGCGGTACCCACATGCGCACCACCGTGCTGGTGGGCTTCATGAGCGAACGCGGCAAGGCCTGGGCCGAAGCCTTGGCCATCATCGCGCCCTGCGTGATGCTGCTGATCCTGATGCATCCGATGTGGGAATACGCCGAAGACGAAATGTTCGTACAGACCCCGGCGCTGGGCTGGCCCAACACCGTGCGTGCGGCGGCCGTGGCGGTCGGTGCGGCGCTGATGATTGCGCTGTCGCTGCTGCGCATCTCGCGCCAGAAGCTGGTCGACCTGGCCGGCGTGGTGGTCCTGCTGGCCGTGGTGGCCGGTGCCATGTATCTGGGCGCAGGCTGGCTGCAGGCCATCGGCAACTGGAACCTGGTGGTGTTCTTCGGTGTGGTACTGGGCGTGTCGGTGCTGCTGGGCATTCCCATCGCCTTCTGCTTCGGGCTGGCGACGGTGGCCTTCATGCTCACGGTCACCACCAGCCCGCTGGCGGTGGTGGCGGGACGCTTCGATGAAGGCATGTCCTCGCTGATCCTGCTGGCCGTGCCGCTGTTCATCCTGCTGGGCCATCTGGTGGAAATGACCGGCATGGCCAAGGCCATGGTGGATTTCCTGGCGTCGCTGCTGGGCCACGTGCGCGGTGGGCTGAACTACGTGCTGCTGGGGGCGATGCTGCTGGTCTCGGGCATCTCCGGCGCCAAGACCGCCGACATGGCGGCGGTGGCTCCGGTGCTGCTGCCGGAGATGAAGCGGCGTGGCAATCACGAGGGTGAACTCATTTCGCTGCTGGCAGCCTCCGGTGCCATGGCCGAGACCATTCCGCCCTCGCTGGTACTGATCACCATCGGCTCGGTGGCGGGGGTATCGATTGCGGCGCTGTTCACCGGCGGCATCATGCCGGGCATCGTGCTGGCCGTGCTGCTGGCGATCCTGGCGCGCTGGCGCAGTGCCGAGATCCTCGAAGGCATCCAGCGCGCGCCCGGCCGCGTGGTGCTGCGCACGCTCATCATCGCCCTGCCCGCGCTGCTGCTGCCGATCCTGATCCGCACGGCCGTGGTCGAAGGGGTGGCCACGGCCACCGAGGTTTCCACCATCGGCATTGCCTATTCGGTGGTGGCGGGTCTGCTGGTGTATCGCCAGTTCGACTGGAAGCGGCTCTATCCGATGCTGGTCGACACCGCTGCCTTGTCGGGCGCGATCCTGTTCATCATCGGCACTGCTACCGGCATGTCGTGGGCGCTGACGCAGTCGGGCTTCTCGCATGCGCTGGCCGAGGCCATGACCAGTGTGCCGGGGGGCAAGTATGGCTTCCTGCTGGTGTCGATCGCCGCCTTCATCGTGCTGGGCAGCGTGCTGGAGGGCATCCCCGCCATGGTGCTGTTCGCGCCGCTGCTGTTCCCGGTGGCCAAGGCCATCGGCGTGCATGAGGTGCATTACGCCATGGTCATCATCCTCTCCATGGGCGTGGGCCTGTTCGCACCGCCCTTCGGCCTGGGCTACTACGCCGCCTGCACCATCGGCCGCGTGCATCCGGACGTTGCCGTCAAGCGCATCTGGCCGTATCTCGGCGCGCTGGTGGTGGGCCTGCTGATCGTGGCCTTCGTACCGTGGTTCTCGATTGGCTTCCTGTGATTTTTTACGTTTTCATTCCTCTAGCAAGGACTCGCAATGTCTGACAATTTGGCAAACCTGCGCGCAAGCGCATACCGCATCCGCCGCAATGCCGTGCGCATGGGCGAGGTCCAGGGCCAGGGCTACATCGGCCAGGCGCTGGGCTGGGCCGACGTGCTGGCCGTGGCCTACAAGCACGCCATGCAACTGCGCCCGGATGATCCGGAATGGAGCGGCCGCGACCGCTTCCTGCTCTCGCACGGGCACTACGCCATCGCCCTGTATGCCGCCCTGATCGAGGCCGGCATCGTCCCCGATGAAGAGCTGGAATCCTACGGCAGCGATGACAGCCGCCTGCCCATGTCGGGCATGGCGACCTATACGCCGGGCATGGAAATCTCCGGCGGCTCGCTGGGCCAAGGCCTGGCCATCGGCGTGGGCATGGCGCTGGGCCTGCGCTACAACCACAATCCGGCCTTCGTCTACAACTCCATGTCCGATGGCGAGCTGGATGAGGGCTCGACCTGGGAAGCCGCCATGGGCGCCGCCCACCACCAGCTGGGCAACCTGATCTGCCTGGTCGACATCAACAACCAGCAGGCCGATGGTCCTTCCAGCAAGGTGATGGGCTTTGAGCCGCTGGCCGACAAGTGGGCGTCTTTCGGCTGGTACGTGCAGCGGGTCGATGGCAATGACCTGGCCGCCGTGGTGCGGGCCTTCGACAATGCCCGCCACCTCAAGGACGCCAAGCCGCGCGTGATCCTGTTCGATACCCTGATGGGCAAGGGCGTGCCCTTCCTGGAGCAGCGCGAGAAGAACCACTTCATCCGTGTGGATCCGCCCGAATGGCAGCAGGCGCTGTCCATCCTCGACCAGTCTTATCAACAAGGAAGCCAAGCATGAACACCGTCGCAGAGAAGAAACCGCGCCTGACCACTTCGGCCATGATCGCCTCCATCGCCGCCGAAGGGCAGCGCGTGCAGGCGGCCCCGTTCGGCAAGGCCCTGGTGGAATACGCAGCGGACCGCCCCGAGATCGTGGGCCTCACCGCTGACCTGGCCAAGTACACCGACCTGCATCTGTTCCAGAAGGCGTATCCCGAGCGCTTCTTCCAGATGGGCATGGCCGAGCAGTTGCTCATGGCCGCCGCCGGCGGCATGGCCAAGGAGGGACTGGTGCCCTTCGCCACCACCTATGCGGTCTTTGCCACGCGGCGTGCGTATGACTTCATCCACCAGGTGATCGCCGAAGAAAACCTGAACGTGAAGATCTGCTGCGCCCTGCCCGGCCTGACTACCGGTTACGGCCCCAGTCACCAGGCCACCGAAGACCTGGCGATGATGCGCGCCATTCCGGGCATGACCATCGTCGACCCCTGCGATGCGCTGGACCTGGAACAGGCGGTGCCGCAGATCGCGGCGCACCAGGGCCCGGTCTACATGCGCCTGGCGCGCGGCAACGTGCCGCTGGTGCTGGATGAATACGACTACCAGTTCGAGCTGGGCAAAGCCAAAGAGATCCGCGACGGCAACGACGTGCTGATCATCTCCAGCGGCTTCATGACCATGCGCGCACTGGAAGTGGCCAAGGCGCTGGAAGCCGACAACGTCAGCGTGGGCGTGCTGCACTGCCCGACCATCAAGCCCTTTGACGAAGCCACGGTGGTGCAGCAGGTCAGCAAGAAGAACCGTCTGGTGGTGGTGGCCGAGAACCATTCCGTCATCGGCGGCCTGGGCGAGATCGTCGCCACCACGCTGATGCGCCACCGCGTGCAGCCGGCGGGTTTCCAGATGGCCGGGCTACCGGATGCCTTCCTCGATGCAGGAGCGCTGCCGACCTTGCATGACCGGTATGGGATCAGTTGCGAGGTGCTGAGCCGGCGGATCAGGGAGTGGTTGAAGTAATCGCTTGTCCGCGCATACGGACGCAGACCGACATGCAGACGATAAAAAAGGAGACCTCGGTCTCCTTTTCTCATGGCGGTTTGCTGAGGCTTACTTCAGGCTCAACACCCACTTCACCAGCTCCTTCGCCTCAGCCTCGGTCACCTGGCCCTTGTTGGCCGGCATCGCTACCGCGCCCCAGACACCACCGCCGCCATTGAGGACCTTCTGGGTCAGCTTGGCTTCGGCATCCTTCTGGCCGGCGTATTTCTTGGCCACTTCCTTGAAGGCGGGGCCGACGATCTTGGCGTCCACCGAGTGGCAGGCCATGCAATTCTTGGACTTGGCCAGTTGCGCATTGGCCATGGCTTCGGCGGAAATGGCCGAACCGGCCACCAGGGTGGCGATCAACAACAGGTATTTCATGGGGGCTCCTCAGCAAGCGGTGGACGACGGTCAGGCCTGCAGCGGCATTCTCCAGGCGCTTCGCAGGCGGGGCTATTCTACCCGGCTTCGCCACGCCCCCTCTATCTGCCCTCGCGTATATCTGTCATAGATCAAATTCCATGACGGAAATATCACGCCCCCCTCGCCTTGTCGCCCTGCAAGGCCGGGGATATCATGGACGCCCGACTCATTCGGATCCGATATCAGTCCATGTCCGACCATCCCCGCCTGGAATTGCGCCAGCTGCGCTACTTTGCCGCCGTCGCCGAGGAAAAGCATTTCGGCCGCGCCGCCGCGCGCCTGCACATGACCCAGCCGCCGCTGTCGCAGACCATCGCCGCGCTGGAAGAGCAACTGGGTACGCCCCTGTTCCAGCGCACCAAGCGCAGCGTGGCGCTCACGCCGGCCGGCGAGGCATTGCTGCCGGAGGTCCAGCGCATCCTGCAACAGGCCGCCGCCCTGCCCGACCTGGCCCGGCGCGCGGCCAGCGGGGCCTCCGGACTTTTATCGCTTTCCTTCATATCGAGTGCGGACTACAGCATCCTGCCCCCGCTCCTGCAGCGCTTCCGGGCGCGTTATCCGCAAGTCCAGATCGAATTGCGCGAAGCCACCACCGATATCCAGCTGGAAGACCTGATGCAGGGCAAGATCGACGCCGGCCTGCTGCTGCCGCCGCTGCCGGAAAAAGCGGCGGCCGTGCTGGATGTGCGGCCGGTGCTGTCGGAACCGCTGATTGCGGCGCTGCCCGAAGGCGCGGTCAAGAGACGCGGGCCGGTGTCGCTCAAGAGCCTGCGCGAGCTGCCGCTGATCATTTTCCCGCGCCGCATTGCACCGGCCTTCCATGACACCATCCTGTCCTGCTTTCGCGATGCGGGCGTGACGCCCCATATCGGCCAGGAGGCGATCCAGATGCAGACCATCGTCGGCCTGGTCTCGGCTGGCATGGGAATGGCGCTTGTGCCACAATCCGTCTCGAATTTGAAACGCCCGGGCGTGGATTACCGCCGGCTATCGGATGCGGCACCGGAAATCCAGACCGGCCTGGCCTGGCGGCGCGACAACCCGTCCGGCGTGCTGCGTGCCCTGCTGGATCTCCTGGAGATGCCCGCCTGATCCCATCGCACGGGAATCACTGCCGCGAACTTGCGCAAGGCGGCGTGCTCCAACCGCCGTTCCGCCCAACAACAGAAAGATCAAACTCATGCTAGTCCACCCCATGCCCGACCCGATCGCCATCCACATCGGGCCGCTGGCCGTCCATTGGTATGGCCTGATGTACCTGCTGGCCTTTGCCCAATTCATCGCGCTGGGCCGCCTGCGCATCAAGCAGCCGCACATTGCCGCCGTCGGCTGGAAGAAGGAGGACCTCGACGACATGCTCTTCTATGGCGTGCTCGGGGTGGTGTTGGGCGGGCGGCTGGGCGAGATCCTGTTCTACAACCCGGCGTATTACTTTGCGCATCCGGCCGACATGATCGCGGTCTGGAAGGGCGGCATGTCCTTCCACGGCGGCTTCCTGGGCGTGATGCTGGCGATGTACCTGTGGGGCCGCAAGCGCGGCCGCAACCTGATGGACATCATGGACTTCATCGCACCGATGGTGCCGCTGGGGTACGCGGCCGGCCGCCTGGGCAACTTCATCAATGCAGAACTGCCGGGCCGTCCGGCCGATCCTTCGCTGCCCTGGGCCATGATCTGGCCCAACGTCGACAACATCCCGCGCCATCCTTCGCCGATCTACCAGATGCTGGTCGATGGCATCCTGCTGTTCATCATCCTGTGGATCTTCGCGCGCCACTCACGTCCGCGCATGGCGGTGGCGGGCATGTTCTCGCTGCTGTATGGCTGCGCGCGCTTCTTCACCGAGTATTTCCGCGTGCCGGATTACGAGGTGCATTTTGGTGGCATCACCATCTCGGCCGGGCAGATGCTGTCGGTGCCGATGATCGTGCTGGGGATCATCTTGCTGGTGCTGGCTTACAGGCTCAGGCAGCAGGCGCAAGCGCCGGTGGAGCCGGCAGTCGTGGCCAAGAACTAGACAAGCAAAAACTGGTAAAAGAAAAACAAAGACAGGCAAAAAGGGCGGGCAGCGATATCCATCGCGCCCGCCCTTTTTTCTTGATTCATCACCCTGCAATCACCCTCCGACCACTCCAATGAAACGACTCATCCTCATCACGACAAGCGTCCTCTTGATCGTCATGACATGCCTGCTGGGCATCGTACTGACCGGCCTGCTCGATGACATCCAGAAGAGCGATGCAGGCATCGTACTCGGCTCCAAGGTCATGCCGGACGGCACGCCTTCTGACCGCCTGCGCGCAAGACTGGACAAGACCGCCGAACTGTATCGGCAAGGGATGTTCCCGTGCATCATCGTCAGCGGAGGAACAGGCAAGGAAGGTTTCAGCGAGGCGCAAGTCATGGCCACCTACCTGAACGAAGTACAATCCGTTCCCCGTTCGGCCATCCTCCTGGATGAGCAGGGCAACACGACCATGGCCACGGCGGTCAACAGCGCGGCGATCATGCAGGCCCAGGGTTTGCGCAGCGCCCTGGTCGTCACGCAGTTCTTCCACATTCCGCGCAGCCGTTACGCGCTGCACCGCGTCGGCATCGACACCGTTCATTCAGCACATGCGAACTACTTTGAAGCCCGTGATTTCTATTCCCTCGCACGCGAAATGATCGCACTACCAGCCTACTGGCTGGGCAGCAGACAATGACCAAAACAAAAAGCCCCGGCTGCAAACCGGGGCTTTTTTGATTCGATCAGACGGCCGGAAAAACCCGGCACCGTCCTCTCTCAAGGCTGTGGAAAACTCAAACCTTCTTCAACGCAGCTGCCGCCTTGGCGATCTCGGTGATCTTGTCCCAGTCACCGGCCTCGATGGCCGCCTTCGGGGTCAGCCAGGAGCCGCCTACGCACACGACGTTCTTGCACGCCAGGAACTGCGGTGCCGTCTCTTGCGTAATACCGCCCGTCGGGCAGAACGACACATCGGACAAGGGACCGGCAATACCGTTGAGCATGCCCACGCCACCGGCCGGCACGGCCGGGAACAGCTTCAACTGACGGAAGCCCGCTTCGCGCGCGGCCATCACTTCGGAAGGCGTCATCACGCCCGGCAGCAGCGGCAGGCCGCTGCGCTTGGCCGCTTCGATCAGCGCCGGGGTCAGGCCCGGCGAGACGCCAAAGACCGCACCTGCATCACGCGAGGCGGTGAACTCTTCGGGCGAAGTCAGCGTACCCACGCCCACGATGGCGTCCGGCACCGACTCGGCAATGGCGCGAATGGCCGGCAGGCCGTGTTCGGTGCGCAGGGTGATTTCCAGCACGCGGATGCCGCCCGCGACCAAGGCGCGTGCCAGCGGCACGGCGTGTTCGAACTTGTCGATGGCGATCACCGGGATGACCGGCGAGGCGCGCATGATTTCCAGTGTGGTCTTCATACCGTGACTTTCTCTTTCTCAAAAATCGGCGGCAGGCCAAAGGTGGCGCCACCCTCTTCTGCGGTTCCCACCGCGTTGCGGAACAGGCTGAACAATTCGCGGCCCATGCCGTGCTGATTGCCCGACAGATCGCTGCTGTCCAGGCCACGTGCTTCCCACTCGGCTGCCTCCACCTTGGCTTGCAGCGTACCCGCATCAGCGTCCAGGCGGATGATGTCACCGGTGCGAACGCGTCCCAACGGACCACCGCCCAGCACTTCCGGCGTAACGTGGATCGCGGCCGGTACTTTACCCGATGCGCCCGACATGCGGCCATCGGTGACCAGCGCAACGTGACGGCCCTTGTCCTGCAGGATGCCCAGCGCCGGAGTCAGCGAGTGCAGCTCCGGCATGCCATTGGCACGCGGACCCTGGAAGGTGATGACGGCCACGAAGTCGCGATCCAGCTCGCCGGCCTTGAAGGCGGCCATGAAGGCTTCCTGCGAATGGAATACCACGGCAGGTGCTTCCACCACACGATGCTCGGGCTTGACCGCCGAGATCTTGATGACCGCGCGGCCGAGGTTGCCCTGCAGCAGCTTCAGGCCACCATCGGCCGCAAACGGCTTGGCCACCGTGCCCAGCACGCCTTCGTCGCCGCTCGTGGCGGACGCATCGTGCCAGGTGACGATGCCGGGACGGCCGTTCTCGCCTTCAGCGGCCAGCATCGGTTCCTTGCAGTGCTGGCGCAGGCCCTGGCCGAGGATGGTGGTCACGTCGTCATGCATCAGGCCGGCATCGATGAGCTCACGCAGCACGAAGCCGGTGCCACCCGCCGCATGGAAGTGGTTCACGTCGGCCGTACCGTTGGGGTAGATCTTGGTGATCAGCGGCACCACGGCCGAGAGCTTGTCGAAGTCGTCCCAGTCGATCACGATGCCGGCGGCCTTGGCGATGGCCACCAGGTGCAGGGTGTGATTGGTGGAGCCGCCGGTAGCGTGCAGCGCGACGATGGCATTGACGATGGACTTCTCGTCGATCATGCGGCCCACTGGCGTGTATTGCGAACCGAGGTCGGTGATCTTGGCAGCCTGCTTGGCGGCCGCAGCGGTCAGCGCATCGCGCAGCGGGGTATTGGGGGTGATGAAGGCGGCACCCGGCAGGTGCAGGCCCATGGCTTCCATCAGCATCTGGTTGCTGTTGGCGGTGCCGTAGAAGGTGCAGGTACCGGCCCCGTGATAGGACTTCGATTCCGCTTCCAGCAGCTCGGCGCGGCCGATCTTGCCAGCCGTGTAGAGCTGGCGGATCTTGACCTTGTCGCTGTTGCTCATGCCGCTGGTCATCGGACCTGCAGGCACGAACACGGCCGGCAGATGGCCGAAATGCAGCGCGCCGATCAACAGGCCCGGCACGATCTTGTCGCACACGCCCAGGTACAGCGCCGCATCGAACATGTTGTGCGACAACGCGATGGCAGTGGCCATGGCAATGGCGTCGCGCGAGAACAGCGACATCTCCATGCCGGCTTGGCCTTGGGTCACGCCATCGCACATGGCCGGGGTGCCGCCGGCGAACTGCGCCACGGCGCCGGCTTCGCGCGCGGCTTCTTTCAGAATCTGGGGGAAACGCTCGAAAGGCTGGTGCGCCGACAGCATGTCGTTGTAGGCCGAGACGATGGCCAGCGACGGAGCCTTGTCTTCCTTCAGCTTCAGCTTGTCATTGGCGGGGAAGGCGGCGAAGCCGTGCGCCAGGTTCGTGCAGGCCAGCGCGCCACGCTGCGCGCCCTTGCGGCGCGCGGCTTCCAGGCGTTCGAGATAAGCGGTCCGGTAAGGACGGCTACGTTCGGCGATGCGTTGGGTGACGCTGGCTAAGGTAGCGTTGAGAGACATTGTCGGTTTCCTGTTAGCGTTAACACTGTAATTTTACTACACAATTTTGGCCGAATGAAATCATACACTTAGAGCACTGCAGCAGGCCAGTCGCGCCCGTCTTTTCATTGGTCAACATCATTCCGCTTCAAAACCCTTATCACTTCCGGCTTTGGGGCGCAGCGCGCCGATGCCGCACGGCAATGTAACGGGCCGGTCATAAACTGTAGTGAAACTACCACTTTGGCGACATTTGATGTATAGTCGACCGCGTTGCCCCGAGAACATGACCACGGCCGGCCGCGCTGCCAACCAGGTCAAGACAGCCAACCGACACCCAACTCATGCATACCACCGCCCTGACCGACACGGCCGCCTTCCAGGCATTGCAAGCACATCACGCTACGGCAGTTCAATGGCATCTGCGCGATCTGTTCGCCCAACAGCCCGACCGTTTCGAGCGCATGCACGTGCGTGCCGCCGGGCTGCTGCTGGACTACTCCAAGAACCGGCTCAATGCCGACACGCTCTCTCTGCTGATGAGCCTGGCCCGCGAGCGCGGCGTGGAAACCCTGCGCGAAGCCATGTTCAGCGGCGAGAAGATCAACTTTACCGAACAACGCGCCGTCCTGCACACTGCCCTGCGCGCACCGGCTGATGATCGCACCGCGCAAGTGGACGGACAGCCCGTGGCGCAGGAGGTTCACGCGGTCTTGCAGCACATCCGCGCCTTCTCCGAACGCGTACGCAGCGGCCAATGGCGCGGCTACACCGGGCGCGAGATCACCGACATCGTCAACATCGGCATCGGCGGCTCCTTCCTCGGCCCGCAGATGGTCTGTACCGCCCTGCGCGATTATCGCCACGCTCGCCTGACGGCGCATTTCGTTTCCAACGTCGATGGCCATGACCTGGATGAGGTGCTCTCGCGCATCGATCCCGAGACTACGCTCTTCATCGTCGCCTCCAAGACCTTCACCACCCAGGAAACCATGCTCAACGCCAAGTCGGCGCGCGCGTGGTTCTTGCAGCATGGCAAGTCCGACGATCTGGCCAAGCACTTCGTGGCCGTCTCCACCAATGCCAAAGAAGTTTCGGCCTTCGGCATCGATACCGAGAACATGTTCCCCTTCTGGGACTGGGTCGGTGGCCGTTACTCGGTGTGGTCGGCGATCGGCCTGCCGATCGCCCTGCTGATCGGCTATGACAACTTCGCGCAATTCCTGGCCGGCGCCCACGCCATGGACCGCCATTTCCGCGAAGCACCGCTGGAATCGAACATGCCGGTGATCCAGGCCCTGGTCGGGATCTGGAACCGCAACTTCCTCGACAGCGCCTCGCTCACCATTGCGCCCTATCACCAATGGCTGCGCTTCTTCCCGGCCTACCTGCAACAGCTGGACATGGAGAGCAACGGCAAGCGCATCACCCGTGACGGCACACCGGTCTCGGTACAGACCTGCCCGGCCATCTGGGGCGACGTCGGCACCAATGGCCAGCACGCGTACTTCCAGCTGCTGCACCAGGGCACGGACATCACGCCCATCGATTTCATCGCCGTACTCAAGCCTTCGCACACCATTGCCGAGCATCAGGAAGCGCTGCTGGCCAACTGCTTCGCGCAGTCGGAAGCTTTCATGCGCGGCAAGGACGCCGACGAAGTGCGCGCCGACCTGCAGGCACAGGGTGTGCCGGAGGCGGAACTCGCGGCCCTGATCCCGCACAAAACCTTTGACGGCAACCGTCCCAGCAACACCCTGCTGCTGCCCGAACTGAGCCCGCATGCACTGGGCGCGATGATTGCGCTCTACGAACACAAGACTTTCGTGCAGGGCGCGATCTGGGGCATCAACAGTTTCGACCAATGGGGCGTGGAACTGGGCAAGGTCCTGGCCAAGACCATCCTGGCCGAACTGAAGTCCGGCACCGCACCCGACGCCGCGCGGCACGATGCCTCCACCAGCGCCCTGATCGCACTGGCGCGCGAGGCAGCCCGCACCGGGCAGCAAGGCTAGCAACCACGTAGCGCCAACCCGCTACTTCACGCACAAGAGACAACACACACCATGGCTACTTCTGATTTCGATCTGGTTTTATTCGGCGGCACCGGCGACCTCTCGATGCGCAAGCTGCTGCCGGCGCTGTACGCCCGCGAGCGCGCGCGCGACCTGCCGGCCGATGCCCGCATCATCTGCCTGGGCCGCGATGAAAAATCGCGCGAGGATTTCCTCAAGCTGGTGGAAAAGGATTCCAAACCCCACGTGCCGACCGCCAACCTGGACGCCAGCGTCTGGGACCGCTTCACCAACCGCCTGCAATACGCCTCGGTCAATGCCAAGGAAGCCGACAGCTTCAGCCACCTGAAAGAAGCCCTGCGCGAAGTCGACGGCCTGGCGCGCGTGTTCTACCTGGCCACGCCGCCCAGCCTGTTCGCTTCGATCTGCGAGAACCTGTCCAAGGCCGGCCTGGTCACGCCGACCTCGCGCGTGGTGCTGGAAAAACCGCTGGGCCGCGACCTCGAAAGCGCGCGCAACATCAACGCGCAAGTGGGCCGCTACTTCCAGGAATCGCAGATCTTCCGTATCGACCACTACCTCGGTAAAGAGGCGGTGCAGAACCTGCTGGCGCTGCGCTTCGGCAATGTGCTGTTCGAACCCCTGTGGCGCCGTGAATGGATTTCCGACGTGCAGATCACCATCGCCGAAGAGCTCGGCGTCGGTGGCCGCTTCGATTACTACGATACTTCCGGTGCCCTGCGCGACATGCTGCAGAACCACCTGCTGCAATTGCTCTGTATCGTGGCCATGGAACCGCCGGTATCGAACTCGGCCGATGCCGTGCGCGATGAAAAACTGAAGGTGCTGCGCTCGCTCAAGCGTTTCACCCCGACCACGCTGGCCATGAACGTGGTGCGCGGCCAGTACCGCGCCGGTCACGTCGATGGCGTGGCCGTACCTGGCTATCGCAAGGAAGCCGACGCCAATCCCGATTCGCGCACCGAGACCTATGTCGCCGTGAAGGCCGAGATCGATACCTGGCGCTGGGCCGGCGTGCCCTTCTACCTGCGCACCGGCAAGCGCATGGCCGATTCGCTGGCCGAGATCGTGGTGCGCTTCAAGAGCGTGCCGCACGCCATCTTCGCGCATCAGAACGACACTCCCAATTGCCTGGTGATCCGCCTGCAGCCGGACGAAGGTCTGCACATGAACCTGATGGCCAAGCAGCCCGGCGATGGCATGCGCCTGCGCCCGGTGGAACTGGAGCTGGACTTCCGCGAGAAGTTCAAGACCCCGCGCATGGATGCCTACGAGCGCCTGCTGCTGGACGTGCTGCGCGGTCACCTCACGCTCTTCATGCGCAGCGACGAACTGGAAGCCGCCTGGGAATGGGTCGAACCCATCCTCACCTACTGGGACCAGCAGGAAGCCGACCCCGTGCCCTACAACGCCGGCACCTGGGGCCCGGCTGCCGCGAGCGCACTGATCGGCCGCGATGGCCTGCAGTGGCGCGAAGAAGCGCTGCCCGAGGTCTGAGGCCACACGCTTAGCGTCACCAGGCCACTGCCATGTCCATGCTGCTCGATTCCATCCGCACCCACATCAACTCCCTCTCCAAGTCGGAGAAGAAAGTGGCGGCCACCATCCTCGCCAATCCGCAGCTGGCCCTGGCGGAGAACCTGACGGCGCTGGCCAAGAATGCGGAAGTCTCGGAACCGACCGTGATCCGCTTCTGCCGCGCCATCGGTTACGAGGGCTGGCACGACTTCAAGCTGAAGCTTGCGCAGAGCCTGGCGCTGGCCCTGCCCGGTGCGGATGAAACGCTGGCGCAGGATGACCTCGCCGCCGACCTGGTCAACAAGATCTGCAGCCGCTCCATCAACACCCTGCTGGATTTGCGCAATCACCTGAACCCGGATGCGATCCAGCTGGCGCTGGACGTGCTGGCGCGCGCCAACAAGATCGAGTTCTACGGCCAGGGCACCTCCGGCATCGTGGCCAACGACGCCCAGCACAAGTTCTTCCGCTCGGGCGTACCCACGGTGGCCTACTCCGACCCGCACATCCACAGCATCGCGGCCTCGCTGCTCAAGGCTGGCGACTGCGTGGTGGCGATCTCGCAGCGTGGCGGCAATGCCGCCCTGCTGCGCTCGATCCAGCTGGCCCGCAAGGGCGGTGCCGACATCATCGTGCTGGGCCCGTCCGGTACACCGCTGGCCGAACTGGCGACGGTGCTGGTGCCCATCGACCTGTCTTTCAACATCGATCCCTATACGCCCATCTCGGCGCGCCTGGCGCACCTGGTGGTGATCGACATCCTCGCCGTGGGCCTGGCCCTGCGACGCGGACCGGAATTCCGCAAGAAGATGCAGAACGCCCAGAAATCGCTGCAGAAATTCGACATGCAATTCGATTCCTTCTTCCGTTGAGAGGACTGCGACGGATCAAGGATCAGTCATTGACCGACAGACAGCGCAGCGCCAATGCGTACAATGCCGTTGTCCCCTTCATTCTCTTTAGCAACAGGACTTTCCATGAGCCAGCTTGACCAGTTGAAGCAGTACACCACCATCGTGGCCGATACCGGCGACTTCCAGGCGATGAAGGCCTTCGCCCCGCAGGACGCCACCACCAATCCCTCGCTGATCCTCAAGGCCGTGCAGAAGGCCGAGTACAAGCCGCTGCTGGAATCGGTCGTCAAGGCCCACGCCGGCAAGAGCACCGATGAAATCATCGACCGCCTGCTGATCGCCTTCGGCCTGGAAATCCTGAAGCTGATCCCCGGCCGCGTCTCCACCGAGACCGATGCACGCCTGTCCTTCGACACCGAAGGCACTGTCGCCAAGGGCCGCGAACTGATCCGCCTGTACGAAGAAGCCGGCATTGCCCGCGAGCGCGTGCTCATCAAGATCGCCTCCACCTGGGAAGGCATCCGTGCCGCCGAGATCCTGGAAAAGGATGGCATCCGCTGCAACCTGACCCTGCTGTTCTCGCTGCCGCAAGCCATTGCCTGCGCCGAAGCCAAGGTCCAACTGATCTCGCCGTTCGTCGGCCGCATCTATGACTGGTACAAGAAGTCCACCGGCCAGGACTACACCGGCAGCGATGATCCGGGCGTGCAGTCGGTCAAGGCGGTCTACAACTACTACCGCAAGTTCGGCTACGCCACTGAAGTGATGGGTGCCAGCTTCCGCAATACCTCGCAGATCGTCGAGCTGGCCGGTTGCGATCTGCTGACCATCAGCCCGGACCTGCTGCAGAAGCTGGCCGACACCGATGGCCCGGTCGAGCGCAAGCTGAGCAAGGAAGCGGCGGATGCCGCCGATATCGAGCGCATCTCGCTGGACGAAAAAGCCTTCCGCCTGGCCTTGAACGGCGATGCGATGGCCACCGAAAAACTGGCCGAAGGCATCCGCCAGTTCGCGGCTGATGCAGTGAAGCTGGAGCAGATCGTCGACGCATTGCGTTAAGGAGAACGGCGCAGCTGCGCCTTGTCCACGAACGTGATCCAAAAAAGAAGGCCGCATCGTCTGCACGATGCGGCCTTCTTCATTGCGCAATGGAATCCTTCGATTCAGCTCACGCGGCGTTCTTCCTGGTCGCTTCTTCCAGCGTGAGCAGCGTATGCGCAATGCTGTCGGTCGTGGCCAGCGTCTTGATGGTGCCGGTACGCAGCGCGCCCAGCATGGCGCTGGCCTTGCCGCTTTCGCTGGCGACCGCGATGACGTCGGGAATGCGCCGCAAGTCATCCACCGTCAGGCCGATGACGCGCGAGTGCGTCTCCGTGCGGATGGGTTCGCCCTGGATGTTGATGAAGTCGTAGCCCATCATGTCGCCTACCGCACCATGGCGCTTGAGCTCCAGGATTTCCTGGGGCGAGAACCAGCCCATGCGCACCATCGGACTGTCTTCATGGATATCGCCCACCCCGATGAGTGCCACGTGCGCGCGGCGCGCCTTGTCCAGCGTGGGACGGACCGCATCATTGGCCAGCAGCGCATCGCGCATGGCCGCATTGTTGACCAGTGCCGGGGCATACAGCGTTTCACTGTCGCCACCGAAACGCGAGGCCAGGCGACGGCAGATGTGATCGGAGTTCATCGCTTCGCCACCACGATAGTAACCACCGATACCACAGACGAAGGTGGCGCTGCGCCGCGTGTTGGACACCGCGTGTTCGGACACCGCATTGATGTTGCGCCCGATGCCGACGGCCACGATGCTGTCATCGGTCAGGCTGCGGTCGAGGTGATTGGCCACCAGGCCGGCCAGCATGGCGCGCTGGCGGTCCTGGTCGTTGTGGCTGACCGAGATGAGCGCACGCTCGATGCCGAAACGCTGCATCAGCGCGTGTTCCAGCTCGATGGTCTGGCCCGGATGATGGCGCACGCGGATTTCCACGATGCCCTCGTCCTGCGCCCGCTTGAGCATGCGCGCAATCGAGGCGCGCGAAATCGAAAAGCGCTCCGACAGCTCCTGCTGCGTCAGGCCGTCGACGTAATACAGCGTGGCCAGACGCGTCAATTCATCCATGGACATGGATTCCCCCCTTGGCTTGCGTTTGCCTCTGCGTCGCTGCCGGCTTGCACCCGGAAGCGCTGCGCCTATGGGCGCTTGGTATTGTGCAAATGATGTTCATACTCTTTGATGCGCTCCAGCTTTTCGGTCGAGCGCCCACCTGAAAACTCCGCCGCCAGCCAGGTATCGACGATGGCCTTGGCCAGTTCGCTCCCGACCACGCGTGCGCCCAGGGTGATGATCTGGGCGTCATTGCTCTTGCTGGCCCGTTCGGCGGAATAAGTGTCGTGGCATTGCGCCGCGCGCACCCCCGGCACCTTGTTGGCCGAGATCGCCATGCCGATCCCCGTGCCGCACAGCAGGACGGCGCGGCCGATCGCCCCTTGCCGGATCTGTTCGGCCACCGCAAAGGCGATGTCGGGGTAAATCACGGGCTCCGTATCATGGGTGCCGAAGTCCACCACGTCAAGGCCCTTTCCCGCCAGATGGGCCTTGATGACCTCCTTGAGCGCATACGCCGCTTCGTCGCATCCGATACCTATTTTCATCCTTGTCTCCTGGTGACGATGAACTGACTTGCTCATGCTCGGCCAGAATAATTATTCACCGAAGAGCATTTGTTCATCAAGAGACTAATGCAAAAGTGTTCTGCACGCCACAAAAACTGCAGTAATTCAGCTTTAATACCTCGTAAATGCATTATTGCACCGCAAAACAGAAGAAAAAGTTATTTAAAGCGATGAGCAAATGAGCATTGACAGCAAAAAAATTCTTTGCAATGATGGGCTCACAACAAACATTTACCCATCGCTGGACATTTGACCAGCGCATGTATGGAGACAGCCATGGCAGAGCTTTTGCTGGAAGCACATGGAGTGAGCAAGTCCTTCCACGAGATCGTGGCGCTGGCCGATGGACGCCTGCAGTTGAAGCGCGGCAGCGTGCATGCGCTATGCGGCGGCAACGGTGCCGGCAAATCGACCTTCCTGGCCATCATCATGGGCCTGCTGCGGCGGGATGGCGGCGAGATCCGCCTCAAGGGCCAGCCGGTGGATTTCCATTCGCCGGCCGAAGCCCTGCAGCACCACATCGCCATCATCACGCAGGAGCTCTCGCCCATCCCCGGCATGAGCGTGGCAGAAAATCTCTACCTCGGCCGCGAGCCCCGCGTGGCAGGGCTCTGCGTCAACACCCGCGCCATGGAACGGCAGGCGCAGGCGCTGCTGGATCGCCTGCAATTCCAGGTCGATGCGCGCGCTCGCATGCAGGACCTGAGCCTGGCCCAGGTGCAACTGGTGGAAATCGCCAAGGCCTTCAGCCACGACTGCGACGTGATGATCATGGACGAGCCCACCTCGGCCATCGGCGAAAAGGAGACCGAAGTCCTGTTCCGCGCCATCCGCAGCGTGGCCGCACAAGGCACCGGCATCATCTACGTGTCGCACCGTCTTTCCGAAATTTTCCAGATCGCCGACAACTACACGGTCTTTCGCGACGGCCGCTTCGTCGAGACCGGCCTGATCCGGGACATCGACCGCGCCAGCCTGGTCAAGGCCATCGTCGGCCGCACGCTGCAGGTGCAGGAGCGCCGCCGTCGCCAGGGTGGCGAGGCGATCCTGTCGACCGAAGCACTGGGCCGTCAAGGGGAATTCGACCAGATCTCGCTGCAGGTTCATGCGGGCGAAGTGGTCGGCATCTATGGCCTGATGGGCTCGGGCCGCAGCGAATACCTCAATTGCATCTATGGCCTGACCCGGCCCGACCAGGGGGCCGTCACGCTGCGGCAGCAGCCCCTGCCCGCAGGCCGGCCCGCGGCCAGCATCGCCGCTGGTCTGTCACTGGTGACCGAAGACCGCAAGGACAGCGGACTGGTGCTGTGCGCCTCGATCCAGGACAACATCGTACTGGCTGCGTACCGGCGCATGTCGCGCCTGCCGCTGATCCGGCGCAGCCGCGTCGATACGCTGGTGCGGCAGATGATCCAGCGCCTGCAGATCAAGGTGAGTTCACCGCATCTGCCGGTCTCTTCCATGAGCGGCGGCAACCAGCAGAAGGTGGTGCTGGCGCGCTGCCTCTCGACCCAGCCACGTTGCCTGCTGTGCGACGAACCCACGCGCGGCATCGATGAAGGTGCCAAGCGCGAGGTGTACCAGCTGATCGACCGCTTCGTGCAGGACGGCGGTGCCGCCCTGGTGGTGTCTTCCGAGGCGCAGGAAATCCTCGACCTGTGCGACCGCATCGCCATCTTCAAGCGCGGCCGCGTGGTGGAAGTGGTCGATGCGCATGCCACCACGCAGGAAGAACTGCTGCACCTGGCCTCGTAAGCGCGGGACACAGTGCGTGCCTGCGATGACGCGCCGGTCTGCGACGCCCGCCTGATGTATCCCGATGACGATCCACCGACGATCCAATGACGAACCCATGATGACCAAACCCACTTCCCTCTCCGCCGGCCGGCTGGCCTCGCCCTCCTTCACCAGCCTGCGCCAGGCCTATGCGCGCTACGGTGTGCTGGCGGCCCTGATCGTGCTGTGCATCGCGCTCTCGCTGGCCACGCCGTATTTCATGACGCTGGAAAACTGGACCGACATCCTGCGCCAGACCTCCATCAACGGCATCCTCGCCATCGGCATGACCTATGTGGTGCTGACCGGCGGCATCGACCTGTCGGTCGGTGCGCTGCTGGCCTTCTCCGGCATGGTCACGGCGTGGCTGGCGACCGGTGGCGGCTATCCGCCTGCGGTCGCGGTGCTGGCCGGACTGGGCGCAGGTGCCGGGCTGGGCGCCATCAGCGGCCTGCTGGTGGCGCGCATGGCCGTGCCTTCCTTCGTGGCCACGCTCGGCATGCTGAGCGCCGCACGCGGTGCCACCTACATCTACAACGACGGCATGCCGGTCTCGGACCTGCCGCCGGGCCTGCTGTCCATCGGTGGCGGACAGATCCTGCACGTGCCGGTGCCCATCGTCATCTTCGGCGTGGTCATCGCGGTGTCGTGGTTCGTGCTGCGCTTCACCGTCTATGGCCGCTACATCTATGCGGTCGGCGGCAATGCGCGCAGCGCCAAGACCAGCGGCATCGATACCCGCAAGGTCTACTTCGCGGTGTACGTCATCAGCGGCCTGCTGGCCGGGCTGGCCGGCGTCCTGCTGGCCGCACGCACGACGGCGGCGCTGCCGCAGGCGGGCGTGTCCTATGAACTCGATGCGATCGCTGCCGTGGTCATCGGCGGCACCTCGCTCTCGGGCGGCACTGGCACCCTGGGCGGGACCGTCGTGGGTGCGCTGCTGATCGGCGTCATCAACAACGGGCTCAACCTGCTCGGCGTGTCTTCCTACTACCAGCAAGTCATCAAGGGCGTGATCATCGTCGGCGCTGTCCTGCTGGATTCCTCGCGCAAGAAAAACTGAAGTCCCACAACAACTCACACGGAGACGATTCATGATCAAGAAAACCCTCGCCAGCCTGCTGCTGATGGCCGTGGCCACCGGCGTCAGCGCCCAGAACAAGCCCCTGCGCATCGGCGCGGCCGTCTACGGTCTCAAGGGCGAATTCATGCAGATGTGGAGCAATCAGCTCAAAGCCCATCCGGCAGTACAGGATGGCAGCGTGCAGGTCACCGTCTTCGACGGCAACTACGACGCGCTCACCCAGAGCAACCAGTTCGACACGATGATCCTGCAAAAGTATGACGCCATCATCTTCGTGCCCATCGACCTCAAGGCCGGCGCGGCACCGGTGCAGAAGGCGGTCAAGGCCGGCATCCCGGTGATCGGCTCCAATACCCGGGTGCAGGGCGACGTGCTGACGTCCTACGTGGGCAACGATGACGTGGTGGCCGGCCGCCTCGAAGCGGAAGCGCTGATGAAGGCCATCGGCGGCAAGGGCAACATCGTCATGATCGAAGGGCCCATCGGGCAGTCCGCGCAGATCGAGCGTGCGCGTGGCAATGATGAAGTGCTGGCGCGCAACAAGGACGTCAAGGTGCTGGCTCGCAAGACCGGCAACTGGTCGCGTGCGGAATCGATGGCGCTGATGGAAAACTGGCTCACCGCCCATCCCGGCCAGATCAAGGGCGTGCTGGCGCAGAACGATGATGAGGCGCTGGGGGCACTGCAGGCCATCAAGGCCAAGGGCATCGATCCCAAGACCATCCCGGTGGTCGGCATCGATGGCATTGCCGATGCCATTGCCGCCGTCAAGCGAGGCGAGATGGTGACCCAGTTCCAGGATGCCCAGGCGCAGGCGCAAGGCGCGCTGGATGTGGCCTTGCGGGCCATCAAGGGGCCGTCCTACCAGCCGCGCTCGACGATCTGGACCGAGTACGGCGACAAGCTTCCCTGGAAGGGCGGCACCGAGAAATCCTATACCGTGCCCTGGACCACCATCACCCAGGAGAATGCCGATGCCTTCCTGAAAAAGGTCAAGAAATGAGCGCAGCCCTGTCTGCCGATGCGATGACGCGGCCGCATGATTTTTCCGGACGCGTGACCCTGGTCACGGGGGCTGCCGCCGGCATCGGGCTGGCCACCAGCCAGCTGCTGGCGCGCTGCGGTGCCCGGCTGGTGCTGGTGGACCGCAGCGATGCCGTGCTGCAGCTGGCCCGACAGCTCGGGCCGGACCACGCGCACCTGGGCCTGGTGCTCGACGTCTGCGATGAAGCCGCCATCGGCCGCGCCATCGCCCAGGTGGAGCAGCACTACGGACGCATTGACGTGCTGGTCAACAATGCCGGCGTGGCCTTGTTGCAGGAGGCCGAATCGGCCACCTGCGCCGACTGGGACCGCACCATGACCATCAATCTGAAGGCCCCCTTCCTGCTGGCGCAGGCGGTGTTTCCGCTGATGCAGCGCCAGCAGGGCGGACGCATCATCAACCTCGCCTCGCAGGCCAGCGTGGTAGCGCTGGAGCGGCATGCCGCCTACTGCGCCAGCAAGGCCGGACTGGTGGCGCTGACGCGCGTGCTGGCGCTGGAATGGGCGCGCCACGGCATCACCGCCAATGCCATTTCACCGACGGTGGTGGAAACCGAACTGGGCAAGCAGGCCTGGGCCGGCGCGGTGGGGGTGGCGATGCGGGCGCGCATCCCCGTGGGCCGCTTCGCCCAGCCCGACGAAGTGGCGCATCTGGTGGCCTATCTGGCCAGCCCGCAGGCGGCCATGATCACCGGCGAGAACATCCTCATCGATGGCGGCTACACCGTGACCTGACGCTTTGTTTTTGCAGTGGACCGACGTTTTCCAAGGACTGATTCATGACTCTCAATCGCATCGTCAACAACCCCGACCTGGTCGTCGAGGACATGCTGCGCGGCGTGCTGGCCGCGCATCCCGGGTTGTCCGTCCACCCGGACAATCCGCGCGTACTGCGCCATCGCAGCGCCGGCACGCCGGGCCGCGTGGGCATCGTCACCGGCGGCGGCTCCGGCCATGAGCCGGCCTTTCTCGGCTACGTCGGCCAGGGCCTGGTCGATGCCGTGGCCGTGGGTGAAGTGTTTTCCTCACCCACCGCAAAATCCTTCATGGACGCCTTCCAGCTCGCCCATGGCGGCCAGGGCATCGCCTGCCTGTATGGCAACTACGCCGGCGACAACATGAACGTCAAGATGGCCATCAAACTGGCCGAACGCGCCGACATCCAGGTGCGTACCGTGGTGGCCAATGACGACGCTGCCTCGGCACCGCCCGACCAGCCCGGCAAGCGGCGCGGCGTAGCCGGTGAAATCCTGATGTGGAAAGCCGGAGGTGCGGTGGCCGCGCAAGGCGGCACGCTGGATGAAGTGATACAGGCTGCGCAAAAAGCCATCGACAACACGCGCTCCATCGGCATCGGCCTGTCGGCCTGCACCATCCCGGCGGTGGGCAAGGCCAACTTCACGATCAAGCATGGCGAGATGGAAGTCGGTATCGGCCATCACGGCGAGCCGGGTGTATCGGTGCAGGCCGTGGTTCCAGCGCGCGACATGGCGCGCCTGATGCTGGACAAGCTGCTGCCCGATCTGCCCTTCGCGCGTGGCGACAAGGTCGCCGTGCTGCTCTCGGGCCTGGGGGCCACACCACTCATGGAGCAATACATCCTCTATGCCGATGTCGCCGATGGCCTGCGCGAAGCCGGTCTGCAGGTAGCGCACAGCTTCGTGGGCAATCTCTTCACTTCGCTGGAAATGATGGGGGTGACGCTGACCCTGATGCGCCTGGATGCGCAGCTGGACCAATGCCTGGCCGCCCCCTGCGACAGTATCGGCCTGCGCCAGGGAGGCCAGCCATGAACTCCGGATTCGACATGCGCCAGGCTGCCTGGGTGGTACAGGATCTGGTGTCGACCATCAACCAGCACCGCGATTGGCTGAGCGAAGTCGATGGCGCGATCGGGGATGGCGACCACGGCATCAACATGAGCAAGGGTTTCAGCCTGTGCGGTGAACGTCTCAAACAAGCGCCCGAAACCTCGCTGGCGGCGGCCCTCGATACGCTTTCGATCACGCTGATGGAAGGCATCGGCGGTTCCATGGGTCCGCTCTACGGCAGCTTCTTCATGGCCATGAGCACGGTGCTGGAAGGCCAGCCCACACTGGACCGCCAGCTGTTCCTGAAGGCCCTGGACGAGGGCATTGCCGCCGTGCAGGCCATCGGCGAAGCCAAGGTCGGCGACAAGACCCTGATGGACAGCCTGATCCCGGCACGCGACGCCTTCCGCCTCGCACTGGGCCGCGACCTGCCCTTCGCCGCCTGCCTGCAGGCCATGCAGCACGCTGCCGACACCGGCCGCGATTCGACCCGCGCCCTGCAGGCCCGCATCGGCCGCGCCAGCCGGCTGGGGGAGCGTTCCATCGGCGTGCTCGATGCCGGTGCCTGTTCCTGCGCGCTGATCCTCGGCAGCCTGGCCAAATCGCTGCAGGCCGGCCTGCCCCACTAACCGCAAAGCAAAGGACATCCCATCATGCATTTCCATGACGACGACATGCTGGCCGTGGTCTGCCACGCACCACGCGACTATCGCCTGCAACGGGTCAAGCGGCCGGCGGCCGGTCCCAATGAGGTCATCATCAAGATCGCCTCGTGCGGCATCTGTGCCGGTGACTGCAAGTGCTTCGCCGGTGCCGCGCGCTTCTGGGGCGACGAGGTCAAGAACAAGCCCTCCTATGTCAAGCCACCGGTGATTCCCGGCCATGAATTCTGGGGCCATGTGGTGGAGATGGGACCGGGCGCAGCCGAGCACCACGGCGTGGCCATGGGCGACCGGGTGATCGCCGAACAGATCGTGCCTTGCGGCAAGTGCCGCTACTGCAAGACCGGCTATCGCTGGATGTGCGAGGTGCATGATGTCTACGGCTTCCAGCGCCAGGTGGCCGAGGGCGGCATGGCTGACTACATGCGGCTGTCGGCACGGGCGGTGATCCACAAGATTCCCGAGCACATCTCATTCGAAGATGCCGCCGTGACCGAACCGCTGTCCTGCGCCATCCATGCCGTCAACCGCGGCGACATCCAGCTCGATGACGTGGTGGTGATTGCCGGTGCGGGCACGCTGGGCTTGCTGATGGTCCAGGTAGCACACCTCAAGACACCGAAGAAACTGATCGTCATCGACCTCTCCGACCAGCGCCTGCAACTGGCACGTGAATACGGGGCCGATATCGTCATCAATCCGGGCCGCGAGGATGCGCTGAAGATCGTGCGCGAAGCCACCGGCCAATATGGCTGTGATGTCTACATCGAGACCACCGGCGCGCCCGCCGGCGTGACGCAAGGACTGGACATGATCCGCAAGCTGGGCCGCTTCGTGGAGTTCAGCGTCTTTGGCCGTGACACTACCGTGGACTGGTCCATCATCGGTGAAGAAAAGGAACTGGACTTGCGCGGCGCGCACCTCAGCGGAGACTGCTATCCCATCGCCATCGACCTGCTGGCGCGCGGCCTGGTGACCTCACGCGGCATCGTGACGCACAACTATGCCCTTTCTGAATGGGAAGCCGCCATCAAGATGGCCGACTCGATGGATTCGATCAAGGTACTGCTCAAGCCCTAAGCCAGGCTGGCCTGCATGCCGCGCACCAGCTGGCACTGGAAGAAACCGACCGAGGAACGCAAGGTCGTGGCACGGCGATTGAGTTCCTCGGAGGTCGCTGCCAGTTCTTCGGAACTGATCGAGTTCTGCTGAACAATCTGCGCCAGCTGGCTGGCCGCGGCGCTGATCTGGCTGACGGCGGCCGATTGCTGCTCCGACGACTGCACGATTTCCTGCACCAGCGCCGAGGTGCGGGCGATGGTCGGCACCATGTCGCCGAGCTGCCGTTCGACCCGGCTGGCCAGGACCGTGTGATCACGTGCGACCTGGTCGATCTCTTCCGCGGCCGCCTGGCTGCGTTCGGCCAGACGCCGCACCTCACCCGCCACCACGGCAAACCCGGCACCATGCTGCCCGGCATGGGCGGCTTCAATGGTGGCATTGAGCGCCAGCAGATTGGTCTGATAGGCGATGTCATCGATGATGGCGATCTTGCCGGCAATCACCTGGATCGCCGCGACCATCTCACCCACCGTATCCGCGCACTGATGCGCCTCCACGGCAGCGGCCGAGGCGATCTGGTCGGTCAGGCGGGCATTGTCCGCCGTGGTGAGGATGGCGGCATGGATCTGGCTCAGGGCCGTGCTGGTCTGCGCCACGCCGCTGGCCTGCTCGGTGGCCGCCGTGGCCAGCAATTGGGCCGTGGCGCTGACTTCGGCAGCGGTCTCGGCCATGCCCTCGGCGTTGCCGCGCACCTCGGCCACTACCCGCCCCAGGCGCTCGACCATCTTGCGGATGGCGTGCATCATGCTGTCGGCACAGCCGGGCTTGAGCCGGATCTGCTGCAACAGATCGCCGTCGGAAAGCCGCTGCATGACCGTGACCACCTCGCCCGGCTCGCCTCCCATCTGGTGCAGCAAGGTGCGCGTGAGCAGCCAGCCCGCAGCGATCAACGCCAGCAATACAGCGCCCGCCACGACAGCCACCGACTCCAGCGCATGGCTGATGATCTCGCGCGCACTCAATGCGCTGGCCTCACCCAGTGCGACGTTGTAGGAACGATGGCGCGCAAAGCTGGCTTGCACGCTGTCGATGGCGGCACGAAATTCCAGGCCGAGCGCAGTATGGCTGTCATGGACCAGGCTCCTTCCGCTCTCCACCAGCAAGCGGTTGCGGACCTCCTCAAAACCCGCAATGCGGGCATACACTTCGGCCAGCATGGCGCCATCGGTCTCATCGGAGATGTAGGCATCGCCATAGGTCTTGAGATGCCCGTTCATGCGCGCGCGCAGCTGGTCCATCTCCTGCACCAGGCGGGCACGGTCCGCCGGATCGAGGTTGATGAGGTAGAAGTAGACGCGCTCGCGCATGGCGTTGAAGGCGGCCTGGGCATCGTCCAGCGTGGTCACGCTCGGCACCGTATTGACCTGTGCGTAACTGGCCGCCTCATAGACATTGCCGATCTGGCGCAAGCTGACGATGGCGGTCGCCACCAGCCTCATCGACGCCAGCAGGATCAGCACGAACAAGCGCTGACCGACGGTCAGCAAACGAAACCCGGGCCTGGACATGATTCCTCTCCCCAGAGGCAAGGCTGTGGCTGCGTTGTTGGCGCGCTCCCCTCGCTGCTGCGCGCTGCAGAGCTGTCGACGAAATTATCGTCGGCGACCTGCCTTGTCAATCGGGGCCGCGCTGTCCTCTCATGCGCTGCAAAAGAAAACACCGTCCGGCAACGCTGCGCGACGGCATCCTCACGAGCTCTCACCAGCCCTCACGAAAATCTCCCGTCAGGACAACGGCACCTGGCCTATGCCAGCCGGGGCTGCATGCCGCGCGCCAGCTGGCACTGGAAGAAACTCACCGTGGTCTGCAACAGCACGGCGCGCCGGTTGAGTTCTTCCGAGGTCACGGCCAGTTCCTCCGAACTGAGCGAGTTCTGCTGAATCACCTGGGCCAGTTGGCTGGCCGCCTGGCTGATCTGGCTGACCGCCGCCGACTGGCTCTCCGAGGAGTGGACGATTTCCTGCACCAGCGCCGAGGTGCGCGCAATGGTCGGCACCATGTCGTTGAGCTGGCGCTCGGCGGCGCAGGCCAGGGCGACGTTGCTGCGCGCGACCTCGTCGATCTCCTGCGCGGCCGACTGGCTGCGCTCGGCAAGCCGGCGCACTTCGGCGGCCACCACCGCGAAGCCGGAGCCATGCTCACCGGCATGCGCTGCTTCAATGGTGGCGTTCAACGCCAGCAGGTTGGTCTGGTAGGCGATGTCGTCGATAACGACAATCTTGCCGGCGATCTGCTGGATGGCATCCACCATCTGCTTGACGGTATCGGCGCAGGCGCGCGCCTCGACGGCAGCGGCCGCAGCGATCTGGTCGGTCAGCCGGGCATTCTGCGAGGTGCTGAGGATGGAGGCGTGGATCTGCTCCAGCGCCGCACTGGTCTGCTCGACGCCGGAGGCCTGCTCGGTGGAGGCGCGCGACAAGGATTGCGCGGTGGCACTGACCTCCTCGGCGGTGCTGACCAGCCCCTCGGCATTGCCACGGACCTCGCTCACCACCAGGCAGAGACGCTCCATCATCTTCTGGATGGCGTGCATCATGCTGTCACGGTAGCGTGCCTTCACGCTGATCTGCTGCACCAGGTCGCCATCGGACAAGCGCTGCATCACCGTCACCACATCCCCCGGTTCGCCGCCCATCTGGCGCAACAGCGTCCGCGTGAGCAGCCAGCCGGACCCCAGCAGAACCAGCATGATCCCGCCCGCCAGCAGGCTGACCGTCTGCAGCGCATCGCTGATCATTTCGCGCGCACTGAGTGCACTGGCGTCACCCAGCGCAATGTTGTAGGAACGGTGACGGCCGAAGGTCACCTGCACGGCATCAATGCTGGCACGAAACTCCAGGACCGCCTGCGGCACGCTGTCCTCGATGCGGTCCTCATCGGAGGCCTTCAACAGCCGCCGCACCACCTCGTCGAAGGCGACGATGCGCGCCTGGTCATCGGCCAGCATGAGGCCGTCGGTCTCGTCGGTGATGTAAGCCTCGGCGTAGGTCTTGAGATACCGGTTCAGGCGTGCGCGCTGTGTCTCGATCTCCTTCAGCAGACGCGCGCGGTCAAGCGGATCGGGATTGACCAGGTATTGGTAGATGCGCCCCTGGATGGCATTGAAGGCCGCCTGCGCATCATCGAGCGTTGTGACGCTGGGCACGGTATTGACCGTCGCGTAATTGGCCGCATGGTAAACGTTTTCGATCTGACGCAAACTGACGGCCGCCGTGGCGACCAGCCCCAGCAAGGCCAGCAGGATCAGCACCGACAGGCGCTGACCGACGGTCAGCGTACGAAGCCCAGGCCTGGACATGGTTTCCTCCCCCCAGAGGTAATACGGTGGCTGCATGAAAAGGTGCCCGCCCCTCAGCGCGGCCCCCCTGCAGATTTGACGACGCAATTATAGCGGGCGGCAATGCCTGTCCTACGCTGTTGGACAAACGTTTGCGCGGCGGGCAAAAAAATGCCGCCCGGCAATGAAGCGGGCGGCATCAGTGGGGAAGGCGCTTGGGCGGGGCCATCGGGACCGCCCGCATCATGCTCAGTCGAAACTGATCTGCACCTTCATCATCTTGGAACGGTCACCGGCGATCTCGAAGGCTTCCACCGCCTGGGCGATGGGATAGGTCGCCGTGATCAAGGGCTTCACGTCCACCAGCTTGCGGTTCATCAGCTCGACCGCCATGGCGAACTCTTCATGGAAGCGGAACGCGCCGCGCCAGTCCAGCTCCTTGCCCACCAGCAGATTGGCCGGGAACTGGATGTCGCCCCCCAGGCCGACCTGCACGATGACGGCTTGCGGACGCAGCGCTTCCAGCGCCCCCACTAGCGCCCGTTCATTGCCGCTGGCTTCGAAGAGCACATCGAAGGTCCCCTTGTCGATGGCATAGGCCTTCAACGCATCGGGCGTCTCGGCCATGTTGATGGCACGGTCCGCGCCCACCTGCAGGGCCGCTTGCAGCGGCATGCTGGCGACATCGGTGACCACCACTTCCAATGCACCGGCGCGGCGCGCGGCCACCACCACCAGCGCGCCGATCGGACCACAGCCAGTCACCAGCACGCGCTTGCCCACCAGCGGACCGGCGCGGCGCACCGCATGCAACGCCACCGACAACGGCTCGGCCATGGCCGCCTCGCCATCCGTGACATGATCGGCCACGATGTGGGCCTGCGAACGTTCGATGATGATTTCCTGACGGAACGCACCCTGCACGTGCGGGGTGCGCATGGCACTGCCGTAGAAACGCATGTCCAGGCAATGGTTCTGCTTGCCTTCCTGGCAGTACTTGCACACGCCGCAGGGGCGGCTGGGCGAGATGGCGATGCGGGTACCGGGTGCGATGTCGGTGATGGCCGAACCCACTTCGGCGATCTGGCCCGAGACTTCATGGCCCAGCACCATCGGTTCCTTGATGCGCACCACGCCGAAACCGCCGTGGTGATAGTAGTGCAGGTCCGAACCGCAGATGCCGCCGGCCTTGACCTTGACCTTCAGTTGCTGCGGTTGCAGCGGGGCGGACTCCAGCGACTGAATGCGCAGGTCGTGCGGTGCATGGATGACGAGGCCTTGTTGCATGTGTATCTCCGAAATGAGCTAAATGATTTACAAGGTAGCGGTCACGCCGCCGTCCACGTAGAGGATGTGGCCATTGACGAAACGTGACGCGTCGCTGGCCAGAAACACGGCAGCACCGACCAGGTCTTCCACATCGCCCCAGCGGCGCGACGGGGTGCGGCCCACCAGCCAGTCGGTGAACTTGGCATCGTTGACCAGGGCCATGTTCATCTCGGTCTTGAAGTAGCCGGGACCCAGGCCGTTGACCTGCAGGCCGTACTTGCCCCAGTCGATGGCCATGCCCTTGGTGAACATCTTCACCGCCCCCTTGGTGGCGGTATAGGGCGCGATATTGGGACGGCCCAGCTCGCTCTGCACCGAACAGATGTTGATGATCTTGCCGGCACCGCGCGGGATCATGTGGCGTGCCACGGCCTGGGCCGCATAGAAGACACTGTTCAGGTTGGTATTGACGAGATCGTGCCAGTCCGATTCCTTGAACTCTTCCAGCGGATTGCGGCGCTGGATGCCGGCGTTGTTGACCAGGATGCCGATGGCACCGATCTCGCTTTCGATCTTCTGCACCGCCGCCTTGACCTCGTCATGGACGGTGGCATCGAAGCTGGCTTCATGGATGGTGTGGCCCTCGGCACGCAATTGCGCCGCGACGGTGGCGAGCTTGCCGGCATCGCGTCCGTTGAGCACGATGGCAGCGCCCGCCTGGGCCATGCCGCGCGCCAGCGCCAGGCCGATGCCACCGGAAGAACCGGTGATCAGGGCCAGCTTGCCTTCGAGGGAAAAGCCCTGCAAACCTGCGGGCAACGGGGTGGTCTTGATGGTCATGTGGTCTCTTTCTTCTTGTCGGAAATTTCGCTGTCAAACCCTGCCCTGCCCGTGATGGCGCAAAACAGGACTCAGTGCTGCTTTCCGGTCTCGCGCTGGAAGGCGGCGATGGCGTGATACTCCGCCTCCAGTTTGGCCGGAATGGCGGCAAAGATGGGTTGCAGGCGGCCATAGACGGCGACCGCCTCGGCCTCGGGGGCGTGATGATTGGTGGAGCCGACCATGCCCGAGATCACCGACAGCGACGGCAGCAGGCGCAGCGCCCACGCGCCCAGCACGGCCGCGCCCAGGCAGGATGACTCCACGCTCTCCGGCACCACCACTTCACGGTTGAAGATGTCGGCCATCATCTGTCGCCACAGGGCCGAGCGGGCGAAGCCGCCGGTGGCCATCATGCGCTTGGTGGGGCCGACCAGTTCTTCCAGCGCCGGGAGAATGCTGTAGAGATTGAAGATCACCCCTTCCAGCGCGGCGCGGATCATGTGGTGCTTGCCGTGATGCAGGGCCAGGCCGAAGAAGGAGCCGCGCAGGTCGGCATTCCACAGCGGGGCGCGCTCGCCGGCCATGAAGGGATGGAACAGCAGCCCTTCTGCACCGGGCCGCACCTTCTCGGCGATGCGCGTCAGTGCCTCGTAGGGATCGACGCCTTCCTCACGCGCCGCAGCCGCTTCGGCGGTGGCCAGCTCATCGCGCACCCAGCGGAAGATGTTGCCGCCGTTGTTGACGGGGCCGCCGACCACCCAGTGTTTTTCGGTCAGTGCATAACAGAACAGACGGCCATGCGGATCCGTCAGCGGCTCATCGATCACGGTGCGCATGGCACCGGAGGTACCGATGGTCACCGCCACGTGGCCGATCTCGATGGCATTCACGCCCAGGTTGGAGAGCACGCCGTCATTGGCACCGATGATGAAGGGCGTCTCCACCGACAACCCCAGGCGCTGCGCCATCTCCGGCGACAGGGCCGGCAGGCGGTGCGTGGTCGGGACCGGGGTAGGCAATTGGTCGGGACGTACGCCCAGCAATTCCAGTGCGCCCTGGTCCCAGGCCAGCTCGCGCAGGTTGAACATGCCGGTGGCCGAGGCAATGGAGTGATCCACCACCCACTGGCCGAAGAGCTGGTACAGCAGGTATTCCTTGATGCCGACGAAGCGCGCGGCCTGATGGAAGACCTCCGGCTTTTCATGGCGCATCCACATCAGCTTGCACAGCGGCGACATCGGGTGGATGGGTGTGCCGGTACGGCGATAGATGGCATTGCCGTCGTGCTCGTGCTTGATGCGTTCGGCCCAGACCGAGGCGCGGATATCGCCCCAGGTGATGCTGTTGGAGAGCAGGCGATTGTCGGCATCCAGGGCGATGACACTGTGCATGGCGGCGCTGAAGGACAGCAGCGCAATTTCCTGCGGCGCAGCCTTGGCGGCCTTGACAGCACCGGCGATGGAAGCCAGCGCGGCCGCGACGATCTGCTCCGGGTCCTGTTCCGCCATGCCCGGTTCGGTACAGAGGACCGGGTATTCCTCTGCATGCTGGGCGACCACCTTCCCATCGAGCGTGAAGACCACGGTCTTGGTGCTGGTGGTGCCGATATCGACGCCGAGCATGTAGGGTGCGGAAGAGGACATATGCAGTTTCCTTAACAAACAAAGCAAGACGCCCGGACCAGCCGGGCGTTGCGATCAGTCTTAGACGACCAGGTTGAGCAACATGATGAAGATGATAGCAACAACCGAGATCAGCGTTTCCATCACCGTCCAGGTCTTGAAGGTTTCACCGACGCTCATGTTGAAGTATTCCTTGACCAGCCAGAAGCCCGCATCGTTGACGTGCGACAGGATCAGCGAACCGGCACCGGTGGCCAGCACCAGCAGTTCCTTGTTGGTGCCGGGGATCAGCGCCACCAGCGGCGCGACGATGCCGGCACCGGTGATGGTGGCGACGGTGGCCGAACCGGTGGCCACACGGATCACGCCAGCCACGAACCAGGCCAGCAGCAGCGGCGAGATCTGCGCATGCACGGCCAGCTGGCCAATGGCAGTGCCCACGCCGGAGTTCACCAGCATCTGCTTGAAACCGCCGCCGGCACCGATGATGAGCACGATGGCCGCGGTCGGGGCCAGGCTCTGGTCCACGAATTTCAGCACTTGCTGGCGGGTGAAGCCACGGGCGATGCCGAAGGTCCAGATCGCCAGCAGCAGTGCGGCCAGCAGGGCCACGATGGGGTTGCCGATGAAGTCCATCAGGTCGCGCACGGCGTGGCCTTCCGGCAGGGTGACGTCGACGAAGGTCTTGAGCAGCATCAGGAACACCGGCAGCAGCACCGTCACCAGCGTGGTGGTGAAGCCCGGCAGGTTGCTGGTCTGCGGCTCGCGTGCCAGTTGCGCCATCAGTTCCTCGGAGGGCTTGATGTCGACGTAGCGCGAGATGAAGGCACCGAACAGGGGGCCGGCGATGATGACGGTCGGCAGGCCCACCAGCAGACCATAGAAGATGGTCTTGCCGATGTCGGCACCGAAGATGCCGATGGCCAGCAGCGGGCCCGGATGCGGCGGCACCAAGCCGTGCATCACCGACAGGCTGGCCAGCATGGGCATGCCGATCTTGAACAGCGGCACGCCGGAGCGGCGCGCCACGATGAACACCAGCGGGATCAGCAGCACGAAGCCGATCTCGAAGAACAGCGGAATGCCGACCAGGAAGGCGCCCATCATCATGGCCCAGTGCACGCGCTCGCGGCCGAAGGCGCGCACCAGCGTCTGGGAAATCTGGTCAGCGCCGCCGGACTCGGCCATCAGCTTGCCCAGCATGGTCCCCAGGCCCAGCACGATGCCGACGAAACCGAGCACGCCGCCGAAGCCGTCCTGGAAGGACTTGACGATCTTGGGCAGCGGCATGCCGGAGATCAAGCCGAGGAAGCCCGATGTGATGGTCAGGGCGATGAAGGGATGGATGCGCAGGCGCGTGATCATGAGGATCAGCGCAAGGATCGCAATGACTGCATTGAACAGCAAGGTGGCGTCGTGGCTCATGCCCAGCATGGGATCTCCGATTGCCGATAGCCGATGGCGCACGATCCCTGGTTCAGCGCAGTAGCGCGGCCCCGCGCATGGCGCCAGGGCGAGCGTCTCCTGCGGCCTCTCCTGGAGAAGGCACGGGCATCTGCACTATCTGCGTAGTGTTTTATTGAGGAACCCACGAGGGCTGCACTGAGTTCCGTTCCTGAGTGTGGTATGCCGCCGCCAGCTCCGCCGCCGTGTGCCCGGAGGTTCAGATGTTAGCGTTAACATGGGGCGCGATGATAACGCTAACATTTTGTACGGGTCAAACACTTGTTGTGTTGCGGTGCGTCAGAAGCGGGACTTGAGCGGGCGCCGGTGCGATATAAATTGTTTTGCGGAAATACCCGAAAGGACTTCCCGCATGCCAAGAGGGCCCCGCAAGCAGGTATCATGTCGCCACCCTGAATGACCGCCCTCCTCCGCATCCATGACCCAGCGCGCAGCACCCAAGTCCAAGCCCAAGTCCCCACCCGCCGTGCGTGGTAGCCGTGCCACCGGGCGCGTCACCATCATCGACGTGGCGGCCGAGGCCGGGGTGAGCCCGATGACGGTGTCCCGTGCGCTGAAAAATCCCGGCCTGGTGCAGGAACAGTCGCGCCAGCGCATCCTGGAAGCCATCGATCGGCTGGGCTATGTGCCCAACCAGGCGGCCTCGACGCTGGCCTCGGCGCGCTCGCAGGTGATCGCGGTGCTGGTGCCGTCGCTGACCAATGCGGTTTTCATCGAGACGCTTTCCGGCATTCGTGACTATCTGGCCGGCGCCGGTTACCAGTTCCTGATCGGCGAGACCGGTTACGTGCGCGCCAAGGAAGAGCAGCTCATCGCCACCTACCTGGCCCATGCGCCGGCCGGTTTCCTCCTCTCCAGCAGCGAGCAGCACGACATCCTGCAGGCGCGTCCCGGCAGCCGGGATATCCCGGCGGTGCGCATGTTCGACCTGGGGCGCAGCCAGCATGATTTCTCGGTGGGCTTCTCGCAGACACGTGCCGGGCATGCGGTGGCCCGGCATCTGGTCGAACGCGGCTACCGGCGCCCGGCTTTCCTGGCGGCCCAGCTCGACCCGCGCATGATGAAGCGCCGCGAGGGCTTCCGCAAAGGTTTGCTGGAAGCGGGCATCAAGCCGGAGATCGAAGTCTTGCTGCCCGAGCCGACCACCGTCGACATGGGCGCGCAACTGCTGCGGCGAGTGCTGGAACAGCATCCGGAATGCGATTCCGTGTTCTGCTGCAATGATGACCTGGCCTTGGGCGCGCTGTTCGAATGCCAGCGCCAGGGCATCAGCGTGCCGCGCGAGATGGCCATTGCCGGTTTCAACGATCTGTCCTGGGCGGCTTGCGCCACCCCCTCCATCACCACCGTAGTCACGCCGCGCTACGACATCGGCTACAAGTCGGCCGAGATGCTGGTGCGCCAGCTCAAGGGCGAAGACATTCCCAAGGGCCGGCTGGACCTGGGCTTCGAGTTGGCGCTGCGCGAGAGTACCTGAGGCCAAGCGTCTTCACGCGCGCGCCTGCATCCCCCACATCCGTGGACGAATCGGCGCCAATAATCCATCCATCGGCGGCTCCCGGCTCTGGACAGAAAATTGCCATTCTCTACAATCTCCCGGTGTCGTTCTCCTCTGCAAGAATGCAGCAGCACAAAAGTAGGCTGATGCAGGGATGCAGCAGCGCGGACGGCATTTCTATAAATAATATGCAGATAACCAAGTCCAGATCACCAGGAGCAACCCTCATGCAGACATTCACCGGTCTTTGCAAACCCGCCGCCATGGCGCTGCTGCCGCTGTGCGGCGCGCTGGCCTTCCTGCCGGCCTCGGCCCAGACGGCAGCGCCAGCGCCATCGGCCCCGGTCGTCAAGTACGACCTGACCTATGACATCATCAGCCCGGTCCACAGCCAGCACGGCATGGTGGCCACCGAGCAGGAGCTGGCCACCAAGGTCGGCGTGGATATCCTCAAGAAGGGCGGCAATGCCGTCGACGCCGGCGTGGCCGTGGGCTTTGCCCTGGCCGTGGTGCTGCCCAATGCGGGCAACATCGGCGGTGGCGGTTTCATGATGATCCACGATGCCAAGACCGGCAAGAACGTGGCGCTGGACTTCCGCGAGATGGCCCCGCAGCGCGCCACCCGCAACATGTACCTGGACGACAAGGGCAACGTGGTGCCCGGCCGTTCGCTCTACACCCACCTGGCCGTGGGCGTGCCCGGCACCGTCGCGGGCCTGTCGCATGCGCTCTCCAAGTACGGCACCATGAAGCTGTCGCAGGTGATCCAGCCGGCCATCGAACTGGCCGAAAAGGGTTACCCGGTCAGCCGCAGCCTGGCGCTGATCCTCTCGGCCGAGCGCGAACACCTGGGCCAGTGGGATTCCTCCAAGGCGATCTTCTTCAAGGAAGGCCGTCCGCTCAAGGAAGGGGAAATGCTGGTCCAGAAGGACCTGGCCAAGTCGCTGCGCCTGATCGCCAAGGAAGGTCCGAAGGCCTTCTATGACGGTGCCATCGCCAAGAAGATCGTGGCCGAGATGGACAAGCACGGCGGCCTCATCACCGCAGAGGACCTGAAGAACTACAAGGTCGTCGAACGCGTGCCGGTCTCCGGCAACTATCGCGGTTACCAGGTCATGTCGATGCCGCCGCCGAGCTCGGGCGGTGTGCACATCATCCAGATGATGAACATCCTCGAACGCTATCCCCTGAAGCAATACGGTGCCGACAGCGCACAGACCATCCACCTGATGGCCGAAACCATGAAGCTGGCCTATGCCGACCGCTCCGAATACCTGGGCGATCCGGATTTCACCAAGGTCCCGGTCAAGGGCCTGACTTCGCGCGCCTATGCCGACGAGCTGGCCAAGAAGATCAACCCGGACCGCGCCACGCCCTCCACCGAGATCAAACCGGGCCAGCCGCAGCCGTATGAAAGCGACCAGACCACCCATTACTCGGTGGCCGACAAGGACGGCAACCTGGTGGCGACCACCTACACGCTGAACCTGAACTTCGGCAGCGGCATCGTCGCCACCGGCACCGGCATCACCTTGAACAACGAGATGGATGACTTCGCCGCCAAGCCGGGCGTGCCCAATGCGTTCGGGCTCATCGGTGGCGACGCCAACGCGGTCGGCCCCTACAAGCGTCCGCTGTCGTCGATGTCGCCGACCTTCGTGCTCAAGGATGGCAAGCCCTTCCTGGTCACCGGCAGCCCGGGGGGCAGCCGCATCATCACTACCACCCTGCAGACCATCCTCAACGTGATCGACCACGACATGAACGTGGCCGAAGCCACCATCACGCCGCGTATCCACCACCAGTGGGCACCGGACCAGCTGCGCGTGGAAAAGGGCTTGTCCGCCGATACGCTCAAGATCCTGCAGGACAAGGGCCAGAAGATCAGCGTGCAGCCTTCCATGGGCCGTACCCAGACCATCCAGATCCGTCCGGATGGCTTTGACGGCTTCTCGGATCCGCGCAATCCGGATGGACGTACGCTGGGATTCTGAGGCATCGGCAATTGACGCAGTGATGCGCTGATGTGATTCCGCATCACGCGTTTTGTCCGGCACGGAACCGGACCGGACAGTCCCGGTCCGCACCATGGCTCCCGATGATTCGGGAGCCATTTTTTATCAGGGAGCGCGTTTCACTTCCCGCACAATGGCTGCCATTTTTCAAGGAACGTTCATTTCCTGAAACGGCGATCTGAACCGGCCTACCCGCTATCAAAACTTATTTTCACTCCGGCACAATAAAATTGTTCGAACTCCGATCAGTTTTCTTTGCCGCACTTTACTTACCCCAAAAAAATCTCCACTCGATTCCGCCAGACCCTATCTGGCGCGGCTTTCCGGGTAGTTCAGATCATCGCCCTGCAGGCTTTCTGAATTTATTCGATCAAACTCAAGAAAATTTTCGAGACATTCTTCGAAATCTGAAGAGCCGTATTTCGTTAAATTTTTGTATTTCGGTTTTATTCCCTTGATCCCCTTATCAGGACAAAACGACGCCATCACTATGGCAGGCGTTTGTCACTGAGCACGATTTTTCATTCGCTCACGTTCACCCGTACCGCGCACCGGAAGGTGTCTTGCCGGCAGGCACCACCCCTGCCCTGCCAGCGGCTTGGCGTGAGCGATGAAAGCGTGCGTGACCCGATTTCGATTCGTCACTTTCTAGGGAGTACCACCATGACCGTTACCGTTCTCAAGCTGTCCGACGCCGACGCCTATCTCAAGAACATTTCCATCAGGAGCATCAAGGACGTCCGCGCGCTGGACGTGGACCTGATGCTGGTGCTGGTCAACGGAGATCGCATCATCATCAGCAGCGGCGCGGTCAGCGCCATGAGCGCCCCGGAGTCCTCGCTGCAGTTCGCCGATGGCCAGCTGCCGCTGGCCAGCGTGTTCCAGCAGATCGACAAGATCGATGTCTCGCCGGAAGCCAACCTCACCGTCAGTTCCAAGGAAATCACGCGCTACAACCAGAACAACGCCAGGAACAAGAAGGCCCGCAAGAACGACGAGGAAGACAGCGACAAGCCGGTGGTGGTCGAAGACGGCGAGCGCGATCCCAGCGCCGCTGCAGAGACCAGCGGCAGCAGCGGCAACACCGAGCGACCCAACTTTTCGCCCACCAGATCGCCTGACAACCAGAGCCAGATCGCCGATGCCGAAATCAACTCGCAGCATGAAAAGAACTGGGGCGTGCAATGGCCCATCGCAGCCGGCGCGCTGGCGCTGCTGGCAGCGGCCGGGGGCGGTGGTGGCGGCGGCGGCAGCGGGGGCGGCAATGGCGGTAGCGCTGCTAACGGTGGCAGCGGCGGCGCAGGCAGTGGCGCAGGCGCTGCAGCCGCCGGCAGTGCAGGTGCAGGCACGGTCGACCCGTCCGCCGCAGTCATCCGGGGCAACGCCGCGCTGGGTGCCATCAAGAACGCGAACGTCACGGCCTATGACGCAGCCGGCAATGCCATCAGCGATACCGTGGCCGTGGTCGACGGCAAGTACACGCTGACGCTCAAGCATCCGCTCTACAAGGGCCCGATGATGCTGGTGGTGCGCGACAACACCCCCGGCGGAGCCGACAACTACATCGACGAAGGCAGCCTGCAGCTGACCGACCTGGGCCCCACACCGCTGCGTGCACTGGTCATGGCCAGCGGCGTCAACCAGAACGTCAACGTCACCGCACTGACCGAACTGGCCGTGCTCAAGGCCGGTCTGGACCAGGGCGTCACGCGCGCGGCCGAGCAGCCTGACGTCACGGCCGAACGCATCATCGCCGCCAACAATGCGGTCAGCGGCTTCTTCAAGGTCGATATTCTCGGGACGGACGTGGTCACCACTTCCGCCACCCATGCGAACGGACGCGGCATCCCCAAAGCGCAGCCACGACCACCAGCCTGCTCAAACGCGAAATCGGCGCGCTGGTGGAGGACTACCAGCGCGCCGATGCCAATGGCAAAGCCTTCCTCGTTTATACGGCGAGCTTTCTGGTGGAGGGCACGGAGAAACAGGATCCCCGGTCCCCATCAAAAAAATAGGCAGTCGATGACTGCTCGCCATCGCCTGCCTTTACGGTGTTGCTGAAGAACGCTCAACCAGCGGATCACACTGCACCCGGCTGCCTCACCCGATCACCCAGCCACAGGCGCAAGCAAAGAGGCGCTGGCTCTCCTTATTCGCGCACGTCCCCACCCTTCGGATACACCTTCACCAGCACGATCTTCGGTCCCGACATGCGCTTGATGACCACATCAAAGGCCGCGAACTCGATCTTCTGGCCTTCCTTGGGCAGGTCGCCCAGCTTCTCCATCACCAGGCCGCCGACCGAGTCGATGCTGTCGTCATACTCGATGTCGATGCCCAGCATGTGCTCCAGCGTCACGATGGGCAGGCTGCCCTTGCCCAGCAAGGTACCGTCATCCTGACGGCTCCACTCGCCGGTGTTGTGGCGGAATTCGTCGCGGATCTCGCCCACCAGGAAACTCAGCATGTTGTCCAGCGTGATGAAACCCTGCGGCGGCTGGCCCTTCTTGCCGATGATGGCAAAGTGCGGCATGCCGGTGCGGAAGCGGCGCAGCAGGTCCAGTGCCGGCAAGGCCGGCGAAATGAACTGCACCGGACGCAGATATTCCTTCAGGTTGCCGATGGCGCGCCCATCCTGCTGCGCCAGGAACACATCCTTCAGGTGCACCAGGCCCAGCACCTGCTGGCGCTCGGCATCGAAATAGGGATAACGCGAATAGCGGTTGCGATAGATGATGTCCAGGTTCTCTTCCAGACTCTTGTCATCGCCCAGGGACACGATCTCGCTGGCCGGACGCATGATGTCGGCCACGTCCAGTTCGGCAAAGTTCAGGCTCTGCGCGAGCACGTTCCACTCGTCGCGGGTGAACTTGCCACTCTTGCCGCTCTTGCTGCCGGCGCGCAGGATCAGCTTGAGTTCGTCCGAGGAATAATGGGCATCGTGCCCGTGGCCCGCACCCAGTCCGGCCACGCGCAGCAGCCAGTTGGAGCTGGCATTGAGCACCCAGATCAGCGGATACATGCCCCAGTAGAAACCGTACAGCGGCACGGCACACCACAAGCCCAGTTTCTCCGGGCTGCGGATGGCCATCGACTTGGGGGCCAGTTCACCGGCCACGATGTGCAGGAAGGAAATGACGAAGAAGGCGAACACGAACGAGACGCCGTGAATCAGCTCCTGATTGGTCACGCCGACCAGCGAAAAGAGCGGTTCCAGCAAGCGTGCGAAGGCGGGTTCACCGATCCAGCCCAGGCCCAGCGAGGCCAGGGTGATCCCCAATTGGCAGGCGGAGAGATAGGCATCCAGCTGATTGTGGACCACGGCCAGAATGCGGCCGCGCATGCCTTGTGTTTTTGCGATGGCCCGGATGCGCGTTTGACGCAACTTGACCAGACTGAATTCTGCTGCAACGAAAAAACCGTTCAACGCAACCAGGAAGAAGGCCGCGACGATCAGTAATATGTTTTCCAACTAGGGTTCCTATCGGGGTTGTCTAAGGGCCCGGACGCCATGAGCCGGTCCGGACTCCGTAATTTACCATGCATGTGGCATGGAACCCGATTCGTTGTCAAAAAAGTAATCTATGCGTGATCTGCATGACCATGGCGTGGCCTGTGCAGGAAGGCAGGCAGGCGGAGCGGCCGACCTGCCGCTCCACAGCCCGCGCGCTTCAGTCCGCGAACCCTTCCAGCACGATCTTCCCCTTGGCCTTGCCCGACTCCAGCAGGGCATGCGCACGCCGCAGATTCTCCGCGCTGATGCGCCCGTAATGCTCGCCGGTCGTGGTGCGCAGCACGCCCTCGTCCAGCAGTTGTGAAACCCGTTGCAGCAGTTCGTGCTGGCGGATCATGTCGGCAGTCTGGAACATCGAGCGGGTGAACATCAATTCCCAATGCAGCGAAATGCTCTTGCGCTTGAGCGGCACCGCATCCAACGTGGCCGGATCGTCGATCAGCGCCAGCTGGCCCTGCGGTGCCAGCGCCTCGATGATCTGTGCATAGTGCTGGTCGGTATGGGTCAGGCTGATGACGATATCGACCTCAGGAAAACCCAGCTGCTCCAGTTGCGGCTTGAAGGGCTGGCTGTGGTCGATCACGTGATGTGCGCCCAGCTCGCTGACCCATTGCGCGGTTTCCGGGCGTGAGGCGGTGCCGATGACGGTCAGCTGCGTGAGCTTGCGCGCCAGCTGGGTCAGGATCGAGCCCACGCCACCGGCTGCGCCGATGATGAGCAGTCGCTTGCCCTGCCCCGTGCCTTCGGCGACGCCGACGCGGTCAAACAGCAGTTCCCAGGCGGTGATGGCCGTCAGCGGGATGGCGGCGGCATCTGCATGGCCCAGGCTGGCGGGCTTGCGGCCGACAATGCGCTCGTCGACCACGTGCAGTTCGCTGTTGGCACCGGGGCGGACGATGGAACCGGCATAGAACACCTCGTCGCCCGGCGCAAACAGGCTGACCGCCGGGCCGACCGCACGCACCACGCCGCTGACATCCCAGCCCAGCACGCGGGCTTCGCCAGCGCTGGCGCGGATCTTGGTGTCGACCGGATTGACCGAGATGGCCTTGACCTCGACCAGCAGGTCATGCTCGCCAGCGACGGGATCGGGCAAGGTGGTGTCGGCCAGCGAGGCGGCGTCGTGGATGGCTTTGGCTTGCGGGTTGGTGATGATGGCTTTCATGCTGAATCCTTCACGATAATGAGCAACAGATGGGAGACATCTTAGGACAGCGCCACCCGATCAACCACTCCCGGGGCCACGAAAGAGTTTCTTCATACAGGCGAAAATCCACCCCTGTCCCCCACCCGCCCCCGCATCCGCGCAGGTGACCGCTTACACCAGATGCGGCTTGATCACCGCCGCCAGCTTGTCAAAGGCGCGCGCGATCTCCTCATTGGGCACGCTCGCATAGCCCAGCAGCAAGCCCCGCCGCGCCCCGCGTGCATGCATGTAGTAGCGCGACAGCGGGCGCACCACGATGCCGGCAGCCAGCGCCTCTTCGCAGATGAGCACGTCGTCGCACTCCTGCGGCAGGCCCAGCACAAGATGCAATCCGGCCTCGCCGCCGGTAATGGTCATCTTTTCGCCGAAGTGGCGGTTGATGGACTGCTGCAGCAGTTGCAGCCGTTCGGCATACAGCACGCGCATCTTGCGGATGTGCGAAGCGAAGTGGCCCTCGGCCATGAAGTCGGCCAGCGTGGCCTGCAGGAACACCTGGCCGTTGCGATACAACTCGGCAATGCCGGTGGCAAAAGCCTTGGCCAGCGACTCCGGCACCACCAGGAAGCCGATGCGCAATCCCGGAAACATGATCTTGCTGAAGGTGCCCATGTACAGCACGCGGTCCTGCGTATCCATGCCCTGCAGCGACGCCAGCGGACGGCCACCGTAGCGGAATTCGCTGTCATAGTCATCCTCGATGATCCACACCTTGTGGGTCGCCGCGTACTCCAGCAGCATGCGCCGCCGCGACAGGCTCATCACCATCCCCAGCGGATACTGGTGCGAGGGCGTGGTGCAGATGAAGCGCGGCGGACGGCGCAAATTGGCCAGGCGCATGCGCATGCCTTCCTGATCCACCGCAATCGGGACCGACTGGATGCCCAGCGAATTGAGCACGCTGCGGGTGCCCCAGTAGCACGGGTCTTCCACCCAGGCAGTATCCCCATGTTCCCCAAGCAGCTTGACCACGATGTCGATGGACTGGTGGATGCCGGTGGTGATGAGCACCTGCGACGGCGTGCAGTTGACCGAACGCGCCACCCGCAGGTACTCGGCGATCTGCTCGCGCAGTCCGGCATAACCGGCGCCCGGCCCGTAGGTCAGCAGGTCCGAACTGGAACGACGCCAGTGCTTGTTCTGCAGGCGTCCCCAGATCTTGTGCGGCACGCAGGTCACGTCCGGCACGCCCGGCATGAAGGCCCCCCACTGCCGCTCGCCCACGCCGGCCTGGCGCGTGAGCAGCGCACCGCGCGCGGACAGTTCGGATTTGCCGGAAGGATCGGTCAGCGGCTCCTTGCGCTCCACCGCCTCGGGGATCTGGTCCGGCGCCGTATCGGCCACGAAGGTGCCGGCACCGGTGCGGCTTTCCAGATAGCCCTCGGCCAGCAATTGTTCATAGGCATAGGTCACGGTATTGCGCGAGGTCCCCAGCTCCAGGGCCAGGTCGCGCGAGGACGGCAATTGCATGCCCGCCGGTAGCGTATGGGCCAGGATGGCTTCGCGGATCAACTGGTAGATCTGGCGGTTGACGGGCATGCGCTCGCTACCGGTCTTTACGTTTTTGGTGGTCTTCGCTGCGCCGCTTTCGCGGTTGGCCGCCGCCTTGCCCTTGCCCGGCGCGGCCTTGGCGGAGGTGCGATTGATGCGCAGCAGCAGATAGTCGGACAAGGAGGCGAGTTTCAAGTGGCACCATCAAATAATTGAAATTGGCTCTATATTACAGTGCCACTGGGGTTTTATATTGTTTCCCGATTCAGCAATTTCCTGCACATTTCCGCGCCCTGCGGCGCATTCAACGAAGCAAGATCGGAGCAAGCCATGACCAGCAAGGCCACCAACCAAGAGCTGCAACAACGAAAGAATGCCGCCACCCCGCGCGGCGTGGGTGTGATGTGCGACTTCTACGCCGAGCGCGCGTCGAACGCCGAACTGTGGGATGTGGAAGGCCGTCGCTTCATCGACTTCGCCGCCGGCATTGCGGTCCTCAACACCGGCCACCGCCATCCCAAGCTGCTCGACGCCATGCGCGCCCAGCTCGACAAGTTCACCCACACCGCCTACCAGATCGTGCCCTACGCCAGCTATGTCGAACTGGCCGAGCGCATCAATGCGGTGACGCCAGGCAACTATCCCAAGAAGACCGCCTTCTTCTCCACCGGCGCCGAAGCTGTGGAAAACGCCATCAAGATCGCCCGCGCCCACACCGGCCGTCCGGGCGTGATCGCCTTCGCTGGCGGCTTCCATGGCCGGACCATGATGGGCATGGCGCTCACCGGCAAGGTCGCGCCCTACAAGCTGGGCTTCGGTCCCTTCCCCGGCGACGTGTTCCATGCGCCCTACCCCAGCGCCCTGCACGGCATCACCACCGAAGACGCACTGGACGCGGTCCACGGCCTCTTCAAGAGCGACATCGAAGCCAAGCGCGTGGCCGCCATCATCCTCGAACCGGTGCAGGGCGAAGGCGGCTTCTATGCCGCCCCGGCCGACTTCATGCGCGGCCTGCGCGCCATCTGTGACGAGCACGGCATCCTGCTGATCGCCGACGAAGTGCAGTCCGGTTACGGCCGTACCGGTAAATTGTTTGCGATGGAACATTACGACGTCCTGCCCGACATGATGACCATGGCGAAGAGCCTGGCCGGTGGCATGCCGCTGTCGGCCGTCAACGGCCGCGCCGAGATCATGGATGCGCCCGCCCCTGGCGGCCTGGGCGGCACCTATGCCGGCAACCCGCTGGCCGTCGCCTCGGCGCTGGCGGTGCTGGATGTGATGGAAGAAGAAAAGCTGGTCGCCCGCGGCCAACGCCTCGGTGACAAGCTGCAGGAGCACCTGAAGGAACTGCGCTCTGCCGTGCCGCAGATCGCCGAAGTGCGCGGTGTCGGTGCGATGGTGGCGGTGGAGTTTGCCGATCCCGTCACCGGCAAGCCGGATGCGGACTACACCAAGAAGGTCCAGCAACATGCGTTGAACAATGGCTTGCTGCTGCTCTCCTGCGGCAGCTACGGCAACGTGATCCGCTTCTTGTTCCCGCTGACGATTCCCGATACCGTCATGGATGAGGCGCTGGGCATCTTGGCCAAGGCGATCAAGCTGGCCTGAGTCTTGCATTGCAAGGCAGCTTTCAGAACAGGGAAGACGGGCCGCACCAAGTCTGCGGCCCCGCGTACAAGAGAGGATCGATGATGGCAGCTTATGCAATGAAGCAAGCGGCGCAAGCACACGCGCCGGCCGCCGGCAGCGGCAATGACGTGCTGGTGCAGTTCTGCGGCGTGAAGAAAACCTACGATGGCGAAAACCTGATCGTCAAGAATCTGGATCTCGACATTCGTCGCGGTGAATTTTTGACCCTGCTGGGTCCGTCCGGCTCCGGCAAGACCACCTGCCTGATGATGCTGGCCGGTTTCGAATTTCCGACCGGCGGCGAGATCCGCCTCGATGGCCAGTTGCTCAATCGCGTGCCGCCGCACAAGCGCAACATCGGCATGGTGTTCCAGAACTATGCGCTGTTCCCGCACATGACCATCGCGCAGAACGTGGCCTATCCGCTGTCGGTGCGCAAGATGGATCGCGCCACCCGCGAAGCCAAGGTCAAGCAGGCGCTGGACATGGTGCAGATGGGAAAATTCGGTGACCGTTATCCGACCCAGCTCTCGGGTGGCCAGCAGCAGCGCGTGGCGCTGGCGCGCACGCTGGTGTTCGATCCGCAACTGGTGCTGATGGATGAACCGCTGGGCGCGCTCGACAAGCAATTGCGCGAACACATGCAGCTGGAACTGAAGGCCCTGCACAAGCGCCTGGGCGTGACCTTCGTCTACGTCACCCACGACCAGAGCGAAGCGCTCACCATGTCGGACCGCGTGGCCGTCTTCGACCAGGGCGTGATCCAGCAACTGGCCCCGGTCACCGAGCTCTACGAATATCCGGACAATCAATTCGTTGCCAACTTCATCGGCGACAACAACCGTCTCAAGGGCAGCGTGGAATCGGTCCAGGGCGAACACTGTACGGTGCGCCTGGCCGATGGCACGGTGGTGACCGGCCTGAACGTGCATCGCGCCCATGCCGGACAAAGCATCACCGCCTGCGTGCGCCCGGAACGCATCCGCCTGGCCGCAGGCGGCAGTGCCGAACCCAACAGCATCCGCGCCACCATCGCCGGGCTGATCTATTTTGGGGATCACGTGCGCGTGCGCTGCACGGTGACGGGGCAGGAAGACTGCTTCGTCAAGCTCTCCCTCTCCGACCCGGCACTGGCGGGACTGAGCGAGGGCAGCAGCGTGGTCCTGCATGTGGCGCGGGATCGTCTGCGCTGCTTCCTCTGATTTCCCCATACTCCCCCGTTTACTTGGTTTTTTGAGTTATTCCGTTTTTGTTCTTTTGTCGCACCTGATGTTCAGCAGTACCGCTTGATGAGCGAGGCAACTCAGATTGCCGCTCGGCTCTACCTTAGTTCAACACAGTCAACACGCACGATAACCAACGAGGAACAACAATGAAACGCCTGACACCTGCCCTGCTGTCCCCGCTCTTCCTGGGCCTGCTGTTTTCCGGCGCGGCTTCCGCCGCGGAACTGACCCTGGTCAACTTCGGCGGTGCCAATGGCAACGCCCAGAAGGTGGCCTACGTCGAGCCCTTCCAGAAGAGCACCGGCACCAAGGTCGTGACCGCCGAATTCAACGGCGAACTGGCCAAGGTCAAGGCCATGGTCGAGACCAGGAAGGTCAGCTGGGACGTGGTGGAAATCGACGGCGGCGACCTGACCCGCGCCTGTGATGATGGCCTGATCGAAAAGCTCGACCTGGCCAAGACCATCAAGAAGGATGACTACATCCCCGAAGCCACGGTGAGCGAATGCGGCATGGGTGCCTTCGTCTGGTCCACCGTGCTGGCCTACAACGCCGACAAGCTCAAGACCGCACCGACCGGCTGGGCCGATTTCTGGGATACCAAGAAATACCCCGGCAAGCGCGGCATGAAGAAGAGCGCCCAGTACAACCTGGAGTTCGCACTCATGGCCGATGGCGTGCCGACCAAGGATGTCTACAAGGTCCTGGCCACCAAGGAAGGCGTGGATCGCGCCTTCAAGAAGCTGGATCAACTGAAACCCAACATCCAGTGGTGGGATGCCGGTGCCCTGCCGGCGCAGTTCCTGGCCTCGGGTGACGTGGTCATGGCCAACGCCTACAACGGCCGCATCGATGCCGCCCAGCGCGAAGGCAAGAACCTGAAGGTGGTGTGGGCCGGCAGCGTCTACACCCTGGATTACTGGGTGATCCCGAAGGGTTCGCCGAACAAGGCACTGGCCGAGAAGTTCATCAACTTCGTCAGCCAGCCGGAGAACCAGAAGGTCTACGCCAACAACATCGCCTACGGCCCGGTCAACAAGGCCGCCTTGAAGCTGCTGGATGCCAAGACCCTGGGCAACCTGCCGACCTCGCCGGCCAATGCCAAGGATGCGGTGCAGCTGAGCCTGCAGTTCTGGACCGACCACGGTGAAGAGCTGGAACAGCGCTTCGCTGCCTGGATCGCGAAGTAAGAGGTGCGATACAAATGCTGGATGGCCTGACTCCCGTTCGTCCTGAGTAGCGGCGCAGCCGCGTATCGAAGGTTCGCCGTCGGTGCGCCTTCGATACGGCCCTCAAGGGCCTACTCAGTCCGAACGGTAGTGGCTCGCTGCCGCTTTGTATTCGCCCCTACCGGCGCGCAACGCTTTTCATGCGCCGCTGTGTTGAACCCCGCTGCCACCGGACACCCGAGACATGACCACCATCGCCACCCGCTCCGCCGCCGCCATGCCCCTGGCCGAACCTGATCCGCAGCAACTCAAGCGCGAACTGCGCGCCGCCCAAACCCGCAAGCGCCTGGGTGCGCTGGCCCTGATCGCGCCGCTGGCGATCTTCCTGCTGCTGACCTTCGTGGCCCCCATCGTGGCCCTCCTGCAGCGCGCCATCGAGAATCCGGAAGTGGCCGCCACCCTGCCGCAGACCGTGGCGGTGCTGTCGAAGTGGGATCGCAAGTCGGCCCTGCCGGACCAGGCGTTTTCAGCGCTGGCGGAAGATCTGGCCCGTGCCAAGGAAGACACCACCGCCGGCAACCTGGCGCGCCGTCTCAATATCGAATTGTCCGGTTCGCGCTCGCTGGTGATGGGCACGGCGCGTGCCATGCCGCTGCGCGATGCCGATGGCAAAGCCTTGAGCCCCGCCGCCGCGCGCGAGGCCATCATCGCCCTCAATGCACAATGGGGCCAGCCGGAAGTGTGGCGCGTGATCGCCCAGAACGGCTCGGTCTATTCCCCCTACTATCTGCTGGCCTCGCTGGACCTGCGCCAGAACGTCTTCGGCGACATCGAAGCGGCCGCCCCTGAATCGGCGATCTACCGCACCATCTTCGGCCGCACGCTGTGGATGAGCGCGGTGGTCACCCTCATTACCCTGCTGCTGGCCTATCCGCTGGCCTACTGGCTCTCCACCATGCAGGAGCGCCGCGCCAACCTGTTGATGATCCTGGTACTGATTCCCTTCTGGACCTCGATCCTGGTGCGCGTGGCCGCGTGGATCGTGCTGCTGCAATCCGAAGGACTGGTGAACAAGGCGCTGATGCTGGCCGGTCTCACGCAGTCGCCGCTGGAGCTGGTGTTCAATCGCGTCGGGGTCTATATCTCGATGACGCACATCCTCCTGCCCTTCATGATCCTGCCGCTCTACAGCGTCATGAAATCGGTGCCGCCCACTTACCTGAAGGCCGCCGTCTCGCTGGGCAGTCATCCCTTCGCCGCCTTCTGGCGCGTGTATGTGCCGCAGACTTATCCGGGCATCGGCGCGGGCGTGCTGCTGGTCTTCATCATGGCCGGCGGCTACTACATCACCCCGGCGCTGCTGGGCGGACCGAATGAACAGATGGTGAGCTACTTCATCGCCTACTTCATCAACACCACCATCAACTGGGGCATGGCCTGCGCGCTGGGTGCCCTGCTGCTGGCGGCGACCCTGGTGCTGTATGGCGTCTATCGCCGCTTTGCCAAGGTCGATGTGGGCATCAGCTGAGCCATTGAAGAATCCAAGGAGCACGCCATGAACAAACCGCCTCTCTTCCCGCCCTACACCTCGCTGGTGGAACGCGCCTGGTTCTTTGCCTCGCGCGGCTTCAACCTGCTGGTGCTGCTGTTCCTGCTCTCGCCCATCCTGGTGATGATCCCGCTGTCTTTTTCTGACAGCAGTTTCCTGATGTATCCCATCAAGGGCTTCTCGCTGCGCTGGTACGAGAACCTGTTCAGCTCCGATGAATGGGTGCGTGCCGCCAAGAACAGTTTCATCGTGGCACCGGCCGCGACCGTCATCGCAACCGTACTGGGCACGCTGGCGGCGGTCGGCCTCAACAAGTCGGACTTTCGCGGCAAGGGCATCCTGATGGCGATCCTGATCTCGCCCATGATCGTGCCGGTGGTGGTGGTGGGCGTGGGTGTCTATCTGTTCTTTGCCCGCATCGGCCTCTCCGACAGCTACCTCGGCCTGATCCTGGCGCATGCCGCGCTGGGTGCGCCTTTCGTGGTCACGACGGTACTGGCCACGCTGCAGGGCTTCAATCACAACCTGGTGCGCGCCAGCCTGAGCCTGGGGGCCAGTCCGCTGCGTACTTTCTTCCGCATCACCTTGCCGGTGATCGCGCCGGGCCTGATCTCGGGGGCTTTGTTCGCTTTTGCAACTTCTTTCGACGAAGTGGTTCTGACCTTGTTCGTGGCCGGGCCTGAGCAAGCCACCTTGCCGCGCCAGATGTTTGCCGGCATCAAGGACAACATCAGCCCGACCATCGCCGCCCTGGCGACGATCCTGATCCTGTTTTCGACCTGCCTGCTGCTGGCCCTGGAATGGCTGCGCGGGCGCAACAAGGCGGCCGCGCGCTTCTGAGCCTGCTCCCCCCACTTTTACGGAGACCCGACATGCTGCAACAACTCAAAGATCCTTCCCTGCTGCGCCAGCAGGCCTATCTCAACGGCCAGTGGTGCGATGCCGACCAAGGTGGCAAGCACGAGGTCTACAACCCGGCCAACGGCAGCCTGCTGGGCAGCGTGCCCATGATGGGCGCCGCCGAAACCCGCCGCGCCATCGAAGCCGCCAACGCCGCCTGGCCCGCCTGGAAGAAGAAGACCGCCAAGGAACGCAGCGTCATCCTGCGCCGCTGGTATGAGCTGATGATGGCCAATGCCGACGACCTGGCGTTGATCATGACGGCCGAGCAGGGCAAGCCCCTGGCCGAAGCCAAGGGCGAGATCGGCTACGCCGCCTCCTTCATCGAATGGTTTGCCGAGGAAGGCAAGCGCACCTATGGCGACACCATTCCTTCGCCCTCGCCGTCGAACCGCATCGTGGTCATCAAGGAAGCCATCGGCGTCTGCGCGGCGATCACGCCGTGGAATTTCCCCGCTGCCATGATCACCCGCAAGGCCGGTCCGGCACTGGCCGCCGGCTGCCCGATGGTCTTGAAACCCGCTGAAGCCACGCCCTTCTCGGCACTGGCGCTGGCCGTGCTGGCCGAACGCGCCGGCATTCCGGCCGGCGTGTTCAGCGTGGTCACCGGCAGTGCCAAGGACATCGGCGGCGAGATGACCTCCAACCCCATCGTGCGCAAGATCAGCTTCACCGGTTCCACGGGCGTGGGCAAGCTACTGATGGAACAGAGTGCGTCGAGCATCAAGAAGCTCTCGCTGGAACTGGGCGGCAATGCACCCTTCATCGTCTTTGACGATGCCGACCTGGATGCCGCCGTGGAAGGGGCGATTGCCTCCAAGTACCGCAATGCCGGCCAGACCTGCGTGTGCGCCAACCGTCTTTACGTGCAGGATGGGGTGTATGACGCCTTCGCTGCCAAGCTGGTGGAAGCGGTCAAGAAACTGAAGGTCGGTGATGGCATGGAGAACGGTGTGACGCAAGGTCCGCTGATCAACGAGCAGGCCGTCAAGAAGGTGGAGCAGCATATCGCCGATGCGGTCAGCAAGGGAGCCCGCGTGCTGCTGGGCGGCAAGCGCCATGCGCTGGGCCACAGCTTCTTCGAGCCGACCGTGCTGGCCGATGTGACGCCGGCCATGCAGGTAGCCCGCGAAGAGACCTTTGGTCCGATGGCGCCGCTGTTCCGTTTCAAGACTGATGAGGAAGCGGTGGCCCTGGCCAACGATACCGAATTCGGGCTGGCCAGCTATTTCTATTCACGCGACATCGGCCGCATCTGGCGTGTGGCAGAAGGGCTGGAGTCGGGCATGGTGGGCATCAATACCGGGCTGATCTCCAATGAAGTCGCACCGTTCGGCGGCGTCAAGCAGTCGGGACTGGGGCGCGAAGGGTCGCACTTCGGGATTGATGACTACCTGGTCGTGAAGTATTTGTGTATGGGGGGGATCTGAGCGCCGCGATAGCTCACCTCATCCACTGACCCGCACCGGTGATTCTGCATCACCGGCTGCAAGCCGCCGCGCCGCTGTGACTGCAGCCGCGCGGCGTTATTGTTTCTGGCCTGGGCACAGATAAGCTGGGAAGCTTACCCGGCATTAAAGATGCAATATCGCTTTTTTAATGGAAATGCGCCCACGTCGCCATATAAAAGAGCGATTTCACACTTTTAGCTTGATCTGGGTGGGAATGTTGCGATAATAGAGCAATATCACATGCTTAGGATGCACCATGAAAGTCACCTCGCCGCGAGAACTGGGCAGCGTATTGCGCGCCGTGCGGGTAGGCCTTAACGTGCCTCTGGCCGACCTGGCAGAGACATTGAACACTTCACAAACCTTGTTGCGACGGCAGGAACAGGGCGAGGCGACGGTAGCGGTAGAAAAACTGTTTTCGGCCATGCGCGAACTGGGCATTGAACTGCACCTCTCGCTGCCCCCTGCCCTCGACGAACACGCCATTGCTGCCTCAGCACAGGATAGCAAGCGCAGGCGGGCACGCCCATGAACCGGCAGCTCGATGTCTTCATTGATGAAAAGCGGGTGGGCCAGCTTTTCGAGAACACGGGCGTGTGGTCCTTCCGATATGCGCAGGACTGGATCAGCACCGGGCACGAACTCTCTCCCGGAATCCCGCTGACAGCCGGGCTGCATCAGGACGAAGGCACGATGCGTCCGGTGCAATGGTTCTTCGACAATCTGCTGCCCCGAAGAAGGCGCTCGGCTGGAATTGATGGCCTTCATGAGGAAGGACGCCGCGCAGACGGTCGACGCCTGGTCCATGCTGGAACATTTTGGTGCCGAATCTGCCGGCGCAATCACCTTGCTGGCACCAGGCGCGACATTGCCGCCCTCCACACTGGTGCCGCTATCACACGAAGAGTTGGAAACGCGCATCCGTGCCATGCCGCGACAACCGCTCTCGGCGACTGCGCCGAAGAAAATGTCACTGGCCGGTGCCCAGCAGAAGATCGCGGTAGTGCTGCAGAACGGCCAACTTTTTGAACCGACCGGCAGCCTCGCATCAACCCATATCCTCAAGCCCGATGTGCTGAGCGCTCACTATCCGAGCAGCGCAGTCAACGAATGGTTCTGTGCCAGGCTGGCGCAAGGACTGGGCTTGACGGTGCCGAAGGTCGAGCTGCGCTACGTCCCTTCGCCTGTGTATATCGTGGAGCGCTTCGACCGCAAACTCGAGGCGGAACGGGTACGCCGCCTGCACACACTGGATGCGGCCCAGGTCCTGTCGCTCTCGGCCGCAGCCAAATACGCGCATTCCGGTATAAGGGCATTGCTGGATATTCTGGAGAGATGCCGCACCCCAGCGACCGCCCGTACCACATTGTTTCGATGGACGCTCTTCAACATCCTGATCGGCAACAGCGATGCGCACTTGAAGAATCTCTCACTGTATGCCGGTACCGACGGCTACGAACTGGCACCGCATTACGATCTGCTCAGTATCGGCGCATGGGCGCGTCCGGAACTGCTGGGGCCGGGCGAAGCATGCTGGCCAGCCATTCCGATGTCTTTCCCCGTGGCAGAAGCACGCCATTACAACGAGCTCACGCTTGCGCACTTGCAGACGTTCGCGCGGCAACTGGGCGTGGGCAACATCAGCTTCCAGCGCGAAGTCTCGCGGATGATCGATCAGGTCGAAGCTAACTCGCTGGCATTGCAGGACGAGTTCGGCGCCCGTAGCGACGTTCCACCACATCTTCGGGCGTCTCAGTTGCGCATGCTCGGCAGCATTCATCATCTGGCCATCAAGACCATGGTCAGGCAACTCGGGGCGGCGGCGCGCGCGTAAATGTGGCTTTGGATGTGACGTCCAATCTGCCACAAAGCATCTGCAAGTGGCTGGGATGTCAGCGGCTTTACAGGATGTTTACACCCCCACTCAAAAATACAACCCGCCGTTTACGTCCCCCATCCTACATTGACGTCTCCTCCACTACGGACCGGCCCAAGCCCGTCCCCCGTTTATGAGACCGATCGCCATCCTCCAGCATGAAAGCACACAGGGCCCCGGGGTCCTGCTGGATCATCTGGAACAACACGCCCTGCCCTATCGCCTGTTCCATCCCGCCGCAGAAGGCGACGCCCCGCGCGATGCCAGCCAGTTTTCCGGCATCGTCACGCTGGGCAGCGACCACAGCGTCAATGAAGACCTGCCCTGGATCCACGCCGAACACGCCCTCCTGCAAGATGCCCTGGCCCGCGACGTGCCGGTGCTGGGCCACTGCTTCGGTGCCCAGCTGCTGGCCCGTAGCATGGGGGCGCAGGTCAGCCGCAACCTCTGCGCCAACATCGGCTGGAGCCCGGTCTGGGTCACGCCGCCAGCACAGCAGCGCATGGGACTGGCACGCCAGGTCACCATCTTCAACTGGCATTACGACACCTTTGAAATTCCCACCGGCGCGGTGCGCACCATGTATGGCAGCCATTGCCTCAACAAGGGATTCATGCGCGGCAAGCAATGGGGTTTCCAGGGCCATCTGGAAGTGACCGAAGAGAGCGTGCGCAACTGGTGTGCGGCCGGACGCGACGAACTGCTGTGCGCACACGGCCCGGCTGCGCAAAGCCAGGCACAGATCCTCGATCATCTGCCCGAACGCATCGCCGCCCTGCGCCTGGTCGCTGACCAGACCTACGCCGCGTGGACGCGAGAGCTGGATCGTCCGCTGCGTATTTCGGTGCGGGCGCCTTCGTATTACGGATGAACCCGGCTGCGCTCAGTGGAACGCAGGATGCGCCCGCAGGCGGCTCACCGCCAGGTCAATGAAGGCCCGCACTTTGGCCGGTGAGCGCCGCCCTTCCGGATAGAGCACGTGGATCGGCAGCGGCGGCTCTTCGAATTCGCGCATGACCCGCTGCAAGCGCCCGGCCTGCAAGTCGGCCGCCACCTGATAGGCCAGCACGCGCGTCAATCCCCAGCCCTGGCGGGCGGTACTGATGGCGGCTTCATTGGTATTGGTCTGCAGCGCTGCATCGACCACCACACGCTGGCCGTCGGCAAAGCGCCACTCCGGCGAAGCCCAGGCGCTGGTGGACGTGACGATGCGATGCTGCTTGAGATCGGCGGGTGCAGCCGGCGTGCCATGCTGGCGCAGATAGTCGGGCGAGGCACAGATCACGCGGCTGACCGAACCGACCTGGATGGCCGTGAATCCCGAATCAGGCAGATGGCCGATGCGCACCGCCACATCCATGCCCTCTTCCACGATGTTGACCGGGCGATCCACGAAGAAAGTGCGCGCCCGCATGCCCGGATAGAGATCGAGATATTCGGTAACGATGGGCAGCACATGCAACTGTCCGAACAGCAAGGCCGCCGTCACCGACAGCGTGCCCGAGGGCTGGTCGTAATGGCCGGCCGCAGCCGCTTCGGCTTCGGCGATTTCAGCGAGGATGCGACGGCAGTCTTCCAGATAGCGCGCCCCGGCTTCAGTGGTCTTGACCGAACGCGTGGTGCGTACCAGCAGCCGCGCACCGACCAGTTCTTCCAGCCCCGCCACGGTGCGGGTGACCACCGGCGCACTCAACTGCATCTGCCGCGCCGCCTTGGCGAAACTGGCAGTCTCGGCCACTTGCACGAAGATTCGCATTGCCAGCCATCGGTCCATGTGCCTTCCTTCCCTGCCTGTCGGAGAAGGTCGCATTATGCCCTCTTCAGCGGCATCAGGACGGAGGACTTGCCAAGGCCTTCATATCACCCTCACAGCGCCAGTTCCAGGCGCGGTGCATCGGTTCCGGAGGGCTTGGCCGGGCGCGCACAGCACAGCAGTACTTCGCCTTCGCCCACGCTGGCCTGCGGCGGCTTCAGGTAAGTCACTTCCCCGGCCAGCACGCGGGTGCGGCAGCTGCCGCAGTGGCCTTCGCGGCAACTGAACTCCGGCGACAGACCGCGTGCTTCGGCCAGCTCCAGCAAGCTGCCGGAATCCGGGGTCCAGCGGGCTTCCTTGAGGCTTTCCATGAAGATCACCGGGACGGCCGTGTCCGCCACCGGTGCCAGCGGCAGCGCTGCGGCGACGGTGTTGCCAGTACGGGTGAGCGAGGCCGGACCAAAGGCTTCGGCATGGATGCGCTCGTCGCTGATGCCGAAGCCGCGCAAGCCGTCGTAGAGCCCCTGCATGAAGCCGCCCGGACCGCACAGGTAGAACTCGTAATCGCCAAACGGCAGGCTGCGCGAGAGCAGGTTCATGTCGATACGGCCGGCGGCATCGAACGCGTCGCCCTCACGCGCGCCGGTGGTGTCACTGAGCACGCGAACCAGTCTCACCGCACCGCGCGAGGCCGCCACCAGCTCGGCCAGCTCGGCGTCGAAGGCGCGCTCGCCCAGCGTGCGTGCGGCATGAAACAAGATGGCCGGGCGCATGCGCAGGCGACGCAATCCTTCCTGAACGATATGGCGCAGCATGGCCATCATCGGTGTAATGCCGACGCCACCGGCCAGCAGCACCACCGGTCTGTCCGTGGCGGTATCGAGCGTGAAGTCTCCCGCCGGGGCGCGCGCCTCGATGCGATCACCCTCGCGCAACTGCGCATGCAGGTATTGCGACACCACGCCCTCGCGCTTGACGCTGATGCGGTAGTGCGCTTCATGCGGTGCCGACGACAAGGTGTAGGTCCGGATCAGCGGCGCAGCCCCGGCTTCGGTCTGCACGCGGATCGGCAGATGCTGCCCCGGCAGTGCCGGCAGCAGCCCGGCCCCATCGTCGGCGACCAGATGGAAGGAGCGGATGGTGTCGCTCTCCTGCACGATGCGCGCCACTTTCAGGCTACGCCATTGGCCCGCCAGAGACCGTGCGCGCAGGCGCTCCCCGGCTTGCTGCCAGTCGCCCGTCATCAGCGCATACGATGAAAACGCATGCTCCTGGAATGCCCAGCGCAAGGCCAGTGCCGCACGGCGGCGCACGATGCGCTGCGGGCGGAAGGTCCACAGGCGCTCAGCGCCCTCGAAGGCGGCGATCTCGGGGGAGTCGAGGATCACCTCGGCCTGCCCGGTCATCTGCAAGACATCGCCCGAGGCATAGTCCACAAAAAGCAAACCCGCACGGCCGTTGAGCACGATGTTGCCCAGGGTCGAAAAGAACAAGTTGCCGTTGAAGTCCGGCACGGTCAGCAAGCCCGCTTCATCGACCCGCACGAACCCCGGCTTGCCGCCACGATGGGAGACATCCACCTGGCGCCGCCCTTCCTGGTCGGCATAGGTCGCCACGAAGAAGGCATCGGCGCCGGCGATCAGGGCCAGGGCCGGTGCGTCCAGCGTGTCCAGCGACTCCGCCTGCACGTTGCGCGCTTCGGCAGGATCCTGGGCAAAGGAATAGTCGCGCAGCTGGATGTAGCGCGGGCAATTGCCGAAGCTCTGGTCCACCTGCACGCGCCATCCGTCGGCCAGCGGTGCGAGCACACCATTCATGCGATTGCGGCGCCGCGTGTGCATCTCGATGCCGAGCAGGCCGACCGGCGCGCCTGCCGACATCCCGGCCGCCGCCGGATCCTCCGCTGCGGGACGGGCATGCATGTCAAGCCGGGTCGGCGAGGGCGAAGCCAGAAAACCCGGACGACCTTCAAGGAAAGTCGCCCACGCATCCCCCGAGGGATCGACGCTGCCCACTGCGATGAAGGGCAGCTGGCCGTAGAAATCGCGGTGCTGCTCGGGCATGAAGTCGCGTATCACGCGCTGGCCTACGGATTCCATCTTGTCGGCCACGCCGAATTGCGCTTGCAGCTGCTTCTCGCCGGCATGCCAGACGGGGGACTTGGGGGATGCACTCATGGCGGACCTCTCGAAAAGAAACTGAAAACACGCGGCGCGGGATGACCTGACTATTGGAAAACTCAGGCCTGCGCCGCGCGCAGACCCGCCGCCGTCCTCGGGAAGGGCACAAAGCCCGGCAGGGCCTCGATCCCTTGCAGCAGGCGCAGCACCGACGGGTAGCCGCTCAGGTCGACATTGCCTTCGGGTGCCGCCACCAGATAGCTGTAGACAGCCACATCGGCGATGGTCGGGTGATCGGCGGCCAGCCATGCGCGGTTTGCCAGATGCTGTTCCATGCGACCCAGCAGCAGGTGGGCGCGCTGGATCACTTCTTCCGGATTGAAACGGGCGCCGAACACGGTAATGAGGCGTGCGGCAGCCGGACCATAGGCCAGCTCACCAGCGGCCACCGACAGCCAGCGCTGCACGTTGGCGGCACCCTGGGCATCCTCGGGCAGCCAGTCGGTGCGGCCCGCCTTCTTTGCCAGGTAGACCAGGATGGCGTTGGAGTCGGCGATGACGACATCCCCATCTTCCAGCACCGGCACCTGGCCGAAAGGGTTCAAGGCGAGGAAGGCCGGCTGCTTGTGGGCGCCAGCGGCCAGGTCCATGTGAATCAGCTCGGCCTCCAGGCCCAGCAGCGAAGCGAACAGGACGGCGCGATGAGCGTGGCCGGAGAGGGAGAAATGATGGATCTTCATGGGAGGGCTCCTGGTGGGTTGGGTCGGTCATGGAGTGTTCCTTGACCGTGACGCCAGTGTGGAGCCAAGCGCGGATGAAGAGAATCCGTGCCATCGGCACTTCTTTATTGCACAGGCAGGAATAATGCAGCGGAAATGAAAACGGCTTCCGGTGAAAAGCCGGAAGCCGTCAAGCGCTCGCATCGGGTCAGCACGGGACCCGCCGCATCGGTTCAGAAATGCGCATTGCCCGCCACCGGCGCACCGCCGCCACGCGGACCGTAGCGCAGGGTGAGCAAGGTGCCCAGGCTGATGGCAATCACCGCGAAGATGGGGCCGCCCAGTGCACCCACGTGATCGACCAGCACGCCGCCGCCGATCGCGCCGCTGGCAATGGCCACCTGGAACGCCGCCACCATCAGGCCGCCCGCGCCTTCGGCATGGTCCGGCGCGGCGCGCACGATCCAGGTCTGAAAGCCCACCGGGAAGGCACCGAAGGCAAAGCCCCACAGCGTGATGGCGATGGCCGCCACCACCGGCGAGCTGCCGGCCACCCACAGGGAGGCTGCCAGCAGCGCGATGAGCGTGCCGCCGCTGACGATGGCATAGCGTTCGCTGCGCTCGGCGATGAAGCCACCGGCAAAGTTGCCGAAGAAGCCGCCCACGCCATAGCCCAGCAGCACCGCCGAGATGGTCGCCACCGACATGTGGGTGATTTGCTCCATCAGCGGGCGGATGTAGGTGAACCCGGCAAAGTGGCCGGAGACCACCAGCAGCACCGCCATCAGCGCCACCCGCACATCCTTGCGGCCGAGCAATTCGGCCAGCACCTTGAGGCTGGGATGGTCCTTGGGCGGCAGGCGCGGAATCGCGATCCACTGGATGGCGAAGGCCACCAGGCTGACCACGCCGGCGGCAATGAACGCGCTGCGCCAGCCCCACAGGTTGCCCATGTATGCACCGATGGGCGCTGCGCACACGGTCGCCACCGAGACCCCGGTGAGGATCAGCGACATGGCCCGGGCGAACAGGTGATCCGGCACCAGGCGCATGGCCAGCGCCGCCGCCATCGACCAGAAGCCGCCCAGCGCCACGCCCAGCAGCACGCGTGCCACCAGCAGGACCGGCAGATTGGGGGCCAGCACGGCCATGAGGTTGGAGACCAGCAGCAGCAGGGTCAGCATCAGCACCACGCGCTTGCGGTCGATGTTGCGGGTCAGCAGCGGGATGCTGGGCGCGGCCACGGCACCGACGATGGCGGTGGCCGTGACGGCCTGGCCGGCGGCGCCGTCGGAGACGTGCAGGTCGGTGGCGATGGCCGTGAGCAGGCTGGCGGGGAGGAATTCAGCGGTGACCAGGCTGAAGACGCCCAGCGCCAGGCTGGCAATGCCGCTCCAGTTGGCCGGGAGCTCTTGCGCTGCCTTGTGGGCAGGGGCCGCAGAGGCGCTGGCCGGGGCCGCCGTCTCGGTCAGCGGGGCCTCGATGATGCCGGGGTTGGACATGGGAAAACCTTTCTTGTGACGTTTCATGACTGGGTAGCGCAGTCTATGGTTAAATGCTTGGACTTTCCATGCCGATATTTCGCAAAGATATGACTATTCGTCCAAATCTCCCGGAAATCACCGAGTGTACCCCCAAGGACCGTCCCGCCGATGGCGTCGATCCGCTGACCGAGATCCTGCTGGGCCTGCGGCTCGATGGCGTCGAGTACGCGCGCTACGTGCTGCACGAGCCCTGGGCGGTGGCCTTCCCGGCGCGGCGCGAGGCAACCTTCCACTTCATCGCCCAGGGCAGTTGCTGGATGCAGGTCGGCCAGGACGACTGGCTGCTGCTCAACGCAGGCGATGCGGTACTGCTGCCGCGCGGCTCGGCGCATGCGCTGGCCAGTGCGCGCGCCCTGCCGACGGTGGAGATCGGCAAGCTGGCCCGCAAGGCGGTGGCGGACAATCTGTTCCTGGTCGATGACAGTGCGCATGCCCAATCCGATGCTGTCCCCGCGCCGCCGACGCACGTGGTGTTCTCGGGCACGCTGCGCTTCAACCTGGACCCGCTGCACCCGCTCTTGATGATGATGCCCGAGGCCATGCGCGCCTGTGACCTGGCCCAGCGCGATCCGGCGGTGCTGGCCCTGCTCGATGCGATGGAGCGCGAAGTGGCGCTCAACCGCATCGGTGGCTGCGGCATCCTGGCGCGCCTGGCTGACGTGCTGGCCGCCAGCATCATCCGTGGCTGGGTGGAATGTGCCTGCAGCGATGCCAGCGGCTGGATCGCCGCAGTGCGCTGCCCGCTGGTCGGACGGGTGCTGGCGGCGGTGCACCAGCATCCCGAACGCGACTGGTCGGTCAATGAACTGGCGGCCTTGATGGGGGCCTCGCGTTCCAGTTTCATCGAGAAGTTTTCGGCCACGGTGGGCGAGACCCCGGCCAAGTACGTGGCCCGCGTCAAGATGTTCCAGGCGCGCCACTGGATCGCCCGCGACGGCTTGCGGGTGGCGGTGGCGGCCAACCGGCTGGGCTACGATTCGGAAGCATCGTTCAGTCGCGCTTTCAAGCGCATCATCGGCCATCCGCCCAGCGCAGCTCGCCTGGGCTGAATGCCGCACGGGGCTTGCGTTTCCGGACTGACTTTGCACATCGGAAATGTTGCCGGAAGGGATGTGTGAAGAAGCCTTCATTTCCCCCTGTACGCGCCCATTCCGCTTGGCTATGATCGCCAGAGGGGACTAGCCTGCCGGGGCAGGCGGATAGCAAAGCGCAAGGGGACGCTATGCATTATCAGATCGTGCACGCCTTCGGGGCCGGAGTGTATTGCGTCTTCATCGCGCTGTTCCTGCTGGCCGCGCGCATCCCGCGCACGCCGCCCGGTGCCAACTGGTTTGCCGCCGCCATCAGCTGCGCCCTGCTGGGCCGGCTGGCGGTGCTGTATCTCACGCCCCTGGGTGAACTGGCGCTGGCCAATCCGGTGTATGGCAATTTCCTGATCCTGGAAAAGGTGCTGCTGGTGATGGGCTTCGTGCGCTTCTTCGATCTGCAGGAGAGAACACTGCTGGTGCGCGCCGTGGGCGTGGCGGCAGTCGCCGCCGGGCTGTGGATGCTGTGGTCCGACAACCAGCTGGCGCTGCCGCTCATCAAGAGCACCAGCTATGCCCTCTTCAACGTGTTCGCGCTGGGCAGCCTGTCGTGGATGATCCTGCACGACAAACTTGACTGCCCGCCGCTGATCCGCCGCTGCATGGCCACGGCCTGTATTGCGCTGACGCTGCACTGGGCCAGCGGCGGGCTGATTGGACACTTCTATCCGCCCTGGCTGCGCTACGGCTTCCTGCTGGGCACGGCACTGGTGGCGCTGCAGTACACGAGCCTGCTCACGGCCATTCTGGCGCTGTTCCACCGCCGCCTGATCCAGGCCGAGGCCAAGGCCCTCAAAATGGCGTTCAAGGATCCGCTCACCGGCCTCTACAACAAACATTTCATGAACAACCTGTTCGACCAGGCGCTGCTGCTGGCCACCCGTCCGCATCATCTGGTGGCGGTGTATTACATCGACCTGGACAACTTCAAACCGGTCAACGACCAGGCCGGCCATGCGGTCGGCGACAAGGTGCTCATGTGCGTGGCGCAGCGGCTCAAGGAAGCGGTGCGCAGCACCGACATCTGCGCACGCCTGGGCGGGGATGAATTCACCGTGATCGCCACCCAGCTGGAACGCCAGGACCAGGCCCCGGAAATCGCCAAGAAGCTGCTGGCCAAACTGGCGGCCCCCATCGAGGTCGGGCACCAGCAATTCGTCCTGGGCGCCAGCATCGGCATCAGCCTTTATCCCAGCCACGGGCAAGACCTGTCACGCCTGCTGGAGCAAGCCGATGCCGCCATGTATCACGTCAAGCACCGGGGAAAGAGCGGATATGAACTTTACACCGCAGGATAAGGCGCAGAGCGCCTGTCAGAAGCCCACTTGCAGCCGCATGGTGAAGGTGCGCGCACTGAGGGTGACATTGCTGCCGAACAGGTAGGCGGCCTCGTATTTCACGAACTGATGCCCCATGCGCAGCGTACCGAACAGCGCCGGTCCGGCGCGATGCGACTGCTGATCGCGCGTGGCCCAGTGATCCCATCGTCCCAACTCGCCGAAGCCCTGCAGCCCGAAGTTGAACCAGGGCCGCCAGTGCTGACGCACTTGCCATTGATAGACCAGTTGTGTCGGCCCGTTCTGCTGGCTGCGGTAGTCACGCTGCAGGAACAGGTTGGCGTTGAACTGCGTGCGCCACCATTCGGTTTGCAGCGCCGGCCCCCACTCTAGTGAATAGCCGTCGCGCTGGCTGTTTCGATACTGGCCGACATCAGTGTGGATGGCCAGGTCGAAGGGATATTCCCCTTGCGTGAGCAGGACATCGTTCTGCCAGTTCATGCTCAGCATCTGCGTGCCCTGCACGGCATCCTGCTGGGTCACGCCATACAGCTCGGTGTACCAGCGCGAATTGACGCCATAAGCGATCCCCAGCTCGGGCGAGCCGATCGGCGGGCCGACGCTGGCCTTGGCGTTCCAGTACTTGTAATCCAGCGTCCACTGGCCGGGGTCGGAATAGACGCTGACCAGGTAGTAGCCGGTGCCGGCCTGCACCGGCCGCACCCCGGCGGCCAGCAGCAGCACGGCCAGCACCTGGCCGGCACGCCCGTTGCGCTTGTGCATCACTGGCTCCGGCGTCAGCGGGCGGGCAGGCCCTGGATGAACTGCGTCAGCTCGCGCACGTAGAAGCGCGCCATGCCGGTGGTGCCATGGCCACGCGTCTCGGCGCTGGCCGGGATCAGCAGCAGCTGTGCGCCCGGCACTTCCTTCAGCGCGGCCTGCATGATGCCGGTCTCGGGCGGGTTGCGCTCATCGTCGGCGGAATTGATGGCCAGCACCGGCACCTTGATCTTCGACAAACCCGGCGCGGCGTTGTAGTCGGCCGAGGAACCCCACTGGTAGATGAAGTCATTGGCATCCGCCGTCACCGGCGCGGCCAGGCGCTCGTCGACCAGCTTGTCGGCTTGGGCATGGGTGCCGGCGATGGCCTGGTAGGCCAGCGTGCCGCCATTGGTGGCGAAGACGAACATGTTGTTGGCCAGGCGCAGCGACGGCGGCTGGGTGGTGTAGTTGCCGTTGTTCCAGGCCGGGTCCTGCTTGATCGACTCCACCAGCATGCGCCGCATCATCCAGTTGCGGCTGGCCATTTCGGTCGGCTGCGAGGCCATCGGCACCAGGCCATCGGCAAAGCCGGGATAGGTGCCGCCCCAGATCCAGGTCTGCATGCCGCCCATGGAATTGCCGATGATCAGGCGCAGGTGCGAAATGCCCATGCCTTCGGTCAGCATGCGGTATTGCGCCAGCACCATGTCGTCATAGTTGTATTGCGGGAAGGCCGCGCGCAGGCCGTCCGAAGGCTTGGTGGATTTGCCCACGCCGATGCCGTCCGGAATGATGATGAAGTACTTGCTGGCATCCAGCGGCTGGCCGGGGCCAAAGAGCTGGCCGCCGAAGTCCTTGGACAGCATCGCACCGGCGCTCTGGTAGGTGCCGTGCAGCACCAGTACCGCGGGGTTGCTGCGCTCGCCCAGGGTGACATAGTGCAGGCGCAGGTTGTCCAGGGTCTGGCCGGTATGGAACTGGAAGCGCGGTGCCAGCCAGCTGCCTTCGACCGGCTTGGGCGGTTCGGCGGCGTGCAGCGGAACGGCCGCCAGCAGCAGCGTGGCGGAGGTGAGCAACAGGCGGGCGGCCCGGCGCAGGCTTGAAGTCAAAGTCATGAGGTTCTCTGGTCCGATTATTGTAAAAATTACACGCCCTCTCACCCTCTTCCCAAGGGCTGGTACGGCGCAGGCCAGAGTATGTAACAACTGTAAGAGAACGTGTTGCAACTCGAATCTTTTCGAGATCGAGCTGGTCTATTGCCATACCCGCTCCCGCAAGCACGCCGCCCTCAGGCAGCATGCGCGAGCCGGACCCTCATTCAAAAAACTTCGGGAACAAGTCTTTATTTACGATCAGGAAAAAATCATGAAAACACTTCACAAGATCGCTGCCATTTCCATCACTGCCATCGCGCTGACCGCCATGACCGGCTGCAGCAACATGAGCACCCGCGACAAGAACACGGCCATCGGTGCCACCGTGGGTGCCGTCGGCGGTGCCATCCTCACCGGTGGCAGCGGCATCGGTACGGCCGGTGGTGCGGCCGTGGGCGGCGTGATCGGGCACCAGATCGGTCGCTGATCCCGTCAAGTTTCGTCAAGTTTGCGCGGCGACGGCCGCAGCAGCTTCGCCAGGGCGGCCTTCGGGTCGCCCTTGTCGCGTCTGAAGCACGCAATGGCAGGCACCGCTAGACCGCCAGGAAGCCGCCATCCACCGGCACCACTGCCCCGGTCAGCATGGCCGCATCCGCCGACAGCAGCATGGCGATGCTGCGCGCCACGTCCTCGGCGGAGGCGAAGCGCTGCAAAGGATGGCGCACCATCATCGGGGCCGACTTGGCCGGATCGCTCCAGGCCGCCTCTGCCAGTTCGGTCAGGGTGATGGTGGGAGCGACCGCATTAACGCGGATGCCATGCGCGCCCAGCTCCTTGGCCAGCACCCGCGTCGCCCCTTCCAGACCGGCCTTGGAGGCGGCATAGCACAGATGCTCGGCAAAGCCGCGATGGCCCGCAATGGAAGTGATGTTGACGATGGCCCCGCCGCCACCGGCCGCGATACGCGCACGGGCGAAGGACTGGCAGGTGATGAGGGCCGCGCGCAGGTTCACCCCCAGCACGGCTTCATAGCCTGCATCGGTCATCTCGGTACTGGATTGCAATACGTTGATGCCAGCGCTGTTGATGAGGAAGTCCGCAGTACCAGCCTGCTCCATGGCGCGCCGGGCGGCGGCCGGATCGGCCAGGTCGACCTGCACCGAGCGTGAGCCGATTTCTTCGCGCAGGCTGGCCAGGTCGCTGGCGGTGCGCGACAAGGCGATCACCTCGGCACCGCGCTGCGCCATCAAGCGCGCGCAGGCGCGGCCTATGCCTTTGCCGGCCCCGGTGATGATGACCGATGTTCCTGAAAATTCCATCTGCTTGTCTCCATTCAGTGAGACGCTGTGGCCGGAGCGGACTGCGCCGCCAGCAGCGGGGCCAGGCTGTCGCGTACCTCGCGCGCCAGTTGCTGGCTCTTGAGAAAGGCCTGGTAACGCGACTCGTGCAGGCGGCCGATGGCCTCCCCTGTCGGCGCATTGCGCCCGGCCACGCTGGACATGGCCGCCATGGCGCTCTGCAGGTCGGCATGCGTGCCCGCAGCGACCGCCGCCAGCATGGCCGATCCCAGCAGCACCGGCTCAGGACAGGCGGTGATTTCCACCGGCAGGCCGGTGGCATCGGCCAGCAACTGGCGCGTCAGCGGATGCGTACCCGCGCCGCCCGAGACCGAAATGCTGGCGATGCGCACACCGCATGCCGCCTGCGCTTCGATGATCTGGCGCAGGCCATACCCCAGGCTGCACAAGCCGGCGACATAGAGCGCCACCAGGCTGTCGATGTCGTGTTCCATGCCCAGCCCCAGCAGCACGGCACGGGCCTGCGGATCGGCCAGCGGTGAACGGTTGCCGAGGAATTCCGGCACCACGTTGATCTGACCGGCCAGCCAGACTGCCTGCGCCGGCTGCGCCACCGAGGCCAGCGCGCGTGCGGCCAGCCACTGCGGCAATTCCATCCCGTCAGCGGCGGCCAGTTCGCGCGCTTGCGGCGTAGCCGGATGCAGCGTCAGCAGATGATCGATGGCCGCACCCGCGGCCGACTGTCCGCCTTCGTTGAGCCACATGCCGGGGGCCATGGCGTTGTAATACGGGCCCCACACACCGGGAACGAAGACCGCCTTTGCATTGCTGGTCATGGTGCAGGACGAGGTACCGAACACATAGGCCATGCAGGCCGCGGCATCCTCCGCACCACCGCGCGCGGCGACCGTGCCGACGCCACCCGCATGCGCATCGATCAGTCCCGCCGCCACCGCGATGCCGGGCCGCAACTGCAATTGCTGCGCCGCCTCGGGCGACAAGCCGCCATTCAAAGCGGTACCGGGCCACACCACTTCCTGGCCAATGCGCGCAAAGCCTTCCTCGGCCAGATCGCCCAGGCCGATGCGGCGGAAGTAATCCGCATCCCAGCGCCCTTCATGGGCAAGATACGTCCACTTGCAGGTCACGGTGCAGGACGAGCGCTGCAGCGAACCCGTCGCCTTCCAGGTCAGGAAGTCGGTGAGATCGAAGAACTGCGCAGCGCCGTCATACACCTCCGGCAGGTGTTCCTTCAACCACAGCAGCTTGGGCGTTTCCATCTCCGGCGAGATCACACCACCTACATAGGACAACACCGCATGCCCGCCCGCATTGATGCGCTGCGCCTGCTCCAGCGCACGGTGATCCATCCACACGATCACATCGCGCTCGGGATGGCCGGCATCGCCCACGCCGGCCGGCGCGCCTTGCACCACCAGCGAACAGGTGGCATCCACACCGATGCCGGTGACGCTTTCCGGATCGATGCCGGCCCTGGCGACGGCACCCCGCACCGCATGGCATACCGCATCCCAGATCTGGGCACTGGATTGTTCGACGCGCGCGCGGCGCTCGTCGCGGAAGAGAGCGATGTCATGTTTCGCACTGCCACACAGCTTGCCGCTGTGATCAAATACGCCGGCCCGGGCCGAGCCGGTGCCGACATCGATGCCGATCAGATAGGTCTCCATCTTTCCTCGCTGGTTTGGAAAAGGGCCACCTGCCGCGTTGTCTTGCTCACACGCGATCGAAATTGGTGGGGAGCACGAGCATATCGCGGATGGTCACATTGCGGTTGCGGGTCAGCATGTACTCGATCGCATCGGCCACCTCCGAGGGCTCGATCAGGCTGCCCGATTCCTTGGCCTTGCGCAGGTTCTCTTCCGGCCAGTCGGCCAGCAGCGCCGAGATCACCGGGCCGGGCGAGACCTGTCCGACGCGCACGCCATGCGGGATCATCTGGCGTCGCATGGTCTGCACGAAGCAGGTGATGGCCCATTTGGAACCGGCATAGACCGGCTCCCAGTAAGTCGGGAAATGCCCGGCCACTGAGCAGGTGACAATGATGTCGCCGGTCTTGCGCGCGATCATGTGCGGTGCCACGGCATGCACGTTCTTCATCACCGCATTGACGTTGAGGTTGAGCATCTTGTCGATGGCCTCGGGCGTGGTATCGACCAGCTCGCCGCCGATGTAGGTGCCGGCATTGCAGTAGAGGATGTCGATGTGGTCGACCTTGGCCAGGATCTCCGGCACCATCGCCGCGCAGCTGTCGGCGTCCAGCAGATTGGTGACCTGCGGGATGGCCTGCGGACCGAGGCGGGCAGCCAGTTCATCCAGCGCTTTGGCATTCCAGTCCACCATCACCACGGTCACGCCATTGGCCAGCAGTTTTTCGGTGGTGGCCAGGCCGATGCCGGAGGCGGCACCGGTGATGACGGCGATCTTGCCTGCGAGAGATTGGGGCATGTTCTGTCTCCTTGTGAATGAAATCAAGTATGAAAAAAAGGAATGGAAATGCTCAGCGCCATTCCCGGGCGATATAGATGGCCAGCAGGATGATCACGCCGCGAATGATGTCCTGCAGGTAGGGATTGATGCCCATCAGGTTCAGGCCATTGTTGAGGATGCCCAGCAGCACCGCGCCGATGAGCGTGCCCACCACCAGCCCGCGTCCACCGGCAATGGCCGTGCCGCCCAGCACCACGGCGGCAATCGCATCCAGCTCGAAGCCCACGCCCGCATTGGGCTGGCCCGACATCAGGCGGCCCGTCAAAATGATCGCGGCCAGGCCCGAGGTGAAACCGGAAATCGCATACACCGCCAGCTTGATGCGCGTAGTCTTCACGCCCGACAAACGCGCCGCCATCTCATTGCCGCCGATGGCATAGACATGGCGGCCGAAAGGGGTACGCTGCAGCAGCACCCAGGCCAGTGCATAAACCACCAGCATCAGGATCACCGGCACCGGGATCATGCCGATGCGGCCCACGCCGAACCACGAGATCCAGCCCGGCAAACCCGAGATCGGATAGCCGCCCGAGTAGATCAGCCCGACCCCGCGCGCCACGCCCATGGTGGCCAGCGTGACGATGATGGCCGGCATGCGGCCCCAGGCCACCAGTGCGCCGTTGAGCAGGCCGATGCCTACGGCCAGTGCGATGCCGGCCAGCAGCGCGACCGGTGCGGGCAGGCCGCTGTTGACGATCAGCCCCGCCGACAAAGTGCCGGCCAGCGCCATGGCCGCACCGACCGACAGATCGATGCCGCCGGTAAGGATGACGAAGGTCATGCCCACGGCGAGGATGCCGACGATGGACACCTGGCGCAGCACGTTGAGCCAGTTGGAGACGGTGAAGAAATTGTCCGAGGCCAGCCCCATCAGGAGCGAGACCACGACCAGTCCGGCCAGCGGCAGTGCCAGCGGTGAATGGATCAGGGCGCGCCAGCGCGCCTGCGATGAGGCGCGCACGGGGGCGCTGCCCAGGGTATTGGCTTCATGCTGCATGGTGGAGTCTCCCGGTGGTGGCATGGGTCATGATTTCTTCGGCGGTCACGGCATCCCCTTCGACGGTGGCCACGATGCCGCCGCCCTTGAAGACGCAGACCCGGTCGGACATGCCAACCACCTCCGGCAACTCGGAAGAAATCATGATGATGGAATAGCCCTGCGCGGTGAATTCGCGCATGAGCTGATAAATCTCGGCCTTGGCACCTACATCAATGCCGCGTGTGGGTTCATCGAAAATCAGCACCTGCATGTTGTGATTGATCCAGCGCGCGATCACCACCTTCTGCTGGTTGCCGCCGGACAGCGTATCGACCCGCGCATGTGCATCCGGCGCTTTCACGCGCACGCGCTGCATGGCGATGCGGGTCGCTTCGGCTTCGCGGCGGCGATCCAGGAACAGGCCACCCGCGCGATACTTGCCGTAATTGTTCAGCGAGATGTTGTGCAGGATGGGGAAGCTGGTGATGAGTCCCTGCTCCTTGCGGCTTTCCGGCAGCAGGCCGATGCCTGCTTGCAGGGCTTGTGCCGGATCGGCAAAGCGCAACGGCACACCGTGCATGGACAGCTTGCATTGCACCGCCGGATGCGCGCCCAGCATGGCCAGCACGGTCTCGGTGCGGCCCGAGCCGACCAGGCCGGCAAAGCCCAGGATCTCGCCGCGCCGCAACTGGAAACGCGACACCGGGCCATTGCGCTTGAGCTGCAAGGCCTGCACTTCCAGCACCACGTCGCCCTCGGGCGCGGCGGCCGGCTTGGGCGGGAAGCAATTCTCGATGCGCCGCCCCACCATCATCTCCACCAGACGCGCCTGGTCCACTTCACTCACCGCACAAGTGCCGATGTAAGCACCATCGCGCAGCACGGTGATGCGGTCGCAGATCTCGAAGATTTCTTCCAAATGGTGCGAGATGAAGATGATCGCCACGCCCTGCTCACGCAGGCCGCGCATCACCTTGAACAGGTGCTCTACCTCGCCGGGCGTAAGGGTTGCGGTCGGTTCGTCCAGCACCAGGATGCGGGCATCAAGCGCCAGCGCTTTGGCGATCTCGACGAACTGCTGCTGCGCCACCGAGAGCTTGCACACCGGCACCTCCAGCGGAATTTCCACGCCCAGTTGCGCGACGATCTGCGCCGCGCGGCGCTTCATGGCGGCACGCTGCAGCAGGCCGAACGGACTGCGCAACTCGCGCGCCAGGAACATGTTGTCCACCGCATCCAGATAAGGGATCAGCGAGAATTCTTGGAACACCACGCCGACACCGGCGGCGATGGCCTCGTGATAGCTGGCAAAACGGCAGGCCTGTCCATCGATGCGGATCTCGCCCGCATCGGGTGTGACGATGCCGCACAGGATCTTCATCAACGTGGACTTGCCCGCGCCGTTCTCGCCCAGCAGCGCGTGCACTTCACCGGCGCGCACCTGCAGGTCGACGCCGCGCAGCACCGTCACCGGGCCGAAGTTCTTCTTGATACCAGTCAGTTGGAGCATGGCTGCCTCCATCAAGGGAAAGGAAGGCGCGACGGACCAGGGCCGCCGCGCCAGCGGCTTACCAGCTGAAGCCGGCCGCGTTCTTCTTGGTCACCGGCATGACGTCGATGGGCACTTCCTTGGGCACCACGCGTGCGCCCCACTTCTTGGCCAGCGCCATGGCCAGGCCCACGCGCACCTGGTCACGCGGGAATTGCGCGGTGGTCTCGATGAAGGGACCGCCATCGGCAATCGCCTTGACGGCTTCGGGCGCGCCGTCCACCGAGGTCAGCTTGATGTCCTTGCCGCTGCCCTGGATGGCCGCCAGTGCGCCCATCGCACCGCCGTCATTGACCGAGAAGATGCCCTTCAGATTGGGGCGCGACTGGATCATGTTCTCCACCACGCCCAGCGCCACCGAGCGGTCCTGTCGGCCGTTCTGGGTGGCCACCAGCTTGATGTCCTTGTATTCGCCCAGGGCCTGCTTGCAGCCTTCCACGCGCTGCAGGATGGGCACCACGGGGATGCCGTCGAGGATCGCCACTTCGCCCTTGCCACCGATGGCATCGGCCAGTGCGCGGCAGGACTGGTAGCCCGCATCCTTGTTCTTGGAACCGACGAACATGTCCACCGGACCGGAGGCGTTGGCATCCACCGCCACCACGATCACGTTGCGCGCCTTGGCCGCTTTGACTGCGGCTTCCACGCCGGCGGAGTCGGTCGGGTTGATGAGCAGGATGTCGATGTTCTGCTGCAGCATGTCTTCGATGTCGGCGATCTGCTTGGCCACGTTATGAGCAGCATCGGTGACGATGACCTTGGCACCGAAGGACTTGGCCGCATCATCGAGGGCCTTTTTCATCGAGACGAAATACGGATTGTTCATTTCCTGGAAGCTCATGCCGATCTTGAGCTTGGACAGTTCCTGGGCGCTCGCCGGTGCGGTGAATGCCACCAGCGTGGCGGTGGACAAGGCCAGTGCGGTCAGTGCTTTCTTCATTGCAGTCTCCATTGTTGTTGGTGTGTGCTTGATGACGGGATTACCCGGCATGCTCGTTGCGAAGTGACAGGCAACACCTGTCCTGTTCCGGAAAGCGGGGGCTTTCCTGAATGCGTTTTTCCCTGACAAGGAAATGATTTAAATGATTTACGGCGTGCGTCCGGCGCTATCCGGTCGCGGCAAAGAGGCCGTTGCTGGCAAAGGTATTGCGAAACTCCGAAGGCGACATGCCCTTGATCTTCTGGAAGTGGCGGTTGAAATTGGAGAGATTGGAAAACCCGGTCTCGTAGCAGATGTCGGTGATGCGTGCTTCCGGATTGTTGAGCAGCGCGAGACAGGCCAGGTCCACGCGCAGCTGGTTCTTGTAGCGCACCAGCGTGGTTCCCGTGTGGCGCTTGAAGGCGCGCGAGAAGGTGCTCAGGTTCTGCCCCACCATGTCGGCCAGGTCCTGTTCGCCGATGTCATCGGTGAGGTGTTCGCGCAGATAGGCGATGGCACGGTTGAGCCCGCTGCTGTTCACGCCTGACAGGTCCAGCTTGTAGGAGAGACTGGCCAGCACTTCCGGCTCGGGCGAATTGGCCAGCACGTCGAGGATTTCCCAGAACAGGGCGAGGCGCTTCAAGCCGCGCTGGTCGATCAGGCGCTGCATCAGCGGACGCACCGTGTCGCTGGTGGCCGCATCGAACAGCAGGCCGCGATGGCTGCGTTCGAGCAGCGGCATGATGGCTTCCATCTCGGGGATGCTGGCGGCGCATTGATCCACCAGTTGCTCGGGAAACTGGATCACCAGCGAGCGCACGGGGACCACCTCATCGCGGCCGATGTCGGAAATCCAGTTCTGCGGAAGATTGGGGCCGGTCATCACCAGCTGGCCCGGCGCGAAGTCGCCGATGTGGTCACCGACGTAGAAACGTCCCGAAGTCGCCACCACGAGGTGGATCTCGTACTCCGGATGGTAGTGCCAGCGCACGGTACGGAAGGGGTAGCCGTGCATCCATGCCGCAAAGGATTCGCCCTTGCGGATATGGACCAGTTCCAGGTCGGGCTGCATCGTGTCTCCTCTCAATCGAGAGCATTTTCCTTATTGAAACTGACAAATCGCTGTTGTCAGTTTTCATCATGTGCTGCATCTTAGTGCCCCTCTGGCTGCGGGTTCTACATCACCAGCGAGGAAGGACTGATACTTTTTTGCGCAAGAAGGGGTGGAGAATGAAATACGATGCCGCGCAGCAAAACGGCCCTGCAAAGCAGAGCCGTCGTGTCGGTCGGGATGGCTGTATTACACGGAACGCATCAGTCCGCCATCGACCTTGATGTTCTGGCCGGTGATGTAGCCGGCACCGGAGGAAGCCAGGAAAGCGATGGTCGCGGCCACTTCCTCGCTGGTGCCATAGCGCTGCATGGGCACGCCGGCGCGGCGTTCTTCACGTTGTGGCAGGCTGTCGATCCAGCCCGGCAGGACGTTGTTGATGCGGATGTTTTCCGGCGCGTACTTGTCGGCGAAGAGCTTGGTGAACGCGGCCAGGCCAGCGCGAAATACCGCTGAGGTCGGGAACATGTCGGAGGGTTCGAAGGCCCAGGCAGACGAGATGTTGATGATGGCCCCGCCACCCTGTGCCTGCATCAGCGGCGTCACCAGGCGCGTGGGACGGATGACGTTGAGCAGGTAGGTCTCCATGCCGCGATGCCAGTCTTCGTCGGTGATGTCGAGGATGGGAGCGCGCGGACCATGGCCGGCGCTGTTGACCAGCACATCCACGCGGCCCCAGCGGGCCACGGCCTGGTCGACCAGTTTTTGCAGGTCGTCCACAGACTGGTTCGAGCCGGTCACGCCGATGCCGCCCAGCTCGGCGGCCAGCGCCTCGCCACGGCCGGAGGAAGACAGGATGCCGACCTGGAAGCCATCGGCCGCCAGGCGGCGCGCGGCGGCGGCACCCATGCCGCTGCCGGCGGCGGTGATCAGGGCTACTTTGCTGCTCATGGAAACTCCTTGTGGATAAGTGATCTTGCCGCGCGGAAAAAACTCGACCTCTCGCACGGGATTGGCGATTGTAGTTCGTGTCGATGCCGCGTGCAGGGGACGAGAAGCGCAATGGGTGATCCGGAATTTGTCATGTCCCTGTTGCATTTCTGGGGCATCATCGCGCACCATTGCGCAGCCCGGCCCTCGTGCGGCCCCATGAACGTACCGGAAGTCCCATGCAAATCATCGCCAACATCAATCTCGAATCCCTGCTCGATACCTCCATCAGCCTGACGGCCGCCTTCATCCTGGGCGGCCTGATCGGGCTGGAGCGCCAGTACCGGCAACGTACCGCCGGCCTGCGCACCAACGTATTGGTGGCCCTGGGCGCGGCAGTCTTCGTCGACATGGCCAATCGCATGGGCGGTCACGAAGGCGCGGTGCATGTGGTGGCTTATGTGGTCTCGGGGGTGGGCTTCCTGGGCGCGGGCGCGATCATGCGCGAGGAAGGCAATGTGCGCGGCATCAATACTGCGGCCACCTTGTGGGGCTCGGCGGCAGTGGGGGCGGCTGCGGGTGCCGACCTGATCCTGGAAGCGATCCTGGCCACCCTCTTCGTGCTGGCCGCCAATACCCTGCTGCGCCCGGTGGTCAACACCATCAACCGCAAGCCGCTGGATGTGCCTTCGGTGGAAGTGACCAACACCATCCACCTGATCGTGGAAAGCGCGCACCAGAAGCGCGTGCTCATGGCCGTCACCGACATGCTGGAACAGAGCCGCCATCCTACGCATGGACTGGACGTGCGGCCCTTTACGGAGGATGAAGTGGAAATCGAAGCCACCCTGGCGGCGACCTCCGTGGATGGCGATGAACTCGATGCGCTGGTGGAACGTCTGCTGGCCTTGCCTGCCGTGAAGCAGGCGTTCTGGACGCCGAGCACGACGGATTGACGGCAAGTGCGCGGCGGTCAACTTATAATTCCCTCCTGCAAGAACAAGGAGTTCGCCATGCCTCAAACCACTTTCCTGCTACGCCCGCTGCGCAACATCGCCGCGATCCTGACCCTAATTCCTGCACTGGCGCTGGCCGCCGGTGCTGAGGCGTTGACGTTCGACAACGTCAACTACGTGCATCGCTGGTCAAAGAATGGCCAGAACGAATTTACGCCTCCTGCGGAAACGGACCTGAACCACTGGACCGACATGGTCACCATCAATGTCGTCGAGCAGGCCACCGATGGCGACAAGCTGGCGCAGCTGGCCAACCTCGTGCTCAAGCGCTACCAGACGGCGGGCAAGGTGGTCCGCATCAATTCGCTGCCCCGCTCCGACACCCGGCCCGCCGAACACTACATCGCAGCAGTGCTGGGCAATCCGGGTTTTCTGGAGGCAGTCTTCGCGCGCTTCGTGCTGGTGGAGGGGACGGGTTTCATCCTCATTCACTCGCATCGGATCTATGGGCAGCAGGCTGGCAACGACATGGCGCAATGGTTGCAAGCCAATGGGCCGCAGCAGGAAGCGGCCTTGATGGCGTGGAATGCGATGCCCTCATTGCAAGCCTTGCGGCAGTTGCCGCAGAGCGCGCAGTAGGTGCATCCGGCATGGCCCTGGGAGGCGGCCCTGCAGTCAGTCGCTTGATTCCGTTCCTGACTGGCACCCGGTACGCGAATCGACAAGGCGCATTGTGGAATTAATTTCCACACATGAGTCGTGGAGAAATTGCTTGCTCCGCGCAGACCAGACGTGCCATCAATAAGTGGTCGCCCTGAACTTCCCCCGCAACCACTTCACCGGCCCGCCAATGACCGGCAATTTCTGCCAGAGCTCTTCAGCCGCATCCCAGTAATCGCGATGCTCGGTCACCAGGCCCGCCGCATCGAAGCGGAAATGCGTCGCCCCCAGCACCGTGTAGAAGCGGCCCTTCAGCCGAAACTCGAAACGCCAGGTGGCAAAGGCCTGCTCACCCTGCCCCATGCGTTCCAGGATCACGAAGCGCGGATCCTCCGTGGTCTCGAACATGTGCGCAAAGATGGCGCGGATGGATCGCAGGCCCTTGATGTCATTGAAAGGATCCTTGAACAGAGCCTCCGGCGAATAAAATTCCCCAATCCGTTCCAGGCTGCTGCGATCCAGCGCGCCATACCAGTCCAGCAAGCGGTCAAGATGCTGCATGGTCAGCTCAGCATGAAGCGCTGGAACAGCATGAAGCGCAGCCGGAACGGCAGCAGGCGCAGTATCTTCAGCCAGGCCGTGAAGCGCCGTGGGAAGTGGATCTCGAAGCGGCCTTCGGAGATTCCGCGCCAGATGGCGGTGGCCGCCTGCTGCGGCGTCTGGATGGCCGGCATGGGGAAGTCGTTCTTGTCGGTCAGGTCGGTCTTCACGAAGCCCGGATTGACCAGATACACGTTCACCCCCTTGGGCCGCAAATCGCTATAAAGAATTTCCGCAAGATTGATCAGCGCCGCCTTGCCGGGACCATATACGGTCGCGCCCGGCAGCCCCACATAGCCGGCCACGCTGGCCACCAGCGCAATGCCGCCGCTGCCACGTGCCAGCATATCGGGTAGCGCCGCACCCAGCGCCGAATACACACTGGCGACGTTGGTGCGCAAGGTGTGCTCGGCTTCCTCCTCCTGAACCTCCCATGTGCGCTCCGGGCGATACTTGGCCGCGCAGAACACCAGCAGGTCAACACCGCCGAAGGCCTCAACGATGCGCGCATGCTGGTCGCGCCAGGCATCGTGGCAAAGCACATCCAGCGGCGCGATGAAGGCATTCTTGTGGGCTGCCGCGACCTCCTGCAATACGTCCGCACGGCGCGCCGACAAGGCCACGCGGGCACCTGCCTGCAGCGCCTGGCGCGCCAGTTCGGCACCAATGCCGCTGGAGGCCCCGACCAGCCAGATGCGCAGGCCGCGCAGGTCACTGACCGGCTGGTTCATCGGGCCGAACAACACGGCGGGGCGCGAGATCGGAGCACGCTCGCCGGCGGCTCCGGCAGCCTCCTTGGGCAGGGGCTTGGACTGGGTATTCATACACCCTCCTTGCGGAAGAACAACGTGACCTGGCCCACTTCCACACCAAACTTGCTCATGCTGGTGCGGTTGATGAGGGTGCGTTCATCCATCTGGTACATCCAGTCATCCATCTGGACTTCGTATTGCTTGTCATTGACCGGCAGCAGCAGCGTGTAATTCCAGTGCAAGGCATTGCCGGCGGTGTGGCCGATGGCCTCGCCGATGACGTCACCGGCACGGCCGCGCCAGCTGTTGTCGGGCTGGCGCACCAAGGTCCAGACGCGGGTCTGGGTCTCGCCGTCGTCATAGCGGAAACGCTCGTCCAGCGTCAGCGTGTTGCCGTCCACGGTACCGGTCACGACCACATGGAAACGCCGCGCCACTTCGCCACCGCGCTTCTGGAACATGCCCCAGGCCTCAGTGCGGCCCTTGAAGAACACCGCCGGATCGAACACCGGGGTCTTGGCGGCGTAGTCCGATATCTGCTGCGAGGCGCAGCCACCGAGCACCAGCGCCAGCAGCACCAGCGCGATCCCCTTCCACAGGCGCGCGGGCAGGCCCGTGCGCATCAGCTTGGCATTCATGACTCACTCCTTTTGCAAGAGGAACTGCACCACATCGGTCTGGCCTTCATCGAAGCCCACTTCGCAGAACACGTAATACAGCTGCCACAGGCGGCGGAAACGCTCATCGAAACCTTGCGCGGCAATGGTCTCGCGCTGGGCCTGGAAGGCGTCGTTCCAGCGGCGCAGGGTCTCGGCGTAATCACGGCCGAAATGGAAGCGGTCACGCGTGGTCAGGCCGGCGCGCAGCGCGCAGCGAGAGAAGCGCTCATGGCTGGGCAGCATGCCGCCAGGGAAGATGAATTCGCGGATGAAGTCGGCGCTGTCGCGATAGCGTTCGAACACCGCTTCATCAATGGTGATCGACTGGATCAGCGCACGGCCACCGGCTTTCAGGCGGGCCGACACGGTATCGAAATACGTCTGCCAGAAACGCTCGCCGACGGCTTCGAACATTTCGATGGACACGATGGCATCGTATTTCCCATCCAGATCGCGGTAGTCGCACAGTTCCAGATGCGCCAGGTGATCGAGCTGCTGGTGGCGCATGCGCTCCTGGCCAAAAGCCAGCTGCGACGGCGAGATCGTCACGCCATGCACACGGATGCCCAGGCGCGCCGCATGTTCGGCAAAGCCGCCCCAGCCGCAGCCGATTTCCAGCACGCGATCGCCCGCCTGCAAGCCAAGCTGGTCAACGATGCGCTGATACTTGGCCGCCTGCGCCGAGGCCAGGCTCTGGCAGGGCTCGGTGAAGATGGCCGACGAATAGGTCATGGTCGGGTCCAGCCACAGGCGATAGAAATCATTGCCCAGGTCGTAATGCGCATGGATATTGCGGCGGCTGCCGCTGCGTGTGTTGGAGCGCAGCAGGTGGCGCAGGCGGTACCACAGCGAGGCCAGGCGTCCGCCTTCGACCGCGCTGGCAAGCATCGCCCGGTTGCGCATGGCCAGGCGCAGCAGCGCGGCCAGGTCGGGCGTTTCCACCCAGCCATTGCCGTAGGCTTCGCCGAAGCCGATGTCACCGGCGCGCAGGATGGCAGCGCAGGCGCGCCAGTCGAGGATGCGCAGTTGCGCGCTTGGCGGCTGGCGCAGATCGCCGAAGGTCAGCGTGGTGCCGTGCGGTGTGATCAGTTCCAGGTGGCCGTGGCTGAGGCGCTCCAGCATCGCCAGGAACAGGCGGGCCGAAATCGGGCCGGCGCGGCGGCCGGTAGTCTGCAATGCGGGGATACGGTTCACGATAGGGTTTCCTTTCCAGAAGAAGTACCTGCGGCTGCGACGCGCTCGGGCTTGCTGAACCAGGGCACGCGCTTGCGCCACAACAGCAAGGCCTGCCAGTGGATACGGGCGACCACGCCCAGCGTCAGGAACGGCTGCGCACACAGCGCGCCGAAGGCCGTGGCCGCGGTCAGGGGATGCAGATGGCCGCCGACCGAGGTGCGCATCAGGGGCTGCAAACCCTGCGCCACTTCCGACGGATGGCCGTGGTCGTAATAGTCGATGCCGACGAAGGCGGTATTCCCGCCCGCGTCCTCATGCCGTGCCTGGTCGCGAAAGCGGAAACGATAGAAACCGCTCACCTCGCAGAAGGGCGATACATGCATGAGCTTGTTGCAGACCAGCCGCGTGTGCTCGTCGATGACGCCCTGTCCGGGTGCCGACAGCAGGTAGTGCTGGGTCTCGCCAAAGGTGTTGTTGACCTCGGCCAGCACCGCCCGCAGCTGACCTTCACGGTCATGGCACAGGAAGAAGCTGACCGGATTGAAGACGAAGCCGAACAGCCTCGGAAAGGTCTGCAGCCAGATCGCGCCATCGTGCGGCAGCCCGGCCTGTTGCAGATGACCGCGCACCCAGCCGGCCAGATCGCTGCCATCGCGCGGACCATAGTCGCGCGTGCGCACGCACATCAGGCGGCGGCGATCCACGCCGAACCAGGCATTGCCCGCTTCGTTGAGGCGCGCCAGATCGAGGCGCACGCAGAACACCGGATAGACGAACTTGTGCAGCACCGGACGCAAACGCTGATGCATCACCTGCCCGCTCAACAACAGCGCGGGCGCGTCGGTGCGGGAGGTCAGCGAAGTGCTCATGGCGCAGCCCAATCCGGCGTCACGCCGAAGTCCCGGATCACGCGCAGGGCGGATTTCAGGCCATCTTCATGGAAGCCGTAACCGGTCCACGCACCGGCGAACCACGCGCGGTGCTTGCCCTGAATCTCCGGCAGGCGGCGCTGGGCATCGATGGCGGGCTGGTCGAAGACCGGATGCTCGTAATCGAAACGGCCCATCACCGTCGCCGGGTTGGGCGGCTGGGGCGGATTCAGGGTGAGCACGATGTCGGTCTTGCAGGGCAGGTCCTGCAGGCGGTTGAGCCAGTAGCTCACGCACACCGCGCGGCTGCCATCGCTGTGGCGCGAACCAAGGTAATTCCAGGCCGACCAGACCTTGTCCAGCTGCGGCATGAGCGAGACGTCGCTGTGCAGCCAGGCGGTATTGGCCTGATAACGCACGGCCGACAGCACCTGATGTTCATCGATGGTGGCGTCCTGCAGCAGCGCCAGGGTCTGCGGTGCGTGGGTGGCGAAGACCACGGCATCGAACTGTTCCTCGCGCGGCTCGGCACCGCCACTGCGCACCAGCACGCCCTGCTCGTTGCGGGTGACGCTGGTGAGGCGGCTACCCAGGCGTACATCGTCGAGGGTGGCGGCGATGCGGCGCACGTATTCACGCGAACCACCGCGCACGGTGCGCCAGCGCGGACGGTTGTTGACCTGCAGCAGGCCGTGGTTGATGCAGAAGCGCAGGAAAGTCGCCGCCGGGAAATCGAGGATGTCCGAAGGCGAGCTGGACCAGATCGCTGCCGCCATCGGGATCAGATAGGCATCACCGAACAGGACGCCATAGCCGCTCTCTTCCAGCAACTGCCGCAAGGTCACCGGACGCCCCTCGCAGGCGGCCAGGTTGGCGTGCGCCGCACGGTTGAAGCGCAGGATGTCACGCAGCATGCCCAGGAAGGACGGCTGCAGCAGGCGCTTGCGCTGGGCGAAGACGGTATCCAGATTGGTGCCGGCCCATTCGAAACTGCCTTCATCCATCGAGACGCCGAAGGACATGTCGGTATCGTAGGTCTCGACCTTCAGCTCCTCGAACAGCGCGATCAGGTTGGGATAGGTCCAGTCATTGAAGACCAGGAACCCGGTATCGACCGGGAAGGGGACGCCCTCCGGCGCGATCTCCACGGTATTGGCATGGCCGCCCAGCGTCGGGGCGGACTCGAACAGCACGACCTGATGCTTGCGCGCCAGCAGGTAGGCGCTCGCCAGGCCGGAAATACCGGCCCCGATGACGGCGATGCGCTGTCCTGTGCCCTGCTCGATGGCTGCTGCGTTTGGATTCATGAAAACTTGCCCGCCTATGTCTTTGTTATTGAAGTTCTGCCGTTGCCAGTCCGTGGGAATGTTTCCCTGCCCTGCTGGCCCGTGCTGCTTTGGTGACCGGGGCGGCGCTTGCCGTGGGCCTTTTTGCCACTCGCGCCGCTTATTTGCTATTCATCCTTGATTTAGGTGCTAAGATTACTACCAAAGAAAAATAAAATCTACTACTTAGTAACTTTAGCTACCAATGAGTATTTTCGGCAAACTGAGCTTCAAGGACCAAGCCTACAAATTACGGGAGAACGCCATCCTGGATGCCGCCACGTCCGTCCTGGGCAGCAAGGGCTATGACCTGATGACCATGGACGACGTGGCCGGTGCAGTGGGCATCTCCAAGCCCAGCCTGTACAAGCATTTCAAGTCCAAGGAAGAGTTGATCGGCGAGACCATGATCCGTCTCGTCGATGGGGCGATCGACCAGCTGGCGCAGCTGGAGCCGGTTCCCAGCCCGCGCGGCAAGCTCGAAGCGATGCTGGAATGGGCGCTGCGGGTGCGCCTGGAGGGCGGCCTGCCCTTCCTGCCCTCGACCAGCGCGCATGTGCGCGAGATGCTCATGCGCAACGTGAAATACGTCATGCGCGTGCTCAAGCTGAACGGGCAACTGGAAAAGCTGGTGAAGGATGCGCAGAAAAACGGCGAGATCGATGCCGCCCTGCCCAGTGATGTGGTGTTGTACAGCTACTACGCCCGCACCTGTGACCCTGCCGTGGACTACCTGCAGAAGTTCAGCAAGATGAGTACCGACGAGATCGTGAAATACATGCTGCACGTGGCCTTCAACGGCTTCACGAAGTAAAGGGCAGGCGCGCCGCGGCCAGCGGCGGCACCCGCCCTTTTCTGCTCTGCGGTATTACAAACCGTAGCAGCGCGCTGCGGTCCCGCCCCATAGCTGCTCCTGTTCCGCTGCCGACAGGCGCGTGGCCGCCCACTCGCGGACCACGCCCGCCACCGTCGCATAGGACGCCGCCAGCAGACACACCGGCCAGTCCGAGCCAAACATCAGGCGCTGCGGCCCGAAGGCTTCCAGCGCCGTATCCAGGCACAGGGCAATATTGTCGTAATCCTTCTGTCGCAATCCGCGCAGCCAATCCGCCTCGGTGACCAGCCCCGACAACTTGCAGGCCACATGCGGCATGGCGGCCAGTGCGCGCAACTGGCGCTTCCATCCATTGAAGGAAGCTTCACTTCGCCCGAAATCCACGAGGGCTGGCTTGCCCAGGTGATCCAGCACCAGCCAGTGGCGGTCATGGCGTGCACAGAAGGCCTGCACCTCGGCCATCTGCCGGGCATGGATCAGCACGTCATACACCAGGCCCTGCTGCTGCAGCCACTTGATGCCGGCATTGAAGGCGGGGGCCTCGACGAAGGCCGTGACGTCGGCTTCATCCTGGATCTGATGACGGAAGCCGACCAGCTTGTCCCGTCCCCATTGCGCGACGTTGGCAGCCAGGTGCGGCGAAGACAGATCCTCCCAGCCCACCACGCCGGCGATGCGGCGATCGGCACGCGCCAGGTCCAGCAGGAAGCCGGTTTCTTCACGTCCCACGCGGGCCTGCACCGCAATGGAGGCATGCAGCCCTTCGGCATCCAGCACCGGATGCAGCTGCCCTGGCAGACGATCACAGGCCAGCAGCTCCATGCCCTTGCCGATCCAGGGATAGTCGTCGGCGCGATAGCGCCAGAAATGCTGATGGGCGTCGATGCGAAGGGGTTTCATGGTGCGGTCTCGGGAGGGAGGAGGAGAATGAAGCGTCTCCGCATCTCTTAGTTTTTTCTGGATGAAAACTTAGAAACGGGAAAGCAGAAACTTAAGGATTTCCCCGGATCACTCCGGGGAAACCACTGAACATCGGACCGGATCAGTCGTACAGCACTTCCTTGATCTTGGGGTCATCGATGTTGCTCTTGTCGTACCAGTAGAAGCCGGTATCGATGACCTTGGGCAGCTTCTCGCCCTTGATCGCCTTGACCGCCGCTTCCACGGTCTTGTAGCCGATCCCCACCGGGTTCTGGGTGATGGCACCAGCCATCAGGCCGTCGCGGATCGCATCCTTCTGCTGCTTGCCGGAGTCATAGCCGATGATGATGATCTTGCGCTTCATCTCCTTGACACCATTGACCACGCCGATGGCCGAGCCTTCGTTGGTACCGAAGACGCCCTTGATCTTGGGATAGGCCTGCAGGATGGATTTGGTGACCTCGGTCGACTTCAGCTGGTCGCCCGCGCCGTATTGCACGCTGACCACCTTGATCTTGGGATAGTTGGCCTTGATGCGCTCCAGGAAGCCATCGCGGCGATCCACGCCGGTACGGCTGGTCTGGTCGTGTGCCACCACGGCGACTTCGCCTTCCTTGCCGATCAGCTCGGCCATCTTGTCGGCCGCCAGCGCCGCAGCGGCACGGTTGTCGGTGGTGGCGGTGGTGACGGGGATGTCGCTGTCCACGCCCGAGTCAAAGGCGACCACCGGGATCTTGGCGGCTTGCGCCTTCTTCAGCAGCGGAATCGCCGCCTTGCTGTCCAGCGCGGCAAAGCCGATGGCTTGCGGCTTCTTGGCCAGGGCGGCGGAGAGCATGTCGATCTGCTTGTCGACCATGGCTTCGGTTTCCGGACCTTCGAAGGTGACCTTCACCTTCAGGTCCTTGCCGGCCTGGTCGGCACCGGCTTTCACGGCCTGCCAGAACTGGTGCTGGAAGCCCTTGGAAATGAGCGGCACATACACTTCCTGCGCGTGCGCAGCCGAAGTGCCGACGGCGAAGGCCAGACCCAGGGCAGCGGCCAGTAACTTGTTCTTGAACACGGTACGTCTCCTTTTGTTATCGATGATGGAGTGCCGGAAATGGCGCTTCCGGCGGGGCTTGCATTGCTACGAAGAAATCGTTTCAGGCGCGGCGGCGACGGCGCAGGATGTCAAGATACACGGCCAGGATGATGATCACGCCGGTCACTACCGTCTGCCACTCCTGCGCCACTGACATGATGCGCAGGCCGTTGACCAGCACGCTCATGATGAAGGCACCGATGATGGTCCCCAGGATGGTGCCGGTTCCGCCCGAGAGCGAGGTGCCGCCGATCACCACGGCGGCAATCGCATCCAGCTCGTAACCCTGGCCCAGCGCAGGCTGCGCCGAATTCAGGCGGGAGGCGATGATCAGGCCGGCGATGCCGCAGATGGCTCCCGAGAAGGTATAGACCGCGACCTTCCAGAAATCCACCTTCACGCCCGACAGGCGCAGTGCTTCCTCATTGCTGCCCAGGGCAAAGGTATAGCGGCCGAACACCGTCTTGTTGAGGATGACGGAGGCACCGATGGCGACGATGAACAGGATCAGCACCGCATTGGGAATCGGCAGCGAGGGAATCAGGTCACCGATCAGCGAATCCTGGGCGATGGCCGAGAAGCCCTCGGTATCGTTGAAGTAGATCGGGCGCGTGCCGGAGATCACCAGCGACAGGCCCTTCAACAGCATCATCATGCCCAGCGTGGCGATGAAGGGCGGCACCTTGAGCTTGGCGATCACCATGCCGGAAACCCAGCCCGAGAGCGCCCCGAAGAAGATCGCCGCAGCGATGCCCAACGGCAGCGGCATGCCCCAGTTGGTCAGCACCACCCCGGCCATGACGGCGCAGAAGGTCATCATGGTACCCACCGACAGGTCGATGCCGGAGGTGATGATGACGTAGGTGCAGGCGATGGCCAGCACGCCGTTGACGGCGGTGGACTGCAGGATGCTGACCAGGTTGTCCACCTCCATGAAGTTGGGCGAGGCGAAGCTGAAGAACAGGATCATCAGCAGCAGGCTGGCAAAGGCCAGCAGCTTCTGGCGTGCGGCCGGATTGAACAGGCGGGCGCGCAGGCCCGAGGGGGAAGCGGTGTTGGCCATGGTGGATGCGGAAGGGGCGGAGTGGATTTGGTTTGCCATGATCGGTCTGTCTCTCTTGTAATGTCTGGAAGCCCGGTGGCGCTTATTGCGCCACGGCCGATTCGCGCTGCGTGGCCAGTTGCATGATGTTTTCCTGGGTGGCATCGGCGCGCGCCAGTTCACCGGTCACGCGGCCCTCGCACATCACCAGGATGCGATGGCTCATGCGCAGCACCTCGGGCAACTCGGAGGAAATCATCACGATGGCCTTGCCCTGCTCGGCCAGCGCATCAAGCAGCTTGTAGATTTCGCTCTTGGCACCGATGTCGATGCCGCGCGTGGGCTCATCGAAGAACAGGATGTCGCAGTCGCGCAGCAGCCACTTGGCGATCACGATCTTCTGCTGGTTGCCGCCGGAGAGCAGGCGCGCCTGCTGTTCCACCGAGGGGGTCTTGATGGCCAGCTGGCGCACGTAGCCTTGCGCCACTTCACGAATCGCGCGCTGGTCCATGAAGCCGGCCTTGGTGAAACGGCCCATGCTGGAGAGCGCGATGTTGGCCTGCACGTCCATGCCCACGGCCAGTCCGAAATGCTTGCGGTCTTCCGACAGGTAGCCGATGCCATGCGCCACCGCATCGGCCGGCTGGCGGATCACGGCCTTGCCGCCGTGGATGATGATCTCGCCCGACTCCAGCGGATCGGCACCGAAAATGGCGCGCGCCACTTCCGTACGGCCGGCCCCCATGAGACCGGCGAAACCGAGGATCTCGCCCCGGCGCAATTTGAAGCTGACATCGCGGATGGCGCGGCCGCGATTGAGTCCGCGCACTTCCAATACCACTTCGTTGCCGGAGGTATCGGGCGGCATGCGTTGCTCGCCATCGAGCGCGCGGCCCACCATCATGGAAATGATGGTGTCCATGGAGGTGCCCTGCATCGGCACGGTGGCGATGTACTTGCCATCGCGCATGACGCTGACGCGATCGGCGATCTGGCGCAGTTCATCCATCTTGTGCGAGATGTAGACGATGCCCACGCCCTGCGCCTGCAGATCGCGGATGATGCGGAACAGTTCGGCGATTTCGGCGTTGTTGAGCGCGGCGGTCGGTTCATCCATGATGAGCACGCGCGAATCGAAGGACAGCGCCTTGGCGATTTCCACCATCTGCTGGCGCGCCACGGTCAGGTCGCCGACCGGCGTGCGCGGATCCATCTCGAGCCGCATGCGGGCGAAGATGGCGGCGGCCTGGCGGTTCAGTTGCTCTTCATCGATGATGAGACCGAAACCCTTGCGCGGCTCGCGGCCGATGAAGATGTTCTGCGCGGCCGACAGGTGATTCATCAGGTTCAGTTCCTGATGGATGATGCCGATGCCCAAGGCCTGCGCCTGGCGCGGCTCGGCGATCTCCACCGGTTTTCCGTCGAGCAGGATGTCGCCGCTGTCGCGCTGGTAGACGCCGGAGAGGATCTTCATCAGCGTGGATTTGCCGGCACCGTTTTCGCCCATCAGGGCGTGGACTTCACCGGCCACCAGTTCGAACTGGCAATTGTCCAGCGCCAGCACGCCGGGAAAGCGCTTGCTGACATTGCGCAGGGCGATCAGCGGTGTAGGCGATGCCGATGCCGCTGCGCGGGCTTGTGTCTCGTGTTCTTGTTGCATGCTCACCTCGGATGCGGATGCAGTGCTGGCCGGAACAGGTCCTGGCCATCGTTTGCGCGACTCTGCGGTCGCTGCTGTTCGGGGACTACGGTCTTGCGTGCTGCCTGCTGCTACCTGCTGCTACCTACTGTACCGCCTTGCGAAAAACTTAGAAAGCGATTTGCAAAAACTAAACTTTGCTGCAATGGAAACTTAATCTTTTCCATCTTCCTGCGCGGACAGATCGAAGATGCGCGTCATCGGCACCCACTTCTCTCCGGCCGGCGTCCAGGGTGTCGCAGCCTGGAAGCGCCACATCAGCGCTTCCCACGCCTGCACCTTGGGATCACGCTCGCTGGCCGCTGCCATGGCGGCGGCGTCGAACAACGCGTCATCGGTCTCCATCACCATCACCATGCGCGTACCGAGACGATGGATCTCCATCCCGGTCACGCCCTGTCGGCGCAAATGGGCGGCGATCTCGGGCCAGATGCGCTGATGGTGCTGTTCATACTCGGCGATCAGCGCGGGATCATCCTTCAGATCGAGGGCCAGCACGGTACGCATGGCGGCCTCAGGTCAGGGCGCGGTCGAGATGGGTATAGCCCCCATCGACGAACACCCATTGCCCGGTGGTATGCGAGGAGCGGCCCGAGAGCAGGAACACGGCCATGTCGGCCATTTCCTCGGAGGTCGTGAAACGCTTGCCGAGCGGGATCTTGCTGGTGATGGCGTCCAGCTTCTCCTGCGGATTCTCGAAAGTGGCGATCCACTTCTCGTAGAGCGGGGTCATGACTTCCGCCGGTATCAAGGCATTGACGCGCACGCCGTCATCACGCAAGGCGGCAGCCCATTCGCGGGCCAGCGACAGCTGCGCGCCCTTGGAGGCGCAATAGCCACTGGTGTTGCCCTGGCCGGTGAGGGCCGTCTTGGAAGAGACGTTCAGGATCGCGCCGCGCGTGGCCTTCAGGTGCGGCACGCAGTAATGCGCCATCACGTAGTAGTGGATCAGGTTGCGTTCCAGCGAAGCGACAAACTCATTGCGCCCCGCATCCAGGCCTACGCTGTCATTGACGCCGGCATTGTTGACCAGGCCATCGAGACGGCCAAAGCGGCGCACGGTCTCGGCCACGGCCTCGCCGCAGCGCGCCTCGTCCTGCAATTCCAGCTGGAACAGCGCGGCACGCGGCTGCAGGGCGGTCAGGCGGGTCCAGAACTGCGGGTCCGGTTCGCTGCGCGCGAACACCACGGGAATCGCGCCTTCGGCGGCCAGTTGCAGGCTGATCGCGCCGCCGATGCCGGAGGCGCCGCCGGTCACGATGACGACCTTGTCTTGCAGGTTCAAATCCACATCAGTCTCCGTTTTCGTTCATCTTGTCGTGGTGGATGCAGTCTCAACCCCGGAAGCGGTACTGCTCCAGTGAAGCGGGCTTCATTTCGATCGAAAACCCCGGCAGGCTGGGCGGCATGTAGGCCGCGTTGCGGATCACGCAGGGATCGACGAAGTGCTCGTGCAGGTGGTCCACGTATTCGGTCACGCGCCCTTCCTTGCTGCCGGAGATGCACAGGTAGTCGATCATCGACAGGTGCTGCACATATTCGCACAGGCCCACGCCACCCGCATGCGGGCAGACTACCTTGCCATATTTCGCGGCCATCAGCATGACGGCCAGGATTTCATTGACGCCACCTAGACGGCAGGAATCGATCTGCACCACATCGATGGCATCGCGCATGATGAACTGCTTGAACAGCACGCGGTTCTGGCACATCTCGCCGGTGGCGACCTTGACCGCGCCGATGCCGGCGCGGATCTTGCGATGGCCCTCCACATCATCCGGGCTGGTCGGCTCCTCGATGAACCAGGGTTGCGCAAAGGCCAATTCATTGACCCAGTCGATGGCCTGATCCACTTCCCACACCTGGTTGGCATCGATCATCAGATTGCGGTCCGGGCCCAGCACTTCGCGGGCGATGCGCACGCGGCGCTTGTCGTCTTCCAGGTCGCGGCCGACCTTGAGCTTGACGTAACTGAAGCCCTGGTCGATGGCTTCCTGGCACAGGCGGCGCAGCTTGGCGTCGTCATAGCCCAGCCAGCCGGCCGAGGTGGTGTAGCAGGGATAGCCTTCCTGTTCCAGGATGCGCAGGCGTTCGGCCTTGCCGGCTTCCTTTTCGCGCAGCAGGGCCAGTGCTTCATCCGGGGTGATGCAATCGGTGATGTAGCGGAAATCGATGGTGCGCACCAGTTCCTCGGGGGACATGTCGGCCACCAGCTTCCACACCGGCTTGCCGGCCGCCTTGGCCCACAGGTCCCAGGCGGCATTGACCACTGCGCCGGTGGCCAGGTGGATCGCGCCCTTGTCCGGGCCGATCCAGCGCAGCTGGCTGTCAGAGGTGACGTGACGCCAGAAGCGGCCCATGTCGGCGGCGATCCAGTCCAGGTCCAGCCCCACCACCAAATGCTCCATGGCGCGGATGGCGGCACAACAGATCTCGTTGCCGCGACCGATGGTGAAGGTCAGGCCGTGGCCCTTCAGTTGCTCATTGTCGGTATCGAGGATGACGTAGGCGGCGGAGTAATCCGGATCCGGATTCATTGCATCCGACCCATCCAGCGATTGCGAAGTGGGGAAGCGTACGTCCAGCACGCGCAGGGCAGTAATCTTGGTCATCGGTCTCTAGCGTGGATGCCGCTGCGGTGGCGTGCCGCAATCGGCTGGCCATCCGTGGCGGACAGCCTGGGGTGATCGTCTCCGGGGCCAGGCCCCTCTTTTGTTTTTCCTCACAAGTAAAATATCATTTCATCTGTGAGTGCCAGAGCATAACCTTGATTATCCTCCCATTGCCGGGCCAGTCCGATGAAGTTTCCGACCTGACCGATATCGATTTTGGGATGACGAGGCGAGGTCAAGAGATCATGCATGAAAAATTATTTTACGAATAAAATGGATTTTTCATCAAAATCCCCTACAATCCGGCCCCAGAAAAGCCTGCTTTTGCGATCTATCGTCCCCTGTCGCACCCGGAAAACGCCATGCCCAGAACCCGCAAACTCAATCCCGCCGAGGCTCCCGCCGTGCAGACGGCCGCCGACCACGAAGAGGACAGCGCTGCCGGCAAGACGCGCTACGCCGCGCCGGCGCTGGACAAGGGCCTGGATATCCTGGAGTTGCTGAGTCGCTCGGAACAGATGCTGACCCTGAACCAGATCTCGCGGCAACTGGGACGCAGCGTCAATGAAATCTTCCGCATGGTGGTCACGCTGGAACAGCGCGGTTACCTGGTGGCCGACAACGACCATTACCGGCTCTCACTGAAACTGTTTGAGCTGGCCCATCATCATCAGCCGATCCGCTCGCTGGTGAGCACCGCCCTGCCCCACATGCGCGAGCTGGCCAATCGCTCCATGCAGTCCACCCACCTGACGGTCTACGAAGCGGGCCGCGTGATCGTGGTGGCGCAGGTCGACAGCCCCGAACGCTGGGCGTTCGGCCTGAAGGTCGGGGCGCTGGTGAGCCTGACCGACACCGCATCCGGCCACGTGTTGCTGGCCTTCCGCGATGAAGCCGAACGCGCCAGCATGCTGGCCGCGCACGTGCGCATGGATGGCGAACAGGAAATCGGGACCGCGCAGCTGATACGCCAGATCGAGGACACGCGCAAACGCGGCCACTCGCGCATGGAAAGCCGTCAGATCCGTGGCGTGATCAACCTGTCCTATCCGGTGATGGGGGCCAACAACCGCATGCTGGCGGCCTTGAACGTGCCCTATATCGAACGCATCGACAAGAAGGTCAATCCCAGCCTGGACGAGGTGCAAGGCATCGTCCAGGAAATCTCGGCACGGCTGTCGCGGCTGATGGGGGATTCGAGTTTCGGGTCCTGAAGCGGACCCGACGAAAGGATGGCGTGGGGAGCGAAAGCCCCACGCCGCAGACGGCCTCAGCCGGCGAAACGCACTTCAGGCAAGCCGCGCACATCGAGATGCGGCGCGCTGAACAAGCCACCGGCCAGCTTGTCTTGCGCGCGCTGTTCGGCACTCATGCCTTCGTGCGCCGTGGTCACGAACAAGGTATCGAAGGTCGCCCCGCCGAAGGCCACACAGGACGGCTGCGCCGTCGGCACCTCGACAATGCGGTCAATGCTGCCATCGGGCGCGAAGCGCACCACGCGCGCACCACCCCACTGGGCATTCCACAGGTACCCCTCCGCATCGACGGTCGACCCATCGGGGCCGCCCGGCTGCTGCGCCAGATCGGCGAAGACGCGCTGATGGCTGACCGCGCCGCTGTCGGTGTCGTAATCACACACCATGATCTTGCCGGCCATGGAATCGCAGTGATACATCAGCTTGCCATCGAGGCTGAAGCAGATGCTGTTGGAAATGGCGATGCCCGGCAGCGCCAGGCGCTCCAGGCTGAGGTCGGCATTGAGACGATAGAAGCTGGCGATGGGGTCGCGGCCTGCGTCCTCATTCAATGTTCCGAAGACGAAACGGCCCTGGCGATCGCAGCGACCATCGTTGAGCCGCGTGGTCGGCAGGTCATCTTCGATGCGGCAGATCGGGCTGATGCTGCCGGTGTCCAGGTCGAAGAAGGCCAGACGCGATGCGAGCCCGATCAGCAGGCGCCGGGCATCGGCCGTGAAGGCAAAGCAGCACAGGCGTTCCGGCATGCTCCAGCTGCGCGTGGCACCGCTGGCCGGATCATGGTTCCACAAGCGGGAGGCGTGGATGTCGGTCCAGAAGACCGTCTGCGAGCGCTCGCACCAGAGTACTCCTTCGCCCAGTTCATGATGTCCATCGACCAGCAATTGCGCATTCATCGGGGTTCCGCCTGCAAATCAAGAAAATGAAATAAACAAGATAAACAATATAAATTGTTTTGCACGACTGCGGCAGATACCGGAAACGTCTGCCACAAAGACAAAAAAGGGTGGGCTTGCGCCCACCCTCAACTACATCAAGACCACCTCAGGAAGGATTACATTACTGCTGTTCGTTGCATCAGAACGAGTGGGCGATACCGAAGTAACCGCCGGTCTGCTTCAGGCCCGACACGCCGTTGTCACCACTGGTTTCCAGGGTGTGGCCTGCACCAGTACCATTGCGGACGGTACCGACGTCAACATACAACAGAGTACGCTTGGACAGGAAGTAGTTGATACCAGCCATGTACAGATTAGCCGTACCACCGCCATTACCCTTGCCGGTTGCATCCACTGCGGCGTTGTTGGCATTGACATGGAACCATGCGCCCACCAGTTGCAGTTGTGGAGTCACGTCATAGTTGGCACCCACCCAGTACTGATTGGCTCGGTCTGGCGCGCCGGAAGCAGCGTTGGGAGCACGCAGATTTTCCCAGCCGGCGAACATCTTCAGTTTGTCGAACTTGTACGTACCACCCAGGATCAGCTCCTTGGAATGACCCCAGATATCGCTGTAATTGCCGTTGGCGTCGCGCACGACGTCATAGATCGCACGCAGTTCCAGGCCATTCTTTTGATAGGCAATCGAAATCCCGTCCTTGCGACCGTCGCTGCTGCCATTGTTGGCAACGCCGCCGTTGAACGAACCCGGCTTTTCGCCCAGGCTGGTCTGCAAGTTGACGGTGAAACCAGCCATGTCAGGGCTGTTGTACTCGATAATATTGGAAGCGCCCGGCCAGTTGCGGCTGTTGACCAGGGTGGCGGTGCCGATGGCCTGCTGGCCGGTCGGATCCAGATACCAGATGTCGTTGTTGATGAACAGGTTCTTACCGAACTTGATGGAGCCAGCAGTTGCCGAGGACAGGCCGACGTAGGAACGACGGTTGAACAGTGCGTTACCGTTGCTGGTGTCAGAACCGTTGAAGCTGCCCTTGGTCGAGTTGAAACCGGATTCCAGCAGGAAGAAGGCGTTGGTACCGCCGCCCAGGTCTTCCGTGCCCTTGAAACCGATCATGCTGGTGCCCCATTGGTTGTTGGCTGCGCTCCACTTGGAACCTTGACCGTTGGTACCGGCATTGGTCTGGAAGTCGACGCCGGCCACAACACGGCCGTAAATGGTGACACTGCTTTGCGCCTGCGCCTGTGCCGAGAACGCACCCATCAGCGCGAGCGCGCACAGGGTCTTTGCTCCAATAAAGGATGGCTTCACTTGCTTCATGAATAGTCTCCGTGGATATTGCCGTTTAAAATTTTTTTCGTCGGTGGGCTTGGCCGTGCAGCGTTGCACTTCAGACCCCTGGATCCTGACGGACTCCTGACAGTCTCCCAACTTGTTGTTTTTGATGCTGCCCGACCTTCTTCTCTTTCATCCCGCTGCTGTACTGGTTGTCTCCTGTACAGCCCGGAATGTGGCTAGATACTAAGTATTCAGTTCATGTCTTTCCAATGAAATCTTTAGCAATTCCGATATGCGATTTGATATCATCAATTCCTAATAAAAAAACGATTGAAAAAATTTAGAAAACCGTCCCCGGAGACTTATGAAAAACAGTGACCCGAACTGGTTTCTGCGGGCGCGATTGAAGACCCGTCAGCTCCTGCTGCTGATCGCTCTCGACGACACCCGCAACATCCACCGCGCCGCCAGCGAGCTGAACATGACGCAGCCGGCTGCTTCCAAGCAACTCAAGGACCTCGAAGACATGCTGGGCGTGTCCCTGTTCGAGCGCCTGCCGCGCGGCATGCGGCCCACCATCTATGGCGAGGCCATGATCCGCCATGCGCGCATGGCCCTGACCAGCCTGTCCAAGGCCCACGAGGACATCGTGGCCCTGAAGTCCGGCCTGTCCGGCCAGGTCGACGTGGGCGTGATCCTCTCGCCCGGCATGGCCCTGTTGCCGCCGGCCATCGCGCGGGTCAAGGAACAAGCCCCGATGTTGCGCATCGGCGTTGAAGTGGAAAGCAGCAACATCCTGCTCTCGCGCCTGCTGCACGGCGAGCTGGACTTCATCATCGGCCGCATCCTGGATGAGGAAGCCCGGGGCGGCCTGCTCTATGAAGAGCTGGCCGACGAGCCGGTGTGCGCCGTGGCGCGGGTGGGACATCCCTTCCACACCCGCACCGACCTGACCCTGGCCGACCTCGCCGGCGAGGCCTGGATCATGGCCCCCAAGGGCAGCATCCTCCGCGCACGCTGCGACCAGATGTTCCGCGAGCAAGGCCTGGCGCCGCCCTCCAACGTGGTCGACACCACCGCCATCCTGTTCATCACGAGCCTGCTGCAGCAGACCGATTTCATCTACGCCATGCCCACCGAAGTGGCGCGCTACTACACCCAGGCCCGCCTGATGGACATCCTGCCCATCGACCTGCCCTGCCGCATGGCCGGCTTCGGCATCATCACGCGCCAGGACAACCTGCTCTCGCCCGGGGCCAACCTGGTGCTGCAGTCCATCCGTGAAGTGGCGAAAATGATTTACTGATTCCCCCGCCTGCCCGGGCATGTGCCATGCCGGGGTCGGTTTCCTGCGCCAAGTTTTATTAAGAAATGTAAGGAAGCGTAAGCCTCTCTGAAAACGGCCGGAATCGCAGGAACAAAACTGAATTCACGCGACGCAAAACTTTAAAAAAACGCGGCAAAAAAACAACACTTCAGGCAGGTAAAAAACTAAGTTTTTTCAAGCTGTCATACAGCTTTTTCCTGAAACTGCCTGGCTTCTGTTCCCGCTTCGACACTCTTTTGGCGTTTGCGCAAAATTTGCGCAAAAAAAAGAGTCGCCATTTGGCGACTCTTTCTGGTCCGCAGCGCAGACGCGCTTCGTCAAACCGCTCACACCCAGCCGGCGTCGACGATGAATTCCTGCGCGGTACACATCGCGCTGTCGTCCGCCGCCAGGAACAGCACCATGCGCGCCAGGTGCCAGGGCAGCAGGTCACCCTGCAGGCATTGATTGCGCGCGATCGCCTTCTTGCCTTCTTCATCCAGCCACAGCTTGATCTGGCGTTCGGTCATGACCCAGCCCGGTGTCACGGTATTGACGCGGATCTTGTGCGGACCGAGGTCGCGCGCCAGGCCACGGGTCAGGCCCAGGGTCGAGGCCTTGGCCGTGGTATAGACCGGGAAGCCGCCACCGGACTGGTGCCAGCTGATCGAGCTGAAGTTGATGATGGAACCGCCGCCACGGCGTTTCATGCCTTCCACCACCGACTGCACGGCGAAGAAGGACGGACGCTGGTTGATGGCGATGCGGTCGTTCCAGTATTCCAGCGTCACTTCTTCCAGCTTGTGGCGCTGGTCATTGGCGGCATTGTTGACCAGCACGTCGAAGTCGCCCAGCTGTCCTTGCAGCTCGGCGATGGTCGCCTGGAAGGCGGGAATGTCGCGCAGGTCGCAATGACGGAACAGCGGCTTGGGGTGGCCGGCCGCCGCGATGTCATTGCACAGTGCTTCGCTGGCTTCGGTGGCGATATCGACGAAGGCCACATGCGCACCTTGTTGCGCAAACGCTTCGACGATGGCCGCACCGATGCCGGTGCCGCCGCCGGTGATGAAGACGCGCTTGCCCTTGAGGCTGGGGAAGTTCGCCAGTTGCACGTTCTGGGGAGTATTGCTCATGAGGTTTCCTTGCAGGCCGGTGCGCGCGCACAGCGCGGCACCGGCATCATGATGACGGGAAGAAGATCAGTGCGAGTGCTTGGGCACGGCCGCGCCACGGCAACCGACCAGGAAGTCGAAGTCGCAGCCTTCGTCAGCCTGCAGCACGCGGTCCACGTACAGGGACTGGTAACCGCCGGCCATCTCCGGCTTGCGTTCGGCCAGCACCTTGGCACGTTCGGCCAGACGGCGCTGCATCTCTTCTTCGCTGATGTCCAGCTGCAGCTTGCCGGCATAGGCGTCAAGTTCGATGAAGTCGCCATCCTGCACGATGCCCAGCGGACCGCCGGCAGCGGCTTCCGGCGCCACGTGCAGGATCACGGTGCCGTAGGCGGTACCGCTCATGCGCGCATCCGAAATGCGGACCATGTCCTTCACACCGGTAGCCAGCACCTTGGGCGGCAAGCCCATGTTGCCCACTTCAGCCATGCCCGGATAACCCTTGGGACCGACGTTCTTCATCACCAGCACGCAGCTGGCATCGACGTCCAGATCAGGATCGTTGATGCGTTCCTTGTAGTGCGCGAAGTCCTCGAAGACCACGGCGCGGCCGCGATGCTTCATCAGTTCAGGCGTGGCCGCCGACGGCTTGAGTACCGCGCCGCGCGGTGCCAGGTTGCCGCGCAGGATGCAGATGCCGCCATCCTCGATCAGCGGCTTGGCCAGCGGGCGCACCACTTCATCGTTGTAGATCGGCGCATCCTTGACGTTGTCCCACATGGTCTGGCCGTTGACGGTCAGGGCATCCTTGTGCGGCAGCAGGTCGGCTTCGCCCATGCGGCGCAGCACGGCAGGCAGGCCGCCGGCGTAGTAGAACTCTTCCATCAGGTAGCGGCCCGAGGGCTGCAGGTCGACGATGGTCGGGGTGCCACGGCCGATGCGGGTCCAGTCTTCCAGCTCAAGGTCCACGCCGATCCGGCCGGCAATGGCCTTCAGGTGGATCACGGCATTGGTGGAACCACCGATGGCGGCGTTGGTGCGGATCGCATTCTCGAAGGCCTTGCGGGTCAGGATCTTGGACAGGGTCAGGCCTTCCCAGACCATGTCGACGATACGCATGCCGGACAAGTGCGCGAGAACATAGCGGCGCGCATCAACGGCCGGAATCGCCGCATTGTGCGGCAGCGACACGCCCAGCGACTCGGCCATGCAGGCCATGGTGGAGGCAGTGCCCATGGTGTTGCAGGTACCGGCCGAACGCGACATGCCGGCCTCAGCCGCCATGAAGTCGTGGATGGTGATTTCACCGGCCTTGACCTGTTCCGACAATTGCCACACCACGGTACCGGAACCGATGTCGCGGCCCTGGTGCTTGCCGTTGAGCATCGGACCGCCGGTCACGACGATGGCCGGCACGTCGCAGCTGGCCGCGCCCATCAGCAGGGCCGGGGTGGTCTTGTCGCAGCCGGTCAGCAGCACCACGCCGTCGATCGGATTGCCGCGGATCGATTCTTCCACGTCCATGCTGGCCAGGTTGCGGGTCAGCATGGCGGTCGGGCGCAGGTTGGATTCACCGTTGGAGAACACCGGGAATTCCACCGGGAAGCCGCCGGCTTCGATGATGCCGCGACGCACGTGTTCGGCGATCTTGCGGAAGTGGGCGTTGCAGGGCGTCAGTTCCGACCAGGTGTTGCAGATGCCGATGACCGGCTTGCCCTGGAACTCGTGGTCGGGGATGCCCTGGTTCTTCATCCAGCTGCGGTACATGAAACCGTTCTTGTCGGCGGTACCGAACCAGCCGGCCGAGCGCAGGGTGCGGCTCTTGTCTTTTTTGTCGCTACTCATTGTTGAATTCCCGAATGACAGAAAACGAAGGATCTCGAAAAACGCTTGCACCCGAATGCAAAAGGCGGGCGCCAGGCCCGCCTTGCTTGATCCGGATTACTTGTTCTTGTTGTAGACGTCGAAGCAGACGGCCATCAGCAGGACCAGGCCCTTGATCATCTGCTGGTAGTCGATGCCGATGCCCATGATGGACATGCCGTTGTTCATCACACCCATGATGAAGGCGCCGATGACTGCACCCATGACCTTGCCCACGCCGCCGGAAGCCGATGCACCGCCGATGAAGCAGGCTGCGATCACGTCCAGTTCGAAGCCCAGGCCAGCCTTGGGGGTGGCGGTGTTCAGACGCGCTGCGAAGATCAGGCCGGCCAGTGCCGCCAGCACGCCCATGTTGACGAAGGTGAAGAAGGACACGCGCTCGGTCTTGATGCCCGACAGCTTGGCCGCCTTTTCATTGCCGCCCACGGCGTAGACGCGGCGGCCCAGGGTGGTGCGGCTGGTGATGAAGGTGTAGAGCACCATCAGCGCGAACATGATGATGAGCACGTTGGGCATGCCGCGATAGGTCGACAGCAGGTAGCTGAAGGCGATGATGGCGATGGCGAAGACGCCGTTCTTGAGCAGGAAGAACATGGCCGGTTCATCTTCCATGCCATGCTTGGTCTGCTTGCGGCGGCCATGCAGCTTGACCAGGATCAGCACCACGGCGGCAATGATGCCGACGATCAGCGAGGTGGTGCGGAAGGCGGTGTTGTCGGTCAGTTCGGGGATAAAGCCCGAGGACAGCATCTGGAAGGTCTGCGGGAAGGGGCCCAGGGATTGGCCTTGCAGCAGTGCCAGCGCCATGCCCTTGAAGACCAGCATGCCGGCCAGGGTGACGATGAAGGACGGGATCTTGAAGTAGGCGATCCAGTAGCCCTGCGCTGCGCCGATCAGGGCGCCGGCGATCAGGCAGACGATGGAGGCCGGCACGAAGCCCCAGCCGTAATCCACCATCAGCACGGCGGCCAGTGCGCCGATCAGGCCCACCACCGAGCCCACCGACAGGTCGATGTGGCCGGCCACGATCACCATCAGCATGCCCAGCGCCATGATGACGATGTAGCTGTTCTGCAGGACCAGGTTGGTCAGGTTCAGCGGACGCATCAGCGTGCCGTCGGTCATGATCTGGAAGAAGGCCATGATGGCCACCAGCGACATCAGCATGCCGTATTCGCGCATGTTGTTCTTCAGGAAGCTGCCGTAGTCCTTCTTTTCGACGGCGCCGCTGGCGACGGCCGGTTTCTTGCTCATGTCAATGCTCTCCATTGTCTTGCTCCTCGGGTGCTCTCTGGTCTTGATGGACTTTATGGGTGATGCTGCCGGTTTGGCTCCGGCTTGATAATGGGTGTTCAGGCGGCTTGCGACAGGCCCGGATCATCAATGCGCTTGTTGCGCATGATGGCGCGCATGATGCTTTCCTGCGTGGCCTCGGCCTTGGGCAGGTGGCCCACGAACTGACCTTCGTTCATCACGTAGATGCGGTCGCACATGCCCAGCAGTTCCGGCATTTCCGAGGAGATCATGATGATGCACTTGCCCTCGGCCGCCAGCTTGCTGATGATGTTGTAGATCTCGAACTTGGCACCGACGTCGATGCCGCGCGTGGGTTCATCCAGGATCAGCACTTCCGGCTGGGAGAACAGCCACTTCGACAGCACCACCTTCTGCTGATTGCCGCCGGAGAGGTTGACCACCTTCTGCAGCACGCTGGAACAGCGGATGCGCATCTGCTGCTTGAAATCCGCAGCAATCTTGTACTCGCGCGCCTCGTCGATGACGGTGCGTTCGGAGACGCCGCCCAGATTGGCCAGCGAGATGTTCTTCTTGATGTCTTCTTCCAGCACCAGGCCATCGCCCTTGCGGTCTTCGGTGACGTAGGCGATGCCCTTGTCGATGGCCTTCTCGATGGTGGACAGGTCCACTTCCTTGCCGTGCAGGAAGGCCTGGCCGGTGATCTTCTTGCCGTAGGCACGGCCGAAGATGCTTTTGGCCAGCTCGGTACGTCCCGCACCCATCAGCCCGGCGATGCCGACGATCTCGCCAGCGCGCACGGTCATGTTGACGTCCTTGATGGCCAGGCGGTCCGAGTGCAGCGGGTGGTGTACACGCCAGTCGCGCACTTCAAAAATCACGTCGCCGATCTTGGGATCGCGCTGCGGATAGCGGTCGGCCATTTCGCGGCCCACCATGTGCTGGATGATGCGGTCTTCGCTGATCGGTTCAGCGCGGCAGTCGAAGGTATCGACCGTGGTGCCGTCGCGCAGCACGGTGATCGAATCGGCCACCTTGGAAATCTCGTTGAGCTTGTGCGAGATCAGGATCGAGGCGATGCCCTGGCGCTTCAGTTCCAGCAGCAGTTCCAGCAGCGCATCGGAGTCGCTTTCATTGAGGCTGGCGGTCGGCTCATCGAGGATCAGCAGCTTGACTTCCTTGGAGAGCGCCTTGGCGATCTCGATCAGCTGCTGCTTGCCCACGCCGAGGTCACCAACCTTGGTCAGCGGGGATTCCTTCAGACCGACCTTGGCCAGCAGTTCCTTGGCGCGCACGTAGGAGTGTTCCCAGTCGATCACGCCGCCGCGGGCTTGCTCGTTGCCGAGGAACAGGTTTTCCATCACCGACAGCAGCGGCACCAGCGCCAGCTCCTGGTGGATGATGATGATGCCCAGGTGTTCGCTGTCGCGGATATCCTTGAAGGCACGCACCTCACCCTTGTAGACGATATCGCCGGAATAGCTGCCGTGCGGGTAGACGCCCGAGAGCACCTTCATCAGCGTGGATTTACCGGCGCCGTTTTCGCCGACGATCGCATGGATCTCGCCTTCGCGCACGGCCAGGTTGACGTTGTTCAACGCCTTCACACCCGGGAAGCTTTTCTCGATGCCGCGCATTTCCAGAATGTTGCTCATGATGCTGACCTCTCATTTGCCGGGCTTGCGTGGATCACGTAGCCGGACTTGTTTGTCTCTTGCGCGTTGCGGTGGGGCAAGCGCGACTTCCTGAAAGAATTAGTCCCGCACAGAGCGGGACCATGCTGTTCTTCTTACGGTGTTGATTGTTCTTGTTGGGTACTGCGATCTTGCTGCGGGCAGCGGCACCGGAGATGCCGGCCGCCCGCGTGTTACATCAAAGGATTACTTCAGTTGTGCTTCGGTGTAGTAACCGCTGCCCACCAGGATTTCCTTCCAGTTCGACTTGTCGACCACGACCGGCTTCAACAGGTAGGAAGGCACAACCTTCACGCCGTTGTTGTAGGTCTTGGTGTCGTTGATCTGGGGTTGCTTGCCACCCAGGACGGCGTCAACCATACCGACGGTGACCTTGGCCAGTTCGCGGGTGTCCTTGAAGATGGTGGAGTACTGTTCGCCACGGATGATGGACTTGACCGAAGGCACTTCCGCATCCTGACCCGAGACATACGGGAACGGCTGTTGCGGGCTGCCGTAGCCGACGCCGCGCAGCGAGGACAGGATACCGATGGACAGGCCGTCATACGGGGACAGCACGGCGTTGACCTTGGCGTTGGTGTAGAAGGCCGACAGCAGGTTGTCCATACGGGCTTGGGCGGTAGCCGGATCCCAGCGCAGGGTCGCGACCTTGTCCATGCCCATCTGCTTGGAACGCACCACCAGCTTGCCGCTGTCGATGTAGGGCTTCAGGACCGACATGGCGCCGTTGTAGAAGAAGAAGGCGTTGTTGTCGTCCGAGGAACCGCCGAACAGTTCGATGTTGAACGGGCCCTTGCCTTCCTTCAGGCCCAGGGCCTTTTCCAGCGATTGTGCCTGCAGCACGCCGACCTGGAAGTTGTCGAAGGTGGCGTAGTAGTCGACGTTCTTGGAACCACGGATCAGGCGGTCATAGGCGATGACCTTGACGCCCTTGTCGGCGGCCTTCTGCAGCACGTCGGTCAGGGTGGTGCCGTCGATGGCGGCGATCACCAGCACCTTGGCGCCCTTGGTCAGCATGTTCTCGATCTGGGACAGCTGGTTGGGGATGTCATCTTCCGCGTATTGCAGGTCGGTCTGGTAGCCCTTTTCCTTCAGGACCTTGACCATGTTGTTGCCGTCAGCGATCCAGCGGGCCGAAGACTTGGTGGGCATGGCCACACCGACCAGCTGCTTGCTCTGTGCGCTCACTTGGGCGCTGATGGACATCAGGGTGACGCCCAGGCCGAGGGCAATACCGCTCAATACGGATTTGATTTTCATGCTTCGAGTCTCCAGTCTCATTGTTGGAATGGCGTGTTGTAGTTATCTAAAACAGCGCCGTGATTTCTGATGAATGTCATGCAGAGCAACTGTTTTGCGGGCTCTACATTAATTGCTTTACCAATACATTTCTAATGATTTTTTGAGCGTAATGGATATGTTTTTCGGTATAACTCCCTCTATGTAAAGTTATCTTAATTAAGCTTAAAAAATCCCGCCTAAGCCACGGCTGGCGCGGCTTTCGCCGATCCAGCCGATTTGCCGCGCAGGGCTCCCAGGGAAATGACACGCTGCGCGACGCAAAAGACGAACAGCAGCGCGCCAATGAAGATCTTGGTCCACCAGGAACTGAGGCTGCCATCGAAGGCAATGAGGGTCTGGATCACGCCAAGGATGAGCACGCCGGTCAGTGTTCCCGCCACGTAACCATAGCCGCCGGTGAGGAGCGTGCCGCCGATGACCACGGCCGCAATCGCGTCCAGTTCCACACCCTGCGCATGCAATCCGTACCCCGACAGCATGTAGAAGGAGAACAGCACACCCGCCACCGATGCACAGAATCCGCTGAAGGCATATACCAGAACCTTGGTGCGTCCGACCGGCAAGCCCATCAGCAGCGCCGAGCTCTCGCTGCCGCCGATGGCGTAGACGGCACGGCCGAAACGGGTACCATGCGCCATCCAGATCGCCACGGCCAGCACGATCAGGGCAATGACCACGCTGGGCGAGATGAACAGTCCGCCGAACTCCAGCCGCGACTGCGACAGTTCCACGAACAGCGGCTCATCGATGGTGATGGAATTGATGCTGATGAGGTAGCACAGTCCGCGCGCCAGGAACATCCCTGCCAGCGTGACGATGAAGGCCTGCAGTTTGAAGTAATGGATCATCGCGCCCATCGCCGCACCGAAGCCCGCGCCCATCAGCAGGACGGTCGCAATCACCAGCAGCGGCGGCCAGTGCCAGTTCTGCAGCAGGAAAGCCGCCACCATGGTGGTCAGCGCCAGCACCGACCCGACGGAGAGGTCAATGCCGCCGGAGAGAATGACGAAGGTCATGCCGATGGCCACCACCAGCAGGAAGGCATTGTCGATCAGCAGGTTCAGCATCACCTGCGGCGACAGGAAGCCATCGTAGCCAAACGCCCCGATGACCAGCATCAGCACCAGCAGCGCCACCGTAACCATGGAGGTGAACCACGGCGCGTGCGAAGCGCGCCGCAAGGAAGAAGCAAGCATCATGATTTGGACATCCTCAACATGCGGCGGAATTCCGGCGACTGCGACAGGCAGACCAGGAACACCACGATGGACTTGACCACCATATTGACTTCCGGCGGCACCCCCAGCGAATAGATCGTATAAGTCAGCGTCTGGATGATGAGCGCACCGATGACGCTGCCCACCAGGCTGAACTTGCCCCCGGCCAGCGAGGTGCCACCCAGGGTCACGGCCAGGATCGCATCCAGTTCCAGCAGCAGGCCGGCGTTGTTGGCGTCGGCGCTCTTGATGTTGGAGGCGATCATCAGTCCCGCCAACCCGGCGCAGGCACTGCAGAACATGTAGACGAAGAAGATCAGCGCGGCAGTACGGATGCCGGCCAGGCGCGAGGCCACCGGATTGATGCCGACCGACTGGATGAACAGCCCCAGCGCGGTCTTCTTCATCAGCAATGCCAGCAGCAGGAACATGGCCCCGGCGATATAGAGCGAGAACGGCAAGCCGAACAGGTAGCCACCGCCCAGGAAGAAGAAGGGCTTGTAATACACCGTCACGATCTGGCCATCGGTGAGCAGCTGCGCCAGCCCGCGTCCGGCCACCATCAGGATGAGCGTGGCGATGATGGGCTGCAGCCCGAGACCGGCCACCAGCAAGCCGTTCCAGGCACCGCACAGCAGTGCCGCACCCATCGCCGCGCACAGGGCCCACACCATCGGCACGTTGCTGACGTATTCGGAGACACCATTGACCACCACCATCTTGCCGCCGATGAGAACGGCCGCAACGGCACCGGAGATGGCCACCACCGCGCCCACCGAAATGTCCACCCCGCGCGTGGCGATCACCAGCGTCATGCCGAGCGCTGCCAGCATCAGCGGGGCGGCACGGTTGATGATGTCGATCAGTGCGCCATACAGGTGGCCGTCCTTGATCTCCAGCTTGAAGAAGCCCGGCACCAGCAGGAAATCGATCAGCAGCAGCAAGGCCAGCGCTGCCAGGGGACGCACCAGCGGATGACGCAGCAGTGCTGCAAAAGCCGGCGCGCTGCCGCTGGCGGCGCTGTCGGGAATCAGTTTGGAATCCATGGATGCACTCATGCGGCCTCTCCCGCGATCACCTGCAAGACCGATTGCTCATCGAGCTCACCGCGACGGTACTCGCCGCAGGCGCGGCGGTCACGCAGCACCAGCATGCGGTCGCTGCAGCGCAGGACCTCGGGAATTTCCGAGGAAATGAAAAGAATGGACATGCCCTTGCGGCACATGGCGATGACGAAATCCATGATCTCCTGCTTGGCCCGCACATCGATGCCGCGCGTGGGTTCATCCAGGATCAGCATGCCCGGATCGGTGGCCAGCCAGCGTGCCAGCAAGGCCTTCTGCTGGTTGCCGCCGGAGAGCAGGCCGATGGGCGTCTCCAGATCAGCCGTCTTGATGCCGAGCCACTTGACGTAATCGGCGGCGATCTGGTTCTGGCGCTTGCGCGGCAGCACGCGGAACAGCCCTTGGCGCGCCTGCAGCGCGAGGATGATGTTTTCGCGCACGGAGAGTTCGAGGATCGCGCCCTCCTTCTTGCGATCCTCCGAACAGAAACCGATGCCCGTCGCAATCGCATCACGCGGATTGTCGAGCTTCACGCTGCGGCCTTCGATGCGCAATTGCCCGCAATCGGCGCGGTCGGCACCGAACAGCAGGCGCGCCATCTCGGTCCGTCCGGAACCGAGCAAACCGCACAGGCCGAAGACTTCACCGCGCCGCAATTCCAGGTCCTGCGGGGACAGCACGCCACGCCGGCCGAAACCATCCGCCTGCAGGAAGACCTCGCCCTTGCCGGCTTCATCGGCAGACAAGCCGGCCGCCAGTGCCTCGGCACCCGCTTCCACCTTGCGATGATCGACGGCGGTCACGCCCACCATCTTGTTGACCAGATCCAGGCGCGACAAATCGCCGACCAGATATTCGCCTTCGCGCACGCCATTGCGCAGCACGGTAATGCGATCCGAGATGTCGTAGGTCTGGTCCAGGAAGTGGGTCACGAAAAGAATCGCCATCCCCTGCTCGCGCAGGCGGCGCAGCACCTTGAAGAGTTGCTGGACCTCGGCTTCGTCCAGGCTGGAGGTCGGCTCATCGAGAATGAGCACCTTGGCCGAGACCGAGAGCGCACGCGAGATCGCCACCATCTGCTGGATCGCCAGCGGATAGGACGAAAGCAGCGCGCCGACATCGATGTCGATCTGCAACTGCTGCAGCAATTGCTTCGACTGTGCATGCACGCTCTTCCAGTCGATGCGGCCGAAACGGCGGGGATAGCGGCCGACGAAGATGTTCTCGGCCACGGAAAGATTGGGACACAGGTTGACCTCCTGGTAGACCGTGCTGATGCCCAGCGACTGCGCCTCCAGGGTAGAGGCCGGCGCAATGGCGCGGCCATCCAGTTCGATCTTGCCTGCATCGGGTTCATGCACGCCGGTCAAGACCTTGATCAGCGTGGACTTGCCTGCGCCATTCTGTCCCATCAGGGTATGCACTTCCCCCGGGAACAGCCGCAGGCCGACATCAGTGAGCGCCTTCACGCCCGCGAATGCCTTGTGGATACCGCTCAATTCCAGCATGGGACGCGCCTGCGTCCCGACAGACATCGTCATCGCAACTCCATCAGAAGCATCGGAATCCTGATGGGCGCGCGCCGTCTTGCGCACTCCCATCAGGCCACACCAGCAGCGCGCGCGCCCTGGGCAATCCAGTGCGCGCGCTGCCGTCATGCAGGCATCAATACTTGCGGTTCGGGAATTCCTTGGCAGCCACTTCCGCCGGGAAGATGCCTTCCTCGGTGGTGATGCGCTTGGGGACTTCCTTGCCGGCCTTGATGTCCTTGGCGATCTGCATCAGTTGCGGGCCCAGCAGCGGGCTGCATTCGACGGTGACATTGAGCTTGCCGGCCATCATGGCTTCGAAGGCACCCTTGACGCCATCGATGGAGATGATGGTGATGTCCTTGCCCGGCTTGAGGCCTGCTTCTTCGATGGCCTGGATGGCGCCGATGGCCATGTCGTCATTGTGGGCGTAGAGCACGTTGATCTTCTTGCCCTCGGCCTTGAGGAAGGCTTCCATCACTTCCTTGCCCTTGGCGCGGGTGAAGTCGCCGGTCTGCGAGCGGATGATCTTCAGGCGCGGTTCGCTCTTGATGACTTCCTCGAAACCGGCCTTGCGGTCGATGGCCGGTGCCGAACCGACGGTGCCTTGCAGTTCGACGATGTTGATGTCGCCGGCGGGCATGGACTTGGCCTTGTCCAGCAGCCAGCGACCAGCGCGGCGGCCTTCTTCCACGAAGTCCGAACCGATGAAGGTGACATACAGCGACTTGTCAGAAACGTTGACGGCGCGGTCGGTCAGGATGACCGGAATCTTGGCGGCCTTGGCTTCACGCAGCACGGTTTCCCAGCCCGATTCCACCACCGGCGAGAAGGCGATCACGTCGACCTTTTGCGCGATGAAGGAGCGGATTGCCTTGACCTGGTTTTCCTGCTTCTGCTGGGCGTCGGCAAATTTCAGGTTGACGCCGGCCTGCTTGGCGGCATCCTTGATCGATACGGTATTGGCGGTGCGCCATTCACTTTCGGCACCCACCTGGGAGAAGCCCATGGTCAGTGGTTTGTCGGCGGCAAAGGCGGGGAAGCTCACGGCGCTACCCAGGCTCATGCAAATGGCTGCGCCCAGAAGCGCTCTTCTCTTCGAATTCATTGTCAGTCTCCGTTGACAGGGAATTGTGGACTTCCCTTTGTTCTATGCGTGGGGTGCGCTGCGCCGGAATGCGTTTGACTTGTAGGTATGGATTGGAAGCGGCGCGGTGCGGTTGGAATCGCGGACAGCCCTGATCGTCCTTGATTCGCGCTCCATATTAGGCAAGCGACCAATTCGCATCCAATGAATTTTTAATGTTTTTCGATATCGTTTCGCACATCGTTGGGGCAGCGCGCCCCGCCTGTGCATCGAGCTGGCGCATGCCGGCCACGCATGCTGCCTCACTGCCTGCCTCACTGCGGACGGCGCGCATTTTTGATATCGTTTGCGATGATTTTTTCATTATTCCCTATCGGAGTGCGGTGATAGGATCAGCCAGATTTTTTTTGAAGCGCACTGCATGAAGACCGGGCGCGAACCCACGTGAGCCAACTCCTTCTTCCTGCCGACGACTTCAGACAGCCCCAAGGGGGACGACGCGATGGACAACGCGTTCCCGTGCCCACGATGCACGCAGCACTCCATAACAAGATACGAGACACCATGCCATCCCGAGCAAGCGATGCCCAACGTGCAGGCTCCCAGGGGCTGCCGGAAATCCATACCCTGCAATCAGGGCGCCAGCGTCTGCACGTGCTGCCGACGCTGGGCGGCGCACTGGCCGGCTGGGAATGGCAGCGTGACCGCAAGTGGCTGCCGCTGCTGCGCCCCTGGAGTGCCGACCCGGAAAAGCTGTACGCGACCGCGTGCTTCCCGCTGCTGCCCTGGTCCAACCGCATCACCGGCGGCGGCTTCGATTTCAACGGCAAGCATTATCCGCTGAGCCCCAATCGTCCCGGCGAACCCTATCCCATCCACGGCGACAGCTGGCGCCAGGCCTGGACCATCGTGTCCCAGGCCGACGACCGCATGGCGCTGGAACTGGATTCGCATCGCTGCGACGGCAACCCCTATGTCTATCGTGCGCGGCAGGTACTGACCCTGCGCGAGAACGCGCTGGAAATCGAACTGCGCGTGACCAATACGGGCGAAGAGACCCTGCCCTACGGCCTGGGCCTGCATCCGTATTTCCTGCATGACGCGCAAACCCGCCTGCAATTCCGTTCGCGCGGCGTGTGGCTCTCCGGGCCGGACCGCATCCCTACCGGTTTCTCGCGGGAACTGCCGAGCGGCTGGGACTACAACCGCGCCGCCTCGCTGCAAGGCGGCCTGATCGACAACTGCTTCGAAGGCTGGGACGGTCTGGCCATGATCGAGGATCCGGCACGCGGCCTGCGCCTGCAGATGCACACCACGGATCGCAGCGGCTATGTACTGATGTTCCGCCCCAATGGCCTGCCGTATTTCTGCCTGGAACCGGTCACGCATCCCATCGATGCCTTCCACCAGCCGAACCAGCCCGGCCTGATCGCGCTGGCACCGGGAGAAGACATGGTGCTGCTGACCCGCTTCACGGTCTGCGAGATCGCCCAGGAGCCAGTCCGTGCCACCACCCAACAGACAAGCCTGGCGCGCTGACGCCGGCAAAGAATGACGATGAACCAAGCACTGAATCAAGACTGCGCCCTGATTGCCCTCGACTGGGGGACCTCCTCGCTGCGCTGCTATCGTTTCGATCGCAGCGGCCAGGTGGTGGAGCGCCGCGCCCATCCCTGGGGCATCATGAACCTGCCGGCCGTGGGCCACGGCGAAGATGCCCACGCCCCCTACCGCGCCGCGCTGGAAGCCGCCTGCGGCGACTGGCTCAAGGCCGCGCCCGACGCCCCGCTGATCGCGGCCGGCATGGTCGGCAGCAAGCAGGGCTGGCGTGAAGCCGCCTATCTGAACGTGCCGCTGGCCCCCGCGCTGATTGGCAGCCAGCTGACCGAAGTCGACACCGGCCTCGGCCGTCCGCTGTGGATCGTGCCGGGCCTGCTGGAAGCCGGAGCCCTGCCCAATGTGATGCGCGGCGAAGAGACTCAGGTCATCGGTGCCCTGCAGACCCGTACCGAGCGCGAGCTGCTGATCGGCCTGCCCGGCACCCATTCGAAGTGGGTGCGCGTGGTCGAGGGCCGCATCGAACATTTCGATACTTTCATGACCGGCGAAGTCTATGGCGCGCTGTGCGGCCACACCATCCTCGGCCGCACCATGCAAAAACCGGAGGTGGCCGATGACGAAGCCTTCCTGCGCGGTGCCGGCGTGGCCAGGACCGCACAAGGCAAGAGCGGCGTGCTCTCCAACATCTTCAGCAGCCGCACCCTGGGCCTGACCGGTGAACTGGCGGCCGAGGCGCAGCCCGACTATCTCTCGGGCCTGTTGATCGGCCACGAGATCGCCGCCCTGAAGAATCTGTATCCGACCACGCCGGCCATCGTCCTGATCGGCGACCCGGGCCTGTGCCGCCGCTACCAGCTGGCGCTGGACCTGTATGGACTGGGCCCGGCCGCCGAGGCCGGTGCCGCCACCGAAGCGGGCCTGTGGATCCTGGCGCAGCACGCCGGCCTGCTGGCCTGATCGCCCCCTTTACTGCACCACCTACGACGCACCCGGACAAAAGACCATGAGCACCCATTCCCAACGATTCCACGACGCCCTGCGCAGCACCGGCATGATTGCCATTCTGCGCGGCGTGCGCAATGAGGAAGCCGAAGCCATCGGCGCGGCCCTCTACGAGAGCGGCTTTCGCATCATCGAAGTCCCGCTGAATTCGCCCGAACCGCTGGCCAGCATCAGCATCCTGCGCAAGAGCCTGCCGGCGGACTGCATCGTCGGTGCCGGTACGGTCCTGAAGCCCGCGCTGGTGCAAGACGTCAAGAATGCCGGCGGCGAGCTGATCGTCATGCCGCACAGCGATGGCGCCGTGATTCGTGCCGCGCGCGATGCCGGCCTGTACAGCGCACCGGGCGTGGCCACCGTGACCGAAGCCTTTGCGGCGCTGGACAACGGCGCTGACGTACTCAAGATGTTCCCGGCCGAACAGCTGGGTCCCCAGGCGGTCAAGGCCTGGCGTGCCGTGATCGCCCGCGACATCGCGCTGCTGCCGGTCGGTGGTATCACGCCGGAAGGCATGGCCGTGTTCCGTGCGGCCGGTGCCTCCGGCTTCGGCCTGGGATCGGCGCTCTACACGCCGGGCCTGTCCGCCGACGCAGTGCGCCAGCGTGCACAGGCCTTCGTGGCGGCCTGGAAGGCGCTGGGCTGATTTCCCGCACACCAGATTCATCGTTGTCACCGATCGCACAGCGATCATTCATCTACAGAACAGATTAAACGCATAACCGGACCGAACAATGAAAATCACCAAGATCTCCACCTTCATCGTGCCCCCGCGCTGGTGCTTCCTCAAGATCGAGACTGACGAAGGCATCGTCGGCTGGGGCGAGCCCATCGTGGAAGGCCGCGCGCACACCGTCGCGGCGGCCGTGGACGAACTGGCCGACTACCTGGTCGGCAAGGACCCGCGCAACATCGAAGACCACTGGACCGTGCTCTATCGCGGCGGCTTCTATCGCGGTGGTGCCATCCACATGAGCGCCCTGGCCGGCATTGACCAGGCCCTGTGGGACATCAAGGGCAAGGCCCTGGGCGTGCCGGTGCACCAGCTGCTCGGCGGCGCGGTGCGCAACTCGATTCGCGTCTATTCCTGGATTGGCGGCGACCGTCCGGCCGATACTGCAGCGGCGGCCAAGAACGCCGTGGCCCGTGGCTTTACTGCCGTGAAGATGAACGGCACCGAAGAACTGCAATTCATCGACAGCCACGACAAGATCGAACTGACCCTGGCCAACGTGCAAGCGGTGCGTGAAGCCGTGGGCCCAAACGTGGGCATCGGCGTGGACTTCCACGGCCGCGTGCACAAGCCTATGGCCAAGGTCCTGATCAAGGAACTGGAGCCGTACAAGCTGATGTTCATCGAAGAGCCGGTGCTGTCGGAGAACTCGGAAGCCCTGAAGGAAATCGCCCACCTGACCTCGACCCCGATCGCCCTGGGCGAGCGCCTGTATTCGCGCTGGGATTTCAAGCGCATCCTCTCCGAGGGCTATGTGGACATCATCCAGCCGGACGTCTCGCACGCCGGCGGCATCACCGAGACCCGCAAGATCGCCATGATGGCCGAAGCCTACGACGTGGCGCTGGCGCTGCACTGCCCGCTGGGCCCGATCGCGCTGGCCTCCTGCCTGCAGGTCGATGCCGGCAGCTACAACGCCTTCATCCAGGAGCAGAGCCTGGGCATTCACTACAACGAAAGCAATGACCTGCTGGACTACATCCGCGACAAGAACGTGTTCGCGTATGAAGACGGCTACGTCAAGATCCCGCAAGGCCCAGGCCTGGGCGTCGAGATCAACGAAGAGTATGTCCGTCAGCGCGCCGAAGTCGGCCACCGCTGGCGCAACCCGATCTGGCGCCACAAGGATGGCAGCTTTGCCGAATGGTAAAGCGATAAGCCGAAACTTCCTCCTCGGTAGTCCCTCAACCCGGTCCGGCGCAAGCTGGCCGGGTTTTTTTTGCGTGGTTTGAATCAGGGGAGAGATTGCCTCCGACAAGAATCCGAAGCGACATTTCACCAGAATGGGGGGGTTCAGCAAACGCTGAAAATCCCCTTTTCAGTGAAATTCAGAAAGGCACGCCCCACTGCTCTGTAGCGAGAGCAGCCGCATTCATCTGTGGAATCGATCAAGCTGATCTGAATAATCCATTTAACGAATGAATCAAAAACTGGCAAAGTGACCATCTTTGACTTTCGCCAGACCTCTCCATGCATTCAGGCAGCTCATCCGCACCCGCTTTCCACCCGCACCGCATCCGCAACGCCACCCGTGCCACCATGGCGCAGTTCTTCGTCAACGGGGCAACCTTTGCCACCTGGGGCATCCTGATTCCCTCGGTGAAGGATCGCTTCGCCCTGTCGGATGCGGTGCTGTCGCTGGCCATGCTGGCGGTGGCCGGCGGTGCCCTGCTGACCATGGGCCAGTCCGGCAAATGGATCGCGCGCGTGGGCAGCGCGCGCGCCCTGCGCCAGGCCGGCATGCTCTACGCGGCCACGCTGCTGCTGATCCCGCTGGCCCCGCAGTTCTGGATGCTGGTGGCGCTGCTGCTGGTGTTCGGCAGCGCCATGGCCGCCTTCGACGTGGCCATGTCGGTCCAGGCCGCGCTGGTGGAAAACGGCCGCAGCCGGCCCATCATGTCCACCCTGCACGCCATGTTCAGCATCGGCGGCATCGCCGGCTCGGCGCTGGGCGCCCTGCCCGGCCTGTCGCCCCTGGCGCATGCCGCGCTGGTGGCGGCGGTGACGCTGTCGGTAGCCTTGTCCATCGGCCCCTTCGCCTTGCCCGACGATGTCCATGATGAAACCGCGAGCACGCCCGGCACCGACAAATCCGCCCGCCGCATGGTCCTGTTGCTGGGCGTGATCTCCTTCCTGGCACTCATGTGCGAAGGCGGCATGTATGACTGGGCCGCCGTGTACATGCGCGACATCGCCCAGTCGCCCGCCGCCTGGGTCAGCTACAGCTACGCCGCGTTTTCTACCGGCATGGCGGCCGGGCGGCTGACCGGCGACCGCATCCGTGTACGCATCGGCGGCCTGCGTACGCTGCTCTGGAGCGGGGTGGCAGGGGCTGCCGGCATCGCGCTGGCGGCGGCCTTGCCGACACCGCTGGCGACCATGGCCGGCCTGCTGCTGGCCGGGCTGGGCATCGCCAACCTGATGCCGATCTTCTTCTTGGCCGCAGCACGCGTACCGGGCATGCCGGCTGCCGAGAGCATCGCCGCCGTGGCGCGCTTCGCCTATGTCGGCATGCTGCTGGGGCCGGTGTGCATCGGGGGCGTGGCCGAGCACCTGGGGCTGCGGGTGAGCTTCGTGGGGGTAGCGCTGGTGATGATGGTGGTGGCGCTGGTCGGGCCTCGAGCGGTCAAACGCTTCATCTGACGACGGCGAGGGCAAGCGAAATCGGCTACAGTGGCGCGCACCCCTGAAGCCTTCTTCATTTCGCCCCCAAACCACCCATGCCAGCGCCTGCCCGCCCAGCCCCCCTGCTGATCCTCGCCACCACCGGCACCACCGGCGACATGCTGCCCTTCCTCTCGCTCGGTCTCGGCCTGCAAGCGCGGGGACATCGGGTACTGATGGTGGTGCCGCGTTTTCATGCGGCCTTGTTCGAGCAAGCGGGACTGTCCTGCTATCCCCTGGGCAGCGTTGAAGAATTCCAGGCCGTGCTGGCCAATCCGGACCTGTGGGATGAGCGCCGGGGCTGGCAGGTGATCTGCCGGGCCGCCGTACCCTACATCGATTGCCTGCACCAGCTGGTGGCTCAATTGCCTGCAGAGGAAGAGTGCGTCATCCTCAGCCATCCCTTGCTGGTCCCGGCGGCTGACATTGCGCGCACCCTGCGCCCCGGACTGCGCATCGTCGCCACCTATCTCGCCCCCTCCAACCTGTGCAGCAGCCATGACCTGCTGGCCATGGGATCGCTGCCCGTCCCCGGCTGGCTGCCGCTGCCCTGGCGCAAGACCCTGTGGTCACTGGCGCACCGCTGGATGATCGATCCGCCCGCGCTGCCCGCGCTCAATGCCGTGCGGGCCAGGCTGGGATTGCCGCCGGTGGCGCATTTCTTTGCGCACGTGATGCAGGCACCGGATGCATCGCTGGGATTGTTCCCGGACTGGTTCTGCGCAGCCCAGCCAGATTGGCCGCAGCCTTTCCTGAGCGGACAATTTCCGCCACCTTCACCGCCTTCGCCATCGGACTGGACACCGGCCCTGCGGCAGTTTCTCGACACTGGTCCGGCACCCATCGTCTTTACGCCAGGCTCCGGCCACCAGCATGCCGCTCAGTTCTTCGCCAGCGCTGTACGGGCTGCACAGGCCCTGGGCCGCCGCGCACTGCTGGTGACCCGGCATCGCGAACAACTGGCGGCGGTCTTGCCCGAGGGCGTGCTGTGGCAGTCCTATGTGAGCTTCGATGCCCTGCTGCCGGAGGTGGCCGCCATCGTCCATCACGGCGGTATCGGCACCACCGCTGCTGCCTTGCGGGCAGGCATACCGCAGCTGGTGGTGCCGTTTGCCTACGATCAGTTCGACAATGCCTGTCGGGTCAGACGGCTGGGGGTGGGCGAGATCATTCCGGCCAAACGCCTTTCCGCAGCACGCCTGCAAGCAGCGCTGGCGCGCCTGCTCGCAGCGCCTGACGTGGCGCAACGCTGCCACGCCATTGCCCGCTCCATGCAGGCCAGCGAACATCCGGAAGGATGGGCCGAGCTGGCGGAGCAGGCGCTGCTGCCGGGGCGCTGATTCAGTTTTGTTCCCGGGCCTGCGCCTGCTCCATCAACAACTCCAGAAACGCTGCGGGTGCCGCATCCAGCACCAGCACGCCATTGCGGGCCGCAGCCTTGTGCGTGACCACCAGCTCCCAGCACAGCTCCACTCCGCGCAGCTTGACGTTGGCCAGCTTGCCACGCCGTGCATGCACCAGATCGCGCGGCAACAGCGCCACGCCCAGTCCATGCCCGACCAGGTCAAGCAAGGTCACCAGATCACTGACCTCGAAGGCCACGCGACGCCGCAAGCCTGCTTCCGCAAAGCCGCGATCCACCAATGCACGCGTACCCAGCCCGGTTTCGAAATCGACGAAGCCCTCGCCGGCCAGTTGTTCCAGTGTCACCGAACGCGCCTTGGACAGCCGATGGCTGGCATGGCAGGCCAGTACCAGTTCGTCGCAGGCGATGATGTGTTGCTGCAAACCCTCCCCGCTCTCCTCGATGGGCAGGATGGCCAGGTCCAGCTGGCGGGCATCGATCTTTTCATTCAGCTCGCCGGCCGCGCCCTGGCACAGCCGCACCTCCACCGCCGGATGGCGGCGGTGGAAACGCGCCAGCAGCGCCGGCAGATCGACGAAGGAGGGCAGGCTCTGCACCGTGCCGATGGACAGCCGGCCACGCCGCATGGCATTGACGTCGGCCACGTTGGTGGCCCCCTGTTCCAGCGCCGCCAGTGAACGGCGGGCACTCTCCAGGAAAGCCTCGCCGGCCGCCGTCAGCTCCACCCGGCGCGTGGTGCGCACGAATAGCGCTGCCGCCAGTTCTTCTTCCAGCAGGCGGATCGAGGACGACAGGGCCGATTGCACCACATGGCAGCGCGTGGCTGCCCGGGTAAAACTTTTTTCTTCTGCCAGCGCGATGAATTGGCGCAGTTGCCTCAGTTCCATGGGTTCGTGTTGGTTGGTGATGCTGTTGGATTGATCAATGCGATGAATGAATCATGCGGTCTGCATCGATTCTACTGACAAGTCCGCGTCAGCACGGCTGTGGAAAAAAGTCTGCGCCGCGCCTCGAAAAATCGCCATTACCGGGTGCCGATGCGGCAGCCGTCTGCCAGCCCGGCTAAAATAGTCGCCCGAACGACCGCTGCGCACCGCGCAGCACCCACCGAACAGACAAGCATGAGAAAAGTGAAGCTGCGCAACGCCGCAGAAATCGCCCAGGCCCGCGTGGCCGGGCAACTGGCGGCCGAAGTGCTGCATATCGTGGCCGAGCACGTCAAGGCCGGTGTCACCACCGACGAACTGGACCGCATCTGCCATGACCACATCGTCAAGGTACAGCAGGCCACCCCGGCCAACATCGGCTACCACGGCTTCCCCAAGACCATCTGCAGTTCCGTCAACGACGTGATCTGCCACGGCATCCCCGGCGGCCAGGTACTCAAGGATGGCGACATCATCAACATCGACGTCGCCGTCATCAAGGATGGCTGGTACGGCGACTGCAGCCGCATGTACTTCGTCGGCTCCCCCAACGCCACCGCGCGCAAGCTGGTCAACACCACCTACGAGGCCATGTGCGCGGGCATCCGCGCAGTGCGCCCGGGCGCGACCCTGGGCGATGTCGGCCACGCGATCCAGACCGTGGCCCAGCGCGACGGCTTCTCGGTGGTGCGTGAATATTGCGGCCACGGCATCGGCACCATCTACCACGATGAACCGCAAGTGCTGCACTACGGCCAGCGCAACAGCGGCCTGCCGCTCAAGGAAGGCATGATCTTCACCATCGAACCGATGCTCAACGCCGGCAAGCGCCACACCCGCCAGCTCGACGACGGCTGGACCGTGCTGACCGCTGACGGCTCGCTGTCGGCCCAGTGGGAACACATGGTGGTGGTCACCGCCAAGGGCTATGAAATCCTCACGCCCTGGCCGGAAGGCTGCGGCGACTATCCCTCCATCGCCACCCGCAACTGACCTGCCTGCGCATCAATCCGGTGGCGGCTCTCAGCCTGCCACCACCTCGATGGGAAAGTCCGAGAACAGGTCCAGCTGATCCTGTTCCGGCGTCCCGCCCACCACGATCCCCGAAAACACTTCCAGCGTGCTGTAGAAGGCCGGACGAAAACGGCCCAGCTTGCTCTGGTCGATCACCACGTAACACTCCGCCGCGCTGGCAATGGCCGCCTGCTTGATCGGCACTTCGTGGAAGTTGGAACAGCTCACGCCGCGCCGCGCATCCACCCCGCCCGCCGACAGGAAGGCCTTGTTCACGCCCAGCCGCTTGAGATAGGCCACGCCCTCTTCGGACGCAAACGAGGCCGATGACGGGTGATACAGCCCGCCCAGCAGGATCACCTGCGTATTGGGACGCTGGCTGACGATGTTGGCAATGTTCAGGGAATAACAAATCACGCTCAGGCCGATATCAACCGGCAAAGCCTCCGCCAGATGCGTCATGGTGGTGCCGCAGTCGAGGAAAATGCTGTCCCCCTCCTGCACCCGCTGCGCCGCGCGCTGGCAGGCCAGGCGCTTGCGCTGGGCGTGCTGGTCGGCTTCGCGGTCGATCGAATAGCGGTTCTCGCCAGCGCCGGGGCTGCTTTCCAGCACATGCCCGCCGAGGCAGATCAGCGGTGAATCGTCGGCGGCCAGGTCGCGCCGCACCGTCATCACCGTCACTCCCAGCACTTCGGCAATGCGCGCCAGCGGCGTCGGGCCCTGCTCGCGGATCATGTCCTGCATGCGCGACAGCCGCTGGGCGCGTGCGCGTTCGCCCAGCGTGGGTTGAGGGACCGGCTTTCCGGTCGACGTCGGGGTCATCGATGCCATGAGGCGTTTTCCTGATCGGGAAATGTTGCAGATAAAAAAAGGTTGCGCCTTAAAAGTTATGGATGTAACGTTGCAGCCATTAAATGTTATTTGCAAAACATTTAGCGCGTTGGGCCACATTGTAGCGAGGCCGGCGGACGGCGTCGATGCATGCAAGAGCCAAGCCTGACCCAGCGCAAGCAGCACATGGAAGAGACCTGCCCGTCGGCACCAGCCTACGGTAATTAACTAAAAGTTACGCAGCCATGAACATGACCAGCAAGACCCCTTCCCTGCGCCGTGCGCAGGGCGAGGCCGACATCGTGCGCGAGGATAGCGCGCCCGCCGGCCATCCGCGCAACAGCGTGCAGCCCTATGACGCTGCCGCCTTCGAACACTTGCGCATCAACCTGAGCGCCGCCGAAAAGCGCGTCGCCACCTTGAAGGGCCGCCGCTCGGTCAAGAAGGATGCGCAGGCCGCCTGGCTGCTCAAGGCCATCACCTGCATCGATCTCACCACGCTGTCCGGCGACGATACCCCGCAACGCGTGCGCCGCCTGTGCGCCAAGGCTGCCAATCCGGTGCGCGCCGATCTGCTGGAGGCGCTGGGCATGCAGGCACGCGGGCTGACCACGGGTGCGGTGTGCGTCTATCACCGCTTCGTGAAGACGGCAGTGGAAGCGCTGGAAGGAAAGAATATTCCGGTGGCGGCGGTGTCGACGGGCTTTCCGGGAGGTCTCAATCCGCACGCCCTGAAGCTCAAGGAAATCGAAGCCTCGGTGCGCGATGGTGCCGCCGAGATCGACATCGTCATTACTCGCGAACACGTGCTCACCGGCAATTGGGAAGCGCTCTACCGCGAGATGCGCGATTTCCGCCAGGCCTGTGGCGACGCCCACGTCAAGGCCATCCTCGCCACCGGCGAACTGAAGACCCTGCGCAACGTCGCCAAGGCCTCGATGGTCTGCATGATGGCGGGCGCTGATTTCATCAAGACCTCCACCGGCAAGGAAAGCGTCAACGCCACGCCGCTGGTCTCGCTGGTGATGCTGCGCATGATCCGCCAGTACCAGGAGATGACCGGTATCAAAGTCGGCTACAAGCCCGCAGGCGGAGTCGCCACGGCCAAGGATGTTCTCGAATACCAGGTGCTGATGAAGGAAGAACTGGGTGACGACTGGCTGCAACCCGATCTGTTCCGCGTGGGAGCCTCCAGCCTGCTGGCCGATATCGAACGCCAGCTGGAACACCACGTCACCGGCCGTTACTCCGCCTTCAACCGGCATGCCATCGGCTAAGCCACCCTGCACGGACAAGCACAATGAGCGTTTCCACCTATTTCGACACCATGGATTACGGCCCCGCCCCCGAGAGTGACAAGGATGCCCGCGCCTGGCTGGCCAGCCACGAGGCCTCGTTCGGCCACTTCATCGCGGGACGTTTCACCCAGCCCGGCGGCCAGCTGGAAGATCTGGATCCGGCCAGCGGCAAGCGGCTGGCGCACCTCACGCAAGGCTCGGCGGCGGATGTGGATGCCGCCGTCAACGCCGCCCACGCCGCGCTGGCCGGGTGGCAGGCGCTGGGCGGCCATGGCCGTGCGCGTCACCTCTATGCGCTGGCCCGCACCGTGCAACGCCACGCCCGCCTGCTGGCCGTGCTGGAGACCATGGACAACGGCAAGCCGCTGCGCGAATCGCGCGATGTGGACGTGCCGCTGGTGGCGCGTCACTTCTATCACTACGCCGGCTGGGCGCAACTGCAGGAAAGCGAATTCCCGGATCATGTTCCGGTGGGCGTGGTCGGCCAGATCGTGCCGTGGAATTTCCCGCTGCTGATGCTGGCCTGGAAGATCGCCCCGGCGCTGGCGCTGGGCAATACGGTGGTCCTGAAACCCGCCGAAGACACCTCGCTGACGGCCCTGCTCTTTGCCGAACTGGCACAGCAGGCCGGGCTGCCAGCGGGCGTGCTCAACATCGTCACCGGCGATGGCAGCACGGGCGCGGCCATCGTCGCGCATCCCGGCATCCAGAAAATCGCCTTCACCGGCTCCACCGAAGTGGGCCGCCTGATCCGCGCACAGACCGCCGGCAGCGGCAAGTCGCTGACGCTGGAGCTGGGCGGCAAGTCGCCCTTCATCGTCTTCGATGATGCCGATATCGATGCCGCCATTGAAGGCGTGGTCGATGCGATCTGGTTCAACCAAGGGCAGGTCTGCTGTGCCGGTAGCAGGTTGCTGGTGCAGGAAGGCATTCACGATCTCTTCATCGCGCGGCTCAAAAAGCGCATGGAAAAACTCAAGATCGGCGCACCGCTGGACAAGTGCAGCGACATGGGTGCGCTGATTTCCCCGGTGCAGTTGGAACGCGTGCGCCGCCTGGTCGAGCAGGGTGTGCGTGAAGGTGCGCAGTGCCATCAGGTGGCGCTCGATGTGCCGCCCGGCGGCTGCTTCTATCCGCCCACGTTGCTGACCGGCGTGCATCCCGCTGCCACCGTGGCCACCGAGGAAATCTTTGGCCCGGTGCTGGTGGCGATGAGTTTCCGCACGCCCGACGAAGCCGTGCAATTGGCCAACAACAGCCGCTATGGACTGGCCGCCAGCGTCTGGAGCGAGACCATCGGGCTGGCCTTGGGCGTGGCCCCGCAGTTGAAAGCGGGCGTGGTGTGGATCAACAGCACCAACCAGTTTGATGCGGCCGTCGGTTTTGGTGGCGTACGCGAATCCGGCTATGGCCGCGAAGGAGGACGCGAAGGCTGCTACGAATACCTCAAGCCGCGCCATCGCCTGAACCGCGCGCAACGCAATACTGCATCGGCCACGCCGGCCAGCGTGCGCAAGGACTCTCCGCTGCAAGGCGGCCTGGTCGACCGCACTGCCAAGCTCTACATCGGCGGCAAGCAGGTCCGTCCGGATGGCGAAGTCTCCATGCCTTGCCACGCGGCCAGTGGCGAACGTCTGGAAGACGTGGGCCTGGGCAACCGCAAGGATATCCGCAACGCTGTCGCCGCTGCCGTCAAGGCCGGTGGCTGGAGCAGCGCAGCTGCCCATCGCCGCGCCCAGGGGCTGTATTACATCGCGGAAAACCTGTCAGCGCGCGCCGATGAATTCGCGCGCCGCATTGCCCTCACCACGGGCGTCTCCGCCGAGGCCGCGCGGGCCGAAGTGGACGCCGCGATCAAGCGCCTCTTCAGCTATGGCGCCTGGGCCGACAAGTACGACGGTGCCGTGCACCAGCCACCCCTGCGTGGCGTGGCCCTGGCCATGCCGGAAGCCATCGGCGTGGTCGGCGTGGTCTGTCCGGAAGAACAGCCGCTGCTGTCCTTCATCAGCCTGGTGGCGCCCTTGATCGCCATGGGCAATCGCGTGGTGGCCGTGCCGAGCCAGCAGGCAGCGCTTGTCGCGACCGACCTCTATCAGGTACTCGATACTTCCGACCTGCCCGGCGGTGTCATCAACATCGTCACCGGCAAGAGCGCCGAGCTGCTCACCGTACTGGCCGAGCATGACGAGGTCGATGCCCTGTGGGTACGCGGACCGGCCGAGTTCTCGGCGACGGCCGAGCGGCTGTCCGTCGGCAATCTCAAGCGCTGCTTCGTGGATCACGGCGAGGTCACCGACTGGCACGATGCTGCACAGGCTGAAGGCAGCGAATATCTGCGTCAGGCCACGCACGTCAAGAACATCTGGATTCCTTATGGCGAATGAAAACCTTGTGCTTCAGCGCAATACGGTTTTCCTGACGAAGTCCTGACGATATGCTGACTAATAAACCGAAAGAAATGAAATCTTGAAATATTAGTTTTTTACGGTGAACAATCAAGCTGAACAAGGACTCCCAAGCAACAAGATTTAGACTTATTCTATAAGCATACTTATAAAATCCACAGGAGACGACATGCTTAAAAATCTGCATCCTTTATTGAACGCCGATGTGCTCTACGCCTTGCGCGCGATGGGCCACGGTGACGAACTGGTCTTGTGCGACGCCAATTTCCCGGCCGACTCGGTGGCCCGACAGACGGTGCTGGGCAAGGTGCTGCGCATCGATGGCGTGGGCACCACCGACGCTGCGCGCGCCATCCTCTCGGTGCTGCCGCTGGACAATGCCGTGGAGCAGCCGGTGCGGCGCATGGAGATCATGGGCGAACCCGCCACCATCCCTCCGGTACAGCAGGAACTGCAACACGAAGTCAACCAGGCTGAAGGCCGCGAACGTCCGCTCGGGTCCATCGAGCGCTTCGCCTTCTACGAAGCGGCCAAGAAAGCGTATTGCGTGATCGCCACCGGCGAGCGCCGCTTCTACGGCTGCTTCCTGCTCAAAAAAGGTGTGTTGCCACCGGAGGCGTGAGCATGACTTCTCTCTCGCACAAGACCGGCGTGGCCGTGCTGGGCATCTACGTGGCCGACCTCGCTTTCCGCGCACCGGGCATGCCCGGCCTGGGCCAGACCATCGCCGGCACCGGCTTCGCCATGGGGCCCGGCGGCAAGGGCTCCAACCAGGCCGTGGCCGCTGCGCGCGTCGGTGCGCCGGTGCGCTTCATCTCGGCCATCGGCAAGGATTCCTTCGGTGACTTCGCGCTTTCGCTGTGGCGTCAGGAAACCATCGCGCCGCATGTGCGCGTGATCGAGGATGCTCCCACCGGGGCGGCCTTCATCTACGTCAACGATGCCAGCGGCGACAATGCCATCATCGTGGTACCAGGTGCCGCCTCGCAACTGTCCACCCAAGATGTGGAACGCGAACACCAGGCCATCGAAGCGGCCAGTGTCTTCGTCACCCAGCTGGAGCAGCCGCCCGAGGCTGCGCTCACCGGCCTGCAGATCGCCCGGGCGGCGGGCACCACCACCGTCTTCAACCCGGCCCCGGCGCTGGACTTCCCGCCGCAGATCTATGGCCTGTGCGATTTCATCACCCCCAATGAACATGAAGCGGCCCTGCTGACCGGTATCGAAATCCACAACGTCGACGATGCGCGCCGCGCTGCCGACGTGCTGCTGGAACGCGGCGTGGGCTGCGCCCTCATCACGCTGGGCGCGCAGGGTGCCTTGCTGCACAGCCGCTCGCAATCGCTGCATCTGCCGGCCCTGTGCGCAGGCACCGTGGTGGAGACCGCCGGCGCGGGCGATGCCTTCAACGGCGCGTTCGCCGCCGGACTGGCCGAAGGCATGAGCGCAGAACAAGCCGCGCGGCTGGCCACGGCGGTGGCGGCCATTTCGGTCACCCGCCCCGGCACCGCCCCGTCCATGCCCAGCCGCCAGGAAGCGCTGGCGCTGCTGCAGGCCAACGCCGGTGCGCTGGCGCAGGCGCAATGACATTCCCCCGCAAGGTGAACCTACCATGAAACTGAAGATCTCCGACCCGCAACTGCTGTTCCTGCTGGTCATCAACCTGGCCATCCTGCTGGTGGCCACCGTGTTCTCGCGCGGCGACTTCCTGGACCTCTACAACTTCCAGTCCATGGCCAGCCAGCTGCCTGAACTGGGCCTGCTGGCCATCGGCGTGGCGCTGGCGATGATCTCCGGCAATGGCGGCATCGATCTGTCCGGCATCGGCCTGGCCAATCTGGCCGGCGTCGTGGCCGCAGCCACCATGCCGCTGCTGGTGGCCGCGCCCGATGCGGCACCGTGGACCTATACCCTGGGCTTCATCGCGGTGGCACTGGTCACCGGACTGGTGGGCGGTGCGCTCAACGGCTGGCTGATTTCGCGCGGCAATCTGACGCCGATCCTCTGCACGCTGGGCACGCAGATGATCTTCACCGGACTGGCCGTGGTGCTGACCAATGGCTCCAGCCTGCGCATCAGCGTGGTCGATCCGATCTCGGCCATCGGCAATGAATCGGTGCTGGGCGTGCCGATCCCCTTCATCATCTTCGTCGCGCTGCTGCTGGCCGTGGGCTGGCTGATGCGCTACAGCCTGTTCGGCATCAAGCTCTACCTGCTGGGCACCAATGCGCGCGCAGCACGTTACGCGGGCATCTCGCAGAATCGCCTGCGCTTTGCCACCTACACCTTGAGCGGCGTGCTGGCTTCGGTGGCCGGCGTCATCATCGCCGCACGCACTGCCAGCGTGAAGGCCGACTATGGCAACTCCTACCTGCTCATCGCCATCCTGATCGCGGTGATGGCCGGCATCCGTCCGCAAGGCGGCTACGGGCGCATGGTCTGCCTGTTCTTCTCGGCGCTGGCGCTGCAGCTGCTGTCCTCGACCTTCAACCTGCTGGAGATTTCCAACTTCTTCCGCGACTGCGCCTGGGGCTTGCTGCTGCTGTGTTTCCTGGCCTCGGCGCGGGTCAGCTGGCGTGATTTTTTCCCGAATTCAAACGCGCAATTGCGCAAGTCTTGAACAGCACCCCGCCTGTCAAGATCCATCCACATAGTGGGGAAACTGGAGACATGATGAACAAGAAATCGGCTTGCGTACTGGGTTCGGCTCTGGCAGCCATCGGCTTTGCCAGCGCGCTGCAGGCGCAGAACAAACCCATCGATATCGTCACCGTGGTCAAGATCACCGGCATCAGCTGGTTCAACCGCATGGAAGTGGGCGTCAAGGAATTCGCTGCCGCCAATCCCGGCGTGACCACGCGCCAGATCGGCCCGGCCCAATCGGATGCCGCCCAGCAGCAACGCCTGGTGGAAGACCTGGTGGCCAAGAAGGTCGATGCCATCGCCGTGGTGTCGATGGATCCACCGACCCTGGAGCCGGTCTTGAAGCGCGCCTTGGATCGCGGCATCAAGGTGGTCACCCATGAAGCCGACAACCAGAAGAACACCCTGGTCGATATCGAAGCCTTCGACAACACCGCCTATGGCGCACGCCTGAATGACCGCCTGGCCGCCTGCATGGGCGAGACCGGCAAGTGGTCGTCGCTGGTCGGTTCGCTGGGCAGCCAGTCGCAGGTGCAGTGGGCTGATGGCGGCGCCTCCAATGCCGCCAAGAAGTATCCCAAGATGACCCTGGTGGATGCCAAGAACGAATCGGCCAACGATGCCGAGAAGGCCTACGCCAAGGCCAAGGAAATCCTGCGCAAGCATCCTGACATCAAGGGCTTCCAGGGTTCGTCGTCGCTCGACGTGCTGGGTATCGGCCGCGCCGTGGAAGAAGCCGGCCTGCAGGGCAAGGTCTGTGTCTATGGCACCGGCCTGCCGAGCGAAGCGGCCAAGTTCCTGGAGTCGGGTGCCGTGGGTGGCATCGCCTTCTGGGATCCGAAGGATGCCGGCCTGGCCATGAACAAGGCCGCCATGATGCTGGTGCAGGGCAAGAAAATCACCGACGGCATGGACCTGGGCATTCCCGGCTACAACAAGGTCAGCGTCAAGAAGGGTCCGGGCGTGGGCGTGATCGTCACCGGCCAGGCCTGGGTCGAAGTGGACAAGAAGAACTACAAGCAGTACGCGTTCTGATCGCGGCCTGATCAGACCCACCGGACATCCGCCGCGCGCCCGCATCATCATCCCGGCCACGGCGGATGTCCTTCGTCATCGCGTTGGACTATGAGCACTCACGACACTTCCCGCCCCGACGGCGCGCCTGCCCAGGAATTCCTGCGGCTGCAGGGTATCCACAAGCGCTTTGCCGGGGTGCATGCCCTGCGCGGCATCGATCTGACCATCCACGCCGGCGAGATCTATCATCTGCTGGGCGAGAACGGCTGCGGCAAAAGCACCATGATCAAGATCATCGCCGGGGCCCAGCCGCCCAGCGAAGGAGAAATCTTCATCCAGGGCGAACGCGTGGCCGAACTCACGCCGCTGGCCTCGCTGTCGCTGGGCATCGAGACGGTGTATCAGGATCTCTCGCTGCTGCCCAACATGAGCGTGGCCGAGAACGTTGCCCTGAGCGCCCAGTTGGTGCGCCATCAGGGGCGGCTGGCACGCCTGTTCGATCGCGGCGCCCTGAACGACACGGCGGCGCGCGCCCTGCGCGCGGTCAATCTGCCGGCCACGGCGGCGTTTCTCGATACGCGCGTGGACGAGCTGCCCATCGCCACCCGCCAGTTGATCGCCATCGCCCGCGCGATTGCCACCAGCGCGCGCATGGTCATCATGGATGAACCGACTACCTCGCTCACCCAGAAGGAAGTCGATGCGCTGGTCAAGGTCATCAACGGCCTGCGCGCCAATGGCGTGGCGGTGCTGTTCGTGAGCCACAAGCTCGATGAATGCTTTGCCATCGGCGGCCAGGCCATCGTTTTCCGCGATGGCGAAAAAGTCGCGCAAGGACCGATCCAGACCTTCACCAAGGCCCAGCTGGGCCAGCTGATGACCGGCAAACAGTTGAGCGAGGAGCGCTATCGCGTCGACGCCCAATTGCAGAAGACCCGCCTGGAAGTCACGGCCCTCACGCGTCGCGCCGCCTTCGAGGATGTCAGCTTCACCTTGCATGAAGGCGAGATCCTGGGCATCACCGGCCTGCTTGATTCGGGCCGCAATGAACTGGCCCTGGCGCTGGCCGGGGTCGAACCGGCGCATGGCGGACAGATCGTGCTGGACGGACAGAGACTGTCGCTGCGCGCGCCCGGCGATGCGATCACGCATGGCATCGGCTACGTACCCGAGGATCGCATCAGCGAAGGCCTGTTCCTCGACAAATCGATTCGCGACAACATCATCACCACCATCCTGCGCAAGATGCGCGGCAAGTTCGGCGCACTCGATGCGGCGGCCTGCCAGCGCTTCTCGGTGGACACGGTCAGGCAATTGCAGATCGCCACCCCGGACGTGGATCGTCCGGTGCAGTCGCTCTCCGGCGGCAACCAGCAGCGCGTGCTGATCGGCCGCTGGCTGGCCATCAATCCGCGCGTGCTGATCCTGCACGGGCCGACGGTGGGCGTGGATGTGGGTTCCAAGGACATCATCTACCGCATCATCCAGGACCTGGCAAAACAGGGCATGGGCGTCATCCTCATCAGCGACGACCTGCCCGAGCTGCTGCAGAACTGCGACAACCTGCTGCTGATGAAGCGCGGACGCATCGTGCGCCGCTTCGAGGTGGAGGGCTTGTCCGAGAGCGACCTCGCGCACGACCTGGTCTCCGAACAAAGCCACGAACATTGAGAACCGAGCATGGATGCAAGCACTTTGACCCGCCAGAACGCCCACACCGACACCAGTCCCGCCCTGCCCCCGCGCAGTGCGGCAGCCAGCCTAGGTGCGCTGCTCAAGAAAAACCCTTCGCTGTTCACCTTCGTCCTGATCCTGCTGGTGGTGGTGACGGTGGCCCTGATCAATCCCGCCTTCTTCCAGCTGGCGGTGCTGTTCGACATCGTGCGCGCCTGCACCACGCTGGGCCTGTTTGCGCTGGGCGTGATGATCGTGCTGGCCGCCGGTGGCATCGACGTCTCCTTCGCGGCCATCGCGGCGCTCACCATGTATTCCATCACCAAGGTCGTGATGACGTATTTCCCGGAGACGCACATCGCCGTCATCCTGCTGGCCGGTGCGGCCGGCGGCACCGCGCTGGGTGTGCTCAACGGGCTGCTGGTGGACTGGCTCAAGGCGCCCTCGCTGATCGTCACCATCGGTACCCAGTATCTCTATCGCGGCATCCTGCTGACCTTCGTCGGGACCGTGTTCTTCATGAACGTGCCGCATGCCATGGACCAGTTCGGCAAGCTGGCCCTGGCGCGGCATGACACGGCCAGCGGCCTGCACGCCGTGCTGCCCGCCACCGTGCTGGTGCTGGTGCTGGCCAGTGCGCTGACCTGGTGGCTGCTCAACAAGACCCTGATGGGGCGCGCCGTCTACGCCGTGGGCGGCAGCCTGGCCATCGCCGAACGGCTGGGCTACAAATTGCGTTCGGTGCATCTGTTCGTGTTCGGCTATGCCGGTTTCCTGTCAGGACTGGCGGGCATCGTGCACGTCTCCAGCACACGCCTGGCCAATCCCTTCGACCTGGTGGGCAGCGAGCTGGATGTGATCGCCGCCGTGGTCCTGGGCGGTGCGCGCATCACGGGCGGCCATGGCAGTGTGGTGGGTACGCTGCTGGGCGTGCTGCTGGTGACCCTGATCAACAACGTGCTGATCCTGGCCGGCGTGCCCAGTACCTGGCAGAAAGCCATCATTGGCGGCTTCATCGTGCTGGCGGGTGCGGTGTTCGCGCTGCGGCGGGAGAAGTAGAATTTCCCGTTAAAAATACTCACCAATTCTCCCGCCCATCTTTTTTTAAAAAATATTTTCAAATCACTGCATCCAGATCGGCTCCTCGCGGGTAGTACCTCATGTCAGCCCCGTTGTCGCGCATGCGGCGGCGGGCTGCACGAGACAACCATCCATTTCAAGAAACAAGGAGCCCATCATGCAAACTGCCATCCTGTCTACCCGTTCCCTCCGTATCGCCCTGCCCCTGGCCGCGGCCCTCACGCTGGCGGCCTGCGCGCCCATGTCGACCATGTATTCGCAGGACAGCCTGCCGGACGCCGTCAAGGTCCCGGCCGGCAACAAGGTCGTGCTGCAGACCGTGGGCGTGGGTGAGATCCTCTATGAATGCCGCGCCAAGAAGGACATGCCCGGCCAGTTCGAATGGACCTTCGTCGGCCCCGATGCCGTGCTCAAGGATCGCAGCGGCATGCAGGTCGGCCATTACTACGGCCCGCCGGCCACCTGGGAGAGCAGCGACGGATCCAAGGTGACCGGTGCGCAGGTCGCGGTGGCCCCGGCTGGCACCGGCAATATCCCGCATCAGCTGGTCAAGGCCAATCCGGCTACCGGCATGGGTGCGATGACGCAGACGACCTATATCCAGCGCGTCGCCACCAAGGGTGGCGTGGCACCGGCTGATCGCTGCGACATGGGTTCGGCGGGTGCCAAGCAGAAGGTGGGCTATCAGGCCGACTATATCTTCTGGAAGGCTTCCTGATGCGAGCGTAATCCACGCCATAACCTCGCTATAATCCAGGTCACCCCGGCCGGACGTTCCGGCCGGGCAACCTGCGACCGGAGCCTGATTTCGCGTGACTGACGTCCCCGCCTCCTTCGATCATGAAGCCGCCCTGCTGGCCTGCGCGCGCGGCGAGCGCCGTGCATTGCAGGCGCTTTACGAACACGAGGGCCGCACTCTGCTGGGGGTGGCCTTGCGCATCGTGCGTGATCGCGCACTGGCCGAGGACGTCCTGCATGACGCCTTCCTCAATCTGTGGAACCGCGCCGCCAGCTTCGACCCGGCGCGCGGAGCGGCACGCGGATGGATCTACACGGTAGTACGCCATACGGCACTCAATCGCATCCGCGCCATGCAGCACGAAGTCGCCGCCGGTGATGACCTGGAAGAACTGGCCGACCGCGCCGAGCCCGCCGTGGATGCACCCGAGTGGCAAGCCGACCTCGGCCGGCTGGACGAGTGCCTGGGCCAGTTGAGCGATGCCAAACGCGCCAGCATCGTCTACGCCTATGTCGATGGCTGCACCCATGGCGAAATCGCTGAGCGCCTGCAAGCGCCGCTGGGATCGGTGAAGGCATGGATCAAGCGCGGCCTGGCCGCGCTGCGGGAGTGTATCGGATGAATGCATCACACGATGAACTGCAATGGCTGGCGGCCCAGTACGTGCTGGGCACGCTGCCGCACGCACAGCGCCAGGCGGTGGAACAGCGCCTGGCCACGGACGGCGCACTGCGTGCCGCCGTCGATGAATGGGAAACCAAGCTGCATCCCCTGACCGCACTGGCCGAGCCGGTGCAGCCCTCGGCCAGCCTGTGGCAGCGCATCGAGCGCAGCCTGCCCATGCCGGCCCCGGTACGTCAGCGTGGCGGCTGGCATGCATGGTGGGAGAGCGTGCAATTCTGGCGCTGGAGTACCGGCGCGGCGCTGGCCTGCTCGCTGCTGCTGGCCGTGCTCATGCTGCGTGCCGAGCCGCCGACGCGTGCGCCGGCCTACATGGTGGTGCTGGTGGCGCCGCAGGACAAGGCCCCCGGCTGGGTGGTACAGACCGGTGGCAGCGGCCGCCTCAACCTGATCCCTCTGGGCGTGGCCACCGTGCCGCAGGAGAAGGCGCTGCAATTCTGGACCAAGGGGGCCAACTGGAACGGCCCGGTCTCGCTGGGCATCGTCAAGCCTGGCAAGACCCAGGAAGTCCCGTTGGACAAGCTGCCACCGCTGCAGTCGGACCAGCTCTTCGAGATCACCCTGGAGCCGGGTAACGGCTCGCCCACGGGCCGTCCGACCGGCCCCATCCTCTACATCGGCCGCGCGGTCAAGATCACTTCCTGAGACCGGCGCGATGGCGCATGGCGTGAGCCAATCCGCGTGGCAGCGAGGACTGGCGAGATTCGTGGATGGCGCGCATCACTTGCGATGCGCGTTCCTACCGGGCGCTGGGAAATCGTCGCAAAACACGATGCAAAACAATCGCCAACGAAAAAAACCGAATAAGGAGACGCGGTTTTAAATTAAGCTTGCGCGAAATAATTACTGTCTCAGCAATGAATCGCAAAGTCTTCCGGCGCGTTTCCTCCTGGAAAATTCTCCTCTGGGCCTGCACCAGCATGGTCGGAGGCGTCTTTCTGGCGCAGCTCGCGCTGACCGTTTCGGAGATCCGCCACATCGACGCCTCGTCGATGCAGGCCTTGCAGCGTGCGGAAGACGCCGGACGCGCCACCGCCGATGCGCTGCGCCGGGCCGAAGCGAGTCCCTTCGAGATGTGCTCGGAGGGCGACCTTACCATCCTGCGCAACATCACCTATGCCAACAGCTATGTGGCCGACCTGGGCCGCATCGAGCAGGGCGTGGTGCGCTGTACGGCGCTGTGGGGCAAACTGGACAAGCTCACCCGCCTGCCTGAGCCGCACTATCATGCGCGCGGCGGCTTCAGCGTGTGGAGCCATCAGGAAGTGCTGCAGACGCATTACCAGACCAACCTGGTGGCCCTGAACCGCAGCCTGGCCATCGCCTCGCCCTCGACCTTCGATCTCAATCGTTTCTATCAGGATGTATCGCTGCGCATCACCAACGGCAACGGCACGCACACCTATGCCGAGCGCGACGGCCTGCGCTACAACCCGGCCGGCGCGATGGACCTGCTGCCCGGCATCGACATCACCGAATGCAGCCGCGACATGGCCCTGTGCGCCAAGGCAAGCGCGCGCCTGCACTGGTTTGCGCTGGCCCAGCCCTTGAGTTTTGTGGCGCTGCTGGCGGGCAGTTTCCTGCTGGGTGCGCTGGCCTACCTGATGCATCTGCGCCTGCGCCGCAATCAGGGTGTCGTGGAGAAGCTGCGCGAGGGCATCGCCAATGACGAGATCGTGCTGCTGTACCAGCCCATCGTCTGCGTGCGCGACCTGAGCCTGAAGGGATACGAAGCGCTGGCGCGCTGGCGCCCGGCGGATGAACCCGAGATCGGCCCGGACATCTTCGTCCCGCTGGCGGCGCAAAACCGGCTCAGCACGGCGCTCGCGAAGGTGGTACTGGCGCGTGCGCTGCGCGAGATGCAGGATCTGCTGCAGGCCGATCCGATGCTGGTGCTGGCGGTCAATACCGAGGTGGCCGACATCGAGGATGCGGACTTCATCGAGTTCGCGCTCGAACTGACGGCGGCCACGCCGGGCCTGCGTCCGCAATTGCATCTGGAAGTCACCGAGCGTGCCGACATCCGTTCGGCCACTTTCACACAGAACATCGAGCTGTTGCGCCAGGCGGGCTTTGCGATCTGGATCGATGACTTCGGTACCGGCAGTGCCAATCTGTCGCATCTGTCCTATGCGCAGTTCGACGGCATCAAGATCGACCGGCTTTTCACCAGTGCCTTGAGCACCGGTTCACCGCTGCGCTCGGTGGTCCCCAACCTGCTGCGCCTGGCCACCGAGCTGGAGCTGAAGGTGGTCATCGAGGGCATCGAGACGGAAGAGCAATTGCAGCTCATACGCAGCATCGCACCGCAGATTCATGCGCAGGGCTGGCTGTTCAGCAAGGCGATGGAATTGCGCGAGGTGCTGCAGCAGCGGCAGCCTTATACGCTGGAGGAGTTCGGCCTGGCGGCGTGAGCGGGATGCTTGCGCTCAAGGGCTGTGGCCGTCTTTCCAGACATCGACGATGAGCACGACGCGTTTTTTGAAAATCGGGGGATAGTTTTTTACCGGTGAAGCCGCCAGTGTCTGCGCCTGCATGTCAGCGGAACAGAAAATCTCCAACGACGTCGACAATCACATTGCCCAGAAAACCGAAGCCACCGCCCGGCTTGGGCTTCCACAACAACCAAGCCAGGATAAAGACAATCAACAGAAAACCTGTCAAACGCACGTATTGCTCCGATACACAATCAATTGAAACAGCATCCTGAACTGACTCGATAAAACTATTTATATAGTTTTCACACAACGGCAAATACTAGATCAAACCCAACATCGACTTGATCGTGTTGTTCATTTCCACGTACTCGTCATAAGTCATTCGAGGATCATCATTCAGAACAACGTACACGCCATCCAGCACGGGAGTAACCAATGGGCAAACTCCTTCAAGCCTCGCGATGACTTTCTCAGGCCCATATCCTAGCGCGCGATGACAAAGCTCTAAGACCCAAAACTGAGCTGGATAAAGTGTAAATAAGTTGTTACGGCCATCGACATTTATTTCCTTATTTTCTCGAAGCTTTGACCTGCGTCGGTTGCTTATAGCAACTTCCAGCACCTCATATCTATAAAATCCTCGCGACTTAAACTAGTCCGTATTCGCGAAGCTCCCTCTCGGTAGCAAATTCGTATTCCCGCTTGCCGCCAGTATCTTGTGCGGCATCAAAATACCAGCCAAATCCGCATGTCTTGCATAGAAGCAGAAGCTTGCCATCGCATTTATTCTTGAAGACCGCAATGGAATAACCGTTACATCTTGGGCACTCACCATCGACTTCAGGCATAAGCAATGCTTCTAATGAATCGCGAATGAACATCGCTACAAAGGCGAGATCTTTCAGACTCAGTTTGCTCACTGTCCTTCTAAAATGCTCTAACTCTCTCCCCCGTAATGAAGATTTCGATACCGGATAATCTTCCAATTTGAACTGAGAAAATTTATCAAGACCATAGTCGCTGAAAGGCGGGCTCATCATTTTCTCCTGATGACTTTCAATCCATCTCAACAGAACCGTTAGCGTCGCACGAGGCTCCGCCTTGTCCGACAAGGCTTCCACTTTCTGCTGTAGATCTCTCAAATCACTATTTGTTAAAGCCTTCATCAACTATCTGCTTTCGCGAAGGGCATATACGCACGATCCGGGATGGTGATGCCGACATACAGGAGTTCGAGGCAACGCATACACGAGACGCTCCTCGCGGAACTACGTCGACGTGGTGAAGTCGATTTGACGCGTGCTCTCGTCGATAGCTCGTCGATTCGGGCCATGCTGGCGAAAAAAATAACAGGCCCGAATCCCACGAACCGGCGCAAACTTGGCAGTAAGCATAATCTCATCGTCGACGCGCAAGGCATCCCGCTCGCGGTCATCCTGACCGGCGCGAATCGCTACGACATTACCCAGCTCGACCCACTTGTCGAGGCGATTCCGCATATACGAGGAAAGCGCGGACGCCCTCTGCACAAACCGAAAATCGTTCAAGGTGACCGAGGCTACAGTTCTGAGCAACACCGTCAGCGCCTGCGAGCCCGTGGCATCAAACCGATGCTCGCAAAAATCTACGCGCCATGGCAGCAGGCTTGGTAAAACCCGTTGGCCGGTCGAACGCTCGATTGCTTGGCTGCACTCGTTTCGGCGCCTGAAGATTCGTTACGAACGCTATGCTCATATCCACGAAGCCTTCCTGTCATCGGCTTGCGGCTCGATATTCTGGACACGGTTAAAAAAACTTTTACAATAATTTCGCAACAGCCTCTAAGAGAAAAATCAGATCAATCCTAAAATTGGCTTGATGGTGCTATTCATCTCCACATAGGTCTCATAGGTCATCTTCGGGTCGTCATTCAAAACAATGTAAACCCCATCCAACACGGGAGTAACCAATGGGCAAACTCCTTTAAGTCTCGCGATGACTTCCTCAGGCCCGTAGCCTAGGGCACGATGACAAAGCTCTGAGTCCCAGAACTGAGCTGGATGCAACGTATAAATACTATTTCTTCCATCAACATTAATTGACTTATCTTCTTTTAATTTAAAGTAAATAGGATTATCCGATGCATCTCTTCCTTGATATGAGAATGCGTAATCATCATAAAAAACTCCAGCACGATATCCAGAAAAAACCTCTATCACCTTAATAAAATCAGAATTTATGACATGGCGATAATTTATTTTTTTATTTGAAATTTTGAATTCGTAGATTAAATGTTCGTCGAAGGACCCCCGATCTTCGTAGATATATCTATCACCCCTATAAGCATAATCCCCAGCAATTCTTAATCCTCTAACGGGAGGTTTTATTGAATAGAGAGCGACCAGTCCATCTCCACATTCCGGTGCTGATGGAATCTCGCAACCCGCGATACTCAGCACGCCCTCCAAGCGGGACAGCCCCTCCATGATTCTTGCATGTCGCTCAGTTATTGTTTGGTTTTTATCTGGACGAGCATGAAGTCTTAACCTGATATTTTCTGAACTCATGGCTTTCTCACTCTGGTGGTAACAATATCGTCAAAAAGGCTTTCCCGAATAAATTCCGCCGCTTGGCGTTCAACCTTGGCGTTAGGAAACTCATATACAACCTTATAGCCAGGATTCTGCTCAATAGCGGTTTTAACACGCTGCATTGTATTCAAGATCTCTCTTTTAGTTGAATCGCTCCATAATGGGAGTTTAATTTTCGCATCAAGCAAAAGTAGCATCGATCCGTCCTTCGAAGTCTCGACGCCATCAAACTTAATAAAATTGACCCCTCTTTCGTTGGGATTATCGTATCGCAGCGCAGGAACCGCCATCTTCTTCGTATTCAAATCCGAGAATGCCCCGCTCGTTCCAGCCTGAAAATCCTGAGCATCCTGCTTTCCTCGCGGACTTTCTGCAACGTAAATCAAGCCCCTGTTTTCTCCCCCTAAAGCTCGCGCCTCCTTCTCTGTTAGAACGAGAGTATTCGTACTAGGAAGTTGCGTGTCTACCGGATTCCTGGTGACTTGATCCTTACCAGCAGACGGCAGGCCAACGGGAATCTCCTTCCCATCAGTCCCAAAATACCTGGCATCGCCGTAGCCTTTACCCTGAACACTATAATCTGCAGATGGCTTGTTGCCCTCTTCTACATTGGGTCCTTTTTCTGCAACTACCTTCTCAGGTTCAGCCGGGACGGGCTTTGTACTCGGCTCTGGATCAGTAGCACTGGTCTTCGTGCCTTTCTCTGCATCGGCCGCGCTGCTCTTCGTGCCTTGTGCAGATTTTCCTGAACCGATCGCCGCTACCTGCCCTATCCCGCCGACCGCCGTCAATGCATCTGCCAGCGCGGCATCACGCTCTTGCAAAGTCCATTGACTTAACGGAACGATTACTCTGAACTGTCGATTGGCCTCCTGCAATGCCGCTTGCATCAACTGGATTTGCTGCCCGTTCGAAAAATACTCGGCCTTTTCATCATCGGTCAGTTTCCCCTGATACAGCTTCCGATCAAGGATCGACTGTCTCGCGGTCGTAGCCTGCAGATCTTCCTCGACCTCCCGCTTATTCTCTCTACAGCTATCCGCATCCGAGCAAGTACGCTGCTGACGTGTCCGCCCGATCTGGTTGTAGGCTCTTTCCACGTCCCGTCGGCAGGAAGACGGATCTGGACTGGAGGAACAAGCCGCTTTCTTCCGCAGTCTCTGCTCGTCTTCTTCATGCTTGAGGTAATTGTTCGTGACCTCGTTGTAAGCGGCCGCCCCTCCCGCCACTCCGCCAACAGCCGTCCCAACCAAGGTACTCGACAAACCGGTCAACGCCTTTGCCAGACCCGCATCGATGCCAGCATCTTTCAATGCGGCCCCCACAGCGGGAGCCGTCAGCGTACCTGCGGCGGCACCGGCTGCGCCTGAAATTCCACCTGTCAGGCCGCCAACGACCGTATGCGCCAGAAGACGCATCGTCCCATCAGGGCCCCAGTTGCTCTCGATGTTACTGGCTTGATCCCGGAGCGCCTTCGCAACTTCCGGATCAGTTGTCGCATTTGCCAGCGCACGTAAATCTGTCGCTTTCTTCTCCTGCTCCTCGGCATAGTCTCCGATCAGCTTGGAGGCCTGCTGCCCAAACGCCTGCGTAATCTGCGCCTGCGCCTGCACATCCGCCTGCAGCGCCTGCCCATTCCAGGTCTTGTTCAACTTGCCGCTGGTATCCCGGTCACTGCTCACATCGGTATTGATGCTGGCAATGGTCTGCGCTGCAGTCTTGCCGGTCTTCGCCTGTTGGGCCGCGTCATCGGTGATCTTGATATCAGCCTGACTGATGCCGCTCCTGGTCGTGCTGCTCTCGCTGCCACTGGCGCTGCCTACACCGATCCCCGTACCGTTCATCGCGAGCTTCGAGCCATCAAACCCGGTCCCGATGCCAACGCTCTGACTCTCGGCCTTGTAGTCACTACGGTTCTGGATATCCGATTGCGTCAAGGTCTCAGTCGTCAGACTATTCTTGCCCTCAGCCGCAGCCTTGTCCGTGCTGGCAATCTTCGCGCCCTTCAGATCGGTATTGCCCGCCACCTTGATCTGGAAACCACCATCCCCGGCCTTGATCCCCGATTGCTCATTCACGCTGGCATAGTCACCGTCGACACTGCTGCGCGCGGCATTGAGGCTACCGCTCATCTTGCCCATGCCTACCGATACACTCACTCCAACACTTTGCTGATTGCTCTTGTACGTGCTGGTGTCTTGCAGGCTCTCGATGTTCAGATTGCCCTTGCCGCTGGTGCCAACATCCATCACCACTTGCTTGCCACTGACCACCGCGCCCTTAAGCGTCGTATCCGTACCTGATTCGATGGTGAGCTTGTTCCCCGCATCAACGTGTGTATTGACCTGCGCGACATCACTGCCGTCTCCGCGTCCACGGCTGCCGGATACCCCCGCATTGAAGAGCAATCCATCCGTGCCAAACGAAACACCTACCGACCCCGACATCCCCTTGTTCGTGCTGTGTTGTTCCGTCGTGCTCTGCGTGGCGAGGAGCCTGACCTCATTGTCAGCCTTGAGTGTGGCGTTAACGCCAGCCTTGATATCGCTGCCTTGGATAACGATGTTGCTATCAGTGCCGCCACCCGTGGCGGTGATGTTGACGTTGCCACCTGCAGTAACCGTTGATCCCTTGGCCGTATTGGCACTGGCTTCAGAGTGACTCTCGTTCTTGCTCGCGCCCAGGCTGATCGCAAGATTGATTCCGCCTACCTTGTCAGCGGCCGTCGCATCACGCGTCTCCGGCTTGCCATCTGCGCCCGTCTTGAGCGAGCCATCTTCGTTCCGGGCATTCGTCAGTACCTGGGGATTGTCCTTGCCTTCAACCGCAACACCCTGGCCGGTCTTGACCGCATCATAGGCATTCTTGCCCGCGAAGCCGATGTTGGCGGCGGCCAGCAATTTCATCCTTCCATCGGTGGTGCTCTCGGCCGCCTTCTTCATCTGCTGCACCGTCTGAATCGCCGACAACACCGGACTGGTGATCTGCAACGTCAACCCACTCTGCTTGAACACCACATCCTGCGTATTCCGCTCGCTGTCCGTCGCCGCCAGAATGCTGATCTGCCGCGCCAGGATATCGATGTCCCCCTTGGGAGCCATCACATTGCTGCCGACCTGCTTGTAGCCACTCCCCGCGCTGATGGCCACATTGCCCTCGGTACTGCCCACCGTGGACGACACCGCCGTGCTGCTGACGGTGCGGTTCTTGTTGTCCATCTCCTGCTTGCCGATGGTCACTCCAAAGCCCCCGCCGCTGAAGAGACCGCTGGTCACTTCATTGCGCACGTGCGTGCTGTCGGCCTTGTCGCTGGCAGCCAGGATATTCACATCACCCGCCGCCGCAATCTGCGTGCCGCGCGTGGAGACCACGTTGCTGCCCGTGACGTTCACATCCTTGCCCGCCGCCACGCTGACCGTATTGCCGGAAACGGTACTGCCCGAGGCTTGCGACTGGTCCACCTGATCCCGCGTGGTCACCGTCTTCTTTGACAGCCACCCGCTGCTGCCGCTGGTCTGGTGCCCTTCATCGACCTGCTGCCGTGATTCGGCAGTGCCGAGATTGACGTTGTTGGCCGCTGCCAGATTGATGGCCCCCTTGTCGCTGGTGGCGTTCAATCCCCGCGCATTGATATCGTTGCCTGCCATCACCCGCACATCGCCGGCGGCAGCGATGGTGCTGCCGACCTCGCTGCTCATCGCTTCCTTGCGATAGTTGTTGGCATCCACGCGATCCTGAATGCTCACGCCCGCACTGCCAGAAATTGCGCCGGCACTGTTGTCCACGGACGTGGCGGCACGGATGGCGAGCGCCTCCTCGGCACGCAGCTTGCCACGGCGGTTGTCGATCACGTCTGCATCAAGCGTGAGGCGCTTGCCGAGCAGGCCTTGCGAAGCGCCGCTCGTCCCCGTATTGCTGATGCTGGCGGCCTGTACCTGCAATGCCGCATTGGTCTGGATCTGGCCGCCCGTATTGGTGAGCGCCAGATTGCTGCCGCTGATGGAGAGGTCACCGGCGGCGGAGATCACACCGCCGCTGTTGTCCAGGCTGCGTTCGGTGCGCAGGGTCTGGCTCTGGCTGGCCAGCACACTGCCGCGCTGGTTGTCGAGCGACTGTGCCTGCACGCTGATGGTCGCGCCATGGAGACCCTGGTCGCTGGCACCGGTGTCGCGGTTGTCGATGCTGGCGGCCTGCAGGCGCAGGTTGGCGCTGGTGTCGAGCAGGCCGGCCCGGTTGTCCAGGGCACCGCTGCCCAGTGTCACGTCGAGATCGCTGGTGGCCTGCAGTTTGCCGCCACGGTTGTCCAGGCTGGTGGCCGCAATGCTGGCGGTTTGCGTGGACTGGATCTTGCCGGTGTTTTCGATATGGCCGGCGGCGCTGATGCGCACCTCGCCCGCGGCTGCGCCGATGGTGCCGGCATTGCGTACGCCCACACCGGCTTCGGTGCCGACCAGCACGATCTTGTTGGCATACATGCCACCCAGTTGCGCCACGTCGATGGAGAGTGAGGGCGTGTCACCTTCGCCGTCGAGTTTCTCGACGACCTGGTTGTCGGCATTGACGCGGTTGGCTCCGGTGGTGATGCGCAGATCGCGGCTCCAGAGGCCGGCGTTGATGCGGACGGCGCGCGCGATGATGTGGGTGTAGTCGGACTGGCTGCTGTCCAGCCCCTCGCCTTGCACCGTGACCGTGCCGCGCCGGACCACGAATCCATCCAGATTGCCATTGTTCATGATGGCCGTGCCGGTCGTCAGCGTGGTGCGGCTGGCATTGATGAAACCGCAGCCATCGCAGGTCACGCCGGACGGATTGGCGATGATGACCTGCGCACGGTCGCCAGCCACTTCCACGTATCCGCGCAGGAAACTGGGATTGGCCGAATTGACCTCGTTGAGGATCACTCCCGCAGTGCCGGTGGCCAGGTTGGGATTGCGCTGGATCCAGCCGCCCAGTCTGGTTTGCACGTCATTGCGGGCATTGTTGAGGATGGCCCCCGGCTTGTTGACGTCGAACTGGCTGTACGTATTGCGCGACACGCCTGCCGCGCTGGGCGTGGTGATGTTGACCTGCGGCAGGCCGTTGGCGGTAGTCACCACCACGGCCTGTTGCGAGCGCGGTGCCGACGGATCGGCCACGATCTGGGCCTGCGCGGCAGGGAGCGTCAGCAGGTGCGCGCCGGCCAGCACCAGCACCGCGAAGGCCAGCGGCTGCAGGCGCGCAGCGTTGAGCGGCGGCACGGCACTGGTGGCCATGCCGTCCGCACCGGGTGCCGCGCCATGGCTGCGGCCCAGTTCCGACACGGCCATGAGCAGGCCGCGAGTCTTGTTGAAGATGACGCGATAACAGAGCTTGTTCATGGTTCAGGCAGAGAGGGCAAGAGGATCGGCGGCGCTGGCAATGGCAGGCGTGGCAGGCGGATGCAGCGCGAACCAGGCGCGCGCCTCGCGCGGATGAACGGCCATGCCGTGCAGCTCCATGATGCGCATGCCGCGCTCCGCGCCACGGTGATAGAGGGTGCGCATGATGCGGGTGGCCATCAGGCGCTTGCGTACCAGCTGCATCATCAGGTTGGTGTGGCCGAAGGGCGCAATCCAGTCGAGGATCCACAGGCGCTCGCCGCTGCTCCAGTCTTCCTGCCGCATCTGTTCCGGCGAGTGCTGCAGGTAGCGCGCTTCCGCCGCCTCGTCGAGATCGGCCCAGCTCATGTAGAACACCGGCTGGCCGCGCTCGGAGACCAGCACGAAGCGGCCTTCCTTGATCGCCGGCAGCAGCAGCGTGGAGAGCGTATGCAGCGGCACATTGCGGTGACGCGCTGAATGCAGCCACAGCCAGGCCGCCGAGCCGAAGGCGGTGGCTTCGTTGAATTCGCCCGCCAGCAGGCGCGGCGCGAGGATCTCGAAACGGGGTGCGGGTGTCATGAGCATCAGTAGGACCAGGTGAGGGAGAAGCCGGCCGTGAGGCGGGCCGTCTCAAGACGTTCAGGTTTGGAAACCGGTGTGCCGGCGAAGGCTTCCCACGACAGGCTCTTGTAGCCGCCGCGCAGGCCCGCTACCGCGCCCGCCAGGTGCTTGCCAACCAGCAGTTGCGCCGAGGGTCCGGCGACTTCGCCGTAGTCGAGGCCGATGAAGAACTCCTGGCCGCTGCTGCCCAGTGCGGCCGCCAGCTCATTGCGCACGAACCAGCCGTGATCGGCCAGCAAGGTCATCTCGCCGTCGAAGCCGCGCACGGTGTAACGGCCGCCGATGGAGAAGCGTTCCTGCGGTGCCAGGGCGGTACCATTCCATTGGCCGCGTGCGGCCAGCGTGTAGCGCAGTGCCTGTCGTCCCCATGGCGCATCGAGGCTGAAGGGCTGGCTCAGGTTGAGGTCGAGCGTGGCCAGCGAGAAGCGCGCGCTGCCTTCGCCGAAGACGTCTTCCGGTGCCGGCAAGGCCGAGAATGCACCGGTGCCGCGCCGGTAGGCCAGGCTCAGATCGAGTGCGCCATCGGCGATGAATTCACGATGTGCGAGGCCCAGCTCCCAGCCTGCAGTGCGGCGGCGCTGGACCTCGATCTCGGTATCGTTGACGAAATTGCTGGCGCGCCGCAGGAAGGCCTTGGCCGAGACCGACGTCTTGCGCGAGGCATCGCGATAAACCATGCGGGCGAGCTTGATTTCGCTGGTCTCGCTCTGGCCGCGATAGAGATAGGTCTGCGTCAGGCCGGCGATGGTCTGGTGGTAGTCGCTGCTGCTGGTGGTGAAGCCCAGGTTCCAGTAGCCGAAGGGCAGCGAGTAATGCACGGTGCTGCCGCGCGATCCGCGCGGGCCGGCATGGCCGCCGCCCAGATCATGGTTGACGCTGACGTAGAACAGGTCATTGAGGGTCCACCAATTGTCATAGGACAGGGTAAAGCTGCCCTGGTATTTGCCGGTGGCATCGGAGCCGCTGTCGTCGACCGAGACCGCCAGCCGCAAGGGAAAAGCCTGCCGGTAACTGATGACCAGATCGCTCTGGCCGGGCAGTGCGCCTTCGCCCTGCGCAGGTTCGAGCTTGATGTCGGCTTCGGCGGTGGGGACCCGCTTGAAATTTTCCAGACCCTGTTCGATGTCGCGCAGGTTGAGCAGCTCACCGGGACGGACCGGCAAGGCATTCCATTGCGTGCCGCGTGGATCGGCATCGGCGGCGAAGCGTATCTGCCGCACGCGGCCCGGCAACAATGTCAGCATCAGCACGCCGCTGTTGAGATCCTGCGGCTCGGCCAGCACCCGCGTGGTGATGTAGCCGCGCGCGACGATGGCGTTTTGCAGGCGCGTCATCAGGGCATTGATGCCTTGCACGCCCAGGCAGCGCCCGTCCACTGAGGCCTCGTCCCCTAGCAGCCAGGCGAAACGCGCCGCCTCCTCCCCCCGCAGCTCCACACGCCGGATCGGATAGCACGGTGTCTCCTGCGCAGGCAGCGGCGGTGCGGGCGCGGCCGGCTCTGCGGGCAGGCGGACATCCGGTGTGGTTTCCTGCTGGCGGCGCAGTGCGCGTTCGCGCTCCTGCTCGCGCTGATACTGCTGCGTGGCCGGATCGGTCTGTGCCTGCGCGTAGTGCGCCAGGCCCCACTGGCCAAGACTGAAAGCGAAGGACAAAGCGGTCGCCAGCCTGCGTGGGCGCGAAGGGCCCCGCAAGACTCCCTGAGGATCTTGTTTCATGATTTTTAGTTGTGGTTCGGGCGGTGCTGAACGGGTGCGGACCTGTCACCCCTGATGGTCCGTCTGCCTGTTTGTGGCGACATTTCCGCAAGGAAAATATGCCGAGCGGCAATTTTACCCAACTTTACAGTCTCGCCAAACAAGAATTTGTTCGGCTGTTGCAAATCATGTTAGTTGATGCAAAGTCTCAAATAGTCCCTGAGATGTGAACTCAATGAATCCATATGGCAACGGAAACGGACTGATTGTCCTCAATGGATCAGCAGGGAGCTATATGCCCTGAGGGCAGGAAAGAGGGCCTGCGCGCAAATAATTCAGCGCAGCACAAATGCCGGGACGCGCAGCAAAACTGCGCGTCCGGAGAGATCAGGAATGGAGAGACAAGGCGCGCCGTACCAGTTCGGCAGGCGAACCATCATCACGCAAGCCAAGTCGGCGCGCGATACGGTCATCAAGTTCGGGATAGCGGCCAAACACCGCCTCCACCGGCTCTTGCGGGGCATAGCGCACAAGCGCATGGCCATCCACACGATACAAGGCCGAGAGCGTTGCGACCACTTCCTGCATGGATAGCCGCAATACGGGCAAGGCCCAGGTGCGTTCCATGTGGCTCTCGGTATCCAGCAACGGATCCATGACCGCCGCATGCAGCAGGTTCTCCGCACAACGTTGTGCCGACATCCACCACGCAGTGGCCTGCGGTCCGACCGGCAGCGTCACGGACTCGCCCGCCGCCAGCGCATGCAGCAGCTCGCTCATGAAGGCCGAGACCAATCCCGAGGCAGCACGCGGACGCGCCACGATGCCCGGCAGGCGCAGCGAACGGCCATCAAGCACACCACGGCGCGTGGCATCGGCCAGCAGGATTTCGCAAGCCCGTTTGTGCGCGCCATAGATCAGCGCCGGACGCGTGGGCGTGGCCGGGGTGACCGGGTCGGGCAAGGGCGTGCCATACACCGCAATGGTGCTGGCATACACTACCACCGGCGGCGCACTCCCCGTTGCCCTGCCTTCGGCCAGCAAGTTGAACAGGTCAAGCGTGGCATCCAGATTGACTCGGCGACTCAAGGCCGGATCGGCTTCGGCCGCACCGCCCGGCACCGATGCCAGATGAAAGCAGAGATCGGCACCGAACTGTGCCAGGCGTGACTGCACCTGGGCATCCTGCAATTCACCCTCGATGCATTCGACGGACTCGGGCAGCAAAGGCAACTTGCGGTCCATCGCCGCCAGCCGCGTAATACGCTGTTGGCCGACCTGCCCCACCTGGTGCAGCAGCTGCAGCAGGATCGCGCCGATGAAGCCGCCCGCGCCGGTGACCAGGACCCTCATGCTGCCTGCACCACGCGTTGCTGAACGATACCGAAGGGACCGGGACGGCCATCCTCGTAATGCGCCTGCATGCGCACCTCATCGCCGAAGTGCATGAAGCCGGTACGGACCTCGCCGTGATCGATCTTCTCGATCACGCGCCGCTCGGCGATGCAGGCTGAACCGGCCGCGCGCGCCACATTGGAGACCGTACCCGAACCAATGATGCAGCCCGCGGTGAGGCGACGGCTGTGCGCCGCATGCGCGATCAGCTGTCCGAAGGAAAAATTCATTTCACCGCCGTGCGGTTCGCCAAAGCGCGCGCCATTCCACTGCACCTGCAAGCGCATCTGCACGCGGCCATCGCGCCAGGCATCGCCCAGTTCATCGGGGGTGACGGCAATCGGGGCAAAGGCCGTCGAGGGCTTGGCCTGCAGGAAGCCGAAACCGGTCTTCATCTCATGCGGGCCGAGTGCGCGCAGGCTCCAGTCATTGAGCTGCACGACCAGGCGCACGGCCTGCAGGGCTTCGTCCGGTGTCGCGCCCATGGCGACCGGCCCGACCACCACCCCGAACTCGCCTTCGAAATCGATGCCTTCGGCTTCCGACCGCAGCGGCACGTCCTGATGCGGTCCGAGGAAATCATCACTGGCCCCCTGGTACATCACGGGTACGGTATCGAAATACGGAATCGGCGGTGTCTTGAAGGCTTCTTCCATCAGGCGTCCGTGATTGAGGAAGGCCGACGCGTCCAGCCATTGCGGTGCGCGCGGCAGCGGTGCCATGCACAGCTGCGCATCGAAGGCGATGGCACCATCAGCCCGGCCTTCATTGAGGGCCTGATAGCGCTCGGCCAGGGCGGGCGTGACCTCGTCCCAGCGCGCCAGCGCATCGATCAGGGTGCGCGCAATCCGCGGCACCGGCAAGGCGGTGGCGGCATTGCGCGCGACCAGTACCAGCGCGCCATCAGGCGTGCCGTCGCGCAGGGTGGCGAACTTCATGGCTTACGCTCCCTTGGCGAGTTGGGCGGCAATGGCCGGGTCATACTCGCCATCGACCAGGATGAACAGCATGCGGCAAGGCTTGCCGGAACGATTGGCCCAGGCGTGATTGGTGCCACGCTGCACGACCACGCTGCCGGGTTTCAGGGCGACTTCGCCACGATCCAGCACCAGCGTCATCTCGCCTTCGATGACGATGCCGTAGTCCACCGATTCCGTGCGATGCATGAGCGGATGGGGCGAGTCGGTCTGCACGGTGGATGCCGAAGCTTCGCCGATCTGGCTGAAGGCTTCGTGCATCTTGCTGTTGGCGCTGGCGAGGAATTCCTCCGTATCGGGCGGGATGTCGACGAAGCGCATGCGCGTGCCGCGCTCCGGCGGCGACAGCACCAGTGCTCCAAGGCTGGGATCAAGGCCATTGTCCACGCGCGCGGGCGTGGCGCTGGTGCTCCAGACTTCATGGAACAGCGTACCGGGAATGGCGGCCACTTCGACCACGGTCGGCAGCGGACCGTCGCTGCTGATGATGGATCGGCCTTGCGCATCGTGGCCGGTGACCACGCGGTGAATCGGGGGGAAGGACATCATGGGCTCCATTGAATCGCTTGAATCGCTTGTATTGCTTGAATCTGCTGATGGCTGTCCGTGCGGCGGCGATTATCAGGTTTCGTCGAAGATCGCGACCGCGCGCGTCCAGCCGGCACTGGCGCCACGGATCTTGTGCGGGAAGCAGCTGATGGTGAAGCCATGCGCCGGCAACGCTTCGAGGTTGTGCAGTTTTTCCAGGTGGCAGTAGCCGATGTCGCGGCCGGCCTTGTGGCCTTCCCAGATCAGGGACTTGTCGCCGGTCTCGGCGACCCGTTGCGCGGTATAGGAGAACGGTGCGTCCCAGCTCCAGGCATCGGTGCCGGTCAGGCGCACGCCGCGTTCGAGCAGGTACATGGTGGCTTCGTAACCCATGCCGCAGCCGGCACCGAGATAGTCACGGTGACCGTAGCGCGAGCCGGCGCGGGTATTGACCACGACGATGTCGAGTGGCTGCAGCACGTGGCCGATGCGCTTGAGTTCGGCTTCCACATCGGCGGCGGTGGCCACATAACCATCGGGGAAGTGACGGAAGTCCAGTTTCACGCCAGCCTGGAAGCACCATTCCAGCGGCACTTCATCGATGGTGATGGAGGGGCGCGCGCCGCCATTCTTTGCGTCTTGCGTGGAATGGAAATGCCACGGTGCATCCAGATGCGTGCCGTTGTGCGTGGTCAGCGTGACCCACTCGGCCGCTGCGGCCTCGCCATCGGGATAATCCTCGGGCTGCGTGCCGGGCAGCATGGCCATGAATTCGGGCAAGGTGTCGGCATGCTTCTGGTAAGTGATCTTCGGGGCCAGCGGGGGCGGGTCGGAGAGCACGTCGTTTTCAAGATAGATGGACAGGTCGACGAAACGATGACGGCGACGCGTCTGCAGGGATGCGGTCATGCCAGAGCCTCTTGAGGTTGAACGGCGACCGCACGCGGCAGCCGCGAGAAACAGATCGATGCCCCCACGCCCAGCACCACCGCCACCGGACCCAGGCTGCCATAGCCCCAGCCCTGCACCAGCGTGCCGCCGAGGATGGGGCCGATGGCCGCACCCGTCATCAGCATGGCGGGCGTGGCAGCCATGGCGCGGCCGCTGCGGTCCAGACGGGCCATGAGGCCGAAGGCGAAGGTGTGCGTGAAGATCATCACGGCAGCAAACACGGAAGCCGCTGCCGCATAAGGTGCAAAACGCAACGAACTCATGATCACCACCACCAGCAGCGCCTGCACCAGCGGGCCGGCCATCAGCACGCTGCGGGCGGGCAGCCGTTTCTCCAGCAGAGCGGCCAGCGGTGCGGGCAGCAGGTTGACGAAGCCCAGCGCGATGAGTACACCGGTGACCGCTTCCAGCCCGAAACCGCGATCACTGCCCACACGTTCCAGGAAACTGAAGGTCATCGATTGCACCAGCCCCATGCAGGCGATGCCGGCAATGCCGTACCAGACCTGGCGCGGCACCGGTTCGCGCGGCTTGGCGACACGCGGCAGGCCATCCGTCTCCGGGCGGGGAAACGCCAGGGCACACGCCAGCGCACCCATGGCCATCACCCCCGCGAAGAGATGGAACAAGGCAGGACCGCCCACGCTGGCAATGATCGGCGGCGCACTGCCCAGGAACAGGATGGCGAACACGCCCAGCGCGATACCCACCAGCGCAAAGCCCCGATGCGGATTGCTGCCGCGCGCGATGGTGCCATGCGTGACACTGAGCGAGAGCCCGGTGGTGATGCCGCACGCCGCATGCAGCAAGGCCAGCAGCAGGTAGTGCTGGGTCTGCGCCGCCACGGCGAACAACAGGGCCGAAAGGCCGAAGCCGATGGCCGCCTTCCAGCGCGCCGTCTCGGGATCGAAACGGGGTGCCAGCACGGCACTGGCCAGCACCGCGCCGCCCAGGAAGAGCGAGGCCAAGAGGCCAGCCTGGCGGGCATCGAAGTGGTAATGCGCCACCAGCGTGCCGACCCAGACCGGCAGCGCCACCAGGTCGATCATGCCGGCGCAGTGCGCCAGCATCAGCGCAGCCAGGGCGCGCTTGGAATAGGTCGTGATCATCTTGTCTCCTCGCGTCGTACGCAGATTGCAGAAGCGTTAAGCGTTAATCGTTTATATTTTTTATATTGATTAAAAAAATCAGATCGGCTGGACCAGCGCCGCGTGCGATTCGCGCATGATGCGCGAGTGCTCGTCCTTGTCGCCGCCCCCGACCTCGATCTCGCCCAGTCGTGCCGAGTTCTCCACCACCATGCGGCAACGTTCCCAGCGGCGTTCCTCGAAGGCCGACAAGGCCAGCGCTACGTTGCCGTTGCGCGCCAGTTCGTCGGCCAGCACCAGCGCATCCTCGATGCCGATGCAGGCACCGGAAGCCAGGTGCGGCGTGGTGGCATGCACCGCATCACCGATCAGCACGACGCGGCCCTGATACCACGGCCGCGGCAGCAGCAAGCCTTCCAGCGGGCGGAAGATGATGCGGGCGTTGTCGTCGAGCTGGTCACGGATGGTCTTCAACACAGGGGCGCTGAAGTCTTCCAGCAGGCCGCGCAGGCGCGCCACGAAAGTGGCCGGATCGACGTGGTCGTTGACCGGACGCGGCTCGGTGACGAAGAGGTACATCTCGTCTTTGGACACCGGATTGACGCCGGGCTTGATTTGCGGCCCCATCCACATGGTGCAGGTGGTGATCTCCGCCGGACGCGGCAGGATGGCGCGCCACACGGCCTGGCCGCTGTAGCGCGGCTTGGGCGCGTTGGGGAAAAGATGGGCCCGCAGTTTGGAATAGAGGCCATCGGCACCGATGACCAGGTCGTAGCGGCGGGTCTGGCCATCGGTGAAGTCGACCTCGACCTCGTCGCCGATCTCGCGCAGCGCCGTGAAAGTGCAGCCCAGGCGCACGTCGGTACCCGAGGCGCGGGTGGCATCGGCCAGGATGCGCGCCAGTACCGGACGCAGGATGGCACCGCCGCCGGGGACATCGGGCGAGGCCAGGCGCGGGGTGGGCAGCTCGGCGATCTGCGGGCCGTGCGGCAGGCACAGGCGCACACCATCACCGGCCGCGCCTTCGCGCAGGAAGGCATCGAGCACCCCGAGTTGCTTCAGGGCCCGCAGCGTGGCCGGGCCGAGGCTGATGCCGGCACCATAGTTGCGCCACTGGGGATCGAGTTCCACCAGGTCGACCTGGGCGCCACGGCGGCGCAGGTCAATGGCGGCCGATGCGCCGGAAAAACCGCCGCCGATGATGAGGATGCGTTGGGCTGCGAGTGTCATGGTGTCTCCTGAATCTTTTTCTTGATGAGTGGATCGTCTTCGCCGGTGGCCAGGTGCAGGCCGCCGTCGTCATCGATGCGCAGCGCCACCGGCGTGAGCGAGTCGCCCAGGCAAGGACCGAGCGTGCACACGCCGGTGAGCGGATCGAACAATGCGCCATGGGCGGCACAGACCACGTGCTGCCCGCTGGCATCGAGATAGGCATCGCGCCGCCATGGCAGCGGTGTGCCGTGGTGCGGGCAGCTGTCTTGCCAGGCCCGCACCTGGTCGCCCCGGCGCAGCAGGAAGATGGTGGCCTGCCCTGCCCCGCTGGTATCGAAACCGCGTGCGCCGTCCTCAGGCAATTGCGTGACATGGCACAGGTACATGGCTGTCTCTCCCGCTATGCCAGGCAATCAGTGTGCCGCGCCCGGCGGCGGCGGGCCGCCCGGTGCCCACTTCTCGCGGTACTGGAACAGGAACAATTGCGAGGCATCGGCACCCATCGGTGCTTCGCGCGCGGCCCATTGATCGTCGTGCAGGTCCATGTCGGCGTCGTATTCGACGTGGCAGCCCAGCGGCGAATTGAAATACCAGAACCAGTTGCTGCCGAAGCGATGGCGGCCCGGTCCCCAGAAGCTTTGATAACCCTTTTCGACGAAACGGGTGCCGGCCAGCAGCACCTCGGTCGGGCCGCCCATGTGGAAGGTGAAGTGTTCGCAGCCTTTCATGAAGGGCGGGGTCTGGATCATGAACAGCGTGTGGTGATCCAGGGTCCCGGCCGGACGCAGGAAGGGACCCACGCCGGTGAAGCGGTCGGTGCAGACGAAACCCAGGCGCTGATAGAAGGCCTCGGCCTTGGCCGCATCCGGCACGAAATACACCACGTGCGACAGCGTGCGCGGCAGGGCTTCGCCCTCGGCGGGCAGGCCCAGCTGGTTCGGGGCGCGCTGGGCATCGCCGGGGCCGTTGACGCGTTCCGACTTGATGTCGAGCGCACGGCGCACGGTGACCTGGAAGGCCAGCGCAAAGCCCATATCGTCCACACTGCGCACCACACCATCGCGACGGCTGACTTCGCGGTCGCGGCGCAGTTCGGTTTCGATGGCATCCAGGGTGGCGACGTCGGCCACGCCATAGACGGTTTCGCGCAGCAGGCTGGCGCTGCCCATGGGGGGCGGCAGCGTGGCGTCGTCCTTGGCGCGCAGCACGATGGCGGTACCGTCGAGGGCTTCGTAACGGTCGTTACCACCCTCCTTGAGGCCATAGTCGAGCAGGTACTGGCGGCAGGCGGGCAGATCGTCCACGCCAAAGACCAGGGCATCGGGTCCAATGATGTTCATGCGGATTTCCTTGTGATTGACTCGGTGTTTCGTAGCTGCACGGGACGCATCAGCGCTTGGTGCGGCCGCCCAGGGTCTCGGCCACCCAGTCGGCGATGACGTGGCCGGCGTTGATGGAGTTGTCGAAGCTGGCGTGCTGCGCGCCGCCTTCGCGGTCGGTGAAGATCTTCAATTCGCGCTTGGGACTGTTGACCAGCTGTTCGTAGGTGCGGTGCGCCCACTTCAGGGGAATCTGCGTGTCCTTCTCTCCGTGGGTGACCAGGAAGGGCACGCGAATCTTCTCGACCACGCCATCCAGATGCACGTCTTCAGCGATGCGCATGAAGTCGTCGATGTCCTTGGCACCCCACACCCAGCAAACGTGCTGCCAGTAATGCGGCACGGGGAAATCGCCCTCTTTTTCCAGGCGCTTTTTCTGTACATCGCGCCAGTCGTGATTGGCACCCCACACCACGCCACAGGCAAAGCGCGGCTCCATGGCCACCACGCGCGGGCAGTAGTAGCCGCCCAGCGAGACGCCTTCACAGCCGATGCGGCTGGCATCGACATCGTCGCGCTGTTCCAGCCAGTCCACCACGTGGCGCGCCCAGTGCTCGGCATCGAAACGCGCGGTCATGCCATGCAGGCGCAGGGCTTCGCCGGTGCCGGGCTGGTCGATCACCAGCGACGAGACCCCGCGCTCGGCCAGCCAGCCGGGCAGGCCGACCAGGTATTTCATTTCCTTGGTCGAATCCAGGCCATTGAGCTGGACCAGAATCGGGGCAGGACCCTGTACATTGTTCGCGCGGGTATAAAGGCCCGAGATGACCTTGCCTTCGTAAGGAATCTCGACGCGCTCGCAGTTGTCACCGGCCAGCGTGATGCCGCGCTGGAACACTTCCAGGAAGCGGCGATACAGCTCAAGCCGGCCCGGTGCACCGTGACCCTGCAGGCGTTCGCAGGTCAGCAGGTAGCTGGCCGCGCGCTTGTACTTGGCACCGGCCGAGAGCAGCCGGCCGCGCGCTTCATCCTCGGCGGCCAGGCTGCAGAGCTTTTCTGCCATGTCCGCCCAGGTGGCGCGGAAGGCGGCGGTGCCTTCGGCGTCAGGCTGTTTGGCCGCCTCCTGCAGGGGGGCGCACATGGCTTCGATTTCGCCGATGCGTGCGCCCATCTCGATGGCGAGATCGACGGAAAGATTCCAGACATAGTTCGTCGGGAAGTAACGGAACATGGTGTAACTCCTTTGATGATGAGTGATACGGATGGACGGCTGCGCGGCCTCAGTGCGGGCCGCCCATCCACAGCGGCATGGCGAAGTTGATCCAGATGGCATCGCTCTTGGCCGTGTTGGCGGCGTACAGGCCGCGCTGCACGTTCATGTTGATGCTGTAGGTGCCGGCGTTGTAGGCCACGGTCGGCCCCATGGCGAAGCTGCGCGTGCGGTTGCCGGTGATGTCGGTGCCGTTCTGGCGGTCATCGGTGAACTGGTTCAGATAGGAACCGGTGACGCCGACTTTCCACTTGCCGAAGTTCCAGCCACCAATGAAGTCCGCCACGTAGGCAGAGCCGGAGCGGTAATTGGTATCGCTGTTCTTGTCGTTGAAGAGCAGGCGGTTGGAGATGCCCAGGTCCAGCCCGTTGGGATCGTTGTGACGGATCGCCAGCACCGGCTGATACGAGGTGTAGCCGACCGCCACACTGGTGCGATTGGGGTCGTAGGAACCGGTCTTGAGCGCGAAGTCGAAGCCGAAGGTGACGTTGGTATGCGCGGCCACATCCCAGCGCAGCAGCAGCGGCGTGACAGTGACGTTGGAGAGGCCGTTGTGGTTCTCGCCGTGGCCCATCACTTCGGTATGCAGCGAGACTACCGGCAACACCAGTTGCGAATAGACCTTGGCGCCCATCCATTCGACGCCATAGGAAGCCAGCAGGCGCGTGGTGGCCGAGAACACATCGGTCTTGAACGGGATGGGGCGCTTGTTGCCCTTGTTGTCGTACAGGCCGTCGGCACTGCTGTAGTTGAACTGCTCTACCGCAAACAGGCCCGGGATGGGCGGCAGCGCGGCGATGTATTCACTGGTGGACCCGGTGGGGAATGGCGAAACGCCCCCTTCGAAGGCTTGCGCGGACTGCATGCTGGCACTCCCGATCATGGCCACGACGGCCAGGACGGCACGATTCCCCAGCCGCCGGGCTGGTACGGTTCCTCTCTTCACTTCTGTCTCCTTGTCTCCTACCCTGCCTGGCTTGTTGTTTCGCCGTCGCGGCGTCTTGTCGGGGCCAGGCCGATCAATGGCGCAGGGCGCCACCGGCTTGCCGTGCCGGCCTTTTCTTGGATGCTTCTGCGAGGCCGTGCAGCGGATGGATGAAGGTTAAGGTCGAGGTTGATATTGATCAAATGGATTGTTTTGATTCATGATATGGACGGGATCAATACATGACCGGCTCTGCAACCCTTGCACAAAAGAAAGGCCGGCACCCGACAACGGAGACTTATCCAATGCGTTTCAACAAGCTCGACCTCAATCTGCTGGTCGCGCTCGACGCGCTGCTGACCGAACTCAACATCAGCCGCGCCGCCGAGAAGATCCACCTGAGCCAGTCCGCCATGAGCAATGCCCTGGCACGCCTGCGCGAATATTTCGATGACGAATTGCTGATCCAGGTGGGCCGCCGCATGGAAGCCACGCCGCGCGCCGAAGTGCTGCGTGATGCGGTCAATGACGTATTGCGGCGTATCGAAGGATCGATCGCGGCCAAGCCCGCTTTCGTCCCGGCGGAGTCACATCGGGAATTCCGCATCTCGGTCTCCGACTTCAGCCTCAACGTGCTGATCCCGCGCGTGATCGCACGCGCGCATGCCGAAGGGCCGCAGATCCGCTTTGCGCTGATGCCGCAGGTACAGGATCCGACCCGTTCGCTGGATCGCGCAGAGGTCGATCTGCTGGTGCTGCCGCAGGAATTCTGTACGCCCGATCATCCGGCGGAGGAGGTGTTTCGCGAACGTCACGTCTGCGTGGTGTGGCGCGACAGTCCGCTGGCCAAGGGCAAACTGACGCTGGAGCGCTACATGGAGGCCGGTCATGTGGTCATGGTGCCGCCCGGTGCCAATGCCTCCTCGGTGGAGGCGTGGATGGCCAGCAAGCTGGGCTTTGCGCGGCGGGTGGAGATCACCAGCTTCAGCTTCGCCTCCTGCGTGGCACTGGTGCAGGGGACCGACCGCATCGCCACCGTACATGGCCGGCTGGCGCGCAAGCTGGCCACGCAATTGCCGGTGGTGCTCAAGGAAAGTCCGCTACCGCTGGCGGAGATGCATCAGATGATGCAGTGGCATCGCTATCGCACCAATGATCCGGGGATCGAATGGCTGCGTCGCGTGTTTCTGGAAAGTGCGCGCGAGATGGACAAGAAAATGGCCTGATCGAAACCTGATGGACTCGTCAGGTTTTGATCGGCTCAATTTTAAAACTTATAAATCATTTAAATCTTTTAAGCTTTTCTTGAAAAAAATGCCCTGCCGCTTTCCAGCAGCAAGGCATTCCTCACGCGCGTGAGTGACGTACTCAGATCAGAAATCAACCTGCGCCGACAGCACCAGCGTGCGCCCCGATGACGTGCCCACATAACCGTTCTGCATCAGCCAGTAATTCTTGTCGAACAGGTTCTCGATGTTGGCACGATAGGTCACGACCTGCCCTGCCGCCCGGGTGATGTAGCGCGCACCGATATCGACACGGGTCCAGCCCGGCACCTTGAGCTTGTTCTCGTTGCTGTACCACATCGAACCTGTGCGGGTGACACGCGTATTCAAGGCCAGGCCCTGCAGCCACGGCGCATCCCAATCCAGCCCCAGGTTGAAGTTGCTGTTGGGGATCGCGCCGACATCCTTGCCGTCATTGGTGCCGTTGTCGGTGTGGTACTGCTTGGCATCGAAGAAGGTGCCGCTTGCATTGAAACGCAGGCCGCGCTGCAGTTCGCCATAAGCCGCCAGTTCCAGTCCGCGCACGCGATTGCGGCCATCCTGGGTGGTGGTGCTCACGCCATTGACCAGCGTGGTGCTGGCATTGGCCTGCTCGATCTGAAATACGGCCGCCGTGGTCGTGATACGGCCCCAGTCAATCTTGGCACCCGTCTCCACCTGCTTGGACTTGTAGGGCGGGAAGAGCTGGTTGGGATTGCCGTCGCTGGCCGAAGTGAACCCACCTGCGCTCAGGGCCGCCGTGTAGTTGGCATACAGCGAAACGTTCTGCACCGGCTTGACGACCACGCCCAGCACCGGCGAGATGGCGGTCTTGTTGGAGGTCTGCGTGGCATCGACCAGGCTGTGCGAATACACCTGCTGGCGACGCAAGCCGGCGGTGATGCGCAGGCGGTCATCGGCCAGCGACAGAGTATCGGTCAGCGCCACACTGGTCAGTCGGATCTGGCTTTGCGGCGTGGGTTCGCCACGTGCGCCGCTGACCGCGGGCAAGGCGACCGGACGATACAGATTGGAGGTGACGCTGCTGCTCTCGGAGAGGTAGAAGTAATCGGTCTGCTGATCCAGCATGTTCACGCCCAGCATCACGGTGTGCTTGATGCCGCCGGTGTTGAAGCGAGCACGCATGCCGACGTCGGCCGAAGTGGAAACGACCTTCTGGTCGTAGTAACCGTTGTAGAGCGCCGCCGTATCACCGGCCGCATTGAGGATGGTGGCGCTGGGCCAGCTCTGGGAGGACGTGGCCTCGTGATAACCGACGGCACCGTAGGCGGTCAGGTGGTCGTTGATGTCGTATTCCAGGCGGGTGGCGACGGCCTTGTCATCCGATTGCAGGGTGGTGCCGGGATAGAGGTTGGTCTTGCCCGAGGGCGCTTCCGGCATCACCAGACTGCTGATGCTGAATTGCGGACGGAAGTTGCGGGCATCTTCGTGCTGGGTGTAGGCGTCCAGGCTCCAGCGCACGCGGCCCCCGTTGTAGTCGAGTCCGACCGAGCCCATGTTCTGCTGCTGGTTGCTGCCGGACAGGCCCGTGTTGCCATCGGCATAGAGCGCGTTCACGCGGATGCCCCACTCCTGCTGCTCACCGAAGCGGCGGCCGAGGTCGGCCTTCAATCCGAACTGCGAATTGGAAAGATAGGTGGCCGTAACGCTGGAGATCGGATCTTCGTGCGCACGCTTGGGAATCAGGTTGACCGCCCCGCCCACGCCGCCGGCCGGGCCCATGCCATACATCAGCGTGCCCGGCCCCTTGAGCACCTCGATGCGCTCGACCATGGAGATGGGCATGCGCGTGAGCGGCACCATCCCATACAGGCCGTTGAAGGCCACGTCATTGGCCGACATGGTGAAGCCGCGAATCTGGTAGCTGTCGCCGAAACCGCCATTGCCATTGGTGTTGCGCACCGAGGCGTCGTTGGCGATGACGTCGCCGATGGCGCGCGCCTGTACATCCTCGATGCCTTGCGAGGTGTAGTTGGTGGTGCTGAAGGGCGTGTCCATGACGCTGGCCGTACCCAGTACGCCGAGGCTGCCGCCGCGTGCGACCAGTCCACCCGCGTAGGGCGCGGTGGGGTCGGCACTTTCGGTGATCGTGACGGTGGGCAGAACGGCATTGGCATTGCTGCCGGTGGTGGCCGTCGGTGCAGCCACCGTGTAGCCGCCGTCTGCGTTGCGGATCGCTTGCAGCGGGGTGCCGTTGAGCAGCGCGGCAAACCCTTCCGCTACCGTATAGCGGCCGGAAAGACCCGCGCTCTGGCGGTCGCGCGTGATGGCCGGATCGAAAGAGAGCAGCACGCCCGCACGGCGGGCGAAGCTGTTGAGGCTTTGGTCGAGAGGACCAGCGGGGATGTCGTAGGCCTGGCGCTGGGCATCGGTGGCTTGCGCCTGCACACCGGCCATGGGGCTGGCGAAGGCGGCCAGGATGGCCAGTCGGGACAGGGTCGGACGCGAGGGGAAGCGGGTTCGGATGGTCATGGATGTCGTTCGATGGTGAGCTTCAGAGGGCTTGCTATCTGGTAAACCGAACGAGATCCAAAAACCTGCAGAAAAATTTTAAAAATGTTTTATATCCATGCCGGTCTCAGGTGGCGGTACGTGGCCGCAAGGTGATCCAGTAATCCGTGAAGGAATCCACCCGCACCGGCAAGGTCCGCGCAATGGCCGCCAGGATGCGTGCCGGCTGGTCGAGCGGAAACACGCCCGAGATGGTCAGGCCGGCCACCGCCGGATCGCAGCGCAGCTTGCCGGGGAGATAGCGATCCAGCTCGGCCACCAGTTGGCCCAGCGGCATGCGGTCGGCCACGATGACACCATCGGTCCAGGCGATGGCCTGTTCATTGGTGGCAAGGAGGCGGCCGACCAGCCCTTGCGCATCGAACAGCCCTTGACGCCCCGCATCCACGCGCACAGGTGCATTCTCATTTTGCGAACGGAATTCCACCGCACCCTCATAAACGGCAAGGCGCATGCCCTCCTCCGCATCGCGCAGCTGGAAGCGGGTGCCCAGTGCGCGCGCCTGCCCCAGCCGTGTCTGCACGAGGAAGGGACGATAGGAAGGGCGCTCTTCATGTCCCGTGGTGATGAGCACTTCGCCGCGATGCAGACGGATCAGGCGCTGCTGCTCGTCGAAACTGACGTCCACCGCAGTGGCACTGTTGAGTTGCAGCAGGGTGCCATCGGCGAGCGTGATCCGGCGCCGCTCTCCGGTGCGGGTGGTGTAGCCGGCCATCCAGGCCTGCCAGGGCGTCCATCGTGCTGCACTGGCCGCCAGCAGCCCCGCGCCCATCGTCACGCACAAGGTCTTGAGCGCAAAGCGGCGGTTGTTGCGCGTGCGGGCTTCGCTCGCACCGATGCTGCCGTGGGCCAGCGCGCGCGGCAGCGTGGCGACCCGCTCGCTGAGCGATTGCAGCCGTTGCCAGGCCAGCTCGTGCTGCGGCTGTTCGGCGCGCCAGCGGCGGCAGGCTTCGTGCTCATGATCGGTGGCGTTGCCCGATTGCAGCCGCACCATCCAGTCGATGGCGGCCATGACGATGTCGTCGTTGGGGGCCGTGCGCTCAGAGCCCATATTGCAGCCGGTAGCAGGCGGTGAAGGCGCGCTTCATGTATTGCTGCACCGAACTCAGCGACACCTCCAGCCGCACCGCGATCTCGGCATAGGCCAGGCCATCGAGCTGCGACAGCAGGAAGGCGCTGCGCACCTTGGGCGGCAAGCCGGCCAGCATGGCGTCGACTTCGTTGAGGGTTTCCAGCACCAGCAGTTGCGCTTCGGGCGAAGGCAGGTGCTCGGGCGGCATCTGCGCCAGCATTTCCAGGAAGGCAGCTTCCAGCGCGCAGCGGCGGAAATGATCGATCATCAGGCCGCGCGCGATGGTGGCCAGCAGGGTGCGCACTTCATCGACGAGAAAATCGCGGCGCGAGACCATCATCCGCACGAAGGTATCCTGCGCCAGGTCGGCCGCCAGCTCGGCATTGTCGGTACGGCGGCGCAGCCAGCCCAGCAGCCACCGGTGATGCCCGGTGTAAATGCCAGCGATGTCGTGAGGACGGGAAGGAGCGAGGTCGGCCATGACCGCAAGATGTAATGAGAACGTGTCTCATTATAATCTGTAAATGCGGCGGCGGGTCGATGCGGCTTTTGGTCGATATGAAAGAAAAAGCCCCGGCACGAAGGCCGGGGCTTGTCACTGCTGCTCCCGCCGGAACCGTGACGGTCCCGGAGGTGAAGCTTGATGTCAAATTACTTGACCACGCTCAGCAGGGTACGCTTGCCGCCCTTGTAGGTGTACAGGGTCAGGGTACCGTTCAGGATGTCGCCCTTGGCGTCGAAGGCGATTTCACCGGTGACGCCCTTGTGCTTGATCTTGGCCAGGACCGGCAGGTAGACCTTGGGGTCGGACGAGCCGGCCTGCTTCATGGCATCAGCCAGGGTCATCAGCGCATCGTAGGTGTACGGTGCGTAGATCACGACGTCCTGGTTGAATTTCTTCTTGTAGGCAGCCTTGAAGTCTTCCAGCGGCTTCTTGCCTGCTTCGGTCACGCCACCGGCTTCGGCGCAGACCACTTCGCTGTCCTTCAGGCCAGCACCGGCCAGGCTCGGCAGTTCGGTGGTGCAGATACCGTCACCGCCCATGAACTTGGCAGCCACGCCCAGCTGATCCATCTGGCGCAGCATCGGGCCGGCCACGGCATCCATGCCGCCGAAGAAGACCAGGTCAGGCTTCTTGGACTTGACCGAGGTCAGGATGGCGTTGAAGTCGGTAGCCTTGTCGGTGGTGTACTGGGTGGCCACGATGGTGGCACCGGCAGCCAGTGCGCTCTTGCGGAATTCTTCAGCCACGCCTTGACCGTAGGCAGTGCGGTCGTCGATGACGGCCACGTTCTTGCCCTTCAGTTCATTGACGGCATAGCGGCCCAGGACGCCACCGAGCTGGCCATCGTTGGCCACCACGCGGAAGGCGGTGTTGAAGCCTTGCTGGGTGTACTTGGGGTTGGTCGCCGACGGCGAGATTTGCGGGATGCCGGCGTCGAAGTAGATCTTGGAAGCCGGGATGGTGGTACCGGAGTTCATGTGGCCGACCACGCCCTTGACCTTGGCATCGACCAGGGCCTGGGCCACGGTGGTGGCTTGCTTCGGATCGGAAGCGTCATCCTGGGGGACCAGCTGGAAGGTGACCTTCTTGCCGCCGATCTCGAAGCCCTTGGCGTTGAGTTCGTCCACGGCCATGCGGGCACCGTTTTCATTGTCCTTGCCGATGTGCGCGTTGGGACCGGTCAGAGGAGCGACGTGACCGATCTTGATGACTTCTTGTGCCTGCGCTGCCCCTGCGAACGAGAACGCTGCCACCAGTGCCGTAGCGACAGGAATCATTTTGATTTTTTGCATGAATTGCTCCTATTACTTCCAATGAAAGATTGAAAACGCAGTTCGTTGTGCCATTTGTTATGTGCGCTGACCGATTCTGACCACCGTGTGGACGGCAACCTGATCGGAAAGCACCGCAGCGCCTCCCAGTCGCTGACCGGTTCTTGCTTGCGGACTCTGCTACTGCAAAAACCGAGCCATGCCTTGCAGCATCGCCACTCGGGCGCTTTCCCCAGGGGCATCCCCGGATAAAAAGGGACGGAGCCACAGCAGGCAAGCGGCCCGGCCGCAGCGCCAGGCCAGGCGGGGCAGTTCCTCCATTACACCGCCCCGCCGGGCAGAATACACCGTAATGGTGCGGCTGGGAGAGCGAGTTCCGTGCCAACGCGGCGCTTCATTCATATCGCACGTTTTATGCACTTTTTTGAATCGGGATGCGAAGGAGCGCACCAATTAGGGTGGGGAAATAGCAGAAAGCTGCACTTGTAACGAGGCTGGCTCGAACTGCCAGCCTCATTTCCGGGGATCAATTCTCGTATTGCGGGAATTAATCTTCATTTGAACCTGGATCCGGGACCCTGCTTGCGGAAGGGCGAGATGAACGATGGCCGCGGCGGCCTGTGCGCGATTTCATTCATCCCGGCACGGTCAGAATGTGTAACGTCCTTGGACATACAAGCTTCGCGGCGCACCGACCAGCTTGCCCAGATTGCCATCCACGGTACGGGTGAAGTAGCGCCGGTCCAGCAGGTTGTTGACGCCCGCGGTGAGGTCGAATCCCTTCTTGCCCGGCACCTTCCAGCTCGCCTGCGCATTCCAGAGACGCACGCCCGGGATTTCTCCGATGCTGCCGTCAGCGCTTTCGGCGACGGTGTTGGCTTCATCGGCAAACTGTCGGCCCTGGTGCGTGGTCGACAGGTTGAGCGTCCAGGGACCGGTTTGCAGGCGCACCCCGAGCGTATCGGTCGTGCGTGCATAGAACGGCAAGTCCTTGCCCGGATTGCTGCCCGACTTCTGCAGAGCCCGGGTGTAGGTGTAGTTGGCGAAGACCGACCAGCCTTTCAGGGGGCTGTCCTGCTCGAAGGCATAGTCCATCGCCAGTTCGACGCCATCATGCTGGGTGCGGCCGATGTTGCGGAAGACGTTGGGCGTTGTTCCCTGCACCGACACGATCTGGTTGTCAAAATTGATGTGGAACACCGTGGCTTCGACGGAGGCCTGTGCGTTCTTCCAGCGCACGCCGCCTTCCATCGTCCGGGCCAGTTCGGGGGAGAGCGGATTGGCGGAAGACATGGTGTTGAGTTGCGAATTCTGCACCACGCCGAAGGAGGTGTTGCAGTTGCTGAACAGGGTCAATTGCTCCGTGAGCAGATAGGCCAGGTTGATCGAGGGCAGCAGCTTGTCGTTGGCCACTTCGTAAGGATCCTTCTTGCCCATTTCGTAGCGGCTTGACCGCACCTGTTCGAAACGCAGGCCCGGCGTGATGCGCCATTTGCCGAATGCGATCTTGTCATCGATGTAGCCGGCATGGGCATCGGTACTGTTCTGGAACTGGGTGAATCCGCTCAGCGCGCCGGTGCGGACCGCTTCGTTGTAGATGTTGTCGTCCCCACGCTCGCGGATGGTGCGGTAACCCACGGTGACATCGTGCGTAGTGCCGCCCCAGGCGAAGCGCTGCGTGTAGCGGGGTTCGATGCCCAGCGTTTCATAGTTGCGCGGCTGATGCGAGAGGCGCACGCCGGTCACGTTGATCAAGCTGCTCTGGCGGGTCGCCTGGTTGAAGTAGGTCCGGATCTCCAGCTCCTGATGATCCGACAGCGTATTGAGGTAACCGACGTCGAAGCCTTTGCGGGTACCGCTCCAGTTGTCGCGCTGGCGCGTGTTCTGGAACGGATCGGCGGCGTACTGCGCGGTGGTGAGGCCGCCCGGCGTGCGGCTCAGCACGTCGTAGTAATTGAACTTGGCGTGGAGTTCGGAACGCGGGGAAATTCCGTAGCGCATCTTCAGCGCAAAATCGTTGAGATGCTCATCGCTCTTGTCGCGCCATCCGCTGCCGTCCTGGCCCGAGTACAGGAAAGCCATGCCCAGGCCAGTGTCGCTCTGGCCGCCGGCAAAGGCGGTGTACTGCGCATTGCCACCACCCTTGCCGTAGCTGTTGTAGCGCACCGAGGCATCACCCGAGATGCCCTCGCTGGCGGGAATGGAGCGCGTCTTGAAATTGATGATGCCGCCCACGTTCTGCGGGCCGAAGCGCACCGCGCCGCCGCCACGGATGACATCGATCGATTCGATGTTGTTCAGGCTCAGGGGCGCAAACGAAAGCTGGGGCTGGCCATAGGGCGCCACCGACAAGGGGATGCCATCCAGCAGGACGGTGGAGCGCGGCGAAAAGCGTCCGGTCAGACCGCGCACGCCGATGTTCAAGGCAATGGCGCTGCCGGAGCTACCGGCGCTGTCGCTGGACTGCACGCCGGGAATGCGGCGCATCACCTCGCCGATGCTGACGGCGCCGGTGCTGTCGATCTCCTGCTTCTTGACCACGGTGCGGGCACCGGGATAGGTCTTCACGCTGCTCTCGAAGCCAGTGCCGAGCCAATCGCTGCTGACCTGGATCGGTTCCAGCCCCGCCGGCCCGTCGGGCGCCGCGGACTGCTGCGCCATGCCGGCCAGCGGGAAGCCGAGCATCACGAGCGAGGCAAGGGTTGAAGTGGCGATACGCAGATCGCGTGCATGGTTGAATGGGGCCTGATTGTTCTTCATTGCATTTCGGTCCAATAAAAATACTGGCGAACCTCCGCCGTTCATTTCTTATAAAAAAGGCTCTTCCGGACTGATCCGAAAGAGCCGCAATAATAATGATTCGCATTCTATTTTTTACATATTCAGAGCCATGCCTGCATTTCTCTTAACTGACCTCGAATTTTTTTGAGTGCCGCTGCGCAGATGTCGGAAATCTTTTAAGTCTGGATTGCATATCTAAGCCCAGAGCATCTCTCTCCACATCTGCGTCAGCTAACTCTGTCCTAAAAAATCATCTAACTCTGGATTTTTCCGTACTTTGCTCATTTAACTCTGGATTTTTCCTCATGCAAATTTCAGAGAAATATTTCCATCAGAAAACCATCTGCGCCAGATCATGAAAATTACTCCCCTCTAAGCGCCCCAAAGTTCATCGTGGTAAATTTGCTTGCTGCTGCAGCAATATTTGCGGTCGCAGCCAAAAACAAATAAAAACTTGGGGAAATCGTGGCTAATGACATACGGGGCTTAGTTGTTCATAAATTTGTAAAAGAGACTCACGCACCTGGCACCATCGTGCCACGGGCTGAACTGGTTGTAGTTACACCGGCTGTCCAGAGGCTGGTCGACGCTCTTCACCAACTGTATAGCGGAAAAACGGGGAAAGGCTATGGCAAGTTTGAGGACGATGAAGATAACTTTCCAATGCAACGTCGGGTCCGAGAGTATTTCGTAAATAATAATGACACTTTCCTTGCCTTCTCTCTTGCGGCAATGAACATCCTGAAGGGGAAAGCGGATACGGAAGGCTTGGCAACCGGGGGCTATATATTAATAGCCCACATCGTTAGCGACGGACATGACTTCATGCTTTTCGCAATGGTCACTGACATTGTGGGAAGTGCTATCACCGAAGATCTGGACATCGAAGATAGTACTCATGTCGACTTGAATCAATTCCGCGTAGCCGGTCGGATTGACCTTACTCGCTGGAGAAATAACGATGACCGCTACATCGGATTTCTCAAAGGTAAAAAATCTGCTGTTTCGACCTACTTCAAGCATTTCTTGGGTTGCAATGATGCGGTTCTTCCTGCCAACGAAACTCGTAAACTCACTGCGGCCTTAAAAGACTTCGCTATCGCAAATTTTGCCGAAGAGGAGGAACGCGAAGCGTGGCTGTTGATTTGCTCGCGGATTTGACCCTCTCCATTTGACCCACCTTCCACCGTCTACCAAAGGCGGCCACACGGTCGTACGACCCCTCATATCCCAGTTCTCTCAAATCCAAGAACATCTGTTTCAGGGTTCTTCGTTGCTTGCGAGATTTAACGGATTCAGCGCTCAGCCAAGCGGAGAGCCTGTGAGCAAACTCATCAAGAGAACTAGGCGAATGCCTTGCTGGGTATGCTGGTTCGATCGCGTCTGACCGAATATAACGGCGAACCGTATTGCGGGAGATGTCCAGGCGGCGGGCGATTTCCCGGATTGAGATATGGTCTCTGATGTACCAGCGTCGAATAATTCCAAGTAGGGCCACGTTTATCACTCCGTTCTCCCGCTCGCTGTCATGAGCAGGATTGTGGTCTAAACATGGGTCAACTTAGGATGCAAATTTCCTGAGAAAGTGGGTCAGATTTAAATGCAATTCAACAGCCAAGGTGTGCATCTATAGTTCATTCCTTTACAGGGAATTTTTGAGGTGAAATGATATGAGAGAGGAGCCGGGAGGTCTCTTTTAAATTTGAAGAAGTTGCTCCCACGTGCAGCAGTGTTTGCCGAAAGAGGCAGAGGGAAATCTGTCGCTCATCGTCTGAATTTTCGACGAGGCAGCGACAAAATAGGGCTGATGACGGTCACAAAATGAAAATGGTGAATGCCGACAAGGAGCCAGCCGATGCGGCGCATTGCTAGTAATAGATTTCCAGGTGAGGTTAGGAAGACCCTCTGCATGCGACTTCTGCGCTTTCTACCCATTCACCCAGTTACCGAGCGTCGCCGCGATGTTATAAAAAGGTGAGCTTTTACAGGGACCATGGCATCTTCGTGCGGCCTCGACTATCATACGATCACAAGCTCTTGGGGTGACCTCTGCCAAAGCATTCTCCCAGAGGCATCGTTTTTCTGGAAACGAATTGACTTCTTGTTGGATTGATTACTGCCCGAACGAGCTAAGAACCGGTTACGACACATAGAAGTGGCACTTTTGTCGGAGAGCATCCGGCCTTCCGATATGTGAAGCCCTCTAAGGAGTTTTCTAGTGGCACTTACCTCTTTGCCGTTGCAACAATTTGCGAAAGATTCCAGCAAGGCCATCAGTGCAGCTATCGACGGTCCAGTATTTATCACTGACAACGGTATCCCCTCGCACGTGCTATTAACTTACACTGACTATCTGCGCTTACGCTCACAGGAGACTAACATCACCGCTCGCTTAGGTATGCCGGGTATTGAAGAGATCGACTTCGATGTGCAAAAAGTGAACATCGCTATCCGTCCAGCAGAATTCGATTGAATCTAATGTGACATAGATTGCATTGGGCCTCGATGCAGTGGAGCAGAAGGACGTGTCATGACACAGACCTTAGCATCTCTTCGCTTCCCCAGAGACAATCGAAGCGCTCTATGCTCACAGGGAGTCTACGGTCTCAATAGTCGCCCGACTTGTGGGAATACGTACAACCTTTCCGCTTGTGGGGTCGAACAGTAACGTGGCGCTACTTGTCGTGAGGACCTCACGTCCACGATATTCCTTCTTCGCCATGGTCGCAGAGAGGCAAGTCGCAAACTTCTCGTCTTTATTTGACTCTTGACTGAGGCGATACTCGCGTGACATCAGAGGCTGGCACCGAGCAGGTCCAATAACATATTCCTGTATATGTTTTTCCGCGGCAGTTGCTCCGATCAACGAAACTGCAGGCATCAAAATGATGCTAGCAATTATCAGATAAATGACAAACGCCGCGACCAGCGGCACTGTCAAAATGAATGCCGCGCCTCCCGTGATCGCTTGAAGAAGAACGATCTTGAAGGGCATATTCTCATCAGGAATTGCTAACAGAGACTTTCGCCAGCTGTTGACCTTCTCTGCATACTTATTCCGCATTTTGGGTAGCCTTACAAGCACATAGACCACCACCCACGCCACAAACAGAATAGCGCCACTTAGTAACGCACGATAAAACAAATGCGCGTATAAAGAGCTGAAGGTCACGCTCGCCGCCCAGGAGGTCACCTGCGTAATGAACCAGACTGACAATTCAACTAGTTCAAAGGGAGACTGAAACAAGACTTCGTGGGGGATATTGAAGGCTAGATTGGCCGCTGCGGCGACGCCATAGCCTATGAACGCTAGTAGCGTAGCTGCTAGGGAGACCATTAGCAACGCTATGGTGAGTTTATCCTTGAAGGTTGTCTTAGCTGCGTTTTTCGTTGAAGATCGGCCACGAAGCCTTATCTTTTTCTGAAAATTTTTCATTTTGTCGCTCACCAATTTTTTGCAAGGTTCAGTAAGTGAGCCAAGCATTTTCTGCAGCAGAAGAACGTCCAAGATACGCAGCTGGCAATTGGGCAAGGAAGTTATTCTAGTGTGAGCGAAAACACTTCCTTCTCCCGGCACCTAACTAAGGGAGCACGGACGTTTGTGCGATTCGGGTTTTGTTTCACTGCCTCAATTCTCGTTGGCGCGTTTGCGTTCGCCATGTGTAGGGCTACCCCAAGAAGACGCTTTGGATCACGCTGCGTACAGTTATCGCCAGGCCAGCAGTTGCAATGCCACAACTCCAGCACCCCAAAATTCGGATTGGAATGAACCAGTCCCGGTCAGCCTTGAAATAGTCGAAGATTGCCCACACCGGGATCGCCAGTAGCAATATGCAAGAAACCAATGCTCTCCACGTGAGCGAATTCTCGAGCCAAATATGCTCAGCTAATAGTCCACTCGTCAAGAAAATGCCCGCCCCAACTCCATAATAAATTCCATGCAACATTAACAACTCTTTTGTCATGTTGCCTTTGTGGTTTCCCATTTTCGCCTCCCTGCCTAATCAAGTTTTAATAGTGCAACACGGCAACTATTTTTGCAATATTTAATCGAGCGCGGGAGGCACTGCATGTTTCGGAGGCTGGTGGAAACTCAGTTCGGTTTGAAACGGACACTCAGACCAGGACGAGTTGGACAGCACGGCGGCCAACTGCTTTAGCGGCTAGAAACCAACACCAAAGTTGCGAGCAGCATGTGTGAAGGCGGCCAACGTCAGCTTGTTATTCGCCGCAAAGCTGCTCAACCATCAAGACTCCTTCTTGTCGAAAAATCATTTTCCGGTATTATTCAAACTGCGTGAGCGTACCGTTCATTTGCTGCAATCGACATTAAAAGTAATTGGATAAGTCTGGCAACAGACGTTGATCTGTGGAAAGATCAGCTTGTGGGGAGAAGCCGGACCGTCCGTCTCTTCCTGGAAGAGAGTTAGTCGCAGGAATTGGCCATGAGGGGCATGGCAGCTTCCAATGACTTGTCGATGAAGGCAACATGCCTCTCTGCCCCCTACTGTATGGGGTGGCCGATTCCCTTTGATAATATTATTTAAAGGGGCGGACTCGACATGGATGTTAGATATCATCCGGTCAAAGAATCCGACGAGTCCATCTCTAACTTGGATGGACTGTGCGGGGCACTCGACATTACACCAAACGAGCTGGCTCAAGCCCTAGCTCTCGGGGTAGATGAGCGATACCAAAGGCATGAAATCTTAAAAAGGGATGGATCTACACGAGTAGTTCACAATCCACATTTTCTCATCAGAAAAATACAGCGACGCATCAATCGCAGGATTTTCTCTAATCCCAATGTAATTAGTTGGCCTCATCATATTTTCGGATCAATTCCAAACGATTCCGAGGACGACTCGGCTGTAACCAATAGAGACTATATCAACTGTGCGCAGCGCCACTGTGGCGCTAAAAGTGTCTTGACTCTTGATATCAAGGATTTTTTCGACAACATTCATCGAGAGCAGGTTGTCGATATATTTTCCGGCTTTTTAAAGTATTCCAAAGTTGTTTCGGAAACTCTGGCAAATATTTGCTGCCGAGGAGAAAGCTTAGTACAAGGCGCTCTCACATCCAGCTACATCGCAACATTATGTCTTTATAAGAGCGAGGGCGCCCTCGTTAAGCGGTTGTCCCATAAGAACCTCGTATATACGCGCTTCGTAGACGACATTACGATTTCATCGCACATTGCCAATTATGAGTTTGATTACGCCCTGAAGCAGACTGAATTAATGTTAAGCGAAGCGGGGTTGCCTCTAAATACCCAAAAGACTCGTACGCAATTCGTGTCCATGCAACCGATAATTGTGCATGGCCTACGTGTAGATTTTTCATCACCACGACTACCCCCAAACGATCCGCGAAAAATCCGGGCAGCGGTGCGCAGTTTAGAGCTATTAGCGGCCAGCCCTGGCTACCGCGCTTCACGTTCTTATCGAAAAGATTTTAATCGCTGCATGGGGCGAGTTAACAAGTTAGGGCGAGTAGGGCATAAGCAACATCCAGTCTTGCTGGCGCGACTTCGCGAGATACTTCCGCTGCCCTCTCATATGGACATAATGAGGGCTGAAAAACTTATCGGAAGGTTGCAAGTAGATTTTTCAAAGCCAGGATATGCCGAAACTTATTGGTTTCGAAAAAGGTGCTTTGTTGCTCATGAACGCTTGGTGATACTGAAGCGATCCTTTCCTGTAAAGGAGAAGGAGCTTCGGGAAAAACTACGAAAAATAATTCCAGCGACAAGAAATGACTAATCCACTACGGTCTCTTTACAGGTCCAGGCCTAGTATTGCGATACTAGCCTGCCTGATTTTTGCGGTATTAGGAACCGGCTTTCTTATATCAGCAACTGTCTGGATATATACATCAAGAAAGTTAGGCCTCTTTGATCAACCAATCTGCTTCTCGAACGTGTGCGTTAAGGAGTACTTGGAGCGAATTGATCAAAGTTTATTGATATTCAAAGCGACTCTCGATCTCAGCGTGGCTATCGCGACTATAGGAGGTATTTTTGTAGCGTTACTTAGTTACTTTAGTACGACCAGCAATGCGGCTCTGACAAACCATATTGAGCATTTGAAAGTCTTCTGCGAGTATGTTGAATCTGAAATTAAAAAGCGTGACAGGCTCCGAAGTGCCCAAATCGACTCTCTGCTTCTGTACAGCACTATCTTTAGCCAATCTCGAGACGGAAAAACGACTGTTTCTGAAGACTATAAGACATTGATGGTTCAGTTAAACGACCTGATTAAAGAGTCAAACGGCCGATCTGTCATAGGTACTCCTGGAGGTTTTAGCTATAGGGATCACCAAAGAAAAGTAAGGGATCAGCTAGAGCCAGCTGGAATTTTGGTCTACTTGGCACCGAGAAATGATTACTTCGAAATGGAGGCTCAACTCTTTTCGCTGATACAACGAATTAGCCAATCCTTCTGTCCTCCGGGTGTCCTTATCAAATTGGAGGAGCGTCAATACTACTAACTATGAGGTGGCGGTGATATCTTCCTCTAGTTCTCGAATCAGCTGATGTCCCAAACGTCAATTGTCAAAATGTGATCACTTGGAATGAATGATAATTTCTCTTTGTGGATCGTGACATCTGTGACGCCGGCGCTCGCATGATCTGCTAACTCGGCAATGATCGGCAATATGTCGGCTGCACTAGCAGTAAAGCGGTTGGGATAACCGCTGAACGAATGCTGTTTAGCCCTTCCTTCAGAGACCAGAGATTTTAACCAACATACGTTGAAGACGTTAGCCCTCCAAGATGCGATCAAGGGAGATAGCTTGTCATCCGACGTATCTCTCTCGGCTGGCGTCCTGGGGTCCACGACAATCCACCATCCACTCATTCATGCTCCTAAATTTAGAGTCAAACTGCTGCTGAAGCCCTAATCTCCATCTTGGCCTGTGATTTCCGGCTATTGCGATTTCACCAAGATCCACCAAGCGTATCCCACATCGTATTAGCCATCTTAATATGCTCGCTAGTCTGTTACGGCGTCAATGATGTCAGTTACCTGACACTGACCTGTGGATGATTTCTTCGTATGTGAAACGATTCCCGATTGAGGTTCATTCATGCCCGCATGAGAACCCTATCGAGACCTCTGTAATAGGTCAGTCGGCCAAGAACTGAGAAAGTAGGCTGAGGCTCTTTTTTTACACAACCTCGGCCGGTAGCAGTCCTAAACGCGGTGTGATAAGATTTATCTCAATCGCCTGGCAGTCCTCATCCCCGAAAACGGTTCTAGTCGGCTGTCGAGTTTCAGGCAAAACGTAAGCGAAAGCCCGCCTCTGGCGGGCTTTCTCCATTTCCGACCTACGTTTTTGCATCTTGCATTGCGGACAACAAATTTCTAGCCGGCAAATGTAACTCGCCTCGATCCCTTCGAGCGAGACGACCTTGTTCCAGACGCTTGGCCCTGGGTGCCAGCACCGAGTAGTACCGCACGTTTCATTTATCTCTGTAGGGTCGCTACTGGCTGGTTGCGGACGTCCACTTCCGACCTAAAATCGCCTCTCAAACCGATCCCAGCGAATGACCGAATTGCAGAGCGAATGTCTTCTGCGAGCCTTTGCGCAATTCCCTCAGTCTCGGTCACGGTCACGGTCGGCAGCATAGCGCCCAGAGCAGTAGTAGCAACGGTACTCCACACCAGTGACATCGTCGTGCCAAGTGTGAAGATCCCCGGCCGTCAAACGCTGACCGCAGCATGAGCAGCTAGCGGCGGGCAAGTCATCCCCGTCCTCGTTCTCGCAGAAAGTGCATCGATAGCCCGATTCAGACTCCTTGTTGATCACCATGGTGTCGTTGCCGCACTCCTCGCATTCCATACGTACGGGATCAGCTTCAGGGTCCATCGGATCTACAGGATTCTCTGCCTCAACCTCGTCAGCCCTCTTAAGAGCATCATGCAACATGAACCGGTACTCGTCCGAAAGAACCTTGAAGATCGCCCTAGTCGCGTCCGGAATTCGCTTCTCTACGTCTACGAGACTGTAAGAGTCCAGGAACTCCAGAACAGAGCGGAATAGACGGCCGATCGTGATCCGCGCGGTAGCCACGTCCATCTCGAATTTGTGGTGCTCGATGTCATTGCGCAGCCGCTTTAGCCAGTCCAAGTCCTTCCTGAAATCCCCGGCGACGGCGTCTTTGTCTTCGTTGTTGATGAAGTTGACAGCTTCCCAGAGGCCGATTGTCTTGGCCGTTGCCGGGTCGATCTTTGGCGCAAAAGGGTTGGCGTAGATCAGTAGCGGGTGCTTTTCGGTGATGTGGTGCTTGAAGATCAGTTCAATGAAGTGCGCCATGAGTGCCGCGCATGAGACATAATGCCGCCGCCGTGCGCCAATCTCGTGATGCTCAATGGATCGCCTCGGTGTCCAACTGTAATGACCCAGCGAAACCTGCTCACTTTACGCAGCTAAAGCAAACGCCTCAGCCGGTGTCTTCATGCCCAGCGCCTGATGCGGCCGGCGGTGGTTATAGAAGCCGATCCAGTCAGCAATGATACTTGTCTAGCCAATCATCTTTGGCGATACTTAGAAGAGTTTTTTAGGCGCCCTAAACTACGTCGTGGACATATTTATGTCGGACACCGACATGCGGTCGTTCCACTTCTGTCGACTTTTCGATTGTTTTCGGCGGATACAATGTCGCATCATTCTTAAAAAGAGATTTGGATGTCCGATCTGCCTGATTCCGAAAATACCAACATTGAAGCGTTGCTGGCTGAGCTGAACGGCGACTACCGTATGTCAACGGCAATCGAGCTATTTGGCCAGATTAGCTGGGTCGCCGACCTGCCTGAGGCGCTAGTCGGTAAGTTCACACGTACGGTAGACGCTGCAGAAGCTTCTGCGATCTTGCAGGCCTGCGGTCAAAGCGAGCAGTGCGAGCTCCTGATGATCATGTTCTTTGAGAAAAGTAAAGGCTGGAACAACACTGAAGAATGGAAAGAACTTATCCAGAAGCTGATCGCGTACGAGTCGAGGAGCTTTGTCGATTTCTACGTAAAATATAGCGATAGCTACGGATACGGGGCAGTTCGGTACCGTAGAGAGCGCTTTGAAAAAATAAGAAATTTCGCATTCACCCAGATTACCCAGCACATCAAGGTTGCGGAAATTGAGCGCATGATGAATTGTTTGCTGGCCTCCAAATCTCCCGATGACTACCTCGACGAGCTGAATATTCTTGCAAAAGCAAATTGGAACGACGGTCGAATCAATCCGCTACTGAAATTAATGCAGGATAAGCCGCAGCAGTTATACGAGGCAATCTCCAAGTGGTGGGTCAATCAAATCGACCACTGCGTTGATAACCGTCGCAACGACGGCTGGGTCGCCGCTTTGGAGCGCACGTTTTCTCCCAATCGCCCTGATGTCATCAGTTATTTGGCGGGACATGGTGGCGGTTTCCTGTTGGTGCCTATCGGCTTCTTGGCCGGCGTGCATGCCAATACAATGCATGAGATCCAGGAGAAAATTGCAGAATACAGTGGCGGCCGTAACGTTCAAACCTTCATTGCCATGGCAGAACTGTGGCATACCCTGAAAAGCATCAATGAGTTTGGAGCGCCTTACAATGACCATGAAGTAGAGCTACTCGGATTGCGGAAACTGCTAATGCAGAGTGTGAACGAGCACCAGGAAATGTGGTTGCAGGCACTTCCACTGATGATGCGGTTGGCAATAAAAAGTCATATCAAGAGTGACGTCGTCACCGCCACCTGCGAGTTGGGCAAGCGGGCTCATGGTCAGCTGGTGAGCTTGGCTGCAGGAAAGGACCACGAGGTGGCAGCTTTGGCGCGCGGTATTCTTGCCATGATGGAAGGTATCGAGGATCCAAGCAGAACACATCTGACTTTGCTCGCTGACACCCTGGCCCAATACCAGGACGGTACGCCAAAATTCCCGTCGCCGCTGAGTCTGCGCTCTGCGACATGGATCAGCTCTGTGAGGTTCGAGGACCAACTTCGTAATGCAGTGAAAGCCTGCTGTTTAAAGTTCTCAGCTCACGTCTGCGACAATCACGGCAGTGTCGAGGAAGCGATGACAGCCACGCTACAACAGATGCTAATTGATCGACTATCTGCCGCCGGAAAGCCAAGAGCGGGAACGTTGTCGGAGTTCGCTGGGGCGCCGGAGCTCAAGCTACTGCAACGTGAGATTTCGAAGAATGTGGAGGAATCTGAGTACGGTTGCGATCTGGCATTTTTGGTAAAAGCATCAGCCCGTGATGTTTACTGGATGGAATGGGCAGATCTCGTTCAGGTTAAGAAGTCGCTCGTAATGAGCGATGCGGAGGCCACTGAGTTGTCGAGTGATAGCTGGAGCATCACGATCAAGCAGCTCAATACCCTGATTGGAAAGTCAGCGACGGCTGTGTACTTCTTGATCTGCGCCAAGGGAGAAATTCTTGTGGTGCCAGCACGGTTTCTGCTTGGCTTTGTACGTGGCAAGAAGGGATCAGAGAAAAATTTGACCCGAACTCTGGGCTACAACGACATCCGATCGGCAGCAATATCGTTAGAGCAGTATTTGATTGACCTATTGATAGGCCAATGGCTGGGGAGCAGCAGCCAGGATACTCTCGACTTTATCGGTGGCAATCAGAAATTAAAGCCGCGACTTGTGATTGAGGCTGTCATCGAGTTCGCTGCGCCACGTGGTTAATGGCGCACCGACATAAGGCGGCCGGGGTCGGCTAGCGCAAACGGAAGGCGCCAAGTTCTGGCTGCAGGTTGTCACTGAGCTGCGTAATCGGGGCGTGCAAGATATCTTCATCGCTTGCGTTGACGGCTTGAAGGGCTGCCCGGATGCCATCGAAGCTGTGTTCCCGAAGACCACGGTGCAGCTGTGTATCGTCCACATGGTCCGGCACAGCTTGAATTACGTCTCATGGAAACGACGTCCGGAGGTGGCGGCTGACCTAGGATTGATTTACCAGTCGGCAACCGCCCAAGAGGCCGAACTCCGACTCGGTGAATTCGAAGAGAAATGGAATGCAGAGTATCTGCCTATCGGCCAATCCTGGCGGCGCAACTGGCCCCGTCTGATTCCGTTCTTCGACTTCCCACCAGAGATTCGAAAGGTCATCTATACGACCAATGCCATCGAGTCAGTCAACATGAGTTTGCGCAAGCTGACTAAGAACCGGGGCTCGTTCCCCAGCGATGAGGCGCTGATTAAACTCTTCTTCCTAGCCCTGCGCAACATTAGTAAAAAGTGGACGCTGCCCAACCGAGATTGGAAAGCTGCACTGACTCGGTTTACTATCCAGTTCGGTGAACGTATCTCTACGAATTAAACGAAATCCCGTTTACACAAAAATTCGGACACGCCCCTTTGTGGATTCTGCGCACCAGGTACAGAGCGTTTATCTCTATACGCCGGCCCCCAAGCCACGTGGCGCTGCCATCCTACGTCGCCGGAATGCATACCAGCCTGCGGCGGCCCTGGCTTTCACGCGATTATGCAGGCTGGCGCATTCCTGACTTCGCCAAGGAGCAACGCAATTGATCGCAGGCCGGGACGGGCTTCACCGCTTCAAGAACGGTTATAACTCCGTCACCAGCCGATGCAGCGTCTCCGCCGTCTCAGCCGGTCGGGAGAGAAATGGCGAATGCTCGCTATCGATTTCCTTTACCCGGCTGCAGCCGGCACGCCCGGCCATGACCCGTTGCAGCACCGGATCCAGCAATGATTTTCATCTGAAGTCAACCTTCTGTAACTGGATATCGAGGCGCGGCGGATCGAACTGGATATCTGTTGTGTGGTACCCCCAGCAAAACTGCAATATTGGAACCCTGTGCGAGCAGCTCTTGGTAACTCTGTAAACTCAGCAGGACGTGAGTAGCGGCACTGCAGACGGTAATGAAGACAGGCCCATTTACGCAGGCTGCTTTCGCCCACCTCCTGTGCAAAATCTGTCCATTTGTATTTTTTTGCAGATATGACCTTCGCCAGATCTCACGAGCAAATTCCTATTTTGACGCTCAACCTAGCTGGAAACAGATTCATTTCCAAAGTGCAATTATCTCAGCTATTTTGCATGGCCATTTTAAACGGAAGCCAATGGCGTGAAGAGATCACTGGAGGATTCGCCACCCTATCTGCAAAAAGTAGGGACAGAGGAAAAATCAAAGACAATCCATCTGTTTTGTGGCTTGACAGAGAAGGAAGCCGACACTCTTGGTAGGGCTTTAAACAAGGCGGTAAAGAATTCAGCGTGGTTTGAATCGCGGAACGGGAATAGAGGGTCAATGCCATTCAGCATTGGACCAAAGTATTTCTTTAAAGAAACTAGAGCTTTAAAGAGAAAATCCTGAGTTTTCAAATATCCTTCGTCTTGTGGTGAAATTAGCCGATGCGGACACATTACAGACCATATCTCTTCAAGGTAAATTTGTGGTCAGCTGCAAGCTTCCCGCGATACGGGCGTCTTTGTGTTACACCAACCTTTAAATATCATTCCGGACTGAAATGATCTTAAAAACTCCAAAGCTTTTTCGAGCTCACTCGAAGAAATATCTAGCTGGTCAAGTCGGTTCGTTTTCTAACCCCAACATAAATCGAGCAAGAAAGCCGCGAGATATGCCCCTCAACGTACACAATGCGTTGACTGAGTGGTTCACGAATCGCTTTGGGGTAGATTACCGTGGTAGCTCTCTTTTTTGCACAGGTAATGCGTCAATCGCGGCTGGATACGTAACAGAAAGTTCTGCGCTTATCACCATCGAACCTCTCCAGGACTATTCGATTTGCTACAGTATGAAGTGCAAAGATTTGTTCGGTTATTATCAGTTCAATTGGACATCTTCAGACACAACTGCGGAGAGAATTCATTCGGACATGGACTCGTTGGGCTTTATTCACGAGAAGAACGGCGATCTGTTGGCAGCCGCAGCTAGTGGACATGAAGTAATGATTGTGGCTGAACGTTTTCGCTACAGCTTGGTTTAACTGCATCTCGGGGGGGATGGACAATGGATTTTGCTGAAGCAAAGCTGTTCGCAGACTCTCTATTGGCTAAAAAATTTGTTGCCAATTGGGAACTACTAGATTACGTCGCACATGGTAAATCTGCAGTAGTACTTCGCGCTCGTCGAGAACAATCAAATTCCATGATAAAGGTATTTCATCCGGGATTGATTGAGTCGTATGGGCGAGATGCACAGCTAATCAGAATAAATCGTGAACGAGAGCTTATTGGTAAGCATCACCCCAATATAGTTCGCATTCTCGACGCTGGAAATTGTGAAGCCACAGGCCATTTATACGTCGTAATGAATGTTGCAATAGGAAAGCCGTTATCGACGCAGCTCGCGACGATCCCCCGCGCCAGTATTGCAAAGCTAATCGAGCAACTAGCTCGTGCAGCCCAGCAGCTGGAGAACTGGGGGCTCACGCATCGAGATATAAAACCCGACAACATCCATGTAAACGAGGAATTAACGTCGATAACGTTGTTGGATTTCGGGGTTCTCAAGCCGCATGGGGACCACTCTGCGACCAGCTTGCAAGTGTCAAAGGCTTTTGTCGGAACGCACCAGTACAGCCCGCCAGAGATGATTCATGGAAAAGAAGAAGACACACTAAATGGTTGGCGAGCTATTACGTTTTATCAAATTGGAGCAGTCCTACATGACCTCATTGCTCAAAAACCGATTTTTGACTACGCAACGACTAGGCACGCCGATTTGGTAGCCGCTATTGATAACGACAATGTCGCAGTGACTGCGAAAGATGTCGACCCTCACCTTTGCAATTTGGCGAATCGATGTCTTGTAAAAACTCCGGCTGACAGGTTAGAACTCGTTCAGTGGAGTGACTTTATGTTTTCGGAGCATACATCTCAAAAAACATCACTGCAGTCTCGGACAGAAGCGATTAAGCGACAGCTTCGATTTGGAAAAATTCTGGCTGCGACCGATGTGTTCCAGGATGGCGAAGACCGGCGCTTAAAAGATATGCGTTTGTCAAATACGGTGCGATCTGCTCGGGCTCAATTCGACCAAGCACTTGCCGCTCTTGGCAACCTTATTCCTAACAGATTAACCTCTATTGACGGCGGTTCATATCCCAATCCTGCTATAACCTATACCTTCAGATCCATGTCCAACTTGGGACTTGACTCGTCATTTCGAATTCAAGTTAGCGTTGCCCTTAACGATGATCGCAGTATCGTCGATGTATATGCGCGCGCATCTAAGGGAGGTGCGGACAGTGAAATTGGATGGACCCACCTTGGGCCAACATTAGAGAGCTTTGAGAGCTTCGCTGATAATTTTCTAGAGTGGATGCTCACAATAATTGAAGAATTGCTTAGCCAACCTGTAGGAGGCATTCAATAATGTCGGGAACTTGGTGGGTTGAAGAGGGGGATCTGCTTGACGAACAACTTGAGGTCCTCGGGGTAGATCTTTCCGAAGATCTTATGCTTTCGGGGCCACCCGGAAGCGGAAAGACAAATCTTCTGCTGCTACGTGCAAATCATATGATTTTGGCTTCGCCAGATGCTGAGTTTTACATTATTTGCTTTACAAGTTTGCTGCAGAATTTTGTTCGCACAGGTGCAGGTCTCTATTCGTTCCCCGCAAACAGGATCATTACGCAGCAAAAACTGTTTGAGCAAGTTCTGAGTGACCATGGACTTCTTCCGGCAAGACGACCTAATGAATCTTATGCAGATCGAGATGCGGCATTGGGGGCAGCGATGTCAGCCATGATGACGACAGGAATGGGTAAAAATACTTATCCGATACTGTTTATCGATGAAGCGCAAGATTACTCAGACGAAGTCCTAGCGGCATTTAGGTATTTAGCAAGGAACTTATCGTGTGCAGCAGATTTGCGGCAAGGAATTTATGATGGAGGTGTGTCAGGCACATCTTGGTTAAAAGACCATCCTTGGAATAAGTCAATTTCATTGCAGTTTCATCACCGAGTCGCACCTGCCATCCTTGAGGTGGCAGACAAGATTATGGCCGGAAAACTTGGGCATACATCGATGCTTGAAACCCACCAGTATAAAGGCGACGACGGCACTATTGATATCGAGTCCGGCATCGAATGGGCAGATCAGTTCAAGCTTTTAATTCCGAAGCTTCTGAAGCAACTGGCGGTCTATCCAGGGCAGTTAATTGGGGTCCTGATTCCTTTGCGAAAGGACGTCGATAAAGTCTTTGAGACACTTTTTTCGAACCCGGGACTTAGTGCACATGTTACTAATGCGATGTCGCGTAACTTTAACCCAGCATCTCGTATATGGGTTAGCACTGTGCATTCGTCAAAAGGACTAGAGTTTCGATGCGTTCACATCCTTGCAGCGGATCAGTTCGCAGAATTTCGTGAGTACGAGAGAAGAGTCGCCTTCATGGCCATCACCAGAGCCAAAACCTCGCTGAGTATCTACCACGATAAACCTTTGCATCCGTTTTTTGCGTCGGCGCTTGCAAAGCCGAATAGCGAGAAAATTACAGTCAAGCGACTATTTGGAAAAAAGCCATGAAAGAGTTTCGAAGTATCAACATCGAAGCTAGCGAACTTATTCGCAGTTTTGGAAAAATTGGAGAATTGCGCACGCGCGCTCGCCCCATTGATAACAAAGATATTGGCAGTCTGCTTTCTGAAGATAAAGTACGCGCCGTGTGGTCAAATCGAGAAGGCCGGAAGTTAAGCATCCCTAATATTCTTATTGCTTCCGAGGACGTACTAACCAAATTTCTTCCGAGAATACTGGCGCTGCCCGGGGGCCCAACTCCCGTCACGGCCTACATGAAGGCATGGACAATAGAAGATTTCGAGAGCCGCAAATTCGATCTCAATACGCCACTTAGCGACGCTGCAGCGTTGGGATTTGTGGGGTTGATAATAGGAGAGCTCCTCACTACGTCTGGTAACGATGCCGATCTCCGCCAAATTGGTATGGATGGAGTGCGGCGTACGCTAGCGTTTGTCTGCGCTCATGCTGCAATGAGAGGTTGGCGAGAAAGTGGTCTAGAGACTATTGTTAAGCGTTGGCTGGAAGCGGCTATGCTCACTGGCAACAATGCCAACATTGAAGCTATGCTTGAAATTGCAAAGATAGGTATTTTCCTAGCGGAACTCTCGAGTGCCATCGAAACTGAGTCTATCTCGCCAACTATGCTGGCGCATCAAATTCAGTCTTTTCCTTTAGGGGGATACGACGGGAAACAGCCTGATTTTTTGCGAGACACACTCGCTGATATTGCAGAGAAAATTGTAAGGACTAGCAGTCGAGAACAGAGATTCGACATAGTGATGGAGATGCTTGCTAATTCGTCGCCCTACGGTAGGAATAGCCCATTAGAACAAGGATTTTTGATAAGTCTGATTGCACCAGGATCATTCGAATTTCTCGACCTGGCGAAAAATATCGACCCGAATGTCGGAGCAGTTGCTGCCGCGTACTGCGCATGCACAGCAATTCTGGGCAGCGATACCAGCTTAAGAGAATTCAATGGATTCGGTTGGAACATCCTAATAAGCGGCCTTCGACTAGATTTGGATGTTCCTGCAGATATATCAATTATTGAACTTCGCATTGTCAATAATTCGCGAAGAGATACACCGATCCTTTTTAGAACTCGGTCGCCCTGGCTTGTAGATGTCGAGCTTGCCCCACTGATAACGGGCAGTTTTGGAAATGTGGCGAAACGTCGAATTTCCCCACAAAAGCCTGATGAGGAGAGAATCGCTGCAGAACGAGAGCAGTTGCTTCTAGAGAACCTCGCAGTGGCCATGCGAGCATTGGAAGAAGCAAGTCAAGTGATTCACGGCGAGAAACGGCGGCAAAAAAACAAGGTAGGCTTGCGCTAGCTAAAGCGCTGACTTATTGTGAATTTTGTTGGCACTGGCCGAGGATGGCAATAAGAGACAGAGTGACCTATATAGCTCACCCAACTGCTCCCCCATTTTTCTGCTTGATTCTAACGAGGTTGGCCAAAACGGCCCTTTGTAAGCACCTTACTTGTTCATGAAGGTCTGAGCTCCTGACCTGAGACGAATTTTGTAGCCACCGGATAAGTGAGTTCTTTATGCTAACGCCAAGGAGAACTCAATGAAGAAGCGATTTACGGACGAACAGATCATCAGCATCTTGCGAGAAGCAGAGAGCAAGGAGATTGCGACGGTAGATCTGTGCAAGCGTCATAACATTACAGAGCAGACCTTTTACCGCTGGAGAAACAAGTTTGGCGGTATGGATGTCTCGGATGCCCGGCGGCTCAGAGAGCTTGAATCCGAGAACGACAAGCTCAAACGCATGGTGGCGGAGCAGCTGCTGGTGATTGATGGCTTGAAGGAGTTAAACCGAAAAAAATGATGACCTCCGCGGGTCGGCGCGAAGCGCTGGAAGTCCTTACTCGTCGGGGGCTGTCGCAACGCAAGGCATGTCGTTATCTGGAACTGAGCCGGCGGGTAGCGGGTTATCAGTTACTACAACCTGAAAAGGATCGGAGCCTGAAGCAGCAGCTCATCGCGGCATCGCAGGAGGTCCCTCGATTCGGCTATCGGCGTATGTCTGCCTGGCTGGCGTTGGGCGAGTCCCGAGTGCGACGGCTCTGGAGCGCGCTCAAACTGGGCATTCCGCGAAAGCGGCCTCGCAGGCGTCGATGCGGCAACGACATTCGGCTACCTGGAGCAACCAAGCCCAATTCGGTCTGGAGCTACGACTTTGTTCATGACCAGATGGTGGATGGACGCTCATTGAAGATGCTGTGCGTGATCGATGAATACACCCGGGAATGCCTGGCCATCGAAGTTGCTGCCAGTTTGCGCTCCCAGGATGTCATCCTGACGCTCTCGCGATTGATGCAGTTACATGGAAAGCCGGCCTACGTAAGGTCGGACAATGGCGCCGAGTTCACAGCGGCCAAGGTCATGCGCTGGCTGCGCGATGCCTCCTTTGGCCCCGCCTTCATTGCGTGCGGCAGTCCATGGCAGAACGGATTAGTGGAAAGCTTCAATGGCAAACTGCGTGACGAACTGCTTAACCGAGAGTGGTTCCGCAGCCGGGCAGAGGCAAAAGTGCTGATTGAAAGATGGCGTCAGTTCTACAACGAGCGCAGGCCGCATAGCGCACATCAGTACCAACCTCCAGCTACGGTCCGTCGAGCCTGGCTGGAATCGAATATGATCGACAACCGACTCACTGCCTGACTGGCTACAAATTACCGACGCAGGTCACGAGTCCTAAGCATGGCCGGACTCTCCTTATCAATAGCATTTTAAATTTCAAGTCGGACCAACTTTTCAGGCCTGGCCAGCATCCATGCATCTCTTAAGATAAGCCCACGCGGAATCTCTCTTATGTTGTCTCACGTTAAAGAAGCTTTTCTCGTCAGAATAATATCTATGCGTTTTGTCAGTACGTTCAACGATTGGATGAAGAAAACGCTCCATTAATTTCGCTACGTCATAATCACCAAACGCACTCCTTAACTTAAATAGACGTCTGTCCCAAGTAAGAGGGCATGTCACGCCAGCGCCATCTTCAAACTCCGCCGTCAACGTCAATATCCATGCCCCATAGATAAAGTGACGTCTATCGGAAATAAAGCTGTAGCCATCCCAACTAACCTTACAAAATACTCTACTGTCGTAGATGTCGAGTAGCTCATCTAAAATCCTTCGAGATCGAAAGTGCTCGCCGAGAATCAGCAGAACCTGATATACGCAATGGGCCATTTTAAAAGTCAGTCTCCGATTTCCTTGGAGTGAAGCTTCAACAAGCAATATGGTCAAGGCGGCAAGCGAGTTTAAGTCGGCGCGCGAAACCAATTTGCTCAAGAGCGAGGTAGAGACGATTTTGCGATTACTTTTGAACGCTTCGCTCACCGAAGACTTCTTAAAAAGAATTTTTTCCGTTTCGGCATCGAGTCTCAGTAGCCAACTATTGATCAGCTGGAAATCAGCCTCGGTTTCTTTGAGTACGTCCCAGAGCACAAATGTGATCTCAAAAGATGAACCAGGAACTAGAGATTCAACCTCGATAACTTTGCTCATCCGCGGAGTATTACTTCCTCGCGCATACTTTTGCCAATTGTTGGTGAAATTCCTACTCCCGTCACGGCTAGTCACGCGACCTTCAACGTGCTGCTCAACTCTATAAGCACTTTCCGCCTTGATAGCCGTTCGAACGCCATGGCACCAGTATACGGTGCGGATCACATCGACGGTGTCTCTTCGAGGTCCTGGAGGTGCCAGATTTGGCGTACTTTCAGATGCGTGAAAGTCTGTGAAAGATTTTAGTTTTTGAAATATATCAATCACTTAGACGCATCTCTCCAGGAAATACCATCCAAAAAACGGACAAAATTTTACCGCTGGTTTCTTGAAAACACATTGGGTACAGTACGACCGTGACATGTAGTGACGGAGCAGAAAGGTACGCGGTGCATACAGATGAATTGAGGACAGCTCTCGAAGATGAACTCACCCAGCGTTACGGCCCATTAGTATCGGGCGACGATTTGCGCATAACACTAGGGTATGCATCGCCAGAGGCATTTCGGCAAGCTTTCGCTCGTAGGACAATCCCAATACCTGTTTTTGCAATTCCCAATCGGAGAGGCAAGTTTGCTCTTGTCAAAGATGTTGCAAATTGGCTTGCTGATCAACGCGCCAATGCCAAATAGCCTAGTTTCACTACTTCAACTACTAGCAGAAAGGACAGCAACAATGAGCTGATTACATCCCACCAATGAACTTACGAGGATGTAGAAAGGAAAAAGCCCACGAGTTCGAGCTCGCGGGCTTTTTGGGGTACTTCTAGGATTACGTTCCTGCCTAAAGTATCCCTTCCCCCTCGTCGCATGTCAATAGCCACGTCAGTGCTGCTGTTGCATTCGCACGCCTACGTCCGTCTCCTTTTTACAAAACCACATTCACTCCAGCCCAGCGCTGGAGGGAAGAGGAGCAATTTTGTCAAAAAAGAACGAAAACCTCTCGGACGTATTGTCCTCAGACGGCCCAATCAAGCCGGTTAGAAATGTCGCGCATCGATCTACACACCGATCCGTCGGCATCCTTGCATGCTCCTGGATTCAGGGGCACGCGATCGAATACGAATCGCAGCTTGAACGCCGCTTTCTACTCCAGGCCCTGGTGATCCCGATGGTCCAGAGCATCAATCATCAGCCGTTTCGCCTCGAATATCTTGAGGACGGAAAGATGCACACCTACGTCCCAGACTTTTTCATCTGCCTAAAGGACGGAGCCAAAGTCGTTATCGAAATTAAACCTAGTAGATTCCTCAAAAGCCACCACCACAAGTTGGCCGAAGCGAAGCGAATCCTAGCCGAAAGGAATGTGCATTTTTTAGTGGTGACTGACAAAGAAATTGACAGCGGCATCAAGTTCGAGAATGCCAGCTTTCTACTGCGCTTTGCCCGCGGCTCAGCAAGCGAGAAATGCAAGCAGCGCTGCCTAGTGGCTCTAGGCGAGTCATCCGACGGTCTTCGGATCGAAGAGCTGGTGCAAAGAGCAGATGTTTCAGAGACCGACATTCTCCATTTCATAGGCCGCAGGGAACTCTCAATCGATCTTTCCGAGCCGATCAGCCAAGCCACCGCCGTCCATCTTCCTAAGAACGAACATCATGACTATCTACACTTTCTCAATTGGTTTAACACTTCGCCGGGACACGCAATTGCTGGAATTCAGGAGAATGCTGAGTGACACCGAGGTGCAATTTGAAGAACTACTAACCGGCCGAATTCATACATGGTCGTTAGCCCATGTCTATCGTGAGGTATTGGCAGGGAAACTTGTGGTTGTGAACGGCACACCTGTCGATTCGAAAGATGCCAACAAAGACGACGGACCGAAGCTCATTACAAGCACAGATAGTCTCCCGGATAAGTTTCGCAAAGAGATCGAGCGTAAGTACGCGTACATCAATGCAGCAAAAAAGCAAGGAATCAGCAGAGGTCAAAAGAGATTAATTGCCGATGTAATCTCAAAAGTAGCGGCAGAAAGGAATGAAACAGCTCCTTCAACATCTTGGGTGTGTGAAAACTGGCGGAAACTGGATCTGTCTAGCATGAACCCTCATGCAATGCTCTCGAAAAACCACCTACGTAAGCGTGACCGAAAAATTTCGACAACCACCTTAGAGTTGGTTCGGAAGGTCCTGCGTGCCGAATACTTCACTAGAGCTCGATATCCACTCAGCCGCGCTGTGTTGCTGGTGAATCGACAACTAAAAGCTCTCTCGAACACACACTCTGAGGTCAGTACTTCCACTGTCCGACGCATTGCCAATGAAGTGGATAAGTACCACCGCGACGCTGCCCGGCACGGAGTTGCCTATGCCCGCAACAAGTGGCGTTACTCAATGGGAGGGCCTAGGGCATCACGTGTTCTTGAGCGCGTGGAGGTAGATCACACGCAGCTTGATCTCGTGGTGATTTGTGATCGGTCCGGGCTCCCTATGGGACGTCCAACCATCACCATCGTAGTGGACTCCTACTCGGGGTATGTGATCGGCTTCTACATAAGCTTTTGGGGAACCGGTCTCGGCCCGACCTTAAATGCTCTAAAAATCGCAATCAGTCCAAAGCAGATATACACGGAAGGCGTTTCATTTCTGAAAAATCCATGGATGGGCTGCGGAATTTTTGAACTGGCAGTCGTCGACAACGGCCTGGAGTTCCACTCTCCACAGTTCAAGATGGCGGCCTGGCATTTGAATACCGACATTCAATATTGCGCCGTTCGCCAGCCCTGGCTCAAGCCGAAGGTCGAACGCGCACTTGGCGTTGTTTCGCAAAACCTGCCGGCGCAAGGGCGCGTTCATAAACCTGAGAACAATTATCTGCCACCTGATCCGAAAAAGACTGCTGCTATTACCTTTAGTCAGTTGTGCCAAGGACTACTCAAATTGTTCGTAGATGTCATGCCGATGGACGTCAATGAATATACGTTAGCGCAACCATTCCAAACCTTTAAAGAAGGATTTGAGCGCCTCCCCCCTCCGGAATTTTCGGCATCCGAGCAAGAGCTAGGGCTTATTAGCGCGCTGACGAAAAATCTTACCGTCGGAAATTCTGGGATTGAAAGTGCCTACCTGAAATACAACAGCATTGAGTTGCAACAGCTTCGGAGGCAAATTGGCCTGACCTTCAAGACACTGGTCAAGTACCAACCAGAAGACCTGAACTACGTATTTGTACAAGATCCTCGAAACGGAAAATGGCTTCGAGTTCCTAGCATCTACCCTGAGTACACCGAAGGCCTATCGGTAATTCAACACCGCGCAATTCGCTTGGCCAAGAAAAGCGAATTAAGAAAAAAAGACACGATTCTGGTACTGGGACAAGGAAAACTGGAAATGATTGATATGTACGAGGGATTCTTAAAAGGAAATTTAGGGAAGAAGAACATCAAAGCGGCGCAGCAGTTCGGATCATTGACGTCCTCTCAGACACTTCTATCCGCAGGCGATTTGAAAGCCACCGCATCTCGAGCGCCCGAGCAACTCGTAGAAGCCAAGGAGGGCTTGCCAATCCGTCCAGAAGATATTCCATTATTTTCGAGCATCCTACTTGATTGAAAGATCCCACATGAACCCCAAAAGCTTAGCCCACATCGCTCGTCAAGTGAACGCGACGCTCGTCATGCACCAGCAATTTCAGGAAGCATATGACGGCATCCTCGAGCTTATTTACCTCAATAGTCTTTCCGACGTCAGCTTTGGCGGCGTAGTTATTGCGCCGTCCGGATGTGGAAAATCTTCGCTCATCAAACTTGTGCAACAAGGTCTTGCAACTGACTCTCGAGTACCTACCGGCTCTATGTGCCTTACTGTTTCCGCGGGAGCGAACACGTCCGTTGGTCAGTTGGTGTCAGGTTTGATGAAGCAACTTGGATATCAAACAGTCGTTCGCACTTCGACGATCGCAGATCAAAGCGCATTACTCGCAACAACTTTAAAGGAGCGCAAGGTTGTTGCGGTCTTCATCGATGAATCACAGCATATCTCTCGCGGAAGACGAACTCTTTCAGCAGCGGCCATCACTGACTGGATCAAAGTGCTCAGAGATAGTGCTGGAATCGTGATTGTGATGATGGGAACCAGGGAGTTCATTCCTTTGGGCGACAGCAACGATCAACTAGCGTCGAGAGCTCCAGCCACCTTCACGATGTCTGAATTTAAGCATGACGCATCATGGTCCGGTCTTCTTCTGAGAATTGCTCAAGAGGTCAGCTCCTTTGACTTCATGCCGGTAACGACCTTCACGAAACAACTTCATAAGATGACCAACGGCGTTCCACGAACGTTAAAGCAGATATTGATTGCCAGTGCAGCATCAGGACTTAAGTCCAAAAAGACCTCCCTCGATCAGGATTGCCTGAAAGAAGGGTTCCACTCCGTTTTCGGAAACAGCACTGATGCGGAGAATATCTTTGGGCCTGCGTGATTTCCTCCCAATGCCGAGACAAAGCTCACCAGAACCTGATGAGGCTCTGATGGGCTTTGTACTCCGCATGGCGAATGCAAACGCCGTCCAGGGTATCCATTGGCTTTATCAGCGACTGGGAAGAGACAAACTAAATCGATTCAAGTTCGAAGATTGTCGAGACATTGCGTACACATTCGGAAGCTCTGTGGAGAAAATAGAACGTGCAATGTGGAGACGCCGGCATCAAGATGGGATGCCGTTCCATACCTTGGATACGATCATTATCAGGAAACCATATCTGATACGTCCGCTTCGGCCACAGATATGCGCCAAGTGTCTCGATGAGAGCGGCTACTGCCGTCAAACCTGGGACTTTCAGTTTGTGTGTGCCTGCCCCAACCACAACTGCACACTAATTGATCGGTGCCCACGGTGCCGCCGCTATATTCAATGGATGCGTCCTTCACTATTGAGTTGCAATTGTGGCGCCGCGTGGACAGGTGTTGAGCCAGAATCTCTCCTCCCTTTGAAAGCCAGTGTTCGCGTAGCATCACTCGTTCAAAGCAAACTGAGCTCAGATAGTGCGACTTTTCTCCCCCAGGATCCGCTGGAGTCAGCGCTCTCGAATCTCAGCCTTGATGCTATCTCCAAATTGGTTTGGATCTTCGGTTTCAAAGAGCATATTGACAGTCATATAGGGACTGGCCGTAGCCAGCAGATCTTCAGGACTGAAGATGCTACTCGATGTATTGAGCGCGGATATGCCCGGCTAAGAGAGTTTTGTCGTGCGGCCGCTAGCGATCAGGTAAGTACAACAATCGATTCAGTCCACATGCCAGCACTGAAAGTCTTTGTACAAGAAGCCGACTCAACTGCTGATATTCGATTCGCGGAATGGCTATCTTTGCAGGCTCTCCGCCAGTCGGCAGGAAAGTACAAGTTGAGTAGAGCAGGGCATCGGCAGCTCCACCTCTTCTAATTTATGCATCTATTTTTTCCAGGTGTTGATCCACCTTTTCCGACTGAAACACTTGCTTCTTTGACGCAGCGAATAGCTCAGCGACACGACATCAGCTTTCTCCAGTTTCACAAAATATTCGAGACGACAAAGGATCCGGACATGGACTTCTGCATGACCGCAAAGCAGCTCGATATTTTTGGTGAGCGGTGCCGTATTTCACATAGCGTTCTTGAGGTGATCCGAAGAAGTTGTTGCCGCTTTGTCGAGCAACCTTATTTGAAAGACCTCTTACTACGCCGGAAGTGTGACGATATCGACTACAGATTTTGCCCACATTGCTGGCGAGGTGACCATACACCGTATCTTCGGCTTGATTGGCGATTTCGAGATATCACTCTGTGTCGGATACACGGAGAACCACTTGAAGACAGATGCACATCATGCTCAATGCCACTAGCCACGCATCGTCCAATCCTCGGAGGCAGCTTTCATCCACCTCCTGTGCAAAATCTGGCCATTTGTTTTTTTTGCAGATATGACCTTCGCCAGGTCTCACGAGCAAATTCCTCTTTTGATGCTCAGCCCAGCTGGAAACAGGTTCATTTCCAAAATGCAATTATCTCAGCCATTTTGCACGGCCATTTCCAAACGGAAGCAGATGGCGTGAAGAGATCACTGGAGGATTTGCCGGCCTATCTGCAAAAAGTAGGGATGGAAGAAAAATCCAAGAAAGTCCATTTGTTTGCCGGCTTAACTGAGAAAGAAGCCAAGACTCTTGGTAGGGCTTTAAACAAGGCGGTACGAGATGCAACGTGGGTAGAACCCCGAAACGGAGAAAAATTATCAATGCCACACAGCATTGAGGTAAAACGTTTCTTTATGGAAATTCGTGCTTCCAACGGAAAATCCAGAGTTAAGTGACAAAAATCCTGACTTAGATGATTTCCGACAGCAGACCAGGCGCGCAAACACGGCAATTGACGCCTTGAAAATTCCCCAACCCATCCCTATACTTAGCACTCGTCACGGCAGAGTGCTAACAGCGCCGCCGGGCGCAATCCCCTTTTTCATGCGGTGACGTCTGCTGCATTTGGAAGAAAACCGTTGCAGGCATCGCCGCAATCAATGCTAACTTATTGAAAATTAAGGAGTTCTCATGAATCTTCGCCCTTTGCACGATCGCGTTATCGTCAAGCGCCTCGACCAGGAAACCAAGACTGCTTCCGGTATCGTTCTGCCTGACGCAGCGACCGAAAAGCCGGACCAAGGCGAAGTCCTGGCCGTCGGCAACGGCAAGATCCTGGAAGATGGCAAGGTCCGCCAACTGGCCGTGAAGGTCGGCGACCGCGTTCTGTTCGGCAAGTACTCCGGCCAGGCCGTGAAGATCGATGGCCAGGAACTGCTGGTCATGCGCGAAGAAGACCTGTTCGCCGTCGTCGAGAAGTAATTCGGCATCCGGCCTTCCTTTTCCTTCTATATAGATAGAGAAAACGTGAAGGCCATCGGCAACAAGACAGCAGCCGGTGCTCCCTGAATCTTCAGGCCCGAGCCCGGCGACATGAACTGAACCGAATTTCTGGAGAATCCAACATGGCAGCAAAGCAAGTTATTTTCGGCGATGAAGCACGCGCCAAGGTCGTCAACGGCGTCAACATCCTGGCCAACGCAGTCAAGGTCACCCTGGGCCCCAAGGGACGCAACGTCGTGCTGGAGCGCAGCTTCGGCGCCCCGACCGTGACCAAGGACGGCGTTTCCGTCGCCAAGGAAATCGAACTGAAGGACAAGCTGGAAAACATGGGTGCCCAGCTGGTCAAGGAAGTCGCTTCCAAGACCTCCGACAACGCCGGTGACGGTACCACCACCGCAACCGTGCTGGCTCAAGCCATCGTGCGCGAAGGCTTCAAGTACGTCGCCGCCGGCTTCAACCCGACCGACCTGAAGCGCGGTATCGACAAGGCTGTCACCGCCATCGTCGGTGAAGTGAAGAACCTGGCCAAGCCCACCACCACCTCCAAGGAAATCGCTCAAGTCGGCTCGATCTCGGCCAATTCCGACGCGGACATCGGCGACATCATCGCCAAGGCCATGGAAAAGGTCGGCAAGGAAGGCGTCATCACCGTGGAAGACGGCAAGTCGCTGGAAAACGAACTGGACATCGTCGAAGGTATGCAATTCGACCGTGGCTACCTGTCGCCGTACTTCATCAACAACCAAGAGAAGCAGATCGTCGCTCTGGACAATCCCTTCATCCTGCTGTTCGACAAGAAGATCTCCAACATCCGTGACCTGCTGCCGGTGCTGGAACAAGTCGCCAAGGCTGGCCGTCCGCTGCTGATCGTGGCTGAAGACGTCGAAGGCGAAGCCCTGGCTACCCTGGTGGTCAACAACATCCGTGGCATCCTGAAGACCGCTGCCGTCAAGGCTCCTGGTTTCGGCGACCGCCGCAAGGCCATGCTGGAAGACATCGCCATCCTGACCGGCGGCCAAGTGATCGCCGAAGAAGTCGGCCTGACCCTGGAAAAGGCTACCTTGGCTGAACTGGGCCAAGCCAAACGCGTTGAAATCGGCAAGGAAAACACCACCATCATCGACGGCAACGGCGAAGCCGCTGGCATCGAAGCTCGCGTGGCAATGATCCGCACCCAGATCGGCGAAGCGACCTCCGACTACGACCGTGAAAAGCTGCAAGAGCGCGTGGCCAAGCTGGCCGGCGGTGTTGCACTGATCAAGGTTGGCGCTGCCACCGAAGTCGAAATGAAGGAAAAGAAGGCCCGCGTCGAAGACGCCCTGCACGCTACCCGCGCTGCTGTTGAAGAAGGCGTCGTGCCTGGCGGTGGCGTTGCCCTGCTGCGCGCTCGCGCCAACGTCAAGGACCTGAAGGGTGACAATCCGGATCAGGAAGCCGGTATCAAGATCGTGCTGCGCGCCATCGAAGAGCCGCTGCGCCAGATCGTCTTCAACGCCGGCGACGAGCCGTCGGTGGTGGTGAACAAGGTGCTGGAAGGTTCGGGCAACTTCGGCTACAACGCCTCCAACGGCACCTACGGTGACCTGGTGGAACTGGGCGTGCTGGATCCGGCCAAGGTGACCCGTTCGGCTCTGCAAAACGCTGCCTCCGTGGCCAGCCTGATCCTGACCACCGACGCCCTGGTGGCCGAAGTGACCGAGGACAAGCCGGCCGGCATGCCTGGCGGCATGGGTGGTATGGGCGGCATGGGCGGCATGGACGGCATGATGTAATTGGCCTTCCGGCTGCGGGCCATGCGTCGCATGGCCTGTGCTGCAAGTAAAAAACCCGCATCAGCGATGATGCGGGTTTTTTGTTGGGCGGCGATCGGAGCGGATCCGGAATGCAAGGCCTCCTCGCCGAGTTCGCGCAATTGAGTTGACCGAGCATCGACCTCACAAAGGTTTCTGCATAAAAAAAGACCCGCATCCTTGCAGATGCGGGCCAAAACATCGGGCTCCCACGAGCCCGATGCAGTGCCAGAACTTAGAAGGTGTGGATCAGGCCGGCGTTGATGCCGGTCTGGCTGCGATCCAGGCCAGGTTCGCGATCCTTGCCCAGACCGACGCTGTACATGTCGGACGAACGCAGATTGCGGATGACCGCATAGGTGGAAGTACGCTTGGACAGGTCATACTTGGCACCCAGGTTCAGCTGCAGGAGACGGCCATCGGCGCTGCGAGCGAACTTGGCGCGGGTGTACTGCAGGCTGCTGATCAGCGCCAGGTTCGTCGAGATCTTGTAATTCACGCCGACATCCAGAGTGCTGCTGGATTCATGGTTGGCACCGCCGATGAGGAAATCGCCATCGTCAGGCATGTCATAGTAAGGCTTGGCACCAGGGGCCTTGGGATGCGCCAGCGAACGGAAGCTGTAGTCATGCTTGGGATTGAAGGCGATCTGCGACGGCACCTTGGCCAGCGGCAGGCTCAGGCGGGAGTAGGAACCATAAACCTTGGCCGGACCAAACTGATAGGCCGCTGCCAGCGTCCAGGTCTTCAGGCAGGTATCGCCCGCCTTGTCCTTGCCCGCCTCTGCCCCATTGCAGGCGGAGGCGCCGTTGACGTCACTGGAGCCAGCCCCCATCTTGCTTTGGAAATAGCCCAGGCCCAGGGTCAGCGGACCATTGGCGTAAGTACCGCCCAGGCCGAAGGACTGGCCGGCACCGGTATTGCCGGCTTGCTCACCGAAGCCATAGATAACGCTACCACTGAAGCCGCCGAAGTTCGGGGTGTTGTAGCGAATGGAATTGTTGACGCGCTCGCCGTTGGTGCGGTCCAGGTTCTGCGAGTGGACACGGCTGACCACGCCGCCAAAGTCACCAGCCGAGCTGATGGCGCCGATCTCGCCCAGGATGTCGTTCTGACGGCCGACCAGCACCGTACCAAAGTTGCCCGACAGCCCCACGGTCGCCTGACGGCCCCACAGCAGCTTGCCCTGGCCCGCCTCGCCGGTATCGACACTGAAACCGTTCTCGATGGTGAACAGCGCCTTGATACCGCCGCCCAGGTCTTCCACGCCCTTGACGCCCAGGCGCGAACCCTTCATCAGGCCGGAATCGAGCGCCATCTGGCCGCCCGTATCCTTGCCGCCGGTGGAGATCTTGTTGGTGTAGGACAGGCTGGCGTCGACCGCACCGTAGATGGTCACGCTGCTCTGCGCGTGCGCCGCGCTGCCGAAGGCAGCCAGCACGGCCAGGGCCAGGATGGACTTTTTCATAGAGTACTCCGTAGTGGTTTGATTGCTGTTGATTGGAGGGTGGACATCACCTTGCGACGAGGGCACCACCCAGGCTTCCGAAAGAAACATCAAGAAGTCACGGCAAATCTAAACCGACTTTTATTTCTCAAATGAATCATTCCTTGAATTGCTATGCTTTATAAGACTTTTCTGTCGTTTTATAGCAACCAATGTCGCGCATAGAGGTCAGTGTATTTTGTTGTCCATCAGTAATGAAACCGACACTGATGAATCACCAGCCTGCCCGCCACCAACTCGATGACGAGCCGGTGTTCACCCTGCACGCGCACCGCGTAAAGTCCAGGCAAGCGCAGGGGCAAGGCCACCCGGCGGGCCGATGGAATGCAAGCTCCTTCACTTAGTCGTCGCATCAAATGAAGTAATTGACGTGCAACCCGGCGGTCATGGCGACGCCACCAGGCCAGGTCCTCGCGCGCCAGCGGGGTCATCCAGAGCGGGGTCAAGGCTGCTCCTTCAGCGGCAGCAGTTCGGCGCGCAGCTGCAACAGGCTGCACAGCAGGCGTTCGGCATTGAGATCGTTGCCCAGCAGGTGCAGGGCTTCCTGCACTCCGCGCCAGACCGGTTCGCGCACCAGCACCAGGTTGTCGGCACCCGCTCGGGTGAGGATGACTTCATCGATATCGGCCAGCTCCAGCAGCGCGTCGAGGCGCTCGGCCAGGTCAGTGACAGGAAAGGCATACATGGGGAGGATTCCGGGGCTGGATCCGGCGCGCTGCAGCACGCCGGACAAAAAATTCAGGAAGATAAGCCCTGGCACCGTCACGGACGGCATTCAGTGAAAAAATGAGGTGAACGACAAAACTTATTCGACACCTTTCTCGCTCAACATCGAGTCAAGGTCGTCTCCCGGGACCGGGCCCACTGTGCAAATCGCCCCGCAAAGCCGCTCTGCACGCGGGTTCCCGCCGCATGCTAAGACGCGCCGGTTATATGCATAGGCGAAAATTTATTTTCCCTATATAACCTTGCCGCCTTAAAATAGCGCCTTCTTATAAAAATATTGATGGCAGTGGAGACCTGAGGTCCTGACCCGCCCGCAGCGTCCCACGATGCCGCGCTGGCGTCGGCACCCGGGGGCCCGCTGCCATTCTTCTTTTCCATCATGATCGAAATACAAGCTGTCACCCAGCGGTTCGGCAATGTCGAAGCGGTGCGCAATGTCGATTTGTCGATCCGCAAGGGCGAGATCTTCGGCATCATCGGCCGCAGCGGCGCGGGCAAGAGCACCCTGGTGCGCACCCTGAACCTGCTGAATCGTCCCACTTCCGGACGTATCGTCCTCGATGGCCAGGACCTGACCTCGCTGTCGTCCTCCCAACTGCGCGAAGCGCGCCGTGGCATCGGCATGATCTTCCAGCACTTCAACCTGCTCTCCTCGCGCAGCGTCTACGACAACATCGCGCTGCCGCTGGAACTGGCCGGCAAGAGCAAGCCGGAGATCGCCGCCAAGGTCGAACCCTTGCTGGAGCTGGTGGGCCTGACCGCCCTGCGCGACCGCTATCCGGCACAGATTTCCGGCGGCCAGAAGCAGCGCGTGGGCATCGCCCGCGCCCTGGCCAACGATCCCAAGGTCCTGCTCTCGGACGAAGCCACCTCGGCGCTGGACCCGGAAACCACCCGCTCCATCCTCGAACTGCTGCGCAAGATCAACAAGGAGCTGGGCCTGACCATCGTGCTGATCACGCACCAGATGGAAGTCATCAAGCAGATCTGCGACCGCGTGGCCGTGATGGAAGCCGGCCAGGTGATCGAACAGGGCGAAGTGCTGGAGGTGTTCCGCCAGCCGCGCCATGAAGTCACCCGCGCGCTGATCGGCGACGTCATCGCCCACGAGCTGCCCAAGGGCGTGCTGGCGCGCCTGCGCGAGCGCCTGGCGCGTGCCGACGCCGGCCAGGGCACCGACCACCTGTTCCGCTTCGCCTTCACCGGCAACGATGTGGACCAGCCGCACCTGTCGGAAGCGGTGCGCCGCTTCAACCTGAATTTCAACATCCTGCACGGCCAGATCGACGAGATCCAGGGCCAGGCATTCGGTTCGCTGGCGATCCTCGCCAACGGTACCCAGGACAACATCAACCAGGCCATGCAATACCTGCGCGATCAGGGCGTGGTCGTCGAGGAGCTCAACCATGTCATCTGAACTGATCGATCTGTTCGTCAGCTCCTTCGGCGAGACGCTGATGATGGTGGTGATCTCGGGCGTGGTCGGCTCACTGCTCGGCATTCCGCTCGGCATCGCCCTGCACATCACCGAATCCAAGGGCGTGCTGCCCAACGTCGCCTTCAACCGCATCGCCGGCCTGCTGGTCAATGCGGTGCGCTCGACGCCCTTCATCATCCTGCTGGTGGCGGTGATCCCGATGACGCGCTTCTTCGTGGGCACCTCCATCGGCACGGCCGCTGCCATCGTGCCCCTGACCATCGCCGCCGCGCCCTTCATTGCGCGCCTGGTCGAGACCGCCCTGCGCGAAGTCGATCACGGCCTGGTGGAAGCGGCGCAAGCCATGGGTGCGACCACCTGGCAAATCATTTACAAGGTCTTGGTGCCTGAAGCATTTGCTGGTATCGTCGCCGGTCTCACGATCACCTTCGTCAGCCTGGTCGGTTATTCGGCCATGGCCGGTGCCATCGGTGGCGGCGGCCTGGGCGACCTGGGCATCCGCTACGGCTACCAGCGCTTCCTGCCGGAAGTGATGCTGGCCGTGGTGCTGATCCTGATCGTGTTCGTCCAGCTGGTGCAATCCCTGGGAGACCTGCTGGTCCGCAAGCTCAGCCACCGCTGAGCGCATTCACTACAAAAAAACGGCAGCTATCCGCTGCCCACCTCAAAGCTCGAAAGGAAAGTCATGAAGCGTCGTCAGTTGATTCAATTCATCGCAGGCCTGGGCCTGGCCGCCGGCCTGGCCTGTGCTCCCGCCATGGCCGAAGACCAGATCAAGATGGGCGTGACCGCCGGTCCGCACGCCGAGATCATGGAACAGGTCAAGAAGCTGCTGGAAAAAGACGGCGTGCAGATGAAGGTCATCGAATTCACCGACTACATCCAGCCCAACGCCGCGCTGGCCGCCGGCGACCTGGACGCCAACTCCTACCAGCACCAGCCCTACCTGGATGCGCAGATCAAGGACCGTGGCTACAAGTTCGTGAGCGTGGGCAGCACCATCACCTTCCCGATGGGCGTGTACTCCAAGAAGATCAAGTCGCTCAACGACCTGAAACAAGGTGCACGCGTGGGCGTGCCCAACGATCCGACCAACGGCGGCCGCGCCCTGCTGGTGCTGCAAGCCAAGGGCGTGATCAAGCTGAAAGCCGATGCCGGCCTGAAGGCAACCCCGTTGGACATCGTGGAAAACCCCAAGAAGATCAAGATCATCGAACTGGATGCCGCCCAGCTGCCGCGTTCGCTGGATGACTTCGATGCTGCCGTCATCAACGGCAACTACGCTGAATCGGCCGGCCTGTCGCCGACCAAGGATGCGATTGCCGTGGAAGCCTCCACCGGTCCCTACGCCAACGTGATCGCCGTGCGTATCGCCGACAAGGACAAGCCTTGGGTCGCCAAGCTGGTCAAGGCTTACCACAGCCCGGAAGTGAAGAAGTTCGTGCTGGAAAAGTACAAGGGTTCCGTGATCACTTCCTGGTAATCCGCAACGCCTGACTTGCCTGCATCAAGGAAAAGGCCAGCTCATCGAGCTGGCCTTTTTCATTGGGCGGGAATTTTCCGCCAACCGGTGATCCCTCAAAAACTTAGTTTTTGAAGTCCGGTTTCTAAGTTTTCCGGAAAGAAAAACTTAGATTCAACGCCCGCGGTGATCCGGAGCGTCTCGCCAGTCGTAGTCCTCGTCGTCTTCCTCTTCATCCTCGGCCTGCAGGGCATCGGGATTGTCGGTGGACTGATAGGTCACCAGCAGCTCGGCACGCGACTGCGGCGTTTCCAGCGAGATGCGGCCCAGGGCGCCGCTGCGGTAATCCTGCAGGAAGGTGTGCGCGGCCTTCTCGAAATCGTACTCGCCGCCCTTGAGGCGGAAGCCACGCTTGGCCGCCACGCCCTCTACCACCGCCACGCCATCCATGCCTTCGGTATTGAAGCCATAACGCGCCTTGAGCAACTGCGGATAGCGCTGCAGCAGCAGGTCGGCCAGGAAGGTCGCCACTTCCTCTTCGATCAGCGCATTGCTGCCCACCGCATGGCTGGCCGCCAGCATCAGGCCATCGCTGGGATGTTCGATCTTTGGCCAGAGCATGCCGGGGGTATCGGTGAGCACCATGTTGTTGCCCAGATAGAGACGCTGCTGGGTCTTGGTCACGGCCGGTTCATCGCCGACAGCGGCCACGCGCTTTTTCAGCAGCGCATTCATCAGGGTCGACTTGCCGACGTTGGGGATGCCCATGATCATCATGCGCAGCGGCTTCAGGGCAGTACCGCGATGCGGTGCCACCTGAATCGCCAGCTTGGGCACGCGCGCCACATCGGAGGGTTTCTTGCAGGACAGGGCCACTGCGGTGACGCCCTTCTGGCTGTTGTAGTAGTCGATCCAGGCTTGGGTGGCCACCGGATCGGCCATGTCTGTCTTGTTGAGGATCTTCAGGCAAGGACGCTGGCGCGCATTGCGCAGCTGCTCGATCATGGGATTGCAGCTGGCCTGCGGCAGGCGGGCATCGACCACTTCGATGACCATATCGACTTTTTCCATGCTCTCCGCGGCCTTGCGGCGGGCGGAGTTCATGTGACCGGGGAACCATTGGATGGACATGCGGAGCTTCTTTCTGATGCGTATTTCGTTGAAGGCGCTATTTTACGACCCTGCCCCGCCAATCCCTAACAAATACCCAAGAAAACGGCCTGCCGCGCGCAAGTCGGGGCAGGCCGTTGGACGGGGAACAACACCCGCGCTCACGCGCGGCGCGTCACCCATTACTCCTTGACAACACCCACGAAGCGCCACACCAGCCACAGGGCGACGCCATAAGCCAGCGCCATCACGCCGAACGCCAGTGAATTGCGCAGGCTCCAGCCCGCCACGCTGTGCAGGATCGCGCCCATCAGGGCCACGCCGACCAGAGCACCGATCTGGCGATTGGCATTGAGCGCGGCCGCCGCACTGTTGGCGTGGGCCTTGCCGGCCACCTGCATGACCACCGTGGTCATGGAAGGAATGGCGGTACTGATGCCCAGGTTGGCCGCCGCGCATACCAGGGCCAGCAGCCAGTACGGCGTCTCGGGACGGAAACTCATGGCCACGGCGGTAAAGACGGTCCCCACCGACAGGCCCAGCAGCAGCGGCACGCGCGGCCCCCAGTGCGCGGCCATGCGGCCTGACATCAGGTTGCCGAAGAAGACCACGGCCATCATCGGTACCAGTTGCAGCCCGGTCTGCAGGGCATCCGCGCCGCGTCCCTGCTGCAGGAACAGCGCCAGGTAGAACAGGTTGCCATAGACGCCGAAGTTGATGAGAAAGCCAATGCCATTGGCCGCCGCAAACTGCGGCGTGGCAAACAGCGCCTTGGGCAGCAGCGGCGCAATGCCGCGCAGTTCATGGCGCACCAGCGCCACGGCGGCCAGCACCGCCACTGCCAGCGCCGCCAGGATGCGCGGAGAAGCCCAGCCATACACCGGCCCCTGGATCAGCACGAAGGAAATCCCGGCCAGCATCACCACCCCGGCCAGGTGGCTGAACAGATGCAGCGCACGGGCGTGTCCGGCAACCTGGGGAATGAGCTTGCGCGCCATCAGCAAACCCAGCAGGCCCACCGGCACGTTGATGAGGAACACGCTGCGCCAGCCCAGCCAGTGGATCAGCACCCCGCCCAGCAGCGGTCCGGCAGCAGCGGCCAGGCCGACGGTGGCCGACCAGACGCCCAGCATGCGGGCACGCACGCGGTCATCCTCATACACGTGCGTGAGCAGGCTCAGCGAACTGGGCATGAAGAAGGCCGCGCCCAAACCCTGCAGCAGGCGTGCCGCGATCAGGAAGGGCCCGTTGGGTGCAGCCCCGCACAGCAGCGAGGCCACTACGAACAGGAACAGCCCGGTCAGATAAAGGCGCCGCGCACCGAAGCGGTCGGCCAGCGCGCCGCCCACCAGCAGCATGGCGGCGAAGGTCAGCGTATAGCCATCGACGATCCACACCAGCATCGACAAGGGCGCATCCAGGCTGCTGGAGATATTGGACAGCCCGACGTTGACCACCGTCACATCCAGCATGGCCATGACGAAACCGATGGCCAAGGCCACCAGCGGCAGCATGCCGGCATGCGGGGCGACATCGGCAAGGGGAGGTGCCAGCACCGAGGCTGGCGCACGAGGGCATTGTATGGAAGACATGGCAACAGGACTTTCTGCACGCAGGGTGCGAGGGAGAACCGCAATCCCGCGACCGGAGAAGACCGGGGCGGGTTGAATGGGGCAGATTCTAGGCTCGGGCAGTGATGCAATAAAGAGGTATAAAATCAGCGCGCTGATGCAAATTTGCATCACGTCTTCACTGAATCCCCTCTTGCAGCAAAGGCACATCATGGATTGGGACAACGCCCGCATCTTCCTGGCCATCTATCGCGTAGGCACCTTGCGCGGGGCCGCCGAACATCTGGAGATCGACCAGGCCACCGCAGGCCGCCGCCTGGCCGCACTGGAAAGCTCGCTGGGTGCGCGCCTGTTCCTGCGCACGCCCAGTGGCTATGTGCCGACCCCGGCGGGCGAGATGGCGGCAGCTGCCGCTACGCAGATGGAGCAAGGCGCGGAACAGCTGCAACGCCAGATGCAGGGCATGGATGAACGCCTGTGCGGCGTGGTACGGCTGGCGGCCACCGACATCACGGCGCGCCATTTTCTGTTACCGGCCTTGCACCGGCTGCACCAGGAGCATCCGAAAATCCGCGTGGTGCTCTCGACCTCCACCCAGCTCACCAACCTCACCAAGCGCGAGGCCGACATCGCCGTGCGTACCGTGCGCCCGGATGCGCCGGACCTGATCGCGCGCCATCTGAAACGGCTGCATACCGGCATGTATGCCTCGAAAGCCTATGTGAAAAAGCGCGGCCTGCCCGACCCCGGCACCGGCCTGAAGGGACATGACGTGGTGATCTATCCGCGCAGCGTCTCGCCAAGCAAGTCCGAGCAGATCTGCGGCGAATCCATCGCCCACGCCAACGTGGCCATGGAAGTGAGTACCGGGCTGGTCATGGTCGACAGCCTGCAGGCGGGTTTCGGCATCGGCGAACTGCCCACGCATGTGGGCGACAAGGCCAGCGGCCTGGTGCGCATCTGGCCGCAGCGGGCCGTGCCTTACGACATGTGGCTGGTACTGCACAGCGACCTGAACCGCACGGCACGGGTGCGGGCGGTGGCCGATGCGATCATTGCGGCCTATGAGGCCCATAAGACCCATGAGGCCCATGAGGCAAATGCGCCTGCAGAGGTTTGATGAAGCATGCAGCGGGCGGCGGACAGACTGCCCCCTGTGCATAAAAACAAGGCGCGACAAAAACCTTAGTTTTTATCGCGCCATTTCTTAAAAACGCCTGTGGAAAATCTAACTTTCATTCCAGGTCGGCCAGCACCTTCAAGTGAGCCACCACACTGCGCCCCAGCGCAGAGAGGTTGTAGCCGCCCTCCAGGCAACTGACGATGCGGCCCTTGGCGTACTGGTCGGCGATCTTCATGATCTGCCGCGTCATCCAGGCGTAATCGGCTTCCACCAGGCCCATCTGGCCCATGTCATCCTCGCGGTGGGCATCGAAACCGGCCGAGATGAAGATCATCTGCGGCTGGTGCGCATGCAGCGCCGGCAGCCATTTCTCGGTCACCAGCTGGCGCACCGCGCTGCCATCGGAATAGGCCGGCACCGGCACGTTGACGATGTGCGATTCGGTCGGCCCGTCGCCCGAGAAGGGATAGAAGGGGTGCTGGAAGAAACTCACCATCAGCACCCGGGGATCATGGGCAAAGATGTCTTCGGTGCCATTGCCGTGATGCACGTCGAAATCGATCACCGCCACCCGTTCCAGCCCGTGCACGTCGATGGCATGGCGCGCCGCCACCGCCACGTTGTTGAACAGGCAGAAGCCCATGGCCTTGGCGGGCGTGGCGTGATGGCCCGGCGGACGCACCGCGCAGAAGGCATTGTCCAGTTCGCCGGCCAGCACCGCATCGGTTGCGGCCACCGCCGCGCCGGCCGCGCGCAGGGCGGCTTTCCAGCTGTGCTTGTTGAGCAGGGTGTCGCCATCGACGGAGTGATACGACTGCCCCGACAGGCTCAGGGCATGGCTGTGCTCGCGCACGTAATCGACGGCGGCGGCAGTATGCACGCGCTCCAGTTCGGCCGGATCGGCCAGCGGGGCTTCGCGGCGGTCGAGGAACTGATCGATGCGACTCAGGATCAGCTGGTCTTCGATCGCCTCGAGACGAGCGGGCGTCTCAGGGTGCCAGTCACCCATTTCATGGCGCTGGCAATCGGCGTGCGTATAGATGGCGGTAGTCATTCTTGCTCTTGTTGCAATCTCGTTGCGATCTTGTTGCGATGATATTGCCACCCGGCAAACACCAGGCTGGCCGGGTTGTCTCCTCGGACTAGTGTACATTGGCTGTCGCCTATCGTGGTCAAAGCCGCGTCGGCATCATGCACCAGCGCAGGGCGCGGCGGCCGATGCGGTATACTTGCCCGCTTGTCTGGCCTCCCCTGCTGCTCATCCTGCTCATGCCCATCTCCCTGCCTCGCCTGACCGCCCTCGCCTCCACCCTGCTGATCTCCACACTGTGTGCCTTGCCGATGACCGTGCAGGCGCAGGACGGCAAGCCTGTGGAAAAGAAAACCCAGAAAAAGGCGGTGGACAACAAAGACAAGAAGGCAGCAGAGAAGAAAGCCAAGCCGCAGGCCAAGAAGAAAGTGGCCGCTGATGACCAGGGCGAGTTCGTCAACTTCAACGAGTGGAAGGATGTCGCCCGCTTCATGGACGAGATGGCCGAACGCAACCAGTTCCAGCGCAGCGATCTCAACGCCCTCTTCGCCCGGACCCGCTACGTGGACAGCGCCATCCAGCTCATCAAGCCGGCCCCCAGCACCAAGCCCAAGAACTGGGCGGCCTACCGCGCGCGCTTCGTGGAACCGGTGCGCATCAATGCCGGTGTCGATTTCTGGAACACCTATGGCGTCGCCCTGGCCCGCGCCGAGGCGCAATACGGCGTGCCCATGGACATCATCGTCGGCATCATCGGCGTGGAAACCGTCTACGGCCGCAACACCGGCAACTTCCGCGTGATGGATGTGCTGACCACGCTGGCCTTCGACTACCCCAACACCCCCAACCGTGATGCGCGCATGGCCTTCTTCCGGGGCGAGCTGGAAAACACCCTGCTGCTGGCGCGCGAGGCCGGCATCGATCCGATGTCCTTGCGCGGTTCCTATGCCGGGGCCATTGGCTGGCCGCAGTTCATGCCGGGCAGCATCCGCGAATACGCGGTGGATTTCGATGGAGATGGCAAGATCGACCTGCGCAATTCGCCGGTGGACGCCATCGGCAGCGTGGCCCACTACCTGGCCGTGCACGGCTGGCAGCGCGGCGAACCGGTGGCCTTCCCGGTCACGGTCTCGAATGACAACCGCCAGTGGGAAGCCATGCTCAACCAGGGCCTGGAAGCCAAGTACACCGTCGAGGAACTGCAAGCGGCCGGCATCTCCACGTCCGCCCTGCCGGCCGGCCTGCGCTATGGCCTGGTCGACCTGCAGAACGGCACCGGCCCGACCGAGTACTGGGTGGCCACCAACAACTTCTACGCCATCACGCAGTACAATCGCAGCTACTTCTATGCGATGTCGGTGGCCGACCTTGGCCGTGCGGTCGCGGCGGCACGCAACCGCTGACCTGCCGTCTCGCCCACCCGGATTCACCCTTGATGGCACTGTTGATGAGGGAGTGCGCACTGCGTGCTCCTGCTCCTTTCTTTCCACGATAGAACCACGATGAAACGCATTGCACCCCTGGCCTCCACGCTCATGCTGACGCTGGCCGGCACCTCGCTCGGCCTGCCGGCCATCGCCCGTGCGGCTGACGCCGCCGACGACAAGGGCGAGTCCCTGCCCACGGTCAACGTCACCGCCAGCGGTACCGGCCGCGACGCCGGCCGCGTGCGCTCGGCGGGCGTGGCCGGTTTCGACGATGCGCCACTGATCGATACGCCGGCCTCGGTGGCGGTGGTCACTGCCGCGCAGATGCAGGACCAGCAATCGCGCCTGCTCTCGGATGTGGTCAAGAACGATGCGTCCATCAACGAGAACTATGCACCGGTCGGTTACTACGAAAACTTCAGCATCCGCGGCATCACGCTGGACCCGGCCAGCGCCTATCGCATCGATGGCCTCACCGTGGCCGGCGAGCAGACCATCGCGCTGGAAAACAAGGAGCGCGTCGAATTCCTCAAGGGTGTGGCCGGCCTGCAGGCCGGTGTGAGCAGCGCGGGCGGCATCGTCAACTACGTGACCAAGCGTCCGGCCGATGTGCGTTCGATCACGCTGGGGACCGACTCCTATGGATCGCGCTATCTGGCCACCGACCTGGGCACGCTCTTCGGTGAACAGAAACAGTTCGGCCTGCGCATCAATGCCGCACATGAAGACATCCACTCCTACGTCAACAATGGCGATGGCTGGCGTGACTTCGCTTCGCTCTCGGCGACCTGGGCGCTGTCGTCGAAGACGCTGGTGCAGTTCGATGCCGAATACCAGCAGAAGGCCCAGCACTCGGTGGCCGGGTACCAGCTGCTGGGCGGCACCACACTGCCCTCGGGCGTCTCGCCCCGGACCATGCTGACGCCCCAATCGTGGGCGCAGCCGGTGCGTGACAGCTCGCTGAACTATCGCCTGCGGGTGGATACCGATTTCAATGCCAACTGGCATGGTTACGTGCAGGCGGGCCGCAGCCGGGCGGTCATCGATGACTACCTGGCCTTCCCTTATGGCAGCGGTGGCGGGACATCCTCGACCTTTGCGGCCAATGGCGACTTCGATGTGTATGACTATCGCGTGCCCAATGACGAACGCCGCAACGATGAAGCGCAGGCGGTCATGATCGGCAAGTTCGCGACCGGCTGGCTCAAGCATGAGCTGACCATGGGCGTGGCCATGTCGCGCCGGGTGGTGGATAAATCGGATGGGATCAGCGTGCTGGTCGGCAGTGGCAACATTTACAGTGGAACGCCTGCACTGGCACCGGCCACCGATGTCCCCGGCGCGGCGTATCGCAATCTGGACAGCCGCCAGAAAGCCCTGTTCTTCAGCGACCGCCTGCAATTCTCCGAGCGCTGGCAAGCCATTGCCGGGGGCCGACAGGTGTGGCTCAACGAGCAAGCCTTCGCTTCGGACGGCAGCGTCACCCGTGCGACTTCGCGCAACCTGTTCCTGCCGCAACTGGCGCTGATCTTCAAGCCGATGCAGAACGTCTCGCTCTACGGCAGCTATGCCGAGACGCTGACGCTGGGCACGTCTGCGCCCTTCTGGGTCAGCAACTTCCCGACCACCTTGCCGCCCTCCGTGGCACGTCAACTGGAAGCCGGCGTGAAATATGACGTCTCGCCGGACCTGGCGCTGACCGCTGCGGTATTCCGTATTCGGAAAGCCTACGAGTACCAGCAACCGGACAACAGCAGCAGTGGCTTCACCTATGTCCAACAAGGCCAGCAAACCAACACCGGCCTCGAACTCGGTGCCAGCGGCAAGCTCACCCCGCGCCTGGCCGTCGGCGCCAGCGTGACGGCCACCCGCGCGCGCGCCAGCGATACCGGCACCGCCGCCTACGATGGCCAGCAAGTGGTCAACGTGCCGCGCCTGCGCAGCAGCGTCCATGCCGACTATGCCCTGCCGGGCGTGGAAGGCGTGAACCTGATGGGCAGCTGGCTCTACAGCGCCAGCAAGCCCGCTACCCGCGACGGCAGCGTGAGTCTGCCGGCGGTGCATGTGTTCAATGCGGGCCTGCGCTACAAGCTGCGCATCAGCGGTCACACCGCCACCCTGCGCGCCAACCTCGACAACGTCTTCGACAAGCGTTACTGGAAGGATGCCGGCCAGTACCTGGGCGATGGCTATGTGCACCTCGGCGCGCCGCGCACCGCGCGGCTGTCGCTGCAATATGATTTCTGATCTGCCGCCCTGCTGAATCGCCATGGACGCCGCTTCCCATCATCTCACCCGCGTCATCAGCCACGGCATGGGCGTGGAGCCGGTCATCTCCGACTGGCCCGCGCTGACCTCGGCCGAGGTGGCGCGCGTGCTGCGCCACTATCCCGACGTGGGCCAGCCGCTGCGGCTGGAGTGGCACAGCCCGCGCCCGTTCTCGGCGGCCTGCGTGATGCAGACCGAGAGCGGGCCCATCATCGTCAAGCGCCATCATGCGCGCGTGCGCGATGTGGCGGCGCTGGCCGAGGAACATCGTTTCGTCGCCCACCTGCAGGCGCGCGGGCTGCCGGTCAGCAGCGCGCTGGCCACCCGTGAGGGCGCGACGGCACTGGCCGATGAGTACTGGACCTATGAAGTCTTCCCGCTGGCACCGGGCGTGGATCTGTATCGGGAAGCGATGTCGTGGACGCCCTTCACCAGTTGCACCCATGCCCGCTCAGCGGGACAGATGCTGGCCCGCCTGCACCTGGCCTCGGCAGGTTACGATGCGCCGGCACGTCCGGCGCGCCCGCTGGTGTCGAGCTTCACCATCTTCTCGCAGGAAGATCCGGTCCGTCCGCTGCAGCATTACATCGAGCAGCGCCCGGCCATTGCCGACTATCTGGAAAACCGTCCGTGGCGCGGCGAAGTGGCGCAGCACCTGCTGCCTTGGCATGCCGCGCTCAAGCCCTATCTGGATGAATTCGTCCCGCTGTGGACGCACAATGACTGGCACGCCTCCAACCTGCTGTGGAGCGATGCCACGCCTGAAGCGCAGGTGCAGACCGTGCTCGATTTCGGTTTGTGTGACCGCACCTGCGCCTTGCACGACCTGGCCACGGCGATCGAGCGCAACATCGTCGAGTGGCTGGCCATTCCGCAACGTGCAGTGCAGTTGGTCCACCTCGACCTGCTGGATGCGATGCTCGATGGCTATGCCGCTACGCTGCCTCTGACGGCACGCCAGATGCGCGCCCTGGCGGCATTGCTGCCGCTGGTGCATGCCGAGTTCGCACTGGCCGAGCTGGATTATTTCCACGGCGTCACGCAGTCGCCGCAGAATGCCTCGCTGGCTTATGACACCTACTTCCTCGGCCATGCCGACTGGTTCCACTCCGAAGAAGGGCAGCGGCTGCTGGGGCATCTGGAACAACGCGCGCAGGCGCTGGAAAAAAACTAAGTTTTTGCTTGCTGCACATTAAAAAAACGCGTCCGGAAAACTAAGTTTTCGGACGCGTTTTTTGTCTGCCGTGACTGCCGTGCTACTTGCTGACCCGTTGCATCAGGCAAGGTATCAGGCAAAGTCCTTCACCGTTTCCGGCTCGATCAACACCATGTTCTCATTGGCACCGAGCCAGATCTGTCCATCCTGGATCGTGCATTGCAGCTGCATGGTGCGCTGGGCCAGCGCCGCCAGGGCCTGGCTGGCTTCGGCGGGAATATTGATGACCTTGAGGTTCTTGGCGCGGTCGACGCGGCTGCCGGTCTGGCCCCACCAGATGTGCGAGGTGCTGCTGTAGCTGTAGACCAGCACCTTGTCGGCACGGCCACAGGCCTTGAGGATGGCGCGGTCGTCCGGCTGGCCGACTTCCACCCACACTTCGATGGCACCGGTCAGGTCCTTCTGCCACAGGTCCGGCTCGTCGGTATCGGACAAGCCCTTGCCGAAGGCCAGCGCCTCGCTGGCATTGAGGGCGAAGGCCAGCACGCGGATCATCATGCGCTCGTCGGTCTCGGAGGGATGGCGGGCGATGGTCAGTGCGTGCTGCTGGTAATAGTGCCGATCCATATCGGAAATCTGCAGGTCGGCCTTGAAGATGGTGGATTTGAGCGCCATGGGAATCTGTTCGTGCAAGGGAAAGGCGGCCCGGCGTGGCGGGCTGCCGTCAAAGGTTGGCAAGCATAGCCGATCTAGCGCGGCTGTGCGCGTTTGTGATGGGACAGATCAAGCCGGTGGCCTGTCACCGTGGCTGCCCCCGCCATGGCCGTGCGACAATGCCTGTATGAGCACTTCTTCACCTTCCCTTGCCCCTTCCCCGACAACTCCGAGCGACGACGCTGTCGTGGCGCTGACACGCGCTTGGCTGGAACAGGCCGTGATCGGCCTGAATCTCTGTCCATTTGCCAAGTCCGTGCATGTGAAGAATCAGGTCAGATACCACGTCAGCCGGCAGCAGGATTGGAATGATCTTTCTGTCGAGCTGGAACAAGAACTGAGCTTTCTGGCAAAAGCCGACCCGGAACAGGTCGACACCACCCTCTTCATCCTGCCGCTCGCATTAGCCGATTTTCACGAGTACAACGATTTCCTGGACTGGGCCGATCGCCTGCTGGAAAGAATGGAGCTGGACGGGGAATTGCAGATCGCCAGCTTCCATCCGGATTACCAGTTTGCCGACGCGGGACCGGACGATATCGAGAACTACAGCAATCGCTCGCCTTTTCCCATCCTCCATCTGTTGCGAGAAAGCAGCATCGACCGGGCGGTGGCAGCCTACCCCGACGCGGCCGCCATCTTTGAGAAAAACATGGTTACCTTGCGCAATCTGGGGCTAAGTGGCTGGAATATGCTTCCATTTGTCGTATCAAAAGAACAACAATAGCAACTGCGCAAAAAATCCTGTTAATATCTGTTACAAATTCGAAAATGAGTTTCTGCAACTATTGTGGAATAGAATTTTCTGACTGCATGAAAAATGTGCAATTATTTCTATATAGACATAGAATTATTGTTGTGCTGCTGCTTCAGGCGCACTAGGTCAGAGAACAGAGAACTTGAACCGTGTTGTTTTGAAGCCGTTCTTTGATAGGGCTTTCGATATCTTGCAGAAAGAGGCAACGCCTTCTCGGATAACGTCAGTCGCGTTTTGCAGTTTTACAAACAATTAATGCATAGGCGCAATGCCTTCCACAAACATCTGCATAATGGAACGTCCCGATCATGAATACCCACGATACTGCTGAATCCAACTCGATCACCGATCACGTCAACTACGATCCCAACCATCTGCTCGATGCGCTGATCGAAAAGCTGCATCTGAAGAATGATGCCGCTCTGTCGCGCGCGCTGGAAGTGGCACCGCCGGTGATCAGCAAGATCCGTCACCGTCGCCTGCCGGTGGGCGCATCGCTGCTGATCCGCATGCACGAGGTGAGCGAACTGTCGATCCGCGAACTGCGCGAACTGATGGGCGACCGCCGTGAAAAATTCCGCATCAGCGACAAGCAGTTCAAGCCGAAGCCAGGCGCAGCGCCCGGCGCACCGGCACCGACTGGCGGCACCCCCGAGTAATCCGCTTCTGTCCGGCAGCATTGCCCCTGCGGTGCTGTTGCTGAGGCAGCGCTTCAGGAAAAACTTAGTTTCCGTACGGAAAAAACTAAGTTTTCTTTGCCCCCGACCATATAAAAAACGGAGCCATCGGCTCCGTTTTTCATTGCATCCTGTTGTGCGCATCGTGCGCATCGTGCGCATCGTGCGCGTCCGCTGCTGCGGACCACGCACTGCCTTCACCGCCTCAAGCCGGGAACACCCCAGTCGACAGATAACGATCCCCGCGATCGCACACGATGAAGACGATGGTCGCATTCTCCAGCTGATGCGACAGGCGCACCGCAACTTCACAGGCCCCGGCTGCGGAGATGCCGCAGAACAGGCCTTCCGTCACGGCCAGCTTGCGCGCCATGTTTTCGGCATCGGCCTGGCTGACGGATTCCACCTGGTCCACGCGGGAGCGTTCAAAGATCTTGGGCAGGTAGGCTTCCGGCCACTTGCGGATGCCGGGAATGGATGAGCCCTCTTCCGGCTGCGCGCCCACTATCTGCACCTGGGCATTCTGTTCCTTGAGGTACTGCGACACGCCCATGATGGTGCCGGTGGTGCCCATGGCGCTGACGAAGTGGGTGATGCTGCCCTTGGTGTCGCGCCAGATTTCCGGTCCGGTGGTCTCATAGTGCGCCAGCGGATTGTCGGCATTGGCGAACTGGTCGAGGATCAGGCCTTCGCCGTTCTTCTGCATCTGCTCGGCCAGGTCGCGGGCGTATTCCATGCCGCCGCTCTTGGGTGTCAGCACGATCTTCGCCCCATAGGCGGCCATGCTCTGGCGACGTTCTTCGGAAAGATTTTCCGGCATCAGCAACACCATCTTGTAGCCGCGCATGGCCGCCACCATCGCCAGGGCGATGCCGGTATTGCCGCTGGTGGCTTCGATGAGGGTATCGCCGGGCTTGATCTGGCCGCGCGCTTCGGCGCGGGTGATCATCGAGTAGGCGGCACGGTCCTTGACCGAACCGGCAGGATTGTTGCCTTCGAGCTTGCCGAGGATGAGGTTGTTGCGGCGCTTGGCTTCTTCGCCGCCGATGCGCGGCAGCTGGATCAGCGGAGTATTGCCGATGGTGGATTCGATGGTCGGATAAGACATCTGCTTGGCTTCCTTGCGCAGCCGTGCACAGGCACGGGGCGATCTTTGGTCGAAAGGGGCATTCTAATATGACTCCACCGCATGTGCCGGCGGCGTGACCTAACAAGATGCTTATAAGGATATAGCCAAATCATTTAAAGGAATGTTGCCCTGCCTGCCCATCGACGATGCCCTACACTGTAGTGAACGGTAGTGAACACGCCCCCATCACAACTCCAACAGGGCGTACTCATCGGCAAGCGGCTGCGCAACCATGGAGACGACATGCACACCCATGACATCACCAACCAGGTCCCCGACCTGTGCGACTACAACCTCTACCGCAGTGACCTCGCCCTGAGCGAAGCGGTGCAGCGCGAAGGCGCACACTGGCACGACTGCACCCTGGCCAGCCAGGGCGAGCTGCTGGGCCGGGCCGAGATGCGTGAACTGGCCACGCTGGCCAACACGCAGCCGCCGGTGCTGCACACGCATGACCGCACCGGCCATCGTATCGACGCGGTGGAATTCCACCCGGCCTGGCATACGCTGCTGGAACAGCTGCGCCGCGCCGGCCTGCATGCGCTGCCCTGGATGCAGCCGGGCGATGGTGCCCACGCCGCGCGCGCCGCCGGCTACTTCCTGCATGCGCAGATCGAAGCTGGTTCGCTCTGCCCGACCACCATGACCTTCGCCGCCATCCCGGTGCTGCAGCAGGAACCGGCGCTGTTCGAACAATTGCGCAGCCGCCTCTTCTCGCGCGAGCACGACGGGCGCGACCTGCCGATCACGCAGAAGCGCTCCATCCTGATCGGCATGGGCATGACCGAAAAACAGGGGGGGTCCGACGTGCGCAGCAATGCCTCCATCGCCATGCCGGCCGATCCGCTGGAAGACGGGCGCGGCAAGGCTTACCTGCTCTCCGGTCACAAGTGGTTCTTCTCGGCACCGATGTGCGATGCGCACCTGATGCTGGCGCGCACCGAGAACGGCCTGTCCTGTTTCTTCGTGCCGCGCTGGCTGCCGGATGGCACGCGCAATCCCATCCTGATACAGCGCCTCAAGGACAAGCTCGGCAACCGCTCCAACAGCAGCAGCGAAGTGGAATTCGAGGAAGCCATGGGCATCATGGTCGGCGAGGATGGGCGCGGCATTCCGACCATCATCGAGATGGCCAACCACACGCGCCTGGATTGCATCATCGGCAGCGCCGCGCTGATGCGGCAGGCCCTGGTGCAGGCCCTCCACCATGCGCGCCATCGCAGTGCCTTCGGCCGCCGGCTGGCCGAACAGCCCATCATGCGCGCCGTGCTGGCCGACCTGGCCCTGGAGAGCGAGGCCGCCACCCTGCTGATGCTGCGCGTGGCGCATGCCTTCGATGCGCCCGATGATCCCTTGCAACGCGCGTGGAAGCGCATCGTCACGCCCGCCGCCAAGTTCTGGATCTGCAAGCGCGCGCTGGAATTCACCGGTGAATGCATGGAAGTCTGGGGCGGCAACGGCTACGTGGAAACCGGGCCGATGGCGCGGCTCTATCGCGAAGCGCCGGTCAATTCGATCTGGGAAGGCTCGGGCAATGTGATGTGCCTGGACGTGCTGCGTGCCATCAGCCGCGAGACCGAAGGCTTCGCGCAACTGCTGATGGCACTGGACGATGCGGCCAGCACCCATCCTGCGCTGGCGCAGCGGGTGCGCTCACTCAAGCAGATGCTGTCGGCAGCGGAGGAAGAACGGGAAGCCTGTGCCCGGCGTCTGGTACAGCAACTGGTGCTGGCCCTGCAGGGCATGCTGATGGCGTGCCATGCCCCGGGCGGATCGGCCGATGCCTTCCTGGCCAGCCGCGCCGACAGCGATGGCGGACGTGTCTACGGTACCCTCGGCGGCACCAGCCTGGCGGCGCAGGACGCCATCCTGCAGCGCGCCTGGCCCGATGCATGAGGCGACTGTCTCAGCCCGGCAGCGAGGGCATCAACGGACTGCGCTCGGCCCATGCCACGAAGAGTTTTCCACGGCGTGCGCGCACGCGGCGCTTTTTCATGGCGGAGTAGACCAGCTCGGCCAGCGTGCGCTGTTCGGCCGGGCTCATGGTCAATGACAGGCGATACATGCGCAGCAGCATCAGGGCATTGTTCATGAAGGCATTGTCGGCAGCATCGCTGCGCGCCAGCGCCGCCATCTGCGCGGCCAGCGTGAGCGTACGCGTGCCGTCGGCGGCGGCTTGCGCGGGCTGGCGCAGCCACTGCGGTTCCTGATCCTGCAAGGCGATGCGTTCGAGCACCATGCGATAGGAGGCTTCCAGCTCGCCGGACTCGCCCAGGCTGTCGCCGATGGCCACCCCAGCCAGACCGGCCAGCAATTTTTCCAGCGCGCTGAAATTGCTGGCATGGCCGCTCAGTTCGCCATCGCGCCAGCCACCGCCGGCAGGGTCCAGCAGCCAGGCCAGGAAACCATGATCGAATTGCGTCTGGCTGGCCGCACGGCTGGCCAGCAGGCGGCGCGCGATCACGGCCTCTTCGCTGCTCATGCGCGCGGCATGCGACAAAACCTGCTCCACCGCCTCCATGCCAGCGTCTCCCGACTGGCCCACGGCCGCCAGGCCCGCCGCTGCGGCACGCCAGCGGCGATAGGCCGCCAGGTCGCGCGCCAGGGCATCGATGTCTTCCAGCGCCATTGCATGCGACTGCGCATAGGCGTAGGCCTCGGCCAACAGGCGGCGATCCCCATAGGCGAGGAAGTCACGTGGATTGGTTCCTGCCGCAGCACGGCGCACCGGGGACGGCTCGTCCTCGCGGCGCGTGACGCCGAAGACGCGTTGCAGCAGCACCAGATAGGCGCTGTCCTGCGCCGCATGGGCGCTGTTGCCGATCTGGACCAGATCGGCCAGGCGCGGTGCGGCGGCGATCAGTTCGGCCAGCGAGGGGCCGAGACGGGGCAGCATCAGTCCGCGAATCACGCCGCCGGCCAGCGCCAGCGGACCGAGCGGCAGCACCAGGGTTTCCAGCATGCGCGCCAGGTCGGCTTGTTGTTGCGGCGGTAAAGCATTCGGCGAGGAAGGCGACTGCAACTGGTAGAGATCGAGATACTGCTGCAGCAGTTGCGCGTAGTTGTCCGGATAGGCGGTCTGCTCCAATGCAGACAAGCTGGCATAGAACACCAGCGCCGCCGTGATGACCGGCTTCCAGTCACCGCTCTCCAACGCCCGCTGGAACACCGGTGCCCAGTACTTCTGATCCAGCGCAGTGCGCTGGTTGGCCGCTGCGTAGCGCTCGTTGGTGGTGTAGGCGCCGCTCTCGTCATAGACGATGGCCGACAGCTCGGCGCGCGACATGTAGGTAAACGGATTGTCCGCGCGTCCATACAAGGACTCGGTGGCCTGGCGTGCCTGGCGCAGCCGCTGCGGATCATTCGACGGTGGCAGCTCGGCATCGGCGGCCGCAATCGCATCGGCCCCGCGGCGCGCGGCCACCAGCCGTGCTTCGATGGCAAAGAGCGTGTCACGCGTGATCGGGCGCGCGGCATCGATGAGGGTCTTGACCACGCCTTGCATGGGACTGGCCTGGACCGCCTCGGTCGAATCGACCGCCGCCGTGGTCACGCTATCGACCGCCGTGGCCAGTGCCGCCATCAATTTGCCCTGGGCCGACAACGACAGCGTCACGCCTTCTTCAGGCAGCGCGGTGACGGTCGCCACGGGCGCGCCCGGCGGCGCAGCGTTGGCCTCATTGCGCGGCTGCTGTTGCTGGGCCAGTTGCGTGAGCGCATCGCGCGCCGTGATGGCCAGATCGGTTTCCATTGCCATGTCCACTCTCCTGGTTCGGAGTTCTCATGACTTGATTACGGTAAAAGATCGGCAATCTTTACACTTGCAAACCGGCATCATCCAGGCGGGACGCGGCGTCTCGGGCGATTGAGACGATTGCGGCGAACGTGGCGGCTCAGGATTTCTCCGATGCGCAGGGGCATGGCGAAACGCTACATTAGGGCTGAACAGGAGATTCCCATGAACAAGACCCATGCCGTCGTCGCGCTGCTGGCGCTGATGCTGACCTGGCAAGCGGCCCGCACCGAGCGGGCCATGGCCGCCAATGCCGGTGCGCTTGATATCTCGGTAATGGTGGCGGAGAAGTGCCGCGTCGATTTTTCCGAGGGCAGCGCCGATTTCTTCCAGGTCTGTTCCGTCGGCGAGGGCGCAGCCAATGAGCGCGCCCAGCAGATCATGGGGGCCGTCACGGCCCTCGCCCCGCAGGATGATCCCTACTTCCTGGAGCGTGACCCGCAGCGTCCCGAGCGCGCCGCAGGGGCAGACCGCGCGCAGGCTTCCGCACCGGCGGACCGGCGTGGCCCCAAGGTGGTGGTCATCAACTACTGACCGGGTGAGGCCAGCGTGATGCGCCGCCGGTCCTGGCGCGGCAGGTAGTGATTGGGCGAGCTGCGCAGGGCCTTGCGGAACATGTTGGAAAACGCGCTCTGGCTGCGATAGCCCAGTGCCTGCGCCACCACCCCCACGGCATCCCCGCGCGCCAGCCGCACCAGCGCTTCGCTCAGGTGCACCTGCTGCACCCAGTGGCGGAACTGCAAACCCGTTTCCTTCGGAAACAGCCGGATCACCGTGCGCACGCTGGCCCCGCCCATCCCGGCCCAGTCGGCCAGCGAAAACTGCCGCCCGGGATCGTCCAGAATGGCTTCGCAGATGGCCTGCAGGCGACGGTCGCGCGGCCACGGGATGGCCACCGGAATGGCCGGCGCACGGGCCAGTTCCGACAGGATCAGTTCGGCCACATGGCCGGCCCGGCTGCGCGGCGCATACTCGCGCGGCTCGGCCAGCAAGGCCAGAATCAATTCGCGCAGCAGCACCGACACTTCCAGCAGCCGGCATTGCGCGCCCAGCGCCTGGCCCTGCCGCTCCTCGATGTAGAGGGTGCGCATGCTCACGCGCGTGAGCATCAGGATCTCGTGCTCCACCTGTGGCGGCACCCACAACGCCCGCTGCGGCGGTACCAGCCACACGCCTTGCGGGGTGCGCACCTGCATCACCCCGTCCACTGCATAGAGCAGTTGGCCACGCCGGTGCGAGTGCGCCGTCAGCAGGTCGCGCGCCGACAGCTCGCGGGCAAAGGCCACCACGCTGCTGGGCAGGTGCTGGAAGGCATCCACTTCGGCGCTGGGGCAGACGGAAGTCAGGTGGGCACGCATGGCATTTATTCGACAACAAGTGTCATCAGCATGAATAGGTGCCAATGATACGCTTCGAGTCTTCCTCGTGCTTGCCATCCCCGACACCATGACCAGTGCCACCGACTCCAATGCCACCCTGCCTTCCGGCGCGACGGCCTCCACCGATTCTCCTGCGGCCATCGCCGCCCAGCCGCTGGTGATGAGCATCATCCTGGCCTGCGGCGGCGCCCACCTGATCAATGACATGATTCAGGCGCTGCTGCCCTCGATCTATCCCATGCTCAAGACCGGCTACGGGCTCACCTTTACCCAGGTCGGGCTGATCACGCTGACCTTCCAGGTCACCGCCTCCCTGCTGCAACCCTGGATCGGCATGTATACCGACCGCCATCCCCAGCCCTGGCTGCTGCCCACCGGTGCCGTGGCCACCCTGGTCGGCATCGTGCTGCTGGCGCTGGCGGGCAGCTTCACTGCCTTCCTGCTGGCCGCCGCCCTGATCGGCATCGGCTCCTCGACCTTCCACCCGGAAGCCTCGCGCATCGCGCGCATGGCCTCCGGTGGCCGCTTCGGCCTGGCCCAGTCGACCTTCCAGGTCGGCGGCAATGCCGGTTCGGCCTTCGGCCCGCTGCTGGCGGCGGCCATCGTGGTGCCGTATGGCCAAGGCAACGTGGCCTGGTTCGTGCTGCTGTCGGTGCTGGCCATCGTGGTGCTGTCGAGGGTGTCGTCCTGGTATCGCGGCCATCTCGCCGCCAACAAGGGCAAGGCCAGGCCGCGTGCGGCGCAGGCGCTGCCGGCGGCCACCGTGCGACGCGCGCTGGTGGTGCTGGCGCTGCTGGTGTTTTCCAAATACTTCTACATGGCCAGCTTCACCAGTTACTTCACCTTCTACCTGATCGAACGCTTCCAGATGTCGGTGGCGTCCTCGCAGCTGTATCTGTTCCTGTTCCTGGGCGCGGTGGCGGTGGGCACCTTCGTCGGCGGCCCGATTGGCGACCGCATCGGCCGCAAGCTGGTGATCTGGATCTCGATCCTGGGTGCTGCGCCCTTCGCCCTGATGCTGCCGCACGCCAACCTGTTCTGGACGGCCGTACTGTCGGTGGTGATCGGACTGGTCATCTCCTCGGCCTTCGCCGCCATCGTGGTCTATGCGCAGGAACTGGTGCCGGGCAAGGTCGGCATGATCGCCGGCGTGTTCTTCGGTCTCATGTTCGGCTTCGGCGGGATCGGCGCGGCCCTGCTGGGCCATCTGGCCGACCTGTACGGCATCGCCTGGGTCTATGGCCTGTGCGCCTTCCTGCCGCTGGCGGGCGTGCTGACGGTGCTGCTGCCGGATGTGCGCGAGCGCTGAGAAGGAGTTGCCCCTTTTACCAAAAGAAAAACCGCGCTGGCCTGTCAGGCCAGCGCGGTTTTTTCATGAAGATGACTTCGGTTTAGAACCGGCCTGCAGCGTGAATCACTGCCGCGCGACATCCCGCAAGCGGAACAAGGCCACCACTTCAGCCAGGCGCGCCGCCTGCTCCTGCAGTTGCTGTGCCCCGGCGGCGGCTTCTTCCACCAGTGCCGCGTTCTGCTGCGTGGCCTGATCCATGTGGGCCACGGCGTCGTTGGTCTGCTGGATGCCCTGGCTCTGCTCGCGGCTGGCGGAGGTGATCTCGGCCACCACGTCGCTGACCTTGCGCACGCTCTCCACCACGCTGCGGATGGTGCTGCCCGCTTCGCTGACGGTCTGCTCGCCGGCGCGTACCTGCTCCACCGAATCGCCGATCAGCACCTTGATCTCCTTGGCGGCCGTGGCCGAACGCTGGGCCAGCGAGCGCACTTCCGAGGCCACCACTGCAAAGCCGCGTCCCTGCTCGCCGGCGCGGGCCGCTTCCACCGCTGCATTGAGGGCCAGGATATTGGTCTGGAAGGCGATGCCGTCGATCACGCTGATGATGTCCACGATTTTCTGCGAGGAGGCATTGATGGCGCTCATGGTCTGCACCACCTGCTCCACCATGGCACCGCCACGACCGGCGATCTCGGAGGCGGACTGCGAGAGCGTATTGGCTTCCTGGGCATTGTCGGCGTTCTGGCGCACGCTGGAGGTCAGCTGCTCCATGGCGGCGGCGGTCTGCTCCAGCGAGCTGGCCTGCGATTCGGTACGCTGCGACAGGTCCATGTTGCCGCTGGCGATGTCGCGCGTGGCGGCATGGATGGTGTGGCTGGCTTCGCGGATGTCGAGCATGACGTGCTCGACCTTGTCGACGAAGCGATTGAAGGCGGCACTGATGCGGCCCAGCTCATCGGTACTGCCTTGGGTATCGAGGCGGCGGGTCAGGTCGCCATCGCCATCGGCGATTTCTTCCAGCGCACGCTGCACCACCGACAGGCGGCGCAACACGCGCGAGATCAGGGCACCCAGCACCAGCGCCGCGAGGATGGTCACCAGCACGGCCATGACGCCCGAGCTGGCCAGCATGGCGGTCAGCGAAGCCAGCGCATCGGCGCGGTCCACCGCCACCACCAGCAGCCAGTCGGTGCCGGCCACGCGGGCAGCGAACAGCATCTGCTGGCGGCCATCCAGGGCCAGTTCCTGATGGCTGTTGGCGGCCATGGCGGCGGCCAGCGATTGCGGGGTGATGGCGGCATCCAGGTCCGACAGCGGCTTCAGGCGCAGCTTGTCATTGGGGTGGGCGATGATCTTGCCGCCCAGGTCGACCAGGAAGGCGTAGCTGTTGGGGGTCGGCTTGATGGCCACCACGTCGGCCACTACGCTGTCGAGCAGCACGTCGGCTGCGGCTACTGCGGTGACCTGGCCATCCTTGCTGATGGCTTCGGCAAAGGTCACCAGCAGCTTGCCGGTACTGGCGCTGGTGTAGGGCGCGGTCAGCACCGGCCCCTTGCTGGAAGCGGCCAGCTGGTACCAGGGACGCTTGGTCGGATCGTAGTCCGGGGCCCGGTTGCGCTGCTGCGAGAACACGGCGTGCTTGTCGGCATAGCCGATGTAGGCCAGGTCGAAACCACCGGCGGTCTCGGCCGCCTTCACGAAGGGCAAGGGCTCGGCGGTATCGGCCGCCTGCTTGATGGAAGATACCACCAGTTTCCTGGCGTCGGCCCATTCGGCAATGGCGGACGCCTGGCTTTGCGCCAGCTGGGCCATCTGGCCATCCAGCACGCTCATGGTGCGCGAGCGTGCCGTGAGGAAGTTGGTCAGGACGATGGCCAGCATGGCCAGCACGACGATGCCGGCACAGAGGGCGATGAGTCGGGTACGCAGGGAGGAAGATGTCATGATGTGTGGATCTGGAAAAACTGTGGATGATCGGGCAAACGCCTGCCCCGGCCACAGCAAGGCTGTGGTCGGACCTGAAGGCGGATGGAATGTCGTTATGCCCCCGGTCTGGCCGGAGTGCAGGGAATGGTGCCGTCCGCAGTCATGAGCCCGGCCGCTGCCGTGTCTCGCCCCGTTCTGATGCGGATGACGCCATGTCGGATCGTTCCCCCGTTGTAGTCACGCAATCCGATTGCTTGCAAGCGTAACAGCGCGCGGCACGGGAATTTCAACAATTCGCGCGGTTCCCGGCAAAGCGGGATGAAGTGATGCGCGCATGCCACGTTGCCATGCAACAACTTGACTCCCGGCGGGCTGCCAGGATCGCGCTGCGATTTTCTTCCGATTTAAGTCTGGCTTAATTTTCGGGGCCTAGAGTACGCACATCGGGATCTCCTCTTTCCCCTTGTCCGCTGCGACGACATCCAGCGGATCTTTCAGCCCGTCCCTCCCCCGGACGGGCTTTTTTTCGTGACGGCCCGCTTGGCCAGTGTACCGGGGTCTCTCAGGCCGCCTGGGACAGGTCCGGCTGACCTGCCTGCGCCCGCAGCGCACTGATGTGCTCGAACAGGTAGCGGGCATCGCGGTCGATGCCCGAGAAGCGGCCCGAACCCCAGGTGTATTGCCAGGGCAGGCCGAGGAAATACAGACCCGGTGCAGCCGTCACGCCGCGCACATGGCCCGGGTAGCCGCGCCCGTCGAAAATGGGTTCGGCGATCCAGCTGAAGTCGGTACGGAATCCGATGCACCACACCACGGCCGAGATACCCCGTGCGCGCAGGTCGAGCGTGCGTACTTCCTCAGCGGGCGGCTGCCAGACGGGCACATAGCGGGCCTCCGTCGGGGCCTCGATCTGCTGCGCGGCGATGAACTTGTCGATGCTGTCCTTGATGCTTTCGGAGACTGCATCGGCCTCGTCGAGATAGCCCTTGAGGCCGCCACCGAAACGCACCACCTCACCCTCCAGCGTGTCGAACTTGCCGTAGAGCTGCATGCCTTCCAGGGCAAACTTGCGCAGGTCGATGTCGCGTCCGCCGTCACGTCCCGTGACGTAATGATTGGTCTTCTCGCGCACCCCGGTGCCCAGCGGATGCTGGTCGACCGGCAGGTCGTAATACTTCATCTTGTCCAGCCACTCCACCACATCCTTGCCGCGATAGGTGCGCGCCACGCGCGGAGCTTCACCCACGCCCAGATGCACGCGCCGGCCGGCCAGGTGCAGGTCCTCGGCGATCTGGCAGCCGGACTGGCCGGTGCCGACCACCAGCACTTCGCCCTCGGGCAGCGACTGCGGATTGAGATACTGGCTGGAATGGATCTGCACGATATCGGCCGGCAGGCGCTCGGCCGCGCGCGGCACCACCGGGATGTGGTAGCCGCCGACCGCCACCACCACCTGGTCCGCCGTGTAGGCGCCATCACTGGCGCTGAGATGCCAGCGCTCACCCACGCGCCACAGCTTCCCGACCGTCACGCCTTCGCGCACCGGTGGCTGGAAGCTGGCCACGAAACCATCGAGGTAGGCCACGATCTCGTCCTTCTTCATGAAGCCATAGGGATCGTCGCCGCGATACGGATAGCCGGGCAGGTTGCATTGCCAGTTGGGCGTGACCAGGCAAAAGGTATCCCAGCGCTCATGCCGCCAGGCGTGGCCGACCTGGTGTTTTTCCAGTACCACGTGATCGATGCCGGCCTGCTTCAGGTACCAGCTGATCGACAGGCCGGCCTGGCCGCCGCCGATGATGATGACGCTATGGTGGCGCGTCGCGCCTGAGACTTGGGTGGACATGGTGTACCTCGTGCAGTGATGTCGTGTTGGATAAGGCGTGATGGAGCGATCAGGGCGTGAAGGACTCGACCCGGACCACTGGATCGGCACTGGCCTCGAAGCGGGCCGCCATCTCCTCGATGCGACGCAGCTGGTCCAGCGCCGAGGAACAGGCGAAGCCGTATTTCGCCCGGACCCGCTCGCTGCCGATGTTCAATGCCGTGGCGCTGCGCTGGACAAAGTCGGCCAGCGCGTAGCTGCGTCCCTCCTCCAGATGTTCCTTGACCACCAGCGAGGGGGAATAGCAGTCGGTGACGGTGTCGTCCGGCCAGCGGACACGAAAGTGCATTTCAGGCATGGTGTTCCTCTTGGAATGACGCTGCCACGGGCTGGCAGCGGATGAAATCTGCATACAACTCCACATGCCGGCGTGCCGAGCGCTGCCACGAGAAACGCGCACAGACTTCCAGTCCTGCCGCGATCAGCCCAGGCCGTGCCGCCGGCGCCAGCGCATGCGCGATGCCGGCCGCCATCGAGGCCGGATCGTGCGGATCGACCCAGGCACAGCAATCGCCGTCGAGATACTCGGTAAAGGGCGCGATGCGCGACACCACCACCGGCACGCCACTGGCCATGGCTTCCAGCACCACCAGTCCGAAGCCTTCCTTCAGGGAAGGAAAGACCAGCACATCGGCGCAACGGAACAGCGACGGCATGTCGGCATCGTCCACTTGCCCGAGGATGCGCACGGCGTCGGCCGGCAAGGCGGCGGCCGCCAGTTCGGCCTGGAAAGCGCGCTGATAACCGGCGTGATCCAGCACGCTCGCGCCCCCGGCGATGACCAGTTGCGCCTGCGGATAAACGCGGCGCAGGCGCACGAATGCCTGCAGGATGCCCAACGTATTCTTGCGCGGCTCCACGCCGCCCACGGCCAGCAACAGCGGCTTGCCGGTCAGGCTTTGCGAGTGCCGCACGGCCTGGTCGCGCGGATCCGGCCGGGGTGAATGGCGCAGCATGTCGACGCCGTTGGACACCAGTTCGGCGCGCACCCCATGCTCGCACTGCAGGATGTCCTGCCAGGTGCGGCTGACGCACAGCACGCGGTCGGCCATGCGATAGCCGCGTTCCTGCCATGCATGCAGCTGCGGATCATCGAACTGGTCGAGGTGATGGACGGTGCGCACGTAGCCCCGGATCACGCCCCGCTCCACCAGCGTGGCCAGTGCATTGGCGCTGATGGAATCCTGGGCGTGACAAAGATCGAAGGCGTGCATATCGGTCTGCTCAAAGCAGCGCAGGTAGTCCTCGATACGCTGGCGCACCATGCCGACGACACCCTCGCACTGCACCGGCCCGGGCACCGGATGGAAGGTGCAGGCTGCCGCACGGAACAAGCCCTTGCCGCGCGCATCCGGCGCAAACAGGCTGACCTCATGGCCGAGCGCCTGCAGGCCCTCGGCCAGTTGCAGGGCATGCACCACGCCGCCGCGCGGATTGACGGAGTGGGTCAGCATGGCGATGCGCAACGGTATGCGTGAGGTTTCCATTCAGGCCTCCCGGCGCGGACCGCAACCGATCAGCGCTTCCTCGGCCAGGTTCCAGAAGGGCAAACGCTGTCCGTGCCAGCACAGATCGAGCTGGCAGCTGTCATCGATGCGGCCGATGGACGCTGCCGCAATGCCGCGCTCAGCAAAGCGGGCCAGCACCTCCGGCAGGTCATCATCGTCCACGCTCAACAGGAATCCATAACTGGGAAAGGCGCTCAGCCAGCGCTGGAAATCGACACCAGGCGGACACGGCATGGCCTCCAGATCGATCACCGCGCCCTTGGCGGAGCACTCCAGCAGCATCAAGGCGGTGCCGATCACGCCGGCCATGCTGATGTCCTTGCCGGCACGCGCAAGACCCGCTTCGGCCAGTGCGGGCAACACTTCGAGGTCGCCGCGCAGACGTTCGGCGGGTGCGCCTGTACTGGCATTCCAGTAGGCATACGGTTCCTGGAAGCGCCCGCGCAGATCAATGGCGGCCACCAGGTGTTCACCGCTGCGCGCATCAAAACTGGTCAGCAGGCGCGTGGCCCGGCCGATGATGGAGACGGAGAGCTGTTCGCGGTCGTTGCGGCGATTGCTGTGGCCGCCCACCAGCGGCACTCCATAGACGCGCGCGCCCTCGGCCAGTCCGTCGAGGATGGGCCGCGCGGCCTCGCCACCACGGCTCCACAGGGCATCGACCACCGCCAGCGGACGTCCGCCCATGGCGTAGATGTCGCTGACGTTGACCATCACGCCGCAGTAGCCGGCAAACCAGGGCTGCTGGTCGACGAACTCGTTGAGGAAACCTTCGATGGCAAACAGCAGATAGCCGTCGCCATCCGGAATGGCCGCGCAGTCGTCGCCTACGGCCAGCGTATGTCCGTGGTGCTGCATGGCCGGGGCTGGCGGCAGCGCCTGCATCACGGCATCGATATCGCGCTTGTGCGCGATGCCGCGCGAGGCACGCAGGGTCTCGATGATCTGCGCCAGCGTGGGCGCACTGTCGCGCGCATTCATGGCGTGCGCTCCTCGCGACCGACGACGAAACCGACATCGCCATCGCTGATCGGGGGATAGAACGACAGGTCGGCCTGCATCAGGTGATGCGGCAGGCCATGGACTTCAATCTCTGCCAGCGTATGCCAGTGCAGGCGGTGAAACAGCGGCGCATTCTGGCTCTGCACCTGGGCCAGGAAGGTGTGGCAGCCGTGCGCATGCGCAGTGCAGACGGCCAGCCGGATGAGACCGCTGCCGACCGAGCCGACGCGGCGCGCATGCCGTGCCACGGCCAGCCGCGAGCCATGCCACACGCCTGGCGAAGATTCATGGATTCGCACCGTTCCTATGATTTCCTGCCAACCCTCATCGCGCTCCAGAACGGCCACGATGGGCATGGCGATGGCATCGGTAGCGTCGCCATCGTCCTCCTGAAATACCTTCTGTTCGGCGCAAAATACGGCGCGGCGCAGGCGGCGCGCTGCTTCGCGTTCCCCAGTGTCCAGCGCCAGCTTGATGCGCACGCCCCGCGCCAGGATCTCGGGGGCCAGCGATGCGTGTTCGGCGACGTCGCTCATCTCACTTCCTTTCGAACGAAGACAGCGAAGAGCAGGCACCGCACTTGCCGCACCCGGCCTTGGCATCGCCCGATCGCATGCCGGCGTGCTCCAGCATGGCCGCCAGCGGTGCCAGCAGGCGGCGCATGGCGACGGCATCCGGCGAGGGATGGTCTTCCAGCGGCGTGCCCGAGATCGGTACAAACGGCACCACGAAGGGATACACGCCCAGCGCGATGAGCTGCTCGCTCATTTTCAGGATGGCCTCGTCGCTGTCGCCCAGGCCGGCCAGGATGTAGGTGCTGACCTGCCCGCGCCCGAAGACCTCGACGGCAGCGGCGAAGGCTTCCATGTAGCGCTCGACAGGTACGGTGGCCTTGCCGGGCATGATGCGTTTGCGCACTTCCGGCGTGACCGCTTCCAGATGCATGCCCAGGGTATCGATGCCGGCATCGGCCATGCGGCGGAACCAGGCATTGTCGTCCGGCGGCTCGCACTGGCCCTGGATCGGCAGGTTCACCGCCGACTTCACGCCGAAGGCGCTTTCGCACAGCAGCTGCGCGCCGCGATCGGTGGCATTGGGGGTACCGGTGGTCATGACCATGTGCTTGACGCCATCAAGCAGCACCGCCGCGCGCGCCACCTCGCCCAATTGCTCGGGGGTCTTGCGCAGGATGGTGCGGCCGGCCGCCAGCGACTGGCCGATGGCGCAGAACTGGCAGGACTTGCGGCGGCTCTCGTAACGGATGCAGCTCTGCAGGATGGTGGTGGCCAGCACATCGGCGCCGTGCAGCGTGGCGATCTTGCCGTAGGGGATGCCATCGAAGGTCTGCATCTTGTAGAAGCGCGGCTGGTGCGGGAAGGACACCACGCCCACCTCGACACCATCGCGCAGGATGCGGGCAGCGCCATCGGCACCCGGCTGCGTGGCCACGTAGGGCGAGGACCAGGCCCCGGCGGTATGCACCGGGATCATCACGGTGTGACCATCGACGGTCACCGCCTTGTGATCCGACGGCCCTGCCCCGCCCCGGCGGCTCTGCGCGCCGGCAGCGGGATCGTCAAGACGCAGTCCCAGGGACTGCAGTTCCGAGATCAGCTCCACGGCCGCCTTGCGGCTCGGGCGCTGGGGATGCAACTGGATGACGGCTGTCTGCATGAGGGAACCTCGCGGAAGGATGAGTGACGGGAGCAGGCTGTTCGGCCGGGAACAGCGAGCACATGGGAGCAGTGCGGCGATCATCGATCACCAGGTGCAGCAGTTCCGGGCGCGCATAGTGGCCCACCGAATCCATCATGCGCTTGCGCTTGGTGACCAGTTCCATGTCGAGGTCGGCCACCAGGATGCCTTCGCCACTGCGCAGGGGCTCGGCCAGCAGCTTGCCTTCGGGCGACACGATGGCGGTACAGCAGCCACCGCGCAGCGCCTTCTGCGCCTGGGGATCGGGCTCGATGGCGGCGATCTGTTCATCGCTGAGCCAGCCGGTCGCATTGATGACGAAGCAGCCCGATTCGAGGGCGTGATGGCGGATGGTCACCTCCATCTGGTCGGCAAAGATCTGCCCCACCATGGAGCCGGGGAATTGCGCGCAGTGGATTTCCTCGTGCTGCGCCATCAGGCTGTAGCGCGCCAGCGGGTTGTAGTGTTCCCAGCAGGCCAGCGCACCGAGGCGGCCGACGGCGGTCGGCACCACCTTCAGGCCGCTGGCATCGCCCTGGCCCCAGATCATGCGTTCGTGATAGGTCGGCGTGATCTTGCGGCGCTTCAGCACCAGCGTGCCATCGGCATCGAAGACCAGCTGCGCGTTGTAGAGCGTGCCGTGGTCGCGTTCATTGACGCCCAGTACCACCACCGTCCCGTGTTGGCGAGCGGCGGCGGATACGGCCTGGGTCACGGGACCGGGCACCGTCACGGCGCGCTCGTAGAGCAGCAGGTGTTCCGGCCCCGAGGCGAAGGGCGGCCGCACGAACGAGAAATACGGATAGTAGGGAACGAAGGTCTCCGGGAAGACCACCAGTTGCGCACCTTGGGCCGCAGCATCGGCGATGGCCTGGCACACCTTGGCCACGGTGCCGTGTTCGCTGTCGAGGTCGGGCGCGATCTGCACCGCCGCCGCCCGTACCGTTCTCTTGTGCATGCTCATGGGCCGCCCTTCCGCTTACAGGGTCCAGGTGTCGAGGATGAAGGCGTTGTCGCGACGATGCAGCAGCACCAGGTCCAGCACGTCCAGCGGATTGATGGGACGGATGCCCGGGATCAGCGAGGGCTCGCCATGGCCGTACAAAGCCTGCAGCGCGAAGCGGCAGGCGTAGACCTTGCCGCCCTCTTCCATGAACTTGACGATCTGCTTGTTGAAGTTCTGGTGACCGGGGAAAGCCTCATCCCCCAGGGTGGGGAAACCGCGCTGCACGCCCAGGGTCACGCCGGGACCATAGAGCAGGATCGAGGTCTCGAACCCCTTGCGCTTCAGGCGCGTGGCCTGCAACAGATTGACGAAACCGATCGAGCCTTCGAATGCCACGGTGTGGAAGGTCACCAGCGCTTTTTCGCCCGGCTGGGCTTTGACGTCTTCGAATACCTTCTCTTCATAATCCACCAGGAAATCGCCGGGGGCGTGGGCTGCTTTGGTGACTGCGGGCATGGTGATACTCCTCTCGATTGCTGTGGGTCGGCACTTGGGGAAGTGGTCCGGCGACCTCGCCGCGACGCTGGCATTGAATGCATCAGGCGTGCCACCGGCACCCCGTCAATGCAGGAATTGACTGCATAAAAATCCCGTCAATCTCTGCGCGCGAAGGCGCAGGCCAGCATCGGTGCGGCTTGGCGAATCATGATCGGCGAGGTGTTTTTTGACCCTGGCGAAGCAATCCATTCAATCGCTCCATACAATTCACCAACACCGCGCAAACCCGCTTGCACTCTGGCGCGGCGAGATGTGTTGAGTTGGTGCGCAAGGGCGCGCGACGTGATGCACGACGGTGCAATTGGCGACAACCGCGGCGGCGATTGGATGGAATGCAACTTGCATTCAATGAGATGTTTCGATGCAGTCAATATTGAACGCCGGCAATCAAGGAAGGCACCATGTCCAAGCACAGCAGCGTGTGGGTTCCCAAGTTGAAGAAGGGCGGCGGCCCGCTCTATCTGGCCATCGCCAATGCGATTGCCGAGGATGTCGCCACCGGCCACCTGCAACCCGAACAGCGTCTGCCGCCGCAGCGCAAGCTGGCCGAGTTGCTGGACCTGGACTTCACCACCGTGGCCCGCGCCTATACGGAAGCGCATCGGCGCGGCCTGGTGGATTCGGTGGTGGGACGCGGCACCTTCGTCTGCGGCAAGCGCCGGCCGCGCATTCCGCGCGTGACCGAAGGCCGGCCCAACGTCGACATGTCGATGAACATGCCGCCCGAGCCGGAGTCGCCGGAGCTGATGGAATTGATGCAGGCGGGCTGGAACAAGGTCAACGGCCGCCTGCGTGATCTGCTGCGCTATCAGGATTTCGGCGGCTCGACTGAGGATCGTGAGGCCGGCGCGCTCTGGCTGCGCCGGCGCGCGCTGGTGGTGGAACCGGAGCGGGTGCTGGTGACGCCGGGCGCACAATGTGCGCTGCTGGCCATCCTGACCATGCTGGTCGGGCCGGGCGGCGTGCTCTGTTGCGAGGACGTGACCTATCCCGGCCTGCGGGCGCTGGCCGGCCATCTCAACATCAAGCTGGTCGGCTTGCCGATGGACAACGAAGGCATCGATGCCGTGGCCTTCGCCGGTGCCTGCGCGCAATATGCGCCCAAGGCGCTGTACTGCAATCCCACCCTGCTCAATCCGACCACCTGCACCACCTCGCTGTCACGCCGCCAGGCGCTGGTGGACATTGCGCGCCATTATGAAGTGGCCATCATCGAGGATGACGCCTATGGCTTCCTGCCACGCGCAGCGCCGCCGGCCATCGCCAGCATCGGCAGCGAGCTGACTTACTATGTGACCGGCCTGGCCAAAAGCGTAGGCGCGGGCCTGCGCATTGCCTACATGGTGGCCCCCGACGATGCCGCCGCCGCGCGCCTGACCGCAGCCCTGCGCGCCACCACGGTGATGGCCTCGCCACTCACCTCGACCCTCGCCACACACTGGATCCGCGACGGCGTGGCCGACCTGGCGCTGGCCAACATCCGCAAGGAATCGATGGCGCGGCAGAAGATCGTGGCCCGCATCCTCCCCGAGCACAGTTATGCCTCGGAAGCGGAGGCCTTCCATCTGTGGCTCAAGCTGCCCGGCGGCTGGCAGGCCAGCAGCTTTTCGGCGCAGATGCGCAGCAACGGCGTGGCCGTGGTGGGCGTGGACGCCTTCTCGGTGACAGCGGCCCCGCTGCAGGCGGTACGGGTGTGCATCGGCGGCGTCGCCAGCCGCAGTGACCTGCAGCACGCCCTGGGCCTGATCCGCAGCACCCTCGCCGAGCAGCCGCTGATCAAGCCGGCGGTGGTCTGAGCGGCCCGTTCGGGACGAAATTAGCGAAATCGCAACAAGCAGAATCGTTCACATATGGTCATGCATATGAGATCATTAACGACCGGCAATCCTGACCGCACTGCCCTCGGCGCTCTACCGCCTGCGGCCCAGGGATGCCACGCCAACCCGTTCCCCGGTGCGCCGGAAAGATGTACGAGAAATGTTGAAAAAAATTAAAACGGAGGATCTGGTCCTCGGGATGTATTTCTGCGGCTTCGAAGCGGCCTGGCTGGACCATCCGTTCTGGAAGAACAAGTTCCTGCTCAAGAACGAAGCCGACCTCAGGCAGGCGCATGGCAGCGGCATCGAGCACTGCTGGATCGATCCGGAGCGCGGCCTGGATGTGGCCGAAGCGGCTGCCGAGACCGGGCAGGATGACGCCGCAGCGCCCGCCGAGCCGAGCCCCGAACTGCCGCCCGGCCCCGACATTGACACCACCCTGCTGGACGCCGAAGCCCTGCGCGAGAACGCCAAGAAGGCGACCAAGGCCATGTTCAGCGAAGCCCGGCTGGGCAAGGCGCTGGACATGGAGCGCTGCGTCACGGTGGTGGAAGAAATTGCCGGTGCCGTCCTGCAAAGCCCGAATGGCACGCTCAGCGTGCTGCGCCTGAAGCTGGCCGATGAATATACCTACCTGCACTCGGTGGCGGTTTGCGCCCTGATGGTGGCCCTGGGCCGCACCCTGGGCCTGGATGAGAAGGCCTGCCGCGAAGCCGGCCTGGGCGGCTTCCTCCATGATGTGGGCAAGGCCTTCCTGCCGCATGAACTGCTCAACAAGCCGGGCAAGCTGACCGACGAAGAATTCACCCAGATCAAGAAGCACCCCGAGCTGGGCTACAAATACCTGAGCCAGGACCCCAACGTGCCCGATTACGCGCGCGATGTCTGCCTGCACCATCACGAGAAGATGGATGGCCACGGCTATCCGGAACTGCTGCGCAGTGGCCAGATCAGCCTGTATGCGCGCATGGCGGCGATCTGCGACGTGTATGACGCGCTCACCTCGGACCGTCCCTACAAGCGTGCCTGGGACCCGGCCGAAGCGATTTCCAGCATGGCGTCCTGGACCGGCCACTTCGACCGCGCCATGTTCCTGGCCTTCGTCAAGACCCTCGGCATCTATCCGGTGGGTTCCATCGTCAAGCTGGAATCCGGCCGCTCCGGCTTCGTGATCCGCCAGAATGCGCAGGACCTGACGCGGCCGGTACTGAAGGTGTTCCGCTACAACGACGACATGGAAATGAGCGACACCGAGATCCTCGACCTCATGGCCACGCCCGAAGCCGATACCATCGTTGCCCGTGGCGGCGAGGAATGGGCGCGCCTGAGCCATCTCGATACCATGCACATGCTCAGTACGGGCACACCCTCCTGAGCCTGAGCCCGCGGACCGGACCGGTCCGGCCTGTTCAGGCCATCCCCAGCACCGTCATGAAGTGACGCCCGTGCGCCTCGTGCGAGGCCGCGGGCACGCTGATGTCACATGCCATCAGGAAGGTGGTGGCAGCCTCGATGAAGCCATCGGCCAGTTGCATCGCGTCCAGCAGCAGGTGTTCCATGATCCGCTCCTTGTCTCATGCCCGGCAGCGGGATGCGCCGGGCTTGAGAGGATCATGGCGCAGTGTTGTTATCGTCCTGTGTCAAAAGGCGTGCGCCCTGTTTCAATTGAAACCGGCGGAACCAACGCCCCGTTCCGAGAGCGCCTCAGCCTGCGCTGACCTGCCGAATCGCCGCTTCCCACGCGTGGATGCGCTCCTGCGCCTGCTCGCGCGTGAAGCGCGGCTCGAAAGTGCGCTCCATGCGCCACTGCGCGGACAGCTCCGACAAATCACGATAGACACCGGTGGCCACTCCGGCCAGATAGGCCGCACCCAGCGCGGTGGTTTCGGTGACCTGGGGACGGATCACCGGAATGCCCAGCAGATCGGCCTGGAACTGCAGCAGCAGATTGTTGGCCGCCGCCCCGCCATCCACGCGCAATTCGGTGATGGGCGAGACCGCATCCTTGACCATCGCGTTAAGCAAGGCAGTGCTCTGGAAAGCGATTGATTCCAGCGCCGCGCGGGCGATGTGAGCCACCGTGCTGCCCCGGCTCAAGCCGACGATGGCACCCTTGGCACCGGGATTCCAGTAGGGCGCACCCAGCCCCGTGAAGGACGGCACGAACACCACCCCGCCCGAATCTTCCACCGTGCAGGCCAGGCCCTCGACGTCGGTGGAAGTCTTGATGGCCTTGAGGCCATCGCGCAGCCACTGCACCACGGCACCGCCGATGAAGACACTCCCTTCGAGCGCATATTGTTTGCGTTCATCGACCTGGCAGGCGGCGGTACTGATGAGGCCGTTGTGCGAAGTGGCGCACTGGTCGCCGGTATGCAGCAGCATGAAACAGCCGGTACCGTAAGTATTCTTGGCCATGCCGGGACGCACGCAGGCCTGACCGAACAGCGCCGACTGCTGGTCGCCGGCGATGCCGCCGATCTTGACCGCCGCACCCAGGTGCTGTGCATCGATCTCGCCATAGAGGTGGGCCGAGGCATGCACCTGCGGCAGCATCGCGGCGGGAATATCGAGCCATTGCAGCAGCTCTTCATCCCACGCCCCGGTGTGGATATTCCACAGCATGGTGCGCGAGGCATTGGACACATCGCTCACGTGCAGGCGGCCCCCGGTCAGGTTCCAGACCAGCCAGGAATCGACGGTACCGAACAGCAATTCGCCACGTTCGGCACGCGCACGCAGGCCGTCGACATTGTCGAGGATCCAGCGCAGCTTGGTGCCGGAGAAATAAGGATCGAGCACCAGCCCGGTCTTCTTCTGGATGGCCTCGCCCAGGCCACGGTCACGCAGCGCCGCGCACACCACTTCAGCGCGGCGGTCCTGCCAGACCACGGCGTTGTAGACCGGCTTGCCGGTGGCGCGCTCCCACACCACGGTGGTCTCGCGCTGGTTGGTGATGCCCAGGGCGGTCAGTTCTTCGGCCTTGATGCCGCTTTGCGCCAGCACCTTCTGTGCCGTCTGCAACTGGCTCTGCCACAGGTCCATGGGGTCGTGCTCGACCCAGCCCGGCTGCGGGAAGATCTGCGGAAATTCCTGCTGGGCCGTGGCGACGATGGCGCCACTCTGGTCGAAGATGATGCTGCGCGAGCTGGAGGTACCCTGGTCGAGGGCGAGCAGATAGGCCATGATGATTCCTTGCAGACGACTGAAATACTAAAGTTTGAAAATGGAATAACACATTCCTGCGGGCCGCAACCGCAATCCACATGCGGCCATTCTCGGGAGAGACTAAGGTTCAACCCGAAACCAAGTCAACACGCACCCGATCAACGTGAAGACGCCACCCCGACACCGGCCGGGATGGCGTCATCTCACGCGTGATGGCGATCAGGCTGCATCAGCGGACGCGGCCATCCTTCCAGGCTTGCAGCAGCTTGTCGTAGGGGATGGTCTCGCCCTTCGGCTTTTCGTTGGCCAGCTTGGCCCACGGTGCGCCCTTGTCGGACAGCCAGGTGGCCGGATCCTTCTTCGGGTTCAGCTTGGGCGCGCACTGCTTCATGCCGGCGCGCTGCAGGCGGGCCATGATACCGTCCATTTCATCGGCCAGATTGTCCATGGCACCTTGCGGGGTCTTCTCGCCGGAGATGGCCGAGGAGATGTTCTTCCACCAGATCTGCGCCATCTTCGGATAGTCAGGCACGTTGGTGCCGGTCGGGGTCCACGCCACCCGGGCCGGGCTGCGGTAGAACTCGATCAGGCCACCGTACTTGGCGGCGTTCTTGGTGAAGTAGTCGGAGCGGATGTCGGAGTCACGAATGAAGGTCACGCCGACGATGGACTTCTTCAGCGAGACGGTCTTGGAGGTCGTGAACTGCGCATACAGCCAGGCTGCGGCCATCTGGTCCGGCGGGGTGCTCTTGAGGAAGGTCCACGAGCCGACGTCCTGGTAGCCGTTCTGCATGCCGTCCTTCCAGTACGGACCGTGCGGGCCGGGGGCCATGCGCCACTTGGGCGAACCGTCGGCGTTGACCACCGGCAGGCCCTGCTTGGTCATGCTGGCGGTGAAGGCGCTGTACCAGAAGATCTGCTGCGCGATGTGGCCTTGGGCGGGCACCGGGCCGGCTTCGGAGAAGGTCATGCCCAGTGCTTCGGGCGGAGCGTACTTCTTCATCCAGTCCAGATACTTGGTCAGGGCATAGACCGCAGCCGGCGAGTTGGTGGCACCGCCGCGCGAGGTCGAGGCACCGACCGGGGTGCACTTGTCATCGGCTACGCGGATGCCCCATTCATCGACCGGCAAGCCGTTGGGCAGGCCCTTGTCGGCGGCACCGGCCATGGACAGCCAGGCATCGGTGAAGCGCCAGCCCAGCGACGGGTCCTTCTTGCCGTAGTCCATGTGGCCGAAGACCTTCTTGCCGTCCAGTTCCTTGACGTCATTGGTGAAGAAGGCGGCGATGTCTTCGTAGGCCGACCAGTTCTGCGGCACGCCCAGTTCATAGCCGTACTTGGCCTTGAACTTGTCCTGCAGGTCCTTGCGTGCGAACCAGTCGGCGCGGAACCAGTAGAGGTTGGCGAACTGCTGGTCGGGCAACTGGTAGAGCTTGCCGTCCGGCGCGGTGGTGAAGCTGGTACCGATGAAGTCCTTCAGGTCCAGGCCGGGGTTGGTGTATTCCTTGCCGGGGCCGGCCATGTAGTCGCTCAGCACCACGGTCTGGCCGTTGCGGTAGTGGGTACCGATCAGGTCGGAGTCGTTGACCCAGCCGTCATAGATGGACTTGCCCGATTGCAGCGAGGTCTGCATCTTCTCGACCACGTCGCCTTCCTGGATCACGTCGTGGATGACCTTGATGCCGGTGATTTCCTCGAAGGCCTTGGCCAGGGTCTTGGATTCATAGGCGTGCGTATCCAGGGTCTCGGAGACCACGTGGATTTCCTTGACGCCCTTGGCCTTGAGCTTGGCGGCGGCGTCGATGAACCATTGCATCTCGGTGACCTGCTGTGGACGCGACAGCGTGCTGGGCTGGAATTCCGAATCCACCCACTTCTCGGCGGCCTTGATGTCGGCCCAGGCATTGCCCGCGATACCGGCCATGGCCATGGCGGCGGCCAGCACGGTCAGTTTGATTTTCCGCATGTTCTGCATCATGTCTCCTCGTCACCTTCCCCTGAGTTGGCGTGCCGGGTAGGGAAGGAGAATCCCCGGACGTCCATTGTGATTACAGATCTGTTGCCTGCTGCCATAAAACCAAAATCAGCCGTATCACCATCACCACCCGTTCGGACTGAGTAGGCCCGCCAGGGCCGTATCGAAGACGCTCCTGCGCCTGTCGAAGGGCGCTCAGGCGCAGGTGAACCTTCGATACGCGGCTACGCCGCTACTCAGGACGAACGGTAGTCATGACATCCCATCAGCCCTTGCGCATGATCAGCACCAGCGCCACGAAGCCCAGCGCCGCTGCATACCACTGTTCCATATCGGTCAGTCCGACCCAGGCCAGGTTGATGTAAGCGGCCGTGAGCAGCCCGATGAACAGGCGGTCGCCACGGGTGGTGCGCATGGGCAGGAAGCCCTTGCGCTCGATGGTCGGCGAGCGGATCTCCCACACCGTCATGCCGATCAGCATCAGCACCACGCAGACGAAAAAGATCGCAACCGGTGGCGTCCACGACATCCACGACAAAGCATTTCCCATGATCACACTCTCCCCATTGCGAAGCCCTTGGCGATGTGGTTGCGCACGAACCAGATCACCAGGGCTCCCGGAACAATCGTCAGCACGCCGGCCGCAGCCAGGATGCCCCAATCCATGCCTGCGGCCGACGCGGTACGCGTCATGATGGCGCTGATGGGCTTGGCGTTGACCGAGGTGAGCGTGCGGGCCAGCAGCAGTTCCACCCAGCTGAACATGAAGCAGAAGAAGGCCGTCACGCCCACGCCCGACTTGATCAGCGGCAGGAAAATGCGCAGGAAGAAACGCGGGAAGGAGAAGCCATCGATATAGGCCGTCTCATCGATCTCGCGCGGCACGCCCGACATGAAGCCTTCCAGGATCCACACCGCCAGCGGCACGTTGAAGAGCATGTGCGCCAGCGCCACCGCGATGTGCGTGTCCGACAGCCCGATGGTCGAATAGAGCTGGAAGAACGGCAGCAGAAACACCGCAGGCGGCGTCATGCGATTGGTCAGCAGCCAGAAGAACATGTGCTTGTCGCCCAGGAAGCGATAGCGCGAGAAGGCATACGCGGCCGGCAAGGCCACCAGCAGCGACATGACCGTGTTCATGGCCACGTAGATGATGGAGTTGATGTAGCCCGAATACCAGGACGGATCGGTGAAGATCGTCTTGTAGTTGTTCAGCGTCGGCGCATTGGGCCAGAGCGTGAAGACCGACAGCGTCTCCTCGTTGGTCTTCAACGACGTGTTCAGCAGCCAGTACAGCGGTACCAGCGTGAAGGCGATGTAGACCAGCATCACCAGAGTGCGGGTGAGGGTCTTGTCCTGGGTCTTATTCATGTTGGCCACCCGAAGCATTGGCGTTGTTGCCGGCGCTCTGCATCCAGTTGTAGAGCACGAAGGACAACAGCAGGATGATGAGGAAGTAGATCAGCGAGAAGGCGGCGGCCGGACCAAGGTCGAACTGGCCCACGGCTTTCTGCGTGAGGTACTGGCTCAGGAAAGTGGTCGAGTTGCCGGGGCCGCCACCGGTGAGCACGAAGGGCTCGGTGTAGATCATGAAGCTGTCCATGAAACGCAGCAGCACCGCGATCACCAGCACGCCGCGCATCTTGGGCAGCTGGATGAAACGGAACACCGCCCAGCGGCTGGCACCGTCGATCTGCGCCGCCTGGTAATACGCGTCCGGAATCGAACGCAGACCGGCGAAGGCCAGCAGCGCCACCAGCGGCGTCCAGTGCCACACGTCCATGAGCAGCACGGTCAGCCAGGCGTCCAGCGGATTGGATGCGTAGTTGTAATCGATGCCCAGCACGTTCAGCAGGTGGCCACCCAGCCCGATGTCGCCACGGCCGAAGATCTGCCAGATGGTGCCGACCACGTTCCATGGAATGAGCAGCGGCATGGCCAGGATCACCAGCGTGGCCGAGGATTTCCAGCCCTTGTGCGGCATGGCCAGCGCCAGGCCGATGCCCAGCGGCAGCTGCACCAGCAGCACGCAGAAGGAGAAGATCAGCTGGCGCAGCAGGGCCGCATGCAGCTCGCTGTCGCGCATGACGTCGCGGAACCAGTCCAGGCCCACGAAGACTTTCTGTTCGGGGCTGATGATGTCCTGCACCGAATAGTTGACCACCGTCATCAGCGGAATGATGGCCGAGAAGGCCACCGTCAGGAAGACCGGGAGGATGAAGAACCAGGCCTTGTTGTTGTAGGGCTTGTTCATGGCTTAGCGTCCAATTCTCTCGTCGTTGCTGAAGTAGATCGTCTCCGGCTTGGCCAGTCGCAGCCAGTGTGCGCCGGTGGCGATCTTCAGTTCGGGCGACACGCGCGCCTTCACGCTCATGCCCTCGAACTGCGCGGTCACCAGCTGGCTGGTGCCCAGATGCTGGACCTGAGTGACCTCGGCACTGACCGCACCGGCCGTACCGGGTGCGGCCAGCTCGACGAATTCGGGACGGATACCCAGCTTCAGCTCACCGCTGCTGTTCTTCAGGGCCTGCAACTGCGCGGCCTCGACCTGCAGGCGCTGTTGGCCCAGAAGGACCGCATCGCCCTCCACGCGCACCGGGCAGAAGTTCATGCCGGGGCTGCCGATGAAGTAACCGACGAAGGTGTGATCGGGGCGCAGGAACAGCGCCTCCGGCTTGCCCTGCTGCACCACCTTGCCCTCGGTCATGACCACCACTTCATCGGCGAAGGTCAGCGCCTCGACCTGGTCGTGGGTGACGTAGATGAGGGTCAGCTTCAACTGGTGATGGATTTCCTTGAGTTTCTGGCGCAGCTCCCACTTCATGTGCGGATCGATCACCGTCAGCGGTTCATCGAAGAGGATGGCCGCCACGTCCTTGCGTACCAGGCCACGGCCCAGCGAAATCTTTTGCTTGGCATCGGCCGAGAGACCGGCGGCGCGCTGCTTGAGGTCGCGGGTCAGGTCGAGCATCTCGGCGATCTCGCGCACGCGCGCCTGCACTTCGCGCTCGGCGATCTTGCGGTTGCGCAGCGGGAAGGCCAGGTTGTCGAACACGCTCATGGTGTCGTACAGGACCGGGAACTGGAACACCTGCGCGATGTTGCGATCGCGGGTAGCCATGCGGGTCATGTCGCGGCCATCGAAGAGCACCTGCCCTTCGGAAGGCTGCAGCAGGCCGGAAATGATGTTCAACAGCGTGGACTTGCCGCAGCCCGAGGGGCCCAGCAGCGCGTAGGCGCCGCCGTCTTCCCACACCATGTTCATGGGTTGCAGGGCATAGTCCTTGAGGCTGGCCGGGTTGCCACTGTAGGCGTGGCCCAGGTTCTTGAATTCGATGCGGGCCATGTCAGCGGGTCTCCAGCGGGGCGCTCAGCAGGCGTCCCTGTGTATCGAACAGGAAGGCCTTGGCGGCGGCGATGCTCACTTGCACCGTGCTGCCGATGGCCACTTCATGCACGCCCGACAGCTGTGCCACCAGGGGCACATCGCCATGGCGCAGGTGCAGGTAGGTTTCGGAACCGGAGAGTTCGGCCAGGGTCACGCTGCAGCCCAGGCTAACGCCCGGTGCAGTCAGCGCCTCCAGGCGCACGTCATTGCAGCGGATGCCCAGCTTGCAGGGCTGGCCTTCCGACAGGGACAAGCTGCGTCCGGCGATCTCCAGCACGCTGCCATCGTTCATGCGGATGGCAGCCACGCCCTGGCCAGTGGAGATGGCCGTGGCGTCCAGCAGGTTCATCGGCGGATCATTGAAGATCGCTGCCACGCGGGTGGAGGCCGGGCTGTTGAACAGCTCCAGGGTCGGCGCGAATTGCAGCAGGCGGCCCTCGTGCATCACGGCGGTGTGGCCGCCCAGCAGCAGCGCTTCCTGCGGCTCGGTGGTGGCGTAGACCACGGTGGTGTCGCCGGTGGCGAAGAGCGAAATCAGTTCGCTGCGCAATTCCTCGCGCAGCTTGTAGTCGAGGTTGACCAGCGGTTCATCGAGCAGCACCAGCGGGGCGCGCTTGATGAGCGCACGCGCCAGCGCACAACGCTGCTGCTGGCCACCGGAAAGCTCCAGCGGCAGGCGTTGCAGCAAATGCGTGATGTGCAGCTTGTCGGCGATTTCCTTGACGCGCTTGCTGATCTCCTGCTCGGGCTGCTTCTGCAGGCGCAGCGGCGCGGCGATGTTCTCGAACACCGTCAGGCCGGGATAGTTGATGAATTGCTGGTACACCATCGCCAGGTTGCGCTCGCGCACGCCCACGCCGGTGACGTCCTGGCCATCGACCAGCACCCGCCCTGCGGTGGGCTTGTCGAGCCCGGCGATGATGCGCATCAGGGACGTCTTGCCGGCCTGGGTCGGGCCCAGCAGGACGTTGATGCCGCCTTTGGCAAGATTGAGGTCAAGTGGGTACAGGTGCGTTTCGGCACCGACCGTCTTGGCCACTTGTTTCAATTCCAGGGTCACGCTGTCTCCTCGCTACATTTTTGATTGATCTGGTATGCGGTGACCTGGCTCAGTGGGGCGCGGCGTCCGGCAAATTCGCCAGCCACGCCTCCAGCCGTCCTCTGTGCTCTGGCCCGCAGTGCAGGCCCAGCTTGCTTCGCCGCCACAGGATGTCATCCGCACCGCGCGCCCACTCGTGTTGCACCAGGTAGCGCGCCTCGGCCTCGTAGAGGCCCGGTGTCAGTTCTTCGCCCAGCGCCGCCAGGCTGTCGGCCTGGCCGATGATCTGGTCCACGCGTGAACCATAGCTGCGCGCATAGCGATGGGCCAGCCCGGCCGGCAGCCAAGGATAACGTGCCTGCAGCTTGCGCAGGTAGGCTTCGAAGTCGTAGCGCGCCACCATCTTGCCGGGCTGTTCCAGGTCGCCGCCGGGCAGCGGCGCACCGGCCGTCCACGGCTGGCTCGACGCACCCAGGTGCGGGGCCAGCATGGACAGCGCTTCTTCGGCCAGCTTGCGATAGGTGGTGATCTTGCCGCCCCAGACGTTCAACATGGGCGCGCCCGCATCATCGCATTCGAGCAGGTAGTCGCGCGTGATGGCCGAGGCATTCTCGGCGCTGTCGTCCAGCAGGGGACGCACGCCGGAGTAGGTCCAGACCACGTCTTCCTTGCCGATCTGGCGCTTGAAGTAGCGATTGGCCATCTCGCAGAGATAATCGATTTCTTCCGCATCGATCTCGACCTTGCCGGCATCGCCGTGGTATTCGAGGTCGGTGGTGCCGATGAGGGTGAACTCTTCCTGATAGGGAATGGCGAAGATGATGCGCTTGTCCGGGTTCTGGAAGATGTAGGCGTAGGGGTGGTCGAACAGGCGCTTGACCACGATGTGGCTGCCCTTGATCAGGCGCAGGCTGCGCCCGGTCTTGGCCTGCGGCACCGACTGCGCAAAGCGCGCGGCCCAGGGACCGGCGGCGTTGACGATGGCGCGGGCGCGCACTTCTTCCTGCTGCACGCCGCTGGCGTGCTGGTGTTCCAGCACCGCATGCCAGGTATCGCCTTCGCGGCGGGCGCTGATGCACTTGGTGCGGGTGAGGATGCGGGCACCGCGTTCCTGGGCATCCATGGCGTTCAAGACCACCAGGCGCGCATCGTCGACCCAGCCATCGGAATAGACGAAGCCCTTGCGATAGTCGCCCTTCAAGGGCTGCCCGCCCGGGTGGCGGGCGAGGTTCGCGCCTTCGGAGGCGGGCAGGATCTCGCGCTTGGCGAGGTAGTCGTACATGAACAGGCCGGCGCGGATCATCCAGGCCGGACGCTGGTTGGCGTCGTGCGGCATGACAAAGCGCAGCGGCCAGATGATGTGCGGTGCCGAACGCAGCAGGACTTCGCGTTCCTGCAGGGCCTTGCGCACCAGCTTGAATTCGTAATATTCGAGGTAGCGCAAGCCGCCGTGGATGAGCTTGGTGCTGGCCGAGGAGGTATGCTGGGCCAGGTCATGCTGCTCGCACAGCAGCACGCGCAGGCCGCGTCCGGCCGCATCGCGCGCAATGCCTGCGCCGTTGATGCCGCCGCCTACCACCAAGAGATCATATTCGAGCGTCATTCGCCGCTTCTCCGTATTGGATCCGTATGGGTTCCGGGTTGTAACTGTATTGGTGCCGTAGCAAAACTGTACTGGCCGCGCCAATGACACCGTACTGCTGTCGGCGCTGCCACTGTATTGCTGTCGTGTTTCCGCTGTATTACTGCCGTATTGGTGCCGTGTTGCTTGTGTGCGGTAACCGTATTGCCGTCTCAGCGGTTCCGCTGTGTTTGCGTGCAACAGCTGCCGGGGCAACCCCGCACTTTCCCGGGAGTTGCCAATGCACCGTAAGATAAGCGACATCCCGAAAGTAAATCAACAATTATTTGTTGTTTTATGTTCGTTTATGTTTTTTAATGTTCATATCCAATCTAAATTGTTTCCAAAAAATCAACGGATTTCGATCACCTCCATGCTCAATCCCAGGCAACAGACGCTGCTGGAATGCGTTCGCAAGCACGGCACCATTTCGGTGGAAGAGCTGGCCCAGCAGCTGAACGTGACCACCCAGACCGTGCGCCGCGACGTCAAGGCGATGGTCGATGCCAGTTTGCTGGCGCGTTATCACGGCGGGGTCGGACTGCTGTCCTCGACCGAGAACATTGCCTATCCCGAGCGCCAGGTCATGCATGCCGACGCCAAGCGCCGCATCGGCCGCACGGTGGCGGCGCGGGTGCCGGATGGCTGTTCGCTGATCCTGAACCTGGGCACGACTACGGAAGAGGTGGCGCGCGCCCTGCAGCAGCACAAGAACCTGCACGTGGTGACCAACAACCTGAACGTGGCCAATTCACTGGCCAGCAATCCGGCGCTGGAGGTCATCATTGCCGGCGGCGTGGTGCGCGCGCGCGATCGCGGCATCGTGGGCGAGGCCACCATCGATTTCATCCGGCAGTTCAAGGTGGACATCGGCATCATCGGCATTTCCAGCATCGAGATGGATGGCGTCTTGCGTGACTTCGATGCCCGTGAAGTCAAGGTCGCCCAGACCATCATCGAACAGTCGCGCCAGGTCTGGCTGGTGGCCGATGCCAGCAAGTTCGGACGGCAGGCGCTGGTGAAGATGGCGCACCTGTCGCAGATCGACGTGCTCTTCACCGATGCCCCGCCCCCGCCGGAACTGGCGACCCTGCTGGCGGAAACCGATGTGGAAGTGGTGATCGCAAAGTAAGCGCGTCAGGCACGCATGCGGCAAAGGCATGCGCAACTGCCCTCACCTTGTTTTTCAACGATGGGCGACATGGATCAATCCATGCGCAATCATCGATTGTCGTCGTGCGGCACGCGGAGGATATTGACGCTTGCAGGCAGGAACAACAGTTGGCCATTGCAGCACAAGGCCGCGTCCTGCCCTGGCATCCCGTTGATCCCCCCGAGGAGTGCATATGACGCAAATGATGAAAGCGGCCGTCGTCCGCGAATTCGGCAAGCCCCTGTCGATTGAACAAGTGCCCGTCCCCACGCCTGGTCCGGGCCAGATCCTGGTCAAGTTCGAAGCCAGCGGCGTCTGCCATACCGACCTGCACGCCGCCCATGGCGACTGGCCCGTCAAACCCACACCCCCGTTCATTCCCGGCCACGAAGGCACGGGCTACGTCGCTGCGCTGGGCGCGGGCGTGAAGCACGTCAAGGAAGGCGACCGCGTCGGCGTGCCCTGGCTGCATACGGCCTGTGGCTGCTGCTCGCCCTGCCGCACCGGCTGGGAAACCCTGTGCGCCGAACAACAGAACACCGGCTATTCCGTCAACGGCAGCTTTGCCGAATATGGCCTGGCCGATCCCAACTTCGTCGGCCACCTGCCTGCTGGCCTGGACTTCGGCCCGGCAGCCCCAGTGCTGTGCGCAGGCGTGACCGTCTACAAGGGCTTGAAGGAAACCGAGGTGCGCCCCGGTGAATGGGTGGTGATCTCCGGCATCGGCGGCCTGGGCCACATGGCCGTGCAATATGCCAAGGCCATGGGCATGCACGTAGTCGCTGCCGACATCCACGAAGACAAACTGGCGCTGGCCAAAAAACTGGGCGCCGACCTGACCGTCGATGGCCGCGACCACAATGCGGTGGCCGAAGTCCAGCGCATCATCGGTGGCGCGCATGGTGCGCTGGTGACGGCGGTGTCGCCCAAGGCGATGGAACAGGCGTTCGGTTTCCTGCGTGCACGCGGCACCATGGCGCTGGTGGGCCTGCCACCGGGCGACATCAGCCTGCCGGTGTTCAATACGGTGTTGAAGCGCATCACCGTGCGCGGCTCCATCGTCGGTACGCGCCAGGATCTGGAAGAGTCGCTGGTCTTCGCGGCCGAAGGCAAGGTGGCGGCGCACTTTACCTGGGACAAGCTGGACAACATCAATGCCATCTTTGCGCGCATGGAAGAGGGCAAGATTGATGGGCGGATTGTGCTGGACTTGACCTGAGTACCCGAAGCCAGTGCAGAGCAGCACCATGAAAAATGGCAGCTCTTGGCGGAAGCTGCCATCTTCAGTGCACCTGCTGCTCCGTCATCGCTGAGACGACGATATCTGCCGTCACATCGGGATGCAGACCTCCCAAAGCCGATGCCGCCTGCGCGGGTGACTCCAGTATTACTTGAGGAGGGCAGCCACTGCTCTGGCGGCGACGGCCACATCGGCGGCCACGCTGTTGGAGAGTTTCTGGAATGCGATGACCTGGCCTTCGACCCCCTCCACAATATCCAGATTCAGACTGGTTCGTCCCACGATGCTCTCATCCGCCGGAATCGCTTTTACCTCCCATTCGACGATGCCGGAAAAACGACGGCCTCCGTTGAAATCGGACTTGGTCAGCGTGGCGGAAATCTGCAGCCGTCGCGCTTTTCCCTTATCGCTCTGGTGATACAGATCCACTGCATCCAGTCGCTGCTGCAGCGCCAGGGAGATCGCCGTCCGCAGTTCGTCCGGGAGCGGTGCCGTCCACTGGTCAGCAGATGCCGGGGTCATGCTTCCATCGCCGTGTCCGATCATGATGCGTGAGCTATTGAGCGCTTCCGCTGTCCTGACCGGCAGCACCTCGATGAGCAGCGCATCGCTGTCGCGACTGGTGATGTGACCCGAATTCTTCATGTCGACATTCACATGGTTGCTCAGCGTGTGATACCGCATGCCGGTGCTGCTGCATGCCACCAGTCCAATGCACACTGGCAGCGCAATCAACAGGCAAATCAGTTTGCTCATCCGGCGGGCAGCCGGCGCATGGTGCTGATGCCGATCTGGCCCGTACTCCATCTCACCTCCACAAGTCACTTGAGTCGCTGACCAGCAGTGCAGCGAAAAGAACGATCAACATGCTCAGCGATGCCAGGGCGATGCCCGGCACCAGGGATGCAATGAGGCTGACCTGGCAGATGGTCACCAGCATTCCCATGATGTACATCTGGATCATCGTGCAGGGCCGCATCCTGTTGAAGACGCGGACAATCCGGTAGCGGGAGATCGCTTTGGGCGGCGTACCGCGCAGCAATCTGAACGCCATCGACAGCATCTCCAGCAGTGGATAAACGATGGTGGTGATCAGCATGATGAGGTACACCGTTCCGGATCCGGAAGAGTTGCTCAGCATCAGACATTCGATCATGGTGACGCTGACCACTGCGCGCCCGACCATCATGTCGGCAATCGGGAAGATGTTGCCGACGACGAGCAGGAACAGCGCAGAAAACACCAAGGGCAATCGCAGGTCTGCCTTCATGCCAATGCTCTCGACGAACTCGCCTGCTTCGCCCGCTTGCACATGGATAGTCAAGGGTCGGGGTGCTAACGCAGTTGGACAAGCAGTGCTTTCGCACCTTTATCAATCCCGGCCTTGGAGGCACTGAGAGCGCCCATGCTTGCGCCGATATCCCACGGCTTCGGATACTGCTTGGTGATGTAGGCCTTGAGCAGTCGCTTGTCAGAGGCGTCGTACACCTCGACCGAATAGATGATGGAACCACCGACGAGGGCCTCCCGGTCACGCGCATTCTGGACTGCGTTGTAGAGGCCGCCGCCAATGTCGAAACGGGTAAAGGTCGATATCACGGCGGTGTTGGTCTGCGCGCCGGTCAGGGTGAGCTTGATCAACAATGCCTTGCGCGTGCCTGCATTGCTCAGGCTGAAGCGGCTGCGCAACTCCTCCGCAAATTTCTGTTGCATGTAGTTGGCCAGCGTCGCCTTGTCCTCCTCGCTCATGCTACCGAACTGATTGTCAGCGCCCCGATAGATGGCCACCGGCGGCAAGACCACGGCCTCATAACTCGTCCAGTCGACCGGTTGCGAATAGGAAAAGGGGACACGACCGGTACTGTCGCCTTCATTGGCGGTCAATACCTTGGACGAGTCGATCCCGGTGTATTTCACGGGATCCGAGCTCGCGCACGCGGTCAATATGGCGCAGACAAGCGCAACGAAGCACAGTCGCTTCACCGTATGGGAAGAACGCATGATGTATTTCCTTTGTAATGTCAGGCCTGGCTTCAATCGCATGAGCGAAGTCCGCAGCGCGGCGTGAAGTCGCCAGGACAGCCAGAGGTTAACGACCCATCGCCCCCGATCAGGCTGGGGATGGGGCACGGCGGCTGCACTATGGCCATAGCGCGAGATCACTATAGCACCGAATTACCGGTTTACATACCGTCCAGACGGTTTTTATTTTAAATGAGACGGATATGCCACGGAGTTGCCAGCGACACCCGGCGACTCAGTGCTTGCGTGGCTTGGATTTTTGGGGAGAGTTCTTTGTCCAGCGCGACTCATCGAGCAGGAGATCGAAGCAGCGTTGCCGCTCCTGCTCGGAAAGTGGGCACATATTGAAGAGCGAGGTCCAGAGCAAGCCGCGCGCAGCGGTCCAGCGGAGAATCGCCAGGTCGGGGTCAGCGGCCTCATTGCGGATGGCCGCAACGTGATCGGCGTCGGTCCTCTTGACTCCCTCCACGAGCGAGGGTTGCTCGCTGATGGCACCAAGAATGGCCAAGGCCACCGAATGCGGCTGTTTGGAGGCTTCGCGCAGGACGGAAATCTGCATGGCCAGGGCAGGCTCGGAAGAGTACTTGCCCTCCCCTTCCAGGAACTCACGTGCGAAATGGCCGAAGTGCACACGCTGGTTGTCCAACAGCGCCACCAGCACAGCCTGCTTGGTGCGGAAATGATGCAGGACGCCGCCCTTGCTGATTCCGGCCTCTTTGGCAATGGCATCAATCGTCAGCTTGTTTGCCCCGTCGCGGGCGATCACGGAGAGTGCAGCTTGGATGATGAGCTGCCTCGATTTTTCCGAGCGTGTGGAGTTTTCCATTTCTTGAGCGTCAAAGCTGACTGGCGAAGCCCGACACAATAGCCGTTTCTGCCAAGGGGCGCAAATGCTCCGGCTTCGCCCCACGAGGTCAGATCAGGATCAATGTCGGTCGCCTACCAGTATCCCAACAGCTTCCACCACACCATCCCCACCGTCGCAAACACCAGCAATTCCACCGCGGCCATCACGAAACCTACACCCCACCACTTGCCCATGGAGACGTAGCCGCTGCCGAAGATGATGGGCGAAGTACCGGTTGCGTAATGGGTCAGCGTCATCATCACGCCCGAGCCCGCGGTCATCATCAGCATGAAGGGGACCACGTACTGCGGCGGCAGCAATTGCGCGCCCACCGTGAGGAAGGCCAGCATCATCGCGCTGATGTGTGCCGTGGTACTGGCGAAAAAGTAATGCGACAGGACGAAGACCAGCAGCAGCACTGCAGCCACCGCGATCCAGCCCATGCCGCTGGCCACGATGGCGGCCTTCATGCCTTCCGAGAACCAGGCCACCACGCCGGTCTTGTTCAACTGCTCGGCCAGCATCACCAGGGCGCCGAACCACACCAGCGTATCCCACGCGCTCTTTTCCGAGAGCACATCATCCCAGTCAATCGTGCCGGTGATGATGAGCACGAACAATCCAACGAACGCCACCACCGTGGGATCGAGCGTGAAGGCCGCCCCCAGCAGCATGGCCGGGACATTGGCCCACAGCAGAAGCAACAGCGCAAAGGTCCCCAGCATCACCTTTTCGCTGGCCCCGAGTTTGCCCATCTTGTCGAGTTCGCTGCGGGCGTAGTCCACCGCATTGGGCGTGGACTTCAGCTCCGGCGGCGAGAGCAGGTAGATCACCATCGGCATGATCAGCAGACACACCAGGCCCGGCAACAGCATGCACAGCGCCCAGGTGGTCCATGAGAGTTGCAGCGCATGGCCGGTGGCCTTGGCCACATAGTTGACCACCAGCGGATTGGGCGCGGTGGCGGTGAGGAACATGGCCGAGGTGATCGGATTGGCGTGATAGTTGACCAGCGCCAGATAGGTGCCGACCTTGTTCTGCGTGCCCTTGGCCGGATCGGAATCGAAGGCGTTGGCAATCGACTTCATGATGGGATGCACGATGCCGCCGCCACGCGCCGTATTGCTGGGCGTGAACGGGGCCAGCACCAGTTCGCAGATGGCCAGCCCGTAGCCGATGCCCACCGTGCGCTTGCCCAGCAGCGCAATGAACATCAGCCCGACGCGGCGGCCGAGCCCGGTCTTTTTCAAGCCACGCGAGATCAGGATGGCTACCACGATGAGCCAGATCAGCGGATTGGAAAAACTGGCCAGCGCATCGGCAATCGCACCCTTGGAGGAAGTCGAGGTGACCTGCGACAGCGAGACGATGACGATGGCCATCATCGCCATCACGCCGATGGGCATGACCTTCAGGATGATGGCCACGATGGTGGTGAGGAAGATCGCCACCAGTGCCCATGCCTTGGGCTCCAGCCCCGCCGGGCAGGGCGTGAGCAGCAGCAGGATCAGGACCGCCGTGGCGATCAGGGCCGGACCCAGCTTGAACGGAACGGCATCATTGAAATACTTGAAGGTGGCTTTGAGTTGATTGAACATCACATCATCCTGGGACGGAAACTGGAAGCATGAAAGCAAGATGGCCGCACAGCCTGTTGCCGTGCGGCCATCCTGGTGCCAAGTATAGTCAGCCGGGTGAGTGCGCTGTTGCGCTCATTGGCGATGTTTTGATCTGGGCCAGCCAAGCCTCAGTTTTATGGACCCTCAGTGGAAGATCTCGGCCACCAGTGTGGCACCGATGAAGGTACCGGCGTTGGCGGCGAAGGACACCAGCACGATGCGCCAGCCCAGGCGGCGGAACGCCGGGATATCCTTGGCCAGCGACAGACCGGCGAAGGTCAGCATCACCGGTGTCACCGACAGGAAATTGATCTTGCCGGTCAGCGCCACCAGTTGTGCGGCCCACGGACAGAGCGGCGAAGTCAGCGCCATGGCCACGATGGAGACCCAGCACACCGCCGGCACCTTGCGGCCGGTCAGGCGGCACAGCATGTCGCCCACGGCCACTGCGGCCACGATCACCAGCATGCCCGGCAAGGTCTCGACGGGCTTGCTGCCATACAGGATCCAGTCGCTCACCAGCGTCAGTACTGCGGCCACGCCCCAGGCTCCCCACTTCTGCAGTTCGCTCAGTTCCGGAACTTCGGCATGATCGCTGGCCGTGACCTGGCTCTGCTCGGTCGAGGCACGCGTGGTGCGGCCCAGGATGGGCTCCAGAATCCGATAGCCATACACCGCCAGCGGCAGCGAGATGAACAGCGTGAAGTAAGTCCCCAGCGTGGTGGTGATCAGGTTGCTGGCGGCGGCGAAGGTCATGACATCCTTGGCCACTTCCGCGGTCTGCTGGGCAGCCACGGCACCGGCGGCGGCGGCCATCATGCTGCCCGATCCGACACCTGCGCCCATGGCCAGCGCGTAGGGATGGAAGATGTTGAGGCTGGCCAGGAAACCGGCCAGGATGGCGATGAACACGGCACCGAACAGGGTGCCGGTCAGATACTCGGCCAGCACGCCGCGTCCCTCGGGAGAATCCATGCCATAGCGCTCGCCGATGATGGCCAGGCTGGGTTCGCGCCCCACCGAGAAGGTCGCACCGATGGCTTCGCGCTTGATGCCCAGCAGCAGTGCCAGTGGCAGGCCGATCAGGATGGTGCCGACGAAGTGGCCCAGCTCCTGGAAGGCCAGCGCCCAGCCGGCGGCGGCCAGCTTGGGCAGCGAACTGCCGACCATCAGGCCGAGTTTGGCGATGAACAGCAGCAGCGCCGGCTGCAGCACCGACGCCGCACGAAACTGCAGGGACGTATCCAGGCGCAAGGGCGCGGGCATGGACTTGTGCAGCAAGCCCAGCAACCCGCCCATGATGATGGCCCACACCATCGGCAGCAACACCACCTTGCCCGGACCGACATTGAGCGTGACCGAACCGATCCAGTCCGCCAGCAACATCACGATGGCCGTGAAGAAGTACAGCTTCAGGAAGGGAAAGCGGGTCCGCTCTCCCTGTGGTTGCGCGACATGGCTTGCGTAGCTTGCTTGCATCTTGCTTCTCCCTCGTGACGTTGGCCGCCCGGCATCGGCCGGGCAGCCCTCTGTGATGGTGGATCGGTCGGTGTGGTGCTGCCTGGAACGGAATCGTCAGCCGGCGTAGCCGAAGGGCGTGGCCGGATTGGCTGCGGTCTCGACCCACACGCTCTTGGTCTGCGTGTAGTCGTAGAGCGCTTCCATGCCGCTGGAGCGCCCGTAGCCGCTGCGATTGAAACCGCCGAAGGGCGAGGCCACGTTGATGGTCTTGTAGCTGTTGACCCAGAAGGTACCGGCGTTCACGCCCGCAGCCACCCGATGCGCACGTGCCACGTCGCGCGTCCACACCGCACCGGCCAGACCGAATTCGCTGTCGTTGGCAATGGCGATGGCCTCGGCTTCATCCTCGAAAGGAATGGCCACGGCCACCGGACCGAAGATCTCCGCGCGCGCCACCTCCATCGCATTGTTGGCCTGCGCCAGCAGGGTCGGCCGCACGAAATAGCCCTCATCGCCATAACGCGTATGACCGGCGGCCAGGGTCGCGCCCGCTTCCAGTCCGCTGGCCACCATGCGCTGGATGTGTTCGTACTGGCGGCGGTTGTTGATGGGCCCGACTTCGGTGCTGTCCTCCAGCGGTGCGCCGAGCCGGATCTTTTCCGCGCCGGCCGCAACCGTCTCGACGAACTGCTCATACACCTTGCGCTGGACCAGCAGGCGCGAACCCGCCACGCAACTCTGTCCGGCCCCCGAGAAGATGGCCGCCTGCGCACCGAAGGCGGCCAGGCGCAGGTCGGCATCATCGAAGATGATGTTGGCCGACTTGCCGCCCAATTCCAGCACGCAGGGCATCACGCGTTCGGCGGCGGCCTTGGCGATGAGCGCACCAGTGGCGGGCGAGCCGACGAAGATCACCTTCTTCACCGACCAGGTCGCCATGGCCTGCGGCACCATGCTCTGGCCGAGGCCGGCCAGCACGTTGACCAGCCCGACCGGCAGACCGGCCTGCTCACCGAGGCGCGCGATGGCCAGCGACGAGAACGGCGTCAGCTCCGAGGGCTTGAGCAGCACCGCATTGCCGGTGGCCAGCGCCGGACCTAGCTGCCAGCCACAGGTAAAGGCCGGGGCATTCCACGGCGTCATCTGCAGCACCGTGCCATAAGGTTCGCGGCGGGTGTAGTTCAGGTGCGAACTGGGGACCGGAATGACTTCGCCATAGAACTTGTCGGCCCATCCGGCGTAATACTCGAACATCTCGGCAACCTTCTGCATCTCGGCACGGCAGTCGCGAATCGGCTTGCCGGAGGAGATCGCTTCCAGCCGCGCCAGGGCTTCGGCCTCGGCTCGGATGACTGCGCCCACCGCATACAGCGCGCGGCCACGGGCCGCATGGCTCAGTACCCACCACTGGCGTTGCGCACGCTGGGCGGCCGCGGCAGCGGCCTCCACGGCGGCGCCACCGCCATCACGGTAGCTCAGCGAAGGGCGGCCGGTGGCCGGGTTGTAGAGCTGGATGCTCTCGCCCTGCCCGGCCACGAGCTCGCCGTTGATCCAGGAGCCGATTTCCTTGGCTGCGGGGAAGAAATGGCCGAAGGCCAGCATCAGTTGGTCTGTGTCATGGGGCTGCATGCGTGCTCCGGCAATCAATGTTGGGAAGGTTCGATGTAAGTCACGATGCGGTTGAAATCTTCCGCATCGGCCAGGCGCTCCACGCTCCCGGCCCACAGCCGCCCGGCTTCCTGCGCCAGCGGCGTGGCACTCCCGGTCTGTTCGATCAGGTTCATGGCCAGGCGCAGGTCCTTGCGCATCAGTTTCATGGTGAAGCCGGAATCGAAGGCTTCATTGAAGATCCAGGTCGGATAGAAATGCTCGATCACCTTGCTGTTGGCCGAGCCGGCGGCCAGCCCCTGGAAGATCTGGCGCGCATCCAGTCCGGCAGCCGCAGCGATGCGCGCGGCCTCGCCGGCGATGAGCAGATGGGTGCCGGTGACCAGATTGTTGAGCAGCTTGGCCACATGCCCGGCACCCACCGGACCGACGTGCACGCGCTTGGCGCTCATCACGGCCAGCACCGGTTCGATGCGCGCCACGATCTCGGCGCTGCCGCCGATGACCATGCCCATGGTGGCCGTGGCCGCGCCCTTGGGGCCGCCGCTGACCGGCGCATCGACCAGTTCCATCCCCGCTGCCTGCAACTCGGCCGCCAGGCGGCGCGTGCTGTTGGGGTCGGCGGTGGTGGTATCGACGATCACCAGTCCGGCCTTGCCACTGTGCAACAGCCCGCCCTCGCCCAGCACGACCTGCTCCACGATGTCCGAGGTCGGCAGCGACAGCACCACCAGTTCCACCGCCGCAGCCAAAGCCGCAATCGTCTCCACGCAATGCAATCCCCGCTGCGCCAGCTCCGTGCGGGTCGCTTCGAGGGCGTCATAGCCGGTCACCTCATAGCCCCCGCGCTGCAGGGAAAATGCCATCCCACGGCCCATGTTGCCCAGGCCAATCACTCCGATTTTCTTCATCCTTGTCCTCTGCGTTCTCTTGCGATCAACTCATCTTCACCAAATCGAGGCAGGCTTGCGCCAGCGTGATGCGCGGCTCGCACCGATTTTGCGCATCGCAGCAAAATCACCGAAATACACCACAAGATGCACGGTGTTCACTGTGTTTTGCGCGAACTTGCCTTTGATGGACGTTGAGTTTGGCGGCTTTGATCACTACAATCAATCCGCACAGATCATGTTTATTGTTCTAATTTCGAGAACACGGAGAATCCGATGGGCGAGACCCTCAACGACCACCGCATCGCCTATCTGCACGAGGCAGTACGCAGCGGCAGCGTGCGCGCTGCAGCGGACGCGCTCGACATCGCGCCTTCGGCGGTGAGCCGCCAGATCAGCCTGCTGGAACAGGAGTTGGCGGTGCCGCTGATCGAACGCCACAAACGCGGCGTCAGTCCGACCGAGGCCGGGGCCCTGCTGCTGGAGTATTACCGCGAGCAGCGTTCGCACCAGTCCGACGTGCTGGCCAAGCTGCAGGAGATCCGCGGACTCAAGCGCGGATCGATCAACATCATCATGGGGGAAGGATTCATCTCGGACATGGTGAGCGGACCCATCAAGCAGTTCTGCAAGAAGTATCCGGAGATCTCACTGGTGCTGGATCTGGCCGGCACCAACGAGGTCGTCAGTGCGGTCGCGGCCGATGAGGCGGAAATCGGGTTGGTTTTCAATCCGCCGGTGGAAGCCAAGATCGTCAGCCGCGCGGTGGCGCGCCAGCCCATGTATGCCATCGTGGGACGGCAGTTTCCCTTGCTGGGCAAGGTGGAATCGGTGACGCTGCGCGAGCTGGCGGCCTATCCGATGGCGCTCACGCATCTGGCCTATGGCACGCGGCAACTGGTGGAAGCCGCCACGCTGATCGAGAAGACCCGTCTGACGCCGACCATCACCACCAACTCGATTGCCATCCTCAAGCATTTCGTGAAGTCCGAGCTGGGCTTCACGCTCTTGCCCCTCTTCGCGGTCACTACCGAACTGGCGGCGCGTGAACTGTACGCGATCCCGGTGCGCAATACGCTGCTGACACGCTCGGAGGCGCATCTCATCACGCGCACCGGACGGCAATTGTCGACGGCGGCCAACCGGCTGCTGCAGCACCTGAGTACGCGCATGAAGGCCTTTCAGGATTAGGGCCTGTTCACGCAGGTCAGGCGGCCTGCGCGACATTGCCCTCGCCGAAATAGAAGGCCTGGATATCGGCACGCTCCCGCAGCGCCCGGGCGTCGCCGCTCAACACGCTGTGCCCGTGCTCCAGCACCGTGGCGCGATGCGCGTACCGCAGCGCCACCGCCGAATTCTGTTCGGCCACCAGCAGGGCCACGCCCTCCTCGCGGTTGAGCCGGCTCAGCTGCGCAAAGATGTCCGCCACCACCTTGGGTGCCAGCCCCATCGAGGGCTCATCCAGCACCAGCAGGCGCGGCCGCGAGATCAGCGCGCGGCCGATGGCCAGCATCTGCTGCTCGCCGCCCGAGCACAGCCCGGCCAGGCTGCGGCGACGCTGATGCAGCAGCGGAAAGAAGGCATAGATACGATCCAGCGCCTCCCGCAGCACGGCACGCCGCGTGAAGTGCGCGGGCCAGCCGGTGAGCAGATTCTCTTCCACGCTGAGGGACGAGAAACAATGCCGTCCTTCCAGCACCTGCGCCAGTCCCTGCCGCACCAAGTCGGCAGGACTGCTGCGCGCCACCTCCCGCCCCTCGAACAGGATGCGCCCGCCGCGCACCTGCCCGCGCTGCGCCGCCAGCAGATTGGAGACCGCCTTGAGCGTGGTCGACTTGCCCGCGCCATTGGCCCCCAGCAGGGCGTGGATCTCGCCCGCCTGTACGTCCAGGCTCACATCCTGCAAGGCCAGCAGCGCGCCCTGATAACGCACCTCGATGGACTCGATCTGCAACAGCGGCGCACTCATCTCAGCTCCATGCGTGGAAAGGCGGCTTGACGCCATTGAGGTAGTAATTGCCGACGATGGCATATTTCCATCGCACCGGATCATGCAGCGTGTGCGTGCGCGCATTGCGCCAATGGCGGTCCAGGTTGTACTGGCCCAGCGTGGAACGCGTGCCCGCCAGCTCGAACAGCTTGTTGGTGGCGTGGATGGCGATCTCGGTGGAGAGTACCTTGGCTTCCGCCGTCAGGATCTGCGCTCGCGCCACGTTCTCGGCATCGGGGGCGGCGACGGCCGCATCGATGGCGCGGCCCGCGCGTTCCAGCAGCGCTTCGCTGGCATGCAGGCGGATCTGCAGGTCGCCCACGGCCTGGATGGAATACGGATCTTCCCAGGCGTGATCGCGCTGGCTGTCGATCCACGGGCGCGACTTGGTGCGCACGAAGTCCTGGGTATCGGCAATCGCGGCGCGGGCAATGCCCACGTCCACCGCAGCCTGGATGATCTGGAAGATGGCGCCGTCGGCGGAGGGTTCGAGGTAGCCCTTGTAGGCCGGGATCAGATGCGTCTTCGGCACTTTCACCTGATCGATGATGACGGTGCCGCTCAGGGTAGTGCGCTGGCCGAAGGCTGACCAGTCGTCGATGACGGTCAAGCCCGGTGCATTGCGCTCGGCCACCACGTACCAGGTGCGGTTCTCTTCATCATTGGCGACGATGGGCACGTAATGCGCCAGCAGCGCGCCGGTGGAGTAGAACTTCTTGCCGCTCACGATGACGTGGTCACCGGCATCGACGAAGCGCGTCTCGAAGTCCGCAGCCCGCTTGGATCCCGACTCGGAGAAGGCATTGCCCCAACGCACGCCGCGCAGGAAATCGGCGAAGAAACGCTGTTGCTGTTCCGGATCGGAAACGGTGCGCACCGCCGCCACGAAGCCCAGGTGATTCTGCGTGATCTGGCCCAGCGACGGGTCGGCCGCGGAAATGATGGCGATCACTTCGGCCAGCGTGGCATAAGAGACTTCGGCCCCGCCGAAGGCACGCGGCACGTTGATGGCCCACAGGCCGCTTTGCGAATAGGCCTCGATCTCTTCCACCGGCCAGCGGCGCAGCTGGTCGCGTTCGGAAGCGCCTTGCGCCAGGCGCTTGGCCAGCGTGTGGGCGACGGCGATGGCTTCGGCGTCATCACGGATCACGTGCGCCGGTTGTGCCGCGCGCGGCAAGCCGGGTACCGGGCCGCTGGCGGGAGAATAAGACTGTGTGGAGGGGGCGAGCACGGCAGACATGGTCGGACCTTTCAGAAAAAATGGAGAAGTGGAAGAAGACGGCAGGTGGTCCCGCAACAGCGCATCAGTGCATCACTGCATCACCGCAGGACCGCCCTGCCCTCAGTCATCGATGCTCTTGCGCACCTTGATGTTCTTTTCCTTGGCATAGGCCAGGGCGGACTTTTCGATGATGGGACGCAGCAGTTTCCAGTCCGGGGCGATCCAGTCGGAGACCACGTTCCACTGCTTGCCATCCCATTGCTGGAAGGCCACCAGGCCATCGCCTTCGTGGTTGTCCCAGGTCACGTGGATGGAGTGGAACAGCCCCTTGGCACCGAGTGCAGCCGTGCGGGCCTGGTCGATATTGAGGTTCTCCAGACCCCAGCGGATTTCATCCCCGGTGAGCGTGCGCTTGCCGAATTTGGCCTGGGCGATGCGGATCGCTTCCACGTTGAGGATGCCGTTGAGCACGCCGAGATTGTGATAGACGCTGCCGATGCGCTTGGGATCCTGCAGGTTGCCCTTGCCAGCGCCGTAGACGGTCTTCTGGATTTCCTGCAGCACCGGATACTGCGCGCCTGCGGCCACGGTGGTGATGGCCACATAGCCCTTGGCCGCGTCACCGGCCGGGATCACGTCTTCCTCCGAATTGGACCAGACGTTGCCGATGATGTGATCCGCCGGGAAGCCCGACTTCTGCGCCGTCTTCAGCGCCACCGGATTCATCACGCCCCAGCCGCGCAGCACCACATAGTCGGGCTTGGCGCGGCGGATCGCCAGCCATTGCGCCTGCTGGTCATTGCCGGGGTGCGGCACTTCGATCTGCTGCAGCGAGAAACCATATTTTTCCGACAGCAGCTTGTAGATCGGAATGGTCTCCTTGCCATAGGGCGAGCCGTGATACAGCACCACGATCTTCTTGCCCTTGAGCTTGTCGCTGCCGCCTTCCTTGCTGGCGATGTAGTTGACGATACCCGAGGTCTCGCTGTAAGGGTTGAGCAGCAGCGGGAAGATGTACTTGAACACGCGCCCATCGGTGGTGTCGGTGCGGCCGTGGTTGATGGTCAGCAGTGGCACCTTGTCGGCCGTGACGCGGTCCAGCAGCGCATAGGCGATGCCGACCGAGAGCGGGTTCCAGGTGGCGATGTTGGGACGCTGCTTGAGGCGCTCGTAGACTTCCACGCCGCGCTCCACTTCGTACTGGGTCTCGCCTTCTTCCCAGGTCAGCTTGACGCCGCCCACGCCGCCGTCGCGCAGGTTGACCAGGTTCAGGTAATCGATGAAGCCGCCAAAGAAGCCGGTCCCGCCAGCCGCATACGGACCCACCCGGTAACTCTGCAGGGGGAAGAATTGTTCATCGGCATGGGCATGTTGCAGGCCTGCAGACAGGAGGGCTGCGGAGAGAATGAAGGTTTTTAATAATTTTGCGTGCAGCATGGTGAGAGAGCTTCTCCGTGATGAGGGTGGAAGTGAAGGTAAATAGTTATGGCGCAGGCGCGCGCTTGTGAAGGCGACGCCGTGCGCGTTCCCACAGGGCAGCCAGGCCCTGTGGCTCGACAATGAGGAAGAAGATGATCAACGCCCCCAGCACGATGCGCTGGCTCATTTCCAGCACGCCCGAGTCGAACCACTGCCCCAGCAGCAGGCTGCCCAGGCGCGACAGCAGCAGCGGAAACACCACGATCAGCGCCGCCCCCAGGAAGGCCCCGCGAATGGTCGCCAGCCCGCCGATGATGACGATGAAGAGAATCTGCAACGAACGATCCAGATTGAAGCCGGCCGGCTCCACCGTGCGCAGGTAGACGAAGCCCCACAGCACACCGGCCACGCCGATGACGAAGGACGACACGGCAAAGGCCAGCAGCTTGGTGCGCAGCACCGGCACGCCGATCACGCGGGCGGCCTGTTCGTTGTCGCGCACGGCGATGAAGTGATGGCCGGTCTGGCTCTGCACCAGCCGCCAGCACAGCAAGGTCAGCACCGTGACGATGGCCAGCGCGAACAGGTAGCGGCCCGCCGGCGTATCGAAGGCCAGCCCGCCCACCACCAGCGGCGGCGCATCGATCACGCCGGACGGATTGTCATTGCTGAACCAGCTGAACTTGACCAGCACCCACTGCACAAAGAACTGCGCTGCCAGCGTCGAGACGGCCAGATAGAAACCGCGCAGGCGCAGACTGGGCAAGCCGAACACCAGCCCGATGGCGGTCGCCGCCACGCCCGCCAGCGCGATGGAGAGCAGCAGCGGCAGGCCCTCCACGCGCAGGTTGAGGTTGTAGGCGGCGAAGGCGCCCACCGCCATGAAGGCCGAACTGCCCAGCGAGAGCTGGCCCGCGTAACCGGTCAGCAGATTGAGCCCGACCGCCGCCAGCGAGAGTGCCAGGAAAGGAATCAGCAAGGCATCGATGACATAGGGCGAGGCGAACCAGGGAAGAATGACCCAGGCCACTAGCAGCAACAGCAGCCAGGGCGCGGCACGCCGCCACGAGAGCCCGCGCAGGGGCAGCACGCGCGGCGATGAAGCGAGAGAAGTCGTCATGTCAGGCCCTTTGCCATGCGCGCTGGCCGAACAGGCCACTGGGCCTGACCAGCAGGAAGGCCAAGGCGGCCACGTAAGCGAACCAGCCTTCGATGCCGCTGCCCATCAGCGGACCGAGATAGACCTCCGCCAGTTTTTCCAGCGCACCGATGAGCAGGCCACCGACGATGGCCCCCAGCACCGAATCGAAACCGCCCAGCACCAGGACCGGCAAGGCCTTCAGCACCACCAGCGACAGCGAGAACTGCACGCCCAGGCGCGCACCCCACAAGAGACCGGCGATCAGTGCGATCAATCCTGCCGTGGCCCACACGGCGGCAAGGATGCGCGGCAGCCGCAAGCCCACTGCCAATGCGGCAAACCCGTCATCGGCCAGCGCGCGGAATTCCAGTCCGAGGCGGGTGTAGCGGAAGAAGGCCGACAGCAGCGCCACCATCAGCGCCGCCGTGGCAGCGGCAAAGAGATCGAAGGAAGAAATCATCATCCCGCCCAGTTGCAGGGGCGTATCGGCGATGCCCAGCTCCAGCGCATGCACCTGCGTGCCCCACAGCAATTGCGCCGCGCCCTCGATCACGTAGGACAGACCCAGCGTGGCCATGAACAGCGTCATCGGCGACTGGTTCTGCAAGGGACGCAATACCACCCGCTCAATCGAGAGGCCCAGCAGGATCATCGCCGCCAGCGTCAGCAGCAAGGCCAGCGCGAAAGGAACACCGCGCTCCACCAGACTCACGAAAGTCAGCGCGGCAAACAGCAGTTGCGCGCCCTGCGCAAAATTGAGCACGCCCGAGGTCTTGTAGATCAGCACGAAGCCGATCGCTACCAGCGAATACATCACCCCCGAGAGCAGGCCACCGGACAGCACTTCGGCGAAGAACACCCAATCGAAGTCAGCCATCACGCGGCCTCCTGCGTGGTGTGATGCTCAGGCTGGGCCACGCCCAGATAGGCCTCGATCACGGCGGCATCCTGGCGCACCTCGGCCGGTGCGCCATCGGCAATCTTGCTGCCATGCTGCAGCACCACCACGCGGTCGGAGAGTCCGAAGACCAGGCCGATGTCATGTTCGATCAGCAGAATGGCGGTCCCGAACTGATCGCGCGCGGCGCGCACGAAATGCGTCATCTCGCTTTTTTCGGTGACGGTCATGCCGGCCATCGGCTCATCCAGCAACAGCACCCGGGGTTGCGCCACCAGCGCGCGCGCCAGTTCCACGCGCTTCTGCAGGCCGTAGGGCAAGCCGCCCACCGGACGCTCCGCATGCGCGCGCAGGTCGAGGAAGTCCATCATCTGCGCGGCCAGTGCACGGGCCTCGTTGCGCTCGCGGCGGGCGCGGCCGAGACCGGCGATCTGTTCCACGAAGCTGGCCCGCATCGCATCGACGCGGCCCAGCACGATGTTGTCGCGCACGCTCAGGCCCTTGAACAGGGCCAGGTTCTGGAAGGTACGCGCCACGCCCAGCCGCGCCAGGCGTGCCGTGGGCACCTGCCGGAAACGCTTGCCGGCCAGGCTGACCGTGCCCTGCGTGGGCCGGTACAGTCCGCTCATGACGTTGACCAGCGAACTCTTGCCCGCGCCGTTGGGACCGATCACGGCCAGGATCTCGCGTTCATGCAGGGCCAGGTCGACATGGCGCAAGGCCTGCACGCCACCGAAGGACAGGCTGATGCCCTCCAGTTGCAGGACCGGCGCGACGCCGGCCTGCACCGAGCGCTGCGCCGATGTGCCGGCGTCTGCCCCCGCATGGGCGGGCAGCGCGAGCTCAAGCGTGCCGCTCATGCTCATGCCACCGCTTCCAGTGTCTTCGCCTGCTGTGGTGCAGCCGCTGCCGTGGCCTGACGCGCTTCCAGTTCACGCACCAGCGGCAACACTTTCTGGCCGAAGTATTCGACTTCCTCGATGAAGTGCAGGAAGCCGGTCAACACCAGATCCACGCCGATGGCCTTGAGCGCGACGATGCGTTCGGCGATCTGTTGCGGTGTGCCGATCAGGTTGGTCTTGAAGCCGTCGTTGTATTGCACCAGGTCGTCGAAGGTGGACTTGGCCCAGTTGCCCTCGCCTTCGGGCGAAGCCTTGCCCGCCTGCTTGACCGCGTCGCCGAAGGCGTGCACCGCCTCCACGTGGGCGTGGTCGATGATGTCCTGCAGGACGGCTTGCGCTTCTTCTTCGGTATCGCGGGCGATCACGAAGGCGTTCACGCCGATGCGCACCTTGTGGCCGTTCTGCGCGGCCTTGGCCTGGATGTCATCGATCTGCGCCTTGAGGCCCTCGATCGTATTGCCGTTGGTGAAGTACCAGTCCGAGACGCTGGCCGCGTTGTCGCGCGCCGCGCGCGAGCTGCCGCCCTGGAAGATTTCCGGGTGCGGCTTCTGCACCGGCTTGGGACTGAGGGTGTAATTGTTGAAGCGATAGAAATCGCCCTTGAAGGTGAAGTCATCCTGGGTCCAGATGCCCTTGAGTGCGCGGATGAATTCATTGGAACGGCGATAGCGTTCGTCATGTTCCAGCCAGGGTTCGCCGATGGCCTGGAACTCGCCCTTGAACCAGCCACTGACCACGTTGATGGCGATGCGGCCCTGCGAGATGTGGTCGATGGTGGCGATCTGCTTGGCCACCACGGCCGGATGCCACGGACCGGGCAGGATCGCGGCCAGCACCTTGAGCTTGGTGGTGGCGTGCAGCAGGGCCTGGCTGAAGGAGACCGACTCGTGCTGGTATTCGGCACCATAGCCGGCGGTGAAACGGATCTGGCTCAAGGCGTATTCGAAGCCGGCCTTTTCCGCGGCCACCGCCAGGCGCTGGTTGTACTCCAGGCTCCAGTCGGTGCGTTGCGGGATCGTGCTCACCACCAGGCCGCCGCTGACGTTGGGAACCCAATAGGCGAACTTGACGGCATCGGTGCGGGGGACGGTGATGGACTGTGCTTGGCTCATAAAAAATCTCCTGTGGACCTTGTGGTCATCAAAAAGAATGGATGTAAGGGCAATGCAATGGACAGAATCAATGGATGCAAATCAATCTGAAACCGTTCGGACTGAGTAGGCCCGCCAGGGCCGTATCGAAGACGCGCATCTGACGGAGCGTCCTTCGATACGCGGCAAAGCCGCTACTCAGGATGAACGGTGTCTGGCGGCACAACCGAATCAGCAAACCCACTAGCTCGGGACTGTGCTTGTTGCCAGCGCCTGCAACACCGGCAGCGCCCGCTGCACGGTCAGGGCAATGCGTTCCTGCAGGGCCGCACTGATGATGGTTTCGTTGTCGAACTCCTGGGCATTGGCATACACGCCCAGCGGCAGCGTGAGCGCCTGGAAGAAGGCGAACAGCGGACGCAACTGGTGATCGATGGCCAGCGCATGGCGATCGCTGCCGCCGGTGGCGGCCAGCAGCACGGGCTTGCCGAACAGCGACTCCTGCGGCACCAGGTCGAACAGATGCTTGAACAACCCCGAATAGGAGCCGCGATAGACGGGGCTGCCCGCCAGCAGTACATCGGCGCTTTCAATGGCGGCGATCTTCTGGCGTACGGGGTCGGGCAACTGCGCCAGTTCAGTGGCACTGAGCAACTGGCCGCTCAGCTCGGAAAGCGCCACCACTTCCGTCTGGATGGCGATGTGCTGGCCCACCTGCGCTGCAATGGCATTGAGCAGGCCCAGCGTACGGGAGGGACGGCGGCCGCTTCCGGCGACGATGACGACTTGCAGGGGACGGCTCATGAAGAAGGCTCTCCTTGGATGACTGAAGGAAGGACGCAATCGCATCCGCCCTCCTCATTCAGCGAAGAACGTGCCACCCTGCGAAACCTTTCAAATCAAGGACTTGCAAAAATCCGGACTACTGCTGCAGCAGCAATCTGCTCACGCGCTGCTGCTGAAGCAGCAGGAAAGTCGCCCTGATGTTTCTCTTTATTTACTAAGTTTTCCAAGCTGTATGACAGCTTTGCATTCCTGTGCCGATGCTGTCGCCAGACGGCGACGGATGATCGTCAGTTCCTTGTCAGACAAGCTTTTGCGGGCGATGACCCAACGTATACCGAGCATGCTTATGCTGAATTGGTCGTTAATTCGCTCTTTGCATATTGTTAGAATCATTTCACCTTCCCTTCCTGCCTCTCCCCCCGGAGCAGGAGATTCCACAAGCCCGGAGCCTGATATGCATGCCAGCCCTCGCTCTGCCCATCTGTATGCGCTGCCCTCTTCGCCGGAGGGTGATGGCGACGTTGCCGCGCGCACCGCATCGCCGCTGCTGACCTTGCCGCATGCGCGCAAGCTGGGCACGTCCATTCGCGCCACGGCGCAGGTGTTCCACGATCCGGTCTCGGTGGCTTTGCTGGAACGCGTACAGCGTGTGGCACCGAGCGATGCCAACGTGGTCATCATCGGTGCCACCGGTACCGGCAAGGAACTGATCGCGCGTCACGTGCATGCGTTGAGCCATCGCCGTGATGCGCCCTTCGTGGCCGTGAATTGCGGTGCGTTTTCGGAGAGCCTGGCCGAGAGCGAATTGTTCGGCCATGAGAAAGGCGCCTTCACCGGTGCCATCGCGCACAAGGCCGGCTGGTTCGAGGCGGCCAACGGCGGCACGCTGTTCCTCGATGAAATCGGCGACCTGCCGCTGGCCATCCAGGTCAAGCTGTTGCGGGTGCTGCAGGAACGCGAAGTGGTGCGGCTGGGATCACGGCGCAGCATTCCCATCGACGTGCGCGTCATTGCCGCCACCAACGTGCGCTTGCAAGATGCGGTGGCGGCCGGCCATTTCCGCCAGGATCTGTATTACCGGCTGCAGGTGGTGCAACTGGCCATTCCGCGTTTGCGCGAGCGGCCTGCGGATATCCTGCCGCTGGCCTATCACTTCCTCCATGAATATCGCCAGCGGCTGGGCTATGGCGCGCCCCGCATCGATGCCGAAGGCGAACGCAAGCTGCGCGAGCACGACTGGCCGGGCAATATCCGCGAACTGGAAAATGCCATCCACCATGCGCTGCTGATCTGCCAGGAAGACAGCCTGCGCGCCGAGCACTTCCATCTCTCCCATGTGGAGCGGCGCCCGGCCTACGCCGCGCATGGCGGCATCGATTGCAGCAACGATCCCTTGCAAGCGCTGGAACAGGCCTTGCAGAACCTGTTCAATCAATCGCAGGCGGGCCTGTTTGAAAAAATCGAAGACACGGTATTTCGTACCGCCTTCGAGTTTTGCGAACGCAATCAGGTACAGGCCGCGCGCCTGCTCGACATCAGCCGCAACGTGCTGCGGGCGCGGCTGATCCGCAACGGGCAGATCTCGGCGCTGAAATGACGCTCATTGCAAAACAACAACTTGAACAGACTTTTCTTCACAACAAACTTACAATTTCCCAACAATTGTTAACGATTATCATTTATATTCATCGGCCCGATTATTTGCCTGGCTGTTTGAATACCGATGATGATGCACCGAGGATTTGCGACTTCCCTTCCCTGCCGCTGCGCCACCAGCGCCGCGTGGCTGCTGACCAGCCTGCTCGCGGTTGCGCCGCTGGCATGGGCCGACGATGCGGCCACGGCCGCCGGCAGCAATGCAGCGGCCTTGCCCGAGATCAGCGTCTCTGCTGGCCGCGACCAGGCCAGCAGCAGTTACAACGCCACCAGCACCAGCGGTGCCACGCGCACCGATACCCCGCTGATGGAGCTGCCGCAGTCGGTACGCGTGATGACCACCCAGCAGATCGAGGACCTGGGTGCGGTGCGTCTGGCCGATACGGTCGATTACGTCAGCGGCATCAGCCGCCTCAACGACTTCGGCGGCACCTGGGACAACTTCGCCATTCGCGGCTTCAGCAGTACCGACATGGGTTTCCTGGTCAATGGCTTCCCCGGTTCGCGCGGCTACAATCCGCGCCGCGATACTGCCACGATCGAACGCATCGAGTTCCTCAAGGGCCCGGCCGCCGCGCTCTATGGCAGCAGCGAGCCGGGCGGCACCATCAACATCGTCACCAAGAAACCGCAATTCACGCGCAAGAACAGCGCCGAACTCAGTGCCGGTACTGGTGGCCTGCGCCGTGCCACGGTCGACAGCACCGGTCCCCTGAGCCAGAACCTGGCCTATCGCCTGATCGCCATGACCGAGGAAGGCGACAGCCGTTCCAGCCTGCTCAACAACCGCCGCTCGCTGGTGGCCCCCTCGCTGGCCTGGGTGATCGACAAGGACACCCTGCTGAACTACGAGGCCGAATTCCTGCAGGCCAGCACGCCGCTGGACCGCGGCCTGATCAACGTGCGCGGCGTGCTGGGCACGCTGCCGCGCGACCGCGTCCTGAACGAACCCTCGGATGGCAACATGGCCATGCGCAGCAATACGCATCAGCTGACGCTGGAGCGCACGCTGTCCGAGCAGTGGCGTGCCAGGCTTGGTGCCAGCTACAAGGAAAGCAGCTTCGATGGCTATTACACCGAAGCGGCCCTCTCCAATCCGCTGGCCGCTGACAACCGCACGCTCAACCGCACCCGCACCTGGCGGCAGCTTCCCTCGCGCGATACCTCCTTCCAGGCGGAGCTGCAGGGCAACTTCAACACCGGTGCCATCGGCCACACCCTCCTGATCGGTGCAGAAGCATCGACGCTGTGGATGAATACGGAAATCCTGCGCTCGGCCAATACCCCCATCGATATCTACAATCCGGTCTACGGCAGCCCGTTGCTGCCGCTGACCAACCGCACCAGCAGTTCGGACGAAAGACAGCGCGTGAAGGGCGTGTTCGTGCAGGACCAACTGAGCCTGTCGCCGCAATGGAAATTGCTGGCGGGTGTGCGCTGGGATCAGTACAAGCAGAGCATCGAGAACCGCGTGGGCGGCGTCACCACCACCTCGCAGCAACAGAGCGCCGTGTCGCCGCGCGCGGGCATTACCTATCTGCCGACGGCCTGGAGTTCGGTGTATGTGACGGCGGGCAAATCCTTCCGTGCCAACAGCGGCGTGGATGCCAGCGGCCGCGCCTTCGATCCGCAGCATTCGACCGCCTATGAAGCCGGCCTCAAGCTGCAGACCACGGATGAACGCCTGGGGGCCAACTTCGCGGTCTACGACATCACCAAGACCAATGTGCTTACCGCCAGCGATACGCCCGGTTTCCAGGTGGCGGCCGGCGAAGCCAAGAGCGCCGGCTTCGAGGCCGATGCCTATGGCCAGATCGATGCGCACTGGCGTCTTTCGGCCAATTTCGCCTGGGACAATGCGCGCGTGACCAAGGACAAGACCCTGGCCGCCGGCACGCGCCTGGCCAACATCCCGGCCTACAGCGCAGGTCTTCTGGTCATGCGTGAAGATGCAACGGCCAATGGCGCGCGCTATGGACTGGGGGGCGGCGTGAACTACGTCGGCAACCGTTCGGGCAATACCGCCGACACCTATTCGTTGCCGGCGTATGCGACGGTCAAGCTCCTGAGCTACTGGCAGGTGAGCAAGAATGTGCGGCTGTCGCTGGACGTGCACAACCTCTTCAACCGCAACTACTATCCCGGTTCGTGGAACAACCTCTACGTGATGCCGGGGGCGGAACGCACTGTCGTGGCGCGCATGAAGATCGACCTGTAAATCGTTTCCACGACGCCGCAATGACAACGCCCCGATCCGCACTGCGCATCGGGGCGTTTTTCATGCATGAAGAAAAGTCATGCTTGCACGTGCATCCATTCCTCGTGTGCCTGCTTGAGGCGAGCCACGCCGTCGATGATCTCCCGAGGCTGGGCATTGGCGAAAGAAAGTCGCCAATGGCCCGGATCGGATGGCGTGGCATAGAAGGCGCTGCCCGGCACGTACATCACGTTGTGGCGCACCGCGGTCTGCAGCAGTGTCGTGGCATCGGTGCCATCCGTCCAACTGGCCCAGATGAACATGCCGCCTTCCGGGGCGATCAGCGAGAGACGATCGCCGAAGGCTTCGCGCAAGGACGACAGCATGATCGCGCAACGTTCGCGATAGGTGGCGATGATGTGTGGCAGATGGGCCTCCAGATGCCCGGCCTGCAGATATTGCGCCGCCACCATCTGCATCCACGGCGCGGTGCACAGGTCGCCGGTCTGCTTGGCGATCACGGCACGGCGCAGGATTTCCGAGGGGCCGCACATCCAGCCGATACGCAAACCCGGTGCCACGATCTTCGAGAGACTCGACAGGTACACCAGCCAGTCGCGCGCACCCTCGATCTCCTGCGCCACCTGCAGCAGCGGCGGCTCGGCCTGCCCGGAAAAACGCAGCTGGCCGTAGGGATCATCCTCGATCACGATGAACTGGTAACGCACCGCCAGCGCAAGCAAATGACGGCGGCGCGCCAGCGGCAAGGTGGCGCCGGTCGGATTGGCGAAGCTCGGCACCAGGTACAGCAGCTTGGGCCGGGCGCCCGCCAGCAGCAAGGCTTCCAGGGCATCGGTATCCATGCCTTGGGCGTCACCGGGAATCTCCAGCAATTCGGCATGCGCCAGGCGCAAGGCCTGGATCGCCGCCGGATAGCAGGGCCGCTCGATGACCACGCCATCGCCCGGCTCCAGCAGGATGCGCAACAGCAGTTCAAACCCCTGCTGTGAACCGGTGGTGACAATCAGTTCGCCCGGATCGGCACCGCCGATGCGCGAACGCGTGACCTGCTTGAGCACTTGCGCAAGTTGCGCCGCCCCTTCGGTGGCCCCGTATTGCAGGCAGGCCGCCGCTGCACTGTCGAGCAGGGTGGCGGCGCTCTTTGCCAGCCCTTGCGTATCGAACAGCGCCGGGGCCGGATAGCCGCCGGCAAAGGAGATCATGCCGGGTTGCTGCGTGTACTTGAACAGCTCCCGGATGGGCGACCCCTGGGGCGACTGGAAGGCCGGATTGAAACGATAGGCTGCGGTCATGATCGATACAGGCTTATTGCTCGATCATGCGGTTCCAGCGGTTGTTCCACTCGGAGCGCTTCTCGTTGACGGTATCCCAGTCGACGGTGTTGAGGTTCTTGGTCAGCACTTCGCTCTTGCCCAGCTTGGCTTGCGCGGCGTCCGACAGCGGCACGTTGCGGTTGACCGGAATCGAATTGGCCAGCGCCATGCTCTTGGCCTGCACCGCCGGAGTCAGCAGGTATTCCAGCAGCTTCTGCGCCAGTTCCGGTTCGCTGTTGCCCTTGATGGGGCAAGCGCCGGTCATGAGCAGCACGCCGCCTTCCTTGGGGGTGGCGAATTCAGCGGGGATGCCCTTGTCCTTCAGGTTGGCGATGCCGGTCACGGTCAGCGGGAAGATGGCCGCTTCATTGGTCTGCACCATCTCGGAAATCTTGGCCGAGCTGGAGAGATATTCGACCACGTTGGGGCCGATGGTGCTGCCCCACTTCTTGAAGCCGGGGTCGACGTTCTTGTCGGTACCGCCCACCAAGCGGTTGAACATCATGAAGCCATACAGGCCGAAGGTGCTGGCGGAGATCGACTGGAACACCACCTTCTGCTTGTACTTGGGATCAGCGAAATCCATCCACGAGGTCGGTGCCGGCCAGCCCTTCTCGGCGAACAGCTTCTTGTTGTAGCCGATGCCGAGCACGCCCATCTCGATGGCCACGGCCTGGTCGTTGGCCAGGCGCGCGAAGGGATAGACATCCTTGAGCACGGCGGCGTCCTTGACCTTTTCGCACAGGCTCATGTTGATGGCGCGGTACATGATGCCGTCATCGAGGAAGGCCACGTGCATCTGCGGCTTGTCGCGCTGGGCCTGCATCTTGGCGATGATGTCGGAGGAGGTGCCGGGCACCACCACCACCTTGACGTTGTTGGCCTTCTCGAAGTCGGGGAAGATCGAGGCGGTGTAGTTTTTCTCCATCGTGCCGCCGTTCATGCCGACGTAAATGGTCTTGGTCTGCGCCTGTGCACCAGTGGCGATCAGGGTCGCAGCGATTGCACAGGTCACTGCCAGGGTCTTCATCTTCATTACTGCACTCCTTGCCGGTTTGCCGTTGTGGGTCCCGCTTGCGCGGGCGTGGGTCGTGGGATGCCATGCCGGATTCCCAGGTGGAGCAGGAATCCGGCAGCGGTGCTGCATTTTTGCTTGGGGTACTGCGGTTGGACGTGGCCGTCGCTCAGTCGATATCGAACTTCACACCCTGCGCCAGCGGCAGGGTCTTGCTGTAGTTGATGGTGTTGGTGGCGCGGCGCATGTAGTTCTTCCAGGCGTCCGAACCGGATTCACGGCCCCCGCCGGTTTCCTTTTCGCCGCCGAAGGCGCCGCCGATTTCGGCCCCGCTGGTGCCGATGTTGACGTTGGCCAGGCCGCAGTCGCTGCCCACGGCCGAGACGAAGAGCTCGGCTTCGCGCATGTCATTGGTGAAGATGGCCGAGGACAAGCCTTGCGGCACGGCGTTGTTCATGGCGATGGCATCGCCCAGTTCATCGTACTTGACGATGTAGAGGATGGGCGCGAAGGTCTCGTGATGCATGATCGCAGTCTGGCCGGGCATGGTGACCAGTGCCGGGCGCACGTACCAGGACTGCTGGCCCATCACGTCCACCCGTTCGCCGCCGGTGACTTCACCGCCCTGCGCACGCGCTTGCTTGAGTGCCGCCTGCATGGCATCGAAAGCAGCCTGGTCGATCAGCGGGCCGACCAGCGTATCGCCCTGCAGCGGATCACCGACCTTCACGCTGGCGTAGATGCGCTTGATCTGCGCCACCACCTGGTCATGGATGCTGCTGTGGACGAACAGGCGACGCAGGCTGGTGCAGCGCTGGCCGGCGGTGCCCACGGCCGAGAAGGTGATGGCGCGCAGCGCCAGGTTCAGGTCGGCCGAGGGCGCGACGATCATGGCATTGTTGCCGCCCAGTTCCAGCAGGCTGCGGCCCAGGCGTTCGGCCACCACGGTGGCGACCTTGCGGCCCATGCGCACGCTGCCGGTGGCGCTCACCAGCGGCACGGTGGCCGAACGCGAGAGGGTCTCGCCCAGGTCGGCACCGCCGATCAGCAGGCCGCACAGTTGCGCCGGCACCAGGTTGGGACGCTGTGCCGAGAAACGCGCCACGGCCTTGGCGAACAGGGCTTGCACGGCCAGTGCCGTGACCGGCGTTTTTTCGGAAGGCTTCCACACCACGGCATTGCCGCACACCAGCGCCAGCGCGGCGTTCCACGCCCACACGGCGACCGGGAAGTTGAAAGCGGTGATCACGCCGACCACGCCCAGCGGATGCCAGGTTTCCATCATGCGGTGGCCGGGGCGCTCGGATGCGATGGTCAGGCCATGCAGCTGGCGCGACAGGCCCACGGCGAAGTCGCAGATATCGATCATTTCCTGCACCTCGCCCAAACCTTCGGAGAGGATCTTGCCGGCTTCCTGGGTGACCAGGGCACCGAGTTCGTCGCGATGCTCGCGCAGCACTTCGCCCAGCACGCGCACCAGTTCGCCGCGCACCGGCGCCGGCACTTCGCGCCAGGCCAGGAAGGCCTGCTGCGCGCCGGCGATGGCCGCTTCGGCGTCAGCCGGCGTCTGCGCCTTGAGTTGCGCGATGACCTCGCCATCACGCGGCGAACGGATCACCAGATCGTTGCCGGCGTAGGCCGAGAAGTCGGCACCCAGGGTGGAGAAGATGCGTGGAGAAGACATGGGGTTCCCTTGAAAAGTGGAGTGGGATGGGTCTGGAACGATGGAGTATAAGGACAGCCGCCCTACTTCTTAAAACCAAAAAATTTCACCACATCATGAGTTTTTGGAATGCACTGGCCTGGCGCGCGAGAATGCGCGAGGATGGGCGAGGATGGTGCAGCGCATCACTTCATATCGGCCGCAAGCCCCCGTGCCGTGGCGCTTCCAGCCGCGGTGCCGGGGCCGCGCCGGTGGCGGCCTGCAGCGCCCTCATGGCATGACACGAGATGCATCTGCACGCAGGAGAAAAATGCGCGGCCATGAGTTTTAGTCAGCCTGGGAAATCGCTGCACCGAATCGATGCAGCCCGATGGAAGACCTCAGCCGCCCTGTGCTTCGCTCAGGATCCACTCACGGAACTTGAGGATGGCCGCCTTGCCGGCGTTCTTTTCGGGATAGACGAGGTAATAGGATTGCGGGCTCTTGACCGCCAGCGGGAAGGGCACATGCAACTGTCCCAGGCTGATCTCGGTCTCGACCATGAACTTGGGCATGAGCGCCACGCCCATGCCGGCGACAGCGGCCTGGATGACCATGGCCAGTTGCTCGAAGCGCGGGCCCGACAAGGCATTGGGGCAATCCACGCCGACATGGCGGAACCAGTCCTGCCAGGCCTGCGGGCGCGTGGTGTGCTGGAGCAGCGTGACGTTGGCCAGGTCCTCCACCGAGCCCAGGCCTTCGGCCAAAGCCTTGCTGCAGACCGGCACCACTTCTTCGCCCATCAGCCGCACCATCACGGTATCGGGCCAGTCGGGTTCGCCGAAGTGGATGGCGGCATCGACCTGGCGCGTATTGAAATCGAAGGGCAGCACTTCCGTGCTCAGGTTCAGCAGCACATCGGGATAGGCGGCAGCGAACTTGGCCAGGCGCGGGATCAGCCACTTCACGCCGAAGGTCGGCAGGATCGCCAGGTTCAGCACGCTGGCCAGGCTGTTGTAGGTCATCACCTGGAAGGTCGCCATCTCGATCTGCTTCAAGATGGTGGAGACCTGGGCCGCATAATCGCGGCCGGCTTCGGTGAGGATCAGGCGGCGGTTGATGCGCTCGAACAGCTTGACGTTGAGGTACTCCTCCAGGATCGCCACCTGGCGGCTCACGGCCCCCTGCGTCATGTGCAATTCATTGGCCGCCTTGGTGAACGACATGTGCCGGGCCGACGTATCGAAGGCGATCAGGCAGGACGTTGACGGGATGAAACGGCGCATGGGACGAAGACCGCTGGCTGAAGGCGGGGCAGAAGGTGAAGGAGCCCGCACTATAGCAAATGGCGTGCCCTCCCCTCCAGAGCGTCCCGGCACGCTGCCCGTCATGTGAAGCGCGTATTGCCCAGCAGGCAGTGCGGATCGAACACGTCTTGCACGCGGCCGGCCAGCGCGCGTTGTTCGGGCTGCGTGTAGCGCTGGTAGTAATGCTGGTTGAAGGGACCGATGCCGTGCTCGGCGCTGAAACTGCCTTGGTAACGTTTTGCAACCAAGTCATACAGCGCGGTGCGCAGGGCCTCGATGCGCTCCGGCGGGAACTGCGGCTGCTGCGCCGGCGGAATGGCCAGGTTGAAATGCACGCCGCCATCGCCCCAATGGCCGAAGTCGAACACCTCGGCACCGGCGAAGTCCCGTTCCACCAGGGCCAGTGCCTCCGCACGGAAGGCCGGCATGCGCGAGCGCGAGACGGAGATGTCGAAGGCGACGATCCTGCCCTCCTGTTTGACGCTGTCGCTGATGGCATGGCGCAGGCGCCACAGGGTCTCGGGCTTGTCGACCACGGCATCGACGATGGCATCGTCGAAGTGGCGTTCCAGCCACGCCATGAAGAGCTGGTCGAGATCGAAGTACTCACTGGCCGCCGATGACGAACTCAGTTCCACCAGCAAGGCATAGTCCGGTAATGGATCAAAGGGGGCGCTCACCTGCGGCAGGTGGCGCAAGACCGACGCCAGCGCATTGCGCGAGATGCCTTCGAAGGCCGTGAGGAAATCGGCGAACTGCGCCTGGGCATCCTGCAGCAGGCGCAAGCCCGCTTCCAGCGAGGACGGCACGATCAAGGCGGTGGCGCGCTGGCGCGGCAGCGGATGCGCGCGCAGCACCGCTTGCGTGACGATGCCGTAGCTGCCGGCGGTACCGATGAAGAGCTGTTTCCAGTCCGGGCCGGTATTGTTCTTGTGCAGGCGGTTGCCCATCTCCAGCAGTTCGCCGGGCGGCTGCATCAGCAGCGCCTGCAGGCCCAGCGTGTTGTGGCGCACGTCGCCATAGCGGATCAGGCGTGCGCCGCCGGTATTGGCGGCCAGCATGCCGCCTACCGAGGGATCGGCCCCCAGGTCGATGGGAAAGCACAGCCCGTGCGGGGCCAGCGCCTGGTTCAGGTCCGACAGGCGGGTGCCGGCCCAGGCCTGGATCACGCCATCGACCGGATCGATATCGATCACGCCCTTGATGCGTTCCATGCTGAGGATAAGTTGCAAACCCGAACTATCAGGCGAAGCCGCGCCGACCAGGCCGGTGTTGGCTCCCTGCGGGACGAGCCGGATCTTCTCGGCTGCGCACAGGCGCATGAGCTCGGCGGCTTCCGCCACATTGGCCGGACGCGCCACGCACAGCGCCTGTCCGGCTCCATAGCGCGGGCCGTGCTCATAGGGCTGGCGCTCGGGCGCGGAGGTAATCAGGCCGGCGTTGCCCAGCAGGTCCTGCAGACGCGCCAGCGTGGCCTCAGCAGACACTGGCCGCCTCGTCGCTGGCCGCACCGGACGCCACCGCCTCGGTCATCTTGAAGATGCCTTGCGCGTTGCCGCTGTCGAAGGTCAGGTCCAGCTTGCGCTGGCCGGCCTCGTCGGCGAAATAGTCGCGCGAGATGAATTCGTAGAAGGAACCCGGCACGGTGACGGCGACCGGCTGTCCATCCTCGCCCTGCAGCTGGTAATCGACCTTGACCGCACGGAAGGCGGTCTGGCGCACGCGGCCATTGCGCGAGACTTCGACCTGGTCCTTGATGGGACGTCCCAGCTGGCGCTGGCGTTCGGCGGTGGCCACCACGTCGGAGACGCGGTCGGTGGCGTGATTGAAGGCATTGCCTTCGGTGGAGATCCAGGCCATCTCGGCGGACTCGGCCTTGAGCGTTTCGTACTGCGACAGGGTCGGCAGGTCGTGATGGCGGGCGAAGCACTTGAGCATGGCGGGCAGCAGGCGCTTGGCCTCGTCCATATCCAGCTTGCCTTGTGCGGAGAGCTTGGCCAGCAGCGCCAGCACCTCATCGGAGAGCGGATTGCGCGACGTGGCCAGCACGGCGTTCACAGTCTGCTGGAATTGCGGCGAGAACTGTTCCGGATGCAGTTCGCTCACGAAGAACTGGGCGATCTGCTCGGCGTCGTCGATGTGGGTATAGACGCGGCCGGTCATCTTGATGCGCGCCAGCGGATAGGTGCCGGTCTGCTGGTAGCCCAGCGGCAACAGCACGCTGGTGAAGAGGGTTTCGCCATCGGGGAAACCGCTGTCGCGGCCCAGGCGCACGGTGCGCACGGCGCCGTGGTCGAAGCAGATCTTGACGCCCTCGCGCTCGGCATCGGCCACGTAGTCACGGCCGGTGGCGACCTGTTGCAGCAGGCCTTCGAAGAGCAGCATGTTCAGGGCCTGCGCCAGTTCCAGGCGCGAGACCTCGGACGCCGCGGGGCGCAGGGTCGAAGCGGGGACTTCCAGGCGCGCGAACTGGCGCTGCACCAGGGCCTCGTCGCCGTAGTGGGAAAGCAGGAGTTGATGGAGATTGCTGTGCTGCGCGGAGATCGTCATTTGCGTGCCTTTGACCGGGTGACTATGAGATAGCCTCATGGTAAGGGCAGCGCGGGGGGCAAATAAAACGATAAATTCTGGGGCTTCGATGCCTTTTACTCATGCAAGGGCGGGAGCGGGGGTGGAGCGCACAAGCCGGCTGACGGGGCTGGGGCAGCCCATGCGGTTGATATGCCAATGTCGATCACGATGCCGAGCAGATGCTGATCTGTCCATTGACTGTCGTCCCAGAGAGGAAAGGCGGGTGCATCCTGCGCTTGTCGGCATCGCCCTCTTCCCTCTACCGTGTTGCGCCACCGAAAACCCCCTCCGCGGTAACGCAACGCCGGCGCGAGCTTGCAGCCCGCAGCGCCCCCCGACACATGACCGGCAGGGAACGACAGGGGAACTGTATTACAAGCGAGGCGATTTGATTAGCCGTCGTTTTGCGAACGTACTCGTTAATCAGATTGAACAATGCAAGCGCCGCAACGCTTTACCGCGCAGCCGTTTCCTCGTCCTCGGCTGGATGACGGCGCGCGAAATAATCCTGGATCTGGGCAATGCAGGCCAGGATCTTGGCGGGCACGGCGTCGCGATGGCGGGTGGTGATGAAGGCGCAATAGCCCTCCAGCGACCAGTCCGGCAAGACTTCCACCAGGCGTCCCGACTTAAGATCATCTTGCACCTTACTGCGCAGGAAGCGGCCTATGCCATGTCCCTGCACGGCCAATTGCCGCAAAGAGCGCGCATGGTTGGCCGTGATGCGCGGCGTCAGCCGCAGCTGCGCGCACTGCCCGGCGCGGTCGCGCAGGGTTAGCTCCACAGGTGCACCCGGCCCGTGCGGGCTGAAGAAGAGCAACTGGTGATGGAGCATGTCCTCGGGTCGGCGGATCGGCGGGTAGGCCTGGAGATAAGACGGCGCCGCACACAGCACGGCCTCCATCCGGGCCAGCGGGATATCTCCCGGACCGGGTGCCCGGCCTACGCGCAGGGCCAGGTCGACGCTCTTGTCCATGAGGTCGACGTTGTGATCGCAGACATCGATGCTGATGCGCAACTGTGGATGATTGCGAATGAAATCATCCAGGGCTGGCACCAGGTATTCGGGTGCCATGAAGCTGGAAGATGCAATGCGCAGCTCTCCCACCAGTTCGGTATGCAGGCTCTCGGTGGCATCGCGGGCCTCGTTGGCCAGCGCGACGATGCGCGCGCAATGGGCATAGAAGCCCTGCCCGGCTTCGGTCAGACTGAGCTTGCGGGTGGTCCGGTGCAGCAGGGTAGTCCCGAGGATGGCTTCGAGCGCGCTGATGTGCTGGCTCACCGACGAGGAGGTCAGCCCGAGTTCGCGAGCCGCCTTGGAGAAGGCGCCCAACTCGACGACGCGGGAGAAGATCACCATGCGGGGCAGGTAATCCATGGCATTGTTTTTCATCGTGGCGCAGGGGTGGTCGAAGGGGCAGGCTCGACTATAGCGCGGGATGTTGTCTGATGAGCAGATGAGATGAAGCGGAGATTGGGGCTTGTTTCCTGTTTGGCAGGAAGCGGTGGGGAGCGGGTGAGATAGTCACTTGTGTTACCAGAACCCAGTTCAAATCTTGACGGCTGATTTTTTAATTGCACGGATACCTATCTTTCCATAATTTCATGAAAATTTGAGGCTCCGTATCGTCAGAGGTAGTGGAGCTAAAAATGTGAGGCTACCTGGTGCTAACTAAATGAGAATAGGTGGCGCTTTTTCTGTGAATATTCATTCAGTCGAGCTGGACAGCTAGAAAACCATTGTAGTTGCCCCCGCAATTCAGGACACTCAGACATCGTTAAGTTACTGATGCTGCAGCCCGTCTGAACTCGCGAGGCGAGCGGTATTTCAGGGCCTTGTGCGGATGGCGCTCATTGTATTGCTCGAAGGCAGAGGCCAGATGTGTGAGCGCCGTGGGCACATCGAGCTTATCCATGAAGGCGATGTAATCATGCTTCATCGTTTTTACGAACCGCTCCGCCATGCCGTTACTCTGTGGCGAGCGCACGGGCGTGGTCAAGGGCTCCAATCCCAGCTCGCGAGCGAAGCTGCGTGTGCGATGGTCGATGTAGGCCGAGCCGTTGTCGCTGAGCCATTCATTCACCTGTGGAGTCTGCGTGCTTCCAAACCTCTGCTCCACGGCGGCCAGCATCACGTCGCGCACGACATCCCCGCTATGCCCACCGGTAGTGGCCGCCCAGCTGATGGCTTCACGGTCACAACAATCCAGTGCAAACGTCACTCGCAATGCAGCCCCGTCATCACAACGGAATTCGAAGCCGTCCGAACACCAGCGCGCATTACTTTGCTTGACCGCTACGCGACCATCGTGGCGTCGATTGTCGCGTCTCACACCAGGTCGGCGCAGCAGCAACTCGTGCTCTCGCATGACGCGATAGACCCGCTTATGGTTCACGCACGCTTGCCCCAGAGATTCCCGGCTACGTCGCAGCAAAGCCCAGATGCGGCGATAGCCATAGCTCGGCAAGCTCGCGACATGCAGCTCAATCTCTTCGAGCAAGCCGCTGTCGTCGACTTTGCGAGCACTACGGCCATCTCGCCATTCCGGGCTCCGGGCTCGTTTTACTGCCACTGCAGAGCGCGCCACACCGAGAACGTCACAGACCACTTTCATTGGTCGTCCTCCGGCAGCAAGGGCGAGCGCGCAATCAGGTTTTTTGACCGGCCCCATTCGACGGCCTCGCGCAGAATCTCGTTCTCCATGGTCTTCTTGCCCAACAGCCGCTGCAGTTCTTTGATTTCCTTGATGGCCGCGGCCAGCTCCGAGGCAGGGACTACCGTCTCGCCAGCCTTGACGGCGGTCAGACTGCCTTCCTGGTATTGCTTGCGCCAACCAAACACCTGGTTCGGGTTCACCCCGTGTCGCCGGGCAACGGCTGATACGGAAGCTCCAGGAGCCAAGGTCTCCTGGACGATGGCTATTTTCTCTTGGGGCGTGCGTCTTCTGCGACGCTCCGGCTCGGTCAGAATCTCGATATGGTCCACGGTTTGCCTAGTCGTAAAACTGGTCATAAGACTATCCTCTAATTTAAGAGAGTCTTCGTGTCCTGAGATTCAAGGGGCTATTCCAACCATAAAACTACTCAGCGCCGATAGCCTATTACTCTAAGATGTCCGCAACCGGCCATAAACGATTCTTCCGTTTGATCATCTTTTATCCATCCTGGTGGATAGATATCCAAACAGAGCTGTTTTCATTTCCGCTTCAAGCTGAGGTTTTTCAGCCGACGAGGCTTGCTCACACACGCCGATTAGGCTCTTCACCATTCCCAAAGCAATCTGCGCCATACGCACAGCCTCGGCGTTCCCTATCTCAGGGGCACGCCGAATGAATGTCTGGGCGAAACGCATGCGAAGGCTCTCCCTCTCTGCATCAGTACGCGTACTTCTCACCGACGATGAAAACAATACCAAGTAGGCAGGATGCGCTGAAATGAAACCAGTCATCAAATCAACAATACCGTCCGCGAAACCATGAAGATCGAGTTTCTCCTCTTGGGATAGAAACGCACTCCACAAACGGTCCATCTCTTCTGCATACGCAGTGCGCATTGCTGTCGCAATGGCGTCCTTATTGGGGAAATACTGATAAAGGGCGCCAATCGACATGCTAGCCACGGCTGCAATTTCTGTCATGGTCACTGCCTCAAGCCCCCGGTCGTAGATCAATTCCTCCGCGGTAGCTAGGATTTGGCGAATACGATTCTCGGAGCGATCCTGCTTTGGGACGCGGCGTGTAGAAGTAGACTTATGTGAGCACATCCTCACATTATATGATTATAATAATGAGGAAGTCCTCACATTTAAGGAGCAGTTGAACATGCAGACCAACAATGCCGAAAATACCGCGCTAATTGTCATTGACTTGCAAAACAGTAATTTGGCACGCCAACTGGCGCCCCACTCATCAGATCAGGTGCTAGCTAACAGCATTCGGATCGCCGATGCACTCCGTGCAGCCGGAGGGCACGTCATCTGGGTGCGGGTAGACGTCAATGCTCTACCGGCTCTACCTGCAGACAAGCCACTTTCTCGTCCTTCTGGTGCGCCACCGTTACCGCAAAGCGCCTCAGAACTTGCACCAGCCGTGCTGAAGGATAGCAGTGATGTGGTCGTTACAAAGCGCAATTGGGGCGCTTTCTATGGCACCGACGTCGACTTGCATCTGCGCCGCAGCAACATCACGACTGTCATCATGGCAGGAATTGCAACCAACTTTGGAGTTGAATCCACAGCCAGGGCCGCGTTTGATAGGGCTTACGAGCTGATTTTTGCCGAGGATGCCATGAGCTCCATCAATGCTGAGATGCATCATTTCTCAACAGAGCGAGTGTTTCCTCATATGGGAAAGGTGCGTACGACACAAGAAATTTTGAATTTAATTAATGAGTAATCGCCCTCGGAGATCACATTTGGCGTAAAGACAGGTGGTCCGCTTCCGGCCAGAAGCGAACCTGGTAGACAATCAGTACCTCATTCAAATGATTCAATGAAGAATCCATCTTTAGCGTCCAGATATGCTCTAACGATATTCGCCATCGGCCTTGCAATCTTGATGCTGCTAGACCAAATGGACTTGGAATCCATTTTGATAATGGCGCTCCCTCTGCTCTGTGCGGCAGTAGCGGCGGCGCTTTTTTGGCGCAATCTTTCACGTCCTTGGACGTATTTTTTCCACCGGTGTGACAAGTTACGCTTGCTACTTCATATTGGACTCATATCTAGGAATTTTCTCCATACCTATACCTCGGGATTGAGAGCATTACCGGATAGTTGGAGAGCCTGGCGTCCTTGTTCTTGGCACGTTTAACATCTGCCTCGGAAGTTTGTCGGAAGCATTAAAGAAAAAGGGATTCCGATCTCTCGGAATCCCTTGTCAGTACTGGTGGCCCCCCCGTGAGTCGAACACGGCACCAACGGATTATGAGTCCGCTGCTCTAACCAAGCATGAGCTAGGGGGCCAAAAAATCAGCCGGCGATTTTAACATCTCGCCGGCCAATCCTGACTCACCCTTAAGATCAATTCCCTTCCAGGAAGCTCTTGAGCTTGTCCGAACGCGAAGGATGACGCAGCTTGCGCAATGCCTTGGCTTCGATCTGACGAATACGCTCGCGGGTCACGTCGAACTGCTTGCCCACTTCTTCCAGCGTATGGTCGGTCGACATCTCGATACCGAAACGCATGCGCAGCACCTTCGCTTCGCGCGGGGTCAGGGAATCCAGGATGTCCTTGACCACGTTGCGCATCGACGCATGCAAGGCCGCATCGGCCGGCGCCAGCGTGTTGTTGTCCTCGATGAAGTCGCCCAGATGGGAATCGTCGTCGTCGCCGATCGGCGTTTCCATGGAGATCGGTTCCTTGGCGATCTTCATGATCTTGCGGATCTTGTCTTCCGGCATTTCCATCTTGATCGCCAGGGTCGCGGGATCCGGCTCGGCACCGGTTTCCTGCAGGATCTGACGCGAGATGCGGTTCATCTTGTTGATCGTTTCGATCATGTGCACCGGAATACGAATGGTGCGCGCCTGGTCAGCGATCGAGCGGGTGATGGCCTGACGGATCCACCAGGTGGCATAGGTCGAGAACTTGTAGCCGCGACGATATTCGAACTTGTCCACCGCCTTCATCAGACCGATGTTGCCTTCCTGGATCAGGTCCAGGAACTGCAGGCCACGGTTGGTGTACTTCTTGGCGATCGAGATCACCAGACGCAGGTTGGCCTCGGTCATTTCACGCTTGGCCATGCGCGCCTTCTTCTCGCCGGCGCCCATCTTCTTGTTGATCGCACGCAGGTCCGGCAGCGGCAGTACTACGCGCGCCTGCAGGTCGATCAGCTTCTGCTGCAGTTCCTTGATGGCCGGCACGTTGCGGCTCAGCACGGCGCTGTAGTCATGGTTGGCGGCGACTTCGCCATCCACCCAGTCCAGGTTCACTTCGTTGCCCGGGAACACCTTGATGAAGTGCGCGCGCGGCATGTTGCACTTGTTGACGGCCACGTCCAGGATCTGGCGTTCCACGGTACGCACTTCGTCCACCTGCGCACGCAGGGTGTCGCACAGCTTCTCGACGATCTTGGCGGTGAAGCGGATGCCCAGCAGCTCGTTGGAAATGATTTCCTGTGCCTTGACGTAAGGCTTGGAGTTGTAGCCTTCCTTCTCGAAAGCCTTGCGCATGTTCTCGAACTGGGTGCCGATGACGGCAAACTTGCCCAGCGCGTCGCGCTTCAACTGTTCCAGCTGTTCGGCGGAGAAGCCGGCGGCACCAGAGCCGCTGCTCTCGTTTTCCTCTTCTTCTTCGTCTTCTTCCTCTTCTTCCTCTTCCTCGTCGTCCTCATCGGAGTCGGAAGAGGCCGCCTCGACCTGCTGTTCGCTCTCGTTGGGATCGACCAGGCCATCGACGATTTCGTCGACCTTGATCTCATCCTTGGAGATGCGGTCAGCCGCAGCCAGGATCTCGGCGATCGTGGTCGGGCAGGCGGAGATGGCCTGGATCATGTCCTTCAGGCCGTCTTCGATGCGCTTGGCGATTTCGATTTCGCCTTCGCGGGTCAGCAGTTCGACCGAACCCATTTCACGCATGTACATGCGCACCGGGTCGGTGGTACGGCCGAAATCGGAATCGACGGTCGACAGTGCAGCTTCGGCTGCGGCTTCGGCGTCATCATCGCTGGCCACGTTGGCCACGTTGTCCGACAGCAGCAGGGTTTCCGCATCAGGAGCGTGCTCGTAGACCGAGATGCCCATGTCGCTGAAGGTACCGATGATGCCTTCGATGGCTTCCGGATCGACAATGTTTTCCGGCAGGTGGTCGTTGATTTCCGAGAAGGTCAGGAAACCACGTTCCTTGCCCAGCTTGATCAGGGTCTTGAGCTTCTGGCGACGGCGCTCCAACTCTTCTTCGCTGGCTTCGGTGTCGGAAGAGAAAGCGTCCTTCAGCAAGGCCTTTTCCTTGGCCTTGCGATCCTTGGCCTTGGCCTTGTCGGCGGCCTTCAGTTCGGTACGCTCGATGGTGTTCAGTGCGGCAACTTCGTCGCTCTCGGGCTGGAATTCCTTGGGCTTGCGGCCACGGCGGCCCGGCACCTTGACGCTCGGCAGCACATAGCCGGACGTGTCGATGGCTGCCAGGGCAGCGGCATCAGTGGTTTGGCTTACGCTCGACGCAGCAGTCGCGCTGACGTCTTTGCCTTCCACCTGTGCGGCTTTGGTGGTCTTGGCGGTCTTGGTTTCGGGTTTCTTGGTGGTCACGGAAGTCTTCGTCGCTTTCACAGAAACCGCTTGTTCGGCGGCTTGAGGTAACTTGTTGGCTGGCGTTGCAGTCGCTTTGGGCGATGCGGCGCGGGCCGGCTTGGCGGCAGTTGTCTGGGCTGCCGTCTTTTTCGGCGTCGCTGCTGCTGCAGTCTTGGCCGTGGGTTTTACGGTGACAGCAGCCTTCGCCGTCCCCTTGACTGGCGATTTGGCGGCTACCGCCTGGGTGGTCTTGGCCGCAGCGGTCGATTTTACCGCCGCTGCCGTCTTGCTGCTCTTTGCCGACGCTGCTGGAGTTTTCGCGGGTTTCTTCATTGCATTTGCCATAGAATCAACTGCCAATTGAGAATTCACTCATTGCGCCAATCAAGTCATGCTAATGATGCAACTCCGGTACCGGTTGCCCGGTAGACTCCGGCTGCACGCGCAACGTTCCTTTTACCGGCGGGCCATCGATCGCGCGCAGCAGGCAGTCGTGCCGCTTGCAATCCGGCAGGCGATACCGCTGTCTGCCGTCCTCCCTCCCGATGCGCCGGGGTGAAGGCATGTCGCCGCAGGGTGGGGATGCAAGAGCCATCCGGCGGAACTAAAGCCTTCTATTATAGCACAGATGGGGCTCTTTTCCCTGGGATCAAGCCGGGATATTCGGCCATCCGCCAGCGATCCGGTGCGTAAAACACGACAATTTGCAGTGCTTTACCGCGTTTTCCACACCAGGCCGATTTCTGCTTCCCTACTCCTGCTCACTCTTCAGATCGGGTCACGCAAACATCACGCAAGACCCTCCCCGCCGATTCTTCCTTCAGCCCCTCCCCGCTTCCACGGGAAAGCCGCCCCTCAACCTGCTGCGACCGCACCGCCGGTCTGGCGCTTGAGCCATTCCTTGCGCTGCATCAGCTCACGATAGCGATTGCGCTCTTCCTCGGTGCGCAGGTTGGAGGCCACCAGCATCTGCATCTCGTCATCGAGCGCGCGGATCCTGGCCTGGCGGATGGCACCGGCCATCTCGGCCCGCACCACATCAAATTCGGATTCCGACTCGGCCGCGATTTCCGCGATCATCGAGTCAAACTCGGGGCCGCCCTCGCGCAGGTGCTCGACCAGCGCGGCGAAATTGGCCTGCTCGCCCATGCCCTGGGCCACACCGACCAGATGGGCCAGCAGCTCGGCCTGGTCTGGCGCGATGCGGGCGATGGCTTCCAGCGCGGCGGCATCGAGGTCGGCCGAGAGTTGCGGATGCGCCACCAGCAGCCGCATGATCTGGCGCTCCAGCCCGACCGGGGCGGTGCGTTTGGTGCGCGGCGGGGCGCTGCGTACGCGCGCCACCGGCTTTTCCAGCTCAAACAGCACTTCCAGCTCGGCCGGCGTGGTCTGCGTGGCCTGGGCCACGCTGCGCACGATCTGCAAACGCAGGCCGGATGCCGGCAAGGCCTGCAGCAGCGGCTTGGCGGCAAACTGCGCATGGGCGCGGCCTTCGGGCGTACGCAAGTCGTTCTCGCCGATGATTTCCTTCAACAGGAACTGCGACAGCGGCATGGCTTCGCGGATCTGCTCTTCAAAGGCCGGCGCGCCCATCTCGCGCACGTAACTGTCAGGGTCGTGTTCCTTGGGCAGGAACAGGAACTTGATAGTCTTGTTGTCCGACGCATGCGGCAGACAGGCCTCCAGCGCGCGGCGGGCGGCGCGGCGGCCGGCGTTGTCGCCGTCGAAGCTGAAGATCACCTCATCGGTCTGGCGCACCAGTTTTTGCACGTGGATGGGCGTACACGCCGTTCCCAATGTGGCCACGGCCTGCGGGAAACCCAGCTGGGCCAGCGCCACCACATCCATGTAGCCTTCGGTGACCAGCACATAACCCGCCTCGCGGATCGCCTGGCGCGCCTCGAACAGGCCATACAGCTCGCTGCCCTTCTGGAACAGCGGCGTTTCAGGCGAGTTCAGGTACTTCGGTTCACCGCCATCCATCACCCGGCCACCAAAACCGATCACCTGGCCCTTGGTATTGCGGATGGGGAACATGATCCGACCACGGAAGCGGTCATAACGCTTGCGATGGCCACCGCCCTCTTCACTCTTGTCGATGACGAGGCCGGACTCGACCAGCACTTCGTTCTCGTAGTCAGGGAAGACCTGGCGCAGGCTGTCCCATTCGTCCGGCGAATAGCCCAGGCCAAAGCGGGCAGCGACTTCGCCGGTCAGTCCGCGTCCTTTGAGATAGGCAATCGCCGGCTGCGCACTGCGCAACTGATGACGATAGAAATCGTTGGCACGCGTCATCACGTCCGACAGGGCCATGCTCTTGGCCTGCTTTTCCTGGCGCTGTGCCAGGGGGATGTTGTCTTCGCGCTCGGGCACCACCATGCCCACGTTCTGGGCCAGATCCTTCACCGCTTCCACGAACCCCATCCCCGAATACTCGATCAGGAAACTGATCGCCGTACCATGCGCGCCGCAGCCGAAGCAGTGATAGAACTGCTTGGTCGGGCTGACGGTGAAGCTGGGGGATTTCTCGTTGTGGAAAGGGCACAGGCCCATGAAGTTGGCGCCACCCTTCTTCAGTTGCACATAACGACCTACCACGTCGACGATGTCGACGCGGTTGAGCAGGTCCTGGATGAACGACTGAGGAATCACCTGGGCAGCGGGGCGTTAGGCAACGAGGCGAAAGGGCTGCTTACGCAGTCAGCGCGGCCTTGACCAGGGCGGACACCGCTGTCATGTCGGCACGTCCGGCCAGCTTGGGCTTCAACACGCCCATCACCTTGCCCATGTCCTGGGGACCGGCAGCACCAGTGGCAGCCACGGCGGCCTGGACTTCAGCCTTGATCTCGTCATCCGACAGGCTGGCCGGCATGTAGGTGGCCAGCACGGCCAGTTCAGCCTTTTCAACGTCAGCCAGGTCCTGGCGGCCGCCGGCTTCGAACTGGGAGATGGAATCCTTGCGCTGCTTGACCATCTTGTCGATGATGGCCAGCACGTGGGCGTCGGTCAGTTCGACGCGCTCATCGACTTCCTTCTGCTTCATCGCGGCGGTCAAGAGGCGGATGGTGCCCAGCTTGCCCATGTCCTTGGCACGCATGGCGGCCTTCATGTCTTCCGTGATCTGCTCTTTCAAACCCATGGGGTACTCCGAAGATGAGGTGGATGAGTATTCTGCGATCTGGCGCCATCCCGCATCCAGTATTCCGGGCAGCAACAAGGCAAGGCCCGGTCTTGGCATCGTAGAACATGGATGGGCTTATCGCCAGCCCGAATTGGTGCTTTCCTTCCTATTTGGGGCTGCCAACAGGAAAAACCAGGCCAGCCAGGCACCCGGAGAAAACACCTCGACAAATCGGGAATAAATGCGAAAACCCGCTGCGGACCAACACCGGAGCGGGTTTACACATCGGCCGCACGAGTGCGCGGCGAGAAATTCTTAGTACAGCTTCTTCGGCAGCTGTTGGCTGCGGATACGCTTGTAGTGACGCTTCACGGCAGCAGCCAGCTTGCGCTTGCGCTCAGCGGTCGGCTTTTCGTAGAACTCGCGTGCGCGCAGTTCGGTCAGCAGACCGGTCTTCTCGATGGTGCGCTTGAAGCGACGCATTGCAACTTCGAACGGCTCGTTCTCTTTAACGCGAATAGTGGTCATGTAAATTCAAACCAGAAAGGTTAGGTTGGATTAGCAAAGAAAGCGATTGTAGCAGGACTGGCACCCGATTGGAAGGCCAAACGTGGCATTTTTTCCACCACCGTGGTAAAAAACGGATAAGAATCAGGCACTTATCACAGTCAAGATGATCCTTCACCTGAAGTCAAGGGCAAATGAAGGAAAAAGTCCAACATCTGCCTTCCAGGCCGGCCTCACACCGCAGAACCCGCCACCACGCCTGAGGCCCACGCCCACTGGAAATTGTAGCCGCCGAGCCAGCCGGTCACGTCCGTCGCTTCGCCGATGAAATGCAATCCCGGCACCTTGTTGGCCATCATGGTCTGCTGCGACAGCTCGCGCGTATCCACGCCGCCCAGCGTGACCTCGGCCTTGCGATAACCTTCCGAGCCACTGGGCAGGATCACCCAATGATTGAGCGAGTCACCCAGCTTCTTGAGCGACTTGTCGGGCATGTCGGCAATGCGCGCGTTGGCATCGAAGCCATTGATCTTGAGCCAGCCTTCGGCCAGGCGGTTGGGAAGCCACTGTCCCAGCAGATTGCCGAGATTCTTCTTCAGCGTGCCCTTGCCTTGGATCAGCAACTGCGCCACATCCAGTTCCGGCAAGAGATTGAGCCGCAGCGGCGTGCCCGGCCGCCAGAAACTGGAAATCTGCAGGATGGCCGGCCCGGACAGCCCGCGATGAGTGAACAGCAGGTCTTCAAGGAAATGCCCGCGCTCCTTCTTCTCGCCGGTCTCCACCGACACCTCCAGCGCGATGCCGGCCAGTTCGGTGAGCGACTGCCAGGCCTTGCCGTCGAAGGTCAGCGGCACCAGGCCGGGACGCGTCTCCACCAGCTTCAGGTCGAACTGGCGCGCGATGCGATAGGCGAAATCGGTGGCCCCGATCTTGGGAATGGACAAGCCGCCGGTCGCAATCACCAGACTGCTGGCCTGGATCTCGCCGGCACTGGTAGCGATGCGGAACTGTTCACCGCTCTTGCCGACCTCCTGCACCGTACAGGGCATGCGCCAGCTGACGTTGCCCGCCTCGCACTCGGCCTTGAGCATGGCGATGATGTCTTCGGCGGAGTCGTCGCAGAACAGCTGTCCCTTGTGCTTCTCATGGAAACCGATGCGATGGCGCTTGACCAGCCCGATGAAATCCTGCGGCGTATAGCGCGACAAGGCGCTGCGGCAGAAATGCGGATTCTGCGAGAGATAGTGCTGCGGCCCCGCCCCCACATTGGTGAAATTGCAGCGGCCGCCGCCGGAGATGCGGATCTTCTCGGCCAGTTTGCCGGCATGGTCGATGAGCACCACGCGGCGGCCGCGCTGGCCGGCCACGGCGGCACACATCATGCCGGCCGCACCGGCGCCGATGATGGCGACATCAAATTGATTGGGATTGTTCTTGCTCATGCTTCCTCCGGCACGCATCTCGGTGCAGCCCGAGGCCGCTTCAAAGCCGTGATTGTCCGCGATCCCGCCCCGAAAACACAAGAGCCAGGAAACAACGCGCGCTCGGGAAGCCACAAAGACCAAGGGCCGGCATCTCGCGATACCGGCCCTTCGCCTTCTTCCTCCCATCATCCCGCGTGCTCTGCAAACACGCGGAATGCCAGGTGCCTCAACTTTGGTGCAACTTTATCCTAACCAGAAATTTATATCATTTATATCGTTTACTGAAAATACGGCGGCGGCTCCACGCCCATCCACAATTCCGAGGACAAGCGCATCATGTCATTGAGCGAGCCCCGCTGCGCAAACATCTGGCGCAGCCAGCTGGCATCGGACAAGCGATCATGCGCGATGCGGCGCAGGCGCGTGATGGTCTGCTGCTCGGCCTCGTTGGCCACATAGGGTTCCAGCAACTGCAATTGCTGCAGCAGGTGTTCATAGATGGGCAGCTTGCGCGATTGCGAAGGCGTCGCGCCGTGCAGCGCCAGCTGGCCGTTGAGCCCGAAGCGGCTGGCCTCGAAGCGGTTGAACTGGTACAGCAGATAGAAATCATCGCCGACCACGAAAGGCCGCTCGGTGAGGATCCAGCGCGCCAGCAATTGCGCATAGGCACCCAGGTGCGCCGCATGCTCGATGGTCAGCGGCGTATCGCAGACGCGGATTTCCACGGTGCCGTATTCCGGCTTGGGACGGATATCCCAATAGAAATCCTTCATGCTGGCGATGATGCCCATCTGGTGCAGTTCATCGTAATACGTCTCGAACTCGGCCCATTTGGTATGCACCGGCGCCGTGCCCGACAGCGGGAACGCCCGCACCACGTTGCTGCGCGAGGAATCGAACTTGGTGTCCGCGCCCTGGTAGAAGGGCGACGCCGCCGACAGCGCGATGAAGTGCGGCACGTAACGCGAGAAGCCGTGCGTGAGATACAGCGCATCATCGCCGTTCTCCACACCGATGTGGATGTGCTGGCCGAAGACGGTAAAGGTCTTGGCCAGGTAGCCGTATTTCTCGTGCAGGTAATGGAAGCGCTCGCTGGGCGTGATGCGCTGCTCGTTCCAGTGCTGGAAGGGATGCGCGCCACCGCCGGAGACATCGATGTTGAGATATTGCGCGCCACGGTTCAAGGCGCCGCGCAAGCCCTTCAGTTCCTCGATCAGTTCATCCACGCGGGTGTGGATGCCGGAGTTGAGCTCGATCATCCCCTGCGTCATTTCCAGCTTGATCTGCTTTTGCAGGTCACGCGGCTCGATCCAGTTCAGCAGATCGACCGCATCGCTGGCCAGGTTGTAATTGCGGCGGTTGACCAGTTGCAGTTCCAGCTCGATGCCCATGGTGAAGGGCGTGGAGGAACCGAACGGCAGGATGCCGGCGCTGCCCTGCGGACCGGCCACGTGGGCCTGGGTACCGGGGGACTCTTGTTCGTTGCGGATCAGTGTCTCGGTATTCATTCGCGTCCACTCTCTCCAGATTTGATCAGGGCAAACTGGGTTGCCACCGGCCCCAGGAATTCCAGGACCACCATGCTGCCCGCCAGCAGCGGCAAGACATTGGCCGTGGTGTGCGGATACAGCGACGAAACGGTTTGCATCAGGCCCACGCCGACTTCGGTCATGGGCAAGGTGCCCAGCGTGAGCAGGCCGGCCTGGCGCCAGTTCATGCGGGCAAAGCGGGCAAACAGGAACACGCCCAAGCCCATCGCCAGGAAGCGCGCCGCGATCAGGATCAGCACCGAGAAGCCCAGCAGGCTCAAGTCCGACAGCTTCATCGAGGCGCCCACGGTGACGAAGAGCATCACCACGAACAACTCATTGGCGACACCAAACTCCAGCTCCATCAGATCGAACTGGCGATCCAGGTTCTTGGAGAGGATGGCGAAGATCAGCATGGTCAGCATCACCGGCAGATGCAGCGCATGCGCCACGCCGATGGCCAGTGCGATCACCGAGATCACCAGCACGAACTGCGAGCTGTTCTCGCGGCCCAGCAGGCGCGCCAGCGGCATCATCAGCCAGTAGGTCAGATAGGCCAGGATGGCCGAGCCGACCAGCGAATACAGGGTGTGCTGGATCAGCGTCCAGACGGGCGTACCGGCCTCATGCGCGATCACCGGCAAGAGCGCGTAAGCGGCCAGCACGGCCACGAAGTTGTTGAGCGCGGTCATGGCCGCCAGACGGCGCGTGACCTGGCCTTCCGCCTTGAGGTCGCGCAGCACCACCAGCACCACGGCCGGTGCGGTGGCAATGGCCATCACGCCACCCAAGAGCGCCATGACCGAATCGGTACCGAACCAGGTCAGGGCGATGCTGACGAAACCGAAGCACAGCACGGCCGAGACGGCCACCGTGATCATCAGCCATTTTTCGCGGCGCAGCCAGCCGATGTCGACGTAGCGTCCCAACTGGTACACCACCAGCGCGACCGCAATGTCGGCAAAGATGTTGGTGACCTTGAGGACTTCACCGGAAAGCAGATTGAACCCGCCGGCCCCCAAGAGGAAACCGACCAGCAGATAACCCGTGATGCGAGGCACCCATGGGGACTTGGAAACTACGTAGCCCGCGATCAGCCCGAAGAGCAGCAGGCCGCCGAATACCAGCAGGGCATTCCATTGCAGCGTCTGTGCGAGGGTGAACGACGGAAGAGCCCACTCCATATCTCCTCCTGTAACGATGTGGTGTTGAACCGCAGCAGCACACTATCATTCGACGATGACATGCATGTTGCGGATCGCGTAAGCAACATGCCGGGCATGTGCGGCACGAGCAGCCCGACGAGATCGGGCCCGATTTTTCCAAGAAGATTTTTGAAGAAAAAATCTCTCATCAAAAAACCGGAGCACAGAAGATATCACTCTTGCTCTACGCGATGATCTTTTTTTTACCTACAACGGAAATCTGAATTTCCTGATTTGATATTTATTGAATTTCTGGAAGTTATCCGAAGCGCATTGAGAAGATGAATGTAGTTAGGGGAGCCTCAATGCTCCGTCAGGATGCCGTCAGCGGTAATCAGAGCAGACCTGATTCGTTTGTCAGAAAAGACTGACACGAGCGCACTGCGATAGCGGGCCAGCTGCGCTGCGTAATCGGCACGCTCGCTGTCGAGCAGACGGCGCTTGTAATCGATGACCCAGACTTCGTCGTCGAACATGACCACGCGGTCCAGCCGCATGACGCCAGACGGGGCGACGATCTCCATTTCATTGCGCGCCCAGCGATGCAACGACGGATTGAAGAAGCGCTCCAGTTCCGGCTGTGCCAGCACCACGCGTGCCTGCGCATGCACTACCTGCGCCATCTCCGCGGAGATGCCCAGCCAGCGCACCAAAGCAGGCGGCGATGGCAAGTACAACGGCCATGCGTTGCCGTGCGTGAGCCGTTCCAGCAGTGCATGCAGGGCCACGCCTTCATCGATGGCTTCGGTGCTGACCAGCGTGCCATCGGCATCGACCTCGGGCAGCGCATCTTCCTCCTCTTGCGCCGCGCCGAAGAGCGACATCGGTACCGGCTTGGGATCGAACAACGCCAGCGAGAATTGCTCTTCGATAGCGGCAACATCGGCACCGTGTACCGCTTCCTCGCTGATCTCGCGCACCGGAGCATCGCTGGCGAAGAGACGCTGATACCAGCTGCCATCCACCACCCCGCCCTCGCCCGCCCCGCGATTACCGGCCACGCCCGAGACCAGCAGCAACTGCTTGGCACGCGTGACGGCGACGTACAGCAGGTTCCAGTCTTCCTGGGTCTTCAGGCTTTCTTCTTCCTCGAACAGATCATCCCGCGCACAGCCGCGTTCGCTGCGCCGGCCAAAGGCCGAGAAGTGCGTGGGCGCATCCTGGTCCTGCGGCCAGGCGCAGAGGATGCCGAGATTGTCTTCCACCGAATCGCTGTGATTGGCATCGAGGATGGCCACCACCGGGGCTTCCAGTCCCTTGGCACTATGCACGGTGAGGATGCGCACGGCATCGGCGCTGGCATCCACGCTCGCCTCGTCCGGCGCATCGCCACCTGAAGTGCGCTGCAGGACGCGCAAGGCATCGATGAATTTGGGCAAGCTCGGATAGCGCCCGGCATCCATGTTCAGCGACAGCTCCACGAAGGCCGCAATGTTGCCCAGCGTCTGGCTGCGCGTGAGCGGCGAGGCATGCTGCGCATAGCGCGCCACCAGTTCGCCCTGATGCAGGATCATGTCCAGCAGGTCATGCACCGGCAGGTGCGGTGCCGCCTGCAGCCAGCGCTGCAGCAGAGTCACGGCGCGCACCAGAGCGGCCGAAGCGCTGCCCTCCTCCTGCATGCCCTGCAGATGCTGCCACCAGTGTCCGCCCTCGGCTTGCGCCACGCGGCGCGCGATCTGCACCAGGTCCTCATCGGCCGCGCCGATGATCGGGCTCTTGAGGACGTGGGCCAGCGCGCGCGTGTCGTTGGGCGTGATGAGGAAAGTCAGCAGCGCGATCAGGTCGGCGATCTCCAGCGATTCGAGCAGGCCGCCGCGCTTGTCGGAAATGAAGGGAATCCCTGCGGCGCGCAAGGCACTCTCATAGGCCGCCAGGTGCGTGCGCTTGCGCACCAGCAGCATGATGTCGCCCCAGCGCATGGGGCGCGTAGCCTTGCCATCGGCCACCGGCACTTCGCGATAAGCTTTGAGCAAAGCCTGCGCCAAAGCCTGCCCTTCCAGCAGGCGGCGCGCATCATCTTCCTCGTCGCGCGGCGTGGTCAGGGGGTTGCGCCAGGGGATGATGTCTTCAGCGCTGTTCGTGTACTCGGGGGAAGCCGGTTCTTCGGGGGTTTCAGGCGAAATGACGTTTTCTGCATCCTCGTCCTGCCGCGCCAGCGGAAGCCGCCAGACCTCGCCACCCGCAAGGCCCAGCGTGGTCTGCTGCGCGAACAGCGGATTGCCGCCCATGACGAATGAACGATTCAGTACATCGACCACGGCCGAGGCATTGCGGCGCGTCTGGTTGGCGCGCAGGATGGCGGCGCCCTGCACGCGCAGCATCTCGCGCGCGGCCACGAACACGCGCGGCTCGGCGCGGCGGAAGCGATAGATGGATTGCTTGGGATCGCCCACCACGAAGACGCTGGGCTGGGCCGCATCGCCACCATAGGCATCGAGCCAGCAGCGCACGATGCACCATTGCAGCGGGTTGGTGTCCTGGAATTCGTCGAGCAGGATGTGCTTGTAACGCGCATCCAGTCGGGTCTGCAGATAGGCGGCGCTGGCCTCGTTGCGCAGCAGGCGGTAGGCCTGCCATTCGAGGTCGGCGAAGTCCAGCACGCGCTGTTCGGATTTCACCTCCTGATAGCAGGCCAGGTAGGTGCTGCCAGCCGTGAAGAGGGCGCGGTTGAGTTGCAGGACCGCCTTTTCCTTGCTGCGTCCCTGGAGCTTGCGCAGTGCGTTGCCGACGGCATTGAACTCTTCTTCAAAGGCCGTCAGCGCAGCGTCCTCGCTGCTGCCGAAGTGCTGCACCAGCGCGGCCAGCAGCGACTTGACCTTGCCGTTCTTGCGCGGCTTGTCCTTGTCATCGAAGAACTGGATGTAGAGGGCGTCGAAATTCTCCAGCGTCGAACCCGCCGTCAATGCCGACTCGATGGCCACCGCGCGCGTCTTGTTGGCGCTGCCTCCTTGACCGAGCAGGATCGCGATCTGGCTGGCCCGCGCGACCAGTGCCGCATCGTCCCACAGCGACAGGCGCGCATCGCGCTGTGCATCAGGGCCGCACAGCGCTTCCAGCCAGCGCAGCGGCGAGGACGTGTCGGCTGACTCTTCGCCCTCCTCGCCATCATCCTGCGTAGCGGCCCACCATTCGGCACGCTTGTCGATGAAGGCGTCGAGCAACTGCCGCGCATTGAAATCGCCCGCCAGTTCATAGAGTTCCAGCAGTGCCGCCTTGACGGGCGCGCCCTCGGGCTCGCGCAGTTTCTGCATGAAGCGGCGGTAGGCTTCATCGATCAGTTCGCCATTCTTTTCGGTCAGGGTATAGCCGTGCGGCACGCCCGAGGCCAAAGGTGCAATCTGCAACAAACGGGCGAACCAGCTGTGGAAGGTGTCGATGGACAGGCTCTGTTCAGACGAGAGGATGCGCTCGTACAGTCCGCGCGCCACCGGCAGCAAGCGGGGCAGGTCGGGCTCGGCCACGCCACGTTCGCGCAGCAGCGTGGCCGCTTGCGCATCGTCGGCCAGGGCCAGTTCGTGCAGCAGTTCGAGCAGGCGTTCGCGCATTTCCTGCGCGGCCTTGCGGGTGAAGGTGATGGCCAGCAGTTCCGGTGCCTGCGCCCCGGCCAGCAGCAAGCGCAACATGCGCGCCACCAGCAGCCAGGTCTTGCCGCTGCCGGCGCAGGCCTCGACCACCACCGAATGGCGCGGATCGCAGGCGGCACGCGTGAAGACGGCGGCGTCGACCGCCTCGCCATTGACCTCATAAGCCGCCGGTTGCTTGTCGGCGGCGCTCACAGCCAGGCTCCCTTGCGGCACAGGCCGCGCATCTCGCAATACTGGCAGACGGATTCGATGCCGTTGGCCGGTAAAGCCGCGCCGTGGGCGACGGCTTGCATGGTGGTGGTGATCTGTTGCTGGAGCATCTTCTGTTGGCGTGCGAAATCAGGGGCGGCGGCGTCGCCGGTTTTCTTGTCAGGGCCCAGTTCTAGGGCGACGTAATGCGCGTGTTCCACCGCGCCACCGGCCAGTAGGCCATAGAAGGCCAGTTGGTGGTCATCCTCTTCCTTGACCTTCTGCTTTAGGCTGGCGGCGGTCCGGGTCTTGTAGTCGAGCACGGCGCGCTCGCCCTCGGCATTGCGGTCCACCCGGTCAAGGCGACCATACAGTTCGATGCCGCCATCCTGCCATTGCAGGGCGTGTGACCGCGACTCTTCACCGAAGGCGAATTGCCAGCCCTCGGCTTCGCGCTCGTTGGCCCACAGCAGATAGGCCGGCATCACCTTCTGCCAGCGCGCATGGAAGGCCAGCGCGGCCGGATGGCGCTGCATCTCGCGCTGGAAGACTTCCTCGGAAAGTTGCGCCAGCAAAGGCGCGCGGGCCGGCAGCGGGGTGTCGTTGTCGCGCAGGTGGGCGTGATAGCGGTAAAGAATTTCGTGCAGCCAGCTGCCGTAGTCGCGCTTCTCGGGCATGTCCGAGAGCTCATCCATCACCGCCACGCGCAGCATGCGTTGCGCAAAGAACTGATACGGGCAGGCCAGGAAACTGCCGAAGCCGCTGGCCGACAGCGAGGCCGGCAAGAGATCCGGTGCGCTCGGCATCGGCATGGTGGAGCGCACCGCACGCAGTGGCTTCAGCGGCGGCGGCAGCGTCACGCGTTCCAGTGGCGCGGCACCCTGCTGCGCCAGCTTCAGTTCAAGGCGCTGGATCCACGGGCTCACGGGATTGGGCTCGCCATCCTGATGGGTCTGCCAGCACAGCACCACCTCCGGATTCACGCACAGCAATTCGGTGAGGTCGCGCAGTTGCTGGCGCTGGCGCGTAGCGCGCGTGGCCAGGTTCAGTTCGCGCCGCACGGCATTGGAGAAGAACAGGGTTTCCTGCGGCGGTGAAGGCAAGTGCGCGGCATCCGCACCGATCACCAGCACCGCCTCGAAACGCCGCAGCCGCGCGCCGTTCAGGGGCAGCATCACGACCCGCCGGTCCTTGATGGGCGGCATGAAGGAAGTGGCATCCAGACGCAAATTGAGCAGCGCGCGCCATTCCGCAAAACTGAAGGTATCGGTCAGCCCGCCCTGCTCGGCGGCGATCTCGTCGAGCATCAGCAGGCATTGCTCGCCCGCGCCATCGGCGCGCAGCGCGGTTTCCATGCCCAGCGCCTGACACAGGCCGCGCTGCGTCTCGCACCATTGCGCCAGCGTCTTGCGGCCGCCGAAGCGCGCAGCCTGCTTGGCCAGCGTGATGATGCAAGCCAGGTCATCGGCCTGCCCCGCTTCGGCGAAGGCGGATTGCAGCGCCTGCCAGTCGCCGGCGATGTTGGTACGGCGCAGGCGGGCTTCGATGCGCATGACGCGGTCACTGCGGTCTGCATCCTCAGGGAAGACGAAGGGCGACTTCAGCAGGTCGAGCAGTGCATTGGTTTCACCGCGGGCCGAGACCAGGTCATTCCACGCGGCCAGCGCAGCGGCGGCGCGGGTGGTGGAGAGCTTCCAGCCGGTCTCGTCGGCCACGGCTACTTCGGCGCGTTCCAGCAAGGCGCGCAGGCGGCGTGCGGTGACGCGGTCCTGGGCCACGATGGCGATGTCGGTCTTGCCCTGCTGCAGCCAGCGCAGCACGATCTGCGCGCTTTGTATGGCAGCGTTTTCGAGGTCGCCGGCCGGACACAGGCGTGGCAGCGCGATGGGATGCGACGGGGAGACCGCAGCCTGGTCCGCTTCCATCGGCAGACCATCATCGTCGCGCACCAGCTCTTCCCAGGCCGAGAGATACAGCGGATGCAGCGGTGCGATGACCGCGCGGCTCCAGTCCAGCGTGACGATGCGCACCGGCTGGCGCTGGGCGTAGGCCGACAGGAAGGCCGCATCCAGCGGTTCCGGTTCGGTCGGGCTCACCCACACCAGCGGCAGGCTGGCCTGGCCGGCCAGTGCCAGCATCGCGTCGAAACGTTGCACGATGCGGTCATGGGCATCGAGCTGCGTCTTCCACACCTGCCACACCAGCGCCGCTTCGTCAGAGAGCATGCCGTGCGCAGAAGGTGCCAGCGGCTCCAGCAATTGCGCCAGGGCCTGGGTCCAGCGGCCTACTGCGGCCTCGTCGCCATCCGCATTGGCGCGGATCTCCGGCAGCAGCGCCAGGGTCAGCTCATCGGACAAGGACAAGAGCGTCTGCGCCAGCGGCAGCAGGTCGGCATTGCGGCGGGCGGAAAACATTTTCTTGAGCCAGCCATGTTCGCGCAATTGCGCATAGAGCTGCATGAGCCGCTCGCTCTCGGAGGGCGGCGCGCTCTCGCCCGGCGGCTGCATCGCCAGCAGGCCGGACAGCGTATTGATGCGCGGGGCGATGTAGGGCCGGCGCAGTTCGCGCGACAGCGCCGCCTTGAAATTCTGGGCGTGGGAAAACGCCGGCACCATCAATTGCACGCCCGAGAAATCCAGCGCCCCTTGCTGTTGTGCCTGCAGCGCCTGCCCCAGCGGCTGACCCTCGCGCAGCAGCCCGCGCACGGCCTGTTGCCAGAAATCTGGAGTGGGCGGGATCGGTACGGTGGCAAGCAGCATGCGTTCTCTGGCGTCAGTGAGGGCTGGTGAGGATAGCGTGTATGGACACGGCCGGGGCGGCACAAGAGCGTCAGCGGACCGCGCAGCCATTGTATTTTTCTCTTGCTCCGACAGATTTTTTCAATCGCGCCGGAGCAGACGATGCTGCGCATTGTATGCCAGACGGCCCCATGCCGGCCTTGCGGGCGCAACGGGCAAAGCCGCGCCGGCGCTCGCGCAGCGCTGCAATGAGGGCGATGAGGACGGGTGACAACAGGCCACGGAGCGAGCGTCCACACTTTCCCTCAAAATGGGTTATGATTGCCCCTGTACCCCGCCGCTTACCTCTGCCGCGCTTCAATTACAACTTGAATCGGCGCGCAACGACTCCACGTAGACCTAGCAACTCCGGAAGCGTTGATGGCTCACGCCAGGCCTGATGGTATTTGTCCACGGCGCTGATTGACTAATTACACCACTGCCTCATATCGAGGAAATGCCATGAGCGAACATATCAAACATATTACTGACGCCTCTTTCGAAGCCGATGTGCTGAAGTCCGACAAGCCCGTGCTGGTTGATTTCTGGGCGGAATGGTGCGGTCCCTGCAAGGCCATCGCCCCGATCCTGGAAGAAGTCGCCAAGGAATACGACGGCAAGCTGCAGATCGCCAAGCTGGACGTGGACTCCAACCAGGCCATCCCGGCCAAGTTCGGCATCCGCGGCATCCCGACCCTGATCCTGTTCAAGAACGGCGCAGCCGCTGCCCAGAAGGTCGGCGCACTGGCCAAGGGCCAGCTGGTCTCGTTCATCGACAGCAACATCTGATTCTGATGTAACATCCGACGGCGGCGCGCTCGCGCTGCCGTCCGCCCGGCACACGGTGCCCGGCTTTATCCTAGATCCACACCACGCAATTCCCTCCCCCACCTTTACTTATCCCGTCCCGGGACACTCATATGCACTTATCAGAACTAAAAGCGATGCACGTCTCTGCCTTGCTGGAAATGGCCATCAGCCTGGACATCGAGAATGCTGCGCGCCTGCGCAAACAGGAGCTGATGTTTGCCATCCTGAAGAAGCGCGCAAAATCAGGAGAACAGATTTTTGGCGATGGCGCCCTCGAAGTGTTGCCTGACGGCTTCGGCTTCCTGCGCTCGCCCGACGCCAGCTACATGGCGTCCACCGACGACATCTACATCTCGCCTTCGCAGATCCGCCGTTTCAACCTGCACACCGGCGACTCCATCGAAGGTGAAGTGCGCACGCCCAAGGATGGCGAGCGCTATTTCGCCCTGGTCAAGGTCGACAAGGTCAACGGCGAACCGCCGGAAGCCTCCAAGCACCGCATCCTGTTCGAAAACCTCACGCCGCTGCACCCCAACAAGCTCTTGCAGCTTGAGCGCGACATGCGCGGCGAGGAAAACATCACCGGCCGCATCATCGACCTGATCGCCCCGGTCGGACGCGGCCAGCGCGGCCTGCTGGTGGCCTCGCCCAAGTCGGGCAAGTCGGTGATGCTGCAACACATCGCCCACGCCATCACCACCAATCATCCGGACACCGTGATGATCGTGCTGCTGATCGACGAACGTCCGGAAGAAGTGACCGAAATGCAGCGCTCGGTGCGCGGCGAAGTGGTCGCCTCGACCTTCGACGAACCGGCCACGCGTCACGTGCAGGTCGCCGAAATGGTGCTGGAAAAGGCCAAGCGCCTGGTTGAAATGAAGAAGGACGTGGTCATCCTGCTGGACTCGATCACCCGTCTGGCACGCGCCTACAACACCGTGATCCCGGCCTCCGGCAAGGTGCTGACCGGTGGTGTGGACGCCAACGCGTTGCAGCGCCCGAAGCGTTTCTTCGGTGCCGCCCGCAACGTCGAAGAAGGCGGTTCGCTGACCATCATCGCCACCGCCCTGATCGAAACCGGCTCGCGCATGGATGACGTGATCTACGAAGAATTCAAGGGTACCGGCAACATGGAAGTGCACCTCGAGCGCCGCCTGGCCGAGAAGCGCGTCTATCCTGCCATCAACCTCTCCAAGTCCGGCACCCGCCGCGAAGAGCTGCTGATCAAGCCGGACCAGCTGCAGAAGATCTGGGTGCTGCGCAAGCTCATGTACGACATGGATGAGATCGAAGCGATGGAATTCATCCTCGACAAGATGAAGTCCACCAAGAACAACGCCGAGTTCTTCGACATGATGCGCCGAGGCAACTAAGTTCGTCAAAGCAACCAAGTCCTTGGCAGGTTCGGAAAACGGCATGTCCCTCAGCGGGCGTGCCGTTTTTCATTGCCCCCTGGGAAACAAGGGATGTGCATTTTCATCTGAAATACCACGCCGCGCCGGCCCGGGCGGTCGGCCGCCTTGACCCAAGCCCCTGATTCCACTGTATAATTTCGGACTTTTCCAAACCGGCAAGTGATCATCAATCGGGTCAAGAAGCAGGGCGACCGACGAAGTGGCGATTGGCTACCAAACTACTCTTGAGGCAATCATGAAAGAAGGCATCCACCCGGATTACCGCGAAGTCCTGTTCCACGACATGTCGAACGACTTCAAGTTCATCACCCGCTCCACCATCGGCACCCGCGAAACCGGCGAGTTCGAAGGCAAGCAATATCCCCTGGTGAAGATCGAAGTTTCCTCCGAATCGCACCCGTTCTACACCGGCAAGCACAAGATCGTCGACACCGCTGGCCGCGTCGAGAAGTTCCGCCAGAAGTTCGGTTCCGTCGGTTCGAAGACTGCTGTCTCGAAGGCGTAATCAGTACTTCCTCCAAAAAAGGCAGCTCCGGCTGCCTTTTTTGTTGGGCTCACCGGTGGGGCAGCATCAGGGGCTGCACCATCATGTAGCAGACAGAAACAACTATTTACCGGGTTTTCCTGCACAATAGGGCCTGCTAAAAAAACACCAGCCAAAAACACCAGCCGCCGACAACGGCGACCGCGCGGCCCAGGCCACCCCAGCCCGCGCATCACCCAACACGCAGCACAGAACAAGAGCAACAAGATCTTGATGAAGCCAGTCCGTCTTCCCGCCGCCGCGACCAATGCGCTTCCGCGCCTGGCCGTGCTTGCGCTCGCCCTCCTCTACATCCTGCCCGGCCTGATCGGCCGCGATCCCTGGAAGAACGAGGATGCCACCAGCTTCGGCATCATGTGGACCATGGCCCATGGCAACCTGGCCGACTGGCTCACCCCCAACGTGGCCGGCCTGCCGCTGCCGGCGGAAAGTCCGCTGGCCTACTGGTTTGGTGCAATCTGCATCAAACTGTTCGGCTGGCTGCTGGGCGACCCGCTGGCGGCCCGCGTTTCCATCATCGGCTGCTTCCTGGTCGGCTCGCTGTCGATCTGGTACACCACCTACCTGCTGGGCCGCCGCGCCGAAGCGCAGCCGTTGAAGCTGGCCTTCGGCGGCCAGCCCGAACCCAAGGATTTCGGCCGCACCCTGGCCGATGGTGCCTTCCTGATCTATCTCGGTTTCCTCGGCCTGCTGCTGCACAGCCACGAGACCAGCCCCAAGACCCTGCAGATCGCCCTGGTGGCCTATGCCATGTTCGGCGCGGCGCGCGTGTTCGATGCGGGCAAGCTGCGCCATGGCATCTGGCTGGGACTGGCGCTGGGCATGCTGGTGCTGACCTATGGCTGGCTGCTGCCGGTCGGCGTGATGATCGCGCTGGTCCTGCTGGCCGCCCTGCGCAAGGATGGCCGCGCCCTCAGCCTGCTGCTGTTGCTGGCACTGCCGATGGCGCTGTTGATCAGCGCCGCCTGGGTAGCCGCGCTGCACCGCCTGATCCCGGCTGAAGCGGCCAGCCAGTTCGAGCTGTGGATGAGCTGGAACATCTACCAGCTCAACCGCCCGACGCTGGCCACCCTGGCCTTCCTCGGCAAATACGGCGTGTGGTTTGCCTGGCCCGCCTGGCCCTTCGCCGGCTGGGCATTGTACGCCTGGCGCCGCCAGCTGGGCTCGCTGCACATCGCCTTGCCGCTGGCCTTCCTGATTCCCATCACGCTGCTGATCCTGGTCAACGTGCATCGCGAAGAAGGCATGCTGCTGCCGCTGCTGCCGGCGCTGGCGATCCTGGCCGCGTTCGGCCTGCCGACCATGAAGCGCGGAGCGATCAATGCGGTGGACTGGTTCTCGGTGATGACGCTGACCACCTCGGCGGCCTTCATCTGGATCGGCTGGATCGCCAAGGAAACCGGCTGGCCGGCCCAGATCGCGCGCAATGCCTACAAGCTTGCGCCGGGCTTCAAGCCCGGCTTCGAATGGATCTCGCTGGCCATCGCCGTGGCCGCCACCGTGGCCTGGATCGTGGTGGTGCACTGGCGCATCTCGCGCCGTCCCTCGGTGCTGTGGCGGGCCGTGGTGCTGTCGTCGGGTGGCGTGATCCTGTGCTGGGTGCTGCTGATGACGCTGTGGCTGCCCTGGGTCAACTACGGCAAGAGCTATGCGGGCGTGGCCGAACAGATCGAATCGAAACTGACCTCGGTCAAGCAGTGCGTGCAGAGCAATGTGGGACCGGCGCAGCGCGCCTCCTTCGCCTATTTCGGCAACGTGCGCTTTGCCGACGAGCGCGACCAGAGCTGCGACTACCTGCTGCTGCAGGATGACGTCAGCAATCAGGATGCCTCCATCATGCTGCGCCAGTACCCCGGCAACTGGCGCATGGTCTGGGAAGGCCGCCGCCCCTCCGACCGCGACGAGCGCTTCCGCCTGTACCGCCGTGCCGGTCGCTGACGCAAGGTTGGCTGCCGCGTGACGACTGAACTGCCCGCCCTCTCCTCCCGCCATCACGTCGGCCGCATCACGCGGCTGGCGTGGCCGCTGCTGATCGGGCAGCTGGCCATCATCGCCAATGGCGTCATCGATACCGCCATGGTCTCGCGCTTCTCGGCGCTGGACCTGGGCGCGCTGGCGCTGGGCGTGTCGATCTACGTGAGCGTGTTCGTCGGCCTGTCGGGTGTGCTGCAGGCGCTGCAGCCGACCATCGGCCAGCTGTACGGCGCGGGCCGCGTGGGCGAGATCGGCAACGAGGTCAAGCAAGGCATGTGGCTGGCAGTGCTGCTATCCATCGTGGGCTCGCTGATCCTGATGTTTTCACCGCTGTTCCTGGCCGTGGCCAAGGCCTCGCCGGAACTGGTGGAGAAGGCCACGCTGTACCTGCGCATCGAAGCGCTGGCGCTGCCGGCCACGCTGTTCTTCCGCGTCTATTCCTCGCTCAACACCGCCCTGGCGCGGCCCAAGATGGTGATGGCGCTGCAGCTGGGCGGCCTGCTGCTGAAGCTGCCGCTGAACGCCCTGCTCATCTTCGGCGGCCTCGGCCTGCCGGCCTTCGGCGGCCCCGGCTGCGCCATTGCCACCACGCTGATCGCCTGGCTGATGATGATCGCCGCCTGGCTGCTGGTGGCGCGCCTGCCGCTGTATCGTCCGCTCAAGCTGTTTGGCAGCGGCTTCGTCGCGCCCTCGTGGAAGAGCCAGCGCACGCTGCTGCTGCTGGGCATTCCGATCGGCATGTCCTACTTCATCGAAGTGACCGCCTTCACGCTGATGGCCGTGTTCATCGCGCGCCTCGGCGCGGTCCCGGTGGCAGGCCACCAGATCGCGGCCAACGTCGGCACGGTGCTGTACATGCTGCCGCTGTCCATTGCCAGCGCCACCAGCACCCTGGTCGCGCAAGCCATCGGCGGCGGCAACATGGCGGAGGCCAGGAAGATCGGCCGCGCCGGCATCCGCCTGGCGGTCTCGCTGTCGGTAGTGATCGGGGTGATCGTCTGGTTCCTGCGCGAACACATCATTCGCGCCTACACGCCCGATCCGGTGATCGTCGGTGCGGCGCTGCCGCTGTTCCTCTACATCGCCTTCTACCAGCTGTTCGATTCCATGCAGGTGACCACGGCCTTCGTGCTGCGCGCCTACAAGGTGGCGGTGGTGCCCACCGTCATCTACGCGGTCACGCTGTGGGGAGTGGGATTGGGCGGCGGCTATCTGCTGGGACTCGATCCGCTGGGCGTGGCACCGCCGGCGCTGCGCGGCCCGTCCGGGTTCTGGCTGGCCAACAGCCTGAGTCTGGGCCTGGTGGCCCTCGGCCTGCTGGCGTATCTGCGCGTGATCCAGCGCCGCGCGCAGCGCGGCGAACTCAGCGTTTGATCACGCCGCCGGCGGCAAACAGATCGTCATTGCTGGCGTCGACCAGACCGGGCACGCTGACCGCGTCGTCCGGCCGCCCCAGCAGGAAGCCCTGCACCTGATCACAATGCAGCAGCTGCAGTTCACGCAGCTGCCCTTCGGTCTCCACGCCTTCGGCCACCACTTCCATCTGAAGGGCATGTGCCAGCGCAATGATGGCGGCCACGATGGCGCGTCCGGAGTGATCGTCCAGATCCAGGCGCGAGGTGAAGAAACGGTCGATCTTGACCTGGCGGCAGTGGAACTGCGCCAGGTAGGCCAGGCTGGAATAGCCGGTGCCAAAGTCGTCGATGGCAATGTCGAAGCCCAGCGACTGCAGTTCGCGCACCACGCGCGTGGTGCGTTCCACATCCTTCATGGCGGCGGTCTCGGTGATCTCGAACATGAGCCGCTGCGGCGCGATGCCGGACGCACTGACCACCTTGATGATGCGCTCCACCAGATCGCTGCGCATCTGCAGCGGCGACAGGTTCAGCGCCACCTTGACCGGCTTCACGCCGGCCGCATCCCAGCATACGATCTGCCGGCACACGGCGTGCAATACCCAGTCGCCGATGCAGAGGATTTGCCCCGAGCGCTCGGCAATGGGAATGAATTCGGACGGAGCCATCTCGCCCAGCTCCGGATGATGCCAGCGCAGCAGCGCTTCCAGCCCGGTCAGTTCCTTGCCGGCACCGCGATACTTGGGCTGGAAGTGCAGGCGGAACTGCTGCTGGTCAATCGCCTGCTGCAGCGCCTGCCGCACCTGCAGATGACGCATGGCGCTGGCATGCATGGCCGGCTCGAAGAAGCGATAGGTATTGCGTCCGCTCTGCTTGGCTTCGTACATGGCGGCATCGGCATTCTTCATCAGGGCATCGACCGACTCGCCGCTGTTGGGATAGACCGCGATGCCGATGCTGGAGGTCACGCGCAAGGTCGCATCCTCGATCTGGAAATCCAGGCGCAGTTCGGCCAGGATGTTCTCCGACAATTGCTCCACCACCTCGGGCGTGGACAGATTGCTCATCACCACCACGAACTCGTCGCCACCGATGCGCGCCACCATGTCCTCGCCACGGATGCAGGCGCGGATGCGCTGCGCCACCGCCACCAGCAAGCCATCGCCGACGGCGTGGCCGAGCGAATCATTGATGGCCTTGAAGCCATCGAGATCCATGAACAGCACCGCGAACGGTTTGCCGTTGCGACGCGCCACTTCCACCGCATGCTGGATGCGGTCCGCCAGCAAGGCGCGATTGGGCAGGCCGGTGAGCACATCATGGGTGGCGAAGTGCAGCAGCTTGTCATTGGTGCGGCCAACGATCTTCTTCAAGACCTGATTGCGCTGCACGCCGCTGACCACCAGCGCCATGGCCATCGCCAGAAAGGCCAGGAACACCAGGCCATTGACCAGGTGTTCGCGCGTGATGCCTTCCCCGGCCAGGCTTTGCGCCTGCGGGTCGATCAGCAGTGCGCGCAGTCCGGCGGCCGCCGATGACACCAGCCCGGCCCCTACCAGCAGCGCCGCCAGCACGCGCCGCGCCTGCTGGGAATTGAGCGAACCGGTCATGGGCTTGCGTCCGTTGCTGGCGGAAAACAGCGTGACGATGAAGACCGCCACCACTTCCGACACCACCAGGGCCACGATCAGCAAGGGCGTGTGATACACCAGCGGCGGCACCAGCGTCATCGACTTGAGCGCGATATGGAAGGCGGCATTGAAGGCGGCACCGATGGCCAGCCCGCCAATGACCAGCCGAGCCGGTTGCGGACGCCGCATGCCCGTCAGATGCATCAGGTAGAAAGCGCTGGACAGGCACAGCAGCAGGGTGAGCACCACCATGCGCGCATCGAAGGCGATCGGCATTGGCGCGTCCAGCGACGCCACCGTCAGCAGCATCGCGCCCCACACGCCGAGACCGAATACCACCGCGCCGATGGCCAGCCACAAGCGCCGGTGCTGTGACTCCTGCAGCACGATGCGCTCGGAGACCTCCAGCGCCGCGTAGGCCGAGAGGCTGGCGACCAGCAAGGCGAAGGCCAACAGCAGGAAATGAAAGGAAGCTGACATTGTCGAACCTAGGCTCGGGTGCGCACCTTCCACGCGGGCGATCGCTGGGAGCCCGCAGGACAGGACGCCTGCTCGGTATCGCGGCCGTTCCGTCCTGGCGACGAGCGCGCTGGCAGCATGGCGCAGCGGGCCGCAGGACGTCAGTCGATCGCCGTTGCCGGGCAACGGGTCGCCGCGTTCCATCCCGGAAAGCGCCCGCACACCTCGTGCGCGGCAGGAAACCATGCCGCTGCCACGACGCGCGCCGACGTCATTCCGGGAACCTCAAAAAGTTACGTAACCAAAACGTACCACAGGGATGCTGCTGACTTCTTTGATTTATTCGATTCGTTGCAACCAGCGTGCTGCTTGTGTGACTCCCCGGCAAGACGCCGGACGGTGTCGCCCCCCAAAAGCTCGGGCCGGATTATCTAACAAAAACTCCATCCCGTGGAATGGGAAAGATATCGGCTATTCATTCACCGGATGCCCGGTGCGCTTTTCGATCTCCCGCTATTCTAGCGCGCTTCGGCCGCAAGATGCCGCGTCGCATCAGATCTGGAACGCCGTGTCTCGCTCCTTGCGGCGTGTCTCGCGGCGGACACAAACCTTAAAAAATTGCGCCCTGCCGATGCACAGGCAGGAGAGTTGGACCGACAATGCCTGCATCACAAGACCGGCATCGTCCCTCCTGCGTCAAGCATGCGATGCACCAGGCCAGTCCCTGCCATGCGCTCCGCGCGACGTACTTGCAGTGGCCTGATGACCTGACATCTGTGCACGGTGACCCGTGCCAAATGCGGCGGCTCGTTGCACCAAAGACTCTTTTGGAGACTTGCACATGGACGCTTTCCCATCGGCCGGAAATGCCTGCCGGCACTGCTTCGGCGCGATCACGCGCGGACCGCTGCAGGAGCGATGGCGCCCGTTTTCCGACCAGTGAGTATAAATCACGTTTGCGGCGTAACTCACCTCGGAAGCAAACGTACCCCGGAAAGCGCTACCTCAAAGTACCTTCGAAATCATGGAAACCGCCAATCAAAAATTCGCAAAGCGCCTGCGCGCAGCGATGGAAAAAGCAGGATACGAACCCAAGCCCGCCGTTCTGGAACGGGAATTCAATCTACGTTACTGGGGCAAGCCGATGACGCTGCACGGCGTACGCCGCTGGCTGCTGGGCGAGTCGATGCCCAAGCAGGACAAGCTGGAAACGCTGGCCGAATGGCTGATCGTGACGCCACAGCATCTGCGCTTCGGTGAGGAGATCAGCAAGCGCATCGACAAGCGCCGCGCGCGCTGGGAAGAAGCCATCGGCTACCGCGAGCGCGAAGCTTTCGAAGCCTTCATCAATCTGCCTGCGCCCCAGCGCAAGATCGTCAAGGAAGTGATCTTCGCCTTCTCGCAAGTCGCCATCCAGGCGTCAGAAAAAGCCGCTGCACCGACCAAGACCGCCACCACCCGCCGCCGCACCCGCACCTGAAGACGCGCTCCCGCAGCGTTCGCTGCGTGCTCCTCTCGTGTCGTTTCCCGAGATTTCTCCCCCTCCCGAATCACGATCCCGCTCCCCCCTGGGATCTTGCTTCCTTCCTTTCTTGTTCTTGTTCCGCCCGCGTGCGATCCGCCACCGGCATGTGCTGCTGCGCGCGTCCCGCCTGTCAATCTGTCAGCTTCCCGCGTGACGGGAGTGGCTGTGGCGAATCACCCACGCAGCAGTGCATCAATTTCCCACGCGTGCCGCCACGTCGACGCAGTGATCGACCTGCTCGGCGATGGCTTGCGGTACCGGGCGCTGCCCCGCCAATACCTCGTTGATCCAGGCGGCAGTGGCGGCGGCGTCCTGGCCTTCGGGCAGGTCGGGCAATTCCTCCGCCACGCTCTGCTTTTCCACCAGCACGGTGCGGGTGCCGCGGCTGAACCAGTCGATGCGCTGGGCGCGCCGCGCATTGGCCACGGTCTCGCCTTCGGTGCCGCGCATGAGGAAGGCGTCGCCGCGATCATGCGGGGCGGCGTGACTGAAGTAGTCGGTCAGCATCTCCAGGTATTCCGGATGGGTATACGACGTCAGACGCAAGGCGGGCTGCGCAAACGGTTGCATGATTTTGACCAGCGTATGCGTGGAGTTGCGCACGCCGAGGATGCGGCGCAGATCGAGCAGGCGCGACACGGCCGGGGCCAGCGCAGCAATCGGGATGAAGGCCGGCAGGCCGGCGGCCATGCGCGCTTCGGCCTCGGCGGCGGAGGCCGCATGCGGTACCCCCAGTGCAGTGAAAATCTCGGCGCTGGTCACGCGCTGCGGATCGTGGGTGACGCCGTGCATCAGCACGGGGACTCCGCGCCGCACCAGCAACAGGCACAGCAGCGGCGTCAGGTTGGCCATCTTGCGCGAGCCGTTGTAGCTGGGCAGCACCACCGGCGCATAGGGACCCGCGGGCGCATGCAGGGGCGTGAAGGAGGCCTCGGCGGCCGCCAGGAAACCGGCGATCTCCTCGACCGACTCGCCCTTGATGCGCATGGACAGCAGGATGCCGCCAAGTTCGAGATCACTCACGCGGCCATCGAGCATGGCGGCATACATCAGTTGCGCATCCTCGCGCGAAAGACTGCGGGCACCGTCCTTGCCGCGTCCTATTTCCTTGATGAAACGGGCGGCTGCGAACGGGGCCGGTGACGGGGCAGCGGCACTGGCGACAGGCTCGACGGCCGCAGCCGGAGCAGGAATGTGGGCATCGTTTTGCATGGCCGAAGGGTACACCAAAACCGCCGCCTGCCGCAGCCGGGGCGCTTGCCCGGTGGCTTTCCATTACAATAGCGCCTTTGCCGCACGGCCCCCTCCGGGCTTTTTGGCGGCGGCTTCATTGAGTCCATCCCCATGTTAGTTCTCGGCGTCGAATCTTCCTGTGACGAAACCGGCCTTGCTCTGTACGACACCGAGCGCGGCCTGCTGGCGCATGCCCTGCATTCGCAGATTGCCATGCACCAGGAATATGGCGGCGTAGTCCCCGAGCTGGCCTCGCGCGACCACATCCGCCGCGCCATTCCCCTGCTGCAGCAAACCCTGGCCGATGCCCAGGTGCAAGCCGCCGACATCGACGCCATCGCCTACACGCAAGGACCGGGTCTGGCCGGGGCGCTGCTGGTGGGCGCATCGGTGGCCTGCGGACTGGGTCTGGCGCTGGACAAGCCGGTACTGGGCATCCATCACCTGGAAGGCCACCTGCTCTCGCCGCTGCTGGCGAGCAAGCCGCCGCGCTTTCCCTTCATCGCGCTGCTGGTCTCGGGCGGGCATACGCAACTGATGCGGGTCGATGGCGTGGGCCGCTATGAACTGCTGGGCGAGACGCTGGACGATGCCGCCGGGGAAGCCTTCGACAAGTCGGCCAAGCTGCTGGGACTGGGATATCCGGGCGGACCAGCGATCTCGCGCCTGGCCGAGTTCGGCGATCCAGGCGCATACCAGTTGCCGCGTCCGATGCTGCATTCCAAGAATCTGGATTTCAGTTTCTCGGGCTTGAAGACGGCGGTGCTGACCGTGGTCAAGCAGCACAGCGCCAACATCTGCGAACAGGACAAGGCCAACATCGCGCGCGGCTTCGTCGATGCCATCGTGGACGTACTGGTGGCCAAGTGCATGACGGCCCTGAAACAGACCAACCTGAAGCGTCTGGTCATCGCCGGCGGCGTCGGTGCCAATGCGCAACTGCGCGCGGCCCTCAATGCGGCGGCGGCCAAGCGGCGTTATGAAGTGTTCTACCCGGAGCTGCAATTCTGCACCGACAACGGCGCCATGATCGCCTTCGCCGGTGCCATGCGCCTGCGTGAGGAGCCGGGTGCGGCGCGCAAGGAATACGGTTTTGGCGTGCGTCCGCGCTGGCCGCTGGATGAGTTGCGGCCGCCGCAGGCCGGGCAGTAGTCAATCGAAGGCCAACTCTCAGATTGACTTTGAACAAGCCCTAGTCTGAACCCAAGGTAAATCTGCCGATGGCATTGGACATTCCATCAATCTCATGTTTGAGCAATCCAGCCGACGCGCTTGCCTGCTCAACCAGATCAGCATTGCGCTGGGTGATGCCATCAAGCTGCACAATTGCCTGCGCTATCTGATCAATGCCAGCCGTCTGGCTGTCGCCGGCTTGCACGATCTCGCTCATCAAGTCGTTGACCCGGTTGGCTGCATCCACCATTTCCTTCATGGCATCGCCCGTCCCGGCGGCCAACTCATTGCTGGAGGCGATCTGACCGGTCGAGCTTTCAATGAGCTGCTTGATCTCGCGGGCAGCCGCCCCTGAGCGTTGCGCCAGTGAGCGCACCTCGGAAGCCACCACGGCGAACCCCCTTCCCTGTTCGCCTGCCCGCGCCGCCTCCACCGCTGCGTTGAGCGCAAGGATGTTGGTCTGGAAGGCGATGCCATCGATCACGCCAATGATGTCATTGATCTTGCCGGAGGATGTCTTGATGGCAGCGATGGCCATTACCACCTGTTGCACCATCGCGCCTCCCCGCTGCGCCAGTGCGCAGGCGCGGTCGGCAGCCAAGCGTGCCTCCTGCGCTGCTTCATAGTTGGATCGCACGGTGTGTGCCATGTCCTGCATCGAGGCAGCGGTCTGTTCCAGCGATGCCGCCTGCTCCTCGGTTCTCGCCGAAAGCGCCGAGTTGCCGGTGCTCAACTGTTCTATTCCTGCCGCGATCTGTTTCCCGTGAACCGTGACCTCCCTGATCATCTGCGACAAGCTGCGATTCATGGCGGACAGGGCCGCCATCATCCTGCCCGTTTCGTCGCGTGAGGCCACATGGATCCTGCTGGCCAGATCGCCTCGCGCCACCGCACTGGCGATTCCCACGGCTTCATTGAGCGGCTTGCTGACGCGGCGTGCGATCAACCAGGACAAGCCCAATCCGCACACCAGGGCCACTGCGAGCAAGGCAGCCACTCCCACACGGGCCTGGCCGAAGGTCGCATCGGCTTCCTGGCCGCTTGCATGGCTACCTTGCTCGACCGCAGCAAGAAGAGTGGACAAGGATTTCCCTACGGATTGGTCCAGGGCCGCACCCTGCTCCTGCGCCAGGGCCTTGGCTTCCTCGGTGCGCCCCTGATCCGACAGGCTCAACAGCTTTTCGTGCAGGACCAGGTAGCGCTTGATGGATTCCCCATACCCGCGCCAGACCTTTCGTTCATCCTCGGTCAGGGGCAACGCCTGGAATTGCTGCTCCAGCGCTTCCCGCCGACGCATGATCTGCTGCATCACCGTCTCGGCGGCCCGTGCCTCGCTGTTGCGCGTGGCCAGCATGTGGCGAAATTCTTCTATCCGAAACCGCGCAAACTCACTGCGCAGATCCAGCAGAATATGCTGGGCAGGTGTCCAACGCACGATCAGATCGCCCGTCGCATCGTGCACCCGGCCGATCTGCATCAGCGAAAAGTCACCGAGAACAGCGGTGAGGGCCAATACAACAAGGAATGAGGCCATCAGTTTGACGGCCAAGGTGGGGTTGCGCAGCAATCTCATCGACATCGTCTCGCTCCAATTTCAGAACGCGAGTTGTACCTTCATCTGGCTGCTACGGTCCCCTGCCACATTGAACGCATCTACCGCCTGGGTATAAGGGAAGCTCGCCGTGATAAGGGGTGCCACGTCGACCAGCCGCCGATTCATCATCTCCACCGCCATGGCGAATTCTTCATGGAAGCGGAAGGCACCGCGCCATTCCAGCTCCTTCGCCACCAGCAGATTGGCCGGGAAATTGACATCACCGCCCAATCCGACCTGCACGACTACACCGCCAGGACGCATCGTTTCCAGGCCAGCACGCAGTGCACGTTCGGTACCGCTGACCTCGAACAGCACATCGAAGCTGCCCTTTCCTTGCGCATAGGATTGCAGCACCTCGGCCTCGGTCGCCACGTTGATGATACGGTCGGCCCCGACGACACGGGCGGCTTCCAGTGCCTTGGGCGCAATGTCGGTAGCGACGATTTCCGCGGCCCCGGCACGCCGCGCAGCGATGATGACCAGTGCACCGATCGGCCCGCATCCCGTGACCAGGACCCGCTTGCCCACCAGTAAACCTGCCCGGCGCACGGCGTGCAGGGCCACCGAAAGTGGCTCGGCCATGGCCGCCTCGCCATCGCTGACATGATCGGCCACCGGGTGTGCCTGATGGCGCTCGATCACGATCTCTTGGCGGAACGCGCCCTGAACATGGGGCATGCGCATGGCACTGCCGTAGAAACGCATGTCCAGGCAATGGTTCTGCTTGCCTTCCTGGCAGTAGCGGCACACGCCACACGGATGGCTCGGGCTCACCGCAATACGCGTGCCCGCAGCGATATCCTGCACCGCCTCGCCCACGGCACGAACGACGCCGGAGACTTCATGGCCCAGCACCATGGGCTGCTTGATGCGCACCGTCCCGAAGCCGCCGTGATGGTAGTAATGCAGGTCCGATCCGCAAATGCCACCGGCCTTGATCTGTACCTTCAGTTGATGGGGGGCCAGTTCGGCCGTGGGAATTTCTTCGATGCGCAAATCATGGGGAGCATGAACGATGATGGCCTGCATGATGGTTCTCCTGAATGAGGTCGGGATTCAAAGGGTGGCGGTGACGCCGCCATCGACGTAGAGAATGTGACCGTTGACAAAATCAGAGGCTGGACTGGACAAGAAAACGGCCGCCCCCACCAAGTCTTCGACATCTCCCCAGCGTCGCGAGGGGGTGCGGTTGACCAGCCAGTCCGTGAACACCTGATCGCGCACCAGCGGTGCCGTCAGTTCGGTCTTGAAGTAGCCAGGCCCCAGGCCGTTGGCCTGGATGCCGTACTTGCCCCAATCGATCGCCATGCCCTTGGTCAGCATCTTCACCGCCCCTTTGGTAGCGGTGTAGGGCGCGATACCCGGACGGCCCAGTTCACTCTGGACCGAGCAGATGTTGATGATCTTGCCGTGACCTCGCTCGATCATGGCGCGCGCGACCGTCTGACCCACCAGGAACACGGAGTCGAGGTTGGTGCGGATCAGCGCATGCCAGTCCTCTTCGGAAAACTGTTCCAGTGGCGAGCGGCGCTGTATGCCCGCATTGTTGACCAGGATCTCGATGGGACCGACATCTTCCTCGATGCGCCGCACAGCCGCATTGACGGAAGCCGCCTCGGTGACATCGAAGGGCATCCCGGTGACGCGCACCCCCTCTGTTGACAGCCGCTCCACGGCGACTGCAAGTTTTTCCATGTCTCGCCCATTGAGTACCACATGGGCACCAGCATGCGCGAGACCGCGCGCCAAGGCAAATCCGATGCCACTGGTAGAGCCGGTGATGAGCGCAATGCGGCCGGTGAGATTGAAGGCTGCTACGCCAGCAGGGAGGCTCGATCCAGTTTGCAAAGTCTTCTGGTCCATGATGTCTGCTCTCATCCTTCTGTCGCCTTGACCATATCTTCGATGACCTTCTTGGCATCGCCAAAGACCATCATGGTCTTGTCCATGTAGAACAGTTCATTGTCCAGACCTGCATAACCCGCTGCCATGGAGCGCTTGTTCACGATCACGGTCTTGGCCTTGTAGGCTTCCAGGATCGGCATGCCGGCAATGGGCGACTTGGGATCCTTGGCCGCCGGGTTGACCACGTCATTGGCCCCCAGCACCAGCACCACATCGGCCTGGGCGAATTCGCTGTTGATGTCTTCCATCTCGAACACCTGGTCATAGGGCACCTCGGCTTCGGCCAACAGCACGTTCATGTGGCCCGGCATGCGGCCGGCCACCGGGTGGATTGCGTATTTCACGGTCACGCCGTTGTGGGTCAGCTTTTCGGTCAGTTCCTTCAGTGCGTGCTGCGCGCGTGCGACGGCAAGCCCGTAACCCGGCACGATGATGACGGTTTCTGCATTTCCCATCAGGAACGCCGCATCGTCGGCCGATCCCGACTTGACGTTGCGCTGCTGCTGCGCCCCACCACCGGCGGCCGCCGCTTCACCGCCAAAGCCGCCCAGGATCACGTTGAAGAAGGACCGGTTCATCGCCTTGCACATGATGTAGGAGAGGATCGCACCAGACGAACCGACCAGCGAACCCGCGATGATGAGCATGGAGTTGTTCAGCGAAAAACCGATGCCCGCCGCCGCCCAGCCGGAATAGCTGTTGAGCATCGAGACCACCACCGGCATGTCCGCCCCGCCAATCGGGATGATGATGAGCACGCCCAGCGCAAAGGCGATGGCGGCCATGATGATGAAGGGCAGCCAGTTTTGCGTCAGCACGAAGATGATGCCGAAACCGATCATGGCCACCGCCAGCAGGAGGTTCAGGAAATGCTGGCCGGCGAAGTTGACCGGCGCACCCTGGAACAGGCGGAACTTGTACTTGCCCGAGAGCTTGCCGAAAGCGATCACCGAACCCGAGAAAGTGATGGCCCCCACGAAGGTACCGATGAACAGTTCCACCCGGTTGCCCACCGGAATCAGTTGCCCGTGCGCCGAAATGCCCAGCGCCCACGGCTCGGCCACCGCCGCCACCGCGATACAGACCGCCGCCAGACCGATGAGCGAATGCATCGCCGCCACCAGTTCGGGCATCTTGGTCATCTCGACGCTGCGCGCCAGATAAGCGCCGATGCCGCCGCCGACGATCACGCCGCCAGCCACCAGCAGGTAGCCGATGTCACCGGAAGGATTGGTACCATCCCCCTTGATCTTGACGATCAGCGCCAGCGTGGTCAGCACGGCGATGACCATGCCGGCAATGCCGAAGCTGTTGCCACGGCGCGCCGTGGCCGGGTGCGAGAGACCCTTCAGGGCCTGGATGAAACAGATCGATGCGATCAGGTACAGCAGGGTCACCAGGTTCATGCTCATGCTCGTTCTCCCGACTTGGCCTTGGGCTCTTTCTTCTTGAACATTTCCAGCATGCGCTGGGTCACCATGAAGCCGCCGAACACGTTCACCGCCGCCAGCGCCACGGCCAGCGTGCCGGCAATGCGCCCGACCGTGCCTTCGGTGAGGCCCGCGGCCAGCATGGCGCCGATGATGATGATGGCCGAGATGGCATTGGTCACCGCCATCAGGGGCGTGTGCAAGGCCGGGGTCACCGTCCAGACCACGTGGTAGCCAACGTAGATGGCCAGCACGAAGATGATCAGGTTGATGATGGTGTGGCTGACTTCCATTACTTGTCTCCTTGTTTGCGCAGCACTTCGCCACCTGAACAAAGCAGCGTGGCCGCGACAATATCGTCTTCCCTGTTGATGACCAGCTTGCCTTCGGCATCGATGATCAGTTTCAGGAAGTCGAGCACGTTGCGCGCGTATAGGGCCGAGGCATCGGCCGCCACCAGGGCCGCCAGGTTGCCTTCGCCGATGATGTGCACGCCGTGCTTGATGACGGTCTTGCCGGGTTCCGACAAGGGACAGTTGCCGCCCTGGTCGACCGCCATGTCCAGGATCACCGAACCGGGCTTCATGGCCTTGACGGTCTCCTCGCTGATCAGCACCGGGGCCTTGCGGCCGGGGATCAGGGCGGTGGTGATGATGATGTCGGCCTGTTTGGCGCGTTCGTGGACCAGCTCGGCCTGGCGCTTCATCCAGTCCGGCGGCATGGGACGTGCATAGCCGCCCACACCCTGGGCGATTTCCTTTTCTTCCTCGGTCAGGAAGGGCACGTCCAGGAATTCGGCCCCAGCGATTCGATCTGCTCCTTGACCGCCGGACGCACGTCGGAGGCCTCGATCACCGCCCCCAGCCGCTTGGCGGTAGCAATGGCCTGCAGGCCGGCCACGCCGGCCCCCATGATGAGCATGCGCGCGGCCTTGACGGTACCGGCGGCGGTCATCAGCATCGGCATGAAGCGTTGATAGGTATTGGCGGCCATCAGCACGGCCTTGTAGCCGGCAATGTTGGCCTGCGAGGACAGCACGTCCAGCGACTGCGCGCGGGTGGTGCGGGGCGCGGCTTCGAGGCCGAAGGCGGTGAGGCCGGCGGCGGCCATGGCGGCGATGTTGTCGGCATCGAAGGGATTCAACATGCCGATGACCACGGTACCCGGCTTGAGGCGAGCGCGTTCGCCCTCATTGGGAGCGCGCACCTTGAGCAGGATCTCGGCGGTATAGACCGCTTCGGCGCTGCCGATGCTGGCGCCGACGGCCACATAGGCGTCGTCAGGAATGCTGGACCTGACGCCTGCACCGGACTGCACCCTGACTTCATGCCTGGCCGCGATGAATTTCTTGACTGTCTCCGGCGTGGCGGCCACGCGGGTTTCTCCATCCCGTGTCTCGACGGGGATGCCTATGATCATGAATTGCTCCTGCTGTTATCGTTCTTGTGACGCGGTCATGCGACGCGCAGGGGGACATCGCCGAGGATGTCCCCGGTACTGCATCAGAACTGGTGGCGAATGCCGGTGGTCACGCCCAGACGATTGCCGAACAGCGTGCCGGAGGTGGAGCCCAAGGTCTTCCATGCGTCGGTGAGCTTGGTGTAGTCCACCGTGAGATAGACATCGGTGCGCTTGCTGAAGGCATAGAGTACGGTCGGTGCGATGGTCAGGCGGTTGCCGCTGGTGCCGGCGTGCTTGAGGCGGTCGAAGTAGACCGCGTTCCACAAGCTCCACGGTCCGCTGATGTTCCATTTGAAACCGGCAGAGTAGGAACTGTTGCGATAGTCGGCGATATCGAGCTTGTTGTTGATGTAGCCTGCGTACCACTTCACCGGACCTGCGGTGTAGGTAGCGCCCAGTGACCAGGCCGTCTGCTTGCTGTTGGCGCTGATGGCCGAGCTGAAATAGGTAGTCGAATTATTCAACACCTGCCACGCACCGCCGATGTGCAGCGGACCGTCATCATAGGCCAGGCCGATGGCCCTGGATTCACCATTGTGGATGTCACCCGCCACTTCGCCGGCACTGTAGCCCAATGAGGCCGTCACACCCTTATAGGTGCCGGCATAGCGCAAGCTGTTGTCCAGTCGCGCGCCCATGGTGTAGTTGCCGCCCTGGAAGCCGATGGTCTGGGTCACGTTGGAGAGAGCATAGACGTCATAGCTCACGACCATGTCATGGATCAGTGCATACTGACGCCCCACGGTCAGCTTGCCGAAGCCGCCTTGCAGCCCGACCAGAGACTCCCGGCCAAACAGCCGGGTGCCGGAAGCCGGTTGCTGTTGCAGCGCGCCGGTGTCGGTCCCGAATCCGGTCTCCAGCGAGAACAGCGCCGACAAGCCGCCGCCGAGATCCTCCGTCCCCTTGAAACCGATACGGCTGCCGGACAGCGGACCGCCGGCCAGTTGCACCTTGCTCCCGCCCGCGGCGTTCTCATTGGTGCTGTAGCGAACCGACGAATCGACGATACCGTAGATCGTGACACTGCTCTGCGCCTGGGCGCCACAGCTGATGATCCCCAGCGCTGCGGCCGACATGGCTATTTTTTTCATTGACGACTCCCTTTAGTGGTTGAATTGAATTGCACCCTCTACCTCAGACTCTTCGGGAGCCGGCGTGGCGCCGCCTCCCGGCAATGGCCGCCAGGATGTCAGTCATAACGGCCGTTGTTCTTGGGATCAGCGCAGTGCCGCGACCGCGCCGGCCATACGGCGGCAACCTTCTTCAATGGTTTCCACCGAAGTGGCGATGGACATGCGCATATAAGGCGAGAGGCCGTAGGCCGTCCCGGCCACCAGGGCGACGCCAGTGCTTTCGAGGAAATACATCACCACATCGATGTCGCTCTCGATCACCTTGCCTTCCGGCGTCTGGCGGCCCAGCAGGCCACTGCAGTTGATGAACAGGTAGAAGGCCCCCTCGGGCTTGCGGCAGCTCAGGCCATCAATGGCGTTGATCAGTTCAAGCCCGCGATCACGGCGGCGGCGGTAGGTATCGGCAAACTCGGCCACGAAACCCTGGTCGCCGGTCAGTGCGGCAAGAGCCGCCGCCTGGCTGACGGAACTGGGATTGCTGGTCGACTGCGATTGCAGGATATCCAGTGCGCCAATCAGATCGCTCGGACCGGCCGCATAGCCGATACGCCAACCGGTCATGGCATAGGTCTTAGAGACGCCATTGATGAGCAGGGTACGCTCGCGCAGATCGGGCGCTGCATTGAGCAGATGCGGCGTAGGCTGTCCATCGAATCGGATATGTTCGTAGATGTCGTCAGTCATCACCAGCACCTGCGGATGACGGCGCAGCACCTCGGCCAGTGCCTGCAGTTCTTCCAGGGTATAGGCTGCTCCGGTCGGGTTGCTGGGGGAATTGATGATGAGCCACTTGGTGCGTGCCGTGATGGCCGCATCGAGGACAGCAGGCGTCAGCTTGAAGCCGTCTTCCTCCACGCAGGGCACGACGACCGGTGTGCCATCACAAGCCAATACCATATCGGGATAGGACACCCAGTAAGGTGCCGGCACCAGTACTTCATCTCCGCTCTGCACCGTGATGGCCAAGGCATTGAAGATGGCGTGTTTGGCCCCGCAGGTAGCGATGATCTCTCGCGGCGCATAGGCCAGCTGGTTTTCGCGCGCCAGTTTTTCTGAAATGGCTTGGCGCAATGCAGGCGTACCCGCGGTTGGCGTATAGCGCGTCTGGCCGGACTCGATGGCCTCGGCGGCAGCGCGGCGGATGTGCGCGGGCGTATCGAAATCGGGCTCACCCACGACCAGGTTGACGATGTCCTTGCCCTGGCGGCGCAATTCGGCCGCACGCTCGGCAGCGGCACTGCTGGGGGACTGTTTGATACGACGGACGCGGTCAGCGATACGGGGGGAAGTCACACGGCTCTCCAAAAAACGATCAAGAGCGCTAACGGTAAGCGGCTGCCCATTTTTCCGATAAGACGACTTTCGTCTGGCAAAATAACCTCGCCTTATGGCTGCCCCGCAAACTGCTTTCAGCTTGGCTCTCGACGTTTCATGGAGCCATCCCGGACTCTGCTCGCAACCCCTGCAAACTCGGGCTTTCCGCCTGGCCAGTGGCATTTTTTAAGCGACTCGGCCAGTAAATAATTTCCATGCGACAGTGTGTTGATACCGCAACGCGAGCATCCATATAAAATTCTTCTGCCGTGATAGCGTTATCATTGGAGCCCTACCGATATCAACAAGCAGAAGACAAACTGCGCGCCGTATGAGGAGACAGTGGCGTGATTCTTGCATCACGGCTCGCAGCATGGGAGGAAAAGAATCGTGAATCTGCGTCGCCTTAAATATTTCGTCAAAATTGTCGACATCGGCAGCCTCACTCAGGCAGCCGAAATCCTGCACATCGCGCAACCCGCCTTGAGCCAGCAACTGGCCACGCTGGAAGGCGAGTGCCGGCAGCAGCTACTGGTACGGACCAAGCGTGGCGTGACGCCTACGGAAGCGGGCACGACCCTGTATCGCCATGCACAGATCATCCTGCGCCAGGTGGAGCAGGCCCAGAATGACGTCAAGAAATCGGGACAGGCGCTGTCGGGCCAGGTCTCGGTCGGTCTCTCGCCAGGGACGGCCGCCTCGGCATTGTCTCTGCCGCTGCTGCAGACGGTACGGGCGCGCCATCCTGGCGTACTGCTCTACATCAACGAGAACTTTGGCACGACGTTGAGTGAACTGATCATGAACGGGCGCATGGACATGGCCGTCCTGTATGGCGAGAAGTCCTTTCCCGGCCTGTCGTACAAGCCCTTGCTCAAGGAAGATCTTTATCTGGTCGCCCCCGCCTGTCTGCACTTCCCCGAACGCGAGATCAGCTTGCGCGAGCTGCGCGATGTGGAATTGCTGCTGCCACGGCCGTACAACTATGTGCGCAAGTACGTCAACGAGGCCTTCATGGGCGCACAGATGGTACCGCGCGTGGTGGCCGAAATCGAGTCGGCCGCCACCTTGTCATCGGCTATCGGTGCCGGGCTCGGCGCGACCATCCTGCCGGTGTCAGCCGCGCGCGTGATCGCGTCCTCCGGCAACGCCACGCTCTCGCGTATTGTCGATCCGGTGATACTGGCTCCGTTGTCCCTCTGCGAGTCAGATCACCTTCCCCTGTCCGAACCCGCAAACGCGGTGCGCGAGATCCTGCTGGAGCTGGTGGATGACCTTGCCCGTGACAGCGGGCAGCCTCTCGTTCAGGAGCCGTGAACCAGCCTGGATGGGCGGCGGCAGTACCGCGCACCAATCCATAAGGTCGCCTTATCCCTTCAAAGCCAATCCGTCTTATCCCATTGCGAGCGGTCCGCGTATATTGAATTCCTGAATATCGATAGCGCCGCACAGGCAAGGAAAGCGATGGATCTCCCCAAGATAAAAGCACTGATCGACCTGCTCAACAGCTCCGGGCTGAGTGCACTTGAATTGGCCGAGGGCGAACACAGCGTGCGCCTGGAACGTCACGCAAATGCAACTGCGCATACGGTGGTGCCGGTGCCGACCGCTGCTCCCCGCTCTGCGCCTCCCCTGTTTTCTCCCGCCCCTGCTCCTGCTGAAGCAGCGTCCAGCACAGGGCGTGTGATCGCCGCCCCCATGCAAGGCATCTTCCATCTCACACCTGCTCCGGGCGAATCTCCGTTCGTGCAGATCGGCGACGAAGTGCAGTTGGAACAGGTGGTATGCGTGATCGAAGCCATGAAGATGTTCAACACGGTCGAGTCCGACCAGTCCGGCCGCATTGCAGAGGTACTGGTGAGTTCGGGCAGCGAGGTCAAGGTCGGCCAGGCCCTGTTCCGCCTCGCCTGACCCCGGCCAGGATCGCCCTCGCTCATTCACCCCACACATTCATGCTCAAGAAAGTTCTCATCGCCAATCGTGGCGAAATCGCCCTGCGCATCCAGCGCGCCTGCCGCGAGCTGGGCATCGCTACCGTAGCGGTCTACTCCGAGGCCGACGCCGGTGCCCGTCACGTGCGCCTGGCCGATCAGGCACTGTGCATCGGACGTGCCCACCCCACCCACAGCTATCTCAACAAGCACGCCATCGTCCAGGCCGCACGCCTGTGCGGTGCCGATGCCGTCCATCCCGGTTACGGTTTCTTGTCCGAGAACGCCGAATTCGCGCAGTTGCTGGAGGATGCCGGGATTGTCTTCATCGGTCCGCTGGCAAAGTCCATCCGCGTCATGGGCGACAAGATCGCGGCCAAGCAGGCGATGCTCGCCGCGGGTGTGCCGTGCGTACCGGGCTCCGATGGCGCATTGCCCGCCGATATCGAGGCACTGAAGCAAATGGCCCGCGATATCGGTTATCCGGTCATCGTGAAGGCAGCGGGTGGAGGCGGTGGCAAGGGCATGCGCGTGGTCCAGCAGGAGAGCGAGCTGGCCGAGGCCGTTGCGTTGACGCGTGAAGAAGCGCGCCGCGCCTTCGGCAATCCGGAGCTGTACATGGAGAAATTCCTGCAGCATCCCCGCCACGTGGAAATCCAGGTCCTGTGCGACAACCACGGCAATGCCTTCTGGCTGGGCGCGCGTGATTGCTCGATGCAGCGCCGTCACCAGAAAGTCATGGAAGAAGCGCCAGCGCCCGGTATCGCCTCCGCATTGCTGGAGCAGGTGGGTCAGCGCTGCGTCGAAGCCTGCCGGCAGATCGACTACCGCGGTGCCGGCACATTTGAATTCCTCTTCGAAGATGGACGCTTCTACTTCATCGAAATGAACACGCGCTTGCAGGTCGAACACCCGGTCACCGAAATGACCAGCGGCATCGATATCGTGCAGGCCCAACTACGGGTGGCCAGCGGCGAGGTATTGCCCCTGCGGCAGCAGGATATCCAGTGCCATGGCCATGCCATCGAGTGCCGCATCAACGCAGAGGATCCCTATACCTTCGCGCCCTCGCCCGGCACCATCAGCACGTGGGAACTGCCCGGCGGCCACGGTGTACGAGTCGATTCCCATGCAGGCGTCGGTTATACGGTACCGCCCTACTATGACTCCATGATCGCCAAGCTGATCGTGCATGCGCCCACCCGCGAGGAGGCGCTGGCCCGCATGCGCGGTGCGCTGGCAGAGATGCGGGTGAGCGGTGTGAGCACCAACCTGGCGCTGCATGGCGACCTGATGACTGAACCCGGCTTTGCTGCAGGGGGCGTCAACATCCATCACCTTGAACACTGGCTCAAGCAACGGAGCGCACCGTGAAACCATCGACCAAGCTCAGAGAAATCCCGCCGCCAACGCAACCGGGCAGCGATGCCCATGCCCTGAAGATCAGCCTGCTGGGCGCCAAGGCCGTCCTGTTCGAGGCGCCGGGCGCGATGGACCTGCCGCAGCAGCGCCGTATCTGGGACCTGGCCCAGCGCCTCGCAGACTGGCCCGAGGTCGCCGAAGTCGTCCCCGGCATGGCCAACCTGATGCTGGTACTGCGCCAGCCGCCGTCCGACATCGCCAGCGTGGAAGGCGCATTGCGCCGGGCATGGGAAGAATCGGTCGAATTGCACATCGAGGGCCGGCACCTGGCGCTCGATGTGATCTATGGCGGGGAGGGTGGCCCGCACCTGGCCGACGCCGTGGCCCATACCGGGCTGTCCGTGGATGACATCGTGCAGATGCATGCGGCACCGCTGTACACCGTCTATGCCTTGGGCAGCCATCCTGGCTACTGTTACCTGGGCGGCATGGACCCTCGTATTGCTACCCCCCGGCGCAAGGTGCCGGTGGTACGCCTGCCTGGCGGCTCGGTCTCCATCGGCGGCGAACAGACCGGCGTGTCGGCCTCGGATGGCCCCAGTGGCTGGAACACCATCGGCCACACGCAGATGCGTTTCTTCGATCCGCACCGGGAACCGCCAGCCATCCTGGCACCGGGCGATACGATCCGCTTCAACATTGCAAAGGTAATCAAATGATCGAGATCCTGGCCACCGGTGCACTGAGCACCGTGCAAGACCTCGGACGGTTCGGCGTATTGCGCTATGGCGTCGGCACCTCGGGAGCCATGGACGACCTGGCACTGGCCATCGGCAATATCCTGCTGGGCAATGACAGCAATGCTGCCGGGATCGAGGTCCCGATTCTGCCGTTTCGCGTTCGCTTCACCACCGATGCCGATTTTGCGCTGACCGGTGCCGACTGCGAAGCCACGCTGGATGGCCAGCCCGTTCCACCCTGGTGGTGCCGGCAGGCTCGCCAGGGGCAGGTATTGGCGCTGGGCGTACCGCGCAGCGGTGCGCGCGCTTACCTGAGCGTGGCCGGGGGAATCGATGTCGAGCCGGTACTGGGGTCGCGCAGCACGCAGATGCGCGGCAACTTCGGTGGTTTCGAAGGCCGCCCGCTGAAGAAGGGAGATGCCCTCAAGACAGCCTTCCGCCAAGGTGAGTTGACGCCGGTATCGGGCATTTCTTCCAGCGGCTTCGGCGTGCGTCCACCGCAACTGGGATTGCCGCTGACACTGTCAGGAAGCCAGGAGCAGATCCCCGTGCGCGTACTTCCGGCGGGCGAATATGAGGGCTATACGGCGCAATCGCTGGAGGCGTTCTGGCAGCAGCCTTGGCAGGTCACCCCGCAAAGCGATCGTTATGGCTACCGTCTCGAAGGACCGGGACTGCAGGCGGCGCGTCCCATGGAAATGCGCTCGCACGGGATCGTGCCCGGCGTGATCCAGGTACCCCACAGCGGGCAGCCCATCATTCAGTTGCGCGATGCCCAGCCTTCAGGCGGCTATCCCAAGGTGGGCACCGTCATCGAAGCCGACCTGTGGCGTCTGGGGCAGACGCGCATTGGCCAGTCACTGCGTTTCATTCGGGTGGACCATGCGCAGGCCAGCGCCGCGCTGGAAGAAAAGGCGCTCTATCTCGCGCAATTGCAACAAGCGGTGCAGATGCAACGCAAGATCTGGAACAGCTGAGGTGGCCATGGACATTGAACAATTACAGGCGCTGGTCACACTGACGGAGCAGGGCCGGCTGGCGGTACTGGAACTGCGCCGCCCGGGAGAGCGCGTACGCCTGGAGGGACCGGCTCACCTGGATAGCCGGGTTGAGGCAGCGCTGCCGACAGTCTCGCAGGGCGACAAGACAACCCAGGTCATGGCACCTGGTTTCGGTCATCTCGTCACGCAACATCCGCTGCGCTCCGCTCCTTTCGTGACCAACGGCAGTGTGGTGAAACCGGGTGACATCCTCGCACTGATCCAGGCCGATGAACTGTACCTGCCGGTCACCAGCCAGGACGCTGGCTCGGTACGCAGCCTCACGGCAGCGCAAGGCCTGGTCGGCTACGGTACGCCGCTTTTTGAAATTGACGCCTGAGCGACAATCGCGTTGCATTCGGGAAACCAAGGATACACATGAAGATCGATCTCAATGCCGACATCGGCGAAGGCTACGGCCACTACCGCATGGGTGATGACGAGGCACTCATGGACATCATCACCTCGGCCAATATTGCTTGTGGCTTCCACGCTGGCGACCCGGTGATCATGGACCGCACCTTGCGCCAGGCTGCCGCTCGCGGCATCGATATCGGTGCCCACGTCGGGTTTCCAGACATGCTTGGCTTCGGCCGGCGAGTGATCCAGGCCGATCCGCAGGAACTGGCCAAATACGTGCTCTACCAGCTGGGCGCACTCTCCGGCCTGGCCCGGGCAGCCGGTTGCCGGGTAGGACACATGAGCTTCCACGGTGCACTGGGCAATATGGCGGCCGCCGATGATGCGCTGGCCGAACCGCTGCTCAGCGCGATCGCGCAATTCGACCCCGAGATCATCATCAGCGTCTCGACCAATACGGCCATCGAACGCGCAGCCGTACGCCACGGCCTGCCGTGCGCCACGGCCTTCCTGGCCGACCGTGCCTACGACGACCAGGGGGCCCTGGTTTCGCGCAAGCTGCCCGGTGCCGTCATCGAGGACAAGCAAGCCGTACTGCAGCGTGTGGTGGAGCTCCTGCGTACCGGCAGCATCGCCTCCATTACCGGGACGCCGCTGCCCATGCCGGTAAAGCAAATCCTGGTGCACGGCGATACGCCGGGTGCCGTGGCCCTGGCGCGCGCCATCCGCGGTGCCATCGAAGAGGCCGGGGGCAGCGTCACGCCGGTGAGCCAGCTACTGTAACGTATTGGCCTGGCTGGACATAAGCAGTGCTTATCCCCTCAAAGCCAATCCGTCTTAGTCCGAACCGCGCCTGCGCGCTATATTCAACTCAGCGGGCTGCCCAAGTGGCGGCCCTCATACTGGAGATCTTCACATGCCTTTTTCTGATTACAAGACCGCACTGGTCACGGGTGCCTCCACCGGCATGGGCGCAGCCATCGTCGAACGTTTCTGCAAGGAAGGACTGGAGGTGCACGCACTGGCCCGCAGCGAAGGGGCGCTCAAGGAACTTGCGGCACGTACCGGTTGCATCCCGCATGTGGCCGACGTCCGTGACCTGCCCGCATTGACTCACCTGGCACAGCAATACCAGTTCGACGTCCTGGTCAACAATGCCGGCATTTCAACACCGGGTTCGATCCTCAATGCCAGCGAGAGTGACGTCGACGCGCAGGTCGAAATCAACCTGCAAGCGGTCCTGCACCTGGTCCGCCTGATCATGCCCGGCATGGTCGAACGTGATCGGGGCCACATCGTCAACATCAGCTCGATTGCCGCCATCTACAACTTCAACGGCAACTCCATCTATCACGCCACCAAGGCCGGCATCCACGCCCTCTCACGCCAGCTGCGGGTCGATGCCACCGGCAAGCGGGTGCGCGTCACCGAGATCTGCCCCGGCCGCGTGGCCACCGATATCTTCGGACATGTGCATGGCGATATCGAGGCCGCACGCAAACAATTCATCGACGGCTTCGAGCTTCCGCAGGCCTCGGACATTGCGGATGCCATCGCCTTTGCCGTCTCGGCCCCCATCGCCGTCAACATCAGCAACATCGAAATCCTCCCGACGCTGCAGGTACCGGGCGGCCTGACCACCATCAAGCCGCAGGACTGAGTCCGGCGGCCTTCATTTCCACCAGAGAGAGAATCCATATCATGGAACATATCGGCGCACGCAAGAATCCGTCTTCGCCGCAGGCCCCTGCGGCCATCATCGAGCAGCTCAAGAGCATCCCGTCGGCACTCATCAGCGACAACATGCGCCGCCTGGCGGGCACCTCCAACCTGCGTCCCATGTATCAGGGCGAGCAACTGGTCGGTACCGCCGTGACGGTACGCGTGCGCCCCGGGGATAATCTCGCCATCCATCGCGCTTTCGACTACTGCCGCCCGGGTGACGTGATGGTCATCGACGGTGGCGGTGATACGACCCAGGCGCTGATGGGCGAAATCATGACCACCTACGCCCGCACCATCGGCATTGCGGGACTCGTGATCGACGGTGCCATTCGCGACGTGGCAGGGATTCGTGAGATGGGCTATCCGGTATTTGCCCGTGGAGCGACGCATAAAGGTCCGTACAAATGCGGCCCCGGCGAAATCAATGTCCCGGTCAGCATCGACGGCCTGGTCATCAATCCGGGCGATATCATCGTGGCCGACGAAGACGGTATCGTCGCATTCGCCCAGACCGAAGCCTCGTACCTGATCGAAAAGGCGCTGCAACAGATCCAGCGCGAACAAGACACCATGACCGCCATCCGCGAAGGCCGCTACGACCGTTCCTGGATTGACGCGCTCGAAGCCAACAGCGCCGGCTGACGTCATTTCTGCACGTGTAACACCACCTGCGCCAAATGGCGTTTGCGCGCAGGTGTCAATAAATAAAACGATATCGGAGACACACCAGATGAAAGCAGCCATCGCCGTTACCCGGGCGACCTTCCCGGACATCCTGGAGCGCCTGCAGACACGCTTCGACGTACTCGACAATCAACAGGACGTATTGTGGAGCCAGCCTGAGCTCATCGCACGCCTTCAAGGCAAGGTCTGCGCGGTGACCCATGGCAGCGACCGCATCGATGCCACATTGCTGGATGCCTGTCCGCAATTGCGCGCAGTGTGCAACGTCGGCGTGGGCTACAACAACATTGATGTAGAGGCCTGCAACCAGCGCGGCGTACTGGTCACCAATACCCCGGACGTGCTCACCGAGACCACGGCGGATTTCGGCTTCGCCTTGCTGATGGCCACCGCGCGCAGAATCGCCGAATCCGATCGCTACGTGCGCGCGCGGCAATGGAACAAGACGGGGATCTACGACATGCTGCTGGGAGCCGACGTCCACGGCAGTACCCTGGGCATCTTCGGCATGGGCCGCATCGGCCAGGCCATTGCACGGCGCGGCGCGCATGGTTTCGGCATGCGTGTGATTTATCACAACCGCAGTCGCCTGGATCCCTTGGTCGAACAATCCTGCAATGCGGCCTATGTGGATCGCCAGACGTTGCTGTCGCAAGCAGATCACCTGATCGTAGTGGTCCCCTACTCTGCTTCGTCCCATCATGCGATCGGTGCTGCGGAACTGGCGCTGATGAAGCCCACCGCCACCCTGGTCAATATCGCACGCGGCGGCGTCATCGATGATGCCGCCCTGGCCCAGGCGCTGCGCGCCGGCACGATCGCCGCAGCCGGACTGGATGTCTTCGAGGGTGAGCCCAATGTGCGGCCGGACCTGCTGGACATTCCCAATGTGGTCCTGACCCCGCACATCGGCAGTGCCTCCATCCAGACGCGACGCGCCATGGCACTGCTGGCAGTACGCAACCTGGAAGCCGTCTGTGCCGCACCGGTACCGGCGGTACCGACCCCGGTCAATCCGGAACTGCTCTCCAGTCCCTCTCGTTTGCGTCGCTGACGCGTTTGCTGATGCCGGTTGCCGCCATGCGCGTGATTCTTGCAATACGCCATGGCCGCGTACTTGCACGCGCCAGATCGTGACCGGCCGCGAGCTCGGACAGCCCCAAAATGGGGCTTGCTGCACCACCAGAGACGAAGGATGCACCACCATTTCAGAAACTTATCGGATCAGATGAAAAGCGTCTTTTCTTATCGTTTTTGAACCGCGTATTCTCTCTGCAAACGAGTTGTCATTGCCAACACGCATACCGTGGGCGCATCAGTAAAGGAGAAACGCCATTAACCTCAACCTCAATTTTGCAGCCGTCCTGCAAGGGCAATATGCCGACTTGCTGGTCAAGGGCCTGCTGCTTACCCTGGAGCTGACGGTTGCGTCCTGGCTCGTGGCGATGCTGCTGGGGACCTTGCTGGCCACCATGCGCATGAGCGGTCACCGGCTTGCCATGGGCATCGTATCGTGCTTCGTGGCCTACCACCGCAATGTACCGATGCTGGTGCAGATCATGATGTGGTATTTCGCGCTGCCCTCCTTGCTGCCTGACGACGCCCAGATGTGGATCAACCAGTTCAACGGTGAATTCCTCTACTCCGTCATTGCCATCGGCTTGTGCATGGCCGCCTATGTATCGGAAGACATCCGCAGCGGCCTGCGGGCGATTCCGGCGGGCCAGTTCGAAGCCTCGCGGGCACTGGGTCTGAGCTATCTGCGCACCATGCGTTTCGTGATCCTGCCGCAGGCACTGCGCATTGCGGTGCCGCCCCTGATCAACCATACCGTGCTGCTGTTCAAGAACACCAGTCTGGCCATGGCCATTGGTGTGGCCGAGCTGACCTACGCCACGCGCCAACTGGAGAACTACACGTTCCGCACCTTTGAAGCCTATCTCATCGCCAGTGTCGGCTACCTGGCCCTGTCCCTGGCACTGATGGCAGCAGGCGAGGCAATCTCGCGTCACTACAAGATTCCAGGAAGCCGCTAAATCATGTTCGATATCCTGCACAACTACTGGGAACTGCTGCTGCTCGGGCAATATCCGCACGGTGCACTGGGCGGACTGGCCATCACCCTGATCCTTTCATTGCTGGGTCTGGGCCTTGCCTTTCCGGTCAGTATCCTGCTGGCCCTGGCCCGCATCAGTCCGATGGCCGCATTCCGTGTTCCGGCAACCATGCTGGTCTACACCATCCGCGGCATTCCACTGATCATGGTGATCTTCTGGGTGTATTTCTTCCTGCCCTTGCTGATCGGCCGGACCATCACCGGTTTCACCACCATGCTGTGTACCCTGGTGATCTACCAGAGCGCCTACCTCTGCGAGGTCATCCGCGCCGGTATCGAAGCGCTGCCCAAAGGACAGCTCGAAGCTTCGCGTGCACTGGGGCTGGGGTATTTCCGCACGCTGCGCTTCGTGATCCTGCCGCAGGCCTTGTACAACATGATGCCCAGCATGATCAGCCAGTTCGTCTCGACCATCAAGGAAACCTCGTTGGGTTACGTGATCAACGTGCCCGAGGTGACCTTCGCAGCCAATCAGGTCAACAACCAGTTGCTGACCAAACCGCTGGCGGTCTTTTCACTACTGGCCCTGATCTATTTCGTCCTGTGTTTCTCCTTTACGGAGCTGGCGGATTACATCGAGCGCCGCATTACCAACAAGCGCGCCGGCAGGGCACGCAAGAACAAGCCGGATGTTGGCAGCAAGCTGTCCATGACCGCGCTTCCCGCGGCAGCAAGCAAGGAGAATTCATGATTATCTTCACTGACGTCAACAAGTGGTACGGCAATTACCATGCCCTGGTCAACGTCAATGCCCAGGTCAAGCGTGGCGAGGTCGTGGTTGTCTGCGGCCCCTCGGGCTCCGGCAAGTCTACCCTGATCCGGACGGTCAACCGTCTCGAGGACATCCAGCAAGGACAGATTGCCTTCGATGGCCAGGACGTCAATGCCGCCGGACTTGACCTGAACAAGTTCCGTACCCGCGTGGGTTTCGTGTTCCAGCAATTCAACCTGTTTCCGCATCTGTCGGTGATGGACAACATCATCCTTTCGCCAACCCGGGTCAACGGTCTCAAGCGCCAGGCAGCGCGCGAAAAGGCAATGAGCTTGCTGGAGCGCGTGGGCCTGTCATCCAAGGCCGACTCCTTCCCGGGCCAGCTCTCCGGCGGCCAGCAGCAGCGTGTGGCCATCGCCCGGGCATTGGCCATGGACCCGCCGGCCATGCTCTTCGATGAACCCACCTCGGCGCTGGACCCCGAAATGGTGGGCGAAGTGCTCAACGTCATGAAGAGTCTGGCGCGCGATGGCATGACCATGATGTGCGTCACGCATGAAATGGGATTTGCCCGGGAAGTGGCCGACCAGGTCTGGTTCATGGATGCAGGGACCATCCTCGAACGAGCTACGCCCGAGAAGTTCTTCACCAGCCCGGAACATCCGCGCGCGCAGCGTTTCCTTTCCGACCTGCGCTCGCACTGAGTCGCGCGGTACGCCACCGGCAACAAGTTGCAGTCCACGGAATTCGTCCTGATCAAGCGGATTCGACCCAAGGTCTCCTGCCGGCAGGCAGGGGCAATCATTCATCAAGACCTGTTCCAAGAAAAACTGAGGAGCCTTACATCATGAAATTGAATCGCATCGCTGGTGCCTTCCTGTTCTGTAGCGCGATCGGCATCATCCCGAAGGCCAACGCGGACCAGTTGCAAGAGGTCCAGGCACGCAAGGAGTTGATCTGTGGCGTCTATGCGGATGTCGTTCCGTTCTCGTATCCCGATCCCAAGACGCGCGCGCTGGTGGGGATGGATGTGGACCTGTGCAACGCGCTGGCCAAGGAAATGGGCCTCAAGCCCACGCTCAAGCCCTTGTCGGTCGAGGCGCGCATTTCGGAAGTGAAGATGGGACGCGTCGATCTGGTCATCGCCAACCTGGCCTACACCAAGACCCGCGGCGAACAGATCGAGTTCAGCAATGCCTACTACATCACCAAGGAGGTATTGCTGGTCAAGAAGGCCGACGCCGGCAAGACTCTGGCTGATTTCGAAGGCAAGCGCATCAGTGCAGCCAAGGGATCGACCTCGGAACAGTCGATCTACATGTCGGTCAAGAATGGCCAGGCCGTGACCTTCCAGGATTCCGGATCGGCCTATCTGGCCCTGCAGCAGAACAAGGTGAACGGCTTCGTCACCAACATGATGACGGCCATCCAGTATGCCCAGGAGACCAAGGGCAGTCCTAACGAACTAGCGATCCTGCGCGAACCGATGGCGCTGGAACCGATCGGAGCCGGCATGCGCAAGGGCGAGCCTGCCTTTGCGGCGGCGGTCAACAAGGGCCTGATGGCATTGGAGAGTTCGGGTGAATTCAAGAAGATCTGGGACAAGTGGCTCGGTCCGGATACCCGCTATGGCATCACCCGTACTGAAAAAATCGCACCGCTGAGCGAATTGAAGTTCCAGCCCATGCCCTGATTGTTGTCTTTGCATCCCCTGGAAGTTGCTTGAGGCAGTGTCACCTGAGTGTGGTGACTTTTCGGGGATTGGCGGCACTTGCCAATCCCCTTTTTCTTTCCGGTCTTCGCAGGTTGCCGTTGTCACGGTGGTCTATAGCCCCCCGTCTCGCTTTATTTCCCATCTCATGTCTCCCAAGGATCTTTTTGCTGTCCTCATCGCCATCGCGGTGTGGGCGGGCAACATCATCGCCGTCAAAGCCGGTGTCGCTGAACTGCCGCCCTTGTTGATGACGGCCATGCGGCTGGCCATGGTCGGTATCGTGTTGCTGCCCTTCGCGCCGCCGTGGCGCATCGCGCGGACACAATGGAAGTGGATCGTGATGCTGTCGGCCACGTTCTCGACCTTGCATTTTTCTCTGATGTTCATCGGGCTGGGCATGGCGGAGGCGGGCACCGGTGCCATCCTGCTGCAGATGGGAACGCCACTGGCGATCGTTCTGGGCGTGCTGCTGTTCGACGAAACGATGGCACGTCGTCATTGGGTCGGTCTGGCCGTCTCGCTGATGGGCGTGGCCATCCTTACCTTCAGCCCCTCGATGCCCGGAGCACTCGCCTCATTTCTGCTGCTGGGCAGTGCACTCGCCTGGGCGGCCTCGAACATCATCGTCAAGCACGCCCGTATCCCCGATCTGATGGCGATGATGTGCTGGTCTTCCTTGCTGGGCGTACCGCAGGTGCTGCTGGCATCGTGGATGTTTGAACACGGGCAGGCTCATGCCGTCATGGAGGCCAGTTGGCATGCATGGCTGGCCACGGCCTATTGTGCGTTGGGTTCATCCGTACTCGGCTACTGGATCTGGTACCGCCAGCTGGAACGCTATCCGGTGAGCAAGCTGGCGCCCTTTTCGCTGCTGACGCCTGTATTGTCCACACTTCTTGGGGTATGGCTGCTCAAAGACAGCGCCAATCTCATCAAGATCATTGGTATCTCTACGGCAGTATTGGGTGTGGGCGTATTAAACAGCACGCGGGTTGAAGGGAAACAATAGGGTCGGCCGTGCTTGGCAAACATTGATTCTTGACATGCACGCAGAATTGCTTCTCTCCGTCTGCCCCACCGTCCCTTGCCGTCCGGAGGCTGCCACACGGTAGTACCACTCTCAGTATCCCGGTTCGTTCAACTCCGCAAAACTTATCCCTTATCCGGTCAACGGCCTGGTGCCGATCAATCGTGAGGACGAGAACGCACCATCAACAAAAAGGGCCGCAATGCAAATTGCGGCCCTTCTTTTCATTCCAATCGGCAGGCTTACTTGGCCGCCTTCTTCTTGTCGCCAATGCGGCTTTCCTTGCCCGCCAGCAGATTGCCGATGTTCTTGCGATGGCGATAGATCAGCAGTGCCGCCATGGCGACCACAGCCAGCAGGATGCCATCGGTAGTGCCGAACAGCAGGCCGTAATAGAACGGTGCAAACAGCGCTGCCACCAGCGCTGCCAGCGAGGAATAACGGAAAGCGAAGGCCACCACCAGCCAGGTCGCCAGCGTGGCCAGACCGAGCCACGGGTTCAGCGCCAGCAGGATACCCAGTGCAGTAGCCACGCCCTTGCCGCCGACGAAGCGGAAGAACACCGGCCACAGGTGCCCGAGGAAGACCGCCAGCGTCACCAGCGCGATGCCGGTATCGTCCACGCCATAGTGCGGACCGAATTTCTGCGCCAGCCACACCGCCAGCCAGCCCTTGAAGCCATCGCCCAGCAAGGTGAGCGCGGCGGCCTTCTTGTTGCCGCTGCGCAGGACATTGGTCGCGCCCGGATTCTTTGATCCATAGGTGCGCGGATCGGACAGGCCGAACAGCTTGGACACCAGCACCGCAAAGGACAGTGAACCGATCAGGTAGGCCGCGATGGCAAAGAGGATGTTGTACATGAGGTGGGGCTTTCTGCTTTTGCTTTCTGTTGTCTCTGTTATCGGGGAGCGGCGTCAGCACGCGTCAAGTGTCGTCAAGTGTGAGCGTGACGGTTCACGCCGCATCGGCCAGCGCACACTGTACCGCCTTGGCCGGCAACACCTTCAGGATCACCGCCGGATCGATGCCGATCAGGAAACCGCGCCGTCCGCCGTTGATGTAAATCTTGTCCAGTTCGAGGATGGTCGACTCCACATAGACCGGCATGGTCTTGCGCGTGCCGAAGGGCGAAGTACCGCCGATCAGGAAGCCCGAGTGGCGGTTGGCCACCTCCGGCTTGCACGGCTCGACCGACTTGCAGCCGATCTGGCGCGCCAGATTCTTGGTGGAGACCTTGCAGTCGCCATGCATGAGTACCAGCAGCGGCTTGGCGGCTTCGTCCTGCATCACCAGGGTCTTGATGACCGCATGCTCATCCACGCCCAATTCGCGCGAGGACACCGAGGTGCCGCCGTGCTCCTCGTAGGCGTAGGGATGCTCGGTAAACGCCACGCCTTGCTTGCGCAGGAATTGCGTGGCGGGAGTTTCGGAGATGTGTTCTTTCTTGGCGCTCATCGGTCTCTTCCTGACGGTACACTGACCGGCCGCACAGGCCGGCCGGGCCGTCATGGGCGCACATTATGCCGCAAGATCAGCCGCGGGGGTGATGTGCGGCATGCAGTTGCTTGAGGCGTTCGCGTGCGACGTGGGTGTAAATCTGCGTCGTGGAAATATCGGCATGGCCCAGCAGCAGCTGCACCACGCGCAGGTCGGCCCCATGGTTGAGCAGGTGCGTGGCAAAGGCATGCCGCAGCGTGTGCGGCGACAGGCGCACCGTAATACCGGCCTGCAGCGCGTATTTCTTGATGAGGGTCCAGAACATCTGGCGCGTCATCGGCCCGCCCCGTGCGGTCACGAAGAGCGCATCATCGATCTGTCCCTGCAGGATCTGGCTGCGCGCCTCGGCGAGGTAGCGCGCCATCCACGCACCGGCTTCCTCGCCGAAGGGCACCAGGCGCGTCTTGCTGCCCTTGCCGGTCACGCGCAGCACGCCTTCGTTCATGCCGACCTCGATGCTCTTCAAGGTCACCAGTTCCGAGACCCGCAAGCCGCTGGCATACATCAGCTCGATCATGGCGCGATCACGCAGGCCCAGCGGCGTGGACACATCGGGCGCGGCCAGCAGCGCTTCCACCTGCCCCTCCGACATGGTCTTGGGCAGGCGCTGCGGCTGGCGCGCCGAGCGCAGCTTCAGGCAGGGATCGGCGGTGACGTGATGTTGGCGCAGGGCCAGCTGGAAGAAACGTTTCAATACCGCCAGGCGGCGATTGGAGGAACTGGGCTTGGTCTCATCGTGGCGCGCCGCGAAATAGGCGTTGAGATCTTCGGCCTGCGTATCGTAAAGGGCCTTGGCGCGCTCCTGATACAGCCAGTGCGCGTACAGAGTCATGTCGCGCCGATAGGCTTCCAGCGTGTTTTTGGACAGGCCATCTTCCAGCCACAGGCTGTCACAGAATTCGTCGATGGCCTCGCGGCTCACGGACGGGGCTTCGATCTTTGGTGTGGTGCGTCCCATGCGACTTCTTCAGTATCCCGCCACGCCTTCATGGCGCAGCAGCCAGCGCTTGACCTCCAGGTGGAAGCCATCCTCATCGTCATGATGCGAGAAGCCGCCCAGGCCGCCCGCCGCCGTCACCCGATGACAGGGAATCACCAGCGGATACCAGTTGGCCCCGCAAGCCTGTCCGACCGCGCGCGGCGCGGACTGGATGCGCTTGGCGACCTGGCCATAGGTCAGCACCTGACCACAGGGAATCTCGGCAATGGCATGCCAGACGCGCTGCTGGAAGGCGCTGCCCACGCTCAGCAGCGGCAGTTCGAAACGAAAAGCGGGGTCAGCCAGGTAACGCGTGATCTGCTGCACTGCCTGCGCGGCCACGGCATCGGTAGCGTCCTTCTCGGCGTAATGCGGCGGCAGGTAAACCATCTCGACCACGGCCCCGGCCTGGGTGCGCACCCCCATGCCGCCGAAGGGCGTATGCACTACGGCGGAGAACAGGGCGGTCAGTGGAGAATCTGCTGGGGTCATCGGGAGCCGTGGCGTGGACCTGGGGCAGCTATTGTAAGCAATTCACGCGCGGGCTTGATACCATCAGGCAAAACTTGATGGAGACCGCATGAGCACCGCCCCCTTGCACACCGAACCCGACCACCTGGTCATCACCGCCCCCACGCTCAAATCCGGCATGGCCTGGGTGGAACAGTGCCTGGGCGTTTCCATGGCACCGCGCATCGGCGGCCAGCACGTGCGGCTGGGAACGCACAATGCACTGCTGTCGCTGGGCGAAGGCTTCTACCTCGAAGTCATCACCATCGACCCCAACGCCGATGCGCCCGAGCGGCCTCGCTGGTTCGGCATGGATCATCTGGGCAAGGACGCTGCGCCCCGCCTGGCGCACTGGGTGGCCCGCACCAGCGATATCGCGGCGGCCGTGGCGGCCAGCCCCGTTTCACCGGGCGTGATCGAACCCATGAGCCGCGGTGCGCTGGACTGGCTCATCACCATCGCCGCCGATGGAACATTGGCCTGCGAGGGCGTGATGCCGTCGCTGATCCAGTGGCTCAGCCAGCCGCACCCGGCCAGCGCCCTGCCCGACCGCGGATGCCGTTTGCAGCAACTGGTTCTGGAACATCCCGCCGCGCAGGATCTGCAGGCCGCATGCCGGGCCATCGGACTGGACGATGCGCGTATCGTGTTGCAGGAAGGAAAGCAGGCCAGCCTGCGTGCTGTGGTGTTGACGCCACACGGGGAGCGTGTGCTGGGCTGACGGCGGCGTGCGGGAGGTAAAACATATAAACCGTATAAACGATTTATACACATCATCAGCACCACGCGACACAAAGAAAAAAGGCGCATCCGCGGATGCGCCTTCAAAATACTCCAGATGCATTCCCGACCGTTTGAACGGTTTCAATCGAATGCACGTCTCCTCAGTTTCCCGGTATTGATACCGTTTGTTATGCACCACCCGCTTTGTATTCGGTGCTGCCTCGCCACGCCCGGACCGATGTGTCGGAGGGGTCGCCGCCAAGGCAAGTACATCAACAACTCACTAGAAAAACCTAAAACAAAACTCGATTGCCAGGGCGGCAAATACACGGCGCCGATTCAGCAAAGCACGCACTTTAGCAGCACTTTGTGCCGTCTCAAAGCACTTTTTCAGGGCAAAACCAACATACTTTTCAGCAACTTGACAGACATCTGACGAAATCGGCACCGGCCTGGTGCAAGCCCGGTGGCGGCGCCGATTTCATCGTCTCATGGCGTGGTTGCGGATCAGTTGTAGATCAGGTTCGGCAGCCACAGCGACAGGCCCGGCCAGTAGGTCACCAGCGCCAGGAAACCGAGCATGGTCAGCAGCCATGGCATGACCGCGATGGTCAGTTCGGTGATGCCCATCTTGGTAATGCCCGAGGCCACGTAAAGATTCAGGCCCACCGGCGGATGGCACATCCCCACTTCCATGTTGACCACGATGAGGATGCCGAAGTGCACCGGATCGATGCCCAGCTTCATCGCCACCGGGAACAGGATCGGTGCCAGGATCAGCACGATCGACGACGGCTCCATCACGTTACCGGCCAGCAGCAGCAGGATGTTGACCACCAGCAGGAAGGTGATCGGTCCCAGTCCCGAATCGGTGATCCATGCCGCCATCGTCTGCGGAATGTTTTCACTGGTCACCAGGAAGGAGAACAGCACCGCATTGGTGATGATGTAGAGCAGCATGGCCGACATCGACGCCGAATCCAGCAGCACCTTGGGCACCTGCTTCAGGCTCAGGTCCTTGTAGACGAAGACCGCGATGAAGAAGGCATACACCGCCGCCATGGCCGCAGCTTCCGTCGGCGTAAACACCCCAGAGTAGATACCCCCCATGACGATGACGATCAGGAACAGGCCCCAGCCGCTCTTGCGGAAGGCTGCAGCGCGCTCGGCCCAGGTCGCCTTCTTCAGACGCGGATAATTGTTCTTGCGCGCCAGGAACCAGGTGGTCAGGCCCAACAGGAAGGCCAGCAGCAAGCCCGGTACCACGCCCGCCATGAACAGTTTGCCCACCGAGGTATTGGTGGAGACCGAATACATCACCATCACGATGGAAGGCGGGATCAGGATCCCCAATGCGCCGGAAGTCGTGATCACCCCCGCGCCGAAGCGATTCGGGAAACCCTGCTTGACCATCGCCGGCAGGATGATGGAACCGATCGCCACCACGGTCGCCGGTGACGACCCTGACACCGCCGCGAACAGCGCGCAGGCCAGCACCCCGGCCAGCGCCAGGCCACCGTGCCAGTGACCGACCATGGAGGTGGCGAAGTTGATCATGCGCCGCGCCACACCGCCGTGAGTGAGGAAATTGCCAGCGAGGATGAAGAACGGGATGGCCATGATCTCGAACTTCTCGATGCCCGTGAACAGCTTCAGCGCCACCGACTGGATCGGCACGTCGGTCATCGTGAACAGGAAAGTCAGGACCGTCAGGCCGAGCGAGATCGAGATGGGCATCCCGGTCAGCATCAGCCCGAACAGCAAGACGAAAATGATCAGTGCATTCATGCTTTACCTCCGCTGGTTTCTTCGTCCAGACCTTCCACGTGGGCATGGTCATGCTTGGGCAATTCGCCGGTCCGATAAAAATTCCACGCGACCTGGAGGAAACGGAAGCACATCAGGTACGACCCCAGCGGCACGGCCAGGTAGACGATCCACATCGGCAATTCCAGCACTTCAGAAGTACTGTCGTGCTGCGCGATGTCGTAGACGAACTCGGCACCGAAGGTCCCGACGATGCCGGTAAAGAGCGCGCCGGCAAACAGACCGAAGAGCACGAACTTGTTGCGCCACGGGGTGTTCATGCGGTTGATGAGCACATCGACGCCGACGTGGATGCCGGTTCGCACGCCGTAAGCGGCGCCGAACTTGGCCATCCACACGAACATGAAGATGCACAGCTCCTGGGCCCAGCTCATGTTGATCTGGATGAGCTGGTCCTGCAGCCAGGGAATATCCAGGCCCGAGGCGTAGCGGTGTACCACCGCCACGAAAATGATGAAGGTGGCCGCGGCCATGAGGAACGCGATCAGCCACTCTTCCAGGTGGTCGAGTAACTTCATGAAGTCTCCTTGCGCCAGCAGGCCGATACCACAGTGGTATCAGCCCATGACATTGCTTGTTCGGATTGTTCTTGTCTGCAATGCGCCCGCTTCATTGCGAAGGCGGGCGCCCGTTGGAGCCAACGGATTTACTTCTGGCCCAGCGCGGCCGATTCCTTGTTGACGGCGTCGATCAGCTCTTTGCCGATGCGGCTGGCCATCTGCTGCTGTACCGGCAGCAGCGCCTTGCGCCACTCCGCTTTCTGCGCGTCGGTCAGACGGTAGACGGTAGTCTTGCCGGTCTTTTCGACGGCGGCGAGCGCCGCATCGTTTTCCTGCTGGGCGATGGCATTGGCGTACTTGGTCGCATCCTTCATGGCACCTTCGAGCTGGGTGCGCACGTCGGAGGGCAGGCCGTCCCAGAACTTCTTGTTGACGATCACCGCATAGCCGAGGTAGCCGTGATTGGAGACGGTGACGTGCTTCTGCACTTCATGCATCTTCTGGGTATAGAGATTGGAAGGCGGGTTCTCGGTGCCATCGACCACGCCGGTCTGCAGCGCCTGGTAGACCTCGGAGAAGGCCAGCACCTGCGGGTTGGCACCCAGTGCGCGCATCTGGGCATCCAGCACCTTGGAGGACTGGATGCGCATCTTCAGGCCACGGAAGTCCGAGGGCTGATGCAGCGGCTTGTTGGCCGACATCACCTTGAAACCGTTGTCCCAATAGGCCAGGCCGGTGATGCCCTTGGGCTCCAGCTTCTTGAACAGATCCTTGCCGATCGGACCTTCGGTCACCCGGTACAGCACGTCCTTGCTGGGGAAGATGTAAGGCAGGTCGAAGACTTCGAACTCCTTCACGCCCAGCGGACCGAACTTGGCCAGCGACGGCGCGAGCATCTGCACGGCACCGAGTTGCAGGGCTTCCAGTTCTTCCTTGTCCTTGTACAGCGTGCTGTTGGGATAGACCTCGACCTTCACGCGGCCCTTGGTGGCCTTCTCGGCCAGCTCCTTGAAACGCTCGGCGGCCTTGCCTTTGGGCGTGTCGTTGGCCACCACGTGACTGAACTTGATGATGATGGGCTGTTGCGCGAAGGCGCTGGCCACCAGGCCGGCATTGACGACAGTCGCCGCAGCCAGCGCAAAGACGATGGACTTCAGTTTCATGCTTGTCTCCCCAATGAGATGGAAATGATTTAGTTAGTAATTTTTATGGACTAAGGCCGGTCTTGGCGGGGACCGGATTGTGCTGGCGAATTTTGCGCGGCCTCACCAAAACGGAGCAAGTGTGGTTAACCACAATGTCCCTGCCGTCCACTTCCCGCCACGCAGGAAGCTGGCGCAAGCTTTTGGGCGCGGCTACACTGGCGGCGTCATGAAAACCGTCCCGCCGCCCCCGATCGCTCCCCAGCCCGATGCCGCCTCGCAGCTGCAGGCCTCCGGCCGCAAGACCACCATGCGCTGGCTGATCCCTTTCCTACTGGTGTGCCTGTTCCTGGCCACGCTGATCTGGCTGCCGCGCCAGGCCCAGCAGATGGAAGCCAGCGAACGGCTGGAGCAACTGATCGCCGATTCGCTGTGGGTGGAACAGGCGATCCGCTTCCAGCTCAGCCGCGATGACGAGAGCATGCGCATCATCGGCCGCGAGATCAGCAACGGCCGCCTGCATCAGGATCATTTCCGCAGCCGCCTGAACGCCCTGCTGCGCAACAACCGCGAGTTCTATCGCGTGACCTGGTTCAACGCCGAAGGCCATCCGGTCGCTTCAACCGATGATCTTCCGATCAGCCGCAAGGACCTCTCGCAACCCTCGCTGATGACGGCCGACCGCGCGCGCCAGATGCGCCGCCCGCTCTACAGCCCGCCGGCCATCCCGCCCGGCATCGCCGAGCCGATGCTGATGGACTATCACGTGCCGCTGTTCCATGACAATCACTACATCGGCAGCCTGGTGGCCAGCTATGCGGTGGCACGCATCCTCAACGAGATGGTGCCGTGGTGGTTCGCCCAGGACAATGAAATCTCGCTCACCGATACCGATGACAACGTGGTGGCACGCCGCACCTCGGGCGGACCGGGCCTGAACGTCTACACCCATCGGCGTGAACTGGAGCTGCCGGGCTTGACGCTGGTGCTGCATACCAACAGCACCAAGAGCGCACCCAAGCTGCTGCCCAACCTGCTGGTGGGCTCGGTGATCGTGCTCTCGCTGGGTCTGCTGTGGAGCCTGTGGGCGCTGTGGCGCGACATCAACCGCCGGACCAAGGCCGAGAAGGCCCTGCTCAACGAAGCCGTGTTTCGCGCCGCGATGGAAAATTCACTGGTCACCGGCATGCGCGCCCGCGACCTGCAGGGCCGCATCACCTACGTCAATCCGGCCTTCTGCAAGATGGTCGGCTTCGCGGCGGAAGAACTGGTCGGCAAAATCCCGCCCATGCCTTACTGGGCGCCGGAAGCCATGGATGAATACCAGGAGCGTTTCTCCAACGTGCTGGCCGGGCGCGCCACGCCGCAATTCGAGACCATCTTCCAGCGCCGCGACGGCGAGCGCTTCCCGGTGCTGATCTTCGAATCGCCGCTGGTGGACCAGGATGGCAAGCAGACCGGCTGGATGGGTTCCATCCTCGACATTTCCGAACGCAAGCGCGCCGAAGACCTCAACCGCACCCAGGAAGAAAAGCTGCAGGCCAGCGCCCGCCTGGCCAGCATGGGCGAGATCGCCTCGACCCTGGCGCACGAGCTGAACCAGCCGCTGGCGGCCATCTCCAGCTATACCACCGGGGCGCTGAACATGATGCAGCAGGGCCAGGCCGATCCCAAGGCGCTGCAGCCGGCGCTGGAAAAGATCCACACCCAGGCCCAGCGCGCCGGCCACGTGATCCGCAGCGTGCACCAGTTCGTCAAGAAGCGCGAACCGGCGCGCCAGCGTCTGCAGATCCGGCAGCTGGTGGACAACGTGGCCCCGCTCATCGAATTGCAGGCCCAGCAGTTCTTCGTGGTGCTGCAATGGCAGGTGCCCAAGTCGCTGCCGCCGGTGCTGGGCGATCAGGTATTGCTGGAGCAGGTGATCCTGAACCTGACCCGCAACGGCATCCAGGCCATGGCCGCCGTGCCCTCGGCGCGCCGCATCCTGCGCGTGACGGCCGAGCTGACCCGCAATGACGATGGTGCAGAATCGGTCACGGTCTCGGTGATCGACCAGGGGCACGGGATTGCCGAGGAAGTGGCGGCGCGCCTGTTTTCTCCCTTCTTCTCGACCAAGGCCGAGGGCATGGGCATGGGCTTGAACATCTGCCGCACCACCATCGAATTCCACGGCGGCACGCTCACTTACACCGATAACCCGGCAGGCGGTACAATCTTCCGGTTTTCGCTGCCCGCCCAAAGCGGGCAGCCACAATAACGAGACGCCTCTCCCACACTGGATTCCCGCCCCGCATACCGATGCTGCACATAGTCGACGACGAAGAAATCATCCGCGATTCGCTGACCTGGCTGGCGCGCTCGCGCAATATCGCCGCCATCGGCTATGAAAGCGGTGCCGCCGTGCTGGGCGCACTGGCCCATGCCAGCGGCATCGACGCCGAGGGCGAATGCCTGCTGCTGGACGTGCGCATGCCCGGCACCAGCGGCGTGGCGCTGTTCAATGAACTCAAGACCAAGGGCCTGCTGCACCGGCGTCCGGTGATCTTCCTCACCGGTCACGGCGATGTGCCGATGGCGGTGGATATGCTCAAGAACGGTGCCTTCGATTTCTTCGAAAAGCCCTTCAACGACAACCAGTTGATGGACCGCGTGCTGGAAGCGCTGGAAAGTTCGCGCGCCGGCAGTGCCGAGGATGCCGTGCAGAGCCGCCTGGCGGCGCTGTCCGCGCGCGAGCGCGAAGTGCTGGACCTGATCCTGGCCGGAAAGATGAACAAGGTCATTGCCGATGAGCTGGGCATCAGCATGCGCACCGTGGAAGTCCATCGCGCCCACATCTTCGACAAGATGAACGTCAAGACTGCCGTCGAGCTGGCACGCCTGCTGAAGTAAGCACGTGGAGATCCTCAACCTCCTGCTGCCGGACTTCAGCCTCATTGCACTGGGCCTGCTGATCCATCGCATTTCCAACTGGGGCGAAGAATTCTGGGCCGGCATGGAGAAGCTGGTCTATTTCATCCTCTTCCCTGCGCTGCTGTTTTATTCGACGGCGCGCCTGAAGGTTGATCTCTCGGTCACCGGCGGCATGGTGCAGACGGGCGTTGCGGCGCTGCTGGTGGGCATCGCGCTGACCTGGCTGGGCAAACCCTTCCTGCGCGCCACGCCCATGACCTACGAGTCGGGCATGCAATGCGCCTTTCGCTTCAATTCCTATATCGCGCTGGCACTGGCCACCCGCATGGCGGGCGAAGAAGGCGCGGGCCTGATGGCCATCCTTCTTGGTTTTGGCGTGCCCCTCTGCAATATCGCAGCCGTCCATGCGCTGGCCGCAAAAAACAGCAACCTGCTGCGCGAGCTGGCCCGCAATCCCTTGCTGGTGGCGACTGCTGGCGGGTTGACGTTTTCTGCACTAGGGCTGCATTTGCCGGAAGTGGCCAGTGTGGTGCTCTCGCGGCTGGGCGCGGCTTCCATTGCGTTGGGCCTGCTGATGGTCGGGGCCGGACTGCGGCTGTCGGGTTTGAAAGAAAGCAAGCCGGTAGTGGCCTGGTTCATCGTCATCAAGCTGGTTGCAGTGCCGCTGGCCGCTTACCTGATCGGCATGCTGCTGCAGCTGCCACCGCTGCAGTGGCGCATCGTGGTGCTGTTCTGCAGCCTGCCCACCGCCTCCAGCGCCTACATCCTGGCCGCGCGCATGGGCGGCAACGGGCCCTTCACGGCCTTCCTCATTTCGTTCGGGACGCTGCTCTCGGCATTGAGCATTCCGGTTTGGCTGGCGCTGGTGCATTGATCCTGCCGCATCAGGCCAGCCCTGCTGTCTAGCGCACCGGCTGCACCACGATGCGGTGCTCGGTGACTTTCTCGATGGCCCCGCGTGAATACAGCAGCGGGAAATACTCGCCCTTCAACCACTTGTCGGCCAGATCGCGATAGTGCGGGCTGTCGGGGTCGCCCGACTGGCCCGGCGCATTGACGGCCCAGGAATTGTCCCAGCGGCCTACGTCCACCACCACGCGGAAGGAGGGCCCGTTGGTCTGGCGAAAATCATTGACGCGATAGGTCGACTGATTGGGCGAATAGGCCCCGCCATGCTTGGGCATGGGTCCGACGTTGAGCTTCTTGCGGGTCGCCTCATCCACCACATCGGCCAGCGGATGCGCCATCAGGTTGTGGTGCAGCTTGCCCCATTGCCATTGCGACGGATCCGCGCCTTGCAGCTTGGCCAGTTCGGCCCAGGCAGCACCGAGGCTGGAGAGCAGCATCTGATCGCGCCGGGTGCGTGCCTGCGCAGCATCGGCGCCGAAGGCGGGTACCGGGTTTTCCAGCGTATCGAGCAGCACTGCCGTATCAGGCGCCCCCATCGCATCGGCAGCCGACTTGGGCAGCACGGCTTCCTTGAAGGCCTTGCCCAGATGGCGCGAGAGCCAGACTTCGTACAGCGCCGGCTGCGCGGACTCGCTGCGTTCCACGTAATCCCACTGGCCCAGCATGGCCAGCGCAGCGCGGGTGTTGGCGTCATCGGAGGACAAGGGCTTGAGCAAGGCGGCCAGGCGGCGTGCGGGGATGGCCAGGTCATCGTTCTGCAGCCGCATCGAATCCTGCAGCGAGACCTTGGGCAGGCTGGCCAGCACTTCGCTGATGCGGGTGAAGCGCGAATTGTTGGTCCACTCGAATCCGAGCTTGCGCTCGCGGTAGGGATAATCGGCAGGAAGATTCATCTGGTTGGCCGAGGCAAACCAGCCCTGCGCCGGATTGTAGGACGAGGGCAGCTGGTCGCCGCGCCAGAAGCCGGACCATTCATATCGCCCGTCACCCGGCACCGGTAGCAGCCCGTCCCAGTTGGGCCGCTTCGGTGCCAGCCCGCCCGGCACCCAGCCAATGTTGCCTTTGGTGTCGGCATAGACCTGGTTCTCGGTGGGCGCGCCCCAGTTCAGCATGGACTGCTTGAAGTCCTTGAAATTGCGCGTGCGCATGTAGGCGATGCTGCCGAAGTAAGGCGACATGCCCGGCTCCAGCCAGCCCGACCGTACCGCGTAGGCCAGGTGTTTGGCCTGATCGACGTAGATCACCGGACCATGGCGCGTGAAACTCAGATCGGCCACGGCGGGTGCGCCGTTCTTGATGCGCACCGGTTCATGCAGTACGCGCATCGATTCCCACTGGCCCTGATAGCGGTATTGCTGTGGATTGTCGGGATTGAGCTGGTAGACGTAGAGGTCTTCCTGATCGATGTTGAAGATGGTCAACCCGAAGGCGATGCTGCCGTTGTGGCCGATGGAGATGCCCGGCAGGGCCGGTTCGCCGGCCCCGATGACGTTCATGCCCGGTGCGCTCAGGTGGGCGATGTAGCGCAGCGACGGGGCCGAATAGGCGCGATGCGGATCGTTGGCCATGATGGCGCGGCCGGTGGCCGACTTCGACGGGGCGATGACCCAGTTGTTGCTGCCCTCCATGGTCTCTTCCGGATTGACGGCCGGCTCGATGCGCACCAGCTGGCTGTCGCCTGCCGTGGTGGCGGCGTTCAGGCTCTCCTTGGTAATCCGCACGCCCTGCGTGGCCAGCGTGAAGACCTGCAGCAGGTCCTTGGGCAGGCAAGGGTCCAGGCCCTCGGGCATCCCGGCGGTCCAGGGCGGAGTCAGGCCGGAGCGGATTTCATCGGATTTCAGATCGGCCGCGCACGCCACCTTGGCGCGCGCCACTTCGCTTTGCAGGTTGCGCGTGAGGCCGTGGCTGCGGATGCGCACCACGTCCTCGGCCTGCCACTTGGCCGGCAGATAGCCCAGCTGGCGGAATTCGTAAGGCAGTTTTTCCTGATGCAGGGAGACGTAATCGATATACGCATTGATGCCTTCCACGAACGCCTGCGCCACGCTTTCCGCACCGGGGCCATAGGCAGCCCATTCACGCCGCATGTCGCCACGGTAGAGGAACAGCCGGGTCGCACGGTCCTGAGGCAGATACGCGGGACCGAACACTTCGGAAAGCTGGCCCAGCCCGCGCCGACGCCACAGGTCGATCTGGAACAGGCGGTCACGCGCGGCATTGAAACCCTGCATGAAGAAGGCATCGCGCTCGCTGGCGGCATAGATGTGGGGCACGCCCCAGCGGTCGATGAGGATCTCGGCGCGTTGCTGCAGGCCGGGGATGGCGATCTTTTCGGTCGATGCGGGCTGGGCACTGGCCGCCAGCGGCAGGCTCGCAGCCAGCGCGCTGGCCAGCAGGACGGCACGATTCAGTCTGGGCATGGGGTGTCTCCTCCTTGTTGGGAGGGGTCACTCTACTCCATCTGCTCCTGCGACTCCATGGACTCCATGACGGGCCAGCGCCCAGGCCACATGCTCGGCTACCAGCGCTGACGGATGATCCAGGCGCGCCCGCAAAGCCGCCACGATCTCCGCATCGCCACGGTGCGAGGGTGCATCGGCCGCATTGCCCAGCCCGACGGCCAGGTTGCGCAGCCAGCGTTCATGGCCGATGCGGCGGATGGCGCTGCCTTCGGTGTTCTTCAGGAAGACCTCTTCACTCCAGCCGAACAGCTCGACCAGGCTCGCCCGGTCGAGGCCATGGCGCGGGTCGAAGTCCGGCAGGCTGGCACGCTGGGCGAACTTGTTCCACGGGCAGTAGAGCTGGCAGTCGTCGCAGCCATAGATGCGGTTGCCGATCAGCGGGCGCAGGTCTTGCGGGATGCTGCCCTTGAGTTCGATGGTGAGATAGGAGATGCAGCGCCGCGCATCCAGCTCATAAGGGGCGACGATGGCCCCCGTCGGACAGGCCGTGATGCACGCGCTGCATTGGCCGCAGTGCGAGGTGACCGGTTCATCCACCGGCAGCGGCAGGTCGGTCAGCATCTCGCCCAGGAAGAACATCGAGCCGGCCTCCCGATGCAGCAGCAGCGTATGCTTGCCGCGCCAGCCCAGTCCGGCCTTCTCGGCCAGGGCCACTTCCATGACCGGGGCCGAATCGGTGAAGACGCGGTAGCCGAAGGGGCCGATGCGGCCCTCGATGCGGGTGGCCAACTGCTGCAGGCGGGCGCGCAGGACCTTGTGGTAATCGCGTCCGCGTGCATAGATCGAGACCTGGGCGGCCGCCGGATCGGCGCTGCGCGCCTCTTCGCGGGCGCGCCAGTCAGGTTGCTCGGGCTGATCCGGATCGGCGGCGGCCGGCAGGTAGGGCATGCGCACGCTCACCACGCGCACCGTGCCCGGCACCAGTTCGGCCGGCCGTGCCCGTTTCAGGCCGTGGCTTGCCATATAATCCATCTCGCCGTGATAACCCTTGTCCAGCCAGGCCTGGAAGCCCGCCTCGCGGTGCGACAGGTCGACATCGGCGATGCGCACCTCGGCAAACCCCAGCTCCCGGCCCCAGGCCTTGATGGCGGCCGCCAGCGCCGCCAGGCCGGCGGGATCGGCGATGGCAGTGCTCCCGATCGGATCGGCAGGCGTGGGGTGAATGGACATGAGCGCTTGAACCTTCAGACTAGAACCTTGTAACGAACCATCCCGGATGACCCAGAACAGCATGAGCATGCAGCGACTCCACCTCCACCTGCCCGACGAAGCCGCCACCGCCCGCCTCGGGGCCGACCTGGCCCAGGTGCTGGCGCCGGGCCTGGCGATCTACCTGCACGGCGACCTCGGGGCCGGCAAGACCGCGCTCACGCGCGCCCTGCTGCATGCGGCGGGCTACCAGGGGCGGGTCAAGAGCCCGACCTACACGCTGGCGGAGCCTTATGAAGTTTCCTTCGCAGGCCGCATGGTAACAGTCATCCACTTCGATCTGTACCGCATGGCCAGCCCGGAAGAATTTCTCGATGCCGGTTTTCGTGAACATTTCAACGAAAACTCCGTCTGTATCGTCGAATGGCCTGAAAAGGGCGATCCGGTGTTGCCGCCACCGGACATACACGTCAACCTGTCGCTTGCAGGGGACGGTCGTGATGTAGAATTGCGTGCGTTGTCCGACAAGGGTCATCAATGCCTCGCTCGACTGAAATTCGCTCCCAACCTGTGAAGTCCAAAACCCGCCGCACCATCCTCAAAGCCGGCGGCGCCCTGTTCGTCTCCGTCGTCACTCCCCTGCCCGCTCTGGCTTCGCAGATCCTGGCCGTGCGTGTCTGGCCGTCCGAGGACTACACCCGCGTCACGCTGGAAAACGACAGCGACCTCAAGGTCACCCACTTCGTGGTCAAGAACCCGGAGCGCCTGGTGGTGGACATCGAGGGCATCGACCTCAACAGCACCCTGAAGGACCTGGTCGCCAAGATCCAGCCCAACGACCCCTACATCAAGCAGGTACGCGTGGGCCAGAACCGGCCCAGCGTGGTGCGCCTGGTGTTCGACCTGAAGGACGAGATCAAGCCGCAGGTCTTCACCCTGGCCCCGGTGGGCGAATACAAATACCGCTTCGTCATCGACCTGTACCCGGCCGCGCCGCCCGATCCGATCGCCGCCCTCATCCAGAAGGGCGAGTGGAACAAGGAAAGCCCGGCCACCCCGCCGCTGGCGCAGGCCCCGGCCGCACCGCCCAAACCCGATCCGGCCCCGCTGGCCGAGATCAAGCCGCAGCCGGAAGACAAGACCGAGCGCAACCCCAAGGTGGTGCCGGACGAGCCGCGCATGCAGCTGACCCGCATGATCACCATCGCGCTGGATCCCGGCCACGGTGGCGAAGACCCCGGTGCTACCGGCGCGCGCGGCAACCGCGAGAAGGACGTCGTGCTGTCCATCGCCAAGCGCCTCAAACGCAAGATCGAGCAATACCCCAACATGCGCGTCATGCTGACCCGTGATGCCGACTTCTTCGTGCCTCTGGGCCAGCGCGTGGTCAAGGCGCGCAAGGTGCAGGCCGATCTGTTCGTATCGATCCATGCGGATGCCTTCGTGCAGCCGACGGCGCGCGGCTCTTCCGTGTTCGCCCTGTCGGAAAAGGGCGCCAGCTCCACCGCCGCACGCTGGCTGGCCAACAAGGAAAACTCGGCCGACCTGATCGGCGGGGTCAACATCAAGACCCATGACCGCCAGCTGGCCAGCGTGCTGCTGGACCTGTCGACCACGGCGCAGATCAACGACAGCCTGCGCGTGGGCAATGCGGTGCTGAAGGAAATCGGCGGCATCAACAAGTTGCACAAGGGCGCGGTGGAACAGGCCGGCTTTGCCGTGCTGAAGGCTCCGGACATTCCCAGCATCCTGATCGAGACCGCCTTCATCTCCAACCCGGAAGAAGAAGCCAAGCTCACCGACGAGCGCTATCAGGAGCAAATGGCCGATGCCATCCTGACCGGCATCCGCAACTACTTCGCCAAGAACCCGCCGCTGGCCAAGAATCGCCTGACCTGAAAGTCGGCCCTGGCAGGCAACAAAAAACCCGGCACTGCAGTTGCAGGCCGGGTTTTTTATCGGGCGCGTCCTGCCGGGAAGGCGGACATCAGGCGTTGCTGACCTTGCGCTTGCCGCGCAATTTGCGCCACAGCTGCCACAGCGCCCCCAGCACGATGGGGATGACGGCACCGACCAGGCCGATCAGGACCAGGGTATTGAGGTTCTCCCGCACCACCGGAATATTGCCGAACAGGTAGCCCAGCACCACCAGGCTGACCACCCACAGGAAGGCACCCAGCACGTTGAACAGCTGGAAGCGCGCAAAGCTCATGGCCGAGACGCCGGCGATGAAGGGCGCAAAGGTGCGCACGATGGGGGTGAAACGGGCGATCACGATGGTCTTGCCACCGTGTTTCTCGTAGAAGCTGTGGGTCTTGCGCAGGGCGTCGGGGTTGAGCCAGCGGTAGTTGTGGGTATAGACGCGTTGCCCGACCCAGCCGCCGATCCAGTAATTGAGCGTGTTGCCGGCCACCGCGGCGGCGATCAGCAGGCCCATCAGCAGCCAGATGTCCATGGCCCCCAGCGCACAGAAGGTACCGGCGATGAACAGCAGCGAATCCCCCGGCAGGAAGGGCAGGACCACCAGCCCGGTTTCACAGAAGACAATCAGGAACAACACCGCATAAATGAGCGGGCCGTACTGCTCGATCAGGACGCCCAGATATTTGTCCACGTGCACCAGCACGTCCAGCCACTGCAGATAATCCATAAAGCCCAATCTTTGGTGATTCATCAAGGCCGGGGCTCCCCATCGCCGCGCGGCCGGATATTTCCCGCCAGCAACTCCGCCGGGACCTATCGCACAGGCAAAGCGATCTCGCGCACCTGCGCAGGCATCATACAACACTCACCCCGCCGCAACTCAAGAAGCCCGGATACCGGCCGATAAAATCCTTGAGGAAACTTGCCGCAAGAAGATCCTCACACAAGCTCGCAGATCGTTGTGTGGCGGCCCGCCAAGGCCGCCGCCCGCACGCACAACCGGAAGGATTTGGCATATGATCAAAGTCAGATTCGTTCAGTTTTGATGTGCCGAATATGCATCATCAAGCATGTTCTGCGCCTTTCCGCGGCGCGGTCGCTGGCGGTAAGGCAGACGGGACGGCGCTGACGGACGGGCAAATGGAAGCCACCGGGGGAAAACGGGGAACCCGGGCAATCGCAACTCCGCACTGCATGAGGCAAGACGCACGGGCGTCAATACCGGCCAGAGGGGGCGCTGTATGGGGAGCCAGGAGTCATTCGTGGGCCAGTTCGATCATCCGTCGCAGCCGCAGGGGGATCACCAGCGCCTGCGCGAGGAGGAACGCGAGGCGCTGCTGGGCGCGCTCTGGCGTTCCATGGCCATTCTCGAATTCGCTGCCGATGGCAGCATCCTCGATGCCAATGACAAATTCCTCGGCATGCTGGGCTACCAGCGACATGAAGTGGTGGGCCAGCATCACCGCATGCTGTGTGACCCGCTCTCTGTCGAGACCGAGGACTACCAGCGCTTCTGGCAGCACCTGCGCCAGGGCGAGGTGATCGCCGGTACGCTGCAGCGGCGCAGAATCGACGGCACCATCGTCTGGCTGGAAGCCCTGTGCAGTCCGATCCTGGATGGCAGCGGCCAGCTGCGCAAGGTGATCTCGGTGGCGGCCGACATCAGTTCGCACATCGACGATTCGCATCACAGCAACAATGTGCTCAGCGCCCTGAACCGCTCGCTGGGCGTGGTCGAACTCTCGCCCCAGGGCATGATCCTGGCGGCCAACCGCAACTACCTCAAAACCATGGAATACCTGGCCGACGACCTGATCGGCCAGCCGCACAGCGTGCTGTGTCCGCCCGGCTATGCCGACAGCGAGGAATATGCGATCTTCTGGCGCGATGTCTGCAGTGGCCGCTTCTTCTCCGGCCGTTTCCCGCGCCGCACGCGCAGTGGTCGCACGATCTGGTGGGAAGCCACCTATTCGCCCCTGCTCGATCCCCAGGGCAAGGCCGAGCGCGTGATCTGCATCGGCAACGACGTCACCTACCGCGTCACCCGCGAAAAGAGCGACCGTGAACACCTGCACCTGCTCTCGCTGGGCATCAACGAAACCGACAATGCCGTGCTCATCACCGACGAGCAGAACCGCATCGTCTTCCACAACACCGGGTTCACCCGCATGCTGGGCTTCCAGAGCCAGCAGACCATCGGCAAGCTGCCACGCGAGCTGTTTGCCAGTCACCCGACGTTCGTCAAGTCGATCGAGCGCTGCCATGGCGAGCTGCTGCAGGGACACAGCTTCCACACCGAGGAACTGATCCACGACCTGCACGAACAGCCGGTCTGGATTTCGGCGGTGGTCAATCCCATCCTCGACGTGCAGGGCAAGCTCATCAATGCGGTCTGCGTGATGACCGACATCACCAATACCAAGGTCCATGAAGTCCTGCAGTATCGCGTGCTCAACGCCATGGCCCGCGATTCCTCGCTGGCCGAGCAGATGAACCTGCTGTGCGAAGAAGTGGAACGCGTCGCCCCCGAGGTGATCGCCTCGGTGCTGCGCGTGGATGAACAGGGCCGACTGCATACCCTGGCCGCGCCCAGCCTGCCGGAAGCCTACACACGCGCCATCGAGGGCATCCAGATCGGTCCGCTGGTGGGCTCCTGCGGCAGCGCCGCCTATACCGGCGAGAGCGTGGTCTCGGAAGAGATCGCCACCGATCCGCATTGGGCCGACTACAAGGAAATCGCCTTGAGCCACGGCCTGCAGGCCTGCTGGTCGACCCCGATCAAGTCGGCCGATGGCAAGGTCATCGGTACCTTCGGTTTCTACTATCGCCAGCCGCGCGCGCCGAGCGCCTTCCACCACCTGCTGGTGGATGCCGGCCTGCACCTGTGCGCGCTGGCCATCGAACGCGAAGCCTCGCGGGCGCGCATCCACCAGCTGGCTTTCTATGATTCGCTGACCGGGCTGCCCAACCGCAGCCTGCTGCTGGTACAGGCCGGGCAGGCGATCGCGGCAGCCGAGCGCAACCGCAGTATGGTGGCGGTGATGTTCATCGACCTTGATCGCTTCAAGCAGGTCAACGATTCGCTGGGCCACCAGGCCGGCGATGAACTGCTGCGCACGGTGGCCACGCGGCTGCAATCACAGGCGCGCCGCTCGGACATCGTCGGCCGTCTTTCCGGCGACGAGTTCGTGGTGGTGCTGACCCAATACGACACCGACCACCTGACCGAAGTGGTCAAGCGCATCCAGGAACGGCTGGCCATGCCCTGCCACATCAACGGCACGCCGCTCAATCCCTCGGCCAGCATCGGGGTGGCGATCTTCCCCGACAACGGCCACGACATCGAGACCCTGCTGCATCGCGCCGACATCGCCATGTACCAGGCCAAGGCCGTGAACCGGGGACGTTTCAGCTTCTTCAGCGAGGAGATGAACAGCCTCGCCCAGGAACGCCTGGTGCTGGAAGGCGCGCTGCGTGATGCCTTGCGCGGCGGCAGCTTCGAACTGCACTTCCAGCCGCAGATCAACCTGCACGACCTCAGCCTGCACGGCGTGGAAGCGCTGGCCCGCTGGCACGATCCGCAACTGGGGCAGATCTCGCCGGGCCGCTTCATCCCGATTGCCGAAGAATGCGGCCTGATCGGCGAACTGGGCAAGTGGGCGCTGGAAGAGGCCTGCTTCCAGCTGGCTGACTGGCGGCGGCGCGGGATCCAAGTGCCGTCGGTCTCGGTGAACCTGTCGGCCACCAATTTCCACGATCTCGACCTGCCGCAATTTCTCACCGGCCTGCTGCGCCGCTACAGCCTGGCACCGACCGACCTCACGCTGGAAATCACCGAGACCGTGCTGATGGATACCAACCCCAGCACCAACCAGACCATCGCCGCCGTGCATGCACTGGGCATTCCGCTGGCCATGGATGACTTCGGCACCGGTTATTCCAGCCTCGGCTACCTGCGCAAGCTGCCAGTCTCCGAACTAAAGCTGGACCAGAGCTTCGTGCGCGACATGGCCAAGGACGCGGCGGTGAGCGCCCTGACCAATGCGGTCATCCGCATCGGCGAAAGCCTCAAATTGACCGTGGTGGCCGAAGGTGTGGAAGATGCCGACCAGTACCGGCTGCTGATCAGCCAGGGCTGTGACGTGGCGCAGGGCTATTATTTTTCGCGGCCGATGTCGGCTGATCAACTCGAAAGCTGGGTGCGGGATTACCGCGGAGAAAACGCCGCTCCGCCGGGGGCGACAGGACCGCGCGGCTGAACTTGGAGAGAAATAAATACAAGCAGGCAAGAACAATCGAAAGTTCCATGCAAAAAAGGCACTTTCTCGCCGGAAAAACAACAGCACAGTTACATGTGGGCGCAAACATTCGAAGTATTTTGATGTAGCGCAAAATGCTGACGATATACTGACTCGCTTCCCCGCAAGTACCGTGATTTCAGCATGAACGTTGGGCCTCCGTGCAAGGAAGGCCCCTGACGTGAGTGACCGCGTTGCATTGCCGTTTCGGCAATCCGATGCAGCATGCCGCTCCTCCGGCCAAGCTGTCATCGGTACGCAGGCACTGTGTTGCAGGACCTTCCGGAAGACGGAAAGAAGGAGGGCAAACGATGGCGAGATGGGCGCGTAGTCAGCGATCGCCATCGGTCCTCGGATGGTTTTGGTTCGGTATTTGCTTTTCCACACCCTTTGACTTCAAGAACAACAACAGCCATGGCTAATGCAATGTCTGATGCGCGCGGCGCATCTCTGTTCCATCGCTCGGTCGGTGCAAAACTGACTGCCATGACGGTAGCCCTGGTGGGCATCGTCTTCGTGATCGCACTGATGCTGATCACTTACTCCGCTTCACGCATGGTGGAATCGCGCTCCATCGAACAGATGGGCAACGACGCGCGCGGCGTGGCCAACATGGTGGGCATCTTCGACCGCTCGGTGAACAGCCAGGTGGACCGCTTCTCCACCATGTTCGACAAGGAATTCGGCAAGCTCACCCTGGACGAAAGCCGCACCGTGCAGATCGGCGACCGCGCCACGCCGGTGCTGTCCAATGATGGCCGCGAACTGAACATGGATTTCTCCATCCCCGACCGCTTCACCGCCCACACCGGCGTGACCGCCACAATCTTCGCCAAGACCGGCGATGACTTCGTGCGAGTGTCAACTTCCGTCAAGAAAGAAAATGGCGAACGCGCCGTCGGCACCCTGCTTGACCGCGCCCATCCCGGCTATGCCGCCCTGAAGTCCGACAAGACCTACAGCGGCGTGGCCACCCTGTTCGGCAAGCAGTACATCACCAAGTACGTGCCCTTCAAGAATGACGCCGGCCAGATCATCGCCGCGCTCTACGTGGGCATCGACATCTCGGCCGACGTGAAGGCGCTGAAGGACCAGATCAAGTCGCTCAAGATCGCCGAGACCGGCAATTTCTACGCGCTCAATGGCCGCGAAGGCAAGGACCAGGGCGTGATGATTGCCGGTGCCCCGCGCGAAGGCAAGGAAGAAGGCGGCAACCTGATCGAGGCCAAGGATGCTGGCGGCAACACCTACATCAAGACCCTGGTGCAGCAGAAGGAAGGCCAGCTGCGCTACACCGGCAGCGATGGCCGCCAGAAGATCGCCGTCTTCACTCACTATGCCCCGTGGAACTGGGTCATCGTCGGTGAAGCGGCGGTCGATGAGATCACCCGCGAAGTCAACTCGATGCGCAATCTCTACATCGGCCTGGGCCTGCTGTTCCTGGCGGTGCTCGGCGCGATCCTGACGGTGATGATCAACCGCATGATCACCCGTCCGCTGGATGCGGTGTGCAATGCCGCCGACCGCATCGCCGGTGGCGACCTCACCACTCGCCTGCACGTGCACAGCAGCGATGAGATCGGCCGCCTGATGGGCGCCTTCAACGGTATCAGCATGGGCCTGTCGGAAGTGGTCTCCAGCGTGCGTGCCGGGACCGAAGAAATCAACACCGCCGCCAGCGAGATCGCGGCCGGCAACCTCAATCTGTCTTCGCGTACCGAGCAGCAAGCGGGTGCCCTGGAAGAAACCGCCTCGGCCATGGAAGAGCTGACCTCGACCGTGAAGCAGAATGCCGCCAACGCGATTCAAGCCGATGAACTGGCCGGTTCCGCTTCGGAAGTCGCCAGCCACGGCGGCGACGTCGTGGGTCAGGTAGTGCAGACCATGGATGCCATCAACAGCTCTTCGCAGCGCATCGTCGACATCATCAGCGTGATCGATGGTATCGCCTTCCAGACCAACATCCTGGCATTGAACGCGGCGGTGGAAGCGGCCCGCGCCGGTGAGCAGGGACGCGGCTTCGCCGTAGTCGCCACCGAAGTGCGTACGCTGGCCCAGCGCAGCGCCTCGGCCGCCAAGGAAATCAAGGAACTGATCGACGCCTCGGTGCAGACCGTGGCCGGTGGCGGCCAGCTGGTCTCCCAGGCCGGCAACACCATGAATGACGTGGTGGCCAGCGTGCAGCGCGTCTCCACCGTCATCAGCGAGATCACCACCGCCAGCCGCGAACAGAGCGAAGGCATCGACCAGATCAACCGTGCCATCGCGCAAATGGATGAGAGCACCCAGCAGAATGCAGCGCTGGTGGAGCAGGCCGCAGCCGCCGCGCAATCGCTGCAGCAGCAGGCCGAGCGCCTGGCTGCCGCAGTGAGCACTTTCCGTGTGTAAATCATTTATATCGTTTGCATGATTTTCTGCGCGGCGATCCAACGATTGCCCTGCAGAAAACCCTGATCGAATCCGCTCCCAAGAAGCCGCCTACGGGCGGCTTCGTCACATCCGGCCCCTGGCGTCGGCAGGTATAATCCCGCCATGAACGCACCGCACTCCTCCCCCGCTTCCGAACCGGCTGCCGCCCCGTCCCACCGCCCCATCCAGGCCCTGCCCGATCAGTTGATCTCGCAGATTGCCGCTGGCGAGGTGATCGAACGTCCTTCCGCCGTGGTCAAGGAATTGCTGGAGAACGCGCTTGATGCCGGCTCCACGCAAATCACCGTGCGCCTGGAGCAAGGCGGGGTCAAGCGCATCGCCATCACCGACAACGGACGCGGCATTCCACCTGAGCAATTGCCGCTGGCACTGGCGCGCCATGCGACGTCCAAGATTGCGTCGCTGACTGACCTGGAGAATGTCTCCACGCTCGGCTTCCGCGGCGAGGCGCTGGCCTCGATTGCCTCGGTGGCGCAGCTCACGGTAACCAGCCGCACCGCCGATGCCCCGCATGCATGGGAAATCACCGGCTCCCAATTTGGTACCGTGGCCCCGGCCTCGGGCGCACAGGGCACGACCATCGACGTGCAGGACCTGTATTTCAACACCCCGGCGCGGCGCAAATTCCTCAAGTCGGAACAGACCGAATACGGCCACTGCGCCGAGGTCGTGCGGCGTATTGCGCTGGCGCGTCCGGATGTGAGTTTTTCGCTGTCGCATAACGGCAAGACGGTCGATCACTGGAACGTCGGTGAATTCGCCAAGCGCAGCGCCCACATCCTCGGCGACGAATTCGCCAATGCGCGTCTGCCGCTCGACGAGAGTGCGGGCCCCTTGCGCCTGCATGGATTCGTCGGCCTGCCGACGGCCTCGAAGGCACGCGCCGATGGCCAGTATTTCTACGTCAACGGCCGCTTCGTCCGTGACAAGCTGCTCACCCACGCCGTGCGCGCCGCCTATCAGGATGTGCTGCATGGCGACCGTTATCCGGCCTATGCGCTGTCGCTGACGCTGGACCCGGCGCTGGTGGATGTGAACGTGCACCCATCCAAGATCGAAGTGCGTTTCCGCGATAGCCGCGCGGTACACCAGTTCGTGTTCCACGCAGTCTCGCGCGCGCTGGCGCAGACCTCGGCCGTGTCCTTCGGCAATCTGCCGCAGCAACAGACCGAGAGCGCCGAGGGCGCGCCCGCTCCCGCCAGTGGCCCGAATGCCCCGCTGCCCTGGATGCGCGAACAGAAACAGCAGAGCTTCTCCGCCCAGTTCGCTGAACAACCGCGCCCGTTCTCCTTTGCCGGCAACGGCGGACCGGGCAGCGGCGGCTTTGGCGTACGCCAGGATCGCGCGGCCTACGGCAACATGTTCCGCAGCGAGCCTGCCGGGCAGAGCGACAGTGGCAATGCGGCGGCAGGCTTCAACAGCGCAGCCTTCCAGTCCGCTGCACAGCCCGCCGCCCCCCTGCCGGACGGCGACTTCCCGCTCGGCTTCGCGCTGGCGCAACTGCATGGCATCTACGTGCTGGCGCAGAACCAGGCCGGCCTGGTGGTGGTGGACATGCATGCCGCACATGAACGCATCCTTTACGAACAACTGAAGACCGCGCTCGATGGCAACGAGATGTTCGTGCAGCCGCTGCTGATTCCGGTCACCTTCTATGCCGATCCGGTGGAAGTGGGCACGGTGGAAGAACATCAGGAAACGCTGTCGGCCCTGGGCTTCGACATTGCCGTGATGTCCCCGACCACGCTGGCCGTGCGTGCCGTCCCGGCGCTGCTGAAGAACGCTGACGCCCAGACGCTGGCACGCGACGTCCTGCGCGATGTGCGCGAGTACGGTGGTTCGCGTGTCTTGCTGGAGCGCCGCAACGAACTGCTCGGTACGCTGGCCTGCCATACGGCGGTGCGTGCCAATCGCAGCCTGACGCTGCCGGAGATGAATGCGCTGCTGCGCCAGATGGAAGCCACCGAACGTTCCGACCAGTGCAACCACGGCCGTCCGACCTGGACCCAGATGGGCCTGTCGGATCTGGACAAGCTCTTCCTGCGTGGCCAGTAAGGATCGTGCGATGACCCAGCAACTGCCTCTGGCGGTGGCCATCATGGGCCCCACTGCGTCCGGCAAGACTGCCGCTGCGCTGGAGATTGCCCGCCACCTGCCCTGCGAAATCATTTCCGTCGATTCGGCCCTGGTCTATCGCGAGATGGATATCGGCACCGCCAAGCCCAGCCCGGAAGAGCTGGCGGCCGTGCCGCACCACCTGATCGACATCATCGACCCGACCGAAGCTTACTCGGCCATGCAGTTCCGCCAGGATGCGCTGCGGCTCACGCTGGAGATTGCATCGCGCGGCAAGCTGCCTTTGCTGGTGGGCGGCACGATGCTGTATTTCAAGGTGCTGCGCGACGGGCTGGATGAGCTGCCGCAGGCCGATCCGGCATTGCGTGCGCAACTCGACGAGGAGGCGGCACGGATCGGCATGCCGGCCATGCATGCGCGCCTGGCGACGCTGGACCCGGTCACGGCTGCGCGACTGAAGCCGACTGACAGCCAGCGCATTCAGCGTGCGCTGGAGATCAGCTTGCTGACGGGGCAGCCGATGTCGTCCTTGCTGTCGCAGAAGCCGCCTGAGCCGCTGCCGTTCGAGATGCTGCCGCTGGCGCTGGAACCGGCTGACCGTGCGGTACTGCACGAGCGCATTGCGTTGCGCTTTGACCTGATGCTGCGCGGTGGCGCGCTGGAACGTGAAGTCGCCGCTCTGCGTGCGCGGGGCGACCTGCATCTGGGGCTGCCGTCGATGCGTTGTGTGGGGTATCGCCAGATGTGGGAATACCTGGACGGCAGCATTGATGCCACGGCCCTGCGCGAGAAAGGCATTGCCGCCACGCGCCAGCTGGCCAAGCGCCAGCTGACCTGGCTGCGTTCGATGCCGGAGCGCATCAGCATCGACTGCAACCGCCCGGAGGCCACCGCCGAGGTGCTGGCGCGGGTGCAGCAAGCCTTGGCGGAACGCCGCGCCGGATGAGCTGCCGGGGCCTGTGGATAAAATCAAGAGGGAAATGCGGAAAAAGTATTGACAGAAGGCGATTGGACCTCTATAGTCTCGGGCTTGCCTCCTGGTGATATAGCTCAGCTGGTTAGAGCACAGCACTCATAATGCTGGGGTCGGTGGTTCAAGTCCACCTATCACCACCAGATACCCGTCGCTGCATGTGCAATCATGCGTATGCGGCGCCGTCCGAAAAACCCGCCTCTTCGAAAGAAAGGCGGGTTTTTTGTTTGCACAACTTTAGACTCAGCTAAGGACCCGCCTTTGTCCGGCGGCTCGATGCAGGGAACAAACCTCTCCATCCCGGTTTCGCAGTTTAATGAATGCGTCGCCAGGTTTTTGTCAGTTTTATCCGCACCACTTCGCCGCAGCCATGTTCCACGAAGATGTCTGGGGATCGAACAACGCGTATCGAATATTCGCTTCGCCCAGCGCTGCGTGATATCTCAAACGTGTCATTCTCACGCGCCCTCATTTCCCTAAAGTACTTTGTCATATAGGTAATGCGATATTCGTTTCGCGTGCCCTTAGGGTCATGGAGCTTATTGTTGTAATAGACAAAGCGAAATTTTCTCTTCTCTCCGGCCTCGTCTACGCAATAAATCCATGCGTCGGGATTTTTAGTACCAGGGTCAAGATACGGTAAAAACTCCAGCAATTCAGCTTCGGATTTTGGTATCAGAATCCCGCCTTGATGCCCACCTGTTGCTCCAACGTCGTTGGCACTTAAAATTTTACTGAATGATTTCTTTGTCATATTTTTTGGGGTGAAATATCAAGAGCTCGTTTAGTGTCAACTTTATCCCTTATCGAAATAGGGATACTTTCATTTGCAAGATCATTCTTCCACATTGATCGTTCAACCATAACAGACTCCACTGTGTCCACGTAGAAGAGGCGATAAACAGTCACAGGTTGGGTCTGCCCCCTTCTATGAGCCCTAGCACTCGCTTGAGATTCAAGAGCAGGATTCCACACAGGAGTAAAGTGTATTACCACGGTTGCAGCCGTAATATTCAGACCAGCGCCCGCCGCCTTAGGATTTAAAACAAGACATCCCGGTCCGTCATATGCAGCAAACTCATCAATTATTTCTTGCCGACGTGACTGCGCAGTTGAACCGTTAATCGCGCCCCAATAAGCGAGGCCGCTTTTACAAGCCTCAAAAAGTAAGTCCCCTATCTTGTTGAACAGAGAAAATACAATAACTTTTTTCCCGTTTACAAACGCTTCACGGATAAGTTGTACTGCGCGCTCCATCTTTGAATTCATCAAAGGAAATTCTTTCAGAGGAGAAATCTCAGCATCCTCCCCTTCGGGATCACTTTGTACCGATGTGCGAAGCCAAGGATGCGCGCACACCAGTTGTAATTGAAGCGTCGCAACCAACGCACCAGCAACGGGATAACGAGCCATAGTTTCGGCCCTTACCTGCATGTAGTGCTCTACGAGTGCATTATCGAGCTCCAAAGGCACATCAACATCAATGCGATCCGGGAGATCTCCCGCAACATCAACCACCCTACGTTTAAGTATTATCGGATCACAAAGTTGGCCAATGATCCGAGCTGATTCCATGCTATCCGGATAATTCAACTCAAACTCCTGCCGGCTCCCCAGAAGACCGGGAATAGCAAAATCGACCAGAGACCATAAATCAAGGAGGCCGTTCTCAACAGGAGTGCCTGTCATGGGAATGGTACGGAGACGGGGTATACATGCAACAGCTTTGCGTCGACCTGAGTCAGGGTTCTTGATTGCTTGAGCCTCGTCGCAAATTACCCAAGACCATTCAAACGAAGAAAATATCGCGATATCGTTAACCATCGTGTCGTATGTTGTGACTACTACGCTCGAAGTCTGCAACCCACGATAAGTCCCCGTCCTTTCCGATCCACGATGGACAGCAACTGTCAAATCAGGAGCGAATCGGAGAAGCTCTCTCTGCCAATTTGCTATTAAACTGGTCGGGCAAATTATCAACGCCGGCGAAGCGCTTTCAGGCGGCTCCATCATTAACAACGCTATGATCTGAAGAGTTTTCCCAAGCCCCATTTCGTCAGCAAGAACCAAGCCGCCGGTGTGTGAAATTGTCTCCCACATCCAACGAACTCCTCGAGCCTGATATGGAAAAAGCTTCGCTTTTAGATTTGGTATATCACTCGTATCACTAAAGTCATCAGCCGCAACCTTTCCTGCTTTACGAAAATTCTCGCTTCCTAAAACCTCGATCTCCACCGGGGCCTGCCGCATCAATCGCACGGCGTCCGGATAACGCAAACTTTGCGGATCTAATCCATCGAAGATATCAGCAAAAATGGAAGTTGCATCACGTGGCAGAGGACGAATAGTCGTTCCGTCGAGAACCCATGAGTGGCGATTACTTGGCGCAAAATAAACTTGCCGCTCTCCCCTCAGCAGACGGGTGCCAGCAATCTTCGCGACGATATTTCTTCCGTCTTTGTCGAGAATAATTATCGGATCAACAATACGGGCTGAGATGGAAAATCCTGTCGGTACGCTCTTACATAGCTCGTCGAAATCTTCCGGGAAGCTAATGGAATCAAACATCGCAGGACCCCATGATCTCTGCCAGCTCTTCAAGACTGTATGGGATCGGCTTGCGAGTATGCACCGCACGATGACAAGCCGGACAAAGTGGAACCAGATCGATACGGGGATCGTATGGGCGCGGCTCAAGCAAATTCGACAGAGGTTCAAGATGATGGACCTCGATTATTGCACCTGCCTCGCGATACTTCCTCCGCGGCTCCAATCCGCAAGCGATGCATTTCTCACCATGTATCCGGAGACAGAGAAGGCGATTACGAGGATTCCTCTCTCGCCGTCTTACCACCGTTTTGAGGACCGCTCCCTCAAAAGCAGCCGCATCTGCATTGTCACGATCCTCAATGACGTCATATCCAATCAATTCAGCCATCGCAGCCATTAGGGGAACAATTACCTCATGACACGTCGACACCAGAGCTGCGTCATCGTGTGGCTGCTCCCGATCGCGTATGGTGGCCCGGATCCGAAATGAACCGTCAGAAACACTCCATTGCTCGAAGGACTGTCCCGGAATCTCAATGGCGATGTCGGCACGAATAGACGAAACCAACGCGCGTGCCAGCTGCACGTCTTCCGGCGCAGCTTTCAGAATCTGCGCAATAACGTCACCAGAGAAATTCCCGAAGAATAAGTTTATTTGATGCCCCTTCAAGCCGTACGGACGCAACTCAGCCACTGGCCCATGCCGCTCGTCCAAGTCTGCAAACCAGACTCGCAGCCCTCTTCGAAGCCCCCCATCGACTTCGGCTGCAGCGAACTCTGCTCCCGTCCCTTCTAAGAGCTCTTTGAGAATTAAATCGCGGCGATCCGCGATCAAATTACGCTTCGTCATCATCAGAAATTTCGCCAGGCTCCACGTCTGGAATATTCCGTAAAAGCTTTCTGAGGTTATTAGATATTTCGGACCGAATATCTTCGAAAATCGGCTCTAGTTCAGCGTTGGTATTATTTTGCTCGGCGACCGCAAAGGCCCATAACAGTATGTCCATTCCATCAACAGCATAACCATTTGCTGCGGCACGCTTGTATATCTTAAGATAAAAATCGTGATGCTTATTAAGCAGGACGCCCGGAACATATCCACTATCACCAGCGCTTCGCAAAGCCGGCTGCCAAAGCTCCCCCGTCCGAATGCTATCGACCGCTTCGACATAGACTGTCTCCTCGCTGACATTACTCTGAACAGGGGTCTTAATCTTAATTTTTGCCCCGAGATTATTGGATACCACTGCCGACTGTGTCTTCGGATCAACCGAATCTATCCGGGGAGCATCAGCACCACTAGTGTCTGCGATATTTTTGTTCGCACTAGTATGATCAATAGACTTCGTATTGACCTGCTCGCGGTTTTTCCTGCGGTAACGATGCCCGGCTTCCCGATAAATGGGCTGCAGCAACTCGTTTAGTACATCAGCGAGTTCCGGATGGAATAGAATCCTCGACTTCTTCACATCAATCCGAAATGCATCATCCAGCTTGTGCCCAAAATCGAATTCGATACGCAGCAGAGAGTAGTGGGGCTCCGGAACCCCAAACACGTCCATCCAACCACCGTCTTGAATCAATCGCCCCTCACGATAGACGTAAAAGCCCTGTGCTCGATTTGAGATACGTGCGTAGGCCTTCTCCTCATCCTTGGTCATGTCGCTACGGTGCGGAAGTATCCAAGCCTTTATTCGAGCCAGATCCGTCGATCCATCTGGCAGCTCGATTTCTAAGACTTGCTTTTGCTCTGCCAAAACTTGCTCCGAACGAGCCGGATAAAAAGGGTTCCATGGCTCAACAGGCACCCCATTTATAAAAATGCTGATATCTGACTCACGTTTATCGCCTTTATCCAAAAACCGATGAAACACAAGCGAGAAGTGCTTCGCCAAATTTTCGGCGAGCCTGTTGATCGCTGCCTTCTCTTGAGCGCCGCCAGGCTCATAATCCTTAGTCAAAATACGATCGCAGTTTTCCCATATAACCAAAGTACCTTTCGCTCCGCACAACTCGTCAAACGTTTCACGCTCATCTTCTGTGACAGGCTCATGAAGCATTTCCCAGCGCTCTTTGGTAGCAACGTGTTCCAAGTCCCAAGCGAGCTTGGCAAGCTCATCGCCTTCGTTTTTTCTTGAAACAAGTGTGTACTTGAGACATACCGAGCTGGAAGCTGTTTTTAGTCCAAGACCGAATTTCCCTAAGCTTTCTGGATTGTCTCGTTCTGGTGCTCCGTACCTCATAGCGCGCCATACACCGTCAGCATCCATCCCCCGGCCATTGTCACCAAAATAGACAATTTTTCGCCCATCAGGTCGCAATACAATATCCAGATTTATCTGGTCAGCCCCAGCCGCGATTGAGTTATCGACAATATCTGCCGCGGCTGTTCTAACGTTATAACCGGTATCGCGCAGACCAAAAATCAGCCGCTTAGCATCAGGTTCATTGACAAGATCATCGTTCATTCCACAGGTCCCCCGGGATGATAAAAGGAAGGAGGCAATACGTTGCCCCATAAAACTCCTATTATCTTATTGTCACGTAAATTAGTGAACTTGTCTGAGAGTGAAACTCTTTAAAAAAAGAAATTCGGCAGCAATACAAAGCTACATCCCTACTCTGGAAAGAATCTAGCCCCGCATATTCTTCGGATATCCACCACATCCGCCGACGTTGAATAAGATCGTTATAGGGGGCAAGAAATCATTTTCCATAGCGAATGTCATCTTCTAAGCTCCAATTCGCTTCTTTCACTAAGCAACCATTCTTCAAGCAGATCTACAGCTGTTTGGGCATTGCTCCCTCTTCCTTTGAGGGCACATTCCCAAACTACCGCGACCCTCCACCCACCTCCAAGTAATTCGGCCATAAATTTCAAGTCGTTAGCCTTATTACGCTCAATTTTACTAATCCAGAAATCTGTATTAGTGGCAGGAGTTTTGAACATTGGGCAGTTGTGTCCATGCCAAAAACAGCCGTGAATGAAAATTACTGAGCGATATTTCGGAAGAACTAAGTCGGGAGAGCCTGGCAGGTCACGAGCGTGCAACCGATAACGAAATCCGCGCGCATGGATGGCACGACGAACAATTAATTCCGGTCTTGTATCTTTAGGTCTGACAGCCCGCATGTTCTTCGAACGTATCTCGGGCTTATGAACGTCAACCATTTCTACGCCACTTTTTGGCTCGGCATAACAGCCTTACATTTTCCTTCGACGATTCTAGATCTCATCATCTTAGCTACCGCAGCAAAAACGGGAACAACCACGGAATTTCCGAATTGCCGATATGCTTGGGTATCCGAAACAGGGATGCGAAATGCAGCACCGTTTGGCTTGTCGTATCCCATCAAACGGGCACACTCTCTCGGCGTTAAGCGGCGCGGACGGTTCTTTTGATTTTCGGGCGCGCTTAAAGGCAACCTGGGATCAAACCCTCTATCTACAAGTATTTCCGATCCGTCTTTATGATATCTGGCAGAAAGAGTCCGTGTGATTGAAGACTTGTTGACGAGACCGTATCCAAAACCATTTCCCTTTTCCTTATGCTTAATGGAATAATTAAACAGATATTCCCAAAGCTTCGGAGTAAGAATATATTTTTCATCGACTTCAGGCTCGAGAATATCGCCGAGCGCTGTGCTCTTCTTCGGATAAAACTTCGAGATATCAGCAAGGCTAAACCCGTCATGTACTCCGAGATCTTTACGGAAGCCAACTAAAACAATGCGCTCTCTGTGTTGAGGAACGAAATATTTGCCATCAATAATCTTAGGGTCACTTGTACCCGAATGAGCAACATCTGAGATCCAATAGCCAAGCTCTTCCAAGGTTTCAATAATGACCTTAAACGTTCTACCCCGGTCGTGACTCTTCAAATTTTTGACGTTCTCAAGCACAAAAGCTACTGGCTTTTTCACTGCAATGATCCGAGCAACGTCAAAGAACAAAGTGCCTTGCGTTTTACACTCGAACCCATGTTTCAAACCTAACGAATTTTTCTTCGAAACACCGGCAATTGAGAAGGGCTGGCAAGGAAAACCGGCGAGCAGAACATCATGATCCGGAACTACCTTATCGATGTGTTTGTATGCGATCTCCTCCGAAACGTTCTCATGGTGGCTCAGAGTCAATTCCCGGATGTCTTCGTTAAAAACGTGCGTCTCCGGATCAGCGTAGTGATTAGCCTTATATGTCTGAACCGAGTATTTGTTCCATTCGCTCGTAAGTACACAACGGCCACCGATTTCGTCAAAGCCGCGCCTTATACCTCCGATTCCGGCAAAAAGATCGATGAAATCAAACTCATAATTCGAATCGACTGAGGGCGGCTTAGGGAGCAGCTTCTCGAGTTCATTAAATTCGTGATGGCTTAATTTCGGCGACGCTTTGCCTTTCAGCCAGCGATTAACTGTTTCCCGGCACCAAGCCTTTGGTGAAATGTGATTGAGGTACTCGGCAACATATTTCTGATCGTAAATTTCAAGAACTTTGCGGAGTAATAGCAGGTCTTCAGCGCGAGCATCCATGTGAGATCTTAAAAAAGGAATAATCTAGTGACATAATATCACTCAAATGACCCAGCGAAAGCTACTAGTATGCCAGGAGAGTTTGAATGAAATGCATCCGTTCAACTAAGAACGAGTTGAAAAGAGCAAACGTGGCTTTTCACAAGAAATAGAAAAACTGCCTTATTCAGCTGTTCCAACCATTAAGGTCATAGTAATCATCTTTGCCAAGTGCCCACCGCTACGTGGACGCTTCATGCGTATGCAGATCCCTACGAAAAGCCCACCGCTGAACTGCACCCCAAAGTTGGACACAAATCTGACCTTGGGAGTCTTTTTTTCATCGCGCAGCGTGTCCGCCACGGATCCACACTGCGGAGAACTTCCCCCGACCAAGCACGAGAAGTGGAGCGCCCACCTTGCCACAACACCGACGGAGGTCCACTTCGCGCTTACTCGAATCCCCAAGAAGCTAATGCGAAATCGTTTGTTGGGCCGCTGAAGGTGCCTGCCTATACTGGGCTCCCGCTTCTCACCCCTCTGACCTTTCTTGCAAACGGCCCCTTCATGACTGCTTTCCCCTCGATCACCAAACGCTGGATCCCAAAGCTCACCGTACTGCTGGCAAGCCTGGCCGTTGCCAGCACCGTACTGGCCGCACCACTGAAAATTGGCGTAGTACCCGGCGTCTTCGCCGACTCCGTGGAAGTCGCCGCCAAGGAAGCCAGAAAACAAGGCCTGGATGTGCAAGTCATCGAATTCAGCGACTGGGCCACACCCAACATCGCGCTGGATGCCGGCGACATCGACCTGAACTACTACCAGAACAGCAATTACCTGGCCAATGCCGTGCGCAGCAAGGGATTCAAGCTCACCAGCGTGCAGGCTGGCATCCTCTCTTACCTGGGCCTGTACTCCAGCAAATACAACTCCCTGTCCGATCTGCCCAACGGCGCCAAGGTGGCCATCGCCAGCGATCCCGTCAACGTCGGCCGCGGCCTGCGCCTGCTGCAGCACGCAGGCCTGATCACGCTACGCCCTGACACAGGGCTGCTCGGCACCCAGGCCGACATCGTCTCCAATCCCAAGAAGCTGCAGTTCGTCGAGGTCGAGGGACCGCAACTGGTCCGCGTGACGCCCGATGTGGATCTGGCGCAGGGCTTCCCCTATTTCATCATCGCCTCCAAAGCCTTCGATGCGCACAAGGGACTGGCCTATACCAGCTACGAGGATGATTCCTGGGCCATCCAGTTCGTGGCCCGCAGCGACAAGACAAACGATCCGCGCATTGCCCGGTTCCTCACCATCTACAAAAATTCGGAAGCAGTGCGCAGCAGTATCCAGGCGTTCTATCTCAACGACCAGAAACTCTATCGCCTGGCCTGGCTGAAGAAGTAAGCCACCCTACGCAGTATCGTTACCTTTCTTGGAAACGAGCGCGCGGTTGATATTCATCCTGGCAGTTGCAACTCAAGTACGCGCGCAAGCCCGGCAAGCCGAACAGTCGTCATCACGGTGACGGCTGTTCATTTCAAGCACGCCCTGCACAGCGCAGTCAGCGCATCAAACCTGCGAAGGATCTCCGCTCATGCCGCAGGGCAACGGCGAGCGCACAATCCTCACCAACACTCCTGCCTCGGCGGCAATGATGCGAACGAGATGGACAATTTGCTTGCGTTCAAGCAGCTTTCACCAACATCTCAGCAACACCTGACGTTAGAATTTACCCCGCACGTGACCAGTAATTAAGCGGCCCGCCAACGGCCCTCATCACATCCGCGGGAGGAGATTCAATGCGGCAGTTCCACGCCATGCCAAAGCAGCGCATCCGTAATAATGCGCGCTGGTCCGCCGTGGCTACAACCATCGCCGCACTGCCTGCACACCACGCCATGACGCCACGTAACGTCTCGCCATCGGTCGCCCGCACCCCTCGCGCTGGCGCGATGTCTGCATACCGCATCTACATTGCGTTGCACGCACGCGCGAACTCCTGAGCAAGGCAACCCGCCACGCAAGAACATGAATTTGCTCTCCAAGAATTCCCTGGCAGTCCATCTGCTGCGCATCATCTTCGGCAGTTACTTTCTGGTGACGCTGATCGTGACCTGCCTCCAACTTGGCGCTGAATATGAGCACACGCAATCCGGTGTGGACAACGAATTGCGGGCCATGGACCTGACCTTCGGTGCCAGTCTGGCCAGCTCCACCTGGCGCTTCCAGGGGGACGTGCAAAAGGCCACCCTGCGCGGCATCAGCAACCTGCCCGTGGTCACCGGGGTGAAGATCGAAGACCCGCAAGGCAAGCTGGTGATGGCCCTGGGCAATATCATCGATCACGATGGCAAACAGATCCACGTCGACGCCGATGGCGCGCGCAGTGCCGTCAAGCCGGGTTTCTTCAATGCCGCCACCAGCCATCGCTTCCCGATTCTCTATCGCGATGAACACGGCGTCAGCCACGACATCGGTGCCTGGACCGTCTATTCCAGCCGCCAGGTGGTGATCCGCAAGGTGGCCTACGGCTTTACGCTGATCCTCATCAACTCGGTCATCAAGACGCTGGTGCTGTGGTTCATCTTCCTCTACGTCTTCCATCGCTGGCTCGGACGGCCCATCACCCGGCTGTCGGACTTCGTGCGCGGGCAGGATCTGAACCAGCCCGACCACCCCGACAATCCGCAACGCATCCGCCTGCGCGGACGCACGCGCCATGAGCTGCACTTCCTGGCCGATGCCATCAACGCGATGCTGTCCAGCCTGCGCAAGCAGTCACGCCAGAACCGCGCGCTCTACGCGCAACTGGAACAGGAAAAGGAATCCCTGCGCGCCCTCAACAAATCGCTGGAGCTGCGCATCGCCGAACGCACGCGTGATCTGGCGCAGGCCAACGAGCGTCTGCGTTCACTCAGCCTCACCGATGGCCTCACCGGCATCGCCAACCGCCGCAGCTTCGACGAGACACTGGATCACGAATGGCGACGCAGCCTGCGCCACGCCAAGCCGCTGACGGTGGCCTTCATCGACGTCGACTGGTTCAAACCCTACAACGATCATTACGGCCACGTGGCCGGGGATGCGGTCTTGCGCCAGGTAGCGCAGACACTGCAGCACACCATCGGCCGCGCCGGTGAAACCGTAGCGCGCTATGGCGGCGAAGAATTCGCGGTGATCCTCGCCGAGACCGATGGCCTCCAGGGCCAGCACATCCTGCAGCGCATGTGCGATGCCATCCATGCGCTGAACCTGCCGCATGCCGGATCCGCTCTGGGCCGCATTACCATCAGCGCCGGCGTGGCCTGGTGCGTTCCAGCACATCCCGACGCGCGGCTGGAATCCTTGCTGCAAGCGGCCGACCGGGCGCTCTATCAAGCCAAGACCGATGGCCGCAATCGTGTGTTGCTGGCACCGGCGTTGCCGCCGTCGTCTTCCGCTGCCCCCATCTGAAAAGGAAGTCGCGCATGCTCCACCGTCATTGGCTCAAACCCATCGCCCACTTGGTGTGCTGCGCGTGCATGGCGGCCATGCTGCCCATTGCGATGGCAGCCGACCAGATCACCTGGGGCAAATACAATGTGCCGCCCTACATGATTCGCAGCGGAGAATTCGCGCATCAGGGCATCTTCGATCTCACCCTCAACGTGCTGAAAAAGGAAATGCCCGGCTACGAGCACGTCGAACTGGAGGCCCCCTTCCCGCGCATCAACAGCGAGATCCGCAAGGGCAGTCACTGGTGCTTCAACGGCATGCTCAAGACCCCGGAGCGCGAGCATTACGGCTACCTCTCGCTGCCGATGTCGATCTTCCTGCCGCTGCGCATCATCGTGCGGCGTGATCGCGTGGAGGAATTCAGGCACCGGACCTCGCTGACGGGCTTGCTGCAAGACCCACGGCTGACTACATCGGTGATGCGTGACCGCTCCTACAGCCCGACGGTGGACAAGCTGCTGGCCACCTATCCGCCGCGTGAAAATTATTCCGAACAGATGGAAGCGATCGGCATGCTGCTGGCCGGCCGCCTTGACTACATGGTTGAGCTGCCGCTGCTGGCCTTCGACCAGGCGCGCGCCATGGGCCATGCCGGCGAACTGGTGGCGCTGCCGATGCAGGAGGCCAATGAAGTCGTCTTCAATCGCGTGATGTGCCCCCATAACGAATGGGGCCGGCAAGTGGTGGAGCAGGTCAACAAGGTCCTGCTGGCCGAACGCGCCAAGCCATCGTATCGCGCCATCGTCGAGAAATGGCACGATCCGGAGTCGGTGGCGGAAATCCGCAAGATCTATGACAAGGTGTTCCTGAAGATTCCCTGAGCGTGTTGCTCACTCGTGCAGGCCGCCCGCTTCCATCACATCCCAGCACGCGCCCATGGTGTGATAGTCGACCTTACCGGCGGGCGACTTGGTGTCTTCCAGCTTGCTGCCATCGGCGGCCAGAATGCGGAACCAGGCCCCGTGATGATGATCGACCAGATGCGCCCAGCTCCACGCCCAGATGGCGTGATACTGCTGGCGGAAACGTTCTTCCCCGGTCACGCGCCACAAACGCCATGCACTGGCGAAGGATTCGGCCTGGACCCAGAAATATTTGTCGGTGTCATACGGCCGCAGGTCCGGATCGAAGCCGTAGATCAAACCGCCATACAGGGCATCCCAGCCATGCTGCCACGCCGCGTCCTGCAATTCGGCAGCACGCGTCACGTAGGCCGGGCGCGGCTCCTGTGCATGCGCGATCAGCAGCAGCTTGGCCCACTCGGTCTGGTGGCCGGTCTGGAAGCCCCATGGCTTGAAAATGTTGTCGCGGTTGCCGCGGTTGTAGTCGTGATCCAGGGACCAGTCCTGACGATAATGCTCCCACACCAGATCCTGCGATTGCCGTGCCAATCCAAACACGAAGCGCTCGATCAGCAACTGCGCACGTTCCAGGTAGACCGCGCGCCCGGTGGCGACATGCGCAGCGAGGCAGGCTTCGCACATGTGCATGTTGGCGTTCTGGCCGCGATACGGAATCAGCTCGCCCGAGGGCGTGATCTCGTCCGCATACGCTTCATGCGCAGGCTCAAAGAAAGCGCTCTCCATGCGTTCATACGCCTGCGCCACCTGCTGCGCATCACACAGGCCGACGCGGTGTGCCTGCGCGAATGACAGCAGCACGAAGGCCTGGCCATAGGCCATGACGGTGCCATCCTCGATCTGGCCATCGCGCAAGGTCCAGGCATACAGGCCGGCCAACGGTCCCTCTGCATGACGGAAGCGCTGCAGATGCGCCAGGGCATGGCGCGTCTGTTCCAGATAGCGTGATTGCCCGGTATGCAGATACGCCATGGACTGCGTGAAGACCAGCCGCGTCGCGCTGACCAGATGCCGATGGCTGCGCTCATAGACGCTGCCATCGTCCTTCAGGTAGTGAAAGAATCCGCCCTCGGGATCGATGGCATGGCGGTCGTAAAAGGCCAGCGTATCGGCCACATGCGCCTGCAGGAAGGCGCGGCTTTCGAGATCGGGAAGGGACATGCCGGCTCCGGATGGGGAAGAGAGTGTCATTGCGCAGCATCCTTCTGACGCCATTTGTCGAGGATCACGGCCAGCACGATCACCGCGCCCTTGGCCACGTATTGCCAGAACGAGGACAGGCCGAGGATGGTCAGCCCGTTGTTCATCACGCCGATGATGAGCGCCCCTACCACCGTCCCCCAGATCGTGCCCACGCCCCCCATGAGGCTGGTACCGCCCAGCACCACAGCGGCAATCGCGTCCAGTTCATAGCCGCTGCCCCAGTTGCCGTTGGCGCCATACAGGCGGCTGGCCGACATGGCGCCGGCCAGGCCGGCGAACAGGCCGCTGATCGAATACACGAACAGCAGCACCAGTCCCACGCGGATGCCGGTCAGGCGCGCCGCCTGCAGGTTGCCGCCGATGGCGTAGATGTGCATGCCCAGCACCGTCTTGCGCAGGATCACCCAGGACAGCAGCACCACCGCGACCGCCACCCAGATCAGCCAGGGGACGTGCAGGAAATCGCCATTGCCTATCCATTCGAAACTGGGGATGTCATTGTTCAGCACCGTGGTGCCATCGGCCAGCAGATAGGCCGCCCCGCGGAAGGCCGTCATCGTGCCCAGCGTCACCACGAAGGCATTGATGTTGAGGAAGGCCACCATGGCCCCATTGACCATGCCCATCAACAGCCCCGACACGATGAACATGGGAATCGACCAGCCCGGCGCGGCACTGAGCGATATCTGCATGCCCAGCACGGCAGAGACAGCGAGCACCGAGCCGACCGACAAGTCGATGCCGGCGGTAAGGATGACGAAGGTCATGCCGGCCGCCAGCACCAGGTTGATGGCGACCTGGCGCAGGATGTTCATGGTGTTTTCGGCGGTGGCGAAGTTGGAACTGCCGTCGCCGCTGAGATAGATGGTGAGCGCATAGAACAGCAGATACAGCACCACCAGTACCGGCAACATGCCCAGCCGGTGCAGCAGCCATTGCGACGCCGTGGAAGAGGAACGCGCCGCTGCCGCGTTGTTGTGCAGAGGAGTTGGATGAGCCATGACTAGGAGGAATGAGAAGAAGGAGAAGAAGGCAAGCCCGAATGCGCCATGCCGTAAGCCGGAGCGGCCTGTCCATGCGCACCATGCATGCCCCCCGCATCGGTGGCCAGATGCATGATGGCTTCCTGGGTGATGGCCGCGCCGGCCAGTTCACCGGTAATGCTGCCCTCGCGCATGACCAGCACGCGGTCGCAGATGCCGATCACTTCCGGCAGCTCGCTGGAGATGACCACGACGGCCACGCCCTGTTCGGCCAGCTTGTGGACAAGTTGATAGATCTCGCTCTTGGCATAGATATCCACACCCCGCGTAGGCTCGTCCAGGATCAGAACCTTGGGTGCAATCTCCAGCCAGCGCGCCAGCAGGACCTTCTGCTGGTTGCCGCCGGAGAGCTTGCCCACCGCCACGCCGGGATGCGCGACCTTGACGTTGAGGCGCTGGATGGCGTCGCGCGCCACGCCATCCAGCGCGCCGCTGCGTACCAGTCCCAGCGTGCTGTGGCGGCCCGCCACGTTCATGGTGGCGTTGGCTCCCACGGCCATCTGCAGGAACAGGCCCTGGCCCTTGCGGTCTTCCGGCACGTAGGCGATGCCGGCGCGCATGGCGGCGCGCGGTTCATCTATCTGCACCGCCTGGCCATCCAGCAGCACGTGGCCGCCGCTGCGGGCATCGGCACCGAAAAGCAGGCGCGCCAGTTCGGTACGCCCGGCACCGACCAGTCCGGCAAAACCGAGTACCTCGCCGGCACGCACCGCGAAGCTGGCCGGCCTGACCTTGCCGCCCGCCAGATCCTGCACCTGCAACACCACCGGCAAGGCCGCCGCGCGTTCCGGGGCCATGCGGGTGTGCTGGTAGAACTCGCCCAGCGAGCGGCCCACCATCATCTGCACGATGCGTTCGGAATCGATCTCCTCGCGCGCCAGTTCGCCCACGAAGCTGCCATCGCGCAGTACCGTCACGCGATCAGCGAGGGCATACACCTCGGCCATGCGATGGCTGATGTAGATGATGGCCAGGCCCTCATCGCGCAGGCGTTTCACCACGCCGAAGAGATGCTCGGTCTCGCGTTCGGAGAGCGCCGCCGTCGGTTCATCCATGATGACGATGCGGCTGCGATGCACCAGGGCACGGGCGATTTCGACCTGCTGCTGTTCGGCGATGGAAAGACGTCCGGCCCGGTCCGAGGCACGGAAGCTGGCACCCAATTGCCGGAGGACGGCATCGGTGCGCGCGCGCATGGCGGCGTGATCGATCAGCCCCCAGCGTGTGCGCAGTTCGCTGCCCATGAAGACATTGGCGGCCACGCTGATGTTGGGCGCGACCGCCAGTTCCTGGTAGATCAGGTTGATGCCGGCGGCGCGGCTGGCACCGGGGTCGCGCAGCGAGACCGGCTTGCCGTCCAGCCGGATCTGGCCGTCATCAGGCGCATGGACGCCGGACAGCACTTTCATGAGCGTGCTCTTGCCGGCGCCGTTCTCGCCCATGAGGGCGTGGATCTCGCCGGGGCGGATGGTCAGGTGCATGTCCGACAGCGCGCGCGTGGCCCCGAAGGACTTGCTGATGCCGGTCATCTGCAGAATGGGAGTGGAAGTCATGGCAATCAAGGAAAGCAGCCGCGGGGCGGCAAGCGCGTCCCGCAGCCGGAAGATCTCCTGACTGCGGGCGCTGCGGATCGGGCGCGCTCACCTGTGAGGTGAGCTACCAGATGCGTGGCTTCAGTTGGCCGGGACCCAGCCCTTGTAATCCGCCACGTTGTCGCGCGTGATCAACTTGACCGGCAGCAGCTTGACGGCCTTCTCGGGGGCGCGGCCATTCATGACCTGATAGCCGATGGCCACGCTTTCAGCAGCCATGCCATACGGGTCCTGCGCGGGCGAGGCGGCGAAGAGCGACTTGCTGTCCTTGAGCGCACGCTCGGCATCGGGTGCGCCATCGACCCCGGTGATGACCTTGATGTCGCTGCGCTTGGCCTGGCGGATCGCCAGTTCAGCCCCGATGGCAGTCGGGTCGTTGATGGCGAAGACGCCATCGATCTTGCCTTGCGCGGCCAGCAGGTTGGACATGGTGGTCATGCCGCCATCACGGCTGCCGCCGGCGTTCTGGTTGTCGGAGAGGATCTTGATGCCGGGCGATTTCTTGAACTCGGCCTTGCAGCCGGTGACGCGGTCCATCACGGCCGAGACCGGCGGACCATTGACGATGACCACATTGCCCTTGCCCTGCAGCTTGTCGGCGATGAACTTGCAGGACTCGGCGCCGGCCATGGTGTTGTCCGACATGACGGTGACGTCCGCACCTTCTGCGGCCACGTCCACGGCCACCACCACGATGCCGGCCTTCCTGGCCTTCTTCACGGCCGGGCCGACGCCCTTGGAATCGGCGGCATTGAGCACGATCAGATCAACCTTGTTGGCGATGAAGTTCTCGATCTGGCCGACCTGGGTGTTGAGGTCATACTTGGAAGAGACCACGGTGACCTTGGCGTCCGGATTGATCTTGTGGGCGCCGCTTTCAGCGCCCTTGGCGATGGCCACGAAGAAGGGATTGGCCAAATCGCCGAGGGTGACACCGACCGATTTGAGGGGCTTGTCCGCCGCCTGTGCAGTGGCCGTGGCGGCGCCCAGTGCAAGAGTGGCGCAGGCGATGGCGAGGGTTTTCTGGATCATGCTGGTCTCCGTTCTTGTTGGAAGTTCGAGGGGGATGGCTGGGGCCTGTCGCGACCCTTTGCTGCTTGCTGCTTGCTGCATACAACACGCCGGAACGGTCAGTCCCGGCGAACAATCTGGTCGGCACGGCTGCGCGTCGTTTCGATCAGCGCTGCGTTGATTTCATCGCTGTGCATCACCCACGCCTCGGCCTCTTCCGGACTGCGGCCAAACTGCACGTGGCGCGCAATCAGCCGCTGCAGCCGCACGGCAGGATCGACATCGACATACCAGACCTCATCGAGCAAGGGCCGCACGCGCGACCAGTGGCCGCGGTCGAGCAGCAGGTAATTGCCTTCGGTGATGATGAGCCGGGTATCAGCAGGGATGGCGATGCTGCCGGCAATGACTTCCTCGATCTCGCGCAGGAATTGCGGTGCGTAGATGACTTCATCGGCCTGCTGCTGGCGCAGCCGCGCCAGCAGGTGGACGTAACCGGCGCTGTCGAAGGTATCTTCCGCCCCTTTGCGCGTGGCGCGGCCCAGCCGTGCCAGCTCCGCATTGGCGAGGTGGTAGCCATCCATGGGCAGGATGACGGACTGCGTCAGTCCGTGCGCCTGTGCATGCGCCAGCAGCGCAGCGGCGAACGTGGACTTGCCGCTGCCGGGCGGACCGGCGATGCCGAGTATGGTGCGCTGGCCTCGGGCCAGCAGCGCTGCAAGCCGGTCGCTGAAGGGGGCCGGAATCATGGTCGACTCATTCCTTTTTCTAAGGACGGCCTGCCAGGCCATCCGTGCGCGCCGTGCGCGTTCTTTATTGAAATGCAGCACAACAGCAGCTTCTCCTGTTGTGCTTGCCTCGCCCATCTGCCGCATGGCAGGCGGCTGTCGTGCCAACCGGATGCGGACATGCGCGAATTGCGGAAAGCCGACAAACTAAGCGATTCTGTCTCCTGAATTTCAGCACTCCTTAATATTCATGCGTTATTTCTGATTATTGCTAGTTCCTCGTCGTCAACGTGATGAAATTTTCTTTGAATTTTTTCGATATCGATCCCCTTATGAATAAGTCAGATCATTTTCAAGCTGCATGAAAAAAGGACGCTACCTCGGTGGTAGCGTCCTTGTGATTGTCTTTTTCGCGCAGTGCGAAAAAGCCGTCATGCAATGAGATCAGGCCCCGGCCAGCGCCGCCGCATCTGCCACCACGGTGGCATAGCGATCGGCCAGTTCGGTCAGCGCCACACGCTGGACCTCGGCCGCCTTGACCGGCGCACCGCCCAAGGGATCAGGCAGGTCGCGGGTAGCGCAGGCAGCCGCCACGACCGTGGAGGCATAGCCATGGTCCAGCGCCGAGCGCACAGTGGCACTCACGCACATGTGGGTAGCAAAACCGGTCACGATCAGGGACTTGCGGCCGGTCTTCCTGATGGCCTCGTCCAACGCGGTACCGGCGAAGGCGTTGGGCAGGCCCTTGGGCAGCACCAGCTCCTCACCCTGCGGCTGGACGCCGTCGATGATGGCCACGTGCGGACCTTGCGGATCGAACATGGCACTGCCCGGCTTGCTGTGGTGGACGATGTGGATCACCGGCGCACCGGCGGCACGGGCCTGGCGCAGCAGCTCGGCGATCTGGCCCACGGCTGCATCGATGCCGGCCAGCGGTGCGCGGCCGGTGGTGTATTCGGTCTGGTGGTCGATGATGAGCAGGACGGCTTCCTGCCAGGTGGCGGCGCGGGCGCTGCCACCTGCGATCTGGATCAGGGTCTGGGGAGAGGACATGCGCGGTTCCTTGTTAAAAAATGTTCGAGAGAAGTCGATAAAACGCTGCAACTGAACGTCAATGCACAGTGACGGACCATCTTAGTCCGATAAAATTCGCACTGCCATTCACCAAAATCGCCAGGCCCCTGTGAAAAAATTAACAGCCCGCAGCAAGGCCGCGCCCTTGCCCTCCCCGCAAGCCATGCATGCCGCCCTGGATGCCGACTGGGAGAGCCTGCGCAGCTTCGCGGCCTTCGTCGAAGCCGGCAGCCTCTCCGGCGCGGCCCGCGCGCTGGGCGTCACGCATGCCACCATCGGCCGCCGCCTGCAACTGCTGGAAGAGGCCCTGCAGGGTCCGCTGTACCTGCGCCGCGCCGAGGATGTTGAACTGACCCGCCTGGGCGAGAGCGTGCTGACGGCTGCCCGCGCCATGCAGGAACAGACCCGGCAACTGGCGCGCACCCTGGCGGGCGGGGACCTGCGGCTGGAAGGCAAGCTGCGCCTGGCCTGCACCGATGCCATCGGGACCATGTTCCTGGCCCCGCGCCTGCCCGCTCTGCTGGAACAATGGCCAGCGCTGGACGTGGAATTCGCGCTGGGCCACCAGACCCTGAGCCTGGCGCGGCGCGAAGCCGACCTGGCCCTGCGCTTCGGCAAGCCCCAAGATGGCGAACTGATTGCCCGGCCGCTGGGCGCGGTGCGTTTTTACCTGTGTGGCACGGCCGACAACGTCGCGCTCTGGCGACGGGCGCGCAAGACGGCGCCCTTCGTGGCCTATGACGATGGCGTGCCGGACATTCCGGAGACGCGCTGGATCGCCGACCATGCCGCCGGCAACCCGGTGCGTTTGCGCAGCACCAGCCTGGTGGCGCAGTGCATGGCCGCGCGCGCTGGGGTCGGCCTGGCCTTGCTGCCAAGCTATCTGCTGGCACCGGAACTGCAGACTGTGGAGTCCGCGCCACAGCTGCAGCGCGAACTGTGGGCGGTCTTCCATCGCGACCTCAAGACCCTGCCCCGGCTGCGCGCCGTGCTGGCATGGCTGCAGGACTGCTGCGCGCAACTCTGAGAATTGCATCATGGCCAGGCCCACCCGGCGCTGGCGGCGGCTGCACGGGGCCTGCGGTGCTATAATCGCGAACCTCCGGGGATGGGCTCCACCACCGCTGCAGCAGCAGATTCCAGCGGCCCGCCGCCCTCCTCCTCGCCGGCGCGCGCATGTTCCATGCGTCCTTCCTGCGCTCTTCGCCTGATAAAGATTTATGCAGAAAAAAGTATTCATCAAAACCTTCGGCTGCCAGATGAACGAGTACGACTCGGACAAGATGGCCGACGTGCTCCATCTCGCCGAAGGCCTCGTCAAGACCGATCGTCCGGAAGAGGCCGACGTGATCCTGCTGAACACCTGCTCGATTCGCGAGAAGGCGCAGGAGAAGGTGTTTTCCGACCTGGGCCGCCTGCGTGCGCTGAAGAAGGACAAACCCGACCTGCTCATCGGCGTGGGCGGCTGTGTGGCCTCGCAGGAAGGCGACGCCATCATCAAGCGCGCACCCTTCGTGGACATGGTGTTCGGTCCGCAGACCCTGCATCGCCTGCCGCAGATGATCTCCGAGCGGCGCTACAGCGGCCGTCCGCAGGTGGACATCAGCTTCCCCGAGATCGAGAAGTTCGACCACCTGCCGCCGGCCCGCGTGGAAGGGGCGACCGCCTATGTCTCCATCATGGAAGGCTGCAGCAAGTATTGCAGCTACTGCGTGGTGCCCTATACGCGCGGCGAGGAAGTCTCGCGCCGCTTTGAGGATGTGCTCACCGAAGTGGCCGGGCTGGCCGACCAGGGCGTGAAGGAAATCATGCTGCTGGGCCAGAACGTCAATGCCTATCGCGGCGTGATGGAAGACGGCGAGATCGCCGACTTCGCCCTGCTGATCGAATACATCGCCGAGCTGCCGGGCATCGAGCGCATCCGCTTCGTGACCAGCCATCCCAAGGAATTCTCGCAGCGCCTGATCGACACCTACGCCAAGGTGCCCAAGCTCTGCAATCACCTCTACCTGCCGGCGCAGCACGGCTCGGACCGCACGCTGGCGGCGATGAAGCGCGGCTATACCGCGCTGGAATACAAGTCGGTGATCCGCCGCATGCGCAAGGTGCGTCCGGATATCACGGTGCAATCGGACTTCATCGTCGGCTTCCCCGGCGAGACCGAGGAAGATTTCGAAGCGCTCATGAAGCTGGTGGCCGATGTGGGCTTCGACAACAGTTTCTCCTTCATCTTCAGCCCGCGCCCCGGCACGCCGGCCGCCAGCCTGGCCGACGACACCCCGCAGGAAGTCAAGCTGGCCCGCCTGCAGCGCCTGCAGGCCGCGCTCAACGAGAACGCGGCCAAGATCAGTGCCGCGCAGGTCGGCACGGTGCAAAAGGTGCTGGTGGAAGGCGTTTCCAAACGCCGCGAGCATGAGCTGCAAGGCCGCACCGAGAGCAATCGCGTGGTCAACTTCGACGGTGGTCCGAACGGCCAGCGCCTCATCGGCGAGATCATCGAAGTCCGCGTGACCGAAGCCTTCCCCTTCTCGCTGCGTGGCGAGATCGTGACCCGTCATTGATGATTCAATCCCCTTAACCGGAATCGTGCATTGAAAAAAATCCCCAATCAGCCTCATCACTTCACGCCCCAGCCGCTGGACAACAAGCGCCTGGCCAACCTGTGCGGTGCGCTCGATGAAAACCTGCGCCAGATTTCCGCCGCGCTGGACGTGACCATCTTCCGCCGTGGCGACCGCTTCGTGGTTACCGGCACCAACGCCGAACGCGCCGTGGAAGTGCTGGAACGTTTCTACGAGAAGGCCGACCGTCCGGTGGCCGTGGACGATATCCAGCTGGCCCTGGTGGAGCAGCGCGCCAACGCCGCCGCCGACGAAGAAGCCGGCCTGCCGCCACTGCCGGCGCGCCGTGGCAAGGCCGCTGCTGCACCGGCTGCGCCTGCCGCCGATGACAAGGACAGCCAGGACCCGCTGCCCGAGAGCCCCATCCTGAAGACCCGCAAGCACGACCTGCGCGGACGCACGCCGCACCAGAGCCAGTATCTGAATGCCATCCTCGAACACGACATCACCTTCGGTGTCGGCCCGGCCGGTACCGGCAAGACTTACCTGGCCGTGGCCTGCGCGGTCGATGCGCTGGAACGCGATGCCGTGCAGCGTATCGTGCTCACGCGCCCGGCCGTGGAAGCGGGTGAGCGCCTGGGCTTCCTGCCGGGCGATCTGGCGCAGAAGGTCGACCCATATCTGCGTCCGCTGTATGACGCGCTGTATGATCTGCTGGGCTTCGACCGCACGCAGAAGCTCTTCGAAAAACAGGCCATCGAGATCGCCCCGCTGGCCTACATGCGCGGCCGCACGCTCAATCACGCCTTCATCATTCTGGATGAGGCGCAGAACACCACGCCGGAACAGATGAAGATGTTCCTGACCCGCATCGGTTTCGGCAGCAAGGCCGTCATCACCGGCGACGTCACCCAGGTCGACCTGCATCACGGCCAGAAGAGCGGCCTGGTCGATGCGCTGTCGGTGCTGCATGACGTGCGCGGCATCGCCTTCTCGCGCTTCACCAGTGCCGACGTGGTCCGCCATCCGCTGGTGGCGCGCATCGTCGATGCCTATGATGCCGCCGGCAACCCGCGCCCGGATACCGCGCGCGCCACTGCCCGCACTGCCACCAATCTCCTGACCAAATCCGCCAAGCCGCGCCATGCCAAAACATAAACTCACGCTGTCGGTGCAATATGCCGACGACCGCCTCAAGGACAGCATCACCCGCCCTCTCCTGCGCCGCTGGGTGCAGGCCGCGCTGTTTGCGCCGGCCGAACTGACGCTGCGTTTCGTCGGTTCCGAAGAAGGCCGTGACCTCAACCGCGACTATCGCGGCAAGGACTACGCCACCAATGTGCTGACCTTCGCTTATACGGAAGATGAAGACAGCGAAGTCACCGAAGCCGACATCATCTTCTGTACCGACGTGCTGGAGAAGGAAGCCGCCGAGCAGAAGAAGACCGTGGAAGAACACACCGCTCACCTGGTGGTGCATGGCGTGCTGCATGCGCAGGGCTATGATCACGAGGACGATGAGGAAGCCGACGAGATGGAAGCGCTGGAAACCGAGATCCTGGCTACCTTGGGCTACGACAATCCCTACAAGTCACGCTGAAGCAAGGACTGCCTTGCCGCTTCGGCAACGCAATCTGATGTCGCAAACAACGGTCTGCTACTGCAGGCCGTTTTTTGTTTCCGGCCCAGGTTTCATTTTTGTTGCTTTGCCTCAAGCCGTTGCCGCTTTATCACGCCAAAAAGTAATCGGTTTTTCCGATGTGATCATCGATTTTTTCCGTTTCGTAATGGAGTGACAATTTGACGGTGATTTTCCGCTGACATTTAACTAGGCAATTCAGGAAAAGCCCGATGGGAAGCGGACTCCGGCTGAACGAGAATGCTTCCACACCAATTAAACCCATCGGGGAGGATGTCATGAAGAACCTGAAGATCGGCCATCGTCTTGGCCTTGGCTTTGCCGCCGTACTGGTCCTGCTGGTGGCCGTCGCCAGCTTCGGCCTGCAGCAAGTCTCGCGTCTGAATGATCGCATCGTCTTCCTGACCTCCATCGACGAGGGCAAGCTTGAAGCACTTTCCAAAGTGCAATTCGCCGTGGGCCTGCGCGCCATTGCGGCCCGCAACCTGACGCTGGTCAATGGGACTGCCGAACAGAAAGGCGATCTCGACCTGGTCGGCAGCGCCCAGAAAGATATCGATTCCGGCATGGCCGAGCTGACCCGCCTGATGCAAGATCCGGCGACCACGCCGCAGGAACGCGACATGCTGGAGCAACTGCGCAAGCTGGAGGCGCAATACCTGCCGGTGGCCGTCAACATCGTCAAGCTGGCGACCTCGCAACAGAACGAAGCGGCACGCACTTCGCTGGTCAAGGATTGCATGCCCATCCTCAATCGCGTGATTGCCCACGTGGAGCAATTCAACAAGCTGCTGCGCAAGAATTCCGCAGCCAATGTGGACGCAGCTGAAGCCGCCTACGCCATGGCCAAGTGGACCATGATGGGAGCCAGCATTGCGGCCCTGATCCTGGGTGGCCTGATCGCCTGGCTGCTGACCCGCTCGATCTCCCGTCCGCTGGCCCAGGCCGTGAGCGTGGCGCAGAGCGTGCAAGCGGGTGACCTCGGCAGCCGCATCGAAGTCACCAGCAAGGATGAGCTGGGCCAGCTGATGGCCGCGCTCAAGGGCATGAATGACAGCCTGGTGGCCATCGTCGGTGAAGTGCGCCATGGTACCGACACCATCGCCGTGGCCTCAGACGAAATCAAGCGCGGCAACATGGATCTGTCCCACCGCACCGAGCAGCAAGCCGGCTCGCTGCAGGAAACCGCCTCGGCGATGGAGCAGCTGACTGCTACCGTCAAGCAGACCTCCGACAATGCCCGCGAAGCCAAGCGCCTGGCCGACAATGCCTCGGACGTGGCCACCAAGGGCGGCGCCGCCGTGAACCGCGTGGTCGAAACCATGCACGCCATCAGCACCTCCTCGCACAAGATCGTGGACATCATCAGCGTGATTGACGGCATTGCCTTCCAGACCAACATTCTGGCCCTGAATGCTGCAGTGGAAGCGGCCCGTGCCGGTGAGCAAGGCCGTGGTTTCGCGGTGGTCGCCTCCGAAGTGCGCTCGCTGGCCCAGCGCTCGGCTGTTGCCGCCAAGGAAATCGAGACGCTCATCAATGAATCGGTCGCCAAGGTGGCTACTGGTGAAAAGCAGGTCAGCGAAGCCGGGTCGACCATGGACGAAGTGGTCAGGAGCATCCAGAGCGTGACCCATATCGTGCAGGACATCAGCGCCGCCAGCGCCGAGCAGACTGCCGGCCTGGAACAGATCAACACCGCCGTGGCCCGGATTGACGAAACCACCCAGCAGAACGCCGCCCTGGTGGAACAGGCTGCCGCGGCCGCCGCCTCCATGCAGCAACAGAGCGTGGCCCTGACCGATGTGGTGAGCATCTTCAAGCTCTCGGCCGAGCAGGCTGCACCTAGCGGTGTACGCGGCTCGCAGCAGGCCGCTGTGCAGCAATATTCCCAAGACACGGCGATGCCGGCCCTGAGCTACGCCTGAGCACCAGGCAGAAAGTTTTTCCCTGAGGGTGTACTTGCCGGCATCGTGAATGCCGGCTTTTTTTTTGCTCGGTGAAATGGCGTGAAGACATCGGAATTTCCAAGAGGCAAGCGGGACGGCAGCCCGCTGTGGCCGGGCCTTTAGTGGACTTGTCACATAATTGTTGTATCCTATGGCTCTTCGAAACTACGTCGGGCTCGCGCCTAACGCCATGCAAGATCACCCTAGTAGCGTCAAGTCTGACGCTAAACCCCATCGTTCCCTGTTTGAACGACTCACCGCACTGATTTCCCCCGAGCCCGAGAACCGGGCAGAACTGCTCGAAGTGTTGCACGACGCACACGAGCGCAATCTCATCGACGCCGATGCGCTGTCGATGATCGAAGGCGTGTTCCAGGTCTCCGACCTGGCCGTGCGCGACATCATGGTGCCGCGCTCGCAGATGGACACCATCGACATTTCCAAACCGATCGAAACCTGGATGCCCGAAGTGCTGGCCACGTCCCACTCGCGCTTCCCCGCCGTGGATGGCGAGCGCGACAAGGTGATCGGCATCCTGCTGGCCAAGGACCTGCTGCGTTACTACGCCGAGGAATCCTTCGACGTGCGCGACATGCTGCGCCCGGCCATCTTCATTCCCGAATCCAAGCGCCTGAACGTACTGCTGCGCGACTTCCGCGCCAACCGCAACCACATGGCCGTGGTGGTGGACGAATACGGCGGCGTGGCCGGCCTGATCACCATCGAGGACGTGCTGGAACAGATCGTCGGCGACATCGAGGACGAATACGATTTCGATGAAGCCGAAGACAATGTGCTGGCCCTCAAGGATGGCCCGCACGGCGCGCGCTGGCGCGTGAAAGCCCTGACCGAGATCCAGCAGTTCAACGCGGAAGTGGGCAGCCGCTTCTCCGACGAAGACGCCGACACCATCGGCGGACTGGTCGCCAATCACGTGGGCCGCGTGCCGCGCAAGGGCGACGAATTCGACATCGATGGCCTGCACTTCGAAGTGCTGCGCGCCGATGCGCGCCAGGTCCACGTGCTGCTGGTGTCCAAGCTGCCGCCGGCACCGCTGGACGACGAGTGAATCGCCTGATCTGCCTGCCGTTGCAACCGTGACTTCCCCCTCCTCCCAAGACCTGCCGCTGCCGCGCGGCGCGACCGCTGCGCGCGGTCGCCTCGGCACGGCGCTGGCCCTGCTGCTGCCGGTCGCAGCGGGCGCGGTCAACGTCTTCGCCTTCGCGCCCTTCAAACTGTGGCCCTTGCAGATCCTGGCCCTGGCCTGGCTGTTCCATGGCGTGCTGGCGCAACCGCAAGCCTCCACCGGCCGCCACTTCCTGCGCGGCTGGCTGTACGGTTTCGGCTGGGCGGCGGCGGGCGTGCACTGGCTCTACATCAGCATGCATGACTACGGCGGCATGCCGGGCTGGATGGCGGCACTGGCCGTGGGCTTGCTGGCGCTCTATCTGGGCTTGTATGCGGGTGCGGCTACCGCGCTGGCTGGCTGGCTGCGCCATCGCTGGTCGTCCTCGCCGCTGGTACTGGCGCTGTTCATGCTGCCGGCGCTGTGGGCGCTGTCGGAGTGGGCGCGCGGCTGGGTCTTCACGGGATTCCCCTGGCTGATTTCGGGCTATGCGCATACGGTCGGCCCACTGGCCGGCTTCGCCCCGGTGGGCGGCGTCTATTTCGTCGGCTGGGTCGCAGCGCTCATCGCGGGCAGCCTGGCGCTGCTGTGGATGGGCCTCACGCGCAAGGGCGTGGCGGGCACTGGCCAGCGCATCGTGCTGCCGCTGTGTGCTGCGGCCCTGCTGTGCGCGGGCGGCGTGGCCTTGCGGCTGGCGCACTGGACCGCGCCACAAGGCCAGCCGATCACGGTGCGCCTGCTGCAGGGGAACATTCCGCAGGAAATGAAATTCTCCAACGATGCCCTGGTCTCCACCCTGGGCATGTACGAACAGATGATCAGCGCCGCCCCGGCCGACCTGATCGCCACCCCGGAAACCGCCATCCCGCTGCTGCCGCAGCAATTGCCACCGGATTATCTGGAACGCATCGCGCGCTTCGCGCAAAAGAGCGGCAGCCATCTGGCGCTGGGCATTCCGCTCTCCGATGGTCCGCAGTTGTATGCCAATTCGGTGCTGGGCTTCGGCCCCGGAGTGGGATCGGCCTTGATGCCCTACCGCTACGACAAGCACCACCTGGTGCCCTTCGGTGAATTCATCCCGCCGGGCTTCCGCTGGTTCGTCGACCTGATGCACATCCCGCTGGGCGACATGACGCGCGGCGCGCCGGTGCAGTCGCCCTTCGGCGTGAAGGACCAGTGGGTGCTGCCCAACATCTGCTACGAAGATCTGTTTGGCGAAGAAATCGCCGGCCAGCTGCGCGATGCCTACCGTGCCGGCCAGCCGCAGGCCAGCCTGCTGCTGAACCTGTCCAACATTGCCTGGTTCGGCAATTCGATCGCCCTGCCCCAGCACCTGCAGATCTCGCAGATGCGCACGCTGGAAACCGGCCGCCCGATGCTGCGCGCCACCAACACCGGAGCCACGGCGGTGATCCTGCCGGGCGGCGCAGTCAGCGAACTGCCGCCCTACACGCGCGGCGTGCTCTCCGGCCAGGTGCAGGGCTATGGCGGCCAGACCCCCTACATTCTGCTGGGCAACAAGCTCATCGTCGGGCTGGCGCTGCTGATGCTGCTGCTGGCCTGGGGCCGCAACAAGGCCGCGCGCATTCGCCACTGATCTCAAATGCCAGGGGCCGGCAGTGCCGCGCCCTGGCAAAACCGGGTCAAACGCCCCAAAAGGCGCTAAAATTCAAGGTTTTCGCAATTCCTCCGCCGGTTCGCCAGGCCACCACACACGATGCTGACATTTCAACAAATCATCCTCAAGTTGCAAGAATATTGGGACGCCCAGGGCTGCGCACTGCTGCAACCCTACGACATGGAAGTCGGCGCGGGCACCTCGCACACGGCAACCTTCCTGCGCGCGATCGGCCCGGAACCGTGGCGCGCCGCCTATGTCCAGCCTTCGCGCCGTCCCAAGGATGGCCGCTATGGCGAAAACCCCAACCGCATGCAGCACTACTACCAGTACCAGGTGGTCCTGAAGCCGGCGCCGGAAAACATCCTGGACCTGTACCTGGGCTCGCTGGAGGCGCTGGGACTGGATCTGAAGCAAAACGACGTGCGCTTCGTCGAGGATGACTGGGAAAACCCCACCCTGGGCGCCTGGGGCCTGGGTTGGGAAGTCTGGCTCAATGGCATGGAAGTGACGCAATTCACCTATTTCCAGCAGGTCGGCGGCCTCGATTGCAAGCCGGTGCTGGGCGAGATCACCTACGGCATCGAGCGCCTGGCCATGTACCTGCAGGGCGTGGAAAACGTCTATGACCTGGTCTGGACCGAATGGACCGAGAACGGCGTCAAGAAGCACCTGACCTATGGCGACGTGTTCCACCAGAACGAAGTGGAACAATCCACCTTCAACTTCGAGTACTCGAACACCGACTTCCTGTTCTCGCTGTTCACCAACTACGAAGCCGAAGCCAAGCGCCTGATGGAAGTGCCGCTGGCCCTGCCCGCGTATGAACAGGTGCTCAAGGCCGCCCACACCTTCAACATGCTCGACGCCCGTGGCGCCATTTCGGTGACCGAGCGCGCCGCCTACATCGGCCGCATCCGCAATCTTTCGCGGGCGGTGGCGCAGGCCTACTTCGAATCGCGCGAACGCCTGGGCTTCCCGATGCTGGGCCAGGCACCGGCACAAGCTGCCGCCTGAGACGCAGCAACACGACATCATGCGGCACCGGTTGACTTGACCGGTGTCCCGAGCAAGACAGCAAGACAGCAAGACAGACAACATGAACCAGACACTCCTCGTAGAACTCGTCACCGAAGAACTCCCGCCGAAGGCGCTGGCCAAGCTGGGCGATGCCTTCGCCAATGGCATCGTCAATGGCCTGCAAAGCCGCGGCTATCTCGATGCCGGTGCTGCCGCCACCGCCTACGCGACGCCGCGCCGCCTGGCCGTCTCCATCACGCAAGTGCGCGCCGCCTCGCCGGACAAATCGATCCGCGAAAAAGTGCTGCCGGTGACCGTCGCATTGGACGCCGAAGGCCGCCCGTCGGCACCGCTGGTGAAGAAGCTGGCCGCACTAGCCGCCTCCACCGGTGCCACCGTCATCACCCCGGACCAGCTGGAACGCGCCCAGGATGGCAAGGCCGAGAGCTTCTTCTACACCTATACCGCCAAGGGTTCGGCCCTGGCCGTGGGCCTGCAGGCTGCGCTCGACGAAAGCCTGTCCAAGCTGCCCATCCCCAAGGTCATGAGCTATCAGCGCCAGTTCGGCCGCGCGGCCGGCGAGACGGTGCACTTCGTGCGTCCCGCGCACTACCTGGTGGCGCTGCTGGGCAACGACGTGGTGCCGATCAATACGCTGGGCCTGGATGCCGGCCGTACCACGCTGGGCCATCGCTTCCTGTCCTCAGGTGTGCTGCAGATCGCCTCGCCCGATGCCTACGTCGAGGCACTGGCCACGCAAGGCAAGGTCATCGCCAGTTTCACCGAGCGCCGCGAAAAGATCCGCACTGCGCTGCTGGCCAAGGCCGGTGGCGATCAAGTGCTGATGCCGGATTCGCTGCTGGACGAAGTCACCGCACTGGTGGAATGGCCGGTGGTCTACGAATGCAAGTTCGAAGATGAATTCCTGGCCGTGCCGCAGGAATGCCTGATCCTGACCATGCAGACCAACCAGAAATATTTTGCGCTCACCGACGCCGATGGCAAACTGCGTTCGCGCTTCCTGATCGTTTCCAACCTGGAGACCGATCGCCCCGAACACATCATCGGCGGCAACGAGCGCGTGGTGCGTCCGCGCCTGTCGGATGCCAAGTTCTTCTTCGAGCAGGACAAGAAAAAATCCTTGGCCGATCGCGTGCCGCAACTGGCCAACGTGGTCTACCACAACAAGCTGGGCAACCAGTTGCAGCGCACCGAGCGCGTGCAGGCGCTGGCCGGCAAGATCGCCAGCCTGCTGGGCGGCGACGTCAAGCAAGCCGAGCGCGGCGCGCTGCTGGCCAAGGCCGACCTGCTGACCGACATGGTCGGCGAGTTCCCCGAACTGCAAGGCATCATGGGCACGTATTACGCGCGTCACGACGGCGAGTCCGATGAAGTGGCACTGGCCGCTTCCGAACACTACCAGCCGCGCTTTGCCGGCGACGCCTTGCCTGCCACCGCCACCGGTACCGCCGTGGCCCTGGCCGACAAGCTGGAAACCCTGGTCGGCATCTGGGGCATCGGCCTGCAGCCGACCGGCGACAAGGATCCGTTCGCCCTGCGCCGCCATGCCCTGGGCGTGTTGCGCATGCTGGTCGAAAAACGCCTGCCGCTGTCGCTGACCGCCTTGCTGGATGCGACTGCGGGACTGTTCGCCGGCAACGCCAATTTCAAGGATCCGCGCGCCGATGTGCAGGCCTTCATCTACGACCGCCTGCGCGGCCTGCTGCGCGAGCGCGGCTTTGCGCAGAACGAAGTGGAAGCCGTGGTGGCCCAGCAGCCTGACGTGCTGGACAACGTGGTGGAACGCCTGCAAGCCGTGCAAGCCTTCGCCGCCTTGCCGGAAGCCGAGGCCCTGGCCGCTGCCAACAAGCGCATCACCAACATCCTGAAGAAGATCGAAGGCGTGGCCATCGATGCCCACGGTGCCGTGCAGGAAAACCTGCTGCAGGAAGCCGCCGAGCAGGGCCTGTTCGCCGCCATGCAGACCACGCGTCCGCAGGTGCAGGCAGCCTACGCCGCGGGTGACTTCGCCGGTGCGCTCAAGGCCCTGGCACAGCTGCGCCAGAACGTCGATGCCTTCTTCAACGACGTGATGGTCAATGCCGAGGACGAACAGCTGCGCAAGAATCGCCAGGCCCTGCTGGCCTCGCTGCATGGCATGCTCAACCAGGTGGCTGACATTTCCAAGCTGGCCGCGTAATCCAACACGCTACCGGCTAGGGCCCACGCAACACCGATCCGCCGCGCACGGGCTTGTCCTGGCGCGGCGGTATTCATGAAGGAAAGCAGGAATGAAACTGATCATTCTCGACCGCGATGGCGTCATCAACCAGGATTCCGATGCCTTCATCAAGTCGCCCGACGAGTGGATCCCCATCAAGGGTTCGCTGGAAGCGATCGCGCGCCTGAACCAGGCCGGCTATCGCGTGGTGGTGGCCACCAACCAGTCCGGCGTGGCGCGCGGCTTGTTCGACATCAAGACCCTCAACGCCATCCACCAGAAGATGCACAATGCGGCCCAGCAGGCCGGTGCCGATATCGATGCGGTATTCTTCTGCCCGCACTCGGCCGATGACAATTGCGATTGCCGCAAACCCAAGCCGGGCATGTTCCACGAGATCGCCAAGCGCTTCAACATCAGCCTGCGCGGCGGTGTGGCGACCGTAGGCGATTCGCTGCGCGACTTGCAGGCGGGCTATGTGGCCGGCTGTGCGCCCTACCTGGTGCTGACCGGCAAGGGCGAGAAGACCCAGGCCAAGGGCGGCTTGCCGCCAGGCACGCTGGTGTTTCCGGATTTATCGGCAGTGGTTGATTTCATTCTGAAGTCGCCGGTCGGGGTCTCGGTATAGTGCCGTCACTGCGACCGCGCAGCCAACCCCATTCATTACAACAACATGCTTCGGCATGGGAGAAACGATTTTGCGCCTTGTCCTGATTCTGCGTTCGGTGGTCTTCATGGTCCTGATGGCCGTGGCCACCATCATCTGGTCCTTCGCCTGCCTGCTGTCGGCCCCCTTCCCTTACGCCCAGCGCTACTGGTGGACTTCGCGCTGGAACGTGTTCGTGATCTGGACCGCGCGCGTGATCTGCGGCATCCGCTACGAAATGCGCGGCACCGAGAACCTGCCCGATGCGCCGGTGATCCTGCTCTCCAAGCACCAATCGGCCTGGGAAACCATCTTCTACGTCATCAACATGCCGCGTCCGCTGGTGTTCGTGTTCAAGAAGGAACTGACCTACATTCCCTTCTTCGGCTGGGGCATCGGGCTCTTGCGCATGATCCCGATCGATCGCAAGAAAGGCCGCGATGCCTTTGCACAAGTGCTGGAACATGGCCGCCGCCGTCTGCGCGATGGCCAGTGGATCGTGATGTTCCCGGAAGGCACGCGCACCGCCGTGGGCTCGCAGGGCAAGTACAAGGCCGGCGGTTCGCGCCTGGCCGTGGAAACCAATACGCTGGTGGTACCCGTCGCAATGAATTCGGGCGAATGCTGGCCCAAGGGCAGCTTCGTCAAGAAGCCGGGCGTCATCACGGTCTCGATCGGCAAGCCGATTTCGCCGGAAGGCCTGAATCCCCAGGAATTGAACGAGCGCGTCGAAAATTGGATAGAATCCGAGATGCGCGTGATTTCGCCGGACGTCTACAAAAACAGCGCGCCCCGGCCGGCCGCCACGACTGCATCGCAGTAATGCCGCGCGGCCAACTCCTTAGCCAACAGCAACACAGGACGCCGCGACTGCCTTGATACTGCTCCGCAAACCCAAACCCAATCCCGACCAGCTCTCGCTGCAACTGGATTTGTTTGGCGCGCCCGCCGCTGCGCCGGCAGCGGCGCCCGTCGATCCGGGTCCGGCGTTGCCTTCACCTACGGTGCAGCCGCCGCTCATCGTGACACCGCATCCGGTCGTCCATGCGGCTCCGCTGCCGCCGCCCCTGATTCCCGAACCACCCGCATCACCCTCACCTCCCAGTCCGCTGCTGGCCCCGCCGACCACGGCCCGCCCGGCCGATGGCAAGCGCCGCATCCAGCTGGGCGAGCACACCATCGATTTCGCACTGCTGCGTTCCAAGCGCCGCACCATCGGTTTCCTGGTCAGTGATGAAGGCCTGCGCGTGACCGCGCCCAAGTGGGTCACGCTGGCCGAGATCGACAACGCCATCCGCGAGAAGCAGCGCTGGATCCTCTCCAAGCTCAACGAGCGCCGCGAGCGTTCGGCGCGTCGCCTGCAACCGCAGATGCAATGGCGCGATGGCGCCACCCTGCCCTATCTGGGTGCCGAGATCACGCTGCGCATCCGCACCGGCCAGCGCCAGGCGGTGTTCCTCGACGAAGTCACGCGCGAACTCAACATCAGCCTGCCGGCCGACGCCGGCGAGCAGCAATTGAAGGATCGCGTGCAGGGCTGGCTACAGGCGCGCGCTGAAGAACTGTTCGGCAAGCGGCTCATGATTTATGCCGAGAAGCTGGGCGTGCAATATCGCTCCTACGCACTGTCCTCGGCCACCACGCAATGGGGCTCCTGCACGTCGGATGCGCGCATCCGCCTGAACTGGCGGCTGATGCATTTCGCCCTGCCGCTGATCGATTACGTGATCGCGCATGAACTGGCGCACCTGCGCGAGATGAACCACAGCCCACGCTTCTGGGCCACGGTGCAATCGATCTTCCCCGAATTCGAATCGGCCAAGAAAGCCTTGCGCGACAGCGCAGCCGAGACCATGCCGATCTTCTGACCGGCCGGGTCCGGCCCTCCCTCTCTCGCTCAGAAGCGCACGTTCACACCCACGTCCAGCGAGCGCCCATAGCCCGGCAAGGCTTGCAGGCTGCCGCTCTTGGTCTTGGCCAATCCCGACAGGTAGACCCCGCCCAGCGCATCCGCATAGTTGCGATTGAACAGATTGCTGATGCCTGCGCTGACGCTGATGGCCTGGTTGGACTGATAGCTGCTGCGCAGGTTGAAGACGGTATAGCTGGCGGTGACCGGCTCCAGGCGATTGCTGTCCACCAGCGTCTTGCGTGCGACGTAATTCACTTCAGCGCGGTTGGTCCACGCGCCTTGCTGCTGCTCCAGCGCGGCCAGCACGTTGAAGGGCATCATGTGATACAGGTTGCCGCCATCGATACGCTTGCCGCGCGTGAGGCCGGCCTTGCCGGTGAAGGCGATGTCCCCGAGTCCGGCAGTGCGCAACAGCGGCCACTTCCACGAGGCGTTGATGCCATACAGACGGGCATCGTGATTGGCGAATTGCAGCAGCGCACCCGAGGCAGTGCTGACGCTGTAGGGATTGAAGCGGCCGATGACGTCGGCATCGATGTAGTTCTCGACGTAGCTGAAATACGGTGTCAGCTTGAAGAACCAGCGCGGTTCGTTGCCGTCCTTGTCGGCCGCATGCCAGTCAGCGGTGGCCGAGAGGGTATGCGCCACTTCCGGCTTGAGATCGATGTTGCCGACATAGCCGTTTCCATCGCCGAACCAGTTGGTCATGGTCATGGCCATGGTGCCGCGGCCCCAGGTGTAGCGCTCGTAGAGATTGGGCGAACGCGTCTTGCGGGCATAACCCACCTCCCAGGTCTGCCCGGCGTCGGGCGTGAAGCGCGCCAGTGCGGTGAGGTCGATGTTGTTGTCGGTCTTCGCGTGGCCGCGGGCATTGAAGGCATTGGCCGCCGTCAGGTCAGCCATGTTCATCATGTTGGTGCCATAGGATTGCACGTTGCCGGCATCGGTCTTGACCAACTCGTCGCGCACACCCACGATCGTGCTCCAACGTTCATTCAACTTGCCTTCCCACTCGGCGAAGAGGGCGTAACGATCGCGCTTGCCGTCGTTGATGTTCACATAGGTCCGGGGGCCCATCATCATCGAGCCAGGTACGGCCGGCCAGTCGTCATCCAGATGGAAGCTGTGGTACTCGTTGCCCACGCGCAGTACGCTGCGGCCCTCCGGCGCGAGGTCGATATCGGCGCGCAGCGTGTAACCGAGATCACGGCCCTGTGTCTGCATGGGCATGGTGCCGGTGCGTTCGGCGCTGAAAAATCCCATCTCATGCTCGGTGCGCTGCCAGTACACGCGGCCCAGCAGCTTGCCCCAGTCGAAGCGGCGCTCATAGCCCAGGTTGGCAAAGGTGGAGCGGTTGCCGGTCATGTCCATGTACTGGTTCGGGAAGCCCTGGTAAGGGATGTACTGCTGCCCGGCCTTGAACACCAGTTGCTGCCCGTCGCCGCGTGCGGCCACCGTCACCGCGTGGTTGTTGCTCTCGAACTGGCTGCCCAGCACCTTGTCGCCACGGCCGTTGACGTAGCTCTCGGCCCGCGACTGGCTGGCCACGTAATGGACCGAGAGACTGTCGCTGGCCACCGTGCCCTCCACCGACGCCGACACTTCCGAATTGACGCTGCGGGCGGCCACCGAGAAGCCACCCTTGGTCAGCAGCTCGCCGGGCTGTGCCGCGAACTGTGGTGCCGGCGACGCCAGTTCGATGGTGCCGCCGATGCTGTCGCCACCGACGCTGACCGGCGTGATGCCGGCCATCACGCGCGTGATCCCGACCTGCGCGGGCGGCATGTAGGACATGGGTGCGTTCATCTGGTTGCCACAGGCGGCGGTGACCTCCATGCCATCGAGGCGTATCTTGAGACGGTCGGCAGCGAAGCCATTGAGGACCGGCAGCGCCGAAACGCCGCCCGCTGCGGCGCTGGCGTAACCGGGTTGATCGGCCAGCAGCGCAGCGCTGTCAGCGTTGAGCGGGGCCGTTGCGGCAGGCTTGTCACCGCGCACGGTGACGGTCGGCAGGGGCGCATCGGCCGCATCAGAAGTGGTCTGGGCCAGGGCATGGCCGCAAGCGCTGAACGCCAGCGCGATGGCGCAGGCACAAGGAGTGAGTTGCATGGAAATCCCCAGGGGTTGTCGTTATCGGTCTGCCTGTCTGTGCAGGCAAGTACAGCGGGCGATTATGGCCAAGCAAAACGACGAGGGAGTGCGACATATTGTCGCGCGCGGCACGACAGAATGACGAAGGCGGCGCGCAGCTGCCCGGGGAGCGGGTGTGGGCGGCTGCGTCAAATTGACGCAGCCTTTCGACGATGTGTAGCGTCAGTGCTTGAGATAACGTTCGGCCAGCGTTTCGTACAGCGGCGGTGCGAATACTTTGGAGACCGCCGAGGCAATCAGCGCGGTGGCCATCAGCGAGATCACCAGCGCATGGCCGTCGACCATTTCCATCACGATCACGAAGGCGGTGATCGGCGATTGCGTGACGGCCGCGAGGTAGCCCACCATGGCCAGCGCCACCAGCATCGGCAGCGAGGTGCCACCGAAGAGCAGGTGCAGCAGGTTGCCGAAGCCGGCGCCGATGGACAGCGAAGGCGCGAAGATACCGCCCGGCAGGCCCGGCAGGTAGGAGCCGATCATGGAGGCGAACTTGAGGAAGGGATAGAACACCGACAGCCCCTGCCCGTCGTTGAGCAGGCCATGCGCCTGTTCGTAGCCGCTGCCGAAGGTGGCCCCGCCGGCGGCCACGCCGATGACCGCGACGATGAAACCGCACAGCGCCGCGAACGCCACCGGACGTTCGGCGCGCAGCGTCACGACGGGGGCAGGAATCCAGCGGGTCGGATTGAGGATGAGCCAGCAGAAGAGTCCGCCGGCCACGCCCATCAGTACTGCGGTCACGATCACGGCAAGGATCAGGCGGCCGCTGGTTTCGCCAGGGAAGGCGATGGAGCCGAAATAGGTGTAGTTGCCATTGATCGACAGCGCCACCAGGCCGGCGAAGATGATGGTGGTGATGACCACGCCGCTGGCGCGCTGTTCGAAGCTGCGTGAGAGTTCCTCGATGGCGAAGACGATGCCGGCCAGCGGCGTGTTGAAGGCCGCCGCCAGGCCGGCGGCGGCACCGGCCAGGATCAGGCGGCGTTCCATGTGTTCGTATCCGGCCGGATACAGGCGGCGCAGGTTGTACATGATGGCCGCACCGATTTGCACCGTCGGTCCTTCGCGGCCGATGGTCATGCCGCCGGCGATGGCCACCACCGACAGCACGATCTTGCCGACCAGCACGCGGATGGACAGCAGCACGCTGCCGCGTTCAGCGGTATCCCCATGCAGGGTGGCAATGGCCTGCGGGATGCCGCTGCCTTCCGAGCCGGGGAAGTAGCGGCGCGTGAGCCACACGCAGGCGGCACAGACAGCGGGCGTGAGCAGCAGCGGCAGCCAGGGCGACCTGTGTTCGATACTGCGGAAGACACCGAAGCCGAGTTCGATGGCCTGTGCATACAGCACCGCAACCAGGCCGACGATGATGGCACCGCTCCAGAGGATGCCGTATTCGACCCATAGCCGGCGCAGATGACTTTTGGAGAGTTGGTAGAGGCTCAATTGGCGTTCCTGTTGTTGTTCTGTTGATGCAGAGATGCAAGATGCAGACATGCGTGGATGCAGCGATGCATCCTCATGGACACGGCCTGTGCTGCGAAAATCCCGCCGCATGGCCGCGCCATGAAAAAAGCCCGCGTGCGCGGGCTGGCAGGCTGACAGCGACTTGCCTCAGTCGGCGGCGCTGTACTGTTCCTTCTTCTGGATGAACTCGATCTTGTAGCCATCCGGATCGGTGACGAAGGCAATCACGGTCTTGCCGTGCTTCATCGGACCGGCTTCGCGGGTGACCGCGCCGCCCTTGGCCTTGACCGCCTCACAGGCGGCGTAGGCATCGTCGACCTCGATGGCGATGTGGCCGTAGCCGGTGCCCAGGTCATAGGATTCGGTATCCCAGTTGTGGGTCAGTTCGAGCACGGTGTGATCGCGTTCTTCGCCGTAACCGACGAAGGCCAGCGTGAACTTGCCGTCGGGGTAGTCATTCCTGCGCAGCAGTTTCATGCCCAGCACCTGGGTATAGAAATCGATGGAACGGTCCAGATTTCCCACGCGCAGCATCGTATGCAACATTCTCACTTGGCGACTCCTTTTCATGGCTAACGTGAAGCAAGCCGACATTATCCCCGATTTGCCGGGCGCTCGCCGAAGGCCCGCCATGCAAGTCCGCAGCATCGCGACCACTCAGTCCTGATCGGTCCCGCGCAGACGGTGGATCTGCTCTTCCAGCGCGCTGATCCGGTACTGCAAGCGGCGCTCCGTACTGATGTCGACGATCAGTCCGTACCAGCGCACGATGCGGCCCTCGCTGTCGCTGTGGGGCGAGGCACGGCTGCGCATCCAGCGCCATTGGCCGTCCGGCCAGAGCACGCGGAATTCGGTGCGGAAGGGGCGCCCCGTGGGCAGGTTGGCCAGCCATTCCTGACGCACCCGCAAGCGGTCTTCCTCGGGCATGCGCGCCAGCCACTGCTGGTGGCGCTGGGCGGTAGTCAGCTCGGGCTGCCATTCGAAGGTCGGGCCAATGTAGTCGATCACGCCTTGCGCATCGGCGGCCCAGGGGATGTTGGGACTGAGGTCGATGGCCCGATGGAAATGTTCTTCACTGTCGCGCACGGTACGCTCGGCGGACACGCGCGCCGTGATGTCCACCGCCGAGCCGGAGATGCCCAACAATTCACCCAGGTCGCTGCGCACCACCTGGAAGGCCAGCAACGAGGTGCGGCCGGTGCGCGAATTGAAGAATTCCGTGGCGGCAGGAGACGCGCCGTCGACCACCTCGGCCACCATCTGCAACAGCGGGCGATGTTCGCTGCGGTTCAACAGATCGATGACCGGGCTGCCCTCCAGCTCGGTGCCGGCATAGCCACCGAGCAGGTCGATCATCATGGCATTGGCGCTGACCACGCGCAGCAAGGGATCGAGGAAGCACAGGCCAACCGGCGCGCTGCGATAGAGCGAATCGAGCTGGTGCCAGCGCTGGAAGGGCGAGGTATCGATCCCGGCGCTAAGGCGCGACCACACGCCGCGCTCGCCGATCAGGCGTGCCGCATCGGCCAGCGGAGCAGGACGGCCGAGATGGAAGCCTTGCCCGAATTCGCAGCCCATGCGCTTGAGGAGATGGGCGTGGTGTTCAGTCTCGATGCCTTCGGCGACCACGTGCATCTTGAGACTCTGGCCCAGGCCCGCGACCGCCAGCACGATGCGGAAGCTGTCCGGGTTCTGGTCCATGGTGCGTACGAAACTGGCATCGATCTTGATCTCGTCGAAGGGATAGGACTGCAGGCGCGTCAGGCTGGAATAGCCGGTGCCGAAATCATCCAGCGAGAGGCTGGCCCCGGCCAGGCGTGCGGCCAGGATGGTCTGCAAGGTGCGCTCGTGGTCCTGCACCAGCACGGTCTCGGTGATCTCCAGCTGCAGGCGCGACATGGGCAGGCCATGCTGATGCATCACGGCAGCCAGACGATCCAGCAGGCTGCCGTCGAGGAACTGGCAGGGCGACAGGTTGATCGCCAGGCGCAGCTCCGGGGGCCAGTGGCGCAGGGTGGCGGCCACCGTGTCGAGCAACTTGAGCAGCAGGACATCCAGTACGCCGCCACGTTCGGCGATGTCGATGAAATCGATGGGGGAGACCACACCGCGCTGCGGACAGGTCCAGCGCGCCAGCATTTCGAAACCGGCAATGCGGCCGCTGCGCAGATGCACCAGCGGCTGCAGCGCCGGCCAGAGGTGGCCGGCGTCGAGGGCGGTCCGGATGTCATCGGCGGCGATGGGGGCCATCATCGTGGGAGCATCTCCTTGCTGGTTGGCAATGCGCGCTGTTTCGTCATTCTGACGAAACGATCAGCCTCATTATGCTGACAAAATGCCAAGCGGCTCGTCATTATGTAGCGTTTTACTGACGCTTTGCTTGCCCACCACCGCTTTTCTGCGCCCCACGACAAAAAACGGGCAACCCGACAAGGTTGCCCGTTTTCCTCAAGATGGCTTGCGCCTGGATGTCCTGTGCGGGGGAACCTTGTCCGCCGCCCTGCTCATCGGCCGTGATCAGCGGCCGTAGTAGGAGTAGTAGTCCGGACGGTCGTCGTAACGATAGGTACGTACCTCGGTCCGTTCCACGTAACGCACCGGACGCGGCGGCGGCGGGGCGTAGTAGCGCGGCTGCTCGTAGACTACCTGCTGCGGCGGCTGGTAATACACCGGCTGCGGGGCCTCATAGTAAACCTGCTGCGGCGGGGCCTGATAGACCGGTGCCGGCTGCGAGTTGGCGATCAGTGATCCGATGGCGACGGCACCGATGATACCGGCAGCAATCGCCACGCCGTTGCCGCCCCGGTCATGCGCCATCGCAGGCGTGCTGACGACGGCGGCCGAAGCCAGAAGAGTGGTGGCGATCAATACCGATGCGATTTTTTTGCTGGCCATGATTGGCTCCTGTCAAAGAAGTCCGCGATCTGTCGCGGCACGATTCCAATATAAGACAGGTTCAGCTTGAAACTACGGAATATGAAACTTCGTTACAGTTCTTACGGGTGGCGCCGCGGCTGTAATAAAGTGCAACAGCCGCATTGCACGCCCTGTACGGGCCTCAGGCCTGGCGCGCGGCCAGCAGGTTGGCCAGGGCCACGAACTGGTCCACCGGCACCGCTTCCGGACGCGCCTGCGGATCGACGCCGGCCTGGCGCAATTCGTCTTCCGTGAAGAGGCCCGCCACGCAGTTGCGGATCACCTTGCGGCGCTGGGAGAAGGCCTTGGTGACGACCTGCTCCAGCAAGGCCTGCTCGCAGGCCATGGGCTGCGCCAGCGGGATCATGCGCACGATGGCCGAATCCACCTGCGGCGGCGGATCGAAGGCGGTCGGCGGCACCACGAACAGCAGCTCCATGTGATAGCGCCACTGCAGCATCACCGACAGGCGGCCATAGGCCTTGCCGCCCGGTTCGGCGACCATGCGTTCGACCACTTCCTTCTGCAGCATGAAATGCTGGTCCTGCACCTGCGGGGCGATCTCGGCCAGGTGGAACAGCAAGGGGCTGGAAATGTTGTAGGGCAGGTTGCCGACCACGCGCAGCTTGCGGCCTTCCGGCACCGGGATGCTGGCGAAGTCGAACTTGAGGGCGTCCGCTGAATGCACGGTCAGGCGCTCGGCGCTGAACCGTTTCTTGAGGCGCTCGACCAGGTCGCGGTCCAGTTCCACCACGTGCAGGTGGCGCAACTCTTCCAGCAGCAGCGCAGTCATGGCCGCCAGGCCCGGGCCGATCTCGACCATGGCATCGTCGGCGGCGGGCGCGATGGAGCGGATGATGTCGTGCAGCACCACGTCATCGGTGAGGAAGTTCTGGCCGAAGCGTTTGCGCGGGATGTGTTTCATGGTGGTTCCAGTGGGTTCTTGCAATATCAGGCGGCGGCCCGGCGGCGCGCCATGTCGGCAGCGGCACGGATGGCTACGCACAGGCTGCCATGGTCGGCGTGGCCGAGGCCGGCGGCGGCCAGGTCCAGCGCAGTGCCGTGGTCGACCGAGGTGCGGATCAGGGGCAGGCCGAGGGTGATGTTGATGCCGTGGCCGAAGCTGGCGAATTTCAGGACCGGCAGGCCCTGGTCGTGATACATGGCCAGGACGCAGTCGGCCTCTTCCAGGTATTTGGGCTGGAACAGCGTGTCGGCGGGATACGGTCCCCGGGCATCGATGCCGCGCGCACGGGCCGCTTCCAGCGCGGGGGTGATGACCTCGATTTCTTCACGGCCCAGATAGCCATTCTCGCCAGCATGCGGGTTCAGGCCCGTGACCAGGATGCGCGGATGGGCGATGCCGAACTTGTCGCACAGGTCTGCTTGCAGAATGTCGAGCGTGCGTGCCAGGCTCTCGCCGGTGATCGCGGACGGCACATCCTTCAAGGCCAGGTGCGTGGTGGCCAAGGCGACGCGCAGGTGCGGCGCATCCCCGCCGGCCAGCATCATCACGACTTGCGGCGTGCCGGTGACTTCGGCCAGGTATTCGGTGTGGCCGGTGAAGGCCACGCCGGCATCGTTGATGGCGCTCTTCTGCAGCGGCGCGGTGACGATGGCGGAGAAGGCGCCGGAGAGCGCGCCCTGCACGGCCAGGTCCAGCGTCTGCAACACGGCACGGCCATTGCGCGCATCCAGCACGCCGGCACGCACCGGTTCGGCCACCGGACAATCGATGACGGTGAGGCAATCGACCGGAAAATCGGGCAGGCCGCTGTTGCGCCAGGCCTGGATGGAGAGCGCCGCAACCCGCATCTGCGGATCGATCTCATAGGCCGTCTGTGCCAGCAAGGCGGCGTCACCCAGCAGGATGCAGCGCGCTTCGTGGCGCAACTCCCAGGCGGCACGCAGGGAAATTTCCGGACCGATGCCTGCCGGTTCGCCGCAGGTCAGCGCGAGGATGGGTCGGTTCATGGCGGTGTCACTCATGGCCTGTATGGGAAAAAACGGGCTTCAAAAAGGCAAGGGCCGGCGACAAGGCCGGCCTCTCTTGCACGCATGGGGACAGCCCGCTGGCTGCCCCTGCCGGTGCGGCGATCAATCGTCGTTGCGATACTCGACGTAGGCGCGGTCGCGGATCTGGCGCATCCAGTCCTCGGTGGCTTCCTCGATCTTGCGCTCACGGATGGCCTGGCGCGCGGCCTGGCGGGTGCGCTCCTTGGAGGCATCGTCGGTCTTGCGCTCGACCACCTGGATCAGGTGATAGCCGAACGGGGTTTCGATGGGCTGGCTGACTTCGCCCGGCTTCAACTGGTCCATGGCGCGCTCGAACTCGGGCACGGTATCGCCCGGATAGATCCAGCCGAGGTCGCCGCCCTTGGAGGCGGACAGGTCATTGGAGTACAGCTTGGCCAGTTCCTCGAAGGTAGCCGAACCGTGGTCCAGGCGCTCCTTCAGTTCGGTCAGCTTGCGCTTGGCTTCGGCCGCGGTGACGACTTGGTTGACCTTGATCAGGATGTGGCGCACGTGGGTCTGCTGCACGGCGGGGGCGGCTGCCTGGGTGCCCCCGGCGGCGCGGCGGCCGACCAGCTTGAGGATGTGGAAGCCGTTGCCGCTCTTGAGCAGGCCGCTGACCTGGCCATCCTGCAGCTTGGCCACGCCATCCAGGAACAGTTGCGGCAGGCGGTCCGCCGGACGCCAGCCAAGGTCGCCACCGGACAGGGCATCCGACGAATCGGAATAAGCGGCGGCGGTCTTTGCGAAATCGGCACCGGTCTTCAACTGGCGCAGCACGTCTTCGGCACGTTCACGGCGGGCGGCCAGCTGTTCGGGGCTGGCGTTTTCCGGCACGCGGATCAGGATCTGGGCGATGTCCAGTTCCTGACGCTGGCCGCCGGCATTGGCTTCGGCGGCGAGGTAGTTGTCGATCTCGGACTCGGTGACCACCACCTTGTTGTCCACTTCACGCTCGCGCAGGCGCTGGCTCAGGATTTCGCGGCGAATCTCTTCGCGGAAGCTGGCGTAGTTCATGCCCTCGGCCTCCAGGCGGCTGCGGAATTCCGGCATGGACAGCTTGTTCTGCTCGGCGATGCGCTGCATGGCGCGGTCCAGCATGGCATCGTCGACCACGATGCCGTTTTCCTTGGCCATTTGCGCCTGGGCACGTTCGACGATCATGCGCTCGACCAGCTGGCGCACCAGTTGCTGGCGCGGGGGCAGCTGCACGTTCTGTGCGGCCATGCGCTTCTCGACGCTGGCCAGGCGCTCGGCGACTTCCTGGCGGGTGATGACTTCATTGTTGACCACCACCAGGATGGAATCCACCGGGCGCGGCTCATTGCGCGCGCTGGCTGCCGCCGGTGCGGGGGCAGCTGGCACCGCCGCAGGGGCGGCCGGCTTGCTGGCGGCGGGCTTGACGGCGGCCTTGGGCGAGCCCTTGGCTGGTGCCGACGGCGCGCTGCTGGTGGTTTCCGGCGGGGTTACCGGGATGATGGTGGTCGCGAACTGCGCATGCGCATTGCTGATCACGCCCAGCATGCACAGCAGCGCGGTCACTGTTTTGGTTGTTGCGAGGAGTGGTGTACGCATATTACGCATGGACTAATCGTTGGTTCGAAAAAGGTTAGAAGTTGTTGCCGGGCATGGTATCCGGCAGGTTCACGTTCTGGTAACCGGGCACGCTGCTCTTGATGGCATCCAGCGGGTTGGACCCGATCTTGGAGAGGCCATTGAGTTCGAGCTGAATGAAGAAGCCCGTCGATGCCTTGGTGGACGAGGTCGGTATGCGTTGCGCCACCACCCGGAAGACCCAGCAGTCGGCCTTGTACTCGAAGCCGGCCAGGCCTTCGGCCACGGTGCGGTCCGGAATCGAATAGTTCATGCGGCCGACGGCGTAGATGCGCTGGGTAATCGGCCACTGGCCGGACACGTCGATCTGCTTGAGCGGATCGAGCACGCCGGTGTAGGGGTTGATGTAGGTACGGTCCAGGCGGTATTGCAGGTTCAGCACGCGCTTGGGGGCCGGCTGCCAGCGGATGCCGAAGGTGGAACGCACCATCTGGCGCAGGGTCTCGCTGTACTGCACGGTGTTGTCGGTGGAGAACTCGCGGGTGATCTGCCCCCCCAAGGCCAGCAACAGATCGGATTTGCTGCCCAGCGTGGTGGTGGTGGTGCCGCTGATGCCGACCTTGGGATCGGCAAAGTAGTAACGTTGGCCGATGGCCGCGCGCAGGCGCTCCAGGCCGTTTTCCTCGATCAGGCGCGAGGTGACGGCGGCGGTCAGCTGGTTGGCGTCGCTGATGCGGTCGTGGCCGACGAAGCGGTTCTCGGTGAAGATCTGCGCGAAGTTGAAGTCGGCCAGGCCGGAATCGAACACCGGATACTGCGACTGGTCGCGGTAAGGGGTACGAACGTAGAACAGGCGCGGTTCCAGCGTTTGGGTCATGCTGCGGCCCAGGAGATCGGATTCGCGCTCGAAGATCAGGCCGGAATCCAGCGATACGGTCGGCACCGTACGCGTCAAATTGGTCGGTTGACCGGCCGAGACGTTGTTCAGATTGTAGCTGGTCGCATCCAAAATCACCTTGGGCGTGATGAAATAGCCCGGGCGGATGAAGGGATATGACACCGTTTGCGTGACGTAGGCGCGGTCGCCGCCGATCAGGTCGCCGCTGGAGAAGCGGGTGAAGTCGGCGGTGGTACTGAAGTCGAATCCACCGATGTCATAGCGGTTGCCCACGAATGTAATCTGCGGTACGCGATCATAGGGCTTCGCGATGGGCGCATTGACGTCCTGCAGCAACTGATATTTTGACACCAGACCGGTCACGCTCCAGTACGTACTGCTGTAACTGAGGCTGACATTACGCGGAAGCAAGCGCTGCGTGCTGCCCGTGATCGAATGCGAGAAGTCAGACGGATAGTCGTTGTCGGACGCCTTGTTCAGGTTCCAGGCCAGTTGCAGGCCGGGTGCCAGGGTCTGGTTGTGAATCGAGGACAGCGAATAACGGCCGGTTCCGGTGACCTGGTCCTGGATCCCTTCCACGTTGGTAGTACCACTGTAGCTATCACCCAGATAGCGCGTTTCCGCCCCCATCTGCAGCCCGCGGCGTGCGATGTACTTCGGCACCAGCGTCAGGTCATAGTTGGGTGCCAGGTTGAAGTAGTACGGCATCGAGATCTCTGCGCCACCGGTACTGGTCATGCCGATGGTGGGCGGCAGCACGCCCGACTTGCGCTCCCCCGAGAGCGGGAACGTCATCCAGGGCGAACCCAGAATCGGTACATCCTTGAAATACAGCAGGCCGCCATGCATGGTGCCAATATCGCGACCGCTGTCGAGGTCCATGGTGTTGGCGCGCAGATACCAGTCGGGATCCGGTGCTTCGCAGGTGCTGTAGGTCCCCTGCGTCACCTTGGCCTGGTCGTCCGCCAGGAAGTCGATGCGCTCGGCCTTGCCGCGCCCGCCGTTCTTGCCGATCAGGTAAGTCGGATTGGTCACGTAGCCGGCGCCGGTGCCCATGTTCATCTCGGCGTAGTCGCCGGTGTACTGGTCCTGCAGGCGCTGCATCCAGACGTGGCCGGTGGCCTCGACTTCATCCTGGATGATGCGGTATTCGGCCTTGTCGGACTTGATGGTGGTCGCTGCCTTGACCAGCTCCACGTCGCGGTCCAGGTTGACCTGGCGGTCGGGACGGCCGGTCATCTGCTCGGCGCTGACATTGACCGGGGCGTCCTGGTCCTGTGCGGGCGGCGTGGCAGGCGCAGCGGTGGGCATGCTCATCTGGGCGTGCACCGACAGCGGCAGCAGGGCCGAGGCAGAAGCCACTACCATTGCCGAAGAGAACAGACGCGCCAGCCGCCAGTTGACAGTACGTTCAGTGAAAGACTTGGAAAACCGGATCATGAAAAGAGAGGCTAGATACCGTGCAGGCGGATTTTTTGGGTTTAATCCCTTATTATATGGGAACTCAACCTCGTCAAACGATTTCCTCAGATAGTTCATGTCTTCACCTGGTTCCACCCCCGATCTCCGCCTGTCCGAATTGCAAGCCTGGCTGGCCACCCTGGCCGATACCCCGGTGCTTTCCTCCACCCTGCGCCCGGCCTCGGCCGACGCCAGCTTCCGCCGTTATTTCCGGGTGGACACACCCGACGGCGGCAGTGCCATCGTGATGGATGCCCCGCCGCCGCAGGAGGACGTCCGTCCCTTCGTGAAGGTCGCCGGCCTCTTCGGCGAGACCGGGGTGACCGTGCCGAAGGTACTGGCGCAGGATACCGAGCGCGGCTTCCTGCTGCTCTCGGACCTGGGTTCCACGACCTACTTGTCGCAGCTCTCGGCCGACAGCGCGCACGCACTATACATGGATGCGATCGAGGCCCTGGTACTTTTACAAGCGCAAAGCAAGCCCGAGGCCCTGCCCGAATACGACCGCCCGCTGCTGCTGCGCGAGCTGGAACTGTTCCGCGAGTGGTATATCGGCAAGCACCTGGGCGTGACCCTCACCGACGAGCAGAACGCGGTGCTGGACAAGACCTTCGACGCCATCCTGGCCAACAACCTGGCGCAGCCCCAGGTCTACGTGCACCGCGACTATCATTCACGCAACCTGATGGTGCTGCCCAAGGGCAACCCGGGCATCCTGGACTTCCAGGATGCGGTCTACGGTCCCATCACCTACGACCTGGTCTCGCTGCTGCGCGATGCCTACATCCAGTGGGATGAGGAAATGGTGCTGGACTGGGCCATCCGCTACTGGGAAAAGGCGCGCCGCGCTGGCCTGCCGGTCACGCCGGACATCGATACCTTCTACCGCGACTTCGAATGGATGGGCCTGCAGCGCCACCTGAAGGTGCTGGGGATCTTCGCGCGCCTGTGGCATCGCGACGGCAAAGATGGCTACCTGAAGGACATCCCGCTGGTCATGGAATACACCCTCAAGACCGCGCGCCGCTACGTGGCCTTCACGCCGCTGGTGCGCCTGATCGAGAAGTTCGAACAGGAACACGCGCCCAAGTTCGGCTACACCTTCTGAGGCGCCCCGCATGAAAGCCATGATCTTCGCAGCCGGCCGCGGCGAGCGCATGCGTCCGCTGACCGATACCTGCCCCAAGCCGCTCCTGAAAGTACGCGGCCGCCCGCTGATCGTCTGGCAGATCCTCTCGCTGGTACGCGCCGGCATCACCGAGATCGTCATCAATCACGCCCACCTGGGCCAGATGATCGAAGACACCCTCGGTGACGGCAGCCGTTATGGCGCAAAGCTCTTTTATTCACCCGAAAAGACCGCGCTGGAAACGGCAGGCGGTATCGCCCAGGCCCGCCACCTGCTGGGTGAAGAACCTTTCATAGCGGTCTCCGGCGACATCTGGTGCCCGCACTTCGACTACAGCGAACTGCTGACCGTGCTGGAAGACGAGGACCCGTGGGGCAATCCGCTGCCGCAAGACAAGCGTGACCTGGCCTGGCTGTACCTGGTCAAGAATCCGCCCTTCCATCCCGAGGGGGATTTCGCATTGAACAACTTCGCCATCGCCAACGAGGGCCAGCCGAAGCTGACTTTTGCCAACATCGGCGTGTATCGCCCGGAAATGTTCGACGGCATCGCGCCCGGCAGCCACGCCAAACTGGGGCCGCTGCTGCGCCAGTACGCCGACCAGGGCCGCATCGGCGGCGATGTGTATCGCGGCGACTGGCACAACGTCGGCACCATCGATCAACTGGAAGCACTGAACCTGCCACCGCAAGGAACCCGACCATGAGCTTCGACGCCACCCCCTTCGCCGCCCGCCGCGCGCGCCTCTTGGCCAGCCTGCAACAAGCCGGGGGCGGCGTGGCCATCATCCCGACCGCGCCCGAGGTGATGCGCAATCGGGATGCCGATTATCCGTATCGCCACGACAGCTACTTCTACTACCTGACCGGCTTCACCGAGCCCGAAGCCGTACTCGTACTGGTGGCCGGCAAGGAAAACCGCAGCATCCTGTTCTGCCGCGACAAGAACCTGGAACGCGAAATCTGGGACGGCTACCGCCACGGCCCGCAGGCCGCGCAGCAGCTCTTCGCGCTCGATGCAGCCCATCCGATCGAGGAGCTGGACAAGAACATGCCCGCCCTGCTCTCCGACGCCCGCGCCGTCTACTACGCGCTCGGCCAGGACGACCAGCGCGATGCCCAGTTGCAGCGCTGGCTGCAGGGCGTACGCGCACTGGCGCGCAGCGGCGTGTCCGCGCCCGGCGCGGTGGTCGATGTGAGCGTGCTGCTGGATGACATGCGCCTCTTCAAGGACGCCTACGAGATCGACGTGATGAAGCGCGCCGGCATCATTTCCGCCGAGGCGCATTGCCGCGCCATGCGCATCTGCCGTCCCGGCCTGCGCGAATATCACCTGGAAGCCGAACTGCTGCACGAATTCCGCCGCAACGGTTCGCAGTATCCGGCCTATGGCTCCATCGTCGCCACCGGCGCCAACAGCTGCGTGCTGCACTATCGCGCGGGCGACGCCGAAATCAAGGACGGCGACCTGGTCCTGATCGACGCCGGCTGCGAACTGGACAGCTACGCCGCCGACATCACCCGCACCTTCCCGGCCAATGGCAAGTTCAGCGGGCCGCAGAAGGCGCTCTACGAGATCGTGCTGGCCGCGCAAGCCGCCGCCATCGCCGAGACCGCACCCGGCAAACGTTTCATGGATGGCCATGACGCCGCCGTGCGCGTGCTGGCGCAGGGCATGCTCGATACCGGCTTGCTGGACAAATCCAAGGTCGGCTCGCTGGAAGACGTGATCGAAAAAGGCGACTATCGCCAGTTCTACATGCATCGCACCGGCCACTGGCTGGGCATGGATGTGCATGACGTGGGCGACTATCGCGATCCCGCCACCGCCGATGGCAGCAAGCCCTGGCGCACGCTGCAGCCGGGCATGGTGCTGACCATCGAACCGGGCATCTACGTGCGTCCCGGCGAGGGCGTGCCGGAGCAGTTCTGGAACATCGGCATCCGCATCGAGGATGATGCGCACGTCACCCCCTCCGGCTGCGAATTGCTGACCACGGGCGTGCCCACCAAGGTCGATGACATTGAAGCGCTGATGCGCCAGGCTTAAGCGCCCGTCTCCCCAGGGCCGCGCATGCGCCGGATCAAGCCCGGCCGGCGCGGCTCCGCTACAATGAGGCCTTCCTGAATCTTCTGCAGAAGGCATTTCCCGGCATCATGGAATCCGTCGATTTCGACCTCATCATCTGCGGCGGTGGCCCGGTCGGCCAGAGCGTGGCCGGCCTCTTGGCGCGCCGCCAGTTGTCCGCCGCGCGCATCGCTCTGGTGGACATGAAGTCTCCTGAACAAGCCGCCGCTGACCCGCGCACCATTGCCCTTTCCTACGGCAGCCGCCAGATCCTCGATGAACTGGCTGCCTGGGACGACATCGGCCGCAGTGCCACCGCCATCGAACAGATCCACGTCTCGCGCCGTGGCCACTTCGGCCGCACCCTGCTGGACCGCAAGGATTACCAGTTGCCCGCGCTGGGCTACGTGGCGCGCTATGGCGACGTCAACCGCGCCCTTGCCTCGGCCATCGCACCGCTGGGACTGACCCAGATGCGCCCCGCCGAAGCACAGGAGATCACGGAAGAAGAAGACCACGTCGCCGTCACCCTCAAGGATGGACGCGTACTGCGAGCGCAACTGGTGATCCAGGCCGAGGGTGGCGTCTTCGGAGAACAGCAGCAAAAAAGCCTGCAGCGCGACTACCAGCAACTGGGCATCATCGCGCACGTGCTGGCCGATGGCGTGATCGCCCATCGCGCCTTTGAACGCTTCACCGATGAAGGCCCGCTGGCCCTGCTGCCGCAGGATGATGGCTATGCGCTGGTGTGGTGCGTACGTCCTGCCACCGGCGAAGCATTGCTGGCGCTGGACGATGCCGCCTTCCTCTCGTCCCTGCAGCGCACCTTCGGCGAGCGGGTGGGCCGATTCACCCGCATCAGCGTACGCCACGCCTTCCCGCTGGGCTTGAACGCCCGCCCCGGCCAGAGCCGGCGCGTTGTGGCCATCGGCAATGCGGCACAAACCCTGCATCCGGTCGCCGGCCAGGGGCTGAACCTGGGCTTGCGCGACGCCCGCGTGCTGGCCGATGTGCTGGCGCGCGAGGTCTCTCCCGAAGCCTTGCAGGCCTTCGAGCGCCAGCGCGGGCAGGATCGCGGCCTGACCATTCGCCTGACCGACCTGATGGCGCGCATCTTTGCCGGCTCGCCCCAAGGTTCGCCCCTGCAGGCAGCACTGGGCCTGTCGCTGGGCGCGATCGACCTGCTGCCGGCAGCACGCGGCTTGCTGGCCGAACAGATGATGTTCGGTCGCCGATGAGGTGAACAATGCTGCAGTGGCGCGACGTCCCGGCGTCGCGCAGGCGGTCAGGAAATGCGACAATGCTGACTTGCGGCACCCGCCGCTCCACCCAGCAGATACGCATTTGCCATGAAACAAGACCCGCGCTTCAAGAACCTCTTCATCCTCGACCATCCGCTGATCCAGCACAAGCTGTCGCACATGCGCGACAAGCGCACCTCCACCCGCACCTTCCGCGACCTGCTGCGCGAGATCACGCTGCTGATGGGTTACGAAATCACGCGCGACCTGCCGCTGACCACCGAGACCATCGAAACCCCGCTGGTGACCTATGAAGCGCCGGTAATCGCCGGCAAGAAGCTGGCCGTGGTGCCGGTGCTGCGTGCGGGCGTGGGCATGAGCGATGGCCTGCTGGAACTGATCCCCTCGGCGCGCGTGGGCCATATCGGCGTCTATCGCGACGAGAATCACCTGCCAGTGGAATACCTGGTGCGCCTGCCGGACCTGCAGGACCGCATCATGATCCTGTGCGACCCCATGGTTGCCACCGGCAACTCGGCCGTCTATGCGGTGGATGCCCTGAAGAAGCGCGGCGTGCCGGCTTCGCATATCGTCTTCGTGGCCCTGGTCGCGGCACCGGAAGGCGTGCAGGTGTTCGCTGATGCGCATCCGGATGTGAAGCTTTACGTCGCTTCCCTGGATTCCCACCTGGATGAGGATGCCTACATCGTGCCAGGGTTGGGCGATGCGGGGGATCGCATTTTCGGGACCAAGTAAAAAGAAAAGCCGGTTCCGACATCGCTGTCGGGAACCGGCCTGCCGGATCTCATTCTTTTACGTCTGCGCCGGGATCACTTCACCTGCGCTGCGGGTGTCACGGGTTGCGGGGAACTGGCTGTCGTCACCTTGGTAGCCCCTGACGGCTGCTGTGCTGCGGCAGCGGCCTGGGCCTGCTCGGTGGAGACCTTCTTGTCCACGACCGAGGACTCGCCCATCTTCACCGGCAACTGATTCGGATAATCGTAGCCGTTGCCGCGCGAGTGGTCGACAATGGCACCGATGCCGCCGCCGAAAATGATATTGCCCCACATCGAACCGGCCGCGCGCGACACGGCCTTCAACAAGCCATCGGGAACGCCTCCTCGCTTGCAGACCACATCCAGGTCTTCATTCGATTTCCGCACATAGACATTGGCCGGAGTGAGCGCCGCCCAAGAGCCCTTGTCATTGGTCAGTGTGCAGGAAGCCTGCACCGGTTTACCTTCATAGACCGAGGTCAATGCCACCACTTGGGTATCACTTTGCGTAATCGTCGAACAGCCGGATACCATCACGACGCACAGCGCCGCCATTGCAACTTTCACTGTATTTCCCCTGAATTATTGATTGAGTTTCATTGTCGTTGTGTACCGTGATCGCCCTCGGATCCCGCTACCCCAGCGGGAATGCAAGCAAATGCCCCAAAAGCGAACGGCTTGCAAATTGTACAAGATGTACATTCTGGCAAGCCGTTACAGGAAGAAAAATTACGCGTGCGTTGCGCGTAATCAGTTACCAGCAGAACGCACCATCAGATGCCGGTGCGCACGCCAACGTCAGTCCACCGCCTTGACCATGTCCTCGATGACCTTCTTGGCATCGCCAAAGACCATCATGGTCTTGTCCATGTAGAACAGTTCATTGTCCAGACCTGCATAACCCGCTGCCATGGAGCGCTTGTTCACGATCACGGTCTTGGCCTTGTAGGCTTCCAGGATCGGCATGCCGGCAATGGGCGACTTGGGATCCTTGGCCGCCGGGTTGACCACGTCATTGGCCCCCAGCACCAGCACCACATCGGCCTGGGCGAATTCGCTGTTGATGTCTTCCATCTCGAACACCTGGTCATAGGGCACCTCGGCTTCGGCCAACAGCACGTTCATGTGGCCCGGCATGCGGCCGGCCACCGGGTGGATTGCGTATTTCACGGTCACGCCGTTGTGGGTCAGCTTTTCGGTCAGTTCCTTCAGTGCGTGCTGCGCGCGTGCGACGGCAAGCCCGTAACCCGGCACGATGATGACGGTTTCTGCATTTCCCATCAGAAACGCCGCATCGTCGGCCGATCCCGACTTGACGTTGCGCTGCTGCTGCGCCCCGCCACCGGCGGCCGCCGCTTCACCGCCAAAGCCGCCCAGGATCACGTTGAAGAAGGACCGGTTCATCGCCTTGCACATGATGTAGGAGAGGATCGCACCAGACGAACCGACCAGCGAACCCGCGATGATGAGCATGGAGTTGTTCAGCGAAAAACCGATGCCCGCCGCCGCCCAGCCGGAATAGCTGTTGAGCATCGAGACCACCACCGGCATGTCCGCCCCGCCAATCGGGATGATGATGAGCACGCCCAGCGCAAAGGCGATGGCGGCCATGATGATGAAGGGCAGCCAGTTTTGCGTCAGCACGAAGATGATGCCGAAACCGATCATGGCCACCGCCAGCAGGAGGTTCAGGAAATGCTGGCCGGCGAAGTTGACCGGCGCACCCTGGAACAGGCGGAACTTGTACTTGCCCGAGAGCTTGCCGAAAGCGATCACCGAACCCGAGAAAGTGATGGCCCCCACGAAGGTACCGATGAACAGTTCGACCCGGTTGCCCACCGGGATCAGCTGCCCGTGCGCCGAAATGCCCAGCGCCCACGGCTCGGCCACCGCCGCCACCGCGATACAGACCGCCGCCAGACCGATGAGCGAATGCATCGCCGCCACCAGTTCGGGCATCTTGGTCATCTCGACGCTGCGCGCCAGATAAGCGCCGATGCCGCCGCCGACGATCACGCCGCCAGCCACCAGCAGGTAGCCGATGTCACCGGAAGGATTGGATCCCTCCCCCTTGATCTTGACGATCAGCGCCAGCGTGGTCAGCACGGCGATGACCATGCCGGCAATGCCGAAGCTGTTGCCACGGCGCGCCGTGGCCGGGTGCGAGAGACCCTTCAGGGCCTGGATGAAACAGATCGATGCGATCAGGTACAGCAGGGTCACCAGGTTCATGCTCATGCTCGTTCTCCCGACTTGGCCTTGGGCTCTTTCTTCTTGAACATTTCCAGCATGCGCTGGGTCACCATGAAGCCGCCGAACACGTTCACCGCCGCCAGCGCCACGGCCAGCGTGCCGGCAATGCGCCCGACCGTGCCTTCGGTGAGGCCCGCGGCCAGCATGGCGCCGATGATGATGATGGCCGAGATGGCATTGGTCACCGCCATCAGGGGTGTGTGCAAGGCCGGGGTCACCGTCCAGACCACGTGGTAGCCAACGTAGATGGCCAACACGAAGATGATCAGGTTGATGATGGTGTGGCTGACTTCCATGGTGTTCCTCCTTGTGAGGCAGCCCGCTGGTGAAACGGGCCGCATGGTTCTTGTCGAGGGTCAGATCGCCTTGAGGCTGGTGATGCGGTTCTTGTCGTCCACGAAGACCACCTTGGGCTTGTAGCTGGCGACTTCTTCATCGCTCATCGGGGCGTAGGTACAGATGATGAGCAGGTCGCCCAGGTGCGCCAGGCGGGCCGCCGCGCCGTTCAACGAGATCTCGCCGCTGCCGCGCTTGCCGCGAATGGCATAGGTGGAGAAACGTTCACCGTTGTTGACGTTGTAGAGTTCGATCTTCTCGAACTCGCGGATGTCAGCGGCTTCCAGCAGGTCTTCGTCGATCCCGCAGGAACCTTCATAGTTCAGGTCGCACTGGGTGACCGAGGCGCGATGGATCTTCGCGCGCAGCATGATGCGTTGCATGTACTTCTTCCTTCTTGTTTCAAAAGTGATGGGCGTGAGGGGACTGAAAACGCCCGGGTTTTCTGCCGACCCGGGCCGGCAGATTCATTTGCGCAGGATCTCGCCACCCTGGCAGAGCAGCGTGGCCGCGACGATATCGTCTTCCTTGTTGATGACCAGCTTGCCTTCGGCATCGATGATCAGTTTCAGGAAGTCGAGCACGTTGCGCGCGTATAGGGCCGAGGCATCGGCCGCCACCAGGGCCGCCAGGTTGCCTTCGCCGATGATGTGCACGCCGTGCTTGATGACGGTCTTGCCGGGTTCCGACAAGGGACAGTTGCCGCCCTGGTCGACCGCCATGTCCAGGATCACCGAACCGGGCTTCATGGCCTTGACGGTCTCCTCGCTGATCAGCACCGGGGCCTTGCGGCCGGGGATCAGGGCGGTGGTGATGATGATGTCGGCCTGTTTGGCGCGTTCGTGGACCAGCTCGGCCTGGCGCTTCATCCAGTCCGGCGGCATGGGACGTGCATAGCCGCCCACACCCTGGGCGATTTCCTTTTCTTCCTCGGTCAGGAAGGGCACGTCCAGGAATTTGGCCCCCAGCGATTCGATCTGCTCCTTGACCGCCGGACGCACGTCGGAGGCCTCGATCACCGCCCCCAGCCGCTTGGCGGTAGCAATGGCCTGCAGGCCGGCCACGCCGGCCCCCATGATGAGCATGCGCGCGGCCTTGACGGTACCGGCGGCGGTCATCAGCATCGGCATGAAGCGTTGATAGGTATTGGCGGCCATCAGCACGGCCTTGTAGCCGGCAATGTTGGCCTGCGAGGACAGCACGTCCAGCGACTGCGCGCGGGTGGTGCGGGGCGCGGCTTCGAGGCCGAAGGCGGTGAGGCCGGCGGCGGCCATGGCGGCGATGTTGTCGGCATCGAAGGGATTCAACATGCCGATGACCACGGTACCCGGCTTGAGGCGAGCGCGTTCGCCCTCATTGGGAGCGCGCACCTTGAGCAGGATCTCGGCGGTATAGACCGCTTCGGCGCTGCCGATGCTGGCGCCGACGGCCACATAGGCCTCGTCAGGAATGCTGGATTTGACCCCGGCGCCGGACTCCACCATCACTTCGTGCCGGGCCGCCACCAGTTTCTTGACGGTTTCGGGGGTGGCGGCGACACGGGTTTCTCCGTCCCGGCTTTCGGCGGGGATCGCTATCCTCATTCCTGACTCCTTTTTTTGTGGATTCTTGGCCCAATCTTACACGACTCGCCTTGTGCGGCGAGAAATTGGCGGGCAGGCAAGAAAGCCCGGCGATCCCGCGCCGTGGCGGCCCGGGCGCTGAAGAGTCGGCCCTGACAGGGTAAAATGGCGGATTCACGAGGTCATCAATGTCTGAAGTCTGGAAACCCTCTGTCACCGTGGCCGCCATCATCGAGCGCGACGGCCGCTTCCTGATGGTGGAAGAGCACAGCGCCGGCGGACTGCGCATCAACCAGCCGGCCGGCCACCTGGAACCGGGCGAGTCCCTGATCGAGGCAGCCGTGCGCGAAGCGCTGGAAGAATCGGCGCATGTCTTCACACCGACGGCGCTGGTGGGGACTTATCTTTCACGCAACGTGTCGTCCTCGCGCGGCGGCCGGTCGGTCACCTACCTGCGCTTTGCCTTTGCGGGAACGGTCGGCGAAGCCCTGGACCGGCCGCTGGACGAGGGCATCGTGCGCGCCGTCTGGATGACACGCGACGAACTGGCCGCCTGCGCCGAACGGCATCGCAGCCCGTTGGTGTTGCGTTGCGTGGACGATTACCTGGCCGGCCAGCGCGCACCGCTGGAACTGGTGCATACGGATCCCAGCGCCATCGGCGCCCTGCCCGGCTGAGGCGGGCGCATCACTTGGCGGACCTCTTTATGGATGGCCGCATTGAACGGAAACAACATGAGCAAGAAAAGAGTAGTCATCGGCATGTCGGGCGGCGTGGATTCGTCGGTTTCGGCATGGCTGCTGAAGGAGCAAGGCTATGAGGTCATCGGCCTGTTCATGAAGAATTGGGAAGACGACGACGATTCTGAATACTGTTCCACCCGGGAAGACTGGATCGACGCGGTCAGCGTGGCCGATGTGGTCGGGGTGGATATCGAGGCAGTGAATTTTGCTTCCGAATACAAGGATCGCGTCTTCGCCGAATTCCTGCGTGAATACCAGGCCGGGCGCACGCCCAATCCTGACGTGCTGTGCAATGCCGAGATCAAGTTCAAGGCCTTCCTCGACCACGCCATGAAGCTGGGTGCCGATCTGATCGCGACCGGTCACTACGCGCGCGTGCGCCAGGGGCCGCAGGGCGACTTCCAGTTGCTCAAGGCGCTCGACGCCAGCAAGGACCAGAGCTATTTCCTGCATCGCCTGAACCAGGAGCAGCTCTCGCGCACGGTGTTCCCCCTGGGCGAGATCCACAAGACCGAAGTGCGCAAGATCGCCGAGCAGCTGCAACTGCCAAACGCGAAGAAGAAGGATTCAACCGGCATCTGCTTCATCGGCGAGCGCCCTTTCCGTGAATTCCTGAACCGTTACCTTTCCTACAAGCCCGGCCCCATCAAGACCGCCGACGGCCAGACCGTGGGCCAGCACGTGGGCCTGTCCTTCTATACGCTGGGCCAGCGCAAGGGGATCGGCATCGGTGGCCTGAAGGCGCACCAGAATGCCGATGGCCATGGCGATGCCTGGTACGTGGCCCGCAAGGACGTGGAAAACAACACCCTCTACATCGTCCAGGGGCATGACCACCCCTGGCTGCTCTCGCCGACCCTCTCGGCCGGCCAGATCAGTTGGGTCGCAGGCCATGCGCCGCAACTGCCGGCCTTGTCGGCCAAGACGCGCTATCGCCAGGCGGATGTTCCCTGTGGTTTTGCCGATGCCGGCAGCAGCTTCTCGCTGGCCTTCGACACCCCGCAATGGGCGGTCACGCCGGGCCAGTCGGCAGTGCTCTATGACGGCGACGTCTGCCTGGGGGGCGGCATCATCGAAAGCGGAGCCCTGCCGGATTAAGCTTTCATAGAGGCAACTATCGGATGCCCCGCGCGCGATCTTCGCGCCGGGGCATTTTCTTTTGGACAAGCTTGACAGCCTTGATAGGCTGGAAGTGTTTCCTGCACGACCCTAAATGATAAAAATTATCAATCACACCGATAAAAGGGCTTGCAATCCCGCCGCAAATCGCAAATAATCTAAATAAGAATTGTTCGCATTTAATAGGAGGTGATTGTAATGAGCCAACTGAACGACAACAGCATGGACCGTCGCAACAAGCCGGGCACGACCGCCAACGGAACGCCGATCACCCGCATCAAGAGTACGGACCTGTTCCGTCAGATGCGCGAGCTTGAGATTGATCACGGCGGTCGCATCTATAAATTGCGTCTGACCCAGCTGAACAAGCTGATCCTGACGGCGTAAGCCGGCAGTATCAGGACAAGGTGGATCCATAAACAGGCCAGCCAGCGTCGTTCGTCATGACGCACCGCCAGCCAAGCTAGCCCAGCGAGGAGAGTTTGATGGTCAACGAGAACATGACGTCCACGTTCGTGGAACCGAGCAACGCACCGGCCCAGCCTGAACTTCTGGTGTCCGCCGTGCTGCATCTGATGTCGCACTACACCGCCAACAACAGCCAGGAAACGCAGAGCTGCGTGAAGCTGGCCTCGGTGATCGAAAGACACCTCAAGGCCCTGGCGGACCTGCCCAACCTGGCACCGGTGCTGCGGGCCACCTGCCAGCAGCTGTCGGAACAATGGGCACATGTAGTGGAACGCACGATGCCACCGCAGGAAAAATTCAACTTCTTCTCGCGCATGGTTGCAGGAGCGAGAACTTAGCCATCGTCAAGTCAAGAGCCTGATGAAGCAGGCAGCAAGGCGTAAAATGATCGTATGTGTTTGTAACAACATCTCTGAAGGCAAGATCCATCAGGCGGTCGATGCAGGCGTGTCGTCCATGGCCGAGCTGCGCAAGCAGCTTGGCGTGGGCACCTGCTGCGGCAAGTGCCATTCCTGCGCCAAGAACGTCCTGCGCGAATGCCTCAGCAGTTCCCGTCAAACACAGCAAGGTGTGCGTCCGGTAGTATTCCATCCGTCACTGGCCGCTGCCTGAACCAGATCAATGAACGCCATTTCACCGTCTCTCATGAGTGTCAGCCCACCCAGCGCCCTGATGCGCCAGGCACGCAAGATCGGCCCGCTGGGCCTGATCATCCTGTTGCACATTGCCTTCTTCTGGGCGCTGCAAAGCGGCCTGGTCCACCAGGTTGCCAGCGCCGTTCCCAAGGAAGTCATCGCCACCTTCATCGTCCCCGAGAAGGCCCCTGAGCCCGCGCCGCCCAAGGCCGAGCCGGCCCCGCCCAAGCAGGTGAAGATCGTCAAGAAGGTGGTGGCACCGCCCAAGCCGGTTCCCGTCACCGAAACGCCGGCACCAACTGCCATCACTGCGCCGCCCCAGCCGCCGCAACCGGCCGCACCGGCTCCACAGGTGGCTGCCGAACCGACGCCGGCCCCGGCCGCACCGCCTGGCCCGGTCCTGCCCAAGCAGATCACTTCCGGCATCGAATATATCGAGAAGCCGAACCCGACGTATCCCAGCGTCTCGCGCCGCATGGGTGAAGAAGGCGTGGTGGAATTCCGCGTGACAGTCAACACCAGCGGCCGTGCCGAAAAGGTCGAGATCACCAAGTCTTCCGGCTACTCGCGCCTGGACGATGCCGCCCGCAGCGCCGTGATGCGCGCCGTCTTCAAGCCTTACATCGAGAACGGCAAGGCCATCACCGTCAGCACGGTCGGCAGCCTGGCCTTCCGCCTGAACTGAGCAAAGCATCTCGCCTGGCCGGGTCTTGCCCGGCCAGGCAGTCATTTCGTTTCATCATTCCCCTCATCTGATAGCCAAAAATAGAAGGAAACATCATGGAAGTTAGTCCGTACGGATTGGAAAGCCTCTGGGCCCAAGGCGATTTCGTTACCAAGGGCGTCGCCGTCCTGTTGCTGGCCATGTCGATCGCGTCCTGGTACGTGATCTTCACCAAGGCCTTCCAGCTGCTGCGTTTCCGCAAGGCCTCGGCCGCCGCCGGTCACCAGTTCTGGGATACCACCAGCCTGCCCGAAGGCGTGGCCACCCTGGGCCATGACAATCCCTTCGCCGAAGTCGCCAAGGCCGGTGTCACTGCCATGAGCCACCACACCGCCCACAAGGGCCACCTGCACGATCAACTGTCGGTGAACGACTGGGTCACCCTGTCGCTGCGCCAAGCCATCGATGAAGCCTCCGGCAAGCTGCAGACCGGCATGGCAGTATTGGCCTCGGTCGGCTCGACCGCACCGTTCGTGGGCCTGTTCGGCACCGTCTGGGGCATCTACCACGCGCTGGTCTCCATCGGCACCACCGGCCAGGCCAGCATCGACAAGGTCGCCGGCCCGGTCGGCGAAGCCCTGATCATGACCGCACTGGGCCTGGCCGTGGCCATTCCCGCCACCTTCGGCTACAACGCCCTGGTGCGCGGCAACAAGACCACCATCGCCAAGCTCAACAAGTTCGGCTTCGACCTGCACGCCCTGTTCGTCACCGGCGCCCGCGCCGCCGGTGAAGACGGCCAGCCCAATGGCGGCAAGGCCAAGCTGACCGCAGTCGGGAGGGCATGATGGGTATGGGTTCCCTGTCCGATTCGGACGACGATTTCAATCCCGAGATCAACACCACGCCGCTGGTGGACGTGATGCTGGTCTTGCTGATCATCTTCATCATCACCATCCCGGTGATGAACCATGCGGTCAAGATCGACCTGCCCAAGGCCAGCAGCCAGCCGGACCAGGTCAAGCCGGAAAGCATCAACCTGTCCATCGATGCGGCCGGCAACGTGTTCTGGAATGAAGAAAAGATCGACAGCAGCGAACTGAGCGCCCGCATCGCCGTGGCCGCCCAGAAGCAGCCGCAACCGGAAATGCACCTGCGCGCCGAGCGCACCACCCAGTATGAAAAGGTGGCGCAGGTGATGTCGGCGGCGCAGTCTGGTGGGCTGACCAAGATCGGTTTCGTGACGGATCCTGACAAGAAATAAACTTCAGCAGTCGCCAAACCCAAGGGAAGTGCCACCCCGGCACTTCCCGGCAAGCCCTGCCCCACGGGCCTGCAACCGAAAACCTCCCTCGCCTGGCGACGGAGGTTTTTTGCTTTTTCCTTCATACGCCAACCAAAGTAAGAATGATTAGCGATAATTCTTGCTGAACAATGCAGGCATCTGGACTATGATCCGTCGGTCCGCGGTCAGGCAGCTATACAGTCACCCATAATTAACGCGGTTTTCCTCTTACATCAATTTTTAAAGGTAATCCCCATGAAAGGCGATCCCGCAGTCATCAAGTTGCTCAATGCTCAACTGACCAATGAGCTCACGGCCATCAACCAGTACTTCCTGCATGCCCGCATGTACAAGCACTGGGGCCTGGACAAGATCGGTGCCAAGGAATACGCCGAATCCATCGGCGAAATGAAGCACGCTGACAAGCTGATCGACCGCATCCTGATGCTGGACGGCTTGCCCAACCTGCAGGCGCTGCACAAGCTGATGATCGGCGAGAACACCCAGGAAATGCTGCAGTGTGACCTGAAGCTGGAGCAGGCGGCCCACAAGACCGTCAAGGAAGGCATCGCCACCTGCGAACAGCATGGCGATTACGTCTCGCGCGAACTGTTCCAGATGATCCTGGACGACACCGAAGAACACATCGACTGGCTGGAAACCCAACTGGACCTGATCGACAAGGTCGGCATCCAGAATTACCTGCAAAGCCAGATGTCCCCGGCCAGCGAGTAATCGCAAGCAGCCCAGGGCAAACAAAAAGCGCGCTCCTCGGAGCGCGCTTTTTTACGTCATCGCCAAACTTGGCGAAGGGCCCATGGCCCTGCACCTCACAGATGCGGTACGGTTTCCTTGAAGCTGGTCCGTTCCGACACCTTGTCGAACAGCCGCGCCAGTTGCGGATAATCCTCACGCCAGGCCAGGTCGGGGAAGCGGAACGCCAGCCACCCCAGCGCACAGCCCACGGCCACGTCCGCCAGGGTGTAATGGTTGCCCACGCAGAAGGGCTTTTCTCCCAGGCCATCGGCCATCGCCTTCAACGAAGCTTCCACCTTGCTCCACTGGCGCTTGATCCATTCCGGGCTCTGCTGCTTGGTCGGACGCAGGGTCTTTTCCAGGCGCACCAGCACGGCGGCATCCAGGGCGCCATCGGCCAGCGCTTCCCAGCACTTGATCTCGGCGCGCTCGCGGCCATTGGGCGGCAGCAGCTTGCCGACCGGCGTCAGGGTGTCGAGATATTCGACGATCACCCGCGAATCGAACATGGCACCGCCATCATCCATCAGCAGGCAGGGCACCTTGCCCAGCGGATTGCTTTCCTGGATGGTGGTCGATGCACTCCAGACATCTTCCAGGATGAATTCGTAATCGATCTTTTTTTCGGCCATCACGACGCGCACCTTGCGCACGAACGGACTGGCATTGGAGCCGATGAGTTTTAGCATAGCGTGAGGAGTAATAATCTCATTCGATTATAACATTCGCATTTCCTGACAAATTTATGAAGAATCGCGCCAGGAACGGAATGCAACGGTCCATCAGGACTGGGCCGGACGGGAAAATTGGGCCGGCCGGCGTGCCGATGGTAAAATGCCGGGCTCAGGCGATTCGGGTTTTGGCATAAAAGCCTGCCAAAACTCGCCAATCTTCAGTCAACGCATCTCTTCCGTTTCCATCGTTTCCATCATGTCCCTCTCCGCTCTCTCGGCCCTGTCCCCGCTGGACGGCCGCTACGCCTCCAAGACCGATCAACTGCGTCCGCTGCTGTCTGAAGCGGGCTTCATGCACCATCGCGTGAAGGTCGAGATTGCCTGGCTGCAGGCGCTGTCCGAAGCTGGTTTCGCCGAGATCAAGCCGTTCTCGTCTGAGGCCCGCGCGCTGCTGGACAAGCTGGCTGCCGACTTCACCGAAGCCGACGCCGCCCGCATCAAGGAAATCGAAGCCGTCACCAACCACGACGTCAAGGCCGTGGAATACTGGCTCAAGGAACAAGTGAAGGATGTGCCCGAACTGGTGGCCGCCTCCGAATTCATTCACTTCGCCTGCACCTCCGAAGACATCAACAACACCTCGCACGGCATGATGTTGAAGGCCGCGCGCGACACCGTGCTGCTGCCCTCGCTGCAAGCCGTGATCGCCAAGCTGACCGCCCTGGCCCACGAACACGCGGCAGTGCCGATGCTCTCGCGCACCCACGGCCAGCCGGCCAGCCCCACCACCCTGGGCAAGGAAGTGGCCAACGTCGTGGCGCGCCTGCAACGTGCCGCCAAGCGCATCGCCAGCGTCGAGATCCTGGGCAAGATGAACGGTGCCGTCGGCAACTACAACGCCCACCTGTCGGCCTACCCGCAGACCGACTGGGCCGCTTTCTCCAAGGAAGTCGTGGAAAAGCGCCTGGGCCTGACCTTCAACCCCTACACCATCCAGATCGAGCCGCACGACTACATGGCCGAACTGTTCGATGCCGTGGCCCGCACCAACACCATCCTGCTGGACCTGAACCGCGATATCTGGGGCTACATCTCCCTGGGCTACTTCAAGCAGCGCACCAAGGCTGGCGAAATCGGTTCCTCGACCATGCCGCACAAGGTCAACCCGATCGATTTTGAAAACTCCGAAGGCAACCTGGGCATGGCCAACGCCGTGCTGAAGCACCTGGCCGAGAAGCTGCCGGTCTCGCGCTGGCAGCGTGACCTGACCGACTCCACCGTGCTGCGCAACATCGGCGTGGGCTTCGGCTACACCCTGCTGGCCTACGACAGCTGCCTGCGCGGCCTGAACAAGCTGGAAGTGAATCCGCAACGCCTGGCCGACGACCTCGACGCCACCTGGGAAGTGCTGGCCGAGCCGGTGCAGACCGTCATGCGCCGCTATGGCATCGAAAATCCGTATGAGCAGCTGAAGGAACTGACCCGCGGCAAGGGCATTTCCAAAGACGCGCTGCGCGACTTCATCAATGGCCTGGCCATCCCGCAAGAAGCCAAGGACCACCTCCTGGCCATGACCCCGGCCAACTACATCGGTACCGCCGTGGAACTGGCCAAGCAGATCTGATAGTTCATATCAACGATTAGCAAAATGCACGAATGGCGCACAGCAATGTGCGCCATTTTTCATTTGTGCGGCCACAATCCTGAATCATTGTTAGGATTACTCGCAAAAACGGATGGCTGAAGTGCCATTTCGGCGAGTAATGCGAGCAGCGAAAGCTCTTTATACTCAGCAGAGTCAAAAAGAGTGGCATGATCGCTTGCCGCCCGGAATCTTCGCGGATTTCGCGACGCCAGCCCGGCCTGCCCGCCCTGCAGAACCATTGCAGAGCCAGCCGCTCCAAACGCCACCCACGCTCGCCACATCCTATGGAACGCTACACCAAACCCGCCGTGCTGCTGCACTGGCTGATTGCCCTGTTGATCATCTCCGCCTTCGGCCTGGGGCTGACCATGGTCGACATTCCCGGCCTGACCCCGACCAAGCTGAAGTATTTTTCCTGGCACAAGTGGCTGGGCGTGACCGTACTGGCGCTGGTCTGCGTGCGTCTGCTGTGGCGTCTCACGCACAAGGCACCGGCCTATCCGGCCAACATGCCGGGCTGGCAACAGTCGGCGGCACACGGGCTGCACCTTGGCCTGTACGTGCTGATGTTCGCCATTCCCGTCTCCGGTTATTTCTACAGCCTGGCCGCCGGCGTACCGGTGGTCTACCTGGGCGTGGTGCCGCTGCCGGTGCTGATTGCCCCGAATCCGGAGTGGAAGCCGCTGCTCAAGGCCACCCACTACTGGCTCAACATGACCCTGCTGGCCGCCTTTGCCCTGCACGTGCTGGCCGCGCTCAAGCACCAGTTCATCGATCGTGACAAACTCTTCAAACGCATGCTGCCCTGATCCCCTGCACGCCGCACGCTACGCAAGATCATTCATATTGCTCGTTTTTTTACGGAACCCGACATGACCTCCACTCGCTCCACCCGCTTCCTCAAACCCACTCTGCTGGCCTTGGCCGCTGCTGCCTTCACCCTCTCCGCCCAAGCAGCCCCGCTGAAGGTGGATGCCGCCAAGAGCAGCGTCTCTGCCACCTTCAAGCAGCTCAACGTCCCGGTCGATGCCAAGTTCAAGAAATTCAACGCCGCCATCGACTTCGACGCCGCCAAGCCGGAACAAGGCAAGGCGTCGGTGGAGATCGACGTCGCCAGCTTCGACCTGGGTGAAGCCGAGTACAACAAGGAAGTGCAAAAGAAGGAATGGTTCAACGCCGCCCAATACCCCAAGGCCAGTTTCGTGGCCAGCAGCATCAAGGCCGCTGGCGCCGGCAAGTATGACGTGGCCGGCAAGCTGACCATCAAGGGCAAGAGCACCGATGTCAGCTTCCCGCTGACCGTCAAGAAGGACGGAGCCGCCCAGGTCTTCGACGGTGCCCTGCCCATCAAGCGCCTGACCTACAACGTCGGTGAAGGCGAGTGGAAGGATACCGGCATGGTGGCCGATGAAGTGACGATCAAGTTCCACATCGTGGCCCAGTAATTCGTAGCAGCAGCATCAGCAGCCTCAACAACATCAATAAAAGTCGTTCCGCGCCATGACGCACCGCCCTGCAAGGGGCGGGCTCCCCTGCGGTTTTTTTCACTCAAGGAATCCAAACAAATGAAACTGAATCACCTCCTGCTCGCCCTGGTCGCCGCCGGTGCCGCCGTCTCCGCCAACGCTGCCGACACCTACAGCATCGACCCCAGCCACACCTACCCCAGCTTCGAAGCGGACCACATGGGCGTGTCCATCTGGCGCGGCAAGTTCGACAAGACCAGCGGCACCGTGACCCTGGATCGCGCTGCCAAGACCGGCACCGTCGACATCACCATCGATACCGCCTCCATCGACTTCGGCATGGCCAAGATGAACGATCACGCCAAGAGCGCCGACATGTTCGACGTCGCCAAGTACCCGACCGCCCAATACAAGGGCAACATCAAGTTCAACGGCGACAAGCCGGCCACCGTCGAAGGCGAACTGACCCTGCACGGCGTGACCAAGCCGGTCACCCTGACCCTGAACAAGTTCACCTGCATCCAGCACCCGATGCTCAAGCGTGAGGTCTGCGGCGGCGATGCATCGGCCTCCTTCAACCGCGCCGATTTCGGTATCGACTACGGTGCCAAGTATGGTTTCTCGATGGAGACCAAGCTGGCCATCCAGGTCGAAGCCGTCAAGACCAACTGATCCTGCCCGCGCTTGCCTGAAGCGGCCGGACCTGGTCCGGCCCCGGCAAACCACGAAAGCCGATGCGATAATGCATCGGCTTTTTTTATTGGCGCGCCTTGCTTGCGATCATGGAGCAAGCGGCCGCCAAGCCGCACAATGGCTCGCATTCGCCGTTTTGCTGCTCTGCAAAACATTTTGAAACGCGCTAATCTAGCGCCACTCCCCAAGGAGCAAGAAGCATGTCGTTAGCTGACCTACGTAAAGACTACAGCCGCGCCAGTTTGTCCGAACTCGACACTGCCGCCGATCCCGTTGACCAGTTTGCAGTCTGGTTCGACGAAGCGACCAAGGCGCAGATCCCCGAGCCCAACGCCATGAGCGTGGCCACCGTGGGGGCTGATGGACGGCCGTCGTCGCGCATCGTGCTGATCAAGCAGTTCGATCAGCTGGGCTTTACCTGGTTTACCAATTACGACAGCCGCAAGGGCGTCGATGTGGCGGAGAATCCGTACGTGGCGCTGCTGTTCCACTGGGTCGAACTTGAACGCCAGGTCCGCATCGAAGGAAAGATCGAGCGCGTGACCAAGGAAGAGAGCGACGCGTACTTCTACAGTCGCCCCCTGGCCAGCCAGCTCGGCGCGATCGCCTCGCAGCAGAGCCGGACCGTGGCCAGCCGCGAGACGCTGGAACAGCAATACGAAGCAACCAAGCAGCAATTCGGGGACCACCCGACCCGCCCGGAACACTGGGGCGGCTACCGGGTGATTCCCGATCGCATCGAATTCTGGCAAGGCCGCCCCTCCCGCATGCACGACCGCGTGCTCTACACGCGCTCCGATGATGGCCAGTGGCAACGGCAGCGCCTGCAGCCCTGAGGACATCGCACGATGCCTGGCAGGGCCGATCAGCATTCATCACTGACGCGGAGGACATCGTGTTTTGGGAAAAGAAGCTAGACGCCTGGGTAGAAAACATTCGCAATGTGTCGGCCCTGCCACTGCGGCTGGAGCTGTGGAACGGACAGCATTACGACTTCAGCAGCGGTACGCCTGAAGTCACGCTCAAGGTTCCGCACGCTTCAGCCATCACTTCACTGCTCAAGCCGTCGCTGGCCAACCTGGGCGAGGCCTACGTCGAAGGCAAGATCGAGGTCGAGGGCAAGGTCAAGAGCATCATCCAGGTCGCCAACGGTCTGGCTTCCAACACCCTCAAGGCCGAGGGCCGGCTGGGCCGCATGGTGCGCAGCGTGACGCACACCAAAAAGCGGGACGCCGAAGCCATCCAGTATCACTACGACGTTTCCAACGATTTCTACAAGCTGTTCCTGGACGAGAACATGGTGTATTCCTGCGCCTACTTCGAGAACGGCGACGAGGATCTCGCCACGGCCCAGCTCAAGAAGATCGACCACATCCTGGAGAAGATCCAGCTCAAGCCCGGCCACACATTGCTCGACATCGGCTGCGGCTGGGGTGCGCTGGTCTTGCGGGCGGCGCAGAAATTCGGTGCGCGCTGCGTGGGCGTGACGCTTTCCAGGAACCAGTACGCCCTGGCGCGCGAGCGGGTGGAAGCGGCCGGGCTCGGCGACCGCATCGAGATTCGCCTGCAGGACTACCGTGACGTCACCGGCACCTTTGACCGCATCACCTCGGTGGGCATGTTCGAGCATGTGGGCATCAAGAATTTGCCGACGTATTTTGCCCAGATCAGGAAGCTGCTGGCCGATGGCGGCATGGCCATGAACCACGGCATCACCAGCACCGACATCGAGAATGGCGAGTCGCCCTATGGGGCCGGTGAATTCATCGACAAGTACGTGTTCCCCGCCGGCGAACTGCCGCACATCAGCACGGTGCTGCGGACCATGCAGGAAGGCGGCCTGGAAGCCTTCGACGTCGAAAACCTGCGACGCCACTATGCCCGCACCTGCAGCCTGTGGGCCGACAATTTCGAAGCCAACGCCGACGCCATCCACCGCGTGACCGACGAGAAGCGCTACCGTATCTGGCGCGTTTACCTGGCCGGCAGCGCCTACGGTTTCGAACGCGACTGGATCTCGCTGTATCAGGTCATCTGCACCAAGGCCGGCCGCAGCGCACAGCAGCTGCCGTGGTCGCGCAGGTACATCTACGCACAACAATAAGCATTCGCCAGCCCCATCAAGCAACGGGCCTGCCCTCTTCCCGGAGGCAGGCCCGTTGTACGTAGTACTTGGGACGTCGTAACGCCGGCGAGAATTTATTCCGGCTTGCTCTTCTCGGCAAACACCTCACGCAGCTTGGCCACCTTGGGCGCCACCACGAAGGCGCAGTAGCCCTGGAAGGGATGCTGCACGAAGTAGTTCTGGTGATAGTCCTCGGCGCGATAGTAGGTCTGCGGCGGCGACAGTTCGGTCACGATGGGCGCATCCCACACCAGGGCCATCTCGGCGATGATGTGCCTGGCCGTCTCATGCTGGGTCTCGTCCTGATAGTAGATGACTGAACGATACTGCGTACCGACGTCATTGCCCTGGCGGTTCAGCGTGGTCGGGTCATGGATGGTGAAGAAAATTTCCAGAATCTCGCGGAAGCTGATCTGCTGCGGATCGAAGGCCAGCTTGACTACTTCCGCATGCCCGGTCTGGCCGCCGCACACCTGCTCGTAGCTGGGATTGACCACACTGCCGCCGGTATAGCCGGACTCCACCGACTGCACGCCCTTGACCTGCTGGTACACCGCTTCCAGGCACCAGAAGCAGCCGCCGCCGAGTACTGCAATTTCCGTGGCCATGATGTTCTCCCGTTAAGTTGCTTGTTATAAAACTTTACTCCAATTCAGCACCTCAAGTGAGGCCGATGTGAAGCATTCTCAAGCCATCCAAGCCCAGCCCGCACGGCAAGACTGCGCGCGATCCGTTATCATGTGCATCTCCGCGCATTGACCGGCTGGCCGCAAGGTGCAGGCCGCAGCGCTTCGACCTCCAAGCAGACTCCCGATGCACACACGCTTTCCCCGCGCCGAAGCGCGTCAGTTCGACGCGGCGCATTTCCGCCAGGCCCTGTCGCAGTTCGCCACGGGCGTCACCGTCATCACCACGCGGCTGGCCGATGGCAGTCTCCTGGGACTGACCGCCAGCTCCTTCAATTCGGTTTCGCTGGATCCTCCACTCGTGCTGTGGAGCCTCGGCACACGCGCCAACAGCCTGCCGGTGTTCTCCGGCAATTCGCATTACGTGATCAACATCCTCAGCGCCGAGCAGGCACATCTGGCGCAGCAATTCGCCAGCAAGATGGAGAACCGCTTCGAAGGCGTGGCCTACACGCTCTCGCGCACCGGCCAGCCGATTCTGGATGGGGCCTCGGCCTGGTTCGAATGCCACAACCGCAGCCAGTATCCGGAAGGCGACCACGTCATCTTCGTGGGCGAGGTGGAACATTGCGAAGTCGACCCGCAGGCCGCGCTGGTCTTCCACAACGGCCGGCTCACGAAGACTGAGGCTTTCTGAACAGCGCGTCTGCTGTGCTTTGAGGCAGCTGCCCAAAAGAAAATGGCACCCGGATTGCTCCGGGTGCCATTTTTTTGCAGCAGTGTTCCGGTCTTAGAACTTGTAGCCCACCGACAGGAAGCTGACGATCGGGTTGATCGTCAGGCTGGTGCTCGAGTGCGTCGTGCCACCTGCTGCAGCGGGCAGCTCGGTGGTGATGTCGGCATTGGTCTTGAGCGGGATGTAGGACACGGACAAGCCCACGGACCAGTTCTTGTCGAAGTTGTAGTTGGCACCCACGGTCAGCACCGGGGCCCACGACGAGCTCAGGGCGGCACTGGACTTGGCGCTGGTGACGGCACCATTGGTGTACTTGCTGGAGATGGTGCGCTGGAAGTTGTTGCTCAGTTCGATGTTGTCATACCAGACATAGGTCACGCCGGCACCAACGAAGGGGCGGAAGGTGCTGTTGGCATCACCGAAGTGATACTTCGCGACGATCGCCGGACTCCACTGCTTGGCCTGTCCGATCTGACCCACACCGGCCAGCGTGCCGGTACCGTCAAGCTTGAAGGTCGGCGGAATGCCCAGGTCGGCGGTCAGCGAGACGTTGTCCGTCAGGAAGTGAGTGAAAGCGATGCCCAGGGTATCGGCGCTATTGACGGTTGCGCCGGAACCGGGGATCGGACCAGCGCCAGGACCGTCGTTCTTGCGCAGGGTTTCGCTGGAATCCTGGGGTGCCAGATGGAACCAGCCGAGATTGATGATATTGCTGCCCGCGGTCTGCGCCATGGCCGGTGCAGCGCACGCTGCCATCACGGACAATGCGGCGAGTTTGGGCAGGAAGGAAAATTGTTTTTGCATTGCTGTCTCCAAGAGTTGCGGGCAGTGCCCGGATTTTTTATTCCCGATGTCTGGCGATAGACGGGATTGCTGTCACGGCTGGTTACCGTTTTTCATTATTCAACGTAATCCTGCGTAACTGGTCCGTACGTGGTTTTTACGCTGACGAAACAAAAAGAACGCGCGTGCTATTCGGTGGAGATACTATGCCAGCTTTGTCACATTTTGTATAGAACATGTGAAGAGCACGATAGTGCATGTCTGCTTTTGGCAACCGCGTACTGACTGGCGAGTCAGTACTGGCGCAGCAGAACGGGGGCGTGGAGGAAGTACAAAGCGACGACTTGTCCCTGGCAGGTCACTGGCTGAGCGGACGAGCGAACTATGGTTGAGCTGCCGTTCAGCCCTGAAGCAGGCGCGCCAGCAAACCCTGCGAATCGAAAGCCGCGCGGCGCAGGCGGTCGTTGACACCTTGCCAGTCTGCACTGAGGGGCAGGGACTCCACCACGATGAGGTCTGCGCCTGCATGGTCCATGTCACGCAGGGCGGCATAGAGATCGTGGGCATAAGCATCGGCAGTGAGTGGCATGGGCCGGATCACCGTCACGCCGGGCACACCATCACCCCGGAATTCGCGCTGGATCAACGCGACCTTCTGACCGATGCCAGCCAGCTTGCCCAGGAGCGCTGGCAGCTCGGCCGACGCAACCTGCACCACCGGCGTATGCGGTGCGTAGTGCGCATCGAGCGTACCTGATGCGCGCGGTGCGGTGGCGTCGGGCGTCGCCAGCGGCACACCCAGCACGGCAGCAATACGATCCGCGCTGATCTGGCCGGGGCGCAGCAGCACCGGGCCATGGGTCTCGATGCGGGACAGGTCGACGATGGTGGACTCGATGCCCACTTCGCTCTGTCCGCCGTCGAGCACATAGTCCACCGGGCTGTCGGCATCGCTGCCGAATTCCTCGCGCACGTGCTCGGCGGTGGTGGGGCTGACGTGTCCGAACTTGTTGGCCGAGGGACCGGCGATGCCGCCCTTGCCGCCACGGAATTCGCGCAGCAGCGCTTGCGCCACCGGATGCGAAGGGCAGCGCACGCCCACCGAATCCTGGCCACCGGCCACGACATCGGGAATGTGCGCCGCGCGCTTGAGGATCAGCGTGAGCGGACCCGGCCAGAACGAGGCAATCAGGCGCCGCGCTTCCACCGGTACCGACGCGGCCCAGTAGCCGATATCGGCTTCCGGTGAAACGTGCACGATCACCGGATGATTGGCAGGACGTCCCTTGGCCGCATAGATGGCAGCAATGGCGGCCGGATTTTCGGCGTCACCGCCGAGGCCATAGACGGTCTCGGTCGGGAAGGCCACCAGCCCGCCCTGCTCCAGCTTGCGCGCGGCGTGCATGATGGCCGCGACGTCGATGGACACAATGGAAGAAGCGCGCTTGTCGTTCATCGCCGGCCTCGCTTACAGCGTGATGCCGAGGATGGCGCAGGCGGCTGCCAGCTGGCGCTGTGCATCGGCCAGCGTGGCGCCGGTGAAAGTGACATGGCCCATCTTGCGGCCACGGCGCGCTTCAGCCTTGCCGTACAGGTGCAGGTGCGCACCGGGCAGTGCCAGCACCTGATCCCAGGCCGGTTCGCGCTGGGCGTCCGTGTCATCCTCGTACCAGACATCGCCGAGGATGTTCAGCATCACCGAGGGCGAATGCTGGCGCGTATCGCCCAGCGGCAGGCGCGCCATGGCGCGGGCTTGCTGTTCGAACTGGCTGGTGACGCAGGCATCGATGGTGTAGTGGCCGCTGTTGTGCGGACGCGGGGCCATCTCGTTGACTACCAGCGCGCCATCGTCCAGCACGAAGAATTCGATGCACAGCACACCGACATACTGCATCGCGCCGATGATCTGCAAAGCCGCCTGCTGCGCACGCGCAGCGGCATCGGCCTTGATGTTGGGACCGGGCACGGTGGTGGTGAAGAGGATGCCGTCACGATGCACGTTCTCGGCAATCGGATAGACCACGGCCTGGCCATCATGGCCGCGCGCCACCAGCACCGAGACTTCATAGGCCAGCGGCAGCATCTTCTCCAGCACGCAGGTCACGCCCTTCATGGCGGCGAAAGCGGCGCGCACCTCGTCGACAGTGCGCACGCGCACCTGGCCCTTGCCGTCATAACCCATGCGGGCCGTCTTGAGGATGCCCGGCAGCAGCTTGGCATCGAGACCATCGATATCGGCCTCGCTGTTGATCACCAGGTGCGGAGCCGGCAGCACGCCGGACTGCGATCCACACTCGGTGAAGAAGGCTTTCTCGGCAGTACGGTCCTGCGCAATCGAGACGCCGGAAGCCGCGGGTGCCACGAAGGTCTGTGCCGCCAGGGTGGCCAGGCTCTTGGCCGAGACGTTCTCGAACTCGGTGGTGATGGCCGCACACAGCGCTCCCAGTTCAGCCAGCGCCGCCCCGTCGTCGTACGCGGCGTTGATGAGGCGGTCCGCCACCTGCCCGGCCGGGCAGTCGGCATCGGCTTCCAGCACGGCGACCTTGAAGCCCATGCTCTGCGCCGCGTGGGCGAACATGCGGCCGAGCTGGCCACCGCCCATCACGCCCAGCCAGGTGGCCGGCGTGGTCGAGGGAACGGCGGGACGAAGGGTGGAGGCGGACTGCTGGGTCATACAGGCAACTTCATGTCGAGGGCGACTTGCGTCTGGGTCTTGCGGAAGGCTTCCAGCTTTTCAGCCAGGGCCGCGTCAGTGGTGGCCAGCATGGCGATGGCCGACAGCGCCGCATTGGCGGCACCGGCTTCGCCGATGGCATAGGTGGCCACCGGAATGCCCTTGGGCATCTGCACGATGGAGAGCAGCGAATCCTCGCCACGCAGATACTTGGAAGGCACCGGCACACCCAGCACCGGCACGATGGTCTTGGCGGCGATCATGCCCGGCAGGTGTGCAGCCCCGCCGGCACCGGCGATGATGGCGCGCAGGCCGCGCGTGCGGGCGCTCTCGGCGTAGGCGAACATCTGGTCCGGCATGCGGTGCGCGGAGATCACCTGGGCTTCGAAGGGCACGCCAAAGTCCTTCAGGATGGCGACCGCATTCTGCATCACCTCCCAGTCGGAGGACGACCCCATGACCACGCCGATCAACGGTTTGACAGTATCGTTCATGTCCGGTCCTCGTCAGTCCTTGAGCTTCTCGCCGGTCAGGCGTTCCAGCGCCTCGCGGTACTTGGCACCGGTCTTTTCGATCACATCGGCCGGAAGCGCCGGTGCCGGCGGGGTCTTCTGCCAGCCCTCGACGGTTTCCAGGTAATCGCGCACGAACTGCTTGTCGAAGGACGGCGGCGAGATGCCGACCTGGTAGCTGTCCGCCGGCCAGAAGCGCGAAGAGTCTGCAGTCAGCACTTCATCCATCAGGTGCAGCACGCCGTTGTCATCCAGGCCGAATTCGAACTTGGTGTCGGCGATGATGATGCCGCGCGTGGCCGCGTAATCAGCGGCTTCCTTGTAAAGCTGGATGGCGACGTCACGGATCTTGTGGGCCAGTTCGGTGCCGATGCGCTTTTCGGTTTCTTCGAAGCTGATGTTTTCGTCGTGTTCGCCCAGGTCAGCCTTGGCGGCCGGGGTGAAGATCGGCTGTTCCAGCTTGGAGGCCTGCTGCAGGCCGGCCGGCAGCTTGATGCCGCAGATCGCGCCAGTCGCCTGGTAATCCTTCCAGCCGGAACCGATGATGTAGCCGCGCACCACGGCTTCCACCAGGATCGGTTTCAGGCGCTTGGCCACCACGGCGCGTCCGCGCACCTGCTCCACTTCGGCCGGGCTCACCACGGACTCGGGATCGACGCCGGTCAGGTGATTGGGCACGATGTGGCCCAGCTTCTCGAACCAGAAATCGCTCATCTGGTTCAGGACCTTGCCCTTGCCGGGGATCGGTTCGTTCATGATGACATCGAAGGCCGACAGGCGATCGGTGGTCACGATCAAGAGCTTGTCGTCGCCGACGGCGTAGTTTTCGCGGACCTTGCCTGTGCCCAGCAGCGGCAGGGAAGTGATCGAGGATTTGTAGAGACTGCTCATGGTGGTCTTCTCGTAAAGTCAAAAACCGGAACCGCCATTTTCAGGGCGATTCCGGTCGGTGGGGCCTTGCGTCCGGCGTAGGCCGTTCAGCGGCTTGCGTGCTTACTGGACGATCTGTGCCAGTTCGCCGCTCTTGTACTTCTCGGCGATCTTTTCCAGCGAGACCGGCTTGATCTTGCCCGCCTGGCCTTCGCAGCCGAAGGACAGGAAACGTGCCTTGCAGACCAGCTTGGCGGCTTCGCGGGCTGGCTTCAGGTAGTCGCGCGGGTCGAACTTGGACGGGTTCTCGAACAGGTAGCGGCGGATCGCACCGGTCATGGCCAGGCGGATGTCGGTGTCGATGTTGATCTTGCGCACGCCGTGCTTGATGCCTTCCTGGATTTCTTCGACCGGCACGCCGTAGGTTTCCTTCATGTCACCGCCGAATTCGCGGATCTCGGCCAGCAGTTCCTGCGGCACCGACGAAGAACCGTGCATCACCAGGTGGGTGTTGGGGATGCGGGCGTGGATTTCCTTGATGCGATCGATGGCCAGGATGTCGCCGGTGGGCTTGCGCGAGAACTTGTAGGCACCGTGCGAAGTACCGATGGCAATCGCCAGTGCGTCGCACTGGGTGGCCTTGACGAAGTCGGCAGCCTGGTTGACGTCGGTCAGCAGCTGTTCGCGGGTCATGGTGCCGTCAGCACCGTGGCCGTCTTCCTTGTCGCCCTTCATGGTTTCCAGCGAACCCAGCACGCCCAGTTCGGCTTCGACCGTCACGCCGATGGCGTGCGAGAACTCGACCACCTTGCGCGAGACTTCGACGTTGTACTCGTAGCTGGCCACGGTCTTGCCGTCGGCTTCCAGCGAGCCATCCATCATCACGGAGGAGAAACCGGACTTGATGGCCGCCATGCAGACCGCCGGCGACTGGCCGTGATCCTGGTGCATCACCACGGGGATGTGCGGATAGGCTTCCACGGCCGCCGAGATCAGGTGGCGCAGGAAGGCTTCGCCCGCGTACTTGCGGGCACCGGCGGAGGCTTGCATGATCACGGGCGCGCCGACTTCATTGGCGGCTTCCATGATGGCAGTGACCTGCTCCAGGTTGTTGACGTTGAACGCCGGCAGGCCGTAACCGTTTTCGGCGGCATGGTCCAGCAGTTGACGCATGGATACGAGAGGCATGATGAAAACTCCAGAACGATGAAAAATCAGTACTCGCCAACGCGCAGAATCTTCAGCGCATTGGTGCCGCCGACCTGGCCGATGGGCTCGCCCCAGGTCACGACGATCAGGTCACCCTTCTGTACCACGCCTTGCGCCAGCAGCAGATCCTGGGCGCCCTTCAACATGGCTTCGGTGTCGGGCGCCTGGGCCAGTTCCAGCGTATGCACGTTGCGGAACAGCGAAGCCTTGCGGCGCGTGGCGACATTGGGGGTGATCGCAAAGATCGGGATATCGATGTTGTGACGGCTCATCCACAGCGCCGTCGAACCGGATTCGGTGAGCGCAGCGATGGCCTTCACGCGCAGGTGGTGTGCAGTAAACAGCGCGCCATAGGCGATGGACTGGTCCACGCGGGTAAAGCGCAGGTTCAGGAAATCGGCGTCCAGCTGCACGTTCTCGGAGCGCTCGGCTTCCAGGCAGATGGCCGACATGGCTTCCACGGTTTCCACCGGATACTTGCCGGAGGCGGTCTCGGCCGAGGTCATCACGGCATCGGTGCCATCCAGCACGGCGTTGGCCACGTCCGAGACTTCGGCGCGGGTCGGCACGGCGTTGACGATCATGGACTCCATCATCTGGGTCGCGGTGATGGTCAACTTGTTGGAGGCGCGCGCCATCTTGATCATGCGCTTCTGCAAACCCGGCACGGCGGCATTGCCCACTTCCACGGCCAGGTCGCCACGGGCCACCATGATGCCATCGGAGGCATCCAGGATTTCCTGCAGCAGCGGGATGGCTTCGGCGCGCTCGATCTTGGCGATCATCATCGGCTTGTGGCCGAAGGGCTCACCGGCGACGTTGGACAACTGGCGCGCCATTTCCATGTCGGTGGCGTTCTTGGGGAAGGACACGGCCACGTAATCGGCCTGGAAGCTCATGGCGGTCTTGATGTCGTCCATGTCCTTGGCGGTCAGCGCCGGTGCGGACAGGCCGCCACCCTGGCGGTTGATGCCCTTGTTGTTGGACAGCTCGCCACCGATCTTGACCACGGTGTGGATCTCGTTGCCCATCACGCGTTCGACCTTCAGCACGATCAGGCCGTCGTTCAACAACAGCACGTCGTTGCCCTTCAGGTCGCGCGGCAGTGCCTTGTAGTCCAGGCCCACCCGTTCCTGATTGCCCATCTGGCAATCGGAATCGAGGATGAACTTGTCGCCGTTGGCCAGCATGATCTTGCCATTCTCGAACTTGCCCACGCGGATCTTGGGACCTTGCAGGTCGGCCATGATGGCGACCTTCTTGCCGCATTCGTCGGCCACTTCGCGCACCAGGGTGGCGCGGTCGATGTGGTCCTGCGGCTTGCCGTGCGAGAAATTGAGACGCACGACGTCAACGCCGGCGCGGATCATGCGGGTCAAAGTGTCACGGTCGCTGGAAGCGGGACCGATGGTGGCGACGATTTTTGTTGCTCTGGACATGAATACCTTCTGGTTGCGACTTGGTGATAGAAGCCCGCTGCCCGGCCCGATGCAGGGCCGATCAGGCGGAGAGCTTCCGCCCCGAACGCGCGTCTCGGACGCGTTCATCATTGGTGGTGCTACAGACTCAGAATTCGGATGGAACAGCCGGGCGCTGCGCACGGCAACAGGGCGCAGCGCCGGTGACGCTTACTGCGCGCGTTGCAGCAGGATCTCGACAGCCGGCAGGGTCTTGCCTTCCAGGAATTCCAGGAAAGCGCCACCACCGGTGGAGATGTAACCGACCTTGTCGGCAATGTTGTACTTGGCAATGGCGGCCAGGGTATCGCCGCCACCGGCGATCGAGAAGCCGGACGATGCCGCGATGGCCTTGGCCAGGGTTTCGGTGCCACCGCCGAACTGGTCGAACTCGAACACGCCCACCGGGCCGTTCCAGACGATGGTGCCGGCGCGGCCCAGCTGTTCAGCCAGGACGGCAGCGGTCTGGGGACCGATGTCGAAGATCATGTCGTCGTCAGCCACATCAGCAGCCGCCTTCACGGTGGCTGCAGCGGTCGGGGAGAATTCCTTGCCCACCACGACGTCCGTGGGGATAGGTACCGAAGCGCCGCGCTTGGCCATCAGTTCGATGATGGCCTTGGCGTCGTCCACCAGGTCCGGCTCGGCCAGGGACTTGCCGATCTTCAGGCCGGCCGCCAGCATGAAGGTATTGGCGATGCCGCCACCGACGATGAGGTTGTCGACCTTCTCGGCCAGGGTCTTCAGGATGGTCAGCTTGGTCGAGACCTTGGAACCGGCCACGATGGCCACCAGCGGACGGGCCGGCTGGTTCAGGGCCTTGCCCAGCGCATCCAGCTCGGCGGCCAGCAGCGGGCCGGCACAGGCGACGGGGGCAAACTTGGCCACGCCGTAGGTGGTGGCTTCGGCGCGGTGCGCGGTACCGAAGGCGTCATTGACGTAGATATCGCAGAGCTTGGCGATCTTTTGCGCCAGCTCGTCGCTGTTCTTCTTTTCGCCCTTGTTCAGACGGCAGTTTTCCAGCAGCACGACCTGGCCGGGCTGCACCTCCACGCCATCGACCCAATCGGCGACCAGCTTGACTTCACTTCCCAGCAGCTCGGAGAGGCGCTTGGCCACCGGGGCCAGCGAATCTTCGGGCTTGAACTCGCCTTCGGTCGGACGGCCCAGGTGCGAGGTCACCATCACTGCAGCGCCTGCCTGCTGGGCATCGCGAATGGCCGGGACCGAAGCGCGAATGCGGGTATCTTCGGTGATGTTGCCGGCATCATCCTGCGGGACGTTCAGATCGGCACGGATGAAGACGCGTTTGCCTTGCAATTGCTTGGCGGAAATCAAATCGCTCAGTCGGTTGAATTTCATAGGGTGGAATTCGAAGAAGGGGGCGAAAAACGCCGTATTTTACTCCAGCCTGACCCGCTCCTGACGGCTTTTTGGCAGCCTCAACAACATCCGGAGCGCATCCTGGCGCTCTGCGCGAAACTTCATAGCAACCAGCGCAGCAGTGTAAAGAGTGACATTCCTGCGACAATAGTTCCCAAAAGATGACGCGTTGCCGCAAAGAAAACGCCGGCACCGATGCCGGCCAGCAACTTCGGGTTGGCCAGGCTCATCTCGATGGCCCCGCCTGAAGTCACCAGATCCGGGAAGATGATGGCCGCCATGGCCGCTGCCGGCGCGTAGCTCAGGGCATGCTTGACGCGCTGCGGCAGCTTGACCGCATGGCCGAACAGGAAGAAGCCGCTGCGGGTGACGACCGTGGAGATGGTCAGCAGCACAATGGCGCCCCAGACATACCAGTCGCTCATGCCGTCGCCTCTGCATCGCCGTCACTGCCGCTGCCGGGCAGCAGCTTGTCGGCCAGCATCGCCGCCGCCATGCCCAGCACCATGGCCAGCAGCAGGCCCAGCCGGTACGGCAGGTCCAGCGCCAGCACCGCCACCGTACCCGACACCACCACCCCGGCCAGGGCCGGCAGGCTGCTGGTCATGGGGATCATCACGGCGATCAGGGCCAGGGTGCCGGCAAAGCCGATATTCCAGCTTTCCGGAATCTGGCTGCCGAGGAGGATGCCGATGGTCGCACCAAGCTGCCAGGCGACCCAACCCGGATAGCAGATCGCTGCGAAATAACCGATCTTGCCGGCAGGTTGATGAAAAGTAGAGGGAGGATAGCGCTGTGGGAAGAAGGCCATCGAGATATCGCCATTGAAGAAGCCGTACCAGACCCGGCGATACCAGGGCAGGTGTTCGAAATGCGGTGCCACGGCCGCCGAGAAGATCACGAAGCGCAGGTTGACGATCATGGCGGTGAAGAACACCACCAGCAGCGGCACTCCGGCCGCCAGCAGGGGCAGCGCCGCGAACTGGGCCGACCCGGCATAGACCAGCAAGCTCATGCCCAGCGACTGGTAGATCGTCAGCCCCGACTTGACCATGGCCATGCCCGAAACCATGCCCCAGGCCAGCACGGCGGGAATGGTCGAGGCACTGGCGCGCCAGCCTTCCTGGAAGGCTTCCTTCTCGATGCGGCGGGCAGCGTCAGGGTCGTGCGCGGGGGGATTGCTCCCGGCCCCTGATCGGTCCTCGCCTGTCTCCTTCTGCATTGGTCTTCCGTGGGCGATTGAAGAAGCGGCCGGCCGCAGAGGGTCGGCGCGCGTGGTGGTGTGTGCATTTTCACTCAGGCCTTTCATTCTACAGATGAAAGTTTTTACTCGCGTGAATCCGCTAGAATGGTGCTCTTTGTTCAGTTCGATTTGTCAGAACGGAACAATCCATTTCGGGAAGTTTGCATTCACCGCACACAGGGAGACCACCATGTCCATGGCTGACCGCGACGGCAAGATCTGGAAGGACGGCGCGCTGATCGATTGGCGAGACGCCACCATTCACGTACTGACCCACACCCTGCATTACGGCATGGGTGTCTTCGAAGGCGTACGCGCCTACAAGACCGCGGAAGGCACGGCCATTTTCCGCCTGAAGGAACATACCCAGCGCCTGTTCAACTCGGCCAAGATCTTCCAGATGGAAGTGCCGTTCGACCAGGCCACCCTGGCCGAGGCGCAGTGCCAGGTGGTGCGCGAGAACAAGCTGGAATCCTGCTACATCCGCCCGCTGATCTGGATCGGCTCGGAAAAGCTGGGCGTGTCCGCCAAGGGCAACCAGATCCACGTGGCCATCGCGGCCTGGCCGTGGGGGGCCTACCTGGGCGAAGACGGCATCAACAAGGGCATCCGCGTGAAGACCTCTTCCTTCACCCGCCACCATGTGAACGTCTCGCTGGTGCGCGCCAAGGCCAGCGGCTACTACATCAATTCCATCCTGGCCAATCAGGAAGCGCTGGCCGATGGCTACGACGAAGCGCTGCTGTTGGACACGGACGGTTATGTCTCCGAAGGCTCGGGTGAAAATGTCTTCATCGTCAAGAACGGCAAGATCTATACTCCCGACCTGGCCTCCTGCCTGGATGGCATTACCCGCGACGCCGTGCTGACCATGGCGCGCGACCTGGGCATCGAGGTCATCGAAAAACGCATCACCCGCGACGAGATGTATTGCGCCGATGAAGCTTTCTTCACCGGTACCGCCGCCGAGGTCACGCCGATCCGCGAACTGGATCGCCGCGTCATCGGCAACGGCGGCCGTGGCCCCATCACCGAGAAGCTGCAGACCCTGTTCTTCGACGTGGTCTCGGGGCGGGCACCGCAGTACAAGCACTGGCTCACGCTGGTGTGAGGCGCGGGCGGATCAGCGCAGATTTTCACGTATCAACTTCAGTCAATTGCAAGCAACGGAGAACAAGATGAGCCAAGCTCAAGCATCGCAGGGCGTGATCCTGCTCGAAGGCAAGGACCTGCCGGCCCACTGCCCCAACCCCAGCATGTCGGCCTGGAACTCGCACCCGCGCGTGTTCCTGGAACTGGACGCGCACGGCGCGGCCAAATGTCCGTACTGCGGTACCCAGTACCAGCTCAAACCCGGTACCGTGGTCAAAGGCCACTAACATCGAGCTTTCGCACCAGACACGAGAGGGCCCACAAGGCCCTCTTTTCATCTGATCCGGAGATTGTCATGCCCCGCAACAAACTGATCCATGGTTCGCCCGATGAAATCGAAGCTGCCTACTACGACGCCCTGGCCCGTGCCGACCTGGACGCGCTGATGGACCTGTGGGCCGATGACGAGGAAATCGTCTGCATCCACCCCGGCGCACAACGCCTGGTCGGCCACGCAGATATCCGCGCCGTATGGGAAGACATCCTTTCCAACGGCGGCCTGCACATCCGCCCGCGCCAGTTGCACGCCACCCAGAACATGATGACCGCCGTGCACAGCGTGGTGGAAGACATCGACCACGGCGGCGACCCGCAGCAGGATGTGCACGTCATCGCCACCAACGTCTACCTCAAGACAGCCCTGGGCTGGCGCATGGTGATGCACCACGCCTCGGTCGCACCCGGCGCGGCACCGGTGGAGCCGGTGATCAGCGGGGCCATGCTGCATTGACGGCGGCCTGATTTATCCACAGGCGCTTGCGCCATCCGATTCCGAGCAAGGCTGCATCATGCTTTACGTCCCGCCCCGCTGGCTTCCCGGCGGCCATCTCCAGACCATCTATCCGTCCACCTTCCTGCCCAAGCCGAAGGTGGCGTTCCGGCGCGAGCGCTGGGAAGCGCCCGATGGCGACTTCATCGACATCGATTTCGTCGACGGCCAGCCGGGACGGCCGCTGCTGGTGCTGTTCCACGGGCTGGAAGGCTCTTCCGACAGCCACTACAGCCGCGCGCTCATGGCCGAGGTGCAGCGGCGTGGCTGGCATGGGGCGATTCCGCATTTTCGCGGCTGCTCGGGGGAGATCAACCTGGCGCCGCGCTTCTATCACTCGGGCGATACCGCCGAGCTGGACTGGATCATCCGCCGCCTCAAGCTGCGCCAGCAAGACCTGGCGGCCACGCACCTGTATGCCTGCGGCGTCTCGCTGGGTGCCAATGCCCTGCTGCGCTGGCTGGGCGAATCCCAGCACGAGGCCGAGATTGTCGACGCCGCCTGCGCGGTGTCTGCCCCGCTGGACCTGGCCGGGGGCGGTGCGGCGCTGGCCAGTGGTTTCAACCGGCTCTATACCTGGGTGTTCCTGCGCACCATGCGGCCCAAGTGCCTGGCCAAGCTGGACCAGTTCCCGGGCCTGTTCGACCGCGAGGCCCTGCTGTCAGCGCGCGATCTCTACGCCTTCGACAACGTGGTCACCGCGCCCCTGCACGGCTATCGCAATACCGACGATTATTGGGACCGCGCCAGCGCCAAGCACATCCTGCACGACATCAGCGTGCCCACGCTGGTATTGAATGCGCAGAATGATCCCTTCCTGCCGGCGCGCCACCTGCCGCGCTCGGCGGCACCGGAAGTGCTGCTGGAATATCCCGAACAGGGCGGCCATGTCGGCTTTGCCGCAGGCGGGCCGCCGGGCAGCCTGGCGTGGCTGCCGCAGCGGCTGATGCATTTCCTGGAAGGTAAAGCGGAAAGCGCCTTCGTGGCCCGCGCGGAGTTGGCCCATGGATGAGATCGTCCGCCAGGCCATGGCCCGTTGGCCCAACGTGCCGTACTGCTTCGGCTGGCTGCGGCTGGATGCGCGCGGCCAATGGCGCATGCGCGACGAAAGGGCACAGCAACTGGAACTGCCCGGAGACCCCATCCGCCACCCTGCCCTGCTGGCCTTCATCGACCGCAACTACGCCTGCGACGATAGCGGCCGCTGGTACTTCCAGAACGGGCCGCAGCGGGTGTACGTGGATCTGGAGTGGATGCCGCATATCCTGCGGACCGAGCCGGGCGCGGATGCGCTTGTGCCCTCCCTCATCCTGCATACCCAGGCCGCGGTGGAACAAGTCGATGCCGCCTGGATGGATGAACGCGGCCGACTCTACCTGCGCAGCGGCGAGATCATTGCCGGCGTCGATGACCGCGACCTGGCCACCCTGCTGCCCTGCCTGCATCACGCCGGGCAAACAGATGAAGAGGCCCTGCTGCGCTGGCTGGAGGGCGCTGAGGATTTGACACTTTCCTTCACCTGGAACGGGCAGGACCTGCCGCTGCAACGCATCGCCAGCGATCAACTGGAACAAACTTTCAGATTCGTCTGTAGCCCCCGTCCCGCCTGACTTTCCGGCAGGCAGGGGTCAGCGGTCTTTGAGCTCCTTCTGCTCATCCTTCCAGCGCGCCTTCCATTCGCGCTCGCGCGCATCGATCTGTGACTGGTCGTAGAAAGTCGCATCCGGTGCCTTGCGGGCAATCCCCAACTGATCGATGGCCGCCAGCAGGCTGCCGTTGAGTGCATAGGATTCGGCCAACGCCAGATGCTGCAGGGCCTGCTTGCCCTGCGCGGCGTAGACCTTGGCCAGCAGCTGCTGCACCTGGGCATCCGAACGATACAGCTGCGCCTGGTCGCGCAGGTAGCCCACGGCCTGGTCGTAGCGGTTGGCGGCGATCAGGGCATCGGCGTACTGGCGCGCGACGCTGCGCGAGATCGGGTATTGCTGGCGCATGCTCTCCGCCACCTGCAGCGCCTGCTGGGTCTGCTTGCGGGCGATCTTGATGTCGATGTCGAGACTGCCGAAGAAGATGCCGGTCTTCATCGGGATGGCCGCTTCCTGGGCCTCCTTCAATGCGGCCTCGGCCTGCTCGAAGCGGTTCTGGCGGTAGTAGGCGAAAGCCAAGCCATACTTGGCGGCAGCCGTCATCAGCTTGGTATTGCCTTTGGCCTGGTCGGTGAATTTGGCGACGTTGTCGCGCAGGCCCTGCACGCCGTCATTCTGCAAGACCTGGGTACGGGCGCGCGCCAGCTGGAATTCCGGGTTGTCCACGCGCTGCTTGTAGCGCTGGTCGCGGATGCGGGCCTGGATGTCGGCGATACGCTCGGTGGTCAGCGGGTGCGTCATCAGGTAAGGCGGCACGGCATCGCTGTAATTGCGCGAGGCCGTCTGCAAGCGGCCGAAGAAGGTCACCATGCCCGACGGATCGAAGCCGCCATCACGCATGATCTGCAGGCCGATGCGATCGGCCTCGCGTTCGGCATCGCGGCTGAAGTTGAGCTGGCGCTGCACGGCCAGGCCAGTGCCGCCCATCATGGTAGCCATGGCGGCATCGCCACCGGCCTTGGACACCCCGGCCAGCGCGCCCAGTACGATGGCCGCCAGCTGGATCATGGAATTCTGCTTCTGCTGGCCCAGCATGCGGGCGATGTGACGCTGCGCCACGTGGCCGATTTCGTGCGACATCACGCCGGCCAGTTCGGATTCCGACTGTGCCGCCAGCACCAGGCCGCTGTTGACCCCGATGAAGCCGCCCGGCAGCGCGAAAGCGTTCAGCATGGGATCGCGCACCATGAAGAACTGGAAATCGAAGCCAGCCTCGCCGCGCACCTCAGGATGAATGGAGACCAAGTTCTGGCCGAAATTGTTGAGGTATTCCGAGATCGGGCCATCGTCGACATAATCGCGGTCAGTGCGGATGTCGCGCATGATTTCTTCGCCCAGCTTGCGCTCCATCAGCGGCGACAGGCCTTCGCGTTCGGTATCGCCCAGGGTCGGCAGGCCTTGCGCCACGCCGGGATGCGGCAACAGCGTCAAGGGAGCGGCCGGCAGCAGCAGGAAGGTGGCACTGAGCGCACGCATGAGCAGGCGGCGCAGGGGGCGGCGGGAAAGTTCAGGGACGGTTCGTTGCATGGACCCAGTCATCGATGGCAGACACATGGTGAAAGCAAGACAGCGGCGGCGGTGCAGTCGGTGCACAGCTCGGCGCTGGCGGCAAGCCGCAGGCTGCCTGCTATGATACCCGCTCCTTTCCCTTCATTTCATCATCAGCGAACCAGCATGAGCACATCCGGCGACTCCGCGCCCAACGGCGGCCTCACCCATTTCGACCAGGGCGGACAAGCGCACATGGTCGATGTCGGCGGCAAGAACGAGACCCATCGCGTGGCGCTGGCCACCGGCGTGATCCGCATGCAGCCGGCCACCTTGGCCATCATCGAATCGGGCACGGCCAAGAAGGGCGACGTGCTGGGCATCGCCCGCATCGCCGCCATCATGGCGGCCAAGCGCACGGGCGACCTGATTCCGCTGTGCCATCCGCTGGCCTTGACGCATGTGTCGGTGGAGTTCGAGACCGATGCGGCCAGTTCTTCCGTGCGCTGTACCGCGCGAGTGGAAACCTTCGGCAAGACCGGGGTGGAGATGGAAGCACTGACGGCCGTGCAGGTCGGGCTGCTGACCGTCTACGACATGAGCAAGGCGGTCGACAAGACCATGGTCATGACCGATATCTGCGTGACCGAAAAGCGCGGCGGCAAGAGCGACATCAGCATGGCGCGCCCTTGAGGCGGGAAGCTGCAGCAAATTCACCTGTGGACAACACCAATGACAAACGCGCCCGAGGGCGCGTTTTTTCATGCTGCATCCGCTGCTGCAAGCATAGATCAGCCGCGGCAGTTGGCCGGTGCAAACTTGGCCGGGAGCGTACCGGCAACGAAGCCGGTATTGGCCGTAGCCCCTTCGGGCGTGGCCGCCTGCTTCACATCCTTGGCAGCGCATTGCCACTGGATGGTACCGGAGGTGATGGTCGGGGTCAGCGTGAGCGTGCCGCCGTCGCCCACACGCGGGCTGTAAGTGATGGTGATGACACCGCCCACGCCGCGCTTCTCCATCGGCGAGACTTCGATCTTGCTGACGTTGTCGGTCGGAGTGAAGGCCGGCAGGCCCAGTTGCGCCACGGTGAAGACGCCGTTGTTGGAGCTGATCTGCTCGGTCACGGCCAGCTTGTAGGGTTCGGCCAGGTTGAAGCCTTCCGAGACGCGCGCGCGGGCGATGTAGTCCTGGTATTGCGAGGCGCCCAGCATCGCAAGAATGCCGACGATGGCCAGCGTGACCATCAGTTCGAGCAGGGTGAAGCCTTGTTGGGGGCGACGGGTGACGACGGGTTTCATGGGATCCTCGTAAAAATGAAAAGGGCGTTGCCAGTATCGGCAGCGCCGGTCATGCGTACCAGCGAAAAAATTGCAAAGCTATCAGGTTTGTCGTGCTGCGGCGCTGACCTGGCTCAAGCATGGCCGGGTATCGGGCGCCGCGGCACCGGTTCTGGTGTGCAGCGTGTCGGCCATCCCCATGGCCTGCACGCACCTTTGCCGCTCAGACGGCCGTTTTCTGGCGCTCCTGCTTTCGGCGCTTGAGCGTCAGGCCGGTCAGCACCACACCGAGCGCACCGACCAGGCCGGGCAGGCTCAGGTGCACCGCAGCGCCCGGCAACACGAATTCGGTGTCGCCAATGAAGCCCTCGATCCAGCCCTGTACCGCGACATCGCTGAAGATCATGCCACCGGCGATGTAGCCCAGCAAGGCTGCACCCAGGGTGACGATGACCGGGAATTTCTCCATCAGCTTCAACACCAGGGTACTGCCCCAGACGATGATGGGGATGCTGACCACGATGCCGAATACCACCAGCAGCAGCTGGTGCTCACCGGCCGCTTGCTCAGCGGCGCTGGCGATGGCGATCACGTTGTCCAGGCTCATCACCAGGTCCGCCACGATCACGGTCTTGACGGCACCCCACAGGCGGTCGCTGCCGTTGATGTCGGTGTGCTCATCGTCTTCGTTGAGCAGCTTGATGCCAATCCACAGCAACAGGATGCCACCGATCAGCTTGAGGAATGGCAACTGCAGCATCGTCACGGCGAAGGCGATCAGGGCGATGCGGATACCGATCGCACCCACCGTGCCCCAGACAATGCCCTTCATGCGCAGCTTGTCGGGCAGGTTACGGCAGGCCAGGGCAATGACGATGGCATTGTCGCCACCGAGCAGGATATCGATCAGGATGATCTGCGCCACGGCGACCCAGTTCAGGTTGGCCAGGAATTCCATGCATGTCCTCTTGGAAAAACAGCGCCTCGGATCGGGCGCATGGCTGGAAGACCGCGTTATGCGCGGTTAGTGCCTCCCATCGGGACGGCTTGCCAGAAATGACATGGGGAGCCGGAGCTCCCCATGCGGGTCTTGCGGTACTGCTTTACTGCCGTGGCTGAGTGAGTCAGCCCGTGGTCAATTACAGCACCGACTTCAGCAGACGGCCCATTTCGGACGGGTTGCGGGTGACCTTGATGCCGCACTCTTCCATGATGGCCAGCTTGGCTTCAGCGGTGTCAGCACCACCGGAGATCAGGGCACCTGCGTGGCCCATGCGCTTGCCCGGGGGCGCGGTCACGCCGGCGATGAAGCCAACCACCGGCTTCTTCATGTTGTCCTTGATCCAGCGTGCAGCGTTGGCTTCGTCAGGACCACCGATTTCACCGATCATGATGACGGCGTCGGTGTCCGGATCGTCGTTGAAGGCCTTCATGACGTCGATGTGCTTCAGACCGTTGATCGGGTCGCCACCGATACCGACGGCGGAGGACTGGCCCAAACCCAGGGCGGTCAGCTGGCCCACGGCTTCATAGGTCAGGGTGCCCGAGCGGGAAACCACGCCGATGCGGCCCTTCTTGTGGATGTGGCCGGGCATGATGCCGATCTTGATTTCGTCCGGGGTGATCAGGCCGGGGCAGTTCGGGCCCAGCAGCAGGGTCTTGGAACCGGCCTTGGCCATGCGGTCCTTCAGGGCCAGCATGTCACGCACGGGGATGCCTTCGGTGATGCAGATGGCCAGGTCCAGCTCGGCTTCGACGGCTTCCCAGATGGCAGCAGCAGCGCCGGCGGGCGGCACGTAGATCACGGAGACGGTGGCGCCGGTGGCGTTCTTGGCTTCGGTGACGTTGGCATAGATGGGGATGCCTTCGAAGTCTTCACCGGCCTTCTTCGGGTTCACGCCTGCGACGAAGGCATTCTTGCCATTCGCGTAGTCGCGGCACATGCGGGTGTGGAACTGGCCGGTCTTGCCGGTGATACCTTGGGTGATGACCTTGGTGTCTTTGTTGATGAGGATCGACATTTCTCTTCCTTGACTGTGATGCCTGCGCCGCGGGCGGCGCCTGGGCTGCAATCGCTTGCAGCCGGCGGCTCGCGCCGCGCAGGCTTGCGTGTTGGGTTACTTACTTGGCAGCTGCCACGACCTTTTGGGCGGCTTCTTCCATGGAATCGGCCGAGATGATCGGCAGACCGGAATCGGCCAACAGCTTCTTGCCCAGGTCTTCGTTGGTGCCCTTCATGCGGACCACCAGGGGCACCTTCAGCGAGACGGCCTTGGAAGCCGCGATCACGCCTTCGGCGATCACGTCACAGCGCATGATGCCGCCGAAGATGTTGACCAGGATGGCCTTCAGTTCGGGGTTCTTCAGCATGATCTTGAAGGCTTCGGTGACCTTCTCGGTGGTGGCGCCGCCGCCCACGTCCAGGAAGTTGGCCGGCTCGCCGCCGAACAGCTTGATGGTGTCCATGGTGGCCATGGCCAGGCCGGCACCGTTGACCAGGCAGCCGATGTTGCCGTCCAGGGAGATGTAGGCCAGGTCGAACTTGGAGGCTTCGACTTCAGCCGGATCTTCTTCGTCCAGGTCGCGGTAGGCGACGATTTCCGGGTGACGGAACAGGGCGTTGGAGTCGAAGTTGAACTTGGCGTCCAGGGCGATGACCTTGCCGTCGCCGGTCAGGATCAGGGGGTTGATTTCAGCCAGGGATGCGTCGGTTTCCCAGTAAGCCTTGTACAGGCCTTGCAGGTTCTGGCGAGCAGCCGGGATCGATGCGGCAGGCACGCCGATCTTGGCAGCCACGTCGTCGGCTTGGGCGTCGGTCAGGCCATCGATCGGGTCGATGATGACGTTGTGGATCTTTTCCGGGTTGCTGTGGGCAACTTCTTCGATGTCCATGCCGCCTTCGCTGGAGGCCATCAGGACGACCTTCTGCGAGACGCGGTCGGTGACCAGGGAAACGTACAGTTCCTTCTTGATGTCCGCGCCTTCTTCGATCAGCAGGCGACGCACCTTCTGGCCTTCAGCGCCGGTCTGGTGGGTGATCAGCTGCATGCCCATGATCTGGTTGGCGTACTCCTTGACCTGCTCGATGGACTTGGCCACCTTCACGCCACCGCCCTTGCCGCGGCCGCCTGCATGGATCTGGGCCTTGACGACCCACACCGGGCCGCCGAGCTTCTGGGCAGCCGCTTCGACTTCGTCGACCGACATGCAAGGAATGCCGCGCGGCACGGTTACGCCGAACTGGCGCAGGATTTCTTTACCCTGATACTCATGGATTTTCATGGGAGCTTCCCTTTAGACACTGAATGAATGAAACTTGCCGGATTGAAATTCGGAAGCCGGCATTGAGCCGGCCGACCAGAAAGCAGACTGCAACCCGCAGGCGGGGGTCGCATCCGTTGCCGGATGGAGTCGGGCGCAGGCGTGAGCTGCGCGGGTTGCGAGTGAATTCGTCGAATTGGGCATATGCATGCCGTCTGCTTTAGTTGGTCTGATAGTCGAAACGCACCAGCTTGCGCCGAAGCGTTCGCATTATCCATTCCTGCTCCTGACGTGGGCCTTGCACCGTTGCGCCGTTTTAACAAACCGGCAACACGCGGTATCTCCTCAGGCTTGCGCGCCGCAGCAAAAACTTCCGAATTCTAGCACACGACAAACGGCCTGTTGGCCGGTAGCGCTAACACCGGGCGCAATGCGCAGGAATTACCATCGGGCAGGACAAAGCCGCACGCCGGTGGGAGATTTCGAGGAAAACGCGGGAAAAATGTGCTTGGCCGGGCCGGCCCTGCTGGATGCAGCTTGGGTTCAGGCGGATTCTTCGTCGTCGGCCCAAGCGGTCTGGAAGGCTTCGCGGATGCTGCGATGGGAAAAACCGCGCTGCTGGAGGAAGCGCATCTGTTTGGCGCGGGTCTCGGCATCCTCGGGCGGTGCGGCGTACTTGCGGCGCAGCACCTGCGCGGCACGCTCGCCCTCCCCGGCGGCCAGATCGGCCTTCAGTTCGGCGATGGCTTCACCTTCAATGCCATGGCCGTGAAGTTCGGAGATGATGCGCTGATTGCCGTAGCGCGCCGAGCGGCGATGCACGAGCGATTCGGAAAAACGTTCCTGGGAAAGAAAACGGGACTGCTCCAGCCATTGCAGGAGCTCTTCGATGTCATCGCCCTCTTGCGCGTAAGGGGCAAGCTTACGCGCAAGTTCCTGGCGACTATGCTCACGTGAAGAGAGATATTTGAGCGCCCTTGCTTTCAGGCTGATCGGCGGTCTTGGCATGTTGCGAACTTGCTGTACTGCGGTATTGCCTCCCCCTGAGACCGCCAACACAGCACGGCACCAGCGAGATAAACAAGCCACCATCACGACACCCAGGGCTCAGGCAAACCCTGTCGCCGCGATGGCGCTTGAATCCTTTAAGCGCGGATTCAGGAAGCCTTGGCTTCCGCTTCGCCACCGGCCAGTTCCGGCACGCCCAGGGCGACACGGACCTTGTTCTCGATCTCGCGAGCCAGTTCCGGATGTTCCTTCAGGTAGTTACGGGCATTGTCCTTGCCCTGGCCGATGCGCTCGCCGTTGTAGCTGTACCAGGCACCGGACTTCTCGACCACCTTGTGTTCCGAACCCAGGTCCAGGATCTCGCCTTCGCGGGAAGTGCCTTCGCCATACAGGATGTCGAAGTGGGCTTCGCGGAACGGGGGCGCAACCTTGTTCTTGACGACCTTGACCTTGGTTTCGCTGCCGATGACTTCATCACCCGACTTGATCGAACCGGTGCGGCGGATGTCCAGGCGCACGGAAGCGTAGAACTTCAGCGCGTTACCGCCGGTGGTGGTTTCCGGGTTGCCGAACATGACACCGATCTTCATGCGGATCTGGTTGATGAAGATCACGGTGGTGTTGGTGCGGTTGATGCTGCCGGTGAGCTTGCGCAGCGCCTGCGACATCAGGCGGGCTTGCAGGCCCGGCAGGGAATCGCCCATGTCGCCTTCGATTTCAGCCTTGGGGGTCAGCGCGGCCACGGAGTCGACCACGATCAGGTCCACCGCACCGGAGCGCACCAGGGCGTCGCAGATTTCCAGGGCTTGTTCGCCGGTGTCGGGCTGCGAGATCAGCAGGTCGTTCAGGTTCACGCCCAGCTTTTGCGCGTAGGTGACATCCAGCGCGTGCTCGGCGTCGATGAAGGCGCAGGTGCCGCCCAGCTTCTGCATTTCGGCAATCGATTGCAGGGTCAGGGTGGTCTTGCCCGAGGATTCGGGACCGTAGATTTCGATCACGCGGCCGCGCGGCAGGCCGCCGATGCCCAGCGCGATGTCCAGGCCCAGGGAGCCGGTGGACACGGACTGGATTTCCTCAGCGATGACGCCATCTTCCATGCGCATCACCGAGCCCTTGCCAAACTGCTTTTCAATCTGTGCCAACGCGGCGGCCAGCGCCTTGCTCTTTTCAGAGTTGTTCGCAGCTTTTTTGTCGTCCATAAATCTCTCTCGGCAAAATGTCGTGAAGACGGGTGTCAGGGGGAGTCTTGCTGATGTTGCTTGAATGTTGCTTGGATCTTGCTCGCGGTGGCTGGCCATCGCTGGCAGGCCGCGGGTGCTGCCCGGGGGGCAGTGGATGACCGCCCCGATAGAGCGATACTGTATAAAAAAACAGTGCTTAGTGCAAGCGTTTTTGTCGGCCCAAATTCCATCCGTGGACGAAAACCACAATTATACGAGAGGCAGACCTTCCAAAAACTTCATAAATCGCAGAGGAATGATGCATGGAAGGAAAAAAAACGGCACACTCGTGAGTTGGGGGGAATAATTCGTCAGCAATGGCTTAATTGGTAACAATAGTCGTCATCTTGCACGATATTGCGCTGCGGCAATTATTCAGCCCACGGCATTCCGCAATCCCGAACAGATCGCCTTACAGATCGCTTTACAGACCGTTCTCATGAGTTTAGTGCCCTTCAGCCACATCAGCGCCCTGCGCTGCCTGGTCATCGACGACATGCCGACGATGCGCCAGAACATTCGCATGCACCTCGGGCAGCTCGGCGTGACCAAGGTCGACCAGGCTGCCACGCCCGATGAAGCCATCCGCTTCGTGCAGTCCGGCACCTATGACCTGATCATCTGCGACTACAACCTCAACAAGGAAAGCAACGGGCAGCAGCTGCTGGAGTTCTTCCGCACCCAGAACATGCTGTCGCCGACCTGCATGTTCATCATGGTGACGGCCGAGAGCGGCTACAACCTGGTGGCCAGCGCCGCCGAGTTCCAGCCCGACGCCTACATGTTGAAGCCGCTCACGGCCAGCCGCATCGCCGAGCGCGTGGACCGCCTGCTGGAAAAGCAGCACGCCATGCTGCCGGTGACCGAGAAGATGAAGCGCAAGGACATCACCGGCGCCATCATCGAATGCGACAACGTGCTCAAGTCGGCGCCCAAGTGGATCGTCGAGATCATGAAGACCAAGGGCACGCTGCTGATCGAACAGCGCCGCATCGACGAAGCGCGCGAGGTCTACAAGCAGGCCCTGGCCATGCGCGACGACCTGGTGTGGGCCAAGATCGGCCTGGCCCGCTGCAACATCGTGGCCGGCCAGATGGATGATGCGCGCGTGATCGTGCAAGACGTACTGGCGCAGAACAAGCAGTTCATCGCCGCCTACGACCTGATGGCGCAGATCGACGAGGCCCAGGGCAACCAGGAAGGCGCGCTGGAGGCGCTGACCAAGTCTTCCGAGATCATCCCCTCGGCGCGCCGCAGCCGCCTGGTGGGCGACGTGGCCTACCGCAGCGGCCATCTCGACCAGGCGCGCGAGGCTTATGACAAGGTGCTGAAGCACACCAAGGGTTCGCTCACCGCGCAACCGACCGACCTGCTCTCGCTGGCCCAGGTGCACATCGACAGCGGCGATCCGGATGCCGCGCTGCGTTTGCTGGAAAGCGCGCCGCGCCGCTACGAGGAATCCAACCTCTTCGTCTCCGCGCAGGCCGCCGTGCAGGCCCAGGCCTACGTCCAGCTGGGCGACACCATCTCGGCCCAGCAGGCCTTCGAGACGGCCCGCCAGGCGGCCGGCAAGGAAGCCTCGGACACCGCCACCCTGGCCCTGGCCAAGGCGGCCTTCTCGATGGGCAAGGATGAGGAAGGCGCCAAGCTCATCGCCGAAGCCGTCAAGTCCGACCACGAGAACAAGACCCTGCAGATGCTGGCGCGCAAGGTGCTGGCCGATACCGGCCGCGCCAACCTGGCCGAAGAGCTTATCGACGGTGCCGTCAAGCACTGCATGAGCATCATCGCCGAAGCCAATGCCCTCATGCGCAGCGCCAAGCCCGACGAGTCGCTGGCGCGCCTGGAAGAGGCGCTGGCCAGCATGCCGGAGAACACCGGCGTGCTGCTGGCCGCCGCCCAGCTGCACCTGCTGTGGATGAGCCAGCGCGGCTGGAACGAAGAATACGTCAAGCGCGTGCGCCGCTACCTGGCCACCCTGGACCGCCTGATTCCCGGCAACGATAGAGTCGCGAAGATGCACAAATTCCTGCGCGACACCCTGACCAAAGTAGCCCCGAAGAGCTGACCATGGATCCCAAGCTTGCCGCGATCATCATTCACGACATCAAAAACTCCCTGGGCGTGCTGGAGGGGGAATTGCGCCGCCTGTCCGACGACGTGCCGCGCGTGCAGCAGGCTCACGTCACCTGCCTGGCCCTGCAGGAAAAGCTGATCGCCTTCCTGACCCTCTACAAGGCCGATTCCCAGGGCCTGCGCGCGCAGGTCGAGGCGGTCTCGCCGCTGGACTTCCTCGATGCCCTGGTGCGCGAGCACGGCGTATCCCGCAGCAACGACATCGCCCTGCAGGTGGACGAAACCGACATGCCGGTGATCGGCTTCTTCGATGAACACCTGGTGGCGCTGGCGCTGGAAGCGGCGCTGCAGAATGCCAGCCGCTTTGCACGCTCGCAGATCGCACTGGGCTGCCGCAAGCATCCGGAAGGCGGCGTGATCTTCACGGTCCGCGACGATGGCCCCGGCATCGGCACCCAGGAAAAGAAGCCGTCCACCGGATTGGGCATGGACCTGTGCAATGCCATTGCCACCGCCCACAACAAGGAGACCCGGCATGGCGAAGCGCGCCTGTCCAATCATCCGGATGGTGGTGCGCTGTTCGAGCTGTGCCTGCCGTAAATCGATGAGGCGCGTACGGAGACGCATCTTCTCCGTGGCCTCATCGTCCTCCTCGTCCTCCTCTCTCTGCCTGGCCGGTCTGCCGCTCCTGCAGAGGACTACATGACTGAACGGCCGCATCCCGTCTCCTCTACACAACTGCATCTGTACATCTCTGCATCTCTGCATGAGGACCTGATGGCCATCGGCCGCCATGGAATGCCCCCGTTCGAGCCTGCGCCACATGCGCCGCCCGCATATGCAAGCGCGAAAATAGTCGTTCTTCCGCCAGAGCTTCGTCCTTAGAGTGTCGGTTTGTCCCGCCTGTGCGGCCGGCCATGGCCGCGCTGCGCCACTTCGCGCGGGGCGATCCAACCTAGGGAGAACCCATTCATGCAACGCAGAGACTTCCTGCGCCTGGCCCCCGCCGCGCTCGGCGCTACCATACTGGGCAGCGCGCCCCTGCTGGCGCGTGCCGCACAGCCGCCCAAGACCATCCGACTGGACTATGCCTACTACTCGCCGCCCAGCCTGGTGCTGCGCAAGTTCGGCTGGCTGGAGGAAGACCTCAAGGCGCAAGGCACGGAAGTCAAATGGGTCCTCAGCGCCGGCAGCAACCGCGCGCTCGAATATCTCAACAGCGACAGCGTGGACTTCGGCAGCACCGCCGGCCTGGCTGCCCTGCTGGCGCGGGCCAATGGCAATCCGGTCAAGGCGGTCTACATCTATTCGCGTCCGGAATGGACGGCGCTGGCGGTGGGCAAGGAGTCGACGGTGAAGTCCATCACCGAACTCAAGGGCAAGAAGATCGCCGCCACCAAGGGCACCGATCCGTATCTCTTCCTGCTGCGCGCACTGCATGAGAATGGCCTCAAGAAGAGCGACGTCGAGATCGTCCACCTGCAGCACGCCGATGGCCGCGCCGCACTGGAACAGGGCCGCGTGGCCGCGTGGTCCGGGCTCGATCCCCATCTGGCGGCCAGCGAACTGGAAGCCGGATCGCGCCTGATCTACCGCAACGTCAACTTCAACACCTACGGTTTCCTCAACGTCAGCGACACGTTCGCCGCCCGTCATCCGGACCAGGTCAAGCGCGTGATTGCCGCCTATGAGCGTGCGCGCACGTGGATCATCGCCCATCCCGACGAGACCGTGGCCCTGCTGTCGGAAGAGTCCAGGCTGTCGGCCCCGGTGGCGCGCCTGCAACTGAAGCGCAACGATTTTTCGCAGCCGCAGATCGGCCGCGAACATATCGAAGCGCTGCGCGCAGCCTCGCCCATCCTGCTGGAAGAAGACCTGGTCAAAAGCGGCACCGACCTGCCGCGCACCATCAATGCCTTGATCGATCCCAGCTATGCGCAGGGCGTGGTGAAGGCCTGAGGCCATGGCTGATCCCATCCCGCTTCCGGCCAAGCTGCAGGCCACGTCCAAGCCGGACGCCGCCAAGCCGCCCGTGGCGCGCGCCGCCCCCCCGCGCCGCCGGGGCTGGCCGCATGACGATGGCTATCGCCCGGGGCGTTTCACCGGCTGGATCGTTCCTTTGCTGTTCCTGCTGGCGGTAGAAGCCGGTGCGCGGCTGAATTGGATTCCCGCGCGCCTGCTGCCACCGCCCAGCGAGCTGGCACACACCCTGTGGTCACTGGCGCAACGCGGTGAATTGCTGCCGCATATCGCTGCCAGCCTGGCCCGTGTCGCTTCCGGCTTCGTGATCGGCAGCGTGCTGGCGGTTGCCCTGGGGCTACTGGTCGGCATCAGCCGCCGCGCAGAAGCCCTGCTGGAACCCAGTTTCCAGGCGCTGCGCGCCATCCCGAGCCTGGCCTGGATTCCGCTCCTGCTGCTGTGGCTGGGCATCGACGAAACGCCCAAGGTGGTGTTGATTGCCATCGGTGCATTTTTCCCGGTGTACCTGAATCTGGTGGCCGGCATTCGCGACATCGACCACAAGCTGATCGAAGTCGGCACCAGCTCCGGCCTCAGCACCGGCGAACTGATCCGCCACATCCTGCTGCCAGCCTCCCTGCCCTACCTGTTTGCCGGCCTGCGCGGGGGACTGAGCCTGGCGTGGATGTTCCTGGTGGCGGCCGAACTGATCGCCGCCACCAAGGGCGTGGGCTACCTGCTCTCGGACGGGCGCGAAAGCAGCCGGCCCGACCTGGTGCTGTGCGCGATCCTGATCCTGGCCCTGCTGGGCAAAGTCAGCGACAGCCTGTTGCGCGCCGTCGAACAGAAAAGCCTGGGCTGGCGCGACGCGCGGCGTCGATCACACGGCAAGACCGGATGACCATGGACGGACTGGATCAGATCACGCTGATACTGCTGATCATCCTGGTGGTGGTGGCGCTGCTGTTTCCCTTGTCGGACGGACGTCTTCCCCGACGCAACCGGGATCGGGACCGCCCCGGCACTGCGCCGGACGAGCAATCTCAAAAGCGCCGCTGATGCGGTGCTTTTTTTATGGGACGCTGCGACACGAAGGAAAAGGCCGGAACAGGAAAGATGATGCCCGCCACTTGGGCGGCTCCGGACCGAAATGAAGAAAACTTCAGGCGTGGAATGCAGAACCAAGCGAACAAAAAAAACCGCCGGCAAAAGCCGGCGGTAAAACGGACTGGCGACGCTCATCCACTAACCGCCGCCTTCCGCGCCAAACCGATACTTGCTACATGAACGTTCTTGCCAATTTGTCCGGGCCGGTGACTCAGCCCTGGACCGGATCGAGCTGCTGGATACCTGCCAGCACCCAGCCGCCCTGGCCGGCAGCCGGCTTGGACAGGTTCCAGATCTCGGCGAACTGGGCCGGCGAGGCGGTCGGATCTTCCTTGATGAAGCCGAAGAACTTCACGCTGGCCAGGTAATCATTGCCCACGGTTTCCACGCCCAGCACTTCCGCATCCAGCGAGACCACGTCGGTCTGGTTGGCAGCAGCACCGCGTTCCTGGATCTGCAGGCGCAGCTCGGCAAACATCTCGGGCGTCGTGAATTCGCGGATGTCGTTGATGTCAGCCTTGTCCCATGCCGCTTGCAGGCGGATGAAGTAGGTCTTGGCATTGCGCACGAAGCCCACGGTGTCGAAACCGGCCGGGATACCGTAGGCAGGCGCTGCCTCGGCATTGCCGAAACCACCACCGAAACCGCTCTGGGTGGTCGGGGCGGCGGACTGGTCGGTCTTGAGCATGGAGCCGATCTGCGGCGTGGCCGATGCGTTGTCAGCCGCTTGCGGTGCAGCGCTGGCCCAGGCCGGAGCCGGTTGCGCGGACTGTGCCGATTCCGACTTGCGGCGGAACATGCGGATCACGAACATGATCGCCAGGGCAATCAGGGCCACGGTCAGGATGGTGCTGATCATGCTGGCCAGTGCGCCACCCAGGCCGAAGTGCGACAGCAGCGCGCCCAGGCCCAGGCCCAGCAAGGCGCCACCCAGCAGGCCCTTCCACATGCTCGGCTTGGCGGCGGCTGCAGCCGGAGCGGCAGCAGGCGCGGCCGGCTTGGCAGCGGCGGCCTGGTTCTGCTGCATCGGGGCAGGGCTCTGCGCCTGACGGCTGGCGCTGGAAGACTGTTTGCCGATCGAACCGCCACCGCCAAGACGCTTGGCTTCGACGGCCGACATGCCAACAGACAGCGTCATGACCGCCACTATCAGCGCGACAAATGCTTTTTTCATGCTATCTCCTAAAGGATTCTGATGATGTGATGCGGTCACATCGGCCGTAATTCGGAATCACTGGAACAGGTGTGCCCTGGAGGATCAGCACCGGCGCGGGCAGGCCGACGCTGGCCGCGCACGCGCAGGGTCCTGCTGTCGCACGGCGCGAAGCCTCAATCCATCAGGGGCAGTTCAGCGGGCGCAGCAAAACCTGTCGCGCGTGGCGACGGGATCAGGCCCGGGGAGGACGTCCTGCGCGGGGCAGGAACGGGGGTTGCAGGGCGGCATCGCTACGCAGAGCGGGCGCCAGGCGGGAAGTTTGCGGCACCATGGCCAGGGATTGCATCAGCACGGGCTCGTCACCGATACCGGCGTGCGTGGAGAAATCTTCACCGCTGTCGGCGTAACCGGTGCTGTCGTCATCGCTGCCGGCGGCATCGGCCACCAGGGCGTGCGACTGGTCATCACTGAGTGAAGCGGCCTGGTCGGACAGGGAAACGGTCTTGGACACCAGATGCTGGGTCGCCACGGCGGCTTGCACCGGAGCCGGGACTGCGAAGTCGGTTGCGGCCATCGAGCTGGCGTACGTCAGCACCGCTGCAAATACTTGCACCGGGAGCAAACAGATCAGCAGCAGGACCCACAAACGTTTCATCAGATTTTCCAGCGGTTTTTCCAGAAATGGATGCGAGAAATTATATCAACAAAAATTGCGCTGCCAGCAAGTAAATCTTGCTGACGCCTCCTACTATAAGGCCTAAGCTTCAGACTTCAATGCCCCAATCTGAATTGTTACACTTCAAACCCGCGACCTGACCTGTCTCAAGGACAGCGCTCATCAGGCAATCCCTGATTTGCATTGGGGGTTGAATTAGTGGAATATGAATGAAAAGGTATCACAATAATTCAACCATCCGAGACAATTCAGCCGGCCTTGCCTCGCTGACCGATTCTTATGCGCATCCTCCTTGCTGAAGACGACAGCGTACTGGCCGACGGGCTGACCCGTTCCCTGCGCCATTCCGGCTATGCCGCCGATTGCGTCAAGAACGGGGTGGAAGCCGATTCCGCCTTGTCCACCCAGGATTTCGACCTGCTGATCCTGGACCTGGGCCTGCCCAAGATGTCCGGCCTGGAGGTGCTGCGCCGCCTGCGCGCGCGCAATTCGCGCCTGCCGGTGCTGATCCTGACGGCCGCCGATTCGGTGGAACAGCGCGTGCAAGGCCTCGATCTCGGTGCCGACGACTACATGGCCAAGCCCTTTGCGCTCTCCGAACTGGAAGCGCGGGTGCGGGCGCTGACCCGGCGCGGAGCCGGCGGCGGGCCGACGGTCATCAAACATGGTCCGCTGTCCTTCGACCAGGTCGGCCGCATTGCCTACATCGGCGAACAGATGCTGGAACTGTCGGCGCGGGAACTGGGGCTGCTCGAAGTATTATTGCAACGCACCGGCCGCCTGGTCTCCAAGGAACAGCTGGTGGACCACCTGTGCGAATGGGGAGAGGAAGTCAGCAACAATGCCATCGAGGTCTATGTCCATCGTCTGCGCAAGAAAATCGAGGTCGGCGGCGTACGCATCGCCACCGTGCGCGGGCTCGGCTATTGCCTGGAGAAGCTGCCCGAGAACGGCGCTGCCCCGCTGGCGGCCTCCAACAGCGCGGCCTGAGGCCGCGTCCGCCTTCGCTTCACACTGGCACGCCGCGCGCTGATCCCCCATGACCGCGCGCGATCCTTCCCCCGCCGCTGCCTCCGCCCCGCCGCCCGAGGCTGCGCCGGAGTCCACTGCCGCTCCCGCTGCCCCCACGCCCCGCAAGAAGCGCCGCGCCGCCCTGGCGACGCAACCGGTGGAACGCATCCAGCGTTCACTGTTCGGCGAGATCCTCGACTGGATGCTGGCCCCGCTGCTGCTGCTGTGGCCGATGAGCATCGCCATCACTTACCTGATTGCGCAGTCGATTGCCAACCAGCCCTTCGACCGCGCGCTGGAAGACAGCGTGACCGTGCTCGCGCAGCAGGTCTCGGAAGTCAACGGCAAGGCGGTGGCGCGCCTGCCGGTATCGGCACGCGACCTGCTGCGCGCCGACGACATCGACAACATCTACTACAAGATCACCGGCCCCAATGGCGAATATGTCGAAGGCGACGTCGACATGCCGCAACCGCCAGCCGACGAAGATCGCATCACACTTGGCACGGTGCAATTCCGCAACGACATCCTGCACGGCAGTGATGTACGCATCGCCACCCTGCAGGTAGACCTGCGCCGCAGCGCCGCCCAGCGCGCTGCCCAGCGCGAGCCGCGCATTGCCACCGTGCAGGTCGGCGAGACCCTGGAAAAGCGCGCGCAACTGGCCAATGAAATCATCAAGGGCGTGATCCTGCCGCAGTTCGTGATCCTGCCGGTGGCGCTGGCGCTGGTGTGGTTCGCACTCTCGCGCGGCCTGTCTCCGCTGTCGGAATTGCAGCAGCGCATCCGTGCGCGCCGCCCCGACGATCTCTCTCCCATCGACTCCGGCCAGGTGCCCGAAGAGATTTCCCCGCTGGTACGTTCGCTCAACGACATGCTGGCGCGGCTATCGCAGACCATCGCCATCCAGAAGCGCTTCATCGCCGATGCCGCGCACCAGATGAAGACGCCCTTGGCCGGCATGCGCATGCAGTCCGAACTGGCGCTGCGGCAGGATGACCAGGACGACGTGCGCCGTTCGCTGGAACAACTGGCCAAGAGTTCGGAAACCGCCACGCGCCTGGTCAATCAATTGCTGTCACTGGCGCGCGCCGAAAACCAGCAATCGCAATCCGGCGGCATGGTCCCGCTGGAGTTGAACGAACTGGCGCGCAGCGTGGTGCAGGACTGGGTGCCGATGTCCTTCACCCAGCGCATCGACCTCGGTTTCGAGCAGCCGGATCACCCCATCCTCATCACCGGCAACCCGGTGATGCTGCGCGAACTGTTATCCAACCTGCTGGACAATGCCCTGCATTACACACCGCACGATGGCAATGGCCGCGTCACCGTGCGCGCGCGCACCGATGAGGGCGGAGGCCTGGCCATCCTCGAAGTGGAAGACAACGGCCCCGGCATTCCGGTGGCCGAACGCAGCAACGTGTTCGAGCGTTTCTATCGCATCCTCGGCACGCCCAGCACCGGCAGCGGCCTGGGCCTGGCCATCGTGCGCGAGATCGCGCAGCAGCACGAGGCGATCGTCGAGATCACCCACAATCCGCGCAGCAGCGATCCCAAATATCCGGGCAGCCTCTTTCGCGTGAGCTTTCGCATGATGCCGCGCACGCCCTTCTTTGACGACATCACCTGACATGGACCACGGCACGCCTCCCCCGGACCCCGGCAACCAATGGCACCGCACCCGCCGCATGACGGCCTGGCTGCTGGCGCTGTGGTTCGCCGCCACGTTCTTCTTCATCTACTTCGCACGCGAACTGGACCGGGTACACCTGTTCGGCTGGCCGGTCTCCTTCTACATGGCCGCGCAGGGCATGATGCTGATCTACCTGGCCATCGTGGTCATCTACGTGCGCCGCATGCGCCGCATCGAACAACTGGTCCGACGTGAACAAGGCGAGCACTGGCATGGAGAGTAACAAGGACTTCTTCCGGCGGCTGTGCCGCTACTATGGTTTCTATACGCTGGGCTTCATCATCTTCCTGTGCGTGCTGGCCATCCTGGAGCGCGAGGGCATGCCGCGCTCGTGGATCGGCTACCTGTTCCTGTTCGTCACCATCGGCCTGTATGCCGGCATCGGCGTGGTCTGCCGCACCTCCGACGTGCCCGAATACTACGTCGCCGGACGGCGCGTGCCGCCGCTCTTCAACGGCATGGCCACGGCCGCCGACTGGATCTCGGCGGCGACCTTCATCAGCCTGGCCGGCGGCCTCTACCTGCAGGGCTTCGACGGACTGGCCTACATCCTCGGCTGGACCGGCGGCTACGTCCTGGTGGCCCTGCTGATCGCGCCCTACCTGCGCAAGTTCGGGCAATACACCATCGCCGATTTCCTGGCCGCGCGCTATCCGGGCAGACCCGGCAGCCACGGGGTCAACGTGATCCGCATCCTGGCCGTGGCGGCCACCATCCTGATCTCCTTCACCTATGTGGTGGCACAGATCTATGGCGTGGGGCTGATTACTTCGCGCTTCACCGGCATCGATTTTTCCATCGGCATCTTCCTCGGGCTGGCCAGCATTCTGGTGTGCTCCTTCCTGGGCGGCATGCGCGCCATCACCTGGACCCAGGTGGCGCAATACATCATCATCCTGTTCGCCTACCTGATCCCGGTGATCTGGCTCTCGGCCAAGCATGCGACGGTACCGGTGCCGCCGGTGGCCTATGGCGCGGTGCTGCCCAAGCTCTCGGCGCTGGAACACAAACTGGAAGACGACCCCAAGGAAAAGGAAGTGCGCAAGATCTTCCAGGCGCGCGCCGATGACTACGACCGCAAGCTCAAGGGCCTGCCGCAATCCTGGCTCGATGGACGTGTGGAGGCGCAAAATCAGGCCGACCAGGTACGGCGTGATAGCCACGCTTCGCTGGCCGACATCAAGGCCGCCAGCCGCGCGCTATCGTCCTATCCCAAGTCCCCCCAGGAGGCAGAACGCAAATGGACCGAAGCACGCGCGGCCAATCTTGCACGCGCGCAGCCACCGGTCTCGCAGACCGAACCCTTCCCCGGTCGCGACCAGCAGAGCTCGGACATCAAACGCAACAATTTCCTGGCGCTGGTGTTCTGCCTGATGCTGGGTACGGCGGCGCTGCCGCACATCCTCATGCGCTACTACACCACGCCCACCGTGGCGGGCGCGCGCAGTTCGGTGTTCTGGACGCTGTTCTTCATCATGCTGATCTACCTCACCGTGCCGGCGCTCACCGTACTGGTGAAATACGACATCTACACCTCGCTGGTGGGCAGCAGCTACAGTCACTTGCCGGACTGGGTGTATTACTGGGCCAACATGGACAAGCTCAATCCGCTGGTCTCCATCAACGATCTCAATCGCGATGGCCTGGTGCAGCTGGGCGAGATTTCCATGGATGGCGACATCATCGTGCTGGCCATGCCCGAGATCGCCGGCCTGCCGTATTTCGTCTCCGGACTGGTGGCGGCAGGCGGACTGGCGGCAGCACTCTCCACCGCGGATGGGCTGCTGCTGACCATCTCCAATGCGCTCTCGCATGACGTGTATTACAAGGTGGTCGACCCCAGCGCTTCCACGCAAAAACGCGTGACCATCTCCAAGCTGCTGTTGCTGGTAGTGGCGCTGCTGGCGGCCTATGCCGCCTCATTGAAACCGGGCGACATCCTCTCCATGGTCGGTGCGGCCTTCTCGCTGGCGGCCTCCACGCTGTTCCCGGCGCTGGTGCTGGGCGTGTTCTGGAAGCGTGCCAACCAGGCCGGCGCGATTGCCGGCATCGTCTGCGGCTTCCTGATGTGCGTGTATTACATGCTGCACACCAACCCCGCCTTCGGCGGCAGTGCCGCCGGGCAATGGTTCCACATCGCGCCGATCTCGGCCGGCATCTTCGGCGTCCCGGTCGGGATGGCTGCCATGGCCATCGTCAGCCTGCTCACGCCGCCCCCCGATGAAGCCACCATCGCCCTGATCGATCATATCCGTACCCCCTGAGCAGAACCGCCCGACGCCAGCGCCCATGGCTGGCTTGGGTTTTCGGACAGTTTCCTTCACCGCTCCCATCCCCCCTGCCCGCGCCAACCCGACGGGCGGGGGCCTTTGCGCTTTCCTTCACAAAACACGATTGTGTTCGATAACCGCACATATGCGCACTGACCGCACAAATAACTTCTGCATTGTTTTATACTTTTCGCACAAAAAATAAAACAGCCGTACCCCCCAATATCCAGAAGAGAGAGACATGAGACCAGAAACCCCTGCCCTGGACGTCCAGGCCTTCATCAACCGCGAGCCCTTCTCGCGCTATCAATGGCTGATCTTCGCGCTGTGCTTCTTCGTCGTCCTGCTGGACGGCTTCGACACCGCCGCCATCGGCTTCATCGCCCCCTCGCTGCTCAAGGACTGGGGCATCGCCAAGCCGGACCTGGCTCCCGTATTGAGCGCCGCGTTATTCGGCCTGGCCGCCGGTGCGCTGACGTCGGGCCCCCTGGCCGACCGCTACGGCCGCCGCAAGATCCTGCTGCTGTCGGTGCTGGTCATGGGCGTGGCCTGCCTGGGCTCGGCCTTCGCCGGCAACCTGCAGGAACTGACCATCCTGCGCTTCCTGACCGGCCTGGGCCTGGGCGCGGCCATGCCCAATGCGGTCACGCTCACCAGTGAATACAGCCCGGCCGCGCGCCGCGCCATGCTGACCAATGCCATGTTCTGCGGCTTCCCGCTGGGCGCAGCGCTGGGTGGTTTCCTGGCGGCGTGGATGATTCCGCTGTGGGGCTGGCGCAGCGTGCTCATGCTGGGCGGTGCCGCCCCGCTGCTGCTGTTGCTGGTGATGCTGCCCAGCCTGCCGGAATCGGTGCGCCACATGGTGGCCAAGGGCTATGCGGCCGAGCGCATCGGCGCGGTCCTGCGCCGCATCTCTTCTTCAGCCACCGCTTTCAATCGCTTCACCCTCACCGAGACAGGCCCGCAAGGCGAAGCCCCCACCGGCAAGAGCGGCATCGCCCTGCTGTTCGAACGGCGCTACCTGGTCGGCACCTGCATGCTGTGGCTGGCCTACTTCATGGGCCTGGTGATCTTCTATGCGCTGGTGAACTGGATGCCGGTGCTGTTCAAGGATGCCGGCCTGGCACCCAAGACCGCCACGCTCATTGCTGCGCTGTTCCCGCTGGGCGGCGTGGGGGCCATCCTGTTCGGCTGGCTGATGGACCGCTACAACGCCAACCGCGTCATCGCGATCGGCTTTGCCGCCACTGCGGTGGCGGTGTTTGCCATCGGGCAGGCGGCGGGCAATGTGGGCGTGCTCACCGTCGTGGTGTTCGTGGCCGGTACCTTGATGAATACCGCGCAATCTTCCCTGCCGGCACTGGCCGCGGCCTACTATCCGACGCGGGGCCGTGCCACCGGCGTGGCCTGGATGCTGGGCGTGGGGCGCTTCGGCGGTATCGCCGGTTCCTTCCTGGTGGCCGAACTCACGCGCCGCCAGCTGGGCTTCAGCGAAGTCTTCGCCGTGGTGGCCGTGGCCGCGCTGGTGTCTACGGTGGCCTTGCTGGTCAAGCAGGCCTCGGACCGCAATCGTCCCGATGGCGGCAAGCCGCTGATGGTGGCGGACGCAGGGGCACATTGAGCGCAATCCCGAGCTTGGCGTAAAAACAAACATGGCCACTATTCTTTCGAATAGTGGCCATCGTATTTTGTGGCGACGCGGCGGCAACAATACAGAAAATTGCGCTCAGATTGACAGCTGCAAACCCTGCGCCTCTTCGCCCGGCAACACCGTCACTGCTACCTGCATGCTCTGCTGCCCGCCGCCGATGAGCACGCCGCGCAAGGGTGAGATGTCGAGGAAATCGCGTCCCCAGCCCAGCGTGATGTGACTGGTATCGGGGAAGACGCCATTGGTCGGATCGGCGTCGATCCACGTCCCTTCGCCGCCGTCCACGCCGGGGCAATACACCGAGACCCAGGCATGCGAGGCATCGGCTCCGATCAGGCGCGGCTGACCCGGGGGCGGCTCGGTGAGCAGATAGCCGCTCACATAGCGTGCCGCCAAACCGATGGAGCGCAGGCAGGACAGCATCAGGTGCGCGAAGTCCTGGCACACGCCGCGCCGGTTGGTGAAGACTTCCGTCACCGGTGTGGACACGGTGGTCGCGGCCGGATCGAAGGCGAATTCCTCATGGATGCGCATCATCAACGCACGCACCCCCTCCACCACCGACAGGCCCGGGCTGAAGCACTCGGCCGCATAGCGGATGAACTCGCGCTTGATGCGCACGTGTGAGGATTCGAACAGGAAATTGGATGCCTCCAGCATGCCCGGCGCCATGATGCGGCCGCCGTGATAGGCCATCACCGTGGCCGCTTCCTCCCACTGCATGCCGGGCTGCGGCTGCGCACGCGGCGTGAGCGCGACCCAGGAATCGGCCTGCACATCGAGGCTGGTGTGATCGGTATCGAGCGAGAAGGCCTTGATGACGTTGCCGAAATTGTCTTCGTAGCTGCGCACCAGTTGCGGCGACGGCAAGACGTTGACGGTGTGCGAGAGACATTGCTGCCACGGCAGTTCGCGCGGCGTCAGGTGCAGCACCTGGTGCGACAGCCGCACCGGCAGCGAATACTGGTAAGTGGTCTGATGATGGATGCGGTAGACCGTGCGCTCGCTCATGTCATACCCCCTGGCTGACCGGTGCGGTCAGCGGCGTGAAGTAATGGCGCGAGAGATCATCCGAGAGCATGTAGCCGCCGCTGACGGCATCGCGCATCAATTGCGTCAGGCGCGCATTGGCCTCGGCGACGTTGGGATGATCGTGCGCAAACTCGGCCAGGTTCATCGCCTCCAGCTGGCTGGTCAAGTGCGCAGGAATGGTCATGCTCAGCAAGCCCAGCTGCTGGGCGATCTCGGCCATGTATTGCTGCAGCATGCGGAACTGGTAGGCCATGCCATGCGGATTGCTGACGTCGAACACCAGCAGGTGCAGCACCGGCAGCCACTCCGGCGTGCGGCGATAGCGCACGCGATAGGTGACGATGCTGCTGGCCGCCTCCAGCAGCCACGACAGTGCCGCCGTCTGGCGCTGCGGCGGCAGGCGCAGGAAGTTGTCGAAGAGCGCCGCCATGTTGGCCATGCGTTCGATGTGGCGGCCCACCATCAGGAACTGCCAGCCGGCATCGCGCGTCATGTCATCCAGCGCATGACCGGCGAGGCCCGAGCAGGCATCGATGACGTTGCCCAGCACATGCTGTGCAGCGGCCGGTGTGTTGATGCGTTCCTGCACCATGGCCGGCATCTTGGTCAGGGCGTGCCAGTTGTCCAGCGACAGATGTTCGCGCACCTGGTAGGCGGCATTGGCGAGCTGGCGCAACTGCGTGGCCACGCTCACCGGCGCCGAAGGATCGACCACGGCCGCCTGCAGGCTCTGCTGCAGGCCGGTGATGGTCGGACGCGGTTCGGATTTGGGCATCTGCACGCCGAGCTGGCTGCAGATCCACGACACGCTGCCCAGCATGCCACGGCTCTCGGTCTGGCCATCCATGGTGTATTGCAGGGTGGTGCGCAAGAGGCGCGAGAGATTTTTCACCCGCTCCGAATAGCGCCCCATCCAGAACAGGTTCTCACCCGAGTGCGAGGACACATCCACCGTGCCCCTGATGACCGTGACGTTTTTTGCACCATGGCCGTCATCGGCCATGGCCGGGTCCGGGCGCTCCTCTTCACGCAGCACCCACACATCCTTGCTGGTACCGCCCTGCTGCATCGAGACCACGTCGCGCCGCTGGCGTGGCGCCACGCGTGTCAATCCACCCGGCATCACCTGATAGCCACCTTCGCCATCGGCCACCGCAAACACGCGCAGGCTGATGGTGCGGTTCATCAAACGATAGTCACCGCTGCGCGACATCACCGGCGCTTGCGACAGGCGCACCCATTCCTGGGCGGCATAAGCGTGCGGCTGCAGTTGCAGGCTTTCGATCAGGCGGCGGCGCGCGGTACCCGTGACGGTATGGCCGAACACCGGTTGCATGCGCATCGAAGAAAACGCCGGCACGATCACCAGTTCATCCAGATGCGCCAGTGTGTAATCGAGCGCCGGCTTTTCGCCGCACCACCACGACGCTACTGAAGGCAGCAGCAGCGATTCGCCATACATGCGCTCGTTGATGGCTGGCAGGAAGCCGTGCAGTGCGGTCGATTCCAGCACGCCGCTGCCCAGCGAATTGGCGATGACCACATTGCCCAGTCGCGCAGCCTGCGTCAGGCCCGGCACACCGAGGGCGGAATCGGCGCGCAGTTCCAGCGGATCGCAATAGTCATCGTCCATGCGGCGCAGGATGGCGTGCACGCGGCGCAGGCCGTTCAGGGTCTTCAAAAATACCTGGTCGCTGCGCACCGTCAGGTCCACCCCTTCCACCAGCGGGAAGCCCAGCGTGTGCGCCAGGAAAGCATGTTCGGAATAGGTTTCGTTGTAGGGGCCGGGCGTGAGCAGCACGATCAGCGGCACTTCACCCTGGGCCGGGGCCAGGCGCGTCAACATCGCGCGCAAGGTGTGGAAGTAGCGGTGCGGCGACTCCACGTGCATGTCGCGCAGCGCTTCCGGCATGGCGCGCGACATGATCTGGCGGTTCTGCAAGGCATACCCGGTACCGGACGGACCTTGCGTGCGGTCCGACACGACCCACCAGGTGCCGTCGGCCGAGCGCGCCAGGTCGATGGCATACGCATGCAGATGCACGCCACCGGGCGGCTGCCAGCCGTGGCAGGGCATCAGGTAGCCGTGCTGGCCGAACACCAGAGCGGGCGGCAGCAGGCCTTCGGCAATCAGGTGCTGGGGGCCGTAGATGTCGGCGAGCAAGCCGTTCATCAGGCGTGCGCGCTGGGCCACGGCACGTTCCAGGAAATCCCATTCTTCGGAGGACACCAGGTGCGGCAGCAGGTCCAGTTCCCAGGGCCGGTTGGCACCCTTGGGGTCGGCATAGACGTTGTAGGTCACGCCATCGGAGGCGATGGCGTCACGTACCTCGTTGGCGCGCCGGCGCAGCATCTCCGGCGAGAGGTTTTCAAGCTGGTCGATCAGCGTTCGCCAGTGCGGGCGCAGGCGGCCGTCAGCCGCCAGCATCTCGTCGTAACGATCACTGGCGACGGGATAGCTTTCCAGGAGACGCTGGGGCATAAGTCATTGGCGGCCGGGTGGCGCACGCGCCGGGAGCAGGTCCCGTGCGGCGTGTCGCCTTGCAAGCGGCGCGGGGCCGCGCCCAGCTCAGTTTTAGAAGTAGCGTAAGTCTAACGTAAAAGGAAACTCGATAGACGCCCGCGCCGGGGTGACCTGCCATTTTCCCGGGGTATGGTTCATGCGGAAATAGCGCGCCAGACGGCGGCTTTCCGCCTCGAAGGCATTGACCGGGAAGGTCTCGTAGTTGCGGCCGCCCGGATGCACCACGTGATACTGGCAACCGCCCAGGCTGCGGCCATTCCAGGTGTCGACCAGGTCGAAGGTCAGCGGCGAATCCACCGGGATGGTCGGATGCAGCGCCGAAGGCGGCTGCCAGGCCCGATAGCGGATGCCGGCCACGAACTGGCCGACGATGCCGGTGGGCTGCAGCGGCACCGAAACGCCGTTGCAGGTCAGCACATAGCGATCGGAGGCCATGCCGCTGATCTTGACCTGCAGCCGTTCCAGCGACGAATCCACATAGCGCGCCGTACCGCCGCCACTGCTCTCCTCGCCCAGCACGTGCCAGGGTTCGAGCGCGGTGCGCAGTTCGACCTGCATGCCCTTGACCGCATAGTCGCCGATCTTGGGGCAGCGGAATTCCATGTGCGGCGCGAACCATTCGGCACGCATGGGATAGCCGGCCTCGTTCATGTCGGCCATGACGTCGGCGAAATCCTGCTCGATGAAATGCGGCAGCAGGAAGCGGTCATGCAGTTCAGTCCCCCAGCGCACCAGGCGCGCCGGCTTGTAGGGCTCCTTCCAGAAACGCGCCACCAGGCCGCGCAGCAGCAGTTGCTGGGTCAGGCTCATGCGTGCGTGCGGCGGCATTTCGAAGGCGCGCAGTTCCAGCAGACCAAGACGGCCGGTGGCGCTGTCGGGCGAATACATCTTGTCGATGCAGAACTCGGCGCGGTGCGTATTGCCGGTGACGTCGATGAGCAGATTGCGCAGCAGGCGGTCCACCAGCCAGGGCGGGCAATCGCCCTTGGCCACCTGCTTGTCCATCTCGCTGAAGGCCAGTTCGATTTCCACCGTCGAATCATTGCGCGCCTCATCGATGCGCGGTGCCTGCGAGGTCGGGCCGATGAACATGCCCGAGAACAGGTAGGACAGCGAAGGATGGTTGTGCCAGTACGAGATGAGGCTGCGCAGCAGATCGGGCCGGCGCAGGAAAGGAGAATCACTGGTCGTGATGCCGCCCAGCACCATGTGATTGCCGCCGCCGGTGCCGGAGTGATGGCCGTCGAGCATGAACTTTTCGGTCGTCAGGCGCGAGGCGCGTGCGGCGTCATACAGGTGCGTGGTCTGCTCGACCAGTTCGCTCCAGTTGTTGGCCGGCTGGATGTTGACCTCGATCACGCCGGGGTCGGGCGTGACGCTGAACTTGCGCAGGCGCGGATCGTGCGGCGGCTCGTAGCCTTCCAGAAGTACCGGCTGCTTCAGTTCCTCGGCCACCGCTTCGATGGCGGCCACCAGTTCGAGGTAATGCTCCAGTTGCGACAAGGGCGGCATGAACAGGTAGAACACGCCATTGCGCACCTCGGCGCACAGGGCGGTGCGGGTCAGCCAGTTGGCCGATTCGAAGGGGGCCGGTACGGACTGGGTGGCGTTGCTCGTGGTAGCGGCATTGGCAGCATTGGCCGTATTGCCCGCCGCCTTGCCTTCCATGCCAAGTGCAGCCGCAGTGCTGGCCGCCTTCTTCAGGAGCGCAGCCGGCTCCTGCGGGCTGCCCAGCTGGCGGCGGATTTCGGCGCTGCTGGGCAATGGGCGGAAGGCCTGGGTCGGATCGGCCGGATAGACCACCGGCGCCTCGCCCTCCTTGACCCAGGGCAGCGAATCCAGCGGCAGGCGATAGCCCAGCGGCGAATCGCCAGGATACAGGTAGCAGCGCTCGCTGCGCAGGAACCACGCCCCGCTCTGCCAGCCACGGCCATCGTCGCGGCGCGCCAGTGGCAGCACATGGCCGACCGCGCTTTGCAGGCCCTGCGTGAAGACCTTCATCAGGCGCTCGCGCTCCTGCTTGTCATCCACGCGCGAATCAAAGGGATCGACATTGCCCGGCAGGCGGCGCTCGCGCCACATGTAGTAGAACACGTCTTCATAGGCCGGGAAGACGTTCTTGCCATCCACCTGCAAGCGCTGTGCCACGCGGTGCAGGAAATGGCTGGTGACGATCTTGTCGCTGACGTTGGGCTTGGTCTCGTCGCCGATCAGTTCGGGATTCAGCCAGATCGGTTCCCCATCGCGGCGCCAGTAGCAATTGAGCGCCCAGCGCGGCAGCTGCTCGCCGGGATACCACTTGCCCTGGCCGAAATGCGGCAGGCCCTGCGCGGCATACCTGTCGCGCATGCGGTGATACAGCTCGGCGGCCAGCGGCTTCTTGGTCGCACCCAGGGCGGCGGTATTCCATTCCGGTTCATCCGGGTGGTCCAGCGAGACGAAGGTCGGTTCGCCGCCCATGGTCAGGCGCACATCATTGGCCTGCAGGTCGGCATCGATGGCGTGGCCCAGCTTCTCGATGGCGGCCCACTGCTCTTCGGTGTAGGGCTTGGTCACGCGCGGCGCTTCCCAGATGCGCTTGACCGACATCAGGTGCTCGAACTCCACTTCGCAAGGATCGACCAGGCCGCTGACCGGCGCGGCCGAGGCCGGCTCCGGCGTGCAGGACAAGGGGATGTGGCCTTCCCCGGCAAACAGGCCCGAGGTCGGGTCCAGCCCGACCCAGCCGGCACCGGGCAGATAGACTTCGCACCAGGCGTGCAGGTCGGTGAAGTCGGCCTCGGGACCGGAGGGACCATCGAGCGACTTCTGGTCGGCTGTCAGCTGGATCAGGTAGCCGGACACGAAGCGCGCCGCCAGCCCCAGGTGGCGCAGCAGCTGCACCAGCAGCCAGGAAGAATCGCGGCAGGAGCCGGACTTCAGTTGCAGCGTTTCTTCCGGCGTCTGCACGCCGGGTTCCATGCGGATGGTGTAGCCGATGTGGTCGGCCAGCTTCTGGTTCAGCGCCACCAGGAAATTGGCGCTGCCGATCTTCTCGCGCGGAATGCTCTTGAGGAATTTTTCAAACAGCGGCGACAGCGGCAGCTTCTGCCGGTAGGGCAGCAGTTCGTTCTGCAGGTCCTTGGCATACTCGAAGGGGAACTCCTCGGCATAGGGTTCGAGGAAGAAATCGAAGGGATTGATGACCGACATCTCGGCCACCAGATCGACCTCGATCTTGAATTCGGTGGTCTTCTCCGGGAACACCAGGCGCGCCAGGTAGTTCGATTCCGGATCCTGCTGCCAGTTGATGAAGTGCGGCTCGGGCAGCACGCGCAGCGAATAGCTCAGGATGCGGGTACGGCTGTGCGGGGCGGGACGCAAGCGGATGACTTGCGGACCCAGGTTGATGGCACGGTCGTACTTGTAAGAGGTGACATGGTTCAGGGCCACGTGGATCGACATGGAATTCCTTTACGACAAGCAAATGGTCAAGCGCGGGGCTTGGTTGTTGGCGACATGCGGAGCAGATCTCCTGCATACCTTGTTTTTCTTACCGCCTGATTACTTTCCTGGTGACTTTCCGGTTGGGGCTGCCTCGTTGTGAGTGTATGTGAGAGTGTAAGTGCCGGGGGAAGAAAAACTTAATCTTTCGATCCTGAAAACTAAGTTTTTCACTCGCATTGGCAAGTACGCCGCAAGCTTACCTGTGATGCATGTTAATGAAATCCCGCAGGCGCGGATAGATCTCGTTGTCCCAGCGCCGTCCGTTGAAGACCCCGTAATGTCCCACGGCCGTCTGAACATGGTGCAGGCGCATGTAGGGCCGGATGTTGCTGCACATTTCCTGTGCGGCCACGGTCTGGCCGACCGCACAGATATCGTCCTTCTCGCCCTCGATGGTAAAGAGCGCCGTGCGGCGGATGGCGCGCGGGTCGACCACGCGCTCGCGATAGGTCAGCTTGCCCAGCGGCAGCGCATGTTCCTGGAACACCGTGCGCACCGTTTCCAGGTAGAACTCGGCCGGCAGGTCAGCCATGGCGAAATATTCTTCGTAGAAATCCTTGATCTGCGCGGCCTGCGCCTCCTCGCCCTCGACCAGATGGTGATACAGCTTGCGGAAGGCGTCGACGTGGCGGTTCAGGTTCATGTTCATGAAGGCGCTCAACTGCACGAAGCCAGGATAGACGCGCCGCCCGGCCCCGGCATGGCGCGCCGGGACGGTGCTGATCATGTTCTTCTCGAACCAGCTGATCGGCTTGCTCTTGGCCAATGCATTGACGGCCGTGGGATTGACGCGGGTGTCGAGGGGGCCGGCCATGAGCGTCATGGTGCGCGGCTGGGCCGGATGATTGTCCTCGGCCATCACGGAGGCGGCGGTCAGCGCGGCCACGGTCGGCTGGCACACCGCCAGCAGGTGCGCACCGGGACCCAGCTCGCTGAGGAATCCGATCACGTGGGAAACGTATTCATCCAGGCCAAAACGACCGTGCTCCAGGGCAACATCGCGGGCATTGCGCCAGTCGGTGATGTAGACGTCATGATCGCGCAACAGGGTCTTGACGGTGCCACGCAAGAGCGTGGCGAAGTGGCCCGACATGGGCGCCACCACCAGCACCTTGGGCTGTGCGGCCGAGGTTTCCTTGCGGAAATGCAGCAGGCCACAGAAGGGCGTGGCGCTGATCTCCTCCTCATGCACCGCAATTGTGCGTCCGCCATCGAGCACTTCGCCGATCTCGAAAGGCGGGCGCGCATGGGTCAATTGCGTCCGCGCAAAAACCTCGCAGGCCGAGGCCATCTTGCGCAAGGCCGGATTGACCGGAACGCCAGGCCAGGTCGCCCCCAGCAGGGGTGCCATCATGCGGGCACAGGCCCGCAGCGGATCGGTGGCGTCGGCGTAGTTCTGGTAGAGCTGATAGGTATTGATCATGAAGCGCCGCCCTCGGTTGTCTCTTTTTGGTGTCCGCTCGCCATGGCGACGATGCAATTGTCGTGCCATTGATGGGCCGCCAGCCCGCCTGCGCGCAGCTTTTGGGAGTTTTCCGGAGGCATTGGTGGCCGCGCGGAAATGCCGGCGGTGCGTGCCCTGCCGTTCCCGCGAGCTGGCACAAGCCTTGCAAGTAGTGGTACGCGGTCCGCTCCTGTGGCCCGTGTCCTTCCCGAGCGCAGACGGGGCGGACGATGAAGATGACCATGAACAAGACACCGCCGCTCACGCGGCCGCGTGCCCAAAGTCAACCTGCACAAAACAGATAAAGGACTGACATGCCTAAGACGACTTTGCGCATCACCAGCAAGAACTACTCCTCGTGGTCCCTGCGCGGCTGGCTCATGGCCAGGTTCGCCGGGCTCTCTTTCGAGGAAGACATCGTGCCGCCGGACGACCCGTCGGCACGGGCAGAGATCCTGCTGCTGTCTTCCTCCATCCTGGTACCCAGCCTCCACCATGGCGACGTACTGGTATGGGATACGCTGGCCATTGCCGAATATCTCAACGAAATCCGCCCCGGCGCCAAGCTGCTGCCGGCCGACCTCGCCGCCCGCGCGCATTGCCGCTCGGTGTGCGGCGAAATGCATTCGGGATTCTCGGCCCTGCGCGCGGCGCTGCCGATGAACCTCAAGGGCCACTTCCCCAACTTCAAGGTGTGGTCCCGCGCCGAAGCCGACATCGTGCGCATCACCACCATCTGGAAGGAGTGTCTGGCCAAGTACGGCGGGCCTTTCCTGTTCGGCGAACAGCGCACCATGGCCGATGCCATGTATGCGCCGGTGGTGACGCGCTTCATGACCTATGACGTCAAGCTTGATCCCATCTGCACCGCCTATGCCAAACGCATCATGGCCATGCCGGAGATGCAGGAATGGATCACCGCCGCCAAAAAGGAACCGGAGGACATTGACGAACTGGACGTGGAATTCTAGGGCGCGCGCAGCAGCAACGGCAGGAAAAGTCGCGCCCGTTTTTGTCGCAGGCCCATGGCGGGAGACCGCAGAAAGGATGGATGTGATGAATACCGTAGCGGAGGCAAGCGTACTGGCGCAGAACAGCTTTTCGCATGTGAGCGAAGGCGACACGCCCTATGAAACGGGAGGGCTGCGCGACTTCTTCCTGTATCGCGACCTGGGCATTGCCGCGGCCACCGGCGGCCAGGTGGTGGCGCAGCTGGTCAAGGCCAACATGGCCCCGGAAACGGGCACCGGATGGCATCGGCACGAGGCCAACTTCCACATCGTCATCATGTTGAAAGGCTGGGCGCGCTTCATGTACGAGACCGAAGTCACGCTGGTCAAGGCCGGGGATTGCGTGCACCAGCGGCCGGGCATCGTGCACTTCCTGTTCGACTATTCGCCCGACATGGAGTATCTGGAAATCGTTAGTCCGGCCGACTTCAAGACCATCGACATGCCGGCCCCCTGCGAGGTTCCCGCACCCACGCCATGGAATAACTGAAGCCGCTGCGGGTCTGCGTTTGATGGGAGCAGACCCGCGCGGGCGAGGAGCAAAAGCATGCAATTTTCCTCTGTCAAAAAATTCAAGCCTCTGTTAGTCTTTCTTCATGCACGCTGGCGCTGGCGTGCAGCGGCAGTCCCCTAGCACCATCGCATTACGCTGTACCCACGCTGTAGTTTTGCCGTACCCACCGCCTCTGTTTTCGTTACAACCTACTTAGAAAGATTCCCGCTCCCCACGGGAACACGAAGCAAATCTATGGCACATTTTTTTGATGAGATGTATTCAGGAGGCGCAGGCAGCGAAGCAGGTCAAGTGCGTCAGCACTATGCAGAATTCGCCAGCTGGCTTTCGGCGCAGTCGCCCGAAATCATCGCCCGCAAACGTGCCGAATCCGACCTGATCTTCCGCCGCGTCGGCATTACCTTCGCCGTCTATGGAAACGATGCCGGCACCGAGCGCCTGATCCCCTTCGACATCATCCCGCGCATCATCCACAAGGCCGAATGGGCCAAGCTGGAAGCGGGACTGGTCCAGCGCGTCAAAGCGCTCAACATGTTCATCCACGACATCTATCACGAACAGAAGATCGTCAAGGCCGGCATCATCCCGCCCGAGCAGATCTTCCAGAACGCCCAGTACCGGCGCGAGATGCAGGATGTGAACGTGGTCAACGACATCTACGCGCACATCGCCGGTGTGGACATCGTGCGGGCGGGCGAAGGTGAATTCTACGTACTCGAAGACAACCTGCGCGTGCCCTCCGGCGTGTCCTACATGCTGGAGAACCGCAAGATGATGATGCGGCTCTTCCCGGACCTGTTCAAGCGCCACAAGATTGCGCCGGTCGATCACTATCCCGACCTGCTGCTGGACAACCTGCGTTCGGTGGCGCCGGCCGGCGTGACCGATCCGACGGTGGTGGTGATGACCCCCGGCATGTACAACTCGGCCTACTTCGAGCACGCCTTCCTGGCCCAGCAGATGGGCGTGGAACTGGTCGAGGGACAAGACCTCTTCGTCAAGGACAACGTGGTCTACATGCGTACCACGCGCGGCCCCAAGCGGGTCGACGTGATCTATCGCCGCATCGATGACGACTTCCTCGATCCGCTGGCTTTCCGTCCCGATTCGGCGCTGGGCGTGCCGGGCCTGCTGCAGGCCTATCGCGCCGGCAAGGTGACGCTGACCAATGCAATCGGTACCGGTGTGGCCGACGACAAGTCGATCTATCCGTATGTGCCGGACATGGTGCGCTTCTACCTGTCCGAGGATCCCATCCTCAACAACGTGCCCACTTACCAGTGCCGCAAGAAGGAAGATCTTTCCTACACCCTGGCCAATCTCGAAAAGCTGGTGGTCAAGGAAGTGCACGGTGCCGGAGGTTACGGCATGCTGGTCGGCCCGGCTTCCACCAAACAGGAGATCGAGGACTTCCGCGCACGCATCATTGCCAAGCCTGATGGCTACATCGCCCAGCCCACGCTGGCCCTCTCCGTGTGCCCGACCTATGTGGAATCGGGCATCGCCCCGCGCCACCTGGACCTGCGTCCGTTCGTGTTATCCGGCAAGCAGATCACCATGGTCAAGGGCGGCCTCACGCGCGTGGCCCTGAAGGAAGGCTCGCTGGTGGTGAACTCGTCGCAAGGCGGCGGCACCAAGGACACCTGGATTCTGGAGAAATAAGATGCTGAGCCGTACCGCCGATCACCTCTTCTGGATGGCCCGCTACACCGAGCGCGCCGAGAACACCGCCCGCATGCTCGACGTGCACGTGCAGACCGCCCTGCTGCCGCAATCGGTCGACGACGCCGAGCAAGGCTGGCGCGCCGTGCTGGGCATCTCGGAACTGCTCTATGGCTACAACCAGAAATACGACAAGCTCACGCAGAAGGACGTCATCGACTTCATGGTGCGGGACCCCAACAACCCGTCCTCGATTGCCTCCTGCCTGCGCCAGGCGCGCGAGAATGCGCGTGCCGTGCGCGGCGCGCTGACGACCGAAGCGTGGGAGATCCAGAACGCCACCTGGATCAAGATGCAGTCCTATCTGCAGACCAATGCGCTGGAGCAGAACCCGAGCGATTTCTTCGAATGGGTCAAGCATCGCTCGCACCTCTCGCGCGGCGTGACCATCGGCACCATGCTGGAGGATGAGGCTTTCCACTTCATCCGCCTGGGGACCTTCCTGGAACGTGCGGACAACACGGCGCGCATCATCGACGTCAAGTTCCACGGGGCCAAGGAAACGCAATCGCAGAAGCAGAATGGCCAGTCGCAATCTCAATCCCAATCGCAAAGCCAGTCGGCGCGCGATGAAGCGGGACAGCTGGACTTCTACTACTGGGCCGCGATCCTGCGTTCGGTGTCGGGCTTCGAGATCTACCGCAAGGTCTACCGCGACGTCATCACGCCCGAGCGCGTGGCCGAGCTGCTGATCCTGCGGGCCGACATGCCGCGTTCGCTGCTGGCCTGCATGGGCAACGTGATCTCCAATCTGCATCATGTGCGCAATGATGTCTCGGCCGATACCGAGCGCTTTGCGGGCAAGCTGCATGCCGACCTGAAGTTCGCCCGCATCGAGGAAATCCTGGAAGCCGGGCTGCACGATACGCTCACCGAATTTTTGGAGCGCATCTTCGAACTGGGCAATCGCATCAGCCGCGATTTTCTTGTTCCTTTGGCAGCGTAAGCCGCCCCGGCTGTGCTTCGCGCGCAAGAAAGAAGCACAGCCGCTGTCATCTTTTCGGGAAACAGGCCGTTACTGTAGGTACGTCACGACAGATGCCCCCGGCGCGCACGCTCTGGCACCGGGCCTTACGGTAAAATCCGGCTTTCCGTTTCCACGTATCACTTTTCCATCATGACCTACTGCGTAGCCATGCGCCTCAACAGCGGCCTGGTGTTCCTGTCCGATTCGCGCACCAACGCCGGAGTGGACCATATCGGCACCTTCCGCAAGATGAGTGTTTACGAGAATCCGGGCGACCGCGTGATGGTCATGATGACCGCCGGCAACCTGTCGATTTCGCAATCCATCCGCCAGATGCTGACCGACCGCACCAATGCGGAAGGCCGCAGCATCTGGACCGCCACCTCCATGTACGAAGCCGCCCAGATCCTGGGCGATGCCATTCGCGCCGTGCATGACCGCGAGGCCGCCGAGCTGAGCAAGTTCGGTATCGATTTCAACGTCAGCATCATCTTCGGCGGCCAGATCCGTGGCGAGCGCTGTAGATTGTTCCAGATGTATTCGGCCGGCAACTTCATCGAGTCACACGACGAGAACACCTACTTCCAGATCGGCGAATCCAAGTATGGCAAGCCCATCATTGACCGTGTCGTCACGCCGCAGACCTCGCTGGACGAGGCCGCCAAGTGCGCGCTGATCTCCATGGATTCCACGCTCAAGTCCAACATCTCGGTGGGCCTGCCACTGGACCTGCTGGTCTATGAAAGCGAAGACCTGGCCGTGACCCGCTTCGTGACCATCGACGAGCAGAACCAGTATTTCCAGATGATCCGCCGCAGCTGGGGCTCGCAATTGAAGCGCGTCTTCGAGGCCATCGACGATCCGGTCTGGGATGCCCCGCCGGAAGATACCCTGAACGTGCTCTCCACCGCCGCCGACATCAGCGAGCCAGTGCGCGTGCCGCCGCCCAATGGCGTGGCGCGTGGCCTGCAGGCCGTCCCGCGCCAGATCCTGGCGGAGCAGGATGGGGATGTCGGGCAGGCGAGCTGAACTCACTGTTAGTTTTTTCTTGTTGGAAACTTAGTTTTTGTTTTAACAAAACTAAGTTTTCATCCGGCGAGAAATTCTCCAACGGAAATAAAAAAGGCTGCATTCCTGAGAATGCAGCCTTTTTACTTTATAAATCGTTAAAACGATTTACAGGGGTCGATCAGCGCACGATGGTCTGTGCTTCGCCTTCGGCGCGGGCGCGGATGGTGCCGATACGGTAGACGGTTTCACCGGCGGCCTTCAGATGGGCTTCAGCGGCGTCGGCGTTTTCCTTGGAGACGATCACGGTCATGCCGATGCCGCAGTTGAAGACGCGGTGCATTTCCGCATCAGCCACGCCGCCATGCTGCTGCAGCCAGGTGAACAGCGGGGGCATGGTCCAGGACTTGGCGTCCAGTTCAGCCGTGAGGTGATCCTGCAGCACGCGCGGGATGTTCTCGACCAGGCCGCCACCGGTGATGTGGACCATGCCCTTGACTTCCAGCTTCTCCATCAGCGACAGCAGCGGCTTGACGTAGATGCGGGTCGGAGCCATCAGCACATCGGCCAGCTTGCGGCCGTGGAAGTCGGCTTCCAGGTCCGGCTTGGCCACGTCCAGGATCTTGCGCACCAGCGAGTAGCCGTTGGAATGCGCGCCCGAGGAGGCCAGGCCCAGCACCACGTCGCCCGGGGCGATCTTGGTACCGTCGATGATCTTGGACTTTTCCACCGCGCCGACTGCGAAGCCGGCCAGGTCGTATTCACCGTCCGGGTACATGCTGGGCATTTCTGCGGTTTCACCGCCGATCAGGGCGCAGCCGGCCTGTTCGCAACCGGCGGCGATGCCCTTGATGACATCGGTGGCCGAGGGCACGTCCAGCTTGCCGCAGGCAAAGTAATCCAGGAAGAACAGCGGCTCGGCACCCTGCACCAGGATGTCGTTGACGCTCATGGCCACCAGGTCGATACCGACCGTATCGTGACGATTCAGGTGGAAAGCCAGCTTGAGCTTGGTGCCCACGCCGTCGGTGCCGGACACCAGCACCGGTTCCTTGTACTTCTTGCTGATTTCGAACAGGGCACCGAAACCGCCAATGCCGCCCAGCACGCCTTCGCGGGTGGTGCGCTTGGCGAACGGCTTGATCGCTTCGACCAGGGCGTCACCGGCATCGATATCGACGCCAGCGTCACGGTAGGAGAGGGAGACATTGGAAGGTGAAGTCATGATGAAATATTGCCAGTGAAGACGGTAAAATAGGGGATTCAGGGCGGAAGTGCCCCTGCCAAGCCGTGATTTTAACAAAACCGCCACCCGCGAACTCCGAATCCATGCCTTTTTCTTTGTCCGAAGAGCAAAAACAGAACCTGGCGTGGCTGATTGTCGGCATTTTGCTGTTGGCGCTGCTGGTGGCGCTGGGCCCGATGCTCTCGCCCTTCGTCGCCGCCGGCATCATCGGTTATGCGCTCAACCCGGGCGTGGACTGGATCGCCAGCCGCCGCATCGGCCCGCTGCGCATCCCGCGTTTCGTGGGCGTGACCATCATGGTCTTGCTGCTGATCCTGGCCGGACTGGCGCTGGTGCTGATCGTGGTGCCTTTGGTACTGCGCCAGATCCCGCTGCTGCAGGCCCAGGTGCCGCCGCTGCTGGACAAGCTGAACGCCTTCCTCTCGCCGCGCCTGCACCAGCTGGGCATCGATGTGCGGCTGGACCTGGCGGGCATCAAGGCCTTGCTCACGCAACAGATCAGCACCAGTGGCGACGAGCTCTGGAGTTCGGTGCTGGCTTCGGCCAAGGTCGGGGGCACGGCGCTGCTGGCCTGGCTGGCCAACCTGCTGTTCGTGCCGATGGTGCTGTTCTACCTGCTGCAGGACTGGCATCCCTTCCTCAAGCGCCTGCAGATCATGATCCCGCGGCGCTGGGCCGGTCGCGTCAATACCATGGCGGCCGAGGTCGATAGCCTGCTGGGACAGTACTTGCGTGGACAATTGCTGGTGATGCTGGTGCTGGCGGTCTATTATTCGGTTGCGCTCACTGCAGCCGGATTTGACAGCGCCCTGCCGGTGGGCGTCCTGACGGGCCTGCTGGTGTTCATTCCCTATGTAGGCTTCGGCCTGGGGTTGGTGCTGGCGATCCTGGCGGCCATCCTGCAATTCGATGGCGCCATCGGCTTGCTGTGGGTGGCCCTGATTTATGGCGTGGGACAGGTGCTGGAAAGCTTCATCCTCACGCCCAAGCTGGTGGGCGAGCGTATCGGCCTGCACCCGCTGGTGGTAATTTTCGCGCTGTTGGCCTTTGGCCAGCTGTTCGGTTTTGTCGGCGTGCTGCTGGCGCTGCCGGCCTCGGCCATCGTCTCGGTGATCGCCATGCATGTGCGGCGCGAGTATCTGGCCAGCAATTTTTACAACCGTTGAAGAGTTTATGATTGATCACAGCCTCCCTGCCCTTGCAGGACGCTGCGCAGGCTCGGGCGCTTGGCGCCGTCCTGCATTAACTGGCCGCAAGCAGCTTGCGGCCTTCGTAGCTGATAGCCACCGATGAAACAGATTCCGCTCGATTTGAGCGCGGACCAGCCGCAAAGCTTCGACAGCTTCGTGACCGGCCGCAACGCAGAACTGCTGGAGCGCTTGAAGCTGCTGGCCACGGCCGGCGTGGACAAATCCATCCAGACCGGCAGTGCCAGCACCGACCGCTTCATCTATCTCTGGGCCGAAGCCGGTGCCGGCAAGACCCACCTGCTGCACGCCCTGGCCACCAAGGCCGGCCAGGAAGGCAACCGCGCCCGCCTCATCAGTGCCGACTCCCCCGAGTCGGCCTTCGACTACAGCCCGCAGACCAGCCATTACCTGCTCGACGACGTCGATCAACTGTTCGAGGAACAGCAGATCGCCGCTTTCAACCTGTTCAACCAGATCCGCGAACAGGGCGGCTGCATGGTCTGCACCGGCACCCTGCCGCCGACCCGCCTGGAGCTGCGCGAAGACCTGCGCACCCGGCTCGGCTGGGGCCTGATCTACCAGGTGCACGACCTGTCGGATGACGAGAAGATCGCCGCCCTGCTGCAGATCACCCTGGACCGCGGCCTGGAAATTCCCCCGGCCGTGATGATGTACATGCTCACCCACTACCGGCGCGACATGCCCTCGCTGTCGCGCATGCTCGACGCGCTGGACCGCTACTCGCTGGCCACCAAGCGCGCCATCACCCTGCCCTTGCTACGCGAACTGTTACAACAGGAATCCGGAGAACAATGAACCTCGCCCTTTTCGATCTCGACCATACCCTGCTGCCGCTCGACTCCGACCACGAGTGGGGCGAATTCATGGCGCGCATCGGCGCCGTGGATGCCGACAGCTTCCGCAAGGCCAATGACGAATGGTTCGCCCATTACCAGAACGGCACGCTCGATCCGGTGGCTTATCTGGAATTCGCGCTGGGCAACCTGTCGCGCTTCCCGCGCACGCAGCTCGACGAGATGCACCTGCAATTCATGGACGAAGTGGTCAAGCCCGCCATCCTGCCGCAAGCCGTGGCCCTGGTGAAAAAACACCTGGACGCCGGCGACCTGGTGGCCATCGTCACCGCCACCAACCACTTCGTGACCAAGCCGATCGCCTCGCACTTCGGCGTGGAACACCTGATCGCCGCCCTGCCCGCGCTCGATGACGCCGGCAACCTCACCGGCAAGCTGGACGGCACGCCGACTTTCGGCCCGGGCAAGATCGTCCACACCGAAGCCTGGCTGGAGCGTCTGGGCTTCAAGCTGGACCAGTTCGAACGCAGCTATTTCTACAGCGATTCACAGAACGACATTCCGCTGCTGGAACGGGTGACCGATCCGATCGCCACCAACCCCAACGACAAGCTGCTGGCGCACGCCCAGGCGCGCGGCTGGCCGGTGCTGAACCTCTTCGCCGACGGCCACGCGCAATGATCAAGAAACTGATTCGCTCCATACTCGGCCGCGGCAAGGCTGCCGCCGACGAGAGTGCCGAGCCCGTGAAAAAATCGCGCGCCAAGGCCGCTGCCGCAGGCGGCAAGATCGAGCCCGATGTGCTCGGGCCCAAAGAGCATGGCATCGATCCGGCACTGGTCTCGCCCAATGCGGTGCGCGTGACGCAGACCCTGCAGGATGCCGGCTACAAGGCCTTCATCGTCGGCGGTGCAGTGCGCGACCTGCTGCTGGGCATCAAGCCCAAGGACTTCGATGTGGCCACCAATGCCACACCGGAACAGGTCAAGCAATTGTTCCGCCGCGCCTTCATCATCGGCCGTCGTTTCCAGATCGTGCACGTGATGTTTGGACAAGAGTTGATCGAAGTCACCACCTTCCGGGGTGCCTCGGCCGAAGCCGCGCCCAAGGATGAACATGGCCGCGTGCTGCGCGACAACACCTTCGGCGAACAGCATGAAGATGCCACCCGCCGCGACTTCACCATCAACGCGATGTACTACGATCCGGCCAGCCAGGCCGTGCTCGATTACCACGGCGGCATCGCCGACATCCGCGACAAGAAGCTGCGCATCATCGGCGAACCCGAAGCGCGCTACCGCGAAGACCCGGTCCGCATGCTGCGCGTGGTGCGCTTCGCGGCCAAGCTCAAGTTCACCATCGATCCGGCCAGCAGCGCACCGATCCGCGTGATGGCACCGCTGATCGACAACGTGCCGGCCGCCCGCGTGTTCGATGAAATGCTGAAGCTCCTGATGAGCGGCCATGCACTGGCCTGCCTGCAGCAGCTGCGCAAGGAAGGTCTGCATCACGGCCTGCTGCCGCTGCTGGACGTGGTGCTGGAACAGCCGCTGGGCGAGAAGTTCGTCAGCCTGGCGCTGGCCAATACCGACGCCCGCGTCAAGGAAGGCAAGGGTGTCTCGCCGGGCTTCCTGTTCGCCTCGCTGCTGTGGCACCAGGTGCTGGAAAAATGGCGCGCCTACCAGGCTGCCGGCGAGTATCCGATTCCCGCCCTGCATCTGGCCGCCGATGACGTGCTCGATGCCCAGACCGAGAAGCTGGCCCTGCAGCGCAAGATTGCCTCCGACATGCGCGACATCTGGGCCATGCAGCCGCGCTTCGAGCGCCGCGTCGGCAAGGCTCCGTACAAATTGCTGGAACACCTGCGCCTGCGCGCCGGTTTCGATTTCCTGCTGCTGCGCTGCCAGTCCGGCGAACTTGATGCCGAACTCGGCGAATGGTGGGAAGCCTTCATCGCCGGCAACGGTGCCGAGCGCGAAGAACTGATCGCCCGCAAACCGGCCGATCCTGCCGGCAGCAATGCCGGTCCCAAGAAGCGCAAGCGCCGTGGTGGACGCAGCCGCAGCAAGTCGCCAGGGGACACCGTTGAAACCAGCGACAGCGGCTGCGAGCAGGAAGCCACTGCCCCTGCGCCGGTGCGTGCACGCGCCCCCAAGGAAGCGGCCGACACGCCGGATGCACCAGCAGATGCCGGCACGGGTGAGGCCCCCAAGCGCCGTCGCCGCCGTCGCAGCAGCGGCAGTGCCGGTGGTGCGGGTGGGGACAGCGCGCCAACAGGCGACGACTGATCAACGTGGAATCATCCTCCACGCTGGCCTGGATTGGCATCGGTGGCAACCTGGGCGACGCCCGCGCCATCGTCGAAGAAGCCATCGCCCATCTGGCCCGGCTGCCCGAGTCGCAACTGCTGCGGAGCTCTTCGCTCTATCGCACCGCGCCCATCGATTCCAGTGGCGACGACTACGTCAATGCCGTCGTACTGGTCTCCACGTCACTGACCGCACTGGAACTGCTGCATGCGTTGCAGGCCATCGAGCTGCAGCACGGACGCGAGCGGCCCTATCGCAACGCCCCGCGCACGCTGGATCTGGATGTCTTGATGTATGGAGAGGCGCAGCTGGAGGATGAAGAACTGATCGTCCCGCATCCACGCATGGCGCAGCGCGCCTTCGTATTGGTGCCCATGCTGGAGATTGATGCGCAGGTGCGCATTCCGGGATTGGGCGCGGCGCGCCATTTCCTGGACGCCATCACCGATCAGCCGATCAGCCGGCTGTGATCTGAACCAGGCTGCTCAAACCGAGCCGCCCGTGGCGGCACCCTTGCCCAGCGGCCGCAATTCACCGAGACGGCGATGATGCCCCTTCAGCCACAGCGGCAATTCATTGGCCGGCATGGGCTTGCCGATCAGGTAGCCCTGCCCCAGGCTGCAACCGAAGTCCTGCAGCAGACGCCAGTCTTCCATCGTTTCCACCCCTTCCGCCACGGTCACCAGTTCCAGCCGCTGGGCCATATCCAGCGCGGACTGCAGGATCACGCGCAGGTTCTTGCGGTCATGCGCACCATGGACGAAGGAGCGGTCGATCTTCAGTTCGGTGAAGGGGATGCGCGCCAGTTGCTGCATCGACGAGAAACCGGTGCCGTAATCGTCAATCGACAGGCCGAAGCCCTTCAGGCGCAGCCGCGCCAGCATGCCCAGTGAATTGCCCTTGTGCGCCACCACCGAACTCTCGGTGATTTCCAGCACCACGTTCTCGGCCGGCAGCGCGTGCTTGTCCACCAGTTCCAGAATGCGATGCAGGAAGTCCGGCTGCTCCAGCGACAGCGGCGAGAGATTCACCGCCACCTTGATCGCCAGGCCCCGGCTATGCCAGACGGCCGCCTGCGCCATGGACTGGTCCATCATGCTGATGGTGAGATCGTGGATCAGGCCGCACTGCTCGGCCAGCGGAATGAAGCGGTCCGGCGGGATCATGCCGCGTTCGGGATGGATCCAGCGGGCCAGCGCTTCCACGCCCTTGAGGATGCCGGTCTGCACGTCCACCTTGGGCTGGAAATAGGGCAGTACCTGGCCGCCACCGATGGCGGTGCCGAGGTCGCTTTCACACATGGAAGGCTGGGGATCATCATCGGCGTGGGCACCGCCGCCACGCGGACGGAAGGATTGCAATGCGGCGCGCAGCTGGCCCTGGTTGAGCGGCTTTTGCAGCACCCCGATCAGGTTCATGCCCAGGGCCTGGATCATGGTCTCCACCGACAGCAGCAGCGAGGTCTCGCGGCTGGAGGCGACGATCAGGGGAATGTCGATGCCCTTCTGCTGCAATTGCTGGATCAGCTCGATGCCATCCATGCCCGGCATTTCCAGGTCGATCACCGCCAGTCCGGGCGGCAGCTTGAGCAGCGCCAGCAGATCCAGCGCCTCGTTGCCGTTGCCGGCCTCGTAGATCAGATCGACGCCCAGGTCCTGCAGCAGCGACACGCTATGCTGGCGCTGCAGGGCACTGTCGTCGACGACCAGCGCGGATTCGATCAGCTCATTGAGATTCTCTAGAGGCATATTGTTCTATCACTGCGGAGATATGATCGAGCGGGAGGACGTCACCGACGCCGCCCATGTGTATCGCTTCTTTCGGCATGCCGAAGACCACGCTGCTGGCCTCGTCCTGGGCATAGGTGGCGGCGCCGCAATCGGCCATTTCCCGCATCCCCCTTGCGCCATCGTCCCCCATGCCGGTCATGATGATGCCCACTGCATTGCTGCCCGCGGCCTTGGCCGCCGAGCGGAACAGCACGTCCACCGAAGGCTTGTGCCGGCTCACCAGCGGGCCATCCAGCGTTTCCACATAGTACTGCTGGCCATCGCGCCGCAGGACCAGATGCCGGCCGCCGGGCGCGATCAGCACGCGCCCCGGCAGGACCAGATCGTGATGCTCGGCTTCCTTGACCTCGGCACCGGAAATGCGGTGCAGGCGTTCGGCAAAACTGCGCGTGAAACGCTGCGGCATATGCTGCACCACCACGATGCCGGGACAGCGGCCAGTCAAAGGCTTGAGCACCCGCTCCAGTGCCTGCGGCCCCCCGGTCGAAGCGCCGATGGCGACGATGCGCGCCGTCAGCGGACGATAGCCGTCCTCCGGCCCCGGCGCTGCCAATACTGCATCGGCGGTATGACGCTGCAGCACCGCAGCCCAGCCGTCATCATGCAGCATTTCGCGAGCGGCTGCTTTGACCGGGCGCAGCTTGAGCACGGGCGATACAGGCCGTGCCGCAATGGCCGCCATCGCGCCCCTGCCGCCGGCCCCGGCCAGCGCCGCGGCCCGGATGGCGCAAGCCAGTTCGTTGACCGCTTCATGCAGGAAATCACGCACGCCCAGTTGCGGACGGGCAATCACCGACACCGCACCGGCGGCCAGTGCTTCGGCCGTGATATCGCCGGCACCGCCGACCCGCGCACTGCACATGATGACCGGCGTGGGCCTGCTGGCCATGATCTGGCGCAGGAAGGTAATGCCATCCATGCGCGGCATCTCGATGTCGAGCAGGATCACGTCCGGCCACTCCTGCTGCATCTTGCGCAAGGCAAACACCGGATCGGGCGCGGTCCCGATGACGCGGATGTCGGCAGTCTGCGCCAGCAGCTGCTGTACCAGCTGGCGCACCACCGAGGAGTCATCGACCACCATGACGCGGATGGCTGATGGTGCGTTCATGGCGGCCTCCGGTAGATGGAAGGGGAATGCATCAGCAGATCGAGCTCCATGCCGTGCAGCGATTCCGAATGGCCGACCACCAGGTAGCCGCCCGGCCGCAGGCGCGCGATCACATCGCGCAAGACCTGCAGCTTGGTCTCGCAATCGAAGTAGATGATGACGTTGCGCAGGAAGATCAGGTCATACAGGCCATCGTCGTGTTCGTCCAGCGCAGTCAGGTTGCGCTGGGCGAATTCGACCTTGGCGCGCAGGTCTGCCTGTACCAGGAAATGGCCTTCGTATTCGCCGGTGCCGAGCAGGCAATAACGGCGCAGATACAGGCGCGGAATGTTCTGCCCGCGCGCCATCGGATAGAGCGCGCGGCGCGCGAAGCGCAGCACGCGCGTGCTGATGTCGGAGCCGAATATCGACCAGCTGCCGGCGGGCCGGTGATGGTCCAGCAGCATGGCCAGTGAATAGGCTTCCTCGCCGGTGGCGCTGGCCGCGCTCCAGACGCGCAGATGCTGGCGGTCGCGCCAGCGTGGCAGGAGATCCTGCGTCAGGAAATCGAAATGGCCCTGTTCGCGGAAGAAATAGGTTTCGTTGGTGGTGATGAGATCGATGGCGCGCTGACGTTCCTCGGCCCCCTCGGCACTCGTGATGAGGCGGTGATACTGTGCCAGTCCGCGCAGGCCGAGTTCCTGCAGTCGATGGCTGAGGCGGCTCTGCAGCAGGGCCTTCTTGGACAAGGGCAAGTGCAGCCCGATATCCTGCTTGAACAGTTTCTGGAACAGCAGCATGTCGTGATCGCTGACCTCGGGGTCGGCAGATCCGCTGGCCGGTGCGATGGCGGGCACCACCGGCGTCACCGGAATGACGGCAGCAGACGCCGCCTGAGCCCCACGCCCGGCATGCAGACCCGGCACGCTGCCAACAGCCGTGGCCACACCGGCACTGCTGCCGTGCGTGCTGTCGCTGCTGCCTGCCAGGTTGCCGGGTCGGGGCATGGGCCTACTCCCTTTCCGTTTCTGCCGACAGCACCGGCACACCGCCCAGCGCATCCTCGGCACTCATGCCCAGCAGGCTCGCCAGTTCATCTACCGACAGGACGCGCTGCACATCGAGCACCACGATGAAACGCTCATTGACGTTGATCATGCCCTCGATGAAATCGGCGCGGATGCCGGCACCGAATGACGGACGCGGCTCGATGTGATCAACACCGATGCTCAGCACCGCGCTGACCGCATCGACCATCACGCCCAGCAACAGCAGTTGCTCGTCCTGGACCAGTTCCATGATGATGATGCAGGTACGTTTGGCCTCCATCGTGGGGGCACGGCCGAAGCGCACCGACAGGTCGATCACCGGCACCACCGAGCCGCGCAGGTTGATCACGCCGCGCAGGAAATCAGGCATCAGCGGCACTTCGGTCAGGCCGCCGAATTCGATGATCTCGCGAATGCTGGCGATGGGCATGGCGAAGCTTTCCGTTCCGACCAGGAAGGTCAGGAACTGGCGGCTTTCGATGACCTCTTCCTGCTGCCGCTTGCGGACGGATTCGCCATTCAACGATACGCTGGGCATGGCCTGCTCTCCTTGCTGCCGCGCTGTGCGCGCGGCGGATTGATACGGGACAAGTTCAACGCCATGGCACGCTCCTCAGAAACGCTTGAACGAAGATTCATCCACGCCCGGCGCATCCTCATCCACATCCAGCATCGACAGGCGGCGCGTGCTCTCGTGCCCGCCCTGCGCAGCGGACTGAGCGCGTCTGCCGCGCCGCCCGCCGGATTCCGGTACGCCACCGGCCGCACCGCGCACGCCGGGCTTCTGCAATTCATCCACGCGGAAGAAGCGCATCAGGTCCTGCAGATGGATGGCCTGTGCGCTCATTTCTTCCGAGGTCGCGGACAATTCTTCGGAAGCCGAGGCCGTCATCTGCGTGGTCTGCGCCATCTGGTGCACGGCATTGTTGATCTGTTCCAGACCGGTCGACTGTTCCGCCGAGGCGGCGGCGATTTCCTGCACCAGGTCGGCGGTCTTGCGGATCGAGGGCACCATCTGGTTGAGCAGGCCGCCGGCCTTTTCGGCCAGACCGACACTGTTCTCGGCCACCGCGATGATTTCCTGGGCGGCGGTCTGCGAGCGTTCGGCCAGCTTGCGCACTTCGGCCGCGACCACCGCAAAGCCCTTGCCGTGCTCGCCGGCGCGGGCCGCTTCAATGGCAGCGTTGAGCGCCAGCAGATTGGTCTGGTAGGCGATGTCATCAATGATGCCGATCTTGCTGGCGATCTGCTTCATCGCAGCCACGGTCTCGCGCACGGCTTCGCCGCCTTCGGTCGCCGCACTGGCCGAGAGGCTGGCGATGCCATCGGTGGTGCGGGCGTTGTCGGCGTTCTGGGCGATGGTGGCGGTAATCTCTTCCACCGAGGCGCTGGTTTCCTCCACATTGGCAGCCTGTTGCGAAGCATTGTGCGAGAGCGCCTGCGAAGACGAGGAAATCTCTTCCGAGGCCGAGGCCAGCGCACTGGCTGTACCGCTGACATCACCGATGACGTCGGTCCACTTGTTGACCATCTGCTGAGTGCTGTAGAGCACGCTGACCTTGTCGTTCTTGCGCAGTGGCACGGTGACTGTCAGATCGCCCTCGGCCACGCGGCGCAGGACGCTCATGGCATCGCGCGGCTCGCCGCCGATCTGCGAACGGATGGTGCGATAGGCAAACCCGAGGCAGGCGAACAGCACTACCACCGAGGCGGTCAGCAGCCAGAAGATCTTCTGTTCCAGTTCGGCATACTCGCGGCCGGCCCTGAGCACACGGGCTTGCGTGCGTTCGTCGACCTGGCGCAGGAAGTCATTGATCGGGGCCATCACGCGGCCGAACAGCGCACGGTAGGTCTGGTCGAAGACCAGCTCCTGCGCCATGGCCTGGTTGGGCGCACCGACCACGGTGAACTTGCCCTCGCCATCATCGAACTCGCCCTTGACCGCATGGAAGGCGGTGATCTCGATGCGCGAGAGCTGGTCGCCCAGCTTCAGGGCTTCCTGCATCTTGGCCAACTCCTGTTCGGTGAAACCGGCTTGCTTCATCAGCTCGCTCAGCGGCACCGTCTGGGCACCCGCCTCCACCGGCAGTTTGCGGGCACTGACCAGATCCCAGTTGAAACGGTCGTAGTTGGAAGGCCGCGCGCGCTTGCCATTGCGGATGTCCAGGATCATGTAATAGCGATCCTCGTCATTGGGGTCGCCCGTGGTCACGTAGGCGCGCGCGAACTTGGTCATGTCCTCGGTGGTGCGGCGCAGTTCATTGGCCAGCGCGGCGGAGTCGTAACGGGACTGATGCGCTTGCTCCAGCGCACTATTGGCCTGGCGCAGCGTATCGGTAAGGCTGATCACCACCGCCACCAGGATGGACAGGACTACACCCAGCCAGATGAAGATCTGCTTGATGCTCATCCTGTTGGTCATCGATTCTTGCATGCTCGCTTCCCCTCGTGGTGCGGGTCCCTTGATCGGGCCCGTCATGGCGCCGACGCCACACTGCGTTCGGCGTAGGCCGCCGTATTGCCTTGTTCCTGTTGCTGGGTGTGCTGCACCAGGTGCGGAATATCCAGGATCAGCGCGACCCGGCCATCACCCAGAATGGTCGATCCCGACAATCCCTTGACCTTGCCGAACAGCCGCCCCAGCGGTTTGATCACCGCCTGGCACTCGCCCAGCAGACCATCGACCAGCAGCCCGGCGCGCAATTGCCCGTACTGGACGATCACCAGACTCTTGCGCGCACGGGCCTGTTCCCGCGCAGGCAGGTCGAACAGCTCACGCAGCGGGACAAACGGCAAGGGCTCGCCACGGACCGCGACGATATGGCTGCCGTTCTGGCGCGGCGGCATGTCGATGCACTCCACCACCATGTCCAGCGGAATCACGAACACCGCATTGCCGACCACCACCTGGAAGCCCGAGATGATGGCCAGTGTCAGCGGCAGGCGGATGCGGACCACGGTGCCACGCCCGGGTTCGGTATCGATGGCCACCTCGCCCTGCAGGGCATCGATGTTGCGCTTGACCACATCCATGCCGACACCGCGTCCGGAAAGTTCGGTGATCTGCTCGGCGGTGGAAAAGCCGGGCTCGAAGACGAAGCGGTAGATCTCGGCATCGCTGAGTTCGGCCTCCGGCGTCGTCAGTCCTTGTGCGATCGCCTTTTCCAGAATGCGTGTGCGATCCATGCCCCGGCCATCGTCCATCACCTCCACCAGCACGCTGCCGGATTCATGCATGGCATTGAGCCGCAGCGAGGCCTTGGCCGGCTTGCCGGCGGCAATGCGCTCGGCGGCAGGCTCGATGCCGTGGTCGATGGCATTGCGCACGATGTGCATCAACGGATCGGCCAGGCGCTCCACCATGGATTTGTCCAGCTCGGTCTCGGAGCCGGTCATGGTGAGATCGATATCCTTGTCGAGATCGCGGGCGATGTCGCGCACGATGCGCGGGAAGCGCTGGAACACCTCATTGATCTGCACCATCCGCAACGTGAGCGCGGCATCGCGGATCTGTTCCATCAGGCTGTCGATGGCCTGGGTGGCCTCCTCGAACTGGCTGTCCTTGCGGCGTCGGGCAATCAGGCGCGCACTGGCACCGGCGATGACCAGCTCGCCCACCAGGTCGATCAGTTGGTCCAGCTTGGAGACCTCGATCTTGATGAACTTCTGTTCCTGCGCACGCCGCTCGTCCAGCGGGCGCGGCCGAGCACCGGCGCCGGGCGCGGCCGCCGGCACTGCGGGGGCGGCGGCGTCAGCGAGCGTGGCTGCGCCCAGGCAGCGCCATTGGGCTTCGGTGAACAAGTCCAGGCTGCGCCATTGGGCGGCCAGGCGCGCCGCATCGTCGGGGGCGAGCCGCTGCAGCACCGTCGCATACGCCGCCAGGGGACTCTGCGGCGGCAGGATATCGATGCGGCTGTCATCGCGTACGAATTCGAACACGTCTTCCAGCGTCTGCCGGGTGGAGTCGGAGGCCAGGCAGATTTCCACGCCCAGGTAGCAGCTCTCGGCATCCATGGCCGCCGCTTCGGGAATGTCTGCCTCCACCGGCAGGATGGCGACGATGCGGCCCAGCGAACGCAGGTAGTGCAGGAAAGACAGGGGATCGAGTCCATCACGCAGGACATTCTCATTGAACTGCAGCGACAGGTGCCAGTAGGGATAATCGGCCGTCGCCTGCAGGGCCGCGTCCCGGTGGGCATCGCCGCCGTGGGCCGCGTCCGCGGAGGCAGTGCCGGTGAGCCGCTGCAGCAGCCGTGCCGGCTCGCTGGCCGCCTCGCCCGGTGCGCTGGCCGACTGCGCGACCTCGGCCAGTGCAGCCAGCAGCGTGGCTCGGCGTTCGGCATTGGGTTCCTCGGCTTCCTGGTTGCGCTCGATGGCATCGACCAGGTCACTGACGTAATCGCCACACTGCAGCAGCAACGACATCATGGGCGCGTTCAGGGGCAGGCGTTCTTCACGAACCAGATCCAGCACATGCTCCACCTGGTGCGTGAACTGCACGATGCTGTCGAAGGCGAAGAGGCCGGCCGAACCCTTGATGGTATGGGCGGCGCGGAAGATGGCGTTGATGCTGTCTCGGCTCGGTCCTTCCATCTCGATCTGCAGCAAGGCCGCTTCCATGGCCACGAGCAGTTCGCGGGCTTCCTGGACGACGGCATCGCGGGCGGAGTCCTTTTTCATGCGGCCTCCACGGCAGGGCTGAAGCGCTCATGCAATTGCAGCAGGTCCAGCGTGGCCAGCACGGCCGGACTGTAGACACCGATCTCCAGCTGCCGTCCACCGGCGGCCAGCTCGCGCCGCAACAGCAGCAGCAGCTGGATACCGGCCGTATCCAGCTCATCCACGCCGGACAGGTCGAGCACCACCTGCGTCTGCGGCAGCGTCAGGGCGTGCAGCAGCTCCGGCTTGCGCTCGGCCGCCTGGAAAATGGTCAGTCCGCCGCTCACGGTGAGCAGCAGCCTGTCTTCTTGCACGGAATACGTCAGCGGCATCGTCGGGTTCTCGGCATTCTCTTCAAGGGTCCGTGGTATGGCTCACGGCTGTACCAGCTTGGCTACGGCATCGAGCAGCACCGGCGGCAGGAAGGGCTTGTGCACCCAGGCGCGGATGCCGGCGGCCTTGCCTTCCTGCTTGCGCGCTTCGCTGCTTTCGGTAGTCAGCATGATGACGGGGGTGAATTTGTAGGCAGGCATCTGCTTCATCTCGCGCACGAAGGACAGCCCATCCAGATTGGGCATGTTGAGGTCGGAAATGACCAGATTGAACTTGCGGCCATCCAGTTTCTTCAGCGCTTCCAGGCCGTCAGCCGCTTCTTCGACCTGATAGCCGGCGCTCTTCAGGGCTGCCGTGATGGTCTGCCGCAGGCTGAAGGAATCGTCGACGATCAATATGCATTTTTCCATCTCGGTGCCTCGTGATCTCAGAAAAAATCCACCTGCGACGGTGGCGCGGGATGGCCCTGCTGGCCGGCATGCATCTGGCGTTGTTCCTGGGTGGTATAGGTCTTTTCAAGATCAGTCAGCCACTGCTGCGGCGAGGGCAGCGCCCGCGCCTCGGCGGCCGCGTTGCGCAGGCGCAGGATGTCCTGCTGCACGTGATCCAGGATCTGGCTGATGCGGTCCTGGAATTGCAGGTGGACCAGGATGTCGCACACTTCGCGGTCGACTTCGCGGCCTTCGTCTTCCAGCGTTTCCATGGTCGTGGTGAGCTTCATGGCGGAGTGGCGGAAGTCGGCGATGATCTGGTCGATCACGGCGCGCGAGTTTTCGGCGATGCCTTCGGTATCAGCCGCATCCCCGGTGGCACCGATGGCCGCCATGATCTGCTGGCGCGCGCTCTTGGCGCGGGCAGCGATCTGGCGGCTGTTCTCGGCCGAGCGCTCGGCCAGTTCCTGCCAGCTCTGCTCGTCGCTGAGCAGATCGGTCACGCCGGTCTGGCCGGCCAGTTGCTCGTTCTGCTGGGCCAGGCGGCGAATCTCGTCATTGGCCGCCATCAGGCTGTCGAACTTGGTCACCAGCACCTGGCGCGAGGCCAGCATGCCTTCCAGCGCCGAGGCAATCGCACCCAATTGTTCAGCAGCGTGCTGCACGGTCTGCAGGATCTCGCCGTTGGCGCTATGTCGGGCGGGGTCCAGTGCGCCGCCCAGGCGCTCGTGGATGCCGACGAAGCGGGCCGTCAAGCCGTCGATGGCCGATTGCGTCTGGGCCCGCGCCAGTTGCACATTGCCCTGCCACACCGGCAGCACTTCTCGGACCAGTTCGGCCAGTGGCGCGGTGCTCGCAACTGCGCCAGCCGGCTCGGCTGCCATCACCGGCTCTCTCTGCAGCCCGCCAGCAAGCGCTGCCGCAGGTGGCAAGGATGGCTGCGGCGCGGCCATGGCGGGCACCGCCGGGGCGGGCAGGCAAGTCAGGTAGAAGGCCCCGCCGATCAGCAGGCCGACCAGTGCCCCCAGCCACCAGTGCTGGGCCAGCATCATGAACAGCAGCAGATTCACCAGGCACAGCATCGGCAAGATATTGCGAAGCGATTTCACAGCCACGTTTTCCTGTTGGTTGTTGTCAGCTCGGGGCAAAGCGCACGGCCATGATCGCGATGCACACAGCCCGCCCTTGACGGTGTTTACGGCAACTACGGGCGCTTCTTTGGCAAAACCGCCCGGTGCGCAGGCGAAGTTGGCGGCGACAAAGGCGATTCAGCCCCCCTGCACCCACTGCCGCCCGGCACTAATGCAGCTTGCAACGGGTCTATCCTGCGCGCACTGACCCTCAGCCTATTGTGCTGGCTGCCCGGGTCTCGCCTTGCGTGGAATAAAGGCCGAATTCCGGTTGAGTTGTCTGCACCAACGGACAATCATCGAAAAGTTGCCAAGAATCAACAAAAAGCCAGGTCGGCCATTCAGGCCGGCCGCAATGAAATCAACTACAATGCCGCACCCGGCGTGCCGGGGGAAAGACACCATGGAACTGGAAAGCTATCGCTACATCGCAATCGACGGCCCGATCGGGGCTGGCAAGACTTCGCTGGCCACGCGCCTGTCGGCGCTCTGGGGCGCACAGGCCGTGCTGGAGCAGCCGGAAGGCAATCCCTTCCTGGCCGAGTTTTACCGGGATGCTGCACGGCATGCCTTCCAGACCCAGGTTTTTTTCCTCCTGCAGCGCATGGGGCAGTTGCAGGCACCGCTGGATCCGGCGCAGCTGGAGGGACGCTTCATTGCCGACTTCATGCTGGAAAAGAACATCCTGTTCGCCCAGCTGACCCTTGCCGGCGATGAACTGGCGCTTTATGACGCCTTGTATCGCCAGTTGCAGCCCAAGGCGCGGGTGCCGGACCTGGTGATCCACCTGCAGGCACCGGCCGATGTTTTGCAAACGCGCATCACAACGCGGGGGATCGCCATGGAGGAAGCCATCTCCCTGGATTACCTGCAACGGCTGTCGGAGTGCTACAGTCAATTTTTCTATCATTACCAAGACGCGCCGGTACTGACCGTCAACACCGAGCATCTGGATCCGGCCCACAGCGATGCCGATCTGGCCATCCTGCTGCAGCACATCCAGGAGATGCACGGGCCGCGCGCCTTTCTCAATCACGGAGGTTGAATCTTTCATGGCAGGCTATCTTCAGGAATCGGGCGCGGCACGCGCCAAGCCGGTGACCACCCACACCCTGCAGGCGATGCGCGCCAAGGGCGACAAGATCAGCATGCTGACCTGTTATGACGCCAGCTTCGCCACGCTCATGGAGCGCGCCGGGCTGGAAACGGTGCTGATCGGCGACTCCCTGGGCATGGTCTGCCAGGGCCATGATTCGACCCTGCCGGTGACGATCCAAGATGTGGCCTATCACACGGCGGCCGTCGCGCGCGGCACCCGCACCATGCTGATCATCGCCGACCTGCCCTTCGGCACCTACCCGACCCGCGAGGAAGCCTTCCGCAACGCCGCGCTGCTGATGCAGGCGGGCGCGCAGATGGTCAAGCTGGAAGGCGGCGTGTGGCTGGCCGATACCATCAAGTTCCTCACCGAGCGCGGCATCCCGGTGTGCGCGCACATTGGCCTGACGCCGCAGTCAGTGCACCAGCTGGGTGGCTTCAAGGTGCAGGGCAAGACCAGCGATGGCGCCACGCAGCTGCATGCGGATGCGCTGGCGGTACAGCAGGCGGGCGCTTCGCTGGTGGTCATCGAAGCGGTGCCGGCCACGCTGGGCAAGGAAGTGACCGACCGCCTGGCCATCCCCACCATCGGCATTGGCGCCGGCCCCGATTGCTCGGGCCAGGTGCTGGTGATGCATGACATGCTGGGCGTGTTCCCGGGCCACAAGAGCCGCTTCGTGCGCAACTTCATGGACGGGGCCAGCGGCATCGAGGAGGCGGTGCGCCACTATGTGGCGGCCGTGAAGGATGGCAGCTTCCCGGCACAGGAGCATTGCTTCTGAGGCCCTGATTCAGGCTGTGGACAAGAAAAAGGCCAGCGAGATCGCTGGCCTTTTGCTTTGCTGCCGATGATGCAGATGCTGCTGATTACTCGAAGAATTCTTTGACCTTGTCCTTCCAGGTCTTGGTCTGCGGGCTGTGCTTGGCGCCGCCTTCGGTGGTGAGCTGCTCGAACTCGCGCAGCAGTTCCTTCTGGCGATCGGTCAGCTTGACCGGGGTCTCCACCACGACGTGGCAGAACAGATCACCCGCGTAACCGGAACGCACACCCTTGATGCCCTTGCCGCGCAGGCGGAAGGTCTTGCCGCTCTGGGTGCCTTCGGGAATGGAGAAGGACGCCTTGCCGTTGAGCGTGGGAGCTTCGATCTCGCCACCCAGTGCCGCCTTGGCGAAGGAGATCGGCATCTCGCAATGCAGGTCGTCACCATCGCGCTGGAACACGTCGTGCGGCTTGATGTGAATTTCCACATACAGGTCGCCCGGGGGACCGCCATTGACGCCCGGCTCACCGTTGCCGGAGGAACGGATGCGCATGCCGTCGTCAATGCCTTCGGGGATCTTCACTTCCAGCGTCTTGTTGCGCTTGATGCGTCCGGCACCGGCGCAGGTGGTGCAGGGTTCCGGAATGATCTTGCCGCTGCCGTGGCACTTGGGGCAGGTCTGCTGGATGCTGAAGAAGCCCTGTTGCATGCGCACCTGGCCATGACCGCCGCAGGTGGTGCAAGTGACCGGCGAGGTGCCGGGCTTGGCGCCGCTGCCGTGGCAGGTATCGCACTGGTCCCAGGACGGCACACGGATGGTGGTGTCGAAGCCGTGCGCAGCCTGTTCCAGCGTGATTTCCAGGTTGTAGCGCAGGTCGGCGCCGCGATAGACCTGCGGGCCGGAGCTGCGGCCGCGGCCACCGCCGCCGCCAAAGATATCGCCGAAGATGTCGCCGAAGGCATCGGCAAAGCCACCCGCGCCGGCACCGCCGCCGCCACCCATGTTGGGGTCGACGCCGGCATGGCCGTAGCGGTCGTAGGCCTCGCGCTTCTGCGGGTCCGACAGCATCTCGTAGGCTTCCTTGACCTCCTTGAACTTGTCTTCCGCGCCCTTGCTGTCCGGGTTGCGGTCAGGATGGTACTTCATCGCCAGCTTGCGATAAGCCTTCTTGATTTCGTCGTCGCTGGCGTTCTTCGCCAGTCCGAGCACTTCGTAAAAATCGCGTTTTGCCATGTTGTATAACCCACCTTGTTATTGTGTTCCGTCGCTGCTGCGATGGCCTGCATCTGCGGCCGCGCAAGCACGACCGGAAACCAACAATGTGAAAAAGCCGAGTTCAGCTTTTGACTGCGGACTCGGCGTACCGGCCTGGCCGAAAAAACAACCCGGCCGGGTGGATGCTTCTCAAAAATCCGCCCGGGCTGCGGAAAAACCGCACCCGGGCGCGAGCGCTGACCTCCGATGAAACGAGGCGTCAGTCCCGGATTACTTCACTTCCTTGAAGTCGGCGTCGACCACGTTGTCGTCCTTCGGGGCTGCACCGGCGGCACCGGCCTGAGCACCTGCGGCGCCCGCAGCACCACCGGCGGCAGCGGCTTGCGCCTGCTGGTCGGCGTACATCTTCTCGCCCAGCTTCTGCGCCGCGGTCGACAGGGCTTCGGTCTTGGCATCGATGGTGGCCTTGTCGTCACCCTTCAGGGCTTCTTCCAGGTTCTTGATGGCGGCTTCGATGACTTCCTTCTCGCCGGCTTCCAGCTTGTCGCCGTATTCGCCCAGGGCCTTCTTGGTCGAGTGCACCAGCGCATCACCCTGGTTGCGGGTCTCGGCCAGTTCCTTCAGGCGCTTGTCTTCCTCGGCGTTGGCTTCGGCGTCGCGCACCATCTTTTCGATCTCTTCTTCATTCAGGCCGGAGTTGGCCTTGATGGTGATCTTGTTTTCCTTGCCGGTGGCCTTGTCCTTGGCGCCCACGTGCAGGATGCCGTTGGCGTCGATGTCGAAGGTCACTTCGATCTGCGGGGTGCCGCGCGGTGCCGGCGGGATGCCTTCCAGGTTGAATTCGCCCAGGGCCTTGTTGCCCACGGCCATTTCACGCTCGCCCTGGTAGACCTTGATGGTCACGGCCGGCTGGTTGTCGTCGGCAGTGGAGAACACCTGGCTGAACTTGGTCGGGATGGTGGTGTTCTTCTTGATCATCTTGGTCATGACGCCGCCCATGGTTTCGATACCCAGCGACAGCGGGGTCACGTCCAGCAGCAGCACGTCCTTGCGGTCGCCCGAGAGGACCGAACCCTGGATCGCGGCACCGACGGCCACGGCTTCGTCGGGGTTCACGTCACGGCGCGGATCCTTGCCGAAGAATTCCTTCACCTTCTCGATGACCTTGGGCATGCGGGTCATGCCGCCGACCAGGATCACGTCGTCGATGTCAGACACCTTCACACCGGCGTCCTTGATGGCGGTACGGCAGGGTTCGATGGTCTTGGCGATCAGTTCCTCGACCAGAGACTCCAGCTTGGCGCGGGTGATCTTCAGGTTCAGGTGGACCGGCGCGCCATTGGCCATGGCGATGTAGGGCTCGTTGATCTCGGTCTGTTGCGAGGACGACAGCTCGATCTTGGCGCGTTCGGCCGAAGCCTTGATGCGCTGCAGGGCGATGGCGTCCTTGGACAGGTCCAGGCCGTTGATCTTCTTGAATTCCTCGATGATGTAGTCGATCAGGCGCTGGTCGAAGTCTTCGCCGCCCAGGAAGGTGTCACCGTTGGTGGACAGCACTTCGAACTGCTTTTCGCCATCGACGTCAGCGATTTCGATGATGGACACGTCGAAGGTACCGCCGCCCAGGTCATACACGGCGATCTTGCGGTCACCCTTTTCAGCCTTGTCCAGGCCGAACGCCAGTGCCGCTGCGGTCGGCTCGTTGATGATGCGCTTGACGTCCAGGCCGGCGATGCGGCCGGCGTCCTTGGTGGCCTGGCGCTGGGCGTCGTTGAAGTAGGCCGGAACCGTGATGACGGCTTCGGTGACTTCTTCGCCCAGGTAGTCTTCGGCGGTCTTCTTCATCTTGCGCAGGACTTCAGCGGAAATCTGCGGCGGGGCCAGCTTCTTGTCGCGCACGCCGATCCAGGCGTCGCCGTTGTCGGCGGCCACGATCTGGTAGGGCATCAGGTTGATGTCCTTCTGCACTTCCTTTTCGGTGAACTTGCGGCCGATCAGGCGCTTGGCGGCGTAGATGGTGTTCTTCGGGTTGGTGACGGCCTGGCGCTTGGCGGGTGCGCCGACCAGGATTTCGCCGTCTTCCTGATACGCAATGATGGAAGGCGTGGTACGCGCGCCTTCGGAGTTCTCGATCACCTTGGGCTGGTTGCCTTCCATGACGGAAACGCAAGAGTTGGTGGTGCCCAGGTCAATACCAATGATTTTTCCCATGATTTTTCCTTCGTTCTTTCAGCCCTGGATGTCGGGCTACAGGTGTTTTGAATGGTTTGAATATGTGGAGGAAAGACTGACTTTCAAGCGCCGAAACCACCGGATGAAGCAAAAATGATGCCGTTTGCCTCTTTCCCCTTCCGGCGCCGGTCCGCTTACTTTCCCTGGGCCACCGTCACCAGCGCCGGACGCAGCAGACGGTCGGAAATCATATAGCCTTTTTGCAGCACGGCAACCACCGTGTTGGCTTCCTGCTCGGCCGGCACGGCCGAGACGGCCTGATGCTTCATGGGGTCGAGCTTCTCGCCGGCCTGCGGGCAGACTTCCTGCAGCTTGTTCTTCTCGAAGGCCGAGGAGAGTTGCTTCAAGGTCATGTCCACGCCTTCCTTGAGCGATTCCAGCGAGGCGTTTTCGATCTTCAGGGCCATTTCCAGACTGTCCTTGACCGCCAGCAGCGACTCGGCGAAGCCCTCGATGGCGAACTTGTGGGCCTTGGCGATGTCTTCCTGAGCACGGCGGCGGATGTTCTCGCCTTCGGCACGGGCACGCAGGAAGGCGTCCTGCATCTCGGCAGCACGGGCTTCGGCTGCGGCCAGCTTGTCTTCCAGCGTGGGCTCGGCAGCGGCAGCCGGAGCAGCCTGCTCGGCGGCGGTAGCAGCAGCGGCGTCAGCAGCCTGGTTGTCTTGCTGGACGGATGGGTTTTCCTGTTTTTCCATGTCTTGCATTCCTGAATTACCTCCAACAAATCAATGATTTACGTGCGTGCGGCAGCCTGATGTGAAGCGCCGTCCGCCAAGGGATGCGGCTCAAGTAGGGCATGTCCCTGCTTTTTCAAGGGCTTTTTGGCACTTTCCGGCGACTTTTTGCCTGTTTATGCGATTTCAAGAAGAAAAATGTTACGCGCGCTTACAGAAATTACGGGGTCTGACTTCAAGTTAATTCGACCTCGACCTAAACTGAATTCGAGTTCCCGCCCTTTGGGGCAGGCTCGTTTGACGGCATTCCCACTTCCCCTCATCGCTTGTCGCGCCAACAAGGTGTCATCATGAAACTGCCACTGATTGCGGCCATTATCTTCGTTGCCCTGTACAGCCTGCTGGCTACCGCCTGGATCAGCTATACGCATCTGGTGAGCGAATACACGCTCTGAGCGCCGCTACCCCCGGTTTTTTTCTTGTATGAACAATCTGGTCGCCCTGCACCAGGCAAGATCGTTGCCGGACAGACAACATCGGTGACAGTAAAGGCGTTCAGCCCGCCATTTTAGCAGGCTGACGTCGGTTGGCCGCCCGAGGTCGGCGGCCGATATGAAGCTTCCTGAAAAATCAGCGATCCGCGCCGAGTGCCTTTGCCCGCTCTGCGGCGATCGCCTGCTGGCGCGCCATCTCTTCGCGGGCGGCGGCATTGCTCATGGTCGGCCAGCCGGCCAGGTGCTGCTCGACGATCTCCACCATGCCGTTGATCCAGGCCGGTGATTCATTCAGGCAGGGGATGAAGTGAAACTCCTTGCCGCCTGCGTGCAGGAAGTCTTCCTTCACTTCCATGGCGATTTCTTCCAGGGTTTCCAGGCAGTCGCTGGTGAAACCGGGACACATCACGTCGATGCGGCGCACGCCCTGCCGGCCCAGTTCCTGGGCGGTGGGCGCGGTGTAAGGCTGCAGCCACTCGGCCTTGCCGAAGCGCGACTGGAAGGTGACTTGGTACTGCTCATCGGTCAGCCCCAGCGATTGCGCCAGCAGGCGTGCGGTCTTGTAGCACTCGCAATGGTAAGGATCGCCCAGCATCAGCGTGCGCTTGGGCACGCCGTGGAAGCTCATCAGCAGCTTGTCTGGCCGGCCGTGCAGGTCCCAGTGATCCAGCACCGACTGGCGCAGCGCCTGGATGTAGGCATCCTGGTCGTGATAGTTGCGGATCAGGCGCAGCTCGGGAATGTTGCGCACCAGGCGGTAATGGTCGAAGACGGCATCGAAGATGGAAGCAGTGGTCGTGCCCGAATACTGCGGATAGGCCGGCAGCACCAGGATGCGCGTGCAGCCCTGTTGCTTCAGCTGGTCCAGCACTTCGGGCAGCGAAGGCGTGCCATAGCGCATGGCATACACCACCTGCAACTGATGATGGCCGCGCCCGGCCAGTTGCACCGCCAGCGCAGCGGCCTGGCGCTGTGTATGCACGCGCAGCGGCGAGCCTTCCTCGGTCCAGATGCTGGCGTATTTCTCGGCCGACTTGGAGGAGCGGAAGGGCAGGATGATGCCGTTGAGAATGAACCACCACACCGCACGCGGGATTTCCACTACACGCGGGTCCGACAGGAATTGCTTGAGGTAGCGTCGCAGCGCGCCTGCATTGGGCGCATCGGGCGTGCCGAGATTGACCAGCACCACGGCGGTGGAGGCCGGGCTGCCGTGGGTGTAGGGAGGTTCTTTGCGGAAGGGCATGGTCGTTGAGCTTGGGTTTCTTGATGTTCTTGGTGTGAGGGCGATCAGGAAGCCAGCAGCTCGCGCGCGTGCTTGCGCGTGGTGGCCGTGATTTCCAGTCCGCCCAGCATGCGGGCGATTTCTTCCACGCGCGCCTTGGGGTCCAGCCCGTCGATGTCGGAGAGGGTCTTGCCGCCCTCGCTGCGCTTCTTGACCTGGTAGTGCTGGTTGGCCTGGCTGGCCACCTGCGGCAAGTGCGTCACGCACAGCACTTGCCGTTCCTGGCCGAGACGCTTCAAGAGCCGTCCGACCACTTCGGCCACGGCACCGCCGATGCCGCTGTCGACTTCATCGAAGATCAGGGTCGGTACCGTGGTGGCGGCCGAGGCGATCACCGAGATGGCCAGCGAGATGCGCGCCAGTTCACCGCCCGAGGCCACCTTGGCCAAGGCGCGCGGTGCCACGCCGGCGTGGCCGGCCACCAGGAATTCCACCTGTTCCAGGCCGTATGCCGCCGGCTCCACTTCATTGAGCGCGATCTCGAAACGGCCACCGGCCATCGACAGATCCTGCATGGCGGCCGTGACCGCCTCGCCCAATGCGGCCGCTGCCTTGGCGCGCGCCTTGGAGAGGTTCTGCGCCTGCGCCAGATAGGCTTGCTTGAGCTTGTCTTCCTGCGCGCGCAGAGCATCGAGGTCGCTGGCATCGGCCAGTTGCTTCAATTCTTCGGAGAGCTTGCGATGCTCCTCGGGCAGCTCATCGGGCTGCACATGGAATTTGCGGGCGGTCGAATGGATGGCTTCCAGGCGCTCTTCCACTTCCTGCAGGCGCGCGGGATCGAGTTCAACGCGGCCGAGATAATCATTCAAGGCATAGACCGCTTCCTGCAGCTGGATCTGCGCCGGTTCCAGCGCGTCGAGCACCGGCTTCAAGGCAGTATCGACATCGACCAGCTTGCTCAGCTTCTGCGTGATCGAGGAGAGTTGCGAGAGGATCGGCGACTCCGATTCCGAGATCACGCCCAGCGCCTCCTGCGCGCCACCAATGAGCGCAGCAGCATGCGACAGGCGGCTGTGCTCGGTGCTGATGTCAGCCCATTCGCCGGGCTTGACGGCCAGCTTGTGCAGCTCGGCCACCTGCCACTCCAGGCGCTCGCGCTCCAGCAGCACATTGCGCGCATCCTGCTCGAACTGCTCACGCTGGCGGGCCAGGGCGCGCCAGGTCTTGTAGGCGGCAGCCACCTCGCGCGCAGGTTCCAGCAGACCGGCCTGGCTGTCCAGCAACTGGCGCTGGGCATCGGCCTTCATCAGCGACTGGTGCGCGTGCTGGCCGTGGATGTCCACCAGCATCTCGCCGACTTCGCGCAATTGCGCGGCGGTGGCGGCGCTGCCGTTGATGTAGGCCTTGCTGCGGCCGGCATTGTCGATCACCCGGCGCAGCAGCACGCCGTCGTGCTCGCCGCTGAATTCGTGTTCGTCCAGCCAGGCCATCACTTCCGGCGTGGCGGTGAAATCGGCGCTCACATCCGCCTTGGCCGCGCCCTCGCGCACCACGCTGGGATCGCCCCGTCCGCCCATGGCCAGTGCCAGGGCATCGATGAGGATGGATTTGCCGGCGCCGGTTTCGCCGGTGAAGACGGAGAATCCGCGCGCGAATTCGAGCTCGATGGCATTGACAATCACGAAGTCGCGAATCGTTAAGGTACGCAGCATGGTGGTCTCGCAGCGGGTTGGACGGACAGGCCAGTAGGCTCAAGCGGGCCGGCACGCGAAGGCCGGGCTTGATGCGCGCTTATTGTAATCGGCCTTCTATGGAGGGGTATTCATTCCAGTGCAGCTTCTCGCGCAGGGTATCGAAATAACTCCAGCCCTCGGGATGCAGGAAAGTGATCTTGTGCGCCGAACGGCGGATCACGATGCGGTCGCCATGCAGCACGCTGGTCAAGGATTGCATGTCGAAGTTGGCGCTGACCTCGCGCCCGGCCACCACCTGGATCACGATCTCGCAGGAATCCGACAGCGTGATGGGCCGGTTGGACAGCGAATGCGGAGAAATCGGCACCATCACGATCCCGTGCAGGCTGGGATGCAGAATGGGGCCACCGGCCGACAGAGCATAGGCGGTGGAACCGGTGGGCGTGGCCACGATGAGACCATCGGAACGCTGGTTGTACATGAAGCGGCCATCGACCTCCACCCGCAGCTCGACCATGCCGGAGGTGGAGCCGCGCGCCACCACCACATCGTTCAGGGCCAGCGCCCGGAAAATCTCGCTGCCCTCGCGGTAGACCCGCGCTTCCAGCAGCGAACGCGACTCGGCTTCGACCTTGCCTTCCAGCATGTCGGCCAGAGCCGGTATCATGCGGTCCTGGGCGATATCGGTGATGAAGCCCAGGCGGCCCTGGTTGATGCCGATCAGCGGCACGTTGTAGGGTGCCAGCTGGCGCGCGATGCCGAGCATGGTGCCGTCGCCGCCGACCACGATGGCCACGTCGGCGTGATGCCCGATCTGCTCGGGCGTCATGCTGTCATAGCCTTGCAGGGCGATGTTCTCGGCGGTCTCGGACTCGAAGACCACGGTGTGGCCATGCGACTCCAGGAACACCGCGATGTCCGACAAGATCTGCGCGATGCCGACGGCCTGGAACTTGCCGACGATGGCGACGGTTTTGGGTACGGCTGCCTGAACGGGTAATTTGATGGGCCACATGCTGCGGATTAGACCATAATTTGAGATGACATTGTAATGAAACCAAGCGCTTCCTCCCTGCCCTCCTCGCCCGCTCCCTCCCCCATCGAGGCGGTCCTGTTCGATCTCGACGATACCCTGTGGGCCATCGAACCGGTGCTGGTACGTGCCGAAGACCTGCTCTACGACTGGCTGCGCGAGCATGCACCCGCCGTGGTGGCCACCCATACCATTGCCAGCCTGCGCGAACGCCGCATGGCCCTGATGAAGACCGACCCGATGTATCGCATCGACCTCTGGAAGCTGCGCCACACGGCGCTCTCCGAGGTCTTCCGCGAGCATGACGTGGACCTGGCGCTGGTCGACCCGGCCATGGCCCTGTTCTCCGAAGCGCGCAGCACGGTGGCGCTGTTCGATGACGTCGAACCGGCGCTGCTGCGCATGAAGGGCAAACTCACTCTGGGTTCGGTCTCCAACGGCTTTGCCGATCTGGAGCGCATCGGCCTGGCCGGGCACTTCGGGGTCTCGATTGCCGCCCATCGCTTCGGCCGCGCCAAACCGGATCCGGCCATCTTCCACGCCGCCTGCGAGGCACTGCAGGTCGCCCCGGCTGCCACCGTCTATGTGGGCGACGATCCGCTGCTGGACGTGCAAGGTGCGCAGCGGGCCGGTTTGCGGGCAGTATGGATGAACCGTTTCGACCGCACCCTGCCCGAAGGCATCACGCCCGACGCCATCTGCCGCGACCTGCATGAGCTGCACGACTGGCTGCAGGCGCAAGCCTGACCCTTTGTTCAATTTCTGGAAGAACTGATGCGGCCGTCACATTTACCGGATATGCCGCTAGAATATGCCCCATGCAACTCGATAACCGCGCCCGCACACTCCTGAAGGCCCTGGTCGAACGGTACATCGCCGACGGCCAGCCAGTGGGCTCGCGCGCCCTGTCGAAACTGTCGGGCCTGGAACTGTCGCCAGCGACCATCCGCAACATCATGGCCGATCTCGAAGAGATGGGCTTCGTCGCCAGCCCGCACACCTCGGCCGGCCGCGTGCCCACGCCGCGCGGCTATCGCATGTTCGTCGACACGCTGCTCACCGTCGAGGCCATCGACGAAAGCGCCCTCGAAGGCCGCCTGCAGGCACGCCTGCAGCACAGCGGTTCGCCCCAGAAGATCATCACCAATGCGGCCCAGGTGCTGTCTTCGCTGTCGCAGTTCGCCGGGGTGGTGATGACGCCCAAGCGCGAATCGATGTTCCAGCAGATCGAGTTCCTGCGGCTGTCGGAAAAGCGCATCCTGCTGGTCATCGTCGACCAGGGCGGCGACGTGCAGAACCGCATGCTCCTGACCGACGTCGACTACACCCCGAGCCAGCTGACCCAGGCCGCCAACTACATCAACCAGCATTACGCCGGCCAGTCCTTCGACCAGGTGCGCATCCACCTGCAGGGCGAACTGCGCCAGCTGCGCGACGACATGACCGCGCTCATGCAGGCCGCCGTCGAAGCCGGCAGCGACGCCATGAACGAAGAGGCCGACAACAACGTGGTCATCTCCGGCGAACGCAACCTGCTGTCGGTGACCGACCTCTCCTCCAACATGAATTCACTGCGCCGCCTGTTCGACATGTTCGAGCAGAAGACCGGGCTCTTGCAGCTGCTGGATGTGTCCAGCAAGGCCACGGGCGTACAGATCTTCATCGGCGGAGAATCCCAGCTGGTGCCGATGGACGACATGAGCATCGTCACCGCCCCCTACGAGGTCAACGGCCGCATCGTCGGCACTCTGGGCGTGATCGGACCGACCCGCATGGCCTACGAACGCGTCATTCCCATCGTCGACATCACGGCCAAGCTGCTTTCCAGCGCCTTGAGCCAGCACTGATCGCTGCCAGCACAACCATCGCGCCAGGACGCAAAAAAGCCATGTGAGACCTCACATGGCTTTTTTACATTTTCCTTCATGCAGCCTTGCCGGAATCAAGCCAGGCAAGCGAAAGCAAACTTACTTCTTCACTTTCTTGCAGTTTTTGCAATGACCGTAGAGGGCCAGGGCATGGTCGGCGATCTCGAAACCGTGCTCCTGGGCAATCTTGAGCTGGCGCTTCTCGATTTCGGCGTCGAAGAATTCCTCGACCTTGCCGCAATCCAGGCAGACCAGGTGGTCGTGGTGCGAGCCTTCGTTGAGTTCGAAGACGGCCTTGCCGGTCTCGAAGTGATTGCGCTGGAGCAGGCCGGCCTGTTCGAACTGGGTCAGCACGCGGTAGACGGTGGCCAGGCCGACGTCGAGATTGTCGGACAGCAATTGTTTGTAGACGTCTTCGGCGCTGAGGTGGCGCACGGAGGTGTTCTGGAAGATTTCGAGGATCTTCAGGCGCGGCAGGGTCGCCTTCAGGCCGCTGGCCTTCAGTTCGGATGGATTGTTCGGCATGGTAGAGTGGGTTCCCGGGTTTTACTGGTCTCGAACAGGCGCGGCGGTCCACTGGGAAGACCTGGCGGACCGTTCCGGCGGGGCGGTGGGGAACGCCCTTTTACACCCGGAACGCACTCATGCCTATTTAAGAAGTGAGTTCTAGCTTATCATATAGCGCTTTAGGCTCATGGCTCAACCCGGTTGAAATCTTTATGCGCATGCTTTCCCGAATGAAGTCCCGTCATCACACCACCGCCATCGGCGTCCTGGCTGCACTGGCCGTCTCGCTGGCCGGCTGCTCCTCGACCAAGGCACCGGAACAGGCAGCACCCACCGATACCTCGGGCGTGAAGGTGACCGGCAAGAGCAACAGCCTGTTCGGCTTCTTCAAGCCCTACCGCATCGACATCCAGCAAGGCAACTTCGTCTCCAAGGAAATGGTGGCGCAACTGCGCCCCGGCCTGACCCGCGACCAGGTGCGCTTCGTGCTGGGCACGCCACTGCTGACCGACATGTTCCACAGCAACCGCTGGGACTACGATTTCCGTCTGGCCAAGGGCAACGGCGAGATCATGACCAGCCGCGTCTCGGTGTTCTTCAAGGATGACCTGCTGGATCACGTCGAAGGCGGCCAGAACCTGCCCACCGAAAGCGAATACCTGACCCTGATCACTGACGCCAAGGTCGGTTCCAAGGCCGGCTTCAGCGACAAACCCAAGGACGACAGCGAGATCAAGCCCGCCTCGCCGGTGGCGCCTTCTTCGGCCACCAACAAGTAAGCCAGGCAAGCCCCGTCCTTCGCACTTCTTTCTTCCGAGTTTTACATGACTGCACTGAATATCGCGGTGACCGGCGCCTCCGGGCGCATGGGCCGCATGCTGATCGAAGCCATCCTCAACGCCGAGGGCCTGCACCTCTCCGGCGCCCTGGATACGCCTGCCTCGCCTGCCATCGGCACCGATGCCGGCCTGTTCCTGGGCAAGACCACCGGCGTGATCATCGAATCCGAGCTGGCACGCGGCCTGGCCGGTGCTGACGTGCTGATCGATTTCACCCGTCCGGAAGGCACGCTCAAGCACCTGGAATACTGCGCCGCCCACGGCGTGAAGGTCGTCATCGGCACCACCGGTTTCGAGGCCGAAGGCAAAGCCGCCATCGCCGAATTCGCCAAGCGCACCGCCGTCATGGCCGCGCCCAACATGAGCGTGGGCGTCAACGTCACGTTGAAGCTGCTGGAACTGGCCGCCAAGAATTTCTCGCACGGCTACGACATCGAGATCATCGAAGCCCACCACCGCCACAAGGTCGACGCCCCCTCGGGCACTGCGCTGAAGATGGGCGAAGTCATCGCCGATGCGCTGGGCAAGAAGCTCGACGACGTCGCCGTCTACGCCCGCGAAGGCGTTACCGGTGAGCGCGATCCGTCCTCCATCGGTTTTGCCACCGTGCGCGGCGGCGACATCATCGGTGACCACACGGTCCTGTTTGCCGGCATCGGCGAGCGCATCGAGATTTCGCACAAGTCCTCCAGCCGCGTGTCGTACGCCATGGGCAGCCTGCGCGCCGCACGCTTCCTGGCCGACAAGGACACCGGCCTGTATGACATGCAGGATGTGCTGGGCTTCAAGTAAGCCGAGCCCGCAATCACAGGAAATGCCCGACGCTGCCGCGCCCCACCAGGTCCGGCAGCGAATTTTTTTGGGGTCCGCCGCTCCAAGCGACTCACCCCCAGCCAACCGTCATTGACTCCCTGCCGCGCGCGCGCGGCGTCTTTCCCGAAAGCACCTACCATGGAACAGAACGTTGGATTTGCCCACTACTGGGCCCAAGGCGATGCCGTTTCGCACTCGGTGGCCTATCTGCTGTTGCTGATGTCGATCGCCAGCTGGTTCTACATCCTCTCCAAGGCCTGGGCCGCCTGGCGCATCCGCCGTGGCAGCAATGCCCTCGAACAATTCTGGCAGGCCCCGACCCTGGCCGACGCCACTGCCGCCATGCAGCGCCTGGACAGCGAACAGATCTACACCCCCATGGCCGAGCGTGCCGCCGAAGCGGCCGACATCGGCACGCGCCAACAGGGCACGCCCTCGCTCAACGCCGCGACCGATCCGGGCGAACTGATCACCCGCACCCTGCGCCGTGAGATCAACCGCGTCTCGGCGCGGCTGGAACGCGGCCTGACGCTGCTGGCCTCGGTCGGCTCGACCGCGCCCTTCGTGGGCCTGTTCGGTACCGTCTGGGGCATCTACCACGCGCTGGTGGCGGTCTCGGCCAGCGGCACAGTGCAGATCGACAAGGTCGCCGGTCCCGTGGGCGAGGCGCTGATCATGACCGCGCTGGGCCTGCTGGTAGCGATCCCGGCCGTGCTGGCCTACAACGCCTTCACCCGCATCAACCGCGTGGTGCTGGCCGAACTGGATGGCTTCGCACATGACCTGCATGCCTACCTGACCACCGGCGAGCGCGTCGGCGGCATGCGCAAATAATTTTTTCGACACCCGATCCGAGAGGAGTCCCACATGAGTTTCGGCGGATTCAACGACAACCAGAACTCGGCCCCGATGGCCGACATCAACGTCACCCCGATGGTGGACGTGATGCTGGTCCTGCTGGTGATCTTCATCATCACCGCGCCCATGTTCACCCACGCCCTGAAGCTGGACCTGCCCACCGCGCAGTCCAACCCGGCCCCGGAAAAACCGGAGACCATCACGCTGGGCATCGATGCCGCCGGCAAGCTGTACTGGAACGACCAGCCGGTCAGCGAAGCGGACATGGATGCGCGTCTGGCGGCTGCTGCGGCCAAGAAACCGCAGCCCGAGCTGCAACTGCGGGCCGACAAGTCGACCCGTTATGAAATGATCGCCGAAGTGATGTCAGCCGCGCAGGGTGCGGGGCTGACCAAGCTGGGTTTCGTCACCGACCCCAAGGGCGGCGGCAAGAGCAACAGACAAGCAAACTGAAAGAGAGCAGGCATGGCCACCGTACAACTGGCGGGCGACCGCATCACCGACTGGGACAGTTTCCATACCGAGAGCGCAGCCGCCTTCGGCTTCCCGGATTTCTATGGCCGCAGCATGGATGCCTGGGTCGATTGCCTGTCCTACCTGCGCGATGAGGACGGCATGTGCAAGTTCACGCTCAAACCCAAGGAAGTGCTGACCATCGAGATCAGCCACAGCGCCGAGCTGCACCAGCGCCTGCCGGACCTGGTGGAAGATGTGGAATTCTGCTGCACGGCCATCAATGACCGCTGCGAGGATTATGGCGAGCCGCCGGTCATTGCGCTGGTGTGGAAGTGATATTGCCGTTTTCCATTCATCTCCCCCATCGCTGCGGCGGCCCTGATTGATCTCTCAAAGAGATCAATCAACCAAGCGATCGATCGTTCAATCGATCAATCAATCAACTCATCCCCATCATAAAACGGGTACGGCCCATCGAATTCCCCGATGAAGGCCGTATGACTGACCAGGCTCTGCGCAGCCGCATCCCACCAGTGCAACTGGAATCCCGGCGGCTCCATGACGAAGCAGGAAGGTGCTTGCGGATCCAGGTCCAGCTGCACCTGGTGTGACACGCCCGGACAAGTCGTGGCCAGCGTCCCGCCAAAGCGCCGCTGAATGGAGCGATGCAGGTGGCCGCACAGGATGCGTTCAACCTGCGGATGCTTTCGTACCACCGCCTCCAATGCCTGCGGATCGGCCAGCCCCATGTCATCCATGTGCCCGATGCCGGTGGTAAAGGGCGGGTGATGCATGGCGATCACGGTCGGCCGTTCCGGCTGCTGGGCCAGCACCTCATCCAGCCACAGCAGGCTGGAAGTAGCCAGCTCGCCGCCGCTGGCGCGCGGGATCACGGTATCGAGCGCGATGATGCGCACCGGATGATCCTCGATCACATACTCGATGCGCTCGCCGCCCTGCTGCAGATAGGTGTGCTCCGGGAAGGCCGCGCGCAGCGCATTGCGCTCGTCATGGTTGCCCGGCAACAGGTAGTACGGCATGGTCAGCGGTGCCAGCAAGTCACGCAGGCAGGCATATTCGGAGGGCTTGCCGAAGTCCACCAGGTCGCCGGTGATGACCAGCACGTCCGGCTTCTGCTTCAAGGCATTGACCTGCCGCACGCAGCGGCGCAGTGCTTCGGCGGTATCCACCACGCGATAGGATTTCTTGCCATCGGTCTTGATGTGCAGGTCGGAAATCTGTCCCAGGATCATGCGGTCTCCTTCTCGGCACGCGGTGCCAGTTTTACCAGTGCTTCGGCCGGCACGCGGATGGCGATCTGCTGGCCGGCTTCCCACCAGCCACGGCGGCTGGTCTCGGCAATGACCGGGCGTTCGGTGCCAATCTCGATTTCAAAACGGGTACGGTCGCCGAGGAAGAAAGTGTTGAGCAGCTTGCCGCGCACGCACTGCGCATCGGCTTCGGTGACATCCACCACCTCGACATCTTCGGGACGGAACAGGGCACAGGCCTGCTGCCCCTGCTGGGCCGCATCGAGCTTGTCGAGCAACGGCAGGCTCCCTGTGGGCAATAGCAATCTATCTCCCGAAACGATACCTTGCACGCGATTCATCGCCCCGATGAAATCGGCCACGAAGTCATTGGCGGGATGATAGTAGATCTCGCGCGGGGTACCGATCTGCGAAATCTTGCCGCGTTCCATGACCACGATGCGGTCGCCCAGCGCCATGGCCTCGCCCTGGTCGTGGGTGACATAGATGGCGGTGATGCCGAGGCTGCGCAGCAGCTTGTTGAGGTCACTGCGCACAGCTTCGCGCAGCTTGGCATCGAGTGCCGTCAGCGGTTCGTCCAGCAGCAGCACGCGCGGCTCCATCGCCAGTGCGCGCGCCAGGGCCACACGCTGCTTCTGGCCGCCCGAAAGCTGGTCCACGCGGCGATGCGAAAGGCCTTGCAGATGCACCATCTCGAGCAGGCGCTCGACGCGCTCGGCACGTTCGCCGGCGGGGATCTTGCGGATCTTCATGCCATAGGCGATGTTCTCGCCCACGCTCATGTTGGGGAACAGCGCATAGTTCTGGAACACCATGCCCACGCCACGCTTTTCAATCGGCAGTGCGGTCACGTCTTCGTCGCCGAAGAACACGCGCCCGCCTTCATCGGGAAACTCCAGCCCGGCGATCATGCGCAGCGTGGTGGTCTTGCCGCAGCCCGAGGGACCGAGCAGGACCAGGGTTTCACCGGGATGGATATCGAGGTCCAGCGGCTGCAGCGCACGCGTGCCATTGGCGAAGGACTTGGCGCATTGCTGCAGGCGGATGGAAACGGCTTCTTGCTTGGGCTTCATAGACTGACTTTCTTGCGTGTTGCCTGGGTCGCCCACTGCATGCCGATCAGGAGCGGAATGATCATGAAAAAGAAGATCAGCGTATAGGCCGACCCCACCTCCAGCCGCATCGATGCATAGGCATCGGCCAGGCCCACCGGCAGGGTCTGGGTCAGCGGCGTGTGCAGCATCCAGGTGATGTTGAATTCGCCGATGGAAAGCGTGACCACCATCAGCGCCCCGGCCAGGATGCCCGAGGCGGCATTGGGAATGACGATGCCGAAGAAGCGGCGCATCCGCCCCGCCCCCAGGCTGGCGGCGGCTTCTTCCAGCTGGGCCAGCTGCGAGGACTGCATCACCGCCAGCACCGGGCGCACCATGAAGGGCAGCGTGAAGATCACGTGGCCGACCAGGATGAAGAGAATGCTGGCGCGGAACCCGCGCAACTGGCCATAAGCCATGATCAGCGCCAGTGCGGTGGCCAGGCCCGGCACGGCCACCGGCATCATGAGCAACTCTTCGATGACGCGCGCCAGGCGGCTGTGGCCGCCGCGATAGCGCGCCAGCATGTAGGCCAGCGGCACGCCGGCCACCAGGGTCACCGCCAGGCAGGCCAGCGCGATGATGAGCGAGCGCCAGATGGTAGGCTGGTACATCTCCCACACCTGGGCCACCCAGCGCAGCGTCAGTCCGCTGGACAAGCCGACGAAGAAATTCTCGGTCACGCCGGCCAGCATCGACAGCACCACCGGCACCACCAGGAAGGCGCACACCAGCAGCGTGAATCCCAGCTGCAGGTAAAAACGGAAACGATTTTGCATGGCTCTTCCTTATGCCGCAGCGGCCACGCCGCTGCCGGTGAGCGAACGCGCCAGTGCCAGCACCGCCCAGGTGATCAGGCCCAGCACGATGGACAGCGAGGCCGCCGTGGCGAAGTTGGCGTAGCCGGTAAATTCGTTGTAGATGGTCATGGGCAGCACATCGATATTGGCCGCCAGCGTGAAGGCGGTTCCGAAGGCACCGACGCTGGTGGCAAAGCAGATCGCCCCCGATGAAATGAGCGCCGGCAGCAGTGCGGGCAGCACCACGTGCAGCAGCACCTGCCACGGCTTGGCACCGAGCGAGCGTGCCGCTTCTTCCAGCGAGGGATCGAGTTTTTCAGCGGCAGCCACGACAGTGAGGATCACGCGCGGAATCGAGAAATACAGGTAACCCAGGAACAGCCCCGCCAGCGAATACGCGAACACCAGCGATTCGCCAAAGAGCCAGTTGGTGAAGGCACCGATGAGCCCCTGGCGTCCGGCCAGCATGATGACCATGAAGCCGACCACCACGCCGGGAAACGCCAGCGGGAAGGTCAGCATGGCCAGCAACACCGACTGGCCAGGAAAACGATTGCGTTGCAGGAACAAGCCGACGAACACCGAGATGGCCAGCGTGGCGACCGTGACCACTGCCGACAGCGCCAGCGTGGACATCAGGCTGGTGAAGTAATGGCGGTTGGTCAGCACCGACAGATAGGCCATCGCGCCATCCGGTCCCGAGGCGCCCACGCCGACCAGCCGCACCATGGGCAGCAGCCAGAAGGCGCAGAACAGGGTCAGGCCGGGGACGGCGAACCACAGCCAGACACCGTTGCCGGCTGCGCGCGGACGCGCCGCCGGCAGCTGGCCGGCCAGCGGGGTCGGCGCGCCGGACGCCGGGGGAATCATGCTCTTCATGCTTGCTCCTGCGGTCTGCATTCAGCGTACTTCGGCCAGGTAGCGCTCGCCGAACTTGCGCTGGGCTTCGGCCATCTTGCCGTAGTCCACCGCCTTGGCACGGGCGTATTCCGAGGCCGGCAGGAAGCGTGCTTCGGCTTCCTTCGACATCGCCGCCGCACGCACCGGGCGCAGGTAGGCATTGGCCCAGATCGCCTGGCCCTGGTCGGAGAGCAGGAAGTCCAGCACCTTCTTCGCTTCAGCCTGGTGCGGTCCGTTCTTCACCAGCGAGACCACGTAGGGCACGGTGACGGTGCCTTCCGAGGGAATCACGAACGCCACGTTGGCGTGATCCTTGTACTTGGCGCGATAGGCGTCGAAGTCATAGCCCAGCAGGATGGGAATTTCACCCGAGATCAGGCGTGCATAGGAAGTCTGCTTGGGCACGATGGGCTGGTTCTTCTGCAGGTTCTTGAAGAAGGTGATGGCCGGCGAGAAATCGTCCAGCGTACCGCCCATGGCCTGGTTGATCGCCACCGCGCCGACATAGCCGACGAAGGCCGAGGCCGGATCGAGGTAGCCGATCAGGCCCTTGTACTCGGGCTTCTGCAGGTCGGCCCAGGACTTGGGCACGGGCTTGCCCTTCAAGGCATCGACGTTGACCATGATGCCCATGGTGCCGGAGTGGATGGTGACCCAGTAACCGTCAGGATCCTTCAGTCCGTTGGGGATGTCGTTCCAGTGGGCCGGCTTGTAGGCGGCCACCAGGTCCTTGTTCTTCGCTTCGATGCCGAAGGACACGCCCAGGTAGGTGAAATCCGCCACCGGGCTGGCCTTCTCGGCCGTCAGCTGGGCCAGGGCCTGGCCGCTGTTCTTGTTGTCGGGCGGCACCGTGATGCCGGTCTTGTCCTTGATGGCCTTGATCTGCGCAGCCCAGTCCGCCCACTCGGGCGGACAGTTGTAGCAGATCGCGGTCTGGGCCGAAGCGGCCAGGGAAGCCGACAGCAACAGCGCGCCGGCAGCAGTTTGAATAACACGTTTCAGGAACATGTCAGATCCTTTCCTAAGGGTTGAACAACGAGGGCACAACAAATTCTTGACGACATCAGCATCAGCAAGAGGCCGGTGCAGGCGGTGCTACCGAGCCCCCTTCGCGCAGCGTATGCGGAAGGATGTGGCGCACCCCGGCGATGACCGGTACCGGCGCCTCCTCGACCGCCGCAGCGGCGGCAGCTGCCGGCAGCGCGCGCTCGATGGCATCGACCAGCGTGCGCAGGGCGACATCGCCGATCTGCTCGGAGGGCTGCACCACGCTGGCCAGCACCGGCTGCATCAGCGCCCCGACAGGGATGCCGTCGAAGCCCATCACCGAGATGTCCTCCGGCACCTGCAAGCCCAGCGCGCGCAGGTCGCGCATGGCGCTCAGGGCCAGCAGGTCGTTGGAACAGAACAGCGCCGTCGGGCGATGCAAGGGGTCGGCCATCATCTGCTGGTAATCGGTGGCAGCGGTGAGCGTGTGGCGCTCGACCTCGATGGCCGGCAGCGGCGCCAGACCGGCCGCTTGCATGGCATCGAGATAACCGCAGTAGCGCTGCATGGCGCGGTCGGAGGCATTGAAACGCCCCGAGAGCATCTGGATGCGGCGATGCCCCAGCCCGATCAGGTGGCTGACGGCATCGCAGGCGGCAGCGCGGTTGTCCACCGAGACCGAAGCGCGATGCGTGGCGGCCTCGGCATCCGCATCGGCTGCCGAGGCCAGCTGGTTGTAGGCCAGCACGAAGGGAATGCGCTCTCGCTCCAGCAGGTCCAGCGTGGCATTGGCACCGGCATCGGCCACCGTCAGGATCACGCCATCGACGCGATGGCCCAGCAGCAACTCCACCGCCGCCGACTCATCCTCGGGCAGGTATTCGGTGGTGGTGAACATGACCGAGTAGTCCAGCGCGCGCGCGGCCAGCTCGATGCCTTGCAGGCACTGGGCGAACACCGTGTTGGACAGGGTCGGCACCACCACCCCGACCGTGCGCGAATTGCCGGCGCGCAAGTTGCGGCCGGTGAAATTGGGACGGAACCCCAGTTCGGCGATGCTGCGGTGGATCTTCTCGGCGGTTTCCGCACTGACCGACCCCGGCTTGTTGAGCAGGCGGGACACGGTGGCAATGGACACGCCAGCCAGATGGGCAACTTGTTTGATGGACGGACGCACGGGGTTTCCGGGGCAAATGAAAACGATTTCATGATGCCGCCCGATTGTTACGCCCTCATGACCATCAAACCGTGTGGAATGTGAACGAAAACCTCACAAATGCTGGCTCGCAGCGACTTTCCATCTCCCGTCAAACGAAGCAGCCAAATTCAAGCCAACCTCAATAAAAAATTGCTTTTTCACAATTTTTCGAGAATTAACAAGAAGTATTTCGAGAACACGCCACGCCGCCGTTGCCGATGGTTTCATACGTCACGCCAGCCTTCATGCTGGTCAGCGCACCATCCCAGTCCGTCGCCCCCTCGCAGGCGGGAACCGTGTAGCTGCTATCCCTGCTGCCGCCCTGCTCAGGCACAGGGGTCTTGGCCCGCCTCTTCACCGAGGCGGGCTTTTTTTCGGGCGGGGCGGCGCGGGGGCCGCGCAAGGGCGGGCCGGAATGCCGCGCCGGGGCGGTGAGCCGGTATAATGCAGGGTTTCGAATTGCAGTCCCCTCCCAACCGAATTCCATCCGTATCAGCCCGTCATGCAAGATAAATACAGCCCAGCCGAAGTTGAACAGTCCGCACAGCAGCACTGGAACGCCATCGACGCCTACAAGACCGTCGAAAACGCCCGCGACAAGGAAGGCCGCGACAAGAAGAAGTTCTACGCCTGCTCGATGCTGCCCTACCCCTCCGGCAAGCTGCACATGGGCCACGTGCGCAACTACACCATCAACGATGTGATGTATCGCTACCTGCGCATGAACGGCTACAACGTCCTGATGCCCATGGGCTGGGATGCCTTCGGCATGCCCGCCGAAAACGCCGCCATGGCCAATGGCGTGCCGCCGGCGCAGTGGACTTATTCCAATATTGAATATATGAAGTCGCAGATGCAGTCGATGGGCCTGGCCATCGACTGGTCGCGCGAGATGACGGCCTGCCGTCCCGAGTACTACAAGTGGAACCAGTGGATGTTCCTGAAGATGCTGGAGAAGGGCATCATCTACAAGAAGACCGGGACCGTGAACTGGGATCCGATCGACCAGACCGTGCTGGCCAACGAGCAGGTCATCGACGGCCGTGGCTGGCGCTCGGGTGCCGTGATCGAAAAGCGCGAGATCCCGATGTACTACGCCAAGATCACCGACTACGCCGACGAACTGCTGGAACACGTCGAGACCAAGCTGCCCGGCTGGCCCGAACGCGTGCGCCTGATGCAGGCCAACTGGATCGGCAAGTCCACCGGCGTGCGCTTCGCCTTCCCGCACCAGATCAAGGGCGCGGACGGCCAGCTGATCAACGACGGCAAGCTGTTCGTCTTCACCACCCGCGCCGACACCATCATGGGCGTGACCTTCTGCGCCGTGGCCCCGGAACACCCGCTGGCCACCCTCGCCGCAGAAAACAATCCGGCCCTGCAAGCCTTCATCGCCGAATGCAAGCAAGGCAGCGTGATCGAAGCCGACATGGCGACCATGGAAAAGAAGGGCATGCCGACCGGCCTGTTCGTCACCCATCCGCTGACCGGCGAGCAGGTCGAAGTCTGGGTTGGCAACTATGTGCTCATCACCTACGGCGACGGTGCCGTGATGGGCGTGCCGGCGCATGACGAGCGCGACTTCGCCTTCGCCCGCAAATACAAGCTGCCGATCAAGCAGGTCATCGCCGTGGAAGGCAAGACCTACTCCACCGAAGCCTGGGAAGAATGGTACGGCGACAAGGAAGCCGGCAAGACCATCGCGTCCGGCAAGTACGATGGCCTGGGCTATCAGGCCGCCGTCGACGCGGTCGCCGCCGATCTGGCCGCACAGGGCCTGGGCGAGAAGAAGGTGACCTTCCGCCTGCGCGACTGGGGTATCTCGCGCCAGCGTTACTGGGGCACCCCGATCCCCATCATCCATTGCCCGGATTGCGGCGACGTGCCGGTGCCCGAGAAGGACCTGCCGGTGGTGCTGCCGGAAGACTGCGTGCCGGACGGCAGCGGCAATCCGCTCAACAAGCATGAGCAATTCCTCAAGGTCGACTGCCCCTGCTGCGGCAAGCCGGCCCGCCGCGAAACCGACACCATGGACACCTTCGTGGATTCGTCCTGGTACTACATGCGCTATACCTCGCCGGGCAGCAACGAGGCGATGGTCGACTCCCGCAACGATTACTGGATGCCCATGGACCAGTACATCGGCGGCATCGAACACGCCGTGCTGCACCTGCTGTACGCGCGCTTCTGGACCAAGGTCATGCGCGACTTCGGCCTGGTCAAGTTCGACGAGCCCTTCACCAACCTGCTCACGCAAGGCATGGTCTTGAACGAGACCTACTATCGCGAAGACGCCGCCGGCAAGAAGACCTGGTACAACCCGGCTGACGTGGACCTGTCCTTCGACGACAAGGGCCGTCCGGTCTCGGCCGTGTTGAAGGAAGACGGCCAGCCGGTGATGATCGGCGGCACCGAGAAGATGTCCAAGTCCAAGAACAACGGCATCGACCCGCAAGCGCAGATCGACCAGTACGGTGCCGATACGGCCCGCCTGTTCACCATGTTCGCCTCGCCGCCGGAGCAGACCCTGGAATGGTCCGGTGCCGGCGTGGAAGGCGCCAACCGCTTCCTGCGCCGCGTCTGGGCCTTCGGCTACAACAACGCTGCGCGCATCACCGCCGCCGGTGCACTCGATGCCGCCCAGCTCGATGATGCTCTGAAGACCCTGCGCCGCGAGGTGCACAAGGTCCTGCAGCAAGCCGACAACGACTTCAAGCGCATCCAGTACAACACCGTGGTCTCGGCCTGCATGAAGATGCTCAACACGCTGGAAGCCGCCAAGCCCGCAGCCGGTGCGGCCGGTGATGCAGTGATCGCCGAGTGCTTCTCGATCTTCCTGCGCGTGCTGAACCCGGTGGCTCCGCACATCACCCATGTGCTGTGGCAGCAGTTGGGCTATGCCCAGGCGCAGGGCGACATCCTCGACGCCGCCTGGCCGCAGGTCGATGCGGCCGCGCTGGAACAGAGCGAGCTGAAGCTGGTGGTGCAGGTCAACGGCAAGCTGCGCGGCGAAGTGACCGTGCCGAAGGATGCCGACAAGGCCGCCATCGAAGCCGCCGCACTGGCCAACGAAGACGTCAAGAAATTCCTGACCGGCGCACCGAAGAAGGTGATCGTGGTGCCGGGCAAGCTGGTCAACATCGTTGCCTGATCCGGCCCAACCTTAACGACGGAACTCCATGCACGCTCAAGTCCAAATCAAGCGTTTCTCGCAATGGCTGCTGCTGGTGGCGGCGGCCGTGATGCTCACGGCCTGCGGCTTCCATATGCGCGGCGCGGCTGACCTGCCCTTCAAGACCATCTACCTGGGCTTCGCGCCCAACTCGGCGGTCGGGGTGGAACTCAAGCGCAACATCGAGGCCAGCGGCGCCAAGGTGCTGTCCGAACCCAAGGAGGCCGAAGCCAACCTGAAGGTGCTGGCCGATTCCCGCGACCGCCAGGTGCTGACCCTGAACACCAACGGCCGCGTGCGTGAATACGCGCTGTTCCAGCGTTTCACCTTCTCGGTCACCGATGCCAAGGGCGTCATCCTGATCCCGCCGACGGCCATCACCCTGCGCCGCGTCATCACCTATGACGAGAACCAGGAACTGGCCAAGCAGGCCGAGGAAGTGCTGCTCTACCGCGACATGCAGTCCGACCTGGTGCAGCAGATCCTGCGTCGCCTGTCGGCCTCCAAGACCGCCATCAAGAACGAGAAGGCTGCGGCCGACTCGGACTCCTGAGCGGCACGCGGAATCAGCATGCAACTGCGCCACGACTCCCTGGACGCCCATCTCGGCAAATCGCTGGCCCCGCTTTACGTGATCGCCAGCGACGAGCACCTGCTGGCGCTGGAAGCGGCGGACAAGATCCGCCGCAGTGCACGCGCCAACGGCTATACCGAGCGCGAGGTACTGGTGGTGGAGCGCAGCTTCAAGTGGGGTGAGCTGCTGGCGGCCAACCAGTCGCAATCCTTGTTCGGCGACAAGAAACTGATCGAGCTGCGCATCCCCACCGGCAAGCCCGGCAAGGATGGCGGACAGGCGCTGCAGGATTACGCCGCCAATCTCTCGCCCGACAATCTGACCATCATCAGCCTGCCCAAACTGGACTGGGCCACGCAGAAAGCGGCCTGGGTCGGTGCCCTGCAGCAGGCGGCGGTCTACATCGACATTCCGCTGGTGGAACGCGCGCAGCTGCCGGCCTGGATCGGCAACCGCCTGGCGGCCCAGCAGCAGAGCGCCGACCGGGCCTGCCTGGATTTCATCGCGGATCGCGTGGAAGGCAACCTGCTGGCTGCGCACCAGGAAATCCAGAAGCTGGCCTTGCTGCATCCGCCCGGCAAGCTCAGTTTCGAACAGGTGCAGGACGCGGTGCTGAACGTGGCGCGTTATGACGTCTTCAAGCTCAACGAAGCCATGCTCTCGGGCGACATCGCGCGCCTGACGCGCATGATGGACGGCTTGAAGGGCGAAGGCGAGGCGCTGCCGCTGGTGCTGTGGGCGGTCACCGAAGAAATCCGCACCCTGCTCAAGCTCAAATCCGGCATGGCCCAGGGCAAACCCGTGGGCGCCCTGTTGAAGGAATACCGCATCTGGGGCCCTCGTGAACGCCTGATGGAGCCGGCCCTGCGCCGCATCAGCCTGGCCGCGCTGGAACAGGCGCTGCAGGAAGCGGCCCTGGTCGACCGCATGGTCAAGGGCCTGCGTGCCCGCAGCTTTGCCGGCGACCCGTGGGATGCCTTGCTGCAACTGGGCCTGAAGCTGGCACGCGGACGCTGATCCGGCCGTACACCCGGCACATCGAATACCGAACATCGAACCCGACGCGCGCATCGCGCCCCGGAGAAAACTGCATGGAAAACATCGACCTCTACATGAACCGCATCGGCCAGCAGGCCCGTGCTGCCTCGCGCGCCATGGCGCGCGCCGATACCGCTGCCAAGAACCAGGCGCTGCTGCTGATCGCGGCCGCCATCCGCCGCGACGCTGACGCCCTGCGTGCGGCCAATGCGCTGGACCTGGACGCTGCCCGCGCCAACGGTCTGGCCGAAGCCATGCTGGATCGCCTGACCTTGTCCGACAAGGCCATCGCCACCATGGCCGAAGGCCTGGAGCAGATCGCCTCCCTGCCCGATCCCATCGGCGAGATCAGCAACATGAAGTACCGCCCCACCGGCATCCAGGTCGGCCAGATGCGCGTGCCGCTGGGCGTAATCGGGATCATCTACGAAGCCCGTCCGAACGTGACGGTCGATGCCGCCGGCCTGTGCATCAAGAGTGGCAACGCCACCATCCTGCGCGGCGGCTCTGAAGCCATCCACTGCAATCAGGCGCTGGCCAAGCTGGTCAAGGAAGGACTGGCCGGTGCCGGTCTGCCGGAACAGGCAGTGCAGGTAGTCGAGACCACCGACCGTGCTGCCGTGGGTGCGCTCATCACCATGCAGGAATACGTGGACGTGATCGTCCCGCGCGGCGGCAAGGGCCTCATCGAGCGCCTCATGAAGGAAGCCAAGGTGCCCATGATCAAGCACCTCGACGGCATCTGCCACGTCTACATCGACGACAAGGCCGACACCCGCAAGGCACTCGATGTGGCCTTCAATGCCAAGTGCCATCGCTACGGCACCTGCAACACCATGGAAACCCTGCTGGTGTCGCGCAACATCGCCGCCGCCATCCTGCCGCCGCTGTCCGAACTGTATCGCGTCAAGGAAGTGGAACTGCGCTGCGATCCGGAAGCCGCCGAGATCCTGGCCGGCTACCCGCTGCTCAAGGCGGCCACCGAAGAGGATTGGGACACCGAATACCTGGCCCCCATCCTGGCCGTGAAAGTGGTGGCCGACATGGATGAGGCCATCGAGCACATCAATCGCCATTCTTCGCAGCACACCGACAGCATCATCACCGAGGACTACACGCGCGCCATGCGTTTCCTGCGCGAAGTGGATTCGGCCTCGGTCATGGTCAATGCCTCGACCCGCTTTGCCGATGGCTTCGAATACGGCCTGGGCGCGGAGATCGGCATCTCCAACGACAAGCTGCATGCACGCGGCCCGGTGGGACTGGAAGGACTGACCTCGCTGAAATACGTGGTGCTGGGCCAGGGACAGGTCCGCCAGTAACTCATTTCGGAAGAACGCACATGCTGACTCGCTTAAAAGTTAGGGGTTTCAAGAGTCTGGAAGATATCGACGTTGCCTTCGGACCATTCACCTGCATCGCGGGTACGAATGGCGTGGGCAAATCCAATCTTTTTGATGCGATTCTGTTTCTGAAGGATTTGGCAGATAAGTCCATCATTGAGGCCGCCAATCGGGTCCGAAACCGGGATGGCCACAACCGCAGCGATATCCGTTCTTTATTTACAAAAACGATTTCCTCTCAGGCGGAAGAAATCGAATTCGATGCAGAGTTCATTGTCAGCCCGAAGGTGATTGATGACTACCGCAGGGAAGCCAGCCCCAAGGTCACCTATTTGAAATACAACCTGGTCCTGAGGTATCTGCCGGCCACGGATAAGGGCCCCGAAGGCATCGAGCTGACGCGAGAGGTGCTGACCTTCGTTCAAAAGGGTGAAGCACGAAATAGACTTGGCTTCGAACATAGCAAGGAGTTTTTTGATTCCGTTTACCACGGCGGGAGCAAAATCAATTTTATTTACACGGATGTCGAAGACGGCCATCCGGTTCTGAAAGTCAGACAAGATCAGAAAGGCGGGAATCCCGTCACCATTCCGCTTGCGAACACCGAGAGAACCGCACTAAGCGGCATCAACAGCATCGATCGTCCGACGGCTCTCGCGGCCCGCCGCGAAATTCAGTCCTGGACTTTGTTGCAGTTGGAACCCTCTGCATTGCGCCGTCCTGATGACTTTGTCTCGGTGAGTAAAGTCTCCCCCATTGGCGAGCATCTTCCGGCAACGCTTTCCCGGTTGGAGAAGATCGCCGGGAAGAATGCAGAGATCGCAAACGAATTGGCCAATTTGCTTCCTGACGTCGCCAATGTCTCCGTTGACATTGACGAGCCTCGTCAGTCGAAGACTTTGTATCTGGAAACGACGACAGGCATCAGGCATGAAGCCCGAGCCTTATCGGACGGGACATTGCGGTTTCTGGCCTTGTCGATTATCGGAGCGGACTCCGACAGCGGTGGCGTCATCTGCCTGGAAGAGCCTGAAAATGGCATTCACCCAGCACGAATTTCCGCGATGATTCAATTGCTTTATCGAATGACGGCAGATCCTCTTGTACCGGTCGATAGCACGGATAATCCTCTTCGACAGGTCATCATCAACACCCATTCTCCATTGGTGATTGAGAAAATTGTTACTGACGATCTGGTCGTTTCACAAGCCATCAAGAAGGACGGCGCGCAGCTCTCTCGCTTTACCGCAGTCACCCAAACTTGGCGTGAAGCCGCAATGTGTGGCCTTGGCCACCCCCCGATAGGCTATGGCGCATTGCTGGACTTTCTCAACGTTGAGGATTCTGAAGAGCAAATGGAAGAGGGAAAAACGGTGCGTCATTTCTTGCGCCACCAGCTTGGCATGATCGGACGCTAAGGGGACAGTGAATTGATTTCGTATACGCTACTGGCTGATGGAACGTCCGACGCAGCCCTGATGCACGTCATCGATTGGGCCATCACCCAGCAAGATCCTTCCATTGGCATCACGCCCCAATTTGCTCGTCATCTGGGACCCGTCGGAAGCGAACTATCGGAGCGAGTATCAGCGGCAATCCGTGCGTATCCTTGCGATGTCTTGTTCGTGCATCGTGATTCGGAAAGTGAGTCACTGGAAAAGCGCGAATCTGAAATTGCATCGGCTTTCACGGAATTGACCCACAACCATGTCCCGATCATCCCAATGCGTATGACGGAAGCGTGGCTGCTGAGCGATGAGCATGCAATTCGCTCAGCAGCCGGAAACCCCAATGGAAGAGCCGAACTCGGCATCCCCGGCAAGAGAGAATGGGAACGAAACAAAAATCCCAAACAGATTTTATTTGATGCACTCAAAGCGGCTTCAGAGCTAAACGCTCGTGCCTTGAAGAAATTTTCGCCCGACAAGCAGCGCTTGCGCGTCGCTGAACTCACCACCGACTTTTCCGGTTTAAGAGGACTTGCTTCATTCGATCAGTTTGAAGCGACGTTAAAGTCCAAGCTCTTTGGAGAAAAATAGCATGCTCTGGATCAAAGCCCTGCACATCGTCTTCATCGCCTCCTGGTTCGCCGGCCTGTTCTACCTGCCGCGCATCTTCGTGAACCTGGCGCAGGAGACCGACCTGGTCGCGCGCGAACGCCTGCTGGGCATGGCGCGCCGCCTGTACCGCTTCACCGGCATGATCTCGCTGGTGGCGCTGGTGCTGGGCGTGTGGCTGCTGGCCATCACCTGGTCGTTCTGGAAGGGCCCCGGCAATGGATGGCTGCATGCCAAGCTGTTCCTGGTGGTGCTGGTGATCGGCTACCAGCACGCCTGCGGCTCGCTACTCAAGAAATTCGAACACGGCAAGAACGTGCGCAGCCACGTCTGGTATCGCTGGTTCAACGAAGTGCCGGTGCTGCTGATGCTGGCCATCGTGATCCTGGTGGTGGTCAAGCCGTTCTGATCATTCTGCAACTATCTCAGCAGTCTTCGTCCGCTACATTCCACACTCATCCTTCCGGAGCCGGTCATGAGCAAAGTCTGTGAGTACTTCTTCGCGCCGCATTCACCGTTCGCCTACCTGGGCCACGATCGTTTCGTCGCCCTCGCCGAAAAATACCAGGTGCAGATCCTGCCCAAGCCCTTCGATCTGTCCAAGATCTTCGGTGTCTCCGGCGGCCTGCCGCTGGCCAAGCGCGCACCGCAGCGCCAGGCCTATCGCCTCAAGGAACTGGCACGCTGGAGCGAATTCCTGGGCAAGCCCATGGTACTGCAGCCGACCTATTTCCCGGTCAACAGCGACAATGCGGCGCGCCTGATCATCGCCACCCAGCTGGCCCACGGCACCGCCGCCGCACTGCGCCTGACCGGCGCCATCATGCGCGCCGTGTGGGAAGAACAACGCAACATCGCCGACCACGACACCCTGGTCGCCATCGCCAATGCCCATGACCACGATGGCGCGGCCCTGCTGAAGTCGGCCGAAACGGCCAGCGTGCAGGCCGAATTCGACCGCTTCACCGATGAGGCCAATGCCGCCAGCATCTTCGGTGCGCCGTGGTACGTCTACGACGGTGAAGGCTACTGGGGCCAGGATCGCCTGGACTTCATCGAGCGTGCCTTCGTGAAAGGCTGAGCGGCCAGCGTACAATGACGCCGGACTGCGCAGCGAGCCGCGCAGTCCGGCTTTTTTCATTTTTGTTACTTTGTTTTCCAACGGATAAAAGGTACTCCCATGCAATCTCCCGACACCAATTACTCTTACTTCTGTCCCTGCCCGCGCGGCCTGGAAACGGCCCTGGCGGAAGAACTCAACGAGATCGCCGAGCACGCCGGCCCTGCCGCCAACCTCAAGGTGCACAACCAGGTTCCCGGTGGCGTGCACTGCTCCGGCACCCTGCTGGCGGCCTACCAGATGAACCTGCACTCGCGCATCGCCAGCCGCGTGCTGCTGCGCATGGGCCATGGTTCCTACAAGAACGAGAACGACATCTACGACCTCACCCTGGCGCAAGCCTGGGAAGACTGGTTCAAGGTCTCGCACACCATCCGCGTGGACCTGACCGCCGTGAAGTCGCCCCTGCGCAGCCTGGAGTTCAGCACCCTCAAGATCAAGGATGCGATCTGCGACCGCTTCCTCGACCAGTTCAAGCTGCGCCCATCGGTGAATACGCGCACGCCTGACATGCGCATCGCCGGTTTCGTCGATGCCCACAATTTCACGGTCTATCTCGATACCTCGGGCGAGGCACTGTTCAAGCGCGGCTGGCGCGAAGAAACCGGTGATGCGCCGCTGCGCGAGAACCTCGCTGCAGGCCTGCTGCGTACCGCCGGCTGGAAGCCGGGCGTGCCGCTGTTCGATCCCATGTGCGGTTCCGGCACCATCCTGGCCGAGGCGGCGCAGATCATCGCCGGCGTGCCGCCGGGCGCGCGCCGCCGCTTCGCCTTCGAGAAGTTCAGCAACTTCGATGCCGATGCCTGGTTCGCCATCAAGGGCGATTTCAAACCCAATCCGATTCCGACCACGCCCACGCTGTTCGGCAGCGACATCTCCGGCGACATGGTGGAACTGACCCGCAAGAACCTGGTACGCGCCGGCGTGCATTTCGAAGTGCCGCTCAAGCAGATCGAAGCGCAGGAAATCAAGCCGCCGGTCGATGCCGAGGGCAAGCCGCTGGTCGGCATCATTCTCTCCAATCCGCCCTACGGTGAACGTATCGGCGTGCGCGGCGACCGTGCCTTGCCGACCGAGGAATTGTTCACGCAGTTCTTCAGCGCCTTCTCCAGCACCCTGAAGCAGCGCTTTGCCGGCTGGAGCGTGTTCCTGTTCTCGGCCGACCTCGGCCTGCCCAAGCTGATGCGCCTCAAGGAAGCCCGCAAGACCCCGTTCTTCAACGGCGCCCTGGAATGCCGCCTGTTCCGCTTCGACATGGTGGCCGGCTACAACCGCCGCGAGGAAGCCAAGCCGGTCTCGCGCGACAGCGAAGACTGATGCTCTCCGGCGCGGATGGATTGTCAACTTCTCCAAGACAATCCATCCCGCCGCCACCGGTTTATCCGGCCTGCCTTCTTCCCTACAGTGTGGACTTGGCGACTGCCGTTGCGCATGCAAGAAAAAGCAAAAGCGCAACGCTCGCCATCCTTCATCCACTCCACACTTTTCCGGGATCACCATGACCACCGTTACCGTCAACACCCGTGCCGACTACGCCGCCTTCCTGCTGCGCGTCACCATGGGCATTTTCTTCCTGGTCCACGCCGGCCTGAAACTGTTCGTCTTCACACCCGCCGGGACCGTCGGCTTCTTCGCCTCGCTGGGCGTGCCGGGCTGGTTCGCCTATCCGGTCATGGCACTGGAAGTGGTGGGCGGCATCGCGCTGGTGCTGGGCTTCTACGGTCGCTGGCTGGCCTTGCCGCTGGCAGCGGACCTGCTGGGCGCGATCGTGCTGGTGCATGGCAAGGCCGGCTTCTTCTTCACCAATCCCAAGGGCGGCTGGGAATACCTGGCGCTCTGGATCGTCGGCCTGATTGCCGTGTTCCTGCTGGGTGATGGCGCATTTGCCCTGAAGCGTGAAGCGCAGCGCTGATGGCGCATTGATGGCATCATCAGCCAACAATCTCTCGCAGGATCAGCGCCGGGCCCGTGCCCGGCGCACGCCATCCGGCGACAAAGTTCCAAACCGCATCAAAGCAGTCGATGTTCCAAACGTTTTAAATGTTTTAAATGTTTTATATCGTTTATAGCGATTCACAAGGAAACCATCATGTCCACCGTGTCCACTCTCTCCAGCACCGTCGATAGCCTTCCCCTGCCCTCGCTGTTCGTCTCGCACGGCTCGCCCATGCTGGCCGTCGAACCGGGCCGCACCGGGCCGCTGCTGGCCAGCATCGGTGCGACGCTGCCGCGTCCGCGTGGCATCGTGATGGTGTCGCCGCACTGGGAGACGTTCACGCCGCGCGTGGGCCACCAGGCCAAGCCGCGCGTGATCCATGACTTCGGTGGTTTCCCGCAGGAACTCTATGAACTGGACTATCCCGCCCCCGGCGCACCGGCGCTGGCCGAGCACGTGGCGCAACGCCTGCGCGACGGCGGCCTGCCGGCCAATACCGATGGCGGCTGGGGCCTCGATCACGGCGCCTGGGTGCCGCTGCGCTATCTCTATCCGCAAGCCGATGTGCCGGTGATCCAGCTGTCGCTGCAATCGCAGCAGCCGCCGGAATATCACTATCAGGTCGGCCGCCTGCTGGCGCCGCTGGCCAAGGAAGGCATCTTGCTGGTCGGCTCGGGCAGCTTCACGCACAACCTGCGCGAACTGCGCCGCAACGAGATCGAGGGAGGCGATGCCCCGCATACGCTGGAATTCCTGCGCTGGTTCCTCGACCGCATGCAGGCCGGCGACCTGCAGGCCTTGTTCGGCTACCGGACCACCGCCCCGCATGCGGTGCGCACGCATCCCAGCGACGAACACCTGCTGAGCCTGTTCTTCGCCATGGGCGCGGCCGATGACTGGACACAGCTGGTACACCTCGACAGCGGTTCGACGTATCATAGCCTGCGCATGGACGCCTTCGCCTTCGGCACCGGCGCCCGCCTGCTGGCACAACTTCCGGCAGCTGCCTGAGCCGCCGTCTGTTCCGGGGGGTGCCAGCGCAGCGCCCTCTCGGGGAAAACACGATTTGAACAAACTGCGTGAAATCGAATGCTTCATCGCCGTGGCCGACCTCGGCAGCTTCGTCAAGGCGGCCGACGCGCTGGGCATCTCCAAGGCCGCCGTCTCACGCACGGTACTGGAACTGGAAGCGCGCCTGGGTTCGCGCCTGATGCAGCGGACCACCCGGCGGCTCTCGCTGACCGAAGCCGGCAGCCTCTACCTGGAACGCTGCAAGCAGATAGTTGCAGCGCTGGAAGAAGCCGATGACCTGCTGCTGGCCGGCAGCGCCAAGCCCGCCGGCCTGCTGCGCATCAATGCCCCCGTGACCTTCGGCATCCTGCACCTGGCACCGCTGTGGCCGATCTTCCTGGAACGCCATCCGGAAGTGGAACTGGACATCACCCTCTCGGACCGCATCGTCGACATCATCGACGAAGGCTATGACCTGGCGATCCGCATCGCCCGTCTGGCCGATTCCACGCTGATCCACCGCAAGCTCACCAGCACCAGCCTGCCCATCTGCGCTTCCCCCGACTACCTTGAACAGCACGGCACGCCGCGCCATCCGCACGAGCTGGCACAACACCAGATCATCAGTTACAGCTACAACCACGGCAAGGACGAGTGGCAGTTCAGCGGGCCGGAAGGTCCGGTGAGCGTGCGCGTCAATGCGCGCATGCACGTCAACAATGGCGACAGCTGCGTGCAGGCAGCGCTGGGCGGCATCGGCATCACGCGCCAGCCGACCTTCATGATCGACCAGTACCTGCGCAGCGGACAGCTGGTCCCGCTGCTCACCGACTACACCGTGCCGGACCTCGGCATCTACGCGGTCTACCCCAGCCGCGCGCATCTGCCGGCCAAGGTCAGGGCGATGCTGGACTTTCTGTCCGAAGCCTTCGCGCAGGTGCACTGGTCCGGACCGGCCGAGGCCTGATCGCCTGATCCCACGGCGGCAGCAACGCAGCCGTTCTCGCAGCGCGCCCATGCTCTCCCGCAGGCTGGCTTGAACGGCAGCCATGCATAATTTTCATGCATCCTCACACAAGCTTGCAGGCTCGTCTTGCGGACGCTGCACGCGCGCGCAATTGCAGTGGAGCAGACCGGCGCATGCGATTCTGGCTCGCTTTCTGGCGGGCCTGTCCGGGCTGAAGCGCCATTGACACACCGTCTTCTATCGTCGACATTGACCATATGGCGAACGCTTTGTCCATATATTGAACAAATTCCGGATTCAACAGAAGAACATCAGGAGACCCCACATGACAGCCACCGGCACCCCCATGCCCGCCGATCTGAAGATGAAGCCCTACCAGTTCCCCAACCCCAAGGAAGCGCCACTGGAGATCGTGGTCAATCCGGCGGTCCCGGAGGACGAACGCGTGTGGGTGCCGCAAGCCGAGAATGTCTGGTTCCGTCCGCTCTGCCTGAATGTCTCGCAGGGCTACTGGACCAACCTGCTGCGCGTGCGCAAGTCCGGCGTGCTGTCGCGCCACCGCCATCCGGCGCCGGTGCACGGCATGGTGCTCAAAGGCCGCTGGCGCTATCTGGAACATGACTGGATCGCCGAACAGGGCAGCTACGTCTTTGAACCGCCGGGCGAGACCCATACCCTCTACGTGCCCGAAGACGTGGAAGAGATGATCACCTACTTCCACATCACCGGCGTCATGTTCTATTGCGACCCCTGGGGCAAGTTCGAAGGCTACGAGGATGTCTTCACCAAGCTCGACATGTGCCGCAAGCACTATGAAGCGGTCGGCCTGGGCAGCGACTACGTCGATCGCTTCGTGCGCTGAGGATGCGTGACATGACTTATTCCCGCGCATCCCATGACTTTGGCGGCTGCGTGGCCGTGGTCACCGGCGGCCATGGCGGCATCGGCGCAGCCATCAGCGCACGCCTGGCCGCTGGCGGCGCGCAGGTGGTCGTCTGGGACCAGTTGCACGACCCGGCCTCGCCCTATCGGCAAGAAAGCCTCGACATCACCGACGCCGCTGCGGTCATGCAGGCCGCACAGCGATTGCTGGGCGACACCGGGCGCATCGATTTCCTCATCAACAACGCCGGTTACGCCGGTCCGACCGTGCCGCTGGACGAGTATGACGTCGGTGAGTGGCATCGCATCGTGCAGGTCAACCTGCTGGGCGTCTTCCATGCCTGCCGCAGCGTGACGCCGGCCATGCGCGCGGCCGGACGCGGACGCATCGTCAACATCGCCTCGCTGGCCGGCAAGGAAGGCACGCCCAATGCCTCGGCCTACAGCGCCGCAAAGGCGGGCGTACTGGCGCTGACCAAGTCCTTGGGCAAGGAGCTGGCCGAGACCGGCGTGCTGGTCAACGCCATTGCACCGGCCGCCGTGAAGACCGCACTGCTGGAGCAGATGTCGCCGGCCCATGTGCAGACCATGATCGCCAAGAGCCCCATGCATCGCCTGGGCAGCGTCGATGAGGTCGCCGACATGTGCGCATGGCTGTGCTCCGGTTCCTGCAGCTTCAACACCGGCGCGGTGTTCGATCTTTCGGGCGGACGCGCAACTTACTGAGCGGCTTGCCGCTCGGCCACCAGAATCATCCGGGCAAGCAAGGATCGCGTGCCTGGGCAGGCAGCCGCCGCCCGGGCAGCGCCGGACAAGCAACACGCAGGGACGGACTCCACACCGTCCTCAAGACTGCATCCTTGCATGACGCTTCGAACCTGTCCTCGACAGCGAGCTGCGCGACAGACGCGGCCGTTACGAAGCACGCCAATGGCAGCACATCATTCACACTGGAGACGCACACCATGGAAGTCCAAAAGGAAAAGAGCCCCCGGCTCAAACGCATACAGCTCGTGGCACTGAGCTTCCTGATGCTGGCGGGCATCGTCAACTACCTGGACCGCAGCACGCTGTCCATTGCCAATCATTCGGTGAGCCAGGAGCTCAACCTCTCGGCCTCGCAGATGGGCCTGTTGCTGTCGGCCTTCTCGCTGGCCTATGCCTTCTCGCAACTGCCCATCGGCGCCATGCTCGACAAGTTCGGCGCGCGCGTGATGCTGGGCGCGGGCATGTTCATCTGGTCGCTGGCGCAACTGGCGGGCGGCTTCGTCCATACGCTGCAGCAATTCCTGGTGGCGCGCGTGTTCCTCGGCCTGGGCGAAGCGCCGCAGTTCCCGGCGGGAGCCAAGGTGGTGTCCGAATGGTTCGCCATGCGCGAGCGCGGCGGGCCGACCGGCATCTTCGTGGCCTCCTCCACCATCGGCCCGGCACTGGCCCCGCCCATCCTCACGATCCTGATGCTGTCCTTCGGCTGGCGCATGATGTTCATCATCATGGGCCTGCTCGGCATCGCCGTCTCGGTGGGCTGGTACCTGTTTTACCGGAATCGCAACGAAGTCCAGCTCACGCCTTCCGAAGTGCTCTATCTCGCCGATGACCACGACCAGGATCCCAACGCCAATGCCAAGCTGAGCTGGGCCGAATGGAAGAGTCTGTTCACCTACCGCACTACCTGGGGCATGCTGTTCGGCTTCATGGGCGTGATCTACATGGTGTGGCTGTACCTCACCTGGCTGCCGGCCTACCTCGAACATGAACGCCATCTCTCCATCGCCCGCACCGGCTGGGTGGTGGTGATCCCCTACATCTTCGGCACGCTGGGCATGCTCTCCTCCGGCTATATCGCCGATGGCCTGATGAAGCGCGGCATGCCCGCCATCCGCAGCCGCAAGTGGCCGATCTGCGCGGGCCTCATCGGTGCCGGCGCCTTCACCATTCCGGCCGCCTACACGCCCAGCACCACCATGGCCATCGTCTACATCTCGCTGGCCATGGCCTTCGTGAACATGGCGTCCGGCGGCGCCTGGGCGCTGGTGTCGGTGGCCATTCCGCGCCGCCTGGTGGCCTCGCTGGGCAGCATGCAGAACTTCGGCGGCTATCTCGGTGGCTCGCTGGCCCCGGTCATCACGGGCGTGGTGGTGGATCAGACCCACTCCTTCGTCAATGCCCTGCTGATCAGTGCCGCCGTGGCCTTTGCCGCTGCGCTGGTCTACATGTTCGTGGTGGACAAGCCGATCGAGGCGCACGCCGCATGACGCAATGCTTCATGCCCCAGTAGCCTGACCCGATGCCGCCGCCCGACGGGTAGCGGCATCCAGCCAGTCTCCTGCCACTCACCAGAAGGAATTTTCATGAGCTTCATTCCCGACCTGCTTCAGGGCAAGACCGCCCTCGTTACCGGCGGCACCCAAGGCATAGGCGCAGCCGTTGCACGCCAGCTCGCCGCACTGGGCGCGCACGTCATTGCCGCCGGCCTGCCGCCCTTTGTGCATGCGCCATTCGAGGGCAGCGGCATCACCCTGGCCGAGATGAACGTGGCCAGCGAAGACAGCGTGCGCGCGGTGCTGAGCGGTCTCACGCAACTCGATATCGTGGTCAACTGCGCCGGCATCATCAAGCGTGGCGAGGAACTGGAAACGGATGTCTTCGAGCAGGTCATCGCCGTGAACCTCACCGGCACCATGCGCGTCTGCGCTGCCAGCCGCGCATTGCTGAAGCAATCCGGTGGCTGCATCGTCAATACCGCGTCCATGCTCAGCTTCTTCGGCGGCGGACTGGTGCCGGGCTACAGCGCCAGCAAGGGCGGCGTGGCGCAGCTGACCAAGTCGCTGGCCATCGCCTATGCGGCTGACGGCATCCGCGTCAATGCGGTAGCCCCCGGCTGGATCGCCACGCCGCTGACCCAGGCCCTGCAGGATGACCCGGTGCGTGCCGGCCCCATCCTCGCGCGTACGCCGCTGGGCCGCTGGGGCAAGCCGGAAGACATCGGCAATGTTGTGGCCTTCCTGTGTTCGCCGGCGGCTTCCTTCATGACCGGCGCCATCGTACCGGTCGATGGCGGCTATCTGGTGGCCTGAGGCCAACGCAATCTTTTCACGTGCAATGCCATTTGCCCGCGCCGGCTCCAGACGGCGCGGGATTTTTTGCATATGGGCTCGGCTATAATCTGGCGCGAATTCGGTACAGAATTCTGTACGGATTTCCGTACTGAATCTTGTACGCAATCCTGCCCCTGTCCTTGATCCACTCCTGCCCCACGATCCCGCGCTCATGCCCGACCACGACAAACAAGCTGACGACAACAAGATCGCGGGCACTGCCGCCTTCTCCAAGTTCATGGCGGTGCTGCAGCTGATCGCCGATCAGGAAGCGCCGCTCTCCATTGCGCAACTGGCGGCGCTGTCGGGCTATCCGCGTCCGACGGTGTATCGCATCCTGGGCGCGCTGATGGCCGAGGGCATGGTGGTGGAAAACCCGCGCAGCAAGCAGTATGAAGTCGGGCCACGCCTCATCCATCTGGCCAGCCGTGCCTGGGACCGCAGCGACATCCGCACCACGGCCATCGAGTCGCTGCGCCAGCTGCGCGACATCACGCGCGAGACCGTGCACCTGGCCGTGCCCAGCGATCACAGCATGGTCTACATCGAGAAGCTGGAGAGTCCCCAAGCCGTGCGCATGGATTCGCGCATCGGCACGCGCGTGACCTTGTATTCGAGTTCGGTGGGGAAAGCCTATCTGGCCGGGCTGGCGCAAGCGCAGCGCGAACGCCTGATGCGCACGCTGCATCTGGAAGCCTTCACATCCAACACACACACCACGTTGGAGGCGCTGCGCGCCGATGTCGAAGAGACCCACACGCGCGGCTACGCCGAAGATCGTGAAGAAAACGAAGCGCAGATTTTTTGTTACGGTGCTGCCATCGTCGGTGCCGATGGCGTGCCGGTGGCCTGCGTGAGCGTGAGCATTCCGCTCTATCGCCGCCTGCCCGATGCGCAGCAGGCGTATGTGACACCGCTGCTGCAAGCCTGCGCGAACATCTCGCGCAAGCTTGCCGGACCGGGCTGAGTCCGGTCCGATTCTGCCCGTACTCCCTGCAGGCGATCAGGCCTCGGGCGGCAATTCCACCTTGTAGATTTCCTTGCCGTCGGTGTTGTGCAGCGTGACGGTGAGGGTCTTGCTCTTCGCGTCGATCTTGCCGATGCCGAAGAACTGCAGCAGCTCGGCTGGCGAACGGTTCTGCTTCATGTCCGCCGGGATGCTGACGAAACGCACATCCGGACCAAAGGTGCGATCGATCTCGCCCGGCCCGAAGGTCCCCGCATTGATGGGGCCGCCGACGAATTCCCAGAAGGGCTTGAAGTCGGTGAACTGCGCACGCTCGGGCGCGTAGTGCGTGGCCGAGGCGTAGTGCACGTCGGCCGTGACCCACACCACGTTCTTGATATCGTGCTGCTTGATGAAACGCAGCAGTTCGGCTACTTCCAGTTCGCGCCCGGAGGGCTTGCCGTTGTCGGCATTGGCCCAGGCCTCGAAGGTTCCCTGGGGCACATCAGGGTTCAGGTCCGGCACCACGATGGAGAGCGGCATGTCGCTGGCGATGAGCTTCCAGGTCGAGCGCGAACGCAGCAGCGCCTGCTTGATCCAGCGCATCTGTTCGGGACCGAGGAAGTCGGCATCATGGCCGCCCTTCTGGCGATTGGGAGAATTGCGGCCACGATAGCTGCGCTCGTCCAGCATGAACACGTCCAGCAGCGGACCGTGGTTGAAGGCACGGTAGATGCGGAAAGGATCGGCGCTGTCGATGCGGAAGGGATTGTGTTCAAACATGGCCTGGCGCGCGCGGACGGCGAGCACATCGATGTTGCGTTCGTCGTAGCGCTTTTCGGCGGCACCGATCACCTGGCCGGGATACCAGTTGTTGCGGACTTCGTGGTCATCCCACTGCACCAGGAAGGGCACCTCGGCGGCAAAGCGGCGCTTGTTGGCGTCCAGCATGTTGTAGGCGAAGTTGCCGCGATAGTCGTCCAGCGTCTGCGCGACCTTGGATTTGGCTTCGGTCACCACGTTGCGCCACAGCGTTCCGTCCTCCAGCTTCACTTCGGCCTGGATGGGGCCATCGGCATAGATCTGGTCGCCCGAGTGGATGAAGAAATCCGGACGGAAGCGGCGCATGCTTTCATATACGCGATAACCGCCCCACTGTTCGTTGATACCCCAGCCCTGGCCCGCTTCGTCGCCCGAGAAGGCGAAGGTGATGTCGCGCGCCTGGGCAGGCGTGGTGGCGGGCAGCATGAGGCTGCCGGTCAGCGGTTCGCTCAGGGCGGACTCATGCACCAGGTCCTGGAAGCGCACGCGGTAGTAGAGACGCTGACCGGCCGGCAGGCCGCGCAGGTCGACGCGGGCAGTGTAGTCCTCGCGTGCCAGTGCGGTGGGACCGGCGATGCGCACCGGGTTGCTGAAATCCTCGCGGGTGGAATACTCGACCAGCATGCGCGCATTGCGGTCGGCGCGCGCCCAGATCATGGCGCTGTCGCGGGTGACATCGCCGCTCATGATGCCGCCGGGGAATTGCGGGCGCAGGCGCTCGGAAGTGACGATGGCGGGGGCGGCGGAAAATGCGGCGGGTGCGGCCAAGGTGGTAGTGGCGGCAATCGTCGTGACTGCGCTGTCGCGCAGGAAGCGGCGGCGGCTGTGGTCGGCTGGCGGGTTGCGGTCTGGCATGGCGACTCCTGTGAGGGTGAGGGAAAGAGTGACGAAGACACGGGGGCTTGCAATCTAGCAACCGAATATGACCGTCCGATGAAACCCTGCTGACCAGTCCTGACCGCAGAAACATGCAGCGCTCTTCTCGTAAAAAATGCGGCCCTCGGGCCGCATGATCTCGCCTCTTCCCGATGGATAGTGTCGCGATCGATCCAGGCATCACACTATCTCAACGACATCGGACTCTCACGCAAGATCGTTCACCGGAAATCCGTTGATGCCGAGATCGTTTCCCATGCGTCGATTTCCTCGCCCATCCGCGCCAGCTTTTCGCGCACCAGCTTGACGGCATCACTGCCCAGCAGGAGATGGGCCGGCGCGTTGGCATCGCCGGCAATGTCGAGGATCACCTGCGCCGCCTTGGCCGGGTCGCCGAGCTGGTGTCCGCTCTTGGCCTGGCGTGCCGCACGGATCGGATCGATCACGGCGTCGTAATCCGCAATGCTGCGGGGCGAGCGCACCATGGAGCGCCCTGCCCAGTCGGTACGGAAGGAACCGGGCGCCACGGCGGTGACCTTGATGCCGAACGCCGCCACTTCCTTGGCCAGGGTCTCGGAAATGCCTTCCACGGCGAACTTGCTGCCGCAGTAGTAAGCAATGCCCGGCATGGTGATGAATCCCCCCATGGAGGTGATGTTGATGATGTGGCCGCTGCGTCTTGCGCGCATGGTGGGCAGCACGGCCTTCATCATGGCCACGGCACCAAACACGTTGACATCGAACTGGTGCCGCATCTCTTCAAACGAGGATTCTTCGAGCGCGCCTTCATGTCCATAGCCGGCGTTGTTGATCAGCACATCCACCGGAGCCAGGTGCTCGACCACCGCAGCAATGGCGGGGAAATTGGTCACATCGAGAACGATGGCCGTCGCCCGTGCGGGATCAAGCTGCTCGAATTGCTCTTTGGCGGCTTGGCTGCGCACTGTGCCTGTTACTGAATGGCCAGCCTGCAGGGCCGCATCCGCCAGCGCCTGGCCAAAGCCCGAGCTCACGCCCGTAATCAGGAAATGCAATGTCCTGGAATTTTTCATGGGAATCCTTGTAGCTCCTTGATGGTGGCCTCTCCCGGAGGCCGAAGCAGCTTCCCGACGCAAAGGACGATGGGTGCCATCATAGGCAGGACTCCACAAATCCACCATGTCGGTTAGCATGTGGTGTTTGCCTAAAACTATGAGATTGCTCATGTCGGGAAGCACGAAGAAATCCGCGAAGAAAAAATCGAATGCGCATCAGCGCATGGTGCAGCTGCTCACCGAGCTCGCCCCTGACGAGGGCTACAACCTGTCGCTGCTGCCGGATGTGCGCTTCCTCAGGTCCAACCGTGCATTGAGTGAAACGCCGGTCCTCTATGAGCCGGGCATCGTGGTGGTCGTGCAGGGACGCAAGCGTGGATTCCTCGGCGGGCAAACCTATCTCTATGATGCCCGTCACTACCTGGCTGTTTCGGTACCCGTCCCGTTCACGATGGAAACCGACGCCACAGAGAAGACGCCTTTGCTGGCGATCTATTTCCGGCTGGATTTTCAGCTGCTGGCTGAAGTGCTGGTGCAGATGGACGATGCCGACCTCTCCGCCCATCCGCAGACCATGTTCGCGACCCGGATGGATGCCAGCATGTCCGCCTCCGTGTTGCGTTTTCTGAAAGCGATGCGGGTGCCGATGGAAGCCAGGATCCTGGGCCGTTCACTGGTGAAGGAGATCTACCTGCGGGTACTCACGGGCCGGCAAGGAGCCTCCATGCGCGCCGCACTGCGCACTGACGGGCAGTATGGAAAAGTCGCCAGGGCCATCAGGAAGATCCATGCCGCCTACGCGGACAAACTGGATGTGGGGCAGCTCGCGCACGAGGCCGGAATGAGTCCGCCTTCCTTCCATGCGCATTTCAAGGCGGTCACCGCTACCTCGCCGATGCAATACCTGAAATCGACGCGCCTGCATCAGGCGCGTCTGCTGATGCTGCGCAATGGCCTGACGGTGGCCGAAGCCAGCGCACGCGTCGGCTACGAGAGTGCATCCCAGTTCAGCCGCGAATTCAAACGCCTGTTCGAACTGCCGCCGACGCAAGAGGTGGCGCGGATGAAGGATGCGTATGCGCTGCCCGATCCGGAACCGTCGGCGCTGTTCGTGTCATCGCACTAGCGCCTGTTCAAACCGGGTCTGCGAGGTACATGACCGCCAGGGGGCGCAGCGTCCTGGATTTCCCACGGCGGATGATCGCCGAAGTCCTCCGCAAGATAGTCGACGAAACGGCGGACCTTGAGCGGGATTCCTCGCGCGCTCGGATAGACGGCCTGGATAGCCAGTGCAGTGGCGCGGTAATCCGGGAGCAATGCAATCAACCGTCCCTGCCTGATGTGCTCACCGAAAACGAAGGCCGGCCCGTAAGCCACACCCGCGCCCGCCAGCACGCAAGCCAGAAGCATCTGCATGTTGTTGGCTGTCACACGGCAGGGTCCGTCGAGGCGATGTGCCTCTCCCGCCGCATCGATGAATGTCCAGTCTCCGGCAGACACCGCGTCACTGAAGGCCAGACGCGGCAGGCGCGACAAGGCTTCCGGCGTGGCCGGCAGGCCATGCTGCGCGATCAGGCCGGGGGAGGCGCAGGCAATCATGCTGCAGGGTGCCAACCGGCGCGTGACCAGCGCAGGATCGTCGAGCTTTCCGATGCGGATGGCCACATCCACGCCCGCATCGATCAGATCGACATAGCGGTCGCCGAGCACGACCTCGACGTTGACCTCCGGGTGATCCGCCAGATAGCGCGCAACGACCGGGCCCAGGTGCATCGCGCCGAAAGTCACCGGCACCGCCACCCGCAGCAGGCCGCGTGCGCTACGTTGCACGGCAGTCGCTTCGCGGTTCGCCTCATCGAATGCAGCGAGGATCTGGCGGCAACGCTCGTAATACGTCCGGCCCACATCGGTGAGGCTCAGGCGGCGCGTAGTGCGCTGAAACAGACGCGCCCCCAGCTCCGCCTCGACCTGGCTGACGTGCTTGCCCGCCATCGCCGGCGACAGCGCGAAGCGACGCGCGGCCCCGGCAAAACTGCCCTCCTCCACTGCGGCCACGAAGACATTGAGGCTCATCAGTTTGTCCATGCCGTTCCCTATTCGATCATCTGAGTGTCGACTGTGACTAACAATTTGCCAATTATAAATTTTTCGCATGGAATCTACCATTGACTCTCCCCCTCACAAAGGAGCAGACACATGCATATCGAAACCAACGGAACGCGCATCCATGTTGCCCAGCAGGGCAGCGGCGAACTGGCGCTGGTGTTCCTGCATTACTACGGCGGTTCGTCGCGGGCCTGGGATGCGGTAGCCGCGCGACTTGCGCACCGCTGCCGCATTGTTGCCACCGACCATCGCGGCTGGGGCCGCTCTGATGCGCCGGCCGAGGGCTACCGGATTGCCGACCTGGCCGCCGATGCCGAGGGTGTCATTGCCGCGCTGGGACTGCAGCGCTATGTCCTGGTCGGCCACTCTATGGGTGGCAAGGTGGCGCAGCTGATGGCCTCGCGCCGGCCGCACGGGCTCGAAGGGCTGATCCTGGTGGCACCGTCCCCGCCTTCGCCCATGCTGCTCTCCGCTGAACAGCGCGCCATGCTGGTGGGTGCCTACCAGACGCGCGAATCGGTGGAGTTCGTGATCGATCATGTGCTGACAGCACAACCGCTGACGGCGGCCCGCCGTGCACAGGTCATCGAGGATAGCTTGCAGGCTGCGCCCCAGGCCAAGCAAGCCTGGCCCAACGTGGCGATGGCGGAGGACATCACCGCGGAGGTGGCCATCATCGACGTGCCCACGCTCGTCATCTCGGGCGAGCACGACCAGGTGGACCGGGTCGCGACGTTGCAGGCAGAGCTTTTGCCGCGCATTCCGCAGGCGGCACTGCACATCCTGCCCGGCGTGGGCCACTTGTCACCATTGGAAGACCCGGAGGCGGTGGCGCAGCAGATCGCAGGCTTCATTGACGCGCTGGCCAAACCGAAGCGGCCATAAGCAGCGATAGGTAGACAGGGCCTGGCAGCCAACGCACCAAACTGCAGCCCACCCTCGCTACCCGGCACCGATATGCACGGAGTTCGTGCATATCGGCGCCTGACATCGTACAGGCGCACCGAAAAAATCTTTTCGAATCAAGGCACTGTGAATTTTTCACCAAAATGGAACGGAAATTGCTTTAGTCGTGGCTTTCACGCATTTCCTTGCACACTTTTTGGGAGATTTTCTGGTGGACGATCACAAAAACGGCGCAGACGCCCTCTTCATTTTGCTGGGGGCGATCATGATCCTGGCCATGCATGCCGGCTTTGCCTTCCTGGAACTGGGGACTGTGCGCAAGAAGAACCAGGTCAATGCCCTGGTGAAGATCCTGGCCGACTTTGCTGTATCGACTATCGTCTACTTCTTTATCGGCTATTACGTGGCGTATGGCGTGAGCTTCTTTGCCGGTGCCGAAACGCTGGCCGAGCGCAGCGGTTTCGAGCTGGTGAAATTCTTCTTCCTGCTGACCTTCGCGGCGGCCATCCCGGCGATCATCTCGGGCGGCATTGCCGAGCGTTCCAAATTCAATCCGCAGCTGATCGCCACGGCGGTGCTGGTGGGTCTGGTCTATCCCTTCTTCGAAGGTATCGCGTGGAACCAGCACCTGGGCGTGCAAGCCTGGATGGCGGCCACCTTCGGCGCCGAGTTCCATGACTTCGCCGGCTCCATCGTGGTCCACGCGGTGGGTGGCTGGATCGCGCTGCCGGCGGTCCTGCTGCTGGGCGCACGCCGTGGCCGCTACAGCAAGGAAGGCGCGGTGGCGGCGCATCCGCCCTCCAACATTCCTTTCCTGGCCTTGGGTGCGTGGATTCTGACGGTGGGCTGGTTCGGCTTCAACGTGATGAGCGCGCAGACCTTGGACAAGATGAATGGCCTGGTCGCCATGAATTCGCTCATGGCCATGGCCGGCGGCACGCTGGTGGCGCTGCTGATGGGCCGCAACGATCCCGGCTTCGCCTACAATGGCCCGCTGGCCGGCCTGGTGGCGGTGTGCGCGGGCTCGGACCTGATGCATCCGCTGGGTGCACTGGTTACCGGCGGCATTGCGGGGGCGATTTTCGTGTGGATGTTCACCCGCACCCAGAACAAGTGGAAGATCGACGATGTGCTGGGCGTGTGGCCGCTGCATGGCTTGTGCGGCCTGTGGGGCGGACTGGCGGCCGGCATCTTCGGCTTGCAGGCACTGGGCGGACGCGGTGGCGTGTCGTTCATGTCGCAGCTCATCGGCAGCATCATGGGAATCGCCATTGCGGCAGCGGGCGGATGGATCGTCTATGGCTTGCTGAAGAAGGCTGTCGGGATACGGCTGGATCCGGAGCAGGAATTTGAAGGAGCGGATCTGGCCATTCACAAGATTTCTTCTACGGCGGAGAGGGAGACCAGTTGGTAAGACGGTGACAAGCAACAATGAAATCTGGCGAGCCCATTCGAATCGATCGGACTCCTCGGGACTGAAATAAAACTACCATCACCAAAGCGTCGACGCTTTTGAAAAGGCCACCATTTGAACTGACCCCATAAAGTTGGACGGTCATTAGCCGGTTAAGGCCCAGAGGACTGAGTTCTGTATTGCACGGGACTCAGTCCTTTTAATTTGGTCTTGATGCGGTGATGGTTATAGTAATGGATGTACTTGCGGATCTCGGTCTGCAACTGGTCAATACAAGAGAATCTGTGCAAGTAAAAGCACTCCGATTTGAGTGTGCCGAAGAAGCTTTCCATGGCCGCGTTGTCCAGGCAATTTCCCCTTCTCGACATACTCTGTGTGATGCCAGTTTCCGCCAAGGTACGCCGATAAGCATGCATCTGGTACTGCCACCCCTGATCGGAATGAAGCATCGGCCGGGTTACTCCCTTTAAGGTTGCTATGGCTTTCTTGAGCATGCTCTTGACCAGATGAAACTGCGGTGAACGGCTTGTCTGATACGCCACGATCTCGCCGTTGTACAGGTCCATGACGGGCGAGAGATAGAGCTTTTCCCCGCTGACGTTGAACTCCGTCACATCCGTTACCCATTTTTCCCCGAATCGCTCCGCCTTGAATTGCCGTTGGAGTACGTTCGCTACACTGACATGGCCAGGGCCGCGATACGAGCGGTATTTCTTCGGCCTCACTAGCGATTTCAAACCAAGTTGGAGCATCAGGCGCTGAACGGTTTTGTGGTTGATCACTTCGCCAGCTTTTCTTAATGTGGTCGTAATCCGCCGATAGCCGTATCGGCCTTTGTGGAGCTCATAAACCTTGCAGATGTGGGTCTTCACGGCAGCGTACTTATCGTCGGCTGCCTGCGCCCGGACTTGGTAATAGAAGGTGCTGCGTGCCAATCCTGTAATTCTCAACAGAATCGACAGCTTGTGATGTGGCCTCAATTCCTGCACTAGTCGCGCTACTTTTGCGCAGCTGCTTGCTTTGCTTGAATCAAGGCCTTCCGCTTTTTTAGGTAGTCCACCTCCGCGCGCAGATACTCGATTTCATCGAGTAAATCTTGCCGCGTACGTGCATCCTCGGCTTTGGTCTTGAGTGGATTAGGGGGAATTTTAGGCTTCATCATCTTTGGGCGTCCTCTCGGCTTGGGTTTCAATCCATCCAAGCCATGCTCATGATACAGACGCTCCCACCGGCTGACCGTGCTTACTCCCCGAAGATTGAACATCGCCTCTACCTCCCGGTAGGACAAGCCTTCCTTCTTCATTCGTTTCAATACCGAAAGCTTGAATTCGGCGCTGTAATACTCGTGCTTCTTGTTCAGGCCATTGAGACCATGGTGCCGGTACCTCTGCACCCAGCGGTGTACAGTTGCATGATCAATTCCGAATTCTTTACCCGCCGCTCTGGCGCTTTTGCCGCCCTTCAAGCAGCGCCTGACCACTTCATATTTAAACTTCGTGTCGTACTTCGCCATGAAAAACACCCCAAAGGTTGGATCGGTGTCCAACTTTTGGGGTGCAGTTCACATTCGGTGGCCTTTTCATATGGAAAATCGATTGCAGCCAGGCCCCATCTTCCTCTCTCAAGGAGTGGTCAATGCACCGATCCGAATGAGAATGATCAGTCAGTGACTTGAAAGCCAGAGGCCGTATGATCGCTGCAGCTGTTTTGCCATCACAGCACTATCAATGCATTGACCGCATACATCTGCGCGACACCAATTGCACAACAACAACGACCTCACGAGGATACTCGATGATAAAAACCCGTCCCATCATCGGCTATTTTGCTGCCAGCGCATCTCTGCTGTGCGCCAGTGCCAGTTACGCCCGAACTGCCGATGCGCCATCGTTGCAGGAGGGTGATGCCTGGGTCTATCAAGCCACCGAAGAACAAAACACGGCAGGCATACTCGGCTCTACCACCAAGAAATGGGACGTCGCCATTGTCCGTTCCGGCAGCAAGACCATGGTCATTTCCGCCAAGGCGGAAGACTCCAATCTACCACCCAAGGAATTGTTGCGCAATGCCGACTGGGCCGTAGTGCAAAACATCAATGGCAAGAATACCGTTACCAATCGTCCCTATGATTTCCCGCTCAAACCGGGCAAGACCTGGAAAGTGGAATACGATACCGCCAACCCTGATGCACGCACGAAGGTGCAGCACATCACCAAAAATTACACGGTCTTGGGCTGGGTCGATATCAAAGTACCGGCTGGTACCTACCATGCAATCAAAGTGGAAATGGAAGGCGAATGGAGCAAGGAATTCAATCCGACTGCCGCCGTCGCCACTTCCACCGTCACCAGCAGCCAGGCTGGTTCAGTGGCCATTTCCGCCAGCCGAAACGCCAGCACGCAACAGTCGGCCAGCGGCAGAATGTACGACGCGTTCTGGTATGTTCCCGAACTCAAAACTCACGTCAAGTTGATTACCGAAAACTACCAGGCTGGCGGTGCCTTGAATAAACGCGTGACCGAAGAGTTGGCAGCATCACCAGTACATTGATCTGCTCGCGCAAATTTCAGGCATCCAACTCCCTGCGCACCATCTCCGCCCCAGCCCTCAACGCACTGAGCTTGCCGCAGATGAGTTCAATAGATGCATCGGCTCGCACGCGTTGTGGCATTCCAGCGAGACGATGTCGATGTTCGATGCTTGCAGCTCGGGGAGGGCCTCCTCATACTGCCGCTTCTCCATTTGCCCTGCTCTCCGTTGCTGATTGGTGGCGGTCATCCAGTCACGGCCCCCTATTCCGTCCTCCTGAGACCAGGCACACCTGTTTCAGGCTCTTTTTTGCTTTGCAGTTTTGAGCGCTTAGACACGCGCTTCCCCCTTCAGCACAAGAACAAAAGCGGCTCGCAGAAATGCACGCCGCTTTGTGGCGTTCCCTGGATCAAGTCGGTACGGCTTATCGCGGAGGGGTTTTCGATCTCCAAGACAATGCTTGGACAATTATGCCCAAGCACCAGCACTGCCTCATTGTCCAGCGGGCCGGGAAGCGACATTGAGCGGCAATACCGGACAGTACTGATATAGACGCTTTCCGCCTCCCAGACCCGCCGAGTAAGTCACGCACGACTCTGCCTGCAGCGTCAGCCCGTAAGGCTGCAGAGCCTGCTTGGCTTTCTCCTGCTCCAGCTTATTGGCAGCATCGATATTGATCTCTTCCCCCGTTAGTACCACTCGACAAAGAAGTCCCGCCTCGCTCGGTGTTGCCGCTATAACGCTAGCGCGCAAACGAGTGTTTTGAGCGACCCATTTCAGGAGAGCACATCCAGATTCGCTGTTGACCAGTCCGATTTGTGCCGCGATATGATTGACGCGATCAGACCGTTCCTTCAATTCATCAGTGATCCCTTGGAAAACGGCAAACGTCTGTCGCTCCGGATAACGCGTCATCTCCGAAACGAGCTTGGGAAAGGCTGGGCCTCTCGGGAAATTTCCTACAATCTGCGTGAATGAGACCTCCTTGGGAAAGCCGAGTGCCAACCATGACCATGGCGGGTCTCCTTCGGTGATCACCACCGTTGTACGCGCCGGATCTGCAATGGGGGGGACCTCGATATGTACTCCCTGCTCCCCCCATGGCTCATAGCCCCAGGTCTTGATGCCCCCAAGAAGCACAACCATCACCGCGCATCCGAGCAACCAAATGGCAGCGGTACGCGCGCGGAGATAAGGCAGCAGCTGACGCAGCAGCAAGAACACCACCAGAGGTGCGATAAGTTCTATTGGCACCAGATAGCGGTAGATCCCGAACAGCTTGGTCCATAAAGCGAATCCCAGCACTACAACCCACAGCAGATATCTGGCGGGCCAGTTGAGAGAGGGCAACGACCGGCCACGCCAGAGCCACTTGAAGGCCAACAGTATGAACAGTCCATAGACAAGAGCCCAGATGATCTGGCGCACTGCCACCTGGCCTGTATTGCGGGAATCCCATGAAATGATGAAGGGCCACAGAATTTGACGCCAAAAGCCTTGGGGTATCCACTTGACGTCCGCGACACTCATGGAGGTCGCCAAGGAATTGGGGAAGATGCTGCCGAATTGAGGAAACAGGGGATTACCGAACGTGTGCCACATCACGTAGAACCAGTATCCGGACGTCAGCGCCAAGCCGCATAACACGCCGATGCCGAACACGAAAGCAACTGCCAGTCGTCTGAACGCGCTCCCCGGCAGACTCAGCAGGCCAGCACAGAAGGCGACCGCATAGATGCCATTGGTGAGTTTCAACCCCATGCCGGCACCCACCAGGACACCCGCCGCCATCAGGATTGCATACGATGACCTGCTGGCCGTAGAGATGCGATCCTGCTGATGAACGATGAGCGACAACGAGGCCAGGCAAAACAACGCGGTCATATTGTCCCCCATCGAGTTGCCCAACTCCGACAGGAAATTGACCGTCAAGCAGCCCGCCACGGCCAAAAGCAGCGGAACACGATGGATATCTTTATCTGGCAGATCCGGCAAAACCTTGCGGCAAATACCGAAAACCAGCACAAAATTCAAACCATGCAGGGCCCCCATGAGGAATGACAGCAGCCAGCCAGGCAGATGCAGCACGCCAAAGTAATACGGAATATCGAGAACTGGATTGAAGAAGTTCTGAAACCCGCCAGGGGCAAAGTCGATACTCAGTTTGCCGTTGAGCAGAGCATGTACGTTGTAAAGGTGATAGTTGTACAGATCCCAGCTTGCGTCAGTGCCGCGCGTCATGGACCAGACACCGAACAGAAGAGGCATCAGCCATGCCGCACGGATGCACGCTTGAGGAGTATTGAGATCAATGCTGGCAATCCGCTTTGCAAAATCCCGCAAGCTGGAACGAGTACGGTGCTTACCTTCGGACGGACGCATCATCATTTTTATTCAGATCTGAAAACCCAGAATTTGGAAAAGAAGAAATTCCACAGCATCGCCATTCCAGTGCCAACCGCGACACCAAGCAATGGTGTCCAGCTACGCACTGGAGCGAAGTGCATCGTTGCGGCATAGGCAGAAAAATTGATCGCACCGCCGAGCATCATGGCCCAGCAATAGCGCCACCATTCCTGCCACAGCGAGCGCGGCACCTGATCGCCATAGTTGAAAGTGATTTTGCGGTTGATCTGCCAAGTCACGAATACGGCAGAGAAAAATGACATCGCTCGCCCCAGGTAGAGCCCTGCGCCGAGCGAAGTGGCCAGATAGAGTACACCCGCGTCAACGACGAATCCGAGTGCCCCCGCCATCGCAAAACGCATGAACTGGCGGCTCAGCACCTTGCGTCGGTTCCTTCTTCCCGGGGCCCTGGAATGGACAGGTAAGAAAAGCGCTTGGCCTCGGTCCGGCCGTGGGTGACGGTATCGAGCACGATGCCACACACAAGCATGATGGCACCGAACAAGACCAGTGCCGCGCATAACAGGGCGGTGGGAAGACGCGGGACCAGGCCAGTGGTGAAATAAGTCTCGAAGATCGGAGTCGCCAAGCCGATGGACAAGGCGATGCAGACAAAGAAGGCGATGGAAAAAGCCGGCAGGGGCTTCTCTGTCTTGAACAGCGACAAGATCATGTACAGAATGCGAATGCCGTCCCGGTAGGTATTGAGCTTGCTGACCGAGCCCTCTGGCCGCGCCTTGTAGTTAGTGGGAACTTCCAGGACTGGCATACGTAGCTCCAGCGCATGCACGGTAAGTTCGGTCTCGATCTCGAAACCCATCGAATGCGCCGGAAAGGACTTCACATAGCGGCGGGAAAAGACCCGATAGCCGGATAGCATATCCTTGAAAGTCTGGCCGAAAATGACGCCCACGCATTGGGTCAACAGAACATTACCAAAACGGTGGCCCGCACGATACGCGGCATGTTCTTGCGTCTGGCGCATCCCCACGACCATGTCCAGGCAATTATCGGCCAGCAATTTAACCAGCTCCGGAGCCTGCGCGGCATCGTAGGTATCGTCGCCGTCCACCATGACATAGATATCAGCCTCGACATCGGCAAACATCCGGCGGATAACGCTGCCCTTGCCCTGATAGGGTACCTCACGAACGATCGCGCCTGCCGCTCGGGCAACTTCGATGGTTCTGTCACGGGAGTTATTGTCAAAAACGTAAATCCGCGCTCCAGGCAAAGCACGTGAGAAATCTTTAATGACAGCTTCAATCGTGGCTTCTTCGTCGTAGCACGGAATGATTACAGCGACATGCGTATAGCGCGGATCAGACATGGTGAGGGAAAGGGGACGCCACTTGGGCTATGGTCGAAATGTGCGAAAGTATAGCGGAGATTGGCATTTGTACTTTGGCGATTTGAATTGACGAATCGTCTATTTCGTATCGCTATCGTTTATCCACCACCGTCAGAGCACGGAATAGAAGACCGCTTCTGGCCGTCAGGAAACCTTAAACTCGAAGCCCCTGATCCGCCTCACGGAATTCAGCTTGCTTGATCAGCTTCCTTCGTTGTGACGCAGATTTTAGGCGCTGAAGAATGACAGACTTCATTGTTGATTTTCAGCAGTCATTGCCAACAAAGGCGGTCCTGACTCAAGACACCCGCATACCTCGTCGCCACCGCGACATCGGATGAAGAGCAGCCGCCCAGATCCATACGCACCAGCCAGCCGTTCACCCGGCGCGGGGGAACGTACGCAAACACGCGCTGACCACTGCAGCTGCAGCTACTACAAACGCTGCCAACATAACGGTGGCCTGCCAACCGCCGCGCAGTGCGAGGCTCCCCGCGATGGCCGTTCCCGCTGCGCCAGCACCGTAATAGAAGAACAGATACGCAGAATTCAGAACCCCGGAGCGCAAGGGATCAATGGCAACGACGCCAGCCTGATTGGCCACTTGCGCGGCAAAACATCCCGCGTCGAAAATGGCCAGCGCCACCAGCGTGGCCGGCACATGATCAAGAACGACGCCCAAGGTGCTCGCCGCAAGTGATGCACAAAGCAGACCGCAGACCATCACGCGGCAATTCCCGAACCGGTCTGCCAGCCCGCCGGCAATCCGCGTCATGACAAGACCCGTCAGTCCGGCGAGACTGTAGAGTCCGATGCTCGCGGCATTCAGATGATAGGGGGGCGCGGCCAGACGCACGACCAGGCCCACCCAGATCAGATTGAAAGCAAAAAAACATAGCATCCCGGCGCAGATGCGCAGCCGCAGTTCCCTCGATTGCCGCAGCAGGGATGGCAACGCACGCAACGTCGAAAAGTATCCGATGTGACCAACTGGCCGCTGTGCCGGCAGCAGCGGGAAAACGCAAAGACCGCACACGGCCGTCAAGGCCGCCAATACCAGCAGCGCACCGCGCCAGCCAAGCCACTGCACGAGCAAGCCGCCGATGAATCGACTCAGCAATATCCCTGCGGAGATGCCAGCGGAAATCGCCGCCATGCTCAGTGCGCGGCGAGATGCATCGGCCAGCTTGCCGACAATGGCGCTGCTTTGCGCTGCCACCGTGGTGGTGGCGCCGATCAGAACAAAACATCCAATCAGGGCATCCGGGCTCGCTGCCCGCGCAGCAAGCGCCAGAGACAGTGCCAGCGCAAGGAACTGCCCGGGGATCAGGACGCGCGGACTCAGCCTGTCCACCAATGGCACCAGCAGCACCAGGCCAATCAGATAGCCGGCAATGGCGCCCGATATCACCGTGGTCAGCGACGCCACCACCACGCCGAAATCAGCGGCAATCTCAGGCAGCGCCGGTTGCATCGCATAGTTGCTCGCAATGGCGCTGCCCGCTGCGACCGCGAGCATGAAGAGCGCGCGCCCCGCAAGACGGCGATCCTGTCCGGCGCACGTCGTCACTTGACCGTCCTGACGGCAATGGCTTCCACCTCCACCAGAATCGCATCGTCGACGAACGGCAATGCATGCACCAGGGAGAACGCCGGCCGGATATCCCCGTAGACCTCGCCATGGGCACGGGCTGCGTCTTGCCAGTGCTCAAAGTCCGCAACCACCAGCCGGCTCTGCGCCACATCCGACAGCGCAAAGCCGTGCTCAGTGAGCACCTTCTCGATGGTGGCCAGCGCCTCCTTCGTCTGCGTGTAGGCATCCGGACCTTGTCCGGCCGTGCCTGAAATGAAGATCGTATCGTTCACGATCACCGCCCGGGAGTAGCCGACCTTGGACTCCCAGGGGGAGCCGGTGCTGACAAGTTGACGCATGCGGACTTTCCTTTCATGTGATTTTTAACTACTTGAGTAGTAGTTATATAAATCGTATACTACTGCAGTAGTTAGTCAATCCCTGCAAAGAGAAAAATGAGTCGCGCATGACCATAGAAAATGAATTGATCGCTTCCATGACCCGGCTGGGATTCACCCAGTACGAGGCCCAGGCTTATACCGCATTGGTGGGTCAGGCCGCACTCACCGGAGCCGAGGTGAGCCGACGGGCGTCGATGCCGCCCTCCAAGGTTTACGAAACGCTGGCCCGCCTGGAAACAAGGGGTGCGGTACTGGTGAATCGATCCGAGCCTGTGCGTTACAGTGCCGTGCCGCATGCGGCGTTGCTGGAAGAGCTGCGCACCCGCTTCGAGGCTGACCTGGAAGCGGCGGCATCGGCGCTGGATCAACTACCGGTGGAAGAAGAAGCCGGACTGGTCTGGTCGCTGAGCGGAAGGAAAGTGATCGTGCAGGCCTTTGCGCGCGCGATTTCAGGCGCGCAACACACCCTGTTTGCGGGGATCTGGGATGAAGAGCTCGACGAGCTCGGACCGCTGCTGGAAGAAGCCAGTGCGCGCGGTATCGAGACCCATGTCGCGATTTATGGCGACCGCACGCTGGACGGCCCTCACACCTACGACCTGGCCGAATGCGGTGCGAGTGCCAGGCTGCGGCTATCCGGCCGTCGCCTGGCCGTGGTGGTGGCCGATGATGCAGCGGCCGTAGTGGCGGAGCTGGGTGACTCCACCGCGGATCAGGCGACCCTGACTACCAATCCGGTCATCGCGCTGCTGGCCGTGGAATACATCAAAGCCGATGTCAGCGGTCGGCTGATGATCAATGCGATGTCGCCGGCGACCTACAAAAAATTGCTGGCCACGCCGGCAATGCGCGCCATGCTTGCACCTGTCGATCCGAGAGACTGAAACGGACGTGATGTACGGAAACAGCAAGCGGCCTCAACCATGGGTCGCACTTCGCGACCTGGTTTGAACGGCATCAGGTCACCAACTCCCTGCGCACCATCTCCGCCCCCGCCCTCAACGCACTGAGCTTGCCGCGCGCCACTTCACGCGGCAAGGGTGCCATCCCGCAATTGGTACTCGGATACAGCTTGTCCGCCGCCACGAACTGCAAAGCCCGACGCAAGGTCGCCGCCACTTCTTCCGGCGTCTCGACCGCGTGATTGGCCACGTCGATGGCACCGACCATCACCTTCTTGCCGCGAATCAGTTCAATCAGGTCCATCGGCACGCGCGCGTTGTGGCATTCCAGCGAGACAATGTCGATGTTGGAAGCCTGCAGCTTGGGGAACGTCTCCTCATACTGCCGCCACTCCGACCCCAGCGTCTTCTTCCAGTCGGTATTGGCCTTGATCCCGTAGCCATAGCAGATGTGCACGGCAGTCTCGCACTTGAGTCCTTCGATGGCACGCTCCAGCGCAGCTACGCCCCAGTCGTTGACCTCATCGAAGAAGACATTGAAGGCCGGTTCATCGAACTGGATGATGTCCACCCCCGCCGCCTCCAGCTCGCGCGCTTCCTGGTTGAGGATCGTGGCGAATTCCCAGGCCAGTTTTTCGCGGCTCTTGTAGTGATTGTCGTAGAGCGTGTCGATCATCGTCATGGGGCCGGGCAGCGCCCACTTGATCGGCTGCTCGGTCTGGCTGCGCAGGAAGCGCGCATCCTCCACGAACACCGGCTTCTGGCGCGATACCGCACCCACCACCGTGGGCACACTGGCGTCATAGCGATTGCGGATGCGTACCGTCTCGCGCTTTGCAAAATCCACGCCGTCGAGATGCTCGATGAAGGTGGTCACGAAATGCTGGCGCGTCTGCTCGCCATCACTGACGATGTCGATGCCGGCATGCTGCTGCTCCTGCAGCGACAGGCGCAGCGCATCGCGCTTGGCTTCCTGCAGTTCATCGCCCTGCAGTTTCCAGGGCGACCAGAGTTTCTCGGGCTCGGCCAGCCAGACGGGTTTCGGCAGGCTGCCAGCGGTGGAGGTGGGCAATAATTTTTTCACGGTGGAGAACCTTGCAGGTGGAGAGTTCAATGAGCGCCGGCACGCGACCATTGTTCGAGTACGGCGCGATACGGCTTGATGAAATGTTCTTCGGCGAAGCGGCCCTGCTGGACCGCCAGACGGCTGCGCTCCTCGCGGTCATAGACGATGCGCGTGACGGAATAGTCCTCATGCTGCAGGCTGGGCCGGTAAGTCTTGCCGGCTGCCGAATTGGCGTTGTAGATCTCGGGGCGATAGATCTTCTGGAAAGTCTCCATCGTGCTGATGGTGCCGATCAGTTCCAGGTTCGTGTAGTCACGCAGCAGGTCGCCGCTGAAGTAGAAGGCCAGCGGCGCGGCACTGTCGGGGGGCATGAAGTAGCGCACCGTCAGGCCCATCTTGGCGAAGTAGGCGTCGGTCAGCGAGCTTTCGTTTTGCAGGTACTCCACACCCAGCACCGGATGCAGGTTCTCCGTGCGCTCATAGGTCTTGCTGCTGGCCACGCTGAGGCAGATCACCGGTGGCTTGCTGAAGTGCTGGCGGTAGGCGGGAGAAGCGACGAAGCGCTTGAACAGGTTGCCATGCAGTTCGCCGAAATGATCGGGTACGCTGAAGGCGGACTGCTGCTTCGTGTGCTCCAGCAGCACCACGCTGAAATCGTAATCGCGCACATAGGAAGAAAAATTGTTGCCGACGATGCCCTCGATGCGCTCACCCGTGTGGTGATCCACGATGTTGGTCTTGAGCACCTCGATCAGCGGCAGCGCCTGTGCTGTGTCCTGTCCCGCCATCCCCATTTCCACGGAGATGATGTCCAGCTCCACTGCGTAGCGGTCGGCCTTGGGATTGTCCCAGTGTGCCAGCGCATTGAAGCGGTTGTTGATCATGCGGAAGGTATTGCGCAGGTTCTCCCGGCGCTGCGCGCCCCGCGCCAGGTTGGCGAAGTTGGTCGTAATGCGCGTGTTGTCGCCGGGACGATAGTCCTCGTCGAAACAGATGCTCTTGATGGCAAATGAGAAGTCGTTGCTCATGATGTGTCTGCGCCCCTTTGCGGAAATCGAATCTGCAAGGCACGCGCCAATGATGAAGGCGGCGTGCGCAGCAGACTCGATGCGGTCAATGTTCAGGCTGGATTCTATGTCGCCGCATCCATGAATAAAAATGATTTGATCTCATCAATCAATGAGATTCACTCATACATCATTCTTCGCTGCGGCGCGCACAGGCAAAAAAAAGCCCCGCTCCTTGCGGAGCAGGGCTAACACCTTCTCGGGGGGATGAGAAGGCGGGACAGCGTTCCGGCACCGAAGGCGTGCCGGAGCAGTTGCGTTCTATGACCTGCCAGCCGTGGGCAACTGGCCGAAAAAGTCGGCCATGTTGCCTTCGGTCCAATCCTTCACCAGTTCGCCGTCGCACCACACCCGATAGGCATAGAGCCGATGCTCGTGAAGCCCGCCCAGCGTGCGGCTTTCAATCACGTAGGTCTGGTCGCCCACATTCATTTTCATCCGATGAGAAGCCGGGGCTACCCCTTTTTGCTTGCCCATGATCCATCCCGTCTCTTTCCAACGCTTTGCCACCGCTCCCTTCCCAGCCGTCCTGCCAGCCCCCCAAGGCTTGACGCAGGTCAGCTTCCGGGCAGAAGGCTGGCGCTTGTCCGACATGTTTTCGCAAGGGGCACTACAATGCCCGCTTGGCATGAATGTCACCCAAGATGACGCGGCGCAACACATTCCCGCCAAACAAGAATGTCGCCACCACAAGGAACACGTAAGCTCCTCTGACTACAGTATGAATCTCTGTTTATTTCATATTTTGCACACAGCAGATCCCGCAGAAAGTGAAAAATACTAAAGAATCTATGATTCGTTGCATTTCTGCCATCCGCAAAAATATTAAATATGTGAAATATACAAATCTTACACCTGAACAGCTATACTTTTACAAGGATCAATCAAATGGGTCGAGCAGTACCATCTGATGACAAGGAGATGCCTCCTGGCGACCCGGCGATGACTTCGAGAGAAGCCGCCCGTCTGCTGGGGGTATCGATCACGACCGCCCAGATGTGGATGGAAAGCGGCATGCTGGCCTCCTGGAAAACCCCGGGCGGCCATCGGCGTACCCGGCTGAGTTCGGTCATGACCCTGCTCGGCCATCGTGAAGTGAAACAACCCGAGCCCACTGCCGGTCACGCTGGGCCACAGATCGAGGTTCCTTATCCGGTCAGCCCGAACGAGCCAGAACGTGCGCGCTTTGTTGAACAGACAATGGAAGACACACATTCCGAGGCCCGCTTTCATCGCCTGACATGGCTCGCCAGCGAACTGCTGGACGTACCCATTGCCCTGGTCACCTTCCTGACCACGGAGCTGCAGATCTTCCGTGCGGCACATGGCCTGAACATCACGTCCACGCCGCGCTCGTGGGCCTTCTGCAATTACGCCGTGATGCAGGAAGACATCTTCACCGTCTCCGACGCCACCAAGGACGCGCGCTTCGTCAACAATCCCATGGTCACCGGAGCGCCCTTCATCCGCTTCTATGCCGGCATCCGCCTGATGTACCAGGGCCGCGCGTTTGGCTCGCTGTGCGTAATCGATACCGAACCGCGCATCCTGCGCGCCCACGAACGACAGGCCCTGGAAGAACTGGCCGCTCTGGCCACCGACATCCTGTCGCTGCAACTGCTGGAAGCGAACCGGCAGTAATCCCCCGAGCAGCGCGCGGGCGTCAGCACACAAGTCCCGGCCCCAGGCGCTGCTCATTGCACCATCCCCAGCCATTCTTCCAGGTCCTCCGCCGGCATCGGCCGTGCGATCGCGTAACCCTGCGCGAAGTCACAGCCGAGGTGATGCAGGATCCGGGCGGTGCGCTCGCTCTCCACGCCTTCGGCCACCACGCTGAACCCGAGCTGGTGCGCCAGATGGATGATGGTCGGCACGATCACCTGATCGGCCTCATCCTCGGCCAGGCTGCGGATGAAGGAGCGATCGATCTTCATGATGTCGGCCGGAATGCTCTTGAGGTAGGACAGGTTGCTGAAGCCGCTGCCGAAATCATCGATGGCGACCTGCACGCCCAGTTCACGAATGGCCTGCACGCGCTGGCGCACCACCTCTGGATTGCTGGCCATGGCGCTCTCGGTGAATTCGATCTCGATCAGGCCCTGCGGTACCGCATGCTGTTTCAGTTGCGACGCCAGCAGGCGCAAGAGCTCGTCGGACTCGAAATCGCGCGCCGAAGTATTGATCGCAATCGGCACCACCAGCCCGCGCGCGTGCCATTGCGCCGCCTGCGCCACCGCATGGCGCACCACCCAGGCCGTGATCTGGCGAATCTGCGCCGTCTTCTCCGCCAGCGCGATGAACACCGCAGGAGAAATATGCCCCAGCACCGGGTGCTGCCAGCGGATCAGCGCCTCCACCCCGACGCAGCTGCCGTCGCGCAGGCGCACCTTGGGCTGGTAATGCAGGCTGAGTTCATCGGCGGCCTTGAAGGCCATCGGCAAGGCCGAGAGCAGCCAGAAGGCATTGCGCTGGTTTTCCGCATGCACCGATTCGAACTGGCGCGGGCATACGCCTTCTTCACGACTCACATCGATCACCGTCAGCAGCGCACGCACCACGTCGCTGCCGGCGATCTGGTCCACTGCCGGCAGCACGCCGATGGCGATGTCGAGCTGGTGCGGAATGCCGTGGATCTCCAGTGATTGCACGAACTGCTGCCGCACGTTGGCGATATGTTCCTGCCGCTGCGCCGCACTGCCGTCGTGCAGAAAGACGAAGGTGGTGGTCGTGACCCGATACACGGGCTGGCCATCCAACGCCTCGCATAGCGCACGGCTGACCTGCACCAGGAAGGACTCGGCATAATCCCAGCCGAGCGCCTTGACCATATCGAACAGATATTCACGTGAACAGACATCGATACCCAGCGCCGCACATGGGGCGCCGCCAACGCCCTGTGCATGCGCCCGTGCGCGCAGTACTTCCATCAAGCGGGCGCGATTGGGCAAACTCGTCACATGGTCGGTATACCCGCGGTTGCGCAACTGTTCCAGCCGCTCCATGACCATGGCCGCGAGCTGCTCCAGCCGGTCCTGGTCGGCCGGACTGAAATACTGGCGCGGACGATGATCGATCAGGCACAGCGTGCCCAGCGCATGCCCCTGCGGCGACACCAGCGGCGCGCCCGCATAGAAGCGGATGTGCGGCGCACCGGTCACCAGCGGATTGTCGCGAAAACGCGGATCCCGATGGGCATCGAGCACCACCAGGCCATTGCGGGACAGGATGGCGTGGGCACAGAAGGACATCGAGCGCGGCGTCTCATGGGCCGGCAGGCCGGCACGCGACTTGAACCACTGGCGCTCTTCATCCACCAGCGACACCAGCGCAATCTCCACACCGAACAGCGTGCGTGCCAGTTCGGTGATCTGGTCACAGGATTTGTCGGGCAGCGTGTCGAGCACGCAATAGCCCTGCAACGCCGCCAGGCGAGTGCTTTCATCGTCCGGCAAGCGCGCCTGCACTGCGTAATCCGTGTAGTCGGTAGGTTCAAAAAACACGAATCAGCCCATCACCCGTGCGGCCGGTGCCAGCCTGAAGGTCGAAACCAGGCGTGCCAGCGCGCCTGCCTGCGAGGTGAGCGCCTCCGCCGCAGCAGCGGCCTGTTCCACCAGCGCCGAATTCTGCTGGGTGGCTTCATCCATGTGGCCGATGGCATCGTTGACCTGCTCGATGCCCTCGCTCTGCTCGCGGCTGGAGAGACTGATCTCGGCGATCACGTCGGTCACCTTGCGCACGCTGGCGACGATCTCGTCCATGGTCTGGCCCGCCCCCTTGACGCGCCCGCTGCCACTCTCGACCTTGGCCACGGAGGCCCCGATCAGTTCCTTGATTTCCTTGGCCGCCGCTGCGCTGCGCTGGGCCAGCGTCCGCACTTCCGAGGCCACCACCGCAAAGCCGCGTCCGCCTTCACCGGCGCGTGCCGCCTCGACGGCTGCATTGAGCGCCAGGATGTTGGTCTGGAACGCGATGCCATCGATGACGCTGATGATGTCCACGATCTTGACCGAGGATTGACGGATGTCTTCCATCGTCGCCACCACCTCGCCCATCATGTTGCCGCCCGTGACCGCAATCTCCGAGGCCGAGGCCGCCAGGGTATTGGCCTGCTCCGCATTGGCCGCGCTCTGGCGTACGGCCGAGGTGATCTGCTCCATGGCGCTGGCGGTTTCTTCCAGCGAACTGGCCTGGCGTTCGGTGCGTCCGGACAGGTCCACGTTGCCGGAGGCAATTTCGGTGGACGCACGTTCGATCGCATCGGTCCCCTGCCGCACTTCGCCGACGATGGCGGCGAGGCTGTCGCGCATCATGCGCAGGGCATGCAGCAGGCTGCTCTGATCGTTGGGGCGCGTGGCCACGTCCACTGCCAGGTCGCCATGCGCAATGCGCTGTGCGATCTCCATGGCATAGGCCGGCTCGCCACCGAGCTGGCGCAGCAGACCGCGCGTGATGAGGACGGCGACGGCCACCGCGATCAGGATCGCCACCACGGCCAGCGTGGCGATCAGCTTCAGGGCATCGGTGGCGGAGCGCTCCGACTGCTCACCCGCTGCCGTGCTCTGGCCAGCGATATCGGCGATGAGCTTGTTGATGTCGGCTACGATCTTGCGCCGCAAGGGGCTGCAATCATTGACCAGGAAACTGCGATAGGCCTCCATCGCTCCGCTCTCGCGGTACTGGCGCGGACGCTTGAGTTCATCGGCCATCTGCAGCAGACCTGTGCGTACCGGGGCGAAATGCGGGTTGCCGGCCAGTCTCGTTTCCAGCTTCTGCAGTTCGGCGAGATACAGCGCCTTCTGTTCATCGACGATCTTCAGTTCGGTCTGCGCATCGGCATCGCTGAGAAAGACATAGGCATTGCGCGCCGCGATGCCGGTCTGGTCCAGCGCTTCGCGCGCCACGTAGAGCGGCGCCAGGCTCTCGTTCTGGACTTCATTGGCGCGCTCGACGGAGGAGCGCAATCCATTGATGCCGACCATGGCCACCCCAACCAGCACCAGCATCATCACCAGCAAACTGGCGAACCCCAAGCTCAGCTTTGCGCCGATCTTCATGTTTGACAAAACCTTCATCTGCTCCCCCCGACTAGCGTCTGCGACGCAAATATAAAAAATATGCAAATAATCACGAAACATCCCGAAATTTCGGTCGCATATTTCATAATTTTTGCAGTATTTACGCACACAAAGGTCTTACCAGCAAATGAAAATTGCGGTATTGTCGTATTTACATCACGTCGTGAGTATTTCTGTTGTGTAAACGCGAGTTTGCGCCGGACCAAGCATGCCGGGCACTGGCCGGATGAGAAGGGAGATCCGGTGCAGGCGGAACGCAGCGTTCCGGATGGCGCAGCATAAGCACCGCGAAAAATGAGTTGCAGAACAAGCCACGAAAAAAAAAGCGACCGGATGCCCCGGTCGCTCGCCATGATGCCACTGCATTGATCCGATCACGCAGTAAGCACCACCTTGCGGCACTCCTCGCGCTTTTCATTGAAGATGCGATAGCCCTCGGCCGCCTCCTCCAAGGGCAGGCGATGCGTGATGATCGCCTCCGGACGGAGCCAGCCATCCTCGATGCTGGCCAGCAGTTCGGGCATGTAGTGCTGCACGTGGGTCTGGCCGGTCTTGATGGTCAAGCCCTTCTCGAAGATATCGCCGAACAGGAAACCGTGGATGAACCCGGCATACACGCCCGGCACGCTCACCGTCCCGCCGCGCCGCACCGAGGCGATGCAATGGCGTAGCGCCTGGCCGCTGCTGCCTTCGAGCTTGAGGTTGGTCATCGCGGTTTCCAGCACGCTGCCCTTGGCCTCGAAACCGACGGCATCGATCACCGCATCCACACCCCGGCCTGCGGTGTTGGCGATGATGGTCTCGCCGGGATCGGTGTGGTCGAAATTGATCGGGATGGCCTTGTATTGCTCCGCTGCGAAGCGCAGCCGGTAATCGTGGTGATCGACGATGAAAATCTTTTCCGCACCGAGCATGCGCGCACAGGCGGCCGCCATCTGGCCAACCGGACCCGCACCGTAGATGGCCACGCTGGAGCCCTCACGCACACCGGCGTTCTTCACCGCCTGATAGCCGGTCGGGAGAATGTCGCTCAGGAACAGTACCTGCTCATCGGCCAGCGGCGAGTCGATGCGGATGGGACCGACATCGGCCTTGGGCACCCGCACATACTCGGCCTGCCCGCCCGGCATGCCGCCATACAGGTGGCTGTAGCCAAACATGGCTGCGCCTGAACGGATGCCCTTGTCATTCATGATGGCACCGCGGTCAGGGTTGGTGGTTTCGCAGGCGGCATACAGGTGCTGATCGCAGAAGAAGCACTGGCCGCAGGCGATGACGAAGGGCACTACTACGCGGTCGCCTTTCTTGAGGCGTTTGACGCCAGGGCCGGTCTCGACCACCACGCCCATGAATTCATGGCCGAGGATATCGCCGGCCTTGGTGGCGGGAATCTTGCCGCGATACAGGTGCAGGTCGGAGCCGCAGATGGCCGTGGCGGTGACTTTCAGGATGATGTCGTCGGCCTCCTGAATGATGGGATCGGGAACGGACTCGACCCGCACGTCATGGGCGGAATGGTAGAGCAGTGCGCGCACAGTGCCTCCTTGGCTGTCAAGATAAAGAAATGCAACAGCCTTCCACCCTACTTGTACCTGTCACCGCCGGCCATCAGCGCGCTCCGCCCAGCCGTGTGGGCAGTCGCTGTCGGACGCGTCAGCGCGGCTTGATGAGCGCACCAGTCACTGTCGGAAACCAATCCACGGGTGCAGCAACATCATCCCGCATGGCGGCCGTCGTAGTGCCGGAGAACTGATCTGCCTGGCAGATCAATGACGCTCGGCGAATCAACACCGCAGATCAATCCTCGCGGTCGAATTCGGCCAGCACCATCTCTACCTGCAGGCACTGCAGTTTCAACTCCTTCACGGCCCGGCGATAGCGACGGAAATTGCGCCGCTCTGGCACTCCCTCGCCGCCCTTGCTGACCCGCACGACCTCATGCACGATGCCCTGCAGGATCGCTGCCGCCTGCTCGTGCGAGGCCTTCAGACGATTCACGCCTTCGAACAGCGCTTGTTTCTTCTTCATTCTGGTATCCCGGTTTTTGCCGACATGGCAGAGCGTCCGCCGGTGCGACGGTTCCGCCCGGCGGTGCTCGTGCAATGAGTTGAACAAGCCATGGAGTGCTTTGCCGGACGTTGGTTCCAAGGCTCGCCTCTCGCGTCAGCGGCGCACACGCAAGCGCATTCATCGCTGGCACAGACCGATCGATATGCATTCATCTAGGCTATCGATCAATGCAATGCACGCAGGCCATGTCGTCAGTGCAAGTGCCGGTTACTTGACGGTGATGTTGATCCCGTGCGCCATCATGTGGCCGTAGGAGCGATGCTCGCCATCGGCGAACTGGGCCGTGAGCTTGTACTTGCCGGGAGGAAGCGACACCATCGTTTCGGTCTGCCCGTCATCCAGGTGGATATGGGTCTCGTCGTGCGGAATGACTTCGCCCTTCCCCACGGCACCGTGATTGATGAGCAGGTGATGATGCCCGGTGCCCTCCACCACCTTGCCCGCCGGCCGGGTCGTCATGGAATGCGCCGCCAGACGAACGCGGAAGGGACTGGTCACGGTCTGCCCGGTCTTGGGTTCGAGGATGCTGAGCGTAGGCTCATCCGCACGGGCGGGTGCGGCCTGCAAGGCCAGCATCAGCAGGCTGCCGCAAGTGGCGGTCAACAGGGTACGTCGGAAAACAGGGTTCAGCATGGTGGGCTCCTGGTGAGATGAAAGAAGAGGAATGACGTGCACATGGCGTGTACATAGCGTGCATATGGCGTGAACAGCGCGTGCAACCGGGTCACAGCAATCCGGCTGCGCTCAGCCTTTGCGAAGGTCTTCAGATGGACAAGGGGCTGCGCTCCTCGGGCGGCAGCCGCGCATGCAGCTTGGCCAGCAGGCTGCGCAACTGGGCGCGGTAATCGAGCACCACACTGCGCTCGCAATACGGGCTCCATGCCGGGTCGAGGGCCAGCTCGTCCGGGTCGCCTGCCATGGCGGAGAGCGAACGGCGCGCCGTCGATATGCCCGGCGGCGGCAGCCGTACCTGTGTTGCCTGGCCCAGGCTGTGACGCAGTTCCAGCAAGGTCAGCGCCACGGTGCGGTACTTGCGGGGTGGTTCCAGTTCCACGCCGCAGGCGGCGCAGATCAGCAGCAGCTTGCTCCGGGCGTCCTGCGTGCCATGCGCCTGCCGGCCTTCGTTCCAGCCGACACCGAACAACAAGGGTCCAGCATGGTTGAGATAGGCTTCCAGGCAGAACGACAGCATCATCAGCACCGACAGATAGACCCAGCGCGAACCGGACTGCTCTTCGCCCGCTTTCCTGATGAGCACTTCGGCACCGCGCCAGAGTTCCACATAGGTGAGTGACCCAGGGGCGAAGTCCGGTTCGGCAACAGTGAGGTCGTTCATGATCGCATTCCTCATGACAAGGCCGTGTCCATCACCATCATCAGCACGAAGCCGATGATGAGGCAGCAGGTCGCTGCCAATGCATCGCGTCGCCGGTGCGGATCGGGAATCACCTCATGCGCCAGCACGAACAGCATGGCACCGGCCGCCCCACCCAGCGCCCACGGCAGCATCGCTGCCGAGAGCGACACCAGCCCCGCACCTGCCACCGCAGCCAGCGGCTCAACCAGTCCGGAAAGGATGCCGCAGCCGATCGCATCGGCGCGGGAATAACCGATCCCGCGCAAGGCAGTCGCCACGATCATGCCTTCCGGGATGTCCTGCAGCGCGATGCCGAAGGTCAGCACCGAGGCCTGCTCGGGTGCCACGCCGCCATACGCCACGCCGACGGCCAATCCTTCAGGCAGGTTGTGCAGCCCGACCGTCAGCACGAACAGCCAGACACGGCGCAAGGCTGCCTGGCGCGCGAGATCATCATGGCCCTGTCCGGCGCGCTGCAAGGCCAGTACCAGCAGCGCACCACACAGTACGCTGGCACCGGCGATGAGACTGGCCATCTGCTTGCCGGTCCCGGCTTCCTGCAGGCTGTGCAGGGCGGGCAGGATGAGCGAGAACACCGAGGCCGCCAGCATCACGCCGGCACCGAATCCGGTGCAGCAATCGGCCATGCGCGGCGAGAAGCGACGCGAGAAGAACAGCGGCAAGGTGCCCGCTGCCGTCGCTGCGGCAGCGGCCATGCCGCCGCAATAGGCGCGCCAGATGCGTTCATCCTGCGCGCTCCACCAGCCGATGAGCGCCGCCAGCACCAGCACGCCGCCGGCCACCATCGGCCAGCTCAAGCGGATCGCGGCAGGCTGCTCGGCCGCCCCTGCGACTTCGGTGTAAGAGGCACAGGAGGTGGCGGTGGCAGCGGCCGGCTCCAGCGGTGCCAGATGCGTCAGTGTGGTCACGGAGGGCTCGACGTTCTTGAGCATGTTGTCCTTGCTTGTGTGCTGTGCTTGAGCCTGTCCTCCGTGCGCAATGATGACCGTCACGGAGGAGGATGAAAGTCTCCGAGTCTAGCGATGCTCCGCCGCGGCTTCCATCGGACTAACACTGAATGTCGGACCTGTGGTCGTCCGACGGCGGCTGCTGCCGCGCTAAGGATCTCCGACACGTTTCGTCGTTACCGCGCACCGTAAGTTTTCCGCTCCCGCCGATGGTATGGCTGAGCACTCGCCTCCTAGCATGAAGACTCTGTTGGACGTATCGCCTCAAGCCACGCTGCCAAGCGATCACGTCGATCACGTCCAGCATCTTTCCCCGTTCAATCCCTCGACCTCAACAAGGAGTCCGACATGTTCGCTCACAACAAGCGCCTGCAATACACGGTACGCGTCGCCGGCCCCAATCCCGGGCTGGCCAATCTGATGCTGGAACAATTCGGCGGCCCGCAAGGCGAACTCGCTGCCGCCTGCCGCTACTTCACCCAGGCCATTGCCGAGGACGATCCTGGCCGCAAGGACATGCTGTTCGACATCGCCACCGAAGAACTGAGCCACCTGGAAGTGATCGGCAACATCGTCGTCATGCTCAACAAGGGGGCCAAGGGCAAGCTGGCCGAAGGCGTGGAAGAAGAAGGCATCCTCTACAAGGAAATCACCGGCGCCGGCAACGACAGCCACATCACGCAAGTGCTCTACGGGGCTGGCGCACCGCTGGTCAATTCGGCCGGCGTACCGTGGAGTGCGGCCTATATCGACACCATCGGCGAGCCCACCGCCGACCTGCGTTCCAACATCGCCGCCGAGGCACGTGCCAAGATCGTCTACGAGCGGCTCATCAACCTCACCGATGACCCGGGCGTGAAGGAAGCGCTGGGCTTCCTGATGACGCGCGAGATCGCGCACCAGAAGTCGTTTGAAAAGGCGCTCTATTCCATCCGCCCCAATTTCCCGCCGGGAAAGCTGCCTGGCGATCCGCGCTTCTCCAAGATCTACGTCAATCTCTCGCAAGGACTGGGCGAACAGACCGGACCGTGGAATGACGGCAAACAGTGGGAACGCCTGGACGGTGCCGACGCACTGACCCCGGTCGACGGCGGCGACGGCCAGGCCACGGTCGAGCTCAATGCAGAGGAACAGGCCATGCTGGACCAGATGGCGGCGCGTACCGCATCCGCCCAGGATGGTGAGCCGCTGACCGGCGCCGAGATTGGCTCGGCCGAGCAGGATGTCAATTCCAAGACCCGAAAGCCCTGATTGCCATCCATGGAAGCAAATCGGCTGCCGCAGGCCGCCGATTTGCTTCAACCGTGCGACTGAATGTCGCGCGGGTTCAGGGAGGCCTGCTGTGCCTGCAGCCAGGGTTGGACCTGGTCCGCCGCCAGCGGCACCGCAAACAGGTAGCCCTGTCCATACATCGCCCCCAGGCCGCGCAAGCTCTGCAGATGCGCCGGCGTTTCCACCCCCTCCACCACACAGGCCAGTTGCATGTCATGCGTGAGTGCGAGCAGTGACTTCACGATCTTGTGGCTGACCGCATTGTGCTCAATGTCGGCGACGAAACTCTTGTCGATCTTGATGCGCGTCAGGGGCAAGGCGTGCAGGTGGCTCAGGCTGGCATAGCCGGTGCCGAAGTCATCGAGCGTGATGCCACAGCCCAGCTGACGCAAGGTCGTGACCAGCTGGCGCGATTTTTCCAGATCCTGCAGCACCGCCGTCTCCGTGATTTCCAGATCCAGCCGCGCGGGATTGAATCCGGACGAGCTGATCACCTGCACGATCTGCGCCATGCCTTCGCTGGTGTTGATGTCGTTGGCCGAGAGATTGAACGACAGCCGGAGCGAGGGCGGCCAGCTCGCCGCAGCCTGCAGCGCCTTCTTCAGCAGGATCACGCTCAACTGGTTGATGATGCCCATGCGTTCGGCAGCGGGAATGAATTCCATCGGCGCCACGCTGCCCTTGACAGCGCTGTGCCAGCGCGCCAGGGCTTCAAAGGCGATCGGCCGGCAATCATCCAGGCGCACGATGGGCTGGAAGAACACCGACAGTTCGCGATCGAAGTCGGCCAGTCGCAGGGCCTGCTCGATGTTAGCATTGCGCTGGATCTGCGCCTTGTCCTGTTCCGAGAACAAGGTGACGGTACCCCGCCGTTCGCGCTTGCCCTGATACAAGGCATAGTCGGCATGCTCATAGAGCGAGCTGGCATCCACCGCCATGTCGGGGAAGGTGGCTACGCCTACCGAGGCAGCAATCTGCACCGTCGCCTTGTAGAGTACGAAAGGCCGGCGCAGCGCGGCGCAGATACGGTCGCCGAATTCGGTGAGGACCGCATTGCTGAGATCGGCATCGATGATGATGGAGAACTCGTCGCCGCCCAGGCGTGCCAGGTGGAAACGCTCGTCCAGGCACACGGCCGTCAGCCGCTGCCCCACTTCCACCAGCAACTGGTCGCCATGGGTGTGGCCATACAGGTCATTGACGGCCTTGAAACCGTCGAGGTCGAGGATGGCCACGGCAAAGCGCTGTCCATTGCCGGTGGCGCGGGTACAGATCTCGTTGAGCTGGGCGAAGAACTTGCGGCGATTGGGAATCTGCGTGAGCGAGTCGAGGTTGGCCAGGCGCAGGTTCTCGTTGCCCAGCAGCGCCGTCTTGACCTGCGCTTCGATGAGCCGCGTGAAGTCGTTGTAGTGACTGTTGACGATGGCCAACATGCCGATGGTCACCAGCACCACGTTCATCGCTGCCGCCACGAAGGTCGGGATATGCGTATTGAGGAAGAAGACCGTGAAGATGCCGTTGACGATCAGCGCCACCGACAGCGCCGCCGAGCGCAGGTACATCAGGCAGAAGATGCAGCAGATGACGGTGATGCCCATGTAGAAGGCCACGTGGGCCTGGGCATAACTGTCGCCGTAGGGAAACAGCATCACCGACCACAGCGAGAAACTCAGCGCAATCGGTGTTGCCAGGAAATTGGTGCGCTTGAGCGCCGCCGCGGCCATGCCGGGCGTCGGGTCGACATGCCGTCCGCGCCACCAGAAGATCAGGCGCGTCACGCACAACACCGTCAGCATGGCCGGGAAGTACAAGCTGAGCCAGTGCGGGGCCAGCGGGTAATAGGTTTGTGCCAGTGCCCAGCTGTTGATCAGCAGGATCAGGTACATCATCGGCATCTTGCCGGAGAACGCACGGTACTGCGCGATCAGCAGCTCGGGCTGATCGTAGCCGACGCGCCAGTAGGCGCGCACCATGCTCATCAATGAAGAAGCAGACATCCTGTGCTCTTGCCTTTTCTACTTTTACGCCGCAGCCAGGGAGCCTTGAGGGACCGGCATCAGCCATGCAAGCATTTGTCATCCGGGCTTCGATTATAGGCGGACGCGGGACACCGCAAACTCAGGAAAAGCCTGATGTAACCCCGCTTTCCGTCCGATGAGGCGCATTTGCCACGCATGCCGGAACGCTGCGTTCCGCGTGTCCCCACGGGCAGCTTCAAGGAAGAGCTGGAACGCATCTTTCAGCTCCAGCGGCCTGCAAGTCAGCTGCTTGTCCTACAGCATCCTCACAAAGGCTCATCTACAATCGGGCGACCACAGAAATCAAGGTCCGCCATGTCCGAGCATTTTTCTCGCGCTGATTCCTTGCCGCCTGCCGCCGGATCAGCCGTTGCCCTCCTCCCCGCCACGCCGCCGGCCCGCTACCCGGCCGCCTATCTTGCGCTCGATGCGCACTGGCGCGTGGTGTATGCGGACGACGCTGCGCGGGCGCTGCTGGGCTCATCGCCGGGGTCGGGCGAAGCGACGGCGGGTGCCGTGCTGTGGCAGGTCTGGCCGGCACTGGCGGGCAGCCTGCTGGAAGAGGCCCTGCGCGCCACCCTGGCCGATGGCCAGAGCCGCCAGTGCCTTTACACCCCCGCCGGGCAGACGCAGTCGTATGAGGTGATCTGCACGCCGCAAGCGCAGGGCGTGGCGGTCAGCCTGCGGGCCGGCCGGCGCGAAGCCCAGCAGCTCCAGCAGCAGCGCACTGACCGCAAGCTGCACGAGAGCGAGACACGCTTCCGCCTCATGACCGGCGCGATCCCCCAGATCGTCTGGATCACCAATGACGCCGGCGTGCTGGAATTCATCAATGACCAGTGGCACCAGTACACCGGAGAGGCGCTGCACGAAGGCCTGGCCAGCCTCGACACCATGATCGTGCGCCACATCCATCCCGAGGACCGGGCGGACACCATGGCGGCCTGGCAACACGCACGCAGCGCCTGCATGGAAGTCGCCATCGAACACCGCATCGCCGATGCCCGCGGGCAATACCGCTGGTTCCTCACGCGCGGCAAACCGCAGCTGGAGGCCGGGAGCGGGCGGATCCTGCACTGGTACGGCACCTCCACCGACATCCATGTGCACAAGGAAGCCATCGCCGAACTGGCCTGCCTCACGCGTGAGTCCGAACGACGACGGCGCTTCTATGAATCCTTCCTCTCCACCACGCCCGACCTGGCCTATGCGTGGGATCTCAATCACCGTTTCACCTACGCCAACCGGGTCTTGCTGCAGATGTGGGGCAAGACCTGGGATGAAGCCATCGGCAAGAACTGCCTGGAGCTCGGCTACGAGCCCTGGCACGCCGAGATGCACAGCCGCGAGATCGAACAGGTGCGTGCCACCAAGCGCCCGGTGCGGGGCGACGTCCCCTTCAACGGGACCTTCGGCCGCCGCATCTATGACTACATCATCTTCCCCGTGCTCGGGCCTGATGGCGAGGTCGAGGCCGTGGCCGGCACCACCCGCGACGTGACCGAACGCAAGAACAGCGAGGCGCGCCAGCACGCCCTGTTCCGGCTGGCCGAAGCGATTCGCTCGGCCGGCTCCCTGGGCGACATCGCCAGCGCCGCCGCCCAGATCATCGGCGATGCGCTGACCGCACGCTGGGTCAGCTACAAATCGCTGGGACCTGCGCAGCAGGTCGAGGAACTGGGCCAGTGGAGCTTCCATCAGGACGCCAGCGCCCTCGCCGCCCTGGCCTTGCATGACGAGCGACGCGTCGCGCAGACCGTGCGCAGCGGCAGCGTGATGCTGGTCGCTGACGTCGACACTGATGCGCGCACCGCGGCGCTGCGGCGGGAGCACCTGGCCTGCGGTGTGGCGTCGTACATGGACGTGCCGCTGCTCGACCACGAAAAACTGGTCGGCATCGTTCATGTCAGCAGCAACCTGCCGCGCACCTGGACCGACAACGAACTGGCCATCGTGCGCGAGGTCAGCGAACAGACCCGTGCCGCCTTCGAACGCATCCGCAACCAGCAGGCACTGGCGGCCAGCGAAGCGCGCCTGCGCGAGATCAACGAATCGCTGGAAGCGGAGGTCAGCGCCCGCACCAGGGAACTGATGGCCACCGAGGAGGCCCTGCGCCACTCGCAGAAGATCGAAGCCATCGGCCAGTTGACCGGCGGACTCGCGCATGATTTCAACAACCTGCTCGGCGGCATCACCGGCAGCCTCGACCTGATGCGCGTACGCCTGGTCCAGGGACGCGGCGACGAGCTGTTCCGCTACATCGACCTGGCCGCGCGCAGCGCGCAACGGGCCGCCTCGCTCACGCAACGGCTGCTGGCGTTTGCGCGGCGGCAGACGCTGGATCCGCGCCCCACCAACGTCAACGCCCTGATCGGCGGCATGGAAGAACTGATCCGCCGCACCATCGGCCCGGCCATCACGCTGGAGGTGGTCACGGCCGTCTCCCTGTGGCCGACCTTCGTCGATGGTCCGCAACTGGAAAGCGCGCTGCTCAACCTGTGCATCAATGCCCGTGATGCCATGCCCGACGGCGGACGCCTGACCATCGAGACCGCCAACAAGTGGCTGGATGACAAATGGGCGCAGGAGCGCGATTTGCCGGCGGGCCAGTATGTCTGCGTCTCGGTGACCGATAACGGCAGCGGCATGCCGCCGGATGTGCTGGCGCGCGCCTTCGATCCTTTCTTCACCACCAAGCCGATCGGTGAAGGCACCGGCCTGGGCCTGTCGATGGTCTATGGCTTCGCGCGCCAGTCCGGTGGCCAGGTGCGCCTGTATTCGGAAGTCGGACACGGCAGCACGGTCTCGATCTACCTGCCCCGCCACCAGCAGAATGCGGACACCGAGGAAGCCGAACCGGCCCTGGCCCCGGCGGCCGCCGGCAGTGGCGAAGTGGTGCTGGTGGTGGACGACGAAGCCCCGATCCGCCTGCTGGTGGCCGAGGTGCTCAACGAGGCCGGCTACGTCACACTGCAGGCGGAGGATGGCCCGTCGGCACTGCGCATCCTGCACTCGGCGGCGCGCATCGACCTGCTCATCACCGATGTCGGCCTGCCGGGCGGACTCAATGGCCGCCAGGTGGCCGATGCAGCGCGGGCGGCACGGCCCGGATTGCAGGTGCTCTTCATCACCGGCTATGCGGAAAACGCCGCCGTCGGCAATGGCCACCTGCCCGCCGGCATGCAGTTGATGACCAAGCCGTTCAAGATGGACATGCTGGCACGGCGGGTGCAGGACATCCTGGAAAACCGCACCAAGGCCGAGCAATTACCAAACGATATAAATAATTATGAATGATTAATCGTTGCGATCGCTCTGGCCGTTCTCATCGTTCTCATCGCCCTGACCGCTCGCCTGCGGCGATGCTTGTGCAAACGCACCCAAGCGCCACGATACGTTATGCGCCGCCGCCCGCAGCAGGCGTGCCACCACGCCGTCGGCTGCGGTATCGAAACTGCCGCTGCTGCCCATGACGGCCATCACCAGCGCCAGTTGTCCGGCGTGATTGAAAACCGGCGCGGCCAGCGTATGGATGCCCGGCACCGGGCGGCCCAGTGCCTGGTCCAGGGACAGTGTGCGAATCTGCCGCAGGCGCTCGGCGTAGTCATGGCGCAGGCTGCCGTCTGGATGGCTGACGCTGTCGGGCTGGGCCCCTTCCATGCGGATCGGGTCCATCGCCAGCGCACCGGCCAGCATGTCCGGCGGCAAGTGCGCCGCGCACACGCGCCCGATGGCGGTGTGCACCATCGACAGCACCGTACCGATGCGCAGGCTCACGTGCTGCGGCCGTGACGACTCCTCCAGCCGCACCACCGTCGGCCCCAGCGGACCAAACACCGCCAGCGCGACCGACAGGCCGGTGGCCTGCACCAGGGTAGCCACTTCGGCCTCGGCTTCGCGCAAGGGCGAGAGGCGTTGCAGCGCCGCCAATCCGAGGTCGAGAGCCAATGCCCCGGGAAAGAAATTGCCCTGCGCGTCGCGCGCCAGCATGCCGATCTTCTGCAGGCTCACCAGATGCGGAAAGGCCTTGGCCGCCGGCATCCCGGCCAGGCGGGCCAGATCGCCCAGCGGCAGCGGACGAGCGGCTTGCAGCAAGGCATCGAGCAAGGCACCGGTGCTGTCGAGCGACTGGATGCCACGCTGGCTGCGGGTGCCGTCCTGATCGTTGTCCTCCGGTTCGGCTGCGGAACGGGTGCGCTTCATGCCGCCTCCTCTGCGGCTGCCGAAGCCTCGGCCAGCGTGGCCGCGATGGCATCGATGCAGAGCCGCAACTGGCGCGCCACCGTGCCGCGCCAGCCGGCATCGATCACGCCGCTGGAACCGATCACGGTGACCAGCAGCAGCAACTGCTGCTGTCCATCCAGCAAGGGCATGCACAGACTGGTCACGCCCGGACTGGGCAGGTCGACGGCGCGCTCCATGCCCCGCTTGCGGATGCCATCGAGTTCTTCCTGAAATTGCCTGAAGCGGCTCTTCGGCTGGCCCGGATGCTGCACTTCCCACAGCGCGTGCCAGTGCGCGGGCGCAACGAAGGCGCAATAGGTGCGTCCGGTGGCGGTTTCCGACAGGGCCATGACGGTTCCCACATGCAGGTTCACATGCAGCGGTTTGCCGGCATGGGCGTAATGCACGATGGTCGGGCCGGCCGGGGTAGGCAGCGTGATGGCCACGCTCAGGCCAGTCTCCTGGCTCAGCTGCTGCACCTGCGGCAAGGCCAGCCGATAGGCCGGCTCCTGCGCCAGCCGCGCCATGCCCAGGCGCAGGGCCAGCGGGCCGGGTTCGTAGTGGCCATCGCCGGGGGTGCGCTTGATCAGGCCCAGCCGCAGCAGGCTCACCAGATAGGTATGGGCTTGTGCCGAGGACAGCTCGGCGGCAGCTGCCAGCGCCACCAGCGGCAAGGGCTGGCGCGCTGCTGCCAGCGCCTGCAGCAGACGCCCGGCCACTTCCACGCTCTGGATGCCACGTTGTGTCTTGACGGGGGATGGACTCATCCGATGTTTCCAGGTTGACGATTTGCAATGCGGCCAATGTGGCACAACGGTCACGCCAGCGCGCTTCCTGCCCCATGGCACGGGAGCCTGGATTTTAATCCAACTCACGTGCAGCGCAGCACAAACAAGCCTTGGTGCAGAAAACGTCAATTAATCTTCAACAAGCATATTTGCCATTGACTAATCAAATGGCGATGACTAAGATGCCATCACCCTGCTCACCACAGGCAACAACAAGATTTGACCTGCATTGATCCATGACGGGTTGGACGGAGACCTCCCTTGATGGCGCAAGCCATGTCCAGCCACGTCTCCAACCCATCGACACTGAACGAGGCAGACATGGCCAAGGCTTTTGCATCCCAGGCGGATCTCGACGCCAAGAAGATCACCTTTGAACGCATCTCGGAAAACGCCTACGCGTACACCGCCGAGGGCGATCCCAACTCCGGCGTCATCATCGGCGACGACAGCGTGATGGTCATCGACACCACCGCCACCCCCGCCATGGCGCAGGATCTGATCGCACGCATCCGCAGCATCACCGACCTGCCCATCAAGTACGTGGTGCTGACGCATTACCACGCGGTGCGCGTGCTGGGCGCCTCGGCCTACTTCAAGGAAGGCGGCGAGCAGGTCATCGCCAGCCGCGGCACCTACGAGATGATCGTCGAGCGCGGCGAGGCCGACATGAAGTCCGAGATCGAACGCTTCCCGCGCCTGTTCGCCGGCGTGGAAACGGTGCCGGGCCTGACCTGGCCGACCATGGTGTTCGAGAAGGAAATGACGATCTTCATGGGCAGCCTCGAAGTGAAAATCGCCCATCTCGGGCCGGGCCACACCAAGGGCGACACGGTGGTGTGGATCCCCGGTCAGAAGGTGCTGTTCTCGGGTGACCTGGTGGAATACGACGCCGCCTGCTACTGCGGCGACGCCCAGCTCGAACCCTGGCCAGCCACCCTCGATGCGCTGGCCGCGCTGCAGCCCGAAGCCCTGGTGCCGGGCCGCGGACCGGCGCTGCGAGGGCGTGAACAGGTGGCGCAGGGCATCGCCTACACCAAGGATTTCGTCTCCACACTGCTGCGTGCCGGGCGCGAAGCGGTGGCCGGAAAGATGGGCCTGAAGGAAGCCATGGCCCACACGCGCCAGCTGATGGATCCCAAATTCGGGCAAGTCTTCATCTATGAGCACTGCCTGCCCTTCGATGTCACGCGCGCCTATGACGAGGCATCCGGCATCAGCCATCCGCGCATCTGGACTGCCGAACGCGACAAGGAAATGTGGGCCGCACTGCAGGCCTGACCCGATTTGCCCGCGCCAGCACACAGAAGAGAAAGGACAGCGAGGAGACACCATGCATCCCACCCCAGCGATCGATTACCAGCAGCAACGTTTCATGTACCAGCCCTGCCTCGAACAAACCCGTCCCGCCGATGCGGCCTTGCATCCGGTGGTGGTGATCGGGGCCGGTCCGGTCGGGCTGGTGACCGCCATCGACCTGGCCCGCCAGGGTATCCGCGTGGTGCTGGTGGATGACGACGACACCCTCTCCACCGGCTCGCGCGCGATCTGCTTTGCCAAGCGCACGCTGGACATCTTCGACCGCATCGGCTGCGGCCAGCGCATGGTGGACAAGGGGGTGGGATGGAACCGGGGCAAGGTCTTCCTGCGCGAGGAGGCGATCTACGAGTTTGATCTCTTGCCCGAATGCGGCCATGCGCGCCCGGCCTTCATCAATCTGCAGCAGTACTACGTGGAAGGCTATCTGCTGGAGCAGGCGCGACAGCACAGCCTGATCGAGCTGCGCTGGAAGAGCCGGGTCAGCGCCATTGCCCATCATGGCGATCACGAAGCGCTGACGGTGGAGACTCCCGAAGGCAGCTATCTGCTCAAGGCGCGCTACGTGGTGGCCGCCGATGGCTCGCGCAGTCCGCTGCGCAAGATGATGGGGCTGGAGAGCGTGGGCCATACCTTCCGCGACCGCTTCCTCATCGCCGACGTCAAGATGGCGGCCCCCTTCCCGGCCGAGCGCTGGTTCTGGTTCGATCCGCCCTTCCATCCCAACCAGTCGGTGCTGCTGCATCGCCAGCCCGATGATGTCTGGCGCATCGATTTCCAGCTCGGATGGGATGCCGATCCGGTGCTGGAGAGAGCGCCCGAACGCGTGATCCCGCGCGTGCAGGCGCTGCTGGGCAAGGACGCTCAGTTCACCCTGGAATGGGTGAGCGTCTACACCTTCTCCTGCGTGCGCATGGACCGCTTCCGCCATGGCCGGGTGCTGTTCGTGGGCGATGCCGCGCATTGCGTCTCGCCGTTCGGCGCGCGCGGTGCCAACAGCGGCATACAGGATGCCGAGAACCTGGCCTGGAAGCTGGCCTTCGTCCTGCAGGGCAAGGCCCCCGAAAGCCTGCTGGACAGCTATGCCAGCGAGCGTGAATTCGCCGCCGACGAGAACCTGCTCAACTCCACCCGCTCCACTGACTTCATCACGCCCAAGAGTGCGGTCAGCCGCTGCTTCCGCGATGCCGTACTGGCGCTGGCGCGCGAGCACGCCTTCGCGCGCAGGCTGGTCAACAGCGGACGCCTCTCGTTGCCGGCCACGCTGCACGGTTCGCCCCTGAGCAGCGCCGACAGCGCGCCTTTCCACGGCGCGATGCAAGCCGGCGCCCCTTGCACCGATGCGCCGGTGCTGACCGACACCATACCTGGCTGGCTGCTGCCGCATCTGGGCGACCAGTTCGTGGCGATGATCTTTGCCCCGCCGGCCTCCCTCTCTGCCGCGCTGCTGCCGGCGCTGGTGCGGCTGACCGAAGGCAGCCTGCCGCTGCGCCTGCTGTTCGTCAGCGGCGCGCAGGCGAGTGCGGAAGACCACACCGTGCTCTCGGCACTGGGAGACGGTGCCGTGCAGGTACAGGACATCGAGGGCCTGGTGGCGCAACGCTACGACGGCCAGCCGCATACCTGCTACCTGATCCGCCCCGACCAGCACGTCTGCGCACGCTGGCGCACGGTCGATGCAGCCGCACTGGAGCAAGCCCTGCAGCGCGCCACCGGCCACGAGCCCGCTGCGCAGCCGGCCACGGTGCTGGACGCGGCCTGATCCCTTTGCATGACCTGACAACACTTTCAACAAGGAGACGAGCATGAGCCTCAATACCGCCCCCAACCTGACGCGTCCGGACGACTTCTATGAAGCCCTGATCGAGATGCATCGCGGCCTGGACGACGCCACCAGCCAGGACGTCAATGCGCGCCTGATCCTGCTGCTGGCCAATCACATCGGCGGCCACGAGGTGCTGATCGAAGCCATGCAGCGCGCGCGTGCCGGGGTGGACCCGGCAGCATCGGCTGCGCTGGCCGAAGCAGCCTGAGCGACCCACCTCTTTCATCGACATCCACAAGAGCACCGCCACAGGTGCCTGTTCAACGGAGACTTTCATGATGACCCCATCCCCGGGTGCCGGCACGCTGGCCGCCCCTTCCGCACTCAAGCTGAGCGTGGCGGCCGAAGACGCGATCTATCGCAAGGTCTGGCTGCGCATCATTCCCTTTCTTTTCATCTGCTATGTGGTGTCCTTCCTGGACCGCATCAACATCGGCTTCGCCCAGTTGCAGATGAAGCAGGACCTTGGCTTCAGCGACGCCATGTATGGCCTCGGCGCGGCGGTGTTCTATGTCGGCTATGTCCTGTGCGAGGTGCCCAGCAACATGCTGCTGGCCCGCTTCGGCGCACGCCGCACCTTTTCGCGCATCATGGTGCTGTGGGGCCTGGCGTCGGTGGGCATGATGGCCGTCAGCGACGCGACGCATTTCTATGTCTTGCGCTTCCTGCTCGGCGTATTCGAGGCAGGATTCTTTCCCGGCATCGTGCTGTATCTCAGCTACTGGTTCCCGGCACGCCGCCGCGCGGCGGTGATGGCGATCTTCTTTGCCGGGGTGGCGGTAGCGGGCGTGTTGGGCGGACTGGTCTCGGGCTGGATCATGCGTGACATGGCGGGCGTGATGGGCCTCTATGGCTGGCAGTGGATGTTTGCCATCGAGGGCGCACCGGCGGTGTTGCTGGGGGTGCTGGTGATCTTCCTGCTGGCCGACGGACCGGCGCAGGCCACCTGGCTCACGCCGGAAGAACGCGGCTTCCTGCAGAACCGCCAGAGCCAGGAAGCGCTGCGCACGCATCACGTGAGCGCCCACTCGCTGACGGCGCTCAAGCAGGCGCTGTCGCATCGGCCGACCTACCTGTTCGCCTTCATCTACTTTGCGCTGACCTGCGGCTCGCTCACGCTGAACTTCTGGATGCCGCTGATGATCCGCGACTTCGGCATCAAGGATGTGGTGCAGGTCTCGCTCTACACCGTGATCCCCAACGCCATCGGCGCCATCGGCCTGATCCTGATCGCGCGCCGCTCGGATCGCCGCAATGAACGTCACGGCCACTTCCTGGTATGTACCACCGGCGGTGCGCTGGCACTGGCGGCGCTGACTCTGCATCCGTCGAGCTTTGCGGTGTCGCTGGGGCTGCTGTCGGTGGCGGCGGTGCTGATCTTTGCGGCCCTGCCGATCTTCTGGTCGCTGCCGCCGGGCTTGCTACCGTCCCAAACCATCGCGCCCGGCATCGCCTTCATCTCCAGCGTGGGCATCACCAGCGGCATCGTCAGTCCCTGGCTGATCGGCCTGGTCAAGACGCGGACCGGCAATATCGATATCGCGCTGTATATCCTGGCGGGATTGCTGTTGCTCAGCGGCTTGACGATGTGGACGATGATCCCGCGCAAGGGGGTGCCGGAAGGGCAACGGCAGCCCGCCTGAAACGGTCCTTCACTTCGATGCGCGAAGCCGTCCTGTGAAAACAGGGCGGCTTTTTTGTTGGCGACATGGCGATACGTTGCGGATCGAATTCGGCGGACGTCAGCCTTTTTCGTCTCCAAGGCGTTAAGCCACAAGTTTGCTTCCAGCGAAGAACCAAATGTCGGCCTCCGGAAAGCTGGTCAAGAAACTGTCAGAATTCCTTGATACAGTGACGCGCCGGTCCCGGGGGGTGACGGATCGGTCATGAATGGATCGTGCACGACCGGTCTCGGCGCGCCTGACCATGCCTTGCCGAGCCAACACCGCCACAACCGCACTTACCGCCAACACCGCCATCCAGCCTCGCCGCCATGACAATGAAGACCACCTCGCCGCAACTGACGGCCTATGAAGAAGTCAAGCCTGGCTTCGGCTGGATCGATGCGCTGGTGCTGGCGGTGCTGTTCGGCCTGCTGTGGAGCGCCCTGCACTTCGGCAAGGGCATGCTGGTGCACTTCGATCCGTCCGACCAGTTGGAGGTCGACAGCTCGCCCGCCATGATCCCCTATTACGCCGGCCGCACCCTGCTGCGCATGTGGATCGCCTTCGCGTTTTCCTTGTTCTTCGCCATCGGCACCGGCTACCTGGCCGCCAAGAGCCGCCGCGCGCGTGCCCTGATCCTGCCAGCGCTGGACATCCTGCAATCGGTGCCGGTGCTGGGTTTCCTCTCGGCCACCGTGGCCGGCTTCATGGCACTGTTCCCGGGCAGCCTGATGGGCGTGGAATGCGCGGCCATCTTCGCCATCTTCACCGGCCAGGTGTGGAACATGGCCTTCGGCTTCTATCACTCCATGGTCACCATCCCGACCGACATGCAGGAAGCCGCTTCCACCTACCGCCTCACCGCGTGGCAACGCTTCCGCACGGTCGAGCTGCCAGCTTCGGCGCACAGCCTGATCTGGAACTCGATGATGTCCTTCGGCGGCGGCTGGTTCTTCGTGGCGCAGAGCGAAGCCATCAGCGTCATGAACAAGGACCTGAAGCTGCCCGGCCTCGGTTCCTACATGGCCCAGGCGATCGACCAGGGCGACCATACGGCGGCACTGTGGGCGGTCATCGCCATGCTGGCGCTGATCCTGGTGAGCGACCAGCTGGTCTGGCGGCCGCTGCTGGCCTGGGCCGACAAGTTCAAGATCGAACTGACCGAATCGACCTCGCCGCCGACCTCGTGGGTGTATGACCTGCTGCGCGGCTCCTACGTCTTTACCTGGCTTGATGAAAAACTGTGGCTGCCGCTGGGCGACTGGCTGGCGCGCCGTCGTCCGGCCACCTCGGCCGCGCCCACGCCGGCCCGCATCACCCGTGAGCGCTGGACCAAGCGCGTCATCACCGGCGCGATCTGCGGCCTGCTGATCTTCGAAGCCCTGCGCGGACTGGTGGCCGCCATCGATGCCTTGCACGGGGCCATGAGCTGGAGCCTGTTCGGCCACATCGTCTGGCTGGGTTTCCTGACCATGCTGCGGGTGCTGGCCATGACCGTGATTGCCACCCTGATCTGGACCCCGGTGGGCGTGTGGATCGGCTCCAAGCCGCACATCGCCCGCTTCGCCCAGCCGCTGGCGCAGATCGGCGCGTCCTTCCCGGTCAACATGACCTTCCCGCTGGTGGTGGGCTGGTTCGTGGCCGCCAACGTCAGCATGAACTGGGGCAGCATCCTGTTGATCGCCATGGGCACGCAGTGGTACATCCTCTTCAACGTCATCGCCGGTGCCATGGCCATTCCCAATGACCTGAAGGAAGCCGCCCGCATGTATGGCCTGTCGCGCTGGAATTTGTGGAAGACCCTGATCCTGCCGGCCATCTTCCCGTTCTGGGTGACCGGTGCCTGTACCGCCGCCGGTGGCGCATGGAATGCCTCCATCGTGGCCGAGCTGGCCAGCTGGGGCGATGTCTCGCTCAAGGCCGATGGCCTGGGTGCTTATATTTCGGCAGTCACCAAATCCGGTGACACGCCCCTCATCATCGCCAGCATCGGCGTGATGTCGATGTTCGTCGTGTTGATGAACAAGTTTGTCTGGCGTCGCCTGTATGCCTTCGCCGAACGCCGTTTCCGCCTCGATTGACCTTGAGCCACGCCATGACCATGACTTCTCCGCAACAACGTCCCGCCGTCGCTGAACTGTGCGCCGTCAGCAAATCCTACAACACCGCCGGCGGCCACGAGCTCAAGGTGCTGGACAACATCGACCTGGCCGTGCACGAGGGCGAACTGCTGGCCCTGCTGGGCCAGTCCGGCTCGGGCAAGTCCACCATCCTGCGCTGCCTGACCGGCCTGGTCGAACCCAGCTCGGGCCACACCATGGCCGCCGGCAAACAGCTCAATGGCGTCAATCGCGATGCCTCGGTGGTGTTCCAGACCTTTGCGCTCTACCCGTGGCTGACGGTGGAACAGAACGTGGCCGTGGGCCTGATGTCGCACAACCCGACCCGCGAGGAACGTGATGCGGCAGTGGACCGCGCCATCGAACTGATCGGCCTGGGCAACTACCACAGCGCCTATCCGCGTGAGCTCTCGGGCGGCATGCGCCAGCGCGTGGGCATTGCGCGCGCGCTGGTGTCCAAGCCCAAACTGCTGTGCCTGGACGAAGCCTTCAGTGCCTTGGACGTGCTGACCGCAGAGAACCTGCGCCAGGAATTGATCAGCCTGTGGCGTGCCCCGGACAGCGGCCTGACCTCCATCTTCATGGTCACCCACAACATCGAGGAAGCGGTGGAAATGGCTACCCGCATCGTCGTGGTATTCCCGCGTCCGGGCCGCCTGGGCCTGGTGCTGGAGAATCCGCTGCCCTATCCGCGCGACTCCAAGAGCCCGGAATTCCAGCGCCTGGTCAACATCATCCACGAAGCCATCACCACGCTCTCCCTGCCCGACCTGCCGCCGGAAGTGCATGTGCCGGGCGAGCCGATCTCGCGCGGACGCAAGCGCATGGAATCCATCCCGCTGATCCCGGTGGGCCAGATCCTGGGCCTGATGAGCCTGCTGCACGACGAGCCGGAACTGAACAACATCTACGACATCTCGGACGAGATCGGCAAGGAATTCGGCGAGACCATCGGCACCGTGAAGGCCGCCGAGATCCTGGAACTGGTGGATACGCCCAAGCAGGAGGTCTACCTGACCGACCTCGGCCGCCGCTTCGTGGCCGCCGACCGCAAGGGACAGCGCGCCATCTTCGCCGAGCAGGTCTACAAGCTGCGCCTGTTCCACATCATCCTGGCGGTGCTGGGCGAAGCGGAAGAAATCGAGGCCGAACGCGTCTTGAAGGACATCGGCAGCGCCCTGCCCTACGACAATCCCGAAAAGACTTTCGAGACCATGATCGCCTGGGGCCGCTATGCCGGTCTCATGGATTACAACGCCAAGACCGGCATGGTCTTCGTCCCCAAGGACGAAGACGAGGAAGACGGCGGCCAGGGCTAAGGCTCGCTGGGCCGGCAAGCGCCGGCCTGCAACTGCTTCGCGCAGCCAGTCTCAGTGCAGGGCCGCCAGCGGCGCGCCCTGCAAGCCCGGTGCAGCAGGCGATGCATGGCCACTGCCGGGCATGGTCGAGGCATCCTGGCGGATCTTGAAGATCGACACCACCTTCAGCAAGCCACTGGCCTGTTGCGACAGCGACTGCGCTGCCGCACTGGCTTCTTCCACCAGTGCCGCATTCTGCTGGGTCACCTGATCCATCTGCACGATGGCCGTGTTGATCTGCTCGATGCCGCTGCCCTGTTCCTGGGTCGCGGTGGCGATCTCGTTCATGATCTCGCCGAAGCGCTGCACCGAGGCCACGATGCCGCTCATCTGCTCACCGGCGCTGGCCACCAGTTGCGAGCCAGCGCCAACATGCGCCATCGATTCCCCGATCAGGTCCTTGATCTCCTTGGACGCCACCGCACTGCGCTGCGCCAGCGAGCGCACTTCCGAGGCGACCACCGCAAAGCCGCGCCCCTGCTCACCGGCACGGGCCGCTTCCACCGCTGCGTTGAGGGCGAGGATATTGGTCTGGAAGGCGATACCTTCAATCACGCCGATGATGTCGGCCATCTTGCCCGAGCTGGCCGAGATCTTGTCCATGGTCGAGACCACGCGATCGAAGGCTTCGCTGCCGGTGGCTGCCGTCTCGGCCGCACCACCCGACAGGCGCAGCGCCTCGGCGGCGTGGCTGGTGTTCTGGCGCACGGTGGTGGTCAGCTCTTCCATGCTGGCGGCGGTTTCTTCCAGCGAGGCGGCTTGTTCTTCGGTACGTTGCGAGAGGTCGAAGTTGCCCTGTGCGATCTGGCCGCTGGCCACCGAAATGGTCTCGGCCGCCGACTTGATGCCGTGTGCGATCACGTTCAACTGGTAACGCATCTGCTCGATGGAAGCCATCAGGCTGGAGCCGTCGCCGTCCCGCAGGCGCACCGTGGCGGTGAGATCGCCCGAGGCAATCTCGCGCGCGATGGCCTGCGCCTCCGACGGCTCGGCTCCCAGCTGGCGCAGGATGCTGCGCGCAATCAGAGCCGAGGCGGCAATACCCACCAGCAGCGCCAGCACGACGGCGGTCAGCATCACCGTGCGCAGCCAGGCGTAGGTAGTACGTGCATCGGCGGCAGCTTCCTCATTGAGCTGGTCTTCAAAATCGGCCAGCTCGGTAAGCGAATTGATCCAGGCCAGTTGCTTGGGCCGCACTTCGGTGATGAGCACCTTCACGGCATCGGCCGGCTTGTTGTCCAGACCCAGCTGCAGCGCCTTGGCCATCAGCGGCACGGTGGCGGCTTCATCGGCCTTGATCTTCGACAGCAGCTGCTTCTCGCGCTCGGTGGTAGCGGCTTCCGTGCTGAACATCTTGTCGAGCGCAAGCAAGGCATCGGCGTAAATCTTTTCCTGCCGCGCCAATGTCTGCGACTCCACGCGCATGCTTTCCTGATCTTCCAGCAAGGCAATATTGCGAATCGCGATGGCGCGCTGACTCAATGCGTTGCGCAAGACGGTAACCAACTTGGTTTCGGCATTATTGATGGCAGTGATGTCGGTGAGTGCATCATTGATGCGCGACATGCCTGCCATGCCCAGTACGGAGATGCCCAGCAGAAACACGAGAATCAGGCCGAAGCCCAACGCCAGCCTGGTCACGACTTTCAACTTGCCCATGGTATTGCCCCCTTTTGCGGTATCCCCCGGCCGATGGAAGGTGAGGCCGGAGAGAGTTTGACGGAGCTTGCCCGGGAAGGACTGCGGGACCTGAACGCTTGAGTGGGCGAGGAGGGGTGAAGCGGGACGCTGTTGTGATTGTGGTTCGCCCTGTTGCAGTCAATCCGCCGGCAAGCAGAACCAGTCTATGCTCCTGCCTGCCGGGACAAAGCGAGAATCAGCGAGGATTTATCGGCTCACTAAAAAGTTACCAATTTGGGTACATTTCAGTCAATGATGAGCTCGGCGGGCGTTGACGTTTTCTGCACCATGGCCCGCGAGGGCAGATCAGGCGGGCGATTGCGCCTTGCGCCGAAGACGGCTGGCGCTGACCGCAGTCGCCAGCGCCGTGGCCAATACCGCGATCCACAGCGCGAGACGAATCGCCTCGCCATCCTGCGCCGCACTCATGCGCACTTCCCCTTGCGCGACGGCACCGGCGGTGTAAATCGCCAGGACCGTACCCAGCAAGGCGGCGCCCAGGCACTGGCCGAAGGTGCGCATGATGGCCAGCACGCCGGAGGCATTGCCGCTGCGTTCGCGGGCAACGTTGGACAACATCTCGCGATTGTTGGGACTCTGGAAGAAACCGAAGCCCATGCCGCACACCAGGGCACGCCAGCCGATGTCCCAGGCCTGGGCGTGATCGGGCAGCAGCGCCAGCAAAGCCAGGCCTACCGTAAAGAGCGCCAGGCCCAGGCTCGACAGCAGCGCGGGGGAATGGCGGTCCGCCAGTTTGCCCGCATGCGGCGCCACAAGCACGATGCCCAGCGGCCAGGGTGTGAACAGCGCCGCCGATTCAAACGCGGTATAGCCATAGCCGTTCTGGAACAGGAAGGGCAAGGCCACGAAGGCGATGCCCTGCCCCACGAAGGACGCCAGCGAGGTCAGTGCGGCCAGCGAGAAACGCGCATTGGCAAAGATGTCCAGCGGCAACAGCGGCTCCGGCACGCGGCGCTGCCCGCGCACGAAAGCGGTGCCGGCCAGCAGCGCCACCAGCGCGTAGGCTGCCGCCTCCAGCATGGCATGAGTGCCCTGCCCCGGTTCGGCAAAGCGCGCACAGGTGTCGGCGGCCATGATGATGGCACCCATGGCCAGCGCCGACCACAGCGCACCGGCCACGTCGAAGGGTGCCTGGACCGGTTTGCGTGTTTCCGGAATGGCACTCCACGACAGCAGCACGGCGACGATGCCCAGCGGGACGTTGATGAGGAAGATCCACTCCCAGCCCAGCGCGGCCAGCAAGGTGCCGCCCAGTACCGGACCGACGGCGGTGCTGGCGGCCACCAGCACGGCATTGAGGCCAAGGATGCGGCCCAGCAGGCGATTGGGAAAGACGGTGCGATGGATGGCCGGCGCTATGCTCAGCATGGCCGCGCCGCCCAGCCCTTGCAGCACGCGCATGGCAATGAGCAGATCCACCGAGCGCGACAGGGCGCAGCCCAGCGACGCCAGCGTAAACACGGCGAGCCCGGCCGTGAACTGGGTACGAAAGCCCAGCCGTGAGGACAGGGCCGCAAACGCGGCCAGCGTCATCGCGGTGGCCAGCAGGTAGGCGTTGGCCACCCACACGGAAGCCGCGGCCGAGGTCTGCAGGGCCAGGCTGATCTGCGGCAGGGCGACGTTGATGATGGTGCCGTCGAACACGGCCATGGTGGTGGCCATCATGACAGCCAGCATGGCGCGGCGGCGCTGCACGCCCGGCAGGCCTTCGTCGCCGGGCAGGTCGGTAAAGAGTGACATGGGGATCGCTTGGGAAGATCGAATCAGGTCTTCACTATAGCCAGCCGCGAGACAAGGCGGAAGACGCATGGCTTGCATTGGATCATTGCACGGGACGCCATGTCACCCCTCGCATGCTAGGATGCACCATGCCCGATACCGACCTCAACCTCCTGATCGCTCTGGATGCCCTCATCGCCGAAGCCAGCGTGGCCGGGGCTGCGCGCCGCCTGGGCCTGAGCGCCTCGGCCATGAGCCGCACCCTGACGCGCCTGCGCCAGGCGACCGGCGACCAGTTGCTGGTGCGGGCCGGGCGGCAGATGGTCCTGACACCCTGCGCGGAAGCGCTGCAGGAGCGTGTGCGCAACGTGGTACATGAAGCGCGCTCGGTGTTGCGCCCTTCGGTACCGGAACTGGATGTGGCGCGGCTGGAGCGCGACTTCACCATCCGCGCCAACGAGGGCTTCATCGAAGCCTGTGGTGCCGCGCTCATCCGTGCCGTCACCCGCGAAGCGCCGCTGGTGCGCCTGCGCTTCGCGCCCAAGGTGGAGCGCAGTCCGCTGCCCCTGCGTGAAGGCAGTGCCGATCTCGAAATCGGCGTGGCCAGCGAGATGGGACCGGAGGTGCGCCTGCAGACCCTGTTCCGTGACCGTTTCGTCGGTGCGGTGCGGATCGGCCATCCGCTGGCGGCCCTGCGGCGCGTGAGTGCCGAGCGCTATTGCGCCTATGAACATGTGAGCGCTTCGCCGCGCGGCGACCGCGCCAGTCCGCTCGATGCCGCGCTGGCCGAGCGCGGTCTGGTGCGCAAGGTGGTGGCGGTGGTGCCGAGTTTTCCCGGTGCGCTGGCGGTGGTGCGCAACTCCGACCTGGTGGCCATGGTGCCGCGCTCCTTCCTGACCACGGCCGGCGCGCCGCGCAAGGATGGCAGCGCGTCCGGCATCCATCTGTTCGAATTGCCGATCGCGACCGCTCCCATCATCGTCTCGCTGATGTGGCATCCGCGCGTGGAGCTGGACCCGGCGCACCGCTGGCTGCGCGACAAGGTGCGCGCGGTCTGTGCCGGACTGGCGCAGCACGGTGCGGGTGCCAAAGGCCGTCCCGGCTGAACCCTTTTCCTGAAAGCATTCCATGCAACTGCAAGGCATTCATCATGTGGCCGTCATCTGTTCCGACTATGCCGTCTCCAAGGCCTTCTATGTGGACCTGCTGGGTCTGGGCGTGATCGCCGAACATTACCGCCAGGCGCGCGACTCCTGGAAGCTGGACCTGGGCCTGCCCGATGGCAGCCAGATCGAGCTGTTTTCCTTCCCTGAACCGCCGCCCCGTCCTTCGCGCCCCGAGGCCTGCGGCCTGCGCCATCTCTCCTTTGCCGTGGCCGACGTGGCTGCCAGCAAGGCTGAGCTGGAGGCCAGTGGCGTGGTGGTGGAAGACATCCGCGTGGATGAATACACGGGCCGGCGCTTCACCTTCTTCGCCGATCCGGATGGGCTGCCACTGGAACTGTATGAAGTGATCCGCTGAACTGGCCCGTCCGCAAGCCGCGCCACAGCTGAGCTTGCGCGGCATGGTGCAGAAAACGTCAAGCCGCCATGCGCGCACCGCAAGGGCAACGGCTATACTCGCGCTGCATTCCTGACCGGCCTGCCTTCCTGCCCACATCCACGCCATGCAAAACCTCAAGACTTCCGCCTTCTCGCGCCTGAGCTCCACTACCTTGCTGGGGGCTGCCGTGGTGCTGGGCATGCTCTACTTCGGCCGCGACATCCTGGCTCCGCTGGCCGTAGCCGGCATCGCCAGCCTGATCATCCTGCCGCTGGTGAGGAAACTCGATGCCCTGGGCCTGAACCGGGCGGCGGCGGCCATGGTCTCGGTGCTGCTGGTCGGTGGCTGCCTGGTGGCACTGGCGGTGGTGCTGACCTTCCAGCTGGTGAGCGTGACCAGCGACCTGCCGCAATATCGCGAAGGTATCCAGGACAAGGTGGAAAGCGTGCGCGCCATGGCCGAGCGCCCCTTCGCCAGGCTGGAAGCCGAACTGAGCGCGGTAATCCCGCAGCCGGTTCCGGAGAGCGCGCGCAGCGGCAAGAAAAACAGCCGGACCGCAGCCGCCGCCGCTGCAGCGGCGGCCACGCCCGAAGCCGATACCCGCATGTCGGTACGCGGCGCCTTGCGGCGGCTGTTTGCGCTGGCCTGGGGGCCGATCGGCCAGGCCGGCATCGTGCTGGTGCTGCTGGTGTTCATCCTGCTGGAACAGGAGTCCCTGCGCGAACGCCTGATCCGCCTGGCCGGGCTGACCGAGATGAGCCGCACCATGCAGGCGCTGGGCGATGCTGCCGAGGGCGTGTCGCGTTTCTTCTTTTCGCAGTTCGTGGTCAACCTGGTGTTCGGACTCATCATGGGCGCGGTGCTGGCCGCCGGCGGCGTACCGCACGCGGTGCTGTGGGGTGCGCTGGCCGGGGTGCTGCGTTTCGTTCCTTACCTGGGCGCGCTGGCGTCCGGACTGATGATTTCGGTCTTCATCGCCGCCATTGATCCGGGCTGGTGGCTGGCGCTGTCCTTCCTCGCCTTCTACGTGGGGCTGGAAGTGATCGTGGCCAACTTCATCGAGCCGCGCGTGTATGGTCACAGCTCCGGTCTCTCTCCGCTGGCGGTGATCGTCTCGGCGCTGTTCTGGGGCACGCTGTGGGGCCCCATCGGCCTGCTGCTCTCCACCCCGTTGACGCTGTGCCTGGTGGTGGCCGGACGCCACGTGGCCGCACTCGAACCGATCACCATCCTGCTGGGCGAAGCGCCGGACATGACGCACGCTGAGCGCTTCTACCAGCGCGCCCTGGCCGGTGAATCCGAGGCCATCATCCGCGATGCACGCGGCCATCTTCAGAAGCAGAGCTTCGCCAAGTATTGCGACCAGATCCTGCTGCCGGGCCTGGCCTTGGCGGCATTGGACCTGCGCCATGGCCGCATCGAGGGTGCGCAGCAGGAACGGCTGCTGCATTCGGTGTCGCAGCTCACCGAAGTGCTCACGCAAAGCCCGGGCGCACCACGCAGCCTGCGTCGCCGGCGCGAAGTGCCATTGCTCAACAGCGGCGTCGGCGCACACCTGCGCGAACTGCGTCAGGCGCGGCTGGGCCGCTGGCAGGGTTCGCTGGATGTGCCGCAGGGCTCGGTGGTGCTGTGCGGCGGCTTGCGCGGGGAGCGCGATGACCTGCTCTCCGAACTGCTGGTGCATGCGCTGCGCGTGACCGGCATCGATGCCCGCAGCATCACGCTGGACCAGCCCGAGGATGAACAGCCCGATACCAGCAAGGCGGAACTGGTATCCATCGTGTTCCTGGTCTATCCGGTGCGCGAGAAGCTGGAGGCGTGGATGGCGGTGGTGCATGACCTGCGCGAGAACCTGCCGCATGCGCTGCTGGTCACCATCCGCCCCTCATTCTTCAATGAAGAGGTAGAGGCCACGACCGTGAAAGAACAGGTGGACATGGTGCTGTCGTCCTTCGAAGAAGGGCTGGCGTTTGCGTCTACGCATATGCGACCGGCGATCAAGGCGTAAGCCCGCGCAACCTCAATGCGCAGGAGAAAAAAACCGCCCGGCTCGCACCGGGCGGTTTTGCTTTTGCAGCGTCGTTTCGTCGCGGTCAGTGACGTCGCACGTATCAACGCTTCAACTGCGACAAATCACGCACGGCACCGCGATCAGCCGACGTGGTCAGCGCCGCATAAGCCTGCAGTGCCTGCGAGACCACGCGCTGGCGGTTGCCCGGCTGCCACGCGGCATCGCCACGGGCGTCCATCTCGCTACGGCGCTTGGCCAGTTCTTCACCGGAGATGCGCAGGTTGATGGTGCGGTTGGGGATGTCGATATCGATCATGTCGCCCTCTTCCACCAGGCCGATGGCACCGCCTTCGGCCGCTTCCGGCGACGCGTGGCCGATCACCAGGCCCGAGGAACCGCCGGAGAAGCGGCCATCGGTGAACAGCGCGCAGGCCTTGCCCAGGCCCTTGGACTTGATGTACGAAGTCGGGTACAGCATTTCCTGCATGCCGGGGCCGCCCTTGGGGCCTTCATAGCGCACGATGACCACATCACCGGCCTTGACCTTGTCGCCCAGGATGCCTTCCACAGCCGCATCCTGGCTCTCGAAGACGCGTGCGGTGCCGGAGAACTTCAGGATGCTTTCATCCACGCCAGCGGTCTTGACGATGCAACCCTTCTCGGCGATGTTGCCGTACAGGACCGCCAGGCCGCCGTCTTGCGAGTAAGCGTGTTCGCGATCGCGGATGCAGCCGTTGGCGCGGTCCAGGTCGCTGTCTTCAAAACGCTCTTCCTGCGAGAAGGCCGTCTGCGTGGGCACGCCACCGGGGGCGGCACGGAACAGCTTGTGCACGGCCGGATCGCTGGTGACGCGGATGTCGAATTTCTCGATGGCTTCGCCCAGGGTCTTGCTGTGCACGGTCGGACGCGAGGTGTCCAGCAGGCCGGCACGGGCCAGCTCACCCAGGATGGCGATGATGCCGCCGGCGCGGTGCACGTCTTCGATGTGGTACTTGTTGGTCATCGGCGCGACCTTGCACAGGCAGGGGACCTTGCGCGAGATGCGGTCGATGTCGGCCATGGTGAATTCCACCTTGGCTTCGTGGGCTGCGGCCAGCAGGTGCAGCACGGTGTTGGTGGAGCCGCCCATGGAGACGTCCAGGGCCATGGCGTTTTCCCAGGTTTCCTTGGTGCAGATGTTGCGCGGCAGGATGCTGTAGTCGTCCTGTTCGTAGTGGCGCTTGGCCAGTTCGACGATCAGGCGGCCAGCGCGCAGGAAAAGTTCCTTGCGGTCGGCGTGGGTCGCGAGAACGGTGCCATTGCCCGGCAGCGACAGGCCCAGCACTTCGGTCAGGCAGTTCATCGAGTTGGCGGTGAACATGCCCGAGCAGGAACCGCAGGTCGGACAGGCCGAGCGTTCCACTTCGGCCACGTCGGCGTCGGAGATGTTCTTGTCGCCGGCCTGGATCATGGCGTCGACCAGGTCGAGCTTGATGACCTTCTTGTCGGTGTTGACGGTCTTGATGACCTTGCCGGCTTCCATCGGGCCGCCGGAGACGAAGACCACGGGGATGTTCAGGCGCATGGCGGCCATCAGCATGCCCGGAGTGATCTTGTCGCAGTTGGAGATGCAGACCATGGCGTCGGCACAGTGGGCGTTGACCATGTATTCCACCGAGTCGGCGATCAGGTCGCGCGAGGGCAGCGAATACAGCATGCCGTCGTGGCCCATGGCGATGCCGTCATCCACGGCGATGGTGTTGAATTCCTTGGCCACGCCGCCGGCCGCCTCGATCTCGCGCGCCACCAGCTGGCCCAGGTCCTTCAGGTGCACGTGGCCGGGCACGAACTGGGTGAAGGAGTTCACGACCGCAATGATGGGCTTGCTGAAATCGCCATCCTTCATGCCGGTGGCACGCCACAGCGCACGCGCGCCGGCCATGTTGCGGCCTTGGGTGGTGGTATAGGAACGGTAGGTCGGCATGATGGGTGTCTCCTCAGGGCTGCTTAGGGAAAAAGGGAGCCCAAGAGTGCCTTCGGGGAGAGTGTTTGTCCAATATATAATTCGATGCCTATTAATATCCGTAGGATATTATTCCAAAACAACATGGATAGCCTCTTCAGGCAAGCAAAAGGCCCGCACCATGGCGGGCCCTTCGCGCTTTCACGGCTCAGATGAGACTCAGGCTTCCTCTCCGGCCTTCCTCACGGTAATCGGTTCCACCACGCTCAGCAGCAGCACCAGGCACAGCAGCGAGGTGCCGACCATGTAGAGGAAGACACTGTTCCAGTCATAGCGATCCAGCAGCATGCCCACCGCCAGGGGGGCGCAAGCCCCACCGATCTGCCCCAGCGAATTGACGATGCCGAACGCGGTCGGATAGGTGGACTTGGTCGCCAGCCCCATGGGATAAGCAGAATACCCGGCAAAGCCGATGCCCAGCATCAGGCCCGACAACATCAGCATGGCCCCGAGATACAGCACGCTGTCCGGCGCTTCCACCAGCATCAGCGTCATCACGGCCGTGCCCAGCGCACCCAGCAGCATCATGGGCTTGCGGCGGCCACCGAGCAGGCGATCCGAGATGATCCCGCCCAGCATGTTGCCGGCCACCGCACCGATGAACGGAGCCGAGGCCAGGAAACCCATCTTCACCGAGGCAAACCCCTTGACCGTCACCAGGTAGGTCGGGATCCATGACATGAAGATGTTGCTGATGCCGATCATGCAGCCATAGCCGATGGCCACGCCGATCACGTTCCACGAGGTGAAGACCTGGCGCAGCGTTTCCAGGCGCGGCACGCGGCGGGTACGGTTGATGCCGTCCAGCCAGGGCATCGGTGCCACTTGCGCGCCCTGGGCCGGGCGTGCGCCGCTGCTGGCTAAACCGGCCGGCACGTCCTGAGTGATGTAGCGGCGTTCGGCCTCATTGCAGAAACGATTCTCGGCCGGCGAATTGGTCACCAGGAAGAACCACAGGATGGCCAGGAAAATGCCCGGCACCGCAAAGACGTAAAAGATTTCGCGCCAGCCCCAGAGCTGGATGACGATGATGCAGACCGTCGGCACGATCAGCGGGCCGAGCTTGGAGGCGGCAATCCAGAGCCCGGTGGCGGTGCCCTTTTCCTCGGGCGGGAACCAGCGATTGATGACGTTGGTACAGCCGATGCCCAGCGGACCTTCCGACAAACCCAGGCCGACGCGGTAGAGCTGCAACAGCAGCACCGAGGAGGTCGTGCCCATGAGGCCGGTGAACAGCGAAGTCAGCAGCATGAAGACGGAAAAGAGAATGCCGGTGGTCTTCTCGCTCAGGCGCTTGTACATCAGCCCGACCGGAATCTGCACGATGCCGTAGGCAAACGAAAACAGGCTCACGATCAGCCCGGCTTCGGTATTGGAGATGCCGTATTCCTTCTTCATGTACGGCAGGGCGATGCCGAAATTGGCGCGGTCGGCGCAGGCAATGGCCCAGATCATGAAGATCAGGCCCATCACCACCCAGCGATAGCGGGTCGGTTTCTGCTGGGCCAGCGGTGCGGACGCGCTGGCGGCCGGGGCTGCGGATGAGGCGGATGCGGCGGAACTGCGGCGGCCGACCGGGTCGGCGGCGTCGACGTGATTCATCGTCGGACTCCTTGGGCGTGTCTCGTGTTTATCGTTATGGATGGCGGCAATGGCGTGGCACTGCCGCGCTCAGGACGGCAGCGTGCGGCCGGTCCGGGGTGATCCCAGGTTCATGCTTGTCTCCTGTGCGGGTGGCGGGCTTTGTTGTGTGTCCCCGGAGGGATCTGTTGACGCCCGGCATTCATTGCGGCCCCTGCGTGTCTCGGTGGCCGACGCTGGGAATCATGGCGGCGGCCCTGCATGGCGTCCAATCTTTTCTGGCTATCAGGTGATGTGCGGATTGAATCGATACTGATACCGAATCAGTCACCATTTCGTGAATCAATTGATAGCCTTTTCGGATTGGACGCCCTGCCCGAATGCCCGCATCATCCGCCGGCATTGCCACCGAACGAGAAGGAGTCCCCCCATGAAACGCCACGTGCTGCAGCTCAATCCCATCCTGGTCCCGGCCATCAACGACAAGCTGGAAAGCCTCTATCACATGCACCGCCTGTTCGAGCAGGACGACAAGGAAGCCTACATCGAGCGCCATGGTGCGGTGATCGAAGGCGTCATCACCGGCGGCCACACCGGCATCAGCAATGCGCTCATGGATCGCCTGCCGGCGTTGAAGGTTGTGGCGGTCAATGGTGTCGGGACCGATGCGGTGGACCTCAACCATGCGCGCAGCAAGGGCCTGCCGGTGACCGGCACCTTCGGCGCGCTGACCGAGGATGTGGCTGACCTGGCCTTGGGGCTGATGCTGGCGGTGAGCCGGCAGATCTGTCCGGGCCATGCCTTCGTGCAGCGCGGTGACTGGGTGCGCCATCCTTCGCCGACGGCCATTCCACTGTCGCGCCGCCTGAGCGGCAAGCGCGTGGGCATCGTCGGCATGGGCAAGGTGGGCCGCGCCATCGCCCAGCGCGCAGCGGCCTTCGGCTGCCCGATCGCCTATACCGACCTGCGCGCCATGGAGGACCTGCCCTACACCTTCCAGGCCGAGCTGCTGCAACTGGCGCGCGAGAGCGATGTGCTGGTCCTGGCGGCCGCCGCCGACAAGGCGCAAGGCATCATCAATGCCGCCGTGCTCGATGCGCTCGGACGCGAAGGCATCCTCATCAACATCGCGCGCGGCAAGCTGGTGGTGGAAGAGGATCTGGTGGATGCCCTGCAGCGCGGCGTGATCGCCGGTGCGGGTCTGGATGTGTTCGTGGATGAACCCAACGTACCGGCGGCCTTGTTGCAAATGGACCAGGTGGTTCTGCAAGCCCATCGCGCCAGCGCCACCGTGGAGTCGCGCACGGCCATGGGCGAGATGGTGCTGGCCAGCCTGGCGCAAGGTCTGGCCGGACAGCGGCCGGAGGGCAGCCTCACCACCTGAACAGGATCATGGCCGTGGCCGGGAGCGTAACTGCCTATAATGCACGCTCCCCTTACCGGCGAATCCCCATGCTCGATCTGGCTCAAGTCCGTTGTTTCGTGGTCGCTGCGACCGAACTCAATTTCCGTCGTGCAGCGGCGCTGCTGAACATGACCCAGCCGCCCCTGTCACGGCAGATCCATCTGCTGGAACACAGGCTGGGCGTGCAATTGTTTGAACGGGTCGGACGCACCGTGCGCCTGACCACCGAAGGCCGGGTGTTCCTGGCCGATGCTTCACGCCTGCTGCAATTGTCGGAGCAGGCCGAGAGCACGGTGCGCCGCGCCAGCCAGGGCAAGACCGGGCGGGTGCGGGTCGGCTTCACCGGTGCGGCCGGCTATGAGCTGATTCCTGAGCTGCTGATGCAGGCGCGCAAGAGCCTGCCCGAGATCGACGTGGTGCTGTTCGAACTGATTTCGGTGTCGCAACTGGAAGCCTTCACCGCCAACACCATCGACATCGGCTTCCTGCGGCCGGTCTCATCACGCCAGCCGCTGGAATTGCAACTGGTGGATGACGAGCCACTGGTGCTGGCCATGCCGCAAGGCCACGCGCTGGCCGCGCATGAGCGCATCGCCACGGCCCAACTCGATGGCCAGCCCTTCATCATGCATTCGCCCACGCATGGAAAATATTTCTACGAACGCATCATGGCCATGCTGGGTGCGGCGGACGTCAAACCCGATTTCACGCAATACATCGACCAGAGCCACACCATCCTGTCGCTGGTGCGTGCCGGGCTGGGCGTAGGCATCCTGCCCGCCTCGGCCCAGCGCTTCCATTACGACCGGGTGGAATTCCGTCCGCTGGCAGGCGACATGCCGCGTGCCGAGATGAGCATGGCCTGGCGCGCGGACCAGGACAATCCGGCGGTCACGGCCTTCCGCCTGATGGCCGCCGACTACTGTGCCGAACGCGCAGCCAGGCTGCGTCCGGCGGCACCAGCCTGATATCAGCCGCCCACGCGGCTCAGGTGTTCATAGAGGATCGCCGCGCCCACGCCAATCAACACCACGCCACCGATGATCTCGGCGCGCTTGCCGATCAGGTGGCCCAGCACGCGGCCGACCATCACGCCGATGGTGACCATGGTGGTGGTGGCCAGGCCGATCAACAGCGCGGCTTCGAGGATGTTGACGTCGATGAAGGCCAGGCCCACGCCCACGGCCATGGCATCGATGCTGGTGGCCACCGCAGTGAGGGCCAGCATGACCACGGATTGCTTCTGCGGGGTAGCACTGGCCTCTTCTTCCTCATCATCGTCGCTCAAGCCTTCGCGGATCATGCGCGCACCCAGCACCAGCAGCAGCACGAAGGCGATCCAGTGATCCCATTCCGAGACCCACTTGGTCGCGACAGAACCGGCGAACCAGCCGATGAGGGGAGTGATGGCTTCGATCACGCCGAACAGCAGGCCGATGCGCAGTGCCTGCAGGAAGCGTGGCTTCTGCATGGCGGCACCCTTGCCGATGGCGGCCGCAAAGGCGTCGGTAGACATCGCCAGCGCGAGGAGAAGGAGAGCGGGGAAATTCATGAGCGGGGATTCCTTGGCCGGGCGAAAAGTCCATGGACGCGCCTGCGCGCCCAGCCTGGCCGCAGGATACGTCTATGGTCTCGCCTACCTGGATGGCTACCCGCGCCACGGCAGCGATGCTGCCGAGAATGTTGACACGGGCTCTTCCGGATGACCCGGAAGCTGGCTACTCCCCAAAGAGAAGCCCGGATTTTAAACGAAGACGGCCGCGCTAGACAAGTTGTCGTGCCGGGTTCGTCAGAATGCTGCGGCGTACGCTACACAATGTATTGCCAGGCAGACATTGTGACGATCAGTACGCATCACCCTGCTCTACCGCATCGACCGCATCGACCGCATCGACCGCATCGACCGGATCCACATGCGTCATCACATCCAGCACAGGATGCGCTTCCAGCACCCGGCGCCGCGCGTCGATGGCAATGGCATGGCCTTCGGTGACGGTGAGCGTGCCATCGATTTCCAGATGCACGTCCACCAGCGTGAGATCGCCCATGCGCCGCGTGCGCAAGTCATGCACCCCCTGCACTCCGGGCGTGGCGAGGATGGTAGCGCGGATGGCCTCGCCTTCTTCAGCGGACACGGCGCGGTCCATCAGGTCATGCAGCGCGCTCCAGAAAAATCCCCAGCCGGTGCGCACCACCATCAAGCCCACCACCGCCGCAGCCACCGGATCCAGCAAGGTGAAGCCCGCCAGGCTGCCGACGATGCCCAGCGCCACCACCAAAGAGGAAGCCGCATCCGAACGCGCATGCCAGGCATTGGCCACCAGCATGCTGGAGCGCACGCGCTCGGCGATGCGCAGCATGTAGCGGAACAGCAGTTCCTTGGCCAGCAAGGCCGCCAGCGCCACCCACAAGGCCGCCACATGGACCGGTGGCGTTTCGCCATAGTGCTGGATCTTCTGGGCCGCCGACACCAGCATGCCCAGGCCCACCGCCAGCAGCAATGCACCCAGCGCCAGCGAGGCCGCCGTTTCGTAACGCTGGTGACCATATTGGTGATCGTCGTCAGCCTGCTTGCGGCTGTGATGGCCCGCCAGCAGCACCACGAAATCGGAAATGAGATCGGACAGCGAATGAATGCCGTCCGCAATCAGGGCCTGCGATCCGGAGAACACGCCGGCCGTGACCTGCAGCATCACCAGCGCGATATTGACCACGATGCTCACCAGCGTACTGGTGCGGCCAGCGCGATAACGGGCCGCACTCAATGCCTCATCGCGAGGATCTTCCCCCTTGAAGTCTTCTATTTGGGTACTTAACATAAAACCAACGATAAGAGCCTAATCTAGAGCCAAAATTGGCAAAACTTGTGCTATCGAACAAATTACTGGATCATCTTGCCACATTACAATGTCATCCGTATTGCGTCAGGGGGACTGCCGCCGCTTTTTTGCCGGTGCGGTCAGCAACGCGCCGGATCACGGCCCGCACCTCCATCGCACGACAAGACATCCCCGCGTACCTGGCTGGCGCCATGACACGCCAGCGATCCGAGACAGACCCGGTGCAGCCTTACATCGAGGAACAGCATGAACCAAGCAACTCCGCAACCGCTGTCGTTTGCGTTCGACAGGGCCAGCGGCGAACTGAGCGCCACCTGGCAACCCATACAGGGATTCCCGCCGCTGACGCTGGCCTTCCTGAAACAGGCCATGACCGATCATGGGCTGACCAAACTGTTTTTCCAGGATTCGGTCCTCAATGGCTTCGTGCGCAAGGCCGAGGATGCCAAGGAACCCATCACCCAGGTCATCGCCGAACGGCGCGATGGCGAGTTCTCGCTCGATGTGGCCGATGACCTGATGACGGCCTCGCTGACCCTGGTGCCGCCCTACGGTGGCCGCGCCAAGAGCGTGGAAGTGGTCAACGCCATCCGCGCCGCCGGCATCACTTACGGCATCCTGCACGAGCAGCTGCGCGGGGCGCTCTCTGCGGGCTTCTGCAACAAGCTGGTGGTGGCACAGGGCCTCATGCCCACGCCTGCCGAGCCGGCCCGTTTCGAGAGCCTGCTGGAAGAGAAGGAAGAAGAGCTGGCCGACATCGACGAAGATGCCGTGGTCTCCTATGCCGACATGGGCCACATCCTGCTGGTCAAGGTCGGTGATCCGCTGATGCGCCGCACGCCACCGGTACCGGGCCAGGATGGCATCGACATCCGCGGCGGCAAGGTGCCGGCACGGCCGATTGCCGACGTGCCCTTCGCCAAGGAATGCATCGGTGCCGAACCGAGCGAGGAAGACCCCGACCTGCTGGTGGCCATCGTGCCGGGCCAGCCCACGGTCATCAAGAATGGCGTGAAGGTCAACCCGGTGCTGGATGTGGAAAACGTCGACCTCTCCACCGGCAACCTGAGCTTCGAAGGCACGGTGCGCGTCTCCGGTGACGTGCTTACCGGCATGAAGATGAATGTGGGCGGCGACGTGGTCATCAACGGCACCGTGGAAGCGGCCGAGATCGTGGCCGGCGGCAGCGTCACGGTCAAGGGCGGCGTGATCGGCCACAGCGAAGGCGTCACCGCCCAGGCCGGCACCACCGCCATTGCCTCGCGCATCAGTTCACAGAAATCGGTGCAGGTGATGTTTGCCGAGAGCGCCCACATCGAAGCCGCCGACGACATCCTGGTACTCGGCAACGCCCGTCACTGCGAGCTGCTGGCCGGCAACGAGATCACGGTCGGCAAGGGCAATCCGCGTACCGGCCACATCATCGGCGGCCGCGTGGAAGCGACCAACATCATCCGCGCCAACGTGATCGGTGCGTCCACCACCACGCATACGCGCGTCCAGGTCGGCCTCGATCCGTATCTGGAAGAGAAGATCGCCATCAAGGAACAGGAATACACGCGCAAGGTGGCCGAGCTGGATCGCACCATCAAGCAGCAGAGCTATTACAAGCTCAATCCCGAAAAGGCCACCCCCGAACTGCTGCATGAGACCAGCGACAAGCGCAAGGCGCTGGCCTACGAGGTCAAGGTGCTGCTGGAAGAAGTGAGCCAGATGAAGGAAGGCATGGTCGCCGCCGAGGACGCACGCATCATCGTCGCCAAGGCCGTCTACGAAGGTACGGAATTGCGCATCGGGCACGAAGTGTGGCCGGTGCAATCCGACCTGGGTGGCGGCACCGCACAGCTGTTCGAAGGGGATATCCGCTACAACCCGAAAAAGTAGTTTTCCCGGGTTTTTCTTGTTTTCCGCCAGCCTGTGGATAAATCGTTTATAGCATTTGCACTTCGGTTATCCACAGGCCGTTCCGCGCTCACGCACTGATTGCTCCCGCTCATGCAAGACCTGCTCCCCCATCCGGACCTGGCGCAACTGCGCGCCCTGGCAGCCGACAGTGCGGCCATCACCATGGATTGCAATTGCCGCGCGGCCGACAGCAGCGGCTGGATCAGCCTGCCGCTGTCGCTGCCGGAAACGCAACTGGTGGACGTGGCCACGCTCATTGCCGATCCCTACGACGAACCGACCTTCACCGAATACCATCCGCAGGGCACGCGCTACGCCTCGCCCGAGGCTCCCATCGCGCCGGCCTGGTATCCGTACAACCGCTGCAATATCGCGCGCTGCACGCAATGCGCACGCCACTATCTGCGCTACATGGAAGCCGGTGGTTATTTCGTGGATCGCCGCATCCGTTCACTGAATGCTCCGGCGCTGATCGTCGAGGCGGCCTGAAACCCGCTCCCGCTGTGCTGTTCAGCCCCGGCTCAAGCGGCTGGCCATCAGGATCTGGTACAGCGTGTCCGCCGGCCGCGACAAGCGCCGCGCGGTGAGCGCCACATATTCCACATCCGGCAGGCGCGGCAGTGCCGCATGATTCAGCGGCACCACCAGGTCACGCGAGGCCAGATGCTGCGGCAATGCCGCCAGCCCCAGCCCGCCGCGCGCCGCCGCCATGCAGCCCGCATGACTGCCGCTGGTGCAGACGATGCGCCAGTGATGGCCTGACTTGCCCAGTGCCTGCAAGGTGGCCGCACGCGTGATGCTGGGCTCGGGCAGCAGGATCAGCGGCAAGGGTTCGGTGAGGTCAACCAGGGTATCGGGCCGCGTGAGCCACTGCATGGGCGTGGAGAACATGCTGTGCCCGCGCGATTCGCCGGCCCGCCGCTTGCCGACCAGCAAGTCCAGCTTGCCTTGGTCCAGCGAGGCATAGAGCTCGCTGGTGAGGCCGATGGTGATTTCCAGTTCGACTTCCGGATGCTGGCTGCGAAAGGCCGCCAGCATGTCCGGCAGCGGGCCCATGGCGAGGTCGTCGGAGGTGCCGAAGCGCACCCGGCCACGCAGGCGCGGGGCGCTGAACTGCGCTTCGGCGCGGGCATGCGCCTGCAGGATCAGGCGCGCATGGACCAGCAGGCTTTCGCCATCAGCGGTCAGTGCCAGCGAATGCGTATCGCGCACGAAGAGGCGACGGCCCAGGCTCTCTTCCAGGCGGCGGATGTGGTCGCTCACCGTCGATTGCGTCAGCCCGAGCTGGCGCCCGGCCTCGGTGAAGCTGGACGAGGTCGCGGCAGTAGCGAAGGTCTGGAGCCAGAGCGGATTGAGCATGCGGCCATTATCATCGGAGTTTCCGATGACAGTCAACGTGATCAGAGGGGTTCCCGATGGCCGTGCGCTTTCCTATCATGAGGGCAACCCGAATCGTCCCTTCATTTTTTCCGCGAGCGCGCCATGAACCGCTTTCTCCCCGACCGCTTCACCCAGTTGCTCATCGGCACCGTGCTGCTGGCCACCTTCTTCCCGGCCACCGGCAGCTTCGAGCACTTCATGCACATCGCCAGCAATGCGGCCATCTCGCTGCTGTTCTTCCTGCATGGCGCCAAGCTCTCGCGCGAGGCGGCGCTGTCCGGACTGAAGCAGCCGCGCCTGCACCTGCTGACGCTGGCCTCGACCTTCCTGCTGTTTCCCCTGCTGGGCCTGGCCTTGAAGAGCATCGTGCCGGATCTGCTGACGCCACAACTTTGGATGGGCGTACTGTTCGTCTGTACGCTCTCCTCCACCGTGCAATCCTCGATCGGCTTTACCTCCATCGCGCGCGGCAACGTGCCGGCGGCGATCTGCGGTGCCACTGCATCGAACCTGCTGGGCATCGTCATCACGCCGCTGCTGGTGACCTTGCTGCTGCATCGTCATCACGAAGCCAACGGCATGTCGCAGGTGCTGAGCATCCTGCTGCAACTGCTGCTGCCCTTCGTGCTGGGCAACCTGATGCGTCCCTGGATCGGTGACTGGATCAATCGCCACAAGGTCATCGTCAATGTCGTCGATCGCGGCGGCATCCTGCTGTCGGTCTATGCCGCCTTCAGCGTGGCCGTGGCACAGGGCGTGTGGCACCTGTTCCCGCCGGGGCAACTGGCCTTGCTGGTGCTGGTCAATGCGGTGCTGCTGGGAACCGTGCTGCTGGTGACCACCTATGGCGCCCGCGCCCTGAAGATGCCGCGCGGCGATGAAATCGTGCTGGTCTTCTGCGGCTCCAAGAAGTCGCTGGCCTCGGGCATCCCCATCGCGTCGGTGCTGTTTGCCGGCAGCGGGGCAGCGGTGGTGCTGCTGCCGATCATGCTGTTCCACCAGATGCAGCTGATGCTGTGCGCGGTACTGGCGCGGCGCTATGCGGCTCGCCAGGAAAGTGAACAAAGCGGCGAGCACCCGCAGCAGGAGGGCGTAACAGCGGTGGCGACGCGCTGATTGGTGACCGTTTCTTCCCGGGCGCGCGAGGGCTACTGACAGGACGTTGTCAGTAGCCCTCGCGCATGATGCGTTCCATGCCAGCCGGCATAGAAAACGCTCCCCTCCCAAGAAAAGGAAGACCACCATGCAAACCCAAGTCAACTGGTTCGAGATCGCCACCAAGGACCTGCAGCGCGCCACCCGCTTCTACGAAGCCGTCTTTGCCACCAGGCTGCGCCAGGAGCAGCTGTCCGAGGAAGGCCCCATGGCCATCTTCGTGCGCGATGACGGGCAGTCCATCGGCTGCCTGACCGCGCCGGGTTGGCTGGAACCCACGCGCCAGGGCACGCTGATCTACCTGGATGCCGGCCCCTCGATCCAGGCGGTGCTGGACCGCGTCAAGGCGGCCGGCGGTGAAGTGACCATGGAGCGCTTCCAGCTGCCCAACGATATCGGCTACATCGCCCAGTTCATCGACAGCGAAGGCAATCGTCTGGCCTTGCACGCAATGCATTGAACGGACCGGATCGGCTCGCCAGCCCAGCGCCATGCCCGCATCTTGCACAGCAGCATCGAAGTTCGTGGCGGGCCAGGAGCATGCGTGCCAGAATGGCGCGCATCATTTTTCCCTCCGCCTGTCATGCGTCGAGCCGACCGCCTGTTCCAGATCACCCAGTACCTGCGCGGACGCCGTCTCACCACGGCGCGCCAGCTGGCGCAATGGCTGTCGGTGTCGGAACGCACGGTCTATCGCGACATCCGCGATCTTTCGCTGTCGGGCGTGCCAGTGGATGGCGAAGCCGGGGTCGGCTACCGCATCAAGCCTGGCTATGACCTGCCGCCGCTGATGTTCAACGCCGATGAAATCGATGCGCTGGTGATCGGCATGCGGATGGTGCAAGCCTGGGGCGGCCCTCAGCTGGGCGCCTCGGCGGCCTCGGCACTGGCCAAGGTGGTGCTGGCCCTGCCCAAGGAAAAACGCGATTTCGTCGAGGCCACTCCGCTCTTTGCGCCGGCCATGCAGGACGACTGCGGCCAGGGCGAGCGGCTGGAAGCCATCCGCCAGGCCATCAACAGCCGTCACAAACTGCTGCTGCATTACACCGATGCCCAGCAACGCAGCAGCCAGCGGGTGGTGTGGCCGCTGGCGCTGGCCTTCTTCGGCGGCACCTGGCTCTTGGCCGCCTGGTGCGAAACGCGTGACGATTTCCGCTCCTTCCGCCTGGACCGCGTCCGGCAGATGAGCGAACAAGGCCATTATCCTGACCGCAATGGCCGCCGCCTGCCGGACTTCGTGCGGGCCATGCAGCGACAGGTGCGCGCACAGCAATCCTCGGCGGCAGCTCCGGCAACACCACCGACGCCTGCCGCCCCACCGCCCGCTGCCTGACCGGGCGTGGCGCTGCGCCAACGCAAAGCGCATATGCTGCTGCAAATTGATTCGTTCGCAAGCCGGGGCACCGGGGTTAGGCTGGGACCGTCACTCACTTCCTGCGAGTCCCTTCATGCGTGCTGCTGCCTCTGCTTCCGCTTCGGCCTCCACGGCCGGCCCCATCGCCTTGTCCCTCGATGACCGCTGTGTGCTCTGCGTCGGCGGCCTGACCGGTGCCCGCAATCACTACCGGGCCGAGATCGAAACCCGCGCCGGGCGCTTCCTGCATCACGATGGCGGACGCGAGGACAACCTGCACCGGCTCACGCCCATGCTGGCCGCCGCCGACATCGTCATCTGCGCCTCCGGCAACATCAGCCACAACGCCTACCACCTGGTCAAAAGCACCTGCAAGAAGCTGGGCAAGCCCTGCGTGCTGGTCAAAGGCACCGGCATCGCCTCTTTCCTCGATGGCCTGGGCCACCTGGCCGCCAGCGAAGCACCGCAGGAAGGACGCTCGGCCCGCGGCGACCGGGTGTTGCGCGGCAAGCGCTAGGGCCTGTTCCCATGCAATCTGCGAGATGCATGGGAACAGGCCCCAGACGATTCCTGCCAGCAACAAAAATATCCTGCTGTTTGGAAAAAATCTCAAATCCCCCCTACAATCGACTCCCCGGCCCGCCCTGCGTGCCGTACCGACAACATGCCAAGACGGCAATTTCCGGGAGTTCGTTTGAAGATCGTATCTCGCCTGCGCACCTGCCTGCGCCCGCGCCTGTGCGCGCTGGTGCTGACGCTGGCCGGTGCCGTGGCCGGCGCACCGGCGGCGCAGGCCGCGCCACAACCCAGCTTCGGCATTGAGGTCGGCAATGCCTTGCTGTGCCTCAACCAGCTCAACAGCAAGTATTTCTTCGATTACCTCGTGGCCGCCTTCGGCCCGCCCTACAAGACCGAGGGCGGGGCCTACTGGTTCAAGGCCACCAATGTCACGCTGTGGGGCATGCAGGCCACCGATTTCCTGGTCAATGACAGCAGCAGCCAGGCCGACTTCATCGGCGCGTATTTCAACACCACGCCGGTCAAGCTGACCGATGCCATCAAGGGCGCATTGGGCATTCGCTTCACCCCCGAGGATGATTCGGCCTATCCGATGAGGCAGTCGCAGGCTGGCAGCAAGATCGTCTACAACGATACCAACGCCAAGATGTATTGCGCCAAGTCCAAGTTCCTGGTGCCGGGGCCCGAGCAGCCCTGAACGCGGAGCGTCGAAGAACCATGAAAAATGCGGCCCGGTGGGACACCACGGGCCGCATTTTTCATTGGGGCAGCGGGTAGCGGCTAGCGCTATGCAGCTCAAGCCTTGCGGAAATCGTCGGTGGTGCGGATGCAATCGCGCCCCGCTGCCTTGGCCAGGGCCAGCGCCTTTTCCGATTCGCGCAGCACGGTATCGGGTTCGTCGACCTGACGCTGCGGGGCCACGGCGGCGATGCCGATGCTGATGGTCACGCGGCCGGTCGGGCTGGCACTGTGCTCGATGTTGAGCTGTTCGATCGACTTGCGGATGCGTTCGGCCACGATCAGTGCGCCATCCAGGCGCGAACCCGGCAACAGCACGGCGATCTCCTGGGTACCGAAACGCGAGAGCAGATCTTCCGGACGCACGTTGGTATCGCGGATGGCGCTGCCGACCCGGCGCAAGACCTTGTCGCCGGCCATGCGGCCATAGCTGGCGTTGTATTCATCGAAGAGATCGATGTCGATCATGATGATGGCCAGCGACAGGTTGGTGCGCGCCGCGCGGTTGAATTCTTCCAGCAGGCCGCGCTCGAACTGGCGGCGGTTGGCCAGGCCGGTCAGCGCATCTTCCAGGCCGACGCGGGCCAGGGTCTTTTCCATTTCTTCCAGGTGGGTGCGGGCATCATCGCGTTGCTCCACCAGTTGCTTGTGCTCTTCCTGCAGCTGCTGCATGCCGGCCTCCAGACCGGACAGCGGTTGCAGCAGTTGCCGCGCCAGCACCCAGGACAGCAGGGCCGACACCAGCACCAGGACCACGGCGGCGACCGCCAGGCCCTGCGTGCTGCCATTCATGGCCATGGCGGTCAGCACGATGGCGGTGAGCAGCGCAGCGGCGGTGCCGGACAGGGTCAGGCGTGTTTGGAGTTGACGGGACAGGGACATAAGCTGAAAACCGACTTTCCTAAAAGAGAGGTTCGGCACCGGCAGGACAGGCGCGGCAGGCACGGCAGTGATGGGCGGCAATATGGCCACGCGAAATCGTACAGGCTAGTTCGCTGCGATGCAACGCGATTGCCGCCCTGCACGCAGGATCGCCGTGCTTGTCAGGGGGCTGTCATGCGGACGTCAGGCCGGGTGTGAAGAATCCACGACAAATCGCCGCGGCAAGCTCATCCATGGCATCGGCACGCGCATCACGCCACCTGCAGCGCCCGCAGCAAGGGCAGCCTGGTACGCGCGAAGAGCCGCGCCTGCGTCGCCAGTTCAGCCAGGTTCTCGTCCTCGGCTTCCAGCCGCACGCCATCGCGCACCAGCCGCTTGCCCTGCGCAGCGATGTGCTGCCAGGCCTGGGCGGGCCAGGCTTCGACATCGTCACCGCAGACTTCGCGCGCCAGCAGGAACAACTGCTCGACGCGGTCCACCTTCACGCCACCGCCGGTCAGCGGGCTGACCAGATGAGCGATGTCGCCCTCCTGGCTCTCCGGCAGCACCAGCGCTGCGCGATGCAGGAGATAGGCATTGAGGTCGGCCGTGCGGCGCGCGATCTGGGCCTGGGTGGCGGCATCCAGCTCGGGGGGCAGCGGAGCGGCGTGGCCGGTGCCGATCAGCATCAGCGCCGAATCGATCACCTGCGACAGGTTCAGGTTGCGATGCGCCAGCGAGGCCGCCAGGTCCACCAGCGTGTGCGGCTGGTAGTCCGAGAGCGCCTGCAGGATCGGTTCGTAGATGAGCCGGTTGAGGGTGATCTCGGCGGCCACGTTCTGAATCGTCAGCGGCACCTTGTCCGGCTCGGTCAGCAGCACCACGCTTTGCAGCGCCAGCGCCTGCACGCGCTGGCGCTCATCCAGCACCTGCCCGCCGCGCACCCAGTAATCGCGGCGGAAGGTCTGGTTGACCATGAAGTCGCGCGTGCTCTGGTACAGCACCGGGTCGTCGATCTCGGCCAGGCACTGGCGCTGCGCCGGGGTCAGGTTGGCCATGTCGAGGTGATCGATGTAGTGCGCCGGGCAGGCGAACTGCAGACCGGCCTGCGAGAAGCGGCGATGGATCTCGGCAAAGGGCTCGGCGTGCCAGTCGCGATTGAAATATTCGTGTGCGAGGTAGCTGCGCGACTGCTGCTGCAGCATTTTGAAGCGGTCGCGCATGAAGGGGTTGGCCTGGGCATAGACCGGGTCGGTCTCGAAGAGCCGTGTGGCAAAGGCCAGCGCGGCCTCGATGCGAGCGGCCGTGGGCAGGCCGCGTTCCTCGTTGCCGGCCAGTTGCGTGTGCTGCACCAGCAGGTCGCGCAGCGGCATGAAGGCCGACCAGCCCGGCTGGGTGTTGTAGCTCAGATAGAGCACGCCGCCCGGCTTGAGCTTGCGGTCGATGAAATCGAGAATGATCTCGCGGTTGTCCTCGGAGACCCAGCTCCAGATGCCATGCAGGGCGATGAAATCGAAATCCGGCAGATCATCGCGGCGGCAGAAATGCGAGAAGCTGGAATCCTCCAGCTGCGCACCGCTGCCACTGGCCGCCGCCAGTTCCTGGGCGAAGGCCGCCTGCAAGGGATTGAAATCATTGCCCCACCAGCGCGTGGTGGATGCCGCTGCGTGAAAATTGGTCGACAGGCCCTGCCCGAAACCCAGCTCGCAGGCGGTCTGGATGGCCGGTGCCTGCAGGCCGTGGAAGGCGAAGGCCAGCGGCAGGCGGGCCGGATTCATGCCGGGGTAATAGCCGTAGGTGTAGGCGATGTCGACGACGTAACCGTCATTCCAGTTGGTCAAGGCGAGCTCCGGGCAGCGAACATGAGAGGGAGGAAAGCAAGGACAGCGCCAGCCTCAGCCGGCACCGGAGGCATCATCGCCGACGTCGGTACCGGCAGCCGGCCCGGCCAGTGCGCTGTATTTGCGCGCATTGCCACGGGCCAGTTCAACCGGATACTTGCGGCGATTCAGTTCCATTTTTTCCAGCACGGCGCTGCGCAGGTCGACGCCGGTATGGTCGGCCAGCTGGATCAGATAGACCAGCACATCGGCCATCTCATGACGGATGCCTTCGCGCGCGGCGTCATCGAGTTCATGATCGGCACCCGTGGGTAGCCACTGGAAGTGCTCCATCAGCTCGGCCACCTCCACCGAGAGGGCCATGGCCAGGTTCTTGGGCGTATGGAAACGCAGCCAGTCGCGTTCGCTGGAAAAGCTACGGATGATCTCGCGCAATTCGTGCAGATCGGAGGGGGCAGCAGCGGGCTGGCCGAAGGGAGAAGCGGTCATGGGCTTGGCGTGGGTCTGGATGTTGTCGTCTTGGCCTTGTTGTCGGCAAGGTACTTTATCACCAACCCACACAAACCGGCCTCCACACTTGATCTGCGACAGCTTGTATCCCACGGGAATGATGCACAATGTAGCGCAACACACGACATTCTGACGAACATGCTGACACTTTTACGATCTCCGCTGCGTCTTCTGTCCTGCACCCTGCTGGCCGCCACGCTGCTGGCGACCGGCTGCGACCGCCACATCGACCAGGAGCTGGCGGCGCACGAAGCGGCCCAGACCACGCTGGGCCTCACCCCCAAGCAATTTGCCGATCGCTTCAACAACCGGCTGGCTGACGTGCTCAGGGACATGAAAGTGGAAGAGCCCGAGCACATGGCCCACCTCTACATGCTGGACGCGTCGCGCCTGCATCCGGGCAAATATGAATACGTGCTCGACACCCAGGTCGGCCCGGCCCGGACCACGCTCATCGGCACGCTCAACAAGAAGGGTGAGCTGCGCAACGTGGGCGTGATGATGACCAACAAGGTCCCCGGTGCCCGTGACGAATTCCTGATCTGCGCCTCCAGTGCCGCGCGCAGTTTCATCTCCGGCAGCGAGGACAAGCTGCTGCCCCTGATTACCCGCCTCACCACGGTCGCCCTGGACAATCCCGGCCAGCGCATGACCGAGGTGGTGGCCGACCAATTGCTCTCGGTAGAACTGGTGCCGCAAGGCGTGCTGTTTCAGGTACAGCCGCGCCAATAAGCGACCACCGTCATGCCGATGACGATGATGAGCGGAAACAGTTTCCGTTCCTCATCGCCCCTGCCCCGCCCCGCCCGGCAGGAATGCTGCTCCCGTTTCTGGTTCACCCATGGAAAGTCCCGCCTTTTTGACCGATTGAAAGCGCGGTACAGCGTTTAGATTCTGGTCATCATGGTTTCCGTGTCGCGCCGCCCAAGCCGGATACAGGCTGGCGTCGCACATCTTTGCGGAAATGCCATGGAACGCCATGACACCGACACGCAATTCCACACCAGGCCGCACGCGGCCCGGTATGAAAACGGGGTCGCCGCGCTTGGGGACGAAGCACGGCGGCTTTCTACAACAGCGGCAGGACCGTGACCCCGCAAGGTCAGCAACGGTCAGGGCAACGGGGGCAAGCATGCGCACGAATCTACCGATCACCACCACCGAACGGTTGCTGGAGGATGGCAAGTCCATCGTCTCCAAGACCGACCTGCAGGGCAACATCACCTACGTCAATCCTTACTTCGTGGAAATCAGCGGTTTCGACGAAGCCGAACTGATCGGGGCCCCGCAGAACATAGTGCGCCATCCCGAGATGCCGCGCGAGGCCTTCGCCGACATGTGGGCCACGCTCAAGGAAGGCCTGCCCTGGAACGGGCTGGTCAAGAACCGCTGCAAGAATGGCGATTACTACTGGGTCCAGGCCAACGTCACGCCGGTGCGCGAGAACGGCCGCGCGGTCGGCTACATGTCCGTGCGCACGCGTCCTTCGCGGGAGCAGGTACAGGCGGCCGACAGCGCCTATCGTGCCTTCGTCGGCGGCCAGGCGCGCGGCCTGCGCATCCATCGCGGCGCAGTGGCGCGCACCGGCTTCATCGGCTGGCTGCAGGGCCTGCGTGATCTGCCGTTGGCCAAGCGGCTGGGCTGGATGATGGGCGTGCTCACGCTCATGTTCATCCTCGGCGGTGCGGTCGCGGGCAGTGCCGTGCAAACGGCCGGAGGCAGCCCCTATGCGGTGTGGCTCGGCACGCTTGGTGGCGCTGCGCTGCTGCTGGGCTCGTGGGCGGTGCTGCATGCCAGCGTGGTGGCGCCCTTGCAGCGCGCCATCAAGTCCGTCCATGGCCTGGCCGGCGGCGATCTCGACCTGCATATCGATACCGATGCGCGCGGCGACATGGGCTTGCTGCTGCAAGCGCTGCAGCAGCTCAACGTCAACCTGCGCGCCATCATCGGCGACGTGCGCCGCAACGTGGAATCGATGACCATCTCCACCGGCGAGATCGCCAGCGGCAACATGGATCTCTCAAGCCGTACCGAATCGCAGGCCTCGGCACTGGAAGAGACCGCCTCCAGCGTCGAGCAGTTCGCCGCCACCGTGCGCCAGAATGCCGACTCGGCGGCCAACGCCGATCGCCAGGCGCAATCGGCCTCCTCCATTGCGCAGCGTGGCAGCCACTCGGTGCAGCGCATGGGCAAGACCATGGACGAGATCGACGCGGCGTCGCACAAGATCGTGGACATCATCGGGCTGATCGACGGCATCTCCTTCCAGACCAACATCCTGGCGCTCAACGCCGCCGTGGAAGCGGCGCGTGCCGGCGAGCAGGGACGCGGCTTTGCCGTGGTCGCCGCGGAAGTGCGCACGCTGGCGCAACGCTCGGCGGCCGCCGCCAAGGACATCAAAGGCCTCATCGACGACTCGCGCGCGAAAGTCGAGAGCGGCAACCAGCTGGTCCGCGAAACCGCGCAAGCCATGGGCGACCTCGGGGGCGCGGTGGAAAACATGGCCGTCACGATGGCCGAGATCACGGTGGCCAGCAATGAGCAGAGCGGCGGCATCGAGCAATTGAATCAGGCCGTCAACGCCATCGACGAAACCACCCAGCAGAATGCCGCCCTGGTGGAACAGGCTGCCGCCGCTGCCGAGAACCTGCGCGACCAGTCGATCAAACTGAGCCAGGCCATGTCGGTGTTCAAGATCAGCTACAGCGGCCCGCGCTCACCGGCCTCTGCGAGCGCGAACACTGCCACGCGCCAGAAGGAAACCACGCTGGCACTGGCGCAGTAAGGCCCGGTGGCATGCCGTGCAAGCGGCATGCCTACACCGCTTTACAAGGCATTGCATTTCTTTACCCGATAAGGGGGTGTCCGCATCTTTGCACGGCCACCGCGCTTGCCTATGATGAACTCCTGTCCGCATCTCCCTCAGCAGAGGGGGATGCTGGCTGCCTACCACTACAAGGGAGTTTCACATGAGCGTGTCTTCGGTCTCCTCCGGCAACAGCAGCTTCTACAACACCATCATCCAGCCCATCAAGAACGTCGCCTCCGAAGTCGGTGACGAGATTGAAAGCGCCTACGACACCACGGTCGATGCAGTTTCCTCGGCCGCGCATTCGGTGGCCGACAGCGTGACCTCGGGCGTCAAGGCCATCGGCAACATCATCGATACCTCCGCCTGATCTTGGGTGCCGCAGCATGGCGCCGGGACCGCGCCATGCAATAATTCGGGCTTCGCGACTACCGCCAGCCCGGACCCTGCCATGCTGCTGCATACCATCTACCTCATCGCCATCTGCGCCGAAGCCATCTCGGGCGCGCTCATGGGCATCCGCAAGGACATGGACATCTTCGGCATCTGCCTCATCGGCACGGTGGCGGCGCTGGGTGGCGGGACCGTGCGCGACATCCTGATCGGCCACTATCCGCTGGGCTGGGTGGCGCATCCCGAATATCTGGGCTTCACCATCTGCGCGGCGATCGTGGCAGCAGTCGCGGCGCGCGCCCTGCATCATTTCAAGTCCGCTTTCCTGGTGGTGGATGCACTGGGGCTGGTGGCTTTCACCATCATTGGCTGCGATATCGCGCGCAGCTTCGACAACTTCCACCCGGCCATCGTGGTGATGCTGGGCATGGTCACCGGTGTCTTCGGCGGCCTGCTGCGCGACGTGCTGTGCAACGAGATTCCGCTGGTCCTGCGACGCGAGATCTATGCCAGCGTGTCGCTGCTGACCGGCAGCCTGTATGTGCTGATCCTGCACTGGCAGATCGATGGCCGCATCGCCACCCTGAGCTCCCTGCTGCTGGGCTTTTCGGTGCGCCTGCTGGCGATCCGCTTTCACTGGGAATTGCCGCGCATGGACAAGGAGCGCGTGCGCGGCTTCGACTGAAGCGAACGCCCTCCCCGGCAAATGACATCCTTTGTTGCAATTGCCTGACTGCGCTTAGCAGACTGGCGTAGTTCAATGCTGCCTCACTGCATCTCTTTCCATTTCTTTGCATGAGGTTGACCATGAAACGATTGACGACGCTGCTGGCTGCAGCGCTGCTGCTGACCACGCTGGGGGGCTGCGTCTGCGCGCCCTGGTTCTGCGGACCCGGCCCGGGCGGCGGCGGACCACGTGGAGGCTGGGGCGATGGCGGACCAGGCGGTGGTCCACGCTGAGATTTTTCCCCGGTGACAGACACGGAAGGCCGGAGCAAACTGACTCCGGCCTTCTCTTTTCCGCATTCTATATTTTGTATTCTAAATTACGTATTCCCTCTGCGGAGTTCTGATGCAGCTCCTCAGCCCAGTGCGCCGACGCTGGATTCCAGCAGCTTCCACGCCTCCTCGCCAAACCTGGCGCGCATGTCCTTGTAGAAATTGGCCTGCGCCAGTGCCTGTTTGAAGGAGTCCTTGTCCGCATCGACGATCTGCAAACCCTTGCCGGCCAAGTCATTGCGGGCCATGCCGGAGAAGCTGGCGATGTCGGCGCGCTCATCGGTGGCGGCCTGATCGAGTTCGCGGCGGACGATCTCCTGGATGTCCTTGGGCAGCTTGTCGAAGGCGCGGCGGTTGCCGAGAATCCAGTAGGCGTCCCAGACGTGATTGGAGAGCGTGCAGAACTTCTGCACTTCGTAAAGCCGTGCGGTGCTGATGATGGCCAGCGGATTTTCCTGCCCTTCCACCAGCTTGGTCTGCAGCGACGAATAGACCTCGTTGAAATTGATCGGCGTGGGACTCGCGCCCAGTGCCGAAAACAGCGAGGTCAGCATCGGTGCTGCCGGCACGCGCAGCTTCAGGCCCTTGACGTCGGCGGCACTCCTGATCGCCTTGGTCGAGGTGGTGATCTGGCGGAAGCCGTTGTCCCATGGCTTGGACATGGTCAGCAGTCCCACCTTCTCGATCTGCGCGCGCACGTGCGTGCCGAGCGGGCCGTCCATGGCCTTCCACACGGCCGCGTAATCCTGGAAGGCAAAACCGGTATTGACGATACCGGCGGCCGGCACCAGCGTGGAGAGCACGGTATTGGCCTGGTTGAAGAATTCCACACCGCCATTGCGGATCTGCGACATCAGGTCGGTATCGGAACCCAGCTGGTTGGCCGGAAACAGCTTGATCTCCATGCGCCCGTTGGTGGCGTTGCGGATGCGGTCGATGGCTTCCTGCGCGCGCTTGTTGACCGGGTGCGAAGGATCCTGGCCGGTGGCGAATTTATAAGTAAACTCGGCCGCATTGGCGGGCCGCGTGAGGATGGAAAACAGCGGCAGTGCAGCGCCGACAGCGCCTGCCTTCAGGATCTGGCGGCGGCTCAGCTTCTTTGATGCGATCTCGTCTTTCATCTTTTGTCTCCTGGCATTTTTTATGGTGGGAATCGATGGAAACCGCGCCGGGCCACACGACCGAGCGGCGCGTGAACAACTCAATGGATCAGCATGCCGCCGTTGACGTCCAGCGTGATGCCGGTGCAGTACTGCGACAGGTCGCTGGCCAGGAACACGCAGACGCCGCCCACGTCATCCGGCCCGCCCAGGCGGCCCAGGGGAATGGTCTGGGCGATCTCGGCTTTCTTCTCGGCACTGAGGATGTCCTTGTTGATGTCGGTCGAGATGAGGCCGGGCGTGACGCAATTGACGCGGATGCCGTCCGGTCCGAACTCGCGCGCCATGGCCCGCGCCAGCCCCAGCACGCCGGCCTTGGCCGCCGAATAGTGCGGACCGCCCAGGATGCCGCCACCGCGCTGGGCCGAGACCGAGGAGATGCAGACGATGGAACCGCCCTGCTGCGCGCGCATGGCCGGCAGCACTGCCTGCGACATGTAGAGCGTGCCGCGCAGGCTGACATCGAGGATGCGGTCATAGTCCTTGCCGCTGATGTCGAGGAATTTGGCGGGCTGGGTGATGCCGGCATTGTTGACCAGAATGTCGATGCGGCCGAACTGCTGCAGGATCGCTTGCGCTGCGGCCTCGCAGGAGGCCTTGTCGGTGACGTCGGCCACCAGGCCGAGATGGCCCTCGCCCAGACGGGCCGCAGCGGTGGAAGGCTCGGCGCGTTCAAGGTCGAGGATGACGACGCGCGCGCCTTGCGCAGCCATCAGGCGCGCGGTGGAAAATCCCAGGCCGTTGAGCCCGGCACCGCCGGTAATGACGGCAACTTTATTCTTGAGCAGCATGGTGTGGTCTCCTGAAAGTGGCATGCGAATGAGCAACGGTGAAGACCTCCGCGCAGTCCTCCTGCGAGCGGATGCCGCGCCAGATAGCGCGCATGGACGGATGTCTCCCTGTTGTTCTGGCGGCGATCTTCGAACTTTCATCCGGCTGCGACAAGTGATGCTTTGTCATGAAAATGTGACGAAGCTTCATCTGCCGGATCGATGCGCTAAAATCGGCCGCGAGCCCGCGCCCGCGCATGCCGTGACGCAGCAGAAACGTTCACAAGACCAAAAACCGAGACACCATGATTCCTCCACTGACCTCTCTGATGGCCTTCGAAGCGATCGCACGCCGCAAGAGTTTCAATCTTGCGGCGGCTGAATTGCATCTCACGCCGTCGGCCATCAGCCACCAGGTGGCGCGTCTGGAAAAGCTGCTGGGGCTGCGCCTGTTCGAGCGTTCCACCAAGGGTGTGGAGCTCACGCCGGCAGGACAGAGCTATCTCAACCGCGTGGCCGGTGCGCTCGGGGCGATCAATTCGGCCACCGACGATTTGCGGCATGGCGTGGAAAATTCGCTGCAGATCCATTCCAGCCCCAGCTTCGCGAGCCTGTGGCTGATGCCGCGCATCGGACGCTTTACGCAGTGCTATCCGGAGATCGCCTTCGGCTTGTCGGCCTCGCCGGAAATTTCCGATTTCGAGATCGGGCAGGTGGATCTGGACATCCGCTGCGGCGTACCGCACTGGCCGGATCTGGAAATCGAACCGGTGTTGTCGGAGCAGGTGATCCCGATGGCCAGTCCCGATTTTCTCGCGCGCCATCGCATCGAGACCCCGGAAGACCTGGTGCTGGCCCCGCTGATCCAGTCGCGCGGCAGCCTGCTGCAATGGCCGGAATGGTTTGCCCGCTACGCGCCGGACCTGCGTCCGGAACGCATCGCCCTGCGCTTCGACCGCGCCATGATGAGCATCGAAGCAGCGGTACAGGGATTGGGCGTAGTCTTCGAGAGCGATGCCTTCGGTGCCGGGCATCTGGCCAGCGGACGGCTGCAGCCGGTGTTTGCGAATGGCATGGCGCTGGAGATCACGCAGCACTTTGCGGTTTGTCCGGCACGCAACAAGTCGCGGCCGGAGGTGGTGTTGTTCCTGCAGTGGTTGCGTGAAGAGAGCGGGAAACTTGCGTCTACTTGACGCCAATTCAGCCAAGCCTGAATTTTCATCGCTTGCCTGCACCCGTACCGACCGCCAAGAATAAGTCTCCACCATTACAACGGAGACTGACGCATCGCCCTGTTCTGCCGGGCAGATGCGTCTTGCTGTCATGACCCCACATCCCCTGCAGCCGCTGGCGCATGCCATCCGCTTTCTTTCCATCGACGCCATCGTGCGCGCCACTGAAGGCCATCAAGGCGTGCCGCTGGGCATGGCCGAGATCGCCACCGCACTCTACGCCCGCCACCTGCGCTTTCACGCTGCCGATCCGACCTGGCCGGACCGCGACCGCGTGGTGCTCTCCAACGGCCACGGCTCAATGCTGCTCTACAGCCTGCTCTACCTCACCGGCTATGAACACATCTCGCTGGAGCAGGTGCGCAACTTCCGTGAATTCGGTTCGCACTGTGCCGGCCATCCGGAATACGATCCGCAACTTGGTATCGAAGTGACCACCGGCCCGCTCGGCCAGGGCATCGCCAATGCCTTCGGCATGGCGGTGGCCGAGGCTTACCTGAATGCGCGCTTCGGCGATGGCATCGTCAATCACCGCACCTACGCCTTCGTCGGCGATGGCTGCCTGCAGGAAGGCATCGGACAGGAAATGATTTCCCTGGCCGGCCATCTGCGCCTCGCCAAACTGACCCTGCTGTGGGACGACAACCAGATCACCGATGACGGCGCCACCGAACTCTCCATCAGCGAGAACGTGCCCGAGCGTTTCCGCGTAGCCGGCTGGCACGTGGTGGAGGTGGACGGGCATGACATCGAGGCGGTCTCGCGCGCACTCGATGCCGCACGCGCCTCGGACCGTCCCTCGATGATCGCCTGCCGCACCATCATCGGCCGTGGCATCCCGCGTGTGCAGGGCCAGCGCGGCGGCCACAGCGCACGGCTCCATGCGGAGGATGCACAAGCCGCACGCGATCTGCTGCAATGGCCGCATGCGCCCTTCGAGATCCCGCAGGACATCCTTGCGCCGTGGCGCAACTTCGGCCAACGCAATCGCGATGAACATGCCGCCTGGCATCAGCGCCTGCAGGCCCTGCCGCCCACACAGCGCGCCGAATTCGAACGTGTCCTGCGGGGTGACTTGCCCGATGGATGGCAGGAGGTGTTGCTGCAATTCAAGCGTAGCGCGCACGAGCCTGCGCGGGCGCAGGGTGGCATCCTGATCTCGGCCGCGCTCAATCAGCTGCTGGCCGAAGTGATCCCGGAACGCATGGTGGGCTGTGCCGATCTCGAAGCGCCCACGGCGCACAAGGGTTCGCTCAAGGCCTTCACCGCCAGCGACCGCAGCGGTGCCTACGTGCACTGCGGTGTGCGCGAACACGTGATGGGTGCGATGGCCAATGGCATGGCCGCACATGGCGGCGTGATTCCGCTGGCCGTGACCTATCTGGCCTTCTCGGACTACGAACGGCCGGCCATGCGCATGGCTGCGCTGATGGGCTTGCCGGTGAAATTCGTGTTCAGTCACGACTCCATCGGCATCGGCAAGAACGGGCCGACACACCAGCCGGTGGAAATCCTGGCCTCGCTGCGTGCCATGCCCAACATGCTGGTGATGCGTCCGGCCGATGCCAGCGAGGCGGTGGAATGCTGGGAAGTCGCCATGCAGCACCGCAGCGGACCGGTCAGTCTGGTCTTCGCACGACAGAGCCTGCCGCCGGTGCGCAAGCGCTTCGAGGTGAGCAATCTCAGTGCGCGCGGGGGATATGTGCTGGAAGAGGCGCAATGCGGTCCGCGCCAGGTGAGCTTGCTGGCCACCGGTTCGGAGGTGGCCATCGCTTGTGCTGCGCGCGACCTGCTGGAAGCGCGGGGCGTGGCCACTGCCGTGGTATCGCTGCCGTGCTGGGAATTGTTCGACCAGCAGGACAGCCGCTATCGCGACGCCGTACTGGGCGAGGACACGGTCCGGGTGGGGGTGGAAGCGGCGGTGCGCTTTGGCTGGGATCGCTATCTGGGCGCGCGCGGCGGCTTCGTCGGCATGGCAGGCTTCGGTGCGCCGGGGCCAGCGGATGTGCTGTACCGGCATTTCGGCATCACGCCGGAGGCGGTGGTGGCGCAGGCTTTGCAGCTGCTGGACAGTCCGCACAGCCAGACGACATAAACCATTTATATGATTTATATCGGTTCCAGAACGCAAAAAGCCCATCTGAAACCAGATGGGCCGTTCATTGATTAACGCTGGATTCCCTCATGACCCTGGCGATCTGCCAGGTGCTGCGAGAGTGTCCTGCCCGGTCTATCTGGCCGGTGCGGTCACAATCCAGGTGTTCGTGTTGTGGTCCGGAGGCCGCCGTTGGTGCGGGCCGGTGTCACGCTCTACGAGCGATTAATTAACTATTTGCTACACGGCTTGCGCCGTGACTGACGTGCTCCTGCCTTCGTGGTTCACCTGCCCGCGCTATCTGCACGGCCACAGCTGAGTCTCTGGCAGGAACGACGTCCTGCGCTGCCCTGACCTTCGGTACCGGCCCTCCCTGGCTATCTGCCAGGTGAGAGTCTGCGAAAAAATCGCGCCGACATGAAAGGACTGCGGAGTCTGCCGGCCTGGCCTCTGGAGCGTATGGAATTCCGAAGGCGTTCAGGCGCGGTCAGCGAGGATGTTCTGCTTCGCTTGCGCGAAAATCTTGGTCTTAGATGACCTTGATGTTGGTGGCCTTTTCACCCTTGGGGCCGACACCGCGGTCGAAGGACACGCGCTGGTTTTCCGACAGGCTGCGGAAGCCGTTGGACTGGATGTCCTGGAAGTGCGCGAAGACGTCAGCGCCGCCAGCATCAGGAGTGATGAAGCCGAAGCCCTTGGCATCGTTGAACCATTTGACTACGCCGGTTTGAGTGCTCATGTTTGTTTCCTTTGGAAAAGTTTGGGACGAATGAAGGCAGATGCCTGATAGGCACTTGAAACCAAGAACTGAAACCGAAGGAAAGAAAACAGAACGACCGAGGAGGGAACGACAGTCAGGCGGAATTGGAACCAACAAGAATACAACTTGATGCAAGTACAGGCCGTATTGTACACCACATGCGACATCTTGCAGGTATCTGTTGATAAATGTGTGGTTTTTCTGTAGGCATCGCCCGCTTGGCCGCCCCGGCAGGGCCGCTCCGCCCGGCTACTGCGTCGCCACCGGCAAGGAGCGTCACGCCATCACGATGCCCGGCAGTGCCGCCGACAGTGACTTGACCGCTTTTTGCTGGCCCAACGTAATTCCGGTATATTGGCCCGAAGAAAAAAGAGGCCGTGTCCCGTTGTGCGCCGGAGGTGGGCGGCGCTGATGGCATCGCGGGTTCCGTTGCATGTCACCCAGTCACTGCGTGCTCGATGCCCCTTCCAGAACGCCCCTTGTTTGATCCGTCCGACGACGATGCCACCGTGCCTGGCTTGCCGGTACGCTTCGGCATTTCCGCCCTGGTGATGGCGGGCATGGTCCTGCTGGCCGTGGTGCTGGTCTCGGTAGGCTGGTGGGGCGCGCGCCAGGTGCTGCTGGACATGGCCGAGCGCTCAGCCGAGGATGCCGGGCGCATCATGACCGAACGCTCGCGCCGCATCATCGATCCGGCCGTGGCTACGCTGCGCCAGCTGGCCTTCGATCCGATCACGCAAGCCACGCAACTCGATGAGCGTCTCACGCGCATCGCCGCCTTCTCCATCGACCTGGTCGCCAATCCGCTGGTGTCCGCAGTCTACGTGGGCTACCCCAATGGCGACTTCCTGCTGGTGCGCTCGCTGCGTGGCGCCGAGCAGCGCGCCTTCTTCTCGGCACCGGCGGCATCGGCCTTCCTGGTACAAAGCATCGTGCGCGATACCGATGGCACGCAGCACGGGCAATACCGTTTCTATGATGCCGAACTGAAACTGCTGGCCCTGCGCGATGAGGCGGACTATCTCTTCGATCCGCGCACGCGCCCCTGGTATGCCACGGCGGACCGCTCGCTCATCCCTTCCATCTCGGCCCCTTACGTCTTCTTCACCACGCGCCAGATCGGCATCAGCCTCTCGCAGCGTGCGCGCGACGGCGAGGCCGTGGTCGCCATCGACATGACGCTGGACGACCTCGCCGCCAGCCTCGGCAACCTGCGCCTGACGCCCAACAGCGAACTGGCACTGGTGGACGAACACCAGCGCGTGATTGCCTACAGCGACATGGCGCGCGTACTGGAACAGGAGGGCGAGAGTTTCCGTTTCCGCAGTCTCAAGGATCTGGAAGTCCCGAGCCTGTCACGTCTCTCCGCACGTGCGCTGGCCGGCGAGACCAGCGCGCTCTACAGCGTGAACGGGCGTGAGTGGCTGGGCTTGTCGCTGCCCTTCGACGTCATCGATGGCCATGCACTGAGGCTGCTCATTGCCGCGCCCGGCGACGAACTGCTGGGCCAGCTCGACCGCAATCGCAAGACCCTGGTACTGGTGGCCTTCCTGGTGGTGCTGGCGTTCCTGCCGCTGGGCTGGTGGGCCGGGCGCGCCATCGGACGCAGCATGGAGCGGCTGGCGGTGCGGGCCGGACGCATGTCGCGTTTCGACTTCCGCACGCAGGACCGGCGGCGCAGTACCCTGCGCGAAATCAACATGCTCACCGACATGGTGGACCACGTGAGCCTGACGGTAGAAGCCTTCCTCGACATCAGCGCCATCCTCAGTACCGAAACGCATGTCGAAGAGATGCTGCAGCAGGTGCTGGAGAAATTCGTGCAGGCCACGCGCTGCGACGGCGGTGCCGTCTATCTGTGGCAGCGCGAAGACGGCCAGATGCAGCGCGCGGCAGCCTATGGCCAGCAATGCGGATTGACCGACAGCATGGCGTATGACGCACAAGGCACAGGTGCAGGCGCTGCCGACAACATCGCCGCACGCGCGACCGACGATGGCCGCATGCGCGTGGAACTGGATCTGCGTGGCCGCAACGGTTCACTCGAAGGTTTGCTGGTGCTGATGCATGCCCATGACAGCGTGCATGAGGATCCGCGCTTCCTGGCCTTTGCGCGGCGTCTGTCGGGCATGCTGGCGGTGGCCATCGAGACGCGCCAGCTGATCGCCGCGCAGAAGGCCCTGCTGGAATCCCTGATCCGCCTGATGGCTGACGCCATCGATGCCAAGAGTCCTTATACCGGCGGCCATTGCGAACGCGTACCGCACCTGGCCATCCAGCTGGTCGACCGCCTGGCGCAGGAAAGTGAAGGCCGCTACGCCGGCTTCACCCTCAACGAGGACCAGCGCTATGCCTTCCAGCTGGCGGCGCTGCTGCACGATTGCGGCAAGGTCACCAGTCCCGAACACATCGTCGACAAGGCGACCAAGCTGGAGGTGATCCACAACCGCATCCACGAAGTGCGCATGCGTTTTGAAGTGCTGTGGCGCGATGCCGAACTGGACCTGCTGCGCGAGCTCTACGCTACCTTGCCTGCAGCCCGGGCCGAATCCTGGCGCGCAGAGCTGGAGCGCCGCCGGCATCAGCTGCGCGAGGACTTTGCCTTTGTCGCGCAATGCAATGTCGGGGGCGAAGCCATGTCGGACGACGCCATCGCGCGGCTGCGCCAGATCGCCATGCAGACCTGGCAGCGTCATTTCGATGACAGCCTGGGCCTGGCCGATGAAGAAAGCCGGCGGCTCGCCGCGGCGCGTGGTGGACAGATGCAGCAGGAACTGCCCTGCACCGAGACCTTGCTGGCCGACAAGCCGGAACACAAGGTCGCCTGGGAAGAAGGACACCGGCCGCCGGTTGAACGCGGCGACCCGCGCAATGTGCTGGGCTTCGACATGCAGCTGCCGCAGGTCCGGCAGAACATGGGCGAGCTGCACAACCTGACCGTGCGGCGCGGCACGCTGACCGAAGAAGACCGCTTCGCCATCAACAATCACATCGTGCAGACGCTGGTGATGTTGAAGAGCCTGCCGTGGCCGGATTCGCTCAAGAGCGTGCCCGATACCGCCGCCAATCATCACGAAAAAATGGATGGCACCGGCTATCCGCGCCGCCTGCGCGCATCCGGGCTGCCCTTGCAGGACAGGGTGATGGCGCTGGCCGATGTGTTCGAAGCACTCACGGCGGCGGACCGTCCTTACAAGCCGGCCAAGACCTTGTCGGAATCGCTGCGCATCATGGCCAGGATGTGCCGGGAACAGCATCTGGATACGCAGTTGTTCCGCTACTTCCTGCACAGTGGCTTGTGGCGGACTTATGCGGATGAATTGCTGCGGCCGGGGCAGCGCGATGCGGTGGATATTGCGGCGATTGAAGACTTGCTGGAAGCGCATCCCGCGTAAGGCAGGCGATGCGAAGCTGAAGTCCGCCTTTATCGTAGAATCTCTGCTCACGTTTTTGAACGCATCGGCAGGCTCGTGACCTGCCGATGCTACCGCTGATCATCTATTGCTATCCCTGCCCGCTGACAACATGACGCACAAGTTATTCTGGTCCGCCCCCTATCAGACTGAACTCGACACGACCGTCACCGTTGTCGAAGATGATCAGGTACAAATCGCGCAGACCATCTTCTTCGCCTTCTCCGGTGGCCAGGAGAGCGATGCCGGCACCCTGGGCGGCCATCCCGTGCTGCAGGCCGAGAAGCGCGACCAGACCATCGTCTACACGCTGCCAGCCGGACATGGCCTGCGGGTCGGTGATGCGGTTCACCTGCAGATTGACTGGGCACGCCGCTATCGCCTGATGCGCCTGCACTTTGCGGCCGAGATGGTGTTGCAGCTGGTCTATCAGATGCGGCCGGGGATCGAACGCATCGGCGCACACATCGCCATGGACAAGGCGCGCGTGGACTTCGCCAGCGACACCAGCCTGGCGCCGCTGTTCCCCGCCATCGAGGCGGCGGCGCAGGAGCTGGTGGCGGCGGGATTACCCATCGTCACCGCATTCAGCGATGAAGCCGCCGGCCGGCGTTATTGGGAAGTGGAAGGATTTGCGCGCATGGCCTGCGGCGGCACGCATCCGCGCACCACCGCCGAAGTGGGAACACTGCGACTCAAACGCAAGAACACCGGACGCGGCAAGGAACGCATCGAGATCCTGCTCGATGCGCCCGCGTGATGCCGCTGAACCTGGGGAATTTTTCGCCTCGCTTGAGGACGACGACTGAGCGGAAGGCTCAGGTCTTGTAGTCGTACTTCATCTGCTGCGCGATGAGGATATCCTTGCTGGTGCGTTCGCACAGGGTCACGTAATCGGTGAGCGGCTGCGGAGGCCGCATGCCCTCCTCGATCAGGCGCTGGTTGTCGAACAGCACTTCCTCCGCCGCAAAATAGCCATACGAACGAATCGCCTTCAACACAATGCGCTTGTTGCAGGGACCGATCAGGTCCTTGAAGCGGTCCTGCATCTGCAGGAAGCTGTCGTAGTGGGTCTGGCGGTAGCGTGACATCTTTTCCTCACCGGTGCCGACGCTGATGGCTTCATCGATTTCGCCGAAGGTGCAGGCGTGATTGGGGCCGGACGAGATGTTGTAGGCCGCGTATTTCAGGGTCGGTTTTTCCAGCAGCAGGTGCAGGGCTTCGGCGCAATAGTCCACCGGGATCACGTCGATCTTCTGGTCCAGCTCGCAGGGGAAGGCCTGCAAGGCGCGCGCCAGGCGGAAGACCCAGTAGATGCTGCCCGAGGCGGCGCATCCGAGTTCGGTATGGCCGACCACGATGGACGGCCGCGCGATGACCAGCGGCAACTCCGGCAGTTCGGTGCGCAGGCGTTGTTCGGCCTGGTACTTGCTGGCGGTGTAATCGAGGTAGTGCTCGACGTCATCGGCGGGAGAATAGTCTTCCGACACCGGGCGCGGCGCATTGCGTCCGCAGGACATCCCTGTCCCGATCTGTATGAAGCGCCGCAGCGGGCGTCCGCGCGAGAGGCCGTGCGCCATGGCGAGCACGCCGTCGACGTTGGTGGGGAAGATGGAGCGGTGGCTGCCGAAGGAGGCCAGAGCCGCCGAGTTCACCACATCGCTGACCTGCAGCAGGCGCGGATCATCGATCCAGCGCTCCACCCCGGTGAGGTCGCCGCACAGGATCTGGTCAGGCGACAGGCGCTGCAGTTCGTCCTCGCTCACGCCGTGCAGGCGCAGGTTGGCCGCCAGGCGCGCGCGCCCTTCGTTGCGATTGGCCGACCTGACCAGGAACAGCGAGCGCTCCCAGCGTGGCGTGCGGATGAGACGAGCGGCCAGCGCGCCGCCGATGAATCCGGTACTTCCGGTGAGCAACAACATAGACGATGAGAGTTCCACAGATAAGGAAGCAAGGACCGGCAAGCCCCCATGCCGGCCGGTGAAATGAGGGCGCGAATCCGGGCCTCTTCCCCTGAAAATGGGGCAAAAAATTATAAGTGAGACGATCACGGAATTGAACCAGTCCAATTGGACTGGGCGCGCCTGCGTACCGCTTCCAGCTGGAAAAAATTTACATCCTGCATCAGGCATTTCAGTCCAAACGGACTGATTTCTTTTGCGAGTGCGGCCATTAGAATTCGGTGGATGTTGCCTCGCCCGATTTCCCTCCCCCACCTGACCGCCACTTCATGGCAACGAGGAGTTTCCTCATGCCGCTTGCGCCCGCGCTTCTCCTTCCCAGGTCGTCGGCCGTGACGGAGCACGTCCATGTGCTCCCCATCCATCGCCGCGTGCGGCTGGGGATGGAAGGCGGCCTTGTCGCTGCCAGCGTGCTGCTGCTGGCTGCCACGCTGGCGGCGCGTTCGCTGTCCACCTACACCGCCTGCACGACGTTGCTGACGGCGCTGCTCTGTGGCGGATGCTTTGCGCATCTGCTGGTGCGCGAACGATGCGGGCTCCCTGATTCACCGCGGAAATCGACGATGCTGGCGACGCTGATCGTGTGCGTTTTCCTGGCGGCGCTGTCGGACACCGGAATGGTCCACGGACAACGCGGGAATGCGCCGGGGGCGCTGGTGAGTGCCTTGCGCCATGGGGTGCTGCCGCTGGGCCTCTTCAGCTATTGGCTGGTGTTCTGCGGCCCCATGTCCTTGCGCTGGCGTGCGGTGCTGCCGTTTGTGCCGATGCTGGGATGGCTGTGCTTTGCGGCGATCCGCTCGGCGCAGGCCAGGCAGGTGCGCTGGCCGTGGGCCTCTCCGGGTCTGTCGGCGTGGGGCGAGGCGGCGGTACTGTTGGCGTTGATGGTGATGCTGTTCGCCGCGGGGCTGGTGTTGTTGAAGCTGGTCAAGGCTTATCTGGTGGATGCGGGGATGCGGTCAAGGGCGTTTGGGGATTGGGATTCGGGGGCGGTGTCAAGACAGCCTTTAGTAGCAGATGGTCATGGTGGTAGTTGAGCGATGACCCAGATGGACGGAAAAAATTTACTGGGGAGGGTGAATAAGCGCTCCCACCGTCCTCTTGAGTGTTTGCAACTAACATTGCATTCGGCTGATCCACCATCATGATAAGAACAATGAAAATGAGTTGGTGGCGGAACAGCAGCTTCCTTTTATACCCGTTTCTACCGGTGTATATGAATTCGAGGCAATCGAAGAGCAGTTACCAACAGAGACAAGTATCTACGTATTCGCCCGTGAGTTCACATCGACAGGATGCAAAGGGATAACATCCTTTTCACCTTGATCAATGCGCGTAAGGGCATACACGCATAGTTGAACACAGAGCGCAGCTTCTTAAATCTTCCTTCGCGGCATTCCGTAATTTGCTGGAGCACCTTCTGGTTTACCCTTTCATGGTCTCAGCATGACATACTGAACCGCACTTGAAAGGGAGGATGCGGCATGAGTAGTGGCAAGTTTTTCCTTGGAGCCGCCGTGCTGTTGTCCGCGGCCATGAGCGGCTGCTCTCAAGAAACGAAGTTACCTACGCACCTTGCGCAGATCCGTCTTGATCCAAAGCGCTATGGCGACCTGGTGGATGGGCTTGACTCGGCGATGAAAGCCAGTGGTCTGTCGCGATACGGTGCGGCGGGGGGATTGAAAGAGCTTAGAGGTCGAGATGTGTTGTACATCGGTTACCGGCAGCAGTCAGACAAATGGGCGTTCATCACTGCTACAGATATCATCGAGGCGGGTACCGTAGAGTTGCGCGTCTACTCCACGGTAATGACCGACGAGCATCTAAGAGAAGACGCGATGTCTCGCCTTGATCATGTCTTGGCCGAGTTCGGTTCAAAGCTCAAGGCGAAGTCCACCGAGCAAAACCTGAAGAACGCGAATTGACCGGTCCGCCGAGACGATCAGGCACTGATCGAAAGTTGACGAACGCTGCACGGAGAGATTGAATCTTGATTGCGGCGGCTCTGAGAGACGGTAACTCTTCCAATCACGTTGACGAAATTAACCTTGAGCTTACTCAGCGCGTTCTGGGTGCTCGCCAAAGAGTAACGATATGGCAGCGTAGTTGGTAAATACGATGAAGCTTAATTGCATCGACTTCATGAAAAGCCCGATGCGCCGACGGCGCCCATGCATCTGGCTTTTTCCTTCGAGCAAAGCGATGAACGCTATCAGCACAAGGCCCTGAAACTCCGTCCACGTCGCGTGTTTAGACAGGCTGCAGCCTCTATAAATTAACGATGTGAGGTAGACCGAATTACAGGGACAACGCCACATCGTATAATCGGTGCCGACGTATTTTTCTGCCGCTACTTTCCCGTCCCCCGTATTCCATCACCTGGAGTCACCGTGCGTGCGTTCCGTCTTCCGCTGCTGTTCGCTGCGACCTTCTCCGTTTTTTCTTCCTTCGTTGCCCTGCCCGCTTGTGCGGACGAACTCCGGGTGCTCGCCGCCGGGGCCATCGCACCCATCGTGCGCACGGTGGCGGCCGACTTCGAGCGGCGCAGCGGCATCCACGTCACGGTAGACAACGCCACGGGCGGCGTCGTGGACAAGCGTGTGCGATCGGGGGTGGCGGCGGATGTGGTGGTGGCACCGGATGGCGTGTTGCGCGGACTGGGCAAGGACGGCTATCTGAATCTGGGCAGCGAGCGGCCGATTGCACGGGTGGGGATTGCCGTGGCGGTCAGGCAAGGCGCGTCCTCGCCCCCCATCGCCACCGTGGCGCAATTCAGGAAGGCCTTGCTCGACGCGCCTTCCGTCGCAGTGATCGATCCCAAGGCCGGCGGGTCGAGCGGCATCTATCTGGAAAAATTGTTTGAACGGCTTGGCATCGCCGGTCAGATGCACGCCAAGGAAGTGCTGGTGCCTAGTGGACTGGTGGCGGAAAAACTGGTGGATGGAAGTGCGGCTCTGGCATTGCATCAGCAGAGCGAGATTCTGCTGGTCAAGGGTGCGAAGCTGGTGGGGCCGTTGCCGGCGGACATTCAGAATTACACGGTGTATGTGGGGGCAGTGGGGGCGCGCACTGCATCGGGTGCGACGGGGCGGGCGTTTCTGACCATGTTCGGAGAGGAAACGGCGCGCAGGGCGATGGTGGAGCATGGGTTGTTGCCTGAGGGGGACTGACGCATTTTTTCTTGCGAAGGACACCGGACCATCCCGGGAGTAAGATACCGCGGACAAAGCCGTTATCGGAGCGCAGCAAGAACGGCGCCGTCACGCGACCTAGTGAGCCATAACGCGCGATCAGCGCTTGCTCCAAGGCCGACTCTGCCGTCTTCGACCTACCCGAACGCGACAGATGCCAGCCCAGTAATTCCCGCGTGTGGCAATCAATTACCAGGGCCAACACCGCCCAGCCATCGCGTCCTGTCCAGATCCGACACAGATCAGTAGCCCAGCGCTGGTCTGGTCCTGTGGCTACCGACGGCAAGGCCTTCACCCTGGGACGGAAACCAATTGGACGCTTCTTGACCTGCCAGCCTTTGATCTGGAAGATCCGCTGCACCGTGTTCTTGTTGAACCCGAGCAGGCCAGCCACCGTACGATAGCCGAAGGACGGCTCTTCCAGGATCATCTTGCGAATCGGTTCGACAAAGCGCTCCTGCACCTTGGGCTCGGCCTTCACAGGCTTGTAGTAAGCGCTGCGCCTGGCAATCCCAAACCACGCACAGATCTTGCTGACAGCCACATCGAAACCGTCTTGTTTGAGTCCCTGGCGGATGGTCTCGATTACTTGTCTTCCTCGCCCAACAGGGACGCCAATTTTTTTCTGGCGCGCAGCTCCAGCATGGCTTCTCCATAGGCTTCCTGCAGCTCCTTGAGTTGCCGCTCGTACTGTTCTCTCACATCCAGCGGCTTGGCACGCAGGGCGTTCTCCATCCCTTTGCGGCCTTCATCGACCCATTCTTCGATCTCTGAAGGCGGGATATCAAACGACCGGCTGGCCTCCGCTACTGTCGTCTTTCCCTGGATGATTTCCATCACCAGCGCCGCTTTGCGCTTGGCTGTCCAACGCTTGAATTCTTCTTCCATGACCTTGCTCATTTTGATTTCCTTTTAGGATTATCTACTGAGCAGGTTTTTAGTGGGTCATTACACGTCTGCCCATTCAAATACAGTCGAACTTGTAAATCGTCCTGCGCGCGCGATAGGATGGAAATTGAAATAGACATGACCATTTGGGGCAACCGCCAGATTACCTGGAGGATAATCAAGACGGATCAATTTCTCCAGCTTCGCTGTCCCTTCCCGATTTTCAGTTCCGACGTCAGGATAGATTTCTCCCCTGCCGTATTCGAATTTAACGAAAACAAAAAAGACGAAAGCAGCTACGAGTAGGATGGGTAGGAGACGGCGAAATACGATATTTCTTAGCATTCTTCTCATAGGAAGCCGATCTGCTACTAGATATGACGAAGGTTGTTATTTGTGCGATGACACCTGAGGTTATAGTACAACTTCATTCTCTGCACCATCACAACACGCCATCCTACTTGCAGTACACGCCAAATTGCTTTCTGGCAGTCGCGCAGAGATCGACCTCAAAAAAGAAAATAGTCGGTTGCATGTCGCGGACATTTGGCATGCCCATGACTTTCAAATGGGACTCGCCCGAAGCTTAGAGGGATCTTAGGGCTTATCGCCGTAGTGACTCATGTCGAAAGCAATACCGCTCCATCGAGATGCGAGAAAGAAAGAGTAGCCAGTACAGTAATAAGGACAGATGCAGTAAATTCAGACTTGGTCATACTCGAATGGATAGGCATAACCCGGGAATACATCGTGGATGTCTTCTATCAGATGGGCCAGCTCAGCATCACCGAGTGCGGCGGTATCCGGCCCGGGCTGATAATAGTAGGTGCTGCTCGGCAGATCGATCATTTGGCATCCTCGTCGGATGGAGCTGGCTTGGGGCTGACCTGCGTCGGCAGCCAGACCGACACGCCGTAGGAACAGATGGCAGAACAGAAACAGACATAGGTGAGCGTAATTGACAAAATGTCTGCAATCGACCAGCCACTAAGCAGAATTCTGCTGCTGCTGCTGCCAACTCCATGATGGAGCAGGCGAGTGAATTGGCCGGACCGGTATCCACTTTCAAGCCCGATAGTGCACAGAGGCCCGCCGCGCCTTTCAATATTGAGAAGCGAGAACTGCCCAATGCTAGGGCCTTGCCACTGGGCTGAATAGGTCAATTCATGGAAAACCGCCGCGTCATGCGGGCGGTTTTGTTATAACAGCTGCGTATCCAACGAGGGAAAGGGTGTCCGGTATCTACAAAATCCTAAAAAAATACAAAATATGCAAAAAATGTTAAATATTATATTTATCCAGTTGTTTTAGCCTACTATTACGGCAATTAATACAAGTCAACTAACAGAACCTTAGCCTTAGAAGTGTAATTGCGTTATCAACGATTTGTTGGCAATGATTGGCTGCTTCTGGGAAAAGCAAGTCCGTACAAACAATTTAAGGTACAGATGCCCCTTTCGATCCAAGCCGCTAAAAGCATACTGAAAATTGTGGTGTATTTTTATTGTTTCTATTTCACGATTTGTGGATCGGCATTTGCGGTATGGCTCTTTTTTTACTTGCGCAAGAAAAACTCATATTTAACAGGCGAGGGATCCTCGCAACATCACGACTTCCATTCCCTGCAAAGAATTCCTATTGGTTCCGCTGAAGACTTAGATACATAGTTTTTGCTAGCAATCAGGGCGTGCCTTGAAGTCAACCGTAGCGATCAGCTCAGCAGGCTTTGCATTTGTGCAAAAAATCATGCTACTAGATTGGTCACGACTGAAAGAATTCTTTACTTGCGGGATGATCCTAATGAGTAAGAGGTTTTGGCTTTTCTTTATTGGTGGAGTTATGTATTTGGGAATGGTTCTTAACCTTCTAGCAAGCCTAATCGTTTATGAGCCAGACGGAGCGATTAGACTAAAAACGCTACCGCCTGAAAATCAAAGCCCCCCTTGCAGCCGAGATCGTTGAGGGGAATATGTTTATTCCCTTTCGATTTCATCCTCTCCCCGGACCTACTAGACACTCCGCAGCCTAAAATATCAGGCAACCAAGGAGTCGTCATGAGTAACAAGCGTTAGCCGGAAGAGTTCAAGATTGAGGCAGTCAAGCAGGTCACGGAACGGGGCCACTCAGCCCCTGATGTTACGAAACGGCTCGGGGCTATTTGCGCCGTGCCAGTGTCGTGTGCGGGCACTCGCCGAACAGTTTCTTGTAATAGCGCAAGAAGAGGTAAAAATGGGGAAATCCCCAGTTTAGCGCTATGTGCCGGATATCTGCCGGAACTGTTGGGTCCAGCAGGTCTCCCCCTCACCCGCCCCAGCCTCTCCAGCGCAGGAATAAATTCACCCGGCAGCAGACGACGCCCCGCCTCGTCACACAGGCGCACCAGCGATTCAAAGTAGAGAACGGAAGACGATTCGAAGACACAGCAGACCGGCTCAAACTCGAGGAGTACGCGGTCGTCGCGCAACGCCGTATAGACCAGCTCCGCCACCGCCATATCGGACTCCCCGTGACTAGGGGGCCACATATGCTCCAGATCACCGAGCTCACCAGACAGCGTCTTGGCCTCGCACCACGACACACCAATCTCACACTGCGCGGCAGCCCCGATCGAGCCCTGCAGGTCTTGCGTGATTTCCTTCACCAGCACTTCACGGTGCATGTCATCCTGCTGAATGAAGGCGCCGCGTTGGCTCCTGTCCCAGTACACCCGCAAACGGCCCGGACCCAGCGCACCGACCAGACCCCCTTTGTCGCCACAGATATGGGCCACACGCAGCAACATCTGCAGTTGAATGGCGTCCACTGCGCTCGCACCTTGCCTACTGACCAGTGCGTCATAGTTCTGAATGCAGATGAGCAATAGTGATCCCCATTCCATAATCCCCCCCGAAAATATTTCCGCATAGCAAAAACTCTCGTACCATAGGGGTCCTTTGTGTGATGCTGTCCATGTAACTAAAAGAGGCGCATCTGTAGGGTGTTTCAGCCCGATGAAAAATCAAATTACCTCTCAGACAAAAGGGACCCTTTTTGTCAACGAGGTTGACCCGCTGGTAGAGCAGAATTGACACAGTTCCCCGTGGCAATTTCTTTTCAGTGAACAACCTCGCTACCGAGGTAAAACATGATCATTGGCTACGCGCGGGTCTCGACCGAAGACCAAAATCTGGACCTGCAAACACTTGCTCTCCAGAAGGCCGGGTGCGATTACATTTATGAGGATTTCGGGGTCTCGGGCGCGTCGACTGACCGCCCAGGCTTGTTGCGACTACTCAAACGTCTACGTTTTGGTGACACCCTCGTCGTGTGGCGACTCGATCGTCTAGGGCGATCTCTTTCTCATCTCATTCGGATCCTGGAGAGCCTGAATCGACGCGGCATCTCCTTTCACTCCATCTCCGAACATATCGATACCAGCTCCTCCGGGGGGCGCCTGGTGTTCCACATGATGGCGGCACTGGCGGAGTTCGAACGCGCCTTGATCAGCGAGCGCACCCGTGCTGGCTTGGCCGCCGCCAAGGCCGAAGGAAAACGCCTCGGCCGGCGCCCGCGCCTGTCATCCTCACAAATTGCGCACGCGCGCCACTTGCTCGATGACGAAAAGTGGCGGCCCTCGGATGTGGCCGCGCATCTCGATGTGCACCCCATCACCTTGAAGCGTCATCTTGCCGCCGCAGTCAAGCCGCACGCCGTCAAATGCGAGCCCGTGTCAACTTTGGCCGAGGATTTATCGTTATCAGAGAAGAGCAAGCCCGCCGTTCATTAACACGATGGCCTGTCCATCAACAAAACGGTCTCAACGCCACCCCACGACGATGAATCCCGCTTGCCCACCTTATGAATACTCCTCAGCCCCCTTATTCGGTAGAGAATGCCGCCCTCTTACGCCTCATTCATGCCGACCAACTCCACGTGGTACGCAAGTCCACGCTCAATTCCGTTCCTGTCACCACGGTATTAAGTATTCTCTGTACGATGGTGGCCGCCTATGCTGGACATATCGGGATGGCGCTCGTGTGGCTCGGAATGTATGCTGCGATCAATCTCGTGCGCATCCAGTTATGTAGGACGTCCTCTTCAACCCTGGCCAGAGTCCAAGGCTTACCGTTTTTCCTGCTGGGGCGCCCACGTTCCATCCACGAACTCAGTTTGCGTGTACACGCCTTGATTGCATTTCTCTCTGGATTGGTCTGGGCCTGCGTGCCGGTTCTGTGTGATGGGTATACGTCGGCGGAGACGCTCTTTTACTTGACCTGCGTGTGCGGTATCACCGCAGGGTCGGCCGTCTATGGATTTGCTTACTCGGCCATTCCGATCTGTTTTATTACGCCCCCTCTTTTATCGGTCATTATCTGTTTGATGCGCATTGGTGGCTTCCAGCAGGAGGCGCTTGCCGGAGCCGTGATGCTCTATCTGGTGGCGTTGATCCGCGGCTCGCGCGTCAGCGAAGCACTGGTCCGCGAAGGCATCATCCTCAAATATAGAGCCACAGCGGCCCAACAGGCCCTGCGCATCGCCCATGAAAAAGCCTCCGCCTATGCCGCCGAAATGCAGCATCAAGCGACGCACGACGGGCTGACGAATCTACTCAGCCGACGGGGTTTCATGCAGATGGCCGAACGCATGCAAGCCGAACACACTGCACCGCTATGCATGCTATTTCTGGACTTGGATGGCTTTAAAGGTATCAATGACACCTTCGGGCACGAAGTGGGGGGCCATCTGCTCCAGGCTGTCGCCCGGCGATTGCGAGGAAGTATTCCCTCTCAATGCATGCTAGCCCGCTTGGGAGGGGATGAATTTGTTGTGCTCTATACGCTGGACAGAGTCCATCCCGCACCAGAAGAACTCGCTTCAAACATTATCGGTGTACTCACGCCCCCGTTCACTGCACCGGCAGCGGGACGTATCGGCGTATCCATTGGCATCTATGCTTCTGACAAGGACACGATTAATGACATGTTGGTATGTGCCGACACGGCGCTTTATGATGCCAAGACGCGCGGACGTAACCAGTTTCGATTTTTTGACGAAGGCCTCTGTCAGCAGCTACAGATGCAGCGAGACATTCAACGAGAATTGGCGCATGCCCTGAATAACGGTGCCCTCGATCTCTGGTTTCAGCCTATCGTCAATATCCCCATGCAGACGCTGGAAGGATTCGAGGCACTCCTCCGCTGGAATCACCCCAAACATGGACTCATCTCCCCGCCCGACCTCATTACCGCCGCATCGACGACCGGTTTGTCCGACATGCTCTTGCGTTTTGTATTGCGCAAGGCTTTTCTGCTGATTCAACAACTGCGCGAACAGCAAGCTCAACACCTACGCGTGGCGATCAATGTGTCGCCCAAGGAGATGGAGCGCCTGCACATCGACGAACTGGTCAAGGAGAAGCTGGCGCACTATGACATCCCAGCCACGATGCTGGAAATCGAGATCACTGAAGAAACGGCAATGAACGTGGATGCGGTCAGTCCCAAATTGGCCAATCTGGCTCAACTAGGCGTGAGCGTCTCGATTGATGACTTCGGTACCGGTTATTCGTCCCTGGGCCTGCTTCACCTATTACATGCCTCCCGGGTCAAGATCGATCGCCGCTTTGTGCAGCACCTCGCCATCTCTCGAGAAAATCAGGCCGTAGTACAAGCCGTCATGCACCTTGGGCAGGCGTTTCAGTTCCACGTCATTGCAGAAGGAGTAGAAAATGAAGAAGATCTCCGCATGCTTCAACAACTCAACTGCCCTTCCGCACAAGGCTATTATTTTGCGCAACCGATGAAGCAAGACGATGCGCTGGCATTCGTCATCAACAGTACCCGTGCTCGCGGTAATTTTTAACCAATCTGAGACGATCAATCTAAACTCAAAATTGGCCAAAGCGGCGAGCCAGTTGTCCGATACCTCGGGCTGATCAATTTCTGCTGTATTACTGCGCTCCTTGCGCAATGATGGCCTTGATGTACTTCGTTGGCCAGCCCGTTTCCTCGCCGATACGTACTATCAAAGTGGCACTCAATGAAATGCGACCGGTGCGTATCTTGCTCATTGCTGAATTATCCGCATCTATTTACTGAGCCAAGCCGGCATCATTTTTTACACCGAAGGTATCGATCAGTTGGTCGAACAGGATTGCGGTGGTCATGCATGTTCCTTTGTTGAATCTGCTCTCCATGGTATCAAAGCATCGGCGCCAGGACGAAGGACGAACGGCTCAAATCGGGAACGCATTTGTCATTGTGCGTCGTCTTCGAGCCATCACGGGATACTCTTGATTGGCTGAACGATTTCTCCGCAAGAGGCTGCGGCTATTCTGCGACAGACTTGCTGTTGGATGCCCATCTATTTCACAACCGAAAATTCCCTCATCCTAGATTTTTTCAACTACATATTCCTTGTGTGAGATTGGAACAGTATCCGTACTCCAGCTCCTTGTTTAACGCTCACCAAGGAAAATTCATGTTGAATCTCCGCATCATCCTCATTCTCAGTATCGTAGGAAACGCCCTCCTGACGCTCCTGTTCCTGACCGATAAAGGCACAGCATGAGTCTTACTTGTCCGGTCTGTCACTCCTTGAATCTACTCCCGCAACGCTGTGGGGAACGCATCGGCAGCATGATCGGTGCCTCGGCGGGTGCCGTCGCAGGACTCTCTACGTCACTCACCGACAGCAACAACGACAGGGGATCCGGTCCGACCACAGGACTGGTCTTTGCGACGTTGGCCAACGCCATCATGGGCGCGCTGGCAGGCAGCGCTGCTGGCGGCATGACAGGATCAAAGATCGGCCACATGGTCGACGCGAGGGTCCTGGGCACCTACCGTTGCGCCGACTGTAACTACACATTCTCAAGTTAATCCCCTTCATTGCACGCTCAACAGCCCGTCTTATGACGGGCTTTTTTCATTCTAGAAAGGAAATCACCATGGCACACCTGATCGAAACGATGGCTTACGCCAACGCCACACCCTGGCACGGTCTGGGCAATCAGCTCTCCGCTAAATCCCCTCTCTCCGTCTGGGCCAAACAGGCCGGCATGGAGTGGACTATCCAGGAATCTCCCGTCTACTTCCAACCTGGCGAGAACGCAGACCACTGCGCTTTCGAAGATCAGAAGGTGCTCTATCGCTCAGACACTGGCGCCGCACTCTCGGTGGTCTCACAACGGTTCCAAGTCGTACAGCCTAGCGATGTCCTGGAGTTCTACCGTGATCTGACCAAGGCCCACGGATTTACCTTGGAAACTGCCGGTGTTCTCAAGGGCGGCCGTAAGGTGTGGGCGCTGGCCAAGACCAACATGACCGCCAACATCAAGGGCAATGACACCATGAACGGCTATTTGCTCCTGGCTACCGGGTGTGACGGCACGCTGGCGACAACCGCCCAGTTCACCAGCATTCGGGTCGTCTGCAACAATACTCTGGCCATTGCTCTCAAGGACGGAAGCGCCGCCGTCAAAGTGCCTCATTCCACCACCTTCGATCCCAAGGTAGTCAAACGCCAACTGGGGCTGTCTTCTTCCTCGTGGGACGATTTCGTCTACCAGATGAAGACCCTCTCCGAACGCAAACTGAAGCATGTTGAATCGGATGCGTTCATTACTCAACTCTTTGCCAATCCCCAGGAGAAATTCACCAACGAACGCGCCATGAAGAAGGTACGGGAGCTGTATGCCGGCCATGGCCGGGGTGCGGAGATGTCTTCCACCAAAAACACCGCATTCGGCCTGCTCAATGCAGTCACCGAGTTTGTGGACCACGAACGCCGTGCCAGGAGTACGGACTATCGTCTTGATTCCGCTTGGTTCGGTACAGGCGCCAGTCTGAAAAATGATGCTTTGGCCCAAGCCATCGCCCTGGTTAGCTGAACCTTGATCTCAACGATATAAAGCCCGAGCCAAATGCCCGGGCTTTTTCTTTTCTGAAAGGAGTGTTATGCCTGTACTAAATGCGCAATCGACCAGGCGTCACGGCCGTGCAGCCTTAAGACTGGTCAAGACCCGGGATCTATCTCGAGAAGAATGGCTATCAGTGCGGCGTCAGGGCATCGGAAGTTCGGATGCTGCTGCGGCGATCGGATTGAATCCCCATCAATCCATGCTGGAGCTGTGGATGATCAAGACGGGTCGCACCCACCTTCTTCCCCAAGCCGATCCGGGAGATCGCACCAGTGCAACCTATTGGGGAAGTCTCCTGGAGCCCATTGTGGCGGCTCACTACACGCTGGAGACTGGCAACAAGGTACGCAAGGTCAACGCGGTCCTCCAACACCCCGATCCTGACAAAGCCTGGATGCTCGCCAACATTGATCGCGAGATTCTGGGAGCACCTGGTGTCCAGATTCTGGAATGCAAGACCGCCGGCGAGTTTGGCGCCCGGATCTGGCGTGAAGGGGTACCTGAATACGTGCAATGCCAAGTCCAGCACCAGTTGGCTGTGACCGGCAAGGACGCGGCGGATGTGTGTGTACTGATCTGCGGTCAGGAAATCCAGATTCACCGGATTGAGCGCGATGAGGAGCTAATCGAAGGATTGATCAAGCTCGAACGTGAATTCTGGCATTACGTAGAACGGGATATCCAACCGCCTGCCGACGGCTCAGAGTCGGCGGATCGGGCTTTACGGTCGTTGTACGCGCATGACTATGGCGATGTGGCCGACTTCCGGGACAACCGCGCCATGTCAGCCGTCTTTGCGGATCTGCAGGCCATCCGGGAAGAAATTGCCACCCGAGACAAGATCGAGCAGCAACTGAAGCAAACCATCCAACAAATGATGGGAAGCTCCAGTCGGGCGCTCTTCGAGACGGGATCCGTCTCTTGGAAGCGCAGCAAAGACAGTACTCAGCTCGATACCAGCCGACTGGAAGCCGACCATCCAGATCTACTTAAACGCTATCTCTCTTCCAAAGCCGGCAACCGCCGCTTCCTGGTTTCCCCCTGATCGCCAGGCATCTTCGGATGCCTGGCTTTACTTTTTTGGAGCATCCCATGATCAAAGGTCTATGCATTACCCCGCCTATTCTGGGGCGGATTTCAATTGGCAAGGTGGTAGAGAAGAACGGACGGAAGCTGCCGGAGAAGGATGACCAATTCACGATCACCAGCCAGATACAGCTGCAAGACGGCTGGGCACCGCATCCACTCGACGCCGTCTATCGAGGAGCCTCCCCCGGCAATAAGCTGCGCGCCATTCCGGTCACGGTCATGTTCAGTCAGCCTGATTTAAACCTGCGCACATCCTACTGCTTCTTTGACCGACATGCCAGCAGGCCGCTGTGCAATGGTAACGGCGCCACATGCCGCCGTCTGACCCAAGACGGGATGGTTGATCTACCCTGCCCTGGCCCTGACACCTGCGAATTCGGGCAAGGTCAGTGCAAGCCATACGGGCGTCTCAACGTGCAGATCGACCAGGCTGATGAGCTGGGAACCTTCATCTTCCGGACGACGGGCTACAACAGTATTCGGACACTGACAGCCAGGTTGCATTACTACGCCGCGGTTTCTGGAGGACTGCTGGCCGCCCTTCCCCTGGAGCTCAGGCTGAGAGGAAAAAGCACGGTGCAGTCACATCGCACGCCCATCTACTACGTGGATTTAACGATTCGGGAGGGAACCACATTGGAAGACGCCATCCGCCAAGCGCAAGAAACACATGATCGCCGCATGAAAGGAGGATTTGATCAGCAAGCGTTGGATCACGCGGCGAAGACAGGACTTGAAAATGGAGTATTTGAGGAGTCGGTGGAAGAATTGCCGGCTGTTGTGGACGAGTTCTTTCTGCCGACTGCGGAAATGAAAGTAGGTCCTCAATCAGCGAGTCCCTTCAGTCATCAGTTGCGCGAAAAAGTTTCCGCCCGGACAAAGCACACCTCGTCGAACTAACGCAATCTCGACTTCTTTGGCGTCAATCGAGGTTGAGCTCGATTCGATCGCCGCCTGTTCTCTTCGTCCGGCGCCAGCGATACATGTATCGACTCAAATAAATCAGCCAAGGTGATGTTCAAACAATAGCAAATGTTCGCCAACGTCAGAACAGATGGATTTGCGACACCTCGCTCCACACTTGAAATGTAGGTTCGGTCTACGAGCGATTCAAATGCCAATGTCTCTTGGGACTTTTCCGCTGCGATTCGGAATTTTTTGAGCGCACTGCCAAGTTCAACGCAGACCGCATTCCTACCATCACTAGGCGGCTCCGTACTTGTCGTTGTTTGTCGATTGACCATGCCGCGCATGATGCCAAACCGATGACTGATTAACGACGGCCTTTATTCAACGTTTACATGTTGAGTATATTCATCAATAATTACCACCGTAACTGTGCGTCGTACGGCACCAGCCCAGCCCTGCCTGCGTTTCCAGCGGCCTAAAAACACATCAACAGTTGACGGAATAACTATATGCCCATGGTCTTCTGCCGCGACTGCGGCAACGAAATTCATGCCGCCGCCCTGCATTGCCCTCACTGCGGAGCACCACAAGCCGGCTTGGCTGCGGGAGTTCAAGGCTCTCCTTGGCTCGCAATCATCAGTCTTGTCTTGGCAATCCTGTCCACTCTCTGTGCCCTCCAGGTCGACTTTCTCGATCACGACCAAATCATCGGCGCGGGTGCTCTCGCGAGCCTCGGGTTAGCCGCCGGCGCCATCAACCTCCAACAAAACAGATCCAGCAAAGGGATGGCCAGCACGGCTGTTGTCCTGTCGGCCGTTTCCCTTCTCGTTTTCATCGGCTCTTAAAACCAATCACTCAAACAAAAAGGAAAAAATATGTCCCGCTTTCTCAACTGCCCGCATTGCCAGCATCAAGTACACGCATGCGCAACGGCTTGTCCCAATTGCGGCGCTCCCGCCGAGGTGCTGGGGTACACCAGCTATGACCAGGTACCTTGGTATCGTCGCCGCTGGGCACTAGTTCTTGCCGTCCTGGTGTTCATGCCGATCGCCTTGATCATCGCCTTCTCGGGCGACGTCTACCTCTTAAAGGACGGAAAAGTCCAAGCTTTCCCGAAGAGCTTCAAATTCACGCTGCTCATCCTCTTTGCGTTGATCGTACTGGTTCAACTTTGGCGCTGACGGGAAGACCACCTCCTTAGCCAGCGCTACCGATCTGACTTTCGGGTGCGGAAAGGGGCAGGATTTTGCCGCCCCGCATCCGCGCTCTGTGGTGCTTTGTCGGGCTAAGCGTCTTGTCTCTACGCAGCCTGAATTGGTTCGCCAATTCGATAGCCCTCATATCGACGATCAAGGTCAGTTCCAGATATCGCGAATGGCAGCTTCGCTCATCCGTCGGTATTTGGAACGCCTTCGCCTATTTCCATAAAAGAAAAATGAATTCCCGTGAAATTTCCATCATTGTCGTTTCGCTCGTCGAGAGCAAAGTTCGACGCCAATACATTGCCAAGCAGTTTTCCAAACTAAAAAGGAAATTTCGGTTCTTTGACGCAGAGCGCTTCACGGAATATCCATCTTCATATGACGCAATCACCCGCTGGAAGGTCCATGGCCATCATATGAATCTCTCCGAGGTCGGCTGCTATGACAGTCATTACCAGATCTGGGAGCAGCTGATTCAGTCCAACGACGAAATGTGGTGTGTTCTGGAAAATGATGTTGAACTGACCGACGACTTCCTACCTACGTTGGATGCAATTGCTCATGCGACTTTCTCGTTCGGAATCATGCGCTTGTGTGATATCGGCGGAGAAGACTCATGGGAGGTCGCCACATTGTCCAACGGAAACGTAGTCAAAGATCATCGCAAGCAGCCTTTTGGCACCCAAGGGTATGTCATTCATCGCGATGCGGCTCGCATCTTGGTCGCCCATGCACGGAAGATTGTCTATGCGGTCGACGATCTACTCAACCGCAATTGGGAGCATCACGTGAGAACGCTATCGGTGACGCCTGCTGTTCTCGTTCATCGCCACGACATCCTCGGCACAACCATTGGTCGGAAGAAAACGAAGCGCACCCTACTCCAAAAGCTCAAACGGGAACTTTACATGGGGCGGGATAGCTTGAACCGCCGTCTGTACGCATGGACCCGACGACGAAATGATTTCAGAAATTCGTAGGCATCGCGGACCTATCTCATTGCATAGGCCAGTTCTTCAACCATCTTTTTTGTGATTCCATCATGCTTACAAAACACCTTCCCCTATTTCTTTTGCCTCTCCTGCTTAGCTTGGCTGGGTGCCAGCCAAGCACGTTGGACTTCCGTAACGCCCAGATCTCCAATGGCAAGATCTATTCAGGCTCGTCCAATTCACCATTCAGTGGCCTGGTAACCAACGTCCCTGCTGAGAAGTTCATGGGATCGCATGCCGGTTTTGGTAAGGTACTCAGCACACTCAACCAAGTCACCGGCGGCTACACCTCATATTTTGGCCGTCTCTGTGATATCCACGTCTCCGATGGTGTTCTGGATGGGACTGTCGTCTGCAAACGTCCAGGAGAGGAAAATGCAGAGATCGAAGCGGCCTTCAAGAACAATCACCTTGCCTACCAATTGAAACTGGTCGGACAAAGTCAACGCGGAGAACGTTTCAGAACGGAAGTCAACATGGAGGATGGACAACCGGATGGTACCCAGCGTAGTTATAGCGTTGACAGCGACATACTGGTCCATACGGCACAGTGGCAACACGGCACCTTGTTTGGACCTGAAGAGATATTTGACCAGAAGACCGGCAAACGTCTGCGTGAAGCCAACATCATGGGTGGCAAGTACGATGGAGAGATGACCAGTTATGATCCAGACGGGAAAGTGATTCGTCGCACTACTTTCAGCAACGGAGTGCAGCAACTGGATGAGTCATTTGATCCAGGTACGGGAAAGATGACCGGACAAGTTCCCTATCACTACGACAACGAACATGGTCTCGTCGTGCACGGCATAGTCAAAGGATGGGATGCTAACGGTACGCTAATTTCAGAAAAGAACTACAAATTTGGCAAGGAGGTCACGTCCGCGCCACCCACCGGTGATCCGAATCAATGTGTGAACGACTGGATCAATGCGTTCCGTCAGGACCAAGGTGCCGATGCCATCGTCTCCCATGATCAGCTCGCCGAGTGGGAATCCTGGTGCAAGTCGGGGAAACACCCTCATTGAACTGAAATGCCCCGCAGGAATACTTCTTGCAGGGCAAGGCGCCACTAAGCGATATATCTCGAAGTATTACCACGAGACTGGTGAGTTCTTTTCGTCCTGCCCTAAAGGTCGCTAGGTGGCACAGGCATTTGATAAGCGTCCTTTGCGAGCAGCCCCGTCCAGGGCTCGCCCGAACTGGGCGTTGAATTTCCCCGCTTTTGACCCAGCAGGCGACGAAGAGAAACAGACTTCGCCTGCGTGCCAATGCATAGCAACTAGGGCGCTGTCCATCTACTCACTGGTTTGCACGAATTGCACCCTATCTCTGTCGAGGTGCATATCGATCACCGTATGGATCTGGTATTCCAACTGTTCTATTTAGGCCAGTCGGATACACTAGCCCCTCGGGAGCGGTCGATCGTTCATACCCGGCAACCGGACCAGGTGGGCCACAGCTCTTTCACGGCTCCAGCAATTCGTGCCCCAGAGCTCTTAATATTCACTTTTGAAGAGCAATGAAAAGCGCCTGGCACATCGCCACAACGAAGCCCTCTGCTTATTTTTTTGTCCATTTCTGACATTACATAGGCTTCGCGCCGAGAATAGCCGGCGGGTAGATTGCCACCGGCGGCCAATTTTCCATACATGTTCCAATCGAGCCAGTGTTTAAGCACGCCTTAAATTCCCTGGCAAGGCCAACGGAAGCAAATACATATATCACTTGGCCCACTACCACTTCGTTGTCGCTCTCGTCGATCATATCTCGCCCCTCTCTACCAGAGGATCCTAGCACCTAGCGGCAACGTTTGCTGTTATGTTGACGGAACGTATGCTGGCGCCTCTCAAGCTGTTATCACGACGCGACAATCCTTACCTTAGTCAAATGTTGCAATCGTCGACCACCAGGTAGGATCTCGACTTTGGTCACGCTGTCACGTAAAGCATTTCTGTCAATCCGCGGAGAAAGTGCAACAACATTGCAAAGTCACGCGCAGTCATGACCGAAGAATGCCCTGGTAACCTGGCAACGGGGATTCCGTTGCCAGACCTCTATCTAAAAGGTCGCCTGCCTACAGTGAGGCGACCCTTCCACTGGTCATGGCCGACGTATCAGATGGTCATGATCGCTGTCTCCGATGTCGCGTGACCGACTCGGGCGAAGCCTCTGCCATGACTTCCTTCAGATGACGGGTAAAATCCCGAGCATCAAGCTGCCCGCACCCCAAAAATTCACGAACCTTCACAACAGTCGGCTTATGCTTGCCAGCTCGCACCTGTACTTCGAGCCACGCCTCCTTGACTTTGCGTGGTGTATCTCTGCCGGGTATCTGCATAGTCCAATCGCCGCCTGGCTCTGAATTGGATACCGTTTCGGACGCCTTCTGCTGTCCGTCTGAGTCAGTCACCTCGATTCTGCCTGCGGGGACTACCTCTGATCTGTCCCCAAGGATACCTGTGCTCACCTTAGCAAGCCCTTGGTCGACCGGCGGAGGCCTGCCCGTGGAGAAAACGAACAGCCAGCCCAAGCAAGCTAGCCCTTCTAAGACGACCGCGAACAACAAGGCGTGGGCGACATTGATGTCATCGACCGAAATGTCCAGCACTTCGGATAACTTAGCCGCCACCAGATCTTGACGCGCCGCATCCTGTTGCTGTTGGAAACGCTCGGTTGCACGATCACGGCCTTGTTGCCAGCGCTTTACGGCTGTTTCCTCAGTAGTCAAGGTCTCCAGCCTTGCACGCAGAGCCGTCGCCCTGACATCCCGCCATGGACATGAGCCGCTGCAAGCATGCGCCTGATTGTTGGCCAATTCGACTGAGACCTTCTCACGTTCCTTAATTATCGCCAGCAAAGTTCGAGGTGGAGTACCGGTACTGCTTTGGTCCCTCTGGTCAATATGGACGGCTGCCGCGCGTTTTTGGCCAGCGTGCTCCTGGCTCAATAAATAGAACGTGACATGACTGTACAAAGCCAGCCCCAAACACCCAGCCCAGATCACTATGACCGCCACCCGCGCTTTACCTGGCACCCCGAACCGCACGGGTAACAGATGCGTACCGAGCACCGTCACCGTTCCGAGCGCCATCCAGAAAAATTTTTCCACTGGCGATCCTGCTCGGTACCAGCCAACATAGGTTGCAAGTGCTAGGCCCAATGCCGTGGAAAGGATCCCTAAAATGAGTCCGATAGTGTGTGACCCACACAACGAAGCCTCGCCCAAGTAGCGCCCATTTGCTGCTCCTCTTATCATTTTCCCCACCCCGTAATTTTTTCCAAGCCAGCAGTGCCCCAGTTAGCACCACTCCTCGCAAAGCCACGCCCCTGCTGGCCAAGAACTATGTCTGATGTCGCGATCTGAGCGTCTTTGTTCACTTTCTCAGCAGGTTTTAGCCTATTAATTCTGGGCCGGCCTAGCTTCTTCAGGCGCTTCTTTGGAAACTGTCCAGTCGTAAACATCTTGGCCCCTTTGGAAGGCTTCACGTGCACGTACTGATCTCTCTTGGCCAGATAGCACAGCACCTCCATCAACTTTTCTCGCTTTTCACTTTCATGAGCGTCAATCGGCCCCACGGCAAAATACTTGTAGTCCTCGCGATTGCAGTTGAAATGGTAGCCCCGACCACGCGTGATCACCTCTTCCCAGTACTTCCCAATTTGCGTTCCCAAGTAGGCGTGATGCTTGGCCTCCTTGAATATAAATGCCGCATGCAGGTGGTACCCGGCGTCTCGAGTGAACTCGATACGGATAACATAACCTGCCAACTTGCTAAACAACGACGGCTTGCTACGCAGGTTGGTCATCAAGCGTTCGCGATCGCTCAACACTTCGTTAATACTCGGACGCGAAACCATCTGCGAAGAGGAGGCATCCCCCAAAAGACCTAGCTGTACTGGCTGATTGCGTTGCAAGGCCACGCGCTGCCCCTGTCCTACCTCATTGCTCTGCCGCGACGGGAAAAGGTTGAAGTAACGGTCCTGTTGTACGCCCACGGTAAAGGGACGCTCATCCAGGATCTTGTCGATCTCGGTCCTAGGCTTCAGATTCTTGCGATACAACAGATCCAGACGAACGAAAACCAAACGGCTCGACTCTTCGTACAAAGCCGGAATGTAGCGGAACAGCCGTTCCTGATTTTTCTTGATGTTGCGCTGCCAGTCCGAAATCTTGGCTTTGAGCTTCAGCCTTATCGCACGCTTACGCATGCAGGTAACGAAGTGATTACACATCCGCATACGCGCTGGCAAGGTAGCGTCCTCGCCCCCTCGAATGCGCCCATCAGCAACCCACAGGCGAATAGGATGGCGACGATAGACTTGGAAAAACAAGTTCAATAAGGGCGAAAAGTGCAGATCGTCCGCATAGAGATGAGCAAATATGTCCAATCTCTGGAAGTCTTTGGCCCATGGTGTTCCATGCACGATCTCACGGTCGTTTCGCCGACGCAGCTCGTAGGGTTGTGCAAGGCTGTACAAGACCTGTCTCATGAACCGTAGCAATGAGGAGATGTTCTCTAAGTCATGACCGCCCGTGATAGGCGTTCCGCACTCATCCCGTACTGAGTTCAATGTACGACTCAGATTAAGGAAAAAGCGTAGTGGCTCTTCACCACTACTAGGTGTAGCAGTATCTTTTTTCATAGTAGTTGTACCTTGTAAGGCATTGCGGTATCCATGCAGGCCCCCTTATTGCCGTTTAATAGTTAATCTATTTATCCTATTAATAAGCAAAAAGACCCCACCCACCTTCCTCGCGTTGCCACCGGGACGTGCAGATTGAACACCCCGGCGGGCTGCGGGAAAGTGGTTAATGAGGAATATACTGAAACGCGCCGATTTTTAGCTCAGAAACGCTGAGCCGGATGCGTCGGAATTTGAGCGAAGAATGGATGTGCGACTGACATAAGCTGAACGATCCGCGTGTTACGATTTTCGATGATCTGTGCCTTGCGTTGGTAGCAGAGCTGCTCCAACGCCTTATCGAAGCGCGGTTTAGTCAAACCCGCGTTGGGTGATTCATTGCGTAACTTGCTCAGCTTGAAGTAGGGGTTACCGTTGTCTCGCACACAATCCTGCAAGATCGACTCCAGCGCCTGCGCATCCGCCATCACAAGGGACTTCTCCACGGAAACACCCAGGTACTGGAAGTACACGCCGAGGTGCCAGCTGCACACGGCATTAGCGCGCTCGATATATTCCTGTGACAGATCACCTTCAGTGCCTTCGAAGACGTGCCAAGCAGCGGCGACCCTTGCCGTACGCTCAGCGTGACGTGCGGCATAGTCAGATATGCTGGCCCACGGTCCACCGTGGGACCGTGCCTGCTTTACCATTTCGTTGAGCTGCTGCAAATACGCTGCGGCTTCGGGCGTCAGCTTGACGATCCGGCGATCTGCAGCCCCCTTCCTGTCAGGACGAATACTTTCGTTCAGTAATTGCGTAACACGTGCGGCATACTTTTCATGCGCTGTGTAGTATTCCGGCGTCTGGAAATAGAACGACTGAGCGGAAGGAGACACCACAGAGAACAGATTGCGCGCATCCCAACCGCTACCCCGCGCAATCTTCCCGTACTTCAGGCGATGCTCGAAGAAAAGCTCCGGTTGCAACATCAGGAGGGAGCAAAAACGGGGCGCTTCCAGGCGCTTGCGACCGGTTGTGACACGGCTCACCGTATAAGGCGTGCCGTCATTTAGGCGCACGTAAAGCGGAAAGTTTTTGGCGGGACGCTCGTTAAGCAAAAGAGCGGCCTCATCGGTCACAAGGCCCATCGCGTGCCATTGCGACAGATCGTGGACAATCGCCTGGGTAGTCATGTCTTGACACAATACGGTCGCCTGACTCGTGGCTTCCGGCTTCTGTTGATAGAGAGCCTGCAAACGCTCCTTCAACTCAGTTAGCTTTGCCGGCTCCTCAAGGTGTTTGGCAATGGCGTCTTGCACAGCGCGGCATTCAGCTTCCCAAGCCTTTTCCCGAGCGCGCTCCAACGGCGCACGCTCCTCTGCCAAACGGGCTTGATCGTTATCGAAATCCACAAAGGGCCGCAGACCAGGGTGCAGCATCATCGATTTACCGGTTCCGCTCGGGGCGAGCACGACGACACTACCTCCCACTGGCTGCTGCGTCTGAGCGCCAAATTGGACGTTGGCCAGATCCTGGGTGGCCAACGTGGAGAGGGCTACGCCAATCGGCCCAGCGAGTTCGGCAATCATGCCGCAACGCAGTTGGGCCTGCATCAACTGCCCCAGCAAACCGGGGAAAGCATGCAGCGGATATGCAGGCTGAGAATTCATAGGGGCAAGTTGGTACATTATTTCATCCCCTTGATCAGTTGTTCAAACGAATCCGAAGGCCACATGAGGCGGCGGTTGAGCATCTTCAACGGGCGAACACCGTGATAGCTGCCCGTGAGGCAGTACCGCTTGTGAATCGATTGAGACCGGACCGACATCACGCGGGCCAATTCTTTAGTGGTAAGCAGACGAGGCACCTGCTCGGAAGGGACAATGATATTCATGCTAAGCTCCATAAATTAAGGTTCACGACTGGGGCTGCCCTTCTCTTCATCTATAAGAAGACATCCCAATCGCTGAATCGGAGCTTATTTTTTTGTCGCGCCCTAATGGCGTTACGGCCGATTTGGCTAAATTTGGACAAGTTATGGCCGCGTCCATTTCAGTATTGGCATCAGATAATTTCCAAATAGAAATTATCTGATGCACATGGAGGATAATCGAAGCCATATCGGCTAAATGGCATAAAGCCGCCGATATGCCGAAACGGCACTCGACGGCTTTATGTTTAAATTCTCACAGAATTGAGCCCATCATAGCGGCCGGAGCACCAAGTGCTAAACGCCCCCCTATTGGGAATTGCTCAACGAAAATACATCAGAGTCTTAACCTCACCAGAAATTACCTCAAGGCAACATACTCCCCGAAACCGCGGCTCGAAGCTGCATCTGTTCATGAGCCCATTTTCGCCAGCAGTGCGTAACGCTTGAGTTCGCCTGGATGAGAATATCGCTGCTGAAAGATCCAACAGGAATCGCCTGATTATTTCCTTCTCCACAAGGTGTTCATCAAGGTGGGCGCCGATGCTTCGACCAGCACGTGGGGGAGGATTATTGCTCGAAGACTTGCGATAAACGAGTTTACACCATTTCAAATTTGAGGCTTCCGCTGAGATTGTTGCCAACTCAGTCGCGCTCTATTGCTCAGGGGTTAGAACACTAACCTTTTCCTTAGAAGTGTCAGTTTTAATCGTACGAGTTCGCACTCGAGACGCCACATCGTCTTGAGTGAAAGAACGATCGACGCCCTTTAACTTGTACTTCACGCCCTCCGTGTCGCTGTAACCAGTGATCGGGTAAGGTTTTGGATCCGACTTAGCAAGAACCACGAGGGCCGCCCATACTGAGCGCCAGGATGAAGGATCACTGGACATTTTGAATGCCAAGGTTAACGGCTCCCGCATAGGACCATTGAATCGTCGTTGTTTGGTCTTTGCTGCAACTACCGAAGTAGCGTGAGCTGAATTGTCACTAGCGGAATCAGAGATCAAAGAAACATTTACGGTAGACGCATTCTCATCTTTCACGAGATTGTGATCGATTTTTGCATCATCTAGCAGCTCGATGACCTGTTTTTTCGAAAAACCAATAAACATGGAACGAGGCAACTGTGGAAGCGCTAAAGATACTTCGGACGAGTCAGCTTGTTCCCGCCCAGCCTTTACCCAAGCCTTAAATTGCTTCTCGCCTCGAGAATAGTTTAAGAGAATCTCTTGACCTTCCCCCGGGGCGACATCCGACAAGACTGCAAAACCCGCTTCCGTGAGCTCGAGCCAGCTGATACTGTTTTCTTTACCAAAGAATAGATGGAGTAAAGCAATCGACGCTCGTGCACTCTTGAAGCAACTGAGTACGGGGGAACGTGCGAGTATTTTCGCAACCGCACTGTTAGTGACAGGCTCATCGGCGAATGGGTCTACCTCCTCGGTGGAGACAGGCACGCGAATTGCGACCAATTCAATTACTTTATATAGCGAGACAAAATCTTCGGACATCTTTCTATCACTATCGGCACATTAAAAATTTGAGCAAATTCTACGAACTTAATCGGATTTTATTCTTCTTCTGATCCTCTTCATGAACTGAGATTTCGTCATTGAACTTGTCTCATTTTCTGACGTACCATCTTTATTGACAATCACGTAGAGAATCCCTTTTTTTGCGCAATACCCAGTGATGGGGAAATATGGGGGAACACTGTGCGCAAATTTGACCATTTCTATCCAGATAGCCTCTTCATCTTCCGGACGCTCTGCCCTTTCGATGGCCTCTTCCAAAATTTCACTTAGTTCGCCTCTGAAATAGTGTTTTCCCTTTTTAACTGAAGGCGGCACTAATTCAATGACGGGCGCAGGAATCATCTTATGTTCAACAAGAAGCGGGATAATTTGGGTACGATCAAAGCCAATCTCCCACATCCTAGGTAGACGAGCGCTATAGGCCAAGGTCGACAATTCGGACTTTACTTCACTCCATCTTGAGTATCTCGATAGACAGTGGAAGTTCAGCTCTTGTTTAAGTTTCCGTTCTCGTAAAGCCCAGTTGATCAACATTGCTTTGGCCTCTTCTTTAGCCTGCGGCAAGAAAAGAGGACTACCAATATCGCCTTTATCAAACCAGTCAATCTTCTGAGGCTGCCGAAATAGCAGCGCTGATAGTTGCATTGCAGCCCTGGACATCTTGAAAAACGACCCCGTGCAATACATACACATTTTCAACGACTTATCATTGGCACCGACCAACTCTGAATAATAAGCGACGTCATCTTCCGATACGGTAATATGCTCGGAGATCTTGGTCAACGTGAGACGTAACGAAATAAAATCTATCATTGGCAATACAGAAAAATACGGAGGAAAATTTAACTTCCGATAGATGAGTCCTTCCTATCGAATCAAAATAACACTAACTAAAATCTTTCAATTTTACAGTTATTGGAGAGATTAGAGCGCAGCCCGTCACCAGAAGAAATGAGCTGAAGCGCCACATTGATAGCTTGCTTTTATCTAGGCACGTCAGTTTGACGATCCGTTTGAAGGCGCAACGTCAATAGTTTATCCGCATCCTGTTGACCCTCGATTTGAACGAATCGACGGTACTGAGAGAGCTTTCGAAGAACTTCGACGATTAACTAAAATTAGTTGTTGGAATAAGGGAGAAGATGAGAGCGAAGCGATGTGGAAGCTCTACGCCTCGGAAAGAAAAGGAGTTGCGATACGAACTACTGCATCAAAATTGAAGAATGCGCTGAGGCCTTTTCATCTCGAACCTAGATTTGCGGAGGAGACTCCTGTATGGGGTCACGTCAGATACGTTGACTTAACTAAAGTAAGACTTAACGTAGGTATGCTTGAACGTTTCTTCTATAAACACAAAGCTTTTGAAAGTGAACATGAATTGCGTATCGCGATTTCGCTTCGCTACGCCGAAGAAGCTGGCGTAGCGGTGCCAGAATCCGGTATCAGCGTACCATTTGAGCCACATATTTTGATAGAAGAAATAATATTAGGCCCCAACCTGCAAGGAGAAGACAAACGAGCTGTAGAAGATGCATGTAGAGCCAATGAATTGCATTCCTTGGTCAAAACGTCCTCGTTATTGTGGCAGCCTCGCTATATCTGAGAAAGCTCGCTCCAAAATACTTCCGCCATTCCACAACGCGATAGTATTTGGCTGTCTTGCTCATTGAGGCTGCCTCAAGAAGAAACGCATCGTAGTCGGTTTGCGATAACCGCTCGAAGTAACCAGCTACTACAGAATCGATACCACCGAGCAATCTTCAAGTTCACAAAACACCCCGAAACCGCGTAAAATTGCTCGCCTCGCGGGTGTAGCTCAATGGTAGAGCAGAAGCTTCCCAAGCTTAAGACGAGGGTTCGATCCCCTTCACCCGCTCCAGATCGCTTCCCTGCGGCCCTGTTCGCCCGTCCCTGACCGGTGCGACTTTGCGGGCCGCGCCTCAATTGCTTCGAGTCATCCATGTCTGAAAACAAATCCGGCAAGCCGCTGTTCTATGATCCCAGCGAGCGCCGCATCCGCAGTTTCGTCACCCGCGCCGGGCGCGTGTCGGTCGCGCAAGGACGCGCGCTGGAAGAACTGGGTCCGCGCTTCCTGGTCCCCTACGACAAGGCCCCGCTGGACCTGGCTGTCGCCTTCGGTCGCCAGGCTCCGACCATCCTCGAAATCGGCTTCGGCATGGGCGAAACCAGCGCCAAGATCTCGGCCCTCATGCCCGAGAAAAACTTCATCGGCGTCGAAGTCCATACCCCCGGCGTCGGCAGCTACCTCAAGCTGATCGGCGAAGGCAACCTGGACAATGTGCGCATCATCCAGCACGATGCCGTCGAAGTACTCACCAACATGATCGCCCCCGATTCCCTGGCCGGCGTGCACGTGTTCTTCCCCGATCCCTGGCACAAGGCGCGCCACAACAAGCGCCGCCTGATCCAGTCGCCCCTGGTGCAACTGATCAGCTCGCGCCTGGCCCCCGGCGGCTATCTCCACTGCGCCACCGACTGGGAGGAATACGCCATCCAGATGCTGGAAGTGCTGTCGGCTGAACCCACCCTGAAGAACACCGCCACCGATCCCTCCGGCTACGTGCCGCGTCCGGATTACCGCGATACCACCAAGTTCGAAAACCGTGGCCTGCGCCTCGGTCACGGCGTGTGGGATCTGGTGTTTGAAAAGCGCGCCTGAATACGCGCGCTGCATGCATGATTCAACGCGCAATCGTGCATGCGACAGGTGATGAATGAAAGCGATCACCCACGGTGATCACTTAAAGATCGCTCCGATGGCATGCTCCAAGGCATGCCATTGTCATTTCTGCGACGGCCTCACTGAAGCTTGAAGACCGCCACCGCGCGTGACAGCGATTCCGCCTGGAACTGCAGGCTCTCCGCCGCCGCAGCAGCTTCTTCCACCAGTGCCGCATTCTGCTGCGTGACGCTGTCCATCTGCACCACCGCCTTGTTGACTTCATCGATGCCCGCGCTCTGCTCGCGGTTGGCGACGTTGATGTCATCCATGATCGCCGCCACTTTCTGGATGGCCGTGATGATGTCTTCCATGGTGCCGCCTGCACCACTGACCAGGGCCGAGCCAGCATTGATCTTGCCGACCGAATCGTCGATCAGCTCCTTGATCTCGCGCGCGGCCGTGGCGCTGCGCTGGGCCAGGCTGCGCACCTCCGAAGCCACCACCGCAAACCCGCGCCCCTGCTCGCCGGCGCGCGCGGCTTCCACTGCGGCATTGAGCGCAAGGATGTTGGTCTGGAAGGCAATGCCGTCGATGACGCTGATGATCTCGACGATGCGATGCGAACTCTCCTCGATGGCCTGCATGGTCTGCACCACCGCACCGACCATGTCGCCGCCCTTGCGTGCCACGCCCGATGTCTCATCGGCCAGTTGATGCGACTGGTGCGTGTTCTCGGCGTTCTTCTGCACGGTGGAGGTGATCTCTTCCATCGAGGCGGCCGTCTCTTCGAGCGAACCGGCCTGCTCTTCGGTGCGCTCGGACAAGTCCCTGTTACCGCTGGCGATCTCGGTCGCCGCCACGGTAATCGCACCGGTGCCGCTGCGCACCTCAGAAACGATGCCGGCCAGGTTGTCGTTCATCTCTTTCAACGAGCGCAACAGTTGCGCCGTCTCATCCTTGCCGTGAATGACAACCTGTGAGCGCAGATCGCCGGCCGCTACCGTCTGCGCAATCTGCACCGCTTCGCCCAGCGGGCGCACGATGCTGCGCACCAGCGTCCAGGTGATGGCCAGGCCCACCAGCAGCGACAGGCCGATCGAGACCAGCAGCAGCAAGCGCGCCTGCTGGTAGTCGAAGAGGCTGTCGGCATTGATGGCGTCACGCGTCTTGCGGCTGTGGTCCAGCACGGCGACGACGATGTCATCGATCATCTTGGTCGGCACGCGATCCACACCCTTGACCTGTTCATCCACCCGCGCCACCGAGGCAGGATCGTCGGAGGCATAGAGCTTGAGCGCTTCCAGATAACGATTGAGCAGCTCGGCATGGGCCTGCTGGGCCTTGCGCGCAGGCTCGGCATCCATGCCGATACGCGGCATCAGCGCTTCCAGGGTCTTGAGCTGCTTCTGGGTGGCGGCGCTTTCATCGATGAAGGCCTGGCGGTATTTGTTGAAGGCAGCGGGATCCTTGCCGCGCAGCAAGGTGTTCTTCCACTCCTGCACCTGGATCTTGAATTGCACCTGCGCACTGCGGGCGGCATCGACCGATTGCTCGATGAGGGCTCCCGTCTCCATGCCCTGCGCCCCCTGGCCGTAGATTTCCCCGACCACCATCACGCCACGTATGCCGACAAAGGCGATGGCCGCCAGCAGCAGTGCCGACAGCATGCCCAGGCGCACGCCTATCTTCAGATCATTGAGTTTCATATCGCCCCCCGGCTCACCTTCGTTGGTGTTGAACCCGATTCCCCGCCGTTGATGATATCGCCAAGCGGGGCCAGCAAATCAGGGAAGAGGCCGGTAAAAGTACCGTATGAAGGAAAGTTGCGTTACGGCAGCAACGTCGGCCGCAAACGCCCGCCCGGCGCTTTATCGCGCTGGTGCAGGTGACGCAGGCAATGAAGGGATTTGACTAAAATCAGGGAGAATCCGCCGTCGCCCTCTCAGGCGTCGGCCGACTCCATGCCGGCAATCAGGTCGATGATCTGGGCACCATAGGTTTCCAGCTTCTTCTCGCCCACACCAGTGACGTGGCGCAGGTCGTCCAGCGATTGCGGCCGGGCCTTGGCGATCTCGCGCATGGTGGCATCGTGGAAGATGACGTAGGCCGGCACGTTGTGTGTGCGCGCGGTTTCCATCCGCCACCAGCGCAGCTTCTCGAAAAGTGCCTGCTCTTCGCTGCTGAGATCGGTCTCGACGAAGCTGGAGCGCTGCGAGCTGCGCTTGGCTTTTTCCGGCTTGCGATAGCGGCGCAGCTGCACCTGCTGTTCTCCGCGCAGCACCGGACGCGCGGCCTCGGTGAGCTTGAGGGCGCTGTAGTTCTCGGCATCCACCGTCAGCAACCCCAGCGCGATCACCTGGCGCAGGATGGCGCGCCATTCCGCCTCGCCGCGATCGCTGCCCACGCCAAACACGGAAAGTTGATCATGGCGCCATTGCTTGACGCGCTCGCCATCGATGCCGCGCAAGACCTCGATCACGTGGCCGGGGGCAAAGCGCTGTTCGACGCGATAGACGGTGGAGAGCAGCTTCTGAACCTCAACCGTGGCATCGAAGGAGACCGGGGGCGTGAGGCAGGTATCGCAATTGCCGCAGGGGCTGGACTTCTCGCCGAAGTAATCCAGCAGGTGCACGCGCCGGCAGTGCAGCGTCTCGCACAGGGAGAGCATGGCATCGAGCTTGGTGCCGAGCACGCGTTTGAAGGTTTCGTCGGCTTCGGATTCGTCGATCATGCGGCGCTGCTGCACCACGTCCTGCAGGCCGTAGGCCATCCAGGCGTCGGCTGGCAGGCCGTCACGGCCGGCGCGGCCAGTTTCCTGGTAGTAGCCTTCCACGCTCTTGGGCAAATCGAGGTGGCAGACGAAGCGCACGTCGGGCTTGTCGATGCCCATGCCGAAGGCGATGGTGGCGACCATCACGATCTTGTCTTCGCGCAGGAAGCGCGCCTGGTTTTTGGTGCGCAGCGCGTAGTCCATGCCGGCGTGATAGGCCAGCGCATTGAGGCCTTCGCCACGCAGGAACTCGGCGGTCTCTTCGACCTTCTTGCGCGAGAGGCAGTAGACGATGCCGGCGTCTTCCGGGTGTTCGTTCTTGATGAAGTCCAGCAACTGCTTGCGGCCATTGGCCTTTTCCACGATCTGGTAACGGATGTTGGGACGATCAAAGGACGAGACGAACTGGCGCGCATCTTCCAGTTGCAGGCGGTGGATGATTTCTTCGCGGGTCTGCTGGTCGGCGGTGGCCGTCAGCGCAATGCGCGGGACCTGCGGGAAGCGCTCGTGCAGGATCGAGAGCTTGATGTATTCCGGACGGAAATCGTGGCCCCATTGCGAGACGCAATGCGCCTCATCGATGGCGAAGAGCGAGATGCGGGCGGACTCCAGCAGGTCCAGGCAGCGCGGCGTCATCAGGCGCTCGGGGGCGACGTAGAGCAGGTCCAGGTCGCCCTGGCGCAGGCGGCGCTCGATCTGCAGCGCTTCGTCGAAACTCTGGGTGGAATTGAGGAAGGCGGCCCGCACGCCGACTTCGGCCAGTGCATCGACCTGGTCCTGCATCAGCGCGATCAGCGGCGAAACCACCACGCCGGTGCCCTCGCGCAGCAGCGCCGGCACCTGGTAGCAGAGCGACTTGCCGCCGCCGGTGGGCATGAGGACAAGGGCATCCCCGCCCCCGGCGACGTGCTGGACGATCTCGCTCTGGTGACCGCGGAAGGACGAGTAGCCGAATACCGTTTCCAGCACGTGCAAAGCACGTTCTTGCTGGGTGGCACCGGGAGGCAGGGAATCGAAATCGACCATGAAAAAACCTGAAGCTGCTGCGTAGCGAAGGCGCTATTTTATTGCAGCCAGCCTCGCGACACCGCCAGCAGCAGGAAAACACCCAGCGCAGCTCGATAGACGATGAAGGGCCATGTCGAGAAACGCTCCAGGAATTTCATCAACCCCCAGATGGCAGCGAAGGCCGACACGCTCGCCACGGCCAGCCCGAACAGCAGCACGCCCCAGGCTTCCAGCGGGATATGGGCGTGCAGCAAGACCGCCAGTTCCTTCAGTCCGGCCAGGGCGATGGCAGGCAAGCCCAGCAGGAAGGAAAAGCGCGCCGCTTCCTCGCGGCGGAAGTTCAGGAACAGCGCCGCCGTGAGCGTGGAGCCGGAACGCGAGACGCCCGGGATCAGCGCACCGACCTGCGCCAGGCCGACGATGAGCGCATCGCGCAGGCGCATCTGGTCGACGCTGCGGCGATGGCGGCAGACCATTTCCGAGATCGCCAGCAGCACCGCCATGACGATGCAGGACCAGCCGATCACGGTCAGGCTGCGCAGCGGCGAGCCGCAGGCGTTCAGGACATGCGACAAGGCCAGCCCGGCAATGCCGATGGGGATGGTGGCCAGGATGATGGCCACGGCCAGCTTGAACATGGGATCGTTGAAATCGCGGCGTCGCCAGGCCGCCAGGCTGCCGCCGGTGACGGCGCTCACGTCGCGCCGGAAATAACTGATGACGGCGGCCAGGGCCGCCAGCTGCATGGCCGCGGAGAAGGCCGAGCCGGGATCATGCCAGCCGAGGAAGGCCGGTACCACGCGCATGTGGGCGGTCGAAGAAATGGGGAGCAGTTCGGTGATGCCCTGGACGATGCCGAGGAAACCGATCTGCGCGTAACTGAGGGAGGCAAAGCCGATATCAAGCCCGGCGCTGCAGACGTTGGCCATGGGGTGTGCTCTGAAGGGAGTTGGCGAAAAGGAAGTTGTAGACCGCCGCCGGCAGCGAGGCCGGCCACGGGTGCTGCAGTGTACCGCGCCCGCCAGGGCGCTGGCTGACAGGCGCCTGACGCCCGCGCAAGCCGTGCACGGGCGTCAGGCACCGGGGGATCACTCCACCCAGGCGACAGCGCCGGTATAAGCGGTCACCAGGACGATGATGCCGAAGACGATGCGATACCAGGCGAAGATGGTGAAATCGTGTGAGCTGATGTAGCGCAGCAGCCAGCGCACGCACAGGAAGGCCGAGACGAAGGCAGCCACGGTGCCCACGGTGAACAGCGGGACGTCGGCGGCCGACAGCAGGGCGCGCTCCTTGTAGAGCGAATAGATGGTGGCAGCGAACAGGGTCGGGATGGCCAGGAAGAACGAGAATTCGGTTGCCGCCTTGCGCGACAGGCCGAACATCATGCCGCCGATGATGGTGGCGCCCGAGCGGCTGGTGCCGGGGATCAGCGCGAAGGCCTGGGCGATGCCGACTTTCAGGGCATCCAGCGGGGTCATGTCATCCACCGTTTCGACGCGCGCCGAGGCCATGCTCATGCGGTCCTTGTTGCGGCGTTCCACCCACAGGATGATGAGGCCGCCGACGATGAAGGCGATGGCCACCGAGACCGGGTTGAACAGCACTTCCTTGATGCGGCGGCTGAACAGGAAGCCGAGGATGGCCGCCGGCAGGAAGGCCACAATCAGGTTGATCACCAGGCGCTGGGCCTTGCGGTCGGTGAACATGCCGGTCAGCACGGTGGCGATGCGGACCCGATACTCCCAGCACACCGCGAGGATGGCACCGGCCTGGATGACGATCTCGAAAACGTCGGCCTTCTCCTTGGAAAAATCGGGGCCGGTGAATTGCAGCAGGCTGTTGGCCAAAATCAGGTGGCCGGTGGAGGAAATGGGCAGGAATTCGGTCAGGCCTTCGACGATGCCCATGATGAGCGCCTTGAGCGCGAGGAGAGTATCCATACGGGTGCTGTGGGTGGCTGTTGATGTGGGGTTGACGGGAAATGAACGAAATGAAGGAAATGGCTGCTTTCAGGCCCGAAAGCCCGGCAATCCGGCCATCGGAACACAATAAGCCGCTACAACATGAAGCAAATGGCCTTTTTTCCGTCCCGGCCAGGGGCAAACCCTGCAAAAGTGGCAGCGAAGGTCCGTCCGGGATGGCTGGCGTCGCCATAAAGCGGCGTTTCGACCACACCCGGCTGCAAAAAGTGCACTCGGTGCGCTGCAACAAAATCGGATTTTACCTTAGCAGGGTGACAAAACTTACATTTTGCTGTCAGGAATCCGCGCTAACATGGCTTTTTATTCCCTTCCTCGGCTGACGATATGAGCAAGAACACCGGCATCACGATCTATCACAACCCCAAGTGCGGTACCTCACGCAATGTCCTGCAAGGGCTGCGCGACGGCGGCGTCGAGCCGACCATCATTGAATATCTGAAGAATCCGCCCGACCGCGCCACGCTCGAAGGCCTCATCAAGGCCATGGGCGTGCCGGTGCGCGAGGTGGTGCGCAGCAAGGAAGCGCTGTTCAAGGAACTGGGGCTGGATGCGGATGGCGTGACCGACGCCCAACTGATCGATGCGATGCTGGAACACCCCGTCCTGATCAACCGCCCCATCGTGGTGGCGCCGAAAGGCACGATGCTGGTGCGTCCCAGCGAGCGGCTGGCGGAGATTTTCCCGTAAGCACCGAAACGGGGCGTATCGGGCTGGCATCCGCTGTCATTTGATGCCAAACTCGCCAGATGCGCCCGATCCGTGGTACAAAGGCAGAGTTCCTCCCTCCCCTTATCGACTCAGGAGCAGCGGTGCATCATCGACACGAAGAAAGTACTGCCGATCTGAAGGAGCTGACCACCATCGCTCCCATCAGCCGTGAAGCCCATGCCGCACACCTCAAGGAAAAGGTGGATACCCGCCGGCTCATCGAGGATATCCGCGAAGAAGCCCGACGGCGGCGCGAGGAAGCCTTCTAGACAGGCTTCCCAGCTTCAGATGCTCTCCCCTCGCCGGCCTGCTTGGCTGCCCGGCGCTGTCAGCGTCTCCAGTTCACTGAGCCAGGCGATGGCATGACCGCGGTGCTCTCCACACATCTCCACTGAAGGCTGCAAGCCGGCACAGAAATCCGGACGTTCGGGCTGGCCGAAGATCTTGCAGCGCATGTCCTCGCCCAGTTGTACGCACGGCACGCCGGCCGGCTTGCCGTCGGGCATGCCGGGGATCGGGCTGGTGATGGAAGGGGCAATGCAGCAAGCGCCGCATGCGTCTCGGCAGTTCATGGACTTTCCTGATGGCGGTTGGCGCGGAGGGACTGCATTGTAGTGCATCGGGCGGCACGCAGTGCCGGCGGCTTGATCTGGCCGCTTGACGCCGGCGCGGCTTGCCACTTACAGTGCCCCGTCCCGGTAATCTTGTTTCTCATGTCTGCATCGGCCAAAGAACCGCGTTGGGAACGACGCAAGCAGGACCGCCCCCAGGAATTGCTGGCGGCGGCCTTGGAATTGTTCGTCGAACGCGGCTACGCCGCGACCCGGCTGGAAGACGTGGCCACCCGCGCGGGTGTCTCCAAGGGCACCCTTTATCTCTACTTCGATGGCAAGGAAAGCCTGTTCAAGTCGGTGGTACGCGCCAATGTGCTGCCCCTGCTGGACCAGGCCGAAGCCCGCATCGAAGGCCACGCCGGCAGCAGCGCCGAACTGCTGCGTGATCTCATCCTGCACTGGTGGCAGTCCGCCTCGCACTCCGGCGTGGTCGGCATTGCCAAGCTGATGGTGGCCGAATCCGGCAATTTCCCTGAACTTGCACGCTTTTACCATGATGAAGTGACCGCGCGCGGTGATGCGACGATAGTGCGCGTGCTCGAACGCGGCATGGCACGCGGGGAATTCCGCCACATTAACGCCGACGCCATGAAGAAAGTCATCGTCGCCCCCCTCATCATGCTGATGCTGTGGGAGCAGTCACTCGCACCCTGCGCGGCGACGCCCATCGATCCGCTGGCCTACCTGGAGAGCATGATCGACCTTTGCCTGAACGGGCTCAAAGCCTGACGCCAGCCTGTCGCGCTCGCATTGCATTGAGGAAAACCCGCAACAGAAGCGCCTCCAGCGGCTTTTTCGGCGCATAGATGGGCTGATTAGCCGGGCGGTGTTTGCTAAAATGCTGCCTTTCCGTCGCTATTAGATTAGATCGAGCCACCGCCATGAATATCGAACAAGCCCGCTTCAACATGATCGAGCAGCAAATCCGCCCCTGGAACGTGCTGGCGCAAGACGTGCTGGACCTGCTGATGGTCGTCAAGCGTGAAGAATTCGTCCCGGCCGCCTATCGCAGCCTGGCCTTCTTCGACACCGAGATCCCGCTGCCGGGTGGTGAAAACATGCTGGCTCCGAAGATCGAAGCGCGCATCCTGCAGGAAGCCAATGTGAAGAAGCACGAATACGTGCTGGAAATCGGCGCAGGTTCGGGCTACATGGCAGCCCTGCTGGCGCACAAGGCGCGCCACGTGACGACCGTGGAAATCTCGCCGGAACTGAAGGCCCTGGCCGAACAGAACCTGTCGGACTACGGCGTGGCCAACGTCGACGTGCAACTGGGCAATGGCGCGCAAGGCTGGACCGGTGCCGATGGCAAGGCTGGCGAATACGACGTCATCGTCATCTCGGGCTCGCTGCCGCTGCTGCCGGAATCCTTCGGCAAGCAACTCAAGATCGGCGGCCGCCTGCTGGCCATCGTCGGTTCGGCCCCGGTGATGGAACTGCAACTGATCACCCGCACCTCGGAACACGCCTTCGAGACCGTCAACATCGTGGAAACCCTGGCCAAGCCGCTGCACGCAGCGATCACGCCGTCCCACTTCACGTTCTGAGCCTCAGGGCCGAGACAGGAAAAGCATCATGGAGCACATCTCTGCCCCGGAACTGGCGGCCTGGATCAACGATCCGGACCGCCCCACGCCCCTGCTGCTGGATGTGCGTGAACCCTGGGAACACCAGACCTGCCACATCGCCGGCTCGCAGCTGGTGCCGATGAACACCATTCCCGGCCGCTTCGCGGAGCTGGACGAGGAACAGCCGGTGGTCTGCATCTGCCATCACGGTGGCCGCAGTATGCAGGTGGCTGCCTTCCTGGAGCGCCAGGGCTTTACCAAGGTCATCAATCTGAGCGGCGGCGTGCACGCCTGGGCGGCCCAGGTGGATCCTTCGATGCCGACCTATTGAGCCTGGTCTTTTGGTTTATTGATTCATATCGCATTCTGGCCGGCGGGCGTCATGCACATGGCGCAGGCCGGTCAGGCGGGGGCCGGGTTCTCCGGCCTGCCTGAATTCCCTTCCGTTTTATCCTGATCCTTCATATCGCCTGAAAACCACCCGGGTTTCGAGGCTTATTAGTCCGGCTGCGTCTTCTGCAGCGACGGCGCGGTCTTGAGCGCGTAGAGCGAGGCCGCCAGGATGCGCTCGCCATCCTTGACCAGGTCGAAACTGTCGGGGGAAAAGAACCAGTCAGTGAGCAGACCGCTGAAGGTGGCATGCGCCGCCAGACAGGCCAGGCGGATATCGAGCGTGGCCGGAAGCTGGCCGCGTGCCACCGCATTGAGCAGGATCTGCTCAAGCCGCAACAATCCATCGACGTGGCATTCGCGCTGGCGAATCAGGATGGGGTCCTGCGCGTCGGCGAATTCGCATTTGTTGAAGATGATGTCGAACACGCGCCGACAGCGCTCATCGGTCGCCGCCATGGTCAGCACATAGATGCCGCTGCGCAGGAACTGGCCCAGCGGATCTTCCACCTGCGGGCTGGCGTTTTCTTCCAGCACCGCTTCCATGGGCAGGCGCACGCGCTCGCACATGGCGTCGAACAGATCGCTCTTGTTCTTGAAGTGCCAGTAAATGGCCCCGCGCGTGACTTCAGCGGCCTTGGCCACGTCGGCCAGCGAGGTCTGCGAGACGCCGCGCTCATGGAACACCTGCTCGGCCGCATCGAGGATGCGGGCACGCGTTTCCAGCGCTTCTTCCTTGGTCGAACGGGCCATGTCAACAGACTCCCGGGCAAATGGCCATGGCGCAGCCCCTCAGGTGCGCCACTGGGCGGCCGTGTTGCGGATGCACATCACCCGCAACCGGCAGAGTTTCGTCAAAGGCTTCATGTGCGCAATCATCGTCATGAAGAAGTAAGTGAGTTTCGTGCACAATATCAGGGCGTCAAATTCGTCTTCCCAGCAGCTCGGCCTATCGTCCGAAGGCATGGAAGAGCTCGGGTTCAGACCAGCGGAAACGGCATCAGAGTAGCTTTCGAATCAAAATGCAAGGAATCGCTCATATTTTGCTACGCCGTTTCGAACAAGTTTGTTAAATTAATGTGATGTTTGGAAGAAATACATACATTCATGGATGTATGTATAATAGCATCCGCTTCAAGTCCCTGCCGTTCATCATCTGCAAAAAAATTCATCACCCTGGCATGAAGGGGTGGGGACTTTTTTGCATTGCAACAATCTGTAGCCCGGCTCATCCATCCCCTCCATCACCGGATGACAGGCACAGCATCATCGTCGTGACCGGTTCTACCGAATTCGTTTCATCGCCGCCCCTGGCGGCTTCAACTTTACTTTCGTGCGAGATATCTATGAGCTCAGTCAGTCGTTTCACGCGCCTCACCATGACCGTCGCCGTTGCCGCCGCGCTGGTTGCCTGCGGACAGAAACCCGCCGCGCAAGGCGGCCAGATGCCGCCGGCCGAGGTGTCGGTGGTGACCATTGCCCCGCAGCGCGTGGCCATCACCAATGAACTGCCGGGCCGCGTGGAAGCCTTCCGCGTGGCGCAGGTGCGTGCACGGGTGGCAGGCATCGTGCAAAAGCGCGTCTTCAAGGAAGGCAGCGAGGTCAAGGAGGGCCAGGTGCTCTTCAAGATCGATCCGGCCCAGTACAAGGCCAGCCTGGAAAGCGCCCAAGCCACGCTGGCGCGCGCCCAGGCCAACCTGACGCAAACCTCGCTGACCGCGCAGCGCTACAAGCCGCTGGTGGAAGTCAACGCGGTCTCCAAGCAGGAATACGACAACGCCGTGGCCGCCCAGAAGCAGGCTGAAGCCGATGTCGCCGCCGGCAAGGCCGCGGTGCAGACGGCCAACCTGAACCTGGGTTATGCCACCGTGACCTCGCCCATCTCCGGCCGCATCGGCCGCGCGCTGGTGACCGAAGGTGCGCTGGTCGGCCAGGGGGATGCCACCCAGCTGGCTCTGGTGCAGCAGCTCGATCCGGTCTACGTCAACGTGACCCAGTCCAGCGCCGACCTGTTGAAGTTGCAGCAGGCGATGGCCGCCGGCCAGTTGAAGAGCGTGGGCGACAACAAGGCCAGCGTGACCCTGGTGCTGGAAAACGGCCAGGCTTACGAACAGCCGGGCAAGCTGCTGTTCTCCGACATCAGCGTGGATGAAAGCACCGGTTCGGTTTCGCTGCGTGCCGAATTCCCCAACCCCAAGCGCCTGCTGCTGCCGGGTACCTACGTGCGGACCAAGATCGAGCAAGCCGTGGACGAACAGGCCCTGCTGGTGCCGCAACAAGCCGTGGTGCGTGATGCTGGCGGCTCCTCGGTGATGGTGGTCAATGCCGAGAGCAAGGTCGAGGCCCGTCCGGTCAAGACCGGCGGCGCACGCGGCAACAACTGGCAGGTCATCGATGGCTTGAAGGAAGGTGATCGCGTCATCGTGGAAGGCCTGCAGAAGGTCCGCCCGGGTGCCGCCGTCAAGCCGGTCCAATGGAATCCCGCGGGCGCTCCCGCACAAGCTGCTGGCCAGCCGGCCAAGCAAGAGGCGAGCGCCCAACCGAAAGCTAACTAAGAGGCTGCCAGATGGGAAAGTTCTTTATTGATCGCCCCGTATTTGCGTGGGTGCTAGCGATCTTCATCATGCTGGGCGGTGCGCTGGCCATTACCGGCTTGCCGGTGGCCCAGTATCCCAGCATTGCGCCGCCGACCATCGTGGTCACGGCCACTTATCCGGGTGCGACTGCGCAGACCCTGGACGATTCGGTCACCAGCCTGATCGAACAGGAAATGAACGGCGCCGATGGCCTGCAATACATCGAGTCGCAAAGCCAGGCCAACGGCCAGGTGCAGATCACCATCACCTTCTCGCCGGAAACCAATCCGGACCTGGCGGCGGTGGATGTGCAGAACCGCCTGAAGCGCGTCGAGGCCCGCCTGCCGGCAGCCGTGACGCAACAGGGCGTGCAGGTGACCAAGTCGCGTTCCAACTTCCTGCTCTTCATCGGTCTGTCTTCCACCGATGGCAAGCTCGATCCGGTGGCGCTGGGTGACCATCTGTCGCGTAACGTCTTGAACGAAATCAAGCGCGTGCCCGGTGTGGGCCAGGCGCAGCTGTTCGGTACCGAACGCGCCATGCGCATCTGGATCGATCCGAACAAACTGATCGGCCTAAGCCTGACCCCGGCTGACGTGACGGCCGCGATCCAGGCGCAAAACGCGCTGGTGGCCGGTGGTACGCTGGGTGCCCTGCCCAGCCCCGGCAGCCAGCAGATCGCCGCTACCGTGGTGGTCAACGGTCAGCTGACCTCGCCCGAGCAGTTCGGCAACATCGTGCTGCGTGCCAATACCAACGGTTCGAGCGTGCGCCTGCGCGACGTCGCCCGCATCGAAGTGGGTGGCCAGAGCTATGACACCTCCGGCCGTCTGGATGGCAAGCCTTCGTCCTTCATCGGCGTGCAGCTGTCGCCGACCGCCAATGCGCTGGGTACCGCCACCGCAGTGCACAAGAAGATGGAAGAGCTGGCCAAGTATTTCCCGGCCGGTGTGAAGTACACCATCCCTTACGACACCTCCAAGTTCGTCAAGATCTCGATCGAGGAAGTGGTCAAGACCCTGATCGAAGCCATCGTGCTGGTGTTCCTGGTGATGTTCCTGTTCCTGCAGAACATCCGCTACACCATCATCCCGACCATCGTGGTGCCGGTGGCGCTGCTGGGTACTTTTGCCACGCTGCTGCTGTTTGGCTTCTCGATCAACGTGCTGACCATGTTCGGCATGGTGCTGGCCATCGGTATCTTGGTCGACGATGCGATCGTGGTGGTGGAAAACGTCGAACGCATCATGAGCGAGGAAGGTCTCTCGCCGGCTGATGCGACCCGCAAGGCCATGGGCCAGATCAGCGGCGCGCTGATCGGTATCACGCTGGTGCTGATCGCGGTGTTCATCCCGATGGCCTTCTTCGGCGGCGCGGTGGGTGCGATCTATCGCCAGTTCTCGCTGTCGATGGTGGCTTCCATGGTGTTCTCGGTGCTGATGGCCTTCACCCTCACGCCGGCATTGTGCGCGACCATCCTCAAGCCTGTTGAGAAGGGTCACCACCACGAGAAGAAGGGTTTCTTCGGCTGGTTCAACCGCAAGTTCAACACCACCGCCAATGCCTATCAGGGCGTGATCGGCAAGATGCTCAGCAAGGCCGGCCGCTACATGATCGTCTACGTGGTGATCGTGGCCTGCGTGGGCTTGCTGTACGTGCGCCTGCCGGCCTCGTTCCTGCCGAACGAAGACCAGGGCTACATCATCACCAACGTCCAGCTGCCACCGGGCGCAAGCACCGCGCGCACGACCGAGGTGGTCAAGAAGATCGAGGAGTACTACCTCAAGGATCCGGCCGTGGAACACGCCATTGCAGTGCTGGGCTTCTCGTTCTCGGGTAATGGCCAGAACGCGGCGCTGGTGTTCACGCCGCTGAAGGACTGGGCCGAGCGCGACAAGTCGCAGTCGGCCGATGCGATCGCCGGCAAGGCTTTCGGTGCCTTCTCCCAGATCAAGGATGCGATCGTCTTCCCGCTGAACCCGCCGCCGATTCCGGAACTGGGTAACGCGACCGGCTTCACCTTCCGTCTGCAGGACCGTGCCGGTCTGGGTCACGACGCGCTGGTGCAGGCGCGCAACCAGATCCTGGGTATGGCCTCGCAGAGCAAGGTGCTGGCCGGTGTGCGTCCGGAAGGTCTGGAAGATGCGCCGCAGCTGCAACTGGACATCGACCGCGACAAGGCCAATGCGCTGGGCGTGCCGTTCTCGACGATCAACAGTGTGCTGTCCACGGCGCTGGGTTCGTCCTATGTGAACGACTTCCCCAACCAGGGCCGCCAGCAGCGCGTGATCGTGCAGGCCGATGCCAACCGTCGCCTGCAACCTGAAGATCTGACCAGCCTGTACGCCCGCAACGCCAATGGCGGCATGGTGCCCTTCTCGGCCTTCGTGACGGCCAAGTGGATCAACGGCCCCGTGCAACTGATCCGCTACAACGGCTATCCGGCCATGAAGATTGCCGGTGGCGCAGCGCCTGGCCGCAGTACCGGTGAAGCCATGGCCGAGATGGAATCCTATGTGGCCAAGCTGCCGCCGGGCTTTGGTTTCGAGTGGACCGGCCAGTCGCTGGAAGAAAAGACCTCCGGCAACCAGGCTCCGGCGCTGTATGCCCTGTCGCTGATCGCCGTGTTCCTGGTGCTGGCCGCGCTCTATGAAAGCACCTCGATCCCGCTGGCGGTGATGCTGGTGGTGCCGCTGGGTATCCTCGGTGCACTGCTGGGGGTGACGCTGCGCGCCATGCCCAACGACGTGTACTTCAAGGTGGGGATGATTGCGGTGGTGGGTCTGTCGGCCAAGAATGCGATTCTGATTATCGAGTTCGCCAAGGATCTGCAGGCGCAGGGCAAGGGCCTGATTGAAGCGACGCTGGAGGCGGTGCACCTGCGCTTCCGTCCGATCATCATGACCTCGCTGGCCTTCATCCTCGGCGTGCTGCCGCTGGCCATCGCTTCGGGTGCCGGTTCGGCCAGCCAGCGCGCCATCGGTACCGGCGTGATGGGCGGCATGATCACTGCCACCGTGCTGGCGGTGTTCCTGGTGCCGATCTTCTTCGTGGTCGTGCGCAAGATTTTCAAGGGCAGCGAGCGTCAGCGCAAGTTTGACGCCGACCACTCGCCCAAGATCAATAGTGGAGAATGACAATGGCTAATCTGTCGTTGCCGCGCTCGCCTCGCCTGCTGCAATTGTGCGCAGCGCTGATGGTGGCCGGCGTACTGGGGGGCTGCTCGCTGGCTCCCACCTATGACCGTCCGCAAGCCCCGGTGGAGACGGCCTACCCGGCCGATGCCGCCGGCCGAGCCGAGCTGCAGGCAGTCAACCTGGGCTGGCGCCAGTTCTTCCCGGACCAGCGCCTGCAGCAGCTGATCGCGGCGGCCCTGGAAAACAACCGTGACCTGCGCACGGCCGTCCTCAACATCGAGGAAGCCCGCGCGCAATACCAGATCGCGCGTGCCGATCTGCTGCCCAACCTGAACGTCAATGGCAGCGCCGCCCGCACGCGGACTGCGGCCAGCCAGTCGCTGACCGGCCAGCCGTTCATCAGCAACAGCTATCAGGTCGGCCTGGCGGTTCCCGCCTACGAGCTGGACTTCTTTGGCCGTGTGCGCAACCTGAAGGATGCGGCACTGGCGAGCTACCTCTCCACCGAAGAGGCGCAGAAGTCGGCGCAGATCAGCCTGATCGCGCAGGTGGCGCAGGCTTATCTGTCCGAGCGCTCCTACGCGGAACAGCTGCAACTGGCCAATGACACGCTGAAGTCGCGCGAATCCAATCTGGATCTGGCGCAGAAGCGCTTTGACGTCGGCGCCAGTTCGGCGCTGGATTTCCGCCTGACGCAGACGCTGGTGGAGTCGGCCCGAGTATCGAAGTCCCAGCTGGAACGCCAGCGTGCCCAAGCCGAGAATGCACTGACGCTGCTGGTCGGCAAGAAGGTCGGCGACCTGCCGCCGGCACAGCTGCTGTCGGATGAAAAGATCGTGACCGATATTCCGGCGGGCTTGCCTTCCGATCTGCTGACCAATCGTCCGGACATCCGCTCGGCCGAGCAGAGCCTGCTGGCGGCCAATGCCAACATCGGCGCGGCGCGGGCGGCGTTCTTCCCGCGCATCTCGCTGACCGGCAGCTACGGCAGCGCCAGCAGCACGCTGGGTGGATTGTTCGAGTCGGGTTCGGGTGCGTGGAGCTTTGGTCCTTCGCTGTCCTTGCCGATCTTCGACTTCGGCCGCAACAGCGCCAATCTGGATCTGGCGGAAGTGCGCAAGAACAAGGCCGTGGTGACCTACGAGAAGACCATCCAGACCGCCTTCCGCGAAGTGGCCGATGCCCTGGTGGCACGCGGTACGCTGGACGATCAGGTCAAGGCGCAGGAAGCTTTCCTGGCGGCCCAGCAGGAACGTCTGAAGCTGACCGACCTGCGATTCAAGAACGGGATTGCCTCTTCGCTGGATCAGCTTGATGCGCAGCGAGACTTGTTCTCGGCGCAGCAGGCATTGATTCAGGCGCGGCAACTGCGCTTGAACAATGCAATTGATCTGTACAAGGCGTTGGGGGGTGGCCTCAACGAAAATACGGTGAGTACGGCCGCAAAGTAGCACGCACCGTACGCGCTTGCATTCATCGATCTCATCCCGATGCAAAAAGAGCAGACCGCAAGGTGCCGTCAGATTGATGACAAAGCCTTGGCGAGAGCCAAGGCTTTGTTGTTTAATCGGTCATGCTCAAAAAACCGACTGCCGCCCAGCACGAGTTAGAGATGGTGACCATCGAGATGCTCGTGCCCAAGGACCACCTGCTGCGCAAGATCGACGCGGCGGTGGATTTCGAGTTCATCCGAGAGAAGTTGGCGCATCTGTATTGCGCCGACAATGGTCGCCCGGCACTGGACCCGGTAATACTCTTCAAGCTCTTGTTCATCGGCTACCTCTTCGGTATCGGCAGCGAGCGCCAGCTCATCCGCGAGGTCCAGGTCAATGTGGCCTATCGCTGGTTTGCCGGATTCCGTCTGACCAACAAGGTACCGGACTCCTCCACCTTCTCCCAGAACCGACGCCGCCGCTTCATCGACACCACCATCTATCAAGAGATCTTCGACGAGATCGTGCGCCAGGCCATTGGTCGTGGCATGGTCTACGGCCGCGTGCTCTACAGCGACAGCACCCACCTCAAAGCCAATGCCAACAAGAACAAGTTCGACTACGTGCAAGTCCCCCAGACCCCCTCGGCTTATCTGGCCGAACTGGATGCCGCTGTGGATATCGACCGTGCCGAGCATGGCAAGAAGCCGCTCAAGCGCGACGATGATGATGAGCCGCCCACCAAAGAGATCAAAGTCAGTCGCACCGATCCCGAGAGCGGCTACATGGTGCGCGACGACAAGCCCAAGGGCTTCTTCTACCTGGATCACCGTACCGTTGATGCCAAGCATTCCATCATCACCGACACTCATGTCACGCCGGCCTCGGTGCATGACAGTCAGCCTTATCTAGCGCGCCTTGACCGGCAGCGCCAGACGTTCGGATTTGATGTACAAGCCGTTGGTCTGGATGCGGGCTACTTCACGCCGACCATCTGCCAGGGGTTGGAAAATCGCGAGATCAGCGGCGTGATGGGCTACCGCACTCCCAACCAAAAGCCCGGAACGCTTTATAAACGGGAGTATGAATACGACGCCTACCGTGACGAATACATCTGCCCGCAGGGCCAGCCCTTGCGCTACAGCACGACCAATCGGCTGGGATATCGGGAATACAAATCCAACCCGGAACAATGCCGGGGCTGCAAGGTACGCGAGCAATGCACCAACAGCGCCAATGCGGTAAAGGTGGTAACGCGCCATGTGTGGGAGCGTTCCAAGGAGAAGGTGGATGATCGGCGTCGTACCGAATGGGGCAAGCGCATTTATGCCCGACGCAAGGAAACGGTGGAACGCAGCTTCGCCGACGCCAAGCAATTGTACGGACATCGTTATGCCCGCATGCGTGGATTGCGCAAGGTGGCCGAACAGTGCCTGTTGGCCGCTGCAGCTCAGAACATGAAGAAGATTGCCCTGCTGGTGGCGCGCTTGCGCGCGCTTTTACACGGCTTGAGCGCCTCTGCAAGCCTGCAAAAATGGCTCCATAGAAAAATGAATGCCTTGCTCGGCTTCTGCGCTATCGGTTCTCTAGAAATTACCTACGCATGAAAAACAAAACCCCGTGTTCGAAAACACGGGGGTCGTCATCAATCTGAGCAGACCGAAAGGTCTGCTCTTTTTTTGTCTGGCGCGGATCTGGCCTGCTCCATGTTCACTACTGGGCTGTTGCACCAAATGGCCCATGTCATGGGCAGGCAGGCGACCATACCAAGAGAACTCAGGTTCTCAACAGCAGCGCAGCCAGCAGGCCTACCGTTTTCTCCGACGCCCCCTCATGCGCGCTGGCGAACCGAATGGCCGAATCGCTCATGGCCGCAATACGAATCGTATCGCCAAATAGCTCCCTGGCGACCAGGCACAACTGCTCGCTTGATGACACCCTTCGGGCAGCGCCGATCTGTATTGCATCATCGGTAATGGTCAGGAAGTTGAAGGTATGCTGCCCGACCAGCACCGGCTTGCTCAACGCCAGCGCCTCAATGAGATTCTGCCCACCCAGCGGCAGCAGGCTACCTCCGATGAAGGCCACGTCGCACAGCGCGTAATAGGCAAACATCTCACCCATCGAGTCGCCCAGCACCACATCGACCTGATCCCATCCACCGCCCAGCCCCAGATCGGCACGCCGACGCAGCCGCAAGCCATGCGCCTGGATCATCGCGGCGACCTCATCAAATCGCTGCGGATGGCGCGGCACGATTACGGTGAGCCAGCCGGTACAGCCCAGTTTGGCCAGCGCATCCAGGATCAGGGCTTCCTCGCCCTCGCGCGTGCTGGCGCAAAGCAGGATCTTGCGCTCACCGATCGCACGCTTCCATGCCAACCCACGCTCGACCATCTCGGCCGGTGGTTTGACATCGAACTTGAGACTACCTGTCACTTCAACATGACGCGCACCAAAGGCACGCAAGCGCTCGGCATCGGCCTCGGACTGGGCTGCCACCACATCGATCGCCTCGGCCGCGGGGCGCAGCAGCGCGGCAAAGCGCAATCCGCGCCGTAGCGAACGTTCGGAAAGACGTGCATTGGCCAGCATCACCGGCACACGATGACGACGGCATTGCTCAATCAGGTTGGGCCAGACTTCCGTTTCCATCAGCACGCACACCGCTGGCCGGAAATGGCGCAGGAAGCTCGCACACATCCATCCCGTGTCATAGGGCAGGAAGCTTTGCACCACGCGCTGGCCATGCTTGCCATACACCTGGGCGCCGGTGGCGCGGCCGGTGGCTGTCATGCAGGTCAACAAGATGGAATGGTGCGGATAGTGCTGCAACAAGGCATCGATGAGCGGTTCGGCGGCCCGGGTCTCGCCCACCGAGACCGCATGGACCCAGATGAAACGCGCCTGTGGGTCAGACAGGCGCGCATCGTGCGAATAAAAGCCCAGGCGTTCAGCCACGTGCGCCCGGTAACCCGGCTCCTTGCGGCCACGCCGCCACAGTCGCAGCAGCACCAGCGGCAGCAGCAGCCACCAGAGGAAGGAATACAGCAGCCGCATCTCAGACCAGCGGATGGCCGACCAGGCGCGTGAGGATGGCCAGCGGGCTCGACTGCGGATCGTATTGCAGCTCCGGCGCGAGGTGCAGGGTCTGTTCCATCATGTACTGGCCCGACATGACCGCGTGCGAAGCCTGGTCCGAGAAGCAGATCCAGACCGAACCGGCCGCGAACGGCATGGTGACTTGCTGGGCGTCCTGCTGGTATTGCATGTCACCTTTCATGCCGTCATGCAATTGCAGCATGAGGTGGTCGTACTCGCTGCGGAGGGATTTGGTCACGTGCAGCGCCTTGAGCACGCTGGCCTGCCAGCGCACATACGGCTTGGCACGCGGCAGGAAACGCCGGGCCACGATGTCGAAGGGCTCGCCCACGCGCCAGACGCGCGGCACACCGTCCGGGTTGACATTGGTAAAGACGCGCAAGATGCGCTCGCCGTAGTTGGGGCGCGAGGGGAAGGCATCGACGTGCATGCGCCGGTCATCGGCGCGCCAGGACTGGGAGCGCGTTTCCACCTGCATCGGACGGTAGCTGGTGGGAGCAATGCGCAAGGCGTCACGGTATTTGGGCAGCAGCGTATGCACCAGGGAGAGCGCCTGCTCGCGGAAGCGTCCGACCATGGCGGCCAACGCCAGCTGTTGCTCGGCCTCGCCAGCGGCGCCCTTGATATGACCACGCGCATCAAGGCTGATGTTGCGCGACTTGGGGGCGCGTACGGACGGATCCAGCAGCTTGCGCTCGGACTCCAGCAGCTGGAAGGCCAGTTGCGGGAAGTACAGCACCTTGCCCGCTTCCAGCGCGGTAATCCATTCCGGGTTGGGGTGGTCGACCTGCCATTCGGTCAGGCCAATCTCGATAATTTGCGATTCCATGGCGCGTATTATGCCCGCAAGCGCCCTGCCCGTGTGACCGGGACACCTGCCCTGTCGTGCCGGGAAGGCCCGCCGCACGGGGCTCTTCCCGCAAAGTTGGCGCTTTGAGCGGGGCTTTTGATCTGCTTCAACATATGCCCAAGTGGCTGCCGCGCCGGTCCGGGTCAGGCCAGCAAGTCCAGCGCGGCCCGCAATACCTCTTCCTCGGAAGGAGAGCTGCCCAAGTCGCCCAGATTGCGGATGGATGGGGACCAATTGCCTTCGGTTTTCCAGCGCGGCGAGTCGCAGTAGAGCTCGACTGTGGGCTTGCCATAGGCGGCGGCGATATGGGTCAGCCCGGTATCGAGCCCGATCACCAGCCGCGCCTGCTGCACCAGTGCTACGGCCTGCATCATCGGCAGCGCCGGCAGCACGGTCGCGCCGGGGATACCAGCGGCCAGCTGGCGGGCGGCTTCCTGCTCCTTGGCGCTACCCCAAGGCAACAGGACCGGCAAGCCGCGCGCAGCGAGGGCCTGGCCCAGCCTGACCCAGCGTTCCTGAGGCCATTGCTTGGCTGCACGCGCGGTGCCGTGGAAGAAGACGACATAAGGCTGCTCCGGCATCCAGCCAAAGCGCGCCGGTTCCGGCGGCCGTAAGGCGAAGTCGGGCAAGCCCTCCACCTGATAGCCCAGCGCACCGGCCGCCACCAGCCTGGCGCGCGTGACGGCATGGGTGTGAATGCCGACCGGAATGCTCTGATCGTGGAAGATGCGCGAGACCGGCTCATAGCCTGAACCTTCGGTCGCATTGGCCAGGCCGATCCGGCGGCCCTGCGGCGCCAGGCGCGCCATGCGCATGACCACGCTGGTCTTGAGCAGGCCCTGGGTATCGAACACCACGTCATAGCGCTCGGCGCGCAACTGCCGGCGGAACGCACCGATCTCGGCGCGCGTGGCTGCCGAGAACAGGGTCTTGCGCCAGCGGCGCAGGGCAATGGGGATGATCTTGCGCACGTGCCGATTGAGGCCGACCAGGCTGGTGTAGGCCTCTTCGACGACCCAATCGATCTCTGCGCCGGGGAAATGCCGATGGATGTCCGCCACCATCGGCATGTTATGGACGACATCTCCCAGAGAGGAGACACGGACGATAAGAATTTTCAAGGCTGACCCACGTTGGCTTGACTGAATGGTGGGCCAGCATCTTACCTCATCAGCCGCTCAGAACGGCAACGTTACATCGGGACGGGCAGCCAGGATGACCTTGCGGAATTCACCCTGGATACGTTCCAGCGCCTGGGGCGTCTCGGCCTCGAAACGCAGCACCACCACCGGCGTGGTGTTGGAGGAACGGGCCAGACCGAAGCCGTCGGCGTATTCCACGCGCAGACCGTCGATGGTGATGATGTCCCGGGCGCCGTCGAACTTGGCATCGCTTTGCAGCTTGCCGATGAGCGCGAAGTTCTCGCCTTCCTGCAGCTTCAGTTGCAGTTCCGGGGTGCTGACCGATTGCGGCAGGGCATTGAGCACGGCCGACGGATCGCTCTGGCGGGCCATCAGTTCCAGCATGCGCACGCCGGCGTAGAGGCCGTCGTCGAAGCCGAACCAACGATCCTTGAAGAAGATGTGGCCGCTCATCTCGCCGCCCAGCGGGGCACCAGTTTCGCGCAGCTTGGCCTTGACCAGGGAATGGCCGGTCTTCCACATCAGCGGCTGGCCGCCGCGCGCGGTGATCCAGGGTGCCAGGTGGCGGGTGCACTTGACGTCGTACAGGATTTCCTTGCCCGGGTTGCGGGTCAGCACGTCTTCGGCGAAGAGCATCAGCTGCCGGTCCGGATAGATGATCTGGCCGTCCTTGGTGACCAGGCCCAGGCGGTCGCCATCGCCATCGAAGGCCAGGCCGAGCTCGTTGTCGGTCTCCTGCAGGCAGCGGATGAGGTCCTGCAGGTTTTCCGGATGGGCCGGATCGGGATGATGGTTGGGGAAGTTGCCGTCCACTTCGCAGAACAGCTCGGTGACTTCGCAGCCCAAGGCACGGTAGATCTCGCCGGCGAAGGCACCGGCCACACCGTTGCCGCAGTCGACGGCGATCTTCAGGGGACGCGCCAGCTTCACATCCGAAATCATGCGCGCGATGTAGGCCGCCTTGATGTCATGGGTGCTGTAGCTGCCGGCGCCTTGGGGGAATTCGCCCTTGACGATGGCCTGGTACAGGCCTTGGATGGTTTCACCATGAATGGCTTCACCGGCCAGCACCATCTTGAAGCCGTTGTAGTCCGGCGGATTGTGGCTGCCGGTGACCATGATGCCCGATTGCGTATCCAGCACGTGGGTGCCGAAGTAGACCATGGGGGTCGCGACCATGCCCAGATCGATCACGTCCACGCCGACAGCCTGCAAGCCCTTGGCCAGCGCGGCCGAGAGCGAAGGTCCGGAGAGGCGGCCATCACGGCCGATCACGACCTTCTTCTGGCCCTTGGCCAGCGCGGCGGCACCGAAGGCCTGGCCGATCTGGAAGGCGACCTGGTCGTCCAGGGTTTTGTCGATGATGCCGCGGATGTCGTAGGCTTTGAAGATGGAAGAAGACAATGTCATTGTGGATTCCTGTGAACTGAAAGAAGAGTTAAAAGCAATCGGCACTGCAATTCCCAACAACAAGCAGCTTGGTGTCAATGCGATGCGGCGGCCAGCATCTTCTCACTCTGCTCGGCGAGGTAAATCCAATCGACAACCTGATCGCTGGCCATATAGCCAATCACCGTCTCCTGCAGGATGTCGCGGATGGCGTGAATGTCGTTGTTGTCCACAGCGATCTGCAGCGCTTCCAGATGCTGCAGCATCTGCGGCCAAGGCAGGAAATCCTCGTGCGCTTTGACAATCCGGGAGTGCAAAGTCGGCTTCGGGTTCTCTCCCAACAACAGTTCTTCGTAAAGTTTCTCACCCGGACGCAATCCAGTGATCTTGATTTCGATGTCGCCAAACGGATTTTCACTGGTCTTTTCTTCCAGACCCGAGAGCTCGATCATCCTCCTTGCGAGGTCGATGATCTTCACCGGTTGCCCCATGTCCAACACGAACACGTCCCCACCGCTAGCCATGGCGCCCGCCTGTATCACCAGCTGTGCCGCCTCGGTGATGGTCATGAAATAGCGTGTTACCTCGGCGTCAGTCAGCGTGATCGGCCCGCCCTGCTTGATCTGCCTGCGGAACAACGGCACCACCGATCCAGAGGAATTGAGCACATTGCCAAAACGCACCATCGAGAAGCGCGTGGCCCGCTTCTGAACCACGGTACGATCCTGGGATGAAAATCGGACCGTTTCACCGGCGGAAATTGCCTGCAAGAGCATTTCTGCCAGACGTTTACTGGCGCCCATTACATTGGTAGGGCGAACAGCCTTGTCGGTACTAACGAGAATGAATTCACGCACGTCGAAAGTCACCGCAGCTCTCACGACGTTGAAGGTGCCGAAGACGTTGTTGCGGATCCCCTCGCCGGGATTGTGTTCAACCAGCGGCACATGCTTGTACGCTGCCGCGTGATAAACCGTGTGCGGGCTCCACATACGGAAGATTTCAGCGAGCCGGTCCGGATTGCACACGCTGCCCAGCAGCGGCATGAGCTCGATACCTGTGCCCAGTTCCTCGCAGCGCGCCTCCAGGTCCTGGTGAATCGTATAGAGACTGAATTCATTATGATCCAACAACAGCAGCCTGGCGGGTCCGGCCAACAGAATCTGCCGGCACAGCTCACTTCCAATGCTGCCGCCGGCTCCGGTGACAAGCACTGTCTTGCCAGCGATGTGGCGCTTCATGAGTTGCTCGTCCGGCGCCACCGGGTCACGCCCCAGCAGATCAGAAATATCGAGCTCCCGCATATCTGACATGTCGACCTTGCCTTGGGCCAGGTCAGTGAGGTTCGGCAGCGAGCGCACGTGAACGTGGAACGGTCGGATCATATCGAGGATCTGATTCCGCCGCGCTCGCGTGATCGTCGGCAAGGCCAGCAGAATATCCGTGATGCCGTGCAGCCGGATCAGGCTATCGAGTTCTTGGTGTCGATGGACTTTAATGCCATTGAGCGTCTTGCCGTGCAATTCGGTCGCATCATCAATGAAGCCGTAAAGGTTCAGTCCCGGTGTCTGCAACAGCGCGTCGGCGATCTGGGCGCCGGCAGCGCCGGCACCATAAATCAGGAATCGCGCATCCCCACGCGACCGATGCTCGCGCGTCAGCTTTGCCAGCCAGAAACGGGCGAAAGTCCGGCTGCTGATGAGCATGATCAATACCAGCATGGGCTGAATCAAGCCCACCGTACGCGGAACTCCAGGCAACTGCAGCCAAAGCAGTAGTCCGAACAGCAGGACGCAATAGACAGCGACCGCTTTGCTGATGGTCACCAGTGCGGAAATTCCGTTGTAGCGGAACACCGCGCGATAGAGGCCAAAGCGGATGAAGATCGGCAAGGTCAGCGCTGGAGACAGAGCATATACCAGCCACTGATAGTCGGTTGGCAACGACAAATCGTCCAGGCGGAGATAAAACGCCATCCAAGTTGCCAAGGCGGACATTGCCGCGTCAAGGGCAGCGACAATCGCCTGCTTTGTCAGCCTGGGTAAATGGATAATGTATTTTTGCATTTGAGGCTGGAATATCGTAGCGCGCTAGTGTGACACACCTTCCCGCTTCAAAACTTTAGATATTGTCAAAAAAATAATTACCATATCGAAAATGAGGCTCATCCGCTTCAAATAGGCGAGGTCATAAGCCACTTTTTTCTCAATGGAAATATCATCCCGGCCGTTGACCTGAGCCCAACCTGTCAATCCCGGCCGCAACTCGTGCACCATACATCGTGTGCGCTGTTCGATCAGGTCTGCCTGATTGAACAGCGCCGGGCGCGGCCCCACGAAGCTCATGTCTCCTTTCAGAATGCTCCACAACTGCGGCAGTTCATCCAGACTGGTTTTGCGCAGGAATTCGCCAATCGGCGTTAGATACTGGTCCGGGTTGGCCAACAAATGGGTCGCCACCACTGGCGTTCCGGTACGCATGGTCCGAAACTTCGGCATCTGGTAGATGACATTATTCCGTCCGACACGCGCGGACCAGTAAAGTGCCGGCCCCTTGGAGGTACACCTCACCAGAAGGGCCAGCAAACACATTGGCAATGCCAGAAACGTACCGGCAATGATGACCAACAGCAAATCAAAGGCGCGTTTCATCCTGCAGACTCGGTATTGGCGGACCCTCGCCCCGAGCTGCCGGGCATGTCACGCTTGTCGATGATAAATTTTCTGGGCGAATAGCTGATGTGGGCTGCCGCATCTGCCTGACTGAAGACCAGATCGCGACTCATGCGCTGGGCCATGGCCGGGGTCAGTTTACGATAACGGGGCAGAATACGCATCACACTCAAAGCGGCCCTGAAGCACCACAGCGGCACGGTGACAATCACCGGAGGCCGGCCTAGCGCGAAAAAAATTCTCCTCACCATTTCGCGGTAAGTCAACGTTTCGCCACCGGGAATATTGAACGCACCGTCATTTACCCCGCCATCGAGCGCATTCAGACAAGCCGCCGCCACATCTTCTGCATGCACCGGCTGGCGCAGACCCTGGCCTTCACCCAATAAAGGAAAAAAACCGAAACGCCGGATAAACCGGGCGATTTCGGAAATGTTCTTGTCGCGTCCCGCGCCATAGATCAGGGTAGGGCGCAAGATTACATACGTCACTCCCAACTGCTTCGCCCACCCGGCGAGTTGGTCTTCGGCTTGGCGCAAGCGCTGTGCTACGGCGCGCTCGGTAGCGTCATCCGAGTCGTCTTTTGTAAACCGACTGGTCGAGGACAAGACGACTACACGGTGCACGCCGGCAGCAGCCAGCGCACCGAAGTACTCGGGCATGACCCACACTGGCGCAGCACACACGCATGCGGCGATACCGTCAAAGGCACCTGCCGATAAGGGATTGCGCCATCCGTCGTGCGCCGCAGCCGCTCTCGAAAAGGGCACGGCCTGGATTCCCCGGTGCGCCAATCCGGCCAAAATGAATTCGCCCACCAAGGTAGTGGCGCCTATCACGCCGACCGGTGCAACAATGCCTGTCATGTAGAGTCGCCCCCATTAGCCCTGAAGAGACGCAGCAAGCGGTGCATGCCTATGCCACCGGCGACCGCACCAAATCTCAGCGCCACCCCTAGTGCAACCAGCACCATCATGCTTGCCGGATAGCTGTCGCGGAAAAACTTGCGGTAGAAGCGCCACATACCACGGTGCTTGTGCCACTCCACGAAAAGCGCCCGCCCCCTGCTGGAAACGCCCTTGGCGTGCCGGATGACCGCATCCGGAACAAACACGACCCGCCAATACCGCAAGCGAAACCGCATGCACCAGTCGAGATCTTCGCAATGCAAGAAATAGCCCTCGTCCCACAGTCCAACATCGTCCAGTGCAGCTCTCTTGACTACCATGCAGGCGCCCGAAATTGCTTCCACGTCAATGGGCCGATCCGGCAAGGGCTGGCGATGCAAATTGAAATCCACCAGCAATCGCGGCCACCGGTTCGCCAGCAGATACAGGCCGCTGGCGCGTACGAAAGAACGCCAGGGCGTAGGAATGATGCGTCGTCCTCCCCCCTGTTCGCTACCATCTGGATTGATCAATAAACCGCCAACCATGCCAATGCTTTCGTCCTCATACAGCGCCTCGCACAGGCGTACAATCGCTCCCGGTGCCGGCTGGCCGTCGGGATTGAGAAACATCACCGTTGGAAGACTGGCCGCGCTGCACCCAATATTGCACCCGGCAGCAAATCCGAGATTTTCGGCATTGACAATGATGCGCAACCCCGGATGGTGGGCAAAAAGCCTGCGGCATCGGGCAATACTGTCATCCGAAGACGCATTGTCTACCACGATGACCTGACGCACCTGCGGCAGAGTCGCCTCCAGGCATCGCTCCAGATAATGGCCTGCGTTGTAGTTGACCACAACAACCGCCACCTCGGCGACGGCGCTTGTGGCCAGGATGCTCGTATCAGCCATTGGCAGCTCCTCGGCGCTTTCTGGCCGGCCACAAGCGCTTGTCGAGCACATGCAATACCCCGCGCAGGCTGACTCGGCGCCGATGCTGGACGACACGGCGCTTGCGCCACATTGCCGGCAGACCTCTCAGTGCTTCGGCCTTGGCCCGGAAAATGACACGCGCTTGCCCCGACAGCGAGAATCGCAGCAGCGCCGCCAGGTTGAACAGAAGATGCAAGGGCAGACATAACCAGAACAGCAGCGCAGGCATGTTCTTGACATAGGTCCAGACCACATTGCGATGTCCGTGAAAAACGCAGAAGTCGCTATGACTGCCGCCCGACGTGGCAGAGCCTACGTGCTGCACCACGGCCTGCGGAACATAGATGGCTTGATATCCGGCCAGCTGCAGACGGAAACCTAAATCCACATCCTCAACGTAGCAAAAATAGTCTTCATCAAAACCGCCTACTTCCTCCAGTGCCGCGCGTCGATACATGGCAGCGGCAGCGCAAGGCGAGAAGATGGCGTGTTCATGGAGATCTTCCGGCTGCTGGCGTGCCCCCCATCGGCTGCGCCATACCAGTCCACTCAGATGGTAAGCATCACCGGTTCCATCCAGGATGTCAGGCGCAGACCAGGTAAGCTGCCGGCTGCCGAAGGCAGCGGCTTCGGGATGCCGCCGCGCACCTGCAATCAATTGCTCCAGCCAGTCCGGCTCGACGAAGGCATCGGGATTGAGCAATGCCACGAACTCGGTCGTGCATTCACGTAATGCGAGATTATTGCCAGCCGCAAATCCGAGATTGCTTTCTGCCCGAATCAATTGCACCTGCGCAAACTGTTCTACCAGCCGCGCCGAGCCGTCGGTACTGGCGTTGTCAACCACGACAATCGCCTTGGGCGGCAAAGTCTGTGCCATCAGCTGATGCAGACATTGCGCCAACCACTTCTCACTATTCCAGCTGACGATGACGACCGTCACATCTACGCTTGCCAAAGCAGCTCTTCGTTTCATTATTCAATCCGACCTTGCTCGCCATCGCGAAGCCCCCGAAACGCAACGCCATTGACTCAGATCATGACGCGATCTGAATAAGTATGTCGCAATTAATGGAAGGTCTTCCACGTCTATGAAAAGTTGCGCGTCTGCGTGCTCCACAAGCAGTCACGCAAACGTGCCAAATCAACCGAATACAGTTGGTCAAATAAGCATCATTTCATTGGGAAATGAGCCCCGCACTCGATTTGCGCGGCTGTTCTACTGACCATCTACAACCGACTGCTTACCTTGAGGATGACGACACAAGACTGGCTAAGCGCTGGTAAAGCGCCGGGGAACCAAATGCTTCTTTGCAAATTCCAGATATATCATCAGATCTTCAAATGCTTCTACGTTAACCAATGCTGGCTCTATGGTGTCGGCAGTATTCCTGCCAATCTTGAACCACTCAAATCCAGCATCTTCGCAAGCAATAAAGAACAGTCGCTCGATACCATGCGCGATCGTTCCGTCCAATTGCCCGGCCTCCATTTCGAACATATCTGAAATAGCTGGCTTAATAAGTAATCTGAGTGCACTCGGGCGCGCCCAGAACATCGATCCGGCAGGAAAGTCGATTTCGTGAGGCAGGTCAGAGAATCCCGCCTCTCGTGTAATGGCATTCGCAACCGCAAAGTTCCCTCCCCAATTCAAAGAGGGTCTCAGCAACTCTGGGGTTGACGGACTAATCATGCCGAGATGCGGTATCTCATCAAAGCAACTGAGAATCTGCCGGACACGATGTTCGGAGCCGCACAAACAGTCCAGGACATGAGCGAGCCAACCATGCCCCTGAGTCAAATGGGGCGATTTCTTTGTGTGCAAGAAGAGAGCAACATCACACTTACCAATCAGTTTCTCAGCCGCCGTTAGCTTGGGAAGAATATCGCGCCCCCGATTTTCCATAACAAGGATCTCAGGCGCACTCATTCCCGCATCACGGCAGATCATCTCAATTTCTTGGCAATATTCCGAGCGTGGCGTGGTGATAACCAAGGAGTACTGCATCGAGATTTTCTTCAGCGTCTGAACAATATCTCGGAAAACCTCCAGGTAGAAAACATGCACAACTATTGAGAATTTCAAAGGAGCGCTGCCTCGATCAGCCAATGGTATGCGCAAGTTGATAATACGCTCCATCTTTCTGCTTCGCTCGCGCGCAATTTCAGCTTGCAACTCAAACTGGCTCGGAGGCGGATTCTTCAAAATACTGAACAAGACCGAATGCTCAGCCTGGGCCCCATTAAGCTCGGGCGGATGTGGCAAGAAGAAAGGCGCGGATTCCCTTCCTTCACTTCGCCCATGAGTAAGATAGTGAAGCAGCGGCCCATCTTTATATGCCAACGCGTCAGGATATCGCTCGGAATACCACCGCCGGTCAAACGAATTTGTTGCAGCAATTACCACCCATTCCAACAGCATCCCGGGTTGCGCCAGAATTTTCATATATTCATCGCGCGTCACACTGCCCTGGAAGGACTCGGCCAGTTCACCGAACGGCGCGAACTGCTTAGCCAGAGCATCAACCGTCTCCTTCGTCGCCTTTAGCTCCTCAGCCTGCGTGGATAGCTGCTGCTCCAGCGCACGGACTACCTGGCTCTGACGGCCAGCGTCCTGCATTCGCATGCCAGAAATAGCAAACATCTGACGGATTTGCATCACCTCTTCAGGATCGTGACTGAGCCAGTCAAAAGCAGAAACATTCTCCTCTGGCACTTGAAGCACACCTAGGCCGCCTGAGTGGAAGAAACTCAGCGTATCTCTATATTTCTTTTCAATTTCGGCCCACAAGGGAGACAAACCTCCCCCATCTTGCTGCGAAGCGATCCCATGAATGAGAATAAGACCACCCTGCCGTACTTTGGGCAGCCATGAGTAGAAGACACTTTGGATATCTTTGCATTCATCAACACTATTAATGTGCAACAGATCAATACTGCCATCTGCAAAGATTGGCAATGCTTCAGCCAATCCCGTTCTGATGACACGGGCGAATTTCGAATAGTGAGCTTGACTATATGCCTGCACTTCATCATAAGTCTCATCACCGGACAATCCGGCATCATCGCCTCCTTCACAGGAGCTCACAGCAACGACTTCACCTGTAGAGCCTGCATCCAAGAATCCTTGACAAAATGCAAAATAAGAATTCCCACTACGAGTTCCCAGCTCAACAACCCGATGGATCCCTGGCAGTTGCATAACAAAATACGCAAATGGAATATGTCCTACCCAAGGATCTGCAATGCATGGCCGCACTGGCGTCATTCCATTGCAAACCGCCGCCATTAATGTCCGATGTTTGTTCATATCGTTTTCCCGATACCCATTTCCGACTGATTACGATGCCGCCAAAACATGGCGCTCATTAGAGAGAAATGCCTGCAACTTCCGGTGCAGCTCATGCGATGCCAACAAATTCGGCGACTCAAGGTCAGCTTCCAGCGCACGAATGATGTCGGGACGATTGATAACGCCACGATGTAATCGCAAAGGTACGTCGACAGCTAAAAGACTGCGCACCTCTACTCCCGAGCGGAACAAATGCTGTGCGATAAAGCGATGAGCATGAATATCGTGGCGATAACGCTGCCAATCGTCCCTCCCAGCTAGCTGGGCCAGATAATCGAAAGTACCGGCAACCGCCTGAATAGCGTCGAAGCCACCACCGAAGTAGCGATCGCCGATTCCGCCAATAAATTCCGCCTGATCATCGTGATCAACAATGAGCGAGTTGGCGTGAAAGGTTTTTGCCATCTCCTTCAGCAGCCGCTCCAAGGGGAACTCTACGTCAGGTCGCATGAATAAATAATATGCGTCTGCCCCATTCAAGCGGCTCTTATATTCAGCCGCCAGTCGGCCGAGAACCGCCAATCGGTCAAACATACGAAGCTGGTTCATGCGAGGCTCTTCAATTTCGAACCTAGACATCTTCTTTTCAATCAGCGACTGCTGGAAGCGGAGCTCAGTTGAAAACTCAAGCAATGCCCCTTCCCCCAAGTTCGACCGCAAGACACCAACATCCAGCAAGCCGCTGCCGGAGTTACTCTTTCTGACGAGATCCGCTGTGGCAGGGTAATAACGAGAAAAATCAGTCAGATTGATAATGTCCGGGGCGGCCAATACCGAAGAAAGCTCGGGTGGAAGCCGCGCATGAACAAAATCCAGGCCCGACCAGTCGAACAGCTCTTGTTTTCCGGTTTTATCCCAACTTGCGCACGCGAAAGTGACGTCCAAACCTTGTTCCAACAGAGCTCTCTTAAAGGAGGGCAAAATGTCGCTGTAGAAATAATCTTCGTATCGAATTTGACCGAAAAAGCCGACAAAAATCTTCCTCACAGTGCCGGTTGCTTGCTGCACCGATGCAGGCCGCACGCTCAAGGAAGACTGTTCCTGCGACCTAGCAGCCAAACTATTCACGCGCGCGACGAGCTGCTCAAGAATCTTGCTATCGTAGAAATGAAGCTCTTCGGAAGACAACGCCGCAACACGCTCTATGACTGCAGCGCGCAACTCCGGCCTTTGTGCACGATCGCCGTATAGCGCTGCCGCAAACAGAAACGTCGGAAGGTCATTAGATGCATATGTCTTGATCAACTCCGCATCGACGGTGTTTGGAATACTTTCAAATCCTTTACAAGCAACCAAAAAATAAAGCGCTAACCCAGCTCTGGTTCTCTGCAACAGAATATTCTGGCTTGCCTGTTTCAATGTCTCTTGAATCCATGCTCTGCTTCTTGGGCTGAAATCACCTTGATAAGAAATCATCCAGACCAGATGCTTAGCAGTTTCAAAATCAATCTCAGCAGACAGCAGCAACTCACAAACGCGGACAGCGCTTAGTCGCTCGACATCATCCGAGCCGCCGCTAGTGATTCTGAGTTGCGCGCTATGACGCATCGCATGCACGATCGCCGGCATCGTTGCTGCTAGCTCCCCGATTCTTGACCGGTTTGCCAAAAGCAGCACCATCGCCTGAATTGGATCGGCCTTGTTCAGGGCCAAATTAATTGCTTTGATTGGATCTTCAATTCCGTATGCAGCATCGAGACGATTAAACGTTGACTCAGAAGAAGTGGCAACCGGCTCCATTGACACTGCATCATCCGCCAGTCCTTGTATGGGCAGGAATGGCACCAAGAGCACCCGCACTCTTGCCGCGATCGGATAGATCAACGGGTGTCGACGCAATTGCCATATTTTCTTAACTACTTTTCTCATAAAAGGCTTCTCCTACAGGCATACTCGACAGAGCTGCAGCGCACATATAATCAAATAATTCCACCACGACGTTGAAAAAGCACGCCGCTTCAAGAACGTGCGACTCATCTCGTTGGGACCAAAAACACAATACAAGCCGGAGAGAACTCGAAAGAGCTCCGCGCAGATTAGGGAATCTCGAATCTACAACATCTAATAAACCTTAATGCAGCTCAACGCGTTGTAGCACGCCACATTTGTCCGCCAAGTAAGCTTCGATCGAAAGACATTGACCACCTTGAGCGCCCGCATACCACCCCATATAACGTTCCAGCGCATGTGCGAGCGTTCCGTCGAGTTGCCCCGCCTCCTCTTCCATTGGATATTGATCGAAATGTTTCTGAGCGATCATCCGCAACAATTCACCGGTTCCTTTGAACATGGAACCAGGGATGAACTGGCCTTCAGCATCTTCTATCCTGCAACCAACAAGCGCCTCCATCCAGTAACGATTATTTTCGAGATGATCTTGAACCGGGAAGGACTCTAATCCGTAGAGGCTTGGCTTATACTCATCGACCAGCTCAAAAAATGCATCAGACACGGTACGAGAGCCCAGGAGAAATTGCAGATTCATGCGAAACCACATATTGCCATCGCTGCGATGCCCCGAACGCTTGGTATGCACCTTAATAAAATACCGATAACGCGATAAATTCAAAAAATTCAGGGAAAGCAAAAACGGCAAAATGTCACGCCCTCGGTTGGGCATTTCAACGCATATTGCTCTGCGCCGGTCATATCGAGCAAGGAAAGCGTCTCGGATGGCTGGAACCGAAGTCGTTAGAACCACATCATAGTTTGCATACTGATCCAAGCGCTGAAATATTTCTTGTGCTTCACGCTCGTAAAACGCATGAACAAATATGATCCGGTCATTACCGCTTTCAAGTTGAATCAGCGGAGCGTTCGTCTTCTCCACATCATCTGCTTGGACGTGCTTAAGAACGATATGATTAGCAAGAGCATCGCCAGCCTTCGTTACAAAAAATCTCTGCACCAAAAGCAATGGCTCAGGTGGCTGACACGCGAGAGTACGACGCTTGAGTTCGGAGCCGCGGAACAAATGCCGCCATGGACGCAAAACGGCCCGAGCGACAATCCCAAATGCCACCCGCAGCGGATGGTAAAACACCGTTACTTTGAATTCCTGATGCTGCCGCACAAGCTCTTTAAGACGAAGCAACTGAAAATAATTGAGCAATCCGAGCGACATAAATCAGCCCCGCTTTCTCATCAAGTAACGGGCATAAAAATCAGTCAAGAATTTCATTCGGTATTTCATGAACACTATCACACGGCGTGGCAAGACTCTGCTGAGCGCACGGTGCAAGACCGTGTTTGTCATCGTTATATTGAGGTGAGATTTCAGATAGTCGTTTTCGCGACGCAATGCAGTGAGCTGCTCATGGTAGCGAGCACTAGCAGAATCTCGGGTTTCTTTAACGAAGAAATGTTGCTCTGTACCGGTAAGCTGCCACTTAGTCGCTCTTTCACTGAGAGCTTTGGCGGAAGGCAAATCACTGAACTGACGCCGGAAATTTTCATATTGGTTATAGATAACGACAGGCACCGCAAACGGATTATCAGCTCGCTGATCGGCAATAAGCATCTTGAGATCAGCAACCTCAGCCTCGGTCATCAACTTGACGATAAAACTCATAAACGCGTGATTGAAGATAACGTCGCTACGGTCGCCTCCAATCATCTTGTAGATCCCATCGTGAGCGCAGGCCTGTTCGAATGATGCTATTTCCAGAGAATCATCCTGACACGGCCCCCAGCCAACCTTGAAATAGCTATCAAGAATAATCCACCATGACTTGATTACGCGCTGGATAGCCTCCAATTCCCATACACTAGTCAACTGCTGTTCGCGTCGATCTGCAATTTCGCTAATATGCGGAAGGTTCCAATAAAAATGGCGCCGAAACAGCCGACTATGTCTAAATGGCTCAAAGAAAAAAGTCTGCTCGACCGCGAGGCGACTCATAGTCACCTCCATCTCGGTCGACATATTAACCAACTTACGTAGGTCAGAAATGCGTCCGAAAAACTGAGCATCGCTGCACAAGAAGGGATAAAACATCTGCGCATTCTCGACGAGGATGCGGTTCTTCAGACCAAATCCCGCAAAATCATCGGCCTCCGGGGTTCCCTGCCGAAAATCATGCAACATGATTTCGCTGTTATCAGCCAAATCCACCCGTGTCTTGAGCACGAATTGCCCGCGATCTTCCAATGCCGACAACGCATAGTGAAACGCGACCATCTGATGCAGTTGATGCCCCCCCTTAAGCACAAGGCGAGGTTCATCGACTTCGAATATCATCACGTCGTGATCATGCAAACGCTTGCGCAACTTCGGATAGCGATCAATTTCACCAATCCAGGTAACGTAGACAATTTCAGCTACCGCACCTAACTTGCGCCATTCTGAATAATTGCCAATTTTCTCGACAAGGCGCTCCGCATCACGTACCAGGCCGCATATAACGACGGAAACCGGTTTATTTTCCATTTTAAGGTCAACCGTGCTTAGAACGATACAGGTCAAGCCCCTCATCAAAGGCTCCATCGAACACAATACGAGCCTTTTGTACAATGATAAAGCGGTTACAAATATCGCGAAGCTCGCTTGGCGCGTGAGTGGCTATAAAAGCCGTTTCGGCATCGTCGATGGTCTGGCGCAACTTCTGGTTGGCCTTCTTCATAAAGAATTCATCCCCGCCTCCCAGCACCTCATCCAGCACAAGGATAGACGGCTTCTCACTGATCGCAATAGCGAATGCCAGGCGACTACGAAATCCAGATGAAAGATGTTTGAATTGCTTGTCTGCATCATTCTGCAACTCGCAAAACTCAATGATCTCCTCCTTCAACTGTGCAGCGACCTTCACCGGTATTCCCTTGAGAATCATGGCCAAGTCGATATTTTCGCTGACGCTGAGCTCATCCTCCAAACCAATACCTGCGGCCAGCACGGCCGTTGGCTTGCTGCTGGTCCAGACATTACCCGAAGTGGCGGGATAGATTCCAGCTAATACTTTAAGAAGAGTTGTTTTACCATTGCCGTTGCGTCCAACAACGCAGACCTTGTCTCCAGAACTGGCCTCAAAAGATGGAACGCTCAAAATAACCTGGTCGGGAGAGTGACCACGTTTCCGGCGCAGCAACAGACTCTTTATCGACTGGTGGACATGCGCGGCAGGAACAGAGAGCTCCACATTCGAAAATCGTACTGTAGTACTCATAAGTGAATAACCATTTTCTTGCCTAGTTTAGTGGCAACCCATTTCCCAATAAAAATGGAAACCAATGCGAGACAAATCGGAATGATGATTTGCTCGGCGGACATCGGACGGTCAAGAAAAATTGCCTGCGACCATTCGATAAAGTACGTGAATGGATTAAGTTGAATAATCAGCTTGACCGGACCATTCATTGACGAACGTGCATATGCGATAGGTGTCAGCCAGAAGCCTACTTGTAAGCCTAGTCCAATCAGATAAGGAAGGTCGCGCAGCCACGGCGTAAGAATTGCCAACGTCAAGCACAAGCCAAAAAGAAAACAAACCAGCGTCACCAAGATCAGTGGGATCATCAGCAGCGAAAGCGACTGCGTTCCGTGGGCAAAACTAACCAAAACACCAATTAGATAAAACGGCACGACGATAAACAACTCCGACAGCATATCTGCGGTCACCAACAGGCTAGGAGGAATATTGTTGTTCTGCATCAAGGCACGCCGCGACACTAGGCTGCTGCAGGAGCGTGAAATGGTCGCTTGGATAGTGATCCAGATCGCCAAGCCACTTACCAGCCACAGCAAAATATCGGGCATGGTGCTCTTAAACACATATGTCATGATGAAATACATCAGTGCCATCTGTGCCATTGGATTGATACCACTCCAAACCCAACCGATGTAGGTATTGAGCGACCTTTTCTGGATTTCAAAAATGGATAACCTTGTCGCATTCAAGACAAAGGAAATCAGATCAGTCTTGCCTGGTTTCATGGTGGGTAAGCACGGATCTGCCCTGACGCCCGCGGCGCTGGAGCATTGCGATATAGACACCGCCCGGCACCTGACTTGGTGGCCGGGCGGTAGCGGCGATAATTGTAAAGGCAAAGACGGCGATAACAGACCGCTCGCACCTTCTACGTTCAAACGATCGGCTTGATCTTTGGCAGATCAGGCCGGACGTCCTTCATACTTGTCATTGAGCGCGCCTGGCAACTTAACAACTACATTCACCGCATCAGTCAATGCGTAAAAGTCCGTCGCGGTGTTGGGCTCGATCACGATGATGTCGCCTGCAGTCCACTCGCGTCCCAGCATGCGCACCGTACCCGAGATGATCACCGTAAGTTCGGTGGCGAGCTTATGATGATGCTCTCCTTCGTGGTCTCCTGCCTTGTAATGCTTGACGGCGACCTCGCACGCATCGGTGGACAAGGCTGTAGGAGAAAACTTGCCAACGAACCATCCCTTGACCATATCCTCCAGGCGAAAGTGCTTCATATCCGGCCCCCCTTTTCCAGTGCCGCTTCAAACTGCTCGATCTGACGGCCACTCTTGAGCGGGTTGTAAGCCCTGCTTTCGATCTCGAAGACACCGATGCGCAACTGCTCCAGCACCAATTCGTTGAAGGTCGGGCAGATGTAGAATTTGCCATTCACGCGCGCATCCTTGCGAATCGCATTTTTGGCCGCTTTGACGAAACTGCTGCCCTTGGCAAACCAATAGAATCCGACTGTAGCGTTGTTGCTGATCGGATTCTTTTCAGAAGCTTCGACCACCAGCTTGTTCTTGTCCAAACGCACATACGAATAACGCGGATGAATCGACGGGAACACCACTACGCCGGCATCAAGCTCACGTTCACGGAAGCTCGACACCACTTCCTTGAAATCAGCATGCAGCAACTCGTTGCCGTTGACGATCAGCAATTCCTCGTTGGCGTCGATGTCTGCCACGGCCAATAATGCCGTGCAAGCAGCGCCTTCAGTTGGTGCACCAATCTTCAGGACCTTGGCGTGCGACGACAGCAAGCCGAGAATGTTATCTAGGTGATACTTGCGAACATCTTCCTCACGGAAGGCCACGATCAGCTTGCCTGGATTCAACGCCTGGCAGGCCTTGGCCACGCGCTGTATCAGCGGAACCGAATCAAACTCTGTCAGGCACAACGGATAGCCGTCCTCCTGGGTCACCTGGTCTTGCCCTGCGGCCAAAATCAAAATATTCATTTCGAGGCTTCCTCGGCTTCTACCTTCTGAATCATGTTCAAGATGTTGTCGATGTTAACTTCATCGACTTCATTGACCACCAACACATGCGCACCGGAAGCACGCGCAGCGCGAATGCCGTTTTCGTTGTCTTCGACGATCAGACATTCCGATGGCTTCACCCCGAGGCGCTCCATGGTCTTGGTGTAAATCTCGGGATCGGGCTTGCCCTTGACCACGTCCTCAGCAGACAACTGCACATCCAGGTATTGCTCCAGCCTGGATTTCTGCATCATCACTTCGATGGTGGTCCTGATGGAATTGGAGGCAACGCCGAGCTTGTAATTCATCGCCTTGAGCTTGGACAGAGCGTACTCGTGCACGAAACGTGGCTTGCACTGGGCAAACACGATTTCCATCGTGTAGATCTGTTTCATCTCGTTGATGAAGGCATGCAGTTCCGTGGGCAGGCCACGCTCGATGCTCAGCATCTCCAGCTTGCGCTTGGTAGGCAGACCGTCATAAGTGGTCAGGTGGTCGAATCGGCTGATCTCGTAGCCAAACAGCCTCAATGCCTTGTTCAGTGCATCGTAGTGCCAATCCTTAGCCTCGATCAGGACGCCGTCCATATCGAAAACGACTGCTTTAATCATTTGGTCAGATCCTAAAAAAATCCTGCGCCTGCTCTGGCACATCGGTACACAACATCAGGTTCTCACGGTTTGCCAGCGGCCGCAGCATCTCCCACAGCGCAGAGTAATCGCGGCGATGCAGCTCCGACGAGACTACGCATACACGCTTGCCAGTGTCGAGCAAGCCTGCCACGATGGATTCGTCGAACCATTCGACGTCAAAATTATCCAGCCAGATACCCTCGCATTCATCGAGCCATGCGGGGACCCTCTCGACCTCGCTCATCCGCGCGAATACCGGATTGCCTGCTTTGAGATGCATCCGCATGTCGGGAATGGCCATGTCGAAGACGAACCAGGCAGACCGGTCGTAACCAGCCATTTCCATTTTCAGCAGCTCTGCCAGTCCATCCGACTTGATGTTAAGCGCAAGCGGCAATTTGCCATCGGTCAATGCCAAAAATTCGGTGAATGGCATCGCCCCGGACAGGGGCATGTCGTGGGAAATGACCAGTTTCCCGTTGAGGTCGCGGACATCGGTTTCCGTACCGAAACCGAGGTCGAAGGAGCGGCGAAACGCAACGGCTCCATTCTTCTCGGGCACCGTCGTCCAGTAGCCTCGATGGCTGATAATGATCATTGCTGTCCCTTGACGGCTCGCTGCGAAACGGGCAATTGCAGGAAATCTTCCAGATCGGCCGGGATACCCAACCCATACATACCAGCGCGGTCTTGCCCGATATTGTAGAAACCTATTTTGGAATCCGCCTTGATGAGCTGGTTATACACTGGCGCCACATAGAACTCGCCATTAACACGCTCATCGGCTGCAATCATGCCCTCGGCTGCCGAGACGTAATCGCTGCCCTTGGCAAAATTGTAGATTCCCACCGTAGCTTCACTGGAAATCACTTCCTTTTCCACTACCCGCGTGACCGCACCAGCGGCATCGAGTCCAACGAAAGACCACTTGGGATCATTGGCTCCCATGGTCATGATGATGCCGTCCAAGCTGCGCTCAGTCATGGCATCAAGGTAGGCATTGATGTCGACATCGACGTACTGGTCGCTGTTGGCAATCATCAGCGGATCGTCGTTGTTGATGTATTGCTTGGCGGTCAGTACCGTACAGGCCGCCCCTTCCGTGACACCATCGATGCCGATCATGATGCTGCCTGGCGCCCAGTCGGCGAGCTTCTCGGTAAGGCCGTAAGCTGCAATATGCGCGTTCTGACAGATGAAAATGAAACGATGGGGAACCGCAGGACGCAGATTATCAATCACCAGCTTGATCATCGGCACGCCATGGACGGGAATGAGAGGCTTGGGATCCTTATAACCGTTCTTGGCAAAACGGCTTCCGGCGCCGGCCATCGGAATTACGATATTGAGCATATAAATTTCCAGTAGTTACTTTATACGGCACTAGCGGGTCATTCGAATACTTCAGCCGAGAGCAGATTCACGCCTTGCGCATCCTTGGCAGAAACGAGGGGCTGGCCGTCGAGTTCAGGCCACTCGATGGCGATGGCAGGGTCGTTCCAGGCAATGCAGCGCTCATGTTCGGGCGCCCAATAGTCGGTGGTCTTGTAGACAAATTCAGCGCTATCTGACAGTACGACGAACCCGTGCGCAAAACCCTCTGGAATCCACAGCATCCTTTTGTTGTCTGCACTCAGCTCTACCCCTACATATTGGCCGAAGGAAGGGGATTGTCGGCGGATATCCACTGCCACATCGTACACACTGCCTTGAATCACTCGTACCAGCTTACCTTGGGCTTGCTGAATCTGGTAGTGAAGCCCGCGCAGCACATTACGCGCCGAGCGGCTCTGATTGTCCTGCACGAACTTCACTTCCCGGCAAATCAACTCGTTAAATTTGCGTTCGTTAAAGCTCTCGTAGAAATAACCTCGGGCGTCACCGAACACTTGCGGCTCGATGATCACGACATCCTTGATACCAGTCGGAATGGCCTTCATCTCTCAACCACCTTCAACGATACGTTTCAAATACTTTCCGTAGCCGGTTTTGATCAAAGGCTGCGCCAAGCTCTCAAGCTGCGCGGCGTCGATGAACCCCTTGCGGAAAGCGATCTCTTCAGGACAGGCAACCTTGAGTCCCTGACGCTCTTCAATAATCTGGATGAACCTGCCGGCCTCGCTCAAGCTTTCATGGGTACCGGTGTCAAGCCAAGCGTAGCCGCGCCCCATCATCTTGACGTTGAGCTTGCCCTCCTCGAGATAGATACGATTGAGGTCGGTGATTTCCAGCTCGCCTCGCGCCGACGGTTTGAGCGAAGCGGCCAGCTCGGGCGCACGGCCGTCGTAAAAATAAAGCCCGGTCACTGCGTAGTTGCTCTTTGGAACCGCTGGTTTCTCTTCCAGCGAAGTCGCTCGTCCCTGCTCGTCGAACCCAACCACGCCATACCGCTCGGGATCCTGTACGTGGTAAGCAAAAACAGTGGCATTCTCGCTCGCCCGCGATGCATCCTCGAGCATCGGCTGCAAATCGTGGCCGTAGAAAATATTGTCGCCCAGCACCAGGGCGCTGGGCGAATCGGCGAGAAATTCACGGCCAATGATAAATGCTTGTGCCAGCCCGTCCGGGCTGGGCTGCACGGCATATGAAATCTGCATCCCCCAGTCGCGCCCATCCCCCAACAGCTGCTCGAAGCGCGGCGTGTCCTGGGGGGTCGAGATGATCAGAACTTCCCTGATTCCCGCAAGCATCAATGTGCTTAACGGGTAGTAGATCATCGGTTTGTCGTACACCGGCAGCAGTTGCTTGGACACGACCTTGGTCACTGGATGCAAACGGGTACCGGCACCTCCGGCCAGAATGATGCCCTTACGAACTTTTAGACTCATATCTTTTTCTCTGTTATTTCAGCCAGCATACGGACAACGCCGTCCTGCCAGGGAGCCAGACGAACCCCGAACGTCTCGCGGAATTTGGTGGTATCCAGCCGCGAATTAAGCGGACGCTGGGCTGCTACGGGAAACTCGCTGGAGGAAACCGGAAATACTTGTTCGGCAGTGGCCAGAAGCTCCACTCCGGCCTGACGCGCGTAGTCGATCACGAACCTTGCATAGCCATGCCATGACACCTCACCGGCAGCCGTCAGATGATAGATGCCATCCAGGCCGGATTGGGCCATGCAGCGGGAAATGGCGTGAGCCGCCGCATCGGCCAGCAATTCTGCACTGGTAGGAGCGCCAATCTGGTCTGCAACAACATTGAGCGTTTCGCGGGATGCGGCCAGGCGCAGCATTGTCTTGGCAAAATTGCTGCCACGCGCGGCATACACCCAACTGGTACGCAAAATCAGGTGCCGGCAACCGCTTGCCACGATGGCCAGCTCGCCCTCCAGCTTGGTCTGGCCATAGACACTGAGGGGCGCAACGGCATCGTTTTCCTTCCAGCGCGAAACGCCGCTGCCGTCGAACACATAGTCGGTGGAATAATGCACCAGCAAAGCACCGATGGCAGCAGCTTCTCGCGCCATGACACCGGGCGCGCGAGCATTGATCAGCGCTGCCGTGTCTTTGTCTGATTCGGCCTTGTCCACAGCGGTATAGGCTGCGGCGTTGACAATCACATCCGGTCGGATCTCCTTGATTGTTGCCGCGATGCCGTCGAGATTGGTCAGATCGCCACAACGGCGGTCATCGGTGCGACGCAAAGAGATCAGCTCGCCAAGCACTGCCAGACTACGCTGCAGTTCCCAACCGACCTGCCCGTCGCAACCGAAAAGAAGTATCTTCATACGCTTCGATCAGAATAATTCTGTTGCAGCCATTCACGATAGGCGCCCGAACGCACGCGCTCAGTCCACCCCTGATTATCGAGATACCACTCGACCGTCTTGCGAATACCTGTCTCGAAGGTCTCAGCCGGCTTCCAGCCGAGCTCGCTCTCGATCTTGGTGGCGTCAATGGCGTAGCGGCGGTCGTGCCCTGGCCGGTCGGCAACATGGCGGATCTGGGTGCTGTAAGACACCCCATCAGCACGGGGACGGAATTCATCAAGCAACGCACATATACGGCTCACGATGTCGATATTGCATTGTTCGTTCCAACCGCCGACGTTATAGACTTCACCAGCCTTTCCCTTTTGCAGAACCACACGAATGGCCGAGCAGTGATCCTTGACGTACAGCCAGTCGCGTCGCTGGAGCCCGTCGCCATAGACAGGCAGCAGTTCACCAGCAAGCGCATTGGCGATCACAAGTGGAATCAGCTTCTCGGGAAAATGAAGAGGGCCATAATTATTCGAGCAATTGGTCGTCAGCACAGGCAGGCCGTAGGTGTGATGGTAAGCACGGACCATATGGTCGCTGGCCGCCTTGCTGGCTGAATAAGGGCTGTTGGGTTGATATTGGTGCCGCTCGGTAAAGGCAGGCGCATCCGCCTCAAGCGACCCATAAACTTCATCGGTAGAAACATGAAGGAAACGGAAGGACTCGCACTCTTGCCCCTCGAGTGTCTGCCAATAGGACTTCACCGACTCGAGCAGTCTGAACGTGCCAATCACATTGGTCTGCACAAAAATTTCAGGGCCAAGGATAGAACGGTCCACATGCGACTCGGCAGCAAAGTTCACCACCGCACGCGGTTGATACTTTTTCAATAGCTCATTGACCAGCCCGGTATCGCCGATATCGCCCTGAACGAAAACATGCCCGGAATGAGTGGAAAGGGGGGCCAGGTTTTCAGGATTACCGGCGTAGGTCAGCTTATCGAGATTGATGACTTGCTCGTCACTTTGGGCAAACCAGTCAAGCACGAAATTGGATCCAATGAATCCGGCGCCACCGGTAACAAGAATACTCATTAATTTTTCCCAGACGATTTGACTGATTGCTACCTATAAAACGACGCGGCCCATCCACAGCCTCCCCCGCGGGAAGGAATGCTGCGAATGGGCTGCGTTGTAAACGATCTAACTGGTCAGTATACCAATCAGGTTTTATTCGAGTCGGAGTCTAACATTCGCGTTCTGCATCAAGCAAGTGCATCCAGGGTGGAAAGAGGGGTTCGCAGGACCACAAACGAGGATGATTCTCACTACCAAAGTTGCAGCGACTTCGCTTGCATTTCCCCTGCCACCTGTCTTTTGAACAAGAGCGCGTCAATGCATTTCCCTTGCAACGTTTAACAACTGCAGGTCCGTTTCGTCCATCCGCCCCAAGGCATCTTGCAAGAGTGCCGCAACCATATCGGCCGGGGATGGGCGATAAGTCGATACCAATGTGCAGGCCAGCGGCATGGCCACCACGTCGACTGCCCCATACAGGGTGGAATAAGCCACATTGCGATGGGCCAGGCATCGGGTGGGAAGATGTTCAAAGACCTTCCGCGTATGATTGTCTTGGGTCATGCGGTAAGCATTTGCGTAGGAGTCCATGACCTCGGGTCTGGCAATGGCGAACTGATCCGGCATCGCATAACCGATATTAGGGAACAGATATCTCGAATAGTGCTCACTATAAAGAACATCATTCATATGGCAATTCTGGTATATGAAGGACCAATCCAGTTTTGCGTTGCCCGTAAGCAACATATCCGGACGCAAGCGCACTACCAGGTCGAACTGCTCTCGAAGGGCCTTGACTGCCTTATTGCAACGCTCGATCTTGTAGTACATTTTTTCAGCATTGCTCATACGCCGAAATGCCTCATCGCGCTCATCGTCCACCCAGACGTGCGGAGTACCGTAAAAAGCTGCCAGCTCATCTACACGGGCTTCTTCGCTGCATCCCCTCCAAAGGGAGAAAAAGGCCGGATAGCGTTCGCGCATCACCGCCGCGCCATGCTGCTGCCACGCGTGGCGATATGCCCTGGAAAATGCTGGCGGCAAGCACCGCTCATCTTTGGGCGGCACGGGAGCACCGGCACCCGTGTCGCGCAAAGTATGCACAAAAAAAGTCGGTTCATGGTCATGAAGACCAAGGTGCCGCCAGCTTTGGAACGACTGCTGGAAACCACGCAACTGGCCCGATACGCAAACCGCAATCTTGAGCCGACGAGTCGGGCGCATCGTCGATTGGTCATGGCGCGCATTGGAGTTGCGATGCGCAGTCATCAGCCTGACAAGATCAGCGCAGACAGCCCCCAGCGCTTCTGGAGGACGCCGCCCCACCTCTTCGGCCAAAGCCCCACGTACAGGCGGATTGCAAACACTTGCCAGCAAAAAATAGCGATACAGGGTTTCCGGACGGCATTGACCAAAGTGCACGGTACTCTCCGCCAACAATCCGCCGACAATCCCGACATTTTTCACGGTTTGGCGCAAGGCAGCGTCCCAGATTTCGTTGAAGGCGCTGCCGATCAACACGAATGCCCAATGCGAGTACACCTCGAATCCAGCCAAGTATTGCCTTAGCAAAAGGCGCCGTTGCGCGTCGTCGACCAGATCAAAGGTCAGCACCAGGACAGCTGCGGCCTTGCATCGCTGCCCATCGATGCCGTGCAACACGCAGAACCTACGAATGTGAGCCATTCGCTGCAGAAAGACCGGCCTGTCATATTCATGAAAATGGAACATCGCATTACACAGCGCTGGCACAGCATCGGCAGCCACCGTAGCGTCTGGCTGGTAGATCAGCCGCTGGAGCATAGGATCAGCCCCTTGGGATGCACTGAGCTCGCCACCCAGCAAGCCCCACATGTGAACAGTCTGTGCAAAGAACTCGGCTGTGGCCCGGTCGCCAACGCAGGCATTCCACCGCTGCCAGGCATCCAGCAGGGCATCGGCATTTCTCAAAGCTGCGTAGGCACGAGCGAGCAAACCCAGGACCAGCTCATGCTCGGGCAGCGTAGCGCGCACTGCCTCCATCCGGCGTACGCATTCCTCGGCGCGACTTAGCTCCAGCAGGCAGATTCCGAGGCCAACATGGCCAGACAAATCAGCAGGCATTTTGTTGCACCAAGCTTCGTACAGCGGAAGCGCGGCCTCATATCTACCCTCTTCCAAGGCCAGTCTGGCAGACTCCATCAAGTGCGCGCAACGCTCTTCTTTCGCTTTGACGCTTGGACGACGCATGCGCGCGCGGATACGAATCGCCAAAGAGATGCATCGATTCATCATGAAGTGAGACTCGGATAATGTGATTGCAACCTGTGAGCGTCATAATGACGCGCTTATGATGCAAACCATCACTTTAATACATCATCACAATGATCGTAAGAAATTTAACATCATGAAACACTCCTCGACTCATGTCGTCGGTGACCTGCAAGGCTGCCTCCAGCCCCTTCAGTCATTGCTCGGCCAGCTTGGCGCGGACCGCAGCCATTGGCGCCTCATCTTCGCCGGCGACCTCATCAACCGCGGCCCCCAATCCCTTCACACCCTGCGCACAGTGATGCAGATGGGCGAGCGCACCCGGTCCGTCCTGGGCAACCATGACCTGCACCTGCTGGCCGTGGCCTGCGGCATCCGCCCGGCGCACCGCGACGACACCCTCGACGATATCCTCAACGCCCCCGACCGTGAGGAGCTTATCGACTGGCTGCGCCATCGTCCCCTGGCCATCCACGAACAAGGCCACCTGATCGTGCATGCCGGCGTGCTGCCCCAATGGGACCTGCAACAAGCCCTGGCCCTGGCCAGCGAAGTGGAAACCATGCTGCGCAGCAACCAGTGGATGGACTTCCTGCGCCACATGTACGGCAACCAGCCCGATCGCTGGAGCGATGACCTGACCGGCCACGAGCGCCTGCGCTGCATCATCAATGCCTTCACCCGCCTGCGCTTCTGCCAGGCGGACGGGACGATGGATTTTGCGGTGAAGGAAGGCGCGGCGGCAGCGCCGGAAGGACTGATGCCCTGGTTCGAGGTACCAGGGAGGAGGACCGAAGACGTGACCGTGGTCTTCGGTCACTGGTCCACACTGGGTCTGGTGATGCGCCCCAACCTGATCGCTCTCGACACCGGATGCGTCTGGGGCGGCAAGCTCAGTGCGGTGCGACTTGAGGATCGGGCGCTGTTCCAGGTGCAGTGTCCGCAGGCGCGGCGGCCGGGCTGAGCGATTCCGGCGAGTATCCCAGTCCGGTGGCAATGACTTCACGCGCAGTGCGCGCGAGGTCGCGGCGATGCGCGCCGTCCGTGCTGATCAGGGGCAATTGCTTCAGTTCGGCCGTCATCCCCTTGGACTTGAGGATGCTCATGATGCTCTCGGCGATGGACATGTCCCCGATGAAATCAGCCGCCGGATGCAGCCGGCCCTCGCCATCCACATAACGCAGCGCATACGGCTGCACCGGGGCTTTGGCATCGATGGCGGCCTCGAACAGGTTGGCGTGGAAAGGCAGCAGCGTGCCCTGCGCGGCGGTCGTGCCTTCGGGGAAGAAGGCGACGTGCTCGTCCTTCTCGATGCTTTCCACCAGGCCTTTGAAAATGCGCCGCACGTCGCTGGCCTTGCCGCGCGAAATGAAGATGGTGCCGGTCTTGGCGCACAGCCAGCCGATCAGGGGCCAGCTGCGGATTTCCGACTTGGCCACGAAACGGCAGGGCTGCAGAGAATTGACCACGAAGATGTCCAACCAGCTCACATGATTGGACACCAGCAGCGAACGCGGAATCGGCAGCGGGCTGTCGATCTTGATGGCGATGCCGCAGATGCGCAGCAGCTTGCGCGACCAGCGCCGGATGTGCGCCTCCCGCCCCTTCTCGGAGGTGAACGGGAACAGGAAGGCACAGACCGCCATGCCCTTGAAGAGATGCGCGACCAGGCGCAGCAAACGGAAAACGAACATGGCGTATTCGGGTCTTGATGAGGTCGTGATCGAATCGTCGTGACGAAAAACGGCTTGATCGAAATTCAAGATCGAAGTTGCCCGCAATCAACCATCGATCAAGAAAAAATCAAACTGAAAATCAAGCGACAGGTTTTCAGCGCTCGAAGGCAATATGCCCCGAGACGATGGTCGCCTTGACCACGCCCGGCAGCTCATAGCCCAGGAACGGGGTGTGCTTGCCCTGGCTGGCCAGTGCCGAGCCCTGCACCTTCCACAAGGTATTGGGATCGAACAGGCACAGGTCGGCCACGCTGCCCACGGCCAGGTTGCCGGCCTTCAGACCAGCCACCTTGGCGGCGCGATGGGTCACCTTGGAGATGGCCTTGGACAGTACTTCCTTGCCCTCGCCTTCAGTCTCCAGCGCCCACTTCAGCGACAGCGACAGCAGCAGTTCCAGGCCGGTTGCGCCCGGCGAGGCTTCGCCGAAGGGCAGCAGCTTCTCATCGTCATCGACCGGGGTGTGATCCGAGCAGACGGCATCGATGGTGCCATCCAGCAAGGCCGTGCGGATCGCTTCACGGTCGCGCTGCGAGCGCAGCGGCGGCGTCATGCGGGCATTGGAATCGAAGAAGCCGATGTCCAGGTCGCACAGATGGATGTGGTGTACACCCACATCGCAGGTCACCGGCAGGCCTTCGCTCTTGGCCTGGCGCACCAGCTCCAGACCGGCGGCCGAGGACATGCGGCACAGGTGGACGCGGGCACCGGTGGCGCGCATCAGTTCGAACAGGGTATAGAGCGCAATGGTCTCCGACATCACCGGCACGCCCGACAAACCCAGGCGCGAAGCGGCCGGGCCGCTGTGGGCGATGCCGGTGCGGCCCAGGTGCGGGTCCTGCGGGCGCAGCCAGACGGTGTAGTTGAAGGTCTTGGCGTATTGCAGGGCCGACAGCAGCACGGTGGTATCGGTGATCGGCTCTTCGGCTTGCGAGAAGCCGATGCAGCCGGCTTCGGTCAGCTCGGCCATTTCGGTCAGCGCTTTTCCTTTGAGGCCGGCGGTGAGCGCGCCCAGCGGATAGACGTGGGCCTGATTCAGCGAGCGGGCGCGGTGCTTGAGCATTTCCACCAGGCCAGGTTCGTCCAGCACCGGGTCGGTATCCGGCGGGCAGACCAGGCTGGTCACGCCGCCCTGGATGGCGGCCTGCATTTCGGATTCCAGCGTGGCCTTGTATTCGTAGCCGGGCTCGCGCAAGCGGGCCGACAGGTCCACCAGGCCGGGAGCCACGATCAGGCCGGTAGCGTCGATGGTCTTGTTGGCCACGAAGTCGGCCGGGGCCTGGCCGACGCCAACGATCTTGCCGGCGGCCACATACACATCCTGCTGGGCATCGATGCCGTTGGCCGGGTCGATCAGGCGGCCGTTCTTGATATGCAGTTTCATCAGTTGAATGTCTTTTTAGCGAGTCGTCTTAATTCTTCAAAATTTCCTGCGAGCCAGGCTTCTTTTTTCCTGCGAGTCCAGCCCTTCAATTGTCGCTCCGCTGCCAGAGCCTCATCTCTGGTATCGAAGCTTTCCGTCTTCAGCAACTGCACCGGCAGCCGAGTCGAGGTATAGCACTTCAATGCAGCAGACTGATGCTGTGCAATCCGCGTCTCGATATTGTCCGTATGGCCTACGTAATAGCTTCCATCCGAACAGCGTAAAAGATAAACATAAAACGCCATGCTCACCTCTACTTCTGATCGCGCACACCGTGCGCTGACTTCGATACGGCCCTGCGGGCCTACTCAGCCCGAACGGGCTCAGGTGAAACGGGATCGTCAAACATCGACTCCGTTCGCCCTGAGTAGCCGCGCAGCGGCGTATCGAAGGGCAGATTCAGGACACCACACTCAATTCAATTGCCAGCCACGATGCTCATGACCGCCATGCGCACCGCAATGCCGAAGGTCACCTGCGGCAGGATCACGGCCTGTGCACCATCGGCCACGGCCGAATCGATTTCCACGCCGCGGTTCATCGGGCCGGGGTGCATGACGATGGCATCCGGCTTGGCCAGGGCCAGGCGTTCCGGGGTCAGGCCGTAGCTCTTGAAGAACTCCTGCGCCGACGGCAGCAAGGCACCGCTCATGCGCTCGTTCTGCAATCGCAGCATGATGATGACGTCCACATCCTTCAAGCCCTCTTCCATGTTGTGGAAGACGCGCACGCCCATCTGCTCCAGGCCGCTGGGCAGCAAGGTACGCGGACCGATGGCGCGCACTTCCGGCACGCCCAAGGTGGTCAGCGCGTGAATGTCCGAGCGCGCCACGCGGCTGTGCAGGATGTCGCCGACGATGGCCACACGCAGGTTGGTGAAGTCTTTCTTGTAGTGACGGATGGTGTACATGTCCAAGAGACCCTGGGTCGGGTGCGCGTGGCGGCCGTCACCGGCGTTGACCACGTGGACGTGTGACTGCTTCGTATCGATCAGGTGCTTGGCGATCAGGAAGGGCGCGCCCGATTGCGCGTGGCGCACCACGAACATGTCGGCGTGCATGGCCGCCAGGTTGTCGATGGTGTCCAGCAGCGACTCGCCCTTGCTGGTACTGGAGGCCTGGATGTTGAGGTTGATCACGTCCGCCGAGAGGCGCTTGGAGGCGATCTCGAAGGTGGTACGGGTGCGCGTGGAGTTCTCGAAGAACAGGTTGAAGACGCTCTTGCCGCGCATCAGCGGCACCTTCTTGACTTCGCGGTCGCCGATGCTGACGAAGGACGAGGCAGTATCGAGGATGTGCGTCAGGATCGAGCGCGGCAGGCCCTCGATGGTCAGCAGGTGTTGCAGTTCGCCGTTTTTGTTGAGTTGGGGATTAAGCATGGACCACCGTAAGGGAGAAGCGGCCGTCGTCGGCGCGTTGCAGTTGCAGGTTTTCTTGTTTGCTGAGTTCGACCGAGGCCGCGACGAAATCGGCGGCAATGGGCAGCTCGCGGCCACCGCGGTCCACCAGCGCCGCCAGCAGCACGCGCGCCGGACGGCCATAGTCGAACAGTTCGTTGATGGCGGCCCGTGTAGTGCGGCCGGTGTAGAGCACGTCGTCGACCAGCAGGATGGTGGCCCCCTCGACATCGAAGGGAATTTGGCTGGGCTTCACGTCAGCGCGCAGGCCCTTCTCGGAAAAATCGTCACGGTAAAAGGACACGTCGACGAAGCCCAGGCGCTCGGCCAGGCCCAGTTCGGTAGCCAGGCGTTCAGCCAGCCAGGCACCGCCGGAGTGGATGCCCACCAGCGCAACCTCGGTTGCGCCCTGCAGGCCGGCTTGGATCTGCTGTACCAAGGTTTGGTACAGCGCTTCTGCATCAAGCTGGGAAGGTGTTGTGCTCATGAATGTGCGTCGTCAAAGTATTGCTGCAAAATGATGGCGGCCGCCTGGTCGTCGATCTGTTCGCCGCGCTGGTGCTGGATGACCGCCGAACTGTAGCGTTCATCCACCAGCGTGACCTCGAGCCCGTAGCGGCCGTGCAACTGGTTGGCAAAGCGGCGGCAGCGCACGCTCATCTCGTGCTCGGCACCGTCCGGATGCAGGGGCAGGCCGACCACGCAGCGCGCCGGTTGCCACTCCGCAATCAGGCGCGCAATGGCCGCGAACTTGCCGTCGTTGGTCGCTTCGCTGATCACCGCCAGCGGCTGCGCCTGCTTCAGGCCGGTATTGCCCACGGCCACGCCGATGCGCTTCAAGCCGAAGTCGAAGGCCAGGATGGTATCCAAACGTCCCCGCTCCCTCAGGCCCGGCCGGCGTCGCCGGACAGCATCACCGGATCGATGCCCAAGAGGGCCAGCGCCGCCGTGAAGCGTTGCTCCACCGGCAACTCAAAAATGATGGCAGGGTCAGCCTTGACCGTCAGCCAGCCATTGCGGCCGATCTCGCCTTCGAGCTGGCCCGGGCTCCAGCCCGAGCAACCCAGGGTGACCAGCACGCGCTCGGGGCCATCACCGTGGGCCACCGCTTCGAGCACGTCCTTGGAGGTGGTCAGCGCGACCTCATCGGTAACCTGCAGGGTCGAGGAATATTTTTCCGAGGTCGAATGCAGCACGAAGCCGCGCTCCACCTGCACCGGGCCGCCGAACATGACCGGGCGGCGATACAGCTCGGGCATGGCATCGGGGGTGTCGGGCCGGATCTCCAGCTTGAGATTGATGCGGTCGAACAGCACATCCATGGTCATGTCGGTGGGCTTGTTGATGACCACGCCCAGCGCGCCGTTGTGGTTGTGCTCGCAAAGATAGACCACGGTGCCGCCGAAGATCGGGTCCAGCATGGACGGCATGGCGATCAGGAAATGATTGGTCAGGTCCAGTTCCAGCGGGGGACGGACCTCGTCAGCGGCATCGTCGCCCTCGGCCTGGCCGCTGGCATCGGAGCCGGCAGCGTGGCGGGAAGGGGCGTCGGAATGGAATGGGTCGAAAGCGCCAAAGGAATCCACGGATTCGTCGAAATCCTCGGCTGAGAAACTGAAGGGAGAATTGCGTCTCTTGATCATCCCGGCATTTTAGCAGTTTTGGCCGGGATCCCATGTGGCTCGTGGGGCAGCGCGCGCAAAGCCGGCCGCATGCAGCCGGCTTTGCCAGCCTCAATTGCCTTCGAGCATCTTTTTGACAGCCTGCCTCGCCTGCGCACCGAGTTCGGCCAGATCCACGCCGGGGATGGCGTCATCGCGAACCACGGCGCGGCCGCCGACCCACATTGCCTTCAGGAAAGGCCGCCCACCCGAGGCCACGGGGCCGATGGCCGGATCATGCAAGCCAAAGTAGCGCGGATCATCCAGCCGGTACAAGGCAATGTCAGCTTGCTGACCCACCTGCAGGCCCTGCAGTCCGTCCAGGCCAAGCACCCGGGCGCCACCGGTCGTACCCCAGCGCACCACATCCTCCACCGTCGCTTCATCGGCACCGCCTTCGAAAGCCCCGCCCCGGAACGTCGGAGTCGCCTCCTGGCCGCGCCGGGCGCGCTGCATCAGCCAGGCGGCGTGCGTTTCCGAGATCATGTCGGCCGCCTCGTTGGAGGCCGCACCATCCACGCCAATGGACACCGGCACGCCCGCTGCCTCCAGCGCCCGGATCGGGGCGATGCCGCTGCCCAGGCGACCATTGCTTTGCGGGCAATGGGCGATGCCCGTTCCGGTACTTCCCAGCAAGGCAATTTCCTCGGCATCGAGCTTCACCAGATGCGCAAACCACACGTCTGGCCCCAGCCAACCGATGCGCTCGCAAAATTCCACCGGGCGGCAGCCATGCATGGCGTGTGCGCTGTCCTGGTAGCCGACGGTCTCCGAGAGATGGCTATGCAGTCGCAAACCCAACGCCCGCGCGGCATCGGCGATGGTACGCATTTCCTCCGGGGCCGCCGAATACAGCGGCGTGGTCGGTGCCATCACCACGCGCCGCATCGAAGCGGGCGCGGGATCATGGAAGCGCCTGGCCAGGCGCTGCATGTCGGTCAGGAAAGCATCGAGCGTCTCCGGACGCAGTGCACTGGGCAACTCCGCCTCCAGCTGCCGCGTGCGGGTGGCGGTGCCCCGGCACAGCACGAAGCGCAGTCCCAGCTTCTCCGCTTCCTCGAACAGGATCTCCGAGGTATCAAACGGCATGCCGGGGTAATACAGGTAGTTGTGATCGGCAATCGTGCCGCAGCCCGAGCGCATCAGTTCGACCATGCCGATGCGCGCAGCCAGGCGGAACAGCTCGGCATCGAATTTGGCGCGATAGCGATAAGGCGTGGCCGCCAGCCAGGGCGTGAGCGTGGCATTGATGCCCAGCGGATCCCCCTTCAACAGCGACTGGAACAGGTGATGATGGGTATTGACCCAGGCCGGATAGGCCACGCAATCGCTGGCATCGATCACGTTCTCACCGGGCAGTGCGTCGAGCTTTCCGATGGCGGCAATCACCCCATCGGCCACGCGGATGTCGGGACCGGCGTGGCGCGCGGCCTCGCCGGGCAGGCCGGTGAGGATGGCCTGCAGGTTGCGGATCAAGAAAGTGTTCATGACAGGTCGGCTCCTTGGACAGTCGTCATCATGCCATCTCGCTCTCATGCCAGCCGGCCAGCATGGCGCGCGAAAGCGCACTCATCAGCCAGAACAGCAGGATGCCGGTCAGCGTGATGAGCAGCAGGGCCGCAAACAGACGCGGAATATTGAGCTGGAAACCCGCCTGCAGGATCTGGTAGGCCAGTCCCGATCCGGTTCCACCGGTGCCCGCCACGAACTCGGCCACCACCGCCCCGATCAGCGCCAGCCCGCTTGAAATACGCAGGCCGCCAAAGAAATACGGCAAGGCACTGGGAATGCGCAGGCGGCGCAAGGTCTGCCAGCGCGTGGCCTTGTTGAGCCGGAACAGGTTGAGCAGGCCCGGATTGACGCTGCGCAGTCCCAGCGTGGTGTTGGAGATGATGGGGAACAGCGCCATGATGGTGGCGCATACCGTCAGCGCGGCCGTGGTGTCTTTGACCCAGATGATGATGAGCGGAGCGATGGCGACGATGGGCGTGACCTGCAGGATGATCGCGTAAGGGAAGAGACTGACCTCGATAAAGCGGCTCTGCACGAACACGAAAGCGATGGACACGCCCAGGATCACCGCCAGCACGAAGGCCAGGAAGGTGATCTTCAGCGTGACCAGCAGCGACTCCATCAGCATGCCCCAATCGGCCACCAGGGTCTTGGCAATCAGCGCGGGCGTGGGTACCAGGTAAGGCGGCACCTCCAGCAGCGTGCAGACGATCTGCCACATCAGCAGCAGGGCGATGCCAATGGACAGCGGCGCGACCACGCGCCAGAACCCGGGACGATTGACCAGCGGATCAGTGTTGGGCTTCATGGCCGTCTCCTTGCTGGTTGGCCAGCGTGAGGTAATCGGAAAGCGTCTTGCAGTACTGCATGAAGGGGGCCGAAATACGGAAAGCTTCATCGCGCGGACCGTCCACCTCGATGGCCACATCCGCAATCACCCGCCCGGGGCGGGCTGCCATCACGATCACGCGCGAGGACAGGAACACCGCTTCATAGATGCTGTGGGTGACGAAGACCACGGTCAGGTCCTGCTTGCTCCAGATGTCGCGCAGGTCGGCGTCGAGCTTGTTGCGGGTGAATTCATCCAGAGCCCCGAAGGGTTCATCCATCAGCAGCAGATTGGGCGAGGTCGCCAGCGCACGGGCAATGGACGCCCGCATCTGCATGCCGCCCGACAGTTCGCGCGGCAGCACCTTGTGGAATTTTTCCAGGCCCACCAGTTTCAAGGCCTCGGCCACCCGCGCATCGGCCTGCGCGCGCGGCACGTGGCGCAGCTCCAGCGGCAGCCTTGCGTTCTGCTCCACCGTGGCCCAGGGCATCAGGGTGGCTTCCTGGAACACCATGGCCAGCGTGCGTTCAGGCGTGCCCACCGTGGCCAGGTTGCCGCCCCACCAGCGGATGTGGCCGTGGGACGGTTCTTCCAGCCCGGCAAACATCTTCAGCAAGGTGCTCTTGCCGCAGCCCGACGGCCCCAGCAGCGAGACGAACTCGCCGCGCCCGATATCGAGCTTCACCTCGTCCAGCGCGCGCGTGCCGTTGCGATAGGTCTTCTCCACCCGCTGTGCCGACAGCACCGGCGGCGTACCCGCCTCAGCAGCCGCTGCGGCCGCCCTCTCCTGCTCCCATGCCGCGGCCTGCGACATGGCGAATTCATCTCTGTCCATGGGATCTCCTGGCGGGTTCATGCAGCGGGGTGGATGCGGAACACTTCGGATTCGCCGTGCTCTTCCAGCAATTGCAGCAGCATGCGGCGCATGATGAGACCGGGCCGATCCGAGGCCATGTGAAATTCCTGGCGGCGGCGCACGTCGATGCAGGCATCGGGGTCGGTGGCCTCCAGGATCTCGCGGTCTTCCACCAGGATGGGGGCATCCCAGGCGATCAGCTCGGCTTCGGAACACTCTTCTTCGGTATCGTTGCGATAGAGCCATTGCGACAGCATGATGGCACCATCATCGATGGGCGTGGCGCAGTTGTAGATGATGTGATGGCGGCCGCTCTCCGGATAGGTGCAGCCAAAGCGGCGCACGAAGGGCAGGTACCAGCGGTTGAACATGTGGCGCACCGTGGTGTCGGCGGTGCTGCCGGTGACGCGATGGCTGGCCGGAACGTTCTTGATGGGCACGCGGGTTTCGGCTTCGAAGCCGTAGTCGGTTTCCTCGATCTCGTATTTCTCCGGCTTGGGCTGGTCATACAGGCCGAAGGTGGCGCGATGCACGTAGCTGAAGTGGGAGTTGTCGAAGGAGTTTTCCATCATGCGCAGGGCACTGGTCTCCCAGCGCTCGTAGAACTGGAAGATGCGCCGATAGCCGGGCGCGCCATCCTCGGGAAACTCCGGGATATCGCGCAGCGGTTCTTCCAGCGCCACCCATACATAACCGTAGCGTTCCTTGCAGAAATACGACTTCACGCAGGCACCGGACGGCACGCTGCCATCCACGCTCTGCGGCACGCGCACGCAGGCGCCCTCGCCGTTGAAGGTCCAGCCGTGATAGCCGCAGACGATGTTGCCGTTTTCCACGAAGCCCTTGGACAACCTCGCCGTGCGATGGCAGCAGCGGTCCTGCAAGGCTGCGGGTGAGCCGTCCTCCTTGAGCCATACCACCAGTTTCTCTCCCAACAGCGTGAAGGGCTGCGGACCATCCTTCAATTGCGTGACGGGCATGAGCGCGTACCAGAACTTGCGCAAGACTTTTTGTTGAGTTACCAGCATGAGGCTGCTCCTTCTGCTTGGACTGCGAACGCCATGGTTCGCAGTGTTCCGGCCGGCGTGCCAACACGGTCGCCTTCGCCGAAATACATTGGCTTCGAGGTGTCATGCGGCAGCTCAGGCCGCCGCTACCGCCCCGAAGGTCTGCTTCACTTTCATTTCCAGGTAGTCACCGATGGTGCAGGGGGCGTAGCGCGCCGGGCGTTCATCGCTACAGCAACTGGGCAGGCAGGCCACCACCGCCGCCTGGTCGCCATCCTGGAAGAACGGCAGGGAATAGCGCGGTGCACTGCCCGCATTGAGCACGCGATGCGCATTGCTGTGATACAGGTCATTGCTCCAGCGCTGCAACAGGTCGCCGATGTTGACCACGAAACTTTCCGCGATGGGAGGCGCGCTCACCCATTGGCCATCGGCATTGCAGATTTCCAGTCCGCCGATGTCGTCCTGCGCGAGGATGGTGACCAGGCCCCAATCGGTATGGGCCCCGGCACCGATCTGGTTGTGGCGGGCACCGTCAGGCTGGGGCGGATAGTGCAGCATGCGCTGGGTGGCGATGGGTGCCTGCAGCACCGGCTCGAAGAAATCCTCGGGCATCTCCAGCGACAGTGCGATCATGCCCAGCAGGCGATGCGACAGGGCGCGCACGGCGTCGTAATACAGCCGTGAGTGCTCTTCGAAACCCGGCAGATCCTGCGGCCACAGGTGGTGGCCATAGCGCAGCAGGCCGCGTTGTACATACGGATGATCGGGCGCGATGTCAAAGCCGAACTGGAAGCCTTCCTTCAAATCGGCGGGCGATCCTTCATCGAGGGCCTGCGCGCCCATGCGCTCGTATCCGTAGCCGGACGGAGAATGCCGCATGTCGATGGCCGATTTGCTGGTCTGGGGCAAGGCAAAGAAACGCCGCGCCCAATCGAATTGCTGCTCGACCAGCGAGGGCGCGACACCGTGATTGACCAGGTAGAAGAACCCCACGTCACGCGAGATCTTGTGGATCTCCCAGGCCAGCGCCTCGCGGCGGGCCAGTTCGGGCGAGAACGCATCGGCGAAATCGATCACCGGAATGCGGCGCGCGGTCATGGGTACTGTGTAGGGAATCATGGCGTCCTCACGCGAAGGGGATCGCTGCTGCGGACAGCACAAGGCAGCAGCGATCGGCGGGTCACAACATCAGGGCATGACCTTCATGTCCTTGACGAACTGGGTGGTGTAGGCCTTGTGATAATCGGTCCCCGCCTTGAGCAGGCCGGTGGCGACCATGACGTCATAGGTCTGTTTCCAGCGCTCATCGGTCATCACGCCGATGCCCATCTTGGCCGCATCCCCCCCGGTGACGACCTTGAGTTCCTTGAGCTTGCCCAGGGCATAGGCCAGTTGCTCATCGCCCATGTTCTTGTTGTCGGCCTTGATGAGGGCATTCGCCGGTGCCGGGTCTTCCAGGTAGCTTTTCCAGCCTTCGGCAGTCGCCTTGACGAAGCGCTGCACCAGGTCAGGCTTGGTGGCGACGGTCTTCTGCAGCGTAACGATGGTGGTGCCATAAGGCGGATAGCCTTCGCTGGCGAAGAGGAAGAACTTGCTCTTCACGCCGGCCTTGTCGGCCTGGAACAGTTCGGACGAGGGATAAGCCTGCTGCGCGATGTTGGGATCGGCAAAGAAGGGCTGCAGGTTGAAGGTGTAGGCCTTGGACTGCGCATCGGTGTAGCCGTACTTGGACTTGAGCCACGGCCACCAGCTCGACTGGCCCGAGCCAGCGACCAGGATGGTCTTGCTCTTGAGACCACCCAAGCTGCTGACATCATCATGCGTCATCATGCCCTGCAGGTCGGACTGGAAGGACGTACCGACAGTCACCAGCGGCAGTCCCTGCTCGATCCCCTTCATCACCGTGAAGTCATAGCCCATGCTGAAGTCAGCCTGCCCGGCCACCAGGATCTGCATGTTGTTGACCTGCGGACCACCCATCTTGATGGTCACATCCATCCCATATTTTTTATAGATACCCTTGGCCACCGCCTGGTAGAAGCCGCCGTGCTCGGCCTGCGCATACCAGTTCGACAGCAGCGTGACCTTGTCCTCGGCATGGGCCAGGCCCGTCACCGACAGGGCAGCCGCGCCCAGCCACAGCGCGGCCAGGTGCCGCAGGAATGTCCGCTTTTGCATCGATTGCTTCTTCATAGCCTTCCTCTCCAGGTGGGTTGAACTTGCTTTGCGTGCTAACCAATTACAGATCCAGAACCAATCGCGTGCCGGCACAGCGCGATACGCAGGGCAGGATGCGGCGGCCACTGGCGCGTTCGGCGTCAGAGAGCACGCTGTCGCGATGCAGGGGCTGGCCGTCCAGCACGGTGCTCTCGCAACTGCCGCAGAAACCTTCGCCGCAGGAGGTGCCGATGACCACGCCCAGTTGCGCGGCGGCAGCGACGATGCTCTGGCCGGGCTGCACGTCGCAGCGCAGGCCGGAACGCTGCAGGACCAGTTCGAAGACGTGCTCTTCGGCGTAAGCCTGCGCAGCAGATTGCGATTCGACATTCGCCACCACAGGCGCAGCGAACCATTCGAAATGAATGTCCTGCTCGCGCCAGCCCGCCAGTTGCGCATGCCGGCGCGCGGCCTCGATGAAAGGTGCAGGACCGCACACATAGAGCGGCGACGAAGACGGCACGGCTGCGAGCGCCGCTGCGATGGCACGCTCGGTCTCACTACCGTCCAGCCCCAGGTGCAGCGACATGCCTTGCGAACAGGCGGCCAGTTCATGGAAAAATGCAGCGTGTGCCAGGCTGCGCGCGAAGTAATGCAGGCGATGACGTCTGCCCTGCGCGGCCATCTCGGCGGCCATCGCATGCAGCGGCGTGATGCCGATGCCAGCGGCCAGCAGCAAGGGCGCGCGGGTGTCGGCGATGAGGGGAAAGGCATTGACGGGAGACGATGCGCTGATCGCCATACCCGCCTGCACCTGTTCATGCAGGAAGGCGGATCCACCGCGCGAATCGCTCTCGCGCTTGACGGCAATCACATAGCAGTCGCGCTGTTGCGGCGTATTGCAGAGGGAATAGGCACGCACCAGACCGTCTTGCAAATGCAGGCGCAGGTGCGCGCCCGGCGTCCAGGGCGGCAACGCGGCACCCTCCTGCGCCACCAGTTCAAAGAGACGAATCCCTTCGGCCGCGTGGCGCACTGCCCTCACCCGCAAAGGCAGTGTGGTGTCGGCACTACCATTGAAACGATCGGTGACGGCGTTCATCGCCCACCTCGGATGGCATTGCCGGAAAGGGAATCGATCAGGGGGAGTATTGCGAAAAACGGCAACGCAGAATGAGAAGGCGCTCGGGCAATGTGCATGGTCTCGTGTCCTGTCAAAAGAGAGGGACCACCGGAAGGCTCCGATGGCGTCACGAGCAATGCCCCGCAAGAAGGTAAGTGTCTTCGTTACCGACTGCTAGCCGCTTCTACTCAATCGCTTCTTTAGCAAACGGCGTGCCAAGGCCGGAAGCGCCGTAAACCCATGTGTTCTTTCTGCGGTTCAATGAAAAAGGGACGGAGAATTCCGTCCCTTTGCCTGCGGGCTGCACATCTTGGTGCGCCCTGCCTTGATCTGCATCAGAAGCGCACCAACAAGAAGCTCGCCAAATTATTGCATCAACATCAGGCCACGCCATGCTGCTTGAAGAAAGCCACGACCTTGCTCCACGCATCCTTGGCGTCCGCCTCCACATAGCTGGGACGGTAGTCGGCGTTGAAGGCATGGCCCGAATTCATGTACACATGGAATTCGGATTTGTTGCCTGCCTTCTGCAGGGCTTCCTTCATCTGCTCCACGGTGGATACCGGGATGCCCTGGTCCTTGCCGCCGTAGAGGCCGATGACCGGCGTCTTCAGCGTGGGCGCGATATCGATGGGCTGTTGCGGGAACAGCGCGGTCTTGTCGCCCACCAGGCGGCCATACCAGGCGGCCCCGGCCTTTACCTGGGGGTTGTGGGCGCTGTAGAGCCACACGATGCGGCCGCCCCAGCAGAAGCCGTTGATACCCAGGCGCTTGATGTCGCCGCCGTTCTCGCCGGCCCATTTCACGTAGGCATCAATGTCGCCCATGACCTGCGCATCGGGCACCTTGGAAATGATTTCCTTCTGCAGCTCGGCAATGGAGGTATAGGCCATGGGATTGCCCTGGCGCACGAAGAAGTCCGGTGCGATGGCCAGGTAGCCCAGCTTGGCGAAACGGCGCGCGATGTCGGCGATGTGCTCATGCACGCCGAAGATCTCGGAGACCACGATGATGACCGGCAGGCCGGTCTTGCCCTCGGGCTGGGCGCGATAGGCCGGCACGCGCTGGCCGTTGACGTCGATGGATACCTCGCCTGCGGTCAGGCCTTGGGTATCGGTCTTGATCATGGTCTGCGCGCACACCGGCAGCACGGCGGCGGCAAAGCCGGTGCCCAGCGCAGTCTTGAGGAAGGTGCGGCGATCAGCGTTGCCGGACAGGTTGCTCTGGCCCAGCAGGCTGTTGAAATCATTGCGAAGGTCGTTCATCGGGTTCTCCATCTTGGTGGCACTTGGCCTCGTTGTGGTGGAAGTGATGGTGATGCGGGGGAGCGCCAAGATGAAAAAGCGGTCCTTGCAGACCGCTTTCATGGCACCGGACAAGCTGGCATTTTTCGCACGCCGGCTTCATCCCCTGCCGGAGTCTAACCGCAATCGGCAGAACGTGTTGAGCGCGGCTTGACCAGGTTTTGACCCGGCTTCACCCCTGCACCGCCAGTGCCGCTTTGCCGCCCGGCAGCTCCGGCGCACCGGGCGTGACGTCGATGACGCGCTCAGCCGAAGCCGGTTGTGCATAAGTTGCAGAAGTGGACGAAGTCACGCGCGCCTGTGCCGCATCGATGCGGAACACGCTCACCAGTTGCTGCAAACCGGCCGCCTGTTCCTGCAGCTGACGCGCTGCGGCCGCTGCCTGTTCGACCAGGGCGGCGTTCTGCTGGGTCATGTCGTCGATCTGGATGATGGCCTCGTTGACCTGTTCGATGCCGCTGCTCTGCTCGCGGTTGGCGTGGGTGATCTCGGTCATCACGTCGGTGACGCGGCGGATGCTGGTGACGATCTCGGTCATGGTGCTGCCGGCCTGCTCGACCAGCTTGCTGCCGTTTTCCACCTTGCCCACCGAGTCGCCGATGAGCACCTTGATTTCCTTGGCGGCCGAGGCCGAGCGCTGCGCCAGCGAACGCACTTCGGACGCCACCACTGCAAAGCCGCGCCCCTGCTCGCCCGCACGCGCCGCTTCCACCGCCGCATTGAGCGCGAGGATATTGGTCTGGAAGGCGATGCCATCGATCACGCTGACGATGTCGGCTACCTTCTGCGAGGAGGCATTGATGGACTGCATGGTCTCCACCACCTGCGAGACGATGCTGCCACCCTGCACCGCCACGTCGGAGGCAGCCAGCGCCAGGTCGTTGGCCTGGTGGGCGTTCTCGGCATTCTGCTTGACGGTGGAATTGAGCTGCTCCATGGAGGAGGCGGTCTCTTCCAGCGCGCCAGCCTGCTGCTCGGTGCGGCCGGAGAGGTCCAGGTTGCCGCGTGCGATTTCGGTCGAGGCGGTAGTGATGGTTTCAGAACCGCGTCGCACTTCCGAGACGATCGCCGCGAGCTTGTCGCGCATCACGCGCATGGCCGCCAGCAGGCTGTCGTTGTCACCGGCGCGGGTATCAATCACGACAGCCAGGTCGCCTTCGGCAATCTGGCCGGCGATCTGCACGGCGTAGTCCGGTTCGCCACCCAGCTTGCGCAGGATCTGGCGCGTGATCCAGATCGCCGCCAGGATCGCGGTGACCACGCCGATGGCGCTGATGAGCAGCATCAGCAGGCGCGCACGGGCATAGGCGGCGGCGCTGCTGTCGGCGGCTTCGCGGTTGAGTTTGTCTTCCAGTGCGGCCAATGCCTTCAGTTCGACCTGCCAGGATTTCTGCACCGGAAGGTATTGCTCCTTCAGGAATTGCGCCAGTTCATAGGCTTCGCGGCGCTTGCCGAATTCGACGGCTTCGTTGATGAGCTTCTCGGCCGCAGCAGCCTGCGCCTGGATCTTGGGCAGGGCCGCCTTCTCTTCCTCGGAAGTGTCCGAAGAATCGGCAAAGAGCTGTTGCAGCTTCTGCGCGGCGACCTTGTATTTCTGGGTCTGGCCTTCGATGTATTGCGCCTCGATGTCCACGTCTTCGGGCGCGGCCGGCAGCATGAGGTTGCGCAGCGAGATGGAGCGCTCGCCCACGGTCTCCAGCATCTCCTTGACCAGTGCGCTCTCGGGATTCTTGACCTCCACCACGTGGGTGAAGCGTCCCTGTACCTGGTGCATGTTGAAGATGCCGAAGCCGGTCACCAGCACCAGCAGCAAGACCACCCACGCAAACCCCAATCCCAGGCGCGTACCTACCTTCATTCCTGACTTCATGACGTCTCCTCCCATGTGTTCATCGGAGGCCGGACGGAAAGACGGAGATGATGACGGCCACGGACCGCATGCGGTCATGGCCGGTGATGAATGTGCTTGTCCCCTGCTTCCCTGCCTCAGCCTCGGTTGCCCGGACCCCGTCCGGTACCACCCAGGGCGTCATCCCGTCTTTGTTCGTCTGCGGTTGCGACGCCGGTCTGCTTGTCTTGTCATTCAGGTGCTGGCTTGGGCGGCGGTGCTGACGCCAGCTGACCACGCGGGTCGCGTCACGGCGTCAGCTTGCCTTCCTGCCAATCTTGCTTTTTTGCCTAATCGTTCACGCCCCTGCACTATCGCACAGCGGAAAGCCGCGTTTTCCTGTGAGGGGGTGAAGATTAATGCGCTTCGTCCCAATTCTTACCGATTCCGACCTCGGCAAGCAAGGGAACTTTCAGCTCCGCAACATTTTTCATCAATTCAGGCAGCTTTTCACGCACCACCGCCAGCTCATCCTGAGGCACTTCGAGTACCAGTTCATCATGGACCTGCATTATCATGCGGCTCTTCATGCCAGTCGACTCCAGCCAGTCCTGCACGGCAATCATGGCCAGCTTGATGAGGTCAGCCGCGGTGCCCTGCATGGGCGCGTTGATCGCCGCGCGCTCGGCGCCTTGCCGGCGCGGGCCGTTGGGCGAGTTGATCTCGGGCAGCCACAGGCGGCGGCCGAAGACCGTTTCCACGTAGCCGCGCGCCTTGGCCTGCAGGCGCGTTTCATCCATGTAGCGCTTCACGCCCGAGAAGCGCATGAAGTACTTGTCGATGTACATCTGCGCGGCAGAGCGTTCGATGCCAAGGTTGCCGGCCAGGCCAAAGGCGCTCATGCCGTAGATCAGTCCGAAGTTGATGACCTTGGCATAGCGGCGCTGCTCGGACTCGACCTGCTCGGGCGCGATGCCGAAGATTTCGGCGGCGGTGGCCTTGTGGATGTCTTCGTTGTTGGCGAAGGCCTTCAACATGTTCTCGTCTTCGGAGATGTGCGCCATGATGCGCAGCTCGATCTGCGAATAGTCGGCCGAGACGATCACGCAGCCTTCGGGTGCGACGAAGGCTTCGCGGATGCGGCGTCCTTCGGGCGTGCGGATCGGGATGTTCTGCAGGTTCGGTTCGTTGGAGGACAGGCGACCGGTGACCGCCACCGCCTGTGCATAGTTGGTATGCACGCGGCCGGTGGCCGGGTTGATCATCTTGGGCAGCTTGTCGGTGTAGGTGGACTTGAGCTTGGCCAGGCCGCGATAGTCCAGCAGGACCTTGGGCAGCGGATAATCCTCGGCCAGTTTCTGCAGCACTTCCTCATCGGTGGACGGTGCGCCCGAGGCGGTCTTCTTGACCACCGGCAGTTCCAGCTTGCCGAACAGGATCTCGCCCAGCTGCTTGGGCGAATTCAGGTTGAAAGGCTGACCGGCCAGGTCGTAGGCCTGCTGTTCGATTTCCAGCATGCGTTTGCCGAGATCGTGCGATTGCTGGCCCAGGCGCTCGCTGTCGATCAGCACGCCATTGCGTTCGATCTTCTGCAGCACTACCGAGGTCGGGACTTCGATCTTCTCGTAGATGAAGCGCAGCTTGTCATCATGCTCGATCTGCGGCCACATGGCGTGATGCAGGGCCAGTGTGACTTCTGCATCTTCGGCAGCATATTCGGTGGCGCGTTCAATGGCCACTTCATTGAAGCCGATCTGCGACGCACCCTTGCCGCACACCTCGGCATAGGTGATGGTCTTGCGCTCCAGATGACGTGCAGCCAGGCTGTCCATGTCATGCGGACGATGTGATTCGAAGACGTAGGATTCCAGCAGCGTGTCGTGCTTCACGCCAGCGAGACGAACGCCGTAGTTGGCAAAGATGTGGCTGTCGTATTTCAGGTGCTGGCCGAGCTTGGGCTTGCTGGCGTCTTCCAGCCACGGCTTCAGTTTGGCGAGCACGTGCTCGCGCGACAATTGTTCGGGTGCATCCTGGTAGTTGTGCGCCACCGGAATGTAAGCAGCACGGCCCGGCTCGCAGCACAGCGAGATGCCGACCAGCTCGGCCTGCATCGCATCCAGCGAGGTGGTCTCGGTATCGACGGCCGTCAGTTCGGCGGCGCTGACGGTGGCAATCCACTGATCCAGTTGCGCATCGGTGAGCACGGTCTCGTACTCGACCTTGGGCGCAGGAGCAAAGAGGCCACCCTGGGCCGGCGCTTCCAGTGCTGCAGCGGCGCTGGCACCGACCAGCGGGGCCTTGGCACCCGCCGGCTCGCTGCCCTCGCCCAGTTCGCGCAGCCAGGTGCGGAAGTTGTAGCGGGTGAAGAGATCCTTGAGCACTTCCTTGTCCACCGGCTGCATGGTCAGCGATTCGAGGATCGACTTCATGTGCTCCGACAGATCGCAATCGGTCTTGACCGTGACCAGAACTCGGCCTTGCGGCAGCCAGTCCAGGGCCTTGCGCAGATTCTCGCCGACCACGCCGGTGATCTTGTCGGCATTGGCCATGACGCCGTCGAGCGAGCCATAGGCGGAGAGCCACTTCACGGCGGTCTTGGGGCCGCACTTTTCGACGCCGGGTACGTTGTCGACGGTGTCGCCGATGAGGCTCAGGTAATCGACGATGCGCTCGGGCGGCACGCCGAATTTTGCAGTCACGCCGGCAATGTCGAGAACTTCATTGCTCATCGTGTTGACCAAGGTAACGTGTTCGTTGACCAGTTGGGCCATGTCCTTGTCGCCGGTGGAGACGATGGTGTCCAGTCCGGCAGCGGTGGCTTGTACCGAGAGCGTGCCGATGACGTCATCGGCTTCGATGCCCTCGACCATCAGGATCGGCCAGCCCAGGGCGCGCACGGCGGCGTGGATCGGTTCGATCTGCAATGCCAGGTCTTCCGGCATGGATTTGCGGGTGGCCTTGTAGTCGGGATAGAGATCATCACGGAAAGTCTTGCCCTTGGCGTCGAACACACAGGCAACGTAACTTGCGGGATAATCGTTGCGCAGTCGGCGCAGCATATTGATGATGCCGTACAGCGCACCGGTGGGCGCGCCTTCCGCGTTACGCATATCGGGCAGTGCATGGAAGGCCCGATAGAGGTAACTGGAACCATCAACTAACAACAAGGTTTTTTGCATATGGAACAGAGAGGAAAAAATGTCCCGCGTCTGCGGGAGGTGGGGGACATCGAACGCGCGACGGCCAAGAAGGCGCGCGAGTCGTGGCATGTACTCACGATTATGGCAGAATTCATCGAATCGACCGAACGTCTCTCCGAGCTGCGTCCTGCCGTTTCCATCTTCGGTTCTGCCCGGATCAAGCCCGACAATCCCCATTATCAACTGTGTGTGGAGATCGCCCGCCTGATCTCCGACGCCGGCTATGCCGTCATCTCCGGCGGCGGCCCCGGCATCATGGAGGCTGCCAACAAGGGCGCCTACGAAGGTGCTTCGCCCTCGGTGGGCCTGAACATCGAACTGCCGCACGAACAGCACGGCAATGCCTGGCAGGACATCTCGCTGTCCTTCCGCCACTTCTTTGCGCGCAAGGTGGCCTTCGTGAAATATGCGGATGCCTACGTGGTGCTGCCGGGCGGCTTCGGGACGCTCGATGAGCTGACCGAAGCACTGACCCTCATGCAGACCGGCAAGTCGCGCATGATGCCGGTGATCCTGGTGGGCAGCGAGTTCTGGGCCGGCCTGGTGGACTGGATCAAGACCCGCCTGGTGGACGACGGCATGATCTCGCCCAAGGACGTGAACCTGCTGCAGGTGATCGATGAACCTGCCGAGGTGCTGGCAGCCATCCAGAAATTCCACGCCGAGAAGTCCAAGCCGGCGGAAACCCAGCAGGAGGCAGAGCGTCAGAGCGGGATGTATCTGTAACACCGCACTTCATGAGCACGACGAGGCCGGACCGCAGCGATGCCGTCCGGCCTTCTCTTTTTACCGGACCAGAACCGGCATGGCATCAGCGATAGACGCAAGAAAGTTCACTTCCCCTCACCAACGTACGATTTGAAACAACAACGCAAGAATTCATGATGCAGGGCAACTTCGTGAAGATTCATACCACTTTCTTGCACCTTCTCTCTCATGCCGGTCGCCCGCGCCTATTTCACGCAACTCTTCCTGGGCACGCTGTACGCGGCGCTGTTCCTGTGCCTGATACCGATGGCGACCGGTGCGGCCATGCTGTTTCTTCCCGCCACACAGTGGCAGCCATGGCACCCCGACCGGTGGCAAGACAGCCTGCACGCGCACCGTGAAACCCTGTACTGGCTGGCGGCCCTGCTCATGGCCGCCACCCTGGCCTGGTTCTGCTGGGGCATGGGCCGCGTCATCGGTCAGGCCCAGCCGCGCTGGCAGCCAGCCTACTGGACCACCACCCTGCTCTACATGCTGGTGATGAGCTATGGCGCGGCCATTGCCGTGGTGACCAGCACCCGGCCCCACTACCAGCAATGCCAGATGTACACCGAAAAGCTCAACGGCGGCCTGCGCCACTATCGGGGCGAAGACTTCCTGGTCGAACTGTGCGGCACCGGCAGCGGCGACAACCGGCACGACCAGATCCGCCTGCGCATCTTCGATGAGCAGGGCCAGTGGCGCGCGGTACGTTACTTCACCGTGCAATGGGGCGGGCACTATCCCGTGCTGATCGACTATGCCCGCGACCACCTCGCCTACTTCGATGCCAGCGAAGGCGAAGATGAAGAATTCGTCAAAGTGGTGGCCATGCCCCCTACCCTGGCCGACTGGCTGAGCACCCGCATCCCGCTGCTGGACTAGCCCCGGCGAGGGATCCGGCTCAACACGGCCACGCGCGCTCGCATTTGCCTGTTGTCTTATTGATCATTCCCATGAAGAAACGCGACGGCCAGACCTTGATGGTTTGCTACAATGAAGAAAACAACACCCCTTTTTCTTCATAAGATCATGAAACCATCCCAACTCCGGTTCAAAGAGTCCCTGGCAGCGCTGCTGCTGTGCGCATCGGCTGGCCTGGCCGCGCCGCTGGCGCTGGCACAAACTCCGCCCGCAGGCCTGGCTGCCCAGCCCGCTCCGCCGCCGCCCGAACTGGAGAAGCTGGAAGAAGGCGAACCACCGGCCGTGACCATCCGCAAGCCGGGCGAAGACAGCCGCACGCAGGGCAACAGCATCAAGGAACGCCGCGACCACGGCCAGACCAAGGAAATCGAAGTCAAGTCCGGTCCCAGCACCTACTACGTGCGTCCCAATCCGCAACTGGGCGGTTCCACCCCCGGCGATGCACAAAGCCCGCCGCCTAGCTCGGCCCAGTGGAAGGTCGGCGAGTTCGACTGGGGTGTCAAGAAGCCTCAGGAAGGCGACACCGACGGCACCACCAAGAAGTGATTCCGTTGATCGCGCGCGTCGCCAGACGATGATGGCGCGCGATCGACAGCGATCAACCGCATCACCCGGCCGCATTGCGCAGCCGGTTCAGGAACGGGAAGGACGGCGCATCTGCCCTCCCCCTCGCGCAGCCGCCGGATTTGGCGGCAGCGCGCCCCAGCCAGCATCCTCTTTTCATTTTCGTCATGGCAGTCTTTACACCGGTCAGTCTGGAACAACTCTCGGACTGGATTGAACAATTCCCGCTCGGCCGCGCCACCTCGATCAAAGGCATCTCCTCGGGCATCGAAAACAGCAACTTCTTCATCGGCACGGAGCAAGGCGAATACGTGCTGACGCTGTTCGAGAAGCTGCACATCGAACAGCTGCCCTTCTATCTCGAACTGATGCGCCACCTGGCGCAGCGCGGCATCCCGGTGCCGGCGCCGGTGCCCAACGACAAGGGCGCCATCGTCAACCTGCTCAACGACAAGCCGGCAGCCATCGTCAGCAAGCTCGAAGGCCAGTCGCAGCTGGATCCACAGCCGGTGCACTGCGCCGCGCTGGGCGACATGCTGGCGCGCATGCACCTGGCGGCCAAGGATTTCAAGATCCTGCAGCCCAACCTGCGCGGCCTGGCCTGGTGGCTGGAAACCACCCCGGCGGTGCTGCCCTTCCTGCCGGCCGAACTGGGCCAGTTGCTCGCCAGCGAAGTGCAGTACCAGAAGGACTTTGCCGCCACCGCCGACTACCGCGCCCTGCCGCGTGGACCGGTGCATGCCGACCTGTTCCGCAATAACGCGATGTTCGTGGGCGAGCAGCTGTCGGGCATCTTCGATTTCTATTTCGCCGGTTGCGATACCTGGCTGTTCGACCTGGCCGTGACCGTCAACGACTGGTGCGTGGACCTGGACACGGGCGTGCTCGACACTGCCCGCAGCGAAGCCATGCTGGCCGCCTATCGTGCCGTGCGTCCGTTCTCGGACGCCGAACGCGTGGCGTGGCAGCCGATGCTGCGCGCTGCCGCGCTGCGCTTCTGGCTCTCGCGCCTGTACGATTTCTATCTGCCGCGCGAAGCCGAAATGCTCACGCCGCATGATCCGACGCACTTCGAACGCATCCTGCGCCTGCGCATCCAGGATGCGCCACCGACGCTGTAAGCACTGGAGCCATGGAAAAGATCCCCGCACACACCGGCTGGTCCTGGGTCAAACAGGGCTTCGCCCTGTTCAGAAAGCAACCGGCCGAAATCTCCACGCTGTTCTTCGCCTACATGTTCCTGATGCTGGCGCTGGGCATCATCCCGGTGCTCGGCCAGATGCTGCCGCTGATCCTGATCCCGCTGTTCTCGATGTCGTTCATGCAGGCCTGCGCGCAGATCGAGCGCGGTGAGCGGGTGTTCCCCAACCTGCTGTTGATCGGCTTCCGCAGCCCGGCGCGCAATACGCTGTTGAAGCTCGGCCTGCTCTATCTGCTGGTGGCCACGCTGGTGGTAGCGGCTTCGGCGCTGGCCGACGGCGGCAGCTTCTGGAAAGCCATGATGGGTGGCGGCCTGTCGACCGAGGAACTGCAAAGCGCCGCTGGCAGCATGCGCATTGCCATGCTGGTGGCGGCCGCCCTCTACGTGCCGGCGGCCATGGCGTTCTGGTATGCCGCCCCCCTGATCATGTGGCAGCAGATGCCGCTGGGGAAGGCACTGTTCTACAGCTTCTTCGCGGTGCGCCGCGCCGGGCGTGCATTCCTGGTCTTCGGCCTGGCCTGGATCGTGATCGCCATCGTGGTGCCCACGGTCATCAGCATGGCCATCACGCTGCTGACCGGCAGCATTACGGCGGTGTTCTTCATCCTGCTGCCGATCTCGATAATATTGACGGTCATCATGTACTGTTCGTTCTATCCGACCTACACTAGCGTCTTCGGAAAGCCCCGCAGAGGGTCCGACAGCCCGCACAACGGAGACAATCCCATCGTCTGACGCGTCATTCCCGTCAGACAGGACCTTGCGCCAGGCTGTCGCTGCCTGGCGCGCCCGGTCCGATGTGTTCGCAAGGGAGAGGCGAACAGCATCCGCTCCACCGCCCGCCCCCGCCAGCTGGACTTTCCATCATCACAGCTTCTTACACGGGGGTATCAGATGCGCATGAACATGCCGGTCACGGGGCAGGAACGCCTGCTCATCGATGGCAAGGCCATCGTTTCCAAGACCGATCTCCAGGGCAACATCACCTACGTCAATCCTTACTTCATCGAGATCAGCGGTTTCGAGGAAGAGGAATTGCTGGGCGCGCCGCAGAACCTGATCCGCCATCCCGACATGCCGCCCGAGGCCTTCGCCGACATGTGGGCCACCATCAAGGGCGGCACCCCCTGGACCGGACTGGTCAAGAACCGCAGCAAGAGCGGCGACCATTACTGGGTGCGCGCCAACGTGACGCCCATCCGCGAAAGCGGCCAGGTGGTCGGCTACATGTCGGTCCGCACCAAGCCCGAACGCGCGGCGGTGGATGGCGCCGAGAAGCTCTACGCAAGCATGCGCCGTGGCCAGGCCAAGGGCATTGCCCTGCATCGTGGTGAAGTGGTGCGGACCGGACTGGCCGGATGGCTGGGCAGGCTCGGGCGCATGCAGTTGAATACGCGCCTGAACTGGTCGATGGGCGTGATGCTGGCGATCCAGATCGCCGTCGTACTGGCCGGCATGATGACGCTGCACCAGTGGTGGATCAGCGCACTGGCGGCCGCGTCAGCCCTGCTGTCCATCGTGCAGTGGATCGCCCTGCGCGCCGCGCTCATCAAGCCGCTGCAGCAGGCCCTCGATATCACCCACGCCATCACCGGAGGCGATCTCTCGGTGCGCATCGAGACCGGCCGCCATGATGAACTGGGCCGCCTGCTGGCCTCGCTGCGCCAGATGAACGTGAACCTGACCGCCATCATCGGCGACGTGCGATCCAACGTCGAGACCATCAATATGGCGACCCGCGAAATCGCCACCGGCAACATGGATCTCTCACGCCGCACTGAACAGCAAGCCGCGAATCTGGAAGAAACGGCATCGAGCATGCACCAGCTCGCCGGCACCGTGCGCCAGAATGCGGATCACGCGAGCCAGGCCAACGAGCTGGCCGGGACCGCATCATCCATTGCCATGCGCGGCGGCGATGCCGTGGCCAGCACCGGCACGACGATGAACGAGATCAGCGAATCCTCCAACAAGATCGTGGACATCATCAGCCTGATCGACAGCATCGCCTTCCAGACCAATATCCTGGCACTCAATGCCGCCGTGGAAGCGGCGCGCGCCGGCGAGCAGGGACGCGGCTTTGCGGTGGTGGCCTCGGAAGTGCGCATGCTCGCGCAGCGCTCGGCAGCGGCGGCCAAGGAGATCAAGCAATTGATCGACGACTCGGTGGCCAAGGTGGAAGTGGGCAATCGCCAGGTGGAGCAGGCCAGCAGCACCATGCGCGACATCGTGGCTTCGGTGCAGCGGGTCTCGGGCATCATGAGCGAGATCAACGAGGCGACCCAGCAGCAGAGTGCGGGCATCAACCAGGTGCATGAAGCCATCACGCAGATGGATGCCAGCACCCAGCAGAATGCCTCGCTGGTCGAAGAAGCGGCCGCAGCGGCCACCAGTCTGGAAGAGCAGACCATGCGCCTGCTGCAGGCCATTTCGGTGTTCAAGTTCCAGCGCAAGTAAGCGCTGCGCTCAGGCACTCTCTCCCTGCAAGGGCGCAAACGGCGCATAGATCGCCCGATAGCGTTGCAGCCGCACCTGCAGGGCCGCATGCCGTGCCGCATCGGGCTGGTACAGCGCCTGCTGTTCCGGTTTGCGGCACACCTCGGCTTCATCGCCGCCGTCGGCCAGCCAGGCCAGGCGCGCCGCACCCAGCGCACCGCCGGCCTCGCTGCCCACGTGGGTGACGATGCGCACCTGCAGCGCATCGGCCAGCAACTGTGCCCAATAAGCACTGCGCGCGCCACCTCCTACCAGCGACAGTTCGGCCACATCGGTGCCCGCCGCACGCAGCGCATCGAGTCCATCCACCATGCCGAAGGCCACGCCTTCAAGTACCGCATAACCGAGTGCGGCACGCTGGTGTTCCGGTGTCAGCCCGTGGAAGACGCCGGTGGCGTAAGGATCGTTGTGCGGTGTGCGCTCGCCTGACAGGTAAGGCAGGAACAGCGGCGCATTGTTGCGCGCTTCTTCGTCGAGTTGTTCGATCTCGGCCAGGAGGCTCTTCTCATCCACGGAACACAAGCGGCAGAACCAGCGCAGGCAACTGGCCGCCGAGAGCATCACGCTCATCTGGTGCCAGCGCTGCGGCAGGGTGTGGCAGAAGGCGTGAATGGCCCGCCCCGGATTCGGACGGAAGCGGTCATTGACCACGAACAGCACACCGGAAGTTCCCAGCGAGAGGAAGCCATCGCCGGGCTTGACCGCCCCGATGCCCACTGCACTGGCCGCGCCATCACCGGCACCACCGGCCACGATCACGTCCGCACGCAAGCCCCAGGCCTGTGCCACTTCCGGCAGCAGCGTGCCGGAAACCGCACTGCCATCGACCAGCGCCGGCATCTGATCGCGCCGCATGCCGGAGGCGGCCAGCAGTTCGTCGGACCAGTTGCGGCCTTCCACATCCAGCCACAGCGTGCCGGCCGCATCCGAGGGATCGCACACCTTGCGCCCGGTCATCATGAAACGCAGCCAATCCTTGGGCAGCAGCACGGTCGCGATGCGCGCAAACAGTTGCGATTCATGGCGCGCCACCCACAGCAGCTTGGGCGCAGTGAAACCCGGCATGGCCAGGTTGCCGGCGATACCGTGCAGGCGCGGTGCGCGGCGTTCCAGCTCGGCGCATTCGGGGGCACTGCGCGAATCGCTCCAGAGGATGGCCGGACGCAGCACCGCATCTTGCGCATCCATCAGCACCGCACCATGCATCTGGCCGGACAGGCCGATGGCGCGGATGCGGCCGAAGCGCTCACTGCCGAGCTGCTCGCGCAGTTTGTCCACGGTGGCACAGGTGGCCTTCCACCAGTCGGCCGGGCTCTGCTCGGACCAGCGCGGATGCGGACGCGAGACCGTCAGCGTACTGCCAGCCAGCGCCAGCAGCGCGCCCGTCTCGTCGATCACCACCGCCTTGACCTCGGACGTACCCAGGTCGATCCCAAGATACATGGTGCTCCTCGTTATTCGTTATTGAACGGCAATTCTATGACGCCTTGGGCACAAAAGGCAGCGTCAGTGCGCCTGCCCCAGCCACTGCTGCACGCGTCCATAAGCCGAGCGCACCAGCGCCACCAGGCGCGCGTCCCCGGCCAGTTCGCCCCACAGCACGGCATCCGCGCAGAAGGCCTGCACCACATCCTCTGCCGCCAGCATGCTGCGCGCGGCAGCGGCGTCGAAGATGCCGTCCTGGTATTCGTAAGGCAGCGCACCGGCGGCCCAGCGCTGCAGGAATACCAGGAACAGCGCAGGCAGCATGGCTGTAGCCTGCGGATCGCGGCCGGCCGCCAGGCTCTCCTGCAAGGTCGGGCGGATGAAGCCGGGGATCTTGGAATAGCCATCGGCAGCCACGCGCTGGTTGGTGTCCTGGATGGCCGGATTGGAGAAGCGCGCCAGCGTCGTATCGCGGTATGCCGCCAGGTCGATGGGGCTGGGCGTGAGGCAAGGAATCACGTCCTGCGTCACATAGTCATGCGCCATCTGGCGGATGTCCTCGCGCAACGTACCTTCGTGGATGTATTGCAGCCCGGCCAGCGTGCCGGCCCAGGCGATGCAGCTGTGGCTGGCATTGAGGATGCGGATCTTGGCTTCCTCGTAGGGCAGCACCGATTGCACCATCTCCACGCCGGCCGCTTCCAGGCGAGGACGGCCTGCCTTGAAGTCGTCTTCGATCACCCATTGGATGAAGGACTCGCCCATGAGGGCGCAGGGATCGTCGACACCTGTATTTTCTTTCACACGGGCCGCAACCGCCGGTGTGGGGCGGGGGGTGATGCGGTCCACCATGGCATTGGGGCAGGTGGTATGTGCATCCATCCAGGCCACCAGTGCGCTCTCGCCGCGCAGGGTCAGGAACTGGCGCAAACCGTCGCGGAAACGTTCGCCGTTGTGGCGCAGGTTGTCGCAGTTCAGCAGGGTCAGCGCCGCCTGCGGATGGGCCTGGCTGCGTGCGCGCAGGATGGCTGCAATCGCGCCGTAGATGGTGCGCGGTGCACCGCTGCCATCGAGGGCACAACGCAGGTCATCGGCCAGATCGGCGTTGCCGGTGTCGAGCTGGTAGTGATGGTCGAGGTAGTAGCCGCCCTCGGTCACGGTGAAGGAGATGATGCGGGTGCGCTCTTCCGCACCGGCGGCGATCAGTTGCGTGAGCCGCTCATCCCACGGCAGGATGCGGCCGATGGAGGCGATGCGCTGGTAGCTGCGCTCACCCTCGGGTGTGACGGTCTCCAGCGTGTACTGGCCCTGCTGGCGGGCCAGCGCTTCCAGCAGCGGGCTCATGTCGGCGCGGATGTTGGCCAGCGCCAGTTGCCAGCGACGGTCGGCACCGCTCTCGCGCAGCGCATTCAGGTAGACCGCCTGGTGGGCGCGATGGAAGGAACCGGCGCCGATGTGCAGCCAGGTCAGGCTGTCGGCGGCGTCCTGGTCGAGGGAAGTGGCGGTACGGGTCATGCCTGGTCCTTGTCGAGGAAGTGAATGGGCGAAGGGATCAATGCGGGCGCGGCGCGGCCACGCCCGATGCCAGGCGCGGCAAGGCCTGGCCGTCGGCACCGAACAGATGGCAGCGCGCCGGATCGGCAGCCAGGTGCAAGACGCTGCCGTGCGGCGGATCGAGGCTGTCGGGCACGCGCAGGATCAGCGCATCATCGCTGCCTTCCTGGGCCGCATAGAGGTAAGAGAAATCACCCAGCAGTTCCAGCGCTGTGCAGCGTGCCTGCAGCGCGGCCTGGCCCTGGGCGATGTTGAGATGCTCGGGACGCACGCCCAGCGTGACCTTCTGCCCCGCTTGCAGCGTGCTGCCGTCAACCGCAGCCCATTGCAGCCCGCCGCCGGGCAATTGCACCTGCACGCCATCGGCCTGCACGGCGGCCACGGTGCCATCGATGAAGTTCATCTTGGGCGAACCGATGAAGCCGGCCACGAAACGATTGGCCGGATGGTGATACAGCTGCTGCGGCGAACCGACCTGTTCGATGCGTCCCTCGGAGAGCACCACGATCTTGTCGGCCAGGGTCATGGCTTCGATCTGGTCGTGGGTCACGTAGATCATGGTGGTCTTGAGGTCATCGTGCAGCTTGGCGAATTCCAGGCGCATCTTCACGCGCAGCGCGGCATCGAGGTTCGACAGCGGCTCATCGAAGAGGAACACGCTGGGCTGGCGCGTGATGGCGCGGCCAATGGCCACGCGCTGGCGCTGACCGCCCGAGAGCGCGCGCGGCTTGCGGTCCAGCAGGTGGTCGATGTGCAGGATCTTGGCGGCATGCTGGACGGCGGCATCGATCTCGGCCTTGGACTTGCCCGCGATCTTCAACCCGAAGGCCATGTTGTCGTACAGGCTCATGTGCGGATACAGCGCATAGGACTGGAACACCATGGCCACCCCGCGCTTGGACGCGGGCACGTCGTTCATGCGGCGCGTACCGATGTCGAGGTCGCCATCGCTGATCTCTTCGAGCCCGGCGATCATGCGCAGCAAGGTCGACTTGCCGCAGCCCGAGGGGCCGACGAAGACGACGAATTCGCCATCCTCGATTTCCAGATTGATGTCGCGCATGACCTCGTTGTCGTCGTAGCGCTTGGCCAGGTTCCTGATGCTCACGGCTGCCATGGGATTCTCCTCGTTCTCTTGTAGGGGGACTGCGCGCTCTTTGCTCAGCGCAGCCAGATCAATTCACTCACCAGTTGCGGAAACTGTTTCATGTCCTCGAATACCTGATGCGCGCCGGCATCCTTCAGCTTGCGCGCCATCGTCTTGCGGTCATGCGCCACCCCGGTGAAGCCGAGCACGTACATGCCGGCGGCCACCGCCGCACGCACGCCGGTGACGCTGTCATCGACTGCCACGCAGCGCGCCGGATCAACATTGAAGCCCGCCGCTGCCGCCAGATACACATCCGGTGCCGGCTTGGGATGGGCCACGTCATGACCGCTGTAGATGCGGCCGGCGAATTGCGGATACAGGCCGCAACGGCGCAAGCCGGCTTCGATGCGCGGCGCATCGCTGTTGCTGGCCACCGCACGCGGCAAGCGGATCGCCTGCAAGGCCTCGACCACGCCCGGCACCGGCTGCGCTTCTTCGCCGCAGGCCACGGCCACCGCCTGGTGGATGCGCTCGGCGGCGGATGCATCCAGGCCCAGTTCGAATTCCAGATCAACTTCGCCCAGCAGGATGTCGGTGTACATGCCCAGGCGATGCGCGATAGCGGTGTGCAGGGCCTGGCTGCGCTGTTCTTCCTGCTCGTCATCGTCGGCACCGCTCCAGGCGGGCAGCAGCGGCAACAGTTCACGATGCAGCACGCGCAGGGCGATGCTCTCGCTATCGAGCAGCACGCCGTCGCAGTCGCAGATCAGGTGGGTGATCGCCTGGCGCGCCATCATCACTTCACCGCTCCGAAGGTCAGGCCGCGCACCAGCTGCTTCTGCGCCAGCCAGCCCAGCGCCATGATCGGGGCAATTGCCAGCAGCGAGGCGGCCGACAGCTTGGCCCAGAACAGCCCTTCCGGATTGGAATAGGAGGCGATGAACACCGTCAGCGGTGCCGCATTGACGCTGGTGAGGTTCAGGCTCCAGAAGGCTTCATTCCACGACAGGATGATCAGCAGCAAGGCCGTGGAAGCCAGGCCCGGCATGGCGGTGGGCAGCAGCAGGTAAATCATTTCCTGCCAGGCGTTGGCCCCATCGATACGGGCCGCTTCGAGGATTTCCTTGGGCACGTCATTGAAGTAGGTGAACGCCATCCACACTGCGATGGGCAGGTTGATGAGCGTATAGATGATGGTCAACCCGGTTACCGTATCAAGCAGGCCGGTGTTTTTTGCCAGCAGATAGATGGGGATCAGTACGCCCACGGCCGGCATCATCTTGGTCGACAGCATCCACAGCAGCAGCTTCTGGGTGCGGCCGGTCGGGAAGAAGGCCATCGAATACGCCGCCGGCACCGCCAGCAGCAGCGACAACAGCGTCGACCCCAGCGACACGATCAACGAATTCTGCACATAGCCCAGGTAGTGGCTGCGGCTGAAGACTTCGCGGAAGGTGTCCAGCGTGGGCAAGAAAATCAGCGAGGGGGTGTAGGCCTGGGACTCGGTCTTGAAGGCCGTCACCGCCACCCAGAAGATGGGGAAGAACAGCACGATGGCGCAGGCCCAGCCCAGCACCGCCACCCACAGGGGGCTTTTCTTAGGATCGCTCATTTTTCGTTGACTCCCTTGAGGTTCCTGGCCAGCATGCGCACCAGGAAGAATGAGACGATGTTGGCCAGCACGACCGCGAAGATGCCGCCCGCCGAAGCGATGCCGATGTCGAACTGCTGCAGGCCGATCGAATAGACCAGGAAGGTCAGGTTGGTGGTGGCCGTACCGGGGCCGCCTGCGGTAGTGGTGAAGATTTCAGCAAAGACCGAGAGCAGGAAGATGGTCTCGATCATGATGACCACGGTAATGGCGCGCTTCAGGTGCGGCAGAACGATGTAGAAGAAGATGCGCACCGGCCCTGCGCCATCAAGCTGTGCAGCTTCCTTCTGGTCGGTATCGAGCGACTGCAGCGCGGTCAACAGGATCAGGAAGGCAAACGGAATCCACTGCCAGGCCACAATGATGATGACCGACAGCATGGGGTACTCGGCCAGCCAGTCAATGGGCTCCAGCCCCAGGTGGCGCATCACGTAGGCCAGGATGCCATAGACCGGATGCATGATCATGTTCTTCCAGATCAGCGCGGCCACGGTGGGCATGACGAAGAAGGGACCGATGACCAGCAGGCGCGCAATGCCGCGCCCGCGGAAGGGCTGGTCGAACAGCACCGCCAGCAGGGTGCCGCCGATGACGCTGATGGCCAGCACCGAACCGATCAGCAGCGCGGTGTTGCCGATGGAGGGCCAGAAGGCCGGGTCCTGCAACAGGAAAATATAATTTTCCAGACCCACGAAACCGGTCTGGTCAGGGGCCATCAGGTTGTAGCGATTGACCGAAAAATAGATGGTCATCACCAGCGGAACGATCATCCAGGCCAGCAGGATCAGCACCGACGGCGTCTGCATCAGGCGGATGGGATTGAAGCGCTCCTTGCGCGGCGGACTGGTCTGCTGCTTGCGTGCAGCAGGCTGGGAAGAACTCTGCATCATCGGTGAGGTGGACGACACCTGGGTAGAGTGGATCGTGGACATGACGGCCTCGGCATTTCAATCCGGGCGGCGCACGCAAGGTGCAGACAGCCGGGGAGAACGGCGCGATGTGCAAGGCATGCAGGCATGCCGCTCACATCGCGCGCGGGGCATGCAGCACGGGCTGCATGCCGGCGGAACCACAAGCGGAAGGACTTACTTGATGTAGCGGCCCTGGCGCATCATCCGCACTGCCTGTGCCTGGGCGGCATCCAGGGCGGCATCCGCGCTGGTCTTGCCGGCCAGTGCACCGGCAATGGCCTGGCCGGTCACGGTCCCGATCGACTGGAACTCGGGGATGGTGGCGAACTGCACGCCGGTGTAAGGCACCGGTTTCAGGGTCGGCTTGTTGGCGTCCGCGGTCTGGATCGCATCGAGCACGAAGTCGGAGAAGGGCGAGACCTTCTTGTATTCGGCCGAAGCGTAGGTCGAATTGCGCGTACCCGGCGGCACCAGGGCCCAGCCGGAATCCTTGGCGACCAGATTGATGTATTCCTTGGAGGTGGCCCAGGCGGCGAACTTCTTGGCGGCGTCCTGCGACTTGGAGGACTTCGGCACGGCCAGCGACCAGATCCACAACCAGTGCGAACCCTTGTCGGTCACCTGCTGCGGGGAGGGAGCGAAGGCGGTCTTGTCGGCCACCTTGGAATCCTTGCCGTGATAGAGCATGCCGGCCGCCACCGTGGCATCGACCCACATGCCGCACTTGCCGCTGGAGAACAGCACCAGGTTTTCATTGAAGCCGTTGGAGCTGGCGCCCGGCGGGCCGTACTTGCGCATCAGGTCGACATAGAAGTTGACCGATTTCTTCCATTCCGGCGAGGACAGCTGCGGCTGCCATTGCTCGTCGAACCAGCGGCCACCCCAGGCATTGGCCATGGTGGTGATGATGGCCATGTTCTCGCCCCAGCCGGCACGCCCGCGCAGGCAGATGCCGTAGACGCCCTTGGCCGGATCATGCAGTTGCGCGGCCAGCTTGGCGACCTCATCCCAGGTCGGGTGCTGCGGCATGGTCAGTTTCTTCTGCTCGAACAGATCCTTGCGGTAGTAGGTCATCGAGCTTTCGGCGTAGAACGGCAGCGCATAGAGCTTGCCATCGACGCTCAGGCCCTCGCGCACCGGCTTGATGAGATCGGCCTCATCGTAATCCGCCGGCAGGCCGCTCATCGGTGCCAGCCAGCCCTTCTTGGCCCAGATCGGCGCTTCATACGCACCGATGGTCATCAGGTCGAACTGGCCGCTGTTGGTGGCGATGTCGGTGGTCAGGCGCTGGCGCAGCACGCTTTCTTCCATGGTGACCCAGCGCAGCTTGATGTCGGGATTGGCCTTCTCGAACGCCGGTGCCAGCTTCTGCAGTTCGATCATGTCGGGGTTGTTGATGGACGCGATGTTCAGCGTCACCGGCTCGGCTCGTGCATGGCCGGCAGCAAACAGGGTCGAGATGGCCGCAGCGGCCAGGGTGAAGCGAACGCGGGTAAAGCCGGACGCACGGGTGCGCACGAGTTTGGACATGCTGGTCTCCGAATGTTATGGGCCCTCCTGCACGTTCTTCCTGGGTGGCAGCGGCAGACGATGCCGGTGTACGCATGCAGGGAAAGGCGGTTTTCGCTAACGGTTTTCGCTAACTACGTTTTGAGCAAATATTATTTTTATGGGCAAATATTCATCCATTCTCGAATTTGTGTCAAGCATTTGCTTTTTGATTGAGCATTTGCCCAAGCTTCGCAATAATGGAACGGTCAACTGGCCGTAAAATGGCGACCCAAGAGGGAATTCACCGCATCAACATCACAGAGACAGCCCGCGCCCGCCTGCATAGGCAGCCACGGGCCGGCTGGCGAGGAGAACATGTCTAGCAGCGCATCCAAACTCGACCTGGCGGCGCGCGCCGCGTGGATGTACTACGTGGCCGGCAACACCCAGAACGAAATCGCCGAACGGCTCGGCATCTCGCGCCAGATGGCGCAGCGCATGGTGGCCTATGCGGCCGATGCCAATCTGGTGAAGGTGCAGATCACGCATCCGGTCTCGTCCTGCCTGGAACTGGCGCAGGGCCTGCAGGAGCGCTACGGGCTGGAAGTGTGCCGCGTGGTGCCGGGCGCAGGCGGGGCTGAGAACCCCAATGAATCACAGGAAGTGCAGCAGATGCTGGCCGTGGCCGGGGCCGAAGTGATGGAGCAATACCTCAGTTCGGAAGCACCGCTGGTGGTCAACGTCGGCTCGGGACGCACGCTCAAGGCGGCCATCGAGCGCCTGTCGGAACTGGAGCGTCCGCAGCACCAGATCGTCTCGATGATCGGTGCCTTTGCTTCCGACGGTTCGGCCAACCGCTACGACGTGGCTCTGCAAGCTGCAGAAAAACTGGGCGCGCGCTTCTACCTGCTGCCCGCCCCGCGCGTGGCCGAGAGTGAACGCGACCGCCAGCAATGGTGCAACCACCGCGCCTACAAGATCGTGACCGGCCTGGCCGAGCGCGCCGATGTGACGTTCCTGGGCATCGGCACCATCGCCCTGCAGGGCGCGATGCACGAGGACGGTTTCATCGACGATGAGGAAGTGGCCGACCTGCAGCGCCAGGGGGCGATCGGCGAGATGATCTGCCACGCCTTCGACGTCGACGGCGTCATGCTGCCCTCGTCGCTGGCTGCGCGCGTGACCACGCCGCCGCTGGCGCAGGCACCGCAGCGGCCGGTGATCGCGCTCTCCGGCGGCAGCAAGAAAGCCGACGCCGTGCGCGCCGCCTTGCGCGGCGGCTGGCTCACCGGCCTGGTGACCGACGAGACCTGCGCGCGCCACGCCTTGCAGGATTGAACCGCCTACGCATTTACTGACCACTACAACGACACGCACACGGAGACCAGCATGACCCAGAGCGCCGCATTCGTCGTCTTCGGCGAAGCCCTGACCGATTTCATCCGCCAGCCTGACGGCCAGTGGCGCGCCATCCCCGGCGGTGCCTGCTGGAACGTGGCACGCGCGGCCGCCCGCCTGGGCGTGGCCACCGGTTACGCCGGCAGCGTCAGCACTGACGTCTTCGGTGCCGAGCTGTATGCGCTCACCGAAGCGGCCGGACTGGACATGCGCTTCACCCAGCAGCACGCCAAGGCACCGCTGCTGGCCATGGTGACCTCGACCACCCCACCCGATTATTTCTTCATCGGCGACGACAGCGCCGACCTGCATTTCGACCCGCAGCGCCTGCCCGCCGGCTGGATGGACGAAGCGCGCGTGCTGCACTTCGGCTGCATCAGCCTGACCCGCGAACCGCTGGCCTCGCGCCTGCTGCAGATCGCCCAGGAAGCGGCGCTGCGCAACAAGAAGATCGCATTCGATCCCAACTGGCGCAAGTTGATGGACAGCCCCTCGTATCGCATCCTGTTCCAGCAATTGCTGTCCCTGTCGCATTACGTGAAGGTGTCCGACGAAGATCTGGAGCGCCTCTTCCCCGGCGACGGCAACGCGCTGGCCACGCTGCAAACGCTGGCTCCGCAGGCGGAAATCCTCTACACGCTGGGCGCCAGGGGCATGCAGTGGATCAAGGGTCAGCAGGTCATTGACCAGCCGGCCTATCGCGTCGATGTGGTCGATACTGTCGGCTGCGGCGACGCCTCCATGGGCGGCTGGATCGCCAGCCAGCTGCGCCAGCCCGATGCCCCGGCGCAGGTCCACCTGCAATGTGCGGCGGCCGGGGCGGCCATTGCCGCTTCCAAGGCCGGGGCCTATGCCGCGACCTGGGACGAAGTGCAAGCCATGATCGAACTCGGCTGAGGCAAATTTACAGAAAACTTCACCCCGGCCGGGAGGCCTGTCCTCCCGGCCGCACCTGGTCTGGACCCTTGCCAGTTCCTTCACCAATGCCCGTCCAGTGCACGAGGCGCCAGCCCCAACGTACGCATCTGGCTTGTCGCGGACCCGGTTAAAATTCTGGATTCCGAGTCAGTCCCCTACCCCATGCCCAAGCCACACCTGCGCGCCATCAGTATTGACGACACCGAACAGAAAGTCCCCCTGTCGCCAGCCCAGAAGAAGTTCAATGACCTTATCAAGCAGATTGGCAAGCGGCGCGCTAGCCTGGCGGAATGGGAGAATGCCATGGCCGACTTCCAAAAAAAGTATGTCGACCAGTTCGTGCCGCTGGACCGGGAGCTGCAAGAACTCAATGGCAAGCTGGTCCGGCGCCTGCATGAAGCATGGCCACAAAAAGGATTGACCAAGGGTGAGCGCACCATGCTCTCGGAAATGATTGCCGACATGGCGCATCGCCTGCTTGGAAAGCAGGACGATCCTGAACTCAAGCTCATCTACAACCAGCACAGTGCGTCTGACTATGATCGTGAGACCGAAGATGAACTCCACGAGGTCAAGCAGGTGATCGAAGAGATGCTGGACATCGATCTCGGCGACGATCTTGGCAGTGCGACGCCGGAAGAGATCATGCAGCAAATGGAGGCCATGCTCGAACAGAGGGAGCAGGAGGAAATGGCGGCGGCGCAAGCGCGCGAGGAGCGCCGCGCGAGCCGCAAGAAATCACCGCGGCAGCGGGCAGCGGAAGTCAAACTTGAGTCGGAACGCATCGAACTGAGCCAATCCATACGTGCGGTCTACCGCAAGCTGGCCAGCGCCTTGCATCCCGACCGCGAACCCGACGCCGCCGAGCGTGACCGCAAGACCCAGCTGATGCAGCAGGTCAACCAGGCCTACGAAAAGAACGACCTGCTGAGACTGCTTGAACTCCAACTGGAACTGGAGCATATCGACCAGGGTGCGTTGAACGGCATCAGCGCGGAACGATTGAAGCATTACAACCAGATCCTCAAGGAACAACTGGTGGAGCTGGATCAGGAACTATCTCACGTAGAACAGCATTTCAAGCAAAGCTATGGCATGCCACCCTATGCGCGCGTCTCACCCAAAGGTATCGTGCGCGACCTGAACAAGGAAATGACCTGGATGCGGGAAGACGGCAAAGCTCTGCGGGCGGCGTTGGCGTCATTTGCGGATGTGCAGCAGATCAAGGCTTGGCTGAAGCAGGAGCGCCGACGGGGGTTTTGATCTGATGGCTTCAGGGATGACATCGTCGGCGCGAAAGTGTGAGTTGCCCCCAGGTTTCATCAATTCCCTTGGCCATCAGCGATCGAAGAGGATAGTCTTGCGAGCAAATCTAGCCCTTGCGGCCAGGCACCCAAGTTGCTTTCAGCATTCAGATGTCCCTTCGCTCCGACCACGACGAACTCGCTGCCCCAGGCATTGGCGCATTCTCGGCCATGGTCCACGCTACCGTAGGGATCGTCGGTGCTGCAGACGACCAGCGTCGGAAACCTCAATGGTTGCGAAGGCAGTGGCGAGAATCCACGCGCCGCGCTACGTGGAAATGAAGAGGAGGCAGGATCGGGAACGGCCACCAGCAAGGCGCCACCGAGCTTCTTCTGCGATTGTGCAGCCCAATGTGCCACCGCCAGACATCCCAGGCTATGGGCTACCAGCAGGGTGTCTTCAGGAGCATTGACAAGTTGTCGCTCCAGTGCGGATACCCAGTCTTCGCATTCAACGTTGTCCCAATTGTCGACCATGAGGCGCCGCCAGTTCGGATGTGAAGACTGCCATAAACTCTGCCAGTGCGAAGGGCCGGAGTTGCCGATACCAGGAACCAGAAGGACGGAAGGATGCATTTGCGAAGTCTCCATTGATGAAACAGCGCTCATTGTATGAAGAACGGATTTCAGGCACCATGAAGCTTCGAATGAATTCAAGGCCTCAACTGAATGAATCAAAAAAAGATGAGTGACTCTACGAATGAAATCAAAGGGGATGCGCTGGACCGCCTGGATTGGCGCATCTTGGAGGCGCTTCAACACAATGCGCGCATCAGTAATACGGAACTGGGAAAGCAGATCGGTTTATCTCAACCAGCCGTCACCGCACGTATCAAGAAATTGGAAGACCGGGGTGTCATCGAAGGCTACGCGGCAAAAATAAATCCGGGCTTGGTGGGACACAATATCTCCGCATTGGTGCGGATTCGCACGACCCACGCGGAGATCAAACGCTGCTTGCTCGCCTTCGCGTCGATGCCAGAGGTGATTGATGCAGACCGCATCACGGGGGAAGACTGCTTTGTCGTGCGCGTCGTGGTGGAGGAGATGGCGCAGCTGGAAGCCGCGATCGATGCACTGGCAAGGTTCGGGTCTGTTACCACCTCAGTCATTCTGGCAAGTTACCCGTCGAAAGCCATCGTTGCAAGGGCTTGAATCTCTTTTACGATTTTACGATTGCGGTCCGTGGTCACGCCGTGCATCCAGCAGCACAATGGAGAATTCAGTCGCCGGAGCAGGCATGGAAAACGCCCCGTTGCACTGCAGAAGGCAACGGGGCGTTTCACTGCGCAAACCCAATTCAACGGCAACGCAAAAACTTAGATTTTCTCCAGTTTCGCCACCGACAGATCCAGCAATTTCATCCCGAACTTGCCAAAGTTGATCTGCGCCCGCGCCGCACCGCCACCGCCTTCGATGTTGACGATGACGCCCTCGCCGAACTTGGCATGGGACACGTTCTGTCCGATGCGCCAGCCGGAATCGGTCTGGCGCGAGAAGTTCTGCGCGATGCGGTTGTTGCCCGCTTCCGGCACTTCATCCCAGGCCGACTTGGGATTGGCGAACCAGTGATGCTGGGCGATCTTGGGCGAGAGCCACTTGATCGACTGCTCCGGCATTTCATCGAAGAAGCGTGAACGCATGTTGTAGCGCGTCTGGCCGTGCAGCATGCGGGTCTGCGAGAAGGTCATGAAGAGCCGCTTTCTCGCCCGCGTAATGGCCACGTACATCAGGCGGCGCTCTTCTTCCACGCCGCCCTCTTCCTTGGCACTGTTCTCGTGCGGGAACAATCCCTCTTCCATGCCAGTGATGAAGACCGCGTCGAACTCCAGCCCCTTGGCCGAGTGCACCGTCATCAGCTGCAGGGCATCCTGGCCGGCCTGCGCCTGGTTGTCGCCGGCTTCCAGCGAGGCATGCGAGAGGAAGGCTGACAGCGGCGACATGATGGTCACCAGTGGCGCATCGGTATCGAGCACTTCCACGCCATCGGCGGTGGTGATGGCCGTGCCGGCCGAGGCCTGCGCCTGCGGGCCGAGGAAGGCCGGGGCATCGAGGCCATAGCCCTCTTCCGAGACGAACAGCGTGGCCGCACTGACCAGCTGTTCCAGGTTCTCGATGCGGTCTGCGCCTTCCTTTTCGTTGCGATAGTGGGTCATCAGGCCGGACAGGTCCAGTACCACCTTGACCATTTCGGGCAGGGGCAGATGCTGGGTCTCGAAACGCGCGCCTTCGATCAGCTTGATGAAGGCATTCAAGGAAGAGCCCGCCTTGCCCGCCACGTAAGGCACGGCGGCGTAGAGCGAGCAGCCATACTGGCGCGCTGCATCCTGCAAGGACTCCATGGCCTTGGCACCGATGCCGCGCGTGGGGAAGTTGACCACGCGCAGGAAGGCCGAATCATTGTGCAGGTTGTCCATCAACTGCAGGTAGGCAATCGCGTGCTTGATTTCGGCGCGCTCGAAGAAGCGCTGGCCGCCGTAGACGCGATAGGGAATGGCCGAGCTGAACAGCGCATGTTCCAGCACCCGCGACTGCGCGTTGGAACGATAGAGGATGGCGATCTCGCTGCGCGCCCAGCCTTCGGCGATCAGGTCCTTGACCTGTTCGATGATCCATTGTGCTTCCTGCAGGTCGCTGGTGGCTTCATAGACGCGCACCTGCTCGCCGTGGCCGGCATCGGTGCGCAGGTTCTTGCCCAGGCGCTTGCTGTTGTTGGCGATCAGTTCGTTGGCGGTGTCCAGGATGTGGCCGTGCGAGCGGTAGTTCTGCTCCAGCTTGATCAGGTTCTCCACATGGAATTCCTGCTCGAAGGCCGACATGTTGCCCACGTTGGCACCACGGAAGGCATAGATGCTCTGGTCATCATCGCCCACCGCGAAGACCGCGCCGTGCTGACCAGCCATGAGCTTCAACCATTTGTATTGCAGGTCGTTGGTGTCCTGGAACTCGTCGACCAGGATGTGGCGGAAGCGGCCCTGGTAGTGCTCGCGCAGCGGCTGGTTGCGCGAGAGCAATTCATAGGTGCGCAACAGCAGCTCGGCGAAATCGACCACGCCTTCGCGCTGGCATTGCTGGTCGTAGAGATCGTAGAGTTCGACGAACTTGCGGTTGTAGTCGTCGTAAGCATCCACATCCTTGGCACGCAGGCCCTGGTCCTTGGCGCTGTTGATGAAGTACATCAGGTTGCGCGGCGGATACTTCTCGTCGTCCACGTTCATCTGCTTGAGCAAACGCTTGATGGCCGAGAGCTGGTCCTGCGTATCCAGGATCTGGAAGGTCTGCGGCAGCCCGGCATCTTTGTGATGCGCGCGCAGCAGGCGATTGCACAGTCCGTGGAAAGTCCCGATCCACATGCCGCGCGTATTGATGGGCAGCATGCCCGACAGGCGCGCGGTCATTTCCTTGGCGGCCTTGTTGGTGAAGGTCACCGCCAGGATGCCCGAGGGCGAGACCTGCCCGGTCTGGATCAGCCAGGCAATGCGGGTGGTCAGCACCCGGGTCTTGCCGGAACCGGCACCGGCCAGGATCAGCGCCGATTGCGCGGGCAGCGTCACGGCGGCGAGCTGCTCTTCATTGAGGTTGTGGAGAAGATTTTGCATCCCGCGATTATAAAGGGCGCGTGCCCTGACCGGGCGGGCAGGCGCGGCGCTATACTGCCGCACAGTTGATTTATCCACAGCCGAACCCGGCACTCACCTCAGCAATCGACTCTTCCGACCATGCGCCGCCTGTCTTCCCGCTCCTTCGCCGCCCTGCCCCTGATCGCCGCCCTGCTGCTCGCCGCCTGCGCCACCACGCCGCCCCCGGCCGCGCGCAGCGATGTCGAACAATTGTTGACCTTGCAGAAGACCCGTCTCGACGTCGCCGCTCCCGTGGCGCGCAGCAAATGGAATTCGCATGCGCCCATCGATGATCCGGCGCGCGAGGCGGTCATTCTCGACGACGTGGCCGCCCGTGCGCAGAAACTGGGACTGGATGCCGCATGGACCCGGCGCTTCTTCCAGGACCAGTTCGAGGCCGGCAAGATCGTGCAGCGCGACCTGCATCGCCAGTGGCGTGTGGAGCAGCGTCCGCCCTTCGCCAATCCGCCAGACCTGGCGCTGCAGGTGCGCCCGGTGCTGGACCGCCTCACTCCCGACCTGCTGGCGGCGCTGGCCCGCCTGAACGGCCACTGGTGCGAACCGGCCGTGCAGCGCGATCTGGCCGAGCTGGCACCGGAAATCCTGGGGGCCGACTACGCCCCCGCCGTACGCGAACGGGCCACCGACGCACTGCACTGCCAGCGTTGAAATACAGCCTGCAGGCAACAGGACGTCGCACAAAAACGACTAAGTTGCTGAATTGACAGGCAAAAATCTTTTGCTGTCCTGCAGCATTTTTAGGGCGGGAGTAAAATTCGGTCTGGCTGTTCACGCGCACACCGGCGCGCGCGGCCTGTTCATTCCGGTTTGCCCTTCCGGATTCACATTCCGACTTTCCCGCCATGTCCGACGATTCCTGTAGTCCCAGTTCCACCGGCACGCCCCTGCCCGCCGCTGCGCCGCGTCCATTGACGCCGGCCAAGGTCACGCGGCAGATCATCGCCACCGCCTTCTTCACCTTCCTGGTTTATCTGGCCATCGGCATCCCGATGGCGGTGCTACCGGGTTACATCCACCTCGACCTGGGCTACAGCTCGGTGATCGCGGGCCTGGGCATCAGCGTGCAGTATTTCGCGACCTTCGTGAGCCGCGCCAATGCCGGCCGCATGATCGATACCATGGGCGCCAAGCACACCGTCATGCGCGGCATGCTGCTGTGTTCGGCCAGCGGTGGCTTGTTGCTGCTCTCGGCGCTGGCGCAGCCGCTGCCCTTCCTGTCGCTGGTGCTGCTGTTTGCCAGCCGCGCCTTCCTGGGCCTGGGCGAGAGCCTGGTCGGCACCGGCGCCATCATGTGGGGCGTGGGCCGCGTGGGGTCGGAGAACACCGCCAAGATGATCTCCTGGAACGGCATCGCCACCTATGCGGCACTGGCCATCGGCGCGCCGCTGGGCGTGGTACTGGACCGCTCGCTGGGCTTTGCCATGATCGGCCTGACCGGCATGCTGCTCACCGTACTCGGCTTCGTGCTGGCGCGCGGTGGTCCGGTCACACCGGTGGTGCAGGGCGAACAGTTGTCCTTCAAGCTGGTGCTGCGCAAGGTGTTTGCGTATGGCATGGGCCTGGCCTTCGGCACCATCGGCTTCGGCTCGATCGCCACCTTCATCACCCTGTATTACGCCGATCAGCACTGGAGCGGCGCGGCCTTTGCGTTGACCGCCTTCTCCTCCGCCTTCGTCGGTGCGCGTCTGTTGTTTGCCAACGTCATCACGCGCTTCGGTGGCTATCGCGTGGCGGTGGTGTGCTTCCTGACCGAATCGGTCGGCCTGCTGCTGCTGTGGAGCGCCACCACGCCTACGCTCGCATTGCTGGGCGCGGCGCTGGCCGGTTTCGGCTTTGCGCTGGTGTTTCCCTCGCTGGGGGTGGAAGCCGTCAGCCTGGTGTCACCGGCCAATCGTGGTGCGGCACTGGCGGCGTATTCGGTGTTCCTCGATTTGGCGCTGGGCATCACCGGTCCGCTGGCCGGGGCCATCGCGGGACAACTGGGATATCCGCAGGTGTTCCTCTTCGCCGCCATTGCGGCCATTGGTGGCGTGGCCCTGTCACTGTCCTTGTATCGCAGTGCGCAGCAGGGCGCCAAATCCTGATCTGATTGCCGTTGCAGTCGATGAGACGTCGGGCCGATAGGTTTTGATCTATCGGCCCGATTGATTTATAGGCGTGCATTTATCTCCAAAATCGATTGAAATGGGGAACGTCGGCCCCACTCTCTTATCAATAGTTGCGTAGTCGCAGTTTGTCCGTTTGCGATTTGCAATAGAATCGCGGTGTTGCGCAGTGTATGTACCCGCTTACGAAAAACCGAACAGCTAAGGAGCGAATAATGGCAAAGAAGAATGTGGCAGCCCCCTCGATCAACATCGGCATCAACGACAAGGACCGCAAGAAGATTGCCGACGGCCTGTCCAAACTGCTGGCAGACACCTACACGCTGTACCTGAAGACCCACAACTTCCACTGGAACGTGACCGGTCCGATGTTCAACACGCTGCACCTGATGTTCGAAGGCCAGTACAACGAACTGGCACTGGCAGTGGACCTGATCGCTGAACGCATCCGCGCACTGGGCTATCCGGCACCGGGTTCGTACAAGGAATTCGCCAAGCTGTCCTCGATCCCTGAGGCTGAAGGCGTGCCCAATGCGCAAGAGATGATCGCCCAGCTGGTGGCCGGCCAGGAAGCCGTGACCCGCACCGCACGTTCGATCTTCCCGACCGTCGATGCCGCCGCTGATGAACCGACCGCCGACCTGCTGACCCAACGCATGCAGCTGCACGAAAAGAATGCGTGGATGCTGCGCAGCTTGCTGGAAGGCTGATAGGAGAGCTGGCTCTTTTTGCGAGGCACGCAAGGCGCTCGCACGCTGTAACCTGCAGCCCCGGTCGTTCACACGGCCGGGGCTGTTTTTTTATCGAGCGATAGCCTAGGCAGGCCCGGTATCAGTCAGTCGCGTCTTCAGCGCTTCATTGCCGAAGTCATCATCCGGGAGTTGCGGATTCCCGCACGGAAACATTACAATGCGGGCCAGTGTTGCATCAGGGAGGGATACTTGATGAGCACAGGATCTTCGCATGCCCAAAGCGCCCCCGGGTCTGGAACAGCTGCTTCCGGACACTCTCTCCGTCCGCATTCTGCGGCGGGTTTCCCCGTTTCACCTCGTCTCCCCACATGAACTGCTAGTCAACCGGCTTGACGCCAGCGAGCGGTTGCCACGCGGCTTCGCGCCTGTTCTTGGGCGCTTGGCCGATCACACCTGGCTTGGACTAAACGGCTCGCCCTGCGCCCCGGTCGACATGACGCGGGATGCAGTGTCATGACGACCAAAGGCGTCATCCTCGAACAGGCTGACAGGTCGTTCACGCGCATCGAACCGCACGGTGGCGGAGCCAATGCAGCCATCAAGGCAGAGACTGCGGCCGAGAAAACGTTTTGGCAGAAGTCCAGTCCGTGGGTGCACGGCGTGCTGGGCGTGGCCAGTTTCGTTCCGGGCTTGTCTGTCATCACGGGTGCGATTGATGCGGCCATCTATACCGCCGAGGGCGATTACGTTGAAGCGGGAATTGCTGCGGCAAGCATGATCCCGGGTGGCAAGGTGGTCACGACGGCAGGCAAGGTGGCCAAGCGAGCAGTCAGCGCGGCAAGATTCGCCAAGGGAGCCCGCGAAGCTGAAGAAGCGCTCAAGGCTGCGAAGGCCGCTAAAGAAGCGCAGGAAAACGCCAAGGTGGCGAGGGACGTCAATGCAGCGACGACGGCCTCAGGAGGTGGCGGAGGCAAGAGGGGCGGCAAAGATACCACGATCAAGGGAAGGAAGAAGGGGCCTTGTGATCATCTCCGACAGGGAAGTGGCAAAGGGCCATATCGAGGGGGAGCACACGGCAAGACGAGCAGGCCAAGGAACGATGGAAAAGATTCGCATCACATGCCGGCTAATGATGCTAGTCCATTGAAGCACAATGACGGACCGGCAATCCAAATGGCCCCTGGAGACCACTCGAAGACTGCTAGCAACGGTCAAATGCCAGGTTCGATCGCATACAGAAATGCCATTGAATCGTTACTTTCACAAGGAAAGTGGAGAGATGCAATGGCGATCGAGATTCGAGATGTAAGAAAGGTTGCGAAAGGAGCTGGCGAGACCAAAAGGTACAACGAGGCAATGCTTGAAATGCTGGAATATTTTAAATGTCTTGAGAAGAACTCTCTTTTAAGGTGACAAGAAATGAATGAAGACGAATCGTTCGAAATCATCCCGTATATTGGAGCAGGGAAAATATGCTTCGGTATGACGCCTCAAGAAATTGAGAAAATTTATGGTCCCGCAGACAGCGTAACTTTCAATCATCTGAAGCAGAGAGTGGAATTCCGCAGCTTCACAAATATAGGCTATTCGCCCGGGTCTGCCGAAACCGTATCTCACATCGGCTTTGGACGGCAGATGGAGAACGTCCGATTCAAGGACAGCAATATATTCCTCGATGAAGAAAGCGTCGTTCTTGCGAAGCTGGTCGCGGAAGACGGCAACCCGTTCACATACCTTGGATTCATCGTTCTTTTCAAACTTGGAATAACACTCACAGGATTTCACGATCAAAACGTTTCTCAGAAGGCTCTTACCATGTTCCCACGCGGCGCTTGGGACAAATGGCTCCCAAAACTCAAACCGTTTACCCAAAAGCATTGAAGAGGAAAGTCACGACCAAAGATTCCTTCCTTTCTTGACACTGGCCGACCTAGTTCCAAGACATCGGGCCCGTTCATGAATTTCAAACTGGGACCTGTGGTGGCAAGGAAATGAGAGGAGAGACGAAAGATTCAAATATTTTATTAGCAACTTCGGCGAGGCGATCCAGAGTTCGCCGGGACAGGTTAAGTATGCAAGAGCACATCATCACATCGTACGTAGGCGTCGAACCGCTCAAATTCGGAATGACTCGGGACGAGGTTCATCAGATACCCGGCGCGACGCCATTTACATTTTGTTTGGTCATTCACTTATCGTTCGGACTGAGTAGCCGCACTGCGGCGTATCGAAGGCGCAGCTGCACTGGAGTGTCTTCGCTGCGTCTTCGATACGACCCAGCGGGTCTACTCAGTCCGAACGGTCAGAGAGTATGAAGATGCGCCTCAGCGATACAGATCCGCCAACTGCCGCGTCTTGCGCTCCTCCACCGGCACCAGATACACGCTGCTGATGACAGCCACCATGTCCGCTCCCTGCGCCACCAGCGGCGGCGCGTTCTCCAGCGTGATGCCACCGATCACGACCACCGGCAAGGGGATCTCGCGCTTGGATTGCGCAATGATTTCCGGGGCCGTCCGGAAATCATATTTTTTCACGCGCGACGGATAGAAGCCGCCGAAGGCCACATAACTGGCGCCATCGCGATACGCCGCATGCGCCAGCTCCAGCGTGCCGTAGCACGAGGCCCCGACGATGCGCTCCGGCCCCACGGCCTTGCGCACCTCGGCAATGGAAGCATCAGTACCGCCGACGTGGATGCCATCGGCATCGATCTCCAGGCACAGGTCCACGTGGTCGTTGATGATGAGGGGCACATCATATTGCCGGCACAGCGCCAGCAATGCCGAAGCCTGTGCGCGGCGTTGCTCCACACCGGCGGTCTTGTGGCGGTACTGCACCAGCGCAGCACCGTTCTGCAAGGCCAGCTCGGTGGCGGCCAGCAATTGGGCGGTGTCATCCCAATCCGGCGTGACGATGTAGAGGCCACGCAGATGCGTTGCGTACTCGGGTTTCATGTCAGGCTCCTGCCGCAACGGCGGCGTCAATAACAGGTTCAAAGGCAGGCACGCGATTGGGAATGCGCTGCCCCTCGGCAATCGCATAGGACGTCGACAAGGCCTGCTGCGTGTACTGCTGCGCCAGGTCGATGGCCTCGCGCATCGGCAGGCCGCGCGCCAGGCAGGCCGACAGCGCGGCCGCCAGCGTGCAGCCGCTGCCGTGGAATTCATCAGGCAGCCGGGTCCAGCGCCAGCGCGCGCTCTCGATGGCCTCTTCGGCAAACTCGGAACGGAACAATTGTCCGAACCAGCGATTGATCACATCCTGCTCCTGCGGACCGTGGCCGCCCTTGAGCAGCACATGCGCGCAGCCGCGCTCCATCAGCAGCGCCGCCTGCCGCGCCGGTTCCACATCACCGCACAAGCGGCGCCCCTCGTTGAGGTTGGGGGTGATGACGGTGGCCAATTCATACAAGGGCTCGATCACCCGCGCAGCATCGTCGCGAGAGAGCTGGTCACCCTTGCCGTTGGCCAGCACCGGATCGAGCACCACCGGCAAATGCGGGTCACGCGCGCGCAACTGCCGGATAAGGCCGGCGATCGCTTCGGCATTTTCTCGACTGCCTGCGATGCCCAGCTTGACCGCTGCGATGTCGAAGCGGTCAATCAGCACCTGCGCCTGATGACGCACCAGTTCCGGATCGAGCGCATGCACCGCAAAAACGCTGACGTTGTCCTGCACCGTCAATGCCGTCGGCACCGACAAGGGATGCGCACCCAGTGCCGTGATGGCCGGGATATCGGCCTGCATGCCGGCCCCGCCGCTGGGGTCGGAGCCGGAGAAGACCAGCACGCAGGGCGGCGTGGCGCGATAAGCGGCCTGCATGCTCACGCCACGCGGCCGGCCATCGGCGAGGACGGCGAGGCGGCAAACTTGCGCGCAATGCGTCCTGCGAGGAAGGCTTCGCGGCCCGCCTCCACCGCCAGTTTCATGGCGCGCGCCATGCGAATCGGATCGCGTGCACCGGCAATGGCCGTATTCATCAGCACGCCATCACAGCCCAGCTCCATCGCAATGGCCGCATCGGAGGCCGTGCCCACGCCGGCATCGACCAGCACCGGCACCCGCGCCTGTTCGATGATGAGCGAGAGATTCCATGGATTCAGAATGCCCATGCCCGAGCCGATCAACGAGGCCAGCGGCATGACGGCGGCCACCCCCAGGTCTTCCAGCATGCGCGCCTGGATCGGATCGTCGCTGCAATACACCATCACGTCGAAGCCATCCTTGACCAGGGTCTCGGCGGCTTTGAGCGTTTCGGGCATGTTGGGAAACAGCGTCTTCTCGTCGCCCAGCACTTCCAGCTTGACCAGCTTGTGGCCTCCCAGCAGTTCGCGCGCCAGTTGCAGCGTGTAGACCGCATCGGCAGCGTTGTAGCACCCCGCCGTATTGGGCAGGATGGTGAATTCGGAGGGCGGCACCGCGTCCAGCAGGCTGGGCGCATTCGGGTCCTGGCCGATGTTGACGCGGCGGATCGCCACCGTGATGATCTCGGCACCGCTGGCAACCGTCGCCGCACGGGTTTCGTCGAGGTCCTTGTACTTGCCGCTGCCGACCAGCAGACGCGAGCGATAGGTCTTGCCGGCGATGGTCAGGCCCTTGTCCTCGCTCAGGAGGGGGGCGTCGTTCATGTTCATGTCGATTCCTTGTCTGTGAGAGCTGCGTGCCACGGGAGGCGGCGCCTGGAAGCTCCAGCGCGCCGCCGCGGAACAATCGTTCATCCGCCCCCGATGGCGCGCACTACGTCTACCTTGTCGGCCTCGGCCAGCGCGCGCTCAGGCCATTGCGCGCTGGGCACCACCTGGCGGTTCACCGCCACGGCCACCGCCTTGCCGGCCAGAGAGAGGCCGGCAATGAGCTGGTCCAGCGTGGCGCCGTCAGGCAGCGGATGAGGCTTGCCGTTCAGTTCGATCTGCATGGCTTACTGCTTCGCATAAATCTCGGCGCCCATCTTGACGAACTCGACCGATTTCACCTGCATCCCTTGCTTGAGGGCGTCGATCTCGGAGATGCCTTCCTTGGCGGCGTAATCACGCACTTCCTGGGTGATCTTCATGGAGCAGAAGTGCGGGCCGCACATGGAGCAGAAGTGCGCCACCTTGGCCGAATCCTTGGGCAGGGTTTCGTCGTGGAATTCGCGCGCCTTGTCCGGGTCCAGGCCGATGTTGAACTGGTCTTCCCAACGGAATTCGAAACGTGCCTTGGACAGCGCGTTGTCGCGGATCTGCGCGCCCGGATGGCCCTTGGCCAGGTCGGCGGCGTGCGCGGCGATCTTGTAGGTGATGATGCCGTCCTTCACATCGGTCTTGTTGGGCAGGCCCAGGTGTTCCTTGGGGGTGACGTAGCACAGCATGGCCGTGCCATACCAGCCGATCTGCGCCGCGCCGATGCCGGAGGTGATGTGGTCGTAGCCGGGCGCGATGTCGGTGGTCAAGGGGCCAAGCGTATAGAACGGGGCTTCGTGGCACTGCTCCAGCTGCAGGTCCATGTTTTCCTTGATGAGATGCATGGGCACGTGGCCGGGACCTTCGATCATCACCTGCACGTCGTGCTTCCAGGCGATCTGGGTCAACTCACCGAGGGTGCGCAATTCGCCCAGTTGGGCCTCGTCGTTGGCGTCGTAGATAGAGCCGGGACGCAGGCCGTCGCCCAGGCTGAAGCTGACATCGTAGGCCTTCATGATCTCGCAGATCTCTTCGAAGTGTTCGTAGAGGAAGGATTCGCGGTGATGCGCCAGGCACCACTTGGCCATGATGGAACCGCCGCGCGAGACGATACCGGTCATGCGCTTGGCCGTCAGCGGCACGTATTGCAGGCGTACGCCGGCGTGGATCGTGAAGTAGTCCACGCCCTGCTCGGCTTGCTCGATCAAGGTGTCGCGGAAGATTTCCCAGGTCAGGTCTTCGGCCTTGCCGTTGACCTTTTCCAGCGCCTGGTAGATCGGTACGGTGCCGATGGGGACCGGCGAATTGCGGATGATCCATTCACGGGTCTCGTGGATGTTCTTGCCGGTGGAGAGATCCATGACGTTGTCGCCGCCCCAGCGGATGGCCCAGGTCATCTTTTCCACTTCCTCGCCGATGGAGGAAGTGACGGCCGAGTTGCCGATGTTGGCATTGATCTTGACCAGGAAATTGCGGCCGATGATCATCGGTTCGACTTCCGGGTGGTTGATGTTGGCGGGGATGATGGCGCGGCCGCGGGCAACTTCGTCACGGACGAATTCAGGGGTAATCTCGGCGGGAATCGACGCTCCGAAGGACTGGCCGGGATGCTGTCGGCCCATCAGGTCGGCCAGCTTGTTGCCCATGGGGCCGGAGCCCTTCAGTTGTTCCAGGTATTCCTTGCGGCGCAGGTTTTCGCGGATGGCGATGAATTCCATTTCCGGCGTGATGATGCCGCGGCGTGCGTAGTGCATCTGGGTCACGTTGGCACCGGCCTTGGCACGGCGCGGCTTGCGATGCAGGTTGAAGCGCAGCTCGGCCAGGGCCGGGTCGTTCAGGCGCTGCTGGCCGTATTCGGAAGTCGGGCCGGGCAGTTCCTCGGTGTCGTTGCGTTCCAGGATCCAGGGCAGGCGCGGGGTGGACAGGCCGGCGCGGATGTCGATCTTCACGTCCGGGTCGGTGTAGGGGCCGGACGTGTCATAGACATAGATCGGCGGATTCTTTTCGGAACCGAACATGGCCGGCGTGTCGGCCTGGCTGATCTCGCGCATGGGCACGCGGATGTCCGGGCGCGAGCCGGTCACATAGATCTTGCGGGAATTCGGGAGAGGCTGGACGGCTGCCTCGTCGACGGTGGCCGTCGCGGACAGGAATTTCGGGTTGGCATTCATTTCGGCTCCTTTGCTTGATGACTCATGGCTCGGAGCCAGCAAAGGAGGTTGCGGAAGAGGACGAACGGCGTGGAGTACTGCGGACCGTGGGTGCGTCATGCTGCCGGTTGCTTCCCTTCGCTGGCATTATCCAGATCAGGTTCAAGGGTATTTCTCACCCGGCTGCCAGAGCATGTGCTCCGGTGCCAGGACCCCTAGCGATGCGACGCGGGCCGCTTGCGCAGTCCTTGTCGTGGGCCGGATTCTACTCCAATTGGCGTGAGGAACAAGGCTTCATTTCGGATGGGCTGGCTGTGCAGCGCAGCATTCGGACCGGGCAACATGCCCTGGGGCAATGGATTGGCGGGCGGCCCAAGACCGGCGTTGAGCGCGTCAATTTCGCGCCTGTGGCGAGATTTGCCCTGTCCGTCCCTTATAATGATGGGTTTCGCAAAAACACACGTCAAATCATGGAATTAGCCAAGTCGTTCGAGCCCGCCGAGATTGAGAAATTCTGGCGCGAGGAGTGGGAAAAGCGCGGTTACTTCGCCGCCACCACCGACGCGGAGAAGCCCTCGTTTTCCATCCAGCTGCCGCCGCCCAATGTGACCGGCACCCTGCACATGGGTCACGCGTTCAACCAGACCATCATGGATGGCCTGACGCGCTACCACCGCATGCGCGGCTACAACACCGCCTGGATCCCCGGCACCGACCACGCCGGCATCGCTACCCAGATCGTGGTGGAACGCCAGCTGGATGCGCAGAAGGTCTCGCGCCACGACCTGGGCCGTGAAAAATTCGTCGAGAAGGTGTGGGAGTGGAAGGAGAAATCCGGCTCCACCATCACCGGTCAGATGCGCCGCATGGGCGCCTCCACCGACTGGGCCCGTGAATACTTCACGATGGACCCGAAGATGTCCAAGGCCGTCACCGAAGTCTTCGTGCGCCTCTACGAGCAGGGCCTGATCTACCGTGGCAAGCGCCTGGTGAACTGGGACCCGGTGCTGGGCACCGCCGTCTCCGACCTGGAAGTGGTGTCGGAAGAAGAAGACGGCTCCATGTGGCACATCAAGTACCCGCTGGCCGATGGCAGCGGCCATATCGTGGTAGCCACCACCCGTCCGGAAACCATGCTGGGCGACGTCGCCGTGGCCGTGGACCCGACCGACGAGCGCTACGCCGCGCTGGTGGGCAAGATGATCAAGCTGCCGCTGGTGGGCCGCGAGATCCCCATCATCAAGGATGAATACGTCGACAAGGAATTCGGCACCGGCTGCGTGAAGATCACCCCGGCGCACGACTTCAACGACTACCAGGTGGGCACACGCCACAACCTGGAAATGATCAGCGTGTTCACCCTCAAGGCCACCATCAACGAGAATTCGCCCGAGAAGTACCAGGGCCTGGACCGCTTCGAAGCGCGCAAGCAGATCGTGGCCGACCTGGACGCGCTGGGCCTCTTGGAACTGGTCAAGCCGCACAAGCTGATGGTGCCGCGTGGCGACCGTACCGGCGTGGTGATCGAGCCCATGCTGACCGACCAGTGGTTCGTCGCCATGAGCAAGCCGGCACCGGAAGGGACCTACTTCCCCGGCAAGTCGATTGCCGAAACCGCGCTGGAAAAAGTCTCCTCGGGCGAGATCAAATTCGTCCCCGAGAACTGGACCAACACCTACAACCAGTGGCTCAACAACATCCAGGACTGGTGCATCTCGCGCCAACTGTGGTGGGGCCATCAGATCCCGGCCTGGTACGACGAGGATGGCGGCATCTACGTCGCCCGCACCGAAGAAGAAGCGAAGAAGCAAGCCGGTGGCAAGTCCGTCAAGCGCGATGAAGACGTGCTCGACACCTGGTTCTCCTCGGCGCTGGTGCCCTTCTCCACCCTGGGCTGGCCGGAAGAAACGCCGGACTACAAGCTGTTCCTGCCCTCCTCGGTGCTGGTGACAGGCTTTGACATCATCTTCTTCTGGGTGGCGCGCATGGTCATGATGACCACGCACTTCACCGGCAAGGTGCCGTTTGACACCGTCTACGTCCACGGCCTGGTGCGCGATGCGTCTGGCCAGAAGATGTCCAAGTCCAAGGGCAACACGCTGGACCCGATCGACCTGATCGATGGCATCGGCGTGGATGAACTGGTGGCCAAGCGCACCGTCGGCCTGATGAATCCCAAGCAGGCGGCCAGCATCGAGAAGGCTACCCGCAAGGAATTTGCGGACGGCATTCCGGCCTTCGGCACCGATGCGCTGCGCTTCACCTTCGCCTCACTGGCGACCCTGGGCCGCAACATCAACTTTGACCTGAACCGCTGCGAAGGCTATCGCAACTTCTGCAACAAGCTGTGGAACGCCACCCGCTTCGTGCTGATGAATACCGAAGGCCAGGACTGCGGTTTCGACGGCCACGAGAAGGGCGTCTGCGACAAGGAAAAGCTGCAGTTCTCCAAGGCTGACCGCTGGATCGTGTCGCTGCTGCAGCGTACCGAGGCCGAAGTCGAAAAGGGCTTTGCCGACTACCGCTTCGACAACATCGCCACCGCCATCTACAAGTTCGTCTGGGACGAGTACTGCGACTGGTACCTGGAAATGGCCAAGGCCCAGATCCAGAGCGGCAATGAAGCGCAACAGCGCGCCACCCGCCGCACGCTCTTGCGCGTGCTGGAAAGCGTGCTGCGCCTGGCCCATCCGGTGCTGCCCTTCATCACCGAGCAGCTGTGGCAAAGCGTGGCCCCGCTGACCGATCGCAAGCCGGATCCGGCGGGCGATTCCATCATGCGCCAGGCCTATCCGCGTCCCGACCTGGAAAAGATCGATACCGATGCCGAAGCCTGGGTGGCCCAGTTCAAGGCCTACACCGATGCCTGCCGCAACCTGCGCGGCGAGATGCAGCTCGCGCCGTCGCTGCGCGTGCCGCTGATCGTGGAAGCCGCCGATGCGTCGGCCGTGGAATCCTTCCTGCCTTACCTGCAAGGGCTGGTGCGCCTGTCGGAAGCCACGGTGGTGCCGCAACTGCCGGAGTCGCCGGCACCGGTGGCCATCGTCGGCGAAGTCAAGCTGATGCTGAAGGTGGAAATCGATGTGGCCGCCGAACGTGAACGCCTGGGCAAGGAAGTCACTCGCCTGACCGGGGAGATCGCCAAGGCCAATGGCAAGCTGTCCAATGAAAGCTTCGTGGCCCGTGCGCCCGAAGCCGTGGTGGCGCAGGAGAAGGAGCGTGTCGCCAACTTCAGCGCTACGCTGGAAAAGGTGAAGGAACAGCTGGCCAAGCTCAAGTAAGCCAGCCTGTTTCTTCATGAAGCCGTCGTCCCGCAAGGGACGGCGGCTTTTGTTTTTTCTGCTTGCCTTGCGGCGCGGGCTTGTCTAGACTGGATCGAAAAAATTAGAACAATCGTGCTTTTTTATGGCATTCGACTCGATAACAGGAGACCAGCATGAACCGTATTTCCTCCCCTTCCCGTGTGGCCACGCTGTCGCTGCTGGCCGCTACTTTGCTGGCCAGTGCTGCCGCCTGGGCCGATGGCTCGCCGGTCGGCTTGTGGAAGAGCATCGATGACGCCACCGGCAAGCCCAAGGCGCTCATCCGCATCAGCGAAAACAATGGCGAACTGAGCGGCAAGATCGAGAAGCTGTTCCGTGCGCCGGAAGAAGACCAGAACCCGGTCTGCCAGAAGTGTGAAGGCGAGCTCAAGGACAAGCCGGTCATCGGCATGACCATCCTGTCGGGCCTGAAGAAGGACGGCGAAGAATACAACGGTGGCCAGATCATCGATCCGGCCAATGGCAAGGTCTACAAGAGCAAGCTGACGGTGGTCGATGAGGGGCAAAAACTCAATGTGCGCGGTTATGTCGGCATGCCCATGCTGGGCCGCACCCAGACCTGGCTGCGGGAGCAGTAACGCCGACGCGTCAGGCCGGACGTGAAGCTTTGAGCACGTAACGGTCCAGCTCGCGGGCGAAGGCGCGGCCGTCGCTGGCGCTGAAGGCGGCCGGGCCGCCGGTCTCGACGCCGCTGCTGCGCAGCTCTTCCATGAAATTGCGGGTGCTGAGGTGATGGCCGATGTTCTGCGCCGTATAGAGCTCGCCGCGCGGATTGAGCGCCAGCGCGCCCTTGGCCACCACGTCGGCGGCCAGCGGGATGTCGGCGGTGATGACCAGGTCGCCGGGTTCACACTGGCGGGCGATTTCCTTGTCGGCCACGTCGAAGCCGGCCGGCACCACCATGGATTTGATGTAACGCGAAGGCGGTGTGCGCAAGGGGCGGTTGGCCACCAGCGTCACGATGATGGTGGTGCGGTCGGCCACCCGGAACAGCATGTCCTTGATGACACCCGGACAGGCATCGGCATCCACCCAGATCGCCATCAGTGCGCGTTCGCCTGCGTCAGACGAAGGACACGGTCAGGCCCGGCAGGGTCACGCCCGAGAAGGCCGTGGTCCAGGTCTGGCCGGGTTCGATGGGACAGGCGTCGGTCCACGTCCCGGTGCTGATGATCTCGCCGGCCTGCAGCTGGCGGAAGCGGGTCTGCTTCTGCAGCAGCTGGTGCAGGTGCCACAGGGCGTGCAGGGGGCTGTCCATCTCGTCATTGCAGAAGCCGGCGGCACGCAGCACGCTGGACGACTCCGTGTTGCAGGACAGAGAGACGCTGGCGCTGGCCAGGATCTGCGGCAGGTGGTGTTTGGTCGCCGAAGACAGCACGTGCGGCTCGCCCACGATCAGGGTGCCATGCAACCCGAAGGCGGCAATTGAATCGGCTACCGTGAATTCCCAGTTGGGGAAGGGACAGACCACGATTTCGAAGCCATGCGCCATCCACTCCAGGCAATCGGCCAGTTCCAGCAGCGATGCGCCGGGGGCCGGGGTCTTGCCGAGCTTGAAGACGATCTCCGGCTCGATGCGCGGCTGCACCGCACCGGTGAGCGATTGCGCGCCGTGATTGTCTTCGGCGAAGCGCACCGTGGCATCGTACATCGGTGCCCAGGTCGGAATCCGCGCTTCATCGATGATGCCGTAGCGCTCCCAGTTCTTGCGCACCACAAAGCCGATCTTGCGGCCGATAGGCTGCTCGCCCTGGGCAACGCGGATATTGCGGATGTTGTGGGCGATTTCGTAGGCGTCTTCGACCGACAGCGGCTCGGACTCGGAAATGCGCGGGATGATGCGGGACTGAGCGCGGGCATCCAGCAACTGATGCGCGTAGCGGAGGGCTTGGCTCGACATTAGCATGGAGGGCTCACATCGAAAGATAGTGAATAGCTATCCATTGTCGATGACGATTAATTTTTGCACAAGCAAAAACTCGCTTTTATACGAGATCTGACAAAAAATTCATCAGATTGACCTGCTCCGCGTCATGCTGTTTTTCAGTGGCTGCAACAGTCCTGTCCAACTTGAGAATGGCAGAGCTCATGCGCCCCAGAGTTCACCGTTCGGACCGGTTTGCGGCGCAGTCACGCCGAAATGCTGATAGGCCAGCCCCGTGGCGATGCGCCCGCGCGGGGTGCGCTGCAGGTAGCCTTGCTGGATCAGGTAGGGCTCCAGCACGTCTTCGATGGTGTCGCGTTCTTCACCGATGGCCGCCGCCAGGTTGTCCAGCCCGACCGGCCCACCGCCGAACTTGAAGAGCACGGCCTCCAGCAGCTTGCGGTCCATCAGGTCGAAGCCGACCGGGTCCACGTCCAGCATCACCAGAGCGGCATCGGCCATCTCGCGGGTGATGCGCCCCTCCCCCTTGACCTCGGCATAGTCGCGCACGCGGCGCAGCAGGCGGTTGGCGATACGCGGGGTACCACGGCTGCGGCGGGCGATTTCCAGCGCGCCTTCCTCGACAATGGGGGCATTGAGCAAGCCGGCGCTGCGCGTGACGATGCGGGCCAGCTCTGGCGGGGTATAGAACTCCAGCCGGGCGACGATGCCGAAGCGGTCGCGCAGCGGATTGGTCAGCATGCCGGCGCGGGTGGTGGCGCCCACCAGCGTGAAAGGCTGCAGGTCCAGCCGCACCGAACGGGCGGCCGGGCCTTCGCCAATCATGATGTCGATCTGATAATCCTCCAGTGCCGGGTAGAGGATTTCCTCCACCACCGGCGACATGCGGTGGATCTCGTCGATGAAGAGCACGTCATTGGCTTCGAGATTGGTCAGCAGCGCGGCGAGGTCGCCCGCGCGCTCCAGCACGGGGCCCGAGGTCTGGCGCAGGTTCACGCCCATCTCGCGGGCGATGATGTGGGCCATGGTGGTCTTGCCCAGGCCGGGCGGGCCGAACAGCAAGGTGTGGTCGAGCGGCTCGCCACGCTTGCGGGCGGCCGAAATGAAGATTTCGAGCTGGGCGCGCACCTTTTCCTGGCCGACGTATTCGTCCAGCTGCTTGGGCCGCAGGGCGCGCTCGATGGCTTCCTCGTTGGCCGAGGCCGGGGTGGCGGAGATGATGCGCTGTTCGGAGAAATCGTCGGTCTGGATGCTCATGCTCTAATCCTTGTCTGGCCGGGCTCAGCCCTTGGAGAGCGCCTTCAGGGCCAGCTTGATGCCGTCCGAGACGCTGCTGTCCTTGGGCACCTGCTTCATGGCCAGGGTCGCTTCCTTGTCCGAATAGCCCAGCGCCAGCAGGGCATTGAGGATGTCGGCCGAGGCGTCGCTGTGGACCACGCCGGCCACCGCGCCAAGATCGGCACCGAGCTTGCCCTTCAGTTCCAGCAGCAGGCGTTCGGCGGTCTTCTTGCCGATGCCGGGCACGCGGGTCAGGCGCCCGGCTTCCTGCAGGGTCACGGCCTGGGCCAGGTCGGCCACCGACATGCCGGAGAGGATGGACAAGGCCGTGCGCGCCCCCACGCCGGAAATCTTGATGAGCTCCTTGAACGTATTGCGTTCTTCGGCGGTCCCAAACCCGAACAGGATGTGCGCATCCTCGCGGATGGCCAGATGGGTCAGCAGCGTGACCTTCTCGCCCAGGCCCGGCAGGTTGTAGTAGGTGCTCATGGGCACGGCCACTTCGTAACCGACGCCCTGGCAGTCGACCAGCAGGTTCGGGGGGATTTTTTCTAGAAGAATTCCGGAGAGGCGACCGATCATGGCGTCAGGGATGTGCGTGGGAGGCAGCTTCTGTGATAATCCCGCGATGATACAGCACTGTTCGGATAAACAGTATCCAAGCCACCCTCAGAGATGAAGACAAAGGAAAAACATGGCCGGTAGCGCCTTCTTCGCATTGATTGACGACATCGCCACCGTGCTCGATGACGTTTCCCTGATGACCAAGGTGGCCGCCAAGAAGACGGCCGGCGTGCTGGGCGACGACCTGGCCCTCAATGCCCAGCAGGTCGCGGGCGTACGCGCCGAGCGGGAATTGCCTGTGGTCTGGGCGGTCGCCAAGGGTTCGTTGAAGAACAAGGCCATCCTGGTACCGGCGGCGCTGGCCATCAGTGCCTTCATCCCCTGGGCGGTGACGCCGCTGCTGATGCTGGGGGGCGCTTTCCTCTGCTTTGAGGGCTTCGAGAAACTGGCCCACAAGTATCTTCCGCACGATGACGAACATCATGAAGTCGCCGCCAAGGCGGCGGAGGACGTCGATCCGCTGGTCTACGAGCAGGAAAAGATCAAGGATGCCGTGCGCACCGACTTCATCCTCTCGGCCGAGATCATCGCCATCACCCTGGGTACCGTTGCCGGTGCGCCGCTGCAGCAGCAGATCACGGTACTGGTCGGCATCGCACTGATCATGACGGCGGGCGTGTATGGGCTGGTGGCCGGGATCGTCAAGCTCGATGACGGCGGCCTCTACCTGGTGCAGCATGCGGGCGCAAGCGCCTGGGGACGCTTCAAGGCCGGTATCGGCCGGGCAGTCCTGGCGGCCGCACCGAAGATGATGCGCAGCCTGTCGGTGATCGGGACGATTGCCATGTTCATGGTCGGCGGCGGCATCCTGACCCACGGCCTGCCCTTCGCGCATCACGCCATCGAGGTGGCGGCGCAAGCGGTGGAGGCTATCGCGGTCGTCGGACCGATCCTCGGGGCGATCACCCCGGCGGTCTTGAATGCCCTCTTCGGCGTGGTCGCAGGGGCAGTGGTGCTGGTGGTGGTGAAGCTGGCGCAGCGCGTGCTGTCGCTCTTCAAGAAAAAGCACTAACCGACCAGACGCCCGCCACGCATGCGGATGCCCTTGCGCGCCAGCGCCGGGGCCAGCGCGCCGAGGTCCGACAAGACCCCTCCCCCATGCGCATGGCAGATCGCCACGCCCAGCGCATCGGCGGCGTCGGTGCCCGGCAGGCCGGGCAGCTTCAGCAGCCGCGCCACCATCTCCTGCACCTGCGCCTTCTGGGCGCGTCCATGGCCGGCCACAGCTTGCTTGACCTGCAAGGCCGTGTATTCGGCTACCGCCAGGTCGGCGGCCACCAGCGCGCAAATGGCCGCGCCGCGCGCCTGTCCCAGCAGCAGGGTGGATTGTGGATTGACGTTGACGAACACTTTTTCGATGGCCGCGCAGTCCGGTGCATAGGACTTCACCACTTCGCCGACGCTGGCCAGGATCACCTTCAGGCGTGAAGGCAGGTCGCCATCCGGCGTCTTGATGGTGCCGGAAGCGATATAGGAAAGCGTGTTGCCCTGCTTGTGGATGACCCCGAAACCGGTGGTGCGCAAGCCAGGGTCGATACCGAGGATTTTCATGCCCGCCAGTCTAACCGATCAGGCGGGCAACCCGTGTCAGAACAAGACGCCCTGCCCCGGATCCGCGGTTTTCTGGCGCGGGCGGCGCTGGGTGGTCGAGGGCAGGCCACTCTTGCGCGAGCCGTGCTTGTCCTGGATGGCATCGGCTTCCGCGCGCGCGCTACTGCGGCTGCGCTGGCCGCAGAGGGCATCTTTGGCCTGCTTGAGGGCCGTCTTCTCATCCACGATGGGGTCGGGATAAGCCGCCGTGCCGAGTTCCGGCACCCAGCGCCGCACGTACTCCCCCAGCGGATCATGATCGCGCGCCTGCTTGGACGGCGAATAGATGCGCAGGGTGTTGATGCCGGTGGTGCCGGATTGCATCTGCATCTGGCTCCAGTGGATGCCCGGTTCGAAATCCAGGAACTGCCGCGCCAAAAACAGCCCCGGCGCTCGCCAGTGCAGCCACAGGTGATAGGCGGCAAAGCTGACCAGCATGGCGCGCATGCGGAAGTTGAGCCAGCCGGTAGCGCACAGCTGGCGCATGCAGGCATCGATCATGGGATAGCCGGTGCGGCCTTCGCACCAGGCATCGAAACATGCCTGCGCCTCCGCACCCCACGGCCCGCCATCGCCGGGACGCAAGCCATCGAGCGAACGCGCCACATTGCGCCATTCGATATCGGGCTGGTCTTCCAGCTTCTGCACGAAGTGGCAATGCCAGCGCAGGCGACTGGAGAATCCGCGCAGGCCATACGCCAGCTCGCGGTCAGCCGTGTGTTCGATGGCCAGCTCGGTAGCCTGGTGCACGCTGCGCATGGAAATGGTACCGAAGGCCAGATGCGCGCTGAGCCGGCTGCAGGCGTCGGGTGCGGTCAACGGACTGGACATGCCGCGCCGGTATTCGCGCCCGCCGCCACCGAGGAAGGCGCGCAGCGTATCCCACGCTGCCGCCTCGCCGGCGGGCGGTTGCAGGCGCACCTCGGGCAAACCCAGTGCGGTCAATGTGGGCAGCTTGTCGGGCTGCATCCCTTGCGGCGCACGGAAGCCGACAGGATTGGCAATCTGCACCGCCTGCATGCGCTGCACCCAGCGCGCGGCCCAGCCATCGCGGCTGCGCAGGCGGCGCACCACGCCGGTTTGAGGAAACTCCTGCCACTGCACGCCCTGGATGCGGCTCCAGCGGTTCACCGAAATATCGCGCGCATAGCTCCAGGCCGGGCCGGTTTCTTCGTGGCTGAAGAGATGGGTCACGCCCCATTCGCGACGCAGGGATTCCAATACCTGCACTGCCTCACCAATGCGCAGAAGCAAAGGCAGGCCGCGTTGCTTCAATTCGATCTGCAAGGGGACGAGGGAACGCAACAGGAAATCCACGTGACGCGGATCGCATTCAAAACTCTGCAACCATGCGGGCTCGATGATGAACACCGCAAACGCACGCTCACACCGCGCCGCCTCGGCCAGCGCCGCGTGATCGCGCAAGCGCAGGTCGCGCTTGAACCAGACCAGGCCGACGCTCATGTCAGCCTCGGTCCTGGCGGCGTTCGAGCCGCACCACCAGCCGTTGCACGGCCGGACGCACGCGCAGGAAGCCGCGATAGCTGCGCTCCATCAGCCACAGCATGCCGGGCAGACGCGCCAGCCGCGCCAGCCAGCGCCATCCCGGCAAGGTGGCCCACAACTGCACGAAGGCCTCGGCACCGCTGAAGACCACGCCATCAGCGCGACGCACATGGAAGCGCGCCAGCAACTGCTCGCGCGTCATGCCCGCAGGAAGCTCTGTGGCGAGCACATCCGGGCGGCTGATATCGCAAAAGCGCAGCGGGGCATCCTCCGCGCCGCGCTGGTACACGCCGATCTCGCGCCGGCACAGCGGACAGGCACCGTCATACAGTACGGTAATCTCTTCCTGTGGCGGACGAGGGTCAGGGTCAGGCTCCGCCATCGCGCCGCTCCTTGCGCTCGGTGCGCGCCAACAGCTCGGCGGCGCTCTGCAGGCCTTGCGTGCTGCGCCGCCACCATTGGGTGAACAGGTCGCTGGGCTTGTCCACCACAGGGAACAGTTCCGGTGCTGCCACGCATTGCGCCCACAGCGGCAACCAGGGGGCCAGATGCGGATCGGCCACACAACGCACGCTGCGGGCAGTCTTGAGGGCACGGCCGACAGTGGCTGCGTCGCCGTGCCAGCACAGCGAGGTCAGCTCGCACATGCGCGCACCGACGAACTCCCAACGGCGCTGGTCCCACGGCCAGAGCAGATGGAAGTCAGACAGATACAGTCCCACCACTATGGTGTCAGCCGGCAGATCGGCGGGCAACTCGCCCATGCTCCACGGATGGACCAGCCAGACATCGCGTCCGGCCACGGCTTGCGCCTCCGGGGTCAAACTGCCCAAATGTTCAGGTGGCACTGGCAGCAGGGCCGGCTCCTTGCAGCGTTCCCGCGCGCGCTGGGCGGGTTCGGCGGCTACCGGGTCGGGATTGAGGGCGATTTCGCCCAACACTTCATATGAGGTGTCTACCACCGTGCCTGGGCTGTGCCACTCGGCCGGGGCGTACTTGGCCACGTTCTCGGCATTGAACAGATAAGGCTTGTGGCTGCCGGTCCCGGCCACCCACTGCCAGCTCAGATGATTGCTGGCCAGGTCGCCATCCAGCAGATGGCCGACCATCCAGTCCGCCCCCGCACGCCAATGCACCTTGCGCAGATGCACCACATAGCTGGCCAGCCACATGCGCGCGTGGTTGTGCAGGGTGCCGGTGGCATACAGGGTGCGCACGGCCTGGTCGATCACCGGCAGGCCGGTGGCAGCTTCGCGGATATCGGCCGGCAGTTCGCGCGCATAGGCCGAATCCGGCAGCGGGCCGGCGTGCAGCGAATCGAAGATGCGCGCCCCGCGCCTGGCCCACACGTAGCGATAGAAGGCACGCCAGCCCAGCTCATAGACGAACTTGTGCTGCACATCCAGCGCCTGGCGGCTGCACACGCCCGCCAGCACCTCGCGCAGGCTGACGAAACCGTGCGTGAGATAGGGCGACAAGCCGGTCACCGCCCCATCGAGGCTGTTGCGGGTGCGGGCATAGGCGCCGGGACGCACGGCGGCAATGCGCTCGCGCGCGGCGGCCAGGGTCGGCAGCAGGGGCAGCAGCGCCAGCGGTCGCGGCGTGGGGACCGCTGCGACGGCAGCAGAGGTGGCGGGTGCAGCGGGTGCGTCTTCCGGGGAAGGGGACTCCAGCACCAGGTCGAATTGATGTTTGCGATACATGGCTCGACTCCTCAAAGGCCAGGGTGGGCGCGCTTGCGGCGGCAGGCTTCGGAACAGTATTTGACCTCGTCCCAGTTCTTGGCCCAGGCGCGCCGCCAGGTCATGGGCAGGCCGCACACGGCGCAGGGCTTGCTGGGCAAGTGCGCCTTGTTGCCGCGATGTCCGGTGACTTGGCTTTTCCGTTTCATGACTCAGGATTGTACTGAATAAATGCGTCGTACTTGACTCATGACGCCAAATTAGCGTCTATAATCTGTGTCAAACATGATTCACCGGAGCCCATCATGAGCCTTGCGCAATCGACCTCTTCCCCTGCCCTTGCGGCCGACAAACCTGCTGGTGAAGCCTTGCGCCGCACTGGCGCGGTGGCGCGCATGCTGCGCATGCCGGTGGCCACGCTGCGGGTGTGGGAGCGCCGCTATGCGCTGACCCAGGGCCAGCTCTCACCGAGCGGCCAGCGCCTGTATTCGGAAGCCGATGTGCGGCGCTTGGCGCTGATCCGGCAGTTGACCGAACTGGGCCACGCCATCGGCAGCCTGGCCGGACTGGATATGGATCAGCTGCAGCAGGTGGCGGCCACCCACGCGGAACTGCACGCAGCCCGCCCGACGCCACCGGAAGCGGTGCAGGGGCAATGGCGGCTGGCGGTGATCGGCTCCACCCTGGCGCAGCGCCTGGACAAACCCGGCCTGCTGCAGCGCCTGGGGCGTCCGCTGCAGTTGCTGGGTCCGTTCGAGAGCATCGAACAGGCGGCCATGGCCTTGAAGCGGGAAGAAGTGGATGCCCTGCTGCTGCACGAGCCGCAGTTGCACGCCGGCTGGCTGGGCGCGCTGGAGAGTTCGGCACCGGCGCTGAGCGGGCTGCCGATGGCCGTGCTGTATGGATTTGCCAGCGAAGCCGTGTGCGAGACGCTGGCGGCGGTGGGCATCAGCCTGCTGCGTGCGCCGCAGCCCGATGTGGTGATCCTGCAATGGCTGCGCGGCCTGGCGGCACTGTCGTCACCGGCGCGCGACGAAGAGGCAGGCGGCAAGGCGCTGCCGCCGCGCCGCTGGGATGACAATGAATTGATCGCCTTTGCCAACCAGTCCACCACGGTGGCCTGCGAGTGCCCCCGTCACGTGGCGGAATTGCTGATGCAGCTGTCGCAGTTCGAGCGCTACAGCGCGCAATGCGCCAACCGCAACGTGGCTGACGCACAATTGCATCAATACCTGCAGCAGCTGACCTCGGAATCGCGGCAGCGGTTTGAGGCGGCCTTGACGCGCATTGCCATCCATGAAGGGATGATCAGCGAGAACAGCTGAAGCCGGCCGTCCGCATAACGACAACGCACTCGATATGAACGATCTGACGTGGGAATACGTTGAAGCGTGGATTCGCCAGAAACACGGAACCAGCCCCACAAAGGCGCTGGGAAGAGCCACCACGCTGACCGGAGACATGCACCTCACCGGCGATGAAGCCGCTGACTTCATTGATCGCTACTTCGCGGCGTTTTCCATCGATCCCGGGGACTATAGTTTCGACCGATATTTCCTCGGTGAGGGATTCAATCTCATCGAGGTGATCCACATGGCTTTATCCAAGAAGAAGCGGGCCAGGTATGAGCGGACCCCGCTGACCTTGGGGATGCTCTACCAGGCGGCATTGGATGGGAAATGGAATTGTGCTCGGCTCGAAGCACTTGGAACAGATCCAGAATACGACATACCGCCGGATGCCGGGCAATCGGTATAAGCGCCACCGGCAGGTCCATGTGCAGCCTTGCTGCTGCAAGAGTGTGCACCACGAAAAACGCCCGGCATGAAGCCGGGCGTTTTTGTTGGATCTGGCAGCGATCAGTGACGGAAGTGACGTGTCCCCGTCAGCAGCATGACGACATCGCGCTCATTGGCTGCATCGATGACTTCCTGGTCGCGCATGGAGCCACCCGGGTGGATGACGCAGGTGGCACCGGCATCGACCACCACATCCAGGCCATCGCGGAACGGGAAGAAGGCATCCGACGCCACGGCCGAACCGGCCAGGGTCAGGCCGGCATTCTGCGCCTTGATGGAGGCGATGCGGGCGGAATCGATACGGCTCATCTGGCCGGCACCGACGCCCAAGGTCATGCCATTGCCGCAAAACACGATGGCATTGGACTTGACGAACTTGGCCACGCGCCAGGCGAACATCAGGTCCTGCAGTTGCTGCTGGGTAGGCTGCTTCTTGCTGACCACCTTCACATCGGCCAGCAGCACGTTCTTGGCGTCCGGCGACTGCACCAGCAGGCCACCGCCGACGCGCTTGAAGTCGTAGCCATTCAGACCGGTGCCCAGCGGGATTTCCAGCAGGCGCACGTTCTGCTTGGCAGCGAAGATCTGCTTGGCTTCGGCGCTGAAAGACGGGGCAATCAGCACTTCCAGGAATTGCTTGGCCACGGCTTCGGCCGCTGCCGCGTCCACTTCGCGGTTGAAGGCGATGATGCCGCCGAAAGCCGAGGTCGGGTCGGTCTGCAGGGCCTTGCTGTAGGCTTCCAGCGGGTGGGCACCGATGGCCACGCCGCAGGGATTGGCGTGCTTGATGATGACGCAGGCCGCTTCCGTGGCCGGATCGAAGCTCTTGACGCATTCCCAGGCAGCATCGGCATCGGCGATATTGTTGAAGGACAGTTCCTTGCCCTGCAGCTGGGTGTAGTTGGCCAGCGCGCCATCGACCTTCTTGATGTCGCGGTAGAAGGCAGCGCTCTGGTGCGGGTTCTCGCCGTAGCGCATGTCCTGGACCTTCTCGAAGTGCAGGTTCAGGGTCGCGGGATAGGCGCTGCGGGTGCTGTGCTGCTTGTCTTCACCGAGGGCAGTGAAGTAATTGGTGATGGCGCCATCGTATTGCGCGGTGTGGGCGAAGACCTTCTTGGCCAGCGCGAAGCGCTTTTCGTAGGGCAGGTCGCCACCGGACTTCAGCTCGGCCAGCACGCCTTCATAATCGGTGGGATCGCAGATGACGATCACGTCCTTGTGGTTCTTGGCCGAGGAACGCAGCATGGCCGGGCCGCCGATGTCGATATTTTCGATCGCATCTTCCAGCGAGCACTCATCCTTGGCCACGGTCTGCTGGAACGGGTACAGGTTCACCACCACCATGTCGATGGTGGGGATGCCGTGCTGTTCCAGCGCAGCCACGTGCTCGGGGAAATCGCGACGGGCCAGGATGCCGCCATGGACCTTGGGATGCAGCGTCTTCACGCGGCCATCCAGCATTTCCGGGAAACCGGTGTAGTCGGCCACTTCGGTGACCGGCACGCCATTGTCGGCCAGCAGCTTGGCGGTGCCGCCGGTGGACAGGATGTTGACGCCCATGGCGGACAGTGCGCGCGCGAAGTCGAGCACGCCTGCCTTGTCGGATACGGAAATGAGTGCTTGTTTGATCATGGTAGGCAAGACTGGTAAGGAAAAGGAAACCTGAAAAACCGTGGAAGGAAGCTGCACCCGCGCACCCTCCCGGCGCCCGCCCTGGCGCGCCGGCAAGGCCGCTGGCGGCTACAGCAGGCCGTGCTGCTGCAGCTTCTTGCGCAGCGTGTTGCGGTTGATGCCGAGGATCTCGGCGGCCTGGGACTGGTTGCCCTCGGCGCGCGCCATCACGGTCTCGAAGACCGGTTTTTCGACCGTGGCCAGCACCATGTCGTAGACATTGGTCGGTAGCTGTTCACCCAGATCCCGGAAATATTTTTCCAGGCTCTTCTTGACGACATCCTCAATACTTTCTTTGCTCATTGCTCTGCTGCTTCTGTTCTTGTCGGTGTCACCCCGCAAACCTGAATGCGCCGTTTTCCCGCGGGCGCGATGGTGCGTGGCGATGCCGTGTTGTTGATCAATTGCGCCCGCTGTTGCTGCTTGCGCCAGCGCATCCGATACCCTTGTTGTCCTGTCGTGCTGTCCTGCCGTCCTGCGGTGTTGCTTCAGGCGGCCAGGGCTACCTCGTCGGCCAGTCCGTATTGCAGGCGATCGCCATGCACGGCCTGCTCGGCAAAGAACTGCCGCACCGCCTGCAACTGCTGGCCGCAGTCTTCGATGCGGTTCATGCTGCGGCGGAAGGTCTCGCCGCCCGGCAGGTCGCGCACATACCAGCCGATATGCTTGCGTGCCGTGCGCACGCCCAGGTAGTCGCCATAAAAAGCGTAGTGGGCTTGCAGGTGCTCATCCATCAGGTGCGCCACCTCGGTCACCAGCGGTGCCGGCAGGTGCTCGCCGGTGCGCAGGAAGTGATCGATCTCGCGGAAGATCCAGGGCCGTCCCTGGGCGGCACGGCCGACCATGACGGCATCGGCCCCGGTCAGGCGCAGGACTTCGCGCGCCTTCTCGGGCGTGGTGATGTCGCCATTGGCCACCACCGGGATCTTCACGGCGGCCTTCACGGCGGCGATGGTCTCGTACTCGGCTTCACCGCTGTAACCGTCGGCGCGGGTGCGGCCGTGCAGGGTCAGCATGGCGATACCGGCGGCCTCGGCGCGGGCGGCAATCTTGAGGGCGTTCTTGTTGGCGCGGTTCCAGCCGGTGCGGAATTTCAGGGTCACCGGCACATCCACCGCCGAGACCACCGCGTCCAGGATGCGCGCCACCAGTTCCTCGTCCTGCAGCAGGGCCGAACCGCACCAGCTGTTGCAGACCTTCTTGACCGGGCAGCCCATGTTGATGTCGATGATCTGCGCCCCGCGCTCGACGTTGTACTTCGCGCAATCGGCCAGCATGACGGGATCGGCCCCGGCGATCTGCACCGCCTTGGGTTCCATCTCGCCATCGTGGTTGATGCGGCGCGAGGTCTTCTCGCTGTGCCACAGGCGCGGATCGGACGCGGCCATTTCCGAGACGGCATAGCCCGCCCCCAGCTGCTTGCACAGCTGGCGGAACGGACGGTCGGTCACACCCGCCATGGGGGCGACGAACACGTTGTTGCGCAGGGAATAGGGCCCAATGTTCACGACGTGGATAGGGGGAGATACGGGGAAGGGCGCTATTTTAGCGCGATTGCCTGCCTCGCCCAACAAGAATCGGGCGCGGTTACATCTTTGGGGCTGATTATTTATTGGGCAGCGGAGATTGTTGGAGAAATGCCAATATCAAATATCACTGCACAGGAAAAACGGCAGGCCAAATGCCTTCCTGCCACCCTGCTGATTACCTCAAGGCAATGAATGATCAGCGATCCACCTCATCCAGCGTCTCGCGCTGGAGATGCCCGATCTCGCCCCAGGAGCGGATGTGGGCACGTTCGCCATCCCAGTGCAGGCGATTGACGCTGGCGTTGAAGATGTCAAAGCTGCGTGGCTGGGCGAAGGAAGTCTGGCTGGCCCAGTGATGTACGCACTCCAGCACGCCGCCATGGGTGACGATGGCCACCTTGCGATAGCGGCCCGAAGCCAGCACGCGCTGCACGGCCGCCACCGAACGTTCATAGAATTCGCGCATGGTCTCGGCGATGCGCTCGCCGGCGGGATAGCGGAAGTCCGGCTCGCGCGCCTTCCACTGGCGATACGCCTCCGGATAGCGCGCTTCGATCTCGGTATGGCGCAAGCCCTCGAAGCCGCCGTAGCAGCGCTCGCGCAAGCCCGCATCGATCTGCACCGCCAATCCCGCTGGCCCGGCCACGGCCTGGGCCGTATCGCGCGCACGCTGCAGGTCGCTGGCGAAAACGGCATCGATGCCCTCCCCCGCCAGCGCCTCGCCCAGCGCCAGGACCTGGCGCTGGCCGGCTTCATTCAAGCCGATGTCGATATGCCCTTGCAGGCGCTTGTCCACGTTCCAGTCGGTTTCGCCGTGGCGGATCAGCAGGATGTCGGTCATGCAGTGCAGTCAGGTCAGCTACGCGGTACCGCGTTGGGGTTGAGGGTGTAGAGGCCGGTGAGGGACGCCTGATCCAGCACATGGTCGCGCAGCGCAGTGACCACCACCGAACCTTCCAGGTTGCCGGCCACGGGCAGCTGTTCCACGTCCAGCGCGTACAGCGTGAAGATGTAGCGGTGCACCAGCGCATCGTTCCACGGCGGGCAGGGGCCGTCATAGCCGAAGTAGTCGCCGCGCATGTCGCCGTCACCGGCGAACCAGCCGGTGTAATCGTTGATGCCCTGGCGCGCGCCCGGCATCACATCGCCCAGCACCGCCGGTCCCGGCTTGCCGCGCGCGGTCACGCCGTTGCTGAACTGGCCGGCCTTGATTTCGCTCACGCCCGCCGGAATGTCCACCAGCGTCCAGTGATAGAAATCCACACGCGGCAGCTCCAGCGGCACGGTCTTGCCTTCCTGGTTCACATCATCGCCGCGCGAAGGCACGTCGGGATCATGCACCACCAGTGCCAGCGACTTGGTGCCGGCCGGCAGATCGCTCCAGGCGAAGTGCGGATTGCGATTGGCAGAAAGGGCCACGTGCGTCTTGGGATCCATCACCGCAAAGGCGAATTCGCCCGGGATGTTGGCACCGTCCTTGAAAGAATCGCTCCAGAATTTCATATCACCTCCTAAAAGTAAGGCCACATGCAACACGCATTACGAATCCATTTGGGGACGCGCCGCCCGGCTTCAATGCCGGGCTCGGTTTTATTCAGTAAGGTTCATATCGGCAACCGGTGCCTTGGGCTTGACCTGCAGCCAGAAGGTCACCGGACCGTCGTTGGTGAGCGACACCTTCATATCGGCTCCGAAGCGCCCTGTTCCCACCCGTTCCTCGCCATGGCGCGCACGCGCCTGTGCCACGAAGTGGTCGAACAGTTGCCGTCCCAGTTCCGGTGCCGCCGCCGGCGTGAAGGACGGGCGCGTGCCTGAATTGGTATCGGCCGCCAGCGTGAATTGCGGGATCAGCAGCAAGCCGCCTTGCACGTCGGCAACGCTGCGATTCATCTTGCCGGCCTCGTCGCTGAAGACGCGATAGGCCAGCAGCTTCTTCAGGAGGGCATCGGCTTCGGCCGGGGTGTCATGGCGCTCGGCGCAGACCAGCACCATGAGCCCGGTGCCGATGCTGCCCAGCGTCTGGCCATCCACCACCACCGAGGCCTGGCTGGCCCGCTGCAAGAGGGCGATCATGCGCGTTCCAGCTTACGCCAGGGTGACGCGGGCGAACTTGCGCTTGCCCACTTGCACCACGCACTGGCCGGCCTCGACCTTCAGGCCCTTGTCGCTGATGACGGTGCCGTCGATGCGCACACCGCCCTGCTCGACCATGCGCAGCGCTTCCGAAGTGGAGGCGCACAGGTTGGCCTGCTTGAGCAGCTGGCCGATGCCCAGCGGCGCGCCCGACAGCGAGACTTCCGGGATATCGTCCGGGATGCCGCCCTTGGAGCGGTTCACGAAGTCGGCCAGCGCATCTTCCGCGGCCTGCTGCGAGTGGAAGCGGGCGACGATTTCCTGGGCCAGCGCCACCTTGATGTCGCGCGGGTTCTTGCCGGCCTCGACCTCGGCCTTGTAGCCGGCGATCTCGGCCATCGAACGGAACGACAGCAGGTCGTAGTAGCGCCACATCATCACGTCGGAAATGCTCATCACCTTGGCGAACATGGTGTTGGCCGGCTCGGTGATGCCGATGTAATTGCCCTTGGACTTGGACATCTTTTCCACGCCGTCCAGGCCTTCCAGCAGCGGCATGGTCAGGATGCACTGCGGCTCCTGGCCGAAATCCTTTTGCAGTTCGCGGCCCACCAGCAGGTTGAATTTCTGGTCGGTGCCGCCCAGCTCCAGGTCCGACTTCAGGGCCACCGAGTCATAACCCTGCATCAACGGGTAGAGGAATTCATGCACCGAAATCGGCGTGCCTTCCTTGAAGCGCTTGGTGAAGTCATCGCGCTCCATCATGCGAGCCACCGTGTAGCGCGAGGCCAGCTGGATCATGCCGCGGCTGCCCAGGGCATCGCACCATTCGGAGTTGTAGCGGATCTCGGTCTTGCTTGGGTCCAGCACCAGGCTGGCCTGGGCGAAATAGGTCTTGGCGTTGATCTCGATCTGCTCGCGCGACAGCGGCGGGCGCGTCGCATTGCGGCCGGACGGGTCGCCGATCATCGAGGTGAAATCGCCGATCAGGAAGATCACCTGATGGCCCAGGTTCTGCAGCTGGCGCATCTTGTTCAGGACCACGGTGTGGCCCAGGTGCAGGTCGGGCGCGGTCGGGTCCAGGCCCAGCTTGATGCGCAGCGGCTGGCCGCTTTGCTCGGCGCGCGCCAGCTTTTGCGCGAATTCGCTTTCGATGAGCAGCTCATCGATGCCGCGCTTGGTGATGGCCAGCGCTTCCTGCACCTTGTCGGTGAGGGGCAGGCGGGAAGGAGCTGCTTGGGCAGCGGCGGCGGAGGTGGACTGGTCGGCGTTCATCGATATAACTAAAAAATTGGCTTTTGTAGGACAGGACCGCTAAATCGTGTTGCTATAATTCCGACTTTCGTTTTTTCTGCCCAGCGCCAGGACGCGGCCTCAGAAGCTCAGCAGCAGGAAAACGTTCTCGACCCGTAGGCGATGTTACGCGGGCGCAACACGGCGGGGGGACAGGAAACGCCGCATTGCAGCCATCACCCGCCATCCGCCACGGAAACGTCAGATTTTAACGTATTCGGTTTGCATGTTCCCACAAGATAAACTCAAGCACGTCTCGTCCCTGTGCTTCTCCGCGTTGCAGTCCTGCCACCACAAAGTCGCCGCTTCCTCGCCCAAGACCCGCATCATCGGTGCCAGCGCCCTGTTCCTGGCCGCCTTCACCATCGGTGCCGCCGGCTTCGCCCCGGCCGAGCCGGACCTGCGCGATGCCCCGGTGAACCCGATTTCCAAGGAGCTGGCCCTGCCCGACCTGCAACAGCAGATCAGTGCACTGGAAGAGCGTTCGCAGTATTACGTCAACGAAGAGAAGGTCCGCAGCGGCGACACCCTGGCCACCCTGCTCAACCGCCTCGGTGTGGATGACGATGAGGCCACCGCCTTCATCAAGTCCGATACCCTGGCGCGCACCGTGATGCAGTTGCGCGCCGGCAAGCGCGTCGTGGCCCAGACCGATGACAACGGCGAGCTCATCAAGCTCTCCGCCACCCTCGACGACGGCAGTGACACGCCCAAGAACCTGGTGATCGCGCGCCACGACGGCAAGCTCACCGCCGAAGCCCAGCCCGCCGTGCTGGAGCGCCGCGTGGAAATGCGCGCCGGCACCATCTTCTCCTCGCTCTTCGCCGCCACCGACAACGCGCAGATCCCCGATGCGGTGGCCATGCAGCTGGTGGACATGTTCGCCACCAACATCAACTTCGCCTCCGACCTGCGCCGTGGCGACCGTTTCAACGTGGTCTACGAGACCTTCTACCAGAATGGCGACCTGGTGCGCACCGGCCGCGTGCTGGCCGGTGAATTCGACAATGCCGGCAACCGCTACCAGGCCGTCTGGTTCAGCGACCCCGCCAGCAAGACCGGCGGTGGCGGCTATTACGCCTTCGATGGCAAGTCGCTCAAGAAGGCGTTCCTGAAGTCGCCCCTGGCCTTCACCCGTATCTCTTCCGGTTTCTCGATGCGCCTGCACCCGATCCTGGGGCAGTGGAAGCAGCATACCGGCGTGGACTTCGCCGCCCCGACCGGCACGCCCATCCATGCAGCCGCCGATGGCGTGGTCGATTTCGTGGGCCAGCAGAATGGCTACGGCAACATCGTCGTCATCAAGCACTGGAGCGGCTACTCCACCGCCTACGGCCACATGAGCCGCTTCGCGCCCAACATCAAGAAGGGCATGAAGGTCAGCCAGAATGACGTGATCGGTTTCGTCGGCATGACCGGCTGGGCCACCGGCCCGCACCTGCACTACGAGTTCCGCGTCAACAACCAGCCGCGCAATCCGCTGTCGGTGGAGGTGCCCAACAACCAGGCCCTGACCGGCCCGCAGTTGCAGCGCTTCCGCACCGTGGCCGCCGACATGCAGCATCGCATGGCCATGCTGCGCGTGCCGGGTGCGCCCGATGTGAAGCTGGCGGCAGCCAAGTAAGACTGGGCTGTCCGAACTCCCCGACCAGGGCGGCGCTGTAGAATCAGCGCCGCCCTTTCCTTTTTTACGACCTGCCTGCCATGAACGATTCTCCCTTTTTGACCATCGGCCTGATGTCCGGCACCAGTCTTGACGGCGTCGACGGCGTCCTGGCCGCCTTCGATGGCCAGACGATCTCCGCCACGCTGGCGGCGGCTTACGTGCCCTTCCCCGCCCATCTGCGCGCGGACCTGATGGCCCTGCAGGCCGCCGGCCCCAACGAGATCGAACGCGAAGCCCTGGCCGCCAATGCGCTGGCCGTGCATTACGCCGACTGTGTGGCGCAACTGCTGCTGCAGGCTGGCAAGACGGCGGCCGACGTGCGCCTGGTGGGCGTGCATGGACAGACCATCCGCCATCGCCCCGAACTCGGCTTCACGCGTCAGACCAACAACCCGGCACTGCTGGCCGAACTGTGCAACATTGATGTGGTGGCCGACTTCCGCAGCCGCGACGTCGCCGCCGGCGGCCAGGGCGCACCGCTGGTGCCGGCCTTCCATCGCGCCATCTTCGGCGATGCGGCGCAGTCGCGGGTGGTCGTCAATATCGGCGGCATCGCCAACATCAGCATCCTGCCGGCGGGGGAAGACGGCGCTTACGGCTTCGATACCGGCCCCGGCAATGCGCTCATGGATGGCTGGATACATCTGCACCAGCAGCGCGCCTATGATGCCAACGGCGACTGGGGCGCCTCGGGACAAGTGCACGCAGGACTGCTGGCGCAATTGCGCGATGAACCCTTCTTCCGCTTGCCGCCGCCCAAGAGTTCGGGACGCGACCTGTTCCATCTCGACTGGCTGCAGGCGGCCCTGCTGCGCACGGGCGCTGCAATCGCCCCGGAAGATGTGCAGGCCACGTTGACGCTGCTCACGGCCAGCACCATTGCCGACGCCATCGCCGCGCACGCACCCACGGCGCAGCAGGTCTATGTATGCGGAGGCGGCGCCGAGAATGCCTTCCTGATGCGGCTGTTGCAGCAACAACTGGACGGCCGCGCAACCGTGCAGTCGACGGCCGCTCTGGGCGTGGCTGCGCAGCATGTGGAGGCGCTGGCCTTCGCTTGGCTGGCGCGGCGCTTTGATCTGCGGCTGCCGGGCAACCTGCCGGCGGTGACCGGGGCACGCGGCTTGCGGGTGCTCGGCGCGTTGTACCCGGCCTGAGGTCCGATCGCTGAAACGAGAAAGCCGTCCGGTGCATGGCACGAACGGCTTTCTCTTTAGCGCTTCATGATGTTTGGCGCCTGTTTCAATACCGAACGGGTCGGTATCAAAATGAATTCAACAATCAGTAATATCAGCAATGGCGCTTGATGACGCTTGCTGACGGCGATCAATAACGGCTGATGCGGCCGTTATCCAGTCGCACACGATCCCCCACGCGGAAATCGGTATTGTCTTCCTGCGCGAAGGTCTGCAAGGAGCCATCGCTCATGCGCACGCGGATGTTGTAAACCTGGCGGCCGGCAGAGTTATTGCGCTCGACCTGGTTACCGGCATAGGCACCACCGGCGGCACCTGCGACCGTCGCCAGCACGCGGCCGGTGCCACCACCGACGGCATTACCCAGCAGGCCACCGGCCACGCCACCCACCACCGCACCGGCCACGCCGCTGCTTTCCTTGTGGGTCACTTCAATGGCTTCCACCACGCCGGTGCCGGAATAGGACGCCACGCGCTCATAGTTCTGCGAGGTCGGTGCCGCGCCATAGGGGGCCTGCTGCGGACTCGCGCAGCCGATCAGCAGACCGGCGAAACTGGCGCTGATCACGGCCAACGAGATGTAGTGATGACGGACGGACATGGTGTTCTCCTCTGCACGAATGCGCGAATGCGATGGACGATGCGTACAGTGTGCCGCGCAGCCTGCATGCGCGGCATCGGAGAAGCCCGGCAATGCTTGTCGGAGAAATGAGGACGTCGCCGTCAGCAGACAGTCTCAGTTGAGCCAGCCGCGCCGACGGAAATACCAGAACGGCGCGATGGCCGACCCAACCATCATCAGGATGGCCAGCGGATAACCCACCACCCAATCCAGTTCCGGCATGACCTTGAAGTTCATGCCGTAGATGCTGGCGATCAGCGTCGGCGGCAGGAAAGCGACGGAGGCCACCGAGAAGATCTTGATGATCTTGTTCTGGTTGATGTTGATGAAGCCGACGGTGGCATCCATCAGGAAGTTGATCTTGTCGAAGAGGAAGGCGGTGTGACCATCCAGGGATTCGATGTCGCGCAGGATCTGGCGCGCATCCTCGAACTGCTCCGAACTGAGCAGACGTCCGCGCATCAGGAAGCTGACCGCGCGGCGCGTATCCATCATGTTGCGGCGGATGCGGCCGTTCAAGTCTTCTTCGTGGGCGATGGTGTTGAGCACTTCGGCGGCGGCCTGGTCGGAGAGGCTTTTCTTGAGCACGCTGGTGCTCACCGCTTCGAGCTTCTGGTAGATGCCTTCGAGGGCATCGGCCGAATATTCGGCATCGGTCTCGTAGAGGTCCAGCAGCACGTCGCGGTAGTCGCCGATGGAACCGGGCCGCGAGCGCGCACGCATGCGCACCAGGCGGAACACCGGCAGGTCTTCCGCATGCACCGAGAACAGGATGTTGCGTGCCAGGATGAAGGCCACCGTCATGGTGGAGGAAGAATCGTCGTCGCCTTCGAAGAGGAAGTCGGTGCGCAGGTGCAGGTCGCCGTTCTCGGCTTCGAAGTAACGAGCCGAGGCTTCGATGTCGCTGAATTCGTCCTCGTCGGGCAGGGTCACGCCGTAGATGCTCTTGACCCAGGCGCGCTCTTCGTCATTCGGTTCGGTCAGGTCCACCCAGACCGGCGCGGCCTGTTCGAGGTCGGTGCGGCTGTCGATGTTGACCTGGCTCAGCCGTCCGTTTTGCAACACGAATACATTGATCATGGGTTCTCGCTCGGTGGAACGCGGGGGGAAGAGTCCCGGGTGAAATGCGGCAGCCCGTGGCGACAGGCGCGAAACGTGCGCAAGTGTACGTTCAAGCCCCGTGCCAGGCAAGCGCCAATGCGCCGCATGCCGCACGGCTGTGGCGAACGGAGTGCGCTGTCATACGGCGGTCATGTGGCTGCGGCAGCAGCGCAGGATTACTTGTGCGTGGGCGGCAGCGTGGCTGCGTTCATGCGGCGCAGGATCAGGCTGGTGCGCGCGGCCAGATAGCCGGAGCCGCGATTGCGATCGTAATAGCGCGGACGCGGCAGCATCACCGCCAGCCGTGCCGCCTGTTCGGCGCCGAGATTGGCGGCCGTGGTGCGGTAGTAATGCTGGGCTGCGGCCTCGGCACCGAAGACACCGTTGCCCCACTCCACCACGTTGAGGTAGAGCTCGAAGATGCGCTGCTTGTCGAGCAGGAATTCCAGCATGTAGGTGATGATGAATTCCTGGCCCTTGCGCAGGTAACTGCGCTCGCCCGACAGGAACAGGTTCTTGGCCAGCTGCTGGGTGATGGTGGAACCGCCGGCCACCACCTTGCCCTTCTTCTCGTTCTTTTCGTAGGCCTTCTGCAGGGCCTCCCAGTCGATGCCGTCATGCTCGGAGAAGTTGGAGTCTTCCGAGGCGATGATGGCGCGCTTGAGATTGTTGGAGATGCGAGCGTAAGGCACCCAGCGGAATTGCAGCTGGGCATTCGGGTCCTTCTCGCGCAGGATCGACAACTGCTGGCGCATGAAACTGGTGGACTCCGGATTGTGATCCTTCCACCACCAGATCTGGACGAAGAAGTACAGCTGCAGCAGCAGTACCAGGGTGATGGGCAGGACGATGATCCAGAAGAGCAGCTTGCGTAGCGATTTCATGAGCCGGTTGTTGTTCTGTTGCCGTGTTCTGTCGATCGGGGAAATTCCGTCATGGTGCGATCCTGCAGAGGTGCACTCATGCACTCATACAGTCCTGCACTCCTGCGGTCCTCTACATCTGTGGAGGACTGCCGGCCTTTTGCTTGGTGCTTGGTGCTTGGTGCTTATTGCGACAACTGCTGGCGCAGGCTGGCAAACACCTCGGCGGTGGCGGGCCGCACGCCGCGCCACAGCTGGAAGGCTTCGGCGGCCTGCTCGACCAGCATGCCCAGGCCATCGCGCACGCTGGCCCCGTGTTGCTGGGCGCTCTGCATGAAGACCGTGGGCTGGCGGCCATACATCATGTCGTAGGCCAGGGTCTCGCTGCCATACACCGATACCGGCAGCGGCGGCAGATCGTCCGACAGGCTGGCCGAGGTAGCGTTGATGATGACATCGAACACGCCCTCCAGTTCGGCATAGGCCGCACTGCGTACCGGGCCGAATTCCCGGAACTGGCGCGCCAGTTCATCGGCTTTGGCTTGCGTGCGGTTGACGATCACCAGTTCGGCCGGCTGCTGTTGCAGCAGCGGCAGCAGCGCGCCACGCGAGGCACCGCCGGCGCCCAGCAACAGCACGCGACGGCCTGCCAGCGCCTGGCCGGCATTGACCATGATGTCGGTCACCAGGCCGGCACCATCCGTGTTGTCGCCGAGGATGCGGCCGCCTTCGAACTTGAGCGTATTGACCGCTCCGGCCAGACGCGCGCGTTCGGTCAGCTGATCGGCCAGCGCGTGCGCTTCCAGCTTGAAGGGAACGGTGACGTTGGCACCGCGTCCGCCGCGCCGCTGGAACACCTGCACCGCTGCCTTGAAACCGTGCAGCGGGACCAGCAGGCGATCGTAATACAGCGACTGGCCGGTCTGGGCGGCGAACTGCGCATGGATCTCGGGCGACTTGCTGTGGGCAATCGGATTGCCGATGACGACGTATTCATCCATGGTGGTTTGCCTGCTCCCTCGTTATATGTTCTGACTGCTCTTTGCTGTTCTTGTGTCGGACCGCTGCGCCGCTGGCGATATCAGCCGGCCCCCAGTTCTGCCTGCACGCCCTGGTCACGGGTGAAACGGAAGGTCACGATGACTTCCCACACATCATCCTTGCCGCTGGTGCGCATGTTCTCCGGAAAACGGCCGAACGGCACCGAGCGCCGCACGATGGCCACCGCCGCCTGGTCCAGCGCGGCATTGCCGGAACTGGTGCGCACCACCACGCCGCCATCGCGCTCGTAGATGCTGCCGTCCTGGAATACCGGGATCACCACCAGCAGTTCACCGTAGAGCTTCTTGCCGTCGCGGGTCGGGAAGTTCAGGGTGCCGACCTTTTCTATCTTGTCCTGCAGCGCCTTGAAGTACTGGGCATAACCGACTTCGCGGGTGCTTGGCGTGATCTGAGTCTTCTTGGGGCGCTTGTTGTATTGCGCGATGTCCTTGGCCAGTTCGGCTTCCATGCGCGCCATGGCCTTGGCGGTTTCGGTCAGGTCGCGCGCGTTGGGCTGCGGCGTCTCGGTCGGCTTCTGCTGCTCGGCGCTGGCCACGTGCTGGCGCGCCTCCTGCAACTGCGCCAGCATCTTGCGCTGCTGCTGTTCCAGTTCGGCCACCTTGCGCTGCGCGGCCTTGACGCTGTCACCGCTCTCCACGTGCTGCATGTCCGGCAGCGGCGATCTGGCGCGGCCGTCGTCGGCATTGCCGCCGCCATCCAGGTTGGCCTGCGCCAGCGCCTGGGCGTTGACCGGCTTCTTGTCATGCTTGGCGTTGACCAGGATGACTTCCAGTTCCGGATCGGACGGCTTGAAGCGGAAGGCGTCGGGCGCGGCGAAGTGCACGGCCAGCAGCAGGCCATGCACCAGCAGCGAGATTCCGAGCGCGACGCTCAGCAGACGATGTTGGGCAAACAGATTCACAGCAGACGGGGAGCAACGACGATATTCACAGCGCCAATTCTACGCCAGCACCGCGTCATTGCGCGGCTTGGGCCGACGGGTTTTCGTCGGCATCGGCGGCGTCGGGATGTGGCTCTTCCTGTGCATTTTCCTGTACGGAATCCTGTGCATCGTTCTGTACATTGTTCTGTACCGAATTTTGCTCGGCAGCGGCTTCCTCGCCCTGTTCTTCGCTGCCCATGGAGGCCATGCCTTCGAGCAACTCGTCATCGTCTTCACCGAGGTCGCTGGCCAGCGCCTGGGCCGCAGCGGCCGGCACTTCCAGCAGGCGCGCCTCCACGGTCAGGTCGACCTCGTCCCAGCGCAGCAGGTCCAGCTTGACCTGCAGGCCGCGCGCCAGTTGCGGCAGGCCCGGCATGCGCAGCACCAGCGGGATCTCGACCAGGCGCAGGATTTCATCCTTGAGCACCACCGCTTCCACGGTACGGGCGTTTTCCTGCGCCAGCCAGCGCAGGCACCAGTAGCGTTCCATGGTCGACTGGAAATCGGCATAGCCGGAGTAAGCCGCATCGAAGCCCGAGACGATGGCGAAGAGATCGGCATCGCGCGGCTTGAAGGGCGCCACCAGCGGGGCGGTCACGCCGTGCTCGATGCAGGCCAGGATCTGCCACTGGTTGACCAGATCGGTATAGCGGCGCAGCGGCGAGGTGCTCCAGGCGTATTGATCCACGCCGAGGCCTTGGTGAGGCGCGGCGTGAGTGACCATGCGCACCTGCATCTTGGCGGCCCAGCCACCGGCCCCGCCGCCTTGTGCGCGGTAGATGCCCGGCACGCCGTGATCGGCCATGAGCTTGCCCCAGGTGCTGTTGGCGAAGATCATCAGCTCGGCCACGATCTTGTCCAGCGGCGCGCCACGGCGGCGGCGCACGATGCTCACCACATCGTTCTCGACATAGAAGTTGAAGTCGACGCGATTGTTCTGTTCCGGGCGCAGGCCGAAACTCTCGCGCTTGGCCATGCGGCCCTGTTCCAGCAATTGCACCCACTGCCACAGGAGCGCGATCTCTTCCTTGTGCGGATACTCGCCGCGATTTTCGGCCAGGGCTTCCTCGGTGACCAGCTCGTCGAGGTCGTTGTGGCGCAGGTTGGCGGCGATCGGCACCAGCTCGGCGCGGGTCTCGGTGCCCAGCACTTCCCAGCTGGCCGCGTCCAGCGTGGCATACAGCGACAGCGCAGGACGGGCAGCGCCGGCATCCAAGGTATAGGTGGCCACCAGGTCGTCGGGCAGCATGGTGATCTTTTCGCCCGGCATGTAGACGGTGGACATGCGCGCACGCGCAATCGCATCGATGGCGTCGCCGCGCTTGATGGCCAGGCCCGGGGCTGCGATGTGGATACCCACGCGCAGCTTGCCGTCAGGCAGACGGGTGACCGACAGGGCATCATCGATCTCGGTGGTGGTCACGTCATCGATGGAGAAAGCCTGGACATCGGCCAGCGGCAGATCGGTAGCCGCCGGCGGGATATCGATGGCCGGGAAACCGGTGCCGCGCGGGAAGAATTCGTAGAGGAAACGCGCGTAATGCAGATCCTTGGGAGAGGCCACGCCACCGGCAGCCAGCATCAGGCGCTGCGGGGTAGTCTGCATTTCCTTGGCGGCGGCGTCCAGGGCCTTGAATTCGATGCCGTTCTTGTCCGGCTTGAAGAGCAGTTGCAGGGCGATGGGGCGGAAGGCTTCCGGCAGTTTGTGGGCCTTGAGTTCTTCCACATACACGGCCTGTGCGGCCAGTTGCTGCTTCTTCTTTTCCAGCCCGGCCAGGGCCGCCTGCAGCGAGGCTTGCGGTGCCGCCTTGTAGCGGCCACGGCCCTTCTTGTAGAAATAGATCGGTGCGCGATGCAGGCACAGCAGCAGACCGGCCGCTTCCGGGGGCAGCGGGGCGTGACCGAAATACTCGGCGGCCAGGTCGGTGAAGCCGAATTCTTCTTCGCCGGCCACTTCCCACAGGAAATCCAGGTCGACTTCATCAGCGATGGCCTGGGCCTGTTGCATCAGCTCCTGCGGCGCGGGGGCAGCGAATTGCAGCAGCGCATCGCGCGACTTGACCTTGGCGCGCTTGCCGGAGGCCATCTCGACCTGGTAGGACTCGCCCTGCTGGGTCATGATGGAGCCGGCCTTGAAATCGCCGGATTCTTCGAACAATAAATTCATCTGCTTCTATCGCTTTTCAATCGGTACGTGGGCCGGCAGCGGACGCATCAGCGCCTCCAGTGCCGGCAGGAAAACATCGGTGACCATCAGCACGCCGCCGCGCCGGGTAAACAGGGAGCGGCGCGCCAGCAAACTGGTCGGCAATTCGGACTCGGGCAAGGCCTGCGCGATGCGGCGCATCAGCGGGTGGCCGGCGGGCAGCCGAGCATACTGGATGGGGCTGCGCCCGACCAGCGGATCAAAGAACAAGTTGGCCCCCAGGGGCGTGCTGCCAAGCTTGCTGAAAAAGGGCCAGTCGGACTTGACCGAGCTGGTCGACAGCACCGTATGGCCAAACACCACCGGCTGCCCGTCGCCCAGCAGGATGACATCGCGCTCCACCACCCGGCTACGGGGCGATATGCACAAGGCTTCATGCTCATCGGCCAGGATGCGGCCCGGACGCTGGCGCAGCAGGCGCACGCTGAAGCTTTCAGTCCGTTTCTTCAATTTCAGGGTCATGGAACCGGGGTCGGCCAGCCAGGCGCGGGTACGCCGCATCAGGTCGCCATCGGCCGCCAGCAGCGTCGCCAATGCCTGCGGATGCGCCATCCAGCGCGCCTTGCGGACAGGATGGGGCATCAGCGCACCGCCTTGCCGGGCAGGTCCACGCCGCAGAAGGCCAGCACCTCGTCCAGATGGTCGGCAAACTCGGCCATGCCATGGTCGCTGCCCTCGATGACGGTCTGGCGCGCGCCGGGGTAATGGGCCACCATCTCGCGCCAGTCCAGCACTTCGTCACCGGTGGCCGCGAGCAGGAAATAGCGTTCGGGGCGCGTGATCGCCGGCACCGACAGGGCCAGCAGCTCGGCGATGTACTCGCGCTTGAATTCAAAGGGTTCGTCGGAGTGGTATTGCGTGGTCACGCCGACATAGGATTCCAAGTCACGCGGCGGCTTGACCGCCGGGTTGACCAGCACCGCCCGGCAGCCGGTGTGCTCGGCCAGCCAGGTGGCGTAGTAACCGCCCAGCGACGAGCCGACCACGGTCAGCTCGGCCGGGTCCACCCCTGCCACCAGCGCACCCGCCAGGGCGATGGCCCCGGCCGGCGAGGCCGGCAGTTGCGGGCAGACGTACTGGTCCTGCAGGCCGAGCGCGGCCATGCGCTGTCCCATCACGCGCGCCTTGAAGGACTGCGGCGAGGAACGAAAGCCGTGCAGGTACAGGATCATGCCAGCGCGTCCAGCAGCTTCTGGTGTACGCCGCCGAAGCCGCCATTGCTCATCACCAGCACATGGTCGCCGGGCTGCGCGGCGGCCTTGACGGCTTGCACCAGTGCATCGAGGTCGTGGAAGGCAGCGGCCTTCTGGCCCAGCGGGGCCAGCGCCTCGGCCAGGTCCCAGCCCAGAGCATCACGCCCGGACTGGGCGCCGAAACCGAAGACCAGATCCGCTTCGGTGAGGCTGCCCGGCAGGGCTTCTTTCATCGTGCCCAGCTTCATGGTGTTGGAACGCGGCTCCAGCACGGCCAGGATGCGCGCGGCACCGACCTTCTTGCGCAGGCCGGCCACGGTGGTGGCGATGGCGGTCGGATGATGGGCGAAATCGTCATAGACGGCCACGCCATTGGCGCTGCCGCGCAGCTCCATGCGCCGCTTCACGCTCTGGAAAGCGCCCAATGCCTCGATGGCCTGGGCCGCCGGCACGCCCACGTGACGGGCGGCGGCAATCGCAGCCAGGGCGTTCATGCGGTTATGTTCACCGGTCAGCGACCAGTCCACCGTACCTTGAGACTGGCCTGCGAAGAAGACCTCGAAACGGCCATCCTCATGGGTCTGCAGCGACCAGCCGGGCTGGTCGGCGGCTACGCCAAAATCTTCACGTTCGCTCCAGCAGCCGCGCGCCAGCACGCGTTGCAATGCGGCTTCACGGCCATTGACGATGACCCGGCCGATCCCGGGCACGGTGCGCACCAGATGGTGGAATTGCGTCTCGATGGCCCCCAGATCGGGGAAGATGTCGGCGTGATCGTACTCAAGATTGTTCAGCACGGCGGTACGGCTGCGGTAGTGCACGAACTTGCTGCGCTTGTCGAAGAAGGCGGTGTCGTACTCGTCGGCCTCGATGACGAAGAAGGGCGACGGTCCCCCCTGGCCATCACTGCCCAGGCGTGCCGAGATGCCGAAGTTCATCGGCACCCCGCCGATCAGAAAGCCCGGCTGATAGCCCGCGTGTTCCAGCACCCAGGCCAGCATGGCCGAGGTGGTGGTCTTGCCATGCGTGCCGGCCACCGACAGGACCCACTTGTCCTGCAGGATGTTCTCGCCCATCCATTGCGGACCGGAGACATAGGGCAGGCCGCGGTTGAGGATCTCCTCCATCAGCGGGTTGCCGCGCGAGACCACGTTGCCGATGACGAACAGGTCCGGCTTGATCTCCACCTGCGACGGCTCGAAACCCTGGGTCAGGGTGATGCCCTGGGCTTCCAGCTGGGTGCTCATGGGGGGATAGACGTTGGCGTCGCAGCCGGTCACGGTATGGCCAGCCTCTTTGGCCAGCACGGCCAGGCCGCCCATGAAGGTGCCGCAGATGCCGAGGATGTGTATATGCATAGCGAATCTTGGGGTGTAATCCCGCGATTTTACCTGAGCCGGCGGCTGCAGCTGCTAACGAGTATGATGTCGCCCATGTCTGAATTTGAATTCACCTCCCCCACCGAGCAGCTGCGTGCCGAAATCGCCGCCGCCGCCGCCCGCATGATCGCCGAAGATGGTGCCGACTACGGCAGCGCCAAACGCAAGGCGGCCAAACAGATCCTGGGCAACCAGAAGGTGCGCGGCGAGATCATGCCGGATAACGAGCAGATCGAAGAAGAAGTCCGCATCTACAACGAACTCTTCTTTGCCGATACCCAGCCGGCGCGCCTGTTGCACCTGCGCCAGGTGGCCCTGCAGTTGATGCAGGACCTGCAGCAGTTCAATCCTTATATTACCGGCGCGGTGTGGAATGGCACGGCAGGTGAACATTCGGACATCCACCTGCAGCTGTTCTCGCCCAGCGCCAAGGATGTCGAGATTTTCCTTCTGAACAAGAATGTGAACTTCGAGGTCGGGGAGACCAGCCACTTCCGCACCGGCCAGGCGGTGGAAACCCTGAGCTTCCTGCTGCCCCAGCGCGGTGCCGACCCCGAACTGGCCCATCTGGCCCTGTATGACGAAGACGACCTGCGCGGCAGCCTGCGTGCCGCCCCTGGCAAACGCCCCGAGCGCGGCGATGCGGCCGCGCTGGCGGCGCTCATCGATGCCCCATCCTAGGACTGATTCATGACGAAACTGAAAAATGTGATCCTGTTGGCCGTGGTTGCAGTCGTTTGCGTGGGTGTTGGCGTCTATGCCAGCCATCGCGCCAACCCGCCCGCCTCGCCCGAGACCCAGGCGCTCAACAAGCTGCTGTCGCAATCGATGCCGGATGCCAGCGGCCAGACCCAATCGCTGGCGCAATACAAGGGCAAACCCCTGGTCCTGAACTTCTGGGCCACCTGGTGCGGCCCCTGCGTGGAAGAAATGCCCGAGCTGACGGCCTTGCAGCAGGAGATCGCGCCGGTGCAAATCCTCGGAATTGGCGTCGATAGTCAGGAAAATATCGCCAAGTTTGCGCAAAAGTACCAAATCCGCTATCCTCTCTTCGTTGCCGGAACCGGCGCCACCGATTTGCTGCGGCAATTCGGCAATCAGGCGGGCGGTCTTCCGTTCACCGCTCTGGTGGGCAAGGACGGCAACGTCAAGAAGGTCTACCTTGGCCGCATCAAGTTCGATGAACTGCGCGCCGACCTGTCACAGCTCTGAATCGCAGAGTCACTTGCAGGGCCACCTCGGCGGCCCGCAAACGCAAATCCGTGAAAAGAAAGTTTTTCTTGCCAAATGATGGCATTTGACGGCAAAATGCGCGCATCGTCGTCAAACGGAGCTTAATCTCCATGGCAAAACAGCTTCTCCTGCTCAATGGTCCGAACCTCAATCTGCTCGGAACCCGGGAGCCGGAAGTCTACGGATCCACCACGCTGGCCGATATCGAACAGCGTGCACAAGAACAGGCCCGCGCCGCCGGCGCGACCCTGGCCACCTTCCAGAGCAACCACGAAGGTGCGCTGATCGACCGCATCCACCAGGCACGCCTGGAGGGGGTCGATGGCATCATCATCAACCCGGGTGGATTGACCCATACCAGCGTGGCCCTGCGCGATGCGCTGGCCGGGGTGGCGATTCCCTTCGTGGAATTGCATATCTCCAATGTGCACCAGCGCGAGGAGTTCCGGCATTTTTCCTATCTGTCCGGCATTGCCCGGGCAGTCCTGTGCGGCTTCGGGGTCGATGGCTATCGTATGGCCGTTGATTTCTGGCTGCGTCAATCCTGAGGGCGGACACGCCGCTTCGAACGGATCGCTTCACGTACTGCAAGACCCAGACTGAACCCGCCGGGCGCCACAGAGCGCCGGCGTTTCGTTTAACACTACTCATCTACATTCCGAGGGATTCAAATGGATTTACGAAAACTCAAGACGCTGATCGACCTGGTTGCTGAATCGGCCATCGAAGAGCTGGAAGTCACCGAAGGCGAAAGCAAGGTCCGCATCGTCAAGTCGTCCCCGAATGCCCAGAACCAGGTCGTGATGGTGCCGCAACAGCAAGCCTACGCTCCCGCCGCTGCCCCCGTGGCCGCGGCCGCCCCGGCTGCTGCTGCTGCTGCTCCCGCTGCCGCACCGGCGGCGCCGGCCGTGCCGGAAGGCTACATCGTCAAGTCGCCCATGGTCGGTACCTTCTACCGTTCCTCGGCACCGGGCGCACCGGCCTTCGTCGAAGTGGGCAAGGAAGTCAAGGAAGGCGATACCCTGTGCATCATCGAAGCCATGAAGCTGCTCAACGAAATCGACGCCGACAAGGGTGGCGTAGTCAAGCAGATCCTGGTGGAAAACGGCCAGGCCGTCGAGTTCGGCCAACCGCTGTTCGTGCTGGGCTGATTCCCGCCGCAGCAGTCCCTGGCCTGGCAGCAACGGCCGCCGCGCGGCTCATGCCGGCTGCCGCGGCCCGGCTCCGGAACCTATAACGCTTGAACCTGGCGACGCCTCATTCCTGTTATGTTTGAAAAAATCCTCATCGCCAACCGTGGCGAAATTGCCCTGCGTATCCAGCGCGCCTGCCGCGAACTGGGTATCAAGACCGTGGTCGTGCACTCCGAGGCCGACCGCGAGGCCAAGTACGTGAAGCTGGCCGATGAGTCGGTCTGCATCGGCCCGGCCCCGTCGGCCCTGTCCTACCTGAACATGCCGGCCATCATCAGCGCCGCTGAAGTGACGGACGCCCAGGCGATCCACCCCGGCTACGGCTTCCTCTCGGAAAACGCCGATTTCGCCGAGCGCGTGGAACAGTCCGGCTTCGTCTTCATCGGCCCGCGCGCGGAAAACATCCGCATGATGGGTGACAAGGTCTCGGCCAAGCAGGCCATGATCCGTGCCGGCGTGCCCTGCGTGCCGGGTTCGGAAGGCGCGTTGCCGGACAATCCCAAGGAAATCGTCCAGATCGCCCGCAAGATCGGCTATCCGGTCATCATCAAGGCGGCCGGCGGCGGTGGTGGCCGTGGCATGCGCGTGGTGCATACCGAAGCCGCGCTGATCAATGCCGTGACCATGACCAAGACCGAAGCCGGTGCCGCCTTCGGCAATCCGGAAGTCTATATGGAGAAGTATCTGGAAAATCCGCGCCACGTGGAAATCCAGATCCTGGCCGACGAGCACAAGCAAGCCATCTGGCTGGGCGAGCGCGACTGCTCCATGCAGCGCCGCCACCAGAAGGTGATCGAGGAAGCGCCAGCACCGGGCATCCCGCGCAAGATCATCGAGAAGATCGGCGAACGCTGCGCCGAAGCCTGCCGCAAGATGAACTATCGTGGCGCCGGTACCTTCGAGTTCCTGTACGAAAATGAAGAGTTCTACTTCATCGAGATGAACACCCGCGTGCAGGTGGAACACCCGGTGACCGAAATGATTACCGGTGTGGACATCGTGCAGGAACAGATCCGCATCGCCGCCGGCGAAAAGCTGCGTTACCGCCAGCGCGACATCGAACTGAAGGGTCACGCCATCGAGTGCCGCATCAACGCCGAGGATCCGTTCAAGTTCATCCCCTCGCCGGGCCGTATCACGGCGTGGCACGTGCCGGGTGGTCCTGGCATCCGCGTTGATTCGCATGCCTACTCGGGTTATTTCGTGCCGCCCAACTATGATTCCATGGTCGGCAAGGTGATTGCCTACGGTGCGACCCGGGAACAGGCCATCCGCCGCATGCAGATCGCGCTGTCGGAAATGGTGGTGGAAGGCATTTCGACCAATATCCCGCTGCACCGCGAACTGATGGTGGATGCACGTTTCTTCGAAGGCGGAACCAATATCCATTATCTGGAACATAAGTTGTCGGAACGCCCGACGGCGCCGGAAGCGGACAAGTCCCTCAAGAAGTAAATCGCAGTTCAGCAGCAACAACGGTAATAACAGTAACAACAGTAACGACAGCAAAGGCAGGCAAGCATGGCTTGGGTAGAAATCGTCATCGAAGTGGCGCGCGAACAGGCGGAGGCATTGTCCGACGCCCTGATGGACTCTGGCGCCCTCTCGGTGTCGGTGGAAGATGCCGATGAAGGGACGGACGCCGAGCGTCCGCTCTTCGGCGAACCCGGCATGGAGCCGGAAGAAGCCGCCTGGGACCGCAGCCGTGTGGTGGCGCTGGCCGGCAAGGATGCCGACCACGCCACCATCGTGATGGATGCGGCCAAGGCCATCGGCCTGGACTATGCCCTGCCCTTTGCCACGCGCACTGTGGAAGAGCAGGACTGGGTGCGCCTGACGCAATCCCAGTTCGAGCCCATCCACATCGGCCAGCGTATCTGGGTGGTACCCAGCTGGCACGAGGCACCGGCCGATCCGGACGCCCTGGTGCTGGAACTGGACCCGGGCCTGGCCTTCGGCACCGGCAGCCATCCGACCACCCGGCTGTGCATGGAGTGGCTGGAAGCCAATGCCACCCAGGCCGAAACCCTGCTGGACTACGGCTGCGGCTCGGGCATCCTGGCCCTGGTGGCCGCCAAGATCGGCGTGCCGCAGGTGATCGGGGTGGACATCGATCCGCAGGCGCTGGAGTCAGCCCAGCACAATACCGAACGCAACCACTGCAGCGCGACTTACTACCTGCCGGAACCCTTCGCCGCAGCCCACCCGGAAGGTGAGCGCTTCGACGTGGTGGTGGCCAACATCCTGGCCGGCCCCCTGCAGCTGATGGCCCCCATGCTGGCCGGCCGCGTGCGCGCCGGCGGTGCGCTGGTGCTCTCGGGCGTGCTGGATCGCCAGGCCCAGGAAGTCATCAACGCCTACGCGCCCTGGATCGCCCTGACCGTCTGGGCCGAACATGAAGGCTGGGTGGCCCTGGCAGGCCGCCTGCCGGAGTAATCCATGGCGTTGGCGACCCAGTGTCCGCACTGCCTGACCATCTTCAGGGTCGCCAGCGACCAGCTCAAACTGCGCGGCGGACTGGTCCGCTGCGGCAATTGCCGCCAGGTCTTCAACGGTAACGAATTCCTGGTCGAGGCCAGCGTGGCCGACGGCCACTACCAGCCGGCACCAGGCAGCAAAGCCCAGGCCGGGATGGCGACACCGGTGTTTGCGCCGGCAGCTTCGTCCTCCTCCGTCCCGACGCCCCCCGCTAACAGCCCCTATGAACGAACTGGCGCGCCGCTGACCGCGCAACAGCCTCCCATCGTTCCCCCTGCTCAAACGCCCGTCCCCGAGGTGAACGTTCCTGCGCCGCAGCCAATGTCGGCAGCCGCGCCCGTCCAGGCTGCTGCGCCGGCTCCCTTGCCTGCCGCCATCCCGGTCATTGCCGAGCCCAAGGTGTTCCGCTCGCCAACCAGTCCGGGCTACCTCCCGGATCTTGGTGCGAGCTTCAAACCCGCTGTGCCTGTGGACAAGACAAGTCCCGAGGATCAAGCCAGCAGCCCGATGCCATCGCAAGAGGATGGCCCCGACAGCGGAGCGCTGCTGCGCCGCTCCTCGGCCGAGTCCGACGAGATTGCCGCGCCGCCCGAGGTGGCCGCCGTCTTCCGTATCGACGATGAGCCGGTGTTGCATGATGTGGCCAATGCCAAGGACGGCGTCCCCGGCGATGGCGAAAAATCCGACGCACAAGAAGCGGAAGCGGAAGACGGCGAGCCCGCCGACGAACCCGGCTTCGTCAAGCGTGCCGAGCGCCGCGCGCGCATCAGCCAGGCCATGAAGATGGTGATGATGGTGCTGGCCGGCGTGATGGTGCCGGTACTGCTGCTGCAATCGCTCTATTACTGGCGCAATCCGCTGGCGGCTTCCGTGCCGCAGCTGCGTCCCATGCTCAACGGCATGTGCGTGGCTTTCCATTGCACCGTGGGCCTGCCCACCGAGATCGAGCGCCTCTCGCTGGAATCCAACGAACTGCAGGTGGTGCCACCCAACCAGAACGTCTATGCGCTCTCGCTGGTGATGCGCAATCGCGGCACCAGCGCCCAGGCCTGGCCGCATATTGAACTTACGCTCAACAATGACGACGAGAAGGCGGTGGTGCGGCGCGTCTTCCGCCCGCGCGACTACCTGGCCGACCCGGCGCAGGTCGACCGTGGCATCGGGCCCGAGAGCGAGCAGCAGATCAAGCTCAACTTCGAGCTCAAGGATGCGCTGGTCTCGGGTTATCGCATCTATCTCTTCTATCCCTGACCCGGACTCATCCCGGCTGATCGTCACCGATCATCACTGCCCGGCCTGAACTCGAAACGACTTGCGTCAGGTTCGGACTGCACGCCGCTTTTCTTCTACAATGCGGCATCATTCACTCACTTGTCCCGACCACGCCATGAGCTCCCTGATCTGCGGTTCCCTCGCTTACGACAACATCATGCAATACGAGGGCCGTTTCGCTGAAGCCCTGCTGGCTGACCAGTTGCACAAGGTCAACGTCTCCTTCCTGGTGCCCACCATGCGCCGCGAGTTCGGCGGCTGTGCCGGCAACATCGCCTACAACCTCAAGCTGCTGGGTGGCGAACCGATCGTGATGGCCACCGTCGGTCTGGACAGCGCACCCTACATGGAGCGTTTTGCCGCCCTGGACATCTCGACCCGATGCGTGCGCCAGATCGAATCCTCCTTCACCGCGCAGTGCTTCATCACCACCGACGCCGACAGCAACCAGATCACCGCTTTCCACCCGGGTGCCATGACCTGGTCGCACGAGAACAAGGTCGCTGACGCCGGTGCGGTCAAGTTCGCCATCGTCGCGCCCGATGGCCGTGACGGCATGCTGCAGCACGCGCAGCAGGCGGCTGAACTGAAGATCCCGCTGATCTTCGATCCGGGCCAGGGCATGCCGATGTTCGACGGCAATGACCTCAAGAACTTCATCGACCTGGCGACCTATGTCGCCGTCAATGACTACGAAGCCGAACTGCTGACCGCGCGCACCGGGCTGTCGCTGGCGCAGATCGCTGAACGCGTCACGGCCCTGGTGGTCACACGCGGCGAGCTGGGTGCCGACATCTTCGTGGACGGCAAGCACCACGCCATCCCCTGCGTGAAGGCCGACAAGATCGCCGATCCGACCGGCTGCGGCGATGCCTTCCGCGCCGGCATGCTGTTCGGCCTGACCGAAGGCTATGACTGGGAAACCACCGGCCGCCTGGCCAGCCTGATGGGTTCCATCAAGATCGCTTCGCAAGGTCCGCAGAACCATGCACCGTCCAAGGCGGAGATCGAAGAGCGCTTCCACAAGGCCTTCGGCTATCGCTTCGGCTGATGGGCTTCCCTGCCGGTGACGCGCAGCGACTCATGCGCGATGCCGGCTTCCTGCATCATCAAGGAGATTCGCCATGCTGAACCCTTCCTCGTTTTCCCTCACGGCCGATGCGGCCGCGCGCCTGCGCCGCTGGTGTGGTGCCTCGCTCCTGCTGGGGGCGGTGCTGTGTTCGCAGGGCGCACTGGCCGCTCTCAAGCCGGGCGACAAGGCCCCCGAGTTCTCCGCACCGAGTTCGCTGGGCGGACAGGTGTCGACCTTCTCGCTGTCGGAAGCGCTGAAGAAAGGTCCGGTGGTGCTGTACTTCTATCCGGCCGCCTTCACCTCCGGCTGCACCATCGAAGCGCACCTGTTTGCGGAAGCCGTGGATCGCTACAAGGCGCTGGGGGCCACCGTCATCGGTGTGTCGGGCGACAACATCGAGACCCTCAACAAGTTCTCGGTCAGCGAATGCCGCAGCAAGTTCGCGGTGGCGGCCGATGTCGACAAGAAGATCATGAAGGCCTATGACGCGCAGTTCATGAAGGTCACCGGCTATGCCAGCCGTACCTCCTACGTCATCACGCCGGACCATGCGATCCTCTACGAGTACACCGACATGAATCCGGAAAAGCATGTGGAGAACACCATGCAGGCGCTGGAGCAGTGGTCGGCAAAGCAGAAGCGCTGATCGCGTTGTTGCCGCGTGCAGATGAAAAAAGAGCCGGATGTCCGGCTCTTTTCACGTGGAGACAAACCCGGCGGTCTGGTCAGAATCCGCCGAAGAGCAGGCCACTGACCACGCGCACCGCGATCTGCAGCAGGATCAGCAGGACCAGCGGCGACAGGTCAACACCGCCCAGGGGCGGGATGATCTTGCGCAGCGGACGCAGCAGCGGATCGTTCAGGGCCCGCACGAAGGGGGCCAGCGGTGCGTGCGGATTGACCCAGCTGAAGACGGCCTCGATGATCAGCGTGGCCATGAAGCCGTAGCAGATCCATTCAAAGAAGCGCTCCAGTGCCACCAGGAAGATGAGCTTGAAGTCGAAACCGCTCTGAAAGCCCAGGATGGCGATGATGGACAGCAGCACGATGAGGAAGGCCCCCAGCAGGCTGGCCCAGTCATGGCGGCCGCCCGGCATCACCCGGCGCAGCGGCAGCACCAGCCAGTCCGAGAGCTGGTAGACGAATTGACCCACCGATTGCGGCGGACGTACGCGCACTACCTGCATCCAGAAGCGCAGCAGCAGGACACCGGCCAGAATGCTGGCGACGGCGTTGACGATCATCGTGAAAATACTATGCAGCACAGGGATCTCCATCAGTGAGAGGCAGGGCACATACTAGTGGGCAAGCGGTCGCTGCGCAATCGCTGACTGCTGCGTGCTGCCCGCGGCGAGGTGGTCGCGCAGGCAAGCGTTAGCGCCGCGTGCGAGCATACCTGAGCTTTCATATATTGTGCCATTGTGCCGGAATGCCAGAGCAGAGATGCAGTCCTTCATCATCGCCGGGAGCGGCGGCACGGGGGAGGCAAGGCCCTTCCGGCAGGCATAAAAAAACCGCTGCATGGCGCAATGCCATACAGCGGCCTTCAGTCTGAGGGGATCAGACTAGACGCACGCCGATCTTACGGACGGCCAGCGCCGGTCGGGAACGGCCATGCAGCGGCCGGGTTCAGCACGGTCTTGGCGGCCGGTGCTGCTGCGGCGGCTGCCGGCTTGGCGGCTGCCTTCTTCGGAGCGGCGGCCTTCTTGGCGGCTGCCTTCGGTGCTGCAGCTGCCTTGGGCGCTGCGGCCTTCGGAGCGGCTACCTTCTTGGCGGCGGCCTTGGGAGCAGCTGCCTTCGGCGCTGCAACCTTCTTGGCGGCTGCGGCCTTGGGAGCGGCTGCCTTCGGAGCTGCTGCCTTCTTGGCGGCTGCCTTCGGAGCTGCAACCTTCTTGGCTGCTGCCTTCGGCGCTGCAACCTTCTTCGCTGCGGCTGCCTTCGGAGCTGCTGCCTTCTTGGCGGCTGCCTTCGGCGCTGCAACCTTCTTGGCTGCTGCCTTCGGAGCTGCAACCTTCTTCGCTGCGGCGGCCTTCGGAGCTGCGGTCTTCTTGGCTGCTGCCTTCGGAGCTGCAACCTTCTTGGCTGCTGCCTTCGGTGCTGCAACCTTCTTTGCTGCGGCGGCCTTCGGAGCTGCGGTCTTCTTGGCTGCTGCCTTCGGAGCTGCAACCTTCTTCGCTGCGGCGGCCTTCGGAGCTGCGGTCTTCTTGGCTGCTGCCTTCGGGGCTGCAACCTTCTTCGCTGCGGCTGCCTTCGGAGCTGCGGTCTTCTTTGCTGCTGCCTTCGGGGCTGCAACCTTCTTCGCTGCTGCCTTCGGAGCGGCTGCCTTCTTGGCAGCTGCCGGCTTGGCGGCGGCCTTGGCCACGGTCTTCTTGGCGGCTGCGGCCTTGGGCGCGGCTACCTTCTTGGTGGTTTCCTTGGCGGCTGCCGCCTTCTTTGCCGCCGGCTTCTTCGCCGCGGTCTTCTTTGCTGCTGTTGCCATTTTGTTTCTCCTTCTTCACGTGAATGGAAAAAATCAAGCTTGATATAAGCAACCCGCACGCGACATCGCGATGACGCGGGCGAGCTATTCATCGGCACAAGCCGCCTGTGGCTTGCGCTAATGAATTCGGCACCAGCTGAACTGCTGCATCCCCTCACCTATGCAGCGCTTCAGCTATCTTGGCGACGCCCCTCCGGTAGTGCCCGCGCAATGGCGCAGGAAGATGCGACTACGGGAGCAGGCGCGACACCAAAAAAAACGCCAGCGTGTTCAAACGCTAGCGTCGGAATCGCGTTCCTGAAAAACCTTGGTGTTTTTCAAAGGAAAAGCCGCCTGACCCGACAAGATGGGGTTAAGCGGCGATAACAGAGAAGATTGATTCGGTCTCTGACTGTTCATTAATTTGGCGTAGGCCTTTTCCGTTTCAGCAGCCGGGCATCTTGCAAGCTACCCGGCTCCTGTTGTGCATCATGTCTCGATGAAGAGAACTTCAAGACTGCACATCATTCCCAACTCAGTGCGCCCCCGGTTTGGTATTCAATGACACGGGTCTCAAAGAAGTTGCGCTCCTTCTTCAAGTCGATCATCTCGCTCATCCACGGGAACGGATTTTCTTCTTGTGCGAACAGCGGGTCCAATCCGATTTGCTGTGCGCGGCGGTTTGCGATGAATCGCAGGTAGCCCTTGAACATGGTAGCGTTCAACCCGAGCACGCCTCGCGGCATTGTATCCTCTGCGTAACGATATTCCAACTCCACCGCGCGTAAAAACAACGATTTGATTTCGTCGCGGAACTCCGGAGTCCACAGGTGCGGGTTCTCCATCTTCACGGTGTTGATCAGGTCGATGCCGAAGTTGCAGTGCATCGATTCGTCACGCAGGATGTACTGGTACTGCTCGGCCGCGCCCATCATCTTGTTCTGGCGACCCAGTGCCAGGATCTGCGTGAAGCCCACGTAGAAGAACAGCCCTTCCATGATGCACGCGAAGACGATCAGCGACTTCAGCAGCTTCTGGTCATTCTCCATCGTGCCGGTCTTGAACTCGGGATCGGTCAGCGTATCGATGAAGGGAATCAGGAACTCGTCCTTGTCGCGGATCGATGCGACCTCGTGATACGCATTGAAGATCTCGGCTTCATCCAGGCCCAGCGATTCGACGATGTACTGGTAGGCGTGGGTGTGGATCGCTTCTTCAAAAGCCTGGCGCAGCAGGTACTGGCGGCACTCCGGTGCGGTGATGTGGCGATAGGTGCCCAGCACGATGTTGTTGGCGGCCAGCGAGTCGGCGGTGACGAAGAAGCCCAGGTTGCGCTTGACCAGACGGCGCTCGTCTTCGGTCAGGCCGTTCGGGTTCTTCCACAGCTCGATGTCGCGCTGCATGTTGATCTCTTGCGGCATCCAGTGGTTGGCGCAGCCGGCCAGGTACTTGTCCCAGGCCCACTTGTACTTGAAGGGCACCAGCTGGTTGACGTCGGTGTGGCCGTTGATGATGCGCTTGTCGGCAGCATTGACGCGGCGGGTGGTGTCGACCTGCTCGCCGTTGCCGGCCATCAGTGCCGGGTTCAGCGCAGCGTTGGACTGGCCGAAGGCCGGTTGCAGTTGCGGCTGCAGGTTGGGGGTGCGCGGCGCCTGGGCCGGTTGCTTGACTTCATCATCCCAAGAAAGCATCTGTGGTTCCTCTTTACTTTATCGGTAGCTGCCGGCGAGGTCGCATGACCATGGCGCGGCGGGTGTCTATCAGGTGACAACGGCGCATCCGGTGAAGTTCACCGCGATGCGCCGGCTAGGGTGGGCAGGACTTGGGACAGTGTTGCTGCCGTCATCTCGGATGACCTTGGATCATCCTCATCAGCAGGCCGTCCCGGCCCTGCCCGGATTGCTTACTGGCAGGCCTCGCACTCTTCGAAGCCCGCATCGCCCGGACGCATGGTGCAGACCGGACCATCGGCTTCGATCGAAGCACCCGGGGTCGGCATCACGTAGGCAGCCGAGGCAGCAGCAGCCGAAGCGATCGGTGCGGCCGGCACGGCCGTACCGGAAGCCGAGGCCATGGCACCGGCGCCGCCGTCAACGGCCACGGCGTTCAGTGCACCCGCACGGGAAGTCGACTTCTCGGTGTGGGTCGCGCCGATGGTGCGCAGGTAGTAGGTGGTCTTGAGGCCACGCAGCCACGCCAGCTTGTAGGTCTCGTCCAGACGCTTGCCGGAAGCACCGGCCATGTAGATGTTCAAGGACTGGGCCTGGTCGATCCACTTCTGGCGACGCGAGGCGGCTTCCACCAGCCAGGACGGATCCACTTCGAAGGCGGTGGCGTAGATGTCGCGCAGGTCTTGCGGGATGCGGTCGATCTTGGCCAGGCTGCCGTCGAAATACTTGAGGTCGGCGACCATGACTTCGTCCCACAGGCCACGGGCCTTCAGGTCGCGCACCAGGTACTCGTTGATCTCGGTGAATTCGCCCGACAGGTTCGACTTCACGTACAGGTTCTGGTAGGTCGGCTCGATGCAAGCAGACACGCCGATGATGTTGGAGATGGTCGCCGTCGGGGCGATGGCCACGCAGTTCGAGTTGCGCATGCCGTGTTCGGCGATGCGTGCACGCAGGGCGGCCCAGTCCAAGGTTTCGGTGCTGTCGGTTTCCAGGTAGCCGCCGCGCTCTTGCGCCAGCAGCTTCAGGGAATCCTGCGGCAGGATGCCGCGATCCCACAGCGAACCGCGGTAGGAAGCGTAACGGCCGCGCTCTTCGGCCAGTTCGGTCGAAGCCATGTAGGCGTAGTAGCAGACGGCTTCCATGGAGCGGTCGGCGAATTCGACGGCGTCCATCGAGGCGTACGGCACGCGCTTGATGTGCAGGCAGTCCTGGAAGCCCATGATGCCCATGCCCACCGGACGGTGGCGCAGGTTGGAATCACGTGCCTTCTTGACGGCGTAGTAGTTGATGTCGATGACGTTGTCCAGCATGCGCATGGCGGTGCGGATGGTCTTTTGCAGCTTGGCATGGTCCAGCTCGCCATTGACCAGGTGCGCCGGCAGGTTCACCGAACCCAGGTTGCAGACCGCGATTTCGCTCTCGTTGGTGTTCAAGGTGATCTCGGTGCACAGGTTGGAACTGTGCACCACGCCCACGTGTTGCTGCGGCGAACGGATGTTGCAAGGATCCTTGAAGGTGATCCACGGGTGGCCGGTTTCGAACAGCATCGACAGCATCTTGCGCCACAGGTCGTTGGCTTGCACCTTCTTGAAGAGCTTCAGCTCGCCACGAGCGGCCTTGGCTTCATAGGCGGTGTAGGCTTCTTCGAAGGCACGGCCGAACTTGTCGTGCAGGTCCGGGGTGTCGGAGGGCGAGAAGAGGGTCCACTCACCCTTTTCCATCACGCGCTTCATGAACAGGTCGGGAATCCAGTTCGCGGTGTTCATGTCGTGGGTGCGGCGGCGGTCGTCGCCGGTGTTCTTGCGCAGTTCGAGGAATTCCTCGATGTCCATGTGCCAGGTTTCCAGGTAGGCGCAGACCGCGCCCTTGCGCTTGCCGCCCTGGTTGACCGCCACGGCGGTATCGTTGACCACCTTCAGGAAGGGGACCACGCCTTGCGACTTGCCGTTGGTGCCCTTGATGTGCGCACCCAGGGCACGCACCGGGGTCCAGTCATTGCCCAGGCCGCCGGCGAACTTGGCCAGCAGGGCGTTTTCCTTGATGGCTTCGTAGATGCCGTCGAGGTCGTCGGCCACCGTGGTCAGGTAGCAGGAAGACAGCTGCGAACGCTGGGTACCCGAGTTGAACAGGGTCGGGGTCGAGCTCATGAAGTCGAACGAGGACAGCAGGTCGTAGAACTCGATGGCGCGGGTTTCGCGGTCGATTTCGTTCAGTGACAGGCCCATGGCCACACGCATGTAGAACGCCTGGGGCATCTCGATGCGGGTGCCGCCGATGTGCAGGAAATAACGGTCATACAGGGTCTGCAGGCCGATGTAGCCGAACTGCAGGTCGCGCTCGGGCTTGATGGCGGCCGCCAGCTTGGCCAGGTCGAACTGGGCCAGCTTGGTGTCGAGCAGCTCGGCTTCGATACCCTTCTTCACGTATTGCGGGAAGTATTCCAAGTACTCGGCCGGGGCATCCGCCTGGGCCACTTCCTTGCCGAAGACTTCCTTGCGGATGGTGTGCATCAGCAGGCGCGAAGTCACCTGGCTGTAAGCAGGGTCCTTTTCCATCAGCGCGCGGGCAGCCAGGATGGCGGACTTGTACAGCTCTTCGACGGGCACGCCGTCGTACAGGTTCTTGACGGTTTCGGAGAGGATGGCTTCGGCATCGACGTGCGATTCCAGGCCGACGCAGGCAGCGGCGATCAGGGAACGGACTTCGTTGATGTCCAGCGGACGGCTCTGGCCGTCTTCGGTCACGTGCAGTTGCGGTGCGGCCACTTCGGTCTTGGCGGCTGCGCCTTGCTGGGCGCGCTCTTCCATGCGCTTGGCACGGTACAGCACGTAGGCACGGGCGACGTCATGCTCGCCCGAACGCATCAGGGCCAGCTCGACCTGATCCTGGATATCTTCAATATGGAAGGTGCCACCGGTGGGCTGGCGGCGCACCAGCGCCGACACCACGTTGGTGGTCAGTTGCTCGACCATCTCGCGCACGCGCGCCGAAGCGGCACCCTGGCCACCGTTGACGGCCAGGAAGGCCTTGGTCACGGCGATGGAAATCTTGGAGGGCTCGAAACCGACCACCGCGCCATTGCGGCGGATGATGCGGTATTCGCCCAGGCCAGCGGTCTGGGACACGATGGCCTGGCCTTCAGCGGAACCTTCCAGCTCGGCAGAGGTGCCGAACGGAGCGGGCGATTTGACGGAAATTTCTTGGGTTGAGCGCACTTAGCCTCCTGGGGTACATGGGGCAGATGGCCGGGGGTTGCCACCTGCGTTGCTAATAACTTCATCCGGGCCCCGAACGGCAAAGGACCCGCGAACGGCGGAAGCGTCCCACAATGACTGTCCCTTGCGTGGACATTCATGCTGACGCAAAACTGCTTGAAACTGATGTGTGGAACGGAATTAAAAGAAGGAGAACCGGGGGCGTTGTCGTACTTGGTTACTGCCTCGCGGGTCTTGCACCTTCTGAAGCACTGCCTGAAACGGGCCGACCGTGGATGAAGACCCGATACCAACAACAAGTTCAACTGAACACTACATCTAGTATCAAAACATCGAATGGGACTAATTCTAGTAGCGGGTCCGGGCGGATGCAACCGCTATTTAGAGAATTTTTCTGCTGCTCAAGCTTGACTTTTGTGAAGGCCAACGGGGAAGCGCAATTGCGCCGCGTTAACGATTTTCACCATTTTGTTGTGATAGCCGTCCCAGTCGAAGAAGGGTCCGGGGTCGGTCTTGCGCACCGGCGCGATGTGTTCGTGGCCAGCCACGGCGGTCAATCCGTAGCGCGTTACCAGGGCCTGGGAGAGCTGCACCAACGTCTCATATTGGGCTTCGGTGAAGGGTTCAAAGTCGGTCCCTTCCAGCTCGATGCCGATGGAAAAATCATTGCAGCGCTCGCGCCCCTCGAAGCTGGACACGCCCGCATGCCAGGCGCGGCGATGGGCCGGGACGAACTGCACCACTTCGCCATCGCGGCGGATCAGGAAGTGGGCCGAGACGCGCAGGGGACGCAGCTGGTTGAAATAAGGATGCGCGTCAAAGTCGAGCCGGTTGCAGAACAGGTCGGCGATATAAGGGCCGCCGAATTCAGCGGGCGGCAGGCTGATGTTGTGGATCACCAGCAGCTCGGCAGCCACGCCTTCGGGACGTTCGTCGCAATTGGGCGAGGGTTCGCGGCGGGCGTGATCACACCAGCCGTCGCCATCGATGATCCAGGCGCCGGGGTCAGAGAAGACAGCGTCCATGCTCAGAAGGAAGCCAGGCGGCGATGCTCTTCGCAGCAGTAGTGCGCGCCGGAGGCGTGAACCACCGCCTCGGAGGACGGGAAGTGGATGCCGCAATGGGCGCACTGCACCATGGTCTCGACATTGCTGTCGCCACGGCGGCGAAAGCGCGAGGGCTTGGGCCGCGGCATGCCGGGCTCGGGCTCACCGGCGGCAGAGTTGCCGTCGGCGGCACGGTCGCTGCCGGCCAGCATGGATTTCTTGGCGCGCTGGAACCACACCACCACGGCCAGCAGGACCACCAGCCAAATCAGATATTTCATGTCAGAACCCGATGCAGCACGACTTCAAGAACGAACCGGCTGCCCACATAAGCCAATAAAAGGATGGCGAACCCGGCCAGCGTGAAGCTCAGCGCGGTCCGCCCCCGCCATCCCTGCCAGCGACGGCCGGCCAGGAGCAGGCCGAACAGCAGCCAGGACAGCATGGTGAAGACCGTCTTGTGGTCCCACTTGAATGGTGTCCCGAACAACTGCTCGGAGAAGACGACACCCGATAGCACCGTCAGCGTCAGCAAGGTGAAGCCGAAGGCGATCAGGCGGAACAGCAGTTTTTCCATGGTCAGCAGCGCCGGCAGTCGATCCAGCGCCAGCCCGAACCAGCCCGACTGGGCAGCCGGACCGGGCCGGGTATGCAGGCGCGACTCCTGCAGCACCATCAGCACCGCATGGAAGGCGGCGATGGTGAGCGTGCTGTAGGCCAGGATGGAGATGGCGATGTGCGCCAGGAACCAGTCGGACTTGCCGGCCAGCGCCACCATGTTGCCGGGGAAGGCGCTGGGCAGCACCACGGCCACCGCCGCCACCGGCAAGACCAGCACGCGCATGCTGTCGAGCGAGAAATTGCGATTTTCCAGCCAGTAGGCCGCCACCGAGATCCACAGCGTGGACGACAGCATGACCGCAAAGCCCACCCGCAACGCGTCGGGCGCGAACATGTCCGACAGCAGCGCCCCGCCATGCAGCATCCAGCCGGCCACGATGCCCGCCGAAATCGGCACGCGCCGCTCCGAAGGCATGAAGGCGCAGCCCAGATAGAGCAGCGCAGCCAGGATGAAAAAATAAGTTTGCATCACCCGAGTTTACACCATCTCGGCCCCCGGCCCGCTTGCGCCCGGTCAGCCGGCGCGCGAATCGGGCCCGCCAAATGCGACACGGCAGGGCTTGCCTGCCGTGTCGGGCACATCACTATAGAGAGCTGCAGCCACGTCAGTCGACCGCCGCCGCCTTCATCTCCGCATTGTGATGGCGCTGCTGCTCTTCCATCACCAGCTGGCCCAGTTCGCGTTTCAAGGCATTGAACTCGGGGTCCGCCGGATCGCGCAGGCGCGGCAGGTTCACCAGCATGTCGCGCTTGACCGTGCCCGGGCGGTAGGTCATGACCACGATGCGGTCAGCCAGGTAGATGGCCTCCTCGATGCTGTGGGTGACGAAGACGATGGTCTTCCTGAACTCGTCCCAGATGCGCAGCAGCTCATCCTGCAGGTTGCGGCGGGTCAGCGCATCGAGGGCACCGAAGGGCTCGTCCATGAGCATGATGGGCGAATCCAGCGCCAGCACCCGGGCGATGGCCACCCGCTGGCGCATGCCGCCCGAGAGATCCTTGGGGAAGCGGGTGCGGAAGTCGATCAGACCCAGCTTGTCCAGCAATTGCGTGACGCGCTGGTGGATCTCGGCCTTGGGCGTTCCCTTGATCTCCAGTCCGAAGGCCACGTTCTGTTCCACCGTCATCCAGGGGAAGAGCGCGTATTCCTGGAACACCATGCCGCGATCCGGTCCCGGCTCGGTGACCACCTTGTCGCCGGTGAGGATCTGGCCGGACGATGGCAGGGCAAACCCGGCGATGGCGTTCAGGAGCGTCGACTTGCCGCAGCCGGAAGGCCCCAGCAGGCAGACGAACTGGCCGTCCGGGATATCGAAATGGATGTCCTTGAGGGCCACGACCTCGCGGTCATCGGTCTTGAAGACCTTGTGCACATTCTGTATGCGAATGCGCGGAGAAGCATTTGTCTGGTTCATCTCAGTTCTCCAGCCCGCGATGCCAGCGCAGCATGTAATTGTTGAGGCGGCTCATGCCCAGGTCGATCGCCAGGCCCAGGAGGCCGATGGTGATCATGCCGGCGATGATCTTGTCCGACCAGAAATATTCACGTGCCTCCATGATGCGGAAGCCCAGGCCATTGCTCACCGCAATCATCTCGGCCACGATCACCACGATGAAGGCAGTCCCGATGCCGATGCGCACGCCCGAGAGGATGTAAGGCACCGCCGCCGGCAGCATCACCCGCAGGAACAGCGTGGACTGGCTCGCCCCCAGATTGCGGGCCGCGCGCAGGTAGATGCTGTCGACCTGGCGCACCCCGGCGATGGTATTCATCAGCACCGGGAAGAACGCCCCCAGCGAGATCAGGAACAGCGCCGGCGGATTGCCCAGCCCGAACCAGAGGATGGCCAACGGGATGTAGGCAATCGGCGGAATCGGACGGATCACCTGCACCGTCAGATTCATGAGCCCATAGATGCGCTGGCTGGAGCCCATCAGCAAGCCCAGCGGCAGGGCCAGCCCGGCACCGATCAGGAAGCCTGCCACCACCCGGTACAGGCTGCCGATGGCATCCATGATCAGTTCGCCCGAAAAGGCCCAGGCCAGCCAACTGCCGGCCTCGGGCTCATAGGGCTTGAGCGGGGTGGCGTATTCCACCCATTTCTTCAGGACCGCCCAAGGCGAAGGCAGGATCTGCGGATTGATCCAGCCAGCCCGGGAGGCGCCCTCCCACAGCGCGATCACGATGATCGGCACCAGCAGCCCCTGCAGGAAGCTGCCCTTGTTGTTCTTTCCCATCGAGATTCCCCCGGCTTACTTCAGGTTCATGCTCTTCTTGGCCTGCTCCAGCAGATCGGTCTTCACCCAATCCTTGGCCACCGGCGGCTTGGCCATCTTGCCGGTACCGTACTTGGCCATGGTGTCGGTGGTGACCTGGATGTGCTCGGCCGTGATGTCGTAGGCATAGGGCGAGTTGCCGATGGCGTCGTAGAAGTCTTCCTTGGTGATCTGGTTCTTGAAGATCACTTCACGCACGTACTTTTCGGCCACTTCCGGCTTGTCGATGAAGGTCTTGGTCGCCTCCAGGAAGCAGCGCATGAACTTCTCGGCCAGCGGACGCTTCTCGGTGTAGAACTTCTCGGTCATCACCATGGTGCGATAGGGCTCGCCGATCGGGGTGTCATACGGCTTCATCACTTCCACGCCGAAGCCCTTGTTGATGGCCTGCGAGGATTGCGGCTCGCTCTGCATCATGGCGTCGATGTTCTTGCCCAGCAGGGCCTGGTTCAGGTCGGCGAAGGCCAGATAGACGATGGTGACATCCTTGGCCGTCAGGCCGTTCTGGCCCAATTCGGCATCCAGCAGCACTTCATGGATGCCGCCCCGGGTGACGCCCACCTTCTTGCCCTTGAGGTCCTTGACCGACTTGATACCGGAGTCCTTGCCCGCCACCAGGCGTGCGCCGCCCTTGGCGAAACCGGCCACCACATAGATCGGTGCGCCGTTGGCCCGGCCCGAAATGGCGGCCTCGGAGGCGGTCGTGCCCACATCGAGCTCACCGGCCAGGATGCCCTGCATCACGTCCGGGCCCTTGGCGAAGACCTTTTCATCGACCTTGATGCCACACTTGGGGGCGATCTCCTTGATGTAGGACACCGCGCCATAGTGGGCGAACTTCAGGTTGCCCAGGCGGATGACGTCGTCTGCCGCGTGGCTGGTGGCCGAGAAACCGGCAGTGGCCAGCAGGGCCAGCGCGATCCATTGTTTTGGTTTTTGCTTTTGCATTTCCACTCTCCTCTTGTGTGTATCGTTGTTGATACGGCGCGCCGGCGGCAGTCGTGCAGGCCGGCAGTCTCGATGGCGTTGGCCCGTGCTGCGTGGCAGGGGCCTTGATTATTCTGTGCGCTTGGAAATTCAGCGCCCATGTATACACAAAGAGCGCAAGCCGTACAAGCTGTTAATTTTACGTAGCGCCCCCATCTGGGCCGCACGCGCCGGCAGGGGCGCAGCGGGGCTGATCGGTTAGAATGCAGGATTGCCCGCCGCCCCGCCTGCGCACTCCCGGTGCGTCGTAGTCCCGGCCAGCGGCCCTGCGGCCTTTCCGCCCCCATTCATTTGCAGATATCACCATGCTAGACAACCTGACCCAACGCCTCGCCAAAGTCGTCAAAACCATGCGCGGCGAGGCGCGACTGACCGAATCCAATACCGCCGAGATGCTGCGCGAAGTGCGCCTGGCCCTGCTGGAGGCCGACGTGGCCCTGCCCGCCGTGCGCGAGTTCATCGCCAAGGTGAAGGAAAAAGCCATGGGCGAAGAGGTCATCGGCTCGCTCACCCCCGGCCAGGCCCTGGTCGGCGTGGTCCAGCGCGAGCTGGCCAGCCTGATGGGCGCCGACCTCGGTGCCGAAGCCTCGCAACTGAACTTTGCCACCCAGCCGCCGGCCATCATCCTGATGGCCGGCCTGCAGGGTGCCGGTAAAACCACCACCGTCGGCAAGCTCGCCAAGTACCTGCGCGAGAACAAGAAGAAAAAGGTCCTGACCGTCTCCGCCGACGTCTACCGCCCGGCCGCCATCGGCCAGCTGCAGACCGTGACCGGCCAGGCCGGTGCCGACTTCTTCCCCAGCCAGCCGACCGACAAGCCGGTCGACATCGCCCTGGCCGCGCTGGACTACGCCAAGAAGCATCACCACGAAGTGCTGATCGTCGACACCGCCGGCCGTCTGGGCATCGACCAGGCCATGATGGATGAAATCCGTGCCGTGCACGCTGCCATCAAGCCCATCGAAACCCTGTTCGTGGTCGACGCCATGCTGGGCCAGGACGCCATCAACACCGCCAAGGCCTTCAACGACGCCCTGCCGCTGACCGGCGTGGTGCTCACCAAGCTGGACGGCGACTCGCGCGGCGGTGCTGCGCTGTCGGTGCGCCACATCACCGGCAAGCCCATCAAGTTCGCCGGTGTGGCCGAAAAGCTCGACGGCCTGGAAGCCTTCGATCCCTCGCGCATGGCCAACCGCATCCTCGGCATGGGCGACATCCTGGCGCTGGTGGAAGAGGCACGCAAGGGCGTGGACATGGAAGCCGCGCAGGACCTGGCGCACAAGATCAAGGGCGGCGGCAAGTTCGACCTCAATGACTTCAAGGCCCAGCTGTCGCAGATGAAGAAGATGGGCGGCCTCACCAGCCTGCTGGACAAGCTGCCGGCCCAGATGCAGGCCGCCGCCGGCAACGCCAACATGGACCAGGCCGAGAAGCAGGTGCGCCGCATGGAAGGCATCATCAACTCCATGACCCCGCAGGAACGCGCCAAGCCGGAACTGATCAAGGCCACCCGCAAGCGCCGCATCGCCGCCGGTGCCGGCGTGCAGGTGCAGGAAGTCAACCGCATGCTGTCGCAGTTCGAGCAGATGCAATCGATGATGAAGAAGCTCAAGGGCGGCGGCATGATGAAGATGATGCGTGGCATGAAGGGCATGCTGCCGGGCGGCATGCGCTGACGGTATCGGCCGCAAAGCCTTTCTGCACAAGGCTTTGCGGCTCTTTCACACGACCTCCGGCGGTCTCTTCTGGCGCCGGAAAAACTCCCCTCCTCCGCGTTTCCCCTCCGTTTTCCAGACCCGCGCCCATCTCTCCGGATGCGTTTTCTGCTCGCTTCATGCGCACGAAAACATGCCCTTCTTTCATCGCTTTTGCTTCACCTCCGATATCGCCAAAGCAGCCCTTTTCCGGACTTCCGCGATCCGCCGCGATCCCTTTACCGGCGCGGCTTGACGGCGGATCGGGGCGGCTCGTTGTTTCCTGGCGCTTTCACGGGAAAATCCACTAAAAAATACTTGCGTGGCCGTGCAAAGAGCACCACTATTAGCGGTGCGTAAATGACGCATTCATCTCATTCTTGTGAGGAGTCTTTCCGATGGCCACAGCAAAAAAAGCAGCAGCCGCAGTAAAGAAGCCAGCAGCAAAACCCGCAGCCAAGGCAGCCGCCAAACCGGCCGCCAAAGCCGCCGCTCCCAAGGCAGCTGCCAAGCCTGCCGCCAAGGCAGCGCCGAAAACCGCACCGAAGGCCGCTCCCAAGGCAGCCGCTCCCAAGAAAGCCGCAGCAAAACCCGCAGCAAAACGTACTCCCAATGCCGCCTTCATGAAGCCGCTGACACCGTCGGCAGCCCTGGGCGAGGTGGTCGGCGCCAAGCCGCTGCCACGCACTGAAGTGACCAAGAAGGTCTGGGAATACATCAAGAAGCACAAGCTGCAGAACGCCGAAAACAAGCGCAACATCGATGCCGATGACAAGCTCAAGGCAATCTTCGGTGGCAAGAAGCAAGTCACGATGTTTGAAATGACCAAGCTGATCTCGGCTCACCTGAGCTGACCGACGCCCGCGGTTTGCAAGCGACTTGCAAACAAAAACGCCCGCAGATGTCATGCGGGCGTTTTTGTTTCCGGATGTTTCAGGAGGCGTGGCCTTGCCGGCCGGTTTTCCTCTTGTCTGACGCCGCATGCAGCACTTCTCTGATGGCGAGCAGCCCTGTCACCGCCTACCATGGCGGTTCTGCAGGGTGTGGCACTGGCCGCAAAGGCCGGTTTCAGCTTTCCAGCTCACATCGCCTCCGGCAGAACTGAATAAAAGAACCGAAAACCGGAAACCGGGTCTATCCCTGTGCCATCCACTGATGAGCCTGGACGCTCATGACCAAGAGAAAGGAAATGACCATGCCAAACCAAACCGCCACCCTGCGTCACCAACTGCTGCGTTCGGCCAGCGCCCTCGTGATCGGCCTGGCCGCCCTGGGCGGTGCCTCGCACGTGTTCGCTGCGGGCAAGGCCGGCAATTCGGAATACCAGCAGCAGATCGCCGCCTGCAAGAGCGGCGCCTCCACCGAAGACCGCGCTACCTGCCTGCGTGAAGCCGGTGCTGCCCAGCAAGCCGCTGCGCGCGGCACGCTGACCGATCCGGGCGCGGCGCAACTGAAGGAAAACGCCCTGCGCCGCTGTGAGGGCTTGCCGCAATCGGATCGCATCGATTGCGAGAAGCGCGTCAACGGCCAGGGCAACAGCGATGGCAGCGTCGCCTCGGGCGGCATCCTGCGCGAGACCGTGACCATCGTCCCGGCCAAGTAATTTCGCTCTCCCCAAAAACGAAGGCGGGCGCCATGGCGTCCGCCTTCGTCATTGCAGCCTGTGGAAAGATCAGGCGGCCAGCTTGCCCTGGATGAAGGCCAGCGCCTCGGCCAGCGGTACTTGGGTGGCTTCCGCATCGCGGCGACCCTGGTATTCGATGTTGCCATCCTTGAGGCCACGGTCACCGACCACGATGCGATGCGGCACGCCGATCAATTCCCAGTCGGCGAACATCGCGCCCGGACGCTCGCCACGATCGTCCAGCACCACATCCACGCCCGCCTCGGTCAGTTGCGCGTACAGCTTGTCGATTTCGGTCTTGACGGCTTCGCTGCGGTCATAGCCCATGGGGCAGAGCACCACTTCGAAGGGCGCAATCGAGGTCGGCCAGATGATGCCGCGGTCGTCGAAATTCTGTTCGATGGCCGCGCCCAGGATACGGGTCACGCCGATGCCGTAGCAGCCCATCACCAGCGGTTGCGGCTTGCCGGACTCATCCAGGTAAGTCGCCTTCATCGCTTCGGAATAGGTGGTGCCCAGCTGGAACACATGGCCCACTTCAATGCCGCGCTGAATCGCCAGCACGCCCTTGCCGTCCGGCGAGGCATCGCCTTCAACGACGTTGCGGATATCGGCCACCAGCGGCTCGGGCAGGTCACGGCCCCAGTTGGCACCGGTGTAGTGGAAATCGGCTTCGTTGGCGCCGCAGACGAAATCGGCCATGTTGGCCACCGTGCGGTCGGCCACCACCTTGACCGGCTTCTTGGTGCCGATCGGGCCCAGGTAGCCCGGGGGCGTGCCGAACCATTCAACGATCTCGGCTTCGTTGGCGAAGCGGTAGGTGGACAGGCCCGGAATCTTGCTGGCCTTCACTTCGTTGAGTTCATGGTCGCCGCGCAACAGCAGCAGCCAGATTTCCTTCTTGGCCGGATCTTCGTTGTCCACTGCCAGCACGATGGATTTAACGGTGCGTGCCAGCGGCAGGCCCAGCAATTCAGCCACGGCTTCGCACTTGGACTTGCCGGGCGTGGCGGTCTTTTCCAGCGCCTGGGTGGCGGCACCACGGCTGCTGTCCACGGGCAGCGCTTCGGCCGCTTCCATGTTGGCGGCGTAATCGGAGGTGGGGCAATAGACCAGTGCGTCCTCACCGGTGGCGGCGATGACGTGGAATTCGTGCGAGCCGGAACCGCCGATGGCACCGTTGTCGGCGGCGACGGCACGGAACTCCAGGCCGAAGCGGGTGAAGATGCGCACGTAGGCGTCATACATGGCCTGGTAGGACTTCTTCAAACCATCGACATCGCGGTCGAAGGAGTAGGCATCCTTCATCGTGAATTCACGGCCGCGCATGAGGCCGAAACGCGGACGGCGCTCGTCGCGGAACTTGGTCTGGATGTGATAGAAGTTGACCGGCAATTGCTTGTAGCTGCGCAGTTCAGTACGGGCCACATCGGTGACCACTTCTTCGGAGGTCGGCTGGATGGCGAAGTCGCGGCCATGGCGATCCTTCACGCGCATGAGCTCGGCCCCCATCTTGTTCCAGCGGCCGGTTTCCTGCCACAGCTCGGCCGGCTGCACCACCGGCATCAACAGCTCGACGGCACCGGCGCGATTCATTTCCTCGCGCACGATGGCTTCGACCTTGCGAATCACGCGCAGACCCATGGGCATGTAGGTGTAGATGCCAGCTCCCAGACGCTTGATCATGCCAGCACGCATCATCAGCTTGTGGCTCACGATTTCAGCGTCGGACGGGGCTTCTTTCAGGGTGGAAATAAAAAAACGTGAGGCGCGCATGACGGTCGGTTCTTTTTAAAAAGAGGAGGGTTATAATCGTTCCAATTTTAAAGGATTAGCTGGCTGATGCGCCCTTTCTTTGCAGATTTGCTCCTAGTTTCAATGACATCCGTGCATCGATGTGATTGCTCCTGACCGCCTGGCGTACCGGCTTTGCCGCGTGCGCCCGCAGTCGCATGAGCCTGCCTGAAAGGGACTTCCAGCCGCAGAAAGTTTGAGGATCACCATGCTGGATCGAGAAGGCTTCCGCCCGAACGTCGGCATCATCCTGCTCAACGCCAATAACGAGGTGTGGTGGGGCAAGCGCGTACGCGAGCACTCCTGGCAATTCCCGCAAGGCGGCATCAAGCACGGCGAGACCCCCGAACAGGCGATGTTCCGGGAACTGGAAGAAGAGATCGGCCTGCGTGCCGAGCACGTCAAGATCATCGGCCGCACCCGTGACTGGCTGCGCTACGAAGTCCCCGATCATTTCATCAAGCGCGAAGTGCGCGGCCATTACCGCGGCCAGAAGCAGATCTGGTTCCTGCTGCGCATGGTCGGGCGCGATTGCGACGTCAACCTGCGCGGCACCTCGCATCCGGAATTCGATGCCTGGCGCTGGCATGACTACTGGGTGCCGCTTGATGTGGTCATCGAGTTCAAACGCGAGGTCTATCAGCAGGCGCTGCAGGAATTGTCGCGCTTCCTGAGTCGTCCGGGCCACGGCCCGCGCCGGGTCGAGCAAGCCGGGCGCATTGCGCATCCCCACAAGAATCCCGGCCAGGCCGCACAGGCCCAGCCCTGCAACGGCGCGAACACGCCGGAAACCAAGTGAGTTCCATGCCCTCTTTCCAGCAACCTGAACCCCCACGTTCCCTGTTCACCGTGCGCGGCCTGCGCCGCACGGTGCTGGCCTGCTCGCTGCTGGCGGCCTGCGCCGGCGCACTGGCGCAGAGCTTCGATGAAGAATTCGACGACGAGGAAAAGCCCTGGCAGGAAATCGCCGTGCAGTTGCCGCCGACGCCGCAAGAGCAGAACCTGGCCGAGTTCTATCTCAGCCCGAATGCCACCATGAAGGCCTACATCGATACCAATTCCGTGTCGATCGGCACCGACAAGGTAGTGCGCTACACCGTGGTCACCAAGACCGAAGGCGGTGCGGTCAACGTGATGTACGAAGGCATGCGCTGCGAGACCTGGGAAAAGAAGACCTACGCCTTCGGCCATCCCGATGGCAAATGGTCGCGCTCGCGCCGCGACAAGTGGCAGCCGATCCGCGATATCGGCGTCAATCGCATCGATGGCGCGCTGTTCAAGGATTATTTCTGCGAAGGCAAGATCATTGCCGACAATGAGAACGTCAAGAGCATCGTCAATCGCCTCAAGACGCAGACGCGTATTGATCCGGTGCGTCGCTGATCCCGGCGGCTGGCTCGAAGCACACAATAAAAAAACGCGGCCTTGGCCGCGTTTTTTTATTGTCCACATGAAATTATTTATATCGTATAAATCGTATAAATCATTTCCATAATGCAATGTGATGCATCATCCTCACAGCAGCACCAGATTGTCCCGATGCACCAGCTCCGGCTCCTCGACGAACCCGAGGATGGCCTGGATCTCGGAGGAAGGATGGCGGATGATGCGCCGCGCATCCGAGCTGTTGTAGTTGCTCATGCCGCGCGCGATGGCGCGGCCGCTCTCGTCCACGCAGGTAATCACGTCGCCCCGGCCGAACTCGCCCGAGACTTCCACCACGCCGATAGGCAGCAGCGACTTGCCTTCCTGGCTCAGCTTCTGCACTGCGCCGGCATCGAGCACCACACGGCCGGCGGTCTTGAGGTGATCGGCCATCCATTGCTTGCGCGCGGTCAGTTGCGCGGTCTCGGCATTGAGCTGGGTACCGATGGCTTCACCTGCAGCCAGGCGTGTGAGGACCTGCTCCTCTCGTCCCCAGGCGATCACGGTATGTGCGCCGGAGGTGGCCGCGCGCTTGGCGGCGAGGATCTTGGTCAGCATGCCGCCACGGCCGATGCCGGTGCCGGTGCCGCCTGCGATCAGCTCCAGCGACGGGTCGCCGGCACGCGCTTCGGAAATGAGGGTGGCCGCCGGATCCTTGCGCGGATCGGCGGTGAACAGGCCCGGCTGGTCGGTGAGGATGATGAGCGCTTCGGCTTCGATCAAATTGGCCACCAGCGCGCCAAGGGTGTCGTTGTCGCCGAACTTGATTTCATCAGTGACCACCGTGTCGTTCTCGTTGATGACCGGCACCACGCCCAGTTGCAGCAGAGCGAACAGGGTGGAGCGGGCATTGAGGTAGCGTTCGCGGTCGGCCAGGTCGGCGTGGGTCAGCAGCACCTGTGCGGTGTGCAGGTCGTGCTTGCGGAAACTGGTTTCGTAGATCTGTGCCAGGCCCATCTGGCCCACGGCCGCGCAGGCCTGCAGGTGATGGATGCCGGTCGGGCGCTTGTCGAAGCCCAGGCGCTGCATGCCCTCGGCCACCGCGCCGGAGCTGACCAGCACCACTTCCTTGCCGAGCGCACGCAATTGCGCGATCTGTTCCGCCCAGCGGGCGATGGCGTTGGCGTCCAGGCCCTTGCCATCATTGGTGACCAGGGAAGAGCCAACCTTGATGATGAGTCGCTTGGCGCGTTGAATGACCGATTGCATAGTGTTCCGGGTTCTGATTCTTCTGGGAGCGGTCGTAAAATCCGACAGGCAGAGATGATAGCCCGAACCGCCCCCGCGCGCAGCCCCAACAAGCTTCAGGGCTGCGCCGGGATGAATCAGTCCAGGACCTTGAAGCGCGGATCGTCCGGATCGATGCTGGAGATGGCGCGGGCTTCCTCGGTCATCTGGGTTTCTTCGGCGCGGTGCTCTTCGGCGCGCTTGGTTTCCAGATACTTGTAGATGTCGTTGATGAGCTCTTCGCAGCCATCACGGTTCAGTGCAGAGATCTCGAAGACCGGGCCCTTCCAGCCGAAGCGCTTGACGAAATCCTTCACGCGCTTGGCGCGTTCGGCCTCGGGCACTACGTCCAGCTTGTTCAGGACCAGCCAGCGCGGCTTGTCGAACAGGGACTGGTCGTACTTCTTCAGTTCCTGCACGATGGCCTTGGCTTCCTTGACCGGATCGACTTCCTCATTGAAGGGGGCCAGGTCGACGATGTGCAGCAGCAGACCGGTGCGCTGCAGGTGGCGCAGGAACTGCACGCCCAGACCGGCGCCATCGGCCGCACCTTCGATCAGGCCGGGGATGTCGGCGATCACGAAGCTCTTCTCGTGGCTCACGCGCACCACACCCAGGTTGGGGTGCAGGGTGGTGAAGGGGTAGTCGGCGATCTTCGGACGGGCGTTGGAGACGGCCGTGATGAAGGTCGACTTGCCCGCATTGGGCATGCCCAACAGGCCCACGTCGGCCAGCACCTTCAGTTCCAGGCGCAGCTCGCGGCGCTCGCCTTCCTTGCCTTCGGTCTTCTGACGCGGGGCGCGGTTGGTGGAGGTCTTGAAGTGGATGTTGCCCCAGCCGCCTTCGCCGCCCTTGGCCAGCATCACGGTCTGGCCGTGGAAGGTCAGGTCGGCGATGTGTTCGCCGGTGTTGATGTCGACGATGAGTGTGCCCACCGGCATGCGCAGGTAGACGTCATCGGCACCCTTGCCGTAGCAGTCCGAGCCGCGGCCGTTTTCGCCGCGACCGGCGCGGTGCAGCTTGGCGTAGCGATAGTCGATCAGGGTGTTGACGTTACGGTCGGCCACGGCCCAGATGGTGCCGCCCTTGCCGCCGTCGCCGCCGTCGGGACCGCCGAAGGGGCGGAATTTCTCGCGGCAGAAGCTGGCGACACCGTTGCCGCCATCCCCCGCCACGACTTCAATACGTGCTTCGTCGATGAATTTCATGATTTGGACGCCTCATGGGACATGGGAGCCGCTAACAAAACGTCGATGCACCTCGGTCCTGGTCAGGACCCACCCCGGCGCTTCCGACGGAAGCCTGGGCTCGGCGCTTTGTTGACGGCTCTTCAAAAATCAAAAAGGCTCCACCATCGGCAGAGCCTTTTTTATGCCTGGTTTCCGGGCGAACCCGGATGACAGGAACGCTTACGCCGTAACGACGGTAGCGTATTGACGCTGTTGCAGGCCCTTGACAACGAACTTGACCTTGCCGTCCTTCAGGGCGAACAGGGTGTGGTCCTTGCCGACGCCGACGTTTTCGCCAGCGTGGACGCGGGTGCCGCGTTGACGGACGATGATGCCGCCAGCGTTGATCACTTGGCCGCCATAAACCTTGACGCCCAGGCGTTTCGATTCTGAGTCACGGCCGTTGCGCGTAGTGCCGCCGCCTTTTTTGTGTGCCATTTAAAACTCCTTGATGACTTTGGATGAGCAGTTCGTTCGGGTCAACGCTCAGGCGTTGATGGAGACGATTTGCAGTTCGGTGTAGTTCTGACGATGGCCTTGACGCTTTTGGTAGTGCTTGCGACGACGCATCTTGAAGATGCGGACCTTGTCATGGCGACCTTGTGCTACCACAGTAGCCAGCACCGTAGCACCTGCGACCAGCGGCGCACCGAACTTCACGGTTTCGCCTGCGCCCACTGCGAGCACTTGATCCAAAGTGATTTCGGAGCCAATGTCAGCCGGTATCTGTTCTACTTTGAGTTTTTCGCCAGCAGCAACTTTGTATTGTTTGCCGCCGGTTTTTATGACCGCGTACATGTGAAACCTCACGAATGAATGAATAAGAACGATTTTTCCCTTGCCGCGCCCGTCAAAAACCCATGGCGAAACAGGAAAACCGCAAATTATACAGGCACTTAGCCGCACGGTCAAAAGCCTTGACACTTTGCCCGACCTCTGTACAACACAGTTTCCCGCAGGACAATGGAAGAGAACTTGTCCGCCAGGCAACCCGTATCCCCACCCATGTTTTCATTCCACCAATGAAAAACCTTTAGTTTCCGGGCTCAGGGTCTTTGGCGTGCCCCTGCCTTGTCATCGTATAATCTGGGGAATAACCATTTCCAACAGGTTCCGCCTTGTCTGCCGCCGTACAAAACGCTTCGCAACAAACCATCATGCATCCGATCGTCGCCGACATGGAGGCAGTCAACGCAGTCATCCGCCGCCAGCTGTACTCGGAGGTGCCGCTGGTCAACCAGGTCGCCGAATACATCATCAGTGCGGGCGGCAAGCGCCTGCGCCCGGTGCTGGTAGTGCTCATCGCCAATGCCTTCGGCTACAAGGGCGAGCATCACCACTCGCTGGCGGCCGTGATCGAATTCATTCATACGGCCACGCTGCTGCATGACGACGTGGTCGACGAATCCTCGTTGCGCCGTGGCAAGCAGACTGCCAATGCCATGTTCGGCAATGCGGCCTCGGTGCTGGTAGGCGACTTCCTGTATTCGCGCGCCTTCCAGATGATGGTGGCGGTGGGCAACCCGCGTGTGATGGAAATCGTGGCTGATGCCACCAACGTCATCGCCGAGGGCGAGGTGCTGCAGCTGCTCAACATGCACAATCCGGATGTGGACGAAGCCGGCTACCTGCAGGTGATCCGTTCCAAGACCGCCAAGCTGTTCGAGGCCGCCAGCCAGATCGGCGCCCTGATTGCCGGTGCCGACAAAGCCAGCATCGAAGCTGCCGGCGAATATGGCCGCTCCATCGGCACCGCCTTTCAGCTGATCGACGACGTGCTGGATTATTCCGGCAACAGCGCCGAGATCGGCAAGAACGTCGGCGACGACCTGCGCGAAGGCAAGCCCACGCTGCCGCTGATCTGGCTCATGCAGCACGGCACACCGCAACAGCGCGAACTGGTGCGCACCTGCATCGAGAACGGTGATGAACAGCATTTCGACGAAGTGCTGTCGGCCATCACTCACTCCGGCGCCCTGGCCTATACGCGCGAACAGGCGGAAATCGCCGCCCGGCGCGCTGCGGATGCAATTATTTCACTTCCCGATAGCCAATTCAAAAAATCCCTGTTAGAATTATCGGCTTTCGCAGTAGATCGAAATCACTGACTTAGATCTCACTCGACGGGGTGTAGCTTAGCCTGGTAGAGCGCTACGTTCGGGACGTAGAGGCCGGAGGTTCGAATCCTCTCACCCCGACCAGAATTACCGAAAAAAACAGCGAGTTGAAATAACTCGCTGTTTTTTTTTGCGCATTCCGTTTGCACCAGCTTTGTCCAGAGGACTCAAAAATGAGCGCGCATTGCTCATCTTCCTCACTGACCGGCCCGTCACGGACGGGACCGATTATTCCTGATTCTTCATTCGTGACACTGACAGAGTCCTGCCGATACCGCAGGCACCTGCCGGATCGCAGGCAAATGCGCCCCTGCCTTCATATCGGTGCCGGGTCAGGCTTGCGCGCCAGCCGCCGCCGCACACTATCGCGGATCGGCACTTCACAGTAACGATAGGAGACATGTGCCAGGATCACAGCCAGTGTCATCGCCAGCAAAATGCGACCCAAGGGGCCCTCGCCGTCACGGGTAGCCAGTTGCAGCAAAGGGATGTGCCACAGGTAAATACCGTAAGAAAGTATCCCGGCACGCACCATCAGCTTTGCTGAGAGAAGCCGCTGCACCACGGCACGACGCTCGCAGTCGAGTGCCGCGATCAGCAAGGCACCGCCCGCACCGATGAGGGTCGGACCGAACACGCTGCTCAGGGGGGCCAGCCACACGATGCTGGCTGCCACTGCTGCCACGCCAGCCAGAAGGGCAACAATCCCCGGACGCCAGCCGCGACGGACGGCGACCGCCGCCGCGCAACCATACAGCAGGGAATCGAGTCGTTCCAGGCTGCCGGCATAGAGCATGAGCCTGACCTGCTCCCCGAAGAACACAAAGAGCAAAGCCCGCCAGCACAGTACCGCCACGCAGATCGCCAGCACGGCTTTGATGAAGCTGGACGCCTGCAAACGCCGCAGCAACAACAGCATCAGTGGTGGCCAAACCAGATAGAAGTGCTCTTCCACCGCTAGCGACCAGGTATGCCCGAATCCGGCCAGATGATGGCCGCTGAAAATGGCAGCGTAATTGGCCGTGTACGTCACGGCGAATAGGCCGTTGAAAGCAGCGCGCCGCTGCCCTTCTGCCAGAAATGCCACGCCCGCGACCACCGCCACGATCAGCAGCGCCGGGGCCAGCCGAGCGAAGCGCCGAATGTAGAAAGGCACCAGTGCCAGTCGGCCTTCGCGGGCAAACTCATCCCACAACAGACCGGTAATCAAATAACCTGACAGCGCAAAGAAGATACCGACGCCGACCCCACCCAGATTGAATTGCTTGAAGAGGTTGGTATGCTCCAGCAGCACCAGCAAGATGGCCACCGCCCTGATGCCATCGAGCCAGGGCCGATAGCCGGAGAAGCGGACAGTGCCTGCAGCGCGCTCCGACGTGGCGGGAATGCTCATACCGCCCCCCCATTGTGAAAGACGGTCACTGCAAGACGCAGCCAGGCGCCCAATGCGCGAGACAGCACTTCGGGGGCGTGATTTGAGCTAACGGGCGCATCACATACGCGGGGGCTTAAATGAATGTTCATGGCGTTTCTGGCGCATGTCGTCCGTGCTCTTGTTCAGATTTGTCGATCCGAACCAGGTGAAATGGAAAATCGGGAAGCTGGGCCGCCAGCTCGGCGAATCATTTCCAAATGGAAATGATGCATATACCCCCCGAAAACTTAACAAAAATGAATGAGTCGCGGCGCTATTCTATGGTGCGAAGGATACAGACTACAAGCCACATGCCGACCACGACCAGAAAATTGCATCAAACTGGCCGGCGCCACACGGCGCGCTGATCGAATGAAAGACGGCGAGCAAAATAGTTCCGCTGAAAATAAGGAAGCCGGGTACAGAAAGCAGCAAAAAGCGGGAGAAGCGCTGCTGGCAGTAAAGTTCAACTAGCGCATCACTTCAAGCATAGAACCTGGCCAGTCTGAGCGTACGGACAGTTGGACGGACCAGTGCGCGGCCAGATATTGCGCGCATTTTTTTAGCTTGCCGTACCCACTAAATCAGGCCAATCAAGAGACAGCCGCCTAACTAGGGGTTCGGGTTACAGGCCCCTGCAGACGAAGCGGGCCTTGACTCCCCCCCGCTCATCATGCGCTCACCACTTGCCATCCTTCTCGGACTCACTGGCAAGGGAAGTCTCCCCAGCGGCGGATCTGTCGCTGCGACTACGGGATTGCGCAGCCGCAGCTGCTACGGGCTTGCTCGAGAACTGCCCGTTGGCAGTCGTAGCGGCCTGCGCCAGGCCGGCCTTGGCCAGCAGGGCGCGCAACTCGATGCTGCCTGCCTTGAAGGACAGCTCCTTGAGCACACTGCCCTCCTCCACCGTGCCATAGGACGTCTGGGCGGCGACGCGATCAATGCGGATCGTCCCCACCGGCGTTTCCTTGCGCCCCAGCGAATTGCCGGTCTGCGGGTCCTTGAGTTCTTCCCCCAGATAGACGGCCTTCCAGCGCTGGCCCGCCTGCAGCGATTCACCACCCTGGCTCAGGACCACCTGATCGCCCTCCAGCGAGACCACCGATACCGGAAAGATTTCCGTCACAATGGCACCACCAATCTGACTGGACAAAGCATCCATCAACCCGGCCGCCATGCTCTTGCCATCGATGACCCGCGGCATCGTACTCGGATCGGCACTGGCCAGCTTGTGCTCGAAGCTCTGCGACAGCACCACCTGGCCGGTGGCCGCGTTGACCAGCCGCAAGGTGATGCGACCGCCGCCCGCGTACGACACCAGCTCACGATCGGACATGCGCAGCTTGCGTACCGACCGACGGTAGTCGAAACGCTCGATGGTCGGAATCAGCAACAGATCCGTGGCCAGTTGCTGGCCGATGCGGGCACTGTCCTGCACACGGACGTTGCCGCTGTTGATGTGATCGATCTCGGCTTGCAGCTCGGCACCGAATTCGCGATCCAGCACGATGAAGCGCCTGGTCTGCGTGAGGATGTCCGACAGGCGGCCACGCACCGTGCGCGCCACTTCATCGGAGGCAACCTTGCTGTCGCCGACCGCATAGGTGGACACCAGTGTCTTGGGCAGCACCACCACGATCTTCGGCCGGCCCTTCTCATCGGGCGCCTGGTACTGGGCGATCTCGGCGCGCAACTTGACCTTCCAGTAGCTGCGCATGGCCTTGTGACTGAGTTCGGCCGACGCCGATTGCGCGCCCTGGCTGCCCTCCCCCTGCACCGCCGAAGAATAGCGGTACCCGGCATCACTGGCCTGCACCTTGGCGACGGTCTCTTCATCAAGCTTGTCGATTTCCTCCTGCGACAGGATCTCGTAACTCAGCACCGCACCCTGCGAGGCCGCGACCATGCGTTGCGCGAAGGCCTCGGTGCGCACGGAATCCCGCTCGCCGTTGACCACCACATCGAGCCCCTGCCGCAGGCTGTGCATCCGGTTCGCCATCTGCACGCCGTTGACCTGCGCCACCGCCGATTGCAAGGCAGCCACCACGGCCAGTTCCAGCGTGCTGCCGACCGCCTCGGCCTCGCGGCTGACGCGACTGGTACTGCCCACGCCCAGCGCCGGCGGCGCCGGCGACTGTGTCGCCGCCGTGGTCGTCGTCTGACTGCTGGCCGAAACACCAGCAGCCGACTCGTCCTTGCTGTCACAGGCCGACAGCAACGCCATCGACAAGACCATCAGTATTGCTCGCACTCTTGGCTGCATGGCGTCCTCTCAATGGAACAGTCCGGGCGCCATCACAGCACGCTGGTGGCATCGGCCGGGACTGCCACGCCATTGCTCCTGGCGAAGCTGACCGCATTCTTCAGCAGCCCGGTCAGGTTGCCGATGCTGGTGGGCAGGCTCTTGACGATGTAGGCACCCGATTGCAGACCGGGCAGCTGCATCGGCGAGGCGCTGCTCAGGCCATTGGCAAATGTCTGCGCCTCGGCCGACATGGCGATGTATTTCTTCACCCCTTGGACCAGTACCACCAGGCCCTCTGCGTATTCCTTCCTGGCCGCCTCATCCTTGAGGGTGGCACCGCTCTTCAAGGCATCGGAGATGGCCTGGGCATCGGCGCTGATGGCCTTGTCCTGCGCCTCCAGGTCGCTGGCCGACATCGAATCGGACGTCGCCGCCGCATTGATGGCCTGGGCCTTGATGCCAAGCGCTGCACCGATGTGGCCGTTGGCAGTCAGCACGTCCTTGCCGGCCGCACGATAGGTGCGCGTGAGCTGCGACTGCTGTCCGGACAGATCGGCACCTGTACTGGAAGAAGCGGGCTTGCTGCCTCCCAGGAAATTGCCGAACTGGGCGAAGCTGGTAACAGGGAAAACCAGGGCCATCGAGACCACGGCGAACGCGATAGTTTTTTTCATGAAGATCTTTCAGTCAGAGGGAAACAAAGGAAAAAAGCGGCGCAATCACTGCAGTCCCATGGTGGCCATGCGGCTCGACAGTTCCTGGGCAGCATTGCTGGCAGCGGCCTTGAGCGCATTGCCACGCGCCTCCTCTTCGGTCGGTCCGACGCCGGCATAGGCCACCGGGCCAACCGCCACGCGGGTGCGGGGAATGGGCTTGGTCACGTCCCACACCTTGGCATTGACGGTCACCGCCACGCGCTGCAGCCCGCTCTGCGGATCCTTCTCGGCCAAGCCGACGTCCAGCGTGCCCAGGGCGATGTAGGGGATCTGATGTTCCTTCATGCCGGCCGCGATCGCGCGCAGGGTCTGCGGCTGCAAATCATTTCCGGATTTGTAGTCGGCCTCGATGGCGGCGATCTTGAAGCCGGCGGTTTCCACCATGGCCGCTTCGATGACGTCATAGCCGGCCTGCGAGAACTTGGCCACGAAGGTCTGGTTCAGGTTGGCACTGGGCAGCACGCGCCAGGTGGTGTCGGTCGCCTTGCGCGTGGTGCTGCCGCCGGTCTCCGAGGTGACGGTCGACTTGGCCGACACGTCGACGCCGTTACGGCTCTCGCGCGAAATCCCACCCTGGGTCCTGACGCGCCCCTTCCCTACCGATTCACCTTCGTTGGTGGACTCCTTGTAACTCTCCTTGGCGGTGGCCGAGCCGGAGAATTGCGCACCCTCGTCCTGGCGTTTGTAGACGCGATCATCGTAAGACTTGGCGCTGTCCACCTGGCGCGAGACGAACACGAAGCTCATGGCCGACTTCTCGCCCTGGGCTGCCTTGCCCACCGCCGAGCTGGCCTGCACGGCGTTGCGCAGATTGGCCACGTTCAGCGAGACACGCACGGCGATGGTGTAGCGCATCTCCTTGGGGTCATCGGTTTCGGAGAGCACGGTGGTATCCAGAATGTAGCGATCCTGATTCTCAAGAATCTTGGCGCGGATCGCATCGAAGTTGGCCGACTCCGATTGACCGGCTTCAGCGTAGTAGCTTTCGACCGCCTTCAGCGCGGCCTCCTGGCGTGCCTTCTGCTTGATGGCCGGCGAGGCCTCGGTGCGGTCGAATACGCCAACCGATTCCTTGTAGCTCAGCGAGTACTGGCCACGGGCCTGCTGGATCTGCGCCAGGGCCGGCTGCGCCGACAGGGCCAGCGCCGCCATCAGCAGGATGAGGAAAGACCGGCAACGATGGCGGATGGGATGGCGATTTATTTGCATGACTTCATCAACTCCTTGGTGTGGACAATCTGTTGTTCGATGTCTTGAGCGGCAGCGGCGCTCTTGAGCCATTTCTCGTCACCCCGGCCATCGATGACCTGGGCCAGCTTGACGAACATGCCATTGAGCGCGTCATAGAAATGCGGGAAGTCGTCCACGTAATCCTGGCTGGCCGGAATCACGCGCGACTCGCCGTTCTTGAGCGCGGTATCCAGATACACCTTGTTGCCCAGCGGTTCGATCAGGCGGATGCCGCCGTAGGCACCGTAGACGTAGGTGGTGGCACCGCCTTCAACTTCGCTGAACCTGACCTTCTTGAAACCGGTGAGATCGACGCTGATCTCGTAGTCGGGCTTGGGCAATTTGAGGTCCCACACGGCCCCATCGGAGACGCGGAAGGACATCACGTTGCCGATCGCATAGCCCTTGCTGAAGGGCAGGATGGGTACGCCGGCGCGTGTGGAGATGGCTTCGCCGGCCAGATCGGCGGCCCAGTTCTCCAATGCGCCGGGAGCGGACTTCAGGAAGCCAGGCAGCAGGCCAGATGCCTCCGGGCTCACCTGCACGTTGACGACCTGCAGGGTGCGCGACACCTGCGCCGGCAACTCGGCCTTGGCCACGTTGTTGACGAAGCGGCCGAGTATGCCGGGCTTGCCGCCGTTGCCTTCGTAGACCAGGGCGATGCGGGACAGGATCTCGTCTTCCGAAGCCGGGTGATCCAGGACGTCGACGTAGGCAAAGCTGACGGGATAGGAACGGATCACGTTCATGGACTTGAAATCGAAGAACATCACCTGCGCGCGCACCACGATCAGCAGTTTGTGCAGGCTGCCGAAGCTTTCCTCGGAGACCATCTCGTTGCCGACCACCAGCGCCACGGCCAGCGCCTGGTCGCGGCCCTTGAGTTCGTCGAGTTGCGGGACGATGCGCAGGTGGGCGGGCGGCGTGGCCTGCAGTTGCTGCATCAGTGTCTGATGCAGGGTGGTGCCGGCACGCTTGCGGGTCGCCTCGTAGCGGCGCGAATACGGAAAGCGGTCGTCCAGCGTGCTCTCGCTGCCGGAATAGGCGAAGCCCGCGAAAGCCACGTCGAGCGGCTGCTGCGCCTGGGCCAAGGAGGAAAGAAAGAGCAGCAGCAGGCCCGCAAGCCTCTGCAGCACAGTTGGAAGGTAAATCACTGCATCCCCAAACGATGAACGCCGTCGCAGGGTGAACGGCATCCAGTTGCTCACAGGTGCATCGGGGGAGGAGAAGCGATGGAAGACAGACTCATGCCCCCGGCGATGCACCGCTGACGCGGTGGTCCCGGGGCAGGCTGCACCGGAAGCATCGGTACCAAAATGGAGGGCAGAGATTAACCGAGGGAAATGGAATTACCGTCAGATGGGAATTATTTGTACTGAAAGTCTAAAATTTTTCGATGCGGAGACGTGCTAGGAAGGTACAGAGCACCTATCAAGCCCGATACACAAGAAAAAGCCCAGCATCGATGCTGGGCTTTGCGACATTACTGCCATCTCACTCAGCGCGTTACCACTTGTCATCCTTGGCCGGCGCACTAGCCTTGGAAGCCTCCGCAGCAGGGGACGCCGCTGTCGCCTTCGTACTTCTGGCTTTGGACGGTGCGGGAGTCGCCGCATTTACAGAGCTGGGTCCACTCTTTTCAACAGCAGCACTCGCCTCAACCTGTGCAATCTTCGGCAGTTGTCCACGCAACTCGATGGCACCGGCGACAAAGGGCTTGTCGCCCAGCTTGCCCCCGGCCTCCACGGTGCCATAGGAAGTCTGCGCAGCGACGCGATCGATGCGGATCGTCCCCACCGGCGTTTCCTTGCGCCCCAGCGAATTGCCGGTCTGCGGGTCCTTGAGCTCTTCCCCCAGATAGACTGCCTTCCAGCGCTGGCCCGCCTGCAGCGATTCTCCACCCTGGCTCAGGACCACCTGATCGCCGTCCAGCGAGACCACCGATACCGGGAAGATTTCCGTCACGATGGCACCACCGATCTGACTGGACAAGGCATCCATCAACCCGGCCGCCATGCTCTTTCCATCGATGACCCGCGGCATCGTGCTGGGATCCGCACTGGCCAGCTTCTGCTCAAAGCTCTGCGACATCACTACCTGGCCGGTCGCGGCATTGATCAGCCGCAGCGTGATGCGACCGCCACCCGAGTAGGAGACGAGTTCACGATCGGACATGCGCAGCTTGCGTACCGACTTGGGGTATTCGAACCGCTCGATAGTCGGAATCAGCAACAGATCCGTAGCCAGTTGCTGGCCGATACGGGCACTGTCCTGCGCACGCACATTACCGCTGTTGATGTGATCGATTTCAGCCTGCAGGTCAGCACCGAACTCCCGATCCAACACGATGAAACGTTTGGTCTGCGCAAGGATATCCGACAGGCGGCCGCGCACCGCACGGGCCACTTCGTCGGCCGCAACCTGGGTATCACCCACCGGATAGGTCTGCATCAAGGTCTTGGGGAGCACCACCACGATCTTGGGCTGCCCCTTCTCATCAGGGGCCTTGTACTGGGCGATCTCGGCGCGCAGCTTGACCTTCCAGTAGCTGCGCATCTTCTTGTGGCTCATGTCAGAGGAATACGAGCTGGCGCCCCGTTTCACATCGACATTGGCCGATTCGCTGGAGGCGGCCGAGCCGGAATAGGAGGACGAAGCGCGCGCACTGGCATTACCGCCCTGAGCGCTGCCTTCGCCGTTTGCGCTGACCTTCAGATTGCTTTCGGAGGAGGCCGACGCCGAATAACTGTAGCCGCCATCGCTGGCGCGAACCTTGGCGACGACCTCTTCATCGACCTTGTCTACTTCTTCCTGGGAGAGGATTTCGTAACCGAGCACCGTACCCTGCGATCCGGCTACCATCTTTTGTACGAACGCGTCTGCTCGCACCGAACCGGCACTCTGGCCATCGACGCTGACGTCGAGCCCTTGCCGCAAACCCTGCAACTGGCTGGCAACTTTCACGCCGTTGACCTGGGCCACTGCCGACTGCAAAGCAGAGACCACGGCCAGTTCGAGTGTGCTGCCAACAGCCTCGGCCTCGCGACTGACCTTGGTGACACCACCAAAATCAGGCGCGCTACGCTTTGGCTGTTCCGGAGCGGCCGCTACCGGTTCAGTCACTTTCTTAGGCTCTTCCTTTTTATCGCACCCCGACAGCAGCGCCATCGTCAACGCAATAACACCTACTCCAATTTGTCGCTGCATATCAAACTCTCTCGTCGGATGCGATCATCGGGAAATCAAAGCACGCTGGTCGCGTCAGCCGGTACAGCCACGCCGTTGCTCTTGGCAAAGTCCACTGCGTTCTTGAGCACATCGGTCAGTGTGGAAACGTTGGACGGCAAGGTCTTGGCCACATAGGCACCAGCTTGCAGACCCGGCAATTGCATCGGCGAGGCGCTGGAGAGCCCATTGGCGAAGCTCTGCGCGTCGTTGCGCAAGCCGATATATTTCTTCAGACCCGTAGCCAGGGACAGCAAGCCTTGCGCGAATTTCTTCTTGGATTCGCCATCCTTCAGAGTGGCACCCTTCTTGAGCGCGTCCGAAACCGACTGTGCATTGGCACTGATGGCCTTGTCATTGGCTTCGAGGTCGCTGGCCGACAGCGAATCTGAGGTGGCCGCAGCATTGATGGATTGCAGCTTGATGCCCAGGGCATCGCCGATGTGGCTATTGGCGGTACCTACATCCTGGCCGGCGGCCGCATAGTTGCGCACCAGTTGGGTCTGCTGGCCCGACAAATCGCCGCCACCCGACGCGGACTTGCTGCCGCCCAGCAGATTGCCCAACTGGGCCGAGGCCGTCATCGGCAGGGTCATGGCGAGGGAGACTGCGGCCAGTGCGAGGATTTTTTTCATGGTTTTTCTTCCTTGATGAAAAGTAAGGGATGGATGAACAAACGGGATCAACAACGAGGGAAACTGAACGGAAAACAGCAGGTCATCCGGACGCGGACGACCTTCATGCGCCATGCCATCGGCGCATCGGGCCGTCTACCGAACTTGCAGGTTCAGCGCAGACCCATGGTGGTCATGCGGCTTGATAGTTCTTGCGCGGCATTGCTGGCAGCTGCCTTGAGCGCGTTACCACGCGCTTCATCCTCGGTGGGGCCCACGCCAGCGTAGGCGACCGGGCCGACTGCGAGGCGAGTACGCGGGATAGGCTTGGTCACATCCCACACCTTGGCATTGACAGTGACAGCCACACGCATGAGACCGGTTTGCGGATCCTTGTCCGGAAGGCCCACATCAAGGGTCCCAAGAGCAATGTAGGGAATCTGGTTCTCCTTCATTCCCGCTGCGATCGCGCGCAAGGTCTGCGGTTGCAGGTCATTGCCGGACTTGTAATCCGCCTCGATATTGGCGATCTTGAAGACGGCCGACTCCACCATGGCGGCTTCGATCACGTCATAGCCCGCTTCGGAGAACTTGGAGACGAAGACCTGATTCAAGTTGGCGCTGGGCAACACGCGCCAGGTTGTCTCGGTCGCCTTGCGGGTCGTGCTGCCACCAGTTTCGGAAGTTACCGTCGTCTTGACTGAGACGTCCACGTTCTGCCCCGTTTCACGTGTGGCCGAACCGCTGGTGCTTACACGCGACTTGCCTACCGATTCGCCTTCGCTGGTGGATTCCTTGTAGCTGTCCTTGCTCACTGCCGAACCTGTCATTTGTGCCGACTTGTCCTGGCGCTTGTAGACGCGGTCGTCGTAAGACTTGGCTGAATCCACCTGGCGCGAGACGAACACAAAACTCATCGCAGATTTCTCGCCTTGTGCCGCCTTACCGATAGCCGATGAGGCCTGTACTGCATTGCGCAGATTGGCCACATTCAGCGAAACTCGCACCGCGACGGTGTAGCGCAACTCCTTGGGGTCATCGGTCTCAGAGAGCACCGTGGTATCAAGGATGTAACGATCCTGGTTTTCCAGGATCCGGGCACGGATTGCATCAAAGTTCGCCGACTCCGATTGGCCTGCCTCCGCATAGTAGGTTTCGACCGCCTTGAGGGCCGCTTCCTGCCTTGCCTTCTGTTTGAGGGCCGCCGGTACTTCCTTGCGATCGAAGACGCCGAGCGCTTCTTTGTAGCTGATCGAGTACTGACCACGTGCCTGCTGGATCTGTGCGCTGGCCGGGAGCAAGAGCATCGCCAGCATCAACGCAATGAGGGTTCGGATTATTTGCATGACTTCATCAACTCCTTGGTTTGCACAATCTGCTGTTCGATGCCGCTCGCGGCGGCTGCACTCTTGATCCACTTTTCGTCGCCATGGCCATCGATGACCAGAGCCAGTTTGACGAACATGCCGTTGAGGGCATCATAGAAATGCGGGAAATCGTCCACGTATTGCTGGCTGGCCGGGATGATGCGGGTCTCCCCGTTCTTCAGCGCGGTGTCGAGATACACCTTGTTGCCCAGCGGCTCCACGATTCGGATCGCGCCATAGGCACCGTAAACATAAGTGGTGGCACCACCGGCCACTTCGTTGAATTTGATCTTCTTGAAGGCGGTCAGATCGACATTGATTTCATAATCGGGCTTGGGCAGTTTGAGTTGCCAGACCGTCCCGTCGGAGACCCGCAAGGACATCACATTGCCGATGGCATAACCCTTGGAATAAGGCACGATGGGTACCCCTGCGCGGGTGGAAATGGCCTCCCCGACCAAGTCTGCCGCCCAAGTCTCCACGGCTCCCGGCTCGGATTTGAGCGAGCCGGGAATCACGGCCTGTGCTTCTGGACTTACGCGCACATTGACCACCTGCAGATAGCGGGTAACCTGCGTAGGCACCTGAGCCTTGGCAACATTGCTGACGAAGCGTGCGAGGATGCCCGGCTTGTCGCCAGACCCTTCGTAGACCAACTTGACGCGCGCCATAATTTCATCATCGCGTGCCGCGTGATCGAGCACGTCGACATAGGCGAAGCTGACTGGATAGGAGCGCACCACGTTCATCGATTTGAAATCGAAGAACATCACTTGCGCGCGAATGACCACCATCAGACGGTGCACGCCGCCGAAGGCCTCATCCGAGACAGTCTCATTGCCAACCACCAGCGCCACGGCCAAGGCTTGGTCTCGCCCCTTGAGTTCCTCAAGCTGGGTATTGATCTTGAAATGCGTTGGCGGAGCAGCCTGCAACTGTTGCATCAACTGCTGGTAAACCGGCGTACCGGCGCTCTTTTGCAACGCCTCATAACGCAAGGAATACGGGAAGCGTGCCTCTATGGTGCTCTGGCTACCGGAGAAGGCAAATCCGGCAAAGGCCACATCCGGTGGCTGTTGCGCGTGAACAAGAGACGAAACAATGCAGAGAAGCAGCAAGGCCCCAAGCCGCTGCCAAAGATATAAGGAATAAATCACCCACCCCCCAGTGGTTGAAATCGCTCATCTGGAATCGAGATGGAACGACTTGTTATCGTCAAGGATCATTGCTTTGATGAACGACGGCACTACATCGCTGGCACTGCTTCATGCGCTATGCATGTCGCGTCCCACCCCACATGGAACGCAAACACCACCAAGGTTCAGACGGTGGTTGAAGCCTTGCCAGGAAAAACCTCACGCAGTCATTTTTCCCGGACGTTAAAAATTTTTCGGTACATTACCACTGCACGTCATGTTTGCCAACTTCATCACGTTATTATCACGTAACTTCTGATCAATATTTAGCAACCATGATGCGAGAGAACAAGCAGATTCAACACATCCGACGGAAAACTACGCATTTTCTTGCCCTCAAATCTTATATAGATAATACATTTAATTTCTATATCTAAATTGAGGAATTTTGACTTAAATCAGGAATGATTTGGTACCCGACGGCGAGTCGGAAAATCAAGATCTTTCCGGACGTCGATCTATGCTATCCATGGTACGGCTGAACAATGCGATCAATAAACGGAAGGAATAGAGGACAATGAGCGTCCCGCACAAGTCCCCGACGAACATCACGCACAAGCTCTTAACCGAGGAGTGTTGATCGCCGCTCAGCCAGAACCAAAGGTGATGCAGGCTGCTGCCAGCCAAGGCATAGAGTACGGCCGCAGTCAGCAGGCGCAAACCGGACAGATTTTTGAGAGAGGTTGAAAGACCGTATCGCCGCTCAACGAAGAGATAGGAAAGATAGGGAGCCAACGTCGCAATGACGGCACCGGCAACAGAGCGGATGGTGTCGTCAGGAAAGAAATACAGGACACAGGTAACCCATGATGCGATGAACAGCCCGGTCGCACCGGCCTCAGCAAAGAGCAAGGTGCAGAGCAACCTGATGCCAGCTGGCAAATAAATCCAGTTGACCCCGGTAATGAAAGCAAGACCGGGAAAGATCAGCTCATTGACGAGCAAAGCAGCGAGAAACAGGACGGCCGACAACAGAACACCCAGTCCGAAGCTTAGGATTCTCGCGGTATTGATCATTTGAAAGATAGCCCCTAGATTCGGATACTGCATCTATAGAGCGGCGGTAGAATAGCCGCTCGATCTGCAGAGGAATCATTATGGGTGCTAACAAGCGAAAACGGCACATGGACATCTATGTACGCTTTCTGGAACTCATCGAATCGATTCGCGACCTGCCCACCCTGGAGCCGCTGGAAAAGAAGATCTTCGACCACATCACCAGAGCGCTGCATGCCGGTCCCCGCCTGTCAGTGACTGACGTGACCGGGGACACTTCGCTTGGCTCTCCGGTGACGGTTCACCTGCGGCTGAAGTCGCTGGTAGCAAAAGGATGGATTTCGCTGGCCGAAACAGAAGATGGCAGGCGCAAGCAGATCAACCTGACCGCCGCAGCAGAGCAACATTTGACAAAGGTATCCCAATGCCTGATCAAGGCTGCTGATAGCGGACGTGGTGGTTGAGGCAACAGATTACTGCACGATCAACGCCCCCAACCGGCAACGGGACCTCATCGTCAAGTCAGCCAATCCCCATCCAGCGCCGGATCAAGATTGTCGATCACCGCCCGCGCCCAACCCATGCCGCGCTCCACGGCCAGCAGCGCGCTATCGAACCGGCCAGGCAACTGGCGACGTGGAAACAGGGGCGGCGCCAGCCCGCCGCTGTCGGCGATATGAACTTCAGCAACCTCCCACAAGCCACCCTCGCCCTGACAGCGCAGTGAAATGTGAAAGCCCTTGTACTGCTCCTGATGAGTGACCGGAGCTTGCATATTTTTTTTCTTTCGCAAAACCGATCATGGGAGGGCGCATACCGTCGTGAAGGACAGGCGGGCCGGAGGGCATCAGGCGGCGCACCACGCCATTGGGCGTGGGAGGGATGCGCCGCGCGATCTCAGCGGCGACGGAAACCCGGACGGGGGCCGCTGGGGCCGCGCTGTTCCAGGTGACGGAAGATGATGCGACCCTTGTTCAGGTCGTAGGGAGACAGTTCCAGCGTGACCTTGTCGCCCGCCAGAATCTTGATGAAATTCTTCTTCATGCGACCGGCCGTATAGGCGATCAGCGAATGGCCGTTGTCCAGCGCCACGCGGAAACGCGAGTCGGGGAGGACTTCGGAGACTTGTCCTTGCATTTCGATCAGTTCTTCTTTTGCCATTTTCTCTTTCTTGTGCGTGAGCACGCGACCTCACGGAGGAAGGGCTCGGGGATTTGCAATCTCTGGCTTTGACGACTGGCCACGCCATGGGGAGGCCGGGAGCGTTAAGGTCGGAGGACAGGTGAACCCGCTGGCGGCGAGACCGGCAGCGCAGTTTCTTTACTCGGGGAAGCGGATGAAGATGCGAATCACGCGGATTGCAAGATGCTGTACGACAAGGCGCGTGGGGATCAGGATTTCCGCTCGGTTCTTGAGCGATCCATGCATTATACGCGATTTTTGCCCTACCCGCCACTGCGCGCCTCGGGACGGTCTGCTGTGGTTTATCTGCGCCATTGCACAATCGACATCGATTTATCGATGCCACAGATAAACAAAAATGGGGATCACGCGCCATCAGCGAAAAAAAACGCCACCGCGCAGGTGGCGTAAAAAACTACCAGAGGTTCTGAAAAATCAGATAAATCATTTACGCATTCCTGCGTTTCAGGCCAACGAGCTGCCGATCTCATCGCTCAATGGTGCGGCTCCAGCGCGTATTCCACACGGCGCGATTCTTGTTGATCTCATCCCAGTCCACCGCGCGCGCGGCCTTGACGAAGCCATTCATGCGCGCCTGCTCGGCGGCGGCCGTGCCGCTGACATGGACCTTGGTATTGGTCGGGTTGTAGTTGCCGTTTTCCAGCGCCAGCGCTTGCGCCTGCGGCGAGAGCAGATAGGCCGCCAGCTCCTGCGCCAGCTGCGGCTCGGTATTGTTGGCAATCACGCACTGCGCCACCATCAGCACGATGGCACCTTCCTTGGGCTGCACGTATTCCACCGGCACGCCCTTGCTCTTCAAGAGCGTCGATTGCGTGGGCGTGTACGGGAACAGGGCCGCCTCGCCGGTCTGTGCCATCTCGGAAATCTTGGCCGAGTTGGAGATGTACTCCAGCACATTGGGCCCGATGGTCGAGGGCCAGGCCTTGAAGCCGGGATCGACGTTGGCATCCGTGCCGCCCTTGAGCTGGTTGAAGGCGAGGAAGGCATGCAGCCCGAAAGTGGATGAAGGCAGCGACTGGAACACCACGCGCCCCTTGAGCTTGGGGTCCGCCAGGTCGAGCCAGGAGGTCGGCGGCGCCCAGCCCTTCTCGGCATAGACCTTGGTGTTGTAGGCCAGGCCGGTGACGCTGATGGTCACGCCGGTAGCAAGGTCATCCTTGATGTGCGCCACCGGCAGCAGATTGGCCAGGTTGGGATTGGGCTTCTGCTTCTCGCACAGGCCCATGCCGACTGCGCGATACATCACGCCATCGTCCAAGAACATCAGGTGCATCTGCGGCTTGTCCTTGGCGGCCTGGGCCTTGGCCAGGATGTCGGCCGAGCCGCCGGGCACCACGGCGATCTTGACGTTGTACTTCTGCTCGAAGGGACCGAACACCGCTTGCGTGAAGGTCTTCTCCATGTTGCCGCCATTCATGCCGACGTACAGCGTGCGGGTCTGCGCCTGCCCCTGGGCGGCGGTGGCGGCCAGCAACAGTCCGAGGGCAGCGGTGCGGGAAAGCGACATCATGAGATCTTCCTTTCAGGGTGGGAGGACAACAGGTCGACAGCGTCGGAACGTGGCGGCAGGAAACGGCCAATCGAGAAAGCATCCAGCGCGATGGTGCTGCGGCCATGCAGCACCAGCTCGGCCAGTGCCTCACCGGCAGCCGGCCCGATCTGGAAACCGGCACCGCAGAAACCAAAGCCATGCAGCAGGCCCAGTTGCGTGGTGCTGGGACCGATCACCGGATGCTGGTCCGGCAAGTAGCCTTCCACGCCGCTCCAGCTGCGGATGATGTGGACATGGCGCAGCGCCGGCAGCAAGGCCGCCGCCTGCGGCAGCAGCCCGAGAATGGAATCATGCGAGGCGCGGGCGCGCAGTTCATCCTGCTCGTAGCCGCGGCCGCCGCCCAGCACCACGTTGCCGCGCGCCACCTGGCGGCAGTAGATGGAGCCGCCCTCCACGCCCAGGCTCCAGGGCAGGAAGTGGGGAATCGGTTCGGTCACCACCATGCTGGGGTGGCCGCTGGTCAGGGGGACGGTCTCGCCAAAGGACTGCGCCACGCGATTGGCCCAGGCACCGGCGCAATTGATGAGTACTTCCGCACGCACCTGCAAGGGTTCGCCACCCTGCCGCGCTTCGGCCACGAAGTCGCGGCCATCGTGACCCACCTGCATGACTTCGCAACGCTCGATCACGGTCGCGCCCGCCGCTTCGGCCGCACGCGCAAAGGCCGGCGAGACCAGGCGCGGATTGGCCTGGCCATCTTCCGGACACAGCGAGCCGCCGACCGCCGCGCCGCCCAGCCAGGGACATTGCTGGCGCAGGCGTTCGCCGCTGATGAGTTCGATCCCCAGGCCGTAGGGCCGGCTCAGTTCGGCATAGGCGATCAGCGATTGCATGTCGGCCTCGCTGCGGGCCAGCTTGAAGTGGCCGCTGCGTTCGTATTCGCCGGTGGTGCCGATCAGGGACTGCAGATCGCCCCAGATCTGATGCGCGCGTTGCGACAGCGGCAGCTGTACTTCGGGCCGCCCCTGGCGGCGCACGCCACCGTAGTTGATGCCGCTGGAACGCGCACCGCACAGGTCGCGTTCCAGGATGGTCACGCGGCGTCCGGCCTTGGCCAGCACCAGTGCAGCCGAGCTGCCGACGATGCCGCCGCCGATGATGAGGACTTCGGTATGGAGGCTCTTCATGAGGCATCCTCCTGTGCATGCAGCGCGATCACGCGCGCAGAGACCGGCTCGGGGGCCGGCACATGCATGCCCAATGGAATCGGCTTGATCGGTGCCTGGCCGCGCAGGCGACCGACTTCCTGCACCGGCAGGCCAGCGGCATGCGCCAGGATTTCGGCGGCCGCGGCACCACACATGCGGCCCTGGCAACGGCCCATGCCAACGCGGGTGAGCGCCTTGAGCCGGTTCATTTCCGCTGCGCCTTTCTCGCGCACGGCCGCGCGCAATTCACCGGCGCGGATGTTCTCGCAGCGGCAGATCACCAGATCGTCCGATGCAGTCGCCGCCCAGCGTTCGGGGAAGGGAAAGGCGCGCTCAAGTCCGAGACGGAAAGCGCCGATGCGCGCCAGCTCCGCTTCGATCTGCGTCACACGGGCCGCATCGACGGCGATGCCGCGATCCTGCAGCAAGGCCAGCGCAGCGCGTTCACCGGCCAGCTCGGCGGCATCGGCCCCCATGATGCCGGCACCGTCACCGGCGAGATAGACGCCCGGCACGCTGCTGCGGGTGCTCTTGTCGCGCACCGGCAGGTGCGCGCGCTGCAGGCTGTCGAACTGGAAGCGGCAACCCAGCAGATCAGCCAATTGCGTTTCAGAACGCAGTGCATAGCCGAAACCGACGGCATCGCATTCAATGCGCTGCTCGGTACCCGGCTTGCCAGTCGCACTTGCCAGGTTCTCGCGACGCCAGACCAGCGCCTGCACCCGCGCATCGCCTTCCACGCGCAGCACCCGCGCGTGCGAATGCACCGGCACGCCATGCAGCTTGAGCCAGGCAAGGTAGTAGATGCCCTTGGCCAGCAAGGCCGGCTGGCCCAGCATGGCGGGCAGTGCGGCAATGCGGTCAGCCAGGCTGCTGCTGTCGAGCACCGCCGCCACCCGGGCACCGGCCTTGGCATACTGGTAGGCCACCAGATAGAGCAGCGGACCATTGCCGGCCAACACCACCGAGCGTCCGATGGCGCAGCCCTGGAACTTGAGCGCGACCTGCGAGCCGCCCAGGGTATAGACGCCCGGCGTGGTCCAGCCGGGGAAAGGCAGCACGCGATCAGTCGCACCGGTGGCCACGATGATGTCTTCCCAGGCCAGCGTTGAAGCGGATTGCGCGCTGCCCTCCATCAGGTCGAGCAAACCCGGCTGAGCATTCCAGACGAGGGTGTTGGGACGGTAGTCGATGGCCTCGCGCAGCGCATGGAAGGTGCTGTGCACCGATTGCGCGCGGCTGGCTTCGAAACCATAGAGCGTCTTGCGGCTGCGCAGGAAACCGCGCGGCGGCTGGCGATAGATCTGGCCGCCGGCCTGCGCGGCTTCATCGATGACGATGGGCCGCACGCCATGGGCCAGCAGCGTCTGCGCCGCACGCACACCGGCCGGGCCGGCACCGACGATGACGGGAGCTGCGCGCGTCATGCGGGTTCCTCCTGGCCGCTGCGCAATTGCATGCCGGCACGGATGAAGGTGGAGCAGGCACGCAGGCGCTCGCCGCTTTCAGTGGCGATCCAGCAATCCTGGCACGCGCCCATCATGCAAAAGCCGGCCCGCGGCTGGCCGCTGAATTCATTGCGGCGCAGGCTCGCGGTATTGGTCAGTACGGCGGTCAGCACCGTGTCGCCTTCCAGCGCGGTCGCCGGGCGGCCGTCCAGCGTGAAGCTGACCGCAGCGCGATCGCGTTCGGCCAGCCGTACCAGCTGGGCCTGTGCAGGAGCAGAGGTGTGAGTCATGAACGCCCCACCAGCACGCGGTCCAGGCCATAGACCCGGTCCAGGATGATCATGGCCACCGCCGTGATGGCCACCATCAGCGCCGAGACGGCCGCCATCATCGGATCGATGGATTCGGTGGCGTACATGTACATGCGCACCGGCAGCGTCACCGTCGAGGGCGAGGTCACGAAGATGGACATGGTGACTTCATCGAAGCTGTTGATGAAGGCCAGCAGCCAGCCCCCGGTGATGCCCGGCAGGATCATCGGCAGCGTGATGCGCAGGAACACCGTGGAGCGCGTGGCCCCCAGCGACAGGGCGGCATGCTCGGCGCTGCGGTCGAAGCCGATCAGCGCGGCCATGATCAGGCGCATGGTGTAGGGCGTCACCACCAGCGAGTGCGCCAGCACCAGCCAGCCGAAACTGCCCGCGCCACCCACCACCGAGAACAGGCGCAGCAGGGCCACGCCCAGCACCAGGTGCGGAATGATCAGCGGCGACAGGAACAGGCCCTGCAAGACGCCGGACCAGCGATGCGGATAACGCACCAGCGCCATGGCCGCCGGAATGGCCAGGGCGGTAGAGATGGTGGCCGCTGCCAGCGCCAGCCAAAGGCTGTTCCAGAAGGAGCTCACGAAGTCAGGAAACTCAAACACCGCCTTGAACCAGCGCAGCGAGAATTCCGGCCCGTTCATGGTCAGGGTGTTTTCGGGGGTGAAGGCGATCACGCACACCACCAGGATCGGGGCCAGCGTGAAGAGGATCACCAGTGCATTGAAGCACAATGCAATCGGTCCGTTCTTGTTCATGGTTCAGCCCAGCGCTTTCTTGTAGCGGCGTTCGATCATGCGGTTCCAGCCCAGCATGATGACCAGGTTGGCCACCAGCAGCAGCAGCGCGATGGCTGCGCCCAGGGGCCAGTTCAGTTCGTGCAGGTATTCGTCATAGATGATGGTGGCCATCATCTTCAGGCGGCGTCCGCCCAGCAGTCCCGGAATGGCAAAGGAGCTGGCCGAGAGGCCGAAGACGATCAGGCTGCCCGAGAGAATGCCGGGCATGATCTGCGGCAGCACGATACGGCGCAGCACGGTGATGGGCGAGGCGCCCAGCGACAGCGCCGCGTTGGCCACGCCACCATCGAGCTTCTGCAGCGAGGTCCACACCGGGATCACCATGAAGGGCAGCATCACATGCACCAGCGCAATGACGATGGCCGTTTCGGTATAGAGCAGCTTGACCTTGGCAAAGCCCAGCGCCACCAGCGTGCCGTTGATGAGGCCTTCGGGACCGAGCAGCATGCTCCAGCCGAAGGCGCGCACCACCACAGAGATCATCAGCGGGGCCAGCACCACCAGCAGCATGATGGAGCGCCAGGGCTTGCGCATGCGGTTGAGAATGTACGCCTCGGGCGCACCGACGACGATGCAGATGAGCGTGACCAGGCCCGAGATCCACAGCGTGCGCCAGAAGATGCCGTAGTAATACGGATCGGTCAGCACCGCTGCGTAATGCTCCAGCGTGAAGGTACCGGCCTTGGGGCCGGTCTCGGCATCATAGGCGTTGAAGGACAGCACGAAGGTCAGCACCAGCGGCACCAGGAGCATCACCGTGCACAGCAGGATGGCCGGGGCCGACATCAGCCAGGGCAGGCTGCGCTGGCCGGGCGCCTTGTCGCTATCGGCGGGACTCACCACGGGCGGTGCCACGGAAGTTGTGCCGGCCGCGCTCATGCTGCGACCCCTTCATCGCTGCGGGCGGTGGAGACCAGGCGCAGGCTGTAGTCGCTCCACGCCAGGCCGACGGCAGCCCCCTGCTCCAGGGCTTCGGCACCATCGTTGGCCGACAGGACCGAGAGCAGGCCCAGCGGGGTCTCCACTTCATACATCCATTGGCTGCCGAGGAAGAAGCGGCGCACCACTTCGCCATTGCAGCGGCCCTGGCCGGGCGCGGTACAGCGGATCTTTTCCGGACGCAGGCCCAGCACCACGCGGCCGCCGCCGCGCAGGCCGGTGTCGGTGCTTTCCAGCGACAGCATCATGCCGCCCACCGCGATGTCGGCACGTTCACCTGCGGCACCGACCACCTGGCCTTCGAGCAGGTTGGCCTTGCCCACGAAGGTGGAGATGAAGCGGTTGGCCGGATGTTCATACACGTTCAGGGGACGGCCGACCTGGGTGATGTGGCCGGCCTCCATCACCACCACCCGGTCACTGATGGACATGGCTTCGCTCTGGTCGTGCGTGACCATGATGGTGGTGGTGCCGACCTTGCGCTGGATGTCGCGCAGTTCGAATTGCATCTCTTCGCGCAGCTTGGCGTCGAGGTTGGACAGCGGTTCATCGAGCAGCAACACCGGCGGAGCAATCACCAGCGCACGCGCCAGGGCCACGCGCTGGCGCTGGCCGCCGGAGAGTTCGCGCGGATAGCGCGCACCGTGTTTTTCCAGATGCACCAGCGACAGGGCCTGCGCCACACGGTCGCGCTTCTCAGCGGCGCCGCACTTGCGCATCTCCAGCCCGAAGGCCACGTTCTGCTCCACCGTCATGTGCGGGAACAGCGCATAGGTCTGGAACACGATGCCCAGGCCGCGCGTATTGGGCTTGGCATGCGTGATGTCGCGGCCGTCGAGTTCGATGCGGCCGCCGCTGACGGCCTCGAAGCCCGCGATCATCTGCAGGGTGGTGGTCTTGCCGCAGCCCGAAGGACCGAGCAGGGAGATGAACTCACCCTTTTCCACCGTGAGGTTGAACCCCGATACCGCCTGGGTATCGCCATAGAACTTACTGACATTGGTCAGCGTGAGAAATGACATTGCAAGCTCCCTGTCGCAAGGTTCGGGCGCTGCACGGCTGGCGGGCTTGTCGGCCGGCGGGCGCTCCGATGCATACTTTCAATTGCGCAACCCCATCGCTGAAGCGATGTGAGCGGCGCGTCTCCTGTTTCGTTATTGATGCAATTTCGGTGCCAATTCTGCTATCGTATTTCGACAGTCGGGAAATTTTTTATATTTATTCCATTCAATGAAATGCATAGGCGAGCGAACCGCCGCCGATTCCACCCAACAGACAAAGCCCCCTCATGAGCGAGCACAACGACGAGGCCACGGCCGCCAGCGCCCCCGCCTCCCTGCCGGTCAACGGCATCCAGCGCACCTTTGCGGTGTTGCGCGCGCTGGCCGATGCACCACCGCAAGGCATGCGGGTGACGCAAGTGGCCAAGACCATCGGCCTGACCCAGGGCACCACGCACCGGCTGCTGCAATCGCTGGCCGGGGAAGGCGTGGTGGAACAGGATGAGCGCAGCAAGCTGTATCGCCTGGGCATGGACCTGTTCGCCCTGGCCGCACGCGCCGGCAATGCGTCGGATGTGCGCAGCCTGTGCCGCCCGGCGCTGCTGCGGCTGTGCGGCAGTCTCGGTGATACGGTCTTCCTGCTGCTGCGCTCGCGCTTCGATGCGGTGTGCGTGGATCGCGTCGATGGCCCCTTCCCGATCCGCGCCTTCACCGGCGACATCGGCGGGCGCGTCGCCTTGGGCGTGGGCCAGGGCGCGCTGGCCATCCTCGCCTTCCTGCCGGAAGAAGAACGCGAGGAAGTGATCCGCTACAACGTGCCGCGCCTGCGCGAATTCGGGGTCTATGACGAGGTCTACCTGCGCACGGAAATCGAGCGTGTGCGCGAGACCGGTTATGCGGCACGCCAGGCCGGCCTGCTCGATGGCATGGCCGGGCTGGGTGTGCCGCTCTTCGATGCCGGCGGCAACATCGTCGGTGCCTTGAGTGTAGGCACGCTGACCTCGCGCCTGACCGAGGAGCGCCTGCCGACCGTGGTGCAGATGCTGCAGCGGGAAGCCGCCGCCCTGTCGCGCCGGATCAATCCCTTCGACCCGGCCTTGCGCCGGCCCATGCACCAGGCCAATCCCGTGGAGCCACAAGCATGACCACCCCTGCTCTTGCTCCCGTGCTGCTGATCAAGTCCGGCGGTGCTGCCGCGCTGGCCGAGTGGCGCGCCAGCTTCCATGAATTCGCACCCGAACTGGGCCTCGACGTGCGCGCCTGGGATGATCCGGAAGTCGATCCGGCGCGCGTGCAGTTCGTGCTGGTGTGGCAGCCCGAGCCGGGGCGGCTGGCGCAGTTCCCCAACCTGAAGGCCATCATCAGTGCGGCTGCCGGAGTCGATCACATCCTTGCAGACCCGCACCTGCCGGAGCTGCCCATCGTGCGCATGGTCACGCCTGAAACGCAGCAGCGCATGGCCGAATTCACGCTCATGAGCAGCCTGATGCTGTTGAAGGACATGCCGCGCATCATTGCCCAGCAGGCGCGCGCCGAATGGCGCGAATTCTCCACGCCCCGCACGGCGCGCGAAACCCGCGTAGGCGTGCTGGGCCTGGGTGCGCTGGGCTTGTCGGCGGCGCGCATGCATGCAGCGGTCGGCTTCGAGACCGCCGGCTGGGCGCGCTCGCTGCGCAGCGAAAAGGGGCTGGCCTGCTTTGCCGGGGCCGCTGCGTTGCCGGATTTCCTGGCCCGCACCGATATCCTGATCTGCCTCTTGCCCGAGACCACCGATACCCGCCACCTCATCGATGCCGATCTCTTGCACCAGTTGCCGCGCGGTGCCGCGGTCATCAACGTCGGCCGCGGCAGCCACGTGTGCCTGCCGGATCTGCTGGCCGCGCTCGACAGCGGGCACTTGTCCGGTGCCGTGCTGGACGTGTTCGATGAAGAACCGCTGCCCGCCGAGGCTGCCGTCTGGCGCCATCCGCGCGTGCTGGTCACGCCCCATGCAGCGGCCACGCCCTCGCGCCGCGAACGCGCCAGGCAGGCGGCGGTGGCCATTGCCGCCATGCTGGGCGGCCTGCCGCCGCCGCATCTCTACGACCGCAGCAAGGGTTACTGAAGGGCAAGTCCGGGCGCAGCCGCCACACCGCGCCGCCGCCCGGCTTGCGAGATAAGCCCCCATCGTCTAGACTTTGGCGCTCGCTGGCCGCCCTGGCTTGCCTGTCATGATGACAAGCGAACAGGCCCGCCGACTCCCTCCCATGCGTGAGGGCAACCCACTGACGGCAACGTTTGGATACCGTACCCATATGGGTGCAAGCTCTTGCACTCCTCATTCTCATCCTGCTCTCGGCCTTCTTTTCCATGACCGAGACGGCGCTGATGGCCGCCAACCGCCATCGCCTGCGGCACCTGGCCAAACAGGGCAACCGGGCCGCCATCACCATCCTGTGGTTGCTGGATCGCACTGAACGGCTGCTCTCGCTGATCCTCATCGCCAATACCGTCATCAATGCGCTGGCCACGGCCCTGGTGACGGCGCTGGCCATTGCCGCCTTCGGCAACCACCAGCGCGTGATCACGGCGGCCACCGCCTTCGTGGCGGCGCTCTTGATCATCTTTGCCGAGATCGTGCCCAAGGTGATCGGTGCCACCCATCCCGAACGCATTGCGCTCTTTACCAGCTTCATTCTCAAGCCGCTGATGCGGGTGGCCAAGCCGCTGGTGTGGTTCGTCAACATTTTCGTTTCCGCCATCCTCAAGGTCTTGCGCATCAAGACCGGATCGCGCGCGGCCGAGCAGCGCATTTCTCCCGAAGAGCTGCGCTCCATCGTGCTCGAAGGCGGCAGTTTCATTCCGCAGAAGCACAAGAGCATCCTGCTGAACCTGTTCGACCTGGAAAAGATTTCGGTGGAAGACGTCATGACCCCGCGCGCCCAGGTCGAGGCCCTGAACCTGGCCGCCCCGGTGGAGGAGATCCTGCACCAGCTGGCCACCTGCTATCACAACAAGCTGCCGGTGTTCGAGGGCGAGATCAATCACATCGTCGGCATCCTGCATGTGCGCAAGACGGTCTCACTGTTCCGCCAGGAAGACGACATCACCCACGACGACATCCGCGCCCTGCTCTCGGCCCCGTATTACGTGCCGGTGGAGACCGATGTCTTCACCCAGCTGCAGTACTTCCAGGAAAACCACGAACGCCTGGGCATCGTGGTCGATGAATACGGTGAAGTGCAGGGACTGGTGACGCTGGAGGACATCATCGAAGAGATGATCGGCGAATTCACGACCTCCTCGCCCGGATCCTCCGGCGAAGGTTTCGGCTGGGACAAGGACGGTACCTGCCTGCTTGAGGGCAGCACCACCCTGCGCGACATCAACAAGCGCCTGGGCCTGAAGCTGCCGCTGGATGGCCCCAAGACCATCAACGGCCTGCTGCTGGAAACCCTGCAGGACATTCCCGAAGCCAGCGTGGCCGTCAAGATCGATGGCTGCGTGATCGAGATCGTGCAGGTACAGAACCAGGCCATCCGCATGGTCAAGCTCATCGCCTTGCCTGCGAAAGTGAAGGCACAGGACTGAACCTGCGCCGGGCCTTGCAGGCCGGCATCGAACTCCACCGATTTTGTCCCGCGCAAACGGCCGGCCCGCTTTTCGGGCGGCCGCCGCGCGTGGGAGACTTGCCCTCCCCTGTGCGTTGCCCTGCGGCAGCGCCCCTGCGCGAGGTCTCCCATGCTGCACACTCCCGACACGGCCGTGGCCGATGATGACGTCCCCGTGGTGCGCCTGCTGCACAAGCTGCTGGCCGATGCCGTCGGCATGGGCGCTTCCGACCTGCATTTCGAGCCCTTCGAACATCTCTTCCGCGTACGCCTGCGGCTGGATGGCGTGCTGCACGAGCTGGCGCAGCCGCCGTTGAGCTTGCGCGACAAGCTGGCCACCCGCCTGAAGATCCTGGCGCGTCTGGATATCGCCGAAAAGCGCCTGCCCCAGGATGGCAAGATGCGCCTGGCGCTGGGTGCGCGCACGGTGGATTTCCGCGTCTCGACGCTGCCCACGCAGTTCGGTGAAAAGATCGTGCTGCGCATTCTCGATACTGCGCAGGCGGCTTTGTCGATCAGCGACCTCGGCTATGAACCGGCCCAGCAGGAAGCGCTGCTGCAGGCCATCAGCAAGCCGCACGGGCTGGTCCTGATGACCGGGCCGACCGGCTCCGGCAAGACGGTCTCGCTGTATGCCTGCCTGCAGCGCCTGAACCAGCCGGGGGTGAACATCGCCACCGCCGAGGATCCGGTGGAAATCAACCTGCCCGGCATCAACCAGGTCAGCATCAACGAACGCGCCGGACTGGACTTCGCCCTGGCACTGCGCGCCTTCCTGCGCCAGGATCCGGATGTGCTGATGGTAGGCGAGATCCGCGACCTGGAAACTGCCGACATCGCCGTCAAGGCTTCGCAGACCGGGCACCTGGTGCTCTCCACCCTGCACACCAACGATGCCCCGGCCACGCTCACGCGGCTGCTCAACATGGGCGTACCGGCCTACAACATTGCGGCATCGGTCAGCCTGATCGTGGCCCAGCGGCTGGTGCGCAAGCTGTGCCGCTGCCGCCGTCCGGCCGGTGGTACGCCGGCCACCTTCGTGCCGCACGGCTGCCCGGCCTGCAACCAGACCGGCTTTCGCGGGCGCACCGGCATCTATCAGGTCATGCCGGTCAGCGCGGCCATGCAGTCGCTGATACTGGCCCAGGCCGGCACATTGGAACTGGGCCGGCAGGCGCAAGCGGAGGGCATCATCGACCTGCGGCGGGCGGGGCTGCTGAAGGTCTTGCGCGGTGAAACCAGCATGGGAGAAATCCTTGCCTGCACCTGATCGCACGACATCGGCGTCCCAATTCCGCTGGGAAGGGCTGGACCGCCACAATCGCCCGCAACGCGGTGTGATACAAGCCAGCGATGAAGCCCAGGCACGTGCCCGGCTGCGCCAGCAGGGGATGCGCGTGGCGCGGCTGCGGCGCGCGGAGCGTGCGGCCGACCTCGACAATGGCCCGGCCCCTGCGGCAAACCCGGCCACAGCGAGGACGCGTGGCCGCATCAGCGCCAAACAGATCGCCCTCTTCACCCGCCAATTGGCCACCATGCTGCGGGCAGGATTGCCGCTGCTGCAGTCGCTGGACATCGCCATTCGCGGCGCCGGCCAGAGCGCACTGGCCACGCTGCTGGACGACGTGCGCCAGGCCGTGGCGCGCGGCGAGAGCCTGCATGCGGCGCTGGCGCGCCATCCGCGCCAGTTCGATGCGCTCTTCTGCAACCTGGTGCGCGCCGCCGAAGAAGCCGGGATGCTCGACAGCATGCTGGAGCGCATCGCGCTCTATCGCGAAAAATCCCTGGCCTTGCGCGGCAAGGTGCGCGCGGCCTTGGCCTATCCCTGTGCCGTGGTGCTGGTGGCGATCATCGTGACGGTGGTCATCATGCTGTGGGTGGTGCCGGCTTTCGAGCAGATGTTCCAGCAATTCGGGGCCGAGTTGCCGCTGCCCACGCGGATCGTGATGGCCACGGCGCGTCTGCTCGCACAGCATGGTCCCTGGCTGCTGCTGGGCACGCTGGTGACGGGCGTGCTGGCGATGCTGGCGTGGCGGCGTTATCTTCCGCTGCGACTGGCGGCGCAGCGCCTGAGCCTGTCCTTGCCGCTGTTCGGCAAGCTGTTGCGGCAAGCGGCGCTGGCACGCTGGAGCCGCACCTTCGGCACCCTCTTCGGTGCCGGCATCGCCCTCGTGGAAGCGCTGGAAACGGTCTCCGGCGCAGCCGGCAACGTGGTCTATGCCGACGCCTCGCTGGCCGTGCGCGACGCCGTGCGCAATGGCGCCTCGCTGCATGCGGCCATGCAGGCCACGGGCGTCTTCCCCGACCTGGCAGTGCAGATGACGGCCGTGGGCGAAGAGGCCGGCGCCCTCGACGCCATGCTGAGCAGGATCGCCGATCTCAACGAACGCGAAGTGGATGAAGCCGTCACTGCCCTCACCAGCCTGATGGAACCCGTTATCATGGCGGTGCTGGGCGTGGTGATCGGCGGCCTGGTGGTGGCGATGTACCTGCCGGTGTTCCGCATGGGTGCAGTGGTATAAGCCGACACGCCTGTCTTCCCCTTCTTTGACGACCAAACCAGTTGAACCCGACGATGTCTTTCCTGGATGCTCTGGCCTTCCCCGGCAACGCTGCACTCGCTGGCGCGGCGGCGCTGCTGGGCCTGCTGGTCGGCAGCTTTCTCAATGTGGTGATCCATCGCGTGCCGCTGATGATGCTGCGCGAGACTGCCAACTTCGTGGCCCAGGAACGCGGCGAGGCCCTGCCGCATGCCGACCGCTACAACCTCTGGCTGCCGGCCTCCGCCTGCCCGCATTGCGCCGCGCCGCTGGCGCTGCATCACAAGATTCCGGTACTGAGCTGGCTGCTGCTGCGAGGACGCTGCGCCTTCTGCGACCACCCCATCAGCGCCCGCTATCCGCTGGTGGAGCTGCTGACCGCACTGCTGTTCGCCCTGCTGGGCTGGCGTTTCGGCCTGGGCCTGCACGGCGTGGCGCTGATGGTGTGCGCGTCCTTCCTGATTGCGCTGGCGGTGATCGACGCCCGGACCATGCTGCTGCCCGACGACCTCACCCTGCCCTTGATGTGGCTGGGGCTGCTGGTCAACGTGGTGCATCGCCTGGTGCCGCTGCAGGATGCCGTGCTGGGCGCGATGGCCGGCTATGGCGTGCTGTGGCTGATTTTCTGGATCTTCAAGCTGGCCACCGGCAAGGAGGGTCTGGGCTATGGCGACTTCAAGCTCATGGCCGCACTCGGGGCCTGGCTGGGCTGGCAGGCCTTGCCGCTGGTCTTGCTGCTGGCCTCGGCGCTGGGCGCAGTCCTGGGCCTGGCGCTGATGGGCTTGGGCCGCCACCGGCGCGGCCAGGCCATTCCCTTCGGCCCCTGCCTGGCCTGCGCCGGCATGCTGACCCTGCTGATGGGCCATGGCTGGCTCACGCAACTTCTCTACGACTTCTGATCCCATGACCTCATTGACTGAACGCTTCACCATCGGCCTGACCGGCGGCATCGGCAGCGGCAAGACCACGGTGGCCAACCTGTTTGGCGAGCTCGGCGCTTCGCTGGTCGATACCGACGCCATCGCCCACGCCCTGACCGCACCGCAGGGCCTGGCCATCGATCCCATCCGCGATTATTTCGGCGGCGAATTCATCGATGCGAACGGTGCCATGGACCGCACCCGCATGCGCCAGCACGTGTTCGGCAACCCGACGGCACGCCATGCGCTGGAAGCCATCCTGCATCCGCTGATCCGCAGCGAAACCGTGCGCGAGGCCGAGGATGCCACCGGTCCCTATGTCATCTTCGTGGTGCCGCTGCTGGTGGAGTCCGGCACCTGGGTTGGCCGCGCCAGCCGCATCCTGGTGGTGGATTGTCCGGAAGAGGTGCAGATCGCGCGGGTCATGCAGCGCAACGGCCTCCAACGCGAGGAAGTCGAAGCCATCATGGCCGCGCAGGCCAGCCGGCAGGCGCGGCTGGCGGTGGCGCAGGACGTCATCGACAACGGCGGCAGCAATGCCGAGCTGCCGGCTCAGGTACGCGAGCTGCATGCGCGCTACCTGGCGCTGGCAGGCGGGCACTGAGCGATGGTGCAGCTTGCGCGGCTGCAGCAATGCACTTGGGCAGCGCGGCAAATGCGATGCGCGCCTGCAGCTTCATTTGATGGCGACTGCATTTGTAATTTTCTTCTGCATGGGTCAGAATCACAGACATTGCACATGTTGACGAGGTTATTGCACCCACGCGGCCTGTCAGCGGCCTAACAAGTCCGGTTCAACCAATAAAGGGATCATGCTTTGATCGTCTACGAATACCCTTTCAATGAGCGTATTCGCACGCTGTTGCGACTGGAAGACCTCTACGAGAAATTCGTCTTCTTCCTGCACCAGGAAAGCCCGCATCAGCATCACATCGCCCTTGCCACCATTTTTGAAATGCTGGAGGTCGCCGGACGCGCCGACCTCAAGTCCGACCTGCTGCAAGAGCTGGAACGGCAAAAGCAGATCCTCCTGGCCTACCAGTCCAATCCCAATGTCGAGCCCGAGATGCTCAATGCCATCCTGGCCGAAGTCGACCAGGCCAGCAGCGCCCTCTCGGCTGCCCAGGGCAAGACCGGCCAGAACATCCGCGACAATGAATGGCTCATGAGCATTCGCGGCCGCACCATCATTCCGGGCGGCGCCTGCGAATTCGACCTGCCGGCCTATTACGCCTGGCAACAGCATCCGTTTGAACGCCGTTTCCAGGACATCTCCAACTGGTTCGCCCCGCTGATCCCGCTGTTCGATGCCATCGCCATCGTCATGCGATTGCTGCGCGAATCCGGACATGCAGTAAAAATCAACGCCGAAGGCGGCAGTTACCAGCAGATGCTGCAAGGCAAGGTCTACCAGATGCTGCGCCTGTCACTGGACATCAACCTCGGCGCCATCCCCGAGATCTCGGCGAACAAATACATGCTGTGGGTGCGTTTCACCCAGCAGGATGGCGACGAGAAGCCGCGCTCCTTCGAGGGCGAAGTGCCCTTCGAACTGGCGTTGTGCGGCTTTTGATCCGTAATCTGAATCGAATGAAGTGAAGTAAACGTATGGCCACGATCGTAGACTGCCCGACCTGCGGCACCAAGGTGGAATGGAGCGAGAAGAACAAGTACCGCCCCTTCTGTTCCGAACGCTGCAAGCAAATCGACCTGGGTGCCTGGGCCGAAGAAAAGTACACCATCCCCGCAGTGAACCTGCCACTGGAAGACGAAGGGGACAAGCCCGTGCAGTGATGACGGGCTTTTTCCTTCATTTCATCCTAAAACCACCCATCTTCAGGCTTCGTCGCCATATCGCAGCTGATCCAGCCACTGCAGCAGCGGAATGGTGGCCGGCAGCAGCGGTTCCACCCCTACGCTGCCCTGCCAGGCAAAGGCCTGGCCTTCCAGACTCTGCGGCTCGCCGCGCCACTGGCGGCTGATGTAGAAATGCAGGCGCACATGGGCATGCGGATAGACGTGCTCGACGCCGCACCAGGGCTCACCGTCCAGCACCTCGATCCCCAGCTCTTCCTTGAACTCGCGCTGCAGCGCCGCGAAGATGCTTTCGCCCGGCTCCACCTTGCCGCCGGGGAATTCCCAGTAACCCGCATAGGGCTTGCCCTCTGGACGCTGGCCCAACAGCACGTCGCCGTTGGGCTGCATCAGGACGCCCACGGCTACGTCAATGGGCTTGGCCACGGGCTTGGAATCGCCGCTCATCAGCCTTGCGCCTTGCCGGCGTAGTCGCGCGCGAACTGCCAGGCCACGCGGCCTGAGCGGGAGCTGCGCTGCAGCGCCCAGCGCAGGGCATCGGCGCGGGCTTCGGCGATCTGCGCGTCATTGCAGCCGAAGTGGCGCAGCCAATGCGCCACGATGTCCAGGAAATCGTCCTGCTTGAAGGGGTAGAAGGTCACCCACAGGCCAAAGCGCTCGGAGAGCGAAATCTTTTCTTCCACCGTTTCGCCGGGGTGCAGGTCGCCATCCTCGGTGTGGGTGTAGGTGTTGTTGTCGGAGAGGCGCTCCGGCATCAGGTGGCGGCGGTTGGAGGTGGCGTAGATCAGCACGTTGTCGGACTGCGCGGCGATGCTGCCGTCCAAGGCCACCTTCAGCGCCTTGTAGCCGCCCTCGCCTTCCTCGAAGGAAAGATCGTCGCAGAAGACGATGAAGCGTTCCGGACGCGCCGCCACCAGTTCGACGATGTCCTGCAGGTCGTGCAGGTCATCCTTGTCCACTTCGATGAGGCGCAGGCCACGGTCGGCGTACTGGTTCAGGCACGCCTTGATGAGCGAGGATTTGCCGGTGCCGCGCGCGCCGGTCAGCAGCACGTTGTTGGCCGGGCGGCCTTCGACGAACTGGCGGGTGTTCTGGTCGATCTGTTCCTTTTGCGGGCCGATGTTATGCAGGTCCGACAGGCCGATCTTCGAGATCTGCCCCACCGCCTGCAGGTAGCCGGGACGCTGGGCGGTCGCACCGCGCCAGCGGAAGGCGACGGCGGCGTTCCAGTCGGGCTCACGGGCGGCGGCGTTGGGGAGGATGGCTTCGACGCGCGCCAGCAAGGCTTCGGCACGCTGCAGGAATTGGTCTAGCTGGGTCATGGTGATCGCAAATCGGGATGAACGGGGCGGGAATGCACGCGCCATTGTGGCGCAAGGCGCTGGCGGCCGGTGTGAATAAAATTGATCCGAGGGCGCGGGCATTCATGTTGCCGCCGCCATCCCGGGCGCGCCACCGGCCCGGGGATGGGTGGGCCGATGGCGGCGAAACGCCGCGAGATGAAGAAAACCGCTCAGGAACGATAGTCGGCGTTGATCGAGACGTAGTCGTGCGACAGGTCGCAGGTCCAGATGGAAGCGTTGGCCGTGCCGCGCGCCAGCTTCACACGCACCACGATCTCGGCCTTCTTCATGACGCGCTGGCCATCTTCTTCGCGGTAATCCGGGTTGCGGCCGCCATCTTTGGCGACCCACACATCGTCCAGCCACAGGTTGATCTTCGACACATCCAGATCCTCGATGCCGGCATAGCCGATGGCGGCCAGGATGCGGCCCAGGTTCGGGTCGGAGGCGAAGAAGGCGGTCTTGACCAGCGGCGAGTGGCCGATGGAGTAGGCGATCTGGCGGCATTCCTCGATGCTCTTGCCGTCTTCCACGGCCACTTCGATGAACTTGGTCGCGCCTTCGCCATCGCGCACGATCTGGTGCGCCAGGTGCTGCGACAGGTCGGTGACGGCCGCGGCCAGTTGCTTGTATTCCTCGCTGTCGGCGCTGGTGATCTCCAGTTCGCCGGCACCGGTGGCCATCAGGATGAAGGAATCGTTGGTCGAGGTATCGCCATCGATGGTGATGCAGTTGAAGGAATGGTCAGCGGCATCCTTGACCAGCTGGTTCAGCAGTGCCTGCGGCAGCTTGGCGTCGAAGGCCAGGAAACCCAGCATGGTGGCCATGTTGGGCTTGATCATGCCGGCGCCCTTGCTGATGCCGGTCATCACCACTTGCTTGCCGCCGATGGTGAGCGTGCGCGACGCGGCCTTTGGCTGGGTGTCGGTGGTCATGATGGACTCGGCCGCGTTGAACCAGTTGTCGGCCTTCAGGTTGCCGATGGCTTGCGGCAGGCCGGCGATGATGCGATCAGCCGGCAGCGGCTCCAGGATCACGCCGGTGGAAAACGGCAGGATCTGCTGCGGCTCCACGCCCATCTGCTGGGCCAATGCAGCACAGACCGACTTGGCGCGCTGCAGGCCTTCTTCACCGGTGCCGGCGTTGGCGTTGCCGGTGTTGATCACCAGGGCGCGGATGGGCTTGCCGGCGCTCAGCTGCGCCAGGTTGGCCTGGCAGATCTGCACCGGGGCGGCACAGAAACGGTTCTTGGTGAACACGCCCGCGACAGTCGCGGTCTCGGCCAGCTTCATGACCAGCACGTCCTTGCGATTGGCCTTGCGCACGCCCGCTTCGGCATGGCCGAGTTCGATGCCGGCGACGGCTTTCAGGTCGGAAGGAACGGGAATCGGGGAATTGACGGCCATGGCGAGCTTTCAGCGTAAAAATCGGAACGCGTATTTTAAACACTTTCCGTCACCGGCTGATGACGCAGAAACTCGCTTTCGATGATCTCGGCGCTCATCCTGGCCCATTGCGCATACTGGCCGTGGCCCGGATGGAAGCGATCAATGGCCATCTCATGCGGCAGCGCCCATTGCAGGGAGCAGTAACGCAAGGCGGCCTCGGCATCGATCCAGTCGCGCAGGGCGCGGTCCAGCTTGCGCGCGTAGCGGCCCAGATACCAGCGCAGCGGCTGCGGTGCCACCGGCAGCAGGTGCATGGGCGGCAAGCCCGAGAAGACGATGTGCTCCACCCCGGCCTGCGCCATCAGGCGTTCGCACAGCAGGCGCAGGTTGGCCACGTAGCGTTGCGGGCTCATCTGCGAGGTCACGTCGTTCACGCCCAGGGCCACCACCAGGACGGTGGCCGGACCGATCTCATGGCGCGTCAGCAGGTCCAGCGCTTCGAGCGAATTGACGCCGCTCTGCGCCACCAGCTGCCAGGCCACCGGATGGCCGGTGCGCGCGGCCAGCTGGCGAGCCAGCGGCTGGGCCAGGGCTTGCTCCTGATGCTCCACCCCGACCCCGGCGGCCGAGGAATCACCCACTACCAGCACGCGCAACGGCTCGGCCACCAGCCGAGGCTGCAAGGCGGGAAACTCCATGCCGCTGCGCGGACCGGCCGCTTCCGGCAGGCGCAGCGCGGTCTGGCGCAGGCGTTTGGCTTGCGTCAGCAAAAGGGGCCCCAGCAGCAGTTTTCCCAGGATCAGCATGGGCGGCCTCACGGCAGCAGGTTCTTGACCACCACCAGCCACGGGCGCGCGGCAATCGGCTGGGCACGGCCCTGCTCATCCACCGGGATCAGGGATTCGGAGACCGAATTGAATACATTGCCGCCGATCACGCCGGCCCAGCCATCATCGGCATGCACCTCCACCACCAGGTCGCAATGGCCGGCCAGGCCGGGGCGGATCTCGTCGATGGAGGTGATGTTGTTGTTGCCGCGCGGGGCGCAGATCAGGTCACCGGGCGCAATCGGCTCGCTCTCGGCCGGGCGCAACACGAATTGCGGCGAGGGGCGCGACTGGCGGTCCTTGAGGAAACTCAGGTAGTTGAAGTGCGTTTCGTTGGGCGCGAAATCCTGCGGCGGCACATTGGTGCTCACCATCAGCCAGGAAATGAAGGCCGCCGACCAGGCTTGCTGGCAATCCGCACCGGTCAGGTTCTTGCCGACCGCGTGCCAGTACTCGGCCACCCGCTGCACGGCCTCGCCCTCGTCTTCCAGCAAGCCCAGGCGCGGGGCGCTGAAGGGTTCATGGCGCATGTCGATCTGCTGGTTGCCGAAGAAATCCCACTCGGCCTTGGCCGCTTCCACCAGCGCCGCACGGGTGGGGGGAGCGGTGCTGATGGCCACGGCGGGCACGCCGGTATTGGTCACCGGGATGGAGGGCGTGACGGGCGCGTAGCCCGGGTTGCCGCTGTCGCGCCACTGCGGCAGCGGCGAGGAAGCGCAGCCGGCTAGCAGGACGGCGATGGCGGTGGCAGTGAAGCTGAGACGGGAAGCACGAAACATCTTGGCGAGCGACATCTTCTTGTTCTCCTGGGCGGCAGGCGTGGGCTGCCGGAGCGTTCATCATAAAGGGAGCCAGGCCAATTTTGCAGAAGCCTTCACCTGCAGGATGTAAAAAAGGCCGCCCACCCGCTTGGGTGGACAGCCTCTTCACCTCTGGCCGGAATGCGGCCGAACCGGGGGACTCTGGTTCAGGCCAGCTTGCCGTGGCACTGCTTGTACTTCTTGCCGCTGCCGCAAGGGCAGGGATCGTTGCGGCCGACCTTGGGGTATTCCGATCCGTCGTCTTCGCCACCGGCCTGGGCGGTCGGTGCCAGCAGTTCCTCCGGCGCGGCTTCGGGATCGAAGTCGGCGTGCTGGTAGTTGACGTTGATGGGCGAGCCACCGGCCATGCTTTCCTCGGCCGCTTCGATTTCCTCGCGGCTCTGGATGCGCACGGTCATGACGACCTTGATGACTTCGTTCTTGATCAGGTCCAGCATCTGGGCGAACAGCTCAAAGGCTTCGCGCTTGTATTCCTGCTTGGGGTTCTTCTGCGCATAGCCGCGCAGGTGGATACCCTGGCGCAGGTGATCCAGTGCGGCCAGGTGTTCGCGCCAGTGGTTGTCGATGCTCTGGAGCATGACGCTGCGCTCGAAACCGGCGAAGGCATCCACGCCCACCACGGCCACCTTGGCTTCGTAGGTGTCCTTGGCGGCCGTCAGCAGGCGCTCCAGCAGTTCATCTTCGGCCAGGTCGGGTTCGGCCTTGAGCATGGCTTCCAGGTCGATGTCGAGCTGCCATTCGTTCTTCAACACGGCTTGCAGGCCGGGGATGTCCCACTGCTCTTCCATCGACTCGGCCGGCACGTATTCGCGGAACAGGTCGGTGAAGACGCCATCACGCAGGGAGGCAATCATCTCGGCCATCTCGGCCGACTCCAGCAACTCGTTACGCTGCTGGTAGATGACCTTGCGCTGGTCGTTGGCGACGTCATCGTATTCCAGCAATTGCTTGCGGATGTCGAAGTTGCGGGCTTCCACCTTGCGCTGGGCCGACTCGATGGAGCGGCTCACGATGCCGGCTTCGATCGGTTCGCCTTCGGGCATCTTGAGGCGGTCCATGATGGCGCGCACGCGGTCGCCGGCGAAGATGCGCAGCAGCGCATCATCCAGCGACAGGTAGAAGCGCGAGGAACCCGGATCGCCCTGGCGGCCGGAACGGCCACGCAGCTGGTTGTCCACGCGGCGCGATTCGTGACGCTCGGTGCCGATGATGTGCAGGCCGCCGGCATTGACCACGTGGTCGTGCAGGGACTGCCATTCATCGCGCAGCTGCTGCGACTTGGCGGCTTTGTCGGCATCCGACAGGGATTCGTCGGCTTCGATCAGCTGGATCTGCTTGCCCACGTTGCCGCCCAGCACGATGTCGGTACCACGGCCGGCCATGTTGGTGGCAATGGTGATCATCTTGGGACGGCCGGCCTGCGCCACGATCTCCGCTTCACGCGCGTGCTGCTTGGCGTTCAGGACATTGTGCGGCAGCTTGTACTTGGTCAGGATGCCCGAGAGCAGTTCCGAGTTCTCGATCGAGGTGGTGCCCACCAGCACGGGCTGGCCGCGCTCGTAGCAGTCCTGGATGTCCTTGACCATGGCCATGTACTTCTCTTGCGCGGTCTTGTAGACCTGGTCCTGGCGGTCCTTGCGGGCATTGGGACGGTTGGGCGGGATCACCACGGTTTCCAGGTGATAGATTTCCTGGAATTCGTAGGCTTCGGTATCGGCCGTACCGGTCATGCCGGACAGCTTGGCATACATGCGGAAGTAGTTCTGGAAGGTGATCGAGGCCAGGGTCTGGTTCTCGTTCTGGATCTTCACGCCTTCCTTGGCTTCGACGGCCTGGTGCAGGCCATCGGACCAGCGGCGGCCTGTCATCAGGCGGCCGGTGAATTCGTCGACGATCACCACTTCGCCGTTCTGCACGACGTAATGCTGGTCGCGGTGATACAGGGTGTGCGCGCGCAGGGCGGCGTACAGGTGGTGGATCAGGGTGATGTTGGCGGCATCATAGAGCGATGCGCCTTCGGGCAGCAGGCCCATCTGGGTCAGGATTTCCTCGGCCTTGTCGTGACCGGCTTCGGTCAGCAGGACCTGGTGGCTCTTCTCGTCCTTGGTGTAGTCACCGGGGACTTCGATCTTGCCTTTGCCGTCCGGGGTCTCTTCACCGATCTGCAGGGTCAGCAGCGGCGGCACGGCGTTCATCTTGTGATACAGCTCGGTGTGGTTCTCGGCCTGGCCGGAGATGATCAGCGGCGTGCGTGCTTCGTCGATCAGGATCGAGTCCACTTCGTCGACGATGGCAAAGTTCAGGGCGCGCTGCACGCGGTCATCGGCATCGAAGACCATGTTGTCGCGCAGGTAGTCGAAACCGAATTCGTTGTTGGTACCGTAGGTGATGTCGGCAGCGTAGGCTTCCTGCTTGACGTCGTGTTCCATCTGCGACAGGTTCACGCCGGTGGTCAGGCCCAGCCAGCTGTAGAGGCGGCCCATGTCTTCGCAATCGCGCTGTGCCAGGTAGTCGTTGACGGTCACCACGTGCACGCCCTTGCCGCCGAGCGCATTGAGGTAGGCCGGCAGGGTTGCCATCAGGGTCTTGCCTTCACCGGTGCGCATTTCGGCGATCTTGCCGAAGTGCAGCGCCATGCCGCCGATGAGCTGCACGTCGAAGTGACGCATCTTGAGCACGCGGCGGGACGCTTCGCGGCAGACGGCGAAGGCTTCCGGCAGGATCGCATCGAGCGTCTCGCCGCCGGCGATGCGTTGCTTGAATTCGGGCGTCTTGGCTTGCAGTTCGGCGTCGCTCAGCTTCTCGACCGAGGACTCCAGCGCGTTAATCTGGCGGACGATTTTTTGATATTGTTTGAGCAGTCGCTGGTTACGGCTGCCGAAAATCTTGGTCAGGAATGACATGCTTGGATTCTATAAAAGCGCCGATGAACGATCCGGCAGAGTGACGTTGGGCTCCCGGCCGCGGGATTCCAGCCGACAACGCCCGAAAATAAACCATGGATTCTAGCACGCAGGCCGAGGGCATTGGCTCGCCAGCCCGTCTTCATGCCGCCTGCGCGCCGCATTCGCTTTAGATCGGGCGTGTTTGCAAGGTTTCAATGGGGAATGGGGATTTGGCAAAAATCGTCATGCCAGGCTTGCCAGAGATGCAACAACGTGCAGGGAATGCGGCCTGCAGGCTACCCTGCCCGGCCGCAAACGCCCGCCCCACGGGGGCTGGCGCCGGCCAGAACTTGCCTGAACGGACTCAGCGGCCCGCGACGAAGACCGGCATCTGCTTGGGCTGGTTGCCGCCGGTGGCACCGAGCGCCAGGAACTTGCGCGGATCCTGGGCGATGCCGCGTATGCGGACCTCGAAGTGCAGGTGCGCCCCGGTCGAACGCCCGGTCGAACCCACATCGGCCACATGCTGGCCGCGCTTGACGATGTCGCCCACCTTCACGAACAGCCGCGAGGCGTGGGCGTAGCGGGTGATGATGTTGTTGCCGTGGTCGATTTCAAGCATGTTGCCGAACTGATAATGATATTCCGAGGCGATCACCACCCCGGCGGCGGCGGCGACGATCCGGGTGCCGACCGGGGCCGGGAAGTCCAGGCCTTCATGGAAGGCGTTGTGGCCGCTGAAGGGGTCCAGCCGCCAGCCGAAGCTCGACGAGTTGTAGGCCACGTTGACCGGTTGATTGGTCGGCAGCAGGCGCGACTTGATCTTGTCGCCCATGAGGGTGGATTCCACCGCGTTGAGATAATCGGAACGATGGCCGGCATCCTGGGCCAGGTTGTCGAGCATGCGGCGCAGCTCGTCCATGCCGACATCCCGGCCGGAGCCGGCGATGCTGGAGACTTCAGCGCCACCACGACCGGGCAGCTCCTTGAAATTGAATTCTTCCGGACGGATGCCGGCCAGGCCCTGCACGCGTTCGCCCAGCGCATCCAGGCGCATCATCTGGGCCTGCATCTCGCCGACCTTCACGGCCATCATGGCCAGGTTCTCTTTCAGGAATTTCTCGTTGCGGCCATCTTCTTCCTGGCTCATGGAGACGGCCAGCTTGTGCAGCATGGGCGCGGCATCCGGGTCGCCGGCCTTGTTGAGCAGAAAATAGGTGATGGACAGCGAAGCGCCGGCGATCACGCTCACCAGCAGCAGCAACATCAGCAGGAGGTGCTTGGTACCGAGCGTGACCGATCGGGCTTTGGTGAAACGGGGGTGCAACAGGATAATTTGCATCTTTGCTCCTTGGTCTCCGGCCGGTCAGACACCGGATGTGATAAGGTTTAAAGATGAAGTACGCATCTACGTTTACCCCTTATCGGCCTGCTCTCACAAGTGCTCAACGCATGGCGAAGAGCACGAAGGGAGCCGCGGATTTCTTGCGGTCGAATTCGACGATGGCGGCGCTGTTGCCCGCCCTGGCTCGCATGGGCACGCTGCAGCAGTCAGTGGCCGCGAACTTGCCGGCGATGTTTGCCGCGTGTCAGATCTTGCAGTTTGAAGCTGGCGTGCTGGTCATGAGCGCGCCCAATGCAGCGCTGGCGGCACGGTTGAAGCAGCAAACCCCGAGGCTGCAGGACCGCCTGCTGAAGGACGGATGGCAGGTTAATTCAATCCGAATCAAAGTGCAAGTTGGCCGGACGGCCCCCCCGCCAGCGCCAAAACGGGTGCTGGAACTGACCGAAAACGCGCTCACTTCCTTCGCCGAACTCAGCAGTACACTGGCCAGCGATCCGCGCAGCCAGGGCCTGAAGGAAGCCATCGACGCCATGATACGGCGGCGCGACCAGCGCAGATTGGCCAAGCAGGCAGGAGAAGACCCGCCATTTCTTCAGGGAAAATAGTCCTGAAATAGCCGGATCACGAGATTCTTCTAAAAAATTTACAAGATTTCTCTCGTCAGATCGCCAGCAAGCCACCGCCAGAAAAGCAAACGCCCCGGTCCAGGCCGGGGCGTTTTACATTGCGGCGTGTGCAGCCAGCATCAGCGCCAGCGTCAGTTCAGCGCCCACTCCTGCTGGGCTTGCATCACGTAAGTCTGCGGGGCCTGGTCGAGCTGGTCGAAGCTGACGATCTCATAGGCATCCGGCTGCGACAGCAATTCGCGCAGCAACAGGTTGTTCAAGCCATGGCCGGACTTGTGGGCATCGTAGCTGGCCAGCAGCGGATGGCCGATGATGTACAGGTCGCCGATGGCATCGAGGATCTTGTGGCGCACGAACTCGTTGTCGTAGCGCAGGCCGTCGGCATTGAGGATGCGGTACTCATCCATGACGATGGCGTTCTCGAAGGAACCGCCACGGGCCAGGCCCATGCCGCGCAGGGTTTCCACGTCCTGCATGAAACCGAAGGTGCGCGCGCGGGCGATTTCCTTGACGTAGGAGTCGATGCCGAAATCGACCTCGGCCACCTGTCCGGTACCATCCACGGCCGGGTGGTTGAATTCGATGAAGAACTTCAGGCGGAAGCCGTCATAGGGCTCCAGGCGCGCCCATTTTTCCTTGTCGCCCGTGCCTTCGCGCACTTCCACCGCCTTCTTGACGCGGATGAATTTCTTGGGCGCGTTCTGCTCCTGCAGGCCGGCCTGCTGCAGCAGGAAGACGAAGGACGAGGCCGAACCATCCATGATGGGGATTTCTTCGGCAGTCAGGTCGATGATCAGATTGTCGATGCCCAGCCCGGCGCAGGCCGACAGCAGGTGTTCGACGGTGGAAACCTTGGCACCATCCTTGGTCAGGGTCGAGGCCATGCGGGTATCGCCCACGCCGGTAGCGATCATCGGCAGCTCGACCACGGGATCGAGATCCACGCGGCGGAACAGGATGCCGGTATCGGGGGCGGCCGGACGCAGGGTCAGCTCGACCTTGGTGCCGGAGTGCAGGCCGACGCCGGTGGTCTTGACCAGATTCTTGATTGTGCGCTGTTTCAACATCCGGTCATTATAGCCAAGATGCCCCTGCCCCGCCCCTTGCGGTAGGGCTTTGTTGCAAATCGTTCCTATCTGTAAAACAGGGGCCGGAGGCGCCCATTCATCGATCACAGCGATAAATCCATTTCCCCAAGGAAAAACGGCATGCCGCAGCATGCCGTTTCTTTTTCGCCTGGTGGCCGGGAAATCCCGGCAGGCATCAGCCCAACTGGCCCAGCAGGGTTTCCGCGTTGGAGACCTCGAACTTGCCCGGGGCTTCCAGATTCAGTTGCTTGACCACGCCGTCTTCGACCAGCATGGAATAGCGCTGCGAGCGCACGCCCATGTTGCGTTCGGTCAGGTCGAATTCCATGCCCAAGGCCTTGGTGAACGTGGCGCTGCCATCACCCAGCATGCGCACGATGCCGGTGGCCTTCTGGTCGCGGCCCCAGGCGCCCATGACGAAGGCATCGTTGACCGAGATGCACCAGATCTCATCCACACCCTTGGCCTTGAACTGGTCAGCCAGGGCGATGTAGCCCGGCACGTGCTTGGCCGAACAGGTCGGGGTGAAGGCGCCCGGCAGCGCGAACAGCGCGATCTTCTTGCCCTTGACCAGGTCCGACACCTTGAAGGCGTTGGGGCCCAGGCTGCAGCCTTCGGTCTCGGTCTCGATGAATTCGGTCAGGGTGCCTTCGGGCAGGCGGTCGCCGATCTTGATGGTCATGGTGTTTCCTCGTCTGGTTGTAGGACTGTGAATTAAGTGGTGAAACAGATGCATCTGCCGCGATTGATCGATTCAGCAGATGAGTTGCCGGCACGCTGCGCACGAAAAAACGCCGCGCACGTGGCGCGGCGTTAGTATGCCTTGGAACGGAGCGGCCTGCTGTGAAGCGAGCGGCCGTCCGTGACCAACGACGATCAGTCTGCCTGCTTGCGCAGGAAGGCCGGGATGTCGTAGGTTTCCATGCCGTTCTTTTCCAGGGCGCGCACGGTGTCGGAAGCCGACTCGCGACGCCACACGGCCGGGGCCTTCAGGCCACCGAAGGTAGCACCACCGGCTTGCGCGTTACCTTGCGGCATCACGCCACCGACGGCCATCATCGGCTCGTTGTGGGTACCGGTGCGCATGACCGGGGTCTGCACCAGTTGCACGGCCTTGCGGGCACGGCCCAGGCCGGTGGCCACCACGGTCACGCGGATCTCGTCACCCATGCTGTCATCGTAGGCGATGCCCTGGGCGATCGAGGCGTCCGGTGCCGCGAAGGCGCGCACGGTGGCCATGACTTCCTTGATTTCCTTGCCCTTCAGGCCACGGCTGGCAGTGACGTTGACCAGCACGCCGCGCGCGCCGGACAGGTCGATGCCATCCAGCAGCGGCGAAGCCACGGCCTGCTCGGCGGCCACGCGGGCGCGGTCCACACCAGCAGCGGTTGCGGTACCCATCATGGCCTTGCCCTGCTCGCCCATGATGGTCTTGACGTCGTTGAAGTCGACGTTGATGTGGCCGGGCACGTTGATGATTTCGGCGATACCGGCCACCGCGTTGTTCAACACGTCATCGGCGTGCGACAGCCATTCGATCATGCTGTCGTCTTCGTAGATCTCTTCCAGCTTTTCGTTGAGGATGATGATCAGCGAATCGACGTGCTGGGTCAGCTCTTCCAGGCCGGCGTCGGCGATGTCCATGCACTTCTGGCCTTCGTAGGAGAAGGGCTTGGAGACCACGGCCACCGTCAGTGCGCCCAGCGACTTGGCCACTTGCGCCACCACCGGAGCGGCACCGGTGCCGGTACCGCCACCCATGCCGGCGGCGATGAAGACCATGTGCGCGCCGCGCAGGGAATCTTCGATGCGGGCGCGGGTTTCCTCGGCCAGGCGGCGGCCGACGTCGGGCTGCATGCCGGCGCCCAGACCGGTATCACCGATCTGGATGACGTTGTGCGCCTTCGATTGCTTCAGTGCTTGGGCATCCGTATTGGCGGCGATGAATTCGACGCCGGACACACCCTTGTTAATCATGTGCTGCACGGCATTGCCGCCAGCACCGCCCACGCCCACGACCTTGATGATCGTACCCAGCGTCGCATTGTCGACCATATCGATTTCCATGATGACTCCTTAAAATATATGTGTCCTGCAGCTGGCAGTTGATAGGCATCACGCGGTGTGACGACTAGCAACTGATCACTGCTGTCCGTATGTGTGCTTCCCTGTTGTTTCTTGTTGATGCTGATACCGATGCTGCCAATGATGCGACTGATGCCTTGAAACCTTAAATTCTTGAAGCCTTGATACCGCTATTCTAAGAAAACACTGCTGCAAATTTGCTGCCGTTCTCATCAATTTTTTACTGCCAGAACCGTACAACCGAACCGCCAGCAACGACCAATGCTTTTACATCCTGATGCATTCACCACCGGCCGCTCGTGGCAGCCGATGAGAATCCATCAGAAATTGCCGAGGAACCATTCCTTCATACGCTGCCAGACCGCCTTCACCGAGCCTTCCTGGCGCGTCACGATGTAGCCGCGCAGATACTGTTTCTTGGCTTCCTGCAGCAGGCCCAGCACGGTCGAGTAGCGCGGGCTGCGCACCACGTCGGCCAGCTGGCCGCTGTATTCAGGCGTGCCCAGGCGTGCCGGTTTCAGGAAAATGTCTTCGGCCAGTTCGGTCATGCCCGGCATCATCGCCGAGCCACCGGTCAACACGATGCCGGAAGACAGCACCTCTTCATAACCCGACTCGCGCACCACCTGGTGCACCAGCGCGAACAGCTCTTCCACACGCGGCTCGATCACGGCGGCCAAGGCCTGGCGCGAGAGCGTACGTGGATTGCGGTCACCCAGGCCGGGCACTTCCAGCGTCTCGGTCGGATCGGCCAGGATCTGCTTGGCCACGCCATAGCGCAGCTTGATTTCTTCGGCTTCCAGCGTCGGGGTGCGCAGGGCCATGGCGATGTCGTTGGTGATCTGGTCGCCGGCAATGGGGATCACCGCGGTATGGCGGATCGCCCCTTCGGTGAAGACCGCCACGTCGGTGGTACCGCCGCCGATGTCGACCAGCACCACGCCCAGCTCGCGCTCGTCGGTGGTCAGCACCGAATCGGCCGAAGCCATCGGCTGCAGGATCAGGTCCGACACTTCCAGGCCGCAGCGGCGCACGCACTTGACGATGTTCTGCACGGCAGAGACCGCACCGGTGACGATGTGCACCTTCACTTCCAGGCGGATGCCGCTCATGCCGATGGGCTCGCGCACGTCTTCCTGGTTGTCGACGATGAATTCCTGCGGGACCGTGTGCAGCAGCTGCTGGTCGGTCGGGATGTTGACCGCCTTGGCGGTCTCGATCACGCGCGAGACGTCGGCCGCGGTGACTTCCTTGTCCTTGATGGCGACCATGCCGCTGGAGTTGAAGCTGCGGATGTGGCTGCCCGCAATGCCGGTGTAGACATTGCGGATCTTGCAGTCGGCCATCAGCTCGGCTTCCTCCAGCGCGCGCTGGATGGATTCGACGGTGGCCTCGATGTTGACCACCACGCCTTTCTTGAGCCCCTTGGATTCGGACTGCCCCAGCCCGATCACTTCATGGCGGCCATCGGGCAGCACCTCGGCCACCACCGCCACCACTTTCGAGGTGCCGATGTCGAGACCGACGATCAGATTTTTTGCGTCTTTTGTCATAGCATTCCGCTTATTTCTTTTTCCCGTTCATTGCCGCCAGCACCATTCCATCTGCCTTCAGGGCCATCCCGTTGGGATAGCGCAAGTCGACGCTTTCTATCTTGCCCTGCAATCGTTCCAGCAACTGCGGATACACCGCCACCAGCCGCGCCACCCGTTCCTTCAACACCGCATCGCCCTGGTCACGGCCCAGCTCGACGGTCATGCCGTTGTCCAGCCGCACGGTCCAGGCGTAGCGGTTCGAGAGCACCAGCGACTCCGGCTCCAGCTTGATGGGCGCGAACCACTGGCGAAACAGCGCCAGCCGCGCCACCACCTGCTTCTCGCTGCCGGGCGGGCCATCGAACTCCAGCAGGTCACCGTCGTCCTCGGCCTCGGCCAGGTTGGCGGTGAACACGTCACCCTTCTGCGAGAGCAGCTTGCCATCCTCGCCCCAGGTGCCCAGGGCCTTGTGTTCCTCGATCTTCACCACCAGCCGGTCCGGCCATTCACGCCGCACCATGGCCTTGCGCACCCAGGGCACGGCTTCGAAGGCCGCCCGCACCGCCGTCAGATCGGCGGTGAAGAAATTGCCATGGATGCGCGGCACCGCGGTCGCCCGCACCGTCAACGCATTGACCTTCTCCAGCGGCATGTCGCCGGAGGATTCAATGCGTATCGTGTGCAGCGTAAACATCGGGCGCTGCGCTACCCACCATAAACCTGATGCCACCAGGGCCAGCAGCACCAGCGCAATGAGCGCACTGCTGATGGCGTTGAGCATCTTGACGTCCTGCCACATCGACGCGTTCTTCCTTAAACCCGGGCCATTACGGCTGGCCCGCCTGCGGCGTCCAGTCCTTCGAGGGCGTCATGTCCAGCGACGCCATCTGCAGGATCGTGCAGCACAGGTCTTCATAGCTCAGGCCCACGGCCTTGGCCGCCATCGGCACCAGGGAATGGCCGGTCATGCCGGGCGAGGTGTTGATTTCGATCAGGTAAGGCTCGGCCTTGCCATCCCCCTCGCGCAGCATGAAGTCGACCCGGCTCCAGCCGCGGCAACCCAGCGCATTGAAGGCCCGTACCGCCAGATCCTGGATGTGGTGCGTCAGTTCCTCATCCAGCGGGGCGGGGCAGTAATATTTCGTGTCGTCAGTGAAATATTTGTTCTGATAGTCGTAATTGCCACCCGGCGCGCAGATCTCGATGATCGGCAAGGCCCGTGCATCGCGCCCTTTGCCCAGCACCGGCACCGTCAATTCACGGCCACGGATGAATTCCTCGGCCAGCACCACACTGTCGTAGCGGGCGCACATGTCGAAGCTCACCTGCATGTCGGAATAACCATTCACCTTGGCAATGCCGATGGTCGAGCCTTCGTGCGGGGCCTTCAGCATCAAGGGCAGGCCCAGCTCATCAGGGACAACACGCAGTTGCTCGCGCGTGGTGGCCTTGGCATCCAGGCTCAGGAAGCGCGGCGTCGGCAGGCCGTGCGAGAGCCAGATGCGCTTGGTCATGATCTTGTCCATGGCGATGCTGGAGGCCATCACGCCGGGACCGGTATAGGGCAGGCCCATCTGTTCCAGCGCACCTTGCAGCGTGCCGTCTTCGCCATAGCGGCCATGCAGGGCGATGAAGACGCGGTCGAATTTCTCGGCCTGCAATTCACCCAGGCTGCGCTCGGCCGGGTCGAAGGCATGCGCATCCACACCCTTGCTGCGCAAGGCCTGCAGGACACCGTTGCCCGACATCATCGACACTTCGCGCTCGGCGGAGCGGCCGCCGAAGAGCACGCCGACACGGCCGAAGGCCTTGATCTGGTCTTGGCTGATCATGCGGCCCCCTGTTCGTTCTTGCCACCGGCTTGCGCCACCAGGCGGCCGGGTACGGCGGAAATCGATCCCGCGCCCATGGTCATGACCACATCGCCATCGCGCACCACATTGCGGATGGTCTCGGGCATGTCGCCGATGTCATCCACGAAGACCGGCTCCACCTTGCCTGCCGCACGCAGCGCATGCGCCAGCGAACGGCCGTCAGCGGCCACGATGGGCGCTTCACCGGCCGAATACACTTCGCCCAGCACCAGCACATCGGGCGAGGACAGGACCTTGACGAAATCCTCGAACAGGTCGCGCGTGCGGGTATAGCGATGCGGCTGGAAGGCCAGCACCAGGCGGCGCCCCGGATAAGCGCCACGGGCGGCGGCGATGGTGGCGGCGGTCTCGACCGGGTGGTGGCCGTAATCGTCCACCAGCGTGAAATGGCCAGCCGGATTGCCCTGCGCATCGGTGATCGGCACTTCGCCATAACGCGTGAAGCGACGGCCCACACCGTTGAATTCGGTCAGTGCTTTCTGGGTGGCGGCATCGTCCACGTCCAGTTCGCGCGCAATCGCGATGGCGGCGCAAGCGTTCTGCACGTTGTGCATGCCGGGCTGGTTCAGGCTCACCTGCATGGGGGCGTAGCCGTCCTGGATCACGGTGAATTCCATCTTGCCGTCGACCGCCTTGGCATCGATGGCGCGCACATCGGCGTCTTCATGGAAACCATAGGTGAGGATGGGCTTGGAGACCATGGGCATGATCTCGCGCACGTGCGGGTCGTCGAGACAGAGCACGGCCACGCCGTAGAACGGCAGGCGCTGGGTGAACTCGACGAAGGCCTGCTTCAGGCGCGCGAAATCATGGTTGTAGGTTTCCATGTGATCGGCATCGATGTTGGTGATGACTTCGATCACGGGCGTGAGGTTGAGGAAGGACGCATCCGATTCATCGGCCTCGGCCACGATGAATTCACCGGTCCCCAGCTTGGCATTGGCGCCGGCGCTGGTGAGGCGGCCGCCGATGACGAAGGTCGGGTCCAGCCCGCCCTGCGCCAGCACGCTCGCCACCAGGCTGGTGGTGGTGGTCTTGCCGTGCGTACCGGCAATCGCAATGCCCTTCTTCAGGCGCATCAGTTCGCCCAGCATCACCGCACGCGGCACGATGGGGATGTGCTTCTTGCGCGCGGCCAGCACCTCCGGGTTGTCGCCCTTGACGGCGGTGGAGGTGACGATGGCGTCAGCGCCCTCGATGTTCTCGGCTGCATGGCCATAGCGGATGCTGGCACCCAGCTGCGCCAGGCGCTGGGTGGCGGCGTTGCTGCCCAGGTCCGAGCCGGAGACGCCGTAGCCCAGGTTGAGCAAGACTTCAGCAATGCCGCTCATGCCCGAGCCGCCGATGCCGACAAAATGGATATTCTTGACGCGATGCTTCATGGTGTTACCAGTCCTTCCAGCACGCGCGCGATTGCCTCGTTGGCATCGCGCCGGCCTTGTTCGTACGCCGCCTGCGCCATGGCATGGCATGCAGCGCGGTCCAGTTTCTGCAGCAAACCGGCCAGGTGATCCGGCGTCAGTTCGCGTTGCGGCAGGTGAATCGCCGCCTTGTTCTGTGCCATCCATTTGGCATTGTCGATCTGGTGCGAGGTGGTCGACACCGCCAGGGGAACCAGCACGCTGGCCACGCCCGCTGCCGTCAGCTCGGAGACGGTGATCGCGCCGGCGCGGCAGATCACCAGATCAGCCTCGGCATAGCGGCGCGGCATGTCGTCGATGAAATCGACCACTTCGGCCTGCACGCCTGCCGCCTCATACGCTGAACGCAAGGCCGCGATGTGCTGCTTGCCCGATTGATGCGTCACCTGCGGACGCAACTCGGCGGGCAGTTTTGCCAGCGCCGCCGGCACGTTGTCGTTCAGCACCTTGGCGCCCAGGCTGCCGCCCACCACCAGGATCTTCAGCGGGCCGCTGCGGCCGGCGTAACGCTGGGCCGGTTGCGGCAGCGCGATGATTTCCTTGCGCACCGGATTGCCGGTGACCTCGGCCTTGTCCGCTGCCTTGCCAAAATCGGCAGGGAAGCCGAACAGCACCTTGGTGGCCATCGGCGTGAGGGTCTTGTTCGACAGCAGCAGGGCCGCATCCGCATTGACCAGCACCAGCGGCTTGCCACGCAGGCGCGCCATCATGCCGCCCGGCACGGTAACGTAACCGCCCATGCCCAGCACCACATCGGGGCGACGGCGGCCGAGGATGGCATGGCAATGCAAGAAGCTTGCCGCCAGGCGCCACACGCCCTTGACCGTATGCATCAGGCCCTTGCCGCGCAGGCCGGCGAAGACGATGCTGTCCATCTCCACGCCATGGCGCGGCACCAGTTCGCGCTCCATGCCGTGCGTGGTGCCCAGCCAGCTCACCTGCCAGCCACGCGCACGCATGGTGTCGGCAATGGCCAGGCCGGGGAAGATGTGGCCACCGGTACCGGCGGCCATGATGAGCAATGTGCGGGGCGCGTTCATAGACGGCCTCCGCGCATGAGCACCCGGTTTTCGTAATCGATGCGCAGCAGAATGGCCAGGCCCACGCAATTGAGCAGCACGCCCGAACCGCCATAGCTCATCAGCGGCAGCGTCAGGCCCTTGGTCGGCAGCAGGCCGAGGTTCACGCCCATGTTGATGAAGGCCTGCACGCCCAGCCAGATGCCGATGCCCTTGGCCACCAGGCCGGCAAAGGTCAGGTCCAGCGCGATGGCCTGGCGGCCGATCTCGAAGGCATGCTTGACCAGCCAGTAGAACAGCAGCACCACCACCAGCACGCCGGCGAAACCGAGTTCCTCGCCGATCACGGCGAGCAGGAAGTCGGTATGCGCTTCCGGCAGGTAGTGCAGTTTTTCCACGCTGCTGCCCAGGCCCACGCCGAAGAGCTCGCCACGGCCGAAGGCGATCAGCGAGTGCGACAGCTGATAGGCCTTGCCCAGTGCGTTTTCCTCTTCCCACGGATTCAGGTAGGCAAAGATACGCTCGCGCCGCCACGGAGAAGTCACGATGACCAGCGAGAACACCCCGACCAGCGTGGCACCGATGCCGCCAAACCAGACGCCGTTGATGCCGCCCAGGAACAGGATACCCATGGCGATGCAGACGATCACGCCGAAGGCACCGAGGTCGGGCTCCAGCAGCAGCAGCAAGCCCACCAGGCCGACGGCGGCCGCCATCGGGAAGAAGCCCTTGACCAGCTTGTGCATCACCGCCTGCTTGCGCACCGTGTAGTCGGCGGCGTACAGCACGATGAAGAGCTTCATCAGTTCGGAGGGCTGCAGGTTGATGACCTTCAGCGAGAGCCAGCGCTTGGCACCGTTGACGCCCTTGCCGACGCCAGGAATGAGCACCATCAACAGCAGTATCAGGGTGATCGCGAACAGATAGGGCGCCCACTTCTGCCAGGTCTCCATACGCACGCGGAAGGCCAGCGCGCCCGCGATGATGGAGAGCACGATGAAGATCGCCTGGCGGATCAGGAAGTGGTAATTCGAATAGGAGGCGTACTTGGGCGAATCCGGCAGCGCCACCGAGGCCGAGTAGACCATCACCATGCCGAACAGCATCAACAGCAGCACCACCCAGATCAGCGGCTGGTCGTATTCCATCATGCGCGAACGCTGCTCGAAACCGATGCTGCCCGATGCGCTGCCACGGCCACTGCGGCCACCCTGGGCGCGGCCGGCGGCCGCCGGCGCGGCTTCTTTCAAGCCACCCAGCCAGCTGCGCACGGAAGACAGGCCCAGTTTCATGCCAGCACCTCACCGCGCGAGAGCGCCAGTTCACGCACCGCATCCACGAAGACTTCGGCGCGATGGGCGTAGTTGCGGAACATGTCCAGGCTGGCGCAAGCCGGCGAGAGCAGGACGATGTCGCCGGCGGTGGCGAGTTCTCCGGCCTTTTCCACGGCGGCTTCCAGGCTGGCGCAATCGATCAGCTCGACCCCGCTGTCGGCCAGGGCGGCGCGCACGGCAGGAGCGTCACGGCCGATCAGCAAGACTGCACGAGCATATTTCTGTACTGGCAGGTCCAGCGGCGAAAAGTCCTGGCCCTTGCCGTCGCCACCGGCGATCAGCACGATGCGATTGGGACGGCCGCCCAGCCCCAGGCCATTGAGCGCGGCCACCGTGGCACCGACATTGGTGCCCTTGCTGTCGTCGTAGTATTCGACATCCTGGATCACGCCGACCAGTTCCACGCGATGCGGCTCACCGGTGTACTCGCGCAGGCCATGCAGCAGCGGTGCCATCGGCAGGTCGATGGCGCGGCACAGGGCCAGTGCGGCCAGCGCATTCATGGCGTTGTGGGCACCGCGAATGCGCAGGGCATCGGCGGGCATGAGACGCTTGACGGTCACCGGCGGCGGCAGCATGTCCTTCTGCTTGCGGCGGCGCTTGCCCTCCGGCACTTCGTCATCTTCATGCACGAAGGCATTGGCCAGCCACAGCATGCCGTTGTCGTTGACCAGGCCGAAGCTGTTGGGCGTGGACGGTTCATCCAGGCCGAAAGTGGACAGCGGCGCGGCGGCGGCGCTCATCTCCATCACTAGGGCGTCATCGCGATTGAGTACGCGCACGGTATCCTGGCCGAAGATGCGGGCCTTGTCGGCGGCATAGTGCTCCATGCTGCAGTGCCAGTCCAGGTGATCCTGGGTCAAATTCAGGACGGTGGCGGCGTGCGGCTGGAGGCTGTGCGTGGTGTGCAGCTGGAAGCTGGAAAGCTCCAGCACCCAGGCTTGCGGCATCGAGCCGCGATAGGTCGGCTCGGGCGGCGGCGGTGGCGGGACTTCCACCAGCGCATCTTCCTCGGCCTTGCGCGAGACTTCCATGAAGTCGCCCAGGTTCATGGCCTCGCCAGTGGTCGCCGGGGCGTCGATCTCGGCTTGCGGGATCGCGTCGGAAGCGACGTCCAGCGTGGCCGCGACAGCCGGCTCCGGCGCTTCGTGCGCGGCGGAGCTGGCTGCCTCGGCGTCATCGGGGGAGGCTTCGGTGGCGGAATGCGCGGTCTCGGGTGCCGGCTGCAGTGCAGTTTCCTGTCCTGTTTCCTGTCCTGTTTCCTGTCCTGTTTCCTGTCCTGTTTCCGGTACAGATTCCTGCACAGAAGCTGGTACAGAATCCTGTACGTTCTCCTGTCCTGCTTCCTGCTCTGCCACCGGCTGCTGCTCCGCAGTCGCCAGCAGATCCATCTGCGGCGCGGGTTCAGATTCCGATGCGGAGACCGGCGCGTCTGCTTGCGGCTGCGCCTGCAACACCGGCACCGCAATCGCAGCGGCCGCCTCGATGCTGGCGGCGGCACGGCGATGCTTCTCGGCTTCGGCCGCCTGCTGGGCATCCAGCACGGCCTGCTGCGCGGCTTGCGCTTCAGCTTCGGCGGCAGCCTGTTCGGCGGCGATCGCATCCTGCTCGGCCAGTTCGGCCAGGAATACCTTGTCCTTGATGACCGCTTCGCGCAGCACATCCAGGGCGGCCGGGCTGATGTTGCCCGCCACTTGCACCGACAGGCCGGCGCGCTGGCACAGCAGGCCGGTCAAACGGGTCACGGTAGTCTTGCCGTTGGTGCCGGTGATGGCCAGCACCTTGGGTTGATACAGGGTCTCTTCGCGCAAGGCGGCCAGCGCCTGCGCAAACAATTCGATCTCGCCCCACAGCGGCAGGCCGCGTTCGGCAATGGCCGGCATCAGCGGTGCCAGCTCGCCTTCGGGTGCCAGGCCGGGACTGACGGCGACGAAATCGATTCCATCAAGCAAGGACGGCGACAAGGGCTGGCCCAGCACGGCCTGCGCCTCGGGCGCGTCGGCGCGCAAGGCGGCCAGGCGCTCGGCCAGGGCCGCTTCGCCACGGGTATCGGCCACGCGCACGCCGGCGCCGCAGTAGACCAGCCACCGCGCCATTGCCAGGCCGGACTCGCCGAGTCCGAGCACCAGAACGTGTTTGCCCGAGTAATTCATCGTTGTTTCCAGACTCACTTCTTCACTTGTTTCTTGCCATGCAGGGACTGCCCTGCCAACCACAAAGGCAGCGCTTGCCATACTTCACAAGGGCTGCCGTTTTTGTTCATATCGCCTGTTTACCGCAGCTTCAGCGTCGACAAGCCGACCAGCACCAGCATCATGGTGATGATCCAGAAACGCACCACCACCTGGGTTTCCTTCCAGCCCTTCTGCTCGTAGTGATGGTGCAGCGGTGCCATCAGCAGCACGCGGCGGCCGGTGCCGAAGCGCTTCTTGGTGTACTTGAAATAGGCCACCTGGATCATCACCGAGAGCGTTTCCACCACGAAGATGCCGCCCATGATGAAGAGCACGATTTCCTGACGCACGATGACCGCGATGGTGCCCAGCGCACCGCCCAGCGCCAGTGCGCCGACGTCGCCCATGAACACCTGCGCCGGGTAGGCGTTGTACCAGAGGAAGGCCAGCCCCGCGCCGCCCATGGCACCGCAGAAGATCAGCAGTTCGCCGGCCCCCGGGATGTGCGGGATGAACAGATACTTGGCATAGGCCGCATTGCCGGTCAGGTAGGCGAACAGGCCGAGGGCCGCACCGACCAGCACGGTCGGCATGATGGCCAGGCCGTCCAGGCCATCGGTCAGGTTGACCGCATTGCTGGTGCCGACGATGACGAAATAGGTCAGCGCGATGAAACCCCACACGCCCAGCGGATAGGTCACGGTCTTGAAGAAGGGCACGATCAGGTCGGCCTTGGGCGGCAGGTCCAGGCTGAAGCCGGAACGCACCCAGGCGACGAAGAGATCGAAGACCTTCATGTTGCTCACCTCGGATACCGAGAAGGCCAGGTAGAACGCGGCCACCAGGCCGATCAGCGATTGCCAGAAATATTTTTCGCGCGAGCGCATGCCTTCCGGATCGCGATAGACCACCTTGCGGTAGTCATCGACCCAGCCGATGGCGCCGAAACCGAGCGTGACGATCAGCACGATCCACACGAAACGGTTGGACAGGTCGGCCCACAGCAAGGTGGAAATGCCGATGCCGATCAGGATCAGCACGCCGCCCATGGTCGGGGTGCCGGACTTGATGAGGTGAGTCTGCGGACCATCCTGGCGCACGGCCTGACCGACCTTCATGCGGGTGAGCATGCGGATCACGGCCGGGCCGGCGATCATGCCGATCAGCAGGGCCGTGAGCGTGGCAAACACCGCGCGGAAGGTGATGAAGTTGAACAGGCGCAGAAAGCCGAAATCCTGTTGAAAATTCTGTGCGAGCCAGACCAGCATGCTAATGGGTCTCCTGTTGATGTTGCGTGAGGGATTCAACGTTGACCAGATGCTGTACAACTCGCTCCATCTTCATGAAGCGTGAACCTTTTACCAAAACGGTCGCGCCCTGCGGCGCGGCCTGTTCCACCGCCGCATTGAGTGCGGCGATGTCGTCGAAATGCATGGCCTGCGCTACGTTTTGCAGCGCGGGGCCATACGAAGTGACGGCGTGTTTCGTCAATTCGCCCAGCCCGAAGAAGAGCGGGATGCCACGGCTGCGGGCATAGGCACCGATCTCGGCATGGAACTGCGGACCCTGGTCGCCGACCTCGCCCATGTCGCCCAGTACCAGCACGCGCGGGCCGGCGATGGACGCCAGCACGTCGATGGCGGCGCGCACGGAATCGGGGTTGGCGTTGTAGGTGTCGTCGATCACCAGCGCACCGCTGCGTGCTTGCTTGCGCTGCAGGCGGCCGTTGACCGGGGCGAAGCTCTGCAGGCCGCGCACCACGGCGTCCACCGGGATGCCGGCACCCAGCGCGCAGGCGGCAGCCGCCAGCGCATTGCGTACGTTGTGCTCACCGACCGCAGCCAGTTCCACCTTGAACTGTGCGGGCGGCACGGCCAGCCCTTTCACCGTCACTTGCAGGGTGCTGCCGAACGCGGAGGCCTGGTAGCTGGCGCTCACATCGGCTTGCGCATTCAGGCCGAAGGTCAGCACGCGGCGCGCACCGGCTTCTTCACGCCAGAGCGCAGTGAAATCGTCATCGGCCGGGAACACGGCCACGCCATCGGCGGGCAGGTGGCGGATCACGGCGCCATTCTCGCGGGCCACCGCTTCCACGCTGGCCATGAATTCCTGATGCTCGCGCTGGGCATTGTTGACCAGGCCCAGCGTCGGCTCGGCGATGCGCGAGAGCACGGCGATCTCGCCCGGATGGTTCATGCCCATCTCGATGACGGCCGCCTGGTGATGTGCGCGCAGGCGGAACAGGGTCAGCGGCACGCCGATCTCGTTGTTGAAATTGCCGCGCGTGCCCAGGTAGCCGTCTTCACCGAAGGCGGCAGCGAGGATGGCGGCGATCATTTCCTTGACGGTGGTCTTGCCGTTGCTGCCAGTGACGCCAATGACCGGAATCTGGCGCTGCGCACGCCAGCCATGGGCGATCTGGCCCAGTGCGGCGCGGGTGTCGGGCACCACGATGGCCGGTACGCTCAATCCCGGCGGCACGCGGTCGACCACCACGGCGGCAGCGCCTTGGGCGACCACCGCATCGAGGAAATCATGCGCATCGAAACGTTCGCCGCGCAGCGCGACGAAGACATTGCCGGGCTTGACCGCACGGCTGTCGGTGACCACGTCATTGAGGTCGAGCACGCCGGCCGGCGCATTGACCACGCCCGGCACGGTGTGCGCGGAGGCGGCTTCCTCCGCGGTGCGGATCCATTCCAGCAACTGGCGGAAATCGAATCGCATCATGCGCCCCCCATCATGGTCGAGCGCGCGGCGAGCGCCAGCGCGACATGGTCGGCATCGAGGAAGGGCAATTTCTTGCCGGCGATTTCCTGGTAGGGCTCGTGCCCCTTGCCGGCCAGCAGGACCACATCGGCCTTGGTGGCATGGCGGATCGCCCACAGGATGGCACCGGCGCGATCGGGCAGCACGGTCGGTTCGACGCGGCTCATGCCGGCGCGGATCTGCTCGATGATGGCATGGGGATCTTCGGTGCGCGGGTTGTCGCTGGTCAGCACCACCTGGTCGGCCTGCTCGGCGATCTGGCCCATCTGCGGGCGCTTGCCCGGATCGCGATCGCCACCGCAGCCGAACACGCACCAAAGCTGTCCACCGCGCTGGGTAGCGACCTGGCGCAGGGTGGACAGGGTCTTGTCGAGGGCATCGGGCGTATGCGCGTAATCGATCACGATCAGCGGTACATCGGGTCCGCCAAATTGCTGCATGCGGCCTGGCGCGGGCAGCAGCGCGGCGGCCGCAGCGACCACGGCATCCCAGGCCACGCCCTGGGTCAGCAGCACACCCATGATGCCCAGCACGTTGCTGACATTGAAACGTCCGACCAGCTGGGTCTTGACCTGGCCGCTGCCGAAAGGGGAATCGACATGGAAGGCGGTACCGGTATGGCTGCTGCGCAATTGGCTGGCGCGCAAAGTCGGTACGCCGTGCGTATCGCCGCCCAGCTCGTCCGCAATCGCGTAGCCGATCACCGGCAGCTTGCGCTCGGCCAGCAACGGCAGCAGGCGCTGGCCCATGCCGTCATCCAGATTGACCACGGCATGCTTCAGGCCCGGCCACTGGAACAGCTTGCGCTTGGCGTCTTCGTAGGTCTGCATGTCACCGTGGAAATCCAGGTGATCGCGGGTGAAATTGGTCAACAGGGCGACATCGACGTGCATGCCGTTCATGCGGCCCTGGGCCAGTCCGATGGAGGAAGCCTCAATGGCCAGCGCGCTCACGCGGGCCTGCGACAGCTTGAACAGGCTGCGTTGCAGCAGCACGGCGTCCGGCGTGGTGTAGCCGGTGACGTCGAAGCCTTGCGGCTTGCCGTTGACGAATGACCCCACGCCCAGCGTGCCGATGACACCGGCGCTGCTGGCACCGGCCAGGCGCGACAGTGCCGTACCCAGCCAGTAGGCGCAGGAGGTCTTGCCGTTGGTGCCCGTCACGGCCACCGTCAGCATGTGCTGATCAGGCTGGCCATACCAGGCGGCGGCGATCTCGCCGGCACGCATCTTCAGGTCGGGCACGGCCAGGTGCGGCGCATCGATCTGCTCGGGCCAGCTGTAGCCATCGGCTTCATACAGCACGGCAGCGGCACCGCGCTCGACGGCATCGGCAATATAGGAACGGCCGTCGGCGTCGCCCACGTAGGCGAAGAACACGTCGCCCGCTGCCACGCGGCGGGAATCCGAGGTCAGTTGCGCAGACGGCGACGCCTGGCGCAGCCAGGCGAGGATCTCTTGAAGGCTCGGAACGCGCTGGGACATTACATGCTCTCCTCTAGCGGTTCTTTGGGAATGATGATGTTGGTCACGCTGGAATCAGGCGGTACGTTCAATGCGCGCAAGGCATTGGCGGCCACGTTTGCAAACACCGGGCCGGCCACCGGGCCGCCGTAGTGCTGGCCTTGCGGCTCGTCGATCATCACCGAGATGATCAGGCGCGGGTCCGACATCGGGGCGATGCCCGAGAAGGAGGCCACGTACTTGCGCACATACTTGCCGCCCTCGATCTTGTAGGCGGTACCGGTCTTGCCACCGACGCGATAGCCCGGCACCTGGGCCTGCGGGGCCGTGCCGCCGGGGGCGACCACAGTTTCCAGCATGCGGCGCATCTGCAGGGCGGTATCAGCCGAGATGACGCGCTGGCCGATGGGCGAATCGGTGACCTTGGTGAAGGACAGCGGAATGATGTCGCCATTGCGGGCGAAGATCAGGTAAGCGTGCGCCAGCTGGATCAGCGAGACCGAGATGCCGTGGCCGTAGCTCATGGTGGCCTGCTCGATCGGACGCCACGACTTGTAGGGACGCACGCGCCCGGCCACCGCACCCGGGAAGCCGAACTTGGGCTGCTGGCCGAAGCCGACCGTGGTGAACATTTCCCACATCTCTTCCGGCGGCATGCCCAGCGCGATCTTGGCGGTACCGATATTGGAAGACTTCTCGATGATCTGCGCCACCGTCAGCGGACCGTGGGCATGCGAGTCGCCGATGGTGGCGGTGCCGATGGTCATCTTGCCGGGCGCGGTCTGGAACACGGTCGAGGGCGTGACGCGATGGGTATCCAGCGCCAGGGCCACGGTGAAGGGCTTGAGCGTGGAGCCGGGTTCGAAGGTATCGGTCACGACGCGGTTGCGCAGCTGCGCGCCGGTCAGCACCGAACGGTCATTGGGGTTGTAGGTCGGCAGGTTGGCCAGGGCCAGCACCTCGCCGGTCTTGGCATCGACCACGATGATGCCGCCGGCCTTGGCCTTGAATTTCTCGACCGCTTCCTTCAGTTGGGTGAAGGCGATGTACTGGATCTTGCTGTCGATGGACAGGGTCAGGTCGCGGCCGTCATGCGGCTCGCGGATGGATTCGATGTCTTCCACCACGCGGCCCAGGCGATCCTTGATGACGCGGCGGCTGCCCGTCATGCCGGCCAGGGTCTTCTGCGCGGCCAGTTCCATGCCGTCCTGCCCGGCGTCTTCGATATTGGTGAAGCCGACCACGTGCGCCATCACCTCGCCTTCGGGATAGAAGCGCTTGTATTCCTTGCGGGTCTCGATGCCGGGAATGCCCAGCTTGACGATCTTGTCAGCGGTATCCTGTTCGACCTGACGCTTCAGGTAGACGAAGCTGCGGTCGGAATCGAGCTTCTTGCGCAGTTCGGCATCGCTCATTTCCAGCAGCTTGGCCAGCTGCACCAGCTTGTCCTTGGGCGCGGCCTGCACGTCTTCCGGGATGGCCCAGATGGCCTTGACCGGCACCGACGAAGCCAGCACCTGGCCGTTGCGGTCGGTGATCTTGCCGCGCGTGGCCGGCAATTCCAGCGTGCGGGCGTAGCGTGACGCACCCTGCTTCTGCAGGAAATCGGTGGACACGCCTTGCAGCCACAGCGCGCGCAATACCAGCGCCACGAAGGCGGCAAACAGCACGAACAGCACGAAGCGCGAACGCCAGGCCGGCAGCTTGACCTGCAAGATGGGATTGGAAGAAAACGCCACGCCCTTGGAAGCCGCCACACGGCCACCGGAGAGGTTGGTACGCGGAGGCATCTTGGTCATGGTGCCCCCACGGTCAGGTATTGGGTACGGGCGGAGGAGACCGGAACCATGCCCAGGTCACGGCGCGCCAGTTCCTCGATGCGGGCGTTCTTGCCCAGCGTCGATTGGTCCAGCTGCAGCTGCGCCCAGTCGACGTCGAGCTGGCGGGCCGCGCTCTGGGCGCGTTCCAGCTCGATGAACAGGCTGCGGGCCTTGTACTGGGCGCTCACGACCGACAGCGCGCAACCCACCAGCATGATGGTCAGCAGGATGCACAGGCGCCCGGTCATGCAGGCGCCCCTTGGGTCGTGGTGGAGGAAACGGGCGTCACGCGCTCCAGGCCGCGCATGACCGCCGAGCGGGCACGCGGGTTGGCAGTGACTTCGTCAGTGCTGGGCATGACACGCGGCAGCAGGCGGGCCGGCGCTTGCGGCAGGTCCACGGCACGGATCGGCAGGCGACGGTCGGGCTGCGGCGCATGGGCTTTGGAGGCCATGAACTGCTTGACGATGCGATCTTCCAGCGAGTGAAAGCTGATCACGACCAATCTCCCGTGCTGCGCCATCTGGGCAAATGCCTTGTCCAGACCTACTTCGAGTTCTTCAAGCTCTTGATTGACGAAAATCCGTACAGCCTGAAATGTACGAGTGGCCGGGTCTTTGCCTTTCTCGCGGGTTTTGACGGCTTGTGCCACGAGCGCGGCAAGCTGTCGTGTGCTTGAAATTGGCTCGATTGCCCGGCCAGCAACAATCTTCTTTGCAATCTGAAGAGCAAACCGTTCTTCCCCATAATCTCGTATCACCTTTGCAATCTGCTGTTCATCTGCCGTTGCCAGCCATTCCGCTGCCGACACGCCACGGGTGGTATCCATGCGCATGTCCAGCGGGCCATCGAGGCGAAAACTGAAGCCGCGCGCGGCGTCATCCACCTGCGGCGACGAGATGCCCAAATCCATCAATACGCCGTCGACCTGCGCAATGCCGCGTGCGGCAAGCGCTTCATCCATGGTCGCGAAGCTGTCGTGCACGATCTCGAACCGGGCATCGTCAATCTTCTGCGCCGTGGCGATGGCCAACGGATCCTTGTCAAATGCGATCAGGCGCCCTTGCGGGCCCAGCCTGGACAGGATGGCGCGGCTATGACCGCCGCGGCCGAAGGTTCCGTCCAGGTAAATGCCATTGGCGCGCTCGCCCACAATGGCCAGCGCGTCCACGGCTTCTTCCAACAGCACGGTGCGGTGCTGCAGCTCGGGCACCGGTTGCAGATTCATCTTGTCCGGCCGTCAGAAGGAAAAGTTGCTCAACACATCCGGCATGCCACCTGCCACAGCCTCGGCTTCGCTTTCGGCCAGCTTGACGGCATCCCAGATTTCGAAATGACTACCCATGCCCAGCAACATCACATCACGCTGCAAGCCCACGGCCGCGCGCAGTTCGGGCGCGATCAGGATGCGGCCGGCGCTGTCGAGCTCCACGTCCTGGGCATTGCCCAGGAAGATGCGCTGCCAGGCACGGGCCGACATCGGCCAGTTGGCGATCTGCTCGCGATGCGTTTCCCAAGTCGGGCGCGGGAAAAACAGCAGGCAGCCATGCGGATGGCGCGTCACGGTGGCGCGTCCTTCGCACTGCACAATCAGGGCGTCACGATGCTTGGCCGGAATGGTCATCCGTCCTTTGGCATCGAGATTGAGTGCTGACGCGCCCTGGAACACTGTGTTTTTCCTTCGCCTGCGGCGAGTGAGATTGCTGATCGGGTGCCGTGTCCTGCCGGGCAAATGCAAATGACGCCACAAATGCCCCACAAAAAAACACTTTTTGACACTGCCGCCCACTTTAGTGGATGCACTATTGCAGGTCAAGCGGTATACGCAGCGAAAAACCGGGATTTTGCTAATAAAGTCAAAGACTTAGCGCACTTCCTTAAAACCGGCCATTCACAACATTTGTGAAGAAAATGAAGGACTTAGCATTTACATTGAAGGTGCAACCTGAGCTATACACATGTGTTTCGCGCCAGAATTGCGCAACGGCGCGGATTTGCGCCGCATGGAACAGCCGCTGTGCCCGATTTCGGGGCAGCACCAGAGAGGAAATTGGAGGGAATCCGACTGCGCCCGATTTGCGAGTGCGCGAGGCCAACGGACATGGATTTTGCAGTGCAACTTAAGTTCACCAGAGGGCGGAAAAAAGGGCAAAAAATATCCGGATTCGGGATGCCATCACCCGGATCGTTTTCCATCCCGGTCGCGACCGCGAGGAAGGTGACACCGGGAGGGCGTACAGGAAGGAGGTCGGCGAAGCAGCATCCGAGCCCGAAACTTCATCAAATTCTTCGTCAAATGAATGGCCGGAAGCGTTTTTGTTTTGACTTCCGCGGCGAGCACCTTTTACTATCCGTGTCTTTGGGAAGATCGATACGCAAGAACGCGGCCGGCATGGCCCGTTTGCGGGTGTTGAAAAGCACGTCGATTTTTTTCAATCCAAGCCGGTTCCGGCCAGGGCCTATCGGCTGAAAACGCAGATAGGGCTTGCGGATCCGGCTCATTCCAGTGCTAAAATCTGGGCACCTTAACAGTGAAAGGAATTTTAAAGTGAACAAATCTGAATTGGTTGACGTTATCGCCGCCGACACCGAGATCTCCAAGGCAGCAGCCCAGCGCGCGCTGGACTCCGTCATCGAGAACATCATCAAGGCCGTGACCAAGGGCGATACCGTGCAATTGGTTGGCTTCGGTTCCTTCTCGACCGGCAAGCGCGCTGCTCGCACCGGCCGTAATCCGCAAACCGGCGAAGAAATCAAGATCGCCGCTGCAACCACCGTGAAGTTCTCGGCTGGCAAGGCTTTCAAGGAAGCCGTGAACAAGAAGAAGAAATAATTTCACGCTTCGCGCATTTGAATGCCCTAAACCAGGTTCAGGGCATTCAAATCGAGGCCGATTCGACAGGATCGGCCGTCCCCTCCCCCCCTCGCTTCACCCGCTTCCGCACTACGCTCCCCTGATGGTTCTTCGCTTGCACACTGGCCACAGTGAATGCACGGTGTCTGGACGCATTCCTTGCACAAGCCCCGCCAGCACAGTTGCCACCCGGACCGGCACGCACAGCAGTAGCCGCCTCCATGCGCCGCAAGCTTCGTTTGCCAAGACCACCCGCAGCGCCTAGAATTTTTTCGGCCTGACTTCTGCACACTGCCTCATTTCCGCTTGCCGTCCCGTCGTACACCATGAACAGCCGGCCCGTCCGGCTCATCCAAGGAGACCGTCGATGAATAGCCCTGCCCAGCGTCCGCCACTTCCGCCCTTCACCTGCGAGACCGCCGCCATGAAGGCGCGTGCCGCCGAAGATGCGTGGAATTCCTGCGATCCGCAACGCGTCTCGCTGGCCTATACCGAAGACAGCCGCTGGCGCAATCGTGCAGATTTCGTCCACGGACGGGCCGAGATCGTCGCCTTCCTCACCCGCAAATGGGCGCGCGAACTGGATTACCGCCTCATCAAGGAAGTCTGGGCGCACGAAGGCAACCGCATCGCCGTGCGCTTCGCCTATGAATGGCACGATGATTCGGGGAGCTGGTTCCGCTCCTATGGCAACGAAAACTGGGAATTCGACGAGCATGGCCTGATGCGCCTGCGTCATGCCTCCATCAACGACCTGCCCATCAAGGAGGCAGACCGCAAATTCCACTGGGACCGTTCAGGCCCGCGCCCGGCCGATCATCCGAGCCTGTCCGAACTGGGTCTGTAAGGCCGGACCGCTGGCCCGGCCGGGGAGCGCCTGAAGCGTTTCATGCACCCAGGTCAGCCAGCGGATGATCCGCCTGCGGCCACGGATCAGCGAAGAAACCTTCCACCCATTGCGGCGTGGCGGCGGCCAGCGAAGCCGGATTCCATTGCGGTTTCTGGTCCTTCTCGATGATCAGTGCGCGGATACCTTCGACGAAATCGGGGCGTGCCGCGCAATGCAGCGACACCACGAATTCCAGCCGGAACACCTGCGCCAGCGACAACGGACGCACCCGCTTCTGCAAGGCGTAGCCCAACCAGGCCGAACCGGGCGAACCGGCGCGCAAGGTCGCTTGTGCCTTGACGAGCCAGGCATCCTCGGTCTCCAAGGTGAGGATACCGTCCACGATCTCGGGCAGCGTGGGCCGGCGGCACAGGGAGTCGATCAGATCGAAATGCGTGCGCAGGTTGGAGGACGCGAAGACGGCCGCCCCTTCCTGCGAGGACGAGGCCTGCGCGCTTGCCAGGACACGATCCAGCAATTCGGCATCATTGCCCTGCCCCCACGGCTGCATCAGCAGGGCATCGATCACCGAGGCCTTGGCGGCATGCGCCACGCGATAGTCAGCCAGCCCGGCGAAGAGCGCGTCGTTGGCATTGAGGTTGGCACCGGTCAGCGCCAGGAAGATGCCGGTCTTGCCCGGCATGCGCGCCAGGAACCAGCTGCCGCCCACGTCCGGATAAAGCCCGATGGTGATTTCCGGCATGGCCAGGCGCGATTTTTCGGTGACCACGCGGTGGCTGCAACCGGCCATCAGGCCGATGCCGCCGCCCATGACGATGCCATGCCCCCAGCACAGGATGGGCTTGGCGAAGCTGTGGACAAGATAATCCAGACGATATTCGTGCTCGAAGAATTCGGCCGCGTAGGTATTGGCGCGGATGTCCTCGCGTGCGGGCGAAGCGTGATGCTCGCGCATGGACCGATAGAGCTGCTGCAGGTCGCCCCCGGCGCAGAAGGCTTTCTCGCCCTGCGCCTGCAGGATCACCATGGCCACGCCCGGATCGGCCTGCCACTGCTGCAGTTGCGGCGTGAGCAGCCGGACCATCTCCAGCGAGATGGCATGCAGCGTTTTTTCGGAAGCGAGGGTGGCGATGCCGATGCGACGGCCGTTGGCGGCCGTCAGTTCTTCGAATACCACGGGGGCGGCGGTTTGATTCATGGGTCTCCTGGGTCTCTGGCGAGCCCGCAGTGCCCACGGGCCGCAGTGTGTTTTATGTCAATGAATTCAATGAAGCAGGCCGGTAGGCCGGATTCTGTTACGGCGGGAAACCCGCTATGACAGCCATTCCTCTAGGCGACGGATCACTCCGCCGCTCAAGCTTTCTACCCGCACGCTCCGCGAGCCACATCAACGCGTGCCTATTTGAAATTGCTCCGGGTGGAGGTTACCGCGTTTCACCGTAACTGAATACGCTCGTCTCTGTGGCCCTGTTCCTCGCCTTATACCGGCTTGCGCCGGCTTTCAGCGGACGGCCGTTAACCGTCACCCTGCTCTGTGGAGTCCGGACCTTCCTCCCGCCGCCTCCTTGCGAAGGCGGCCAGCGGCTGTCTGGCCTGCATCGGGCGCTATTGTAGCGCAGCATGGCCCGGCACCGGAGATCCTCCGTCGCAAAACGCTTTTGCGTGCGCGCAAAAGCTCATGCCAATTCGGCATGTGACACCCGTGCGGCTCTTCGGTAGTCTGCTGCTGATCCGCTGCAGGCCACGTGCCGCGCGGTTCTTGACTGACTTCAACGAAATTCCATGCATATCTGCGTAATGGGCGCCGGCGTGATCGGCGTGACCACTGCCTACCGTCTCCTGCAGGATGGCCATCAGGTCAGCCTCATCGATGCTCGCCCACAGCCCGGCGAGGGCACCAGCCAGGGCAATGGCGCCCAGCTCAGTTACTCCTATGTGGCGCCGCTGGCCGACCCCTCGGTCTGGACCAAGTGGGCTTACTACCTCTTCAGCAAGGATTCGCCGCTGACCATCCGGCCCACGGCCGATCTCGCCCAATACCGCTGGCTGCTGGAATTCCTGCGCTGCTGCAACGCGCAGCGGGTGCGCCAGACCACCATCGACCTGCTGCAACTGGCCTACTACAGCCGCGATCAGCTCACGCAATGGAACGCCGGCCTGCAGCTGTCATTCGACCATCAACGTTCCGGCAAGCTGGTCATGTTCACCGACGCGCAGGGACTGGAAGCCGCCGCGCAGCAGGTGCAATTCCAGTCGCAATATGGCTGCCAGCAGGAAGTCCTGAGCGCGGCCGAATGCATCCGCATCGAACCGGCGCTGGGCCACTCGCAGCGCGACTGGGTCGGCGGCGTCTACACGCCCAGCGAAGAAGCCGGCGATTGCCCGCAGTTCTGCCGCGCGCTGGTAGCGTCCATGCAGGCCCATCCGAACTTCCGCTTCATCGGCGGCGCCCGCGTCAGTGAGGTGCGCCTTGAAGGCCGCGCGCTGCGTGCGGTACAGGCCGGTGGCCAATGGATTGCGGCCGATCGCTTCGTGCTGGCGCTGGGCGCCGAGAGCGTGGAGTTCGCCCGCTTGCTGGACTTGCGCCTGCCGCTCTATCCGCTCAAGGGTTACAGCATCACCGTACCGCTGGAGGACGAAGCCAGCCGCACGGCAGCACCCCAGGTCTCCATCACCGACATCGCCCGGAAGATCGTTTATGCGCGCCTGGGCCAGCGCCTGCGCGTGGCCGGACGCATCGAGCTGGTGGGCCAGGATCGCAGCATCCCGCCGGCGGCCATCGAAGAACTGAAGAACGGCCTGCGCGAACTCTTCCCTGGCTGTGCGCTGGGTGAGGATGCCACGCTGTCGCCGTGGATGGGCTTTCGTCCGGCCACCCCGAGCGGCGTGCCGATCGTGGGCGCCTCGCCGGTGGAGAATCTTCATCTCAACATCGGCCAGGGTGCGCTGGGCTGGACGCTGGCCTGCGGCAGCGCGGCGCTGGTCGCCGACCAGATCGCCGGCCGCCGCCGCGCCATCGACGACACGGCCTTCCAGTACCGCGGCTGAAGAAGTTTCATGCCAGGCTTCGGCATTCGGACTTAACATGGCCCCTGGCCTGCAATGGCGCAGGCCCATCCATGGGAGACGAACGATGCGGGAAAACCGGCTGCGCACCCTCTTCGCGCAACAGCAACTGGCCCTCTCGGGCTGGGTATCGATGGGCAATTCGCTGCTGGCCGAGGTGCTGGGCCACAGCGGCTACGATGCGGTGACGGTGGACTTGCAGCACGGTCCGTTCTCGATCGAATCGGCACTGCCCATGCTGCAGGCCATCTCCAGCACGCCTGCCGTGCCGCTGGTGCGCTGCTCCGAAAACAGCCTGGGAGAAATCAACAAGCTGCTCGACGCCGGTGCCTATGGCGTGATTTGCCCGCTGATCAACACGGCGGCGGATGCCGAGCGCTTCGTGCGTGCCTGCCATTATTCACCGCGCGGCGGACGCAGCTATGGCCCGGCGCGCGGCTTCCTGTATGGCGGCGCGGACTACTTCGCGCACGCCAACGCCACCATCCTGACCCTGGCCATGATCGAAACCCGCGAAGGCTACGCCAACGCCGAAGCGATCCTGCAGACCCCGGACCTGGACGGCATCTTCATCGGCCCCAGCGACCTGGCCATCGAACTCGGCCTGGCGCCGGACGCCTACGATGATGCACGCCTCAACGAGGCCATCGATCATCTGCTGGCGCTGGCGCGCAAGCTGGGCAAATACGTGGGGATCTTCGCCGGCACCATGGAGATGGCGCAGCGCATGAAGGGCATCGGCATGGACCTGGTGGTGCCGGGGACTGACATTCAGCAGATCAAGGCGGAGGGGGCGCGGAGGATCGCTGCGTTGCGCTGACGTGCTACCCGGGAAATCGTAAACAAAAAAAGCGGATCAGCCGCCTGCAGCTGATCCGCTTTCATGCACCGATGCGCGACGCGCGGTGTGACGTCAGCCCCTCACCACCCGCCCGAAGAACGGATAATTCGGATCGTTGTACCCATGCGTGGACGCATGCCCCGGCGTGACCAGGCTATCGACCAATGCCTCTTCCTCTGCGCTGATCTTCATTTCCGCTGCATCGTAGTAATCCTCCATCTGCGCCAGCGTGCGCGGTCCGGCGATGACGCTGCTGATGGACGCGTTGGCCAGCACCCAGGCGGTGGCGAACTGGCCCAGCTTGATCCCGCGCGCTTCGCAGTGCTGCTGCAGCCGCTGCGCGATCAGCAGCGATTCCTCGCGGAACTCGGTCTCCATCATGCGCTTGTCGCCCCGCCCGGCACGCGTGTCCTGTGGCGGCTTCTGGCCGGGCTGGTACTTGCCGGTCAGCACGCCGCGGGCAATCGGGCTGTAGGGCACCACGCCCAAACCATAGTTGGCGCAGGCCGGCAGGATTTCCACTTCGGGCTGGCGGTTCAACAGGTTGTAATACGGCTGGCACACCAACGGCAGCGGAACGTTGTTCTTCTCGCACAGGCGCACGATCTCGGCAATGCGCCAGCCACGGAAGTTGGACACGCCAAAGCCACGGATCTTGCCCGCACGGATCAGGTCGCCCAACGCCTGCACGGCCTCTTCCAGGTTCTCGTCCTGGTAGTCGCGGTGCATGTAGAGAATGTCGAGGTAATCGGTATCCAGGCGCTTGAGGATGTTCTCGGTCTCGCGCACGATCCAGCTGCGCGAATAGTGCGACTCATTGGGCTTGCCACTCATGGCATTGCCCAGCTTGCTGGCCAGCACCCACTCATGGCGCTGTCCGGCCAGCAGCTTGCCGACGATTTCCTCGGACTTGCCCTTGGTGTAGACGTCCGCCGTATCGATGAAATTGATGCCATGCTCGCGGGCCGACGCCACGATGCGGCCGGACTCTTCCAGGTCGGTCTGGTCCCCGAACATCATGGACCCCAGACACAGGGCCGATACCTTCAGGTTGCTCTTGCCGAGGCGACGATAATGCATGCTGTCTCCGAATCAAATGGGATGTGGATAACTTAACTGCCGCAAGCCGCTCATTCTAGCGAGCTCCTGGTACGCCTGCTCAAGCTCACAGCACCGGCGCTTCCTCTTCCTGCCAGCGCCGCTTGTCGCGCAGCGGCGGCGCGCCGAACAGGCGGCTGTACTCGCGGCTGAACTGCGATGAGCTCTCGTAACCCACGCGATGCGCGGCAGTAGCCACGCTGGCGTCGGCGGTGAGGATCAATTTGCGGGCTTCCTGCAGGCGCAAATTCTTCTGGTATTGCAGCGGACTCATGGCCGTCACCAGCTTGAAGTGGTGATGCAGCGAAGACACGCTCATATGCACATCGCGTGCGACATCCTCGATGCGCAAGGCCTGGTCATAGCCCTCCTTGATGAGGCGGATGGCCTTGGCCACGCGGTTCATCTGGCTGTCCTGCAGCACGGTCTGGCGCAACAGCGCTCCCTGCCCGTTCATCAGCAGGCGATACAGGATCTCGCGCCGGATCATCGGCGCCATGATCGGCACGTCGCGCGGGGTCTCATGCAGGCGCAACAGGCGCAGCACCGCATCGAGCAGGTCAACGTCCAGCCGGTTCACATACAGGCCGCGCGCAGCCCCTTCGCCAAAATTGGCCGACGCCGGCAGGTTCTCGTCGCCGATCAGCTCGCCGATTTCCTGGGTATCGAGCTCCAGCCGCAAACCCAGATAGGGTTCATCGGGACTGGTCACCATGACCTTGCCGACCACCGGCAGATCCACCGAGGCGACCAGGTAATGCATGGGATCGTATTCGTAGATCTCATCGCCCACGAAGATGCGCTTGGAACCCTGCGCAATGACCGCAAACACCGGCTTCTGCACCGCGTGCTTGGGGCCGCTCGGACAGGTGATGCGATAGATTTCCAGGTTGGGGATGGCCGTAGCCAGCATGCCTTCGACGCCGGCCGTAGTGCGCTCCAGCAGTTGCAGCAGCTCCTGCTGCATGGCCTGGAAACGCGGATCATCCTGCTGCCCGGCGGGCGCACTCTCCACTGCCTCCGGCAGCAGCAGCGGGCCGGAATCCTGAACGGAATGCAGATCGAGGTCCATAAGCTCCTCTCATTGAAAGACAGACGCGACTCTAGCGCGGACTGGCAACTGCCTGATCCTCTGCAGTCCATCCATGGAGAATCGGGCAAGAACTTTGCAGGATCAGGTATGCCCTTGCACGATTGAGCGCAATGATCATGGCACGAACACACCGAAAACCACGCGCCAGCGCAATTTCACCTGAAACTCCAGCAAGCATGAAAAGAGAATCGGGCAAAAAACCAGCAGCTTAAGGCACGCGAAAACACCGGCCCGCCCTGCATAATCCTCGCCGAACCCCAAGCCAGATTTACCTCGATCAGAACACGCTCTCGGCAATGTTGTACTGCTCCACCACCGTGCGCACCGTCGTGGATTCGGGCTTGTTGACGAAGTGGCACTCGCTCTCTTCCATGCCCATGGTGCAGGCCTTGTTCAACGGGCAGGTGGCGAACAGTTCGGCCACCCAGTCGACGAAGGCACGCACCTTGGGCGAGAGATGGCGGTTGTGCAGGTACACCACGGAAATCGGCAGCGGTGCCGGCTTCCATTGCGACAGCAGCTCGACCAGGCGGCCCGCTTCGAGGTGGCGCGTGACCATGTAGAGCGGTGCCTGCACGATTCCGAAACCTTGCAGTGCGCATTCGACGTAGGCGTCGCCGTCGTTGACGGAGAGCTTGCCGTTCATCTTGATCTCGCGGGTGACGCCATCGACCACGAAGTCGCTGTCGATGACGCGGCCAGTACGGCTGGAGAAGTAATGCACCGACTGGTGATGCTGCAGGTCTTCCAGGGTGTGCGGTACGCCGAAACGCTCCAGGTAGGAAGGTGCAGCGCAGGTCACGGTCTGGAAGGTGCCGATGCGGCGCGCCACCATCGAGGAATCCTGCAAGTCGCCGATGCGGATGACGCAGTCCACCGCCTCCTGCACCAGGTCCACGGGACGATCGCCCATGCCCATGACCAGCTCGATGTCCGGGTACTTGCTGTAGAAGTCGCACAGGTTGGGCAGCAGCATGAGCCGGCCGATGGAGCCCGGCACATCGATACGCAGCCGCCCCTGCGGACCGCGGGTGACATTGCGGAAGGATTGTTCAGTCTCCTCGACGTCCGCCAGGATGCGCACGCAGCGCTCGTAATACGCCGCACCGTCGGGCGTGAGGCTGATGCGACGTGTGGTGCGGTTCAGCAGGCGCACCTTCAGCATGCTCTCCAACCCCTGGATCAGGGTGGTCACGGTCGTGCGCGGCAGGTTCAGGTTGTCGGCAGCGCGTGTGAAGCTGTTTGCATCCACCACAGCAGTAAAGACTTGCATGGCCTGGAAACGGTCCATCGCTCTCTCCTTTGAGGCCGCCGCCAGGGAAAACGCCGGCGCGGCAATCGGGGGCAAGACAGATCCATCCAAGACCAGGCACCGCCCCCGGCGCGCCATCTTGCCATGACGGGATGGACCGGGATCGCAGTGACCAGCCCCATCCCAATTTAAACCAAATAACGACAAAAGCCAGTCAACTTTGCGCATCGGATGACAACAACATCGATGTCGCAGGAGCTACCCACTTCACCGAGCCAGGAAGCTAGGGCTCGTTCTTCACTGAAAGGATCAGAAAAGTGAATGAATTAATTTCACTGATTGTTCAGACTTACCGAACAGTGTTGTTGGATTATAGGTGTTTATTCGAGACCCTGCTGTGGCGCACAATCCGCTCCATTCTTGGACAAGTGGCTTCGGCCCAGGCGCTCATCATGCAAGGTTCCTCTCCGCTGGACATCCGCAATTTCTTCGTTCCCGGCCCGCTGGGACGCATCCCCGTGCGCCTGTACCAGCCTGCTAGCACCCTGCCCAAGGGCGAAAAACGCCCGCTGGTGCTGTACTTCCACGGCGGCGGTTTCACCAGCGGTTCGCTGGATGACGCCGACACCCCGGCCAGCTTCCTGGCCGAGCACAACCAGGCCGTGGTGCTGTCGGTCGGCTACGCGCTGGCGCCGGCCAAGCCCTTCCCGGCCGCGCCCGAAGATGCCTTCGCCGCTGCCACCTGGGCCTGCAAGAACGCCGCCGAACTGAAAGTGGACCTGGACCGCATGGTGGTCGCCGGTGACGACGCCGGCGGCAGCCTGGCCGCCAGCCTGACCATGATGACGCGCGACCGCTGCGGCAAGCCGCTGGCCGCCCAGGTACTGATCAGCCCGATGCTGGACCCCAGCATGCGTCTGCTGGGCGATGCCACCCGCCTGCAGTCCGACGTCACCGCCGAGACTTGCGCGGCCAGCTATCGCCAGTACCTGCCGCAGACCATGCAGCGCCTGCACCCCTATGCCGCACCGCTGGAAGTGAGCCGCCTGGCGGGCTTGCCGCCGGCCTTCATCGCTACCGCCGAACGCGACGTGCTCTGCCCGGAGGCCGAGAAATACGCCTCCAGCCTGATCCGCGCCGGCGTGCCCACGCAGGTCTCGCGCTTCGTCGGCATCACGCACGGGGCCCTGCGTACGCACCTGCCGCTGCTGACGGAGATCGTCAATTTCCTGCGCTGCCGCTTCGCCACCCTGCGACGCGATGCCGCGCTCCCTGAATTCCTGCCGCATCCGCTTCACCCCTCCACTTCACTCTGAGGACAAGAAAATGAACACTCCCGCCCCACTGCGCAAACGTTTCGCTCTCACAGCCACAGTCCTGGCCGTCATCGCCCTCTCGGTCGGTGGCACCATCTCCATGGTCGGCCTCTCGGCCAATGCCTCCACTGCCCCGACCGCTGCCGCCGCCGGCGCGCCGGTCGATGTGGCCGAAGTGGTCCAGCGCCAGATCATCGACTGGCAATCGTATTCGGGCCGCATCGAAGCGGTCGATCGCGTCGAGGTCCGCCCGCTGGTCGGCGGCACCCTGACCGCCGTGCACTTCAAGGATGGCGCACTGGTCAAGAAGGGCGACGTGCTCTTCACCATCGATCCGCGTCCGTATGAAGCCGAAGTCGCCCGCGCCGAAGCGCAACTGGCCGGTGCCGAAGCCCGTGCCGGCTATACCGCCTCCGACCTGGCCCGTGGCCAGCGCCTGCTGGGCGACAACGCCATCGCCAAGCGCGATTTCGAAGAGAAGCAGAACGCCTCGCGCGAAGCCTCGGCCAATGTCGCCGCCGCCCGTGCCGCCCTGCGCGCGGCTCGCCTGAACCTGGAATACACCCGCATCACCGCACCGGTCTCGGGCCGCATCTCGCGCGCCGAAGTGACCGTGGGCAACGTGGTGAACCCGGGTGCAGCCAATGCCCCGCTGACCACGCTGGTGTCGGTGGCCAAGGTCTATGCCTCCTTCGACGTCGATGAACAGAGCTTCCTGAAGTACGTGAACCCGGCGCGCGCCGCGGGCGCCACCGTACCGGTGGAACTGGGTCTGGCCAATGAAGACGGCTACTCCCGCAAGGGCCGCGTCGGTTCGGTGGACAACCGCCTCGATACCGCCTCCGGCACCATCCGCGTACGCGCCATCTTCGACAACGCCGATGGCCAGCTGGTCCCGGGCCTGTATGCCCGCGTGCGCCTGGGTGGCGGTGAGCCGCACCAGGCCGTACTGATCGACGAAAAGGCGCTCGGTACCGACCAGGACAAGCGCTTCGTCATGGTGGCCGACAAGGACAACAAGGCCAATTACCGCCAGGTGGTAGTGGGCGCCGGCCATGACGGCCTGGTGGTGATCGAAAAGGGCCTGCAGCCGGGTGAACGCATCGTGGTCAATGGCCTGCAGCGCATCCGTCCGGGTGACGCCATCACTCCGACCGTGGTGCCGATGCAGACCCAGGCCGCTGCGGCCGCACCGGCACCTGCCGCTGGCAAGGCCTGATCCACGCCAGAGCGCTCTCGCATTCAAGGAAGAACAAGTCGCAGGGGCTGCAAGGCCCGCTGCCAGGGCATTTGCATCCTGACGACTGACAAGGAACCTACATGAATATCTCAAAATTCTTCATCGACCGCCCGATCTTCGCGGGCGTGCTGTCGGTACTGCTGCTGCTGGGCGGCGTGCTGGCCATGCTGCAGCTACCCATCTCCGAATATCCGGAAGTGGTGCCGCCTTCCGTGGTGGTACGCGCGCAGTATCCCGGCGCCAACCCCAAGGTGATCGCTGAAACGGTGGCCTCGCCACTGGAAGAGCAGATCAACGGCGTGGAAAACATGCTCTACATGCAGTCGCAGGCCAACAGCGACGGCAACCTCACCATCACCGTCAACTTCCGCCTGGGCGTCGATCCCGACAAGGCCCAGCAGCTGGTGCAGAACCGCGTCTCGCAAGCCCTGCCGCGCCTGCCGGAAGACGTGCAGCGACTGGGCGTGACCACGCTCAAATCCTCGCCCACGCTGACCATGGTGGTGCACCTGACCTCGCCGGACAACCGCTACGACACCACCTACCTGCGCAACTACGCGGTCCTGAACGTCAAGGACCGGCTGGCGCGTATCCAGGGCGTGGGTGAAGTCGGCCTGTTCGGCTCGGGCAACTACGCCATGCGCGTCTGGCTCGATCCCAACAAGGTGGCCCAGCGCGGCCTGACGGCTACCGACGTGGTGCGCGCCATCCGCGAGCAGAACGTGCAGGTAGCGGCCGGTGTGATCGGTGCCTCGCCCAGCTCGCCGGAGACACCGCTGCAATTGTCGGTGAACGCGCAGGGTCGTCTGAAGACCGAGGGCGAATTCCGCGACATCATCCTGAAGGCCTCGCCCGATGGAGCGACCACCCGCCTGGGTGACGTCGCACGGGTCGAACTGGCTGCCTCCGAATATGGCCTGCGCTCGCTGCTGGACAACAAGCCGGCCGTGGCCATCCCGATCTTCCAGGCCCCCGGTGCCAATGCGCTGGATGTCTCGACCCAGGTGCGCGCGGCGATGAAGGAATTGTCGGCCGACTTCCCCAGCTCGGTCAGCTACAGCATCGTCTATGACCCGACCCAGTTCGTGCGGGCTTCCATCGAAGCGGTGGTGCATACCCTGCTGGAAGCCATTGCATTGGTCGTGATCGTGGTGATCATCTTCCTGCAGACCTGGCGCGCTTCCATCATTCCGCTGCTGGCCGTGCCGGTCTCCATCATCGGTACCTTCTCGCTGATGCTGGGCTTCGGTTACACCATCAATGCGCTGTCGCTGTTCGGGATGGTGCTGGCCATCGGTATCGTGGTCGATGATGCCATCGTGGTGGTGGAAAACGTGGAACGCAATATCGGTGCCGGCCTCTCGCCGCGTGACGCCACCTATCGCGCCATGCAGGAGGTCTCCGGCCCCATCATCGCCATTGCCCTGACGCTGGTGGCGGTGTTCGTGCCGCTGGCCTTCATGACCGGCCTCACCGGCCAGTTCTACAAGCAGTTCGCGATGACCATTGCGATCTCCACCGTCATCTCGGCCTTCAACTCGCTCACGCTGTCCCCGGCTCTGGCCGCCCTGCTGCTCAAGGGCCACGGCGACAAGCCGGACTGGCTGACGCGGCAGATGGACCGCTTCCTCGGTGGCTTCTTCACCCGCTTCAACCGCTTCTTCAACCGCGCCTCCGACAACTACGGTCATGGCGTGACCGGCGTGATCAAGCGCAAGGGTGCCACCATGGGCGTGTATGTGGTGCTGCTGGCGGCGACCCTGGGTGTGTCCTACATCGTTCCCGGCGGCTTCGTGCCGGGCCAGGACAAGCAATACCTGGTGGCCTTCGCCCAGCTGCCCAATGGCGCTTCGATCGACCGCAGTGAAGAAGTGATGCGCAAGATGAGCGACATCATGCTGAAGGAACCGGGCGTGGCCAGCGCGATTGCCTTCCCTGGCCTGTCCATCAACGGTTTCACCAACAGCTCTTCGGCCGGTATCGTCTTCGTGGGCCTGAAGCCCTTCGAGGAACGCAAGAGCAAGGAACTGTCGGGCAACGCCATCGCCGCCTCGCTGAACAAGAAATTCGGCGGCATCAAGGAAGCCTTCACCGCCGTCTTCCCGCCGCCGCCGGTGATGGGCCTGGGTACGCTGGGTGGTTTCAAGATGCAGATCGAAGACCGCGATGCGCTGGGCTACGCCGAACTGGACAAGGCCGCGCAAGCCTTCATGAAGGCCGCCGCCAAGGAACCGGCGCTGGGCCCGATGTTCTCCAGCTACCAGATCAACGTGCCGCAGCTGGATGTGGAACTGGATCGCGTCAAGGCCAAGCAGTTGGGCATTCCGGTCACCGACGTCTTCAACACCATGCAGATCTACCTGGGTTCGCTGTACGTGAACGACTTCAACCGCTTTGGCCGCGTCTACCAGGTGCGTGCCCAGGCTGACGCGCCCTTCCGCGCCAAGGCCGAGGACATCGCGCAACTGAAGACCCGCAACGATGCCGGCGAGATGGTGCCGCTGTCCTCCGTGGTGAAGGTCAAGCAGACCTTCGGTCCGGAAATGGTGGTGCGCTACAACGGCTATACCGCCGCCGACATCAATGGCGGTCCGGCTCCGGGTTATTCCTCGGACCAGGCCCAGGCTGCGGCTGAACGCGTGGCGGCTGCCACCCTGCCGCGCGGCATCAAGTTCGAATGGACCGACCTGACCTACCAGAAGATCCTGGCCGGCAACGCAGGCGTCTGGGTGTTCCCGATCAGCGTGCTGCTGGTGTTCCTGGTGCTGGCGGCGCTCTATGAAAGCCTGACCCTGCCGCTGGCCGTGATCCTGATCGTGCCGATGAGCATCCTGGCGGCACTGACCGGTGTGTGGCTGACCCGCGGCGACAACAACATCTTCACCCAGATCGGCCTGATGGTGCTGGTGGGCCTGTCGGCCAAGAACGCCATCCTGATCGTGGAATTCGCCCGCGAACTGGAGATGCAGGGCCGCAGTGCCGTGCAAGCCGCCATCGAAGCCAGCCGCCTGCGTCTGCGTCCGATCCTGATGACCTCGATCGCTTTCATCATGGGGGTGGTGCCGCTGGTGACCTCCTCCGGCGCCGGTTCGGAAATGCGCCATGCGATGGGGATTGCAGTGTTCTTCGGCATGCTGGGCGTGACCCTCTTCGGCCTGTTCCTCACGCCCGTGTTCTATGTCCTGCTGCGTACCATCGATCGCCGTGCCCTGCACTCGGCCTCGCATCACGAAGCCCCGATGACCGCCGGCACCCACATCGCCCACGCTGCACCGGGCGCACAGGATGATCGCTGATCTGCGGATCGGCCCATGAATGGAGCAAGAAAAATGATGACCCAATCTCTCTCGATCGGCCGCCTGCTGCGCCCCGTGCGCATCAGCTCGGCACTGCTGGCGGCACTGCTGGTGCTGGCCGGCTGCTCGGTGGCCCCGACCTATGAACGTCCGGCGGTGGACACCCCGGCCGCCTTCAAGGAAGCGGCCCCTGCGCCGCAAACAGGCGAGAACGGCAGCCAGTGGAAGACCGCGCAACCGGCCGAAGACATTGCCCGTGGCGAGTGGTGGAAAATCTTCGGCGACGACAAGTTGAACGCCCTCGAAGACACCGCCCAGCAAGCCAACCAGGACCTCAAGGCGGCCGCCGCCCGCCTGGGCCAGGCGCGCGCCCTGACCCGCGATGCGCGCTCGGGCTACTTCCCGCAGGTGGATGCAGGGGTCGGTGCGACCCGCCAGCGCCCGTCGCCCGCCTCGCAAGGCTTGCCGGCCGATGCCAACACACAACCGTTCACTCTTTATCGTGCTCAGGTGAACGTTTCTTACGAAGTCGACCTCTTCGGCCGGGTCGCCTCGACCGTCGATGCCGCCACCGCCGATGCCCAGCGCAGCGAAGCGCTGTTCCACTCGGTACTGCTGGCCCTGCAGGCCGACGTGGCGCAGCAGTACTTCCAGGTGCGTGAACTGGACGCTGCCGCCGAGCTGTATCGCGGCACCGTCGAGTTGCGCCAGGAATCGCTGCGCCTGGTGCAGCGCCGCTTCGACGAAGGCGACATCAGTGAAGTGGACGTAGCCCGCGCCCGTTCCGAACTGGCCTCGGCCCAATCGGAAGCGCTGGGCATTGCCCGCCAGCGCGCCACCGCCGAACACGCGCTGGCCATCCTGCTGGGCCGCACCCCGGCCGAGTTCTCGCTGCCGCCGCAACCGCTGACGCGCCTGAGCGTGTCGGTGCCGGCCGGACTGCCCTCGACGCTGCTGGAGCGCCGTCCCGACATCGCCGCTGCCGAACGCGCCATGGCTGCCGCCAATGCCCGCGTGGGCGTGGCCAAGTCGGCCTTCTTCCCGGCGTTGAACCTGACCGGTGGCCTGGGGTATGAGTCGGCGCAACTGGGTGATCTGTTCAACTGGTCCAGCCGCACCTTCCTCCTGGGCCCGCTGGTGGGCACGGCGCTGTCGATGCCGCTGTTCGATGGCGGACGCCGCCAGGCCGGTGTGGATCGTGCGCGCGCCAGCTATGAAGAGCAGGTGGCAACCTATCGCGGCACGGTTCTGAACGCCTTCCGCGAAGTGGAAGACAACCTGGCCAACCTGCGCATCCTGGACGACCAGAACCGCGCCCAGGATGAAGCCGTGGCCGCCTCCGCGCGCGCAGCCAAACTCTCGCACACGCAGTACCGCGAGGGTGCGGTGAGCTACTTCAGCGTCATCGATGCCGACCGCACCGTGCTGCAGACCCGGCGCGCTTCGGTCACGCTCGATGGCGAACGGGCCCGTTCCACCGTCAACCTGATCCGTGCCCTGGGCGGCGGATGGGGTAGTCCGGAAATGCAACTATCCTCATCGAAGTAAGCACGCAGACGTGACATCGGCCCGCATCCTGCGATGCGAGCCGACGATGAAGCATGATTTCCCGTGGTACTTCTGGCCCGCCTTGCGCAAGCGACGGCGGGCTTTTTTTTACGCCACCTGCGGCAAACCCGCGCGTTCCAGCAACTGGCTGCAACGCAGCGACAAGGCCACCACGCGCAACTCCTTGCCAGCACGCACGTAACGCTCGGCCAGGGTCTGCACGGCCGCAATGGCGGAGTGGTCCGCCAGGCGCAGATGACGGCAATCCAGGGTGACCTGCTGCGGATCGCTGGCCGTATCGAAGAGGTCGAGGAAGTGTGTGGTGGAGGCGAAGAACAGCGTGCCCTGCGGCAGGTAAGTGCGGCTGCCGTCGGCCTCATCGCGGCGGTCGGCACGGATTTCACGGGCATGCTGCCAGGCAAAGTTGAGCGCGGTGATGACGATGCCGCACAGGACGGCCACGGCCAGGTCGGTCAGCACGGTGATGATGGTCACCGCAATGATGACCAGCGCATCACTGCGCGGCACCTTGCCCAGCACGCGCAGCGAACCCCAGGCAAAGGTCTCCTGTGCCACCACGAACATGACACCGGCCAGCGCGGCCAGCGGGATGCGCTCGATGGCCGGCGACAGGAAGAGGATGAACAGCAGGATCATCCCGCCCGCCACCACACCGGAAAGACGCGAGCGCCCACCCGAGCCGAGGTTGATCATGGTCTGGCCGATCATGGCGCAACCGCCCATGCCGCCGAACAGGCCCGAGACGATGTTGGCCGCGCCCAGTGCCAGGCATTCGCGGTTGGGCTGGCCACGGCTGGCGGTGATTTCGTCAGTGAGGTTGAAGGTCAGCAGGGTTTCCAGCAGGCCGACGATGGCCATGAGCACCGCATAGGGACCGATGATGCGCAGCGTCTCCAGGTTCATCGGCACACTGGGCCAGTGCAGCGGCGGCAGGCCGCCGGCGATCTGCGCCATGTCGGCCAGGGTGCGGGTGTGGAGGCCGCTGAAATAAGTCACCAGGCCCACGCCGAGAATGGCCGCCAGCGCCGGTGGAATCGCTTTGGTCACGCGCGGCAGCAGCCACACGATCAGCATGGTGGCCAGCGTCAGGCCGATCATGATGGCCAGCGCCCCGCCCTGCAACCATTGCGGACCGGCGGGGGTCTCGACGCGGAAATGTTCCAGCTGCGACATCGCGATCACGATGGCCAGGCCATTGACGAAGCCCAGCATCACCGGATGCGGCACCATGCGCACCAGCTTGCCCAGCCGCAGCGCGCCGAAGAGCAGCATGATCACGCCCGACAGCACCACCGTCGCCAGGAAATATTGTGCACCATGCTGAACGACCAGGGCCACGATGACCACAGCCATCGAGCCGGCCGCCCCGGAAATCATGCCCGGGCGGCCACCGAACAGGGCCGTGATGGTACAGATGAAGAAAGCGCCATATAGCCCCATCAGCGGGTTCAACTGCGCCACCAGCGCAAAGGCGATGCATTCGGGCACCAGCGCGAAGGAGGTGGTGAGGCCGGCCAGAACGTTCTGGCGCAGGTCGCGCAGGCGCGAAGTGGATGAGGAGAGAGTCGTCATGGGCAGGGAAGAAACAGGCCGCAGGGGCCGGCACCATCATGAACGCGTCAGCGCGCGTGAGGCGGCAAGGGCGGTACGGCAGAGATGCCCTGCGCACGCACTGCCATCGCCGGAAACTGGGCGAAAGCACGTCCGCAAGACTTGAAGACAGCATTTTACCGCACCGCAGCATCGACTGCCGGTGGCCGTGGCGCGGCTGCCACGCCAGCCCTAGCTCCAGATCACCTCGATCTCGGTATCCAGAAGATAGCCGGCCCCGCGCTCGGTACGCAGCAGGGTCGGATGCTTGGGGTCGGCTTCGAGCTTGCGGCGCAGGCGCAGGATCTGCACATCGATGGCGCGATCATAGACTTCGTCGAAGGCGCGCGTGCTTTCCAGCAAGTGTTCGCGCGAAATGATGCGGCCCGGTGCGCCCAGGAACGCCACCAGCAGGCTGAATTCGGCATTGGTCAGACTGACCTGGCGCTGGTCCGGCGCGGTCAGCCGGCGCGTATTGAGGTTGAGCTCCCAGCCGGCGAAGCGATAGGCCCGCGGATGCCGGCCGCGCGTCACCGGCGCGGCCGGCGCAGCCTGCGCCGCGGCGCGCCGCAGCACCGCGCGCATGCGTGCCAGCACTTCGCGCGGCGAGAAGGGCTTGGTGATGTAGTCATCCGCGCCCAGTTCCAGGCCCATGACCATGTCGGCCTCCTCATTGCGGCCGGTCACGCAGATGATGGACAAGCCACCCGCAGCCCGCCAGCCGCGCGCCAGTTCGGCACCATCGACATCGGGCAGACCGAGGTCGAGCAGCACCATGTCGTACTGCGTGGCCTGCACGGCGGCCTGCGCCTGGGCACCTGTGGCGGCGCTGTCCACGATCAGTCCGTGGCCGCTCAGGTAGTCGACCAGCAATTGACGCATGGCCTGGTCATCATCGACGACCAGAATGCGCGGCGGGGGCGTGATGCTCATGGAGAACCTCGTTCGGATGCGCCCAGGGCGTGCAGGACCGCACGCCGCAGGGCAGGAAGATCATACGGCTTGGCCAGCGATCGCGCTGCCAGCGCCGCCGCCAGGGTGGCCGCACGCGGCTGGCCGGAACACAGCAGCACGGGCAGGTCGGCACGCAGCGTGCGCATGGCGGCGATGAGCGCATCGCCCTGCATCTGCGGCATGTCCAGATCGGTGATGACCAGATCCACGGCCAGCGGCTCCAGCGTCAATTCCGCCAGCGCCTGCTGCGGGTCGCCGAACACCATGGGGCTGTAGCCCAGACTGGCGAGCCACTGCGCGCACAGGGCGCGCTGGGACGCATCGTCATCGATGACGAAGATGCATTCGCCTTGTCCACAGGCACTCGCGCCGGCCGCGCCCGGCGCAGCAGAGGGTACGACGCGCTCAGGTACTGCCAGCGGCAGCTCCTGTGCCGGCAGCGGCAGCAGCAGGCGAAAGCGCGTCCCCGACGGGGAGCTGCTGACCGCCACGCCGCCTTCATGTTCAATGGCGATGCCGGCCACGATGGCCAGCCCCAGACCGGTGCCGCTACCCTTTCCACCGCCCCCGCTGCGGGTGCTGAAGAAGGGCTCGAACAGACGTGCCAGATGTTCCGGGGCGATGCCGGCACCATCGTCCGTCACTTCCAGCCAGACCGCCTGCGGCTGCGGCAGCTCACCGGCCAGCGGCGCTTGCGGCGGCGTGGCTCCGGCATGCAGACTGACTACCACCTGGCTGCGCGCCGCCTGGCTGGCATTGCGGATCAGGTTCAGCGCCAGGCGCGCCAGTTGTCCCGCATGGCCCTGCACGGCCAGCGGTTGTGGCGGCGGCTGGTAGGCGATCACCACGCCCGCTGGACACAGCGGACGGGCCAGCATGACGGCCTCGGCCACCGGATCGCGGATATCGAGCAGGCTGCGCTGACGATCGCCACGGCGACCGGCCAGCAGGATCTGCTCGGTCAGATCGCGGCCACGACGCACGGCCGCCAGAACTTCGCTCAATGGGCGCTGGGCGGGCGCGTCGGCATCGAGCTGCTCCTGGGCCAGTTCCGCATAGCCGCCGGCCGCGCCCAGGACATTGTTGAAATCATGGGCGATGCCGCCGGCCATCATCCCCAGCGCTTCGAAACGGCGCATCTGTTCCATGCGGGCGGCCAGGACCTGCCGTTCACGCATGGCCACGGCAATGAAGAAGGTCAGCATCGCCAGGCCGGCCAGGTCGACCTGCAGGTTCCAGGTGCTGTCCAGCCCCTCCTGCGCATAGGGGCCGATATCGTAAAGCGTGAACAGCACTGCCATCACGGCCGCCAGACTGGTCGCCAGGGTGGCGCTGCGCAGGCCGCCATACAGCGCGGCGCCGGCCAGCGCCAGCGAGAGCAGCACGCGCTGCACCTCGCCCGACCAGCCCAAGCCCGCGCAAGCCAGCAGCACGCCGCTCACCGCCAGCGCGCCCAGCAGGGTGATGCGGTCATGGAACAGCCTGCGCCAGGCACCGTCTGACCACGTCAGCACGGCCGGCGTCAACACCAGGATTGCCAGCCCATGCCCCACCAACAGCGTGCGCCATTCGGCCCACCAGCCGCCCGGCATCACATCGGCAGCCAGCGTGGCACCCAGCGCCGCCACCACGGCCACCGCCACCAGCGGCAACAGCAGCAGGAAACGGCCCAGCCTGACCAGCCCGTCGAATTGTCCGTCGCGGCTGACGAAGCGCCGCCCCAGCAGGACGCAGGCCACGATCTGCACCACGTTGAGCAGTGCAAAGCCGGCATCGACCTGCCACGGCAGGCTGTCGCGATCGCCGACCACCATCATCGCCACGAACACCGCCAGCAGATAAGGGAGCCAGTCGCGCGCCGGCTTGCGCCACAGCAGCGCGATCATCAGCGCCGGTGCCGGCGCAGCGATGGGAGCCAGCGTAGTGCTGTCCTGCAGATGGGCAGCGGGACTGGCCAGCAAGGCATAGCCCACGCCGCACGCCAGCGCTGCCAACAGCGTGCGCAGACTGTCGGCGAAGGCGGGGCGGGAGCTTGGGAGATCGGCCATGAGGAACGTGTCAGCTGCGTGAGTAGAGCACGCGCAGGGCCACCCGCCGTTCCTCCGCCGGCAACTGCATGACTGCGCGCAGATAGGCGATGGAGGCGTCGCAGGTAGCGTCCGGGTCAGCCTGGCGGCGCAGGGGCGAAGACAGCAATTTCAGTTGTTCCTGGGTCAGCGGCGCAAGTGCCTTGCGCATCACGCGGGTGCGCTCGGCCAGGCTGTAGCGCCCGGCATTGGCCGGATCGGCGTCACGCAGCAGACGCTGCGTCATCACCTGTTCGCGATTGGCGAATTCCTGCGGCAAGGCCGCTTGCGGCGCCTCGCGCCCGGCCGCCGCCTCCGCGCGCGAACGCGGGTAGATCAGCTCGGTGCAGGCCGCCACGCTGATGCCGCGCAAGGCCACAGCTTCGTCCAGCAGCAATTGCTGGAATTCGGCCAGTGACGCATCAGAGGCAATCGGCAGCAGCCGCCGGCTCAACAGGCCGACCTGCTCGCGGCCCACGGCCAGGATCTCGGCGTCCGACGCATGCGCCTGTACCTTGGCCCAGGCCAGGTCGATGGTGCGGGCAAAGTCGGCGGGGTGGTAACGGGCCATGATGTCGAACAGCGCCCCCTTCTTGAATTCCGCCTCCAGCACGTCGCGCGAGGTAGCGATGGTGGCCAGTTGCGCGGTCTCGCCGCCCGGTGCCAGACGCGTCAGCACACCTGCCTGCAGCAGCTGGCCCAGCTCCGGATACCAGCTCTGCGCCGCCGGGGTATCGGCAATGCGTTCGATGAAGTCATGCGGCAGACCCAGCTTGCCGTAGGTATCGAAGGTCAGCTTGCGGTCGAAACTCTTGTTGATGCGATCATCGCCGCCGACCGTATAGAGCGTATGGAAACCGATGTGCGCACGCGGATCCATGGCACGGTCACGCCCTGCCAGGAAGGCCAGCGTGCAGGAGGACGAGCACTCCTGCTCGACATAGGTATTGAGCCGGCGGCGGCGGATCACCTCGCCCACCAGCTTGCCTTCGCGCACCCAGCCACCGGCCGAATACAGGACCACCGTCTGCACGCCAGGATGCTGCTGCAGGATCGCATCCAGCCCATCGGCCGCGCCGTCGTTCATCCCTCCTTGCAGCAGGACCGACTTGCCATCCACCCGCACCTGGTACACCACCGGTGGCCCGAGCTGTTTGCCCAGGGCGATCTCGAGCTGTTCGCGCACGGAATGCGCGGCCCGCCAGGTACTGGTGACCATGCTGATGGCACCGCACACGATCAGGAACTTGACCACCACCTCGGCCCAGCGCCGTCCGCCGCGTGCCACGTGCTTGCTGGCCGAGCGCCAGCAGCCCCACACACCCCAGGTCCAGGCCAGGTAGCTGAAGGTGGCGATACCCAGCACGCCGGCCATGCCGTAGCGCGCCGGCATGTCATTGGTCAGCCGCGCCAGTACCGAGATGGCCAGCGCCGGCACCAGCGAAGTCAGGAGGACGGTATGCAGCCAGTAGGAACGGCCCAGCGAATAATCACCGCGCCAATGACGGCGCAGGAAACTGGCGGGCGGGCTGGAAGGAACGGACGATCGGATTACTGCCTGGGACACGTGATGCTTTTCCTCGATGCGCTGCCGCGCAGTGCGCACAGCGTCTTCAATGAAGGGAGACTTTATGAAGCCAACAGCATAACCCAGCTTGGCGATGCCGTCGCGCCTTCACCCGCCATGGCCGGGGATACGCGACAGGTCGACCGGGTCGATCTGGCTGGGATGCATGAATTGCTCGGCATACTTTTCGTAGATGCGTTCGCGCACGAACAGGTCGAAGATATCCGGATCGATGTGATTGCGCGCCTTGAAACCGGCCAGGATATCGACCGCCTCGTTGAGGGTATTGCCGCGCTTGTAGGGACGGTCAGCGGCGGTCACGGCTTCGAAGATGTCGGCCACCGCCATGATGCGCGCCTGCACCGACATCTGCTCGCGTGTCAGTCCCTTGGGATAGCCTTTGCCATCCATGCGCTCGTGGTGGCCACCGGCAAACTCGGTGACGCGGGCCAGCTGCTTGGGCCACGGCAGGGACTCCAGCATCTTGATGGTGATGACGATGTGGTTGTTGATGATGGCGCGTTCGGCATCGTTTAGCGTCCCCGCACGGATGCGCAGGTTGCCGGCCTCTTCGTCATCGAGCAGCTTGCGGAGTTGGCCGTCGGGACCGCGCCAGCTGCGTTCGGCGATATCCAGCACGCGCTGCTGGTCTTCGGCGCGCATGCCTTCGTTGCCGTAGTTGATCCTGCGCAGGAAGGCGCGCTCATCCTCCATCTGCAGAAACTCGGCCTGCAGGCCGGCGTCCAGCTCGGCGGAGCGCTCCGGCGTGAGCGCGCTACCCAGCGCCAGCTTCTCCTGCAGCACGCGGATCTGGGCATCGCGCTTGAGCACTTCGAATCGGGTATCGATCAGGTGGATGCGATCGAAGATGGTTTCCAGCTTGGTGGCTTTTTCCACGATGTGGCTGGGCGTGCCGATCTTGCCGCAGTCGTGCAGCAGCGCTGCCAGCCACAGTTCGCGACGATCGGCGTCGGTCATGCGGAAATCGGCCAGCGGGCCTTCGGTGGTGTTGTGCGCAGCCTCGGCCAGCATCATGGCCAGTTGCGGTACCTGCTCGCAGTGGCGGCCGGTGTGCGGCGACTTTTCGCCGATGCCGATGTTGATCAGCTTGATCAGGCTTTCGAACAAGTTTTCCAGGCGCGCGATCAACTGCTGGTTAGTCATCGCCATGGCGGCCTGCGAGGCCAGGGCCTCGATGAAGCGCTGGTCGGTCTCCGAGAAGGGGACCGGCACGCCACTGTCGGGATCAATGGCATTGATGAGCTGCAACACCCCCACCAGTTCCCCCTCGTGATCCTGCATCGGCACGGTCAGGATGGACTTCGAGCGGTAGCCATACTTCTCGTCGAACAGGCGCATGCCGTTGAAGTTGAAGCCGCTGGCCTGGTAGACGTCGGCGATGTTGACCGACTCCCGGGTGTTGGCCGCATAGGCAGCGACCGCCGCCAGGTTGGGCTGGCCATCGGGAAGCGTCAGGGCAATATCGGGAATCGAGACGGCCTGGCCACTGCTGCCGCCCTGGTGCATCTTGAGGGTCTGGTTGACGGAGATGTCGAAACGCAGCGCGTCGCCATGGTCGGTGGTGCGGTACAGCGTGCCGCCATCGGCGCGCGTGATGTCGCGCGCGGTCAGCAGGATGCGCTCCAGCAACAGCGGAATGTCGCGCTGGCTGCCCAGCTCGCGGCACAGCTCGGTCAGCCGTTCCAGGCGATAGGCAATGTCGCGGTGCTCGCCGGTCGTGGGGGCGAGATCATGCATGCTGGCCGGGACGTTCATGCCGCCCGCTCCCGTCCGCCGCAGTGCAGGCACTGGACGGTCTGGCAGGTGTGGGCTGCTGGGTGGACTGCTGGCAACATGCGACTCCCTGAAGCGTTGGCGGACGGACACGGCGCGATCATTGCGCAAGGGCAATGCCGACGCACTTCTGGCGGATGCTTTTTCGGCATCATCGCGATTCTAGACCGGCAGCGCACGCCGTCTTGCAGCGAGCTTGAGGGGATTTGGCCGCCAATTCTGCGCTTGCCGGCAACCGCGACCAGCACCCCTTGGCCGCGCCCGCGTTCAGGGATCTCCCGATTGCGCTGATGAGCCGTATCCCTTACCATCCATCTGTGTTGCATAATTTGCCACATCGTCCGCAAAGCCAGTCCGGAAAAGGGTTTCCGGGCTGCAACAAGGTTCCCTCTCAACCCGTGCGGCAGGGCCGGAACCCACAACTCTATGAGCGGCAATCACAATGCGTGTAGAAATCCTGGGCTGCAGCGGGGGCATCGGTGGCAATGGCATGCGCACCACCTCCCTGCTCATCGATGACGATATTTTGATCGACGCCGGTACTGGCGTAGGCGACCTGCCGCTGACGCGGCTGGCGCAGATCGATCACGTTTTCATCACCCATGCGCACCTGGATCACATTGCCTGCCTGCCGCTGATGATCGACAGCGTGGGCGACATGCGCAGCACGCCGCTGACCATGCACGCGACGGCCGCGACCATGGAGATCATCCGCAAGCACATCTTCAACTGGCATATCTGGCCCGACTTCAGCGTCATCCCGACCCCCGAGCAAGCCTTCCTGCGCTTTGCCACGGTCGAGCCCGGCCAGCCGGTGCAACTGGGCCAGCGCAGCATCACGCCGCTGCCTGCGGCGCACACGGTGCCGGCGGTCGGCTACCAGCTGCGCAATCATGTGAGCGGGTCGTCACTGGCCTTCAGCGGCGATACCTGTCTCTGCCCGCCGCTGTGGGAAGCGCTCAATCGCATCGGACAATTGCGCTACCTCATCATCGAGGCCGCGTTCGCCAATCGCGACCGTGAGCTTGCGCTGCTGTCCAAGCACCTGTGCCCCAGCCTGCTGCTGGAAGAACTGCAACACTTGCAAGGCCGGCCCGAGGTGCTGATCACGCACGCCAAACCCGGGCAGCTGGACGAGATCGCCGCCGAGATCAAGGCTGGCAACAGCGCGCACCAGCCGCGCATGCTGGCCACGGGCACCGTGCTCGACTTCTGATCCATCCCGCCCTCAACGACAAAGGCACCGCGCTCCAGAGCCGGTGCCTTTTCTCTTGGTCTACCGCCAGCCGCTCCCGCCTTACTGGGTCACGCAGGCATCCAGCTTGGCCGCGCCGATCTTCTGTGTCCCGGTGTTGCCATTGCTGCTGATGGCCGGCGGCATCGTCACTGTCACGCCCTGTGCCGGCGGCACGATCACCGGCGGCTGCGAGATCGAGGGGACGAAGCCGAACTGGCCGGCGCTGTAGAGTTGCGATCCGCTCGGGTTGGTGACCTGGATGGCCCCGGTCACCACATCCACATGCAGGCCATTGGCCGGCGGCTGCCCGCTCGGGGTAGGCACGCCGGCGCAATCGTCCTGGCAGTACAGGGCACCGAAGTGGGTGCCGCGGATGCCGATGGTGGCCGTGGGCGTATCGAAATTGACGGCATCATGATTGCGCTTGCCGACCAGCCCGGTCACCGCCCGCAGACCGCCCTTGACCAGGCCGATGGCCACGGCATCATTCTTGGGTTCCTTCTCGTCATAGAGGTATTTGCTCACCGCCACCTCGGAACCCGGCCGCAGCACGATCTCGCCGTTGTCGACGAACTTGACGCGGGCATAGGTCTCGCGCTCGGTGATGAGCGTATCGCCTTGCAGGATCGCCGATTTCACCGACAGCACCACGCGTGCACCGTCCGCATGGCGCACGCTGAGCACACCCGACAGATGGGTGACCTGGCCCACCACCGGCTGCGACTGGGCGAAAGCAGTCGCCACCGCCAGCAGAAGCAGCAGCGCCAGGATCAACCCGGCCAGAGGGCGCCGGACCGAGGCCGGCGAAGTTTGCTTGAAGGAATTCATGAAGATCACATCATCCGGTTATCAGGTGCACATCGGCAGCGGTTTCTTGGCCTGCTTGCGGTCATCGCCTTCGTCGCCAAAGTGGTCCGTCGTACCGCCCACGGTTTGGGTGGTGGCACCGGTCTGCTGTACGACATTGCCGCTGGTGGCGGGCACGGTATCGGTGAGCTGGGCGTTGTTCAGGCTGGCCTGCAAGTCACGGCTCTGCTGGTTCTGTTGCTGCTGCACGGCCAGCGCGGTCTGGCTGTTGGACGCGCTGCTGCTGGTACTGCTGGAGTTGGAACTGGAACTGGAACTGCTGGAGCTGGCCGCTACCGGCGTGCGCGTCCCGTTGGCGTCGACGATGGTGACGCCCTGGGCGTAACCGATCACCTGGCCGGAATCCACCGACAGCAGCGCCACGCCCGGCGGCGAGGTGGAGATGTTGGCGTTGATGGTCATCGAATCACCCGCCGACAGCGTGATGTTGCCGCCAGTAGAAACCAGCACGCCATTGACCGTCAGCGTGTCGTTGCTACCCGACGAGGCGCTCGCGGTCAGGGTAATGGTTCCGGTGGCGCTGACGCCGCCCGAACCGATGGTCAGCGGGCTGTGCGTGACCACGCTGACCGAACCGTTGCTGCTCTTGAGCTGGCCGGTGCTGTTGATGCCCAAGGTGGCCAGCTTGCTGTCGGTACTGATGGCCGTGCCATTGGCATTGCTGGGCAGACTGCCGAGGAAGCTGGCGCGGGTGCCGATGGCCGAAGTGACCACACCGCCCGTGTTGTCGATGCTGATGTTGCCGCGCGCGGTGGTCACACCGTTGATGCTGACCGCGCTGGCATCGCTGGTGTTGAGCGCGTTCTTCAGCGTGATGTCGCCGGTGCCGCTGTTGTTGGCGGCAAAGCCGGCAATCTGGTTGCCGCTGTTGTTGAAGGTGATGCCGCTGCTGGCCGAGGCGATCAATTGCGACTTCACCCGCATCGAGGTACCGGTGCTCTGGGTAAGGTTGCCATTGGCAGCCTGCAGCACCAGATTGTTGGCGGTGATGTTGCCGATGGCCAGCGAGCCGGTAGCCTGCGACAGCGCGGCATCAGCCAGGGTCAGGTTGCCGCCGGTCTGGCTGAAGGCATCAGCCACGACCAGGCGCGAGCCGACGTTGCCGGTCACGGTGCCGTTGGACACGGTCAGATTGGACAGGCGGACATCGCCGCCCAGGGTCAGGTTGCCGGCGACCAGCTCCGCCGTCATGTTGGACTGGGCGGCATTGGCCAAGGTGACGGTTCCGTTGAGCAGGACCGTCTCGCCGTTGATGAAGTCCGTGCTGCCGATATTGAGCGTGCCGTTTCCGCTGGTGGTGCCATTGAGCACCAGGGCAGCGATGCTGTTGTTCGAGCCACTCATGCGGTTGACGCTGATCGTGCCGTTGTTGCTGGTGCTGTTGCGTACCGTCAGCGTACCGCCGCGCTGGTTGAGCTCGGATCCCGCTGCGATCTGCAGATTGGCGATGGTATCGTCAACACTGTCATGTCTCACGGTCTGGTTGCCCGAGATCACCACGGTATCGATCTGGGTCGGCATGTAGGTGGACACGTTGCCTACGGTCGCGTTGCTGACCCAGTTTTGGCGGTCCTCCCAGCCCCCTTCCGAATAGCCGTACTGCTGATAAGTGAAGGTCTCGGCACCGCGCAGGGAGAGGTTCGCCAGGCCGTTGTCACCGTAGACCGCCTTGAACATCTTCTCCTGTCCGCCCGCCGTGACGATATCCCCGGTCACGGAGCGGAAGTAGCCAGTCGGTGACGAAGTGCCGCTGATGTTGATGGCATTGATGCTCACTTCGCCAGCGGGTGAGTAGCCGCCCAGCAGACGAGTCTTGAGGCTGCCGTCCAGCCTGGTCGAAGAGAATCCGGTCAATTCGATCACGTCATAACTGCCGTCGCTGGCACCTGCGATATCGATCAGCATTTTTCCGGTATCGCCCTGGCTGAAGCTGGCATCGCTGGGGTCGCCGGTTGCCCGCAACGCCAGACGCCCCACTGTCCCGTCGCCACCTGGTGCGAGGATACCGTCATTGGTAAACGACCCACTGATCGACAACGTACCATTGCCCGACATGGTGCCGTTGGTCTCGTTGCGGATGTAGCTCGCGCTGACATTGCCGCCGGCCATCGTCAGGGTGCCATAGTTGCTCACACTGGCATTGCCGGTGACGCTCAACACGGCAGCGTCACCATTGAGGACCAGCGTGGCATTGGCATTGTTGGTCACATCACCACTGGAGTTGACGCGACCGCTGATGTTGAGCGTACCGTTGTTGGTGATGCCATCGCTACCGACCGACAATCTGCCCTCGCCGTTGGAGGCGACGCTGACGGTACCGTTGTTGGTGAGCGAATTGATATTGCCCCCGCCGCCGTTGAGCGTAAGCGTACCGGCGCTGTTGACGCGCACTGCTGCGGCGTAGAGGTTGCCGCTGCCAAGGTTGACCGTGCCATTGCTGATGAGCAGATCCCCGTTGCCGGAATCATCGGTGACCCTCAGCGAGCCGCCGTTCAGCACGATGCGTGCGCCATTGTCGATGGTACTCAGATTGCGCGGCTTGACCGCGTCCATGATGCGGGCTTCCGAGAAGCTCTCTTGCGATGACTGCACATAGCCGCTGTTGAGGGTCAGCCCAAGCCGTCCGCTCTCGCTGATGATGTTGGCCCGGATGCTGATGTTGTTGGCGGAGTTGAGCGTCAGTGTGCTGTCCGCGCCGCCGCTCTTGGTGATGTTGGCGGAGACGGTGATGTTGCCGCCCACGCCATCGCTATCGCCGGTGGTCAGGCTGACGCTGACACCATTGCTGAGCTGATTGGAAATGGTCGCCGCCGAAATCGTCGCGCCACTATCGGTGGAGGTGACCGCGTAGGACGAACAGCCATCGAAGCTGACGTTCGTTGTGGTGTTGGGCACCACCTCCAGATCATGCGGATCGATGAGCCAGGTCCCGCCCGTCCCGACCTTCGGCACCTTCACCACATCCAGCCGTTTCAGCCCGGAGGTATCCACAAATCCACCCTGCCCTGGCGCGCCCAGCGCCGACACATCGCCATCGATGAAGGCGGCATTGGCGGCATACAGCGTGACATTGCCGCCCTTGGTGCCATCGGCACTGATGCCGGAACTGGCCGTGGTGGTCAGATTGCCCGAGGCGCGCAGGAAGATGCGTCCGCCCTCGCGCACCACGCTGGAGGCATTGATGACGCCACCATTCGTGATGAGGCCCGCCGCCACGCCGATGCGCCCGGCTTCGGCCGTGATGGTGCCGAGGTTGGTGACGTTGCCGGCACTGCCGGTCACGTTCACGGTCACGCCCGGGGTGGCGGTATCGGCCAGCGTCACGGTCTGGCCGGCTGCGAGGATGACCTCGCCCTGCGGGCTGGTGATGATGCCGCTGTTGGACACGCTGCCGCCAATCAGGTAGACGCTGCCGCCGGTGGCCGAACTGATCTTGCCCTGGTTGTCCACCAGGCCGGCATTGCCGTCCTTGATGAAATTGAGACGGCCAGCCAGAAAGTCGTTGTCGCTGATGGCCAGGGAGGTCGCGATGAAGCGGGCGGCATCCACCGTACCGCCGGGCCCGATCACCACGCCATTGGGGTTGTACAGCACCACCGTGCCATTGGCCGAGAGCTTGCCGTAGATCTGCGAGATGTCGGCACCGGCCACCTTGGCCAGCAAGGCCGCGGACGAACTCGGCTGGGCCACGTTGACCGCCGCATCGGCACCGATGCTGAACGAGGCGAAGCGGGCAATGGCCTGCGGCGACAACTGGTTGATGTTGAGCGTGTTGCCGTTCTGGCTGAAGCTGAGATTGCCATTGGCCACGCTCCAGCCGGTGGGCAAGGTACCGGGCGCAGGCGCGGCGGCCAGCGCCGGGGCCTGCCACGCGCCACACACGGCGGCGGCGGCCAGCGACAGCCGCAACCCGGGCGCGAGCGCCCGCTTCCACGCACGCTGCAACAGACGCGACAGCAGCAGCGGCAAGGGCTTGCGCGCCCGCCAGGAAAGCGTCAGGCGGCGCTTGCCGACGCGTACCGTGATCGAGGGCGGCAGCAGTTCGATGGCCGGCGGAACCGGGGCTGGTGCGGGAGTGGATGGTGATGTCATGTCAGAACCCCAGGATGGCACTCAGGTGGGCGTTGAGATCGCCCCGCTGTTCGGTGACGGAATTGCCGTTGAGCAGAACCCGCGCCACATCCAGGCGCAAGGTGAAGTCACGTCCCAGCGTATAGCGCAACCCGGCGCCGAAGCTGGCCAGCGTGAGCGTGGACGGCACCGTCGAGGCCGCAGTCACGTTGTTGTTGGCACCGCGCGCGGCATCGAAAAAACCCAGCAGACGCAGGTTGCCGCGCGCTTCGCTCTTGACCAGCAGATCCGGGGTATAGAGTTCGGCATTGACCACCGCACCACTGTCGGCGGCCACCGCGCGCTCGGTGAAGCCGCGCACGGTATTAGCCCCGGCCAGACCGAACTGTTCCACCGGCGGCAGCGCATGGGGAGAGACCTGCAAGCTGCTGGCCAGGCGTACCTGCCAGTCATTCTGGAAGACCTTGAACCAGCTTGCACCGCCCCGCACGATGATGAAATTGTCCATCGACTGGCGCGAACCGGTGAAGAGCGAATAACGGTCCGTCACCTGCAGCGCGTCGTTGCGGCGCGCCTCGCCGGTGGCCATGTTGCGGGCGATGCCAAGGTTGTAGTCCAGCACCTGTCCCACGCCCTGTTGCTGGGCGCTGTAGCTCACCGACAGCGGCAATGTGGAATACGGCAGGCAGGTATTGAGCGAGGCGCCATTGAGCAGACCGCCATTGATGTTGCAGCTGGAATCGACCTTCTTGTAGTCTGCACCGAAGACCAGCTTGCTGCTCCACTCGCCGCTGCGGGCAAAGTAGTGGTTCCAGCGCAGCGCATAGATTTCGCCGCGGCCGGTGATGTTGAGCGTGGAGTTGACCGCCAGCGTCTGGCCCGATGTGACGTTGGATTTGCCGTAGATGAAATCGAGGCTGTCACCCAGCCCATACATGGGCAGACGATAACCCAGCGAATACAGGTCGACCTTGGCCCCCGAGGGACTGTCGGGCGAGGTGGTGTAGGCCACCGTGGCCACATGGTCGCGGTTGAACAGGTTGGAGTGCTGCACGGCCACGCCGGTGCGCCATTGCCCGGTATCACGGTTGCCGCTGTTGTCGACGTTGAGCATCACGCGCAGGGGATTGTCATCCTTGACCGTGATGGCCGCATCGATCTGGTTGGTGGATTCGGAGGCGGTGAGCGTGACGTTGACCTGCTTGGCCGGATTGTCGTTGGCCAGTTGCACCGATTCGGAAATGCGCCGCAGGTTGGGAGCACTGCCCTCCACCAGCTGCGGAATGCTGGCGCGGATGTTCTGCTCGCTGAAATGGCGGTTGTCGCTCACCACCACCTTGCCCACCACCGTCTCGACCACCTGCAGGCGCACTACGCCGCCGGTCAGTTCCTGCTCCGGCACGCTGACCTGCACGGCGGTATACCCGGCACTGCGATAGGCGTTCTCCAGGGCTTCCAGCGCCTGCTGGATGTCGCCATAGACGCGGCCGGGGCCGCGGAAAGGCGTGACCGCTTCGTCGACCCTGGCCTGGGTCAGCAAGGTGTTGCCCTCCACCGCGAAGCGCGTGATGTCGAATCGTTCGTCGTTGCGGACTGGCGCGCTGCCCACCGCCACGGCGGAAGCCTGTGGTGCCGGCTGCGGCTGCGCCCACGCGGCGACGGCGCTGCCCAGCAGCGCCATCCCCATCAGAGAATGCCCAAAGCATCGTTTCATCGTCTCTGTGACCCGCCCCCCGGCGAGCCCTCCCAGTTTTCTTGTTGCGCAGCGCGGCGGCAAGCCACGCTGTCACTGCCACCCTCCCATCCGGCCAGCCGCCTGCACTGACGTCAGCACATGGATCGCGCGGACGCAATGCGTGGCCGGCACGCAGGTACCCGGACCACGGAAGCGAACAACAAGACGAAAAGGAACCCCTGAAGCAGATGCGCCCGGACACCGATATTCCACTTCTTGGAGGAGGGATCAATCGCGTCCGGCAGCGACGCCGCCTTGCCAGGCAACATCACTCTTGATGCTTGTAAAGTATACTGACTAGTCCTGACCGCGTCGACAAGAATCGCTGAAAAACCGCTTCCAGCGGGCGTTTGCGGCTGATTGCACAGCACTTGATTGCCACTCGGAAATGATTTGCGGTTTCAACATGCAAAGATTTTCGTGAAGTGCCAGCGGATGAGAACGTTTGTGCAAAACAAGTCACGCGGCGATCACACCGCGCTGATTTCCCCAGGGAAAATGCGGCGGACTGACCAGGTCTTTTTATTTGGTATCGAAGGTCGTCACGCCATCCCAATCGGCCGGCGGCGGCGACTGGCGATAGTGCGCAATACGCTCCAGGTAGAGCGCATAAAGTCCCCGCGCGTGCGCGGCCTGCAGCGCTTCGATGGCGGCCTGCGCCTCCTCCCAGCGCAGCGCGCGCACCAGCGCCAGCGCCGCATGCCATTGCTCGACTTCCGCGCGCAACCCGGCATCGAGTTCGCTCTCGACGGCCAGCGGCTCGAAGATCGGCACGGGTTCGTTCTTGCCCTTCACCCGCACCCGGTCCAATTCGCGATAGGCAAACTGCGGCGCGGCCTGGCGCGTGGCATCACCGACCATTACCCCCACCCCGTAGACCTTGGTGATCGACTCCAGGCGCGAGGACAAATTGACCGCATCGCCCATCACCGTATAGGCCTTGCGGATGCGCGAACCCATATCGCCCACGCGCATCTGGCCGCTGTTCAAGCCGATGCCGATCTTCAGCGGCGGCCAGTTGCGGCGCGTGAATTCCTCGTTGAGCAGCAGCGTGGTCTGCTGCATCTTCAATGCCGTGGCCACCGCGCGGGCGGCGTGATCAGGCACATCCAGGGGCGCGCCCCAGAAGGCCATCACGGCGTCGCCGATGTACTTGTCGAGCGTGCCGCGATTGCCACGGATATCTTCGGACATGGCGGTGAGATACATGTTGATGTATTCACGCAGCTCGTTGGGCTGCAAGCTTTCGGAGATGGTGGTGAACCCGCGCACGTCGGAAAACATCACGGTCAGTTCGCGGATCTCGCCTTCCATGTTGTAGCTGGCCGGATTGGCCGCCATTTCGGCCACCAGTTCCGGGGCCACATATTCGCCGAACAGGTTGACGATGGCCTTGCGGTTGCGATATTCGAACAGGTAGCCCCAGGCCAGATTGCTGATGAACAGCAGCGCCACCAGCAGCAGCGACGACGCCAGCGGCAGCACCAGGCCGGCGCTGTCATAGAGCCAGTAGTTGAGTCCACCCAAAGCGGCCGCCGTCCCCAGCGACAGCAGCACCGAGGCCAGCGGCCCCAGCGCGGGCAACATCAAACCCAGCAGCAGGCCGGCCAGCGCCACCTGCAAGCCGTCATAGCCCGCCGCGAAATCGGGGCGGGTCTTGAAATCATCATCGATGATGGACGCGATCAGGTTGGCGTGGATCTCCACCCCGGGATAGACCGGACTCACCGGCGTGGCCCGCAGGTCGTTCAGGCCAGGCACGGTGGTCCCGACCAGCATGATGCGGCCATCCAGCTTGTCGTGCGGATAGGTGCCACGGATCACGTCCACTGCCGGTACATAGCGATAGGCACCGCCCTGCGGTCCGCCACGTCCGCGATAGGTCACCAGCGTGGTCAGCCCGCGCTCCACCGGAATGATCAGCGGCTGGGGACGCGCCTCCACGGCGATGGCGGCGAGCGCATCGTAGGTCTCCTTCTGATTCCCCAGCAGTCCATCCGCGCCGGTCAGGAAGACCGGCTTGATGCGCTTGCCATCGACCGCCACCCGGGCCGTCGCCAAGGCCAGCGACTCATAGAAGTTGTCGCCATGCCGCGCCAGCAGCGAGACCGTGCGGATCAGCCCGTCATCATCGGGCACCGGGTTGAAGAAGCCACCGGCACGCGCCGCCGCTTGCAGCTGCGGCAGGTTGGCACCATAGGCGCGCCAGCGCACCACCTCCACATCGCGCCCGCCCAGGGCGGCCACGCTGAAGGCTGGCGGTGGCAACTGCCCCTTGATCACGGCCCCGCCCTCATTGGAGAAGGCATAGCCCATCACCACCGGCTGGCCCTGCAGGGCGGCGGCCAGGCGTGCGTCGTAATCCATCTGCGGCTTGAGCAGGCGCAATTGCTGTGCCAGTTGCGGCACGTCCTTCAACGGTCCGCGCGCGAGGTCTTCCAGACGGCCATAGCCGGAGGTGGTGTCGGGCTCGGCGAAGACCACGTCGAAACCGACTGACTGCGCCTGGTAGGCCTGCGTCATCTGCTCCACCAGCTTGGCCACCAGGTCGCGGCTCCAGGGCCAGCGGCCCAGCTCGTTGATGCTGCGCTCGTCGATATCGACGATGACGATGCGCGGATCCAGCGCCGGTTTGGCCACACGCATGCGCAAGTCATAGAAGAACAGGTCCATGCGCTCGACCACGCGATTGGGCAGCACACCCACCACCACCGCCTCGGCCAGGCCGATCAGCAACAGCGCCAGCAGCCAGCGCGCCCAGTACTTGGCGAAGGCGGTACGCAAACGACGCAACATGGACTTTCCCCCGATTCCTTTTTTGATTGGCTGCGATCATGCCACCAGTTGCCTGTGCCCACAATCGGCGCGGCACGCCGGGAGTTGCCACACGGCATGACCGCATGAATAGGGGAAATAAGCCGGGCGCGATGAACCGATGCGCAAAATGGGTTCTAATGATTTCCCGCCACCGATGAAGGAGCCCCGCATGCAGCCCATTCCAATGATCACCCTGCGCAATGGCGCGCAAGTCCCGGCCCTGGGCCAGGGCACCTGGAACATGGGCGAGTCCGCCGCGGCCGCCAGCACCGAGGTTCGCGCCCTGCAGGCCGGCATCGACCTGGGCATGACGCTGATCGATACCGCAGAGATGTATGCTGATGGCCAGTCCGAACGCGTGGTCGGCAAAGCCATCGCCGGCCGCCGCGAACAGGTCTATCTGGTCAGCAAGGTGTTGCCGCACAACGCCAGCGAGCGCGGCACCATCGCCGCCTGCGAGGCCAGCCTCAAGCGCCTGGGCACCGATCATCTGGATCTCTACCTGCTGCACTGGCGCGGATCGCATCCGCTGTCGGCCACCATCGCGGGCATGGAGACCCTGATGGCGCAGGGAAAAATTCGCGGATGGGGCGTCAGCAATCTCGACACCGACGACATGGACGAGCTGGCCGATGCGCCCGGTGGCGAGCAGGTGCTGTGCAATCAGGTGCTGTACAACCTCTCGCGCCGGGGGATCGAATATGACCTGCTGCCGCAGGCCGAACAAAGCGGCGTAGCCGTGATGGCCTATTCGCCCATCGAGCAAGGACGCATCCTCAAGCAGGCGGCCCTGAAGGCGGTCGCGCAGCGCCACGGCGTGACACCGGCGCAGGTGGCGCTGGCGTGGGTGTTGCGACGTCCCGGGGTGATCGCCATTCCCAAGGCCGCCGATGTCGCGCACGTGGAGGCCAACCGGGCCTGCCTGGCGCTGCATCTGAACGAAAATGACTACAGTGAGCTGGACGCGGCCTTTCCACCGCCACGGCGCAAGCAGCCGCTGGCGATGCTATGAACATGTCGCACCAAACCTGCCGTTCGACCTGAGTAGCCGCAGCGCGGCGTATCGAAGGCGCACCTGCCTTGTTACCGTAGCCACGCCTTCGATACGACCCTCGCGGGTCTACTCAGGACGAACGGTGGATGATGCCGCAATCGACGTTCAAGATTCAGGCGGCTGCTTCCATGGCTTGCAAGGCCTTTAGCAAGTAGCGCACGGCCGCCGGAATCGGCGCGATCACCGGCACCGAAAACCGCTGCGCCAGTGCCATCGCCGCCTGCCCCAACGGACCGCCGCCGATCACCACCGCCTCGGCACCATCGCGCTCCACGCAGGCGCGCACGGCTTGCGCCAGTGCCTCTACCAGTGCCTGCGGATCGGCCGCCAGCGCGCGCGGATCACCGGCGGTCAGACGAATGCCGGTGTAGAGCGCACCGACACCCGCCTGCTGCGCTTTTTCGCCAATCACATCAGCCAGCTCCGGCGTGACGGTGGCCACACCGAAGCGGCGTCCACCCTCGGCTGCTTCCAGCATCGACGCTTCACACAGCCCGGCGACGGGCCGGCCATCAAGCGCACGCAGGCGCTCAATACCAGGATCGCCAAAGGCGCTGATGATGCACCCGACGCTGTGCCGTCCGCCTTCGCGCCAGTTGCGCTCGACCTCCGCCCCCGCTGCCGCCAGTTCCACGGCATTGACGATCATCTCCGGCCCCTGCCGCGCGCCCACGCCGCTGAGGGCATATCCCGCTGGCAGCGAGGTGCGGGCAATGGCCACCATCATCTCGGTGGTGGCCTGGGAGGAATTGGGATTGATCAACAGGATATGCGGCATGCCAGACTCATGAAAAAGAAAATCAACTACGTGCAGCGACCGCCGGCACCACTGCCTCCGGCGCGGTCTCCTCCAGCGGTGCATCGGGCGACTTGCCATAGGTCTCGGGCACGGTGCGGATGGCAACAGTGAAGATGCCGTACATGGCGGCGATCATGCCGAACACGCCCGCCAGCCCGAAGGCATCGAACAGCCGGCCAGCGACCAGCGGCATCAGAGCACCCGCCGCCGTACCGGTGGCGAGGATGAAGGCGGTGCCGAAGGCGCGCACGCGGGTCGGATACAGCTCGGGCGCGAAGATCCAGATGGTGGTGTTGAGCAGCAGCACGAAGAACTGGAACACCGCACCCGCCGCCAGGATCAGCACGATGCTCTTGGCCAGGAAGCCGATCGCCAGCGCCGCCAGGCAGGCGCAGATCGCACCGGCGGTCAGCACGCGCTTGCGCGGCAGGTGGAATCCGAACACCGACGCGGCAATCGCCCCCAGCAGGCTGCCGCTCTGCATGACCATGGTGAACAGCAGGCTCTTGGAGATGGTGTAGCCCAGGCTCACCAGAATGGTCGGCATGAGCGTGAGCACCGAGATCTGCGCGCCATAGGTCATCCAGATGGCGATGCACAGCGGCAGCGTGCGCCGCGCCAGCGCGCCCTGGAAGATTTCCATGGAGCGCACCTTGGCCGGTGCGGCCTGCTGGCGGCTGCCATCGTCGCTGATCCAGTCACGGCCTTGCGGCGCCGGGCCGGAGAGCTTGCCGCTGGCCAATCGCGCCAGCACCTGATTGGCTTCGGCGATCTTGTTGCGGGAGAGCAGGAAACGCGGCGTCTCCGGAATGTAGCGGCGATAGAAGGCCCCCAGCAGTGCCGGCAGCATCAGGCAGAAGAACAGCCAGCGCCAGCTGTTTTCACCGGGAAAGAGGGTAAACACCAGCAGGCCGAAGGCCGGCGCCAGGAAATTGCCCATGCCGCCCGCGCCCACATTGACCAGGCCCACGGCGGTGCCACGGAACTTGCTGGAACAGAATTCGGCCAGCATGGTGACCGCAATGGCGATTTCACCGCCGAGACCGAAACCGACGATGGCTCGGCCCACAGCCATCACCGTCAGGTCCGGGGCCAGCGCGCAGATGCCGGCTCCCAGTGTGAACAGCAGCAGGTCCAGGCTCAGCATGACGCGCCGGCCATAACGGTCCGCCACGAGACCGGAGACGATGCGGCCGATGGCGGCGCTGGCGAAGGTGACCGTATTGAGCAGGCCGATGTCGGTCGCCGTCAGGCCCCACTGCTGCTTGAGCAGCGGGCCGACCAGGCCGATGGCGTTCTGTTCGAAGGCGTCGAACAGGCAGCCGATCAGAATCAGGAAGATGATGGTGTGATGCGAACGGGTCACCCCGATCTTGTCCAGCGCGCCGTCCAGTTCGGCCACGCGCGGCGAGTGCGGCAGGTCGGGCGATGAAAGTGTGGGTCCGGCCATGGTCTGCTCCTCTTGCGTTGGAAGGTCCAATGAGTGCTGCTCGGTATGTGCATCGGGTGATGCGAGGCTGGGAGACCACGGCCACCTGACCTTGCGGCCGTGAAACTACTGTAGTCCAGCATGCCCAGAAATGAAAGCTAGATTTCAATATATATTGTTTATTGAAATTGAGATTTCACTCATGCAGCTGCATTAGCAATCTGCGTGCCAGCCATTTTGGAGGGATGAAATCAGGATTTCAGGAGGAAATGACCGGCCGGGAACGCCCGGCATGCGCCGCAAGAGGGCAGGCAGCACGGTCGCCGCACCGGCGCGGGGCGGCACGCATGAAAATCGGGAGTCAGAAAATTGAAGTGCCTGAAATCACGATTTCAATATTGGAAGCAGGCAGTCGTCCGACATTCCAGCCCGGCAACTCAATCGAAGTCGCCCAGTTCCTCATGCTCCTGCTCCACTGCCGCCAGCCGCTTGCGTCCGGCGGCACCACTGGCTTCGATCACCAGGGTGGACAAGAGATCACACAGCGCCATCACGCCGACATGATTGTCCAGCGAGCCGGGACCGCGGCAATGTGCCTGCAGCGACCAGGTGGCCAAAGCATAGTCGGCCGAGGCCTGGTCGCTGATGTAGAGAAGATAACATCCGGCGCGCGTGGCGGCCTCCAGCAGGCGTTCCATCTGCCCGGTCTGGCGGCGCGTGCCGAAGACGATCACGCAATCGCGCTCGGACAGACCGGCAGTGTATTCCGCGAGGGTCTCGCCCGGCCCCGGCAGGCAGGTCACGCGCGGCAAGACCTGGATGATCTGCCAGCGCAGGTAGAGCGCAAAGGCCTGGCTGCTGCGGCTGCCGAAGATCAGCACCTGGGGCGCGTTGACGATGGCGCGGGCGATCTCGGCCAGGGTGGCGTCGGAGAGGCGCTCGAAGGTGGCCGCCAGGTTCTGCTGGGATTGCTGGAAGTGCGCCGCCACCGAACGCACCTGGCGCGCAGCGCCGGGGCTGCTGGCATGGAACAGCGGGGAGCCGGTCTCCTGTTCCTCGCGCACGTGGCGGCGCGCTTCCTCGTAGCTCTCGTAACCGACGCGGCGGATGAAGCGGCTCACGGTCGACGGCGACACGCCCGCCAGTTGCGCCAGCTCGTTGCCGGCATAGCTGGCCAGCTCGCCCGGGAACTCCAGCAGGAAGTCGGCCAGCTGGCGTTCGGTACTGGACAGTTCGTCGAGTTTGCTGCGCACGCGGCGCACGAAGGATTCGGCAGAAGGTTTCATGTCGGTGCGGGGCAGATCCGCGAGGCAGTTCAATGCGGGCGGTCGCGAAGCCGTGGCGGGCGATTTGCTTCATATCGCCTCAAACCCACGCGATCCGGACCGGGTCGCCGCATTGTATAGCAGCCAGGCCCTGCTGCGGCGTCAGCCGAACTTGCGTGCAGCGTCGATGGCCAGGCCGCTGCCGATGCTGCCGAACAGGTCGCCCTCCACATGCCGCGCCTGCGGTGCCAGCGCACTGATGCGTTCGCGCAGCAGGCGCACGCCGCTGGAACCGCCGGTGAAGAACACGCTGTCGATATCGTCGGCGCGCAGGCCGGCCTGCTGCAACAGCGCCAGCACGGTCTGCTCCACCGATTGCACCAGGTGATCGACGGCACCGTTGAAGTCGCTGCGCAGGAGCGGCAATCGCTCCGGCTGGCGCAGGCGGTCCAGGTCCAGCAGGGTCTGCTCGGCGCTGGAGAGCGCGATCTTGCCCGCCTCCACCTGCAGCGCCAGCCAGTGGCCGCAACGCTGCTCGACCACGTCCAGCAGGCGCGCAAAGCGCTCGCGGTCGGCCACTTCGCGCGCCACGTCCTGCAGTTGCTGCCAGGCCTTGCGGGTGTAGAGCTGGTTGATGGTGTGCCAGGTGGCCAGGTTGAAGTAATAGCTGGAGGGGATCTCGGCATTGCCCTGCAGGCGGCCGCCCAGGCCCAGCAGCGGCATCACGCAGGCCAGGCTGAAATACTTGTCGAAGTCGGTGCCGCCGATGTGCACGCCGCCATTGGACAGGATGTCCTCGCGCCGCTCGCTGCGCGCCGCGCGCTCGGGCGAGAGGCGCACCAGCGAGAAGTCGGAGGTACCGCCGCCGATGTCGACGATGAGTACCAGCTCTTCCTTGTCGATGCGCGACTCGTAATCGAAGGCGGCCGCAATCGGTTCGAACTGGAAGGCGATGTCCTTGAAACCGACATCGCGCGCGATCTCTTCGAGCGTATCCTGGGCCAGCTGGTCGGCGGCCGCATCCTCATCGACGAAGTGCACCGGACGGCCCAGCACCACCTTGGAGAACGAAGTCCCGGCCGCGCGTTCGGCGCGCTGCTTGAGTTCACCGATGAACTGCGAAAGCAGGCCACGATAGGGCAGCGCCCGGCCGCCCACTTCCGTCTGGCCATCGATGGCGCCGGAACCGAGCAAGCTCTTCAGCGAGCGCATCAGGCGGCCTTCGTAGCCAGCCAGGTATTCGCCCAGACCGGCGCGGCCATAGCTGAAGCTGTTCTCGTCGGCATTGAAGAACACCACCGAAGGCAGCGTGGCCTTGCCGTCTTCCAGCGGCAGCAGCAGGGAATCCCCGGCCTGCGGACGCATCCAGCCGACCGTGGAATTGGAGGTGCCGAAATCCACACCGCACGCGTTCGCCATCGATCACTCCTTCTTTTTGGGTCGGCAATCATATAGAAAAGGACGGTGCTTGTCTGCACGGCGTCATGGCGGCGTTTGAAGCAAACAACATGCCGCCGTGAAATCATTACCGATTCGGCAATGGCAGGATGACAAGCCAACGAAAAACGGCACCGCCGGGCAAGGCTGCCCGACGGTGCCGTCAGATCGAACCGGCTGAAAACGGCTGTGGAAAACTTAGAATTCCTGCGCCACCGGACGCAGCACCACTTCGCTGATATCCACATTGGCCGGCTGCTCGATGGCATAGGCAATCGCACGCGCCACCGAATCGGCCGGAATCTGGTTGGCCTCATACCAGGCCAGCAGGGCTTCCGAGGTCTCCTGGTCGCTGCTGTGGGTCTTCAGTTCGGAATCCACCGCCCCCGGGGAGATGATGGTGGTGCGCACACCGTCCGGTGCTTCGGCGCGCAGGCCTTCGGTCAGGGCGCGCACCGCGAACTTGGTGGCGCTGTAGACCGTGCCCATGCCGGCGAAGACCTTGATGCCCGCCACCGACGACACATTGATGATGTGGCCCGAGCCCTGCGCAGCGAAGCGCGGCAGCGCGGCGGCTACGCCATAGAGCACGCCCTTGACGTTGACGTCGATCATGCGGTCCCACTCTTCGACCTTGAGCTTGGCCATCGGGGCCAGCGGCATGATGCCGGCATTGTTGACCAGCACGTCGATGCGGCCGAAGTGCTGCTCACCCTTTGCGACCAGGGCTTCCACGTCGTCGCGGCGCGCCACGTCGGTGGTCACGGCGATGGCCTGGCCACCGGCGGCGGTGATGTCGGCCACCAGCTTTTCCAGACGATCGGTGCGGCGCGCACCGAGTACCAACTTGGCGCCCAGTGCAGCCAGGTGACGTGCGGTGGTTTCGCCCAGGCCGCTGCTGGCACCGGTGATGACGACGACTTTGTCCTTGATGTTGTTGCTCATGATGAATCCTTTCCAGTGATGGGGTTGGCTTGCGGTTGCTGCGTGTCGATGGAAGGATTATGGGTGCCGCCACTATGCCAAACAATGGAAATGATAAGATTACAGAATTCCATTTTCAGGAATCATCATGCTCAACCGACTGGAGATGCTGCGCATCTTCTGCGCTGCCGCCGACACTGGCAGCTTCAAGGAAGCCGCGATCCGGCTCGGCATTTCACCGCAAGCCGTCACCCGCGCCATCCAGGAACTGGAGCGCCTGCAGGGCGAGATGCTGTTCCATCGCAATACGCGCCAGGTGCGCATCACCAGTTTCGGCGAAGCGCTCGCCGAACGCGCACGCGAAAGCCTGCGTGATCTGGATGGACTCTTCGAAACGGAGGCCGCCAGCCCGGCCGACGAGATGAGCGGACTGGTGCGCCTGGCCGCACCGTCGGCACTGGGTCGCAGCCGCCTGCTGCCCATCGTGGAGCGACTGGCGCAGGCGCATCCCGGCTTGCGCTTCGACCTGCGCCTGACCGATCAGCGCGCCGACGTGGTGGGAGAGAAGATCGACATCGGCATCCGCGTCGGCACCGTGCCGGACAACCGGTTCGTGGTGCGGCGGCTGGGCAAGGTGCGCTTCCATGTGGTGGCCACGCCGCGCTTCCTGCGCCGCCATGGGGCCCCTGAGGACACCGAGACCCTGCGCGCCCTGCCCTGCACCGCCATGCTGGACCGGGGTACGGGCCGCCCCTGGCCCTGGCTGTTCGCGCAGGAGAACCAGTGGATGGCCGATCACGCCCGCTTCCTCTGCGATGATTCCGAGGGCGAATATTTATTGGTGAGAAGTGGCGTGGCCATCGGCCAGATCGCCGGGTTCCTGTGCGAGGACGACATCGCGGCAGGACGGCTGGTCCCCGTCATGACTGATCACGAACCCGATCCCTGGGACATGTACCTCTACCGCCCGCAACGCGGACCGGTGCCGCCGCGCCTGCGGCTGGTGTTCGATACGCTGGTGCGCGAATTCGCCGAGTGAATGTGCTGACTTACCAGCGGCAGTCGTGATCCATCAGCACTTCGGCACTGCCCTGTTCCTCGCGGTCGAAGTTGACCGGCATGTTGACCAGGAAGAAGCCGGTGCTGCCATCGGCAAAACGCGCCCCGGTCAGCAGCAGTGACTGCGAGGCCATGTTGTCGGCCGCATAGGCGCTGCGGGCAGCGGCCAGCTTGAAGGGGTCGTGCAGTGCCAGCGCATCGGCGGGCAGGCGCATGACCCAGTAGCGATGGCCTTCGAAATACCACGGCAGCCATTGCTGCAAAGGGTCACCCCGGTGATCGTCGAGGCTGGCCGCCACATCGCGGCGCATGCAGTCGATGTGCAGATGCAGGTGCAATTGCGAACGGCCGGCCGCCGAATTGATTTCAATACCCAGCTGTTCATCGGAGAGCGGACGGCCCAGGGCCTGCGCCACACGCCCGCGCTGCTCCCATGCATAAGCCCAGTAGTTGGGCGCATCCGGCGCCAGCAACTCCGGACTTTCGATGCCGGTCAGGCGACGGGTCGGCATGAGCAGGTATTGCGCGGGACCGACCAGATCCTTGAGCACCACGAAGCCGCGCGCCAGATCGACCATCACGCATGGCTGCGGCTGGCCGGTGGACTGCATGTTGGGCAGGCATTGCTGGCTGGTGATTTCCCACAGCTTGTGGGGATCGGCGGCCCGGGCCGGACTGGCCGACAAGGCGCAGGCACCCAGCAACAGTGAACACAGGAAAGCGGCGCGGGAAGAAAAAAGGGAAAGCAGTCGCATCGAAACCATCCGGGACAATGAGCTGCAAGGCGGCAGGCAGTCAGCGCCGCAGCGAGGCCGTGAGATTAACGGCCCGGTATGTCCGCAGCATGACAGCCGTATGACGGGGGGGGGAGATTACTTGTCGCGCGTGGCTTGCACCAGGCACTTGGAGAGCTTGTCGAAATGCAGCCAGGCAGCCTGGCTCAGCTCGACCTGCTTGCGGCGCGGATCTTCGGTATCGGCCAGCACGATCCAGCCCTTCTCGCGCATGGATTTCAGGCGCGCATGCAGCATCGCGGGCGATCCGAATTCGCTTTGCGCCATCAGGTCACGCACCGACAGGCGTTGCTGCTCCTGCCCGGCACGGGCGATGAAAGCCAGGATCCGGTCTTCGAGCGGATCCAGCGTAGCCAGTGACGGCAATCCCCCGGAGTGCTTCGGCCAGTTGCAGAAATCTCAGGTAGATATCCGCCGGCCGCTTGTTTTTACCCATATGGCGATGGTGTTGGTTGTTGTCTTGCAAGTCAGGAACGCGTTACGTACGGAGCGCGCGTAACACGCGCGCGCGACATCGTTCCAGAATTGATAGCGAATCATACGCCGGGCCTGCCGGAAAGTGCAAACTTTACCGTCTTGGCCGGCAGCAATTCGTCCATCGGGCCCGTTTGCGCGTTGATTTGCGAGGCTGGCGCGCCACACTGCTGAAAATTGTTGAGGTGCAGCGCCCCGCCGCATTGGGTAACATACGCGCCGTTCCGCATGTCCCAGCCTCCCCTCGCCATGCAAGCCTCGCCCGACCATCGTTCCGTCCTGCGCACCCACCTGGCCGCCATCGCCGGCACGGCGCTGTGCTATTTCCTGTTCTATTCGATCAACGAATGGCTGTTCCGGCGCACCCAGTTCACCGAGGGCATCGCCTGGATCTACCTGCCCGCCGGCGTGCGCCTGATCTGCACCCTGCTCTTTGCCGAGGCCGGCTGCGTGGGCCTGCTGGTGGGCTCCCTGGCCACGGCGGCCACCTATCAACTGTTCCCGCATGACCTCATCGCTGCCGCCGGCTACTGCCTGATCTCGGCCGGCGCCCCCTACCTGGCCTACCGCCTCACCCTCTCCGGCATGGACCTGGGGCGCAACCTGGGCAACCTCAACACCACCCGGCTGATGGCCTGCATCCTGCTCTATGCGCTCTCCAATCCGCTGTTCCAGCTGATCTGGTTCGTCATGCGCGGGGTCTATCCGGATTTCTGGAGCGGCCTGATCGTCATGTCCATCGGCGATCTCTCGGGCTCGCTGATCGTGGTCTACCTGTGCAAGCTGCTGCTGTCCATGCTGCCCCGCATGCCCGTGCCACGGCGCTGATGGCAGGCCGCACGCTGTCGCCGGCAGGCGTCAGCCGCTGGCACACCTGCGGACTTGCGGATAACCCCAGGCAACATTTTCTTCACTCGGGTTAACGCAAACCGGCATGGTGTAATACGCACGACACATTTCCTCGCTACGCTGCGCATCGCTATAAAAACTATAGCGCTACAAATCGTATAACGAAGCTTCGAGGAGTGTGGCATGCGCAGTTGGGACGAACCCAAAAAACGGAAGGCCCGCGTCGAGATCATCCCGATGATCGACGTGATGATGTTCCTGCTGGTCTTCTTCGTGCTGATCAGCCTGAACGTGATTCCGGCCTTGGGCCTGAAGACCCAGCTGCCCAGTTCGTCCACCGCCCAGGATCTGAAACCGCAGACCAAGGCCGTCATCACCATCGCCAAGGAAGACGTGATCCAGGTCGATGGCGAGAACACCACCCTGGACGCCCTCACCGCCCGCCTCGACAAGCTGCGCAAGGATGGCGAGAAACTCAATCTCATCATCAACAGCGACCGCGGCGTGGAAGTGCAGCGCCTGGTCGACGTGATGGATACGCTCAAGAAGGGCGGCTTCGATTCCATCTCGATTGCCACCCGCAAGCAGTGATGATGAACGTTCCCATCCTCTTTCGTTTCCGTGAGCCGCTGGCCACGCTGCCCTCGCTGGTGGTACTGGCCGTGCTGATCCTGGCCGGCGTGCAGAAAGTGACCGAACTCAAGCGCAAGGAAGATCCGCAGCCGGTGCAAATCTCGCTGACGGAAATACCGCCGCCTCCGGTGCCGCAACCCAAGCCTCAAGTGGAACCGCAGCCCAAGCCGGTGGAGCCGCCGAAGAAACAGGAAGCACCCAAGCCCGTGGCCAAGCCGGCTCCGGTCAAGCAAGCGCCGGCCCCGGTGGACCCGGCACCGCCCTCGGCCACCGCACCGATCCTGCCGGCCACGCCGCCGCAACCCAGCGCTCCGGCCGCACCTCCGGTGCAGTCCGCGCCGGTGGCCCCGCCGTCGCCGCCGCCGGCCAACACCGCCAACATCGAGCAGACCTACGTCGGCCAGTTGCGCGCACATCTGAACAGCATCAAGCGCTATCCGACCGGACGCGAAGCCAGCACCCTGCGCCCGCAAGGCAAGGTGCGCGTGTGGTTCGTGTTGAAGCGCGATGGCAGCGTGGTCGACAGCGGCATCGAGAGTTCATCGAACTCCATGCTGCTCGATGATGCCGCCCGCAAGACCATCAATCGCGCCGCCTTCGCGCCCTTCCCGGAAGACAGCTACAAGGGCGAGAGCACGCACCGGTTTACCGCCGATCTGGAATTCATTCCCGTCTGACGCGGCCCGCTGCAGAACGCAGGGGGCGCGCACCGGGCGCAACGATTTCGACACGCAGTTCAACAAACCCAGGGGAACACGACATGCAATGCAAACTCACCCGGCTGTCCTTGCTGATATCCGGGCTCTTCATGGCAGGCGCACCGGCCTTCAGCTTCGCCCAGTCCACCACCACTGACGTCGGCACCGTGACCGTGCAGGGCGGCGGCAGCGCCAGTGCCGGCACGGCGGCGGCCACCGGCCTGATCCAGGCGGAAGATTCGCCCAAGGCGCGCAGCTCGGTCAACCGTGACTACATCGAGAAGCAATCGCCCACCGGCACGCCCTACCAGATGATCAACCTGCTGCCCGGCGTGAACACCTACGACAACGACGGCTCGGGCCTGTTCGGCGGCAACATCCGCGTGCGCGGCTTCAACAGCGACCAGCTGGGCTTCACCATCAACGGCGCACCGGTCAACGACTCCGGCAACTTCGCGGTCTATCCGCAGGAGTACACCGAGCCCGACAACCTGTGCAACATCTTCGTGACCCAGGGTTCCACCGATACCGAAGCGCCTCACGTGGGCGCCACCGGCGGCAACATCGGCATGACCTTCTGCGCACCGGAAGACCAGCAGCGCATCCGCGTGACCAATGCCTTCGGCTCCAACAGCCTGTGGAAGCGCTATGTGCGCTTCGACTCGGGCAAGCTGCTGGACAACAAGTTCAAGTTCTTCATCTCGTACTCCAAGACCACTGCCGACAAGTTCAAGGGACCGGGCGGCGCCATCAAGGATCACGTCGACATCGGCACCAACTTCGACCTGGGCCAGGGCAGCTTCATCAACGCCAACCTGCTCTACAACCGCCAGCTCAACAACAACTACCGTTCGCTGACCAAGACCCAGATCGCCCAACTGGGCCGCAATGCCGACTTCGGCAGCACCATTCCGCAGCACCAGCCCGCAGTGGCCGGTACCGCGCAGAACGACACCACCTATGCACCCAACGTTGCGGCCAACATCGCCAACAACGCTTACTACGCCTACAACCTCAATCCCTTCGAGAACTGGCTGGGCACCATCAATGCGCACTTCCAGCTGAGCCCGACCTCCAGCCTGGATATCGATCCCTACTTCTGGTACGGTTTCGGCACCGGCGGCAACCAGCTGCAGACCGTGCGGGAAGGCGGCGTGACCGGCGCCAGCCAGCTTGGTGGCGGCGCACGCGACGTCAACGGCGACGGCGATCGTCTCGATACGGTCTACGCCTACGAAGGCAGCCGCACCCGCACCTATCGTCCGGGCGTGACCTTCAAGTTCAACCAGCAGCTGGACAACCACCGCATCCTGGCCGGTTACTGGGTCGAGCGCGCCCGTCACCAGCAGACCGGCCCCTTCAGCCGCGTGGACAACAACGGCAACATCGCCGACCTGTGGCAGGACAATTCGGACCAGTGGCTGCGCAATGCCGATGGCTCCATCTTGCAGTACCGCGACACCATGACCGTCAGCACGGCGCAGTCGATCTTCCTGCAGGACAGCATCAGCATGATGAACGACAAGCTCAACGTGCAAGTCGGCGGCCGCTACTCCTCCATCGACCGCGACTTCACCAACTACCCGAGCACCGGTTCCACCAGCGGCACCAACAGCTATTCCAGCGCCGGCTACTACAAGGTCAAGAAGAACTACGCCGACTTCCTGCCCAGCCTGGGCGTGCGCTTCCAGCTCGATGAGAAGCAGTCGGTGTTCTTCAACGCCGCCAAGAACTTCAAGGCACCGGGCAACTTCTCCTACTTCGGCCTGCTCTCGGGCGGCACCATCGTCAACGGCCAGCTGGTCGGGGCGACCCAGCGCGAAGTGCCGGTGGACAAGGAAACCTCCTGGAACTATGACCTCGGCTACCGCTACAACACCGAGAAGTGGATGGCCTCCGGTTCGCTGTTCTACATCGATTATCACAACCGCATCGCCAGCGCCTACAACCCGGACACCAACAACAAGACCGACTACAACGTCGGCGACGCCAGCTCGCACGGCCTGGAACTGGAAACCGGTTACGCCTTCACCCGCAACCTGTCGATGTATGGCTCGCTGTCCTACATCAAGAGCAAGATGAAGCAGGACCTGCGCAACAGCTCGACCCAGTTCCTGCCGACCTCGGGCAAGGAATTCCCGGATACGCCGAACTGGCTGTCGGGCCTGTCGCTGCAATACCAACAGGATGGCTGGTACGTGTTCGGCCAGGCCAAGTACACCGGCCGCCGCTACACCACCCTGGTCAACGACGATGCACTGGGTGGCTACACCCTGTTCAACGCCGGTGCCGGCATGACCTTCGCGTCCACCACCTGGCTGAAGAAGCCGACCGTGCGCCTGAACGTCTACAACCTGTTCGACAAGCAGTACCTCAACCTCAACGGCGGCAGCGGCAGCCAGTTCACCACCAACGCAGTGGCGGTCAACGGCATCCCTGGCACCGATCCATCGCTCTACATCGGTGCCCCGCGCACCTTCACCGTCACCCTGACCGCGGATTTCTGATCGCGGCCTGAACCGGGCGGCCCGCACCTGCAACACGGGCCGCCCATCACTGCAAGAGAGGCAAGCATGAACATGCAACTACTCCACGAACTGGCCTTCTACCTGATGTACGCCTGCGCGGCGCTGGCCATTTTCGTCATCGTCGAACGCGGCCTGTTCTTCGGCTACACCATGCGCCAGGCCACGGGCCTGGAGCGCGCCATGACGCACGCGGTCCAGCATCTGCAGGAACTGCCGGCCGAACTGACCACCCGTCCCAGCCTGCCGCTGGCCCTGGTGTCGGACATCCTGGCCGAGAAGCATCACCTGCATACCGAGAAGGACCTGGAAGATTTCAGCGAGTCGGTCTACATTGCCAAGCGCGGCGAAGTGCAGCAGCGCCTGTGGATCCTCGATACCATCGTGACCGCTGCGCCCCTGCTGGGCCTGCTCGGCACCATCCTCGGCATCATCGACACCTTCAAGGCACTGGCGGTGCAGGGCGTGTCGGACCCGGGCCAGGTGTCGCAGGGCATCGGTACCGCGCTGTATGCGACGGCACTGGGCATCGGCATTGCGGTGGTCGGCATGTTCTTCTTCAACCTGTTCCAGGAACGCATCGAGCGCATCAACGATCATCTGAAGGTCCTGATGCTGCGCGCCTGCGTCGGCCGCCTGAACCCGCAGCCGCAACACAGCCCGCAACCGCAGGGCAAGCTGCACATCGCCTGAGCGCCACACTGACTTCTCCCTTGCCGACATCATGACCCTCGTGCCACGCCGTCTTCTGCTTCGTCTCGCTGCCGCCTTCGGGCTGGTTCTTTCGCTGGCCACACCGGTCCGGGCCGAATTCGCCATTCCCGGCTTCGAACTGGTCCACACCGTGCCGCGCGAAACCACGCTGGCCACGCCGGATCTGCGCGATGCGGCCGTGGTGTGGAAGGAAATGTTCGACAGCGCGCAGCGCGAGATCGTGTTCGGCCAGTTCTACGTGGCCGGGCAGGATGGCGAGGCGCTCGATGACATCATGGCGCACCTGGAGGCGGCCGGACGGCGCGGCGTGAAGATCCGCTTCCTGATGGAAAAGAAGGGCGAGTTCGCCTCGGTCCCGGCCACCATCGAGAAGCTCAAGCGCATCCCGAATCTGGAATTCCGCCAGATCGATTATTCCCGCATGACCGGCAACGGCATCATCCACGCCAAGTATTTCGTGGTCGATGGCCGCAGCGCCTATGTGGGCAGCCAGAACTTCGACTGGCGTTCGTTCTCGCACATCCATGAGACCGGATTGAAGATCACCGACCCGGCCGTGGCAGCGCAGGTGCAGGCCATCTTCGAAATCGACTGGGCGGCGCAGGCGGCCATCGCCGCAGGACAAACCCCGGTCATGACCAACCGCAGCGTGGTCCCGGCCGATGTGGCGCGCGGCAATTACCTCGTGGCCAGCCCGAATGCCTACAACCCGCCCGGCGTGGGCGATTCGCAAAGCGAACTGGTACGCCTGATCGGAGAAGCGCAACAGGAAGTGCGGGTGCAGTTGCTGGACTATGCGCCGCTCTCCTATGGTCCCAACCACACCCGGCCCTATTACGCCGTGATCGATGATGCCCTGCGCGCAGCGGCCACGCGCGGCGTGAAGATCAAGCTGATGGTCTCCAACTGGAACACCGAGGCCCCCGCCATCCGCTACCTGCAAAGCCTGGCGGTGCTGCCCAACGTGGAGATCCGCATCGTGACCCTGCCGCAGGCCAGCAGCGGTTTCATCCCCTTCGCCAGAGTGATCCACACCAAAGCCGTGAGCATCGATGGCAAGGTGGCCTGGGTCGGTACCAGCAACTGGGCCGGCGGTTATCTGGACAACTCGCGCAATCTGGAAGTGGTGCTGCATGACGCGGCCATGGCACAACGCGTGGCAGCCCTGCATGAGCAGACCTGGAGTTCGCCTTATGCCCAGCCCATCGACGTACTGAAGGTTTATCCCAAGCCGGCCAAGGGCAAGCCTTAGGACCTCTTCACCAGCTTGGCACTCAGGGTGCCAGGCCCATCATCTGCCTGGCCAGTCCCACCAGGTCGAAGACCGGACGCCCGGTGCGCTGTGCGATGAGGCCCGCCACCGGCGGCATGTTGGTGCATTCAAGCAGGATGGCACGCACCTGGGGTTGGGTGGCGACCAGCTGATCGGCGGCCGCCACCATCTCGGCATGCACCCGATCCATATCCCCCTCGGGCTGATTGCCCACGATGACGCGCGCGAATTCAGACTCCACCGGCATGCCCACGATGGGCGACTCCATGCTGCCCCCCAGCGCAGCCAGGTGCGCCGCACCGAGACTGGCACCGGACGCCGTCAGGATGCCGACATGGCGCGCACCGCCGAAGGCGTGATACAGCGTGGGCAACCAGCACAGGCTGGAACTGGCAAACGGAATCTCCAGCGCTGCCGCGATGGTCTGCTGATGCAGCGCCAGGAAACCGCAACTGGTCACGATGGCCTTGCAGCCGTCCGCCTGCAAGGCCTGCGCCGCAGTGACAAAGTCATCCACCATGCCGCTGGCCCGTTCGAAGATCACCTTCTGGGGTGAGGCCCGGCTGACCTTGCGCAAGCGCACCGGGAAAGGAAAGGTCGCGGGATTGCCGATATCGCCCACGGGACGCGGAAAAACGGTATCGAGCATGACGATGCCAAGCATGCGTGGCCTTTGAAAAAATCGGAAGGAATGCCCGGCATTCTAACCAAACCCGGGCAAAACGCCTGCTATGCGCCACCCACGGCCAGCGGATCCTTACCCATGGCCTTGATCCACGAATAGACCGGCGGACATTCATCGACGATGGATTCGGAGACGATATCGATGAGCACCGGCCCCTCGCTGGCAAAGGCTTCATCCAGTGCAGCGACCAGTTCTTCGGCATTGGCCGCACGCAAGCCCTTGAGGCCGAAGCCCTGCGCAATGCGCGCCACATCCAGCCGGGTGAAATCGACCGAGAGATATTGCGCATCGTTGTGCAGCTTCTGCAGCGCCTTGATCCATCCGAAACAGCCATTGTTGAAATGCAGCAGCACGGCAGGTACCTGCAGGCGGGTCAGCGTTTCCAGTTCGCCGCAGGACATCGAGAAGGAGCCATCGCCAAACAGGCCGATGGGCCGCACGTCGGGCCGCGCCAGCCAGGCACCGACCACCGCCGGAATCGCGTAGCCCAGTCCGCCGAAAGCACGCGGGATCACCAGCCGCGAACCATCGCCGGGCAGGCGCAGATAACGCGTCATGTGCGGCGTAGGCGTGCCGGCGTCGGAGACCATGACCGCACGCGGCGGCAGCCGGCGGTTCAATTCGTGGACTACGCGCTGGGGCTTGAGCGGCAGTGCATCGCTGTGCAAATCCGCCTGGGCCTGCTCCCAGAATCGACGCCGCATGCCGTTGAGTTCAGCATTCCACGCACGCGGTTCGTGCTGCGTCACCAGCGGCAGCAGATCCTGCAAGACCGAACGGACGTCGCCGGCGATGTTGAGATCGTTGCGACCGGTATTGCCCAGTACTGCCGGGTCGATATCGACCTGCACGCGCTGGCGTTCCTGTTGATGGCTGGGGAAGGTCCAGCCGATGGTGACCACCGATCCCATCTTGCAACCGAGGTAAACCAGCAGATCGCTCTCCTCGACCGCCCGTGCTGCATGGGGATGGAAGCCATTGTCGCCAATGACACCGAGCGCCAGCGGGTGCTCGTCCGGCACCGCCCCCTGACCGGTGATGGTGGTGACCACGGCGGCGTCGATCTTCTCTGCCAGGGCCAGCAGGGCTGCCCCGCCATCGGAATGCATCACCCCGCCGCCGGCCACCAGCACCGGGCGGCGCGATGCGTCGAGCAACGCGGCCAGCTGCCGCACCAGATCCGCATCGGGACGCATGGGAAAGGCCGGGAAGCGCCGGCACTCAGGCTCGGCGTAAATCTCGTCCGGCGTACTGGCCGAGGCGTGGGCCAGGATATCTTCGGGGAAGGTCAGGTGCACCGCGCCCGGACGACCCGATGTGGCGGTACGGAAGGCGCGCCTGACTGCCTCCGGAATCTTGGCCGTGGTCTTGACCTGAAAGGACAGCTTGCACACCGGTTCGAACAGCTTGGCGTTGTCCAGCTCGGTGATCATGCCGCGACCTTCGCCCTTGAGGGGAATATCGTTGGTCAGCAGGATCAGCGGAATGGAAGAACTGTTGGCCTCGGCCATGCCGGGCAGGGAATACATGGCACCGGCACCGCTGGGGCACTCGGCCACGCCGGGCTTGCCGCTGTAGCGCGCATAGGCGTCGGCCATGTAGAGCGCCGAGCGCTCGTCGCGTGCCATCACGTGGCGCACCTTGCCGGAGCGGTTCAGGGCTTTGTAGAAAGCCACATTGGTATCGCCGGGCACGCCGAAGATCACTTCCACGCCGTATTCTTCCAGCAGTTTCACGAGGACATCTGCACCAGTCATGTTTTCTCCGTTTCGGTAGGGGTAAGGGTTGCCTTGCTCATGGATAGCGGGCCAGGGTCAGGCCATCGATATCGATGGCCGGCGGGCTACCCGTGATGAGGTCCGCCACGATGCGGCCGGAGCCCAGCGACATGGCCCAGCCGGTCGAACCGTGACCAAGGTTCAGGAACAGATTGCGGACCGGCGTGGGACCCAGCAGGGGCGGTCCATCGGGCGTCATGGGACGGCGTCCGACCCAGAACTGCGCATCATCAAGATCGCCGGCCAGCGGAAACCAGTCACGCATCACCTGACGCAAGGTATGCAGACAAGCGGCGCGCAACTGCAGACGGTCATCGCCCAGTTCGGCGGTACCGGCCACCCGCACCACATCGCCCATGCGGGTGATGGCCGTCTTCAGGGATTCATCCATGACGGCCGCACGCGGTGCCGCCTCGGGAAAGCGGACGGGAATGGTGGCCGAATAGCCCTTGACCGGATACAGCGGCACACGGATGCCCAGCGGTGCCAGCAAGGCATGGCTGTCCACGCCGGCGGCAACCACCAGGGCATCGCATGCCAACTGCCCGGCTTGCCCTACGCTGCGCACCTGCAAACCCTGCACCTGTCCACCCTGCACCAGCAGACCGCTGACCTGCGTACCGAAGCGGAACTGCACGCCCATCTCCTCACACAAGCGCCGCAACTGGCGCGCGAAAACCGCGCAATCCCCGGCCTCGTCATCGGGCAGGTACAGGCCCGAAAGCGGTTCGATGCGCGCGTGCTGCAGCCCCGGTTCGGTCGCCACGCATTGCGCCGCGCTCAAGCGCTGGTGGGCAATGCCGGCTTCCTCCAGCAAGGCCAGTGCGGGGGCCGCCATGTCCTCGTCGAAGCGGCTGCGAAAGAGCTGCAGATAGCCCTGGCTGCGGCCGTAATCAAATGGATGCTGCGCCAGGAACTCGTGCAGGCAATCGCGGCTGTAATAGGCGATGCGCTGCATGCGCAGCTTGTTGCGGCGATAGCGCTCCAGCGTGCAGTTGCCCAGCCACTGGCTGATCCAGCGCCATTGCCGTGCACTCATCCGCGGCCGGAACACCACTGGCGAACTGGCCTTGAAGAGATACTTGAGGATCTTGCCCGGCATGCCCGGCGCTGCCCACGGCGCCACATAGCCGGGTGCGATCACGCCGGCATTGCCGGCGCTGGTCTGGCAGGCCACATCGGCCTCGCGTTCGATGAGCACCACCTCAACGTGGCGAGTGGCCAGCCAGTACGCGGTGGCCGTGCCGATGATGCCACCTCCGATGACGACGACTTTCATGTGCGCTGCACCTGCAAAAGAGTGAAGCATGGAAGGGACCGGCGCACTCGCCGGCAGCGAGACCGCAGTCTAGGGTGGAGCGCTGACACAAAAAAGGGCAAGAACGTCGAAATAGTGGTCTAAACTGACGTAATGACGTGCCGTTTCGTCTTTCTGTAGCGTTTACTGATTTTTTCCTCCCTTCCCCGGAGCCCACAGCATGATCAGACTGGACCTGCTGGACGATGTCGATCGCCAGATCATTTCGGAATTGCAGATGAATGCGCGGGCCTCGGTGGCCGACATGGCGCGCCGGCTGGACCTGGCGCGGACCACCATCATTGCGCGCGTGGAGCGTCTGGAAAAAAGCGGCATCATCGCCGGCTACACCCTGAAGCTGGGCAGTGACGTGCTCGATTCCAGCCTGCAGGCCTATGTCGGCATCACCCTGCAGCCCAAGGCGGGCAAGGATGTGGTGCGGCGCTTCAACCGCATGCCGGAAGTCCATCAGCTGTGCGCGGTCAGCGGCGAGTTCGACTATGTCGCATGGCTGCGCGTGAGCACGCCGGAGCAGCTCGACCGCATTCTGGACGAGATCGGCGAAATGGATGGCGTCATCAAAACCACCACCTCGGTCGTGCTGGCACGCAAGATCGACCGCGGCGATGCGCCCAAGACCCGCTGAACGGCCGTTCCGGACCAGGCGAACCGACAGAATGACGAAGTCGCACTACTTTCTGTAGTGCCGGACCCTGCTTTCTGACACATTGTCCGTATATTCTGTCCGCGAAGCTTCCTAGAATGAAGACCAGCCTCTTCGTCTCATTCACTCTGGAGTTTCATCATGCGCACCGTCTTGTTGGGTTCGGGCCACATTGGCCAAACGATTGCACGTCTGCTGTCCGACAGCGGCGACTACAACGTCACCATCGCCGACCGCGATGCCCAGGCCCTGCAGGCCGTCAGCGCGCTCAACATCGAAAAGGCCGTGGTCGATTCCTCGGATGCGCGGGCGCTGGAAGCACTGCTGCACCCGGCCGACATCGTGATCAACGCCCTGCCGTATCACATGGCCGTGAAGGTGGCCGGCGCAGCGCGCAATACCGGTACCCACTACTTCGATCTCACCGAGGACGTGCGGGCCACCAAGGCCATCGCCGCACTGGCTGCCGACGCGCCCGTGGCCTTCATGCCGCAATGCGGACTGGCACCGGGCTTCATCGGCATCGCCGCGCACCATCTGGCCGGTTCCTTCGACGAAGTGCATGACGTCAAGATGCGCGTCGGGGCGCTGCCGCAGTACCCTACCAACGAACTCAAATACAACCTGACCTGGAGCGTGGACGGACTGGTCAATGAGTACTGCCATCCCTGCGAAGCCCTGCGCGACGGCGTCAAGGTGGCGGTCGATCCGCTGGCCGACATCGAACATTTCTCGCTGGATGGCGTGGAGTATGAAGCGTTCAATACCTCCGGCGGGCTCGGCACGCTGTGTGAAACGCTGGCCGGCCGCATCCGCAATCTCGACTACAAATCGGTGCGCTATCCCGGTCACCAGCAGCGCATGAAATTCCTGCTCAGCGACCTGGGCCTGAAGCACGACCAGGAACTGCTCAAGACCATCCTGCGCAAGGCCGTCCCCACCACCATGCAGGACGTGGTGCTGGTGTTCGTGACCGTCAGCGGCATGCGCGGCGACAAGTTCGTCCAGGAAGTCTTCACCCGCAAGATTTTCGCCATTCATGAGGAAGGCCACTACGAGAGTGCGATCCAGAGCACCACCGCTTCCGGCGTCTGCACGGCGGTCGACCTGTTCCGGCTCGGCAAGTTGCCGCAGCGCGGCTTCATCAGCCAGGAGGCGATCAGCCTGCCGGATTTCCTGGCCAACCGCTTCGGTCAGGTCTACGCCTGATCCGCCTCGAGAGCGTCTTCCATGTCCCGCCCCCAGGATCCTGACGTGGAGGACCGGGGCACCGCGCCAGGCCTGCGCCTGCATCAGGCCAGCTGTCACTGCGGTGCCGTACGCTTCCGTTTCCTCTCCCATATCGAGGAGGTGGTCCAATGCAATTGCTCCTACTGCGTGCGCAAGGCCGCGCTGCACCATCGCATCGACGCCCGCCACTTCGAATTGCTGGCCGGCGCCCGGGCACTGAACCTGTACCGCTTCGGCACCCTGCGTGCCACGCATTTCTTCTGTCGCTTGTGCGGCACGCATACTCATTGCCACCCGCGCTCGGCACCTGCGCAGATCAACGTCAACGTGCGCTGCGTGGAAGACGTCCATCTCTGGCTGGCGACGGTGCGGGTGCGCGATCATGATGGCCGTGCATGGGCGCTCGACACACCCTGATGCCGCGCGCGCGACGATGTGCAGTGCGGCGTGCACGGCAACGCATTCCCGACGATAATTGTTTAAATAATTTTCAGGGAAACCGAAAATTGCAATTTGCAGATTGCAGTTCACAGATTCAGCTCACGGATTCAGCCTCAGCGGCCACGACAATAGCGACAAGAACGCGCCTGACGAAGGCAGACAGCAAGCACCATGCCGGCACATGCCTTCACCGTGGTGCAACACCGACCGTTCATGGTGCGGCCAGCCTCTTGCAAGAGGCTGGCCGGGCGAGTACTGCATCGATCAGCCGTGCGTATGGATGGCATGAAAATCGCTAGGTCGACCCCGCCTGCAATGCGCTTTGTACCGCAGTCTTTTTTCAAGTGAAACCCCGCAAGCACGAGCCACGACCCACCCTACCAGGAGACCCACATGAGCATTTCACGCAGACATTTCCTCCACTCGGCACTGGCCGGCACGGCCGTACTGACCCTGCCGGAAGTCTTCGCGCAGGATATCGAATCGACCATGGCGCGCGTCAAGCGTACCGGCAAGCTGCGCCTGGGTGCCATCAACGGTGCCATCCCCTATTTCAACAAGGATCTGGTGACGCAGGAGTGGAAAGGTTTCTGTGCTGATTTCGGCCGTGACCTGGCGCGCTATCTCAAGGCCGAAGTCGAATGGGTCGAGACCACCTGGGGCAATGCGGTGCTGGACGTGCAGACCAACAAGATCGATGCGCAACTGGCGATGGCACCCACACCACAGCGCCGCGAAGTGGTCGATTTCAGCAATCCGCTCTACAACAACATCAATACCGTGGTCGCCCGCAAGGGGCTGGAGTTCAAGGCCTGGGAAGATCTCAACAAGCCTGAAATCAAAGTCGCCGTGGACGTCGGCTCCTCGCACGACCAGCTGGTCACGCGCATTCTGCCCAAGGCCACCATCCTGCGCTTCGAGACCTCGGCCGCGGCCACCATGGCGCTGCAATCGGGACGCGCCGACTGCCAGGTGCTGGTGGTGCTGCTGTCGACCTCGCTGCTGGTGAAACTGCCCAACATCGGTCACATCGTCTTCCCCACACCGGATGAAACGGCCCCGACCAACATCGGCATCCGCAAGCAGGCCGATCAGAGTTTCGTGACCGCAGTGAACGGCTGGCTGGAGGAATCGCGCAAGGCCGGCCGCATCCGCGAAATCATCGTGGCCAACATGCAGAATCTCGCCAAGGTGCCCCCGACCGCTTTCCCACCGCAGCTCAAGTTCTGAGGAGCGGCCATGTACAGCTGGGATTTCGGGATGCTGTGGCAATACCGCGGCATCATCGTGTCGGGCGTCATCACCACGGTGCTCTTCACCGCCGTGGTCGTCGTCACCGGCCTGCTGGTAGGCGTGCTGGTGGGTCTGGGCCGGGTCTCCTCCAACCGCACCCTGTGCGGTGTGCTGCGCGGCTATGTGGAGGTGTTCCGCTGCACGCCGGTGCTGGTGCAGCTGATCTGGTTCTACTATGCGCTACCGGTACTGCTGGGCATCGAACTCTCGCCCTGGATGGCGGCTGCACTGGCGTTGACGCTGTATGGCGGGGCCTTCTACTCGGAGATCGTGCGAGGCGGGATCGTCTCCATCGATGCCGGGCAGACCGAGGCGGGCCAGGCCATCGGCATGACCCGCTGGCAGGTGATGCGGCGGCTGATCCTGCCACAGGCCTTCCGGCGCATGACGCCGCCGCTGGTGAGCCAGTCCATCATGCAATTGAAGAACACGTCCTTGCTCTCGGTGCTGGCCGTCCCCGACCTGGTCTACCAGGGCCAGCTGATCGCCCACGACACCTATCGCCCCCTGGAGATCTATACCCTGGTGGCGGTGCTGTATTTCATCATCCTGTTCCCGGCCACCGTGGTGGCCAAGCGGCTGGAACTGCATCAGATCAAGGCTTGAGGAAGCGCCATGAGCAAACCCATCATGATTTCTGTACGCGGCTTGAAGAAGTCCTTTGGCGACCAGACGGTACTGAGGGACATCAACCTGGAGATTGCCAAGGGCGAAGTGGTGGCCTTGATCGGTCCCTCGGGCTCGGGAAAATCCACCCTGCTGCGCTGCCTGAACCTGCTCGCCGCGCCCAATCACGGTGTCATCAAGATCGGCGGCGAGTGTTTTGACTTCGACCAGACGGTGCCGGAAAAGCTGAGCGACCGGACCATGGCACGTTTTCGCGCGCAGACGGGAATGGTGTTCCAGCACTTCAATCTGTTCCCGCACATGACGGTGGTGCAGAACGTGATGGAAGGCCCGGTCACCGTACTGCGCCGCCCCAAGGCGCATGCCCATGCCCAGGCGATGAAACTGCTGGCGCAGGTCGGACTGGCGGAGAAAGCGGAGATGTATCCCGAGAAGCTCTCCGGCGGCCAGAAGCAGCGGGTGGCCATCGCGCGGGCGCTGGCCATGGATCCGGAAGTGATGCTGTTCGACGAAGCCACCTCGGCACTGGATCCGGAGCTGGTCGGCGAGGTCCTCAACGTCATCAAGCAACTGGCCGAGCGCGGCATGACGATGATCCTGGTCACCCATGAAATCGCCTTTGCCCGCGAGGTTGCGGACAAGGTGATCTTCATGCGCGATGGTGTGGTGGTTGAGGCCGGGCCGCCGGCGCAGGTGATTGATGCGCCGACGCAGGCGGCCACCCAGGCTTTCCTCGCGCGGGTGCACAAGATCGCGGCCTGATCTCGGGAGCCCGGCTTCACTTGCCTCCGGTCACGTCGAGAAAGGTCCCCGTGCTGAAGGAAGCTTCCTCGCTGGCCAACCAGAGAATGGCGCGCGCCACTTCCTCGGGCTGTCCGCCCCTTCCCATGGGGATGGATTCGCGGACCCGGTTGACCCGGTCCGGTTCGCCGCCGCTGGCATGCATCTCGGTATAGATGTGACCGGGCCGCACGCAGTTGACGCGGATGCCTTCACGCGCCACTTCCTTGGCCAGGCCCGTGGTGAAGGTTTCCAGTGCGCCTTTTGAGGCGGCGTAGTCGACATACTCGTTGGGACTGCCCAGGCGGGCCGAGGCCGACGACACGTTGATCACCACCCCGCCCCTGCCCTGATGCCGATAGGCCATGCGCCGGACGGCCTGCTGCGCGCACAGCATGGGTCCGATGGCGTTGACCGCGAAGATGCGCTGCATGCGCGCGAAACCCAGGTCTTCCATGCGTGACTGGCGCTCCAGCATGGCCGCATTGTTGACCAGCACGTCGATACGGCCGAAGCGCGCATCGATGGCAGCGAAGAGCTGCGCCACCTGCTCCGGGTCGGCACTGTCGGCCTGCAGCGCCAGCACCCGTGCGCCGCGCTGCGCGATATCGGCCGCCACCGAATCGGCCGCGGCCGCATCGCGCAGGTAGCTGAAGGCCACGTCGTAGCCACGTTCAGCGGCCAGCCGCGCGGTGGCGGCGCCCATGCCGCGGCTGCCGCCGGTGATGAGGATGACGGGCTTGGTTGATGCGTGAGTCATGACAGATCTCCATGGAGTGAGCAAAACGGGAGGGGAGCAGGAACGGCCAGCGGATCAACCGATCAGTACCGTCCCCGCTGCGATGGCAGCACAGGCCAGCACACGTGGCCAAGTCAGCGTCTCGCCCAGAAACAGACGGCCGATGACGGCGGCGAACAGCACGCTGGTTTCGCGCAGTGCCGAGACCGCCCCCATCGGTGCCAGCGCCATGGCCTGGATGACGATGCCATAGGCCAGCAGCGAGACCAGTCCGCCAGCGAAGGCGGTGGCGCAGGTCGCCGCCGAGGCGGGGGGCTGCCACAATGCGCGGGGGCCGCGCCACACCACGAAGACGGCGGGCATCAGCAAACCCCAGCCGGCGCACATCCATGCGGTATAGGCCATGGGGCTGCCGGAGAGCCGCACGCCCAGGCCATCCACCACGCTGTAGGCCGCAATGAAGCAGCCGGTCCCCAGGGCATAGCGCAGTCCGGGCAACGCCATCCTGCTGCCCCTGAATGCCAACGCGATGATGCCGCCCGATACCAGTCCTGTTCCCAGCAGCGCCGCCGGCCCCGGCATCTCACCGGCCAGCAGGGCCGCACCCAGCGTCACCAGCAGGGGCGAGGATCCACGCGCGATCGGATAGGTCTGGCCCAGCTCACCGCTACGGTAACTGCGGACGAGGAACAGGTTGTAGCCCACGTGCAGCAGGGCCGAGAGCAGTCCGTACGGCCAACTGGCCGGCAAGGGCAGCGGCAGCCACGGCGTCACGGCCAGACTGGCCAACGCCACGGCCAGGCACATCACGGCCATTGACCAGAGACGGTCCGCGCCGTTGCGCAGCAGCGCATTCCAGCTGGCGTGCAGGAAGGCGGCAAGGAGGATGAGCAGGACGACGGGCAAAGGCATGCGCCATGGTAAGCAGGAGCGCCGCCGGACAGAAGCGAAGTCTCCTCATCCCGCCATGAGCAAATCCTCATACCTGGCGCCGAGGCGGTGACCTTGCATGTCAGTAGCGTGCACCGGCCGCCTGTGACTGCGCCTGCAGCCAGGCCCGGAAACTGGCCACGTGCGGCTGCGTTTCCACGCCCTTGGGACAGACGAAGTAATACGCCAGCGGAGAGGGCAAGGCCAGCTCGAACAGCCGCACCAGGCTGCCATTGGCCAGTTCCTGTTCGACGTGGCCGCTGCGGGCCAGGGCCACGCCCTGGCCCAGCAGCGCTGCTTCGATGGTCATGTTGGTATCGGCCAGGCGCACGCTTTCGCGCAGGGCCGAGACGCTCACCCCGGCTTGCTGGAACCACAGGTCCCATTTCGGCACCATGTCGGCCCCGGCCCGCGTGAGCAGGGGATAGCGGCGCAGGTCAGCCGGCTTGCGGGGCATGCCCAGGCGCGCCAGCAGGGCCGGGCTGGCCACCGGGAAGATCTGCTCGCGGAACAGGAATTCGGAAAACAGGCTGGGGTAGTGGCCGGGACCGAAGCGGATCGCCACATCCGGTTCGGCCGGCGTGAAGTGGATGGCCGTATCGGTGGTCTCCAGCGTCACCAGCAGCTCGGGATGGGCTTGCGCCAGCGCCGGCAGTCGGGGCAGCAGCCATTTCAGCGCAAAGGAATAGGTGGTGCTGACCTTCAGCGGCTGCCGCCCTTCCTGCGCGCGCAGCTCGGACAGCGTGGCCTCCAGCCTGGCGAAGAACTCGCGCACCACCGGCGCCAGCGCGGCCCCGGCCGGCGTCAGCGTGTTGGACTTGCCGCGCTGGAACAGCGCCATGCCCCACAACGCTTCGAGGTGGCGCAGCTGGTGGCTGACCGCACTCTGGGTGACATGCAGCTCTTCCGAGGCGGAGGTGAAGCTGGCATGCCGGGTCGCAACTTCGAAGGCACGCAACGTGGCCGTGGGGGGAAGGTCTCTCATGGGTGCGCTCAGGGGTGGACGGCTGGAAAAACCGGTCATGAATGAGAGCTCATGATAGCAACAGCCGCCGTCTTGCAGTCCGCAACGGCCCTCGCAAGCGGACGAGAATGCAGCGTAAAATCCAATCTATACACAACGTCTAATTTTAGATAATATGTATTGCATGAGCTCCCGCACCCGCAAAAAGAAACCCGACCGTCCCGACCACGCCCTGCTGCTTACACAGTTGCAGCAGGTAGCGCAAGGTCTGGGCGAGACCTTTGCGCCGTTCTGCGAAGTGGTGCTGCACGACCTGCGCGATGCGGATCACTCCATCGTCGCCCTGCACAACAACCTGTCCGGCCGCGAGGTCGGCGACGCCACTACCGAACTGGGTCTGGCGCGCATCGCCGACGAGAGCTATCCGCAAGTCCTCACCAATTACGCCAACACCTTGCCGGACGGGCGACAAGCCAAGAGCACCTCGATCGGCATCAAGGATGCCGATGGCAAATACGTGGCTGCGCTGTGCATGAACATCGACCTGACTCTGTTCGGCGCGCTGCAGGGCATGCTGCGCCAGTTCGGTGGCATCGACCAGGGCGTGCGCGTGGCCGAAACGCTGGAGCCGGCCGGTGCCGAAGGCCTGCGCAGCCGCATCGATGCCTTTGCCGCGCGGCTGTCGACCACGCCGCGCAGCCTCAAGGCCGAAGACCGCCGCCAGCTCATGCGTGAACTGCGCCAGTCCGGCTGCCTGGATATCCGGCGCGCGGCCGAGATCGTGGCCGCGCATCTGGGTGTCTCGCGCGCTACCGTCTACAACGACGAGAAGGAGTAAGCGCGGCCGTCACGCGCGCTCCCCGCCATATGCATCGTCACTGTCTCTTTCCATCCCACTTGAAGGAAACCTCATGATTCCCGTCTCCAGCGCTACCGAATCCCCCAGCTTCGCCGATGTCCTGCTGGCCGCCGAACGCATCAAGCCGTGGGCGCACAGAACGCCCGTCCTGCGTTCGCGCACGGCCGATGCAGAAGTGGGCGCACAGCTGTTCTTCAAGTGCGAGAACTTCCAGCGCATGGGGGCCTTCAAGTTCCGCGGTGCCATGAATGCGCTCTCGCAGTTCGACAGCGAACAGCGCAAGCATGGCGTCATCACCTTCTCCTCCGGCAACCATGCGCAGGGGACCGCGCTGGCCGCGCAATTGCTGGGCATTCCCGCCGTCATCGTGATGCCCGAGGATGCGCCGGCAGCGAAGGTCGCCGCCACGCGTGGCTATGGTGCCGAAGTGGTGATGTATGACCGCTATACCGAAGACCGCGAGGCCATCGGTGCGCGCCTGGCCGCCGAGCGCAAGATGACGCTCATCCCGCCCTACGATCATCCGCACGTGATGGCCGGGCAAGGCACGGCCACGCTGGAACTGCTGCAGGAAACCGGTCCGCTGGATGCGCTCTTCGTCTGCCTCGGCGGCGGCGGCCTGCTGTCCGGTGCGGCGTTGGCGGCGCGGGCACTGTCTCCCGATTGCAAGATTTATGGCGTCGAACCGGAAGCCGGCAACGACGGACAGCAGTCGCTGCGCGCGGGCCAGATCGTGCATATCGATACGCCCAAGACCATCGCCGATGGCGCGCAGACGCAGCATCTGGGCAAGTACACCTTCGACGTGATTCGCCAGCTGGTGGACGACATCCACACCGTCAGCGATGCCGAGCTGGTGTCCGGCCTGCGCTTCTTTGCCGAGCGCATGAAGATGGTGGTCGAGCCGACCGGCTGCCTGGGCTTTGCTGCCGCCCGCAAGCTGAAGGAGCAGCTGCAGGGCAAACGCGTGGGCGTCATCATCAGCGGCGGCAACATCGACCTGGGCAAGCTGTCGGGTTATTTGTCCTGATTATCTGGCGCATCAGTGAGCCCAATCGCACGCGACTTCGTTTTGGCCTACAGTGTTGAGCCCTCATCATTCAATGCTGATCCCTCCACTCACCCACAAGGACTGGAAACACCATGCCCCATCTCGTACTGGAATACACCGGCAATCTCGCCCTCGATGTGCAACCGACGCTGCTCAAGCTGAACCAGGCACTGGTGGCCAGCGGACACTTTGAAGAAACCGCCATCAAGGCGCGTGCCGTGCGTCTGGACAACTACCTGGTCGGTACCGCACCGGAGGCCAAACGTGCCTTCGTGGCGGTGCGCCTGGCCATCCTGACCGGTCGCACGCTGGAAGACAAGAAGCAGGTATCCGACCTGCTGGGCGCGGCACTCCAGAAGGACCAGAGCTGGCCCAAGGATCTGCAGGTACAGCTCACGGTGGAAGTGGTGGACATGCAGCGCGAGAGCTACTTCAAGCTCGCCCTGCAATAAGCTGCGGGCCTGCCTGCGCCATCACGGCGCGGCCCTCAAAACGAAAAGCCGCACGGTGCAGACCGGGCGGCTTTTTTTGCTGGTGCACGACAGGTGCGCGATATTGTTCTTGTGATGCCGCGCGACCGTGCGTGGTCAGTGCATCCGAGCTTCAGGATGCCAGTGCGGGTTCGCGCAGGAATTCGCGGAACTGCACCACGTTGCCTTCCGGATCAAAGCCATCGCAGGCACGGAAATCCGGACCACTCCATTCGTCCTCGGCCGCTTTCATGCCACCGCCGAGCTGCTGCGTGGCGAGTCGGGCGTGGGTGAGCGAACGCACGGGAAGGAACAGCTTCACCGGCACGTTCTCGCGCAGCACCGGTGGCGAAGTGATCTCCACCGTAGCTGCACTGGCTTGCGGAATCGCATGAATCACCAGCAGGAAATCCTCGGCTTCGATCACTACTTTCTCCGCCTGGGCCTGCTTGGGAACCACCGCCAGCACCTGCGCATAAAACGCGGCGAGGCGGGCTACATCTTTGGCGAACAGGACTGCGCCTGCTTTGGGCTGGGTCGACATCTCTGCTTTCAAAAACGTTGATCGGATCAAACAAGGAACGGCAGAGTTTATTTACGACCATCGCGCTTGGCAAGCATTAATCGTCTCCCTGTGGCGACAGCGTTATGTCTCCGCATGGCGACGCCCGTTCGTCGCCTTTCCCCCGACATATTGCAGAGCAATATAAGAATCCGCTGACACGCGAAAGTGGTGCTGTCCGATGTTCATTTCAGCGCGAAAAAACTAATGTCGCATATCGCCGGTAAGAGACTAATAAATCGTCAATTGTCAGCATGATCAGCCAAGCTGTTTGTATGTGATCGGAATAGCATCGTTTGCGCTACGAACGCGTATAAATTGTAAGAGGATGTTCCAAATCGGTTTACTTCCGAACTCGATCTGCTACCTTGATGTCGCAGGGCAACATGGTGTGTGGCGAAGAAAAAGAAAAATATTTCCACTTGCACACCGCTATGCCACGCCGTCCTCCCCACTGCAGTCCACTGCGCTGACGGCGACCAAACATAACGCAACACAACCCTCACGAGTATCGCGCCATGAACATTCGAGATTTGCACGCTCAGTACACTCCCGAACGCTCCATTTTCAAGCGGACCCAAGCTGCGCATCGCGCCATGACGGACAACGCCTCCCAGCGCATCGAGCTTGCGCACACCGACAGTGACGCCGATGCCTGGCTGGAGCCGGCCCTGTCCGACTTCATCTCGCTGGCCTCCAGCGTCTGCGGCACGCCCATGGGCATGTTCAGCCAGCTGCATGCCGACATCGGCCTGCAGCATCCTTACCTGTCGGTCAACAATGGCCGTGGCGATGCCCGCAACCAGTGGTGGCGCTTCCCCGGCCAGACCGGGGTGATGCGCAATGCGGTCGACTTCTCGCTGTGCGAAATGGCGGCACGTACGCCGGGCCAGATCACGGAAGTCAATGACCTGTCCAGCGATCTGCGCTTTGCCACCAGTGCGCTGGCACGCGGCAATCCGGCCGTGCGTTTTTATGCGGGTGTGCCGCTGGTGTCGGGCAATGGCGACATCCTGGGCACGCTGTGCGTGATGGACCGCGTACCGCGCACCCTGACCCCGGCACAACGTGACGCCTTCCAGAAACTGGCACGCCAGCTGGAAGCACAGATCGACAGCCATCGCGCCATGCAGAAGCTGGAACAGCAGACCATGACCGATGCCCTGACCGGCATCGGCAACCGCCGCAGTTTCGATTCGCGCCTTCGAGAAGAATGGACACGCCATCTGCGCAATGCCCGTCCGCTGACCATGCTGATGGTGGACGTGGACTACTTCAAGCAATACAACGACACCTATGGCCACCCGGCCGGTGATGCGCTGCTGGTGCAACTGGCGCGCGTGCTGCGCTCGCCGTTGCGGGCCAGCGACTTCCTGGCACGTTACGGTGGCGACGAGTTTTCGCTGATCCTGCCGGATACCGATGAGACCGGTGCCATGCAAGTCTCGGAACGTATCAAGCAATCCGTGGCCCGCGTGAAGTGGCCGCACACCGACATCGAGATCAGCCTGGGCGCGGCGACCGTGACGCCTTCGGAGATGTGCGACTTCAGCGCCTTGCTGCATGCGGCTGACCAGGCCATGTATCAGCGCAAGCATGGGCGCAATCCGCGCAATGCATGAGCTCGCTGCTTGCCGCTGCTGACGCTTGGGCAGGAACGAAAATCGCCGCTGTGAAAACAGCGGCGATTTTTTTATAGTCCGTAGCGAGCTCTTATCGCCCTTGACTGGCAGGCGGTTTGGAAAGCAGAGAGAGCGCCACCAGCATCGACAAGCCTACCACCACGGCCCCCGCGAGATACACGCTCTGTACCCCTGCATGGCTGGCCAGCGCACCGGCCAGCGGGCTGGTGATGCCCAGCGACAGATCCAGGAAGGCCACATACGCCCCCATGGCCAGGCCGCGCGTCTGCGGTGGTGCGCGGCGCATCGCTTCCACGCCAAATCCGGGGAACACCAGCGAATAGCCAAAACCGGTCAGTGCCGCACCCGCATAGGCCATCCAGGCGCTATCGGCCTGCCAGATCAGCAACTGCCCGCACACCTCGATGACCACACACACGAGCGCCACTTTTGCGCCACCGATCTGATCCGGCAGATGGGCAAAGAACAGGCGCGCCAAGATGAACGCCACACCAAAGCTGGTGAAGGCCAACGAGGAATCCCCCCACGACCGTGCCGCAAACAACAAGGCGATGAATGCCGTGATGACGCCGAAACCGACGCTGGCGAGAGCCAGCCCCAGGCCAGGCTGCCACACGGCACCCAGTACTTGGTAAAAGGGCGTGCGGCGGCTGGCACCGGGCGCTACGCCACGCAGGGGACTGACGGCCAGCAGCGCCCCTATCGGCAAGAGCACGCTCACACCGGCAATCCCCGCAAATCCCCAGGCCTTGCTGACGGCCACACCCAACGGTGCACCGCCGGCCATGGCTGCATAGATGGCGATGCCGAGCCAGGCCATCACCTTGCCGCCATGCTGCGGCCCGACCAGCGCGATGCCCCAGCCCATGGTGCCGGTGATGACCAGGCTCTCGCCCAGCGCCAGCAGGACGCGTCCCGCCAGCAGTACCGCCACCGAGATGGCAGGCTGGTCCAGCCACAGCAGAGAGGCCAGATAGATCAACCCCGACAGCGCTGCGGCCACGAAGCCGCCGACGACGGCGCGCTTGGGGCCACGCAGATCCGCCACGTTGCCGGCCCAGGCACGCGAGAGCAGCGCCGCTGCAAATTGCGCACCGACCACCACACCGACTACGGTGGCGTTCATGCCCAGTGCCTCCTTCAGGTGCAAGGGCAGCACCGGCAACTGCAGGCCGATGGTGAGAAAGGCGATGAAGACGGCCAGCGTCAGCGGTGCAAGCGCCTGCAGGACGGATGTGCCGGTGCCGGCGGCGGTGGCCGGCGGGATGGAGTGAGGCGGGTCTGCCTGTTTTCCGTTCATGGGAAACCTCGAAGAAAATTGTGAAGGGTGGACTCAGGAATGTTGCGGAAGTCCCGTTGATGGCAGGAACGCTGCGCAGTAGAATGCGACGAATCCGTCATATTCCGTCGAATGGCAGTATGTGACGGATTCGTCAGGTTTCCTAGTCGCATTCCATTTACGTCTTCGCCTCTTCCCCCTTCTCCCCATGAACAAGCCCCGCCGCCCCGAGATTTCCCTGCGCAAGACACCGCAACAGGCCCGCTCCACCGAGCTGGTGGCAGCCATCCTGGAAGCTGCTGTTCAGGTTTTGCTGCGCGAAGGTGCGCCGCGTTTCACGACCGCGCGCGTGGCCGAGCGCGCGGGCGTGAGTGTGGGATCGGTGTACCAGTATTTCCCCAACAAGGCGGCCATCCTGTTTCGCCTGCAGGCCGACGAGTGGCAGCAGACAACGGCGATGGTGCGCCAGCTGCTGCAGGAGACGGACAAGCCACCGGCACGCCGCCTGCGCGAACTGGTGCATGCCTTTTTGCGCAGCGAATTCGAAGAGGCCCAGGTACGGATGGCGCTGGCCGATGCCGCGCCGCTCTACCGCGATGCGCGCGAGGCTGAAGAAATGCGCCACGACTGGGACGGCATCATCGCGCAGTTCATGCGCGAAGCCTTGCCGGGGGTGTCCGCGCCGCGGCGCAAACGCGCGGGGCAATTGATGATGACCACACTCACCACGGCGGGCGAACATCTTTCGCGCGGCACGCTGCCTGAGAGGGAAATACGCGCCCATGGCGAGGCCATGGCCGACATGTTCTGCGCCTATCTGGACAGCCTGCAGCCACGCTGAACCGCGCTCACACCTTGCGCTTGCGCGGCACCGCCGTGGAAGCCCGCTGCACCAGCTGCGGTGTCGCCGTCACGCGCATCACGGGCGAGGGACTGCGGCCCTCGATCAAGGCCAGCAGCAGGTCGATGGACATGCGCGCCGCTTCTTCCGTCGGCACCGCCACGGTGGTCAGCGCCGGACGCGAGACCCGCGCCCACTGGATGTCGGTGATGCCGATCACCGAGATGTCGCGCGGCACATTCATCCCCAGGTCGGCGATGGCGTTCATCGCACCCAGTGCCGGCAGATCATTGCTGGCGAAGATGGCCGTGAGCTGCGGCTCCTCGCGCAGCAGCGCGATGGTGGCCTGATACCCCGCCTCGACCGTATCAGCGATGTAGCGCGCACTCTGCAAGGTGTGCTTGACGCCGGCAGCGGCACAGGCCTCGACAAAACCGCGATAGCGTTCCGCGTGGATGCCGCTCTTCTTGCTGCCGACCAGCGCACCGATGTGACGATGGCCGAGCCCCAGCAGGTGCTGCGCGGCAGTCGCGCCAGCCGCATAGAAATCCACCGCGATGCAGGGCAGCTCGGGCGGGGCGTCCGGTTTTTCCCACATGCACAGCACCACCGGGGCGCCACGCCGCTCGGTCTTCTTGAGCTCGTCCATGGGCAGGTTGGCATTCATGATGAGCACGCCGTCGGAGAGCGTTCCGGCGATCTGGTCAAGGTAGGCGCGGCCGGTGTCGGGATCGTCGTTGGTATTGCAGACGATCAGGAAGCGGCCGCGCTCGCGCGCCGCACGCTCGGCCGCCAGGGCGAATTCCGGATAGAAAGGGTTGGCGATGCTGGAGACCACCAGCGCCAGCGTGGGCGCGCGCCCCTCAGCCAGGGCACGTGCGGTCAGGTGCGGACGATAGCCGAGCTGGGCGACCGCCTCCAGCACGCGCTGGCGCGTCTGCTCGCCGACCTTGCCGCGCTGGCGCAGGACATTGGACACAGTGGCCGAGGTGACACCGGCCAGACGGGCAACTTCGGATAAGGTGGTCATGGGTGCATGGAGTTGGAAGCCCTCGCATTCAAACCGCTTATGACGGGCTTGTCAACGCGCACACGCGGGCCGCGCTGCTCAAACTGAAGACGCGCCGCGCAGCCGATCCGTAAATGATTTACGCATTGTTCATCCGCGCCCCACTCCTTCAGAGGAACACAATCCTGACAAAACGCTGGCAGTTTTTCGTTACAGGATTGTTGTTGCAGAGGCCATCCAAGATGGGTATGATCAACCAAAATATTTGCCAACCCAACACGGCAACACGCTCAGAACAACGACGTGGAGACAACCCCCCGATTGCATACAGGAAACTCAGGCGATCTTTTTTTTGGGTCACTTGATTAAGCGCTTAACCTGACGCCGCACCTGCCTCGTGGTGCCCTGCCCTGCAATCCATTTCTGCTAGGAAAACGTGATGGCCAGCATCAGCTTGCGTGCAGCACAAAAAGCCTACGGCGACGCACCGCCGGTAATCCGCAATGTCGATCTCGACATTGGCGAACATGAATTCTGTGTTTTCCTGGGTCCCTCCGGCTGCGGCAAATCCACGCTCCTGCGCAGTATCGCGGGGCTGGAAGATCTCACCAGCGGCGATCTCTTCATCGGCGGCAAGCGCGTCAATGACGTGCCGTCGGCGCAGCGTTCGGTAGCGATGGTGTTCCAGAGCTATGCGCTGTTCCCGCACATGACGGTGTATGAAAACATGAGCTTCGGCCTGACCCTGGCCAAGCTGCCCAAGGCCGAGATCGAGCAGAAGGTGCGCGAAGCGGCGCGCATCCTGCAGCTGGAAGAACTGCTGCAGCGCAAGCCCAAGGAACTCTCCGGCGGCCAGCGCCAGCGCGTGGCCATCGGCCGCGCCATCGTGCGCCGTCCCGGCGTGTTCCTGTTCGACGAACCGCTCTCCAACCTCGACGCAACCCTGCGCAGCCAGACCCGCATCGAGATCGCGCGCCTGCATCGCCAGTTCGAACAGGCCAGCGTGGTCTACGTCACGCACGACCAGGTCGAGGCCATGACCCTGGCCGACCGCATCGTGCTGCTGCATGCCGGTGCCGATACCCAGCGTTTCGGCAGCATCGCCCAGGTCGGTGCGCCCATGGAGCTGTATCACCATCCGCGCAATCGTTTCGTGGCCGGTTTCATCGGTTCGCCGCGCATGAACTTCCTGCCCGCGCAGGTGGTGAATGCGCAGGAGAACGGCATCCTGATCCGCCTGCAGCACAGCGAGGAAACCCTGCTGGTGGCGGCCAAGGGACCGGTGCAGCCGGGCCAGCCGGTGACCCTGGGCGTGCGCCCCGAACACATGGAAATCGGCAGCCAGGGCCAGTACGGCATCACCCGCGAAGTGATGCTGGTGGAGCGCCTGGGCGAGCAGACCTATGTGCACCTGGACGAACCGGCCGGCCAGCCGCTGGTGGCCAAGGCCCCGGGCGATGCCCACATCGCGCGCGGCGAGCGCCTGCGCGTGTCGGTCGCGCCGAGCTGCGCCTACCTGTTCGATGCGGACGGGGTGGCGCTGGCGCGCACACAAGTTCATCCGGGCCTGGCCGCCGCAGCCTGAACAGGCAGTGCGCACGCGCCCTCTTCTCTTGACGCTTCACTACCGCTAAGGAACCACGATCATGTCGTTACGATTGGGAGTCTGTTACTACCCCGAACATTGGCCCGAGGCCATGTGGGAAAGCGATGCCCAGCGCATGAAGGCGCTCGGCATCAAGCAGGTGCGCATCGGCGAATTCGCCTGGAGCCGCATCGAGCCCTCGCCCGGCGACCTGCGCTGGGACTGGCTGGACCGCGCCATCGAGGTGCTGGCCAGCCACGGTCTGGAAGTGGTGATGTGCACCCCGACCGCGACCCCGCCCAAGTGGCTCATCGACCGTCATGACGACGTGCTGGCGGTGGATGCCAACGGCCGCGAACGCGCCTTCGGTTCGCGCCGCCATTATGATTTTTCCTCGGACTCGTATTACGAAGAATCGCAGCGCATCGTGCGCCTGCTGGGCGAACGCTACGGCCAGCATCCGGCGGTGACCGCCTGGCAGCTGGACAATGAATACGGCTGCCACCAGACCGTGGTCAGCTATTCGCCCTCGGCCCAGCGCCGCTTCCGCCAGTGGCTGCGCCAGCGCTATGGCAGCATCGATGCGCTCAATACCGCGTGGGGCACGGTGTTCTGGAGCATGGAATACCGCAGCTTCGACGAGATCGATGCGCCCGTCGGCACCGTCACCGAGGCCCATCCCTCGCATCGTCTGGACTATCGCCGCTTTGCCTCGGACGAAGTGGTGCGCTACAACCGCATGCAGGTCGAGATCCTGCGCCCGCTCTCGCCGGGCCGGCTGATGGTGCACAACTTCATGCAGATGTTCCTGGAGTTCGATCATTATCCGGTAGCGGCCGACCTCGATGTCGCCACCTGGGACAGCTACCCGCTGGGTGCGCTGGAAGTGATGTGGTACGACGCCGAGACCAAGGCCCGCTGGCTGCGCACCGGCCATCCCGATTTCGCCAGCTTCAACCACGACCTGTATCGTGGCATGTCGGCCCAGCCGTTCTGGGTGATGGAACAGCAGCCCGGCCCGGTGAACTGGGCGCACTGGAATCCGGCCCCGCTGCCCGGCATGGTGCGCTTGTGGAGCTGGGAAGCCTTCTCTCATGGCGCCGGCTGCGTCTCCTACTTCCGCTGGCGCCAGTGCCCGTTCGCGCAAGAACAACTGCATGCGGGCCTGAACCGCCCGGATAATCGCCTCGACGTGGGCGGTACCGAAGCGGAGCGCGTGGCCCAGGAAATCATCGCGGTGGAAAACGCCAACGGTGCCTTGGCCCAGCCGCGCGGCAAGGTGGCGCTGCTGTTCGACTACGATGCCAAGTGGCTCTTCGAGATCCATTTCCAGGGCATCGATTTCGAATATGCGCATTTCGCTTTCGACTATTACTCGACCCTGCGTTCGCTGGGTCTGGATGTGGACATCGTCCCGCTCAACGCCGATCTGCAAGGCTACGCCATGATCGTGGTGCCGCCGCTGCCCATCGTGCCGGACGACCTGCCGGGCCGCATCGCAGACAGTGGCGCGCAGGTGGTGTTCGGTCCGCGCAGCGGCTCCAAGACCAAATCGCTGCAGATTCCTTCGACCCTGCCGCCGGGCCCGCTGCAGCAGTTGCTGCCGATGCGCGTATGGCGCGTGGAATCGATGCGCCCCAACGTCAGCGAAACAGTACGGTTCGGTACGGAAGAAGGCCAGGCCCGCTACTGGCGCGACCTGATCGAAGCCGATGGCGACGGCCTGCAGACCATTGCCACCTTCGCTGACGGCCACCCGGCCATCGTGCAGAAGGAGCGTGCGCACTACCTGGCTGGGATCTTCGATGCCGGGCTGGCCACGCGCTACTTCGAGCAGGTGGCGCGCGCCGCCGGACTGGCTCCGCAACGTCTGCCAGAAGGCCTGCGCCTGCAGCAGCGCGGCGGCCTGCAGTTCGCCTTCAACTACAGTGACGCACCGATCACGCTGCCGCATGCCGACGGCGCGCAGTTCCTGGTCGGACAGGCAGCGCTGGAACCGCAGGGCGTGGCGATTTATCGTCCGCGTACGCAAGGATAAGCAACACGCCGGCCTCACTCTGGAAGACAGCACGGCGGCTGCGGCAGCCGTGCATGAGCAGGCGACAGAACCTGCAGGATCCTGGAAAAATCTGGAAGATCCACGACACCGCCGTATCAACTTTTTAGAACTTCAAGACTTTTTAAACTTTATAAATTTTATAAACTGTTTAGCGGTTTCAATGGTTTCAACTGTCTGAACCAAACATTCGGAGACAACAATGAAGAAAATGATGCGCATGACCGTGATCGCCGGCTGCCTGGCCGCCTCCGCCGCCTGGAGCGCCGCCGCCCTGGCCGGCACGCTGGCCGTCAACATCGCCTACAAGGGCGCCGTACAGCGCACCGTGTGGCAATCCACGGTCGATGAATTCAAGAAGGCCAACCCGGACGTCGACGTCAAGGTGTCCTTCATCGAGGAAGAAGCCTACAAGGTACAACTGCCGGGCTGGCTCTCGACCCAGGCCCCGGACATCATCAACTGGCACAACGGCGAACGCATGGCCTTCTACGCCAGCCGCGGCCTGCTGGAAGACCTGAGCGACGACTGGAAGAAGAACGGCTGGGACAGCACCTACGCCTCCACCAAGGAAGCCTCGTCCTGGCAGGGCAAGCAATACTCGGCACCGACCGTGTATTACTCCTGGGGCATGTTCTATCGCAAGGACCTGTTCAAGAAGGTCGGCATCGCGGCCGAACCCAAGAGCTGGGATGAATTCCTGGAGGCCTGCAAGAAGTTGAAGGCCGCCGGCATCGCCCCCATCGCCGTGGGTGGCCGTGACGCCTGGACCCTGGCCGGCTGGTTCGATTACCTCGACCTGCGCATCAACGGCAACGCCTTCCACCAGCAGTTGATGGCCGGCGACGTCGCCTACACCGACCCGCGCGTCAAGAAGGTCTACACCGCCTGGAAGAGCCTGATCGACAACAAGTATTTCATCGACAATGCGCTGTCCTATGACCTGGATGGTGCCCAGCCCTTCCTGTTCCAGGGCAAGGCCGCCATGATGCTGATGGGCACCTTCATCGCCAAGGGCTTCCCGGCCAAGCTGGCACCGGAGATGGGTTACTTCCAGTTCCCCATCATCGATGCCAATGTGCCGACCGCCGAAGAAGGTCCGACCGAATCCATCCACATCCCGGCCAAGGCCCGCAACAAGACCGATGCGCGCCGCTTCATCGCCTTCGTCGGCACACCGGCCATCAGCGCCAAGCTGGCCGATGGCCTGGGTTCGCTGCCGGCCAACAGCAAGTCGCCGGCCCCGGCCGATCCGATCTCGCGCATCGGCTTCGAGATCCTCTCCAACGCCAAGGGCGGCATCTCGCAGTTCTATGATCGCGACATGACCAAGGAAATGGCCGATGAAGGCATGAAGGGCATGCAGAAGTTCGTCAGCGATCCGACCAAGATCGATGACGTGCTCAACGAGCTGGAACAAAGCCGCAAGCGTATCTACAAGAAGTCCTGATCGTCGTTGTTGATGCCTGGCTGGTCCAGGCAGCCCATCCGGGCCATTCCGCCTGCCCCGTGCAGCAGCGGAATGGCCCGCAGAAAAAGAAGGAGCCCCCGCCATGCTAGCGCCCACATCCGCCGCGCAGCCGCCTGCGACCCAACCTGCTGCCACGCCGGTCTCCGGCCCGCAGCGCAGTGCCGCCCGCCGCAATCGCGCCGCCTTCTGGTTCCTGGCGCCGGCCTGCGTGATGACGCTGGTCTACGTGCTGTACCCGATTCTCTATACGATCTATCTCAGCTTCTTCAGCTGGGATGGCATGACCGCTCCCAAGTACGTGGGCCTGGCGAACTACATCGAACTGTTCCATGCGCCGACCTTCTATACGGCCTTGAAGAACAACGTGCTGTGGCTGCTCATGTTCCTGCTGGCCCCGCCCATGGGCCTGGCCATCGCGCTTTACCTGAACCAGAAAGTGGCCGGCATGCGCGTGGTGAAGTCGTTGTTCTTCGCGCCCTTCGTGCTCTCGGGCGTGGTGGTCGGGCTGATCTACAGCTGGTTCTATGACCCCAGCTTCGGCCTGCTGTCGCTGATCCTGGGCCAGGGCGTGCCGGTGCTGGGCGATGCGCGCTATGCCACCTTCGGCATCATCTTCGCCGCCCTGTGGCCGCAGACGGCGTATTGCATGATCCTGTTCCTCACCGGTCTCACCGCCCTGAACCATGACCAGGTGGAAGCGGCCCGCATGGAAGGGGCCAAGGGCTGGAGCATGCTGCGCTACGTGATCCTGCCGCAGTTGCGTTCAACCACCTTCATGGCCTTCGTGGTCAGCATCATCGGCGCGCTGCGCAGCTTCGACCTGATCTCGGTGATGACCAGCGGCGGTCCTTACGAAAGCTCCACCGTGCTGGCGTATTACGCCTATGACCAGGCCATCAAGTATTACCGCCAGGGATATTCGGCGGCCGTGGCGGTGACGCTTTTTGCCATCATGCTGGTCTACATCATCTATCAACTGCGCCGCATGCTGCGCGACGAACGCTGATCATCCGTCGCCGCACGTCCATCGCCCAACGTTCAAGAGAAAAGAGAGATCGCCATGTTCCCCATGCCGATAGAAAAATGGAAGCCGATCAACCGCGCGCTCTACCGGGCTTCGCTGCCGGTGGCGCTGCTGATCTGGCTGCTGCCGATGCTGACCGCACTGGTCACCTCGATCCGCTCCAACGATGAACTGATGGCCGGCAACTACTGGGGCTGGCCGCAGGACTTCGCCATGCTGGAGAATTACCGCGAGGCGCTGACCGCCTCGCCCATGCTGCATTACTTCTGGAACAGCTGCCTCATCACCATTCCCTCTGTGATCGGCGCGATTTCGCTGGCGGCCATGGCCGGCTTTGCGCTGTCGACTTACCAGTTCCGTGGCAACACGGTGCTGTTCGCCACCTTCGTGGCCTGCAACTTCGTGCCGCAGCAGATCCTGATGATTCCGGTGCGCGACCTGTCGCTGTCGCTGGGCCTGTTCAACACCATCACCGGGATGATGCTGTTTCATATCGCCATGCAGACCGGATTTTGCACCTTGTTCCTGCGCAATTTCATCAAGCAGCTGCCCTTCGAGATGATCGAGGCGGCGCGCATCGAAGGGGCCAGCGAGTGGACCGTGTTCTATCGCATCGTGCTGCCGCTGATTCGCCCGGCACTGGCAGCGCTGGCGGTGCTGGTATTTACCTTCGTATGGAATGATTACTTCTGGGCGCTGGTGCTGACCCAGGGCGATGACGTGGCGCCCATCACCGTGGGCGTGGCGGCGCTGCGCGGGCAATGGACCACGGCCTGGAACCTGGTCTCGGCCGGTTCCATCCTGGCAGCGCTGCCTTCGGTGATCCTGTTCTTCGTGATGCAGAAGCAGTTCGTGGCCGGGCTGACCTTCGGGGCCAGCAAGGGCTGAAGGATCGCGGCCGGCGCTTACTGCAGGGTCGCGACGCCCGCCCCGGGCGTTTGCGCTGGTACCGGGGGCGGCACATCGGTGTGGATCATGAGCACCGTGCAAAGGCGTGCAGTCGCGCCATTCTTGGACAACAGCGCGCCTTTGCCGTTGTAGATCTTGCCGTTGCCCATGAAGACGCCGTCAATCTTGAAGGTCCACGAAATGGCCGGGTTCTCCAGCCGGTATCCCATCCCGGCCAGGCTCAGGGACTCGCCGGAGATGGTGCCCGACATCACTTCTTCGGCGATCTTGTTGCGCCGTTTGATGACCACACGGTTGCCGTCCACCTGGGCATTGAAATTGGCCTGGAAGGGCTGCGAATCCTTGTTGAAGCGGCTGGCATCGCAGGACATGACGGCGCGCCAGCGACCGTCCGGCGGGCTCGGCTCCGAGCTGGCCGTGCCCCCGGCGATACCGGCAGAGGGCAGCACTCCCAGCTTGCCACCAAGAATCACGGTGATGGAATCAGGGTAATCGAAACCGGCACCGCTATTGCGGTCGATGGCATAGCCGATCAACCCGCCTGCAAGCACATTGCCCCAGACGTTGGTATTGGCACGGGAGACTGCTTTCTGTTGTCCGACCACGCCATCTTTGGCGCATTCGACCATCAGGTCGGCAGTGCTCTTCTTGATCGTCACGCTGCCGGGTGTTTTGACAAACCATTGACCCGCATCGTTGGTCAGGGTGCAACTGGCCCCGGAAATGATCTGGTTGCCCTGCGTGGCCTGAACCGAAACGGGTTGCGTCTGCGTGCCCGTGATGGAGGCACAACCGCTCAGCAGCAAGGCTGCCATGCATACCAGCATTCTCAACATGAAATCCCCGATGTTCCTTGCGCGCCCGCGCGTGTTGTCGTTCTCGTTGTCGCATCCCTCGATGGCGGGCCTCAGGCCTGCCATCCAGCGAGAATATAGCCGAGCTGCGCGTCGCGTGACTGACGAATCACTGACAGGAAAAAGAAAATATTTCAGCTGAAATACGCGCGTGGTTTTTTGACATACGGCCGTGATGACAGCGGCGCACGATGTCTCCATCGACACCGCAACCCAAGGAGAACATCATGCATACCACCACCCTGCGCCTGGCCGTGTTCATCGGCATGTTGAGCATGACTGTCGAGGCCCACGCCGGACGCGGCGGGGCGATGCTGTTCAAGGACCTGACGCGGCTGTTCAGCCACCTGTTCCACCAGTACACCGGTGGCTGAACTGCGCGATCCTCAGGGCTGGGCGGCCTGCTGCGGCGGTGCGTCCAACCCCACGCCCATGGCCTGGTACAGCGTGGCCGTATCGTTCATGCGGCTGGCGGTTGCGCGAATTTCACCCAGCCTCGCATTGAGATACTGGCGTTCGCCGGCCCGCGCAGCACTGGCCGGATAAGCACCCAGTTGCGCGCGCCGCTGCGCATTGCGCCAGCCCTGCTCGGTGGCCGCGCGTGCCGCCGCCGAGGCCTGCAAGGCGTCGGCATCCTGCGTCAAGGCCACCAGACTATCGGCCACGTTCTGGAAAGCATTCAACACGGTCTGGCGATAATGCGCCTCGGCCGCGAGGTAGGCTTCCTTGCTGGCATCGCGCTTGGCGCGCAGGGCACCGCCATGGAACAGCGGCTGCGTCAGCGATGCGCCCAGACCCCACACGGCTCCCGCACCGCTGGTGGCCTTGGCCCAGGAGAAACCGGACTGGCCGAACGATGCGCTGATGGACAGGCTGGGGAACATCTCCGCTGTCGCCAGCGCCTGCTGTGCGGCCGCCACCTTCAATGCGGCATCGGCCGCGAGAATGTCGGGGCGCTGTTTCAGCAATTCGGAAGGCACCGTCATCGGCACCTGTTCGGGCAGCTTCAGGCGCGTGATGTCGAGATCGGCCGGTGCGGCATCCGGCGTGCGGCCCATCAGTACCGCCAGCGCGTGACGTGCGCCCTGCCATTGCGCTTTCAGGGCGGGCAGGCTGGCGCGCAGCGATTGCGCATTGGCGCGCGCGGACAGGACATCGTCATTGGACACGGCACCGAGCGCCAGACGCCGCTGCAATTCCCCCACGTCGGCATCGGCCAGCGCCACCAGGCGCTCGGTGTCGGCCACCTGCGCGCGCAGGGAGGCGGCATTGATGGCCGTGATGACCACGTTGGCCGCTACCGCGCGGCGTGCCGCATCGAACTGGTAGGACTGGGCATCGACCTGGGCGGCCAGCGCCGAGTTGGCGAAGCGCTCCACGCCGAACAGGTCGAAGGTATAGCTGGCGCGGATCTGGCCGGCGAAGACGTTGTACAGGTTGGTGGTCGGGCCAAGATTGGGCAGACCCAGGGCGCGCTGGCGCTGGGCCTGGCCGACCGCGTCGATGGTCGGCCACAGCGATTCATCGATCTGCGCACGCAATTGCAGGCGTGCACTGGCCAGGTTGCGGTCCGCTTCGGCCAGCGAATGATTGCTGCGCAGCGCCTCCTCGACCCAGGCGGACAAATCCGCCGAACCAAAGGCGCGCCACCATTGCGGCACGCTGCGCTGGCCCAGTACGAAGGTCTGGCGCGCCTCCTGCGGACCCAGCGTGGCCGGGGTGGCCTCGGCGGCGTAGTGGACCGGTTGCGGCACGGCCGGTGCTTCGCCGGTCGGGCCCAGCGCGCAACCCGACAGCAGCAGTGCGGCGGCCAGCGCCAGAGGGCGCACCTGCGGGGCGAACATCAAACGAACGGCGCTCATCAGTGGCTCCCTTGCGCGGCGTGGTCGCGGTGATGGGTTTCATCCGGCTTGACCCGGTAGCACAGCGCATACAGCGCCGGCAGGTAGAACAGGGTCAGGATGGTGGCGATGGTGATACCGCCCATCAGGGCAGTGGCCATCGGACCGAAGAAGTTGCTGCGCAACAGCGGAATCAGCGCCAGCACGGCCGCCGCCGCAGTCAGCGTGATCGGACGGAAGCGGCGCACGGTGGCACCGACGATTGCATCGAAGCGGCCACGTCCTGCGGCGATGTCCTGCTCGATCTGGTCCACCAGGATCACCGAGTTGCGCATGATGATGCCCAGCATGGCGATGGTACCCAGCATGGCGACGAAGCCGAAGGGCTGGCCGAACAGCAGCAGTGCGCCCACCACGCCGATCAATCCGAGCGGTGCGGTCATGACCACCATCAGGGTGCGGCCGAAACTCTGCAACTGCACCATCAGCAACAGCAGCACGGCAATGATCATCAGCGGCATCTGCGCCGAGATCGAGGATTGCGCCTTGGCATTCTCTTCCACGGGTCCGCCGACGTCGATGCGATAGCCCACCGGCAGCTCGCCACGCAGCGCATCGAGCTTGCGGTTGACGTCATTGGTGACGTCGATGCCCTGCACGCCGGCGCGCACGTCAGCCAATACGGTAATCGTCGGTTGGCGATCACGCTCCCAGATCACGCCGTATTCCAGCGTATTGTGGAACTGGCCGAGCGCGGCCAGCGGCACCGGGCCGTTGGCGGTCGGCATGGACAAGGTAGCCAGGCGCGACGGATCAACCCGCTCGCTGCGCGGGGCCCGCAGGTCGACGCCAATGAGTTTGTCGCGTTCGCGGTATTGGGTCACCGTGAAGCCCGACAATTGCATCGCCAGAAAATTGGCAATCTGCTGGCTGCTCAACCCCAGTTCGCCGGCACGCTTCTGGTCGATCTCGAAGGACACCGAACGCTGGGCCGGTTCATCCCAGTCGAACTGGATGTTGGTGGCGCGGCTCTCCTTGCGCAATTCGGCCGCCACCTGTTCGGCGATGGCACGCACCTTGGGAATCTGTTCGCCACTGATGCGGAACTGCACCGGGAAGCCCACCGGCGGGCCGTTCTCCAGTCGGGTCATGCGCGTGCGTGCCCCGCTGAACTGCTTGCGCAGCGGCTCTTCCAGCGCGCGGGCCAAGGCCTCGCGATCTTCCACCGACTTGGCGGTGACCACGAATTGCGCGAAGTTGGGGCTGGCCAGTTGCTGATCCAGCGGCAGGTAGAAGCGCGGCGCACCGACCCCGACGAAACTGACCACGTGGTCGATCTGCGGGCGATCCTTGAGCAGCGCTTCCATGCGCACCGCCTCGCGCTGGGTGGCTTCAAAGGAGGCGCGCTCCGGCAGGTGCAGGTCGATCAGCAATTCAGGGCGGTCGGAGCTGGGGAAGAATTGCTGCGGCACCAGCGCAAAGGCCGCCAGGGAAGCGATGAAGAGCACCGTGGTGGCGATCACCACGCGGCCGCGGAAGGCCACGCACCAGGCCACCGAACGGCGCAGCCAGGTGTAGATGCGGGTCTGGTAGATGGGATGGTCGTGGTCTTCCTCATCATGGCCGGCATGCGGATTGGCGGCGATCTGTTCATCGGTGAGCGCGCCCGGCTTTTCCTTGAGCATGTGATAGCCCAGCAGCGGAATGAGCACCACCGCCGCCAGCCAGGACAACAGCAGTGCAATGGCCGAGACCTCGAAAATGGATCGCGTGTATTCGCCGGTCCCCGACTTGGCCAGCGCAATCGGCAGGAAGCCGGCCACCGTCACCAGAGTGCCGGTCAGCATCGGGAAGGCCGTGCTGGTGTAGGCGAAGGCCGCAGCGCGGCGGCGGTTCCAGCCCTGTTCCAGTTTCACCGCCATCATCTCGACGGCGATGATAGCGTCATCCACCAGCAAACCCAGCGCCAGCACCAGCGTGCCCAAGGAAACCTTGTGCAGGCCGATGTCGAACAGGTACATGAACAGCGACGTCACCGCCAGCACGATGGGAATCGAGATCACCACCACCATGCCGGTGCGGATGCCCAGCGATACCAGGCTCACCACCAGCACGATGGCGACCGCTTCGGCCACGGCTTCCAAAAAGTCATCGACCGATTTTTCCACCGCATGCGGCATGCTCGACACTGCCGTCAGCGTGAGCCCGGCAGGCAGGCGCTTGCGCAATTGTTCAGTTCGCTCGTCCAGCGCCTTGCCCAGGCGGATCACGTCGCCGCCCGGCTGCATGGTCACGCCGATGCCCAGCACCGGCTGGCCGTTGGCGCGCATCTCCTGCTCCTGCGGTTCGTCGTAGCCGCGCGTGATGGTGGCGATGTCGCCCAGGCGGAAGTTGCGGTTGTTGACGTGGATGATCTTGTCTTCCAGCGCGCGCAGGTTGTCGAACTGGCCGGTGGGACGCACGTAGACACGGTCACTGCTGGTGGTGATGAGGCCGCCCGGCACCACCGCATTCTGCCCGCCGATGGCGTCGGCCAGTTGCTGCGGGCTGATGCCCAGGCGCGTCATGCGGGTATTGCCGATGTCGATGTAGATGCGCTCCTGGCGCTCGCCGAAGTAATCGATCTTGGCCACGCCCGGCACATGCAGCAGTTCGCCGCGCAGCTGGTCGGCATAGTCGCGCAGCTGCGCAGGCGTGAAGCCATCGCCGGCCAGGGCGTAGATGTTGGTGTAGACGTCCCCGAACTCGTCATTGAAGTAAGGGCCCCTGACGCCCTGTGGCAAGGTCGCCGCAACGTCGCCGACTTTCTTGCGCACCTGGTACCAGGTCTGCGGCACCTGCGAGGCCGGGGCCGTGTCCTTGATGGTGAAGAAGAGCTGCGACTGCCCTGCGCGCGAATAGCTGCGCAGGAAATCCACATCGGGCGTCTCCTGCAGCTTGCGGGCGATGCGGTCGGTAATCTGCTCCTGCACCTGGCGCGCGGTGGCACCGGGCCAGTCGGTCTGTATCACCATCACCTTGAAGGTGAAGGGCGGGTCTTCCGATTGGGACAGGCGCGAGTAGGAACCGATGCCCAGCAGCGTCACCAGCGCCAGGATGAAGGTCACCAGCGCCTGGTGCTGCAGGGTCCAGGCGGAAAGATTGAAACGGCCAGGCGCGCTCATAGGGCGAAGTCCTCGGCGTGCAGCGGGGCGACCGGCTTGACCTTCTCACCCGCGGTAAGGGTATGCACGCCCTGCACCACCACCTTGTCCTGTGTGGCCACGCCTTGCGAGAGCGAGATGCTGCGCTCGCCGTAGGCCGCGACGGTGACCGGACGCAGTTCCAGCTTGCCATCATTGGTCACGACCCACACCGCAGGCTTGCCGCCTTGATGGAACAGGGCGGTGGCCGGGAGCATCAGCACCTGGCCCTGCGCCGTATCGGCCGGTGTGATCTTCACTTCACCGGTCATGCCGAGGCGCACGCTGGCGTCCGGCTGTTCCAGCGTGACCTTGATGCGGAAGGTGCGGCTTTGCGGATCGGCCGCCGGGCTGACCTCGCGCACGCGGCCCTTGTAGGTCTTGCCGGGCAGGGCCGCCAGCGTGACCTCGGCGGCGGCACCGGGCTGCAGGCCGGCCAGCTGGCGGTCCGCGACATCGGTGACCACGTCCACTGCGCCCGACCAGGCGAGCGAATAAACCGGCTGGCCCGCACTCAACACGTCACCGGTATTGGCCTGCTCGGCGCTGATGACCCCATCATGCTGGGCTACCAGGGTGGTGTAGTCGCGCTGGTTGCCGGCCACCGAGGCACGGGCCTGCGCAGCCTTGAATTGCGACAGCGCGGCGGCATGCGCATCCTGGCTCTGCTCCAGTTGCTGGGCGCTGATGAGCTGTTCGGCGGCTTGTGCGGTGTCACGCTGCAACTGCTTCTCCGCTGCATCCAGATGCTGGCGGGCGGAGGCCAGTTCGGCGCGCGCCGAGGCGGCATTCTGGTCGGCGTCCGAGGGATCGAGGCGCGCCAGCACCTGGCCCTTGCGCACGGCGTCACCCAGATGCACGCGCCGTTCCACCAACTGGCCGGCCACGCGGAAGGAGAGCGAGGTTACGTAGCGCGACTGCACTTCGGCCGGCAGGTGCAGCGGCCGGGTGCTGCCGCGTTCCTGCGCCTGCAGCACCACCACTTCACGCGGGGCGTCGGCGACGGGGGCCGGCTTGCTGCAGGCCGAGAGCAACAACGCGAAGGGAATCGCCAGCAGCGCCATGCGCGCCAGCGGGACGCGGCGAGGGGCCGAAAGAGACGTGGAAAGACGGCCGGAACACGGACGGGAGACTGGCTTCACAGCATTCCTTTCGGGAAAGGGTAGTGTCAGGTGTCGGACCGCGGCGCGTTCCGCATCTTTACAAAAGTTCAGCGATTCTAATGCACATATGAATTCAAATGCAATCCTGTATCCGAATACAACAGTGTTAGAATCCAGCCCCATGACACGCCAACGACTCAGCCGCGAGCAAAGCCGTGAGCAGACCCGGGAACGTCTGCTGGAGGCGGCGCACGCGGTGTTCATGCAGAAGGGATACGCGCAGGCCAGCGTGGAGGATATCAGCACCGCCGCCGGATACTCGCGCGGGGCCTTCTACTCCAACTTCGATGACAAGGAGCAGCTGTTCTTCGAGCTGCTGCGCCGTGAAGGCGAGAGCATCGACCGCGGTTTCGAGCGCATCCTCGGTGGCGAACTGACCGACCCCGATGCCCTGCGCGACGCGCTGGCAGTGCAGTACTCGGCGCTGTACCGCGATGACAAATGCAGCCTGCTGTGGATGGAAGCGCGCATCATTGCCTTGCGCGACGAAAAATTCCGCGCCCAGCTCGATACCTTCCTGGAGCAGCGCTACGGCCAGATCACCCGCTTCGTCGAAGCCTACTGCCGCCTGACCGGCACCGCCCCGGCCGCGCCGCCGCGCGAGATCGCCATCGGGCTGATGGCCTTGTGCGAGGGCGTGAGTTTTTCCTATCGCTGCGTACCGCACATCGTCGATGGCAAGACCGCCGAATCGGTGCTGGCGTGGTTCCTCAAGGCGTCCATTGCGATTGCCGCACCCGGTGCAGCAGTGGTTGCAAGTCCTGCTGCCTGAGAAATCGCTGCAACAACTGGTATGACCTCCCCTGCTCGTGTTGTTGGCAGGCTGCATCCCGCGGCCTGGAAGCTGCGCGCACTGGCGCTTGCTGCTATATTCCGTTTCCAAAAAAGGGGCTGCCTGCTCGCCCTTTCCTGCAGATAGCCACGTGAGGCAGTTCCCGGAACAGAAATGGACGGGCCACGCATCTGGTCTGTGACGTTCCGGAGTCCAAAATTCAAATCCTGAAGCGCGATGTGCAAAGGGGCTGGGTGATCATGGTCTTGATGGCCATCCTGCTCGGCGGCGGTGCCATCTACCAGAGCCACCAGCAGGCGAAAGAAACGGCCATCGGCCATGCGGCCAACATCACGCTGGTGATGCAGCGCGGCCTGCAGCGGCACGCCGAGTTTTTCTGTTCGGTCCTCGATTCCATCGGCGAACGCTATCGCCAGGTGCTGCATTTCCCGGTGTCGGGCAGCGAGCTGGGATCGTTTCTCTTCACGGGCGGACAAGCCAATCGCTACATCGTCGAAACCGCCGTGCTCGACAAGCACGGCCTCCTGGTCTCCAGTTCACGCAGTTCGCCGACGCTGCTGACCAATGATTTCAGCGATGCGCCTTTGTTCCAGGCCCAGCAGAACGCCGACAGCCCCGCCGGCAAGCTGTTCCTCTCCAAGCCGATCCAGCTGGCCAAGGATTACTTCGTCGTCGTGCTGTCCCGGCGCATCACCGACGTGCAGGGCAACTTCGCTGGCGTGGCCATGATGGTGCTGGACCTGGCCTATTTCCGTTCCATGCTGGAAGGGGTGGATGTGGGCAACAACGGCGTCCTGTCGATCTACTCGCGCGATGCCACAGTGTATGTGCGCATTCCCTATGACCCGGCCATGGTCGGCCGCAATCTGAGTTCGGCACCGATGCTCGACAGTTTCCTGAAGCAGGACTCCGGTCACTTCTTCTGGAAGTCGGTCAATGACGGCGTCGAGCGCCTGTACGCCTTTCACGCGGTGCCGGGCACCAACCTGATGGTCTTCGTCGGCTATGCCAAGAGCAACATCTACAACTACTGGCAGAAGACGCTGGCCATCCTCATTATCGGTTCCATCCTGCTGATCTTCAGCGCCCTCTCCTTCTTCCGCTCGATGCAAAGCGAATTCCTGCGCCGCCATGCGTCGGAAAAGACCCTGACCACGCTGGCCACCATCGATGGCCTGACCGGACTGATCAACCGCCGCTCGATGGACGAGCTGATGGCGCGCCACTGGCAGCACCTGCGCGAGGGAACGTTGCGGCAGCTCAGCGTGATCTTCATCGATGTCGATTTCTTCAAGCTCTACAACGATGGTTACGGCCACCAGTCCGGCGACCTGGTTCTGGCCCAGGTGGCGGCCGCCTTGCGGACCAGCCTGGCGCGCAATGAGGACGGCGCGGCGCGCTATGGCGGCGAAGAATTCGTGGTGATCCTGCCGGGCAGCGATGCGGCTGGCGCGAGCAAGGTGGCCGAGCGCATTCGGGCAGCCGTCGAGCACCTCGCCCTGCCGCATGCGCACAGCCGTTTCGGCATGGTCACCATCAGCCTCGGCGTGGCCCAGGCCGACTTGCAGCGTCACGCGCAAGCCGAACAACTCCTGGCCGAAGCCGATCAGGCCCTGTATGCCGCCAAGTCAGCGGGCCGCAATCGGGTGGCGATCAGTTCCGCGATCTGAGGTCGGCCTTCATGCAGCGAGCCACTGCGCGATCTGCGGCCAGGCCTCAGCCAGGGTGCGCCCGCCCATGAACAGGCCGATATGCCCGCCCGGCACCACGCGCTGCGTGATATGTGCCGCGGGCGTACCGACCAGTTGCGCTGCGTTGAGCACCTGCTCGGGCGTGGTGATGTCATCGCGTTCCCCGGCCAGCAGGTAGAGCGGACAAGTGATATCGCGCAGGTCCAGCATCTTGCCCAGCGCCACGTACTGGCCGCGTGCCAGCAGATTGTCCTTGAAGATCTGGCGGATGGCCTGGAGATACCAGCGTCCCGGCAGGTCGATCGGCGTTTCGTACCAGGCCGCGAAGATCTCGCGCTTGGCCAGATACACGGGGTCGTCGATGTGCTGGAACAGGTCCACATGTTCGCTGAAGTAATGCTCGTCGGGATGCATGTTCTTCCAGCCCTGCAGCATGAAACTGCCGCGCATGAGGCCGCCGCCGGTACGCACCAGATCTTCGTAGAAGCGAATCGGCGTGCGCTCCACCATCTGCTTGAGCGGGCCTTCTCCCGCCCCGGCATCGATGGGCGAGCCGGCCAGTACCAGCCGCTGTACCTTGTGCGGGAAGCGCGCCGCGATCATGGCCGAGATCCACCCACCCTGGCACAGACCCACCAGGTTGGCGCGCCCGCCCAGTTCATCGATGACCACGCAGAGATCAGCCAGATAATTGTCGATCTCCAGGTCCTTCATGTCCTCGCTGGCGCTGTGCCAGTCGGTCAGGAACACGTGCGGTACGCCATGTTCCATCAGCGTTTCGACCAGGCTCTGACCGCGGTAGTAGTCGGCGATCACCGAGGTGTGTCCCGCATAGGGAGCCACCACCAGCGTCGGGACCGCATGCGCGGCAGCGGGCTTGCCGTATTCGCGCAAGCTCAGCGTACGCAGCGTCAGGCGCACCTGGTTGGCGGTGGCCATCTGCGGGTGATGCAGGGAATGCAGTTTGGTCTCTTCTTCCAGAAAGCGCAGATGCTTGTCCACCACTTCCTGTCCCTGGCGGAACACTTCGGTGGCCAGCATCATGGGCCAGAACAGCGGTACGCAGCCGGGCCCGCAGGCCGCAGGCTCTGGTGCGGGATGGCGGGCGTGGCTGGCAGATGAGGTCGTCATGCAGGGCTCCCATGGATGAGTCTTGCCGCATCGTCGGCAATGACCTGTTCTTCATTGGTCGGAATGACCAGCACGCGCACGCGGCTGGCCTGATGGCTGATGCATTCGAGATGCTGGGCGTTGGCGCTCTCGTCGAGCTGCACGCCCAGCCAGTCGAGGCGAGCGCAGATGGCCGCACGCATGCGCGCATCGTGTTCGCCGATGCCGGCCGTGAAGACCAGCGCATCCATGCCGCCCAGCGTGGTCGCCAGGCGTGCGGCTTCACCGGCACAGCGCAACGCGAACAACTCCAGCGCCTCGCGCGCGGAGGGTTCCGTACTCTGCTGCAGGGTGCGCACATCGGCGCTCACCCCTGACACACCCAGCAGGCCAGACTGGTGGTACAGCAAGTCTTCCAGCGCCGCCGGCGTCATCCCTTGCTGCAGCAGATACAGCAGCACGCCCGCATCGAGAGCACCACAGCGCGTGCCCATGGGCACGCCTTCCAGCGTGGAGAATCCGGTACTGGCATCGACACTGCGCCCGTTCTGGATGCCGCACAGGCTGGCACCATTGCCCAGATGCGCCACCACCACGTTGCCATGCGCCTCGGGCAACTGGCGGCGGCGCAATTCACTGGCGATGTAGCGGTAGGAAATGCCATGGAAACCATAGCGCAGCACGCCCTCGTCATGCAGCTTGCGCGGCAGCGCGAAGCGGCGCGCCAGTGCATCCTGCGTCGCATGGAATGCGGTATCGAAGGAGGCCGTTTGGGGCAGGCCCGGGCGCAGGCGCCCGATGGCGCGGATCAGGCGCAGGTTCTGCGGCTGATGCAGGGGGGCCAGCGGGGCCAGCGATTCCAGTTCCTGTTCGATGCGCTCATCCAGCAGTACCGAATGGGCCAGATGCAAGCCGCCATGCACCACGCGATGGCCCACTGCACACAGCGCGCCCTGCTCGTGACCCACTTCCAGCTGGTGCAGCACCTGCTCCAGTACCTTGTCCATGGAGGCAGCAGGATCGGCGTCGATGGCCATGGCCGACGCCTTGCCTTCGATCTCCAGGCGCAGCCGCAAGGGAGACAGATGCAGGTCGAGCTGTCCGTGGCCGATCTTGCTGGCGCGCTCGCCATCGAGCCGGAAGACGCCCAGTTTGATCGAGGACGATCCTGCATTGAAGGTCAGCAGCCAGCGATTCATGCAGCCTCCTTGCCGACCGCCTGCACCTTGCTGCGCGAGGCGAACAGACGGGCCAGTGCCGAGGAGGCCAGACGCACGCGCAGGCTGTCGGCGCGGCTGGTGAGGATGACCGGCACGCGTGCCCCCAGCACCAGCCCGGCGGCCTCGGCCTGCGACAGGTAGATCAATTGCTTGGCCAGCATGTTGCCGGCTTCGAGGTCGGGGACCAGCAGGATGTCGGCACTGCCGGCCACCGGCGAAGTAATCTGCTTGATGCTGGCCGATTGCAGACTGATGGCATTGTCGAAAGCCAGCGGGCCGTCGACCAGCGCACCGGTGATCTGATGGCGCGTGGCCATCACGGTGAGGGCTGCGGCATCGAGCGTGGAGGGCATGGCCGGATTGACCGTCTCCACTGCCGCCAGCACCGCCACATGCGGACGCGGCACGCCCATCACGTGCAGCAGGTCGATGGCGTTCTGGCAGATGTCGCGCTTGTGCGCCAGGGTGGGCGCAATGTTGATGGCGGCATCGGTGATGATGAGCGGCTTGGCATAGGTGGGAATGGCCATGGCATACACATGGCTGATGCGGCGCTCGGTACGCAGTCCCGAGCCGGAGGCCACGACCGCCCCCAGCAGTTCGTCACTGTGCAGGCTGCCCTTCATGAGCGCGGATACCCGCCCTTGTACCGCCAGCTCGACGGCGCGCGCAGCGGCGGCGTGGCTGTGTTCGGTGGACTCGATCTGCAGACCCGCCAGCGACAGGCCGGCTTCTTCGGCGACGCGCCGTATCCGGGCTTCAGGCCCGACCAGCAGCGGCTCCAGCAGGCCCTCTTCGCGCGCTTCCAGCGCGCCCTGCAAGGCCTCGGCGGAACAGGGGTGGACTACAGCGACCCGCATCGTCTGCGCGCCCAGGGCATCGCGGATGAGTTGACCGTAGCGCTCGGCAGGCGTGGCCTGCGTCGGTGGAAACATGGTGTCCTCCTGAGGGAATGGCATGAGGCCGGACGCACTCATGCGGGCTTGCTGTGTCGCAGCATAGCCGCAGGCGGAGGTGAGTTCAATTGCAGGATTGCCCGCAAACCGGACAGAGAACACAAAGCTTGATCTGCTTCAACTTTGTCCGGGTGCATCCGCCGTCGCGGGCGGGACTGCGGACGGTCAGGCCGGAGTCAGTGCCAGCACGTGCTGGCGCGCGCGTTCGGCGGGCATCGGTTCGGCAAAATAATGCCCCTGCATGGCGTGACAATGCATGGATTGCAGGACCTGCAGGTCTTCCTCGCTTTCAACACCCTCGGCCACCACCTGGAAGCCGAAGGAGGCCGCCAGTTGCAGCACCGCCGACACCAGCGCCTGGTTCTCGGTCTGGTCGGCCAGGCCGGTGACGAAGCTGCGGTCGATCTTCACGCGCGAGACGTGCAGCTGGCGCAGGAAGCCCAGCGAGGAATAGCCCACGCCGAAATCGTCGATGGCGATGCTCACGCCCTGCAGCGCCAGCGCGGTCAGCGTCTGGGTGGCGGCCTGCAGGTCGAGCGCGGTCTCTTCGGTGATCTCGATCTCCAGCATCTGCGCCGGCAGGTTCTGGCGCTTGAGGGTGCCCACCACCAGATCCTCGATGATGATGCGCTCCATTTCGCGCGGCGAGATGTTCATCGACACGCGCAGGTCGCTGCGGCCGTTGTCCCGCATGAACTGGATCATGTGCGCCACCTCGCCCATGATGAAACGCAGCAGCTCTTCCGACAGTCCTGCCAGCGCTGCAATCTCGATCAGATCGGGCGGCGCAATCGGACCATGGCGGCGATGCGTCCAGCGCACCAGCGCTTCGAAGCCATCAAGCGCGCGCCCGTCCTCGCAGACGATGGGCTGGAACCACACCTGCAGTTCGCCATCGGCCAGCGCCTGCGCCAGATCACGTTCGACATCGCGCTTCATCTGCAGATGCGCATCCAGCGCCGTATTGAAGACCTGGTACTGATTGCGGCCACGGCGCTTGGCCTCGTACATGGCGGCATCCGAGCAGACCAGCATCTCGTTGATATCGTCGCCACGCGACAGGTAGATGCCCAGGCTCAGGCCGATGTGACGATGGGCCAGGCGCGCGAAGGGCTGGCGCATCGCTGCGATCAGGCGCTGCGCCACGTGCTCCGGCGGCTCCGCGTGGGCGGTGAGCGGATAGAGGATCACGAATTCATCGCCGCCCAGGCGCGCCAGCGTAGCGCCCTCGGGCAAGGCCGCCTGCAGGCGGCGTGCCACTTCGATGAGCACCTGATCGCCCGCTTCGTGCCCGTAGGCATCGTTGATGACCTTGAAGCCATCCAGGTCAAGGAACATCAGGCATTGGCGTTCCCGCTGCTGCACCAGGACCTGCGCGGCCACCTGCATGAAACCGGCACGGTCCAGCAGGCCGGTCAGCAGATCGTGCTCGGCCTGGTATTGCATGCGCGCGGCGAACTGGCGCAGGTCTTCGTGGGCCACGGCCAGGGCCTGGCTGGCGGCAGTGGCTTCGTTCTTCAGGGCGCAGGCGCGCGCGAACATGCGCTCGCCCACGCGGGCACCGCGAATCAGGCCGGCCAGGTAGATCACGGCCGTCGCTGCCAGCGCCAGGCGGGTCGGCGTGCGATTGAAGGCAAACAGGCAGAAGATCACCGACAGCAGCGGCGGCGTGATGAAGCTGATCGGGATGCGAGCAAACGCGAAGCCGTGGGTGACCGCACCGGCCGTGATGCCGCACACGCAGGTCAGATAGAACAGGGTCTCGGGTGTGGTATAGCCTTCGCTCAGCCAGGGCATGCCGGCCCAGGCGAAGCCCGAGATCAGGGCGAGGATCCAGTGCAGGCGCAGGTTCAGTTCCACCACGTCGCTGGCGTCGCGCACCTGACCGCGCGGGGCCATCCACGGCACCAGTTGCGCCACGCGTTGCGGTGAGAGGCGGCACAGCGGGATCCGCACCAGGTTGACCAGCGTGGCGCAGGCCAGCCAGATCAGGGCCACCCAGAATTTGCCGGAATGCCAGGCCACGAAAGTGGAGATGCCGCTCAGCACGAAGGCCACCGGGATCGACAGCATGACGGTATGGCGGGCCGCCGTGAGCTGGTCCGCGCGAATCAGTTGTCGCAATGCAAGCCGGGACGCGTGGTCGCCGGCACCGGTTTCTGTCTTGAGTTCGTTCACATCCCCATCCCGTGGTGCCCAGTTGCGCTGCCCGCCGAGCGGCGAGGCAGAAGCGGCGGCCACCTGCCCAAGGTAGCGCTACCGATGGCGGGTATTATCCAATGAATAAGAAGAATTCCCATAAAAACATGAGCCCCATTGAGATTTATCAACGAGTTGTTGGCGTGGAAGAGACAAGCTCCGGGCTTGCTGAACCCCTTTCATGACCTGGAGAACCCTCATGTCCCAAGACAACGGCAACTGGTTATCGGCCGAACAGGCCGTCATGCCCGATGGCAGCGAACGTCAGAACTTGCCCCTGATCAACAGGAAACTGCCGCATCTCTCGCCGCAACAAGCTGCCGACAGCACGACGGCGGCAGACGCTGGAGAAGCATCAACGGCACCTGCCGGGCCAGCGGCGGCAGACTGAGTTCTCCCGCAGCAACACCTCCTGCGGAGGGATTTCCGGAGGCATCGTGCCGGAAGGCTAAAATGGAGCCGTATTTATTGCGCGGCAAACTGGCGCTGCTCCTGTCATGGCTCTCGATCCCTCCACTCTTCTCATCCTCACCATCGCGCTGGCGGCAGCCGCTTCGCTCTACCTGGCCATCGAATGGACCAGCGTCCGGGAACGTTCGCTGCTGCTGTGGAGCAGCGGCTTCGCCATCATCACGGTCGGCTCCTTCCTTGCGCTGCTGCGCTCGCGCGGCTATCTGCTGGTCGGCATCTGGTTCGCCAACGGCTTGCTGATCGCGGCGCATGCCTGCTTCCTGGCGGGCGTGGCCTGGTTCACGCGCACCCGCATCTCGCGCGCCTGGTGGCTGATTGCCTTGCTGTGGCTGCTGATGCTGTTGCTGCCCGTGCACGCCTGGTGGTCGCGCGTGATGCTGGGACTGCAATCGCTGATGATCGCCGCCCTCACCTTGCAGGCCAGCGCCCTGCTGCGTCCGCATGGTGCGTCGTTGAGCGTGGGCGCGGTGCAGCTGCGCTTCGTACTGCTGATCCATGGACTGTTCTATGTGGCCAAGGCGGTCTCGGCGCTGGCGCTGGGGGCGTTCGTGGATCTGGCGGCCTTTGGTGGCGTGCTGATCCAGGTGTCGCTGGTGGAGGGATCGATGGCGGTGATGCTGATCGCCTTGTCGATGACCGGCACCGAGCGCCATCGCCGCGAAGAACGCATCGGGCAGTTGGCCGCACGTGATCCCCTGACCGGACTGCTGAACCGGCGCGCCCTGCAGGCGCGCGCACCGGCGCTGCTGGCACGGGCCAGCGAGGCCCATCCGGGCGCGCTGCTGCTGATCGACATCGACAACTTCAAGCAGGTCAACGATCTGCACGGCCATGCCGCCGGCGACAAGTTGCTGGAAGCCCTGAGCACGCTGCTGCGTGAAGTCTTGCCCGCCGATGCGCTGGCCGCGCGGCTGGGCGGGGATGAGTTCGTGATCCTGTTGCAGGATGTGCGTGAAGAACAGGTCGCCCATCTCGGCGAACAGTTGCGGATGGCCTTCTCCCACGTGGCGCGCAAGGGCGTGGCCACTCCCGAGGCGGTGAGCCTGAGCGTGGGCGTCAGTCTCTACACCAAGCCGGCACTGGCGCTGGAAAGCCTGATGGCGCTGGCCGATGCGGCCCTGTATGACGCCAAGCGCGCCGGACGCGACCGGCTCGTCGTGAGCCCGGCACACCTCACTGCAGCCAATCCTTGAGCCGGTACCAGGCCCCGACCAGGGGCAGGAACCAGGGCTTGCCCAGATGACCGGGAATGGCCGGCCAGTCGAAATCTTTCCATGGATTGAGATCGGTCCTGCCGTCCATGACCTCGGCCATCAGCGTCCCCATGAGGCTGGCCATGTGGGTGCCGTGGCCGCTGTAACCCATGGAATAGAACACGCCATCGCGCTGTCCGGCACGCGGCAGGCGGTCCACCGTCATGTCGACCATGCCGCCCCAGCAATAGTCGATGCGGACCTTGGCCAGTTGCGGGAAGACCTCCAGCATCTGGCTGCGCAGGATCTCGCCGCTCCGGGCATCGGACTGCGGATTGGACACCGCGAAACGCGCGCGTCCGCCGAAGAGCAGGCGATTGTCCGACGTAGAGCGGAAATAATTTACAAAATTCTTGGTGTCGGTGTACATGCGCCGCGTCGGCAGCAACTGTGCCAGCAGCTCCGCCGGCAAGGGTTCGGTGACGATCAGGAAAGCGCCGACCGGCACGATGCGGCGGCGTATCCAGCCAAAGGGACCGACCTGGGAAATGCCGCTGCTCAGCAGCACCTGGCTGGCGCGCAGGCTGCCGGCAGGCGTCTGCACCTGATAGCCGCCTCCTTGCGCCTTCAGGCCCAGCACGGGAGTGTGTTCGAGGTAGATCGCACCGCGTCGCTGGGCCGCGTGGGCCAGGCCGCGCACATAGCGGCCGACATGCATGCCGGCGCTCTTTTCCATCAGCAGTCCACCGTAGTAACGGTCGCTGCCCAGTTCGTCACGCAGCTCGGCGCGGGTGATCAGGCGCGTGTCAGCATCCACGTTGGCGGCCAGCAGGGCCTGGCTGCGCGCCAGCTTGTCGACGTGCTCGGGCTTGGCCGCCAGCTTGAGCTTGCCGTAGCGTACAAAACTGCAGTCGATGGATTCCTCGCGCACCAGCCGTTCCACCGTATCGACGCCGGCATCGAAGGCGCGATAGAGCCGGTTGGCCCACTCCGTTCCCAGGCGTTGTGACAGGGCAGCGTAGTCCTGCGCGAAGCCGTTGTTGCACATGCCGCCGTTGCGGCCGGAGGCGGCACCGCCGACGACATCCGCTTCGCACACCACCACCCTGGCCCCCTTGCGCGCCAGCGCCAGGGCCGCCGCTGAACCGGTGATGCCGCCGCCGACGACCAGGACGTCGCAACCGCCCTCGGGCAAGGCGGTGTGGGTGCTGGCGAAGGGGGATGAGGTGTCCAGCCAGTACGACTTCAATTGCATCAGGAGCTCCATCGACAGTCGGCAGCCGGATCATGAACGCAGGGGACGAGGCCGCAACAGGGTGTGGATTGATTATGGTGCGCGCTCCCGGTACGGTGATTAATGCTCATTGAACGCAGCATTAAACGCAGGTTAATGCTCGTGCAGCGCCCGCCCTTGCCGGCTGCCAGCAGGATGAGCGGCGCAGCGTAACGAAAAATGCCGGAAAGCCGGCGTTTAAAAGTAGAAGCTGCTCCGATCCCGGCGCAATAAGAATTATTAGTTGGAGGCCGGCGGCCATACTTCTTCCATCCCCAACGAAGGAGTTTGAGCAAATGACTTTCAAGCCGAAGTACATCAGTTTTGACTGCTATGGCACCCTGATCAATTTTGAAATGGGCCCGACCGCCCGCAGGCTCTTTGCCGACCGCGTCGACGAGAAGCGCATGCCGGCCTTCCTGGACAGCTTCCGTTTCTATCGTCTGGACGAAGTGCTGGGCGCCTGGAAGCCCTTCTTCGACGTGGTGGAATGCGCGATCCAACGCGCCTGTCACGCCCACGGCGTGGAGTACCGCGCCAGCGATGCGCAGGCGCTCTATGCGGCCGTGCCGACCTGGCAGCCGCATCCGCATGTGGTGGAGACGCTGGAGAAGATCGCGCCCCACATCCCGCTGGTGATCCTGTCGAACTCCATGATCGACCTGATTCCGCACAGCGTGGCGCACCTCAAAGCACCCTTCCATGCGGTCTACACCGCCGAGCAAGCGCAAGCCTACAAGCCGCGCGGACAGGCCTTTGAATACATGTTCGACCAGCTGGGCTGCGGCCCGGAAGAGATGGTGCATTGCTCGTCGAGCTTCCGCTATGACCTGATGACGGCCAAGGATCTCGGCTTCATGGGCAAGGCTTACATCGACCGCAATCACGAGCCGTACTGCGATGGCTATGGCGTGAGCCGGCTGACGGACTTCCGCCAGCTGGCCACACTGGTCGGCCTTTGATGGCTGCCGTCGCGCCTACGAGAGACGGGACGCATCATGCTTGAGACCACATTGCAAGAACCCGCCGCTCTGAATACGGCGGCACCTGATCTTGCGCCGGCCGCGCTGGAACAACTGGCCGCCGCCCGCTATGGCATCGCAGGCAAGTCCAGCGCGCTGGGCGGTGAGCGCGACCAGAACGCCTGCATCGAGAGCGCCGATGGCACGCGCTACGTACTGAAGATCAGCAATCCTTCCGAACAGGCGGCGGTGGTGGATTTCCAGATCGCCGCGCTGGATCACATCGCGCGGGCGGCACCGGATCTTCCGATTCAGCGCGTACTGCGCTCCTTGAGCGGGCAAAGCATCGAACAGGTGACACTGCCGGATGGCAGCGTGAGCATGGTGCGCCTGCTGACTTACCTCGACGGCGTACAGATCAAGCACACCGAACGCAGCGACGGCCAGCGGCGCGCCATGGGCAGTGGCCTGGCCAGGCTGGACCTGGCCCTGCAAGGATTCAGCCATACCGGGGCGCATCATGACCTGCTGTGGAATGTCTCCACAGCGCACCGCTTGCGCGACAAGATGGAAAGCCTGCAGGATCCGGCCAAGCAGCAGCTGGCACGGCACTTCATGGCGCGCTTCGAACGAGATGTGCTGCCGCGCCTGGGCGACGTGCGTGCGCAGGTGATCCACAACGACTATCACCTCTACAACGTGCTGGTGGCACCGCAGGAGCTGGAGCGCATCACCGGCATCATCGATTTCGGCGACATGCTGCATGCGCCACTGGTGGGTGAAGTCGCCACGGCGGCCGCGTTCCACATGACCGGCAGCGAGGATCCGTTTGCCGGACCAGCGCAGTTCGTCGCGGCCTATCACGCCGAGCTGCCGCTGACCGCGCCGGAACAGGAGATCGTCGCCGACCTCATGGTCACGCGCCATCTGGTCACGGCGCTCATTTCCGAATGGCGCGCGGTGCGCTATCCCCACAACCGCGCCTACATCATGCGGCACAACCCGGCGGCCTGGGAGGCGCTCGGCCAGCTGGCCGACCTGCCACGGCAGGACGCGCGTGACCGCCTGCTTTCCGACATCTGACACAGGAGCATTGCATGAGCACCCCTACCGACCTCACCATGGTCAACGCCTACATCCCCGGCCGTGCCGACGTCGGGCCCGTCACCGGGGCCCTGATCGAGCGCCGCAATGCCCTGCTGGGGCCGGCGTACCGGCTGATGTATGAACATCCTTTGCACATCGTGCGTGGCGAGGGCGTCTGGCTGATCGATCCGCAGGGGCGGCGTTATCTGGATGTGTACAACAACGTCACATCGCTGGGGCACTGCCATCCGGCCGTCACCGCAGCGATCTGCGAACAGGTGCAGACGCTGGCCACCAACACGCGCTACCTGCACGACACCATCCTGGAGCTGGCTGAACGCCTGCTGGCGACGGTGCCGGAAACAGCGCTGGCGCACCTGATGCTCACCTGCACCGGCAGCGAAGCCAATGACCTGGCCTATCGCATCGCCAAGGTCCGCACCGGCGGCACCGGCGTGATCGTCACCGACACGGCTTATCACGGCATCACCGATGCGGTCTCGCAGTTTTCGCCCTCGCTGGGCAGCAGCGTCAACCTGGGGCCGCATGTGCGCCTGGTGCCGGCCCCGCGCGCCTATCACGCGCCGGGGCAGGACCTGGGAGAAAAATTCACCCGCGACGTAGAAGCCGCCATCGCCGACCTGCAACGGCACGGTATCCGGCCTGCTGCCCTGATCGTGGATTCACTGTTCACCAGCGACGGCATCCTCCCCGGACCTGCGGGCTTCCTGCAGGGCGCGGTGCAGGCCATCAAGGCAGCCGGTGGCTTGTTCATCGCCGATGAAGTGCAACCGGGCTTCGGCCGCACGGGCCAACACATGTGGGGCTTCCAGCGCCATGGCGTAGCGCCCGACATCGTGACCATGGGCAAGCCGATGGGCAATGGCCAGCCGGTTGCCGGCATCCTGGCGACCGCCGATGTGCTGCAGGAATTCGGGCAGCGTTCGCGCTACTTCAATACCTTTGCCGGCAACACGGTCTCGTGTGCCGCTGCGCTGGCGGTGCTGAAGACGATAGAACGCGAAGGCCTGATTCCCCATGCACGGGAGGTCGGTGGCGTGCTGCTTGACGGCATCCATGCGCTGGCCGAACGCCATGAAGCCATCGGCGACGTGCGCGGTGCGGGCATGTTCGTGGGCGTGGAACTGGTCTCGGACAGGGAACAGCGTACGCCAGACCGGGCGCTCACCAGCGAGGTGGTCAACCGGATGCGCCAGAAGGGCGTGCTGCTCAGTGCCTGCGCGATGGGCCACAACGTGCTCAAGATCCGGCCGCCGCTGGTGCTTTCGGCCGATCAGGCGGGCATGGTGATCGATGCGCTGGACCAATCGCTGACCGAAGCCCAGGCCGCTGCGGTGCGCGGCTGAGGCCGATGATGCGGCGCTATGATCGTTCCATGCGCACCCCCGACCCCATCGACCGCACCGATATCAAGATCCTCGAGCACTTGCAGCGCGAGGGCCGCTGTTCGAACGTGGAGCTGGCCGAGGCCGTCAATCTCAGTCCCAGCCCCTGCCTGACCCGGACCAAGCGCATGGAAGAAGCCGGCGTCATCGCCGGCTATGCCGCCCAGGTCGCGCTGGACAAATTGGGCAGTCATGTCGTGGTGTTCTCCGAGATTACGCTGGGCAGTCATCGCCCGGCGGACTTCCGCAAGTTCGAACAGGGCGCGGCCAAGTATGCGGAAATCGTGGAGTGCTACAACGTCAGCGGGGGGTATGACTATTTGCTCAAGATCGTCTCGCCCACCGTGGCGCTGTTCCAGGAGTTGATGGAACGCCTGCTGGAGGACGAGATCGGCATCGAGAAATTCGCCAGCCGCATTGTGTTGCGGCATCCCTATGAGCGGCGGGTGGAGCCGGTGGAGGTGATTGCTTCGGGGAAGAGCAGCTGGAAGTAGCGATAGTGCGGTGATCGCTGCGTTCTCGCAGCATTTCATTTCTCAGCAGCCATGTAGTAGCGGCCTGCGCAGTTCAGGTAGCGATAGTCAAAGACGGGAGAGAAGAGGACGTCGCCTTCCTCATCAAGCCATACACCATAGTTGGATCGCTCAAAATAATCCAGGCAGGCCGTCTTTATCTCCGGCTTCAGGTTGGACATGACCAGTGCAACTGCGTCCTTGTTCAACTGCAGGAAATTTCCATTCGTGCGGACACCTGCCTTGCGCAGCGAGGGGACATATCGATTGATCAGCGCTATGGGTGGAAGCTGTTTTCCCGTGCTGATATCGAAGGTCCATCCCACTTTGTCGAAGACATGCTTTCCGGCGCATGCACTGGTGACGTTGAAGACGATGCTCATGGTCCGGAACGCCATTAGGGCTTCATCAAACTCCGCTTCATAAGCCCATGCACCACCTTGTGGATCGGGACGACAGGTTTTTCCCTGTGCAAACAGAGATTGATAAAACTTTTCCATGGCGGCATGAATCTGGCTGGCTGCGTCCTTCGATATCCGTCCTCCTGGTTTCACTCTTATCTTCTCGGTATAGATGCGATTCATTGCGTCACGTGGACCGGTTTTCCTGTAGACGGAAATATCGAATTTTTGATCGTCGAGTTCGAGTTCTCGTGCTTGAGTGCAGGGACTAAGAATGGCCGCCCCCAGTGCGGCCGTTAGCAGGAGCAATTTTTTCATGGTGTCGCCTTTGATCCGATCAAATGCCATCTGCTTGATGACAATAGGTCAGGGAATGATGAATAGAGGGAGCAATCTTCCCCGGGTCCAGGTTGACTGGTAGACAGACCGCAGGCATTCATCTTCTGATTGGATATTCCTTTTGACATGCCGAATAAGGCCGCTGGAATAACGGCATGAGAAACAATCCCTCGTTCCTTATCAAGATGTGGAAAGCCGTAGTCTTGAAGTGGAAACTACAGAATTCTTTCAAGTCAGGTGTCAACAAGTGTCCATTCTGCTCAATCAAAATCTCGGCAGCATCCTCGCCAAGGACAAGAAGACTGCCCTTTGCGACTGCACCAGCCTCAAACAGCGACGGCGCATATTTTTTAACGATCTGATGGCTTGAAATTGCCTTACCTGTTCTGATAGAGAAGTTCTTTACACTTTTCCCAAAATAAGGGACGCCACCGCAGACCGCTTGGAAATCGAATACGATGCCCAGCACTCCATGGGCGGAATAGATCTTCTGATGGAGGAAGCGATAGCTCCATGGATGCCTGAATTCCGGCTCATGACAGCTGCGCGCCTCGGCATATACCGACGCATATCTCTCTTCGAGAGCTCTATTGATCCTAAGTACTTGAGTCTTTCCGATCGCGGCAGACTTTTTCAGAACCAACTTTTCAATATATAGGCTTTTAAACGGCTCTTCAAAACCAGTTTGACGGTATATTGATAGCGAATAGTCAATTTCCTCCCTTTCTTTGCTGAGGCCAGTTTCATGAAATATTAAGGTACCGAAGAGAACCAAGTGGCGGAAGAAAGGGCTCATTGCAAAACTCTCTTGATCCTTTGTGTAAAGTTTTTCCTGTCGGGAAGATTGGCTTTTTGTTCCCACGCCAAGGTTGCATTCCCGCCGTTTATCGCAAGGGTCACGGCGCGGACATCATCCATATCCATGGCTGCGATCGTCTTGTGCCTGAACAGCACGGCGTACCACGCTGCTGTATCAATACAGTTGAAATTCGTTTCAAGAATGCGGTCTGGATCCTTGATGAGCGGCGGACGTTTCTCTTTTTCACCTTTGCCGCCAGATTTTATGTTCCAGCCAAAATCAAAATCCAATCCCTTGGATAACCATCCGCGAAACGCCCAGTACTCGGCATAGTTGTAGCGTCCAGTCAATTGTTTGAATCCCCTCCCTTTGAATCGCGGCCCATCTCCAGGAGAAACATTGCCGAGTTGTTCGCTATGTTCATAACCATGGCCGTCCGTCACTTCTAGCATATAGGTAAGACTCACCGACTCAACGGCTCCCTGCGCCAAGAAATGCGCCATCCGCAACCGACTGTTGAGCCCATACTTGAAACAGCACTTGTTGATCTCAGCGCGATACTTCTCCCGGAGTTCCTCTGAGGTGCCGTGACTGATCGTGGCAGCAGCGAGAGAGCCCGTGGACGGATAAACCAATGCCAGTTCCTCCTTCGACAACCACATGCATTTCGCCAAATGCTCAATGAACTTGATCGGATGCACATGCCACACCCCGCGCGCATCCGGCAATCCCGGCACCTTCTCCCAGAAGGTCTGGCGTTCGATATGCCGGAGCAACTTCTGAAACTGCTCTTGCGTCAATTTCTGCGCACCGAAGTCCTCCCTGGTCACACGCTCATAGCGCTGAGCGATGCCCTGGTTGCTCCACTCGGTGGGATGGCGGGTGACCACATGGCGGACCAGTTCATCCTTGTCTGACTGCGCTGTCTTCGTGTCAGTGCGCCCTTTCTGACTCTCCTGAATCAGGCGCTGCAGGCCCTCGTCATCCATGAAGCCGTCAGCACTGAATTGACCATGCTCCTCAACCTTCCTGAAATCCTTCCAGTCGCCATCGCTGAGATACTTCACCGTACTTTTTTCCGCCCAGAAGATCTTGTTCTGATCCGGCTTGAAGATCTGGATCCAGAGTTTGCCTTCATATTGGCGCTCCTGGAATTCGCCGGCATTCAACCACGGTCCGCTCCACGGAACGATCAAACTGCCGGCTTCCAATGTGCGGGCATTCGTGACAGGATTCTTGGCATAACCGATGAGCCTCTTCCCTGTCGGCATGTAGATCTTCTTCGCGGCTGTCTTTTTCTTGGCATCGGCAGGTATTTCTGTCTCCACGAACTGGTCCTTCTCGATCCACCAGTTCTTCTTGTCCTCGGTCTGAATATTGAGACACCCGCCTTTGTCTTTGTCCTTGTCTTTATCCTCCACCAGGATCAATGGCTTTTCGGGATCCACTTCCAGCTCATGCTTCACGAGCAGTTCGTCCAATACCCTGAGGCTGGCTGTCAGCCAGCATTTGCCCCAGATCGCCTGCATCGGGTTTTGAAGAAAACGAGGATCCTCAAAGAAGATTTCGAAATGAATACCCTGAGACGGTGTGGCCAGGTTGTCGGGGATGCTGCCGCAATAGCCGAGTACATCGCCGCGCTGCACACGCGAAAACTCAGCCCCCAGTTGTATCTGGCCATCTGCCGCAGGCAGGACCGTCTCATCATGGGCTGGCTCCATGATCGGCCGACCTTGCTTGTCGATCAGCGGAGACTTGTTCTTCATGCGTGGCCTTTCGGGAATCCTCTTCTTCAGGAAATTGATGGCCTGCTCTCCCGATTTTTCCTTGACCTTGCTCCAGGCCCGCAGATGCATGTAGAGCGAATAGAACACCAGCTTGCTGGTACCCAGTGAGGTCTGGCCAAGTTCCGTTTCATGCCTGAGCAAAATGAAGCTGCGCGAATAGCTGGCCTTCTCAAAGAGTTCATCTCCGGTATCGGTATCGTCATAGCGATAGGCCACCAGCTCGCCAGCGGCAATCGCACGAATGGGTGTGTTGCGATCCACCGGATGCAAGTGCACCCCTCCGTGCCAGAATCGATTCTTCCCCATGGGATAAGAGCCGCTCAGAATTTCGCTCTGGTGATAGAGCGCATCGGGGACGACACGCTGTTCCGTTCCTGCTACGTAGGGTAGATGAATGGGGTAGGTAATGATCATGAAACGTCTCGCGTCGATCAAGCCGAAAAGAGAAACGCACCCACATTGTCAAATCCGCCCTGAGTGGGAATCATCAGTTGCGCATTCATTGATTTGGGTGAAGTGAATTCATGATTGGCGGCATGGACGATAAAATTGCTGCTCGTCCCGAACTCGACGCCATCGCCACTGAAGCGGGCGTAACTTCCACCGCCATTGATGAGAATCTCTTCCTTCGCCGTGATCGTGATTTGCCCGGCTGTCTGCGTGATCTTGAGTTTGGCCAGCAGGTGGATGCTATCGCTCAGGGCCTGCACATCGATATTGCCCGCCGCCGCGATGAGTTTCATTCCGGCTCTGTGCACCAACAATCGGAAGCTATTGCGCAGGCTGGCAAAGAGGCTGTTGCCGGCTGTGACGGCCACATTGCCGCCAGTACTGACGACGGTATGCTCCGTGCTGGAAAGATGAGTGGATCCGTCCGTGCTGACAGCAATGCCGGCAGGGCTCGCCAGCACCAGTTGCGGCGTGGCGAACTCGGGAAAATCCGCGCTCTCGACAACGGAACCCTTTCCGGAGATGGCATCGTTCTGCCTATGGAGCGCAACAGCCATGTCCGACAGCTCCCCCGGCAACAGCGCACCGCATTGTTCGGCGAAGCCGGCATGCCGCTCCAGGGCCTGCTGGGCCAGCGCCAGGCGCTGTGCCGTTTCTCCCAAATCCTTGGCCGAACCTCCCGCATTGTGGCGTGCCTCGGTGGTGATGAGCATGCCGCGGCCAGCACGCGCCACTCCCCACGCATTGGTGGCCAGCTCCCAGCCCTCTCCACGCGCCTCTTCCCGCCCGTGCGTGCGCTCTATGCGCACGATGTAACCCAGCGAGAGCTGACTGCATTGATGATCGGACTTCAACTGGACCTGCAATTGTTCAGGCGTGTCGTCGAGAACCAGATGATTGCCACGTCCGCCCGGCGCATTTCCAGCGCCCGTTGCAAGCTCGCGGCTGCGCCAGCCAGTCAGTGCCCGCTGCTCGGGCAAGGTCCAGGGTGGCATATTCCGGCGATTTGCCAGGGCAGCGAGAATGATCGGTCGATCAGGGTCACCGGATAGCCAGTGCACGACGACTTCCGAGCCCACCCGGGGAATGGCCGCGCTTCCGAACTCAGCACCAGCCCACGGTCCGGCGACCCTGATCCAGGCCGAACTGCGGTGATCGTTGCTGCCGATCCGGTCCCAATGAAACTGGACCCGGACTCGTCCATATTCATCCGTCAGGATACTGTCGGAACTGGAAAGACCCACTACGGTTGCAGTCTGCGGAGCCCAGATGCGCGTGTCTTCACTGTTGAACTGGCGCCCTGGCCGCCAAGGCACACTGCGGCGTGAACAAGTTAGCCAGTGATGGTATTGGAAAAGCTCGGGCTGGCCCCTTTGGAGTACATTGTTGACGGCCTTGTGTCTGATGGAAAGGATCAGGAAATCATCCTTGCCGCTGGCATCGCCCCTGCCGTAAGGCCCGTGGTTGAAGTGATCGACCAGGCGGAAGTAGCGGCCTGGCTCCATGTAGCGCGAATTGCCTTCACCCTGATGAAATTTACCAACGGCCTCGATTTCTTCCATACGCAGCTTGGCCATCTCGTACCCTGCATCGCCATCACGGAATCCATAGGCGCCGACAAACTCATGCGACTCCACATGGGGCACGCATCCCTGCTGATTGATCGTAGGTGCATTGCGCGAGATGGGCCAAGGATCCTTGAAATTGAAGGAACTCAACGCTACGCTGGCCGGCACGATCTCGCGCACGGATATCCACCGGTGCATGCCATCTTCTTCTTCCGTCCCGCCCTGGTCATGGAATCGTACCTCGGGGCCACCGTCAATCGGCAGACAGCGCGTGGAGTCGCTGGCGACGACGAGTGTATGACCCTGTTCATCGTGCCGATAAAAATAGTGCCATCCTGCCGCTTCCCACCGACGGCTGAGATAATTGAAATCGGTCTCGTCGAATTGACAGGCATCGGTCATGGGAAGGTCTTCGCCTATGACCAGCCATTCCCAACGGGGATAGAAGGAATAGTCCTTGAAGATGATCTCGCTTTGTTCGCGCAACGATTTGCCGTGAAAGAGATAGCTGTCCCTGCGCAAGCTGAGCAATTTCATCCATGGCCCGAGGTGCGCTTCATAGAGAGTGAGCGCGCCGTCGGAATGCATACGCCGAAAGCCAAAAACATAACCGGAGAAGTAACGTACACCGCCATCTGCGCGGATCATGGCCACATTGAGCAGCTTGCCCTGCATCTCCTTGAGAGAGAGACTGGGCTCATCCGACACCAACTGTACTTTGAAAGAAAAGTCACGCGAGAGGCATTCCTCAGCCTCGATTTGATGAACCGCGAAGTTAGCCTCCGGGGCATCCCGATGCGGAAACCGCAGCCGCAGAAAGCGCTGCTGCTCTGCGCTCTGCATCAGCAGGGCCAGGGATTTCAAGGTCTCGTTCATCACTCCTCCTTTAAATTTTTACCTGCGCTGAAGCGAGGTGAAAAGGAGGAAGATGTTATTCACTTCGAGTTCGTTTCGGTAGCGAATAAATCCTAGAATAAGAGTCAAAATAAAGTGGCCAACCGGCTCAGAGTCAGCAACTCGTCGTGTAACTTTTGATAGCCCACCGATTACTTTTGAAACATTGCTTGCAATGGGATTTCAGTACAACTTGAAGGGGCGATGCGTCGAGCACACCATCGCCGCTCCATTGATGCTCATGCTGCGCCAACCACGGGAGATGAGCCCGGCATCAGCCAAACTGCCTGAAATCCGGCTTGCGCTTCTCGAAGAAAGCCGTGAACGCTTCCTTGGCCTCGGGCGCGGTCAGCATGCGCGAGAAGTGCTCGATCTCGGCCACCATCTGCTGCTCGGTCGCAGTGACACGATTCTTCTTCATCAACTGCTTGGTCACCCGGATCGAGGCCGCCGGCAACGCCGCCAGCTTGGCTGCCTGCTGCTGCGCATAGGCCAGCAATTCCTCCAGCGGCAGCACGCGGTTGACCACACCCATCTGGCAGGCTTCGTCTGCGCCGAAGGCTTCGCCCAGCAACAGCTTCTCGGCCGCACGCTGGTAACCGGCGATGTGCGGCAAGAGCAGCGAAGACGCCGCCTCCGGGCACAAACCCAGTTGCGTGAAGGGCATGGAGAACTTGGCATTGTCGGCTGCATACACCAGGTCGCAATGCAGCAGCAGCGTGGTACCGATGCCCACGGCCACGCCCGAGACGGCCGCCACGATGGGCTTGCTGGCATGGCTGATCTGCCACAGGAACTGGAATACCGGCGCATCCTGGGTCTTGGGCGGATTCTTCAGGAAGTCTTCCAGGTCATTGCCGGCTGAGAAGGATTTGGGCTTGCCGGTGAAGAGGATGGCGCGGACCGCATTGTCAGTCTCGGCCTCCTTCAAGGCATCGGCCAGCTGCTGGTACATGGCCGCGGTGATGGCGTTCTTCTTGTCTTCGCGATCGAAGTGGATGGTCAGGATGCCATCGGCCTTGGTGAGCTGGATATCCATCTGCACAGTCTCCTTGAATGTTATAAATGATTTATAAGGTTCATGAAAAAAGCCGCACGGCATGCGCAGTGCGGCTTTTGCATCAGGCCTTGCGGGCGCGGATCAGACGCGTTCGAAGATGCCCGCAGCGCCCATGCCGGTGCCCACGCACATGGTCACCATGCCGTACTTCAGGTTCTTGCGGCGCAGTGCATGGATGGTGGTGGCGGCACGGATCGCACCGGTGGCCCCCAGCGGGTGACCCAGGGCAATCGCACCGCCCATGGGGTTGACTTTGCTCGGGTCCAGGCCCAGGTCGCCGATGACGGCCAGGGCTTGTGCAGCGAAGGCTTCGTTCAGTTCGATCCAGTCGATCTGGTCCTGGGTCAGACCACCGGCCTTCAGGGCCGCAGGAATCGCTTCCTTCGGACCGATGCCCATGATCTCCGGCGGCACGCCGCGCACGGCGAAGGAGACGAAGCGCGCCAGCGGGGTCAGGTTGAATTGCTTCAGGATCTTTTCCGAAACGATGATCAGCGCACCTGCGCCATCGGAGGTCTGCGAGCTGTTGCCGGCCGTGACGCTGCCCTTGGCGGCGAAGACGGGCTTCAGCTTGGCCAGCGCGGCCAGGTTGGAATCGGCGCGCGGACCTTCGTCCAGGGCGACGGTACGGGTCTTGATGTCGATTTCGCCGGTGGCCAGGTTGGGGAAGCGCTCGACGATCTCGACCGAGGTCATCTCGTCGGCGAATTCACCGGCCTGCTGTGCGGCGATGGCCTTCTGGTGCGAAGCCAGCGAGAACTCGTCCTGCGCTTCACGCGAGACCTTCCACTGCTGCGCCACCTTCTCGGCGGTCAGGCCCATGCCATAGGCCATGCCGACGTTCTCATCCTTGAAAGCGTTGATGTTGATGGAAGGATGGAAGCCCATCATCGGCACCATGGACATCGATTCCGCACCGGCGGCGATCATGACGTCGGCTTCGCCGACGCGGATGCGGTCGGCCGCCATGGCGATAGCGGTGATGCCGGAGGCGCAGTAGCGGTTGATGGTGACGCCGCCAATGGTGTTGGGCAGGCCGGCCAGCAGCACGGCATTGCGCGCCATGTTCAGGCCTTGTGCACCTTCGGGGAAGGAGCAGCCGACGATGGCGTCCTCGATCAGCTTGGGATCCAGGCCCGGCACCTGCGCCACGGCGGACTGGATGGCACGCACCAGCAGGTCATCCGGGCGGGTGTTCTTGAACATGCCACGCGGCGCCTTGCCGATGGGGGTGCGGGTGGCGGCGACGATGTAGGCGTCTTGCAGTTGTTTGCTCATTACCAAATCTCCTTGGACTCTCCCTCCCCTTCAGGGGGAGAGAGGTTTCATTAATTGCGCACAGGCTTGCCGGTTTGCATCATGCCCATGATGCGTTCCTGGGTCTTGGGGTGGTTGAGCAGTTCCATGAAGAACTTGCGCTCGATGTCGAGCAGCCATTGTTCATTGACGATGCTGCCCTCTTCCACTTCACCACCGGCGACGGTCTCGGCAATCATCTTGCCGAGCTTGAAGTCGTGGGCCGAGATGAAGCCGCCATCACGCATGTTGACCAGCTGTGCCATGATGGTGGCCAGGCCGTTGCGGCCGATCACCGGCACCTGCGGCGGCAGTTGCGGACGATAACCGGCATCGAACAGCGCGCGCGCCTCGACCTTGGCCACGTGCAGCAATTCATAGGGGTTGAAGACGATCACGTCATCCTCGCGCAGGTAGCCCAGCTTGCGCGCTTCCAGTGCGGACTTGGAGACGTTGGCAGTGGCCGCAGCCAGCATGTATTCCTTCAGGAACTGCAGGATGTCGTTGCCCTTGGCTTCCTTGGCAGCGCGCACGGCGGCTTCCTTCAGGCCGCCACCGGCCGGGATCAGGCCCACGCCCACTTCCACCAGGCCGATGTAGGACTCGATGGAGACTACGCGCTTGGCGGTATGCAGCAGCAATTCGCAGCCACCGCCCAGCGCCAGGCCGGCGACCGCGGCGATTACCGGCACGCTGGCGTACTTCAGGCGCTGGTGCGCCTGCTGCAGCTGGTGCACTACCGGCTCGATGGCCTTGACGCCACCGGACATGAACAGCGGCAGCATCGACTGCAGGTCGGCACCGGCCGAGAAGGCGCCGCCTTCGGCCGCATCCGGATGCCAGATCACCAGGCCCTTGAAGTTCTGCTCGGCTTCGGTGACGGCCTTGTTCATGCCATCGATCACGCCCTGGCCGATCACGTGCATCTTGGTCTTGAAGGACAGGATCAGCACATCGTCGTTCTGATGCCAGATGCGCACCGATTCGTCTTCGAAGAAGGTGGTGCCGGCGCTCTTGCCATCGGCTGCACCTTCGCCCACCAGCGGGGCACGGAAGGCCTGGCGCTGATAAACCGGCAGCTCGGAACGGGCCACGTCGGCCTTCTTGGAGGGCGACCAGGAGCCCTTCTCCGAATGCACGCCATCACGGCCATCGAAGACCCAGTCGGGCAGCGGTGCGGTGGAGAGTGCCTTGCCGGCTTCGATGTCTTCCTTGACCCATTGCGCGATCTGCTTCCAGCCGGCAGCTTGCCAGGTCTCGAAGGGGCCGACGCTCCAACCGAAGCCCCAGCGCATGGCGAAGTCCAGGTCACGGGCGTTGTCGGCCACCGATTCCAGGTGCACGGCGATGTAGTGGAAGGCATCGCGGAAGATGGCCCACAGGAACTGGCCTTGCGGATTGGTCGAATCATGCAGCGCCTTCATGCGCTTGACCGGATCCTTTTCCTTGAGGATGCGGGCGATGATGTCATCGGCCTTGGCACCGCCCGGGACGTAATCGCCCTTGGCCGGATCGATGCGCAGGATGTCCTTGCCCACCTTCTTGTAGAAACCGGCACCGCTTTTCTGGCCCAGCGCCCCCTGCTCGACCAGCTTGGCCAGCAGCGGCGGGGTGGCATAGGAAGAGAAGAAGGGATCGTCCTTCAGGTTGTCCTGCATGGTCCGGATGACGTGGCCCATGGTATCCAGGCCCACCACGTCGGCAGTACGGAAGGTACCGGACTTGGCACGGCCCAGCTTGGCACCGGTCAGGTCATCGACCACATCGACCGAGAGACCATACTTTTCTGCTTCGATGATGGTGGCCAGGATGCCGAACACGCCCACGCGGTTGGCCACGAAGTTGGGCGTGTCGAAGGCCCGCACCACGCCCTTGCCCAGGGTGGTGGTGAGGAAGGCTTCGAGCTGATCGAGGATGTGCGGTTCGGTCGATTGGGTCGGGATCAGTTCGACCAGGTGCATGTAGCGCGGCGGGTTGAAGAAGTGTACGCCGCAGAAGCGCGCCTTCAGGCCCGCATCGAAACCTTCGGAGAGGGCATTGATCGACAGGCCCGAGGTATTGGAGGCGAAGATCGCCTTGGGGCCGATGTGCGGGGCGACCTTCTTGTAGAGGTCGTGCTTCCAGTCCATGCGCTCGGCGATGGCTTCGATGATGAGGTCGCAGCCTTCCAGCACGGCCAGGTCATCCTCGTAGTTGGCGACCTGGATCAGGGCCGCGTCATCCTTGTTGCCCAGCGGCGCCGGGCTCAGTTTCTTGAGGTTCTCGATGGCGCGTTGCACGATGCCGTTCTTCGGGCCTTCCTTGGCCGGCAGGTCGAACAGCACGACCGGCACGCGGGCATTGATGCAGTGGGCGGCAATCTGGGCCCCCATGACGCCCGCGCCGAGCACGGCCACTTTTTTGACGATGAAATTGGACACGCAAATCTCCTTTGCTGGTGCTGCAAACATGAAACATGAATTCGGGCCTGGCAAGGTGCTGCGCCGCTGGGACGAGCGCTCACTGTACGCTCTTTATCCCGGGTGCGGCGGCTCACAGCATGCCCTGCCGCAGTGACGCCCGCGTGACGCCGTCACGGGCCGCATTGCGTTGGATCAACGCCGCGTGCAGGCGTGCAGCCCGCGCGCGGCGTGGTGTTGCGATCAGAACAGTTCTGCGTCCAGCGCCATCAGGTTGGCCGCACCCGAACGGGCCTGGCGGATCAGCATCGCGGTTTCCGGCAGCAGGCGCGCGAAGTAGAAGCGCGCCGTGGCCAGCTTGGCGGTGTAGAAGGCGTCGCCGCTGTCCTGCTTCTCCAGCGCGATCTTGGCCATGCGGGCGAACAGGTAGGAGAACACCAGGTGGCCCACCACGCGCAGGTAGGGCACCGCAGCCGCACCGGCTTCATCCTGGTTGGCGAAGGATTTCATGCCGATTTCCATGGTCAGCTTGGTCACCTTGTCGCCGATGTCGGCCAGCGGAGTGATGAACTCGGACATGGACTCATCCGTACCGTGTTCTTCCACAAAGGCCTGGATCTGCGCGCCGAATTTCTTCAGCTTGGCACCGTTGTCCATCAGGATCTTGCGGCCCAGCAGGTCCAGCGACTGGATGGTGTTGGTCCCTTCATAAATCATGTTGATGCGGGCATCGCGCACGTATTGCTCCATGCCCCACTCGGCGATGTAGCCGTGGCCGCCGTAGACCTGCAGGCACTCGGAAGTGGCCATCCAGGCGTTGTCGGTCAGGAAGGCTTTCACCACCGGGGTCAGCAGGGCCACGATGTCGGCGCTGTCCTTGCGCACCTGCTCATCCGGGTGGGTCAGTTCCTTGTCCAGCTCCAGCGCCACATACGAAGTGAAGGCGCGTCCGCCTTCGGCGAAAGCCTTGGCCGTCAGCAGCATGCGGCGCACGTCCGGGTGCACGATGATCGGGTCAGCCGGCTTGTCGGCGGCCTTGATGCCGGACAGGCTGCGCATCTGCAGGCGGTCCTTGGCGTAGACCAGGGCGTTCTGGTAGGCCACTTCGGTCAGGCCCAGGCCTTGCATGCCCACGCCCAGGCGCGCCGCGTTCATGAACACGAACATGGCCTGCAGGCCCTTGTGCGGCTGGCCGATCAGCCAGCCGGTGGCGCCGTCCAGGTTCATCTGGCAGGTAGCGTTGCCGTGGATGCCCATCTTCTCTTCGATGGCACCGCAGAAGATCGGGTTGCGCGCGCCCAGGGAGCCGTCGGCATTGGGCAGGAACTTGGGTACCAGGAAAAGTGAAATCCCCTTCGAACCTTCCGGCGCATCGGGCAAACGGGCCAGGACCAGGTGAACGATATTGGCGGAGACGTCGTTCTCACCGGCGGAGATGAAAATCTTGTTGCCGGTGATCTTGTAGGAGCCATCAGCCTGCGGCTCGGCCTTGCTGCGCAGGAGGCCCAGGTCGGTGCCGCAATGGGCTTCGGTCAGGCACATGGTGCCGGTCCATTCGCCCGAGACCAGCTTGGGCAGGTAGAGCTGCTTCTGTTCATCCGAACCGTGCGCATGCAGGCACTCGTAGGCACCGTGCGACAGGCCGGGGTACATGGTCCAGGCCTGGTTGGACGAGTTCAGCATCTCGTAGAAGGAATTGTTGATCGTCAGCGGCAGACCCTGGCCGCCGAAGTCCGGATCACAGGACAATGCCGCCCAGCCGGCTTCCACGTATTGCTTGTAGGCTTCCTTGAAACCCTTGGGCGTGGTCACGGCCTTGCTCTCGCGATCGAAATGACAGCCCTCGCGGTCCCCCGAATGATTCAGCGGGAACAGGACCTGCGAGGCGAACTTGCCACCCTCTTCCAGCACCTGATCCACCAGTTCGCGGTTGGTGTCGGCGTGGGGCGGCAGTTCCTTGAACACTTCCTCGACATTGAGCAGCTCGTGCAGCACGAATTGCATGTCGCGCAAGGGGGCGTTGTATTGGGGCATGAATGTCTCCGGACGGGTTACGCTGCCTTCCTGGCAGCCGATTTGGAATTCTTGGGGGCGCTGGTACTGGCGCTGTCGCTGCCCTGCGGGCGGTAGCTGTCGATCAGACGGCGGAAGCTGGCCTCGGCGCGTTCGACGCTGCCGGGAATGTGCAGGAAGCGCGCATCGTGATGCAGGGCCAGGATCAGGCCATACATTTCATAGACCATCTGGCTGACCTCGATGTCGGTGCGCAGGTGGCCGACTTCCATGGCCTGCTTGATGCAGCGTTCCAGCGCATCGCGCCAGGCCTGGACCATGGCAACCAGGTGGTCGCGGATGGCGCCCGGGCGGTCGTCATACTCGACCGCGCCGCTGATGTAGATGCAGCCCAGGGCGATTTCCACCGTGACCTGCTTGATCCAGCGCGCGAACATGCCTTCCAGGCGCGGCAGGCCGCGCGGCTCCTTGATGGAGGGATAGAACACGTCCTGCTCGAAGCGGTTGTGGTACAGGCGCACGACCTCGATCTGCAGGTCCTCGCGCGAGCCGAAATGGGCGAAGACGCCGGACTTGCTCATCTTCATCTTCTCGGCTAGGAGGCCGATGGTGAGCCCTTCCAGGCCATCACGGCTGGCCAGCTCCAGCGCCACATCCAGGATGGCGGCGCGGGTCTGCTCGCCCTTGCGCAGGAACTTGGGCCGGGCGGGCGCGGTGGTCACCTTGCTTGTCTCAGTCATCGTTGTCTCTTTGATATCCGCCGCAGGCGGCGACGGGAAGGAACCGGTTCGACGGGCGCGGCTCGGGGTCCGCTGTCTTGTGCCCTGGATAACCTGACATGAATTTATCTTCATGCAGAATTTATTCGAACGATCGTACTATTATTCATCGCGCCGCAAATGTCAAACAAAAAATCGGGCTGTCTTGTGGTACGGATTTTTGCTGCGCGGCAAGCCTTCAGGCGGACTCGGGAGGGGGGCTGGCGGCGCCCAGCAGGTCGTGGGCATCGAGCAGGGCATAGACGATGGTGGGATTGTTTTCCAGGCACTTGCGGATGGCCGCCGGGATGGTGTCGCGCGTCTTGCGGCACAGGCCGGGCTGCTCGGCCAGGTGGATCTGCAGGCCGCGCACGGTGCGCACCTCGTTGGCCCCGGGGCTGATGTGCAGGTGGATGCCGAGGTTCTTGCGCATGAGGCTGCCCACATGCAGCAGCTCGTCGTAGGTGCTGATGCGGGTGATGCGTTCGATCAGGCGTTTTTCTTCTTCACGGGTAAGCCAGAGTACGCGCGCTTCGGGCGCGTGCAGGCATTCCAGCAGCGCCTCACGCTGGCAATCGCAGGCACCGGGCGGGCACTCCTTGCGCAGGGGCCGGGCCACGGGGACGGACTGCATCGATTCGGAAGAGACCACCTGAGACATCTGCACCTTTGCACCTGGGTTGGAGAAAAGACAGGCCGGGGAAACGGCCTTCATCTTACAACGAGCCAGCGCTGCGGCGGGATCAGGATGAGGAGCGGTCCAGCAGGCGGCGGTCACGCTTGGTGGGACGTCCCTTGATCTCGGCCGAGGGTTCGCGGAAGAGGCGATGGCGTTCGGCCAGCGCGGCACGGCGCGTGATGCTCTCCTCGGTTTCCTGATAGAGGGTCGCGGCAATGGCGGCAGAGCCGCGCTTGTCGGCGATGCCGGTGACCAGCACTTCCCATTCGGTGGAACCGTTGTCGATGTCCAGGCGGTCGCCGTTCCTGACGTTGTGGGCGGGCTTGGTGCGCTCGCCGTTGAGCTTGATGCGGCCGCGCTCCACGGCTTCGGTGGCCTGAGACCGCGTCTTGAAGAAGCGTGCGGCCCAGCACCATTTGTCGATGCGGGTGGTGTCCATGTAGGGATGAGAATTGGTCGTTGGCGCTAAGTAGGTAGGGCTAATTATCGATATTTTTTGAATCATTTGCTCAAGAAAATCGGGATTCACATCCTTTCTTTGGTGAATCTCTGCCCTGGTGGATCAGCCTCACTATGCTGACCAGTTTTGCGACCACACTTGTCGCTGCCGTCCATTCCGCCATGACAGATCAATTCCAGACCATCGCTGCGGCATTTGCCGGCGTCGTACTCTCGCAGCAACGCCGTCCCCTCAGGCTGCGCTGGCGAGCGCAGGAAGCTCGTTTCGCGCAATGGCTGCTGGTGCAGCGGGTCGACATCGAGGAAGCTTGTCTGGAAGGGCTGCAGGCGAAGCTGACCTGCGTGTCCAGCGATCCTGAACTGCCGCTGCAGGCCCTGCTCGGACAGCCGCTGGGCATCGAGATCGTGACTGACCGCGGCGCTCTGCATCACACCAACGGGATCATCACCGAGGCGCGCGCCGGCCAGGCCGACGGTGCGCTGCGGGTCTACCAGCTCACGCTCAAGGACGCGCTGTCGATCATGGAGGAGCGCATCAACACCCGCGTCTTCCGTCAACTGAGCGTGCCGCGCATCCTGGAGATCATGCTCGGTGAATGGCGTCAGCGCAGCCCCGCACTGGCGACGGCGTTTCACTTCGATCTGGATGGCCTGGAAGATCGCCGCTATCCGATGCGCGAGATCAGCCATCAGTTCAACGAATCCGATGCGCACTTCATCAGGCGGCTCTGCCGGCGCGAGGGCATTGCCTGGTATGTAGCCAGCCCCCAGCCCGCTGCCGAGACCGGCAGGACAGAGGATGCAGACGTTCCAATGCATAAGCTGGTGTTCTGCGATCAGTCCGCCCTGCTGCCCCGAGCCCTTGCCGGTACGGTGCGTTACCACCGCGAGGGTGCCACCGAGGAGCGCGACACCATCAGCGCATGGAGCCGCCAGCGCAACCTGGTGCCGGGTCGCGTATGGCGCGGCAGCTGGGACTACAAGGCGGTGCGCGTGGAGGAAGCCGCCAGCCACAGCGCGATCGACCAGGGCGATACCGGCCGGGCATTGGCGGCCATCCTGAATGACGGGTTGATCGAGGCCCCTCACGCTGCGGATGGCCAGCAAGATCACTTGCGCCTGGCCGATGCCCGCATGCTGGCGCACGAGGGCCGCAGCGAATCCTTCGAGGCCAGTGGTACGGTGCGCGATCTGGCGGTGGGGCACTGGTTCGAGCTGGAAGGGCATCCGGACATGCACGGCCAAGATCGCACCTTGCGCGAATTCATCGTGACCTCCTTGCGGCAGCAAGCCGAAAACAATTTCCCCAAAGCGTTGCAGGATGCGATCGACCGCCTGCTGCCCGCCTCCACCTGGCAAGCCGATGTACAGGGCGCAGCGGACATGCGCTACCGCAACCAGCTCAGCTGCCGCCGCCGCAGCGCGCCGCTGGCACCGCATTACGATCCCCGGCTGCATCTGCCGGCCGTGCATCCGGTCACCGCACTGGTAGTCGGGCCTGCCAACGAGGAGGTGTACTGCGACGAACTGGGCCGCATCAAGGTGCAACTGCAGGGCTTGCATGCGCAAGACCATGTCCATGCGCAAGGTGCGGGCACCAGCGGGCAGGAACGGGATAGCGCATTTGTACGGGTATCGAGCGCCTGGGCCGGGGCAGGCTATGGGCACGATGCGGTGCCGCGGGTCGGCATGGAAGTGCTGATCGATTTTCTTGGGGGAGATCCGGACAAGATGTTCGTCGCCGGTGTCCTGCACAACGGCATCAACCATCCGGCGCGCTTCAGCCACAACGGCGGCTTGCCCGGCAATCGCTTCCTCTCGGGGATCAAGAGCAAGGAGATCGAAGGCGTCCGCTACAACCAGCTGCGGCTGGATGACACACCCGGACAGATCAGCACGCAACTGGCCAGCGAGCACCAGCACAGCCAGATCAATCTGGGTTATCTCACCGAGCCGCGTCACGATGGGCAGGGAGATGATCGTGGCGAGGGACTGGAGGCGCGCACGGATGGGCATGGCGTCCTGCGTGGGGCCGAAGGCATCCTCATTACGGCACAAGCACAGGACCGGGGGCGCGGCCGCATGCTGGAGCGCGAGGCCCTGCTGGACACCCTGCACAGTCTGGAGGAACTGGCGCAGCGCCTGAGCCAGGATGCCGCCAGGTACCACGCAGAAGTGACCGATCTGGCGCAGCTGGAGCGCATCAGGGAGCAGCTGCAGTCATGGGACACGAGCGAAGCGGCCGGCGGCACGAGGCACGCTGCGGCACCCATGGTCGCCCTCGACGCACCGGCCGGCGTGAGCGTGACGAGCCAGGACACCATGGTGCTGGGCGCGTCCCGGCATATCGACCTGGTCAGCCGGGACAATACCCAGCTCAATGCCGGACGCAAATTGCTGATGCGGGCAGGAGAAATGTTCGCTGCCTTTGCCGGCAAGCACATGAAGCTGATCAGCGGCAAGGGCAGTGTCAAGGTGCAGGCGCACGAAGAACACGTCGAGCTTCAGGCTGCGCGACGCATCCTGCTGGAGGCCAGCGAAGAGATCATTCTGCAGGCCCCGAAGATCAGCATCCGTTCGCGCGATGACACGCAAATCCATGGCGGCGGCAGCTTCAGCCGCTGGAATGCCAGCCTCATCGAACACGCGCCGGCATCTGTTTCACGATCCGCGCCGGGGCGCATCATGGGAAGGAGGCGGGGACGCTCTACCCGGATTGAAGCCATTTCAAGATTACGCTTGCCGCATTTGCGGCGAGGCGCTCATCAGCGTGAGCAAGAATTTCGTGGATGCCTGGAATCGGGTGGCCACGGCTGATCAGAAAATCCAGCGTGTACACGATCTGCGTTCGCCACCGGCTGGCCTGAAGACTCGCGCAGTGGAACCGCCAGGCCTATGTCGAAGAAGGGCAGCCCTTCCCCGATCAGCGTGATCGCGGGCTGGACATCTCTCCGAAAGAAATTGAATGGCAATGGCTGGATCAGGCCAACCAACCCCTGCCTTCAGGACGCAAAGCCATCACGATCCGCAATTTCAGTGCGGAAGAACCAATGGCAAAAGGAAGCTGATCGGCGGGCCCCCCATCTTGCCCCAAAGAAAAATGCCGGCTGAAAAGCCGGCGTTTCTTCATCACGACAAGCGCATCAACAGGCTCAACGCTCCACCGCCAGCGCCACGCCCATGCCGCCACCGATACACAGGCTCGCCAGGCCCTTCTTGGCATCACGGCGCACCATCTCATGCAGCAGCGTCACCAGCACGCGGCAGCCCGAGGCACCGATGGGGTGGCCCAGGGCGATGGCGCCGCCGTTGACGTTGATCTTGCTGGTGTCCCAGCCCATCTGCTTGTTCACCGCAATGGCTTGCGCGGCGAAGGCTTCGTTGATTTCCATCAGGTCCAGATCCTGCGGCGTCCAGCCGGCCTTCTTCAAGGTCAGCTGCGATGCCGGCACCGGGCCCATGCCCATGATGCTGGGATCCAGGCCAGCCGAGGAATACGCCTTGATCCTGGCCAGCACCGGCAGACCCAGTTCCGCGGCCAGCTTGGCCGAGGTCACCACCACGGCCGCCGCACCATCGTTGATGCCGGAGGCGTTGCCGGCCGTCACCGTGCCAGCCTTGTCGAAGGCCGGACGCAGACCCGCCAGGGCTTCGGCAGTCACGCCGTGCTTGACGAATTCATCGGTATCGAAGACCACGGTTTCCTTCTTGCCCTTGATTTCGATGGGCACGATCTCATCCTTGAACCGGCCGGCCTTCTGCGCCGCTTCAGCCTTGTTCTGCGAGGCGGCAGCGAAGGCGTCCTGCTCTTCGCGGCTGATCTCGAACTTCTTGGCCACGTTCTCGGCGGTGATGCCCATGTGGTACTGGTTGTAGACGTCCCACAGGCCATCGACGATCATGGTGTCGGTCAGCTTGGCATCGCCCATGCGGAAACCGTCACGCGAGTTGTTGAGCACGTGCGGCGAGGCGCTCATGTTTTCCTGGCCACCGGCGATGACGATCTGGGCGTCGCCGCAGCGAATCGCCTGCGCCGCCAGCTGCACCGCCTTCAGGCCGCTGCCGCAGACCTTGCCGACCACGAAGGCCGGGACCATGTCAGGCAGGCCCGACTTGATGACCGACTGGCGCGCCGGGTTCTGGCCCAGGCCAGCCGTGAGCACCTGGCCGAGGATGACTTCGCTGATGGCTTCCGGCTTGATGCCGGTCTTGGCCAGCAGGGCCTTGATGACTTGCGCACCCAGATCGGCCGCCGCAATCTTCGACAAGGATCCGCCGAATTTGCCGATCGCCGTTCTCTGTGCTGCGACAATGACCACATCATCCATAACTCGCTCCTTTTATTGAAATGGCAGGAAGCCGCGCACGGCTGTCCTTCGAAAACCGGGATGGTCATCTTATTCGATTTCAGCTTGGAACGCGATATGGTGAATTTTCGGTAAATCAAACACCCGGCAAAAAGTCTCAAGCGTCTTTTCCGAGCGTGATGATGTGAATTACCGTGCGATAGAGGAGGAAGGCCGCACCATACGCCGCGCGCTTGTACCAGGGCACGTGCAGGAAGTCCGACAGGTGCACCACCCGGCCCCCTGCCGCACCGGCTTCGATCTCCTGGCGCAGGTAAGCGGCGAAGGCCGGATCCTGCACCACCACGTTGGCTTCCTGGTTGACGAACAGCGACAGGCCGTCATAGTTGCTCGATCCCACGGTGGCCCATTTGTCATCCACCACGGCCACCTTGGCATGCAGTTCCGTATGGGTGTATTCGATGATGCGCACGCCCGCCCGCAGGAGCTTGGGATAGAAGGAATGCGCCACCGCATCCTGCATCACGAACTGTCCCACGCCCAGCAGCAGGGTCACCTTCACCCCGCGCATGGCGGCTTCTTCCAGCGCGCGGCGCATCTTGCGGCCCGGGGCGAAATAGGGATTGGCGAGGAAGGCGGTCTCGCGCGCACGCCCCAGCGCCTGCAGATAGGCGCGCTGGATGGTGCGCCGGTTGCGGAAATTGTCGCGCACCACCAGCGCAGCCTGGGTCTGGTCATGCACTGGACCTGGGTGGCCATGGCGCAGGCGCTTGAAGTTGCGCCAGCGCGCCTTCAGTTTCATGCGCCCCACACGCAGCCATTGCGCCTGCACTTCACGATAGATGTCCTGCACCAGCGGCCCGAGCACGCTCACGGCGAAATCCCAGCGCGGTGCGGGCAGCGCGGTGATGTGGTCACGGTCGGACACCATGTCGTCATTGATGTTGAGCCCGCCAACGAAGGCCACCTGCCGATCCACCACGCACAGCTTGCGGTGGCTGCGCGCCACGCCGCGCCGGAACCACGGATTGAAGGAGCGATGCTGCACCCCGGCCGCCGTCAGCGCGAGTCGCAATTTGTTAGTATTTTCGCGTCCGGTACCGAGCCAGTCATTGATGACATAGACCACAACGCCGCGTCCGGCGGCCCTTTGCAGGGCTTCGCAGACCAGTATTCCCGTATCGTCGAGCGAAAAAATATAAGTTTCCAGATAGATCTCGACGCGTGCTGCGTCGATGGCGCTGATCAGGGCGGGATAGAACCCCGCGCCACTGTGCAGCAGCGCAATCTGGTTGCCGTCAGTAAAGGTGAGGTGGCGCAAGATCAGGCCAGCTGCAGTTCGGTCACGATCGGGGCATGGTCCGACAGGCGCGCCCAGGGGCCATCCTTGAGGACCTCCGCCATTTCCACGCGGAAACCTCGCACATAGATGCGGTCCAATCTCAGCCACGGCATCATGGCCGGAAAGGTCCGTGCCGGGCGGATCGGTGCCGACAAGCCACCGAGCCGGCGCAAGCCATGCATCACGCCGCGCGCATTGGGCTGCGGCTGGTCGAACACTTCGGTCACGCCCAGATTCTGATACAGGGTACGGCTCAGCTGGTTGGTCCAGTCATTGAAATCACCGGCAATCAGCAAGGGCGCATCGGGCGGCGAGGAGGTGCTCACGGCCTGGATCAGCGCATCGATCTGGCGCCGACGGCCCCCTGCGAACAGCCCCAGGTGAATCACGTAGCAATGCACCTCCACCCCTTCGATGGGCACCACGCAATGCAGGATGCCGCGTGACTCATAGGCATGGTCCGACACATCCTGGTTGCGGATGGAAGCGATTTCAAAACGCGAGATGAGCGCATTGCCATGATGGCCATGGTCATACACGGCATTCATGCCGTAGGCGGCGTGGTGGGTATCACCGGCAAGATATTCATGCTGCCCCTGCTGCGGCCAGTTGGAGGCGTGGCGCAGGGCGTTGAGGTCGTGGCGGCCCTGCACTTCCTGCAGGAACAGAATGTCCGGATCCAATTGTGCCAGCGCCTGCTTCAGCGCCAGGATGCGCGGGCGGCCGGCAAAGGAGGTCACGCCCTTGTGGATGTTGTATGTGGCAACGCGCAGCTTCATCGATGCAACCTTTCTCTTGTTCTTGTCCGGTGGCGGTCCCGCGCAAGACGCTGGCTAGGTCGCCAGATAGCGCGGCAACTGCAGGATCGCTTCCGCATTGGAGGGCGAGAAACAGCGGTCGGCCGCCTCGCGATACGGCAGCCAGACATGGCGGGTGTGCTCGCGCGGGGCCAGCGTCACCGGAATATCACGGGGCACCAGCAAGCCAAAGACATGTTCGGTGTTTCTCGTCACGCCCGGCGCATAGCGGTGCCGCCAGACCGGATAGATGTCATAGATGTTGGAAAGTTGCCAGTCGCGCAGATGCGCGCGCGGCACGCGGTTTCCGCCATCCTGCAAGGAGTCTACGCCGGTGTCGGCCACCACGATGCCGGTTTCTTCCTCCACCTCGCGTCGGGCGGTCTCCGACAAGGGCTCATCAAGGGCATCCTTGGAACCGGTCACCGATTGCCAGAAGCCGGGCTGGTCGGCCCGTTCGATCAACAACACGTATTGATCGGCGCTGTGGATCACCACCAGCACCGATTCGGGAATCTTGTAGGGCTTGGCTTGCGTCATGGCCTGTCCGTGATGCGGGAAAGGCTCCATTGTATCGGGACGGCAGCGTTTCAGAGCAGCGAGGCTTCGCTCTCGGCCACCAGCCAGCTGCGGAAGGCCCGTGCCGCTGCATGCTCGATGCGGTCGCGCGGCCACACCGCATAATAACCGCCGCCCAGGCTGGCATTGGCTTCACAGGCGCGCACCAGCAGCCCTTGTTCCATGCAGGCGTCGATCATGTGACGCCAGGCCAGCACGATACCCTGCCCTTCCATGGCCAGTTGCAACAGCACCGGATATTGGTTCGACAGGATCTGCTGTTCGATGCGCACATCGTCCACCCCGTTGTGCGCCAGCCAGTTCTGCCAGGACATCCACTGGCGCTGCCCGTCCTCCAGCATCAGCAGGGTTTCCTGGGGCAGCTCGGCAGGGGCCAGCGTACGTCCCTTCAGATAGGCCGGGGAGCAGACCGGGAACACTTCCTCGTCATACAGGCGGCGCACCGCCAGGCCCGAAGGCGGGCCATCGCGCAGGAAGTAGATGCCCATGTCGAAATCGGTTTCGGACAGCTGGGCCAGGCTGTCATTGACCACCAGGCGCAGGTGGCAATCCGGATGCTGGGCGCGAAAATGCGCCAGGCGCGGTGTCAGCCACAGCACCGCCACCCCCTGCGAACAGGCCACCGTCAGTTCCTGATGGCCCTTGCGCTTCATGATGTCTTCAGTGGCTTCAGCGCAATCGACCAGCAGGCGCTGCACCAGCGCGGCATAGCGCTGGCCGCTCACCGTCAGGCGCAACGCGCGCGGCTCGCGCAGGAACAGCTTCTTGCCGAGAAAGCGCTCCAGCTGGGCGATCTGGCGGCTGATGGCGCTTTGCGTGAGGTGCAGTTCAGCCGCCGCGCGGGTGAAGCTGCCATGGCGCATGGCCGCCTCGAAGGCGATCAGCGAAGGTAATGGGGGAAGGGGCGATATACGCATGGTCGGCGCTCCGGCTCGAAAGGTCTCATCCAGGTCGAGATGGTAGAGCGAAAAGCATGCCCGCCGCAGCTTTCCCATGACATGCGGAAAGCGGCGGCGGAAGAGACCTAGGGCGATCAGCGGCTGCGGTGGATGTGACCGGATTGCATGACCAGCGACAGGTGTTCACCCTGGCCGGTCAGCAGCGTGATGTCTTGCAGCGGATTGCCGTCGACCACGATCAGGTCGGCCAGCGCACCGGCGCGCACGGTGCCCAGTTCGCCTTCGCGCTGCAGGATCGCAGCGGCGATCGAGGTGGCCGAGCGGATGGTTTCCAGGTTGCCCAGGATCTCGGCGCGGATCAGGAATTCGGTCGATTGATCCTGATGCATCTCGCCCAGCAGGTCCGAGCCGAAGCCCATCTGCACGCCGTGCTCGGCATAGATGCGCAGCGAGTCACGGCCGGCCTGGCGCACCGATTCGATCTTGGCCACCGAATCCGGCGGCAGGCCCAGGCGCGCGCCATCACGGGCCAGCGAGTCGTAGGTGACCAGCGTGGGCACCACGAAGGCACCGTGCTCGCGCATCACGCGTGCGGCCTCGGCATCGACCAGGTTGCCGTGCTCGATGGTGCGCACGCCGCAGCGCACGGCACGGGCAATGGCGCGGCCGGTGTAGGCATGCGCCATCACGTAGGTCTGCGCGGCTTCGGCTTCGGCCACGATGGCGCGGATTTCATCTTCGCTGTATTGGGTATTGCCGATGGGGTCGGTCGGCGAAGCGACGCCGCCCGAGGCCATGATCTTGATCTGGGTTGCGCCCTTCTGCAATTCCTCGCGGGCAGCCAGCCGCACGGCATCCACACCATCGGCCACGCGCGCAATGGCACCGGCGCGGAAGGCACAGGAGCACGGCTCCAGCACATCGGAACGCGGACGGAAATCGCCATGGCCGCCGGTTTGCGACAGCGCCTTGCCCGAGGGGAAGATGCGCGGGCCCGGCACCAGGCCGATGGCAATGGCTTGCGCCAGGCCCCAGTCGGCACCGCCCGCATCACGCACGCTGGTGAAGCCGCGATTCAACATGGCTTCGACGATGGGCAAGGCGCGGATCGAAGTCAGCGAGCCGGGTTGCAAGGCATTCAGGCCCAGGTTGGCCAGCGAGGCCAGCACGTGCACGTGGCAATCGATCAGGCCGGGCATGACGGTCTTGCCGGTGACGTCGATCACGCGTGCGCCGCTCACCTCCAGCGGGGTAGCGGAGACATCGACGATGCGGTCTTTTTCAATCAGGACATCATGGCGCGGGAACAGGCTGCCCAGGGCCGGGTCGAGGACGTTGCCGCCCTTCAGGAGAATCTTGGTCATGGCGAATTTCAGTGTTGTTGCAGGTACTGCGGCTCACGCACGAAGCGGGTGCCGACGAAGCTGATGGCAGCGGCGATCATCACGTAGAAGGCCGGGGCCATGTTGTTGCCGGTGGCAGCGATCAGCCAGGTGATGAAGAAGGAAGCAAAGCCGCCGAAGATGGTCACGGCCAGGTTGTAGGCCACCGACAGGCCGGTGGAAAGCACCTTGGCCGGGAACAGTTCGGAGAAGGCCGCCAGGATGGGGCCGGTATAGGCCGCAATCAGGGTGCCGAAGACCAGCTGGAAGATCAGCAGCGTGGACAGGCTGGGCGCGCTGTTGATGTAAGCGAACATGGGATAGGCCAGCACCAGGATCAGCGCGGCCGCACCCGAGAGCAGCGGACGGCGTCCGATGCGGTCGGCCAGGCGGCCGACGATGGGGGCCAACACCATGATGCAGAGTCCACCGACCATGCCGGCGATGAAGCCGGTGGTCTGCGGCAGCTTCAGGACCTTGACCGAGTAGGTCGGCATGTAGAACAGCAGCACATAGGTACAGACCGTCCACAGGATCACCATCGAAAAGCTGGCCGAAGTCTCGCGCGGGAAGTTGCGGATCACTTCCTTCAAGGGCGAATCGGTCTTGTCCTTTTCTTCGAGGAAGGTCGGGGTTTCTTCGAGGTGATTGCGGATGTAGTAACCCACCGGGCCGATGATGATGCCGAGCAGGAAGGGCAGTCTCCAGCCCCAGCTGGCCAGGGCCTGCGGATCCAGGCTGGTGGTGACGAAGGTACCGACGGCTGCACCCAGCAGCACGGCCACGCCGATGCTGGCCTGGATCCAGCTGGAGTAATAGGCGCGTTCACGCTCGGGCGCGTATTCGGTCAGGAAAGCGGTGGCGCTGCCCATTTCGCCGCCGGCCGAGAAGCCTTGCAGCAGGCGTGCCACGACGATGATGAGCGGGGCGAACAGGCCCACGCTTTCATAGGTCGGTGCCAGGCCGATCATGGTGGTGCCCACCGCCATGAGCAGGATGGTGACCGACAGCGCCGCCTTGCGGCCCACGCGGTCGGCGTAGATGCCCAGCAGGATGCCGCCCACCGGACGCATGAAGAAACCGACACCGAAGGTGGCCACTGCCAGCAGCAAGGAGGTCAGGTCGTTACCGGTGGGGAAGAACAGCTTGGCGATGATCACCGCGAAGAAACTGTAGACGGTGAAATCGAACCATTCGAGACCATTGCCGATCACGGTGGCAATGATCGCGCGACGGCGCTGGTGGTTGGTGACCACCGGAATCCCGCCGGCTGGTAATGTCGTTGCTTGCATGCTCTCCCCTCATGTCAGACGTTGATATGCGGCCGATAATAGGGTCAGCGGGAGACTGGCGGAAATGATATCTGTGCATGCAGCCATGCTCTGTGCGCATGCATGCGTAAATGATTTGGCGATTTTTCGCCTTAACTTTTTATATTGTTTATATCGTTTAGGAATCCGCTACCGGAATGAAAAAAGCGCGTGCATTTCTGCACGCGCTTCTTGTTGCTGCCCTCATCGATTCATCAACCCAATCGATGAATCGATACGGAGCTGAATGTCGAATCGATGAATCGATCAGGCCTTCACTGCCGGCTCGGTATTGCGCAGGCGGATGTGCAGCTCGCGCAGCTGCTTCTCGTCCACTTCCGACGGGGCATGGGTCAGCAGGCACTGGGCGCGCTGGGTCTTGGGGAAGGCGATCACGTCGCGAATCGATTCGGCACCGGCCATCATGGTGACCAGGCGGTCCAGGCCGAAGGCGATGCCGCCGTGCGGGGGCGCGCCGTATTGCAGGGCGTCCAGCAGGAAGCCGAACTTCAGGCGGGCTTCTTCGTCATCGATCTTCAGGGCGCGGAACACCTTGCTCTGCACGTCGGCGCGGTGGATACGGACCGAGCCGCCGCCCAGTTCCCAGCCGTTCAGAACCATGTCGTAGGCCTTGGCGATGGCCGCGCCCGGGTTGGTCGAGATGAAGTCTTCGTGGCCATCCTTGGGCGAGGTGAACGGGTGGTGCAGGGCGACCCAGCGCTGGCCGTCTTCGTCGTATTCGAACATGGGGAAGTCGACCACCCACAGCGGACGCCATGCGTCGTCGAACAGGCCGTTCTTCTTGCCGAATTCGCTGTGGCCGATCTTCACGCGCAGCGCGCCGATGGCATCGTTGACCACCTTGGCCTTGTCGGCACCGAAGAAGATCAAGTCGCCGTCTTGTGCGCCGGTCTTTTCCAGGATGGCGTTCAGGGCCGCATCGTGGATGTTCTTGACGATGGGCGACTGCAGGCCGTCACGGCCCTTGGCCTTTTCATTGACCTTGATGTAGGCCAAGCCCTTGGCGCCGTAGATGGCGACGAACTGGGTGTAGGCGTCGATTTCCGAACGCGGCATTTCAGCGCCGCCCGGCACGCGCAGGCCGACCACGCGGCCGCCTTCGCTGTTGGCAGCGCCCGAGAAGACCTTGAAGTCCACATCCTTCATGACATCGGTCAGCTCGGTGAATTCGAGCTTGACGCGCATGTCCGGCTTGTCCGAACCATACATGCCCATGGCGGTGGCGAAGTCCATCACCGGGAACGGGTTCGGCAGGTCGATGTCCAGCGCGTTCTTGAAGACCAGGCGAATCATGCCTTCGAACAGGTCACGGATTTCCTGTTCGTTCAGGAAGGAGGTTTCGCAGTCGATCTGGGTGAATTCCGGCTGGCGGTCAGCACGCAGGTCTTCGTCGCGGAAGCACTTGGTGATCTGGTAGTAGCGATCGAAGTTGGCCACCATCAGCAGCTGCTTGAACAGCTGCGGCGATTGCGGCAGGGCGAAGAATTCACCGGCGTTCACGCGCGAGGGCACCAGGTAATCGCGAGCGCCTTCCGGGGTGGACTTGGTCAGCATCGGGGTTTCGATGTCGATGAAGCCTTGTGCATCCAGGAACTTGCGCACTTCCATGGCGACCTTGTAGCGCAGGCGCAGGTTGTTCTGCATCTGCGGACGGCGCAGGTCCAGCACGCGGTGGGTCAGGCGGGTGGTTTCGGACAGGTTCTCGTCATCCAGCTGGAACGGGGGCGTCACCGACGGGTTCAGCACTTCCAGTTCCTGGCACAGCACTTCGATCTTGCCCGACTTCAGGTTGGCGTTGGTGGTGCCTTCCGGACGGTTGCGCACCAGGCCGGTGATGCGCAGGCAGAACTCGTTGCGCACCGATTCGGCATTCTTGAAGACATCCGCGCGATCCGGGTCGCAGACTACCTGGACCAGGCCTTCGCGGTCGCGCAGGTCGATGAAGATCACGCCGCCGTGATCGCGGCGACGGTGCACCCAGCCGCACAGGCTGACGGTTTGGCCGAGCAGTGCCTCGGTAGTGAGGCCACAGTATTGGGTTCGCATGGACATGGTTGTGATTCCGTTGACAGTGTTCTTGTTGGATTTCAGAGAAGACGCTAAGGGCGAAGGCGGGGCTGGCCGGGCAGCGGACTGCCGGCCGCCCCCTCAATTCTTCGGCGCCGCCGCGTCGGTGATGATCTTCTTGTCGGTGACCATCTCGGGGGCGACCACGCCCATGGAGACGATGTACTTCAGGGCTGCATCCACCGACATGTCGAGCTCGATGGCATCGGCACGCGGCAGCATCAGGAAGAAACCGGAAGTCGGGTTGGGGGTGGTAGGGACATACACGCTGATGAAGTCACCCTGCAGGTGGTTCTTGACCTCGCCACCGGGCGCGCCGGTCAGGAAGGCGATGGTCCACGAACCCTGGCGCGGGTACTGGATCAGCACGGCCTTGCGGAAGGCGTTGCCGGAAGGCGAGAACAGCGTGTCGGAAACCTGCTTGACGCTGGAATAGATCGACTTCACCACCGGAATGCGGGTCAGCAGGCCTTCCCACAGCAGCACCAGGCGGCGGCCGATGAAATTGCGCGCGGCCAGGCCGGTGAGGAACACGATCAGCAAGGTCAGGATCGCGCCCAGGCCGGGGATGTTGTGGCCCAGCCAGTGCGCCGGCCGCCAGGCCTCCGGCAGCAGCAGCAGCGACTGGTCCATGGTACTGATGATCAGGTTCAGTACCCACAGCGTGATCGCCAGGGGGACCAGGATCAGCAGACCCGTAATGAAGTATTTGCGCATGGGGGAAAGGAAGGCCTCGTTAGCTGGCGCTGGGGGTGGACGCTGCCGCAGGGGCAGCCGCCGCCGGTGCCGGTGCGGGCGCAGCGGCCGGAGCAGCTGCAGCAGCAGGTGCATCGGCAGGCGCAGCGGGGGCGTCAGCTGAGCCGGCAATGCCGGTGCCATTGGCACCCTTGCTGTTGGCCGTGCCGCTGCCATTGCCCCGGAAATCGGTCACGTACCAGCCCGAACCCTTCAACTGGAAGCCGGCCGCAGTCAGCTGCTTCCGGAAGCTGTCCTTGTTGCAGGAGGGGCAAACGGTCAACGCATCGTCAGAGATCTTCTGCAAGACATCCTTGGCAAAACCACACGCTTCGCAGCGATACGCATAAATGGGCATGACAAACTCCGCAAAAAACTTCCAAAACCCTGAATTATAAAGGCTTTTGGCGGAGTTTTAGTGAACCTGCCCGCGCAGGCGATGCGCTGGCGCGACGGCTCGGGCCTCGCACCAGGCAAAGATTTGCTTTTTGGAAAGTTTATTCGCCACCCTGCCCTGCCGGTGGCCTGCTCCCGTCTCATCCCTCAACAGGGGCGGCGCGGCTGCTGCGCAGGGTGTCAAGAAATTCACGACACCACCAATGCACGTCGAACTGGCGGATGTTCTCCATCAGCGCGGCATGGCGCTCGCGCCGCTCGCCCTGCGACATCTGCAGGGCCTGCTGGATCACCTGGGCGGCACCGTGGGTGTCGTAGGGGTTGATGATGAGCGCCTGTTTCATCTGCTCGGCCGCCCCGGCAAAGCGCGAGAGCACCAATACGCCCGGATCGTCCGGATCCTGGGAGGCGACGAACTCCTTGGCCACCAGGTTCATGCCGTCCCGCAGGGGCGTCACAAGGGCCACAGCGCAAGCACGGTACAAACCTGGCAGTCGGCGGCGCGCCACGGTACGGTGGATGTAGCGGATCGGCATCCAGTCGAAGTCGCCGAAGTCGCCGTTGATGGAGCCGCACAGGCTTTCCAGCTCGCGCTGGATGTCGCCGTAGGCTTCCACGTCTTCACGGCTGGGCGAGGCGATCTGCAACAAGGTGGCGCTGTGGCGATTTTCCGGATACAGGCGCAGCAGCTCGCGGAAGGCGCGGATGCGCTGCGGCAGGCCCTTGGAGTAATCCAGCCGGTCCACGCCGATCAGCAAGCGCCGGCGTGAGTACTCGGCCTTGGTGCTTTCATAGGTATCGCGCGCTTCCTTGGCCTGGCCCAGGCGCTGGAATTCGGCCACGTCGATGCCGATCGGGAAGGCATTGGCATGCACCGTGCGGTTGAAGGCGCGGAACTGGTTGGGACCGACCGGCTCGGCGGTCGCTTCGGCCTGCACGTACTGGGCGAAGTGCTGCAGGTCGGCGTGATTCTGGAAGCCCACCAGATCATAGGCAAACAGTGCGCGCATGAGCCATTCATGCGAAGGGATGGCGGTCAGGATCGGCGGCGGCGGCAGCGGGATATGCAGGAAGAAGCCAATGCGCGCCTCGCAGCCCATGGCGCGCAGTTCGGCGGCCAGCGGGATGAGGTGGTAATCGTGGATCCAGACAATGTCATCGCGCTTCAAGAGCGGAAACAATTTACGCGCGAAGAGTTGATTGACCCGGCGATAACCGCCCAGGTGGCCGGCCTCGAAATGCGCCAGGTCCAGCCGATAGTGGAAGACCGGCCACAGCACGCCATTGGCGTAGCCGCGATAGTAGGCATCATGGTCTTCCTGCGACAGATCGAGTTCGGCCAGGGTGACCGTGCCGGCCTGGTTGACGCGCAGCTCGCCCTCGCCGGGCGTGCCGTTCTCGACCACCTTGCCGCTCCAGCCGAACCAGAGTCCGCCAGTCTTCTTGAGTGTCTCGCCAAGCGCGACGGCCAGCCCGCCGGCAGCCGGCTTGCGGGGATCGGCGAGGCGATTGGAAACGACGACGAGTCTGCCCATCAGATCACCGCCTCCCATGACGCCGACAGGCGCATCGCACAGTTGATGATGCCCACCATCGAATAGGTCTGCGGGAAATTGCCCCACATCTGGCGCGTGACCGGATGCGTATCCTCGGACAGCAGGCCCAGGTGGTTGCGGGCATCCAGCATGGCCTGGAAGATCTCGCGCGCCTGCTCCTTGCGGCCGATGCGCGCCAGCGCGTCGATGCGCCAGAAGGTGCAGATGTTGAAGGCAGTCTCGGGACGGCCGAAATCATCCGGGGCTTCGTAGCGGCGCATGTAGGGGCCGTCGCAGAGCGATTTCTCCAGCGCTTCCACGGTGGAGATGAAGCGCGGATCGGTGGGCGAGATCAGGCCCACTTCCACCATCAGCAGCACGCTGGCATCGAGGTCGCGTCCGCCGAAGCTTTCGGCATAGGCCTGGCGCTGTTCATTCCAGGCTTCGGTGAGGATGCGGTCGCCGATTTCCTTGGCACGGTCGCCCCAGTAGCGGGCGCGCTCGGGCAGGTCCACGCGGGCGGCGATCTTGGCCAGGCGGTCGCAGGCGGCCCAGCTCATGAGCGCCGACGAGGTATGGATGCGCGAGCGGGTACGCAACTCCCACATGCCGGCATCGGGCTGGTTGTAGACTTCATAAGCACGTTCACCCACGGCTTCCAGATGCTGGAAGTGTTCGGCCCCGGCGCGATGGTGCAGGCGCATGTCGTGGAAGGCCTGCGCCGCGCCCAGCACGATGTTGCCGTAGACGTCGTGCTGGAAATGTTCATACGCCTGATTGCCCACGCGCACCGGCTGGTGATGCTGGTAGCCCGGCAGGTGATCCAGGATCTGCTCGGGCAGCGCTTCTTCCAGGCCGATACCGTACAGGGGCTGCACGTGCCCGCCACCGGAACGCACCACCACATTGGTCAGCCAGCGCAGGTAGTCTTCCATGGTGCCCAGCTCGGAGAGGCTGTTGAGGGCACGCACCACGAAGAAAGCGTCACGCAGCCAGCAATAACGGTAGTCCCAGTTGCGCTGGCTGCCCGGTGCTTCGGGCACGCTGGTGGTCATGGCGGCGATGATCGCGCCCGTATCTTCATACACTGATAATTTCAGCGTGATGGCGGCGCGGATGACGGCATCCTGCCACTCCAGCGGCGTGGCCAGGGCGCGGCTCCAGTTGCGCCAGTAGGCGGTGGTTTCCTGCTCGAAATCACGGGCGGTATCGTTGATGCCGCCATGCAGGGTTTCGTCCGGACCGAGGATGAAGTTGTAGGGGCGGCTGACCACGAAGGCGGTCTCGTCGACGATGTAGCTGATGGGCGCATCGGTATTGAGGCGCAGGGTCTGTTCCTGGCCGACATAGCGGATGTGGTTGCTGCCGCGCGTCTGCGGCGGCACTTCGCGGCCCCAGTCGAACTTGGGACGCAGCACCACGCGCATGCGCGGCGCGCCCGAGAGCGGATGGATGCGGCGTACCAGCTGCAGCGGCCGGAAGAAGCGGCCGCGGCTCTGGAAGCGCGGCGCCAGGTCGGTGATCTCGATGCCCTGGCCCAGCGTGTCGTACAGGCGGGTGCGCAGCACGGCGGTATTGGGTTCATACCACTGCTCGCTGTGGGAAAAATTCTCCAGCTGGAAGGCCCACAGTGCCCCGCTGTCGGTAGGGTCGAGCAGCGCATTGAAGACCGGGTCGCCATCGAAACGCGGCAGGCAGCACCAGACGATGCGGCCCATCTTGTCCACCAAGGCCGAGAAGGCGCAATTGCCGATCACGCCCAGCTCCAGCGAGGAGGTCGAGGGCATGTCGTGCGCCTGGGCGGCCAGGTGCGGTTGTTCGGAATGCTGCGTCTGGGAGTGGGGTTGCGGTTGCGCTTCTTGATGCGGATCGGGGCTGGGCTGGCTCATGGTTCCTCGTGCTCTGTTCTGTGGGTCAGATTTCTTGATGGAAGGCGATGTGCTGCGGGGCCGGCAAACAGGCCGGTACGAAGGCTATCCGGGGGTGCTGCGTACCTCCACGCTCTGGCGCAGCAGGTCCAGCACGGCGGCTGGATCGGCCAGGCGTTGCAGGGCCTGGCTGGGGCCGGCGCCGATCTTGACGCCAAATCCGCCGAAGACTTCACCTTGGGCGATGGCAAAGCCGGCTTCATCGGTCACGTCATCGCCGATGAAGACCGGACGGCGGCCCCGGAATGGGGCCTCATGCAGAAAAGCGGCGACGGCGTCGCCCTTGTTGATGTGCGGCTTGGCTTCCACCACCATCTTGCCGTGCAGCAAGGTGAAGCCCGGTTCATGGCGCAGCGCGTCCATCATGGTCTCCACGCAGCGCTGTTCCAGATGGGCGGCGTGGCGGTAATGCAGGGCCAGTGCGCCGCGCTTGAGTTCCAGCTGCAGGCCGGGATGCGACTCCACCAGCGGCAGCAGGCGCTCGCGCAGGTGATGCACGTCCGGCACCGGCTGCTGCAGGATGCGGCCATCGGCCGTACGCCGCTCGGCACCATGCACACCGGCCGCAGGCAGGCGCAGCGGGGCCAGGAAGAAATCCAGTTGATCGAGCGGACGGCCGCTGACGATGGCCAGCGCGCCGTCCGATTCTTGCTGGATGCGCTGCAGGAGCGTGATCAGCTCCGGCGGCACCACGATCTCTTCAGGCTGGGGCGCCAGGTCGACCAGGGTGCCGTCGAAGTCCAGAAACAACGCATCGGCAGCGACATCGTAGGGGCGAATGTGCTCAGTCATGCCATTTCAGGTTGATGGAAAGCAAATAAGTTCCGGGTGGCTCTCGAATTATTGTCAAATAAATATCGAACAAGTTCGAAAACCCGGGCGTTGGAATTGCTTTGACAGCACCTGGCCCAGCAGTTCTGGCGGCTTCCCCAAAAAGACGAAACGGCCGCGCGGCAAGGCCGGCGACCGTTTCAATCAGGCAAGAGGGATCAGGACTGGACGCTGCCCTCGGCGGGCACCGCCACCATGGGCGGCACCGGGGCCAGCACCTGGGGCAGGAGCGAACCGGCCACCATGCCACCGATGGAGAACAGCAGGCCGGCCAGTTGCGGCGGCCACAGGCCGTCGGGGGCGGCGTATTCCAGCGTGATCCAGGAGACCAGGCCCAGCACCATGGCCATCAGTGCGCCCTGACGGGTGGCGCGCTGCCAGTAGACGCCGAAGGCCAGCGGCACGAAGGCCGCCACCAAGGTCACCTTGTAAGCGTTCTCGACCATTTCATAGATGCTGGACTGGCTGTTCAGGGCCAGCGTGGTCACGCCTACCGTGAAGACCAGCACCACGGCGCGCATCGAGAACAGGAATTCACGGTCGCTTTTCCACGGGCGAATTTCCTTGAGGACGTTCTCGGTGAAGGTCACCGACGGTGCCAGCAGGGTCGCGCTGGCGCAACTCTTGATGGCCGACAGCAGCGCGCCGAAGAACATCACCTGGGCGAACACCGGCATCTTTTCCATGATGAGGGTCGGCAGCACCAGCTGGGAATCGGTTTCCAGCAGGCGCGAGACCATGGCCGGATCGATCAGCGTAGCGGAATAGGCCAGGAAGATGGGGATGAAGACGAAGAAGAAATAAATCACGCCACCCAGCACCGAGGCGTTGCGCGCCACATTCTCGTTCTTGGAGGACATGACGCGCTGGAACACGTCCTGCTGTGGAATCGAGCCCAGCATCATGGTGATCCAGGCGGCAAAGAACCACAGCACGTCTTTCAGTTCAGCGGCCGGCCAGAAGTTGAACTTGCCGGCCTCGGCGGCGTGCGCAATCACCACCCCCGGACCGCCGACCATACCCGAAACTTCATACCCGATATAAAGCATGCCGACCACCACGATGATCATCTGCAGGAAGTCGGTGATGGCCACGGCCCACATGCCGCCCATCAGGGTATAGATGAGCACGCTGCCGGCACCGATGATCATGCCCCAGTGCATGGGAATGTAGCCGCCCGAGACGACGTTGAAGACCAGTCCCAGCGCCTTGATCTGCGCCGCCACCCAGCCCAGGTAGGAGATGACGATGCAGATCGTCACCAGCATTTCGGCGGCGCGGCCAAAGCGCTTCTTGTAGTAGTCGCCGATGGTCAGCAGGTTCATGCGGTACAGCTTCTTGGCGAAGAACACGCCCACCAGGATCAGGCACAGCGACGAGCCGAAGGGATCGGCCACGATGCCGCCCAGGCCGTCCTTGAGGAAGGTCGAGGACACGCCGAGCACCGCCTCGGAGCCAAACCAGGTCGCAAAGACGGTCGCGGTCACCACCGACATCGGCAGCGAGCGGCCGGCGACGGCGTAGTCCTTCGAACTCTTCACGTAGCGGGTGGCATACAGGCCGATACCGACCGAGATGACCCAGTAGAGGACGACGAACCAGAGCAGTGCATTCATGCCTTTTTCCTTGCAGGGGGGGTAAGAAAAACGCGCATTATAGCGGCAACTTCCTCGCGCAAAGCCGCTTGCGGCAAGACTTTTCATCTGTCGCCAGCGGACCACAGCCGTGCTGGCCGCTCGCTGCGGACTGGTCTGTCGGCAAGCAAGAAATGCTCCCGCTCGCACGGGCGGGCCTTCCGGAATTTGTCGGGGGAGATGAAGCGGGAGTGAAGCAGCCTGCGCCACCTGAAGCGGCAGCGCAGGAGAGGGAGGGATCAGGCACCTTCGTTGTTGCGCTCGTAGGAGGGGCAGCCGTTCTTGCCCCACTTGCCGTCGCACAGCTTCCACAGGCAGCTCTCGCGCGCAAAGACGGACAAGGTGCTGCATTGCTTGACCTGCTCGGCCAGGGTCGGCACGGGCTGCACTTCCACCACTTCCGGCACCGGCACCACGGCCTGGGCCCGCTCCGCCTTGGCGCGGGCGTTGGCCAGCTGGGCCTCGGCTTCGCGGCGACGCTGTTCGCGCAGGGCCAGGGCGGCATCCTCGCGGCGGTGGCGGGCTTCGGCGGCGGCGCGCTTCTGCGCCAGTTGACGGGCCTTGTCGTCGGCTTCCTGCTGCAGCTGGGCGATCACTTCGGGGCCGGGGGCAGCATCAGTGGCGGCCGGCTCGGCATGGTCCAGGCTGGCGGGCGGCGCCACGGCGTCCACCGGGGCCGCCTTGGACAGCGACGGCAATTGCTGCATCACCGGCTTGAGCGAGCGTTGCGGCCATTGCGCCCCCACCCACAGAGCGACGCCGATGATGGCCAGTGTCAGCAGCGAGACCAGCAAGGCCCCACGGGTCGACGCGCGCGGCTCCGGTTCGCTGCGCGGACCACGCGGACCACGGCGGGTCTGGGCTGCGGGCTCTTCCTGCGCCGCCGGCGCCGTGGCGGTGTCTTCATACGGCAGGCTGGCGGTGCCGGCTGAGGTAGCCACCGCCGCCGTAACGGCGGCTGCGGCAACAGCGGCAGCCGTGATGTGCGAGGCCCGGACTTCCAGTTCCTCTTCGCTCAGGTCAGGCTGCACGGACGCAACGCGTGCTGGTGCCGGCGACTGGCTGGCGTGACTGGACTGACTGCTGTGTATGACCTGGCCGGACGGATCGCCATGGCCGGCCTGCGCCACGACCTCGCTGGCGACGCGACGGTCGCGATCTCCCTCTGACCGTTCCAGAACTTGCATTGGAATTCCCCTGTATGACGCTAGCGACCACCGTCCCGGTGGCCCTGATGTGCTCCCTCACGTCCGTGAATGCTTGCCAGGTCTCGCGTTGCGGGCAGCTCTGCCCCCAGGCATGTTCTGATGCTTCGATTGTTTTTCGGACGGATGGCTATTTTGCGCCGAAATTTCTGAAAGGCAAAACAAAAATGCGGCTCTGCAAAAAATATCTGCAGCCAAGCCAGGCGGGACTTGCCGGGCTATCAATAAACGCGCCCGGAATGATGCACAAAAGGAAACGGCAGCCCCGTTTCCGGGACTGCCGCTTGGCAGACTGACAATAAATCGCGTCAGTCCACGATCTTTTCCAGCGCGAACAGGTCGGCCGGATTTTCACGGGCACGGACCAGGTGGACCTGGCTGCCATCGACCAGGACTTCCGCCGCACGGCCACGGGTGTTGTAGTTGGAGGCCATGGTCATGCCGTAGGCACCGGCCGACATCAGGGCCAGCAGGTCGCCCTCGTGGATGGCCAGTTCGCGCGAGCGGGCCAGCCAGTCGCCGGATTCACACACCGGACCGACCACGTCGTAGATGCGGGGCTGGCAGGCGTTTTCCTTCACGGTCTGCACGCCATGCCAGGCTTCGTACATGGCCGGACGCATCAGATCGTTCATGGCAGCATCAACCACGGCGAAGTTCTTTTCTTCACCATGCTTGAGGTATTGCACCTCGGTCAGCAACAGGCCGGCATTGCCGACCACCGAGCGGCCCGGCTCGAACATGACCTGGATCGGGCGGCCGTCGTACTTCTTGGCGCGCCAGGCGTCGACGCGGGCGAACACGCGCGCCAGGTAGTCGCCGATGGCCACCGGTTGCTCGTCGTCGTAGCGGATGCCGATGCCCCCGCCGATGTCGAGGTGGTGAATCGCGATGCCTTCGGCTTCCAGCGCGTCGACCATGTCGATGATCTTGTCCAGTGCTTCCAGCAGCGGCGAGTCGTCCAGCAGCTGCGAGCCGATGTGGCAGTCGATGCCGACCACGTCGATGTTGGGCAGGGCAGCGGCGGCGCGATAGCAGTTCAGCGCATCTTCATAGGCCACGCCGAACTTGTTTTCCTTCAGGCCGGTAGAAATGTAGGGATGGGTCTTGGCATCCACGTTGGGATTGACGCGCAGCGAGATGCGGGCGCGCTTGCCGAGCGCACCGGCCACTTCATTCAGGCGCGCCACTTCGGGGATGGATTCCACGTTGAAGCAGAGGATGTCATGTTCCAGCGCCAGCTTCATCTCGTCGCGGCCCTTGCCCACGCCCGAGAAGATCACCTTGCGCGCATCGCCGCCGGCGGCCACCACGCGCAGCAGCTCGCCACCGGAGACGATGTCGAAGCCCGAGCCCAGCTTGCCCAGCAGGTTCAGCACCGCCAGGTTGGAATTGGACTTGACCGAGTAGCACACCAGTGCGCCACCCTTGCCGCCCTCGGCACGGCCTGCCGCGCGGCAGGCATCGGCATAGGCCGAGAAATTCTGCACCAGCGCCGACTTGGAATAAACGTAGAGCGGGGTGCCGAACTGATCGGCCAAGGCTTGCAGGGAGACGTCTTCGGCGTGCAGCGCGCCGTTGCGATAGGAAAAGTGGGACATGGGAATCCGGAAAAGTCAGCGGAAAAAGGCAATCGGTGGAATCATCCGGCGCAGTCCCCGCCCTCATTGCCGGGGGACCGGCCGCAGTACAGCGCGATGTTTCAGCCAGGCATCATCGTTTGGGAGCGTCGGCGGCGGGGGTGTCGCCGGAGGCTTTGGCCTCACCCTCCTGGGTGCCTGCCTTGTCCTGGGCCGCTGCCGGCGCGGCGGGCTGGGTGCGCACGAAGGGATCAGGCGGCACCTTGGGCATGTACAGCGGGCCTTTCTGGCCGCAACCGGCCAGCATCAGGACGGCGGCGCACAGCGCCAGGGAAGCTGCACAACGGACGGGAGAATGGGGTGACTTCACGATAAAATGACGGATTACATCGAAATCTTAGAATGACTTGGAGTGTAGCATGACCGAATCGGAATTCCTGGACCTGGCTGACGCCACCCTCAACGCCATCGAGACGGCCCTGGAAGACGCCTGCGACGCAAGGGACCTGGATGTGGAATGCAGCCGCAGCGGCAACGTGCTGGAAATCGAGTGCGTGGACAATGGCTCCAAGATCATCATCAACAGCCAGGCCCCCATGCAGGAAATGTGGCTGGCCGCGCGTTCCGGCGGCTTCCACTACAAGTTCGACGGCAGCCACTGGCTCAACACCCGCGATGGCACCGAGCTTTACGCCACGCTGTCGGAAGTGGTCAGCAGCCAGGCGGGCGTTCCCGTCACCATCAAGCCCTGAGCCAGCGCGGCGCCGGCCTGCGCGTCCTGCCGCCCCAGCGGCGGTGCGCCTGAACCTGCGCCCTGCCGGCTTGCACCGTCCACAACAATAAGACTGCAGCATTCATGCGTCGATCTCTCCGACATCCTGCCTTCCTGTTCCTGCAGCGCGGCCTGGCGCGCCTGCGCTGGATCCTGGCGCTGACCGTATTGGCCGTGGCGGCCGCCCTGCTGCTGCCACCGCTGGTGACGCGCTTCAACCACGACCACAGCCCGCAAGCCCTGGCCGCCGAGAAGGACATGCAAGCCATCGCCGCCGGGCTGGAACGCTATCGCCAGGACAATGGCCGCTATCCCAGCGCCGCCCAGGGCCTGCTGGCCTTGGTGATCAAGCCGACCCGGGCACCCGTGCCGGGCAACTGGCCCATCGGCGGCTACGTGGATCGCCTGCCGCGCGATCCCTGGGGCAATTCCTATCAGTACGGTGCCGATGACGACGGCACCAGTTACGAACTCTATTCCTTCGGCCAGGCCGGCCCGGACGGCGGTGCCGACGGCGAGCAGGTCATCCGCCAGCATTGAGGAGACCGATCAGGCGGCAACTACCGCCTGATCAAGCCTGTCGCTATCTCAGGCGATATCCGGGAAGGCCGTGCGCAGCCGGTACTGGCGCTGGCGGTAGTTGCCTTCCGGACCGCTGAATCCACAGTCGACGTCACCGAAGAGGCGGCTCACGCGGTTGATGGCGGCGCGCTGGGCTTCGGTCTGCACCGCGATCAGGCGGCGCTTGCTGCGCGCGTGATGAGCGCAGATGTCGACCACCAGACAGTGGCCATAATCGGCCTGCTTGATATCGATGAGCAAGGCTTCCGGCTTGGTCAGGCCAAAGATGGCCGCCAGTTCGATGCGCGCACTCAGGAAGGGGTTGCTGTTGCGCAGCTTGTCGCTGAGCTGGGCGCGCGCCTGCACCGCCCATGACTGCGCGTCTTCCACGGCCATGAACGGCTGCAGCGCGTCGGCTGCGCCGGCCTCGCCCTGGGCGGCCGCCTGCTGCCACCAGTACAGGGCCTTGACGTCATGCATGGGATCATCGCGGCGATTGCGCCAGAAAATCTGCGCCAGCTCGCTCTGCGCTTCCACCAGACCGGACTCCGCCGCCTTTTCCAGATATTGCTGGGCGACCTGCAGATTGCGCTGCGAATAGATCGAGCGCGAATAGATGCGCGCCAGCGCATGCCAGGCCTGAGCCGAACCGCCCTCTCCCGCCAGCACCAGCCAGTGCAAGGCCTTCTTGAAATTGGCCAGGCCCTGCTCCATGAAGACGCGATTGCCGGCGCGGTCGATCTTGGCGCACAGCAGTCCCAGTTCCAGACGCGCCTCGACCTCTCCGGCCAGCGCTGCCAGTTCAAACAAGCGCATCAGTTGCGGCAACTCGGGCGCGGCCGCACGTGCCTGCCACTGGCCATAGCGCAGCAGCAGCGTGGCTTCCTCGGCATTGAGCTGCACCAGACCGGTAGCATCGCCTTCCTTGTCCAGTTGCGCCACCGCCTGGCTGTTGCGCTCGATCAGGCGCTTGACCAGTACCGCCGCGCCGCGCGCGAAGGCCGCACCCTGGCCTTGCTGCCAGGCCTTGTCCAGCAGCGCGTATTGCGCCTGTTCGATGCCGGCACGTGCTGCTTCGCGCACCAGTCGTTCTTCGACTGCCGAAGCCGGCAGACCGGGCACCATGGGCTGGCCGTGGCGCTGCATCTGCTGCGCCAGCAGCCATTGCGCCTCATGGTCATCGCGGCTGGCCAACAAGGACAGCGCGGCGATGGCACGCGCGTGAGCATTGCTGTCGAACTGTTCGGTGTGTTCCAGTACCAGGCGCGCAAAGATCACGCCGGCCTGCGGCACGCCCGCTTCAAACGCCTTCTCGTACCAGATGGCCGCTTCCTGCGGCGAAGATAATTCCTTGACCTGATCGTAGGTGATGTTGCGGCCGATGATCATCCACGCATCGTCCACACCCTGTTGCGCGGCGCGGCGCAGCCAGTAGAAGGCGGTGCCCTTGCTGCGCGGCAGGCCGCTGCCGCCGTCGAGGTAGCGTCGGCCCAGCGCCAGCTGCGCGCGCGATTCGCCGGCACGGGCGGCCTTGATGACGGCCAGCTCTTCTCTCGTTGCCATGTTCTTTTCCTTTCTCAGCAAATCCGCAATCACGAAATCGCGGACGAAAAAATCCCCGCTGGCGCAGCAAGCTGCGTCAGTCCGGTGTGCATCAAAAAACTAAGGTTTTGAATGCGGTCCGCCAGTCCGTTGTGGGGCGGTGCGATACGCGATCCATGGAAGTGTTCCACCTCCATGCGCATCGAAATGGTGCTGCTATTAGAGCAGTGCGCCGCAAAAAAGTGCGCAAGGCCGAGAGCTTATTACTCTTTCCTTACAAACATCAAGAGCCGCTACCAGTAAGGCTTTTGTCAGGTTTTTTGATGTCGGAAAGCGAGCTTTTTGCAGTGCCAAAAATGAGCTTCCCTGTGCAAGCCGTTGAGTAGCGTTGCACCAAATCCGAGTGCGATGTGATGAGAGAAGAAGATCTGCGTGAAATCAGCCACATTCCTGCGGACAACGAAATGGACTATTGCGAAAACTAATAAAAATAGCGGCGAGAAAAGGAATGAAAAAGCGCCGCATGAACCTCATGCGGCGCTTCTTTTGCTCACTTGTGCATCACACTGCGCCGCCGGGAAGACGACGCAGGTCAACTCACATTAGAACTTGTGACGGATACCCACGGCGACGGCGCCTTGGTTGCCATCGGTGCCGGTGGCGTTGGAGACGCCCGGGTTGTTCAGGTCGCTAGCCTTGGTGTAAGCCAGGAAGGCGTACAGGTCGGTGCGCTTGGACAGCCAGTAGTCAGTACCCAGGCTGACTTGGGTCAGCTTGGCCTTTTGCGACACGCCGTCGAAGTCGGCACGGGTGTGATCCACGGCAGCCAGCAGCTTCAGCGACGGGCTCAGGGAGTAAGCGGTACCGATTTCGTAGATGTCAGCCTTCTTGGAGTTGGCCAGGGTGCGGTTGGAGATGCTGGTCAGGGAACCGACGCCGGCTGCGGTCAGGTTGGTCTGGGAGTTCAGGTCTTGCTTGACGCGCGACCAGTTACCGTACACACGAGCCGGGCCGAACTGATAGGACGCTGCCACGTTCAGGACCTTCTGAGCGGTGCTGCCAGCCAGGTTGCTTTCGCTGGCTACGCTGGTGGTGGTGGTGCTGCTCAGCAGGGAGGTGTCAGCCGCGGTCGAACCAGCCTTGGACTGGTAGTAATTGATACCCAGACCCAGCGGACCGTTGTCGTACTTGCCGCCGATGCCGAAGGCTTGACCCGCGGAGGTCTGGCCAGCGGTTTCACCGAAGCCGTACATCAGGTTACCAGTGAAGCCGTTCAGGCTGTTGGTGGTGTAGCTGATCGAGTTGTTGGTACGGGTGCCTTGCAGGCGATCCAGGCCGGAGCCGGAGTTGCTGACCCAGCCACCGAAGTCATTGACGGCGGTGTAAGCGGAGATGGTGTCAGCGAAGTCGGTTTGACGGCCGACCAACACGCTACCGAAGCCACCAGTCAGGCCTACCACCGACTTGCGGCGGAACAAGGTGTTGCTGGTCTTGGAATCGTCCAGCGCACCGGTGTCATTGCTGAAGCCGGCTTCCAGTTGGAACACGGCCGACAGACCGCCGCCCAGATCTTCAACACCCTTGAAGCCGATACGCGAACCCTGGATGACGCCCGAGTTCAGGCCGAACTTGCTGCCAGTGCCGCCGGAAGAGGTGGCAACCTTGCTTTGGTAGACAACACCGGTATCGACGATACCGTAGATCGTGACGGAGCTTTGCGCATTGGCTGCGCCTGCGAACGCGCCCAGAACGGCGAGTGCCAGCAGAGATTTTTTCATGTGACGTCCTTCTCTAAAAATAGTCTTGAGGATCCGCACTTGCAGTCGGATGGGCAAACATTAATGCTTCTCGTCGTCCATGACTGCACCTTGGTCGATAGAAGTCATTTTTTAGACGGGAGCCAAAGATTGAAATGGCAATTGTTGTATTTTTTTATCGCCGCTTTCGGATGTGCTGCGGCAGGACTGTCCCGCTATCGGCCTGCATCAAGGAAAAAGCGCCGGTATCCCTACCGGCGCTTTTCGTCATTTCTAACATTTTGATACATCTTGCTGGCAACAACCAATGGGTTCTTGTTAAGCAAGCCAGCGTGGCTTCTTGTCACTCGCTGCGCATTTCCGTACATTTTCGTACGTTTCTGGCGAATGCGACTGGTCGCGCGCAATATCGCGTTCCATCACTGTACAGCCATGCATTGCACTCACTCCTGCTTATCTTCCTTGGGTTCACCGACCAGCTTCTTCAACAGCTCCGACTTCAATTGCTGACGCTGCGCCGACGCATTCTTGCGATGTGCACCGGCACCTCCGGCGCGCTGCTGCGCTGCCAGCGCCACCGGATTGCGTGGCTTGGATTGCGATGGCTCGATGCGAAAACTCAGTTTCTGCCGGGTTCCCAAAGTCTTGTTGGCCATCGCATTCTCCTTGCCTCGGCGGGCATCATGACAGCATCGCGTTACAGCACGTAGCGCGACATGTCCTCATCCACGGCCAGCTCGCCCAGCCGCTCGTTGACATACCCGGCATCGATGAGCAGCCCATCCACACCAGCCTCACCCGCCGTGAAGGAAATCTCTTCCAGCAGCTTTTCCATCACGGTATAGAGACGGCGCGCACCGATGTTCTCGGTCTTCTCATTGACCGTATGCGAGATCTCGGCCAGTCGCTTGATGCCGCTGTCGGCGAATTCGATCTTCACGCCTTCGGTGGCCAGCAGCGCTTCGTACTGCTTGGTCAGGCAGGCATCGGTGCCGGTCAGGATGCGCTCGAAATCGGCAATCGACAGCGAATCCAGCTCCACGCGAATCGGGAAGCGTCCCTGCAATTCCGGAATCAGATCGGAAGGCTTGGAGAGATGGAACGCGCCCGACGCGATGAAGAGAATGTGATCGGTCTTGATCATGCCGTACTTGGTGTTGACGGTCGTGCCCTCCACCAGCGGCAGCAGGTCGCGCTGCACCCCGGCGCGCGAGACATCGGCATTGCCATTCTGCGAGCGGGTGGCGATCTTGTCGATCTCATCCAGGAAGACGATGCCGTTCTGCTCGACATTGGCGATGGCCTTCTGCTTGAGCTCTTCCTCGTTGACCAGCTTGGCGGCTTCTTCCTCGATCAGCAGCTTCATGGCTTCCTTGATCTTGATCTTGCGCGCCTTCTTGCGCTGGTTGCCCAGGCCCGAGAACATGGACTTGATCTGCTCGGTCATTTCTTCCATGCCCGGGGGTGCCATGATTTCCATCGAGGGGGCGGCGTCATTCAATTCCAGTTCGATCTCGCGATCATCCAGCGCGCCTTCACGCAGGCGCTTGCGGAAAGTCTGGCGAGTGGTGTTCTTGTCATCCTTCTCGGGGCTGGCATTGCCATCGGGCGTAAAACCGAAATCGCGGGCCGGGGGCAGCAGCACGTCCAGGATGCGATCCTCGGCCGCATCCTCGGCGCGGGTGCGCACCTTGCGCGTTTCCAGCTCGCGCGTCTGCTTGATGCCGATGTCGACCAGGTCGCGGATGATGGTGTCCACGTCGCGGCCCACGTAGCCGACTTCGGTGAACTTGGTGGCTTCGATCTTGATGAAGGGCGCATCGGCCAGCTTGGCCAGGCGGCGCGCAATCTCGGTCTTGCCCACGCCGGTGGGGCCGATCATGAGGATGTTCTTGGGCGTGATCTCGTGGCGCAGCGGCTCCTCGATCTGCTGGCGACGCCAGCGGTTGCGCAGCGCGATGGCCACCGCGCGCTTGGCGCGGGCTTGGCCGACGACGTGCTTGTCGAGTTCGGAGACGATTTCCTTGGGAGTCATATTCATGGTGGTGATCTTTTCGCTGTGACGATTCATCGGAGAAACAGGCAGGAAACGCGCGCTGCGCGGCTTAGTCCAGCGTCTCGATGATGTGGTTCAGGTTGGTGTAGATGCACAGCTCGCCGGCGATGGTCAGCGACTTCTTGACGATCTCGGCCGGGGTCAGCTCGGTATTCTCATACAAGGCCTTGGCGGCCGATTGGGCATAGCTGCCGCCGGAACCGATGGCGCCGATACCGTCATTGGGTTCGAGCACATCGCCATTGCCGGTGATGACCAGGGTGGTGTCGCGGTCCGCGCACAGCAGCATGGCTTCCAGGCGGCGCAGCATGCGATCGGTGCGCCAGTCCTTGGCCAGCTCGACCGAGGCGCGCATCAGGTTGCCCTGGTGTTTTTCCAGCTTGGCCTCGAACAGGTCGAGCAGGGTAAACGCGTCGGCCGTGCCGCCGGCGAAACCGACCAGGACCTTGCCGTGATAGAGCTTGCGCACCTTGCGCGCACTGCCCTTCATGACGATGTTGCCAAGCGTCACCTGGCCGTCACCGCCGAGCGCGACCTGGTTGCCGCGACGGACGGAAAGGATGGTGGTGCCGTGAAATTGTTCCATGCTTGCCTCTGTTCAATATGTGCCGGGGAGCAGCGGAGGGACGTACCGGTTCCGCATTCCTGTCGAGATGGGGCTGGCCGGCCGGATTGCAAGTCATGCCATCGGGTGGGCCGCCATCGAGGGCAATATTGTACGCCCGCAAGAAAAACGGGCACCCTGACCACAAGGCCGGGGTGCCCGTCTGAGGCAGCGGGAGCGATTACACCGAAATCGTCATCAGGCTGGCATTGCCGCCGGCGGCCGTGGTGTTGACGCACAGCGCGCGCTCAGCCAGCAAGCGCCACAGGGGAATGGCACCGTCTTCGCTGCACAGGATCAACGGCACCAGCGCACCTTCGCGCTCGGCCAGGCGCACGCGCCATGCGGCAGCCTGGTGGCTGTCCACCAGGGCGGCCTGCAGCGCTTCGGCCTCCAGCTGGCTGGCACGGCGGATGGCCGCACGCACCGGCGCGGGCAGGCCGGCCGGCAACAGCGCCGCAGTGGTCTCATCGACCACCACCGTATTGCCGGTCGCAAAGGCCGCCGCCAGTTGATTCAAGAGCGTACCGACGCTGGCGGCCACGCACAGCACCAGGCCACGCGGGGCGAAGCCCAGGGTATTGCGCTCGCCGGTGGGGCCGGGCAGCAGCAGGCTGCGCTGCAGCAGGCTGTCGCGGTGATAGCGCTCACCGCTGGCGGCCAGGCGCTCGTGGCCATGGGTGCGAGCCCAATCCAGCAGGCTGTCCAGCAAGGTGTTGGGCACTTGCGCCGGTTGCGCGCGGGTCAGTTCCTCGTGCAGTTGCGCATGGCGCTGCAGGCGCTTGAGGTAGAGCGGACCACCGGCCTTGGGACCGGTGCCGGACTTGCCTTCGCCACCGAAGGGCTGCACCCCCACCACTGCGCCCACGATGTTGCGGTTGACGTAGATGTTGCCCACGTGCGCGCGCTGGGCCACGAAATCGATGGTCTCGTCGATGCGCGAATGCACGCCCAGGGTCAGCCCATAGCCGGTGGCATTGATGGCATCGATCAGCTGCGGCAGCGCATCGCGGCGATAGCGCAGCACGTGCAGTACGGGGCCGAAGACTTCGCGCTGCAGTTGCGCCAGGTCGTCGATCTCGATCACGGTCGGCGCCACGAAGGTGCCGTGCCGGCAATCCTCGCCCAGCGGCAGCTGGTGCACGGCGCGCGCGCTCTTGCGCATGCGCTCGATGTGGGCCAGCAGGTTCTGCTGCGCCTCGGCATCGATGACCGGGCCAATGTCGGTGGAAAGGCGGTCCGGACGGCCCACGCGCAGTTCGGCCATGGCGCCCTTGAGCATTTCCAGAGTACGGTCGGCGATGTCTTCCTGCAGGCACAGGATGCGCAGAGCCGAACAACGCTGGCCGGCACTGTCGAAGGCGGAGGACAGCACGTCCTGCACGACTTGTTCGGCCAGCGCCGAGGAATCGACGATGAGCGCATTCTGGCCACCGGTCTCGGCGATCAGCGGGACATCGCCATGTTCGCCGCTGCCGTCGCCATCATCGTGCTTGCGCTGGGCCAGGGTGCGGTTGATGAGCTGCGCCACTTCGGTGGAACCGGTGAAGATCACGCCCTTGACGCGCACATCCGAGGTCAATGCCGCACCCACGGTCTCGCCCTGGCCCGGCAACAATTGCAGGGCGGCGCGCGGCACGCCGGCCTCGTGCAGCAGTTGCACGGCGCGATGGGCGATCAGCGCGGTCTGCTCGGCCGGCTTGGCCAGCACCACGTTGCCGGCGGCCAGCGCAGCGCTGACCTCGCCGATGAAGATCGCCAGCGGGAAATTCCACGGGCTGATGCACACCACCGGGCCCCAGGCCAGCACGTTGCCGTCGTGACGCGAAGCGATGGCGTAGTAACGCAGGAAGTCGACCGCCTCACGCACCTCCGCAATCGCATTGGGCAGCGACTTGCCGGCTTCGCGCACGGCCAGTGCCATCAGTTCGGCGATATGTTCTTCCAGCAGGTCGGCCGCGCGTTCGAGCATGGCGGCGCGCTCGGCGGCTGGGGTCGATTGCCATTGCGGCGCGTAAGCAGTGGCGGCGGTCAGCGCCATATCGACATCGGCCACGGTGGCTTCGCTGACCTGGCCCACGATTTCACGATGGTCGGCCGGATTGCGCACCGCCTGTGCGGGTTGTGCAGCCAATTCGCCCGCGATCAGCGGTGCGGCCTGCCATTGGCGCTGGGCCATGGAGACGAACAGTTCACCCAGTTGCTGCAGGCGCGATTCATTGGAGAGATCGATACCCGAAGAATTCTTGCGCTCCTGACCATACAGCTGCTGCGGCAAGGCGATGGCCGGATGCGGCACGCCGCCTTGGGCGCGCACAGTCTCGATGGGATCGGCCACCAGACGGTCCAGCGGCACGGCCTCGTCGACGATCTGGTTGACGAAGGAGGAGTTGGCACCGTTTTCCAGCAGGCGGCGCACCAGGTAGGCCAGCAGGGTCTGGTGCGAACCGACCGGGGCATAGATGCGGCAGGCCTTGCCCAGGTTCTCGGCACCGACGACCTGGTCGTACAGGGTCTCGCCCATGCCGTGCAGGCACTGGAATTCGTAGTTGTCGACCTGGTGCTGCTTGGCCCAGTGATAGATCGCCGCCAGCGTGTGGGCATTGTGCGTGGCGAATTGCGGATAGATGACGTCGGTGGCGGCCAGCAGCTTTTGCGCGCAGGTGAGGTAGGACAGGTCGGTATGCACCTTGCGGGTATAGACCGGATAGCCTTGCAGGCCATCGACCTGGGCGCGCTTGATTTCGCTGTCCCAGTAGGCGCCCTTGACCAGGCGGATCATCAGGCGGCGGCCGTTGCGGCGGGCCAGGTCGACGAGGTAGTCGATGACGAAGGGGCAGCGCTTCTGGTAGCCCTGCACCACGAAGCCCAGGCCGTCGAAGCCGGCCAGGTCGGGGTCGGCCACCAGTTCTTCCATCATGTCCAGCGACAGTTCGAGGCGGTCGGCTTCTTCGGCGTCGATGTTCAGGCCAATGTTGTATTGCTTGGCCAGCAGCAGCAACTGCTTCAGGCGCGGCAGCAGTTCACCCATCACGCGTGCATGCTGGGCGCGCGAATAGCGCGGATGCAGGGCCGAGAGCTTGACCGAGATACCCGGGCCATCCTTGATGCCGCGGCCGTTGGAGGCGCGGCCGATGGCGTGGATGGCGGTCTCGTAGGACTGGTAGTAGGCATCGGCGTCGTGCATGGTCAGGGCGGCTTCGCCCAGCATGTCGTAGGAATAGCGATAGCCGCGCTTTTCGTTGTCGCGGCTGTTGTCCAGCGCTTCTTCGATGGTCTGGCCGGTCACGAACTGGTTGCCCAGCATGCGCATGGCCAGGTCCACGCCCTTGCGGATGAGCGGCTCGCCGCCCTTGCCGATCAAGCGCGTGATGGCTTGCGTGAGGCCGCTTTCGCTGCTGGTGGAGACCAGCTTGCCGGTGATGAGCAAGCCCCAGGTGGCGGCATTGACGAACAGCGACGGCGACTCGCCCAGGTGCTTGCGCCAGTCGCCCTTGCTGATCTTGTCGGCGATGAGGCGGTCCGCGGTCTGGCGGTCGGGGATGCGCAGCAGCGCTTCGGCCAGGCACATCAGCGCCACGCCTTCTTCGGAGGACAGCGAGAATTCGTGCATCAGCGCATCCACGCCGGAGGACCGGGTGCGCTTCTCGCGCACCTGCTGCACCAGCTTTTTGGCCAGTTGCTGGGTGGCGTCCTTCCAGGGCTGCTGGCCCTGCACCTGCTGCAGCAGCCATTGCACGGCCTCACGCTCGTCGCGACGATAGGCGGCAGTGATGGCCGCACGCAGCGGACTGGGGGCCGGCAGCAACTCGGCCTGGAATGTGCCAAAGGGCAGGCTGGAAGCGGAGGCCGCAGGGGCGGCGGAGGCGACGGTGGTCATGGTCTGGAGTCGAAATGGGATGGAAATGGGCAACCGGATTCTATGTGCTTGATGCCAATATTAATTCTGTATTTCATGCATCACTCCAATATTTAATTCGGACTATTTCATTTATACGATTTTTAATTTTCCACAATTGCGCCACCATGGCGCCTTTCGCAGTACTGTCGCGGCTTCCGGGGCGATGAACGGTCGGAGCTGGCCTGAGCCCGGGCCATTGCTCTCCTGGCGAGGCCATTCCCAATTTATTCGAAACATTTTTCGGTGCCTTTCGAGCTTTGCCTGAGATTTTCTTGGATTTTCTGGAAGTACGAAGTTGCCGAACAAGAATGACGGCCCGTCATTGTTCTGGGGCTTGTCATGGATCACGCCAGTCAGTTGCTCTCTCGTCTGCTCCCCTTCTCAGCGGCAACGCGCCTCTATCGTCTGGAGATCGCCGGCCAGCCCGAGGACCGCTTCCTGGTCGAAGCATGGGCGGCCGTAGAGTCCCTGCATGCGGTCGGCGCCACCGAGCTGATCGTGCTGAGCCTGGATGCGGAGGTGGCAGCCCGGTCCCTGCTGGGCAGCCTGGCCACGCTGAGCAGCCGGCTTGCGGAGGGTGGCATGTGCCGCTCGCCCGGCCTGATCCTTGAAGTGGCCAAGCTGGGTGGCGACGGCGGCTTCGGCCGCTATCGGCTGCGCATGGCGCCCTGGCCTTGGCTGCTGTCGCAGGCCAGCACCAGCCGGGTCTGGCAGGACAAGACCCTGATCGAAGTGGTCGAAGACGTCTTCCGCGAATTCCCGCAACACGCGGACTGGCACTGGTCGGCTGATGCGCTGGCGTATCTGGCTCGGGTGCCGCCACGCAGCTACACCGTGCAGTACCGGCAGACGCATCTCGATTTCATCAGCCGTCTGCTGGCCGGAGAAGGACTGTCGTGGCGCATCGAAGAACATGCGCCCAGTCCGCAAGGCCATCGCCTGGTGATCTTTGCCGACAGCACGGCGCGCAGCGCCTTTCCGGAAGATCCCACCAGCGCGGCCCATGATGGCATCCGCTTCCAGGGTGCCAGGGAGCTGGATCAGCAGGATGGCATCCAGGCCCTGGCGGCCTGTCGCAGCCTGCAGGCGGCTAGCTGCACGCTGCTGTCGTATGACTACCGGAACAAACAAGCCATCACCGCCAGCATCCCCACGCATCACGACTTCGGCGGGCGCGATGCGCCCAGGCTGGAAAGCTATGACAGCGCAGGCCCGGTGACCGATGACAAGGACGCCGCCGACCGCCATGCGCGCCTGATGATGGAAGCCGCCGAGGCCAGCAACAAGCGCTGGCTTGGACGCAGCACGGTGCGCAGCTTGCGGGCCGGAGCGCGCTTTACCCTGAGACAAGGGCCGCTGGCGGGCAAGGAGCAGGAATACGCCGTGCTGGCGGTGCTCAGCGTGGGCGTCAACAACCTGCCCGCCGATACGCAAGCGGCGCTGGCCGAGTTGTTCGGTCCTCTACCGATCTTGCTGGAAGACGCCCTCCATGCCTGCCTCAAGGTCGCCACGGTGGGCGAGATACAGGCACCGGACCGCAGCCTGATCGATCTCGCACGCCGCATGGGCCATGCCAAGCTCTTCGAAGCGATTCGCGCCGATATTGTCTGGCGGCCTGTCCTGGGCGATGGCACGGGGCTGACGCGTCGTCCTCATGCCATGGCGCAGGGCAGCCAGAGTGCCATCGTGGTCGGCTATCGGGGCGAGACCGAAGCCAATGGCCCCGACGAAATCTGCTGCGACCGCCTGGGACGGATCCGTATCCGTTTCCACTGGCAAGGACGGCATGAGGATGCGGCGGCCACCTGCTGGGTGCGCGTAGGCCAACGCTGCGCTGGGCCGGGCATGGGGATGCAATTCCTGCCGCGCATCGGGCAGGAGGTTCTGGTGCAGTTCCTCGATAACGACCTGGAGCGGCCGATTGTGCTTGCGGCCCTCTACAACGGCCGTGGGGAGGGGGGTGAGCCGCCGACACCCGGTGGCGAAGTGAAGTTTTCTGCAAAAACCCAAGTATTCCAATCGGCCAGCGATACGGCGGCCAGCGGCCAGGGCAATCTGGCGGGCGGCCATGCGCCGACCTGGCATGGCGCCAGTGCGGATCTGGATGGGCACCGCAATCCTGCCGCGCAATGGGGCATCCGCTCCAAGGAGTTCGGTGGCTGGGGGTACAACCAGCTGCTCTTCGACGACAGCGACCGCCGTTGCCGCATCCAGCTCAAGACCACGCAGGCGGGTAGCGAGCTCAATCTCGGGCACATGATTCACAGTGCCGACAATTATCGTGGCAGCTTCCGTGGCACGGGCGTGGAATTGCGCACCGATGCCTACGGCGTGATGCGTGCGGCGGCCACCCAGATCGTCTTCTATTCTCTCTACATGCATCTGAGCCAAGTGGAACCTGGCATGAAGGCAGGCAAAAAAGTCTACCGCAAGGATCTGCTGGGGATGGCCGGCCAGTGCCATGACAGCTCACGCAAACTGATCCACTTCGAGATCGCTTGCGATGACGTCAACCTTGGAAAATTGATCGGACGCAGCGACAACAAGCTGGACCTGAGCCGCGATGGACGCACCGATGTGCTCTTCGGTGAGATGTATTTTCTGATACCGGCGGGCACACGGCTCTATTCCAAAGAACCAAAGCGCAATCAGAGTCCGCCGGACACTGAAACGCTGCAGTTGAGCAAGGAGGTGTTGATCGTCGGACTGCGTTATGCCGAAGGCGACGGCGCGCCCGCACAGCGTGGCGACCTGCTCATCACGACCTATCGTGCGGATGGGGAACGGATAACACGATTGATTCGGCGTTGAAGTATTGGGTATCAAAGTCCTACATCAAGATCAACATCAATCGTCATGCGGACAAAGGCTTCTCAAAAGAGAGTTGTGTGCTTGTAACAAAGGCTGTGAACGGTGGCAACATGCATTTAGCAATACGGTTCGCCTATTTGTCATATCTTGAGCAGCTACTCGGAGACTATAAACAAACGAAAAATACGAAGGTCCAATCCCAGCGAAGGGACAAAGAATGAGCTGGATCATCACGGCCTCGAAAATCTCCCTGCTTGCAGCAATATCGTTCTCCGCTGACACAGCAGCGGTCTACCAGGAAACTATCTATCTGGATGTGGAAATGCAGAATCGCTGCGGGTTCGCACTCACTCTGGCCGATACGATTGACGGGGTTAATTGCAGAGGGGATCGGCAATTGACCGATGCTTACCGGGCGATGAGCATCAGCTACTTCGTGAATCAGTTTGAACATGACGACTTTGCTCGCCAGGTTACTTTGGGGATCACCAATCATTCTTTAGAAAAGTTCGTTGGATCCGGCGCAAAAGGAAAACTCAAGAGAAATGACGATACCGGCGAATCAATCCCTGGCGACGAACTGCATCTCACCGATCAATTAGTGAAGGACCTGTGCGCAAAGAGCATGAGACAGGTTCAGGTAGAAAAGATCGCGGCCAACAACTGGCGAGGCTACCTTTGGCGCAGATCATCCAGACTGAAAAAGAGCGACCTTGTACGGGATTGTCCCTACGATGCAATCGACAAGGAATGCTTTCTCCTGATCATCGGGAATACGACCGTGACGCTGTACTCGGATCTCATCTGCTTGCCGCGTAACGGAAAAAAAACTGACCCGGCAGAGTTCGATGTGGGCGACTTCATGAAGATGATCTACAGCATCACTTTCGATAGTCAATGAGACTTTCCCCTTCCATGAACACAGAACCAAACGTGTCTCCCGGATCCCTCGAAAAATCCTCATCGGTGAAGATACTGATTTCGCTCCTGATGCTGTGTCTCGCGTCAAGCTGTCACGTCCATGCGGCCGCCGCTAACGCAGCTACTCTTTTCAAATTCAAGCAACGCAGGATCAAGGAAACCTGCCATTTTTCAATGCGTCCACCGAGTAGCTCACCCATCATCACATGCACTGCGCTTGCACACTATCCTGGTGCCAAGGTACTTCAGATGGGCCATTATCCAGAAGACTTTCCCGGCCCCGGACTGCTGGCGAATACGGAAGGATTTCTCTCGGGACAATCCACGCAGGACTACCTCGCTTCGGGCATCTCCGACTGGATCGCCGTCCCTGCCCGTACTGACCACCTGGATCAGGAAGATGATGCGATACAGCTCAACGAGTACGGTGTGGATTTTCTCTGGGCCACCCAACAAGATGAAATCAAGCGGGAGAAGATCCGCGGCAAGGACTGGACCGGCTATCTCTGGACGCGGCGCACGGAGCCGACCAGAAAGGAGATGGGCGATGCGGCACCGAAACGGCCACAACGATGTTTCATCGCTCTGATCGGCAATCAGAAAAACAGCCTGGAGTTCGCCACCTGCCTTACCCGGGACCGTAATCCCAGGGAACCGAACGAACTGCATTATCGGGACTTCATGCGAGCGCTGAAGAGTATTGAGTTTGGCCGATAGCGATTGCTCATCACTGTATATACGTGATCCCATCCAAACGAAGTACCAGATTTATACGAAAAAAAGCGCAGCCTCGGCTGCGCTTTTTTCTTCGATCCATCACAAATGATTTATATCATTTACGAATTAAACGATCGACTCAACCCTCACCCAGATAAGCCGCCTTCACCCGCGGATCATCCAGCATCTGCTGCGCCTGCCCTTCCATGGTGATCAGTCCCGACTCCATCACGTAGCCGCGATGCGCCGCCTGCAGCGCCAGCTTGGCGTTCTGTTCCACCAGCAGGATGGTGATCCCCTGTGCCGACACATTGCGGATCACTTCAAAAATCTTCTCCACCATGATCGGCGACAGACCCATCGAGGGCTCATCCAGCAACAGCAGCTTGGGATGGCTCATCAGCGCGCGCGCCATCGCCAGCATCTGCTGTTCACCGCCCGACAAAGTGCCCGCCATCTGCGCCGCACGTTCCTTCAGGCGCGGGAAGACCTCGAACCAGCGGTCGACGTCGGCCTGGATCTGGCCCTTGTCATTGCTGGTGTAGGCGCCCATCAACAGGTTTTCCTGGATGCTCATGCGCGTGAAGACGCCACGGCCTTCCGGCACCATCGCCAGCTTGTCCTTGACCAGCTCGAAGGACTTCTTGCCCTTCAACGGATTGCCCATGTAATACACGTGGCCGTCGACCTTGCTGCTGGGCAGCGTGCCGGTGATGGCCTTCAGGGTGGTGGTCTTGCCGGCGCCATTGGCACCAATCAGGGTAACCAGTTCACCGTCGTTGACTTCCAGGCTGATGCCCTTGACGGCCTTGATGCCGCCATAGGCCACGCTCAGTTGGTCGACTTTGAGAATGTTCGTTGTCATGTTCTGTGGTCTCGCTTAATGTCCTGCACCGAGGTAGGCCTCGATCACCGCCGGGTTCTTCTGCACGTCGGCCGGCACCCCTTCGGCAATCGGCTTGCCATAGTCCAGCACCGTGATGCGGTTGCACAGGCCCATCATCAGCTTCACGTCGTGTTCGATCAGCAGGATGGTCTTGCCTTCGGCCTGGATCTTCACCAGCAGCTCGCGCAAGGCCAGCTTCTCGGTGGCGTTCATGCCGGCCGCCGGTTCGTCCAGGGCCAGCAGTTGCGGATCGGTCGCCAGGGCGCGGGCGATTTCCAGACGGCGCTGATCGCCATACGACAGGTGGCGCGCCGTGCGCTTGGCGAACTGGCCGATGCCCACGAAGTCCAGCAGTTGCTGCGACTTGGCGCGGATCGCCGCTTCTTCGTCACGTGCTGCCTTGTGGCGGAATACGGCACCGAAGACATTTTGCTTGGTGCGCACGTGGCAACCGACCATCACGTTTTCCAGCACGGTCATTTCACCGAAGAGACGAATGTTCTGGAAGGTACGCGCGATACCGGCCTTGGCCACCTCGTGCGGGGCGCTCGGCGAATAGGGCTTGCCGTCCAGTTCGAAGCTGCCGGTATCGGGTTGGTACAGGCCCGTGATGACGTTGAAGAACGTGGTCTTGCCGGCACCGTTGGGGCCGATCAGGCCATAGATCTGGCCGCGCTCGATGGTGATGCCCACGCCATTCAAGGCTTGCAGGCCGCCGAAACGCTTGCTGACGTCACGGATCTTGAGCAGTGTTTGTGTCATGTTCTGTGCTCCAGATTAAGCTTTGACTTCGCCGGTGGTACCGACTTGGGTGTGGTCCACTTCGGGACGGTCTTCATGGCGCGGCGAGGGCCACAGGCCAGCCGGACGGGTCAGCATGATGATCACCATGGCCAGGCCGTAGAGCAGCTGGCGCAGCACTTCCGCATCGATCCACACCTTGCCGAAGATGGCCATCTGCAGCGGCTCCACCACGTGGCGCAGCACTTCCGGCAGCGCCGCCAGGATCACGCCACCCAGCACCACGCCCGGAATGTGGCCGATGCCGCCCAGCACCACCATGGCCAGCACGGCGATGGATTCGGTCAGGGAGAAGGATTCCGGCGAGACGAAGCCCTGGAAGGCACCGAACATGGCACCGGCCACGCCACCGAAGGACGCGCCCATGGCGAAGGCCAGCAGCTTGACGTTGCGGGTGTTGATGCCCATCGCCTTGGCGGCGATTTCATCTTCACGGATCGCCACCCAGGCACGGCCCAGGCGCGAATCCTGCAGGCGGCTCGAGAAGAAGATCACGAAGATGCACAGCACCAGGAACAGGTAGTAGTACGCGTTCACCGAGGGCAGGTTCATGCCGAAGACCTTCAGCATCGAACCCGAACCCGGTTCGCCCGCCAGCGACACGCCGAAGACGCGGATCGGATCGATCAGGTTGATACCCTGCGGACCGTTGGTGATGTTCACCGGCGCGTTCAGGTTGTTCATGAAGATGCGGATGATTTCGCCGAAGCCCAGCGTCACGATGGCCAGGTAGTCACCGCGCAGCTTCAGGGTCGGCGCACCCAGCAGCGCACCGAAGAGCGCCGCCAGCACGCCCGAGATCGGCACGATCAGCCACAGCGACAAGTGGATGCCGTTCTGCACGATCTGTGGACCGCACAGCCAGACCAGGAAATTGCCGATGGCCGGATAGGTGTTGATGAAGGATTCGATCACCTGCGCGAACTGCGGCGAGGCCAGCAAACCAGCGGTGTAGGCACCAATGGCATAGAAGGCGATGTAGCCCAGGTCCAGCAGGCCGGCAAAACCCACCACCACGTTCAGGCCCAAGGCCAGCATGATGTAGAGCAGCGCCATATCCATGATGCGCACCCACGAATTGCCGAAATGCTGGGCGATCATGGGGAAGATGATCATCAGCGCCAACAGCGCCAGCAGGCTGAACCGCGCCTGCTGGGGGTTGCGCTTCATGTCGAAGGTCATGAGAGCCATAGTGTTCTCTTCCGATTTCTTAAGTTTCTAAATTTCTGTTTTTAAGTTTTTAAGGTTTCTACTTTTAAAAACTTAGGCCCGATCCGCCACACGCTCACCCATGATCCCGGACGGGCGCAAGGTCAGCACGATGATCAGCACGATGAAGGCGAAGATGTCCTGGTAGTTGCTGCCCAGGAAGTTGCCAGTCAGGTCTCCGATGTAACCGGCACCCAGACTCTCGATCAGGCCCAGCAGGATGCCGCCCAGCATGGCACCGTAGATGTTGCCGATGCCGCCCAGCACGGCGGCCGAGAAGGCCTTCAGGCCCGGCACGAAGCCCATGGCGAATTGCGCGGTGGAATAGTTGGCGGCCCACATCACGCCGGCGATTGCGGCCAGTGCCGCGCCGATGGCGAAGGTGACGATGATGACGCGGTTGGCATCCACACCCATCAGACCGGCGATGCGCGGGTTCTCGGCAGTGGCGCGCATGGCGCGGCCCATCTTGGTCTTCTCCACGATCAGCACCAGGCCGATCATCGCGGCCAGGGCCAGGATCAGCAGCATGATCTGGGTCGGCGAGATCAGGGCACCGGCGATGTTGACCGGGGTCGAGGGCATGATCTGCGGGAACGGCAGCGGGCTGCGGCCCCAGATCATCATGGCGAAGGTCTGCAGCAGGATCGATACGCCGATGGCGGTGATCAGCGGCGCCAGGCGCGGCGCGTTGCGCAGCGGACGGTAAGCGATGCGTTCGATCAGCAGGCTGACGATCACGCACACCGGAATGGCTCCGACGATGGCGATGATCAGCTTGACGATGCCCGGCAGGTCAGGGGCAACCTGCTGCACCAATTTGAGGATCGACAGGCCGACCATGGCGCCCACCATCAGGATGTCGCCGTGGGCAAAGTTGATCAGGTTCAGCACCCCGTACACCATGGTGTAGCCCAGGGCGATCAGTGCGTACATGCTGCCTAGCACCAATCCGTTGATGATCTGCTGGATGAAAATGTCCATGAAACGGTGTCTCCTTCAGGAGGATGATTGTTGTGAAACGTCAGGAAACTGCAAGGAAACCGCAAACGCACGGGCGTTCGCGAAAAAAGCGTAAATTATTTATCAAATTAAGCGCGCATGCACGCGCAATTTTCATATCCCCAGTGTGGTGCGCATCACGCGCGCTGCCGCCAGGTCCCACGCGGCCTGGCCCACGGTCTTGAACACCGGCAGCGCCCCCGCGCTGTCGAGCGTGTTCAAGGCCGTCTTGCCGGCCAGCACATCGCCGATGCCGACCACGCCCGCCCAGTCCACCTTGGCCTGGATCAGGTCGCCTGCTTCGTGATGCGCGCCGGCCAGGTCATCGACCACGATGCGGCGTGCATGCAGCAGGCTGGCCGGGAACTCCACCATGTCCGGCTTGAAGGCACCGACGCCGATGGCCAGCGTATCGGCCGCGATCTGTTCGGGAATCACGGCCACGCGCGACGTAGTCAAGGCAATCACCACATCAGTGCGTGGCAACTCCTGTTGCAACATCTGTGCCGGGAGCGGACTGGCCACCACTTGCGGATGGCGTTCGCTGATGGCCTGGCAGAAAGCCTGGGTACGCGCGAGGTCACGCGCGGCCACCCAGAACTGACGCACACCAAACACCTCCGCCAGTGCATCGGCATGCGCCGCCGCCTGCGCGCCGGTACCGATCAACAGCGCCGATTGCGGCGTGCGCGGCAACAGCGTGCGAATGCCCAGCAGACTCATGGCTGCGGTGCGGCGCGCCGTGACGGTCGGGCCGTCCATCAAGGCCAGGCGTCGTCCGGTATCGGTTTCGAAGGCAATCACCTCACCCTGGATCGCCGGCAGCTGATGGCGGGCATTGTCGCCATGCACGGTGATGAGCTTGGTCACCGAGAGATCCTCGGCTATGGCCGGCATGCCCAGCAAGACGCTGTTGGCATCGATGGGAACGACCTGGCGTTCCGGTGCGCGGATGGCACCGCTGGCCAGTTCCTGCGCGGCGCGTGCGAGGGCATCGACCAGCGCGGAATAAGGCATTGCCTGCGCGGTCTGGAGGGAGTCGAGGATGTGCATGGGAATCCCGTGGGAAAGTCAGCGCAGGAAGAAACCGGTCGGGAAGGGATCGGACTCTTCCAGCACCCACTGGTTGGTACTCATGATGTGGGCATGGCCGCTCACCTCGGTGAGCGCGCCATCGAAGTCGCCCACCTTGGTGGCAGCAGTCACGCGCACGCCGAAGTTGCTGCCGACGATGCTGCCGTTGACGTAGTTCTGGTTCAGCGCCAATTGTCCGCGCAGGAACAGCTGGGCGGCGCGGCCCGAGGTACCGGTGCCGGTGGGCGAGCGGTCCACTTCGCGGTCGGCGAAGATGCAGACGTTGGACTGGTCCGCGCCGGGGAAATTGGGTTCGCTGTCGATGATGGTGCCGTACAGCGTATTGAGGCCCGGCTCCAGCGGATGCGCGATGGCGACCTTGGCCATGACGGCGGCCTTGGTCTCGGCACCCAGCTGGATCAGCTGGCGCACCAGTTCAGGCTTGACGGTGAGGCCGGCCTGCGCCGCGTTGATGTAGTAGTAGAAGGCACCACCGAAGACGATGTCACCGATGATCTTGCCAAACCCGGGCGTCTCGACTTCGACGTCGCGGCGATAGATGAAGGCGGGCACGTTGTTGAAGCTGACCTTGCCGGCGCGCACGCCATCCCACTCGACGAAGGCTTCGATGAAGCCGGCCGGGGCATCAAAGCAGATGCGGGTCTGCGGCTGGGTGCGTTCGACGTAGCCCATCTCGACCAATACCTTGCCGAGGGCGATGATGCCGTGGCCGCACATGTCGCTGTAGCCTTCGTTGTGGATGAAGATGACGCCGAAGTCGGCACCGGCCGTGACCGGGGGCAGCAGATAGGCACCATACATGTCGGCATGGCCGCGCGGCTCGTTCATCAGGAAACGGCGCAGGTCGTCGCGATGTTCGCGCAGCCAGGCGCGCTGTTCCAGGATGGTGCCGGCCGGGATCTTGGGCAGGCCCGAGACCACGATGCGCAACGGCTCACCGCCGGTGTGGGCATCGATGGTCTGGACGGTACGGGTATAGCTGAGCATGGTCTTCCTTCCGAGTATGCTGCGGGTCCGCCTGGGCAGAGGGTAACACTGCGGACCGGACATGGGCCCTGCAAGCGGGTACGGCAAGCCGCTCCCGGCCGGTCGGAACCGGCGGGAAGCGGGACACTGCAATGTGGAGCTGGGATCAGGGCCTGGCGCGCCACCCGCGACTGCGGGCGGCAGGATCAGGCCGGGAAAGGACCGATCAGTAGCTGGTCAGGGGAACCGGCAGACCATCCTTGAAGCGATAGACGGTCACGGGCGATTGCTTCAGGTCGTGGTTGGCGTCGAAGTCGTACTGGCCGGCCACGCCCTTGTAGCTGATCTTGGCCATGGCCGGACCGAAGGCTTTAGGATCGACCGAGTTGGCCTGCTTCATGGCTTGCGCGATCAGCATCATGCCATCGTAGAACGAGACTGCATAGGTTTCAGCAGGACGGCTGTACTTCTTCTGGTAGTCGTCAGCGAAGACCTTGCCATCCTTGGCCTTGTCCAGCATGGTGCCGCCCTGGGTGCAGTAGACGGTTTCACCGATGGCGTCGCCACCCAGGCGACCCATTTCCGGCGAACAGATGCCGTCGCCGCCCATCAGGGGTACGTCAATGCCCAGCTGCTTCATCTGGCGCTTGATCGGGCCGCCTTGGGGAGCGTAGCCGCCCAGGAACACGGCGTCGGGCTTCTTGCCCTTGATGGAGGTCAGGATGGCGGTGAAGTCGGTGGCCTTGTCGTTGGTGAAGTCCTTGCTGATGACTTCGATGCCGTTGGCCTTGGCGACCTTGGCGAATTCCTCGGCCAGGCCCTGGCCGTAGGCGGTGCGGTCATCGATGACGGCCACGCGCTTGAGTTTCAGTTCCTTGGCTGCATACAGGGCCATCTTGCCGCCCAGCTGGCTGTCGCTGGCAGCCACGCGGAACAGGGTGGCAAAACCTTGCTGGGTGATCTTGGGGTTGGAGGCCACGGTGGCCACCACGATGCCGGCATCATTGTAGACGCGCGAAGCAGGAATGGTCACGCCCGAGTTGTAGGGACCGACGATGGCCTTGATGCCCTGGTCAGCCAGCTTCTGTGCCACCGCCACGCCTTGCTTGGGGTCGGCCTGGTCATCTTCGGCCAGGACTTCGAACTTGATCTTCTTGCCGCCCACGGTGATGGGTTGCGCATTCAGACGCTCGACGGCCATCATCAGGCCGCCCTGGTTGTCCTTGCCGGCCGATGCCTGGGGACCGGTCAACGGGCTGGAGAAACCGATCTTGACGACCTGAGTTTCCTGCGCCATGGCGAAAGCAGGGATCAGCGCCAGCGAGGCGGCGATGATGTTGAGTCCGGAGACGCGCTTGAACATGGGGTGTTTCCTCTCTTCTAGAAAGTCAGACTGCGGTGGGTGATTGCATTGAAAACGCCGGAAAAGCAGGATTTGCGCCATCCCCCGCCTCGTGGGCAGGAGCGGTGCATTCCGTTGATGCCGGGCCGACCGCGTCAGGCCGGTTTTCACCGCCGCGCGCAGGCTGGACCTGGCAAACAAAACTCGTCAAATCTGTTGTCGAGATAATGCTGTGATCCGCGCAGAAACGAGGTGAACTTCGCTTCATGCCCGCATTACGTTATGTTTTTTATGAGGGAGGATTCTATTGACTCTTCCTTGATATTAGGCGCGCTTATTCCCCTTATAATCGGAATAAAATTTTCTCTATATATTTTTAACTGAATAAAGTTCAGAAACCATGGCCGGACTCGACAAGATCAGCAAGAAAATTCTGGCGGAGCTGCAAAACGACGGCCGCATCAGCAACGTCGACCTCGCCGCTCGCGTGAACCTGTCGCCGGCCGCTTGCCTGGAGCGGGTTCGCAAACTGCAGGAAGCCGGCTATATCCTGGGTTATGCGGCGCAGTTGAATCCGGAATTGCTGGATGTCTCCCTGCTGGTCTTCATCGAAGTGGTGCTGGACCGCACCACGCCGGATGTCTTTGCCGAATTCAAGAAGAGCGTGCAGAGCATCCCCGAGATCATGGAATGCCACATGGTGGCCGGTGGCTTCGATTACCTGGTCAAGTCGCGGGTCAAGGACATGAACGCCTATCGTGAATTCCTGGGCAAGTCGCTGCTGCAGTTGAAGGGCGTGCGCGAGACGCATACCTATGCGGTGATGGAAGAAGTGAAGAACACCATCCGCCTGCCTATCCGCTGATCACGGCGGCTTTCACCCATCTCGTCAATTATGTGAACGATACTGTTCCGAATTTCCCGCCGGCACCAGGAAATTGCCCCATTCCTTCATACGCAAACGACAGGCGAAAAAAAGCCCGGCAGCCTCCTTGCGGAGACGGCCGGGCAAGCTGCGCTGGCGGGAGGCGCAGTCTCCCGCCGGCACCCGGTGACGCCGCTGCCCGGGGGCAGCTGGCGTTTCATTCATATCGGTCAAAAGGCGGTGCGTACCCCCACGATGAAGTTGCGGCCACCCAGCGGTACCGTTTCGCGCAGCACCGAGGTGGACAAACGGATGTCCTGGTTCAGCAGGTTGCGGGCCAGTGCGAACCAGGTCAGCTTCACGCCGTTGAGACGCTGGGTATAGGACAGGTTGGCGTCCAGCTGGGTGTAGGACGGGGTTTCGTAGGTTTCGAAGGACGCCAGGCGATCCTGCTTCTGCGCGCGCAAGACCTTCACGCCACTGGCCCAGGGACCGGTCTTGTAGCCCAGCTCGATGCCATAGCGGGTGGACGGCTGCAGGGGCAGGTTGCCGAGATTGTCGAGCGTGCCGCGCGAGGTATCGGCAAAGACCCGGCCGGAAACCCCTTCGCCGTTCCAGTTGTACGTGACCTCGGCTTCCACGCCGCGGATGGTGGCATCGCCCTGCGACCAGAAGCGCTGGGTGAATTCGCCATCGGGATCGGCCGCGCCGGCAGCGTTCACCTGGCCGTTGGTACGGCCGTAGATGTAGTTGTTGACCTTGTTGCGGAACACATTGCCCTTCCAGCGCACCAGTCCTTCGGTTTTCTGCAGGCTCAACTCGATGTTGTGTGAAGTTTCCTTCTTCAGCTGGTTGTCGCCGATGTCGTAGGTGGAGGTCGATTCATGCGGGCCTTTGGAGTACAGCTCTTCCACCGTCGGCGCGCGCTGGGCGAAGGAATAGGTCAGGCCCAGGCCGTAGCCGGGCTGGAAGGTCCACAGACCGCCGGTGGACCAGGAGATCAGGCTGAAATCGCGTCCCGGCCGGACGCTGTCGCTGCTGCTGCCGCTGTCCGGTCGGCGGCTCACGCTCTCGGCGCGCAGGCCGGCGCTGGCCAGCACCTGGCCGAACTGCCGCTCTTCCACCAGGAAGCCGGCAAAGGAGGTCGAACGCGTGGGCGGAGTCAGCTCGGAGACCCCGGTATCGGGCGTGAGGGCCGAGTAGTTGCTTTGCTCGGTCTGCACGCCGAAGGTGCCGTGCCAGCCGGCCAGCGGTGCGTGCGTCAGTTCCCAGCGGGTCTGCAGGGCGCGGTTGGAGAAGACCGTGTTGGGCGTGCCATCCTCCGCCTTCTCGATGTGGGTGTAGTCGGTGTACCCCATGCGGAAGCGGAATTTCTCGATGCCGGCGAAGGGACGATTGACGACGGTATCGAGGTCGTAGCGGTTCTGGTGCAGGTCGATGAAGGATTTTTCATCGGTCGGGATCCCGTAGTGATCGTCCAGAGTCGCCACCGACAGGCCGACGTAACCCCAGTTGGTCACATAGGAAATGCCACCACCCAGGCTGGTCTCGTGGGTGAAGGAATTGGGCAGGCGGCCCGATGCGCTGCTGCTGTCGCCCTGACGGGCGTTACCGGGGATCTTGTAATTGTCGGTATCGCGGTAGTTGCCGTCCAGGTGCAGGCCGATCTGGCCGGCCGAGGTATCCAGCGAGAAGGACGTGTTCTTTTCGCCATCGACAGTGCCGTAGCGGCCTTCGACGGTGCCGGTGGGCTTGCCGACCAGCTCGGTGGGGATACGGTCATTGACCACGTTGACCAGGCCGCCGATGGCGCCCGAGCCATACAGCAGCGCGGCCGGACCGCGCAGGATTTCGATCTGGCGGGCAGTAGCGGCTTCGGTGGCGACCGCATGGTCGTTGGAGACGGTGGAGACGTCGGAGACGCCCATGCCGTTCTGCAGGATCATCACGCGCGGACCTTCCATGCCACGGATGATGGGACGCGAAGCGCCGGCACCGAAGGCGCTGGCGGACACGCCCAGTTCACCCGAAAGGGTGTCGCCCAGCGAGTTGCCGAGCTTGTTGCGCAGTTCGTCCCCGGCGATGACCTTGGCGGGCGTGAGGACTTGTACATCCTCCTGAGAGGCGAAGGGGGTGGCAGTGACGACGATGGGTTGCAGCGCCGGTTGGGCAGCGGTTGCAGGGGTCGCGGTGGTGTCAGCCGTCTGGGCCGAAGCCGAAGCGGACCAGGCCGCCAGAGCCGAGAAGACGGCCGAGGCGATGCGTTGGCGTTGAAGAGCCATGTGAATTCCTTGTTATGCGCGAAGCGCCGCCCGCCTTGTCGTGAGGGTGGATGGGGCGGCGCGGATACACCGGCCGTCGGCACGCGATCGCACGCAGCGGCGGCGTCAGGACGACGCCGCGCCACGCACGGATGCGCGAGCGACAACCGGTAACCAGTAATGCGGGTCTTGCAGGGAGAAGGAATTCAGCGCGGCGGGGCGCGCGAGGAGAAATGGCAGTTCAGCGGCGCGTCCCAGGACGCGAAGGCCAGCCACAGGGCCAGCACGCGCACCGGCGGCAGCAACGGAAGGGGAGGAAAATCGACATGCACACCGGCCGACAAGGCAGCGGCGTCATAGGCCACGCAGGAGTGGTGCAGGCCATGGGCGTGGTGGTGATGGGCATCATGCCCGTCGGCGGCAGCGAGTTCGGCGTGCGCCTCCTCGCCCTCGTCGAACAGGGCTTCGCTGATCAGCGAATGGACCGTCCCCGGTGCCCAGCCGGCGTGCGCAATACCGTGCACGAAACCCAGCATCTGCGCGAACAGCAGCGACATCGCCAGCAGGGCGATGACGGTGGAGCTTCGCAGGGCGCGCAGACGGTGCATGAGGCGGGACCAGGTTGGAAACGACAGCGGCACTGCGCCTGCGCACCGCACGGCGCAGGCGTCATCGTGCGAGGCGAGGATCAGTCGCCGTAGAGTTTCTGCTTCAGTTCGCGGCGTTGCTGGGCTTCCAGCGACAGGGTCGCGGTCGGACGCGCCAGCAGGCGCGGAATGCCGATCGGTTCGCCCGTTTCTTCACACCAGCCGTACTCGCCGTTGTCGATGGAGACGATGGATTGCTGCACCTTCTTGAGCAGCTTGCGCTCGCGGTCGCGGGTGCGCAGTTCCAGCGCGTGTTCTTCCTCGATGGTGGCGCGGTCAGCCGGGTCCGGCACCAGCACGGTTTCGCGCAGGTGTTCGGTGGTTTCATCCGCGTTCTTGAGCAGATCCTTTTCCAGCTGCTGGAGACGGGCCTTGAAGAAAGCAAGCTGCGCTTCGTTCATGTAGTCCTTCTCGTCCATCTTGAGGATTTGTTCCTCGGTCAGCAACTGCGCTGCAGGGGTAGTTTTGGGAGTCTTGGTTGCCACTTCGCTTACTTTCAATACTACGGGTTTTTCAACTATATCCATTCCCGGCTGATGCACGGCTGCCGGAACAGGTCGCTTGTGAATCCACTTCCCTTGCCGCGTTGGCACCTCTTCGATTGACGTTGACGCGATCAGTGCGCAGGTCCGAGCCGTCAGGACCGGGGCGCGCTGCCGATGGCGTACGCTTTTTCGCGGTCAAGGATTGTACACCAACGATTCCGTATGCCAAGCCTTTGGCGCGGCGGCCCGCTGGCCATCTCCTCGGGCGGCGTTCCGGTTCATGGAGCGGTTCATGACTTCCCCTGTGACGGGCTAGGCGGGGCGGGCTGATCGCGCTTGTGAATTGTCGTCGTTCGGAACATCAGCCTGGCGCATGCTGCATGCTATTTGCATTGCAACATCCATCCGTGTTTATACCAGAAGAACGGGGCGGGATGGAAGCGACGATGCGTGCCATCCACAGCGCCCGCGTCTATCCGTGCCGCCGGGCACACACCGGGCACTGGCGGTCGCGGCCGATGCCGATGCTGGTCCATTCCATCTCGCGCGCATCCAGGATCAGGAGGCGTCCCGCCAGCGAGCGGCCGATACCGGCCACCAGCTTGATGGCCTCGGCCGCCTGCATGGTGCCGATGATGCCGACCAGGGGCGAAAACACGCCCATGGTGGAACATTGCACTTCCTCGAACTCGCGCTCGGGCGGGAACAGGCAGGCATAGCAGGGGCTGGCCTCCTGGCGCGGGTCGAAAACGCTGATCTGGCCATCAAAGCGGATCGCTGCCCCCGACACCAGCGGCACCCCGGCTGCCACGCAGGCGCGGTTGACCGCATGGCGGGTGGCGAAGTTGTCGCTGCAGTCCAGCACCACGTCGGCTGCCGCCACCAGCGCCTGCAGGCGCTCGCCTTCCACCCGCTCGGCCAGCGCCGTGACCTGCACGCCGGGGTTGATCTGCTGCAAGGCTTCGCGCCCGGACGCCACCTTGGGCTGGCCCACGCGCGCGGTGGTATGCATGATCTGGCGCTGCAGGTTGGTCAGATCGACGGTGTCGTGATCCACCAGGGTGATGTGGCCCACCCCGGCCGACGCCAGGTACATGGCCGCCGGCGAGCCCAGGCCGCCGGCACCGATGACCAGCGCATGGCCTTGCAGCAGGCGGGTCTGGCCTTCGATGTCGATCTCGTCAAGCAGGATGTGGCGCGAGTAGCGCAGCAGCTGTTGGTCATCCATCGTCATATCCGACATGGTTGAGATGAAAAAAAGGGCCGCTGGCAAGTGCTAGCGGCCCGATGTGCCTGCCCGCAGGCGGCGTATTACTTGGTGGTGTCGATCTTCTCGGCGGGCGCCTTGTTGTCCTTGCGCTCGTCCTTCACCGGCGTGTCGTTCTTGCCTTCTTCATTGCGCACTTCCGGCTTGGCGTTGGAAACCTTCACCGGCAGGCCCTTCAGCTGGTTCAGGGCCTGGGTCAGCTGGAAGTCGTCCTTGCTGCCGAAGTCGAGCGGCTTGCGCTTCTTCTCGGCGGCAATCAGGCGCTCTTCCGATTGTTCATCCATGGCCTTGGCCTTGACCTCGGCGGACTTGTCGGTGTCGTTGGTCAGGTGCTTGGAGAGATCGGCTTCACGCAGGCGCAGGCCGTTCAGGCCGTCGCCATCGGGGTACTCGTCCACCATGATGTCCGGCACGATGCCGCGCGCTTGGATGGAACGGCCCTTGGGCGTGTAGTAACGGGCGGTGGTCAGCTTGACGGCGGTGTTCTTCTCCGGCGGCAGCGCGATCACCGATTGCACCGAGCCCTTGCCGAAGGACTGCGTACCCATGATGGTGGCGCGCTTGTAATCCTGCAGGGCACCGGCCACGATTTCGGAAGCCGAGGCCGAGCCGCTGTTGATCAGGACCACCATCGGCACCTTCTTGATGGCATCCGGCAGGCGCGACAGCGGATCCGACAGCGGGTTGGCGGCGTAATATTCGCGCTTGGCGTAGAAGGTCTGCTTGGAGCTCGGCAGCTGGCCATTGGTGGAGACCACCACCGAATCCTTGGGCAGGAAGGCCGCCGCCACGCCGATGGCGCCCGGCAGCACGCCGCCCGGGTCATTGCGCAGATCCAGCACGATGCCCTTCAGGTTGGGTTCCTGGGCGTAGATGGCGGCCAGCTTCTTGGACATGTCGTCCACCGTCGGCTCCTGGAACTGGGTCACGCGCAGCCAGGCGTAGCCGGGTTCGACCACCTTGGACTTGACGCTCTGCACGCGGATCTCCTGACGAGTGATGGTCAGGATGATGGGCTTGTCTTCTTCCTTGCGGGCGATGGTCAGGGTGATCTTGGTGTTGGGTTCGCCGCGCATCTTCTTGACGGCTTCATCCAGGGTCAGGCCCTTGACCGGGGTGCTGTCCAGGCGGGTGATCAGGTCACCGGCCTTGATCCCGGCGCGGAAGGCCGGTGAATCCTCAATGGGGGAGATGACCTTGACGTAGCCATCTTCCATGCCGACCTCGATGCCCAGGCCCACGAACTTGCCCATGGTGCCTTCGCGCAGCTCCTTGTAGGCCTTCTTGTCCAGATAGGCGGAGTGCGGGTCGAGCGAAGCGACCATGCCGGAAATGGCTTCGGTCAGCAGCTTCTTGTCATCGACCTGCTCGACATAATCTGACTTGATGAGACCGAACACGTCGGCCATCTGGCGCAGCTCCTCCAGGGGCAGCGACGCCGTTGCATTCTTTTGCGCGATGGCGTCGAACTGAATCATCGCAGTGGCACCTGCCACCATGCCCAACCCGATCAAACCGATATTCTTGAGTTTGCTGCCCATGTGTCACCTAGAAGTTACCCACCCCTGTGGGTCGAATGCGCGGCCTTGATACCGCATTTCAAAGTATAAACCCGATTGCTCATTGCCGCCGCTGTTGCCTGCAGTGGCAATGGTTTCCCCGGTCTTGACCAGGTCACCGGCGCGTTTCAATACCGACTGGTTGTTGCCGTAAATCGTCATGTACTGGTTGCCGTGATCGACGATGATCAGGTTGCCGAAACCGCGCAACCAGTCCGCGAAGACCACGCGTCCTGCTGCCACTGCCCGCACTTCCGCGCCTTCCTGGGCGCGCAGGAACAGGCCCCGGCTGGTCGGTCCGTCGCCGCGGCGGCTACCGAATTTCGATACCAGCTCGCCCCTGACCGGCAGATGCAATTGTCCGCGCAGGCTGGCAAAGGGCTTGCCGAAATTGTCCGCCTGCGGCTCGGGCAGCGTGTCGTTGCGGCCCAAGGAAGCCTGTTGCGGCGGTTCGTCATCATCGATGGCGTCGGCCGGATCGGGCATCTTCGGCGCCGGCTTGCCTTCCTTGGCGGCCTTGGCCGCTTCGGCGGCGCGCTTCTCGGCGCGGGCACGCTGTTCAGCCAAACGCTTCTCGCGTTCGGCCTTGGCTTTGGCCAATTGTTCCTGGCGACGTTTCTCGCGAGCTTCGGCTTCGGCCTTTTTCTGCTGCTCGATGATCTGCGCCAGCTTGTCCACCAGGCTGGAGAGGCGCTGCTGATCCTGCTCGATGCGGCCGGCTTCCTGGCGCTGGGCATTGAGTTTGGTGGAAAGCTGCGCAAGCAAGGTCTGGCGGCGGCCCTTCTCGCGTTCCAGTACCTTCTTCTGTTCCTGTTCTTCCTGGGCGATTTCATCCAGTTCGAACTTGGCATTCTGGGTCTCGGCCTTGTTGGCGCGGATCGCCTGCTGGTTGGCACGCAGGGTTTCAATCAGCTTGGCCTGGGCTTGCGAGACATAGCCCATGTACTGCAGCTCGCGATTGATGCGATTGGGATTGTCGCCGGAGAGCAGCAGCTTGATGCGGTCCTCGTTGCCGGCCACATATTGCTCGCGCAGCAGCTTGGACAGCTGCGCCTGCTGGGCGTTGACCAGCGCGGTCAGTTCGTTCAACTGCTTGACCAGCTGCGCCAGGCGCGCTTCAGTGGCCTGCTGCTCCTGCGCCAGATCGCGCAGCGAACGATTGGCTTTGGAGATCGCCTGTTCGGAAGCGGCCAAGGCATCGGCGGCATTGTCCTTGGCGGTCTCGGTCTGGTCGATATCGCGCTTGAGCGTAGTCAGGCGCTGTTGCAGGTCGGCCTGTTCCTTTTCGGCGGCCTGCTTCTGCCGGGTTCGCTCGGTGATCGGCTGGGCCTGCACCGCGGCACACAGCAGCAGACCGCAAGCCATCGTCGCCAGCAAGCGAAAGACTCCCCGCGGCGCGCCCGACAGGAGGGCGGAGCGCGCCGGTGGAATGCACTTTCCGGAAAGGGACGCCGCCTGTGCGGCGGGCGTCTTGCTGGAGCAACGCAGTTTTATTTCGACTTCCCTTGATTGGCCACGGCCTTGAGCGCTGCTTCAATGGCGGACTGGTCGCCCAGATAGTAGCTCTTGATCGGCTTGAGGTCGGCGTCCAGTTCATAGACCAGCGGCTGGCCGTTGGGGATGTTCAGGCCGACGATGTCGTTGTCGCTGATGCCGTCCAGGTACTTGATCAGGGCACGCAGGCTGTTGCCGTGGGCCGAGATGATGATCTGCTTGCCGGCGCGGATGGCCGGGGCGATGGAGTCATTCCAGGCCGGCAGCACACGCGCCACGGTGTCCTTCAGGCATTCGGTCAGCGGCACCTGCTCGCGCGAGAGGCCGGCGTAGCGGGCGTCGCCGAAGGCATCGCGCTCTTCGCCCGGGGTCAGCGGGTTGGGCGGGGTATCGTAGCTGCGGCGCCAGACCAGCACCTGCTCGTCGCCGTACTGGGCGGCGGTCTCGGCCTTGTTCAGACCTTGCAGGGCGCCGTAGTGGCGTTCGTTGAGGCGCCAGTCGTTCTTGATCGGGATGTACATCTGGTCCATTTCGTCCAGCGTGGTCCAGAGGGTGCGGATGGCGCGCTTCAACACCGAGGTGTAGGCCAGGTCGAAGGAGAAACCGGCTTCCTTGAGCAGCTTGCCGGCCTGGCGGGCTTCAGCCACGCCCTTTTCGGTCAGGTCGACGTCGACCCAGCCGGTGAAGCGGTTGGCCAGGTTCCAGGTCGATTCGCCGTGGCGCATGAATACGATTTTGTACATAGCAGGACTTGTATTGATGATGGATAAACCGCTGCGGCTGCCCCAAAGATCGACTACGCGAGACCGGGTGCACGCCTTAAACTAGACTGTTCGGTCCGGATGCAAACCGCGAATGCTTCTATTTTATAATGCCGGGATTCAGTAAACTCATTGGACTGCCGTGAAATTCATCATCGACAATATTTTCCTGATCGCCCTGGCCTTGGTCTCGGGCGGTGCGCTGCTGGTTCCCTACCTGCAGCAGCGCGGCAACAAGCTGAGCCTCTTGCAGGCCACGCAGATGCTCAACCAGGGCAAGGTGCTGGTGCTGGATGTGCGTGATGCCGAGCAATTCGCCACCGGCCACCTGCGCGACGCCCGCAACATTCCCTTGAAAGAGTTGCCGCAGCGCATCGGCGAGCTCGACAAGCTCAAGGGCCGCCCGGTCATCGTGGTGTGCCAGACCGGCACCCAGGCCAACCGTGCCGAAGCGTCGCTGAAGAAGGCCGGCTTCACCGAAGTCTACGGCTTGAACGGCGGCATCGCCGCCTGGCAAGGCCAGGGCCTGCCGCTGACCACCAAGGAGGCAAAATGAGCGCTCCCGTGACCATGTACTGCACCGCCGTGTGCCCGTATTGCATGATGGCCGAGCGTTTGCTGGCCAGCAAGGGAATCACGCAGATCGAGAAGATCCGCGTGGATCTCGAACCTCAGCAGCGTGAGCTGATGATGCAAAAGACCGGCCGCCGTACCGTGCCCCAGATCTATGTCGGCGACACCCATGTCGGTGGCTTCGATGACCTGAGCGCACTGGACCGTGCCGGCAAGCTGGACCCGCTGCTGCAAGCCTGACGCCAGGGCAGCACACTCCCCCCTATCGATTCACCGAACCTGAAAGAGATCCATGTCGGAACAGAACCAAGAAGCCCAACAGCAACCCGTTTTCCAGATCCAGCGCGTCTACCTGAAGGATCTGTCGCTGGAACAGCCGAATTCCCCGGCCATCTTCCTGGAACAGGAAGCCCCTTCGATCGAAGTGTCGGTGGACGTCGGTGCCGAAGCGCTGGCTGAAGGCGTGTTCGAATCGACCGTGACCATCACCGTGACCGCCAAGGTCAAGGACAAAGTCGCCTTCCTGGTCGAGGGCAAGCAAGCCGGCATCTTCGAGATCCGCAACGTGCCGGCCGAACAGCTGGACCCGCTGCTGGGCATCGGCTGCCCCAACATCATCTACCCGTACCTGCGCGCCAACATCGCCGACGCCATCACCCGCGCCGGTTTCCCGCCGGTGCACCTGGCCGAGATCAACTTCGAGGTGTTCTACCAGCAGCGCCTGCAGGCACTGGCCGAGCAACAAGGCGCGACCCTGGTCAACAACGGCTCCACCGCCGTCAACTGATCGGGTTTCACCCCCTGTCCGCCTGCCGGCCCGGCCGCATCCTCTGCGGCAGCCCGGCACGACAACGAGCCGCCGCAGCCTGTGCTGCGGCGCTTTCCCTTCTGCGGAGACCTTCACGATGAAACGCCTGCCCCTGATTCTTTGCGCAACCCTGCTCGGCGCCTTCATGGCCAAGGATGCCCTGGCCCTGGACTTCAAGTCGGTCGGCGCCTCGCCCGCCATCATGTATGACGCCCCGTCCGAAAAGGGCCGCCGCGTCTATGTCGCGCCGCGCGGCATGCCGGTCGAGGTGGTGCTGACCTATGGCGACTGGAGCAAGGTCAGGGATGCCGCCGGCACGCTGTCCTGGATCTCCTCCAAGGCCTTGACGCCCAAGCGCATGCTGGTGGTGTCGGTGGCCAATGCGCGCATCTTCAATGCTGCCGATGAAGGCAGCCCGGTGGTCTTCACGGCCGACAAGTCGGTCCTGCTGGAGATGCTGGAAAGCCCCAACAACGGCTGGGTCAAGGTCCGCCACCGCGACGGCCAGAGCGGCTTCGTGAAGGCCGGCGATGTCTGGGGCGATTGAGCGAAGAGCGGCCTGAGATGAAAATCACCATTCTGGGCGCTGGCGCATGGGGTACCGCGCTGGCCATTCCCCTGGCGCGCAAGCATCAGGTCGTGCTGTGGGGGCGCAATGCCCAGGCCATGAAGGCCGCCAGCGAGCAACGCGAAAACGGCCTCTACCTCCCCGGATTCGCGCTGCCGCCCGAACTGGCGGTGAGTTCGGACTTCGATGCCGCCGTGCGCCACGTCTGCGACGACCCATCCGATTCGCTGCTCATTGCCGCCTCATCGGTGTCCGGCCTGCGTGAGCTGGCGGGGCATTTGCGCGCCTATGCCATTCCCAACCTGGTGTGGCTGTGCAAGGGTCTGGAAGAGGGCACGCGCCTGCTGCCGCACCAGGTGGTGCAGGAAGTGCTCGGTTCAGGCGTGGCGGCAGGGGTGCTCTCCGGCCCCTCCTTTGCCCAGGAAGTGGCGCGCGGCCTGCCCTGCGCGCTGACCATCGCCGGTGCCGATGCGGCGCTGTGCGAGCGTGTGGTCGCGGCGGTGCATGGCAACAACATCCGTATCTATTCCAGCGATGATCTGGTGGGGGTGGAGATTGGCGGCGCGGTCAAGAATATCCTGGCCATCGCCACCGGCGTGGCCGATGGCCTGCAACTGGGCTTGAACGCCCGTGCAGCATTGATCACCCGCGGCTTGGCTGAAATCACGCGCCTGGGCGTGGCGCTGGGCGGACGTGCAGAAACCTTCATGGGACTCTCAGGGGTGGGCGACCTCATCCTGACCTGCACCGGCGACCTCTCGCGCAACCGGCGCGTCGGTCTGGGACTGGCTCAAAACAAGAAACTGGACGATATCGTCGCCGAACTCGGCCACGTGGCCGAAGGCGTGCGCTGCGCACAGGCCGTGCGGGCGCTGGCGCGCGAAAAAGGCATCGAGATGCCGATCACCGATGCGGTGGCGGCAGCCTTGTTCGACGGCGTGTCGGTGCAGGACATGGTGGCCCGGCTGCTGGCGCGGGATCCGCGCGAAGAAAGCCTGTAAGACAGCCACTCCCGCTCGCACACTGGGACAGGAGATTCACCAAACCTCACCTGAAAGTGAAGCGGAGAAAATGACAGCCGGAGCAGAAATGCCTCCGGCTGTTTTTTATCGCCCGAGAATTCGGAGAGGATTCAGGCGGGTTGTTGCCTGAATCCGCCCTGCTTCAACGCGCGATGATGTCGCTTTCCATCTTGGGACGCTTGAAGCGTTGCGGCGAACCGCCTTCGAGCGCGTCATCCATCTGCTTGGAGATCTTGTCGTAGCGCGCGCTGCAGTCATCATCCTGAGGGACGGCTTCTGCGCCCTTCAGGCGCTTGGCCAGACGGGTACTGCGCGCTTCCCCGCCCATGACGTATTGCTGGGCGGCGCGGCCGGCGTGGTTATTGTTCGTGGTCTTGTTGCGTTGTATGGCTTGCATCGTATTTCCTCTTACGTCGCTGACGCTCAACGTTCTTCCATCCTGAGTTGTTGTTCGGAAGAACACGCAGCGCCCCGGAAGATGTTGCCTGCTGCCTTGATTCCGGGAGACTGCTCCAGATACACAAGCACTGCGTTTCTTGACAGTGCTTTAGGTATGTAACGCCCGAGCGGCATTTTGGAATACGCGAAAAGTCAGTATTTTGTCAGCCAAATTGAAATTACTGCTCGCCGGCAAATTCATGCGGCTGCGCAAAAAATGACGCAAACCCGCTACCATCAAGGCTGACAGCGCTGTCAGAATGCGCAGGATTGTGCACTTTTGCTGAACAAAAAAAAGAGAAAAAAAATGTTGCGAAACGTATCTTCCTTCACGAGACGCATCAAAAATACGACGAAAAATTACCACGAAGAATATTTATCACCCGCTGCGACAACTCATCCGTGCACCGGCACGGGCAGACCGAGATCCGCCGGTACGAGTGAAAAAACCTTTGCATCGCGCGGCTCACCATGAAAGACCAGGCGATTGCGCGCCAGGCATTCCAGCGTGGCACCCGCCTTCTCCGCCACCCTCTGGCTACGCAGGTTGCCGGCCTGGGCCACGATTTCCAGGCGGGTGAGCCCGGTCCTGGAGAAGGCGAAAGCCGCCGCCGCCCGCGCGGCAAGGGCGGCGATGCCGCGGCCGGTGTAGCCCTCACGCACCCAGTAGCCCAGGTTGGCCATCTGGTTCAGCTGGCTGACCTGATTGATGGCCACCGAGCCGATCACCAGGCCGTTGCTGCGATCGATGATGTTGAAATCATAAGCCGCGTGTACATGCCATTGCTCGATGGCGCGCTGCAGGAACAGCTTGGCATCCAGCAGGCCGTAGTCAGGGGTGCACCAGGCTTCCCACTGGCCGATGGCATCGCGCGACTGGCGCACGGCGTCATACAGCGCCGGGGCCTCGCGCAGGCGGAGCGGGCGCACTTCGATGGCGCGGTCGCAGTAGATGATTTGCCGTTCACGGTCGATGGAGCGGAGCATGGGGTCCGTAGATGAAGTTTCTTGCAGATCTTACCGAAATTGGACGGTGCCGGAACTGTCCCTGCGGTCAGCCCAGTTGCGCCCGCAATTGCGCCAGATGGGTGATGACCGCCACTTCCGGGGGCAGCTCCGGATGCACGCCATGCTCCTGCAAGGCGATCACACTCATGCCCGCTGCCAGCCCGGCTTGCACGCCCGGCAGGCTGTCTTCCACCACGGCGCAGCGCCGGGGCGGGACGCCCAGGCGTTCTGCGGCGAACAGGAACAGGGCGGGATCGGGTTTCCAGCGTTGCACGTCGTAGGCGCTGAAGATGCGGCCGGCAAAATGCGGCAGCAGTCCGGTCACGCGCAGGCACAGCTCGATCTTGTGATGCGGGGCGTTGGACGCCAGGGCGAAGGGCAGGTGCAGCTGCTCAACCATCTCGACGGCACCGCTGATGGGTTGCAGGTGCTGCTCCAGCATGCCGCCCATGAGGGCGCGCAGCTCTTGCTCGAAGTGGTCAGGCAGGGTCTGGCCATGCAATTGCTCGATGTGCGAGATGCACCACTTCATGCTCACGCCGCGAAAACGCGCCAACGCCTCGTCGGGGCTGAGGGTGACGCCGTAAGTGGCCACGTACTCGGACCAGGCCCGGGCGGCCACCACTTCGCTGTCGACCAGGGTGCCGTCACAGTCGAAGATGACCAGTTCGGGCGCGGCAGGGGGCTGCTTCATCATTGCTCCTTGTTGTTCGGGGGCGTTGGCCGCCCTCTTCAAGGAGCCGCCAAACCCATCAAAGTTCGCCGTAGGAATGCAGGCCCGAGAGGAACATGTTCACTCCCAGGAAGGCAAACGTCGTCACCAGCAGGCCCACCAGCGCCCACCAGGCGGCGGTGCGGCCACGCAGGCCCTTCATGAGGCGCATGTGCAGCCAGGCGGCATAGTTGAGCCAGACGATCAGGGCCCAGGTTTCCTTGGGATCCCACGACCAGTAGCCGCCCCAGGCTTCAGCGGCCCACAGCGCGCCCAGGATGGTGGCGATGGTGAAGAAGGCAAAGCCGACGGCGATGGCCTTGTACATCACGTCATCCAGCACTTCCAGCGTGGGCAGGCGATCGGCCAGGATGCCGCGCTCGCGCAGCAGGTAGGCCACCGCCACCATCGCCGCCAGGGCGAAGGTGCCGTAGCCGATGAAGTTGGCCGGCACGTGGATCTTCATCCACCAGCTCTGCAGCGCCGGTACCAGCGGCTGGATCTCGGCCGCATCCCGCGAGACGGTATACCACATCAGGAAAGCGACCGCCGCCGTGATGACGGTCAGCACAAAAGCACCCAGCTGGCGCGTGGCGTAACGTTCTTCGTAGTACAGGTAAAAAAGGGCCGTAATCAGGCAGAACAGGACGAAAACTTCATATAAATTGGAAATGGGGATGTGGCCGACGTCCGGGCCGATCAGGTAGGACTCGTACCAGCGCACCATCATGCCGGTGAAGCCCAGCACCACGGCCGCCCAGCACAGGCGCGAGCCGATCGCGCTGCCGGTACCGGCGGTGGTGGCCAGGCCGCCCCAGTAGAACAGCGTGGAGAGGCAGAACAGCGCGCTCATCCACAGGATCGCGGACTGGCTGGAGAGCATGTACTTGAGGAAGAATTTCTTGTCCGCCAGTTCCAGCGCGCCGCCATACATGGCGATGGCCCCCAGAGAGAGCACGGCGATCACCAGCATCAGCAGGCGAACCGGCTTCCAGTGCCAGCCCAGCCAGGCGAAAGTCGGTGCGGCCAGCAGCAGCACGCCCTTCTCGTAGTAATCCATATAGCTGCCGAAGCGCCCGAAGGCGTACAGCGATCCGGCCACCAGTGCGGCGGCGTAGATCCAGTCGACGAGACTGAGCCGCCGGAAAAAGCCTTGCTCTTGCTCGTAGGCCTGGTTTGCTTGGGTCAGTTGCATTGCGTTCTCCACTGCTGCTGTCCCGGCACATGCGCAAGCCAAGCCTGCCCCATGTGCCGGGAGATCGCCGCCATTACCGGCGGCATGAAGGGTTCAGGCCGAGGGACCGGGGGCGGGCTGGCCCGCGCCGGTCAGACGGTCTTTCATCTGTTCGAATTCCTTGTCGAAGTCCAGCGTGCGGCGCTGCGTGCTCATGGCCAGCAGGGCCTGGCTGCCCTGGCCATCGGGACCGGGCTTGATCCAGATCCACAGGCGCCGTTCACGAATGTACAGCATCGCGAACACGCCCAGTACCAGGAACAGGCAACCCAGGTAGACCACCTTCTTGCCCGGTGAACGCGTCACCTGCAGCACTGAGGCCTTGATCTCCTGGAAACTCGTGAGCTGCAGGAGCACCGGTGCCGGATAGAAGGCCGCATCGGCCAGGGCATTGATGGCCAGCTGCAGATAGCGTCCGTGCTTCTCGTCGCTGGCCACCGGAGCGAGACCCTCTTGGGCGCGCGCAGCTTGCCACAGTTCCCACATGCTGCCGTTGAGGATCTTCATGAAGATGTCGGCGGCCTTTTCCTGTTCGGCCGCGGGCAGTTGCTCCAGGAAGCGCGTCACGGCGATGTAGCCGGAGACCTTGCCGTCGCCGGCAAAAATGGTCAGCCCGCGCAGGGCCGATTGTTCCAGTTGCTCGCGCAACACGGGCGAGGCTTCGCGCCCGCTGCTGATGGCCTGCCGCGCATAGCGGCGTGCGGCTTCCTGGCGCAAAGCCGGATTGGCCAAGGCCGCGCGCAGGCGCATCCACTCGGCGACGCTGTCGTTGTCATCGGCGGGAATGCGCAGGTAACGGAAGGGCTGGTCGGGCTGCTCGCGCATGCCTGCCAGGAAGACGTCGGCACCATCGATGGGCAAGGACTGCATGTAGTTGAAGTACTCACGCGCCTGCCCGGTCTTGTCGCGCAGCTTGTACTGCACGCTCGGGCCGACATTCTTGAAGTCCTTGCTGTTGGCATTCTTGGCACTGGAGCCGAGGTGCTTGTCCAGGCCGTCCATGAAGCCGCGATTGACATTCTTGCCCACGTTGACCGCGCGCGCATCGCCCGAGGTCGAGCCGGAGGCGGCGGCCTGCATGTTCTCGACGTTGAAGGGACGGAAGCCGCTCCACTCGATGGTGTAGTCACCGCTGCTGGAGGACAGCGGCGTGGTGCCGTTGACCTCGCCGGCCAGGTCGAAGTGGCTGTTGCTGCCGCCGCGCATCGGATAGGCGACCAGCTTGAGCTTGCTGCCGCCGTCCTCGAAGCTGGACTGATAGATCGCCACGCCCTTGTAGATCAGCGGTTCGTTGACCTTGATGGTGGCGGCGGTTTCCTTGCCGGTTTCATGGTCGCGCACCACCACTTCGCTGGCGAAGAGCTTGGGCATGCCGGTCGAGTAGAAGTCGATGATGAAACGCTTCAACTGGATGGTGAAGGGCAAGTCCTGGATCATCACGCCATCCTTCTGCGGGATGATGGCGGTGCTGCTGCTGGAGCCTTCAGGAATGAGCGTGTTGCCGCGGAAGGTCGGGTTGTTCAGGCCCAGGCGATAGCGTTCGGGGATCTCGGAAATGATGCCATTGCCGGCAAAGGCCGACTTGCCATAGAACCATTGCTGGAAGCGGATCGGCAGATCCGAATCGAGCAGGCCGCCCAGGCAGATGATGACGATGGCCGCGTGCGCGAAGATGTAGCCCCACTTGTTGGCCGCCCCCTGCTTGGCCGCCAGCAGCGTGCCGCCTTCCTTGTCGGCCAGCCTGGTCTTGTAGCCGCGCGCGCCGACCTGGCGCTGCAGCCACGCCGCAGCCTCGGCCGGGGCTTCGGCAGTCGTCCATTCATGCTTGTGATGGAAATTGCGCAGCGACTGCTCGCGCACGTTGTCGCGCCAGCTCTTCACATCGCGCAACATCTTCGGCGCATTGCGGGCGATGCACAGCGAGGTCGACAGCACCAGGAAGCCCATGATCAGCAGGAACCACCAGGCCGAATACACCGCATACAAACCGGCCTTGTTGAAGATCTCGAACCAGAACGGACCGAACTGGTTCACGTAGTTGGGCATCGGTTCGTTCTGCTTCATCACCGTGCCGATCACCGAGGCGATGGCAATCAGCGTCAGGAGGCTGATCGCAAAGCGCATCGATGAGACCACTTCGACGGCCTCGCCGAGCCAGCGCTGGCGAGTCCTGATCTGGATTCCTTGGGTACTGCTGCCCGTCGTCATATTCCTGCCTTACCGGACCGGGCCTGCCGGTTCCGCTTACCTGGGGGGATCTCCTTGCCGGTCGGCAAAGCGATGCGAACCCGGATTTTACCGCTCCGGGGGAAAGTCCGTGATACGCGCCTGCGTAGCCCGGGTATGCCGGGGCGATTATCTGGTCCGGCGGGGAGGGATCATGCCGTGTTGGACGATGTTTCACCACGACGTGCGTCAAGCTGCATGAAAAAAGGCGGCACGCCGGCCGCCTCTTTCCTTCCCGCGCCGTGTGGCGGCAGGCTGATTACTTCAGGCCGGCGATGTAGTCGGCCACGGCCTTGATTTCCTTGTCCGACAGGCGGTCGGCGATGGCGGTCATCTGGGCGCTGTTGGTGCGCGCTCCGCCACGGAAGTTGGTCAGCTGGGCCACCGTGTAATCCTGGTGCTGGCCGGCCAGGCGCGGATACTGGGCCGGGATGCCGGCGCCATTGGGGCTATGGCAGCCGGCGCAGGCCGGCACGTTCTTGGAGGCGATGCCGCCGCGCCAGATGTGCTTGCCCAGCTCGATGGTGTCCTTGTTCTTGGCGGCACCCGGCTTGGGCGCCTGGGCAGCCAGGTAGGCCGCGACGTTGTGGATGTCTTCATCCGAGAGCGCCTTGGCCAGCGGCGACATCACCGGGTTGTTGCGGTCAGGGGTACGGAAGTTGAGCAGCTGCTTGGCGATGTAGGCCTCGTGCTGGCCGGACAGCTTGGGATTCTGGGTGATGGTCGAATTGCCGGCTGCGCCGTGGCAAGACACGCAGGCCACGATGTTGCGGGCATTGTCGCCATTGGTGTAGAGGGCTTCCCCCTTGGCCGGATCGGCCTTGATCGGGGCTTTCTTGTCATCGGCCGCATGGGCCGCCGAGGACACTGCCAGCACGGCAGCAAGAACGGTATACAACAGTGGGGAAAAGGCACGGTTCATTCGTCACCCTAATACTTATTGTGGAATTGAGAGATTTTGCCCGTTCGGCGGCTGGCTGCCCCCTGCCCAAATGCCTGTTGTTTGACCTGTCTCCAATGGCCGCCATATTTTTTGCTTGCTTGGCGTCAACGAGGCGCTGGGTTTCGGGCCATTGTACAATAGCTTCTCCGCGTTTTTCCCTCCTCTTTCGGATTTCCCCCCACCATGTCGCAACTTTGGCAAGCCCGTTTCTTCACCACCGTCAATCACCTGCGGGACCTGCCCAAGACCAGTGTGCCGGAAATCGCCTTCGCCGGCCGCTCCAACGCCGGCAAATCCAGTGCCATCAACGTGCTGTGCAACCAGAAGCGCCTGGCCTTCGCCTCCAAGACACCGGGACGCACCCAGCACATCAACTATTTCTCGCTGGGCGGCGCCCACGTCGGCCAGCACCGCAATGACGAGGCGCGCCCCGACGAGATCCGCGCCATGCTGGTGGATTTGCCCGGCTATGGCTACGCCGAGGTCTCCGGCTCGGCCAAGCATCACTGGCAAGCCCTGCTGGGTGATTACGTGCGCCAGCGCGAGCAACTGGCGGCGCTGGTGATGATCGTCGATTCGCGCCGTCCCTTCACCGATCTGGATATCCAGATGATCGAATGGTTCGCCCCCACCGGCAAACCCATCCATTGCATCCTGAGCAAGGCCGACAAGCTCAACCGCAACGAATCCACCAATGCCCTGCGCCAGGCCCAGACCTTCCTGCAAAGCTATGTGGATGCGGATGGCCAGCCCTTCCCGTTCACGGCCCAACTGTTCTCGGCGCTGAAGCGTATCGGTCTGGACGAAGCCAACGACAAGATCCTGGAACTGGCCGGCCTGAACCAGCCAGTTGAGACGGCCGAACCGGTGGCCCCGGCTGCGCTGGCAAATGAAGGTGTTGGCAGCGCCGACACCAACACACCGCAAGCCTGATCGCCGACAAGGCAAGATCTTTCCAGACGGAGTACAACGCATGAATAAAAAAACCCCGGAGAACAGGGAAATTCTCCGGGGAAGAACGCCTTTCGCTTGCGCGATCAGCCCCGCTCAGGGAGGGAAGGGGAAGCGGGAGGTGAAAAAATCACCTGCCGCCAAGATAATGCAAGTCGCGGAAATTGGAGCAGATCTGTAATCAAAGGAATCAAATCTCCGAAGATAGCGATATTTGCCTCGAAATAATTCCAAGATGGCCTCAAATAACATCTAATTTTTGAAAGCTGACCTATGTCCTTGACCGATTTCAGTTCCAACGCCGGCTACCCTGCCCTGCGCATGCGCCGCATGCGCCGCGACGCCTTTTCTCGCGCCCTGATGGCCGAAAACGTCATCACCAGCGCCGACCTGATCTACCCCGTGTTTGTGCAGGAGGGCCAGAACCTGCGCACCCCCGTGGCCTCGCTGCCGGGCGTCGAGCGCCTGTCGCTGGATGCGCTGCTGCCGGTGGCCGAGGAATGCGTGAAGCTGGGCGTGCCGGTGCTGGCGCTGTTCCCGGTGATCGATCCGGCCCTGAAGACGCCCGACGGCATCGAAGCCACCAACCCCGACGGCCTGGTGCCGCGCGTGGTGCGCGCCCTGAAGGACCGCTTCCCCGAACTGGGCGTGCTGTGCGACGTGGCGCTCGACCCCTACACCAGCCACGGCCAGGACGGCGTGCTGGACGAAACCGGCTACATCCTCAACGATGAAACCATCGCGCTGCTGGTCAAGCAGGCGCAAACCCAGGCCGATGCCGGCGTGGACGTGGTGGCCCCCTCGGACATGATGGACGGCCGCATCGCCGCCATCCGCGCCATGCTGGAAACCCAAGGCCACATCTACACCCGCATCATGGCCTACTCGGCCAAATACGCCTCGGCCTTCTACGGCCCCTTCCGCGACGCCGTGGGCTCGGCCGCCAACCTGGGCAAGGGCAGCAAGGCCACCTACCAGATGGATCCGGCCAACAGCGACGAAGCCCTGCGCGAAGTGGCGCTGGACCTGCAGGAAGGTGCCGACATGGTCATGGTCAAGCCCGGCATGCCCTACCTGGACATCGTGCGCCGCGTGAAGGATGAATTCCGCGTGCCCACCTTCGCCTACCAGGTCAGCGGCGAATACGCCATGATCAAGGCCGCCGCCCAGAACGGCTGGCTGGACCACGACAAGACCATGATGGAAGCCATGATGGCCTTCAAGCGCGCCGGCGCCGATGGCGTGCTGACCTACTTCGCGCTGGACATCGCACGCAAGCTCAAGCAGGGCTGATCGGCCCATCGGCAGATCAGACAGATCAGGCAGGTGAAAAAAAACGCACCCCGGTCACCCGGGATGCGTTGAACATGGTCCGATCCACATCAGACTTCTTGCTCAAAACCTGGCGGGCGGCGGCTTCACCAGCGCCACCCGGCTTGATGCTTCATGGCGCCGCTGCGCTCACTTCCACAGTGCGCACTTGGATTCCGCCTTGGTCATGTAGGCTTGCTCGCCGGGGATGGTCTGCACCAGCTTGTAGTAATCCCATGGGCGCTTGGATTCGGAAGGTTTCTTCACCTCCATCAGGTACATGTCATGCACCATGCGACCGTCCGGGCGCACCACGCCATTGCTGGTGAAGAAATCCTTGATGCGGTTCTTGCGCAGGTAGTCCATGACCTGGTCGGCATCGGTACTGCCCACGGCCTTGACCGCCTTGAGGTACTGGCCCACGGCCGAAGCGTCACCGGCCTGGAACATGGACGGCATCTTCTTCATCTTCAGGAAGTAGCGATTGGCCCAGGCGCGGCTCTCATCGTTCAAGTCCCAGTACCAGCCATCGGTGAGGTACATCCCTTGCGTCATCTGCAGACCCAGCGAATGGGTATCGTTGATGAAGATCAGCAGGCCGGCCAGCTTCATGGTCTTGTTCACGCCGAATTCATTGGCGGCCTTGATGGCATTGATGACATCGCCCCCGGCCACGGCCAGCCCCAGGATCTGCGCCTTGGAGGACTGCGCCTGCAACAGGAAGGACGAGAAGTCCGACGTCGCCAGCGGCACGCGGGTCGCGCCGATGACATTGCCGCCATTGCTCTTGACGACCTCGCTGGTGTCCTTCTCCAGCGAGGTGCCGAAGGCATAGTCCGCCGTGAGGAAATACCAGGACTTGCCGCCCTGGCGCGTGATGGCCGCGCCCGTACCGCGCGCCAGGGCCGTGGTGTCGTAGGCGTACTGGACGGTGTAGGCATTGCACTCCTCATTGGTCTGGCGGGTGGTGCCGGCACCGACCGAGATGAAGACCTTCTTCTTCTCGCCCGCCACCTTGCCCATGGCCAGGCTGGCGGCCGAGTTCACGCCGCCGACCAGCATGTCCACGCCATCGCGGTCGAACCATTCGCGGGCCTTGTTGGCGGCGATGTCGGCCTTGTTCTGGTGGTCGGCAAAGACCAGTTCCACTTTCTTGCCGTTGATGGTGCCGCCGGCATCGGCAATGGCCATGCGGATGGCTTCGACGCCGCCCTGGCCGTCGAAGTCGGCATAGGTGCCGGACATGTCGGTGATGAAGCCGATCTTGATGGTGTCGCCCGCCGCCTGGGCGGATGGCAGGGTGGCTGCGCCCAGCAGGGCACAGGCGGCCGACAGCGCGGCGCGCCGGATGAATGCGGTCATGGGGTCTCCTCCTTTGGGGGTCCTGGAATGTGATTCTTGTTGCGACCCCGCAATCGAGTGCGGGGAAGGTCTTGCGGGACCGGCAGTGCCTCGCCGGTCCGGTCCTGCTTGTGGATGATCAGCCGACGGTAGCGCGCGTCTGTTCGCCATCGACCAGGCGCAGCAGGCCCAGCGGGTTGGCGTTCTGCAGCGCGGCCGGCAGCATCGCGTCCGGATAGTTCTGGTAGCACACCGGGCGCAGGAAGCGCTCGATGGCCAGCGTGCCCACCGAGGTGCCACGGGCGTCGGAGGTGGCCGGATAGGGACCGCCGTGGACCATCGCATCGCACACCTCGACGCCGGTCGGGAAGCCATTCAACAGCAAGCGGCCGGCCTTCTGCTCAAGGATCGCGATGAGGTCCTGGTTGCCTTGCAGGTCACCGATTTCGGCTTGCAGGGTGGCAGTCAGCTGGCCATTCATCTTGGCGGCGAAGTCCAGCAGTTGCTCACGGCTTTCCAGCTCGACGATCACGGTGGCGGGGCCGAAGACTTCTTCTTCCAGCGGCGCTTCCTTGGAGAACAGCAGGGCAGCGTCGGCCTTGAACAGGTGCGGGACGGCCTGGGTATAGCTGGTGCCGCCAGTGGCGATGACCTTCACGCCCGGCAGCTGGGTCAGGCGCGCTACGCCGCCGTTGTAATGGGTCAGGCCGCCGCTGTTGAGCATGGTGGCCGGGTTGGTGCCACCGAAGGCGGCCGACAGCTTCTCGATGAAGGCGGTCAATTCCGGCGAACGCACGCCCAGCAGCAGGCCGGGGCTGGTGCACAGCTGGCCCACGCCGACCGTGACGGAACCGGCCAGGTCCTTGGCGATGGCGTCACCGCGCAGCTTCAGGGCTTCGGACATCAGGATGATGGGATTGATGCTGGACATCTCGGCAAACACCGGGATCGGCTGCGGACGGGCGGCGGCCATGTCGCACAGGGCGCGGCCACCACGCAGCGAGCCGGTGAAGCCGACGGCCTGGATGCCGGCGCTCTTGACCAGTTGGGCACCGACGCGGTCGCCGTAGATCATGTTGAAGGTACCGGCCGGCATGCCGGTCTTCTTGACGGCGCGCTCGATGGCGTTGGCCACCAGTTCGGAAGTGACCAGGTGGCCGCTGTGGGCCTTGAACACTACCGGGCAGCCGGCAGCCAGGGCGGCAGCGGTATCGCCACCGGCCACCGAGAAGGCCAGCGGGAAGTTGCTGGCGCCGAACACGGCCACCGGACCCACGCCGATCTTGTACTGGCGGATGTCCGGGCGCGGCAGCGGCTGGCGTTGCGGCAGGGCGGTATCGATGCGGGCACCGTAGAAGTCGCCACGGCGCAGGACCTTGGCGAACAGGCGCATCTGGCCGCTGGTGCGGGCGCGCTCGCCGGCCAGGCGCGGGGTTGCCGGCAGGGCGGTTTCACGGGCCACGGCGGCCAGGAAGTCGTCGCCCAGGGCATCGATCTCGTCGGCGATGGCTTCCAGGAACAGCGCGCGCTGTTCAGCCGGAACGGCGCGGTACAGCGGATAGGCTTTCTCGGCCGCATCCACGGCGGCGGCGACTTCGTGCTCGGTGGCAGTCAGGAAAGGGGTTTCGAAGAGGGCACCGGTGGCCGCGTCCACGCTGTGCAGGGCGACGTCGCCCTGGCCGCTGCGCTGGCCGCCGATGTAGTTGTGTCCTAGGATCTTGTCGCTCACGTTGTGCTCCTGCTGGTGTCGTTGATGCCGCCCGGGGCCGGGTCAGGCAAGAAAGCTGCGCCCGCGCGAGGCAGGAGCAGCTGAGGGGGAAATGCGCAGCAGGCCCTTGGTGGCCTGCACGCGCTGTTCATTGTCGGCCATCACATGGATTGCTGCAGCATGTTCAGGTAATCCTGTTCCGAGGCTTCGCGCGGATTGGTCTTGTGGCTGTGGTCGGCCAGGGCACCCTTGATGATCTGCGGGAACAGGGATTCGCTCACGCCCAGCTCGCGCAGCCCGGCCGGCAAGCCAAGGCGGCGGCTCATGTCGCGGATGGCCGGGCCGATCCCGGCACCGCTGGCCAGGCCCATGGCGTGGGCCATGCGCGCCATCTTGTTGTCCTTGACCATGCTGGGCGCGCTTTCGTTGAAGGCGATGATGGCCGGCAGGAAGATCGCGTTCAGGGTCCCATGGTGCAGCTTGGGATTGATGCCGCCCAGCGAGTGCGACAGGCTGTGCACGCAACCCAGCCCCTTCTGGAAGGCCATGGCGCCCTGCATGGAGGCGCTCATCATGTTCAGCCGCGCTTCGCGGTCACCCGGTTCGCGCGTGGCGCGTTCGATGTGCGCCCAGGCGCGCCACAGGCCGTCCAGCGCGATGCCGTCGGCAGGCGGGTTGAAGGCCGGGGCCATGAAGGTTTCCAGGCAGTGGGCGATGGCATCCATGCCGGTGGCAGCGGTCATCAGCGGCGGCAGGCCCAGGGTCAGTTCGGGGTCGCAGACGGCCAGCTTGGGCACCAGGTGCGGCGAGATGATGCCGACCTTGCGTCCATCGTCGAGGATCAGGATGGCGCCCCGGCCGACTTCGCTGCCGGTGCCGGCGGTGGTCGGGATGGCGATCACCGGTGCGGTCTTGGCGGTGATGTTGGCCAGGCCGCCTTCGATGAGCGCAAAGGATTTCAGCGGGCCTTCGTGGGTGCCGCAGACGGCCACGCCCTTGGCCAGGTCGATGGAGGAACCGCCGCCAACAGCCACGATGCCATCGCAGCCATGCTCGCGGAACAATGCCACGGCAGCGCGCACGGCACCCTCATTGGGGTTGGGCGGGGTCTGGTCGTAGACCACGGTGGCGGCACCGTCCTTCAACTGGCCCAGGACCTTGTCCAGCAAGCCGGCGTTGCGGATGCCCGGGTCGGTCACCAGCAGCGGCTTCTTGATGCCCAGGCGGTCGCATTCCTGCTGCAGCAGCGCCAGTGCGCCGTAGTCGAACTGGACCTGGGTAATGTAGTTGATGAGTGCCATTACATAGCCTTGATTTATAGATGTCTCCACCGGGTCCGCCATCGGCGGGCTTGCTCCGAAACCCTGCAGAAGCCGGTGCTTCCCAATGGGGTCCGGCTTTGGAAAGCCAGACTCTAAGCCATCAAGGGGCGCTTGGCTAATGAGAGCTGTTGATATGGGTATAACCAGCGCTCATACTAGCGGCTTCTTTGGGGATCACTTCCATGCACACCACCTTGCCCTCGCTGGCCTCCATCACTTCGCGCCTGCACCTGCGGCAGTTGCGGCTGCTCATTGCACTGTCCGACCATGGTTCCCTGCTCAAGGCGGCCGAGCAGGTGGCGCTGACCCAGCCGGGGGCCAGCAAGGCCTTGCAGGAGATCGAAAGTACGCTCGGAGCGCAATTGTTCACCCGTACCAATCGCGGACTGGAGGCCACCGAGCTGGGCCATTGCGTGATCCGCTATGCGCGGCTGATCCAGACCGACCTGACCCACCTGCGTGAAGAAATGTTATCCATCATGCAAGGCCACGGCGGACGGCTGGCGGTGGGCACCATCATGGGCGCGGTGCCGTTGCTCACCGATGCGCTCACGCAATTGCTGGAGGCGCATCCGACCCTGTCCGTGGAGATTGTGGAAGACACCAGCGCCCGCCTGCTGCGCCTGCTGGACCAGGGGCGGCTGGACCTGGCGATCTGCCGCACCAGCATCAGCCAGCGCCCGGACCTGTATGACGCCTTCAACATCCATGAGGAAGAGCTGGCTGTGGTAGCCAGCGTGCAGCATCCGCTGGCTGAAGCGAGCAGCCTGCAACTGGCGGACCTGGCCGATTCGCGCTGGGTGGTCTATTCGGCCAACATGCCGATGCGGCTGACGCTGGAGCGTGAATTCCATGATGCCGACCTGCGCTTTCCGCTGCACCTGATGGAGACCACCTCGGCCTTCACCACCTTGTCGCTGCTGCAGAAGAATCCGCACTTCGTGGCGCTGCTGTCGGTGGATGTGGCGCAGTTCTGCACGCGCTTCGGCATGACGCGCATCCTGCCGCTGAAGCTGCATACGCGCAGCGAACCCTATCAGCTGGTGACGCGGCGCGGTACGCTCCTGTCGCCGGTGGCGCGGTTGTTCGTGGATGGATTTGGGCGCGGGGTGGCGGCGCCGGGCTGACTCAGCCGAGTCAATCGAATCGCCGAATCCATGCGAGGGTTTCTTCTTTCTTGTCCAGACCCTGCGGGACACGGAACAGACCGCTGCGGTATGTCTCAAACCGGATCGCTTTGGTATAGCGGGCCACCAACCTGTAGGCCTCCGGAACCTCATCACGCCAGGTGTCGCCGATTTGCGGCGTGGCCCCGGCCTGGATCACCACACCGCCGGGATAATCGTGCACCTGGCACACCGGCTCCAGCGCCGCACGCATCTTGTCGCGCCCACCCAATTCTTCAACCAGCGCATCACACAGCACGGTCAGCCAGTTCACGCATTTGATGCGGTTGTGAATCTGTCGGGCCTGCAGGGAAAACTGCACCCCATCTTGGAAGTCGAACCCTGGAAAACGTTTGAACAGTTGTTGGGTGTACTCGCTATTTTGGTCGTTCTCGAATATGAAGGCACACCCTGCACTACCGTGTACCGGCTGGCAAATAGCGCACCAGCGCAATGTGGCGGCCAGCAGCACCTCGAAGTTTGGCTCGCCCTGCCCGTTACAGATTTGGAAATGAGCGGTTACGCAGGAAAGCTCGTGTTCTTCTGCGCGGGAGACCAATACGTCGGCGCGGTACGGATCAACATGGTCAATCTTCACGCCAATGTCCACCATGCCCATGAGTGCCGCGCCGTAACCATTTAGCGGTGGAAGGTCAATATCGGATTGAATACGGCCGCGAGGGTCGCCAGAGAACTTGACTGCCCGTCTCGTGTCTCGGGCCAAAAAGCGGTTTACCTTGTCCGGAAAAGTCTTCCAATAATCCACCAAGAATTCCAGAGCACGCTGGCGTAGCACGGGCTGATCAGTGGGAGACATATACAGATCGGCCCCCAGGCCGAATTTGCAGGCGACGGCATCGGTGTTGTAGGGCAGAGGGAAAGCAATCTTGTCGAAAATGCAGATACCGCCTTCGCGCTGCACAAGTTCAGCTATGGTTTGATTGATGTCCATGGGGGTCTCATTCTCTTGGTTGATGGTGCGGCATGAGGGCGAGCAATTACCGCTTCAGCCCTCTCACCTAACCCGACTCAATCGAATCGCCGAATCCACGCGAGGGTTTCTTCTTTCTTGTCCAGACCCTGCGGGACACGGAACAGACCGCTGCGATATGTCTCGAACCGGATCGCTTTGGTATAGCGGGCCACCAACCTGTAGGCTTCCGGAACCTCATCACGCCAGGTGTCACCGATCTGTGGAAAGGCTCCAGCCTGGATCACCACTCCGCCTGGGTAGTCGTGCACCTTGCACACCGGCTCCAGCACCGCACGCATCCTGTCGCTTCCTCCCAATTCGTCAACCAGCGCATCACACAGCACGGTCAGCCAGTTCACACATTTGATGCGGTTGTGAATCTCTCGGGCCTGAAACGAGAACGCCCCCGTATCTTGGAAATCGAACCCCGGAAAGCGTTTGAACAGTTGTTGGGTGTACTCACTCTCTTGGTCGTTCTCAAATATAAAGACAAACCCGGCACTGCCATGTAGCGGCTGGCAAATAGCGCACCAGCGCAATGTGGCAGCCAGCAGCACCTCGAAGTTTGGCTCGCCCTGATCATTGCAGATTTGAAAATGGGCGTTTACGAAGGAAAGATTGTTCTCTTCTGCGCGGCGGACCAGCACGTCAGAACGGTACGGATTCACATTGTCAATCTTCATGCCAATGTCGACCATGCCCATCAGCGCCGCGCTGTAACCATATTGCGGCTGACGGTCCATATCGGTTTGAATACGGACACGAGGGTCGCCAGAGAACTTGACAGTGCGAGTCGTTTCGTCGGCCAGGAAGCGGTCGACCTTGTCTGGAAAGGTCTTCCAGTAATCCACCAAGAACTCAAGTGCGCGATGGAGTAGCAGGCGCTGATCAGTCGGCGACATGAACAGCTCGGCACCGAGACCGAATTTGCAGGCGACGGCGTCGGTGTTGTAGGGCAAAGGGAAAGCAATCTTGTCAAAAACGCAGATACCGCCTTCGCTCTGCACAAGTTTAGCTATGGTTTGATTGATGTCCATGGGGGTCTCATTCTCCTGGTTGATGGTGCCGCATGAGGGCGAGCAATTACCCCTTCAGCCCTCTCACCCAATCCATGTCAATCGAAGCGCCGAATCCATGCGAGGGTTTCTTCATTGTCGTCCAGACCCTGCGGGACGCGGAACAAACCTTCGCGGTATGCCTCGAACCGTATCGCTTTGGTATAGCGGGCTACCAACCTGTAGGCTTCTGGAACCTCATCACGCCAAGTGTCGCCGATCTGGGGAGAGGCTCCGGCCTGAATTACCACTCCACCGGGGTAGTCGTGCAACTTGCACACTGGCTCCAGCGCTGCACGCATCTTCTCGCGTCCTCCCAATTCTTCAACCAGCGCATCACACAGCACGGTCAGCCAGTTCACACATTTGATGCGGTTATGAACGTCTCGGGCCTCCAAGGCGAACCATCCTCCATCCTGGAAATCAAACCCCGGAAAGCGTTTGAACAGTTGTTGGGTGTACTCACTCTTTTGGTCGTTCTCGAATACGAAGGCACACCCTGCACTACCATGTACCGGCTGGCAAATAGCGCACCAGCGCAGTGTCGCGGCGAGCAGCACCTCGAAGTTTGGCGTGCCCTGGCCGTTACAGATTTGAAAATGAGCGGTTACACAGGAAAGCTCGCGTTGTTCTGCGCGGCGGACCAGTACATCGGCTCGGTACGGATTAACGTTGTCAATCTTCATGCCAATGTCCACCATGCCCATGAGCGCCGCGCCGTAACCATTTAGCGGTGGAAGGTCAATATCGGCTTGAATACGGCCGCGAGGGTCGCCAGAGAACTTGACTGCGCGGGTCGTGTCTCGGGCCAAAAAGCGGTTTACCTTGTCCGGAAAAGTCTTCCAATAATCCACCAAGAATTCCAGAGCACGTTGGCGTAACAGGGGCTGATCAGTCGGCACCATATAAAGCTCGGCCCCCAGGCCGAATTTGCAGGCGACAGCATCGGTGTTGTAGGGCAGAGGGAAAGCAATCTTGTCGAAAATGCAGATACCGCCTTCTCGTTCTATAAGTTCGGTAATGGCTTGGTTGATGTCCATGTGAAGTTATTCCTGGTTGATAGTGCGGGATGGGGTCAAGGGATGGGGATGGCATTGCGAGGTGGGAAGAGCCGCGTAGCTTCGGAAATGATCAGCGCGAGCACCAACAGCCCTCCTGTCAACTGCACACCGGTGGTCGAGTGGATCACATCGCCAAACTTGTCGATGAGGCTTTTCTTCGGCTCGGACGCAGTGACCGGTACTGGATGCTGAGGGGGATTCTCGTCGTCGCAGTTACAGCGTTCATTAACTTCGAACTTCTCAAAGTTCTTTTTGCTACCGGCATGCCTTTCGGCAATACTGCGGTAGTCATCGGCCGCGTCGTCTGAGAGCGTATCTTTGCCAAACTTCACATCGAAGATTTTGGTTACCTTGCCATCCGGTCCGATACGGGCGATGTCCAGACGGCGCGAATCGGCCCACGGGTATTGCGAGCTGGGCAGGCCCGGGTTGGACTTGCTGCCGATCATTTCCCAGTTGTTGCCGCGATCGAAGGACACTTCGCGCCACATGCGGGCATCAGGCTTGGGATAACGACCGTTGCGGGCATTGGCCGGACCGCCGTAGTACTTGTCATCGATTTTCTTGCGCATGCATTCCTGAAACGTATGCCCCTTTGGCAGCGGCTGCGGCCCGCCTTTTTTGTGGGTGTTCCAACACTCGCAGGCCAGCTCGCAAATCTCGTCGAAGAAATCCTGATCCGGCTTGGGCAGATCACGCTGCTTCAGCCCGGCCATGTTCACGGTGTTGCGGTGGTTCATGAACAGCTTGTCGGTGAGCCGGCAAGCGGGCTTGCCCTCGAAGAATACGTCGAAAGAGTGGCTGATCCAGTCGGTCTCGGCCGAATGGGTGCCGGAGACCACGCCCCCCATCGACCCGGCTTCGTCGAACACACTCCTGGCAAATTGGCTGCCATCCTTGGCAATGCTGTGGCCGCCGTCGGCGAACACGCTGAAGGTCCCCTTGGCAAGGTCGCGCGAGTAGGCCTCGTTCTGATAGGGCAGCGGGATGCCCTTGTCGGGCGTCTTGCACACATTGGGCAGCGTGTTGTGGCTGACTCCGCCACTGCCGCGATGGCACAGGCTCAGGCCGTTGACGTTGATGGTGATCGCCATGCGCGAATCTCCGGAAGGTTCTCAATGGGTGGATTGGCGGCCAGCACGGCAGCGCCGCGCAGGGTGTCGTCCGAACTGGCGAGCACCAGAGTCGGGTTGGCCTGTGGCCGCATCAGCTGGCCGTAGGCGGCCAGCGCGACATGGGCTACGGCGCTGGCGCAGTGCAGGTCGCCGCTGGCGAGCGCCGGTACGCTGCGCTGCCAGTCCGGGGTGAGCAAGCGGCCCAGGCGCAAGGCGGTGAAACCGAACTGGTCGGCGCGATAGGGCTCGCCGTTCAGATCAGCGAACAGATGGCCGATCCGGGCCGGGCCATGCTGGTGCGCCTGTTCGATCGCCTGTCGTGCCGCCTGGGCGAGTCCTTGGCCTGTACAGGGCTGGGACGACGCATGAGTCACAGGTTCAATGGCGGTCGCGCAGCCCAGCAAGCGCCCCCAGCTTGACGAGGCGTGCTGCGGCGAGGTACTGAGGGCGACGGCGGCGGCTCCCTCGCCGGGCACGCGCCCGTAGGCGTTGCGGCGCAGCTGGCCGTGGTGCGGCACGCTGGCACCATGCAGCAGCCCTTGCATGTCGAGCCAGTACATGGCTTCGCGACCCAGGCCCGCTTCGACGGCCAGCACCACGGCCAGGGCGTCGGGCTGGGCGTCCAATGCCAGCCTGGCGTCGATCAGTGCGGCCATGCCGGCGGCGTGCCCGCCGCAGACCAGGTGCGTACGCTGCCACGGCCATTGTTCGTGCTCGACGGCGGCGCTGACTTGCGCCACCAGGCCGCTTGGCATGTATGGCCGGGCCGCGTCGGGAAGCACCAGCCAGAGCAGGCGGGGCGCGGCTTGCAATGTGGGCGATTGCGACGTCAGGCTTTGCGTGAGTTGGGCCAGGGCGTGGCGAGCAAGCCAGCCCCAACGGGCGGCATCGAACGATGGCGGGTCGGGGAAGCAACTGATGCGCGGCGCAGCACCCGCGCTGTCCAGGTACTGCGGGTGGTATTGCAGCAGCGAGAGCTGGCTGCGTAGCGCTGCATCGGCCAGCGGGAGGCTGGGGCCGGAGGGAAAGACGCAGGAAGCCCCGAGGATAAACACCGCGTTGCTCATTGATCCGGTCCTTCCTGATCGTCACCGGCAGGCCACTCCAGATCTGCGTGAACAGGACTGAACGGACGATCGAGGGGACGCCGTTTTTGCAGGATGCGTGTCTTGTCCAACCGGTTGATGTGCTCATGGCAAGACAAGGCCATGTGGTGCACGATGCTCACGCGTGGATGATCGGGCTCCAGGATCACGGTGTGGATCCTGGAGCGACTGGTCACCGAGTGGCCGTCGGTGAAGTAGGTCTGGAAGGCCAGGGTGAGCTTGGGCAGCTTGAACGACAACCTGCCGCCAGCCGTAAAGCCGGGCGGGGTGAGGTTCACCAGCACCACCTCTTCGCCACCTCGCAGATGACCGTCTACCTGCTGCGCGGCCGGTGCCAGCTGCCAGTGGCGTGGATCAAGATCGTTCGGCGGCAGGGGGAAGCGTTGCTCCAGCCAGGCTTCATCACAGGTGCCGGCGTACTGCTGCCGCTCAGGCCAGTGGCAGGGGAGCGGGCCAAAGCTCATGGGTGCAGGCCTGTCGCCTGGCTTGTGGATGGGATGAGTGAGCAGCTCGACATTGGGCAACCAGACCCGCCCATCGGCGTCTGGCGTGACACCACGGCCCAGTGGATTTGCGCTGCCATGTTCGGCATCCGGCGCATCGCCGCCGAAAGCGCGCTCATACACCAGCGGCATGCGCATGAAAGGAACAGGCTTGCTCGCCGAAGTGAACAGCATGCCGCGCCGCCAGTAACGATCTCCCGATACCTTGGCCAAGCGCTTCATGCTGCCCACGCGAAAGCCCACATGGAGTTCTTCCACGGGCTGCGTGCCTTGTGCATAGGCGTGGCCATTGAGGAGGATGTCGGTGGCGGGCTTGGACGGACCAAGGTCGATGTCGTAGCGCAGACTGCGCAAATCATCATGCGGCACGGGGCCGCTATGCACCGGCACTTGTTCGGAGGCGATGCGCGTGTCGCCGTCGCGCAGAATGTCATAGGTGGCCTTGACGGCGACGATCCAGACTTCGGCACCGTCACTGTCACGAATCCAGCCGCTGTCGGCCGCGAAGGGGGTGCGGTTGTCGAGGGCCCACCTGGCTCAGTTCAGCTCCACCTGACCGCCGACGATGCGGTTGAGACCTTCCGCGTCGCTCAGAATGTATTCGCCGCGCAGCGCGATTTTTCCGTTGGGATAGAGCGTGATGCTGGACTTCCCGCATCGCAAGGTGATTTGCCGCCTGGCTTCGAGGACCAGCTCTTCGGCCATCGGAGCGGGAGGTTCACACGTGGGTGCAACCGAAGTTGCAGCGTCGGCTTCTGATTTGGATAACAACAGTTCGAGTTCCTGTTCCATGCGATTTCATTCCTCTCTTCAATTGAGTTCATGAAGCCGCTGACGCTGCACGTCGGCGGGCAAGTCCGTGGCAAACAAGGGCGCGTGGAGCAAGCGCTGGCGGTGCTCGGCAGCCAAGGTGCGCCAAGGCAGCGGACCAGTGCGCAGGACCGCCGCAAGCCAAGCGGGCGTGAGCGGTCGCCCGGCGAAGTAGCGCTGGTCTGCGGCAAATCGTTCGCTGTGCTTGCGCCACCAGGCAGCGAAGGCGGGTGGGTCCGGCCAGGGCAATTCGTGGTCATCGGGGTGTGCGGAAAGTTGATCGCCCGGCTCTGGGGGACGTTGGCGACGCCCAGGCTTGGGACCTGACCAGCCGTCGCGACCGGGATCGGAGCCGGTGATGAGTGCCAGCGAGGCGGCGGCGGCGCGGCCATGGTGGCGGTCCTCCAGGGCCGCCATCAGACCAGGAACGGCGTCCGCTCGCCCCATCCATCCGAGGGCCATCAGGTAGCGCCGGCGATGCTGCGGCATCGCGGCAAGCCGGGCCAATACCGGTTCGGTGTAGGCCGGCGCATGCAAAGCGAGGGCGCGCAACGCGGCGGTTGCAGTTGCGTCCTGCTCGCTCACTGCCAGGGGTTGCAAGGTGGCGCAGGCAGGACCATGGTGATCGGGTGATCCGAGCATCAGCAAGGTCTGCGCCGCCGCCAGGCGTACTGCAGGATGATCGTCGTCGAGGTGGCGCAGGCCCGTGTGTGCCAAGTCGGTTCGGCCGAGATTGCGGATCAGTTGGAATGCCGCGCTGACGCTCTCTGCATCGGATTGCTGCGCTCGCAGGCAAGCCAATACGCGTTCATCCAGGTCCGGCCATTGGCGGTAGCCCAGACCCACCAGTCTGAGTTGCTGCACCATGGACAGCGAATCGATGGCCGATATGCGCAGCGCAGAGTCCGGTGCCCACTGCAACGCAGCCACCTTCGCCGGCATCAGGTCAGCGATCGCCGTGGTCAGTGCACTGGCGGCGCTGAAGAGCTCGCCGTCTTGCGTGGCCAGCGCGTAACAAGTCACCGCAAACAGCTCGGCGCTGCGCACAGGTTCCTCAAGGAGTTTGTGGAAGTGTTGCCGGGCTGGCTCTCCCAGGTGAACCAGCGCCGTCAACGACGCCTGCATGCGGTCGTCGTAAGCGGCAAGATCGGCGAAGTCCAATGCCGGGTTGGCCAGGCGATCAGGCCGGCGACGCCATCCGAAGGCCAACTGATCCGTATGGCGGTCAGTGAGTTTTTCAGCGGTCGTCGCCAGCAAATCAGGGAGGGCCGCAGCTTGCTCGACGTTCAGCATTGGCGGCAAGCGCCATCGTTTTTGCCAGCGCCGACTCCCGCGTCAGCGTTTGCAGTCGTGCCGACTGCACAGCAAATGGACCTGCATCCCATACCGTCTCCAAGTTGGCGAAACGGCATACGTTATCAACATCATTTGCGCTCGATAAGGCTCAGGACAGCAGGCGGAGCCGAAACGGTGAAAAGGTCTACGGTCCTCGAAAAACCTTCTAGAAATCGTTCTATCAAGTCTTCGCCAGAACGCTTGGCTATTGCACCTTCGGCCAGCTACGTGCGATTCCTCTGCGCATAAAAAAACCCCGTGTTCGCAAACACGGGGTTCTTCATGCCTCATCCGAAAGCGCACCTTCAGAAGCGCTTTCGGGCTGTACGGCGGGTCAGGCTTACTTGTTCGGCTGCGGCGTAATACGCAGGTACGGACGCGGCGACTTGTAGCCCTTCGGATACTTCTGCTTGATGACTTCCTCATCCTTGATCGACAACGGGATGATGACGTCGTCGCCATCCTTCCAGTTGCCCGGGGTGGCTACGGTGTAACCGTCGGTCAGTTGCAGCGCATCGATGACGCGCAGCACCTCGTCGAAGTTGCGGCCGGTGCTCATCGGGTAGGTGATGATAAGGCGAACCTTCTTCTTCGGGTCAATCACGAAGAGCGAACGCACGGTCGCCGTTTCGGACTGGTTCGGATGGATCATGTCGTACAGGCCCGCGACCTTCTTGTCGACGTCGGCCACGATCGGGAAGCCGACCACGGTCTGCTGGGTTTCCTCGATGTCCTTGATCCACTGGTTGTGGGCCTCGGCACCATCCACGGACAGCGCGATGGCCTTGACGTTGCGCTTGTCGAATTCGGGCTTGAGCTTGGCCGTCAGGCCCAGCTCGGTGGTGCAGACCGGCGTGAAGTCGGCCGGGTGCGAGAACAGCACGACCCAGGAGTCACCCGCCCAGTCGTGGAATTTGATCTTGCCGATCGAGGATTCTTGCTCGAAATCCGGTGCGGTATCGCCCAGGCGCAGCGTCATGGTGGTCTCCTTGGTGGACAGAATGAAAACAGAAGGCTGACTATAACGCGAGGCCAGCCTCAGGCCAACGACTATAAAGTGCTTTTCAAATTACCTTGCGACATGTGGAACTACAGATGTTGCAGCGTAGAGATGAACCGGTCGGCATCCTGATAACCGATCACGCGGCGCTGTGCCAGTTCCCGGCCATCGGCATCGAAAAACATGATGCCGGGCGGACCGAAGAGATTGAAGCGCTTCAACATGGCGCGGTCGTCGGCATTGTTGGCGGTCACGTCGATCTGCAGCAGCAGCATCTGGCCGAAACGTTCCTTCACACGCGCATCGGAGAAGGTGAAGCGTTCCATTTCCTTGCAGGAAACGCACCAGTCGGCATAGAAATCCAGCATGACCGGGCGGCGCTCGCCAGCGGCGTTTTCCTTCAGGGCCGCATCCAGCTCAGCGCTGGAGCGGATGCGCACGAAGTCGGTGGGCTGCGCGGCGGCTGACTGGCCGCGCAGATGCGAGAGCGGCGCCAGCGGATCGCGCCCGCCGGTGGCCACGCTGATCAGTTGCAGCAAGCCCAGCGTGACCACCACCAGGCCCAGTGCCCGGGATATCCATCCAGCCGGACGCGTCCAGAGCAGGAAAGCGCCATAGCCGATGCCCAGCGCCGCCCAGCCAGCCACCTGCAGCCACGCAGGGATCACCGGCGACACCATCCACAAGGCCGTGCCCAGCATCAATACGCCAAAGAAGCGCTTGACCGCATCCATCCAGGCGCCGGCGCGCGGCAGCAGGGCACCGGCCGAGGCGCCGACCAGCAGCAGCGGCACGCTCATGCCCAGTGCCATGGAAAACAGGGCGCTACCGCCCAGTACCACGTTGCCGGTCTGGCTGATGTACAGCAAGGCCCCGGCCAGGGGCGCTGCCACGCAGGGACCAACGATCAGCGCCGAAATCGCGCCCATCAGGAAGACACCGACCCATTTGCCACTGCCTCCACCGGAGGCTGTGGATAATCTGGATTGCATCGAGGCGGGGACTTGCAGAGTGTAGAGGTCGAACATCGACAATGCGAGGCCGGCCATCAGCAAGGCAAACGCGCCCAGCACCCAAGGGTTCTGCAGATAAGCAGACAAGCCCTCTCCCAGCATGCCGGCGGCTACGCCCAATGCCGTGTAGACCAGGGCCATGCCCAGCGAATAATCGACCGACAGCAGGAAGCTGCGCCCGCGTCCGCCGCCGGCGCTCGGCTGCTGTCCGACGATGATGGAGGACAGGATGGGCAGCATCGGCAGCACGCAGGGCGTAAAGGACAGCCCGATGCCCAGCAGGAAGAACAGCGAGAGGATGCTCCACAGCTTGCCGCCCTTGAGCACGGCGGCAATACCATCGATATCGCTGCCGCCCGTGCTGGGCGCATCCGCATTGACGCCCGCCGGAGTGACGTTCTTGCCAATATCCTGGGCCGACATCGCCAACTTCAAGGTCATCGGTGGATAACACAAGCCCTTGTCGGCACAGCCTTGCGATACTGCCGAAATGACAAAATCCTTCACTGCGCCGCTGACCGGAATCCGGGCAGTCACCGACTGATGGAAGGTTTCAACTTCCTTCTGGAAGTTTTCGTCATACTTGCGTTTACCCGCCGGGAATTGCGGCTCGCCCAGCGTCGCGCCTTCGGCGCTGAAGTGGAAGCGGTCGCGATACATGTAGTAGCCATCTGCAATCCGATAGCTCAGCTCCAGCGTCTGGGCGTCGACCATGCGGCCGGTGAGCTGGAAGGCCTGTTCAGGCGGCAGGTAATCCTCAGCCGCCTTGGCAGCCTTGGCCACCAGCAGGCCGAGCAGGGCCAGCAGCGCCAATACGATCAGCAGGGGATATCTTGTCAGGCGCGTGCGCCGGTTGATGCGGTTCAACGGTGTTCCTCGTTCGAAAGGAGTGCTCTGAGCTTATACGCGCAAGGGACGGACGGTCTCATCCTGCATCCAGGCCAGATACGCGGGCAGACCCGCCGTGATGGGCAGGGCGATGATCTCGGGCACGTCGTAGGGATGGAGTTGGACAATCGCCTGCTCCAGTTCCTGATAGCGCGCCTGGGTCGTCTTGATCAACAAAGGGATCTCGGTATCGCGCTGGATCTTGCCCTGCCAGCGATAGACCGACTGCACAGGCGACAGAATGTTGACGCAGGCGGCCAGACCTTGTTCCACGAGCGTATTGGATAAGCGTTCAGCCAAGGCCTGGTCGGGCAGGTTGGCCAGTACCAGCAAAGGCTGGTTCAACAGCGATGCGGACATGAAAGGACTCCTTGCAGAGTCCGTATTCAACCACATCCGGAGGCCAGGCGTGACGGCGCACATCAGCCGGATGAAAGAAAATGCAGCCGCGCAAAACAAAAAAGCCAGGCAGAGCCTGGCTTTTTCTTTGTGAAGCAACGTCCGGTGAATTATTCAGCGGTCGGTGCGTCAGCAGCGTCGGTGACTTCCGGACGATCGACCAGCTCAACGAAGGCCATCGGTGCGTTGTCGCCTTGACGGAAGCCCATCTTCAGGATGCGCAGGTAACCGCCGTTACGGGCAGCGTAGCGCGGGCCCAGTTCGGAGAACAGCTTGCCGACGATTTCGCGATCGCGCAGGCGGTTGAAGGCCAGGCGCTTGTTGGCCAGGGTGTCGGTCTTGCCCAGGGTCAGGATCGGCTCGACGACGCGGCGCAGTTCCTTGGCCTTCGGCAGGGTGGTCTTGATGGCTTCATGACGCAGCAGCGAAACAGTCATGTTGCGCAGCATGGCCAGGCGGTGGGACGAAGTACGATTCAGTTTGCGGAGACCGTGACGGTGACGCATGGTAATTTCCTTTCAGGTTACAGTTTTGATCCAGTTCTTCTATCGGCAGGCCAGCTGGGCTGTCCTGACCGCGGACCGGTAAATATCGGATAAAAGTTCTTTGCTACGGATACGACGAATACTTCAGGTACGGCCTCAAGCCAGAATGGCGGTGCGGCTCGCACCGCAGCCCGCCAGTTGACGTGAATTACTTTTCCAGACCAGCCGGCGGCCAGTTTTCCAGCTTCATGCCCAGGGTCAGGCCACGCGAAGCCAGGACTTCCTTGATTTCGTTCAGCGACTTGCGACCCAGGTTCGGGGTCTTCAGCAGTTCGTTTTCGCTGCGCTGGATCAGGTCGCCGATGTAGTAGATGTTCTCGGCCTTCAGGCAGTTTGCCGAACGGACGGTCAGTTCCAGGTCGTCGACCGGACGCAGCAGGATAGGATCGACCTGCGGTGCGCGCGACGGTGCTTCTGCAGTCGCTTCGGTGCCTTCCAGAGCAGCGAACACGTTCAGTTGATCAACCAGCACGCGGGCCGATTGGCGGATCGCTTCTTCCGGGGTGATGACGCCGTTGGTCTCGATGTTCATGACCAGCTTGTCCAGGTCGGTACGCTGTTCCACACGAGCGGATTCGACGGCGTAAGACACGCGGCGAACCGGCGAGAACGACGCATCCAGAATGATGCGGCCAATGGTCTTGTTGGTGTCTTCGGACAGGCGACGCACGTTGCCCGGCACGTAGCCACGGCCTTTCTCGACCTTGATCTGCATGTCCAGCTTGCCGCCACCGGTCAGGTTGGCGATGACGTGATCCGGGTTGATCAGTTCGACGTCGTGCGGCAGATCGATATCGGAAGCCAGGACGGCGCCTTCGCCTTCCTTCTTCAGGGTCAGGGTGACTTCGTCACGGTTGTGCAGCTTGAAGACCACGCCCTTCAGGTTCAGCAGAATGTCGACGACGTCTTCCTGCACACCGTCCAGCGAGGAGTACTCGTGCACGACGCCAGCGATGGTGACTTCGGTGGGAGCGTAACCGCTCATGGTCGACAGCAGGACGCGACGCAGCGCGTTGCCCAGGGTGTGACCGTAACCACGCTCGAACGGCTCCATCACGACCTTTGCGTGACCGGGGGCCAGGGTTTCCACTTCGATGATGCGGGGCTTCAACAAACTGTTTTGCATGAATTGTCCTTTTCAATACCCTCGGCTCGTTACACCGATAAGGCTGATGGCAGTTCGGAAAAATGCCCACCATGAGGTGGGCACAGGGGTACGGCGGTACTACGAATTAACGCGAGTACAGTTCGACGATCAGCGATTCGTTGACGTCGGCAGCGATTTCGCTACGGTCCGGCGAGGACTTGAAGGTGCCTTCCAGCTTCTTCGAATCCACGGAAACCCACTGCGGGAAACCGTTCGACTCGGCCAGCGACAGGGCTTCGGCGATACGCACTTGCTTCTTGGCCTTTTCACGGATGGCGATGACGTCGCCAGCCTTGACGGAGTACGAAGCGATGTTCACGACTTGACCGTTCACGGTCAGGGCCTTGTGGGACACCAGCTGACGCGCTTCAGCGCGGGTCGAGCCGAAGCCCATGCGGTAGACGACGTTGTCCAGGCGCGATTCCAGCAGCTTCAGCAGGGTTTCGCCGGTGTTGCCCTTGCGGCGGTCGGCTTCAGCGAAGTAGCGGCGGAACTGGCGCTCGAGGACGCCGTACATGCGCTTGACCTTCTGCTTTTCACGCAGCTGGTTGCCGTAGTCGGAGGTGCGGGCGCCCGAAGTGCGGCCGTGCTGACCCGGCTTGGAATCCAGCTTGCACTTGGAATCCAGCGAGCGGCGTGCGCTCTTGAGGAACAGGTCGGTGCCTTCGCGGCGGGAGAGTTTTGCTTTCGGTCCGATATAACGTGCCACGGTATTTCCTTTATCAATGACGTCCCATGTTGCCGGACGCTAGTCTGACCTGCATGCGGCCAGACAGTGGTCTTAAGAACAAAACCCGCCAAGGTGATTGGCGGGTGATTTGCCTGCGCTTTTGCCTGACGAACAGGCGAAAGCGCAAGATTATACTACAACTTAGATGCGACGGCGCTTCGGCGGACGGCAGCCGTTGTGCGGGACCGGAGTCACGTCCTGGATCTGGGTGATCTTGATGCCCAGGTTGTTCAGAGCGCGCACTGCGGATTCACGGCCCGGGCCGGGGCCCTTGATACGCACTTCCAGGTTCTTGATGCCGCATTCGATGGCAACCTTGCCGGCGCTTTCAGCGGCGACCTGGGCTGCGAACGGAGTCGACTTGCGCGAACCCTTGAAGCCAGCACCACCCGAAGTTGCCCACGACAGAGCGTTGCCCTGACGGTCGGTGATCGTGATGATGGTGTTGTTGAACGAAGCGTGAACGTGCGCGATGCCTTCAGCAACGTTCTTCTTGACTTTCTTACGAACACGCGATGCTGCTGCGTTGTTGGGGGACTTTGCCATAATTTCTTCCTTGAATCCGACCAGTGCTTGCGCCTGCCGGGATTATTTCTTCAGCGATTGAGCGGCCTTGCGCGGACCCTTGCGAGTACGGGCGTTGGTGCGGGTGCGTTGACCACGAACCGGCAGGCCACGACGGTGACGCAGACCGCGGTAGCAACCCAGGTCCATCAAACGCTTGATGTTCATGGACAACTCACGGCGCAGATCGCCTTCCACGACGAACTTGGCGATTTCGTCACGCAGCTTTTCCAGCTCGTTATCGTCCAGGTCCTTGACCTTCTTGTTGGTCGGAACGCCGGTAGCAGCGCAAATGTCTTGTGCGCGCGGACGGCCAATACCATAGATGGCGGTCAGGCCGATTACGGTGTGCTGATGGTTGGGGATGTTGACCCCTGCAATACGTGCCATTCGTTATTCCTCGATCAATAACGTTAAGTTAACCCTGGCGCTGCTTATGGCGAGGTTCGGTGCAGATCACACGAACGATACCATTGCGCTTGATGATTTTGCAGTTGCGGCAGATCCGCTTGACTGATGCGAGCACTTTCATTGTGGCCCTCTTTCTTTCAATGTTTCACTGTTACTTGGTTCGGAACACGATACGTGCCCGGCTCAAATCGTAAGGCGTCAGTTCCACCGTTACCTTATCGCCGGGCAGGATACGGATGTAATTCATGCGCATCTTGCCGGAAATATGGCCGAGTACAACGTGACCGTTTTCCAACTTAACCCTGAATGTCGCGTTGGGCAGATTTTCAAGAATCTCGCCCTGCATCTGAATAACGTCGTCTTTTGCCATTCCGTGTCTTCTTCCCTGGAGCATGAGCCCGCTTATCGCGGTGTCATGCCACCCTTGAAATTAGCTTTGCGGAGCAACGATTCATACTGCTGCGACATCACATAGTTCTGCACTTGGGCCATGAAATCCATCGTCACGACCACAATGATCAGCAGCGATGTGCCACCGAAGTAGAATGGTACCTTCCAGCGTGCAATCAGGAACTCTGGCAGCAGGCACACCAAGGTGATGTACACGGCGCCGGCCAGGGTCAGGCGCATCAGGATCTTGTCGATATAACGCGCTGTCTGGTCACCCGGACGGATACCCGGAACAAAAGCACCACTCTTCTTCAGGTTGTCTGCCGTTTCCTTGCTGTTGAACACCAGTGCGGTGTAGAAGAAGCAGAAGAAAACGATAGCTACCGCGTACAGCAAGGCATGGATCGGTTCGCCTGGTGCCATCGATGCCGCCAGATCCTTCAGAAAACGAATGAAGGGATTGGACGTATCACCGGAGGTGAACCAGCTGGTGATCGTGGCCGGGAACAGGATGATCGACGATGCAAAGATCGGCGGAATCACGCCAGCCATGTTCAGCTTCAGCGGCAAGTGGCTGCTCTGGCCACCGTAGATCTTGTTGCCGACCTGACGCTTCGCATAGTTCACCAGGATCTTGCGCTGGCCACGTTCGATGAAGACCACCAGGAACGTCACCAGAGCCACGATCACGCAGATCAGGATTGCCGACAGGGCGTTCATCGAACCGGTACGGACCAGCTCGAACAAGCCACCCAGAGCATTCGGCAGACCTGCCGCAATACCGGCGAAGATGATGATCGAGATGCCATTGCCCAAACCACGTTCAGTGATCTGTTCACCCAGCCACATCAGGAACATCGTACCGGTAATCAAGGTCACCACCGTGGTCAGACGGAAGGCCAGACCCGGATCCAGCACCAGGCCGGCTTGCGATTCCAGCGCCACCGCGATGCCCAGCGCCTGGAAGGTCGCCAGCACCAGGGTGCCGTAACGGGTGTACTGCGTGATCTTGCGACGACCGGCTTCACCCTCTTTCTTCAATGCTTCCAGCTGCGGCGAAACCACCGACAGCAGCTGCATGATGATCGATGCCGAGATATACGGCATGATCCCCAGTGCGAAGATCGTGAAGCGCGACAGGGCACCACCGGAGAACATGTTGAACATGCCCAGAATGCCGCCCTGATTCTGCTTGAACAGCTGCGCCAACTGCGTCGGATCAATACCCGGAACCGGGATATGTGCACCGATGCGATAAACGATCAACGCCCCCAGCAGGAACCACAAACGACCCCAGGGGAATCCTTTTGCGGCACCTTTTGCTAATTGAGGAGTAGTTGCCAATTAATGCTCCGGGACCGGATCACTCAGCGATGGAACCACCGGCAGCTTCGATAGCGGCCTTGGCACCAGCGGTTGCGATCAGACCCTTGACGGTTACCTTCTTGGTCAGTTCGCCAGCCTTGATGATACGCACGACACGAGCCAGTTCCGACACGAGGCCGGCTTGCTTCAGTGCCAGCACGTCGATCTCGGCGACGGGCAGCTTTTCCAGGTCGGACAGGCGCACTTCAGCCTTGTAAGGCGTTGCCAGCGACTTGAAACCGCGCTTGGGCAGACGACGTTGCAGGGGCATCTGGCCGCCTTCAAAGCCGACCTTGTGGAAACCGCCCGAACGCGACTTCTGACCCTTGTGGCCACGACCAGCGGTCTTGCCCAGGCCAGAGCCGATACCACGACCGACGCGACGCTTAGCGTGCTTGGCGCCGTCTGCGGGTTGGATAGTGTTTAATTGCATGATTCGCTCCGTTCGCAAGCCGCGGCTTACGACACAACTTTCACAAGATAGGACACTTTGTTGATCATGCCGCGCACCGACGGGGTGTCTTCCAGTTCGGACACCGAGTTGACACGACGCAGACCCAGACCGCGCACGGTAGCGCGGTGGTCCTGACGAGTACCGATCAGACCCTTGACCAGTTTGACTTTGATTGTGTTAGCCATCTCGATCACCTTAGCCCAGGATTTCTTCGACCGACTTGCCGCGCTTGGCAGCAATTTCAGCCGGAGTGTTCATCTTCGACAGACCGTCCAGGGTGGCACGGACCATGTTGTAGGGGTTGGTCGAACCAGTCGACTTGGCCACCACGTTGGTCACGCCCATCACCTCGAAGATCGCGCGCATCGGACCACCGGCGATGACGCCAGTACCGTCCTTGGCCGGCGAGATCATCACCGACGAAGCGCCGTGCTTGCCGATGACGGTGTGTTGCACGGTACCGTTCTTCAGGGTCACCTTGATCAGCTTGCGACGAGCTTCTTCCATCGCCTTCTGCACGGCAACGGGCACTTCCTTCGACTTGCCCTTGCCCATGCCGATACGGCCATCGCCGTCACCGACCACTGCCAGCGCTGCAAAACCCATGATGCGGCCGCCCTTCACCACCTTGGTGACGCGGTTGACCGCGATCATTTTTTCGCGCATGCCGTCATCTGGCTTGTCGCTTTGCGTTTTCGATTGCATTTTTGCCATGATCGATAATCCTTAGAACTTCAGGCCGGCTTCACGCGCAGCCTCAGCCAGCGCCTTGACGCGACCGTGATAACGGAAACCGGAGCGGTCGAATGCGACTTCAGTCACACCGGCCTTCAGAGCCTTCTCCGCCACGCGCTTGCCGATCAGGGCAGCAGCGGCAGCATTGCCGCCCTTGCCGGTCTGACCTGCCAGCTGGGCGCGGACTTCTGCTTCCAGGGTGGAAGCGGAAGCCAGCACGTTGGCGTCGGGGCCGATGACGCTGGCGTAGATGTGCGTGTTGGTACGGTGCACAGCCAGACGATTCACCTTCAGTTCTGCGATCTTGGCGCGAGTCTGAGTCGCACGGCGCAGGCGAGATTGTTTCTTGTCCATCGTCAACCCCTATTACTTCTTCTTGGTTTCTTTGAGCGTCACCACTTCGTCAGCGTAGCGCACACCCTTGCCCTTGTAGGGCTCGGGTTCGCGGTACGCGCGAATTTCAGCGGCGACCTGGCCAACCACCTGGCGATCGATACCCTTGATCAGGATTTCGGTCTGGGTCGGGGTCTCAACCTTGATGCCGGCGGGCATCTGGTGAACGATGGGGTGCGAGAAGCCCAGCGACAGGTTCAGCTTGTCGCCTTGTGCTTGTGCACGGAAACCCACGCCAACCAGGTTCAGCTTCTTTTCGAAGCCCTTGGTGACGCCGTTGACCATGTTGTTGACCAGAGCACGCAGGGTGCCCGACATCGCGTTGGCTTCGCGGCTGTCATCAGCCACTTCGAAGCTCAGCGAGCCATTGTTGTTGACCACCTTGACCTTCTTGGTCAGCGGTTGGGTCAAGGAGCCCAGCGGGCCCTTGACGGTGATTTGCTCTGCAGTGATGGTCGCTTCCGCGCCATTCGGCAGTGCAACAGGCATTTTACCTACACGAGACATCTTGCACTCCTTAGGCCACGTAGCAAATCACTTCGCCACCGACACCGGTTGCGCGTGCTTTGCGATCAGTCATCACGCCGCGCGGCGTGGACACGATTGCCACACCCAGGCCATTCATGACGTTGGGGATATCGTCCTTGCCCTTGTAGATGCGCAGACCCGGACGGGACACGCGCTCCAGGCGCTCGATGACCGGACGGCCAGCGTAATACTTCAAACCGATTTTCAATTCAGCCTTGCCATCAGCGGCAACTACGGCGAAATCTTCGATATAGCCCTCGTCCTTGAGGACGTTGGCAATGGCGACCTTCACTTTGGAAGACGGCATGACGACGGTAGTCTTGTTCACGCCTTGCGCATTGCGGATACGGGTCAGCATATCGGCGATAGGATCGCTCATACTCATTGCTTCTTCTCCTATTACCAGCTAGCTTTGGTCAAACCCGGGATTTCGCCGCGCATGGCGATTTCACGGACCTTGATACGGCCCAATCCGAACTTGCGGAAAGTACCACGGGGACGGCCAGTCAGCGCGCAACGGTTGCGCTGGCGGGTCGGAGCGGAGTTACGCGGCAGAGCCTGCAGCTTCAGGCGGGCTTCGTAACGCTCTTCTTCCGACTTCGATTGGTCGTCGATAATAGCCTTCAACTCGGCGCGCTTGGCAGCATACTTCTTCACCATTTCTGCGCGCTTCTGTTCACGGTTAATCAGTGCCAGTTTTGCCATGGCATCCTCAGTTTCTGAACGGGAATTTAAATGCGGCGAGAAGCGCCTTCGCTTCGTCGTCGGTCTTTGCAGTCGTGGTGATGCTGATGTTCATGCCACGCAGTGCATCGATCTTGTCGTACTCAATTTCGGGGAAGATGATCTGCTCTTTCACACCGATGTTGTAGTTGCCACGACCATCGAACGCACGACCGGACACGCCACGGAAGTCACGCACGCGCGGCAGGGCCACGGTGATCAGACGATCCAGGAATTCGTACATGCGGGCGCCACGCAGGGTCACCATGCAACCGATCGGGTAGCCTTCGCGGATCTTGAAACCTGCGATAGCCTTGCGAGCCTTGGTCACCACCGGCTTCTGGCCAGCGATCTTGGTCAGATCGCCAACGGCGTGCTCGATGATCTTCTTGTCCGCAACTGCTTCGGACAGACCCATATTCAGGGTGATCTTCAGGATGCGCGGAACTTCCATCACCGACTTGTACGAATACTTCGTAGTCAGATCGGCGACGACCTTATCTTTATAAAACTGTTGAAGACGTGCCATGATGTTTAAACCTTAACGACTTCGCCGTTGGACTTGTAAGCGCGGACCTTCTTGCCGTCCACTTCCTTGTAAGCCACACGATCTGCCTTGCCGGTCGCAGCGTTGAACAACGCGACGTTCGACACATGAATTGGCATCAGCTTATCGACGATGCCGCCAGTTGCACCCGTCATCGGGTTCGGACGGGTCGCCTTCTTTGCGACATTCACGCCTTCCACGATGACATAATCGGAGTCCACACGAGCAGTCACGACACCGCGCTTGCCCTTGTCTTTGCCGGTCAACACGATGACTTCATCGTTTTTACGAATCTTTGCCATGACTACTCCTTACAGAACTTCAGGCGCCAGGGAGACGATCTTCATGAAGCGCTCTGTACGCAGCTCACGAGTCACCGGCCCAAAGATACGGGTGCCGATGGGCTCCAGCTTGGCGTTCAGCAGGACGGCAGCATTACCATCGAACTTGACCAGCGAACCATCCTGACGACGCACGCCCTTGGCGGTGCGAACGACGACAGCGTTATAAATTTCACCCTTCTTGACGCGACCACGCGGTGCTGCGCTCTTGACAGTAACCTTGATCACATCGCCAATGCCCGCATAGCGGCGCTTGGAACCACCCAAGACCTTGATGCACAGAACTTCGCGCGCACCAGTGTTGTCGGCCACTTCGAGCCGGCTTTCAGTTTGAATCATGATATTTTCTTTCCCAACTTAATCCGCTTCGCAGGATGCGCTGGCGGTCAGTCTTGGTCCTGTTAGCAAGCGAACTCGCTAGTTAGGGGACGAATAGAGCTACTCTTGAGCCTCTCTTTGCAAACTTTACTTTGCAAAGAAAGAGCTCGATATTATGGCACCATAATATCGAGCACGCAAGTACTACCTTTGCTACTTAAACGATTTGTGCTTCCTGTACCACACGGGTCACAGTCCACGCCTTCGTCTTGGAGATCGGACGGCTTTCGGTGATTTCCACCACATCGCCGGCCTTCGCCGTGTTTTGCTCATCATGCGCGTGGTACTTCTTGGTGCGCTTGATGATCTTGCCGTACAGCGGGTGCTTCATTTGACGCTCGATTTCGACAGTGACGGTCTTATCCATCTTGTCCGACACAACTTTGCCAATCAGCGTGCGCTTGAGCGCTTGTTTCACTTGATCGTTCATTGTTGGCCATCCTTCGAGTTGATCACAGTTTTCACACGTGCGATGTCGCGACGTACCTTCTTCAGCTGTGCGGTATTGTTCAGTTGCTGGGTCGCAATTTGCATGCGCAGGCTGAACTGAGCTTTCAACAGCTCGCCCAGTTCCTTTTCCAGTCCTGCCTTGTCCTTACCGCGGAGTTCAGATGCTTTCATGTTCCGCTCCTAATTATTGACCGACTTGGCGAACAACGAAAGTCGTCGACAGCGGCAATTTGGCAGCAGCCAAACGGAACGCCTCGCGCGCCAGGGCTTCGTCCACACCGTCCATCTCGTACAGTACCTTACCCGGCTGGATTTCAGCCACGTAGTACTCCGGATTACCCTTGCCGTTACCCATACGCACTTCTGCGGGCTTCTGGGAAATTGGCTTGTCCGGGAAAACGCGGATCCAGATACGACCACCGCGCTTGATGTGACGGGTCATCGCACGACGAGCAGCTTCGATCTGACGGGCAGTGATACGGCCGCGGCCGGTTGCCTTCAGACCAAAATCGCCGAACGAGACGGCGGTTCCGCGGGTGTGCGAAATGCCGGTGTTACGACCTTTTTGTTCTTTACGATATTTTCTACGTGCTGGTTGCAGCATGATTATTCTCCTGCTTTCTCAGCCGATACACCGGCATCGGCAGCTTGAGGACGACCACCGCCACGCTTTGCACCGGCGCCAGGAGCACCAGTCTTGGAGCGGGGACGTGCACCCGGCTTGCCGTCGTCACGACGGGGACCACGACGCTTCTTGTCGTCTTCCAGTTCGCCGACCAGCACCGGCGATTCGCCGTTTGCCAGGCGATCGCCCTTGTAGACCCACACCTTCACACCGATGATGCCGTAGGTGGTTTCAGCTTCGCCGAAGCCATAGTCGATATCGGCACGCAGGGTGTGCAGAGGCACACGGCCTTCGCGGTACCATTCGGTACGTGCGATTTCGATGCCGTTCAGACGGCCCGACGACATGATCTTGATGCCTTGGGCGCCCAGACGCATGGCGTTCTGCATCGCACGCTTCATGGCGCGACGGAACATGATGCGCTTTTCCAGCTGCTGGCAGATCGAGTCAGCGATCAGCTGAGCATCGGCTTCCGGCTTGCGGATTTCTTCGATATTGACGTGCACGGGCACGCCCATCAGCTTGGCCAGTGCCGACTTCAGCACTTCGATGTCTTCGCCCTTCTTGCCAATCACAACGCCCGGACGGGAGCTGTAAATGGTGATGCGGGCGTTCTTGGCCGGACGCTCGATGACCACGCGGCCAACCGAAGCGTTCTTCAGCTTCTTCTTCAGGTAAGCGCGGACCTTCAGGTCCTCGTTGAGCATGTCGGCAAAGTTGTTGTTGCCTGCATACCAACGCGAGCCCCAGTTACGCGTAACCGCCAGACGGAAACCGGTTGGATGAATCTTCTGTCCCATCGTGACTCCTTAGTTTCCGACGGTCACGTAAATGTGACACGACTGCTTGGAAATACGATCACCACGGCCCTTAGCACGCGCCGTGAAGCGCTTGAGGACCGCACCCTTTTCCACATAAATGGTCTTGACTTTCAGCTCGTCAATGTCGGCACCATCGTTGTGTTCGGCGTTCGCGATAGCGGACTCCAGAACCTTCTTGATGATGACCGCGCCCTTCTTGGGGCTGAAGGCCAAGATATTCAGTGCCTGATCAACTTTTTTACCGCGGATCAGGTCTGCAACCAGGCGGCCTTTCTGGGCCGACAGGTGCACACCGCGCAGAGTAGCTTTAGTTTCCATCATAGGACCTTATTTCTTAGCCTTCTTATCGGCAGCGTGACCCTTGAAAGTACGGGTCAGCGCGAATTCGCCGAGCTTGTGACCAACCATGTTTTCCGACACATAGACCGGCACGTGTGCCTTGCCATTGTGCACGGCAATCGTCAGGCCGATGAAGTCCGGCATGATGGTCGAACGACGCGACCAGGTCTTGATCGGCTTCTTGTCCTTGGTAGCCTGGGCAGCCTCAACCTTTTTCACCAGGTGGGCGTCGCAGAAAGGACCTTTTTTCAATGAACGTGTCATGTTTTATCCTTTATTTCTTGCCGCGACGCGAGACAATCATCGAAGTCGTACGCTTGTTGCTACGAGTCTTCTTGCCCTTGGTCTGCTGGCCCCACGGGGAAACCGGGTGACGGCCAGCGGCGGTCTTGCCTTCACCACCACCGTGCGGGTGATCCACCGGGTTCATGACAACGCCACGAACGGTCGGACGCACACCGCGCCAACGGGTTGCACCGGCCTTACCGATCTTGCGCAGGTTGTGCTCGCCGTTACCGACTTCACCGATGGTGGCGCGGCATTCGATGTGAACGCGACGCACTTCACCGGAACGCAGACGAACCTGAGCGTAGGTGCCTTCGCGTGCCATCAGCACGACAGCGGCGCCAGCGGTACGGGCGATTTGCGCGCCCTTGCCCGGCAGCATTTCCACGCAGTGGATGGTGGTACCGACGGGGATGTTGCGGATCGGCAGAGTGTTGCCCGACTTGATCGGAGCTTCAGAACCGCTGATCAGCTGATCGCCAACCGACACGCCCTTGGGAGCGATGATGTACTTGCGCTCGCCGTCCGCGTAGCACAGCAGTGCGATGTGCGCGGTACGGTTCGGGTCGTATTCGATACGCTCAACCTTGGCAGGAATACCATCCTTGTTGCGACGGAAGTCGACAACACGGTAGTGCTGCTTGTGACCACCGCCGATGTGGCGGGTGGTGATGTGGCCGTTGTTGTTACGGCCGGCGGTCTTGGACTTCTTTTCGACCAGCGATGCCAGCGGACGGCCCTTGTACAGGTCGGGATTGACGACCTTGACCATGCCGCGCCGACCGGGCGAGGTCGGCTTCACTTTTACGAGTGCCATTATTTAGCCTCCTCGGTGAAGTTGATTTCTTGACCCGGCTTCAGGCTGACGAAAGCACGGCGGGTGTGGTTGCGGCGGCCCATACCGTTGCGCGAGCGCTTCTGCTTGCCCTGACGGTTGGCGACTTGCACCGATTCCACTTCCACCTTGAACAGCAGTTCGACGGCGGCCTTGACTTCCAGCTTGGTAGCGTCCTTGGCGACCAGGAAGACGACTTGCTCGTTCTTCTCGGCGACAAAGGTTGCCTTTTCGGAGATCACCGGTGCCAGCAGCACCTTCATCAGGCGCTCTTCGCTATGTTTCACGATTGCGTTCATGCCAGCAACTCCTCAATCTTTGCCAGAGCCGGCTTGGTGATCAAGACATTCTTGAAGTACACCAGCGACACGGGATCAGCTTGACGCGGCTCGACCACCAGCACGCCCGGCAGGTTGCGCGAGGCCAGCAGCAGCTTTTCGTCCAGGCTGTCGGTAATAACCAGCACCGATTCCATGCCCATGCCCTTCAACTTCTGGGCCAGCAGCTTGGTCTTCGGGGCTTCGACGGCGAACTCTTCGACGACCGACAGGCGGCCTTCACGAGCCAACTGGGACAGGATCGAGCAGACACCTGCGCGATACATCTTCTTGTTGACCTTGTGGGTGAAGTTTTCGTCAGGCGAGTTCGGGAAGATACGGCCACCACCGCGCCACAGAGGCGACGAGGACATACCGGCACGTGCACGGCCAGTACCCTTTTGACGCCAGGGCTTCTTGGTGGTGTGGCTGACTTCTTCACGATCCTTTTGCTTGCGATTGCCGCTACGCGCGTTGGCTTGGTAGGCAACCACGACCTGGTGGATCAGGGCTTCGTTGTAGTCACGACCGAAAATGGTATCCGGTGCGGCGACGTTCGAAGCAGCTTGACCTTGGTCATTCAGGAGCTTCAGTTCCATTATTAAGCCCCCTTCTTCGCTTTGACTTTGACTGCCGGCGAAACGATCACTTGACCGTTCTTGGCGCCAGGAACGGCACCCTTCACCAGCAGCAACTGACGCTCTGCGTCCACACGGGCGATTTCCAGGTTCTGGACGGTGGTCTTGACATCACCCAGATGACCGGTCATGCGCTTGCCGGGGAACACGCGGCCCGGATCCTGCGCCATACCGATGGAGCCAGGAACGTTGTGCGAGCGGGAGTTACCGTGGGTCGCGCGACCCGACGAGAAGTTGTAACGCTTGATGGTACCGGCGTAGCCCTTACCGATCGACACGCCTTGCACGTCGACTTTCTGGCCAGCTTCAAACATGCCGATGCCAACGACGTCGCCAGCCTTCAGTTCGGCAGCCTTGGAAGCGTCAACACGGAATTCTTTGAGGACAGTACCTGCCTCGACGCCAGCTTTGGCGAAGTGGCCGGCGGCGGCTTTCACCACGCGCGAAGCGCGGCGTTGACCGAAGGTCACCTGAACAGCGGAATAACCATCCACTTCAGGCGTTTTGATTTGAGTCACGCGGTTGTTGGACACGTCCAGCACGGTCACAGGGATCGAATCCCCATCTTCCGTGAAGATGCGCATCATACCAACCTTGCGACCAACAAGGCCCAGGCTCATTGTTTTCTCCATTCCCGCCTGCGATTGGGCGGGGCTGATGTTCGTACTACCATAAATTATGGGCTTTGCAAACGCAAAATCCACATCGAAGCCGAGCATTATAGCCCGTAAAACAAAAGCGCACAACCGAGGTTGTGCGCTTTTCCAACACTATGCCAGCTGATTACTGCAGCTTGATTTCAACATCAACGCCAGCGGGCAGGTCCAGCTTCATCAATGCGTCAACCGTCTTGTCGGTCGGATCGACGATATCCATCAGGCGCTGATGGGTACGGATTTCGAACTGATCGCGGGAGGTCTTGTTGACGTGCGGCGAACGCAGAACGTCGAAGCGCTGGATGCGGGTCGGCAGGGGAACCGGGCCCTTGACGACAGCGCCGGTACGCTTGGCGGTGTCAACGATTTCCAGTGCGGACTGGTCGATCAGACGATAGTCGAAAGCTTTCAGACGGATACGGATTTTTTGGCTAGGAACCGACATGATTTTCCTTTAAAGAACGAACCGGGGATGGGGATCATCCCCGGCGATGTTAAAAATGCGACTAGTGTTACTGGGGTACTGCTACTGCTGATCCGACGATCAGTCGAAGATCTTGGCAACCACGCCGGCGCCGACGGTACGGCCGCCTTCACGGATAGCGAAGCGCAGACCTTCTTCCATGGCGATCGGGTTGATCAGTTGCACGGTGATCGACACGTTGTCGCCCGGCATGACCATTTCCTTGTCCTTCGGCAGTTCGATCGCACCGGTCACGTCAGTGGTACGGAAGTAGAACTGCGGACGGTAGTTGTTGAAGAACGGGGTGTGACGGCCGCCTTCATCCTTCGACAGAACATAGATCTCGCCGGTGAAGTGCTTGTGCGGCTTGATCGAACCCGGCTTGGCCAGAACCTGGCCACGCTGCACGTCTTCACGCTTGGTGCCGCGCAGCAGCACGCCAACGTTGTCGCCAGCTTGACCCTGGTCCAGCAGCTTGCGGAACATTTCCACGCCGGTGCAGGTGGTCTTCTGGGTGTCAGCGATACCGACGATTTCGATTTCTTCGCCGACCTTGATGATGCCGCGCTCAACGCGACCGGTCACCACGGTGCCACGGCCGGAGATCGAGAACACGTCTTCCACCGGCATCAGGAAGGTACCGTCAACGGCACGTTCCGGGGTCGGGATGTAGGTGTCCAGGGCTTCGGCCAGGGCCATGATGGCTTGCTCGCCCAGGGGACCGGTGTCGCCTTCCAGCGCCAGCTTGGCCGAACCCTTCACGATGGGCAGGTCGTCGCCAGGGAACTCGTACTTCGACAGCAGTTCGCGGACTTCCATTTCCACCAGTTCCAGCAGTTCAGCGTCGTCCACCATGTCAGCCTTGTTCAGGAAGACGATGATGTAAGGCACGCCAACCTGACGCGACAGCAGGATGTGTTCGCGTGTCTGGGGCATCGGGCCGTCAGCGGCCGAGCACACCAGGATCGCGCCGTCCATCTGGGCTGCGCCGGTGATCATGTTCTTCACATAGTCGGCGTGGCCTGGGCAGTCAACGTGCGCGTAGTGGCGGTTTGCGGTTTCGTATTCGACGTGCGCGGTGTTGATGGTGATGCCGCGTGCCTTTTCTTCCGGCGCTGCGTCGATCTGGTCGTAGGCCTTCGCTTCGCCGCCGAACTTCTTCGACAGAACGGTTGCGATTGCAGCGGTCAGGGTGGTCTTGCCGTGGTCAACGTGACCGATGGTGCCGACGTTCACGTGCGGCTTGGTCCGTTCAAACTTGCCTTTTGCCATTTTAAATTTCCTTCAAAAGAACGATATGTTCGATGTTCAATATTCAATGTAAGGCTGGTGATCCAGCCAGCGATCCCCTCCACTCGGAAGGGATCGCCATTCCTGCAACTTACTTGGCCTTGGAAGTGACGATTGCGTCGATCACGTTCTTGGGCGCTTCGGAGTAGTGCTTGAATTCCATCGAGTAGGTTGCACGGCCTTGGGTAGCCGAACGCAGCGTGGTCGAGTAACCAAACATTTCCGACAGGGGCACTTCCGCCTTGATGATCTTGCCACCACCGCCGGCGATTTCATCCATGCCCTGGACCATGCCACGGCGGGAGGACAGGTCGCCCATCACGGTACCGGCGTAATCTTCCGGGGTTTCCACTTCGACAGCCATCATCGGTTCCAGGATGACGGGGCTGGCGCGGCGGCAACCTTCCTTGAAGGCCATCGAACCGGCCATGCGGAAGGCGTTTTCGTTCGAGTCCACATCGTGGTACGAACCGAAGAACAGGGTGACCTTGACGTCAACGACAGGGTAACCCGCCAGCACGCCGGTGTTCAGGGTTTCACGCACGCCCTTTTCAACGGCCGGGATGAATTCGCGAGGAACGGTACCGCCCTTGATCGCGTCGACGAACTCGAAGCCCTTGCCGGCTTCTTGCGGCTCGATCTTCAGGACGACGTGACCGTACTGACCACGGCCACCCGACTGCTTGACGAACTTGCCTTCGGATTCTTCGCAGGTCTTGCGGATGGTTTCGCGGTAAGCCACTTGCGGCTTGCCAACGGTGGCTTCCACGTTGAATTCACGCTTCATGCGGTCAACGATGATGTCCAGGTGCAGCTCGCCCATACCGGCGATGATGGTCTGGCCCGATTCTTCGTCGGTACGCACGCGGAACGACGGATCTTCAGCAGCCAGGCGGTTCAGGGCCAGGCCCATCTTTTCCTGGTCGGCCTTGGTCTTGGGTTCCACAGCCTGCGAGATCACCGGCTCGGGGAAGACCATGCGCTCCAGCACGACCATTGCCTTGTCGTCACACAGGGTGTCACCGGTGGTGGTGTCCTTCAGGCCCACGACGGCGGCGATGTCACCGGCCATCATTTCCTTGATTTCTTCACGCTGGTTGGCGTGCATCTGAACGATACGGCCGATACGCTCCTTCTTCGACTTCACCGAGTTCAGCACGGTGTCGCCCGAGTTCAGGGTACCGGAGTAGCAGCGGATGAAGCACAGCTGGCCAACGAACGGGTCGGTAGCGATCTTGAAGGCCAGGGCGGAGAACTTCTCGTCGTCCTTGGCTTCGCGCACGACCGGCTCGTCGTCTTCGTTCAGGCCCGGAACCGGGGGAATGTCCACCGGCGACGGCAGGTATTCAACGACGCCGTCCAGCATCGCTTGCACGCCCTTGTTCTTGAAGGCGGTGCCGCACATCATCGGGACGATTTCGCCGGAGATGGTGCGTTGACGGATCGCGCCCTTGATTTCGGCTTCGGTCAGGTCGCCTTCTTCCAGGTACTTGTTCATCAGGTCTTCCGATGCTTCAGCAGCGGTTTCGACCAGGTTTTCACGCCACTTCTGCGCGTCAGCCTTCAGGTGCTCGGGGATGTCGCGGTAGTCGAACTTCATGCCCTGGGAAGCGTCGTCCCAGTAGATCGCACGCATCTTGACCAGGTCGATCACGCCTTCGAAGTTTTCTTCGGCGCCGATAGGCACTTGCATCGGGATCGGGTTGGCCTTCAGGCGAGCACGCATCTGCTCGTAGACCTTGAAGAAGTTGGCACCGGTACGGTCCATCTTGTTGACGAAGGCCAGACGCGGGACCTTGTACTTGTTGGCCTGACGCCACACGGTTTCCGACTGCGGCTGCACGCCGCCCACTGCACAGTAGACCATGCAGGCGCCGTCGAGCACGCGCATCGAACGTTCCACTTCGATGGTGAAGTCAACGTGACCCGGGGTATCGATGATGTTGATGTGGTGGGCCGGGAAGTTGTTCGCCATGCCCTTCCAGTAACAGGTGGTCGCTGCGGACGTGATGGTGATGCCGCGCTCTTGTTCCTGTTCCATCCAGTCCATGGTGGCGGCGCCGTCGTGCACTTCACCGATCTTGTGGTTCACACCGGTGTAGAACAGCACGCGCTCGGTCGTGGTGGTCTTGCCAGCATCGATGTGCGCGGAGATACCGATGTTGCGGTAGCGCTCAATGGGGGTCTTGCGAGCCATGATTTATTCCTAAGTCTTTAATGCACGAAACCGAGCGTCATTTTTTTCAAATAAACGCTCGGCTCGAACCAATTTAGATGCAGGCCTGGAAACACCCGGATAGGGTACGTCCCGGCCCAGTCTTGATTAGAAGCGGAAGTGCGAGAACGCCTTGTTCGCTTCTGCCATACGGTGCACTTCATCACGACGCTTCATGGCGCCGCCACGGCCTTCGGCGGCTTCCATCAGTTCACCACCCAGGCGCTGCGGCATCGACTTTTCGCTGCGCTTGTTGGCGGCTTCACGCAGCCAGCGCATCGACAGGGCCATACGGCGCACCGGACGCACTTCAACGGGCACCTGGTAGTTGGCGCCACCGACGCGGCGGGACTTCACTTCCACCATCGGCTTGCAGTTGTTCAGGGCTGCAGAGAACACTTCCAGCGGGTCCTTGCCCGACTTGGTCTGGATGTAGTCGAAGGCACCGTAGATGATGTTTTCAGCGACGGACTTCTTGCCCGACAGCATCAGCACGTTCACAAACTTGGCGACTTCAACGTTGCCGAACTTCGGATCCGGCAGAATTTCCCGCTTGGGGACTTCACGACGACGTGGCATTTCGATTCCTTTCAATCTTCAGTTGAGTGGGCGAACCCTGCTTCAACTTCGCCTGCACTCGCGGAGAGCCATCATGGCTTCCACTTACTCGGCCCAACCTGGACCGACTCTGAGTCTGTTCACACGACGCGCGAAAGCGTCATGATAAACACCAATTATTACTTCTTCGCTGCCTTGGCGCGCTTGGCACCGTACTTCGAGCGAGCTTGCTTACGATCCTTGACGCCCTGGGTATCCAGTGCACCGCGAACCATGTGGTAACGCACACCCGGCAAGTCCTTCACACGGCCGCCGCGGATCAGCACGACGCTGTGTTCTTGCAGGTTGTGGCCTTCACCGCCGATGTACGAAATGACTTCGAAACCGTTGGTCAGACGCACCTTGGCCACCTTACGCAGCGCCGAGTTCGGCTTCTTCGGGGTGGTGGTGTACACGCGGGTGCAGACACCGCGCTTTTGCGGGCTGTTTTCCAGCGCCGGCGACTTGCTCTTCACGATCGCGCGGACACGTGGTTTGCTAATCAGTTGATTGATGGTTGGCATCGTTTTAATCCAACAAAGTACAACATTGAAAACAGGTTCCGGAATCGGTTGCCCGGAACCACACAGGAAACTCTTGTGCGCAAGACAATGCGCAAATCGGATTTAAGACCGGAAGGGAAGGTAGCGTCGCAGAAGCGATGTTTCAGACCAAAGAACGCATAAGCCCGGGAGAGCCTAAATTCGAGAACTCGCGAGTGTACGCCGGAATGTCTAGCGGGTCAACCCGAAGCGGGCTCCGGTGCCGATTTGACGCGGTTTATGGCCATTTCGCCACGGTTTACGGGTGGCGAAATGGCAATGTTTCCCGTTATGCAAGAGTTGTGTGCGGCTCTTCCATTGCCCGCGTGGCAAAATCAGCCGCGCGGCAGCGCCTCGACCATGTTGCGCCACTGCATCGTCTCGGGCTGGCCGCGGTCGCGGCGCGAGAAGAAGTTGACGATCTGCTTGCCCTGGGCGTCATAGAACTCCACCGAGGTGATCATGCCGTGATCGGTCGGACGACGCACCACCCAGCCGTGATCCACCGCCTTGGCGCGCAGATGCAGGTTGAAATCCGGATCGAGGACGTTGTACCAGTCCCCCGCCACGGCTGTCTTGCCGATCAGGCCGCTATAGATCTGCGTCATGCCGCCATTGCTGACGAACACCATGATGGGCTGCTGGCGTTGCCTGGCGTCTTCCAGCAGCGCCTGGGCCGCCTGCGGAGCGATGCGCCAGGCGGAGTCGGGACCAATGAGCTGCAGTGCCTGTTCGCGGGTCAGCTTGAGCTCGCGCAGCAGGCGCGGGAATTGGTGCACGTCGGTCAACTCATGCCAGGACTGGCGCAGTTCGCGGATCGCCTCGGCACTGGGTGGCGCAGCCGGCTGGGTAGTCGCCGTCACCGGGCCGGGCTCGATGTTCAAGGCCGCCTGTTGATCGGGCAGCCTGAAGTCCGCTATCAGGCGATCGAATTGGGCCACGTGCTGCTCATTGTCCAGATAGACCTTGTGCACGGCATCACCCTGGCGGTCGAAGAACTGCAGGCTGCGGCTGGTCTTGCCATCCCGGCCCGCTTGCACCACCGCAAAGGCGCTGCCCCATTTGGCCGTGGCAAAACGCAGATCAATGGGGCCGCCCGCGAAGCCGGTCCCGGGGATCACCCTGCCCTGCTCATCCCGTTTGACGGGCGTGACTTCGCCGCTGCGCTCGAGCACGGCATCTTCATTGCGCGTAATGGCCTTGATGCGGCCCAGCTCCGGCAGACGCTCGAACAGGGCCTCGATATCGGCCGGGTCCCCCTTGAGGCGCACGGCATTGCGGCCGACCTGGGTGGCCAGCAAGGCCGATTCTTTGACACCGAGTTCACGTGCGGCATCTCGGGTATGAAGTTTTGGCTGCGAACGCTGCAGCTCTGCCCAGCGTTCGGACAAGGAGGGCTGAGTTGCGCAGCCGGCAGCGGCCAAGGTCGCGGCCAGCAACACGGCCAGGGAGGTACGGCGCAATGCGGGGCGGGCGATGATGTGCTTGCTCATGGAATTCCTTCAGGATGAATGAGAGATGGATGGGTCCGGCGACTCAGTAGGCGATCTTCAGGCTGACGTTGAAGCTGCGCCCCGGCTCGGTATAGGCATCCTTGTTGACCGCGCTGTCGGCCAGCGACAAGCCGCGGATGTCGGTCCAGCTCCAGTACTTGCGGTCGAACAGGTTGCGGATGCCGGCGGTGACGGTCATGTTGCGGGTGAGGTGATAGCCACCCGAGAGATCCATCACGAAGAAGGAGGGCGAGACGAAGTTGGTGGCGGTCGGAATGTCTTCCTTCTTCTTGGCCGCGTTGTAGACCAGGTCGCTCTGCACGAACCACTGCTGGGCACGCTCATAGCGCAGGCCCGCCACCACCGACAGCGGGGCCACGGATTCCAGTCCCTGCTCGACGCCATTGGTGGTCGTGGTTCCCTTGGTCCAGGCGAACCCGCCCTTGACGGTGAAGCCATTGTCGAGCGCGTAATCGATCCGCCCTTCCAGCCCGTGGATCTCGGCCTTGGCCGCATTGCGGTACTGGAAGATGGTCGGGTTGGCCGCCGTGAGGTTGCCGCCCACCGTCACGAGGTCGATGAAGTTGCGGTAATTGCCCTTGTATGCCGCCGCACTGTAGCGCAACGCTCCGGGCCCGGCCGCCAGCTTGCCGCGCAGGCCGACTTCGACCGTGTTGCTGGTTTCGGGCTTGAGGTCAGGATTGGAGATCTGGCGATAGACGGTATTGTTGAAGAAGGAATTGATCTCCTGCGGCGAGGGCGAACGGAAGCCGCGCGCATATTGGATGTAGGGGATGAAAGCCGGCGTGACTTCATAGAGGAACGCCAGGCGCGGCGAGAAGGCGCTGTCGCGGCTGCTCACTGCCGGCTGCCCGTTGGCGATGGCCTGGGCGTCGTATTTTGCGCTGGCCTTGGGCTTGAGTTCATAGCTGTCCAGGCGCAGGCCGGCGATGGTGGTCAGCGCGCCGGTGCGCATCTCATCTTGCACATAGGCACCGAGCTGGGTGCTCTCGGTCTTGGGGAAGTACTGGCAATACTGCGTGCCGGTGCAACTGGTCCAGCCGGTGCCGTCGGCGCTGGTCTGCAAGGTGGACAGGCTCAGGTCCAGCCCATAGACCAGCTTGTGCCGCCAGCGATCGGAGCCGAAGTTGCTCTCGGCCAGCAGGCTGCCGCTGATCATCTGGTCGCTATAGGAAACCGCACGGAAACGCGGCCGCACGATCGTCGCCGTGCTGGTGCCGGCTTCATTGGTGAGCTGGTCGGTGTCGGCACTGCGATAAGTGAGGCTGGCCTTGAATTTCTGTATCCACGGCTGATCCGCATCGTTGCGTTCGTAGGCCAGCGTGACGCGCTGGCCGGTGGACTTGCTGCTGGTGCTGTAGGCGGTCACACCATTGCCGATCGCAGAGAGGCTGTCCCCGCTCTCTCGCTCTTCGGTAGCCTGCAGGGTGAGCTTGAAGGTGTCGATGCCATTGGGCTTGAAGACCAGTTTTCCCAGGGCCGAGCGATTGGTAGTGCTCATCGGGTCGGGCGTGGTGCGGGCGCTGCCGCGCACGTCGTTGGTCCCCTTGTTGTCGCTTTCGTTGCCGTGGCGCGCATTGAGGATCAGCATTCCCTGCCATTGCTGGCCGCCCCAGGCCGCGCTGGCGGTCGCGCCAAAGCTCTTGTCGACCGAGTCGTAGGAAGGCTTGAAGGAGAAATAGCTGGACTTGCCATAAACGTCCAGCAAGTCGGAAGGGTCCTTGGTGATGAAGTTGACCGCGCCGGTGAGCCCATCGCTGCCGTAGAGCGAAGACGCAGGCCCGCGCAGCACTTCGATGCGGCGATACAGTTCGGTGTCCGTAGTCGCACCCCGCCCCACGCTGGCCACGCCTTGGCTGAAAGCGCGCGGCATGACGATGCCATCCTCCAGCATCAGCACGCGATTGCCATCGAGGCCACGAATGGTGATGCCCTCATTGCCGCCACGCCCGGTGGTGGCCGTCGCCCCCGTGATGCCGGACATGCGATACACCGAGCGCCGCACCTCCACCCCCGGCTCGTAGCGCAAGGCATCCTTGATGTCCTTGGCGTTGTGCTCCTCGATCTCGTCGGAGGTGATGACGGAGACAGTGGCGGCCGCGTGATCGAGGTCACTGCTGCCGGAACGATTGGCCGTGACCACCACGTCCTGCAGCTTCTTGCCGCTGGCTTGCGCCAAGGTGATGGATTCACTCGCCGACGCGCGAGCGGGATCGTTTTGGGTATTGGCATCGGCCGATTGCGCAAAGGCACTCGCACACAGCCACTGCTGCAGCGCCAGGAACACGGCCGCTGCACACTTCGATTTGCTTGGAAACACTGGTAACCACCCCTTGGTCTGGTTCGGTTACTAGCGCTGGCTGGCTACCTCTTGGATAAAAACGGCCTGTGGAAACAGGTCGTCATCGATATGAAGATTGATTCCACGCGACGGGAATAAGATGAGAATCATTATTATTTGGAGATGATAAAAGATTCACTCATCCTTGGCAATGCCGCAAGCAGCAAGGCCTACCGCCAGTAGGGACAAACAGGGATATGAAGGCCGTGATGCCCCGGCAAACACCCCCCATGAACGAAAAAACGGCACCGGAATTGCTTCCGGTGCCGTTCTTTCTTGCAGCTTGTTGTTTTGCCGGGGTGGCCGGTCCAGCTGGCCACCCCTTGATGCCTTGCCGGCGATGCTTACGCTTCGCCTTCGCCGCCACCGATGGATTCGGTTGAGGAGACTTCCTCGTCGGCGAAGTCGGAACGGGAGGCACGTTCGGCTTCGAGCAGTGCTGCGCGCTCTTCGGCTTCCCATGCATCCTTTTCCTTGCGGGCGCGGTGGAAGGCCAGGCCAGTACCGGCCGGGATCAGGCGGCCGACGATGACGTTTTCCTTCAGACCGCGCAGGCCGTCCTTCTTGCCCATGATCGCCGCTTCGGTCAGCACGCGGGTGGTTTCCTGGAACGATGCGGCCGAGATGAAGGAGTCGGTCGACAGCGATGCCTTGGTAATACCCAGCAGCACGTTTTCGTAGGTCGCCGGGATCTTGCCTTCGGCGGTCACGCGGTCGTTCTCGTCCAGCAGTTCGGAGCGCTCGACCTGCTCACCGGTGATGTAGTTGGTGTCGCCCGGCTCCACCACTTGCACGCGGCGCAGCATCTGGCGCACGATCACTTCGATGTGCTTGTCGTTGATCTTCACGCCCTGCAGACGGTAGACGTCCTGCACTTCGTCCACGATGTAGCGGGCCAGCGCTTCGATACCCAGCAGGCGCAGGATGTCCTGCGGATCGGCCGGACCGTCGACGATCATTTCGCCCTTGTTCACCACCTGGCCGTCGTGCACCAGCACTTGCTTGTCCTTGGTGATCAGGAACTCGTGCTTGGTGCCTTCCATGTCGGTGATTTCCAGACGCTGCTTGCCCTTGGTTTCCTTGCCGAAGGCAACGGTACCAGTGACTTCGGCCAGCATGCCGGCATCCTTCGGCGAACGGGCTTCGAACAGCTCGGCCACGCGCGGCAGACCACCGGTAATGTCACGGGTCTTCTGCGATTCGGTCGGGATACGGGCCAGCACTTCACCCACATGCACTTGCTGGCCGTCCTTGACGGTGATCAGCGCGCCGACCTGGAAGCCGATGGTCACCGAGTGTTCGGTGCCGGCGATCTTCACTTCTTCGCCTTGTTCGTTCAGCAGTTTCACCTGCGGACGCATGACCTTCGAGGAAGGACCACGGCGCTTCGCATCGATGACCACCAGGGTCGACAGACCGGTGACTTCGTCGATCTGCTTGGCCACGGTGGAGCCCTCTTCCACGTTTTCGAACTTCACGGTACCGGAGTACTCGGTGATGATCGGACGGGTCAGCGGATCCCAGGTTGCCAGGGCGGTACCGGCCTTGATGGTCAGGCCATCCTTGACGATCAGGGTGGCGCCGTACGGCACTTTGTGACGCTCGCGCTCACGGCCCAGGTCGTCGGTGATCAGCACTTCGCCGGAACGGGAAATGACGATCTGTTCGCCCTTGCCATTGGTCACGTAACGCATCGTTGCGGTGAAGCGCACGGTGCCGTTGGACTTGGCTTCCACCGAGGAGGCCACCGCTGCACGCGATGCCGCACCACCGATGTGGAAGGTACGCATGGTCAGCTGGGTACCCGGCTCACCGATGGACTGCGCAGCCACCACACCGACGGCTTCGCCGGAGTTCACCAGCAGGCCACGGCCCAGGTCGCGGCCATAGCACTTTGCGCACAGGCCATAGCGGGTGTCGCAGGTCAGCGGAGTACGCACCTTCACTTCGTCGATACCCATGCGTTCGATCTCTTCGACCTTGTCTTCGTCCAACAGGGTGCCAGCTTCGAACAGGGTGGCTTGATCTTCCGGGTTGACGATGTCGGTCGCAGCCACACGGCCGAGGATACGGTCGCGCAGGGCTTCGATGACTTCACCGCCTTCAACCAGCGCCTTCATGGCCGAACCGTTGGAGGTGCCGCAATCGTCTTCGATCACGACCAGATCCTGGGTCACGTCCACCAGACGACGGGTCAGGTAACCGGAGTTTGCGGTCTTCAGCGCGGTGTCGGCCAGACCCTTACGGGCGCCGTGCGTCGAGATGAAGTACTGCAACACGTTCAGGCCTTCGCGGAAGTTCGCGGTAATCGGCGTCTCGATGATGGAGCCGTCAGGCTTGGCCATCAGGCCGCGCATACCGGCCAGCTGGCGAATCTGGGCCGCCGAACCACGGGCGCCGGAGTCGGCCATCATGTAAATCGCGTTGAACGATTCCTGAGTGGTCTTCTTGCCTTCGCGGGTGATGACGTCTTCCACCTTCAGCTGGTCCATCATGGCCTTGCCGACTTCGTCACCGGCCTTGCCCCAGATGTCCACGACCTTGTTGTAACGCTCGCCTGCGGTCACCAGACCGGAGGAGTATTGCTGTTCGATCTGCTTGACTTCCGATTCGGCAGCCGCGATCAGGGTGGCCTTTTGCGGCGGCACCAGCATGTCGTCCACGCAGATGGAGATACCGGCGCGGGTCGCCAGGCGGAAGCCCGACTGCATCAGCTGGTCGGCAAACACGACGGTGGCACGCAGACCGCACTTGCGGAAGGACGTGTTGATCAGCTTGGAGATTTCCTTCTTCTTCAGCGCGCGGTTCAGCACCGAGAACGGCAGGCCCTTGGGCAGGATCTCGGAGAGGATGGCGCGGCCGATGGTGGTCTCGTAGCGCTTGACGGTACGCACGAATTCGCCGGTGACCGGATCCTTCGGGTGTTCCACGATACGCACCGTGATACGGGTAGCCAGCTCGACTTCCTTGTTGTCGTAAGCGCGGATGACTTCGGACACGTCCTGGAACATCATGCCTTCGTTCTTGCCGTTGATGGCTTCACGGGTGGCATAGTACAGACCCAGCACGATATCCTGGGACGGCACGATCGACGGTTCGCCGTTGGACGGGAACAGGATGTTGTTGGAGGCCAGCATCAGGGTGCGGGCTTCCATCTGTGCTTCGATCGACAGCGGCACGTGGACAGCCATCTGGTCGCCGTCGAAGTCGGCGTTGAACGCCGCGCAAACCAGCGGGTGCAGCTGGATCGCCTTGCCTTCGATCAGGACCGGCTCGAACGCCTGGATGCCCAGACGGTGCAGGGTCGGCGCACGGTTCAGCATGACCGGGTGTTCGCGGATGACTTCTTCCAGGATGTCCCAGACCACCGGCTCTTGCGCTTCCACCAGCTTCTTGGCGGCCTTGATGGTGGTCGACAGACCCATCAGTTCCAGCTTGTTGAAGATGAAGGGCTTGAACAGTTCCAGGGCCATCAGCTTGGGCAGGCCGCACTGGTGCAGCTTCAGCTGCGGGCCCACCACGATGACCGAACGGCCGGAGTAGTCCACGCGCTTGCCCAGCAAGTTCTGACGGAAACGGCCGCCCTTGCCCTTGATCATTTCGGCCAGCGACTTCAGCGGGCGCTTGTTGGCACCGGTCATGGCCTTGCCGCGACGGCCGTTGTCCAGCAGCGAGTCCACTGCTTCCTGCAGCATGCGCTTTTCGTTGCGCGTGATGATTTCTGGAGCACGCAGCTCCATCAGGCGCTTCAGGCGGTTGTTACGGTTGATGACGCGGCGGTACAGGTCGTTCAGGTCGGAGGTCGCGAAGCGGCCGCCATCCAGCGGCACCAGCGGACGCAGTTCCGGCGGCAGCACGGGCAGCACTTCCATGATCATCCAGTCGGGCTTGATGCCCGAGCGCTGGAACGCCTCCAGCACCTTCAGGCGCTTGGCGTACTTCTTGATCTTGGCTTCGGACTTGGAGTCCTTCAGTTCCTGGCGCAGGGTTTCCGCTTCGCGGTCGATGTCGATCGAGCGCAGCAGTTCGCGGATACCTTCGGCGCCCATGAAGGCGATGAAGTCGTCGCCGTACTCTTCGTACTTGGCGGCGTAGTCGTCTTCGGACATGATCTGGCACTTCTTCAGCGGGGTCATGCCAGGATCGGTCACGACGTAGGCTTCGAAGTACAGCACGCGCTCGATGTCGCGCAGGGTCATGTCCAGCACCATGCCCAGACGGGACGGCAGCGACTTCAGGAACCAGATGTGGGCAGTCGGGGAAGCCAGCTCGATGTGGCCCATGCGCTCACGGCGCACCTTGGCCAGAGTCACTTCCACGCCGCACTTCTCGCAGATCACGCCACGGTGCTTCAGGCGCTTGTACTTGCCGCACAGGCACTCGTAGTCCTTGATGGGGCCAAAGATCTTGGCGCAGAACAGGCCGTCGCGCTCAGGCTTGAAGGTACGGTAGTTGATGGTTTCCGGCTTCTTGACTTCGCCGAAGGACCACGAGCGGATCTTGTCAGGCGAAGCCAGACCGATCTTGATCGCGTCGAATTGTTCGTTTTGCTGGACTTGCTTGAATAGATCGAGCAGTGCTTTCATGTATCACTCCAGGTTGGCGTGAGAAACTAAATTTACGTGTGGCCGGTTCACCCTGCTTAACCCTGTTCGCATCGGCGGGAGAGCCAGCGAAGCCTCTGCTTCGTGGTGCCGCTCGATACCGGGACAGACCTCCCCAGCTTACTGCCGTACTTCGCTTGAATCTCTTGATTCTCTTGATTCGTTCACATCGCCCGTGGAGCGATGCGTCACTACTGAATTCTTGAATTCTTGTTTTGCCGGAAAAACCGGCGGGGTGCGCAGCCTGCGCCGCGCACCCCTTTACATCATTCGCGTTCCAGGTCGATGTCGATACCCAGGGAGCGGATTTCCTTGACCAGCACGTTGAAGGATTCCGGCATGCCGGCATCGATCACGTGATCGCCCTTGACCAGGTTCTCGTACACCTTGGTACGGCCGTTCACGTCGTCGGACTTCACCGTCAGCATTTCCTGCAGGACGTAGGAGGCACCGTAAGCTTCCAGTGCCCACACTTCCATTTCGCCGAAACGCTGGCCGCCGAACTGCGCCTTGCCGCCCAGCGGCTGCTGGGTCACCAGCGAGTACGGGCCGGTGGAACGAGCGTGCATCTTGTCGTCGACCAGGTGGTGCAGCTTCAGGTAGTGCATGTAGCCAACGGTCACGGTGCGCTCGAAAGCTTCGCCGGTACGGCCGTCATACATGGTGACCTGGTTCTTGGACGGGGTCATGCCCAGCTGCTTGGCGATCGGGTCCGGATAGGCCAGATCGAGCATGCGGCGGGTTTCTTCTTCATGCGCACCGTCGAACACCGGGGTCGCGAAGGGCACGCCCTTCTTCAGGTTGGTCACCAGCTCGATGATTTCCTCATCGCTGAAGGTATCCAGTTCTTCCTTCTTGCCCGATTCGTTGTAGATGGTGGTCAGGAACTTGCGCAGTTCCGCGACCTTGGCTTGCGCCTGCACCATCTCGCCCAGACGCAGGCCGAGACCCTTGGCCGCCCAGCCCAGGTGAACTTCCAGCACCTGGCCGACGTTCATACGGGACGGAACACCCAGCGGGTTCAGCACGATGTCGGCGGGGGTACCGTCGGCCATGTGCGGCATGTCTTCGATCGGCAGGATACGCGAGACCACACCCTTGTTACCGTGACGGCCGGCCATCTTGTCGCCAGGCTGCAGACGACGCTTCACGGCCAGGTAGACCTTGACCATTTTCTGCACGCCAGGAGGCAGTTCGTCGCCCTGCGTCAGCTTCTTGCGCTTCTCTTCGAAGGCCAGGTCGAACTGGTGACGCTTCTCGGCGATGGATTCCTTGATGGCTTCCAGCGCGTTGGCGATGTCGTCATCGGCCGGGCGGATGTCGAACCAGTGGAACTTGTCCAGGTCGTCCAGGTAAGCCTTGTCCAGCTTGGTGCCCTTGACCAGCTTCTTGGGGCCGCCGTTGGCGACCTTGCCGATCAGCAGACGCTCCAGACGCTGGAAGGCATCGCCTTCCACGATACGCAGCTGGTCGTTCAGGTCCAGGCGATAGCGCTTGAGTTCATCATCGATGATCTGCTGGGCGCGCTTGTCACGCTGGATGCCTTCGCGGGTGAACACTTGCACGTCGATGACGGTGCCGACCATGCCCGAGGGCACGCGCAGCGAGGTGTCCTTCACATCAGAAGCCTTCTCGCCGAAGATCGCGCGCAGCAGCTTCTCTTCCGGAGTCAGCTGGGTCTCGCCCTTCGGGGTGACCTTGCCGACCAGGGTGTCGCCGGCTTCGACTTCGGCGCCGATGTAGACGATACCCGACTCATCCAGGCGGGCCAGTTGGTTCTCGGCCAGGTTGGAGATGTCGCGGGTGATTTCTTCTGCACCCAGCTTGGTGTCACGTGCAACGACCGACAGTTCCTCGATGTGGATCGAGGTGTAGCGGTCATCAGCCACGACCTTCTCGGAGATCAGGATCGAGTCTTCGAAGTTGTAGCCGTTCCAGGGCATGAACGCCACCAGCATGTTCTGGCCCAGGGCCAGCTCGCCCATGTCGGTGGAGGCACCGTCGGCGATCACGTCATGCTTGGCCACGCGGTCACCGATCTTGACGATCGGGCGCTGGTTGATGTTGGTGTTCTGGTTGGAACGGGTGTACTTGATCAGGTTGTAGATGTCCACACCGACTTCGCCAGCTTGCGCTTCTTCGTCGTTGACGCGGATCACCACACGGCCTGCATCGACGTAGTCCACCACGCCGCCACGCAGGGCTTGCACGGTGGTACCCGAGTCGACTGCCACGGTACGCTCGATGCCGGTGCCGACCAGCGGCTTTTCCGGACGCAGGCAAGGCACGGCCTGGCGCTGCATGTTGGCGCCCATCAGTGCACGGTTCGCGTCATCGTGTTCCAGGAACGGAATCAGCGAGGCTGCCACCGACACCACCTGGCCCGGGGCCACGTCCATGTACTGCACGCGTTCCGGCGAGACCAGGATGGTTTCGCCAGCTTCACGGGCCGACACCAGTTCGTCGGACAGCTTGCCTTCGCCGTCGATGGTCGCGTTCGCCTGGGCGATCACGTAACGACCTTCTTCGATGGCCGACAGGTAGTCGATCTGGTTGGTGACCTTGCTGCCCTCGACCTTGCGGTACGGGGTTTCCAGGAAACCGTATTCGTTCAGGCGGGCATACAGCGCCAGCGAGTTGATCAGGCCGATGTTCGGGCCTTCAGGCGTTTCGATCGGGCAGACGCGGCCGTAGTGGGTCGGGTGCACGTCGCGCACTTCGAAGCCGGCACGTTCGCGGGTCAGACCGCCAGGGCCCAGGGCGGAAACGCGGCGCTTGTGCGTGATTTCCGACAGCGGGTTGGTCTGGTCCATGAACTGCGACAGCTGGGACGAACCGAAGAACTCACGGATGGCAGCCGAGATCGGCTTGGAGTTGATCAGGTCGTGCGGCATCAGGTTGTCCGCCTCGGCTTGGCCCAGGCGTTCCTTGACAGCGCGCTCCACGCGCACCAGGCCGGCGCGGAACTGGTTTTCGGCCAGTTCGCCCACGCAACGCACGCGACGGTTGCCCAGGTGGTCGATGTCATCGACTTCGCCACGGCCGTTACGCAGTTCGACCAGGATCTTGATGACGGCCAGGATGTCGTCATTGGACAGGGTCATCGGACCGGTCAGCTCGTCGCGGCTGACGCGACGGTTGAACTTCATGCGGCCCACGGCCGACAGGTCGTAACGGTCTTCGCTGTAGAACAGGCCGTTGAACAAGGCTTCCACGGACTCTTCGGTCGGCGGTTCGCCAGGACGCATCATGCGGTAGATCGCCACGCGTGCAGCGGTCTGGTCAGCGGTGTCGTCGGTACGCAGGGTCTGCGAGATGTAGCCGCCCTGGTCCAGGTCGTTGGTGTACAGGGTCTGGATGGCCGAGATGTTGGCTTCGCGCAGCTTGGCCAGCAGTTCTTCGGTCAGCTCGTCGTTGGCGCTGGCCACGACTTCACCGGTCTCCGGATCGACGATGTTCTTGGCCAGCACGCGGCCCAGCAGGTAGTCCTCAGGCACGGAGATGTGCTTGATGCCGGCGGCTTCGATGTCACGCACGTGCTTGGCGTTGATGCGCTTGTCCTTGGCGACCATCACCTTGCCCGACTTGTCGGTGATGTCGAAACGTGCGACTTCACCGCGCAGGCGCTCGGAGACGAACTCCATGTCCGCGCCTTCGGCGTGCAGGTTGAAGTTGTCGAAGACGAAGAAGTTCGCCAGGATCTGCTCGGAGGTCATCCCGATGGCCTTGAGCAGGATCGTCACCGGCATCTTGCGGCGGCGGTCGACGCGGAAGAACAGGATGTCCTTCGGGTCGAATTCGAAGTCCAGCCAGGAGCCACGGTAAGGAATGATGCGGGCCGAGAACAGCAGCTTGCCCGACGAGTGCGTCTTGCCGCGGTCGTGTTCGAAGAACACGCCCGGGGAGCGGTGCAGCTGGGACACGATCACGCGCTCGGTGCCGTTGATGACGAAGGAACCGGTGGTGGTCATCAGGGGCAGTTCGCCCATGTAGACTTCCTGTTCCTTCATTTCCTTGACGACCGGCTTGGTCGGCGATTCCTTGTCCAGGATCACCAGGCGCACCTTGGCACGCAGCGGGGACGCGAAGGTCAGGCCACGTTGTTGGCACTCTTTGACGTCAAACGGCGGAGCGCCCAGCACATACGACAGGAATTCGAGGCGCGCAAAGCCATTGTGCGACACGATGGGGAAAATCGAGGTGAAAGCCGATTGCAGGCCTTCATTCTTGCGTTCCGATGCGGCACGTTCGGGTTGCAGGAAATTCTGATACGACTCGATCTGAGTCGCGAGCAGGAACGGAACGTTGTGGACGTTTGCGCGTTTCGCGAAGGATTTGCGAATGCGCTTCTTCTCAGTAAATGAGTAGTGCATGGACACTCCGTGAGTGACAGGAAGGATAGAGAATTCAAGATTCGATCAGACCGCGCGACTTGCCGGCAAAGCAGTCCGGGCCATCGGCACTCAAATCTTCAAATGTCTACCCTAGTTTTTTGCTGAGATCGCGCTTAATATTCCCGACAACGAATACTGCGGCGCATCAACATCACCAGCAAAAATAAGAAACGACAAAGGAGCCAAAGCCGAATCCCTTTTTCAAGGGATTCTGCACTTTGACTCCGGAGTAATGACTCGCCTTGGTAGGCAAGAGAATTACTTCAGTTCGGCCTTGGCGCCAGCTTCTTCCAGCTTCTTCTTGGCAGCTTCAGCGTCAGCCTTGGCGATGCCTTCCTTGACCGGCTTCGGTGCACCGTCAACCAGATCCTTGGCTTCCTTCAGGCCCAGACCGGTGATTTCACGCACGGCCTTGATGACGCCGACCTTGTTGGCGCCGACTTCAGCCAGCACAACGGTGAACTCGGTCTGCTCTTCAGCAGCAGCAGCGGCACCAGCGCCACCGCCAGCAGCGGGAGCGGCCATTGCGGCAGCGGAAACACCAAACTTCTCTTCGAATGCCTTGACCAGATCATTCAGTTCCATCACGGACAGCGCGCCAACGGCTTCCAGGATGTCTTCTTTGCTAATTGCCATTTGAAACTCCTAAATTTATTTCGGTAATAACATCAGATTGGTAGTGACGCGAAAGCATCGAAACTGCAGAGCGGGGCCGCCTCAGGCGGCCGTGCATCATGCGGCTTCGGCTTCCTTCTTGGCTGCCAGGGCAGCCAGAGCGCGCGCAAAGCCCGACACCGGAGCCTGCATCATGCCCAGGACCTGGGCCAGCAGAACTTCGCGAGACGGGATGTTTGCCAGCGAAGCCACAGCAGCCTTGTCCAGCTGCTTGCCTTCGTAGTTACCTGCCTTCACAACCAGCTTGTCGTTGGTCTTGGCAAAGTCCGACAGGACTTTGGCAGCGGCCACGGCATCTTCCGAGATCGAGTAGATCAGCGGACCGGTCAGTTGCGGGGCGAGGTCGGCAAACTTCGTGCCTTCAACAGCGCGACGAGCCAGCGTGTTTTTCAACACGCGCAGGTACACGCCTTGGGCACGCGCTTGTGCGCGCAGTTGCGTCAAGGAACCAACCTGGATGCCACGGTATTCGGCCACGACGATCGTTTGCGCAGTTGCTACCTTTGCGGAAACTTCGGCGACGACGGCCTTCTTGTCATTCAGATTGAGACTCAAGATCAACCTCCAAAAATAGTACTCGGCCACTACACAGGCCACTGCCTGCTTGCCTTGCACCGGTTCGAACACGGCGTCCGACGTTTAGGAGTTCACTGCAGCATAGGGCAAAACTGAATATGCTGCCTGAGACTACGAAACTTGCTCGGGTTCACCATCTGCGTTGGGTTCACTGGACTTGCGGCCAGCATTTTTAACTTCGTCCGGCTTGTTGCTGCCGGCTTCCGCCCAACGGTCTTTGAAGGCCTGCCGCAATCGATTGCTGATTGCGCTCAACTGCGACAGCCCAAAGAGATGCCCCGTTTCCTTACGGAAACGGGGACTGTATTGCTTGCTTAGGCAGCCAGGGAAGCCTGGTCCACGCGAACGCCAGCGCCCATGGTGGACGACAGAGCGATCTTGCGCAGGTACACACCCTTGCTGCTGGCCGGCTTGGCCTTGTTCAGGGCATCGATCAGGGCCAGCAGGTTGGCCTTCAGATCGGCGTCGGAGAACGACTTGCGGCCGATGGTGGCGTGGATGATACCGGACTTGTCGGTACGGTATTGCACTTGACCAGCCTTGGCGTTCTTGACGGCAGTTGCCACGTCCGGGGTCACGGTGCCAACCTTCGGGTTAGGCATCAGGCCGCGGGGACCCAGGATCTGACCCAGGGTACCGACGATACGCATGGTGTCGGGCGAAGCGATGACGATGTCGAACGGCATGTCGCCGGCCTTCACGCGCTCTGCCAGGTCTTCCATGCCGACCACGTCAGCGCCGGCTGCCTTGGCAGCTTCAGCCTTGTCGCCGGAGGCGAACACGGCCACGCGAACGGTCTTGCCGGTACCGGCAGGCAGCACCACCGAACCACGGACCACTTGGTCCGACTTCTTCGCGTCCACGCCCAGCTGGACGGCGACGTCGATCGATTCGTTGAACTTGGCGGTTGCAAATTCCTTGATCAGGGAAACGGCGTTGTCGAACGGATAGGCCTTGGTACGATCGACCTTTTCCTTCATTGCCTTGACGCGCTTGGATACCTTAGCCATTACAGACCCTCCACCGTGATGCCCATCGAACGTGCGGAACCAGCGATGGTACGCACGGCAGCTTCCAGATCAGCAGCGGTCAGGTCCGGCTTCTTCTGGGTTGCGATCTCTTCCGCTTGCTTGCGGGTGATCTTGCCGACCTTGTCGGTATGCGGCTTGGCGGAACCCTTCTGGATACCAGCAGCCTTCTTGATCAGGATGGTCGCCGGCGGGGTCTTCATCACGAAGGTGAAGGACTTGTCCGCGAAGGCGGTGATCACGACCGGAATCGGCAGACCGGGTTCGACACCTTGAGTCTGGGCGTTGAAGGCCTTGCAGAACTCCATGATGTTCAGACCGCGCTGACCCAGGGCAGGGCCGATCGGGGGGGACGGGTTTGCTTTACCAGCTGGCACTTGCAGCTTGATAAAACCAATAATCTTCTTTGCCATGACGGCTCCTTATTGATTGAGTTGTAGCGCCGTGTCATTCGCCTTGCGGCTCCTTACTGCGGCTCCTCGGATGACTGGATGATCGGACGATGACTTGTCCGGTACGCTCCAGCGGGCGTTGAAAACTTGACAGGGAAAGGCGGGATTCCGGAGGGCGGGATCAGACTTTTTCCAGTTGGCCGAATTCGAGTTCGACCGGGGTGGCGCGACCGAAGATGGTGACCGAGACGCGCACGCGCGATTTCTCGTAGTTCACTTCCTCGACGTTGCCGTTGAAGTCGGTGAACGGGCCTTCCTTGATACGGACCATTTCGCCAACTTCGTAGAGCACCTTCGGACGGGGCTTCTCGACGCCTTCTTGCATCTGGCGGAGCAGCGAGTCCACTTCGCGCTGCGGCAGCGGAGTCGGACGATTCGACTTGCCACCGATGAAACCGGTCACTTTGGCGGTATTCTTCACCAGGTGCCAGGTCTCGTCCGTCATTTCCATCTCGACCAGGACGTAGCCCGGGAAGAAACGACGCTCGGTCACGGACTTGTGACCATTCTTCATGTCAACGACTTCTTCAGTCGGCACCAGGATCTGGCCGAACTGTTCTTGCATGCCGGCGCGGTTGATACGCTCGGTCAGCGCGCGCTGCACGCTCTTTTCCATGCCGGAATATGCATGCACCACGTACCAGCGCTTGTTTCCTGCGCTTGAAACGCTTTGCGCACCAATCGGTGCGCTGTCTTGCGTGCTATCGCTCATGTTATTTCCAGCCCAAAATTACGTCGTACAACAGGAACTCGAGCAACTTGTCCGTACCCCAGAGGAAGATGGCCATGATCAGCACGAAGGCGAAGACCACCGCCGTGATCTGCATGGCTTCCTTGCGGGTGGGCCAGACGACTTTCTTGGTTTCGCGCACGGATTCCTTGGCGAAACCGACGAAGCCGCGGCCTTGTGCAGACGTCCAGGCAAACGCCACAGCCACCAGCAGACCGGCGACCAGGACGACAGCGCGCACCGGAGTCGACTGATCAGACAACACAAAAAAACCGACTACGCCTGCAACCACAGCCACGATCGCCAATGCGATCTTGATCTTGTCGTTGGAGGTGTTGACGGTTTGAACTGGCTGGCTAGACATATTTACTTTCAGTACCCTGCACCAGATTCGGTGGCAGGGGCGGAGGGCATCGAACCCCCAACCTTCGGTTTTGGAGACCGACGCTCTGCCAATTGAGCTACGCCCCTACAAAAACTCGCGATTGAGACACGAATGCCGCGATACGTTACGCACCGCGGCAAAGTGTTTTACAGCTTGATCTTAGTCGAAGATCTTGGCAACCACGCCGGCGCCGACGGTACGGCCGCCTTCACGGATAGCGAAGCGCAGACCTTCTTCCATGGCGATCGGGTTGATCAGTTGCACGGTGATCGACACGTTGTCGCCCGGCATGACCATTTCCTTGTCCTTCGGCAGTTCGATCGCACCGGTCACGTCAGTGGTACGGAAGTAGAACTGCGGACGGTAGTTGTTGAAGAACGGGGTGTGACGGCCGCCTTCATCCTTCGACAGAACATAGATCTCGCCGGTGAAGTGCTTGTGCGGCTTGATCGAACCCGGCTTGGCCAGAACCTGGCCACGCTGCACGTCTTCACGCTTGGTGCCGCGCAGCAGCACGCCAACGTTGTCGCCAGCTTGACCCTGGTCCAGCAGCTTGCGGAACATTTCCACGCCGGTGCAGGTGGTCTTCTGGGTGTCAGCGATACCGACGATTTCGATTTCTTCGCCGACCTTGATGATGCCGCGCTCAACGCGACCGGTCACCACGGTGCCACGGCCGGAGATCGAGAACACGTCTTCCACCGGCATCAGGAAGGTACCGTCAACGGCACGTTCCGGGGTCGGGATGTAGGTGTCCAGGGCTTCGGCCAGGGCCATGATGGCTTGCTCGCCCAGGGGACCAGTGTCGCCTTCCAGCGCCAGCTTGGCCGAACCCTTCACGATGGGCAGGTCGTCGCCAGGGAACTCGTACTTCGACAGCAGTTCGCGGACTTCCATTTCCACCAGTTCCAGCAGTTCAGCGTCGTCCACCATGTCAGCCTTGTTCAGGAAGACGATGATGTAAGGAACGCCAACCTGACGCGACAGCAGGATGTGTTCGCGAGTCTGGGGCATCGGGCCGTCAGCGGCCGAGCACACCAAGATCGCGCCGTCCATCTGGGCTGCGCCGGTGATCATGTTCTTCACATAGTCGGCGTGGCCTGGGCAGTCAACGTGTGCGTAGTGACGGTTTGCGGTTTCGTATTCGACGTGTGCGGTGTTGATGGTGATGCCGCGTGCCTTTTCTTCAGGCGCTGCGTCGATCTGGTCGTAGGCCTTCGCTTCGCCGCCGAACTTCTTCGACAGAACGGTTGCGATTGCAGCGGTCAGGGTGGTCTTGCCGTGGTCAACGTGACCGATGGTGCCGACGTTCACGTGCGGCTTGGTCCGTTCAAACTTGCCTTTTGCCATCTTAGACTCCTAAATTTGATGAGAATGTCCAGGCAACACGCCCGACTGATTACTGACTTGTCAGCGATACGACGAGAAACTGGTGCCCTTGACGTGGATTGAACACGTGGCCTCTCCCTTACCAAGGGAGTGCTCTACCACTGAGCTACAAGGGCATTTTTCCGACTGCACAACAACCAAACATGCAACCGGACCAAAACTTGGAGCGGGTGAAGGGAATCGAACCCTCGTCTTAAGCTTGGAAGGCTTCAGCTCTACCATTGAGCTACACCCGCGAGGAAACTACGTTCACTTCACAACCGCCGCGTCTTTCGATCGCGTATGTACTGCAGACTGCTTTGACTCCCGGCCTATTGGTGGAGAGGGCTGGATTCGAACCAGCGTACTCGTAAGAGGGCAGATTTACAGTCTGCTGCCATTAACCACTCGGCCACCTCTCCGTGCAGGGAACTCAAAACTATAGAGGAACATCTCTAGACTGTCAACTAAATTTTCGCTTCAGGGCAAAATATTTTATCAACTGCCGGATATTGCTCAGAGGAACGACCCGCGACGTTTTTTCGAATCTTCAGGCTTTTTGTGTCTGCGACTCAACCGGCTTTTCATTCCAGGGCGCAATTCTAGGCAACATCAGCATTCCAGGCAAGGCCAGAACGAAACAAATTAGAAAAAAATTTAACCAGCCGGTGTCGGCAACGATATAACCCACCGAAGAATTCACAAAAGTTCGAGGCACGGCCATCAAACTGGTGAACAGGGCAAACTGGGTGGCGGTGTAGCGTGGATCGGTCTCGCGCATGATGTAGGCGACGAAGGCCGTGGTCCCCAGGCCCACACCAAAGGCTTCCAGCCCGATCACCACCGCCAGCACCGGCAGGCTGGCACCGACGTGGGCCAGCCAGGCAAACCCGAGGATGGGTACCGCCTGCAGTACCCCGAACACCCACAGCCCGCGATTGATGCCCAGCCGTACCATCCAGATGCCGCCGATGATGCCGCCGGCCACGCTGGCCCACAGGCTGGTCGTCTTGGAGACCACGCCGATCTCCGTCATCGAGAAGCCCAGGTCGATGTAGAACTTGGTGGCCAGCGCAGTGGCCATGCTGTCGCCCAGCTTGTAGAGGAAGATGAAGCCCAGCACCCACAGCGCATTGCCCCAGCCACCCCGGGCGATGAATTCGCGGAAAGGCAGCACCACGGCTTCAGTCAGGCTCTTGGGTGGCGTCCCGTAGACCTTGGGCTCCTTCACCACCAGCGAGCACAGCAGCCCCGGCAGCATGAAGGCTGCAGTGATCCAGAACACGGTCGGCCATGGCATCTGGTCGGCCAGCACCAGCGACAGCGCGCCCGGCACCATGCCGGAGAGCTTGTAGGCATTGACGTGGATGGCGCTGCCCAGGCCCAGTTCGGCTTCGGGCAGGATCTCGCGCCGGTAGGCATCGATGGCGATGTCCTGGCTGGCCGAGAGAAAGGCCACCACCGAGGCCATGAAGGCAATCGTGCTCACGTCAGTGAGCGGATCGAGCATGCCCATGCCGCCGATAGCCAAGAACAGCAGCAGCTGGGTAAACACCATCCAGCCGCGCCGGCGACCGATGCGGCCGAAGTGGAAGCGGTCCATGAGCGGCGACCAGACGAACTTCCAGGTGTAGGGGAACATCACCAGCGCAAACAGCCCGAGTGTCTTGACGTTCAAGCCGGACTTGGCCAGCCAGGCCTGCAACAGGCTCAGCAGGATGAACAGCGGAAGGCCGGAAGTGAATCCGAGGAAGACGCAGATCAGCATGCGCCGGTTCAGGTATTGCTGCCAGGAAGCGGCGGGTGCGGTCATGGGCGGATCAGCTCGAAAAACGCGAAACATGAAACAAAAACCGCCGGTCGCCAGCGATAGGCACTGCCGGACCGGCGTCTGCGGGGCATGGTGAAGCTCTTTGCAAAAACTTGGCGATGCGATTTCAGCTTATTTCTTGCGCAGCCGGAAGACCGCCAGGCTGCCGCGCCAGTTCGGGAAGTAGCGCACGGGCTTGCCATCCTTGAGGGCCACGCATTCCAGCACTTCCAGGCCCAGCTCGTTGGCCAGCGCCTCAAAGTCCCTGATCGTGGCGCAGCGCAGGTTCGGCGTATCGTACCACTGGTAGGGCAGGCTTCTGGACACCGGCATGCGTCCGCGCAGCAGCGCCACGCGGTGCGGCCAGTAGGCGAAGTTGGGGAAGGACACCGTCACCTCGCGCCCGACCCGGGCGATCTCGCGCAAGGTCCCCTCCACATCCTTGACCATCTGCAGCGCCGACAGGCACAGCACGGTATCGAAGGCATTGTCCTCGAACATGGCCAGGCCACCGTTCAGGTCCTGCTGAATCACCGAGACATTGCGCGCCACGCACTTGGGGATCTGCTCATCGTCGATCTCCACACCATAACCCGAGCAGCCCTTGTCGGATTGCAGATAGTCCAGCATCACGCCATCGCCGCAGCCCAGATCCAGCACCTGCGACTTCTCGCGCACCCAGTGGGCGATGAAGGCCAGGTCGGGGCGCAGCGCGCTCAATTGTTCGAAAGTCATGCGCGGCCCTCCTGCTGCAGTTCAGTCCAGATGCTTCCGTAGTACTCGCGCACCACCTTCATGTAGCGCGCATCGTCCAGCAGGAAAGCGTCATGCCCGTGCGGGGCGTCGATTTCGGCATAGCTCACGCGGCGCTTGTTGGCCACCAGCGCCTGCACCATCTCGCGGCTGCGTTCGGGCGAGAAGCGCCAGTCGGTCGTGAAGGACACCAGCAGGAACTTGGCCTTCGTGCGGGCGAAAGCGCGCGCCAGGTCGCCACCGAATTCGCGCGCCGGATCGAAGTAGTCCAGTGCCTTGGTGATGAGCAGATAGGTGTTGGCGTCGAAGTAGGTCGAGAACTTGTCGCCCTGGTAGCGCAGGTAGGATTCGATCTCGAAATCCACACCATAACCGAACTGGTACTCGCCCGAGCGCAGGTCACGGCCGAATTTCTCGGCCATGTCGTCGTCCGACAGGTAGGTGATGTGGCCCACCATGCGTGCCACCCGCAGGCCATTTTTGGGCACCACGCCGTGCGCATAGAAATCGCCACCGTGGTACTGGGGATCGGTCAGGATGGCCTGGCGCGCCACGTCGTTGAAGGCGATGTTCTGCGCCGACAGCTTGGGCGTGGAGGCGATCACCAGACAGTGGCGCAGGCGGTCCGGATACATCATGCTCCAGGCCAGCGCCTGCATGCCGCCCAGCGAGCCGCCCATGACGGCGGCAAAGCAGTCAATGCCGAGCCGGTCGGCCAGGCGCGCCTGGGCGTTGACCCAGTCTTCCACCGTCACCACCGGGAAGTCTGCGCCATAGGGCTGGCCGGTAGCCGGGTTCGGATGCATCGGCCCGGTCGAGCCAAAACAGGAACCCAAGTTGTTCACGCCAATGACGAAGAAGCGGTCGGTGTCCAGCGACTTGCCGGGACCGACCATGTTGTCCCACCAGCCCACGTTGTCCGGGGCATCGGCGTAGACGCCAGCCACGTGATGTGAAGCATTGAGCGCATGGCAGACCAGCACGGCATTGGATTTGTCGGCATTCAAGGTGCCGTAGGTTTCATAGGTCAGCGAGTAGTCCGCCAGCGCGGCACCGCTTTGCAGCGGCAGCGGCTCGGCGAAATGCATGACCTGGGGCGATACGATTCCGATCGACATGATTGTTCTGCGTAAGTGACTCGGCGCCAGCCGGCTCCGGGGAGCGGCATTGGCGGTCGCTTCGCCGGGCGGCGTGGCCAGTCTCGTGCGCGGGCAACAAAAAAGCCCGGAAGCAGTGCTTGCGGGCTCACTCATCGATGGGGCGGGGCAGTCTTGGGAGGAACAGCTGATCCAAGCTCGCTTTAGCCGCATTTAGATGGGATCAGGATCCCGGCGCCCGCAAGCTGAAGTTGGTCAAACCGTTCAAATCGGCGCAGTGGCGTAAGAATACCCAAGTCGGGCAGGCCCGTCAAACGGCCCTGCCCGGCTCCCTTGCGGCTAGCGGCGGCGCGCCGCCACCTTGGCTTCGGCCACGGCCGGCTCGGCGTGCAAGGCTTGCAACTGCGCCATGGCCGCACTGATGGCAGCGGGCTCGGTGGCACGCAGGACCTTCTTGACCTGCGGCTCCAGCAGGCGCAAGTCGCTGTTGAGGATCTCGTTCTTCACCGACAGGATCTGCGAGGGATGCATGGAGAACTCCAGCAGCCCCATGCCCAGCAGCAGGCGTGTCCATTTCAGGTCACCGGCCATTTCGCCGCACACCGACACCGGAATGCCCGCCTTGCGGCCTTGTGAAATCACGGTCGAGAGCAGGAACAGCACCGCCGGATGCAGCGGATCGTAGAGATGCGCCACCTCATGGTCCACGCGGTCAATGGCCAGGGTGTACTGAATCAGGTCGTTGGTGCCGATGGAAAGGAAGTCCAGCCGCTTGATGAACAAGGGCAGCGCCAAAGCGGCCGCCGGAATCTCGATCATGGCACCGACCGGGATCTCTTCATCGAACTTCTGCTTGCGGTCGCGCAGCTGCTGCTTGGCCTGTTCGATCATGGCCAGGGTCTGGTCGATCTCGAAGGCATGCGCCATCATCGGCACCAGCAGCTTGATCGGACCATAGGCCGACGCCCGCAGGATGGCCCGCAGCTGCGTCAGGAACATCTGCGGCTCGGACAGGCAGTAGCGGATGGCGCGCAAACCCAGCGCCGGGTTCAGGGCGGTTTCCTCATCCTCGTCCAGCGGCTTGTCGGCCCCCACGTCCAGGGTACGGATGGTGACCACCCTGCCCTTCATGGCGATGACGGCCTGCTTGTAGGATTCGAACTGCTCATCCTCGCTGGGGAATTTCTCCAGATGCCCGGCCCGCCCCATGAACAGGAATTCCGACCGGAACAGCCCGATACCCATCGCGCCCGCCTCGAAGGCGTTGGCGGCATCGTTGGGCAGCTCGATGTTGGCCAGGAGCGTGATCGGTTCGCCATCCTGGGTGATGGCCGGGGTTTTCTTGAGACGTGAAAGTTTCTTCCGCTCGCGCAGCAGCCGTTCCTGCCGTGCGCGGTACTGCGCCAATACCAGCGGGGAAGGATCGACGATGACCACACCGGCGTCGCCATCGATGATGAGCACATCATCGTGCTTCACCAGCACCGACGCATTGTGCATGCCGACGGCTGCCGGAATGGCCAGGCTGCGCGCCACGATGGCGGTGTGCGAGTTGGGACCGCCCAGGTCGGTGACGAAGCCGGCGAAGGCGCTCTCGCGGAACTGCAGCATGTCGGCCGGCGAGATGTCGTGGGCCACCACGATGATGTTGGCGGCGGCCTCGCCGGTGGGCGGCAGGTGGGTGGCGCTGCCGGTCAGGATCTTGAGGATGCGCTCGCCGACCTGCTGGATGTCGGCCTTGCGCTCGCGCAGGTAAGGGTCTTCGATCTCGTCGAACTGGGCCGACAATTCCTCGATCTGGGTCACCAGCGCCCATTCGGCGTTGTAGTAGCGGTGCCGGATGATGTCCTGCGGCACCTCGGCCAGCATCGGATCCGACAAAATGAGCGAATGCACATCAATGAACGCGCCCAGCTCGGGCGGCGCATCCTTGGGCAATTCCGAGCGGATGATATGAAGTTCCTGGTGCACCGCCTTGACCGCGCTGCGCAAGCGGTCGATCTCGGCCTCGACCTGGTCGGGCGCGATCAGGTAGTGTTTGACGTCCAGTGCGGCCGGCGCCATCAAGTGCGCGCGTCCGATGGCGATGCCTTGCGACACCGCGATTCCATGTAAGCTGAATGAAGCCATCGCGTATCTCCTGCCTGTTTTCTTATAGTCCGCCGTGTTGCCTGCGCGCGGTAGCTGGAGCAAGTTACCGAACAATGTACGGTTTGGCAATCAGGACCGGGCGCGACACACTGAAGACAGATGGACAGGCAGCGTATATGAACATTGTTTCAGCCCGCACAGGAAATGCGCGGGCCTTGACATATCGCAAGAAGCATTCCAGCCGCGCCGCAGTGTTGCGGCGCAATACCGCCAGCGCGGTGAAGGGGCTTACTGGCCTTCGCCGAACTTGTCGGCGATCAGCGCTTCCAGGGCGGTGAAGCATTCCTGCTCATCGGCGCCGTTGGTTTCCAGGGTGACGATGCTGCCCTTGCCAGCGGCCAGCATCATCACGCCCATGATGGACTTGGCATTGACGCGGCGCTTGTTGAAGGTCAGCCAGACTTCGCTCTTGAACTTGCCGGCCAGTTGGGTCAGCTTGGCCGAGGCGCGTGCATGCAGGCCCAGCTTGTTGACGATTTCGAGTTCTCTTTGAATCATGTTCTGCTTTCGTTTTTATCGTATTGGCGCGGTTCGATGCAGCCGGGCAAGCAAGGTTCAGGCCGAGGCCGCCACCCGGATGCGGTTGTCGATCCGCACCGCACCATTCTGGCCCCCTGCCAGCGCCATTTCCACCACTACATCCAGCGTATCGTTACGGTAGGTCAGCGCCCGCAGCAGCATGGGCAGACTGATGCCGGCGATCACCTGGACGTTGCCCAAGCCGCACAGGAAGCCCGTACAGTTGGAGGGCGTGCCGCCCATCACATCGGTGATGACCAGTACGCCGTTGCCATCATCGAGGCGTCCGACCGCCTCGATGGCCAGTTTTTGCACTTCCGCCGGGTTCTGGTCGGCGATCACGTCGATCGCCTCCATCCGTTCGGGGCGGCCGCGGAAAACGTGCGTGGCGGCGGCCAGGAAAGCTTGCCCCAGCGGGGCGTGCGTCAAGAGAAGAATACCAACCATGGAATTGTTGCCATCTGTTGCGACGCGCTTTTCCCCGAGCAGCCCGTCATGCTCTGTCGATCCCATTATCCGACCGACCCTCTAACCTCTGCTGCCCCTGCGGCTGCCTCCAGCGCGTCCACGAACATCGCCGCCACATCAAAGCCGGTCTGCTGGGTAATTTCCTGGAAGCAGGTCGGGCTGGTGACGTTGATTTCGGTGAGATAGTCGCCGATAGCGTCCAATCCTACCAGTAACAGGCCACGTTGATACAAGATCGGCCCCAAAGCCTCGCCGATCTCGATGTCGCGAGCCGATGCCGGCTGCGCTTTGCCCAGACCGCCTGCGGCCAGGTTGCCGCGCACCTCGTTGCCCTGCGGAATGCGTGCCAGCACATTGGGCACCACCTTGCCGCCGATCAGGAGAATGCGCTTGTCGCCTGCGCTGATCTGGGGAATGAAACGCTGCGCCATGATCGTGCGTTGACCGTTGTCGGTCAGGGTTTCGATGATGGAGCCCAGATTCATGCCATCGGCCTTGACGCGGAAGATCCCCATGCCGCCCATGCCGTCGAGCGGCTTCAGGATCACGTCCTGGTGCTCGTCGTGGAAGGCGCGCAGGCGCTTGGCGTCGCGCGTGACCAGGGTCGGCGCGGTGTACTGCGGGAACTGGGCAATGGCCAGTTTCTCGTTGTGGCTGCGGATGGCGGCCGGCTTGTTGAATACGCGCGCCCCCTGCTTCTCGGCCAGCTCCAGCAAGTACGTCGTGTAGATGTACTCCATGTCGAAGGGCGGATCCTTGCGCACGATCACCGCATCGAATTCGGAGAGGAAGGACGACGCCGGCTTGTCGGCACGGTACCAGTCATCGGCCTCGCCGGTCAGCGTGATCTTGAAGGCATTGGCAGTCACCAGGCCGTTTTCCAGCACCAGGTCGCCCTGTTCGAAGGCGTAGATGCTGTGTCCGCGGCGTGCGGCCTCGCGCATCATGGCGAAGGTGGAATCCTTGTACGTCTTGAACGTATCCAGAGGATCGGCGAGGAAAGCGATTTTCATGAGGCTGGGGTCCTGTTGAGCCTGGCAAAGGCGCGATATTAATAAACTTCCGGGTTGGGGTCGGTCTTTTCCATCTCCACCGAGGCGGCCAGCAGCGCCAGTCGCGCCACCACGCCATACATGTAGAAACGGTTGGGCGCGGCCGTGCCCGGCTTGGCATGCATGTCAGGCAGGGCATGCTGCTGGGCGAACGCCAGCGGCACGAAATGCGCACCGGGGGCGTTCAGGTTTTCGTTCACGCCACGTTCGGCGTGCACGCGGTAGAAACCGCCCACCACATAGCGGTCGATCATGTAGACCACCGGCTCGGCCACGGCCTGGTTGATGCGCTCGAAGGAGTGCACACCTTCCTGCACGATCACTTCCGAGACTTCCAGGCCTTCCTTGCCGGCCAGCATGCCGGTGCGCTGCTTGCGGTTGAGGTCCTTGATCTCGCTGGCATCCTTGACCGCCATGATGCCCATGCCATAGGTGCCGGCATTGGCCTTGATGAAGACGAAGGGCTGTTCCTTGATGCCGTATTCCTTGTACTTCTTGCGGATTTTCGACAGCAGCGAGGACACGCTGTCGGCCAGCGCGTCGGTGCCGGTGTTCTCCTGGAAGTCGATGTCGCTGACCTTGGCGAAGAGCGGGTTGAGCATCCAGGGGTCGACCTCGACCATTTTGGAAAACTTCTTCACCACTTCATCGTAGGCGGCAAAGTGGTTGCTCTTGCGGCGCAGCGCCCAGCCCGCGTGCAGCGGCGGCAGGACGCTTTGTTCATGCAGCCCTTCCAGCACCGAGGGAATGCCGCTGGAGAGGTCATTGTTGAGCAGCACCGTACAGGGGTCGAAGTTCTTCAGGCCCAAGCGGCGGCCGTTGGCCGAGCGCTCCAGCGGTTCCAGCGTAATGTGGGTGCCGTCGGGCAGTTCGATCTGCTGCGGCTTCGTTGCGCCTTGGGCCAGCGTACCCAGGCGCACGTTCAGCCCGGTCTGGCGGAAGATCTGCATCAGGCGGCCGATGTTCTGCAGGTAGAAGGTATTGCCGGGCTGGGTTTCCGGAATCAGCAGCAGGTTGCGCGCATCCGGGCAGTATTTCTCGATGGCTGCCATGGCCGCTTGCACCGCCAGCGGCAGCATTTCCGGCGAGAGGTTGTTGAAGCCGCCCGGGAACAGGTTGGTATCGACCGGTGCCAGCTTGAACCCGGCATTGCGCAGGTCCACCGAGCAATAGAAGGGCGGCGTGTGCTCCTGCCACTCCATGCGGAACCAGCGTTCGATGGCCGGCGTGGCACCCAGGATTTTCTTCTCCAGCTCCAGCAGGGGACCATTCAGAGCGGTGACGAGATGCGGGACCATAAAAGACCTTAACAATATGTAAATGCCGGCAGCGAGCTTCGATTTTAGCGGATTCCTGAAACCGTGTTGCGACGCAGTAGACGCCGCTGTTGCCATTTCAGCAAAGCCGGGATCCGGCCACGGTCGCTGCAAAGGCGTGGCCGGGAGTGTTCACATGGCGATGATGGCGGCATTTTAAAGAGTCCGACTCAAATACTCGGGAATTATCCCCCTGCGACGCGGCAATGCATCAGGAAACCGCTTTACCTGAAGGAAATGGCAAAAAAACGACAGCTTGACTCCCTGGCAAGCTTGCATCCTCTTCATGTCGTGAAGCCTGCAAATGAAAAAAGGCACCCGAAGGTGCCTTGTAAAGAGGCCGTTTCCAGCCCCGAAGGAATACTGCAGACTCAGTACGACAGATGCTTAGTGGTAGGCCGATTCGCCGTGGCTGGAGATGTCCAGGCCTTCGCGTTCTTCTTCCTCGGTCACACGCAGGCCGATGACGACGTCGACGATCTTGTAGGCGATGAAGGAAACCACACCCGACAGGATCACGGTGGTCAGCACGCCTTGGAACTGGATCCAGACCTGGCCGCCGATGGAGTAATCCGGAGCAACGGCGTTGGCCACGTAGTCGTAGATGCCGGTGCCGCCCAGGCTGGGCGCTGCGAACACGCCGGTCAGGATGGCGCCCAGGATGCCGCCCACGCCGTGCACGCCGAAGACGTCCAGTGCATCGTCCGAACCCAGGATCTTCTTCAGGCCGCTCACGCCCCACAGGCACAGCAGGCCGGCCAGCAGGCCCATGACTACGGCACCGATGACGCCCACGAAGCCGGCCGCCGGGGTGATCGCCACCAGACCGGCGACGGCGCCCGAAGCAGCACCCAGCATGGAAGGCTTGCCCTTGCCGATCCATTCGCCGAAGCTCCAGGACAAGACCGCGGCAGCAGTGGCCAGGATGGTGTTGACGAAGGCCAGGGCAGCAGTGCCGTTGGCTTCCAGACCGGAGCCAGCGTTGAAGCCGAACCAGCCGAACCACAGCAGCGAGGCACCGACCATGGTCAGGGTCAGGCTATGCGGCTTGAAGGCTTCCTTGCCGAAACCGATACGCTTGCCGATCACGTAGGAACCCACCAGGCCGGCGATGGCGGCATTGATGTGCACCACGGTGCCACCAGCGTAATCCAGCGCGCCCTTCTGGAACAGCCAGCCCGAGATGGCGGTCGCCTTTTCAGCGGCGGCGGTATCGGTGAAGGCGTCCGGACCCGGCCAGAACCAGACCATGTGGGCCATCGGCAGGTAGGAGAAGGTGAACCACAGGATCGAGAACAGGATCACGGCGGAGAACTTCACGCGCTCGGCGAAGGCACCGATGATCAGCGCCACGGTGATGGCGGCAAACGCACCCTGGAAGGCGACGAAGACCAGTTCCGGAATGACCACGCCCTTGCTGAAGGTAGCGGTGTTGGAGTCACCGGTCAGGCCGTGCAGGAACAGGCGATCAAAGCCGCCGAAGAAGGCGCTGCCCTCGGTGAACGCGATGCTGTAGCCGTAGACGAACCACAGGATGTAGATCAGCGAGAAGATCATGAAGCACTGCATCAGCACCGACAGCATGTTCTTGCTGCGCACCAGGCCGCCGTAGAACAGGCCCAGGCCTGGCAGGGTCATCAGGATGACGAAAGCGGTACACACCAGCATCCAGGCAGTGTCGCCCTTGTTGGGGACCGGAGCCGGAGCAGCAGCGGCTGCGGCCGGCGCTGCAGGGGCAGCGGCAGCCGGGGCAGCTGCTTCAGCCTTGGGCGCAGCCGGAGCGGCAGCGGCCGGGGCAGCGGCGGTGGCCGCTGCGGCTTCAGGCTTGGGCGCGTCCTGCGCCTGGGCCGGAGCGGTAAAACCTACCGCCAACAACAGCGCGCCAATGGCGAGCGCGCCGGAAAACATTTTCTTCATGCTCATTAGAATTCCCCTTTTTTACAGAGCGTCTTTACCGGTCTCGCCGGTACGGATACGGATCACGTCCAGCAAGTCCTGGACGAAGATCTTGCCGTCGCCGATCTTGCCGGTGCGGGCGGCGGTCTCGATGGCTTCCAGGGCGCGTTCGACGATGGCGTCGTCCACGGCGGCCTCGATCTTGGTCTTGGGCAGGAAATCCACCACATACTCGGCACCGCGATACAGCTCGGTATGGCCTTTCTGACGACCGAAGCCCTTGACTTCAGTCACGGTGATGCCTTGCACACCGATGGCCGAGAGGGCTTCACGCACCTCATCCAGCTTGAACGGTTTGATGATCGCAGTGATCAGTTTCATACGAACCTCTTGTTAGAAAGTTTTGCTGATGGAGAAGACGAAGCCGTTCTTGCCGACGTTCTTGGCGCCATCCGATGCCGGGGTGGTGGTCACGCCGTCCTTCAGGTCGGTACCGACGTAGGCCAGGCCCAGGGTGATGCCGGCTGCCTCGTCGAAGGTCTTGGACAGGCCGATCTTCCAGTCGGTGTAGCTGAAGTCGTTGGGGTTGCCGCGCACGCTCTGGTGACCGACGTGCAGACCCAGCATCACGCCGTAGTAGGTCTCGATGTTGGCACCCAGGTCGAAGTACTGGCTGTACTTGCTGTTGACGGCGCCGAACAGGTTGGTCAGCGATTGCGAATACTTGAAGTAAGCCGGACCGTAGCCGACCTGGCCATACAGTTCGAAGGTGTTGGCGTTCTTGGCACCGCTGTTGGCCAGGGTGTTGCCCGGGTAGTAGTAGTACAGGCCGCCGACGTCATAGGTGAAGCCGCCGCCGATGTCGCCGCGCTTGCCGCCGTAGATGTCCCACTCGACGTCACCCTTGGTGTCGGTACCGGTCAGGGTGCCCGCGTCCTTGATCCACTTGATGTTGGTCAGCCAGGTCCCGGCGTAGAGGCCGGTCGGGTTGTGCGTGTAGTCAGCGCCAACCTGCAGGGCCGGATCAAAGCGGGTCTGGGTCAGGCCACGATAGCGGTAGTCGCTCACCACGGCAGCGTTGAAGCTCAGTTCATTGTCCGGCTTGGCGTCTTCTGCGCGGGCCACGGTAGAAACGAAGGATGCGGCGATGGCTGTTGCAAGAATCAGTTTCTTCATGACTTTCCCTCTGGTTTATGTTTTAACAATAAAGTCGGTTTTTTGTCTTTGCCCAGACTCATTAGCAGGAGCCGTGCCATGTCCGTTCGGCAAGGCAGACTTGTCTTTTTGCGTGAAACCAGAGATTTGCAACGATTTTTTTCGAGATCAGCTTCAAAATAGTGCATGCGCCACCCAAATGCACGCTGCTGGTGCGATATTGATGGTTTTTTATCAATCCTGCATCAAACGCGGCGAACACATTTTGGTGCGCGGGTGGCGGGCGAAGCAAAGATCACCAAGTCGGAGCATTTCCTGCAGGAAAATTCACTGCATTTCAGCGCGTTTTCTGCCCGTTTTGAAGCGCTGGCCGGCACCTGTTGGCAAAAATGCGGTCTCAGCGGGACATCCCGGTAGGAGGATGGGCGGGAAACCGCTAAACTTGCAGTACAGCTATCTGCCAAGGAGATCCGACATGGACAAGCCCCCATTTTTTGAAGACCTGCAATCCAAGATCAACAAGGCGATCGAGAACTCTCCGGCCAAGGACATCGAGAAGAACGTCAAGGCCATGCTGAGTCAGGGTTTTGCCAAGCTGGACCTGGTCACGCGCGAGGAATTCGACGTCCAGGCCCAGGTACTGGCCAAGACCCGTGCCCGCCTGGAGGCGCTGGAAGCGCGTGTTGCCGAGCTTGAGGCTCAGCAAAAACAGAATCCATGACCCTGGCCCGGACACTTTTCTCTTTCCCTCCCCCTTCCCTTCTTTCTGCTGACCAGCTGCCGGGTTCATCGCGATGAGCCTGGCAGTCTTGCGCAGCCGCGCCTTGGCCGGCATGAGCGCCCCGCCGGTGACGGTCGAGGTGCATCTGGCCAATGGCTTGCCGGCCTTCACCATCGTCGGACTCCCCGAGGCCGAGGTGAAGGAAGCCAAGGACCGCGTCCGGGCGGCGCTGCAAAACGCCCGGTTTGAATTCCCCGCCCGCCGCATTTCATGTTGTCAACCGCGAACTCAAGAAAAATGAACTTGATAGACGCCTTGAAGGAAGGACTTAACGTCTTCGCTTCCAAGAGCGCTATGGGAGGCGTACGCCCATACAAAGGTGAACTGCTGCGTTTACCGGCCCATCTGTAAGCGAGTGATTTCAGCGGTGCCCGGCTTGCTTGTTGAACTTATCTACCCGGGGCCCCGTATCTTGGAAGATGGGTGGTGACCTACCTAGAAGAGCCTGCTTTCAAAGCAGAGTGATGCGCGTTGCAATAGACCTGAATAAGGTCATGGAGCGTCGCTCGATGCTTAGGGGAAAGAGAGCGCATCTTTGTTAGCAAAATCGGATCAGGGAAGGCGGATTGCAGATCCGTCGGCGCAAAAAGCGTCCATACGGGAACATTAAAAAATGCCGCGAAATTATCAATTTGATCGAGCGAGGTATTCAGCCGCCCATTCTCGTATCGCGAAATGGTTTCGATTTCAACACATAGCGCGGCAGCTAGTTGGTGCTGCGTGAGAGAACGTGCCTTTCGAAGTGCGGCGATGTTCCGACCAAGGGATTTGGCCGCAGAAACAGGCAGTTTTTGATCTTCGGTCTTTTTCATGTGCAAGCTCAGTGGCTTTCACATGGTCTCCTCATTCCCCCCCGCAGAACAGGGCTCATTAAATCAATATTATTGACTTGCTGAATCAACTTCATCTAGTATCCGTGCGTTTCTTATGCAACAGAAGGCCGCCCAGGCGACGATGCTAGGGCGGTTTCTCGCCATCTATGTTCATTACATTTCCCTCTTGGCAGGTCCAAGGTGTGCCACGCACGTTGATCGCGCCTGCGATACCTTGGAATTCCGCTTTGCTGGATGTCAGCCAACCATGTTTCTTAGTGTCGCCAAAAATTGATTCTCCTATTCCGCAAACGCATCTGCGATTGTTCTCGGACATTGATGAACTACTCACACACGTACGGGACGAGCGCGATGACACCTGCAATGTATATGTCTTGTCCTATGTAAAAGATCGTTTATCCATCTCAGTAGTGACCGGTATTGGTTCTTATCCATGTCCAAGAACTGGCATTAAACTAAGAGTCTTCTTTGACGACAGTAATCAGCCGCAACCAGCTCATAGCGCCCAGCCACAATTTTCAAAGCACCTTACTTTTGCAATTGACGCGAAATTTGCAAGACCCCAATGATTATGTATTCAGAGCTTAAATGGGTATTTAGATGAAAATTGATCGATTCACGGACGTTGATTTGTCCACCGCGTTGCGTACGCTGCACAAACTTGCCTCTCAAGAAGGAGACCTTGGGCGTGACTACTGGATGCAAATTTCGGAGTTACTCAAGGATGCTGCAAGCTATAAGCAAAGGGCGTTGATTGCAGAAGAAAAACTGAGAAAAAAATGACTCCATACTACTTCGCATCTATGTGACAGCAGAGGTGCCGGCCCACAAGTAACGCTTAAAGAACGTCTGCGATTTTTGAGGGAACATGCCGGGATATCTCGAGAATGCAGAAGATTTTAATATGGGCCCAAAAGGACTATCAGGTGGACGAGATAGTTTCGGCGTGGTACTCACATTCCAGAAACGAGGGAGCTTTTTGGCAGGAACTTCCCAGAGACGACAAGGAAATGTTACTTGCCGCAATTGAACTCTACCGAATTTAAGTTTGGCGACATACGATACCCCCCATTTTTGAAGCCGCCTGGGAGTAGAAACTATGCGGGCAAGGCCAGTCTCTGTTTTGGCCTGATGCCGCCGATAGTCATGTTGGGGCGTTCGTGGTTATAGGTCCATAGCCAACGGGTTACGAATTCCAAGACCTCCACGATGCTGTCCAGCAGGGAGTTCGCCAGCTAGGCGTAACTGTAGTTGCCCCCGCAATTCAGGACACTCAGACATCGTTAAGTTACTGATGCTGCAGCCCGTCTGAACTCGCGAGGCGAGCGGTATTTCAGGGCCTTGTGCGGATGGCGCTCATTGTATTGATCGAAGGCAGAGGCCAGATGCGTGAGCGCCGTAGGCACATCGGGCTTGTCCATGAAGGCGATGTAATCATGCTTCATCGTTTTTACGAACCGCTCCGCCATGCCATTACTCTGTGGCGAGCGCACGGACGTGGTCAAGGGCTCCAATCCCAGCTCGCGAGCGAAGCTGCGTGTGCGATGGTCGATGTAGGCCGAGCCGTTGTCGCTGAGCCATTCAATCACCTGTGGAGTCTGCGTGCTCCCAAACCGCTGCTCCACGGCAGCCAGCATCACGTCGCGCACGACATCCCCGCTATGCCCACCGGTAGTGGCCGCCCAGCTGATGGCCTCACGGTCACAACAATCCAGTGCAAACGTCACTCGCAATGCAGCCCCGTCATCACATCACAACGGAATTCGAAGCCGTCCGAACACCAGCGCGCATTACTTTGCTTGACCGCTACGCGACCATCGTGGCGTCGATTGTCGCGTCTCACACCAGGTCGGCGCAGCAGCAACGCGTGCTCTCGCATGGGAGAACGAGTTTTTAGACGAAAAATCGCTCAAGGAAGCAATGCAAACATACTTGAAAGAAGCCAATCCTTTAAAGGCTGAAAAACTCAGGAAGATTGTAAGTAGGCATCTATTTCTGATATAAAAAAAGCCCGCTTTAGGCGGGCTTTAAAATGGCACTTCACGTAAATCCGATCTATGGGGTTCAACCAGTAATTACTGGAATAGATGCAAATGCTTTCATCGCCTCCTCCAGGGAGATCTCTTGTTGCCCTTGACTCCTATTTCGTCATGAACGTTTTCACCGAGAGCTGCTTCCAATACGCCTTGGGTCCCGCCACTGGAATAACTTGATCCTCCAGCGGTGCCTAGGTTAGATCGGAAAATTCCAGCTGCACGAACTGGCAAGAAGCCTTTGTATATGATGGGCTAGAGCTTCTAGCCAGCCACCCACAACCAGGTCATCGATGGCGGCGCCGGCTGCTGGCTTACCAACTCTTGTTGCCTCTTCGCTGACTTCATAGCTGAAAAGACTAGCTGTTGGTGCCGTATTTCATCCCAGTTGTTGGGGACGTTTGAAAATGGATCTTCACTGCGACTGCGTCACCGGCAGCACGCTGAGCTCGAGCTTGAGTGAGCAATGTGTCGTAGAGCTCGCGACCTTTACGGGTCAATGCACAGCTCCGATGCTCAATTTCGCCAAATCGGACGTGTGGCCACATTCACTTTCATTACGGCGTCAAAGTCATCTGCAGAGACATCCAAGAAAGATGAGACCCGAGCAATGCCGGCGTTGTTGACAAGAATCAATGCGGCTTATTGTTCCCTAAAGGAACGAGCAGAGCGAGCGAATGACGCTGGAGAAGATTTTTAAGCGCGTTCAATAAGCTATGACCTTCCGGCCCGGAGCTGCCAATTAGCATAAATTTCCCTTTCACCGAAATAATTCCACATGATGCTTGGCATTTAGCGCCGAATTTCGGAATATACTTGATTTTCTGTCAAATTGCTGACATTCAAAAAATGGGGCGATTGGGAATCGTATCCGTTTTGGGGAGAAGGAGCGAAGAAAGGCTCTGCTCCGCTCGTGTATCAAATGGGGAGCACTAAACGATGGGTCATGTCGAGCTAGATGCGGTGCTGGCAACAGTATATGAGCTACTGCGTGCGGAGGGCATGTCTGATGCTGCCAACTTGGTCCGAAAATATTCTGCGCGCATTGAGCAAACGGGATATGACAATTGGAATGGCGGCACCAATATATGGGAAGTTTATCTTGAGGTTCCAGCTGCCGACTATGCAAGGCTCGGCCCAAAACGGCAAAGTCTAGAGGAGCAAATCACTGCTCGACTGAAAACTGTATTGGAAACTCAGAGCCAAGATTGGTATTCGGTCAAGCTCATTCCCTTAAGAACAACAAAAAAAGAGTGGCGTGAGCAAGATGCCTCACCAACAGAATCTCGCTTGCCACGCCAAACGCGGCAGAACATTTTAGATGGGCTTCGTATAGACAGTATCGCCTGGAGCGGTGTTTTGGACGATGTTGAGTTTTTAGGCCGAATTTTCGATCTGAGTTCGATGCCGTCATTCGATTCGCGATATACAGATGCTGCAGGGGACATTTGGCAACATCGGATAAATAACAATGATTGGGACGATGACTGGGTGTTCAGCGATTCTCGGTTCAATTTACTTGATGGTCCCTACGAAACATTCCTCAAGTTCCTGTGCGAAATCGTCAACCCCCTTGTTCGTCCAGATCGGGATGAAGCACTTAAGCTTTCAATTCATTTCAATGATCAGTTACGCGCTGCTGGCTGGGAAATCTACGAAGAGGAACGGATAGCTGGGCGACCGAGGTACGCGTATCGCCAGCTTACTAATAACGGCAGGTATGCAGTACTTCGTGCGAGAACCGTCGCAGATGCACTTGATGCCAGTTGGATGGCAAAAGCCATCCAACGTCTCGAAAACTCGATTGACAAGGATCCCGATCTGGCAATTGGAACTGCCAAGGAATTGGTTGAGTCCTGCTGCAAAACGATTCTGACCAAAAGAGGAATCTCGGTTGCAAAATCCAGCGACCTAGGAGACCTCACAAAAGCGCTCACAAAAGAACTTCAATTGGTCCCCGAGGGCATTTCAGAAGAAGCCAAAGGCGCTGACAACATTCGTCTTATTTTACGTAATCTCACCCAGCTCACAAACAATCTCGCTCAGCTAAGAGGCTTGTATGGCACAGGTCATGGTCGTGATGGGAGATATAGAGGATTACAGCCTCGACATGCTCGTTTAGCGGCCGCGTCAGCGGTGGCTTTCATTGACTTTGTCTCTGAGACATATCGCCACAGAGAAGATATAGAAAGCACGGAGAAGGCAAAGGAATAGCTTAAATATCTGCCCGGGGAAATTGATTAACGACACAGTTAGTTACTCTAACGAGAAAGCGGGAAATTACAACATGAGCAAGGATCTTGGGCTTTCCTTTCAAGCCACAGCGGGTTGGTTTTCCTCCGTTAAGAAACCGTCCTATGTTTTTGTGACAGTGACACAGCCGCATTCCGCCACACTTCCTGCAGCTCTTGGGATGGCGATACGCCGATGTTATATCTCTGATGAGAAGGTAAATAATCAAGCCATCCAATACCCTCCTGCTACCACGGTGATTGCAGCCGCCTTACCTGACCCTGGGTCAGTAATGGCTGGTGAGTTCGGCGAAATATTGACCTACTTCTACCAAGGTGCAACGGCTCTTCCGACAGCAGCTGTTGGCCTCAGAAGGTGGCACCTCAAGCAGGACCGGAAAAAGGCGGCACCATATTCCGATGTTGTCCACCTAGTCTTACCCCATTGGCCTGCTTCCTCCTCGAAGGACACGGTGCTCTGTTCTGAGGTGAAAGCAAAATCAACGAAGAGCGCATTCGAGCCCATCCAGAAAGCGATTGAAGGTTGTGAGACCGACCGAACAAGTCGGCTAGCAGGAACACTTGTCTGGCTTCGAGAGCGCCTCATCACTGGAGCTAGTGAGGGCGAAGGGGCATCCTTCGCAGAGTTGACTCGGTTTATCGAGCCGACGGGGCACCCACCAGCAGTGAAGAAGTTTCAAGCTGTCGCTGTTGTATGCGATACGCTTGTAACAGAGGAATCTGCGAAGGTCCCGGCCATCCCGTCTCCCGACTACGAGGTAGTGATCATCTCCGTCCCTAAGCTGAAAGACACATACGAGGCCGCATACGCAAATGCCATGAACGCAGTGCCACCGATCGCAGACAACGTTAAATCAAATATCAGCAGATAGTCTGAGCTCACAAACGATGGATCCAAAACTTCTACGATGGATTGCCGACGCAGACGCAATCAGGCACATCGAGCGCTTTAGAGTCCCCCAAGTCACTTTCGAGCAAGCAGAAGTACTATCTCGAGCTGATGACTACTACATAGCTCTGGTTGGGGAGCTGTTTGCCAAGATGCGCAGCGGGACAGCAGACGATGATGGCTGGTCCAAACTGGGCAATGCATTTGCACAGATTGTAGCACCAGGCCAAGAGAGCGAGCTCAAACGTGTTGGAATCTCTCAGACGGAAGCAACCTTATTCGCTGCTGCAGCGTTCTACTGCGGTGGATTCCCGGCTTCGGCGTACATAACCATCAAAAATCGACCTGTCGACCTGACTGGGCCAGAAAGCTATCTAGCTTGTACTGACTTACTCGGGCGCCCAAGCGTAATGAGATCAGAGTTGGGACAATCTCTACTTGATGCTCTTGAACGAGGAGAGCTTTCTCAGATCGATGATGCTCGCCTTAAAGCAGAAAAGGAATCTGAAGAAAAGCTTGAGCACAGTGCTAGTGAATGGATCCCAGCGAGATTGCTCGAAAATCTGGTAAAGCGTTTCGCCAGCACAAACGTCCGCGCGGTCTTGCCGAATGGGGACAATCCACTCTGGACACCGTTCGTGGAATCCCTTCTCAATCGACGTCCAGCGATATGGGACTTCTTCCCATCTCAAATCGACGCCATACAGCGTGGTCTGATTGAATCCAATCAGACATTCTCACTACAGATGCCAACCAGCGCAGGAAAGACAGCGTTGATGGAGACTCTTCTTTATTGGCACGCAAAAACCACTCCTACGGACATTGCAATTTTGCTTGTTCCCTTCCGCTCTCTAGCCGCCGAACTTAAAGGTAGCCTAGTCAGGAATCTCAATGAACTCAAGATCCCCGCGAAATGTATCTATGGCGGAACAATTCCGACTGGCGATGAGGTTCATGATCTTGCCAGTACGCGCATCATCGTTGCCACACCCGAATCCCTAGCTGGCCTTCTCGGCGCAGGGGAGCTCGTTCCTAGAATTTCCCTGGTCATCTGCGACGAGGGGCATCTCCTCGATGGCGAGGGACGTGGAGTAGGCCTAGAGATGCTTCTCGCCAGACTGAAAGCGAGATCGAGCGCCCCCCCCCGTTTTGTTTTCATCTCAGCCATTGTTCCCAATGTCGAAGAGATCAACTCTTGGTTGGGAGGAGATATCAGTGGCGTCGTTAGGAGCTCATACCGCCCAGCGATTGCCGAGTTCTCGGTCCTTCGTCCGAAGGGTGGCGGGACGAACAGGTTAATTCACCTTGAGATGCATCCACATCTCAAGGACGGTGGCAGCTATTTTGTGGAGAAATTTCTCAGCAAAGATGAATTTCAATTCAGGAACGCTGAAACGGGACGGCTCAATACATACGGCTTTGGATCAAATAAGGTTCTAGCAATTTCCGCAGCGCGAAAGGCGCTTGCAATTGGGACAGTTGCTGTTTTCGCCGCAAACAAGCGTGGCGACAGGGGCGCCATTGGAATGGCCGAAGAGCTGAGCAAGCAGCTCCTTCTGCCACTCGATCTACCATCGCCCCAAACCTACGCTGATCAATCTAAGCTGTCGCCAGCAGTAGACTACCTAGCCGCAGAATATGGACAAAATTGGATAGGCACAAAAATAGCCTTTGCTGGAGCAGTTCTGCATCACGGCGATATCCCACAAGAGGCTCGCGAGGTGCTTGAAAAGCTTCTGCGTCAAGAGGCGGTGAGGTTCGTCATTTGCACAAGTACCTTAGCTGAGGGAGTAAACCTCCCAATCCGGACGCTGGTTCTCTATTCCGTTCAGCGCAACACCAAAAAGCTGCCTGTAGACTTGAAAGCACGTGAAATCAAGAATCTAGTTGGTCGAGCTGGCCGAGCCGGTGCAACGACCAAAGGTTTGGTAATTTGTGCCGATGAGAATCAGTGGCATCTTGTAGAGAAAGTGGCTCTGGAGGCGGCTGGTGAGCCGGTGCATGGTGCATTGCTAACGCTTGCCACTGAGCTCCAGAAGCGGTTGGCTCTTGAGCAACGCGCACTGACAAACGATGCTCTTGAGAAAACGCCAGATCTCTTCGAGTTGGTCGACAGCATAGACTCAACCATTATCGACCTAGCGGCAGAGGAAATTGGTGAAGAAGCACTAATTGCTGCGGCGATGAAGGTTGTGGATCAGACGTTTGCCGCACAGCGTGCAGACCTATATACGAAGGCTTTGTTGCGTAACGTATTCGAACTACGTGCTCGCCGGATTTCCGGCTTAGGAGACTCCAATCGCCTTGGATGGATCCGTTCCTCAGGAACACGTCCGCGTCTCTTAGACACGGTGGAGTCCAGCCTGCTTGCCACCGATGTGAGCTGGGCGACCATCGTGGATCCAGTCGACCCAGTCGTTGCAGCAGCGCTATTCAATTGGGCTTGGAGCCAGCCTGGATTTCAGGCAGATGTACGAGACGCATTCAGACTTGATCCAGACGCCCCGGCCCTGCCAGCCGGACAACAGCTCTATGCAATTGTTAAGGCCTGGCTGAACGGGCACCGCTTCGTTGAAATCGCTGCGTCTGTCGGTATCGAAGTCGACACGCTGCTCGGAATCTATACCTCCGCGATTGCCTACTCTCTACAGACGCTTGTAGAACAGGCTGTTGCCCTGCTGCAGAATCTGCTCGCGGAGCGAGGAATTGAACTCTCGCAGGCGGTTCTTGCATTCCCTGAGCATCTACGTTTCGGCGTGCCTGACGCTGCAGCCAGAATTTTGAGCGCAAGCGGTGTACGTCATCGTCGGGCCGCAGTCGATCTCGGGCTAGCCGCGATCAATAATCAGGTCGACAGCAGCAATAGACTGGCAATTATTGACTTTGCTAGAGCATCGCTGCGTAACTTCCCGGATCAATGGCGTTCTAACCTCGGAGAACTGATTTTTGATAACACGGTCATGGATTTAGGCAGCGTGATGCCGCTAAATTCATAGATATACCTCTGCTCTTCACTGCGCTGAAGGCAGCAAATAAACGTGGGGCGATAAATCAAAATGACCACCGATCCGAACTGGTCGTTGCATGAACTTCGCGGCATCATCCCGAAGCAACAAGAATTGCTTCGCTTAGTGTTGTATGTGCTGTCTCAAGGACCAACCGAATTTCTTGGCGAGCACTTCGCTAGTACTTTGGAATGGGACAAAGCGCGGGCAGTAGCTGCCGTTTCAATGTGCGCGGGTCATTCTATGAACACGGTACTCAGGCTTTCTGATGAACAATGCATTGGTGTCCGAGATATGTATCCGATTGCCCGTTCAGTAGTTGAAGGATTTGTTAACGCTGCTTACTTTGTAACGCAGCCCATTGAAGTGTCGCGGCGGGCTTTGCGGCACAAGGAATACGCGGCGTGGAAACATACAAACCGCGTTATTGGTAGCGGTGACTTCATGATTAAGGTCGGCTCAGACGAAAGCATCAAGGCATTTTTGGATAAAGAATTCCCCGAGTTCGCTGGTAAGGCACAAGGAACCTGGACTACCCTAGACGTACCAAGCCGCATCAGATGCGTGGGTGAAGTAGTAAAGGCTGCAGGCGGTGCCTTACTCGGTGCGTACGGCGGCATTTATGCGGTATCTTCCGAAATCATTCATGGCTCCGTATACGGTGCCTCGTATTTCTTTAGCTCCCATGCGGGCGACCCAAAAACAGAAGATGGATTCAGGCAGTCTATGCTGCAGCAACGTATCGACATACTCTCCGCCGTAACACACGCTGCTTCTGGGTTCTTGGCTGCTTACGCAAACACACAGAAGTTTGGGGCATTGGTGCATGCGGAACACGAATTGTACAAGCGTCTCTATCGGGCTGCGACCGGCGATGATTGGTAAGTTGTCTTAGTGCATATTGGCACACTAGTAGCCAGGAAATAGTTCAGAAGTCATTAAAATCAGGATCGATTTCGATTGAGCCAAAAATGTCTGTTATCGGCGGCGGTTTCAACCGGTGAATGCAACGTACTAAGGCTATGCGAATAGCGGGAGTGTGGCAATGGGACGCCGAATTAGGACCATCTACATCGATAGCCCGAAGGTCCTGACGTGGCATCGTTGGAGGACGGGAGACTCGGTGCAGCAGATTGCGTAGCATTTGATCGCAATCATTCCTCTTTTTCCGATATCCTATCGATCACAGGCGGAATCAGGAGCCCAATTAGCACCTCAGTACCGTAAAAAATTTACCATCTATTTTTCAATATCAAGTTGGTGAAAAAAAAGAACTACCAGGTACAGAAAGCGGCGCCAGGCTTTAACCTTTAGCCGATTGCTACAAACAAAGATGCAGCGTCGCCTGTATGCGATGGATTAAACATGGGATGTATAGTTACAAAGGCCCCGACTCATCGTCGATCCGATGCAATAAGAATTGGATTTCAAGCTTTCCGCGTCGCCGGTTTAGCATGCGGTGACGACTTCTTACGTAAGTGAGTATTGGCTGTTAAAGAACCACCTATTTTCATTTTAACGAGCCAGCAAGTGGCAAATTAGGAGAGCCAGTCAATGGCCGCGTGATATTGCCACCGAATTGCAAAATAAGGTGGTCAGCTAATGGCGTAGCTGGAGCCACTTAGTGGCCAGTTAGAGCTCTACCAAATGGCAGCCATCTGCACCAGTTAATAGCGTCATACGGTACCAGTCGATTGCAATCAACCGTCCCATTTGCACGGGCGCGCCACTATCGCTTAGCCCGAGAACAGCAGAAATCGACCAGAACCGGCCATCTAAACGATGACCGGTCTATTTTGGCGTTAGATGTCTGTCTGCTCCGCGATCTCTAACGCATCTTCTAGTTCGATGCCTAGATAACGGACTGTACTCTCAAGTTTCGTGTGTCCCAAAAGCAATTGGATGGCGCGAAGATTCTTCGTCCGACGATAGATGAGAGTTGGTTTGGTGCGACGCATGCTATGCGTCCCATACGCAGAAGGATCTAGGCCTATTTCGGTTACCCAGCGTTTGACGATACGGGCATATTGCCGTGTCGACATGTGGTGAGAGTCCCGCCGGCAGCTTGGAAATAGAAAATCTCCAGTTCTCAATCCTGCCATGGCGATCCAATTTCTAATGCTTTCACGCGTAGCAGTCGTTATCTCAAACTGCACCGGTCGCTTCGTCTTTTTCTGTAGAACTGCAGCCCGACTAGCGACTTGGCCGCCGTGACATACGTCCTGAATCCGGATTCGGACTAGGTCGCATGCCCGTAACTTGCTATCGATCGCCAGGTTAAAAAGTGCAAGTTCGCGGCTCTCTCGAAAAGCTGAAGCCGGATACGAATTGACCAGATCTCACTTAGTTTCAAAGGGGATTTCTGCCCTACAAGTTTCCCTTTGTTCCATGGAGTCACGGGTGTGTATAGCGCCGTCATCTACATCTCCTGAAGTTAGAAGGAGATTTAGTGTGCGGCGATAAAGAAAAATAGCATTCAAAGGCTGCTTCTGGCCGATAAAAGACCTCAGGTCATTGCTCGTCATCACTCCTATGCCAAGCACATACATAAAAGGCAAGCACCATCGCTGGGCCAGCCAGAAGGACTAGCGCCAAACTATCACGTCCGAACATAATGCCGAACGGGGCGAGACCGATCAATGCAATAATGAAGCCAAAGTTTGGCCAATACGATTTGAGTTTGCGCCCCCATATCCAATTTAATGACAGCCAAATTAGGATCACCCACGATAAGGCACTGCATAGGGAAAATGGCACCAGCAGCAACTTCCACCAATGCGAATATTCGATAACGGCCATAATTTCACCTGCTAGGGGGGCGCTACTCCATAAGGCCGCAGGAATGCTATACGTGGCTACTAAAAGGAAAATCAGCAGGCGTGAGTAGTACATAAATAAATTTTCACTGGCCAAACGCCCATCACAAAGGTGAAGGAGCACCTGGTGATCGCCAACAAAGGGAAAGTCTAAGGCCGCTTCTGACCCTTAGCGGTCAGGCAAGCGAACAGAATGCTCCACGAACGATAGCCAATGCCAGCGGCAGAAATAGCAAGCTAAAGAAATTGCAGGCGCAAAAACGGTAGCGCTTATACCTGCGCCCCATACCGATAGGCAACCCAATATCGAGCCTATCAGGACCATTATTCGTTTAAGCGGATGCTGGTACACCCAAGATATTGCCAGCAGAAACCAGAACGCCCACGCCAAAGGGCCAAAACTAATCGAAAAGATTTCCCTGAGCTTCCAACTGAGTTGAAAAGGAAAACCTAGCTGTGCCCATCCTGCAAAAGCCACAATGCAATAGAACAAATGGAAAGCCATTGGAACGGCGCTAAGCAAGAGTACGCCTAGAAACAGCATCAGCCGGTCATGATTAGCTTTCTTATTTTCTATCTCTAAAAGACCAGATCCGTTTGACACGATACTTCCCCCCTCAACATCTTCTTGTTGGATCCACCATACATGCTGCCCGCGCTCCTATACGCTACCGCCCCTCATCTGTGCGCTGTCCGCTTCTGGCCGATTGCGGACCTCAAGCCTCATATAAATCGAGTGCATCCTTGTACAGATGCCCCCATCCGTCTCGATGTCTTTGTTCAATTAAAGACTTTGCCGACGCTGAACGCATGCGCCCGAGTGAAATTGCGATCCAACCGGAGTATCCGTCAGCGGTCAAAAGTAGAGAGCACAGTATGGCTTCGTGGGGAATGACTAGATTTGGACTAGCCTTGGATAAAAAGTAAGCTGCTTGCATCGGAGCGTCGCCCTGGTAGTCCTCAGCATCCACAGCAATAGAAACTAGATCTGCAACAAATTCCGCTGAACCCAGTTCAGCTAAGACTCTTATCTCAGCGGCGGGTTTCGAATGGCACGAATCGATAAGCAGTTGACGCAGTTCCATCAGGGAAATTACGCTTACTCCTTCATTCGCTGAAAAAAATTGAGAAATGGTCGCTACTGGCCGAGAGCGGACTGAGATGGCAGATCTCAAGCCACCTAGCAAAACACGATGGCAGCTCCGGAATTTATTGAGGCCTCTGCTGCCTTGATAAGACGAATGCAACTAAAAGATTCAACGCCGTACTGTTTCCACTTGGGACCGCAAGATTGAGGCGAATCTGCAGCATCCCAAACCTCATCACTCTCGGGATCAAGATCGAGCGGAAGCTCCAGCCATTCAGCGAGACGCTTGCACTCTTGTAATAGACGGACAGATGAACCAATCATGTCACCAGGAACACCAATCTCCTCACTCGGAAAAATTACATCTTTGAAATCGAGCGGAGAATAAAACCCCTCCGCATCACTGTGCATTAAGAGATGTTCGAAGCCAGGAGCAAGCAAATCGTAGAATTCGACCAATACAGGATCAAGTGCTGAGTCATCGTTGCCAGGTCCTGGCACTGCTTTACCGCTACCCAGATAGGCAGCCAATCGTCTCAGATAGTGCAGCCCTGAATACCCCCACATCTGACACGAAAAGATCTCTGAATTGTTTGCGATGTCTGGTTCAATATGTGGCGGCAAGCCCGCCTGCACAAGCGCCGCCGACAATGGACCATAAATCTCTTGCTCGTCAAAACCGCCAACTTGAATGCTAAGTCCCAAAAAAATCTCCCTCTGAGTTCATGTAGTCACATTACACCTTATGTCGCTTGCGACATGACTAGATTTTCATATCTCTTGCAGTTTCACTGTCATTGACGGTTAAAGGCGCGAGTTTTTTCCTAAATTTATCTGACCGCCGCCGATTGCAGACGTGCGGCACCCGAATGCAACTTCGAAGCAATAGTTCATGCCCATCGTTTGAAATTTAAACCGAAAACTGTTCGCAGATTCGCTAACCAATGTGTGCCAATCGCCCCCGAGTTATCCCGGTCGATCGTCCGGGCCTCTTGTACGATGGCTGCCACTGGACAGATTTGCAGGCTTGTCACGTCATGTTCTGCAGCGAAAATTGCTGCCAGAGGGACGAGAGACTTGAAATAAGTTGAGTCATCAGCTAACAGATCAAGTGCCTTCACCGAAAAGCTTGAATCCACATATGCGGCAGTAGCAACCAACTGGGGGGACGTCCAACTTCCATCGTGGATGCATTTCCACAGTGCATCAAGGGAGCTATCAGTAACGAAACCGGCGGCTATAACAGCGCAGGCGATGTTGTGGTTGCGCCAGTTCCGCGAAGTCAGCAGGCAGATAACGTCTCGCTCAAGCACCTCGGGCAGGTGCTCGGCAAACATCGCCCGAAGCTTCTTGACTTCGCCTTCCACCTCCGTCCCGTGCATCGATAAGAATGCGAGATAGTTCGCGCGACTCGTTCGTACTGGCCGTCCTTCAAATTCTGCATCGGTGAAGAAGACTGTCTGAGATGGGGCCATCTCAGACAGTCGATCAATCGGGGGAAATTCACGCATGTTGGGTTCGGTTTGATTAGGCAGCTAGGTTCTTCACGGACCCAGTACAAGTGGGTGGCAAAAATCAGCCAGTGACAGCGTCCGCTACTGGCCGATTGCGGTCGTTATCTTTTCAATTTATGAAACACTGCGTAGGGCGACTCTCTATCATTGAATGCACACCCCCTGAAATAAAAAATATAGTTTTCTGTTTCAATTGTTCTGTGAACAAATTTCCCATCTACTGCTATGCGATAGGCGGCTGTCTCTTGAATCACCTTCGACTGTATCCGATTTAGCTCGGAGAGAATTGATCCATATTCAGGGCTGACAGCTCCGGGTAATATGCCAGGAAAAATTGACAACGGCGCTCCGGTATCATCCTCTATGGACATAACAGACACTCTTTTCGCTGCACCGTCGTCTGGAACGAACAAGACCCCCGTAACGAATGGCGAATCGCCACTGTCTATGAATTCGTTGTTCTTGTATTTGCTTGTTTGAAGGTAAACACCATCCGCCAGCCTGTAAAGTGACCCTACCAAAAAAGCCATGGGATCAATGGGACCGACGACGTCCAATAAGCGAATCCCGTTTCTAAGGGAAATAAGACTATCGATTTGCATCAATTCTTTCCTAGAGCAGTAGATTGAAGGTCTGCACTTGGCCGCTACCGGCTGGCCGGTTCGCAATGCTATACGACTGGCAACGAAGACGCTGATTATCTTTCGGCTTGACGTTGAAGAAACTGAGTAGCGGTTTCACGCAATATTTTCGACGCCAGCGGATGCTTTGTCACTTCACTCAAGACAGTTAACCAACCTGCCCGGATATCTTGCGGTAGCTCTGAATTCAGAATCCGATTGACCATCCATGTGCTGAGATCGGCCGGTTGTCTCAAAACCGATTCTCGAAGAAATGGCTGGTAGCCCGGTATCGACTCAAGTTCATGGACGAGTGGACCGGGAGAACCGAGCTCTGCTTCAGGGTAACGCTCAATTAAGGAAAGTATTGCAGGTATTACGGGCTTACGGAGTTCTGGAGCCAGCGGCTGCAGGCCAGCAAATATCTCGTAGAGCTTGCAAGTATCGTCATCCTCTTGCGTCGGGACAAAGGCCTCTAGTCCGGCGATTACATTTTCTATACTCATACACTTAGGTAAGCTTGAAATCTTGTGGGTGCTTGACCGGCCTGTATTGGCCGATTGCAGCCTTAAATGATGTCATGGCGTTCAAGGGGGCAGAAGATTAGAAGATTGCGTAGGCAAGATATCTCAGATCGAACACTACGATGTTCTCTAAGAACGGTTTGTTGCCAATTATGGGTTTCCAGGAAAAAGCCGGCCATGAAAAACATTCGCTGATATGAAATTCTTTCCCTGCAAGCAATGCTTTGGAGTGACAAGATTGTCCGTAAATGTTGATCATTTTTCCCCACGCTGGAATCGCTACTTGCCGTTCCGCTTGTAGAAATGTCGTCTGTGTATGACTCTCCCATACTTTTGGAGGGAGTATCAGTTCAAACATGCTACTTGCAGTATCAAAGATAGCGGTCATCTCTTGATCATCGAGTTGCAAACGAAAATTGATTTGCTTCATGCTTTCCTCATCACCATATGAGAACGGATGAAACACACCTGGATGATCTGCTTTAAGCAGGTTTAGCTCGTTCTCCGACAAGAAAAAGATGCGTTGTCCTGGGTAGTCTAAGACGAATCCTATCTGACCAAGGAAGTCGAGTCCTAGAGAGCCAAGGATGGGGAAAGGATAATCGCCTTCTAAGTTTGGGTCGAAGCCATGCTGCAATGTGAAAGTGAGTCCCCTCTTTTCGTTGGGAGAATGTCCTAATTCAATTTCCCAAATACAAGTGTTTTCGCCCACACTTCTAGGTACTGTACCGAAAGAGTGTTGATTTTCAGTAATCGCATCTGCATACAGTAGATTTTCAGAAAGGGCCGTATCTAGCTGGAAATGAAAGGTGCGTCCACTTATATGGTCGCGCATTGGAATCATTAACGCAGCGCGCTCATGCGTCACATGGCCATCTTTATACGGTGCCCAGTCAAAAGCTATCGAGCGATCAAATTCAAAAGTGCTTAGAAGGGCGTTCATCGACTATTCGAATCATTTGTTTTAGTGGATAGATGGGCGTGTGGGCAGTATTTGGCCGTTATCTCCCGTTCAGAAGAAGATGAAAAATAGCTGGAAAGATTCGCTGCGGGGCGCGAACCGAAGAATCTTATTAGTGAAAGAATGCTGACCAATTTATCCCTGTAGCTAAAGGCGCCAAGACGAAAAAGAGAATGAGAGAGCCGATTACGCTCCACCATCTTTTGCCAGTGGTTCCTTTTTGAATAACTGCGATTAGAGCAATTATCAGAAGAAAAATGATGCCTACGATGAGAAGATGAATCGTCCCCATTATCTATACCCTAATTAAATTCTGCGTGGCAGTGTAACTTTGGCGGAGCCATTGCCGTCAATCGGTCCTAGTTCCGCTTCTGGCCGATTGCAGACATCATGATGGATACATCGCTACAAATCGGTCTTCGGATGGAAGATGAAATCGAATTTCCGGTATGAGTTCAACGCGTTGGCAACCAGTGCATGAGTTTATCGCGTTGTTGTGCGTATTGTTCTGCCAGGCATGCGGACAGCTCTGATAAATCCTGGCAGACGGCGTCACGCTCCTTGAGCCATCCTCGTTGCATGGCACGCAACTGATCTTGTGCTCCGACCGTATCCAGCCCATGGTGGATTTCTTTCACCAGTTTTGCCAGCTCCAGGTCTTGCCTGGCCAACCCGACATCGTTGCATATCTTCTTTTCGACTTCAGAGCGCGCTTTCGCACAGTCGAAGGATGGTCCTTGCGCGTTTGCCTCGTATTTTCCGGGAGAAGAGAAATGCGCTGCCGCCAGGGCTGTAGTGCGGTCGTCGCCGGCAATGTAACGGACAGTCTCGGGTTGAACATCGTTATCGTCCAACCAAGCAATGATCGCTTGGCGCGCAACTGCTGGTAAGTCCCGCGGCAACAGGCGTTTCGATCCAAGGGTCAACGTCTTCCCTGAAAAATAGGCGCCGACGGTGATCCCGTTTTGCGTGTCGACCCAGATAAACCCCTTGTCCGGACAATAATGGGAGACGCATGCCGAGGCACTGAAGTAGCGCTGGTCACGCACATGTACCGGCTCTGGCGGGCCGCCCAGTCCACTAAGCAGATCGTCGGACATACGCTGAGGCACGCCGTCCCTGATCAGCGCCCGGGTACGCTTGTCCCAAATAAAACGATTGCTTGACTGTCCTTCATAGGAAAGCAGCCATTGGGACGACGCTGTCTGTGCGTGAGTGGTAGCCATGAAAGCAACTGCACAGCAGGCCGAAAGGAGCAGCAAGTTCAGGACGCGCTTTTGCACACTCAACGCAAAATTCAATACTGACATGGAAGCGTTCTTGGAAATCATGGGCGGGCAATCGTGTTCTATCATGTGCCGATAATTCTATGTCGGATGGCTGCTCCTGGCCGGCGGTTATCATGACTCAATATCTGTCGGCTTTTGGCAATTTTATTGCGCAGATTGCACCGGCAAGGTCTGCATCAGATGCTCAAAATCTGGGGAAAATTGTTCAGGTAGGTGTACATGTAATAGACAGCCGTTACTGAGGTGCCAATCGAAAAAGTCGGAAAAATCTTGATGCGCAAGGGCCCGAATTGTTTTTGCAACGAAGCCATGAGCAATCAAAACTACAGATTCTCCGGGGTAGGCAGCAATTAGTTGATTCAATTCGTGGCCGACCCGCGTTACGACATCCTTAATTGATTCGCCATTTGTAGGAGCGTCATTCCAAGCTCGAGTGATATTCTTCCTCCAAAGATCGGGATACTGGGTTCTTGCTTGTGTTTGCGTCAGGCCTTCGAACACACCGACATTTCTTTCGCGAAAGCCGTAAACCGTTAATACAGGGAGATCGCAGTCTTTGAAAATGATCTCGGCAGTCTGTTGAGCACGCAATAAGGGCGAAACAATCGCGATTTTCACGTCTGAAGGAATAGATAGGCGAAGCTCTTGAGCCTGAGCCTTCCCGTTTGCGTTTAGTGCAACATCAAGCGCACCAAGATAGCGCTGTTCGGCATTAGCGTCGGTTTCCCCATGGCGAACAACATATAAATTCAACTTCTGCTCCCCATAAATATTCGCGCTTCGATAATGATCGGTAACTTCAGTAAATCCATCATGCTGTCAAACAAGATCTGGCTACGTCATTGAACCCAGCTGGCCGGAAGCGGAGATCGCCATAGCCCCCTACCGATCCAAAAATCTGGTTACCTGAGTTCGATCTGCAAACAGATATCTAGCCCCTGCAAATTCTTCGTAAATCCGCTGGTGTGCACTGAAGGAGCTTGATCCGGTACGCAGCCGGTAGGTTTTAGCCCAGTCAAGCAATTCTGCGAATGATTGTTCACTGGCATTGCCACGACGGCCTCTCTGTTGGATGTTTTTTATACATTCTTTTTCATCGGGACATAGCCATATTAACGCGGTGGCATTCGCTGCAATCTCGCCTACAAGCCAGCCATAAATTCCCTCAATAATCCACTGGTTTTGCGACGCTGATGATTTAACCAAGGCAATCGCCTCGGTTCTCTCTCGAGCTTCGTTATACCCGGTTCCCAGCCAATGAAGTGAATCAAGATCAATGTGAGGACTACCGTATTTCTCGGCTAGCCGATCAGCCAGCCAGCTTTTCCCAGCGCCCGAGTTTCCAATTATCAAGGTGCGGAGAAAATCCATGCAGTTGCCTTTTGGGGTAGGTATAGGTCTGGAATGTATAGATGCGTGCTTTGGGCCTACTGCGGACATCTTAGCCCGAGAGGAATCTCGCGGGAATGGACAAGCTCGAAATCTGGATAAGCAGCCTGCAAATTATGCTGAGTAGTTGATGGACGAGGGGGCGGGATTTGTCCGTTATCTACCCTTCAGAATAAGCTGAAAACCAGGCTCAATTACTCAAAAGCAAGTCAAGTGATGAGGGGCCGTTTCTGGCCGATTGCGGCCATCACTTGGTCAGAAATTTTGCCATTGAGATGTCGTCAAGGTAGGAGCCATCGGGAAGCCTTATCCTCTTCGAAAATCTTCCTTCTTCAACGAAGCCGAAGCTATCGTATAGTCGTTTCGCTACCAGATTACTCTCTCTTACGCGCAGTTCGATCTTTTCAACCTCGTGACGCTCAGCAGCCCAAGCAAGCAGAAACCTCATAAGTTCGGTGCCAATGCCGCGCCCCGTATAGCCAGGGTGAACGACAATGGTCAGTGAAAATACGTGTGCGGTGGCGCGCAAAGCACCAGGCTCAAGCAAAGCGTGTCCGGCAGGAGCACCATCAATTTCGGCGACGACATACATTCCGGCTTCGCTCAGCCAAAGGATCTTTTCGTAGAAGGAGCTTTCGGAAAGCTCCCCGGGGTCAGAGACCAGCAAGCCAGGCGTCCGGCTCGTCGTGCATTCGGCGCGGTACAACGTCGTCGCGTCTTCTGGTCGGGCACGTCTTATCTTGATCATTTTCTTGCCTTTTCGGCAGCGTAGTCAGAATGTCCGCAAACGGTCAATGCGCGCGGGAAGCGTCCGCCTCTGGCCGATTGTAGGCTTTAACTCTGCCTTCTTTCATGACTGAAAGAAGCCAGGCGGCCAATTCCTTGGGCCAGACGATATCGTTTGTCGTTCGCAGCTCCTCCAACTTGAAAATGCTTTTAACTGCCTTTGAGTAGGGCCGGATCATAATCGCAAAAAAGCCGCCCGAAGGCGGCTCAATTGAGTTCTGACGAGACTATCAAAGCAGTCCAAAACTGCCTACGGGCATTCCCTCGATTGATGGGGAACACCAAAACGGCGGGTAAGACAACCGATGATGTAACTACTTAATGCGTCTAGCCGCACACATGAACTAGCTCCGCTCAACATCAGTCATTTAGTTTTTAGTAGAACCACCTGAATCTATTTTTAGCGCTTTCTTTCGTTGTGCTATTTTAGATTGACTTTGGCTGACATACGACCACAGCGATTCCGGGTTGGAGTGTCCGACCTCCATAGACACGGAAGCGGCGATAGACTGTGTGCTAGTGTCCAGGCCCAGAGCCACCCGTGACTCAATTTCCCCGGCAATTCTGTCATCCACATTCTTGAAACGAAGCATGTGGATAGCATGGCCTGGGCCTAGACCAATAGCTCTACTTGCGTCGCCAAAGATTTGAGATAGAGAGTTATCGTTAAGCGGCTTCCCGTCTCTAGCAGAAATAAATATCCGATCATGGGTATGCGCTTCAGACCAACCCATCTCCTTCAAAAAATTGTTTCTGGGCCCGGCAATGAACTCAGCGATTTGGAGAGCCAAGTCAATCGGAATTTCGAAAAATTTCTCATATCCAAATTTCTGACTATCTGGCCTTAGTGGGAACTTTTCCTTACATTTGGCTATTTTTTCTAACGAAAATTGCGCGCAACGTAGAGAGTTAATTGAACCTCTGCGTAGGCCAGTCAAATCCCCAATGGTCATTATGAGGATGTTTCTAATCGCCACAAAGGACGTGTGATTATTCTTAAAATAGCTCCTCAAATTCTTCAGATCACTTTCAGTAGCAGCTCTACCATGAGGACTCTTTCCATTCTCGCTGACCCTACGAAATAGTAAGGGGGCCTTACTAATAGCACTCGCTTTTACTTTATTGCCGGGGGATACAAAAAGCGACAGGCTTTCCCTCGCACAGGGCACATAAACCTGGCAATTATTATTTCCGATTAGACACAAAGTAGTCGGTTTCGAGTGTTGGTACCAAATTAGGAATGCATAAACACACCTAAGTTTTGCATTGACTGTTCGCTGAGCAGTTTTTTTATGTGCCCTTGAGTTATTTGAGCACATTACTCGCTCAACTTCCGAATCTCTAAACTGTGTCAACCACTCGTCAGTAATATCGTCAACGCATACGCCAGTTGTCAATATCTGTTCAAAGAACGATTTCAGCAGATATATTTCATTCCTAACCGTCTTTCTATCCAAGTTTCCTCGCACGGCCAAGTGGAGACCATACAGATTTAAATGCGGAACCAGCTCCGCACCTTGATGAGAATATGCAATTGGAAATATTTGATCATTTCTTGAAATCCAAGAGACAGAAATTTTGTAGTCTTCATCGATAGCACTCGAGCTTGTGCGTTGCATACCATTACTCCCTCATCTATTAAACTGGAGCACTGAATCAGGCTTCGATTGCTCAGTTCTACGCAAAGCGGAGATCTCTTCTTGAAGCTTATTAATTTCCAATTTCAAATCGGCTTTTGTACTTTCAAATTTTTCCTTGAGGATAGATAGCTCAGATCTAGTTCTGTGCAGTTCCAAATCTCGATCAATTTTTTCCATCTCCAAAGCTTTCAACTTTGCAGTCGCAACCTTAAGTTCCCTAGTTAGTTTATTTGGGCTCTTGGAGGAACTGATACCTTCGTCGTGTTTCAGTTTTTTCAGTAGATCAAGTGCCGATTCCAGACGCAGCCTTAACTCTGGGTATCGGCAGAGAGTGTCATGAGAATTCGTCAAAAACATTTTCTCCCAAGAAAATGTGTCTCCGAGCGCCAAATTCCATGACCATTTGTTAAACTGACGAACAGATTTTGGAAGAAGCTCCCAAATTTTTCCAGGCTTTATGGGGACCACATTATTTCCGCGATCCGACTCTCGCCTAACTATACTGCCGCTAGCCACCTGCTCCAGATAGTGGATCTTGGTCAGGATATTTTCCTTAGCAATTTTCTCGACGACGTGCGCTATAGAAGGTTTTTTATGGCCGGACACTGTTTTATTTTTATTCTTCTTGGTCAGTTTATTCATGGTTTTCTCCTTTCTTTCATGAGAGCAACCGCCCGCACCAACCCGTGAATATCATCCTCAGCTCTGCTTCGTAATAGGGAGCCGCTCGGAAGAGCTTTTAAAGCATCTTCCATACTTGCAATATTGCCTTCCAAATTCCTGATGTAGTCATCTGAGCTCAAATTAAAAATGCATCCAGTGCATCGCTCAGGCGACGCGAGCTCCCGGTGTAATTTTTTGTCCTGCTTGGAATGGCACTTAGCGCTCTTCACGGATAAAGCGCCGCCGGCCATGCACTGACCATGGGGATAAGGAGTGGGAAAATGTCCTCGCTTCTTTACCACTTCGAAAATCATCTTCTCCTTATCCAGTAGATTTGTGCCGGAGAAGTCAATCATGTTTGTGAGCTTCGTTCCTATGCGACGAAGGTATTTTTCGTAACCGCCGAAAAATCTTCCATTCGAAAAAACGGCGCATATATCATCGAACATCTTTTTGTAACCAACTTCACTATATTCATCATTCAACTCCTTTGCCTGGGCTAGGTATGCCCCCTTTAGCTCATTCATCGACTTTCGGATTTTGAACGGAATGGTTTCAAAATCGGGCCTCATGGAGCTGTCGGTGAGATAAATCAAAGGAGTGAGAAGATTGGTTCCCAACTGCAACGCAAGGGACTGTAGGTCGGCATTCTCGTATCGATAGAACATAATTAGGCAGTATGCTCGTCGAAACATATGAGAAGCAACACTGTCATAACTATCACCCACCGCATATTTAAGGAAGAACCCTGCGTCGTTCGTACGCTCTCTATAAGCAAAGACATAGGTACTTCTCTTGGGGCTAAAACCATGTCTATTACTTAATCGCGGGTATACAAACAGGCTCTGTCTCTCAATTTTAGTAAAGTCATTTCCAAGGTATTGCTCCAAAAAATGGTCATGCTGCAGGCCTAGTTCTTGCAGGAGCAAAATCGCATCCTTTGTCGCGGTATTAACGTAATAAGGAAGACGATCTCGAAATGACTTCTCGATGTAGAAGTTCACCACATAGAGTTCTAGGTCTTCATCGACCACTGTCAGATCCCCTTGGCGCAATCCGATCTTTCGATGAATTACCTCATCCTTCCGACGGGCATTCATTATTGCTATGGCGCAAAAACAAGCAGTGATTAGTGCCGTAATCATTGCGCGAACACTTACAGATTTATCCTCATCTTGGCAAATATCTAGGTTCGCGACGTTGATTCCCGCCAAGCTACGTATCTCTGCTACAGCGGGATGCAAATCAATTAGCGTTTTAAATTTGAACCCGACTAGTTTCGCTTCCTGAGCGATCTTTTGCTTTCCATCGTCACATAAGGACCTAATTATTTGAATAATTCTGGGCCCTATTACGTAGATCCATTCCATCGACGCGACCAAAATACGCACCGCAATACTCAAGTCCAAGTTTCTAGTGCGGCCGCTGGTATTGGTTCCTTTTAGCATCCCAATTTTAGAATATGGGAAAAATGGAAGAGCGAATTGAGGTTCAATTTTCGCAAGTCTGTTCAAAATGCCGAGCGACTCAGAATGAGTGCCCGATTTGAGATCTGCCTTGGCCACGATTACATCGTCGCCATTTGCTAACTGCCTACGGATAGAGTTCTTATTTACAACGATCCATCGATCACAATTTGTATGGATAAGACCTCTAAGGGCGTACCTCCCGGGACCACCTTCTTTTTGTGTCTTAAGCGCTACGAGGACTTGATCACGTGGCGCAGCCAGAAGCCGCTCGCCGAGCCTCAGTGCGTTTGGCCAACCCCCGAGCAGCAAGTTCTTCAGCTCGTTCGTCAACGACGGTGTTACAGACGTCAAATGTAACGTATCGTGCAGCCACATGAACTCAAAAAAGAATACTGACGCCTGGACTATTTTTCTTACTGAGCTTGTCCGAGTCTTGACGTCGGAGGTCAAAAGATACTCATCAACCACTAGCGCGAGGGCCGCGACAAGATCAGATCTTGTTACTAGTGGAGTAGAAAACGAATAAACTCCATTCGGAGGTAAAACATAGTGATTTAAATCGATTTCACAAATAGGCCTTTGATCCTCTGCAGCCTCTAAACGAACGATTCTGAAGACAAAGTCGTCGGTGATTTCAAGGTCACGAGATCGAACGAGGCTTCGGAGCTCGGCAATGAAAGGAGGGCTTCTTACCTCGTTTTTTTTCTCTTTCGAAATAGACGCTGGTCTAGACATTTTCGTCACCCCAGAACTCGATTTTTTATTTTCTCTATTTCTGGCCAGTAAATGCTGGCCTTGAAATAGTGAATTAGCGCGATATTGAACAGCATTACGGGCGCGTGGAATTTTTCAAAGGCATCATTGTTTTTTTCTAGGAGGCATAACCAATGTGCTTGATAGAATTTTTGCAGTCGAAAAACCTCTTCAACTCGATCCTCAGTGACTACGATACGATTATTTTTGCAACCATCTCTTACATGGCATTGAGTGCCGTCGCAGAAACCTGATTTTCTTCTCCAATCCCCATTCGGGGGGTTTTCAGGGTCGATACAAGATGTACCATCCCCGACGTCCACGAGAAGTTTTACGTCAACAAATTCTTGCCTTGGCTGGCGCGGGAAGCTTTTTATAGTCTCCAACTGAAAAATTACCGTATTTTCAATGCGGCGTTGGAACTCGAGATTCACAGCTTTTCCAAACTTTTCGCGCACAACCTGTTCTAGATATCCGCCCGTGGTATGAAGGTTCCTATGGCCAGCAATTTCGTTAGGGACTGCCATAAAGGAGCCCGCATAAGATGCGATCGTTAGCATATGCGTTCGGACCTGATCCATGCTGAAATGAGGAATGTCGTAGAACTCATTTAAGACGCTCAAGACGACATGAATTTGAGAATACTGCTTAGTTTGCGGATAGTGATTTTTACGAGGCCATGAAAACCAGACTCCGGTTTCATTTTTTGATATCAGACCTAATTCCTTTTGTCGGGCATGATTCCAAATAAGAAGCTCTAGCGCAGCGCGTCCGCCCTGATTTTCACTATCAATAAATACATCAGGAGTGACTGCACCAGTTTTTGGTTTGGACGAGACAATTTGATATCCATCGCCGCACAGCTGTATCCATTCACGTTCAATCATCCGAAGAGAATCAGAATTCCAAGCTGAGTGGAAGAGCAAAATTCCGAACGCAGCTGCTAGCTCTCGGGGGGTCATCCGCTGCGTGATCAATAAAACGTTCATCACAGTTTGATTTTGCCAACGGCCCGGGCTGATATCGAAGTATTTTCCTATTTGGTCCTTAGCCGATTCACCGTTGAAGCCCAAACGTTGAAATACAGGAGCAGTTGCAGGTTCGCCACCGAGGTAGGCGATAGCTCCAATGAATCTTTCCAACGGTATGGGGGATTGAAACTGTTCTCGCTTTCGCCCCAAGACGAAATTTTTTACGATATTTATTTCGTCAGGAGAAAATTGACTTTTCGAAAGGACTTCGATCTTACTTCTAACGCCAGCCCAGAATTCGAGCTCTTCTGTATAGCTTGAAATTGGCTTAGCGGCGTCGGCGCGCAAACGCTCTAACTGAGCTTCTCTCAGAGCCTTTACATCTTTGTGAGGGTACGCATCTACGGGCGGAACGGATTCTCCTCTAGAGTTCACCGCAACATGGTCGCTAAGTGTGACTCGTCCACTCCTCTTAATTTTCCACCTGCTTTTAAATGGAATCGCCGTAACTGAAAGTTCTTCGCGAAAACCTAAGTCTTTGCCCCGCGCGCACATGTAGCGACGGAAAGCGCCGGAAGACGCCAGGAGCGTCAGGTCAGACTTGCTTCGTGCGAATAAATTTTGGGTTTCGAGCAACACATCTTCCATCATTGTGAAAAGCTCAGCTGCTTCGCGTCTACCGACCAGGGCAACATCCATTTGCAAATATTTAACACATGGAAAGTGGAGTACTAATTGGTCCAACAAATTTTTGAAACTGCGTATCCCTCTGCCTTCTCTGGGCACGACTGCAGACTCTCTACTTATCGCCAGCAATACCTGACGGAGCCAAGAATTTCTTTTTAGAAAATATTTCTTGCAGTCAAACTCGACAACCTGAGTGTAGTTGCGCCCATGGGCGCGATCGTGGCACATAACTTTGAGGCAATTTTCCATCTCAGCTATCTAGTTTGAACTGGATAATTTTGATATGACAAAGAGCACATAATTAAGAATAGCGAGCTTACCTAATTTGTCCAGTTGGTTTTTATTGAGACTACATTAACGTCCACCGTCAACCTGGCCCCCGCCGACCTGCCCAAGGACTCCGGGCGCTTCGACCTGCCCATCGCCCTGGGCATCCTGGCCGCCTCCGAACAGATGCCTGCGGATCGTCTGGACGACCACGAATATGTCGGCGAACTGTCGCTGTCGGGCCAGCTGCTGCCCATTCGCGGCGCGCTGGCCATGACCTGCGCCATGCAGCGCGAGCAGCAGCAGGATGGCCACCGGCGCAGCTTCATCCTGCCGGCCGCCAATGCCGACGAAGCCGCACTGCTGCCCGAGGCGCAAATCCTCCCGGCGACCTCCTTGCTGGACGTCTGCACCCACTTCAGCACGCGCGATCCCGCGGCCCGGCTGCAGCGGCACCAGCCGCAGCCGGGCGGCAAGCGGGCGGCCTATCCGGATTTCAGCGATATCAAGGGGCAATTGCAGGCCCGGCGCGCCATGGAAGTGGCCGCGGCGGGCCAGCACAGCCTGCTGCTGGTCGGCCCGCCCGGTGCCGGCAAGTCGATGCTGGCGACCCGCTTTCCCGGGATCCTGCCGCCGATGACGCAGGACGAAGCGCTGGAATCCGCCGCAGTGCAATCCTTGAGCGGCAGTTTCGACATCGCGCGCTGGCGGCAGCGGCCTTATCGGGCGCCGCACCACACCGCCTCCGCCGTGGCACTGGTCGGCGGCGGCAGTTCGCCCAGGCCGGGTGAAATCTCGCTGGCACATCATGGGGTCCTGTTCATGGACGAGATCGCCGAATATCCCCGCAGCGTGCTGGATGTGCTGCGCCAGCCGATGGAGTCCGGCCACATCGTGATCTCGCGGGCGGCGCGGCAGGCGCAATTCCCGGCACGATTCCAGTTGATCGCGGCCATGAATCCCTGTCCGTGCGGACAGTATGGCGACAGCCAGGGCCGCTGCCGCTGCACGCCGGAACTGGTCAAGCGCTACCAGGCGCGCTTGTCCGGCCCGCTGCTGGACCGCATCGACATGCAACTGCACGTCAACGCCCTGAGCCCCGCCGAACTGGCCGTCCAGCAGCCGGGTGAAACCAGCGCCGCCATCGCGGAACGGGTCGCGCGCGCCTTTGAACGACAGCGCCAGCGCCAGGGCAAACCCAACAGCCAGCTGGGGGGTAGCGAAATCGACCGGCACTGCCAGCTCGATGTGGCGGCGGCCCAACTGCTGCAAGCCGCCATGCTGCGGCTGAACTGGTCGGCGCGGGCCTATCACCGGGTGCTGAAACTGGCGTGCACCATCGCCGATCTGGCGGAGTCCGATGTAATCACACAGGCGCATGTGGCCGAGGCAGTGCAATACCGGCGGACGCTGGCCGGCAATTGAGCGGCAACGGATCTGTCCCGGCAGACAAGAGCATTCCCCTGTTGTGCCATGCAAGAGCACCGTCTGTATCTTCTCCCTCGGCCGGCCGGGCTTTAGCCTTGCAATTCACACGGCATCGACTGCCGCCCCCACCTGCCGACCGAAAGAGGATCATCGCCATGCCCACTGTCTCCACCCTGCTGGCCTTCGCCGCCCTCTGCCTGGGCATGGTGCTCACCCCCGGCCCCAACATGCTTTATCTGGTCTCGCGTTCGGTCTGCCAGGGCCGCAAGGCCGGGTTGATCTCGCTGGCCGGAATCGCGCTGGGACTGGTGTTCTACATGCTCTGTACCGCGCTGGGCATCAGCGCCCTGCTGATGACCCTGCCCCTGGCCTACGACGCGCTGCGCCTGGCGGGAGCGCTCTACCTGCTCTACCTGGCCTGGCAAGCCCTCAAGCCAGGCGGCCGATCGCCGTTTGCCCTGCGCCCCCTGCCCCCGGACAGCCCCCGCAAACTCTTCAGCATGGGTCTGCTGACCAGCCTGCTCAATCCCAAGATCGCCGTGATGTATCTGTCGCTGCTACCGCAATTCATCCAGCCCGAGCACGGCAGCGTACTGCTCCAGTCCTTCGCCCTGGGCCTGACGCAGATCGTGGTCGGCGTCAGCATGAACGCCGTGATCACCTTCTCTGCGGCTTCCATCTCGGCCCTGCTGGCTGGCCGTCCACACTGGCAACGCCTGCAGCGCTGGCTGATGGGCAGCGTGCTGGCCGGACTGGCCGTCCATGTGCTGATCCAGCGCCGCTGACCCTCCCCCGCCTCACTTCTCGACGTAACGATGCGCTCACCGGGAGCGCATCGCTGCGTCGCCTTCTCCCTCGCCTGCCTGCGCAAAGGCGCCAAAGCCGATGACATTCAGTCAACGCAAGCCTCGAACGGCGACGAGAACTCCCCCTTTTCATTCCCTCAGATTCAACTTCTGCTCGCATCAGCCGGGAACAGAAATCGTCATTGCGTTGCCCAAGGTGAGCTTCGCCCGATACAACAAATAACAAATCAGAATCGACAACAAGGACGATCCCCCATGCCCTCTTCCCTCCCCGACGACCGTGCGGCAGGTGCCGCATGATCAGCATCTATCAACTCAAACCCCGCTTTCAGGCGCTCTTGCGGCCAATGGTGCGCGCCCTGGCCGAGGCCGGCGTGACGGCCAATGCGGTCACCGTGCTGGCCATGCTGGTCTCGCTGGCACTGGGCGCGCTGCTGTTCGTGGCCGGGCCACAGCGGCCGGCGCTGTTCCTGCTGCTGCCGCTGTGGATGTTCCTGCGCATGGCCTTCAATGCCGTCGATGGCATGCTGGCGCGTGAATTCGGGCAGCAGTCGGCGCTGGGGGCCTATCTCAACGAGCTGACCGACGTCGTCTCCGACGCCGCCCTGTACCTGCCCTTTGCGCTGGTGGCCCCGTTTGGCTGGGCCAGCGTGGGCGGAGTGATCTTCCTGTCGGCGGTGTCGGAGATGACCGGGGCGCTCGGCCCCATGGTCGGTGCGCCGCGCCAGTACGACGGCCCCATGGGCAAGAGCGACCGCGCCTTCCTGTTCGGCGCGCTGGGCCTGTGGCTGGGCCTGGCCGGCAGCCTCCCGGGCTGGATCTTCTGGGCGCTGCCGCTGGCTGTCGCCGCCATCCTCCTCAATATCGTCAACCGCATCCGCAGCGGCCTGCGCGCCGCCCCCCACCCATGACACGATCCTGCCAGGAACACCAGTTCACCACCCACGACGGCCAATCCCTGTTCTATCGCCGCTGGCCGGCCACCGGCCCGCAGCGGCGGGGCGCTGTCGTCATGTTCCATCGCGGCCACGAGCACGGCGGGCGCATGGAGCATCTGGTCGATGAACTCGGCCTCTCCGATTTCGATTTCTATGCCTGGGATGCGCGCGGCCATGGCCGTTCGCCCGGCCCGCGCGGCTATTCCCCGAGCTTTGCGCACTCGGTGCGGGACGTGCAAACCTTCATCCACCATCTGCGCGACCAGTGGCAGGTGGCCGAGGAAGACATGGCCGTGCTGGCCCAGAGCGTGGGCGCGGTGCTGGTCTCGACCTGGGCGCATGACTACGCGCCCCGCGTACGCTGCCTGGTGCTGGCCTCGCCCGCCTTCAAGGTGAAGCTTTATGTTCCCTTCGCCCGTCCGGGACTGGCCCTGCAGCAGAAGCTGCGTGGCAATTTCTTCGTCAACAGCTATGTCAAGGCGAAGTATCTGACCCACGACCGGCAGCGCCAGGCCTCCTACGACAGCGATCCGCTGATCAGCCGTCCGATCTCCGTGAATATCCTGCTGGCGCTGTATGAAGCGGCCGAACGCGTGGTCGCCGATGCCCAGGCCATCACCATTCCCACGCAATTGCTCATATCCGGCGCGGACTGGGTGGTGCACCATGGTCCCCAGCACGATTTCTTCGCACGCCTGGGCACACCAGTGAAGGAAAAGCACGTCCTCCCCGGCTTCTATCACGACACCTTCGGCGAGAAGGACCGCAAGATCGCCACTGACCTGGCGCGTGAATTCATCCTGCGTCAATTCTCCCAAGCCTGGGCCCGTCAGGACCTGCGCCAGTCGCACCGCCAGGGCCCGACCTTCGAGGAGTCGCGCCAGCTGTCCGCGCCGCTGCCCGCTCTCAGCCCCAAGGGGCTGTACTGGGCCGGTTACCGCGCCAACATGAAGCTGGGCGGCCTGCTCTCCAAGGGCGTGGCGCTGGGGCATCGCACCGGTTTTGATTCGGGCAGCACGCTCGACTACGTCTACCGCAACACCCCCGAAGGCGTCGGTCCGCTGGGCCGCGCCATCGATCGCCAGTATCTGGACGCGATCGGCTGGAAAGGCATCCGCCAGCGCAAGCTGCATGTAGAGGAATTGCTGCGTACGGCCCTGGCCCGCCTGCAGGCGGAAGGACAGCCGCTGCACGTGCTCGACATCGCCGCCGGCCATGGCCGCTACGTGCTGGAAGCACTGGGCCAGGGACCGCGTCCCCACTCCATCCTGCTGCGCGACTACAGCGAACTGAACGTGCAGCAAGGCACGGCGCTGATAGCTGACAAGGGCCTGGCCGACATCGCCCGCTTCGAGCAAGGCGACGCCTTTGACCGCGCCAGCCTGGCCGCCGTCACGCCGCGCCCGACGGTGGGCATCGTCTCCGGCCTCTACGAACTGTTCCCGGACAATGATGCCGTGGCCACCTCCCTGGCCGGGCTGGCCGATGCCATCGCGCCGGGCGGCTATCTGGTCTACACCGGCCAGCCCTGGCATCCGCAACTGGAACTGATCGCCCGCGCCCTGACCAGCCATCGCGGCGGCCAGGCCTGGGTCATGCGCCGCCGCACGCAAGCCGAGATGGACCAGCTGGTGGCCGAGGCCGGGTTCGAGAAGATCGAACAGCGCATCGACCAGTGGGGCATCTTTACCGTCTCGCTGGCCCGGCGCAAGGCCGCATGAGCCAGGCCGACCGCCTGCTGCCCGCGGCAGCACCGGCCACGCCGCTGCCGTGGAAGCGCGGCGTGGCCTGGCTGCTGTTGCTGGGGCCGCTGTTCTTCCTCAGCTATGGCTTCGCCAACCATGCAGCCGCCGCGCGCGCCAGCGTGCCCAGCTTCTTCTATGGCTGGGAGCGCCATATTCCCTTCCTGCCCTGGACCATCCTGCCCTATTGGTCCATCGACCTGCTCTACGGATTTTCCTTCCTGTGCTGCCGCACCCCGCGCGAGACCGATCGCCACGCGCTGCGGCTGCTGACGACGCAGCTGATCGCGGTGGCCTGCTTCCTGGCCTTTCCGCTGCGCTTTGCCTTCGTGCGGCCGGCCACCGACGGACTGTTTGGCGCGCTCTTCGCCTCACTGGCGGCCTTCGACCTGCCCTTCAACCAGGCCCCCTCGCTGCATATCGCACTGCTGGTGCTGATCTGGGTCCAGTTCGCCCGGCTGCGCACCCACTGGTTCTGGCAGTTGGTGATCCATGGCTGGGCGCTGTTGATCGGCCTGTCCGTGCTGACGACCTGGCAGCATCACTTCATTGATATCCCGACCGGTGCCATGCTGGGCCTGTTCTGCCTGTGGCTGTGGCCGGATGAGGGGGGTACACCGCTGCGCCGCGTAGGCCAGCGCAGTGCGCGCCGCATGCGTCTGGCGCTGGCCTACGCGCTGGGAGCCTTGCTGGCACTGGCGCTGGCGATTCTCGTGCGCGCCCTGGCCGCCCCGCTAGGCTGGCTGGCCTTGTCCTTGGCCATCGTGGCGTGGAATTACGCCCATGCCGGTGCCGCCGGTTTCCAGAAGCACGACGGCCGCCGCTCGCTGGCCGCTGCCTGGTTGCTGGCACCCCACGCACTGGGTGCCTGGATCAATGCCCGCCTGTGGACCCGCCGCCGTCCGCAGCCTGACGCCATCACCGGAGATGTCTGGCTGGGCCGGCTTCCGAATACCGTCGACATGCACGCCGGTCCGTTCGCCGCCCTGTGCGACCTCTGCGCCGAACTGCCCGCCCCGCGCGGTCCATGGGCTTATGCCGGCCATGCCTGGCTGGACCTGGTCGCCCCCGACGCCGATCAATTGCTGGCAGCCGCCCGCAGCATCGAATCGCTGCGCAGCCATGGCCCCGTGCTGGTGGCCTGTGCGCTGGGCTATTCGCGCAGCGCTGCTGCAGTGGCAACCTGGCTGTGCTTGAGCGGACGCTGCCCCGACATGGACTCTGCTCTTGCGCTATTGGCCGAACGCCGCCCCACGGTGGTCATCAACGCGGCGCTGCGGGAACGCCTGCGGGAGGTCGAGCAACGCCTGCTCAAGGAGAATGTCATGCCTGACCTGCGCCAGGGTTCCGGGGGCGATGCCGCCAATGACCCCGCCCATCAAGATCTCCCGCCCGACACCCGGCAAGCGGCTCTGAAGGCGGCGCATCAGGCCGAGATCGCCGTAGCGCTGTTGGGCCTGAGCCGTCCGGTGGATGCCTTCAGCCGAATGCTCACCATCGCGGCCCTGATCCTGCTGGTCTTGCAGGTGGACACCTCCGGCCTCTGGATACCCCTGACGATGTCCATCGCCTTTGGCATCGCCGAATGCGGTTTCGCGCTGCGCTGCGCCTTCGATGCGCCACTCTTCGCCTCGTGGGCGCGCCGCTGGCAGCAAGGTATTGCGCCTCAGGACGATCTGGCCGCCTTCGATCTGGCCCTCAAGGAAAGCGGCTTGGGTCGCCAACCAGAGCCTGCACGCGGAATTGCCGAGCGCACGGCCGGTGCGCGCCGGCTGTTGCGCAACCAGTGCCGATGCCTGGCCTTGCAGGTCGGCGCATGGGTGGGCGGTTTCGTGTTCATGTTCCTTTCCTGATCCTTGAAAACTGAATTTGTATGCTGATCGACCGCCTCTTCGCCTCCGCCATCTGCACCTTCGCCCGCGTCCTCACGGGCGTGCGTGCCCGCTGGTTTGCCGCGCCCGATCCCGGCAAGCTGCGTGTCTACTATCCCAACCACCGCAGCCACGGTGATTTCGTGCTGGTCTGGAGCATGCTGCCGCGCGCCATGCGCAAGCGCACCCGGCCGGTGGCCGGCTCGGACTACTGGCTCAGCAGTGCCGTGCGGCGCTATGTGATCAATCGGGTGTTCCGGGGCGTGCTGGTGGACCGCCAGGCCGGCCGCAGCGCCGATCCCATCGGCGTGATGGGCCAGGTGCTGGCGGGTGGCGAATCGCTGATCCTGTTCCCGGAAGGCACACGCAACCTGGACGAGGGCCTGCTGCCCTTCAAGAGCGGGCTGTATCACCTGGCCTGCGCGCATCCCGAAGTGGAACTGGTGCCGGTATGGATCGAAAACCTCGGCCGGGCCATGCCCAAAGGCCATCTGGTGCCGCTGCCGCTGCTCTGCACCCTCAGCTTCGGCGAGCCCTTGATGCTGCGCCCCGACGAAAGCAAGGAACAGTTCCTGGCCCGCACCCGCCAGGCCCTGCTCGCCCTGGCCCCCGTGGCCGAATGATCCGCGACGAACGACCATGACTCCTCAAGATACCCTCATCGCCCTGTTTGGCGGCGTGTTCGCCGTCCTCGCCCTGGCCAGCTCGGTCGGTGGCCTGCTGCGCTGGCGGCTGGCCGGACGCAGCAGCAGCGTCATCGACAATCTCAATGCCCGCATCAAGGCCTGGTGGTGGATGATCGGCGCGCTGGCCATCGCGTTCTGGATCGGCAAGACCGGCGTGGTGGTACTGTTTGCCTTCATCTCACTGCAGGCGCTGCGTGAATTCATTTCCGTCACCTACACCCGCGTGGGCGACCATCGGGCGCTGCTGTGGTGCTTCTTCGTGTTCCTGCCGCTGCAGTACGTGCTCATCGGGATGGACTGGTATGGCCTGTTCTCCATCCTGATCCCGGTCTACGCCTTCCTGCTGCTGCCGATCTCGGCCTCGCTCTCCACCGATACCAAGCACTTCCTGGAACGTGCGGCCAAGGTGCAGTGGGGGCTGATGATCGGCGTCTACTGCATCTCGCACGTGCCGGCCCTGCTGACGCTGCCCATCGAGGGCTTCGAAGGCCGCAACCTGCAGCTCATCGTGTTCCTGGTGCTGACGGTGCAGTCCAGCGATGTGTTCCAGTACGTGTGGGGCAAGCTGTTCGGCAAGCGCAAGCTGGCCCCGCAGATTTCACCTTCCAAGACGCTGGAAGGCCTGGTCGGGGGCGTGCTGACGTCCACCGCCGTCGGTGCTGCGCTGTACTGGATCACGCCCTTCAATGTCTGGCAGGCGGCGCTGGTGGCGCTGACCATCAACATCCTGGGCTTCTTCGGCGGATTCGTGCTGTCGGCGATCAAGCGTGACCGCGGACTCAAGGACTGGGGTGCCATGATCGAAGGCCATGGCGGCATGCTGGACCGGGTCGATTCGATCAGTTTCTCGGCACCGATTTTCTTTCATATCCTGCGCTACTGGTGGGTGCACTGAAGTACCACCAGCAGCGCATTCTCGCTAACGTCAACGTGACGGCAGGATGCGGCGCGCAAACGCGATCAGCACCAGCACCAGCGCAACCAGGCCCAGCCACTGCCCGGTCGATTCAAACGCCCCCGACACCACGGCCAGCGGCGCATCCTTGCCGGTAAAGCCGATGATGGCGGCCAGCAGCACACCCACCAGGCTTTCCCCCACGATCAGGCCTGAGGCCACCAGGATGCCGCGCTGGCGCGGCTTGTCGGCATAGGCTTCCAGATCCGCACCGGCGGCCAGTGCCCGGCGGCGCAGTGCACGTTCGATCAGCCAGCCCAGAACCGCCCCCAGGAACAGGGCGCTGCTGACCATCGGCGGCAGGTAGATGCCGATACCCACCGCCAGGACCGGCAAGCGCGCCACGCCGCCACGGCGGGCCAGCAGCCAGTCGATCACGATGAGCACGATGCCCAGTGCCACGCCGACGCCCAGCATGGTCCAGTTCAGCTCGCGGGTGAAGATGCCGGTAGCAATGGCCGTCATCAGCGTGGCCTGCGGGGCCGCCAGAGCCTGGGCCGCATCCATGCCCGCGCGCGGCAGGGCACCGGTGAAGCCATAGGCGTTGTAGAGCAGGTTCAGCACCGGCGGGATGATGAGCGCGCCCACCACGCAACCGACCAGCAGCGCCACCTGCTGGCGCCAGGGGGTGGCGCCGACCAGCTGGCCGGTCTTGAGGTCTTGCAGGTTGTCATTGGCGATGGCCGCCACCGCAATGATGGCCGCCGTGACGAACAGCGCCACCGCGATGGCCAGCTTGCTGCCTTCGGGCGTCGCCAGCAGCGGATCGACCGCGCCCGAGACCAGCAGCAGGACCGACACCAGGATCACGGCCACGATGCCGATACCCGAGATCGGGCTGGAGGAGGAGCCGATCAGCCCGGCCATGTAGCCGCAAGCCGCCGCCACCAGGAAGCCGAAGATGAAGGCAAACACCACCGCATAGACGATCAGCCCGATGAACAGCGCAGGCGACACCGGTGCTTCGGACAGGAAGGACGCGAACACCACCGCCAGCAGCGCAATCATGGCCAGGCTGATGACGATGATCCAGCGCGGCGACATGTCCTGGTCGGTGCGCTCGGTGCTGCCCTGCTGACGGCGCGAGAGCGTCGACAGCGAGGCCTTCACGCCTTCCAGCATGGGCTTGAAAAGGGTGGCCAGGGTCCACACTGCGGCCACGCCGATCATGCCGGCACCGATGAAGCGCACCTGGCTCTTCCACAATCCGTTGGCAAAGTCCGACAGGGCGACATCGGCCGCATGGGGGGTGACGGCGGTGAGATAAGGCACGGCCACACCCCAGGCGATCACCAGGCCGATCAGGATGGCGATGCCGGAGACGATGCCGATCATGTAGCCCGCGCCCACCAGGGCCAGCGAGAAGCCCATGGTCAGGCGGACCACCGAAGCACCGGCGGTGAACCAGAGGCTGATGCTTTCGGCAAACAGCTTCAATCCGCTGGCGATCACGCTGAAGGCTGCTGCAATTGTGCCGCCGAAGAGGATGTCACGCAGACCGCGCCGGGTTTCCTCGCCGCCCTCGGCGTCGGCGCTGCCCACGCGCAGGATCTCCGCGGCCGCCACGCCTTCCGGATAGGGCAGCGCGCTCTGCACCACCATCACCCGGCGCAGCGGGATCGAGAACATCACCCCCAGCATGCCGCCGGCGGCGCAGATGCCCAGCGTCTGCAGGAAGGGAAAGCCCTGCCAGTGGCCCATCATCACCAGGCCGGGCAGGATGAAGATGATGGAGGAGAGCGTGCCGGCCGCCGAGGCCTGGGTCTGCACCATGTTGTTTTCCAGGATGTTGGCATTGGAAAACAGGCGCAAGACCGCCATCGAGATCACCGCTGCGGGGATCGCCGAGGAAAAGGTCAGGCCGACCTTCAGCCCGAGATACACGTTGGAAGCGGTGAAGACCACCGTGATGAGCGCGCCCAGCAGCATCCCGCGCAGGGTCAGTTCCGGCAGGCCGGTTTGGTTATCTTGGTTCATATCGGGAAAGGGTTCCGTTTCGATGCGTTCTTATACCGCAAGAATTGCCGTACGGCCATCGGACAATCGCGCTATTTGCTTCATATGTGCCTCAAACCGGCTTTGATATGATGCCCCTCTCCCCGTTCCGGACCCTTCCCATGCGCCGCCTTCGTCCTGCCCTGCTGTTGCTGTCCTTGGCCTGCCTGTGCCTGGCGGCCTGCTCTCCGCGCTACAACTGGCGTGAAGCCAGCGACAACGGCGCGCATTTCGTGGTGCTCCTGCCCGCCAAGCCGGCCAGCGTGACGCGCCCGGTCGACCTGGACGGCCCCAAGGTCGACATGAGCATGACCGCCGCCGAAGTCGACGGCCTCACCTTCGCCGTGGGAACGGCCGAACTGCCCGATGCGGCCGCGGCCAACCGGGCGCTGGAAGCAATGCGCACCGCCCTGCTCAACAACATCGGCGGCCAGCCGCAGGGCACGCCGGTGTGGCCGGGCAAGACCACGGGCCTGGCGCGCACGCTGGACCTGGACGCGCGGGGCGTGTCCCGCGGCCGCCCTCTGCGGCTGGTCGCCCGGCTGGCGGTGCGTGAGCGGCGGGTGTACCAGATTCTCATCGTGGGGGAGCAAAAGGCCTTCACCGAGGAAAATATTGAAACCTTTTTCAGCTCTTTCAAACCAACCTGAGCGGGGCCGAGCCGGATGACAATATTCCGGCTACCGGGGTATTCTTGTCCTGCCTGACTCTCCAAACAGGCATTCCCGCAGAAATGCGGATGCAGTCTGCAGCGCATTTCCAGCGCGCCCGCCTTGGCGGGCCTGCCCAAAAAACGTTATCAATCAAAGACCCTGAGGAAATATGCTGATTACCTTCAAATCAAAAGCGGCTGCCGATGTGGTGATGTATGAGTCGCACGCCAAACCCATTCTGGACCTGTTGCACAAGGATCCTGCCCGTGGCGTGATCACCGCCGCCGAGGCCGGTGACGCCATCACTCTGCTGGAACAGCAGATCAACGCCAGCAAGTCGCATGAAGCGGCCGAAGCGCTGGCGCGTGACGTCAACGCCCACCACAACGCCGACGTCGACGACCACAACCACGAAAAGATCGAGCCGGTCAGCTTCTCGGCACGCGCCTATCCGCTGCTGGACATGCTGCGCGAAGCCAAGAAGGGCAATTACGACATCCTGTGGGGCGTCTGATGCCTGCAGGAAGCCCGGGCGCGTTGCGCTCCTGACACTTCCTGACGCTTGATTGCCTGCATCACCCTGACATACCCGCGCCGAACGGCTGCCGCGAACATCCACCGCGGCGGCCGTTTGTCCTTGTCGGGCGGCATTCTGCCGTGCCGGACCGACACTTGCACCACCCAAAATGCATCGCGCAGGTGTGAGCACCATTGGCCGCTGGTACACTGGCGGCCCGCGCCCCTTGCTCCGACCATTGCCGGGTTGCAATACGGGGTGCCGCCTTATCTTCCGAGCCAGCAAAGACGTGATCCAGATTTCTCTCCTCCCTCCCGGTGCCAAGGCCGATTCCCTGGCCTATCAGCTGGCCTATGCCGCCCAGGCAGTGGCCGCCGTACGCGCCGGCCACGCCCTGCCGCAGGCACTGGCGCAGATCTTCTCCCGCAGCGACGCCCCGCCGCCGGCACGCGGTGCCATCCAGGACCTGAGCTATCGCGCCATGCGCAGCCTGGGGCTGAGCGACAGCCTGCTGGGCCTGCTGGCCAACAAGCCACCGCAACCGGAGGTCCTGCACGGCCTGCTGGTGACGGCCCTGGCACTGCTGGTCAATGAAGAAGACGCGGGCTACGACAGCTTCACCGTGGTGGACCAGGCCGTCGAGGCCGCCGCCATCAGCCAGGAGATGAGTTTCGCCAAGGGCGTGGTCAATGCCATCCTGCGCCGCTTCCTGCGCGAACGCGCGACGCTCATGCCGCAGGCCACCAAGACCCCGCCTGGCACCTGGAATTATCCGACCTGGTGGATCGACCGCCTCAAGGGCACCTATCCCGAGCAGTGGCAAGCCATCCTGCACGCCGGCAACCAGCCGCCGCCGCTGACCCTGCGCGTGAACCGCCGCCGCGCCAGCGTGGAACAGTACCTTTCCACCCTGCAGCAGGCCGGCATCGGCGCACGCGCCGTCGGGCCCTACGCGGTGCGGCTGGACAAGCCGGTCCCGGTGCAACAGATCCCCGGCTTTGCCGAGGGCGTGGTCTCGGTGCAGGATGCGGCGGCCCAACTGGCCGCGCCGCTGCTGGAGGTAGCTGATGGCATGCGCGTGCTCGATGCCTGCGCCGCGCCGGGCGGCAAGACCGGCCACCTGCTGGAACTGGCCGACATCGAACTGCAGGCGCTGGACCACGATCCGCGCCGCCTGCAGCGCATCGCCGAAAACCTGGACCGTCTGCAGCTCAAGGCGCAACTGATCACCGGCGATGCCCGGGAAGATGGCTGGTGGGATGGCCAGGGCTTCGACCGCATCCTGGCTGACGTGCCCTGTACCGCCTCCGGCATCGTGCGGCGCCACCCGGATATCCGCTGGCTGCGCCGCAAGACCGACACCGCACAGCTTGCAACACTTTCCGCGCAAATTTTGGACAAGCTTTGGCAGATGCTGCGACCGGATGGTAAATTGCTGCTCGTAACCTGCTCGCTGTGGCCCCAGGAATCGGAGCAGCAAGCGATCGCCTTCGCGCAGAAAAACCATGCCATCCGGCTGCCCGCTCCAGGTCAACTGCTGCCGACCGCCGGTGCCGATGCCGATCACGATGGCCTGTTCTATGCGCTGTTCCAAAAACCTGGTGCATGAATTTGACGCAATCGGCCCCCTTCCCCACTTCCACGTCCGCACGCCCGCGCGATGCCGGCTTCCCGCGGCGGCTGCGCGCGGCGCTGCAATGGCTGCTGGCGCTGCTGCTGGCCTGTTCCGCTCTGGCCGTCCAGGCCGCTGAAATCACCGTCAACCAGGCCGCCATCGAAGCCAGCGACGAAGGCTACCGGCTCTCGGTGTCCTATGACTTCGAATTGAATCGCGGCCTGGAAGATGCGCTCTCGCGCGGCGTGCCCCTGTATTTCACCACCGAGGTCCAGCTGACCCGGCGGCGCTGGTACTGGTTCGACGAGACCAGCGTCGCGGCCACCCGCACCCTGCGCCTGTCCTACAACGTGCTGACGCGGCAATATCACACCGCCATCAGCGGCCAGCTGCAGCAGAGCTTCACCAACCTGGACGACGCGCTGACCCTGATCCGCCGTCCGCCACGCTGGATCATCGCCGACAACAACACGCTCAAGGCCGGCGAGACTTACCATGTCGGCCTGCGCATGCGGCTGGACGTGGCGCAGCTGCCCAAGCCCTTCCAGGTCAACGCGCTCAACAACAATGACTGGCGGCTGTCCTCCGACTGGATCGAATTCAACTACAAACCCGAATGAGCCGCACCTTACGCTATCTGCTGGTGGTCGGCGGGGGCGTCATCAGTGTCCTGCTGTTCCTGCTGGCGTCGGCCTCCGAGAATTCCGCCCTCTTCGAGCAGCACTATCCGTGGCTGCTGTTCCTCAACGGCCTGGCGGCCATTTCGCTGCTGGGCCTGGTGCTGCTGCTGCTGGGCCGGCTCTACAAACGCTATCGGCGCGGCAAGTTCGGCTCCAAGCTGCTGGCGCGGCTGGTGCTGATGTTTGCCCTGGTGGGCATCGTGCCGGGGGCGGTGATCTATCTGATGTCGGTGCAGTTCGTGTCGCGCTCCATCGAATCCTGGTTCGACGTGCGCATGGAAGCGGCGCTGGAATCGGGCCTGAACCTGGGCCGCAATGCACTGGACTCCTCGCTGTCGGACCTGGTCTCGCGCGCGCGCGGCATGGCTCAGGAGCTCTCCGACATGAGCGACTCCGAACAGGTGACCTACCTTTCGCGCCAGCGCGACCAGAACATGGAGATCACCATCGTCAACGCCAATGGCCAGGTGATGAGTACGGTCGGCGGCTCCATCGGCTCGCTCACGCCCATCCTGCCCAGCAGCCAGGCGATGCGCCAGGCGCGGGTCTCGCGGGCCTTCTCGGCGGTGGAAAGCGATGACACCCGCCCCCCCAGCGGCTCCGATACCGACGGCAACCTGCGGCTGCACGTGGTGGTACTGGTTCCGGCTCCCAGCCGCGGATTGTCGCTGCAGAATGAAACGCGCTACCTGCAGATCCTGCAGCCGGTCCCGGATTATCTGGCCACCAATGCCGAGACGCTGCGCCTGGCCTACAACGAGTACCAGCAACGTTCCGTGTCGCGCTCGGGCCTGCGCAAGATCTACCTGGTGACGCTGACACTGACCCTGCTGCTGGCCATTTTCGCCGCCATCGCCAGCGCCTTCCTGATCGCCAGCGACCTCGCCAAGCCACTGCTGCTGCTGGCCGAAGGTACCAAGGCGGTGGCCGAAGGCAACCTCTCGCCGCGCCCCATCGTCAGTACCTCGGATGAGCTGGGCACGCTGACCCAATCCTTCAACACCATGACGCGCCAGCTGCTGGAAGCGCGCACCTCGGTCGAAAAGAACCGGGCCGAACTGGAAAACGCCAAGGCCTATCTGGAATCGGTGCTGGCCAACATGTCGGCCGGGGTGATGGTGCTGGACGGGCAATTCAACATCGTCAGCGCCAACGATTCGGTGCGCCGCATCCTGGGCTACGACTTCTCGGCCAACATCGGCACGCCGCTGCAAACCATCGACAGCCAGGCACCGTTTGCCCAAGCCGTCATCCGCGCCTTCTCCGAACAGCTGGCCCAGCACAGCAGCGAAGGGGCCGACGGCCTGCACTGGCAGCGGCAGTTCGAACTGTCGCGCCAGCCTGGCGCGGTGCTGGATGCCGGTGACGAGCAAGGCGGCAAGCCCGACCATGACAAGCTGACCTTGCTGGCGCGTGGCTCGCACCTGCCGGTGGAAAACGGCGTCGGCTACGTGGTGGTGTTCGATGACATCAGCAACGTCATCTCGGCCCAGCGCTCGATTGCGTGGGGTGAGGTGGCGCGCCGCCTGGCGCACGAGATCAAGAATCCGCTGACACCCATCCAGCTCTCCGCCGAACGCCTGCAGCATCGCCTGGCCGACAAGCTCATGCCGGCCGATGCCGCCATCCTCGACAAGGGCACCACCACCATCGTCAACCAGGTCACGGCCATGAAGCGCATGGTCGACGACTTCCGCGACTACGCCAAGACCCCGCCGGCCAAGCCGGTGGCGCTTGATCTGAATGCCCTGATCGAGGAAATCCTCAACCTCTACCTCGCCGGCGATGGCCGCGACGTGATTCACGCGCGCCTGGCCCCGGAAATGAGCAAGGTCATGGGCGACGCTACCCAGATGCGCCAGGTCATCCACAACCTGCTGCAGAATGCCCAGGATGCCGTGACTGATGACGGCCAAAGCGCGCCGCGCATCGACGTGCTGACCGAACAGATCGACATCGCCGGCACCGACGGCCAGCGCCGGCCGGCCGTGCGTTTGTCGATCATGGATAACGGTCCCGGTTTCTCGCCGACCATCCTGGCGCGTGCCTTCGAACCCTACGTCACTTCCAAGGCCAGAGGGACCGGCCTGGGACTGGCGATGGTCAAGAAAATCGTCGAGGAACATGGCGGTCGCATCGATATCCAGAATCGGACCGATGGCCGAGGCGCAAAAATTGTAATTTTGCTGGTAAAGTTAGCACCTATTGATTAAGAGACAGTTTTCTCAGGAAACCGTCCCCAGGGTCAAGATTCGACAGCAAGTCGCCGGGAGGGACCCGGCAGTTCATCAAGGCACGCTCGCTAACGCCGCGTCGAGCGCGCCGGCCCGGAACAAGATCGAAAACTTGGACAATGAACTAGCAGCGAGGAAAGCAGCACATGGCTAACATCCTGGTCGTCGATGACGAAATGGGTATCCGCGAATTGCTCTCAGAAATTCTGGGCGATGAGGGGCATGTCGTGACCACTGCGGAAAACGCGCAGCAGGCACGCGAGCTTCGCCAGGCCGGAGTCCCCGACCTCGTGCTGCTCGACATCTGGATGCCCGACACCGACGGCGTCACGCTCCTGAAGGAATGGCAACGCGATGGCCTGTTGACCATGCCGGTCATCATGATGTCCGGCCACGCCACCATCGACACTGCCGTCGAGGCCACTCGCATCGGCGCACTGAACTTCCTGGAAAAGCCGATCGCGCTGCAAAAGCTGCTCAAGGCCGTGCAGCAAGGGCTGTCACACAGCCGCGAAGCGGTGCGTCCGGCCAGCTATCGCCCGGCCCCGGTGGCCGCCGTGGCCAATGGTGCAGCCGACGGCCTGCACACCCCCGAACACGTCGCCCCTGTGGCCGCCTACGCCCCGGCCATGGGCAGCGAACCGCTGCATCACGGCACGCCAGCCGCCACACCCTTCGGACAGGTGGCCGACAATGCCGCCAACATCTCCTTCGACCTGCCGCTGCGCGAAGCCCGCGATGCCTTCGAGCGCGCCTACTTCGAATACCACCTGGTGCGCGAAAACGGCAGCATGACGCGCGTGGCCGAACGTACCGGCCTGGAACGTACCCACCTCTACCGCAAGCTCAAGCAGCTCGGGGTAGAACCGGGCAAGCTGGCGCGCAAGAATCACTGAACCGCCACGGCATGAACAACAAGACAACGGGATCGCAGCGCGGTCCCGTTTCTTTTGGTAGTCTGATCACGTTTTGGGGGCAGTCCGCCACAGGGTGTGGCGGCGTCAGAAATTTCCTGATGTTCTTTTACGTCCGACAGCGGCATGCTGAAGGCGTGATGAGGCTTGCCAGGCCGCAACCCGGCCTGCTGCAGCGCGATGAACTTCCAGGCGAGCTTGTCATCTATCTTCAGCAGGTGACGGTGCATCATGAAGAAACATGCAAGATTTCGTGCATGCGGAAAGGCAACACGGCAGGCATCAAAGTTTTTCGGACAAACTGCCGTCAACAGACTCAGGAACGCAAGCGACGCGGCGTTCCGCGAGGGAGCTGTATCGAAGTAGCAGAGATGCACACGAGGCGCGGCCCAGGTGAAGGGTCTTGAAATTTACGGTGAAGGCGCCACTTCCTTTTCGAAGCAGTATTCCAGCATAAGGAGTCACTATGAACCTGATCTACAACAGTGAGCAGTATAGCGTCGTCGAATTCGGTGCCGATTCCGACCACGAAGCCCTGCGCTTCGGCGGCTACGAGATCATGGACAAGTCCGGCCAGCGTGAAATCTACATCGATGGCCCGGCGGCCGAACTGTTCCGCAAGGATGTCCAGGAACTGATCGCGTCCGAACCCACCATGGACGATATCGACAACTTCCTGAGCCGTTACGACGTGATGATGCGTCATCCCATGACCTTGCACTGATCGGGTCAAGCACTCCCGCTTTACAGGCAATGACGCCGCGCCCCCCGCGCGGCGTTTTCTTTTGGTCAGCTTGCCATCAGCGGCGCGCACGCGACGTCCATTAAAATGGCGTTTTGCCGCCTTGACCACCTTGTCGTGAATTCATCCCCCATCAGCAGCGCCCAGACCGGCGTGCATGAGCAACTGGCCACCCTGGTGGCGCGCCACGCCGATCCCGCCCATCCGTTCCGCAAACCCGTCACCGATTACAACCAGCGCGCCTTCGATGCCAGCATGGCGGCCTGGCGCGCCGCGGGCGAGCCGCCGCTGATCCTCGACACCGGCTGTGGCGTGGGCTTGTCGACGCTGCACCTGGCGGCGCGCTACCCGGATCATTTCGTCATCGGCATCGACCAGTCGGCCGACCGCCTGGCCCGCAACACGCATTGGGATGGTCCGGAACCGGCGAATCTCTGCTTCGTGCGCGCCGACCTGGTCGATTACTGGCGGCTGGCGCATGAAACCGGGCTGCGGCCGGCGCGGCACTACCTGCTCTACCCCAATCCCTGGCCCAAGATCGGCCACCTGGCCCGGCGCTGGCAGGGCCATCCGGTGTTTCCCTTCATCGTGGCGCTGGGTGGACAACTGGAATGCCGCAGCAATTGGCAGATTTATGTCGAAGAATTCACTTCGGCCCTGAACCAGCTATCTGGCGGCACTTTCCGTACCGAAGCCTGGCAACCCGATCAGCCCATCACGCCCTTCGAGCGCAAATATCTCGCCTCAGGCCACACGCTGTGGCGCGTCGCAGCCGATCTGGATGCGCAGGCACTGACGGGCCGCAGCGCATGACGCTCCCCGTCATCGCCCTGGTCCTGGCCGCTGCGCTGCTGCACGCTTCCTGGAACGCCCTGCTCAAGAGCAGCCACGACCGCCTGGCGTCACTCTCGCTCATGACCCTGGGCGCGGGGCTGGGCGCGATCCCGCTGGTGCTGTGGCGACCGTGGCCGCAAGCGGAGAGCTGGTTCTACATCCTGCTCTCGGGCCTGCTGCACACCGGCTACAACCTGTTCCTGATCCGCGCCTACCGCATTGGCGACTTCGGCCAGTCCTATCCGATTGCGCGCGGCTCTTCACCCTTGCTGGTGGCGCTGGGGGCGGCGGTCTTTGCTGGCGAGCAGCTGGGCATCTATACGGTGATCGGCATCGCCCTGGTCTCGCTGGGCATCGTCAGCCTGGCCAACCTGCGCGCCATGCGCCAGCGCGAGCACCTGTCCGGCCCGCTGGCAGCCCTGGCGACCGGAGCCTTCATCGCGGCCTATACCATCACCGACGGCATCGGCGCGCGGCTGGCGGGCGACGCCATCGCCTATGCGGGCTGGCTGTTCGTCGCCGACAGCATCCCGCTGGCCCTGCTCTACCAGTACAAGCATGGACGCTCGCCGGTGGTGCTCTCGCACAAGGACACCTGGATCGGATTGGCGGGCGGCGTCATGTCGCTGCTGGCCTATGGCATCGTGATCTGGGCCGTGACGCTCGCCCCCATGGGCATGGTCTCGGCGCTGCGTGAGACCTCGGTGCTGTTTGCGCTCCTGATCGGCACGCTGTTCCTGGGCGAGAAGCTGACGCTGCGGCGGGTGCTGTCCTGTGCGGTCATTGCGGCAGGAGCCATCGTGCTTGGGGCGCATCACTGAGCCTGCAACGAAAATCGCCGGGATTGCTCCCGGCGTTCTCGTTTGCGGCGTACTGCGTGATGGCTTACAGCACCTTGCGCAGGAAATCGCGCGTGCGCTCATGGACCGGTTCACCCAGCACCTGCTGCGGCGGTCCTTCTTCCATGATGACGCCCTGGTCGATGAAGAAGACCCGGTCCGCCACTTCACGCGCAAAACCCATCTCGTGCGTGACCACCACCATGGTCATGCCTTCTTCGGCCAGCTGCTTCATGACGGTCAGCACTTCGCCCACCAGTTCCGGGTCCAGCGCGGAAGTGGGTTCATCGAACAGCATCACCTTCGGTTCCATCGCCAGTGCGCGGGCAATCGCCACGCGCTGCTGCTGGCCGCCGGAAAGCTGGTTGGGGAAGGCATCGATCTTGTCCAGCAGGCCGACCTTCTGCAGCAGCTTCTCGGCCACCAGGACCGCGTCGCGGCGCGACAGCTTCCTCACCTGCATGGGCGCCATGATCAGGTTTTCCAGCACCGTCATGTGCGGGAACAGGTTGAAGCGCTGGAACACCATGCCCAACTCCGCGCGCAAGGCATTCAGGTTGACCTTGGGGTCATTGAGCTTGACGCCTTCGATGAAGATGTCGCCATCGCTGACTTCTTCCAGTCCGTTGAGGCAGCGCAGGAAAGTGCTCTTGCCCGAGCCCGAGGGCCCGATCACGCACACCACTTCACGCGCGCGGATCTCGCAATCGATGCCGCGCAGGATGTGCGCCTGGCCGAAGCGCTTCTGCAGTTGGTTGACCTTGATCATCGTGCTCATCGTGCATCTCCCTTGCCGTAACGTGCTTCCAGATGACGTACCAGCGCCGCCAGCGCCAGCGTGATGACCCAGTAGATCACCGAGATGGTCAGGTACGGCTCCCAGTAACGCGCGTAGGCACCGGAGACGGTACGCGCCGCGTAGGCCAGTTCAGCCAGGCCGATGGCCGAGGCCAGCGAGGAATCCTTGACGATGGCAATGGCATTGTTGCCCAGCGGCGGCAGCATGCGGCGGAAGGCCTGCGGCAGCACCACGCGGCGCAGCGTGCCCAGGTAGCTCATGCCCAGCGAGCGCGAGGCTTCGCTCTGGCCACGGTCGATGGACTGGATGCCGGCGCGGAAAATTTCCGACACATACGCGCCCGAGTTGAGCGTGATGGCCAGCACCGCCGAAGCGAAGGCACCGTAGTGCGAGCGGATCTCGCGCGCCAGGTCACCCGAGAGGATCAGGCCGCCGCTGGGGTTGATCAGCATCGGCATGAGCGCGAAGTGGATCAGCAGGATCTGCACGAACAGCGGCGTGCCGCGCAGGAAGCTGACGTAGAAGCGAATCGGCCACTGCACGCAGTAGCACAGAAAATATTTCCAGAAACCATGGCGTGCTTCGGCCAGGCGGCCCACGCCCAGCACCAGGCCCCAGCAGGTGCCGGCGATCACGCAGATGATCGCGGCCTTGAGGGTCATCCAGGTGCCTTCGACGAACAGCGGCGCGTACTCGCCGATGATTTCCCATTGGAAGAAGGAATGCATGATGAATCCGTTCAAACGGAGGTGTTGAGAAAAGCGGAGAAGCGGAAAAAAGCGGAACAGGCGATACCGACGAATCCGGCAACACCAGCAGCCCACCCCGCAAGACGGCACGGGGCGGCGCTTTCAGGCTAGTGCCCGGCCTCTGGGCCGGTGCACCGGAAGGCTTACTTCAGCGGCAGGGTCGGCACTTCGCCGTCGAACCAGGTCTTGTAGATCTTGGCGTAGGTGCCATCGGCGACGATCTGCTTCAGGCCGGCGTTGATCTTGTCCAGCAGTTCCTTGTTGCCCTTCTTGACGGCGATGCCGAAGTACTGGCGCACGAACTTTGTGTCGCCGACCACCTTGAATTTCTTCTCGGGATGGCTCTTGATGTAGAACTTGATCACGCCCACATCGCCCACGGCCGCATCAACGCCACCGCGATACAGTTCTTCCAGCATCAGCACGGTGTTGTCGAAGCGGTGGATGGCGGTGCTGGCCTTGCCCAGTTCTTCGGAGACCACGATGTCACCGGCGGTGGAATTGACCACGGCCACTTGCGTCTTCTTCAGGTCGGCCAGCGAGGCGATCTTGGCATCGGCGTTGGTGATGATGACTTGTTCGGCCGGGAAGTACGGCAGCGAGAAGTCGACCATCTGGGCGCGCTTGTCGGTGATGGTGATGCCGGAGATGATGATGTCGCGGTCACCCTGGCCGAGGGTGGCGAAGATGCCTTCCCAGGGCGTGCTCACCAGCTGGATCTTGAAGTTGGAAGCTTGCGAGATGGCCTTGATCAGGTCGATGTCGAAGCCGACCAGTTCCTTCTTCGGGGTTTCGAATTCGAAGGGGCGATAGGTACCGCCGGCGCCGACCACGTAGGTCTGGTCAGCGGCGAAGGTGCTGCCGGCAGCACAGGACAGGGCCAGCGCGCTGGCGGCCACGGTGAAGAATTTCTTGAGAGACATGATGACTTCTTTCTGACGGAGGAGTAATCCGGGAGAGCAAGATGCGTGCGCACCCCGCTGTCGCCCCCGGCGTGCGAGCGCTTCCCGGCACGCGGGAATGCGGGGTGATTACCCTGCTCCCGCCCACCGGACGCGACAAAACCCTGAATGATCGGGCATTGCCCGCAATCCTTCAACCTCCAATTGCAGACGATGAGAGCCGTCAGCCAAACTCAGCGCATCAGTGTGGATTTTCCGAACAGACTTTCGACCAGGTCCACCACCACCTCCGCCGTCTGGTTGCGCACATCGCAGGCCGGATTGAGTTCCATCACGTCCAGTGAAGCGAGGCGGCCGGTATCGGCAATCATCTCCATGCACAGCTGGGCCTCGCGATAGGTCGGCCCGCCCAGCACCGCCGTGCCCACCCCTGGTGCCAGTGCGGCATCGAGGAAATCCACATCGAAACTCACGTGCAGATGGGTCTCCGGGCCCATGCCGGCCAGCGCCTCCTGCATGGTGGCGCGCATGCCGTATTCATCGATGTGGCGCATGTCGAAGACGCGCACGCCCAGTTCGCGCAGGTGGCGCTTTTCTTCACGGTCCACGCTGCGGATGCCGATCTGGCAGATCTGCTGCGGCTGCATGGCCGGCGTCTGGCCCCCCAGCCGGACCAGCGCTTCGGGCCCCACGCCCAGCAGACAGGCCACCGGCATGCCGTGGATATTGCCGGTCGGGGTGGACTGGCTGGTGTTGGCATCGGCATGGGCATCCAGCCACAGCACGCGCAAGTCCTTGCCATGCGTGCGACAGTGACGCGCCACGGCAGCGATCGACCCGACCGCCAGCGCGTGGTCGCCGCCCATGAGCAGCGGGACTTCACCCTCGGCCAGGCTGCCCGATACGGCATCGAAGACGGCCTGGTTCCACTGCACCACCTGTTCCAGATGGCGCAAGCCCTGTACCGGCGGCTGCTGCGGATTGGCCGGACCGCCCAGGTCGCCGCCATCGATGACTTCCAGTCCATGCTGCTGCAGGCTGCGCTGCAGCTCGGCCACGCGCAGGGCGGCCGGTCCCATGGAGGCACCACGGCGGCTGGCGCCTACGTCGGTGGGGGCGCCCATCAACCTGATCTTGTTCATGCGTTTGCCTGCTCCTTGTAGGGAAGAACGGGGATGGCCAAGCCATACAAGTCCTTGGGGTTGTCCAGTACGGGGACCAGATCGATCTGCTGCGCGTGATGCGCATCGATATGGTCATCCAGGTAGCGCAGCGCCGAGAAATCCTCCAGCGCGAAACCGACCGAATCGAAGACCGTCACCTCATGGGCATCGCGGCGGCCCAGCGAGATGTCGGCCAGCACTTCCCACAGTTCGGTCACCGCAAAGTCCGGCGGCATCTGCTGCACTTCCCCTTCGATACGCGATTGCGGTGCGAATTCCACCACCACGCGCGCTTTCTCCAGCACGCCGCGATGCAGTTCGGTCTTGCCGGGGCAATCGCCGCCGACCGCATTGAGGTGCATGCCCGCTTCGATCATGTCCGGATGCACGACCACTGCCCGGCGCTTGTCGGCGGTCACGGTGGTGACGATGTCGGCCCCCGCCACCGCCTCGGCCGTGCTGCGCGCACGGATCAGCCGCAATGCAGACCAATCGCGCAGATTACGCATCAGCTTGTCCGTGGCGGCCGGGTCGACATCGAAGAGCCGCATTTCCGTGATGCCCAGCTGAGTATGGAAAGCGATGGCCTGGAACTCCGCCTGCGCACCATTGCCGATGAGCGCCATGCTGCGGCTGTCCGGGCGCGCCAGATGATGTGCTGCAAGTACCGAGGTCGCCGCCGTGCGCAAGGCCGTGGTCAGCGTCAGTTCCGACAGCAGGCGCGGATAGCCGCTGGCCACCTCGGCCAGCACGCCAAAGGCGGTAACCGTCAACAAACCCTGGGCCGTATTGGCGGGATGGCCGTTGACGTACTTGAAGGCATACCAGCGTCCATCCGAAATGGGCATCAGCTCGATCACCCCGCGCGCCGAGTGGCTGGCCACGCGCGCGCTCTTGTCGAATTGCGGCCAGCGCAGGAAGTCCTCGCGCAGATACTGCACCATGCCGCCGATCACCTCCGGCAAGGGATGCGTGGCCAGATGGGCTTGCAGGTCCGACGTTCCGATGTACTTGACCATGATGCATCAGCCTCTTGTGCAAAGGCTGCCTCGGCAGTGGCGATGGATGAAATCTTATCCACAACGGAGCGAAACAGGCTTTCGTTTTTCGTCATGATTTGCCATGATGACGAAATATTATTTCGTGGCGATGAATCTCATGGACAAGATCGACATCAAGATCCTGGAACTGCTGCAAGCCGACGGCCAGATCAGCAACGTCGACCTGGCCGAGCGCATCCACCTCTCGCCGCCGCAGTGCATGCGGCGCGTGCGTGCGCTGGAGGAGCAAGGCGTGATCCGCCGCTATGCCGCCCTGGTGGCACCGGCCGAGGTCGGGCTCAATGTCACGGCCTTCGTCTCGCTGTCGCTGGACCGGGCGCAATTCAAGCAGGTGCGCGCAGTGGAAAAGGTGATCAAGGCCTTTCCTGAAATCGTCGAGTGCTACACCATCTCGGGCGACTTCGATTACCTGCTCAAGGTGGTCTCGCAGGATCTCAAGAGCCTGTCGCACTTCCTCACCGACCGCCTGATGCAGGTCCCCGGCGTGGCCGGGCTGCGCTCCATGATCTGCCTGGAAGAGGTCAAGCCGACCTCGCCACTGCCCATCACCCTGCCCCCGCGATAGGTCCGGGCACTCCACAAAAAAACAGGGCCGCCCCGAAGGACGGCCCTGTTTCTGCATCACGCGGCGTGTGCCATGCCGCTCAGATCTCCACCTTGGTGCCCAGCTCCACCACCCGGTTGGCCGGGATGTGGAAGAAGTCCGACGGCTTGGCACCGTTCTGGTACATCCAGGCAAACAGGCGCTCGCGCCACAGCGACATGCCCAGGAGCTTGCTCGGCACCACCGTGTCGCGCGCCAGGAAGAAGGAGGTATCCATCAGGTCGAAGTGATGGCCGAACTGCTGCTCGGTCAGCGTCATGACCTTCTGCACTTCCGGTGCTTCCTTGAAGCCGAAGGCGGCGCGCAGCAGGTAGACGTCGCCGCCCAGGTCCTTCATGGTCAGGCGCTCGCTGTCGGCCACGTAAGGCACGTCCCAGATGCTGATCTTCAGGAAGAACACGCGCTCATGCAGGATGCGGTTGTGCTTCAGGTTGTGCAGCAGCGCGACCGGGACGGTGGCGATATTGCCGGTCATGAAGACGGCGGTACCGCCCACGCGATGCGGCGGATGCGCCAGCAGGCCTTCGATGAAGGGCTCGATGGGAATGCCGTCATCCTTGATGCGCATGCGCAGCAGCATGCGGCCCGAGTACCAGGTCATCAACAGGAAGAAGGCCGCGCCGCCGATGACCAGCGGGAACCAGCCACCCTCGGTAAGTTTGAGCAGGTTGGCCGCAAAGAAGGCCACGTCGACCACCATGAAGCAGCCGATGGCCACCACAACGGCCGGCATGCGCCACTTCCAGATGTGGCGCATCACCACGCCCAGCAACATGGTGGTGATCACCATGGTGGTGGTCACGGCCACGCCATAGGCGGCGGCCAGGTTGTCGGATTTCTTGAAGGCCAGCACCACAGCGACCACCAGCACCAGCAGCATCCAGTTGATCAGGGGAATGTAGATCTGGCCCTGTTCATCCTCGGAGGTATGCAGGATGCGCATGCGCGGCACGAAGCCCAGCAGGATGGCCTGGCTGGTCAGCGAGAAGGCCCCCGAGATCACCGCCTGCGACGCAATCACGGTGGCGCAGGTGGCCAGCACCACCATGGGCAGCACCAGCGGATCGGGGATCATCAGGTAGAAGGGATTCTTGATCGCATCCGGATTGGCGATCAGGTTGGCGCCCTGGCCGAAGTAATTGATCAGCAGCGACGGCATGACCGTAAACAGCCACGCGTAGCGGATCGGCTTGATGCCGAAGTGGCCCATGTCGGCATACAGCGCCTCGGCCCCGGTCAGCACCAGCACCACCGAGCCCAGTACGATGAAGGCCTGCAGCGAATGCTCGGCCATGAAATGCACGGCGTAATACGGATTGATCGCCACCAGCACCTCGGGCGCCTTGACGATGTTGTAGAGGCCCAGCAGCGCCAGCGAGAAGAACCACAGGAACATCACCGGCCCGAAGAAGCGGCCCACCACGCTGGTGCCATGCCGCTGGATCAGGAACAGGATCACCACGATCACCAGCGTGAGCGGAATGACCGCATGCGCCGTACTCGGCGCGGCGATCTCCAGCCCTTCCACCGCCGAGAGCACGGAGATGGCCGGCGTGATGACGACGTCGCCATAAAACATGCAGGCACCGAAGACGCCCAGCATCATCAGCAGCTTGGCGCGCGGCGAACCTGAGATGGCTGAGCGCAGCGACAGCGCCATCAGCGCCAGCACGCCGCCTTCGCCGTTGTTGTCGGCGCGCAGCACGAACATCACGTACTTGATGGTGACCACGATGGAGATCGACCAGAACAGCATCGAGATGATGCCCAGCACTGCGCCCGGAGAAAACGCGATGCCGTGGTCGGGGCTGAAACATTCCTTCAATGCGTACAGCGGGCTGGTACCGATATCGCCGAACACCACACCCAGCGCAGCCAGGGTAATCAGGTGGAATTTGGTCGACCGGAGGGAAAGGCCTGAATTGGTATGAGATGAACCCATCTTGCTCCCTTTGCTTCTTCAAATAGAGTGCCGGCGGACAGGTTCTGGGGGCAGACGCCACCCTCGGCGGGGAGGGCTGGCCACTGTCCGGGCAGGACGCGTACTTTAGCGCACTCTACCCGTGGTGCGCTCAAAATGCCGCTGACGACATCCTGACGTTGCGCGCGCGCCTCTCGCCTGGCTTGCGGAACTTGACAGCCGCGCACGGACGCGGTTCCGGAATTGCACTGCCGCAAAAACCTTCATATTGCCTGGAACCAGCGTGGGGCAAGGCTTTGCGGCCCATACAGCGGCCGCATATCGATATGCGGTAATCGAGTTTTTCTTTCTCCCTTGCCCTTTATATACTCCGAACGAATAAAGAACCGCGTTTTACCACCACGACGGTTCTAAGCCGACACCGCACATCCACTGCCGGATTCTCCACCGAACCCGGCCGACCCCCACCGCACAGGACACCATGACTACACGACTCTCTTCCAAAGGGCGCCTGCGGCGTCTCTTTACCACCACCCTGGCGCTGTCGCTGCTGGGCGCGCCGCTGGTGGCGCGCGCCGAAGGCACGATCCGCATCGCCCAGCAATTCGGCATCGGCTACCTGATCCTCGACGTGGTGCAGGACCAGAAGCTGATCGAAAAATATGGCAAGCAGGAAGGTGTGGACATCAAGGTCGAGTGGACCAGCCTGTCGGGCGCCACCGGCATGAACGAAGCCCTGCTGGCCGGGGCGCTGGACGTGGTCTCGGCCGGTGCGCCGCCGGCCCTGGTGCTGTGGGACCGCACGCGCGGCCGCCAGAACGTCAAGGCGATTGCCTCGCTGGGCTCCATGCCCAACTACCTGCTGAGCAACAATCCCAAGGTCAGGACCATCAAGGACTTCAGCGACAAGGACCGCATCGCCGTCCCGGCCGCAGGCGTCGGCTTCCAGTCGCGCACGCTGCAGATCGAGACCGCCAAGGTGTTCGGCAAGGAAGACTTCAAGCGCTTCGACAGCATCAGCGTGAGCCTCTCGCATCCGGATGCCACGGCGGCCCTGATCGCGGGCGGCTCGGAAATCAATGCGCACTTCTCCAGCCCGCCCTTCCAGTACCAGGCGCTGGAAAACAAGAACGTGCACAAGGTCATCAGCTCCTACGACATCATGGGCGGCCCGGCGACCTTCAACGTGCTCTACACGACGCAGAAATTCCACGACGAGAACCCCAAGACCTACCGCGCCTTCTACAAGGCGCTGGTGGAAGCGGCCGAGTTCGTGCGCAACAACAAGGCCAAGGCGGCCGATACCTTCATCCGCGTGCAGAAGTCCAAGCTCTCGCCGGCGTTCGTGCGCAAGATCGTGGAAGACCCGGAAATCAACTTCACCGTCTCGCCCGAGCGCACCTTCGTCTATGCCGAGCAGCTGCATGCGCTGGGCGTGCTGAAGAATCGCGCCAGCAGCTGGAAGGATTACTTCTTCGAGGAAGCGTATGCACAACCCGGCAGCTGAAACCGCCAGCGTGAGCGCCGCAGCCAGCCTGCAGCCGCTGCTGCAGGTGGACCGCGTGAGCCTGCAATACCGTACCGCCACGGCCGTGGTGCAGGCCACGCATGAAGTCAGTTTCGACGTGCATCCGGCGGATCGCTTCGTGCTGCTGGGGCCGTCGGGCTGTGGCAAGTCCAGCCTGCTCAAGTCGGTCGCGGGCTTCCTGCCACCGGCCGGTGGCGAGATCCGTCTCGATGGCCAGGTAGTGCATCAGCCGGGGCCGGACCGCATCGTGGTGTTCCAGGAATTCGACCAGCTGCCGCCGTGGAAGACGGTGCTGCAGAACGTGATGTTTCCGCTGCTGGCCTCACGCACGCTGGGCAAGCGCGAAGCCGCCGAGCGCGCGCGCCATTACCTGGAGAAGGTGGGCCTGGCGCGCTTTGCCGATGCCTATCCGCACACGCTCTCGGGCGGCATGAAGGCACGCGTGGCGATTGCCCGCGCGCTGGCGATGCAACCCAAGATGCTGCTGATGGATGAGCCCTTCGCCGCCCTCGATGCGCTGACCCGCCGCAAGATGCAGGAAGAATTGCTGGCCCTGTGGGATGAGGTGCGCTTCACCCTGCTGTTCGTGACGCACTCCATCGAAGAGGCACTGGTGGTGGGCAACCGCATCCTGCTGCTCTCGCCCCATCCGGGCCGCGTGCGCGCCGAGATCAACAGCCATCAATACGACTTGTCCAGCCTCGGCGGCGTGGGCTTCCAGCAGACCGCGCAGCGCATTCACCGCCTGCTCTTCGATGAAGGCGGCGAGACCAGCGCGGCCAGCACAGCGGCACCGGTCATCAATTTCAGCGATGTCTGTTTTTCTTACTAAAGACCGAAATACGCCATGCCCCAGACTCCCCCGATCCGCGACGAATACGAACTGCCGCTGACTCCCCTGCCCGGCCTGGTACTGCAGCGCCAGTTCTCGCTGCCGCAACGCATCTGGCAACAGGGCTGGGTGCGAAAGGGGGCCATCCTGCTGCTGCTGGCGTTGATATGGGAAGTCGTCGCGCGCTGGCAGAACAATGTCCTGCTGCTGCCGACCTTCCTGCAGACCGCGCAGGCCTTCATCGATGGCCTCAAGACGGGCGAACTGTTCGGCAAGACCTGGCTGTCGCTGCAGGTGCTGCTGAAGGCCTATCTGCTGGGCATCGTGGCAGCCTTCGTGCTGACCACGCTGGCGGTGTCGACGCAATTCGGGCGCGACCTGCTGGGTACGCTCACCTCGATGTTCAACCCGCTGCCGGCCATTGCGCTGCTGCCCATCGCCCTGCTGTGGTTCGGCCTGGGCCAAGGCAGCCTGATCTTCGTGCTGGTGCATTCGGTGCTGTGGGCGCTGGCGGTCAATACCTATGCGGGCTTCTTGGGGGTCTCGGACACCCTGCGCATGGCCGGCCGCAACTATGGCCTGCGCGGCCTGGGCTTCGTGCTGCAGGTACTGGTGCCGGCCGCCCTGCCCTCCATCCTGGCGGGATTGCGCATCGGCTGGGCGTTTGCATGGCGCACGCTCATTGCTGCAGAACTGGTCTTCGGTGCCACCAGCGGCAAAGGCGGACTGGGCTGGTACATCTTTCAGAATCGCAACGAACTCTATACCGACAAGGTCTTCGCCGGGCTGGCCATGGTGATCCTCATTGGCCTGCTGGTAGAGAACCTGGTCTTCAATACGCTGGAACGCGTGACCGTGAAGAAGTGGGGCATGCAGCGCTGAGCATGCTGCACGGCCATGCTGGCTGTTGCAGGAAAGTTAGTTGCGTTTTCGGACTTACAGCAGCGACAGCTGGTTCGGATCCTCGCGCCGCCGCGATTGCGCCTTGCGGCGCGGGTCGATGACCTGGCCGATATCGCGGCCCTCGGTGGAAATGCCCTCGATGGCCAGCAGCAGTTTCTTGACGTGCAGCCCGCCAGCAAAGCCGGTCAGTTCGCCGCCGGTGCCGATGACACGATGGCAGGGCGCGATGATGGAAATGGGATTGCGGCCATTGGCAGCCCCCACGGCGCGCACCGCCTTGTCGTTGCCGAGCTGGCGTGCGATATCGAGATAGGTGCGGGTCTGGCCATAAGGGATGTCGAGCAGGGCCGACCACACCTGGCGCTGGAACTCGGTGCCTTCGAAATGCAGCGGGATGTCGAAGCTCTCGCGTTCGCCGGCAAAATATTCGCGCAGCTGATGTTCGGTTTCGATCAGGACCGGACGGTCTTCATCTTCCACCATTTCACCCAGGCGCACGCGCAGGGAATCATCGTCCTCCCACAGGATGGCCGCCAGGTGATCCCCCTTGGCCACCAGCTTGAGCAAACCGGCCGGGGAGGCCATCAGCTTGTACGCGTATTCCATTGGCATCTCTTTTGTTGCGTTGAGGGGGCTGATTCTACTGTGTCGGCAGCGAGATGGGGAGGCATTCTCCCAATGAAAACAGGGCGCTGCCTTCCAGCAGCGCCCTGCACATGAGGATGCTTCGCTTCACACCGTCAACACCGACTGCCCGCTCTCGTTCAACGCGTCATACACCCGCGTGCACACGCGGCAAAACAGATGGCTGCGCTTGACATGGTGATGCCGCAGCACCAGCTGCAGCGCCACGCCTTCGCAATGCGGGCAAGCCTCGCGCATCGGGCCCACCGGCGTGACCTCGGCGGCCAGGTAGCCATTGGGGGTCATGATGCCGTCCACGACTTCGCGCGGATCCAGTTCCACCAGTTTCAACAGCAGGGGTGTGGTGCGCTGGTGGTAGCGCGCGCGTTCGCGCGGGGGAACGAGGGGACTGAAGGGCAGGGGCGGGGACGATCGGACATCCGGTTGCCGGGTGGCCATGCTCATGGGTATCTCCTGGGTGAGAACTGCTGAGACTGTTCGGATCTGCGTGAGAAGGAAGGGCGCGCGCCACTTCCGGGTGCCGCATCCGCGCTGGCTGTTGTCTCCTGGTGGAAGCAGCTGGCGGCGCGACGAGTCTTTACTCTAGTCGGCGCAGCGACGGACTTCAATGGCCACTCGCAAAGAAATTTTGTGTTGTCTGGACTGCAATTGCTCAGGTACTGGTTATCATCGGCCAGGCAAAAAATTACGCGACGGATTTTCGAATTTGCAAGCAGAACGGCCCATGACTTTGCTTTCGCGGCATCCTGAGCGGCTGCATGCCCGAACTGCTACAAATCATCCCATTGGCTCTACAATCTCAGCATGACAACGCTCAACGACATCGAAGCCGCCGCCCTGCGGCTGCAAGGCCAGATCCTGGAGACGCCCTGTGTGGAATCGCGCACGCTGTCCCAGATCGTCGGCGCCCAGGTCTTCCTGAAATTCGAAAACCTGCAATTCACCGCCTCCTTCAAGGAACGCGGTGCCTGCAACAAGATGGTCGACGTCGCCACCAGCGAAGGCGGTGCGCGCGGCGTGGTCGCCATGTCGGCGGGCAACCATGCACAAGGCGTGGCCTATCACGCACAGCGGCTGGGCTTGCCAGCCACCATCGTGATGCCGCGCTTCACGCCCGGCGTGAAGATCGAACGTACACGCGGCTTCGGTGCCAATGTCGTGCTGCATGGCGACACCCTGGAAGCGGCCCGCACCCATGCCTACGAGCTGGCCGAAAAAGAGGGCCTGACCTTCGTCCACCCCTACGACGACGAAGCCATCATCGCCGGGCAAGGCACGGTCGCGCTGGAGATGATGAAGGCCGTACCGGACCTGGATTGCCTGGTGGTCTCCATCGGCGGCGGTGGCCTCTTGGCCGGCATGGCCGTGGCCGCGCGCGCCATCAAGCCGGAGATCGAGATCGTGGGCGTGCAGACGCGCCGCTTCCCGACCATGGTCAATGCCGTCAAGGGGACCGAGCACCCGGTGGGCGCCAGCACCATCGCCGAAGGCATCGCGGTCGGCACACCCGGCACACTCACCCGCGCCATCATCGCGCGCGAAGCCGACGAGCTGCTGCTGGTCGATGAAGGCGATATCGAACAGGCCGTGCTGATGCTGCTGGAAATCGAAAAGACCCTGGTGGAAGGGGCGGGTGCCGCCGGACTGGCCGCGCTGGTGCGCTATCCGGACCGCTTCCGTGGCAAGCGCGTGGGGCTGGTGCTGTCGGGCGGCAACATCGATCCGCTGTTGCTGACGGCCATCATCGAACGCGGCATGGTGCGCGCCGGACGGCTGGCCCGCGTCAAGGTCAGTTCACGCGACGTGCCCGGCACGCTGGCGCGCATCACCGGCATCGTCGCCGAGGCTGGTGCCAACATCGACGAAGTGCACCATCAACGCGCCTTTACGCTGTTGGCCGCGCAAAACGTGGATATCGAACTGGTGCTGCAAACCCGTGGCCGTCCGCATCTGGCCCAGGTGCTGCAAGCCTTGCGCGCGGCCGGCTTCGAGGCCGAAGAGCTGCACTGACCGCAGGCCTCGCCGCCGCGCCGGATCTCGGGTTCAGCGGCGGCGATGGAACCGGATCTTCTGTTCCAGCGGCGGCAGGGCATCACCGCTATCGCCACAGCCATCACACGCACCGCCGCCACAGCCCCCGCTTTTGGCGGGCGGCAACCAGCGCCGGCCCAGTGCCTGCCACATCCCCGCACGACGACGCATCAGCCAGCTCGCCAGCCGCGCCTGCCAGCGCCAGCTTGCCGAGGGTGCCAGCTTGCGCAGCATGTAGAGCGCACTGGCCGTGACCAGCGCGGCAATGACCGCGTATTGCCACCACAGCGTGTGATTCATGCCAGCCACCTCGCGATGTTGTAGGTCAGGAAGGACGCGGCATAGGCCAGTACGAACATGTAGCCGAAGGACAGCGCCACCATGCGCCAGGACTGCGTCTCGCGGCGGATGATGGCCAGCGTGGACATGCACTGCGGCGCAAAGGCGAACCACACCATCAGCGACAGCGCACTGGCCAGCGAGATGTGCGCAGCCAGCGCGCTTTGCAGCGCCGCGCCTTCTTCACCGCCCACCGCATAGACGGTGGCCAGCGTGGCCACGGCGGTCTCCCGCGCGGCGAAGGCGGGGATCAGCGACAGGCTGATCTGCCAGTTGAAGCCCAGCGGAGCGAACAGCATTTGCAGGCTGTGGCCGATATAACCGGCGATGGAATAATCGATGGCGGCGCGGGTCGCGCCCTCCGGTGCCGAGGGGAAGGTGCAGATGGCCCACATCAGCACCGTCAGCGCCAGCATCACGCCGGTCAGGCGCTTGAGGAAGATGGCACCGCGTTCCCACAGGCCCAGCGCGATATCGCGCCCATTCGGCAGGCGATAGGAAGGCAGCTCCATCAACAGCGCGCGCTCCTGGCGCGCATTGCCGATGCGCTTGGCCACCCAGGCCACCAACATGGCGGCGGCAATCCCCGCCACATAGAGACAGAACAGCGCCAGCCCTTGCAGATTGAAGATCCCCAGCACCGGACGATGCGGAATGAAGGCACCGATCAGCAGGGCATACACCGGCAGGCGCGCCGAACAGGTCATCAGCGGCGCGACCAGAATGGTCGCCAGCCGGTCACGCGGATCGGTGATGCTGCGCGTGCCCATGATGCCGGGAATGGCACAGGCGAAGCTGGAAAGCAGGGGAATGAAGGAACGTCCCGACAAGCCCACCGAGACCATCAGCTTGTCCAGCACGAAGGCCGCGCGCGGCAGGTACCCGGACTCCTCCAGCAGCAGGATGAAGAAAAACAGCACCAGGATCTGCGGCAGGAAACCCAGCACCGTGCCCAGCCCGGCCAGCAGGCCATCGGTGACCAGCCCGCGCAAGGGCCCCTCCGGCAGCCACTCGCCGACCACGCCGCCGAGCGTGCCGAAACCATCGGCAATGGCGTCCGTCATGGGCTTGCCGATGGCATATACCGCCTGGAACACCAGGAACATGGTCAGCGCCAGCAACAGCACCCCGAACACAGGATGCAGGGCCACGCGGTCGATCGCATCATCGCGGCGGTCGGTCGGGGCCGGCATCACCACGGTATCGGCCAGCAGGGCGCGCACTTCCACGTGCAAGTCATCCGGTTCTCCGGCGGCCGGGGAGGGCACGGGGGCCTGCGTATCGATGGCCGCCACCAGCGCGCGCGTGCCGCCGCGCCTGACCGCGATGGTCTCGACGACCGGCATGCCCAGGCGCTGCGACAGCGCCGCCACGTCGATGCGGATACCGCGCCGGGCGGCTGCATCCATCATGTTCAGCGCCAGCACCATGGGCCGGCCCAGGCGGCGCACCTCCAGCACGAAGCGCAGGTGCAGGCGCAGGTTGGTGGCATCGGCCACGCAGACGATCAGGTCCGGCACCGTCTCGCCGGGATAGCGGCCGGCCAGCACCGCCTGCGTCACGCGTTCATCAGGGCTCACCGATTGCAGGCTGTAAGCGCCCGGCAGGTCCATCACACGTACATGGCGTCCGGAAGGGGCGGTGAAGGCACCCGACTTGCGCTCCACGGTCACGCCCGCGTAGTTGGCGACCTTCTGGCGCGCGCCAGTCAGCTGGTTGAAGAGGGCGGTCTTGCCGCAATTGGGATTGCCCACCAGGGCGATGTTGAGGGCGGCGCTGCTCATGCCGCCGCTCCCGCAGCCAGCGTCACGCGCTCGGCTTCGGCACGGCGCAGGGCAAATCGCGTCGAGCCGATCTGGACCACGATGGGATCGCCGCCAAAGGGCGCGCTGGCCACCACCCGCACCGGTTCACCGCGCACGAAACCGAGGTCGCGCAGGCGCGCGGCCACGGCATCGGCGGGTTGAAGGTCAGTCACCTGGTCGACGATGGCACCGACCCCCTTGGCTAGTTCAGTAAGACGCATGGTTTTTCTTCTGATCAGGATTCAGGAACGATTCTCATTATATTCCTTCACCCTGATGAACGCCTGACGGCTGCTGACCGGCAGCGCCCCGCCCGGCCTTGTCCGACGCGGCTGCGGCGATATGCCGCAGCGACCGCCGCGCAATCCTCTCCAAAGTGTTGGATTAAAGATAATGAAAGAAACGCAACTTCATCATTTTCTTTTATCATCTGAACAATAATTTCGGCAATCATGTCGCTTCTTCGCCGAAGCCCGTTGAAATTTCCATGCGTAAATTTTTGCAGCGCACTATACTTATTTTTGTTTCCGCAGGGAAACGCATGACCGGCTGCGCAGGCCGGATGACTGGGAGCCGGAAGGGCCGCGTGGGGGTGGCCAGGCCGGTGCGATCGATTCAAGCAGCTTGCACGGGACCAGGCCTGGCGGCCTGAGTGACAACAACAAGATGATTCCACATCCAGCAGGGCCCGCCGGATCCGACATGCCGCAGCCGATGCCGCTGCGCACGTTGCTGGCTGAAATCAGCGCATTGACGCTGCACGTACAGCAACTGAGCCGCATGGCCGGCGAGGCCAGCGCACTGATCGACAACAGCCAGAGGCCCGCACCCATTGCCCCGTCACCCTCAGGAGTCAGCAGCCAGGATGACGAGGCCGATGCCAGCCCCGCCCATCCATCCCCCTCGGTAGACCTGGAAGATGCCATCCTGCGCATCTTCGACGAGACCTTCGGGCCGCGCACCGACACCCTGGAACGCCAGATGAGCATGAGCCTGATCGCCGAGATCGGCCCGGCCGCCTTCGTGCAGAAGGTGCTGTGGGGCGAGGAGATCAGCGACATCGCGCTGACCATCGCGCTGGAGCGCATGCTGCCCGCGCTGGAACTGCTGGTGGAGGCGCATCCGCGCGCCTTCCTGCGCCAGGCCAACTCGGTGCTGGGGCGCTTCAAGTCCAACTAGGACGTTTATTCAACTCACTTGTCCGGCGCGCTGCGCTTGAGCGAACGCTGCAAGTGCGCCGCAAAGCGCGAGGCCGCAATCGACTGCCGGTGATAGGCCAGCGACAGCTGCGCGCGCGGTGCCGGCTCGCGGATGTCGATATAGCGCACCTGGGCCAGCTGCACCTGTTCGATCGCCTCGGGCACGATGGAGATGCCCAGCCCCGCGGCCACCAGATTGATGGCCGAGGTCAGTTGCGGGGCCAGCTGGATCACCTGCGGATCGAAGCCGGCCGCCTGGCAGGCGCTGAAGATGTTGTCATAGAGTGCCGAGCCCTTGCCGCGCGGGACCATGATGAAATTCTCCCCGGCCAGATCCTGCAAGTGCAGCGACTTGCGCCGCGCCAGCGGATGCGAACGCGGCAGCGCCACCTTCAGTTTTTCCGCCGGCAGCTCGACCACGCCCAGCTCCGCCGAGGGCGTGGTGACGATGCGCACGAAGGCCGCATCCAGCTGTGAGGCAGCAATATCGGCCAGCAGCTGTTCGGTGATGCCTTCACTCAGGGAAATTTCCAGCTTGCGATGGCGTTCGCGGAATTGCTGCAAGGCGTGCGACACCAGTGGATGAAATACCGCCGACGAAGTAAATCCCATGCGCAACAAACCCACTTCGCCGCTGGCCGCCTGCTGCGCGGCACGCAAGGCCTGCTCGGCATCGTCCACCGCTTTCTGTGCGTGCGGCAGGAACACGCGGCCGACCTCGGACAGCTCCACGCCGTGCGAGGTGCGCAGGAAGAGGGCACCGCCGATCTCGGCTTCCAGATCCTTGATCTGCATCGACAGCGGCGGTTGGCCGATGCCGACCTTCTCGGCGGCGCGCGTGAAACTGCGCTGTTCGGCCACGGCCAGGAAATAGCGGAGGTGTCGGAGTTCCATGTCGGGCGCCCTGTGAAGAGTGGCTGATATCTGTTTTATAGATGGCAAGCGTGGGTGCCATATATTGGACAAGATAGCCGAATTATTCCAGACTGCCTCCCTCCACAACACACCCCGTGCGCCGGCCCATCCCTGGCGCGCGCATCGCCATGCAGTCCGTCTCCGATACCTCCACCACCGGCAGCAGCGCCCTCCACGGCAAGCCGGTCAAGCAACCCGCCACCGTTCTGCCGCGCGGGGCCGTGCGCGGATCAGCCGCCTATCGCAACATCGTACTGGCCTTGTTCTGTTCCGGTTTCGCCACGTTCTCGCTGCTGTATTGCGTGCAGCCGCTGCTGCCCGCCTTCGCGCAGGAATTCGGCATCGGTGCCGCGAGCGCATCGCTGGCACTCTCGCTGTCGACCGGTTTTCTGGCGGTGTCGATTCTGCTGGCGGGCATGGTGTCGGAACGCTATGGCCGCAAGGAACTGATGTTCGCCTCGCTGGCCACCGCGGCCTGCTGCAACCTGCTGGCCGGGGTGGCACCAAACTGGGAGCTGATCCTGGTGGTGCGTGCGGTGGAGGGCATCGCACTGGGTGGCGTACCGGCGGTGGCGATGGCCTACCTCGCGGAAGAAATCGATGCCAGCGGGCTGGGCTATGCGATGGGGCTGTATGTGGGCGGCAATGCCTTTGGCGGGATGGTGGGGCGGGTAGCAATGAGCACCATGTCCGAGCACATCGGCTGGCGTCATGCCATGCTGGCCATCGGCGCGCTGGATCTGGCGCTGGCGGTGGCCTTCGTGCTGATGCTGCCGGCCTCGCGCAACTTCGTGCGCAACGGCACGATGCAGTTGCGCGATCACGTCGCGCTGTGGAAGCGCCATCTGGGCCATGCGCGCCTGCCGCTGACCTTCGGCATCGCGGCGCTCAACATGGGCATCTTCGCCACGTCTTACAACTATGCGGGTTTCCGTCTGATGAGCCCGCCGTTCTCGCTCTCGGCCACACTGACCGGGCTGATCTTCAGCGCCTACATCTTCGGCATCGTGTCCTCTTCCTGGGCCGGCGCGCTGGCCGACCGCTATGGCCGCGCACCGCTGGTGGCGGCCGGCATCGCCACCTCGTGCGCCGGACTGTTCCTGACCTGCACCTCCTCACTGGCGCTGGTGATCACGGGCATCGTGCTGCTGACCATCGGTTTCTTCACCACGCATTCGGCCGCCAGCAGCTGGGTCGGGCGCATGGCCAGCAGCGGCCGCGGCCATGCGGCCTCGCTCTATCTGCTGTCCTACTACCTGGGCGGCAGTGTCCTCGGTTCGGCCGGTGGCTGGTTCTGGGAACACTCGGGCTGGAATGCGGTGGCCGCCTTCATGCTGTTGCAGGTGATGACGGCGGCCTGGCTGGCGCGGCGTCTGTGGCGGCAGGGACGCAATTGAAAAGGCCACCAGGCAAGAAGACCCGGACAAAAAAAAATCCCCGGCCGCAGCCGGGGATAATCCTCAAGACCTCAGTCTGTCAAATTACGGAGTCTTGTCAGTCGGGGTGGCCGGCGAAGTGGCCAGGGCTTCATTGCGCTGGGCAGTGGAGTCCTTCTTTTCCTGCTTCAACTGGGCCTTGGCGGCCTTCTTGTCGGCCTTGTACTCCTGCTTGGCAGCCTTCTTCTGCGCCTTGTACTCGGCCTTGGCGTCGGCATCAGCCTGACGCTTTTGAACGAACGGGTCGTTCGACGGCACAGCCGACGGCGTGGTCGCGGTGGCGCTCATCGGCGCAGTCGGTGCAGCACCCACGGCGTTGCCGTTGGTCGGTGCATTCTGGGCCATGGCGCTACCGGCCAGGGCCATGAACAGGGACGAAATCAGGATGTGACGAGTCTTCATGCTTACCTCCTTGCGTTGTGTTTATCAAAAAGCCCGAGGCTTTCAGTAAGGTCGGGGCGCTGGATCGTTGATCCATGTCCATCACTATAGGCAGGCTTGCTGTTGCGCTATGTCGGACAAGGTCTGATTCTCAGCTTCCCCGATGCCGCAAATTGATGAGCGGTTTCGTGACCTGCCGCTCAGCTCCATTTGCGTCATGCGTGAAGCTCTGAACGCATCCCGCACAACAAGGTTCGGAGGAAAGTGCAAGCGTCAGTGAGCGTTGCAAGCAATCGTAACAAGCGGGAACTGCCCGCCCGGCAAGGCTTGTACTCACTTTCCGGCGGGCATCACGGCAGCTTCGTTCAGCAATCCGCGCGCACCACCACCTTGCCGAAGGGCCCACGCTCCAGATGCGCCAGTGCCTCGGGCAACTGCGCGAATCCATATTCCTGTTCCACCACCGGCACCAGGCGCAGGTGATCCACGGCACGCACCAGGTCTTCCAGCGCACGGCGGTGTCCCACGCCGATGCCCTGAATGGTGTGGCGGCCCAGTAGCAACGGAAAGATCGAAGTCTGCAACTGCGCATCGCCCAGCAAGCCGATGACCGACAAGCGGCCGCCTTGCCTGAGGGCCTGCAGCGAGCGCCCGATGTTCTCGCCGCCCACCAGTTCCAGCACATGATCGGCACCCCGTCCTTCCGTCAGGGCCCGCACCTCGTGCTGCCATTCCGGATGCTGGCTGCGCAGCAGGCCGTGCGTGGCACCCAGCGCCCGTGCGCGTTCCAGCTTGCCGGCATCGCCCGAGAGGAGGATGGTGCGCGCGCCATGCGCCGCCGCCAGTTGCACACCGAACAGCGCCACGCCGCCCGTGCCTTGCAGCACCACCGTCTGCCCGGCGTGCAAGTGACCTTGCTCCACCAGCGCCATCCACGCCGTGAGGCCGGCGCAGGGCAGGGTGCTGGCCTGCGCATCCGTCAAGTGCAATGGCGCGGCGACGGCCCAGTCTTCCTGCAGCAGCACGTACTCGGCCAGCATGCCGGGACCGGGCGCGCCCAGTGCCAGCGTGCCCTGCGGCCAGGGACCATCGAGCCAGCCGCCCCAGAACGTGGAGATCACGCGCTGGCCCGCAATGAAACACTGCACACCGTCTCCCACCGCCACCACCTCGCCGGCCATGTCGGAAGCGGGCGTAAAGGGCGGCTGCACCTGCGCGCCGCCGGTACCGTTGTCGATGTTCATCTTGTCACGATAGTTGAGGGCGACGGCGGCCACGCGAACCAGGATCTGGCCGGGGCCAGGCCGGGGAATGGCGACGGTCTGCAATTGCAGGTGTTGCTTGCCGAACTGGCCGAGATGCCAGCGGCGCATGGTGTGGTCCATGGTGGCTCCTGATGATCGAGAGAAAAAGAAGAGCGCCAGTGTAGAAAAATTGCGCCCCGGCTTGTGGCGGACTTTTTTCTCTTGCTTGTAGAATCAGATTCACCAATCACCTGGCACTGCGGACAAGTTCGCAGGCCTCAGAGGAAACAAATGGACAGCTTCAGCGGCATCTCGGTCTTCATTCAGGCGGTGGAGGCGGGCAGTTTCATTCGCGCGGCAGAACGCCTGCACCTGACGCGCTCGGCGGTCGGCAAGAGCATTGCGCGGCTGGAAGAACGGGTGGGCGTGCGCCTGTTCCAGCGCAATACGCGCAGCCAGAGCCTGACCGCCGAGGGACGCGCCTACTATGAACGCTGCCTGCGCGCACTGGAAGAACTGGAAAGCGCCCAGGCACTGGTCGGCGATGGCCAGCGCGAGCCCGCTGGCCAGGTGCGCATCAGCACACCAGTCCTGTTCGGCCGACTGTGCGTGGCCCCGGTGCTGGTGGAACTGGCGCGGCGCTGGCCGCAGCTGGACATCGTGGCCTCCTTCACGGACCGCCGTGTGGATCTGATCGCAGAGGGGGTGGACCTGGTCCTGCGCAGCGGTCCCATGCCCGACACCAGTGACCTGGTCGCCCGCAGGATGGGCGCGCAGACCATGATGCTGTATGCCTCGCCGGACTATCTCGCGCAGCATGGCCGGCCGCGCCACTTCAAGGATCTGGCGCGGCATCACGGCATCCTCTACGGCAAGACCAGCGGCTGGCCCATCCGCGATGAAACGGGCGAAGTGCGCATCGCCACCGTCAGCAGCCGGCTGCGTTTCGACGATCTGGAAGCCATTGCCGATGCCACCGTCGCCGGGGCCGGGCTGGCCCACCTGCCGTGCTGGCTCATCCGCGACCACCTGAAGGCCGGCCGGCTGGTGAAGCTGATGCCCGAAGCTTCCTTCGCCACCATCGACATGCACCTGGCCTGGCCGCCCACGCGCCACTTGCCGCTGCGCGTGCGCACCGTGATCGATGCGCTGGCCGCAGCGCTGCCGCCGCTGCTGCGGGTCGACCGTCGCAAGATCACCGCGGCCGCCGCGCGCTGAGGCCTCAGGCGCGGCGTTGTTCCGCTGCCGGGGACTGAGCGGGCAGGCTCTCCAGCCAGCCTTGCCAAAAGCGCCGTACCGCCCGCTCGAACTGGCGGCCATGGCGCTGGGCATCGGCGCGCAGGGTGGCCAGGCTGAGGTTGCGGGTGTGGGCGATCTCGTGGGCGTGGCTCACCAGCCAGTGTTCGACCGTGCGCATGTCCACCTCGGGATGGAACTGCAGCGCCAGCCCATGTCGCCCCCAGGCGAAAGCCTGGTTGGGATACAGCGCCGACGACGCCAGATGACGCGCCCCCGGCGGCAGGTCGAAGGTGTCGCCGTGCCAGTGCAGCACGGGGGTCTGCTGTTCCACCAGTTCCTGCAGCCAGGGGGTCTCGGCCAGATGCTGGCCCGCCTGCAGGCTGGCCCAGCCAATCTCCTTGCCGCAGCTGCCCGGGTACACCCGCGCATGCAAGGCCGCCGCCATCAGCTGCGCGCCGAGACAGATGCCCAGCGTCGGCAGATCTTCCAGCAAGCGTGCCCGCAGCCACGCCACTTCCGCGCGCAGCCAGGGATAGGACTCGCTGTCATACACCGCTACCGGGCCGCCCAGCACGATGACCAGCTCGGCATCCAGCGGCGAAACGTCGATGAAGGACTCCACCCCGACATCGAAATAGCGGATCTGGTAACCGCCGGCAGTGAGCAGCGGGGCCAGCTGGCCCAGGTCTTCGGTGGCAACGTGACGCAGGGCGAGGGCGGTTTTCATCGGGCTGGTCCTGTGAGTGATATGAAGGGAAAAGCTGGCGAACCCGGCTTCGCTATATCGTAACGTATACAGCGTCTGCCTGAAAAACTTGCTCAAAATAGTTGAACAAGTCATTGGTATTCTCTATTGATGAAATAGAAAAAGCTTTGCGGCGGCGCAAAAGATGGAGGGCCAGCTAAAAGGCAGATATGAAAGAAATTTCGTCTTAACCCTTTTAAATCAACAACTTGATCCCAATATCCAAGAAGAAGAAATGCAAATTCTTGTCAAAATCCCGTGTGCAGTTGCGACGTAAAATCGACGGTACAGCCTCGAAAAAACTGATTGTTCGCGTTTCTGGAATGATGTATTCCGCTTTATCCGGTTTTTCCCGGCGGCGGAAATCCCTAAACTGGGTTCCACGATGACAGCACACAACGACTGAACCACAAGGGTAGTCACAGGTTGCAGTGCTCATCTTCTTACTCACAAAGGAACGATCATGAACACCAAGAATATTGCCAAGAACCTGTTTGCCGGTCTGCTGCTCACCTCCGCCGTTGGCGCCGCCATGGCCGAGGCACCGTATCCTGCCGAGACCCGGATCGTCTCGACCAAGAGCCGCGCTGAAGTGATCGCCGACCTGCAACAGGCCCGCGCCAACGGCGAGCTGCTGGTCACCGACCAATATCCGGTCGACAAGCCCTTCGTCTCCACCAAGACCCGCGCCGACGTGGTCGCCGAGCTCAAGCAAGCCCGCGCCAATGGTGAACTGCTGGTGAGCGATCAATATCCGGTGGAAAAGCCTTTCCACTCGACCCTGACCCGCGCGCAGGTGCAGCAAGAGCTGCAACAAGCCCGCCAGGACGGCACCGCCGTCAGCAACACCCAGGCACCTTCGCTGTAACCCGCACCATCCCGTCCTGACCCGGCCTACGCGCCAGGCCAGGGCCGCAGCAAACGCACCGGCGATCCCGGTGCGACAGTCTCTCCCCAGGCGGGCCTCATGAAAGCGACGTTCTCTCCCCTCGGTCGCCGGTAGTGCGGCCCGCCTGCCTTTCCTGCCTGCGGCCCCCCGTCTTCAACAGGCCTCTGCAGATCTGCATGGATGCGATTTCGCCACCACGAATCTGCCTGCTCCATTCATTCCATTTTCTAAGTTTTCTGCAAGACGATTTGCCTCGTCTCGAAGGGCATTTCTCCTATGAAGAAGCACTTCAAACGACAATTTCAAGACTGTCATAAAACTTAAATTTTGACTTTTGCATTTATAAGTTTTGCGAATATCAAGTTATAAGTTTTTCTGCATCCGCTTGTTCTGGATTTCGGAATGATGAATTCCGTTTTGGCCTCTTTATCGATTTGCTGCAGATGCCTACACTGGATTCCAAGATGACAGCACACAACGACTGAACCACCAACGTCGGCCCAGGTTGACGTGCTCATCTCCTCACTCACCAAGGAACGATCATGAACACCAAGAACATTGCAAAGAATCTCTTCGCCGGCCTGCTGTTGACCACCGCCGTCGGTACCGCCATGGCTGAAGCCTCGCGCGTCCCCGACACCAAGTTCGTCTCCACCAAGACCCGCGCCGAAGTCATCGCCGAACTCCAGCAAGCCCGCGCCACCGGCCAGCTGCTGGTGACCGACCGTGACCAGGACGTCAAGGCCGTGGCCTCCGCCAAGACTCGCGACGAAGTGCGCGCCGAACTGGTCCAGGCTCGCAACAATGGTGAACTGGCCATCTCCAACCAGTAAGCCCTGACGCATCAGTCTCCGTATCGGCATCACTTCGCACCGGCCTCGCCGGTGCCAGCGTTTCTCCCCAGGCGGGCCTCATGAAAGCGACGTTCTCTCCCCTCGGTCGCCGGTAATCTTGCCCGCCTGCCTTTGCGCTTCCGCATTCCTCTCTTCATCGTTTGCTGGCCATTTTTGTGGAACAGCATGCAGTCCCATTTACTTAGTTTCTGGTGCAACAAAGTCTTAGAAACGTCCATTCCTGTTTCTAAGTTTTCTTGCGCGACTGCCTCGACCATTTGGCTCTCATTTATCAGTCATGCATGTGACCACGAGGGGATCGCTGAAGAAATCGAATTGTTAGTATTTTTCGGAACAATGAATTCCGGTTTTTCACCTTTTTCCCGGTGCCGTGTTTCCCTAAACTGGGTACCAAGATGACAGCACGCGATGACTGATCCACCACCACCGGAACGGGTTGACGTGCGCATCCTCTCTCACGAAAAAGGAACCCATCATGAACACCAGGAACATTGCCCAGAACCTGTTTGCCGGCCTGCTGCTGACCACCGCCGTCGGTGCTGCCATGGCTGAAGCCCAATACCCCGCTGAAACCCGTTTCGTCTCCACCAAGACCCGCGCCGATGTCGTAGCCGAGCTGCAACAGGCCCGTGCCAATGGCCAGCTGCTGGTGAGTGATCGTGACCAGGACGTGAAGGCCGTGGCTTCCGGCAAGAGCCGTGATGAAGTCCGCGCCGAACTGGTCCAGGCCCGCGCCAATGGCGAGCTGGCCATCTCGAATCAGTAAGTTGCGGTCGCAAAAAAGGCGCCCCGGACCAGCCGGCGCGCCAGATTCCCCTCCAGGCGGGCCCCACGCAAGTGCGGCCCGCTTCGTTTTGTTCAGCCGGTTTTCTCTCCCGGCGCGCCATCGATGATGGTGTCCAGTGCCTCAGGCTGGTTGCGCGACGATACCTCGGCGCGCAGGCGGGGCAGGGCTTCCGGATAATTGCTGGCGATGAAGCCGATCATGTGCTCGCGGATCTGGCAGCGCAGGTCGAAGGCCGAGCCCGAATCCCGGGCCGAGACCAGCAGGCGGATCTGCATGTTGCGTTCGCTGGTATCGGTCACGTGCATCACGCAGACGCGCTTGTCCCACAGCGGCAGGGTCTGGCAGACGCGCTCGAATTCGGCGCGGATGGCGTTCGTCGGCACGGCGAAATCCAGCCACAGGAAGACCGTGCCGAGGATGGTGGAGGAGGTGTGGGTCCAGTTCTCGAAGGGATTCTCGATGAACCATTGCAGCGGCACGATCATGCGCCGCTCATCCCAGATCCTGACCACGACGAAGGTGCCCGTGATCTCTTCCACACGGCCCCATTCCCCCTTCACGATGAGCACGTCATCGATGCGGATCGGTTGCGAGAAGGCAATCTGCAGGCCGGCGAAGAAATTGCCCAGCACCGGCTTGGCCGCGATACCGGCGACGATACCGGCCACCCCGGCCGAGGCCAGCAGGCTGGCACCGAACTGGCGCGCACCGGGCAAGGTCAGCAGCACGAAGGCCAGGCCCAGCAGGGCGATGATGAAGTAGGCACTGCGCGAGAGCACGCGGGTCTGGGTGAGGATGCGGCGTGCCTTGAGGTTGTCGGCCACATCATAGGGATTGAGGTTGACCACCGTGGTGCTGACCGATTTCACGCAGCGCATGAGGAACCAGGTCAGCGCCAGGATGAAGGCCACCGAGGTCAGGTAGGAGATGCGCGTGAGGCCGGGGGTATTGTCCGGCGCACCGGCCAGCACCAGGCGCAGCATGAAGAGGATCACGCAGGTACGGCTGGCATTGAAGGTGACGGTCGTGGCAGTGGTGGTAAAGGGCCGGCCGCGCGCCAGGCGTCGCACCAGGGCGATGCCCATGCGATGCAGGACGATGCCGACGACCACCGCCACCAGGGCCACGCCCAATACGATCAGGCCGGAGCGCAGCGGCCCCTCGTTCATGTTGTACAGAAAATCGAGATCCAGGCTCATCCGTTTCCTTCCATCCAGAGTGTTGTTGAAGCGGTACGCGCGGGGCGCTTTTTCCGGTTCGAACAGGGATGGGGGAATTTGTTTCCGTCAATTTTCTGGCAGGGGCCCGGCTGATGCGACTGATCCGGCGGCTGCCGTGGCCTCCAGCGCCGCCACCAGCAGGCAGGCGGTTTCCACCGCCGCCGCCTGGGCCAGCTCAACCGGCGCCGGCCGCTGGCGCGTGAGGGCGTGCAATGCGGCCCCATCCTGCGCCTGCAGGGCTTGCGCCAGGGCAAGCAGCCAGGCTGGCAGGGACGCTTCGACCGGCTGCGGATGCGCCCACAGATGGCTGGCCGCCGCAGCCAGGCGGCGCGACAGGGCCACCGCCGTGCGGCCGCGCCCGTGATCGCGTTCGGGCCAGCCGCGTTCACGCGCCAGGCGTTGCAACAGCAGACCGGCCTCGACGTTGGCCACGCAGGCCGCGCGGCGATGCGCATGCAGCGACGACAGGCGGGCCTTGTCGGCTGCCGTGTCGTGCACCGCCAGTGCCGCCGTCAGATAGGCCAGATTGAGACCGGCCATGGTGCGCAACTGGCCCTGCGGATCGGCCTCGTGGCGGCGCGGCCAGAACAGGTAACTGGCCAGCACCGCCACCAGCGCGCCGATGACATTGTTCCCCGCGCGCAGCGCGGCATTGGCCAGCTCATGCGCGGGATCGCCACCGACATCGGCCACCAGCACGAATACCGGCGTGAGAAAAGTCGCATACAGCCCATAGCTCACCGGGCGCAGCGCCATCGTCAGTACCGTCAGCGGGAACACCAGCAGCGCCAGCCCCAGCGGCGAATGCACCACCAGGCAGACGGCCACGGCCAGCGCGCCGCCGACCACGCTGCCGACGGCGCGCTCCATGCTGCGCGACCAGCTGTCGGCAATGCTGGGCTGCATGACCAGCATGGTGGCCATGGTGGCCCAGTAGCCGAAGGGCAATTCCAGCAGATGCACGATGAGGTAGGTCGCCCCGGCCGCTGCCGCGCAGCGCCAGGCGTGATGCCATTCCGCCGATCCGGCGCGCACGTGCAGCGCGGCCTTGCGCCCCAGTGCGCGCAGGCGGTGCAGCAGGGCAGACATGCCGTGGCGCGCCTGATGTCCGGCGCGGGCGGCCTGCTTGAGGCGGGCCGGATCGTCCGCGCCCAGGGCCAGCGGGGTATCGAGCTGCTGCAACAGCCGCCCGGTGCCGCTGGGCAGGCGCGCCACCAGCTGGCGCAGGCGCAGCATGATGCGCGCATCTTCATCGGCGGCAATCGCCTCGCCGCGCTGCATCTCGCGCTGCATGGCCTGCAGCTGGCGCGCAATCGCACCCAGCACGCGGGCACTGCGCAAGCGCGCTCGCAGGGGCTGATAATGCGTCAGCTGCAGGTCGGCCAGCACGGTGATGCCATCGAGGAGAGCGTCGGCGCGCGCCAGCCGCACCAGCAGATTTTCGTAGAGGCGACGGGACTCGGTGCGTTCGACCGCCACCGCATCGAGTGTGCGATGGGCGGCGGCCAGATCGAAGCGCGCATGGCGGCGGGTGTGGGCCGCCAGATCGGCGGCATGCACGGCATAGGCGGGATCGGCGGCATCGGTCTCGGCCGCGAGGGCGGCCAGCTCGGCCAGCGTGCCATAGGCGCGTGCCACCGCCTGGCGCGCCGGGGCGAAGGGGTGGATGCGCCACACCGTCAAGCCCAGCAGCAGCGCCCACAGGCAACCGGCGAAATAGATCAGGACATGGCTCTGCGCCAGCGGCCACAGCACCACCGGCGCGTCGGCCATGATGGCCGAGACGCCCGCCGCCAGCATCAGCACCAGACCCGCTGCGGCCCCGTAGATGCGCGAGAAGCCGGCCACGCCGGCGCAGGCCATGATGGTCAGCAAACCCGCTTCCACGCGCCAGCCGGCGGCGCTGGCGGCGATCATGCCGCCCAGCGTCGAGGCCAGCGCGAAGCCGCCCATGGAGGCCAGGCGCGCGCGATTGGAACCGGCGCTGTCGGCCAGGCTGGTCAGGAAGGCCCCGATGGCCGCCCACGAGAACAGGGGATTGCCCAGCCACTCGCCCAGCAGCAGCATGGCTGCCGCCCCACAGGCCGCACGCAGGCCCTCGGAGAGGTTGGCGTGACGCAGCGGGAACTGCAGGCGCCAGCGCTCGACACGGGTGCGGCAGCGGCGGCAGTAGTGCAGCAGCAGGAATCGGTAGAGGGAAAAACGGACGGAAAAACGCGACGACAAGAGCGGCGGCATGATCGTGCTGGCGAGCGGGCAGGTGGAGGAGGGCAGGGCACTCGTGGAGAGTGCCGACACCTGCGCACTCACGGCGTCAAGACGTCATTCCGGTTCCGAATTCACGAGTGAGGAGGGGCGGCAGGTATCGGCAGGGCCAGTATAGGAATCAGGGCGTATTCATGGCATGACTTAAATTCACCGATTCCATTCCAAAATGGAATGCTGACGCTTTTTGCACCGAGGCGCTCCGGTACGCTCTTTTCTCTTTACCTGTGCACGCGGCCACCCGCAAACAATTCCTCGCTCAAGGCCATCCACGCCCGCGCCGCATGCGAGAGATACCCGCCGCCGCGTGTGACATAGGCGACCTGCCATTGCACTTCCGGCTCCACCAGCCGCACCGCCTGCAGCTGGTCGGTGGCGAGGCGGTGGATGAAGGGTTCGGGCAGCAGCGCCGCCCCCATGCCGGCCAGGGCCATGGCCACCAGCCAGTCCCACTGGGCGCTCTGGGCCACGATCTCGGGCCGGATGCCCAATTCCCCGAACATGCCGCGCAGGCTGCGGGTGAGGCCGAACTCGTTGTTGAGCAGCACCAGCGGCATGCCATCGAGCTGGGCGCAGCGCAGGGTGGCGCGGTTCTTCTGGAAGCGGCCGGCCTGGGCCACGGCCCACATGGGATAGCGCGCCACCGGCAGGGTCTGCAGTTCCAGTTCCGGATCAGCGGGCAGGACCGTCATGCCGATTTCCAGTTCGCCATTGGCCACGCGTTCTTCGATCTGCGGGCCGGTGTCTTCCTTCAGGACGATGGCGATCTCGGGATGGCGTTCGCGGAAGGCCTTCAGCACCGGGGTGCAGAGGATGTTGATCATGGGCGGGATGCCGATCTCCAGACGGCCGCAGCGCAGCGCCTTGGTATCGCGCACCTCGGCATCCAGGCGCTGCATCGAGGCCAGGATCTGCTGGCCCTGCTCATACACCACGCGCCCGGTATCGGTGAGCTGCAGGCGGCGGCCATCGCGCACCAGCAGCGGGGCGTCAACCTCGTCTTCCAGCTGGCGCACCATCTTGCTCACGGTGGACTGGGTCACGTGCAAGGCATCGGCGGCGCGGCTGAAGCTGGCCAGGCGGACCGTCTCGGTGAAGTAGCGCAGGGCGCGGATGTCCATGGCAGCGGCTTTCGGCGGTGTTTCAGGGTGGCAGGGAAGTATGCATTTTCCGACTGGAACGGCGGAATTTTAATCATACAGTGCATACCTGCCGGCTCCTATACTTGGGACAAACAAGATGCAAGAAGTCCGTCATGGATGCACTTCTCACTCCCTAAAGAACCCGAGCAGGAGCACACTCTCATGGATAGCCAGCGCATTCGCCAGCCCGCCTTGGCCGGCAAAGTCATGTCCGCCGCCGAGGCGGCCACCTTCTTCCACAACGGCATGACCATCGGCCTGAGCGGCTTTACCCGCGCCGGTGACGCCAAGGCCATGCCACGCGCGCTGGCCGACCGCGCCGCGCAGGAAGAGCTGCATTTCACCGTCATCACCGGGGCCTCTCTGGGCAATGGCAGCGATGGCCTGATGGCCGAGGCCGGCCTGCTGGCGCGACGCTTGCCGTTCCAGGTTGATCCCACACTGCGCAGGAAGATCAATGCGGGCGAGGTCATGTTCATCGACCAGCATCTCTCGGAGACGGCCGAACAATTGCGCAGCGGCACGCCCTCGCGCGTCGACATCGCCGTCATCGAAGCTGCGGCGATTACCGAAGAGGGTATCGTACCGACCATGTCGGTCGGCAATTCGGCCAGCTTCGTGGAGCAGGCGCGGCATATCGTGATCGAACTCAACACCAGCATGCCGCTGGCGCTGGAGGGCCTGCACGACATCTACCTGCCGGCCGCACGACCCGAGCGCAAACCCATCCCGCTGACGGCAGCGGGCGATCGCATCGGCCATCCGACCATTCCCTTCGATCCGGAAAAGGTGGTGGCCATCGTGCTCACCGAGACGCCCGACAGCCCCTCCTCGGTGCTGCCGCCGGACGATGAGACGCGGGCCATTGCGCGTCACGTGATCCATTTCCTCGAATGCGAAGTGGAAGCCGGACGTCTGCCGCATACGCTGGCGCCACTGCAGGCAGGCATCGGCACGATCGCCAATGCGGTGCTGCACGGGCTGGTGGAGTCACCGTTCCGCAATCTGGTGATGTATTCGGAAGTGCTGCAGGACAGCGCCATTGATCTGCTCGACTCGGGCCAGCTGTCTTTTGCCTCGGCCTCCTCGATCACGCTGTCGCAGGCCAAGTATGCGCATTTCCTGGCCAACCTGGATCGCTATCGCGACAAGCTGGTGCTGCGTCCGCAGGAGATCAGCAATCATCCGGAACTGGTGCGCAGACTGGGCATCATCGGACTCAATACCGCGCTCGAATTCGATATCTACGGCAACGTCAATTCCACCCACGTGGGCGGCACCCACATGATGAATGGCATCGGCGGCTCGGGCGACTTTGCGCGCAACGGACAGCTATCGATCTTCGTGTCGAAGTCGGTAGCCAAGGACGGGGCCATTTCCAGCGTGGTGCCCATGGTCTCGCATGTGGACCACAGCGAACATGATGTGGACGTGCTGGTCACCGAATGGGGCCTGGCCGACCTGCGCGGCCTGGCACCGCGCGAGCGCGCGGTGAAGGTGATCGAGCAGTGCTGCCATCCGGATTACCGGCCGCAGCTGCGCGACTACTTCGAACGCGCCTGCCGGGCCGGTGGCCATACGCCGCATCTGCTGGCAGAAGCCTTCACATGGCATCAGCACTACGCCAGCCACAAGACCATGCGGCTGGACTGATTCTTCACATCGCGCCTGGCTCCACGCCGGGCGCACCCCGTCCCACGGCCTGGTGCACCACGGAGGGCATCGCTTCCTTCATGGTGTCGATGAAGTGGCGCAGCCGGGCCGGGTAGAAACGTGCATAGGGGTACATCAGCGACACCGGCAGCGGTGCCGGCTCCCACTCCGGCAGCAATTGGACCAGGCGGCCGGCGGCCACATCCTCGGCCAATACCCATGATGAGCCTACCGCCACGCCCATGCCTTCGATGGCGATATTGCGCAACGCATACAGGCTGTCGGTGATCAGCTGCGGACGGAAAGCCACCTGGCGCTGTTCGCCGCTGGTGGCGTGGGTGAGCGTGATTTCGCGGCGGTAGAAGGCCGGAATGGCGATCCACGGGAAATCCGCCAGCTCTTCAGGCTGGCGCGGCAGGGCCCGGCCCTCCAGCAGCGCGGGGGCCACCACCGTCATGCGCGGCACCTCGGCCAGGTGGATGGCCACCACCGAGGGATCATTGACTTCGCCGACCTGGATGGCGCAATCGATGCCCTGGCTGATGAAATCGGCGGCACGGTCATGCAGCAGCCATTCCACGGTGATGCGCGGATGGCGCTGCATGAACTGCAACAAGGGCGCGATCAGCTGCTTCTGCCCGAAGGCGTGCGGCACCACGACCCGCAGCGTACCTTCCGCGTGCTGGCGGGCACCGCGCAATTCGCTTTCGAACTCATCCCAGCCGGCCAGCAATTCCTTGGCGCGCTCGTAGCAGCGTTCGCCATCCTCGGTCATCTTCATGGCATGGGTGGAACGCTGCAGCAGGCGCACTCCCAGCGAGCGCTCCAGCGCCTGCAGGCGGCGGCTGACGGTGGGCTGCGTGGTCGCGAGCTGGGCCGCGGCTGCCGACAGGCTGCCGGCCTCGACGATGCGCACGAAGGTCTGGATCAGCTCGATGCGGTCCGTCAGGCCGGTGGCGGAGAAACTGGGGGCAGGGGAGAGGGGCTTGGTCATACGGCTAACGTATAACAATTCTGCCGCAGGCGCTACTACCAGATGCGAGCCGGGAAGCGGACAATCCGCTCCAACGCTGGCAGAAAGGGGATTTTTCCGGGCCGGCAGCCAGACTCACTTATTGAGGTTCCATCATGAACAGCATTCCCAAGACGCATACAGCCGCTCCCGCGGCGGCTTCCTCTCCTGCCCACGGCCTGTCGACCGGGCTGATCGGCCTGCTGGCCACCGGGGCCGGCCTGGCCGTGGCTTCGCTCTACTATTCGCAGCCCATGCTGGGCGTGCTGGCCGATGACATCGGTGCCTCCGAGCGGGCCGTGGGCATGGTGCCGATGTCGACCCAGCTCGGGTATGCACTGGGCATCCTGCTGCTGGCACCGCTGGGCGACCGTTATGACCGCCGCCGCATCATCCTCATCAAGGCGGCCATCCTGACGGTGGCGCTGCTGCTGGCCGGTGCGGCGTCCGGCATCGCTACCCTGCTGGCCGCCAGCCTGGCCATCGGCCTGACGGCCACGCTGGCGCAGGACATCGTCCCGGCCGCCGCCACCCTGGCACCGGAGCAGCATCGCGGCCGCATCGTCGGTACCGTCATGACCGGCTTGCTGCTGGGCATCCTGCTGTCGCGGGTGGTCAGCGGTTTCGTGGCCGAGCACTTTGGCTGGCGCGCCATGTTCGTGGGGGCCTCGGCCAGCATCGCGCTGATCGGTCTGGCCGCGTGGCGCGGGCTGCCGCGTTTCCATCCGACCACGCATCTGTCGTATGGCGCACTGCTGGGCTCGCTGGGTACGCTGGTGCGCAAGCATGGCGCGTTGCGCCGTGCGGCGCTGGCCCAGGGCTTGCTGTCGGTCGGTTTCTCGGCTTTCTGGTCGACGCTCGCGGTGATGTTGCATGGCGCACCGTTCCACCTCGGCAGTGCGGCGGCCGGTGCCTTCGGTCTGGCCGGTGCGGCTGGTGCGCTGGCAGCGCCCCTGGCGGGCCGCATCTCGGACAAGAAAGGTCCGGAGCTGGTGACCCGTCTGGGTGTGAGCCTGGCGGCGCTGTCCTTCGCCTCGATGGCGCTGTCGCCGTGGTTCTCGACGCAAGGTCAACTGGTCTTGCTGGCACTGGCCGCCATCGGCTTTGACCTGGGCGTGCAGGCGACGCTGGTGGCGCATCAGACCATCGTCTACAGCATCGAACCCGGTGCCCGCAGCCGTCTGAATGCGGTGCTGTTCGTGGGCATGTTCATCGGTATGGCCGCCGGTGCGGCGCTGGGCAGCCTGGCGCTGGCACAGTGGGGCTGGATCGCGGTGGTGGCGCTGGCAGTGGCGGCGGCCGTGCTGGCCCTGGTGGTACGCATGTGGCCGGGAGCAGCCAAGGCCCGTTGAGTTGGCGCCCTGCGGTGGTCTTGCCAAGGACAACGGTCCCGGCGTTTGCCGGGACCGTTTTTTTTATATTTTTTCCACAGGCCGGACCATTTTTGCCGGATGGGAAGATGTGCTGCCGGCTCCCTCCCCGGGTCCACATCTTTTATAATCCGGGGCAGGAGACAACCCATCGCCAGCATGTTGCCCGCCCATCAATGCGCCCTGCGGCGCTGCCCGGCGGCCATGCAGCGAAACACAAAGCAGGGTGAACGGCATGGCACTGTATTTCAAGAACAAGCGACAGAAGACCTTCCTGGGTGCGCCCGTGGGTTGGCCATTGATGTTCCTGATGGCGGTCGACCTGTGCATTGCCGCGCTGATGTTTCTGTCGGACCATGACTGGAGCGGCCTGATCCTGCTGTATCCGCCATTGGCATTGGCCCTGGCCATGCTGGCCGATGCCCGCAAGGAAAAGCAGGCCGCCGAGGAAGCCAAACGCCAGGCGGCGCGCCGCCAGCGCTCCTGAGCGCAATCCGCTCTCCCTTCGATTCCCCACGCCCCTCACCGATGACCCAAGTTTCTGACCGCGCAGCGCTGCTGCTGGTATCGCGCCTGAATTTTTCCTATCCCGGCCTGGACCTGTTCCAGGACTTCTCGGCCCGCATCACGGCCGGCGTGACGCTGGTGCGCGGCGGCGATGGCCGCGGCAAGACCACGCTGCTCAATCTGCTGGGTGGTTTGATGCCGGCGCGCGATGGCGTGCTGGAGTTGAATGGTGTGCGACTCGATGGCGAGCCCGAGAATTACCGTCGGCAAGTGTTCTTCATCGATCCGCGGACCGAGGCCTATGACCAGATGACGCCGCCGGAAGTCTTTGCGGACCTGGCGCAACGGTATCCGCATTTCGATCATGGCTTGTTGCCGGCCCTCGCCGAAGGTCTGTCACTGACGCCGCACCTGGAGAAAAAGCTCTTCATGCTCTCCACCGGCAGCAAGCGCAAGGTCTACCTGGCGGCCGCCTTCGCGGCCCACGCCACGCTGACCTTGCTGGACGATCCCTACGCCAGCCTGGATCGTGCTTCCATCCAGTTCGTTGCGGCTACGCTCAATGCGCATGCCGCTGATGCCGATCAGGCCTGGGTGGTGGCCATGTATGAGACGCCGGAGGCGGTGCGGTTGGCGGGGACGATCGATCTGGGGGACTGAGAAACACCAGGGCGCTTGTCTTCCTGCCCGGTCCTGCCTGCTATGATCCACGGCATGGACACCTCCTCACCCGCCGCTGCCGCCGACTGGCAGCACCATGAACATCCGATTGATCCGCAGATCCGCGCCGAGATCAACAAGACGCTTGCGCGCATCGAATCCGAGCATCAGGTGCGCGTACTGTTCGCGTGCGAATCAGGCAGCCGGGGCTGGGGATTTGCCTCGCCGGACAGTGACTACGATGTGCGCTTCATCTATGCGCACAGGCCCGACTGGTATCTCACCGTCTTTCCCGGCCGCGACGTGATCGAATTGCCCGTCAATGCGACCTATGACGTCAGCGGCTGGGATCTGCGCAAGACGTTGGCCCTCCTGCACAACGGCAACGCCACGGTAGTGGAATGGCTGTCGTCGCCGGTGGTCTACCGGGCCGACGTCAGCTTCGTCGACAAGATCAATGCGGCGGCCGACCTGGTACATCGTCCGGATCGCGTGTTCCATCACTACCTGCAGATGGCGCGCAAGAATTACCGCGAGTACTTGCAGGGCGAGCGCGTACGCCTGAAAAAATATCTCTACGTACTGCGGCCCTTGATGGCAGCGCTGTGGGTGGAGCAGCAGCGCGGGCCGGTGCCGATGCGTTTCCTCGACCTGGTCGAGGCGATCGTGAGCGATGCGGCATTGCGCGCGGCCATCGATGCGCTGCTGGTCATCAAACGGCGCGCGGGCGAAGCCGAAGAGGGCGCAGCCATCCCCGAGATCAATCGTTTCATCGAACTGGAATTGCAGCAGCTGGAGCACGTGCCCACGCCGCACAAGGATGCGCGGGGCGAATATTCGGTACTGGATCGGTTGCTGCGGGATGTGGTGATGCAAGGGCAGTGAATCAGGCGACGCATTTGCGCATGAAAACACTGTTGGGATCGTCCACGTAAGTACCGAAGGGTCCGCACGGGAGATAGCCGCAGCTTTCATAGAAGCGAATGGCTGCGTGCTGCAGATAGCCCGTCTCCAGCAGGAATTCCCGGTATCCAAGCTGGCAGGCCCGCGCTTCAAGCCAAGCCAGCAGTTGCCGGGCGGTTCCTTTTCCACGCTGTGCGGGCAGCGTGAAGAAGCGCTTCAATTCGGCCCTGCCATCCTCCAGTCGCATGGCACCGCAAGCTACCGCCTGGCCATGCTCATCACGTGCCACGGCGAACAGCACATCATCGGCCGCCAGCGCATCGATATCGATGCCATGATGGCTTTCGGGCGGATACAAGGGCTGCTGATAAGCGTCCAGCGCTTCAATGAGCTGCCTGACCTCTGGCAGGGTGGGCGATTCCAGGGAGATGTTCATGCTAGTGGCTCCGGGTTCTGCGTCTACGCCACATCATCCCAAGCCAAGCCGAAGCGCGCCAGATATTTCTTGAGCCGATCCGCATCATTGGGTTTTGCCTTGGCATCCCGCGAGACCGCGAAGAGCGTGCGTCCCGCTTCCGACAGCGAGCGCGAACGGCGGCACACGGCGACCACGGCGCGCAACTGCACCGCATCGAAGAGATCCAGCGCTTGCGCGTGCTCACCCAGCAAGGCGTCCAGATCAACGTCCTGCTCCCCCGACGCAGGCTGCGCACTGGCGCGCCATTGACGCTGCAGGCGCGCAGTCTCTTCCTCCACCAGCGCATCGTTGATGCGCCCCGCATCGGCCAGCGTGGCCATGCGCACGACGGACGCCGACAGGTCGCGGAAATTGCCCGGCCAGCTGGCCGCCGATGACGCGGCAAAGGCCAGATAACGCATTCGCGCCTCCTTGTTGAAACGCACCACCTGTCCATGCTCGGCGCTGAAGCGTTCGAGCAGGTAGTCGAGGTTGGGTTCGATGTCTTCGCGGCGCTGGGCCAGGCCGGGCAGGGCATAGGTCCACAGGTTGATGCGGGCAAACAGGTCCTCGCGGAAGCGGCCCGCCGCGACCTCGCGCGCCAGGTCGCGATGGGTGCCGGCAATGAGCTGGAAATCGCTCTGCGCCTCGACATCGGCACCGACCGGCAGAAAGCGCTTCTCCTCGATGGCCTTGAGCAGCATGGCCTGTTCATCCAGCCCCAGTTCGCCGATCTCGTCGAGGAACAGCAATCCCTTGTGCGCCGAACGCAGCAAGCCCGGACGATCATGGGCGGCCCCGGTGAAGGAACCGCGCACGTGACCGAACAAGGTGGAGGCAGCACCGTCGCCCTGCAGCGTGGCGCAATTGATGTCGACAAAGCGGCCCTCCAACTGATGCCGCGACTTCTTCAGTTCGTAGATTCGCCGCGCCAGGAAGGACTTGCCGGCCCCGGTCGGCCCCATCAGCAACATCGGCGCGCGCGAGCGGATGGACACGCGCTCGATCTCCTCGATCATGTGGTTGAAGTGCGCATTGCGCGTGGGGATACCGGACTTCAGCAAGGCCAGCGCTTCACGCTGTTCGCTCGAAAAGCGCTGCGCGATCAGGTCGTAACGCGACAGGTCGAGGTCGATGAGGGCATAGCTGCCAGGAGAGCCCGCCGCCTGCCGGCGCGGCGGTGAGGTCTGCAACAGTACGCCGGGCAGGTAACGCGCCTCGGTCATGAGGAACAGGCAGATCTGGACCACGTGGGTGCCGGTGGTGATGTGGATCCAGTATTCCTCGTTGTCGGTATCGAACGGATAGGCGCGCGCAAAGTCGAGCAGGTTGGCGTAGACCTCACCGAAATCCCAGGGGTCCTGGATCGGCAGATCATGCGGCCGCACGACGGTATCAGGCGAGACGCTGGCGATGTCGCGCCCGATCTGGCCGACCAGCCCCAGATGGCGCTCGCCGATGTAGAGCAGTTCCAGACGGTCGATGACCACGTCCGGGTACTGCGTCAGCGCGATGGTCGGACGCCATTTTTCCCAGCGCGGCGCACCACGTCCGTGGTCGAGCTGGGTACCGGCGAAACCGATGACGACTTTTTTCTTTGCCATATTTTTAGATAACTTCTTATCTTGATGGATAAATTATCCTGTTTTTCTCGGGTACAGGCAAATCTCGGGAAATCAGGCCAAAATCAGATTTATTCAATCAATTCAATGAGTTAAAAGGAGTTTCCGCACATCTAGTCCGAGCTGGCACACCCGTTGCAATACAGGGAACAAGACCAAGCGATCAACGAGGAAAAGAAAATGGCGAATGTGCAACTGTTCCAGACCCTGAAGCGCCGCCTGCTGCCGGCAGCCGATGCGATGAATCACGCCGGCGGCGCTGCCTATGCCTTGAGCAAGGAGCACATCCTGGCGCAGTACGCGGCCACCGGCTGTCTGAACCGCACCTTCTACGCCAGTGCCGAAGCGCAACTGGCCACCGTGCTGGACCTGAGCCAGGACATCGCCCCGCGCTTCATCGCCCAGACCGCGCTGTACGCTCGGCGCCGCAGCTACATGAAGGACATGCCGGCGCTGCTGCTGGCCGTACTGGCGGCCCGTGGTGCCGATGAACTGGCACCGGCATTTGCCGGCGTGGTGGATCAGGGCAAGATGCTGCGCAATTTCGTACAGATCCTGCGTTCCGGCGTGACCGGCCGCAAGTCGCTGGGCACTCGTCCCAAGAAGCTGGTGCAGGCCTGGCTGAACCAGGCCACGGAGCAGCAACTGCTGGCCGCCTGTATAGGGCAGTCGCCGTCGCTGGCCGACGTGGTCCGCATGGTGCATCCAAAGCCGGCCGAACCGTGGCGCGCCGCGTTCTTCGCCTGGCTGATCGGCCGTCCGTTTGATGAGGCCGCACTGCCGCCGCTGACGCGTGCCCTGCGGGCCTATCAGCGTGACCGCAGCCAGCCGGTACCGGCGGTGCCATTCCAGTTGCTCACTGCCTTGCAGCCGGGCACGCAAGAATGGGCCGGGATGGCGCGACAGGGTGGCTGGCACATGGTGCGCATGAACCTGAACAGCTTCGCGCGCCACGACGTGTTCGAGCTGCCCGGCATGACCGAGCTGATCGCCGCCAAGCTGTGTGATCCACAGGCCATTGCCGCGGCACGGGTGTTCCCGTATCAGCTGATGGCCGCGTGGCAGGCTGCTGCCGGGACAGTGCCGGAGCTGGTGCGCGACGCCTTGCAGAGCGCCATGGAAATCGCGCTGGCCAATGTGCCGGTGCTGGAAGGCTCGGTCGTGGTCTGCCCGGATGTGTCGGGGTCCATGTCGAGCCCCGTGAGCGGCATGCTTGCCGGCGGTACCAGCGCGGTGCGATGCATCGACGTGGCGGCATTGCTGGCCGCGGCCATCGTGCGCAAGAATCCTGCGGCCTGCGTGCTGCCGTTCGAACAGCGCGTGGTGCCTTGCCCGTTGGTTCCCCATGACAAGGTCATGGCCAACGCCGCGCGGCTGGCGCGTATCGGCGGTGGCGGAACGGACTGCAGTGCGCCGCTGCGCTGGTTGAACGAACGCCAGCAGCGTGCGGATCTGGTGGTGCTGGTGTCGGACAACGAGTCCTGGCTGCGCCATCACGCCAGCGGCGCGACCGAAACGATGCGCCAATGGCAGCAGTTCAAGCGCCGCAATCCGAAGGCGCGCCTGGTCTGCATCGATCTGGCGCCGTACGCCACCAGCCAGGCACCGGAGTCGGACGATATCCTCAACATCGGCGGATTCTCCGACGAGGTCTTCAAACTGCTGGCCAGCTTTGCGGCCGGACAGATGCAGGCGGGACACTGGGTGCAGGAGATCGCCTCCACACCGCTTTGATGGTGCAAGACAGGTTGCCACTGCCGCCCGAATGCCGTTGCGATTACATCTCCGTATCGCGCACATTCTGGTCGGGCGGGAGTGGTCCTGATCATTCCGAATGCTGGCAGGATTACATTGGGTAGCCCGGTTCAACTCCGGGGCGGCGGTTCGCAAGAATCGGCGCAAATCCTGCCGATCTGGTCGGAATGAAGCGGGCGGCTCGGAATTGCCGGGCCGCCGAGGGGCAGGAGCCCCGACTTTTTCAGGTGAGGCGCGAATGCGCAAGCGACTACCTTCACGGAAAACCCGTCGCTGGCACTCTTGTCGCGTCTCGCCTTCCCTCATGTTCAGCAAGAAAGTAACGAAAATGGACAAACTCGACAACATCGCACCAGCGTCCTACGACACCCTGGCCACCGGGCAGGGCAAGCCGGTCAAAATGTGGACCCGCGGTGTGCCGGTGGAAGCTGAGGCAAAAACCCAGCTGGGCAATACGGCCAAGATGCCGTTCATCTACAAGCACATTGCGGTCATGCCGGATGTGCACGTGGGCAAGGGCTCCACCATCGGCAGCGTGATCCCGACCCTGGGCGCGATCATTCCGGCCGCCGTGGGGGTGGATATCGGCTGCGGCATGATGGCGGCCAAGACCACCCTGTGCGCCGCCGACCTGCCGGACAACCTGGGTCCCTTGCGCAGTGCCATCGAACGCGCCGTGCCGCACGGTTCCTCGCCGCGCACGCGCAGCCATCGCGGCCGCGATCAGGGTTCCTGGGAACATCCGCCGGCACCGGTCGATACCGCATGGCAGACGCTGAAGGATGAGTTCGACGTGCTGTGCCAGAAGACGCCCAAGCTGGAGAAGACCAACCACTACAAGCACCTGGGCACGCTGGGGTCGGGCAATCACTTCATCGAGATCTGCCTGGATGAAGAGGGCGCGGTCTGGTTCATGCTGCACTCGGGTTCGCGCGGCGTGGGCAATGCCATCGGCACCCACTTCATCGAACTGGCGCAGCAGGACATGCGCAAGCACATGGTCAACCTGCCGGATCGCGACCTGGCCTATCTGAAGGAGGGCAGCACGCACTACGACGACTATCTGCAAGCCGTGGGCTGGGCACAGAAATTTGCGCACATGAACCGTGAAGTGATGATGCAGAACCTGATCGCCGCTGTACGCAGCGTGATCGCCAAGCCTTTCCAGACGCACGTGGAGGCGGTCAACTGCCACCACAATTACGTGCAGAAGGAACATCACTTCGGCCAGGATGTGCTGGTCACCCGCAAGGGTGCAGTATCGGCCCGTGCCGGCGAACTGGGCATCATTCCCGGCTCGATGGGGGCCAGGAGCTTCATCGTGCGCGGCAAGGGCGAGGCCGAGAGCTTCCACAGCTGCAGCCACGGTGCGGGACGCACCATGAGCCGTACCGAGGCCAGGAAGCGCTTCTCGGTAGAGGATCACATCCGCGCCACCGAAGGTGTGGAGTGCCGCAAGGACGAAGCCGTCATCGACGAAATCCCGATGGCCTACAAGGACATCGATGCCGTCATGGCGGCCCAGCAAGACCTGGTGGAAGTGGTGCATACGCTGCGCCAGATCGTCTGCGTGAAAGGCTGAAATACAGCGCGCCGAGAGCGTATTACGCACTGGGTGCGCTGCCTGTGAGGCCCGCTCGCGCACAGCAACAAAACGCAACATACGAAGAAAGAAAAGAACAAACATGTCCTCTCCTCTGACCCTGGATGGCCGCCATGGTGGCGGCCAGATCCTGCGCAGTGCGCTGAGCCTGGCGATGATCACCGGCCGTCCGTTCGAGCTCGGCGCGATCCGCGCGCAACGCCCCAAACCCGGTCTGATGCGCCAGCACCTGGCCGCCGTGACGGCCGCCGCCACCTTGTGCGACGCCGTCGTGGAAGGTGCCGAGCCCGGCAGCAGCGCACTGCGCTTTGTGCCCGGTGCGCTGCGCAGCGGCGATTTCCGTTTCGCCATCGGCTCGGCCGGCAGTACCACGCTGGTCCTGCAAACCCTGCTGCCCGCCATGCTGGCCGCGCCAGCGGGGCGCTTCCGCATTGAAGTCAGCGGCGGCACGCACAATCCCCTGGCCCCATCGGCCGATTTCCTGCAGCACTGCTTCCTGCCGCTGTTGCGGCGAATGGGGGCCGCGGTCACGCTGGAGTTGCTGCGGCACGGATTCCATCCGGCCGGTGGCGGCCAGGTGCGCCTGCAGGTGGAGGCGGGCCATGGCTTGCAGGGATTGGTCCTGGAGGAGCGCGGCGCGCTGCTGCAGACGCGGGCGCGCGCCCTGGTGGCCAATCTGCCGAGTGCCATCGGCAAGCGGGAGTTGCAGGTCCTGGGCGAAGCCGTGGAGGGCTTGCAGGATCATTGCAAGGTGATCGCCCTGAGCGACTGCGATGGTCCGGGCAATCTGGTCGAATTGCATGTGACGCATGCGCATGTGGACGAGTTGTTCTGCGGCCATGGTGCCAAATCCCGGCCGGCCGAACAGGTTGCTCTGGATGCCCTGGGACCCATGCAGCGCTATCTGCAGAGCAATGCGGCGGTCGCCGAGCATCTGGCCGATCAACTGATGCTGCCACTGGCACTGGCCGGCGCGGGGCGCTTTACCACCACGCAACTGAGCCCGCACATGGCCTCCAACGCCGAGGTGATCGAGGCCTTTCTGCCAGTGCGCTTCGGTTTTTCTCCTGCGCCGCAAGCGCTACGGGTGGAGGTCATGGCCGCGCCGGGCTGAGACCAGCCGCACTCCTGCTGCGTGGCATCGGCCGCGCTTGGATTCCTCCCTCCCGTCACCTATGCTGAAGCGGGCAGGCCGCAACTTGTTGCCACGCATTAGTTGCTTTCCAGTTACGCCGCGCCAGTGGCTCGCCTGCCGACACTCAACGATAACAAGGGGGAATTCCATGCAACTTTCCAATGTGACCATTCGTGCGCGCCTGTGGCTGGGCTTCGGTCTGCTGATGGTGCTGATGCTGGCCATGGCGGCCAGCGGCATCGCCCGCCTGGGGCAGCTCAACGGGCAAATGAAGGATGTGATCCACGACAAGTATCCCAAGACCGTAGTGGCGGGCGATATCGTCGACCAGCTCAACCTGATCGCGCGCTCGGTACGAAACATTCTGCTCTTGAAGCGGGAACCGCAGATCAAGAGCGAATACGACCGCATCACCGGTGCGGACCGTGCCATTCGCGAGGACCTGGCACAACTGGAGAAGCTGCTTACCGACGAAGACAGCCGCACCGCACTGAAGAAGCTGGTAACAGCCCAGAACGCCTACTTCGAAAAACGCGACAAGGTGCTGGCCATGGTGCAGCAGGGCGGCAAGGAAGGTGCGATCGACATGCTGATCGACGAGGTGCGGCCCGTGCAGAGCGCCACCATGAGCGCCGCCGACGCCCTCATCAAGCAGCAGCACGACATGATGAAGAGTGCCGGCGATGAAGTCGAGAGCAATTACGTTCAGGCCCGCACGCTGCTGCTGGTGCTGGCCGCCGCCGGGCTGGCTGCAGCGGCGGCGATCGCCTGGATGATCACGCGCAGCATCACCGCGCCGCTGGATCGCGCGGTGCGCGTGGCCGAGACGGTGGCGGCCGGTGACCTGACCTCGGCCATCGAGGCACAAGGCCGCGATGAAACCAGCATGCTGTTGCGTGCGCTCAAGAAGATGAATGACCGCTTGCTGGACATCGTCAGCCAGGTGCGGGTCTCGACCGATACGATTGCCACGGCCAGCAGCGAGATTGCGCGCGGCAATCTGGATCTCTCCTCGCGTACCGAAGAGCAGGCGGCCTCGCTGGAGGAAACGGCCTCGTCGATGGAGCAGCTCACCGCCACCGTCAAGCAGAACGCCAGTCATGCCGGCCAGGCCAACCAGCTGGCCGGATCGGCCTCCGATATCGCGCGCCAGGGCGGCGAGGTGGTCAGCCAGGTGGTCGATACGATGGGGGCCATCGATGCGTCCTCCAAGAAGATTGTGGACATCATCGGGGTCATCGACGGGATCGCCTTCCAAACCAATATCCTGGCGCTGAATGCCGCAGTGGAAGCGGCGCGCGCGGGCGAGCAGGGACGCGGCTTCGCGGTGGTGGCCTCGGAAGTGCGGGCGCTAGCGCAGCGCTCCGCGACCGCCGCGCACGAGATCAAGGGGCTGATCGCCGACTCGGTGGCACGGGTCGGCAATGGCAGCCGGCTGGTGGAGCAAGCCGGACGCACCATGCAGGACGTGGTGCAAAGCGTGCAGCGGGTCGGTGAAGTGGTCACCGAGATCAGCGCCGCCGGGCAGGAGCAGAGTGCAGGCATCGAACAGGTCAACCTGGCCATCGTGCAGATGGATCAGGTGACCCAGCAGAACGCCGCGCTGGTCGAGCAAGCCGCAGCCGCGGCACAATCCTTGCAGGATCAGGCGGCGCAGCTGGCAAGGCTGGTGTCGGTGTTCAAGCTGGAGGGCGGGGCACCGGAGCACAAGCGCGTTGCGGCACCCACGGCGGCGCGGCTGGCCTGTGCGTGAGACCGTTCACGCAAGATCGCACGAAAGGGATAGCGCTATTGCGCGCTGAAATTGCCGGCACTGGCGATGAGCGTGGCACCACAGCTGGTCTTGTGGCCGCCGTAGGCGACGGCGATGCCATCGATCTTGTGATGCGGGTGTCCCTCGGCGATGGTGCAGTTGTCGTGCCCCTGCCGGGGGCAGCTGCAGGCATCGCCGACCCGCGCGACCGGCAGGCCGCCTACCTTGAAATGGGTCGCGCTCACTTGCGTGACCTTGCCGCCGTGGGAAGTGGCGTCGCCGAGGCGGATGATGTTGGGCATGGTGGATTCCTTTCAAGCAGGGTGAGAGTGGAGGCGGGGCCAGGGTGAAGGTCGGGCGAGGGGTCTGAAATGTTGCTGCAGGCGGCTATGGTGGCGTACCTGACGTGGTTGATGCGGGTGCTACCTGCGTTGGCCGCAGCCGGAAACTCGTCAGCACGGCATCCCACAGCTGCAGCGCTTGCGCATCGTTCAGTGTGGTTTGTTGCGCATTGCTGTTCTGGTCGTGATGGCCGGTGGTCAGTTCGATCTTGATGGCGGGGGTATCGAGCGTGCCCTGGCCTTCGGTTTCCCAGATGAAGCTGTGGCTGCGCCCGCCGCCGCTGTTGGGGACGGTGACCAGGAATTCCTGGCCTTGGTAGGGACCGATCTGGCGGTCTCCCTTGCGCAGCACGCGCACGGCAGTAGCCAACCGGCCCAGGGTCTGCAGTCCGCTATGCATGCGCTCCAGCAACGGACGGTCGTGCTTGCTCATCGCCAGGGGATAGAACCAGACGGACACGAAGGCATCCGGGTGGCCGGCAATGTCGATATCGATGCCGGCTTCTTCGTTTTCCCATTCGGGGTTGGCGATGAAGCCGCCTTCGAAGCAGTAGCCGGGGTCGGTGGGGATGTTGTTATCGGAGCGAGAGTGCAATCGGCCGAGAATCTCATGCATTGCTTTCAAACCTTCGGCCTTGTGATCGTCATCAACCTTCATCGCGAGCGAAAAAGCGAGACCTTCAATCCACCGGTGCCCTGTCATCGACATCATGGAAGTGCTGGCATCATGATTCCACGACACCAGAATCGCGCTTTGCTCATCCGGCCGAATAGCTTCGACCAACATCGAAGCCCCTGAATCATGCCTCGTTGTTTGCAGCAGTGTTTGACGAGCGAGAATATCTCTTTCGAAATCATCCTTGCTCATCGTCTTGGGCCGATCAATATGCGCGAAGTCATAACGATAGTTGCCACCACTCGATAGTGATCCTGCGGGAAGGTCAATCAGGAACCTGCCTGTACAGAATGTGGTAACAGGGTTTTTGGTCTTGCTGTTCGAGCTGTCGTGCATCGTGATTGGTCCTGATAGCGCAGAGTGAAGATAGAGCGGTCTTGTAGTACTAAGGCACAAAGAGGCCAATACAAGAATGACGAAATTGCGAAACCTCATGGCTCTGTGAAAGCGTGTTTAATCAGGTCTGATTCCGCCACCATCTTGGCGATGGAGTAAAGACAGACTGATTGAGCGATCGGAGCGTTGTACGAGTATTGATGTTCGTAGCTGTCATGCCCATTTGCTTGGCCTCCATGCTTGAACATCTGAATCACATGTTTTGTCGCGCTTTCAGCCGACTCGGCGGGCACGGTTCCATCACCTTTCCCCGTCCCCTCCTGTATTCGAAAAGTACGTCGTTTCCCTCCGTCGAAGAGCAATGTGACGGAACCGTTCAAATCATCGGCTACCAGCTTTCCGTTCGCGGGATCCTTTGGTACGGAGGACCGAATCTTCCAGTGCACTTCATTCCACGCCGGCTGCTCGGGATCGCTGGCGTAATACGCATAAGTATTTGCGTGATAGCGATCTTTGATCAGCGAATGAAGCTTGGCGGCGATTTCCAGATTGTCGCGAAATAGCTTGAAGTCCGATGAGTAGGCGTTACCCGTGACCTGCTTTCCCTCGCGCGAGGGTGCACTATCCTCCTTACCCGCAGGATCAATCAAATCCTCCCGAATCAGCTTCCACCAATCCGACGAATTGTTGAGATAGATGTGGCGGTAGGGATCGCCCTCGCCCAGAAAGCTTTCCATTTCCTCAGCCATTCCACGCTGCCCGATACCCACGTAACTCACCCGCAGCCAATGCCGTTCCCCGCGATTGCTCCAGGTCTTGTATTGCGCCGTCGGCAGCAATTCCAGTGGCCCGGGGGCATTGGCCATCACTGCCGTGCACTCGGCGGCATTGCGCCCCAGGACGACCTGCCCGGCTCCCTCAAAGCCGGCCCGGATGCGCTTGTAGGTCGCCGGCGCACCGAGGGCCGGCATCACGCCGTGCACCACGCCCAGGATGCGCTCGGCCATTTCCGGCAACTCCGCACAGGCGCGGGCGACCAGACCACCCATGCTGTGCGTGACCAAGATCACCTGCTCGCAACTTCTTCCCTTGCTGCGGTAATAGGCGGTGATCTGAGGGTCTTTTCCTTTTCAGCCATTTCTGTCTCGAACTCTTCATGGCTCATGAATTTAGGCGCATCTAGTCGCGCGTAGTCGTAGCGATAATTGCCTCCGCTGACGACCGAGCCTGCTGGCATATCAATTTGAAAATGACCGGTGCAAAAAGTTGAAACGACAGGAGCAGACTCACTTGCCTGAGCTGTGTTCATGATGTGCAATCCTTGTTGAGATGAGATGTCGCCAGCTAAAAATAGCCAGACCATGAAGGCCGATGCGGTGATAAAACGGAGCGGATTTTTCATGTGCATTTTTCTCCAGGGATTTTTTTCAAGTTCGCAGAGGCGTTGACGATCCTGATGATGGAATAGAGGGTGACGGCTCGGGCAATCGTGGCGTTGTAGGAAAACTGATGGTCATAGCTGTCATGAGATCTCAGCTTTCCTTCGTGCTTGAATATCTGTAGAACGTGAGGTTTCGGTGCACCACCCGATTCCGCCGGGACCGTGCCATCGCCCGGGCCAGTACCGCTCTGAAGAGAGAAGTAATGGACGGAATGCTCTCCGAAGCGCAGTTCCAGCATCCCGTTCAGATCATCTTTTTCCAGTCGCGCCTGCGCGGGATCGCCTGGCACCAGCGGCCTACACTTCCAGTTGATCTCGTTCCATGCAGGTTGTTGTGGGTCAGCGGCGTAATACACGTAGGTATTGGGGTGATAGCTGTCTTGAATGAGTTGATGAAGATTTCGAGCCAATTTCATATTCTCTGCAAATTGACAAAAATCCGGCATTGGGCGCTTTTTCGAGGCGAGGACGTTCCCCTCCCTTTCGGCGCGTTCGCGATCCTCCCTCCCCGCCGGATCAATCAAATCCTCGCGCACCAGCTTCCACCAATCCGACGTATTGTTCAGATAGATCTGCGCGTAGGGATCCCCCTCGCCCAAAAAGCTGTCCATCTCCTCTGGCATCCCGCGCTGGCCGATGGCGCGATAGCTGGCGCGCAACCAGTGCCGCTCTCCTTGATTGGTCCAGGTCTTGTATTGCGCAGTCGGCAGCAGTTCCAACGGACCCGGCGCATTGGCCATCACTGCCGTACAGTCAGCCGCATCGCGTCCCAGTACCACCTGCGCCATGCCTTCAAACCCGGCCCGGATGCGCTTGTAGGTAGCCGGCGCGCCAATGGCCGGCATCACGCCATGGATGACGCCCAGAATGCGTTCAGTCATTCCCGGCAGCCGCGCACAGGCACGTGCCACCAGGCCGCCCATGCTGTGCGTGATCAGGATCACGCCCTCACAGCGCTTTCCCTTGCTGCGGTAATACGCCGTAATCCGCTCGATCTCGTCAGCCAGTCGCTGCGCGGAGACCTGGTTGCTCTGCAACCAGTTGTAGCCCACGGCATGCACCGGATAAAGCACCTCTGCGGCATCTCTCAAGTCTTCGTCCGAAATTGCAACAAAGGGCTTCTGCGCGCCCAGCCTGGCTGCATCCTGCCGATCCATCACCAGCTCCTGCCAGTGCGAGGTGAGCCGGGTGCCCTGGCTCGCAGGATCGAAGATCATCGCCATGCTGGTCTCCAGCAGCGAAAGAATGCCGAGATAGCTGTCTGCATGGAGCTGTCCCCAGCCGCGCCATTTGATACGCTCGGCATCGGTCTGGCCGGGAGCAAGCGACAGCAGGGTCTTGCTCGTGTCATCAGGAAAAGCCGGACCGCCATCATCCACCTCAGTGGTCTCCGGATTGAGCAAACGTTGCCGGTCTGCCGCCGTGCGGACCAGATGCGTGAGCCCCAGCGTGATCGTCTCCCAAGTGTTCTCGGGTGGCAGCCAGGCCGGCCCCTGGTCGCGTTTGCTGACCCTGAGCCGCGTCCCCATGATGCCCGGCACGAACAGAATGGGCACCACCACCTCCGGCGTGGTCAGACACAAGGCCCTGACCTTCTGGTTCTCTCCGGTCAGCACCGATTGCGCCACATCATTGCCGTCTTCATCCCAGGCGGTGCCGACCAGCCGGGTCGGTTCTGCCGCCTGCTCCGGCAGGGAAAATTGCTTCATCCTCTACTCCTTCACGATCCGCAGCCGCGCGATACGCAGGGCCTGGTCCTGGCTCAAGGCCGTACGTCCCTGTTCATCAGTGACGCCTTCAATGACGCTGCCGTCATCGAGCTCGATGCGATAGCGCTGCCGCACATGCGGCCGGCCACTGCCGCGCCGTGCCAGGATGAAACGTTCGTCGGTACGCATGGCGCTGGCCGGCAGTTCCACGCCCGGAGGCGCACTGTCCGCACCGCTTACATGATGGAAATTCGCCGAGCGGATGATGTGATCCGCGCTGCTCTGCTGCGTGATCGCGCCGCCCCCCAGATCAATCTGCGCACCCTGCGCCAGCAGCTTGAGCCGGGGAGCCTGGAGGACGATTTCATCAACAGCCGTCAGGATGATGCGGCGCGCTGAGGTGGCTTCGATGTCATCGCCGTGCGTCTGCAATTGCAGCTTGCCGCTGGCCGCGACCAGCCGCATCCCCAAGCGCTGCGCAAACACGCTGATACTCTCCGCCACCCGCACCAGCAGCTTCTTGCCCGCAGAGAGCTGCGTATTGCCCACGCTGACCAGATCGATTTCCTTCTGCGCACCAACGACCACGCCCTCATCACTGGTGATGGCCACACCGGCCGGTGCAGTCACGGCCACGACCGGCTCGCCGCCACCGCTGCCTTCGGCCTGCGTGTTGCTGCCGGTCTCCCAGGCATCGAGCCGCGTGCGCAACGCGCTCAAGGACTGCACTGCCGTCGGCCCGGCATGATGGGTCTCGGCCAGCGCCGCCAGTTCCTGCTGGACGTTCTGCAGCACGCGCAGCAGCCCCAGCATCTCGGCCCGATCCAGTTGCGCGCCGCTGGCCTGGCTGCGCCGGCTCGCGCTGATCAGCACACCCTGTCCACCGCGCAGCGCCAGCGCCTGGTCCGTCCGCAACTCGGCGCCTTCGCCGCGCGCATCGCTGCGTCCCTCGGTACGAGGATGCGTGAGCCAGCCCAGGTTCAGTTCGCTCTGTCCGTGTTGCGAAGCAAGCTGGGCGCTGATCTGGCGCGGGGTGTCGTCGAGCCGCAGCTGGTTGTAGCGCTGGCCCTGAATCTCCTTGCTGCGCACGCCCGCCAGGAAGCGGTTGCCGGGCAGGCTGCCGACGCCGCTGAAGGCAGGCGGTAGCGACAGGCCGTTGTACAACCGGCCGATCACGACAGGCTTGTCAGGATCGCCCCCGAGGAAATCGACGAGCACCTCGTCGCCCACGCGCGGCAGATTGATCGCGCCCCATTGCCTTCCGGCCCAATGACTGGCCACGCGCACCCAGGCGGAATCGCGTTCGCTGTCGCTGGCCCCGCCGGCGAGCTGGTGATCCTGCATGCGGGTCCCGTGAAAGCGCAGCTTGATGCGGCCCAGCGCGTCACAGTACAGTTCTTCACCCGCCGGGCCGACCACATGGGCATTCTGCAGACGCGGCCGGGGCAGATCCACGCGGGGATCAAAGGCCGGTACCAGCGGGATGCCACGCCGCACGCATGCGAAATGGTTCAGATAGCGCAGACCTTGTTCGCGGCAACGGCGCTGCAAGTCGGCCAATCCGCCGAGATCGCTTTCACGATGCGGCGCTGCGCGCTGCAGGCGCTCCTCCAGCGAGGCCGGCAGGTTGTTCTCGGCATGGAACTCCAGCCGGGTCACGATGAATTCGCGCTCATGCGGTGGATGACGTTCCAGCTCAGGATGCCCCGTAATGTCGATCCACTCGCCCACACGCAGCGCACGCACGGTGGAATCGGCACCGAATTCCTTGCTCTCCAGCGCCAGCCGCTGCATGCGCGCCCGGGCAATCTGGTCAAGATCTTCACCATCGTCGGCGATGTGCGGGGCCTCCACCAGATAGTCATCCAGCAGCTGGGCAAAGCGTTCGCCCAGTGCGCCCTGCGCAGCCGGATTGTTCACATGCCGTTGTAGCGGCCCATCCTGCGCGTGATCCCAGGTATGGCGGCTGACACTGCCGGCCCGCAGGCGACGCGTGGCCTGCCAGCGCAGGAGGCCGTCCTGCGTGCCGGGCGCATGATCGCGTCGCCAGGGAACGCTGCCCGCCGCATTGCGCGGCAGCTGCATGGGATCGTCAAATAGCACCAGCACATGGCGCGGACAAGCAGCCTGGCCCGGCAGTGGCGGCTCGCCCGGACGGATGCACCAGCCGATGCCGCGCCGCTTCCACAGGCGACGCAGGAAATCGGCATCGGATTCGTTGTGCTGCATGATGAATTCGCGTGCCGGGTAGCGTTCTCCGAGCAGCGACCAATCCACCTCCATGCTGCTGGCCAGCAAGGGGCTGCGTTGCCGCCACTCGCTGATGAGGATCTGGGTTACATCGGCCTCGCTGGCGTGCAGGAAGACGCGGGTATTGATGCGCTGGCCCATCAGGCTGAGGGCATCGCGCAACAGCAGGCGATAGCTGCTCAGCTCGCCATCGATCTGCCCCGCATGGACCTCGGCGATGAAGCCGCAGATGGTGCGCAACAGGCCCTGGTCCGTCACCAGCTGGATTTCCGCCGGCACCGCCATGAATTCCTTGAGCGGCAAGTCCTCGCGCGGCGACAGACACAGCACCTCCACTTCAGTGGCACCACACAGCGTTTCGCGGCCCGTCACCTGCTGTATCAGCAGCGCGTCCTGCAAGGCCACGTGCGATTGCGGCAAGCGCAGCCGAAGGGCGCGGGCCTGTTGGGACCATGGTTGGCGTAGCGCGGAAAACGTGCGGTCGGGCATACGGACATCCTTGCTGGAATAGCCATCCGCGCAGCATCCCGGAACCCGGGCGATGCCGGCATCAAACGGCAGAAGGCGAGAGGAGAGCCATGCTAAAGGAGGGCTGCGCGCGCTTGGAGGAAGTGGCCGAGGTTGCCAGGCAAACTCGTCAGAGTTCGACCAGTCGCATTGCGCGACTGTCATTTTGTTGTGCCATGCTGATCCGCCCCGAGGGCGCTATGATAGGCGGCGTGCCGGCATGACCGGCCATCCGGAGCCCGGCCCCATGCAGGCCTGGCCCACAGCCACCCGACAGGAGACAAGACGTGCCCCCAGACATCGCGCCACGCCCCGTGATCACCCCGGCCCACTACCGTGCCGATACCACCGCTGCCTACGACTGGCAGATCCCCGAGGTCTTCAACATCGCCCACGCCGCCTGCGACCGCTGGGCGGATGGCAGCGGGCGTCCCGCCATCATTGCCGAGGACGGCGATGGCAAGGTCACCACCTGGAGTTTCGACCAGCTCAAGATCCTGAGCGACCAGTTCGCCAACGTGCTGAGCGAGGCCGGCATCCGGCGCGGCGACCGCATCGGGATCTACCTCTCGCAGCGCATCGAGACCGTCATCACTCACATCGCCGCCTACAAGCTGGGCGCAGTGACGGTGCCGCTGTTCTACCTGTTCGGTCCGGACGCGATCGCCTATCGTCTCGACAACAGCGAAGCCGCCGCCCTGGTCACCGACGCATCGGGCATGGACAAGGTCCATCTCGCCGGAGAACTGCCGGCACTGAAAGTGGTGTTCTGCGTGGAGCAGTCCGACATCGTGCTGCCGCAGACTACCGATTTCTGGGACCGCCTGCATGCGGCATCGCCCACGTTCGAACCGGTCACGACGCTGGCCGATGATCCGGCCATGATCATCTATACCTCCGGCACCACCGGCAAGGCCAAGGGCGCACTGCATGCACAGCGCGTCCTGCTGGGCCATCTGCCGGGCGTGGAAGTCTCGCACGACAGTTTCCCGCAGCCCGGTGACCGCTTCTGGACGCCCGCCGATTGGGCCTGGATCGGCGGCCTGCTGGATGTGCTGCTGCCGTCGCTGTATCACGGCGTGGCGGTGGTAGCGCGCCGTCTGGAAAAATTCGATGCATCTACCGTCTTCGGATTGCTGGCGCGGCATGGCATCCGCAACGTGTTCTTCCCGCCGACGGCGTTGAAGATGCTGCGCGGCACGCCAGATCCACGTGCGCAATGGGATTTTGCGCTGCGCAGCGTGGCCAGCGGTGGTGAGACGCTGGGCGACGACCTGATCGCCTGGGGCCGCAGCGCGCTGGGCGTGACCATCAACGAGTTCTACGGCCAGACCGAATGCAACCTCGTCGTATCGTCCTCGTCGCGGCTCTACCCCAGTGCCTCGGGCAGCATGGGACGTGCAGTCCCGGGACACGATGTACAGATCGTCGATGAAGAGGGTGCCGTCCTGCCGCGCGGCGAAGTCGGCAATATCGCCATCCGTGCACCGGATCCGGTGATGTTCCTGCGCTACTGGCGCAATGATGAAGCGACGCGCGAAAAATTCGCCGGTGATTTCCTGCTCACGGGTGACCTGGGCAACATGGACGAAGCCGGCTACATCCGCTACCTGGGCCGCAATGATGACGTCATCACCAGTGCCGGCTATCGCATCGGACCCGCTCCGATCGAGGAATGCCTGATGCGCCATCCGGCAGTGCGGATCGCGGCCGTGGTCGGCGTGAAAGATGCCCTGCGTACGGAGGTAGTGAAGGCTTTTGTCGTGCTGCAGGAAGGACATGCCCCGGACGCCGCACTGGTGGCGGCCCTGCAGCAGCATGTCCGTTCACAGCTGGCGGCGCATGAATATCCGCGCGAAATTGCCTTTGTCGACGCGCTGCCGACCACGGCCACCGGCAAGATCATGCGCAAGGCCTTGAAGGAGCGTGCCGAGCAATCCTCCTGAGGCCGCTCAAACTCCGTGCACCAGCCACTGCATCAGCCACGACAAGCCGAACAGCAGCGCGCCGATCAGTCCCCCGACCAGCGTGCCGTTGATACGGATGTACTGCAGGTCGCGGCCGATGTTGAGTTCGATCTGGCGTGACAGCTCGGCCGTGTCCCACTGCTTGATGGTGTCGCTGATGTGGCGCGTGAGCAGCTGGGCCACATCCGGACTGAGGCTGGCGATGGCCTGTTCCAGATGGGCGTTGAGCGAGGCACGCAGCTCGGCATCTTCCTGCAGGGCGCGCCCGATCCACTGCGTGGCCGCGCCGGCCTGGGCGTGCAGGGCCGAATCGGGACGCGCCAGGTCTTGCCGCAGCCACTGGCGCAGGCTGTCCCACAGGCTACCCACATAGGCGTTGACGGCCTCGCCCTGCAAGATCTCGCGCTTGATCTCCTCCGCCCGCTCGCGCAGGGCCGGGTCTTTCTTCAGGCGCGTCACGAAGCCGGCCAGCTGGCGATCAAAGGCCTGGCGCAGCGAGTGCTGCGGATCCTCGGCGATGCCGGTGAGCAGCTTGTCCAGAATGTCGGCGAGGGTATCGGCGGACTTCTCGCCGATCCAGTTCGAGGGCAGCAATTTTTCAATTTTGGGATATTCGCGCTGCAGCCATTCCACCATGCGCTCGGCGATGAACGCACGCGTCTGTTCGCGGTTGAGCAGCTCGGCCAGGGCCACGATGGCGCGGTCCAGCAGCTGCTGGTGACGGCCATCCAGCGTCAGCGTATCCAGAATGCTGGCCAGCGAGCGCGACAGGTCCAGCTTGCCCAGCGCGGTCTGCAGAGCTTCCCGTACAAAGGCCTGGATGCGGCGGTCATCGGTGAGCGTGAGCACGCCACCGACCGCCTGCGCCATGTAGCCGCCCAGGCGCGCGGCATTCTCGGGCGCAGCCATCCAGGCCGAGAGTCGCTGCGCCGGATCATGGCGGCGCACCAGTCCGGCCAGCGACTGCGGACTCAGGAATTTCTCTTCCACGAAGACGGCGAGGTTGTCGGCGATGCGCTCCTTGTTGCGCGGGATGATGGCGGTATGGCGTGCCAGCAGCGGCAGCGGAATCCGGCGAAACAGGGCCGTGACGGCGAACCAGTCGGCCAGTGCGCCCACCATGGCGGCCTCGGCCATGGCACGCAGCAACGCGCTCCAGGTGGAGGGCGCTGCCAGCGAGGCGGCTACGAACAGCGCTGCCGAGCCCAGCAGACAACCCAGGGCTAGACGCTTGGTACGGCGCAAGGCTTGTTGTTTATCCATGGCAGAGAGTGAGAAATTTCCGGCGGCATGCTCGCAGCATGAGACGAGGAGTCAAAACAAGGCGGGAAGTTCTGAAAAATTTCGAATCGCCACTAGAACAATTTCGAAAAATACGCGCTGAAACCAGGATCGGAATCTCGATAAATTTCGATTATTCACCAAGACATTCGAGGGTATAAGTGATTGTCACCGATAGTTTGTGCGTTTGTAATTGTAGCTAATCGACCGTCACCCCTAGCCGCATTGATCCTTGCGCTCATGAAAAAATCAGAGACTCCACAGAGCGCCCGCGTCATCTTCGGACAGAACGTCCGCAGGGTGCGCCGGCTTAAAGAGATGTCACAAGAAGAGCTGGCCTTCCGCGCTGACATCAGTCGCACCTACCTGAGCGAAGTCGAGCGCGGGGAAAGGAATATTTCCGTCGACAACATGGAGGCCCTGGCCCTCGCGCTGGAGATGGAATTGCCCGATCTCATGCGGACCAGCCTGATTTCGCTGCCCAGTGAGGATTCGCGCTGAACCCCGGCATCCCGGCTTGAAGCTGCATGGCGCGTGCGCGCCATGTTTGCTTTCTGCTGCGCTTTTCGACTCTTGTTGACTGTCTTCTTGCAAGGTTTGTTGTTCGTTTTGTTGTTCGTTTTTCTGCACGTTCATCTGTACATCGCTCTGCACGTTTCCCGGTACAGTGCACGCGCGCTGTTCGCCACCTGTGTCACGCTTTGTCCGGCACGTTTACCGCAGCTTCGGGGAAGCGCAAAGTGAACACGGTACGTCGTCCCGGTTCGCTGCTTGCGCTGGCTTGTCCGCCGTGCAGCGCCATGATGGTCCGCACGATGGCCAGGCCCAAGCCACTGGAACCGCTGGCGCTGCTGCGCGAAGGATCGGCGCGGTAGAAACGGTCGAAGATGCGTTCGATCTGGTCCGGCGGGATCCCCGGCCCGGGGTTGGCCACCCCGATCAGGGTCGCGCCCGCCACCACGGTGGCCTCCAGGCTGATGACGCCCTGCGGCGGTGTATAGCGGATGGCATTGGCGACCAGGTTGCCCACTGCACGACGCAGCAGGGTGGCATCGGCGTGCAGGATGCCGCTGCCGGCCACCGCAATGCGTACCTGCGCGTCTTCGGCGATGCCCTCGAAATAGTCGGCGATGCGATTGAGTTCCTCCGCCACGTCCAGCGGCTGGATCTGCAGCACTACGTGGGCGTTGTCGGCGCGGGCCAGGAACAGCATGCTCTCCATCATGCGCGAGAGGCGTTCGTATTCCTCGATGTTGGAACTGAGCAGGGCCTGGTATTCATCCAGGCTGCGCGGCTTGCCCAGCGCCACCTGGGTCTGCACCATCAGGTTGTTGAGCGGGGTGCGCACGTCATGCGCAAGATCGGCCGAGAACTGGCTCAGTTGCTGGAAGCTGCGATGCAGCCGGTCCAGCATGTCGTTGAAGGATTGCACGATCTCGTGCAGTTCACGCGGCGCGGCCTGCAGATCGAGCCGGGTATCGAGCTTGTTGGCCGAGATGGCGCGCGTCTGTGCCGCCATCATGCGCAGCGGACGCAAGCCGCTGCGCACGAGGAAGTAACTCAAGAGCGTTGCCAGCACGGTGCCGATGGCCGCCGCCCACCACACATCGGCGCGATAGTCCGCCAGCAGCAGCATGCGATCCGAGGCCGTACGCACCACCAGCACGATGGCCTTTTCGCCCGAGCGAGTGACCGGCATGCTGGCGATGTAGCGCGCGCGCAGGTCACCCATGCGCAAGGCTTCGATGTGGTCCCAGCTGCGGATCTTGACGGTGGACAGGTCCACATCCGGCGAGGTGCGCGTGGGGTCATGGCTTTCCAGCAGGGTGCTGCCATCGGCGCGGGCGATGCGCACCAGCAGCTGGTCATGGCCGGAGAGGGTGTCCAGTACCAGATGGCGGCGAGCGAGGATGTCCTCCAGTGACGCCGCATGCTCGACCAGGTGATTGATGGAGCGGCACTTGCCGGCCAGCTCTTCATCGTCGCGCGCCTCCAGCTGCATGTGCAGCGAGTGCGACAGATAACTGCCAACGGCCGTGAACAGCACCAGTGCCAGCAATCCGAACAGCACCACCAGCCGCAGGCTCATCGACGCGGTAGCACGTCTCACCGCCGCACCTCGAACACGTAACCCATGCCCCACACGGTGTGCAGCAACTTCTGGTCAAATCCTTCATCCAGTTTGGCCCGCAGACGGCGCACGGCCACGTCCACCACGTTGGTATCGCTGTCGAAATTCATATCCCATACTTGCGAGGCAATCTGCGGACGCGACAGCACCTCGCCCGGACGGCGGATCAGCATGTGCAGCAGGGCGAACTCCTTGGCGGTGAGATCGATGCGCTGTCCGGCGCGCGTGACCTTGCGGCGAATCACATCCACCACCACATCCTCGTACTCGATCAGATCGGCCTCGCGGCTCGGCCCCCGCCGCAGCAGGGTGCGCACGCGCGCCAGCAGTTCGGTGAAGGCGAAGGGCTTGACCAGGTAATCGTCGGCACCCAGCTCCAGGCCTTTGACGCGGTCTTCGACTTCGTCGCGGGCGGTGAGGAAGAGCACCGGCGTGTCATGCGTGCGGCGCAGTTCGCGCAGGATGTCCCAGCCGTTCATGCCGGGCAGCATCACGTCCAGGATGATCAGCTTGTAGTCCAGCGTGCGCGCATTGTGCAGGCCGTCCACACCGGTCTGCACCCAGTCCACCACGAAGCCGGACTCGGTCAGGCCGCGACGCAGGTACTCGCCCGATTTGGGCTCGTCCTCTACCAACAAGATGTGCATGATCGGAATTCCTGACGGACAAGTCCGTATTGTGACGCAGCCGGATGCGGCATTCATTACAAATGTGTAATGACTGGGCAATGTTTCTGTACGGACCCCCTCCCTAGAATCCATCCCAACGACTCGCCAGCCAAGCACGGCGATCGCGCCATCCCTGGCGGCGCACATCCTGTGCAGCACCAGAGATCTTGTGAAAACGCACTCAAAGGAATCTGATCATGAAAACCTCGCACCTCGTCCTCGGCGCACTGGCCACCGCCTTCTCCCTGTCGGCCTTCGCTCAATCGACCGTGACCACGGAAGCCGCACGCGATCAGGCCAACCTGAACGCCCGCAGCAACTATCCGGTGGTGCAATTCCAGGGCAGCAAGACGCGCGCCGATGTCATCGCCGAGCTGCAAGCCGCACGCCTGGGCGAGCCGATGCAGAACACCGGCACCAAGCCTTCGGTCTCCGACAGCAGCACCCAGGGCCAGGCCCTCGACACCTCGCTCTACAGCGGCGCGTGATCGCACCTGCCTGGGTCTCTGCTCAGGACGCGCGCTGCCGGCCCTCCAGCAGCGCCGTGAACTGTTCTCCCGGCATGGGCCGGCCGTACCAATAGCCCTGATACAGCGTGCAACCCTGCGCATGCAGCAGGTCACGCTGTTCCATCGTCTCCACCCCTTCGGCGATGATGGACAGCCCCAGGCTCTGGCCCAGCATGATGATGCTGCGGATGATGCTGGCCGTGGCTGCATCGTCCTGCATCCTGCGCACGAAGCTCTGGTCGATCTTGAGCTGGTCGATGGGGAAGCGTCCCAGGTACGACAGGGACGAATAGCCGGTCCCGAAATCATCGAGCGAAATCGAGACCTCATGCGACTTGAGGTCATTCATTTTTTCGATGACCTCATCGATTTTATCGATCATCATGCTTTCGGTCAGTTCCACCTTCACCGCCTTGGAGCTGATGCGGTGCTGGCGAATGGTTTCGTGGAAGCGCGCCACGAAGTGGTCCACCTTGAATTCCTGCGCCGACACATTGACCGCCACCACCAGCTCCCTGGCCAGACCCTCGCGCTGCCAGGCTTCGAGATCGCGGCAGATGGCTTCCAGCACCTGGTGGCCGATCTCTTCCATCAATCCCAATTCTTCGGCCACCGGAATGAACAGCGCCGGCGACACCATCCCCTTCATCGGGTGCTTCCAGCGCACCAGCGCCTCAGCCCCGACCACCTTGCCCTCAAAGGTAACCTGTGGCTGGTAATGCACCACGAACTGATGCTGCGCCACCGCCGTGCGCAATTCCACTTCCAGTGCGCTGCGCTGGCTGGCCAGGGCCTGCATGGCCGGATCGAAGAAGCGGAACACATTGCGGCCTGCGGCCAGTGACTGCACCATGGCCAGCTTGGCCTGCATCACCGCTTCCTCGGCCGATTGCACGTCACCGCGCAGGATGTTGATGCCGATGTTGAGAGAGTAGGGGAAACTCACGGTGCTGCCCTGCGGTTCGGCCAGCGCGGCGATGAGGCGGTGTGCGAGCGTTTCGCAGAAGCGGATGCCTTCGGCCAGTTCGCTCACCGGCAGATCGCATCCCAGCGCAAATCGTTCGCCATCGAGCCGCGCCAGCGTCTGGTCGGCGGCGACACAGGCCCCCAGACGTCGCGCACATTCCTTGAAGAGCCGGTCTGCATCATCGGCCTTGACCAGGCCGTGCGAGAGATCGGCGCGATGCATTTCCATGTAGAACACCACCAGCGGCAGGCCGTGTGCCTGCTGCCGTCCCAGGCCACGGCGCAAGCGATCGAGGAACAGCTTCTTGTTGGGCAGCTCGGTGACAGGATCATAGAAGGCCAGGCGGTCGATGCGGCTCTCGGCTTCCAACCGTTCGGAGACATCGATGATGACCCAGATCTGGTCGTTCTGACCCGTGCCATCGATGAGCGAGGTATGCAGTTCGGCCGGGAAGCTGCGGCCATCGGCACGCTTGAGCAACACGATCTCGCCGGTCGCTCCATGTGGGCGCAGCAGGGTGTGGTTGATGTAGAGGCTTTGCTGCTGCGCATCCTCGAAGATCTGCGCACTGGCCAGCGTGGTGAGTCCCGCGCCATTGAGCGCAAGCATGGACTGCGCAGCATCATTGGCGAAGGCGATCCGTCCATCGCGCACGAACAGTACGCCCGCCGGGATATTGCTCAGGATCGCCGCCTGTTCGTCGAAGAGGTTCTTGAGGCTGGTCTGCATGGCTTCCATGCGGTGAGCGAGGAGGCCGATCTCATCCTTTTGCGTGAGTGCGATACGAGTATCGAAGTGCCCGCGTTCGATGCGGCCGGCCGCGACGGTCAGCTTGCGGATGGGCGCGAGGATACGGCGATAGACCAGGAAGCCGATGATGAGCAGCGCCACCACTGCCTGCGCCAGCAGCACCCGCGTCTGGAAGCGCTTGTCTGCGGCGAGCTTGCGCTGCAGCTGGGCGTCCGACACCACCACCTGCACGCTGCCCAGCGTGACCATGCGGTCCGGCTGCTGCATGGTCAGCGGCAGGGTACGCGTGAGCAGGCTGCCGGCGCGGCGCAGCGGTTCTTCCTTGCGCACGAGGACACGCTCCTCGGGGTCGCGCACTTCCACAGAGACCACCTGGGTATCGAGCATGCTTCCTTGCAGCAGAGCCATCATGTCGTTCTGGTCGAGGCTCCAGACCGGGAGCACCAGGCTGTGGGCCAGGGTCTGGCTTTTTTCATCGACCAGGGCGGTCATTTCCTGGCTGATCTGCTGCTCGCGCGTGCCGTTGAGGATGGTCAGCGCCACCACGACCGGCAGGCTCATGGCCACCAGCATGGCACAGGCGATGTAGAGGCCGAGGCTGGTGGTCTTCTTGATCATGGCGGGCCGTGCGGGTCAGAAGGTGGATGGAAGGGCGGCGTGGACTATTTGAACCAGTCCATTTTGTAAGTCTCGATGGCCTGGCGTTCGATGGGGGTGAGCCTGTCGTTGTACAACTCGATCACGCGCGGATGCGTGCCGCGCATGGACTGGCGCACTTGCCGGGTGGAACTGTGTTTCTGGATCAGGTCCAGCAGGGCGCCATTGCGATGGATTTTTTTCAGGCCCTCCAGCAGGGCATCGCGGATATCGTCGCGCCCCGGGGAGGTGTAGAAGAAGAGATCGGTCGGGTAGTACAGCACCAGGTCGGGGACGATGGCCAGTTGATGGCCGGGATCATAGGTTTCCAGTTCGCTGGTGGCTTCGAAGATGGAGCGGTTGTAGAAGTCGAAGCGGCCGGCCTTGAGCATCTCGAACAGGTTCAGGTAGTTGCCCTGCACCACCTTGAGCTGGTTGGCCTGCATGATGCTGGTGTCGACCCAGCCGATGCCGGAGCCGATGGTGAAGGCGCGCAGGTCGTCCAGGGTACGGATGGACCGGGCGCGTTCGAAGCTTTCGCGGTTGGCCAGCAACACCCGATAGCCGCCGCCGCCCAGATAGATGGGGAAGGGGATGGGTTCGAGGGTGCGGGTCATGCCGCTGCCGGCGGAGGTCGTGATGAGGTTGCAGTATTGGCCGGCCTGGATCAGTTGCACGTAGCGCTGGTCGGAGGTGGCGACATTGGCGACGCGGCAGCCGTTGATGGAGAAGGGCCGGCCGCTGGCACGCATGGCCAGTTCGAGGACGGCCTTGCGGTAGTTGATCAGGGGATTGTCGTCATTGAGATCGGCGAGCTTGATCTCGATGACTTGCGCATTGGCGGCAGGCGATTGGGCGCGGGCGGAGGCGGCGCAGAGCAGACTCATCGCCAGGACGAGCAAGACCGCGACTACGCTTCGGGCGCTCGACTTGTCTCTACTCATGGCGGTGGGGAGCTCGAATTGTTCAGATGATGTTATGCAAGCGGGGAGGGAATCGCAAGGATTTGTGTGGGGTGGTGAGGATTTTGTGGTGTGGGGGCAGCGATGGGGTAATCGGCTGCGAAGCCGACAGGGAGTGGAATTGCGGTCGTGAGGAATTGAGATTTTTTGCTGATGGGAATGGCTCAGGCGGTCGCCTTGAGCCGAGCGCGATAGTCGACGGCTTCCAGTTCAAGATTGGATGAAATCGTGCCGCGTAGAATGAAGAGCTTGGGGGAAGTAGCGAACTCGAAGAGACGATATAAACAGAAAGCGTCGCCGACCTCTTCCGAAAACTCCAATTCGTTCCGGGTCACGATGAAGGACGTCAGCGGACCGCCGTTGGTCGTTTTCACCTCGATGAATCGCGCCTGATCCACGGACTCATACGACAGGATGTCATACCCGGCGCCATCCCCAATACGGTCAGCGATCCAGTCGACCCGGCCTGCGAGATCATCACGTCCTTCGTCATGGAGTCTGAATTTTTCAAACGACACCGTCCACGCTTCGCCAGCGTGACCCAATTGGCGGTTACGCTCTTCACGCGCGGCGTAGTCCAACTTGCGCGGGAGCCTCAGCCGCTTGGGCATACGTATCGTTGGCTCCACTGTTGGTCGAGCAACGAGCACGCCACGAAACTGCTGTTGCGCGGGCTCGGTTTGTGCGTCAAAACTATCCATCATTTTGGCGAGCTCGCCACGCTGTGCGTCGATGAAGGTAATCACGGTGCGACGGAGCAATTCCTGCAAATTGGTCCGCGGTTTGTAGCCGCGAATATAGGGTAGTCCCAGCTGATCCAGCACGGCCGAAATATTTTGGTGCTTGAGCTCAATGGAAGATTTGCTGCGAGTCGTCAGCTGGCGGCGCAGGTGTTCATTGTGTTCGGCTTTGTTATACGGAAGCCCGAATGCCTCCGCGCGGAGCATATTAAAGTAGTCACGAACGGTGGCCTCCACCTCTTCAGCAGTCCAGTCCTGACCGATCCTGACTACCTCGAAGTCCAGTTCACGAAGAATCGCTTCAGCGGAAACGCCACCTTCAGAAAAGGTCTCCGATCGGAGGGGACCAGTATCTGGAAATGCAACGCCATAAGCCACCGCCACGACGGCCGCTGCATCGTAGAGCTTGCCTGAGTGACGATCACGGAGCATGTAATCGCGTGACTTGCCGTAACCGTACTTCTCAAGGAAGTAGGTTCTGCCAAGGCGGTCGTATTCGCTCATTGCCGCACGAACGGCTTCGGGCGAATTCAAGTTCTTGAGCCGCATCATCTCAGTACACTTGCCCGGCCAGGAGGTGCTGGTAATCGCGGCTCAATGGGCCAGTCTGCCCGACGCCGGACCAACACTGGGAGGAGGTTGCATAGGCTTGGTGATAGGCCCAATACGCAATACGCCGCATGGCGGGCTCATCGCAAACAAAGCCCGCGCCTAGCTGCTCGGACAAATACGCTCCATGCGTACGGTTGCGTTCCTGCCACTTCGCGAGATGGATGGCAGCCGGCAACAGATCTCTTTTATCACCATTGCAGCGGCGATGCGCCAGAACAAGGTTTTCGCCCAGATTGCGTGGATAACGTGACCAAGGGATGAAGTGATCGACCTCGCCATTCTCCTGAAGAGATTGCTGGCAATAGAAGCACTGGCCTTTCTGTATGGTGTTCAGGACCGGGCGCGCGGCGCGCAAGTTGGCGCGATCAGCACCAAACAGGAGCTGTTCCAGATCCGATCCCGTGCCCAGCACGGCGGTATTGAGCGGATTGGCATGCAAGTGCTGAATCCACGCATGGCGGCTCAATTGATGGAGCAGTCCATGGAAGCGCCGAAGATTGAACATCACGCCTGGCAGCAGGCGTATTGCGGCTTCTGAAGCAGGCTCATAGAGAAATCGGACTTGCTCCCGACGAAGTATCTGCAGTCGCCACAAAGGCATTTCCTTCAACAGCACTACCGTCTTGCGCAGGGCCTTCGCCCAGTCCTCAGACGCACGGGCCTTAGGAAGCGTGCCGTGTCGACTGCGCAGTTCCTGCAATAGCGTAATCGTTGCTGCCTGTCTGCCACTGTTCTGGATCAGGACGGCTGCCAATCCGTCGCGGGTATAGGGCGCGACTTGCGGCCAGTAGATCTCCAAGAACTTGTCAGCGATTAGCTCGTGGGAAAGCTCAAGGCATTCGCCAGAATCTTCTCCATGCTCGACAGCCAGTTCGGTAATCGACTGCAGCAGCGCGAACTTGTAGGTGGCCGAAAATTCGCCCTCGTCAAACAAGCGTTGGACATGATCCAGAAAAGAAAGCTGCTGAGTCGGGGAGGGGATCTCCATCATGTTCAGCGTTGGCTCCAGTAATCCGCCTTTTCCGCAATCACCCAGCGCACGCCGCCTCTTGGATCCGGGAGATCGCCTGTATAGCGCGGGATGAGGTGCATGTGAAGATGCATCACTGTCTGACCCGCGGCAGCCCCGTCGTTGATTCCGATGTTGTATCCATCGGGATGGCATTGTTCGTCCAATATTCGTTTGGCGTCATCCAGAAGGGCCAACAGGGCGGTCCGTTCCTCTTCGTTTAGCTCAAAGAACGAGGCAACGTGCCGTCTGGGGATGATGAGCGTATGACCCAAGGACACCGGAAATCCATCGCGGATCGCAATAGCGAAATCATTCTGGGCAATGACCCGCTCAGAAGGTAAAGAACAGAACACACATGACATGGTTGAGTCCGGCGGAAAGTCGCGCAATAGGAAAGAGTATTCATTTTATCTTCTCTTGGTGCGAACAAACTGTCGTACTTTAGGCGTCCCTTAATGTCTGCATCTTGGGCGTGCTGATGATGTCTTCGGACGAAAAAAAACCCGGCCAACGAAGTGGCCAGGTTTTTGCGAAGAATGGGGTCAACCTAAGCAGGGCCCAAGAAGGACTCCACCGTCAATCCATCAACTCGCCGGCTTTGAAATCCCTGATGTAGGGAGTCACAGTAAGTGAAAATCCAGGGCACTGATTTCAAAGGCTTTTTTCACAATCGTGAATATGCGCCGGAGCTGCAAAGAATCAGATTAAGTGAAAAAAAATGAATATGCGTCACAGATAATGAAATTGGGGATGCCCCTCTAGCACGGTCACCGCTATTTGCTGACCATTATCGATTATTTCTTCATTTCCCTCTGTTCGCGTATGCATCGACGCCGACCGCTCAATTCGATTCGTTAACCCCTAACGCTGTGTCAGTAGTGCAATGGCCTCAAATAACAGGTCAACGATTATTTCCGATCCAACTGCATACTGGCTTTCTTGCCCGGAGAGAAACATGAACGTAGATCGGACGGAAGAAAAATTTTGCGCTAGCAAAATCAGATGCACAGCACTCGGCCCCCTGACGCCGGACAACCAGTTCTGCACAGTCCTCTCGCTTGCGTTCGTAAGCTTACACAGCGTCTTCACAGCGTGCCGAGATGCTCCAATCTCTTGCTTGAGCGCGACCTCAATCGCTATCGCATATTCATGAGATGTTAAATTTTTGGGAGCTTGATTCCGCAATTTTTTGCGTGCTTCTCGCAACATATTTCACCTCAGCGAAAGTATATTGATCCCAAACATAGGAGGTTAGGTCATAGCGCAGATGGACTAGATGAGGTGAAGGCGATGTCTTCAAACAGACCCGCAAATCGCACCCAGGACAAAGCTACTCAGCAGCGTGCTGCTGCGTATGTACGTATGTCCACTGAGCACCAGCAATATTCGACCGAAAATCAGCTCGAGGTAATAACAGCGTTCGCTCTGTCACGAAACCTGGAAATTACTAAGGTCTACACGGATGCGGGCAAGAGTGGATTACGACTAGAAGGTCGTGACCAGTTGAAGTCACTTTTGATTGACGTAGAGTCTGGAGTCGCTGAATTCGGGGTTATTTTAGTCTACGACGTCAGCAGATGGGGGCGTTTTCAGGATCCCGATGAGAGTGCTAGCTACGAGATCCGTTGTAAGCAAGCGGGTGTTCGAGTTCTTTACTGTGCAGAGCAATTCGAAAATGACGGTAGCGCGGTTTCTAGCATCATCAAGAATGTCAAACGGACAATGGCTGGGGAGTACAGCCGCGAATTAAGTGTAAAGGTTCATGCAGGTCAGCTACGGCTAATTCAGCTTGGAGTTCGTCAAGGCGGCGCTGCTGGATACGGCCTCCGAAGAATGCTGGTTGATCATACGGGGAACCACAAAGGAATACTGCAGGCTGGCGAACATAAATCCATTCAAACAGACAGAGTAATCTTAGTGCCAGGACCGGAAGACGAGACGGAAACGGTTCGATGGATTTACAGCGCATTTGTCGAAGACGGTTTGAGTGAGGCTGAAATTGCTGCCAGGCTTAACGATCAGGGTAAGCTGACAGATCGCCGGACGTCATGGACACGTGGTACGGTTCATCAAATTTTGATTAATGAGAAGTATGTAGGAGATAACGTCTGGAACCGTACATCGTTCAAACTTAAGTTGGAGCGTGTTCACAACCCGCCAGCTGCTTGGGCCCGCGCTGAGGGAGCTTTTTCTCCTCTTGTAGACCGCCTCATTTTCAATGCAGCACGTCAAATCATTTTGGCCCGCTCTTATCGGCTTACTGACGATGAAATGCTGGATGCGCTGAAACGATTATTGCATCAACATGGACGGCTCTCAGGAATAATCATTGACGAATCTAATGGCTGCCCGTCTAGCAGCGCGTTCGCCAGCCGCTTCGGCAGCCTCATTAGAACATATACACTTATTGGTTACGATCCTGGACGGGACTATCGCTATCTTGAAATCAACAAAAAGCTCCGGGAAGCTCATCCAAAAATCGTCTCCGCGGCGATTACCGCGATACATGCGGTTGGAGCAACGGCAGAACAGGACCAGAAATCCGATCTACTGTGGATCAACAGGGAGTTTAGTGCAGCCCTTGTGCTATGTCGTTGCCGCAGTCTGACTAACGGCGTCAACAGATGGATCTTGCGATTCGACAATTTAGTACGAGCTGAAATCACTATTGCAGTCCGGATGAGCGAGGACGCATGCGCGATCCGCGACTATTATCTCCTTCCCCATATAGACGTCTTTTCTCAAAAGCTCCAGCTCGGGGAGACGAATGAAAATGGGTTCGACGCGTACCGCTATGATGACCTGTCCATGCTTACCTATTTAGCGCGCCGAATAGCACTTTAAGAGGGAAATATGGAAAATCCTCAAGAGCTTCATCCGGAACATCTAGACGCGTCCAAACAAATTTCGCTTATCCCCGCCGACCGTATTCGAATTTTGAATCCGCGCAGCAGAAATCCACTCATTTTTTCTCGACTTGTTGAGAACATTTCTGTACTAGGATTAAAACGCCCTGTTACGGTCGCTATCGGTGGAAAAGACGTAACTGGTGATTGGTACGAGGTCCTGTGCGGGCAGGGCAGATTTGAGGCATTGAAACACCTTGGCGAGACCGAGATACCTTGCTGCATCGTGGCCGCACCTGAAATAGATCGCTTCCTAATATCGCTTACCGAAAATATCGCTAGGCGAAGGCACACTACCGAGGAACTACTCAGCGGCATTCTGGTGCTACGACAAAAAGGATACAGTCTAGAGCAAATTGCCATCAAAACAAATCTGGAGACAAGCTATGTTCGCAGTATTCTCCATCTCCTCGATAACGGCGAACAAAGGCTTCTGCGCGCAGTTGAAAAGTCTCAAGTACCGGTCTGGCTTGCCGTTGAAATTTCACGTGCGTCTAGCGACGGGGTGCAGAAAGCGCTGATGGATGCATATGAAGACGGCACACTAAAGGGTGACGAACTTCTTCTCGTTAGAAAAATAATCAGCAAGCGAGAAGCACTAGGAAAATCGGCGTATCCCAAGCGCAAGAGTGATCAAGATAGTCCAACACCGCAGAAGTTGCTCCGGATATATAAGACTGAAGTGCGCCGGCAGCAGTTGAATATTCAAAAGGCTCGTGTTCAAGAAGAACGCCTTCTACTCATCATTTCAGCAATACGACATTTTTTATCTGACGAACACTTCCGAACTCTTCTTCGTGCTGAACAGGTATACGACATTCCAGAAGTCATTGCTAGGCGTCTACCAGGAGATCTGCTGCCATGAGCCATATCAGACACTGCTTTGACCGCGCGATTTTGGACTTGGAAATTGACAAAATCCGCGTGTTGGTACCACTTAAGAAGCAAGTGCTTGTGACGCCGAAATTTAGGAGTATTTTGAGTTCGGTGAAAGAACTTGGCATTATCGAACCACTAGCGATACATCCTTCCCAAGGACAACCAGGCTATTTTGATCTTTTAGATGGAAGACTCAGGCTGGAAGCGGCGAAATCACTTGGCCAAATTACAGTTCGATGTATGGTTGCGCTGGATGATGAGAGCTTTACTTACAATAAACAAATAAATCGGATTGCCTCAGTTCAGGAATACCGGATGATTCGCGCAGCGCTAGCGAAGGGTGCCTCCGAAGAAAGAATCGCAAAGGTTTTGGCTATAGACGTCAAAAAAGTACGGGAGAAAGCGCATTTGCTCGATGGAATTGCCCCAGAGGCTGCCAGACTTCTTAGAGATAGACAGGTCTCGCCTGAGGTTTTCAGGGTACTCAGAAAAATGAAGCCCATACGACAAATCGAAGCTGCAGAAATGATGATCGCGGCGAATAAGTTCGCGAAAAGTTATGCGGAGATGATACTTGTTACAACGCGGCCAGAAGCGTTAATAGAAAAAGCGAAAAGCCAGGTCGGAAAGGACATTTCACCCGAGGACATTACTCGAATGGAAGCCGAGATGGAACGGCTACAACATGACAGCCTAGCTGTAGAAGATACTATTGGAGACACGATGCTTTCCCTTGTCGTGGCCAAAGGCTTTATCAGTCGTCTTTTTCGCAACGAGAATATTCGTCGGCATCTTCAGCGGCACCATCCAGATTTGCTCTCCAGCGTTACCGCGACACTTGATGCTATCGCGGCAGATGGCCGTGGTATTAGTCAGGAGTAGCAGATGCACGGTGATATTCAGTATGTACCGATACATAAATAACGTGCCCCTGTCACCCACCGTTAAAGGCGTATAGATTAGCTTGGCATCATATAGCGCACATTTCTTCTAGGCGCGTCAATTTTGCGCTTAGAATGGGATTACCGGTGCAAGGAGAGCATATGCCCCTGAAGGTATTTTTAGACACGGAATTCACGGACTTCATCGATCCGCATATGATCAGCATCGGAATGGCCAGTACCTCCGGTGAACAATTCTATGCAGAGGTTCCATATCCTTCTGAGAAGTGCAGCGTATTCGTCCGTGACATGGTCATTCCGCTTCTAGGTCGCATTCCAGATTCTCAGTGCGCGCCTGCTCAATTGGGCGAAAATATTCTTGCTTGGTTAGAGAAGATTCGACGAGACCAGGATATTGAAATTTGCTTTGACTTTGAAACTGATTGGAATTTATTTTCAAACTCGCTGGCGTTCCCCATTCCTACATGGTGCAAACCACGTTTGATATCCGCTCGTAACATCAATGAACTTCTTCGTTACGCTTTCCACAAGAAGAAAAATCTGCCCGAACACCATGCTCTGTATGACGCGCAGGCAACTCGGTATGCATTTCGTGAGCGGTCTTGATCTATGCCAATCAACCTGATATCTACGGTGCCCTGGTTGTAACCCGAACTGTTATTGCTGTGTCAGTAGCCCCTTGCCGTCTGTTGAAGGCGTACAGATTGGCTTGAGCATCATACAGAGCATGGTGAGCCGGCAGTCCATTCGTCCTATGAAATGCATATACCAGTGCGTCATCTATATCTGATGCCACTAGTCGAGGTACACACCACTGCGGCACCCGGTAATCTAGAGCATCAATGAAAAGATCCCAATCAGTCTGATAATCAAAACAGATTTCGACTTCGTCGTCATTACCCTTTATCGAATCTATCCATTTGAGTACCTTATCCGCCAGGTCTTCGCATGCGCATTGCGAATGAGGAATCTCTCCCAGGAGAGGAATTACTGCCTCGCGCACAAATGCACTGCACGTCGCGTCGGGATAGGGGACTTCTGCATAAAACACTTCACCCGATTCAGCGGCCATCCCAAGACTAATTAGATGGCAGTCTATGAAATCCGTGAATTCGGTATCGATAAATATTTTAATCGGCATTTGGCAGGCCACTCAATAAACTTCGACGTCGTTCATGCCCACCACCGTTTGGAAAAGTCTTCCACAAGCTGCACTCCTCGTTCGATCAAGTCGGCCTTTTTAAAGCTGCTTGTCATTGCTAACTCGGTCGCAACCAAGTTAGTCATTTTGAACCGGCTCTTGCCGTACCCCGGAATCTTATCGACGAGATCGGCATTCTTGATCGAGCTGTTAATGGACTTTTCAAGCAAGGTCAGGTTTCCGATGAGCTCTTTGTGTTCTTCATATTCTTCTTCATTTCGGAAGCCGAATGCGCGAGGTTTGAACTTCGGGCTTTGCGACAGGATGTGCTCCAAGGTGGGCTCCCTATCCATGATTGCCTTTAGATCATCAATCGAATATATCTTGTTCTTGAGGCGTTCACAGTAATCGATGAACAACAACCGCATTAGGCCGGTTTGTTTGTAATAACTATAGCCAGAGAGATAGTCTCTAAATCGATCATTGCTGATTTCATGGGCGTTAAACCAAACCAGATAATTTTCAATTCGGTCGATACTCCATGCTCCGCTGTTTAAATCAAAGGCGAATTCTGCCAAATGCTTTTTACCGGCGTATTCCCTGATTTTCAGCACTCTGACATCGATAATTTCGATCATGTCCAACACTCGAACTTGTTTAGTGGGCAGCGTTTGATCGAGAAGGGAATGCTTCTCCATCTGGCCGATGACAGGATAGAGAACTGTTGACATGCCTAAGATGGAGAACAACTTATAGTACTTGGGGTCACTCTGCGTCCGGCCGATGACGCGGCTAAAGGATTGGATATAGACAAGAAGACTGTCCAGATAGGCTTTGATATACGACGCTAAGCGGGGTACCTCTGCTGGCGTTCTTCGAGATGACAAAGCGGATTTGACATTGTCCAACACCTGTTGAGCGGTGGGATCGTAGCTCTCTGCGGAAAAGCATATGTGATGCTGCCTGAGCAGATCGTCCTCGCTAAACTGACGAGAACTAATACTGTTAATACCTTGCTTTTCAGCGCATTGCTTTATGTCGTCATATAGCTCGAATATCTCTCCGAATTTCACATTGATGTCGTTATCGTATTCACCGCCCAAGTATTTATTAGAGTAGTAAAACAGTAGACTCTTCATCTTATCCATACGCGAAAGGTCTCGCCCGCGGTCGTTGACCGTCTGGAAGATACGGATCGCGTCGGATTCATTCTTTTCAATGAACTCGAGCATCGAGAGCGTTTCAATCGCTTTAAGAAATTGAAGTGGATCCGGAATACTCACTTTGATGATGTTTTCCATTTCTCCGTGTGCTTCCAGCAGAAATCGCTGACTTTTACTTTGCGGTTCTAGAGAGGCGTCTCCCTCCAGCAGGGAGAAGTAGAAGTTCTTGTCCCGTTCCAGCGGTGTCAATTTGAAATTTCCACGCTCCTTAATGTAATAACGTCGATAGAAATCCCTATCTTCTTGATCTTCTAGCTGACGAATGATGACGCTAATAAACAGCACAATTGTGGTCAGACGTTGCTGGCCATCGACGATGTTGAAAACTTCGTCTCTGTCCGTTTTAGCTAAGACCACCGTACCAACATAATGGTTGGATTTTGTATCGAGAGCTTCTTTAATGTCTGTGAACAGTTCATTCACATTTTGTCTTTCCCAAGCGTAGCTCCGTTGATACTTTGGAACTTCGAATATTTTGCTGGCGAAAAATTGTTTGAGAGACTGCTGTGCAGACATACGTTCCCTTTTTAGTTGTTTTTGACGCGACTGGCTGTGAGGATTTTTATTGATGATTCTGTAGCAAATCGCTGATTGCCTTGAGGTCTGAACTTAACCATTTCCGTCTACATATTCGGCCTTGAAGTACTGGTTTAAACTGCCGCGCGCTTCTGATGCAGTTATTTTTCTGAAGAGAGAAAGAGAGATTCACTTTAGGTAGCACGTCCTTGTTTTCTCCCATGATAGTTTTACGACCGTCGTTCCAACTCTATTTGCTATTCTTATTTCCTTTGTCCTTCTTGCAATCAGTTACGCTTTAAGCATTAATATAACGCGAAAGCGCCCCATATCTTTTGCAAAACAAACATAGAAAATGGTGTCTCAGCGGCAGGCCCACCTCCATCACACCATCTTCTCTCTCGCTGTGATAACGCGGACAACATGGGCTACAAATTCCGGACGGAAGATGGCTCAATTCTCAGCACAAATTATTGCGGAGTGGCAAAAATGCAGCTTGAGTCTATGTGTCCGTTGGCAATTGTTTTAAAAATCGATAACACGGTTCGATGAGAAACTGCCACAAGTAGTGATAGTTACGTCTAGTCCTTGAAAAAATATATACTGTCACTCTATCAACCCTCGGCATTGGGGCGAGGGGAGGGTGCGTATCGCAATCTGCAATTTGTCGACGACCCTACTGAAAAACACAAAAATAGATATCAGGGTTGCTCTAAGAATGACTAGCAAGGTAAATAAGAGCGCTGCGGTTATTTATGTCGACCCAGCAGAGGCGAGACTCAAGAAACGTGTCCGGGAGCACCTTAGAACCTTAGGCTTCGGACGTGACGAGAGCGGCGCCTTGATACCGCCCGGTGAGGGCAAGGACGTCATTCGTAGTCTTCACCGTGCCCAGCGACGTACGATTCTTACTGAGACCAGCGAATTGGTGAGGACTCGCTTGCCCAGGCTTGATCAGTATTTTGCTAATGGAGCAGATGTCGACGCCGGGGCAATTTCCCCGCGTCTAGAGCGAATCGCAAGCGGTACATGGCAGAGTGATCTGTTTCGTATAGCGTCTCTCACTTGGTCCGTACCTGTGTCGAGCGGTTACGGCCGCCGTTTGCGCTTTCTAATTTGGGATGACTCGAACGGCAAGCTAATCGGCATATTGGCAATCGGTGACCCCGTATTTAACTTGGGTGCCCGAGACAGCGAAATTGGATGGACTGGACAAGAGCGAAAAGACCGCCTGGTCAACGTCATGGACGCTTACGTACTTGGAGCCATACCGCCGTATAACCAATTGTTGGGTGGAAAATTGGTCGCCTGCCTCTTGCGCAGTCGGGAGCTCTATGACGAGTTTAATGCAGTCTATGGCGATACCGTCGGAGTTATCTCGCAGGAGAAAAAGCGAGCAAATCTCCTCGCCGTTACGACTACTTCGTCAATGGGGCGCTCATCGCTGTATAACCGCTTAAAGCTTGACGGCATCCCCTATCTCACGAGCTTGGGTTTCACGGGAGGTTGGGGCCACTTCCATGTTCCAGATGCTCTATTCGAGGACCTACGTAGATATTTACGTTCAAAGGGGCGTGTTGAGGCTGATAAACATGGATTTGGGAATGGGCCCAACTGGCGAATCCGAACAATTCGTTTGGCTCTTGATTCATTGGGATTCAAAGGTGACATGCTTAAACATGGAGTCCAACGTGAAGCCTTCTGGTCACTGTTAGCTGAAAACTCTGTGCAGATTCTTCGCACTGGTAAAGGCAAGCCCAAGCTAACGAATCTCAAACGTGTAAGCGAAATTGCGGAGCTCGCTCGAGAGCGATGGCTGAAGCGCCGTGCCCTAACGCGACCTGAATTCCGTGCTTGGGAGCGCAAGGATATTGCGCGTCTTATTAAGACCGGGACAGTCGTGCAAGCCACATTAAATACTGCTCCAGAGACCAAAGAGAGATAGGCTAGTCCACTTCTAATAGGCGAATCCGATGAGAGAGGCACTCCGGCGATTTGGTGGACAGAAGCTTGTGCTGGCCGAACAAGCGACAGACGACGATTACATTTGCCCGGCTTGTCTCGGCCCGGTTTTTTTATGCCGTGGCGACCTCCGCATTGCCCATTTCTCACATTACCCTGGGTACGGAAACAAAAGCTGTGAACTTTACGTCAGCATCCCTGGTAATGGCATCTCGATCCAATCTCCAAGCGAAGAACATCTTTCACTCGCCTCTCATTCCGGCGCAGTTGCACTCGCAATGCGTTTAGAGGACTCCCCCTACGAGCCTGGTTGGGGATTGGTTCTGTCCGTACCTACGCACGGCGTCACTAACGGCGAGTTTACCGCGCTCCTTGGCGATCGTACGGAACGCGTCGACCTCACTCTAAATCAACAGGCAAACGTCTTACTGATTGCAGCACCATCACATCAACCGTATCGCATCGAAAATGTACACCCTAAGTTTGGCATTCTGGACTCGCGGTTGGTGAGTGACTGCAATGGTCTACGAGAAGGTGGTACTGCATTTGGCCCTCTTGACAGGAAAAGACAACTTATTCGGCGATCAAGCGAAATTCGCTGCGGACAAGAGTATGCGGTCGTCTGGCACGACACGCATTCAGCTTCTATACCCGACAGCCTTGATGTCATCCTACTAGCCTCAGATCGTAACTGGCGAGGGGCAAAGATTAACGTACCTCCCCGACCGACGTCTGATGAGATTCGGTGGTTTGAAGATTTTCTGGGGCTCGAAGTCAAGGAGCAGCTCCCTAATATAGTCTCGGTCTGGCCTCCTTTGAGTTTAGGAAAGGGAGCGCGATTACAGGAGGCTTATTTCCATCCCGAATATCTCTATGCACTAGACTCATTCGCCGGTACTACGGTGGATATCTTCTTGAAGGCTAAAGACGAAAACGGCGTTCGCGTCATGGAGCCAAACAAAGCGCTACTAAAGATTCAACCCGGCCAAGTTGATGAGTTCAAGATTGTGGCACGTGGTTCTAGTAATGCGGAGCTACGTGTGACACTGAATCGTTCTGCACCTTCCTGGCGTTGCGAAGGTATTCGATTTGCGTTCACTCACAGCGACGGAATGAAGAAGTGGATTTCGGCACTGGACAATCATTGTTCGAACTTCCTTCAGCAAGTCCGCAGCGGAGTAATAGAGCTCGTGGAGGCTGCGGGCCCTAAGCGATGTAGATTGATCGTACGCAAGCGTATTCATGGAATCTGGATACAAGAAAAGGCCGAGATACTTGAGGCCAAGCAGATCCCCGACCAGCTTTTAGCAACCATTCGGTCCGACTTGGACGTTCAACTCGACTTCGGTTCCTACGGATACGTCTTCCTTGCGAAGAGTGTTCGAGCTTCGGAAGTTGCTGAGTTGCCGAGACGACTCCGCGCGAAGATCCTTAGTTACATTTTTCAGCTACCGCATAAGCCATGCCGCCTGCCGGCCCTCGATTCGCTTACTGACGTTGAATTGGCATGTGTATTTCGTAGGTCGTTGCCGAATGGAAATTCGCTAGCGCACTATACGGCTCTTTCGCGAGAACTAAACTCTTTCCTACCGAACCACAAATAACAACGGGCCAGTTTCATGCAAATCGTTTACACGGAACATGCGCGGAGACGCATTGGAAAATTGGGAACGTCGGCTATTGCGGGATTTCTCGAGGAGATTCCATCATCATTGCGATCAAAAGTCCTTGCAGGACTTCCAAGGCCACACGGATTTAGAAAAGGCTCGTCTTTTGAATTAAAAGAGCGCGCAAAGGTCTTTGCACAAGCAATTAGCCATGTGGCCGATAATCGATTCAAAGAGCATGACATTTACTGGAAAGCGTTCACGGCCGCGTGGCTTTTCTGGGCTAAAAACCTCTTTGCGATCGAGCTTGATAAGTTTGAAGGAAGTACTCAGCGCGAATTAGCGGAATTCGTCATTGGGCAAGTTGGTGAGCTTCACTGTGCTCGCGAAGATCTGGAAAAACTTGCGCTGTTTTCGTACCTTCCTGATGATGAAGCAAGTTCAAACTTTATCTCGTCGCGCCCAGGGCGCGATGAGTTAAAAAGTCGGCGTCTCATCGCCGAACTACCACATCAGGTTGAAAATATAGGGCTGCGTGTCGAGGAAATGCATGCTCGGATATCGAAACTTGAAAGAAGGGAACAACCTTCGCCCAAAGAAGACCTTCTCGTAAATAAGATCACCTCAATTGAGGAACGTATTGGCTCCATACGCAAAGCATCTGAGGAGGCGGTAGAGGCAATCAACTCACGAATTAATTTATCTAGCGGGCGCGAAATCGAACTCCACGAACGTATTGGGGCTCTTGAAACTGCCGCGAGCCGCCTCTCGATGAGTGCTACTACAATGGAAAAGGCACTTGTCGAAATGCGCAGGGAGGACGCAAACTTGCGCGGCGTAATTGATGAAGAGCTTCTGCGGACTAATTCTCTCGACGCTCGTTTGGCAGCGCTGGAACTAACAAGGCCCCCTGAGGGGGCAGCGATGCTCACTACAAGTGCCACCATTCGCTCTTTTTGGTCCGGCGCAATTAGACGAGTAGCTCCGATCAACAAGGGACAAGTTCGCGCACTCAATAGCGTCGCGGAAGTAACGCAGCAACTTTCCGCCAATTTTTGCTCAGTGGGTGTTGCTAAGTCAGATGCCGAAGCAATTGCACGCATTGTTACTGCTGGCTTGGTGGCGGGACAGCTGTGTACTTTCGTGGGGTCGCTAGCGGACTTGCTCGCCGATTCGGTGCATACCGGCCTTTTCGGGGACGGCTATATCGAATGCGAAATCCCCCTTGGTTTGTGTGATGGTGAGTTAGTCTCCGCTTGTTGCGACGCCATGACCGGAGAAGCCACATATCCTGCGTTGCTACTTCGTGGCGCGAATCGCTCAGCGTTTGAAGTCTACGGCGGAGTGATTAGAGAAAGTATCTTGCGTAGACAGACTGGACGTAGTGACCCGTTCGCATACCATCCAATAATTGCAACTACGTGCCAAGGCCCATCGGCATTGGACGCCAGTGAGAGTATGGCGGCATTGGGGCCGACAATAGACAGCGATTTGCTGTCATGGGAAATGCCCAGATGGGGCAAGGTTCGTATCGGAGCCCTCAGAGGACCCGGTTGGCAAGCGCTTTTCAAGCCCCCTGAAGATGCGCAAGAGGTCTGGGAACTTAGCCAAACCATCGTTGGAAAAAAACGATCTCTTAATACTTGGCTGCTGCCAATTCTTTCACGAGGATACACCTCACTTTGTTTGATCCCAAACCTCGACGACAGTGTTTGCGTCGAACTTTTGTTATCCGCATGGTTAGTACCGGCATTGCTTAGAGACGGCGCAAATTACGACGTCGTACAAAAAGAGATCCGACGGATTCTGAAAGATTCTCCTCCAAAATTGGAAATCCTCGTAGCCGTCATGGAGTCTGCCGATGAAGATTGAAGCAATCGCAGCTGACGCCGCGCACGATTACTTAGCGAGAGAGTTTCGATTCCAGGGAATTGCCCAAGCGACATTGATCTCACTAGTCTGCGAGCAAATTCGTTCCGTCGTCTATCTCCTTACGGCCGATTCACTGGATAGTTCCTTCGTTTCGAAACTGAAGGTCGTTCGCACTGTTTGTCAAAAAGTTGCTCCTCTTCTGCCAGCCTTGGGGTATGGCGACGGTCCAAAGGACCTCGTCGAACGAGAACTTAGTCTACTCATCGAACTAAAGGATTTGGTCGATGATGACGAGTTCGGCGTGAGCTTGGCACCGTGTAGGTTGATTCCAGCGGGTCTCGGTATTTTTCTTATGATAGGAGGAGGGCCTTCACAGTTACTGCCCACCGAAATACGGACCGAATTGCAGATTTGTGGTCGCGCACGGGTAGTCACACCTAGCTCGAGAAATACACAGTTCCTCGAGAGCCTGCCTAAGCAAACTGCCGAGAGCTGGCTCTCCAGCACCGATACCCCTCCATTCGCATGGCGCGACGCTTATCTGAAAGACGCAGCGCGACGAATGACCCCAGCCGTCGATCTTGAATATGTAGAGGCGTTCGAAGATGGATTTTTCCGGCCACTTGCGAACATCCGAGTCACAGGAAAGCTTTTATTTGTTCGCTTTAGGACAAACTCGCTGCTTAAATATTTCTATGGCTTGGCGAGCTGTATCTCAGTGGATGGAAAACGGATCGTCGATAAGTTTGCTGATATTGATTACAACGATGCACAACGTCTTCGTAGCATATGGTCAATGGATGACGTTCCTCAAAGGCTCGAATTTGTGAAAAACAACGGGCTACTTCAATTAGACATTGGACATCCACTTCCCAAACCGGAAGCCCAGTTTCTTTCATTGGGTTGGTTTATCAAAAGCGAATCCCGGTCTGGCTGGCCTTATCACTATTACTTCCCGCAATTCGCACTGCCACTCATTGAAGCAGCAACAACTGCCCTTGGTTTTCAATTGAGTGAAGTTCCCAGCATGAGGAGAAATCATGAATAGCAATATTGTTATCGAGGACTTCGGTGTTCACGGTACAGCGCGTGCGTTAAATCGCGCACTTCACAAATATATTGAGGCGCAATACCACATCCGTGATGAAAGTCTAATTGCAGAACGGAATGCGTTACTAACACAACCTAAATCAATCGCCCAATTACCCTATGTGGAGGCCACGCCGGTTTACGAATTGGCCGAGCCGTATAAGAAGCTTGCCATTCCAATCGAAGTCCGTGAAGCATTGGAAAAGATTGCAATTGTAGATAAGCGAGCGGGTATTCATCCTCGCCCCTATTACCACCAAGCTGAAGCTTTGGAGGCCTTTCACGGATCCAAAGCAAGCGACTTGGTTGTGGCTACCGGTACAGGCTCGGGCAAGACAGAGAGCTTCTTGATGCCCATCTTGGGAGAGCTCGTCCTTGAGTCATCTCAGCGCCCAGAATCGCGAGATATGTTCGGTTGCCGCGCTATCCTACTCTATCCCATGAACGCCTTGGTCAACGACCAGATGGCCCGTATTCGTCGATTACTCGGAAGTGAATCCGTAAACCAAATTGTAAGCGCGGGGCGCGGTCGACCTGTTCGTTTTGGTAGCTATACCGGCCGTACTCCGTATCCCAATACTCGATCAAATAGTCGAGATCAGACGCAAATTGCGCCGCTTTTTGAGGATTTCTATATACCGGCCGAGCAGAATCCAGAGCTGAAGTCTCAGTTGGTAGCAATGGGGCGCTGGCCGAGCAAGGATTTGATTGCTTTCTATAACGCTAGCGCAGTTGAAGAGAAAACCTATAGTAAAGGCAAGAAGCAAGGGCAGAAATACATTCGCGGGAATTGGGAATATCGCTTGATCACGCAACCAGGCGACAGGGAGTTGATGACTCGGGACGAAATGCAAAAAAAGTGCCCTGATATCTTAGTTACCAACTACTCAATGCTTGAATACATGCTACTTCGTCCCATCGAAACATCACTCTTCGATGAGACAGCGAACTGGCTAGCAGCAGACGAAAGAAATCAGCTCATCCTGGTCTTAGACGAAGCCCACATGTATCGCGGGGCAAGTGGTGCTGAGGTTGCGATGCTAATACGTCGTTTGATCGCGCGGCTTGGTATTACTCGCGACAGGGTTCGATGCATTCTTACCAGCGCGAGTCTGGGAAAAGGGGAGGAAGCGAAGCAAGCGGTAAAGGAATTTGCAGCCGATCTAACTGGAACTCCGCCCACCGCCAAGCGTTCGTTTGAAGTCATTACTGGACGGCGGGAAAATCGGATGCCGGGCCGTTCAGCTACTGCTAAGGAAACGAATGCGCTGGCGTCAGTTGATCTATTTAAGATTGGCTCTTTTACAACTAACGCCGTATCGATACTTGATGAGATAAGCACATTCGCCAAGCGTGTTGGATGGCACGAGCTGCCATCGTCGGGTGACGACGTTCCTGCATACCTTTATGAAAATTTGACGGGTTTTGGTCCTGCGGAACTTGTCATCTCAACGGTTATGGGAGAAGCAAAGATGCTTGAGGAGCTTCGCGGAGAAGTTTTTCACGGTGCTCCTGAGTTGGAAGCTTCTCGGGCTCTTGACGCACTTCTTTCACTTTGTACCTTAGCTAAAGAACGCGGCACCGGGCGCGTCCTGATGCCGACACGATTACACCTATTTTTTCGAGGAATACCCGGCCTTTATGCATGTGTAAACCCGATTTGTGATACCCGTCACTCGCAATCTGAAAATCCAACCACGCTTGGACGACTGCATACGAAATCCACCATGTCTTGCACATGTACCGCTGCCGGACGCGTGTTTGAACTTCGCACCCATCGCGACTGTGGTGCTGCGTTTTTGTTTGGATGGGTAGATATGAAATGCGATTTTGTCTGGCATGAACCAGATATTGTTTCCGTAGATACTCAACAACGCGAATTATTTCCCATCGAGATGTTGGTAGAGAGGCCAAGCCCGGGGAATTCGAACTGGTCTGAACGATGGCTCCACATTTCCACGGGACGCCTTGCAGTCTCGGAGCCTGCGGACAAGGAGGGTTATCGTGTCGTGTATATCCCCAAAAAAATCCTAACCGTGGATAAAGAGCTCACCTTTGATAGATGCCCTGTTTGCTCGAGGCGGACTATTCAGGCAAAGCGAGAAGAGTCGAGCATTATGGATCACGTGACAAAGGGGGAAGCACCATTCTCCGCACTAATCCGAGCCCAACTCTTCAACCAACTCGCAACAAAGAAGAAGGATCGTCGTTTTCCCAACGGTGGTAGAAAGACCCTCATTTTTTCGGACGGCCGACAAAAAGCGGCCCGCCTCGCTCGCGACTTGCCCCGTGATATGGAGCTCGATGTCTTCCGGCAGACCATCGCGGCGGCGGTACGTGCGCTTGAAGAGATACCCGCTGAGCCAAAACCCACTGACAAAGTGCTTTATCTCGCTTTCTTGTCGGTCCTAGAAAAGCATAACCTTTCGATGTTCGACTTGGATGCACCGACCATCGATGCCCATGTTATGTCGTTCAAAAGTGACTGCGTTACCTTAGCTCAGGGATTAGCCAACTATGAGGACCCTGGACAGCCTCCCATGAGATATCGACTAGCGCTTCTTAAGCTCCTTTGCAGCAACTACTATTCCCTCTCGGGTACAACAGTGGGATTTGTCGAACCATCTAGTACAGCGTCAGCCAAGCTCAATCAGCAGTTGGGTGGCAAGTTCTCCAAGGAGGAAATACGGGCACTCGCGATTGGGTGGATCGACGAAATGCTAAGCGAATTTTCCTTTGACCCGGAGATTGACTGGAGACTTCGATCAAAAGCGTATGGGTTTTGGAAGCAAAGTTGGGGCTCGAAAGCATCCCTGCCCATAATATTTAAATCGCGTGTTCAACATGACCTCAACCTATCAAAAGAGACGCTAGACGCAATTGAAACTGCCTTCCGCACCACAATGGCAGTGTCTACAGGTACATTCTTCCTTCGGCCAAATGCGCTCAAGCTTCAGGTCGACCTGGAGCAGCATTGGTATCAATGCACCTCGTGCACAGCGCTCAAACCGTTCACATTCCGCGAACGTTGCCTGAATTGCGGCAGTACAAGTGTTAAGAAACTTGATCCCAAAGTAGACCAATATCTTCAGGCGCGGAAGGAATACTGGCGTGCTCCCGTCGCAGACGCGCTTAAAGACGACAGTGAAATCTTGAACTTGTACGCGGAAGAGCATACTGCTCAGCTGTCAAATCGTGATCGAAAAGTCGTGCATTCAACGACAGAAAGACATGAGCTGCGATTTCAGGATGTATTGATTGGTGAAGGAGACAGGCCTATTGATGTCCTGAGCTGCACAACCACAATGGAGGTTGGGATCGATATTGGGTCGTTAGTTGCTGTCGCGTTAAGGAACATGCCGCCGCAACGAGAGAACTATCAACAGCGAGCGGGGCGCGCTGGGCGACGGGGAAGCGCCGTCTCGTCGGTTGTAACTTATTCGCAAAACGGCCCCCACGATAGCCACTATTTCTTGAACCCCGCTTATATTGTGAGCGGAAGCCCACGTAGCCCAGAACTAAAAGCTGATAATCCGAAGATTGCGCGACGTCACGTGCATTCATTCTTCTTCCAAACTTTTTTCCAAGAGCACAAAATCGGAGCTGCTGGCCAACACACTGCGATGTTGCAGAAAGCTCTTGGCGCCACTCGGCCATTCTTCTACGGAGGGAGTGGGCAGCCAAACATGGACGATTTCATCGGGTGGTTGGAGGAAAGAATATTCGCTGTGCCAAATACAGTTCGCGATCAAATCGCCAGTTGGTTACCCAATGACCTAAAAATCGACGTCTCAATTCCTAAGTGGGTTGAGCAGGTAGCTCAAGACCTCATCAATCGATTAAATGAGCTAAAGAAAACAGTTCCGCCTCCTTCCGACAGCGACAACGACAACGAAGAGGAAAATGTTGAAGATGCTGACGATAGCGACGAAAAGAATACTGCGGCGAATTTTGATAAAGAAGATCTCCTCGAGTTCTTGTTTTTCCACGCATTGTTGCCATCGTACGCATTCCCCACCAGCTTGTGCAGTTTCCTCGTAGAGACGATCGTACCCTCCAAGAAGGGAAAAGGGTCGGAGGTGCGGCTCGAGCAAATGCCTCAGCAATCCACCAATCAGGCGTTGAGTGAGTATGCACCAGGTCGTTTGGTCGTAATTAACAAGAAGACATATCGCTCGGGTGGAGTATTCGCCAATACTTCGCCGAAGGAACTAAATCGTGCTGAACAGTTGTTTTGCAATAGAAAAGTGACTGCATTGGTGATGTGTGACGTTTGCTCATATGTACGAGATCCGAATGTAATAAGCTCTCCTTCCGCCCACTGCCCGGTCTGCACGAGCGAGTTGCGTCGACGGCAAGTGATTCGGCCTGAAGTATTTGGACCTGAGAATGGAAGAGCACTACCTGAAGACGACCGCGAGCAGGATATTACCTATGCCACGTTAGCTCAGTTCCCGCAGCCGATTGGAGGAGATAAGCTGGTCTTTTCCTCAGCGGGAGTCAATCTCGGCAAGACGTATGCGACTGAGTGCAGACTAGTGACGTTGAACAAAGGTGCGAAAGAGAAGAATGAATTCAAGGGCTTCTCGGTTTGCAAAAAGTGTGGCGCAGCGTCAGTAAATAGCGACTCTACCGTGCCCCGCGCTGGTGGTCATGAGCGACCATACTTCAAACGTTCATATGACGCACCAAGGCTCTGCGATGGACATTTTGAAGATGTCTTCCTGTGGTTTGATTTTCAAACAGACATGGCGATCGCACGCATTCCAGTGCGCGAGCCTCTAATTACAGATGTGACCTCTGTAGGCACAGTTCGTACTCTGGAGGCCGCAGCACATTCGATCTCGGAGGCATTGCGCTTAGCAGCAAGTCGACATAAACAACTAGATCTGGACGCATCAGAATTTGGCGCGGGCCATCGCATTCTTCCTCCAAACGATGAGGGCGTCGTGTGCTTAGATATCTATCTTTACGATACCTTGTCAGGCGGGGCCGGCTATGCTGAGTTAGCGGCGAAATATTTTGACGAAATAGTTATCGCTGCACTTGGGATACTCGAAGGCTGTTCTTGCGACGCATCTTGCACGGACTGTCTGGACCATTTCTATAACCAGCACCTAAAGCATCAATTAGACCGTCGCTTGGGAGCATCATTGTTACGTTACGCTCTTCACGGGGAGATTCCAACTCTAGGTTTGACCGAGCCTCAGGAACGTCGCCTACGGCCACTGGCAGAGATGCTCCATCTGGACGGAATGGAGACTGACTTTATTTCCCTGCAGGGAACTGTGACCTTGGTTGCACGCAGAAGTCAAAAGCAGCTCCAAGTGTTTCCTTATCCCTGCCTTCTGAGACCTGCCTTTGTCTCGTCAAACATTGAAGGAGGCGCAGACGTGCTGCTGGTCAATGAACTGGAACTTCGAGCGAATCTTCCCCAAATTCATAGCTCCATTCGAGCGAGGTTTTCTTAGATAAGGTTTTTAGCTGGCGTAGCCCGTAGAACTCGATATGGACTGAGTGAAAAATGTTTGCCTGAATTGAAAGCTGCTCTGACTCGACCTTTCATATGCTGGTGAAAGCAGAGTCAGCGCAGTTTTGAGAGCGCTCTTGTTGGACGGCTCGCTAGAAGTTCGGACTATTCCACGCAATTGTCCCTCTGGGGCCCTAGGTAATCTCGTCATCGGCTCTAAAGTGGGACAGCGCCTATTACTCCGTGGCCACTCAAGGCCTTCGCGTGCCGTCTTATTAATCAGCTGAACCAACCGAAATGACGAAAAATCTCGTATATAGGCGCAAAAGCAACTACTCCGCCCTATGGATGCTAGGCATGACGCCCCACTTAGGATTTGGCTTCAGAGGCATTGATCGTCGAATTACGGCCCGGAGCGGACGTAAATCTTTCTTCGCAACGACTCGTCTCTGCCGGAATGCGCGTGGCCCCATCATGCGGAAAATTTCTCGTTCTTCTCGAATGCGCTCACGTAGTGGATTCATGGAATTATAGTGTTCCGATTTTGCATCAGGTTACTTTCTCGTTGGTACTTAATCTTCAGCATCATTCAGTATGTCTGCTCTCGCATATGCCCCAAGCTGCTATTAGAGGCGTTGGAAAGAATATTTTCTCTTGGCCAATTGATTGTTGTGACCGATAAGAATAATGAAGTCAAAGGATATTGACCTGATTCATCATCCTAAATTTTTTAGATACTTGTTATTTTCCACGTATGCACGCAAGTAAAAATACTGCCGGCCACCGTCAATTTTAGGCCCAGTCTCAGGATGTATCATCCGCTTAAACAGCTTCTGAACGAGGGACCTTGGTGATGTCCCATAGGTTTCTGCCATTTCGACGGCAGATATGTACTTCAAGGAAAACTCCTGAATGTCCTCCTCAAAGATAACGCGGCCCAGTCTTCTTCCTATTTTTTCCGTACGGCTTTTGATAAATCCTCTGTGCACAAGTTGATAGGTAACTTCCTGCTTTAACCCCAGACGTCGAGCTACTTCGTCGACAGTGAGAATACGTCTTCGTCGCTTTTCTCGCCACTCCTCGAGAGATCTCTGGGACAAATGAATGCCACCTAATAGTCCCAAAGATGGTTCATGGCCAACTATATTCAGCGTGCGTTCAAGCATCGCTTCAACAATTGCGATGAACTCCTGATCCGAGGCAGCGATATATTTGTTTATATCCTTTAAAGATCTAGCATCGCTACACTGCTCACTTGAAACGGTCTTGAATCTCGCAAGAAATTTGCTGATATTTTTATAGCTAAATTGCTTTGCAATTCCTTGGGATCGCCTCCCACTGGAGAGCAACTTTGCTTCATTCAATTGCCTCAGTCTATTCACTGAAATACCTAAGACTCTGCCAGCCTCCTTTTCACTGATCCTATCAGCCAACACCCAACGAGCCCGCTCTAGCTGAAACGACGGTATGAGAACGAATTTGCGATTTCCTCTAGGACGCTCAGCAGAATGTAATTTACCGCAGCGAATTAAATTCCCAATCGTCTTATTCGACACGTGCATCTGCTTGGCAAAGGAGGTGATGTGCAGATACTTTTGCGGTTTCACTGATGGAGGTAGATTCCCTGAACCGTAGTGCCGCTTGTCCCATACTATCGGCTCATGCTTAGAAAAAAAATTCACAGTCTCTAAAGAGGCTTGCGATCTCGGCCTTGCCGTAATTGATTTGAGAAAACTCTTCACGGCAGGTGACCGAACATAGGATTTTGGTTCAGCGGTCTTCAGGTCTGCAAAATCCAACAAGAAATTTCTGTAATTGGCGGGCCAGTCATAGAGAATTTCTGCCGTTCGCAAGAGATGAAATCGACATTGCTGCAGATCCGGAAATTGGGGATTTCTCCTGCTTGGCTCATATTTTTTTATGTAGTGTCGCCCAAAACCTCTTATAAAGTAGCATGCATCATCGAAATTGTCTGAACCGGTGACGGCCCGAAGGGGGAGTAGATTTAGCTCCGGTTCTCCGCAGCCAAGAGCAATCAGCTCGCGCCACAGCGTAAGCTCCTTTATGTCAGCAAAAACGCTAGGTTGCGATTCCAATTCGGCATCGCAGTCGCAGCGCATTAATTTTTTACGGGCCCAGTCGATTTGCTCACCGCAGTCTTCGCAATTTGATCTCAGCTCGGTCTCATGAATACGGCAGACTGTGCAATAAAGATATTCCCATTCAGTACGCCAGTATCCGTCACTGCGCAGACATTCTGGACAGTACCGGGCTTCCGTGACGTTCTTGTGCCTAGGCATTGCCGAAGCCAGGCGATGAAATGCGTCGCTACCTAATAGTCTCTTAAGCCACGCTGGTTGAATTCCAATATCCTTTCCTCCCGCTACCTGATGGTAGAAGCTAGCAAAGCCTGGAACCGCTGAGAGCATGCGTATGCTGTCGTAGTTGTTGCCCTCAGCGAGTCTGTGAAGATAGCTTCTAACGCTCTCTCCCTCTCCAAGGGACGGCTGATAAGGAAATAATCTCTTCACGACCGCCTCCCTATGGACGCTCTAGTTTTAGGAGCTGATATCTCAAAAGGCTCGCCGGCCTTATTCAGTAAGCGAAGTGTGCAGCCCTCGGAAAACGGATTGAGCGCTGTCGGTGCTTCCCTCCATATATCGCGAGTGAAGACACGCTTCAGTAGATTGATACTTGGATCTTGGCGATCATCCAGCATTTTCAGCTCATAGACGCCGAGAACTAATTTGCGAACATTGGCTATAAGTCCATTCGAAGCAAAAAATATTCGCTTCGCGATATCCGGTTCCGCATATCCACATCGAAGCGAAGGCGGCAAAGCTAAATCGAACTCATTAAGGACCATCTGAAACTCTTCAAATGCAAGAGCAGAATTTATCGAGAAGGGAAGTAACTGAAGGTGTGTCGAGAACCGACGACGTAGTTGCTCATTGATTCTTAAAATCTGTGCACTCCGCGGAAGCCCCATGAGGACGCATGGGATTTCGCATTCATCGATAAAGCCCTTCAACCAGTCGGCCACTGACTGAAGCGAATTGCTATGCCCGTTGTCGATAAAATGCTGAAACTCATCGAATATGATCATTCTTACTTTCGAACACTTAGCCAAATGAAGCGCTCGGGCCCGCTTGGCAGTGGTGGTGCCGCGATCTGGGATTGGATCTTGTAGAGCAACCAGCAGACTTTCGGCCAGGGATTTGATAGATGGCGATGCGGGAGTCTGCACACAGACAATAGGGCGAAGAAGGTGATCACCATCCACGCCTGCCGGATACAAGGACTGCAAATGCTTCGCTACCCATGTTTTACCGGTGCCTGACTCACCAAGCAGGAGTGAATGCTTGGGACTAGCACCTGCGGCAGACATTTTGAGTGTCAGGTGAAGATGGCTCACTGCCTCGACGAAGCCAGCGTGATGAACCACGATTGATTCAAAAGATTGAATATCTTCAATGACGTCGGAGCTCATTTTTTCTTTCCCGGCGGCATTTTCGACATCAATACGGAAGATGTTTTGAGACGCCCTAAAGATTTGACGGATGCGGCACTGGCCAAGGGATCTTCGATACCTCTGCTTTCACTGGGGAGCTGGGTAGCAACCTGTCTTGGCAAAGACGGAATCCCGATTTGATGGCCACGTTGGCGCTCCCGTTGCCGCTTGCTGTTCTGCAGATCAAAGACAATTTGTCGAATTTCTGCTTTTGCTTTCGTTATCGAGGCAATGTTGACGCTCTCGTTTTCCACCTTTCGCACATGCTTACATATCATGCGGTGCTGCTGGAGCGATAAGTGTTCGACGTAGTCACCGTCCAATGCTGGCACTGGAATCGCTTCCTTAGTGATCGGATCGATGACGTGAACATAGGAAATGTCTCCGCTGTAGTAACGTACTTCGACGCGCGCAGTAGGTCCCATCTGGCGGCGAACTCTCAATAACTCATCGGAGTTATAGCGCAAGTTATGTAATTCCACACCAGCGCGAGACAGCGTACGCTCTACCGTGCGGCCAAGAGCAATATCGAGCCGTTGAGGAGAGATTGGTAGTGTTGGAGCGAACAACTCGACACCTCTCATCCATTTCTTGTATGGCGTGGTTGCTATCCCTCTGTGTAATGACTGAGCGTAGACATCTACAATCCAGCGGTATAGGATCGACCGCAGGATATTTAGAGGGATGACCGCTTGAGCTTGAGAGTCGTAGTCTTCACGGTGAAACCATCTGGCGAAGCTCGTGCCAGGCATTCCATGTGCAAACTTGTAGTTGATTGTCTTCAGAAATCGCTCTATAGCTCCTTTGTAATACGGCGCACGCCGCGGGCAGAACGTCAAAGTCATTCCCGTCTCAAAGGCCAGCCTTTCCAGTTCTAAAGAGTGGAATTCCAAACCATTGTCGCAAACAAGCTCTGTTATCGCCCCATAGCATGGCCAAGTATTGTCGATATCAGGATGATCTGATTTCAAATCGGCCTTGGGTAAAATCGCATGGCGCAGACAAGCGAATACCGCTTCTATCGATGGTCCATCAAATCCAATATGAACGCCTAATACCATCCTTGAGAACTTATCGATGGCGACAGTCAGGGTAGGCCGGCCCATCGGTAGATGATTCTTGTCACAGATCACAAACAGATCGAGTGGCGTGTGGTCGATCTCTACTCTCTCCAGAATTCTGCTGGCTTGCGGGCCCTTGCCCGTGGTGCGAAATCGCATGTTCGCGTTGGCCAAACCATGTCTGGAGACCGTGGTCTCATATTTATCCAAGCTTCTAACGGCTCGAGTAAAGGTTGAGCGACTCGGCAGACTGAGCTTATTTTTCATTTCACGAAGCCTGTTTGCAGCTGCAACCAAGTGGGCGAGATGGGAAAATGCTTCCTCTATCGAATTTCGTTGCTCGGTCAGATACACCTGTTCGATTGCTTCCTGGACGAGAACCTGTACTTCCGGATTTAGGCGGCTACCTGCTGTGCCACGAAGATGATGTTTACTTATCAAAGATCTTGATTCGCGTCGCGCTGATATCAGCTGACGCCTCCACCGATACACTGTGATGGTGCTAGGAGGTTTTGGATCGTTGATCTGCTCAGCGCAAAGTGAAATCAGCGGCTTGAGGACGGATGGAGTGGAAGGGATTGCCCCAAATTGCTCCACAAAGTCGAGATATTTTTTTCGACGAATCGCTTCAGCTTGTACAGTCTCTGGAAAAGTACAAAGTGCTCTCATTGAAGATATCTCTTGAGTCGCGGCAGTTTTGTGTCTTTCAACAAAGACCAGACGACGATCAACATACAGTTTTAGCAGCGCATCTTTCGTATCGAAATACGAAGAACCATCCTCCCTTTCCACAAGCAAGCGATCTTGATCGACAATCCGTACGATTCCATGAAGCTGTCCATCTAAATGGAATTGCACACCTACGTTAAAAGTAAATTGTTGCATTTGGCAGCTCCTCATTTTTCGTAGTAATCGGCGTATCCTCGGAAATGACTTGGACCAAGTCCAATTCGATTTCCCCGAGATCCAGTAGCTGCCAGATCGCGCGTTCACCTAGTAGCTTTTTTGCATTTCCAAAGGTCAAATCTTCTATCTGAGACAAACATCTCAGATACGCCTGTGCCTCTTCAGATGAAAGCCGTGGAGTGCGATTGCTATTGAGCTGCTTCAAATTTTCAGACAGCGGCTTCCGTCGAATTTGGCGGTCGTCGAGAATCAGGAGTTGGGCTCCCTGGGATAGCAATTGCAACCGGATGATCTCTAATCGCTTTTGCTCCTCGGGGTTCTGCAATTTTTCCCAAGGTTTGACCTCAATTAACTTCGTACATCCACCCCGGAATGTCACTTCGAAGTCGGCCGTGTATCGCCTCATCCGACCAGAGTGGAAGTACCAGAACGACGGCGGCTGCTCTCTGAAGCCGGTAATTCCAGGAGAGAATTCAAAGAGAAGGATTGCGTCACGCTCGAGCAGACTCTCCCAGTGAACCATTCGCTCGTTTTTTAAAGAAGGCGACTTTCCTCTGAATAATCCGGAGAAGTTTTTAGTCGGCTGCCTAGCGCGCGCGCCACGTGCAACTTCAGCAGGCGTGACGGTGCAGCGCGGCCGCTCGGGAGCGACCGCGATTTGCGGTTTTTTGGACATGTCTATCCCTTCGCGCTGCTAGGAATGGACGTGAAATCACGCCAAACTAGGAGCGCTAGTTTGTAGTCTAGATTTTGGGGGGCTTGACCGGTCGGGAAGAGTTGACGATACTGACATGGCTAATGGGTGTAACGTCAGTTACTTCCGCGAACGGGGCAAGGTGTAAAAGCTTTGTCCCGTTTTGTTTTTTTACATTCTGATCTCCTTCATCATTGAGCAGTGTTCAGAACTTCAAGATTTCTTGAATGGCCCGCACCTGAGCTGGCTTGAGCTGACCGATATGCTCAACAAGCGTATGCACCAGGTCATATTCATCTGGTTCTGCACTCATCGGAATTTCGATTTTCCGACGTGACCGATCTGCGGCTCGTTGCAACGATGCCGCTTCTTCTTCATTTAAGCTGAGCGCCGTCTTCACCTTCTGGACCAAGGTAGCCGGCGGCGATCCTTTGCGACCACTCTCAAGCCCGCTCAAATAGGACTGATCCAAATTGAGCAAACTCGCTAGCTGTTTTTGGTGCATACGCCGATTTCTGCGTAGATCATTTAGGACCAATCCCAGAGGTGTCACGGCCAATCCAAGAGATATGAGAGAGCTTGATTTTACGCGAGAAAACAACGTGAAAATAGGAACAAAACTGAACAAAATCAAATACTTAATTGACTTTCGTTAGCCTATCTTTTGGCTAAACCGAACCAGTTAGCTACCTCGCATCAAGGCGTTATATTTGAGACGCAAGATCGCATGACAAAAAAAAGAGAGCCATATCGGCTCTCTTTTTTCATTTACTATGACTATTCGTTTTCACGGGAGTGACGATTTTTTCACTTACTGTGACTCCCTACACCTGAGCTGACTGATCAAACGTCAATATTCCCCGCCTGCAACGCATTCGATTCAATAAACGCCCGACGCGGCTCCACATCATCGCCCATCAAGGTCATGAAGATCTGATCCGCAGCAATCGCATCCTCGATCTGCACCTTCAGCAAACGGCGCACGGTCGGATCCATGGTGGTTTCCCACAGCTGCTCAGGATTCATCTCACCAAGACCTTTGTAACGCTGCTTGTTCACGCCGCGCTCGGCCTCATCACGCAGCCACGACATGGCCTGGCGGAATTCGGTGATGACCGATTCCTTGCGCTTCTCGCCCTGGCCGCGCGCCACGATGGCGCCCTTGCCGATGAGTCCCTTGAAGGTCTCGGCCGCCGTCGACAGCTGCTGGTAATCCGGCCCGCTCACGAAGTCCGCATCGATCACCGTCGCCTTGATGTTGCCATGCTGGCGGCGATGGATATGCAGCGCCACCTTCTCGCTATGCTCATCCACGCGCGCCTGCACGTCGATGTTGATGTCGTTGATGGCCTTCTTCAGTTCTTCCGCAGTGGCGGTGGCCTGCTCGATGTTGTCCATCTTCAGGGCCACGCCGCCGGTCATGATGGCGTTCAGCGCCGATTCATCGATGGCGCGCGACAGGCGCATGATGATCGCGTTGGCCGTGTTGTACTGGCGTGCCAGTTCCACCAGCGCCTCGCCGCTGATCGGCGCAGCACCTTCAGAAGGCTTGATCTCGGCATCGTTCAGGGCGATCTGCATCATGTACTGCGCTTCCTCGAAGTCGTCCTTCAGGTAGCGCTCGTCCTTGCCCGCCTTGACCTTGTACAGCGGCGGCTGGGCGATGTAGATGTGGCCGCGTTCGACCAGCGCCGGCATCTGGCGATAGAAGAGCGTCAGCAGCAGCGTGCGGATGTGGGCGCCGTCAACGTCCGCATCGGTCATGATGATGATGCGGTGGTAACGCAGCTTGTCCGGATTGAATTCGTCAGCACCGATGCTGGTGCCCAGGGTGGCGATGAGCGTCGTGATCTGCTCGGAAGAAAGCATCTTCTCGAAGCGCGCCTTCTCCACGTTCAGCACCTTGCCGCGCAGCGGCAGGATCGCCTGGAACTTGCGATCACGCCCTTGCTTGGCCGAGCCGCCTGCGGAGTCACCCTCGACGATGTACAGCTCGCACAGGGCCGGGTCGCGTTCCTGGCAATCAGCCAGCTTGGAAGACAAACCCAAACCATCCATCACACCCTTGCGGCGCGTCAGTTCGCGTGCCTTGCGCGCAGCCTCGCGGGCGCGCGCGGCTTCGACGATCTTGCCGCAGATGATCTTGGCATCGTTCGGCTTCTCGGCCAGGAAGTCGGTCAGGGTCTTGGCGACGATTTCTTCCACCGGGCCGCGCACTTCGCTGGAGACCAGCTTGTCCTTGGTCTGCGAGCTGAACTTCGGTTCCGGTACCTTCACCGACAGCACGCAGGTCAGGCCTTCGCGCATGTCGTCGCCGGAGATCTCGACCTTGGCCTTCTTGGCAAGATCGTTTTCTTCGATGTACTTGTTGATGACGCGGGTCATGGCCGCACGCAAGCCGGTCAGGTGAGTACCGCCGTCACGCTGCGGGATGTTGTTGGTGAAGCAGAGCACCTGCTCGTTGAAGGCATCGTTCCATTGCATCGACACGTCCACCGACACCAGCGTGCCCTGGTCGGATTGCTTCTCGCCGGTAGCCTGGAAGATGGTCGGGTTGAGGATGCTCTTGTTCTTGTTGATGTATTCCACGAAGCCGCGCGTGCCGCCTTCGAAGGCGAAGTCCTCTTCCTTGCCGGTACGCTGGTCGGTCAGCTTGATATGAACGCCATTGTTCAGGAAGGACAGTTCACGGATACGCTTGGCCAGGATCTCGTAGTGGAATTCGACGTGGGTGAAGATTTCTTCGTCGGCCCAGAAATGGACTTCGGTGCCGCGCTTGTCGGATTCACCCACGACCTTGATCGGCGACACCTGCACGCCATCCACCATCTCCAGTTCGCGGTTCTGCACGATGCCCTTGGCGAATTCCATCGCGTGGACCCGGCCGTCGCGGCGGATGGTCAGCTTCAGCTTCTTCGACAGGGCATTCACGCAGGACACGCCCACGCCGTGCAGGCCGCCGGAGACCTTGTAAGAGTTTTGGTCGAACTTGCCGCCGGCGTGCAGTTCGGTCATCACGATTTCGGCCGCCGAGCGCTTGGGTTCGTGCTTGTCGTCCATCTTGAGGCCCGTGGGGATGCCGCGGCCGTTGTCGGTGATCGAGATGGAGTTGTCGGCGTGGATGGTGACGTGAATCTCGCTGCAATAGCCGGCCAGGGCTTCGTCGATCGAGTTGTCCAGCACTTCGAACACCAGGTGGTGCAGGCCGGTGCCGTCAGAGGTGTCGCCAATGTACATGCCGGGACGCTTGCGCACCGCCTCCAGGCCTTCCAGGATCTGGATGGAAGAAGCGCCATAGCTTTGTTGCGCGGAATTGGTGTTGTCTGCGGGGCTGGAGGACATGGTTACCTTCTGAAAATGCTAGCCAAACGACTAGGGAGCTGCAAAAAACGGAATTCTGGGGATGAATCTTTGGAATTCTTAAAAGCAACCGAGGGGCCGTCTGGGACGGCCCCTCGTGCGCGTGGAGCGGGTTTGCTCAGATCCGCATCGGCATGACGACGTACTTGAAGTCGGCGTTGTCAGGGATGGTGATCAGGGCCGACGAGTTGGCATCGCCCAGGGCGATGTTGACGTAGTCGTTCTTGAGGTTGTTGAGCACGTCCAGCAGATAGCTGACGTTGAAACCGATGTCGACGGTGTCGCCGCCGTAGTCGATTTCCAGTTCTTCGACCGCTTCTTCCTGGTCGGCATTGGTGGAGCTGATCTTCAGGCTGCCAGGGGCGATCACCCAGCGTACGCCCTTGAACTTGTCGCTGGTCATGATGGCCGCGCGTTGCAGCGAGCGCAGCAGCTGGTCGCGGCTGATGGTGAAGCTGTTCTTGTAGCCCTTGGGCACCACGCGGGTGTAGTCGGGGAACTTGCCTTCGACCAGCTTGGAAATCAGCTCGATGTCGGCAAAGGTCAGCTTGACCTGGTTGTTGGCGATCTGCAGCTGGACTTCGTCATCGCTGTCGTCGAGCAGGCGTTGCAGCTCGATGATGGTCTTGCGCGGGATGATGACTTCCTGGCGCGGGAAGTCCTGCTCGGTCTCGACCTGGCAGAAGGCCAGGCGGTGGCCGTCGGTGGCGACCGCAATGACGTTCTTGCCTTCCACCACCAGCAGCAGCCCGTTCAGGTAGTAACGGATGTCCTGCTGGGCCATGGCGAAGTGAACCATGTTGAACAGGTGCTTCAGGGTCTTCTGCGGCAGGTTGACTTGGGCGTTGTAGTGCTCGGCTTGAGCGACCGTCGGGAATTCTTCGGCGGCCAGGGTCTGCAGGGCGAAGCGGGACTTGCCCGATTGCACGGTCAGACGCTTGTTGGAGAGGGAGACCGACACTTCGCCGGAATCCGGCAGGGCGCGCAGGATGTCGAGCAGCTTGCGGGCCGCGACCGTGGTGGCCGTGGACTCGCTACCCGAACCGACGTCGGCGTGCGTGGTGATCTGCACTTCGATGTCGGTGGACAGGAAAGACACCTTCTCGCCGTCCTTGCGAATGAGAATATTGGCCAGAATCGGCAATGTGTGCCGACGCTCGACAATACCACTCACGATCTGCAGAGGACGCAGGAGCGTGTCTCGTTGGGTTTTAACCAATTGCATAGTCAGTTTGTCCTTGCTAATAGTGGTTTAAAGGGCGCCGTTGGCCGGCGTTCAGTCATGCCCATGTCGCGCGTGTTCCTCCTCTGGTGAAAAACAGCTGCTGCCTGCAGTGCAACCTGCCCGCGCACTGCTGAACTCACTTCCCGAAATACGCAACGCTCCTGCTAGTGCATGACCGGCCGCTGCCGGTCCGATACCCGTTCCCGAAGAGCTGGTGATACAGCGACCCGGCATTGTCCATCTGCGCCTGACAAACCCGGGCAGCCAGAACCACTTGGCTATACGTTTGGAACATTTGAATACTTTTGCCGGAACTTCCCGGGGTTTTATTCGATGTTTCCGTGATACTTCGCGGATTTCCTGCTCCATGGCCGGCCCTTGCGTCCGCCTGCGAAGTAACGCCTTCCATTGTACCAATCATCCCCTCTTCAGAGTAGTGCGGCAGGGGGCAGGCGAGGGCGTTGGAAGGGAAAAAAGGATGGGCAACAGGCCGTGTTGTCTTTTCTTTCATATGCCGCCGAAGGCGGCTTTTTGCAATTATCCACAGGCGATTTTGGTGAAATTCATCATCGTTTTGCCGCGCTGCCCTGTGGAAAAGAAATGCCGCCCGGTTCACGCTGGAAGCGGGCGGCATGTCGATTTATCCACAGGCGTTTTCGCGCCTGTGCGGTGGCAAGCGGATCAACCCTTCAGGGTCTGTTCCAGCACGTGCAGCTCGTGATTGCATTCCGGGCTCTTGGCGCGGTCGGCGGCGATCTTGCGCACCGCGTGCAGCACCGTGGTGTGGTCGCGCCCGCCGAAGAGGTCGCCGATTTCCGGCAGGCTCTTCTGGGTCAGCTCCTTGGCCAGGTACATGGCAATCTGGCGCGGCCGGGCGATGTTGGCCGGGCGCTTCTTGGAATACATGTCCGCGACCTTGATGTTGAAGAAATCGGCCACGGTCTTCTGGATGTTTTCCACCGAGATCTGGCGGTTCTGCACCGAGAGCAGGTCTTTCAGGGCTTCCTTGACCACGTCGATGGTGATGTCCTTGCCGTGGAAGCGGGAGTAGGCCAGGATCTTGCGCAGCGCGCCTTCGAGCTCGCGCACGTTGGAACGCAGGTGCTTGGCCACGAAGAAGGCGACGTCGTCGGACAGCACCACGTCTTCTGCGGAAGCTTTCTTCATCAAAATCGCCACCCGCATCTCCAGCTCGGGCGGCTCGATGGCTACCGTCAGGCCGGAGTCGAAGCGGGAGATCAGGCGGTCATCCATGCCGCTGATTTCCTTGGGATAGGTATCACTGGTGATGATGATCTGCTTCTTGGCCGCGATCAGGGCTTCGAAGGCGTAGAAGAATTCTTCCTGAGTGCGGCTCTTGCCGCCGAAGAATTGAATATCGTCGATCAGCAGCAGGTCCAGCGAGTGGTAATAACGCTTGAAGTCGTCAAAGCCCTTGCGCTGGTAGGCCGTCACCACGTCACGCACGTATTGCTCGGCGTGGATGTAGCGGATCTTGGCGCCCGGGTTATCCACAAGCACCTGGTTGCCGATGGCATGGATGATGTGGGTTTTACCCAGACCCACGCCGCCGTACAGGAACAGCGGGTTGTAGGACGTGCCAGGGTTGTTGGCCACCTGGGTCGCGGCCGCGCGCGCCAGCTGGTTGGCCTTACCGGTCACCAGGTTGTCGAAGGTCAGCACCGGGTTGATGCGCGACTGTTCCTGGCGCGGGGCAACCGCGCGCACCGGCTGGGCCGGTTCCGGATCCAGGTGCAGCTGCTCGTGGTTGGGCAAACCCAGGCCGCTGGCGCCACCGCCATTGGCTTGCGCATTGGCGGCCGGGCGGCGGCCCTGGTTGCCGCGCGGGTCCAGCACGAACTGCACTTCGGTGGGCGCGTCCCAGAACTCGCAGGCCAGCGCAGTGATGCGGTTGGCGAACTGCGTCTTGACCCAGTCCAGCTTGAAGCGGTTGGGCGCGGCGATGCGCAGCAGCCCGTCCTCGAAGTCGAGCGGGACCAGCGGCTTGATCCAGGCGCTGTATTGCTGAGGCGTCAGCTCCTGCTCAAGTTTGTGGGAGCAGGCCTGCCAGAAGTTTTCCATGAAGCTTTCTTGTCGGATGATTGCGGCGCCCGACTGCCGCATCCAAAGGACGGGCCTGTGGACGAAGTCGTCCGGGCGCGAAACGAGGGACGCATTTTACTCCGGTAAACTTAAGTTATCCACAGGCGAACCGTCAAAAAACCCTGAAAAGCTTCATCTATCCACAGGCTGCGCAGCAGCCATCTTCGTGACGTTCACGCAAAGGCGCTTGAGGGGCGGGTGATAGGGGGACAGAGTAGCCCGCTTGTGGACAAGACAAGCTCATCCTTGGGGACGATGTTTTTTGTAACAGCCTGTGCAAAACCGGAAATCGGGACGGATCCTGTCCCCGATTTCCCCTGTGGGCAATATGAACTGAAGGAAAAAACCGGCTGTGGATAAAACAAAAAGGCCGGCCTCAGTCGACCACGGCACCATCGACAAAGACCTTCATTTCACCAGTCTGATATTGGGTCCAGACTTCATTGTCGGTCAGCGGCTGGGTGACGATCACGGCCACCCGGTCATTGGTGGTGGTGACTTCGGAAAAGTCGACCGAAAGATCCTCGTCCGACAGCTTGGCCTTGGCAAAGGGATGCTGGCGGACGATGTAATAGAGATTCGTGGAGCAGTGGGTATAAAGCGCCGAGCCATCCGAGAGCAGCATGTTGAAGGTGCCATGGCTGGCGATGCCGTCGACGATCTCGCGCAGCGCCACGCGCAGGTCGGCCAGCAAGGGCAGGGTGTCACCGAAGCGCTTGCGCATCTCCTGCAGGATGAAGCAGAAGGCCAGTTCACTATCGGTGGTACCGACCGGCCGGAAAGGCCCGTCCAGCGTGGGGGTGAAGCTTTTCAGGTCACCATTGTGGGCAAACACCCAATAGCGGCCCCAGAGCTCGCGCACGAAGGGATGGCAGTTGGCCAGCGTGACGCGGCCTTGCGTGGCCTTGCGGATATGGGCGATGACGTGCTGCGACTTGATCGGATAGCGCTTGATCAGCTCGGCCACCGGCGACTCCACGGCGGCCTGGTGATCCACGAAGGTGCGCACCCCGGAGCCCTCGAAGAAGGCGATCCCCCAGCCATCGCGATGATGATCGGTCAGCCCGCCACGGGTGGCAAAGCCGGTGAAGCTGAAGACGATATCGGTGGGGGTGTTGCAGTTCATTCCGAGAAGCTGGCACATGATGTCTTGCGGTGAGGCTGTGATGATAGTCAGATGAACAAGTTATCACGATTGCCGCCGGCCATGACGCGGGCTGTGGACAAAAAAAAGCCCCGCGAGCTTGCGCTGGCGGGGCTAATCCTTCCTAAAGAGGGAGGAGGAGACACAGTACGACCTACAAAACTCTACTACACGACCAGAAGCCGGTGGGCCTCGAACTATGGTCAGGCGGGGACTGGATCAGTCACGCGCGGCCATGTTGCGCAGTTCGGCGGCAAAACTCGGTTGGGACAGGCTGTATTCATTGGCCATGCGGTTCAGCATCATCTTGCCGCTGAACTTGTGCGCCAGGATGCGTTGCTCCAGCGACTTGCGCGGCTTGACCAGCAGCACGGCGGCTTGTGCCAGTCCCAGGATCAGCGGCTTGAACACCATCACCAAGGTCACCAGTGCCCCCAGACCCAGCGCCGGACGGACATAAGCCGCGATCAAACCAAAGAAGGACTGCGCGAAGGGCAGGGCTGCTTCTGCGGGAAAGGCCAGGTTCAGGAAGGACATGATATTTCTACCTCTGATAATCAGGCCGCGACACGACTGCGCGGCGTTCAAGTTCACTGTTGTTGCGTCGCAGTATGATGGTTCGGACCCTGTATGACTACTTTAGAGTTCTCATATCAGTTATAGCGTTTGTGAATAAAGGGCTTTCAGCATGCAAAACTCTTCATATCGCCCTGGAACCCGCGTCAAGCGCGAGACAAGCCGGTCAGGGGCCGCCGATGCAGTCGCTCCGACACACCTTTCTTGACGGAACCGATGCGGATTTACAACGCCGTTTGACGCCAAGCCCGAGGGCGCTGAATATCTGACATGGGGAAATCGGGCAAAACGCTCACATCCGGCCATCCGGACATGAAGCCTGCAAAGGCAGGAAGCCCTCCGGACGGGGCTCGTAGCCGACCCACAAAAAAAAAACCCCACAGGCTGAGCCTGCGGGGTTAATCCTTCCTAAAGAGGGAGGAGGAGACAACGGATCGGTGTCCTGACGCGTTGATCGAATCAGCGTCAACATAAGCGCCGTACGCGCCGGGAACTACCGAAATCCTTCACTACCGGCATCGGCCGCTCGGGGCTGATGCCAAGGTCACGCAGAAGTCATGCGCGACCGATAAAACTTGAATCTGGTGAAGCAGAAACCTTCGATTAGCCGCGCGAAGCGATGAAGCGCAGTTCAGCAGCCAGGTTCGGCTGGGTGGCTTCGAACTTGTCGGCCATGCGGTTCAGCTGGCGGGCACCGGTAGCGCGATCCTGTTCGGCGGCGACCAGAGCAACGGCTTGCAGCTCGTGGGCCTTGACGAAGTGGATGAAAATGTTGCGCATGACGGCGGCGAACTTGCTCTTGAAGGTGCTGTTGGTGCTTTGTGCGATGATTGCCATGATTCGATCCTTGACGTTGTGTGTTATGTTGCATTGCAGTGTAGTGAACTCACATTTGTTTGCCCACTTTCCGTTTCGGATATCAGTTATATAATCTGTGAATAATCTTTCTGCCGGCGATCACCGGCGTCCATACTGCCTCTCCTTACCGCCGCAAAGGCCCGCCCTATGAGCTTTCTCACCCTGGACCTGAACCTGTTGCGCGTATTCGACGCCGTCATGACCGAGCAGAACCTCACGCGCGCCGCCAATTTGCTGGCCATGACGCAGCCGGCTGTCTCCAATGCGCTACGCCGCCTGCGCGACACCCTCAACGATGACCTGGTGATCCGCACCGCCCACGGCGTCAAGCCCACGCCGCGCGCCGAAGAACTGTGGCCGACCGTGCGCCGGGCGCTGTCCGAGCTGGAAGCGGTGATTGCGCCGGAAAGCTTCGACATCTCGCGTGCCCAGAACACCTTCCGCATGGCCATGGTGGATGCCACGGCCGCGCTGTGGCTGCCTTCGCTGGTGCGCACCATCATGCGCGACGCTCCGCGCATCAAGATCCGCATGATGCCGCTGACCACCCGCGATCCGCGCGCCATGCTGCTGCGCGGGGACATCGACCTGGCCGTGGGCTTCTTCCCCGGCGTGACCGCGCAGCTGGCCGATGGCCAGGGCATGGCCAAGAGCCAGATCAGCCATGCGCGGCTCTACACCGGCCAGTACGTCTGCGTGATGCACAAGAACCATCCGCTGGCCGGCCAGCCGCTGACGCTGGATAGCTACTGCAGCGCTGATCACCTGCTGGTGAGCCTGTCCGGCAAACCCCATGCCGTCATCGATGATGTGCTGGCGGGCATGAACCGCGAGCGCAAGATCCTGCTGACGGTGAACCAGTTCTTCACGGCCGGGCGGATCGTGGCCAGCTCCGAGCTCATCACCGTGCTGCCGCGCCACCTGGTGGCGGCCACCGGCATGGCCGAAGCGCTGGTGGTGAAGGAATTGCCCTTCCAGACGCCGGAGGAGCACGTCGACATGCTCTGGCATGAACGCGACGCCCGCAATCCTGCCCACAAGTGGCTGCGTGCGCACTTGTCTGCAACAACCCATGACGAATTCGGTCGTATCAACATGAAGCGCTGATGTAGCGCGTGCGGACAACGGCTTTCCCGAACTGACTCATCCACAGGCGTCCCGGAGACAGGCGCCTGGAAAACCGCCCTCCGCGCGCATCGGCGCCTGTTGATAACCCCAACCAGGGAAGCCGACCCGATGCCGCGCCTGACCAGAATCCTCCTTTGGCTGCTTGCCAGCCTCGTCCTCGTGATCGCCGCCGCGGTCATTTTCATTCTTACCTTCGACTGGAACCGGGCCAAGCCCTGGATCAATACCCGCGTCTCGGCCGCCACCGGGCGCGAGTTCGCCATCGACGGCAATCTCTCCCTGCACTGGCAACGACCTGAGCCGACCACGCCGCCGGCCGGCTTCTGGGCGCGCTGGGTGCCGTGGCCGCGCTTGCAGGCGGAGAATCTGCGCCTGGGCAATCCGGCAGCGTTCGCGTCCTCAGGCCAGATGGCGACAGTGCGACAAGTCACTTTCACGCTCAATCCCTTGCCGCTGCTTGTGCACAAGATTTCCCTGCCGTCGCTGGAAGTGCAGGATCCTTCAGTTTCTCTGCTGCGCAACCGCGAGGCTGTGAACAACTGGACTTTCAAGACCGATAGCAGCACTCCATCGGCCTGGCAGCTGCAACTGGGCCGCATCAGCCTGCGCCAAGGCAAGCTGGCCCTCAACGACGCTGTGCAAAAGATCAACATCAAGGCCGACATCGACACCCTCGATCCCGACAAGGAAAAGGTCTATGGCTTGGGCTGGAAGCTGAGCGGCAGTTTCAACGGCGCGCCGGTTGCAGGTGAAGGCAAGGCCGGCGGCGTGCTGTCATTGCAGGACCAGCAGCAACCGTATCCGCTGCAGGCCCAGGTGAAGGTCGGCAAGACCGCCATCGGCGTGCGCGGCACCCTGACCAAGCCGGCCGAACTGGCCGCGCTGGACCTGCGGCTGTCGATTGCCGGGGCCAGCATGGGCAATCTCTATCCCCTGACCGGCGTGCTGCTGCCGGAAACGCCGCCCTTCGCCACCGAGGGCCGCCTGATCGGCAAGATCTCCCCGGATCGCAGCGAGTGGCATTACCAGGACTTCAGCGGCAAGGTCGGCGACAGCGATCTCAACGGCAGCCTGGACTACCTGACCGGGGGCGCACGCCCGCAACTGACCGGGGCGCTGACCTCCAACGTGCTGCGCTTTGATGATCTGGCGCCGCTGATCGGTGCCGACTCCAATGCGGAGAAAGCCCAGCGTGGTGCCGAGGAGCGCCAGCCCGGCGACAAGGTGTTGCCGGTCAAGACCTTCAGTACCGATGCCTGGGGCGCACTGGATGCGGATGTGCGCTTCACCGGCAAAAGCATCACGCGCCAGCAGGGACTGCCCATCAGCGACCTGCAGGCGCATCTGATCCTCAAGGACAAGGTGCTGACGCTCGATCCCCTCAATTTCGGCGTGGCCGGCGGTAACCTGACCTCCACCATCCGGCTGGATGGGCAGGCGGCACGCATGAAGTCCGAGATGAAGCTTTCTGCACGCAAGCTGAAGATCCAGAAACTCTATCCCCAGCTCGATGCCTCCCGTACCAGCTTCGGCGAGATCAACGGCGATGCGAAGCTGAGCGCGACGGGCAATTCTGTCGCCGCCATGCTGGGCTCGGCCAATGGCGAAGTGAAGACCTTGGTCAACCAGGGTGCGATCAGCAAATTCCTGCTGGAAGCGGCGGGCCTGAACGTGGGCAACGTGGTCATCAGCAAGCTGTTTGGCGACAAGGAGGTCAGGCTCAATTGCCTGGCCGGCGACTTGCCGGTGCGCGATGGCGTCATGAATGTGAAGACCCTGCTGCTGGACACCGAAGACGCCCTGATCGTGGTCGATGGCAGCATCGACATGAAGCACGAACAGCTGGACCTGAACGTGCATCCACGCAGCAAGGGCTTGCGCATCATCTCGCTGCGCTCGCCGCTGTACGTGAAGGGCAGCTTCAAGAATCCGGATGTCGGCGTGAACAAGGGTGTGCTGGCACTGCGCGCTGGCGGTGCGGTGGCGCTCGGCCTGCTGGCACCCGTAACGGCCATCCTGCCCCTCATCAATATCGATGGTGATCAGAAGGCCGAATGTGGCCAGCTGCTGGAGGAAGTGAAGAAGGCGCCGCAGGCCCCGCCACCGGGAAAATCCCTGCCGTTGAAGTCAACGCCTAAAAAATAGGCAGCCTAAAAACACCATGAAAAAAGCCGGCGGGCCAGGGGATAACTTTCCTGGCCCGCTGGCTTTTTATGTGATTTCGGATGAGTCGCGATGCACCTTGGCTGCTGTCGGCTTTTTTCACCTGTGGGCAAATTTCCCGAAATCCCCCTTCCTGCCCCCTGTTTCCCCCATGCCAAGGACTTAAATCGGGGTCGAATTGCCTGAAATCGGTGACATCCCGAAATTCCCTGCCTTCACGACGCGAATCCGTCAATTTCCGCTCAGCCTGTGGATAAAGTTCTGAATAACTTTTTCATCGTTTGGGGAAAAGTCAAAAAGTTATCCAAAGGCGGATTTTTATCCAAGATCGGTTATGACTTCATACAGACCTTGCCCAAGGCGTTGTCCTTTTCGTAAACAGCTGATTTTTCACACGTAAACAAGGTTATCCACAACGCAAGACTGACGTTAACCATCACTACTAATTTTATAAACAACTTAGATTTAAAGCCTAAGCGCGCGAGCTTTCGCGCGCGACGCGGCTTGGTTTGCAAGCCATCAGGACCGCTACCGGCTGTGGGCAAAACAAAGGTGTTCGTGGATGAAGGCGCTTGTCGACCAGGAAAAGCTTGCTGTGCAGGTGTTTTTACAGCTGATCGTCGGCAACGGCATTGAATGACGCCCTGGGCGACGCAGTCAGAGAGAACGCAGGGTGCAGAGCGCTGTGGAAAAGAAATCCTGCCAGCGGCCTCCGCGCCGCCTAGGGCGGCTTTTTTTATCCACAGGGAGAGGTGATCGGGGTTTGTCGGCTAAAAATCGACCGGTTCCGGGGACCGCTGTGGATAAAACATCAAGCCTTCAGGTCGACGGCGGCTGGAACGTCGAGCACCAGGTCACTTCGGGCCTCGGCCACGCAAGGCAGGATCCAGCCTTCGGCCTTTTCTTCTCGCGTCAGGCCGGGCCATTCGATCTGATAAGCGATCTCGCCTGTGAACAATTTGCACATGCAAGTCCGGCAAGTGCCATTCCGGCAGGAATTCGGCAGCCGGATGCCGGCGCGCAAGCCTGATTGCAACACCGAGAGTCCGGCGACTTGTTCAAATTGCAAACCCGAAGGCTGAATTGCGATCAGGAAAGGTTTTTTGGAGTCCATGCCGTAATTTTGTGGGGTTTGGAGACCACCTGTGGATAAGTCTCTGCATATCCGCTGGGCGTTTTGGGTATATCTCGCCGATTTATCCACGGCCGAATTTTTGTCCAGAATCTGTGCCTCGATAATGCAGAAGCTTACCAAGCGTTTATCAGAAAGCTAAAGTCTTGATTTTTTTCGTGTAAACCGAGTTATCCACAGTTCTTGGCGACGTTAACAACTACTACTACTTATATATATCCACATCTGAATTAAAGAACCGAAAGCGCGTGCGCAGTGGACATCTTTCCAAAAAATTGGCTTTCAACCCCAAAAACCGCTTCAAAAGCCCTTGGCAAGCTCCTGATACGGATGAAAAGTCCTTTAGGTTCGGCAGGAAGAAGGAGATTTCCGAAAGATATTGCTTTAATGCAACCCATTGAGATGTCAATACAGCAACTTTCTAGTCGCGCTCAGTTCTGCCAGACTTGTTGCAGCAGTTGGAAAACCGCCTTGATCGCTGCTTCATGTTGTCTTTTTTCTAATGCAATGAAGCTGAGTTCAGTCGACAGTTCGACAGCATCTGCAATGACCAAGCCATGCGCGTGAGCCTGGTTGAGCGCGATCGATTCGCGCGCCAAGGACAATCCCACCCCCGATTTCACCAGATCCAGCATCGATGATTCCTGGTCAACCAAGGCTACAGTCTGTGGTTTTATCTGATGTTGAGCGAAGATCTTGCTTAATAGACGATGATGCGCGGATTCTGGCGGCGTCCAGATCCACGGCAGCCGCGCCAGTTCCTTCCATCCCTTGCCCGAGACGCGGTTCTTCCAGCCCGCGGGCGCGATGACGTTGTAGCTGAACGAGGTCAGCGTCATCGCATGAAAACCTTTGCCGGGGTCGCCCAGGAAGAATCCCACATCCAGATGGCCAGCCCGGATTTCATTGAGGACCGATCCTGACATGTGATGCGCCAGCTGAGTCGACAATTGCGGATGGCGCTCGACCAGCAACTTCAGGAAAGCGCCGAGCCGGATGAACTCCGGATCCAGGATCGTGCCGATGGCCAATGTCCCGGACACGATATTTTCACTCGATCGCAAGTCGGTCGCGTGCCGCCGTAAAGCCTGAACATCGGACAGGACGCGCTCGGCCAGCGGCAACAATGTGTTGCCCTCGGCGGTGAGGACCATGCCGGATGCACTCCGATTGAACAATCCGATGCCAAGACTTTCCTGCAAGGCCTTGATCTGCAGGCTCACTGCGGGTTGGGTGAGATGCAGTTTTTCAGCGGCCCGGGTCAGGTTGCCCTCATGGGCGACTGTGATAAATGCGCGTAACTGGGTCAGATCCATCGTCTTCTCCCGCAATTGATCCTTCTTCTTCACGATCCTGGGTGTGGATAAACCCGTGGATATCCCTGTGACCAGGCTGTGAGGATCTTGTGGGTAGCGTGTGTACAAGAAAGTCCAGATTATAAGCAATCTTTATATTGCTCTTGATAATTCCTCATTGGATGTCCGGCGGGTGGGCGACTATTCTTGCTCATCCATGCCATGGGTCCGTCGGGGTGACGGACTGGCCAGATTGCAGGAGGGAGCAGGAGACAGCGCCTTCCACCTTCATTGAAAACACCAAAGGAAACCTTATGAGCCTCCCGCACATCGATCACTTCATCAATGGCCAGATTTCCCGCTCCGAGAGCGGCCGCAGCCAGGATGTCTTCAATCCGGCCACCGGTGCTGCCACCGCCAAGGTCTCGCTGGCCTCGGTGCAGGAAGTCAATGCGGCCGTGGCAGCCGCCAGTGCGGCGGCACCGGCCTGGGCCGAGACGGCTCCCTTGAAGCGGGCGCGGGTGCTGTTCAAGTTCAAGGAGCTGATCGAGCAGAACCACGATGCGCTGGCCAAGGCCATCACGCTGGAGCACGGCAAGGTGTTTTCGGATGCGAAAGGGGAGGTCACGCGTGGCCTGGAGATCGTCGAATTCGCCACTGGCATCCCGCAACTGCTCAAGACCCAGTTCACCGACAACATCGGCGGCGGCATCGACAACTGGAACCTGCGCCAGCCGCTGGGTGTGACTGCCGGTATCACGCCGTTCAACTTCCCTGTGATGGTGCCGCTGTGGATGGCGCCGATCGCCATTGCGACCGGCAACAGCTTCGTGTTGAAGCCCTCCGAGCGCGATCCTTCACCTTCGCTGATGCTGGCTGAACTGTTCAAGCGCGCCGGCCTGCCGGATGGCGTCTTCAACGTGGTCCAGGGCGACAAGGTGGCCGTGGACGCGCTGCTGGAACATCCGGAGGTGCAGGCAGTGTCCTTCGTCGGCTCCACCCCGATTGCCGAATACATCTACCGCAAGGCCACCGAGCGTGCCGGTACCTTCCCGCTGCGCGCCCAGGCACTGGGCGGTGCCAAGAACCACCTGGTGGTCATGCCCGACGCCAACCTGGAGCAGGCCGTCGATGCCCTGATCGGTGCGGCCTATGGGTCGGCCGGCGAGCGCTGCATGGCGATCTCGGTGGCGGTGGCCGTGGGCAGCGTGGCCGACAAGCTGGTGGACGCACTGATCCCGCGCGTGAAGGCGCTCAAGGTCAAGAACGGCATGGAGGATGACGCCGAGATGGGCCCGCTGGTCACCGCCGCCCACAAGGCCAAGGTGGAGGGTTACATCCAGAGCGGCGTGGATGCCGGTGCCAAGCTGCTGGTCGATGGCCGCGGCCTGAAGGTGCCGGGCCATGAGGAAGGATTCTTCATCGGCGGCACGCTCTTCGACAATGTCACGACCGAGATGAAGATCTACCAGGAAGAAATCTTCGGTCCGGTACTGTGCGTGGTGCGCGTGCCGGACTTCGCGTCGGCTGTGCAACTGATCAACGCGCATGAGTACGGCAATGGCGTCTCGCTCTTTACGGCCGACGGCAATACCGCGCATGAATTCTCGCGCCGCATCCAGGTCGGCATGGTGGGCATCAACGTGCCCATCCCGGTGCCGATGGCCTGGCATTCCTTCGGCGGCTGGAAGCGTTCGCTCTTCGGCGATACCCATGCCTATGGCGAAGAGGGCATCCGCTTCTATACGCGCTACAAGTCCATCATGCAGCGCTGGTCGGCCACCATCGGCAAGGGGGCGGAGTTCACCATGCCGGTGGCGAAGTAAGCAGGGCGCCGGCCGCCTCTTGCCGTGACAGGGGGCGGCGGCAGACGACAAGATCACAAGAACAAGCCAGCGGAGACACCATGCAATCGGCAGGGCAATACGACTACATCATCATTGGTGCCGGCACCGCCGGCTGCGTCATGGCCAACCGGCTTTCGCGCCAGACCGGCAAGAAGGTGCTGCTGCTGGAAGCGGGGGCCAAGGACGACTACATCTGGATTCACATCCCGGTCGGCTATCTCTACTGCATCAACAATCCACGCACTGACTGGATGTTCCGCACCGAGGCCGATCCGGGCCTCAATGGCCGCAGCCTGATCTACCCGCGCGGCAAGGTGCTGGGCGGCTGCTCTTCCATCAACGGCATGATCTACATGCGTGGCCAGGCGCGTGATTACGATCACTGGGCCGAAGTCACGGGTGACGACAGCTGGCGCTGGCAGAACGTCCTTCCACTGTTCAAGAAGAGCGAGGACTATCACCTCGGTGCCAGCCAGTTCCACGGTGCTGGCGGTGAATGGCGCGTGGAGAAGCAGCGCCTGCGCTGGGACATCCTCGATGCCTTCCGCGATGCGGCCGCCGAGAATGGCATCCCCAAGGTCGAGGACTTCAACTGCGGCGATAACGAGGGCTCTGGCTACTTCGACGTCAACCAGAAGCGCGGCGTGCGCTGGAACGCTTCCAAGGCCTTCCTGCGGCCTGCCATGAAGGATGGCAACCTCACCATCATGACCGGCTCCCACGTGAGCCGCCTGCGCATGGAGCAGGGCGAGCAGGGGCCGGTGTGTACCGGTGTCGAATTCACCGGCGGGGGCAGTGCCTGGTTTGCCGAAGCGAAGGAGACCATCCTCTGTGCCGGTGCCATCGGTTCGCCGCACATTCTGCAGATGTCGGGCATCGCTGATCCGGTCCTGTTGCAGCAGCACCAGATCCCGGTGGTGCATGCGCTGCCGGGCGTGGGCGAGAACCTGCAGGATCACCTGCAGATGCGCATGGTCTTCAAGGTCGATGGTGCCAGGACCCTCAACGCCATGGCGTCCACTCTGGTCGGCAAGATGAAGATCGGACTGGAATACCTGCTCCTGCAAAGCGGCCCGATGTCGATGGCGCCCTCGCAGCTGGGTGCCTTTGCCAAGTCCGATGCGCAGCAGGCCAGCGCCAACTTGCAGTATCACGTGCAGCCGCTGTCGCTGGAAAAATTCGGGGATCCTCTTCACGCCTTCCCGGCCTTCACCGCCAGCGTATGCAACCTGCGTCCGACTTCGCGCGGCCATGTACGCCTGGGCTCGACCGATCACGCATTGGCCCCGCGCATCACCACCAACTATCTCTCTACCGAAGAAGACCTCAAGGTCGCCGCCAACGCTCTGCGCCTGACTCGCCGCATCGCGGCCTCACCCGCACTCTCGCGTTATCGCCCGGAGGAATACAAGCCCGGCACGCAGTATGAAAGTGAAGCCGATTTGTATCGCGCCGCCGGTGAAGTGGGCACCACCATCTTCCATCCGGTCGGTACCTGCCGCATGGGTCGCAGTGATGATGCAATGGCCGTGGTCGATGCCCAATGCCGGGTGCGTGGCGTGTCAGGATTGAGTGTGGCCGATGCCTCCGTGATGCCCTCCATCACCTCCGGCAACACCAATTCCCCGACTGTCATGATCGCCGAGAAAGTCGCGTCCAGCCTGCTTTCCCGGGCATAAGACGGCAATTCCCAGCCGCTGGACCATACGGTACTTATACGTATTGTATGAATGGTACGAACCGGCTACTATGCGCCAAATATTAAAACTAGCTTCTCGATTCGCCAGGTAAACAAAGCGGTTCCTGAATCCAAAAGATTCAGTGTTCTGCAGCAGGCAGGCCTTGACGACCGGATCCACCGGCGCGGGCATCAAAGGGAAAGAAGAGACCATGACAGACGTCATTCTGGAGACAAGAAACCTGACGAAGGAATTCAAGGGTTTCACGGCAGTAAGCGCGGTCAACCTGCAAATTGAGCGCGGTCACATTCATGCCTTGATCGGCCCCAATGGTGCCGGCAAGACGACTTGCTTCAACCTCTTGACCAAGTTCCTGGTCCCGACCTCGGGCCAGATCCTGTTCAACGGCAAAGACATCACCATGGATGCGCCTGCGCAGATCGCGCGCCAGGGCATCATTCGTTCCTTCCAGATTTCTGCTGTTTTCCCGCACATGAGCGTGCTGGAAAACGTGCGCATCGGCCTGCAGCGCAAGCTCGGTACGTCCTTCCATTTCTGGAAGAACGGCGAGAGCCTGAAGCAGCTCGACGAGCGCGCCATGCAGCTGCTGGAAGAAGTGGACCTGACCAGTTTTGCCCGCACCACCACGGTGGACCTCCCGTACGGCCGCAAGCGCGCCCTGGAGATCGCCACCACCCTGGCCATGGAGCCGGAACTGATGCTGCTGGACGAACCGACCCAGGGCATGGGCCACGAAGACGTGGACCGTGTCACCGCCCTGATCAAGAAGGTCTCGGCCGGCCGCACCATCCTGATGGTGGAGCACAACATGAGCGTGATCTCCGGCATCTGCGACCGCATCAGCGTGCTGCAACGCGGCGCGCTGCTGGCCGAAGGCAGCTATGAAGAAGTCTCGCGCAATCCGCAGGTGATGGAAGCCTACATGGGCAGCACCTCGGCCGAACTGCAAGGGGCTCACTGATGAGTACCGCCACCATGAATGCTGCTGCCATGACGACGTCTTCTTCTTCCGTGCCGCTGGTGCTGCAGATCAGCGATCTGCAATCCTGGTACGGCGAATCGCACATCCTGCACAACGTCAACCTGAACGTCCACCAGGGCGAAGTGGTGACGCTGCTGGGCCGCAACGGCGCCGGCCGCACCACCACGCTGCGTTCCATCATGGGCCTGGTCGGTACCCGCAAGGGCTCGATCAAGATCAACGGCCAGGAAACCATCAACCTGGCCACCCACAAGATCGCCCACTACGGCGTGGGGTACTGCCCGGAAGAGCGGGGCATCTTCTCCTCGCTTTCGGCCGAAGAAAACCTGATGCTGCCGCCCTTCGTCTCCAAGACCGACAAGGGCATGTCCATCGACGAGATCTATGAGATGTTCCCCAACCTGAAGGAACGTCGCAACAGCCAGGGCACGCGCCTGTCAGGTGGTGAACAGCAGATGCTGGCCGTGGCCCGCATCCTGCGCACCGGTGCCCGCCTGCTGCTGCTCGACGAGATCTCCGAAGGCCTGGCGCCGGTCATCGTGCAGGCCCTGGCCCGCATGATCACCACGCTCAAGGCCAAGGGCTACACCATCGTCATGGTCGAGCAGAACTTCCGCTTCGCCGCGCCGCTGGCGGATCGCTTCTATGTGATGGAACACGGCCAGATCGTCGAATCCTTCGCTTCCTCCCAGCTGGAGGCGAAGATGCAGACCTTGAACGAACTGCTCGGCGTTTAAGCACCGCGTCCCGGCAACGCTGCGCTGCCGGGACGCCCTCCAGATTTTTCCGGTATCACCAGCTTCACGACTAAGAAGTACTGCCAACAAGTACGTCCGCGGGGTGAGCGATCCTCTCCCCGTTCCACCAAGTTGTCTCGCATCGAAATCATCAAGCGGGCTTCATAACAGAGGAGATGAAAATGAAACTCAAGGCAATGGCACTGGCCGTTACCGCAGCAGCTGCGGCATTCGCGACCGCGCCGGCTTCGGCACAGATCTCGGGGGATGTGATCAAGATCGGTTTCATTACCGATATCTCGGGCGTGTATTCGGACATCGACGGCCAGGGTGGCGCGGAAGCCATCAAGATGGCCATCGCCGACATGGGCGGTTCCATCAACGGCAAGAAGATCGAACTGGTCGTGGCCGACCACCAGAACAAGGCCGACGTGGCCGCCAGCAAGGCCCGTGAATGGTTCGACCAGCAGGGCGTGGATGTGCTGATCGGTGGCACCAACTCCGGCACCGCCCTGGCCAGCGCCAAGGTTGCAGCCGAAAAGAAGAAGGTGTATTTCTCGGTCGGTGCCGGCACGGCCCGCCTGACCAATGAAGAGTGCTCGCCCTACACCGTGCACTACGCCTACGACACCGTGGCCCTGGCCAAGGGCACTGGTTCGGCGGTGGTGAAGCAGGGTGGCAAGAGCTGGTTCTTCCTGACTGCTGACTATGCCTTCGGCCACTCGCTGGAAGCCGATACCGCCAACGTCGTGAAGGCCTCCGGCGGCACCGTGGTGGGTGCGGTCAAGCACCCGCTGGGCGCTTCCGACTTCTCCTCCTTCCTGCTGCAGGCACAGAGCTCCAAGGCTCAGATCATCGGCCTGGCCAACGCCGGTGGCGACTTCATCAACTCGGTGAAGGCCGCCAACGAGTTTGGCATCACCAAGACGGCCAAGCTGGCGGGTCTGCTGGTGTTCATCAACGACGTGCACTCGCTGACCCTGAAGAACACCGAAGGCCTGTACCTGACCGACAGCTGGTACTGGGATGCCAACGAGGAAACCCGTGCCTTCGCCAAGCGCTACTTCGCCGTGCGCAAGAAAATGCCGTCTTCCTTGCAGGCCGGCGATTACTCGGCCGCGCTGCAGTACCTGAAGATCGTCAAGGAAATCGGTACCGATGATTCCGACAAGGTCATGGCTGCGCTGCGCAAGGCCAAGTTCAACGACCTGTACCAGAAGAACGGCTACCTGCGCGCTGACGGCCGCGTGGTGCACGACATGTACCTGTACCAGGTGAAGGCCCAGGCGGATTCGAAGTACCCGTGGGACTACTACAAGCTGGTGCAGACCATTCCGGCAGAGCAGGCGTGGACCACCAAGGCCGAATCCAAGTGCGCGGCCTGGAAGTGATCCTTTCGCATCGAGCTGCATGCATCAAGCAGTAAGGCCATCGCACAGCCAGCAAAATCTGTCATTTCTGTTCACGCGGGGATGGCAGATTTTTGCTGTAAGCGGTGGCGTTCTTCACCCATCTGGATGAACGGGTTTTTATGGAACTATTCGGCATACCCCTGCAAGCCTTGTTGAGCCAGCTGCTGCTGGGCCTGGTCAACGGCTCCTTCTACGCCATGCTCTCGCTGGGCCTGGCGGTGATCTTCGGCTTGCTCAACGTGATCAACTTCGCGCACGGCACGCTCTACATGCTGGGCGCTTTCCTGGCCTGGATGGGCCTGACCTATCTGGGACTCAATTACTGGGTCATGCTCATCGTGGCGCCGATCCTGGTGGGCCTGTTCGGCATCGTGATCGAGAAGACCATGCTGCGCTGGCTCTACAAGCTGGACCACCTCTACGGGCTGCTGCTGACTTTCGGCATCACGCTCATGATCGAGGGCATCTTCCGCTCCATCTATGGCGTCTCGGGCCAGCCGTATTCGGTGCCTGACCTGCTGCAGGGCGCGACCAACCTCGGCTTCATGGTGCTGCCCAACTATCGCGCCTGGGTCGTGGTGGCCTCGCTGGTGATCTGCTTTGCCACCTGGTTCGTGATCGAGAAGACGCGCCTGGGTGCCTACCTGCGCGCCGGTACCGAGAACCCCAAGCTGGTGGAAGCCTTCGGCATCAACGTGCCCCTGATGGTGACCCTGACCTACGGCTTCGGCGTGGCCCTGGCGGCCTTCGCCGGCGTGCTGGCCGCGCCCGTGATCCAGGTCTCGCCGCTGATGGGCTCCAACCTGATCATTACCGTCTTTGCGGTGGTGGTCATCGGCGGCATGGGCTCCATCCTAGGTTCGATCATCACCGGGCTGGTGCTGGGGCTGATCGAAGGCCTGACCCGGGTGTTCTATCCGGAACTGTCGGCCACCGTGGTCTTCATCATCATGGCCATCGTCCTGATGGTCCGTCCGGCCGGCCTGTTCGGCAAAGAGAAATAATCGGAGACCGGCATGAACAAGAAAATCGGAATTGCTGTTTTACTAATATTGTTGTTGGCGGCACCGTTCGGCATCTACCCGGTGTTCCTGATGAAGATGCTGTGCTTCGCGCTGTTCGCCTGCGCTTTCAACCTGCTGATCGGCTACACCGGCCTGTTGTCCTTCGGCCATGCGGCTTTCCTCGGCTGGGCCGGCTACCTGTGCGGCCAGTCGCTGAAGGTGTGGGGTTTGCCGACCGAACTGGGCCTGATCATCGGTACCCTGACCGGTGCCTTGATCGGCCTGGTGATGGGACTGTTGGCGATTCGCCGCCAGGGTATCTACTTCACCATGATCACGCTGGCGCTGGCGCAGATGCTGTTCTTCGTGGCCTTGCAGGCACCGTTCACCGGTGGCGAGGATGGCTTGCAGGGCGTGCCGCGCGGCAAGCTGCTGGGCGTGATCGACCTGGGCAGCGACATGACCCTGTACTACGTCGTGCTGGCGATCGCGGTGGCAGGCTTTGCGCTGATCGTGCGGACCATCCATTCCCCGTTTGGCCAGGTGCTCAAGGCCATCAAGGAGAACGAACCGCGTGCCATCTCGCTGGGCTATGACGTGGCGCGCTACAAGCTGCTGGCCTTCGTGCTGTCGGCCGGCTTGTCGGGTCTGGCGGGTGCCACCAAGACGCTGGTGCTGGGCTTCGAAACCCTGACTGACGTGCACTGGAGCATGTCCGGCCTGGTGGTCTTGATGACCCTGGTCGGTGGCCTGGGTACCATTGTCGGTCCCATCGTCGGCGCGATCATCATCATCATGCTGGAGAACAAGCTCGGGGATATCGGTGCCTGGCTGGCCAATGTCACCAGCATCGACTGGTTCAATACCTTGGGAGATTCGGTGACGATTGTGACCGGCTTCATCTTCATCGTCTGCGTGCTGGCGTTCCGAAAAGGCATCGTGGGCGAGATCCTGGCCTTGGCCGGGAAGGGGCAAGCCAAGGGATCGCACTAGTTTTTAGCTGAAGCCTAAAACTTCATCTGCCGCCGGCAAGTCACCTGAGGGTGATTTCCCGGCGGTAATTTTTTGTCTTCATGACGGGCCAGCCAGAACAGCAGGGATGTGTTCCGCAACAGTGCCCAAAGCGTCATCTCTGTGGCTGATGCCGGGCGGGGCAGGGCGGTAGAATGTGACCCGGCTTCCCCCTTGTTCATTTCACCGTCCATTCATTTCCCCTCGTCCCATGCTCATCCCTGTTTCATCCCTTGCCGATGCTTCCGCGCGTTTCTTCACCTCGTCAGCGGAGGGCAAGTGATGCTGGACTATGTGGTGTTGTGCAGCGCCGCCTTCGTGGCCGGCTTGATCGATGCGGTGGTGGGAGGAGGTGGGCTAGTGCTGGTGCCGACCTTGTTCTCAGTATTTCCCAATACTGCCCCGGCGACCTTGCTGGGGACGAACAAGGTCGCGGGAGTGATGGGTACGAGTGCGGCGGCCATCAACTTTGCGCGCAAGGTTGCCGTGAGGTGGAGTACCGTGACCCCGGCTGCGATGGCGGCTTTCGCGTTTTCCTTCTTCGGGGCCTATGTCGTCACCCATATCCCGACCGAGCTGATTCGCAAGGCGTTGCCCTTCGTCCTGATCGCAGTTGCCCTCTACACCTTGAAGAAGAAGGACTTCGGTACCACCCATGCGCCCACGCTGACCGGCACCCGGGAAATCGTGTACGCCGCGCTGATCGGTGGGGCAGTGGGCTTCTATGATGGCGTGTTTGGTCCGGGTACGGGCAGCTTCCTGGTGTTCCTGTTCGTGCGGGTATTCAGCTATGACTTCCTCTCGGCATCGGCGGTCTCCAAGTTCGTCAACATTGCGACCAACCTGGCAGCCTTGTGCTGGTTCGGGTATAGCGGACACGTCATCTGGCAATTGGGCTTGCTGATGGCGGTGTTCAACATCGGGGGCTCCCTGGTGGGTACACGACTGGCCATGAAACATGGCAGCGTCTTTGTGCGCAAGTTGTTCCTGGTCGTGGTGGGAGCATTGATCTTGAAGTCGGGTTACGACGCCTTCCTCAAATAGCGAAAAACTTCACCGAGTGTTTCACGTGAAACATCCGACCCCCGACCCAAACGACGGAGCGCGATGCTCCGTTTTTTCATTCATATTCCTGCTTCAGCCACAAAATCCAGCCCGCTGTTTCACGTGAAACAATCCCCATCGATGTTTCATTGATCAGCCAAGACTATCGAATCGGTCGGCCGATAGTGTCTGGCAGGGCAGGGAAGTGCGGTAAACCAACAGCTACGGACCCTGCCTCCGACCCCGCCAGATAAAAGGTCTTATAATCTCGCCTCTGTTCTCACCTCTACGCGAGGCCCGCATCATGCTATTCCCCACACAATTTGACGTCATCGTCGTTGGCGGCGGTCACGCCGGCACCGAAGCTGCACTGGCCGCAGCACGCATGGGCCAGAAAACCCTGCTCCTGACGCACAACATCGAAACCCTGGGCCAGATGTCCTGCAATCCCTCCATCGGCGGGATCGGCAAGGGCCACCTGGTCAAGGAAGTCGATGCCATGGGTGGGGCGATGGCAATTGCCACCGACGAGGCGGGCATCCAGTTCCGCATCCTGAATTCCTCCAAGGGTCCGGCCGTGCGCGCTACCCGCGCCCAGGCCGACCGTATCCTGTACAAGGCGGCGATCCGCTCGCGCCTGGAAAACCAGCCTAACTTGTGGCTGTTCCAGCAGGCCGTGGATGACCTGATGCTGGAAGGCGACCGCGTCGTCGGCGCCATCACCCAGGCCGGTATCCGTTTTGCCGGCCGTGCCGTGGTGCTGACCGCCGGGACTTTCCTGGACGGGAAGATCCACGTTGGCCTGAACAATTATTCCGGCGGCCGTGCCGGTGATCCGCCAGCGGTCTCGCTGTCGGCGCGCCTGAAGGAATTGAAGCTGCCGCAGGGCCGCTTGAAGACCGGCACCCCGCCGCGCATCGATGGCCGCAGCATCAACCTGGCGATCCTGGAAGAGCAGCCGGGCGATCTCGATCCGGTACCGGTGTTCTCCGTCATGGGCAATGCCGCCATGCACCCGCGCCAGATGCCGTGCTGGATCACCCATACCAACAGCCGCACCCACGACATCATCCGTGGCGGGCTGGATCGCAGCCCCATGTACACCGGCGTCATCGAAGGCGTGGGCCCGCGTTACTGCCCCTCCATCGAAGACAAGATCCATCGCTTCGCCAGCAAGGATTCGCACCAGATCTACCTGGAACCCGAGGGCCTGACCACCCACGAGTTCTACCCCAATGGCATCTCCACCAGCCTGCCATTCGACGTGCAGCTGGAACTGGTGCGCTCGATGAAGGGCATGGAAAACGCCCACATCCTGCGTCCCGGCTATGCCATCGAATATGACTATTACGATCCGCGCGGCCTGAAGTCCTCGCTGGAAACCCGCCAGGTCCAGGGCCTGTTCTTCGCCGGCCAGATCAACGGCACCACCGGATATGAAGAAGCGGCCGCCCAGGGCATGCTGGCCGGCATCAACGCCGCCCTGCAGACCCAGGGCCGTGAAGCCTGGACCCCGCGCCGCGATGAAGCCTACCTCGGCGTGCTGGTCGACGACCTGGTCACCCAGGGCGTGCAGGAGCCGTACCGCATGTTCACCAGCCGTGCCGAGTATCGTCTTTCGCTGCGCGAAGACAATGCCGACCTGCGTCTGACCGAAATCGGCCGCGAACTCGGCTGCGTCGGCGATGCACAATGGGAAGCCTTCGAGCGCAAGCGCGAAGCCGTTTCACGTGAAATGGAGCGCCTGAAGTCGACCTGGGTGAACCCGCGCATCCTGGCCGCGGCTGAAGCCGAGCGCGTGCTGGGCAAGGCCATCGAGCGCGAATACAACCTGCTGGACCTGCTGCGCCGTCCCAACGTGACTTATGACAGCCTCATGGGCCTGACCGGCACCGAAGGCCAGGCGCTGGCCGGCCCCGGCATCGAAGAGGGCCCGGTGCGTGAACAGGTCGAGATCCAGGTCAAGTACGCCGGTTACATCGCGCGCCAGGCCAACGAGATCAGCCGCCAGGATCACAATGAAAACCTGAAGCTGCCGGCCGACCTCGACTACATGGACGTCAAGGCACTCTCCATCGAAGTCCGCCAGAAGCTCAACAAGCATCGCCCGGAAACCCTGGGCCAGGCTTCCCGCATCTCCGGCGTGACCCCGGCGGCGCTGTCGCTGTTGCTGGTGCACCTGAAGAAGGGTGGCCTGAAACAGGCTACTGGCGCTGACAACCAGGCGGCGTGAAGAAAAATACCGGACACCCGTCCCGAACCAGATCAATACCAAGGCATCACGGATGAGCAACACTGCAGACCTGAACAATCTGACCCGCACCCTGAAGGAAGGCGCCACGGCCATGGGCCTGGCGCTCTCCGCTGCCCAGATCGACAAGCTGATGGCATACCAGGCCCTGCTGGCCAAGTGGAACAAGGTCTACAACCTGACCGCCTTGCGTGATCCGGCACAGATGGTGACGCACCATCTGCTCGATTCGCTCTCGGCGGTGTCGGCCTTCGCCGGTGCCCAGCGTGTGCTGGATGTGGGTGCCGGCGGTGGCCTGCCGGGCATCGTGCTGGCCATCTGGGCGGCCGAGGCGCAGCCGCAGATGCAGATTACCCTGGTCGATACGGTCTCGAAGAAAACCGCCTTCCTCAATCAGGTGAAGGCCCAATTGCACCTGGGCAATGTGACCGTGCTGCATGCCCGGGTCGAGCAGTTGCCTGTCGAGCAACAATACGATGTCATCACTTCGCGTGCGTTTGCGGAACTGAAGGACTTCGTCACATGGTCGAACCACCTCCTGCAACAAGGTGGCAAGTACATCGCGCTCAAGGGCGTGCTGCCGCAGGAGGAAATCGACCGGTTGCCGGCGGGGTGGAAGGTGCAGCAAGTGCAGCCCCTGCAGGTACCGGGCCTGGATGCCGAACGGCATCTCATCTTCATGGAAAGAACGACCTGATGAACAAACTGAAACTGGCCCTGGTGGCCACCATGGTCTCGATGGCAGCCTATGGCGGCTTGGGCATGGCATCCGCCTCTGCTCAGGAGGTCAAGACGGTCCCTTCGGTGGACCTGAAGCGTTACGCCGGCAAGTGGTACGAAATCGCCAAGATTCCCAACAGCTTCCAGAAAAAATGCATTTCCGGCACCAGCGCAGAGTATTCCGCGCGCGATGATGGCATGATCGATGTCGTCAACCGCTGCAAGACGGCCGATGGCACGGAGGAAGCCAAGGGCGTGGCGCGGGTGGTCCCGGGCAGCAACAACAGCAAGCTGGAAGTGCGCTTTGCGCCGGCCTGGCTGTCCTGGATCCCGATGGTGTGGGGTGACTACTGGATCATGGACCTGGACGATCAATACACCCTGGCCACCGTGGGCAGCCCCTCGCGCGAATACCTGTGGATCCTCTCGCGCACGCCCACCATCAGTGACGAGCAATACGAGAACGCACTCAACAACGCCACCAAGCAAGGGTTCGATACCGCGCGGGTGGTCAAGAGCAAGCCGTAACACGGTACTCACATCAGGCCAGCGGCCCGGGCAGCAACCCGGGCCGCTCACATTCAAGGAGACCCACCATGCAGGCGATCTTTCATTCCCTCGGCATCACCGACATCTGGCAACTGATTGCGGCCACCATGGTGTTCCTGCTCCTGCCTGGTCCCGGCACCTTCTGCATGCTCACCTGCGCGGCCAAGAGCGGCTTGCGCGGCGGCTTCATGGCACAGGCCGGCATCATGCTGGGCGACATCGTGCTGATGTTCCTGGCCGCAGCCGGCGTGGCCGCTTTGCTGCATGCCAATCCCTTGCTGTTCCATGGCCTGCAATACCTGGGCGCGGCCTATCTGGCCTACCTGGGCGGACGTCTCCTGTTTGCAAGAGGCGAGGGCGGTGGTACAGTCGTACCCTTTTCCAATGCCGCAGATTTCCGGCGCGGCTTTTTGGTCACCTTGTTCAACCCGAAAGCCATCGTGTTCTACATGGCCTTCTTCCCGCTGTTCCTGGATCCGGCCACGCAGCAAGGCGCGCTGACCTTCTTCACGATGGGCGCAGTCATCAGCAGCTGCACCCTCCTGTATGGCAGTTTCCTGGTCATCGTCGGCAATGCCGCCGCGCGCCGCATGGCCCGCAATCGCACCATCGCCAAGCTGGCCTCACGGGCAGCCGGCGTGTTCCTGATCGGTTTCGGCATCAAGTTGACCACGCAATAACGCACTCATAAGAACGAACTATGGCAAAAATATTTTGTGTCGCCAACCAGAAAGGTGGCGTAGGCAAGACCACTACCGCAGTCAATCTCGCGGCTGGACTGGCACAACTGAACCAGCGCGTATTGCTGGCCGACCTCGATCCGCAAGGCAATGCCACCATGGGGGCGGGGATCAACAAGTCGACGCTGGAAGGCTCGATCTATGAAGTGCTGCTTGGCATGTCCGACATCCGCGCCGTACGCAAGCGTTCGGAGGCCGGCGGCTTCGACGTGCTGCCCGCCAACCGCGAACTGGCCGGTGCCGAAGTGGAAATGGTGGAACTGGAACAGCGCGAAGCGCGCCTGAAGATCGCCTTCGCCGCCGTCGCCGAGGACTATGACTTCATCCTCATCGACTGCCCGCCTGCGCTGTCGATGCTGACCCTGAACGGGCTGTGCTCGGCGCATGGCGTCATCATCCCGATGCAGTGCGAGTACTACGCGCTCGAAGGCTTGTCGGACCTGGTCAACACCATCAAGAAGGTGCACGCCAAGCTGAACCCGGAGCTGAAAGTCATTGGCCTGTTGCGCGTGATGTTCGATCCGCGCATGACGCTGTCGCAGCAGGTCTCGGACCAGCTGGAACAGCACTTCGGCGACAAGGTCTTCAAGACCGTCATCCCGCGCAATGTGCGACTGGCTGAAGCGCCTTCGTATGGTTTGCCGGGGGTGACCTTCGATCCTTCGTCCAAGGGCGCACAGGCTTACATCGCCTTCGGCGCGGAAATGGTTGAACGCATCAAGACGCTGTAATTCAGGCGCTGATCACAGCGCGAATTCAGGCGTGAATTCATACGCGAATTGACGCTTGAATTCACGCTCCAATGGCAGCACCTCCCAACGCCGTAATCACGCATCGTTTTCATCAGGCAATCGCATGGCAACTCTACCGAAAAAATCCAAGGGTCTGGGACGCGGACTGGACGCGCTTCTCGGCGGCTCCTCCGACATCACTGAAGAAGCCCAGGCGCAAGCTGCGCAGGGCCTGCCCACGGTGATGGCCGTGACCGAACTGCAGGCCGGCAAGTATCAGCCGCGTACCCGCATGGATGAAGGCGCGCTCAATGAACTGGCGGCCTCGATCAAGGAACAGGGTTTGCTGCAGCCCATCCTGATCCGCGCCATCGGCCAGAAGAACGGGAAAGATACCTACGAGATCATCGCCGGCGAACGCCGCTTCCGCGCGGCCAAGATCGCCGGGCTGACCGAGGTGCCGGTGCTGGTCAAGAACGTGGACGACCAGACCACGGCCGCCATGGCCCTGATCGAAAACATGCAGCGCGAGGATCTGAATCCCCTGGAAGAAGCCCAGGGCATTCATCGCCTCATCACCGATTTCGCCTTCACCCACGAGCAGGCGGCACTGGCCGTAGGACGCTCGCGCAGTGCGGTCTCCAACCTGCTGCGCCTGTTGAACCTGGCCAAGCCGGTGCAGACCATGCTCATGGCTGGCGACATCGACATGGGCCATGCCCGTGCGCTGCTGGCCGTCGATTCGGCGACGCAGATCCAGCTGGCCAACCAGATCGTGGCCAAGCGCATGTCGGTGCGCGATGCCGAGAAGCTGGTCACCCGCGCCAGCGCCGAGCAGGCCGCCAAGCCGCGCGAAGCCAAGGACAAGTCGCGCGACATCGCGCGCCTGGAAGAAGAACTCTCGGACCTGCTGGCCACCCAGGTCAGCATCAAGACCGGTGCCCGCAACAAGGGGCAGCTCATCATCAACTTCAACGACCTCGATGCGCTCGATGGCGTCATCGCACGCCTGCGCGGGGAGTCGGTGGAGAGCTGATCGCATCATCTTTCCGCATCAAAGCAAAAAGGGGCTGCTCCATTCGGAACATCCCCTTTTTTATTGATATAAATAATTTACGCCGACATCAGAAAGTCCGCTGCACATCTGAACGCGGCGGCAGCTGATAGCTCCAGGTCTCGGTCAGCGGCTTGCCGTTGGCGGTGAGCGCTGCGCGCAATTCCACTGCCTGCGCCACGTTGCGAATCTTCACCCGCAGCGTCAGGCGCCAGCCGTTGATGGCCGGATTGGGCTGCAGCTGGGCATCGATCAGTTCGCCATTGTTGGAAACATTCACCTGCGGCTGTACCGCCGTCCCTGCGGGCAGGGAACCCAGCGGCCCACCGGTGAAGTCCACCAGCAAGGCCGTGGTGCCATCAAAGGCGCGGATCAGGTTGGCTTGCGTGAGTTCGCCATCGGTATGGAAGGTCTGCTTCACCCAGCCCACTTCATTGTTGAGGATGGCGGGTTCATCCATGGTCCAATGGATGCGATAGTCATAAGCCAGCGGCGTGCCGCGTGCGGGTTGTTGCGCAGGCACCCAGTAGGCCACGATGTTGTCATTGGTCTCGTCGGCCGTCGGGATTTCAACCAGTTGTACGGCACCCTTGCCCCAGTCGCCCTTGGGTTCGATCCAGGCCGAGGGACGCAGGTCGTAGCGGTCCTTCAGGTCTTCATAGGAAGAGAATTCGCGGCCACGCTGCAGGAGGCCAAAGCCGCGCGGATTGGTGACCTCGAAGGAACTCACTTCCACGTTCTGCGGATCGTTCAACGGACGCCACAGCCACTCGCCGCTGCCCGTGTGGATCGCCAGGCCGTTGGAATCATGAATGGCCGGACGGAAGTTGCGGCGCGAGGATTGCTGGTTCGGTCCGAACAGGAACATGCTGGTCAGCGGCGCAATGCCCAGGCGGCCCACCTCGGCGCGCAGGAACACGCGGGCCTGCACATCGAGCAGGGCATCCTTGCCGGGCGTGAGCGTGAACTTGTAGGCGCCGGTCGCACGCGGCGAATCCAGCAGCGCGTAGAAGGTCAGCTGCTTTTCGCCCGGGGCCGGACGCTGTATCCAGAACTCGGTGAAATGCGGGAATTCTTCGCCGCTCATCATGGCGGTATCGATCGCCAGTCCGCGTGCCGAGAGTCCGTACACCTGTCCCTTGCCGATCACGCGGAAGTAGCTCGCGCCCAGCACGCTCATGACTTCATCTTCCTTGTCATCGCGATTGAGGGGATAGACCACGCGGAAGCCCGCATAGCCCAGGTGTGCCGTGCTGTCCCTGGCCAGCGCCAGGTCACCGAAGTTGAAGCGGTCGGTGCTGTAGCCCACGTCCTGCACGCGGCCATCGATGATTTCGTGGATGGCTACGGGGGCATTGAATTGCATGCCCTGGTGATAGAAGGCCAGCTTGAAGGGCGTCTTCTGGTCGCGCCATTCGAACTTCTCGCTCTTGGGCTGGATCTTCATGTAATCGGCGAACTGCATCGCCGCGAAGGTCGGCGAGAGATTGCTCACCGGCTTCTGATAGGGCTTGGCGGCCAGTTCCTTCGCGCGTGCCACCGCCTGGTTGAGGTCGAAGCCCTGCGCGCTCTGTGCCTGTACCGAGGCCGTCAGCAGGGATGCCGCGAGTACCAGGCCCTGCAGCAGGGGCCATTTCAATCCATGTCTGATCAATGCATTTCTCCATGAAGAAGCGGCGCGCGGACGTTGGAACCCGGGTCGCCGCCATGCGCCTGCGTGTCCCGCAGGCATCAAAACAGAATAATATAGCGAACCGTCCGGCTGGCTAAGCATCAAACAACGCTAGCAATAATTGCTCCCGCCGCTCCGGCTGCTGTCCCGCTTGTGCAGGTCACAGAGTAGAGGGCAGACTGCCGCCAAAGTTTAAAAAAGAGAGAGGAAACCCGTGTCCCACAAGCTTACCGAGCGGCAAGCCGCGCCCACGCGCCGTCCCCGCCTGGCCCTGGCCATGACCCTGTGCGCGCTGGCCTGCAGCGCCGCGCTCACCGGCCCGGCCGCCTACGCGCAAGCCAATCCCGCCTTGCTCGGCGACAAGACTGCCTTCATCGATGACCTGCTGCGCCAGATGACGCTGGAAGAAAAGATCGGGCAGTTGCGCCTGATCAGCATCGGCCCTGACATGCCCGCCAAGAAACTGGCCGAGGAACTGGCCGCCGGGCGCGTCGGCGGCACCTTCAATTCCATCACCCGCCCCGAGAATCGTCCGCTTCAGGACGGTGCCATGCGCTCGCGGCTGAAGATCCCGATGTTCTTCGCCTATGACGTCATCCACGGCCACCGCACTACCTTCCCGATTGGCCTGGGGCTGGCCTCCAGCTGGGACATGGACATCGTCGGACGCGCCATGCGCATCTCCGCCGAGGAAGCCGCAGCCGACAGCATCGACATGACCTTCGCACCCATGGTCGACATCAGCCGCGATCCGCGCTGGGGCCGCACGTCTGAAGGCTTTGGTGAAGATCCTTACCTGGTCTCGCGCATTGCCGAGGTCTCGGTACGCGCCCTGCAGGGCGACACCAAGCCCATCGCCGCCAACCGCGTGATGGCCAGCGTGAAGCATTTTGCGCTGTACGGTGCGGTCGAAGGCGGACGTGACTACAACGTCGTCAACATGGACCCGCAGCGCATGTACAACGACTACTTGCCGCCGTATCGCGCTGCCATCGATGCAGGCGCGGGAGCGGTCATGGTCGCGCTCAATTCCATCAACGGCGCACCGGCCACCTCCAACACCTGGCTGCTGCAGGACCTGTTGCGCAAGGATTGGGGCTTCAAGGGCCTGACCGTATCTGACCACGGTGCCATCACCGAACTGGTCAATCATGGCGTGGCACAGAACGATGCCGAAGCCGCGCGCCTGTCCATGAAGGCCGGCACCGACATGAGCATGGCCGACCAGGTCTACATCAAGCAATTGCCGGAGCTGGTGCGCTCGGGCAAGGTCTCTCAGCAGGAACTGGACAACGCCGTGCGCGACATCCTCGGAGCCAAGTACGACCTGGGCCTGTTCAAGGATCCGTATGTGCGCATCGGCCGTGCGGCCGATGATCCGGCTGATGTCTATGCCGACAGCCGCCTGCATCGCCGCGATGCGCGCGAAGTGGCGCAGCAGTCCATGGTGCTGCTGGAGAACCGCAACGCTGCGCTGCCGCTGAAGAAGAACGCACGCATCGCGTTGGTCGGCCCGCTGGCTGATTCGCACATCGACATGCTGGGCAGCTGGTCCGCCGCCGGCAAGGACAAGCAGACCATCACGCTGCGCCAAGGTTTGCAGGCGGCGATGGGAGGGCAGGGCAAGCTGGTCTACGCACGCGGTGCCAACATCACCGAAGACAAGCACATCGTCGATTACCTCAACTTCCTGAACTGGGATGATCCGGAAGTGGTGCAGGACAAGCGCAGCCCCAAGGCCATGATCGATGAGGCCGTGAAGGCAGCGCGCAATGCGGAGGTGATCGTGGCCGCCGTGGGCGAATCGCGCGGCATGTCGCATGAATCTTCCAGCCGTACTTCGCTGTCGCTGCCGCAGAGCCAGCTGGATCTGCTCAAGGCATTGAAGGCCACCGGCAAGCCGCTGGTGCTGGTGCTGATGAATGGCCGGCCGCTGGATCTGAACTGGGCGCGCGAGAATGCCTCGGCGATTCTGGAAACCTGGTACACCGGCACCGAGGGCGGCAATGCGATTGCCGACCTGCTCTTCGGCGACGTCAATCCTTCCGGCAAGCTGCCCATCACCTTCCCGCGTTCGGTTGGCCAGATCCCGAGTTACTACAACCATCCGCGCGTGGGCCGTCCCTATACCGAAGGCAAGCCGGGCAACTACACCTCGCAGTACTTTGATGAGCCGAATGGCCCGCTGTATCCGTTCGGATACGGTCTGAGCTATACCGAGTTCAAGCTCTCTGAAGTGCGCCTGTCGCAGCCGACCATGACGGCGGATGGCAAGGTGCAGGCCAGCGTGACGGTGAAGAACACGGGTCGCCGTGCGGGTGCGACTGTAGTGCAGTTGTACATCCGCGATGTGGCCGCGTCAGTGGTGCGTCCGGTCAAGGAGTTGAAGGATTTCCGCAAGGTGATGCTGCAGCCGGGTGAAGAGAAAGAGGTGCAATTCAGCATCGACCGCAAGGCGCTGTCCTTCTACAACGCCAAGCTGGAATACGTGGCCGAGCCGGGCGAATTCCAGGTGCAGATCGGGCTGGACTCCAAGGACGTGAAAACGGCATCGTTCAATCTGCAATAAAGCCGGACAGAAAAGAAAAATGGGCGCACTCGACAGTGCGCCCATTTTTTTTGCAGCAGCCAAAAATGATCTAAATCATTTATAAAAATCAGGCGTTACGCCTTTGCGGCATCACGCCATCACGCCATCACGGCTGCATCCTCTTCCTCCTCACCGAGGAAGCCGCCACTCTGATGCGACCACAAGCGCGCATACAAACCACCGGCGGCCAGCAATTCAGCGTGCGTGCCTTGCTCCACGATACGGCCCTGGTCCAGCACGATGAGCCTGTCCATCGCCGCAATGGTCGAGAGGCGGTGCGCAATGGCCACCACGGTCTTGCCTTCCATGAGCTTGTAGAGCGAGGTCTGGATGGCTGCTTCCACTTCCGAATCGAGCGCACTGGTGGCTTCATCCAGCAGCAGGATCGGCGCATCCTTCAACATCACGCGGGCAATGGCGATACGCTGGCGCTGGCCACCGGAAAGCTTCACGCCGCGCTCGCCCACGTGGGCGTCGTAACCGGTGCGGCCCTTGGCATCGGCCAGGGTGCCGATGAAGTCATGCGCCTCGGCCCGTTCAGCGGCGTGGATCATCTCGGCATCGCTGGCATCGGGACGGCCATAGGTGATGTTTTCCCGCACCGAGCGATGCAGCAGGGAAGTATCCTGCGTGACCATGCCGATCTGCGCGCGCAGGCTGTCCTGCGTGACGTGGGCGATGTCCTGGCCATCGATGGTGATGCGGCCGCCCTCGATATCGTAGAAGCGCAGCAGCAGGTTGACGATGGTCGATTTGCCGGCACCGGAGCGACCCACCAGGCCGATCTTTTCGCCGGGGCGAATCACCAGGTCCAGCTTGTCCACCACCGGGCGCGGGGCCGAGCCGCCATAGCTGAAGCTCACACCCTCAAAGCGCAGTTCGCCCTGGCTGACCTTGATCGGTTTGGCATCGGGCGCATCCTTGACCTCGTGTGCACGCGCCAGGGTGTTGATGCCATCCTGCACGGTACCCACGTGTTCGAACAGCGACGACATTTCCCACATCACCCAGTGCGCGATGCCGTTCAGGCGCAGCGCCATTGCCGTGCTGGCTGCCACCGCACCGACACCGACCTTGCCCTGGGTCCAGAGATACAGCGAGACCCCGGTAGCACCGATGATGAGCACCATGTTCAGGATGTGATTGACCACCTCGAAGCCCGACACCAGACGCATCTGGCGATTGACCGTGGTGAGGAATTCGCGCATGGCGCTGCGGGCGTAATCGGCCTCGCGCCCGGCATGCGAGAACAGCTTCACGGTGGCGATGTTGGTATAGGCATCGGTGATGCGCCCGGTCATCAGCGAGCGCGCATCGGCCTGGTTGCGTGCCACTGCCGACAGGCGCGGCACGAAGTAGCGCAAGGCCACCGCGAAGGCCGCCAGCCAGATGAAGAAGGGGGCCAGCATCCACATGTCGAAGCTGCCGACCACACCGATCAGGGTAGCGAAGTAGATGGCGATGAAGACCAGGATGTCGCCCACGATCATGCAGAAGTCGCGCACCGCCAGCGCGCTTTGCATGACCTTGGTGGCGACACGTCCGGCGAACTCGTTCTGATAGAAACTCATGCTCTGGCTCAACATGAGGCGATGGAAATTCCAGCGCAGCAGCATGGGGAAATTGCCCGCCAGGGTCTGGTGCTTGTACATGGTCTGCAGCGCGATCAGCAGCGGACTGGCCGCCAGGATCACCACCAGCCACACCAGGGTATGGCCTTCCTGCGCCCACAGCTGCGCCGGCTCGATCTTGGACAGCCAGTCGACGATGCGGCCGAGCGCAGCAAAGAGCAGTGCCTCGAAGATGCCGATGATGGCCGTCGTCAAGGTCATGGCGGCGATGTAGGGCCGCACGCCCTTGGTACAGAACCAGATGAAGCGCATGAAGCCGCGCGGCGGCGGCATCGGCTGCGACTCGGGATAGGGGTGGACCAGTTTTTCAAACCAGCTGAACATCAGGGAACTCCAAAAATCGGATCAGGGCCGACGGCGGTGCGACAGGCAGACTGCCAGCGAGGCAGCCACCAGCGTAGCGGCGCGGTCGGGCGTTGTTACTGTGGCATACCGGAAGGGAATATTGCGCGTGGCGGTACGCCGTTCATGCGCGGCGGGCAGATCGCTGCGGCAGCAGGGCCGCTATCGTGATCCCGGGGCAGGCCGCGAAATTGATGGAAGCCGCATCATCTCACATGCGACTGGCTTGCGTGTAGCAGAGCCCTGGGAAAACACTTGTCGGAAAATCGGAATGGTGACCCCGGCCGCATTTTCCGGTCCCTGTGATTGATCTGCGATACTGATGAATTGTCACCCTTGTATCTGTTTGAATCATGAATCTTTCCCAGGTTGCCGCCGCCTTCCGCCCCTTCGACACGCTGGCCGCGCAATTGTTGCCGCAGGTTGAGGATGACGCCGGCGATGGCTCGCATGACCTCTCGCATCTCTTGCGCGTATGGAACAACGCCCGCCGCCTGCAGGCCGAGGAGGGCGGCGACCTGCGCATTCTGCTGGCGGCCGTCATCCTGCACGACTGCGTGCGGGTGGAAAAGAATTCGCCGCTGCGCAGCCAGGCGTCCACGCTCTCTGCCCAACGCGCACAGGAGATTTTGCTGTCACTGGGATGGACGCGGGAGGAGGCACAGCGCGTGGCCCATGCCGTGCAGGCCCACAGCTATTCGGCGCAGATCACGCCGCTGACGCTGGAGGCGAAGATCGTGCAGGATGCTGACCGGCTGGACGCCATCGGGGCCATCGGCGTGGCGCGCTGTTTCTATGTAGCGGGGAGGATGGGATCGAGCCTCTATGAAGCGCTCGATCCGCAGGCGCAGCAACGGCCGCTGCAGGATACGCGCTATGCGCTGGATCATTTCCCGGCCAAGCTGTTCCGTTTGCAGGAAGGATTCCAGACGGCTGCCGGTGCCGCCATGGCGCAGGCGCGCCAGGAGAAGATGCGCGGGTTTGTGGAGCAATTCCTGGGCGAGCTGTAATGTAGAGCCTCGCCCGTTGTGCAGTCAGCCTGCTTGCGCCGTGCGACGAATCACGCTGACTGCTGCTTTGGATCACGCGGCCTTGCGCACCACTTCCAGCTTGGGCACCACGCGCAGCGGAACCTGCACGGTGTTGAGCACGGGCGCGAGTGCCGGGGTTGCCACCACGCCGGTTGCATCGGGCGCGTCCAGTTGGAACACACCGACTGCGCGCGTCAGGTTCACGGCCTGCTCCTGCAGCGTAGCCACTGCGGCAGTGGCTTCTTCCACCAGGGCTGCATTGTGCTGGGTCACCTGATCCATCAGCGCGATGGCCTTGTTGACTTCCTCGATACCCAGGCTCTGCTCGTGGCTGGCGGCCGAGATTTCACCCATCACATCGGTGACCTGCTGCACGCTGGCCACGATCTGCTCCATGGTCTCGCCGGCGCGTTCCACCAGGCGGGTACCGGTGTCCACATTGCCGACCGAGGTATCGATCAACTGCTTGATCTCCTTGGCGGCGGCGGCACTGCGCTGGGCCAGGTTGCGTACTTCGGTGGCCACCACCGCAAAACCGCGTCCCTGTTCGCCGGCCCGGGCCGCTTCCACGGCGGCATTCAAGGCCAGGATGTTGGTCTGGAAAGCGATGCTGTCGATCACGCCGATGATGTCGACGATCTTGCGCGAGGAGCTGTTGATGGCCGCCATGGTATCGACCACTTCTTCCACGATGGCACCGCCCTGCTTGGCGATATCGGAGGCGTTGCGTGCCAGTTGATTGGCTTCGCGGGCGTGGCCGTCGTTCTGCTTCACGGTGGCGGTGAGCTGCTCCATGGCCGAGGCGGTTTCTTCCAGCGAGGCGGCCTGGTCTTCGGTGCGCGCCGAGAGGTCGCTGTTGCCGGCGGCGATCTGGGCGCTGATGGTGGCCACGCCGGTGGCGGCATCGCGCACATGGGTCACGGTAGTGCGCAGGTTGCCGCTCATCTCGGAGAGTGCCGCCATGATGCTCTGGCGTTTGCCGCCGTCGCCGGCGCGGCTTGCGGCAGCGGCGTGATACAGCTCGCCGCGATCCACCGCCAGTGCCAGCTGCTTGACCTCATCGGGTTCCGCACCCAGCGCACCCCGGATGCTGCGGGTGATCAGCGTGGCCAGCACGGCACCGGCCACCAGCGCGGCACCCAGCAGCACCAGGATGAAGGCCTGGAAGCCGTGGGCGGTGCTGCGGGCCTTGGCGGATTCGATCTGGCTCATGCGTTCTTCCAGGTCGATGAAGTGATTGATGGTGGCCAGCCATTCGACGAAGGCCGGTTTTACCTGGGTCAGCAGCAGCTGGCGTGCGCCGTCGACATCGCCGGCGGTGCGCAGGGCGATGGCCTTGGCGGCCAGCGGCATGGTGCGGGCTTCGACCGCCTTGATGCGTTCCAGGCTGGCACGTTCATCCGCATTGACCTTCATGGTGGAGAAGACCGTATCGAGCGGCCGGGCCGATTGCTGGTAGTCGGCATCGAGCTTGTTGATCAGGGCAATCACGTCCTTGACCTCGGCGTCGCCCACCAGCGTCAGGTCACGCAGGGCAATGGCGCGGTCGTGCACGCTGCCACGGAAATTGATGGCATAGCGCTGCTTGACGCTGTTGTCCTCGCTCACCGTGGCCAGGCTGCCTTCGATGGCATTGACCTTGGAAATGCTGGCCACCGTCAGCACCAGCATCATCGCCAGCACCAGCGCAAAGCTCAGTGCCAGTTGGGCCGCCACGCTGAGCGAGCGGCGCTTGGGGGGAAGGGTCTGCATGGAATTCTCCGAAAGAGGGGCCGCTGGCCGTGCACGCTGCAGCCAAGAGCAGCATTGATGCACGGCAATATCGACGAAGACCGCAGTCTAGCCTTGTTCACGGGCGCGCGGGATTGATTGTTTCGATGCATTCCATAGCCCTTAATGCTCAATTGCAAAAGCATTAAGCGTTCCTTAATGCTTTCCAGGGCCTTCCTGATGCAGCTTTAAGCCTGAGTTAAGTCTTTTGCGGCAAGCTGGGCAGCAAAGAGGACAACATCCACAGGATTCGCCATGACCGAACAAACACCTGCCCGCCAGGCCAGCCACGCCAATCGCGCGACCCGCGCGGAGATATGGCGCCTCATCAAGCCCTTCTGGGTTTCCGAAGAAAAGTGGAAGGCCTGGGCCTTGCTGCTGGCCATCCTGGCCTTGAACCTGGGCATGGTCTACATCAACGTGCGGCTCAATTCCTGGAACCGCGACATGTACAACGTGCTGCAGTCGCGCGACTATCCGCAGTTCAAATCGCTGCTGTGGCAGTTCTCGGGGCTGGCCTTCGTCTTTGTGGCCATCGCCATCTACAGCGTCTACCTGAAGCAGGCGCTGCAGATCCGCTGGCGCTACTGGATGAGCACGCGCTACCTCGACCGCTGGCTGGCGCACCGCGCCTACTACCGCATCGAGCAGGGACAGGAGGGCCGCCTCTCCGACAACCCTGACCAGCGCATTGCCGAGGACCTGCATGCGCTGACCAGCGATACGCTGTCGCTGGTGCTGGGTTTCATTTCCAGCAGCGTGACGCTGTTCTCCTTCATCCACATCCTGTGGTCGGTGAGCGGGCCGCTGTCCTTTACGGCGCTGGGGCAATCGTGGGTCATTCCCGGCTACATGGTCTGGTTCGTGATCGCCTATGCCGCCATCGGCTCCGGTGTGGTGTGGTGGATCGGCCGTCCGCTGGTGGGATTGAGCTTCAACCAGGAACGCTTCGAGGCCAATTTCCGTTTCGGACTGATCCGCGTACGCGAGCATGCCGAGGCCGTGGCCCTGTATCGCGGCGAGCCGCAGGAGCGCGCACAGCTGACCGCCCGGCTGGATGACATCCGCGAGAACTGGTGGAACATCATGCGGCTGACCAAGAAGCTCAACGTGGCCGTGAATTTCTACGGGCAGTTCGCGGTGATCTTCCCCATGCTGGTGTCGGCACCGCGCTATTTTTCCGGGGCCATTTCGCTGGGGGTGCTGATGCAGATCAGCGATGCCTTCGGACAGGTGCAGGATGCGCTGTCGTGGTTCATCAATGCCTTCACCACGCTGGCCAGCTGGAAGGCTTCCATCAACCGGCTGGCGGGCTTCCATGCGGATGTCGAACGCGCTGCCGGCATGCCGCGCACGCTGGCCGTCACGCAGCATGGCGGCAGTGCGGTGACGCTGGAGGGCGTGCAGCTGTCCTTCCCCGATGGCAGCCTCATGCTGCGCCGCCTGGATGCGCGGGTGGAGTCGGGCGAGCACGTGCTCATCAGCGGTCCTTCCGGTTGCGGCAAGTCGACCCTGATCCGCGCCATGGCCGACATCTGGCCTTACGGCGAGGGCCGCATCGCGCTGCCGCAGGATGCGCCCGCGATGTTCCTGCCCCAGCGCAGCTACCTGCCCATCGGCACGCTGCGTGCAGCGCTCTCGTATCCCGCCGCCGAGGGCAGTTTCGAGGATGCACTCATTACGCGTTACCTGGGTTTGTGCCGTCTTGCGCATCTTGCATCGCGGCTGGACGTGGCGGCCAACTGGAGCCAGGCGCTGTCACCGGGCGAGCAGCAGCGCCTGGCATTCGTGCGGGTGTTCCTGAACCGTCCGCGCCTGGTGTTCCTGGACGAGGCCAGCAGCGCCATGGATGGCGAGACCGAGGAAGCACTCTATGCCGCCTTGCCGCGCGAGTTGCCGGGCGTGACCGTGATCAGCATCGCCCACCGCGAGACGCTGGCGCGCTTCCATGACGTGCGCTGGAAATTCGTGCCGCCCGCCGCCGGCGAGGGGGCCGGACATCGTGTGGAGGCGCTGCCGATAGCGGCGTGAGGGCAGGGCGACGTTATACCGTTTTTGCATGGGGGCGCCGGAAGCTGCGTGACAGAATGGATTCATCGCGGCACGGTTGCCGCCTTCACCCGATCACTCTCGATTACCGGAAAGCCCATCATGAACGATCCCATCGTCTACCTCAACGGCGAACTCACGCCCCTCTCTGAAGCCCGCGTGCCGGTGCTGGACCGCGGCTTCATCTTTGGCGATGGCATCTATGAGGTGATCCCCATGTATCGCCGCAAGGCGTTCCGTGGCCAGCAACACCTGGCGCGGCTGTTCCGCAGCCTCGACAGCATCGGTATTCCGAATCCGCATGACGAAGCCGGCTGGAATGCCCTCATCGACCAGGTGGTCGAGGCCAACGGTTTGGACGACCAGATGATCTACCTGCAGGTCACCCGTGGCGTGGCCAAGCGGGTGCATGCCTTCCCCAAGGAGGTGGTGCCGACGGTGCTGATCATGACCAATCCGATGGCCCTGCCGCCGGCTGCGTCCATCGAGAAGGGCGTGGCCTGCGTGAGCATGGAAGACCGCCGCTGGCTGAACTGCCAGATCAAGTCGACGTCGCTGCTGGGCAATGTGCTGGCGGCGCAATTTGCGGCCGAGCACCAGGTGACCGAAGCGATCCAGTTCCGTGATGGCTATCTGTCGGAGGCGTCGTCCTCCAACGTGTGGGTGGTCAAGGATGGCAAGATTTCCGCGCCGCCCAAGGACAACCTGATCCTGGAAGGCATCCGCTATGGCCTGATGGAAGAGCTGTGCGCCGAGCAGGGCATCGTGCTGGAGTCGCGTCGCATCACGCGTGAGGAAGTGCTGGCGGCTGATGAACTCATGATTTCCTCGGCCAGCAAGGAAGTGCTGCCGGTGGTCACGCTCGATGGCCAGCCGGTCGGCAGCGGCCAGCCGGGGCCGGTGTTTGCCAAGGTGTATGCGGCGTATCAGGCGGCCAAGGCGCGGCTGTAAGAGATTTGCAGCTTGTCATGATCAACGGGTGGCGCTGCGGTTTTCTGCACGCCGCCCCGCCCGCATGGCGTAGAATGCAGGCATTCCCCACCCGAGTCCCCCCGCTTGAAGCCCGCAGGTTCATCCCCATCTGGGAGCATTGAAACCGGAGCGCCAGGCGGACAACGCCAAGGCGGTTTGCCATGACTATGCCCACTATTTCCCCTGAAGAATCCCTGATCGAGTATCCGAGCGACTTCCCCATCAAGGTGGTCGGGATCACCCATGATGCCTTCGCCGAGACCATCGTCGCCATGGTCACCGAGCATGACCCCGAGTTTCACGCGGGCAAGGTCGAGATGCGTCCCTCCACCCAGGGCAAGTACCTGTCGCTGACCCTGACCGTGCGCGCCACCAGCCGCACCCAGCTCGACAACATCTACCGCGCGCTCTCCACGCACGAGATGGTCAAGTTCGTGCTCTGAGGTCAATAGTCTCCTCGCGAAAACCGGCGCAGCCCGCAAGGCGCGCCGGTTTTTTCATGGCCGCATCACTTCTTGCGGGTTGACGTTTTCTGCACCTTGGCCGGCCATTCCGACTGCGCCTGGAATTGCCGCATCTCTTCCACGATCCATTTCCTGAAAGCCGCCACCCCGGGCTTCTCCAGACCCTCCGGCAGGTGCACCAGGTAGTGCGCCTCCTCGCACAGCTGCGCCACGTCGAACAGCCGCACCAGCGTGCCGCTGGCGATCTCCTGCCAGGCAATCGTATGGCGCGAGAGCGCCACCCCCTTGCCCTCCACCGCATGGCGCAGCGTCAGCGAAGAATCCTCCACCACCAGCGTGCCGCGCGGCTCGGGCAGGTCCAGCCCGGCCAGCGTCAGCCACGGTTGCCAGGATTCGCGCGTATCCATGCGCAGCAGCGTGCAGTGCACCAGGTCGGCGGGACGCACCAGCTTCTTGTTCTGCTTGCCGCGATAGCCGGGCGCGGCCACCGGGTAGTAGTAGTCCTCGCTCAGTTTCTCGGTGACCACGCCCGCGTACTGGCCCCGGCCAAAGCGGATGCCGATGTCCACCCCGTCCAGCCGCAGGTCGACCAGATGGCTGCCCGATTGCAGCACCACCTCGATTTCCGGATGGACATCGATGAACTTCCACAGGCGCGGCGCCAGCCAGCGTGAAGCGAAGGAGGGCGTGGCCGAGATCACCAGCCGCTGCTGGCGCGTCTGGCTGCGCAGGTGGTCGGCCGCTTGCGCGATCTCGCCCAGGGCCTTGCGGATGGTGGCGGCGAAGCGTTCACCGGTCTCGGTGATGGAAATGCGCTTGCCATGGCGATGGAACAGCTGCAGGCCCAGGTCTTCCTCCAGCGCGCGCACCTGGTGGCTGATGGCGCCGGGAGTGACGTGCACTTCTTCGGCCGCACGCGAGAAGCAGCCATGGCGGGCGGCCGCATCGAAGGCGCGCAGGGCGGCCAGGTTGGGGAGCTTGCGCAAATCGGCCATGACGGCTCCTTGTGAATTCAATTAGCAAGGAGAACCAATATATATCGTTTTGCCGCGCTTGCGGGCTTTCCTACAATGATGACTCATCACACATCATTCCAGGCATTTCCCCCCTTGCAGCCGCACCCTCCAGGGCATCGCGGCAGGGACGCGGCTTGCCTGGCGAATCAGGCAGTCGAGCAAAGGAGCCAGCGCCATGACAATTTCATTCACAGATCCCAGCCTCCCGGGCCAGTTGCAGGAAGGCCAGGTACAGACCCGTCGCCTGCAGGGCGGCGTGCGCATCCGTGTGACCTCCGGACTGGTGTGGCTGACCATTGCCGGCTGCCGCGAGGATATCTGGCTCAAGGCCGGCCGCTGCTTTGATTTTCACGAGCGCGGCGAGGCCATCTTCGAAGCGGTCAACGGTGCGGCCGAATTCACGGTCACTCCCTTGCCTCCCAAGGGGGCCAGCGACGATACGGTACGTATTGCCAAGCTCCTGCCGCACGGCCTGATCCGCTGGTTCTGATACGGGCAAAGAGGAATTTCGCTACACTGGCGGGCATGCAAACCGCACTGCCCACCGCCAGCACGCCCGTGGCTGGCGCCCGCCGGCCCGAGATCGTCCGGCGCGGCGTCGAGCCCTACGAGGCGAGCTTCGCCGCCATGCGCGCCTATACCGATGCGCGCACCGCCGATACCCCCGACCAGCTCTGGATCGTCGAGCATCCCCCTGTCTACACGCTGGGCTTGGGTGCAGACCGCGCCCATGTGTTGAATCCGCACGACATCCCGATTGTCCAGACCGACCGTGGCGGCGAGGTCACTTACCACGGCCCTGGCCAGGTGGTGATCTACCTGTTGATGGACCTGCGCCGCAACCGCAGCGGGGCGCGCCTGTTCGCCCGCGAATTCGTGCACAACATCGAAGAGGCGGTGATCGCCACGCTGGCGGCGTATAATCTGGCCGGTGTACGCAAGGAGGGGGCGCCCGGCATCTACGCCGCCGACGGCCCCTGGCAGGGCGCCAAGGTGGCCGCGCTGGGCTTGAAGATACGGGGCAACGGCTGCACTTACCATGGTGTTTCGCTCAACGTGGCGATGGACCTGGCACCGTTTTCCTGGATCAACCCCTGCGGCTACGAAGGCCTGGCCACCGTGGACATGCAGACCCTCGGGGCTGCCGATGCCCGGCTGGACGCTGTCCAGGACTTGCTTGCCGACCAACTGATCGCCCGCTTCGCGGGCATGGCTTGAGCCCCACGCGCCGCGAGCGCCCGGGGCCGGAACGACCGACATGACTACCGAACTCACTCCCGCAGCAGATTCTTCCTCCAATGCCACCGGCTCGGCGCGCGCCAATCCGCTGGACAAGCAGAAGGGCGCCGGCAAGACCGCCTGGATCCCGATCAAGGTGGTGGCCGCCGAAAAGCTGAAGAAGCCGGACTGGATTCGCGTCAAGGCCGGTTCGCCCACCACGCGTTTCTACGAGATCAAGGACATCCTGCGCGCCAACAACCTGGTGACGGTCTGTGAGGAAGCCTCCTGCCCCAACATCGGCGAGTGCTTCGGCAAGGGCACCGCGACCTTCATGATCATGGGCGACAAGTGCACCCGCCGCTGCCCCTTCTGCGACGTCGGCCACGGCCGCCCCGATCCGCTGGACCCCAACGAGCCGGAAAACCTGGCCAAGACCATCGCCCAGCTGCGCCTGTCCTACGTCGTCATCACCAGCGTGGACCGCGACGACCTGCGCGATGGCGGTGCGGCGCACTTCGCAGCCTGCATCCAGCGTGTACGTGAATTGTCGCCCGAGACCCGCATCGAAATCCTGACCCCGGACTTCCGTGGCCGCATGGACCGTGCGCTGGAAATCCTCAAGATGGCCCCGCCGGATGTGATGAACCACAACCTCGAAACCGCACCGCGCCTCTACAAGGAAGCGCGTCCGGGGTCGGATTACGAATATTCGCTGAGCCTGTTGAAGCGCTTCAAGGACCTGCATCCGGAAGTGCCGACCAAGTCCGGCATCATGGTGGGCCTGGGCGAAACCGACGAGGAAGTGCTGCAGGTCATGCGCGACATGCGCGCGCACAACGTCGACATGCTCACCATCGGCCAGTACCTGATGCCCAGCGGCGACCACCTGCCGGTGCGCCGCTACGTGCACCCCGACACCTTCAAGATGTACGAGGAAGAGGCCTACAAGATGGGCTTCGTGCATGCCGCCGTGGGCGCGATGGTGCGCTCGAGCTACCATGCGGATCAGCAGGCGCACGGGTTGGTCTGACCCGCTGCTTTCCGCTTCCATCCCCCCGCAAGCGATGCTGCACCCTCTCTGGCACCAGGCGATCGATGCCGACAAGGCCAGGCTGGATGCGGCACGCCCGCTGCCGCAACACACGGTCGCCTCGCTGCGCGACAAGCTGGTACTGGAGTGGACGTATCACTCCAATGCCATCGAGGGCAACACACTGACCCTGCGCGAAACCAAGGTAGTGCTGGAAGGCATCACCGTCGGTGGCAAGTCGCTGCGCGAGCACTTCGAGGCCATCAATCACCGCGATGCCATCCTCTTCGTCGAGCAGGTCGTGGCCGGCTGCGAGCCCCTGAGCGAAGCGCACATCAAGGACATCCACAGTCTCGTGCTCAAGGGGATCGATGCCGATGAAGCCGGCCGCTATCGCCGCGAGAACGTGGTGATCGCCGGCGCCAGCACCACCCCGCCCGATTTCCTGCATCTCAACGATGAAATGCGCGCCTTGCTGGCGTGGTATCAGCAGGCCGGCAGCCTGCATGCGGTCGAACGTGCAGCGCAATTGCATACGCGCTTCGTGAAGATCCATCCCTTCATCGATGGCAATGGCCGCAGCGGCCGCCTGCTGTTGAACCTGGAACTGATGAAATCCGGCTATCCCCCGGCGGTCATCCGCAAGGAAGACCGGCTGGCGTATTACGACGCCCTTGATGAGGCCTGCGTCAGCGGCGACCATGCGGCCATCACCACCCTCGTGGCCGAGAGCGTGCAGCGTTCGCTGCGCTTGTATCTGGATCTGCTGCCTGCTCCCGGATGAGCCGCGTCAGCTCAATCGCCTGATCAGCTCCATCACCCATTCAAATTTGTTTCCATAAGGCGGATGCAAGAGCGACCCGCCGTTCCAACGCGCCTGCCGGAACACCGGCTTGCGCTTGCTGAAGGTATCGAAACCCCAGCGCCCGTGATACGCGCCCATGCCGCTTTCGCCGACGCCGCCAAAGGGCTGCTCCTCCTGCACCAGGTGCCACAGGCAATCATTGATGGTCACGCCGCCCGCATGGGTCTGCCGCAGCACCTGTTCGCGCCGTGCCGCATCCTCGCCGAACCAGTACAGCGCCAGCGGGCGCGGACCTTGCCGCACATGGGCGATGGCTTGCTCGGGTGTTTCGTATTCGAGGATGGGTAGCACCGGCCCGAAGATCTCTTCCTGCAGCACCCGCATCGACGCAGTCGCGCCCAGGATCAGCGTGGGCGCCAGCTTGCGGCTCCGGCCCAGGTCTTCACCGGCCGGGTTCACCTCGATCACTTGCGCACCCGCCGCACGCGCCTCTTCCACCAGCGCCTGCAATCGCGCCCGATGGCGCGGGCTGATGATGGCGGTGTAGTCCGCATTGTCGTGCAGGCGCGGATACAGCCGACCCATCGCTTCGGCCAGTTGCTGCGCCACACTGGCCGCCTGGCCACGCGGCACCAGCAGGTAATCCGGCGCCACGCAGGTCTGCCCGGCATTGAGCAGCTTGCCGAAGGCGATGCGCTGCAGGCTGGCCGGCAAGCGGCACGAGGCATCGAGAATGGCCGGCGATTTGCCGCCCAGTTCCAGCGTCACCGGAGTCAGGTTGGCCGCCGCCAGTTGCGCGATCTGGCGCCCGACCTGGGTCGATCCGGTAAAGAACAGGTGATCGAACGGCAGCGATGCAAACGCCTGTCCGATGCTGGCGTCCCCGGTGACCACGGCCATTTCCTCCGGGGCGTAGTAACGCGCGACCAGCTCGGCCAGCAGGGCCGAGAGCCGGGGCGTGAGTTCCGAGGGTTTGAGCAGCACGCGGTTGCCCGCCGCCAGGGCCGCCAGCGCCGGGCCCAGCGCCAGTTGCAGCGGGTAATTCCATGGCGAGATGATGCCCACCACGCCCAGCGGCTGCGCCAGCAGGCGATTGCTGCCGGGCAGGAAGTGCAGGGCGGTGGCCACGCGTTGCGGACGCATCCAGCGTTTCAGGTGCGACTGCGCATGGCGGATTCCGGCGCGCAGAACGAACAGTTCGGCCATCCGTGTCTCATGGTGCGAGCGGCCCCCGAAGTCGGCGTCGATGGCGGCGATGAGGGCTGCTTCGTGCTCGCCCATGAGGGTCTGCAGGCGCGCCAGCCGGTCCATGCGCACTGCGTGCGAGGGATCACTGTCGGCAGCAAACGCCTGTTGCTGCGCGATGAAAAGCTGCTGCAATTCTGCAGCGGTGGTATCAGTCATTGATGCATCCTTGCATGGTGTCATCGAACAGTGTCAGGCCGTCTCGGCATGGGCCTGGCTGGCGCGGATCATGTCGGCCGCCTTCTCGGCAATCATGATGGTGGGCGCATTGGTGTTGCCGCTGACCAGCGTGGGCATCACCGAAGCATCCACCACGCGCAGGCCCTGCACTCCATGCACGCGCAATTGCGCATCGACCACCGCCATCTGATCCTCGCCCATGCGGCAAGTGCCCACCGGATGGTAGATGGTATCGGCACGCTGGCGGATCATGGCTTCCCACGCTGCGTCATCCATGTCCTCGCGGCCACCGAACAGTTCGCGCCGGCAATAGCGGCGCAGCGGTTCGGTCATGACGATCTGGCGCGCGATGCGGGCCCCCGCGATCATGGTGGCCAGGTCGCGCGGGTCGGAGAGATAGCCCGCATCGATCAGCGGATCGGCCATGGGATCGGCCGATTGCAGCCCCACGCGCCCGCGCGAATGCGGGCGCAGCATGCACATGTGCAGGGAGAAGCCATAACCGGCATGCAGCTTTCTTGCATGGTCATCCACGATGGCGATGCAGAAATGCAGCTGGATATCCGGCCGCTCCAGTTCCGGCCGGGTCTTGAGGAAGGCTGCGCCTTCCGCAAAGGGTGTGGCGATGAGGCCCTCCCCATGCCGCTTCCAGGGCAGCAGCTGGCCCAGCAGGCGCAGGCCGCCGACCACGCCGAGGCCAAAGTTGTCGGTGTCGCGGGTGGTCCATCCTTGCGTGAAATCGAGGTGATCCTGCAGGTTCTGGCCCACGCCGGGCAGGGCGTGATGCAGGGCGATGCCATGCGGCAGGATGTCCTCGGGCCGGCCCACCCCCGACAGTTGCAGCAATTGCGGCGAGCCAAAGGCCCCGGCGGCGATGATGACTTCACGCGTGGCGCGCACCTGCGCTTCTTGCTGCTGCTGGCGATAGGCCACGCCCACGGCACGCTTGCCCTCGAACAAGACACGTTGTGCGCGCACCTGGCGCAGCACGGTCAGGTTGGGCCGCTGCCCCATCACCGGATGCAGGTAGGCCGCCGCCGCCGAGCAGCGCTCGCCGCGATGATCGGACGTGTGGAATTGCGTGACCTGGTACAGGCCCACGCCTTCGTTGTCGCCGGTATTGAAGTCCTGGCACAGCGGATAGCCGCGTGCTTGCGCCGCCTCGATGAAGGCACGCGTGATCGGGCGCGGGCGATTCTGTTCCGAAACCTGCAGCGGGCCGCTGGCCCCGTGCCAGGCATCGGCCCCGCGCACGTTGTTCTCGGAGCGCTTGAAGTAGGGCAGCACCGACTCCCAATCCCAGCCAGGGCAGCCAGCCTGGGCCCAGCCATCGTAGTCCTGGCGCTGGCCACGGATGTAGAGCATGGCGTTGATGGCCGAAGAGCCGCCCAGGGCGCGGCCGCGCGGCTGGTAGCCACGGCGGCCGTTCAGGCCCGCCTGGGGAGTGGTCTGCAGCGCCCAGTTGTTGAGCTTGCCGTAGCCGGGCAGCATGGCCACCACGGCGGCCGGGGTGCGCACCAGAAGGCTGTCGCCCTGGCCGCCGGCTTCCAGCAGGCAGACCGTGACGCGTGGATCTTCCGACAGGCGGGCGGCCAGCGTGGCACCCGCCGAGCCGCCACCGGCGATGACGTAATCGAACAGCACGGTTGTCTCCCTTTGTTATCGTTGACCGGCTTTCAAGGGGATGCCGCCCTTGGGGCTGGCACCGTGTCCGGTGTGTCCCGGACTGGCTGGCATTATGACGCGGCCGGCCCGGCCTGTTCAAATTCCCTGCACGAATTGGACAATTGCCTTCACCGGAGCGGCCCGCGCGCTGAAATAAACCCGGGCGCAAGGTAAGATACGCGGTTCTGAGCATTCGATTCGAAAGCAGGTTGTCATGTCCTCACCGATCGCACCGGCCGCTGCCGCGCCGGAAGAAAAACTGGTTTTCGTCAGTTCGTGCAAGTTGCCCATGCCCTGGGCGACCTTCGAACTGCACGCCTTCTACGATGAAGTTTCCGGCAAGGAACACCTGGCCCTGACTCTGGGCGATGTCGGCAACGGCGAGCCGGTGCTGGGCCGCGTGCACTCCGAGTGTCTGACCGGCGACGCGTTGTTCTCCCAGCGCTGCGACTGCGGTGCCCAGCTGGAAGCGGCCCTGAAGAAGATCGCCAAGGAAGGCCGTGGCGTGCTGTTCTACCTGCGCCAGGAAGGCCGCGGCATCGGCCTGTTGAACAAGATCCGCGCCTATCACCTGCAGGACCAGGGCGCCGATACGGTCGAAGCCAACGAGCGCCTGGGCTTCCCCGCCGACATGCGCCGCTACACCATCGTGCTGCCCATGCTGGCGCACCTGAAGATCACCAGCCTGCGCCTGATGACCAACAACCCGCGCAAGGTCAAGGCGCTGGAAGACAGCGGCATCACCGTGGCCGAGCGCATCGCCCTGATCGCCAACCACAATCCTTTCAACATCGGCTACCTGGGCACCAAGGCGCGCAAGCTGGGCCACCTGCTGCCGGGACTGGCCAAGGCCGAAGAGAAGACGGAAAAAGTGCCGCTGGATGCGCACGACAACGAGTGATGCGCATCCATCACGCGGGTGAATGCAGCGCGGGCGGCCATTCAGAGCGTGAATTCCTGCCCTGCGGTAAAACCAGGTAAAGACACCGGCCCCCGCCGGGCGCGGCTTGCCGCCAGGACGGACCCCATGCGGTCCGTCTTTTTTTTGTCTCGCGGAGGCAGTCCGCTTGACGCATCAGGTAGCATGACGGCTGCATCGTCCTTACTCCCCCGTCCTGACACCATGAATCCATCCGTCCCTGCCGGCAGCGCGCCGATCCCCGTTTCCCTGCTGACCGGTTTTCTGGGCAGCGGCAAGACCACGCTGCTGAACCATCTCATCACCCAGCCGGAGATGAAGAACACCCTGGTCATCATCAACGAGTTCGGCGAGATCGGCCTGGATCACCTGCTGGTGGCCCACAGCCAGGAAGAGACCATCGTCGAGATGAGCAGCGGCTGCCTGTGCTGCACCATCCGTGGCGACCTCAAGAAGACCTTGAAGGACATCACCTGGCGCTTCGCCGAAGGCGGCCAGCGCAAGTTCGACCGTGTCGTCATCGAGACCACCGGCCTGGCCTCGCCCACGCCCATCCTGCATACGCTGATGACCGATGCCTTCATCTCGGAGCGCTATCGCCTCGATGGCGTGATCGTCACGGTGGATGCCGTCAATGGCATGTCGACCCTGGACCATCACCCGGAAGCGATCCAGCAGGCCGCCGTCGCCGACCGCCTGTTGCTGACCAAGACCGACCTGGTGGATGCCGATACGCTGTCGGCCCTGCAGGCGCGCCTGCGCACGCTCAATCCCGGCGCGCGCCAGCTGCAGCCGCAGGTCGGCCAGATCGCTGCTGCCGAGCTGCTCGACGCGGGCCTCTTCAAGCCTGGCGAGAAGATGCCTGACGTCGCGCGCTGGCTCAACGAGGAAGCCTTCGCCGAGAAAGAGGCGCACGCCCATCATGCGCACCATCACCACGGCCATGGCCACGAGCACGGACACCACGATCATCATGGGCACCACCATGACGATCACGCCCATGACGTCAATCGTCACGATGACCACATCCGCGCCTTCTGCTTTACCTTCGACGAACCCATCGATCCGGTGCTCTTCGATGAGTGGCTGAGTTTGCTGGTCGGCTTCAAGGGCCCCAACATCCTGCGCATCAAGGGCATCCTCAATCTCAAGGGCGAGGACAAGCCGACCGTCATCCACGGCGTGCAGCACATCTTCCACCCCACGGCCACGCTGCCGGAGTGGCCCTCGGAAGACCGCCGCAGCCGCATCGTCTTCATCACCCGCGATGTCGAGCGCGCGACCATCGAGCGTTCCTTCGATGCCTTCATGCAGGCCCAAGCGATTGAGCGCGAAGCACGCGAGCAGCGCCAGTCACCATCGGTTTATTGAGCCCGGTCACGCTGAACAAATGCGTTCGTTCCCATGTGGAAACATGCGAGCAGGCTGGTCCGGTTAAAAATAAATGCGCTTTGACCGATAACAAGGGGAGTCCCGGATTATGATCGGGCTCTCCTAAGGGATATAACGATTCGTTTATGCAGCGTGTGATCAACAAGCTGGGGGCAACGTTGTCGGCATCGCTCACGCTGATGCTGGGTTTGTGTGCCACTGCGACGGTGTTCGTCGCGACCAGCCATCTGGAAGAGGATGCCGTCCAGCTCGACTTCGAGCGTCGGGCGGGCCTGCGCGCCTTCACCATACAGCGCGGTCTGGAAGAGGCGGTGCAGGTACAGTCGGTGGTGAACCATTTCTATGCCACCGTGGGCGATCCCACGCGCGAACAGTTCGAGAGCTTCACGCGGCCGCTGCTGGAACGCTATCCCTATGTGCGCGCCTTCAGCGTGCAGCGCTTCGTGGCCGACGAAGACCGCCTGGTCTTCGAAGCTCTGCGCCAGGGGGCCAAGCCGGGCTTTGAAATCACCGCGCTCGATGGCGACCGCACCGTGCGCGCCTCGCAGCAGCCGACCTATCTGGTGGTCGATTACGTGGAACCGGTGGCCGGCAATGAAGCGGCGCTCGGGCTGGATGTCTCGCGCAATCCCGCCATCATGGGCGCGCTCGACGCCGCCGTGGTCAGCGGGAATCCTTCTTCAACGCCGCCGATCCGGCTGGCCCAGACCGGCCCGGATGAGCGCGGCCTGCTGGTGATCCAGCCGGTCTATCGTGGTGGCGTACAGCCGACCGACACGGCGGCCCGGCGCGCACTGCTGGTCGGCGATACCACCGCCGTACTGGAACTCAACGGCCTGGTGCAGAAGATCCTCGACGGTGCCGGGCTGATGTCCGACCATGAGATCGGCCTGCGCCTCTACGTCGGACCCCAGGCCGATCCGGCCAACCTGGTCTACCGCCACGACAGCCAGCCCCGCGCCATGCAGTGGATGGACCAGGTCATCAAGCCGGGCAGCTTCTTCCGCCATCCCTCCACCACCATCACCAGCTTCGACATCGCCGGCCAGACCTGGCACATGGAGATCAGCATCCCGCCACGGTCGGTCTTCTCGGACCACTACGGTTCGCTGCTCATCGGCCTGGTCGGCGTGATCGCTTCGTTGCTGGGCGCGGCCTACATGCGGGCGCTGTCGATGCGTTCGCACCGCGTGCAGCAACTGGTGGAAGACAAGACCGCGGAGCTGCGTACCACCAATGCCCTGCTGTCGGATGACATCAAGGCGCGCCGCCTGGCCGAACGTGCGCTGCGCCTGCGCCATCAGGCCATCGAGGCCAGCGCCAATGCCATCCTGATCCTCTCGGCGCAGGAGCCGGACTACGCCATCGAATACGTCAATCCGGCCTTCGCCCGCATCACCGGCTACAGCAGCGGCGAAGCGGTGGGCAAGAGCATTCGTTTCCTGGAAGGCCGCGACAGCGATCCTGAAGGTTTCGAGACTGTGTGGATCGCCATGCGCGAACAGCGCGAACACAATGTTGTACTGCGCAACTATCACAAGGATGGCTCGGAGCTGTGGAACGATTTCTACATCGCCCCGGTGCGCGACGAGAGTAGCGTGGTGACGCATTTCGTGGCGGCGCTCTACGACATCACCTCGATGAAGCGCTATGAAGCCGAACTGGAATTCCAGGCCAGCCGCGACACGCTCACCGGCCTGATCAACCGCCACATGCTGCGCCATCATCTGGAGCAGGCCATCGGCACGGCCGAGCGGCAGAAGCAGGCCTTGTGGGTGGTGTTCGTAGACCTGGACCGCTTCAAGTTCGTCAACGACACCCTCGGGCACAAGGCCGGCGATACCCTGCTGCGCACGGTGGCCGGTCGCCTGCGTGCGGCCGTGCGCGAAGCCGATACGGTGGCACGCCTGGGTGGCGACGAATTCATCATGATCCTGCCGGAGCAGGACGAACTCTCGCTCGATACCCGCAGCCTGCAACGCATCATGGATGCGGTGGCGGCCCCCGTGACGCTGGGCGGCCATACGCTGTTCATGACCTGCAGCATCGGCGTGGCCTGCTACCCCAACGATGGTACCGATGGCGAGACGCTGATCAAGCATGCCGACATCGCCATGTATCGCGGCAAGCAGACCGGCCGCAACAATTTCCAGTTCTACACCCCAGCCATGAACGAGCAGGCGCTGGAACGCCTGCGCATCGAAGGCGACCTGCGCAATGCGCTGGATCACGGCGAATTCCTGCTGCACTACCAGCCCAAGGTGGACCTGGCCTCGGGCCGCGTGGTGGGCAGCGAGGCGCTGATCCGCTGGCTGCATCCGCAACTGGGCATGGTCTCGCCGGCGCGCTTCATCGGCCTGGCCGAAGAGACCGGCCTGATCCTGCCCATCGGTGCCTGGGTCCTGCGCACCGCCTGCACGCAGTGCCGCCAGTGGCAACTGGCCGGGCATGAGGACATCAGCGTGTCGGTCAACCTCTCGGTGGGCCAGTTCCTGCAGAAGGATCTGGTCTCCTCGATTGCCGATGTGCTGCAAGACACCGGCCTGCCGCCGGCCTCGCTGGAAATCGAACTCACCGAGAGCCTCATGATGACCGACGTCGAGCACGCCATCGGCATCCTGGCGGGCTTGAAGAAGCTGGGCATCCGTCTTTCCATCGACGACTTCGGTACCGGTTATTCGTCGCTGGCCTACCTGAAGCGCTTCCCGATCGACGTGCTCAAGATCGACCGTTCCTTCGTGCGTGACATCACCATCGATGCCGATGATGCGGCCATCACCGCCTCCATCATCTCGCTGGCGCGCCACTTGAAACTGCGCGTGATTGCGGAAGGCGTGGAGACCGATGAGCAGCTGGACTACCTGCGCCACTATGGCTGCGACGAGATCCAGGGTTACCTGTTCAGCCCGCCGGTGGCGGCCGAGAAGTTCGAGCAGATCCTGCGCGAAGAGCGGGTGATTTTGTAATTTTTCTTCACGCGCTGTTCTGGAATCAGGCCGCACGGCAATGCCGCTGCGGCCTTTTTCATATTGGGCTCAATGATGCGCAATCCAGGCCAGGATGAGCGCGATGGTGGGCAGCGAGAGGGTGGTGGAGTACAGGATGGCGCGCGACATGGCAGTGACTTCGCGTTGATACAGCTCGGCCAGCATGAAGGGGCCGGTACCGATGGGCAGCGCCGCCAGCAGTACCGCGCTGTCGGCCCACAGGCGCGGCATGGGCAGAATCCAGTAGGCCAGCACGGCGGTCACGGCCGGCTGCAGCAGCAGTTTGAAGGCCACCAGCAGCCACACCGGCGAGCCTCCGGCCGTGCGCACCGGCTGGGCCAGGAACAGCCCCAGCGAGACCAGCGCGCAAGGACCGGCCGCACCGCCCAGAATCTTGAAGAGCTGCTGTACGCCAGGGGGAATGGCCACGCCGCTCAAGGCCACGATGATGCCGGCCACCGGCGCGATCATGATGGGATTGCGCAGCAGCGAGCGGCCCACCTTGGCGACGGTCTGGCCGAAGGCCGCCTGGGCATGCAGGCAGGTTTCCAGCAGCACGATGGCCACCGCAAAGAGCAGGCAGGCCGTCATCACCATGGCGATCACCGAGGGCGGCAGGCCGTCGCTGCCGAAGGCCAGGTAGCACAGCGGAATGCCGATGAAGCCGGTATTGGCATAGGAGCTGCCGAGACTGTCGATGATGACGTCGGGTGCGGCCGCTTTCTGACGCAGGCGCAGCGCGGCGGTGATCAGGAACACCACCGCCACGCCGATGGCGAAGACGGCGATGAAGCGCAGGTTGGCGAAGTCCGCGGGTTTGAGGCGCGACATGGAATCGAACAGCAGCGCCGGCAGCGCCAGCCAGATCACGAAACGGTTCAGCTCGCTGGCCGCGCCTGCCGAGAGGATGCGGCGCTTGCGGCACATCCAGCCCAGGAAGATCAACGAAAAAATCGGGAAGACGATGTTGAAGATGGCGAGCATGGCGTGGCGGGTTGACCGGCGTCGGAGGTGGGAACAGACCCTACGGAGCCGCTCCTGCTTTGTCAAGGCGCAATGCCGCACGGGGTGGGCGGCGTAGAATGGCGGCCTTGTCTGATTTATCCACAGGGCTTTTCACGATGCCTGCGCGTCCTCTTCAACTTGCCTCCCCTGAATTGCTGGCCGCCTGGCGTGCCGAGGCCGGCACGATTTCCTCCGCACTGCAGGGCGTTCCGGACTGCCTGCGCGAACAGCGCAGCGCCACCGTGCTGGACCTGCATTTCGGGCTGGGTCAGTCCTTCTTCGCCACCTGGCATGCCTTCGCCCGCCAGCGCGCGCAAGGGGAGGGCGCCGCACATTTGCACTACATTGCGATCCTGCCGCATCCGCCGACCGCCGATGTCCTCCATGAAGATTTGACTTATGCACAGGCCTTGCGCGCTGCATGGCCGTTGCCCTTGCCGGGCACGCACCGCCTCTTGCTCGATGAAGGCCGCGTCACACTGACCCTGATCTGGGGCGCGGTGGAAGAAGAGCTGGCCCGACTGGACGCGCCGGTGGACCTGTTCTACCTGCATGCCGACCCGACCCGCTTCGATCCTGCCGCGCCATCCTGGCATGCGCATGCCTGCAAGCGCCTGGCGCGGTTGGCCTGGACCGGGGCGCGGGCGCTGGTGTTCGGTGCGGCGGCCGATGTGGCGCTGATGGCGGCGATGCGCCAGGTCGGTTTCCATGGACAAGCGCGTGACGGCGCGCTGGCCTTGCGTTATGCACCGGCCTGGGCGCGTCCGGCCACGCACGTGGCGGCGTCCGATACGCCCTTGCGGCGCGATCTGCCGCATGCGCGGCAAGCGCTGGTGATCGGCGCCGGGCTGGCCGGAACCGCTGCGGCCGAGCGGCTCACGGCACGCGGCTGGTGCGTCGATCTCATCGATGCGGGCCCGGAGGTGGCCACCCGCGCTTCAGGCAATCACGGTGGTCTCTTCATGCCCGCGCTGGCTCGCGATGATAGCCCGCTGGCGCGGCTCACGCGGGCGGCTTTTCTGTTTGCCTCGCAGCGTCTCGATGATCTGGGCGGGGTCGGTCTGGACGATCACGCTGCCATTCGTGGCGAGCGCTGCGGCATCCTGCAATTCGGCCGCGATGCCAAGCAGGCGATCTCCTTCGAGCAGGGCGCGCAGGAGTGGCAGTATCCGCCGCGTTATGCGCGCTGGATGTCCGCCGGTGAGACGGCAAGCGCACTGGGCATGCCGACCATGGGTGGCGGCTATTTCTTCCCGGAAGCGGGCTGGCTCAATCCGCCCTCGGTGTGCCGCCGCATGCTGGCGGTGGCGCAGTCGCAAGGCGAGGTGCGCACGCATTTCAATCGCGCCGTCGCCCGCCTGGTACGCGTGGATGATCAATGGCAGGCGCTCGATGCCGCTGGCCTGCTGATCGCGCAAGCGCCGGTGGTGATCCTCGCTGCGGGCGCGCAGGCGCGCGTGCTGGAGCAGGCGGCGGGTTTGCCGCTCAATGCAGTACGCGGCCAGGTCACGCACCTGCCGGCAACAGGCTTCCCCGGTTTGCCGCATGCGCTGTGTGGTGACGGTTACCTCACGCGCCCCTATGCCGGGCAGGTGTGCATGGGGGCCAGCTATGATCGCTTCGACGATCCTGCCCTGCGTGCCGACAGCCATGCCGAGAACCTGGCCCGCCTGCAGCACATGCTGCCGCAGATCGCGGCACACATGTCGCTGCCGCAGGCGGATGCGGAGCTTCCTGGGCGGGTCGGCCAGCGTTGCATTGCGCCGGACCGCTTGCCGCTGGTCGGTGCTTTGCCGGGTGAGGCGGGGATCTATGGCCTGTTGGGCTATGCCTCGCGCGGCCTGATCTGGGCACCGCTGATGGCCGAGTTGCTGGCCGCGATGATCGAGCGCGAGCCCTTGCCGCTGCCGCGCGAATTGGTGGCGGCGCTGGATCCGGCCCGTTTCGGCGCGGATTCAGCGATCGGCCTCAACGCACCCAGTGACCCGGAATGAATACCCAGCCACCCGGACCCGGTTGCCAGTGGGCCGGCTCATAGCGGGCGTAGTCGCGGCGCACGCGTTCCCAGTGGCCGCCGATCCAGATGTGGCGATGGCCGTTCCAGGCCCAGTAGCCGGGTGCCCAGGCATAGCCGTGGCGCGGGGCGGGCACCACTTCATAACGCGGGGCGGGCGGTGGCGTGCCGATGCGCACATCGACGCCGACTACCTGCGCTTGCGCGGCAGGCGCCAGGGCTGCGGTGGCAGCGAGCGCAGACAGGGTCGTGAGAAGGACGAAGGCGAGGCGAGTGATCTTGGTTTTCATGTTGGACTCCTGCAAGGTGGTGGTGCGTGGATGCAGCGCAAGCGGGGCCGCGCTGTGAAAACCACTGTAGGAGCCGGGCTTCTTTAAGACTGTAATGTTGTGTTTCCAGTTGTGTCCGTGCCTGTCAGCGCTGCCGTATTGCAGCCCGAAGGCAGCGCAGCGCGGGGGAATCCGGTAACAAATCGCGGCATACCGATACATGCCGCGCACCCTGCACCGCTCATTTCCTGCGCGCCGGGCGCTCGTAGCGTTGCTCCACCACGCGGCTTCCCCATTGCTCACCCGGCGATTCCTCCACCAGTTCGAAGCCGGCCGACAGATACAGGTGGCGTGCCGCATCCAGTCCCTGGAAGGTCCACAAATAGCAGGCCAGGCGATGGGCATCGACAAAGGCCATGGCCTGTTCCAGCAAGCGCCGTCCCACGCCGCTGCCGCGCAGGCTGTCGTCGACGATGAACCAGCGCAGGTGCGCTTGCCGATGCTGCAGATCGCCATCGATCACGATGGAGGCCAGGCAGCGCCCGTGTTCGACGTGGGTCCAGAGTTGCTTGCCGGCCTGGGGCAGGGTTTGCGCAAAGCTGCCCAGTTCGCTGGCCACCTTGTGCTCGAAGAACACCCCGAAGCCGGCCGCCGCGGCGTAGTAGCGCGCATGCAGGCTGGCGATATCGCCGATGCAGCCGGGCTGGTAGCCGGTGCTCAATTCCGATGCCGCGCCTTTGGCCGGGCGAGCTGCTGCATTGGGGTTGTCGCGCGACAGGGCCTCGGAATACAGCGCCAGCGCCCGCACCAGGCCCTGCTGGTCTTCCGGCAGGATGCGCCGCAGGGCCCCGGAGACCTGGTCGGTGGCGAACTTGTCGATCTTCTTGCGCAGCGCCTGCCCCTCTTCGGTCAGCGCCAGACTGTAGGCCCGCCCGTCGCCCGGCACCGGGCTGCGCCGTACCAGCCCCAGTGCCTCCAGCTTGGCCAGCTGGCGGCTGGTGTTGGATTTGTCCAGGTACAGCAGCTCGCCCAGCTCGCGCGCCTGCAGGCCGGGTTTGAGTCCGATCTCGATGAGCGCGTGCACCGCCGAGGGCGCCAGGTCGCTGCCGGCCAGGGTGCTGCGCATGAAGCCCAGTTCCCGCACCAGCTTGCGCGAGAGCTCGCGCAACTGGCGGATGGTCTGGTCGCGCGGGGGAGACTGCAGGCCGTCATAGTCCATGGCAAGATCCGGTAATGGTTGCGAAGTGCAATCAATGCTGCGCCAGATGCTTGCGTTATGCAACTTGTTTGGCAGCCCGGGCCATGTTGGCTGTCGCACCTGCGCAACTGGCGGGGCCGGGCTGGGAGCGCCTGCCGGGCTGGAGTAAAATGTCGCCTTTCGCGCAGCCTTCCGCCGTGAGCACACCGGCCATCGTGGCCTGCGCCACCTCCTGCATCCCCAGTCTTGTTGAAAGTCCCCGCACATGTTGCGCATCTCTGAACTGACCCTTCCGTTGAGCCATACGGAAGACGAACTGAACGCCGCCATCCTCGACCGCCTGGGCATCCCGGCCGGCGACCTGCTGTCCTTCACGCTGTTTCGCCGCAGCTACGATGCCCGCAAGAAGACGGCCATCACCCTGAACTACACCATCGACGTCGAGGTGAAGGACGAGGCGGCGGTCCTGGCACGCCATGCGAAGACCACCAATGTCGGCCCCACGCCCGATACCTCCTATCACTACGTCACGCGCGCCCCGGCGAGCATCAAGAAGCGTCCGGTGGTGATCGGCTTCGGTCCCTGCGGCCTCTTTGCGGCACTGATCCTGGCCGAGATGGGTTTCAATCCCATCATCCTGGAACGCGGCAAGACCGTGCGCGAGCGCACCAAGGACACCTGGGGCCTGTGGCGCCAGCGCGAACTGAAACCGGAATCGAACGTGCAGTTCGGTGAGGGTGGGGCCGGGACCTTCTCCGACGGCAAGCTCTACAGCCAGGTCAAGGATCCCAAGCACTATGGCCGCAAGGTGCTGGCTGAATTCGTGGCCGCCGATGCGCCGCCCGAAATCATGTACGTCAGCAAGCCCCACATCGGCACCTTCCGCCTGGTCAAGATGATCCAGCTCATGCGCGAGAAGATCGAGAAGCTGGGCGGCGAATTCCGCTTCGAACAGCGCGTCGAGGATGTGCTGATCGAAGACGGCCAGATCCGTGGCCTGACGTTGAACACCGGCGAACAGATCGAAGCCGACCATGTGGTGCTGGCCATCGGCCACAGCGCCCGCGATACCTTCGAGATGCTCTACGAGCGCGGTGTCTACATCGAGGCCAAGCCGTTCTCGATCGGCTTCCGCGCCGAGCACCCGCAGTCGCTGATCGACAAGTGCCGCTTCGGTCCCGGTGCCGGCCATCCCATCCTGGGCGCGGCCGACTACAAGCTGGTGCACCACGCCTCCAACGGCCGGTCGGTCTACAGCTTCTGCATGTGCCCGGGCGGCACGGTGGTGGCGGCGACCTCCGAGCCGGGCCGCGTGGTCACCAACGGCATGAGCCAGTATTCGCGCAATGAGCGCAATGCCAACAGCGGCATCGTGGTGGGCATCTCGCCGGCCGACTATCCGGGCCATCCGCTGGCCGGCATCGCCTTCCAGCGCGAGTGGGAAAGCCGCGCTTACGAACTGGGCGGCGGCAACTACAATGCACCGGGGCAGCTGGTGGGCGACTTCATCGCCAATCGTCCCTCGACCCAGCTGGGCAGCGTGGAGCCATCGTACAAGCCGGGCGTGACCCTGGGCGACCTCAACCCGTCGCTGCCCAAGTACGCTATCGATGCCATCCGCGAGGCGCTGCCGGCTTTCGAAAAGCAGATCCGTGGCTACTCCATGCATGACGCCGTGCTGACCGGCATCGAGACGCGGACCTCCTCGCCCATCCGCATCAAGCGTGACGACCACACCCTGCAGAGCCTCAACACCAAGGGCCTGTACCCGGCCGGTGAAGGTGCCGGTTATGCCGGCGGCATCATGTCGGCGGCCATCGACGGCATCCGCGTGGCCGAGGCGCTGGCGCTGGACATGGTGGGACAGGGCTGATCCCAGGACCGCCCAAAGCAAAACGCCGCTCCGGTGACCCGGGGCGGCGTTTTGTTTTTACGGCCTGAAGTGAAGATTACTTCTTGGCGCGGGCCGAAGCGACGGTCTTTTCAGCAGCAGCGGTGAACTGTTTGGTCGCGTTGGCCAGGTTGGCTTCCAGCGTTTCCACAGCTTGCTTGGAGTTCTTGGACAGTTGCTCGTAGGCAGCGTTGGCGTTGGTGAGGGTGGCCTTCAGGATGGAGACGGCTTGCTCCGAACCCGGGGGCGCGTTCTTGCTGATCTCGTCGATCAGGGCCGACAGCTTGCGGCTGGTTTCGGAGATCTGGGCTTCGGCAGCCTTGGTGAATTCAGCCTGGGTCGAGGACACGATACCGGCCAGGTGACGGCTGTAGGCGGTGGCCTTTTCAGCGCCCGGCTGGGCTTGGGCGGCGGCCAGCGACAGCAGTTCCTGCGGGTCCTTGGCGGCGGCCAGCTGCTTGGCGGCAGCGGTGGCTTCTTCCAGGGTGGCCTTGGTGGCCGACAGGTTCAGCTCAACGATCTTTTCCACGCCTTCGAAAGCCTTGGCGGTCAGGTTGTTGATGAGGTCCAGGTGGGCTTGCAGGTTGGCCTTGGTGGCGGCGGAAAACTGATCTTGGTACGAAAACATGTGCATCTCCTAGGTGATATGAACAAATGAGCTTGCCGACGAGCGTGACGATCAAAACAATCGGCGTTCGAGCGCGGCTTTCGACCAGAATCAATCAACAATCATGATTTGTGCGCCGCAACAATTCTTATTGTATGCACTTCTTTGGTGAAATCAAGAGTTATTTGTGCGGCGCACAAAAAATAATCCGCCGCGTGGACATTTTGCTACGCCGCACCAGCAGCGGCTTTGCGGGCGATCAAGCCGAACGTTCGGTCGTTTTCTCCGGGCGGACGTGGGTGTCGCCGCTGGGGAGATCGTGGACCACGATGCCGGTATCGCTCTCGGAAAACGGACAGCCCTTGCCCAGCGCGATGGCACGCAGGCCATCCTGGTAGCCCTGCTCCCAGCGCCACATCACCGAGCCCTTGGCGAAGTTGACGTCCTTGGAGGCCATGTTCCAATCGCGCCCGGCGTAGGCCAGGCGGACGATGTGGATGGTGCTGTCGGCTCCGAGCTCGTCCATCATCTGGCGGTCCTGCTGGGTCAGCATGTCGGGGGGCAGGCGCTTGTAGAGCGCGTGGGCCGCACGGCGCAGCTTGTATTGCTGCAGATAGGCATCGATGTGGCGCTGGGAACGGGAGGCGAAGGTGACATCCTTCTCGCGCGTCTGCACCTCTTCCAAGGTACGCGGCTCCGGTCCGTCGGCATGCCACAGGTCGACCATCATGCAGAGCAGGTTGGTACGCGGCTCATCGTTGAGCACGACTTCCAGCGGCGTATTGGAATACAGCCCGCCATCCCAGTACAGCTCGCCGTCGATGCGCACCGGCGCAAAGCCCGGGGGCAGGGCGCCGCTGGCCATGACATGTTCCGGTCCCAGCGGCCGCTGGCGCGAATCGAAATTGACCAGCGTGCCACAGGTGACCTTGACCGCCGCGACCGTCATGCGGATGCCGGAGGGACTGTTGAGGTAATCGAAATCGACCAGACGCGACAGCGTCTCGCCCAGCTCGGCAGTGCTGTAGAAACTGGCTTCGTCGGGCGGCACAGGCAGGCCCAGCGCAAAGGGGTTCAGCGGACGCGGCCGGAAGAAGCCGGCCGTGCCGCGCAGAAACGTATCGAGCGTGGTCAGGCGCGTGGCCCAGGGGCGCAAGGCGTCCGGGACCTGGCGCAGGTCGAACACGTCCGGATGCGCCACCGTCTCCCAGAATTCGCGCAGGCGGGCGATGCGGGTCTCGCGCGGGTTGCCCGCAATCAAGGCGGCGTTGATGGCACCGATGGAGGTGCCGACCACCCAGTCGGGGGTCAGGTCGTTCTCGTGCAGGGCCTGGTAGACCCCGGCCTGGTAGGCACCCAGCGCACCGCCTCCCTGCAGCACCAGCGCCACGCGCGGCTTGGCAGCCACGGTGGCGGGGGCGGATTTGCGGCGGGGGGAGGGCGGCGACTGATCCTGATCCTTGCGCATCGTTCTTCCTTTCAGGGGATACCGGGTGGATCCGGCAACAACGTGAAGGTTCTGCAACAACAGCAGGAGTCTAGGATAACGCGCTTACACGGAAGTGACCGTCACTGTACGCGGACGTACGAAAAACCTGGGGTTCAGCTGGCCAGCCAGGCCTCGATCAGCTGGCGCGCCTGGGCATCGATCTGCTCCAGGTCCACTTCATGGCGGCGATGGAAAATCATCATCGCGTAGAGGCCCGCCAGGGCATTGACTTCCGGGGACAGTGCGCACTCCTCTCCGCTGGCCGGGCGCTGTTGGCGCCAGTAGTTGATTGCATCTTCGAGTTCGGTGAGGGTGAGCATGGCGGTATTTCTTGATAAAGACGTAAGGTAAAACGTCGGCGCATTCTACTCCATTTCAGCCGCCGATACTGGTTGAAAACACAGTATGGCCGGGCTTGCCGGGCCTCCATGCAATTTCCGCATAAGCATCCGCGTTCTCTGCAGCATGCGAAAAACAAGCAAGCACATGCGCAATGCTTCGTTCGGATTCCCCCCTCGCTTTGCTCTAATGAGACCCCTCGCGCGCGCCATTCGGCGCTGCCCGCACTATCCCTCAGGAGTGGTTCATGTCCGCGCACATCCTAGAAACCGTCCGCCGTCCCGGCCTGCGCCAGGCCCAGCGCATAACCAGTGAAGCGCAGGCGCTGCAGGTTGCCGTCGAGCTGGCCGCCGAGTTCGCGCAAAGCGCCGCCGAGCGCGACCGTGAGCGCATCCTGCCGTTCGACCAGATCGAACGCTTTTCGCACAGCGGCATGTGGGCCATCACCGTGCCGCGCTCCCATGGCGGCATCGGCGCATCATGGCAGACGGTGGCCGAGGTGTTTCGGTTGATCTCTGCGGCCGACCCTTCCATCGGCCAGATTCCGCAAAATCATTTCGGCAATCTCAACCTGATCGCCAAGCTCGCCAGCGAAGAGCAACAGCGCTTCTTCTTCAACGAGGTGCTCGAAGGCGCGCGACTGGGCAATGCCGGTCCCGAGCGCAACGGCAAGAACGTGCTCGACGTGCGTACCCGCGCGACCCTCGACACCGCAGCAGGTGATGGTAGCTACCTGCTCAATGGCACGCGTTTCTATTCCACCGGTGCGCTCTATGCGCACTGGATTCCCAGCCGCGCCATCGATGATGAGGGCCAGCCGCTGGTGGTCTACAGCCGCCACGATGCGCCGGGTCTGCGGGTGATCGATGACTGGTCCAGCTTCGGCCAGCGCACCACGGCCAGCGGTACGGTGGTGTTCGACAACGTGCGCGTGCCGGCGTCGCAGGTGCTGCCCCTGAAGGACGTGCTGCAGCAGCCCAACAACATCGGCCCGGTCTCGCAGCTGATCCAGGCCGCCATCGATGCTGGCATCGCCCATGCGGCCGTGCAGGACACCATCGCCTTCGTCACCACCCGTTCGCGTCCCTATGTGGACAGCGGCCTGGAGCGTGCCAGCGACGACCCCTACATCCTGCGCGACATCGGCAACCTGAGCCTGCGCCTGCATGCGGCCGAAGCGCTGCTGGAAGAGGCGGCCGCCGTGCTCGACAGCCTGCCCGCCAAGATCAGCTTCGAGCAGATGGCGCAAGCCTCGGTAGCCGTGGCCGAGGCCAAGGTGCTGTCCACCGAAGTGGCCCTGCTGGCCTCGGAAAAACTGTTCGAACTCTCCGGCTCGGCTGCGACCCTGGCGAGCCACAACCTCGACCGCCACTGGCGCAATGCGCGCGTGCACACGCTGCATGATCCGGTGCGCTGGAAATATTTTGCGGTCGGCAATTACGCCCTGAACGGCACGCCGCCGCCGCGCCACTCCTGGAGCTGATGCCCGGACCCTGCCTTCCCTCATTCGAACGCGAACCATCATGACCCAGACCGCTGCCGCCCAGGCCACCCACACCACGCTCGATTCCCTGCCGCCGCCGTCGGGCACGCCACCGCGCCTGGTGGCGCGCATCCGCGACGACGCCGAAGCCATCGCCGCCGCGCGCAAGCTGGCCGAGGACTTCAGCCGCGAAGCCGCGCTGCGCGACCGCGAGCGCAAGCTGCCCTGGGACGAGCTGGAACGCTACGTGCGTTCGGGCTTGTGGGGCATCACCGTGCCCAAGGAATACGGCGGTGCGGGTGTCAGCTACGGGACCTTGGCCGAAGTCATCGCTACCATCTCTGCGGCCGATGGTTCCATCGGACAGATTCCGCAAAACCATTTCTATGCGGTGGAACTGATCCGCGTCAACGGCAGCGAATCGCAGAAGCGTTTCTTCTTCGACCGGGTGCTGCAGGGCGACCGCTTCGGCAACGCCCTGGCCGAACTCGGCACCAAGACCTCGCATGACCGCAAGACCCGTCTGAGTCGCAACGAACATGGCCCCGGCTACCGCATCAACGGCCGCAAGTTCTACGCCACCGGCGCGCTCTATGCCGACTGGGTCCCGACCTCGGTGATCGATGAAGAGGGCGTGCAGCAACTGGCCATCGTGCCGCGCCATGCACCGGGCCTGACCATCATCGATGACTGGTCCGGCTTCGGCCAGCGCACCACCGGCAGCGGCAGTGCCGTATTCGAGAACGTCCATGTACCGGCCGATGCCGTGATCGGGTTTGCCACTGCCTTCTCGCGGCCCACGCAGATCGGCCCGATGGCGCAGATCCAGCACGCGGCCATCGATCTGGGCATTGCGCGCGCAGCTTATGCGGACCTGCTGCAATTCGTGCGCACCCGCTCGCGGCCCTGGGTTGACAGCGGTGTGGAACGCGCCGGCGACGATCCGCTCACCATTCGCGAAGTGGGCGACCTGACCATTCAACTGCACGCCGCCGAAGCACTGGTGCGCCGCGCCGGCCGCAAGGTCGATGCCGCCGCTGCCGCGCCCACGGAAGACAGCATCGCAGAGGCGTCCATTGCGGTGGCCGAGGCACGCGTGCTGACCACCGAAGTCTCGCTGGCGGTCGGCAGCAAACTGTTTGAGCTGGCCGGTTCGCAATCGACCCTGTCCGAACACAATCTCGACCGCCACTGGCGCAATGCCCGCACCCATACGCTGCATGATCCGGTGCGCTGGAAATATCACGCCATCGGCAATTACGTCCTGAATGGCAAGAAGCCGCCGCGTCACGGCGCGATCTGAGGAGCCCGCATGGCCAAGAAGGAAATCCGTCTCAACGCATTCAACATGAATTGCGTCAGCCACATCAACCACGGCCTGTGGACGCACCCGCGCGACCGCTCGCAGGACTACACCGACATCGCCTACTGGACCGACCTGGCGCGCCTGCTGGAACGCGGCAAGTTCGACGGCCTGTTCCTGGCCGATATCGTGGGCGTCTATGACGTTTACCAGGGCAATACCGATCTCACCCTGCGCGAGACCATCCAGCTGCCCGTGAACGACCCGCTGATGCTGGTCTCGGCGATGGCGGCAGTCACCGAACATCTGGGCTTTGGCGTCACTGCCAACCTGACCTATGAGGCCCCGTTCCTGTTTGCGCGCCGCATGTCCACGCTGGATCATTTAAGTCGTGGCCGCGTGGGCTGGAACATCGTCACCGGTTATCTCGACAGCGCCGCGCGCGCCATGGGCTTGCATGAACAGCTGGAACACGATCAGCGCTATGACCGCGCCGATGAATTCATGGAAGTGGTCTACAAGCTCTGGGAAGGCAGCTGGGAAGACGGTGCCGTGGTGCGTGACCGCGCGCGCCGCGTCTATGCTGACCCGGCCAAGGTGCACAAGATCGCGCATCACGGCGACTACTACCACGTCGAAGGCATCCACCTGAGCGAGCCGTCGCGCCAGCGCACGCCCGTGCTGTACCAGGCCGGTTCGTCCGGACGTGGACAGGCCTTCGGTGCACGCCATGCGGAATGCGTGTTCATCTCCAGCCAGAGTAAGGACGCCACGCGCAAGCTGGTGCAGAGCATTCGTGACGGGGCGGTGCGCGAGGGACGCGATCCGGACGCCATCAAGATCTTCATGGGCCTGACGGTGGTGACCGGCCGCACTGACGAGGAGGCCCAGGAGCGCTTCCGCGAATACGCCAGCTACGCCAGTCCCGAAGCGGGGCTCGCGCATTTCTCGGCGGGCACCGGCATCGATTTTTCTAAGTATGAGCTGGATGAACCGATCCGCGCGGCCAAGACCAATGCCATCGAATCGCTGACCAAGGTGGTCACGCAACCGGAGCTGAACTGGACCAAGCGCAAGCTGCTGCAACAGCTCGAACTGGGTGGCCGTTATGCCAGCATCGTGGGCGCGCCCGACCGCATCGCCGATGAACTGGAAAGCTGGGTCGCCGACACCGGCATCGACGGCTACAACCTGACCCGTACGGTCGCGCCGGAGAGTTTCGAAGACTTCGTGAACCTGGTCATTCCGGTCCTGCAGGAACGCGGTTCCTACAAGCGCGAATACGCCCAGGGAACTTTGCGTGAAAAACTTTTCCAGCGCGGTGCCACCTTGCCGCAAGAGCACGTGGGTGCGGGTTTCCGGGCGGGAGCGGCGGTCGAGCACGCCTGAAGAAAATCGCCTGGTGGCTGCGCGCAGGCACATGCGCGCAGCACATAAGCAAAGCGGAAATGATTCCTTCCGCACCGGTTGAGGGCTCGCTACATTGGCCTTTTTTCAACCGGGGAAAACAATGAAATCGATCGTCACCAACTGGCTTTCGCACCTTGCCATCGGCGTGCTGGCCAGCGCCAGCATCACGGCCCAGGCCGCCACCGACCAGGTGATTCGCGTGGGCGTGACCAGTGGTCCGCATGCGCAGATTTTCGAGCAGGCACGCCGCGTCTTCGAGCGTGACAATCCGGGCTACAAGGTCAAGATCATCGAGTTCAACGACTACATCCAGCCCAATGCGGCGCTGGACGCTGGCGAGCTCGATGCCAACAGCTACCAGCATCGTCCCTTCCTCAATGCGCAGATCAAGGCGCGCGGCTACAAGCTCTATGCCGAGGGCAAGACCATGATCGGGCCCATGGCGATCTATTCGCGCAAGTATCGCAAGCTGGAGGACGTGCCGGTGGGAGCAAAGATCGGCATTCCCAATGACCCGGCCAACGAGAGCCGCGTGCTGCTGCTGTTGCAGAAGCAGGGCCTCATCAAGCTGCGCGAGGGCATCGATCCGCTGACCGGCACCAATGCCACGCCCATCGACATTACCGAGAATCCGAAGAAGTGGAAGTTCGTCGAGATCGACGCCGCGCAATTGCCGCGCACGCTCGATGACCTGGATGCCTCGGCCATCAATGCCGACTATGCCTCCAAGGCCGGCTTCAATCCGGCGCGCGACAGCCTGCTCGTGGAAAGCGGCGACAGCCCCTATGCCTGCCTGATCGCCGTGCGCGACAAGGACCGTGCGCAGCCTTGGCTGGGCAAGCTGGTGCAGGCGTATCAGTCGCCGGAAGTGAAGCGGTATATCGAGACGGAGTTCAAAGGGGGGATTTTGGCGGCTTGGTGAGTGCGATCGTTATTGCCGGACGTTGATTTGTTTTGATGGCGCGGCAAAAGTTTTTGAAACGCATCGACCTCAAGAAAGCGGCCCTTATAGTGAAGTCCCGGCGCATGTCCGCATGCGCCCGGTTCAACGTTCACGAGAGGGAATCCGCTCATGTCATTTTTCCGCAAGCTTTGGCAGGATCTTAAAAACGGCGAAATGCACGCCGGTGCGCTGGTGGCCGAGCTTGGCACGATTGGGTTCGTTTTGCTGCTTCTGCTATTGGGCGGTGTCAAAAAACTCATCGAGACTTTCTGGCATTGAGCTCGCCGCACTTTTCTTTTCCACAGGGCTGCACGCCCTCATCAGGTTCACTTCGTTCGAGCAGGTAAAATGCTGGCTCCATTCACCGGAGCCAGCGTCGTCCATGCCGCCGGCCTCGACACGATATCCGAACCGAACATGAGCTACACCCCCAGCCGCCCCATGGGCTATGGCTGTCTGATCCTGAGCATGTCCCTGGTCGGCGCTTACGTCGCGCTGACCAAGCCGCTGGCGGCGCTGCTGCCGGTGTTCCTGCTGGCCTGGCTGCGCTTCGCCATCGGTGCGGTCGCCATGCTGCGCTGGCTGAAAAAACCGGCCGATGAAAAGCCGCTCTCCACGCAGTCGCGCTGGCTGGTCTTCCTCGAATCCTTCCTCGGCAATTTCCTCTTCACGCTGTGCATGATTACCGGCGTGTCGATGACCAATGCGGTCTCGGCGGGCGTGATCATGTCCTCTATCCCGGCGGTGGTGGCGGTGATGAGCTGGGTCTTCCTCAAGGAAAAAATCAGCCTGCGCGTCTGGGGCGCGGTGGCCTGCGGGGCCATCGGCATCGGCTTGCTGTCGCTGGCCAAGGACAGCCATGGCGCGGCCGCTGCCAGCGGCGGGCAGAGCGCCTGGCTCGGCAACGTGCTGGTGTTCTGCGCCGTGCTGTGCGAGGCCGCCTATGCCGTCATCGGCAAGAAGCTGACCACGGTCCTCACGCCCAAGCGCATCAGCGCCGTCATCAACCTGTGGGGCCTGCTGCTGATGACTCCCATGGGCTTGTACACCGCGCTGCAATTCAATTTCTCCACCGTGCCGGCCAACATCTGGCTGCTGCTGGTGTTCTATGCCCTGGCCGCCAGCGTCTGGACCGTGTGGCTTTGGATGACGGGATTGAAGGTGGTCCCGGCTGCGCGTGCCGGCGTCTTTACCGTGATGCTGCCGGTCTCGGCCGCGGTGGTCGGCGTGCTGGCCCTGGGTGAAAGCCTCTCGGCCCTGCAGGCCGGCGCCTTCGCCGTGGCCCTGGCCGGGATGTTCCTGGCCACGCTGCCTGGCCGCAATACTGCCGACAAGTTACCGCTGAACTGAGCGAGGAAAAAAATGAATCAAACCAAACGCCCCACCGGCAAACCACATTCCCCCGGCCCCAAGAAAGCCCCCCAGAGCCACGCCAAGCCAGCCGCGAAGGCGGGCCCCAAGCCTGCGCCCGCGGGCCCGGCACGCGACAAGCCCAAGACCCACGTCTCCACCGAAGCCGCCCGCCGTCGCCAGCACCAGGCGCATGCGGCTTCGCAGAGCCTGGATGAAGATGAACTGCGCGTGCAGCAGATGGTGGCGCTGGCCAGTGCGGTGGCCGCCGATGCGCCGGACCGCGCAGGCCGCCGCGTCGGCCAGGATGAACTGGAACGCATGGTGCGCAATACCCTGCGCGAGCGCGATGACGACACCCTCTACGAAGCGCTGGAACAGCTGCGCTACGACGATCCGCGCGGCCATGCTTTCCTGCGTGAAGTGGTGGAAGAGGGCGCCGACATCATCGTGCTGCGCCGGGGCGAGAAGGAACTGGAAATCAATGCCTTCCTGATCCCCCTGCTGGCGCGCACGCGCGGTGGCCTGCGCGAGGAGCAGGCCCTGGCCGATGGCGATGCCTTCGACACCCTGCGCGAGAGCATCCAGAAAGCCGGACTGGAAAGTCCCAAGGCGCGCGTGGTGCTGGTGCATCATCTCTATCATCCGGAAGAGATCAACGCCTTGAGCTTCAGTGAAGTGGAGGCCATGAATCGCGATGCCTTTGCCTCACTGACCGACAAGAAGATCCTGAGCGTACCGGCCATCGAGCGCAGCATGCGCGGCTGGCCGGCCAGCCATTTCGCGGCCGACGATGAGGCGCTGGAACTGCGCTTCCTGCTGGGCTTTTCGCTCAAGGAGGTGACTGATCCCTTCTATGCGATTCCACAGGAAGAAGCGGCCGCCGATGCCTACTTCGAATCGCGCGCGCAACGCTTCCGCCAGTGGAGCGAAGAGATCACGCCGCTGATGCAGCAATGCCTGACCGGGCAAACCGGCGAGGCGGCGCAATGCCAGTTGCACTTCCTGTACCAGGATCTGTTCCATGGCGCCAAGCACACAGGCAATGGCGAATACCGCACCCTGCAGATGCTCTCCGAACTGGAAGCCGGTCTGGCGCAATCCGCTGCACAGGCGGCAGAGGCGAGTGCCTACATCGCGCTGGTGGACGAGGACGACGAGACCACCCTGCAGGTCGTACTGCGCAATGCGCAAGCCACGCTGGCTCGCTCTGAACATCTGGTCGAGGGCGATCTGCAGGCGGTGCTGTTCGATGCCGCCGATGCGGTGGCCTCGCTGGGCGTGACGGCTGTGCGCCTGGCCGATGGCTTTGATGAGCACGGACAGCCGGTGCGTCCGCGCGATCTGCCGGCGGCCTGATCGGCGGCCTCAGTCCAGCAGCGCCTGCAGGCTGGTTCCTGCAGGCTGGCAGCGGAAAATCAGCTCTACCTGCATCGGACGCCAGCCACGGATGAGCTGGCGCAGGTCGGCCTGCATCTGCTGCTTGCCGCAGAAGGCGGTCGCCTTTTCACGGGCGGCCGAAGTCAGGGCCGGAATCGACATGGTGTAGCTCACCCCCGTGGCCGAGACCGTGTAGAGATCGCCGCGCCCGGCGCTGACTTCGCTGAAGTTGGCGCATCCGCCCAGGGCGGCTGCACCGAGACAGGCGGCCAGCAGGCGGCCGTTGTGGCGACGATGATGATGGTGACTGCGCATGAGATCCCCCTTGTACTCGTGACGCGTGCTGTCGGCAATTGCCCTGCGGCATCAACACGACAAGGCAAGCCTACGCGCGGCATGGCTGCCGTTGGGGGTGGCTTACCCGGTTTTACCCGGATGGCGTGGCTGTAAAAAAATCTTCAATGGCGTTCGAAAAATAGCGTGACCTGTCAATTTTCGTACAGGCGTGTCAGGGCGCTGGCTACTTCAAGTGCACGTAAATAATTTCCTGCCTGCTGGGAGCCAGGGCCATGTGGCTCCCCGTGCATGGCATTTGCCTGCGCGAGCGGCTGGCGGCTGGGCTAAAATCATCGACGCCGTCGGGCCAGGGCCGGGCGGCAGACCACGTGTGCCATGCTGCCGACCATAGCGCAGCGGTACCATCCGCCAAATCAGGGAGAACCGAGAATGACCAACCGTCGCAGTTTCATCACCGGCGTGGCCGGCCTTGCCGCCGCCACTGCCATCCCCAACGTCTTCGCCCAGGCCGCCGCTGCGACCGGCTCCACGGAACCGACCCTGGCCCGCGTGCAGCGGACCAAGACCCTGCGCATCGGTGCCGTGCGCGGTGCCGCACCGTACTACAACAAGGACCTGGCCAGCGGCGAGTGGGGCGGTTTCATGATCGATTTCGCCAAGAGCCTGGCGGCCAGCCTGAACGTGAAGCTGGACATCACCGAAACCACCTGGGGCAATTCGGTGCTGGACCTGCAGACGCACAAGATCGACCTGTTCTTCGGCATGAACCCGACTCCGGCGCGCCGCGAAGTGATCGGCTTTACCGAACCGCTGTTCCTGAACGCCTTCACGGTGGTCTCCAAGAAGGAGTTCAAGACCTGGGCCGACCTGAACAAGCCGGAAGTCAAAATCGCCGTGGACATCGGTTCCTCGCACGACCAGATGATCAGCCGCGTCTGTCCCAACGCCACCATCGTGCGCCTGGAAAAGGCGGACGACGCCACCCTGGCGCTGCAGACCGGCCGCGTCGATGCGCAGGTGCTGGTGTGGCTGCTGGCCCTGAACATCCTCAAGAAGAATCCTGCGCTGGGCAAGATGTACGTGCCGCAGCCGCTGGAAGCGACCTCCACCAACATCGGCGTACCCAAGGAAGAGGACAAGGCCTGGGTCGAGACCATCAACAAGTGGATCGCCGCCGAGCGCGCCGCCGGCAAGATCAAACCGACCGTGCTGGGCAATCTGCAGAAGCTCTCCGGGGTGAAGCCGGAGGATGTGCCGGCGCAGATTCCGCTCTGATGTCGGGCGGCCTGACCGGCCGCGCTGCAGACAAAGAAAACCCGCGCTGAAATGCCAGTGCGGGTTTTTTATTGGCGGGTCGGAGGGCGCTTGTGGGCAGACGTTTCAGTTGCCCAGCAAACGCATGCCGGCGGTTCTGGCGGCCTTGCGATCAAAGGTCAGCGTATCGCTGCATCCAGCCTGGTAGCCGCTGCGTTCGATCAGGCAATCCGCAAATCCTGCTGTCGATTCAGCAAAGCGGTGAAGCGCCTGCGATGCGCTTTCGGAATTTTCGACAACAATTTCAGGGGCCAGCAGGAGCTTCTCGATGATGCGCACCAATTGAGGCTTGCGCACCTTGTAGGCAGCATGCAGCACCCACACCAATTCTGCCAGGGCGATCTGGGACAGGAAGCCCGGCTGTTGCTCGTTCAGCGATTCGATCACTGCCGTCGCTTGGGCTGATTGCAGCGGATGGTCCTGGGCGAAGTAACGGGCCAGCACATTGGTGTCCAAGCCGATCATTGCGCGGCCCCGCCTCGCCGGGCAATGGCTTGCTCCATTTCCTCCAGGGACACGGGGCGCTGCTGCCGCACGCAGCCCTTGAGGGCCCGGATCGACCCTGAAGGGATGCCAGGCGTGGCTTGCGACCGGGGCTCGGGCGCGATGGCATTCTTGTTTTTCGCATGAGCCTTGGGCACGTGGGGAGCGATGGCAGCGGCGGGCACGGTGAACCTCCAGTCAGGGGAAAAAGGGAGAGCCGCGAAGTTGCCAGATGCCTTCCCCAATGTCGAGGTCATGACGATTTTTTGCCGGGAGGTCTCGATTTTTTGCGGAGCATCTTTCATGGCAGGTTGGATCGCCTCCGATGCAATTGCATCATTTGATTCGCTTGAGCTCGCTGGCATGGAGCACCACCTCCAGCAGGGTTTCCAGCTTGATCATGCGCTCGGTGAGGTTTTCGATCCGTATCTGTTGCTGACGCAGGGCTTCGCTTTGCCGGATCACCTTGTCCTCCAGCTTGATGACGGTCGCCAAGGCGCTCCAGATACGGCCGGTAATGCCGAACATCAGGCGCTCCTGGACCGGGCGGATGCGTCCAGCGCAGCCAGCCGTGCATTGCTGGCCTCGATGAAGGCCAGCGACGCATCGGCGCTGGCTCCGGCCCGTTCGGCTGCTTCCTGCGCCAGATTGGCCAGGGTGTCCAGCTCCTCTTCCCATTGCGCAGCCTCATAAGCCAGGGCACCGAGACACATCAGCTCCGAGATCTGCAGCCCCAGCTTGCGCGCCTTGGCCGCGATGATTTTCTCTTCTTGCGCGGTGGCTTCGACCACGATGGTTGCGACGGCAGCAGTACGCATGATGAACCTCCAGACAGGGAAAGGGGAGAACCGCGAACTTGCCTGATGCCCTGCCTGAAGTCGAGGCCATTGCAGATTTTTGCAGGAGGGTCTCGATTTTTTGCGGAGCATCTCTCGCACGCAGGTAGCGTCTTTCTGCAAGCCGGCATCATGAAGCAGAAAAATATTCGCTGACAATTTGCAAGCACAAGAACGCCGCTGCCGGGCTTTTGTCTTGCTGGCCGGGGCCTGTGAACCGCCCCTCATGCTCCGATCAGCGTCGACATGAGCCCCCCTTCGCGCCTTGAGACAAGCGTCTCACCATCCCCCGATGCTGCGCCGCAGGACAACTCGCCGCGCACGCTGTGCTACAACATCACCCATCGCTTCACCGTCGTTTGCGCCCTGATCCGCATTGATGCCGATGGATCCGCGCAGTGCCGTCCAGCCAGGAGCCCCCATGCCCTACGTTGCGAAAGTCAGCCATCTCGACCGCGTGCGCCGCCTGCTCGACGGCCAGCCCGATCCTGCCGCCAGTCCCTACCTGCAACGGCTGAGCTCGTCTTACCTGCGTTCGCTCGACCAGCACCATCTCGACCCGGCCGACATGCGCGGTCCGCGCGTGCTGAGTTCCGGCGAGCTGCGCCAGGTCCAGCAGGGCGAGGAAGATTTCCTGCGGGCATCAGGGCAGTGCCTGTCGGTGCTGCACCAGACCGTGCGCGAAGCCGATTACTGCGTGATGCTCACCAATGCCGGCGGCACCACCATCGACTATCGCGTGGACCGCGAGCGCCGGCATGATTTCAAGCGGGCCGGTCTCTATCTCGGTTCCTGCTGGTCCGAGAGCGAAGAGGGGACTTGCGGAGTGGCCGCCGTGCTGCAGGATGCCTTGCCGATCACGGTCCACAAGAGCGATCACTTCCGCGCCGCCTTCACCACGCTGACCTGCAGCGCTGCCCCCATCTTCTCGCCGTCGGGTGAGCTGATCGGCGTGCTCGATGCCTCGGCGATCCGCTCGCCCGATGCGCGCGACAGCCAGAATCTGGTCAACCGCATCGTCCAGCAAAGCGCCACCCTGATCGAGGATGGCTATTTCCTCAATGCCATGGCCTGCGCCTGGGTGCTGCTGGTCCATCGCAGCCGCCATTACGTGGAAGCGCAACCGGAAATCCTCATCGCCTTCGACGCCCTGGGCAACATCATCGCGGCCAATCGCCGCGCGCGCGAATGCATCGCGGGATTGCAGCAATTGCCGCGCCCCATGGGCGAGATCTTCGACCTGCAGTTCGAACGCCTGCTCGACAGCCGCGCCCTGCAAGGCTTGCATCTGCTGCGCCTGCATGGCGGCAGCACGCTCTATGGCCGCGTACGCGCACCCGTCTCGCGTGCGGTGCGTCCGGCCCGTGCCCATGCGGCGGCGACGCCGGTGGCCACAAGCAGCGAGAGCCCCGCCATCGAAGCCGATGAACGCCAGGAGCGCGACCAGATCGTCGCCGCCCTGACCGAATGCAAATGGCGTGCGCCGCACGCCGCCCAGTTGCTGGGCATGTCACGCGCCACGCTGTACCGGCGCATGGCGCGCTACCGCATCCTGCCGCCGCATCGACGTTAGCGCGGCAGGCTTCACCCAGGCGGTCACAGAACCGCCACCCCCATCCAACCACGAGATCTATTGTCGAGATAGAGGAGACTTGTCATGCCCGAAGAAACCCCCAGCCAGACCATCGCGCACATGCTGGAGACCCTGCAGGCCGCCCTGCGCGAAGGCAATGCCGCCAAGGCCGCCGCCCTGTTCGGGGAGGACGGCTACTGGCGCGATCTGATTGCCTTCACCTGGAACATCAAGACCCTGGAAGGCCGCGACCAGATCTGCGCCATGCTGCAATCGCAGCTGCCGCAGCTGGGATCGATACAGCTGCGTCCCGATCCCGATGAGACGCCCTCGCAAGCCGATGGCGTAACCCAGGGCTGGATCCTGCTGGAGACCGCCGTCGCCCGCGGCAAGGGCTACCTGCGCCTGCGCGACGGCAAGATCTGGACCCTGCTGACCACCGCCGCCGAACTGAAGGGCCACGAAGAACCCAAGGGCGTGAACCGCCCGCGCGGGGCGGTGCATGGCGTGCATACGCAGCGCCGTACCTGGAAGGAAGAACGCGAAGCGGAGGCGCGTGAACTGGGCTACCAGCAGCAACCGTATTGCCTCATCATCGGCGGCGGGCAGGGGGGCATTGCGCTGGGTGCGCGGCTGCGCCAGCTGGGTGTGCCGACCATCATCATCGAACGCAACGAGCGCGCCGGTGACAGCTGGCGCAAGCGCTACAAGTCGCTGTGCCTGCATGATCCGGTGTGGTACGACCATCTGCCCTACATTCCCTTCCCCGAGAACTGGCCGGTCTTCGCGCCCAAGGACAAGATCGGTGACTGGCTGGAGATGTACGCCAAGGTGATGGAACTGAACTACTGGGGCTCCACCGTCTGCAAGTCCGCCAGCTTCGACGAGGCCACGCAGAAGTGGACCGTGGTGGTCGAGCGCGAAGGTAAGGAAGTCGTGCTGCAGCCGACCCAACTGGTGCTGGCCACCGGCATGTCGGGCAAGCCCAATGTGCCGCAGTTTCCCGGAGCGGAAAACTTCCGGGGCGATCAGCATCACTCCTCGCGCCATCCCGGTCCCGATCCTTATCGCGGCAAGAAGGTGGTGGTGGTCGGCTCCAACAATTCGGCGCACGACATCTGCGCGGCGCTCTGGGAGAACGGCGTGGACGTGACCATGCTGCAGCGGTCCTCCACCCACATCGTCAAGTCCGATTCCCTGATGGAACTGGCCCTCGGCGATCTCTATTCCGAACGCGCAGTGGCCAGCGGCCTCACCACCGCCAAGGCCGACCTGCTGTTTGCGTCGATCCCCTACAAGGTCTTGCCGTCGATGCAGAAGCAGGTGTTCGACAAGATCCGCGAACGCGATGCGGATTTCTATCGGCGTCTCGAAGAGGCCGGTTTCCTGCTCGATTTCGGCGATGACGATTCCGGCCTGTTCATGAAATACCTGCGGCGCGGCTCCGGCTACTACATCGACGTGGGTGCCTCCGAGCTGATCGCCGAAGGCAAGATCCGCCTCAGGAGCGGGGTCGACGTCAAGGAGATCCGCGCACACTCCATCCTGCTCTCCGATGGCAGCGAATTGCCGGCCGACGTGATCGTCTATGCCACCGGTTACGGTTCCATGAATGGCTGGGCCGCCGACCTGATCTCGCACGAGGTGGCCGACAAGGTCGGCAAGTGCTGGGGCCTGGGATCGGCCACCACCAAGGATCCGGGACCGTGGGAAGGCGAACAGCGCAACATGTGGAAGCCCACGCAGCAGCCAGCCCTGTGGTTCCATGGCGGCAACCTGCACCAGTCGCGCCATTACTCGCTGTATCTGGCGCTGCAGCTGAAGGCGCGCATGGAGGGTATTCCGACACCGGTGTATGGCCTGCAGGAGGTGCATCATCTCCGATAAGGCCCGCGCCTGAGACCGGCAAGGGCAGATGAAAAAAATGGCGCACAGAGAAATCTGCGCGCCATTTTTTCGTCCGGCTGAAAAGCTGCTGTCAGCGTGGTTTCGATGCCATCTCCATCACTCCCGGTCAGGCATTGAAGCGGGCCAGGAAAGCCTGCGTTGCCGCCTCGCGCGGATTGTCGATCACCTGCGACGGCGGTCCGGCTTCCACCACCACGCCATCGCGCATGAATACCACTTGGTCCGCCACTTCACGGGCGAAGGCGATCTCGTGCGTGACCAGGATCATGGTCATGCCATCGGCGGCCAGGCCACGAATCACGTTGAGCACTTCACCGACCAGCTCCGGGTCCAGCGCCGAGGTCGCTTCATCGAACAGCATCACGTCCGGCTGCATGGCCAGCGCGCGGGCGATGGCGATGCGCTGCTTCTGGCCACCGGAGAGCTTCTGCGGATACATGTCGGCACGGTCCGACAGGCCCACCTTCTGCAACAGCGCCATGGCCTTGGCGCGCGCTTCGGCCTTGGGCGTGCGCAGCACGGTGACCATGCCTTCCATCACGTTTTCCACCGCCGTCATGTGCGGGAACAGGTTGAAGTGCTGGAACACCATGCCGGTGCGCACCCGGAAGGCGGCCAGCTCGCGGTCCTTGGGCAGGCGCGACTTGCGGCCGTTGAATTCGAAGTGGCGCTCGCCGATGCGTACCGTGCCCAGGTCCGGCACGGTCAGCAGGTTCAGGCAGCGCAGCAGCGTCGACTTGCCCGAGCCCGAGGGGCCGATCATGGCCACCACGCTGCCACGGGGCACGGCGATGGAAATGTCCTTGAGCACCACGTGCTCGCCAAAGGCCTTCTTGAGATTGCTGATCTGGATCATCGCGTCCGAGTGTTGGTTGTTCATCGTCTTCTCCTCAACCATGCTGGACCGACAGGCGGTTTTCCAGGCGCTTGGCCCAGATGGTGGCCGGCAGCAGGATCACGAAGTAGATGATCGCCACCAGGGTGTAGATTTCCAGCGGACGATAGGTTTCGTGGGCGATGATCTGGCCCTGGTACAGCAGGTCGGGCACGGCCAGCACCGACAGCAGCGAGGTGTTCTTGAGCTGCATGATGGACTGGTTCACCAGCGGTGGCGTCATGCGTTTGAAGGCCTGCGGCAGGATCACGCGCTTCATCAGCTGGAAACGCGTCATGCCCAGTGCCCAGCCCGCTTCGGACTGGCCGACATCGATGGAGACGATGCCGCCGCGAATGATCTCGGAATAGAACGCACCGCCATACAGCGCCAGCGACAGCATGGCCGCCGTGCCCGCCGACATCTCGATGCCCAGCAGCACCGGCAGCGCATAGTAGAACCACACCAGCTGTACCAGCACCGGCGTGCAGCGGAACACTTCGACGAAGGCGCGCAGCGGGCCGGAAATGAAGGGGTTCGACGACAGCCGGCCGAGGCCCACCACCAGACCGACCAGCAGGCCGAGCGCGATACAGGCCACGGTGTAGGAGAGGGTATAGACGAAGCCGATTCCGATGATGCTCCTGAATTGCCAGAGCGAGCCGAAGTCCCATTGATACATCTGCGATTTTCCTTGGTTGCCAATTGCATGAGCCCGGGGAGGGCAGGGTGTGCAGCGCAGGCACGAACCATGCCCTATCCCTCCGGGGCAGTTGTGCGCCGGGTACCGGGAGGAGGGAGGACGTGGGAAGAACTGCCCGCGCATGGATTGCAGGCGACCGCAACCGACGCTGCGGCGTGCCGCGAACCCGGCCATTGTAAAGGAGAACGCCTGGAGCACGAACTGAACAAAACGTCTCATCATGCGCCGGGAACCCCCGTAGATGCGGGCTTTGGCTAAAATGACGGGATTGCGCAAGTGAAGTGTTATGCCAAATTCCCGGTCAGCGGGAACGTGCTGTTTCACCTTTTGGATCATGAACCCGTCCCCTTTTTCTTCCATTCCTGCTGCCAGTTCTCCCCTTTCTGTGCGTGTCATCCTCATCACCGGTGCCGCGCGCGGCATCGGCGCGGCGGTGGCCACCACCGTGGCGGCACCCGATGTCGCCCTGGTCCTGCATGCCCGCAGCGAATCGCCGGAGTTGCAGGCGGTGGCGCAGCAATGCCGCGCGCAGGGCGCGCAGTGCACGCTGGCGCTGGGCGACCTGGCTGATGCGCACACCGCAGCGCAGTTGCGTGACGCTGCGCTGACGCACTACGGAAGGCTCGATGCGCTCGTGGCCAATGCCGGCTTTGCCGATCGCAAGCGCATTGGCGAACTCGATGAGGCGGACTGGTCGCGTTCGCTCGATGCGCTCCTGGGCGGCTTTTTCCGCTTGATCACGGCTTGCCGCGAGCCGCTACAGGCCAGCGGTCAGGGCCGTGTGGTGGCGGTGAGCTCCTTCGTGGCCCACGTGTTCCGCCTGGGGGAATCGGGCTTTCCCGCATCGGCGGCGGCCAAGGCGGGCATCGAGGCCCTGGTGAAATCGCTGGCGGTGCAGGTGGCCGCGGCCGGGGTGACGGTCAACGCGGTGGCGCCCGGCTACGTTCAGAAAAGCGACCCGGCCAAGTCGGCCATCGACCCGGCCGCCTGGCAGGCGGCGCTGGCGCGTATCCCGCTGCAGCGCCTGGGACAGCCGCAGGAGATCGCCAATGTGATCGCTTTCCTCCTCAGTCCGGCGGCTTCCTACGTCACCGGACAGGTGTGGCACGTGGATGGCGGACTCACCCTGTAATGCAAAAATGGTTTAAATCGTTTAAATCATTTATATCATTAGCTCCATTAACATCATTTACATTTTTCGGAAGTTGAACTGAGACCATGCGCATCATCGTGCTGGGCGCCGGCATCGTCGGCGTCACCACTGCTTATTTCCTCCGCGAGCGCGGCCATGAAGTGGTCGTGGTGGAACGCCGCGCCGAGGTGGCGGCCGAGACCAGCGTCGGCAATGCCGGCCATGTCTGCCCCTCGTATGCCACGCCGTGGGCGGCTCCCGGCATGCCGGCCAAGTCGCTGAAGTGGTCGGTGCAGAGCTGGCTGGGGATCGAGGCGGCCTTGCGTTTCACGCCGCGCCTGGATGCGCATCAGTGGAAGTGGCTCAAGACCTTCCTGGCGCAATGCACGCCCGAGCGCTATGCCGTCAACAAGGCCCGCATGGGGCGCCTGGCACGCTACAGCCACGGCCAGTTGAAACAGATCCGCGAGCGTCTCGATATCCGCTACGAACAGACCACCGGCGGCAACCTGCAATTGTTCCGCACCCAGGAAGGGCTGGACAATGCCGGGCTGTCGACCAAGGTATTGGCGGAAGCCGGCGTGCCTTTCGAGCTGCTGGATGCCGATGGCTGCGTGGCCTTCGATCCGGGCTTGCATGCGGCCCGTCATGAATTGAAGGGCGGTTTGCTGTTGCCGATGGATGAAACCGGCAATTGCCCGCTGTTTGCGCGCGCGCTGGCCGGCTGGCTGCAGGCGCATGGGGTGGAGTTTCACTTGTCCACAGAGGTGCAGGCCATCGAGGTGGCCGGTGGCCAGGTCAGCGGCCTGCGCACACCCACTGGTACCTTGCGCGCCGATGCCTACGTGGTCGCCTGCGCCAGTGCGTCAGTACCGATGCTGAAACCCCTGGGGCTGGACCTGCCGATCTATCCGGTCAAGGGCTATGCCATCACGGTGCCGGTGGCCGATCCCAAGAGCGCGCCGCGCAGCGGTGTCATGGACGAGTACTACAAGGTCGCCATCACCCGCATGGGCAATCACATCCGTGCGGCAGGCACGGCCGAGATCGGCAGCTGGGATGCGCGGGTAACCCCGCGCGATTGCGCCACCGCGCTGAAGTCGCTGAAGAATCTTTATCCACAGGGCGCCGATCTGGCCAAGGTCGAATACTGGGCCGGACTGCGACCCATGACACCGGACGGCGCACCGCTCATCGGTGCCACCCGCTATGCCAACCTGTGGCTCAACGCCGGCCATGGCTCCAATGGCTGGACCACGGCCTGCGGGTCCTCGGCCATCATCGCCGACAAGATCTCGGGCGTGGCCAGCGCCATCGAGAGCGCCGACCTGGAGCCGCAGCGCACGTTCTGAGCGGCGCGCTGCCGATCAATGATCAATGATCAATGATCAGCGATCAAACAGCGCATCCACATTGTCGCCATTGCTGAAGCTGCTCACGGCCCAGCCGCCAGGCGTCTTGTAGAAGATGAACATCCACGGGATGGCCTGGCGTTCGGTTTTTTCGATGTAGGTGAGCTTGATCAGCGATTCGCCCACCTTCTCGGAACGGATGAATTCGTAGCCGACCGAATTGCCGACCAGCGCTTCGATGGCCGTGCGCGCGCTGCGTGCACTGGTGCGTGCGCCCTCGAAGGCGCGGATGTCCACCAGCGCATAGGGCGAAAGCAGGCCATAGGCATCATCGGTGCGGCCGGCACCGGCCTGGGCCATGACCTTGTCGGCCAGGGCGCGCACTTCGGTGTCGGATTTGAGGGTATCGGCCTGGGCGGCCTGCAGCAGGCCGGTGAAGGCGAGGGAGGCCAGCAGGGAACGAATGATGAGCGAGGGCATGGAAGTCTCCTTGTAAGGCAGCACATGAAACGGCACAGGCGGCTATTGTGCCAGTAGTGTGCAGGTCCCCGCCAAGCCTTGTATTTGCGTGACGTACGTGGCTGTTAAGCCTGCACAGGGTCAGCGTAAATCAAGGTAAAACGGTCCTGAGGCTGCAATATGCGCCGCTATGATGGGCAGCCTGTAATCCCGGCCACCTGCGCCATGCAGGGATCGTGAAAGCCAAGGGATTGCGCTCGGGGAGAGCATCATGCGCACCATCATCATTGCCACCTTGCTGGCTTCATCGCTGTCGGGCTGCATCGTCACGTCCGGCAATGCCCTGGTCGACGCCGTGGGCCTGGTCGGTTCCACCGCCTCCAGCGTGCGCGCGATGACGCCCAACTCGGTACAGAATCCCATCGTCTACAGCAAGGACCCGATCCACGAAGTCTGCATCGAGTGGAATGGCTCGGTGGCGCTGAGCGACTTCGTGCCCGGCCTGCAGGGCGAGCTGCAGAAACACGGCGTACAGAGCCGGGTCTACGATGCCGGTACCCAGTCGCTGGCCTGCCCGGTGACGCTGAGCTATGTGGGCTACGTCAAATGGGACACCAAGGTCTTCACCGATGCCTATACGCCCTATCTCACCTATGCCGCACTGACCCTGCGCCGCGAAGGCCGCGTGCTGGGCACGGCGCAGTACCGGCTCGGTTCCTTCGGCCAGGACAAGTGGGCCAGCGCGGGTGACAAGCTGGCACCGCTGATCGATGCGCTGTTCCCGGGCAATCCGCAGGTGGCGGACAATTCGCCGGACAACATGCGCAGCGCGGCCAACGGATTCTGAAGCCGGATTCGAAAGACGAAATACGGCGCACACGGCGCACTCGGGGATCACGCTGTTGCGCCTCCAATGAAAAACGGCAAGCTGCGCGCTTGCCGTTGTCGTTTGCAGACCGGGTGATCTCGCGCCTGCAGCGCGTACCCGATCACATCATCATCCGATCACCAGATGGTCAGCAGGCGGCGGAAGAAGTTGCCATCGGTGCTGGCATCCGCAATGGAGCCACCGCCGACCTGTTCCAGCCGCGCATCGGCCACGTTGGAGGAGGCCACGATGCCGCCGCGGATGTCACGGGTGCGCACCACCCCCGAGAAGCGCAGGGTGTTGGTGTTGCCGTTGACGCCGATGCGCTTTTCACCGGCCACCACCAGGTTGCGGTTGGGCAGCACTTCGACGATGGAGACCATCAGCGTGCCGGTCATGGTGTTGGTATTGCTGCTGTCGCCGGAGCCCTTGAAGGTATTACTGCCGTTGGCCGAATAATTGGCGTCGTACAGTTGCGTGAACAGTCCGCCCAGCGGCGCGCCCGAGCCCGGGCCCTTTTGCGTGAGCGTGGTGTCGCGGCTGTTGGTGGTGGCTGCCTTGTTGCTGCTGCTGATGGATTCGGAGATGTCGATCTTGATGATGTCGCCCACGTTGTAGGTGGTCGGCTCTTCGAACAGCTGCGCGCTGGAGACGCGGAAGATGGCACCATTGTTTTCCACGTTGGCCACCTGATAGGCCGGCCGCACGCTGGTGGGCCCGGTCACCATGGGTGCCGGGCTGTTGCAGGCCGACAGCGAGACCGATAGCGAAACGGCCAGTGCGCAGGCACCGGCAAGGCGATACTGGAATGTCATGGTACTCCCCCGATGGCGGCCAGGCTGGATGCCCGGCACGAGCCACCGCCCGCTGTTGCCTGCTTCTGAGCTGCTGCTTGCCTGAGGCGGGCAGCCACCTCGCAGGAAGCATGAACGCGCGGGCGGCGCGTGCAGGGATGATGGTGGCTGCAGGCGTAAGCAGCGGTTAGGCCCGTGTAAAGTGCGGCAAACAATCATCAATGACGGTTAAGTCGTGCGCTGGACAGCATTAAGCGCAGATGAATGCTCCTGTGAACGAGCATTAAACACGGGGCACGGAGGTCATACGGATGAATCCCGCGCAGCTCCCGGTTTCGCCGCCGGCGCTGCCGTGGACGGCACGCCACAGCCGCGCTGTTGTGATCGCTTTGACTCGGGCTTGACGCTGGTTTGCCCTCAATGCGTCTGCGTTTTTCCGTGCATAATGACGCCACCCCCAACTCAGCGGTCCCGCCTGGCGTGATCGCACTCCATCATGGCAACAGACAAGAACCAGGCCGCCACCAGCGCCGAGATTGCAGCGCCCAGCGTGCATGAGCAGCTGGTATCGGCCCGCATCCGCCAGCGCATCAAGGCGGCCGGCGTGCGTTTCCACGCCAACGACAATATCGCCGCCTTCATCCGGGAAGGCGAACTGGAGCAATTGCAGGCCGAGGTACAGTCCAAGCTGGCCGCGGTGCTGGAGAGCCTGGTGATCGATGTCGAGAGCGACCACAACACCCAGGACACCGCCAAGCGCGTGGCCAAGATGTACCTGAACGAAGTTTTCAAGGGCCGCTACCAGGCGGCGCCGCCGGTGACCGAGTTCCCCAACATCGAGCGCCTCAACGAGCTGATGATCGTCGGCCCGATCACGGTGCGCAGTGCCTGCTCGCACCACCTGTGCCCGATCATGGGCAAGGTGTGGGTGGGCGTGATGCCCAATGAACATTCCAACCTGATCGGCCTGTCCAAGTACGCGCGCCTGCTGGAATGGATCATGAGCCGCCCGCAGATCCAGGAAGAAGCGGTCTCCCAGGCCGCCGACCTGCTGATGCAGAAGCTGCAGCCCGATGGCCTGGCCATCGTCATGGAAGCCGATCACTTCTGCATGCACTGGCGCGGCGTCAAGGATGTGGAATCGAAGATGATCAACAGCGTCATGCGTGGCTCCTTCCTGCGTGATGCCAACCTGCGCCGTGAATTCCTGGCGCTGATTTCCCAACGTCAACGAGGTTAATCATGCTGGTTCGTCTGATCTACGCAAGCCGCTCGCGCGAGACCATCACCCACGAGACCATTGAGGGCATCCTGGCTGCCTCGCGCCAGCGCAATCCGCAGCAGGGCATTACCGGCGTGCTGTGCTACAGCGACACGACCTTCGTGCAGGTGCTCGAAGGCGGGCGCGATCAGGTCAATCGCCTGTATGGCCGACTGCTGCGTGATGACCGTCATCAGGACGTGATCCTGCTGGCCTATGAATCGATCGACGAGCGCCAGTATTCCTCCTGGACCATGGGCAAGATCCGCCTGGACAAGATCAACCGCTCGCTGTTGCTGAAGTATTCGGTCACGGGCGAACTCAATCCCTATGATGTTTCCAGCTGTTCCACCGTGGCGCTGTTGAATGAGCTGGCCTCGACGGCGGCCTTCGCCCAGCGCGATTGATGGCGCAGGTTCGCGCGGATGTGAGAACGGCACCTTGCGGTGCCGTTTTTTTTGGGGGGCTGCGTGATTTTCGCGGGCTTAATCCAGGTCGATGCTGGGCAGGCTGCGGATGCCCCACTTGGCCGGATCGGCGTAGGCCACGATCTTGTCGCCCCCACGGGCCAGGTCGATGATTTCCGGCTTGAGCGGCATGCGGCTGGTGGTCGAGTAGAACAGTTTGATGCGCGGGGTGAGCAGGTGCTCCGGCCGCTGGTCCACTACGATCCCCAGCCGGCCCGATTGCAGGATCACGCAGGAGCCGGTCGGGTAGATGCCGATGGCCTTGACGAAGGCTTCCATCGTGATCGGATCGAAATGCCCGGCGCTGGCGGCCATGTGGCGGATCGAGCGGGCCGGATCCCAGCCGGCCTTGTAGGGACGGTTGGAGGTGATGGCATCGTAGACGTCGCACACCGCGCCCATCTTGGCCATGATGGAAATGCTGTCGGCCTTGAGATTGAACGGATAGCCGCTGCCGTCGATCTTCTCGTGATGATGCAGCGAGACATCCAGCGCGGCTTCGCCAATTCCTTCGATCTGTTTGAGGATGCTGTGGCCCTGTACGGTGTGCGAGCGCACCGAGGCGAATTCTTCTTCGGTCAGCTTGGCGGGTTTGTTGAGGATATCCAGCGGCACGGCCATCTTGCCCACATCGTGCAGCAGGCCGGCCATCCCGGCTTGCTTGATCTGTTCCTGCGTCATGCCGAGCTGGTTGGCCAGCGAGATCATCATCGCGCAGACCGCCACTGAATGCATGTAGGTGTAATCATCGGTGGTCTTCAGCCGCGCCAGGCTGATCAGCGCATCGGCATTGCGCGAGACCGAGGAGGTGATCTCGGTCACCAGTTCGGCGGCATCCTTGACGTCGACCGTCTTGCCCATGCGCGCTTCGGAAAACATGTTGAGCACGGTGGACTTGGAGGAGGAGATGATGCGCGCCGCGCGTTCACGTTCTACCGCCGTCTCGGTGCGGGTGGCTGGTTTGCGCACGGCCACCGTGGCGCTGGCACCCTGGTGGGCGATGGCGATCTCGGCGGGGGGCGCGGCGTCATCCTGCTCCGCCTCGCCGGTCTCGTCGTCGATATCGTGTTCGGGGGCGATGTCGCGGCCCTTGGCGGTGTCGATGGTCACTTCGTCGACCGGGCACTCGCGCAGGGTTTGCAGGTCTTCCAGCGTTTCGATCTTGAAGGATTTGCGCCAGAAAGGATGATTGATCCATCCGCCGGGGATGGAATGAACGTACATGCCCAACCGTAATTGAGCCAAGGCGATGGATTTCAACATATCGAATTCAGGTCTGTGCCTGTCGCTGGTTCCCGTACTGAAAGCGGTTCGATTTCCCTGATGAAATGGACGCCTGTTGTCTGAAGGAATGAAGCTCGGTGATGGTCTGTGAACATCATTCCACTGACGGGCTATCGTAACAGAATGGCATCAGTTTTACGCGACTTGTCGTCATCTTGCCGACGAATTTTACCTGCGTCCGCACGGAAGTTTATGTGCGGAAAATGTTTGATCTGAAGATCGTTGAAAAATTGATGTAATACCGAGACAGGTAGCCACCGCCTGAGAATCCGGCCGACGGTGGCTGTGAGGAATGGTGAGAAAAACTTATTTTTTCAGTGGCGGCGCATAAGGGTTGCTGGTGAGCAAACGCAGGAAGCTGGCAATGCAGGCCACCCCCGCAAAGGCGGCGCCGAAGCCGAGGGCAAAGCGCGAGCCCTGGGTCTCCGACAGGTTGAAGCACAGCGCCACCAGCGCGGCCCCGACACTCTGGCCGAGCAGCCGTGCCGTCGCCACGATGCCGGAGGCACCACCGCTGCGATGCGGCGGGGCGCTGGTCATCAGTGCCTTGAGATTGGGCGACTGGAAGAAGCCGAAGCCCATGCCACAGAGCAGCATGCGCCAGCTGATTTCCCATACGGTGGGCGCAGCCGGCATGAAGGTCATCGATAGCAGCCCTGCACACAGGAGCGCCAGCCCGACGCCGCCGAGGATGCCGACCGGATAGCGATCCGACAGCCGTCCGGCGATCGGTGCCATGATCGCCACGGCCACCGGCCAGGGTGTCATCAGGAGACCGATCTCGACCTGGCTGCGGCCCAGGTCATGGTGGAAGAAGAAGGGCAGCGAGACGAAGGCGAGGCCCTGTGCCGCGAAGGAACACACGGCGGTGATCGCCGAGAGCGTGAACATGGGATGGCGGAACAGGTCCACCGGCAGCATCGGTGCCGGATGCGACAGTTCGCGCTTGAGCAGGAACAGGCCGCAGACGATGGCGGCGCCCAGTTCCAGTCCGACCACGCTGGCCTCTGCCTGGTGCGCGCCTTCACCGATGGCCAGGATCAGCAGGCCGAAGGCAGCCGCATTGAGCACGGCGCTGCGCAGGTCGAAGGCGTGTGTCGACAGCGCGGTATGCGGCAGCGAGGGCAGGGCCAGGATGACGGCCGCCACGCCCAGCGGCACGTTGACCGCAAACAGCCACGGCCAGGGTGCGATGGCGAGGATGCCGGAGGCGACCGATGGTCCTACCGTGAAGGCGATGGCCACGATCAGGGTATTGAGCCCGACGCCACGGCCCAGTGAGCGGGTCGGATAGATGAATCGGATCAGCGCGGTGTTCACGCTCATGATGCCGGCCCCGCCCAGTCCCTGCAGGAAGCGCGCCATCACCAGCGTGGGCAGCGACCAGGCCACCGCGCACAGCAGCGAGGCCGCGGTAAAGAGGACCAGTCCCCAGATATAGATGCGGCGGTAACCGACGATTTCCCCCAGCGCCGCCAGCGGCAGCAGCGCCACCATCATCGCCAGCTGATAGGCGGTGACGATCCAGACCGAGGCTGCCGGTGTGGTGTTGAGGTCCAATGCCATGGCGGGCAGGGCCGTGTTGGCGATGGCGGTGTCGAGCGTGGCCAGGCCGACCGCGATGCCCAGCGCCAGGATGGCGCGCCCGCGCTGCTCGGGCGGCAGGCCCTCGCCGGCGATGACGATGTGATGGGCAGGATCGGACGTGCCGGAAGTGGAAGGCTGCGAGGACATGGTGTGGTTGGGTGTTGGCGGTGCAAGCGTGCTGGTGCTGCCGCTTGTTGTCGTGGTTGTCTTGGAGGTCCTGGAATGCGCGCCACCCCGCAAGGCAGCGCCGGTCAATGATAGCGGGGAACGCCCGGATGCGCAGGCGGCGGCCACACGCGGGGCGGCTGCGCTATGATGGCGGTTTGCGCCAGCGCGGCTGGTGCCTTTGATCACGGAGTGGCAAGCATGTCCAAACAGCAGTTGTCGGAGCGCCTGTGCGCATGGATCGATCAGCATTTCGAGGAAGAGGTCGGGGTCCTGCAGCAGTTGATCCGCATCCCCACCGATACCCCGCCCGGCAACAACGCCCCGCACGCCGATGCGGTGGCCGAGCTGGTGCAGTCCTGGGGCTGGCAGGCCGAGAAGCACGCGGTACCGGCCGACCAGGTGCGCGACTATGGCATGCAGAGCATCACCAACCTGATCGTGCGCCGTCCCTATGGCGACGCTGGACCGACCCTGGCGCTCAACGCCCACGGCGACGTGGTGCCGCCGGGCGAAGGCTGGACCCATGACCCGTATGGGGGCGAAGTGGCGGATGGCCGCATCTATGGCCGTGCGGCAGCGGTTTCCAAGAGCGACTTCGCCAGTTATATCTTCGCCACGCGCGCGCTGGAGTCCTTGGGGGCAGCGCTGCGCGGCGCAGTGGAACTGCACTTCACGTATGACGAGGAATTCGGCGGCGTGCTCGGCCCGGGCTGGCTGCTGGAACAGAAGCTGACCCGTCCGGATTATGTGCTGGCGGCCGGCTTCAGCTACAACGTGGTGACTGCCCACAATGCCTGCCTGCAGTTCGAGGTGACCGTGCATGGCCGCGCCACGCACGGCTCCATGCCCGAGACCGGCCATGATGCCCTGCAGGCGGCCAATGCCATTCTCAATGCGATCTATGACGCGCTGCCGGGATTGAAGGACATCCGTTCCTCCATCCCGGGCATCAGCCATCCGACCATGATCGTCGGCCGCATCGATGGCGGTACCAATACCAATGTGGTGCCGGGCAAGGTGGTGCTGAAGATGGACCGCCGCATGATTCCCGAGGAAGATCCGGCGCAGGTCGAAGCCGGCGTGCGCAAGCTGATCGAAGACGCAGCGGCCGGCCTGCCGGGCATCCGTGTGGAGATCCGCCGCCTGCTGCTGGCGCGTGCGCTGCGCCCGCTGCCGGGTCACGAGAAGCTGGTGGACAGCCTGCTGCGCAATGCCGAACAGGTCATGGGCGAGACCCTGACCACCAATGGTTCGGCGCTCTATACCGATGCCCGCCTGTATGGCGAAGCGGGCATTCCGGTGGTGCTGTTCGGGGCCGGTCCGCGCACGCTCATGGAATCCAATGCCAAGCAGGCCGATGAGAATCTGGCGCTGGATGACCTGAAGAAGGCCACCAAGGTGGTCGCCCTGATGCTGCTGGATTTCCTCGGCCCGCAAGACTGAGGCCGACGCCATTCCGGGCGCGCCTGCGGTCCTGCGCGGCAGGTCGCGCTCGCGGAATTGCTGCGGGGAAACGTCGCCGCATCGCAGGCCGCCCGACAAATGATTACAATGTGTGCCCGCAACAGCGTGGCCGGCGTTTCCTGTCGGCATGTTTCGGGCCGGAGGGCAGTGCGCCAGCCGGATAACCAGGCAAGTCTTGTGGGACCGAGATCAATCGCATGTTCAACGCCATCGAGCACACTCATCCGCCCCAGTCGCCCGCCGGCCGCAAGCCCGGCTATCTTGGATTGTCGTTCCGGCAGTTGCTGCTGGCGGCTTTCCTGCTGATCGCCGCGCTCCTGAGCGGTACGTCCATCCACGCCCTCTTCACACTGGACCGCATGTCGGCCAACAGCCGCGAGACGGCGCGCCAGGCGGTGCAGCTGACCGAATCCGCCCAGCGGCTGGCCGAGCGCACCGTGGCCATGGAGCGCAGTGCGCGCCAGTACCTGGTGCTGGATGACCGCGCTTTCCATGATCGTTTCAACGAGGCGCGCGAGCAGGCGCGCCAGGCCTTGGGTGAATTGTCGGATTCGCTGCCGATGGCCCCGCGCGACCTGTTCAGCCAGTGGGGCGTGTATGTGGATGAAGCCGCCGGCGTGCTGGAGGCGGAGTCGCGCAAGGACAAGGGCGAGCAGGCCAAGCTGTTCCAGGACTTTGCGCGCCTGCCCGCGCTCAATGAACGCATCGCGCTGGAGAGCCGACGCGAGGTGGATCGCCGCAACAATGCTTTATCGGCGGCGCTGGAGCAGCAGCGCCAGCTGCTCACCGCCCAGGTGGTGGGGGCCATCGTGTTGGCGGTCTTGCTGGCGTTCTGCTTCGGACTCTGGCTGTCGCGTCCGATGGCACGGCTGGAGCAGGCCATTGGCCGGCTGGGCGACAATCGCTTCGACCAGCCCATCGACGTGCGCGGCCCGGCCGACATCCGCCGCCTGGGCCAGCAGCTGGACTGGCTGCGCCAACGGCTGGCGGATCTGGAGGCGGAGAAGTCGCGCTTCCTGCGCCATGTCTCCCATGAATTGAAGACCCCGCTGGCGGCGCTGTGCGAAGGCGCGGCCCTGCTGGATGACGGCGTGGCCGGGCAACTGACCGAGAACCAGCGCGAGATCGCTCGCATCCTGCGCCAGAATACCCAGTCGCTGCAGACCCAGATCGAGGATCTGCTGCGTTATAACGAAGTCTCCTTCGATGCCCAGCGTATCCATCCGGTGCCGGTGGACCTGCGCGCGCTGCTGCACAAGGTGATCGACGACCAGCGCCTGCAATGGCTGGCGCGCGAACTGAAGGTGGAAATCGAGGGTGCGGCCCGTACCGTGGTGGTCGATCCCGAGAAGATGGCCATCGTGCTGGCCAACCTGCTGTCCAATGCCGTGCGCTTCAGCCCGCAGGGCGGCTTCATCCGCTTCCTGCTGAGCGAGGCTCCGGGCATGGTGCGGGTGGAATGTCTGGACCAGGGGCCGGGCGTGGCACCGACCGATACCGCCCGCATCTTTGAACCCTTCTACCAGGGCTTGCATCAGCCCACCGGTGCCCGCCGTGGCAATGGCATCGGGCTGTCCGTGGTGCGCGAGTACGTACAGGCGCATAGCGGCAAGGTCTATCTGGTCCCGCGTGAGGGCGGGTCGCATTTCCGAATCGAGTTGCCTGATGAAAAATAAGATCCTGATCCTGGCTTGTTCCGTCGTGCTGGCCGCGTGTGTGGGACCGCAGCCGTCCGCACCGACGTCGACCGTCCAGCTCATCCAATCCTCCAGCAACATCGACGAACTGCTGGCCTACAACGCCCAACTGCGCAAGATGACGCCGGCCGAACTGGGCCGCGAGTTGCAGCGTGTCAATACCTATCCGGCCGGTCCGGCGACCAATGTGCGCCGCGCCATGGCCCTGTCTTTGACGCGCGACGCCATCGACCTGGCCAAGGCCGAAGCCCAGCTATGGAACGTCATGGCCGATCGCAGCGTCGAAGCGGAGAAGCTCAAGCCTCTGGTGCAGTTGCTGGTTGGACATTATTCCGACCTGCGCCGCGTGGCCGACGGTGCCGAGAAGTCCTCGGTGCAACTGAAGGAAGCGCAGCGCAAGGTCGATCAGCTCAACGACAAGCTGGAAGCGCTCAAGAACATCGAACGGACCCTGCCGGCTGGCGGCAAGTAATCTGCATCCCTGAAGACCCGGGGTGCCGCCATCCCGCCGGGGCCGTTCCCTTTACTGGAACTGGAGTCCCGATGGGAAAGACTGCCCCCCTGATGCTGGTCGACGATGATCCCGACCTGCTGCGATTGCTGACGCTGCGCCTGAACGCCAGCGGCTACCGCATCCTGGCCGTGGAAAGCGCCGAGGCCGCCCTGGCCCAGCTGGCCATTGCGCTGCCGGCGCTGGTGATCACCGACGTGCGTCTGCCCGGCATGGATGGGCTGGCGCTGTTTGCCGAGATCCGCAGCCGCTATCCGGCCTTGCCGGTGATCCTGCTCACCGCCCATGGCACCATTCCCGATGCCGTCGAGGCCACCACGCAGGGGGCCTTCGCCTATCTCACCAAGCCGTTTGATGGCCATGTCCTGCTGGACAAGGTGGCGCAGGCCCTGAGCCTGTCCGCGCCAGCCCAGGAGACGCCGGATGAAGCCTGGCGCGCCGACATCATCAGCCGCAGCCAGCGGGTCGATGAACTGTTGGCCGAGGCCCGGCTGGTGGCGGCCTCCGACGCCAGCATCCTCATCCGTGGCGACAGCGGTACCGGCAAGGAAGTGCTGGCCCGCGCCATTCATCGTGCCAGTCCACGTGCGGACAAGCCCTTCATTGCCGTCAATTGCGGTGCCATTCCCGAGCAGTTGCTGGAGTCCGAATTGTTCGGCCATGTGAAAGGCGCATTTACCGGCGCTGTAGAGCATCGTGAAGGTTTATTCCAGGCGGCGGAAGGCGGTACCCTGTTTCTCGATGAAATCGGGGATATGCCGCTGGCCTTGCAGGTCAAGCTGTTGCGCGTACTGCAGGAAAAGACCGTGCGGCAGGTGGGGGCCAACCAGGCTGCCGAGGTCGACGTACGGGTGATCTCGGCCACCCACCGCGACCTGGAGGTGGCCATGAATGAGGGGCACTTCCGGGCCGATCTGTATTACCGGCTCAATGTGGTCACGCTCAGCCTGCCGCCGCTGGAAGAGCGGCGTGAGGATATCGCGCTGCTGGCCAATCATTTCCTCAAGACCATCGCCGCGCGCTATCCCAAGCGCCTGACGGGCTTTGCCCCGGATGCGCTGGAAGTGCTCAGCCTGGCCCACTGGCCGGGCAATGTGCGCCAGCTCTATAACGTCGTGGAGCAGGTGTGCGCGTTGTCGACCGCGCCGCTGATCCCGGCGTCGCTGGTGCAGCGCGCATTGCGGGTGCCGACGCTGGATCTGCTGCGTTATGCAGAGGCCAAGCAGAAATTCGAGCGGGATTACCTCGTGCGGCTGCTGAAGCTGACGGATGGCAATGTCTCCGACGCAGCCCGGCTGGCCGACCGCAATCGAACCGAGTTTTACCGGCTGCTGCAGAAGAATGGACTGGATCCAAGGCGATTCCGGGGTGGCGAGGAGGCCGTCGTGATGGAGCGACAGGATGGAGTCGTTTGAAATCAAGGAGTTGCGCTTGTCGCTGCGACATGATGTCGGGTCCGGCCGACGGAAATGGTGGGTTTGCCGGCTCATCTTTGCTGCCGTACTGCTGAGTTCGCGCGATAAGTCACTGATGTCATTGAGGATAGCTTGGGGTGGCATGGCATTTGCGAACGAACAGACCAGAGTTGCCCGCCTCGGTGAAGGGAAGGGCAATGCCAGGTCCACCTCATTGAACAAGGAGAACTTCATGAAGACATCTTCACTTGCAGCACGACTGCTGGCCGCCGCCATGGTGATGGCCGCTGCCGCACCGGCAGTCCACGCGGCGGATTCCGCCAGCACCAATGCGCCCTCTGCGCAGAAGGCCGGAGCCTATATTGACGATTCCGTGATCACCGCCAAGGTGAAGGCGGCGCTGGTGGAAGACAAGCAGATCTCTTCCATGAAGATCAAGGTCAGCACCAAGGATGGCGTGGTCACCCTGAAGGGCTCCGTCCCGAGCGCCGAGCTGGGCCAGCATGCCTTGCAATTGGTCGCCGGGGTCGAGGGAGTGCGAGACGTGAAGAGCGACCTGACCGTGAAGGCGGGTTAAGCAGAGCCGCCTGGGTTTGCAGAAAATCCGGTAATTATTTGAATTATTTAGACCAGTAAAAAAGAATCCGGGCCGTCCCGCCAGGGATGGCCCGGATTCTTTTGGTTTTTTTCGGTCCTGGCCAGAATCTCCGAGGCCCAAGCTGGGTAAGGCTTTTCGGCGTACCGGACGGAGCCTGGCCCATATCCTTCTAAATTATTTTGAACTATTTTTCAAAAAGTACTTGCGCGCTGCCGGATGCGTTGCTATAGTTCGCCCCCTGCTGACGAACAAAACGATTCGCAGCGATGCAAACAGCGCCAGGCGCGTTTGCGACAGACAGATCTTTAAAAATTAACAGCCGATAAGCGTGGGCGTTTAATGAAGTGCGACCGAACTTCGGTTCTGGAAACTTTAAATATTAAATGCTCACAAGAAATATAGGTAAGTTCGCAAGAAATTACCTGTCAGTATTTTGAGAGAGCGATGCCCTTCGGGGTAGCCAGAAATGGCACAAAACAGAGATTAAACTAAAGAGTTTGATCCTGGCTCAGATTGAACGCTGGCGGCATGCCTTACACATGCAAGTCGAACGGCAGCATAGGAGCTTGCTCCTGATGGCGAGTGGCGAACGGGTGAGTAATATATCGGAACGTGCCCTAGAGTGGGGGATAACTAGTCGAAAGACTAGCTAATACCGCATACGATCTACGGATGAAAGTGGGGGATCGCAAGACCTCATGCTCCTGGAGCGGCCGATATCTGATTAGCTAGTTGGTGGGGTAAAAGCCTACCAAGGCAACGATCAGTAGCTGGTCTGAGAGGACGACCAGCCACACTGGGACTGAGACACGGCCCAGACTCCTACGGGAGGCAGCAGTGGGGAATTTTGGACAATGGGGGCAACCCTGATCCAGCAATGCCGCGTGAGTGAAGAAGGCCTTCGGGTTGTAAAGCTCTTTTGTCAGGGAAGAAACGGTAGTAGCTAATATCTATTACTAATGACGGTACCTGAAGAATAAGCACCGGCTAACTACGTGCCAGCAGCCGCGGTAATACGTAGGGTGCAAGCGTTAATCGGAATTACTGGGCGTAAAGCGTGCGCAGGCGGTTGTGTAAGTCAGATGTGAAATCCCCGGGCTCAACCTGGGAATTGCATTTGAGACTGCACGGCTAGAGTGTGTCAGAGGGGGGTAGAATTCCACGTGTAGCAGTGAAATGCGTAGATATGTGGAGGAATACCGATGGCGAAGGCAGCCCCCTGGGATAACACTGACGCTCATGCACGAAAGCGTGGGGAGCAAACAGGATTAGATACCCTGGTAGTCCACGCCCTAAACGATGTCTACTAGTTGTCGGGTCTTAATTGACTTGGTAACGCAGCTAACGCGTGAAGTAGACCGCCTGGGGAGTACGGTCGCAAGATTAAAACTCAAAGGAATTGACGGGGACCCGCACAAGCGGTGGATGATGTGGATTAATTCGATGCAACGCGAAAAACCTTACCTACCCTTGACATGGATGGAATCCCGAAGAGATTTGGGAGTGCTCGAAAGAGAACCATCACACAGGTGCTGCATGGCTGTCGTCAGCTCGTGTCGTGAGATGTTGGGTTAAGTCCCGCAACGAGCGCAACCCTTGTCATTAGTTGCTACGAAAGGGCACTCTAATGAGACTGCCGGTGACAAACCGGAGGAAGGTGGGGATGACGTCAAGTCCTCATGGCCCTTATGGGTAGGGCTTCACACGTCATACAATGGTACATACAGAGGGCCGCCAACCCGCGAGGGGGAGCTAATCCCAGAAAGTGTATCGTAGTCCGGATTGGAGTCTGCAACTCGACTCCATGAAGTTGGAATCGCTAGTAATCGCGGATCAGCATGTCGCGGTGAATACGTTCCCGGGTCTTGTACACACCGCCCGTCACACCATGGGAGCGGGTTTTACCAGAAGTGGGTAGCCTAACCGCAAGGAGGGCGCTCACCACGGTAGGATTCGTGACTGGGGTGAAGTCGTAACAAGGTAGCCGTATCGGAAGGTGCGGCTGGATCACCTCCTTTCTAGAGTGCGCACGAAGTTAAGCGTCCACACTTATCGGCTGTAAATCAAGAACAGTTATTTGGTGAAGCACGGTCCGTGACACAAGTCACTGACTGGCTACTGATACTGATCCAAGCGGGTCTGTAGCTCAGCTGGTTAGAGCACCGTGTTGATAACGCGGGGGTCGTTGGTTCGAGCCCAACCAGACCCACCAAGGTTTCGGGGTTTAGCTCAGCTGGGAGAGCACCTGCTTTGCAAGCAGGGGGTCGTCGGTTCGATCCCGTCAACCTCCACCAAGAAATGTCAAACCTAAGTCAGCGTTCAAGTTGGCGTAGTGATTTAGGTTTGATCTTTTACGATCAATGGCTGTTTTTGTTCTTTAACAATCTGGAAGAAGTAAAGATTCATTTGATGATGAATGCCAGGACTGCGGTCCTTGTATGAAAGTAAAAATGGGTGTGATTGTATCAATCAAAGTATTACGAAGTGATCTTAGCAATTAGAAGACTTACTTTGGAATACGGCAAACGCTAAAACTCAACGCTTCATATAACGCTCTTGCAAAAGAGGCTAACGTTATAGGAACAAGCGAATAAGTGCACATGGTGGATGCCTTGGCGATTACAGGCGATGAAGGACGTAGTAGCTTGCGATAAGCTGCGGGGAGCTGGCAAACAAGCTTTGATCCGCAGATTTCCGAATGGGGAAACCCGGCCGTAAGGTCATCGTTATCTGAATACATAGGGTAACGAAGCGAACGTGGCGAACTGAAACATCTAAGTAGCTACAGGAAAAGAAATCAACCGAGATTCCCAAAGTAGTGGCGAGCGAAATGGGATCAGCCTGCAAGATTTAGCATCAACGATAGCAAAACGGAATGGAAAGTCCGGCCATAGTGGGTGATAGCCCCGTATGCGAAATCGATGGTGTGGAACTAGGCTTGCGACAAGTAGGGCGGGACACGTGAAATCCTGTCTGAACATGGGGGGACCATCCTCCAAGGCTAAATACTCGTAATCGACCGATAGTGAACCAGTACCGTGAGGGAAAGGCGAAAAGAACCCCGGAAGGGGAGTGAAATAGATCCTGAAACCGTGTGCATACAAACAGTAGGAGCCTCGAAAGGGGTGACTGCGTACCTTTTGTATAATGGGTCAGCGACTTACATTCAGTGGCAAGCTTAACCGAATAGGGAAGGCGCAGAGAAATCGAGTCCGAATAGGGCGTTCAGTCGCTGGGTGTAGACCCGAAACCAAGTGATCTATCCATGGCCAGGTTGAAGGTGCGGTAACACGCACTGGAGGACCGAACCCACTAATGTTGAAAAATTAGGGGATGAGCTGTGGATAGGGGTGAAAGGCTAAACAAACTTGGAAATAGCTGGTTCTCTCCGAAAACTATTTAGGTAGTGCCTCAAGTATCACCATCGGGGTAGAGCACTGTTATGGCTAGGGGGTCATCGCGACTTACCAAACCATTGCAAACTCCGAATACCGATGAGTGCGAGCTTGGGAGACAGACGCCGGGTGCTAACGTCCGACGTCAAGAGGGAAACAACCCAGACCGCCAGCTAAGGTCCCAAAGATTGGCTAAGTGGAAAACGAAGTGGGAAGGCTAAAACAGTCAGGAGGTTGGCTTAGAAGCAGCCATCCTTTAAAGAAAGCGTAATAGCTCACTGATCGAGTCGTCCTGCGCGGAAGATGTAACGGGGCTAAGCCAGTCACCGAAGCTGCGGATATCCGCAAGGATATGGTAGGAGAGCGTTCTGTAAGCCTGTGAAGGTGTCTTGTAAAGGATGCTGGAGGTATCAGAAGTGCGAATGCTGACATGAGTAGCGATAATGCGGGTGAAAAGCCCGCACGCCGTAAGCCCAAGGTTTCCTGTTCAACGTTCATCGGAGCAGGGTGAGTCGGCCCCTAAGGCGAGGCAGAGATGCGTAGCTGATGGGAAGCAGGTTAATATTCCTGCACCGTCGTTAGATGCGATGGGGGGACGGATCGCGGAAGGTTGTCCGACTGTTGGAATAGTCGGTTTTTGCATCGAAGAAGGCTGTTAGGCAAATCCGGCAGCGTAATTCAAGGGTGTGAGACGAGCGAACTTGTTCGCGAAGCAATCGGAAGTGGTTCCAAGAAAAGCCTCTAAGCTTCAGTCTAACGAGACCGTACCGCAAACCGACACAGGTGGGCGAGATGAGTATTCTAAGGCGCTTGAGAGAACTCGGGAGAAGGAACTCGGCAAATTGGTACCGTAACTTCGGGATAAGGTACGCCCAAGTAGTTTGACTGGCCTGCGCCAGAAGGACAAAAGGGTTGCAATAAAATGGTGGCTGCGACTGTTTAATAAAAACACAGCACTCTGCAAACACGAAAGTGGACGTATAGGGTGTGACGCCTGCCCGGTGCTGGAAGATTAAATGATGGGGTGCAAGCTCTTGATTGAAGTCCCAGTAAACGGCGGCCGTAACTATAACGGTCCTAAGGTAGCGAAATTCCTTGTCGGGTAAGTTCCGACCTGCACGAATGGCGTAACGATGGCCACACTGTCTCCTCCCGAGACTCAGCGAAGTTGAAATGTTTGTGATGATGCAATCTACCCGCGGCTAGACGGAAAGACCCCATGAACCTTTACTGTAGCTTTGCATTGGACTTTGAACCAATCTGTGTAGGATAGGTGGGAGGCTTTGAAGCGTGGACGCTAGTCTGCGTGGAGCCGACCTTGAAATACCACCCTGGTTTGTTTGAGGTTCTAACCTTGGTCCGTTATCCGGATCGGGGACAGTGCATGGTAGGCAGTTTGACTGGGGCGGTCTCCTCCCAAAGTGTAACGGAGGAGTTCGAAGGTACGCTAGGTACGGTCGGACATCGTGCTAATAGTGCAATGGCATAAGCGTGCTTAACTGCGAGACTGACAAGTCGAGCAGGTACGAAAGTAGGACATAGTGATCCGGTGGTTCTGTATGGAAGGGCCATCGCTCAACGGATAAAAGGTACTCTGGGGATAACAGGCTGATTCCTCCCAAGAGTTCATATCGACGGGGGAGTTTGGCACCTCGATGTCGGCTCATCACATCCTGGGGCTGTAGCCGGTCCCAAGGGTATGGCTGTTCGCCATTTAAAGTGGTACGTGAGCTGGGTTTAAAACGTCGTGAGACAGTTTGGTCCCTATCTGCCGTGGGCGTTGGAAGTTTGAAGGGGGCTGCTCCTAGTACGAGAGGACCGGAGTGGACGAACCTCTGGTGTATCGGTTGTCACGCCAGTGGCATTGCCGAGTAGCTAAGTTCGGAAGAGATAACCGCTGAAAGCATCTAAGCGGGAAACTCGCCTTGAGATGAGACTTCCCGGGAACTAGATTCCCCTAAAGGGTCGTTCGAGACCAGGACGTTGATAGGTCAGGTGTGGAAGCGCAGTAATGCGTTAAGCTAACTGATACTAATTGCCCGTGCGGCTTGTTCCTATAACATTAGCTCTGTTATAGACAAGTTGAGCATATATTGTGTTTGCCATAGTGCATCACACCCCAAGAATCTACTAAATACTTCTTCCAGTTTGGGTTAGTTGCTGCTCCATTGAGAGCAACTGGCTTTACAAGTTATGCCTGATGACTATAGCAAGTTGGTACCACCCCTTCCCATCCCGAACAGGACCGTGAAACGACTTCGCGCCGATGATAGTGCTGCAACCAGTGTGAAAGTAGGTCATCGTCAGGCTTGTTATCCCCAAAAACCCTCGTTACGCAAGTAGCGAGGGTTTTTGCTTTTAAGTATACGTGTGAGACCCTGAAGTATGAATGAGTCTTCACCGAGCTGGCCGGAACAACGGTGACCGCTGAAAAGCGAACCAGGTTGAACCGGAAAGCAAAGAGGCATGAAGCAGTGTGAAGTACGTTTTAAATGGAAGTAGTCAAAGCGGAAGTTAAGCGAGACGAAGAGATTTAAAACGAATCGCAAAAAAGTAGTTGACGCGATAAACAAACTGCTACATAATCTCGCTTCTCTGCTGCTGACGAACAAAACGATTCGCAGCGATGCAAACAGCGCCAAGCGCGTTTGCGACAGACAAGATCTTTAAAAATTAACAGCCGATAAGCGTGGGCGTTTAATGAAGTGTGACAGAACTTCGGTTCTGGAAACTTTAAATATTAAATGCTCACAAGAAATATAGGTAAGTTCGCAAGAAATTACCTGTCAGTATTTTGAGAGAGCGATGCCCTTCGGGGTAGCCAGAAATGGCACAAAACAGAGATTAAACTAAAGAGTTTGATCCTGGCTCAGATTGAACGCTGGCGGCATGCCTTACACATGCAAGTCGAACGGCAGCATAGGAGCTTGCTCCTGATGGCGAGTGGCGAACGGGTGAGTAATATATCGGAACGTGCCCTAGAGTGGGGGATAACTAGTCGAAAGACTAGCTAATACCGCATACGATCTACGGATGAAAGTGGGGGATCGCAAGACCTCATGCTCCTGGAGCGGCCGATATCTGATTAGCTAGTTGGTGGGGTAAAAGCCTACCAAGGCGACGATCAGTAGCTGGTCTGAGAGGACGACCAGCCACACTGGGACTGAGACACGGCCCAGACTCCTACGGGAGGCAGCAGTGGGGAATTTTGGACAATGGGGGCAACCCTGATCCAGCAATGCCGCGTGAGTGAAGAAGGCCTTCGGGTTGTAAAGCTCTTTTGTCAGGGAAGAAACGGTAGTAGCTAATATCTATTACTAATGACGGTACCTGAAGAATAAGCACCGGCTAACTACGTGCCAGCAGCCGCGGTAATACGTAGGGTGCAAGCGTTAATCGGAATTACTGGGCGTAAAGCGTGCGCAGGCGGTTGTGTAAGTCAGATGTGAAATCCCCGGGCTCAACCTGGGAATTGCATTTGAGACTGCACGGCTAGAGTGTGTCAGAGGGGGGTAGAATTCCACGTGTAGCAGTGAAATGCGTAGATATGTGGAGGAATACCGATGGCGAAGGCAGCCCCCTGGGATAACACTGACGCTCATGCACGAAAGCGTGGGGAGCAAACAGGATTAGATACCCTGGTAGTCCACGCCCTAAACGATGTCTACTAGTTGTCGGGTCTTAATTGACTTGGTAACGCAGCTAACGCGTGAAGTAGACCGCCTGGGGAGTACGGTCGCAAGATTAAAACTCAAAGGAATTGACGGGGACCCGCACAAGCGGTGGATGATGTGGATTAATTCGATGCAACGCGAAAAACCTTACCTACCCTTGACATGGATGGAATCCCGAAGAGATTTGGGAGTGCTCGAAAGAGAACCATCACACAGGTGCTGCATGGCTGTCGTCAGCTCGTGTCGTGAGATGTTGGGTTAAGTCCCGCAACGAGCGCAACCCTTGTCATTAGTTGCTACGAAAGGGCACTCTAATGAGACTGCCGGTGACAAACCGGAGGAAGGTGGGGATGACGTCAAGTCCTCATGGCCCTTATGGGTAGGGCTTCACACGTCATACAATGGTACATACAGAGGGCCGCCAACCCGCGAGGGGGAGCTAATCCCAGAAAGTGTATCGTAGTCCGGATTGGAGTCTGCAACTCGACTCCATGAAGTTGGAATCGCTAGTAATCGCGGATCAGCATGTCGCGGTGAATACGTTCCCGGGTCTTGTACACACCGCCCGTCACACCATGGGAGCGGGTTTTACCAGAAGTGGGTAGCCTAACCGCAAGGAGGGCGCTCACCACGGTAGGATTCGTGACTGGGGTGAAGTCGTAACAAGGTAGCCGTATCGGAAGGTGCGGCTGGATCACCTCCTTTCTAGAGTGCGCACGAAGTTAAGCGTCCACACTTATCGGCTGTAAATCAAGAACAGTTATTTGGTGAAGCACGGTCCGTGACACAAGTCACTGACTGGCTACTGATACTGATCCAAGCGGGTCTGTAGCTCAGCTGGTTAGAGCACCGTGTTGATAACGCGGGGGTCGTTGGTTCGAGCCCAACCAGACCCACCAAGGTTTCGGGGTTTAGCTCAGCTGGGAGAGCACCTGCTTTGCAAGCAGGGGGTCGTCGGTTCGATCCCGTCAACCTCCACCAAGAAATATCAAACCTAAGTCAGCGTTCAAGTTGGCGTAGTGATTTAGGTTTGATCTTTTACGATCAATGGCTGTTTTTGTTCTTTAACAATCTGGAAGAAGTAAAGATTCATTTAAACGATCGCCAGGACTTCGGTTCTTGCGAAAGTAAAAATGGGTGTGATTGTATCAATCAAAGTATTACGAAGTGATCTTAGCAATTAGAAGACTTACTTTGGAATACGGCAAACGCTAAAACTCAACGCTTCATATAACGCTCTTGCAAAAGAGGCTAACGTTATAGGAACAAGCGAATAAGTGCACATGGTGGATGCCTTGGCGATTACAGGCGATGAAGGACGTAGTAGCTTGCGATAAGCTGCGGGGAGCTGGCAAACAAGCTTTGATCCGCAGATTTCCGAATGGGGAAACCCGGCCGTAAGGTCATCGTTATCTGAATACATAGGGTAACGAAGCGAACGTGGCGAACTGAAACATCTAAGTAGCTACAGGAAAAGAAATCAACCGAGATTCCCAAAGTAGTGGCGAGCGAAATGGGATCAGCCTGCAAGATTTAGCATCAACGATAGCAAAACGGAATGGAAAGTCCGGCCATAGTGGGTGATAGCCCCGTATGCGAAATCGATGGTGTGGAACTAGGCTTGCGACAAGTAGGGCGGGACACGTGAAATCCTGTCTGAACATGGGGGGACCATCCTCCAAGGCTAAATACTCGTAATCGACCGATAGTGAACCAGTACCGTGAGGGAAAGGCGAAAAGAACCCCGGAAGGGGAGTGAAATAGATCCTGAAACCGTGTGCATACAAACAGTAGGAGCCTCGTAAGGGGTGACTGCGTACCTTTTGTATAATGGGTCAGCGACTTACATTCAGTGGCAAGCTTAACCGAATAGGGAAGGCGCAGAGAAATCGAGTCCGAATAGGGCGTTCAGTCGCTGGGTGTAGACCCGAAACCAAGTGATCTATCCATGGCCAGGTTGAAGGTGCGGTAACACGCACTGGAGGACCGAACCCACTAATGTTGAAAAATTAGGGGATGAGCTGTGGATAGGGGTGAAAGGCTAAACAAACTTGGAAATAGCTGGTTCTCTCCGAAAACTATTTAGGTAGTGCCTCAAGTATCACCATCGGGGGTAGAGCACTGTTATGGCTAGGGGGTCATCGCGACTTACCAAACCATTGCAAACTCCGAATACCGATGAGTGCGAGCTTGGGAGACAGACGCCGGGTGCTAACGTCCGACGTCAAGAGGGAAACAACCCAGACCGCCAGCTAAGGTCCCAAAGATTGGCTAAGTGGAAAACGAAGTGGGAAGGCTAAAACAGTCAGGAGGTTGGCTTAGAAGCAGCCATCCTTTAAAGAAAGCGTAATAGCTCACTGATCGAGTCGTCCTGCGCGGAAGATGTAACGGGGCTAAGCCAGTCACCGAAGCTGCGGATATCCGCAAGGATATGGTAGGAGAGCGTTCTGTAAGCCTGTGAAGGTGTCTTGTAAAGGATGCTGGAGGTATCAGAAGTGCGAATGCTGACATGAGTAGCGATAATGCGGGTGAAAAGCCCGCACGCCGTAAGCCCAAGGTTTCCTGTTCAACGTTCATCGGAGCAGGGTGAGTCGGCCCCTAAGGCGAGGCAGAGATGCGTAGCTGATGGGAAGCAGGTTAATATTCCTGCACCGTCGTTAGATGCGATGGGGGGACGGATCGCGGAAGGTTGTCCGACTGTTGGAATAGTCGGTTTTTGCATCGAAGAAGGCTGTTAGGCAAATCCGGCAGCGTAATTCAAGGGTGTGAGACGAGCGAACTTGTTCGCGAAGCAATCGGAAGTGGTTCCAAGAAAAGCCTCTAAGCTTCAGTCTAACGAGACCGTACCGCAAACCGACACAGGTGGGCGAGATGAGTATTCTAAGGCGCTTGAGAGAACTCGGGAGAAGGAACTCGGCAAATTGGTACCGTAACTTCGGGATAAGGTACGCCCAAGTAGTTTGACTGGCCTGCGCCAGAAGGACAAAAGGGTTGCAATAAAATGGTGGCTGCGACTGTTTAATAAAAACACAGCACTCTGCAAACACGAAAGTGGACGTATAGGGTGTGACGCCTGCCCGGTGCTGGAAGATTAAATGATGGGGTGCAAGCTCTTGATTGAAGTCCCAGTAAACGGCGGCCGTAACTATAACGGTCCTAAGGTAGCGAAATTCCTTGTCGGGTAAGTTCCGACCTGCACGAATGGCGTAACGATGGCCACACTGTCTCCTCCCGAGACTCAGCGAAGTTGAAATGTTTGTGATGATGCAATCTACCCGCGGCTAGACGGAAAGACCCCATGAACCTTTACTGTAGCTTTGCATTGGACTTTGAACCAATCTGTGTAGGATAGGTGGGAGGCTTTGAAGCGTGGACGCTAGTCTGCGTGGAGCCGACCTTGAAATACCACCCTGGTTTGTTTGAGGTTCTAACCTTGGTCCGTTATCCGGATCGGGGACAGTGCATGGTAGGCAGTTTGACTGGGGCGGTCTCCTCCCAAAGTGTAACGGAGGAGTTCGAAGGTACGCTAGGTACGGTCGGACATCGTGCTAATAGTGCAATGGCATAAGCGTGCTTAACTGCGAGACTGACAAGTCGAGCAGGTACGAAAGTAGGACATAGTGATCCGGTGGTTCTGTATGGAAGGGCCATCGCTCAACGGATAAAAGGTACTCTGGGGATAACAGGCTGATTCCTCCCAAGAGTTCATATCGACGGGGGAGTTTGGCACCTCGATGTCGGCTCATCACATCCTGGGGCTGTAGCCGGTCCCAAGGGTATGGCTGTTCGCCATTTAAAGTGGTACGTGAGCTGGGTTTAAAACGTCGTGAGACAGTTTGGTCCCTATCTGCCGTGGGCGTTGGAAGTTTGAAGGGGGCTGCTCCTAGTACGAGAGGACCGGAGTGGACGAACCTCTGGTGTATCGGTTGTCACGCCAGTGGCATTGCCGAGTAGCTAAGTTCGGAAGAGATAACCGCTGAAAGCATCTAAGCGGGAAACTCGCCTTGAGATGAGACTTCCCGGGAACTAGATTCCCCTAAAGGGTCGTTCGAGACCAGGACGTTGATAGGTCAGGTGTGGAAGCGCAGTAATGCGTTAAGCTAACTGATACTAATTGCCCGTGCGGCTTGTTCCTATAACATTAGCTCTGTTATAGACAAGTTGAGCATATATTGTGTTTGCCCTTAGTGCATCACACCCAAGAATCTACTAAATACTTCTTCCAGTTTGGGTTAGTTGCTGCTCCATTGAGAGCAACTGACTTTACAAGTTATGCCTGATGACTATAGCAAGTTGGTACCACCCCTTCCCATCCCGAACAGGACCGTGAAACGACTTCGCGCCGATGATAGTGCTGCAACCAGTGTGAAAGTAGGTCATCGTCAGGCTTGTTACTCCCAAGAACCCTCGTTACGCAAGTAGCGAGGGTTTTTGCTTTGTGCGCTCGGTTTTCATTTGGTCGGCAGGCGAAGTAAATCCCTGTGTGGCCAGAGGTTCCGATGCTGTCCTGACCTGCGTCGGTAATTTGTAGCCAGTCAGGCAGTGAGTCGGTTGTCGATCATATTCGATTCCAGCCAGGCTCGACGGACCGTAGCTGGAGGTTGGTACTGATGTGCGCTATGCGGCCTGCGCTCGTTGTAGAACTGACGCCATCTTTCAATCAGCACTTTTGCCTCTGCCCGACTGCGGAACCACTCCCGGTTAAGCAGTTCGTCACGCAGCTTGCCATTGAAGCTTTCCACGAATCCGTTCTGCCATGGACTGCCTGTCGCAATGAAGGCGGGACCAACGGAGGCATCCCGCAGCCAGCGCATGACCTTGGCCGCTGTGAACTCGGCGCCGTTGTCCGACCGAACGTAGGCCGGCTTTCCATGTAACCGCATCAATCGCGAGAGCGTCAGAATGACGTCCTGGGAGCGCAAACTGGCAGCAACTTCGATGGCCAGGCATTCCCGGGTGTATTCATCGATCACGCACAGCATCTTCAATGAGCGTCCATCCACCATCTGGTCATGAACAAAGTCGTAGCTCCAGACCGAATTGGGCTTGGTTGCTCCAGGTAGCCGAATGTCGTTGCCGCATCGACGCCTGCGAGGCCGCTTTCGTGGAATACCCAGTTTGAGCGCGCTCCAGAGCCGTCGTACTCGGGACTCGCCCAAGGCCAGCCAGGCAGACATACGCCGATAGCCGAATCGAGGGACCTCTTGCGATGCCGCGATCAGCTGCTGCGTCAGACTCCGATCCTTTTCAGGTTGTAGCAACTGATAACCTGCTACCCGCCGGCTCAGATCCAGATAACGACATGCCTTGCGTTGCGACAGCCCCCGACGAGTAAGGACTTCCAGCGCTTCGCGCCGGCCCGCGGAGGTCATCATTTTTTTCGGCTTAACTCCTTCAAGCCATCAATCACCAGCAGCTGCTCCGCCACCATGCGTTTGAGCTTGTCGTTCTCGGATTCAAGCTCTCTGAGCCGCCGGGCATCCGAGACATCCATACCGCCAAACTTGTTTCTCCAGCGGTAAAAGGTCTGCTCTGTAATGTTATGACGCTTGCACAGATCTACCGTCGCAATCTCCTTGCTCTCTGCTTCTCGCAAGATGCTGATGATCTGTTCGTCCGTAAATCGCTTCTTCATTGAGTTCTCCTTGGCGTTAGCATAAAGAACTCACTTAGCCGGTGGCTACAAAATTCGTCTCAGGTCAGTCCTCTCGGCTTGGAAGCCATGAAACGCGCCAGGCTGTTGATTGATGCAGATGGCCTGGCGTATCTTCGGCTCAGCTCAGTCCGCCGCACTGAAAAAACAGCGCCTTGCTTCATCTTTTCCACAGGCGCTCTCTACGCATCGTCCGCATATCGGGCCGTCCTGCCCTCCTTCTTCATATCACCTCCGAACCACCCAACACCGGGCGCGGTTTGTCTTTTCCACAGGCCAGCAACAGGAAAAGCCAGCTTATGTTTTCCACAGGGCCAACTCCTCTTGAACTGGCCGTGGATGAATTGTCCACAGCGATCCTGCTGAGTGACGTCTTGCGCTTCTCAAGTCAACGTCATTCCGTTGCAGAACAAGGTAATGGATCATTTTCCAAGTTTCCTGGAGTATTAGAGACATAACCCAACGCCAAAAGAAAAGCCGGCAAAGCCGGCTTTTCTAACAAATGAGTGATGACACCATCTCCGTGGGAAACCAATCAACTTATCCCCAATTCCGCCACGGATGCGACGCAAGCTACTTTGTCCACAACCTGAACTAAGTGGAAACAGTGTACAAAAACTTATACACAGGCATTCGAGGCGTCCATCCCATGCTGTGCTGAGTGACGAACGAGACCGACAAAAAACTAAGTTTTCCACACCCTCCACATTCTTGCCACACCAGCCTCACCCCGCAACAGATCTGAAATGCACCAGTGCATCCAAGCCGTCAAGCGCCCCCTCCTTGCTGATCCGATTGCGCAAGCTGATGGTTGCCTGCATCGAATCGACAATCTCTCCGCAGATGGTCAGCCCCAACCCGCCGGCTGATGAAACATTGGAAGAAAACGCCTTGAAGACATTCTCCATCGCCTGGTCATCGATCCCCTCTCCGCTATCCCAGATCAGCAACTCCGCCACATCTTCCCGAGCACTGATGCGAATGCCCAGCTTCCCATGCACAGGCGTATGCCGGATCGCGTTATGCAGCAGATTGGAAATCAGCTCCCCGATCATCCACGGATGACCCATCACGAGGATCTTCTCCCCCTCCAGCTCGAAGTCCAGATCCTTCTCCGCAATCAGCGGCGACAGATCCACTGCCGTTTCGCGCGCCAGCATGCCCAGGTCGCACACCTCCTGCGCACCGCGACCGCGTATCTGCTCGACCTTGGCCAGGGACAACAATTGATTGGCCAGCGTCGTGGCCCGCTCGACGGTACCCGACATCTCCTGCCAGATCACCGGTGCCGGCGCATCACCCCGCAAACCTGACTGCAGCTGCGTTTTCAGCACCGCCAATGGCGTACGCAACTGATGCGAGGCATTGGCCACGAAACGTTGCTGGTGATCCAGCAGCCGTCGCAAGCGCGCCATCAATTGATTCAAGGCATCGATGAACGGCTGCAATTCACGCGGTGCCATCGGCGGCGCCACGGGCGAGAGATCATCCGCCGGCCGCTCATCAAGCTGCCGCCGCAAGGCATCCACCGGTTGCAGCGCACGCCGCACCACATACAAGGTCACCGACACGATCACCACCAGCAAGGCTGCCTGACGGATCAGCGTCTCCCAGAAAATCTTGCGTGCCAGCGCACTGCGGTTCTCCATCGTCTCGGCCACCTGCACCAGTGCCGCGCCGCGCGGATCATTGGTCACCACCGGCTGGAACAGTGCCGCCACCCTGACCGGCACGCCGTTATAGGTATCTTCGTAGATATGCGCCAGGGCCGGATAGATGGCCTCCTTGTCCGCCTTCCCCTTGTAGGAAGGCAGATCCTGATCCCCCTCGAAGAACTTGCCGTCCAGGCCGTTGATGCGGTAAATCATGCGGCTCGAATAATCGGCCTCATAAATTTCCAGCGCCGCATAAGGCAGCGAAGCCTTGAGCTCGCCATTCTCGATGCGCAGCAGGTCGCCAATCGAATGCACCGAGGCAATCAGCATCCGGTCATAAGCGGTGTTGACCGACTCCAGGGTATTGCGATAAAGCGAGAAGGAATCGATGACGATGAACAGCGCAATCGGTGAAATGATCCACGCCAGCAGATAGGCACGTACCGAGCGCCGCCGCGAAAACAGATGTGCCACGTCCTCAGCCCTCGCCACCCTGCTGCTGCCGATCCCGCAGCAGATACCCCAGCCCGCGCAGTGTCATGATCTCGGCACCGGTCTCCATGAGTTTCTTGCGCACCCGGTGCACCACCACTTCGATGGCTTCGAGCTGCGTGTTCTCCTCCATCGGAAAAACCAGCCTGAACAATTTCTCCTTGGTCACCGCATGTCCCGGCTTGGCGATCAATGCCTTCAACAGCGTATGCTCGCGCGGCGTCAACTCCAGCGGCTCATCGTCACAATAGAACGCCCCCGATGCCCGGTCAAAGCGCAGGCGCCCGCAGCGCTGCCCGCCATCATCGGCATTGGTACGTCGCCGCAGCAGCGCACGGATGCGGGCATCGAGCTCATCCAGATCAAAGGGCTTGGCCAGGTAATCATCGGCACCGGCATTGAGTCCCACCACCCGATCGCCCACTGCGCCGCGCGCGGTCAGCACGATCACCGGGGTACCGATGTCCTGCGAGCGGATGCGCTGCAGCAGGTGCAGCCCGTCCAGTCCGGGGATATTGAGATCGAGCACCACCAGGTCGCCAATCCCGTCCTTGATGTGCGAGAGCGCACTGATGCCATCACCGCAATGCGTGACCTGAAAGCCGCGCCGCTCCAGCGCGCGCACCAAGGCGCGCGACATGTCGATGTCATCCTCTACCAGCAGGATATGCATGATCTCCCGTGTCGTTATCGTTGTGCAGCCGCCTTTATACCGCCAATCCACGCGGGGCGCGAGTCCCGTCTCCCCACGCTTTGAAAGCAGATTGAAAGCCGCTGGAAAGGCAGCTGACAGGAAACCCCCTCCTCGGCGACCTCGCCCCATGGCAAAAGCCGTCCCCCTCGCCTACACTCCCGCACATCGCCGGCCACGCACCGATCAACACCGCCGTCGCGACCGGCACCAAGACCAAAACCATCTCCAGGAGACAGCATGACCCCACGTCTGATCAAGACCCTGTTGGCACTCGCCCTGGCCGCCCCGGCCATCGCCTTCGCCCAGGACACCTGCAGCAATCGCGGCGACCTCGACCAGCAATACTGCGACGCCAATCACGACCTGACCGCCGACACCCCCACCGATCCCAAGAAGCTGAAGAACCCCAATACCCTGGTCTTCACCTTCACCCCGGTGGAAGATCCGGCCGTCTACGACAAGATCTTCAAGCCCTTCACCGACTACCTGTCGCAATGCACCGCCAAGAAGGTGGTCTTCTTCCAGGTGCAATCCAACGCCGCTGAAATCGAAGCCATGCGCTCGGGCCGCCTGCACGTCGGCGGCTTCTCGCCGGGACCGACCAACTTCGCCGTCAACATCGCCGGTGCCGTGCCGTTTGCCGTCATCGGTGACGCCAAGGGTTATCAGGGTTATACCCTCAACGTGATCGTGCGCAAGGACAGCCCGATCCAGAAGATGACCGACCTCAAGGGCAAGAAGGTCGCCCACACCGCGCCTTCGTCGAACTCCGGCCACATGGCCCCGATGGCCTTGTTCCCCAAGCTGGGCGTGACGCCGGACAAGGACTACAAGGTCATCTTCTCCGGCAAGCATGACCAGTCCATCTTGGGCGTGAACTCGGGCGACTACGATGCTGCTGCCATCGCCTCCGACGTCTTTGATCGCATGGTGGAACGTGGCGTCATCAAGGCCGAGAACTTCCGCGTCATCTGGCACAGCGAGAAATTCCCGACCCAGGACTTCGCCTATGCGCATGACCTGGAGCCCAACTTCCGCGACAAGATGCTCAAGTGCTTCTACGACTATCGCTTCACCGATGAGCTCAAGAAGGCCTTCGCCGGTTCCGATCGCTTCTACCCGATCAACTACAAGAAGGACTTCGAGATGGTGCGCTTCGTCGCCCAGTCCGCCGGTGAGTCCTTCAACCGCGCCGCCTACGACAAGCAGAACGCCGGCAAGAAGTAAGCATCACCGCAAGGCATCCGTGACCTCCGGTCCGGATGCCGCAAGACGATTCCATCCAGCACAAGCAACACGGCCCCTGCCCATCAGCAGGGGCTGCGGCCCCTCGCATCCCGCAGTCCGCCGCGCACCACCAGAAACATCACCAGAGAAAGCGTCTCCCATGTCACACGCCATCGAAATCCAGGGCCTGGTCAAGGAATACAAGCCCGGTCATCCCATCCTCAAAGGCATCGACCTGAAGATTGGCGACGCCGGCCTGATCGCCATCATCGGCCCTTCCGGCACCGGCAAGTCCACCCTGATCCGCTGCATCAACCGTCTGGTCGATCCCAGCCGTGGCGCGATCTGGTTCGAGGGCGAAGGCAAGCGCGTGAACCTGGCCGAACTGCGCGGCCGCGCCCTGCGCGAACAGCGCCGCCACATCGGCATGGTGTTCCAGGAATACAACCTGGTGGAACGCCTTTCCGTGATGGAGAACCTGTTGTGCGGAAGACTGGGTTACGTCAATGCCTTCACCGCCTGGCGCCGCAACTTCGCCAAGGAAGATATCGCGCACGCGTTTGAATTGCTCGATACCGTGGGCCTGGGCAACTTCGCCAACCAGCGGGCCGACGCGCTCTCCGGCGGCCAGCGCCAGCGCGTGGGCATCGCCCGCGCCCTGATGCAGCGCCCGCGCCTGCTGCTGGCCGATGAACCGACGTCCTCGCTGGACCCCAAGACCTCCTTCGAGATCATCTCGCTGCTCAAGGAACAGGGCCGCGCCCAGAAGATCCCGGTCATCGTCAACATCCACGACGTGGAACTGGCCAAGCGCTATGCCGACCGCATCATCGGCATGTCCGGCGGCCACGTGGTCTACGACGGCAATGCAGAGAACCTGTCGGATGACTTCCTCAAACAGATCTACGGCGGCGAGGACTGGCTGGCATGACGACCTCCTCCACTTCCTCCACGCCCCGCGTGAGCCTGGCCTTCAAGCCGCAACTGGCCACCCGCGTGGTGATCTGGCTGATCGCCCTGTATGCGATCTACGCAGCCACGCAACTGGGTTTCTCGTGGGAGCGTTTCTCTTCGGGCCTCGGCAATGGCGCCAAGTTCCTGGGCCGCATGTTTCCGCCCGATCTCTCCAAGGGCGACATTCTCTGGGGCGGCATCAAGGAGACGCTGCAGATTGCCGTGCTGGCGTCGCTGTTTGGCATCCTGTTCTCGCTACCCATCGGCCTGATGGGCGCACGCAACCTGATGCCCTCCTGGATATCCTGGCCTGCGCGCGCGCTGGTGTCGGTGTGCCGCTCGCTGCATCCGGTGATCGTGGCCATCCTGTTCGTCAAGGCCGTGGGCTTTGGTGCGCTGGCCGGCGTGCTGGCGCTGATCGTGGCGTCCATCGGCTTCATCGGCAAGCTCTTTGCCGAAGCCATTGAAGAGATCTCCATCAAACAGGTCGAAGCCATCCGCGCCACCGGTGCCTCCTTCATGAACGTGATCCTCTTTGGCGTGCTGCCGCAGGTGATGTCGCGCTTCGTCGGTTTCTCGACCTACCAGCTCGACTCCAACCTGCGCAACTCGACCATGGTCGGCATCGTCGGTGCGGGCGGCGTGGGCGGCGTGCTGTTCTCCGCCTTCCAGCGCTTCGACTACGACTTCGTGCTCACCATCCTGGTCACCATCATTACCATCATCGTCGTCGGCGAACTGCTGGCCAATTCGGTCAAGAAGGTCTTCAATGTCTGATACCGTCCTCCCCCGCCCCGCTGCCGCGCTCAACCCAGCCGAGCGCGAATGGCAGCGCCATACGCCCCTGCAGCGCATCCTGCGCTTCACCGTGTGGCTGGTCATCGCCCTGGCCGTGGTGCAATCGCTGCGCTACATCGAGATCATCCCCGAGTTCCTCTACGATGCGCCCGAGCAGATGAGCGACATGCTCGCCCGCATGTGGCCCATCGACTGGGCCTACTTCAGCAGCGACGTCCAGGCCGGACTGATCGAGACCCTGCACATCGCTACGCTCGGTACCCTGCTCTCCATCGTGCTGGCCATTCCCTTTGGCCTGCTGGTGGCGCCCAACCTGACCCGCCATCGCGGCCTGAACCTGTTCGCCCGCATCGTGCTGGTGGCCAGCCGCTCGGTCAATTCGCTGGTGTGGGCGCTGCTGTTCCTGGCCATCTTCGGACCCGGTCCGCTGGCGGGCACGCTGGCCATCGCTTTCCGCTCGATCGGCTTCGTCGGCAAGATGGCCGGCGAGACCATCGAGCAGATGCCGCGCGGCCCCATCGAGGCGCTGCAGGCGTCGGGCGCGAGCAAGTTCTCCGAGATCTGGTATGGCTACTGGCCGCAATTGAAGCCGGCCTTCATGTCCATCGTGCTGCTGCGCTGGGACATCAACGTGCGTGAATCCGCCGTGCTGGGCATCGTCGGTGCCGGTGGCGTGGGCATGGTGCTCGATACCGCGTTGAACCTGTTCCAGTGGCCGCGCGTGGCGACGGTGCTGGTTTCCATTTTCGCCATCGTGATCGTGACCGAAGTGGTGGTCACGCAAATCCGCAAGCGCATACTCTGACCGGGAGCCAGCATGAAAGCACGTGGCATGGAAGGCATCACCTATCCTCCGCAATACGATGTGCTGGTGGTCGGCGGCGGCATCAACGGCGCGGGCATCGCGCGCGATGCGGCCGGGCGCGGCCTGTCGGTGGCGCTGTGCGAACAGCACGACCTGGCGCAGCATACGTCGTCGTCCTCCAGCAAGCTCATCCACGGTGGCCTGCGCTACCTGGAACATTATGAATTCGGGCTGGTGCGCAAGGCGCTGATCGAGCGCGAAGTGCTCTTGCGCAGCGCGCCGCACATCATGTGGCCGCTGCGCTTCGTGATGCCGCATGACCGGGGACAGCGCCCCGCCTGGCTGATCCGTTTGGGCATGTTCCTCTACGATCACCTGGCCCGACGCGAATTGTTGCCGGGCTCGCGTGCACTGGACCTGCGCCGCCACGCCTCGGGGGCGCCATTGAAAGCGCAGTTCACGCGTGGCTTCGTCTATTCCGATGGCTGGGTCGATGATGCCCGGCTGGTGGTGTTGAACGCCATGGATGCCGCCGAAAAAGGCGCGCACATCATGACCCGCACCCGCTGCGAATCGCTCACGCGCCAGGACAACGGCTGGCAAGCGGTGCTGCGCCGTGAAGACGGCCATGCCATGCAGGTGCGCGCACGCTGCGTGGTCAATGCCGCCGGCCCGTGGGTGGCGCAGTTCCTGGGCGGTGCGGCCCACGTGCATTCGAGCAAGTCGGTGCGCCTGGTCAAGGGCAGCCACATCGTGGTGCCGCGCCTGTTCGAACACGATCACGCCTACATCTTCCAGAACCCGGATGGCCGCATCGTCTTCGCCATTCCCTACGAGCAGGACTTCACGCTCATCGGCACCACCGATATCGAGTACCAGGGGCGGGTGGAAGACGTGGCCATCTCCGCAGACGAGACGGCTTATCTCTGTCAGCTGGCCAATCGCTATTTCGAGAAGCCCATTACACCGGCCGACGTGGTGTGGTCGTATTCAGGGGTGCGCCCGCTGCTGGAAGACGCAGCCGCCGAGGCCTCGGCCGTCACGCGCGACTACCAGCTCGACCTGAACACGCAAGGCGCCCCGCTGCTCTCCATCTTCGGCGGCAAGATCACCACCTTCCGCAAGCTGGCCGAGGAAGCGGTGGACATGATCGCGCCGGTACTGGGCAACCAGCGCGGCGCGTGGACTGAACACGGCTGCCTGCCGGGTGGCGACCTGTATGGGGCGCAGCCGTCCAATCGCTCGGTGCGCCAATTCGGTCACTACGTGGAAGGCTTGCAGCAGCAGTATCCGTGGCTGCCCGCCGCATTGTTGCAACGCTATGCGCGTGCCTATGGCAGCCGCACGCACGCGCTGCTGGAAGGAAGAAAGAACTTGGAAGAGATGGGAGAAGAAATCCTGGGCGGGCTCTATGCCGCCGAGGTGGACTACTTGTTGCGCCACGAATGGGCCACCAATGCGGCCGACATCCTGTGGCGGCGTTCCAAGCTCGGCCTGCATTTCCCCAAGGGCAGCGAGGCCGTGCTGGACGCCTGGCTGGCCGCGCGCGGCGGCCAGTCTTCCGGTCAGGAACCACCCGCCGAAGCGGGCGAGTTGCTTCAGGCAGCCAGCAGGTAAGCACCCACGGCGGCGATACCGACGCCGCCGATGCGCACCACGCGGTCAGCCATCTGCTTGCCCGCGATCAGGCCGATACCGAGGCCGGCGGCATGCAGCAGTGCGGTGGCGGCGATGAAGCCGGCACCGTACAGGGCGGCCGAGCTGCCGTGCGGCAGTTCAGCGCCGTGTGCGTAGCCATGGAACATCGCGAAGACCGACACCACCAGCGTGCTGCCCCACAGCGGCAGGCGCACGGCGAAGGCGATCAGCAGGCCCAGCACGGCCACCGAAGCGGCGATACCGGTTTCCACGGCCGGCACTTGCAGGCCGGCGAAGGCCAGCAGCGCGCCAGCCACCATCATCAGCGGGAAGGCCAGCGGCAGCACCCACAGGGCGCGCTGCTTGTTCTGTGCCGCCCACAGGCCCACGGCCAGCATGGCCAGCAGGTGGTCGATGCCCGAGAACGGGTGGGCGAAGCCGGCGGCCATGCTGGCCGAGGCATCCATGGTGGAACCCGGATGGCCGGGGTGCGCCAGGGCAGTGCCGGCCGCCAGTGCGGTGACGGCCAGGACGCCCAGGCGGGCGCGGGTCTTGGTCGAGAGGGTCAACATGTTTTCTCCTTGGGCTGATACGGCAGATTCTTTAATCGGGGAAGTGACAGGGTTCAGGTTCAGTTCTTCGGCTTCTCGTCCAGCATGCCCTGCTTGCGGATGTATTCGATGACCTTTTCCACCCCGTCGCCACTGCGCAGGTTGGTGAACACGAAGGGGCGCTCACCGCGCATGCGCTTGGCATCGGCCGCCATGATATCCAGATTTGCGCCCACATAGGGAGCCAGGTCGGTCTTGTTGATGATGAGCAGGTCCGAACGGGTAATGCCGGGGCCACCCTTGCGCGGAATCTTTTCGCCACCGGCCACGTCGATCACGTAGATGGTCAGGTCCGACAGTTCCGGGCTGAAGGTGGCGGCCAGGTTGTCGCCGCCGGACTCCACCAGGATCAGGTCCAGGTCCGGGAAATCGGCACTCATGCGGGCAATGGCTTCCAGGTTGATGGAGGCATCCTCGCGGATGGCAGTGTGCGGGCAGCCGCCGGTCTCCACACCCATCAGGCGTTCTGCCGGCAGCGCATCGGCGCGCAGCAGGATTTCCATGTCTTCCTTGGTGTAGATGTCATTGGTGATGACGGCCATGTCGTAATGGTCGCGCATGCGCTTGCACAGCATTTCGCACAGCGCCGTCTTGCCGGAACCGACCGGGCCGCCGATGCCCACGCGCAGCGGATTGGAAGTGGAGTTGCTCATGGTTGGTCTCTTGATCTCTTGGTCGTGTTGAAACGAAAACGATATAAACGATTTCAATAATTAAGAACGATAGATGCGGCTGTACTGCACCTCATGCTGCATCGACAGCAGCGACAGGCCCGGTGCCCAGTTGCACAGATCGTCATCCTCCAGCGTCAGCGCGGTGGCCGCGGCCTTTTCCAGTTCAGGCTGCAGCGACAGCAGGATACGCTGCCCCGCCACCTGGCCCAGCGGCACCGTCTTCACGCAGGCCAGCACCTGGTTCTCGGCCCAGGCGAACAGCATGCCCAGCACCGCCGCCTCGCGCGGCACCTGCAGGGCCACGGTAGCAAAGGCCAGGGAGGTGGGCAGCGGCAGTTCCGGCTGCGCCTGCAGGATGGCCAGCAAGGCCTCATCGCCCAGCTTCAGGTCGGTCGCCAGTTTGCCCAGCGAATAGCCCATCTGAATGGTTTCGGCACGAAACTCGGAAGTATCGCGGGCCGCGATGAAGCGTTCGGTCCACAAGGTGACCTTTTCTGCATCACGGGCCTCGAAGGCCGCTACCAGCCGCGCAAAGATGGGGGCCTCGAAACGCGCCACCACCTCATGCAGCGCATGGCCTATCCAGGCACGGGCCGTGGCTTCGCTGCCCACGCGCCCGCACTCGATGGCCGCCTCCAGCCCTTGCGAATAGCTGTAGGCGCCGATCGGCAAGGACGGGCTGCTCAGTTGCAGCAGGTGCAGCAAGGCGGCAGCTTGCATGGGGTCAGCCCTCTTCCTTCTTGTCGCCGGGACGATGGATTTTCTGGCGCAGCGGAATCGGTGCCAGCGGATTGTGGTGATGGTCATCGCCATGATGGTGATGACCGCCGCCATAGGCCCCCGCTTCCGGCTCGAAGGCCGCCAGTTCTTCGGAGACGCGCGCGCCCAGCCCTTCCAGCATTTCCTTCAGCACCGGGTCCTTGCGGATGCGCAGGAAACCGGCGCCCCCTTCATGGCCCACATGCGCCTGGGTGTGACGATTGCCGAGGTGGAAGGCGCAACGCAGCAGCAGGTGCGCATCGGCCGCATCGACGCGATAGGTCGCTTCGGCCTTGGCGATGATCCTGACCACGCGGCCATCATCGCCGCGCAGCAGGTCGCCATCGCGCAGCACCGTACCGCGCACGGTGAACACCGCCACGTCTTCACCGGAACGCAGGGTGGCACGCAGGCGGCTCTTCTCGCGCTGGTCATAGGGCAGTTCCAGTTCGCCGTCGATCTGCTCGGCCTGGGCTATCTTGGTATTGAGAGTGAGCATGAAAAAATCTAATGAAAATCAGAACAGGAAATAACGTTGTGCCAGCGGCAGCGAGACCGCCGGTTCGCACACCAGCAGCTCGCCATCGGCGCGCACTTCATAGGTCTCGGAATCGACTTCCATCTTCGGCGTGGCACCGTTGTGGATCATGTCGCGCTTGCGCAGGTTGCGCATGTTCTTCACGGCTACCACCGGCTTGTTGAGTTTGAGCTGTTCACCGATGCCGGCATCGAAGGCCGCCTGCGAGACGAAGGTCATCGAGGTCTTCAAGCCACCGCCATAGGCACCGAACATCATCCGGTAATGCACTGGCTGCGGGGTCGGGATGGAGGCATTGGGGTCACCCATCTGGGCGGCCGCGATCATCCCGCTCTTCAGGATCATCGAGGGCTTGGCCCCGAAGAAAGCCGGCTTCCACAGCACGATGTCGGCGATCTTGCCCACCTCCAGCGAGCCCACCACGTGCGAGATGCCGTGGGTGATGGCCGGGTTGATGGTGTACTTGGCGATGTAGCGCTTGATGCGGAAGTTGTCGTTGCGCGAGGTATCTTCCTTGAGCGAACCGCGCTGCACCTTCATCTTGTGCGCGGTCTGCCAGGTACGCAGGATGACTTCGCCCACGCGGCCCATGGCCTGCGAGTCGGAAGACATCATCGAGATCGCGCCGATGTCATGCAGGATGTCTTCGGCGGCGATGGTCTCGCGGCGGATGCGCGATTCGGCAAAGGCGATGTCTTCGGCGATGGCCGGGTCCAGATGATGGCAGACCATCAGCATGTCCAGGTGTTCGTCCAGGGTATTGACGGTGAAGGGACGCGTCGGGTTGGTCGAGGACGGCAGCACGTTGCCCTCGCCCACGGCCGCGATGATGTCCGGTGCATGGCCGCCGCCCGCGCCTTCGGTGTGGAAGGTGTGGATGGTGCGATCCTTGAAGGCCGCCAGGGTGTGCTCCAGGAAGCCGCCCTCATTGAGCGTATCGGTGTGGATGGCCACCTGGATATCCATGCGGTCGGCCACTGTCAGGCAGTTGTCGATGGCCGCAGGCGTCGAGCCCCAGTCCTCGTGCAGCTTCAGGCCGATGGCACCGGCGCGGATCTGTTCTTCCAGCGGCAACGGCAGGCTGACGTTGCCCTTGCCGAGGAAACCGAGGTTCATCGGGAAGGCGTCCGCTGCGGCCAGCATGGAGTGAATGTGCCAGGGACCGGGCGTGCAGGTGGTAGCGGCCGTGCCGACGGCAGGGCCGGTGCCGCCGCCCAGCATGGTGGTGACGCCGCTCATGAGCGCCTCCTCGATCTGCTGCGGACAGATGAAGTGGATGTGGCTGTCGATGCCGCCGGCGGTGACGATCATGCCTTCACCGGCGATGATCTCGGTGGCACCGCCAATGGCCATGTTCACGCCGGGCTGGATATCGGGATTGCCGGCCTTGCCGATGCCGGCGATCTTGCCGGACTTGATGCCGATGTCGGCCTTGACGATGCCCCAGTGATCGACGATGAGCGCATTGGTGATGACGGTATCCATCACCTCGGCATGGGGGCGCTGCGACTGGCCCATGCCGTCGCGGATCACCTTGCCGCCGCCAAATTTCACTTCCTCGCCATAGACCGTGTAATCCTTCTCCACTTCCAGGAACAGTGCGGTATCGGCCAGGCGCACGCGGTCGCCGACGGTGGGGCCGAACATTTCGGCATAGGCCGAACGGGAAATCTTGCTCATTTGGTTTGCCCCTTCTTGTCGTTGCCATGCTGGGCCTTCAGCTTGCCCATCACCAGTGCATTGAAGCCGTAGACGCGGCGGTCGCCGGCCAGCGCCACCAGTTCCACCGTGCGTTCCTGACCGGGCTCGAAGCGCACTGCGGTCCCGGCCGCGATGTTCAAGCGCATGCCATAGGCCGCTTCGCGTTCGAAGCGCAGTGCCGGATTGGTCTCATAAAAATGGAAGTGGGAGCCGACCTGGATGGGACGGTCTCCGCTGTTGGCCACCGTCACCGTCACGGTGGGGCGGCCGACATTGAGTTCGATGTCGCCGGGTTCGACCAGCATTTCGCCTGGAATCATGACGCGCTCCTCAAGGAATCGGATGGTGGACGGTGACCAGCTTGCTGCCATCGGGGAAGGTGGCTTCGACCTGGATGTCGGGGATCATCTCGGGCACGCCTTCCATGACATCGTCGCGGGTGAGGATGGTGGTGCCCTCGGACATCAGTTCGGCCACGGTCTTGCCGTCGCGCGCGCCTTCCATGATGGCGGCGGTGATCAGCGCCACCGCTTCCGGATAGTTGAGCTTGAGGCCACGGGCCTTGCGGCGCTCGGCCAGCAGCGCGGCGGTGAAGATGAGCAGCTTGTCTTTTTCTCTTGGTGTCAGTTCCATGTTGGCTCCTGGCCGTTGGGCGGCCTTCAGGTTCTATAACGCAGGGCGAGGCTTGATTCAGTTTTCCTGATGCAGCGTTTTACGTCGTATTCATGTATTCCAGATGCGCGGAATGGCCGCCGGCTTGCCGGTGACCGCCGGGCGCAGCACATGCCAGGCCGCATGCATCCACTGCCGCGCCACCAGGCTGGATGGCCCCATGTAGCGCGCGATGAGCACCTGCTTCATCAGCGTGGCACCGCTGCGTCCTTCCAGCTGCAGGACCCCGATGGTCTCGCGCAGCCGTCCGAGCAGTGCCGCATCCATGCCATCGCCCACGGCGATCAAGGTGCCGCAGATGGTCTGCCCGTCCAGCGCCAGCGGGCCTTGCATGGCCCCTGCCTCGGCCTGCAGGCGGCCCTGCTCGAACCATACCAGCTTGCCGCCGCGGCGGATGCTGGTGCGCTGGCTGACGGCACCGGTGTTGAAGGTTTCGCCCGAGGCGGTGCGGCCGAAGCAGAGGATTTCCGCACCCAGGTAAGCCGCGTCGGCGGCCAGGGTCACTTCATGTTCCATGCGCACGTCGGCGCCATCGAAGAAGATGGTTTCCTGCGGCAGCCATTCCAGCGTGGCTCCGGCAGCAGCGTCGAGCCTGACGGCCTGGCGTGATGACTGGCCGTTGGCGCGATACCACTTGCCCGCACCGGGCGTGGTCAGCAGCGCATGGGCGCGCTCGCCGACCTCGGCGGTGATGGAGAGCTGGTCGCCACCGACGATGCCGCCCGGCGGGTGGACGATGATGGCGTGGCAGATGGAGGGATCTTCGGGATAGAGCGGCTTCTGCACGCGCAGGGGGCCGAAGTGCTGGCGGCGCATGAGGCGCGTCGTGCCCTTGTCGTCGGCAAAGCTCAGCGCCAGGCGTGCCTGGTCCGGCGCATGCCGCAGGGGCGCGCCTGGTGTCGCGGGGGCCGGCATGCTGGCGGGTTCCGGATGGCCGGGGAGTCGTTTCATACCTGGTTCTTCATTGCGTGGAAGGCGGCGTGTGCAAGCGGACTGCCTGGCCGCGAACATGCGACTTTATAGCAGACCCGCTGCAAACGCGCAGCTTCGTCTTGTGCCTCGCTCCCCGTTCGGACTGAGTAGGCCCGCAGGGCCGTATCGAAGGCGCTGTGCCGGGCGCAACCTTGGAGCGCCTTCGATACGCCGCTGCGCGGCTACTCAGTCCGAACGGTTTCTGCTGGACATCCTTCGGTCACACCGCCAGATGCTTCTTTACGTCCTCGCCATCCATCTGATCCTGGGTGCCGGCCGCGACCACTTCGCCGCGCGACATCACCACGAAGGTATCGGCCAGTTCGCGGGCGAAGTCGAAATACTGCTCGCACAGCAGGATGCCGATGTCGCCGCGCTGGCGCAGCAGGCTGATGACGCGGCCGATGTCCTTGATGATGGAGGGCTGGATGCCTTCGGTCGGTTCATCCAGGATGATCAGCTTGGGCTCGGCCAGCAGTGCCCGGGCGATGGCCAGCTGCTGCTGCTGGCCGCCGGAAAGATCGCCGCCGCGACGATGCAGCATTTCCTTCAGCACCGGGAAGAGTTCATAGACCTCGCCCTTGATGGTGGAGGCACGGCGGCCCGACAGCGTAGCCATGCCCATGAGCATGTTTTCTTCCACCGTCAGGCGCGCGAAGATCTCGCGTCCCTGCGGCACATAGGCGATGCCCAGCTTGGCGCGCTGGTGCGGCTTGAGACGGGTGATGTCCTGGCCTTCGAAGCTGACGTTGCCCTTGGCCACCGGCAGCACGCCCATCAGGCATTTCAGGAGCGTGGTCTTGCCCACGCCATTGCGGCCCAGCAGGGACAAGACTTTGCCCTTCTGCACATCGAGCGAGACGCCGCGCAGCGTATGCGCCGCGCCGTAGTACTGGTTCAGTTCATTGACTTGCAGCATGGATGATGGTCTCCGCTCTTATCGTCCCAGGTAGACTTCGATGACGCGTTCGTTGGATTGCACCTGGCGCATGTTGCCTTCTGCCAGCACCGATCCTTCGTGCAGCACGGTCACCTTGCCGCCTTGGGCGATCTCTTCGACGAAGCCCATGTCGTGTTCCACCACCATGATGGAATGCTTGCCGCGGAGCTCGTTCAACAGCTCGGCGGTGCGCGCGGTCTCGGCGTCGGACATGCCGGCCACCGGTTCGTCCAGCAGCAGCAGCTGCGGCTCCTGCATCAACAGCATGCCGATTTCCAGCCACTGCTTCTGCCCGTGCGAGAGCAGGCCGGCCACGCGATGCTCCTGGCCGTTCAGGCGGATCAGCTTGAGGATTTCCTCGATCTTGCCGATCTGCTCCGAGGACAGTCGCGCAAAGAGCGTGGTCTTGACGCGCTTGTCCATCTTCATCGCCAGTTCCAGGTTTTCGAACACGGTGTGCTGCTCGAACACCGTCGGGCGCTGGAACTTGCGGCCGATGCCCGCATGCGCGATCTCGTATTCGGTCATCTTGGTCAGGTCGATGGTCTGGCCGAAGAAGGCGGTGCCGGCGGTAGGCCGGGTCTTGCCGGTGATGACGTCCATCATCGTGGTCTTGCCCGCGCCATTGGGACCGATGATGCAGCGCAGTTCACCGACCGAAATATCCAAGTTCAGGTTGTTGATGGCCTTGAAGCCATCGAAGGACACTGTGATGTTTTCCAGATAGAGGATGGCACCGTGGGTGGTATCGACGCCCTCGGGTTTGATGCGTTCGTAGGATGCACCGTGGTCGGCGCGGGGCGTATCGACGTTGCCGCCCAGGCCGCCGATGGCGACTGGATTCTTGCCGGGTTCGATGGCACTCATGCGGCCTCCTTGGATGCGCTGCCCTCAGCGGACGCGGCATCGCGTTTCTTGAATTTCTGCACCAGGCCCAGGATGCCCTGCGGCAGGAACAGCGTGACCAGGATGAAGATCAGCCCCAGCGCATACAGCCACAGGTCCGGGAAGGCCGCAGTGAACCAGCTCTTCAAGCCATTGACCGTGAAGGCGCCGATGATCGGTCCGATCAGCGTGCCACGGCCACCGACGGCCGCCCAGATCACCATCTCGATGGAGTTGGCCGGCGACATCTCGGAAGGATTAATGATGCCCACCTGCGGCACGTACAGGGCACCGGCGACGCCGCAGATCACGGCCGAGAGCGTCCACACGAAGAGCTTGAACCACAGCGGGTTGTAGCCGATGAACATGAGGCGTGATTCGGAATCGCGCACGCCCTGCAGCACGCGGCCCAGCTTGGAGGTGACGATCATGCGGCACAGGACCAGGGCACCGAACAGCAGCGCCAGCGTCACCAGGTACAGCACCGCCTTGGTGGCCGGTGCGGTGATGGTGAAGCCGAGGATGCGCTTGAAGTCGGTGAAGCCGTTGTTGCCGCCGAAGCCGGTATCGTTGCGGAAGAACAGCAGCATGAAGGCGAAGGTCATCGCTTGCGTGATGATGGAGAAATACACGCCCTTGATGCGCGAACGGAACGCGAAGTAACCGAACACGAAGGCCAGCAGACCCGGCACCAGCACCACCAGCAGCATGGAGAACCAGAAGTGGTCGGTCATCCACCAATACCAGGGATAGGCCTTCCAGTTCAGGAACACCATGAAGTCAGGCAGGTTGCTCTGGTACACGCCGTCACGGCCGATGGCGCGCATCAGGTACATGCCGTGGGCGTATCCGCCCAGTGCGAAGAAAACGCCATGTCCCAGCGACAGGATGCCCGTATAGCCCCACACCAGGTCCAGTGCCAGCGCCGCCATGGCGTAGCACATGAACTTGCCGACCAAAGCGACGGTGTAGGAGGACACGTGCAGCGCGCTATCTGCGGGGAACAGCAGGTTGCAGACCGGCAGCAGCGCCAGCACGATGGTGCAGATGACGATGCCGGTCCAGGACGGGCGATTGAACAGCGAGGGGCGCATGATCATGGTGCTCATTCCACGCTCCTTCCCTTGAGTGCGAAGAGGCCTTGCGGACGCTTCTGGATGAATACGATGATGAAGACCAGGATGGCGATCTTGGCCAGCACGGCACCGGCCATCGGCTCCAGGAATTTGTTGACTTCGCCCAGGCCGAAGGCTGCAATGACGGTACCGGCCAACTGGCCCACGCCGCCCAGCACCACCACCATGAACGAGTCGACGATGTAACCCTGTCCCAGGTCGGGACCGACGTTGCCCAGCTGCGAGAGCGCCACGCCACCGAGACCGGCGATGCCGCAACCGAGACCGAAGGTCATCATGTCGATCTTGCCGGTGGACACGCCCACGCAGTCGGCCATGCGGCGGTTCTGGGTGACGGCGCGCACGAACAGGCCCAGGCGGGTCTTGTTCAGGATCAGCCACACGGCGAAGACCACGAAGAGCGCAAAGAACACGATCACGATGCGGTTGTAGGAGAGCACCAGCGAACCCAGCACGGTCACGCCGCCCGACATCCAGCTCGGGTTGGCCACTTCCACGTTCTGCGCACCGAAGATGGAGCGCACACCTTGCATCAGCATCAGGCTGATGCCCCAGGTGCAGAGCAGGGTTTCCAGCGGACGGCCATAGAGCCAGCGGATCACCAGGCGCTCCAGCGCGATGCCAACCGCTGCGGCCACGATGAAGGCGGCCGGCAGTGCCACCACCAGATACGCGTCGATGGCACCGGGGAAGAACTTGCGGAACACCAGCTGGCACACGTAGGTGGTGTAGGCACCGATCATCAGCAGCTCACCGTGGGCCATGTTGATGATGCCCATGAGGCCGAAGGTGATGGCCAGGCCCAGCGCGGCCAGCAGCAGCACGCTGCCCAGCGAGACGCCATAGAACAGCTTGCCGGCGAAGTCGACGATGGCCAGGTGGCGGTCCAGCGCGGAGAGGGTGCGCACTGCTTCGATACGCACGCCTTCATCGGCTTCGACGTAGGAGCCATCGGGATTCTTGGCCAGCATGTTTTCCAGCACCGGCTTCAACGAGGCATTGGTGGTCTCGGCCAGTTTCTTGACGGCCGCGCGGCGTGCCGCCGGGTCGGCCGAATGCAGGTTGGCGGTGGCTTGCACCTGCTGCAGCACGTCCTTGATCTGCGGATCGCTTTCCTTGGCGAGCGCTTTTTCGATCAGCGGGATCTGCGCCGGGTCGGCATTCTTGAGCAATTCACCGGCGGCGGCCAGGCGCTGGTCGCGCTGCGGTGAGAGCAGCTTCAGGCCCGAGAGCGCGCCATCGACAGCGCCGCGCAGGCGGTTGTTGACGGTGATGCCTTCGGCGTCATCGGGGGCCGGGCCGGTCTGGTCGGTGGCCGGATTGAATGCCTTGCCGGCGTCGTCGACGATGAGCACGTCACCGGCGGGGGTGACGTAGAGCGCGTCGCTGTTCAAGGCGTTGAGGATCTTGAGCGCGTCTTCATTGGCCAGCGCGGCAATCTGGTTGACGGCGTCGATGCGCGCGTCGGGGTCGTCTCCGCCAAGGGGCTTGAGCAGGGCCGGATCGATGGCTGCGAACGCCCCCAGGGCGTGGACGCAAAGCCAGGTCGCGAGCAGCCCGCGTAGGAACTGGATGGCTGGTTTCATGGTCGGTGTGCGCCTCGAAGCGCGGGCCGGTCAATGCGGTGGCCGGGGCGAGTCGTCGGGCGGTTTTCTTGTGGAGGGAGATGCATCGGGGCGGACGGAGCGCCTTCGATACGCCGCTGACGCGGCTACTCAGGGCGAACGGTCTGTAGATTGTGCAACAAAAACCCGTTCGGACTGAGTAGCCGCAGCGCGGCGTATCGAAGGCGCTCCGAAGAACGCCATGAACTACAACAGCAACCGCAAGCTTAGTTCTTCTGCTTGCTTTCGTTGCCCGGGATGTACGGGCTCCACGGTTGTGCGCGGATGGTGGTCTTGGTCTTGTAGACCACGTTGAACTGACCGTCCGCCTTGATTTCGCCGATCATGACGGGCTTGTGCAGGTGGTGGTTGGTCTTGTCCATTTCCAGCGTGTAGCCCGACGGTGCCTTGTAGGTCTGGCCACCCATGGCCGCGATCACCTTGTCGGTGTCGGTGGACTTGGCCTTTTCCACGGCCTGTGCCCACATGTGGATGCCGACGTAGGTGGCTTCCATCGGGTCGTTGGTCACGACGGTATCGGCGTTGGGCAGGTTCTTGGCCTTGGCGTATTCCTTCCACTTCTTGATGAAGGCGGTGTTGACCGGATTCTTCACCGATTCGAAGTAGTTCCAGGCGGCCAGGTGGCCCACCAGCGGCTTGGTATCGACACCGCGCAGTTCTTCTTCACCCACCGAGAATGCCACCACCGGCACGTCGGTCGCCTTCAGGCCGGCGTTGCCCAGTTCCTTGTAGAAGGGCACGTTGGAGTCGCCGTTGATGGTCGAGATCACGGCCGTCTTGCCACCTGCGGAGAACTTCTTGATGTTGGCCACGATGGTCTGGTAATCGGAGTGGCCGAACGGGGTGTAGACCTCGTCGATGTCGGAGTCCTTCACACCCTTGCTGTGCAGGAAGGCGCGCAGGATCTTGTTGGTGGTACGCGGATAGACGTAGTCGGTGCCCAGCAGCACGAAGCGCTTGGCGCCGCCGCCTTCCTTGGACATCAGGTATTCCACGGCGGGAATGGCTTGCTGGTTGGGGGCAGCGCCGGTGTAGAAGACGTTCTTCTCCAGTTCTTCACCTTCGTACTGCACCGGGTAGAACAGCAGGCTGTTCAGTTCCTTGAAGACCGGCAGCACCGACTTGCGCGACACCGAAGTCCAGCAGCCGAAGACCACCGAGACCTTGTCCTGGGAGATCAGCTGGCGGGCCTTTTCGGCGAACAGCGGCCAGTTCGAGGCGGGGTCGACCACCACCGGTTCGAGCTTCTTGCCCATCACGCCGCCGGCGGCGTTGATTTCGTCGATGGTCATCAGGGCCACGTCCTTGAGGGACGTTTCGGAAATTGCCATGGTGCCCGACAGCGAGTGCAGGATACCGACCTTGATGGTGTCGGCAGCGAAGGCCGACGGCAGCCAGGAGGATGCGGCCAGTGCGAATGCGCCCAGAGCGGTGGCTTTCAGTACGGTACGACGTGACATGTGGTGCTCCCTCGAGAAAAGTTTTGGAAGATTTTTTTCACTGCCCAGTCGCTTTAGCAGATTGCGTGCCAATGCCCCGCCAAGGGCCTGCGGGCTGCATCAAAGCGGGGCGGGGAGGGGCGCGGTGCGGGAAGAATGTTGTCAGGCACGCCAGGATTGCGCACCAAAGCCGAGCGCCATTGTCGACAGTCCCATGTCGCTGCGGCAACACTCACCAGCCTGGCGCTCGGCGATGCGCGATCTTGGTGCGCCGCGCAAAGCGCCATTGGAGGCGGGTTTGCGGCAGGTGGTTCAACTTCCTGAGGGGTGAGACGGATTGTTCACAATAGCGAGCACATCCTGAACGATGGGGCAGCAGCCGGCGTGATCCATTGCGGTGCCTGCCTGCCGCGTGGGCCGGAAGATGGTCCTGGCGGACCATCCTCCGGCGCCGGATCAGCGCAGCAGCACGTGCTGCATGAACTGGCGCAAGGGGAATTCGATCATGTTCTGCAGGGCCACCGGCAACTCCAGCGGCCGCATGATCATCTTGATGGTGGTTTCGGGCTTGAGATTGACGCGCACGGTACGGCTCATGCGCGAGGCCAGTTCCTTCACGCGTGCCGGATCGGCGGCCAGTTCCGGCTTGTACACCATCACCACGTGACGGATGGCGCAATCGGCGTCCTCGCTCTTCAGTTCCAGGGTGCGGCGGCTGAGGGTGCCGAAGACGCGCGAGCGGCCGATGTTTTCCTGGCGGCGATAGCGGCGGAAGTATTGGTAGAAATGCTTGTAGTGATTGACCTCGTCATTGGCGATGAGTCCGGCCAGGTGCTTCAGGACCGGCTCGTCGGTGGCCCGCGCCAGCGCGCGGTAGTAGGTGGAGGTGCCGGTCTCGACCACGCAGCGCGCGGCCAGCTCCTGGGCCCGTGTCGGTTCGAGCAGCTCGACCTTGCAGTATTGCGAATATTCGTCGAGGAAGCCCTGGTAGGCGCGCGGCCAGTCGAACTCCGGCCAGACATGCTCGACATAGGCGCGCAGGGCCGCGCCGTGCTGCAGCTCTTCCTGTTCCCACTGCTCGCGCAACCAGGTCTCGACCTCGGCATCGCCTTTGTAGAATTCCACCAGGTTGTGGGTGTAGAGGTCGGAACCGCTTTCGACGAAGGAAGCGCAGGCCACCAGGTAGAACAGGTCTTCATTCTGCCGCACCCGCTCGCGGTCGATGCGGTTCAGGTCGATGTCATCGATGGTCCAGTGTTTTTTTTCTTGGCGACTCGGGTTCATCTGCTATACCTCTCTTCTCAAAGTGATGGTGGGCATAGCGATATGATGCAGCGCGATGACATTGGTTCAGGGCCGCCGGCGGCGTCTTGACGCAACTTTGCAAAGCGTCGCGCGACGTCAGCATTTCGTCAGGTGAACCGGTCCGTGCGACTCTACCCGATCACAGGTTGCTGGTCGCGTCACTGCCCAGCACCACGCGGTTGCGGCCTTGGTACTTGGCGTGATACAGCGCCTGGTCGGCCACGCGAAGCAGTTGTTCGGCGCTGGTGTGCTCATCCGGCTGCAGCGAGGCCACGCCGATACTGGCCGTGATGTAGCCGAAGGGCGAATCGGCATGCGGCAGCTTGAGTTCGAAGATGGCCTGGCAGATGTGCTCGGCCTGCTGCAGGGCATGGGCGGTATCGCTCTCGGCGATGATGACGCAGAACTCCTCGCCGCCATAGCGCGCTACCAGGTCGGTAGCACGGCGCGAACTCTTCTGCAGCACGCGCGCCACGATGCGCAGGCATTCGTCCCCTGCCACGTGGCCGTAGCGGTCGTTGTATTTCTTGAAGTAATCCACGTCCAGCATCAGGAGCGCCAGCGCATGGCCCGAGCGCACCGAGCGCCGCAGCTCGCTGTCGAGTACCTCGTCGAAGCGACGCCGGTTGGCCACCCCGGTCAGGCCATCGGTGGCCGAGAGCGCTTCCAGCTTGCGGTTGGCCAGCTCCAGCTCGCGCGTGCGGCGGGCGACCTGGTCTTCCAGTTCTTCCTTGTTCTGCTGCAGCTTGCCGGCCATCTCGTTGAACTTGCGCGAGAGGATGGCGATCTCGTCGCCGCCGGCCTGTTCCACGCGCACCGTGGTATCGCCGCTGCCGGCTTCCTTCATGGCGCCCACCAGGCGCTGCAGGGGCACGCTGATACTGCGCGCGATCAGCGCCGAGAGGAACAGCGAAGCGGCAAAGCACAGCAGGCCGATGGCGATGATCTTGTCGCGCACCGAGCGGGTGTCGGCGTTGAGCTTGTCGCTTGGCGTGGCGCTGACTACCCACCACGAGGTGTGCGGCAACTGGGCGATGGCGGCGTAGTAGCGTGTCTTGTCAGCACGTGTATAGGCGATGAAATCGCTGGTGCGGCGTTGTCCCGCGCTGGCCGTGATGCCCTCCAGCAGGGCCGGGTCGGCGCTGCTGAAGCTGGTGTCGCGCCCCTGCACGACCACCGTGCCATCGCTCGCATCGACGATGAAGAGACTGGAGTCATAGCCCAGGTCCACGCCCTCGAAGATGCTGAAGAAGTAGCTCGGGCGCACGCCGATGAAGAGCACGCCGGCGCCGCGATTGTTGCCCGTGAAGCGGATCTCGCGCAGCATGGCCACGCTCTTCTGGCCATGGCCGCCGTTGTAGAGCGTCCACCAGCCGCGTCCGCCGAGGTCCGGCGCCTCCTCTGCCACGCGGGTGATGTTGCTGGCCAGCGGCGCAAAGATCTGCGGATCGATGACCTGGCGCTTGCGGTCCAGCAGGTATTTCTGGTTCACGTCCGGCAGCGAGCCATAGGTGTCCAGCAGTACGCGCGCCACCCCGCTGCGGGCCGCAGCACTGGTGGCTTCGTCGCCGCTGTAATAGTCGCCCAGCAGGCGCTGCAGCTTGTCGGAGAGCGCCAGCTCCTCGCTGGTGTCCTCGATCTTTTCCATGCGCAGCATCAGGTTCTGCGAGATCTGCTTGACCACCTGGACCGAGTAGGTGCGTACCTTCTCCTGGGTGGCACGGGTGGTTTCGCGATAGGCCAGCAGACCTGAGATCACCAGCGGCACCAGCGAGACCAGGATGAAGGAATTGATGAGCCGGTAGCGGATTTCGATCTTGCGCAGGAAACCCAGCCAGAAAAAGTCGAGCCGTTTTTTCATCGAACGCGCTCCCTTACCTGGCCGACAGGCGTGCCTGTTCGGTGATGGAATCCTGCAGCAGGCGCGCGGCCCGCGCCGGGGTCTGGCTGCCCGACAGCACGGCCTGCAGGAGCGGATGCAGGACCTCGATGGTATTGACCGGCAGCACCGAGTAATACAGTCCCGGGGCATTGCTGGCGGCGGCATCGCGCGTCATCTGGTCGACCAGCGCGAAGAGCGCGGGATCGCCTTTCACATCGGCCGCGATCACGCGGAACGGCGGAATGTTCTGCCGCTTGGCTTGCCAGATCGGCATCCCCGGACCGTAGAGGAAGTCCAGGAACTGCACCGCCGCCTGCCGTTGCCGCGCGCCGCTGTGCTGGGCCACTGCAAAGCCGGTCTCGCTGCCCAGCACCGGTTTGAGCGGCTGGCCCTTGTCATTCCATGGCGGCACGAACACGCCTACCCGCATGCCGCGCGCATTCATCAGCGTGCCGGCGGCCCAGCTGCCCTGGAAGGTCATCGCTGCGCGGCCTTCGGCGAACTGGCGCAGGGCCGTGTCGTAGCCGGCGCGCAGACAGTCGGCCTGCACCATCTTCTGCTCCACCAGCGTGCGCAGGCGCGCAAAGATGGCCGCGCCGTCCGCATTGTCCAGCTGCAGGGTGCCATTGGCGATGCGGGTGCGCCAGTCGGGGACCTTGGCTGCGATCTGGTTGGCGAAGCCGTAGCTGAAGGGACCATTGCCCAGCATGTTGGGGAAGCCACCCGGCAGCGCCAGCGGCACCAGGCCGGCCTTGCGCAGTGCGGCGCCGGCCGCCAGGAAGGACTCGAAGTCGGCCGGTGGCGCGGTGATGCCGGCGCGGTCGAACATGTCGCGGTTGTAGTAGATCAGGGTGGTGGCCACGCCCGAGGGAATGCCGTAGCGCCGCCCGCCCGGCGAGGTCCATTCGCGTTGCAGGACCTCCAGCATGTTGCCCCAGGCCTGGGTATCGCCGATGTCGGCCAGCAAGCCCTGGTCCGCCAGGGTGGCCGTATACGGATTGGCGTTGACCGAGACGATGTCGGGCAGGCTGTCGGTGGCGGCGCGCGGCTTGAGGTTTTCCTCGACGGAATTGCCGATCATGAATTGCAGGTTGATCCGCACCTCGGGATGCTTGAGCGAGAAGGCATCGGCCACGCGATGCATTTCCTCGGACCAGTCGGGTGCCCAGACCAGCGCGGTGAGCACCACCGGTTCGGCGACTGCGGTGGCCGTGGCAGCGCTGCCGCTGTCGTCGCCACGCTCGCAAGCCGTCAGCAGGAGTGCTGACGCCACCCCCGCGATGAAGATTCCGAGTCCGCGCTTGGCGTACCCTGTCATGCCTGACTGCCCGCAGCTGGAGTGGCAACCCGGATCAGGCACGCCTGTTACTGATGGCGTATATCGGCCACGCATCGATTTCCCCTGCGGCTAAACTTTTCTTGTTTTACAGCAATGCGCATGGTGCCGCGTTGACCTTCGCGCAGTCATGGTGATCTGCGTCACGTAACCCGCTGCAGCCCGCGTTGCGCCTACCTGCCGCTCCCTTTGCACGATCCTGGCACATGAGAACAATGACAACAAGTGTGCCAGTTTTTAGATCGCCCTGCACGAACCGCGTGCGCATTTCTTGTCTTTGTTCAGCTTTTGCCACGGCGCAATTGCGCCCGCCTTGATGTGCCGCCTGAACGAAAATGAACAGGCCCTTATAATGTGGCCCTCACGCCTTGCGGGGCGATCGCGCTTCACCTTGCTGCAACCTGCCTGCATCGTCCTCACTGCCGGCGATGCGGCTGTCTCACCGAATTCCACATGCACAACAAAGATACTTCGCTCTCCATGGGCAAATTTCCCCCATGGCTGGCCGTCCTGGCAGCCTTGACTGCGCTGGGCGCGCTGGCCATCGACATGTACCTGCCCAGCTTCACCGCCATCGCCAAGGAACTCGGCGTGGGCACCAACCTGGTCCAGCTCACGCTTGCTTCTTTCCTCGTCGGCCTGGCCGTCGGGCAGATGTTCTATGGTCCGCTGTCGGATCGCTTCGGCCGCAAGCCGCCCTTGTTCTTCGGGATCGCCTTGTATTTCGTATGCTCCCTGCTGTGCATTTTTGTACAGAGCATTGAGACACTGATCGTGCTGAGATTGTTCCAGGGGCTGGGCGGCAGCGCCGGCATGGTGATCCCGCGCGCCATGGTGCGTGATCGCATGGGGGCCGAGGGTTCGGCCAAGGCATTCTCGATGCTGATGCTGGTGTTTGGCCTGGCACCCATCCTCGCTCCTTTCATCGGCGGCCTGATGCTGGTCTTCGCCAGCTGGCGCGGCATCTTCGTGGTGCTGACGATCTTCGGCCTGCTGTGCATGCTCGGCACGCGCAAGTACCTTACCGAAACGGTGGATGTCTCCCGTGCCGAACCGCTGCATCTGGGCCGCACCTTGCGCCAGTACTGGGGTTTGCTGCGCCATCGCCAGTTCATGTCCTTCGTGCTGTGCGGAGGGTTGGTGCAGGCGGGCATGTTCGCCTACATCGCAGGTGGTCCGTTCGTGGTGATCGAGCTGCACGGGATCAAGCCGCAGTATTTCGGTTTCGTGTTTGCGTCCAACGCCATCGGGCTGATCGCCGCTTCGCAGATCAATGCGCGCCTGGTGGTCAAGCGCTCGGCCGAACGCGTGCTGGGCAAGGTGCTGTGGGTACCGGCCGGTCTGTCGCTGGCGGTGGTGCTGGCCGTTCTGGCCGGATTGGAGAGCCTGCCGCTGTTGCTGTTCGGTTTCTTCGGTTTCCTGACGGCCTATGGCTTCACGGGTCCCAATGCCACTGCCATTGCGTTGAAGCACCAGGGCCGCCAGGCCGGTACCGCAGCGGCCTTGATGGGCACGCTGCAATTCGGCATGGGCGTGCTTTCGGGGGTGGTGATGAGCCTGTGGCATGACGGTACCGCCTTGCCGCTGGTGTCGGTGATGGCCATCTGCGGCGTCAGTGCCTTCCTGCTGTATCACTTCGTGGCCAAGCATGAGCCGGTGACGCCGGCCCTGCATTGATCCTCGGGAAACGCTGATCCGCCATGCTTCACGCCGTTTGCGCCTCCGTCCTGTGGGGCCTGTTCCCGCTGTATTTCAAGTTGCTCAAGGAGATTCCCTCCTTCGATATCGTCGTGCATCGCCTCTTCTGGTCCTGCGTGTTCCTGGTGGCCGTGCTGGCCTGGCGGCGGCAATGGCGCTGGGTGGGCGAGGTCATCAAGCGGCCCATGGTGGTGCTGGGCTTCCTGCTCTCGGCCCTGCTGCTGACCGGCAACTGGACCCTGTATGTCTGGGCCGTCAACGCCGGGCGCATCGTCGATACCAGCCTGGGCTACTTCATGAGCCCGCTCATGAGCGTCTTCATGGGCTACCTGATCCTGAAGGAACGCATGCGTCCCCTGCAATGGCTGGCGGTCTTCCTGGCACTCGGTGCCGTGATCTGGCTGACCTTCGCCAACGGCAGCCTGCCGTGGATCTCGCTGCTGATCGCGCTGACCTTCGCCTTCTATGGCCTGCTGCGCAAGACCGCGCACCTGGGCGCGCTTGAAGGCCTGTCGCTGGAAACCTTGCTGATGCTGCCGCTGGTGCTGGCCATCCTGGGCGTGGATACCTTGCGTGACAGCAATGCCTTCACCCATGCATCGACCACAGCCAAGATCCTGCTGGCCCTGTCCGGCCCGATCACGGCGGTGCCGCTGCTGCTCTTTGCCCATGGCGCGCGCCGCATCCCCTTGTCGATGCTGGGCCTGATGCAATACATTTCGCCTACCATCCAGCTGCTGGGGGGCGTGCTGATCTACGGCGAGCCCTTCACCGGGGCGCGCGCCATCGGCTTTTGCGTGATCTGGGTGGCGCTCGCGGTATACTCCGCCGAAGGCTTGTGGCGCTACCTGCGCACCCGCGCGCAAAGCTCGGCAGAGCCCAGCGCCGGCGGCGCCTGAACGCTGCCCTATCGTTTTCCTCTCACTGGCAACTCATACCATGGCCCAATACGTCTTTACCATGAACCGCGTCGGCAAGATCGTGCCGCCGAAGCGGCAGATCCTCAAGGACATCTCGCTGTCCTTCTTCCCCGGCGCCAAGATCGGCGTGCTCGGCCTGAACGGCTCGGGCAAGTCCACCCTGCTCAAGATCATGGCCGGCATCGACAAGGAAATCGAGGGTGAAGCCATCCCGATGCCCAACCTGAACATCGGCTACCTGCCGCAGGAACCCCAGCTCGACGCCGAGAAGACCGTGCGCCAGGAAGTCGAAAGTGCCCTCGGCGAAGTCTTCGAAGCCCAGGCCAAGCTGGACGCGGTCTATGCCGCCTATGCCGAAGAAGATGCCGACTTCGACGCCCTCGCCACCGAGCAGGCGCGCCTGGAAGCCATCATCGCCGCCGCTGACGGCAACAGCCTGAACCAGCAGCTGGAAATGGCCGCTGACGCCCTGCGCCTGCCGCCCTGGGACGCCAAGATCGGCGTGCTCTCCGGTGGTGAAAAGCGCCGCGTGGCGCTGTGCAAGCTGCTGCTCTCCAAGCCCGACATGCTGCTGCTGGACGAACCGACCAACCACCTGGATGCTGAATCGGTGGACTGGCTGGAGCAGTTCCTGCAACGCTTCCCCGGCACCGTGGTGGCCATCACCCACGATCGCTACTTCCTCGACAACGCCGCCGAATGGATCCTGGAACTGGACCGCGGCCACGGCATTCCCTGGAAGGGCAACTACAGCTCCTGGCTGGAACAGAAGGAAGCCCGCCTGAAGCAGGAAGAGGCCAGCGAATCGGCCCGCCAGAAGACCATCGCCAAGGAACTGGAGTGGGTACGCCAAAACCCCAAGGGCCGCCAGGCCAAGAGCAAGGCGCGTCTGGCCCGCTTCAACGAGCTCTCCGAATACGAATACCAGAAGCGCAATGAAACCCAGGAAATCTTCATTCCCGTCGCCGAGCGCCTGGGCAATGAAGTCATCGAATTCAAGAACGTCAGCAAGGGCTATGGCGACCGCCTGCTGATCGACAACCTGAACTTCAAGATTCCGGCCGGTGCCATCGTCGGCATCATCGGTCCCAACGGCGCCGGTAAATCGACCCTGTTCCGCATGCTGGCCGGCCGTGAAACGCCGGACAGCGGCGAACTGGTGCTGGGCCCCACCGTCAAGGTGTCGCTGGTGGACCAGTCGCGCGAAGACCTGGGCAACAAGAAGACGGTCTTCGAAGATGTCTCGGGCGGTGCCGACATCCTCACCGTGGGCCGTTTCGAAATGCCCTCGCGCGCCTACCTGGGCCGCTTCAACTTCAAGGGCGGCGACCAGCAGAAGGTGGTCGGCAACCTGTCCGGCGGTGAGCGCGGCCGCCTGCACCTGGCCAAGACCCTGCTGCAGGGCGGCAACGTCCTGCTGCTGGACGAACCGTCCAACGACCTCGACGTGGAAACTCTGCGCGCCCTGGAAGATGCGCTGCTGGAATTTGCCGGCACCGTGCTGGTGATCTCCCACGATCGCTGGTTCCTGGACCGTATCGCCACCCACATCATCGCCTTCGAAGGCGATTCGCAGGTCACCTTCTTCGACGGCAACTATCAGGAATACGAAGCCGACAAGAAGAAGCGCCTCGGCGAAGAAGCCGCCAAGCCCAAGCGTATCCGTTACAAACCGGTTACGCGTTGATGGCTTGACTGAAATGGTCGGGAAAACGCCGCTGCTTCCAGCGGCGTTTTTTTTCGTCCGTGCAGTGGATCGTCAGCGGAGGTAAAGAGTTGTAGGGACGCATGACGCCATCCATCGCGCTGGCTACCATCGTGGATCACAAGACTAAGGGAGCCCCGATGACAATCCGCCTGATGCCGACGCTGTCCCTTGCGATGGGGGCCGCACTGGCCGGCTGCGCCTCCTCGCAACCGGTCACGCAGATCGACAAGGACACCTACCTGCTGGTGGCCAGTTCACGCTGGCGCGGCAATGACGGCGTAGCGGCACAGGGTCTGCAGCAGGCCGATGACTGGTGCCGTCAGCAGGGCCGCCGTGCGCGCATCATCGGCAGCGAACGTTCGGAAGGCGTGATCGGCGTGATGCCGCCCAAGGTGATGCTTAGTTTCAAATGTGATCTTATTCGCCAGTAGGCCGTCCCACGGCCCGGGAGCCGGCAGGAATCGGCCTGCGCGGGTAGAATCACGCCCTTGCCGCGCCCATAAGGCGCGTGATCGAGGATAGAGAAGAGGCCGCCACCGGACCTGGTGCACGAAGTCTCTCCGCCGCAGTGTGCGTCATCCGCGCAATGAACATAAAAAACGCGCCATCCCGGCATGAGCGTCTTCATGCGCGGGCCTGTATTCATCATTCATCCATTGCCATGCTTGCCACCACCACCCGCCTCTTTCCCGTGTGGGCGCTGCTGCTTTCCGCCGCTGCCTACTTCTCGCCGCCGACCTTCACGCCCATCGGCAAATACATCACCCAGCTGTTGACGCTCATCATGCTGACCATGGGCGTCACCCTCACCGTGGACGACTTCAAGCGCATCATCAAGCGCCCCGCACCGGTGGCTGCCGGCATCATCCTGCACTACCTGGTCATGCCGCTGGCCGCCTGGGTCATCGCCAAGGTGCTGCGCATGCCGCCCGATCTCACCGCCGGCATGGTGCTGGTGGGCAGTGTCGCCTCCGGCACCGCCTCCAACGTGATGATCTATCTTTCGCGCGGCGATGTGGCGCTGTCGGTGACGATCTCCACGCTCTCCGCGCTGGTGTCGGTGTTCGCCACGCCGATGCTGACCGAGCTCTACGTGGATGCCTCCATCCACTTCGACGCCCACGCCATGCTGATGTCGATCGTGCAGATCGTGGTGGTCCCCATCGCGGTCGGCCTGGTGCTGAACCTGTTCGCGGGCAAGCTGATCCGCCGCATCGAGCCCTACCTGTCGCTGGTGTCGATGGTGGCCATCCTGCTGATCATCTCGGCGGTGGTTGCGGGCAGCCAGGCCAGCATCGCTTCGGTCGGCCTGGTGGTGCTGGTGGGCGTGATCCTGCACAACGGCCTGGGTTTGCTGGGCGGCTACTGGGGTGGCCGCCTGCTGGGCTTCGACGAAGCAGTCTGCCGCACGCTGGCCATCGAAGTCGGGATGCAGAATTCCGGGTTGGCGGCCGCCCTGGGCAAGCTGTATTTCACGCCGGTGGCGGCCTTGCCGGGCGCGTTGTTCTCGGTGTGGCACAACCTCTCGGGGTCGCTGCTGGCCGGCTACTGGCGCGGCCGTCCGCCGCGTGACTGAAGCGCAGTTGCAGTGATGCAGCGCTGAATCCAACGGCCCGCTTCGCCTAGAGGCGGGCCGTTGTCGTTGGTGCGCAGCGAAGCGCAAAAACTGATTACAATCCGCCATCACCGCACGTCCCATCCATCTCCATCAGGAGGGTTATTCATGCAAAAACGCAAGTTCCTCGGCCTCGGTGCCTCGCTGCTGGCCGCGCCCGTGGCTCTCCCGGCACTGGCTGCCGACAAGAAGCCTGGTGCTGCCGCAGGTCCGGTGTTGCTCACGGTGACCGGCGACATCAGCAAGGCCAATCGCGGCCCGCTTGATCCGGCGCTGGACCAGATGATGGCCAAGCAGAAGCTGGCGTTCGACCGGGCCCACACCTTCGATTTTGCCGCGCTCGCCGCGCTGCCTTCGGTGGAGATCCATCCCACGCTGGAATACGATGGCCGCCGCCACAGCCTGCGCGGTCCGCTGCTCTCGGAAGTCTTGCGCGCCGTCGGAGGTCCCGCCACCGTGCAGAACTGTGCCCTGCGCGCCGTCGATGGCTATGCGGTGCTGGTCTCGGCCGAGGATATCGCCAAGTATCGATTCATCATCGCCACCCATCTGGATGGCAAGCCCATCCCGCTGGGCGGACTCGGTCCGCTGTGGGCCGTGTATGACGCCGACAGCTTCCCCGAGATGAGTGCGCGCCCCTTGCCGGAGCGCTTCGGCCAATGCCCGTGGGGCCTGTATCACATCGCCGTGCGCAAGGCCTGACGAGATGCGCAGGACAGCGCCTCAGACGTTGATGGCGCTGTCCGACTTCATGCGCTTGCGCAGTTCGAACTTCTGGATCTTGCCGGTGGACGTCTTGGGCAGCGGACCGAAGTAGATCGCCTTGGGTACCTTGAAACCGGCCAGATGGCCCCGGCAGAATTCGGTCAGTTCGGCCGCATCGATGTTGGCCCCGTCCTTGAGTTCGACGAAGGCGCAGGGCGTCTCTCCCCATTTCTCATCCGGTTGCGCCACCACCGCTGCGGCCAGCACGGCCGGATGGCGGTACAGCACGTCTTCCACTTCCACGCTGGAAATGTTTTCGCCGCCGGAGATGATGATGTCCTTGCTGCGGTCCTTGATCTTGATGTAGCCGTCCGCATTCATCACCCCCAGATCACCGGTGTGGAACCAGCCCCCGGCAAAGGCTTCGTGCGTGGCCTTGTCGTTCTTCAGGTAACCCTTCATGCAGATGTTGCCGCGGAACATGATCTCGCCGATCTCCTCGCCATCGGCGGCCACCGGTTCCATGGTGTCCGGCGAGAGCACCGTCACTCCGCTCTGCAGGTGATAGCGCACGCCCTGGCGAGATTTCTGCACCGCGCGTTGATCCACCGACAGCGCGTTCCATTCATCCTGTTCCGCACACACGGCTGCCGGTCCATAGACTTCGGTGAGTCCATACACGTGGGTCAGCTCGAACTGCATCGCCTCCATCTTGGCCAGCACGGCCGCTGGCGGCGGCGCACCGGCCACCATCGCCTTGACCGGGCCACGGATGCCGGCACGCCAGCCCTCGGGCGCATTGGCCAGCGCCGCATGCACGATGGGCGCGGCGCAGTAATGCGTGATGCCATGTTCGGCGATCAGGTCGAACACCAGCTTGGGTTCGAACTTGCGCAGGCATACGTTCACGCCTGCACGGGCGGCCACGGTCCACGGGAAGCACCAGCCATTGCAATGGAACATGGGCAGCGTCCACAGGTAGACCGGATGCTTGGGCAGATCCCATTCGAGGATGTTGGAGACCGCATTCAGGGCCGCGCCGCGATGGTGATAGACCACGCCCTTGGGGTCGCCGGTGGTGCCGGAGGTGTAGTTCAGCGCAATGGCATCCCATTCGTCGGCGGGCCATTGCCATTCGAAATTTTCATCCCCATCGGCCAGCAGGGCTTCGTATTCCAGATGGCCGAAACGCTCGCCGGGTACCGGCGGCGGACCCAGCACGTCGAACACCTCGACGATTTTGAGCGCCGGCAATTGCGTGCGCAACTGCTGCGCCAGCGCGGCGAATTCGCTGTCGATCAGCAGCACCTTGGCTTCGCCATGGCGCAGCATGAAGACGATGGATTCGGCATCGAGCCGGATGTTGAGGGCATTCAATACCGCACCGGCCATGGGCACACCGAAGTGCGCCTCCACCATCGCCGGGGTATTGGGCAGCATGGCCGAGACGGTGTCGTTCTTGCCCACACCGAGGCGTTGCAGTGCGCTGGCCAGGCGGCGCGTGCGGCGATAGGTCTGGTCCCAGTCCTGGCGCAATGCGCCGTGAATGATGGCGGGACGCTGGCCATAGACGGCGGCGGCGCGCGCGATGAAATCGATGGGGGTGAGGGCCGCGTAATTGGCGGCGTTGCGGCCAAGGCCGGTGTCGAAGTCTGCCATGCTTGTCTCCTTGCAGCGGGGATGAGGGGCGCGGCCTGTGCATTTTTTATCAGCCGCCTGTTATTTTCTGCACTAGGGTAGCACCGAAGCGGCCTTGCGCTTTGTCATCACGACGACAAGGCTGACATGCGACAATGTTTGCCGTTTCCTTCCCTCTTTTCCTATCCCATGAGCAGCCCGATGGCGCAGCTTCTGCAGCAATACGACTGGTTCGCCGCGCTGGCCGGTGAGCATCGTGCGCTGGCCGCCGCCACCACCCAGTTGACGCGCTTTTCGGCCGATGCCTTCGTGGCCCGGCGCGGCGAACTCTCGCAATACTGGATCGGCGTCCATGAGGGCTTGATCAAGCTGGCCGTCTACAACATCGATGGCCGCAGCAGTACGCTCTCGGGCGTACCCGAGGGCGGCTGGTGCGGCGAGGGCAGCGTCATCAAGCGCGAGCCGCGCCGCTATGACGTCATCGCCATCCGGGCGTCACAGATCCTGCTGGTGCCAGCCGATACCTTCCACCGCCTCATGGCCGAGAGCCTGCCCTTCAACGCCTTCGTCATCGGCCAGTTGAACGAACGCATGGGCCAGTTCATCGCCACGGTCCAGAACGAACGCCTGCTCGATGTTGACGCCCGTGTGGCGCAGGCCATTGCACAGCTGTTTCATCCGATGCTGTATCCGCGTACTTCCAAGGTGCTGGAACTGTCGCAGGAAGAGATTGGCCTCTTGACCGGATTGTCGCGCCAGCGCGTGAACCAGGCCATGCGCCACCTGGCCGAGCTGGGGCTGGTGGAGATTTCCTACCAGAGCATCCGCGTGGTCGACCTCGATGGCTTGCGCGCCTTCGGCATGGCCTCGCTGTGAGCGGCCTGTCAACACGATGACAGTCAGGCGCCCGCTGCCGGCTTAAGATCAGGCGAGCATCCCAGCGTTCACACTGCATCGATTCATCCATGGCCATCATCACCCATCATCATCTGCTGCTGCGTGAACTGCGGTTCGCCGCCCCGGCGCGCGTGCGTGTCTGGAAGGGGGCGGCCACCTTGAAGAGCGGGGGCGTAGCGGTAGAGCTGCAGGAGGGCGAAAGCTTCACGGTGCCGCCCTTCGTGCGTTTTTCCTGCCTCGCGCATCCGCGCGCGACGGCACAAGGCATGCGCCCCGCAGTCTGGTCGCTGGCGCTGGAGGCACAGGCCAGCGCCGATATGGAACGCGCCGCCGACACCAGCAAGCCCCACGCCCGCCGCCTTGCCGCCGCCATCTTTGCGCAGCCTTGCGCCGACTGGTGCGCCGAGCGCATCGCAGGTCAGTGGCAGATCTCTACGGCCCGCCTGCGTGCCTTGCTGTTTGCCGAGGGGGAGTCATTGCGCAGCCTGGTGCGCGAGCAGCGCGTGGCCTGGGTACTGGCGCAACTGGCGCGGATGGAAGATGCCGGTGCCAGTCCCGCCGCCGCCGGGTTTGCCTCGCTGTCGGCCCTGCAGCGCGCCTGCCAGGACCTGATCGGCCTGCCGCCCGAGATTGCCGGCCGCGCCCTGTCGCTGCTGAGCAGCCATCCCCGGCCGTCCGTTGTGCTGCAGGATGACCAGGCCCGCCAGCCGCGCTACCGCCCTTATTTCTGAGGCGTCTGCGGCCGGGTAGCGGCAAGTTTGCTACCATCTGCGCTTTCCCTCAATTCTGTGTGGCCCGGTCCGGGCTGATTTCTCATGAGCAAGTTCTGGAGTCCCATCGTCAGCCGCCTGACGCCCTACACCCCCGGCGAACAACCCAAGATCGCGCGCCTGGTCAAGCTCAATACCAACGAGAGCCCGTATGGCCCGTCGCCGCTGGCCCTGCAGGCCATTGCCCGCGAGGTCAGCGACAACCTGCGCCTGTATCCCAATCCCGACGCCGAGCCCCTGAAGCTGGCCATCGCCCGCCGCCATGCCGCCGACGGCATCAGCGCGCGCGAGGTGTTCGTGGGCAACGGCTCCGACGAAGTGCTGGCGCACGCCTTCCAGGCCCTGCTGCAACATGGCAAGCCCATCCTGTTCCCGGACATCACCTACAGCTTCTATCCGACCTATGCCGGCCTGTACCAAGTCGACTATCGCGCCGTGCCGCTGGCCGAGGATTTCACCCTGCGCACCGAGGATTACCTCGGCCATGGCGATGCCATCGGCGGCATCATCTTCCCCAATCCCAATGCGCCGACCGGCTGCCTGCTGGGACTGGACGAAGTGGAGCGCATCCTGCAGGGCAACCCGGAGCGCGTGGTGGTGGTCGATGAGGCTTATATCGATTTCGGCGGCGAGAGCGCCATCCCGCTGGTGCAGCGCTATCCCAATTTGCTGGTGGTGCAGACCTTCTCCAAGTCGCGCGCACTGGCCGGCATGCGGGTCGGTTTCGCAGTCGGCCATGCTGACCTGATCGATGCGCTGGAACGCGTCAAGAACAGCTTCAACTCCTACCCGCTGGACCGCCCCGCCATTGCCGGTGCCACCGCCGCCATCGAGGACGATGACTATTTCCGCAAGACCTGCGACATGGTCATCGCCAGCCGCACCGCACTGGTGACGCAGCTGGAAGCACTCGGCTTCGAGGTCCTGCCCTCGGCGGCCAACTTCGTCTTCGCCCGCCATCCGCAGCGCGATGCCGCCGAGCTGGCCGCTGCCTTGCGCAGCGACGGCATCATCGTGCGCCACTTCAAGAGCGAGCGCATCAAGCAGTTCCTGCGCATCACCATCGGCACCGATGAGGATTGCGGCACCCTGGTGGAGGCATTGCGCCGCCATCTCGGCCAGCAGTAAGTGTCCCCTCTGCGGGCCGCGCCGGTGTTGGTCGCGCGGTCCGATGTGCAGAAAACGTCAAGCGCCTGCGGTGCGTCCTTCTCCCGCGCCCAGCGGCCTTTGCCGCCACGCCACCAGCGCCCCCGCCAGCAGCATCAGTGCAGAAAACGTCAAGCCGCGTTGCAGGCCGCCGGCACCATCGGCGATCCATCCGACGATGGATGGGCCGATGATCTGCCCCACGGCAAAGATGATGGTGAAGGCGCTGATGCCGGCTGGCCAGTCCGAGGGCGGCAGGTTGTGACGCACCATGGCCGTGGTCGACGCCACGGCCGACAGGAAGCAGCCGCCAAACAGCAGCCCTGAGGCAAACACCGCCACCGGCGCGGCCGTCGTGGCCGGCAGCAGCGTGGCCAGGCACAGCAGGCCATTGAGGATGGCCAGCGATTGTCCGCCCCGGAAGCGGTCCAGCATGCGCGCCCAGATGCGTGAAGACGCAAAGGTCGCTGCGCCCAGCAGCGCAAAGAACAGCGTGATGCGCGCCGGTGCCATCCCTTCTTCCTTCAGCAAGGCGATGACGAAGGTCATGTAGCCGATGTACCCGAGACCGAAGAATAAATAACCGATCAGCCCGAACAACAAACTGCGCGGACGCCAGGCCCCGCCTCCTGCCGCCTGCGCCGGGGAGGTCGGCATCAGCCGCGCGGGCAGCGTCATGACCAGGCTGGCCACCAGCGCCAGCGCACCCAGCAGGATCCACGCCCATTGCCACGGATGGGGCGCACCCCGGGCGGCTGCGGCCTCCATTACCGGTGGCACCAGCAGCGAGGCGGCCACGATGCCGATGCCGGTACCGCCGTAATACAAGCCCAGCAGCAGGCCGGCGCGCTGCGCATGCAAGGCCGCCAGCCGGCTCACCAGCAATCCGCCCGAGACGAAGATGAGCGCACTGGTCACACCCGTGACTATCCGCAGCAGCAATTGCAGCAGCGTGTCCGTGGTCAGCGCCGGCAGGAAGGACAGCAGGGCGGTGGCGAAGGCCCCCGCGATCAGCACGCGGTGCGCCTGATAGCGGCGCATCAGGCGCGGCGTCAGCAGCGCGCCCAGCAGGTAACCCAAGGCATTGCCGGTATTCATGCCGCCGGCGATGAGGTAAGGCCAGCCGAGGTCGCTGCGCATCGGCGCCAGCAGCAGGGCATAGGAGAAACGCGCCACCCCCAGCGCCACGGCCGTGCCCAGCGACAGGGCCAGGGCGGTCAGGATGGGATGGCGCAGGATGAAAGGCGAGGGCGCATGCGCGGCGTGCGGGGGCATGGAATGGCGTCTCCTGGCGGTCTTGTTGTGGTGTGGGGTGCCAGTGTAGCCGAAGCGGTCAAACCGCTGCGCCGGGCTAGGGCCTGTTCACATTAAATCTGCGAGTGCGAGAGGTCGCCAAGCGTTGTCTGCCTAGGCGCGGCGACGCGCCGTGGTGGTGCCACGGCAAGGAGCTGCAACAACGGCAGGCGACGCTTGGCGGCCTCTCCCGGAGGGTTGCCCCCAGAAGGCGCGCTGGCCGCGTTGCACGTCAGGGCTGGTGGCACCACCACCAGCCCTGACGCGCGCCTTGCCACCCCGCCTTCTGGGGGCAACGCATCTCGCAGATTTAATGTGAACAGGCCCTAGTTGGTGACCGGCCGCCAGTTGTGTTGCTGCACCACATGCAGACAGGCATCCACTACCACGGGATCGAGGCGAGACCCGCTTTGGCGCTGGATTTCTTCCAGGGCGACTGCCATGCCCAGCGACTTGCGGTAAGGCCGGTCGGCCGACATCGACTCGACGATGTCAGCCACGGTCAGGATGCGCGCCTCCAGCGGCAGCGCATCGCCGCCGATGCCGCGCGGATAGCCGCTGCCATCAAGGTACTCGTGATGGCACCAGACGATCTCGGCAAGGTTGAAGGGGAAGCTGATCTTGTTCAAGATCTCGTAACCGAACTGCACGTGGGTCTTGAGCACGCCGTATTCGTCAGCGGTAATGCGGCCGGGTTTGGTCAGCAAATCGAGCGGTATTCTGGCTTTGCCGATGTCGTGCACTTGGGCGGCCATGTGCAGCACGTCGATGCGCTCGGCCGGCAGGGCCAGATGACGGCCGATCATCACCGCCAGCTCGGCGGTCTGGTCCTCGTGGTTGGGCGTATAGCCGTCAGTGAGCCGATGCAGGGCGATCAATGCATCGATGACTTCCTGGTAGATCTTGTTCGGTTCTGAAACTGGCATTCCTGTCCCTGCGTGATTGCAGCCGCTGGCAGCGTGCACGGTCGCTCAGAGGTGTTGCTCGATGGAGGGTGACAGGCGATGCACCTGCCGTGAACCTTTGCCGGTTCCTTTTCTCTGAATGAGCCCCTCTTGGGGAAGCCCCGACCCGCTGGTCCGACGACGCATGTGCATGCGTTTTCCCGGTTGTCGGATAATAGCGGTCTGCAATATTGAAACTCATTTCAGGAAAGAAATGATTCTGCGCAGTTTACATTCCTGACTGATCGATGACAACAAAGCTGTCCACTTCCCGCCCGTCTTCTGCCCTGCGCCTGATCTGGCGCAAGTTTGCCATCCCGCTCTTCTTCCTGTTGCTGGGCGTGGTGTTTTCCACCTGGGCGGCCCGCATTCCCGCCATCCGGGACCATCTGCAGCTCGATGCGGCCACGCTGGCGCTGGTGCTGCTGTGTGGCGGCATCGGCGCGGTCGGCTCCTTCCCGCTGGCCGCGTGGATCACCGGCCATTACGGCGCGCGCCACAGCACGCTCTACGCGGGGCTGGCCCTGCTGGTGTCGCTGCCCTTGCTGGGACTGGCGCCGAACGTGGCCTCGCTCATGCTGATCTGCACGCTCTATGGTGCGGCGTCCAGCTGCTTCGACGTCGCCATCAATGCGCTGGGCGCCCAGGCCGAACGCGACGCCGGCCGACCCATCATGTCCATGCTGCACGGCTGGTTCTGCGTGGGCACCTTCTCCGGTGCGCTCGCCGCCAGTGCCGTGGCGGGCATGGGCATCGCACCGATCTGGCACTTCCTGCTGGTGGCCGCGCTGTTCCTCTATCCGCTCTACGCCTGCTATGAAGCGCTGCCCGATGACCGCCCCGAGCACGATCCCGCACGCAAGCTCTTCGCGCTGCCGCACGGACATCTGGTGGTGCTGGGCGTGATCGCCTTCTGCGGCGCCATCGTCGAAGGTTCGGTGGCCGACTGGAGCGGTATCTACATGAAGGATCATATCGGTGCCAGCGATGGTGCCACGCCCCTGGCCTATGCTGCCTTCGCCGGGATGATGCTCATCATGCGCATGATCGGCGACCGTCTCAAGGCCCGCTATGACGCGCGCCGCGTGGTGTGGGTCGGCACGCTCATCGCGAGCTTGGGCATCGCCCTGGCCGTGGCGGCACCCGGCATGACGCTGGCCATTCTTGGCTTTGCCATTGCCGGTACCGGCGTGGCCGCGGTCTTCCCGTTCGTCTTCAGCGCTGCCGGACGGCATGGTTCCAGCGCCCTGGCGGCGGTGGCCACGCTGGGCTACAGCGGCAGCCTGATCGGCCCGCCGGTGTTCGGCTTCCTCGCCCATGGCTGGGGATTGCAGGCTGCACTGGCCTTGCTGGGCGTCTTGTGCCTGGCCATGGCCGGGTCCAGCCGCCGCGCGCAGTGGCTGCAGTAAGGCCTCCGCTTTTCACTTCTACTACCTCTGATGCAAGGAAAAAATACGATGCGCAATCTGGTCCTGCTGCCGGGCTTCATGCTCAATGCCCACCTGTGGGATGACATGCAGGCCGACCTGTCCACGCTGGGTGCACTGACCTTCGGCGACCTCGGCCAGGATATCGGCATCCAGGCCATGGCCGACGCCGTGCTGCGCCAGGCGCCGGAGCGCTTCGTGCTGTTCGGATTTTCGATGGGCGGCTTCGTGGCCCAAGCCATTGCGCTCAAGGCACCGGAACGCGTGCTGGGCCTGGGTTTGCTCAATACCTCATCGCGCCCGCAGACCGAGCGCGAATCGGCGGGCACACTGGCGCAGATCGAGCTGGCCCGGCGCACCCCCTTCAAGGGACTGACATCGCGCGCACTGGCCTCTTCGCTGCATCCGGCGCGCAGCACCGATCGCGGCCTGCTGGACCGGCTGCAGGCCATGGCCCTGGCCAATGGCAAGGAGGTGTTCCTGCGCCAGCTGCAGACCCTGCGCGACAGCAACGCCGAGGATCTGCAACGGCTGCAGTGCCCGGTACTCATCGTCAGCAGTGACGAAGACAAGCTGCGCAGTGTGGAGGAATCGGAAGAGATGGCGCGCCAGATACCGCACTCGCGCCTGGAGATCATCGGCGACTGCGGTCACATGACGCCGATGGAAAAGCCGCAGGAATTGTTCGGGATCATCTCTGACTGGATCGTGCAATCCGGTCTGTGAAGCCTGCGCGTCGGCCAGTCCGGGACCGGCGCGGCAGGACTTGAGGGGGCTTCAGCCCTCGTCGCGCTCCTTGCGGGGCGCTTCGGCAGAGCGGCTGCCGGGCCGTTTGTTCACTTCATCCAGTCCGCCCGTGCCGCGCAGGTCGGTATCGACCTGGCCCTTGCGGATATCGTCATATGCCTGGCGAATCTCGGGGCGCTCGACGGCATGGCCGCTGTTGGCGGCGTCCTGGCGGTCCGCATGCTGGTCATGCTCATGCGGCAGGCGCGGCTTGTCATGTTTGGGGTGACGGTCTTTTCTGGTTCTCAGGAAGCTGGTCATGGTGGTGGTCCTCGCAATTGAATGGTTGACTCTTCTTTTGCCGCAGGGCGATGCCGTGTGAGAGTGGCCACAGCGCATCATCACGCCTTGCATCTGCATGAAGCGAACAAGTACGACCGGGCCTCACAACAGAAGTGCCGCGAGTTACAAAGTGAGATGAAAAATAAGATTTTGTCCGACAGACAATTCGTACAAGCCGGCGCACAAGGCGCGGAAAGAAAAGAGCAGATGCCCGCTTGGACGCGCCAGGACTGGCTGCGTTCCCCATTTGCTGTGAATGGCCGCACATGAAAAAAAAGGCGGACCCGGGTAGCGGTCCGCCTTTTACTTAGTTTTTCACGCCGCTCATGATGGCGAGAAGCTCATCCGTTACTGCAAAAGCGTCGCCTCACAGCGACAGTCGCGCACGCGCGGCGCGATATTCCTCTTCCAGCCTATCCACCATTTCGGCCACGGTCGGCACATCTTCCATCAATCCCACGCCCTGGCCTGCGCCCCAGATATCGCGCCATGCCTTGGCCTTGCTGCCGCCGCCGGAACCGAAGTTCATCTTGGTCTTGTCGGCTTCGGGCAGGTTGTCCGGATCGAGGCCGGCATTGACGATGGACTTCTTCAGGTAGTTGCCGTGCACGCCGGTGAAGAGGTTGGTGTAGACCACATCGGCGGCGGTCGACTCCACGATGGCCTGGCGGTAGGCGTCGTCGACATTGGATTCACGCGTGGCCAGCCAGCGCGAGCCCATGTAGGCGAAGTCCGCGCCCATGGCCTGCGCTGCCAGCACCGCATCGCCCGTGGCGATCGAGCCGGACAGGGCCAGCGTTCCCTTGAACATCTTGCGCACTTCACCCACCAGCGCGAAGGGCGAGAGCGTACCTGCATGGCCACCGGCACCGGCGGCCACCAGGATCAGGCCATCGACACCGGCTTCCAGGGCCTTCTCGGCATGGCGCAGCGAGATCACGTCATGCAGCACGATGCCGCCATAGCTGTGCACGGCATCCAGCATTTCCTTGGGTGGTGCGCGCAGGCTGGAGATGATGATGGGCACCTGGTGCTTCACGCAGGTGGCCACGTCCTGGGCCAGGCGGTCATTGGACTGGTGCACGATCTGGTTGACCGCGATCGGTCCCGCCTTGCGTTGCGGGTGTTCCGCTTGCCATTGGGCAAGCTCGTCCTGCAGCTGGGTCAGCCAGGTGTCGAGCAGCTCGGCCGGGCGCGCGTTGAGGGCAGGAAACGATCCGACCAGCCCGGCCTTGCACTGGGCTGCCACCAGCGCCGGGCCGCTGGCGATGAACATGGGCGAGCAGATGATGGGCAGGCGCAGATCTTGCAATGCTTTGGGGTAAGCAGGGGCTGGTGGCATGGTCGTCTCTCTTGGGTTGTCATTATCTCAAGGCAACAGGGCAGGACCCCATGCCGCTTTTGTCCGGCGATTATAGGACAAAAAGCGACAAAATATAACGGTCGTGCTTTTTGTTGCGCGAAGGTGAAATTTTCAGGAAATTATTTATATGATTTACTGTCTTCCCTTCATGCGTGCTATGTTTTCCACAAGCCTGCAATAAAAACAGGCCGCGCAGGGCGCTACCGGGGGCGTCTTGCGGACCGGCTCAGCCGGAAGGGCCATGCCCGCGTTTCATCTATCGTTACTAGCCGTAGGGGGGAATCATGCAACACTTTGATCTCGTCAATATCCTCATCATCGTCCTGGCCGCCGTCGCACTGATTGGGGGCGCGCTGCTGCACAAGCGTGCACTGAAAAAGGCGCTCATCGAATCGGACAAGCTGCCGGTGCGCGGCCTGCGGCGTTATCGCCAGCAGTGAAGCGCGGCGCTTGCCCGCCATCCTGCGCGGCATTCTTTTCATTCAATACGACCATTGCAGGCTGAACCCGCCGGTCAGCGTACCGGTGGGGAATCCCTGTGGCCTGGTCAGTGGCGCAGCGATGAAGAGCTCCATGCCGAGCTTGTCCACGTTGCCACGCCAGCCCAAAACGGCACCGCTCAAGCGGCGCCCGCTCAGGCTTTGCGTCAGTGGTCCCGCTACCGCGCCGGTATCGACGCCGGCGTACACTTCCTGCCCGCCTTCTCCCATCCCCCAGGACAACTCATTGCGCAGCAGCCAGCCGCGCTCGGCCTGCAAGTTCATGTCGCCATCAAAGCCACGCACGGTATAGCGTCCGCCGATGGCGAACTGATCCTGCGCCGGCAGCTTGCCCCGGTTCCATTGGGCGCGCGCCGTTGCGTTGTAACGTAAACGCGCCGTGCCCAGCGTGAAGGGCGCATGGATCGCCGCGTCCGCCAGCCACAGTCCATAGCGCGTGGTGATCTGCGGCAGGTCGAGTTCGTCCTCGGGCGCACGGCCTTGCCGGTCCAGTGCACGGCGATGGCTCAGGTTGATCTCGGCCACGGCCGGTCCGATGAAGTGGCGGTGATTCACGCTCCATTCCCATGCCGTCATCCTGCGCTGTTGCGGCGCCAGCGGGATCTGGTCGACGAAATTGAAGGACTTGCGCAGCAACAGCCGGCCTGCGACATGGCTCTTGCTGGTGGCATTGCGTTGCAGGAGGCGCGACAGTTTGACTTCGCTCGTTTCGGCATGGCCGCTGTAGACCACCGGTTCAAAGGCGCCCTCCACCGTCTGGTGATAACGGCTGCCCGAGAGCGTCGCCGAGAGCAGCCAGTAGCCGAAGGGCAGCGAATAATGCACGGTATGGCTGCGGCTGCCGCGATCCCCATAGCGCCCCAGGCTGCGCGTGAGACTGGCGTAGAAGAGATCATTGAGCGTCCACCAGTTGTCATAGGCCACCGTCACGCCTGCCTGATAGCGGCCAGTGGTGCGCGCACCGCCATCGTCCAGCGAGGCTGACACGCGGAACGGAAAGGCCTGCCGGTATTGCACGACCAGATCGCTGTCGCCGGCTTGCGCGTCGGATTCTTCCGAGGGCGTGATCTCGATGTCGGCCTCCGCTGTCGGCACGCGCCTGAGGTTTTCCAATCCTTGCTCGATGGCGCGCAAGTCGAGCAGATCTCCCTCAGACAGCGGCAGTGCCGTGACAGCATTGCCGCGCGTGTCCGCTCCCTCGGCCATGCGCACCTTGCGCAACCTGCCCGGTATTACGGTCAGTACCAGCCTCCCGGCTGAAAGATCCTGCGGCTGCGCCAGCACGCGGGTGGTGGTGTAACCGCCGTGGCCTGATGCGTTCCGACGAAGACATAACGCTGCAGAGCCAGAGCCTGCGCAACGACGACACCCAGGGCAAGGATCAGGGCATCGAAGGCCGCAGCGTAAGTGTTACCACGGGCGCGCTCTACAACAACGGTGCCATCCGCACCGGCCAGTCATTGCAGATAGCCGCCAGCGACAGCGTGGACAATCGCGGGGGACTCCTGTCTTCGCAAGGCACGCTGTCAGTCAATGACCTGGCCAGCACCCGCAGGCTGGTGATCGACAACGAGGGCGGACGGATCCTCGCAGGCGGCGACCTCAGTCTCACATCGCACTCCCTGATCGGCAAGGGCTTGCTGTTGAGTCACAGGAATCTGCGTATCGATGTGGCCACCGATCTGGAGCAGCGCGGGGAAACCGTTGCCGGTGGCGATCTCGATCTGCGCACCGGCGGCCGCTTCAGCAACTACGGCACGCTGGCCGCAGGGGCAGCGTTGCGCGTGACTGCCAGGGGATTCCAGAATCATGCGGGTGCTTCGATACTGGGCGGCGATGTCTCGCTGTCTGCCGGTGCGAGCCAGGACTTCATCAACCGCGGCCTGGTCGATGGCGTCACCACGCGCATTCAGGCTGGCACGCTCTACAACCTCGGTGCCGGGCGCATCTACGGTGACCGCGTCGCGCTTGCTGCAGATGTGCTGCACAACGCACCGGAAACCATTGATGGCGTACAAAGAGCCCCCGTCATCGCGGCACGTGAGCGTCTGGATATCGGCACCGGCTTGCTCTACAACAGCGAGCAGGCGCTGCTGTATTCGGTCGGCGGCATGTCCATTGGCGGTGCCATCGGCAGCGACCATCGCGCGACCGGACGCGCGCGCGAGGTCAACAACACCAGCGCGACTGTCAATGCTGATGGCGCGCTCACCATTGCTGCCGATGCGATCAACAACCGGAATGCGCACTTCGAGATCGCCGAAGAGAGCAAGCCGGGACGCAGGGTCATCAACTACCGGCTGGTGGGGTCGCCGGATTTCGTCTCCGGTGACCATGCGCGGCTGATCCATCAGGATAGTGGCCAGATCATCGCGCCGGAGAACTGGCGCGCGATGGGTGATGAGGACAACTTCCGCCTGCTGCTGCCGTCGGCGGAATATCCCTTTGCTCGCTACGGACCGCCGTTTGATTACAGCCGATATGTCCGCAGGCGCGACACTTCCGATAGTGGCGTGGGTGTTGACCGTGCCTATCTTCGCCCGCTTGCTGCCGTCAGTACCGAGTCCTCCAGTTTCGAGGCAGAGCCGGAGCGCTTTGTCTATCAGCCTGAGGACAGGATATGGGACGTGTTCGGCCTGGCACGGCCTACCGCTCCCATACCGCCGGAGCCCGCTCTGCCGAAACTCTGCAGCGTTCCAGACTCCTGCCGAGATGCGGACTACCGGCGACGGTACGGCGAATGGAAAGCGATCCGTGATGCGCAGTTTCCGTACCACGACAAGCTCGACAAGGCGATCCTGAAATTCAACCGTTCCATCTACGCCCGCATGGCGAGCGAGTGGATCATCTACGACGGCACCGAGCAGATCCAGCGCACCACCGTGACCCGCAGCGCAACTGGCTGTCGTCCGACTTCCTGGTGCGTGCGTATCAGGACCGCTTCGGTCCTGCGCCGGGGTACCAGCGTTTCGGTGATGGCTTCTACGAACAACAGCTGATCCAGCGGCAGATCCAGGAAGCCACCGGCCAGCGCTATCTGAACGGCTTCAGCAACAACGAGGCGCAATACCTGGCGCTGATGCAAGCCGGGCTGCAGCAGGCACAGGTCCAGCGCTATGCGTTGGGCATCGCACTCTCCGAAGCACAGATCGCCCAGCTTAAAACGGACATCGTCTGGCTGGTACAGCGGAGGGTGACGCTGGCCGATGGCCGTGAGCAGGAAGTGCTGGTGCCGCAGGTCTATCTGCAGCCGTCGAGCCTGCGTGTGAGTGGTCGCCAGACCCTGATCGCCGGCAATGAAGTCGCCTTCCAGACCGTGCAGGACATCCTCAATCGCGGCGGCACCATCGCCGCACGATCGGGTGTGACGCTGCGCGCGGACAACGTCCGCAATCTCGGCGGGCGCATCGAGGGCGGCTCGGTCCGCCTCCTGGCGCAGAGCGATATCGAGAATGCCGGCGGCGTCATCGATGCCAACGACAAGCTGGCGCTGAGTGCGGGCCGGGATGTCGTACTTCGCAGCACCAGCGTCACGACTGCCAATGCCATCACCACGGGACGCAATATCGATCAGGTGGCCAGCGTCAGCGGCAAGGACGTGGTGCTACTGGCGGGCCGCGATCTGCAGGCCGATGCTGCCGTCATTGCCGCCTCGGGTGACGCCGTGTTGGCGGCGGGCCGGGATGTGCGTCTTGGTGTCGTGCAGGAATATTTCCGGCAGGAGATCCGTTGGGCCGATGACAAGGGCGGCAGCAACTGGGTCAGTCGCTTGACCGGGCCTAACTTCGTGGATCGCGCCAATGGTGCGCACGGCACCAGCGAGGTCGGCATCAATCGCGCCGTGGTGACCGGTAACAAGGAGGTCGCCACGCAGGTCAGCGGCAACAGCATCCGCATCCAGGCGGGGCAGGATGTGACGAGCAAGGGCGCGCAGGTGGTGGCGGAGAACGCGTTGCAAGTCGAGGCCGGGCGTGACATCCACATCGGCACCGCCAACGTCTCGGCCATCCTGGGATGCGCCGGTGCCATGGCCAAGGAGGCAGCGTGTGGCGCAGGTGCGCTGGGCGCATCGGCCGGTACCGTCATCAATGCGCTGCTGCAGTCTGCGGACCGGCCGGGCAGTCAGGAGAAGGAGTCGCGCACGAATCTGGTGACCAGCATCGTGGCGGGGATTGCAACGGCTGCCGGAAGCACAGCGAATCCGACGGCCACGCTCGCCGCCCAGCTGGAGGCAGAAAACAATGCCTTGGGGGTGAGCTACTCCAAACAATTCCTGAACAAGATCAGGGCTTGCGACGCATCGCAGGGGGCGTGCTTTGCCGAGCTGAAGGAAGACGCTGCGAAGCAAAGAAAATTGTTTACGGAGCAGTTGGAGAAGGGGGGCAGCGGAGCGGCGGCGACTACCTATGCCTGTGAGTCGGTGATGAGCTCGGGGCAGGCTGCGCTCAGTGATCTTGCTCATGCGCTGTACTTCGCGAAGACGGGGGATCAAAAAGCGTACGTCAAGGCGCTGATTGTCGAACAGACCTTGGATATGGACCGGCAATTTCCCAATCTGGCGGCGCTGGGGGAGAGGGCTGGTTTTCTGGATCAGCTGGCTTTGCAACTGCAGCAGATGTGGGCGGATGTCGGCCCTGCGGGGGCAAGTTCAGGGCTGATCAGTTCGGGGAATGTGGCGATAAGTCACGCCAAGAAGCCATACGTTCCTAGCGTGAAACCGGTAGCCAACATGGATCAATTTTTTAATGGATCAGCTTTTGGAGCCGAGGTGAAGGCTGGAACTAAAAAGGCGAAAATCGTTTATGACGGGCAAATGGTCTATGCCGCTGAACGGGAAATTGGAGCGGAGATTAAAAAGGGGGACCAGCTATATTTGGATGGCCGTCACAAAGATCATCTTGAAGTATTCGATAAGCACGGGAAATTTAAATCTGTTCTTAATTTGGACGGGACACGCAATGAGGATAAGACAAATGCTGCAAAAACACAGAGGAGAAGACTGAGATGATAGATATACGCAGAATGGATTTGATTAAAGATGTATTTCAGAACTTGTCCAAAAATAGGCAGCTGCTGCGGACGGAAATGAATGATAACAATGATGGCAATGACAGATCGGTCGCGTACCTCAACTACGATTTTCCACTGAGCGAGAGGCTTAAAAATGAACTGTCGAACCTAACTCACTATTTTCAAATGTATCGACGTGCTGTTGGCGAAAACGATCGGTTGGCAGCCTTATTCATGATCACCTGCGCTGGCGATCTGGCCCGAACGATCTCGGATGTATTCGGTGGTATCGAGGACGCTATTGATAAAGTGATGTACAGAGATCTGAGGTTCTCTTGGCCATCTGTACCCGAGGGATACAAGATTCCGCAGCCATTGCTGGTGGCCGCCAAGGAAAAATTGAAGTGTATGGCGGATTTTGGCAATGCGGACGATCACGATGTACTGATGTTCTGGGAAAGTTCAGTAGGAAAAATTGAGGTGGTGAAAAAAGATAGCGTCGATGTCATTCGTAAGACATTTATCGAGTCGGCCGAAAGCATTGGTGTATCGAGAAAGGAGATGAATGAAAGTATGGATGAGAATGATCATTTCGAATGGTGTATTGACTATCGGCGCTGCCTGGGAGCGCAGCTGGAGGTAGATCTTGATGAACTTCTTCTCTTCCTTGAAGCTCATCGGATCGCGATCCAGCAGAACGATCTGTTGGCGGCGTACATAACGCTCCTCTATTGTGGAATCCATGCCCAGAATGTTTCCGGTTTTTTTCTAAACATTAAGGACGAGGTCGATAGGGTCGCTGTTCTGGATAAGAGATTTTCGTGGCCTTGCATACCAGACGGCTACGAACTTCCTAAACATTTTGGTTTGTCACCCCATTCTTGATAGGCTGGGTTTTCTCCACGTATGTTTCCAACTGAAAAAGAGCATCTGTGGCTATCGTTCAGTTCTGAATTGCTCGCAACCAAAATGAACACGGTCATAAATTTAGACGTCGTCCAGACGACCTTTTTGTCACTGGTCCAATCCGTAGGTTTGACTAAAGAAGAGATCATGTCCGAGGAAGACGAGCACGGACGATGCCACTGGTCAATTAATCACGACGCATCCTTAAGCTTGGAGTTCTGTAAGAACTTGCAAGCGCTGACTTCTTTATTTGAGTTTTCTAATAGAGCAAGGCTCTCCGGTGATGACTTGACTGCCTATTGCGCGCTGATGCGAGCTGGGCTCCATGCGCTTATATTGCAGGATGTTTTCGAAGAGATCATGAACGATGTCGATAAGGTTCTGTACGGAGATAAAAGATTTTTCTGGCCCTCTATCCCGGAGGGATATCAGATACCTCAGCATTTGTTGGCGGCCGGAGCTGACACAATGAAGCGCGTGAAGGGTCCTGATGACACTGCGGGTCGCGACGGACTGATGTTATCGAAAGGCGCGACAGGAGAAATTGTAGTGATGGGAAAGGATCGAATCGACGCAATCAGCAAGACGTTCATCGAATTGGCTGAAAGCATAGGCGACACGCGAGAAGAAATGGATAAAGCGAAGGATGAAAATGATCATTTCGAATGGCGTATTGACTACAATTCCTCACTGGGTGATCGTCTGGAGCGATATCTTGACCAGCTCTTCCTCAGCGTAGAGGTCCACCGTATTGCTACTCACAGGAGTGACCAGCTGGCCGCTTACCAGGCCCTCAAAGATGTTGGAACTCATGCCCGATCGATATCGGAGTTATTCGGAGATATCAAGGCTGATGCGCATAAGGTCAGCATTTTCGATGAAAGATTTGCTTGGCCAGAGATCCCTGATGACTACAGATTTCCAGAACATCTGGTGATGAGCGGCGGCTGTTGATCAACGAGGTCTCATCGACGTCAGTCCCTTAGTCCTCCAAAGACCCAATCTCACTCGGGCGGCAAGAGGCTTGCGAGCGGTCGGGTACGTCGGAGGGCAACACTGTTTCAGAATCCGGTGAGTGACCAAATGAATAAATGTTATAAAAATTTATTTCGCAGCCTGCCTGGCAATGCTAGTTGGGAAGGAAGCTTTTACGAGAGGCTTGTCGAGTATGGGATATGGGATGAGCAAGAGTTTTGGAAATTTCATAAGGATCTCCTAGACATAGCGACGCTAATGAAGCACCGGAAAGTGGAGTGGGAAATCGCAACGGCCGTTGTTCGACTGTACGTAAAGATTGCATCTCTTATTTCCTCCCACTTCAATGCCAATGATATTTTCAAGATACAAAATCTTACTGATTCCGAGATTTTGGAATTCTATGAGCGGTTGGACTTGGCTGTGGTCGGCGCATTTTCGGGCGAGATTTTAGACGAGAGTCGCTTTGATCTTAGAAATCCATTTATTGATGGATAAGAAGGGGAAATAGATGGATATCTGCTGCGCGAATTTGTACCGAAATCTCCCTAGCAGCCAAGATTGGGATGGCACTGTTAATTTTAATAAGCGAGATTTGGCTCTTGCTCAAGGAAGAAAATTGAAATGAAAAACCTAGATGGATTAGATTTGATTCAATCAGCGTTTTTGGAGTTGACGTCCAGTATCGGTTTAACTATCGATGAAATGAATGAGGAGATAAAAGATGACGGTCAATTTGAATGGTCTATCGATTATGAAACATCACTTGATGAGCAACATGATTACGACTTATCTAAGCTCTTGTCGTATTTTGAGATTCATCGGATAGCGCGGAAATCGAATGACCATCTGACGGCTTATGTGGCCCTTCTTGAAGCCAGGCTCTTTGCACAGAATTTAAAAAATCTATACAGAAGCATTGAAGACGAAATCGACAAGGTGATGTATCGAGATCCTAGATTCACGTGGCCAGATATCCCTGAAGGCTATAAGTTTCCTGAAGACTATCTTGAGCGGAAGTAATAGAAAATATCACTGCCGAAAAGCCAGAAGAGGACCGATGACTAAAATGAGCCAATGCAATGACCCAGCCCAACCTGCTCACCCCAAGCAGCTAAAGCAAATGCCTCAGCTAGCGCCTTCATCCCCAACACCCCGCAAGCGGCAGAGGTTACAGAAGCCGATCCCGCCCCCAATATCTCGGCCCCTCCCAATAACCCTCACCCCACCCGCTTAGCCGCCAACGCATTCCCCACCCTGCTCACCGACTTGCGCCCCAGCTGCTGCGAGATGAACTGCCCCGCCTCGGCCACCGCATCCAGATCAATCCCGGTCTCGATCCCGAGCCCGTTCATCATGTACAGCACATCCTCGGTCGCCACATTGCCAGTCGCGCCCTTGGCATACGGACAGCCCCCCAGCCCCGCCACCGACGCGTGATAGATGCTGATGCCCGTCTGCAGACTGGCATAGATATTGGCCAGCGCCTGCCCATAGGTATCGTGGAAGTGACCCGACAAACCTTCGATATGGAATTCACGGATCGCCGTCTCCATCACCGGCCGCACCTTGCCCGGCGTGGCCACGCCGATGGTGTCGGCGATGTCGATCTCGTCACAGCCCAGCTCGCGGAAACGCCGCACCACGTCGGCCACTGAGTCCAGCGGCACCTCACCCTGGTACGGACATCCGAACGCGCAACTCACCGCCGCACGCAGGCGCTTGCGGTGGTCCTTGGCGGCCTTGGCCACTTCGGCAAAACGTTCGATGGATTCGGCAATGGAGCAATTGATGTTCTTCTGCGAGAACGCCTCCGAAGCCGCTCCGAAAATCACCACCTCATCCACCCCCGCCTCCAGCGCCGCCTCGAAGCCCTTCATGTTGGGCACCAGCGCGGAATACACCACGCCCGGCTTGCGGGTGATGCCATGCATCACCTCGCTGGAAGTGGCCATCTGCGGCACCCACTTGGGCGAGACGAAAGAAGCCGCCTCCACATTCGGAAACCCCGCCGCAGAAAGCCGGTTCACCAGCTCGATCTTGACCTCGGCGGAAATGGTTTCCTTCTCGTTCTGCAAACCGTCGCGCGGTCCGACTTCAACGATCTTCACTTTCTTGGGCAGGCTCATCATGCGGGTCTCCGTTGGGGTTGTTGTATGGCGTGGATGACTGTCGAACAGTTCAGCTGGCCGCTGGCGCGGCATCCAGCCGCACATCGGCCACCGTGCCGCCGGTCATCTTCTCCAGCTGCGCGGCCGTGAGGTTGAAGACGGCATGCGGATGGCCGGCCGCCGCCCAGACGCTGTCAAAGTTGAACAGGTCCTGATCGATCAGCATCACCGGCTTGACCACGTGGCCAATCGGGCAGACGCCGCCGATGGCATAACCGGTCGTGTCGCGCACGAATTTGGCGTCGGCCTTGCCCAGCGGGCCGGTGAGGGCGGTAACCTTGGCTTCGTCCACCCGGTTGGCACCGCTGGCAATGACCAGCACCGGCGCACCGTCAGAGACTCGGCGGAAGATGATGGACTTGGCAATCTCGGCCACGCTGCAGCCCACGGCCGCAGCGGCTTCGGCAGAGGTGCGGCCGGTCGAGGGCAGCATCGTGACCGGTTTGTCATGGCCCATCGCTGCCAGCAGGTCGGCAACGCGTTGGGCGGAAGAGGGCAGGGCGGCAGCAGGTTCGTTCATGGCGTTCATGGCGTTTGACTAGGAGGCGCAAGGCCGGCAGCAGGACAAGCCGGAAATGATAACAGCACCCCCGCCCCCTCTGCCGCGCAGGCCCGCATTCAGCGATCCAGCAGGAACACGCCATCGCTGGCGGCGGCTCCCGCCTTCTGCAGTTGCGCTACGCACCAGTCGGCCAGGGCTGCATCCTCCATCTGCACGAAGCGCGCATTGGTGATGCGCAACAAGGGGATCTCCCGCATCATCGCCGGCAAGTCCGCCAGCGCAATCCGGCCGCGTTCGAGCAGCAGGAATTTCACCAGGACCTTGATGCCATTGTGCGCATTGCGCAGCGGATTGGCCTGCAGATAATCGAGCCGCGAGAAGGCCTTTTCCAGCGCATCGTCCACCTCGGTGAAAGGCGCGCCATGGCCGGGAATCACGGTGCGCACATCGAGGCTGCGGATCAGCTCCAGCGTGGCGCGCGCCTCTTCGAAACCGGATTCGCCATCCAGCTCCGGGAAGATGATCCCGAAGCCATTGCGCCACAAGGCATCCGCCGAGATCAGCACACCCTCCTGCGCGCAATACAGCAGCAGCGCATGCGGGTCATGGCCGGGCGCGGCCAGAGCGGTCCAGTCGAGATCACCCAGGCGCAGCACATCGCCGCTGCGGATCAGTTGGTCATGCTCAAAGCGCGGGCAGCGCTGGCCGGTGGCGCGGTAGCTCAGGGCGTCTTCGTCCCACTGGCGCACCTTGGCATCCTCGGCAGCCGGGATGGCAATGCGGCAGCCATAGGCGGCATGCAGGGCGGCATTGCCGCCGCAGTGGTCCGAATGCAGATGGGTATTGAGCAGCACATCGAGCCGCTCACGCCCGCGCTGGTGCAGGACGTGGCGCACCAGCGTCTGCGTCTGTTCGGCATGGGCAACGTAGCCGCTGTCGATCATGGCGACTTCATCGCGGCCGAACAGCAGCACGTTGTTGGACGACAGCCAGCCCCGCTCCAGTACGTGCAGCGAGGGGGGCAGGCGCAGTGCGGACGTGTTCACGGCGCGCGGCTCACGCGGCCTTGAAGTCCAGCAGCTGCGCACCTTCGGCCACCTGGTCGCCAACCGCGTAGCGCAGCGCTTCCACGGTGCCGGCCGAGGGCGCGGCGATGGTGTGTTCCATCTTCATGGCTTCCATGATGAGCAACGGCGTGCCCTGCGTGACGCTCGCGCCCTGGTCCACCAGCAGCGCGACGATCTTGCCGGGCATGGGCGCGGTCAGGCGTCCGCCCTCGGCCTCTGCATGGCCGGCGTGGGCCATCGGGTCGAGCAGGCGCAGGCTGTGCTGGCTGCGGCCATCGAAGAGGTGTAGCCCTTCGCCTTCCCAGGCCACATCGGCTTGCAGGGTACGGCCGTCCAGGGCAATGCGCACGCTGTCGGAGTTGGCCGCATGCAGGGCCAGCGTGTGCGTGTTGCCGCCGATCTGCAATTGCCATTGCCGGCCGTCGCCCGCGTAGTCGATCCGGACTTCGCTGTTGCCTGAGTCATCCTCGAAATTCAGGCTGCGCTGCAGGCGGGTATTGAGTCGCCAGCCGCTGGTCTGGGCCCAGGGATCGCGGCTGTCCTGATGGCGCTGCTCCTGTTGCAGCAGGGCTGCGGTGGCCAGGGCCAGCGTGTCGGTCGTGGGCGCAGCCGGGGCAGGGAAGAGCGCGTCGCGGTGACGTTCGATCAGGCCGGTATCGAGATCGGCCGTCGCAAATGCCTGGCCTGCAATCAGCCGCTGCAGGAAGCCGATGTTGGTCGCCAGTCCGACCACCTGGTATTGCGCGAGCGCACGCGCCATGTTGCGCAGGGCCGCATCACGGTCCGCACCCCAGACGATGAGTTTGGCGATCATCGGATCATAGAAGGGCGAGATGGCGTCGCCCTCGCGCACGCCAGCGTCGATGCGCACGGCCGCCGGTTGCGTGGCGCCGGGTGCGGCCAGCGTGAATTCCACCGCAGGGGCGCTGCGCATGCGGGTGAGCGTGCCGATGGCGGGGAGGAAGCCTTTCTCGGGATTCTCCGCATAGATGCGCGCCTCGATGGCATGGCCCTGGATGCGCAACTGCTCCTGCTTCAGCGGCAGCGGTTCGCCCGAGGCCACGCGCAATTGCCACTCCACCAGGTCCAGTCCGGTAATCATTTCCGTGACGGGGTGCTCGACCTGCAGGCGCGTATTCATCTCCATGAAGTAGAAACTGCCATCCTGGTTGGCGATGAATTCCACCGTGCCGGCACCGACGTAGCCCACCGCACGGGCCGCCGCGACGGCCGCCTCACCCATGGCGGCGCGGCGGCCGCAGCTCATGCCGGGGGCCGGGGCTTCTTCCAGCACCTTCTGGTGGCGGCGCTGCACCGAGCAGTCGCGCTCGAACAGATAGACGCAATGGCCATGGCCATCGGCAAAGACCTGGATTTCGATATGACGCGGACGGGTCAGGTATTTCTCCACCAGCACGCGGTCATCGCCAAAGCTGGAGATCGCCTCGCGCTTGCAGGAGGCCAGTGCCGCCTCGAAATCTTCACTGCGTTCGACGACGCGCATGCCCTTGCCGCCGCCACCGGCGCTGGCCTTGAGCAGCACCGGGTAGCCGATGCGGTCTGCTTCCGCGCGTAAAAAATCGCTCTCCTGGCGCTCGCCGTGATAGCCCGGCACCAGCGGTACGGCGGCCTTTTCCATCAAGGCCTTGGCAGCGGATTTGGAGCCCATGGCATCGATGGCCGAGGCCGGCGGGCCGATGAAAACCAGGCCGGCATCGGCGCAGGCTTGGGCGAATCCGGCGTTCTCCGACAGGAAGCCGTAGCCGGGGTGGATCGCCTGTGCACCTGTGGCGAGTGCGGCGGCGATGATCTTGTCGGCGCAGAGATAGCTTTCCTTGGCCGGCGCCGGGCCCAGGTGCACGCTCTCGTCGCAGGCGGCCACGTGCTTGGCCTGCGCATCGGCGTCGGAATAGACGGCCACGGTGGCGATACCCAGGCGGCGGGCCGTGGCGGCCACGCGGCAGGCGATTTCGCCGCGATTGGCGATCAGGATCTTGGCAAACATGGTGTCTCCTCGGTGGCGCGCTTCAGATGCGGAAGACGCCGAATCGGGTCTCTTCGATGGGTGCGTTCAGGGCGGCCGACAATCCCAGCGCCAATACCTGGCGGGTATCGGCAGGATCGATCACGCCGTCGTCCCACAGGCGCGCCGAAGCGTAATACGGATGGCCCTGGGTTTCATATTGGGCGCGGATGGGCTCCTTGAATGCGGCTTCCTCTTCTGCGCTCCAGCTGCCACCGCGCGTTTCGATGCCATCGCGCTTGACGGTGGCCAGCACGCTGGCGGCCTGCTCGCCGCCCATCACCGAGATGCGCGCATTGGGCCACATCCAGAGGAAGCGCGGCGAGAAGGCGCGGCCGCACATGCCATAGTTGCCCGCACCGAAACTGCCGCCGATGATGACGGTGAGTTTGGGCACTTTGGCGGTGGAGACGGCCGTGACCATTTTTGCACCATGGCGCGCAATGCCCTCGTTCTCGGCCTTCTTGCCGACCATGAAGCCGGTGATGTTCTGCAGGAAGATCAGCGGGATCTTGCGCTGGCAGCACAGTTCGATGAAGTGCGTGCCCTTCTCGGCCGCCTCCGAAAACAGGATGCCGTTGTTGGCGATGATGCCCACCGGCATGCCGTGCAGGTGCGCGAAACCGCACACCAGCGTGGTGCCGTAGCGCGCCTTGAATTCGTCGAACTCGCTGCCGTCGACGATGCGGGCGATGACCTCGCGCACATCGAAGGGCTTGCGCGTATCGGTCGGGATCACGCCATACAGTTCCTGCGCCGGATACTTGGGTTCCACGCTCTCGCGCAGGGCCAACTGCTGCGGCTTGCGGCGGTTGAGGTGGCTGACGATGTTGCGCGCGATGGCCAGGGCATGGGTATCGTCCTGGGCCAGGTGATCGGCCACGCCCGAAAGTCGCGTGTGCACGTCGCCGCCGCCCAGTTCTTCAGCCGTCACCACTTCACCGGTGGCCGCTTTGACCAGCGGCGGGCCGGCCAGGAAGATGGTGGCCTGCTCCTTGACGATGATGGACTCATCGCTCATGGCCGGCACATACGCACCGCCTGCAGTGCAGGAGCCCATCACCACCGCGATCTGCGGAATCCCCTTGGCCGACAGGTTGGCCTGGTTGTAGAAGATGCGGCCGAAGTGGTCGCGGTCGGGGAAGACCTCATCCTGGTTGGGCAGGTTGGCCCCGCCGCTGTCGACCAGATAGATGCAGGGCAGGTGATTGAATTCGGCGATCTCCTGCGCGCGCAGGTGCTTCTTGGCCGTCATCGGATAGTAGGTGCCGCCCTTGACGGTGGCATCGTTGCAGACGATCACGCACTCCTGCCCGGCCACGCGGCCGATGCCGGTGATGATGCCGGCCGAGGGGGCGGCATCTTTGAGGTTGCCTTCGCGGTCTTTCTCGCGGTACATGCCGTAGGCGGCCAGTTGCGAGAATTCCAGGAAGGGCGTGCCGGGGTCCAGCAGCCTCTGCACCCGGTCGCGCGGCAGCAGCTTGCCGCGTGCCAGGTGCTTCTCGCGCGCGGCCTGGCCGCCGCCTTCGGCGATGGCTGCTACCTTCTGGCGCAGGTCGTCGACGATGCGCTGCATGGCATCGCGGTTGTGCTGGAATTCCTCGCTGCGCGGGTTGAGCTTGCTTTCAATCTGCGGCATGGTTTGGTCTCTCTGTTCAGTTTCTTGTTGTGCTGTCGGCCGCACCGGCGCTGGTGCAGCGGGGCATGGTGCAGAAAACGTCAGTCCTCCGGGAAGCGCCCGTCCACGTAATACCAGCGGGCCTGGCCACTGTCGTCAGGCTGGCGCACGAAGTTGCTGATCTCGTGCAGGCGGTGCGCCTTGCCACCCACCTTGAAGCGCGCCACGAACTCGACGGTCGCTTCATCGCTGCCGCTGGCGTGCTGGTGTTTCTTGATGTCCAGGCCGATCCACTTGACGTCGGTTTCGCTGGTCAGCTCTTCTTCCGGCAAGGTGTCCGGGAACCAGGTCGCGCGCAGGTAGGCTTCGTCGCGCAGGGCGAAGGCCGTATAGCGCGAGCGCATCAGCAGTTCGGCCGTGGCCGGCACCTGGCCACCGGTGATGAAGCGGCCACAGCATTTCTCGAAGCTGGGCTGGCCGCAGGGGCAGGGGCCGGACTTGTCTTTCCTGGTGCTCATCAGATCTTTCCGTTCTTGAGGAAGGCTTCCAGCTGGGTGAAGCGGTCGAAGCCCCAGAATGGTTCGCCATCGACGATCATGAAGGGCGAGCCGAAGACGCCAGCCTTGCCGGCCGCTTCGGTGGCTGCGCGCAGCTGCTCCTTCAGTTCGGGCGTACCCAGCGCCGCTTCCAGCGCGGCGCGGTCGATGCCGTTGTCGGCGGCGATGCGCAGCACGTTGTCGGGCACGCTGATGTCGATGTCTTCGGTGAAATAGGCGCTGTACAAGGTCTTGATCAGGTCCACCGCCTTGGCCGGCTGGGTCTGCTGCACCCACAGCGTGGCGCGTGCGGCGACTTGCGTGCCGATGGGGAACTGGCTCGGGGCCTTGTAGAAGATATTGTGGAAGCGCGCGGTGCGCTCCATGTCGTGACGCGAGTAGTCGCCCTTGACCGGAATGTTGGCCAGCGAATTGGTGCCCAGTGCCTTGAAGATGGGACCCAGCAGGATGGGATGCCAGTTGACGCTGCGGCTGTATTTCGCGGCCAGCTTGTCGATCTCGACCGCAGCGAAGTAGCCGTAGGGCGAGCTGAAGTCGAAGTAGAAATCGATGGGTGTGCTCATGATGTCCGTTGTGTTTGAAGTTTGAAAAGAGGGGGAGGGCGCTTACAGCGTATCGGAAAACAGTTCGCGGCCGATCAGCATGCGGCGGATCTCGCTGGTGCCGGCACCGATCTCGTAGAGCTTGGCATCGCGCCACAGGCGGCCCACGGGATACTCGTTGATGTAGCCATTGCCGCCCAGCGACTGGATCGCTTCGCCCGCCATCCAGGTGGCCTTCTCGGCCGAGTAGAGGATGGCACCGGCGGCGTCCTTGCGCAGGGCGCGCACCTTGTCGGCGCTGTCGGCACGGTCACAGGCCTGGCCCACTGCATAGACGTAGGCCTTGCAGGCCATCATGGTGGAATACATGTCGGCCAGCTTGCCCTGCATGAGCTGGAATTCGCCGATGGCCTGGCCGAACTGCTTGCGGTCATGCACATACGGCACCACCACATCCATGCAGGCCTGCATGATGCCCAGCGGGCCACCGGAGAGCACGCTGCGCTCGAAGTCCAGGCCCGACATCAGCACGTTGACGCCACGGCCGACGCCGCCCAATACGTTTTCTTCGGGGACTTCGCAATCCTGGAACACCAGTTCACCGGTGTGGGAACCGCGCATGCCGAGCTTGTCCAGTTTCTGCGCGACGGAAAATCCTTTATATCCTTTCTCTACCAGGAAGGCAGTCATGCCGCGCGCCCCGGCGTCGAGATCGGTCTTGGCATAGACCACCAGCACGTCGGCATCGGGGCCATTGGTGATCCACATCTTGCTGCCGTTGAGCACGTAGCGGTCGCCCTTCTTGTCGGCGCGCAGTTTCATGCTCACCACATCCGAGCCGGCGTTGGGTTCGGACATGGCCAGCGCGCCGATGAAGTCGCCCGAGATCAGCTTGGGCAGGTACTTGCGCTTCTGCTCTTCATTGCCGTTGCGCTTGATCTGGTTCACGCAGAGGTTGGAGTGCGCACCATAGGAGAGGCCCACCGACGCCGAGGCGCGCGAGATTTCTTCCATCGCGATGATGTGCGCCAGGTAGCCCAGTCCGGCCCCGCCGTATTCCTCGCCGACGGTGATGCCCAGCACGCCCAGGTCGCCCAGCTTCTTCCACAGGTCCATGGGGAACTGGTCGCTGCGGTCGATCTCGGCTGCGCGCGGGGCGATCTCCGTTTGGGCGAAGGCGGCAACCGCTTCACGCAGGGCGGCGATGTCTTCGCCATGGTCGAAATTGAGGCCGGGCAGGTGGATCATGGGTGTCTCCTCGTTGGGTGTTTGGGGAATTCTTGTTGTGATGTGGAACGATTGCTGTTGCTTGACGTTAACGTCAATGAAGACGGTCTGCGCGTTGCGAAATGCCGTTTGCGTCAGGCCGCTACCGCCTTGCGTTTGCTCTTCGGTTTGGCGTCAGCCAGCAATTGCCGGCATTCCTCTTCGTGGGCGGCGATTTCGGAGAGGGTCAGTTCGAGGTCTTCGCGCTGCTGTTCCAGTTTTTCGCGATGCTGTTGCAGCAGGCCCAGGAAGCGCTGCAGCTGCGGCTGCGTATCCTTGGGCGATTCGTACATGTCGATCAGGTCCTTGATTTCGGCCAGTGTGAAGCCCAGGCGCTTGCCGCGCAGCGTGAGCTTCAGGCGCGTGCGTTCGCGCGCCGGATAGACGCGATGCCGGCCGCCCACCCCTTCGCGCTTGGGATTGAGGATGCCGTGGTCTTCGTAGAACCGGATCGCGCGCGGCGTGATCGCGAATTCTTCCGCCAGTTCGGTGATGGTGTAGGTTGGCATGGACGGGATGGATTGGGTTGGTCTGGCACTTTACGTTAACGTAAAGTATATTGTGCCCTGTCGTCCAGCAAAAAATGCAGGACTGGTGCGACGCCTTTGACTCCCCCTCACGATGATCGCCAGGCTTACTGATGAACGCTCTTGAATCCCAGCTCGACTACGCCTTCGGCGACACCCTGCCCGACACCGGCCACACCATGGAGGTGGCACCGGGCGTGCGCTGGCTGCGCATGGGGCTGCCCTTTGCCCTGAATCACATCAACCTGTGGTTGCTGGAAGACGAGGCCGACACCCCGCAAGGCCGCCAGCGCGGCTGGACCGTGGTCGATTGCGGCATCGCCACCGACGATACGCGCGCGGCCTGGGAGCGCATCTTCACTGAAGAACTCGATGGCTTGCCCATCCTGCGCGTGCTGGTCACGCATTGCCATCCCGATCACGTAGGGCTGGCCGACTGGCTGTGCCAGCGCTGGCAGGCACCGCTGTGGATGAGTACCGGTGATTACGCTTTTGCGCGCGTGATGTCGGCGGCCTTGCCGGGGGCCGAGGGGACGGCGGCCACGCCGCATTTCCAGCGGCATGGCCTGGCGGATCCCGAGACGGTGGCGACGCTGCAGGGACGCAATACGTATTACCAGGACCTGGTGCCCGCGGTGCCGCACGCGTATCACCGCATGCAGGATGGCCACGCGGTGCGCATCGGCGGACGCGACTGGGAAATCATTACCGGATTCGGTCATTCGCCGGAGCACGTTTCCCTGTATTGCGCGGCGCTGAATGTGCTCATTTCGGGGGACATGGTCTTGCCGCGCATCTCGACCAATGTGTCGGTGTTTGCGATCGAGCCGGAGAGCAATCCGGTGCAGCAATATCTGGATTCGCTGGCGAAATACGCGCACCTGCCGGGCGATGTGCTGGTGCTGCCTTCGCATGGCAAGCCCTTCCGTGGCTTGCATACCCGTATCCAGCAGTTGAACGAGCATCACCGCGAGCGTCTGGCCGAAGTGCTGGAGGCCTGTGCCACACCGCAGACGGGCGTGGATATCCTGCCGGTGATGTTCAAGCGGCCGCTGGATACGCACCAGCTGTCCTTTGCGCTGGGGGAGGCGGTGGCGCACTTGCACAAGCTCTGGTATGACGGTGCGGTCAAGCGCTTGCTGGGGGAGGATGGGGTGTATCGGTTTGTGGCGGTGTAAGCCTTCTTGCATCAATCGACGGCATTGATGCAGATGACGCATCAATGAAAAACGCCGGCGGGGATGACCCGGCCGGCGTTATTTTTTATCTCAGATGCGGGCGGCGTATCAGCCCGCCTTCTTCTTCATCTCGCGCTCTTCCTTCTGCAGCTTGGTCTTGATGCGGTTGCGCTTCAACGGCGACAGGTATTCGACGAAGACCTTGCCCTTCAGGTGATCCATCTCATGCTGGATGCACACGGCCAAGAGCTCATCGGCATCGACCTCGAAGGCCTTGCCGTCGGCATCAAAAGCGCGCACCTTCACGCGGGCCGGACGTTCCACGCCATCGTAGATGCCGGGCACCGACAGGCAGCCTTCGTCATAGACGCGTTTCTCTTCGCTGGCCCAGAGGATCTCGGGGTTGATGAAGACCTGCAGGTTCTTGCCTTCATCGGAGACGTCAATGACCACCACCTGTTCATGCACATCCACCTGGCTGGCCGCCAGGCCCACGCCGGGGGCGGCATACATGGTCTCGGCCATGTCGGCCACCAGCTTCTTGATGCGCTCGTCGAAGACGGTCACGGGGACGGCAACCTTGTGCAGGCGCGGATCGGGATAACGGAGGATGTTCAGCAGGGCCATACGTGTGTTCTCGGTAAGCTTGGGGTTCGGTCTCGGGGGACCTGGTTCGGGCCGGATCTCGTCATTTTGCGAGCGTGCGGGAAATTCATTTCGGGATTTGTCATGTAAATGCGGCCGAAGCGCGACGCTTCAAGCACGGCCACAGCACAATGCCGGTCCTGGCAGGCCTGTGCGGCGTGGCGCGGCGGCCAGGAGATTCCCGTTTTTTGGAAAAGTGTATCACAGCCCGCCACAGGCCCGCCCGGAGAGCCGCGCCGCACGGCCTTGAGCGGGCGGCCGATGTACAACACTTCATCTATCTTCATGCAAGAGCCTTTCCACGACACTATTGCCGATCCGGCCACAGAACTGACTGCCTGGCTGCGCTTGGCCATGACCGAGGGCATCGGGCCGGTGCTGGCGCGCCGGCTGCTGGCGGTGTTCGGTTTGCCGCAGGGCATCTGGCAGGTCGATCAGGAGGCCTTGCGGGCGGTGGTGCCAGCGGCGGTGGCGGCTCGCCTGGTGTGCGCACCGACCGCACAGCAGCGCGAGCGCATCGCCGCCACGCTGGCCTGGGCGCAGGTGCCGGGGCAATCCGTCATCACGCTGGCCGATGCAAGCTATCCGCCGGGCTTGCTGCAGATTGCCGATCCGCCCTTGCTGCTGTACGTGCGCGGCAATCCGGCGCTGCTGGCGGGCAATGCGCTGGCGGTGGTCGGCAGCCGCAATGCCACGGCCCAGGGCGTGCAGCATGCGGGCCGGTTTTCGGAGGAGCTCAGCCGTGCGGGCATCACCATCGTCTCCGGGTTGGCGCTGGGTATCGATGCGGCCGCGCATGCGGGCGGATTGGCCGGGCCGGGCTCGACGGTGGCCGTCATCGGTACCGGCATCGATCTGGATTATCCCCAGCGCAATCGCGCGCTGGCACAACGCATCGCCGAGGGCGGCTGCATCGTCAGCGAATATGCACTGGGCACGCCGCCGCTTTCAGCCAACTTTCCACGCCGCAACCGCCTGATCTCGGGCTTGTCCCGCGCCGTGCTGGTGGTGGAGGCGGCGGCCCGGTCGGGTTCGCTCATCACCGCGCGCATGGCGGCCGAGCAGGGGCGGGATGTGTTTGCCATTCCGGGGTCGATCCACGCGCCGCTGTCCAAGGGTTGCCATCAACTGATCCGGCAAGGGGCCAAGCTGGTCGAGACCACGCAGGATATTCTCGATGAGCTGCCTGGTTGGTCCACGTTGCCGAAGCAGCAAGCTGTCGTGCAGGCAACTTCATCGCGCGCCATGGATGAGCTCGATGCGGCAAGCCAACAGTTATTGCAGAGCCTGGGCCATGACCCGGTCGATGCCGATACCCTCGCGTTGCGCTGCGGCCTTGATGCAGCGGGCCTGGCAGGGAGTTTGCTAACCTTGGAACTGCAGGGTTGGGTGGAGCTGCTGCCGGGTGCACGTTATCGCCGCACCGTGTGAAGAAATTATCCCCGCAGCGCCGCAAATCCTGCCATACTGGACTTGGCTGACTTGTACATTCATAACCTTCGCGATAGAGTACGAACATGTTTGATGTCCTCGTTTACCTGTACGAAACCTACTATCGCCCTGATGCCTGCCCCGAACCCGAGGCGCTCGTCAAAAAGTTGTCCGCGATCGGTTTCGAAGAAGATGAAATCTCCCAGGCACTCGGATGGCTGACTGATCTTGAAGTCGCCAATCACGAATTCGCCGACAACTATCCCCGACAGACCGCCTTTTCCTTCGGTACGCGCATCTATGCGACCCAGGAAAGTGACATTCTGGGCGTGGAAGCCATCGGTTTCATCCAGTTCCTCGAATCGGCCAAGATGCTGGACCCGATCCAGCGCGAGATCGTCATCGAGCGCGCCCTGGCCGCCGGTGAAGCGCCGATCACCTTGGAAAAACTCAAGGTCATCGTATTGATGGTGCTGTGGAGCCAGGGCAAGGAACCGGACGGCCTGATGTTCGAGGAGCTGTTCCTCGACGAAGACGATACCGAACCGCGCCTGCTGCACTGAACGCACCGGCCTGGCACGAGCGACAGGGCTGGGAGGGAGCCTTGCTGACAACGTGCTGACGCCGCATCCCCGTGCTGTTGCTTCATTTCAAGCCATTTCGGCATGAATGAACATAAAAGCCGGCGAAAGCGCATGAATCAATGAAACGGCAAGCCCTTGTGCTTGCCGTTTCATTTGCATCACGCTTATCATTCCCCCGCATTGGCCCGATATTGGCTACTATATAAAAATTCCGTTGTCCACAGGCAATGAAACGCCGGCCACTTGCGTAGCTTGCCGCCGCCTATCGTTGACCGCCTGGGATGGCATGGTGTTGTTTCGGAGCAGTCCGGCCCCACGTGAGGCTGATGCAACTCCCGCAGCACACCAGCAACTGACCTCTCACTACCGAGACCCATACCTATGAGCAAGACCCTCATCATTGCCGAGAAGCCCTCTGTCGCGAACGACATCGCGAAGACGCTCGGCGGCTTCACCAAGCACGATGAGTATTTCGAATCCGACGAGTACATCCTGTCCTCGGCCGTCGGTCACCTGCTGGAAATCGCAGTTCCCGAGGAATACGACGTCAAGCGCGGCAAGTGGAGTTTTACCCACCTGCCGATGATTCCGCCGCACTTTGCGCTCAATCCGATTGCCAAGACCGAGTCGCGCCTGAAGGTGCTCTCCAAGCTCATCAAACGCAAGGATGTCACCACCCTCATCAACGCATGTGACGCGGGCCGCGAAGGTGAACTGATCTTCCGCCTGATCGCGCAATACACCAAGGCCAAGCAGCCGGTGAAGCGCCTGTGGCTGCAATCGATGACGCCCGGCGCCATCCGCGAGGGCTTCGCCCATCTGCGCGATGATGAAGAAATGCTCCCGCTGGCCAATGCCGCGCGCTGCCGCAGCGAAGCCGACTGGCTGATCGGCATCAACGGCACCCGCGCCATGACCGCCTTCAATTCCAAGGAGGGCGGCTTCTATCTGACCACCGTGGGCCGCGTGCAGACGCCGACCCTGTCCATCGTGGTCGAGCGTGAAGAGAAGATCAAGAAGTTCATCCCGCGTGACTACTGGGAAGTGCACGCCGAATTCGTCTGCGCTGCCGGCATCTACAAGGGCCGCTGGCTGGACAAGGGCCACAAGAAGGATGAAGCCGATCCCGAGAAGCGTCCCGAGCGCCTGTGGAGCAAAGCCGCAGCGGATTCCATCGTGGCCGCCTGCCGCGACAAGCCGGGCAATGTCACCGAGGAATCCAAGCCGACCACGCAGATGTCGCCGGGCCTGTTCGACCTGACCAGCCTGCAGCGCGAGGCCAACTCGCGCTTCGGCTTCTCGGCCAAGAACACCCTGGGCCTGGCCCAGGCGCTGTATGAAAAGCACAAGGTGCTGACCTATCCGCGTACCGACTCGCGCCACCTGCCCGAGGACTACATCAACACGGTCAAGGACACCATGGAGGCGCTGGCGGAGAACAACAACTACCACCAGTTCTCCAAGCAGATCTTGAAGCAAGGCTGGGTCAAGCCGAACAAGCGCATCTTCGACAACACCAAGATCAGCGACCACTTCGCCATCATCCCGACCACCCAGGTGCCCAAGAACCTGTCGGAGCCGGAACAGAAGCTCTACGACCTGGTGACGCGCCGCTTCATGGCGGTGTTCTTCCCGCCGGCCGAGTTCCAGGTGACCACCCGCTTCACGGAAGTGTCGGGCCACCAGTTCAAGAGCGAAGGCAAAGTCATGATCAACCCCGGCTGGCTGGCCATCTACGGCAAGCAGGTCGAGGAAGACGACAAGGACAAGGAAGGCGGCGGCAACCTGGTGGCCGTGGCCCCGGGCGAGAAGGTCAAGACCGACAAGGTCACCGCCAATGGCCTGGTCACCAAGCCGCCCGCCCGCTACACCGAAGCCACGCTGCTGTCGGCCATGGAAGGCGCGGGCAAGCTGGTGGACTCCGATGAACTGCGCGAAGCCATGGCCGGCAAGGGCCTGGGCACGCCGGCCACGCGTGCGGCCATCATCGAAGGCCTGCTCAACGAAAAGTACCTGCTGCGCGAAGGCCGCGAAATGATGCCTACCGCCAAGGCCTTCCAGCTGATGACGCTGCTGCATGGCCTGGGTGTGGATGAACTGACCGAACCCGAACTGACCGGCGAGTGGGAACACAAGCTGGCCCAGATGGAGCGCGGCAAGATCAGCCGTGACGAGTTCATGCGCGAGATCGCGCAGATGACCCAGATCATCGTCAAGCGCGCCAAGGAATACGACAACGACACCATCCCCGGCGACTATGCGACCCTGCAGACGCCTTGCCCCAACTGCGGTGGTGTGGTGAAGGAAAATTACCGTCGCTTCGCCTGCACCAAGTGCGAATTCTCGATGAGCAAGGTGCCCGGTGGCCGCCAGTTCGAAATCGCTGAAGTGGAAGAGCTGCTGCAGAACCGTACCATCGGTCCGCTGCAGGGCTTCCGCTCCAAGATGGGCCGTCCGTTTGCGGCCATCCTGAAGATTTCGCGCGACGAAGAGATCAAGAACTTCAAGCTGGAATTCGACTTCGGCCAGGACCAGGCCGATGGCGAAGGCGGCGAGCCGGTGGACTTCAGCGAGCAGACTCCGCTGGGCGCCTGCCCCAAGTGCGGCAGCGGCGTCTACGAAATGGGCCTGGCCTATGTCTGCGAGAAGACCGTGGCCAAGCCCAAGGCCTGCGACTTCCGCAGCAGCCGCATCATCCTGCAGCAGGAAATCCTGCCGGAGCAGATGGCCAAGCTCCTCAACGACGGCAAGACCGACCTGCTGCCGGGCTTCATCTCGCAACGGACGCGCCGGCCTTTCAAGGCCTTCCTGGTGCGCGGCAAGGATGGCAAGATCAGCTTCGAGTTCGAGGAACGCAAGGCCAAAGCTCCCGCCAAGGGCAAGGCTGCAGCAGCGGACGCCGATGACGGTGCCGACGAGGCAGTAGCCAAGCCGGCCGCCAAGAAGACGGCGACCAAGACGGCGGCCAAGACCACGGCCACCAAGACCAAGGCGGCAGCGGCCAAGAAGCCGGCCCTGCGCAAGGCGACGCCGAAGAAGGCTGCGGCTCCGGACGCCTGATTTCCATCGGCCGAAAACGACAAAGGCCTCGCACTGTTCGGTGCGAGGCCTTTTGTTTTTTTATGCACGACGCTTCACCCACGACCCGTTCGGACTGAGTAGGCCCGTAGGGCCGTATCGAAGGCGCTCGCTGGACCACATTCGGCGCGTCTTCGATACCCTGCAGCGCCGCTACTCAGCCCGAACGGGTGGTGGGAGATTTTTCGGCGGTTGTTCAGTCGCTATAGACCACCGTCAACGGCGCATGATCCGAAAAGCGCTGTTCCTTGTAGATCGCCGCACTGACCGCCTTGGCCGCAATGCCCGGCGTGGAGACGTGGTAATCGATACGCCATCCCACGTTGTTGGCCCAGGCTTGGCCGCGGTTGCTCCACCAGGTGTAGGCTTCGCCGGTGGTCTCCGGATGCAGGCGGCGATACACGTCCACCAGGCCCAGCTGGTCGAAGATGCGCGTCATCCAGGCGCGTTCTTCCGGCAAAAAGCCTGAATTCTTCTGGTTGCTCTTCCAGTTCTTCAGGTCGATTTCCTTGTGGGCGATGTTCCAGTCGCCACAGATGACCACTTCGCGACCGCTCTTTTCCAACTCCATCAGGTGCGGCAGGAAGGCTTCCATGAAGCGGAACTTGGCTTCCTGGCGTTCCTCGCTGGAGGAACCCGAGGGCGCATAGAGCGAGATCACGGTCAGGTCGCCGTAGTCGCATTCGACATAGCGGCCTTCGTCATCGAATTCGGTATTGCCGAAGCCGATGCGCACCGAATCCGGCTGGCGGCGGCTGTAGACGCCCACGCCCGAGTAGCCCTTCTTCTGGGCGTAGTGGAAATGGCCGACATAGCCGGCCGGGGCCAGGAAGTCTTCGGTCATGTCGGCCGCCTGGGCCTTCAGTTCCTGCACGCAGACGAAGTCCGGCGCTTCCTTTTGCAGCCACTCGAAGAAGCCCTTCTTGGCGGCCGAACGGATTCCGTTGAGGTTGGCGGAGACGATTTTTGGCATGGATGTCCTGTTTGCTTGCTGCAGAAGTGTGTTCAATCAGGCCGGTAGCATAACCGATAGGATGAATCATTTAAAATGTCGGCCTGATGAAGGCTTTGCCACCGCGCCGCCTTGCCTGGCGGCAAGCGGGCGCGGTCCGCACCTTCCGTTTTGACTCTTCCCGGGAAATGCATTGTGAGCAACTTGAGACAGGAATTCATCGAATTCGCGGTATCGGCCGGCGTGCTGCGCTTTGGCGAATTCGTCACCAAGGCGGGCCGTACCTCGCCTTACTTCTTCAACGCCGGCCTCTTCAGCGAGGGCGCGACCCTGGCCCAGGTGGCCCGCTTCTACGCCCAGACCCTGCAGGATTCGGGCGTGGAATATGACATGCTGTTCGGCCCCGCCTACAAGGGCATCACCCTGGCCTCGGCCACCGCGGTGGCGCTGGCCGGCATGGGCCGCAATGTCCCCTTCGCCTTCAACCGCAAGGAAGCCAAGGACCACGGCGAAGGCGGCACCATCGTCGGCGCCAAGCTGCAGGGCAAGGTCGTCATCATCGATGACGTCATCTCGGCCGGCACCTCGGTGCGCGAGTCGGTGGACATGATCCGCGCCGCCGGTGCCACCCCCTGCGCCGTGCTGATCGCGCTGGACCGCATGGAGCGCTCGGGCAAGGATGGCGCACTCTCCGAACTGTCGGCCGTGCAGGAAGTGGCGCGCGAGTACGATATGCCGGTCATCTCCATCGGCAACCTCAATGACCTCTTCGAGTACATCTCCAACGGCGGCGATGCTCGCCTGAGCCAGTACAAGGATGCGGTAGCAGCATATCGGACCCGTTACGGCGTCTAAGTGCCCTGGAACTGCCGCTAAAAGGCATTAAATGAAGAAAAAGGCTGGATCCGCGAGGTTCCAGCCTTTTTTGCGTGGGCGTTGGAAGGTTTATGCCAAATTCTGAGGTACGGTGGTCACGCGCTGGCGCTGCAGGCGGTCATCAAGCTCGCCGACCTGGGCCGCAACGGCGTTCTCGGTCTGTTCCACGCGCTGGTGGATGTCACGCTGCAAGGCATCCAGACGCTGTGCCAGCAGGGTTTGCTGTTCGGTCTGGCGGCGTTGCAGCTGTTCCAGCTCGGTCTTCAGGTAGCCGCGCAGGTCATTGAAGCGCGAATGCTCGGCCTGGTCGGCCAGGGCGCGCTGGGCTTCCAGCTGCTTGGTCAGGCGGCGGCTTTCCAGCATCACGCTGGTCTGCAGGGCCAGGATGTAGAGCAGGAAGAAGGCCGTCAGCACCACCACCACGCCCAGCATCACCGCGCCCAGCGGTGCATGGAATTCGGTGTAGATCAGCGAGAGCGTGGTCGTGGCCGTAAAGGCCGTCCAGTTGACGGCGGCGAAGATGGCGACCAGCGCCAGCAGCACGATGAGGAAAATGGTCCGGAATTTCATGTCAGCCTCCTTTGTTGTGAAGGTGTCGGCAGAGGCACGCGAGCGCTTGTCATGACGACAATATGAATATCTTGGACTACGGCAAGCACGGGGATGTTCCGTGCAGTTGTCATCCTGCAATCAGAAATGAAAAAGCCGGCACGGAGCCGGCTTGCAAGCGGGGAAGAGCGCTGCGGGCTCAGGCAGCCAGCGCCTTTTCCAGCAACTGGTGCAGTTCGGCGAACTGCGGCTCACCGACATAGCGCTTGATGATGTTGCCATCCTTGCCGATGACGAAGGTGGTCGGGGTCAGCTTGACGTCGCCGAAGGCCTTGGCCAGCGTGTCCTGCGGGTCCAGCGCGACCTTGAAGGGCAGCTTGCGGGTTTCGGTGTAGTTCAGCACGTAGTTGGGCGGGTCATAGCTCATGGCGACGGCCACGAAGTCCAGGCCACGGTCCTTGAACTTGTTGTAGGTGTCGATCATTTGCGGCATCTCGCCCACGCAGGTGGTGCAGCTGGTGGCCCAGAAATTGACCATGACCACCTTGCCGCGCAGATCCTTCAGTGCGACCTGCTGGCCATTGAGCTTGGTGAAGGTGACGTCGGGCGCGGCATTGCCGGCATTGACCTTGAAATAGGCGAAGGCGGCGACAGCGGCCACCACCAGGACGGCTGCCAGCTTGATCATGAGACCGCTCTTGGGCGCGTTGGCCTGTGCTTGCATGGGAAACTCCGGATCCGGACTGCGGGAAGAGGCCTGCCACTGCATACGGCAGCCTCGTTGAACTGAAGCATTATAGACCTCGCCGCAGAATTCTGCGGGCGGCCCCTGCACGTGAAAACCGCCGGACTCGCCGGCGGTTTGACCTGCATCAGCTACGCAGCTGCCATCAGCTGGTGGCCTTGTTCTCGCTGGCCGGCTTGCGCTGGTAGTCCTTCAGTTCGTCCTCGGTGATGTATTCGAACAGGGTCACGACCTTGTTCACACCGGAAACGCCGCTGGCGATCTGCGCCGCACGCTGGCCTTCACGCTGGGTCACGCGGCCCAGCATGTAGACGATGCCGCGCTCGGTGGTGATCTTGAAGGCGCTGGAGTACAGCGTCTTGTCGTCCACCAGGCTGGCCAGGACCTTGCTGGTGATGAGCGCATCGCTGGAGCGCGAACCGAAGCTGGACGACGGGCCCACTTCCAGTTCGTTGTACACCGTATCGACGTTCTGGATGGCCTTGGTTTCACGCTCGGCGGCGGCCTTGGAGGCTTCGTCCGGCACTTCGCCCGAGAGCAGCACCTTGCGGTTGAAGGCAGTCACGTTGACGTGGGAGCCGGAGGCCACCACTTCGGGAATGCGGGCTTCGCCCTTGACCACGATGGACTTGTCTTCCGTCTGCGCGCCCAGGGTGCGGCGGTCGGTGGCGGCGAAGGTGGTGGCCAGCGCACCGCCGGCAAACACCGCAAAACAGCCCTGCAGGCTCAGGGCCACCATGCCGCCGAGGGCCACGGCCGCCAGCGGGCGGCGCATACGGGTCAACAAGGATCGTGCATCACTCATTCGCATCATCTCCAAAAAGCGCGACGTCGATACCGTCGCAAATGCAGTGCAGCGACACCAGATGCACTTCCTGGATGCGCGCAGTGCGTTCATGCGGCACACAGATATGCACATCGGCGTCGTTCAGGACCTTGCCGATCTTGCCGCCACCCTTGCCGGTCAGGGCCACCACGCGCATGTCGCGTTCGTGCGCCACTTCGATGGCGGCCAGGATGTTGCCCGAATTGCCCGAGGTCGAGAAGGCCAGCAGGATGTCGCCGGCCTGGCCGAAGGCCTGGACTTGCTTCGAGAAGATTTCCTGGTAGCTGTAGTCGTTGCCGACGGCGGTGAGGATGGACGTATCGGTGGTCAGCGCCAGGGCCGGCAGCGGCAGGCGTTCGCGTTCGAAGCGGCCTACCAGTTCGGCGGCGAAGTGCTGGCTGTCGGCGGCCGATCCGCCATTGCCACAGGCAAGAATCTTGTTGCCATTCGACAGTGCAGTGAACATTAGTTCAATCGCCTGTTCGATCGGTTGGGCCAGAACACTGGCGGCCTTCATCTTCAGGTCGGCGCTTTCCTGGAAATGGGCGAGGATGCGGGGATTTGTCATAGTGCCTGCGATTATAGAGGACTTGAACGCGGCCAAGTCCGGGCAATTCGTAAAGAGAAGTTTCCGGAATCCGGTCGCACATGATACTCCAGCCGCCCGCTGTCGCGCCAAATCGTCCGCTGTTCAGGCCTCAATGGCGTTGCGCAGCCACTGCAACCGGCCGCCTTCCAGCGTGACCACGTCGAAGCGGCAGGCCGGCAGGCGCGCTTGTCCTTGCAGCCAGACCTGGGCGGCCACCAGCAGGCGCCGCTGCTTGGGCGGCGTGACGCTGGCGGCCGCACCGCCATAGGCGCTGCTGGCGCGGGCGCGCACTTCCACGAAGACGATGGTGCTGCCCTCACGCAGGATCAGGTCGATCTCGCCGCCCTTGCAGCGGAAATTGCGCTGGCCTACCTGCAGGCCCTGTGCCTGCAGGTAGGCCAGCGCCCGGTCTTCGCCGTCGTCCCCGGTGCGCTGGCGCGCCGTGCGCCGCAGCGAGCTGCCTGGCGCCATGATGGCCTCAGTACTGGTCGGCCATCGGCACCGGCCAGCCATCCTGGTAGACGGCCTGGGTTTCCTGGCGTTGGAAGAAGGTGGTGCCGCCGCTGACCATGTTCACGTTCAGCCGGCCGGTGACGCCGTCGATGTCGAAGCCGGATTGCTTCTGGGCGATGCCATAGGCCACCCGGTAGGCATCGATGCCCAGCGCGTACAGGCGCGCCAGGTCGGGATTGGGGCGCTCGTTGTCGTTGACCGCCGGACGCGGGTAGCGGGCCACGGCCACGTTGTCCGGCTGCAGCTGCCAGGGGATGTCGATCAGGCGCACGCCATCGAGTTCGGGCAGCTTGTCATTCGGGTTGTCACGCTTGAGGGTGAAGGGATTGATCTGCGAAGTCCCGTACAGCGGCAGCTCGTTGCCGACGGCGCTGCGCAGTTGCACGGTCTGCGCCGCATCCAGGGCGACGAAGATCAGGGCCGGCTTTTCCTGCTCCACGCGCTTGGCCAGTTGCGCCAGGCCGGGCGCGGAGAGGGCGTTGGAGGGCGTGCTCAGTTCCAGTGTTTCCACCTGCAGTCCGAGCTGGCGCGCGCGCAGCTGGAAGGAGCGGGCGGCGCGCTTCTGCCAGGCGGTGCCGGTGGAGATGGCGAAAATCTTGCCGGGGGCCTTTTCCTTCTCGACCCAGTTGGCGACCTGGCGCGCTTCCTCGTCGATGGACAGGCCCACGGCCAGCATCTGCGGTGGCAACTGCAATTCGGTTTCGCCATTCATGTCGGGCTGCGCCAGCGCCACCGTGGGTTTGCTCACGCGCCCGCTCTGCGCCACGGCGGTGACGGCGCTGCGCGAGAGCGGGCCGACCACGATGTCGAACTTGGCGGATGCGTCGTCATAGGCACGCTGCATGTCGGGGGCCGAGTCGCCGGTTTCGACGATGGCCAGCTGGATATTTTCCTTCTGGCGCGAATAGGCCGTCAGGAAGCCCGTGCGCACGGCATCGGAAGCCGCGCCGAAGGCACCGCTGCGCGAGGGCAGCAGCAGAGCCACGCGCACGGGTGTCGGGGTAGCTGGGGGTGGCGGCACAGCGGGTGCGCCGATGGCGGCTGATTCCATCTCCGGGGAGGTGCCCGGCGGCAGGGCCAGCGGGGCGGGGTCGGCAGCACCAGGCGTGGCAGCCTGGGCCAGCAGAGGTACACTGTCGGCTGCTGCGGCGCTGGCCGTGATCATCCATGGTGCCAGCATGCCTGCCAGCAGGGCCGCTTGCGCGGTCATTTTCTTCCAACTTGTGAACATCCCGCCCCCTCCAATGAATCAGAATTCCAGCGTCGCCGCCTCCATCCTGCAGGATGCCGCCCAGCAAAGCTATCCGGTGTCGGCATTATATGTGCTGGCCACGCCCATCGGAAACGTCTGCGACATCACCCTGCGCGGCCTGCATGTGCTGGCCATTGCTGACGCGGTGGCCTGCGAGGATACCCGCAATACCAGCCAGTTGCTGCAGCGTTATGGCCTTTCCAAGCAGTTGCTGGCAACCCACGAACACAATGAGCGCGAAGCCGCCGCCAAGATCATCGAACGCCTGCAGGCCGGCCAGCGCGTGGCCCTGGTCTCGGACGCCGGTACCCCGGCCATCTCCGACCCCGGCGCCCGTGTAGTGGACGCCGTGCGCGCCGCAGGGTTCCAGGTCATCGCCTTGCCCGGTGCCTCGGCGGCGGTGACTGCCTTGTCGGCCTCCGGCCTGACCGATGCCCGCTTCCACTTCGTCGGCTTCCTGCCAGCCAAGACCCGCCAGCGTGAGACCGCCTTGCAGGAACTGGTGGCGCTGCAGGCCGCGCTGGTGTTCTATGAGGCTCCGCACCGCATCGTCGAGACCGTGCAGTCCATGCTGCAGGTCTTCGGCCCCACCCGCCAGGTGGTGCTGGCGCGCGAGCTGACCAAACTCTTCGAGCACATCCACCGCTGCCCGCTGGGCGAGGCCGTGGCCTGGCTGGAGCAGGATGCCAACCGCCAGCGCGGTGAATTCGTGGTCTTGCTGGAAGGGGCGCAGCCGGTCGAGGGGGAAGATGCCGAGGGCGAGCGCGTCTTGCGCATCCTGCTGGAAGAGTTACCGGTCAAGCAGGCGACGGCATTGGCCGCGCAGATCACCGGCCAGAAAAAGAATGCCTTGTATGAACGCGCCCTGCAGATCCGCCAAGGCGCACAAGAGGACGAGGACGCCTGAAGCCGCACAGGCCCCCGGCTCAGCCCGTTCGGGCGATCAAATGAAGTTTTTTGCGGGGCCACCCCTGCATCGCCCGCCACGCCGCCCTGCGTTGAAATGCCTCTGCAGGGCGGGTGAAGAAAATTCCCAAAAACCGAAGTCGGCTCAACGCTCCACGATGAACGGCGTGCCGGCACTGCGCTGGCGCACCAGCATGGCCGCGTTCTGCGCTGCCGGACGGGTCGGGTAGGGGCCGGCATAGAGGCGATAGAGTCCGTTGACCTGCACCGCCTGCATGCTGTCGACGATGCCGGAGAGGCTGGGCAGCAGCTTGTCGCGCGCCACCAGGGCATTGGCTTCCTGCGAGTAGGCACCGAACTGCAGGTAATAGCCGGCCGTCAGCGGAACCGCTTGCGGCATGGCCGGCGAAGGGGCCGAGCCGCTGGCCACGGCATTGATGATGCCACCGCCCCCGGCCATGCCCGCGCCACCGGCGGCGCTGCTGGTGCTGGCGTTGATGGGCTGCACGGCGGCCACGGTCGGCTGCGGCGGCAGGCTTTGCGCGCTGACCGTATTGATTTCCACCGGTCCGGTGGAGACACCCTGTCCACCGGCCCCGGTATCGGCAGCCCGGTTGATCGGATCGGCCGCCGCCAGCGTGGTGCCGCCGCCATTGCGGCGTGCATCGGCCATGCGCTGGGCTTCTTCCGGCAGGATGCGCTCGACTTCCAGTTCGCTGCTGCCGGTCCCCAGATAGCCGAGCTTGAGCGCGGCCGTGTAGGAGAGGTCGATGATGCGGCTGGAGTGGAAGGGCCCGCGGTCATTGATGCGCACGATGACCTGCTTGCCGGTCTTCAGGTTGGTCACCCGGGCGTAGGACGGGATGGGCAGCGTGGGATGCGCGGCCGTCATCTTGTACATGTCGTAGAGTTCGCCCGAAGAGGTCTTCTGGCCATGGAATTTCTTGCCATACCAGCTGCCCACGCCGCGCTGGATGAAGGGCTGGTTGTTGTCCGTGATCGGCACGTAGGTCTTGCCGAACACCGCATAAGGCCGGCTGGCGGCCTTGGAGACTGGTTCCACCTGGGGTTCGGCATCGGCCACGTCCAGGAGGCCATCGGGGATGTGATCGCCCGGGCCGTCATCCTTGTAGTAGCCGCCGCGCCCCGAACCCGCCGCCGGCAGCGCCGGGACGTTGGAGGGCCGGGTACTGGCGGACTTGGTGGGGGTGGCCGGTGCCTGGGCGGTCTGGCGCGGGGCCTGCTGGGTGGTGCCGCAAGCGGCCAGCAGCAAGGGCAGCAGCAGCGTGCCCCAGCGCAGGGCGCGGCCCAGGGAGGCGCGCGGGTGGTGATGGTCTAGAGTGGGTGTTTCCATGGGCTGTCCTTGGTCAACAGTCGATGCGCGGGGCCTGGTGCTTGCGGGTCCCGGCCGGAATGTTCGCAACGATACCAGACTGCAATGCACCGAGGCTGACAACTCGTCAGTACAGCAAGTTCACGAATCCTCGCAAACTTGCCATTCCTGCAACAAGAAGGGTATGCGTCCGGATCAGCTTTGAACCAGTTTGCGATGGCGCTGGATGCTCATCAGGATGCCTGCGCCCAGGCCCAGCGTGACCAGCGCGGTGCCGCCATAGCTCATGAAGGGAAGCGGGACGCCCACCACCGGCAGGATGCCGCTGACCATGCCCATGTTCACGAAGGCATAGGTGAAGAAGATCATCGTGATCGCCCCGCCCAAGAGGCGCGTGAACAGCGTAGGCGCATTGGCCGTGATCATCAGGCCGCGCCCGATCAGGAGCAGGTACAGCACCAGCAGCACGCAGTTGCCGATCAGTCCGAACTCCTCCGAATAGACCGAGAAAATGAAGTCGGTGGTACGTTCGGGGATGAATTCCAGGTGGGTCTGGGTGCCCATGAGCCAGCCCTTGCCCGTGACGCCCCCGGAGCCGATGGCAATGGTGGACTGGATGATGTGGAAGCCCTTGCCCAGCGGATCGGAGGTCGGGTCGATCAGCATCATGACGCGCTGGCGCTGGTAATCGTGCATGAAGGACCACACCACCGGAAGGCTGGCCGCGCCTGCCACGAAGAGTCCCAGCAGGATCTTCCAGGGCAGGCCGGCAAAGAAGATGACGTAGAAGCCGGCCGCCAGCACCAGTAGACCGGTGCCCAGGTCAGGCTGGCGGATGATCAGAAAGCCCGGGATCAGCAGCAGGATCGCCGCCACCAGGAAGGCATCCCAGCGCAGCATGCCTTCGCGCTTCTGGAAGTACCAGGCCAGCATGAGCGGCATGGCGATCTTCATGATCTCGGAAGGCTGCACCACCATGCCGATGTTGAGCCAGCGGCGCGAGCCCTTCTTGATGATGCCGAACAGCGCCACCGCGATGAGCAGCGTCACCCCCACCGTATAGACCGGCACGGCCAGCCGCAGCAGCAGCTGGGGCGAGACGTTGGCGGCTACCCACATGACGATGAAGGCCACCAGGATGTTGCGCAGCTGGTCTTCCACCCGGCCGGGGAAGTTCATGCCAGCCGAATAGAGGGTGACGATGCCCACCGACAGGATCAGGAACACGATCAGCGACAGCGCGCCGTCGAACACCGTCAGGTGCGGCTTGATGATTTGCCACAGGGGCGGACGTTGCAGGCTCATGCCGGCTCCTCGTGCGTACTGCTTGTTGCGATGTCAGGCCTCATTCCTGCACATCCGGCTGGACGGTCGGCGTATTGCTGCTGCCGGCGTCTTCGGAGGTGGAACCTTCGACCGGGGTATCCGGGCTCACCGCCTCGGGCGCGACCGACTTGATCGGCTCATTGGGGCGCTTGCCCAGCATGAAGTAATCCATGGCCTTGCGCACCAGCGGGGCAGCCACGCCGGCACCCCAGCCACCGTTCTCGACGACGGCCGCAATGGCGATGCGCGGCGCGTCGGCCGGCGCAAAGCCGATGTAGAGGCCGTTGTCGTGGTAGATGCGCGAAAGCTTCTTGGAATCATACTTCTGGTTCTTGGCGATGTTGACCACCTGCGCCGTCCCGGTCTTGCCGCCCGACTCGTAGGGCGCGCCCCGGAAGGCGGCTGCGCCCGTGCCTTCCTTGACCACGCCCACCATGGCGCGCTTGATGAAGTCGATGTTTTCCTGCTTCAGCGGGATGCGATAGCTTTCCTTGGGCACGGTCTCTGTGCGCTCGTGGGACACCCCGTCCTCGATGATCTTGACCAGGTGCGGCTTCATCACCACGCCATTGTTGGCCAGGATGGAGGTCGCCTGCGCCAGTTGCAGCGGGGTGAAGCTGTTGTAGCCCTGCCCGATGCCCAGCGAGACGGTGTCACCGGCGATCCAGCGTTTCTGCTCGGGTTTGCGGAAGGCGGTGCGCTTCCACTCGGTAGAGGGCAGGATGCCGCGCTTCTCGTGCTCCAGGTCGATACCGGTGATCTGGCCGAAACCGAAGGGCTTCATGAAGTCATGGATGGCATTGACCCCCATGTCATTGGCCAGCATGTAGTAATAGGTGTCGCAGGAGATGGCGATGGAGCGGTACATGTCCACCACGCCGTGGCCACCTTCCTTGTCGTCGCGGAAGCGGTGATTGCCCAGCACGAAGAAGCCCGGATCGCGGATGGCATCCTGCGGGCGGCGCTTGCCCAGTTCCAGCGCAGCCAGCGCCATGAAGGGCTTGTAGGTCGAACCAGGCGAATAGAGGCCCGACAGCGGGCGGTTCAGCAGCGGACGGTCGGGCGACTTGTTCAACTCATCCCAGCTCTGCTGGTCGATGCCTTCGACGAACAAGTTGGGGTCGTAGGAGGGCTGGGAGACATAGGCCAGAATGTCGCCGGTGGCCGGGTTGATCGCCACCAGCGCGCCCTTCTGGTCGCCGAAGGCTTCTTCGACCACCTTCTGCAGCTCGATGTCGATGGACAGGATCAGGTTCTTGCCGGGCGTGGCCGGGGTGCGCGAGAGCGAGCGCACGGCGCGTCCGCTGGCCGAGATTTCCACTTCCTCGTAGCCGGTGGTGCCGTGCAGCTGGGTTTCGTAACTCTTTTCCAGGCCTTCCTTGCCGATGTAGTCGGTGCCGTTGTAGTTGGCTTCGTCGTCGGAGTCGGCGATGCGTTCGGCATCGCGCTGACTGATGCGGCCGATGTAGCCGATCACGTGCGCAGCAGTCTTGCCGTAGGGATACTGGCGGAACAGGCGGGCCTGCACTTCCACGCCGGGGAAGCGATAGCGCTGGGCGGTGAACTTGGCCACTTCCTCATCGGTGAGGCGGGTGCGGATGGGCACGCTCTCGAAGTTCTTGGATTCTTCCTGCAGGCGGCGGAAGCGGCGACGGTCGCGCTGCTGGATTTCCACGATGGTGCCCAGCTCATCGATGAGGTCATCGATGTTGGTCTTGATCTTGGAGGGCGTGATTTCCAGCGTGTAGGCCGAATAGTTGCGCGCCAGCACTACGCCGTTGCGGTCCAGGATCAGGCCGCGGTTGGGCACGATGGGCACCACCGAGATGCGGTTTTCCTCGGCCTGGGCGGCGTAGGCGTCGTGGCGCACCACCTGTAGCCACAAAAAGCGCGCCAGCAGCAGGCTGAAGCACACCAGTACCAGGACGCTCGCAGCCAGCAGGCGCATCCGGAACAGCCTCAGCTCATGCGCGGTATTCTTGAATTCGGTCATGCTGCTTGCACCTGGCCCCTCAGATGGGGCGGTTCTCGTCGCGGTCCACCGCGCGGCGCTGCGGCGCCAGCAGCAGGACGCTTACCACCGGCCACAGCAGGGCCGAGACCAGGCTCTCGCTGAAATAGAACCAGTCCGGCGACTTGCCCGTCACCAGCAGCTGGATCACCAGTTGCACCGCCTGCGCCAGCAGCATCAGCGGCAGCACGTGCAGCGCCTGGGTGCGCAGCGGGAACCACAGCACGCGGCGGTGGATCATGATGGCGAAATACGACAGCAGGGTGTAGGCCAGCGCGTTCTCGCCCAGCAGCGTGGCTTCGTTCACATCCATCAGCAGGCCCATCATGAAGGCCACGCTGATGCCGACCTTGCGCGGCTGGTGGATGTTCCAGAACACCAGCGCCAGCGCCACGAAGTCGGGCACGCCGACCATCTGCCCCCAGGGCATCAGGTTCAGCACGAACGCCACGATGAGGCTGAAGGCGATGAACAGCGGACTGGCCGGCAGGAGGATGTATTGGTTGTTCATCGTGCGGATTCCTTGGCGGCCGGTTTGGCGGTGGCGGCTGCTGCAGCCGGCGCGGCCGGGGTAGCTGAAGCGGCCGCTGCCGCAGGCTTGGCCGGCGGTGTCACGTTGGCGGCGCCCTTGCGGTCTTCGGCGGGCTTGTCCTTGGGCGTGGCGTTGGCATCCTCGGCGCTATTGTCGCGGGTGCTGTCACGCAGGCGGCGCTTGAAGAGCTTGGCCGATTTTTCATCGATCACGTCCGGCTCCGGACGCGGCGGCAGGTTCTGTTCCACCAGCAGGATCAGCAGCTGGCGATGACGGTCGATGCCGGCCAGCGGACGGCACACGATGCGCGCGAAAGAGTCCGCCGAACGGGTTTCCACCAGCGCCACGCTGGCCACCGACAGGCCCGGCGGATAGACACCGTCGATGCCCGAGGTCACCAGCACGTCACCCTTCTGGATATCGGCGTTGGCCGGCATGAAGCGCAGGTCCAGCGCGCCGGTCTGGCCGCGGCCGTAGGCCACGCTGCGCAGGCCGTTACGCAGTACCTGCACCGGGATGGCCTGGTCCTTGTCGGTCAGCAGCGTCACTTCGGAGGAGAACGGGAATACCCGCGTCACCTGGCCCACGATGCCGACCTCGTCGATGACCGGCTGGCCGGCCGTGACGCCCTGTTGCGAACCGCGATTGAGGATGATCTTGCGGGTGAAGGGATCGCGCGCATCGTAGAGGATCTCGCCGACGATGGACTTGACCGGCACCTTCTGCTGCATGTCCAGCAGCTTGCGCAGCTGCACGTTCTCGGCCGCCAGCAGGCGTTCCTGCTGCATCAGCTGGGCGTTGACGATCTGCTGCTGGCGCAGCTCGCGGTTTTCCTTCTGCAGCGAGGCCAGCGAAGAGAAGTATTCGGACGAATTGGTGAAGGCGTCGCGCGGCACCATGGCCACCGTCTGGAACGGATAGAGGGCCGTGCCCAGCGCCTGGCGCAGCGTGCCCAGCACGTGCATGCGGGCGTCGACCACCAGCATCACGACCGAGATCAATGCAAAGACGGTCACGCGCACCCGGGCCGAAGCGCCCTGCTTGAAGAGTGGTGGGATTTCCATGGCGTCAGGCCGACTGCAGGGTCACACCAGGTGACCGGCTGCAGGCGGATAACTCACTTCCTGCGTCGAAAACGGTAACAAAAAGGGGAGCCGAGGCGCTCTGGCGACCCCGTACCCGCCGACGCTGCATCGGGTGCGCACGCGGGGTGCGCATCCTGTGGCTGGTCGGTGTGAACGGCGTCATATCGAACGGTTCGGTTCCCCACTCATCCGGCAGTACATCGCTGCCGGTTCATGCTTTGCTGCCCGGGCCTGCTGTCCGGCAGGCCCATGTACCTTGATACTGCTGTACTTTGGTGCTGTGGCTGTTCTGCGACTTTCGGCCGGCTTATTCAGCCGAGAAGATCGAACCCAGCTTGTCCATGCGGTCCAGTGCCATGCCCGAGCCGCGCACCACGCAGGTCAGCGGATCTTCGGCCACGATCACCGGCAGGCCGGTTTCTTCCATCAGCAGGCGGTCCAGGTCGCGCAGCAGGGCGCCGCCACCGGTGAGCATCATGCCCTTTTCGGCGATGTCGGCACCCAGTTCCGGCGGGGTCTGTTCCAGCGCGTTCTTGACGGCCGAGACGATGTTGTTCAGCGGATCGGTCAGGGCTTCCAGGATTTCATTGCTGGAGATGGTGAAGGAACGCGGGATGCCTTCGGACAGGTTGCGGCCCTTGACTTCCATTTCCTTGACTTCCGAGCCGGGGAAGGCCGAGCCGATTTCCTTCTTGATCGCTTCGGCGGTCTGTTCGCCGATGAGCATGCCGTAGTTGCGGCGGATGTAGTTGACGATGGCTTCGTCGAACTTGTCGCCGCCCACGCGCACCGAACCCTTGTAGACCATGCCGCCCAGCGAGATGATGCCCACTTCGGTGGTGCCGCCGCCGATGTCGACCACCATCGAGCCGGTGGCGTCGGAGACCGGCAGGCCCGAGCCGATGGCCGCAGCCATCGGTTCCTCGATCAGGTAGACCTGGGATGCGCCCGCGCCCAGTGCGGATTCGCGGATGGCGCGGCGTTCCACCTGGGTCGAACCGCAGGGGACGCAGATGATGATGCGCGGGGAGGGGCGGAACAGCTTGGAGTCATGCACCATGCGGATGAATTGCTTCAACATCTGCTCGGTGACGGTGAAATCGGCGATCACGCCGTCCTTCATCGGGCGGATCGCCTCGATGTTGCCGGGCACCTTGCCCAGCATCTGCTTTGCTTCCTTGCCGACCGCCTGGATGGTCTTCTTGCCGTTGGGGCCGCCTTGCTGGCGGATCGCCACCACCGACGGCTCGTCCAGCACGATGCCATGGCCGCGCGCGTAGATCAGCGTGTTCGCGGTGCCGAGGTCGATCGCCAGATCGTTGGAGAAGTAACTGCGGAGAAATCCAAACATGAGTTGTCCTGATGCGCCCGCGAGGGGGCGCCTAGCTTTTTGATAGGGGGAGGTGTCCGTTCATGCTGCGGCGACGCGAAAATCAGGCGCCTGCAAGGCATTAATCCGACATTCTACCTTATAATTCTCGAGAAACCAGCAAGCCAGTTTGCCAAAAACGTCCGCTTTACGGGAGCTTCCGGCCGCCATCTGGCGCGGGTTTGCCGTTTTTCAAGCGATTCACGCCATGACCCGGTCGACCCGCCGCGCAAGCGAACTTGCCCCGGCAACGAGGCTGCGGAAAACGCCTTGCGGCCGCAGCGGCTACGGGTCTTCCAATTTCAACATCACGCGGCGCGCCCTGCGCGTCCTTTCGACCATGTCTCTAGTCCTTTCCGACGTCCAACGCATCGCCAAACTGTCCCAACTGGAGCTGACCCCGGCCGAGGCCGATGCCACCCTGGACAAGCTCAATGGCATCTTCGCCCTGGTGGAACAGATGCGGGCCATCGATACCTCCGGCGTGGAACCGCTGTCGCACCCGATCGCCGCCATCGAGCCGGCGCTGGCACTGCGTTTGCGCGAAGATGCCGTGACAGAATCCAATCGCCGCGAGGACTACCAGCAACCGGCCCCGGCCACCCAGGATGGCCTGTACCTGGTGCCCAAGGTCATTGAATGAATCCGGCGCTTCGCGCCAGCCACCGTCCGCTTCCGGCCCAGCCGGCCCGCAAGACCGCAGCGTAACCGACTCCATGCACAAGCTCACCCTCAAAGAACTGTCCGCGCAACTGCAAGCGCGCAAGATTTCCGCCACTGAACTGGCGACCCTGTTCCTGGACCGCATTGCGGCCAGCGACCTCAATGCCTTCCTGCATGTGGACCGCGACCTCACCCTGGCGCAGGCCAAGGCCGCCGATGTACGCCTGGCAGGCAATGATGCCGGTCCTTTGACCGGCGTGCCCATTGCACATAAGGACATCTTCGTCACCCGCAACTGGCGCACCACAGCGGGTTCGCGCATGTTGCAGGACTACGTGAGCCCCTTCGATGCCACCGTGGTGGAGCAGTTCAACGCGGCCGGTACCGTCACCTTGGGCAAGCTCAACTGTGACGAATTCGCCATGGGCTCCAGCAACGAGAACTCGTTCTATGGCGCGGTCAAGAATCCCTGGGACAAGACCGCCATCCCTGGCGGCTCCTCCGGCGGCTCGGCCGCTGCCGTGGCTGCGCGCCTGGCGCCGGCCGCTACCGCCACCGATACCGGCGGCTCGATCCGCCAGCCGGCCTCGCTGTGCGGCGTCACCGGCATCAAGCCGACCTATGGCAGCGTGTCGCGCTACGGCATGATCGCCTTCGCCTCCTCGCTGGACCAGGGCGGCCCGATCGCCAAGACGGCCGAAGACTGCGGCCTGCTGTTGAACGCCATGACCGGCTTCGATGAACGCGATTCCACCAGCCTGCAACGTCCCAAGGAAGATTTCACCCGCTCGCTGAACCAGAGCCTGCAAGGCCTGCGCATCGGCGTGCCCAAGGAATTCTTCGGTGCCGGCCTGGCCGCTGACGTGGAAGCGGCCGTGCGCGCTGCCCTGGCCGAGTTCGAGAAGCTGGGTGCGACCCTGGTCGAGATCTCGCTGCCCAAGACAGAGCTGTCCATTCCCGTGTATTACGTGATCGCCCCGGCCGAAGCCTCGTCGAATCTGTCGCGCTTCGATGGCGTGCGCTACGGTCACCGTGCCGCCGACTACAAGGACCTGGCCGACATGTACAAGAAGTCGCGCGCCGAAGGCTTTGGCGACGAGGTCAAGCGCCGCATCCTGGTTGGTTCCTATGTGCTCTCGCACGGCTACTACGACGCCTACTACCTGCAGGCCCAGAAGATCCGCCGCCTGATCGCCGAGGACTTCCAGCGCGCCCTGGCCGGCGAGAACCGCCAGTGCGACGTCATCATGGGCCCGGTCTCGCCCACCGTCGCCTGGGACCTGGGCGACAAGACCGACGACCCGGTGGCCAACTACCTGGCCGACATCTTCACGCTCTCCACCAGCCTGGCCGGTTTGCCGGGCATGTCCATTCCTTGCGGATTCGGACAGGGCGAGAAGAACGGCAAGCGTCCGGTCGGCCTGCAGATCATCGGCAATTATTTCGACGAAGCGCGCCTCTTGAACGTGGCGCACCAGTTCCAGCAGGCCACCGACTGGCACCTGCGCGAACCGGCCTGATCGCGGGCTCTCGTCAACTACAACAGCATTCGCAAGGACAACATCATGCAGTGGGAAGTCGTCATCGGCCTCGAAACGCACACGCAGCTTTCGACCCAATCCAAGATCTTCAGCGGCAGTTCGACCCGCTTCGGCGCCGAGCCCAACACCCAGGCCAGCCCGGTGGACCTGGCCTTGCCGGGCGTGTTGCCGGTCCTGAACAAGGGCGCGGTGGAACGTGCGATCCAGTTCGGCTTGGCCATCGGCGCCACCATCGCCCCGCGCTCGGTGTTCGCGCGCAAGAATTACTTCTATCCTGACCTGCCCAAGGGTTACCAGATCAGCCAGTTCGAGATCCCCGTGGTGCAAGGCGGCACCATGTCCTTCGCCGTCGAGAAGGACGGCAAGACCGAGATCAAGACCATCAACCTGACCCGCGCCCACCTTGAAGAAGACGCCGGCAAGTCCCTGCACGAGGACTACCAGGGCATGACCGGCATCGACCTCAACCGCGCCGGTACGCCCTTGCTGGAAATCGTCACCGAACCCGAGATGCGCAGCGCCGCCGAAGCCGTCGGCTACGCCAAGGCCCTGCATTCGCTGGTGGTGTGGCTGGGCATCTGCGACGGCAACATGCAGGAAGGTTCCTTCCGCTGCGACGCCAACGTCTCGGTGCGTCCGGTGGGCCAGGAGAAATTCGGCACCCGTTGCGAGATCAAGAACCTGAACTCCTTCCGCTTCCTGGAAGAGGCCATCAACTACGAAGTGCGCCGCCAGATCGAGCTGATCGAGGACGGTGGCACCGTGGTCCAGGAAACCCGCCTCTACGATCCGGACAAGAAGGAAACCCGTTCCATGCGCAGCAAGGAAGACGCGCAGGATTACCGTTACTTCCCCGACCCCGACCTGCCGCCGCTGGCCATCTCGCAGGAGTGGATCGAGCGCGTCAGGACCACCATGCCCGAGCTGCCCGCCGCGATGCGCGAGCGCTTCGTGGCCGATTATGCGCTGCCGGAATACGATGCCATGGTGCTTACGCAATCCAAGGGCATGGCCTCCTACTTCGAAGCTGTGGTGGCTGCCGCGGGCAAGGACCAGGCCAAGCCGGCCGCCAACTGGCTCATGGGTGACGTGGCCTCCACGCTCAATCGCGAAGACACCGACATCGCCGATGCGCCCGTGAAGGCCGCACAACTGGCGCTGCTGTTGAAGCGCATCGCCGACGGCACCATCTCCAACAAGATCGCCAAGGAAGTCTTTGCGGGCATGTGGGAAGCCAGGTCCGACAAGGATTCCCTGGCCGATGACATCATCGAAGCCAAGGGCCTGAAGCAGATTTCGGACAGCGGCGCGCTGGAAGCCATCGTGGACCAGGTGCTGGCCGCCAATGAAAAGTCGGTGGCGGAATTCCGCGCCGGCAAGGAACAGGCCATCAACGCCCTGATCGGCCAGGCCATGAAGGCCACGCGCGGCAAGGCCAATCCGGCGCAATTGACGGAACTGCTGCGCAAGAAGCTGGCGGGCTGATTCACGCCCGTTGCCTGGTAGCGCAACAAGTTGGTGGATGAACCCCACGCCTGGCAACGGGCGTGGGGTTTGTTATTGGGGGCTTGGAAAGAGGGGACGATTTTAATATTTGAAATAGAGGCCGTTGTCTTCCTCATCCTCGTCATCCTCATCCGGTGCGGTCAGCCGTTTGGTTGACTCCCACAAATTGATGTCGGAGGGTGATGGAAACTCCAGCGCACGAAAGATCTTTTCTGCCAGCTTGGCGAACGGAAGCCATTTTCGAAGCATGGTGAAGCAAATTCCCGAGGTGATTACCATGCCAAGGAAGAGACCCCCCAGGGCTTCCCTTGAGGAAATAAATTTGATTCCTTGCTCCAGTGACTGCTTTCCGCCAAACAGAAATAAAAGAGAAAGCGCAGTGATGAAAATAGCGTTGGCAAACAAGGTCCGTCTCAGGGCAGCGCGGAGGTATGCGCGGGTTCCTTTGATGCAATGGGGGTAAAGCGCGATAGTTCGTTCTGCTGGTTTGTACAGAGCGAACAATTCGTAACTGCCACCTTGCTTCTTGATCACAGCTTCTACATAGTCGCCATCTTTGAATGGGCTGCCCCACAACCACCCATAGACACGACGTCCTTCCAACTCAAATTGAACATAATCGCCGATACCCTCCATGGAAGAGGCATAGTTCGACAGAGTCGCCGCTTGCCCCGAGTCGCCGACCAAGGCCGACAGAATCGCTCCGAGGCGCATGTTGCTCTGATCGCGTGCGGTGAAGAAGAAATTGGCTGTCTCGCGTGACTTTCTGAAATTCTTTATATGCCCTGATAATTTCTGAAAATCATTGCTGTTGGGGATGTCTATAAAGGCGGTCAACTTTTAACTTTGTGCTCGGATAGCCGGCTCTTCTAATATTTAAAATAGAGGCCGTTGTCTTCCTCATCTTCGTCATCCTCATCCTGTGCGGTTAGACGCTTGGTGGATTCCGACAAATTGACCTCGGCGGGTCGCGGAAAATCTAGAGCACGAAATATTTTTTCCGCGAGCTTTGCAAAGGGGAGCCATTTCCAAAGTATGGCGAAGCAAATACCAGTGGTGAGTGCGATGGCAAGCAAGAATCCCCACCTCGCTTCTATTGAAGAAATGAATTCTATCCGGTAGCTCAGCGACTGATTTCCGCCCAAAAGGATGATGAGGGAAATGGCTGTGAGAAAGAGAGCGTTGGTAACCAAGGTCCTTCTTACGGCGCTACGTAAGAAAGCACGCGTGCCTTTGATGCAATGGGGATAAAGGGCAATAGTGCGTTCCCCCGGTTTATACAAAGCGAACAGCTCGTAGCAGTTTCCTTGTCGTCTGACGGCGGCTTCTACATAGTCGCCGTCCTTGAAAGGACTTCCCCATAACCATCCACCGAGAGTACGCCCGTCAAGCTCAAGTTGAACATAGTCTCCGATGCCCTCCATGGAAGAGGCATAGTTAGACAGAGTCGCCGCCTGCCCGGAGTCACCGATCAAGGCCGACAGAATGGCTCCGAGGCGCATGTTGCTCTGATCGCGTGCAGTGAAGAAGAAATTGGCTGTCTCGCGTGACTTCCTGAAATTCTTTATATGGCCTGCCAATTTCTGAAAATCATCGTCGTTGGGGATGTCTATAAATTCGGTCATTTCTGTCTTTCAAAAATATATCCGCAATTCTTCCAATGTGGGATCTTCAAGAGATCCCCAAGCTCTCTCGGAATTCGCTTCCTTGGCAGGAGGTGCTAGCGCAAGCTCCACCAGGGCTTGTTGAGAGCCAGCATTTGTTCCCTATTAGACGCGTACCCAGCGGGGGTCTCTCGCTTTTCTCCAAATGAGCAGAGGGAGCACCAGACTTGCAACTCGTCGTCAGCGAAAATCCATATTAGGACTTGTAGAGCGAATAGTCCGATAGAGAGCGCCCCTCCCATCGTCATCAATAAACCCCTTGCTACAAGTAAAGGAACTTCCTTCTGACCTACCTTTTTTGCAGCGAGAAGAAGAACTGACTTAGTAGTTAAATGACGTATATATGGGGCAGAGTAAGTGAATGCAGTTGCTATGGAGATGATTGTGCTAGCTACTCCTGCGCCGGTTTTCAATACGTATAAAAAGCTAACTCCCCACTGCTTTCTATCCGCAGCCTTAGCAAATTCCTCATAGTCCAAATAAGCCCCAATCGCCGATCCCCCGGCACTCAACAATCCCCCCGCCAACTTCAACCGCTGATAGCTCCAGAGCGAAGCGCCCTTGTCAAAATCACCTGCCGCATCCTGCGCAATCCCTTTCACCAGCGTCGCCGTGATATCGAACAGGCCCGCCGTAATCGTCATGCCTGAAGCGGCCAGCGCCAGCCAGCTTTTCTTGTCATTCTTCTTCAGGACTTCGCCCATCATCTTGGCGAAGTTGCCCCCCTCGATGAACATGACCAGCAGGTTCAACCGGATGTCCTTGACGGCATTGGTGTGCGTGCCGCTGTTCTTGAATCCTTCCCAGGCCGCGCGCAACTTCTCCGCCTGCACCGTTCTCATCTCCGGCTTGTCTTCCATCAGGAAGGTCCGGGCCGTGCGCAGCCGCTCCATAGTCTGCTGTCGCGCAATGCCTTCTTCCTTCGATTGCACCCGTATCAGCTGCAGCGAGTCCGCCGGATCCACCAGCGCCCGGATGCTCAAAAGGTGCTGGATCATTTTCTCGCCCCCATAATCGAGCGCGCTGTCGATCCGGAATCGCCGCATGATGGCGTCACCCGTCGTCATGATCTGACGATCGATGCCCCGTGTGGGATATGCCTTGAGTGCGACATCGAAGGCCATCGACCCTTTCGCGGAGGCCGCCTTGTCGTTAGCGACGTAGAGGCTTTTAGCCTTCTTGTAGACGTCGGCTACCGACTTCAGGCTCTTTTGAAAGACGGTGTGCCAGCCAAGGCTGGACGCCAGCACCTGCTTGTCGTTGTGGGCGCTGGCCTCTTTCAGGTAGGCATCGAGTTCGTGCATCGCTTCGACCTGATTGAGCGCCATGGCCCTCCATAGCAGATTGCTCTCGGTGGCCTGCATGTCGTCCACCCAGGCTGCGATCTTGCGCTGACCAACCAGGCTGTGGTTCATGCCAAAGAGCGCACGGCCGACCTGATCGTCAAACACCATGCCGTCATGGACGTTCTTTCCATGAAACTCGCTGAAGGCGTCCAGCAGACTCTTCGATTCCAGCCAGAGCACCAGGTCTTCCGTCCGCTCCTCGGCGATGCGAGCGACCTCGTCCTGGAAAGCCTGGTAGTTCTTCTTGAATTTTTCCAGCAGCGGCTTGTCCAGCCGGCTTTCATATTTTTTCCATGCACCGGCACGCGCGTAGGCAACATTCTTGCGGCCCGCTTTTCCCCGTGCACGCACCAGTTCGTCAGCCTTCACGCGCACCTTTGCCAGTTCTTCGCTACGCTGCGGTTCAGGTAGTCGATTGACGCGGTGGAGCAGATGGTCAGGATCGATGACCCGGGGCGAAATGTCCGTCATGCGCAAGTCATCGATGAGGTCGCAGATTTCCTCAAGCTTCTGCCGCTCCTGCATCGGACGAGTCGCGGCACGGGCCCGTATCGGCCCGGTATCAGGTTGCCTGATAGGCTGTGCCTGCTGAACCGCCTCTTGAAATTGAGCCGCGCGTTCCCCCAGTACTTCCCGCAAGCCGTCAATGGTCATCATCGCCGAGACCTGCTGCTCCAGTTCGTCCACGTACTTTTCCGACCAACCGACCACGTCATTGCGATAGCCATTGAGCTCATGCACGATGCCTACCGCATCCCACAGCCCCATGATCATGGGCGGATGATCTTTTCCCTTTGCCTGCTTGCCGATCTGCTGCATCAGGCTAGCGATGGTCTCGCTCTGATCCGCACGGGAAAAGGAGACATGGACGGTGCTTTCCCGCGTGAGTACTTCCTTGAAGTAGCTGCCATCCTTGGCCGGCTTGCTGATGTTTCTCATGCCGCTTCTGTTGAGCGTGCCAGCGTCATACCGCGGGCGATATTCCAATATCTGCTCGATGTTGCGTTTGCTCGCGGCAAGCCCGTGACGATAGCCGCCAGCGGCTATCCAGGTCGCCGGCTCCAAGCACTGCATCCGGCGGTCACGGAGTTTGACGTCACGCTCAAAGTCGGCCAGTGTCTCCGCACTCCACATATGCTCGGAAAACGCCAGCCAGACTCGCTTGCAGTGTTGTGGCTCTTCGATCGTGATGACCGATGCCGGGAGATTGTGCCCATTGCGCGCGCACTGGGGTTCCTCGCTGACGAGCCGGATGGCGCTCGCCGATGGCATCTTCCATAGCGTGCCGGCCTCGGAGACCGCAAAGACTTCCCATTTGATGTGGCTGCCGCTGGGATGCTTCTCGTGGAAGAGATAGAGGAAACCCTGTCTCAAGGTGCGCAGCGCATAGTTGTGATTGCGCAGAGGAACCGTCAAGACCTTGTTGCCCAACGGAGCGGGGACAAATGCATCAACCTCCTTGGGGACCACGCAATAGCGTACCGGCAGGATGGCCAGACCGCTTTTGTTGCAGTTCGGGCAGGATGGATTCTGAGGATTGGTACAAGCCATGATCAAAGCGCCTTTCGAAAAATCCCTGCCAGCAGGTCAGGGCGGTCGTGGATGACGTCTTCCAGAGCCCGTCCATATGGCACACCCTCCGCCGTCTTCAGCCATACCGGGGCCAGCAAGGGGGCAAGATGGAAGTCCATGCCAATCTCCAGCGCGTGTCTGGCAAACAGGGTGCGGCAACGGGCGTCGCGCAAACCGTAACGGCTGGCATGTTGCAGACGGTGGAAGGTGCGCTGGGGCCAGCCGGCTTGCATGGCGAGCCGGTCAGCCCACAGGCTGTCTTGCGAGCACAGCTGCAGCCATGCGGCATGGACGTTGGCAAAGTCACTGACGCCAGCCCACTGGTCGACACTCAGTTTCAGGCGCATCATGGATGGCGCGCTGTCGATGGCAGAGAGGTCTTCTGGAGAACGGTCCTGAACCAGCAAGCTGTGTTGCCGTCCGATGGCCCAGATGGCCTGGGCCGGGCCAAGCAAGGTGTGGCGTTGCTGAGCATCGAGCATGGGCCAAAGCCATTCGCGCACCCCGGGGTCATGAAACCGCAGCAAGGTGTCCAGTCCGTTCCATCTGTGGAGATAGCAGCTTGCAGCCCAATGTCGGGCCAGATCCTCGGCACTGACGGAGCAGGTGATCCATCCACATACCGAATGCCCACGCATTCTTTGTAGCTGCTCCAGTGTCCAGTCGGCCCAAGCCCATTGCACGCTGCGTTCCAGCAGATCGGAGTCGTGACGGCGCGCCAGATCCAGCGTCACCAGATAGGGCCCTAGCAGCGGGTCGAAGTTGGCATGCGCCACAGGAAGGCGCACGCGCCTGTCTTGCTCCACTTCGCCGGCGTCGAAGGGATCTTGAAGCACAGGATTGATCCACAGCAGGCATCGACTGTCCGAATGAGCGCTGAAATGGCGGTGCAGATGCTGGATCAGCACATCAGCGCCGCCAGCCACCGCTGGCGCTTGGCGGCTCACGTAGTCCATGTGCTTGATGTCGCAGGTGTCGGCGCAGCGAGCCGCCTGGTTGATCGTGCGGGTTGCGATTGGGACTTCACGGTTTTCCTCGTCGTCAGGTCTTCAGGAAGAAGCTGCGATCTGGACTGTTGGTGAAGTTGAAGTGAAAACAGGTGCAGAAGCGTGTCTGCATCAGGCCGCAGCAAGGCCGCACATCATGCGGGGCCAATATCTGCGGAAGGCGTAAAGGGAAGAAAAAGAAGCGGAAGCTAGAAAATGATCGACGTTTATCTCGTCAATGTTTCGATCATGGCGATTCTGCGGCGTCCAACACCAATGGCCGCCCCCGCGCCCAGCGATTGCTCGACAGCGAGAAGGTCAATGAACTGACCTGGTGATACCAACCCGCCGGGATGTAGAGCATCTCTCCCGGCTGCACTTCGCAGCACACCAGTGCCGCCTGGCGCGCCAGCGGAAAACGCTCCAGGTCCGGATGATCGGGGTCGAAGGGAGAACCGAACAGGATGGCATTGGCCTCCTTCGGATAGAGATACTGGTCATGATGCGGCGGTGCCAGCCAGACGCGCTTGCTGCCCCATACCTGCGCGAAGACATTGTCGTCATAGTCGCAATGCAGCGGCGTGATGCAGCCGGCCGGGCCGATCCAGAAGCGCGGCGGCCCCATCTTCTCGAAGAAGTTGGGCCAGTGGCACAGGCGATTCAATTCCCGCAATTCCAGATTGCCCAGATAGGGCGGCAGCCCGCTCTCATCGGCCAGCGCCTGTTCCAGGTAATCGACCAGCGTCATGTCCTGCATGGCGCGGTCCGGCGCGAAGGCGGTGTTGATGTAGTCGCCCACGCGGGCCCGCACCGGCAGCTGGCCGAAGTGTTCCCGCAGCGCTTGCACCGACATCGCCGAGAGCGGCCAGCGGCCGGCCATGCCCGTCATGATGAACGGCAATCCCGCCCGTGCCCGTTCACGGAAGGCCGCCGTCTTCTGCGGACCGATGCGCGCGATCTCGTGCACCTCGGGCAACGCTGCACTCGCCGCACGGATGGCCTCACGCATCTCGGCCACCGAACGCACGCCACGCACCTTGGCATCGCGCTGGTCGCGCGCCGCCTTGCGTGCAGCAGCTTCCTCCGTGCTCAGGCCGCTGACATCGGGGCGTGGCGGCAGGGACCGTGCCGCAGGATGGGCGGTTCCGGGGTGAAGTGAAGGAGAAGGCTCGGACGGTTTCATCCTCGCCATTTTAAAGGGGTTGCGGCAGTCCCTATCTCGATTGCCGCATAAGGATATGAATTCTTCTTCCTTGTTCCGGGGTAGCCGGGGGAGTGTAATAAGCGTTTGGCCAGCCGGACATGCGCCGGGCTGGCACCGCCTACACAGGAGCCCCCATGTCGGTCGCCACACTGGAACGCACGCAGCAGACGCAACAACACTTCGAGATCCGTCCTTTCGACGCCCCGCTGGGCGCGGAAATCGTTGGCCTGGACCTCAACTTGCCGGTCTCGGCGCAAGAGCTGGCGCGCATTCGCGGTGCCCTGGTCGAGCATGGGGTGGTGGTGTTCCGCGAGCAGCGCATCACGCCGCAGCAGCACATCGATTTCAGCCGCCGCTTTGGTCCGCTGCAGGTGCACGTGCTCAACCGCTTCCACCTGGCCGGGCATCCGGAGATCCTGATCGTCTCCAACGTGGTCGAGAACGGCAAGCCCATCGGCCTGGTCGATGCCGGCGCGGACTGGCACTCGGACCTGTCCTACATGCCCAAGCCCAGCCTGGGCGCGCTGCTGCATTCGCAAGAATTGCCCGCTGAACGCGGCGATACGCTCTACGCCAATACCGCTGCCGCCTGGGACAGCCTGCCCGCCGCGCTCAAGACCCAGCTCGAAGGCAAGCGCGCCGTGCACTCCTACGTCTACCGCTACGAGCGCCTGCGCAAGCTCTCGCCGTGGCGCCAGCCGCTGACGCAGCAGCAGATCGATGAAGTGCCGCCGGTGGAGCATCCGGTGGTCATCACCCATCCGGAAAGCGGCCGCAAGATCCTGTTCGTGAGCGAAGGCTTTACCTCGCACATCATCGGCATCCCGCGTGACGAAAGCGATGCGCTCCTCAAGGAACTGCACGCCCACATCACCCGTCCGGAGAATGTCTACACGCACCAATGGCAGGCGCATGACATGGTGTTCTGGGACAACCGCAGCACCCAGCACTACGCCGCGATCACCCCGCAACACCTGCGCCGCACGCTCTATCGCACCACCGTCGAAGGCGACGTGCCGCGTTGAGCGATTACTGAGGGCGCGCTGGCGCGTCCGCTACCAAGGTGGTATCGAGACGAAACACGCTGACCGCCTCGGTCAGCGAGGCCGCCTGATCCTGCATGGAGCGCGCCGCCGCGGCCGCTTCTTCCACCAGTGCGGCATTCTGCTGCGTGGCTTCATCGATATGGGTGATGGCCAGGTTGACCTGTTCGATGCCATCACTCTGTTCCTGGCTGGCCAGCGTGATCTCGCGCACGATCTCGGTCACGCGCGCCACGCTGTGCACCACCTCCTGCATGGTGTCACCGGCCTGGGCCACCAGGCGGCTGCCATCGCCGACCTTTTCCACGGAATCCCCGATCAGCTGCTTGATCTCCTTGGCCGCCGACGCTGAGCGCTGCGCCAGCGAGCGCACTTCGGAGGCCACCACCGCAAAGCCGCGTCCCTGCTCACCGGCGCGCGCCGCTTCTACTGCCGCATTGAGCGCGAGGATGTTGGTCTGGAAGGCGATGCCATCGATCACGCCGATGATGTCGGCGATCTTCTGCGACGAAGCGTGGATCTCGCCCATGGTCGCCACCACCTGCTCCACCACCGCACCACCCTGGCTGGCCACCTGTGAGGCCGATGCGGCCAGCGCATTGGCCTGGCGCGCATTGTCGGCGTTCTGCTTGACGGTGGAGGTGAGCTGTTCCATGGCCGATGCGGTTTCTTCGAGCGAACCGGCCTGCTGTTCCGTGCGCGCCGACAAATCGAGGTTGCCGGTGGCAATCTCGCGCGAGGCGACGTTGATGGTCTCGGTGCCGGAACGCACGCGCCCCACGATGTCCTGCAGGTTGCCATTCATGGACTTGAGCGCGGCCAGCAGCTGGCCGGTTTCGTCGCGGCTATTGGCCTCGATGCGCGAGGTGAGGTCGCCTGCGGCCACCGTTTCCGCGATGCTCACCGCCTGGTTCAGCGGGCGCGTGATGCTGCGCGTGAGCAGCCAGGCCAGTGCCGCGCCCAGCACGATTTCCAGCGCACCCAGCATCAGCAGCATGCTGCGGCCTGAACGATAGTCGCCGTTGATCTCAGTGGCGGCCTGGTCGATCACCTTCTTCTGGTAATCGGCATAGCGCAGCACGCTGTCGGCGTACTCATCCATCATCTTCACCAGCGTGGTATCGGTCATCTCGCGGGCGCGTGCATCGTCGCCGGCGGTCTTGATGTCGAAGATCTTTTGCCGCGTATCGCGATAGGCGGCCCGCAGCTTGCCGACTTCCGCGAAGAGACGCTTTTCCTCGGGATCGGTGATGGCCGCTTCCACTTGCTTCTGCAGCTGGCTGATCTTGGCCGATTGCGCATCGATCTGCTTCTGGAAGTATTGCTGGAAGGCATCGTCATCACTCTTCATGACGGCGAAGGTGCGCACGCCGTTTTCCTTGATGGCCGCATGCCACTGTACGGCATCGCGCTCTTTCTTCAGCGCAATCTGGGTCATCTCGTCGGTGGCGTCCCCGATATTGCCCAGACGCCACACGCCCAGGCCGACCATCACGGCCATCAACATCAGCAAGGCAATGAAGCCGATGGCCAGGCGTACGCCGATCTTGAGGTTTTTCATTCCGTCTCCCCTGATTGAGTGAGGCGACCGGCGGCTGGTGTGCTGTTTTTCTGTTGTGATCGTGAGCCGGGCGCTGGCAGCAAGGACGGGCAGCCCATCCTTGCTGTCTTTGCAGGCTAACACAGGCCCTCCCCGGCACGACACAACTCGGGAATATCCCGATACCGGGGTGTTGTATTACGGCAAAGCCCATCGGCCCGCAGCGCAAGCCCGGTGCGTGTTACCAGTCCATGGCCGGATCCAGCGGATAGATCGGCCGCCGCACCTTCTTGATCGGGAACAGCCGGAAATTGGCGCTGGTCGGGCCGCCGCTGTCGGAATCGCACTCCACCAGCGCGCGGCTGATGGGCACGAAGACCGGACGGCAATACATGCGCGACTTCAGGATCAGGAAGGCTTGCTGCGCCGGGTCCAGGCCCAGGCTGGTGAAGACCCCGAGGTCATACGGTTCGACCCGCTCCTCGGTGATGACGATGCGCGCCGCACCGATGTCCAGCAGCACGCTGCGCCCCATCTGCAAGGTCGAACCGGTGTAGATCGGCCCGGTGACGGTGAAACGGCCATCGCTGATGGCCGATACCTTTCCGGTATAAACCGGCGGCGTCTTGCTGATGCCCTGCGCAGCCAGGTCCACCTTGTTGCCCACGGCCAGCGTGACGGTCGCACCCACCCCGGCCTGCACCAGCTGCGCCACCGCTTCCGGGTCGCTCACGGGGCCCACGGCAATGCCCGTGAGACCCGCCTGCAGAGCGGCTTCCAGCACGTCCATAGTGTTGCAAGTACCGCCCGACATGACGTTGTCGCTGTGATCCAGCAGCAGCACCGGCCCTTGTCCCGGTCCCTCGCTCAGTGCACGGGCCTGCGCCAGCGATTCGGCCAGCGGCAGGCTGTCATAGACGAAGTCGTCACGTTCATTCCAGATCTGCCGCGCGATGCGCTCGGCCACGGCATCGGCCAGTGCGGTGTCGTTCTCGGTCACCACCACCACCGACATCCCCGCATCGCGGAAATCCGACAGCGGGAATCCCGCCAGCACCGACACCGCCAGCACGCCCGCTTCCTGCTCCGCCGCCTTGGCCGCTTCCACCGCGCGCTGCATGGCCGAGGCCGAGGTATTGCTGGTCAGCGTGGCCGACAGCACCGGTACCTGGCGCCAGGCCATCGTTGGCTGCGACTTGCCCTGCAGCCGTGCCAGCAGCAGGCGGCCGGCATGCTCGCCGGTCTCGAACATGTCGATGTGCGGATAGGTCTTGAAGCTGACGATCACATCGGCATGCGTGACGATCTTTCGCGTGACGTTGCCATGCAGGTCCAGCGCCACCGCCATGGGCGTATCGGGCGCGATGCGGCGGATGCGTTCGAGCAGCGTGCCTTCGCCATCCTCGGCGTTCTCGGCCACCATGGCGCCATGCAGGTCCAGCAGGATGGCATCGCAGCCACCTTCAATGGCACGCACGATGGCGTCGCACATCACCGTGTAGGCATCGGCCGCCACCGCCGCACTGGGATTGGCCCATGCAGCCAGCGGCGTGACGATCTCGGCGCCGGTCTGTTCGGCCAGTTCGAGGAAGGCGCCCATCGCGGTGCGCGCCCCCTTCTGGTCGCGATACGCTTCGGCATCCCATTGCGGGGCGAAGGCTTCAAGGGGTGTGGGAATCGGCGAGAAGGTATTGGTCTCGTGATTCATGCGTGCAATGACGATTTTCGGTTTCATGTTCAGTTTTTTGCATCAATCCAAATTCATGCAATGATCAGTCGGCGACCACGCCCGCGCTGGCCAGCATGGCCTGCAACAGCACGTTGCAGCCGGCTTCGAGGTGTTCGGGGCGGGCGTCTTCGATCTCGTTGTGGGAGACCCCATCCTTGCAGGGCACGAAGATCATGCCTGCCGGTGCCAGGCGTGCGGCATAGATGGCGTCGTGTCCCGCGCCGGAGACCACGTCCATGGTCTTGTAGCCCAGCGCGGCCGAGGCCGCGCGCACGTTGTCCACACAATCCGGATGGAAGGGGCAGGGCGGGAAGTACGATACCCGCTCCAGTTCGATGGACAGCCCGGTCTTCTTGCGCATCGCTTCCAGGTAGGCCAGCAGGTCTTCATGCATGCGCGTGAGCGAGTCCTCGCTGACGTTGCGCAGGTCGATGGAAAATTTCACCTGCCCCGGAATCACGTTGCGGCTGTTGGGCATCACCTGCACCTGGCCCACCGTGCCGCGTCCGTAAGGCGGATAGCGGTTGGCGATGGCCACTACTTCCTGCATGATGAAGGTCGATACCTGCAGCGCATCCTTGCGGATTTCCATCGGGGTCGGCCCGGCATGCGATTCAAAACCGGTCACCGTACAGTCGTACCACGACAGCCCCAGCACCGCCGGCACCACGCCGATGACGGTATCGGCATTTTCCAGCACCGGCCCCTGTTCGATGTGCGCCTCGTAATACGCACCGATGGGATGGTCGCCGCAGACCTGCTCACCGATGTAGCCGATGCGTTCCAGTTCGTCGCGCACCTTCTTGCCGTCGATATCGGTGGCGTTGTAGGCATGCTCCAGCGTGAAGGCCCCGCAGAAGACCCCCGAGCCCATCATCACCGGCACGAAGCGCGAGCCTTCTTCGTTGGTCCATACCGCCACTTCGATGGGAGCCTCGGTCTGGATGTTGTGCTGGTTCAGCGTACGGATCACCTCGATGCCGGAGAGCACGCCGTAGTTGCCGTCGAACTTGCCGCCAGTGGGCTGCGTATCGATGTGCGAGCCCGTCATCACCGGCGGCAGCGCATTGTTGCGGCCCGGGCGGCGCATGAAGATGTTGCCGATCTGGTCCACCACCACGCTCATGCCTTCAGCGCGCGCCCAGGACGTGACCAGGTCGCGGCCCTGCTTGTCGAGGTCGGTCAGGGCCAGGCGGCAGACGCCGCCCTTGGCAGTGCCGCCGATGCGGGCCAGTTCCATCAGTGAATCCCACAGGCGCGTGCCGTCGATGCGCAGGGTGGAGGCTTGTGCTTTCATGTCCATGTTTGATTCCTTGTTTGATTTGGTGCCGGTGCGCCTTCGATACGGCCTTCGGCCTACTCAGGACGAACGGGAGGAGGGGCATCCATCACTCCTTGGCAGTCCCATCTCCGATCCGTTCGACCTGAGTAGCCGCGCAGCGGCGTATCGAAGGACGCTCCGTCGTCACTCAGGCCGCCAGATTCACGCCCAGATAACGGTCCTTCACCCCATCATCGGCCAGGAAGGCGGCATTGCTGCCGCTGTAGACGATGCGTCCCTGTTCGACGATGTAGTGCCGGTCCGCCAGTTGCGTACACACTTCCAGATTCTGTTCCACCAGGATGATGGACATCCCGGTCGCCTTGATCTGGCGCAGCTGCGCCACGATCTCGTCCACGATCACCGGCGCCAGGCCTTCGACCGGTTCGTCCAGCATCAGCACGCGCGGATGCGTCATCAGTGCGCGCGCAATGGCCAGCATCTGCTGCTCGCCGCCGGAGAGCTGGCCGCCGCCATTCCTGCGGCGCTCCTTCAGGCGCGGGAAGATGGTGTAGACCTCGTCCAGCCCCCATGCGGATTCCTTGCGCGCGGCCATGGTCAGGTTCTCTTCCACGGTCAGCAGCTTGAAGATGCCGCGATGCTCCGGCACCAGGCACACGCCGCGGGCCGCGATCTTGTAGGAGGGCAGGCCGCTGATGACCTGGCCTTCAAACAGCACGCGTCCCTGCGCCGGCGGCACCACGCCGACGATGCTTTTCAAGGTCGTGGTCTTGCCCGCGCCATTGCGTCCCAGCAGGGTCACCACTTCCCCGGCATCGACCTGCAGCGACACGCCCTGCAGGATGTGGCTCTTGCCATAGTAGCCGTGAACGTCTTCCACTTGCAGGATCATGCTTTGCCTCCCGTGATCATGCTGCCGAGATAGGCCCGGCGCACGCGTTCATCGCTGCGGATCTCGGCCGGCTTGCCCTGCGCCAGGATCTGGCCCAGCTGCATCACCGTGATGCGGTCCGAGATATCCATCACGATATCCATGTTGTGTTCGATCAGCACCACCGTGTAGTCGCGCCGCAGTCCGTGGATGAGCTGTTTCATCTCGGCGATGTCGTCGATGCCCATGCCCGAGGTCGGCTCGTCCAGGAAGATCACCTTGGGCCGTCCGGCCATGGCCATGCCCACCTCCAGCCTGCGTTGCTGTCCATGTGAAAGTTCTGCACAGGCCCGCTCCGCCACCGCCTGCAGGGACAGGCGCGCCACCAGCTCATCGGCCAGTGTGCATGCGGCAGTGAACTGTTCGGCACGTTTCCAGGGATTGAGTGCGGCCAGCGGCGAACGCCCCTGCACAGCCAGCCGCAGGTTCTCGCGCACGCTCAGGTTGGGGAACAGGCTGGTCACCTGGAAGGAGCGCGCCAATCCCTTCTGCACCCGGCGATTGCCCGGCAGGTGCGCCACTTCCTCGCCCTCGACCAGGATGCTGCCCTCGGTGATGGGCGTGGTGCCGGTCAGGGTATGGAACAGCGTGGTCTTGCCCGCGCCATTGGGACCGATTACCGAATGCACGGTGCCGGCCTCGATGTCCAGCGTGATGCCGTTGACGGCGGTGAACTTGCCGTAGCGTTTGGTGACGTTGAGCGCTTGCAGGATGGGGCGGCTCATGAGTGCTTCTCCTTGGTCACGGTGGCGGCCTGTGGCGCGTCATCCTTGCGGCCGCGCGCGGCATCGATCAACTTCATGGCCAGGCCGAACAGGCCCTTCTGCATGTAGAGGCTGACCGCAATCAACAGCAGCCCCAGCAGCATCAGCCAGCGTGGCCACAGCGTGGAAAGCCAGTTGCCCACCAGCACATAGAAGCTCGCGCCCAGCACCGAGGCAAACAGGTTGCCGGTGCCGCCGATGACGGTCATCACGAGAATCGCTTCACTGGTGTGATATTCGATGTTGGACAGCGGTGCCACGCCGGTCATCATCGCGTGCAGACCACCGGCCAGACCGGTGACCGCGCCCGAGATGACGAAGGCCGCCAGCTTCAGCAGCCTTACGTCATAGCCCAGCGCCGAGGCGCGCGCTTCGTTTTCGCGCACCGCCAGCAGGGTCTTGCCCAGCACCGAATCGACCACGCGCTGCAGCAGCCAGAACACCAGCACGAACAGGATGGCCACCACCGTGTAGTACTGCCACGAGGAAGTGGTCGGCAGCAGCGTGAAGCCCAACAGAGAGAGCGGCGGACGCGGGATGTCCAGCAGGCCGTTGTCGCCGCCGGTCACGTCCTTCAACGTATAGGCGAGGAAATAAAACATCTGGGCGAAGGCCAGCGTGAGCATCACGAAGTAGGTGCCGCGCTGGCGGATCGAGAACCAGCCCACCAGCAGCGCTACCAGCGCGCCGCCCACGGCCGCCAGGGCCAATGCGGGCAGCAGCGCGAGTTTCAACTGCAGCAGCACCACGCCGGTGGTATAGCTGCCCACGCCAAAGAAGATGCCCTGGCCAAAGGACATCAGGCCGGTATAGCCCAGCAGCAGGTTGCAGCCCAGCGCGGCCAGGGCGAACACCAGCACTTCGGTGGCCAGCGTGCCTGAAGGCAGCAGCAGCGGCAGCAACAGCACCACGGCGGCGGCCAGCAGGGTGTAACGGAAATGCGCAATCTGTTTCATGAAAGCCTCTGTGCAGAAAACGTCAGGTGGCGTCAGGTGACGTAATGCGGCCTCAGGCCGCGCCGGGCCGGCCCAGCAAGCCATTCGGACGCAGCAGCATCACCGCCGCCATGGCCACATAGATCATCAGGTGCGCCCCTTCGGACCAGACCGTGCTCATCACGCTCTGCACGATGCCGACCAGGATGCCGCCGATGAGCGCACCCCAGAAGCTGCCCAGCCCGCCGACCACCACCACCACGAAGGCGATGCCCAGCGCCTCGACCCCCATGAAGGGATCAGCCCCGCGTATCGGTGCGGCCAGCGCCCCGGCCAGTCCGGCGGTGGCCGCCCCCAGGGCGAAGACCAGGCTGAAGATGCGCTGGATGTTCAGGCCCAGCAGGCTGACCATTTCGGTCGATTCCGACCCGGCCCGCACGATCGAGCCCAGGCGCGTGCCTTCCAGCACCCACCACAGGAGCAGCGCCATGACGGCGGTCAGGCCGATGACGAAGAGGCGGTACTTGGGATAGACAAAGCCGCCCCACATCACCACGCCTTGCAGCAGATCCGGCGGCGAGACATTGTTGCCCAGCGGTCCCCAGACCGAGATCACCGCTTCCTGGATCACCAGCGCCATGCCGACCGTGAAGAGGATGTGGAAGTGATGCGGCAGGGCATACACGTGGCGCAGCACGAAGCGCTCCACCACCCAGGCGAACAGGCCCACGGCGGCGGGGGCAATGAAGAGCGACCACCAGAAATCCAGGCCGCGGCTGGTGGCCTCGTAACAGAGATAAGCGCCCAGCAGGAAGAAGGCACCGTGAGAGAAATTGACGAAGCGCAGCAGGCCGAAGACGATCGACAAGCCCACTGCCAGCAGGAAGTAGAGCATGCCGATGCCCACGCCATTGGCGATCTGCAGCAGATAGATGTTCATGGAACCTCGTGAGAAGAACAAGGAAGTTCAGTCAAGCCAAATCACCGTTCGAACTGAGTAGACCCGCAGGGTCGTATCGAAGGCGCGCCGTCGTCAATACAGGGGAAGCCACGCCTTCGATACGCCGCTGACGCGGCTACTCAGTCCGAACGGAAAGGGGAGTGCCGGAATGCAGCATCCCATCAACGCCACATCACAGCTTGCACTGCGTCTTCTCCAGCGGCAGGAAGGACTTGCCGGAGGAAACGATGTCGGCATAGTCATTCTTGTTGGCCATCTTCGCCTTGGCCTTGCCCTTGAGCAGGTAGTAGTTCTTGATGACCTGGTGGTCGCCCTTGCGGATTTCCTCGGTGCCGGTCAGGCCCTCGTACTTCATGCCTTCCATGGCCGCGATCACCGCCTTGGGATCGGTGCTGTTGGCCTTGATGATGGCGTCCAGGATGATCTTGGTACAGATGTAGGAACCGGCCAGGCTGTAGTTGGGATCGATCTTGAGATTGTCGTTGACCAGCTTGACGAATTCCTTGTTGAAGGGCGAATCGATGGCGTGCCAGTACTGCGCACCGAAGTAGACGCCATCGCAGATATCGGCCCCGAGGGTTTCGAACTGTTCCAGTCCCGAGGCCCAGGCCATGAGGATGGTGCAGTTGTTCTTCATGCCGAAGCTGACCGCCTGGCGCAGCGTATCCGAGGATTGCGAACCGAAGTTCAACAGCAGCAGCACGTCCGGCTTGGCCGCCATGGCATTGGTGAGATAGCCGGAGAATTCCTTCTCGGTCAGCGAGTGGTAGCTGTTGCCCACGTGCTCGATGCCTTTTTCCTTGAAGATGTTCTTGGCCGCCGACAGCAGGCCTTCGCCGAATACATATTGCGGCGTGATGGTGTACCAGCGCTTGGCATTGGGCAGCTTCTCCAGCAGCGGACGCACGGTCTGTTCGATGGCCCCGAAGGTCGGTACCGACCAGCGGAAGGTGGCGCGGTTGCAATCGCTGCCGGTAATCTCATCGGCCCCGGCGGTGGTGATGAAGACCGCGCCCGCCTTGTCGGCTTCCTTGCCCATGGCCAGCGCTTCGCCGGAGAGGATGCCGCCGGCGAAGAAGCGCGTGCCCTTCTCGATGGTCTCCTGCATCTTGCGCACTGCCGTGGCGGGCTTGCCTTCGGTGTCCAGGGTCACGTAGCTGGTGCTCTTGCCGAGCACCTTGCCGTATTTCTGCAGGGCCAGCTTCATGCCCATGTCGGCGAACTTGCCGTTGGCGGCGAAGGGGCCGGACATCGGCACCGGACAGCCGAAGGCAATGCTCTCGGCCTGGGCAAACACATCGTGGTAGCTCAATGCGCCGGGTGCGGCCAGTGCGGACAGTTTCAGGAAATTGCGACGGCTGATCATGCTTGTTTCTCCCTCGAAGCTTACGATTGACAGATGACATCCATGGAATTGCGCAATGCTGCAGTACTGCCCGTCAACGCAAGTTCCATGCCCGTGCTTCCCGAAAAACTAAGGAAAGCCGGGCAGGGATGATTTGCATGGACGTGTGGAATCCTCCGCCACGAACCGGCGGAAAAGGGTGGGTCAACAGGGTCGCACCGTCTTGCGCAGCCGCTGCAATACGGGACGTGACAAGCCGTAAACGCTGTTCCAGCGCGCTTTTGCGCCGCATGGCGTGAGCCGTCATGGGGCTCCTCCTGCCGCTCCGCAGAGCGTGTCTCCAAATGTGGTTTGCCGTTCTCCCCGTGCTGCCGGTGTGTCTCCACCGGTCGTCCACGACGGTCTGGTTTTCTAAGGTTTGCTGCTTTTGGTGCAAGCCCGAAGTTCACTTCCTGTGCGCTGGGGACGGCTGATCGTTTCTGCACCGTGCCTGACGTTTTCTGCACCAACACCGTCTGGGCAGGGCGGGACAGGCCCTTCATGATACGCACCCGCCAAAGAAAAACGGCATGAAAAATTCATGCCGTTGATCCTGTTTATTTCATCTGCGGGAACGCGAATTCCGCACCGGCACTGGCCGTATTGGGCCAGCGCTGCATCACCGCCTTGGCCCGGGTGTAGAACCGTACGCCTTCCGGTCCGTACATGTGATGGTCACCGAAGAGACTGCGCTTCCAGCCGCCGAAGCTGCTGAAGGCCATCGGCACCGGCAGCGGCACGTTGACCCCTACCATGCCCACTTCGATCTGGCGCACGAACTCGCGCGCCACGCCGCCGTCACGGGTATAGACCGCCACGCCGTTGCCGTACTCGTGCGCATTGATCAGTTCGACTGCGCTGGCGATGTCCGGGCAGCGCAGCACGCACAGCACCGGTCCGAAGATCTCCTCCTTGTACACCGTCATCTCGGGCGTCACATGATCGAGCAGGGTGCCGCCGACGAAGAAGCCCTTCTCGAAACCCGGGACCTGGTAGCCCCGGCCATCCACTACCAGCGTCGCGCCTTCTTCCACACCACGGCCGATGAGGCCTTCGATGCGTTCCTTGGCAGCGGCTGTTACCACCGGGCCCATCTCGGCACCGGCGGCCATGCCTTCGTTGATCTTCAGGTTGCGTGCGCGCTCGGCCAGTGCGGCCACCAGCTCATCACCGGCGCTGCCCACGGCCACCGCCACCGAGATCGCCATGCAGCGCTCGCCGGCCGAGCCGTAAGCCGCACCCATCAGGGCATCCACGGCCAGCTGCATGTCGGCGTCGGGCATGACCACCATGTGGTTCTTGGCACCGCCCAGGGCCTGCACGCGCTTGCCCTTGGCCGAGCCACGGGCATAGATGTATTCGGCAATCGGGGTCGAACCGACGAAGCTGATGGCCTTGACCTGCGGATGATCGAGCAGGGCATCGACCGTCACCTTGTCGCCCTGGATGACGTTGAAGACGCCATCGGGCAGGCCGGCTTCCTGCAGCAGGTCGGCGATCAGCAGCGCCGCCGACGGGTCGCGCTCGGAGGGCTTCAACACGAAGCAGTTGCCACAGGCAATGGCGATGGGGAACATCCACATCGGCACCATGGCCGGGAAGTTGAACGGCGTGATGCCGGCCACCACGCCCAGCGCCTGGCGCATCGACCAGGCGTCGATGCCACGGGCGATCTGGTCGGTGTATTCCCCCTTGAGCATCTGCGGGATGCCGGCCGCGAACTCGACGATCTCGATGCCGCGCGCCACTTCACCCTGGGCATCCGAGAAGGTCTTGCCGTGCTCGCGCACGATGATGCGGGCGAAGTCGTCGGCGCGCTGCTGGATCAGGTGCAGGAAGCGGAACAGCACGCGGGCGCGGGTCAGCGGCGGGGTGTTGGACCAGGCCGGGAAGGCGGCCACACCGGCCTTCACTGCCGCATCGACCTCGTCGGCCGTGCCCAGCGCAACCTGCGCCACCGGCACGCCCTGCGCCGGGTTGAAGACATCGGCGTAGCGCCCGCTTTGGGTATCGACGCGCTTGCCGCCGATGTAGTGTGCAATCTTTTCCATGAATCTTTCTTGCGTCATTGCTTGGGTGAAGGGGATCAGGCCAGGGTCTTGAGGATGGCCGCCAGCTTGCCGAACAGTTCGTCGATCTGCTGCTTGTTGATGATCAGCGGCGGCGACAGGGCGATGATGTCGCCGGTGACGCGGATCAGGATGCCGTCATTGAAGGCGCGCACGAAAGCGTCATAGGCGCGGGCACCGACGCGGCCGGGAATGGAGGACAGTTCGATGCCGGCGATGAGGCCAATGGTGCGTACGTCGATCACGTGCGGCAGGCCGCGCAGGGCGTGCGCCGCTTCCTGGAAATAATCCGACACCGCTTGCGCATTTTCCAGCACGCCTTCGGTCTGGAACACTTCCAGCGAGGCCAGGCCGGCGGCGCAGGCCAGCGGGTGGCCGGAGTAGGTGTAGCCGTGGAACAGCTCGATGCCGTCCGGACCGTTCATGAAGGCGTCGTGGATCTCCTTCTTCACGAACACCGCGCCCATCGGCACCACGCCGTTGGTGAGGCCCTTGGCGGTGGTGAAGATATCCGGTTCCACATCGAAGTAGTCGGACGCAAAGGGCGTGCCCAGGCGGCCGAAGCCGGTGATGACTTCATCGAAGATCAACAGGATGCCGTGCTTGGTGCAGATTTCGCGCAGGCGCTTCAGGTAGCCCTTGGGCGGGATCAGCACGCCGGTGGAGCCGGCCACCGGTTCCACGATCACGGCGGCGATGTTGGAGGCGTCGTGCAGGGTGACCAGGCGTTCCAGCTCATCGGCCAGGTGCGCGCCGTATTCCGGCTCGCCCTTGGTGAAGGCGTTCTTTTCCAGGTTGTGGGTGTGCGGCAGGTGGTCCACGCCCGGCAGCAGTGCGGTGCTGAAGGTCTTGCGGTTGCCGCCGATGCCGCCCACCGACATGCCGCCGAAGCCCACGCCGTGATAGCCGCGCTCGCGGCCGATCAGGCGGGTGCGGGTGGCGTTGCCCTTGGCGCGGTGATAGGCCAGGGCGATCTTGAGCGCCGTATCCACCGCTTCCGAGCCGGAGCCGGTGTAGAACACGTTGGCGAAGCGGTTGCCGGTATAGGCCTTGAGGCGCTCGGCCAGTTCGAAGGCGCTCGGGTGGCCGAGCTGGAAGGAGGGAGCGTAGTCCAGCGTGGCCACGGACTTCTGCACGGCCGACACAATCTTGGGATGGGCGTGGCCCAGCGGCACGCACCACAGGCCCGCAGTGCCGTCCAGGATGCTGTTGCCGGCATCGTCGCGGTAGTGCATGCCTTCGGCGGACACCAGCATGCGCGGCGCGGCCTTGAAGTTGCGGTTGGCAGTGAAGGGCATCCAGTAGGCCGACAGGCTGGAGGGATGCGTTTGGTCTTGGCTGGACATGGCAGGCACCGTGAAAAAGGGAAATTTCTGGAAAAAACCGGGAGTGCTTGATTATTGCCAGACAGCGCCCGTATTGTTAGCTACACTTTTGATTTTCGCTGGAAACTGTATTGGTCTGTGGGGCAAACTGTATTGCTCCATTCGGTGAGAAGCATGTGCTGCGGTCACGCTGGCCGGTTCTTTGATATCCCTGTATTCACTGGGGATTCGGCCTGATTCAGGGGATTTGCAAGCAGCACTACAGTGACCAATACAGTTTAGTATTTCCGCTTACACTTTGGCTGTCGGGAGCAATGCAGTCACTCGCCAGCCGGATACACTCTCAGAAAGGACGCCATGGCCAAGCCCGCCAGCGCGCCGCTGCAACTGGATTTGAAACGCAAGACAGCCGCTCGCCTGGTGGAGCAGGTGACCGATGGCCTGGCCGGGCTGATCGAGTCTGGCGAATTGCGCTCCGGCGAGCGCCTGCCTTCGGTGCGCCAGTTCGCGCAGCATCACGACATCGGCTCTTCCACCGTGGTGGAGGCTTATGAGCAGCTGGTGGCGCGCGGCATGCTGCAGGCCCGGCGCGGGGCGGGGTTCTTCGTGGCCGCGCGGGCCGGGCAATCCGGGGCGCGTGCGGTGTTCGTCCCGCCCGAGCCGGTGATCGACTCGGCCTGGCTGCTCTCGGAAATGTTTGCCGATGAGCGCGTGCCCATCAAGGCTGGCTGCGGCTGGCTGCCCGGCAAGTGGCTCAACGACGAAGGCCTGCACCAGGCCGAGCGCCGCATCATCCGCTCGCCCGGTGCGCAGCAGGTCGGCTATGGCCATCCCTATGGCTACGCCCCGCTGCGCCAGCTCATCACGCAGTTTCTTGGCCACTGGGCGCTGGAGCTGGGCATCGAGCAGGTGCTGACCACGCATGGCGCCACGCAGGCGCTGGATTTGATCATTCGCACCATGACCCAGCCGGGCGATACGGTGATGATCGATGATCCCGGCTACTGCAACCTGATTGCGATGCTGCGCCTGGCGGGCTTGAACGTGATCGGCGTGCCGCGTACGCCTGGCGGGGTGGACACGGACATGCTGGAGACGCTGGCGCGCCAGCATCATCCCAAGATGTTCTTCACCACCAGCGTGCTGCAGAACCCGACCGGCACGTCCTACACGCCGGCCTGCGCCATGCGCGTGCTGCAGACGGCCGAGCGCTATGGTTTCTGGGTGGTGGAGGACGACATCTTCCGTGAACTGGGGCAGGCCACCGATCCCATGCTGGCTGCGCTGGATGGACTGCAGCGGGTGATCTACGTGGGCAGTTATTCCAAGACCATCGCCCCTTCGCTGCGGGTGGGCTATATCGCCTGCCAGCGCGAACTGGCGCGGCAGATCGTGCATACCAAGATGGTCTTGACGCTGACCAATTCGGAGATCAACGAGCGGCTGGTGCACAACGTGCTCACCGAAGGCCATCACCGGCGCCATGTGCAGACGCTCAATGCAACCCTGCTCAATGCACAGTCCACCCTGAACGCCAAGCTCACCGAAGTGGGCCTGACGCCCTTCACGGCGGCGCGTGGCGGCATGTTCAGCTGGGCCACCATCGAGGGCTGCGAACTGTCAGCGCGCGAGATCGCGGACCGGGCGCGGCAGAAGGGCATCTGGCTGGCACCGGGGGATTTCTTTCACCTGTCGGCACCGCACAAGACCAGCTTCCGCTTCAATGTGGGGTATGCGGATGTGCCGGAGTTGTTTGATTTCTTGCGGGGCTTGTAGGCTGCGCTAGGTGGAATGGGTACGCGGCCGCAGCACCCACCCCGTGGCCCCCACGATCAGCAGGCCGCCCATCCAGCCCTGCAGGGACATCTGTTCCTGCATCCACACCACCGCGATGAGCGCCCCCCACAGCGGCTCGCTGCCCATCAGCAGGGCCACCCGTGACGCACTGGTGCGTGCGGCCGCATGGTTCTGTACGAAGAAGGCCACGATGGTACACAGCAAGACCAGGAACGCCATCGCCCACCAGAAGGAGGCGCTGGCCGGAAGGGGCATCCAGCGCTGACCCGGCAGCACCGCCATGAGTACCAGCGATCCCGCCGTCATGACACCCATCTGCACCGCCGTCAGCGTGAGTGCCGGCAAGCCGAACCGCAGGCCTTGGCGGCGTGTCAGGCACACCATCACACCACGCAGGAGCGCGGCCACTACCATCAGTGCGTCGCCCCAGCTCAGGTGCGAGAGCGTGATGCCATCCTGGAATGCCAGCAAGGCAGCGCCCACAAAGGACAATGCGCACGCAATCAGCGCCGAACGCTCGGGCCGCTGGCCCAGCAGCAGTCACTCGCACCATGGTGTGAAGACGACGCACAGGCTGATCAGGAAGGCGGCATTGGAGGCCGTCGTCAACGAGACGCCGACAGTCTCGCAGATGAAGATGGCCAGCAGGACCATACCCAACACGAGCGCCCCCGCCAGAGATCTCTTCCACGCGGGAACGGAAGTGATGCTGCGCAAGGCAGGTGCCAGCAGGAGAAACGTCAGGCCAAACCGCAGCACCAGGAACTGCAGTACCGGCAACTGCTCCGTGGCGGTTTTTGCGGCGCTGTAGCTTCCGCCCCAGATCACGGCGACCAGCAGCAGCGCCCATTCAACAGGATTGAGTCGCAGCAGGGTTGCCGGCCGGGTGGGAGCGTGCAGCAGGGAGGTCTTGTTCATGAGGTCTCATCGTGGCGTTGGGCGGAGCTGGTGTATTGTCTTGGGACCGATGAGACCTGACTAGCCAGGAACGAAGAACAGGAGTTGTGCCGCATGAGAACAAATGAGTTGGCCGAGGTACTGCATGAGCTGGTCACGTTCGTGCAAGTGGTGGACGCCGGCAGTTTTTCGGCAGCGGCCCGTCAGCAGGGCATGACGCCCTCGGCCGTGAGCCGCCAGGTGGCCCGTCTGGAAAAGATGATGGGCGTGGCGCTGTTCCAGCGCACCACCCGCCAGTTGCGCCTGACCGAAGCCGGACTGGACGTGCTGGAGCACGGACGCAAGATGCTGGCCGCCGCACGCGCCACCGTGCAGGCGGCCGAAGGCCATGCCGGCACGCCCAGGGGGCTGGTCAGGATGAGCGCCCCCAAGGCCGTCTCCCGCCATCTGCTGCAGCCGGTGCTGCTGCAATTCCTGGCCCGCTATCCGGACGTGGATGTGCATCTGATGGTGGTGGACCGGCTGGTCGATCCGCTGCGTGAAGGTGTCGACCTGGTCATCCGCCTGACCGATACGCCACCGCCAGGGATGGTGGCGCGGCCATTGCTGCCGGTCAGCCAGTGCCTGCTGGCGAGCCCGGATTATCTTGCAAGCCGTGGCGCGATCCATCACCCGGAAGACCTGATGAGCCATAGTTGCCTCACGCTGGGGGAGGAGGAACGCGATAATCGCTGGCGTTTCCTTTCCGGCACCCAGGCGGCAGAGATCATCGTGACTGGACGATGTGCGGTCAATCACAGCGAAATGCGGCTGGCGGCCATTGAAGCGGGCCTGGGCGTGGGGTGCGTGCCGGATTTCGTGGCCAGGGAGTCCCTGGCGGCCGGGCGTGTCGTCCGCCTTTTGCCGGAGTGGACTGTCGATAGCAACTATCAGGGCGTGGCCTATTTGCTCTTTCCGGCGTCGCGCCATATCGCGCCCAAGATGCGGGTGCTCATTGATTATTTGGTGGAGGCGTTGCAGGCGCGCGCCACGGATCAGGAGACGGCTTGAATGGACACCGCGATCATGCTCCGGACATCTCGCCTGACTCTGAGTTCACCGTCGCATCAGGATGCGCCGGAATTGCTTGCCTACTATGTGCGCAACAGACTCCACCTGAAACCGTGGGAGCCGGAAAGATCCGGCAGCTTCTTTACCCTGGACAGCATGGAAAAACGTATCCACGACATGGCCTGCGCAATGGACGCCGGACAGGCATTGCACCTGGTCCTGCGCGACAACGCGACCGGTGCCATGGTGGGCGAGTGCGGATTCACCAATATCGTCCGCGGCCCGTTCCAGGCCTGCCATCTCGGCTTTTCGCTCGATCACGCAGCGCAAGGCCGGGGCCTGATGCAGGAAGCCCTGTCGCAGGCCATCGGCCATGTCTTTTCGCAGCTTGGCCTGCATCGCATCATGGCCAACACGCGCACCGAGAACAGGCGCAGTCAGGCCCTGCTGCAGCGCCTGGGATTCCAGCAGGAAGGGCATGCGCGTGACTATCTGAAGATTGATGGCCAATGGCGGGATCATGTCCTGCATTCTCTGATCAATCCGGCGGACGCGGTGGCTCCTGTCGAGTCGCTGTCGAGTTGATGCGCCAATACGTTCGATGACGCGATATAGCATCGTCTTGCGCCACGAAAGTTCTAACCTGGCTTGGCCGACCATGCCTGCTCCAGTCCGATTTTCGATAAGATGACGGCCATCCATTTTCGCAGACCCCAAGTTCTGGTCGTTCCAGAGGAGTGTCGACATGCTTAATCGGGATCAAGAGGAAATTGAAGCCTGTCCCAAATGCGGTACCCATGACCAGGTCCGCAATAAAGCCATCCTGATCGGTCGTGCAAGTCCAGCGGTCCTGTTTGCAGAAGAGCGGGCGGGATATCGACGCAGAGATCAACTCGCGGTGGATGAGTGCGATCCGGAGAAGATCGCTGAGGCACCGTTGGAGCAATTTTTGGATGGTTACTATTGCGCTGTCTGCGATCTCGGGTTCGTTCCTGATATTCGTCCTATGCCAAGGATTTCAACCATGACGTTTTCTGCACCAAGCCCCATCCGCGCCGTCGTCTTCGATTTCGGCGGCGTGCTCTTCGACTGGAACCCGCAGCACCTGTATCAGCAGCTGATCGCCGACGAGCAGCAGCGCAACCATTTCCTCACGCACATCTGTTCGCCCGACTGGAACGTACAGCAGGACGGCGGCCGCACGCTGGCGGACGGGACGGCGGATCTGGTCCGGCAGCATCCCGAATACGAAGCACTGATCCGCGCCTTCTACGGTCGCTGGACCGAGATGCTGCGCGGCCCGTTGCCGGAGGGCGTAGCGCTCTTGCGCGAACTGCATGCGCAGCAGGTGCCGGTATTCGGCCTCACCAACTGGTCGTCGGAAACCTATCCGCATGCGCGCGACCACCACGATTTCATGCAGTTGTTCCTCGATATCGTGGTCTCGGGCGAGGAGCGCTGCATCAAGCCCGAGCCGCGCATCTACCAGATCGCATTGGAGCGCTATGCACGTCACCTGCCGGGCCTCAAGCCCGAAGAGCTGGTCTTCATCGATGATGTGCAAAAAAATATCGATGGGTGCCGGGCGCTGGGATGGCGCGGTATTCATCACGTGGATGTGACTGCTACACGGGCTGCATTGCGTGCGCTTGGTGTGCCGTGTCAGCTGTGACGACCATCAGGCAATCGCAAACACTTCCACCACACCACTGAGCCGCCGCGCCTGCGCCTGCAGTGCCTGCGACGCTGCTGCGGCCTGTTCCACCAGCGCCGCATTCTGTTGCGTGACCTGATCCATTTGCGAGATCGCATGGTTGATCTCGTGGATCCCCTTGCTCTGCTCGGCGCTGGAATCGCTGATGGCCCCGATCACCGACACCACCCGGTCGACGCTGGAGACAACATTGCTCATGCTCTCTCCCGCCCGGTTGACCAGCGCACTGCCGCTGGCGACCTTGTCCACCGAGTCGTCGATGAGCGTCTTGATCTCCTTGGCTGCCGATGAACTGCGTTGCGCAAGGCTGCGCACTTCCGACGCCACCACCGCGAAGCCACGACCTTGCTCGCCCGCGCGCGCGGCTTCCACGGCTGCATTCAGGGCAAGGATGTTGGTCTGGAAGGAAATGCCGTCGATGACGCTGATGATGTCCACGATCTTTTTGGACGAGTCCTCGATGGCCGCCATCGTCATCACCACATCCTTGACCAGCTGTCCGCTCTCGGCGGCCACCACCGAGGCTTCGGTGGCAAGCCGGTTGGCTTCGCCGGCGCTGTCGGCGTTCTGTTGCACCGTCGCCGTCAGCTGTTCCATCGCCGAGGCCGTCTCTTCCAGCGAGCTGGCTTGCTCTTCGGTGCGCGAGGAAAGGTCGAGATTGCCCGCAGCGATCTGGCTGCTGGCCGTTGCAATGGCATCCGTGCCGGAGCGGACTTCCCGCACGATCTCGCGCAAGCCGGCGTTCATGCTCTTCATCGACATCATCAGGCTGTTGGGAAGACGGCTGTCGGCATCCACCTCGCTGCGCAGGTCGCCTTGCGCGATCCGTGCCGCCAGCGCAGCGGCCACCGCCGGTTCTCCACCCAGCTGGCGCAGTACGCTTCTGGTGATGAGCACGGCAGCCACGATGCCGCTTGCCAGGGCCAGTACACCAAGTGCGATCAACAGCCTGCGCGCGGCCACATAGACGGCCAGCGCCTCGTTTTTGGCATCGTCGTTGAGCTTGTCTTCGAATGCTGACAGCTCGGCCAGCGCCTTGCGGCGTTCTGCCTGCATCTTGCCCAGCGGACCGTCCAGGATAGGCTTGAGTTCTTCACTCTTTTGCGCCTTGGCCAACTCGATCAGGCCCGAGACGACGGGCAGAATTTCCTTGGTCATCTTCTGGATCGCCACGAGGGAATTCTTTTCGGTCTCGGTGGTTTCTTGCAATTCCGTAAAGAGCTTGGCCAGTGCCGCTTCCGCTTGCGCATAGATGGTGATCTGCCGTTGCAGATTGTCGGCGTTGAGTTTCATGTCTTCCGGGGTCGTCGCCAGTCCGATCCCGCGCGAGGCCAGCGACTGCTCATAGGCCGCTGCACGCATGGTCGAGAGATGCAGGATCTCCACATTGTTGACTTCGGTGATGGACAGCAGTTGCTGGTTCACATCATCCAGTTTTTTCAGCGAGATGCCGACAATCAGAAGCATGAGCACGAGCACGCCACCAAAGCCGAACTTGAGGCGCGAAGAAACCGTCAGACGGGTGAAATCCATACACACTCCAGTGAACACTTGCAGTTATTCGTAGTACGTTCCCGACGCCACCCCATGCAGGCAAGGGTGGACGATGTGGCGTTCTGATGCCACAGGCAACGTCGGGAAGTGCGGATCTTGATTCAGTGGAGTTGGGCGATTCCTGTGGGAACGCCGCCCGCCGTGAACTAAGGATGAAGACAAGGGATGCTGTTCTTTTCCCGGCGGGCCGGCCGCCTTCCCCGGGAAAACCGCACACTGTAGAGCAAACGCGCTTGTTTGATTAGCACCGAAAACTTAACGGCAGTCTTCAGAAAAACCGCCCAATGGACGGGCTGCGTCAAGCAGGGAAGTGTGCCAGGACAAGATTGGACGGGGGCAGAAGAAGGATGCGATTGCGCCGTGACACGGCGGATCGGCAACCAGAGGAGGGGGCGAGGAGAGACAGAAGGTGCCTGCCGCGCAGGCTTGCGTGCGGCAGGTTTTGTCGGAGGACTGGACGAACGCCGGGTCAGTCGCAGCGGCCGGTCTGCAGATCACATTGCGCCAGCCCGTTGTCGGCTGCCGCAACGGCCGCGCCCGACGAGGCCGTTTCTTCACGCAGATAACTCGCCCACTCTTCCGGCTGCCCCAGCCAGCGCCCGGTATCAAGCACTTCCAGCGTATCGCCCCGCTGCAGCACGAAGGTCGGGAAGCCGCGTCCGCCTACATAGTTGAGCAATTCACGGCTGGCCTCGATGTGATTGGCCAGTTCTTCCTGTTCGATCCGCTGCATTTCGCCAGTGAAGGCAGCGGCCTCGATGTCCAGCGTCTGCGCCAGTTCGACCAGCGTCGCCACTTCGGAGATGCGCCGCCCTTGCTGGTAATGCGCACGCTGGATCGCTGCCAGCATGTCCAGTCCTGCGGCCTCGCCCTTGAGCGCCTGTACCGCCAGCACGGCCGCAATCGGCGGGGCCGAGTCGAAGACCGCGTCGGTATCACGCAGCAGACCGTTGAAGTAGGGTTCCCCGAATGCTTGTCCGGTCATCTGCGCGATGCGGTGATCGTGCGGCATCACGTAATCGCGCAGCTGGGCATCGACGCGGCGACGATTGCGGCCGGCCATCATGCCGCCTCCATGCGCCTGCACCGGCAGCACTGCGCGGGCCGCCGCCACCAGCGGCGCGGCACCGTAGCACCAGCCGCACAGCGGATCGTGGATGTAGTGAAGCACGGTGTCGTGCGGGGCGGCGGGGGTGGTCATGATGCGTTTTCCTCTTGAATGAATCGGCACAGGGCCTGACGTTTTCTGCACCGTCAGGCCCGTCAAGCTTAGTGGATCAGTAGCCTACCGTGAAACGGGCACGCACGTGCTTCGGTTGTTCCAGCTCGTCCAGCAGGGCCACGGCGTAGTCCTCGTAGGAGATCCAGCTCTTGCCATCGGCACCGACCAGCAGTGCATCCTGGCCCAGGCGGAACTGGCCGGTGCGCTCGCCGGCGATGAACAGCGCCGAGGGCGACAGGAAGGTCCACTCCAGCTCGGTCTCTTCACGCAGGGCATTGAGGAAGTCACGGCCACCGGATGCCTCGGGCATGTATTCGGCGGGGAATTCCGGGGTATCGATGAGCGCCTTGCCCGGTGCGATTTCCAGGCTGCCGGCACCGCCGACCACGGCCAGACGTTTGACGCCGGCTGCCTTCAGGGCCGGCAGGAGGTCGTCCGCACCGAAGGCAGTAAAGCGGCCACTGGAGACGACCACGTCCGCGCCCTTGATGGCGGTGGCCAGGGCGGCCGCGTCCTTGACGTCAGCCGAGACGGCAGTCACGCCGGTACGCTGGGCGATCTTGCCGGCGTCGCGGGCAATGGCGATGAGGTTGTGGCCGCGGCGCAGGGCTTCGTCCACGATGCGGGTGCCGACGTTGCCGGAGGCGCCGATGAGTGCGATTTTCATGGTGTTTCCTTTCTGATGGAGAGGGAGGACAAACAGCTTCGGATCAATGCAGTTCAGATCAGGGCCACTTCATTTCGCCCTTGATGACCTTGGCGGACAGCTCCAGCGAGCCGGTATCGCCCAGGTCAGGATAACGCTGCTTCATGGCGGCGATCAGGGCATTGCCATCGGCGGCCTTGGCGGCTTCCTGGTCGAAGGCCTTCAGGTAGTCGCGGGTGAAACGCACCGAGGCGATATCCAGCGGCGCACCGGCGGCATAGTGGCCGGGCACGACGACGGCCGGCTTGAGCTTCTCGATGCGCCCCAGCGTGCCGAGCCAGTCCAGGCGCGACTTCATGCTTTGCGTATCGGCCACCCATACGTGGATGTTGCCGGCCACCACCACGCCGCCAACCACGGCCTTGAGCGAGGGAATCCAGACGAAGCTGCGATCTGGCTGCGGGCCGTCCAGGCCGACGATTTCCAGCTTGCGGCCTTCCAGCGTCAGCGTCTTGCCCTTGAGCACTTCCGGCGTGATGGTGGCGCGGGGCGCGTTGTCACCCAGCTTGGGGCCCCAGTAGGCCAGCTTGCCGGCAGCCGTTTCCTTGATGTGTTCCACGGTCGGCGCGGAGGCCACAATCTTGGCGTCCGGGTAGGCGGCGTGCAGGGTTTCCAGGCCGAAGTAGTAATCCGGGTCGCCGTGGCTGATGTAGATGGTGGTCAGCTTCTTGCCACTGGCGCGGATCTTGTCCACGACCTGCTGCGCTTCGCGCTGGCCGAATTGCGCATCGACCAGGATCGCTTCGCGCTCACCCGTGACCAGCACCGAGCTGACCGGGAAGATGGCTTCTTTGCCGGGATTGTAGATGTCGAGCTTGAGCGGTGCGGCAGCCTGGACGGCCGCGCCCGAGAAGGCCAGCAGGCCGGTGACAGCGATGGCCAGCAGGGGACGCAGCAGGCGACGGGTGGAAAACATGGCGACTCCGGAAAGAGGTGGATGGGTGTCAGGAGCCGCCATCATAGGATCGCTTTTGATTTCGAAAAACAGCATAATCGATCACAGTTTGTTTCTGAAATCGTTCAAATGAAAAAGGGGCCCCGATGGATCGCCTGATGGCCATGCAGGTTTTCGTGACGGTGGTGGATGGCGGCAGCCTGTCGGCGGCGGCCGAGCAGCTGGACTTGTCGCGGCCGGTGGTGTCGCGCTACGTGGCCGAGCTGGAAGACTGGGTTGGTGCGCGCCTGCTGCATCGGACCACGCGGCGGCTCTCGCTCACGCCCGCCGGCAATGAATTGCTGCCGCGCTGCCGCCAGATGCTGGAGTATTCCGAGGACATGCGCCATGTTCTCGATACGCCCGATGAAACGCCGCGCGGGCTCCTGCGCATTACGACCAGTACCTCCTTTGCGCAGACCCAGCTGATCCAGGCCGTGGTCGAGTATGGCCGCCGCTATCCGGGGGTGGCAGTGGACTTGCTGGCGCTGGACCGCACCGTGAACCTGGTGGAAGAACGCATCGACCTGGCCATCCGCATGACCAACCGGCTGGAACCCAATCTGATCGCGCGTCCGCTGGGGGTCTGCCACTCGGTCATTTGCGCCACGCCGGATTACCTTGCGCGCCATGGCATGCCGCGCAAGGTCGAAGACCTGGCCTTGCACAATTGCCTGACCCATTCCTATGTGGGGCGCAGCCTGTGGCAGTTCGAACCGAAGAAGAAAAAAGCCAGGGCTGGCAAGGGCGCTGCCGCCGCGAAGACGCAGACGAAGAAGCAGACGCAAAGCGTGGCGGTAGGCGGCACCATCAGCGCCAACGAGGTGACGGTGTTGCTGCAGGCGGTGCTGGCCGGCGTGGGCATCGGCCACATGCCGGCCTATACGGTGGCTCCGCTGGTCGCCAGCGGCCAGTTGGTGCAATTGCTGCCCGATTACGAGCCTTTGCAGCTGGGCATCTATGGCGTCTATGCCTCGCGCAAGCACATGCCGGCGACCTTGCGCACGATGCTGGATTTCCTGGCGCAGCGTTTTGCGGGCCTGCCGTTCTGATCAAGGGTGATCAGGGCGTGATGCTCAGCAGCTTGTGCACCAGTTCGGAGGAGGTAGATGCGGCGAACTTGCGCATCAGGCGGGCGCGATGCATTTCCACCGTGCGCGGGCTCAGTTCGACCTGGCGGGCGATGAGCTTGCTGGTCTTGCCTTCCACCAGCAGTGCGGCGATCTCGCGTTCGCGCGGGGTCAGGCCGGGGGCGATGGGACGTTTTGCACTGACATCCTCAAAGGTCCAGATACCGGCCGCGTGCGGGTTGTCGCGGTTGAGCGCATGGCCGGTGACGTGGCACCAGAACATTTCATCGTTGGAGCGCTTCATGATGCGCTCGTCCGAATAAAAACCTTTTTCGTTGAGGATGGGCACCAGGCGCAGGCCGGTGCGTTCGAATTCGTCGGCGGTGGGGTAGATCTCCTGGAAGGAAGTCTGGCGCAGCGCATCGACCTCATAGCCGAACATGTCGGCCATGGCCAGGTTGGCCTGCTGGATCACGCGATTGTGCGAGACGCACATGCCGATGGGCGCGTGCATGAAAACCTGTTCGAAATCGATGGGGAGTGGCTGGGTCATGAGTTGCTGCAATGGTTGGCTGGTCCCTCGCAACTGGCGGGACCGTCTGTCTGACGGTACCATGCTGCATTGCGCCAGGTATTTTTACCGTATTGTATGGCCTATTTCAGCTGCCCTATGATAATTGGCGCTATTTGGAGCCGAACGGGGCCCGGCGACGTCTGCGGACGTTGCGCAAGAGAAGCCCCTGCGCCCATCCCTGTTGAAGCCGGCATGTCCGCCGGCCCGCTTGCAACCCTGCTCGCAAGACAAGAGCCGAAAGGAGACTCGTGAACAAAGTGTATCCAGACGCGGCCACCGCGTTGAAAGACATCGTCAAGGACGGTCAGACCATTGCGGTCGGCGGCTTTGGCCTGTGTGGCATCCCCGAGGCGTTGATCGCCGCCCTGCGTGATTCGGGCGTGCAGAACCTGACCGCCATTTCCAACAACGCCGGCGTCGATGGTTTCGGCCTGGGTCAGTTGCTGACCACCCGCCAGATCAAGAAGATGATCGCTTCTTACGTGGGCGAGAACAAGGAGTTCGAGCGCCAGTACCTGGCCGGCGAACTGGAACTGGAGTTCACCCCGCAAGGGACCCTGGCCGAAAAGCTGCGCGCCGGTGGCGCCGGCATCCCCGCGTTCTTCACCAAGACCGGTGTGGGCACGCTGGTGGCCGAAGGCAAGGAAGTGCGCGAGTTCGACGGCGAGCGCTACGTGATGGAACGCTCGCTGGTGGCCGACGTGTCGCTGGTGAAGGCACACAAGGCCGACAAGGCCGGCAACCTGGTCTTCAACAAGACCGCGCGCAACTTCAACCCCAACGTCGCCATGGCCGGCAAGGTCACCGTGGTGGAAGTGGAAGAACTGGTGGAAGTGGGCCAGCTCGATCCGGACCAGATCCACACCCCCGGCATCTTCGTGCATCGCATCGTGGTCAATGCCACGCCCGAGAAGCGCATCGAACAACGCACCGTGCGCGCATAAGGAGACACAGAAAATGGCATGGACCAGAGATGAAATGGCTGCGCGCGCAGCCAAGGAACTGCAGGACGGCTTCTACGTGAACCTGGGCATCGGCTTGCCGACCCTGGTCGCCAACCACGTTCCGAACGATATCGAAGTGTGGCTGCAATCCGAGAACGGCTTGCTGGGCATCGGCCCCTTCCCCACCGAAGACCAGGTCGACCCTGACCTGATCAACGCCGGCAAGCAGACCGTGACGACCATTCCCGGTTCGTCCTTCTTCAGCTCGGCGGACTCCTTCGGCATGATCCGCGGCGGCAAGATCAACATCGCCATCCTGGGGGCGATGCAGGTCTCGGCCAAGGGTGACCTGGCCAACTGGATGATCCCCGGCAAGATGGTCAAGGGCATGGGCGGCGCGATGGACCTGGTGGCCGGCGTGGGCCGCGTGGTGGTGCTGATGGAGCACGTGGCCAAGGCCAAGGATGGCAGCACCTCCAAGAAGATCCTGAACGACTGCAACCTGCCGCTGACCGGCGTGGGCGTGGTCAACCGCATCATCACCGATCTGGGCGTGATCGACGTGACCCCGGGCGGCCTGAAGCTGATCGAACTGGCTTCCGGCGTGACCAAGGAAGAAGTGATCGAGAAGACCGAAGCGCCGCTGGATGTGAGCGAGGTCTGATCGTTTGAAAGACCGGAGGCGGCAGTCACTGCCGTGTTGGATGAGCGAAGGGCACCATGCATGTGGTGCCCTTCGTCATTTTCAGCGCCGGAATGCAGGACGACCGGAGTCCATCATCCACATTCATCGGTTTTTGCTGGATGAAGCGGGTAGAGCAGCCGGGGACAGCAGCATGGCTGGCTATACTTTTTGACTCCTGTTTCTCCTCGTCAATCTGCCTGCTCTTCCATGCCGAAAGCGCCGAGTCCCCGCATACTTCTGCTCGATACCAATTGCTTCCTTCGTCTCTATTGCTCGCCGGTCCTTCCGCTGTTGGGACAGGTGGTAGGCGGCTATCGGCTGCTGACACTGGCGTCTCTCATTGATGAATTCAAGGCCAATTCCCGGCTCGGCCAGATCTTCTCGCAGGTCGGTATTCCCCCGCGCTCGGTGGACCTGGAGCAGGGTGCGTTGCGCCTGACACAGCCCAAGAAGCGTCTGGTCGAAGCGCAGCGCGGACCGCTTGCGGTCTACGCGAGGCTGTTCGTCCAGCATCGCAACACGCGCGGCGCCAGGCTGACGCCGCTGTCGTGCGAGGATACAGAGCTGCTGGCCACAGGCATCGTGCTGCGCGGCGTGATCGCAACTGACGAGAAAGCGCTGACAGAATTGATCAGAGACCTCATGGCGGCGGGTGAGGAAGCACCCCAGGCCTGTATTGATTCCCTGACCCTGCTGCATTTGCTGGAGCAGCACGGGCGTTTGAGTTCGCAACAGCGTCGCGACACAGTCTCGACCTGGGTGCGCATGGAAACCTTGCTTCCAGCTGGCTGGCGCAGGCGATATCTGGAGCTGTTCGGCGAATCAGCCGAGGCACTATGACGCAAGCATGCCGCTTGCCGGGGAGAGGGCAAACGAGATTTCTACCGCGTGGCCGATATCGACATTGAGTGCGCTGGCCACGAAGGCTGGCGAGCCGCCGCCTTGCCGGCGTTGCCAGCACGCCAGCGCCTCGAATACAGGGGTACGGAAGAAGTCAGCGGCGGTGCGGATATAGTGCTCCGCTGGCAACTGTTCAGCGCCGAACAGGGCTGCGCTGACGGAGAGCGTTTCCTGTCTTCCCTCTCCATGCACATCGCAGCCTCGCTGCTTGCGCTTGAGCCCGCTGACCTTGCGGCCTTGGTGCGCCAGCCAGAGATCGACCCGGGCCACGATGGTGGACATCGGTACCTCGTATTTGCCTGCATACCAGGCCAGCAGACGCAAGGCCTCATCGCCCGAGACCTTGCCCAATTCCGCTGCGGCCCGTGCAGCCGCAGCGGGAGGAAACAGCAGCGCTTGGGCGAAGCGTTCCGCGAAGAGTTCACCCTCATCGGCAGCCAGCCGGTGCAGGGTGTAGCAGTGCCCCAACTCATGGGCAAGCCAGGCATTGAAGGTGCCGATACACGCATGCAGATTGACGAAGACCCAGGTGGTCTTGCTGCGCGGCAGGTAGATGCTCAAAGCATTTTCATGACCGTGCCGTTGCCGGTTCCAGTAAACCGGCACCATGATGGCTCCGAAACCTTGCAACAGGGCTAGCAGCTCCTGGCGCTGTACTGGCGCATCATCGGCCAGTCCCAGCCGGTCCCGTACCTGGCGGGTGGCTTCCAGCAGATAAGCTTCTTCCAGCGAGGGAGATTCCAGAACCGCCGGGGAAAACAGCCGGGGGTGCGGCAAGTGCGGCAGCAATTCCTGCAGATGTTCTGCCGCCGTAACCGCAGCTTCCCTGGCAGCATCACTGGCGCGCTGGCCACCCGTGGTACGAAAGGCGATGACGGGTTCATCATCGGGGGCCATCAGTTGCGTCACTTCGATATGAAGAATCTCCGCCAGCCGCAGCAATTTGCGTGGCCGGGGCAGAGATTGCCCGGAAAGCCAGTTCGACACGGCTTCCTTGCTGACTTCGCAGGCAGTGGCCAACGCGGTTCTGGTCAGGCCGCGTTGTTGCATCGATTGCAGGATCAAGGGGATATTGAGCATGGTGGACTGATGGTAGGCAGACCATCGCACCGCGTCAAGTTAGGTCAAGTTGCATGCAAGCCGCGGCCTGCAAGATGGTGCGCAATATCGTCACATGACGAGCTCGCCACCCCTGCCTCACTCCACCCCGCTGACCCTCACCGCATTTCTCCCATCCCGCTTGGCCCGGTACAGGGCGGCATCGGCGGCATTGAGCACGTCCTCCACGCGGCGGTGGTGGCCGCGCTGCAGGGTGGCCACGCCCACGCTGATGGTGACCACGCGCAGGGGACTGGTGGCATGCACGATCAGCCGGCTGTAGACCGCATCGCACAGGCGCTGGGCCATCAGGAGCGCGCCCTGTTCCTCGGTCAGCTCCAGCAGCACCACGAATTCCTCGCCGCCGTAGCGGCCGGCGCAGTCAGTATTGCGCGGCAGGTTTTCGTTGATGGCCTGCGCCACTTCGCGCAGCACCTCATCACCCAGCTTGTGGCCATAGCTGTCGTTGTAGAGCTTGAAGTAGTCCACATCGATGAACAGCACCGAGAAGGTGGAATTGAGATTGCGCCGGCAGCGCTCCCAGGTGGCCTGCAAGGCGTCGTCCAGTGCGCGCCGGTTGAGCAGGCCGGTCAGGCCGTCGGTGAGGGCCAGTTCTTCCAGCCGCCGTTCGATGCTCACGCGGCGGCGCAGCTCGTGGCGTACGTGCGAAAGCAGATAGGCCAGCAGCAGCGTGAAGATGAACAGCGAGAGGATCACCGCATAGAGCGTCTTGCGCCAGCTCTTGAAAATCGCCTCCTGCGAATAGCCGACAAAGACGATCAGCGGCGAGTCGGGAATGCGCCGAAAGGTATAGAGCCGCTCTACGCCATCACTGTTGGCGCGCGCGAAGAAACTGCCTTCCTCATGCTGGAGAGAACTCTTGATGCGCTGAAAATTGGCACTGCCACTGAGATCGCGGCCGATGACGTCGTCCCGATACGGCACCCGCATGTAGGCCACGCCATCATCCGAATACAGCGAGATGACGCCATCGGCACCCAGCGACAGTCCCTCGAACAGATCGCGGAAATAGGCCAGGTCCAGTGCCATGACGACGACTCCGCCAAAGCTGCCATCGTCATTGAACAGCCGCTTGGACAGCACCACCACCTGCAGCTCATTGCCCAGGCTGGCCTGGATCGGCCGCGAGACGTACAGGCCGACATTGTCCGCATCGCGGTGCGCGGTGAAATAGGCACGGTCGCCATAGTTGGGAGCGGGTTCGCCCGGGCGGCGGCGCGAACTGGCCAGCACCTCGCCCTTGGGGCCGATCACGGCCATCACCGCGATATGGCTGACGCTGGCGGCGCTGCCGAACAGATAGGCATAGCGCTGCGCCTCTTCCAGCCGGCGTGCGCCCAGCGGATGCTGGTAGCGGTAGGCCAGCGTATCCAGCGACAGCGACAGCACCTCCAGGTTGCGCGAAATGGCGCGCTGGGAGATCAGCGTCACGTTGCCGGCGTTGGCCACCGCCGAAAGACGAGTCTGGCGATAGCTCTGATAAAGCGTACTGGCGCACATGGCCACCACCATCAGCATGGCGATACCCAATACCACGACCAGGTATTTCTTCAACTGCTTGATTTTTGTTCCCCCACGAATCCCCAGGCGCAATTAACGCATAAAGCAAAAAGCGCTTCCATCTTGATCGCCGGCAACGTGATTGTCTTGCAACAAAAGATGAACCGCCGCGCAGCCCTGCCGGTCTGATCGCAGAATGCGTGGCCCGCTTCGTGTTCAAATGCGAGCGTCGTCAACCGAATCTGTGCCGCACCGGAGGCTCCCTGAACATCAAGAACACCATCAAGCGCGACCTCGTCATCCTGTGGGCCTTCATCGCCCTGATCGCTCTCATTCTCGCCTTCCTGCTGCTGCAGCTGAGCCGCCAGGGCGCGTCTTCGCAGATCAGCCAGGCCACCGGCCAGGCCGCCGTCAGCTGCGCCACCATGAGCGCGGGCCTGGCCCATGCGCTCTCTTCCGGCAGCGGCGCGTCCCGCACGGCGGCCGATGGCGATGGCCTGCCCGGCAGCTCCATCATGCAGGCGGTGATCGACTTGTCCCTGCGCGATCAGGCCGGGGTGGAGGGCGGTTTCTGGCATCCCCAGCGCGACGTCGTGGCCTATGCCTTCCCGACCTATGACGGCAGCGGAATCAAACGTGATCCGCCGGGTGCGGAAATGGAACGCATCGTCTCGACTGCGCAGCGCGCCCTCGATGGCGGCACGACCGTCACCGACGTGCGGCCCGGCTTGCGCGAGGCGGTGGTGTTCGCCGCCTGCCCGGTGCCGCTGGGCAAGGTGGCGCTGGCGGCGTGGACCCTCAAGCGCGTGCCGGTGATGAGCGCCAGCGTGCTCAATCAGTTGCTGGTGGCCAGCGCCTTGCTGCTGGCCTTCGTCATCATCAGCGGGGTGTGGCTGGGGGCCACGCTCACGCGCTGGCGCAGCCAGTCCGAACGCTTGGCCAGCCAGCTGGCCCACGCCGAACGGCTGGCCACGCTGGGCCGGGTGGCGGCCGGCATGGCCCATGAAATCCGCAATCCCATCGGGGCCATGCGCATGAAAGCCGAGAATGCCCTGGCCGCCCCCGCCCAGGTGCGCGAGACGCGCGTGACCGGCGCGCTCGAAATGGTGGTCAGCCAGACCGAGCGGCTCGATACGCTGGTGGCCAGCCTGCTGGCACTGGCGCAACCGTTCCAGGTGCAGCGCCAGGCCGTCGATCTGGCCAGCTGGATCGAGGCCCGCTGCCAGGCCCACGCCGAACTGGCCGAGCGCCAGCAGGTGCGCTTGGCCTCGGCCATCGATGCCGCCAGCTTTGGCGGCAGTCTTGTCACCAGCGCACTGGACCCGGTGCAGATGGCGCGCGCGGTGGACAACCTGCTGCTCAACGCCCTGGCGCATTGCACCGCAGGCGGCCACATCGCATTGGGTGCGCGCTTGCGCGAGGACGGGCGACTGCTGCTGTGGGTGGCCGATGATGGTCCGGGCGTGCCGGCGGAATTGCGTGATAGTCTGTTCGACCCCTTCGTCAGCCAGCGTACTGGCGGCACCGGCCTGGGCCTGGTGCTGGTGCGCGAGATCGTGCATGCGCATGGCGGCGTCATCCACCTGGCCGCGAGCGAACGCGGTGCCCGTTTTGAAATGGAGTTGCCATGGCGCGCATCCTGATCGTCGATGACGATGCTGCCTTTCGCGGCAGCCTGGCCGAGACCGTCGGCGACCTCGGCCACGAAGTCCTTGAAGCCGGCAGTACGGCTGCCGGCCTGACCCTGCTGGCCGCGCATGCGGTCGATGCCGCCATCGTCGATCTGCGCATGCCCGAGGAAGACGGCCTGGTCTTCCTGCAGCGCGCCCCGGCCATCGCCGCCATCCCCTGCATCATGCTGACCGCCTACGCCAGCGGCGACAACACCATCGAAGCCATCCGCCTGGGGGCCTTCGATCACCTGACCAAGCCGGTGCCGCGCGCGGCCCTGGTGGAAACGCTGGAGCGCGCACTGCGCCAGAGCCCGGCCGCAACCGAAGACGCCAGCGTCACGCAGAGCGCAACCGGTGACGAGCGCAATGCCCTGGTCGGCGACAGCGAAGCCATGCGCCAGGTCTTCAAGCAGATCGGGCGCGCTGCCACCAGCGACGCCACCGTGCTGATCCTGGGCGAGACCGGCACCGGCAAGGAGCTGGTGGCGCGTGCCCTGCATCGCAATGGCTTGCGCGCCGCACGTCCCTTCGTGGCCATCAATTGCGCGGCCATTCCGGCGGAGCTGATCGAGAGCGAACTGTTCGGCCACGTCAAGGGCGCGTTCAGCGGGGCCACCGCCGCGCGTCTGGGACGTTTCCAGGAGGCCCATGGCGGGACCCTGTTCCTGGATGAGATCGGCGACATGGCCCTGCCGACCCAGGCCAAGATCCTGCGTGTCCTGCAGGAACGCGAACTGACGCCGGTCGGCGGCCAGCAGGCGGTCAAGGTGGACGTGCGGGTGATCGCCGCCACGCACCGCGACCTGCCGCAGGAAATCAGCGAGGGACGTTTCCGCGAAGATCTGTGGTATCGCCTGCAGGTCTTGCCGATCAAGGTGCCGCCGCTGCGCGAGCGTCCCGGCGATATCCTCGCCATTGCCGAACACTTCCTGCGCCAGCAGGGCGGCGATGCCCCCAAGCGCATCAGTCCTGCCGCCGCGCGTCGCCTGTTGCAGCACGCCTGGCCGGGCAATGTGCGCGAGTTGCGCAACACCATGGAACGCGCGGCGGTGATGAGCCATGGTGCCTGCATCGAACCGGAAGATATCGCCCTGGCCGACCGCAGCGTCACGGAAAATGCCAGCGACGTCGCCATCGATTGGGACGGTGAGCTGGCCGTGGCCATAGCGCAGGTCGAACGCGTGATGCTGCAGCGCGCGCTGGCAGCGGCCAACGGCAATCGTGCCGAAGCCGCCCGCCGGCTGGGCATCTCGCGTCAGCAGTTGTATCGCAAGCTGGAAGAGCAGGGCGGCGCAGTCGCTTAGGTCCGGTGCAGGCGCTGCTCCAGCAGCAGGCCAGCCAGTGCGCAGGTGCCGGCGGTGAGTTTCATGATTTTCCTTCACCAGGTCAGTTGGGACAGGCCGCACACACCCGCCCGCAGGGGGCCGTGGCGGCAAGCTTCATATCAGGGCAAAAAAGGCAGGAACCGGGGGCCTTGCGGGCTGCTCAGTGGAGATCGCTACCGGCATAGCGTGGTGCCGGGGTATTGGCAGAGAGCTGGGTTGCCATCTGCTGGCGCGCGCTGTCGAAACGGGTCCATGCCGTTTCGTCATGCAGCGAGGGAATGGTGACCAGCTCGCCGCGCTGGAAGCCGACCAGCGCCGCATCCACCATCTGCTCGGCCGACATCACGATGGCCGGGTCCAGGTGTTCCACCGGCAGGCCGCCGATGGCCCAGAACTCGGTGGCGGTGGCACCCGGCAGCACGGCCTGGACCTGCACGCCCTGGTTAGCCAGTTCATGATGCAGTGATTGCGAGAAGGCCAGCACGAAGGCCTTGCTGCCGCCATAGACGCCATTGAGCACTTCCGGCGCCACGGCCACGATGGAGGAGATGTTGATCACCGCGCCCCGGCCACGGGCCACGAAACCGGGCACGGCGGCATAGGTCAGGCGGGTCGGCGCGGTGACGTTGAGCGCGATCATGTCGGTCATGTGCTCGACCTTGCTTTGCAGCAGCGGCGTGTGGGTACCGATGCCGGCGTTGTTGACCAGCAGGGTGATGCTGGCATCGCTGCGCAGTTTTTCTTCCACCTGAGCCAGCGATGCAGCCTGGCCAAGATCGGCTTCCAGCACTTCGACGTTACGGGCGGTTTCGGTGGTGATGCGCGCGGCCAGGGTATTGAGGCGGTCGCGGTTGCGGGCCACCAGGATCAGGTCGTAGCCCAGGCGGGCCAGACGGTCGGCGTAGAGGGCACCGATGCCGGATGAGGCGCCGGTGACGAGGGCGGTACCACGACGGGCTTGGGTGTGTGGCTGGTTCATGCTGTTCTCCTTCGATGTGGGTTGTCGATGGAGTGCATCTTAGGTCGCTTGCGGACTTCCTGAATGACGTATATGGTAGTGTTTTGAGACATCATTACGGAGTCGGACATGCACCACATCGGCTACCTGCTCACCGAAGGTTTCCAGGTCATGGGCCTGGCCACCCAGTCGGTCTTTGAATATGCCAACAAGGTCGTGGGCCACGACTTCTACCGCATGCACAACTATTCGGTCGCGGGTGGCGAGATCACGTCGTCCCTGGGCATGTGCGTGAGCACCACCAGGGCGGCTGCCACGGCCACCATCGATACTTGGGTGGTGTGCGGCGTGGGCAATCCGCTGGAGTCGCCAGCGAGCCAGGAGGAGCGCGCCTTCCTGCAACGGGCGGCAAAGAAGGCCAGGCGCATCGCCGGCATTTGCACCGGCGGTTTCGTACTGGCCGAGTCGGGACTGCTGGCACGCCGCCGCGCCACCACGCACTGGGCGTTTGCTGCGGCGATGCGTACGCGCTTTCCTGATATCCAGATCGAAGACGATCGCATCTACATCGTCGATGGTCCGCTGTGGACCTCGGCCGGCATGACCGCCGGGCTGGACCTGGCGCTGGCCATGGTCGGCAAGGACCTGGGCGAGGAAGTGGCGCGCAGCGTGGCGCACAAGCTGGTAATGCACCAGCATCGCGCCGGTGGCCAGTCGCAGCATTCGGAAATGCTGGCGCTGGCCCCCAAGACGGATCGCATCCAGGATGCACTGAACTATGCGCGCCGCCATCTCAAGCGCGCGCTGACGGTGGAAGAACTGGCCGAGCAGGCCAACCTGAGTGCGCGCCAGTTCACCCGCGTATTCACGGCGGAGACCGGGCAATCCCCGGCCAAGGCCATCGAGGGCCTGCGGCTGGAAGCGGCGCGCCTGATGATCGAGCAAAGCCGCCATCCGCTGGAAGTGGTGGCGCGCGAGACCGGTTTCCGGGATCGCCGCCACATGCGCGAAGTCTTCCTGCGCGGCTTTGGGGTGGCACCGCAATCGATGCGGCGCGAAGTGCGCGCCTGATGGGCGCTTGATATGCGCTAGTGCGCCGCGCTGGCCGAGAACAGGTTGATCACCATCACGCCCGCAACGATGAGCGCGATGCCGGCCACGGCCGGCCAGTCCAGCCGCTGCTGATGGATCAGCCAGGCGGCCAGCGTGATGAGTACCAGTCCCACGCCCGACCAGATCGCGTAAGCCACGCTGGTCGGCATGGTGCGCAAGGTCTGCGACAGGCAATAGAAGGACACTCCATAGCCCAGCACCACGATGATGCCCGGCAACAGGCGCGTGAATCCCTGTGAGGATTTGAGGGCGGTGGTGGCGATCACCTCGGCCACGATGGCCACCGCCAGGGTCAGGTAAGCGGACATGCTGGATTCTCCTGTGGATAAATCAATTCGACGCAAACAGTGAGTTCAGTGCGTTCAGTGAGCGCGGTTCAATGCACCGCCGTCTCCACGATGGCGGGTGCGGCGTGTTCCTGCGCCGGTTCGGCCTGCATGCGGGCCAGGTGATCGCGCTGGAAGATGCCCATGCGGATCACGTCGCGGTACTGGCCGTTCATGAAGAATTCCTCCTTCAGCACACCCTCCTGCCGGAAGCCGGCCTTGGCGTAGACATGCACGGCCTTCTCGTTTTCGCGGTCGACGATGAGGTAGATCTTGTGCAGGTTCAGCACTGAAAAGCCATAGTCCAGCGCCAGCCGCGTGGCCTCTACGGCCAGCCCGCGCCCCTGGGAGGCGGGCGCGATGATGATCTGGAATTCGGCACTGCGGTGGACGGTGTTGATTTCCACCAGTTCCACCAGGCCGCTGCTGTCGCCATCGGCATCGACGATGAAGCGGCGCTCGTTCTGCTCGTGGATGTGCGCCTCGAACAGGGCCGAGAGTTCGGCGAAGGTTTCATAAGGTTCTTCGAACCAGTAGCGCATCACCGTCGCATTGTTGTTCAGGTGATGGACGAAGCGCAGGTCTTCGCGCTCCAGCGGACGCAGGCGCACGGTCCGGGTGAGGTCATGTGATTTCTGCATGGAATCTCCTTGTGGGAAAACCAGTATGATCCACCGTCAGGGCAGATCGACAAAGATAATATCTATCGATAAGTCAGATGGAGTGCCACATGCAATGGAATCTCGATCAACTGCGCCAGTTCGTCGCTGCAGCCGAACAGGGCTCCATCAGCGCCGCCGCACGCCACCTGGGCCGGGCCCAATCAGCCGTCAGTACGGCCATCGCGCTGCTGGAAGTCGATCTCGGCGTCACGCTCTTTGACCGTTCGGCCCACAAGGCCGGCCTCACCGAGGTCGGCGCGGCCATGCTGCAGGAAGCGCGCGAGGTGCTGCGCCAGGCCGATGCGCTGGAAGAACGGGCCCGGTCTTTTTCGCTGGGCGATCAAGCCTGCCTGACCATGGTGCTGGACGAGGCCTTGCCCTATGCCGCCCTGCGCGTGCTGCTGCGGGAATTGTCGGCGCGCGCGCCGGCGCTGGAACTGACCTTGCTCGATGGCACCCCGGCCGAAGTGGTGGCAGCCGTGCAGCAGCGCCGCGCCGACATCGGCTTTCACTTCGACCGGGGACGCGTGGCCAGCGGCTTCGACCAGCGCCACATCGGCTCGGTGGCGCAAGGCATCTTCGTCTCGCCGCGCCATCCCCTGGCCGCACGCGAACGCCTGCGCAAGACCGACCTGGCGCAATACCGGCAACTGATCCTGCAGGCCGATGGCGTCGAAGAACCGGTCTACAGCCCCAAGCTGTGGCGCTCCGACAATCACTACAGCATCGCCGAGATGGTGGCCGACAACCTGGGCTGGGCCATCCTGCCGGTCAACGTCGCCGAATATTTCGATCATGCCAAGGCACTGGTGCCGCTGCGCTGTCCGGCGCTGGCCCTGCCGCTGCTGTCGGTGCAGATGCTGTGGCTGCCGGGCCGCCCGCTGGGGAGTACCGCGCAATGGATAGGCGAGCGCTTCGGCCAGTTGTTGAGCAGCCAGGGACAGGCGGTGCTGGGCGAAGACATGTGATGGCGGCGCGGACAGTGTCCGGCAGCGGACGCCAAGGTGTCACGGGAACGGACACATGTGCCTGAGGGGAAGTTCGCAAGTCATTGATTTAAATGGGATTCGTGGCAGGCACGGGGTTTGCAAAAGAGGGTGTACCCCTCTCACCTCAAAGGAGTTGTCATGAACCGTTCCACCTTCCTCCCCCGTTCGCTGGCCGCGCTCTCGGCCCTGGCCCTGTTGGGTTCGATGATGGCGGCGCAAGCCCAGGCCTTGCCGCCTGCTCCGCCTCCGCCGGGTGCCGCGCCGGTCGCCGGCCCGATGGCACCCCCGGTCCCGCCCGCCACCTATGACGCCGCCATGACCGCCCAGGCTCCCATCACCGAAGGCCGAGTGAGCCGCTTCCTGATCAATCCCTACGGCGAAGTCGATGGCCTGATGGTGGGCGAGCGCACCGTGATCAAGTTCCCGCCGCACCTGTCGCAGACGCTGCAGAACGCGGTCAAGCCGGGCCAGTCGGTACGCATCTTCGGCCAGGCTGAAGCGGCCGGCGTGATCAAGGCCGATGCCATCGTCAATCTGGCCAACGGCCAGACCGTGATCGACCGCCCGCCCGCCTTCGATGCCAACCCGCCGCTGCCGCCCCATCTGCGCGCTGCGCAACTGCGCCAGCTCTCGGTGCGCGGCAAGATCGCCATGGTGCTGACCGGCCCGCGTGGCGAAGCCAATGGCGTCATCTTGGATGACGGCAGCATCGTGCGCTTCGCCCCCGACAGTCTGCGCACGCCGCTGGAACCTGGCGCGCCGTTTGCTGCCAATGGCTTGGGGACCCGCAACAGTTTCGGTACCGCCATCGAGGCCATTGATGTCGGGGCCAGCGCGGATTCCCTGCAACCGCTGTACAGCCGCGTCCGATAAGGGGTTGCGGCAGGGCAGGCCGGCGGTCTGCCCGATTCTCCGCGTGTCATTTCATCCACCTGATAAAGAATAAGAACCATGTCGCCAAAAATCCTTCCCATTGTTTTCCTGATCATCTCCAACGTCTTCATGACCTTTGCCTGGTACGGCCACCTCAAGTTCGAGAACCGGCCGCTGTACCTGGTGATCCTGGTCAGCTGGGGCATCGCCCTGGCCGAATACTGTTTCGCGGTGCCTGCCAACCGCATCGGCCACTCGGTCTACAACGCCGCCGAACTGAAGACCATGCAGGAGGTCATCACGCTGGTGGTGTTCTCGATCTTCTCGGTGCTGTACCTGGGTGAGCAGTTCACCATCAATCACCTGGTCGGCTTCGGCTGCATCTGCCTGGGTGCCTTCTTCATCTTCAAGGGGCCCATCGGATGAACACCAAAGCGGGCTCGATCGCCTGGCTCTCCAGGCTGAACTTCTTCCTGGCCGATGTGCGCGACGGGCTCGGTCCTTTCCTCGGTGTGTTCCTGATGGGTCACGGCTGGGCCGCGGACGACATCGGCTATGTCATGACGCTGGGCGGCATTGCCGGCATGTTGGCCACCACGCCCGCCGGGGCGCTGACCGATGCGGTGCGCGCCAAGCGGCTGGTGGTCGGCATCGGCTCGGTGCTGGTGGTGGCGGGCTCGCTGTTGTTGCTGGTCTCGCCCAGCTTCACGATCACGGCGGTGTCGCAGGTCGGCACCGGCATCGTCGGGGCCATCATCGGACCGGCCATTGCCGGCCTGACGCTGGGCATCGTCGGCCAGCAGGGCCTGCCTTCGCAGCTGGGAAAGAATGAGGCCTGGAACCACGGCGGCAATGTCTTCTCGGCGGCGCTGGCCGGTGCACTCGGCTACTTCTGGGGCTTGCCGGCGGTGTTCGTGCTGATGGCGGTGATGGCGATGGCGTCGCTGGTGTGCCTCTCGCGCATCCGTCCCGAGGACATCGACCACGATGTCGCCCGTGGCCTCGACCCCGAACGTGCCGCTGACCAGCCGCAGGTGTCCACCTGGCGCGTGCTGGCCGGGTCGCGCCCGCTGATGCTGCTGGCGCTGGCGATGATGCTCTTCCACCTGGGCAATGCAGCCATGCTGCCCTTGCTGAGCCAGTCGGTGGTCTCGCGCGGCCATGCCGATCCGGCGCTCTATACGGCGCTGACCGTGATCGTGGCGCAACTGGTGATGATTCCCACGGCGCTCTTTGCGGGCCGCTTCGCCGACCGCAAGGGCTATTGGCTGCTCATTACCGTGGCACTGCTGGCGTTGCCGGTGCGCGGCCTGGTGGCCGGGGTATGGGATTCGGCCTGGGCGCTGTTGCCGGTGCAGATGCTCGATGGCGTCGGTGCGGGTCTGCTGGGCGTGGCCCTGCCGGGCTCGGTGGCGCGCATCCTGCAGGGTAGCGGCCACATCAACATCGGCCTGGGTGCGGTCACGACCATCCAGTCCATCGGTGCAGCCATGAGCCCGGCATTGGCCGGCGTGGTGGCCAAGCATTACGGTTATGGCGCGGCCTTTGCGGCCCTGACCGGGATCGCCTTGCTGGCACTGGTGGTGTGGGGCGTGCTGGCCGAGCGGCGCGATCATGCGCCGGGCGGCCGGCCGGTGGCGGTGGCGAAGTAATCGTCCTATTCGTCTTCTACGCGGCGCAGATCGCGGAATTGCGCCGGTGTCCAGGGCCGCAGGGCCACGATCAGCGCCGTGCCATGACGCCGTTCCAGCGGCAGCGACAGATCCTGCTGATGCGCGCTGAGGAAGTCGGAGGACAGCCGGTTCATGGCGCGTTGTACGGCGGCATTGCTTTCCTCGGAGAGCGTGCCGCTGACCATGATCATCTTCTCGCCCCGCTTGTCGAAATGGGAGTTGAAGAAATCATTGCGCAACTGCGCGCGGAAATACTGCTGGATCGGCCCGCCCGGCAACCACGTGAAGTCCGGCGCGACGCGCACGCGAATGCGGTTGTTGGGCAGCAGGTCGAGGATGCCCAGCTTGTCCAGCCGCGCCAGCAGGCGGATGCATTCGGCCTTGCTCATGGCGAAGCTGGCGAGGATGTCTTCCAGCGTCCACTGGTGCAGGGCATGCACGGCCACCAGCAGCAGCTTGGGATCGGCCACCAGTTTCTTTTCCTGTTCTTCGGTCAGGCGCGAGGGCACCGGCTGCTCGGCCACCACCATGCGCGCCAGGTCGCTGATCTGGATGCCCAGCAGCGTGCAGACCAGATCCAGCCGCTCCAATGTGAAGCTGCGCTCGGCGAAGATGCGCTTGACGCTGGCCTCGCTCAGGCCCAGTCCCTTGGCCAGTTGCGCATAGGTGATGCCACGCGCCTTGAGCAGATTCTTCAATGCATTGACCAGCGATTCGGCCTGGGCCATGTCCTTCCTCCTTGTGATGCGCGTGGCGCGCGATGTTTGGCCGGTATTGTATTTCGATACCGGATGCGACAGGAACTGCGCTTTCTGATGAGGTGATCCACGTTCTGCAGGGGCATTGCTACAGTGCGTCCCGCTGACCCGCCAAGGCGGACCAGCAAGCCGTCATTCACACATCCCTCATCAGTCAAAGAACAAGGAGTCCATCATGAACAGCCCGCTGCTGCATCGCCTCACGCTTTCCTGCGTCTTGATCGCCGCCCTCCTGAGCGCCCCCGTACATGCCCAGTCGCGCAACAGCGATGCGTCCACCGTGTCGGTGGTGGTCTCGGTGATGCTGCCTGCCGCCTTCATTTCCGAAGGCGGACGCTACGTGGTCAAGGGCGTGGAAGCCTCCGCCGATGGTACGGTCTATGTGCTGGAAAAAGTGGGCGAGGGCATCCGTGGTTCGGTCACGGTCGGTGCCAATGTCAGCGGCGCGGCCTCGGTGGGCGTCGGTGAATCGGTCACGTTCGTGACCTCTGCGTCCGGCACGCTGCTGGTGGCCTCCGGCAAGGTGCTGGCGATCATTCCCAATGCGCTGGGCCGGGCGCTGCTCAAGAGCGAGAAACTGTCCTGACCGGCACAAGGGGAGATCGCCATGGCTTTGTTTCAACTTCGTATCAAATGCCTGCTTGCCGGTCTGGTCCTGGCCGTCGCAGCACCGCTGGCGGCGCACGCCGGGCAGTCCTGCGAACCGGCCATCCCTGATGCCACCGCCGTGCAAGCCCAGCTGGACATGGCCGTGCGCACCGTCGAGCGGCTCAATGCCAGCGGTGCAGACGTGGTCATCATCGGCCGTGTCGGGCAAGACCTGAGCAAGTACCGGCAACGCTATTCGCACCTGGCGTTTGCCTATCGCGATGGCCAGCAGTGGGTTGTGGTCCACAAGCTCAACGAATGCGGAACGGCCGTGAGCAATCTCTATGAACAGGGGCTGGGGCAGTTCTTCATGGATTCTCCCTTCCTGCTGGAGGCCTATGTGGCCGTGCCGCAGCCGGAGGTGCAACAGCGCCTGCGTGCGATCCTCGTGCGCCCGCAGGTCACGCGCCTGCATGAAGCGCAGTACAACATGCTGGCTTATCCCTGGGCGACGCGCTACCAGCAGTCCAACCAGTGGGTCAACGAAATGCTCGCCATGGCGCTGGCGCCGCAGATCACCACGCGTGAGCAGGCGCAGGCCTGGCTGAAGTTCAAGGGCTACGTGCCGGACACCCTGAACCTGGGACCGATGACGCGCCTGGGCGGACGCATGTTCAAGGCCAACATCGCTTTTGACGATCATCCCAACGCCTTGCGCTTCAGCGATAGAATCGAGACCACTACGGCGGATTCGCTGCTGGCTTTCCTGCAGAAAGCCGGTGTCGAAGCCAGCCATTTCGTGATCCAGTAATTTCCTGATGCCGGCGTTGGCCGGAACGATCCATGCGCCCCAATCATTGCCTGGCATTCGCCCTTGTCATTGCTGTTGCTCCGTTGTCCGCACTGGGGGCGGGAGATGTCGCGGCTGGCCGCGCCGCCTTCGCCAAATGCGCCAGCTGTCATGCGGTAGGTCCCTCGGCGCGCGCCGGTTTTGGTCCGCAGCTGACCAACGTGATCGGGCGCAAGGCTGGTTCCACCACCGATTTCAAGTATTCCCCGGCGATGGCCTCGGCCGGCTTCATCTGGACCGAAGACAAATTGCGGGCCTTCCTCAAGGCGCCCAGCGATGTCGTCCCCGGCAACAAGATGCGCTTCTGGGGCATCGGCAGCGACAAGCAGATCGACGACATCCTGGCCTATCTGCGAACTTTCCAGCAATAAGCGCGGTCTAGGCGGCTGACGCATCAGCGTCTATCAGCCATAACGACAACAAGAGCGCCGCGCCATGTCCGAGCTGTTCGTCATCACCACCTATTTCAATCCGGTCGGCTATGCCAGCCGGCGGCGCAATTACGGACTGTTCATGCAGGGCATGCGGGAGGCCGGCGTCCCCTGCCTGACCGTGGAATGTGCCTTCGGCGATGCGCCCTTCGACCTGCCGCCCAGCCTGGACGTGATCCAGATCCGCTCCGAAACCCTGCTGTGGCAAAAGGAAAGACTGCTCAATCTCGGCGCTTCCTGGCTGCCTGCAAGCTGCCGTTTCGTCGCCTGGATCGATTGCGACATCCTGTTCGACAATCCGCGCTGGCCGGCCGATCTGGTACAGGCACTGCAACGGCATCGGGTGGTGCAGGTGTTCGAGACCTGCACACGGCTGGATCGTCACGGTCAGGCCGGGGCCACGCCCGACCTCTGCCATTCCTTCGCCAGCGTGATGGCCAGGGATCCTGCCACGCTCAATGCCGGACGCTACGACCTGCACGGCCACACCGGTTATGGCTGGGCCATGCATCGCGAGATCTTCGACCGTGTCGGCCTCTACGAATGTGCGATCTCCGGCAGTGCCGATCACTTCATGGCGCATGCCATCTTCAACGACTGCAACTTCTGCATCCGCAATGCGCTCAAGCATGAGCCGCGCCAGCTGTCACATCTGCGCGAATGGAGCGCGCGTTTCCACGCAGAGGTGCGCGGCAGCTTGGGCGTGGTACCCGGCCACATCCGCCACCTGTGGCATGGCGATGCCATCAATCGCCGCTATTTCCTGCGCATGCACGACATCACCGACCTCGGCTACGACCCCTGGAACGACCTCGCCATCCATCCCGGCCAGCCGCTGGAATGGGCCGCGACGATGGACAAGCCGGGCCTGCGCGATTATTTCGCGCGTTACTTTGCCAGCCGTCACGAAGACGGCGAGGAGCTGGCCGCATGAGCATCCCTCCCTTGACCGACGCCCAGCGTGCCGAATTGCGCGCAGCCCTGCCGCTTCTTGAACAGGCTGACAGCGCACTCAGTCCGCGTCTGAAGAAGATCCGGCGCGATATCGAGATCGCCGATCGCCAGCGCCGCCGCTATCGCATCCGGCTGGTGGAAAAACAATTGCTGCCCGCCATCTCGCGCTCCACGCTGGCGCGCCTGCAGCGGGAAGTGCCCGATTTCGTCGATGCACTCATCCTCGACAGCTTCGCCCGCCATCAGCGCCGCTGCATGTGGTTCGGCTGGATGGCCTGGCTGGCCGGTCCCGCCTATCGCGAGGCGCTGGCCCTGATGCGTGTGCGCCTGACCCGCCACATCGACCGCCAGCGCCATGGGCAGCTTGCCGCCTTGCGCGCCGAGCTGGATCGTCTGGATCAGGAGCGGCGCGCATTGCTGACCGCGTCCCGTGCGCTGGTGGCGCTGGTGCAGCTGATCCGGCAATCGCTGCACAGCGGCAGCGGCCTGGAGGAAGCGCGCTGGCTCCAGCTGCGCGCGTTGCTGGCACAACTGCCGGCGGTACAGCCGGTGACACGACGCCGCGCGCAGCGCCGCGATGGCGAAGACAATGCCGCCCTGTTCAGCTTCACCACGTCCAGCCAGGGTGTAAGCCTGTTCCGCGATGTCAGTGAGCGCAGTCCCGATCCGGATGCCTTCCAGGGCCAGTTCGATGGTGGCGGTGCCAGCGGAGATTGGGATAACGGCCGCGATGGCAGCGGCGACACCAGTGGTCCCGAAGGCCGCAGCGAAGCCTCGGGCAGCCGCAGTCAGCGCGATGCCACCGATCTGGCACCGGTAGCAGCGGCGGCCGGTGCCGTGGCCATCGCCACCGATGACAGCCTGGGTCTGTTTTCCTGAGCGATCGTCAAGGCTGCGGCGGCAAGCCCATGCGCCGGCGTGCCAGGTGGATGGAGCCATTGCGCATGGCCCAGCGGATCGGCTGCGCGGCCAGCAATACCGAGCGCCGCAGCAGTTCGCGCCGTAGCGGTCCGCGTGGCGTCACGCCCAGCATCTCCTGTGCCCACGGCGGCAGCAGGTCCACCCCACCGCGCATCATCAGCCGTGTCCACGGTTGCGCTACCGCATTGGGAGCAGGCGCATTCAAGACCAGTTGCAAGGTGGCGCGGGTGCGATCGTCGCAGCGCAATTGCGGGCGCATGCGCGCTATGTAATCGGCAATGGCCGCCCGTGAACGCGGCACCTCGCGTGCGCCAAGCGCTTCAGCCACGCAGGCGATCTCATCGAGATACTGATCCTGGCGCGCCGCCGGAAAATTCGGGCGGCGATACCGCAGGTACCCCTGCAGGAAGCAATGCACCTCGGCCACGTGGACCCAGGTGAGCAGGTCCGGATCGCTGGCTGCATAAGGGCGGCCGTCGGGTGCCACGCCGGTGACGCCAAGATGAATCTGTTTGACGCAGGCGATCAGCCGCTCGGCGTCCGCCCGGCTGCCGAAGGTGGTACCGGCTACGAACTGGGCGGTGCGGCGCAGGCGGCCCAGCATGTCGGCCTGGAAGTTGGAGTGGTCCCAGACGCCTGCCAGCGGCAGGGGATGCAGCATCTGCAGCAGCAGCGCCGCGACGCCGCCGGTGAGCATGGCGGTGAAATCGCTATGGACCTGCCACGCCGCCGAGTCCGGTCCGAACAGGCCGGGGTCGCCCGGGGGCTGCAGGAAATCGGCACTGCCGGGGCCGCGGCTGATGGCGAGGACATTGGCTTCGATGCGCTGGCGCAGGAATTCCATGATGCAGAAAAAGCGGAAGGGAAGGGCAGTGTGCCATAGCGACAGTATTCCTGCCGGGGCCGTCATGTGGACATTTTTCCGGTTCAGTTTGCAGCCCGCGAGAAGCGTTTCGCTGACATTTCTGTCAGAAAGCGATTTGTCGCAACGCCCTCTGCACGCGGCCTGCGAGGCCGTTACAATAGCCACGCCGTACGGTCCCAGAAGAACAACATCGGGGCCGCAGGACAGGGAACAGGACGGCGCAATTCAGGGAACGCGATCGGGGCACCGGGGAAGCACGCCACGCCGCGCAAGACGAAATACAGCATCGCGGGAGAGGACGGCAGGCATCGCACGGGATGCCGGCTGCGGGCATGGGTGAGCCACAGCGCGCCTGGTCCGGCCTGCCCGTTTCACAGGGATCGCAGTTCATGAACATGGTCGCGCTGGCCTTGCGCCGCCCGTACACCTTCATCGTGATGGCCTTGCTCATCGTGCTGGCCACGCCGTTGACGCTGAAGAACATGGCCACCGACATCTTCCCCGAGATCAATATCCCGGTGGTCTCCGTCATCTGGAACTACAACGGCCTGTCGGCCCAGGAGATGGGCCAGCGCATCGCTGCCCAGAACGAGCGCGGGCTGACCACGGTGGTGAGCGACATCGAACACATCGAGTCGCAATCCCTGGCCGGGGTAGCCGTGATCAAGGTGTTCTTCCAGCCCAAGGCCAACATCCAGACCGCCATCGCCCAGGTGGTGGCCTCGGTGCAGTCGCAGTTGCGCCAGCTGCCGCCGGGCATCACGCCGCCGCTGGTGATCAAGTATTCGGCTTCCAGCATCCCGGTGATGCAGCTGGCGCTGTCCTCGCCCACGCTGCCCGAGCAAACCGTCTTCGATGCCGCCGTGCAGACGCTGCGCCCGCAGCTCATCACCATCCCCGGCGTGGCCGTACCGTTTCCCTATGGCGGCAAGACGCGCCTGATCTCGGTCGACCTCGATACGCCCGCGCTGCAGTCGCGCGGCCTCTCGCCCATCGACGTGGTCAACGCCATCAACACCCAGAACCTGATCCTGCCCTCCGGTACGGCCAAGTTCGGGGGCACCGAATATTCGGTCAAGCTCAACGGCTCGCCGGAAGCGGTGGCCGGCTTGAATGAACTGCCGGTGCGCACCGCCAACGGTGCCACCATCTACCTCAAGGACGTGGCCAACGTGCGCGACGGCTTCTCGCCGCAGACCAACGTGGTGCGCCAGGATGGCGCGCGCGGCGTGCTGCTGTCCATCCTCAAGAATGGCGGGGCCTCTACCCTGGACATCGTCGACAACCTGCGCAAGCTCCTGCCCACCGCCGCCCAGACCCTGCCGGAAGACATCAAGATCACGCCGCTGTTCGACCAGTCGCTGTTCGTCAAGGCGGCGGTGACCGGCGTCATCAGCGAGGCGCTCATCGCCGCCGGGCTGACGGCCGCCATGGTGCTGCTGTTCCTGGGCAACTGGCGCAGCACGCTCATCATCGGGCTGACCATTCCGCTGTCCATCATGGCGGCCATCCTGATGCTGGCCGCGCTGGGCGAGACGCTCAACCTGATGACCCTGGGCGGCCTGGCGCTGTCGGTGGGCATCCTGGTGGACCAGGCCATCGTCACCATCGAGAACATCGAACGCCATCTGCACTTGGGCAAACCGCTGCATGACGCCATCATCGTCGGGGCCGGCGAGATCGGCGTGCCGGCCTTCGTGGCGACCCTGTGCATCTGCATCGTGTTCGTGCCGATGTTCTTCCTCTCGGGCGTGGCGCGTTTCCTGTTCGTGCCGCTGGCCGAAGCGGTGGTGTTCGCCATGGCCGCTTCCTACCTGCTCTCGCGCACTCTGGTGCCGACCCTGGTGATGCTGCTCATGGGCAGTCACGGCCAGGTCGACAGCGCCAAGCAGAGCCTGCTGCAGCGGCTCTATCGCGCCTTCGACAGCCGCTTCGAGCGCGTGCGCCATGGCTATACGCTGGTACTGTCTTCGCTGCTGGCGCACCGGCGCCGTTTCGCGCTGGGCTTTTTGGGGTTCTGCCTGCTGTCCTGCCTGCTCTATCCCTTCCTCGGGCGCGACTTCTTCCCCAACGTGGACGGCGGCCAGATCCGCCTGCACATGCGCATGCCGACCGGTACCCGCATCGAGGAAACGGCGCGCGCGGCCGATGAAGTCGAGCGCGTCATCCGCTCACTGATCCCGGCCTCGGAACTGGAGACCATCCTCGACAACCTGGGCGTGCCCAACTCCGGCATCAACCTCTCCTACAGCAACGCCGGCACCATCGGCACGCTCGATGGCGAGATCCTGATGGCCTTGAAGGAGGGCCATCGTCCTACCGAGGAACTGGTGTCGCTGCTGCGCGAGCAGTTGCCGCGCCGCTTCCCGGGTATCGAATTCTTCTTCCAGCCGGCCGACATCGTCACCCAGATCCTCAACTTCGGCCTGCCAGCCGCCATCGACGTGCAGTTCACCGGCCCCAACATGGAAGCCAACGCGCGCCTGGCCGCCGAACTGACCAAGCAGATCCGCCAGATTCCGGGCGCGGTCGATGCCCACGTGCACCAGCGCCTCGATGGCCCCTCGCTGGACCTGCGCATGGATCGCACGCGCCTGCAGCAGTTCGGTCTGTCTGCGGCCAACGTCGGGCAGAACCTGCTGATCGCCTTGTCCGGCAGTTCGCAGACACAGCCGGCCTTCTGGCTCAATCCCAACAATGGCGTGGTCTACAGCATCGCGGTGCAGTCGCCGCAATACCAGGTCGATTCGCTCGATGCCCTGCTCAACATCCCGGTCGGTGCCGGTGCCAATGCCGCCTCGCCGCCGCAGCTGCTGGGCAACCTGGTCGACGTGCATGCCGGACGCCAGATGGCGGTGGCCTCGCGCTACAACATCTCGCCGGCCATCGACGTCTATGTGAGCGTGCAGGGCACCGACCTGGCCAGCGTGGCGGGCAAGGTTGCCAAGCTGGTGGAGGAGATCAAGCCCAAGCTGGCGCGCGGCAGCCAGGTGGCCATCCGTGGCCAGGTGGAGACCATGCAGTCTTCCTTCATCGGCCTGGGCGTGGGTCTGGCCATGGCCATCGTGCTGGTCTACCTGCTGGTGGTGGTGAACTTCCAGTCGTGGATCGATGCGGCCATCATCATCGCCGCCTTGCCGGCTGCACTGGCGGGGATTGCGTGGATGCTCTTCCTCACCGGCACCACGCTGTCGGTGCCGGCCTTGACCGGTGCCATCATGACCATGGGGGTAGCCACCGCCAACAGTATCCTCATCGTCGCCTTTGCCCGGCAGCGCCGCGAGGAAGGCGCGACCCCGCTGGCCTCCGCCCTGGAAGCGGGCTCCACCCGTATCCGTCCGGTGCTCATGACTGCGCTGGCGATGATCATCGGCATGATCCCCATGGCCCTGGGCCTGGGCGAGGGCGCCGAGCAGAACGCGCCGCTGGGGCGCGCCGTGATCGGGGGCCTGCTGCTGGCCACCGTATCGACCTTGTTCTTCGTACCGGTGGTATTCGCCGGTGTGCATCAGCGGCTGGCCCGCCGCGCCGAAAGGCGACGCCATCTGGCGGGCGGACCCGCGCATCAGGAGTCTTGAACCATGTCGCATGACCGTCATTCCGAACTCGGCATCCACCCTCTCGGCGAGGGCGAGCCGCAACAGCGCCAGCAGATGATGAAGCGCGCCCGGCTGGTGCTGGTCGTGGTGCTGGTATTGCTGGCCGCCGGTGCTGCGCGCACCCTCGTGAGCCGCGCCGCCAACGCCCGTGCACTGGAGGCCGGCACCGCTGAACGCGCCAAGGTCTTCGTGCGGGTGGCACCGGCCCGCAGCAGCGCCGAGGGCCAGACGCTGGCCTTGCCGGGCAGCCTGCAGGGCTTCGTGCAGTCGCCCATCTCGGCCCGTTCGGGCGGCTATCTCAAGCGCTGGACCAAGGACATCGGATCGGAAGTGAAGAAGGGCGAACTGCTGGCTGAACTCGATACGCCGGAAATCGACCAGCAACTGTCGCAAGCCCTGGCCGCACGCCAGCAGGCCGCCTCCAGCATGGAGCTGGCCCGGAGTTCGATGGCGCGCTGGGAAGCCTTGCGCAAGAAGGACGCGGTCTCCCAGCAGGAACTCGATGAACGCCGCAGCGCCTTTGCCCAGGCCAGTTCCAACCTGGCGGCGGCCGACGCCAACGTCGAGCGGCTGCGCCAGGTGGAGGGTTTCAAGCGCATCGTGGCACCGTTCTCGGGCATCATCACGCGCCGCAACGTGGATGTGGGCGACCTGATCGATCCGGGCGCGGGCCGCGCATTGTTCGTGCTGTCGCAGACCGATCCGCTGCGAGTCTACGTCAACGTGCCGCAGGCCTATGCCAACCTGGTCAAGCCGGGCCAGCAGGTGACGGTGACCCAGTCCGAACTGCGCGGACGCAAGTTCGAGGGCAAAGTGGCACGCACCGCTGGCTCCATCGATGCGGCCACGCGGTCGATGCAGATCGAGGTCACGCTCTCCAATGCCGACAACGCGCTGCTGCCCGGTGCCTTCGTGCAGGTGGAGCTGCCGTTGAAGCCCAGCGGCACGCTGCTGGTCGCGGCCGATACGCTGATGTTCCGACGTGATGGCTCGCTGGTGGCGGCGGTGGATGAACAGAACAAGGTGCGCCTGAAGAAGGTCAGGCTGGGCCGCAATTTCGGCCTGACGGTGGAAGTGCTGGAGGGCTTGAAGGGCGATGAAAAGCTGATCCTCAATCCTTCCGATTCGCTGGCTGAAGGTGATCAGGTCGAGCCCACACTGGAGCAGCCCAAGGACAAGGCCGCCGACAAGAAGGCCGCCTCATGAGCCTGCCGCGCCGCCACAGTATCGCTATCGCCTTGGCCGCCGCCGTGTTGCTGGCCGCCTGCGCCAGCGGTCCCGACTACGTGCGGCCGCAGGTCGACATGCCCGCCGCCTGGACCCCGGAAGCGCCGTGGCGCGCCATGCAGCCGCAGGACGCCGCCCCGCGCGGGCCCTGGTGGGAGCGCTTCAACGATGCGCAACTGAACGCCCTGCAGCAGCAGGCCCTGGCCGGCAACCAGACGCTGGCCATCGCCACTGCTCGGCTGGCCCAGGCGCGTGCGCAGCTCGATGTGGCGGGCGCGGCGCAAGCCCCGCAGGTCGGCATCAATACACGTGCGGCGCGCGCCCGCATCTCGGCCAACCGGCCGCTGACCAACTACAACTCGCCCAACTTCGCGACCGTACAAAACGATTTCGCGCTGGGTTTGAATGTCAGTTACGAACTCGATTTCTTCGGGCGCGTGCGCCGTTCGGTGGAAGCGGCCACGGCCTCGGCCCAGCAATCGGCGGCAGATCTGGAAAACACCCGCCTGCTGCTGACGGCAGAACTGGCCAGCAATTACTTCAACCTGCGCGAGCTGGACATCGAGCTGGACGTGGTCCGGCGTGCCATCGAACTGCAGCGCAAGGCGCTGGAACTGGCCACCGCGCGCCACGACCTGGGGGCCACCTCGGGGCTGGACGTGGCCCAGCAGCAAGCCCTGCTGGACAACACGCTGACCCAGGTGGATCTGCTGGGCCGGCAGCGGGCGCAATACGAGCACGCCATCGCCACGCTGACCGGCACCCCGGCACCGGCCTTCAGCCTGCCTCCTTCGCTGGCGCCCATTGCGCTGCCGGAGATTCCGCTGGGCATCCCGTCGGACGTGCTGGAGCGTCGTCCCGATGTGGCGGCAGCCGAACGTTCGATGGCCGCGGCCAATGCCCAGATCGGCGTGGCCAGCGCAGCCTTCTACCCCAGCTTCATGCTGCAGCCCGGTTATGGCGTGGACAGCCGCAACTGGGCCACGCTCTTCAACGCACCCAGCGTGCTGTGGTCACTGGGGGTGTCGGCCTCGCAAAGTTTGTTCGATGCCGGCCGCCTGCGCGCCGGTGTGGATTTCACCCAAGCCGGCTACAACGCCACCGTGGCGACCTATCGCCGCACCGTGCTGACCGCGATGCAGGAAGTGGAAGATGGCATCACCGGTATTGCTTCACTGGACCGCGCCTGGCGGCAATCGCAATCGGCCATCGCCAGTGCCCGCCGCGTGCTGGATATCGCCACCAGCCGTTATGAGGGCGGTGCCACGCCTTATCTGGATGTCATCACCGCCCAGCAGGCCCTGCTCAACAGCGAGCGCCAGGCGGCGCAGTTGATGGGACAGCGGCTGCTGGTGTCGGTGTTGCTGATCAAGGCCCTGGGTGGAGACTGGCATGCCCGCCACGAGGAAACGCCTCTTGTGCAATCGAAAACATTATCGTCTGCGGAGAAGTAGTGATCAGGTGGCCTGACCAGTTTGCACGATAGTTGGCACACTTCCTGTCGCGCTTGTCAGCTTCCGGCAGGAAGCGGGCAATTGCCCCGTAAACGCCCGTGTAATCAGCGTTATGGCCGCTTCCTGAGCTGCCTAGAATCGCTGGTGAAATCCATCACAAGCGAAACAACGAGGCAGACATGAACTGGTTCAACAATCTGAAGATCGCCAAGAAGCTCATCCTTTCCTTTGCGGCCGTCATCATCCTGACGGTCATCCTGGGCATCTTCGCGATCCGCGAATTGAAGGCGGTGAACCAGGCCTCCACCGACATGGCCACCAACTGGCTGCCCACGATCAAGGCGGCGCAGTCGATCCAGGCTTCACTGCCGCGCATGCGCATTTCCGAATTGCAGATGATCACGGCGGCCACCCCCGCCGAGCGTGAAGATGCGCTCAAGGCCATCAAGTCGCGCCTGGATATCCTGGCCAAACAGCGTGCCACCTACGAAGCCCAGATTTCGGAAGCGGCAGAAAAGCTCGCCTACGAGAAGTTCTCCAAGAGCTTCGCCACCTATCTGGAGATCGACAAGAAGCTCGCCGAGATTTCCGGTGCCGGCAAGGAAGAGGAAGCGCGCGCGATCTTCAAGGGCGATTCCAACAAGACCTTCCGCAGCATGCTGGAAAACATGGACGAGATCATCAAGATCAACGACGCCGGCAGCATGCGTTCGGACCAGACCGCCAGCGATGTCTTCAACTCGGCGCGCGCCTGGATCATCGGCCTGCTGGCCGCCATCGTGGTGATCGCTTTCGGGCTGGCGCTGGCGGTGGCACGTGCGGTCTCGCGTCCGCTCAATGAGGCGGTGAGCGTGGCCGAGCGCGTGGCGCAGGGCGACCTGACGGTGGACATCCGTTCCGACAGCAAGGATGAAACCGGCATGCTGATGCATTCCTTGCGCGCCATGAACGACAGCCTGAACAAGATCGTCAGCGAAGTGCGCTACGGCACCGATGCCATCACCACCGCCTCGCAGGAAATTGCGACCGGCAACCTCGACCTGTCCTCGCGCACCGAAGAGCAGGCCGGTTCACTGGAAGAAACCGCCTCGGCCATGGAAGAACTGACGGCCACCGTCAAGCAGAACGCCGACAATGCCCGCCAGGCCAACCAGCTCGCTGCATCGGCCTCCGACGTGGCCAGCCAGGGCGGCGAAGTGGTGGGCCAGGTGGTGCAGACCATGGAAGGCATCACCGAAAGCTCGAACCGGATTGCCGACATCATCACGGTGATTGACGGCATCGCCTTCCAGACCAACATTCTCGCCTTGAATGCGGCCGTGGAAGCGGCGCGTGCCGGTGAGCAGGGACGCGGCTTTGCGGTGGTGGCTTCCGAAGTGCGTTCGCTGGCACAGCGTTCGGCTTCTGCCGCCAAGGAGATCAAGCAGCTCATCGACGACTCGGTGCAGAAGGTCGATGCAGGCAGCCAGCTGGTCGAACGCGCGGGTGCCACCATGAGCGAGGTGGTGGCCAGCGTCAAGCGCGTCACCGATGTGGTGGCCGAGATCAGCGCAGCCAGCAGCGAGCAGAGCACCGGCATCGAGGAAATCAATCGCGCCATCACCCAGATGGATGAGGTGACCCAGCAGAATGCGGCGCTGGTCGAAGAAGCCGCCGCCGCCGCGCAGTCCTTGCAGGATCAGGCGGGGCGCTTGTCACAGGTGGTGAGTGTGTTCAAGATCCAGCGTTGAGGCTGGTTCGGCGGGGCGTGTTTCAAGCAGGTTTTGCCCAACGTAATTCGCGGTTACGCCATCCATATATGCCATATATGCCACATATTCCATTCATTCCAATCTGGAATGAATGGAAGGATGTCTTTCATTCCGGTGGCAACGCGAAGCAATAACCCACGCCATACACCGCCTGGATGGCATTGTGTCCGGGGAAGCAGGGTTCGAGCTTGCGGCGCAGATTCTTGATGTGGGTATCGATGGCGCGATCCGTGACCGAGCGGTCATCATCGTGCAGGTGGTTGAGCAGCTGTTCCCGCGAAAACACCTGGCCCGGCGCGGCCGCGAACGTCTTGAGCAGGCGCAGTTCCAGCGGCGTCAGGTTGAGCGGCTCGCCACGTACGCTGGCTTGATGGCGGGTCTCGTCGATGACCAGCGGCGAGCTGCCCTGCGGCTGTGTGTCCGCTGGCACTGAACGCTGCACCGAGGCATTGCGCCTGAGCATGGACTTGACCCGCGCCACGATCTCGCGTGGCGAAAACGGGGTCTTGCCGATGTAGTCATCGGCCCCCAGCTCCAGTCCGCGCAGGCGATCTTCTTCCTCGGCGCGCGCCGTCAGCATCAGTATCGGCACGTCCGAGAAGGTGCGCAACTGGCGGCAGATTTCCCACCCATCCATCCCCGGCAACATGATGTCCAGCAGGATCAGGTCCGGCCGCTGTGCGCGGACTGCATCCAGCGCCGCATCTCCGCGTGCCACATGGCGCGAGGTATAGCCGGCCACCGCCAGGTATTTCTGCAGCAGTTCAGCCAGCTTCGGTTCATCCTCGACGATGAGGATGTCGGCCCGCTCGGGCGGCGCGAAGCGGAAATCGTCGGTGGATTCGTTCATGCGTGGTCTTTCTCATCTTCTGCGCGGGCCGGCAATACCACCGAGACCCGCAGCCCGCCCAGGGGTGAGGCGGTGGCACCGATGGTCCCCTGATGCGCATCGACGATGCGGCGGCAGATCGCCAGGCCCAGCCCGGCACCGCCGCTGGCGCGGTTGCGCGAGGCCTCGACCCGGAAAAAGCGCTCGAACAGGCGCGCCATGACGTCAGGAGGCACGCCCGGTTCGCTGTCATCGAAGACCAGGTGCCAGTGCTGATGCAGCAGTTGCGCATGCACCTGCAGACGGCCGCCGCTGTCGGTATAGCGCAGACTGTTTTCGAACAGGTTGTTCAACAGCTGCTGCAGGCGCGCCGCATCGGCATGCACCGGCATGGTGGCGGGCAGGCTGCAGCTCAGCGTCATGCCGCGCTGGCTGAAACGCTCGGCGTAGATCGCCGCACTGTCGCGCAGCAGCGGTGCCAGGTCGATGTCGGTGCGGCGATAGGTAAGGGCACCGGCATCGGCCAGTGACAGATCGTAGAGATCGCCGACCAGCTTGTTGAGATGTTCCACCTCGCTCTTGAGCGAGCGCAGCGTCTGCGCGTCGGGCTGCAGTACGCCATCTTCCAGGGCTTCCAATTGGCCGTTGAGGATGCCCAAGGGGGTGCGCAATTCATGCGAGACATCGGCCATGAATTCGCGCCGCAGTTTCTCGTTGCGCTCCAGCGTCATGGCCAGCTGGTTGAAGTCCTGTGCCAGCATGCCCACTTCGTCGCCCGATTCCACTTCCACCCGGATCGCATAATCGCCGCCCGCCAAGCGGTGCGTGGCGCGGGCTACACGCGTCAACGGACGGGTCAGTACACCCGAGATACGCACCACCAGGAACGCCGCCAGCATCACGGCCACCACCGCAATGATGATCTGCGCCAGGAACTGGCTTTGTTGGAACCGCAGGTCGATGGAGCCGATCACGCTCTCGAAGGGGGTCTGCGCCACCCAGCCGACGATCACGTCATCCTGCATCAGCGGGCTCAGGCGCGCATCGGGACCGACATCCGGATAGCCGATCACCAATTGGCGGCGCGCATCGAGCAGCGAGAAACGCAGGGTCGCGCCGGTCAGGTCGGAGGGGGTGAAGGTCGGGCCGGAACTACGTACCGCACCACCGTGTTCGACGATGGCCGGCCTCATCAATTCGAACCAGGCGCGCGGATTGTCGCGCAGGAATTCCCAATTGCCGTGCTCGCGATAAGCCTGTTCCAGGCGCGGCACCATGTCTTCCATGCGCTGCTGGGCTTGCTCGTTGAGATAGCCGAGGAAGTCGCGGTTGAAGATGTAATGCCCCGCGCCATTGATGGCCGCAATCACCGCCACGATCAGGGCCAGCATCGCATAGAAGAGCTTGAGGCGAATGTTGGCGCGATAGAAGAAGCGGTCGGTCAGCTCGGCGATCGAGTGGGCGATGGACATGGGATGCAGCAGGCGGTCGGTGGAATCAGGCCAGAGCTTATCAAGAACCCGGCCGTCGGTGGCGCACGAGTTGCCAATGTCATGCGCGATGTTGCAGGACGGACATGCTGTCGCGCTTGCTCATTTTTCCCTCACATTTGTTTTCCATAATCGCAGGTCCGATAGCTCATTGCGCCCGGAGCCCGCGCCCATGGCGGCTGGCGGACGGGCAGAAAGCCACCCGATCATGCACGAAAACCTCTCACTCCCGCGCCGCCCGGGGCGCAGTTCCTCCACCGCAGCCCGCCTGGTGCTGTCGCTGATGCTGGTGGCCGTCCTTGGCGCCTGCTCCAAATCCGGCGACCAGCCCAAGCCTGCGGCCCAGTCCGAAGTCGGCTATGTGGTCGTCAAGGCCCAGCGCCAGGCGCTGACCACCGAGTTGCCCGGCCGTACCACGGCCTATCTGGCGGCCGACATCCGTCCGCAGGTGGGCGGCATCATCCAGAAGCGCCTGTTCAAGGAAGGCAGCAACGTCAAGGCCGGCCAGCCGCTGTACCAGATCGATCCGGCCAGCTACCAGGCGGCCTATGACAGCGCCAAGGCTTCCCTGCTGAAGGCACAGGCCACGCTGGCCTCCTCCAAGCTGAAGGCCGACCGTTATGCCGAGCTGAACAAGATCGACGCCGTCTCCAAGCAGGACAACGACGACGCCCAGAGCACGCTGCGCCAGAACCAGGCCGACGTGGAAGTGCAGAAGGCCGCCGTGCAGACCGCAGCCATCAACCTGCAATACACGAAGATCCTGTCGCCCATCTCGGGCCGCATCGAGAAATCCAGCGTCACTCCCGGCGCGCTGGTGACGGCCAGCCAGACCACCGCACTGACCACGGTGCAACAGATCGATCCGATCTACGTCGATGTGACGCAATCCACCGTGGACCTGCTGCGCCTGCGCCGCGAACTGGCCAGCGGCCAGATCAAGAAGAGTGGCGACAATGCCGCCCAGGTCAAGATCCTGCTGGAAGACGGCTCCACCTATGAGCGCACCGGCAAGCTCGAATTCACGGGCCTGTCGGTCGATACCGGCACCGGCATGATCACGCTGCGCGCGGTGGTCCCGAATCCGGATGGCGTGCTGCTGCCCGGCGCATATGTGCGTGCGGTGCTGGAAGAAGGTGTGGATGACCATGCGCTGCTGGTGCCGCAGAAAGCCGTCAGCCGTGACCAGACCGGTGCGGCGACGGCCCTGGTGCTGGGGGCCGACGGCAAGGTCCAGCAGCGCCTGGTGACCGTGGCACGCGCCGTGGGCAACAACTGGTGGATCAGCCGTGGGTTGCAGCAAGGCGACAAGCTCATCGTCGATGGCTTGCAGAAGGTGCGTACCGGTGACACTCCGCGTGCCATCGACATCACCGACAGCCTGCAGAAGGACCTGGCGCGTGAAGCCGCCGCAGCGGCCGCCGATCCCTCGCTGGGCGGTGATGCCGACAAGGCCGACAAGGCGGGCGAGTCCGCCGCTGCCCCGGCCACCAGCGTCCAGTCGAAGTAAGCGAGGCGCACATGGCACGTTTCTTCATCGACCGGCCCATCTTCGCGTGGGTCATCGCCATCATCATCATGCTGGGCGGGATGATGTCGATCCGCTCGCTGTCGCTGGAGCAGTACCCGGACATCGCGCCGCCCAAGGTCAACATCAAGGCCACCTATACCGGTGCATCGGCCAAGACCCTGGAAGATTCGGTGACCCAGGTCATCGAACAGCAGATGAAGGGCCTGGACAACCTGCAATACATGTCGGCCAGCTCCAGTTCGGCCGGCAGCGCCACAGTGGCGCTGACCTTCACCGCCGGGACCAATCCGGACGTGGCCCAGATGCAGGTGCAGAACAAGCTGCAGCAGGTCACGGCGCGCCTGCCGCAGGCGGTGCAGAACAATGGCGTGACCGTTACCAAGGCCTCCACCGATATCCTGATGGTGCTGTCGCTGACCTCGGATGATCCGCGCATCACCAGCATCGACATCGGCGACTTCATCAGCAGCACGCTGACCGACCAGATCAGCCGCGTGGAAGGCGTGGGCGACGTGACCGCCTTTGGTACCAATTACGCGATGCGCATCTGGATCGATCCGGCCAAGCTGCAGAAGTACGCGCTCATGCCGTCCGACGTCACCAGCGCGCTCGAAGCGCAGAACACCGAAGTGTCGGCCGGCGAGATTGGCGCACTGCCCGCACAGCCGGGACAGCAGATCAACGCCACCATCACGGCGCGCAGCAAGCTGACCACGCCGGATGAATTCCGCAACATCATCGTCAAGTCTTCCGCCGATGGTTCAGTGGTGAAACTATCTGATGTGGCCCGCGTGGAGCTGGGTGGCGAGAGCTACCAGGTGGCCTCGCAGCAGAACGGAAAACCGTCTTCGGCACTGGCGATCCAGCTGGCCACCGGCGCCAATGCGCTGGCCACGGCCGATGCGGTCAAGAAGAAGATGGCCGAATTGGAGCCTTACTTCCCGGCCTCCATGAAGCTCAAGACCAACATCGCCTACGACACCACGCCCTTCGTGCGCGTGTCGCTGGAAGAAGTGGTCAAGACCCTGATCGAGGCCATCGTGCTGGTGGTGCTGATCATGTACCTGTTCCTGCAGAACATCCGCGCCACCTTCATTCCGGCCATCACGGTCCCGGTGGTGCTGCTGGGGACCTTCGGCATCCTGGCCATGTTCGGCTATTCCATCAACACCCTGACCATGTTCGGGATGGTGCTGGCCATCGGCTTGCTGGTGGACGATGCCATCGTGGTGGTGGAAAACGTCGAGCGCCTGATGAGCGAGGAGAAGCTCAGTCCCAAGGAAGCCACCCGCAAGTCGATGCAGGAAATCACCGGTGCGCTGGTCGGTATCGCCATGGTGCTGTCGGCGGTGTTCATCCCGATGGCCTTCTTTGGCGGATCGACCGGCGTGATCTATCGCCAGTTCTCCATCACCATCGTCTCGGCCATGGCCTTGTCGGTGATGGTGGCGCTGACCCTGACGCCGGCCCTGTGTGCCACGCTGCTCAAGCCGCATGCCAGCGGCCACGTGCAGCAAGGAAAATTCTTTACCTGGTTCAACCGCACCTTTGACCGCAACGCCACCCGCTACCAGGGCGGTGTCGGTGGCCTGCTCAAGCGCGGCAAGCGCGGTCTGCTGATGTATGCGCTGATCGCCGTGGCGATGGCGGTGCTGTTCATGCGCCTGCCCACGTCCTTCCTGCCGGAAGAAGACCAGGGCGTGCTGATGGCCCAGATCCAGCTGCCCACGGGCGCGACCGCCGAGCAGACCGCTACTGTCGTGAAGACCGTGCAGGAATACTTCATGAACAAGCCCGAGTCGGTTGATTCGGTGCTGGCCATCGTCGGTGCAGGCGTGGGCGGCAACAGCCAGAACGGTGCGCGTGCCTTCATCCGCTTGAAGGAGTGGGACCAGCGTACCGGTACCGGGCAGTCGGCTTCCGAGCTGGTGCGCCTGGCCAACGCGGACTTGTCCAAGATTCGCGGGGCGCGCGTGTTCCTGATGAATCCGCCTGCGGTGCGCGGCTTGGGACAGAGTTCCGGCTTCGACCTGGAATTGAAGGATGTGGGCGGCGTGGGCCACGATGCGCTGTTGAAGGCGCGGGACCAGTTCCTGCAACTGGCGCGCGGCAATGCGCTGCTGGCCAATGTGCGGACCACCGGCCTCGATGACACGCCGCAATTGCGTGTGGCCATCGATGACCGCAAGGCAGATGCATTGTCGATTGCGACCTCCGACATCAACTCGACATTGGCCACTGCCATGGGCGGCACCTACGTCAATGACTTCCTCAGCAACGGGCGCGTCAAGAAGGTCTATGTGCAGGGCGATTCCGCCTTCCGCATGCAGGCCGAAGACCTGAACCGCTGGTATGTGCGCAACTCGGCCAGCCAGATGGTGCCGTTCTCGGCTTTCATGAGCAGCAAGTGGACCTATGGACCTTCCCTGCTGGAACGCTACAACGGCGTGTCGTCCTTCGAGATCGTCGGTGAACCGGCCGCGGGCGTGAGCTCGGGCACGGCCATGGCCGAAGTGGAAAAACTGGTGGCGCAACTGCCGGCCGGCATCGGTTTCGAATGGACCGGTTCGTCCTATCAGGAGCGGCTCTCGGGCAACCAGGCACCGATGCTGTATGCGATTTCCATCCTCTTCGTGTTCCTCTGCCTGGCGGCCTTGTATGAGAGCTGGTCGGTACCCTTCGCGGTGATCCTGGCGGTGCCGCTGGGCATCGTCGGGACCGTGCTGCTGACGGGGATTTTCGGGATGTCCAACGACGTGTATTTCCAGGTGGGGCTGTTGACCACGGTGGGCCTGTCGGCCAAGAACGCGATCCTGATCGTGGAATTCGCCAAGCAATTGCACGAGTCCGGCAAGAGCCTGCGGGATGCCACGCTGGAAGCGGTGCAGTTGCGCCTGCGTCCGATCCTGATGACCTCGCTGGCCTTCATGTTCGGCGTGCTGCCGCTGGCCGTGGCCAGCGGCGCCGGCTCGGCCAGCCGCCGCGCCATCGGCACGGGCGTGCTGGGCGGCATGCTCTCGGCCACTTTGCTGGGCATCTTCTTCGTGCCCTTGTTCTACTACCTGATCGGCACCTGGCTGGATCGCCGCGCGGCGAAGAAGCCGCGCCAGGATGACGATCACGCGACACAAAAGGAGGGCGTGTGATGACCCGGCCCGCACAACAAAAATCCATTCTCCGGACCCGCACGGCCATGGTGCTGGCGCTCACGGCAGCGCTGGCGGGCTGCGCCAATCTCGCGCCCGATTACGCGCAGCCGGCCGCACCGGTGCCGGCCAGCTGGACCCAGCAGGTCGACGGCAAGCCGGTCGGCGCCAGCGCCGGCAAGGCCGCTGGCGAGATCGATGCGGACCAGCTCGGCTGGCGCGAATTCTTCCTCGATCCGCGCCTGCAGCAGGTGATTGCCGCTGCGCTGGAGAACAACCGTGACCTGCGGGTGGCGGCGTTGAACATCGAGAAGGCGCGTGCGCAATATCGCATTACCGATGCCGATCGCTATCCGGCCATCTCCGCCACCGGCACCAGTACTGCCAGCCGCACGCCGTCTGAGTTGTCCACCAGCGGCCGCGCCACGGTGTCGCGGCAGCAGAGTGTGACGGTGGGGATCAGCGCTTATGAACTCGATTTCTTTGGTCGCCTGAAGAATCTCTCGGATGCGGCGCTGGAGACCTATCAGTATCAGGTCGAGACCCGTCGCAGCACGCACATCAGCCTGGTGGCCGAAGTGGCCACGGCGTGGCTCACGCTGGCCTCCGACCGCGAGCTGTTGAAGCTGGCGCAGGACACCTATGCCAGCCAGTCGCGCACCTTCGAACTGAGCCAGCGCAGCCATGATATCGGCACCGTCTCCGGGGTCGACCTGGCCAGCCAGGAAGCCACGGTGCAAGCGGCCCGTGCCGATGTGGCCAGCTACACCAGCCAGGTTGCGCAGGACATCAATGCCCTGCGCCTGCTGGTCGGGGCCGATATCGATGCGGCGCTGCTGCCCACCGGCTTGCCGGATACCGCCAGCGTATTGCCTGCCACGCCTGCCGGCTTGCCGTCGCAAGTATTGCTGCGTCGCCCGGATGTGCTGGCGGCGGAGCATACCCTGAAGTCCGCCAATGCCGACATCGGAGCAGCGCGCGCGGCCTTCTTCCCCAGCATTTCGCTCACCGCTGATGGCGGTACGGCCAGCCGCACGCTGGGCGGCTTGTTCAAGGCCGGCAGTGGCAGCTGGAGTTTCGTGCCGTCGATCAACCTGCCCATCTTCAATGCGGGCAGTCTGCGTGCCAGCCTGGACTCGGCCAAGATCACGCGCGACATCGATGTGGCGAATTACGAGAAGGCGATCCAGACCGCCTTCCGTGAAGTGGCCGACGCACTGGCCGTGCGCGCCACGCTGGACCAGCGGCTGGACGCACAGGGCCGGGCCACGGCGGCCAGCGAGAAGGCCTTCCGCTTGTCCGAGGCACGCTACAAGAATGGCATCGACAGCTATCTCACCACGCTGGTGGCGCAGCGTACGCTGTACTCCGCACAGCAGACGCTGATCTCGCTGCGACTGACCGAGCAGAGCAATCGCATTACGCTCTACAAGGTCCTGGGCGGGGGCTGGAATGAGGACACTGCGCAGCCTGTGGCAGCTGTGCAGCGCAGTCCGTCGTGATCGAGCTGACGGCCGTCAGCGCCCGATCCGCTGCTGCGCCGGCGTGATGTCGGTCGTCAGCGGGTCATCATCATCGGCCGCCACGTCAGCATCCCTCTGGTCGGCGCTGAACTGCCCGCACCATTGTGGATGTTGATGTGAATTGCGGTATTTTTATCGTGAAATGAATGTGTGTTGGCGATTTTTGCTGCAAGTGCTTCCTGCGTGAAGCTTCATATCTGAAGCCATCACTTGCCCCTTAATCTGGTTGACAAGCCGTACACCGGCGGGAATAATCCGCCAAGTGATACGACAACGTACAAGCTCTGCCGACCCGATGAAGTCGCAGGCCTATCGGCGAGATCACCGCCTTTGAAAGCAGCACCCGATCCGACAACAACAACGATGAGCAACCATCAGGAGACAGCCCGCATGAGCGCAGACACCGACCGTGATGCGTGGCAGACCGCCCGTTTTTCCCGACTCCTGCTGACCGGCGCGGCCGGTGGCGTGGGCCGGCAATTGCGTGGCCGCCTGGCATCCTTTGCCGAGCGTGTGCGGGTGGCGGATCTGGCTGCGGCCATGGAGGCCGCGGGTCCCGCGGCGGCGCATGAAGAAGTGCTGGGCTGCGACCTGGCCGACCGCGCCGCGGTCGATGCGATGGTGGCAGGCTGCGAGGCCATCATCCACCTCGGTGGCGTGTCGGTGGAGCGTCCCTTCGAAGAGATTCTGGAAGCCAACATCAAGGGCGTCTTCCATATCTACGAGGCCGCCCGCCGCCATGGCGTCAAGCGTGTCATCTTCGCCAGCTCCAACCACGTCACCGGTTTCTATGGCCAGGATGAGCGCATCGATGCGCACGACATGAAGCGTCCCGATGGCTACTACGGCTTGTCCAAGTCCTATGGCGAAGACATGGCGCAGTTCTACTTCGACCGCTATGGGGTGGAGACGGTGAGCATCCGCATCGGATCGATCTTCCCGGAAGCGACCAACCGCCGCATGCTGGCCAGCTGGATGAGCATGGACGATTTCGAGCAACTGCTGCGCCGTGCGCTGTTCATCCCTGGCGTGGGTCACACCATCGTCTACGGCATGTCGGCCAACGCCAAGACCTGGTGGGACAACCGCCACGCCGCGCACCTGGGCTATGCGCCCAAGGACAGTTCGGAAATCTTCCGCGCCAAGGTGGAAGCGCAACCGCAGCCGGCCGCCGATGATCCGGTGGCGACCCTGCAAGGTGGTGCCTTTACGGCTGCCGGACCCTTTGATCCGTTGGCGAACTAACTTAATTTATCCACAGCGTTTTCTCGTTTCATCGCGGCATTCCGTCGTAGTTCATCGCCGCAGTTCATTGCATTTTCCGCGCGCCACGCCATTCTTCAGCGCGCGGCATGGCAGCAACGCACGCAACAGCTTGACCTGAATCGCAGCAAGGCAGCACCCGGCACACCGGGCCGCTCGCACGCAGCAGGATCGCGCCCGCGCCGCACCGATGTCCGGTTCCCTGAAACCTTGACGGACCCGGCAGCCCATGAACTTCTCTCTCGACTTCACTCCGCTGGCGCCTTACTGGCCCGTGTTCCTGCACGGTGCCTGGCTGACGCTGAAGATGACCACGCTGGCCGTCATCGTCGGCGTGGCCATCGGCATCTTCGTCGCCTTCGCCAAGAACAGTCCTAATCGCTTCGTGGCCCGCACCTGCAGCGGCTACATCGAGGTGGTACGCAATACCCCGTTCCTGGTGCAGATCTTCTTGCTCTATTTCGGCCTGGCCAGTCTCGGTATCCGCATGCCGACCTTCGCGGCAGCAGTGCTGGCGATGGTCATCAACATCGCCGCCTATGCCGCCGAGATCATTCGCGCCGGCATTGATTCGGTGCCGCGCGGACAGATCGAAGCCGCCGAATGCCTGGGCCTGTCGGTCTGGCGCATCCGCTGGCACGTGATGCTGCAGCCGGCCATCGAGCGCGTCTATCCGGCGCTGACCAGCCAGTTCCTGCTGATGATGCAGGCCTCGGCGATGGCCTCGCAGATTTCCGCCGAAGAGTTGACGGCCATCGCCAATACCGTGCAGTCCGATACCTTCCGTTCATTGGAAACCTATCTCGTGGTGGCTGCCCTGTACCTGGTGCTGGCCGTGCTGGTCAAGCTGGTGGCTTATTCCATCGGTGAAACTATTTTCAAACGCCGCCGCACCTTGCGCCGCGCGGCTGCACAGGGCAGGCGCAGTCCGGTGTCGCGCCTGCCGGCCAGCGATCCGGCAGCGATGGCACCGCTGGCCCATGTGCCTTATGTACATGCCGCTTCGCGGCCGGTGGCGGTCAACACCGCAGCCGCGCTGCGCATCGAAGGGAGCACATCATGATGGGCAACTTCAGCTGGACCTATTTCTTCTTCATGGTGCAATCGATCGGCTGGACCCTGGTCTTGTCGCTACTGGCTTTCGTGCTCGGTGGCATCGGCGGATTCCTGGTGATGCTGGCGCGGATCTCGCCACGCGCCTGGCTGCGGCGGCCTGCCATCCTCTTCATCGAATGCGTGCAGGGCATACCCTTGCTGATCCTGCTCTTCATCGTCTATTTCGGCTTGTCGGTGTATGGGCTGGTGCTGCCGGCACTGGTGGCAGCGGGGCTGGCGATGATGATCTATGCCAGCGCGTATCTGGGCGACATCTGGCGCGGTTGCGTGGAGGCCATGCCGCGCCCGCAGTGGGAAGCATCGGAGTGCCTGTCGCTGACACGCTGGCAGACGCTGCGCCTGGTCATCATCCCGCAGGCCACGCGGCTGTCGCTGCCGCCCACCATCGGCTTCCTGGTGCAGCTGATCAAGATGACCTCGCTGGCGTCGGTCATCGGTTTCGTCGAACTGACGCGGGCCGGTCAGATCATCAACAACTCCATCTTCCAGCCCTTCCTGGTGTTCCTGCTGGTGGGGTCCTTCTACTTCCTGCTCTGCTATCCCTTATCGCGCTGGAGCGCATCCATGGAGAGAAAGCTCAATGTCAGCCATCGCTAAACCCGAATCCGCACCGCATCTGCGCGCCGTGGGGGCGTCCCAGGAGCCGCAGCCGGTCATCGTCCGGCTGGACCAGGTCTACAAGAGTTTCGGTGACAACCAGGTCCTGAAAGGCGTGTCCTTTGAAGTCGCGCGCGGCGAGATGATCGCCATCATCGGCGCCTCCGGTTCCGGCAAGTCCACCGCGCTGCGCTGTATCGACCGGCTGGAGACCATCGACTCCGGCAGCATCGAAGTGGCCGGCATCCGCGTCGATGATCCGCAGGTCGACCTGCACAGGCTGCGGCGCGAGGTGGGCATCGTGTTCCAGAGCTACAACCTGTTCCCGCATCTCAACGTGCTGGAAAACGTCATGCTGGCGCTGCGCCACGTCAAGCAGCAGGACAAGGCCGAGGCGCGCCGCGTGGCCCTGGCCGCGCTGGCGCAAGTCGGGCTCGACGAGAAGGCCAATGCCTATCCCGAACAGCTCTCGGGCGGTCAGCAGCAGCGCGTGGCCATTGCGCGCTCGCTGGCGATGTCGCCCAAGGTGATGCTGTTCGATGAAGTGACCTCGGCACTGGACCCGCAACTGACCGGCGAAGTGCTGCGCGTGATGGAAGACCTGGCCGCCAATGGCATGACCATGCTGCTGGTGACGCACGAGATGAACTTTGCCAAGCGCGTGGCCGACCGCATCATCTACATGCACCAGGGCCGGGTCTGGGAAGTCGGTCCCGGCGACATGCTGGACCACCCGCACACCCCCGAACTGCAAGCCTTCCTGGCTGCCGACCTGTAGCGCAAACGCTGTTGCCTGACCTGACCATTCATAAAATAACGGAGACACAAAATGAAACTAAGCCCATTACGCCACCTTGCACGCCCGGCCATTGCGGCCCTGATCCTGGGCCTCGCTACCCATGCCGCGCACGCCGACCAGCTCGACGATATCAGGAAGGCCGGCAAGATCCGCATCGCCACCACGTCCAGCACGCCGCTGTTCGGCTACAGCGACGACAAGCTGCAGCCGGCCGGCTCCGACGTCGACGCCGCGCGCCTGCTGGCGCAGGACCTGGGCGTACAGCTCGACCTGATCCAAGTGGCCAATGCCGCGCGGGTGCCGACCCTGCAATCCAATCGCGCCGATATCGTGGTGGGCTCGCTGTCGATCACGCCGGAGCGCCTGAAGGTCATCGATTTTTCCACGCCCTATGCGGTCATCAGCCTCATCATCGGCGCGCCCAAAAGCATGGCGATCAAGGATTATGCCGACCTCAACGGCAAGCGCATCGGCGTCACCCGCGCCACGCCCAACGATACGCTGACCACGCAGAACGCCAAGGGCGCGGAGATCATGCGCTACGAGGATGATGCCACCCTCATCACCTCGATGGTCACGGGCCAGGTGGAAGTGTTCTCCAGCACGCCTTCCAACCTGCAGGAGATGCAGAAGAAGGCGCCGGGCAAGAATCTGGAAATGAAATTTGAACAGAAGGCCTTTGACCTGGGCATCGCCATCAACAAGAACCAGCCGCGCCTCAAGGAATGGATCGACAACTGGGTCAAGACCAACCAGAAGAATGGCAAGCTCAATGCCATCTACAAGAAACATCACGGCCGCGATCTGCCGGCTGCCGTGCAGAATCCCGCATAAGCCGTATCTGTTCCAGCCACGCCGGGTGCAGCATGGCCCGGCGTTGTTGCGTCATGCGCAGCGTTCAGCGGCCTTCGAAAATGCGCTGGCGCGCATGCCCGATGTGGGCACGCATGGCCGCCTCGGCGTCTTGCGCCGAGCCTTGGGCGATGGCATCGATGATGGCCTGATGTTCGTCGTCGATGACCTGGATGCGCTCGCTCTCCTGCGGTGAACCCAGGTTCTGCGCCAGTTCCATGCACTGGCGGATCGGGCCCAGCGCATGTTCGATGGTGGAGATGAAGAAGGGATTGCGGGTGGCCCGGGCGATGGCCATGTGCAGCGCCAGGTCTTCCTCCACGCCGGTCTGGCCTTGCAGCTGCGCGCGCCGCAGTGCTTGCAGGCAATGGCGCATCAGGGCGATGTCCTCTTCCTCGCGGGCCGTGGCCGCAATGCCTGCCGCACCCACTTCCACACACGCGCGAAACGCGTAATAGCGCTCCACGTCAGGAATGCTGGCAATCTGCGCCGGCGCGCTGCTTTGCAGGACCGGCAGCCGCTGCACATAGTTGCCCGAGCCCCGGCGCGAGACCACGATGCCTTCCGAACGCAGGCGCGAGAGCGCTTCCCGTACCGTCGTGCGGGAAGCCTCGTAGCGCTGCGCCAGTTCCACTTCGGTGGGCAGCTTGCGGTTCTCGCCCAGTTCCCCGCGCAGGATGGACGCGATGATCTGCTTGCAGATGTGTTCGGACCGGCTGAGTTGGCCGCGATGTGAAGAATCGGGGGAGGGCGGGTGGAATGCTGACATGTACGATGACTGCTGCCGGGAAGTTCGTCTGCGGTCACTATGAAGGGTTCTGCGCCGGGGCGCAAGCCTGGGCTGCCCGGCGCGCGGGAAGATTCACCTCATCCCCCTGAAATCGGCCTGCAAAGCCGTTTCCATGAAGGAATCTGCATTTAATTCGGTTGACTTCCGGAGCCGCGATCATTAGAGTTGTCCACCTGCATGAAGAATTAGTCCGACTAATCGCAGCTCAACTTATACGACATCGTATAAATCAAATGATAAAAAAGATAAGAAAACTTCATCTGGAGACAGGCATGCATTCCCGATCTGCCTGAGCCCAGGCGGCCCTGTGCCGCCGGGGGATGACGGCTGTGCGCCATCCACCGCGAGAGCGGGCGCACAACCAGACCCTGGGGCGACGGGCCGCGCATTGCCTGCCCTTTGAAGAACTATCCATTTTGGAGACGCCATGAAGTACGTAAGAGGAATCCGCTGGTACATGGTGACGCTGGTCACCTTGGCCCTGATCGTCAATTACCTGGCCCGCAACACGCTGTCGGTGGCCGCCCCGACCATGATGAAAGAGCTGGACATGAGTACCCAGCAGTACTCCTACATCGTGGTGGCGTGGCAGATCTGCTATGCGGTCATGCAGCCGGTGGCCGGCTACGTTCTCGACGCGGTGGGCACCAAGATCGGCTTCGGCATCTTCGCCCTGGCCTGGTCGCTGGTGTGCGCGGCGGCTGCACTGGCGACCGGCTGGCAGAGCCTGGCCTTCTTCCGCGCGCTGCTGGGCATGACCGAAGCGGCCGGTATTCCCGGTGGCGTGAAGGCCTCCACCGAGTGGTTCCCGGCCAAGGAACGGTCGGTAGCCATCGGCTGGTTCAACATCGGTTCCTCGATTGGCGCGCTGTGCGCACCGCCCCTGGTGGTGTGGACCATCCTGCATGGCGGCTGGAAGATGTCCTTCGTGGTGGTGGGCGTGCTGGGCGTGTTGTGGTTCTTCCTGTGGATGCTGTTCTACAAGAGCCCGCGTGACCAGAAGCTGCTCTCGCCGGAAGAGCGTGACTACATCCTCGACGGCCAGGAAAAGACGCCTGAAAAAGTCGTGCGTGAAAGCTGGACCAAGATCGTGCGCAGCCAGAACTTCTGGTCGATCGCCATTCCGCGCTTCCTGTCGGAACCGGCGTGGCAGACCTTCAATGCCTGGATCCCGCTGTACATGGCCACCGAGCGCCACATGAACATCAAGGAAATCGCCATGTTCGCCTGGCTGCCTTTCCTGGCGGCGGACATCGGTTGCGTGCTGGGCGGCTACCTGAGCCCGTTCTTCCACAAGCATTTGAATGTGTCGCTGTTCACTTCGCGCAAGCTGGTGATGCTGGTGGGCAGTCTGGCCATGATCGGGCCGGCTTGCGTGGGCTTCGTCGATAGTCCGTATGTGGCCATTGCCTTGCTCTCCATTGGCGGCTTTGCGCACCAGACGCTGTCGGGCGCGTTGTATTCGATCACTTCCGATGTGTTCACCAAGAATCAGGTGGCCACTGCCACCGGCCTGACCGGCATGAGCGGCTACCTGGGGGCGACGCTGTTCACGCTGCTCTTCGGCATCCTCGTCACGCAGATTGGCTATGGCCCCTTGTTCGTGTTGCTGGCCGCGTTCGACCTGGTGGCCGTGGCGGTGGTGTTTGCGATTGCCCGTCCGCGTCCGGAGGCGATTGCCTGATTGTCGTCATTCGCAAGAGTGCATGAGGGGGCGGCGTCTTGGGACGCCGCCCTTTTTTCATTGGGGATCACGGATCAGTGACGCCCGATATCGTTCATGCCGTCAGCGGCGGGCGCTGCAGGGCCACCCACTCCTGCACCGTGGACCGCTGCCATTGTGCCTTTGCATAGGCGGCCAGACGCGGTGGTACAGGATCGCCATGCAGGGCGAGACGATTGATCATTAGCGCCAGGTCAGTATCGGCGATGCTCCATTGGCCGAAGAGGTGGTCCGCTGCTTGCGGCAGCAGGGCTTCCGCGAAACGGAACAGCCGCTGTGCGGTGGCTTCTGCCTGGGCGGACAGGGGCGGCTTGCGGGCGGCATAGAAGAGCACTTGCGTATTGCGTTCTTCGCGGATGGGCATCAGGTCGCTGCGCAGCCAGGCTTGCACCTGGCGTGTGCGTGCGCGCGCGGCTGGATCGGAAGGATAGAGCGGGGTACCGTCGAAGACGTCTTCCAGATATTCCGTGATGGCCGAGGATTCGGACAGGGCCAGCTCGCCATGCTGCAGCGTCGGCACGCGCGCCGTCAGGGACAGCGCGGCATAGGCGGGATCATGATGGGCGGCGGCGTCGAGGTCGACGGTGTGCAGATCGAAGGGCAAGGCCTTTTCGCGCAGGGCGACGAAGACCGACATGGCATAGGGGCTGGCGTATTGGGCGTCGACGTGGAGTTGCAGGGGCAGGGCGGATGACATGGTGTTTCTCCTTGAAAGCAGGGTTCAGAAAGCAGACGACAGCAGCGCCTGCCGCTGCGTCATCAGACGCGCATGCAAGCCCGCGCTGACCGGTACGAAGGGCAGGCGGACTTCCGGTGCGCACCAGCCATCGGCGTGCAGCAGGGCCTTCAGCGGTGCCGGGCTGGGTTCGGCAAACAGATCGCGGATGACCGGCTGCAACGCGTCGGCAATGTCCCTTGCCTGGTGCCACTGGTTGTCGCGGATCAGTGCCTGCATCTGCACGTGCCAGTGCGGCATCACGTGGGCCGAGGCAGCGATGACGCCGTGCGCGCCCAGGCACAGCGCCATGAAATTCTGGGCGTCGTCGCCCGAGAGGATGCGCAGCGAGGTCTCGTTGACCAGGCGCTGCATGCGCTCCTGGCTGCCGCCGCATTCCTTGATGCCGACCACGCGCGGATCCTGCGCCAGTTGTTGCAGCGTCTGCAGCTCGACCTGGCAGCCGGTGCGATAGGGAATGTTGTAGACCAGCACAGGCAGGTCGGCGCTCTCCGTGACCGCTTCCAGATGGCGGCGGATACCGTCCTGGGATGGCCGCACGTAAAGCGGTGGCGTCACCAGCAGGCCATCGGGCCGCAGTCGCGACAGTACGCGTGCGCGCGCCACCGCATCGTGCGTGGACGCGGTCGACAACCCCATGACCAGCGGTAGCTGCGGGACTGCAGCGCGCAGGGTCGCCAGCAGGGCGTCCTGTTCACCTGGCTGCAGCAGGATGCCCTCGCCCGTGGTGGCCGCGACGACCAGCCCGCTGATGCCTTGTTCGGCCAGATGTTGCGCCAGCCGTGCCAGGGCAGGGTGGTCGATGCTGGCCGCGTCGCCCGCCAGGAACGGCGTGACGATGGGGACCCAGACTCCGGTAAAGCTTGTGTGCATGTGTACCTCATGAAGAACGGTTGAAGAAAGCCGTTCCGCCGGCAGTGCGCCGGGCGAGGTCTGAAAGAAGGGTGATGTTGCGATCCAGTCCCGCCAGGCGATCCGCCGGACGGGACGTGACATCCCCGTCAGCGGAGATGCCGTTTTTTGGTGTTCAGCCCGCGCAGGCAGACGCCAGCCGCCGGGAGGGCAGCGCGTGTCTGGATGAGGGATCGCTTCAGTTGCATGGTGTGGGAAGTGATGGGCTGAGCGACGATAGTAAACGAGATTGTCGGAAAAGTTCAAATACCGTGTGGCGTTTCTGCACCGTGCAGATTCACAATCGCCCTTTTCCTTGCTGGCAAAAGAGGTGGTGATATGAAAGGCGTGCAATCGAACCGCGATGTCGTCGTTGAGGGTGCAATAATGGGGCCTTTCTTATGCCCGGATGACGACATCATGAACGACGGCAGCGCGCAAGCCATCCCGGATTTCGGTCAGGATTTCCGCGCGCTCCTTAATTTTCTGTACGCGGGCAGTGATACAGAAACGCTTTCGCCAGAGCGCTTTGCTGCAGTGCTGCGTATCGATGCTGCCGCGCTCATGGCCTCATGCCGCTACCCGGCGCTGTCACATGGCAGCGAAGCCTACGCCATGCAAAGGCATTTGCATGAAGCCCTACGCGTCATTCGGCTCTGCAATGATCTCTTCGGCAATGTGGAAGCATCCCTGGCCTGGTTTCAACAGGCCGCGCTCCCGGTTTTCGGTGGCAATACGCCGCATCAGCTGGTGTCGGAAGATCGTACCGATGATCTCGTGCGTTATCTTTCTTCGCTGCAAGCCGGATTTTCGGGATGATCCTGACCAGTCTTGAGACGGTCGCTTATCGGGTCCATGTTCCTCGCTGGTCGTTTGATCCGGTCTCAGGTGCCGGCGCAGCGCGATTCGGCGGCAGGCTCAACCGGCCCGGCGTGCCGGCTTTGTACCTCTCGCTGGAGACGGCCACGGCACTGGCCGAATACCAGCAGTTGGCTCCACTGCTGCCGCCGGGTGTGATCGTGGCCTATCAGGTGAGGCTGGAGAAGGTGGTGGATTTCCGTGATGGCATCGGCCCGGGGTGGAGCCCGATCTGGCGGAGTTTCTATTGCGATTGGCGGCGCTTGCTTTTTCAGGACACCACTGAACCACCTTCGTGGGCGATAGGTGATGCAGCCATGACGTCAGGTGCCAGTGGCATCCTGTTTCGCTCGGCCCTTACCAGCGCCGGTTGCAATCTGGTGGTCTTCACGGAGAAGCTTGGACATGCCGATCAACTGAACGTGCATGATCCGCTGCGCACATTGCCAGCCGATCAGGCCTCCTGGCGGTAACGGTACCAGCGGCCTCGTCAAGAGCAGATCACCGAATCTCCGCGCTATACCTGAACTTGCTCCCCGCCCCGCGCGATTGTCGCCACTCCAGCGGCGCACCATCCGAGCCGAAGGCGATGCGTTCGATCACCACGACCGGCGTCTTTTCCTTGAGTCCCAGCAGCTTTGCCTGCGCCGCCGTCACCGTTTCCACGGTCAGGGTTTCGCGCGCCGAGGCGACGATGAGCCCGCATTCGCGCTCATACAGCGGATACAGCAGATCGCCGAAATCCTCCGGTGCCTTCCCCGCCAGCGCCTTGAAGCGCTGGGCACACAGGTAGATGTTCTCGGCCAGCACCGGTTGTCCATCCACCTTGCGCAGGCGCAGCAGTTCGATCACCCGGGCGTGCGTCTTCAGGTGCAAGGCCTCGGCCACCTGACGCGGTGCCTCGATGACCTTGCGGCTGACGATCACGCTGGTCGGCTGCAGCGGGCGGCCATCGGCCGATTCGAACCGGAAGAAGCGGAACAGCGAATTGTCGAAACGCGCCTTGCGCACGAAGGTGCCACGTCCGTGCGTGCGTTCCACCAGGCCTTCGCTCATCAGCGTCTCGACCGCGCGGCGCACCGTACCCACGGCCACCTGATAGGTCTGGCTCAATTCGGCTTCGGACGGGATGGCTTGTCCCGGTTGCCATTTCTGGGCGCGGATCTGCGCCGCGAGCTGGTCACGCAACTGGAGATAGAGCGGCAGGCGCGCATCGGCGGCGGTCTGGTCAAGCATGCTGAAACTTGCCTTGCAAAAGAGAAAGTGCTCAGTCTACCCGGGGCCGGGCCCGCCCACAATGACAGGGTGCATCGTACCGCACGCAGGTGGACGGCACTGCGCCGCCGTCCTTGTCCACCGATGATGCAACCCTGAGCGCCACAAGGTTTCATCGCTCGCCGCAGTGATCAGGATTCAGGAGGATTGTTGAGTCACCCCGGCTGTGTTATCTTCCGTTAACTCATATAGATGACTATATGAGTAGTCCACTAAATATATCAATCAGCTACGCGCCACCATCGTGCTTGCATCACGTTCCGGCACCGCCCTGGCGGCCGGACGGGGAAGCCCGAGGTAGCGCGCCTTCGGCATAGAGGAAGAGACAATGTTTTCATGGTATCGGCAGGTCACTGCCAAGGAACGCAAGACTTTCTGGGCCTGCTTCAGCGGGTGGGCACTGGATGCGCTGGACGTGCAGATGTTCAGCCTGGCCATCCCCGCGCTGATCGCGGCCTTCTCGCTCTCCAAGGCGGACGCCGGCATGATCAGCGGTGCCACGCTGGTGGCCTCGGCCATCGGCGGCTGGTTCGCCGGCGCCCTGTCGGACCGCTACGGGCGCGTCAAGACCCTGCAGATCACCATCATCTGGTTTTCCTTCTTCACTTTCCTGAGCGCCTTCGCCCAAAGCTATCCGCAGCTGCTGGTGCTCAAAGCCCTGCAGGGCTTCGGTTTCGGCGGTGAATGGGCGGCCGGTGCGGTGCTGATGGCCGAGACCATCCGCGCCGAACATCGCGGCCGCGCCATGGGTACCGTGCAGAGCGCCTGGGCCGTGGGCTGGGGCGGTGCGGTGCTGCTGTTCTCGGTGCTGTTCACGATGCTGCCGCAGGAAATGGCCTGGCGCGTGATGTTCGTCATCGGTCTGCTGCCCGCGTTGCTGGTGGTCTACGTGCGCCGTTCGGTGTCCGAGACCGATGCCTTCCTGGCCGGCCGCAAGGCTGCCACCAGCAAGCCTGCGGCCAGTACGCTGCTGGGCATCTTCCGTCCCGACGTGCTGCGCCTGACCCTCATCGGCAGTCTGCTCGGCGTGGGCGCACACGGTGGCTACTATGCGCTGATGACCTGGCTGCCGACTTATCTGAAAACCGAGAAGCACCTGTCGGTCCTGTCTACCGGCGGTTATCTGGCCGTCATCATCATCGCCTTCTGGTGTGGCTGCATCGCCAGTGCGCAATTGCTGGACCGCATCGGCCGCCGCCGCACCGTGGCGTCGTTCGCACTGTGCTGCGTGGCGACCGTGCTGTGCTACATCTTCCTGCCGCTGACCGATACCCAGATGCTGATCTGCGGCTTCCCGCTGGGCTTCTTCGCGGCCGGCATCCCGGCCAGTCTCGGCGCGCTCTTCAATGAGCTGTATCCGAGCGGCATTCGCGGCACCGGCGTGGGCTTCTGCTACAACTTCGGACGCGTGGCCTCGGCCGGCTTCCCGGTGCTGGTCGGGCACATGAGCGACTCCATGCCGCTGGGCCAGGCCATCGGCATCGATGCCGCCATCGCCTATTCGCTGGTGGTGATCGCCGTGCTGATGCTGCCCGAGACCAAGGGACGCCAGATGGAAACCGGCGCATGAGCAAGACCGCCACCGTGACCGCGCCCGCATTGCGCATCGATACCCACGCGCACGTTTTTGCGCGTGGCCTGCCGATGGCCGACGTGCGCCGTTACACGCCCGCTTACGACGTGACCGTCGAGGAGTACCTGGCGCAGCTGGATGCGCATGGCATGAGTCATGGCGTGCTGGTGCAACCGAGCTTCCTGGGCAGCGACAACGGCTACCTGTTGCAGGCCATCGCTCGCGCTCCGCAGCGCCTGCGCGGCATCGCCATGGTCGATGCCGATATCGACGACGCGCAATTGCAGGCCTTGCAGCAGGGCGGCGTGGTCGGCGTGCGCTTCAACCTGGTGGGCGGCGCGCCGCTGCCGGATTTCAGCGGCGCGTGGCGCGACACGCTCACGCGCATTGCGGCACTGGGCTGGCAGGTAGAGATTCATCGCGAGGCCGCAGATTTGCCACGGGTGCTGGAACCCTTGCTGGCACTGGGATTGAAGGTCGTGGTCGATCACTTCGGGCGGGTCGACGCGGCACTGGGCGTGGATGACCCGGGTTTCCGCTACCTGCTCTCCACCGGCCCTTCGCGCCAGGTGTGGGTGAAATTGTCGGCGCAGTATCGCAATGGCGGCAGCCAGGGCGGTGCCCGTTTCGCTGGCCAGGCCTGGCCACTGCTGCGCCAGCACTTCGGACCGGATCGCCTGCTGTGGGGCAGCGACTGGCCGCACACCCAGCATGAGAGCATGACCAGCTATGCCGACAGCTGGCGGCGTTTTGAAAGTCTGGTGAGTGACGAGGCCGATCGCCGTTGCATCACCGGCGAGACGGCGGCGCAACTGTTCCAGTTCGCCTGAGCCCGTGCCACGCGCACAGGAAAGCAGATAATCCCTCCGGGGATTGATGCATGGCCTGCATCAGATCCCCGCATTGATGCATTCGCTGCACTTGTTGCGCAGCGGATGATGTCACCTCCGCTTCACTCGATCCAGCTCAGCTGCGTCAGTTTGACGCGCTCACCGAGACGCGGCGCATTGACCAGGTGCCATGCCGTGTATTGCTCGGCATAGGCGGTGTCGGAGGCCATCAGGTCCACCGGCACCACCACGTCAAAACCACGGAAGGCTGCGCTGGCCGCCGTATGCAGCACCGCGCCGTGGGCCGCCGCACCGATGCAGATCACGGTCTTGATGCCTTTCTCGCGCAGCAACTTTTCCAGCTCGGTATTGATGAACTTGTCCGGGCCCGACTTGAACAGCGGCTCACCGCCCTGCATGGCCGCTTCGGGCCAGATGTCGGCCGGCGTGCTGTTGCCGCCCAGGGTATAGATCACAGGGACCTTCTTCTCGCGTGCCATGGCCAGCAGCCTGGCCACGCGCGGCAACATCGCCACGCAGCGCGGTCGGCTGTCCGGATGACAGGTCTGGCGCGCGATGTCGAGAACCAGCACGGCGGTGGTGGCCGGGTCGATGACTACGTGCGACAGTGCCGGCGCGGCGGGTGCCTTCACCGTCGACCATTCGTCATAGACGCCCTGGGCTGCCGCCGGGGCGGAGACTGCAAGGCTGGCCGACAGGCCGATGAGGGCGGCCAGGATGGCGTGAGAGAAGAGTCGCATGGTGTTCCTTTCAGAAGCAGGGGCCCGGGGAGTCGGTATTGTTGGTCATTTTCCAGCACGGTGCCATACTTCGCCTGCCGCGCGGAAACAAATTATCGCCGAGCTTGTCCTATCGTGCAGGCCGGACAGAGCGTCTGCGCCGCCGGAGACAAGCCGCCAGGGAAGCGGCGCTCCGGACAATATTTCTTCAGAACAAAATTTTGCCGGGCGGGGCGGCGGAAAGACAGCATTGGAAAAACTGGTCAAGCGACTTGGTTTGGGCCTCATCGGCCTGGTTTTCTTCTGGGCACTGGATCGCATCAGCGCCAACGAACTGGCCAAGAGCAGCGTGCTCATGGCCACCGCCTTGCCCGGCATCGCCGGCGTGTTTCTGGTCTTGCCGTGGATGCGCGAACGGCCACGCTGGTTCTCGCGCGCGACGCTGGTGATCATCGGCGTATTCTTCCTGGATGCCGCCATCAAGGGTTTCCTGCGCGACTATTTCGGCCTGCGCCCCAAATCCCATCCTGGTGCTGCAAGCCATCTTCAATACCAACCCGGCCGAGAGCAGCGAGTTCTTTCGCCACAATGGCCGCGACCTGGCCGAGGCGCTGGGCCTGCTGTTGCTGGCGTGGACCGGACTGTGGCTTGGCGAGCGCTGGCTGCGCCGGCGCGAGCAGGGACAGCCCGCCGCGCCCTGGCGCTGGCGCGGGCGGGCCGCCGTCGGCTGCTTGCTGGCGGTGTTCGTGGCCCTGCATTTCAATCCCACGATGGCCAAGGAAAAATCCGCTGCTGTTCTGGCCCATCCGTTATCTCGACTATCGCGAGCAACTGGCCCAGGCCGCCACCATGGAGGCGGATGTGGCGCGCAACATGGCGCATCGCTCCGACTGGCAGGTGCGCTATGCCGGACCGGAGCGCAACACCGTGGTGTGGATCATCGGCGAGAGTCTCAATCGCGCCAACATGTCGTTGTATGGCTATGAGCGCCATACCTCGCCGACGCTGGAAGCGATGCGCAAGGAGCTCATCGTGTTCCGCGACGTGGTCTCGTCGGAACCCGCCACCATGGCCTCGCTGATGAAGATGCTCACGCCGGCAGACCTCAACGATCCGCAGGCCTGGAACCGCAAGCCGGACGTGCTGATGCTGGCGCGCGAGGCCGGATTCCGGATTCACTGGCTGTCCAACCAGCCGCCCAACGATGGCTGGCTGGGCCTGGTCTCGCGCCGTGCCGACGAGCAGGTGTTCATCAACAAGGGGGCCGGGCGCGGCGAAAACAATTTCGACGGCAACCTGCTGCCGGCGCTGGACACTGCCTTGCACGACCCGTCCCCGAAGAAGCTGATCGTGGTGCACCTGCTGGGCGCGCATCCTACCTATGACATGCGCTACCCCAGCCAGTACGCCCGCTTCGATACCGTGCGCGATGGCGTGACCGAAAAGCTGGAGGACGCCGACCGCTCGGCGTGGATACGCCAGCTGCGCAATGAGTACGACAACGCCATGGCCTACAACGACTACGTGGTCGGCAGCATGCTGAAGCTCACCATGAACGCGGCACCGCAGGACCATGCCAGCCTGCTCTTCAGTTCCGACCATGCGCAGGAGGTGGGCCACACGCGCAATCACGCCGGCCAGTCGGTGAGCGACGCCACCGGCTATGAAATTCCGATGCTGGCATGGACCCGCTCCTTCACCAGCAAGAGCCCGGAGGACAAAGCCCGGCTCGAATACCGACCTTACCAGACCGACCAGCTGGAGCACACCGTCATGGGCCTGCTGGGCGTGCAGTCACGCTACTACGACGCGCGCCACGACATCCTCAGCGAGCAGTTCGGCAGCGGCAATTTCCATCAGCAGCGGCGCATCAATGGCCAGCCTTATCTGCCGCGCACGGTGACCTACAACCAGACTCCCTGATCGCGTTGGAGAAGCGTGATCCGTGATGGAGCCGAGCGAAGCCGCAGGACGCGCCATGCGCGATCCTGACGGACGCGCGCGGTTCTCGTATCATGCTGCTTTGCATCGCACATCCCGCCATGTCCACTTCCTCCGCCATAGCCTTTCCCCGCCATGCCGTGATCATCGGCACCGGTGCCGTCGGTCTCATGACTGCCATCCACGCGCTGGACCAGGGCTTGCAGGTGACCCTGCTGGATTTCAATCCGGCCGGCAGCGAGGAGGCGTCCAGCTATGGCAATGCCGGCTGGCTCTCCTCGCATTCGGTGATCCCGCCGGTGGAGCCGGGGATGTGGAAGAAAGTCCCCGGCTATCTGATGGATCCGCTCGGTCCCCTGTCGATCCGCTGGCGCTACCTGCCGCGCCTGACGCCCTGGCTGCTGCGCAACCTTGCCAGCGCGCGCCGTGATCGCATCCGCACCACCGCACGCGCCTTGCGCACGCTGGTGGCCGATGCCCGCCGCCTGCATCTGGAGGTGGCGCAGCGCGCCGGTGTGGCGCACCTGATCGATACCTCGGGCGTGCTGCACGTCTACCGTTCGCGCCAGCATTTCGACAATGATGCGTTCGGCTGGGGTGTGCGTCGCGAGCTGGGCATCCAGTGGCAGGAGGTGGAAGGCGCGGCACTGCGTGAACGCGAACCGGATCTGGATCCGGCCTTCGGCTTTGCGGTCCAGGTCGACGAGGCCGGTCATTGCCGCAATCCTGCGGCGTATCTGCAGGCCTTGCAGGCGCATGCCCTGGCACGCGGTGCAAGCCGCGTCGAGGGCCGGGCCACGGGTTTCCGCGTGGAGCAGGGACGCTTGAAGGCCGTGCTGACCGAACAGGGCGAGATCGCCTGCGATGCCGCCGTCATCTGCGCCGGTGCGCGCTCAAAGGCGCTGGCGGCTGCCGCTGGCGATCAGGTGCAGCTGGAGAGCGAGCGCGGCTATCACGCCGTCATTGGCGGGCACGACCAGGAGGCGCGAGCGCGCACGCCGATGATGGTGTCCGAATTCAAGGTCATCGCCACGCAGATGGAAACCGGCTTGCGCATCGCTGGCCAGGTCGAATTCGCCTCCTTCGAGGCGGCACCGGACTGGCGGCGCGGCGAGATCATGCGCGACATCGCCCTGAAACTCTTCCCCGGCCTGCCGCGCACGCTGCCAGCGGAGGACGTGAAATACTGGCTGGGCCGCCGCCCCAGCACGCCCGACGGCATGCCCTGCATCGGACCGGCCAGCGCCAGTGCCGACATCATCCATGCCTATGGCCACGGCCACATCGGCCTGGGTTGCTCGGCACGCACCGGACGCATCGCCGCGCAGTTGCTGGCGGGGGAGGTGCCGGAAATCGATCTGGCACCGTTCAGTCCGCAGCGCTTCTGAGGGCCTGCCTCAGAAAGCGATATCGGCGGCTGCCGCGATGGTGGTGCGCACGCCATACGCCCCCAGATTGGCCAGCGTGGCCTGATGATGGGCCACCACCTGATCCACCGGCAACACACCGTTCGGTGCGGTGGTGTGTGCCCCTGCCGCCAGCGTTACCGGAAAGCCCAGCGCCAGTGCGCGACGCACGGTGGATTCCACGCAGAACTCGGTCTGCATGCCGCAGATCACCAATCGTGTCACGCCACGTTCGCGCAGCTGCGATTCCAGTGACGTCTGGTGGAACGCATCCGATCCGCGCTTGCGCAGGTAGAGGTCATCGGCCTGATGATGCAGCCCGTCCGCAAGTTGCCATCCGGCACTGTCGTGCTGCAAGCTGCCGCTATCTTCGTGCTGCACGAAGATCACCGGCGCGCCTGCCGCACGTGCATGGGCCGAGAGCAGGTTGATGTTGGCGATTGTGGTGTCGCCGTTGTCGACGGCTTCAGGGCCGGTGCACAGGGCTTGCTGGACGTCGATGATGAGCAGGGCAGTGGTCATGGTGGCGAACGCCTTGAGAAGAATGCGCTAGGGTAACAGAGCCCCGGCCAAGCGGCCCCGCAAGGATATTGCCAGCCTGACACTGCGGCAATTTGTCCCATTTCATCGGCCCGGGGGCTTGGCTACAATGAAGGCTCCCGAGTTATTCCATTTTTGTACCTATTCCCATGACAGCCCTGTTTGACCGCGTCGAAGGCTTCCTGCGCAAGGCATCCGGACTGCACATCCTGCTGGCCCTGCTGCTGGTGTGCGGCCTGCTGTGCTGGGCCGTGTGGGTATGGGCTACCGGTGAAGGCCGCACGCCGTTCGGCATGCTGGACTTCTGCATCACGCCGCCGGCGAAGTAAGCCTCCCATCGCTGGCATGCGCTGAGCGCATGCGCATGACCCCAGCCAGTTTCCCCGCGTTCCTGCACACCCGGCCTGAAGCGCCCTACAATGGCCGCTTCCCCGTTTTTCATCGGCCGCATGCCTGCTTCGCATTCCTCCAGTGCATTCCACCCCCGCCTGACCCTGCAGACACTCACCCGTGGTGAGGGCTTGCTGGGCATGCGCGCGCACGGGCTGTTCGGGCCGCGTGGCGGCATGGTGACGGTGGCGCAGATCGACTGGGTCTATGGTGAGGGCGCGCAGCGCTGGAGTGTGCCGGCCCTTGTGGGTCACCCCGATGACGAAGCCGGTTACACGCCGGCGCATGTCACGCGCAACCACGCCGCCGAGGCCGCGGCACTGGAGAGCATTCGCGAGATGGGCCTGCTGCCCTTGCGTGAGGATGCCTTGCAATGGCGTGCCGAGAATCCCCTGCATGACGCCGGACCGCTCTGGACGCTGATGCTGGAAGACGCCTTCGGCGACTTCTGGGCCGACCAGGCCCCGCGTCTGCAGCAGCAGGGCTGGATCTTGCGCGTGCGTCCGGGGTTTGCGCATGAGAGTGTGCCGGTCACGGCGTGGCGCTTCATCGTCAGCAGCCAGACCGGTGAGCTCAGCGCGCGCGAGGTGGCCGCGCCCCTGCAGCCGCGCGCCTTCTCCAGCGAGATCTTCGACGGCCTCGACCCCAGTGGTCGCTGGCTGCTGGCTATGGGCATCGAGGTCGATGGCCAGACCCTAGATGTGGCACCGATGGTAGCCGACCTGTTGCGGCGCGACCCGCGCTGGGCCGATGCGCAACAGGTGGAGCGCATGGATCCGCATGCCGTGATCTCGCTGCGTGCACCGGGCGGCCGCCGCATCGATGCCATGGCCGGTCCGCTCAAGGCGGTGGTGCTGTCCTTGCTGGATCTGCTGGTGGACCTCAAGCGCAAGGACGGACCGCTCCAGCTCTCGCCCTGGGATGCCCATCGCCTGCACAGCCTGCAGGCCGATCTCCAGCTGCTGGAAGGCGGTGCGCCGTGGCACATGAGCGGCGCTGCCGGCGTGCTGCAACTGGCACAGCGGCTGCGTGCCGCCGGCAGCGTTCAACCGGTGGCACCCCCGGCAGGATTGGGCCTGACCTTGCGCGGTTACCAGCTGCAGGGTGTGGCCTGGATGCAGTACCTGCGCCAGCACGGCCTGGCCGGCATCCTGGCTGACGACATGGGCCTGGGCAAAACGGCGCAGGTGCTGGCGCATCTGCTCATCGAACGACAGGCCGGCCGGCTCGACCTGCCCGCGCTGGTGGTGGTGCCGACCTCGCTGCTGTTCAACTGGCAGCAGGAAGCGCAGCGCATCGCCCCGGCCCTGCGCGTGGAGGTGCTGCATGGCGAGGACCGCGCGCGCCATGTCAGCGCCATTGCGCAGGGACAGGCCGACCTGGTGCTGACCACCTATCCGCTGCTGTGGCGCGATCTCGACCTGCTGCTGTCGCTGCGCTTTCACCTGCTGGTGCTGGACGAGGCGCAGACCATCAAGAATGCCGCTGCCCGCAGCACTGCCGCTGCGCGCCGACTGCACGCACGTCATCGGCTTTGCATGACCGGCACGCCGCTGGAAAACCATCTCGGCGAATTGTGGAGCCAGTTCCATTTCCTCATGCCGGGCTTCCTCGGGGATGCGCGCAGCTTCGCGCGGCTCTGGCGCAAGCCCATCGAGCAACAGGGAGAAACCGTGCGCGCGCGCCTGCTGGCCCAGCGCGTGCGCCCCTTCATCCTGCGCCGGCGCAAACAGGATGTGCTGCAGGAGCTGCCGGCCCGCATCGAGATCATCGAACGCCTGCAACTGCAGGGCCGCCAGCGCGAGCTCTACGAGAGCGTGCGCATCGCCGCCGACAAGCAGGTCCGCCGCGCGCTGGAACGGCGCGGCCTGGGCAGCAGCCAGGTGTCGGTAATGGATGCGCTGCTCAAGTTGCGCCAGGTCTGCTGCGATCCCTACCTGCTGAAGCAGGGCCGCATGCCGCGTGGACTGGAGCGCGCCAAGATCGAGTGGCTGCGCGATACCTTGCCCGCGCTGGTGGAGGAGGGGCGGCGCATCCTGCTGTTCTCGCAATTCACCAGCATGTTGACCCTGATCGAAGCGGAACTGCAGGCGCTGCACCTGCCCTGCCTGATGCTCACCGGCGACACCGAACCAGCCGCCCGCAGCGGTGTGATCGCCCGCTTCCAGCAAGGTGAAGTGCCGCTGATGCTGGTGAGCCTGAAGGTGGGTGGCGTTGGCTTGAACCTGACGGCTGCCGATACCGTGGTGCTGGCCGATCCCTGGTGGAACCCGGCCGTGGAAGAGCAGGCCATTGCCCGCGCGCACCGGCTGGGGCAGACGCGCCAGGTATTCGTCTACAAGCTGGTCATCGAGGGGAGTATCGAAGAGCGCCTGCTCGAACTGCAAACGCGCAAGTCGGCGCTGGCCGAGGGCATGCTGGGCCGCGATGACACCGCCACCATCAAGTTCGGCGAAGAGGAATTGCAGGCTTTGCTGGCACCGCTGGGGGCGGGCATTGCGGAAAAAATCCTGTCATAAGCCTGGCTGATGACTGAACAGCATCGTCATCAGCTCAGGCATTCAGGATTTCCATTCCGCCACTTCTTCCAGCGTGCGCCGTTCCGCATCCACCGCAAAGCGCAGCGCGCACACCCCGGCCAGCAGCGCCAGGCATGCGCCCAGCGCATAGCCCGCTGCCACTGCATGGCGGTCACCGCTGGCGATGAGCCAGCCCAGCAGCACCGGCGCGATGAATCCGCCCACGCCGGTCCCGATGGCATAGAAAATCGAAATGGCCATGGCACGCATGCGCAGCGGGAATACCTCGCTGGCCGTCAGGTAGGCCGAGCTGGCCGCCGCCGAGGCCACGAAGAATACTGCGCTCCAGCACAGCGCCAGTGAACGCGCATCCAGCATCCCGGCATTGAAGGCCCAGGCCGTGGCGGCCAATCCTGCACCGGAGAGCAGGTAAGTGGCCGCAATCATGCGGCGACGGCCGATGCTGTCGAACAGATGGCCCAACAGCAGCGGCCCGAGCACATTGCCCAGCGCAAACGGGAAGATGTAGAGCGCCACGCGATGGTCCGGCACCTGGAAGAAGCGCGTGAGCACCAGCGAGTAGGTAAAGAAGATGGCGTTGTAGACAAAGGCCTGCGCCACCATCATCAGGGCCACCATCACGCTGCGCTGGCGATAGCGATGCAGCAGCACGTGGGCGATCTCGTGCCAGGGCAGCATGCCGCTGCCTGCTGTGCCACTTTGGGTCGATGCGCTCGCGGCGTGTTCCACGGCGGGCAGGGGGCCATGTTGCTGCTCGACCTCCGCTTCGATCCGGCGCACCACGTCTTCGGCTTCGGCGTGGCGGCCGTGCATGAGCAGCCAGCGCGGACTCTCCGGCACATGGCGCCGCACCAGCAGCACCGCCACCGCCAGCACGGCCCCGAGCAGGAAGCAGGCGCGCCAGCCCAGTGCCGCACCCATCACCTGCGGATCGAGGATCACCAGCGACAGCCCGGCACCCAGTGCCGCCCCGATCCAGAAACTGGCGTTGATGATGAGATTGACCCGTCCGCGCACGCGCGCGGGTACCAGCTCATCAATGGCGGAATTGATGGCCGCGTATTCGCCGCCGATGCCAAGGCCAGTCACGAAGCGGCACAGCGCCAGGAACAGGAAATCCTGCGCAAAGGCGGTGGCCAGTGTCGCCGCCATGTACAGCATCAGCGTGAGCATGAAGAGCCGCTTGCGTCCCAGCCGGTCGGTGAGGCGGCCGAAGACCAGCGCGCCCAGTACGGTACCGGCGATGTAGAGCGAGCCGGTCCAGCCGACCTGCGCCGCATCGAGCGCCAGCGTATCGCTGCGCTCCAGCACGCTGCCCAGCGAGCCGACCAGCGTGACTTCCAGCCCGTCCAGCACCCAGGCCACGCCCAAGGCGATGACCACGCGCCAATGCCAGCGTGACCACGGCAGGCGGTCGAGGCGGGCAGGGATGGTGGCGGATGGGGTGGCAATCATCGAGGGCTCCGTGTGCGAGACGAGGCGCACCGTGCAGCCTGCGCCTGAACGGCAGACCGCCCGCTGGCAGCGCGGGTTCCTGTGGATGAGCTGGGTGACGTGTGGCCGGGGGTGCCTCAGTCATTTCCTGATGGGCGTCAACCCATCCGCAAGCTACCATCGCCGTATTGCCATCAAACAACGAGGACGGGGAGGACATGGACTGGTTCGATACCATCATGCAGTACGCCATCTATGCCGCTCTGGCCATCTGTTCGGTCGGGCTGGTGGCGGCCATTGCATTGTTCATCGCGCTCGAACACCGCTGGCAGGACCGCGTGATGCAGGAGGTGGAAGATCTGTCCGCGCGCAGGCAATCCGAACATCTCGACAAGGACCTGCCCATCCATCCCTGGGAAGAACTGCGCAACCGCATCGGCGAGATGCAGATCGTGGCCGATGAGGCCGACCGTCCCAGTCCCTACAAGAATGTCGCCTGACGCTCTTCGTCTGGTCTCCTGCCTGCCAGGAGATGCCCGCACATTCCCTAACTTTCCCGCTTCTGCTGCCGGTACGCCAGCTGCGCCCGCGTGATGCCAAGCAGGCGTGCCGCCGCCGACAGGTTGCCACCGGCCCGTTCGATGGCCTCGGCGATCAGGGTCTGCTCCAGCGCGGGCAGGGAGAGCGCATCACCTTCCTCCTTGCGGCCGCCGCGCCATTGCTGCACCGTCTCCAGCAGGCTGCCTTCAGGCTGATGTGAAGCTTCCTTGCTGCGCTGGCCCTGGCGCCCGGCGAGCGTGCCGGTCTCGCCTTCCCCTTCGCCCTGCAGGGCCAGCGACAGCACCTCGTCATTGAGCGTCTCGCCGCTGATGAACATATGCGGCAAATCCAGCGGATGCCCCTGCGCCAGGATCACGCCGCGCTCGATCAGGTTCTGCAGTTCGCGGATGTTGCCGGGGAAGCTGTAGTTGAGCAGCGCCTGCACCGCACGCTGCGTGAACCCGCGTACCGCTATCCCGTGGCGTTGCCCGTAGAACTTGAGGAAGTGATTCATCAACAGCGGAATGTCGTCGCGCCGCTCGCGCAGCGGCGGCAGGTGGATCGGGAACACGTTGAGGCGGAAGAACAGGTCTTGCCGGAAGCGCCCCTCCCTTACCGCCACCGCCAGGTCCTCATTGGTCGCGGCCACCACCCGTACCTTGACCTTGAGCGGACGGGTCGAACCGACGCGCTCGAATTCACCCTCCTGCAGCACCCGCAGCAGCTTGCCTTGCGCCACCAGGCTCAAGGTCCCCACTTCATCAAGGAACAGCGTACCGCCGTCGGCCAGTTCGAAGCGGCCCGCGCGGGATTGCGTGGCCCCGGTATAGGCACCGCGTTCGACGCCAAACAGTTCGGTCTCGATCAGCGTCTCGGGAATGGCGGCGCAATTGATGGCCACGAAGGGCTGGCGTTCGCGGCGGCCGATCTGGTGCAGCATGCGTGCAAAGCGCTCCTTGCCCACGCCCGACTCGCCCGTGAAGAGCACCGTCGCATCCGTCGGTGCCACCCGGTTCAGCAGATGGCAGGCGGCGTTGAAGGCCGAGGAAGTGCCTACCAGCGCGCGCGTCAGATCAGCCTCCATGGCTTCCGCCGCCTCGGCGCTGAGCCCGCTGTGGCTGTTGGCGGCGGCTTCGCCATCGGTGGCCAGCATGCCGCTGCCGACGAAGTCCTGGGCATTGAGGTAGCGCAGGTCGTCTTCGGCATCGCTCCACAGTTCGGCCGACTTGCCGATCACGCGGCAATGCGGCGTGCCCATGGCGCGGCATTCCACTTCGCGGAAGATCACCAGATGTCCCAGCAGCGTGCTGACATAACCGATGGCATAGCCGATCTGCTGCCAGCACGAGGGCGCGGTGGCGACGCCGTAGGCGGCCAGGTGTTCATCGGCTTCGCTGGAGTTGTGCCACAGGAATTCGCCCTCGTAGCGGCCGCTGTCGGGGTCATAGCTGAAGCTGACCGGGATCACCTTCACCACCCCCTCCAGCGTATGCAGCCGAGTGCCGGCCATGAGGATGGTGGAGGGATCGGCCTCGGGCCAGCGTTCGCGCACCAGCTGCGCATCGCGCGCGCCGGAGATGTAGCCGGCGCGGGTCAGCAGGCCGCGCGCCTTGTCGATGCCGAGATTGTCGATCAGCTCGCGCCGCAGCGTCCCCATGCTGCGGCTGTGGATGAGCAGCATGCGCTGGTCATTGAGCCAGATGCGGCCGTCGCCGGGCGAGAAGAACAGGCATTCGCCCAGGTCCGACAGGGTCGGATGGGCATCCACGCTCCAGCGGTCGGTGCTGGCCGAACTCAGCTGCACCGGGGCGGCGGCGCTGCCCTGGCTGCGTACCATCTCGGCAAGGGAAATACGCTGGGATGGCGGCATGGGCGAACTCCTGGCGGAAAGGGACAAGCGGGACGGGCGCGGGCCCGGTTCATCAAATGATGAAATTCAGTGGGCTGATGGTTGGCGAATTTGCGCAAATGCGCAAGCTGCAGTGCGTCAAGAACGCCGCTCCATCGCAGCAAAAATCTCTCCCTGAAACCCGCTCTGGCCGTCCCCGTCGCGGATGGATGAGCTTGCTGCGAAGCCGCATGGGATGGCGCGCAGCGCGGTGGCACAGGCTTTGCAGAATGGCTGCCGATCCGGATTCACCGGCCATTACAAAGGAGACCTGCATGTCCGCCCCATCCACCCCCTTGCTCGATCCTGCCCGCTGGCAACGCCACCTGTTCCGTGGCCGCTGGGAAGAAACCGCACACGGCACCACCGTCATCGAACCGGCCACCGGCGCACCGTTGACCGAGGTCGGACTGGCCGGCGCGGATGACGTGGCCATCTCCGTCCAGGCCGCCGTGGCCGCTCAGGCCGAATGGGTGGCGGTGCCGCCGCGTGAGCGTGCCGAGATCTTCCGTCGCGCGGGCAACCTGTTCCAGCAGCACTTCGATGAGCTCGCGCGCATGGTGGCGCGCGAGACCGGCGGCGTGCTCTTCAAGGGCGAACATGAGGTGCGCGAAGCGATCACCCTGTGCCACCTCGCGGCCGGCATGCCGCTGCAGGCGCAGGGACAGTTGCTGCCCAGCGCGCCGGGTCGCCTGAGCATCGCCAGACGTGCGCCACTGGGCGTGATCGGGGTGATCTCGCCTTTCAATTTCCCGCTGATCCTGACCTTGCGCACGGTGGCGCCGGCGCTGGCGGCTGGCAATGCGGTGGTGGTCAAGCCGGATGTGCGCACGCCCGTGTCCGGTGGCTTCATGCTGGCGCGCATCTTTGAGGAAGCGGGTTTGCCGGCCGGTCTGCTGCACGTGCTGCCCGGTGGCGCGGAGGCCGGCGAGGCGCTGGTGACGGCACCGCAGGTGCCGATGATCGCTTTCACCGGTTCGCCCGCCGTGGGCCGCCGCATCGGCGAGCTGGCCGGACGCCATCTCAAGAAGGTCTCGCTGGAACTGGGCGGGGCCAATGCGCTGGTGATCCTCGACGATGCCGACCTCGACGTCGCCGCCAGCAACGCGGCCTGGGGCGCGTGGCTGCATCAGGGGCAGATCTGCATGGCAGCCAATCGCATCCTGGTCCATGCCTCGCAGGCAGCGGGTCTGCTGGAGCGCCTGGTGGACAAGGCGCGTCACCTGCCCGTGGGCGATGGGGCCAGCGGCCAGGTGGCGCTGGGCCCGCTGATCGATGCGCGCCAGCTGCAGCGCGTGCACGGGCTGGTGCAGGACAGCGTGGCGGCCGGCGCACGCTTGCTGGCTGGAGGTTCCTATGAAGGTTTGTTCTATCAGCCGACGGTGCTGTCCGGCGTGCGGCCCGGCATGCGCGTATTTGATGAAGAAATCTTTGGTCCGGTGGCCAGCGTCATCACGGTGGATTCCGAGGAAGAAGCCATCACCCTGGCCAACCAGAACCAGGGCGGACTGGCCGCCGGCGTGATCTCCGGTTCGCTGGCCCGCGCCATGCGGGTGGCGGGACGGTTGCGCCAAGGCATGGTCCACGTCAATGACCAGACCGTCAATGACGAATGCGTGAACCCCTTCGGTGGTCCCGGCATCGCCGGCAACGGCACCAGCGTGGGCGGGCCGGCCGACTGGGAAGAGTACACGCAATGGAAGTGGATCACCGTCAAGGAGCAGGCCACGCCGTATCCCTTCTGACTCCGTCGCATGCGTGCCGCTGTAAAAAAACCAAACGATATTATTCAAGGAGACCAGCATGACACTGCAAGACAAGACCATCGTCGTTACCGGCGTTTCTTCCGGCATCGGTGCCGAGACCGCCCGGCTGCTGCGGGTCCAGGGGGCCCGCGTGATCGGGGTGGATCGCAATGCACCGATCATCAGCGTGGAGGGTTTCGTGCAGGCCGATCTCTCCACCGCCGATGCCATCCATGACGCCGCCGCGCAATTGCCCGAGAAGATCGATGGCCTGTGCAATATCGCCGGTGTGCCCGGCACGGTCCCGGCGGACTTGGTTGCACGCGTGAACTATCTCGGCTTGCGCCATCTCACCGAGCTGCTGATTCGCCGCATGCCGCCGGGCAGCGCCATCGTCAACGTGGCTTCCATCCTCGGTGCCGAATGGCCGCAGCGGCTGGACCAGCACAAGGCGCTGGCGCAGACCGCCGGCTTCGCGGCGGGGGCCGAGTGGCTGGCGCAGCATCCGGTGCCGCAGGAGCGCTGCTACCAGTATTTCAAGGAAGCGCTCATCGTCTGGAGCATGGCCCAGGCCCAGCCCTGGTTCCTGAAGCATTCGGTCCGCATGAACAGCGTTGCGCCGGGCCCGGTGCTCACGCCCATCCTGGGCGATTTCGTGACCATGCTCGGGCAGGACCGCGTGCAGAAGGATGCCCATCGCATGAAGCGTCCGGCCTATCCGGACGAGATCGCTGCAGCCATCGTCTGGCTGTGCGATGACGGCAGCCGCTGGATCAATGGCGTGAACCTGCCGGTCGATGGCGGACTGGCCTCGACCTATCTCTGAATCCGACGCACGGCAAGCGACCCATTCGATAACAATACAAGGAGACACCATGAGAGAGCACCGACAGCCCGCCCGCCGGCGCGCGGCGCGGCTGGCACTGAGCCTGAGCCTGCTGCCCGCGCTGGCCAGCGCCTACGACCAGCCCGCCGTCAACATGGGCGGGACCAGTTTCTTCGACGGCGCACCGCTGCCCGGCGGTCCCGGCTTTTACTTCGTCGAATACCTCACCTACACCAAGGCCACCAAACTGGTGGACAACAACGGCAACCGGCTGGGCTTTCCTGCCACCCAGGACATCAGCGTGTTCGCCCCCATCAGCCAGTTCATCTACGTGCCACCGGGGGCCAAATTCGGCAACAAGCAACTGGGCTTCCAGGTGCTGGTGCCGTGGGTGGCCAATGCCAAGGTGGACGATGGTGCCAACAATGCCATCCTTCGCGGCAATACCGGCATTGGCGACATCAGCGCCGGCGTGTCTGTGCAGTACGATCCCGTCATGGGGGCGCAAGGGCCGCTTTATTCGCAGCGGTTCGAGCTGCAGTTCATCCTGCCGACCGGGGCCTATGACCGCAATGCCACCGTCAATCCGGGGAGCAATACCTGGTCCTTCGATCCCTATTGGGCCGGTACGCTGTGGGCCAGCCAGAACCTGAGTTTCAGCTGGCGTCTGCACTATCTCTGGAATGCCCGCAACAACTCGCCCAATGCGGCTTTCGGCAACAACGTCAGCTCCACGCAGGCGGGGCAGGCGGTGCATGCCAACTTCTCGGCCGAGTACGTGCTCAATCCGGCGCTGACCATCGGCGCGGCCGGCTACTGGCTGCAGCAGATCACCGATACCAAGGTCAACGGCAGCGATGTGGGCGGGCGGCGCGAGCGCGTGGTCGGACTCGGTCCAGCGGCGATGGTGAGGTTGTCCGAGCGCGACCTGCTGTTCTTCAACGTGTACCAGGAATTCGCCGTGCGCAACCGGGCCGAGAACAGCAAGCTCCAGATCCGCTACGACCATCACTTCTGATCCGGGCGCATTCGGCGCTGTCGTCAGCTGCGGCTCTGCCTGCTTTCCTACAGCAGGCAGAGCCGTTGTCCGCTTAACCGCCCGGTCCTCCGGCGTGATACTGCTCCCCGACAATGAAGGCAGCCAACGTGCCCGCCACAAGATGGGAGAACCGAATCATGCCAGCTACCGACCAATCCAGAACCGGCCAGCCTGCCCGCCAGCTTGAGCAAACTGAAGATCCGATGCGCAAGCGCTTGCGTAAAACGCTCGCGGGTGGACGTTTGCCACCGGTGGTCCGTCCGCCGCGCCAGCTGCAGCCTGCGCTGCAGATGTCCTCGCAGACCTGCGCGCCCGAGGTGCGCGTGCGTGCCGAGACCGGCCCTGCGCGTCCGGTAGCAAAGCAGGTCCAGCACGAGGAATACACCCAGCCCCTGCGCGCGAATCAGCGCCAGTGGACCTGATGGCGCGGCTTTGTATCACTTTCGGACTATCGGCTCGATAGGCAATGGCGATTGTTCCAGAACCCGGAACACTCAATTCTTTCCAGCGTGGTTTTTCTCCTGAGCGCTCTTCCGTAGACTTCAGTCCATCGATGAACGACATCGCAACGCAAGAAACGATGCGGTTCTAGAGAGTGAGTGGCGTGAGCCGAACGACATCCCGGCGCCACGCATCACTGAACAGAAATCAACCCGACTGAAGTCCACTTAACGTAACGCATTCAAGGAGAAACATCATGTCCGCAAAGACCATTATCGCCGCCGTCCTGGCCCTGTCCGCTTCGTCCTTCGCTTTCGCTGAAGCCCAATACCCGGTTGACAAGCCTTTCGTCTCGCACACCACCCGCGCTGCCGTGAAGGCCGACCTGGTCCGCGCCCAGGCACAAGGCATCGCCAACCAGCCTGACTCGGTGTTCCCGGCCGTCAGCAACGCTGCTGCCAAGAGCGCCGTGCAAACCGCCGGCAGCGTTGCCGATTCGACCTACGCTGGTGCCTGATGCAGGGTGATCCGATGCGTGGACCGGCATGACCGGCCACGCATCGCGGTTCGCTGCATCGTCACTGGTGTGTAGCAGAACCCCCGGCACGTAAAACAAGAAAGAGGAATTCATCATGCTGCATCAACTGTTCTCGCGTAGTCTTTCCGTGTATCCACGGATCTACCTGCAATTTGCCGCTCTGGTCGGTTTGCTCATTGCCGCCGAGTTCAGCTTGAGCACCCTGTCCATGATGCTGACCCAGCGCGCCGTCTATCGCGTCTCGCAACGTGTGCGCCACCGCCGTGAATTGCAGCGCCGTGAACGCTGTGCCGATAGCGGCGGCAATTGCTGTGCCTGAGCCTGGCTCAAGAATTTCGACATGAAAAAAAGCGGCGCACCCACTGTGGGTGCGCCGTTTTGGTTTTTGGCGCCGATGCCGATGGCGTTTTTCGGGGTGAGGGCTGTTGTCAATGGATGGTTTTTGGACATTCGCTCAGTGTGATTCGTCCCAATGCGGAGGCGGCGCCATTGACGAATGGCTGCATGTTCAAGAATTGAGCAGCTTTTCAATATCGATCCCCGCGAATGGCAATTCTGGCTCTGCGAATTGGTGGAGAATCGTCAGGTGCACGTGGGCATTCATCTTGGCTAAATTTTCTAGGCAAATTTTTCCTCCTAATACGATAGCGGGCTCGAATCCATATATTTCATGCGGCTCAAGCGGGCCTAGTTTGGCTCTGGCGCGTTCGAAGAGCGGCTGGCCGTTCTCATCGTCCATGTCAAGATTGGCCCGCTCACTGAACAAAAAGAGCGAACGGACTGAAGAATCCTGGCGTTCCTTAGTTTTTATTTTCAATTCATTCTGGAGAGCAGTGATCATATTGAGCGCACAATGAATCGTGGTGCTGCACCCGGTTTTCTCGCCACACAGATAGAGTTTGCCAAATGCAGTCCTTGCAATTACGTGGAACGCATCAATTTCATCTAATCCTGTGTCGGCTAGCCACTCATCAACGAGGGCTTCGTAGTCATCGGGGTCAACTGTACAAAAGAGGCCATTCGCATATTCGCACCATCCTTCTTGCTCCCAGTATTTCAATAACTGATCGGGCAGCTTGCCGCGCCATTTTTCAAGGCTTGCAGGGGGAACCGGCGAGCTCTTGGTAGCCTCGCCAAAGTTACTAATAAAATGCTCAAAGTCTTGGTCTCTCATCTCATTCCCTTGCCACGGCAAGGCTCCAATTTGAAATTCATGAACGGTCCCGCTAAATCGTCGTCAGCTCCGACATAGGGAATAATTTTTTTATATTCGCGAATTCCATAGCCTTTTTCCCTTGGACGATCCATTTATTTTGCAAAAGTCTCGGAAGATAAGGCTTCATTTTTCTTTTGGTGGCCACTCATCCCATCTTCCTTTTGCGAAAGCCGTTGCCGACTTGGCTCCGTCATCGTCGTGAAAAAATCCATTCACTGCTAATCCGAGTTTGAGAAAGATACTCACGCCAGCTATTGTTAGCGGTGCATTGTCCCAATCATGCAGAACCTTAAATGCATGCGTGCCCGGAACCTCGAACAAGTTAAGTCCATTCAGTTGGACATTTTGGAGATTGGGGTACAAGCTGATTTCCAACAGTGTTTCATCCATTTCCGAATAGGTTAGTTGCAAACCGTTGTTGCTCCAATATTCTGTCAACTCCTCGGAGCACCAGCTTTTATCGATAGATAAAGGATCGCCTATCAGTTGATGAACCTCGTCGCGAGTCATTCCAAATCTGAGCGGTCCGACGCCGACGTACGACATGATGATGTGTTCCTCCATACTTGATCTCCTAAGGTAATAAGCCGTGCTGTTCAAGGCACTTAAAGTATTCCAACATTTCTAGCATTGCTTCGTTATATTTTCGCTGGTGCCCCAGCTTCTTAGCTATTTGTCGCACATCCCTTATTTCAATGACCATGGCATCTCGCCATTGTTTGTTCTTTAGGAGATTTTCGACTTTCATTCGATAGAGGATCGCTTTATGGGAAGAACCGTTGCTTGAAGTCTTTGTATGGTCGGTAGGGTCCATTTGAATGGCCGGTCCTTCGTCGCGCTTCAACGGGCTGAAATCATCAGCCGGCATGTGATGCGAATCTTTTCCATCGTTCCTTGGCTTGCTCGTCTTGCCGTGTGCTCCCCCTCGATATGGCCCTTTGCCACTTCCCTGTCGGAGATGATCACAAGGCCCCTTCTTCCTTCCCTTGATCGTGGTATCTTTGCCGCCCCTCCTGCCTCCGCCGCCTCCTTGGGCAGCCGTCGCTGCATTGACATCCCTCGCCACCTTGGCGTTTTCCTGCGCTTCTTTAGCGGCCTTGGCAGCCTTGAGCGCTTCTTCAGCTTCACGCGCTCCCTTGGCGACTCTTGCCGCGCTCACTGCGCGCTTGGCTACCTTGCCTGCCGTCGTGACCACCTTGCCGCCCGGTATCATGCTCGCCGCAGCAATCCCCGCTTCAACGTAATCGCCCTCGGCGGTATAGATGGCCGCGTCGATCGCCCCCGTGATGACCGACAAGCCCGGAACGAAACTGGCCACGCCCAGCACGCCGTGTACCCAAGGACTGGACTTCTGCCAAAACGTTTTCTCGGCCGCAGTCTCTGCCTTGATGGCTGCGTTGGCGCCGCCACCGTGCGGCGCGATGTGCGTGAACGACCTGTCAGCCTGTTCGAGGATGACGCCCTTGGTCGTCATGACACTGCGTCCCGCGTCTTATCGACCGGGTTGCAGGGCAGGTCGTTGAATTCAATCCAGGTCTGATCGGCCAAGCGCGCAAGAGCAAGCGCGAAGCCGGGTGACAAGCCCTCGCCGTCGTCAAGCTGGTTGACTAACGGTTCATTTTGGGAGACGGGGTGATACGGAAAAGCCCGCCGCAGAATGCGGGCGCAAGGATGGTCCGGAAGCCGCTGTTCCAGACCCGGGGATGCTTTGGGCATGCGAAGATCCTGTGCTCATCAAGTATCCCTCCCTGATGCAACACTGGCCCGCATTGTAGTGTTTCCATGTGGAAACTGGCAACTTCCGGATGACGGCTGCAGCTACGAAATGCTGAAGATGCGACCAAGGGGCAGCCTGCCCGGCAATGGTCCTGGCCCAGCCTGTATCAGCTGGCACCCCAGGCAAAGATTCAACTTGAAACAAAGGCCCGGGGGCGGCGCGAAACCGGACCCGGGCCTCCAAGGAGCAAGGTCACTGGCCAACGTTATATGACTAGTTCATCCGGTGTGCGCCGCTTTCCTTCGTACTGGCCGATCACAATGCAGCTGGCCATCCTCAAAGCCCGCGCTCCAGCAACTGCAACTCTTCACGAAAGGCGGGCTTCAGGCGATACAGCTGCGCCGGACGATGCGCCCCGCTCTCGAACTGTCCGTCCACCGGATCGAGCATGTCCATCTCGGTCATCTTGCGGCGGAAACTCACCTTGTTGATGCTCTCGCCCATCAGCACTTCATAGACCCGCTGCAACTGCGGCAAGGTGAAGACATCGCCCAGCAGATGGCAGGGCAGCGACGAATACTGGCTCTTGCTGCGCAGGCGCGAGACGGCGGTGCCGATGATGTCGCCATGATCGAAGGGCAGCGGCGGCAGGCGGTCCACGCTGTGCAGGCGGACCTCGTCCCGCTCGGCCTGGGCGATGGTGCTGGCCGGTACCAGCGCGTAATACGCGATCGAGATCGACCAGCCGCGCGGATCACGCGCCGCACCGGAGAAGGTGGCCAGTTGTTCCAGATAGGGCGCGGCGATGCCGGTCTTGTCCAGCAGCACGCGGCGCGCGGCATCGCGCGCATCGACGTCAGTGCGCGCATGAATGTAGCCGCCGGGCAGCGCCGCCACCCCCTTGAAGGGCGCATGTTCGCGCTTGAGCAGCGCCACTTCCAGCCCCTCGGCCGTGAGCGTGAGCAACGCCACATCCACTGTGCAGATCACCGGATCCATTTTTCTCCTCGCCTTGTCCAAGTCCGGGAAGTCTAAAGGTACTTAGTGTCATTGTGAATCTATTTGTTGCGATTCGAATCACGGATGACCTGCAAGCCATATTTAAAGCGCCAATCTAGAAAATTCACGAAATCTTTGTTAGTTGCAAAATTAAATTAAGTGGTCTACACTGGCCTTACCGTAACCCGACGCATTCCGAAAGGTGGACACCATGAAGCGCTCCCTGCATCTCCTCGTGATCGATCCGCAAAACGATTTCTGCGACCTGCCGACGGACTGGCTGCCGGTGGACCCGGCTACCGGCGGGATACTGCAACCAGCGCTGCCGGTGGCGGGCAGCCATGCCGACCTGCAACGCGTGGCGCGTCTGATCGACCAGGGCGGTACCGGCCTGTCGGCCATCAGCATCACCCTCGACGCCCACCACAGGCTGGACATCGCCCATCCCACGTTCTGGCAGCAAGCCGATGGTGCGGCGGTCACGCCTTTCACCCAGATTGAGGCCGCGCAGGTCCGTGCCGGCACTTACCTGCCACGCGATCCGCAAGCATTGCCGCGCGCACTGGCCTATCTCGATGCCCTGGAAACCGCCGGACGCTATCGCCTCATGGTCTGGCCGGTGCACTGCGAGATCGGCAGCTGGGGCGGGGCGGTCCACGCCGATGTGCGTGCCGCCTACAACCGCTGGGAAGAACGCACGCTGGGCGTGGTCACCAAGCTGGGCAAGGGCAGCAACCCTTGGACCGAGCACTATTCCGCAGTGATGGCCGAAGTGCCGGATGACGACGATCCGGCCACCCAGCTCAACCGTGGCTTCATCGCCACCCTGGCGCAGGCCGATACCGTCTACATCACCGGCGAGGCGGGCAGCCACTGCGTGCGCGCCACCACCGAGCACATCGCCGCCAACCTCGATGCCGCCGGCCGTGCCCGGCTGGTATTGGTGACCGATTGCATGAGTCCGGTGGCCGGCTTCGAGGCGCAGTACCGGGACTTCCTGGCGGCCATGTCACAGGCTGGCGTGCGCCTGGCCACTTCGGAGCAGGTGCTGCAGGAACTGCAAGCCAACGCCTGACCCCATCAACGTCTGAAAGGAGTGCCCCATCATGGCACCCGTCGTTCGCAGTCTGCTGGAAACCGATCTCTACAAGTTCACCATGTGGCAGGCGCTGCTGCACAGCCATCCGGGTGCCCAGGCCGAATACACCTTCGTGTGCCGCAACCAGCCGCAATTCCCGCTGGCCGAATTGAAAGAAGAGGTGGAGCGCGAGCTGGATCACCTGTGCAGCCTGCGCTTCAGCAGTGATGAACTGGCCTATCTGGCGCAGTTGCGCTACATGAAGAGCGACTTCATCGATTTCCTCGCGCTGTTCCGCTTCCAGCGCAAGTTCATCGAGGTCAGCACCGAGGGCGAGCGCCTGTGCATCGTGGCGCGCGGTCCGCAGGTGCATGTGATGGGCTTCGAAATCTTCGTGCTCTACATCGTCAACGAACTCTATTTCCGCCGGATCGGCACGCCAGCGGCCGGGGCAGAAGCGCGCCGCCGCCTGCAGGACAAGCTCGCACTCCTGCACGCCTTCGCCGCTGAAGCGCCAGGCCGCCATCCCTTCGAGTTCTTCGACTTCGGCGTGCGCCGCCGCTACAGCGGAGCGTGGCAGGAGGAAGTGGTGGCGACGCTGGCGCGCGAGGTCCCGCAGTATTTCAAGGGCACCTCCAACGTCTGGCTCGCCAAGAAGTATCAACTGGTGCCGATCGGCACCATGGCCCACGAATACCTGCAGTCCTATCAATCCTTCGGCGTGCGGCTGCGTGATTTCCAGAAGGCCGCACTGGAAGACTGGGTGCAGGAATACCGCGGCGACCTCGGCGTGGCCCTGACCGACGTGGTCGGCATGGATGCCTTCCTGGCCGACTTCGACCTGTATTTCGCCAAGCTCTTCGATGGCCTGCGGCACGACTCCGGTGATCCCTTCGAATGGGGCGAGAAGGCGCTGGCGCACTATCGCAAGCTGCGCCTGGATGCCAACACCAAGCGCCTGGTGTTCTCCGATGGACTGGACCTGCCGCAGGCGCTGCGTCTGTATCGTCATTTTTCCGACCGTGCCATGACCGGTTTCGGCATCGGCACCAACCTCAGCAACGACACCGGCATCGCGCCGCTGAACATCGTCATGAAGCTGTCGTCCTGCAATGGCCAGGCCGTGGCCAAGCTGTCCGATTCGCCGGGCAAGACTTTGTGCAAGGATGAAACTTTCCTGGCCTACCTGCGCCAGCTGTTCGGCATCGCTGCGCCGGCCACCCCTGCCTGAGCCGCTGCGGCGGCAGAAAGGATGCATCATGCTTCGCATCGCCATCGCCCAATGCAATCCCACCATCGGTGACTTCACCGGCAACCTGGCGCTTCACCTCGATGCCCTGCAGCGCGCCGCCCGGGCCGGTGCCGACCTGGTGGTCTTTCCAGAACTCTCGGTCTGCGGCTACTACCCCGGCGATTTGCTGGAAGAAGCACGCTTCCTGGCGCAGGCCGAACAGACTTTGCAATCGGTCATCGACGCCACCCGCAGCCTGCCCGGACTGACAGCCGTGATCGGCGCGCCGCGCCGCAATCCCGGCCCCGGCAAGCCGCTCTTCAATGCCCTGCTGGCGGTGCGCGAGGGTGTGATCGTGGCCGAGTATCACAAGCAGTTGCTGCCGGTGTATGGCGTCTTCGATGATGGCCGCCATTTCGAGGCCGGTCCGGAGACGGCCTGCGTGTTGCCGGTCAAGGGCATGCGGGTCGGCTTCCTGATCTGCGAGGATGGCTGGAACGACGACCTGCGCAGCTATCGCGTCAATCCCTTCGAGAAGCTGGCCCAGGCCGATGCGCAACTGGTGGTCTCCATCAATGCCAGTCCGTCGGATGTGGGCAAGCGCAGCCAGCGCCACGCGCTGTTCCAGGCCGCCTGCCTGCGCCGTCAGATGGCGCTGCTCTACGTCAACCAGGTGGGCGGGCAGGACCAGCTGGTGTATGACGGCGGCTCCTTCGCCATGTCGCCGCTGCAGGGACTGGCCTTCGAGGCGGCGCGCCTGGCCGAGGATTTCCAGGTCATCGCCTTCGAGAGCGAACGCTTCCTGCGCAGCGACGGTGTGGGCGAACCGGTCCGCGCAGACCAGACCCTGGCCACGCCCGAATTCCAGCGCCGCCAGATCCTGCTGGGCCTGCGCGACTATGCGCGCCGTTGCGGCTTCGGCAAGGTGGTGGTCGGTTGTTCCGGTGGCATCGATTCGGCGCTCACCATCGCGCTGGCCGTGGAGGCGCTGGGTGCGCAGAACGTGGTGGCGGTGACCATGCCGTCGATGTTCTCCAGCACCGGTTCGGTCGATGATTCCGAAACGCTGTGCCAGGCGCTGGGCGTGACGCTGTTCCGCCATCCCATTTCCGATCTGGTGCGCGAGTTCGAGGACGGTTTTGCCAAGGCCTTCGGCGCACCCCTGCGCGGGCTGCCGCTGGAAAACCTGCAGGCCCGCGTGCGCGGTGCCATCCTCATGGAATATTCCAACGGCTATGACGCGCTCCTGCTGACCACCGGCAACAAGAGCGAGATCTCGGTCGGCTACTGCACCCTGTATGGCGATACCAACGGGGGGCTGGGCCTGATCGGCGATCTCTACAAGACCGAGGTTTATGCCCTGGCGCGCCACCTCAATGCGCAGGCCGGCCGCGAGATCATCCCCGCGGCCATCATCGACAAGGCCCCCTCGGCCGAACTGGCCCCGGACCAGCGCGATACCGACAGCCTGCCGCCTTACGAGGTGCTGGACGAGATTCTCAAGTGGCACATCGAAGGCAGCCGCCTTCCTGCCGATGAAGCCCTTGCGGCAAGCCGCGCAGTCGAACAGCTCAGCGGAACCGAAACCGGGGCAGCACTGGTCGAACGCATCTGCCGCATGGTGGCGCGCAACGAATACAAGCGCCGCCAGTCGCCGCCAGTGATCCGGGTGCGCGCCCGGGCCTTTGGCAGCGGAAGGCAGATTCCGATCGCAGTGCGCTATTGAGGCGCTGGCCGTCATCCGTCATTCAGGTGAACGGCCGTTCGACCCTGTTGATAAAAATTAAGGAAAGCGCATGCCCGTCCTGACTCCGCAATACGATGCCGCCGTGGTGATCGGCCGCTTCCAGCCCGTGCACAACGGCCATCTGCACCTGCTGCATCACGCGCTGGAGCGCGCGGCCACGGTGATCGTGGTGCTGGGTTCGGCCTTCCACGCCCGCAACACCAAGAACCCCTTCACCTGGGAAGAGCGCGCCGCCATGATCGCCGGTGCCATGCCGCCGGGCCAGCGCGAACGCCTGCGCTTCGTCGCTACCCGCGATTACTACGACGATCGCCGCTGGTCCGCCGAAGTGCGCCGCCTGGTCGCGGCCGAGACCGATCCCCAGGCAAGGGTGCTGCTGGTCGGGCACTTCAAGGATGCCTCCAGCTACTACCTGCGCCACTTCCCGCAATGGCAGCTGGAAACCCTGCCGCGCGCGGGCGACATCGATGCCACCGACATTCGCACTGTCTGGTTCGAGGCCGAGGACCTGGAAGTCAGCCTCGACGTTCTCGACATGATGGTGCCGCCCAGCGTGCGCCACTACCTGCGCGCCTGGTCACTGCTGCCGCATTACGCCGCCCTGGTGGAAGAACATCGCCAGTTGCGCAAGTATCAAGCGGCCTGGGCTGCGGCACCTTATCCGCCGGTCTTCACGACAGTGGATGCCGTGATCCGCGCGGCGGACCACGTGCTGCTGGTACAGCGCAAGGGCTTTCCGGGGCGCGGGCTGTGGGCCATCCCCGGCGGTTTCCTGGACCAGCGCGAGCGCCTGATGCAGGCCGCCCTGCGCGAACTGGCCGAGGAAACCAACCTGGCCGTGCTGGATGTGACGCTGGAAGAGGCGCTGGTGGACGTCAAGATTTTCGATCACCCCGACCGCAGTGCGCGCGGCCGCACCATCACTCACGCTTACTACTTTGACCTGCGGCTGGAACAACTTCCCGAGGTCGAGGCCGCCGATGATGCGGCCCAGGCGGTGTGGACACCGATTGCACAACTGGCGGCGATGGAGGCGAGCTTCTTCGACGATCACTTCCATATCCTCGATACCTTCCTCAACCTCACCGGCAGCGAGTGAGATCATGGCCATTCCCGAAGCTGTCGATCCCATCGCACCGGATAGCCCGGCCCTGCCGGACCTGATGCCCGCCGCCCTGCAGCAGCTGCTGGAAAACCGCCTGCCACGCGTGATCCGGCGCGAGCCCGACCAGGACGACGCAAGGCGCTGGCGGCGCTGGGAGATCGGCGGGCGTACCGTGCAGATCGCCCAGCCCGTGACCTTTACCCCCTATGCCTCGGCGCAACCATGCTCGGCGCGCTGTCGCTTCTGTTCCGAAACGCTGGACGATGGCGGCCCGCACGCAGCAGCGCTACGACCCGGTCCGCAGTACGGCGCACAGCTCCGGCAAGCGCTCGCTGCGCTGCGCGGGCTGCCGCTGTCGTGGTCGCTGTCGGGACTGGAGACCACCGATGACGCCGGCTGGATGCTGTCCATGCTCGATGTCCTGCAGGAGCACGCGCGCCAGTCACCCGTGCAGGGCAGCGTGCTCTACACCAATGGCGCCGGCCTGGCCACGCCGCGTGGCGCGGAGCTGATCGCGCGCTTGCAGGCCTTCGATCTCGGCTGGGTGGAACTGTCGCGCCACCATCATGAGGCCCAAGCCAATCAGGCCATCATGCGTTTTCGCAGCGGACAGGCGGTTGCCACGCAGGCCGGCATCGACGCCACGCTCACGCAACTGGTGCCGCAGTTGCCGGTGAAGCTGGTGTGCATCGTGCAGCAGGGTGGCATCGATGGCGTGCCCGCGCTGAAAGCCTATCTGCGCTGGGCGCAACAGCGCGGTGTGACGGCGGTGATCCTGCGCGAGTTCTCGCAACTCGGACCGCAATACCGCAACAACGTGACGGCCCGCTACATCGGCGGCGCGCGCATCGATGTGGCGGCGTTGCTGGCAGCCTGCCTGGCCGATCCGGAACTGAGCGCCGAAGCGCAACCGGTGCACGCCACCTCCGGCTACTACTTCTGGAACGTGGTGCTGCACTGGCGCGGCATGCAGCTCACCTTCGAAGCCTCGGACTATGTGCGCATGCATGCGCGCCATGCCAGCGGACGCATCTACAAGCTGGTGTTCCATGCCAATGGCCGCCTGTGCGGCGGCTGGAATCCCGAACAACACGTGCTGCTGGAAACCACCGGTGCCGCCCCCATGCGCAGTCGCGCGGTGCAGCCGCTGCAGCTGCTGCGGAGCCCGTGATGAACGACAACAGCTGGCTGCACCTCAGCAGGCAGGACCCGGCCTGGACCCTGCCACGGGAGCTGGCCGAGACCGATCCCTTCGGCGCGCGCGATTGCGGCTGGGTGGAGCAGATGCAGCCGTTCATTGCGCACCTGTGCCCGCCTGACGGCAAGGTGCTCGATCCCTTCTGCGGATTTGGCAGCACGCTGGTCGCCGCGCACAGCGTGGGCCGCGCGGGCATCGGCATCGAGATAGATGGCCAGCGCGTGGCATTGACGCGCCAGCGGCTGCAGCGTCTCGGGGCCGATGGTCCGCCACAGCAAGTGTTGCAAGGCGATGCCACGGCGCTCGCGCATTCCCTGCCGCCGGTGGACCTGGTGTTGAGCAACGTGCCTTACTTCGGCTGCCAGTGGCCGGACGCCTCCGACGCCGCGCACGCTGGACAGCTTTACGCCAGCCAGACCTACGCCGCTTTCCTCGGCATGCTGGAGCGTCTGCTGCGCGCATTGCGCGACTGTTTGCGTCCCGGCGGCTGGCTGGTGCTGTGCGCCGAGAACCTGCGGGTGGGCGAGCAGTTCGTGCCGCTGGCCTGGGATCTGGCACGGCTGATGGCGGACCGCTTCCGTTTCGTCGAAGAACGCATCCTGGTTTATGACCGCGCCAGTACGTCCGAGACGCCCGGCCAGCTGCGCAGCAATCGTTCGCACGAATACGCGCTGATCGCGCGCCATCTGCCGCACGCCATCGATACGGAGCAGACTCTTGCCGTACTGCAAGCGCTGCAGTTGGCGCATCCGGGGTTCGTCCTTTACGGCAGCTTTGCGCGCTGGCTGCAGGATTTGCCGTTGTCGCAGGCGCCCGCCGATGCGGATCTGTTGCTTCCCGACGATCCGCGACTGGTTGCTGCCGTGTGCCATTGGCTGGAACAGCAGGGCTTCGCGCTCACCTGCTGGGGCGCACCGTTCTCGGCCGCCATGGCCGGCTCCGCTGCGGCCGTGCTCCCGGAGCGCCACTACCTGCGCGCCGTGCGGCTCGACCGTGCGGGCCGGCAGGTGCGGCTGGACCTGTGCCTGCGCGATGCACAGTACGATGTGGCAACTGTTCTTCCGCATGCAGTTTTCCGTCACGGCTTGCCCCTGATGCCGCCAGCGCTGTTGCAGGGCCCCGGCTGAGCTGGTGTGATCACTGCGCTGCATCGTTTATTCACCGCCTGTGCTCCCGCTTTCAATGCGCCTCATGCCAAAATGGCATGGGGCGCTGCTCATGCCATTTCGGTATAGTGGCTGCGTTCCAAAGGAGGGTCGCCGCCAGGCACAACGTGGTCGGCACCAAAGACAAGCCGCCGGATCAGCGCGGCAAGCCAACGGGGTAGGGAAGATGGAAATCAAATGGGTGGAGGACTTCCTCTCGGTCGTCGATACGCTGAATTTCAGCCGCTCGGCCAAACTGCGCAATGTCACGCAACCGGCCTTCGGCCGCCGCATCCGCTCGCTGGAAACCTGGCTGGGCGCCGAACTGTTCGATCGCTCGTCCTATCCCTGCACGCTCACGCCGGCCGGTGAATCCTTCGTCCCGATCGCCAAGGAAATGCTCAACCAGTCGATGCAGGCGCGGCTGGTGCTGCGCGGCCAACTGGCAGGTGCGCAATCCTCGGTACGCTTTGCGATGCCGCACACGCTCTTGCTGACGGTGTTCCCCAAGCTGCTGTCGGAAATCGAAAAGACCATCGGCGCCATCGCCACCACCGTCATGGCCGGCAACGTGCACGATGCCGTCATGGCCCTGGTGGAGCGCAACTGCGACCTGCTGCTGTGCTATGACCATCGCCAGCAGGGCATCGCCCTCGATACCGAACGCTATGCCGTGCTTTCGCTGGGCAAGGAGCCGCTGCGTCCCTATGTCAAGACGCTGCCCAGTGGCCAGCCCAAGTATGTGTTGCCAGGGACGCCCAATGATCCGCAACCTTTCCTCAGTTATTCCCCGTATTCCTCGCTCTCGCGCATCGTCGAGAAGGCCCTGCATTCCAGCCCGCGCCGCGTGCACCTGTTCCGCCGCTTCGAGACCGACCTGGCCGAAGGCTTGAAGAGCATGGCCGTCGAAGGCCACGGCATCGCCTGGCTGCCGGCCAGTGCGGTGTCGCGCGAGATCGCCGAGGGCAAGCTGACCCTGGCCATCGCCCCGAACGACAGCGAAGCGCTGGAGCAGGGGCTGTGGTGCGACGAGATGGATATCCGCGTCTATCGCCGTCTGGATGGAGCCAATCCGGACATAGACCGGATCTGGAACTATCTCAAGGCCGAGCACGGCACGCCATAATTTTTCCTGCATTTTTTGAAGCCAAGGTCCCGCATGAAATTTCTCACCAACCAGCAGGTCAGCGAACTGCTGACCACCGAAGACGCCATCGCCTCCATGCGCGAGGCCTTTGCCCACGCCGCCGAGGGCGCGCACCAGGGGCGCGTGCGCACCAGTGCCGCCAATGGCGTGATGCTGTCGATGATGGGGGCGGTCATTCCGTCGGCGGGGATCGCCGGGGCCAAGGTCTATACCACCATCAAGGGCCAGTTCAGGTTCGTCATCCAGCTGTTCTCCAGCGAGACCGGCGCACCGCTGTGCACGCTGGAGGGCGACGCCATGACCGGCCTGCGCACTGCAGCCGCAACCGCAGTGGCCTGCGACGCGCTGGCCCGCAGGGATGCCGCCACCCTGGCGGTGATCGGCACCGGCGTGCAGGCGCGTTCGCACATTCCGGCGCTGCTGCAGGTGCGGCCGTTCAAGGAAGTATTGATCGCCGGCTTGTCGGGCCGCGAAGCCCTGGCCGAGGAAGTCACGCGCACCCTGGGCGTTCCGGCGCGCGTGGTGAGCATCGATGAAGCCGCCGCCGCAGCGGACGTGCTGGTCACCGTGACCCGTTCAGCCACGCCGCTGTTCGATGGCAAGCTGCTGCGTCCGGGGGCCTTCGTGGCCGCCGTCGGTGCCTCCAAGGCCAACGTGCGCGAGCTGGACGACACCGCCATCGGCCGTGCCGCCGCGCTGTTCGTGGAATGGAAGCCGCAGGCGCAGCAGGAGGCCGGCGACCTGGTGCAGTGCGCACCGGGCGTGTTCGCGTGGGACAAGGTGATGGAACTGGCGCAGGCTGTCGATGGCAGCATGCCTTATCAGCGCCGCGACGAGGACATCGTCATCTACAAGGCCATCGGCATCGGGCTGGAAGATGTGGCGCTGGCAGGGCTGGCGTATCGCAAGGCGTGCGCGCAGTACGGCTGGTAAGCCGAATCTGGCGGGATGAAAAAAGGCGCTGCGGATTTTCCCGCAGCGCCTTTTTGTTTGGCGCAGCCTCGAATCAGGCAGTCACTTTCTTGTTCTTGGCGGCTGCTGCCGGTTTGGCCCGCAAGGCGGTGGCGGTGGCGATGAGCACGACGGCGATGCCGGTCACGGTGCCCACGGTCACCGGTTCATCCAGCAGCAGCCAGCCCCACAGCGAAGCGGTCATCGGCACCAGGAAGGTCACGGTGATGGCCTTGGTCGCCCCTTCAGCGGCAATCAGTTGGAAGAACAGTGCGTAAGCGATACCGGTACAGAGCACGCCCAGCACCAGTACAGATAACAGCGCAGGCAGGGTACCCGCCTGCAGCGCATGCGGCATCGACGGCGCAGCCAGCGGCAGCAGGCACAGGGCAGCGGCGAACTGGCTGCCGGTGGCCATGGCGATGGGCGGGATGCCGCCGGCGCGCATGCGCGTGAAGGTGGCCGCAAAACCATAGCTGACAGCCGCACCCATGGCCGCCAGCACCCCGGCGATCACCAGCGCATCGACCGGTGCCGGGCCGATGCCCACCAGCACCGCCACGCCGACCAGGCCCAGCACGAAGGCCCCGGTACGCACCAGGCTCAGCCGTTCGCCCAGCAGCAGGAAACCGAACATGGCCGTGAAGATCGGTGCCAGCGAATTCATGGTGGCCATGTAGGCCGAGGGAATGTGCAGCGCCGACCAGGCAAACAGCGCGAAGGGCAGGGCGGTATTGAAGATGCCGATCACCAGGTAGGGCAGCCAGTTGCGTCGCCACTGCAGCGGCACCCCGCGCATGCGGGCAAAGGCCAGCAGCGACAGCGTAGCCAGCGAGGCACGGCCGAAGGTGGTCAGCATGGGGCCGAAGACCGGAGCGGCGATGCGCATGAGCATGAAGCTGGTGCCCCAGATGGCAGCCAGCAGCAACAGCTTGGCAATGTTGGAGGAAGACATGGATGTGGGCGGCAGGTATGGCCAGTGGGAGGTCGATTGTACGGCCACTTCCTCGAGCCGTCCCGGTACAGTTGGCAGCTTTGTACCGGGCCACTTGACTGCAGCGCAACAGTCACCGGGGAGAATGAGGAAGAACTGTGCATGGCACCGTACCGGGCCACCTGCTAGGCTTGCCAGCCTGACACTTACTGTACGGGAGCCTGCATGCTGACGATCTACGGCCGTGACAATTCCATCAACGTACGCAAGGTCCTGTGGGCCTGCAGCGAGCTGGACATTGCCTTCGAGCGGCAGGACTGGGGTATTGGTTTCAAATCGACCAGCGAGCCTTCCTTCGTTGCCATGAATCCCAATGCGATGGTGCCGGTGATTGATGATGATGGCTTCGTCCTGTGGGAGTCCAACAGCATCCTGCGCTATCTCGCCGGGCAATACGGTGACGGTGCGCTGTATCCGCAAGCACTGCGTCTGCGCGCACGCATCGACCAGTGGATGGACTGGCAGGCCAGCGACCTCAACCGCAGCTGGAGCTATGCCTTCATGGCGCTGGTGCGCAAGTCGCCCGAGCATGGCGATGCGCAGCAACTGGCGGCTTCCATCGCTGGCTGGACGCGCTTCATGCAGGTGCTGGAACAACGGTTGCAGCACAGTGGCGGTTTCGTGGCGGGTCCTGCATTCACGCTGGCCGATATTCCGGTCGGGTTGTCGGTCAATCGCTGGTTCGGCACGCCCTTGGACCATGCGCCCTTGCCGGCCGTGGCAGCGTATTACGAGCGTCTCAGCGAGCGGCCCGGCTTCCGTGCCTACGGCCGCAACGGCATGGCCTGATGGCGGCGGGCGCGGTACACTGCGGCCTTGCGCATGCGCGCCCATTTCCGTCCTGCAGGTTCACCATGGCCACCCGAAAGAAAAAACTGCTCTTCCTTGCCGCCTTCCTTGGCTGTCTGCTGCTGGCCAGCGTTCCCTTGTGGACTTTGCTGTTTTACTGATTTGTTTTGATTGCTTGCGCCTGCTCGAAATCGTATCAGGCGTTACTAAAAATCCTTCCAGGATTCGCTCTTCTTTTCTGCCCGATGCGGGCCGATGCGTCTTGCCCCGGCATGATGTGCGGCCTTGCTGCGGCACCGGCTGAAGGCTTCTTTCGGATTCTCTTCTTCGCGCTGCGGCTGATGTCATCACTGCAGAGGAGGAGCGTATGCCACAAGCCTTCATCACGATTGGAGACAAGACCAGCCACGGCGGCACGGTCATCTCCGGCGATCTCACTTTCATGGTCCACGGCAAGCCGGTGGCGCGCGTGGGGGACCAGACGGTCTGTCCCCGGTGCCAGGGGACCTTCGCCATCACTACCGGCGCGGGCGACATGTTCTCGCTCGGCGCGGCCGTGGCACGCCACGGTGACCGCACCGCCTGCGGCGCCACACTCATCGCCAGCCAGGCTACCAGCACGCATGCCGAGGGGCGGATTGCCAGTCCGGAATTCCTGGCCGCTGAGGCCGAGGTAGCCAAGGCCGGCGCCGGGAACGCTGCATCGGCCGATTCCGGCATCTGCCTGAGCTGTATGCGCGATGCTGCCGTCAGCGGCGCCACCCTGCTGGTGCGCAGCTGATGGCCGCCGACGTCATGAAGCGACTGGCCGAGGCGAGGAAGACCATGCCGGCACTGCAGCTGTACGTCCTCGTGGACGGACTGCACTACGAGTCCTGCACGGATGCGGCGCTACGTGAGGCACCCGGCGTCATTGCACTTTTTGCCGAGACCGTGGATGCGCATCTGGCGCCCGCCGGGCCCTGGCTGCTGGCGGTCGAGAAGCTGTCCCCTGCGTTGCTGGAGCAGATCAGCCGCCTGGAAGCGATTGCTCCGGCGGTTTCCTGGATCATTGGCCCGCAGGATCTGCAGGGCCTGGCGCAACTATTGCGCTTGTGCATGCAGATGAGCTTGCCCGACGGACGCACTGCACTGCTGCGCTTGTGGGATCCGCGCGTGTTGGCTGCAGCAGCGCGTGACCTGAAGGCAGCGCAGCGCAACACGCTCTTCGGTCACCTGTTTGAATGGCACCTGTTGCTGGATGGCCGCCGGGTTCATATCGGGAGGCCGACATGATCCGCCTCGATGAAGACGACCTGGCGCGTTTGCGTGCCCGTGATACCGAACACTTCATTGCTGCCGTGGCCGACCAGTTCCTCTCCGAGCGTGGCGACCTGCAGCGCGTGCCGGGGCGCAGCGAGGTAATCCGGCGCATGCGCGAGGCCTATGCGCATGGTCTGTCGCTGGGCTTCGGTGCGTTGTCCCACCTGATCTACATGATGTATCTGTCGGCCGATTGGCCGGGCCTGTTCCGTCGTCCGGGCACCGTGCGTTACCTTCGCCGCCCGGGTGCCACGCCCGAACAAAGGCTCGATGACATGATCGCCGTCCTGCACAAGCTGGCCGCGCCGCAAGATGAGGAGCGCAAATCATGATCGCTCCCGTCGTGGCGGTACCGCTGATCAGCAGCGAGATTCTTGGATGGATAGGGCTGGGTGCGTTGGCGGTCGCAGCCGGTACCGGGGCGGCCATCTACAGCAGTTCGCGCAGGGCCGAAGAGGCCAAGTCCTCCCCATTGAGTCAGGCCGATGTACTCAAGAAAGATCAATCCTGCAAGCGCTGTCCCCCCGCAGCGGGGAGCCTGGTGCCACGCAACTGGCACATGTCTGAAGAGGCGCGGGCCTATCAGGCGCGTGTCACCGGGTTTGCGCCCTATACCGAGTGGGCCTTCGATGACATTGATTTCGATGGATTCCAGCTGGGCCCGTGTCTGCTGCAAGAGGCCAAGGCACGATATGCGCAGTTTTTTGACAGAAAGACGGGTGAGCCCAAGTTCTTCTATGGATTGAAGGGGTACCCGAATCTTATGAAACAAGCCGCCGCGCAGAGCGCGACCGTATTGAAGTCCAGTCCTGCCCACTTGTGCTGGTACGTGCAGGATCATTTGGTCTTTCGTCATCTGAGCGAGGTCTTTCCTGCCAACAAGCTCGCCATCCAACTTTTCCATAAGCCATGATCATGTATCTTGTCATCAACTTTGCCTTTGCTTCAACGCTCGCCACCTTGCCTAGCGCATCCGAACATTTCTCCATACTGTGGAAAGTCGCGGTTCTTTTGGACGCTGTGGGCATGCCGCTGGACGACTGGTGCCCTCCAGCTGATACGCCGGAAGATGCCCGGCGCATCCAGGCATTTGAAAGAGACGGTCCTACACGCGCTGCACTGGCCATTGTGGAAGAGGAGGAGCGCAGTGATCCTGCCAACGGCTTTCGTTATCTTGGTATCTGGAACGGCTATGAAGAAGAGGGCGGCTCCGCCATCCTGCTCGGATTGCAGCAGGCCGATGGACCCGGCAATTCCACTTTCCGCCTGCAGGCGCAGGCAGTTCCTGCGCTTTGTCAGAAGGCCAATCTGATCAAGGTGCTGACGGGGCTCTCGTTGCAATGGCAGCCTCCCTTCATCGCGGTCGACCCTGGCGGATATGGCATGCGCCACAAGGTCTTCGCCGATCGCCCCGGCGCCGGATGGCTGCTGTATCTGCCAGGCAGGATCACGCGCGCCCAAGTCCCCGAGGCCGCCGAGCTGCTGCCGGTATTGAACGAGGACGGACAGCAACGCGGCACGATCATCGTCTCGGTGGCGGGCGATGCGTTTGACGATGAAAATCCCGATCACATCCAGGCCGCCAACGCTATCGAAATCCGCCTGGCTGACCAGGACCTGTTGCCGCGCTACGCTGCCCTGTAACCCTCACGCAAAAAAAATCCCCCGGGTCCGACGACCAGGGGGCCAACATCATTTCATCGCGATTCAGGCAGACACACACCAGGCGGCACCGGACACGGTGCCGTCCCGCTCGCTCAATACGGCAGCCGATGCGGCGGCAGGCTGGCACGGCTGGCCAGCGGATGATGCCGCCAGCGCGCTTCGGCCAACAGGTAGATGCCCGTGGCCGACAACGCAACGGTCACCAGCGTAGAGAGAACGGCAGTCAGCAGGAAGGTGGTGAACATGATGATCTCCTCAAGACGACTTCATCTTAGGAGAAAGCACCGCCCGTGGCTCTAGTGATTTTCCCTAGAAAACAAACAAGCCGCTCAGGGAATCCCTGAGCGGCTTGCAGACCGGCAATGCTGTCATCCTGTCATGCTGCCAAGGCAGCAAGCCCCGCAGCAGGATGCCGCATCAGTGCATCAATAACGTTCCAGCCAGTGCGCGTAAGGTGCCGGCAGCGTCCAGGAAGGGCGCTCCACGCCCAGTTCCTTGGCGGCCTGATAAGTCCAGTGCGGGTTGGCCAGATGCGAACGACCGACCATCACCAGGTCGAGCTGGCCCTCCTTGACGGCGCGCTCGGCCAGTTCCGGCGTGCCGAAGCCCCAGGCGGAAGACACCGGCACGCCAGCTTCTTCGCGCACGCGTTTGGCGATCGGACCGAGGAAGGCCGGGCCCCAGGGGATCTGCACTTCAGGAATGGTGAAACCGATGGTCACGCTGATCATGTCCATGCCGATCTCCTTGAACTGGCGCACCACGCCGATGGAGTCGACCAGCGTCTGCTCGTCGCGGCCATCGTATTCCAGCACGCCGAAGCGTACCGTCAGGGCCAGGTGTTCCGGCCACACTTCACGCACGGCACGCAGGGTTTCCAGCAGGAAGCGGGCGCGGTTTTCCACGCTGCCACCGTAGAGGTCATCACGCTGGTTGGAATGCGCCGAGAAGAAGCTCTGGCCCAGGTAGCCGTGGGCGAAGTGCAGCTCCAGCCATTCGAAACCGGCATCACGCGCGCGGATGGCGGCATCGACGAAGTTCTGGCGCACGCGGGCGATGTCGTCCAGGCTCATGGCCTTGGGGACCTTGGGCAAGCCCTTGCCAAAAGCAATCGCGGACGGAGCGATGGTGTCCCAGCCGCGCGCGTCGTCGGCGGCCATGTGGTCGTCGCCTTCCCAGGGTCGATTGGCGCTGGCCTTGCGGCCGGCGTGGCCGATCTGGATGCCGGGCACGGCACCGGCGGCCTTGATGGCTTGCACCACCGGCACGAAGGCTTGCGCCAGCTCGTCCGACCAGATGCCGGTGCAGCCCGGCGTGATGCGGCCTTCCGGGGCCACGGCGGTGGCTTCCACGATCACCAGGCCGGCACCGCCACGGGCGATGCTGGCGTAGTGCGACAGGTGCCATTCGTTGGCCTTGCCGTCCACCGCCATGTACTGGCACATGGGCGGGACGGCAATGCGGTTGCGCAGGTTCAGGTCCTTCAGCTTGAAGGGAGTAAAGAGAGCAGACATGGGTGGCTTCTTGTCAATGATGAAAATGAGATCAACAAGCGCTGCACTGGCACAGCACTCGCTTCGTTTGTTCGTAAATCTTCGAACTATGGAAGGAGTATAACCCAGGGTGTATCATCTTGCAGATGCGTCCCTACAAACATCCCGAGATTGCCGAGTTCGTGCTGGAGCGCGTGCTCTACGCGCTGAGCGATTCGATCCGCCTGGAGATCGTGCGCCACCTGGCGCGCGTGGAATGTGCGACCTGCGGCGAACTCGATGGCGGGCGTCCCAAGTCCACCGTCTCGCACCACTTCAAGGTCTTGCGCGAAGCCGGCCTGGTGCGTACCGAGAGCAATGGCACCACCCACATCAACACCTTGCGCAGCGCCGATATCGAGCAGCGTTTTCCGGGTTTGCTGTCGGCCATCCTGGCCCAGCACGACAAGCTGCCCGCCCGCCGCAAGAAAGCGGCCTGAAGCCTTCCGTCCGCTCAGAGCTTGCCGGCCTTGACGTCGGCGTCTACCGCCACGAAGGCCGTGGCCATCGCATACTGTTCTGCCTCCACCGAGGTATTGCCGCGAAAGTCCTCGCACACCACGCGCCGGAAGGCGACCGGGTTGTCATTGCGATGCAGCTGGTAACTGCCGACCCAGGTACCGTCGATCTGTTCCCTGCTGCTGACCCGGATGAAATAACCGTGATGCTCGGCTACGTCATTGTCGAGCTGGGTATCGATCACCGCACGCGCGTAACCCACACCGGCCACCTGTGCCGAGGCCACCGAAGCGAAGGGATTGCCGTGCAGGCCGGGGGCCGGTTCGCCATCGATCTGCACGGTGCAAAGGACGTCGCCATCGCGTTGCTGCGTGCAGGAGACGCTGATGTGCTTGCCGCGATAGGTGGCACCGTAGGTAGGGAGCATGCGTGCTTTCAAGAAGAATTGCCTGGGCGCTATAGTGGCGCGATCGTTCATCGTGGTCAATCAACTTGCAGCCGGCTTGGCGTGACAGCCGCGTAAAAAAAGCCCGCATGTTGCCATGCGAGCCTTTTCTTTCACAGCGACGATTTGCGCAGCAGATCAGGACCCGTGCTTGGCCAGACCCTCGCGCATCCGGCGCACTTCCTTCTCCGACACGGTCCCTGCCTGGTTGCTCCAGCCCTGGCGCACGAAGCTGGCCAGTTCTGCCGCTTCCTTGTCCGAGAGGCGATGGGCGAAGCCCGGCATGACCAGGATCGACGGTGCCTTCTCGGTGGACGGCGTGCGCGCCCCGGCCAGGATCACGTGCAGCAACGCGCTGGGATTGTCGGCATTGACCACGGTCGCGCCATCGAGTACCGGGAAGATGCCCGGCGCGCCCTTGCCATTGACGAAGTGGCAGGCCGCGCAGTTGTCCAGGTACAGGCGCTCGCCCAGGCTCAGGTCCTTGGCGGCCGTGAGTTTCTTCGTGGTCGCCTCGGCCCCTTGCGGCGTGACGCGCCCGCTGCTGGCGGATGCCACCGGCGAGAGCGTCTTCAGGTAAGCGGCGATGGACTGCAGGTCTTCCGGTTTCAGGTGCGCCGTGCTGTGTTCCACCACCAGGCTCATCTCGCCCGCCACTGACGCGGTCTTGTTGCGGCCGGTCTGCAGGTAGTCGACGATGTCCTGCGCGCTCCAGTGCGGCATGCCGCGCAGCGACGGTACCGCCCAGCCATTGAGGTCGCCGCCCGAGAGGAACTGCGCCTGGCTGCTGTCGCTGGCCTTCTCGTTCATGGCAAAGCCGCGCGGGGTGTGGCAGCTGCCGCAGTGGCCCAGGCCCTCCACCAGATAGGCACCACGCTTGATCTCGGCGCTCCAGCCGTCCTGCTCCTTGAACGGCTTGTCATTGGCGAAGAAGACATTCCACAGCTTCATCCCCCAGCGGATGTTGAACGGGAAGCTCATGCTGCTGGCCGGCGGCGTGGAGGCCACCGGTTTCACTCCTTGCATGAAGTAGGTGTAGAGGGCGTGGATGTCCTCGTCACTCACCTTGGCATAGCTGGGGTAGGGCATGGCCGGATAGAGCTGCGTGCCATCGGCGCGCACGCCATGGCGCACGGCCGCCGAGAATTGGGCTTCGCTGTAGTTGCCGATGCCGTGTTCCTTGTCCGGCGTGATGTTGGTCGAATAGATGATGCCGTGGCCGCTGTCGATGGCCAGTCCGCCCGAATAGGCCGGCTTGCCGGCGGCGCTGTGGCAGGCCATGCAGTCGCCGGCGCGTGCCAGGTATTGGCCGCGTGCCACCGTATCCTGGTCGGCCGCCTGCGCCACATTGAACACACCCAGCACGCCCAGCGACAACGCCAGTCCGGCCAGCAATGAAGTCATTTTTTTCATGTTCTCTCCCCCCTTCATGCCTGGACCAGCGGGCCGGGGTTCTTCAGGTACTGCGTCTTGATGGCATGCGCGGCCATGAGCGTGATGGCACCGATGGTAGCCGTCGGATTGGCCTGGAAGTTCTGCGGGAAGGCATTGCCGCCGGGGACGAAGACGTTGTGTACATCCCAGGATTGCAGGTACTTGTTCAAGGCCGAATCGCGCGGCGAATCGCCCATGATCGCGCCGCCCACGTTGTGGGTGGAGACGTACTTGGTGATGTCCCAATGCGAATCCAGGGCCAAGAAGCTTTCCGACATGTGGTCCGGATTGAGCTCCTTGGAAATCTTGAGCACGATGTCGCGCAGGTAGCGTTGCAGCTTCAGTTCGTTCTGTCGCCAGTCGAAGGTCATGCGCAACAGCGGCTGCCCCCATGGGTCCTTGTAGTTCGGATCCAGGTCCAGGAAGTGGCCGCGATAGGACATGCAGGTGGTGGTGATGCTGATCTTCATGGAATGGTCGTACCAGTCGATCATGCCTTCCTTCCAGCCGCGTCCCCAGCTGGGCGTGCCCGGCGGCAGCGCCGTGCCGATCGGTGCGCCCGAGGCTTGTGAACTGTGGATCTTGGCACCGCCGATGAAACCCAGCTTGATGCCATCGTCGAAGTTGCCGGGCGAAATATCGTTGAACATTTCGCCGGTGGCACCGGCCGTGGCAAAGGAATTGAAGTGCTTGTCCTTGAAGAACAGCGTCGCCCCGCCATTGGAGAGGAAGGCATAGTTGCGGCCGATGACGCCGGTCTCGGTGATCGGGTCATAGGGCTTGCCGATGCCCGAGAGCAGCATCAGGCGCACGTTGGCGAACTGGAAGCTGGAGAGGATCACGATCTTGGCCGGCTGGAACACTTCCTTCATGTTCTCGTCGATGTAGGTCACGCCGCGTGCGGTCTTCCTGTCGGCGTGCAGGTCCACGCGGATGACGTTGGCGTTGACCTTGTAATCGAAGTTGGGCAGGCGCTTGACCACATCCAGGATGGTGGTCTGCGGCGAGGCCTTGGAATAGTTCAGGCAGGGATACTTGCTGCAGAAACCGCAATAGTTGCAAGGTGCAATTTGTGCGCCATACGGATTGGTCCAGGCCTGCGAAACATTGGCCGAGGGATTGGGGAAGGGATGGTAGCCCAGCTTGCGCGCCACATCGGCGAACAGGGTGTTGTTGTAGGTGTCGTGCAGCGCCGGCAGCGGATAGGGGTTCGAGCGCGGTCCTTCGAAAGGATCGCCGCCCGGCTGGATCTGGCCGCGCAGGTTGCCGGTATTGCCCGACAGGCCGCAGACCTTGTCGAAGAAATCGTAGTGCGGCTCGATCTCGTTCCAGGTGAAGGGGAAATCCTTGATGCGCATCTCGGGGTCGAGACTGCTGTGCTTGTAGGCCTGGTCGGCGTAGGTCTTGAGCTTGAGGTCGGTGGGCGTGGCGCGGATCAGCACCGCCGTCCAGTGCAGGCCCGAGCCGCCGACGCCAGTGCCGGGCGCGAAGGCCCCCCACTTGCGGGTCGGCAGCGCCTGCTGCGTGGTGTTGTAGCGCACTGTCAGCGCGGCATCGCGCGGGGTGGCGAAGACCTTGTTGCGGGTGGCGTAGCCGTACTGGTCGGCCGGCTTGGGATAGGCGAAGTCTTCCGGCGGACGGTCCGGGCCGCGCTCCAGGGCGCGTACCTTCAGGCCGGCCTGGGCCAGTTCGATGGCCATCAGGGAGCCGGCCCAGCCGAGGCCGACGATGACGACGTCGACGTCGTCGTTGGTAATGTTAGGCATGGAGTTAAGTCAGTAAGAGGTTGCAGGCGTGAACGAGGAGACAGGGCCGCGCATCAGGCGCGCTTGCCCGACAGGCTCACCGGTCCCAGCGGATACTTCACGTTGTGCTGGTCCACCCATTCGGTATAGGCCGCACGCGCACCGGGGAAGCCGATGGCGACCCAGGCCTTCATGTCCTTGTTGCCGCCGTACATGGGATCGGCCAGGTAGCCGTTCTTGGTATCGCCCAGCAGCTGGCCGAAGAACTGCGAAGGCTTCATCGCCTTCTCGCCCAGCGCGGCAAAGTCCGCAGCGTTCTTCTGCAGCGAGGTCAGCAGGGCATCCTTGTCCTTGGCCTCCAGCTGCTCGAAGCGCTTGCCATGCTGTTGCTGGCTGATCTGCTGGGTCAGGTCGATGCCGATGCGGTAGACGTCCTGCGGCGCGTAGGGAATCTGGAAGCCCAGCGTAGCCGGTGCATCGGTCTGATGCGGCCCCTGCTGGTAGATGTCGCTGCCCAGGCCGGCATGCAATTGCTGGTCGATGAAGACCGGCACATTGGTTTCCAGCGCGCCCGGCCCGCGCCCTTCGGCGGGGATCAGGCGGTCGCAGGCGGCCAGGATGAAGAGCCATTGGGCGGCATTGAAGAACACCGGCTTGTAGTGCTGCAGCTCGATGCCTTCCAGGCCATCGGCCCGGGCCTGCTTGAGCAGGGGCAGCGAGACTAGCGGCACTGCCGCTGCGGTGGCCGCGAGGACGGCACGCCGCGAGGGACTGAACTTGGTGGTCATGATGTGAGCAAAGTGGAGTGGGTGGAAAACAAGCTGCGCGAGGCATCGGGACAAGGACGCATCGGGCAGGACTGCGCCCGCCATGACCGCTGCACGGCACGCGCGCCGGCACCCGCAATGCCGCGTGGAGCGGCCTGCGCAGGATGAGACGTCGTTGCAATGGAATGGGGCATGGGTCGCAATCTCAGAGTGGGTCAACGCGTCTCCGATCTTGCGTCCAGCTTGCGGGGCTGGCATTTCTTGTGGTTCCCGGTCCTGGCCACGGTCGATCAGGCCAGGCGGGTTGCTCTATGGATGAGCGCACGCATTCTAACACCTCTAGTTGTCAGATGTCTTAAGACGCTGCCCCGCGGCAAGATCCTGCCATGGCCGTCTTCGGCTACACTGCTCATCCGCAGCATTGTCGCTGCAGACCCCGAATTCCGAGACCGAGACACCATGCAGATTCGCGACGCTACCCCTGCCGACATCCCCGGCATCACCCTGATCTTCAACGACGCCGTGGTCAATACCACGGCCATCTGGAGCGACAAGCTGGTGGACGACCAGAACCGCCAGGACTGGCTGGCGGCCCGTCGCCAACTGGGCTATCCGGTGTTGGTGGCGGTGGAGGGCGACAAGGTGCTGGGCTATGCGAGCTTCGGTGACTGGCGTCCCTTCGATGGTTTCCGCCATTCGGTGGAACATTCGGTCTACGTCCACAAGGATCACCGTGGCGAAGGCCTGGGCGTGGCCCTGATGCAAGCTTTGATCCCGCGTGCCCGCGCGGTCGGCAAGCACGTCATGGTGGCCGCCATCGATGCCAGCAACGTCGGCTCCATCGCCCTGCACAAGAAGCTCGGCTTCGAGCAGGTCGGCCACATGCCGCAGGTCGGCACCAAGTTCGGCAAGTGGCTGGACCTGGCCTTCCTGCAGCTGACGCTGGATCAGCGCACTGATCCCGACAACATCGGCAGCTGATTGCCGCAGCGTCAAACACGAAGGGCCGCATGGAAGCGGCCCTTTGTGTTGCTACTCAGCGATGTGAGGAAGGGGCTCACGGCCTCAGCCGTTGTGCTTTTCTCCCTCGTGCTTCTCGCCTTCATGCTTGTCGTTGGCGCGCTTGTCTTCCTCGTGTTTGGCCGGCTCGTGCTTCGCTTGCGCGTGCGCTTCCTGTGCATGGGCAGCTGCCTCATGCCGCTCGGGGGCCGCCTTCTGTTCGTGCTGCGGCGGACGTTCTTCACGGGGCGCAGCGGCAGCATGCGCCTGCATCTGCGGATGAACGTTTTCCTGCTTCATCGCCTGGGCCTTTCTTTCCTCGGCCTGCTGGCGGGCTTGTTGCGATGCATTCTGTTGCGCCTGTTCACGTTCGTGCGCCGCCTGCTGTTCCTTCTGCGCGCGCTGCTCCTGTTGTTGCTGCTGCAGTTGGCGTTGCTCCTGCTGCTCGCGCTGTGCCTGTTGTGGCGCTTCCTGATGCGGGTGCGCACCCGTTGCCTGCACGGCTTCCTTCTGCGCCTGCGGCTGTGCATGCAGGTTGGCCAGTGCCATCTTCTGCTGAGTTTCCTGCGCGCGCAGTGACGGCATCGCGCCGGGACGTGCATCGCTGGCCGTGAAATGCGGCATGCTCATGGCCGCCGGTGCCACCTGTTCGTGGCGATTGTCGATGCGGGTCTGGTTGTTGACGTTGCGCTCGTCGACATTGCGCACGTTGTTCACGTTGCTGACATTGCTGACATTGCTGACATTGCTGACGTTATTGACGTTGCTGACGTTGTTCACGTTGTTGTTCACCACGCGCGTATTGTTGACCGTCACGTTGTTGTTGGTCACGCGATTGATCACGGTGGTCGAGTGCGAGACATAGGTGGTGTTCTTGTACACCACGGCCGGCCGCTGCCAGTCGCCGGAGGGGCGATCGCCGCCACCGCCGCCACCCCAGTGCATGCCCCAGTCATGCCATCCCCAGTCACTGTGATGACTGATGGCCTCGCCCACGAACACGCCCACGCCGAAGGACAGCGCACCCACCACCACTTCATTGGCCACCGGGCTGGGCGGACGATAGGCGTAGCCCGGATACACCGGCACCGGCGGGCCATAGACCACGGCCGGGTTGTAGGCCGGCACGTAGACCGTGTCCGGCTGGCTGGATTCGATGACGATGGTCTGCGGCGGCGGCGGGATCACCGGGGCACCGGCGTAGACGGTGCGCGGCGCGGGTGCATCTTCCACCCGCACGGTGTCGCTGCTGCGTACCGTGCTGACCACCTTGAGCTGCGAGGAACTCTTGAGATTGCCGGCCTGTTGCGCACGCAGGCGCAGGGCCTGGATGGCATTCATCACGTCGTTGGGATCATTGACGAAGGCATCGCCCAGCGAGCGCGTCCAGTCCGGATTGGCGGCCATCTGCGACAGCACCGCCGGGAACATGGTGAGCGATTTCACGCTGACGTCCCAGGGCTGCTTGTCTTCGGCTGCCTGCAGGATATCGCCCTTGAGCGCGCCATTCTGTCCCAGCCACTGGTTGGCGGCGACGATCTGGTCCGGGTAGGTGGCCCCGGCCAGCACTTGCGCCACCAGCTTGTCCGGGAACAGGGCGATGGGGGCCACCATCTGCGACAGTTGCTCGGCCGTGGGCGGCGTGTAGGGCGGCGTGGTCGGCGCAGCCGGTGCGGCTGCTGCGGTGGGCGGGACGGCGTCCTGCTTCTGGCAGGCGGAGAGGGCCAGCACTGCACCGAGCAGCGAAGCCGAAACGATGATGGCGGAAGATCTGTTTCTTGTTGTCATGATGAAGTCCTCGATCCGTGACGGCGCACGGAAAACGCGTTGCGATAACCTGGCTAACGACACGCGGCGATGCGCAGTTGACTGCAGAATTGTGATGGGATGTAACAGCGCAGGCCATGCCAGGCCATCTCGCATTGTTAGGTTTCGAGCACGGCCATGGAGAAAGGTTCGACTTCGTTCTCCTTCACGCGGAAAGATCGCGCCGTACGGGAAACTGACAAAGCACTGACTGGAAAGGCGCACCAGAAGCGGGCGTTGGAGAGATGGTCTTGTCAGCGTTTTGCAAGGTCAATGCAAAAAAGGCAGACCATGAAGGTCTGCCAACAGGAGAGATGCAGCAAGGAAAAACTAATATTTTCAGCGGCACTCGCTCATGTACCGCGATTCGATGCGGGCGCGTTCGCCATACTCGATGTTGCCCGGTCCGTTCATGGTGAAGCGGCCATCGCGCCAGGTGCCCGGCACGGGGGCGCGTTGCACGTTGCTCGGGTCGCCGGTGCGCGCGCGCTCCGCTTGCATGCGCAGGCTGCGGCAGGAAGGAGATTCGCTGTTGGAGGCCAGTTGCATGGTGTTGCCGCTGTCATTCACGCTGCCGGTCCGGGGGGCCAGTGCCGTGCGCACCATGGCGCGATGCGGAGACAGGGCCTGGTCCAGTTCACTGGCCGAGGCGGCATAGGCGCTCTGGCTGAACGCCGACGCGAAGACGGCCAGGGTGCCGATGGTGGCGATGCTGCACAGGGCGGAAAGGGTGCGGAAAGAAATGCGCATGATGAGCTCCTCGTTCAGTGATCAGGATGGAAAGCGGCTTGGCATGGACGTAGTCTGCCGGTCCCTGGTTGACGCTGTATGTCATTTCTTCCCGTGCAGATTACAACTGAAACATGGCCGGATGAGCAGTTTTCAGACATGACTTAAAATGATGCATTCCTCCTCAACCATGAGTTCCATTCATCATCATGCTGGACCGCATCCACCTCTCCATCGTGCAGGAAGTCGAGCGCCAGGGTTCGCTGACGGCGGCGGCCGGCGTGCTGCACGTCACGCAATCCGCACTCAGCCACAGCATGAAGAAGCTGGAGCAGCAGCTCGGCACCGACATCTGGCTGCGTGAAGGCCGCCACCTGCGTCTGACGCAAGCCGGTCAATACCTGCTGGCCGTCGCCAACCGCGTGCTGCCGCAACTGAACCTGGCCGAAGAAAGATTGCGCCAGTTCGCCCAGGGCGAGCGCGGCGCGCTGCGCATCGGCATGGAATGTCACCCCTGTTACCAATGGCTGCTGAAAGTGGTGTCGCCTTATCTGGCTGCCTGGCCGGACGTGGATGTGGACGTGAAGCAGAAATTCCAGTTCGGCGGCATCGGTGCGCTGTTCGGTTACGAGATCGACCTGCTGGTCACGCCCGATCCGCTGGACAAGCCCGGCCTGGTCTTCGAGCCGGTGTTCGATTACGAACAGGTACTGGTGGTGGCGGCCGACCATCCGCTGGCCGGCGCCGATTACGTCAAGCCCAAACAATTGAACAACGAGGTGCTGGTGACCTATCCGGTGCCGGTGGACCGGCTCGACATCTACACCCAGTTCCTGACCCCGGCCGGCATCGTGCCGCGCAGGCACAAGACCATCGAGACCACCGACATCATGCTGCAGATGGTGGCCAGCGGGCGCGGCGTGGCGGCCCTGCCGCGCTGGCTGGTGCTGGAATATGCCGAACAGATGGCGATCGTGCCGGTGCGCCTGGGCAAGCAGGGCATCGCCAAGCACATCTACCTGGGCGCACGGGAAAGCGATGTGGAGATCGATTACCTGCGCGCCTTCATCGAGGAGGCGCGGCAGGCACAGGCATGAGCGTCAGGTGGCTCACCTACCGTTCGGACTGAGTAGCTGCGCAGCAGCGTATCGAAGTCTGTCTTGAACTTGCCGAAGGGGTGTGCCTGCGTGCAAAGGCCGGAGCACCTTCGATACGGCCCTTGCGGGCCTACTCAGGCCGAACGGGAGTCAGGGCGCTTGATCGGGACATGACCCGGTTTGCAGTTAGTTCGTTTTTGTGACTTTGTTGAGATGCCGTGGCCGGTCGGCATCCATCCCGCGTGCGGCCGACAATTGCGCCGCCATCACATAGAAGGCCTGGATCGCCACGATGGGATCGAGGTCCGGCGTGGCGGCCACCGGCAAGGTGAGGTCGCGCTCGATCACATCCTCGGGGGCCGCCAGCAAGACCCTGGCCCCGCGTGCGCGCATCTCGGCGGCCAGCGCCAGCATGCCGGCCTGCGAGGGGCCGCGTGTGGCAAACATCAGCAGCGGATAGCCGTCTTCGATCAGGGCCATCGGCCCGTGCTTGATTTCCGCGCCGCTGAAAGCCTCGGCCTGGATGGCGCAGGTCTCCTTGCACTTGAGCGCCGCCTCCAGCGCCAGCGGGAAGCCGATACCGCGCCCCACGATCATGAGCCGATTGGCCGGGACCAAAGCCTCGACCGCCGCTGACCAGTCGCATTCACAAGCCGCCCGCAAGGCCTGCGGCAACTGCCCCAACGCATCCAGCAACGCCGCATCATCCTGCCAATGCGCCGTCAGCAATGCCCCGGCTACCAGACTGGCGATGAAGCTCTTGGTGGCCGCCACGCTGGCCTCCACGCCCGCATGCAGCGGCAGGCTCCACTGCGCTGCCGCCGCCAGTGGCGAATCGGCCTGGTTGACCAGCGCCACCGTGCTCGCTCCCTGCGCGTCGAAATAGCGGATCGGTTCCACCACATCCGGACTCTGCCCGGATTGCGAGATGGCGATGGCCAGCGCATCGCGCACCTGCAGTGGGGCCCGGTTCAGCGTCACCAGCGACATCGGCAGCGACGCCACGATGCGGCCCAGGCGCGCCATGATGAGATAGGCACAATAGGCGGCCGCATGGTCGGAGCTGCCGCGCGCCACCGTGACGATGGACGCCGGTGGCGCAGCGCGCAGTTGCGCGCCCAGTGCGGCATAGCGCTCCTGGTCGCGGGTCAGCTGCACGGCCACGTAATCGGCCGCAGAGCGGGCTTCCTTAAGCATCAGCGAGGTCAATCTCTTCTCCTTCCACATAGACAGCCTTGAGGGCAAATTGCCGGTCCAGCACCACCACGTCGGCGTAGTGGCCGGTGGCCAGGCGGCCACGGTCAGCCAGGCCCAGGTAATCGGCGGCATAGGTCGAGGTGCGCAGCGAGGCTTCGGCCACGTCCATGCCCAGCGCAATGAGGTTGCGCAGCGCCTGGTCCATGGTCAGCACGCTGCCGGCCAAAGTGCCATCGTCGAGCCGCACTCCGCCCGCGCACTTGTGTACCACTTGCCTGCCCAGTGCATAGTCGCCATCAGGCATGCCGGCTGCCGCCGTGGAATCGGTCACGCAGAACAGGCGCGGGATGGAACGTAGCGCCGCACGGATGGCACCGGGATGCACGTGCAGGAGGTCCGGAATCAGTTCGGCATACTGCGCATGGGCCAGCGCCGCACCGACCATGCCGGGCGCGCGATGATGAAAGCCGCTCATGGCATTGAACAGGTGCGTGAAGCCCGAGGCCCCATGCGCCAGCGCGGCCACGCCATCGTCATAGCTGCCGGCGGTGTGGCCGATCTGCACCTTCATGCCGCGATGGGCCAGCTTGCAGACCAGCTTCAGGTGGCCGTCCACTTCCGGGGCGATGGTGATGAGCTTGATCGGGGCCAGACCGTCCAGATAATCCACCTGCTCAAGCGACGCCGCGATGGCGAAGTCGGGCTGCGCGCCCAGCTTGCCGGGATTGATGTAGGGCCCTTCCAGATGCACGCCCAACACGCGCGCATGGCCGGGCAAGCGCGCGTCGGTGGCGCTGCGGATGGCCTTCAACGCCACTTCCAGTTCCTCCAGCGGCGCGGTCATGGTGGTGGCCAGCAGACTCGTGGTGCCGTGACGTGCATGCAGGCGCGAGAGCACCTGCACCGCGTCGCCCCCTTCCATCACGTCGCGCCCGCCGCCGCCATGCACGTGCAGGTCGATGAAGCCGGGCAGGATGTAGTCGCCTTCATCGATGACGCGCGGCTGCTGCCGCAGCGGGCGGCCGTCGATGGAGCGGATGCGCTGGTCGAAGACCATGCTGCCATGGGTCCAGCCGTGGGGCGTGAGCACGTTGCCGTGCAATTGGGTCAGTGCATTCATGCCGGGGTCTCCTTGGGTTGCAGGGCGCGCCGCACCAGCAGCAGGGCTCCGTCCACCGCATCGGCTTGCGGCGGGACGATGCGCGCCTGCTGGCGGCGTTCCAGGTAGGGCTGCAAGGCAGCGGCCAGTCCGCCGCACAGCGCCAGCGGCAGGCATTGTGCGGGGTCGAGGGTATCGATCATGCGGCTGATCTCGGCGGCCGCCGCCTGCAGGATGCTGCGGGCGGCCACATCGTCATGGGCATGGGCCACCACCGGCCGCGCTGCACGGGCGAAGGCGGCCTGGTCCGCTTGTGCCAGCCAGTCCAGCAGGGTGGCGCGTTCGTCGCGTGCCGTGTCGGCGGGCAGTTCCTTGCGGCACAGGTCCAGCACGGCGTCGGCCAGCGGCCCGCGATGGCTGCGCCCATCCAGCGCCAGCTGGGCGTGATGCAGGGCGCGCAGGCCCATCCAGCCGCCGCTGCCATCGTCGCCGCTGGGAAAGCCCCAGCCATCGACCACGCGGCGGCTGCCATCCAGATCCAGCGACAGACCGATGGTGCCGGTGCCGACCGCGATGATGGCACCGGGCGCGCCGCCATGCGCACCGAGCAAGGTGGCCACGCCATCGTTGACGATCTCCAGCACGCCGAAGGCCGGTGCCTGTGCCCGAAAGTCGGCCGACCACTGCGCCACGTTCTCGCCTGCGATGCCGATGCCGACGGCGAGAGTCTCATCGGCGGGACGCCGGAGTCCGGCACTGGCAAAGGCATCCTCGATGGTCTGGCCGATGACGCGCCACGCCTGCGCGGCGCCGATGCGCAATGCGGAACCCGGGCCGCTGGCCTCGGCCAGCACCTGCCCTTGGGGCGAGGTCAGCCGCACCAGAGTCTTGGTGCCGCCGCCATCGATGCCCACCAGATAGGCGATAGCGTCCATGCGTCAGTCCTCGGCGAGGCGGCGAGCCGCCTGCAGGTTGCCGGGGTTGCGCCGACGCAGCGCCTGCCCTTGCGCATCGAAGAGATGGAAGGCGTGGCTGTGCACGGAGAGCGCGATCAGCTCGCCGATATGCACGCTGCGATTGCCATCGCCGCGCACCACGATGTCGTGGCCGCCTTCCAGCGTCACGTAGAGGAAGTTGGCTTCGCCCAGGTGTTCCACCAGGTTGACCACGCCGCGCAGCGGCTGGCCGTCGCCCAGCCCTTCGCGGATCTGTTCGGCGCGCAGCCCCAGCGTGACGGCTGCACCCGGCGCGACACCCTGCGGATCGACATCGGCCAGCAGCCGCAGTCCACCGGCGATTTCGACCTGTACGCCGCTGTCGTCGCAGCGCGTGACCACGCCGGGGAAGAAATTCATTTTCGGTGAACCGATGAAACCGGCCACGAACAGGTTCTGCGGCTGCTGGTACAGCTCCAGGGGCGTACCGGCCTGCTGGATGCGGCCCTCGTGCATGACCACGATCTTGTCGCCCAGGGTCATGGCCTCGACCTGGTCGTGCGTCACGTAGACGATGGTGGCCGCCAGTTGCCGGTGCAGCTTGGCGATCTCCAGCCGGGTCTGCACGCGCAGCGCCGCATCGAGATTGGACAGCGGTTCGTCGAAGAGGAACAGGCGTGGCTGGCGCACGATGGCGCGGCCGATGGCCACGCGCTGGCGCTGGCCGCCCGAGAGTTCGCGCGGCAGGCGCTGCAGCAGGTGATCGATCTTGAGGATGGAGGCCGCATGCCGGATGCGCGCATCGATGTCGCTCTTGCTGCTGCCGGCGACCTTGAGACCGAAGGCCATGTTCTTGTACACGTTCATGTGCGGATACAGCGCATAGCTCTGGAACACCATGGCGATGCCGCGTTCGGCCGGCGGCAGGTGATTGACCACCTCGCCGCCGATGGCCAGTTCGCCGCCGCTGATCTCTTCCAGCCCGCACAGCATGCGCAGCAGGGTCGATTTGCCGCAACCGGAAGGCCCGACCAGTACGCAGAATTCGCCATCGCGGATATCGAGATTGAGCCCGGCCAGCACATCGGCGCGGCCATCGTAAGTCTTGCGCAATTGCTTGATGTTGACGTGTGCCATGAAGTCTCCTTTGAATTATTTGACCGCGCCTGAGGTGAGGCCACGGATGAGCTGGCGCGAAAAGGCCATGTACAGGATCAGCACCGGGATGACCGCCATCGACAGCGCCGCCAGTACCGAATTCCAGTCGGTGGCGTATTGCCCGATGAACTGCTGCACGCCCAGCGTGACGGTGCGGGTGTCTTCGCCGGGCGCCAGGATGAGCGGGAACCACAGGTCATTCCAGGCCGGGATCATGGTGAACACGGCCACGGTGGCAATGGCCGGACGCAGCAGCGGCAGGATCACCCGGAAGAAAATGCTCAGTTCACCCACGCCATCGCAGCGCGCCGCGTCCTTCAGCTCGCCCGGAATCTGGCGCATGAATTCGGACAGGATCATCACCGCCAGCGGCAACCCTTGCGCGGTGTAGACCAGCACCAGTGCGGTACGCGTATTGATGAGGTCCAGCGCCACCACCAGCTGCAGGATCGAGACCGTGCCCAGCCGGATCGGGATCATGATGCCGATGGCGATGAAGAAATTCAGCGCACGGTTGCCGAAGAAGCGGTACTCGGTCAGCGCCCAGGCCGCCATCGCGCCGAAGAGTACGATCAGCAGCAGGGCGGCCAGTGTCACGGCCAGGCTGTTGCCGAAGTAGAGCAGGAAGTGGGTCCCTGCCAGCACCTTCTGGAAACCGGCGAAGGTCAGCGTCTCGGCAGTGGGCAGGGCCATCGGGCCTTCGAAGATGGCATTGCGGGTCTTGACCGAATTGATGAGGATGAGCGCAATCGGGAACAGCGCGATCACCGCATACAGGCACAGCACCGCATGCACCCAGAGATGGCCGGCGGGGCCGAAGCTGCGTTGAATCAGCGAGGGTTTGCGCATGGTGGTCGGGATAGTTGCAGAAGTGGAAGAAGTGCCGACGGAGGAGGAAAGCTGCATGCCGTTCTCCTTGCCGTCACAGGGCATAGCGCGTCAATCGACGCTGCACCATCACGAAATAGGCCCCCACGCCCGCCAGGATCACCAGGAACATCAGGGTCGCCACGGCCGCGCCCATGGTCGGGCTGCCGATCTGCGCCTGGTAGCCGAAGAAGGTGCGATAGAAGTAGGTGCCCAGCAGGTCGGAGGCGTAGTTGGGGCCGGCCAGCGCGCCCTTGACCGAATAGATCAGGTCGAAGGCATTGAAGTTGGCCACGAAGGTGAGGATGGTCACCAGCCCCAGGGTCGGGTAGATCAGCGGCAGCTTGATCTGCCAGAAGATGCGCAGCCCGCTGGCCCCCTCGGCGTGCGCCGCTTCCAGCACTTCTTCGGGCACCGCCAGCAGGGCGGCGTAGATCAGCATCATGGGAATGCCCACGTACTGCCACACCGAGATCAGCGACAGCGTCAGCAGTGCCGTGGATTCCTGCCCCAGCCAGGGCGCGAACCAGTCGGCCAGGCCGACCAGGCCCAGCAGTTTCTCGCCCACGCCCCACAGCGGCGAGAGGATCAGTTGCCAGATGAAACCGATGATCACCACCGACAGCAGCGTGGGCAGGAAAATCAGCGTGCGGTAGGTGCGCGCACCGCGCAGTCCCTTGAGGCTGAACAGCGAGGCCAGCAACAGGCCGATGGGATTTTGCAGGGCCATGTGGATGCAGAAGAACTTGACGTTGTTCCACATCGCATTCCAGAAGGCGGCCGACCAGTCGGGATCGAACAGGATGGTGCGGTAGTTGTCGAGGCCCACGAAGCTGCGCACGCCTGCATCATTGGCAGTGTAGAAACCGAGGCGCAGGGTATCGAGCAGGGGCAGGGCGCTGAAGAGTGCGTAGATCAGCACGGCGGGTGCAAGCAGCACCGCCAGTTGCCAGGCGCGGATGGTTTTCACGGATGTCTCTCTTCCTGAAGAGGAGGGAGCGGCCCTCTTGGCGGGTCCTTCGCTCCGGGTTGGTGCCTTGCTTGGCCGGACCGTCAGGTCATTGTTGCGGCTTGTACCATTTGGCAAAGCCGGCCTGGATCTTGGCCGCCGCATCCTGCGGACTCATCTTGCCGTTGAGCACCTGGGCATTGACGTTCCACATCTCGTTTTCCATGCTGGGCGTGCCACGGTTGAGGATCTGCGAATTGACGCGGATGGTGGAGGCGCAGTTCTTGCGCCAACCCATCATCTGCTTGGCAATCGGATCCTTCACCGAGATCAGGTGGTTCGACAGCGAGAAGAAACCGGTGACCTTGTTGGTGTAGAGATCGGCAAACTCCTGCGATCCCAGCCAGGCCAGGAACTTGTAGGCGTCATCCTTGTTCTTGGACTTCTTGTTGATGCCCATGCCGATGTCGTTGTGGTCCGAGATATAGCAGGCATCGCCGTTCTTGGGGACCGGCGGCGGGAAGGCGGCAAAGTCCATCTTGCCGTTGAAGTAAGCGATGTCCCAGGAACCGGCCGGATAGACCGCGCCCTTGCCGAGGGCGAACATGTTCTGGCTGTCGCTGTAGGTCTGGGCCGATGCGCCCTTGGGCAGGTACTTGCCGAGCTTGGCTTCGTATTCCCAGGCGGCCACGAATTGCGGATCGGTGAACTTGGCCTTGCCGGCGATGAGCGCCTTGCGGCCTTCTTCACCCTTCCAGTAATTGGGGCCGATGCTGGTGAAGAGCACCTGGTGCGATTCCCACTGTTCGGAAGTGCCCATCGCCAGGGGCGCGTACTTGCCGTTGGCCTTGACGGTATCGAGCAGCTTGAAGAATTCTGCCTCCGTCTTGGGCGGCTCCAGGTTCAGTTCCTTGAAGATCTTGGTGTTGTAGAAGAAGCCGTGGATCACCGAGGCCATCGGCATGCAGAAGGTGTCCTTGCCGTCATCGGTCTGCCAGGCGGCCTTGGCGGCAGGCGCGAAGAATTCCATGCCGGGCTTGCCGTCCAGCTTTTCCAGATGGCCCTTGTTGTAGAGCGAGAGCGAGACGTCGAAGGGGCGGCAGGCCACCAGGTCACCGGCGGTGCCACCGGCCATGCGGGCGGCCAGGCTGGAATCGTATTCGGTCGGGGCGGTCGGCGAGAACTTCACGGTAATGCCCGGATTGCTGCGCTGGAAGGCCGGGATCAGCACCTCCTGCCACAGCGGCAGGTCATCCACGCGCCAGCTTTCGATGGTCAGCGTGCCTGCCTGGCTGGGCGCGGCGGCCAGCCCTGTCAGGCCGAAGGCCAGGGCACAGGCGGCCAGCAGGCGACGGCGCGGCAATGCCGGGAGGGAAGGGATGAGGGAAAAACGACCAGCCTTTTGTTCGGTCTGCATCTTGGGTCTCCTTGGTTTTTGTGGGGATCGCAGCAGCCCTGCGCCACGAAACGCCGTGACAGTAGCAGCGGCCCGCATGTGATGCGAGCCTGGGCAGCGGCTGGCCGGAGAGTGCCGCAAGTGTTTGATTCAAAAAGAAATTAAGTCGATTCGCCGCACCTTGCGCATTACATATCCTTACAGGCCCTGCAGCATGGCGCGGGCGGGTTCACCGAGGCGGCAAGGGGGCAAGGTGGCGCAGCATCTGATCGCGCCTGTGGATAAGATAAGCAGAACCAGTCTTACATTTATTAACAAGAGCTAAACCGAGTTCATCGTTTTCAAGATGCGTGCGGTGGCGGCTCACTGCTGCACAAATTGCACAATGGCAGTCACCCGGCTATAGTCTCTTCCGGTTTGGAGACAGCACCCCCCATGATAAAAACGAAACGGCCCGCGAATGCACGCGTCGGCCCGGCCCGCTTCGGGCTGGCCGTGCTGTGCCTGCTCGCGCTGGCGCTGGGGCTGGCTGCCTTGCCCGCCCATGCGCAGGTGCCTGCAGCGGGGCCGTCCCCGGCCACCGGCAATGCCCTGCAGGTGCTGCACTGGTGGACCTCGGCCAGCGAGCGCCAGGCCATCAACGTGGTGGTCAATCAACTGGCCAAACAGGATATCCAGTGGCGCGACGTGGCCATCCCCGGCGGCGCCGGCATGGGCGCCGCCAAGGTATTGAAGAGCATGGTGCTGGCCAATCGTGCCCCGGAAGTGACACAGTTGAATGGCGTGGTCTTCGGCGAGTGGGCCGACCTCGGCCTCTTGCTCGAGCTGGACAATGTGGCCGTGCAGGGCAACTGGGAAAAGCAGATGTTCCCTACCGTCTGGTCCCTGCTCAACAACCACGGCCACGTGGTGGCCGCGCCGCTGGGCATCCACCGCATCAACTCGCTGTTCTACAACACGGCCATCTTCAAGCGCTACAACCTCGCGCCGCCCAAGACCTGGGACGACTTCGACCAGATCGTCAGGAAGCTGCAGGGCACCGGCATCGTGCCGCTGGCGCAGAGTGCCGAGGCCTGGCAACTGGCCACGCTGTTCGAGAACATCGCGCTGGCCGAGAGCGGTCCCGCCTATTACCGCCGCCTGTTCGTGGAGATGAGCCCGGCCGCCTATCTCGATGCGCGCATGCTGCATATCCTCAAGCGGCTGCGCAGCCTGGCCTCTGCCATGCCGCAGCCGGTGCGCGAGCGGCCCTGGACGGAAGTGGCGCGCAGCATGGTCAGCGGCGAGGCCGCCATGCTCATCATGGGGGACTGGGCCAAGGGCGAGCTCAATGCCTGGGGCATGGAAGTGGACCAGCAGTTCGGCTGTGCACCGGCGCCGGGCACGGGCGACTTCCACCTCTACAGTACCGACACCCTGGCCATGTTCGCCGGCAACTATGCGCACCAGCCCATGCAGGAAACGCTGGCGCGGCTGACCATGTCGCCGGCCGTGCAGTCCGAATACAATAGGATCAAGGGTTCGATTCCCGTGCTGCGCGCGGCCGATCCGCACATGGACCGCTGTGCGCGCGACTCCTGGCGCGCCTTCAGCAAGGGCCCGGCCTGGCAGGCGCCCAGCCTGGTGCACCGCATGGCCACCGACGATACGACCAAGGACGCCATCGTGGCCGAGGTGCAGCGCTTCTTCCTCGACCGCAACCTGAGCGAAGAACAGACCCAGAAACGGCTGGCAGCGATTGCGCGTACACTCGCCCGCAATCGTAACGATTAAGAATTTCGGAGATGGAGCAGCAACATGACGCGCAAGATATTGATCGTCGACGATGACCAGAAGACCCGCACCCTGTTGAAGGCCTATCTGGAAAAGAACCAGTACGAAGTACGCCTGGCCCATGATGGCGCAGCCTTCCTGACCGAGTTCCAGCGCTTTGCCGATGAGCTCTCGCTGGTGATCCTGGACGTGATGCTGCCGGACACCGACGGTTTTGCCCTGTGCAAGGCGGTGCGCCGCAAATCCAACGTGCCGGTCATCATGCTTACCGCGAGTTCCGACGAGACCGACCGCGTGGTCGGACTGGAACTGGGTGCGGACGACTACATCGCCAAGCCCTACAGCCCGCGCGAACTGCTGGCGCGCATCAAGGCCATCCACCGCCGCATCGGCATCGACAACAGTGCGGCGCCACGCTACTACCGCTTCGCCGGCTTCTCGCTTGACACGGTCGAACGCACCCTCACCGACAGCGCCGGCGAAGTCGTGCCGCTGACCGGCATGGATTATCAATTGCTGAAGTATTTCGTCGAACATCCGGGCGACGTGCTCGATCGCAACGTGCTCTGTGAAGAAACCCGCGGACGCGATGCCGGTCCGCTGGACCGCTCGCTGGATGTGCAGATCAGCAAGCTGCGCCTGCGCTTGAACGATGGCGGCCGCCAGCCGCACCTGATCAAGACCGTGCGCGGTGCCGGCTATGTCTTCTCGGCCGACGTCAGTGCCGCAGCCGCCTGAGAGCCTGGCGGCGGAGACGGCAGCGCTGGCTGTCCCCGCTGCCGCCGCGCGTCCCCCCAGCCTGCGCCGTCGCCTGGCTGCGCTGCTGGACTGGATGCTGCCGGATTCGCTGCTGGGCCGCCTGTCGGTGGTGATGATCTTTGGTGTGCTGGTGACGCAGGTGGCCGGTGGCCTGATCTGGGCCGTGCAGCTGCGCAGCAAGTCCGAGGCCGAGACCCGCACCGCCGCCCAGCACCTGGCCCACAGCGCCGCTTCGGCGATCCGCTACTTCATGACCCTGCCGCCCAACTATCGCCCGCTGATGATCCAGCAGCTGCGCGAGATGGGTGGCACGCGCTTCTTCATCAATGCCAACAGCAGCGCGGTACCGGTCAAATCGATCGGCGACAGCCGCCTGGCCAAGCTGGCCATCGATGTCGCCGCCCAGACCCTGCGCGAAGACCTGCCCTTCCTGCCGGAAGCGCGGCTGGCCTTCGCCTGGCCGGATGGCCTGCCGGTGGCCAGCGATGGCCTCACCGTCAACGACCTGCCCGACAACTGGGTGCAGCACATCCTGCTGACCAAGCCCAACTCGGCCCCGGTGCTGGTGATCCAGATGCAGGTGGAAAGCGGCCGCTGGATCTACCTGGCCGCGCTCATGCCCAACCCGTATTTCCTCGACAGCGACAATCCGCTGTGGCTGGACCGCCTGGTGCTGCAGGGTTTGTCATTGGCGGCGATCCTGCTGCTGACCATCCTCGTGGTGCGCTGGACCACCCGTCCGCTGGCCGCGCTGGCCGATGCCGCCGAAGCCTTCGGCAAGGGCGAGACCGTACCCAGCCTGCCCGAGACCGGCAGCCGCGAATACGTCAAGACTGCGCGCGCTTTCTCCGGCATGCGCGAGCGCATCAAGCGCTATCTGGAAGATCGTGAGCGCCTGTTCGTCTCCATCTCGCATGACCTGCGCACGCCCATCACACGCCTCAAGCTGCGCACCGAACTGATGGATGACGACGCCATGCGCACCGATTTCCATGATGATCTCGATGAGCTGGACATGATGGTCAAGGGCGCGCTGCAATCGGTGAAGGACAGCGACATCCACGAGAACCGCACCGAGGTACGCCTCGATGCGCTGGTGCTGCGCATGATCCGCGATGCCCGCCTGGCTGGCCACGAGATCGCCTTCACGCCCTCCGGCATCAACGTCATGGCCAAGCCGCTGGCACTGAAGCGCGCCATCGGCAACCTGTTCGACAATGCCCTGTATTACGGCCAGAAGGTCGAGATCAGCATCCGGCCCTCGGCCGGTGTCGGTGGCGACCTGGTGGAAATCGAGATCCGCGACCACGGCCCCGGCGTGCCGGAAGATGCCATGGGTACGCTGTTCCAGCCCTACGTGCGGCTGGAACACGGACGCGCGCAGAACAGCGGCGGCATGGGCCTGGGTCTGGGCATCTCGCGCAACATCGTGCAGGCCCATGGTGGCGAACTGCTCTTGCGCAACCATCCGGAGGGCGGCCTGATCGCCACCATCATCCTGCCGGCGCGCTGACGATCCGTCGGGAACGGGCCTGGCGATTCATCTGTCAGACAGATCAATCGCATCAAAATTTTGCATTTAATGAATAAGTGAGAGAAGCGTAGACTTCAGCACACCACCCAGGAAGTGGCAGTTCAGGCAGTTCCCCCTCGATTCTTCCCGCAGAACATTTCTCCAAGGAGACCCATGAGCTATATCGCCGAATCCTCCCGCTACGATGGCCGCATGCCCTACCGCCGTACCGGCCGCAGCGGCCTGCTGCTGCCTGCCGTCTCGCTGGGCCTGTGGCAGAACTTCGGTGGCGTCGACAACTTCGAAACCGGCCGCGCCGTGTTGCGCCGCGCCTTCGACCGTGGCGTCACCCACTTCGATCTGGCCAACAACTACGGTCCCCCGGCCGGTTCCGCCGAGGAAAACTTCGGCCGCTGGATGGCCAAGGATTTCCTGCCCTACCGTGATGAGCTGGTCATCTCCAGCAAGGCCGGCTGGCAGATGTGGCCCGGTCCTTACGGCGGTCCCAGCGGTGCGCGCAAGCACCTCATCGCCAGCTGCGAACAGAGCTTGAAGCGCATGGGCCTGGACTACGTCGACATCTTCTATTCGCACCGCGTCGATGCCGACACGCCGCTGGAAGAGACCATGGGCGCGCTGGCGCAGCTGCATCGCCAGGGCAAGGCGCTCTACGTGGGCATCTCGTCCTATTCGCCCGAGCTGACCCGCAAGGCAGCGGCCATCCTCAAGAGCGAAGGCGTGCCGCTGCTGATCCACCAGCCCAACTATTCCATGCTCAACCGCACGATTGAAAGCGGCCTGCTGCCGGCGCTGGAAGAACTGGGCGTGGGCTGCATCGGCTTCTCGCCGCTGGCGCAAGGCCTGCTGACCAGCAAGTACCTGGGCGGCGTGCCGGAAGGCGCCCGCGTGACGCGTGCGCCGTCGCTGCCGCAGCGCATGCTGTCGGAGGACAACCTGGCGCGCATCCGTGCCCTGAACGACATCGCCGCCAAGCGCGGCCAGACCCTGGCGCAGATGGCCATCGCCTGGGTGCTGCGCGATGCGCGCGTCACGTCTGCACTGATCGGTGCGCGCACCGTCGAGCAGCTCGACGATTCGCTGGATGCGGTCAAGAAGCTGGACTTCACGCAGGAGGAACTGGCCAGCATCGACAAGCATGCGACTGATGGCGATGTGGATCTGTGGAAGGTGTCGTCGTCGATCACGTGACGCCGATTGGCACGTGCATCAACGAAGAGCCTGTCCCGTTTGCGCGGGACAGGCTTTTTTCATGAGCGCTCGCCGGGCTCGGCGTCTTCCGCGCGTTCCGGGCGCGACCACATCCAGGCCGCACCCAGGGCCATGCCCAGCGTGGCCAGCACGATCACCCAATGACGCTTGACGGTGAAGAGCATGATGACCAGGCACAGGCTCATCATGAGGGAAGCGCTGATCTTGGCGCGCCGCGCCACCACGCGGCCGTGGCGCCAGTTGTGGATCATCGGGCCGAACAGGCGATGCTGTTCCAGCCAGCGCTGCAGGCGCGGTGAACCCTTGCCGGCGGCCCAGGCGGAGAGCAGCACGAATTCGGTGGTCGGAATGCCGGGTATGAAGATGGCCACGATGCCGACACCGAGGCTGGCATAGGCCAGCAGCAGCCACAGCCAGCGCGTGCGGCGCGGGGCCAGCTGGCTGGAGGGCAGCGGCAGGGGCGGTTGGGACGGACTGTCCGCCATGGCCTCAGTCCAGCGCGAAGTGCCGTTTCAACAGCACGCCAAAACGTTCGAAGGCCGCAGCGGCACCGGCCACCACCGCATCCTGTTCCTGCGCCGAGAGGCCGGGCGCATCGAGGAAACTGACGAAGCGGCGCCAGACCACCGCCCGTCCTTCCGGGTAGGCCGCCAGGTTGCGCGCGCCAAAGCTTTCGCTCAGGCCCAGCTTGTCCTTGACCTCCTTGAGCAGGAAGGCCGCGCCCAGCGTCGAACCTTCGGAGACGTAGAGCCAGCCCAGGGCTTCAGGCATGGCCACGTTGCCGGTGGCGATGACGGCCTCACCGGGCGCGGCCTCCAGGTCGGCCAGGTCGGCCAGCGCAGCGGCCTCGCGGCCGCGCACCTGCAGGTCAGGTACGGCGGCCTGGATGGCCGGATCGTCGAAGAGATGTTCGACATCGCGCTGGAAGTGATACTGCGCCGCCACGAAGCGCACGTACTGCGCGCGGCTGGCGAAGGGTTGCGCCTGTTCCATCAGGGCATGCATCTGCTCGTGCAGCGTGGCCGTTTCATTCTTGAGACGGGCCGAGAGCAGGGCGGGAGCGGTAGAGAGAGGATTCATCATGGTCGGGACGGGTCATCATGTTGCCGCCCGGGAGATCCGGCGGGCTCATCATGTTGCATGTCGATGGCCCTGGGGCGGCGCGGCTGGCAGACCCGGCCTGCGGGAGGACGGAAGAGGCTGACTGCGTCGGCCATTTTAACGCAAACGGCCGGACCCGCTTGCGCGCGGGGCCGGCCGTGGGGTGTGTCAGCGCTTTCGTCATTCTGACGAGGTCGGCACGTCAGAGTGACGAGACTTGCACTACATCTTGAAGCCGCCGACCAGCACCGACAGCCTGTGCGCCTCATCCTGCAAGGACTTGGCAGCGGCTGCCGCCTGTTCGACCAGCGCTGCATTCTGTTGCGTGCCTTCGTCGATATGCGTGATGGCCAGGTTCACTTCCTGGATGCCGCCATTCTGTTCGCTGCTGGCATGGGCGATTTCGCTGACGATCACGCTGACGTCACGGATGCTGGCCACGATCTGTTCCATGGTCTGCCCGGCCTGGGCCACCAGCACGCCGCCATCGGCCACCTTGGCCACCGAGTTGTCGATGAGCTGCTTGATCTCCTTGGCGGCCTGGGCGCTGCGCTGGGCCAGCGAACGCACTTCGGAAGCCACCACCGCGAAGCCGCGTCCCTGCTCACCGGCGCGGGCCGCTTCCACGGCGGCGTTCAGGGCCAGGATGTTGGTCTGGAAGGCGATGCCGTCGATCACCGTGATGATGTCGGCGATCTGGCGCGAGGAGGCATTGATGGCTTCCATGGTCGAGACCACGTTGCCGACCACTTCACCGCCCTGGGCCGCGATGCGCGAGGCATTGCCGGCCAGTTCGTTGGCGCGGCGCGCGCTTTCCGAGTTCTGCTGCACGGTCGAGGTCAGCTGCTCCATGGCCGAGGCGGTTTCTTCCAGCGCACCGGCCTGCTGCTCGGTACGGGCCGACAGGTCCTGGTTGCCGCTGGCGATCTCGGTGGAAGAAATCTTGACGGTATCGCTGCTGCGGCGCACGTCCTGCAGGATGCCGGTGATCTGGTTGACGAACTGGTTGAAGGAGCGCGAGATCTGCGTCAGTTCATCCTTGCCGTCTTCGTCCAGGCGCAGGGTCAGGTCGCCGTTGCCGGAAGACAGGCTGTCCATGGCCCGGCGCACGCGCGAGAGGCGCTGGAACACCGCCGTGGTGATCACGCTCATGATGCCCGCTGCCACCAGTGCCACCAGCACCAGCGCGATCAGCGCCGAGCGCGTGGCATTGCGCATGCCGGCGGTGACGTCGGCCTTGTCCATGGCCAGCATCAGGGTCCATTCGGTGCCTTTGATGGGGATGCCCTTGATGAGCTTGGCCGCGCCATCCAGTGGCAGCGCGCTGACCTTGTCATCGGCCGCCAGGCTCTGCAGGCGTTCCGGGGTCAGCTCGGCATTCCACTCCTTGGCCGGCTTGTTGACCCACTGGCCATCCGGGTGCGCCAGCATCAGGCCGTCACGGTCCACCAGGAAGGCGTAGCTGGCCGGGGTCGGGTGGATGGCGCGCACCACTTCGGAGACGCCATCGAGGAACATGGCGGCCGCCACCACGCCCACGCGCTGGCCGTTCTGCATCACCGGTGCGGTGAAGGAGACCATCGGCTTCTTGGTGGCGACGTCGGTGTAGGGCTTGGTCAGCACCGGCTTGCCGGCCGCCACCGCCTGCTTGTACCAAGGGCGGGCGGTCGGATCATAGCCGGCCGGCAAGCCTTCGGCAGCCGAGGTGAAGGCGGTCTTGTCCTCGCGGCCGAGGGTGGTGACGTAGAAGCCGCCGCTCTTCTGCAGCAGCTTGATGACGAACACCGGATCGGCCCCCTGCACGCCTTCGGCGGCGGCTACCGTCATGGCGGTGCGGGCCGCCACCCATTCATTGATGGTGGAACCGAAACCGGTGGCCACGGCCTGGGCGTTGCGTTCGATGGCGCGGTCGTTGTCCGTCTGGATGATGAAGAAGGACACCGTCCCGACCACCGCCAGGCTGGCGACCAGCAGGGCGATCGTATAGAACAGGATGCGGGCTTTGATGGAGTTGAGCATGTGGAATCCCTGAAATCATTATTTTGGTGAACCAGGCCCTGTTCAATCGTGACGGACGGCATCCGGACCGGTGCATGAGTGTGGACCCCGCTGCCGTGGTGGTAACCGTGGAATACAGCGGGATTTCACCGTCTGATGCGGGCTTGCCCGAGACTTGGGCGGTTCCGGGCCGATGTGAAGAAAACTTAGTCGGAGTACGGTAAGACCGTCCGCTATCCCTTGCAGCAGGCGGACTGACATGAATGGAAATGAATTTTTACTAAGTTTTTCAACCCCGTTCAGCGCTGGCTGACGAATTCATGACAAGAGTTCGCGCAGCAGATCCTTGCGCGGGCCGGACTTGGGTTCAAAGGCCAGTGCCTGTTCCACATGCAGCAGGTGGTGTTCCATCAGTTCGACGGCCTTCTCGACATCGCCCGCCCGCGCCGCCGCGATGAAGGCGCCATGTTCCTCGCTGGAGCAGGCGGCATCGCGTGTGGACTGGTAGAGCATGGTGATGAGGGCGCTGCGGCCGGCCAGCTTTTCCAGGATGTCGGTCAGGACGTCGTTGCCGACGATGCGCGCCAGCAGGATGTGGAAGTCGCTCAGCAGCGAAGAGCGCACCTGCATGTTGTCATCCTTGACGGCCTGGCGTTCCTGTTCCAAGTGCTCTTCCAGCCGGGCGTAATCCGCTTCGGTGGCGCAGGCCACGAACTGGCGCACCATGGCCGCTTCCAGCGCCCGGCGCACGAAGAACAGGTTGCGCGTCTCCTCCACCGTAGGTTTGCTGACGAAGGCCCCCTTGTCGGGGATCAGGTCCACCAGCTTGTCCTTGGCCAGCATCACCAGCGCCGCGCGGATCTTGGTGCGGCTGACCTGGTAGACCCGCGCCAAGGCTTCTTCGGGCAGCTTGGCACCGGGCGGCAGGCGCTGCGCGGCGATGTTGGCCGCGATGTCGCTGGCGATGGCGTCGGAGCTGTCGGGTGCGGGGGCAGGGGCGGAAGCGGTCATGGCTGGGGGGGACGAGTGGCTGGGAAGGCCGCCCTGCGGCGGCGCTCCATTGTAACCAGTGCAACGATGGCCAGCCAATTCCGCTTCCCCTGCGTCCATCGGCGGGCTCAGGCCCGGGCCGGGTTGCCGGCCACGCCCGGCAGGTCGATGACGGGCAGTTCCTCGGCCAGCGGCGTCACGTATTCGCCATTGAGCACGGCGCGGGCACGTTGCTTGTCGATATCCTTTTCCCAGCTGGCGATGACGACGGTTGCCACGCAATTGCCCAGAAGGTTGCCCAGCGCACGGGCGATGCCGATGAACCAGTCGATGGACAGCACCAGCACCAGGCCCACGACCGGGATGGCCGGGATGGTGGTCAGCGTGGCTGCCAGGATGACGATGGCCGAGCCGGGCACGCCATGTGCGCCCTTGGAGGTCACCAGGGCAATGGCCAGGATCGCCGCCAGGTCACCCCAGGACAGGTGCGTGTTGGTGGCCTGGGCGATGAACAGCGCGGCCATGGTCAGGTAGATCGAGAAGGCATCCAGGTTGAAGGAATAGCCGGTCGGGATCACCAGGCCGACGGTGGACTTCTTGATGCCCATGTGTTCCAGCTTCCTCATGATCTGCGGCAACACGCTGTCCGAGGAGGTGGTGGCCAGCACCACCACCAGCTCTTCGCGCAGGTAGCGGATCAGCTTGAAGATGGACAGCCCGCTGGCGCGCAGGATGCCGCCCAGCACCACCAGCACGAAGAAGATCACCGCGCCGTAGAACAGCAGCACCAGCAGTGCCAGCTGCTTCAGAGAGCCGATGCCGTACTTCCCGACCGTGAAGGCAATCGCCCCCAGCACGCCCAGCGGTGCCAGGCGGATGAAGAAGGACATGCACTTGAAGAAGGCATCCGACAGCGACGACACCAGCGCCACCACCGGTGCGCCCTTGTCACCGATCAGCAGCAGCGCACACCCGAAGGTCATCGAGATCAGCAGCACCTGCAGCACATCGCCGGAGGTGAAGGCGCTCACGGCGGTGGCCGGGATCAGCTTCATGATGAAGTCGGCAAAACCGGTCTCCTTGACCTTGCCGGCATTGGCCATGTAGCCCGACAGGCTGCTGGCATCCAGGTTGCTGGGATCGATGTTCATGCCCGCGCCGGGGTGGACCACCAGCGCCAGCACCAGGCCCAGCAGCAGGGCGATGGTGGTGACGACTTCGAAATAGATGATGGCCTTGACGCCCACGCTGCCGACCTTCTTCAGGTCGCTGGCACCGCAGATGCCTTGCACCACCACGCAGAAGACGATGACCGGAATGATCATCTTGATCAGCTTGATGAAGCCGTCGCCCAGCGGTTTGAGGCTCTGGCCGAAGTCCGGCCACAGCAGGCCGATGACGATGCCGGCCACCAGCGCCAGCACCACCTGCCCGAACAGGGACTTGAATACTTTGCTCACCGTTGTCTCCTTGACTTGTTTTATTGAAATGTTGCCAACGCAGGTGATCTTTTTTGTCGCGGTGGCGCGAGATCACTATATTGCATACAATTTTTGAATACAATAAAAAAACACGAAAATTTTCGAGTCCCGCTCCATCCCGGAGCCGGTCGAGCAGAGGAGACGCGATGAACGCCATGGACCTGTCCAGCCAGCAGGCCGGCCAGCAAGCGATGCAGTGGGCCGAGCTGCTGGCGCAGCACAGTGAAGCCCCCGGCATGCTGACCCGGACCTATCTCACCCCCACGCACCAGGCTGCCGCCGCCGAGCTGACGCGCTGGATGGAGCAATCCGGCCTGCGCGTGCGGCGCGACAACGCCGGCAACGTGATCGGCCGCTACGAGGCCGCGCCCGGACATGAGCATCGCCCGGCGCTGGTGACCGGTTCGCACTTCGATACCGTGCGCAATGCCGGCAAGTACGACGGCAACCTGGGCATCGTGCTGCCGCTGGCCTGCATTGCCCAATGGCATCGTGCGGGCAAGCGTTTTGCGTTTCCCATCGAGGTGATCGGGTTTGCCGAGGAAGAGGGCGTGCGATTCAAGGCCACCCTGCTGGGCAGCCGCACCGTGGCCGGCACCTTCGACCAGGCCGTGCTGGAAAACGTGGATGGCGAGGGCATCCGCATGCGCCAGGCGATCCAGGCTGCCGGACTGGATCCGGCGGGGATTGCAGGGGATGCGTGGTCGCCCGCTTCCGTGGCGGCGTTTGTCGAGGTGCACATCGAACAGGGCCCGCTGTTGCTCAACGAGGGCTTGCCGGTGGGCGTGGTCACCGCGATTTCCGGGGCCAGCCGCTTCATGGCCGAGGTGCGCGGCCTGGCCGGGCATGCCGGCACGGTACCCATGCACCTGCGCCGCGATGCGGCGATGGCAGCAGCCGAGATCGGGCTTTACATCGAACGGCGCTGCGGCATCAAGCCGGGGCTGGTGGGCACCATGGGCATCCTGGAAGTGCTGCAGGGCGCGGCCAATGTGGTGCCGGGGCTGGCCAATTTTTCCATCGACATCCGCGCCGAGGAGGATGCGGACCGTCTGGCGGCGGTGGCCGACGTGCGCGCCGAGATCGAGCGCATCGCCGCGCGGCGCCAGGTCGGGATCGATTTGCGCCAGACCCATGAGGCGGCCAGCGTGCCCTGCGCGCCGCGCCTGCAGGCGGCCTTGGCGCGGGCCATCGAGACGGCCGGCTGGCCGGTGCGCCACCTGCCTTCCGGGGCCGGCCACGATGCCATGGCCATGGCACCGCTGGGCGAGGTGGCCATGCTGTTCGTGCGCTGTGGCAACGGCGGCATCAGCCATCACCCCGACGAGACCATGAGCACCGAGGACGCCTGCATCGCTGCGCAGGTCTTCCGCCATCTGGTCGAACAATTCCAGCCCTGAGCACGCTCAGGCTTTCCAATGAAGGATTACGGAGTCTCCATGTCCACCATCACCATCGACGGATTCAACCTCACCGCTGCACAAGTCGTCAGCGTGGCCCGCGCCCCTCACCTGAAAGTCGCACTCGCCGAGTCTTCGCGAACGGCCCTCAAGCAAAGCCGCGACTACATCGAAAGCACCTGGATGCACGATGAAGCACCCATGATGTACAGCTTCAATACCGGCGTCGGTTTGCTCAAGGACACCCGCATCAAGGTCGAGCATATCGAGCTGTTCCAGACCCAGCTGATTCGTGCGCACAGCGCGGGTATCGGCGAGCCGTTCTCGGAAGAAGTCAGCCGCGCCACCATGCTGCTGCGGGCCAATGCGTTTGCATCGAATTATTCCGCGCCGCGCGTGGAAGTGGTGGATCGCCTGCTGGCCTTCATCAATGCGGGCATCCATCCGATCATGCCGCAGAAGGGATCGGTCGGTGCCTCCGGCGATCTGGCGCCGCTGGCCTATCTGGCCGCCGCCATTGCCGGATTCGATGAAGCGGAAGTGATGTATCAGGGCCAGCGCATGCGCGCCACCCAAGCCATCGAGCAGGCCGGGATAGGTTCGGTCAAATTTGATCTCAAGGCCAAGGATGCCTCGGCCCTCATCAATGGCTGTACCGCCTCGCTGGCGGTCGCCATCCTCGCCGCGCACGATGCGCGCCATCTGCTGACCGATGCATGCCTGTCGTTGGGGCTGACGCTGGAAGCGATGCGGGCCGAGATGTCGGCCTTCGATCCGCGTATCCAGCAGGCGCGTCCGCATGCGGGCCAGATCAAGACGGCGGAAGTCATCCGCACGCTGCTCAAGGGCTCTACCCGTACCACGCATGAAGCGCGCGCCGTGCAATTGCCCGATGAATTGCGCCGCAACGATATCCCCTACACCGCGCGCATTCAGGATGTGTATTCGCTGCGCTGCGCGCCGCAAGTGTATGGTCCGGTATTCGATGCACTCGACTACATCGATACCATCATCGAGAAAGAGACCAACTCCGCTACCGACAATCCGCTGATCTTCAACAAGGAAGACGGCGAAGGTTTCGAAATCATTTCCGGCGGCAACTTCCACGGCCAGTATCTGGCGCAGGCGATGGACTTGCTGGCCATGGCGATCACCGATCTGGGCAGCATTTGCGAACGCCGTATCGCGCGCCTGATCGATCCGACCCTGTCGTGGGGATTGCCGCGCAACCTGATGAGCGGCGTGCGCGGCGTCAATACCGGCTATCCGGTGGTGCAGTGTTCCATGAGTTCGCTGGTGATGGAAAACCGCACCCTGTGCATGCCCGGCAGCGTCGACAGCATCCCTTCCAAGGGCAACAGCGAGGACCACATTTCCAACTCGACCTGGTGCGCCCGCAAGGCGATGACGGTGGTGCAGAACACGCAATACATCGTCGGCGTGGAAATGTTGCTGGCGGCGCAGGCGCTGACCATGACCGAGGACTTGCTCAAGGACTTCAAGCTGGGGCAGGGTACGCAGGTGGCCTATGACGAGATCCGCCGCCAGATTCCTGCGTGTCTGGAGGGCGATCGCTGGTTCCACGACGACGTGCAGGCCGCGCATGGCTTCGTGGTCAGCGGGTCGGTGCGGGAGGCGGTGATCGCGGCCATCGGGACGTTCGTGTGAAGTAAATGCGAGCCGAGCCATGAGAATTTGATCCCGCAGGCTCAAGTCTGACAAAAAGCTGACGTTCAAGAAGATTGAACGGCAGCTTTTTTCATTTTGGGCACGGCCAATCGGATTGCCTTGCGGCAATCGCATGTTGCGTGTTGTCCGCGCGCATCAGGATATCCCTGATGGCTGGATGACGCGCCCGCAGCCAGACTGCTCTGATCAGCACTCTCACACTCCATCGAGGAACACGAATGAACATCAAGAACATCAAGATCAGCGTACGACTGGCGGCCTGCTTCGGCATCCTGGTCGCGGTCATGTGCCTGATCGCGGGCGTAGGGATGCAGAGCCTGCACAGCATCAGCAAGGCTTCGCGCATTGTTGTCGAGGACCGCTACGTGAAGATCGCGTTGGTGATGGAGATCCGCGAGAACGTCAATTCGGCCGCGCGCAACCTGCGCAATGCCATGCTGGGACGCAACCCCGACGAGGCCAAGCGCTATCTCGACCGCGGTGCGGCCAACAGCGCCAAGACCACGGAGTCCATGAACCAGATCGAAAAACTGATCAGCACGCCGCGCGGCAAGGAATTGTTCAAGGCCATCCAGGACGCGCGTGCCACCTACAGCACGTCGCGCGACAAACTGCGCGAGCTGATCCTTCAGCAGAAGAAGGAAGAGGCCACCGAAGTGCTCTTCAATGAAGTCATTCCCAAGCAGGACCGCTACTTCGACGTCCTCAACGACTTCGTCGCCTTCCAGAGAACGCTGATGGATGAAAGCGTGGCTGAAGGCCAGCAGACCAGCGATTCGGCCATCGCCCTGATGCTGGAACTGTCGGCCGTGGCCATTCTGCTGTGCGTGCTGGCAGCCTGGTGGGTCACGCGTTCCATCACGCGGCCGCTCAATGAAGCGGTGGACGTGGCCAGCGCCGTGGCGCAAGGCGACCTGACGGTACAGATCGGCGAGACCACCCGGGACGAAACCGGCAAGCTGCTGGCTTCGCTCAAGGCCATGAACCAGAACCTGCACCGCATCGTCAGCGAAGTACGGACCGGCAGCGACACCATCAATACCGCCTCCTCCGAAATCGCCAGCGGCAACCTGGACCTGTCGTCCCGCACTGAAGAGCAGGCCGGGGCGCTGGAAGAGACCGCCTCGGCGATGGAAGAACTGACCTCCACCGTCAAGCAAAATGCCGACAACGCCCGCCAGGCCAACAGCCTGGCCGCGACCGCCTCCGACGTGGCAGTGCAGGGCGGCAGCGTGGTGGGGCAGGTGGTGCAGACCATGGGCGAGATCAACGAAGCCTCGCGCAAGATTGTCGACATCATCAGCGTCATCGATGGCATCGCCTTCCAGACCAACATCCTGGCCCTGAACGCCGCCGTGGAAGCGGCCCGTGCCGGTGAGCAGGGACGCGGTTTTGCGGTGGTGGCTTCCGAAGTCCGTACCCTGGCCCAGCGCAGTGCGTCCGCGGCCAAGGAGATCAAAGCCCTCATCGATGATTCGGTCAGCCGCGTGGATAACGGCAGCCGCCTGGTGGAACAGGCCGGTGCCACCATGAGCGAAGTGGTGGCCAGCGTGCGCCGCGTTACTGACGTGGTGGCCGAGATCTCGGCGGCGAGCAACGAACAGAGCGACGGCATCGAGCAGATCAATCACGCCATCGTGCAGATGGACGAAGTGACCCAGCAAAATGCCGCCCTGGTGGAACAGGCCGCCGCCGCCGCCCAGTCCTTGCAGGAACAGTCGGGCCGCCTGGTGGAAACGGTGAGCATCTTCAAGCTCAGCAACCATGAGACGCCGCGTGCGCAGCCCGCGCGCAAGCCGGTGCCGCCCAAGGCCAGCAGCAAGCCGGTGGCCGCCGCGCCGGCCGCACCGGCCAAGGCCGCTGTGGCAGCACCCGTGCCGGCACCCAAGGCCCTGCCCGCGAAACCGGCCGCGCCAGCCAGCGCCAAGGCCGGCGGCAAGGCCATGGCGGCCGATGACGGGGATTGGGAACAATTCTGAACTAACTATCGCAGGCTCAGGGGCCAGGTCCGTCTTCCGGACCTCACCCTGTTTTCTCAAGTATTGGCCAAAAGCGCCGTTCAGCATCTGCTGTCCGGCGCTTTTTTCATGCGTCAGGCGATCCAGTGCGGCGTTGCATTCCGCCAACAATTTGCTGACAGAAAGACATGCATGTCTTCACAGCCAACAATGGGGTAAGTATGAACATCAAAGATATCAGGATCAGCGTCCGGCTGGCCGTCTGCTTCGCCGTGCTCATCGGGGTGATGTGCGTGATCACGGGGATCGCGCTCAAGAGCCTGGACCGGGTCGAGAAGTCCACCGCCGAGATCGTTGAGGACCGTTACCAGAAGATCTCCCTGGCCAGTGACATCAGTGACAACGTCAATGGTGCCGTACGCAGCCTGCGCGATGCCTTGCTCGGCCGCACGCCCGAGGAATCGGCGAAGTACATTGAACAGGGACAGTCCTTCAGCGCCAAGACCGGCAAGGCGCTGGCGCAGATCGAGAAACTGCTTACCAGCCCGCGCGACAAGGACATGCTCAAGATGGTCATGGATGCCCGCAATGCCTACACGCCCTCGCGTGACAAGCTGCGGGAACTGATCAAGCAGAACAAGAAGGAAGAGGGCACCGAATTGCTCTTCAAGGAAGTCGTGCCCGTCCAGGACAAGTACCTCAAGGCGCTCGATGACTTCGTGGCCTACCAGAAGACCATGATGGACGAGAGCGTGGTCCAGGGCAAACAGACCGCCAGTTCCGCCACCAGCCTGATGCTGCTGCTCTCGGGTGCGGCCATCCTGATCTGCGTCGCTGCCGCCTGGCTGGTCACGCGCTCCATCACGGGTCCGCTCAACCAGGCCGTCAGCATCGCCGGTGCGGTGGCGCAGGGCGACCTGACGGTGCGCATCGAGGCCACCACCAAGGATGAGACCGGCACCCTGCTGGCCTCACTGAAGTCCATGAACGAGAACCTGCACCGCATCGTCACCCAGGTCCGCCAGGGGACCGATGCCATCACCACCGCGTCGAAGGAAATCGCCAGCGGCAACCTGGACCTGTCCTCGCGCACCGAAGAGCAGGCCGGCTCGCTGGAAGAGACCGCCTCGGCCATGGAAGAGCTGACTTCCACCGTCAAGCAGAATGCCGACAACGCCCGCCAGGCCAACACCCTGGCCGCCACCGCCTCCGAAGTGGCGGTGCAGGGCGGCAGTGTGGTGGGGCAGGTGGTGCAGACCATGGGAGAGATCAATGATGCCTCCCGCAAGATCGTCGACATCATCAGCGTCATTGACGGCATCGCTTTCCAGACCAACATCCTGGCCCTGAACGCGGCGGTGGAAGCCGCCCGTGCCGGCGAGCAGGGACGCGGCTTCGCGGTGGTGGCCTCCGAAGTGCGCACCCTGGCCCAGCGCAGCGCATCGGCCGCCAAGGAGATCAAGGCCCTCATCGATGATTCGGTGACGCGGGTGGACAACGGCAGCCGCCTGGTGGAGCAGGCCGGCAGCACCATGAGCGAAGTGGTGGCCAGCGTCAGGCGCGTCACCGACGTGGTCGGCGAGATCTCGGCCGCCAGCAACGAGCAGAGCGCCGGCATCGAGCAGATCAACCGCGCTATCGCGCAGATGGATGAAGTCACGCAGCAGAATGCCGCGCTGGTCGAGGAAGCGGCGGCCGCTGCGCAATCCCTGCAGGAGCAATCGCACCGCCTGTCAGAGACGGTCAGCATCTTCCGGCTGGATAGCCAGCATGCGGCGATCGGGGCTGCGACCGCCTACGCCAAGCCGGTGGCCAGCAAGCCAGCTGCTCCCAAGCCAGCGGCACAGAAGCCCGCCGCCGCACCGCCCGCGCCAGCCGTCGCGGTCCCCGCCTTGCCGGCCAAGACGGCCGCCAACGCCGCCATTGCCAAGGCCAGCAGCAAGGCGCCGCCGGCCGGTGACGGGGATTGGGAACAATTCTGAACTAACTCTGGTGATCAGGCGCGCAGCTCGACCACGCCCGGAAAGGCGATGCGCACCACCAGCCCGCTGCCTTGCGCCGGGGCATCCAGCGTGACGCTGGCCCTGTGCATGGCGGCGATCTCGCGCACGATGGCCAGCCCCAGCCCGGTACCCCCCGGGTTGACGTGCTGGGTGGCCCCGGCACGATAGAAGGGTTCGAACACTTTGGCGCGCTCGGCCTCGGCGATGCCGGGGCCGTTGTCTTCCACCTCCAGCAGGGCCGCAGTCGGCTGCCCCGGACGGCGCATGGCGCGCACGCGCAAAGTGACCTGGCCGCCGACGGGCGTATAGCGGATCGCATTGTCCAGCAGGTTCACCATCAGTTCATGCAGCAGCAGGGCATTGGCTTCGATGCCGACGTCGCCCTCTTCCTCGAAGGCCAGCCCGATGCGCCGCGCCACCGCCTGCTGCGACAACTCCAGCGCGACCTGCCGTGCGGCATCGGTGAGCGAGACGCGCATGGTACCGCCCTCGGCCGCGCCATGTTCGGCGCGCGCCAGAGTCAGCAGGCGATTGGCCAGATGTACGGCGGAATCGGTGGTGCGGGCCATGCCCTCCACCAGCTCGCGCAGCTCGGCCGGGTCGAGCCGCGTGCGGCGCAGTTCGCGCAGGGTCAGTTCGGATTGGGTCTTCAATACCGTCAGCGGCGTGCGCAACTGGTGCGAGGCATCGGCGATGAAGCGCCGCTGCGCACTGATGAGGGCCTGCAACCGGCCCATGTAGCCATTCATGGCCTGCACCAGCGGGCGCATTTCCTTGTGCACCAGTGCCGGATCAAAACCGGACAGGTCGGTCGGTGCACGCGACTCCACCTCGCCCTTGAGCTGCATCACCGGACGCAGCACGAAGCGCACCGCGAACCACACCAGCAGCGCCGCCACGGTCACCAGCGTTCCCTGGCGCCACAGCGTGTCGAACAGGATCTTGCGCGTCATGCCGTTGCGGCCCTCCATGGTTTCGCCGACCTGGATCAGGGCGATGCCGCGCATGCTGTCGTCATACACCGGCTGCAGCAGCGCGGCGATGCGGATGGGCTGGTTGTGATAGTCGGCCTGGTAGAAGCGCACCAGGGCCGGATAGACTTCCGAGCGCTTGACGTTGGCGGGGACCGGCGGCAGGTCTTCGTAACCGGACACCAGTTCCCCTTTCAGGCCCGTGACCTTGTAGTAGATGCGGCCCAGGGTATCGGTCTCGAAGCTGTCCAGCGCCACGTAGGGCACGTCGGCCGTGACATGGCCATTGACGATGGAGACCCGCTCGGCCAGCGCACGGGTGGAGGCCAGCAGCGAACGGTCATAGGCCAGGTCGGCCACTTCGAGCGCGTTGTAGTAGACCGAGACCGCGTCCAGCGCCACCAGCAGCGTCAGCGGAATCAGCAGCCAGCGTACCAGCTGGCTGCGCAGGTTGCCCAGTCGGCGGGTGGCCTGCGCCATTACGCGGCCTGCAGCAGGTAGCCCAGGCCGCGCAGGGTGGTGATGCCGACGCGGCCGGCACCCTCGTGTTCCAGCTTCTTGCGCAGGCGGTGGATGTAGATCTCGATGGCGTCCACGCTGGCATTGTCATCCAGCGAAAAGACCTGCTGGAACAATTTGTCCTTCGGGACCGTATGGCCCTGGCGCATGATCAGCACTTCCAGCACCGCGTGTTCGCGCGGGGTCAGCGCCAGCAGTTCGCCGTGATAGGTGAAGGTGCGCGACACCGTATCGAAGCACAGCGCACCACAGGCCACGGTCACCGCTTCCTGGCTCTGCGAGCGGCGCAGCAGGGCTTTCACGCGCGCTTCCAGTTCTTCCAGCTCGAAGGGTTTGGCCAGATAGTCATCGGCCCCCAGGTTGAGGCCGCTGACGCGGTCAGCCAGGCCGCCGCGTGCGGTCAGGATCAGCACCGGCGTGCGGCTGCCGCGCGCACGCATGCGTTTGAGGACTTCCAGTCCATCCATGCGCGGCAGGGTCAGGTCGAGGATCACCAGCGCATAGTCTTGCGTGAGCAGCAGGCTGTCGGCGTCGGCACCGTTGTGCGCGCACTCCACCGTCAGGTGGGCGTCGCGCAGGGCTTTGGACAGCCAGCGGGAAAGTTCGATATGGTCTTCGACCAGCAGGATGCGCATGCGGCGGCCCTTTTACTTTTACTTGTACGTTGCGGTACGGCTTGTCTCCAGCGCGGATGCTAACAGATGGGCCGCCGCCTTTGAAACGTCCTCATCCGGCCATTGTGGAAACTGCGTAGCATTGATCCCACACTGACAGCTTCGCTGAAAGCCGGCTGAAAGGCTTTTCTTGTACGATGCGCCCATATCAAAAAATCCAAGCCGGAGACACATCATGACCACCCTTGGGTCCGGACCCGTCCGTACCGTTCTTCCCGCCTCCCGTTTCTGCTGCTGACCGCCATGAAGGCGGACCGCTCGCATCGTTGGCACCACTGTGTTCGCTTGCTGGCCGCCTGTCTGCTGGCCTGTGCGATGCCGTGCGCGCTGGCGGCCGAGTGCATCGTCCCGGCCAAGCCGGGCGGCGGCATGGACGCCTCGTGCAAGCTGTTGCGCCGGGCCATGCAGGAAGAGGGCGGCAAGCAGGACTTCAAGGTGGCGTATTTGCCCGGCGGCATCGGGGCGGTGGCCTGGAGTTCGGTGGTCTCACAGCGGCGCGGTGGGCCGGAGACGCTGGTGGCGTTTTCGGGCGGCTCGCTGCTCAGCCTGGCGCAAGGCAAGTATGGCCCCGCCGATGTGGGCGACGTGCGCTGGGTGGCCGGGATCGGTATCGATCACGGCATGATCGCGGTACGTGGCGATGCGCCGTGGCGCAACCTGAAGCAGTTGCTGGAAGCGATCCGCAAGGATCCGTCGGCGGTGACCGTGGGTTTGTCCGGGACCGTGGGCAGCCAGGACTGGCTGAAGATGGCGCTGCTGGCGCAGCAAGCCGGTTTTACGCCGAGGCAGTTCCGCTTCGTGGCGCTGGAAGGCGGCGGTGATTCGTTTGCCGCCTTGCAGGCCGGGCACGTGCAGGTGATTTCGGGCGATACCTCGGAAGCCGCCTACTTCATGGCCGACGGCAAGGTGCGCATCCTGGCGGTGCTGTCCGAGCAACGGCTGCCGGGCCCGCTGCAGGCAATACCGACCGCACGCGAACAGGGTTACGAGGTGGTGTGGCCGATCATTCGCGGCTTCTACATGAGCCCGCATGCGCCGGAGGCGGACTACCGGCGCTGGGTCCGGTATTTCGACCGGGTACTGGCCGATCCCGAATTCGATCGCCAGCGCAGTATCGGTGGCTTGCAACCCTTTGCCATGACCGGCAAGCCGCTCTCGGATTACATCGCGCAGACCGTTGCGCGTTATCGCAGGCAGTCCCAGGAGTTGGGCCTGGTGCGCTGATCAGCCAGGTTGCACACGCCGTCAGGCGTGCTCTGCAGCCGGGCCGGCGCAAGGTCCGTTTCATCATCAAGGAGAATCCATGTTGCACAAACGTCGCCTGAGCATTGCGCTCGGCCTGGCCCTCGCTTTGCCCGTCACTTTCAGCGGTGTGGCCCATGCCGACACCCCCGCCGGCTATCCCGCCGATTACGCCAAGGTCATCGAAGGGGCCAAGAAGGAAGGCAAGGTCGTGATTTACAGCACCACCGATTCCAAGGCGGCCGAAGCGCTGATCAAGGATTTCGGTGCGCTCTACCCGGGCGTGAAGGTCGAGTACAACGACATGAACTCCACCGAAGTCTACAACCGCTTCATCTCCGAAGCCGCCGCCGGTGGTGCCACGGCTGACGTGATGTGGTCCTCCTCCATGGACCTGCAGGTCAAGCTGGCCTCCGAAGGCTATGCCGTGGCCTACAAGTCGCCGGAAGCGGCGGCCCTGCCGACCTGGGCCAACTGGAAGGACACCGCCTACGGCACCACCTTCGAGCCGGCTGCCATCGTCTACAACAAGCGCCTGGTGACTGAGGCCGAAGTGCCGACCACCCACGACGAGTTCACCAAGCTGCTGGTCAGCAAGCAGGAAAAATTCAAGAACAAGGTCACCACCTACGACATCGAGAAGTCCGGCGTCGGTTTCAGCCTGATGACCTATGACCTGAAGCACAATCCGCATTTCTGGGACTTCGCCAAGGCCATGGGCGGCGTGGCTGCGCGCGTGCAATCCTCGACCGGCACCATGCTCGAGCGCATCTCCTCGGGTGAAAACCTGATCGGCTACAACATCCTCGGCCCCTACGCCCTGGTGCGCGCCAAGAAGGACCCGTCCATCGGCGTGGCCTTCACCAAGGATTACAACCTGGTGCTCTCGCGCGTGATCTTCATCAACAAGGCCGGCAAGAACCTCAATGCCGCCAAGCTGTGGGTGGACTACATCCTCTCCAAGCGCGGCCAGACCATCATCGCCAATGATGCGCAGCTGTTCGCCATCCGTGGCGATGTGACCGGAGCCACCACCTCGGCCGAACTGACCAAGCAGCTGGGTGCGTCGCTCAAGCCCATGCCGGTCTCCACCGAACTGCTGGAATACCTGGATCAGAAGAAGCGCCTGGACTTCCTGAAGCAGTGGAAGGAAGCCACCAAGAAGTAAATTTTTTAAATCAATCCTGTTACGGGCCGGGGAGTCCGCAGTGCCAAGGGCGTCACGCCTTCGATACGACCCTGCGGGTCTACTCAGTCCGAACGGGATGTTTGTCATCACCGCGCAAGTTCGTTGTTTCGGAGCGCGGCCCTGGCCGCTTCCCTGCCTGTCCTGATCCATCTGCCCACTCATGAGGCGCACCATGCAAACCACCACAACGCTACCGCGCAGCGAGCCAGCCCTGCCGACCCGCCGTTTCCGGCTGAACTGGCCGCGCGGCCTGGTCGTGCTGCTGGCAGCCCTGGCCATCTTCGTGCCGCTGCTGCTGATCTTCTATCAAAGCTTCCTGTCGGCCCCGTTCTTCGCGCCGGTCAAGACGCTGACCTTCGATTCCTACCGCTTCATCTTCGATGACCCGGACTTCCGCCAGGCCTTCGTCAATGGCCTCACGCTGGCCACCGGCCTGGCGCTGATCGCCGTGCCGCTGGGCGGCATGCTGGCCTTCCTGATGGTGCGTACCGACCTGCCGGGCCGCAGCTTCATCGCTCCCGCGCTGATGGTGCCGATCTTCGTCTCGCCCATGGTGATCGGCTTCGGCTACGTGGTCTCGATGGGGCCGGTCGGCTTCTACACGGTATGGGTCAAGAACCTGCTGTCGGTGTTCGGTTTCGAGGGCGATCCGTGGAACATCTATTCCTTCACCAGCATCGTCATCATCGCCGGCTTGACCCACGTGCCGCACGTCTACCTGTATGCCTCGGCCGCCCTGCGCAGCCTGGGTTCGGATGTGGAAGAAGCGGCCCGCGTGGCCGGTGCCTCGCCGCTGCAGGTCGCGCTCAACGTCTCGCTGCCGATGATTACCCCGGCACTGGCCTACTCCGGCGTGCTGGTGTTCTTCCTCGGCTTTGAAGTGTTCGGCCTGGTGCTGGTGCTGGGCGATCCGGAAGGCCACCTGGTGCTGCCGACCTATCTCTACAAGCTCACCAACAAACTGGGTACGCCTTCGTATCACCTGATGGCGGCGGTGGCCGTCTGCCTGGTGGCGGTGACCATGCCGCTGGTGATGCTGCAGCGCTGGCTGCTGCGCTCGGCCAACAAGTTCGTCGCCATCAAGGGCAAGGGCGCGCGCCAGAAGGCGCTGCCGCTGGGCAAGTGGCGCTGGGTGGCGTTCACTCTGATCGCCGGCTGGCTGCTGTTCACGGTCATCATCCCGCTCTCGGGCATCGGCCTGCGCACCTTCGTTTCGCACTGGGGCGATGGCGTCAACTTGCTGGACGTGCTGACCTTCGAGAACCTGTTGAACGTGTGGGATCAACCCTCGCTGGTGCGCGGCATCATCAACACGGTGCTGATCGGCGTGATCGGCGGCGCCCTGGCCGTGGCCTGCTATACCGCCATCGCCCTGGCCATGCACCGCAAGCAGGATGGCGTGACGCGCTTCCTCGACTACAGCGTGCTGGTGCCGCGTGCAGTGCCGGGCCTGCTGGCCGGCTTGTCCTTCCTGTGGGTGTTCCTGTTCGTGCCCTCGCTGCTGGACTCGGCCTTGAAGGGCATCGACAACCCCATCGCCCTGTGGCTGGTCGACAGCTTCATCCCCGCCCTGCGCGGCCTGCGTTCGACCATCTTCTCGGTCTGGCTGGCGTACTCGGTGGTGTGGATGGCCTACGGCCTGCGCCTGATCAACACCGCCCTGCTGCAAGTCGGCCCGGAACTGGAAGAAGCCGCCCGCGCGGTCGGTGCCTCGCGCTCCCGCGTCACGCGTGACGTCACCATTCCGCTGGTGCGCTATGGCCTGGTAGGTGCCTGGCTGATGGTGTTCCTGATCTTCGAGCGCGAGTACTCCACCGGTGTCTACCTGCTCTCGCCCGGTACCGAGGTGATCGGCTCGATGATCGTCTCCATGTGGGCTGCCGGCGCAGTGGAACTGGTGGCTGCACTGTCCTTCATCAACATCACGCTGGTGGCCGTGGGCCTGGGCATTGCGCTGCGCTTCGGCGTCAAGCTGCACGACTGACCTGCACCGATAGCACGGCCGGTACCAAGGGTGCCGGCCTCCCGATACAGCAAGAGCATCCTGAGGAATCATCATGACCGAACTTTCCGTCAACGACCTGCACCTGGACTATGGTACCGGCGCCTCCGCCAACCCCATCCTGAAGGGTGTTTCCATGCAACTGCAGCGCGGCGAAGTGGTGGCGCTGCTGGGTCCCTCCGGCAGCGGCAAGACCACGCTGCTGCGCGCCGTGGCCGGGCTGGAATCGCCCAAGGCCGGCACCATCGACATCGGCACCCGCCGCGTTTTTGATGGCGCACGCAACTTCGAGATGCCGGCCGAAGAACGCAATCTGGGCCTGGTGTTCCAGTCCTATGCGCTGTGGCCGCACAAGACCGTGGCCGACAACGTCGCCTATGGCCTCAAGCTGCGCAAGACACCCTCGGCCGAGATCGCCAAGCGCGTCAAGGAAGTGCTGTCCCAGCTGGGCCTGGGCCATCTGGGCGAACGCTATCCGCACCAGCTCTCCGGCGGCCAGCAGCAGCGCGTGGCCATCGCCCGTGCGCTGGTCTACAACCCGCAGGTGATCCTGCTGGACGAACCGCTCTCCAACCTCGACGCCAAGCTGCGCGAGGAAGCACGCGCCTTCCTGCGTGAACTGATCGTGCGCCTGGGCCTGTCGGCGCTGATGGTGACCCACGATCAGGGCGAGGCCATGGCCATCTCCGACCGTATCCTGCTGCTCAACAATGGCCGCATCGAACAGCAGGGCACGCCGCAGAGCATGTACCAGACCCCCAATACCCTGTTCACCGCCGAATTCATGGGCAGCAACAACAAGCTGGCGGCCGAGGTGGTCAGCCGCGAGGGCGACCGCGTGACCGTCAAGCTGGATGGCGGCACGGCGGTAGCGACCCTGCGCGGACGCGAGGATGCCAAGCCCGGCGAGCAGCTCACCGGCATCATCCGGGTCGAGCAGGTGCGTATCGCGGGTGAGCAGACCGGCAATGCGATTCGCCTGCCGCTCTCGACCTGCATGTACCTGGGCGACCGCTGGGAATGCCTGTTCAAGGTCGAGGGCGGACCGGCCGGTTCGGTCGGCCTGCGCGCCTACGCACCGCAGCGCCTGGACCAGGGCGAATACTGGCTGTCGCTGCCGGAACAGGCCTTGTGGGCATTCTGAAAAACTAAGGTGGCCGAACGGGATGTCTAAGTTTCCCGTTCGGAAAAACTTAGTTTTTTGACGTTTCATCGCATCGATGAAAACCAGCGAGCAAGGCTACCCGCCATCCCCTCGCTCACCCGGAAAAGCCATCAGGAGTACACCGGGTGCATGAACAGAAGACGTCGCACGGCAAGGCCGTGCCGACGCCATCCAACGCTTTCAACCAAGGAGACCTCAGTGCAAAGGAATCACCTCGCCGCCAGCATGCTGGCCGCATTCGCCGCGTTCGCCACGACTTCCGTGCAGGCGCAAACTTCCGTTACCGTCTACGGCCTGATCGATTCGGGCGTGGAATATGTCACCAATGCCAATGCTGCCGGCAACAGCCTGGTGCGCCTCAGCTCGGGCACCATGAACACCTCGCGCATCGGCTTCCGTGGCACCGAAGACCTGGGCGGTGGCCTGAAAGCCATCTTCCAGCTGGAAAACGGCTTCAAGCTGGATAACGGCGCCTTCGACGGCGATTCCAACCAGCTCTTCAACCGCCAGTCCAACGTCGGCCTGGAAGGCGGCTTCGGCCGCGTGGTGGTGGGCCGTTCCTTCTCCACCACCTATGACTTCATCCTGCCGTTCGACCCGATGGGCTACTCGGCCAACTATTCCTGGGTGACCTCGGCCGGTGCCACCGGTGGCCGCAAGGACGGCATGCCGACCGGCGTGTCCAATCTGGTCAAGTACCAGGGCGAGTTCGCGGGCGTGAAGGTCGGTGCCATGTACGGCTTCGGCGAAGTGGCCGGCGAGACCAGCAACGGTGCCAAGTATGGTGTCGGCCTGGGCTGGGGTTCGGGTCCGTTCAGCGTGGCCGCGACCTATGACCGCAACAACAGCGTGAGCACCACCAACGCCCCGTATGACCGCGCCACCAGCGCCCATCTGGCCGCCGGCTACCAGCTGTCGGATGCCTGGAAGTTCAACCTCGGTTACCGCTACTACAAGAAGACCCTGGCCAGCGGCGCTGCCGACCAGCGCAGCGACTTCATCTGGGGCGGCGTGACGTACAAGTTCACTCCGGCCATGAGCGTGATCGGTGCGATCTACTACCAGAACATCAAGAACGTAGCCAACGATGCTGATCCCATCATGTACTCGCTGCGCCTGAAGTACGCGATGTCCAAGCGCACCGACCTGTACCTGAGCACGGCCTATGCCAAGGCCAAGAACAACCAGCTGGTGGGCCTGTCGCGGGATGACGTCGGCTTCTCCAACAGCCAGTTCGGCATGACCCTGGGCATGCAGCACCGCTTCTGATGTCCGTGTAGTCCCCTGGCCCGGCACGCGTGGTTGGCGTGCGGGCCACGATAGTCTTGAGCCGTCATTGACCGGCGCACCCCTGCTGACGGCAGGCGTGCGCCGTTTTTTTTTCAGGGCTTGAGCGGGGGTGGCGAATGCAATTGCAGGAGATCGATCAGCCCCTCGTCACAGACCAGCCGGCCGCAGTCGCCCATGCTGGCCACCAGATGCGCACCGGCCAGCAGCACGAAGATGGTGCCTGCACCTATCCTGCCCCACGGGATGCGGCGTGGTTCATTTTCCTTTTCCGCGCTTTGCAGCAGCAGCAGCGTCGCCGGGTATTCAGCACTCTTGACACCCAGCAGGGCTGCAATGGTCAGGATTGCGGTCAGTGAAAACAGGGCCATCCAGGTATGGAAATGCATGCCTTGCAACAGCGGTCCCGTGGGCGTCTGCCCGGCCAGGGCTTCCAGCGAGATCTGGCGCAAGGCCACCAGCCCGGTCAGCAGCGCGCCCACCAGCGCTACCCCATAATGCGCACTCTTGATCCCGAAGCGCAGATTGCGCAGGAAGCCGATGCCGGTGAGGATGATGCCGGTGTACTGCAGCTGGCGTAGCGGGGTGCCAGGCAACAGCGCCATTGACTGGAGGTACAGCAGCAGGCCCAGGTAGCCACTGATGGCCAGCAGGCACAGGCAATTGAGGAAAATCCCGCCCGGCAGCACGGGTTCGCGTGGGGTGAAGACAACGGAACGGTCCATGAGACGGTGCCATTACAAGATGAAACCCAGGGGGCCCTGGGCGGTTTGGCTGAACCACCACAGGGTGACGATGGTGCTTGCCAACCATAGCTTGTTGCTTAGTGATTTCCAGCCGAGTGCAATCCCCAACACGGTGAGGAAGGCCAGCAGGAAAGGAAGATAGAGAAACATGGCGTGACCCGGAGTTGATCCCGATTCATATCCGGGAATTTGTTTATGTGCTTTGATGCCAATCGTAGCCGAATGCCCATGCAAATCTCGTGCTAAAACCTCGAATAAAATCGAGATTTATCAAGAATATTCATAACGAACCCGGCTTCATTGAAGCCCATCAACAAAGGAGACACAGATGCAAGCATCAGCAAGCGGCGCTCGGGCCGGTCAACAGGAGGTGCGCCGGGTAGCGGTGGTGGGCACCGGCGTGATCGGGGCCAGTTGGGCGGCCTATTTCCTGGCGCGGGGGCTGGAGGTCTCGGCCACCGACCCGATGCCGGATGCGCAAGTGAAGTTGCGTGCCGCCGTGGCGCGTCACTGGCCCAGCCTGGAGTTGCTGGGGCTGGCAACCGGTGCCTCCCCTGAGCGGCTGCGTTTCTCGGCCTCGCTGGAAGAGGCGCTCGAGGGCGCGGACTTCGTGCAGGAAAACGGCCCTGAGCGCGAAGACCTCAAGATCGACCTGTTCCGGCGCATGGATGCCGCGTTGCCGGCGCATGTGGTCCTGGCCTCCAGTTCCTCGGGCCTGCTGATGAGCAAGGTGCAGGCCGCCTGCCGCCATCCCGGCCGGGTGGTGCTGGGCCATCCCTTCAACCCGCCGCACCTGATCCCGCTGGTGGAAGTGATCGGCGGTGCGCAGACCGCACCGGAGGCGGTGCAGGCTGCGCTGGACTTCTACACCGCCATCGGCAAGAAGGCTATTCATGTCCGCAAGGAGGTCAAGGGCCACATCGCCAACCGCCTGCAGGCCGCCCTGTGGCGCGAGGCCTTCCACCTGGTCGAACAGGGCGTGGCCAGCACCGAGGACATCGATACGGCCATCGCCTACGGTCCCGGCTTGCGCTGGGCTTTGATGGGGCCTTATCTCAATCTGCACATGTCGGGCGGAGAGGGCGGCATCGGCCACATGCTGGATCACCTGGGGCCGCCCATCGAAAGCTGGTGGGCCGATCTGGGAGCGCCTTCCATCACCGCTGCGCTCAAGGCACAGATTCGCGCGGGGGTAGAAGAGCAGATGAGCGGCAAGACTTCTGCCGGCATCGCTGCCGAGCGTGACCAGCTGCTGGTGCAGTTGCTGGCGGCCAAGAGCAAGACCAAAATCATTCCGTGAAAACTAAGTTTTCTGAATTTTTTCTCTAAGGTAGCTCTTCTGAAAAACTTAGAAAATTTGATCAGTGTTCAATCGGTTTTCAATCGATTTTCAATCGGTTTTCAATCGGTTTTCAATCGATGTTCATCGTGCAAAAACCAACCGTTCGGACTGAGTAGCGGCCCCGCCGCGTATCGAAGACGCTGTGCAGCGTGATGATAATTTTGCCCGCGCAGCGCCTTCGAGCCGGCCCTGACGGAGCGGCTCAGTCCGAACGGTCTCTGCGGGCCGCATTCATTTGTGCGCGCGCTTGCGCCGGCTCGGTGCCATTTCGCGCATCAGGGCAATGAAACGCTGCGCCCCCAGCCCCAGCGGCTGGTCCTTGTTCCACACCACATCCACCCACATGCGCTGCTGGTTGCTGATGTTGTCGAAATCGATGACCACCAGCGTACCGGCCTCGATCTGTGCCTGCACCAGGCTGTGCGGCAGATAGGCCCAGCCCAGTCCCTCGCGCACCAGCGACAGCGTGGCCAGGTGATTGTCGGTGCGCCAGAGGTGGCGTGCGAGGAAGAAGCGCGGGTCCGAGATGCTGGCATCGCGGCTGGCCACGGCGATCTGGCGGATGTCGTACAGGTCTTCATAACGCAGCTTGCGCTTCTTGCGCAGCCGCGCCGGATGCTCGGGTGCGATCACCGCCACCATCATCTCGCTGCTGAATTCCTGGAAGGCCTCGCGGTCATTGCCGGCATGGCGCTCGAAGACCAGCGCCAGCTGTGCCGTATTGTCATAGAGCATGCGCATGGCATCGGCCTGCGGCGAGGACAGTACTTCCACCTCCAGTGAGGGAAATTCTTCCGCCAGCACCGCCAGCGGTTTGGCCCAGGGCACCGACAGCAGTTCCGGGGCCACCGCCAGCGTCAGCTTGCGCTCCAGTCCCTGATGCATGGCCAGCGCGTGGGCGTCGAGCTGGCGCAGGGTGCTGGCCAGCAGGCGTGCATCCGGTTCCAGCGCGTGCGCCAGTTCGGTCGGTCGGGCATCGCGCGCGGTGCGGTCGAACAGCACCAGGTCCAGCTCCGCTTCCAGCTGGCTGATGGTCATGCTGACCGAGGAAGGCACGCGTCCCAGCTGGCGCGCCGCCGCCGAGAACGAACCACTGTCGAGCACGGCCAGGAAGACCCTGACGTTGTCACTGGAGAAAGCCATCGTCTGTTCCTTGTGTGTATGGCAGTGCCGACCTGTCAGAAAAACTGAAAGAAGCCGACTTCATTCATCAAAAACTTCATCATAGAATGCTTTCCATCGCGCGGCCAGAGGACTGGCGCGCCGCAGTCTTCAGGAGCAACTCATGCAAGGTTTCAAACGCAAGCTGGTCTATGCCTGCCTCTTCGAGGGGCTGGCCATCATTTTCACCACGGTCGGGCTGAGCGTCTTCGCGGGCCATGACAGTGGCCATGCATCGGCCGCCGCCGTGGCCTCGTCGACCATCGCCTTCGTATGGAATTTCATCTTCAACGGTTTGTTCGAACGCTGGGAGGCACGCCAGCCGCGCCGTGGCCGCAACTTTGCGCGCCGTGCCGCGCACGCCCTCGGTTTCGAAGGCGGGCTGGTGGTGATGCTGGTGCCGCTGTTCGCCTGGTGGCTGGGCATCAGCCTGTGGGAAGCGCTGGTACTGGACTTCGGGCTGATCGTGTTCTTCATGATCTACACCTATCTGTTCAACCTCGGCTTTGACCGTGTCTTCGGCCTGCCCAGCTCGGCCATGCCGGTCAGCCCGCAGACCGCAGAAGCGCGCTGAGCGAACGGTGACGTTGACTGGAGCTGTCCGCAACTGCAGGAAGTCGCGGCGCAGGATGCAATAGAATAGGGCGCTCCTCTCCCTTCAACGCCAGTCCAACGCCAGCCGCCCGCCATGTACATCCCCGCCCATTTCGCCGACCAGGACACTGCCAGCCTGCACCAGCTCATCACCGCCCATCCCTTCGGCGTGCTGGTCTCGCACACGGCCAGCGGGCTGGATGCCAACCATCTTCCTTGCCATCTCGACACCGCTCAGGGGGCCTTGGGCACGCTGCATCTGCACGTGGCGCGCGCCAATCCGCTGTGGCGCGCGCTGGCCGATGGCGATGAAGTGCTGGTGGTGTTCTCGGCGGGGGATGCCTACATCTCGCCGAGCTGGTATCCCAGCAAGCATGAGGCGCATCGCCAGGTGCCGACCTGGAATTACAGCGTGGCGCATGCCCATGGCCGCGTGACCATCCGCGATGACGAGCGCTACCTGCGCGGCGTGGTGGCGCGCCTGACCCGGACTCACGAGGCCGGCGAGGCCAAGCCGTGGAAGATGTCCGATGCGCCTGCCGACTACACCGATACCTTGCTCAAGGCCATTGTCGGCATCGAAATCGAGATCACGCGCCTGGAAGGCAAGCGCAAGCTCAGCCAGAACAAGGACGTGCGGGATATCGAAGGCGCAGGCAGAACGCTGGCCGAGCGCGGCCATGTGCAGCTGGGCGAGGCCATGCTGCAGGAGGCTGCCCGCAAGCAACAGTAGCCGGCGAGACAATACTGCGCATTCCTCACACCGGAATGCGCCGCCCTGTAGAATCGCGAAAAAGCTTGCCGTACTCCCTCTCGTCTTTCCGATTCCCACGAGGTCGCCCATGACTGCCCAGGTCCCGCTTGCCACCGCCCCCGCACGCAGCGACTCTCTCGGCTGTTCGTCCACTGCGCTGAAGCAGAGCCAGGAGCTGCAGGGCAGTCAGTTCAGCTTCTATCGCAAGCGGGTTGAAGGCCGTGAGGTGTCGCAGGTCTACACGCCGGCCTCCGATCGCGGTTTCCTGGTCGGCATCTCGATGGCGTCGCAGCACCGCCGCAGCATCTTCCGCGGCCGCCAGGGCGCGCAGTTCGAGTTCGGACGCGGTGCCGTCTACATCCGCGATTTTTCCGAAGACTACCGGGCCGACTTGCAGACGCCCTTCGACTTCCTGCTGGTGGAGTTGCCGCTGTCATGGTTCGCCACGGTCAACGAGGATCTGCGCGGACGCAAGGCCAGCGGACTGGCCACCGTGACCGGCCACGATGATCCGGTGCTGGCCCATCTGGCCGCCGCACTGGGCCCGGCACTGGCCCAGCCCGATGCCGACAATCACCTGTTCGTCGACCAGCTCGGCCTGGCCATGGGCACCCATCTGCTGCAACGCTATGGCGGGGCCAGCCTGCCTGCGCCGCGCCATGTGCGGCTGTCGCGCCTGCACGAGGAGCGGGCCAAGCAGATGCTGCTGCAGAAAAACCGCGACCAAGTCTCCATTCCCGAGATCGCGCGCGAATGCAACATGTCGGCCAGCTACTTCCTGCGCGCCTTCAAGGCCAGTACCGGCCACACGCCGCACCAGTGGCTGCTGCTGCAGCGGGTCGACATGGCGCGCGAATATCTGCGCCACAGCGGGTTGTCGCTGGCCGAGATCGCAGTGGCCTGCGACTTCTACGACCAGAGCCATTTCAGCCGCGTGTTCTCGCAGATCGTGGGCAGCAGTCCGGGCGCATGGCGTCGCCGGCTGGGCTGAGGGACGCGGGGCTCACGGCACGCGTGGCAGGTCGAAGCTGAACACCGTCCCTTGCGGCTGCGCCGCCTCCACGCGCAGGCGGCCGCGATGGGTCTCGATGATGGAACGGCAGATCGCCAGCCCCATGCCCATGCCGGTTTCCTTGGTGGTATAGAAGGCATCGAAGATGTGCGGCATGGCGTCGGCCACGATGCCCTCGCCGCTATCCTGTATCTCTACCTTCACGCGCTGTTCATTGCAGCAGCTCACGCCGATGTTGAGCGTGCGTGCATTTTCCGGCACCGCTGCCATGGCATCGATGGCATTGACCACCAGGTTCAGCAGCACCTGCTGCAACTGCACCGTATCCCCCAGTACATGGACCTCGGCAGGCGGCAGGGACAGCGAAAGATGCACTTCGCGTTGATCCAGCTCGCTGCGTGACAGGGTCAGCGTATGCCGGATCAGCGCAGCCAGGTCGAGGCGCTCGAATTGCGGCGCGCGATTGCGGGTCAGGTTCTGCAGGCTGCTGATGATGCCGCCGGCGCGCTGGCCTTCGCTGATGATGTCGCGCAGGCCGGCGCGCGCATGTTCCAGTTCCGGCACGGGCCGGTTCAGCCAGCGCAGGCTGGCCCCGGCGTTGGAGACGATGGACATCAGCGGCTGGTTGATTTCATGGGCGATGGACGCGGTCAGCTGGCCCACGGTGTTGGCGCGCGAGACGCGCTCCATGTCCACCTGGGCCGCGCGGATGGCGTATTCCGCCTGCCGCCGCACGGTGATGTCGGTGGCCGTCCCCACGTATTCGGTGAAGGTGCCATCCACCCATACCGGCTTGCCGATGCCGGAGAGATAGCGCACCTCGCCCGTGTCCTGGCGGCAGATGCGGTGCTCCACGCGGATGGTGCCGCCCATGGCGACGGCCGCATTGACGGTCTCGATCACTTCCTGCCGGTCATCGGGATGCATGATGGACGCGAACTCGTCATAGGTGATGCAGTTGCGGCCCGCCGGCAGGCCGTAGATGCGGCACAGTTCATCGGAGCAGAACATCAGGTCTTCGCGCACCAGGTAGCGCATGCTGCCGGCGTGGTTGAAGCGTTCGCCCTGCTTGAGCAGTTCCTGGCTGGTGCGCAGTTCGCGTTCGGCGCACAGCAGTTGTTCCTTTTCCAGCAAGGCCTGCGCATGGTCGGCGGCATTGGCCAGAGCCACGGCGGCGTGGGCGGCGAGGTGATGGGCGCAGCGCGTCATGGCCGCAGCGGGTGGCGCGTCGTAATACAGCAGCAGTTCGCCACGCGCCTGGCCACGATGGCTCAGGCGCAGGGTGAGCGTGGCCGTGTGCAGATCGTCCGGCCCGGCGATGCAGTGATCCTGGCTGTTGCAGACGCCCATGCCATCGCGCAGGGCCTCGGACTCGATCAGCGTCAGGCCGGCCTCATGTCGCACCAGCAGGCAGCGCCGTGCACCGGCCAGATGGCAGAGCGCGCGGGTGAGTGCCGGCTTGAGCAGGACCGGGTCGAGCAGCGCCGACAATTCGCGCAGGGCGTGCAGCAGGGCATCGTCGTCGGCAGGGCGCGGGTCGGACGGCAAGGGGATCTCCAGGCAAGGATGATGAGGTCAAGGCCGCATTGTGCCGCATTGCCGACGCGTGCGGTTCAGGGCGGGCCGTAGAGCAGGGTGGACGTCAGCAGCACCAGCAGGGTATCGGCGTCGACCGGTTTGACCAGCAGCGCCATGCCCATGGCCGTGGCGCGCTGGCGCTGCAGCGGCGTGACCTGCGCCGAGATGAACAGCACCGGCAGGTCCGGCCGCAGGCTGCGCAGTTGCTCGGCCAGTTCGAAGCCGCTCATTCCCGGCAGGTTCAGGTCCACTATGGCGCAGGCGGCTACCGGCAGGCAACTGCTGGTGAGGAAATCCTCGCCGCCATCGAAACTGCAATGGCGATGCCCGGCGGAATCCAGCAAGTTGCACAGGGCCGCGCGGACCCCGAGATCGTCATCGATCACCGCGATGGGGCGGTGTGATGGTGGCGTTGTCTCCCCTTCGCTCATCATCGTCTGCCCGGTGGCTCACTTGGCGTCCGGCGGCGGTGTGCCGGTGATCTTGAGCATGCATTCGCGGTGAAACCACGCTGCGCTCAGCGGCTCGCCGGCCAGCTTGCGGCGCACGATGGGCACCAGCTGTTCGCCGATGAGCATGCCCAGCAAGCCGAGCAGGGCGATGATGGGCGGTGCCGGTGACTGCACGTGCAGGGCCGCGTAGATCAGGCCGGCCAGCAGGCCCATCAGGAGGGAGATCAGGTAAGGTTTCATGCGTACTCCGGGATCAGTGGCCCAGCAGGGGCCCCAGGCCGTTGACCAGGCGCTCGGCCAGCACCATGCCCAAGAGGCCGATGAGGGCAATGCCCGGTGGTGCCGGTGAGCGCACCTTGAAGAGCGCATAGACGACACCGATCAGGATGCCGGCCCCCAGGGAAATCAGATAAGCGGACATGGCCCGGCTCCTCGTGAAGATGGGACGCCGCCGCGCCCCGCCGATGCAGGGCAGGAGCGCGGCGGCGTCGGTGACCGGACTGGCTTACCTGGCCGGCACCGGTGCCAGGATCTTCTGGTTGCCGTGCGGGCGCTGCTCGGCCTTGTGCACCATGGTGTAGGCATAGTCCACGCCCATGCCGTAGGCCCCCGAGTGTTCGCGCACGATGTCCATGACGGCGTTGTAGGTTTCCTTGCGGGCCCAGTCGCGCTGCCATTCCAGCATCACCTGCTGCCAGGTCACGGGGATGACGCCGGCCTGGATCATGCGCTGCATGGCGTAGTCGTGGGCTTCCTTGGAGGTGCCGCCGGAGGCGTCGGCCACCATGTAGATCTCGTAGTCGCCTTCGGCCATGGCACACAGGGCGAAGCTGTTGTTGCAGACTTCGGTCCACAGGCCGGCCACGACCACCTTCTTCTTGCCGTTGGCTTTGAGGGCGTCGCGCACCTTCTGGTCATCCCAGGAGTTCATGGAGGTACGTTCCAGGATGTCGTGCTCGGGGAAGACCGACAGCAGTTCCGGATAGGTGTAGCCGGAGAAGCCCTGGGTTTCCACGGTGGTGATGACGGTAGGGATGTTGAAGACCTTGGCCGACTTGGCCAGGGCGACGACGTTGTTCTTCAGTGCCTGGCGGTCCATCGACTGCACGCCGAAGGCCATCTGCGGCTGGTGGTCGATGATGATGAGCTGGCAGTTGGTCGGGGTCAGGACGTCGAGTTTGGTGTTGGTGGTCATGATGGTTCCGTAGGTGGAGTGAGCAGGGAGACGGCAGCCGCTGCCTTGGCCGGGGAGAGGCGGTGCGCAGCGGCGTGGCAGGGGAGTGAGGCTGCCGGAGGCGATCATAGGCAAGCGGGCAGGGCGCTGCCATTATCTGTTCGTATAGCTAGACGCTGGCAGTGCGTTTTTGCACACTGCCATCACCAACAAAAGCACCAACACAAGCGCATGAGATGGACGATTCGCCGCCAGCGACGCCACACCCTGCGCAATCCGCCCTCTTCATCGTTGCAGCCCATGCCCGGAGCCTCCATGACCATCGCAGCCAGCGTCACCCCTGACCTGATTTTGTTGAACGGCAAGATCCACACCGTCGACAAGCAAAACCCCATCGCCGAAGCCGTTGCCATCGGCGGCGGAAAATTCATCGAAGTCGGCAGCGCCGCCGACGTGATGCGTCTCAAGCAGGCGAGCACCCAGGTCATCGACCTGGGCGGCCGCACCGTCATCCCCGGCCTGAACGACTCGCACCTGCACCTCATCCGTGGCGGCCTGAACTACAACCTGGAACTGCGCTGGGAAGGCGTGCCGTCGCTGGCCGATGCACTGCGCATGTTGAAGGACCAGGCGGCGCGCACGCCGCATCCGCAATGGGTGCGCGTGGTCGGTGGCTGGACCGAATTCCAGTTCGCCGAGAAGCGCATGCCCACGCTGGAAGAGTTGAACGCGGCCGCACCCGATACCCCGGTCTTCGTGCTGCACCTGTATGACCGCGCGCTGCTCAATCGCGCCGCGCTGCAAGCGGTGGGCTACACCAAGGACACGCCCAATCCGCCGGGCGGCGAGATCGTGCGCGATGCCTCGGGCAATCCGACCGGCATGCTGATCGCTCGTCCCAATGCCATGATCCTGTATGCCACCCTGGCCAAGGGACCGACCCTGCCGCAGGAATACCAGGTCAATTCGACCCGCCAGTTCATGCGCGAGCTGAACCGCCTGGGCGTGACCAGCGCCATCGATGCCGGCGGCGGTTTCCAGAACTACCCGGACGACTACCAGATCATCAACAAGCTCGCAGCCGACGGCCAACTGACCATCCGCATTGCCTACAATCTGTTCACCCAGAGCAAGGGAAGTGAACTGGCCGATTTCCAGAAGTGGACCGGTATGGTCAAGCCAGGTGACGGGGACGACTTCCTGCGCCATAACGGCGCCGGTGAAATGCTGGTGTTCTCGGCGGCCGACTTCGAGGATTTCCTCGAACCGCGTCCCGACCTCGCCGACGGCATGGAAGAGGAGCTGGAACGGGTGGTGCGCCACCTCGTGTCCAACCGCTGGCCGTTCCGCCTGCATGCCACCTATGACGAATCGATCTCGCGCATGCTGGACGTGTTCGAGAAGGTCAACCGCGATATCCCCTTCGACGGCCTGCACTGGATGTTCGACCACGCCGAGACCATCACCGAGCGCAACATCGAGCGCGTCAAGGCGCTGGGCGGCGGCATTGCCATCCAGCATCGCATGGCCTTCCAGGGCGAATACTTCATCGACCGCTACGGCAGCGATGCCGCCGAGCACACGCCACCCGTGGCCAAGATGCTGGAGATGGGCGTGCCGGTCGGTGCAGGTACCGACGCCACCCGCGTGGCCAGCTACAACCCCTGGACTGCACTGTACTGGTTGGTCTCCGGCCGTACTGTTGGCGGCACGCAACTGTACCGGTCAACTGGCAGGTTACCTCGCGAAACTGCACTGGAACTGTGGACCGCAGGCAGCGCCTGGTTCTCCAGCGAGCAGGCCAAGAAGGGTCGCATCCAGGCCGGCCAGCTGGCCGACCTCGCCGTGCTGTCGGCGGATTTCTTCAGCGTGCATGAAGACGACATCAAGTCCATCGAATCGGTCATGACCGTGGTGGATGGCAAGGTGGTCTATGGCACCGGTCCGTTCTCCGCGCACGGTCCGGGCGAGATCCCGGTGCTGCCCGAGTGGTCGCCGGTGGCCAAGGTGCCGGGACACTATCGCGCCGTCGCCAGCAGCGATGCCGCACGCCGGAAGAAGACCGCGCTGCCGCATGCCTGCGCGGGTTCCTGCGGGGTGCATGGACACGCGCATGATGTGGCGCGCAAGTCGACCGTTCCGGTCTCCCACTTCGCCGGTTTCTGGGGCGCGTTGGGTTGCAGCTGCTTCGCGTTCTGAGCGGGGCCGATCATGCAAGCGAATCATTCCGCTCGCCGGACCGGTTGGTCGGTCCCGCCCCTGGATCTGGGTTTGCTGTTCCTGCGCGTGGCCGCCAGCTTCATGCTGTTCTACGTGCATGGTTTGCCCAAGCTCATGCATTACGCGCATGAGCTGACCGTCATCGAGGATCCCTTCGGCCTCGGCCCGACGGTATCGCTCTGGTCCGCCATCCTGGCTGAAGCGCTATGCCCGGTGTTGATCGCGCTTGGCCTGTTCACCCGCCTGGCCTGCCTGCCCATCATCGGCGTGCTGCTGGTGGCCATGCTGGCGGTGCATCCCGGCTGGAGCATCGCGGAAGGGCAGTTCGGCTGGCTGCTGCTGGTGATCTTCACGGCCATCGCGCTGTGCGGTCCGGGCCAGTGGCGGCTGGGCCAGGCCGCAGCTCAGCCGTAGGAATCAAGTCGATTCACGGCGGTCTCTCTTCCAGCTTCATTGGCAGATTCAACGTTGTCAGGCCGCTCTGCCATGCGCAGGGCGGTTGCTGTTCCCTGCACGGCCTCTCCACACCATCTCACAAGGAGTCACACCATGAGCACCATCACTACCCGCGACGGCACTGAAATCTATTACAAGGACTGGGGCAGCGGCCAACCGGTCGTCTTCGGCCACGGCTGGCCGCTGGACGGCGACATGTGGGAATACCAGATGAACTTCCTGGCCGAGCGCGGCTACCGCGTCATCGCCTATGACCGCCGTGGCTTCGGCCGTTCCAGCCAACCCTGGAGCGGTTATGACTACGACACCTTCGCCGATGACCTGGCCGAGCTGATGGACAAGCTGGACCTGCAGGGCGCAACCCTGGTCGGCTTCTCCATGGGCGGCGGCGACGTGGCCCGCTACATCGGCCGCCACGGCAGCAAGCGCGTGGCCAAGGCGGCGCTGCTGGGTGCGGTGACGCCGATCTTCGGCCAGGCGCCGGACTTCCCGCAGGGCGTGCCGGCCGAGGTCTTTGCCGGCATCAAGGAAGGTCTGCTCAAGGATCGCGCGCAATTCATCAGCGACTTCGCCGCCGTCTTCTTCGGCACCAACCGTCCGGGCAAGGCCGATGCGGTCAGCGCCGGCGTACTCTCGCAGACCTTCAACATCGCCATGCTGGCCTCGCTGAAGGGAACGCTGGATTGCGTGAGCGCCTTCTCCGGCACCGACTTCCGTGAAGACATCAAGAAATTCAACTTCCCGACCCTGGTGATCCACGGTGATGACGACCAGGTCGTCCCCTTCCAGACCACCGGCAAGCTGGTGGCCGAGATGGTGCCGGGGGCGCAGCTGAAGATCTATGGCGGCGCACCGCACGCCCTGTGCGCCACCCACAAGGACCAGATCAACGAAGACCTGCTGGCCTTCCTGAAGGGGTAAGCACCATGAGCCTGGATGCAACCCAACGCCAAGCGCTGGAAAAGCGCCGCCTGGCGCCGCTGGCCACACCTGGCGCGCTCTCGGAGCTGGCCACGCAGGAAATCGGTGGCGCCCTCACCATGCTGCTGGCGGACATCTTCGCGCTGTACCTGAAGACCAAGAATTTCCACTGGCACATGTCGGGACCGCATTTCCGCGATTACCACCTGCTGTTGGATGACCAGTCCGGGCAGATCATCGCCATCACCGATGCGGTGGCCGAGCGGGTACGCAAGATCGGTGCGACCACCTTGCGTTCCACCGGGCATATCGGCAAGCTGCAACGGCTGGCCGACAACGATGCCGACTTCGTCACGCCCTCCGACATGCTGGCCGAACTGCGGGAGGACAACCTGCGCCTGGTCGGTTTCATGATGGCCACCCATGCGCTGTGCGATGAGCACGGCGACGTGGCTACCGCCAGTCTGCTGGAAAACTGGATCGACGAGGCCGAGCAGCGGGCCTGGTTCCTGTTTGAATCGGGGCGGACCTCGATGTGAGCGCTCCCTCTTGATGCAGGGTGCGGAAGGCAGAGCTTGACGGCTCTGCCTTTTTTGCGTTTTCCTTCACTCAGCTTCGGATGCGTCGGCTTGTTGGCCGCCACTGGAGCGGGTGGTTTTTCTTTCTTTCACTTTTATCGATTTTCCACGTGATCCAGCCCTTGCCCCGGCGTTTCATCAAGCGTCTCCGCCTGCAGGACGGCCTGGGCCTGACGCGCGCCGCGCAGTCGCAGGTCACGGGCGTCTCGTCCGGGGCGGTGCCGGTGATCGACATTCCGGGCGAGGATGCCTTTTCGGTGATCGTGCAATTGCAGGATTTCCGCCATCACAAGCTGTGGCGCGGCCAGCAGCTGGTGCATGCGGGCGGCCACCGCAGCGGCGAAATGGCCATCACCGACCTGCGTGAGCAGTGGCGCTGCCAGCACCTGTCGGACTACGACAACGTACGCCTGCAGTTGCCGCGCGCCACCATCGAGCAATGGAGCGAGGAGGGCGGACGCCGCATCAGCGGGCTGCAGCAGCGCCAGGCGGTGCGCGACCCGGTGATCTGGCACCTGGTGCAGGCGATGTTGCCGATGCTGGGCGAGGCGGCCAATGATGGCGATACGGTGTTCATGGACAGCGTGACGCTGGCCCTGCACACGCATCTGGCCCGGCACTATGGCGGCCAGCCGCTGGCGCGCAACAGCGGCCGCCTGGCCGGATGGCAGCAGGTGCGGGTACGGGACTACATGCTGGCGCATTTGGGACAGCGCCTGACGCTGGCCGAGCTGGCGGCGCAGTGCGGCTTGTCGCGCGCGCATTTCTCGCGCGCCTTCAAGCTCAGCTTTGGTCTGCCGCCGCACGCCTGGCTGCAGCGCCAGCGCATCGCCCTGGCTTGCCAGCTGCTGCGCGAGGAGGGCAAGAGCATGTCGGTCATTGCGCTGGAGTGCGGGTTCTCGGACCAAAGTCACTTCAGCCGGGTGTTCAAGCAGGTGATGGGGGTGGGGCCGATGGGGTGGGTGAGGGGACAGGGATAGGCCATGCCAGGCTTACTCGCCCAGCACGGAAATATGGGTGCGGTCATCCGGCGTCAACAAGGGCGCGATGCTCTGGTCCGTATATATTTTGTCTCCCGTGCCGGTGACCACGACCAGATGGAGATCAGGATCCGCTTGATTTGCCGTCGTCCCCCGTCGTATCGCCTTCATCGTTCTTGCCAGCGCAGAGCGGCGTTTCCTGCCGGATGCGCGAACGGCGTCTTTCCATTCGTTCCAGAGTTGCTCGACACCCTCGCTGCGCTCTGCATACCGCACTTCGATGCCGCACAGGCCGTCACCCTGGCTCACCAGAAGGCCGATGTGTTCGCCCGGGCGGGAAGGCGTCACGTGAAAGAATTCACTACCGGATCGCTGCAACATTTGCGCAACCAGGCCCTCGGCAAATTGGTGTGCGATTTCTTGACGACGGGAACGTGGCATGGGCGGCTCCTCAGATGAGCTGTGTCAGTGGCGGATTGTTGCGCAGCGACCAGACGCGGCAAACTTCGTTGTAGATGGCAATCTTGACGGCGTCTTCGGCAAGGTCATGGTGTGGCGCAAGACGTGCGATCCCTTTCGACTGGCGTGCATCTATCCCCTTTACATAGATCCGCTCCCGGCGTGCGGTGCTGCGATCGACGATGCCCACGAAGAAAGGGGTCTTCATGGCGCGCGCACGCTTGATGGAATGACCGGACGCATGAGTTCAATACCGCACAGGTATTCACCGCCGGTGCCAATGATGTTCTTGAGATTGCCCATCGTGGTTGTGCGGGTAGCGATGGAGGCCGCCCGGGCTGCTGTCAGAGCCGCACAGCTTACTGATGGGAAGAAGGGATGTGTTCAGGAATACCGCAAAAGCGGATCAGTTTCGAAGGCCTTCGACGACGATGGGCGCTCTTGCGGTGGTCATTGATGGTCCGTCTCGTGCGGATACCGTCAGCTGGCCGGCAGCCTCACCGCTGCCGCGCAGAATGAATCTGCAATCGCTCCGCCGCCCGCACCAGATCGGCCAGGGTCTTGGTCTGCATCTTGTCCATCACGCGGCGCTTGTGGACCTTGACGGTGATTTCGCTGATGCCCAGCTCGGTGGCGATCTGCTTGTTGAGCAATCCGCCGATGGCCAGTTCCAGCACTTCCCGCTCACGCGGGGTCAGCTTTTCCAGCCGCGAAGTGCTGGCGGCCTGCTCCACACGCTGATGCAGATCACGCCCGGCAATGGCCAGTGCCTCCTGCACCGCGCCCAGCAGGCGCTCGTCTTCGATCGGCTTGGTAAGGAATTCATGGGCACCCGCCTTCATCGCCTGCACCGTCACGGGAATGGTGCCGTAGCCGGAAATGAAGATCACCGGAATGGCATCGCCGCGCTGTTCCAGCTGCCGTACCACCTCGAAGCCATCCGAGCCGGGCATCTTCATGTCCAGCAGCAGGCAGCACGGCGTGCCCGGCAGCGACTCGCGCAGAAACTCGTCGGCTGAGGCAAAGCCGCGCGCCTTCAGGCCGGCCGAGGCCAGCAGTCTCAACAGGGCGGTCCTGACCATGCCATCGTCATCGACGACGTATACGGTACTTTCCATAATGAATCCGTCTTGCCGGGTTGCGAAAATCCTTGCACCGGCACGCCTTCGCAACGCCCCTCTTCGGGCGTCGCAGGCCTTGCCGTGCAGTCCTTCGCATCATCAGCATTCAGGCCCGGCTTGGATTGTACAAATGTGCTGTTTTTTGTAGAAAATGCCTTTGTTGCATCCATCAAGGGCATATCGTTGCCGGATCGGCAAGGGTTTGGCGCGGCTTCGCCGGACTTGTCTTATCCACAGGGATAATGGGCGGACGGCAGCAGCGGTGCTAAGGTGTGCGGCCTGCCCCCCGCCCTCCGGAAGCGAGAGACCTCATGAATGCCGCACAACGCAACCGCCTCCAGTCCTCGGGACTGGCCTTCCTCGCCGCCTATGTCGATACGCTGGGCTTCATCGCGCTGTTCGGCCTGTTCACGGCGCACGTGACGGGCAACTTCATCCTCATCGGCGCGGCCCTGGCGGATACCTCGCAGATGTCCATCCTGCTGAAATTCCTGGCCTTCCCGGCCTTCATCCTCGGCGTGGCCGTGGCACGCCTGTTCATCGCCGCCATCCAGCGCCGCGATGGCCGCGCCCTGGGCTGGTCACTGCTGCTGCAGTTGCTGTTGCTGACCGGATTCATGCTCTGCGGCATCGCCGCCGCTCCGGTGCAGTCGCCCACGGCGGGCTGGGTGATGGCGTCCGGGCTGCTGGGCACGGCATCGATGGGCGTGCATAGCGCCATCAGCCGCCTGCTGCTGGCGCATCTGGCACCGACCTCGCTGATGACGGGCAACGTCACGCAAGTGGTGATCGACGTGGTGGACATGCTGCGCGGCGCGGCCGATGCCGGTACCACCGAGCGCTGCATCAAGTTCGTGTGGCCGGTGCTGTCGTTCGGCGCGGGTGCCATCGCCGCCGCCTTCGCCTATCACGCCATCGGCTTTGCCGGGCTGATCGTGCCGGTGCTGATCCTGGTGGCGATGGTGGTGTGGGAATTTCGCCAGCCGCTGCCGGCCAAGGCGGCCACGCCGTGAACAAGTCGCGGCTGGAAGCCTTCAGCGATGGCGTCATCGCCATTGCCATCACCATCATGGTGCTGGGCTTGCAGACACCGCAGGGCGCCGGTCTGGCCGACCTCGCCCCGCTCATGCCGCCGCTGCTGAGCTATGTATTGAGCTTCGTCTACATCGGCATCTACTGGGTCAACCATCATCACCTGCTGCAGCTGGCCACGCAGGTCGACCGGCGCGTGCTGTGGGCCAACCTGCACCTGCTGTTCTGGCTGTCGCTGCTGCCCTTCGTCACCTCGTGGATGGCCAACCATCATCGGCAGAGCGCACCCGTGGCCTGCTATGGCGTGGTGCTGCTGATGTGTTCGGTCTCTTTCCTGCTGTTGAAACGCGCGCTGCGCCACAGTGAAGCGGCGCATCCTTCGCTGGCGGCCATGCTGGGGCACGGGCGCAAGAATGCGCTCTCCATCCTGCTCTATGCGGTGGCCATTCCGCTGTCACTGGCCACCCCGCTGGGCGCGACCGCCATCTACGTGCTGCTGGCCCTGCTGTGGTTCCTGCCGGACCATCACTTCGAGGCGGCCCGCTCGCAATGAAGGCGCGGACTTATCCGCCGATCTTGTCCCACAGCGCCTGACCGTTGAAATCGCGGATCACGGCGTGGGCACCGGCAGCCCGCAGGCGCGCTTCATCCAGTCCACCCAGCATGCCGAAGGTCCAGACCTGGGCGCTGCTGGCGGCTTTCACGCCCGAACTCGAATCCTCGAAGGCTACCGCCTGGTCCGGTGTGCCGCCCAGCAGTTGCAGGGCGGTCAGGTAGGGCAGGGGATCGGGTTTGGCGCGTTCCAGCTCATCGCCAATCACCAGCGTATCGAAGCGGCCGGCCAGGCCGGTGGCCTTCAACATCAGCTCGGCATTGGCGCGCGGTGCATTGGTCACCACTGCCGTGCGTCCGCCGATGCGGGCGATATGGTCGAGCAGGCGTTCGATGCCGGGCGTGGGCGCGACCTGCTGGTCCAGCTGCGAGCGGAACAGCTGTTCCTTCTCTTCGGCCAGCGGCTGGTATTCCGAGGCCGGCATGCCGGGAAACAGGTGATCGAAGATCATGGCGTTGGACGCCCCCATGATGTGGGTCTTGTAGTAGTCCACATCCACCGAGCGGCCCCAGCGCGACAGGATGGTGTTGAAGGCAGCGTGGTGCAGGGCGTCGCTGTCCATGAGGGTACCGTCGAGGTCGAACAGGAAATGCGTGATCGGAGTGCTGTGCGTGTTGGCCATGGGAATCCGTAGCAGGTTGGGGCGACAGGGCAGGATGCCGGTGTGTGAGGCGCTCATTCTATAAGACTCGGTGCAGCGCTGCTGTGCAGTTTTCTGTACAGCGTACTGAGCATTGTTCTGCCGCTCTTTCTGTACGTTTTTCCGTGCGTTTTTCCGTACTGATTCCTGGAGTGAATTCGGCACGGAATTTTGTACGGAATTCTGCACGTTTTCCTGTACGCCGACTTCGCGCTTCCCTGCTCTCCTACGCCACCTGCCGAACTCCGCCGATGGCGCGCGCGCCAGCGCGCGCCTACAGTCTCTTCGTGGCAATGCCCCCCAGCCCTGCGCCAGTCGCAGAGATCAATCCATCAAGAATCGCGAGGAGACTCATGACCACCTCAACCATCCATCCCCTTCCACCGGCCAGCGTCGAGGCCGTCAACAACAACGGCTCCGGCGTCTCGTGGGGTGCCATCCTGGCGGGCGCTTTTGCGGCGGCGGCCTTGTCCTTCATCCTGGTGATGCTGGGCTTCGGGCTCGGCTTCTCGTCGATCTCGCCGTGGTCCGGAGAGGGCGTCTCGGCCAAGGCCATCGGCTATTCCACGGCCGGCTGGCTGCTGTTCACCCAGATCGCGGCCTCGGCCATCGGTGGCTTCCTGGCCGGCCGCCTGCGCGTGAAGTGGGCTGGCCTGCATACCCGTGAAGTCTATTTCCGCGATACCGCACATGGCCTGCTGGCCTGGGCCGTGGCTTCGCTGGCCACCGCCGCCCTGCTGGGCTCGGCCGTGGGCAGCGTGATCTCGGGCGGGGCCAAGACCCTGGGTGCCGCCGGTGGCGTACTCGGTACCGGCGCTGCCGCGACCGCGGCGGCCATGGGCCCGGACGGTGCGCAACAGGCGGGCAATCTGGCTGACCGTGCCTCGGGTTATTTCATCGATTCCATGTTCCGTAGCGGCACCGCCAATGGCACCGCCAACACCAGCGCAGCCCCTGCCGCACCGGTGACTCCGGCCGCCGGCAGCGATGCCGCCAACGCTGCTCCCGCCGCTCCGCTGGCTGCACCGACTCCCGCCGATGGCCGTGAACTGACTTCGGCCCAGCGCATGGAAGTGGTCCGCGTCTTCGGTTATTCGCTGGCCAACCAGCAACTGGCCGACAACGACAAGCGCTACCTGGGCCAACTGGTGGCACGCCATACCGGCCTGTCGCAAGCCGATGCCGAGAAGCGCGTGGCCGATACCTTTGCCGCTTACCAGCGCAATCTGGACCAGGCTGCCACCAAGGCCAAGGAAGCCGCTGATGCCGCCCGCAAGGCTGCTGCCTATGCCTCGCTGTGGATGTTCCTGGCCCTGCTGTGCGGTGCCTTCGTCGCCAGCCTGCTGGCCACCTACGGCGGCCGCCTGCGTGATCGCAACGAACTCTACGGCGAACCGGTGTTGCGTCATGAACTTCATGACCATCGCGTCGGCGAACCCGAGTTGCGTTGAACAGCGCCCTGCCGCGCCACGTTTCGCCGAACCTGAACACCAACCTTCATAGGAGACTGACATGGGTGCCATTCTGCTCTGGCTCTTGGGGATTCCGATTCCCATCATCCTGCTGCTGATCCTGCTGTTCTGAACGCAGCCATCAATGCAGCAAAGGCAAAGGCAGTAAAGCACAAGGGCGGCCAATTGGCCGCCCTTGTGCATTGGCTGGTGAGACCTGCCGTTTACACGCCGAAGATGCTACCGATGGTGGACGGGTTGTACTGCACTCCCTGCAGGGTCAGGTGGTAATACAGCTTGCCCGCGCCCGCGCCGTCCAGGTCGATCTGCAACTGTGTGCTGCCGTTGAGATCAGAGGCCGTGACGTAGTTCTTCACGAAGTCCGGGTTCACGATTTGGCCAGAGACCTTCACCCGGTCCATACCGACCGTGAAGTCGGTAACGGTAGCCTTCAGGGCACTCGTCTTGCCGAAGCTGCCCACGGTGATCCTGTCGTCACCTGCACCGGTTTGCACACGGATGCCCCCGACGATCTCGGGATCGGCAGCAGCACCCAAGACCAGCTCGTCATTGCCATTGCCGCCGACGATCGAGGTGCCCGCCTGCGCGGCCCAGTACCAGCCCAGCTTGAGGCCCTGCATGCTGGTGGTCTGGCCCAGGCGCGCGCCGGGAGTGAGCACGGTGGCGCTGATGCTCAGGTCCTGGTAGTAGCCCGGTGGCAGCACGCCGGCCGGGATGCCGATGGCGAAGCTGCCTGCACCCACATCCTCGAAGGCCACGACCTTGCCGCCCATCTGGATGGTGACCAGATAGCGGTCCGATGCGCTGCCGCCGCCGACTGTGCCGACGAACACCGGGCCCTGGTTGCCATGCCCGGAGGCAAAGCTGGTGTCCGCATCGCTGATGACGGCATAGGAGGCGCCGGACTGGCCCAGCGACTGTGCTTCAGAGGCAGACTGCTTGTTGCCGCGCACGCCCAGGTCCGACAAGGTCACCGGTGCGCCACCGGCTGCCACGTTCACGCTCAGGTTGCTGCTGACGGAGTTGCCGCCTGTATCGGTATAGCGGACCTCCAGATCATGCCTGCCGGCCGACAGGCTCTGGAAGACGGCGACGTCCACTTCCTTCGGTCCTGCCCCGAGATCGCTGGCGACCAATGTCTTGCTGCCCACCAGCCGGTCGCCTTCATACAGCTCGATCACGTTGCCCACGATGGAGTAGGCACCGTCGTACTTGACGCGGATCACCGGCCGGCTGCTGGTATTGGCCACACTCAACTGGTACAGCAAGCCGATGTTGGCCAGGCCGACATCACTGAGGCCGGTTTCCAGATCGGGGCTGACCTTGTACTGGTCCACGCCGTTGCGCTTGAAGCCGCCCAGCATCTCCAGCGCCACGTTGTTGAGCCCGGCCGTGGCGGCAGGCTTCAGGCCCAGGCTCAGCCACGCCCCCAGCGTATCGAGGCTGCTGCCCTGCTGCAGCAGGCTGAAGGAGGTGGTGCCGGTCCCCAGCTTGTCGAACATCTGGTAGCTCTTGAGGCTGCCGATGCTGGTGTTGCCGTCGCCGGTGACGCCCTTGCCACCCCATTCGGCGGAAATGCCGCGAATCGCAGCGAGCAGCGTGGCCGCAGTGAAACCGGCAGGCAGCGTCGGGATGGCCTCCTCGCTCTTGGTCAGCACGGCCGGGAAGGTGCCAGCGCCACTGCCGCTACCAGCACCGGACGCGGCAGCACCGCCGCCACCGCCGCCTCCACCGCCACCCCCTGCCGCTGCCAGCAGGCCCAGGCCGCCGGCAATTACCGGCCAGGAGATGCCGCCCTTGCTGCTGCCGATATCGGCCGGGGCATCGGCCACATCCTGTATCGCCAGCGAAGAGCTGCTCCCCTTGCCGCTGGTGAACTTGCTCGCAGTGATGTCGCTACCGCCCGAGTCCCCGCTGCGACTGCCGCCGGATCCGTCGTTGCCGGCCAGCGCTTCGGCGGGGCGCGCCTCCTCGGTGTCGGGGGAGGCCGCGGTTTCCTCGTCGGTCTTGTCCTTGTCCGCTTCCTGATCCTGCTTGTTCCTGGCGACCTTGGGTTTGACCACACGCTTGATGCCATAGCGCGTGATCTCCTTGGAGGTGACGGTCACGGCAGCATCGGCCGGGACCTCGATGTGGTTGAGCTTCTCGAACACGTCACCCAGGGCGACATCGCCGTCGGCGAACTCCAGCATCAGTTGCGGTGAATTCACCGCCGCCACGGCACCGCGGCTGATGATGATCTTGTGGCCGCTCTCCAGCACCAGGGCCAGGTCGAGATCGATGGCGCGCACATCCTTGATGTCGCGCTTGTTGATGGTGCGCAGCAGGGCGCTGGCTTCGGTCAGGTTCAGTACGGTAATGCTCATGGTGGCTGCTTTATCGTTGAAGGCATACCCGATCGCGTCATCCGGCATGCATGTTGATCACGACTACGCCAGCCGCAGGACGACAGAGGCCACGGCACTGCCGACCCGGCAGGCATGGCGATCATTGCGGAGGAGACAGGACTGGCCGGCGCAAGCGTCTGCGTTCGGATCAGTGGGGCGAAGCCTGTCTCGGTGGAGGGAGCTGAAGCGATTCCTGCCGGGGCCGGTCGGCCTTGTCTTGTGTTCGGGTGGCTCGACCGCATCCGCCATGCATGACCAGTACTTCCGCCACGGCGTAGATTAACGCCGGAAATTATCCGTGCCGGGTCGGCGCAGGGCTGTCGAAATAATTCGATTTATTTGATCAACAAGCAGGTGTTTTGGGCAATTTCAAAAGTGTGCCGGCGCAGGACTGGCGGCAGCCAACACAAACTGTGAAAGGAAGAAGAAAACTGGCCCTGAGGACAATGCACAGCGCCCGGGAGGACAGCCGCAATCGCAGGGGAAAGGAGGGAGGAAGCGGCGGGTGCGAAGGGCACATCGCGGAATGGAAATCGGAGGGTGGCAGGGGAAGCTTGCGCCGGGCGCTTCCCCTGCAAGGTCGAACCGTGGAGATCAGTCTTCCTCGACCCAATCGACGACTGCTCCCAGCGAACGCAGGTTCTCCACGAATTTGGGATGGGCGCGCCGGATCGGCAGCGCATTGCGGATCTCGGAGCGGCCCTCGATGCTGGCGGCGACCATGAACAGCGCGATGGCCACGCGGATGATGTAGGGGCTTTCCACCGAAGCCGGCGACAGCGGCAGGCCGCCGAAGGTGATCAGGCGATGCGGATCACCCAGGAACACGTGGGCACCGAACTTGGACAGTTCGCTGCTCCAGCCCATGGCACCGTCGTAGATCTTGTTCCAGAACATGGTGTTGCCCTCGGCCTTGACACCCAGGGCGATGAAGATGGGCAGCAGGTCCACCGGCAGATAGGGCCAAGGGGCGGCTTCCACCTTGGTGAGGATGTTGCTGGTGAAGGGTTTGACCACCTTCAGCGGCCCGTTCTGGCGCGTGTGCGACCAGCCGTTCTCATGCACCACTTCGACGCCGAATTTGGCGAAGGTGCGGTCGATCAGCGGGAACTGTTCCGGTGCGCTGTTGCGCACGCGGACCTGGCCCCCGGTGATGGCGCCCATGGCGAGGAAGGTGGCGATCTCGTGGAAATCCTCGTCGAAGCGGAATTCACCGCCGCCCAGCTGCTGGCCGCCGCGCACCGTCACGCGCGAGGTGCCGAGGCCGTCGATCTGCACGCCCATCATCACCATGAAGCGGCAGAATTCCTGCACGTGCGGTTCCGAGGCGGCATTGGTGAGCACCGATTCGCCCTCGGCGGCAGCGGCGCACAGCACGAAGTTTTCGGTCGTCGTGACCGAGGCATAGTCCAGCCAGTGATGATTGGCCTGCATGCGGCCGCCGGTGCGGATGATCAGCGAATCCGGGCTGCTTTCCACCCGCGCCCCGAAGCGCTGGAAGACTTCAACGTGCGGATCGATCTCGCGCACGCCGAGCGTGCAGCCCTTGACGTCGTTCTCCAGCCGCGCCACGCCGAAGCGCGCCAGCAGCGGCGGTACCAGCATGATGGAGGAACGCATCTCCTCCGGCAGGTGGTGCACTTTGGGATCGAAGTGCGTATCGCGGTGATGCAGTTCCAGCACGCCGCTGGCATAGTCCACCTTCACCTCGCTGCCCAGCACGCGGAAGATCTCCAGGATCTTCTTGACATCGGTGATCTCGGGGATGCCGATCAGCCGCAGAGGCTGGTCGGTCAGCAGGGTGGCGCAGAGGATGGGGAGGACGGCATTCTTGTTGGCGGAGGGGGTGATGTCGCCGCGCAGCGGGCGGCCACCGTGTACGATGAGATTGGACATGAAGAAAATCGTTGATTCAGTCAGACGGAGTGCGCCGGAAGCAGCCTGCCCCGGCCGGGAATGGACAGATTATGCGCCGCCCGGTTGCAGCCAGGGAAGCAAATTATGTCTCGCGGCGGCGGCCTCCCCGGGACTTGTCGCCTTGTCATCTTATTCACTTGCGGCTGTACGGCAGTGAAGGTTGCTGCATTGAAAGCCAAGTTTCCGTATCATGGCCGGTCTTGGATGATCGCACCGACAAGGTTTTCGACGATGTTTCGCACGCAGCAGTCCCGTTCCGGTAATGATTTACGCTTTTCCCTGCTGATCCTGCCTGGCCTGCGCCGGGCCGGCATGGTGGTCCGTCTCCTGATGTGCAGCGTCTTGCTGCTGGCACTGACGGCGCTCTCGGGCAAGCTCAGCGAGGCCCAGGCCGCCGGTTCCACGGCCGGCAAGCACCGGGCCGCCAGCAGCGGTGCCAAGGGCCGCAATCGCAGCGTACGCAAGAAGGCCGCCCTGCCTGCCAAGGCGCGCACCCCGGCGCGTGGCCGCCGTCGTGGCCGTGCGGCTGCGGCGGCTGCTGCGGTCGGAGCGACCGCGGCCACCGCCGCCGTGGCGAGTCCGGCCACCCCGGCAACGGCCATCACCACCAACACCAAGCCCGAGCTGCTGCCGCGCTGCGGTTTCACCGAAGCCTCGCGCCGCCACATCTTCTCGCGCGGGGTGTACGTGCTCGATGAAGAGACCAATACGCCGCTCTTCGAGCGCAACGCCGATACGGTCGCCCCCATCGCCTCGGTGACCAAGCTGATGACGGCCATCGTCTGGCTGGACCAGAAGTCGCTGCCCATGGCCAATCGCCTGGAAGTGACCGAGGATGACCTGGACAACCTCAAATTTACGCATTCGCGCCTGAACGTCGGGGCCAGCCTGTCGCGTGCCGACATGCTGCACATCGCCCTGATGTCTTCCGAGAACCGCGCTGCCGCGGCCATGAGCCGCGACTATCCGGGCGGCCGTCCGGCCTTCATCGCCGCCATGAATGCACGCGCCCAGGCACTGGGCATGCCGCATACCCATTTCGAGAACGGTACCGGCCTGTCGCCCGAGAATGTTTCGACCCCGCGCGAGCTGGCCGAACTGGTCAAGGCGGCCAACCGCTACCAGCTCATCCGCAATGATTCGCTGGACAAGCAGAAGATCATCAACATCGGCCGTGGCCAGCTGCAGTACATCAATTCCAATCGCCTGATCCGCTACGGCCAGGTCAATGCCACCGTGCAGAAGACCGGCTTCATCAACGAGTCCGGCCACAACATGGTGCTGCGCCTGCTGGTGCATGACCGCCGTCCGGTGATCGTCACCATGCTGGGCAGCGGCACTGCCGATGGCTCGCGGCTGGATGGGGTGCGCATCGCCAAGTGGCTCAACTGTTCGCTGAACTGAGCTGCCATTCAGGCGGGGCCACCTTGGCGGTGGCCTGGTACAGCCGCACCCGGTTGCGGCCCTCGCGCTTGGCCTGATAGAGCGCTTCATCGGCGGCCTTGACGATTTCGTCGATACTGCGATGCACGCCCCGCTCCAGGCAGGCCACGCCGACGCTGATGGTGAGGCGGCCGAACGGGCTGCGTTCATGCGGGATCTTCTGGGCCTGCAGCGCTGCCAATATCAGCTTGCCCACGTGCATGGCACCCTCGGCATCGGCCTCATCGAGCAGCACCACGAATTCTTCACCCCCGTAGCGACCGGCACGGTCGCAATGGCGGGAAACCGCGCCCTTGATGCACCGGGCCACGGCCACCAAAGCATAGTCGCCCGCCTTGTGGCCGTAGGTATCGTTGTAGAGCTTGAAAAAATCCACATCCGCAAACAGCACCGCAAAGCGTGCCGAGTCATTGCGCTGGCATTTGTGCCAGGCCTCCTGCAGGACTTCGTCCAGGGCGCGGCGGTTCAGCAGCGTGGTCAGCTTGTCGGTGCGGGCCTGCTCCTCCAGTTGCTGGTCCAGCTTGCTGCGGCGGAACAATTCCTCGCGCACGCGGCTGATGAGGTAGAAGGCCGCCGTGCTGAAGAGCGCCATCAGGAAGACCACGGCATAGAACATGCGCATCCATTCACGGAACAGCGCCGCCTTGGTGTGGCCGATGAAGACCACCCAGCGCGTCTGTGGCACGCGCACGTAGGTGTAGAGGCGCTGCACCCCATCCTGCTGCGAGCGCGTGAAATAGCTGCCTTCAGCGGGGGCGCTGGACGCCAGCAGCTTTTGCAGCTGCGGGGCATTTTCCACCCGGGAGCCGATGAAGGCCTCGTCATAAGGCAGGCGCATGTAGGCCACGCCCTCCACCGAGTAGAGCGACATGACCGCATTCTTTTCCAATGACATGGCCTCGAACAGCTGCCGGAAATAATCCAGGTAGAGCACCATGAAGACCACCCCGCCAAAACTGCCGTCGACATGGACCAGCCGCTTGGACAGCACGATCACCTGGGCGCGCCGTTCCAGCCGTACCGCTTGCGGGGACGAAATGAAGAGGGTGGCGCGCGCGTCCCGTCGTGGCCCGTCGAAGAAATCGCGGCCGGCAAAATTGCCCGGCATGATCTCGTCCAGCACGGGTGATCCGACCACGCGTTCACCATCGGCGTCGATGATGCCCTGGGCCGCGATGTAGCCGGCCTCGATCTTTTCGCCAAGCAGAAATTCCAGTTGTTGCTGGGCCGGCATGCGATGCAGTTGCGTATGGCGATAGCGCCACGCCAGGCTGTCCAGCGCCAGCGAGAGCAGCTCCATGTTGCGCGAGATCGAACGCTGTGCGATACGCGCCACGTTGAGGGTGTGATTGACCGAAATGTGTTCTACCTGCTTGTAGCTCTGGTAGAGCACCACACTGGTGATGACCCCTGCCATCAGTGTCAGCGAGCCGACCAGCAGGGTCATGTTGCGTTTGAGGCGTTTGATTTTTTGTCTCCCCGTACCTTGTCATGACAAAGCGTTCCCTGGCGCAATATCGCACCGTGAAAACCGCTTGGCAATGAAAAGGCAGCCGGGGAAAACCTTATGGCATCAGGCCATAAATCCGGGCCGAGGATTCGCCCCACAGGGCGTCCTGGTCCGCTGCAGAAAGACGGCGCGCGGCCCATTCCCGCACCACCGCCACCACCCTTGCATAGGAGGCGGCCAGCAGGCAGACGGGCCAGTCGGAGCCGAACATGAGGCGCTGCGGACCGAACAGATCCAGCGCCGTATCGAGACACTGCACGATGTGATCGAAGTCGCGCGTGCAGAGTCCGCGCAGCCAGTCGGCTTCGGTCAAGAGGCCCGAGATCTTGCAGGCCACGTGCGGCATGGCGGCCAGTTCGCGCAACTGCTGGCGCCAGCGCTCATAGGCGGCGCGGCCCTTGCGGAATTCCTTCAGGGCCGGCTTGCCAAGGTGATTCAGGACCACCCAGTGCTGGTCATGCAAGGCGCAGAGCTGGCGCAGCTGCGGCAGGTGGCGTTCATGGGTGAGCACTTCCAGCACGTAGTCGCGCTCCTGCAGCCAGCGCACGCCGTGATTGAACTGCGGTTGTACCAGCGCTTGCGCGGCATCATCCTCGTCCTGCATCGGATGGCGCAGCCCCAGCATCTTGGGGCGGCCCCATTGCTCCATGCGTTCGGCCAGTTGCGGCGAGGCGATGTCATCCCAGGCGATCACGCCGGCGATGCGCGCATCGCGCCGCGCCATCTCCAGCAGGAAACCGGTCTCCTCGTGGCCCGGACGGGCTTGCACCGTGATCGACGCATGCAGGCCCTGGGCGTCCAGCAGGGGCTGGAACTGATAGGGCAGGCGGTCTTGCGCCAGCAGGTCCATGCCGGTACCGATCCACGGATAATCCTCGGAACGGTAGCGCCAGAAGTGCTGGTGCGCGTCGATGCGCATCGGCCCCTTGATCCTTCTCACCGGGGCCGGTGGCATGCGCAATTCACGATGCAGGGTCAGCATGTCAGTGATTGTGCCGTGGCAGGGTCTGCGCCACGCCCTGATACTTCAGGGCCAGCTCCATGCAGGCACCGGTCTCCAGTTGGCCGACCGTGCTGCGATAGATTTCCTGCCAGGGTGTCTGGCTGGGCGGCACCGGCGGAATGCCTTCGCTCTTGCGGCGCGCCAGTTCTTCCTCGCTGATGAGCATGTTGCACTCGCCGGTGTTGAGATCGATGCGCACGCGGTCGCCATCGCGCAGATAGGCCAGGCCGCCACCAACCGCGCTCTCGGGCGAGGCGTTGAGGATGGAGGGACTGTCGGAAGTGCCGGACTGGCGGCCATCGCCCAGCGTGGGCAGGGTCGAGACGCCGCGCTTGATGAGCGCATCGGGCGGCTGCATGTTGACCACCTCGGCCGAACCGGGCCAGCCGACCGGACCGGCGCCGCGAATGGCCAGCAGGGTGTTTTCGTCGATCTGCAGTGCGGGGTCGTTGATGCGGGCGTGGTAGTCGTCCGAGCCGTCGAAGACCACGGCGCGGCATTCGAAGATGTTTTCCTGGCCGGGCGTGCTCAGATAACGCTCGCGGAAGGTCTCCGAAATGACGCTGGTCTTCATGATGGCGAAGTCGAACAGGTTGCCCTTCAATACCAGGAAACCGGCGCGTTCGCGCAGCGGGGCGGAAAATGCGTAAATCATTTCCCGGTCGTTCGATGCACGGCCCTGCAGATTCTCGGCCATGGTCTTGCCGGTGGCGGTGATGCGCTCGGCGCGCAGCTTGCCGGCCTGCTGCAGTTCCCACATGATGGCCGGCACGCCGCCGGCGCGGTGGAATCGTTCACCCAGGTACTTGCCGGCGGGCTGCATGTTCAGCAGCAGCGGCACGTCGTAACCATACTTCATCCAGTCTTCCGAATGCAGCTCCACGCCCGCATGGCGCGCCATGGCCATGATGTGCGGCTGGGCATTGGTGGAGCCGCCGATGGCGGCATTGACCACGATGGCATCGAGGAAGGCCTCGCGCGTCAGGATCGCTGAGGGACGGAGGTCTTCATAGGCCATACCGACGATGCGGCGACCGGTTTCATAGGCCATCTGGCCGCGTTCGCGATAGGGGGCGGGGATGGCCGAGCAGCCGGTGAGCGACATGCCCAGCGCCTCGGCCATGGCGTTCATGGTGGAGGCGGTGCCCATGGTGTTGCAGTGGCCGGAGGAGGGGGCCGATGCGGCGGCGATCTCCAGGAATTTCTCGTTGTCGATGGCGCCTGCCGAGAGCAGCTTGCGGCCCTTCCAGATGGCCGATCCGGAGCCCACCAGTTCGCCATCCATCCAGCCGTCCAGCATGGGGCCGCCGGAGAGCACGATGGCCGGGATATCGACGGTGGCTGCCGCCATGATCTGCGAGGGCGTGGTCTTGTCGCAGCCGGTGGTGAGCACCACGGCATCGATGGGGTAGCCATGCAGGATTTCCACCAGGCCCAGGTAGGCCAGGTTGCGGTCGATGGCGGCGGTCGGACGGCGGCAGTTCTCGAAGATCGGATGCAGCGGGAATTCCATGGGAATGCCGCCCGCATCGCGGATGCCATCGCGCACCCGCTTGGCCAGCTCCAGGTGGATGCGGTTGCAGGGGCTGATGTCGCTGCCGCTCTGGGCGATGCCGATGATGGGACGGCCCGAGCGCAATTCTTCGGCGGTGATGCCGTAGTTCATGAAGCGCTCCAGGTAGAGCGCAGTCATGTCGATGTGATCGGGATTGTCGAACCAATCCTGGGAGCGGAAGCGACGGGGTGTGGCGTGTGGCTTGTTCATGGATTCCTCTGGGCCGAAAGGCGTGTGGATAAGTTACGCGCCCAGCCAGCCGGCATCGACGTAGTACTCGCGGCCGGTGCACTTGGCACCGCTGTCGGAGGACAGGAACAGCGCGAGCGCCGCGACATCATGCGGATCGACACGGACCGGCAGGCATTGCGCAGCCAGGATTTTCGCCTCTTCTTCAGGGGTGTGCCAGAGCAGCGTCTGGCGCGGGGTGCGGATGGCCCCCGGGATGATGGCATTGACGCGCACGCCATCGCGGCCGAAGTCGCGCGCCATGCCGTGGGTCATGCCTTCGATGCCGGCCTTGGCGGTCATGTACAGCGTCAGGTCGGGCAGGCCCAGGTGCCATGAGATCGAACCGAAATTGAGGATCACGCCGCCCTTGCGTTCCCGCATGCCCGGCAGCACCGCCTGGGCGCAGAAGAACTGGTGGCGCAGGTTCACGGCCAGGCGTTCATCCCAGTAGGCGGGGGTGACGTCTTCGCTCTTGTGGCGGTCATCATTGGCGGCGTTGTTGATGAGGATGTCGACGCCGCCCATGACGGTCTCGATCTCGGTGAAGGTGGCGCGCAGGGCTTCCAGGTTCATCAGGTTGCAGGGGAAGAAGCGCGGAGCCACGGCGGCATCCTTGAGCGAGGCCACCAGGGCCTCCGAGGGTTCGGTGGCGATATCGAGGAAGCACACCTGCGCCCCTTGCCCGACGAAGGCTTCCACCAGCGCCGCACCGATGCCGCTGCCGCCGCCGGTGATGACGACCCGCTTGCCGGCGAGGCTGCGATAGAGGGCGTGTTCGAAGACGGTGGGGGTAGCTGCGGTCATGCTTGATGCTCCAGAGGATAGGATGGGCCGCAGATGCGACCCGGAAAATTGATCAGTTCATTCAGAGATGAAAAAGAATTGCTTCCTCATCTCATTCCGTTCGGACTGAGTAGGCCCTTGGGCCGTATCGAAGGCGCTACTGCTGGTGCGCCTTCGATACGCGGCTATGCCGCTACTCAGTCCGAACGGTCTCAGTTCATCGCGTCATTTTGATCAGCGACCCGAACGGGTACTCACATCGACCCACACCGCCAGCACCAGGATGCTGCCCTTGACGATCATCTGCCAGTAGGTGCCCACATCCAGCATGGACATGCCGTTGTCGAGGCTGGCCATCACCAGTGCACCGATGAGTGCGCCATAGATGGTGCCCGAGCCGCCGCGCATGGAAGTGCCGCCGATGAAGCAGGCCGCGATCGCATCGAGTTCGCCCATGTTGCCCGCCGACGGCGAGCCTGCAGCCAGGCGGGCGGTGTTGACCAGACCGGCCAGTGCGCACATCAGGCCCATGATGCCGAACACCCACAGCTTGACGGCCTGCACGTTCACGCCCGACAGGCGGGTGGCTTCCATGTTGCTGCCCACCGAATAGATGCGGCGGCCGAACACGGTCTGCGTGCTCACGTAGCTGAACAGGCCCAGCAGCCCCAGCAACAGCAGCACCGGCACGGGGATGCCGTCATAGCTGTTGAGCGTGCGCACGAAGGCCAGCAGTACCGCACCGATTACCAGCACCTTCAAGCCATCGCGCCAGAGGGCCGCCAGCGGCAGGCCGTGACGGCTGCGGTTGACACGGCTCATCCACGTGAGCGCCACCGCCAGCACGAACAAGGCGATGCCCAGCGCCACGCCGATCTGCGGCGGCAGGTAGCCCTGGCCGAGATAGACCATGTTGTCCGACACCGGCGCAATGGTGAGGCCGCCGGTAATGCCCAGCAGGATGCCGCGGAAGGCCAGCATGCCGCCCAGGCCGACGATGAAGGAGGGAATGCCCAGGTAGGCGGTGAGGTAGCCGTTCAAGAGGCCCAGCCCCAGGCCGAAGCCCAGCGCCAGGACCAGGTTCAGTGCCAGCGGCAGGTGATGGCTCACGTCCAGCAGCGCGGCGATGCCGCCCAGCAGGCCCAGCAGGGAACCTACCGAGAGGTCGATTTCACCGGCGATGATGACCAGCACCATGCCGCAGGCGAGGATGCCGGTCACCGACATCTGGCGCAGCAGGTTCGACAGGTTGCGGGGCGTGAGGAAGCCGCCATCGGTCATGAAGCTGAAGAAGCCCCAGATGATGGCGATGGCGATCAAGAGCGCAATGATCTTGTAGCGGCGAAACACCAGCTTCAGGTTGGCCATGCCGCCCGCTCCACCGACCGCACCGCCGGTGGCGCTGCCCAGATTGCTTGTAGTCATACCGAATTCACCTTGTGATGTTGTGTCAGACCGCCACCGCGCGTGGCGACGCTTGCGGGACGGGCTGGTTGATGGCTGCGGCCAGCACGGTTTCCTGGCTCAGGTTGTCGTTGACGAAGTCGCCGCGCAGTTTGCCTTCGCCGATGACCAGCACGCGATCCGACACGCCCAGCACTTCGGCCAGCTCCGAGGAGACCATGATGATGGCCAGGCCCAGCTTGGCCAGCTCCGAAATGAGCCGGTAGATCTCGGCCTTGGCGCCCACGTCCACGCCGCGCGTGGGTTCGTCCAAAATTAATACTTTGGGTTGGGCCAGCAGCATCTTGGAGAGCACCGCCTTCTGCTGGTTGCCACCCGAGAGTCCGGTGATGGGCAGGAAGGGCGAGGCGGTCTTGACGCGCAGGCGGCTGATCTCGCCCTGGATGGTTTTCAGTTCGGCGCTGCTGTCGATGCGGGTGCCGCGCGAGAAGCGGTTGAGCACGGTCAGCGTGATGTTCTGCCCTACGTCGAGATCGGGCACGATGCCATGGTGCTTGCGGTCTTCCGGCACCATGCACAGGCCCTGGCGGATGGACTTCAGGGGCGAGCCGGTATCGGCCAGCTTGCCTTCGAGCAGCACCTGCCCCTCGTAACGTCCGCGATAGGCGCCGAAGATGGCCGAGACCAGTTCGGTGCGTCCTGCACCTACCAGTCCGGCAATGCCCAGGATCTCGCCCCGGCGTACCGAAAAGGAGACATCATCGACGCGCTTGCGGCGCGGATTGTCGATGTCGTAGCAGGTGATGTGGCGGGCTTCGAGCACCACTTCGCCGATGGCGTGGTTGCGCTCCGGGTACATGGCGGTGATTTCGCGGCCGACCATCTGGGTGATGATCTTGTCCACATCCATGTCCTGCATGGGCGTGGTGGCGATGTGCTTGCCATCGCGGATCACCGAGATGGTGTCGCAGATCTCGGCCACTTCGTCGAGCTTGTGCGAGATGTAGACGCAGGCCACGCCGCGCGCTTTCAAGTCCTTGATGATCTTCAGCAGCACCGCGATTTCCGAGGCGGTCAGCGACGACGAGGGTTCGTCCAGGATCAAGAGGCGGGCATCCTTGTTGAGCGCCTTGGCGATTTCCACCAGCTGCTGGTGGCCGCCGCCATATTGCGAGACTGGCAGGGCCACGTTGATGTCGGGCATGTTCAGCTCGCGCATCAGTTCTTCGGCGCGGCGATACATGGCGGGGTAGTTCATGCGGCCACCGGGCAGGGTGATCTCGTGGCCCATGAAGATGTTCTCGGCCACTGACAGCTCGGGCACCAGCATCAGTTCCTGGTGGATGATGACGATGCCGGCGGCTTCGGTGTCGCGCACCGAATGGGCCTGCAGCGGCTTGCCGTCCCACAGGATTTCGCCCTCCCAGGTGCCATGGGGATAGACGCCGGAGAGGATCTTCATCAGCGTCGATTTTCCCGCGCCGTTTTCACCGCACAGGCCCACGCATTCGCCGGGGCGGATCTTGATGTCGATGCCATCCAGGGCACGCACACCGCCAAAGCTCTTGACGATGCCTTTCATTTCTAACAGATACTCGGACATGCCTGTTCTTTCCAAGAAGCCTCTGGAGCCTGCGCCCGGCGGCCGTGCCGGGGGCGCAGAGAGCGACGCCGGCTACCGTTGCGGCAGCCGGCGTTCGTCACTCAGGAATCAACGGCCGTCGATCTGGGCCTGGGTGTAGAAGCCGTCATCGACCAGGACCTTGACGTTTTCCTTGGTCAGCAGGATGGGCTTCAGCAGCAGGCTGTCGACCTTCTTGAAGCCGTTGTCATACTGGGCGTTGTAGGTCGGCTTCTCGTTGCGGGCCAGTTGCACGGACAGGTTGGCCGCTTCGGTGGCGATCTGCTTCAAGGGCTTGTAGACGGTCATGGTCTGGGTACCGGCGACCACGCGCTTGACTGCAGCCAGGTCGGCATCCTGGCCCGAGACCGGCACCTTGCCGGCCAGCTTCTGGGCCGCCAGGGCCTGGATCGCGCCACCGGCGGTGCCGTCGTTGGAGGCCACGATGGCATCGATCTTGTTGTTGTTGGCCGTCAGCGCATTCTCGACGATGGACAGGGCTTCGGTCGGGTTCCATTCCTTGACCCATTGCTGGCCGACGATCTTGATGTCGCCCTTGTCGATGTAGGGCTTCAGGGCCTTCATCTGGCCTTCGCGGAACATCTTGGCGTTGTTGTCGGTGGGCGAGCCGCCCAGCAGGAAGAAGTTGCCCTTGTTCTTGACCTTCAGGATGCCCTCGGCCTGCATTTCACCGACCTTCTCGTTGTCGAAGGAGATGTAGGCGTCGACGTCGGCATTCAGGATCAGGCGGTCATAGGACAGCACCTTGATGCCGGCCTTCTTGGCTTCCTTGATGGTGTTGGTCAGGACCGTGGCGTTGAAGGGCACGATCACGATCACGTCCACGCCGCGCGAGATCAGGTTCTCGATCTGGGAGATCTGGCGTTGCTCGCTGGCATCGGCCGATTGCACATAGACCTTGGCGCCCAGCTTTTCAGCGGCGGCGGTGAAGAAGTCGCGGTCGCGCGCCCAGCGCTCCACACGCAGGTCATCGATGGAAAAACCGATCTTGGGATTCTTGGCGTCGGCCATGGCGCTGCCGGCCACCATGGACAGGGTGGTCACGGTCATCAGCGCCAATACGGTCTTCTTCAGCATTGCCTTCATAGTCCAGTCTCCGATTTGAATTGAATTTGAATTGATTATGATTTTTGAAGCGGCGTGACCGGGTGGAACCGGTGGCCCGTTTTGGGGCAATCGCTTCCAATGGCGCGTGGGGCCGAGCTTGTCAGGAATGGTCTACGCCGCATGATGGTGCGAGGGGGATACTAGCCCCGGGCCAATCCCCTCTACAATTACGAAATTCACCAAACGGCTTAGTGATTCTTTTTGTTGCAGGAGCACATATCCGTCATTTCGACGATGGCTCGCTACAATTCGACGAATAAAAGAACGGCGCGCCTGACGACGCCGGCAACCAGGAGACACAGCGTGGCAAAAACCCCCACGGTGCACCGGATTGCGTTGCTCTTCAATGGCAACAAGATCTTCGATCGGGAAATCATTTCCGGCATCGGCGAATACATCAGCAGCACCCGTGCCTCCTGGGACTTGTACCTGGAGGAGGATTTCCGCTGCCGCCCGCAGGGTATCGAGCGCTGGGCCGGGCATGGCATCATTGCCGACTTCGACGATCCGGTGACGACCGCCGCGCTGGAAGGCGTGCAGCTGCCGGTGGTGGCCATCGGCGGCTCCTATGCCGACCCCTCGCAATATCCGGCCAACCGGCCCTATGTGGCCACCGACAACTACAAGATGGTCAAGCTGGCCTACGACCACCTGATCGAAGCCGGCCTGCAGCATTTCGCCCTGTTCAGCCTGCCCGAGTCGCCCTGCAACCGCTGGGCGCAGGAGCGCGAGCGCATCTTCACCGACCTCACCGGTGCTGATGGCATCACCGGCCACATCTATCGCGGCGTGGGCACCAGTGCGCAATCCTGGGACGCCGCCGTGGAGCAGCAGATCGCCTGGGTGCGCAGCCTGCCCAAGCCGGTGGGCATCATCGCCGTCACCGACGCGCGGGCGCGGCAGTTGCTGCAGGCCTGCCTGTTCGCCGGCATCGCGGTGCCGGAGCAGGTGGCGCTGATCGGCATCGACAATGATCCGCTGGCCCGCGTGTTGACGCGCATCCCCTTGAGTTCGGTGATCCAGGGCAGCGTGGAGATGGGCCGCACCGCTGCGCACCTGCTGCACCAGATGCTGCACGGGGCGCGCTTTCCGGACACGCGCATCATGGTGCCGCCGGTCGGCATCAATGTGTTGGCCTCCAGCCGCCATGAGGTGCGCAACCATCCGCACGTGATGCAGGCACTGCACTTCATTCGCCAGTACGCCTGCCAGGGCATCAAGACTGACCAGGTGGCCGATTACGTGGGCATTTCACGCTCGTCGCTGGAATGGTATTTCCGCCGCGAGCTCGGCCGCAGCGTTCATGATGAAATCCTGCGCTTCAAGCTGGAAGCCGCCAAGCGCATGCTGGAGCAGGCCGGCAGCCATGCGGCCGAGATTGCCGTCAGCTGCGGCTTCACCACCGTGCAATACCTGCACGCCGTCTTCAAACGCGAACTGGGCTGCACGCCCAGGGAGTACCAGGAACAATTCGCCGCCGGACTGGAGCGCTCGGCTGCACCGTCCGCCCCTGCCGTCCGGCCCAAGAAGAAAACCACGGGGCCCTCCCTTCTTACCACCACAAAATGACGCACTTCACCCTCTCCCACACCACCTCCGCTGACGGCATCCGTCTCTACACTTTGCGCAACCACACCGGCATGCGCGTGACCATCAGCGACCTGGGGGCCACCATGGTCAACTGGTGGGCACCCGATCGCTATGGCCGCGAGGCCGATGTCCTGCTGGGCTTTGAGCGGGTCGAGCAATACACGAACAACCCGGCGTATTTCGGCGCCATCGTCGGGCGCTGGGGCAACCGCATCGCGGGCGGCCGTTTCGAACTCGACGGCGTGGCGCACCAGGTCGATTGCAATGAAGGCGAGAACCACCTGCACGGCGGCCGCGAAGGTTTCCATGCCCAGCGCTGGCAGGTGCAGCCCGATCCGGAAGGACTGCGCCTGATGCTGGTCTCGCCGGCCGGGCAGGCGGGTTTTCCGGGCACGGTGATGGCGTCGGTGCTGTACCGCCTGGATGACGAGGGCCAGTTGCGCATCGATTACACCGCCACCAGCGATGCGGCCACGCCCATCAACCTGACCTCGCATGCGTATTTCAACCTCAATGGTGGCACCTGCGACATCCGCGACCACATCATCGCCATCGAGGCCGATGGCTACCTGCAGGTCGATGCCAGGCTGATTCCGGAAGGCCGCGCCGATGTGGCCGGCAGTGCGTTTGATTTCCGCCAGCCGGCCCCCATCGGTCCGCGCCTGGACTGGCCCGATCCGCAACTGAAGCTGGCCGGTGGCTTCGACCATTGCTATTGCCTGCGCAGCGAACACGAACCGCAGCCGGGCCAGAGCCGCGTGGCGCAGACCCTGCGCGAAGTGGCCAGCGTCTACGAGCCGGGGTCGGGGCGTGAATTGCGCGTCTCCACCACAGAGACCGGGCTGCAGTTCTACAGCGGCAATTTCCTCTCCGGCGTACAGGGTCGGGGCGAGCAGCCGTATGCCATCCATGATGGCTTCTGCCTGGAGGCGCAGTCCTATCCGGACCAGGTCAACACGCCGCTGCGCGAAGCGGTGATCCTGCGGCCGGGGCAGGTGTATCGGCAGACCACGGTGTATCGCCTGGGGGTGCGGGACTGACCAGGAGGGAGGCGTGAATACCCCCGGAAATTTCGCCGCCCTTCCTCTGACTTGCTCCCCTCCCTAAGGTAAATTCCTTCATCTCCAGACGAGAATTCATTAGCTCGTCTAATATCCCCATTAAGCCCGGCTCAGCTAATCAGTCCCCGCGTGATGCGCCATCATGCGGGGATCCTGTTTAGTGTCGCCTTGCTGCGTCCTTCACTTCCCCTCCAGAGCGCCCGTCCGCGCTGGCTTGCGTTCTCAACCCCGATGGCAGGAACCATGGAACTCCAGATCAACGACAAGACTTACCAGATCACCTCCGATGCCGAGACCCCCCTGCTGTGGGTGATCCGCGATGAACTCGGCATGACCGGCACCAAATACGGCTGCGGCCTGGCCCAGTGCGGGGCCTGTTCCGTGATGGTCGATGGCGAGGTGCTGCGCTCCTGCGTCATGCCCGTCGGCGCCATGGCCGGACGCAAGGTCACCACCATCGAGGCGGTCACCGCCGATCCGGTCGGCCAGAAAGTGGTCGATGCCTGGGTCCGGCACCAGGTACCGCAATGCGGCTATTGCCAGTCCGGCCAGGTGATGGCTGCGACCGCCTTGCTGAAACAGGTGGCCCAGCCCAGCGACGAACAGATCGTCGGCGCCATGGTCAACCTCTGCCGTTGCGGCACCTACAACGCCATCAAGGCCGCCATGCATGAGCTCTCCGGCGGCACGGGCGCACCTGCCGCCGCTGCTGCGGCCACCACGCCCGCTGCACCGGCCGGCGCCGATGGCGTCAACAAGGCCGCTGTGGCCGCTGCCGCCGTGGTCGGCGTGGGGGCCGTCGCCGCCATCCAGTGGAGCAAGACCCAGAAGGCCAAGGCCGGCAAGGAGCAAGCATGAACCAGCTGCATGATCTTCCCCTGAACGAATTGCTGCCGGATGGTGCGCCGGTCAACGTCTCGCGCCGCCGCTTCCTGCTGGCCTCGGCCGGCACCGCTGCCGGTTCGCTGGTGGTCGGCTTCACCTTGCCGGCCGGCAATGCCCGCGCCCAGGCCAATGCTGCGCCGGCAGCACCGGGCACGCGCGTGCCGGCCTTCCTGGAAATCCGTCCCGACAACAGCATCCACCTGCAAAGTCCCTTCGTCGAAGGCGGGCAGGGCATCTTCACGGCCATGGCGCAGATCGTCGGCGAAGAACTCGATGCCGACCCCGCCCGTTTCGTGCTCCACAACGCGCCCGCCAATGACCAGTACAAGGTGATGGACATCGGCATCCGCATCACCGGCGGCAGCATGTCGGTGCGTACCAGCTATCCGACCATGCGGCGTGTGGGCGCACTGGCGCGCCACCTGCTGCTGCAGGCGGCCGCCAATCAATGGCAGGTGCCGCTGGAAAGCCTCACCACCGAGCCCGGCCGTGTCATGCATGCGGCCAGTGGCCGGTCGGTCAGTTATGGCGAACTCGCACCCAAGGCGCTGGACCTGCCCAATCCGCCGCTGGAGACCATCAAGCTCAAGGACGACAAACAATTCCGCTGGATCGGCAAGCCGCTGGCGCGGCTGGACGTGCTGGACAAGTCCACGGGCCGCGCGCAATACGGTATCGACACGCAAGTCGAGAACATGCTGCAGGCCGCCGTGCAACACGCACCGCGCCTGGGCCTGGACGTCGGCAGCATCCGCAATGAAGCCGAGGTACGCAAGATGACCGGCGTGCATTCGGTGCATCGCCTGCCGGGCGCTGTCGCCGTGGTGGCCGAGCGCTGGTGGAATGCCAAGCGTGCGGTGGAAGCGCTGCAGGTGGACTGGAGCGATCCCGGCCCGGCACCGGATCGCCGCTATGTGCCGGCCGACTTTTCCACCGAAGGGTTTGCCGAGCAGTTGGCCAAGTCCACAGCGGCCGTCGATGAAGCCGAGACCGAAGGCGATGTGACCAAGGCCCTGGCCGGTGCCAAGACCGTGGTGCAAGCCAGCTACCGCAGCCAGTACCTCAATCATGCCCAGCTGGAACCGCCTTCGGCCACGGCCCGCTTCAATGCCGATGGCACGCTGGAGATGTGGCTGCCCAACCAGGCCCCGGAAATGTTCCAGGCCGCCATCGCCAAGCAGACCGGATTGTCCCCGGAAAAGATCACCATCCATTCGCCCTTGCTGGGCGGCTTCTTCGGCCGGCACTTCCTGTACGAGACGGCCATGCCCTTCCCGCAGGCGATCCAGCTGGCCAAGGCCGTGGGCCGCCCGGTCAAGGTGATCTGGAGCCGCGAGGAAGAATTCGCTCGCGACACCATGCGCCCGATGGCGGTAGTGCAGTTCCGTGCCGGCCTTGATGACAAGGGTTTCCCCATCGCCATCGAAGCCATCAGCGCCACCGAAGGGCCGACCGAATCGATTGCCAACAAGCGCAACAAGATCGACCCCACTGCGCTGGAAGGGCTGGCCGGCAAGTCCTATCAGTTTGCCCACAAGCGCATCGGCCAGCGTTTCGTGAAGAATCCGCCCATCGTCGGCTACTGGCGCTCGGTCGGCAATTCGATGAATGACTTTTTCTACGAAGCCTTCCTCGACGAGATCGCCGACAAGGGCGGCCAGGATCCGCTCGATGTGCGCCTGCGCCTGCTGCAGGGAAATGATCGCCTGACCACGCTGCTCAAGGCGGCCGTGGATCTCTCCGGTGGATGGAAGCGCGGTCCTTTCACCGCCCCCGACGGCACGCGCCGTGCGCGCGGTGTGGCCATGGCCAAAGCCTTCGGTACCGAGACCGCAGCCATTGCCGAAGTCTCCATCGAGAACGGCCAGGTGCGCGTGCATGACATCTGGGAAGCCATCGATCCGGGCCGCATCGTCAACCCGGCCATTGTCGAGGCCCAGGTCAACGGAGCCGTGACGCTGGGTTTGTCGCAGGTGCTGCTGGAGGAAGTGGTCTACAAGGAAGGCGCACGGGTGGCCCGCAATTACGATCTCTATCCCATCCTGCCGCCGCAGCGCATGGCGCGCGTGCACGTCAAGATCATCGAGAGCGGTGCCAAGATGGGCGGCATCGGCGAACCGCCCCTGCCGGCCGTGCCGCCGGCGGTGGCCAATGCGGTCTCGCACCTGACCGGCCAGCGCATTCGCAGCATGCCGCTGTCGCATTACACCTTCAAGGCCTGATGGCAGACTGACGCATCCATGACTGATCATAAAAACGGCAAGCTGCGCGTCTTCCTGCTGATCCTCGCCGCGCTGCTGATCGCCGCAGCCTGGGTCGCCCTGCGCACTCCGGCCTCGCCCTTCGACAGCGCAGCTGCGCCGCCGCCTCCCTCCGCCGCGCTGATCCAGCGCGGCGAGTATGTAGCGCGCCAGGCCGATTGCGTGGCCTGCCACAGCACCCCCAAGAGCAAGCCCTTCGCCGGTGGCCTGGAGATGGCCACTCCGCTCGGTGCCATCTACGCCACCAACATCACGCCCGACCGCGGCAGCGGCATCGGTGACTACAGCCTGGCCGAATTCGACCGCGCCCTGCGTCACGGTGTGGCACGCGATGGGCACCGGCTCTATCCGGCCATGCCCTATCCGTCCTACGCCAAGATGTCGGATGAGGATGTGAGCGCGCTCTATGCCTACTTCATGCATGGCGTGAAACCGGTGGTGCAGGCCAACCAGGAGAGCGACATCCCGTGGCCGCTCAACATGCGCTGGCCGCTGGCGTTCTGGAATCTGGCCTTCACCAGCCCGCATCCCTACCAGCCCGATCCGAAACAGGATGCCCTCTGGAATCGCGGTGCCTACCTGGTGCAGGGCGCGGGCCACTGCGGCAGCTGCCACACGCCACGCGGCGTGGCGATGAACGAGAAGGGTCTCGACGGCGGCCATCCGCTGTACCTGTCCGGCGCGCTGCTCGATGGCTGGTATGCCCCCAGCCTGCGTGGCGACGTCAACACCGGCATCGGACGCTGGAGTGAAGCCGAGGTCGTGCAATTCCTCAAGACCGGCCGCAACCAGCACGCGGTGGTGTTCGGTTCCATGGCCGATGCCTTCAACAACTCAACGCAATTCCTGAGCGACTCCGACCTGCAGGCCATCGCCCGTTACCTGAAGTCGCTGCCGGGCGATCCCAAGCGCGATGGGGAACCGTGGAAATACGATAACGGCACCACCACCGCCCTGGCCGCACAACGCCTGGACAGCCCCGCTGCACGCACCTACATGGCCAACTGCGCGGCCTGCCATGCGGTCGATGGACGCGGGCGTGCGCCGTGGATTCCACCGCTGGCCGGTGCCGTCTCCTCGCTGGCCAAGGAGGATGCCTCGGCCATCAACGTGACCTTGAATGGCTCGGTGCGCGTGGTGGCTGATGGCGTACCGGATTCGTATCGCATGCCGCCCTTCCGCAGCCAGTTGAGCGATGCCGAGATTGCCGACGTGCTCAGCTTCATTCGCAGCAGCTGGGGCAATCATGGCGGTGCGGTCAAGGTGGACGACGTCAAGACTCTGCGCGACCGTACCAATCCGGCCAGCAGCAATCCCATCGTCTTGCAGATGCGCTGAATCGTTTTTTCATGAAGTCCCGTTCGGACCGCTGACCTTTGCAGGCAGCGGTCCTTTTTTCATGACGGGAGGAAAGAGGAAAAGCTGGCGCGAAGGATGAGAACTTAGAACGCAGTACCGGCCGTCTTCATCGCCGCCACCGAATGCACCGGCGTCAAGGCCACGCCATTCTTGACGGCCAGCACCTCGGCCATCACGCTCACCGCGATCTCGGAAGGCGTCTTGCTGCCGATATAGAGCCCGATGGGCCCGCGCAGGCGCGCCAGGCTTTCTTCGGTCTGCTCGAAGTGGGTGATCAAGCGGTCCTTGCGCGCAGCACTGTTGCGGCGCGAACCGATGGCGCCGACATAGAACGCCGGACTGGCCACCGCTTCCAGCAGTGCCAGGTCATCCAGCTTGGGATCATGGGTGAGGGCGATGACGCAGCTGCGCTGATCGGGACGGAAATCCAGCACCGCATCATCGGCCATGTCGGTGACGATGCGCACGCCCTCCACCGACCAGCTGCCCAGGTATTCCGAACGCGGATCGCAGATCGTCACCGCAAAGCCGTTGAAGAGCGCCATCGTCGCCAGGTATTCGGCCAGCATGCCGGCACCGATCAACAGCATCCGGTAATCCGGCCCCATGGTATGGCGCAGCGTATTTCCATCGAACAGCAGTTCGGCCGGTGACTCGCTGACCTCGATGCGGCTGCTGCCATCATGGCAATCGACGCGGCGACAGACCAGTTGGCCACGTTCCAGCGTACTCACCAGTTCGTCCAGCATGTTCAGCGCAGGATCGAATTCGAGCAGCAGCGTCAGCGTACCGCCGCAGGGCAGGCCGAAGCGATGCGCTTCATCGGCATCGATGCCGTAGCGCACCTGTTGCGGTGATCCTGCCTGGCCCCATGTGGCGGGGCGCTGGCGCAGGTACTGGAACAGCAGGTCATCCTCGATGCAGCCGCCGGAGACCGAACCGATGAGCCGGCCATCGTCACGGATGGCCAGTTGCGAGCCGACCGGACGCGGCGACGAGCCCCAGGTCGAAACCACGGTGGCCAGCAGCGCACTGCGCCCATTGCGCCGCCATTCGCGCAGGGCGCGCAAGACCTTGAGGTCGGAAGTATCGTTCATTGCGGCATCAGTTTACGTTCGATCGGAGGTCCAGTCTGCCATGACATCGGCACAGGAACTAATTAGCCGGGCTTATAGACCAATTAAGCCCGGTCCGGCTAATCCCGGTACCAATGATGAGGCAGAATCTGCAAGCTCGCACGCAGTGTGTGCGAGCGCCGTGTTGCCGGGGCACACGGAAGCGGATGTCGCGGGAATGACGCGCTTGTCTTCGCGATGGTCTCGGAATTTTAGGCAAGAATCATCGCGAAATAGGTCTGTCTTCGCGCATTGTCGGACGCCACAATCATCCATTTTCAAGACAGGTTGCCCACCCCTGACCTGTTCTTTCTCAACGCCAGCTTATTGGCCCGTTTACTGAGGAGATCCCCATGCCAGTCCACGCTTATGGCGCACACGCCGCCGACAAGCCACTCGAACATCTGGAAATCACCCGCCGCGCCACCGGACCGCACGATGTGCAGATCGACATCGCCTATTGCGGCATCTGCCACTCCGACCTGCACCAGGTCCGTTCCGAATGGGCCGGCACCCAATACCCCTGTGTCCCCGGTCACGAGATCGTGGGCCGTGTCGCCGCCGTCGGCAACCACGTCAGCAAATTCAAGGTCGGTGACCTGGTCGGCGTGGGCTGTATCGTCGACAGCTGCCAGACTTGCCCTGATTGCGAAGAAGGCCTGGAAAACTATTGCGACAACATGGTCGGCACCTACAACGGCAAGACCGATGACGCGCCCGGCTGGACCATGGGTGGCTACTCGCAGCAGATCGTGGTGCACGAGCGCTACGTGCTGACGGTCCGCCATCCGGAAGCCGACCTGGCCGCCGTGGCCCCGCTGCTGTGCGCCGGCATCACCACCTATTCGCCGCTGCGCCACTGGGGTGCCGGTCCCGGCAAGAAGGTCGGTGTGGTCGGCATCGGCGGCCTCGGCCACATGGGCATCAAGATTGCGCACGCCATGGGTGCGCACGTGGTGGCCTTCACCACCTCGGATTCCAAGCGTGCCGATGCCAAGGCCCTGGGTGCCGATGAAGTGGTGGTCTCGCGCAATGCCGAAGAGATGGCCGCGCATGCCAAGAGCTTCGACTTCATCCTCAACACCGTGGCGGCACCGCACGACCTCGATGCCTTCCTCTCGCTGCTGAAGCGTGAAGGCACCATGACCCTGGTCGGCGCACCAGCCACGCCGCATCCGTCGCCGAATGTCTTCAGCCTCATCATGAAGCGCCGTTCGCTGGCGGGTTCGTTGATCGGCGGCATCCCCGAAACCCAGGAGATGCTGGACTTCTGCGCCAAGCACAACATCGTGGCCGATATCGAGCTGATCCGCGCCGAGGAGATCAACACCGCCTACGAGCGCATGCTCAAGGGCGACATCAAGTATCGCTTCGTGATCGACAACGCCAGCATGGCGGCCTGAGGGCCAACGGCTGACCTGACATCGTAGTGAACGAAATCGGGCGGGCACCCACAAGGTGTCCGCCCGATTTTTTGATTACTGAGCGAAGTGGGGGGAAGCCTCAGTCCCTGACGACTTCACCACCGAGATACTGCGCATCGGTGACCGCCTCCATCCACTCCACGTTCTTGCCATCAAGCAGTTCGGTGATGGCCACGTGCGTCATGGCGGTGGTGTCGGTGGCACCGTGCCAATGACGGCGCTGGCACGGACACCAGACGACGTCGCCGGCGCGGATCTCGGTGCGCGGGCCGCCTTCGCATTGGGTCCAGCCGACGCCTTGCGTCACGATCAGGGTCTGGCCCAGCGGATGGGTGTGCCACACGGTGCGCGCACCGGGTTCGAAGGTGACGATGGCACCGCCCGCGCCCGCCGGTTCTTCACCCTGGAAGAAACTGTCGATGCGCACATGGCCGGTGAAGAAGGAGGCCGGTCCCTTGGCCGATGGGGTGCTGCCGTTGCGAATGATCTTCATGGAGATGTCCTTTCGTTGGAAGATGGCCGGCGATCCTGGCGGGCCGTGAGCGCCGCCAGCAAGGCTGCGGCCAGCAGCACGCCTGCGCTGGCAAAGAAAGTGATGTGATGGCCGCCGTGGTCAAACAGCAGTCCGCCCAGGGTGGACCCCAGGCCGATGGCCAATTGCACCAGCGCCACCATCAGCCCGCCGCCGGCTTCGGCATCGTGCGGCAGGGTGCGCGCCACCCACGACCACCAGCCCACCGGTGCGGCCGTAGCGACCAGACCCCACAGCGCCAGCAGCAAGCTGACCGGCAGGACGTGATGGCCGCAGGCCACCAGCGCCAGGGCGATGACGGCCATCAGCAGCGGGATGAAGACCAGCGTGCCGTAGAACGAACGGCGCAGCAGCCGTCCGATGAGCGTAGTACCGATGAATCCGGCCACGCCGATGGCCAGCAGGATCAGCGACAGGGTTTGCACCTGCACCCGCGTTTCGCTTTCGAGGAAGGGGCGCAGATAGGTGAAGAGCGTGAACTGCCCCATGAAGAGCAGGCTCACGCCCGCCATGCCCAGTGCCACCAGCGGCGTGGCGAGCAGGGCCAGCGGATGCGTGGGCGCGGTGTGGCGCGCGGCCGGACGCATGGCCGGCAGGCTGAGCGCCTGCCACAGCAGCGCCAGCAAGGTCACCGGTGCCAGGCACAGGAAGGCGCCACGCCAGCCGATGAGTGCGCCCAGGTAACTGCCCAGCGGGGCGGCCACGACGGTAGCCAGGGCATTGCCGCCATTGAAGACGGCCAGTGCACGCGCCACGTCCTGCGGCGGCACCAGGCGGATGGCGGCGGCGGCCGACATCGACCAGAAGCCGCCGATGGCGATGCCGATCAGTACGCGCCCGGCCATGTAGACCGGATAGTTGGGGGCCAGCGCAATGACCGGGCCGGAGATCAGCATCAGCGCCGTCAGCCACAACAGCAGCGTCTTGCGTGGCAGCTGCCCGACCAGGCGCGCAATGCTCAGGCTGGTGAGCACGGCGAAGGCGCCAGAGACCGAGATCGCTTGCCCGGCCAGGCCTTCGCTCACGCCCAGATCCTGTGCGATGGGCGTCAACAGGCTTACCGGCATGAATTCGGAAGCGACCAGGGCAAAGGCCGTGAGCGTCATCGCGAAGACGCCGCCCCAGTGCGCCTGTACCGGGGTGTCGGTGGCCTGCAGTGAAGAGGTGGTGCAAGAGGAACTGCTCATGATGATGTCGGGCAAGACTGTGCCCGCCGCAGCACGCCGAAAACCAGCATGCACGGGTCGCAGCGCTTGCCGTGGAGAATGTGAAGGCAATCAGTGTCGCGCGCGTGCGCCGTATTGACTAGGTAATCAATCCTTAATTACCCTATTAGAAAAACTAATCAATGAATCCCGTCCCCCTTCGGTACCGACCCCGAGTTTCACAGGCGCGGCCTCCGGCTGATCCGGCTTTATTGCTCACCACAGGAAGGGTGGCTGCATGATCAAACGCAATCTCAATGACTTGCTGGGTTTCGTGACCGTGGCGCGCGAGGGCAGTTTCACGCGTGCCGCCGCCACGCTTGGCGTGACGCAATCGGCGCTGTCGCAAGCCATCCGCGGCCTCGAAGAGCGCCTGCAGATCCGCCTGCTGACCCGCACCACGCGCAGCATCTCGCTCACGCCCGCTGGCGAGCGCCTGATCCAGTCCATCGGCAACCGCTTCGACGAGATCGAGGCCGAGCTCGATGCCCTCACTGCACTGCGCGAAAAACCTGGTGGCACCGTGCGCATCACCTGCGGCGACGGCATGATCCAGCGCGTGCTGCTGCCCAAGCTGGCCCCGCTGTTGCAGCAATATCCCGACATCAAGCTGGAATTCGACATGAGCTACGCCCTGCGCGACATCGTGGCCGACCGCTTCGATGCCGGCGTGCGCTGGGGCAAGACCATCGACCGCGACATGATCGCGGTGCCCATCGGCCCGCCGCTGCGCATGGTGGTGGCGGCCTCGCCCGAGTACTTCACACGCTATCCGGTGCCGCTGCAACCGAACGACCTGATGGCCCAGGATTGCATCAACCAGCGCATGCCGTCCTCGGGCGGGCTTTACGTATGGGACTTTGAAAAGGACGGCGAAAAGATCAACGTGCGTGTCGACGGTTCGCTCATCTTCAACACCGTGCCGCCGCAGATCGATGCGGCCTTGGCCGGGCTGGGCGTGGTCCTGCTGCCCGAAGACGACCTTCAATCCTATCTGGAGAGCGGCCAGCTGGTGCGGGTGCTGGAGGACTGGTGTCCGGTCTTCGAGGGCTATCACCTCTACTATCCCAGCCGCCGCCAGCCTTCGCCCGCGTTCTCGCTGGTGGTCAATGCCCTGCGCTACGAAAACCGGCCACGTCAGCCGGGGTGATGACAGGGCGCCTGATTCATAAGCTGGACTGATGACCGCATTCAGGCCGGCGGGACTAATCACGAACCGATGATGCAGCGACAATCAGGCCAGATCGATTGCCTCCGGATTGCCCATGTCTTTCTCTTTCCTGCCGCGCCTGACCGTAGTTGCCGTGCTGATGGCCGGCGCGATGAGCCTCTGCCCGATGACGGCAGCGGCGCAGACCCTTCCCCCTGCCAAGAGCCTGCCCATGACCCTGCGCATCACCATCGCCGACACAGTCCTGACCGCGCGTCTCGAACCCGGCCCGGCCGCCCGCGACTTCGCCGCCCTGTTGCCGCTGACGCTGGAGCTGTCCGACTACAACCAGACCGAGAAGATCGCCCAGCTGTCGCGCAAGCTGGCCACGCGCGGCGAGCCTGAGGGCTATACCCCGCGCAGCGGGGACATCGCCTTCTATTCGCCCTGGGGCAATATCGCCCTGTTCTACAAGGACTTCGCTTACTCGAAGGGATTGGTCAAGCTGGGCCACATCACCGGAGACATCGCGGTCCTGCGCCAGCCAGGACCGTATATGGCCCTGATCGAGCAGGAATGAATCGCTGCCGCAATCAGGCCGCGTACTTGCGCAAGGCGGCCAGCGGCACGTGCAGTTCCTCGCTGGCGGCGAAGCCTTCCAGCAGGTAATCCACCGCCACCCGCACGCGCGGCGCGATCAGCGCCCGGTGCGGGTATTGCAGGCACATCTCGTAGTTGCCCGGATGATGGCTGCGCAAGAGCAGCACCTTCAATCGCCCGCGTTGCAGATAGTGCCACGCGTGATGCACCCCGACTTCGGCGATACCCATGCCGGCCAGGGCCGCCTGGACCAGCGCTTCGGGCGAGGACAAGGTCAGCAGTGCGTGTTCGGTATTCCAGGTCATGATGCTGCCGTCGCTGCCCTGGAAATTCCAGGGTGACACCTTGCCGCCCAGAAACTTGCGCGTGATCAGGCTGTGCTTGTGCAGATCCTGCGGGCGGCGCGGTGTGCCGCGGGCCTCCAGATAGGCGGGACTGGCGACCAGCGCCAGGTTCAGTTTGCAGATGCTGCGCGAGACCAGCGACGAATCGGCGATACGTCCGCCCCGGATCGCCAGGTCATAGCCGTCCTGCACCAGCTCGCTGAGGCGGTCATCGAAATCCACTTCCACCGACAAGGCCGGATAGCGCTGGCTCAGGCCGGGCAGCAGCGGCAGCAATTGTTCGCGGCCGAAGGCCGCACTGGTGGAGATGCGCACGCGTCCGGTCGGTGTCGCGCGTGCCGCCACCACGTCATCGGTTGCCTGTTCCAGTGCATCGAGCGCAATGCGTGCCTGACGCAGGAAGGCACTGCCTTCCTCGGTCAGGTTCAGGCTGCGCGTCGTGCGGTTCATCAGACGCACGCCCAGCGCAGTCTCCAGCCCGGCCACATTCTGGCTCACCGCAGCTGAGGAGATGCCCAGTGTCCGCCCGGCACCGGCGAAGCTGCCGCTATCGGCGGCCTGCACGAAGGAAATGATGGCGCGTACCCGTTGCGACGTATCCATGGCCGTTGCTCTCCGAAAAATGGATTGATAAGTTCATCTTGATGAATCCTAAAGGATTGCACTGCTGCCGTCATGTAATCCATTTGCGCAGAATGAGCCTGTTACGTCATTCCCCGGTCCCGAACAGTTTGATTTATCCACAGGAGAAAACATGAACATCAGCATCGTCTCTGACAGCGGCTACGGCCATACCGAAAAACTCGCCCAGTCCGTGGCGCGCGGCGTGGAGGAAGTCGCAGGGGCTCACGCCACCCTGGTGCCGCTCGCCGCCGGCAGCGTGGACTGGGCTGCCATTGCCGCCAGCGACGCCATCATCTTCGGCTCGCCGACCTATAACGGCACCATCTCGGCGCGCTTCAAGCAGTTCATGGAAGACTCGACCCGCCAGGCGTGGATCCCGCAGACCTGGCGCAACAAGGTCGCGGCCGGTTTCACCAATTCCGGCGCGCTGCACGGCGACAAGCTCAATTCCCTGGTGACCCTGGCGCTGTTCGCCGCCCAGCACGGCATGCTCTGGACCGGTGTCGATCTCTTCCCCGGCAAGAGCGGTGATGAACTCAATCGCATCGGTGGCTGGCTGGGAGCGATGGCGCAATCGGACGATGCCCCCGCCGAGGTCACGCCCGGTGCCAGTGACCTGGCCACGGCTGCCTATCTGGGCAAGCGCGTGGCCGAGGTGGCGGCGCAATTCGCACGCGGCCGCGCCTGAACCTCAGGCCCGTGCCCTGATCCAGATATCAGTTTTCCCGATATCCATCATCGTTTTTCAGGATTGGCGTAATAACTGGACGGTCCGCATCATGCAGACCTGTCCAACAATCCGCCAAGGAAAATCATGTCTGCCATCACCACTCAAGCCGCCATCATCTGGCCGGCCGGCTATCTGCCCGGCACCACCGACAACTACGTTTCCAATGAAGTGATCATCGCCGGTCTCTCGGCGCCCCAGGTGTGGCCGCTGCTCAACGACACGCGCGCCTGGGCCGGCTATTACGGCAATGCCAGCGAGATCCGCTTCCATGATGGCAGCGGTCCGCTGCTGTCGGCGGGTGCACGCTTCCGCTTTACCACCTTCGGCTTTGCGGTCGAAGCGGAAGTGACCGAATACCTGCCGCCCCAGCCTGGCCAGGCCGCTCGCATCGCCTGGCACGGCTGGGTCGAAGGCGATGCCGCGCAGCGTCTGGATGTCCACCACGCCTGGCTGTTCGAAGACCTGGAGGGCGGCCGCGTGCGCATCCTCACACAGGAGACCCAGAACGGCCAGCCCGCGCGCGAGCTGGCAGCCACCTTACCCAATCCCATGCTCAATGCCCATCAGGAATGGATCACCGGCCTGGCGCGGGCAGCGGCTGAGGCCGTTGCGCTGCGCTAAGGATCAGCGCAGAGGCACCAGCCCGGCCGTGGCAAACAGCAGTTGCCGCAGCCAGCGCTGCGCTGGATCGCGATGCGTGCGCTCGTGCCACGCCGCTGTCTTGGTGAAGCCGGTGATCTCCAGCGGCGGCGGCAACAGCTTCAGGCCCTCCACCCCGGCCACCAGCCGGGACGGCACCACGGCCACCAGGTCGGTGCTGCGCAAGATTTCCGGCAACACCAGGAAGCGCTTCACTGACAGGCTCACGCGCCGCTGCAGGCCGCGCTGTGCCAATGCTTCATCGGTGACGCCATGGAAGGGATCGCCCGCATACGACACCAGCGCATGATCCAGCGCGCAGAATTGCTTGAGCGAGAGCCGCTGTCCCCGCACCACCGGATGATCCTCACGCATCGCGCAGACGTAATGTTCGTCGAACAGCCGCCGCGCATGCAGGCCCGGCGGCGTATCCTGCGGCGTGGTCAGTGCCAGGTCGATCTCGCCGCGCTCCAGCCGCTCCTGCAGCGGTGCATCTTCCATCGACGCCAGTGCCACGCGGATGAACGGGGCATGCTGCTTGAGCGCCGTCAGGAAGGGCAGGGCGACCGCGCGCAAGGCATAGTCGGTGGCGGCGATGGTGAAATCCAGATGGGCCGTGGCCGGGTCGAACACCGGCGGATGCAGCAGGCCATCGATGTCGCGCAGTACGCGCTGTACCGGTTGCGCCAGTTCCAGCGCCCGTGGTGTGGGCACGATGCCGCGCTGGCTGCGGGCAAACAGGGGGTCATCGAAATTCTCGCGCAGCCGCGTGAGGATGCCGCTCATGGCCGGCTGGCTCACCCCCAGCCGCGCCGCCGCACGCGTGACGTTGCGTTCATCGAGCAGGGCGGCCAGTGCCTTGAGCAGGTTCAGGTCGAGGGTACGGAGGTCCGGTTTTTTCATGCGCGCAGGATCAGCAGGAAGAGATCTCGCATGGTAGCAAGCCCCTGCGACAAATTGCCACATTCAACAAGTGGTCATACCAGATTATGCTTGCCGCTCCTGATTTCCCATGCGGCATCCAGGGGACGGCAGCGCAGCTGCCGGGGGAGGCCGCATGCTCTGCCTATACCAATACAAGACCAATGACGACTCACTCCGCCCGCCGGCCCGGGCCGCAGCATCGCGCACGACCCGTGTTCAAACTCACCGCCCTGTCCGGCCTGCTGGCCCTGGGGGCCGCACCTTGGGCGCTGACGCAATCGGCCAGCGCCGCTGAGGATTCTTCACTGACGCTCGGTACCGTGGAAGTGAGCGCACGCCGCAGTGGTCCGCTGCAACTCAACAACGTGCTGACCTCGGTGGACCTGATCGGGGCCGACCGCATCCAGCAACAGCAGGTGCAATACAACTGGGAGCTGTTCGCGCAGTCGCCCGGCGTGATGCTGACCCAGTTCCGCCAGGGCAATGAATCGGGCAAGCTGTCCTTCCGTGGCTTCAATGGCGAGGGCGAGGTCAATGCGGTCAAGCTGCTCATCGACGGCATCCCCAGCAATGACAATGCGGGCGGCATGCCCTTCCTGGGCACGCTGTTCCCGCTCGATATCGCCCGCATTGAGGTTGTACGCGGCACCAACGATGCGCGCTACGGCCTGCACAACATCGCCGGCAACGTCAACATCGTCACCCGCCAGGGCGGCAACTACGACGAGGCGCGCCTGACCTACGGCAGCTTCAACACGCGCCAGGTGCAGGTGGTCAAGGGCGTGGAAAACGGCAACTGGTCCCAGAATTATTTCGTCGGCTACGAAAAATCGGATGGCTATCGCGACCATGCGCAGGCCGAGAACATCGCCTTCTCCGGCAAGTGGTTCTACACCAGCGATGATGGCCGCTATCGCACCGGCCTGAGCATCCGTCATGCCAATGCCTATGCCCAGGAACCGGGCTACCTGACGGCCCAGGATGCGCGCAGCAACCCGACTTCGTCCTATGCCTATGCCCAGTCCGATGGCGGCAACCGCCAGATGGACCAGGTCAGCCTGCACTTCGATGGCGACATCGATGACCAGCTCTCGGTCGGTGCCAAGCTCTATCTCAATCGTGTGCGTGACCAGCGCTGGCTGCGCTATTCCTCCACGACCTCGCAGCAGGAGCGCGTCATCGACGAGACCCACTACGGGCTGTTGACCAATGCCACCTATCGCCCGCGCTGGAAGGCGCTCGAAGGCATGAGCGACCTGGCACTGGAAGGCGGCTTCAGCATGGAGCGCCAGGAAGACCAGAGCCCGCGCTACAACACGGTCAACCAGGTACGCGTATCGCAGACACGCGACCATCATTTCGTCTTCGATACGGTGGGTGCCTATGTACAGGCCGTGATCAAGCCTGTGGAGTCGCTGCGCATCATCCCCGGCTACCGGGTCGACCATGTGGGAGGACGTTTCAACGATCCCTCGCGCGGGGTGAGCTATGGCATCCAGGATTACGGCTACATCCGCCAGCCCAAGCTGAGCGTGGTCTATGCACCGATCCGCGAGGCCAGCCTGTATGCCAACTGGGGCCGCACCTTCCAGGTCGGCGCGGGCGCGGCGGCCTACAAGTCCAACAACAATGACCTGCGTCCTTCCATCAATGACGGCTGGGAAACCGGCGTCAAGTTCACGCCGGTGGACTGGCTCGATGGTCGCGTGGCGGTGTGGGAGCAGCGAGCCTCGGATGAAGTCAAGCGACGCCTGAACGATCCCACGGGCGATTCGGAAAACGTGGGACGCACGCAGCGCAAGGGTGTCGACCTGCAAATCAATCTGCGCGCCGGCAAGCGCACCACGCTGTGGCTGGCGTATTCGCGCCAGCGTTCGGAAATCATCACGCCGGACCCGACCGCACCCAACACCCTCGGCAAGGAAATCGACCACGTGCCGCGCCAGGTGTATTCCGGTGGCATCGATTACCAGGCCACGGCGGACCTGAAGCTGTCGGCCTCGGTCAACGGCCAGGGCAGCTACTACCTGACCACGGCCAATACCGGCGGCAAGTACGGTGGCTATACGCTCTTCAATGCCAGCGCGACCTATCAGGTCAACGACAAGCTGAGCCTGGAACTGCAGCTCAAGAACCTGGCCAATCGCTACTATGAATATGTCTGGATCAACGACCAGACCCGGCATGCACCGGGGGATGGGCGGGCGGTCTACCTCTCTGCCAATGTGAAGTATTGAGCAAAAAATACGGAAGGGCAGGCAGCCGCAATGGCTGCCTGCCCTTCTTTTTTTTCTGCTTATCGGGCAGCGATCACGGTCATCTCGACCAGCAGATTGGATGCGCCCAGTCTGGCTTCGAGCGTAGTACGGGCCGGCGCGGTTCCGGCAGGCACCCAGGCATCCCACACCGCATTCATGGCCGCAAAGTCGGCGATGTCGCGCAGGTAGATGGTGGTCGAGAGGATGCGCTCCCGGCCGGTGCCGGCTTCCTGGAGCAGGGCATCGATCCGGGCCAGGACTTCGCCGGTCTGGGTCGCGATGTCGGCCTCGGCATGCGGTCCGCCATTGGCGGTCTGGCCGCACAGGTAGACCAGGCCGCCATATTGGACGATCTTGCTCATGCGCGCATTGGTGTGTTTTCTCTCGATGCTGTGGTCGGTGGTGCTCAAGCGATTCTCCTGTCAACGATGGATCATGTCACTGCCATGGGGCTGCCCCGGATCATTCCGGGGCCAGCGGTTCGGTATCGGCCAGTGCCGCCAGCGAAGCCAGCGCAATGGGTTTGAGCGGCGTGCGGATGTGATAGGCGCCGACTTCCTCGGGCGACTTGTGCAACGCCTGCGCCAGCATCTGCGTGACGGTCAGGCCGCACATGCGTCCCTGGCAAGGACCCATGCCGCAGCGGCTGAAGAACTTGGTCTGGTTCGGCCCCTGGCATCCCAGGCGCGCCATCTCGCGGATCTGTCCGGCCGTGACCTCTTCGCAGCGGCATACGATGGCCTCGTCCGGCGGCTGCGCGAGCCATTGCGGCGGACGATAGAGGGCGTCCAGGAAGGGACGGATCCGCAGATGCCGGTCACGTTCCGCCTGCGCTTCCCGCACGCTGGCGGCGCACGTGGGCGCATCGATTTTGCCCACGGCCAGTGCGGCATGGGCGGCCGCAATGACGCCCGCCGGTTCTGCCGCACGGGCGCCCGCAATAGCGGCACCGTCGCCGGCAATGCGCAATCCGGGCAGGGAGGTCTGGCCGCCTGCGTCCACTACCGGCGTCCAGCAGAGATTGATGGCATCCCACTGGTGATCGAGGCGCAGCTGGCGGCTGAGCTGCGTATTGGGTACCACCCCGTGATGCAGCAGAACGACCTTGGCCGCCAGCGTGTGGCGCTGTGGTCCGATATTGAACTGGACCTGCTGTACCTGATGCTCGCCCTCGATGCGCAGCTCGCTGGCACCTTGATAAAGCGGTACGCCAGCCCGGCGCAAACGCCACAGCATCTTCATACCCTTGATCAGATAGTGCGGCGCGCCCAGCGCTGCGGGCAGATGACGCAGGGCGCGGCGCAGGTTTTCGCGGGGCGCTGTCTGTACCACGGCCGCGACTTCGGCCCCCGCCTCCAACAACTGGCAAGCCACCAGCAACAGCAGCGGGCCCGCACCGGCCAGTACCACCGGCCCCTGCGGCACCGAGGCCGAGGTCTTCATCGCGATCTGCGCGGCACCGGCGTTGAGCACGCCCGGCAAGGTCCAGCCCGGAACCGGCGAAGGCCGTTCCATGGCGCCGGTAGCGGCAATGATCTGGCGCGCCCGCACGCGTGAGGAACGCTCATCCTGCTGGAACGTGACCACCAGATCCTCGGTGATCTCCCAGACCAGGGCACCGCGACGATAGTCCACGCCGCATTGCTGCAGGCGCTCGGCCAGGCTGCGTCCATGACGATAGTCCGGGCCCAGTACCGCAGCCACCTTGGGCGGCACTTGCGTGACATTGCGATAGATCTGGCCGCCCGGGTGGCTCTGCTCATCCAGCAGCAGCGTCTTCAGACCGAGCGCGGCCGCATGCAGCGCGGCGGACATGCCGGCCGGTCCGGCACCGATGATGATCAGATCGTGAGTGGGGGCCATCATGCCGGGTCTCCCACGTGACGCGCGCCGTCGGGCAGGCGGACCTGCATCCCTGCATGCACCTGCACCATGCAGGATTGCACGTTCTGGCGGCCATCGACCTCGACCAGGCAATCGAAGCACACCCCCATCAGGCAAAAGGGGGCGCGCGGACTGCCCGAGACCGGCGTATGCCGCAAGGGGACGACGCCCGCATTGAGCAGGGCAGTGGCGAGGCTTTCACCTGCGCGTGCCCGGATGGTCTTGCCATCGACCAGGATGGCAATGTCGGCGCGCTGGTCTTCACTGGCCGTCAGCATGGACTTGAACATGGAATCGCTCCGCTTTGAAGGTGGAAATGGCGGCTGGCTCGGCCGCACCCCGGATCCAGTCCGCCAGGGGACCGGCGTGCATGGCGGCCAGCGTGATGCCGCTGTGGCAGGTCACCAGGAAGGCGCCCGGGCATTGACGTGATTCTTCGTAGATCGGGAAGCCGTCCGGCGTCATCACCCGCAGCGCTCCCCAGGTACGGACCACGTTGGCCCCGTCGAGCAGAGGAAAATATTTGCGCGCGCGATGGGCGATGTGGGCCAGCTGATCGATCGAGGTGCGGTCATCAAATCCGACGTCCTCCTTTGAATCGCCGATCTGCACCACGCCCTCGCCGGTCTGCCGCACGTGCCCCGACGGATGGCGCAGGAAGGGCTGCATGCGTTCGGTCACCAGCACCTGTCCGCGATTGGGCGCGACCGGGGCATGCAAGCCGACCATCGGGCCCAGCGTGCGGTTGCCCAGCCCGGCCGCCAGCACCAGCTTGCCGGCGACGTATTCCTTGCCGCCCGCCTGCACGTGGAAGCGGTCGGCACGATGGACGATCTGCTCGCAGCGCACGCCATTGCGCAGGATGCCGCCCAGCGTGTGAAAGCGCTGTACCAGCGAGCGCAACAGGCGCAGCGGACTGACGTGGCCGTCACGCGGACCGTAGACCGCACCGACCACTTCCGGGCCGATGTGCGGCGAGAGCTGTTTCAGCGCGACCGGATCGAGGACCTCGAAGGGGTAGTCACCGACGGCGGCGCGCAGGTTTTCCAGCTTCCGTACGTAGGCCCGCAGTTCGTCCTCGTCCAGGAAGAATTGCAGGCCGCCGATCTGCTGCAGCTCCAGGTCGATGCCGTTGGCCGCCGTCAGCTCCTGCGCAAAGGAGGACCAGCGCAGCACCGAGGCCATGCTCCAGCGCGCATAGTCGGGCCGTTCTTCGCCCTTGCCCTGCACCCAGACCAGGCCGAAATTGCCGCGTGCGGCACGAAAGGCATCGTCGCCCTCGTCCAGCACCAGCACTCGTTCGCCGGCTTTGGAGAGGCCGTAGGCGATGGACATGCCCACCACACCGCCGCCGATGACCAGCGTATCGATATCCGTTGAAATCATGATGTCTTTCCAGAGAGAATCCGGTCCAGCCCGTAGAAGCGTTCCAGCAGCGCCATCAGCACCAGGGTCAGCACGATGAGTACCGTGGAGACCGAGGCCAGCAGCGGATCGATGGTGTTGGCGATGTGGTTGTACATCTTCACCGGCAGGGTCTCGGTACCGGCGGAAGCGACGAAGATGGACATGGTCAGTTCGTCGAAACTGTTGATGAAGGCAATGATCCAGCCCCCCGCCACGCCCGGGATGATGAGCGGCAGCTCGACCCGGCGGAACACCGTCCAGGCCGATGCACCCAGCGATTGCGCGGCCTGCGCGATGGTGCGGTCGAAGCCGGTGGCTGCGGCTACCACCAGGCGCAGTACGTAGGGCAGCACGATGACCGTGTGTGCCACCGTGAGGCCCCAAGCGGTACCGGGCGAGCCCAGCAAGGTCAGCAAGCGCAGCAGTGCGATGCCCAGCACGATGTTGGGCACCATCAGCGGCGACAGCAACAGCCCCAGCAAGGCATCGCGTCCGGGAAAGCGATACCAGGCGATGGCCATGCCGGCCGGCACCGCCAGCAAGGTGGCCAGCGTGGCTGCCGTGACACCCAGCGACAGGCTGCGATAGAAGGCCGTCATGAAACTGTCCTCGCGCAGAATGGCACCGTACCAGCGCAGCGAGGCGCCATCGAAGGGCAGCGAAATATAGCCCTTGTCGGTGAAGGAAACGCAGACCACCATCACCAGCGGAGCCAGCATGAAGGCCGCAAAGGCGAAGTGGAACAGCAACAGCGGAAGCGGAGCGCGCGTCTTCATTGGAACACCTGCCTGTAGCGGCGCTCCACCAGGCGGTTCACGCCCAGCGAGACAGCCAGCACGATCACCAGCAGCACCACCGACAGCGCCGCCCCCAGTGGCCAGTTCAGATTGCCGAGGAATTCGTCATAGATGGTGGTCGGTACCACTTTCAGTCGTCGTCCGCCGATGATGGCCGGCGTGGCGAAGGCGCTGGCCGCCAGCGAAAACACGATCAGTCCGCCCGAGAGCACGCCCGGGATCACCTGCGGGAAGACGATGCGCAGCATGATGGTTCCCAGTCCCGCGCCCAGCGATTCGGCAGCCTGTTCGGTGGCCGGATCGAGCTTCTGCAGCGAGGCCCAGACGGCCAGCACCATCATCGGCACCAGCACATGCACCAGGGCGATCACCACGCCGGTAAAGGTGAACAGCATCTTGAGCGGTGTCTCGATGAGACCCATCGCCATCAAGGCCTTGTTGATCACGCCTTCGTTGCCCAGCAGGATGGCCCAGCCCAGGGTGCGGACCACGACCGAGATCAGCAGCGGGCCCAGCACGATCACGATGGACACCGCCCGCCATCTTTCCGACAGGCGCGACAGCACATAGGCTTCCGGTACGCCGATGGCAATGCAGATCAGGGTGACCACCAGCGCCAGCCCGAAGGTGCGCAGGAAGATGCTCTGGAAGTAGTCATCGGTGGCGATGTCGAGATAGTGGGTCAGCGTGAGCTGATCGCCCGTGCCGCCACCGGCCACGAACGGAAAGAAGCTCAGCGACAAGGTCACCACCAGCGGCAGCACCACGAAGGCCAGCGTGAGCAGGGCGGCCGGTGTGCCCATCCAGTAGGGCAGGGCGCTGCTGCGGGCGGTCATCGCGCGGCTCCCGCACGGGGGACCACGTGCGCATGTTCCGCGGCCCAGCGCAGGCTGACCGTATCGCCTTCGGCCGAGCTGGGGGCACCCCTGTTGGACTGGCTGATCTGCACCAGGCCCAGCGGGGTCTGCACCTGATAGAGCCAGTGATTGCCGAGGAATACGCGTGCCTCCACGCGCCCGGCCAGCATGGCTGTTTCCGGCGTGGTGAATTCCAGCTTCTCGGGACGCACGATGTATTCGACCTCGCCGTGGGTGGCCAGATCGGAGGCAGGCAGGCGATAACCCTGGAGTTCGACGCAGTCGCGGCCCTGCATGCGGGTGCCGGCAAACACGTTGGCCTTGCCCAGGAAGGTCGAGGAAAACCGTCCGTTGGGTTGTTCGTACATGTCGTAGGGACGGCCGATCTGTTCGATGCAGCCCTTGTTCATCAGCACCACGCGATCGGACAGGGTCATGGCCTCGGCCTGGTCATGCGTGACCATGATGGTGGTCACACCCACACGGTGCTGCAGGGCGCGCAGTTCGATCTGCATTTCTTCGCGCAGCTTGGCATCAAGCGCACCCATCGGCTCATCCAGCAGCAGCACCGGTGGCTGGATGGCCAGCGCGCGGGCCAGCGCAACACGCTGGCGCTGGCCCCCGGAGAGCTCTTTGGGATAGCGTTGCGCCAGTGCAGCCAGGTGCACCAGCTCCAGCGTTTCCGCCACCCGCCGGTTGCGTTCACCGCTGGCCAGCCCCTGCATCTCCATGCCGAAGGAGACGTTCTGCGCCACCGTCATGTGCGGGAACAAGGCGTAGTTCTGGAAGACGATGCCGAGGCCGCGCCGGCTCGGCTTGATGTCGGTGATGTCGCGGCCATCGAGCAGGATGCGTCCACTGCTGGGCTGCACGAAGCCGGCGATCATCTGCAGCGTGGTGGTCTTGCCGCAGCCCGAGGGGCCCAGCAGGCTGATGAATTCGCCCTTGGCCACCGACAGCTCGCACTGTCCCACGGCCACCACATCGCCGTAGTGCTTGGACAGGCCATTCAATTGAAGAAAGCTCATGGAGGAAATCCCCTGGTCTGATCTGGCAAGGAGGAGCGCTCAGCGCTCGACGGCGCGGTTCCAGCGATTGGTCCACTCGGCGCGCTGGGCATTGATCACGCCGTAGTTGGGAGCGATCATCTGGCTCACCTTCTCGGGTCCGTAGACCACGCGCTTCATGACCTCCGGTGCGAGCCTGGTGTTCTTGTTGACCGGTCCCCAGCCCTGGGCCGTGGCGAGGATGGCCTGCACCTCGGCCGACAGCACGTACTGCAGGAACTGCTGCGCCAGCTTGGGCTGCGGTGCACCTTCGACGACACAGGCGGCCGACATCAGTGCCACCGCCCCTTCCTTGGGATAGACGAATTCCACCGGTGCGCCCTGGTCGATGACCGCCTGCACGCGGCCATTGCCCCAGACGGCAAGGGCCGCCTCACCGGTCTGCAGCATCTCGGCCATCTTGCCCGGAGAGGGCTCCCAGGCCAGCACATTGGGCGCCACCTTCTTGATCATGGCGTCGAAACCCGGTGCGATCTTTTCTTCGCTGCCGCCGTTGAGGCGCGCCATCATGACCAGCGTCAGCAGGCCATAGCCGTTGGTGATGGGCGGAATCACCACCTTCTGCTTGTACTTGGGATTGGTCAGGTCCTGCCAGGAGTCGGGGGCCTTCCAGCCGTTCCTGGCAAAGACTTCCTTGTTGTAAGCCAGGCCGGTGGCGATGAAGCCGATGCCGATCGACTTGTCCCCGATCATGCGGGCGTTGGGATAGGCCTCGCGCGAGCCGCTGCCTTCTTCGATCCTGGCGCACAGGCCCTGGCCGACGGCCTGGTACATCGGACCATCGTCGATCATGGCCAGCGACATTTCCTGGCGGCCCTTCTGCGCTTGCAGCTTGGCCAGCAGGTCGGTGGAGTTGCCGGATACGTAGACCACCTTGCTGCCGGTCTTCGCTTCGAACGGCGGAATGATCTTTTCCTTGAAGGCCTGTTCGGTCGAACCGCCGTAGCCGCCGACATAGACCGTTTCCGCCGCATGGGAAGTTGCCGTGGCCAGCAAGGCGGCCGCCATCGTTATGCCAAGAACGCTTCGCATCAGGTATTCCTCCGGGTAGGGACTGCAGTTGAATGGACAGCAGGAGCCCCTAGTGTAGGCAGTCCTCCGCGCCTCAAATATTAAAATTTCGAGGGTTGCTTATGCCTGTTTGTTATGTGTCTTGTTGCGGTGCAAATCAGCGAATTTACGAGGGAAAAGGCACTGCAAAGATGCGATACTGCACCTCCTTGAGGCATATTTGCCGAACCATTACAGCGAGTTGGTTATATGAGAAACAGCGTGAATTTGCGCCAGATCGAAGCCTTCTATTCGGTCATGCGCACCGGCACCGTAGTGGGTGCCGCCCAGATGATGAGCGTGACCCAGCCGGCGGTGAGCCGGGCCATCGCGCATCTGGAGATCAGGATCGGCTACGACCTGTTCGAGCGGCGCGGCCGCAAACTGGTCGCCACACCCGAGGCCCAGGCCCTTTATGCAGAGCTCGAACCGATCTATGGCAACCTCGACCGCATTGCCCAGGTGGCGCACGATATCGGGCACCAGCGGGCCGGTGCATTGCGCATTGCGACATTGCCGGCGCTCTCGCAGAGCCTGGTGCCGCGTACGGTGGCACGCTTCGCGGCGGCCCGTCCGCAGGTGTCGGTCTTCGTGCAGACCTTGCCGTCACGCCAGATTGCCGAGATGGTTGCGACGAAGCAATTCGATATAGGAATTGTCGAGTTGCCGCTATCACAGCCTTCGATTTCGATCGAACCGCTGGAACCGCTGGAGCGCGCACTGGTGCTGCCGGTCGGGCACCGGCTGGCGCGCCGCAAGCGGATCTCGCTCAAGGAGCTGGATGGAGAGCGGATGATCCTGCTGTCGCAGCACAGCTACATGCGCTACCAGATCGATGATGCGCTGTCCAAGCTGCGGGTATCGGTGCAGGTGGCCATGGAGACGCCCAATTCGCTGGTGGCCTGTGCGCTGGTGGCGGAAGGGGCCGGGATCACGCTGGTATCGCGCATCACGGCGGAACCGTTCGTCAGCGCGGGCGTCGTGATCCGGCCGGTGGTGGAAGAGCTCGATACGCGTTGCGCCATCATCTTCCCTTATCCCGGCAAGCGGCTGGCACTGGCGGAGACATTCGCAGCCGACCTGCGGGACGAGCTCAGGCGCTGCCAGTCCGCCTGATCCGGGGCTTACCGGTCCGCGCTGGCTTGTGCGCCAGCAGCGCCAACAAGGCCTGGTTTTCCTGCTGCATGGTCTGCGACAGCTCAACCGCCATGAATTCAATGAAGGCGCGTACGGCCGGCACCAGTCCGCGCCGCGACGGAAACACCGCATGCAGCTGATGCGGCGTGCCACGATGCTGAGGGAGCAGCACCCTCAATTGACCGCCTTCGATGGCAGCGTGGCAGACGTTGAAGGGCAGCAGTGCCACGCCGGCACCGCCGATGGCAGCCTGCATCGCCAGATGCATGTCGTCCGTCACCATGGCTGCGACGTAGTCGATCTCGGCGACTTCTCCCTGCGGACCGTGCAGTCGCCAGCGCTGGGCCTGGCCCGGCATGCCGCCGGGACCCAGGCCGCGTTGTCCTTGCAGAGCCTCCACGCTGTCGAAGGGACCATGTCGCCGAATGTACGCAGGGCTGGCAGCCAGTACCTGCTGGCTGGTGCCGAAGGTACGCACTACCAGGTTGGAATCTTCCAGCGTACTCCTGACCCGCATGGCCACATCGAAACCCTCGCCGATGACATCGACCCGGCGATTGCTCAATTCCAGCTCCAGCCGCACGTCAGGATGGGCGCACAGGAAGCGCGCCAGCAGCGGCGCCAGGAAGATGTGCGCCACTCCCATGGGCGAACTCACCCTTAGCCGGCCCGCAGGTTTGGCCCCCGCCTGTTCGCTCACTTCCACCGCCGCCCGCGCCGCCTGCGTCATGGCTTCGCAGTGGGTAAAGAAAGCCGCACCCACATCGGTGACACGCACCACCCGTGTGGAACGTTGCAGCAGCCGCACGCCCAGTCGCTGTTCGAGCTCGGCCACCCGGCGGCTGATGCGTGATTTGGGAATGTCGAGCGCACGGGCGGCTGCCGAGAAGCTGCCGTGCACCACGACAGACGCAAACAAGGCGAGATCGTTGAGGTCTTCCATGCGCGCTCCGACGATGAGGGAAAGCCTGATTATAAGATCGGCATTGTTCCATGCATGGAACAATCTGGTGCGCCGATGATGGCTAGTGGCGCGGCCTTTGCGTCGGTATCGTCAGTCCCGTGCTCTTCCTCATTGATGAATAAAAGGACCTCGCCATGAAGATTCTCCACCTCGATACCAGCATCCTGGCCGATGCCTCCGCCTCACGTGTCCTGAGCGCGGCCATCGTCGATCATCTGCAGGCCCGGCATCCGCAAGCCCGGGTCAGCGCACGCGATCTGGTGAGTGCGCCCATCGCCCACCTGGACGGTGCCATTGCCGCCGGCTTCCGCCAGCCCGGTGGCAGCGTCACGGATGCGGGCGTACTGGCCGAGCACGCGCTTTCAGAGACGCTGGTCAGCGAATTCCTCGACAGTGACGTCATCGTCCTGGGCGTACCGATGTACAACTTTTCGGTGCCCAGCCAGCTCAAGGCCTGGCTGGACCGTGTGGCCCAGCCGGGACGCACCTTCCGCTATACCGAGCAGGGGCCGCTGGGTTTGTCCGGTGACAAGGCGGTGATCGTGGCTTCCACGCGCGGTGGCATGTATTCCAGCGGACCGGCGGCGGTGATGGATCATCAGGAGTCGTACCTGAAGGCCTTCTTCAGTTTCCTCGGCATCCAGCGCGTGCGCTTCGTACGTGCCGAACGGCTGACCAAGGGGGCCGAGCTGCGCAGCCAATCCATGCGCGCGGCGCTGGACGAGATCCCGTCCGTCGTGGCCGACCTGCTGGCCAACTGATCGGGAGCGCATCATGATCTTTGCCATCGTCCTCACCTATACCCGACCCATCGAGGAAGTGCAGCGGCACCTCGACCCGCACAAGGCCTGGCTTGCCGCGCAGATCAAGCAGGGCCGCGTGATATGCGCGGGCCCGCTGGCGGCGGGCGGCGGCGGACTCATCCTGGCTTCCTGCGCCGATGAAGCGGAACTGCACGCGATGATGGCGCTGGATGCCTTCATCAGCCAGGGCGTGGCCAGTTACCAGGCCCATGGCTGCACACCCGCCCTGGCTGCCGCTGGCTTCCCGGCGCACTGGGTGCCACAGGCCACCTTCATCGGATGAGGAGCGCAAGAGCGATGAAGCACAACCTGGACCGCCATCGCCTGCGCAGGCGTTGGATGCTGGCCGGCCTGATGGCCTGGCTTTTTCTGATCTCGTTTCTCTCACCGGCCCAGACCATGCGTACCGAGCCCGCCCCCTTGATCGATATCGTCCTGGTCCACGGCGCGTTCGCTGATGGCTCCAGCTGGAGCAAAGTGATCGCGCTCCTGCAACGCAAGGGTTATCACGTGACGGCGGTACAGAATCCGCTCAGCAGCCTGGCGGCCGATGTGGCGGCCACTTCCCGCGTCATTGCGCGCCAGCCGCATCCGGTGCTGCTGGTCGGGCATTCGTGGGGCGGGGCGGTGATTTCGGAGGCCGGGAATCAGGAGAAGGTGAAGGGACTGGTCTATCTGTCAGCGCTGGCACCGGATTCCGGCGAGAGCGTGGCGCAGGCCTTGCAGCGACTGCAGGCACCCATGCAGGGCCTGCAGCCGGACCACGACGGACTCATCTGGCTGGATGACCCCAAGGTATTTGCGCAGGTGATGGCGCACGACGTGGCGGTCGATCAGGTACGTGCGCTGGCGGCCGTGCAGCAGCCCATTGCCGCCAGCGCCTTCGCGGAAGCGGTCATGCACGCGGCCTGGCACGACAAGCCCGGCTGGTATCTGGTCACGCAGGGAGATCACGCCTTGTCGACCGCCGTGCAGCAGCAGTTTGCCGCTGCCATGAAGGCGCAGACCGAGACCATTGTTTCCAGCCACCTGTCGCTGGTCTCGCATCCGCGACAGGTGGCCGACCTGATTGATCGTGCCGCCCGTAGCCTGCATTGAAGGGGTGCAGCGGCGTTGCGCTCAGGGTGCCCGGTCTTCTACGGGCTTGGCCGTCTTGCGGATCTTGGCCACATCGGCCGCACTCACGGTCGCGCCGCGATTGCCCCAGGCGGTCTGGATGTAGGAGGTGACTTCGGCTACCTGCTGATCGTTGAGCAGTTGCGCATAGGGTGCCATCACCAGCCCCGCCGTGGCGGAATCGGTGGAGGGCTGGCGTCCGCCTTGCAGGATGATGCGGATGGCCGAGGTGGCATCCGCGGTTTGCAGCACCGGATTGCCGGCCAGCGCCGGGAAGGCCTTGCCATAGCCGGTGCCGTTGCTGCGATGGCAGGCCGCGCAGCGATCCAGGTAGAGCGCTGCGCCCGGCGTCTGCGGACGTCCTTCGTAAGCCGCCGTGGCCGCGGCCTCGTCATAGCGATAGGGCTCGGCTCCGTTGCGTGGTGCCAGGCTCAACAGGTAACGCGACATCGCATTGAGATCGGCCTCGGTCATGTATTGCATGGAATGCTCGATCACGTCATTCATGGCACCGAAGGAAGCGGTGTACTGGTTGCGGCCGGTACGCAGGAATTCCACCAGGTCGGCCTGGCTCCAGCCCGCGATGCCACCGCCATGCTCGTTGCGCAGCGACGGTACGCTCCAGCCATCGACCACCTGCCCGCCGGAGAGATACAGGCGGCTGCTGTCATCCCGCAGCGATTTCTCCTGCATCGTGGTCGAGCGCGGCGTGTGGCAGCTGCCGCAATGGCCCAGTCCTTCCACCAGATAGGCCCCCCGCGCCAGTTGTGCGTCAGTCCCGGCGGGTGCCGCATAGGGCGCTGGTGTCGGCGCGAACAACTTGCGCCAGATCGCCAGCGGCCAGCGCATCGACAAGGGCCAGGGGATGTCATTGGCACGATTGGCCTGCGCCGAAGGCGGCACGGCCTTGGTGAAATACGCGTACAGCGCCTGCATGTCCTCATCGGTCAGGCGCGAATACGAGGGATAGGGCATGGCCGGATAGACCGTATAACCCGCCTTGGTCACGCCGGTGCGCATCAGGCGCGCGAAATCTTCGTAGCTCCAGTCGCCGATGCCGTGTTCCTTGTCGGGCGTGATGTTGGTGGAGTAGATCGCACCGATCGGCGAGGCCAGCGCCAGTCCGCCTGCGAAGGGCGCACCTCCCTTGCTGGTGTGGCAGGCCACGCAATCCCCGGCGCGTGCAAGATAAGCACCGCGCAAGAGTAGCTGGTCATCGGCACTGGGGCTGTCTTTTTTGGCGACGCGCTCGGCCAGTGCCGCATCGGCTGGCGGCGTGGCCAGCGGGCGCAGGGGTGGGGTCTCCCGGTTGAGCAGGCGCGCGCCCACGGGCGGCTTGGGTGGGGCAGGAACGCTCAGCGATGCATCGGCATGCGCCAGGTTGTAGGCGGCACTGGCGGCCAGCGCCGCCGTACCGAGCGCCAGGGCGGAGATCAGGATCAGTCGTTTCATCATCGCTCCCGTCTTCACGCGCTGACCAGCGGTCGCGGGTCCTTCAGGTATTGCTCACGGATGGCGCGCGCCGACCAGTAGGTCAGCGCCACCGCCGCCCCGGTCGGGTTGTAGCCGATGCCCTGGGCAAACACGCCCGAGCCCACCGCAAAGACGTTGTGCACATCCCAGCTCTGCAGGTAGCGGTTCACCACGCTGGTGGACGGATCCGTGCCCATGGCCACGCCACCGGCCCAGTGCGTGGTCTGGTAGCTGCGCAGGTCGGGCGCGGCACCGAAGTCCTTGACGGTGACCTTGATCTCGCGCGCCTTCAGTTCGTGGGCGATCTTGACCGCCTGGTCGGTGACGTAGCGGCTCATGCGGATGTCGTTGTCCTTCCAGTCGAAGGTGAAGCGCAGCAGCGGCTGGCCGAAGGCATCCTTGTAGTTGGGATCGAGATCCACATACACGTCGCGATAGACCATGTTGGCGCCATGCACGTCGAAGGACATGGTGTTCAGATAGCTGGCCTTGACCGCACGCTTCCAGTCGCGGCCCCACTTGGGCGTACCGCTGGGCACGGCGATACCCGAGATCGGCTTGGCCCCGGCCGGGTTGCACCAGATCGGCGAGCCACCGACGAAGCCCAGCGGGCCGTGGTCCATGTGATCGCCATTGAAATCATCCACCGCCACGCCATTGCCACCGGCACCGATGAAGCCGTTGATGTTCTTGCCCGGATCGAAGAAGGCATTGATGGTCGACATCATCTGGAAGGCGATGTTGCGGCCGACCGCACCGGTGTTGCTCACCGGGTCATAGGGTTTGCCGATGCCCGAGAGCAGGAACAGCCGCGCATTGTTGTACGCGAAGGTACTGGCGATGACGATGTTGGCCGGCTGGAACACGGTATCGCCATTGGCATCCACGTAGGTCACGCCGGTGGCCTTCTTGCGGGTGCTGTCGAGTTCGATGCGCAGCACGTTGCAGCTGCTGCGCAATTCGAACAGCGCACTCTTGCGCAGGGCCGGCATGATGTTGACGTTGGGCGAGGCCTTGGAATAGTTGTAGCAGGCATAGCCGGAGCAGTAGCCGCAGAAGGTGCAGGGCCCCATCTGGCAGCCGTACTGGTTCACGTAGGGCGCCGAGGCATTGGCCGAGGGCAGGGTGAAGGGATGGAAGCCCGCCTGCTGCGCGGCCTTGCGGAACAGCGCGGCCTGGTATTGCTCCTTCTGTGCGGGCAGCGGGAAGTTGTCCGAGCGGTTGGCTTCGAAGGGATTGCCGCTGTCGTCGACCACCTTGCCGCCGACGCGGTAGGCGGTGCCGGAGGTGCCCATCATCTTTTCGGCGAAATCGAAATACGGCTCCAGTTCCTCGTAGGTCACTCCCCAGTCCTGCAAGGTCATATCCTTGGGAATGAAGCCCTTGCCGTAGCGTTCCTCGTAATGGCTGCGCATGCGCAACTCTTCCGGCAGGATGCGCCAGTGGCAGCCCGACCAGTGCAGGCCCGCACCGCCCACGCCTTCGCCCGGCTTGAACATGGCGATCTGGCGATAGGGGATGGCGCTGTCGCCGGTCTTGCGGCGGAAGGTGAACGAGGATTTGTTCAGATTCTGGAATAACTTGAAGCGCTGCTGGTATTCCAGCTCATTGATGGTCTTGGGATAGGCGCCATCCGGATAGGTGTCGCGATAGACGCCGCGTTCCAGCGCCACCACGCTTTGTCCGGCCTCGGTCATTTCCTTGGCCATGATGGCACCGGTCCAGCCGAAGCCGACGATGACGACGTCGACTGCTTTCATGTTCTTGTTGGCCATATGCTTGGGCTTTCTGGGTCAAACGATGCGAGGAGGAAGCAGCGATCAGCCGCGCGAGATCGGAGGCAGGGGATAGGTGCGGCCGTACTGGTCAACCCAGTCGTAATAGTCGGCGCGGGCACCGGGGAAGCCGATCATCTTCCACGAACCCATGCCCTTGTTGCCGCCATCGGTGGGGTCGCAGAAATAGCCTTCGTGCACGTTCTGCAGCAACAGGTTGAACAGCGCCGCAGGCGGGATGGTGGCCATCTTGAGGCTGCCCTGGTCGCCCTTCTCGAACTCGCCCATCATCTTTTCGCGTTGCTGGGTGTTCAGTTCCACATAGCCGTGGCCGTACTGCTGGCGGATGGCCGCGTCGAATTCGGCCAGTCCCTTCTTGTACAGTTCGCGTGGCGGATAGGGCAGCTGGTAGCCGAATTCGGGCGGAGCGTCCGGGGTGAAGGGGCCTTGCATGTACCACAGCTGGCCCTGCCCGTAGGGGGTATTCATCTGCGCATCGATGAAGGCGGGTACGCCCGCTTCGAGCGCACCGGGCCCGGTCTCGTCGGCGGGGATGAGGGTATCGGCCAGGGCGCTCAGGAGCGCGAATTCATCCTGGTTGAAGAAGACGGGTTTGTAGGGGACGTTGCCGGCTTGTTCCTGGGCACTGGCGGAGAGGCTGCCGGTGGTGACGGCCAGCGCGGCAGCGGGCGCGGCGGTCAGCGCGCCGCGCAGGAAACGGCGGCGATTGGCGGAGATGCTTATTTTTTTCATGGCGCGTTTCCTTGAGGGAAATCCGGAGCGTGAGCAAGTCCTCGCCTTGCCCACAGCTGAGCCATGATGCGCCGGATGAAGCCGCAGGGGGATCAGTCATCCTGTGCTTTTGATGTGGGAAAAGTCTGACGCGCTCTTGTCATCAGGCAATCACGGGCAGCTGGAAAGTCCGCACCGAACGCGCCAGTTCGCCCGCCTTGTCATTGAGGAAAATCGAGGCCGCCGTCGCTTCTTCCACCAGTGCCGCGTTCTTTTGCGTGAGGTCGTCGAGCTGGATCAGCGCCTGGTTCACTTCGCCGATGCCGGTGCTCTGTTCCTGGTTGGCCGAAGAGATATCGCGCATCACGCTGTTGACGCGTTCAATGCTCTCCACCACCTGCTGCATGGCCGCCCCGGCCTCGCGCGACAGCTTGCTGGCAGCGGCGCTGCTGTCCACCGATGCCAGGATCAGTTGCTTGATTTCGCGCGAGGCCGCTGCCGAACGCTGGGCCAGCGTGCGCACTTCGGTCGCCACCACCGCAAAGCCGCGCCCCTGCTCTCCCGCACGCGCCGCTTCCACCGCCGCATTCAGGGCGAGGATGTTGGTCTGGAAGGCCAGGCCCTCGATGACCGAAATGATGTCCACAATCCGGCCCGAGCTGGTATCGATTTCCTGCATCTGCGCGATGACGCGCTCCACCACTTCGCGCCCGCTGCGGGTCGCGGCCGATGCTTCATCGGACAGGCGACAGGCCAGCGCCGACTGGTCGGCGGTGTAGCGCACCTTGCTGCTCAGTTCACCCATCGAGGCCGTGGTCTGCTGCAAGGAGCTGGCCTGGATTTCGGTGCGCTCGGAGAGATCATGATGTCCCTGCGCGATCTGCTGGCTGGCCGACGCCACCGCCTGCGCATTGTGATTGACCAGGCCGACCACGGCGATGAGCTTGTCGCGCATCTCGCGCATGGCCGCCATCATGCTGGCCTGGTCGCGTCCGGCCACCGGTACCGTCACCACCAGGTTGCCGCCGGCGATCTCGTGCGCGACATGCAGCGCATCATGCGGTTCGCCCCCCAGACTCTTGCGCATGCCGGCAATGAGCGCGTAACCCGCCCCGCCTGCAAAGACCAGGCAAGCCACGAAGCACGCTCCCATCAGCCAGCGCGCGCGCTGGCTGTCCCGCTGGCTCTGCAGTTGCAGCTGATGATTGCGTTCGGTCTGGACATCGATGAGTGCCTGGATCGCCGCCTGCAATTGCGCCAGCGCCGGATTGAGTTGCGTGGCCAGCCAGCGGCCGGCTTCCTCGCGCTGTCCGGCCATACTTAGTTGCACGAAGTATCCAAAGGCTGGTTCGGCCTTCTGGTCGTTCACGGTGAAGACGGTTTGCGTCAGTTGCCGCATCTGCTCATCGGACACCAGTGCCAGCAGTGCCTTGCGCTGCTTGATGAAACGCTCATGCGCCGCGCCCCCGCGCTGCATGGCCGCCTCGGCCGCCGCCTTGTCGCTGATGATGATGACGCTCTGGAAGGATTCCACTCCGATATGGACCTGCCGCGACAGGTCCTGTGCCAGCGCCAGCTTGAGATTGCCGTCGTTGACCACGGCATCGAGCTTGCCGGTGACGAGCTGCAACTGCCATAGCCCGATCACGCCGGACAGGATGCACAGCAGTACCAGCGTGCCGAAGGTGAGGCCGATGCGCAATGCCAGGGGCAGAGGACGCGTGGTGCCAGGCTGGGTGTCCATGAGCGGAACTCCTGCAAATGAGGTCGCCGGCGATGGCCGGCAGGGAAGAGGCCCGCCACCGGCCGTCCTGGCCGATGGCGGGAGAGCCAGTCCGTGAGCCGCGTCAGAACGGCAGGATGGCCTTCACGTAGAACTGCTTGCCCTCGGGGCGATTGCGGACGTCATATTCCTGCTGGAACTTGGCAGTGACCACCAGGCCTTTGCCGTTGTCGTATTTGAGGTTGGGGCCGATGGCCAGTGCCTGCGACTTGCCGGCTGCGGCATTGGGGCCGCTGTCATTGGTCACCTGCTGGTAGGCATAGCCACCCACCCCGGCCACCAGGCCGTTGCCGAAGCCCCAGCCCAGCGCGTAGTCGGCGTGGATGGCCTGGCCCGAGCGGGTTTGCGTGGCACCGTTGCGGCCGTTGAAGTCATACATCAGCTTGACGTCGGCATTGACGCCTTCGCGCTGGATGTAGCTCAGGGCCACCAGCGGCTGGTAGACCCAGATGTTCTTGCCCAGGCTGGAGGGATTGTCGGCACTGTACTGGCCGCTGGGCATGGTGATGTCGAAGCCGACGGCGTAATGCAGGGCCGGCGAGGCGTGATACGCCAGGGCCGGGCCGACGGTGATGTCACCCAGGCCGCGGCTGTGGAAATTGCGGCCGCCTGCACGCACATCCACATCCAGCAGCGGTGCCAGTGCGTGGAAGGCCAACTGGCCGCCGAGGATGCTCTGTTGCGTGACCCACACCACGCGCGGTGCCAGCACGCCGACCTGCACGCGGAAGTCCGGCGGGCCGATGTCCTGGCCGTTGTTGCCGCGGATATGGTCGTATTGTGCAAAGCCGGTATAGACCATGCCGTAGACCCCCGGTGGCGGCAGTGCTCCCGAACCGAAGTTTTCCAGCCCGTCCGGATAGGACGGCAGGCCGCTGCCGTCGATGGCATGGGCCGGCAGACAGGCCAGGGCCAGGCCCAGGCTGCAGCCCAGTCCCAGGGCGCGTGCCAGCAGTGTGCGTGGTGCGTTCTTCATGGTTTCCCTCTGTGTGTGAAATGGTGGTGGCAGGTCAGGTGCAGACGACGCGCTCGCTTCAGCACTTGCCGCGGCTCCAGCGTGCTGCTGTGTGAAACACCGGCGCGGGTGGCGGAGTGGCCTGGCGTGTAGATGAATTGAGGCGGATCAATGATCGCGGCAGTGCTCGCAAACCGATGATCCAGATTCGGTCATCGCTATCCCCTGAGTGCAGGAACTTGCGCGATCGGCGAACCCGGCCATGCCGGCCGGCAACGTGGGCCCTCTGCCGGACCCGGCTTTTCAAATTGCCGCAAACGATGGATAGCCCGTGCGCGCTGCGGATAGGGCTTTGCGGCCTGCTGCATCCATCATGCATTGCAGGCGCAGCGAGCAAGCGATGCTCTTCTCCCTGCATCACCACAACCGACAACAGAGGGTTAGCGCAATGAAAGATCTCGAAGGCAAAGTGGCGGTCGTCACCGGCGGTGCCACCCTGATCGGTGCAGGCGTGGTTCGCCGCCTGCGCAGCTATGGCGTCAAGGTGGCGCTGTTCGACATCGACGCCGACGGCGGCCAGCGCGTGGCCGGTGAAGACCGCAGCGCCTGTCGCTTCTGGCGCGTGGACATCACCGATGACGCGCAAGTGGCCAAGGCCGTGGAAGAAGTGGCGGCGCACTTCGGCCGGCTCGATTTCCTGGTCAACCTGGCCGCCTCCTATCTCGATGACGGTGCCGCTTCCTCACGCCAGGACTGGCTCAAGACCCTGGATGTGAATCTGGTCAGCGCCGTCATGGCCGCCCATGCGGTGCGGCCTTATCTGGTCAAGGCGGGCGGCGGTGCCATCGTCAACTTCACCAGCATCTCGTCCAAGGTGGCGCAGACCGGGCGCTGGCTCTATCCGGTCTCCAAGGCAGCGCTGGTGCAGGTCACGCGCAACATGGCCATGGATTTTGCGGGTGACGCCATCCGCGTGAACTCGGTCTCGCCCGGCTGGACCTGGTCGCGCGTGATGGATGAACTGACCGGCGGCGACCGCGCCAAGACCGACCGCGTGGCGGCCGATTTCCATCTGTTGAAGCGCGTGGGCAACCCGGAAGAAGTGGCTGATGTGGTGGCCTTCCTGCTGTCCGGCCACGCTTCCTTTGTCACCGGGGCCGATTACGCCGTCGATGGCGGCTATTCCGCCATGGGGCCGGAGCAGGCCGTGCCGGCCATTCCGCGCCTCGCGCAGTGAAGCCATCAATGATTTATACGATTTATAACATTTAAACGATTTTCAACGATCGGTTCGCATCATTCAGCTGATCCGGATCGATTGACAACGAGAGGAGAAACATCATGCGTAGCATCGCGATCGTAGGTGGTGGTCAGGCCGGTCTTCCGCTGGCATTCGGTTTGCTGGAGCAGGGTTATCAGGTCACCGTGGTGACCAATCGCACACCCGATGACCTGCGCAACGGCAAGGTCATGTCCAGCCAGTGCATGTTCGATCCGTCGCTGCAGATCGAACGCGATCTCGGCATCAATGACTGGGAAAAGCAATGCCCGCCGGTGGAGGGCATCAGCTTTGCCGTACCGCATCCGGAAGTGGCCGGAGCCAAGGCCATCGACTGGAGCGCCCGCCTGGACCGTCCGGCACAGGCGGTGGACCAGCGTCTGAAGATGTCGTCCTGGCTGGAACAGGTGGAGTCGCGCGGCGGCAAGGTCCTGATCCAGGATGCCGGCGTGGCCGAACTGGAAGTGCTTTCCGAACAGCATGACCTGGTGATCCTGGCGGCCGGCAAGGGAGAAGTGGTCAAGCTCTTCGAGCGCGATGCCGCCCGGTCTCCCTTCGACAAGCCGCAGCGTGCCCTGGCCCTGACCTATGTGCATGGCCTCAAGCGCCAGCCGGACTATTCCAGCGTAGCCTTCAACCTGATCCCCGGCGTCGGCGAGTACTTCGTGTTCCCGGCCCTGACCCTGTCCGGCCCGTGCGACATCATGGTCTTCGAGGGCATCCCCGGTGGTCCGCTGGATTGCTGGCGCGAGGTGCGGACTGCGCAGGAGCATCTGGCCACGTCCAAGGACTTCCTGCGCAAGTTCCTGCCTTGGGAGGCCGAGCGCGCCGAGCACGCCGAACTGACCGATGACAAGGGCATCCTTGCCGGTTCGTTCGCGCCTACCGTGCGCAAGCCGGTACTGACGCTGCCGTCCGGCCGCCTGGTCTTTGGCCTGGGTGACGCCGTGGCCACCAATGACCCGATCACCGGGCAAGGGGCCAACAATGCCACCAAGGCAGCCAAGGTCTATCTCGATGCCATCCTGGCCCATGGCGACCAGCCCTATACCCGTGACTGGATGGAGCAGACCTTTGAACAGTTCTGGGATTACGCCAAGTGGGTGGTGCAGTGGACCAACTCCCTGCTGACCCCGCCGCCACCGCACATCCTCGGCCTGCTGGGTGCAGCCGGACAGATGCCCTCGCTGGCCAAGGAAATCGCCGAAGGCTTCAACCACCCGCCGCGCTACTTCCCCTGGTGGGCCGATGCTCAGGCCTGCGAGGAACTGGTGGCCGGCCATCAAGCCAAGGCCGTGGCCGTCGCTGCATAAGGAGCCATCATGTCGTCCATTGCAACCCTGGCCTTGGCCGAAGCCACGCCTGATCTGCAGGCGCAACCGGCCCCGTGGGGCCAGACCGACCTGGCACCGCGCACCCTGCGCAACCTGATGGGGGCCTATCCGACCGGGGTGGCCATCGTCACCATGCGCACCCGCGACGGACGCGATGTCGGGCTGACCATCAATTCCTTTGCCTCGCTGTCGCTGGATCCGCCGCTGGTGCTGTGGAGCCTGGTGAACCACTCGCCCAACCTGGAGGCCTTCCGCGATTGTGCGCACTTCGCCATCAACGTGCTGGCCGACGGACAGGAAGAGTTGGCGCGCCGCTTCGCCACCCCGGCCATCGCCGACAAGTTCGAGGGCGTGGCCGTGGCCCAGGCACCGGAAGACCTGCCGGTGATCGCCGGTGCGCTCACCGTGCTGGTGTGCGAGAACGACCATAGCCGTACCGTGGGCGATCACCTGCTGATGGTCGGGCGCATCGTGCGCACCGGCCACCAGCCCGCCGCACCGCTGGTGTTCCATGCCGGGCGCTTCACCGCCCTGCAGGCGGCGGCCTGATGGCCTCCTGATTTCATCCTGTTCGCATCACTGAAGGAGCCCTCCATGGCATCCCCCTACACCTCCACTGCGCTGCTGCCCGCCCTGGCCGCCGGTCTGGCCGATGGCCGCCTGCGCGTGGTCGACCTGACGCAAACGCTGTCTCCGTCCTTCCCCGCGCTGCAACTGCCGCCGCAATTCGGCCAGGTGCAGGGCTTCAAGATCGAGCGCATCTCGCACTACGATGAATCCGGTCCGGCCTGGTACTGGAACAACTTCTCCTGTGGCGAGCACACCGGCACCCACTTCGATGCGCCGGTGCACTGGATCAGCGGACGCGACCATCCCGGCAACAGCGTCGATACCATCGCGCCCGGCAATTTCATTGCGCCGGCCGTGGTGATCGATGCCAGCGCCGAAGTGGCCGCCAATGAAGACTGGCTGCTCGACGTGCCTTTCCTCGAACAATGGGAAGCGCAGCATGGTGCCATCCCGGCCGGTGCCTGGGTCCTGCTGCGTACCGACTGGTCGCTGCGGGTCGATGATGCGGACGCCTTCCTCAACCTGCGCGAGGACGGTGCGCATACGCCCGGTCCCACGCAGGCGGCTGTCGAATGGCTGATCCACCAGCGCAAGGTACACGGCTTCGGCGTGGAAACCATCAATACCGATGCCGGCCAGTCCTACGCGTGGCCGGTTCCCTATCCTTGCCACACGCTCATGCACGGTGCCAATCGCTACGGTCTGCAATGCCTGCGCAATCTGGACCAGTTGCCGCCGCAGGGGGCGATGCTCTTCTCCGCACCGCTCAAGATCGAGGGCGGTTCCGGCAGTCCGCTGCGCGTGCTGGCACTGGTGGAGTAAGCACATGGCCAGCGCACATTCCTTTGCCGGGCCGGATGCGGCCGATGTCATCTTCGTCGGCAGCGGCATCAATTCACTGGTCGGCGCCGCGCTGCTGGCGCGGCGCGGCAAGCGCGTGCTGGTGCTGGAACGCAATGACCGCGCCGGTGGTTGCATCCGCACCGAGACGCTGTTTCCGGGTTATACCCACGAGGTATTGTCGTCCTGGTATCCGCTCTTCATGGGCAGCCCCGCCTATGCCGAACTGGCCGACGACCTCAAGGCGGCCGGACTGGAATTCCTGCAGCCGGCCTACACCACCGGACTGGTCACGCCCGATGGCCGCGGCCTGGCCCTGCGTCAGGACCTGGCCGATGCCGCTGCCCGCATCGACGCGCTGGCACCGGGCGATGGCGCGGCCTTGCTGGCCATGGCGCAGCGCCTGTTCGGACAGGATGCGGCGCTGACCTTCGGTCTGCTGGGCAGCGATCCGTATGGCTGGAAGCTGCTGCGGCTGCTGTTTTCCGAATGGCGGGCGCGCGGACTGGATGGCCTGCTCGGTTTTGGCGCGGATGCCATGGAAAGCTTCCGCCGCTGGGCGCAGCGCACGCTCAAGTCGGATCTGGCGCGCGCCCTGATCGCCCCTTGGGTGCTGCATTCCGGTCTCGGTCCGGACGATGCCACCTCGGCCCTGATCGGCAAGCTGACCTTCGCTGCCGTGGTCAGCGGTGGCATGCCGGTGGTCAAGGGCGGGGGCGGGCAACTGGTGGCGGCCCTGTCGCATCTGATCATGCGGCACGGCGGCGAGGTGCGCACGCACGCGGACGTGGCCCGCATCATGACGCGCGGCGAAGGCCGCAAGCAGCGCGCCACCGGCGTCGAGCTGGGCGACGGTACGCAGTTGCAGGCTGGACAGGCGGTGGTCTGCAACGTCACGCCGCCGCAGCTTTATGGCCGTCTGCTGGCGCAGGCACCGCAGGCGGTGCGGGAGCGGGCCGGGAGCTACCAGTTCGGCCGTGGCGGCATGCAGATCCACTTCGCCCTGAATGCCCCACCGGCCTGGACTACCCCGGAGCTGTTGCAGGTGCCGCTGGTGCACCTCACGGAGAGCATGGAGCAGGTGTGCGCCAACGTGACCGGGGCCAACAATGGCTGGCTGCCGGCGCGTCCTACCTTGGCCATCGGCCAGCCGGTGGCCGCCGATCCCTCGCGCGCACCGGCGGGGGGCTGGATCCTGTGGATACAGATGCAGGAATTGCCGTCCCGCCTCAAGGGCGACAGCGCCGGCGAGATCGCCGTTGCGGCAGATGGCCGCTGGACCGCCGAGGTGCGCGAGGCCTTCGCAGACCGGGTGCAGGCGCAGCTGGAGCAGGTCATGCCGGGGTTGGGCCAACGGGTCGTGGGCCGCCGCGCTTATTCGCCGGCCGATCTGGAGGCGTTGAACTGCAACCTGGTGGGCGGCGATCCGTATTCGGGCGTATGTTCGCCCGACCAGTTCTTCTGGCTGCGTCCGTTTGCCGGCAGCCACGGGGCGCGCGGACAGCAGACTACCGTGGCCAATGTCTTCCACATCGGTGCCAGCACCCATCCCGGACCGGGACTGGGCGCGGGTTCCGGCTACATGGTGGCGCAGCGGCTGGCCCCGCGCTGACGCGGTCTTTCTCTACTCTCTGGTCTGGAGGGTTTGTGCGCCGGGTGATCCCGGCGCATTTTTTTCGTCAATCGCCAGGGGTCAGCGCGCCCGCAAGGTCTTGCTGGGCGATTCGCCGTAGCGTTGCTTGTATTCGTTGCTGAAGCGGCCCATGTGGGCGAAGCCCCAGCGCAGCGCCACGCCGGCCACGTGGTTGCTGTCGCCGCTCATGAGTTCGGCGCGGGCGCGTTCCATGCGCAGGTCGCGCAGGTATTGCATCGGGCTCACGCCGAGGAAATCCTTGAAGCCCGCATAGAGGCTGCGCACGCTCACGCCGGCGGCCTGGGCCAGTTGCTCGGCCGTGACCGGCTCGTGTGCATGGGCTTCCAGGAAATCCTGGGCGCGCCGCACATGGCGCGGCAGGATGGTACTGCGGCGTGCCGGGGCGTCCTCGCAATGGTTGTGACGATGCGAAGTGACCAGGATGGAGGCCGCCAGCTGTTCGATCTGCGACACCACGATCTTGTGCATGGCCAGGTCGGGATGCTGCAGGGTGCAGTCGATCAGGTAGGACAGCATGCATTGCCACGGCGCACACTTGCGCCAGCGAAAGCCCAGCTCGAAACGCAGCGGCTCGTTGAGCGGATGGCCGAGATAACCGACCAGGGTGCGTTCCACCAGCGAGCGCGACAGGCGCAGCATCAGCTGATCGGTACCGGCCATCCAGGTCATGCGGGTGGCTTCCTGCGGGCTCAGCACCGAGGCCAGCTCGGCCGAGGAATCGATGTGCTGTGCACCGCTTTCGATACGCGCCATCCCATAAAGAGGCATCTGCACCAGAAAGAAGCTGTCCAGCGAGCCCGGCTCGATCTGTACCGCCGAGCCATAGCGCAGGCGGCTCACCGACAGGTCGCCCAGCGAGGTGTAATGCATGCGCGCATCCAGGCGCTCGCCCTGGCCGGTGAGGTCCAGCCGGTGCGGTTTCATCACGCGGCCGACCATGGAGCGCACTTCGTCCAGGTCGGACGAGGCGAACAGGAGCTTGTTGGAACCATTGAGCAGGCGTTCGACCGACGCCGGCATGGGCATGCGCCCGGTGGAGGGATCGGAGTGGAGTACGTTCATCATGGCTGCTACCTCTGCAGGCTAGTCCGGCGGTGGTGTCTCTTGTCATCATCAGGGCGGAAACAAGAGGGCGGAAATGACTTCCTTTGCCTAACAAGTTTCGTGCCAAGATGTATGAAAAATCATGTTTTAGTTCTTGTGACGTCTTTATCTCATTGCCGGGCCCGTGGTGGCAATATGCGCTGCAACATGGCGTCATCGATGGCGTGCAGCGGATGTTGTCGGCGAGTAACGAAAAATCCGTAAATCATTATTATTGGTGATTTTCCCCACGGTTTAAGGCTTTCTGGCGCCCCCGGCCATCGGCGGAAAAGTTGTCTTGCCGCCCGTTTCCATCCTTGGTCCAATCCTGTTTCTATCCCCGGAATGCGCGCCTTATCCAGCCTCTGCCAAAAGTCCTAATGCATGATTAATCATGTATTGACGCCAGCCTCCCCGGGAACGAAAGTGCAACACAAGGAAATTCATTGCACACGGGGACCACGATGGCCGAGCGATCATTCGTAGAAGAAGTCAAGAAACTGCGCCTGGGCGCAGGGGAAGTATTCAGCGGCGAGGGCATCCTGGCCGTCACCAAGGCCTTGCTGGAGTCGGGCGTGGCCTATGTGGCCGGTTACCAGGGCGCACCGATCTCGCACCTGATGGACGTGCTGGCCGATGCCCAGGACATCCTGTCGGAACACGGCATCCGCTTCGAGAACAGCGCCAGCGAAGCGACCGCTGCCGCCACCCTGGCAGCCTCGGTGAACTATCCGCTGCGCGGCGCGGTGACCTTCAAGGCCACCGTCGGCACCAACGTCGCTTCCGACGCGCTGGCCAACCTGGCCTCGGGCGGGGTGCTGGGCGGTGCGCTCATCATCGTCGGGGAAGACTATGGCGAGGGCTCCTCCATCATGCAGGAACGCAGCCATGCCTTCGCCATGAAGTCGCAGATGTGGCTGCTCGATCCGCGTCCCAACCTGCCCTGCATCGTACAGGCGGTCAAGGATGGCTTCGACCTGTCCGAAGCCAGCAGCACGCCGGTGATGTTGCAGATGCGCATCCGCTCCTGCCACGTGCACGGGCAGTTCGTCAGTTCGGCCAATCGCCGTCCGTCTTTCACCGTCAAGGATGCGCTGGAAAATCCGGCGCGCGATCTCAGCCGCATCGTGCTGCCGCCCGCCAGCTTCCTGCATGAAAAGGAAAAGGTCGAGCAGCGCTGGCCCGCCGCCATCGAATTCATCCGCGCCCGCCAGCTCAATGAGTTCTTTGCCGAAGACGCAGCCGATGTCGGCATCGCCCTGCAGGGCGGTACCTACAACACGCTGATCCGTGCGCTGGAACAACTGGGCCTGTCCGATGTATTCGGCGAGTCGAAGATTCCTCTGTACGTGATGAACGTCGCTTATCCGCTGGTGGATGCCGAGTTTGAGCGCTTCTGCCAGGGCAAGCGCGCCATCCTGGTGCTGGAAGAAGGCCAGCCCAACTTCGTCGAGCAGAACGTGGCCAACATCCTGCGCCAGCTCGGCCTGCCCACGCAGCTGCATGGCAAGGACCTGTTGCCGATGGCCGGTGAATACAACACCGCCACCGTACTGGCCGGGGTGCGCAAGTTCCTGGAGCGCTACCAGATCATCGAGGCGCAACCCGATCCCGCACCGGCAGCCAGCACGCCGCGCGTGATCCCCATCGCCAACGGCAATGCCCCGGCCAGGAGCGCCGAGGTCACCATCAAGGAAGCGAAACTGCCCACGCTGGACCAGTCGGTGCATGCACGGCCGCCGGGCTTCTGCACCGGCTGTCCGGAGCGGCCCATCTTCACCGCCATGAAGCTGGTGGAACGTGAGCTGGGCGAGCACCACATCAGCGCCGACATCGGCTGCCACCTGTTTTCCATCCTGCCGCCCTTCAACCTGGGCAACACCACCATGGGCTATGGCCTGGGCGGGGCCGGGGCGGCGGCGCTCAATGCGCCGGCCGGCAAGCGCGCCATCTCGGTGATGGGCGATGGCGGCTTCTGGCACAACGGTTTGACCAGCGGCGTGGCCAATGCGGTCTTCAACCAGAGCGACAACCTCACCATCATCATCGACAACAACTACACCTCGGCCACCGGCGGCCAGGACATCCCGTCCTCGCGCGCCGTCAACGCCACCCGCAGCACCGGTCATGAGATCGAGACGGCGGTCAAGGGCGTGGGTGTGAAATGGGTGCGCACCATCAAGCGCACCTATGACTTGAAGCGCATGACCAGCACCCTGCGCGAAGCCCTGACCACCACCGAGAAAGGCCCCAAGGTCCTGGTGGCGCAGAGCGAATGCATGCTCAACCTGCAGCGCCGCGAAAAACCCAAGGTGCGCAAGGCCGTCGCTGCCGGCCAGCGCGTGGTGCGCGAGCGCTTCGGCGTCGATCCCGAGACCTGCACCGGGGACCACTCCTGCATCCGCCTGTCGGGCTGCCCGTCGCTCTCCATCAAGAGCAACCCCGATCCGCTGCGGCGTGATCCGGTCGCCACCGTAGTGGACAGCTGCGTGGGTTGCGGCCTGTGCGGCGAGGTCTCGCATGCGGCGGTGCTGTGCCCCTCGTTCTTCCGCGCCGAGATCATCACCAACCCCAGCCGCATGGACAAGCTGCGCCAGCGCGTGCGCACCGTGGTGATCGGCTGGCTGCAGGCACGCGACGCCAGGCGCCGTGCGCGTTACGCCTTCTGAGCCGGGACGCGCCATGACTGCAATGAACAAGAACCTGACCTTGAAGATGGAGCTGCACCATGTCCCCTAAACCGATCAAGATCGCCATCCTCGCCATGGGCGGCGAGGGCGGTGGCGTGCTGGCCGACTGGATCGTCGACCTGGGCGAATCCAACGGCTATTTTGCCCAGACCACCTCCGTGCCCGGCGTGGCCCAGCGCACCGGTGCCACCATCTACTACGTGGAACTGTTCCCCGGCGCCGGCCAGCCTGGCGCACGCACGCCGGTGCTGGCATTGATGCCCATGCCGGGCGACGTGGACGTGGTGCTCGCCTCCGAGCTGATGGAAGCGGGCCGCGCCGTGCAACGCGGCCTGGTCACGCCGGACCGTACTACCTTGCTCAGTTCCACCCATCGCGTGTATTCCATCGGTGAACGCACCGCCATGGGCGATGGCCGGGTCGACAGCGACGCGTTGATCGAACATGCCCGCAAGGCTGCCAAGCGTTTCGTCAGCTTCGACATGGCCGAGTCCGCCGAGCGGGTGGGCAGCGTCATCAGCGCCGTGCTCTTCGGCAGCCTGTGCGGCACCGGTATACTGCCGTTCAGCCGGGCCCAGTTCGAAGCCACCATCGAGCGTGGCGGGGTCGGCGTCAAGCCCAGCCTGAAAGCCTTCGCCGTCGGCCACGACCAGGCGCGGCAGGCCGAGGCGGCTGTACCTGGCGCAACGGCCGAGGCAGCGCAGTTCAAGCCGGTGCAACTGGCCGCTATCGCCGACCAGCAGGTCGTGCGCCTGGTGCAGCAGGCCCAGGCCTATCCCGATCCGGTGGCCGCCATCGCGGTGGAGGGCGTGCGTCGCCTGATCGACTATCAGGACCCCGACTACGCCGCGCTCTACCTGCAGCGGCTCGCTGCCCTGGCCACGGCCCCCGGCGGCCAGGACACGGAACTGCTGGCCGAATCGGCGCGCTACCTGGCTCTGTGGATGTCGTATGAAGACACCATCCGCGTGGCCGATATCAAGACCCGCAGCAGCCGCTTCAACCGGGTGCGCAGCGACGTGCGCGCCAAGGAGGAACAGCTGGTCGATATCAACGAATTCATGCACCCGCGCCTGGAAGAAATCTGCGAAACCCTGCCGGCCGGCCTGGGCCGCTGGCTGGCGCGACCGCACTGGGCGCGTCGCCTGGTACGCCGCTATACGCAGGAAGGCCGCGTCATCAAGACCAGTTCGCTGCCCGGCTTCCTGCTGCTGTACGGGCTGTCGCGCTGGCGTCGTTTCCGCCGCGTCACCTTGCGTTATGCCCAGGAGACCGAGCGCATCGAACGCTGGTGGCAGCGCGTGACCGCACTGGCGGCGGTCAATCCGGCGCTGGCCTTGGAGGTGGCGCAATGCCAGCGGCTGGTCAAGGGCTACAGCGATACCCATGTGCGCGGCCTGCGCAACTACGAGACCCTGATGCAGGTGGTGGACCGCCATGCCCGTGCATTGGCCCCCGCCGTCCTGCGTGAACTGCGCGATGCGGCGCTGGCCGACGAGCACGGCCACAAGCTGCGTGCCAGCCTGCAACAGCACGCACTGCAATGAGGAGGACGGCATGACATTTCCGCGATTCGAACGTGCCCACCGCATCCGCTTTTCCGAATGTGATCCGGCCGGCATCGTCTTCTATCCGCAGTACTTCGTGCTGTTCAACGATCTGCTCGAAGCCTGGATCGACCACCTGCTGCCCGGGGTCGGCTTTGCCGGCTACATCGGCCAGTTGCGCTACGGCCTGCCGACGGTGGAACTGCATGCGCAGTTCGAGGCGGTCTCGCGCATGGGCGATGAGGTCACGCTGGTGCTGGAGGTGGAGCGCCTGGGCGGCAAGTCGCTCACGCTCAATCTGTCCTGCATCGCTGCAGGCGGAGAGCTGCGCATGAAGGTGCGGCAGGTGCTGGTGTGTACCTCGCTGGAGACGCATCGCTCCATCGATGTGCCCGCCCTGCTGCGCAACGCCCTGGAGACGGGGGCTCACCAACAACAAAGGAGTGCGACATGAACATCGTCTGTATCGGCGGCGGTCCCGCCGGCTTGTATTTCGGTCTGCTGATGAAACTGCAGGACCCGTCTCACCGCGTAGTGGTGGTCGAGCGCAATCGTCCCTATGACACCTTCGGCTGGGGCGTGGTGTTCTCGGATGCCACGCTGGACAACCTGCGCGAGGCCGATCCGGTATCGGCCGCCACCATCACCGGCGAGTTCAGCCGCTGGGATGACATCGACGTGCATTTCAAGGGCAGCGTCATCAGCAGCGGCGGCCACGGTTTCATCGGTATCGGCCGCAAGCGCCTGCTCAACATCCTGCAGGCGCGCTGCGAAGAACTCGGTGTGGAACTGGTCTTTGAAACCCAGGTGCAGGATGACCAGGAGATCGCGCGCCAGTACCAGGCCGACCTGCTCATCGCCAGCGACGGCATCAACAGCGCCGTGCGCACCCGCTATGCCGATACCTTCCGGCCCGACATCGACCAGCGCAATTGCCGCTTCGTCTGGCTGGGCACGCGCAAAGTCTTCGATGCCTTCACCTTCATCTTCGTGCCGACCGAATACGGCTGGTTCCAGGCGCATGCCTATCGTTTCGAGAATGGCCTGTCCACCTTCATCGTCGAGACCACCGATGCCGCCTGGCAGGCGGCCGGCATCGACAAGATGTCGCAGGAAGACGGTGTGGCCTTCTGCGAAAAACTGTTCGCCCCGTGGCTCGATGGCGAGAAGCTCATCTCCAATGCCACCCACCTGCGCGGCTCGGCCATCTGGATCCGCTTCCCGCGCGTGATCTGCGACAAGTGGGTGCAGTGGACCCGTCCGCATGGCGAGGCCGGTGCCGAGGTGCCGGTGGTGCTCATGGGCGATGCGGCCCACACGGCGCACTTCTCCATCGGCTCCGGCACCAAGCTGGCGCTGGAGGACGCCATCGAACTGTCGCGCATGCTCAAACAGGAAGGCAGTCTGCGCGCCGGTTTGCAGCGATATGAAGCGGTACGCGGGGTGGAAGTCCTGAAGATCCAGAATGCGGCGCGCAACTCCACCGAATGGTTTGAGAACATCGCCCGCTATGAAGACCTGGAACCGGAACAGTTTGCCTATTCCCTGCTGACCCGCTCGCAGCGCATCTCGCACGAGAACCTGCGCCTGCGTGATCCGCAATGGCTGGAAGGCTACGAACGCTGGCTGGCCAAGCGGGCCGGGCTGCCCGCCGATGGCGCGCGCCCCACGCCGCCGCTGCTGACGCCCTTCAAGGTGCGCGAGCTGACGCTGAACAATCGCGTGGTCGCCTCGCCGACCTTGCTGTATGCGGCACGCGAGGGCGTAGCGGGCGACTTCCATCTGGTGCATCTGGGTGCGCGTGCGCTGGGCGGCATCGGCCTGCTGCTCACCGAGGCCACCGCCGTCAGTCCCGAAGGCCGCATCACGCCGGGCTGCCCCGGCCTGTGGAACGAGGAACAGAAGCAGGGCTGGAAGCGCGTGGTCAACATGGTCCACGCCAACAGCCAGGCACGCATCGGCCTGCAACTCAATCACGCGGGCCGGCGTGGCTCCACCCAGCTCGGCTGGGAGCAGCCGGATCGTCCGCTGGCGGCGGGCAACTGGCCGCTGGTTTCGGCCAGTGCGCTGCCCTATCTGGAAGGTGTTTCGCAGGTCCCGGCCGAGGCCAGCCACGAGGAACTGGCGCGCATCCGCGAGGACTTCGTGGCCGCCACGCGACGTGCCGTCGAGGCCGGTTTCGACTGGCTGGAATTGCAGGCCGGGCATGGCTGCCTGCTCTCCAGCTTCCTCTCGCCACTGACCAACCAGCGTCAGGATCAGTATGGCGGCACGCTGGAAAACCGCCTGCGCTACGTGCTGGAGGTGGTCAAGGCGGTGCGTGCCGCCTGGCCCGCGCACCTGCCGCTGTCGGTCCGCATCTCGGCCACCGACTGGGCCGAGGGCGGCACGACCGTGGATGAGGCGGTGGAAATCGCCCGCCAGCTGCATGCGCACGGGGCCGACGTGATCGACGTCTCTTCCGGCGAAGTGACGCCGGCGCAGAAGCCGGTCTATGGCCGCATGTTCCAGGCACCGTTTGCCGACCGCATCCGCAATGAGGCCGGGGTGCCGACCATCGCCGTGGGGGCCATTACCGAGGCCGACCAGGTCAACGGCATCATCGCCTCCGGCCGCGCCGACCTGTGCGCGCTGTCGCGGCCGCTGCTGGCCGACCCGGCCTGGCTGCTGCACGAGAGCGCCCGCCAGGGCTGGCGCGAGGTGAGCTGGCCGCCCGCCTACCAGTGGGGCCGCGACCAGCTGGAACGCAGCCTGTCCGGCACCCGCCGTTGAGCCGTCCATCCGTCAATGAAAGGGAAGCATCGTGAGCAATGACACCTACGATCAGTACCGCGAAAGCGTGGCCGGCCGTGCCGATGTCTCGGACACGCCGGAACTGCTGGCCTACTACCGCCAGCTGGAACAGTTGAAGACCGGCGCACTCTGGACGGTGGCCAACAAGATCGAGCCCTGGCAGCCGAAATCGCAATCGGTGCCGGTGCTGTGGCGCTATGCCGAGCTGCGCGAACACGTGCTGCGTTCGGTGGCGCTGGTCTCGCCGGAGAAGGCGGGCCGGCGCGTGATCTATCTCGACAATCCGGGCCGCCGCGAGGTCTCGGCGGCCGTCGGCTGGCTCTATTCCGGCCTGCAGGTGATGCATCCTGGCGAGGTCGCCAGTGCGCACGCGCATTCCTCCTCGGCCCTGCGCTTCATCATGGAAGGACGCGGTGCCTACACCATCGTCGACGGCCACAAGATGACGCTGGAAGCCAATGACTTCGTGCTCACCCCCAATGGCACCTGGCACGAACACGGCGTGGAAGCCGATGGCCTGCCCTGCATCTGGCAGGACGGCCTGGACATTCCGCTGGTCAATGCGCTGGAGGCCGGCTTCTACGCCGTGCATCCCGACCTGCACCAGGCCGTGGCCCATCCGGTTGACGATGCGGTGGCGCTGTGGGGCGCACCGGGCCTGCGTCCGCAGGATGTGGGCTGGAACAGGCCCTACTCGCCGCTCTTCAAGTACCAGTGGGGACCGACCTATGAAGCCCTGCAACGCTATGCCCGCGCCACCGAGGGCAGCCCCTTTGATGGCCTGCTGATGCATTACACCAACCCGGTCAGCGGCGGCCACGTGATGGCCACCATCGGTGCCAGCATGCAGTTGCTGCGTCCGGGTTTCGCGGGCCGCGCGCATCGCCATACCGGCAGCTTCATCTACCAGGTGGCCAAGGGCCATGGCCATTCCATCATCGATGGCCAGCGCTTCGACTGGAAGGAGCGCGACATCTTCTGCGTTCCGTCCTGGGCCTGGCATGAGCACGTCAATGGCAGCGCCAGCGAGGATGCCTGCCTGTTCTGCTTCAGCGATTTGCCGGTCATGGAGAAGCTGGGCCTGTATCGCGAAGAAGCCTATGCCGAGCACCACGGCCACCAACCCGTCATTACCCCTGCAGCCGCGTGAGGCTGCAGGGATTTTCTGAACGCCCTACCAACATCCAACAGGAGTGAGATGCCATGAAACTGGTTACCTACCGCGCCAATGTGAGCGCCGCCGCCCGCCTGGGCGCCATCGTCGATGACCTGGTCGTCGACCTGCAACAGCTGGGCCTGTACGCCGGCGAGGCGCTGCCCGACAACATGCTGGACTTCATCGACCTCGGCCCGTGTGCCATCACCAGCACCACCGCGCTGCTGGAGCGCCATCGCGGCCAGTGGCCGGTGGGCGTGGCCCGTCCGCTGGTCAATGTCCGCCTGCTGGCACCGATTCCGCGTCCGCGCAAGAACATCTTCGGCATCGGCCTGAACTACGTGGAGCACGTGGAAGAATCCAGCCGTACCCTGGATACCTCCAAGGAGCTGCCCAAGCAGCCGGTGATCTTCTCCAAGCCGCCCACCACCGTGATCGGCCAGGGTGACGCCATCGAGCACAACCAGGCCATCACCCGCCAGATGGACTGGGAAGTGGAACTGGCCGTCATCATCGGCAAGCAGGCCAAGGGCGTGAGCAAGAACGATGCGCTGGACTACGTTTTCGGCTACAGCGTCATGAACGACATCAGCGCCCGCGACAACCGCCGCGCAGGCCAGTGGATCTATTCCAAGGGCCAGGACACCTACGCACCCTTCGGCCCCATGATCGTCACCGCCGACGAGATTCCCGACCCGCACAACCTGGACCTGAGCCTGACCGTCAACGGCGTGACCAAACAAAGCTCCAACACCCGCCACATGCTCTTCAAGGTCGATACCCTGATCGCCGACATCAGCGCCGGCATCACCCTGGAACCAGGCGACATCATCGCCACCGGCACCCCCGCCGGTGTCGGTGCCGGCCGTTCGCCGCAGGAATGGATGTGGCCGGGTGACGTGGTGGTGGCCACCGTCGAGAAGATCGGCAGCCTGCGCAACCCCATCGTCGCCGTGGGCGAGCTGCCGCCGGGCAAGGCCTGAGCCTCTTGATTCAAGTGCGGTCTGCCGTGCGGGCCGCCGTTCTCTCACCAAGGAACTGACATGCTCGAACTTCAACGTTTCAAGGCCGCAGCGGTCCAGGCGGCCCCGGTCTTCCTCGATACCGATGCTACGGTGGACAAGGTGGTGGCGCTGATCGCCGAAGCCGCCGGCCATGGTGCAAAGCTGGTGGCTTTCCCGGAAGTGTTCGTGGCCGGCTATCCCTACTGGAGCTGGATCATGAACCCGATCGAGGGCAGCAGCTGGTTCGAACGCCTGGTGCGTTCGGCCATCGAGATCCCCGGTCCCGAGATCAGCAAGATCGCGCAGGCGGCCGCGCGCCACCAGATCAACGTGGTGGTGGGCGTGAACGAACGCAACCGCCACGGCATCGGCACCATCTACAACACCGTGGTCACCATCGCCGATGATGGCCGCATCATCGGCCGCCATCGCAAGCTGGTCCCAACCTGGGCCGAGAAGCTGACCTGGGCCCCGGGCGATGCGTCGGGCCTGCGCGTGCACCAGACCAGCATCGGTCCGCTCGGTGCGCTGGCCTGTGGGGAAAACACCAATACGCTGGCGCGCTTCTCGCTGCTGGCGCAGGGCGAGCTGGTGCACGTGGCCAGCTACATTGCGCTGCCGGTCGCCCCGGCCGACTACGACATGGCCGAGGCCATCAAGGTGCGTGCAGCGGCCCACTGTTTCGAGGGCAAGGTGTTCACCATCGTGTCCTGCTCGACCGTCTCGGAAGAGATCATCCAGGCCATGGAAGCCAGCCATCCGCAGGCCCGCGCGCTGCTGTCACGCCGCAACAGCGCCTTCTCCGGCGTGCTGGGTCCGGATGGGCGGGTGATCGGCAGCCCGCTGATCGATGAGGAAGGCATCGTCTATGCCGACATCGATCTGTCGCGCTGCATCCAGCCGCGCCAGATGCATGACATCACCGGCCACTACAACCGCTTCGATGTCTTCAATCTCAACGTCAATCGCCAGCCCTTGCAGGCTGCGCATTTCTCCGATGGCGACGCTGTCATGGATGAAGTGCCGGTCGAGGCTGTGGCGGAAATTCAAAAGGATCGCCCATGACCACGAAAGTCAGCCAAGCCGCCGACAGTGCCCGCAGCTATCGCATCGGGCAGATCGTGCCCTCGTCCAATACCACCATGGAGACCGAGATCCCGGCCATCCTGCGTGCGCGTGAACTGATTCTGCCGGAGCGTTTCACTTTCCACTCCAGCCGCATGCGCATGAAGCACGTCACCAAGGAAGAGCTGGCCGCCATGGATGGCGACAGCGACCGCTGCGCGCTGGAATTGTCGGATGCGCGGGTGGATGTGCTCGGCTATGCCTGCCTGGTGGCCATCATGAGCATGGGGCGCGGCTATCACCGTGTCTCCGAGCAGCGCCTGCACCAGCGCACCGTGGACAATGGCGGCCCGGCTCCCGTGGTGACCAGTGCCGGCGCGCTGGTCGACGGCCTGCATGCCATCGGGGCCAAGAAGGTGTCCATCCTCACGCCCTACATGAAGCCGCTCACGCAACTGGTGATCGATTACATCGAGAACGAAGGCATCGAAGTGGTCGACAGCATCTCGCTGGAAATTCCGGACAATCTGGAAGTAGGCCGCCAGGATCCGCGCGCACCCATCGAGATCACCAAGCGTCTCGACACCCGGGGCGTGGATGCCGTGGTGGCCTCGGCCTGCGTGCAGATGCCTTCGCTGGCCTCGGTGCAGGCCATTGAGGATCGCGTCGGCCTGCCGGTGCTGTCTTCCTCGGTGGCCACCACTTACATGATGCTCAAGAGGCTGGAGTTGAGTACCGCCGTGCCGGGTTTTGGCGCGCTGCTGTCGGGGCGCTATTGAGCGGGGTCAAGAAAGCCCCGTCCGCGGAGGCCATGGGTCTCCCCATTGCGACCGGGGACGGGGTATCCTTGCTGCTTTCAGAAGAAGAGGCAGCGAGGGGAATGGCAAAGTCAAAGGCATTCGTCGACAACTACCTGCCGGCTCTGCTGGGGCAAGCCTGGCAGCTGTTGTCGACCCAGTTTCATGCGGTGGTGGAAGCACACGGCCTGTCGGTGCTGGAATGGCGCGTGCTGTCGATTCTGGCCAGCAACGGCGGCATGAGCATCTCGGCCCTGGCCGATGCGGCGGTAAGCAAGCAGCCCACGGTCACGCGGCTGCTGTTGCGGCTGGAAGCGCAGGGCCATGTCGAGCGCACCACCAGCCAGGATGATCGTCGCTTCACGCTGGTACGGGTCACGCGCAATGGCCGCCGGCTGGTCTCGGGCCTGATCGAACTGGCCGAGCAGCACGAGCGCGAGGTACTGGCCTCGATGAATCCGCAGAAGGTGGAGATGCTCAAGGAACTCCTGCAGGAAATCATCACGCGCTATCGTCCGCAGCGCTGACCCGGCGCGCAGCGCTTACTTGGGCCGCCGCATCTGGAACCGGCCCTGCGGCAGCACCTCGAAGTAATCCGCCGGTCCGCCGCCGCGCAGGATGTGCTGCGCCGCTGCCGTATCGTAGACGCCCTCGACCAGCAGCGACTGGTCGATGTGCACCGCCACCACTTCTCCGTAGACCATCCAGGTGTCCAGCGTGCGGCCCTCCAGCGTGGTCAGCGGCTGGATCTGCGTCACCTTGCATTCCATCGCCACCGGGCTTTCGCCCACGCGCGGTGCGGCCACCACCAACCCCGCTACCGGCGTCAGTCCGGCCAGCTCGAATTCATTGACCTCGCTTTGTTCCAGGCTGCTCTGGTTGACCTGCTCGGCCAGCGCCCGCGTGGCCAGGTTGTAGACGAATTCGCCGGTGGCCTCGGCATTGCGCACGCTGTCCTTCTTGCCGACGCTGGCGAAGGCGACGATGGGTGGCCGGTAGTTGAAGATGTTGAAGAAGCTGTAGGGCGCCAGGTTGGGACGGCCCTTGGCATTGCGGGTGGAGATCCAGCCGATCGGGCGCGGACCCAGGATGGACGGGATGGGATCGTGCGCCAGGCCGTGGCCATGGCGCGGTTCATAGCGGTGAAAGAGTTGGCTCATTGCAATAGGCGGGCAAGCGCTGCCGGATACGGATGGAAACCGTATTATGTCGCCCCTGCCGTCCAGGCAGGGGGAGCGCCGCATCAAAGCTGCCAGATACGGACGGTCACCGCGCTGCCTGGACTGTGATTGCTCCCCGGTTCAGAAGCCCCAGCTCAGCATGCCCACCAGCTGGTTGCCCTGCTTGACGTCAAAGCGGTTGTAGCCGCCGAGGATGGCCTGCAGCGACCAGGTGATGGAAGAGTCGGGGAAGGGCGCCGACAGGCCCAGCGTCAGGTGGCGCAGGCCGCCGCTGCTGGGGCCGTTGCCGGCGAAGCAGCCATTGACCACGAAGGCCTGGCCTGCCCCGCAGGAGGCACCGGTGGCGGTGTCGCGGGTGCCGAGATACTTGCCCTCGCGGCTGTAGGTGTAGGCGCCCAGCGTGCCGGTGAAGGTGATGTCGTAGGGCAGCGGCTTGGTGTAGACCAGGGTCCAGTAGGTATCGCCCTTGTTGCCCCAGACCACGTCGTTGAGCAGCGTCTGCGCATTGAAGGACAGCGCGCCCCAGGTCAGGCCGGCCTTGGTTTCCAGCGCATTGGCATGGCTGCCGTTGGCGTAGTAGTAGCCGGTCATGCCCAGGGTATAGCCGAGGTCGCCGCTGATGTTGCCGGCGTAGGCGAAGTAGAAATCGTTTTCCACCGAACGCGGTTTCTGGAATTCGGTGATGCTGCGATCACCGTAGGAATTGCCCAGCTGCTTGTACGAATAATTGATGGTCGAGGCCCAGTAGCCGAAGCTCCAGCCGCTGCTGTGGACGAAGTCGATGCCCCATTGCAGCGCGGCCTGGTCCGATTCGGGCGCGTCGGCTCCGGGATTGCCCAGTGGCTGGCCGTTGCCGTAGGTGGTGGTGACACCGCGCAGTACATAGCGCGAGGCCAGGTCGATGTGTTTGGTGATGGTCCACGGACCGGCCGGGGCCGCAGCCGGCGCGGCATCATCGGCCAGCGCCGGAGCGCAGGCCAGCAGGGTGGTGAGGGCAGCGGCGCAGGTGCCGAGGCTGCAAAGGCGCGACAGGGAAGTGGCGTAGGTAGTCAAGGTTCTCTCCGTGGTTTGGTCTGGAAGCAGCGTGGATCAGGGTGAAAGCAAGGGACGAGCAGGCCCCGGCGGGTCCGTTGCCGGACCCGCGCAAGACAGTGGGTGATGCTGTTGTGGTGGTGACGTTGCGCGTGCGTGCGCGCAAAAAACTTAAAGTTTTCCGTCGGCCGCCATCTTCATGTAGGCCGGGTCGAAGCGCAGCTTGACGTTCTTCTTGTCGCCGATCACCACGTTGCCGTCGAAGGCGACGCCGATGCCATCGGCGCTCTTGACGTTGGGACCGAGGATGCCGTGGTCAAAGCTGAACTTGGCGATGCGGCCCATGATGGCCGGCAGCTCCTTCTTGGTGGCGAATTCCAGCGCCGCCTTGGGTTGGTAGAACATGGCGGTGGCTGCCAGCTGCGACTGGAAGCCCGCCAGGTCGGTGCCGGAAGCCTTGCCCATGGCGGTCAGCGCGCGGGTGGCGCGCTCATCCTTGGCGGTCATGATGGCCATCATCTCGTACCAGGCACCGGTGAGGGCCTTGCCGAAGGCGGGGTTCTCCTGCAGGGTTTTTGTGTTGACCACCATCAGGTCCATGATTTCGCCGGGCAGCTGCTTGGAGGTGTAGACCAGCGACACATCGGGCGAGGCCGCAATCGAGGACAGCATCGGGTTCCAGGTCACCGTGCTGGTGACGGCCGGGGTGGCGAAGGCGGCAGTGATGTCGGCATCGCTGGTGTTGACCACCTTGACGTCACGCTCGCGCAGGCCGGCCGTTTCCAGCGCGCGCGCCAGCAGGTAGTGCGAGACCGAGAATTCCACCAGCTGCACCGACTGGCCCTTGATGTCGGCCAGCTTCTTGTTCTTCCCCTTGAGGACGATGCCATCGTTGCCGTTGGAATAGTCGCCCACGATCAGGGCCGTGGAGTCCACGCCGCCCGCGGCGGGAATGGTGAGCGCATCCATGTTGGTCATGGTGCAGCCGTCGAACTTGCCGGCGGTGTACTGATTGATCGACTCCACGTAGTCGTTCAACTGCACGGCGCTGATGGTGATGCCGTACTTCTTGCCCCACTTGGCCAGGATGCCTTGCGCCTGGGCTTCGCCCCAGGGCATCCAGCCGGCATAGATGGAAGTACAGACCTTGAAGTCGGTGCGGGGGGCGGCGTGGGCCGATGAAAGCGCGCCCGTGAAGGCGGCCAGGGCGATGGCAGCGCCACCAAGGATTCGGGAAATGTTGTACACGGCGTAGGGTCCTCGAAGGGTTTATTGGAAAAAAGCCCGGGAGCGGCGCGGTCGTTGCGAACGCGTCATCTCCCGGGCTTTTCTCCCGCCGTGTAACCCCTTGCGAGGTCGACTGCTCTCGGACCAGACATCCGCACCAGCGAACCGGAACCCTAGCTGTCCATTGCAAATTGTGCTGACTCAAGACCGGACTCGCCGGCTCCCGCTCGCTTTTCAGCAAGGTTCATGCCAATGCCCGGAGGCGATGTCGATGATGCGGGATGCCGGTTTTCGCTATTAATAGCGAACGGTTCAACGCGCCATTCGCTGCGTCACACGTGAGCGATGCTGGCGCATCGTGTACGCGCCAAATCGGTGCCGGTTTGCACCATGCTTGCGCTCCGGCGATCCGCGATGCTTCAAGCGATTGGCTGCGCGCCAGTGCAGGTGCGGGTTTGCGCCGGGTGCGCAAGGGCGCGCAGGGCTGGTCTGGATCTTGCATGCAAGATTGTCATTCTCGCCGTGGGCGAGCCAAGACGACTTGGGCCGAAGCAAATGAAGCGCATGCATCATGCGTGGCATCGGCAACCATCCCTGGACGGCCAGGCCATGTTCGCAGGAGCAGACCATGCCCATGACCCGATCTCACGACACTACCGTTTTTCCCTTCGCCTTTTCCAGCGAGGCCGCACAGGCCCTGCCGCTGTGTGGCCGCATGCGCACTTCGCTGCTGTTGATCGAGGTGCTCACGCATGCGCTGCGCTGGCTGCGCCGCGCGCGCTGATGGTATGGAACTTGCTGAAATCCAATGACATGCAGGGCAGCCCGCACCGATGATCTGACGATGAATTGATCATCCGACGGCTGCACAAGACGTTCAAATAGCTGGCTAGGGTTCCGGTCTGCCGCAGGCAGATGACTGGTCCGAGAGCCGGCGACCTCGGTCGAGGTTACACGGCGGGACAAAAGCCCGGGAGAGAGTTGCACCACAGGTGCCGCGCTGCTCCTGCTTTTGTTCAACCCCGACCGGAGTTTCCCGTGATCGCTGTTCGCCACCCCAGGTTCCATCCCGCAGCCCGCGCGCTGCGTCCGTCCCTGCCTCGGTCCTTGTCCCAGGGAGGCGCGCCATGCGTTTCCTGAATCGCCATCCCGGCCGCTCAGGGCAGTGGCTGCTGACGCTCCTGCCCTTCCTCATCCTGGCGCTGCTGTACGCCTTCGGCTCGGCCACGCGCCTGGCCGACAATCCCAATGACAAGCTCCTGCCCAGCCTCGCGCAGATGGTCGATGCGGTCCGTCACATGGCCTTCATGGAAGACCCGCGCACCGGCGACTACCTGTTCTGGAGCGACACCCTGGCCAGCCTGCAGCGCGTGCTGCTGGGCCTGGGCATCGCGGCCGTGGCCGGGCTGGTGCTGGGCATCGCCAACGGCATCTTCCCGGTGCTGCGCGCAGGATTTTCGCCGCTGCTGACCGTGATCTCGATGGTGCCGCCGCTGGCGATCCTGCCGATTCTCTTCATCGTCATGGGGCTGGATGAATTGTCCAAGGTGATGTTGATCGTCATCGGCGTCACGCCCTTGCTGGCGCGGGATCTCGAACACACCGGCCGTGCCATCCCCGCCGAACTGCTGATCAAGGCGCAGACGCTGGGGGCCAACAGCTGGACCCTGGTGCTGCGCGTGGCCCTGCCGCAGATGCTGGCGCGCCTGCTGGTTTCGCTGCGCCTGTCGCTGGGGGCGGCGTGGCTGTTCCTCATTTCCGCTGAAGCGATTTCGGCGACGGCCGGTCTGGGCTATCGCATCTTCCTCGTGCGCCGCTATCTGGCCATGGACGTGATCCTGCCTTACGTGGTCTGGATCACGCTGCTGGCGTGGCTGATGGACTGGCTGCTGCGTGCCGTCCACCGCCGCTTCTTCCCCTGGGCTGAAGGAGGCCGCGCATGAGCTACATCGAGATCCGCAACGTGTGGCAGCAATACGGCCAGAACGTGGTCCTGGAGCGCCTCAACCTGCGCGTGGAAGAAGGCCAGTTCTGTACCCTGGTCGGTGCTTCCGGTTGTGGCAAGTCGACCTTCCTGCGCCTGCTGCTGGGGCAGGAGCGTCCGAGCAAGGGCCAGCTGCTGCTGCAGGGCCAGCCCTTCCCGGCCGAGCCCGATGCCACGCGCGGCGTGGTGTTCCAGCGTTACTCCGTGTTCCCGCACCTGAACGTGCTGGACAACGTGGCCATCGGCCTGGAGCTGCCGCGCTCGCCCTTGCTGGGTCGCCTCTTCGGCGGTGCCAAGCGGCGCGCCCGTGAAGAGGCGGCGCAGCTGCTGCATCGTGTCGGTCTGGGCCACGCGCTGGACCTGTATCCCAGCAGCCTGTCGGGCGGCATGCAGCAACGGCTGGCGATTGCCCAGGCGCTCATCGTGCGTCCGCGCGTGCTGTTGCTGGATGAACCCTTCGGTGCCCTCGATCCGGGCATCCGCAAGGAGATGCATGCGCTGTTGCTGGACCTGTGGAAGGACAGCGGCCTGACCGTCTTCATGGTCACCCATGACCTCTCCGAAGGCTTCACCCTGGGCACGCGCCTGCTGGTGTTCGACAAGGTGCGCGTCGATCCGCAATACCCGCAGGCCTATGGCGCCCACATCACTTACGACATCGCCCTCAACGAGGCCCGTGCCCGCGAACAGGCGGACAAGCTGGCCTCCCTCCTCACTGCAAAGGAAAGCTGACATGAGCAAGGATCCCCTGGCCCTGCAGGCCAGACTCTACGAAGAACTGCTGCCCGGCGGCGGCCATACCTCCTTCATCCTAAAACGCGGGCAATCGCTGCGCATCACCGACATCGAAGGCGGCGCCAACGTCAGCATGATGATGCTGAACGCCCGGCAGCCCAGCGAACGCCTGAACCTGCCCGACACTCTCAAGGGCCAGCACACCGCGCGCCTGCAGGCCGGCCACTGCCTGTACTCCGACATGGGCCGCGTGCTGGCGGCCATCACCGAAGACACCTGCGGCTGGCATGACAGTTTCGGCGGCGTGCTCAATGCCGAGGAGGTGCGCGAGAAATACGGCCAGGGCCGCTACCAGGAATTGCGCAACGGATTCCATCGCAACGGCGCCGACAACCTGCTGGTGGAAATGGGCAAGTGGAACCTCGACCTGCAGGACCTGCTGATGGTGGTGAACCTGTTCTCGCGCGTGAACGTGGATGCCGAGGGCGTTTTCCACTTCGTGCCCGGCAATTCCAAGGCCGGGGATTTCATCGAGCTGGCCGCGCCGATGGACACGCTCATCATCCTGACCGCCCTGCAGCATCCGATGGACCCGCATCCGCACTACGCGCCGCGCCCGGTCCGGCTGGTGTGGCTGCAGACGCACAGCGACGACAGCACCCATGCCTGCCGCCATTCTCGCCCCGAGAACGAGCGCGCCTTCCACAACACCGAACGCTTCCATCTCTGAACCAGGGAGACCCACATGCACATCATCGAAAGCCAGCGCGCCCCCGAACAAGCCGTGTTCCGCCACGTGATCCCGGCCGGCGAACCCTATCTCTTCAACCTCGGCGCCGGACAGACCGTGCGCCTGCTGGACCTGGAAGGCAACCAGGCCATCGATACGCTGTTCTACAGCGCCGCCAATCCGCGTGAACGCTACGATCCCCAGCGCACCCTGCGCCGCCAGAATCGCGCCTACCTGGGTGCGGGCAGCGTGCTGTATTCCAACCTGGGCCGTGCACTGGCCACCATCGTGGCCGATACCTGCGGCCGCCATGACACGCTGGGCGGGGCCTGCGCGCAGGAGAGCAATACCGTGCGCTATGCGCTGGACAAACGCTACATGCACAGCTGCCGCGACAATTTCCTCTGTGCCTGTCTGCACGATGGCCGCCTCAACAAGCGCGACATCGGCGCCAACATCAACTTCTTCATGAACGTGCCGGTCACCCCCGAGGGCGGTCTCACTTTCGAGGATGGCATTTCGGCCGCCGGCAAGTACGTGGAGCTGCGCGCCGAGCAGGATCTCATCGTGCTGATCTCCAACTGCCCGCAGCTCAACAATCCCTGCAACGGCTGGAACCCCACGGCGGCCGAAGTGCTGGTGTGGGACTGATCCGCACCGCTTGAACGACCGCAGTAGTGCACCGCTCGCGGACGACCGCGAGCCGGTTTTTCGAATCACGGGACGACCCGGATTTCCAGGCCCATTCCATGTTTGACCACTTGCTCATCGCCAATCGCGGCGCCATTGCCTGCCGTATCCTGCGCACCTTGCGCACGCTGGACGTGACCGGCGTGTGCGTCTATTCCGAAGCTGACCTCGGCAGCCTGCACGTCTTGCAGGCCGACCGCGCCATCTCGCTGGGAGAAGGACCGGCCGCCCAGACCTATCTGGCCGTGGACAAGATCCTGGCCGCCGCCCGCAACAGCGGCGCGCAAGCCATCCACCCGGGCTATGGCTTCCTCTCCGAAAATGCCGCCTTTGCCGAAGCCTGCGAAGCGGCCGGCATTGCCTTCGTCGGCCCTACGCCCGCGCAGTTGCGCATCTTCGGACTCAAGCACACCGCGCGCGCACTGGCACGCGAACAGGGCGTGCCGATGCTGGAAGGCACCGACCTGCTGGAGAGCATCGACGAGGCGCTGGCCGCTGCATCCCGTGTCGGCTATCCGGTGATGTTGAAGAGCACGGCCGGTGGTGGCGGCATCGGCATGCGCGTCTGCCGCAGCGATGCCGAACTGGGCGATGCCTTCGATTCGGTGCGGCGCCTGGGCCAGAACAATTTCAGCGATGCCGGCGTCTTCATCGAGAAATACATCGAACGCGCCCGCCATCTGGAAGTGCAGGTCTTCGGGGATGGCCGGGGCGAAGTGATCGCATTGGGCGTGCGTGACTGCTCGGTGCAACGGCGCAATCAGAAGGTGCTGGAAGAAACCCCCGCCCCCAACCTGCCCGAGGGCATGGCTGACGCCTTGTGCGCGGCGGCCATCAAGCTGGCCAAGGCGGTGAACTACCGCAGTGCCGGCACGGTGGAGTTCGTCTATGACAGCCTGGCCGGGCAGTTCTACTTCCTCGAAGTCAATACACGCCTGCAGGTGGAACATGGCGTGACCGAACAGGTCTGGGGCGTGGACCTGGTGCGCTGGATGATCGAGCTGGCTGCCGGCGACCTGCCGCCGCTGGCGCAACTGGCGGCCGTTCTGCAGCCGCGTGGCCATGCGATCCAGGCGCGCCTGTATGCGGAAGACCCGGGCCGCCAGTTCCAGCCTTGCCCGGGCCTGCTGACCGCCGTCGGTTTTCCTGACGCCGATGGAAAGGCGTTGCGCATCGATACCTGGGTCGAGGCCGGATGTGAGATCCCGCCGTATTTCGATCCCATGATCGCCAAGCTCATCAGCTGGCAGCCCACCCGCGAAGCAGCCCGTGTGGCGCTCAATACTGCGCTGCGCGAGACGGCACTGTACGGCGTGGAGACCAACCAGCACTACCTGCGCCAGATCCTCGACGATGTCCCGTTCGCCAGCGGCCAGCCATGGACGCGCTGCCTGGAACAACTGGTCTATCGCGCCGATACCGTGGAGGTGCTGTCGCCCGGCACCCAGACCACGGTGCAGGATCATCCCGGCCGCATCGGTTACTGGGCGGTCGGTGTGCCGCCCTCGGGCCCGATGGACGAGCGCGCCTTGCGGCTGGGCAATCGCCTGCTGGGCAATGCCGAGGATGCGGCCGGACTGGAAGTGACGATGATGGGTCCGGTATTGCGCTTCAATACCGCCGCCAGCGTGGTGGTGACCGGTGCCGTGATCCCGGTGCTGCTCGATGGCGTGGCCCGGCCAATGGCCACCGTGCTGCACATTGCTGCCGGCAGTACCTTGAAGCTCGGCACCATCAGCGGGGCCGGTGCGCGCAGCTACCTCGCTGTGCGCGGCGGCGTGCAGGTCCCTGCCTATCTTGGCAGCCGCAGCACCTTCACGCTGGGCCAGTTCGGTGGCCACGCGGGCCGCGCGCTGGCCAGTGGCGACATCCTGCATCTGCTGCCGCTGGCCGGCGATGAGATGCCCGCGGCCGGCCAGGTCTTGCCGGCCGACCTGTATCCTGCGCTGGAGACGGTGCGACAGGTCCGCGTGATCTATGGTCCGCACGGTGCGCCGGAGTATTTCACGCCGGCCTACATGGAGACCTTCTTCGCCACCGACTGGGAAGTCCATTTCAATTCCAGCCGCACCGGCGTGCGCCTGATCGGCCCCAAACCGGAATGGGTGCGCGACAGCGGCGGCGAAGCCGGGCTGCATCCCTCCAACATCCATGACAATCCCTATGCCGTGGGTGCCGTCGATTTCACCGGCGACATGCCGGTGATCCTCGGGCCGGATGGCCCCAGCTTGGGCGGCTTTGTCTGCCCGGTCACGGTGATCGAGGCCGATCTCTGGCAGATCGGCCAGATCAAGGCGGGCGACAAGGTCCGCTTCATTCCGGTGGACGTGAGCACGGCACGCCGCATCGCCCTGGCCGCACAAGCCGGTATCGCCAGCCTGCAAGCCCAGCCGGTGGAATGGTCGCCTGCACCGCTGGCCTCGCCCATCGTGCTGGACCTGGGCCAGGACGAACAACGGCTGGTGGCGCGCCTGTCGGGCGATGCCAACCTGCTGCTGGAAGTGGGTAGCCCGCAACTGGACCTGGTACTGCGCTTCCGCGTGCACGCCCTGATCGCGGCGCTGGAAGAACAGGCCTTGCCCGGCGTGATCGACCTGACCCCCGGCATCCGTTCGCTGCAGGTGCATTACCAGCCCGAAGCGCTGCCCTTGCCAAGGCTGCTGGAAACCATCGCCGGATTGTGGGATGCCGTCTGCGCTCGCCAAAACCTGACGGTTTCGTCGCGTATCGTACATCTGCCTTTGTCCTGGGACGATCCGGCCTGCCAGCTCGCCATCGAGAAATACATGACCACGGTGCGCAAGGATGCACCCTGGTGCCCGAGCAATCTGGAATTCATCCGCCGCATCAACGACCTCAAGGACATCGGCGCGGTACGCGAGACGGTCTTCGATGCCAGCTACCTGGTCATGGGATTGGGCGACGTCTACCTGGGCGCGCCGGTGGCCACACCGCTGGACCCGCGCCATCGCCTGGTCACCACCAAGTACAACCCGGCGCGCACCTGGACTGCCGAGAATTCGGTGGGCATCGGCGGCGCCTACATGTGCATCTATGGCATGGAAGGGCCGGGTGGCTACCAGTTCGTGGGCCGCACGCTGCAGATGTGGAACCGCTATCGCGAGGTCGCCGCCTTCCGGGGCAAGCCGTGGTTGCTGCGCTTCTTTGACCAGATTCGTTTCTATCCGGTCACGGCCGAAGAATTGCAGACCATCCGCCGCGATTTCCCGCTGGGCCGCTTCGAGGTCGGCATCGAAGAGACCCAGCTGAACCTGGCGGACTACCAGGAGTTCCTGCAGCGCGAAGCCGAGGGGATTGCCGCCTTCCGCCAGCACCAGCAGGCCGCCTTCGATGCCGAACGCCAGCGCTGGATCGCCAGCGGCCAGGCCAACTACGAGAGCGAGGAGAGCAGCGCCATCGTGCAAGATCACCAGCCGCTGCAGGCGGGCCAATTGTCCGTGGATGCACCGATTGCCGGCAACCTGTGGCAGGTCAAGGTCAGTCCCGGCCAGCGTGTAGCGCAGGGTGAGCTGCTGATGATCCTGGAGTCGATGAAGATGGAAATCAACATCACCGCGCCTGAAGCGGGCATCGTCGCCGAAGTGCGGGTGCAGCCGGGTAGTCCGGTGCGCGCGGGACAGTGCGTGCTGGTCATGGAAAACACTGAAGAGGAGGCCGCATGATCCATTCCTTTGACCTGCGCATCGATGCGCTCACGGCGGCCTATCGTGATGGCAGCCTGTCGCCGCGCGCCGTGATCGGCCGCCTGCGTGAGAGTGCCATTGCGCTCAACCCGCAATACCGGCTCTACATCCATCTCTTGAGCGAGGAGGAAACCGAGCCCTACCTGCAGGCACTGGAAGGGCAATCCCCGCACAGCCTGCCCCTGTATGGCGTGCCGTTCTCGATCAAGGACAACATCGACCTGGCCGGCATCCCCACTACGGCCGCCTGTCCGGCCTTCAGCTACGTGCCGCGCGAGAGCGCCACGCTGGTGGCGCAGCTCATCGCACTGGGCGCGATCCCCATGGGCAAATGCAATCTGGATCAGTTCGCCACCGGCCTCAACGGCACGCGTTCGCCCTATGGCGCTTGCCGCAACAGCGTGCATCCGGATTATCCTTCCGGCGGTTCATCCTCCGGCTCGTCGCTGGCGGTGGCATTGGGCTTGAGCAGTTTTGCACTGGGCACCGATACCGCCGGCAGTGGCCGCGTTCCCGCCGCCCTGAACAATCTGGTCGGGTTGAAGGCGACCAAGGGTTTGCTCTCCACTGCCGGCGTGGTCCCCGCCTGCCGCACGCTGGATTGCGTGACCTTCTTCACTGCCACGGCGGCCGAGGCCAGCCACCTGCTGGCGCTTTGCACGCAGGCCATGCAGCCCGATGAGCGCGATGAATACAGCCGCGCCAACCTGCCGCAGAACGATGCAGCGGCCTTCCAGCCACCGCGCAAAGGCTTGCGCGTGGGGGTGCCGCGCCAGCTGGAATTCCTCGGCTGCAGCGAGAGTCCGGTCCTGTTCGTGGAGGCGCTGGAGCAGATGGATGCCATCGGCGGCGTGCCCGTGACCATCGATTTCACTCCCTTCCTGGAGGCAGCGCGTCTGCTCTACGAAGGGCCGTGGGTAGCAGAACGCTACAGCACCATCGAGGCACTGCTGCAGGAACAGCCTCAGGAAATCCTGCCGGTGATTCGCGACGTGCTGCGCAAGGCGCCGCAGTTCAGTGCCGTCGATACCTTCCGCGCGCAATATCGCCTGCAGCAACTGAAGGCCGAATGCGACCGCATCCTGGCCACCGTCGATTGCGTGGTGACGCCGGCCTATCCGCGCCCGGTGACGCTGGAAGAATTGCGCGAGCAGCCGGTGCAGCGCAATTCGGACCTGGGCTGGTACACCAACTTCATGAACATGCTGGATTACGCCGCCGTGGCCACGCCCATGAATTTCATGAAGAACGGCCTGCCCTGGGGCATCACGGTATTCGGTCCGGCCTTCAGCGACCAGAGGCTGCTGGGCGTGGCCGATGCCCTGCAGCGCGCCCATGGGCGGCCGCTGGCCGGGCAGCGTCACATCGAAAGCCGGCTGCTGGCGGCTTGAACCAGCGAGGGCAGGGAGGCCGGATCAGGCGTCCGGCAGGATCTCGGTCAGCGACAGGATCGCCTGCGCCACTTCGGCAATGCGCCGGTTCTGGTTCATCGCATGCTTGCGCAGCAGGCGATAGGCGGCCTCTTCGTTGAGACCCTGCTTCATCATCAGAACGCCCTTGGCGCGTTCGATGAGCTTGCGTTCTTCCAGGCTCTCGCGCACGGTGGCCAGTTCCTGGGTTAGGTTCTGCAGGCGTTCGGACTGGGTGCGCAGGATGTCGACGATGGATTGGGTCAGGTGCGGGCCCACGCCCGCGCTCAGCGAGCCGTCCGGCAACGGCTGGCCATCCAGGCCGGAGGCGAAGGCCGTCAGCGAGGCCAGCGGATCACGGTCATCGGCCTGCGTGAAGAACTGGCCCTGATGGTCCAGGTCCTTCTGCAATTCGCGGATCTTGTCCTGGCATTGCGACTGCACGTATTGCGCGAGATGGATCTCGACCCGATGCAGGCCATCCATGCGGGTGGAGCAGCACTGATACCAGGCATCGGCCAGCTCGGGATCCAGCGGCCGGCCGTGGGCGGTGAGCAGCTTGCGGCGCAGGCGTTCCAGATCGGCCAGTGGCAGCGTGGCCTGCATGGCGCTCCATTCATTGCGGAAGCCTTCGGCGAAGGATTCGAAACGGCGCAGGGCCTGTTCCTGCATCTCGATCTGGGTCTCGATGGTCTGTTCCTGTTCGCGCGTGATTTTGCCCGTGACGAAGGCGGCAGCGCCGGCGGCCCGTTCGCGGCCGGCAAATTCCTTGCCTTGCATCAGGTTGAACAGCGCCACCAGCAACCGCGAAATCTGCGGATCCACCGCCACGTCAGCGGCTTCGAATACCAGCGCCAGCAAGGCACCCACCACGGTCTTGAAGCGCTCGTAGCTGGCCGCCGGGGTGCAGGCCAGTGCGGCCACATCGGCGCGCAGCTTGGGCAGCCCGTCCAGCGCGTGCAGGGCGAAGGCGATGCGGGTATAGAGGCGAGCGCCGTTGGAGAGGGCGTTGTCGGGGACGGTGGAGCCGAGCCAGGTGTCGAACTCGCACTGGGCCGCCTGGCTGGCGGCCACGCGCTCCTGCCAGGCCTGCGCATCCCGCTCGCCGCGCGAACCGAGATAGATGTTGGACAGGCCGCGTTCCTGCTGCAGGCAATGGATGAGCTTGCCCACGGTCAGTACCAGCTGGCAGGTGTGTGCCAGGCGTTGCAGTTCTTCCGCTTCGCAGCGGCGGGCGGTGATCAGGTAGTTCAGGACTTGGCTCATGGCGGGCAGGGCTAAGAATCACAATGGCTGGCCGCATCGCGAGCAAGATTCGTGCGATGCATGGATGTCCCGGATTGTAATGGAATCGCCCCGCCCGGCGCTTCCCCTGCCAGCGCTAGCGGGCGATATACCACTCGTAGCGGTGATTCCACGCCACGAACAGGTTCATCGTGATGGCGCCGACCAGCGAATAGAACACGCGATCCATCGGCAGGAACAGCGCCGCCGTCGCAAACAGCGCCAGGTCGAAACCCATGAGCAGCCAGCCGGCCTTGAAGCCGGTGCGCTCTTGCACATAGGTAGCCAGGATGCTCATGCCGCCGCAGCTGGCCTGGTGGCGGAACAGGCCGATCAGGCCAATGCCCACGCACAGGCCGGCCAGCACGGCACCCACGGCGGGATCGAGGTGGCTGTAGCTGATGTAGTTGCCGGCCACGTTGGTCAGGACCGACACGGCTGTCACGGCCGCCAGCGTGCGCCAGGTGAAGGCCGCGCCCATGCGCAAGGCGGCCAGCAGGTAGAAGGGCAGGTTGATGAGGGTAAAGGCCATGCCGAAGCTGATCCCGGTGGCATAGGTCACGAGGAAGGCCACGCCGGCGATCTGGCCGATGATCAGGCCCAGGCTGTGCAGCATGGACATGCCGAAGGCGATCATCACCACCCCGAAGAGCTGGCCCTGCAGGTTGTCGATCCAGCTGTGGCGCACGGCCGGGGTGGCAGGAGGCGTTGCGCGCGCAGCAGGCGCGGAGGCAATCGGCGAGGAGGGCGAGGAATTCGCAGTGGAAGTCGTCATGGCAATACCAATCATCAATCGTGGATAACGAACGCGTCACGTCAATGGCTCAGCCGGCGGGTAAGCCGGATCGGCCATCGGTGTGCGGCTGCCTTCTGTCGTCGGCAGCCGCCGCTGGGGCGCATGGTAAAGGATTTGTTGCAGTGCGGCGATAGCCGGATGAGACGGCGCGGCGCCGCTGCAACACTTCCCGTCATGCAGGAAATGTGCCAATGCAAAAAAAAGCACCAACGCGGCGGAATTCACCGTGCTGGTGCAAAGAGATGACTCAGGAATGCGCAAGGCGGAACGGACTTGTTGCCGTTTGCCATTTATCTGTGCCAGAGATCAATGAGCTGTCGATGATCGATCTGGCGCATGAGCGGAAAGCGGCCTCAGAAGCGATGCCGGATCCCCAGCGCCAGGCTGTTGCCATTGTCGAGACCGGTGTACTGGTCGCGCATGACGATGCCGTAGAGATCGGTACGACGCGAGATCTGGTAGTCGTAGCCCAGCGAGACCGTATTGCGCACCGGGTTCACGCCGGTGGTGGCGGCACTGGCCGGTGGCCGTGCGAAGCCGGTCACGATGGTGTAGGGCGACACGCCCGCCGGCAGCGAGATGTTGGAGTGCGCCCAGGACAGCAATACCTTGCCCTGACCCAGCGGTACGCTGCTGCCCAGTTGCCAGGTCTTGAAGACGCGGTCGCCGTTGGCGACATCGAAGACCTGCCGCGTCTGCTCATATTGCGCAAACAGTTTGGCCAGGCCCAGGTCGTAGCTCAGGCCACCCATCCAGGAGCTCTGGCGGGTTTCGTTCGGAGCCACCCCCGGGGCCTGGTTGACCAGCAGCGAGGTGGTATCGCGCTCATAGGACAGGGTGGCTCCAAACGGGCCATTGGCATAGAACAGCGCGCTGCTGATGCGGTTCTTGCTGCTGTCGCCGGCCACCTCGCCCATGCCGTACTGGAGGCTGGCGCGCAGGCCGCCCATGTCCGGTGACTGGTACTGGATCATGTTGTTCATGCGCGTGTCGGCCCCGCCGGCTGCCGAGCCACCGCTCATCGGCGGACTGCTGATGGGGAACTGCCCGCCGGTGAAGGTATGCAGGAAGATGGGCGAGAATGCCGACGAATCCCCGAAGGGATTGAAGGCGATCAGCGAGATGAAGTAGGGCGTGGACCCGCTGCCGGCTTCCAGCTTGCCGAAGTCACCCGACAGACCGACACGCGCGGCCCGCCCGAACAGAACGCCACCGCCGGTATCGCCGGGGAAGCGTCCCGAGGCACCGGTATCGCTGCTGAAGAAGCCGTTCAGATCGAACACGGCCTTGAGATTGCCGCCCAGATCTTCGGCGCCGCGAAAGCCGATGTTGGACGAACTCATGCCGCCCTCGTTGACGACGCTGGTGCGATCCCGTCCGGCCAGCTGCGTGCTGCCGAGATAGGAATCGATGGTGCCGTAGACCGTCACCGTGGATTGCGCCCGGCAGCCCGGGCTGGCTGCGCTGAGCAGGAGGGCGGTGGCGGCCAGTATCAGTTGCCTTGGTGTTGTCTTCCCCATGAAGTGTCTCCTCTGATTGTTGTCGGGGTGGTCGGACAGGTCTTCTCCTTGCGGAGCAGGAAATCTCTATCCCTGTTGCAGCAGGGGATCGAAGATGGCGACGGCGCGCGTCCAGCCGGCGGAGGCGCCGCGGATCTTGACCGGGAAACAGGCCACGTGGAAGCCCTTGGCCGGCAATTGCTCCAGTCCGCCCAGCTTTTCGAGGTGGCAGTAACCGATGTCGCGTCCGGCCTTGTGGCCTTCCCAGATCAGGCTGGCATCGCCGGTCTCCTTGAATTTCTGCGCGGTATGGACGAAGGGCGCATCCCAGCTCCAGGCATCGGTGCCGGTCAGGCGCACGCCGCGTTCGAGCAGGTACATCGTGGCGGCGTAACCCATGCCGCAGCCGGCACGCACGTACTCCGGCGAACCATAGCAACTGCCGGCGCGGGTATTGACCAGCACGATCTCCAGCGGCTGCAGAGTGTGGCCGATGCGGGCCAGCTCGGCCTCGACATCGGCGGCCTGCACCACGTAGCCATCGGGCAGGTGGCGGAAATCCAGCTTCACGCCCGGCTGGAAGCACCAGTTCAGGTCCACTTCATCGATGGTGATGGCACGCTCGCCATGGTTCATGGTGGAGGCGAAGTGATAGGGCGCATCCAGATGGGTGCCGTTGTGGGTGTTGAGCCTGACGTCTTCGACCGCCCAGGCCTCGCCGGCGGGCAGGTCTTCCTGGCGCAGACCGGGGAAGAAGGGCGCAAGCTGGGCATAGCTCATCTGGTGGTGCGTGTAGTCGATGCGCGGATTGAGACCGGGCGGGTCGGACATCACATCGTTTTCGAGATGGATGGAGATATCGACGAAACGTCGGGTCATGGCAGGCTCCTGGAAAAATTGGCGTACAGCGGCCCTGCCGGCCACACACGGGACGTGACCGGCCAGGCGGGAAAACGCGGATTGAGTCGGGTGAGATCAGTCGGGCCGCGTCAGCGGCGCCAGCGCAACAGGCTGCGTTCAAGGGCATCCAGCAACAGGCTGCTGGCAAATCCGATCAGCCCCAGCAGCACCACTCCGGCAAACAGGTCGGCCGCACGGAAGGAGCGGGCCGCCTGCAGGATGGTACTGCCCAGGCCATCCTGCGAGGTCAGCATCTCGCCTACCACCGCCAGGATCAGCGAGATGGTCAGCGACAGGCGGATGCCGGAGAGCGCATCGATGAGGGCGTTGGGCAAGCCGATCTTGAGGATGAAGGCACTGCGTGACAGACCCAGCATGCGTGCCACTTCCTGCAGGCGCGGCTCGATGCTGGCAAAGCCGTGCACCGTGGCCAGCAGTACCGGCCAGATCGCGCCGAAGGCAATGACGAACAGCACCATCGCCGGCGACAGACCGAACAGCGCGATGGCCACCGGAACCAGCGCCGAAGCCGGCAGGGGGCGGATGAATTCCAGCGAGGGTTGCAGCCAGGCGCGCAGCGCCGGCGACACGCCGATGGCCACCCCCAGGGCAATGCCCAGCAGCGAGGCCAGCAGCCAGCCCAGGATCATGCGCTCGATGGTGCCTGCCGTCAGGCGCGCCAGCTCACCGCTGCGCCAGCCCTCCAGCAGGCTGGCCAGGGTGGCCAGCGGACTGGGGAGGAACACCGGCGAAATCCATTTCATCTGCGCCGCCAGACCCCAGGCCAGTACCAGCAACAGTGTCACGGCAGCACTGCCGGCCCAGGTCCATGTCGTGGAGGAAGGTTTCATGCCGGCTCCTTGGAAGGACTCAGGTTCATGCGGAAGACGCGGCCTTGCAGACGCAGCATGGCGCCATTGAGCGCCCAGCCCAGGCAGCCGATCCAGAGCAGCATGGCCAGCATGTCGGCCGGCTGCAGGTTCTGTTGCGCCATCATCATGGCGTAGCCCAGGCCGTGCGGATTGGCGGCGATTTCCACCGTGATCGAGACCACCAGCGCAATGCCCGTCACCAGCCGCAAGGCGTTGAAAATACGCGGGGCGGCGGCGGGCAGGATGATCTTCAGGCAGGTCTGGCGCGCGCCCAGACCCATCACCTTGGCCACTTCCAGCAAGCGCGGCTCGACCTGCGAGACGGCCGCCCGCGTGAGCAGCAGCATGGGGAAGAAGCAGCTGAAGGCCACCACCGCGATCTCCATGCGGTAGCCGAAACCGAAGATCATCATCGACAAGGGAATCAACGCCACCGAGGGAATCGGCATGAGCAGCTGCACCGTCATGCCGGCCAGCCGGGCGCTCAGGCGCGACAGCCCGAACCAGATCCCGATGAGCAAGCCCACCACGCCACCGAGGGCGACGCCACCAAAGGCGGCCCCCAGGGTTTGCAGGCTGCCTTGCCACAGGCTGCCGCTGGCTGCCGATCCGGCCAGCGCGGTCAGCACTTCGCTGGGCATGGCCAGCGCCTCGCTTTGCGTGGGTGACAGCCGCATGGCCAGTTCGGCCAGCAGCGCCAGTGCCAGCGGCACGGCCAGGCCTTTGAGGGCGGAGATCTTCATTGGCTGTGCTCCTGGATGAAGTCGAACAGGTAGCGGCGCAGGCGCAGGAATTCCGGCAGTTCGCGCGTGGTCAACTGGTCGCGCGGGCGCGCGATGTTCACCGCGATGTCATCGGCCACGCTGCTGCGGGCCGCGCCCGGATTGGCGCGCAGGGCGATGACCCGGTCGCCGAGATAGATCGCCTCTTCCAGATCGTGGGTAATGAACACCACCGTGGTACCTGTCTCGGCCACGATGTGGCCCAGTTCGTCCTGCAGGCTCTGGCGGGTCATCGCATCGAGCGCACCGAAGGGCTCGTCCATGAGCAGGATGGCCGGTTCCTGCGCCAGGCAGCGCGCGATCTGCAGGCGCTGTTGCATGCCGCCGGAGAGTTGCGTCGGGTAGTGATCCGCATGCCGGGCCAGCCCGACCTTGGCCAGCAGTTCCTCTATGCGGAGTCGGCGCCGGGCGGCCGGAATGGCCGCTGCTTCCAGTGCCAGGCTGACATTGCCGGCCACGCTGCGCCAGGGCAGCAGGGCCTTGGCGTAATCCTGGAAGACGATGGCCACGTCCCGCGCCGGGCCGCGGACCTGCTGGCCGTTGCGTCTGATGCTGCCGCCGGCCGGGCTTTGCAGCCCCGCCAGCAGCCGCAGCAGGCTGGTCTTGCCACAGCCCGAGGGGCCGATCACGCAGACGAACTGGCCACGGGCAATGGAGAGATCGAGGTCATTGATGACGCGTCGGCCGCCCAGGTCCAGGCAGACCTGGTCCAGGCGCAGCACCTCCTGCGGGGCGCGTGCGGCCAGCGGACCGGGGGCGAGATTCTTGTCGAGGGTGATGACGGAGGCTTGCATGGCAGCTCCTACTTGATGACCACGGTGGAGAAGTTCGGCAGGGTCTTGAACATTTCCTGCTGCTGCATGGCGTTGGTCCAGAAGCTCAGGCGTTCCTGCGAGATCTCGGCCGACAGGCGCGGCACCGGCAGCTGTTCGAGTACCGCCGATGGCACGCGTACGTACTTGCCGATGTCCTTGCGCATGAGTTGCGGATTCTGCTGGGCCAGCACGCAGGCTTCGGCGATGGCCTTGCGGAAGCTGGCCAGTGCGGCCGGATTCTTGCCGGCCCATTGGCGCGTGGCGGCGTACAGCAGCACCGAGAAGCCATCCGGAAGATCACGCGAGAGATGGGCCATGACCGTGCCGGTACCGGACTGCACGATGCGGCCCATGAAGGGATCAGCCACCACCGCCGCATCGATGGTGCCGCCCTTGAGCACGTCATTCATCTGCGGGAAAGCGACCTCGACGAAACTGACCTTGCGGTAATCCACGCCCTTCAACGCCAGCCAGCGGCGCACCAGCACGTGCAGCGCGCCACCCAGGCCGGGCACGCCGACCTTGCGGCCGACTAGGTCCTGCGCGCTGTGCAGGGTGCTGCCGGCCTTGATCACGATGCCGGGATTGTCGCTCTGGCTGTCGCTCAGGCTGGCCCCGGCCACGGCCACCAGATCCAGGCCGCTGCTGGCGGCCTGCAGCAGCACGCTGGGCGCCACGCCACCGATCTGGATCGAATCCGATTGCAGCGAGGGCGGGATGTTGGAGGTCAGCGTGATGAGCTGCAGGTCCACATCCAGCCCGTGTTTCTTGAAGATGCCTTCTTCCTTGGCCACATAGGCGGCAGCGAAATCGGAAATGGCGGTGTAGCCGACGATGATCTTGTCCTCGGCGCGGGCCACTTGCACCCACGACATCAGCATCACCAGGCCAGCCAGGAACAGCACTTTGTTGAGTTGTCGCACGACGGTCTCCTGCTTGTTTTTTATATAAATGATTTGCCAGATTCGCATAGTGTCTGCACGGCTTGCGCGGCCGTGCGGCGTCATTGTGCGGCCACGATGCGATTGCGCAGCACGCCGATACGCTCCACTTCCAGTTCGATGACGTCACCGGCCTTGAGGAAGCGACCGTGTTCCAGCCCGCAGCCCATGCCTTGCGGGCCCGAGCAGGTGCCGGAACCGAAGAATTCGCCGGGATACAGGGTCTCGCTGCGGGAGACGTATTCGATCACCTCCTCGAAGCTGAAATACATGTCACGTGAACTGCCGCGCGAGACTTCCTCACCATTGATGCGGGCCGTCATGCAGAGGCCATAGGGATCGGGGATCTCATCGGGCGTCACCAGCACCGGGCCGATGCTGTTGCCGGTGTCGAAGTCCTTGCCCTTGGCAGGTCCCAGGCGGCCTCCCATTTCCTTGCCCTGGATGTCACGTGCCGAGAAATCATTGAATACGGTATAGCCGCCGATATGCTGGCGCGCCTGCGCAGCAGGGATGTCACGACCGCCCTCGCAGAGGTAGATGCCGAATTCCAGTTCGTAGTCGAACACCCGGGTGTAGCCCGGCACGACCACATCGGCACCGTGGCCGACCACCGAGAAGCGGTTGCCCTTGTAATACACCGGGCGTTCGTACCAGGTCCGGTTCTGTTTCTTGGCCTGGCTCGCATCGCGTCCGAAGCGGCGTTCCACCCAGCGGTCCAGTCGGGCGCGCCAGGGGGACATGCCGTACTTGCGGGTGGCGTTGATGACGTGCTGCTCGAAGTTCATGAATTCGCGGATCGATTCCGGGCGCGGCACCGGCGAGAGCAGTGCCACCCTGCCCGGATCGCGCAGGCAGTTGTCCGGGCGCTCGCTGAGGGCGAAGTCCAGCGCCCGGCTGGCGGCCTCGCGCGCGGCCCCGGCACCGTCGAGGAAGGCCAGCATGCTGGCCAGATGGGGATGATTCTTGCCGTTGCGCAACTGTTGGGCGGCCTGCAGGCGCACCAGTACGCTGTTGCCTTCGGCCAGGGCGCCGATTTCCACGCCGGTGTCATCGATAAAACTGACCAGTCTCATGTCTCGTCCATGGTTGTCGCCACCGGCAACGCGGGCCTGCACGGCGGCGGTTTGCTTGTTGTGGCACTGACTATAAAGGACAGGGATGTTTCTGAAAAATCGTTTGTTTCGAAACTTGCATTCGGTATCATCGAAAGCTCAGAGCGCCCGCAAGGCGCCTTCCCATCCCGCCGAGGAGACCACACATGCATTACAAGGGACTGGACCTGAACCTGCTGCTGGTACTGGACGTGCTGCTCAAGGAGCGCAGCGTGACCCGTGCCAGCCAGCACCTGCACCTGAGCCCGTCGAGCGTGAGCGGGGCGCTGGCACGGCTGCGCGAGTATTTCGACGACGAGCTGCTGACCCTGGTCGGGCGGCGCATGGTGCCCACCGCGCTGGGTGAGCGCATTGCCGCCTCGGTCAGCGACATTCTGGTGCAGGTGCAGGCCACCATCGACATCAAGCTCGATTTCGATCCCGGCACGGTACGCCAGCATTTCACGATCATGATGTCGGACTATGTGTCCACGGTGGCCATGGCCGATGCGCTCAAGCAGGCCATGCAGGCCGCGCCCGGTCTGAGTTTCGAGCTGGTGCCGCCGAGCGACGCCCATGGCGAGGCGCTGGACCGGGGCGAGATCGATCTGCTCATCATGCCGGAGAACCTGATTTCGTCGCAGCATCCGGCGGTGGTGCTGTTCGAGGACAGCTATGTCTGCCTGGCCGACCGCGACCATGCCGCCTTTGGCGAGCACATCAGTCTGGAGCAGTACCTCAGCCTGGGACATGTGATGGTCAAGGCCGGCGCCTTCCGCGGCCTGCCCCACAGCGACATGGTGCTGGCCCGCAAGAAGGTGGAGCGCCGCATCGAGGTCAGCGCGATCACCTTCAACTGCGTGCCGCGCTACGTAGTCGGTACGCAGCGTATCGCTACCGTGCAGAAGCGACTGGCCGAGCAATACCTGCGCTGTCTACCCTTGAAGATGGTGCCGCTGCCATTGGAAATCCCGCCGCTGGTGGAAATGATCCAGTGGCATCGCTACAAGGAAAACAATCCGGTGCTGATGTGGCTCATTGCGCAGTTGCGGGCGACGATCCGCTGAGGGATTCATCTCTGGCATCGATGAATCGACCGCGATTGATCTCCTGCATCGTGATGATCAGAGCGCCATGCTCCATACCCTGGCATGCCGGCCCGCACCGTAGTAATCCATCATCCAGCCGTGGCCGGCATCGAAAAGATGGTCGTAGAAACCCCAGCTGGCGCGATAGCGCGGCCCGCTGTTGACCACCAATGTGGTGGCCCCGGCCGCACGTGCCTCATCGCAGACGGCTTGCAAAAGCGCACGACCGATTCCCCGTCCGCCCATGGCATCGCGGTGCACGAAGACATTGAGCAATTCGAGCGCGCTCCCTTGTCCCTGCGTATCCAAGGCGAGATGGCTGCTGATGCGCGCATCCGAACCCGACAGCGCCATGCAGCCCAGCGCGACGCCCTGCGCGTCACGCGCCACCAGATAGCTGCGATAGCGCCCATCAGCATCCCGTGCGCCGTTCATGCATTGCCGGATGGCGGCGATATCGGCCTCGACCACGCTGCCATCGTGCAGATCGCGGACATGCTGGCGCAGGATCGTATCGAGCGCGGGCAGGTCGGCGTGCTCCAGCCAGCGTATGACGCAAGCTTCAGGTGCATGCGCTGCGGTGGCGTCTGCAGACCGGGGATGCTCGTAAAGGATGTCCCATTCTCCCTCGCCGGCCTGCACGAAGCCGTGGCGCTGATAGAAGGCATTGGCAGGGCTGTCGCGCAGTGCAGCCAGTTGCACGCTGCAGCCATGGCGGCGGGCATCGGCCAGGATGCGCCTGAGCACCTGTGCACCGAGGCCACCGTGCTGGAAGTCCGGGTGCAGATACAGGTGACGCAGGCGCAGGGTATCGGTCTGTCGCTCCAGCACGAAGAAGCCGGCGGCCTGGCCCGCCTGCATGATGTGGAAAGTCGCTTCCGGCACGAAGCCGCTGGTGAAGCGTTCGCGCGCCCGTTGCGGATCGAAGCGCCCGATCTGCTCCAGGCTGGGACGCATGGCGGTGATGCGCAGGGCGACCAGGTGGTCGAGATCCGAGGGGAGGGTTTGCCGGAACAGCGCCAGCGGGGCCAGGCGGAGCAGGGGAGAGCGGGTCATCTTGCGGGACCGGGGGCGCGGGCATCGGTCAGGTGGTAGCGGGGCTATCAGCATACCCGTGTCGGGGCTGGCGTGCCGGCTGCGGGCAGCCGTGATCTTGCGGTGATCTGTTCCGTGTACACTCCACGTTCCCTGCCCCTCCTCGTGCATCGCTCATGTTTCGTCTCAGGCTTTCTCTCGCCTTTGGTTTGCTGGTCGTGCTGGTCTGCGTGCAGGCCGGTTTCGTCTATTGGGGTGCCAACCGCGTCAATGACTATGCGCAGCACAGCCGGCTGGCCAGCGACATCCAGTCCGAGCTGCTGGAACTGTCCGCCAACAAGCAGCGCTTGCGCGTGTGGGCTTCGCAGCAGCTGATGGATGCCGATGCCTCGCCCGAGGTACGCGACCGCCTGCTGGCCGGCATGCAGGAGAGTGCCGCGCGCCTGCAGCAACTGGCACGGCGCGACATCACGCTGTGGACCGAGATCGCCGCGCGCGACCAGGTGCCGATCCCCGCCGATGTCGAACAGCTGGCGTCGGTGGCTGACCTGCTGAGCGACAACATCGCCGCCGTGCAGACCCGCCTGCTGGCCCTGGCCCCCTTGCGGGGCGATGCCGAATTCTCGGGCGTCTGGCGCGAGATCAATCAAGTCTTCGACATGGCGCGCGGACGCGACCTGCGCGAGCTGCTCAACGGAGCCATCGAGCGCCAGCGCAAGGCGGTGCCGATTGCGCGCCTGGCCACCGAACGCGGCCTGGACCGGGTACGCACCCAGGCCATCTTCATGGTCATCATGACCTTGCTGGGAGCGGCACTGCTGGCGCTGCACCTGGGACGCCGCCTGCAACGGCCGCTGGAACGCTTGCTGGATGGCGTGCGCGCCTTGCGCGCGGGCCAGCTCGATCATCGTGTACCGGTCGGTTCCGGCGATGAATTCGATCGCGTCGCCGAGGGCTTCAATGCCATGGCCGCCGAACTGCAGCAGCACCGCGCCGATGCCGATGCCGCCCGGCGCCGGCTGGAAGAGGCCGTGGAGGCGCGCACCGGCGAACTGCGCCATGCGCATGAAACCCTGCAGCACATCGACCTGCGGCGACGCCAGCTGTTCGCCGATCTCGGCCACGAATTGCGTACGCCCACCACCGCCATCCGTGGCGAAGCCGAGATCGCCCTGCGCGGCGCGGACAAGTCGGCGCAGGAATATCGCCAGGCCCTGCAGCGCATCGTCGAAGACAGCAAGCAGCTCACCGGCCGCATCAATGACCTGCTGCTCATCGCCAAGGCCGAAGCCGACCAGATCGTGATGCAGCCGCAGCCCATCCAGCTGCACGAACTGCTCACCGATGCGGCCGACGTTGCCGAAGCATTGGGCGCGGACAATCAGGTGAGCGTGCAGCGCCTGCCTTTCCCCGAGGCCGATGCCTGCTGGCTGATGGCGGATGCCGAGCGCCTGCGCCAGGCCATCGTGATCGTGCTGGACAATGCCATCCGCTATTCCCCGCGCGGGGCCGTGGTGAGCGTGCAATGCCTGCAGCAGCCGGATCGGGTGCAGATCTTGATCACCGACCAGGGCATCGGCATCGATGCCGACGAATTGCCGCAGGTCTTCGAGCGCTTCGTGCGCGGCCGCCGTGCGCGGGCGCATCGGGCCGACGGGACCGGCATCGGGCTGTCGATCGCGCGCGCCATCCTGCATGCGCATCAGGGGGAGATCCGTTTGCAGAGCACACCCGGAGAGGGGACCTGCGTCACCATCGACTTGCCGCGCCATCCCGCACCGATATCCGGCAGCCGATACCACTGATCCTGCATCACCATGAACATCCTCATCATCGAAGACGACGCCCGCGTGGCCGATTTCCTCTCGCGTGGACTGCGTGCCGAAGGCTACCGCGTACAGCATGCGCGCACCGGGCCGGACGGCCTGCAGCTGGCCCGCGAAGGCGAGCATGCGCTGCTGTTGCTGGACGTGATGCTGCCCGGCATGACCGGGCTGGAACTGTGCCAGACACTGCGCGCCGAGTGCAATCACGTCCCCATCCTGATGCTGACGGCGCTCAGCGATGTCGACGACCGCGTCGCCGGCCTGCGCCTGGGCGCGGACGACTATCTCACCAAGCCCTTCGCCTTCGAGGAATTGCTGGCCCGCATCGAGGCATTGCTGCGTCGCGGACGCGAGCAGCGCACCGTGGCGACCGTGCTGGAAGTGGCCGATCTGGTGCTCGATCGCGAGCGCATGCAGGTCACGCGCGCCGGCAAGCCCATCACGCTCACGGCCAAGGAACTGGCCTTCCTGGAATTGCTGATGAGCGCACCGGGCCGGCTCTACAGCCGCGAGCGCATCCTCTCCAACGTCTGGGGGGCCAACGAGGATCCGCTGACCAACATCGTCGACGTCTACATTCGCCGCCTGCGCAGCAAGATCGACGAGGGCCACGATCTGCCCCTGCTCAAGACCGTGCGCGGACTCGGTTATCGCCTCGACGACCAGCCTGCGTGAAGGGCCGGCCAGCGGCCGCCGTTCATCTTGCGTTCATCTTCCGCTCAGCGAGCCTTCATGGAAATCGCGGGTTGAGGTTCATCTCGCCTCTCCAGAATGGTGTTGCGCCGTCTTCGTGGCGCGGTGCCGGAGACGGCATCTGAACCAGACCCCTGAGAGGAAACCTGATGAACTATCGTATCGCCATCCCCCTGTTGACCCTGGCCGGTTTTGGCATCGCCACCGCCCTGCCGGCTGCGGCTCAGACCGCAGCGGCCCCACAGCCTGCCAGCGCCTGCGCGGCCGCCACCCCGAAGCAGATCGAAGCCTTGTTCGATCGCTGGAATGCCTCCCTGCGCACGGGTGATCCGGACCAGGTCGTGGCCAACTATGCTGCCGACGGCGTGCTTCTGCCGACCGTCTCCAACCAGCCGCGCACCAACCCGGCCGAGATTCGCGACTATTTCGTGAAGTTCCTCAAGAGCGGTCCGCAAGGCACGATCGACAGCCGCATCGTCAAGATCGGCTGCAACGTGGCCCAGGACGTCGGCACCTACACCTTCAAGTTCGCCGATGGCAAGAAGGTGCAGGCGCGCTACACCTATGTCTATGAGTGGCAGGACGGCAAGTGGCTCATCGCCCACCATCACTCCTCGGCCATGCCGGAGCAGGCGATTCGCTGAGGGGCATTGCCGGGTCAGCGGATCACGATAAATCGCTCCGCTGGTTCGTCCTGCTGTCATCGCCAAGACGAAGGGAATGGGCATGCGCCGCAGGGCGGACCAGCGTGCGTCTTGCCCATCAGTCCAGCGCGGTCCCGCGAATGATCTTGATCAGCCTCAGTGCCGCCGGCGAAAGATAGGTATCGCGCCGGTAGCTCAATCCCATCCGGCGCAGCATCGTGGTTTCCTTCAATACCACTTCGCGCAGGTGATTGCGTCCGGCCAGCAGGTTCAGCTTGGAAGCAAAGCCCAGCAAATTGCTGCGCTCGATGAGCGGCATGATCATGTTCAGCACCGTCGGGGTGATCTGCACCGTGGGACGCGACAGGTGATGACGGTCGAAGACGTTGTCCAGCCACTGCCGGCTCAGTACCGATTGCGCCGGCAGTACCCATTGATACTCCAGCAGATGGCGCGACCGGCAGCTACGCCATGGCCTTGCTTGCGCAGGCGGCTCTTTTGCATTGCGTGTCGCGGTTTCAGGAAAAACCGAACAAACTCGCCGGATTGCTCACCAAGATCTGGTGGCGCAGCGCCGGATCGGGGGCCCAGGCGGCCAGCAGGTTGAACAGTACGGCGTCATCCGGTTTGATCTTTTCGGTGGGATGCGGCCAGTCGCTGCCCCACAGCGTGCGCTGCGGTGCCGCCTGCAGATAGGCGCGCGCCAGCAGGCTGGTATCGGGATAATCAGGCGGCCCCTGCAACGTATCGGCATAGGGCTCGGAGAGCTTGATCCAGGTATTTCCCTTGGCGAGCAGGCGCAGGATGGCTTGTGCGCCGGGATGATCCAGTCCTTGCGGCTGCGGGACGCGGCCCAGATGGTCGATCACCACCGGGGTGGGCATGCCGGCCAGCACGGCTTCATGCTCGGCGATCTGCGTGCCCGACATCAGCACCAGCACATGCCAGCCCAGCGGCGCGATGCGCTTTGCCGTACGCAGCAAGCGGTCCACGGTCGTGATGCCCCAGCTTTGCGGCGAGAGGAAGTTGACCCGCACGCCGCGCACACCCAACTGATCCATCTCCTTCAATTGCGCCAGTTCCACATCATCGTCGATGACCACGATGCCGCGTGCCTGCGCGCCGAACTGGGTGAGTGCGTCGAGCAGGCAGCGGTTGTCGCTGCCATAGGTGGAGGGCTGGACCACCACGTTGCGGGCGATGCCGAGCTTGGCCATCAGGCGCCGGTAGTCGGCCACGGTGGCGCCGTCGGGGCGGCCGCCGCACCAGTGCGGCGAGACCGGGAAGCGCGCGTCATAGATGTGGTGATGGCTATCGCAGGCCCGTGCTGGCGCCTTGAGCCGGGGTGGCTGGTCGCCGGCGGAGTTGGGAATGGACTGGGCGATGGCCGAGCGCGCTGCAGTACAGGCGAGCAGGCTGGCGGCCAGGAATTGTCTTCTGTTGACCATGGGTCTCCTTGCATTGTTGTTGTCGGGACGGCCGGGGCGCATCAGATCAGAGGGCACCAGCGTCTGCCATGGAGTCTAGTGACGGGGTGGGATGCAGACTATTTCCTTTTTTTTCTGCATTCATAACTGCGGGGAATGGATCGGGAGTCGGCACCGATGGGGCCGGATCGCGCCGTTGTGCGAGCAAAGCTGCAGCCAAGTGAAGATTGATTCTCGTCAAGCGAGAACTTAAAGAATCCGGACGGACTCTACAGCAGCACTGTCCGGTACTGCGCCGCTGGCGTCGGTTCCCGATCGTTTTCCCGTCCAACTGAGATCCCGCGCGCCATGCAACCACAAGAAAACTCATCGCCAGAATCCCGCTCACCCCAAACTCCAACCCTGGAAGACCCATCACCAGAACATTTGCCATCCACGGCCGCTGCCGTACGCAACCCATGGGGCAGCATGGTGCTGTTCCTCTCGGGGTTGCTGTTGTGGGGGCCATTCGGGTTGGCCGTCTTCACGCTATCCACGGCCAGATTCGGAGCTACCGGGATGGGCCCGCTGGCGGGGGTCTATCTGGTCGGGGCACTGTTCGACTTCGTCATGTACGTTGCATTGGCCGGCGGCTGTCTGCTGGCGATCTACGCCTGCATCCAGAAGCCATGGCAGAACAAGCCGGTGTCGATACTGTTCGTCTTGCAGCTGATCACCCTCGTGGGATTCGTCATCCTGGGTGAGCTATCCGGCAAGTCGATCTTGGAGCCGGTGCAGAAGATCGTCCGAAACATCGGTAGCACGTCGCACGACGGGCGGGACATTCCTTCGCAGTTTTGGGAGGTCATGGGTGCCCCCTCCGGGAATGATGGCACGCGTCATCCCAGTGATGTGGAGGCTGCGCGCAAGATGGTGATTTCCAGCGTCAAACTGCAGCGCCAGCTCCAGGATGACGTCCTCTACTTGCTGTGCCAGGTGGCGGGATTCACCGACGTCCAGGGTCTCGAATTCATCACCAAAGAACTTCGGTTCGGGCCCACATTCGCTTGCTCCTTCGCGCAGGCGGCCGAATCGGCGATGGAACAGCACAACTATGCTGCTGCGGCCTGGCTCGTCGATCGGGCGGACGACGCAGCGTTGCCGCGCCTTTGGGGTCGGATGCTGATGAGCGTGGACCATCACCAGCAGGACAACGTGAAGCCCGGCGAGATCGACATCGAAACCCGAGCGCTGCCGATATTTGAAAGCATGCTCAAGCGTGGCTTGCCCATGGGGCCATTGCCCGGGAGCGCTTCGTTGCTGCACGGCGCCATCTTCGAGGGACAGCCGAAGGTGGCTGCGCTGTTGCTTGCCCATGGTGCTGATCCCAATGAGCGACCAAACAATTCTCCGCCACTCATTTTCATGGCTGTCAAGGCAGGACCGGCATTTCTCCGACCGTTCCTGGCAACCCCGGGGCTGCGGCTCGATGTAGTCGGCCGCAGCGGTGAATCTCTCATGGCCGCTGCCCTGGGAAGCAACAATACAGAGACGCTCAGCCTCTTGCTGGAGGCGGGTGTGCGTTTCAACCCGACTGCGCTGGACGTGCTTGAGATCAAAGACCTGAAGCTCATGCAAATCATGCTCGATCATGGATTGAACCCGCGTTGGCGCGATGCTGAGGGCAATACCTTGCTGGCCTATTTCTATCGTACCGACAATTTCCCTGACATCGCGGCCATGCTGGTCAAGGCGGGATTGCCGGTGAATGCGCGCAATCGTTACGGTGCAACCATCCTCAATTACGTCTCGGCGGATGACTTCCGTACCGACGCCCGGGATGCCTTGATCGCACTGGGGGCAAGGCCGGGTAAAACCGACCAGCGACTGCTGATGCAGTATCCGCGTGGTGGAGCGGCTGCCGGGGTGAGTTACGAGATCCGCTTGCAGACCGGCAAGAAAATCACGGGCAGAACGGATATCTTCGGCAAGACCAGCTGGGTGCCGGATGGTACGCCCTATGAGTCGGAGCGGGTGTGGTCCAGTCCGTGAAGCGATGGGTCAAGGCCTGTCGTTCTGTGCTCCGGCAGCATGGTGCGGAGCACGTGGGCTATGGCGGGTCGCCTGATCCGTCCCATCGGGTTGGCCTCATCGCACCCGCGTGGCCGGATCGGGCAGTATCATGCCGGTTCACACAAACTCCTTCTCCAACCAAAAACCACGCCGCACACATGCCCGAATCCCGCCTCCCGTCAGTGGACATCACCACCGCCACCCCCGCCCAAAAGGAAGTCCTGGACGATATCCTGAAGGGCCCGCGCGGCAACCTCGCCGGCCCCTTCCTGTCCTGGATCCACAGTCCCGAACTGGCCCAGCATGCGCAGAAGCTGGGCGCATTCTGCCGCTATCACACGCAGCTGCCCTTGTCCCTGTCGGAACTGGCCATCTTGTGCACCGCCGCCAGGTGGCAAGCCCAGGCCGAATGGCAGATCCACCATCCGATCGGGATCGAAGCGGGACTGGATGTGGCCAACGTCGAACGGATCCGGCGCGGCGAGCGCCCTGACTTCGCTGCGCGTGATGAACAGATGATCTGGGAACTGGTAGAGGAACTCTACGAGACCAAACGCATTTCCGACCCCTTGTACCGGGAAGCCGAACAGCGTTTCGGCATCGAGGTGCTGGTCAATCTCGTGGGTCTGTTGGGTTACTACTCCCTGGTGGCGATGACCCTGAATGTCTTCCATGTGCGCCACGGCGATGGCGCGCTGCCCTTTGCGGAACAGACCGGTCAAGCTGCGCGTTGAGCGGAGGGCGACCCTGGCGGAAATTCAAACATTCCGCCCCCATGTTTGAATCAGGGGATATCCAGCACGATCCGGCCGCGCGCTGCCTTGCCTGACTCCAGCAAGGCATGCGCGCGGGCAGCTTCGGCCAGCGGGAAGCACTGGCCGACCGTCGGCACCCATACGCGTTCCTCTGCCAGCTTCGCCACCGCGCGCAGGCACTCCGGGGCATCATCAATCATCGCGCGGACCACGCGCACCTTGAATTCCTCGCCACGCTCCCGGATCGGTGCCGCGACCAGCCAGACCAACTGGCCGCCCGGCTTGAGCACCGGATAGGAACGGTCGTGGGTGTCCCCGCCCACCAGGTCGAAGACGACATCCACTCCACGCAGCGCCGAAAAATCCTCCTTGTCATAGGCAATGACGCCGGTCGCGCCCAGTGCCAGGACAACGTCCCGGTTGGCGCTGCTGCAGGTCGCCCAGACCTCGGCCCCCAGATGCAGCGCCAGCTGGATCATCAGACTCCCCACTGCACCCGACCCGGCGTGCACCAGTACCTTCATCCCGCTGCGCACCTGCGCCGTCCTGACGATGGGGATCCAGGCACTGGCACCGGGCTGCAACAAGGCGGCTGCCTGCCTGGCCGAGAGCGTGGACGGCTGCCTGACCACGCGCGCGGCCGGCACAACGATGCTGTCGGCGTAGCTGCCCTGGCCGAACATGTCGGCCATCACGCACACGGGCTCACCGACAGGGAGACCCTCTGCCCGCGATTCGACGATCACGCCGGCACCGTCGCGGCCCGGTACCTTGGGCAGCGTCAACGCCAGCAGAGCTTGCAGCAGGCCCGCGCGCAGCTTGGCATCCAGCGGAGCCACGCCCGCCGCGCGCAGGCTGACGCGGACCTGGCCGGGTTCCAGCGGGAACTGCGCAATGGCTTCCAGGGCCATGACATCGGGCGGGCCATACTGGTGATAGCGGATGGCTTGCGTATTCATCGTGTGTCTTTCATGGAGTGCTGGTGAAGATGCCACATTCCTCCTCGCAGGAGGCCATGCACGGATACTAGAGAGTCGTCTCACGGTAGTGCAAATCGGTCCTGCCGATTCAGCCGATCAGCCTTGCTGATGCAAGGCCAGCCTGGCCGAAGTCATTACAGCGCTGTAATGACTCGGCAATCTTTCTGTCTCCACCCGCTCCTTAGTATTTATTCCCGGAAACCACGCGTTTGGGCCAGCCGATGCAGGCCCGCATAGCGCAAGGCCTTTGACGCGTCGCTGTACGACGGTGCATAATCGCCCCCGCTTCTTGCCAGCGTCGCCTCCCCGTCCCGTGGCTGCCGACCGGACTGGCTGGTCGCCATTTCTCATTTCCACCATGCGTGCACTGATTCTCCTGCTTGCTTTCCTGTTGCCGATGCAGCTCTCCTGGGCGGCCGTGGCATCGTATTGCCAGGCGGAAAAGGAGAGCACGTCCGCGCACCTGGGACATCACGACCACCCCGCCGCCGAGACGCACGCGCAGGCGAAATCCTTGGACTCCAAGGAATCCAAGGAATCCAAAGCAGGGGAGCTCGACCTGGATTGTTCCCTCTGCCACTTCTGCGCCATGAAGTCGGTACAGGCCGGCAGCAGGCTCCTCATCGCGCCGCTGGCCACGCGTGTATCCGCCCATTTCAAGCACGTTTCCCATCCTGCCTCCCACATCGCGGACGGGCCCGACAAGCCCAACTGGCTGCTCGCCGCCTGAGTCGGCGAGGACACTTCTTTCCCATCATCTGCTCTCGCCGAATTCCCCTTTTCATCACCGGAGAATTCGATGTTTCGTCACAGCTTCATGCTGGGGCTGGCGCTGCTTGCGGCCAGTTCCAGCCATGCGCAATCATCCGCGCAATCCAACCCGCAATCCATTCTGCCCGCCACGGCATCCGCCCTGGAACGGGAAGCCGGCCCGCTGTCGCTGCAAGCCGCGATCAGCCTGGCCTTTGACCACAACAAGACGCTGGCCGCCGCCCGCAAAGAGATCGAGGCTGTCGAGGCCACGATCCTGCAAGCGGGTGCCCGGCCCAATCCGGAATTCTCGGCACTGATCGAGGATGTCCGCAAATCCAGCCGCACCACGACCTACCAGATCAATCAAGCCATCGAACTCGGCGGCAAGCGCGGTGCCCGCATCGAGGCTGCGCAGCGTGCCCGCGACATGGCCGTGCTGGAATACGCCGCCAAACGCAGCGAACTGCGCGCCGCCGTGGTGGCCGCGTATGTCGATGTGATGGTGGCCGCCGAGCGGCAGCGTCTTGCCGGCGAACTGCTCGGATTGGCCAAGACCGCGACCGAGATGACGGGGCGGCGCGTCACGGCAGGCAAGATTTCTCCCGTCGAACAGACCAAGGCGCAGGTGGCGCAGTCCGGCGCGCAACTGGAGCTCAGTCAAGCCAACAGCGAGCTGCTCCTCGCACGGAGAACCCTCGCGATGCTGTGGGGCGGTGGCAATGACCGCGTTCAGTTGAGTGAAGGCGGCGTCGAGTCCCTGCCGCCTTTGCCGGCGATTGCACAACTGACCGAACAGGTCGCCAACGGTCCGGCCGTGCGCCTGGCCCGGCTTGAAGTCGAGCGCCGCCGTGCACTGGCCCGGATCGAGACCAGCAAGCGCACACCCGATGTGAGCCTGATCCTGGGCAACAAGCGCGATGAATCCAGTGCCCGCAACATGTGGGTGGTGGGTGTCTCCGTGCCCATCCCGGTCTTCGACAGCAACCAGGGCAATGAGCTGGAAGCCTTGAAGCGCGTCGATATCGCACGCGATGCCTTGGCGGTGGCCGAGGTGCAGATGCAGGGCGAGGCCGCGCAGGGCTTCGAGCGCCTGCGCAATGCCAGGGAAGAGGCCACGGCCTTGCGCAACGACATCGTTCCGGCCGCGCAATCGGCCTACCAGGCCGCCCGTACCGGATTTGAAGCGGGCAAGTTCGCTTACCTGGACGTCCTTGACGCCCAGCGCACCTATTTCCAGGCCAAGGCGCAGTACTGGAAAGCCCTGTCCACCGCCTTCCAGGCCGCCGCCGATCTTGATCGCCTGGCCGGCGTCGAGACCCTTCCAGCAGAGTGAGAACAACCATGACAAAGAAGCAGACATTCACCATCGCGGCGATCATCGCCATTGCAGCGCTCGTGTCGGGAATCATCCTGATGAAGGGCAACTCCGCTCAGGGCAGCAACGCCAGGCCGGACGCTCATCAGGAAGATGGCGAGCATCGTGAGGAGGGCGGTCACAAGGACAAGAGTGCGCATGATGAGCACAAGGACGACGAGCACAAGGAAGGTGAGCACAAGGAAGAAGGAAAGATCGCCCTGAGCAAGGAACAGATTGCCGCTGCCGGCATCCGGGTCGACACGGCCGGTCCCCTGCAGATCAGGTCGACCGTGCAGCTGCCGGGCGAGATCCGTTTCAATGAAGATCGCACTGCGCACGTGGTGCCGCAGGTCGCCGGCATCGTCGAATCGGTCTCGGCCAATCTGGGCCAGAAGGTCAAGAAAGGGCAGGTGCTGGCGGTCATCAGCAGCAGTGCCGTCTCCGAGCAGCGCTCCGATCTGCTCAATGCAGAACAGCGCCTGTCGCTGGCCCGCAGCGCGTATCAGCGCGAGAAGCACCTGTGGGAACAGAAGATTTCTGCCGAACAGGATTATCTGCAAGCGCAAGCCGCGCTGCGCGAGGCCGAGGTGGCGGTGCGCAATGCGCAGCAGAAGCTGCGGGCCATCGGTGCGACGGGCACATCGTCCGGTAACCTCAACCGCTATGAAATCCGCGCGCCCTTCGACGGCATCGTGGTCGAGAAACATCTCGGCCTGGGCGAGGCCGTGCGCGAGGACGCCAATGCCTTCCTGATCTCCGATCTCTCCAGTGTCTGGGCCGAGATCATCGTCTCGCCCAAGGACATGCAGGTAGTCCGGGTCGGCGAGAAGGTGGTGGTGCGCGCCACCGCCTTCGATGCCAGTGCCGAAGGCAAGATCTCCTACGTCGGCTCCCTGATCGGTGAACAGAGCCGCACGGCCAAGGCCCATGTGGTGTTGCCCAATACCGGCGATCTCTGGCGTCCGGGCCTGTTCGTCAATGTCGAGGTGATCGCCGGCGAGACGCAGGTCCCGGTGGCCGTTGCAGCCGATGCCATCCAGACCGTCGAGGGCAAGAACGTGGTGTTCGTCCGTGATGCGGATGGCTTCGTGGCCAGGGAAGTACGCCTGGGACGTTCCGATGGCAAGTCCGTCGAGATCACCTCCGGCCTCGATGCCGGCACCGCCTTTGCCGCCACCGGCAGCTTCGCCATCAAGGCTGAACTGGGCAAGGGTTCCGCCGAGCACAGCCACTGACCAGCGCGACTTCAGGAAAGACGACAATCATGTTTGAACGCATCATTCGTTTTGCCATCGAGCATCGATGGCTGGTCCTGCTGGCGGTGCTCGGCATGGGCGCGTACGGGATCTACAGCTACCAGAAGCTGCCCATCGACGCCGTCCCCGACATTACCAATGTGCAGGTGCAGATCAATACCGCCGCGCCCGGCTATTCACCGCTGGAGACCGAACAGCGCATCAGTTATCCGATCGAGACCGTCATGTCGGGACTGCCGCATCTGGAACAGGTGCGCTCGCTCTCGCGCTACGGGCTGTCGCAGGTGACGGTGATCTTCAAGGACGGCACCGACATCTACTTTGCGCGGCAACTGGTCAATGAACGCATCCAGCAGGCCAGAAGCCAGCTGCCCCCCGGCATCGATCCCGGCATGGGACCGATCTCCACCGGCCTGGGCGAGATCTACCTGTGGACGGTAGAGGCCAGGGAGGACGCACGCAAAGCCGATGGCACGCCCTATACCGCCACCGACCTGCGCGAGATCCAGGACTGGGTCATCAAGCCGCAACTGCGCCTGGTGCCGGGCGTCACCGAGATCAACACCATTGGCGGCTTCGCCAGGGAGTATCTGGTGGCACCCTCACCGGAGAAGCTGGCCTCCTACGGCATGACCATGGACACGGTCGTCAAGGCGCTGGAGAAGAACAACAACAACGTCGGCGCCGGCTACATCGAGCGGCGCGGCGAGCAATACCTGATCCGTGCACCGGGCCAGGTTGGCTCCAACGAAGATATTGGCAACATCGTCCTGGCCAACGTCAAGGGCGTGCCGATCCGCGTGCGCGATGTGGCCGAGGTGGGGATTGGTCAGGAACTGCGCACCGGTGCCGCCACCGAGAATGGCCGCGAAGTGGTGCTGGGCACCGTGTTCATGCTGATCGGCGAGAACAGCCGCAAGGTCTCGCAGGCGGTGGACAAGAAGATGCGCGAGATCAATCGCACCCTGCCTCAGGGCGTGGAGGCAGTGACCGTGTATGACCGTACCGTACTGGTCGACAAGGCCATTGCCACCGTCAAGAAGAATCTGGTCGAAGGGGCCTTGCTGGTGGTGGCGGTGTTGTTCGTCTTCCTCGGCAACATCCGCGCGGCCATCATCACAGCCACCGTGATTCCGCTGGCGATGCTGTTCACCTTCACCGGGATGGTCTCCAACAAGGTGAGTGCCAACCTGCTCAGTCTGGGCGCGCTGGACTTCGGCATCATCATCGATGGCGCGGTGGTGATCGTGGAAAACTGCGTGCGCAGGCTGGCCCATGCACAGCATCATCATGGGCGCACACTCACCCGCAGCGAGCGCTTCCATGAAGTCTTTGCTGCGGCCAGGGAGGCGCGCCGCCCGCTGCTGTTCGGCCAGCTGATCATCATGATCGTGTATCTGCCGATGTTTGCGCTCACTGGCGTCGAGGGCAAGATGTTCACGCCGATGGCCTTTACCGTCGTGGCGGCGCTGGTCGGCGCGATGATCCTGTCGGTCACCTTCATTCCCGCCGCCATCGCCCTCTTCATCGGCGAGCGCGTCGCGGAGAAGGAGAACGTCATGATGGCCTGGGCCAAGCGCCTGTATGAGCCGATGCTCAAGCGCATCATGGACAACAAGGCCGTGGTGCTGACCTTGGCCGGGGCCCTGATCGTGGTGTGCGGTGCAGTGGCTACGCGCCTGGGAACGGAGTTTGTACCAAGTTTGAACGAAGGTGACATGGCGGTGCAGGCGCTGCGCATTCCCGGTACCAGCCTGAGCCAGTCGCTCGAGATGCAAAAGCAGATCGAGCGCACGCTGAAGCAGACATTCCCCGAGATAGAACGCGTGTTCGCCCGCACCGGCACGGCCGAAGTGGCCTCCGATCCGATGCCGCCGAACATCTCGGATGGCTACATCATGCTCAAGCCGCAGGACCAGTGGCCCCAGCCGAGAAAGACACACGAAGAGTTGCTGACCGCGATCCAGACCGAAGTAGAAAAGATCCCGGGCAACAGCTACGAGTTCTCGCAACCCATCCAGCTGCGCTTCAACGAGCTGATCTCGGGTGTGCGCAGTGACGTCGCGGTGAAGGTCTTTGGTGATGACATGAAGGTGCTCAACGAGACGGCGGCCAGGATATCGGCAGTGCTGGAGAAGATCCCCGGTGCCACCGAAGTCAAGATCGAACAGACTACCGGCCTGCCGATGCTGACGGTGGACATCGATCGCCAGAAGACGGCGCGCTATGGACTCAATGTCTCGGACATCCAGGACACCATCGCCACCGCCATCGGCGGCAAGGAAGCCGGAACGCTGTTCCAGGGCGACCGCCGCTTCGCCATCGTGGTGCGCCTGCCTGATCAGGCCCGCACGGATCTGGAAGCCATCCGCGGCCTGCCGGTGGCCTTGCCGCTGCAGGAGGGCGCGCAGCGTACCAGTTACGTTCCGCTGGGTGAGGTCGCCACGCTCAACATCGCGCCGGGTCCCAACCAGATCAGCCGCGAAGATGGCAAGCGCCGCATCGTGGTCAGCGCCAACGTGCGCGGACGGGACCTGGGTGGTTTCGTGGCTGATGCCGAGCGCCAGTTGCAGTCCGAGGTCAGGATTCCGACCGGTTACTGGACCACCTGGGGCGGCCAGTTCGAGAACCTGCAATCGGCCACGCAGCGTCTGCAGATCGTCATTCCCGTGGCTTTGCTGATGGTGTTCGTGCTGTTGTTTGCCATGTTTGGCAACGTCAAGGATGGCTTGCTGGTGTTTACCGGCATTCCGTTTGCACTGACCGGCGGCATTCTCGCGCTGGCCTTGCGCGACATCCCGATGTCGATCTCGGCGGCGGTGGGCTTCATTGCGCTGTCCGGGGTGGCGGTGCTCAACGGGCTGGTGATGATCTCCTTCATCCGCAGTCTGCGCGAGGAGGGGCGGTCGCTGGATGTGGCCATTCACGAGGGCGCCATGACCCGCTTGCGTCCGGTGCTGATGACGGCGCTGGTGGCTTCGCTGGGTTTCGTGCCGATGGCGCTGGCGACCGGGACCGGTGCCGAAGTGCAGCGTCCGCTGGCTACCGTGGTCATTGGCGGCATCCTGTCCTCGACGGCGCTGACCTTGCTGGTGCTGCCGCTGCTGTATCGGCTGGCGCATGCGGGGGATGAAGAGGGCGTGGTGCGCCGGTCTGGATTTTGGCGGAAGAGGAGGGGGGCAGCATGAGGGCGTCAACTATTCATCAGCAGGCGACACATTGACGGGAAGGAGGGCCTGCGATGGCTCTCCTTTTTTTATCAGGGGCTTTGTCCGCTGATGTAACGAAGTCAGTTTTTCCGTTGAAACTGGTTTACTCTGTGCGCTGTTTCGACGTTGCCGGATCACGATGGATGTTCAGGGCACTTTTTCTGCAGGTGGGGTGTCGGTGCATGATCGGGAACGCATCGTCAAAATGATTTTCAAGAGGAAATGAATGAACAGAGTATTGCAGTCCATCCACGATAACCTGCCGCAATGGATGGCCGACTGGTTCGACGTGCTCGTGCCGGCGACGGAGGTGGTCCTGATCTTCCTGCTGGCGCTGGCCATCATGCGGGTGGCCCGAAGCGTGATGGCCAGGATCGCGCGGACTTACGGACTGCCGGCCACGGCCGTCATGCTCACGCAGCGGGTACTGGGATTTTTCATCTATGGCGGTGCCATGCTGTGGGCGCTGGAGCGCATGGGCGTCTCCGGGGCGGTACTGTGGTCTGCGTTCACCGGGTTTGCTGCTGTGGGTGCGGTGGCTTTCTTTGCGGTGTGGAGCGTGTTGTCCAATCTGTTTTGCGCCATCCTGATCTTCACCACCAGCCCGTTCCGCGTGGGGGATCTGATCGAGGTGCTGGAGGGCGGCGACAAGCCCGGCGTGAAGGGGCGCGTGCTGGATATCAATCTGGTCTATACCACCTTGCTGGAGGAAGGGCAGGAGCAGGAAGCGAAGACAACTTTGCAGCTGCCCAACAGCATGTTCTTTCAGCGGATTGTGCGGAGGTGGAATGATGAGGGCGGGGTTGTACTTTAGGCGTGACTGCTGGCAAGCATGCAGGAATGATGCATGCATCTCCGTATATCAAAGCTCCGTTGCTGATGGCGCATAGCCTCCTTCCAACATTGGAAGGCCTTGGCGCCATCGGCGTTCCCGGCGCAATACGCACCATTGAGGTATCGTTCAGGGCCAAGGAGAAAATTGGAAATGGACCTGATTAAAATCCTGGAATACAAGCATTGGTCGGACCGCCGCATTCTTGATGCGGTTGCGCAACTCACGCAAGAGAAACAACAGCGCGCGTTCGATTTCGCGCGGCAACAGTTGAACCACATGGTGCGTGTTGAGGAATGGTTCCAAGCCAGATTGCGTGGCGTGGCCGATCCGCATGACTCCACCAATACCGAGCACCTGCCTGAACTGGCTGAGCTGGAGGCCAGGCTGATGGCGGCGAACCAGTGGTTGCTGACCTATGCCAGGAGTCTCGGTCCCAGCCAGTTGAAGGAAGATATTTCTTTCACGTTCGTGGATGGGAAGCGCGGAAGACTCAGCCGCGAAGAAGTCATCTTTCACCTCATCAATCACGGCACTTACCATCGCGGGGCGATTGGCCATGCGCTTGATCTGGCCGTGGGGACACGTCCTGCCGATACTTACAACGTGTTCATTCATGCTGCAGAACCCGAGAGAAGGAACTAGCGCTCATCAAAATGCAGTCGTGTTTTGATGCATGGCTGATCGGCTTCGCGCTCCTTTCTTTTCGATAGTGCGGGTGACCAGGGTGTTTTACTTCATCCCCGGTTCCAAGCGATGCCGGGAGAAAAAATCGACAACCAGCCGACTGGCGTCCGGCCCCGCTGCATTGTAGGACAGGGTGGTGTCCCCGCCGCTCCAGGCGTGCCCCAGTCCCTCGATCAGCACGGATCGGATGATGAGCTTGCGTCCACGAAGATAGTCACGGGTTGCAACTATCCTGCGCCGAGGGTGTTTTTTGGAGGTGCGCCCGTAGGGCGTTTCCCGGGGAGGCTGCTCGGTCAAGCTCTGCGTGTGATTGAGTAAAAGAAACTGTTCCAGGAGCTGGCGCTGATTGACGGGCCGAACGATCTTGTCGTCCATCCCGCCGATGAGGATCGCAGGTAGTGCGCCCGTTCGGGGAAAGCGTGTGAGCGCCCGTTTGGCGGCGGCTGAAGCGCGCAGCGATCCATGCTGCATTACCGAGTACGCTCCGGCGGCATTGCTGCAGACCCCGGAAACGGGCGCTGCGTGCAGCGCGACAGCAGCGATGAGTTCGGGGTGCGTCAATGCCAGGAGATGTGCCAACGCTGCACCGGCCGAGATCCCGCAGACGTAGATGCGTTGCGGGTCGATGGGATGTGTTTTCAGGATCTCCTGGATCAGGGAGGCCACCGCTGCGACGTCACCTTCGCCCTTCTGGGCGTCCTGTGCATACCATCGCCAGCATCGGTGCGGATGGGCACGCAAGGATTGTTCGGGATACAGGACGGCGAAGCCGTGCTTTGCTGCGTACGCATTCATTCTGGTCCCTTGCGCAAAGTCGGCAGCGTTTTGCTGGCAGCCGTGGAGCATCACGATCAGGGGCAGCTCTGAAGGAGTGGGCTTGGGCAGGCAGAGGCGATACTGCAGTGAGTGGGTGGTGGCGGGGATATGATGGACTGCGGAGGTGACCGTGACTTCGGATGTGGATGCGCTGGCTGCACGGGGAGCGGTCTTGGGCTTGCGTATGGATGAGGTTTTGCTGCGGGGTGAAGCGGGCGAAAGAAAATCGAGAAGTTGTTTGCGCTGTACTTTCCCGGCTTTTTTCATGGCCGATAGCCACAGGCGGCTCAGTTTTTTCATCAGGATGATGCCAGTTGCAGAATGGGACTGTTTTGACCGTGGCGGCTGGGGGCGGGTTCGCTTGTGAAAGGGAAAAGACGCTGTTCTAGAACGCATCTCAGGACTATTTATGAAATGAGTTATAGATGACCTGAACAATGGTCATCCCGCTGGTCTCTCCGACGAGTAGTAAGGCAAGTCGGCCTACTACCCCGCGACCGTTTCTCCCTCCAGAGCCCATTGAAAGGCCCGCTGGCTCTGAGGGCCACCTTTTTGACTTATTCAGATACCTTTCCCCTCTTTTGACGAGGATATGGCGCGGTACGCCTTCGTTCCTCTGTCTATTATCGAAATCTCCTACGTCGAGTCAGCTTTCGCATTATTCGCTGGGGCGCAAAACCCTTATTTCTTTTCGAACATATAATCTGTTCGCTGACGTGCTTAGGTAGTAAAAACCGCCAGCATGAAAATATAACCACAATGGGGGAATGAAAGTGCTCACATCTCGAATCGCAACCGTAGTTAGTATCTTCGGCAGCATCCTGCTCACTGCTTGCCAACCCAGTACGCTTGACTTCCGAAATGCCCAAATCTCAAACGGGAAAATCTATGAGGGGTCTAGCAACACTCCGTTCAACGGAAAGATAACGAATTTCCCAAGCGAGAAAATCTTCCCTGGGCAACACGGATTCCAGAAGTTTGCTGACACTATTGGCAACATCGTCGCAGGCAATGAGGGGGCAGCGCTCAAGAATCTTGGAATTCCCATGGCCGTCCCCCTGTCCCGCAATTTATTATGCGATTCGACTACTGAAGACGGTATCTTGGATGGTTCCATTCTGTGTAAGGAAAAAGGGTCTAACAACACAGCTATCGAGGGTAAGTTTAAAGGCGGTGTACTCAATGGGGATATGAAGCTGTACGCCACTCTTGGCCAAGGTAAAAAATACCGCGCAACGGTGTCATTCAGTGACGGACTGCCCAATGGAAAACAGGAGATTTACAGCGAAATATCGAATAAAAAAGTCAGCGTTTTTCATTGGTCGAAAGGTGTTGCCGATGGTGAAGAGGAACGGTTTGACGAGCAAACGGGAACGCGTACTCTCGTGGTAAATTATACGAATGGCAAGTATGATGGCGAATATTCACTCTACTCCGCCGATGGAAAACAAATCGGTAAAGGCGCCTACCAAAACGGTATCCTTCTCTTTGAAGAGACATTCGATCCGCAGACGGGGAAAATGACAGGCCATGCCGAATATAAGAATGGTCAGTTACAAGGCGTCGTCAAGCAATGGGATGCCAACGGAAACTTAGTTCTTGAGAAAACCTTTGATAATGGAGTAGAAGTAGGTTCTTCAAAAGTTGCTGCACCATTAGTTTCTGTTGATTCATGCGTAGACAAATGGATTGCCGCCTTCCGCAAAGAAAACGGTAATGAGGCTTTGGTGAACCATGACCAAATTGAAGAGTGGGAAAGTTGGTGTAAAGAAGGTAAGCAACCGAGCTAACTTGATCTGAAAGAATGAGGCCAGCATTGGCTCTCATAAGCCAGCAGGAGAAAAAGCCCGCAAGTTGCGGGCTTTTTTTTGTCCGAATGCTATGTAACGGAAACAGTGAACTGGCACCCGGATAGTGACATCCACAAGTGCTAAGCGCAGCTGGTACGCATAGGAATGTGCCTGATTCTCTTAGGCTCGAGTCTTTCCATTTTTCCTGTCACTGAATTCAAATGCGGCAGCGAGCAGCGTTACTTGCACTGCAAAAACAATGTCTTCAATGACCGTCGATAATGTGTACCAAGGCTTGGCTTTGACTATTGGAGTACACATATTTTTCACGACGTCGATAGATTCACACAATATCTGTGCGTGACTTTCCTGTGCTTTGTCGACATAGATATAAATGGCTAGCCCGAACACCGCGGTGGAGGCAAAGGCGATTGCCCAACTTTGTCCGCGGTCAGACTTGATCATATCCTTGGCGATAACCGGCAGGAAAAGGCCAAGGATGAATACATATAACAGCTTATAAGTAATCCATGATGGCACTATCAAATTCGGTGACATTTCTACGGGAGGGCGGGGGAAATACCCTTCAATAGCCATGCCAATAGCCGTGAATGCGCAATAGACAATCACTAACCAAATAATTGCCTTTTGTTCCCTGGGGCCACGGTTCAGATAAATGTATAAAACACTGAACACCATGCCCATGACGAATAGTTGTGGTTGATACGGGGGGCCTCCATCTAATGCATAAAGCGTTAGGGTGACAGCGTACGACCACGAAATAGCCCATCCCCATCCCCATTCGTCTTTGGTGCCTATTTTTACTTCAGCTACCTGAGAGTTTTCATCTAATTGTTCTTTTGACATTATTTTCTTTCTGATTTCGGAAGATGCATCTTTGTTTAACTATTATTTTTAGGAAATAGTTACCTCAATTTTATCGTGTATGCGTAACTGACTGTTACCTGCAGTTGGCACTATTCCTAGCTTGGCGCTTACCTGGAGCAACCAAGCCCAATTCGGTCTGGAGCTACGACTTTGTTCATGACCAGATGGTGGATGGACGCTCATTGAAGATGCTGTGCGTGATCGATGAATACACCAGGGAATGCCTGGCCATCGAAGTTGCTGCCAGTTTGCGCTCCCAGGATGTCATCCTGATGCTCTCGCGACTGATGCGGTTACATGGAAAGCCGGCCTACGTTCGGTCGGACAACGGAGCCGAGTTCACAGCGGCCATATCCCTCGCCAGCTTTACACAGATAGAGGTTCCGAATTTACATCCAAGGCAATAGAGGCATCCGTCGTTCGAGATCTCCGTATTGATGTTGACACTTTGCCTCCTGGAACACCAAACGGGAAACCGGTCGTGGAGCGATTCATTCGTTCTATGAAGCGCAAGATGGCCGAAAAAGGGCTAAAGGGTGTCTATGATGAACGACCGATGGATTTGCCGGGAAGACGTAAGGCCAAGCAGGCCGAAAATGCAGCTGCACTTTCTATATCCGAGTGTTACCGAGCTTTGATAGAAATTGTCATCGCTTATAACAATGAACCCCATAGCAGATTGCGAAAGTATAAGGAGTTGACTAGGGCCGGAATCCCGCCTACACCACAAGCTGCGTATCTATGGGGGTTGAAAAACAAAGCGGGTAGATATAGCTCACCGATTCCAGAATCCGATTTCGAGAAGATTCTTATGAGCCAGGATGTGGGGAGGTCGTTCAATGGCCTAGTGTACTTCCGAGATAGAGCGTATGCACCGGCGAACCTAGAGGCTCACGAGATAGTATCAAGTTCGCCCAAGAAGTCTCGCAGTGTCGAAATTCGAATGGATTTCACTGATCCGACCAAGCTTTACATTCCAAATACTAGGGGCCAATGGGCTGCTTTCGAAATGACACCAGGAGCGATTGCCTCCCTCGGAACTCTCACGTTGGATGAAGAGTTGGCGCTCAAAGACGAGAACAAGTACTTGTACGCGAGCGCAGACCACGAAGGCCGTATCCGGCGAGTGGCACAGATTTCTGAAAAGAGGTCCGTTTCAGCTGCAGCGGGGGGGGCAAGTGGGAGTGGTCAGCAAGAATACCACCGTGCCACAGAAACTCAAGCAATGAAACGGGCACTTGCCGGGCGGGGTGGCGGTAGCACTAAGAATGAAACGGGACAAGAAGCTACCGCAAAGACGATGGATTGGCGCATGCGAAAACAAATAGAAGAGGACGAGGCAGTCAATGCTTTGATCGAAGAGGACGAACATGAATCAGACTGACATCGATCACCAAGATCTTTGCGAAAATGCGGTTTACATTGAATCGGAGGTTGATCGTTTCCGAGGGAATCCTTTTATCGAGGCTCTTCCTGAGTTGCCAAAATCAAAAGCAGAATTCAAAAATCTCCTCAGAAATTCTCCTCCAATACCAACGGACAAAACCCGTAGTAAAAGCGAAGTTGCAAGGTTCATGGAGCTGCCGACTATTTTGGACACGGTGGTCGCATTTCCTGCTTACAAGGACGCCGCTTTGACGCTGTCAAGCCTTATCCCTGAAGCATATGTCTCTCGCAATCCATTGACGGTTGACGATGTTCGCAGGCGACATGCAATTATGGCGGCCTCACGTACCGGAGCAATTGCATTACCTGCCGGATGGCGTACTTCTTCGAAAGGTGCGTTGCTGACGTCGATTAGCGGTATGGGAAAGACTACGTTGGCTCTTTCGTTTTTATCCAGATATCCGCAAATGATCCGGCACGAGGAGTATGGCGGAAAGCAGTTTAGGAAAGTGCAGTTGGTTTGGTTGTATTTGCGTTGCTCACACGATGGGTCTCTGAAAGGATTGTGTATGCAATTCTTCGAGGCTATCGATGACCTTTTCAAGACGAATTATCAAAAAGAGGCAAGGTCCGTGAAGAGCGTTGCGCAGATGACAAATCTCATGAAACGGGTATGCACCGCAGTCAGTCTGGGATTGCTAGTGGTTGATGAGGTGCAGAATCTACGAAACGCCAAAGGCCCCGTTGCTGAACAGGTTTTGAACGTTTTCTCAGAGATTATTGAAGGACTCGGTATCAGCGTACTCGCGATCGCTACTCCTGCCTTGAGTAAGGTCTTGGAAAGAAGCGTTCGAAATACAAGAAAAATGATCTCTTTCGGCAGTATTCCAATTGAACCGATGAAGCGCGGATCGAGCTTGTGGACTTATTTTTCCACCACGATGTGGAAGTATATGTACACCAAAAATAAAGTCCCGCTTAGCAGTGCTCTTAGTGAGATTTGGTTCGATGTATCCGGGGGGAACACAGCTTTCGCCACGCTTGCTTTCATGCTTGTGCAGAGGAGAGCTATCGGTACGACAGAAACAATCAATACCTATGATTTTGAAGCTGTAGCAAATCATGAGATGGCTTTTCTAAAGCCGGCTATTGCTGCGCTGCGTTCCGGGACGCCAGCAGATCTTGCACGATTTGATGATCTCATTGATAGCGCTGGTCTTGAAAATCTCTGGAGAACAGCAGTCGGCGCGCCGGATACAGATGAACATGAGAATAACAATGGAGCGAATCAAGAAGAATTCCCTGAAAAGGAATTTAATAAGCCCGCGGTCAGAGGCAGCAAGGCCGACAAAGGGAGTGCTGCGGCGGGAGAATCCTCAAGTAAAGATGTGAGAGGAGGTATTTTGCTTCCGACAGAAGATGCATTTCCTGCACGTAGATAGGAAAGAGAAGAAGGGTAAGTATGCTCATCCCATATATTCCACGACTGCAGGAAGACGAGCTTCTTTACTCTTGGCTGGCTCGTCTATCACTCCTTAATGCACACGGCGAGGTTCGAGACTGGCTGCGTTATTTGTTCGGGTCCGAAAATGTAGTCGTGGCCGTGGATCTACCAAGCCGGCTACAGTACCTGTCAGATCTGCTGCAAGAGGAGTTCCCATTCAGCTCCGTTGATGAGGCCATTGAATTTGGCACGACGTATGCGATTCATCGACCTTTTATAGACTTAGATCGTCACGGACGAATTGTCTCTGACTTAAAAGGGAGTGATGGAAGAGCAATCAAATTCCTTTTGGGACGAGTGGCGAATGGCTTTGGTGCAGATCACGGAATTCACTACTGCCCAGAATGTGCGATGAACGACCTTGCCGTTGCCGGCCACATTTATTGGCATCGCAGTCACAACCTTCCTGCGATTAACTGTTGCCCGACACACGGGACTCGTCTGAGGACCTACATTCGCCCGGGCAGATCCTCTCATCATCAGCGTTTAGTGGCTCCCCCGACGATGATTAAAGCATCGTCCGGTGCTGCGGCAAGCCCCAGCGAGGTTAGGATTGCAGTGCTTGCGGAACAAATCATCAACTTGTCTTTGCCGCCAATACCCCTACTGCGTAGAACGTCCGCATATCGCGCGGCAGCATGCATTAATGGCTATGCCTTTGCCAATGGCCAGTTGGATAAGCGCGGGCTCGCGCGCGGGTTGATAGATTTTTTCGACGGTTTTTCTGGTTTCGAATTTAAAGATCGTCTGCTTTCAACGAGAAGAGACCCGGCACGATGGGTTTATGATCTTCTGGAACGCTCCGACAGAGCATTGCATCCATATTGTCATTTGCTGCTGATTGATTTTTTATGGGGAACCGCAACTGGATTCTTGGCGGCACTTCAGGATGAACCGCAGACCGGAAAAAAGCCCACCGAAATTACCACTAAAGCGCGCTCAGTAATCTCTAGAGAGCTACTAGAGAGCGATCTTTCGTGTCGCCGCGTTTCCGTACAGGCAGGAGTCTCGGTGGGCACGGTGATGTCCTGGAGATATCGAGCGGGTATAAACGTGGATAGACGAAGAAAGTCTATTCAAGAGAGTTGTGAGAGATCCACGATCAAGTTGCTATGCAGAGGTGTTTCGGCGCCTGAGGTGGCGCAGAGAATGGGAATATCTACGAGCTCTGTTCACCGCATAAAATTGCGAGAGATCAAACAGCTACAAGAGGCTAAATCTCGTCGCCAAGCTATAGAATTGACCGGCAACCGAAACCAATGGGAAGCCCTGATTAGGGAGGAAAAAGGAGCAGGTATAGCGCATGCGCGGAGAAAAGGATGTGCCGTATATGCATGGTTGTACAGGAATGATCGCGCATGGCTTCTCACAACAAACGAGCGATACCGGGTATGTAAGAAATCATCGACAAGAGTGGATTGGAAGAGTCGAGACGAAAAGCTTTGCAAACTAATTTCAAGATATTTTGAGGCTCTTAAAAGCATTCCCAATAGGTCAAGGATCTCGAAAAGTTCGCTCCTAAGACCATTCGATGCAACGATGATAAATAAGAATCTTCATCGAATGCCGCAACTCGCGAACTTGCTTATAGCATTGAGTGAGTCAGTAGAAGCGGATCAATTACGAAGAATTAGAAACGCTATCCAAGAGATGCGTGATTTATCTATCCCATTAACTAAATCTGGAATTGGGCGAAAAGCGGGTATCAAGGCCTGGAATCCTCAATTTCTAAAGACCGTTTTGGATGCCATGGGTAGATCTTGACGGGAACAGGATTAGTGCAGCAAAAATGTCAGGCTGTTTCCAAAAAATGACGCGCGATATCGCAAGTTTTTGAAAAATCGATCCCTCTTCCCTCGGTCTCTATAACCTATATTGAACTAGTATGACTTCTAATTGGAGCTGACAATGAGCCATCAATATATCCCGCCAGACGTCAAACTTGAGCACGCCTATGAAACCATTCACCGTTTAAAAATGGAGGGAGGGGACTTGGGATATGCGTATTGGGACAAGGTTGAAGACTTTCTGAAGAACGCTGATTCCTTTCGAAAACGTGCGCTAGCGGCAGAGGAAAAGCTGAGGAAAATATCCGCGGTTGTGGCGGAGTAGGTTGGTGCCGAGCCTTTTTGATGACTTGAGCTGGCTCAATTTATCGTCGACTACAGGCGGCTTCAGAAATAGGCCGTTCAGATGCGAACGTGTGTGGGAACTAGATGATTACCTAGTGAGATAGGACGATTCAAATGCTGTTGATCGGATGCCCGTCGAGAAAATTTCCAGGTGGAGTCAGATTTTCTTGATGGCGACGCGATCGAGGATGAGCTATCGCCGAGCATTTCCAAGTATGGTCACATCTAGCACTTCCCGTCCCTACGCGCTGTGGTTAGCCGGATTGTGTCCTAAACGTTGGGTAACCTAGGATGGTCTCCGGGCCCGGCGCGAGCACGAAGCGCCGGCAGCAGGCGGGCCAGCGCGCCACCAATGTCAAGCGCATGTCGTCGCGGATCAGGTGTTTGTGTCTCGATGGCACTGTCATCGTAGTAACGTAGCAGTGCCGACCAGATCTTGAGCGCGTACTGTAAGGATGCTGCGGTGTCGCACTTACGCGATGGGGTGTTGAATGTAGTGCGACACCATCAATCAAGATCATCGATTAACGGACGTGTACTGGATTGGCGGATTTCGCGTCGTTCATCTGGTGGCTTGCCCGGATGCCGGCCTCGATCAGATACGGTTCAGCGATCCGACGCAGTGTTTCGCGAGTGACCACAGTAAGTCGAGACTCATGTTGATATGCGGCAATGTGCCTCGATCCATTCGTGAGGGAGTATTCTGGGTACATTGCTTGATCAGATCGCATCGAATTGCTTGCTTTCCGGGAACTTGCCAAGCAATACTCCGAATTGTTCTTCAGTTTATATGCCAACGGCTACGAGTCGACTGCCGCAACACATCTATACAATCGTCCATATCCTGCTCCCCAGAAACCCACCCGTGGGTGGTGCCGCATAAAACACTGATTCGTCCCTCCAGCGGCTTGCAGCCTCAGGCGCTAAAGTGGCACTGTAGGGGAGAATATACAAAGGCACAAACCTCTGGAGCGATGGCTTAAAGGTCCAACATTGAATAAAATCGATGAGGTGTGTGCCATGCTGGATGTTCACCCACTCACGCCAATGGTCCTTGCGTATGCAGGTAGCGATCAAAAAACGTCCACGAACTGATGGATCGCATTGCTTGGGAATTTTCATCATATCCCGAGCATCCGAATAAATAAATGGAGGTGAGTTGTGTTCAAAATTACCGGGCTGGATAAGCTCCAGAAAGACCTGAAGGATGCGCAGCGCGCTTTGAGTGAGTTAGACGGCGAACTGGGGGGCGTAAACTTTGATCCAAATGATCCTGCCAGCATTGAGGGAGCAATTCAATCGGTTAGTCGGATGATCGACGACCGCCTAGGAGAATATTCTTCGAACCCTATTGTTGGCCCTCTCGCAGAACAAATGAAGGAAAAGTATCGGGAGAGTATTCTTGAAAAAGCGGCAGAAGCTAGATTGAAGTCGGATGGGGATGATTGATGGCTACAGATTTATTCTTGGAAATAAATAATGCAGTTCTAGACTTGCAGTCCTCACAGCTTCAAACCTACGAAAGACCTCTCAAAAAATTGGCTCAACTCTTACGACATCCCGACCTTGAGCCATACAACGCCGAGCTCACGGAGGGTCTCGACGTTGAGGCGTTCATCGCTGAAAGCGAAAAGACCGGAGGCAGCATGGTTGGAAGTGCTCGGCTTGCTTGGCCAGATGATCCCAAAAAGGCGCTGGGGTTGACGTTGCTTTTAATCGAGAAGCTGGCGGCAGAACCCGGCTACGCTACCAATTTCGGACACCATTTTTTCTATTCCGGAAGAAAAGTCATTGCTGGAATTCACGCACTAACTGGCCAGCTAATCATTCCCTTTTTGCGTGATTACAAGTCTTATATCCAGGCCAAGGGGCGCACGGATACCATGTTAAAAGCTCAATTTTCGCGTAAGGTTTTTATTGTTCATGGTCACGATGATGGTGCTCGTGAAACAGTAGCACGATTTCTTGAGCGAATTGGGCTTGAAGCCATCATCTTGCACGAACAGGCTAACCAAGGACGAACAATTATCGAAAAAGTGGTTGCTCACAGTGACGTTGGTTTCGCAGTAGTTCTGCTTACGCCAGACGATGAGGGCTGTGTAAAAGGAGGAACGCCTGAGCCCAGAGCCCGTCAGAATGTGCTTTTGGAGTTGGGGTACTTCATTGGTCGCCTGGGCCGGGACAAGGTATGTGCCCTCAAACGTGGGGCGGTGGAAATTCCAAGCGATTTCGCAGGTGTCGTTTGGGAGACGATGGATAGCGGCGGGGGCTGGAAACAAGCACTTGCGCGTGAGCTTGAAGCTGCCGGTCATAGCATCGACTGGAATAAGGTCATGCGTGCTTAGAGTTGTGCCCCGCAGTAATGGGCTGGGCGCAGTCAGCGACTATCAGGTGGCCTTGCGCTTGCTCCACGAAAGGGGAGCCGGCCGGACAGGGCAACGGCCGCTGAGATGTGCCGAATCGCACGCAAGCGCACACGCCCGAATCTGGAGGTCGGCCGTAGGCGTCAGCCGAGCGGAGCGAGGGAACAATGATAGCCCGAAGGAGGCGTATCCTCGAATGTGGGCGATGCGCAGTACGACAGTGCGACCGGCCATGCTTCTGGCCCGGGGGGCCATGAATAAACGGATCAGCACGCTTTTTGGCACACTGTAATCAAAGATCAAAGAGCCGTTCTAGCAACTTCAACGGGACATTGATGTTCAGCAGAGGTTGCAGGAAGACACCAAAGCCCGCCAGCCCCAAGGAAAGGCACAAACGAGCCCATCCCTTAACACCAGATCGAGGTGCGTTCAGTATGCGCTATACATCCGAAGACTAGTTGCTCCAAGGACAGCATCGAAACATGACTACCGTCTATATTGATGAAAGCGGCCACAGCGGGGACATGATCAACAGCGGCAATGCTTACGACTTCAAGGGTCAGCCCTTCTTTGCCCTAGCCGGCATTGCTCTTGAGGACGGTCATGACTGGGAAGATCGCATCAATGAGCTGCGAAGCCGTTACCGAATTCCTGCCGGCGAACTCAAGTCCAAGTCGCTGACAGTCAAGTCAAGATTCTCGGCCGAAGTCATCCATGGATTGCTCGATCAGCGCGCTCCGCTTTTCATTGAGGTGGTCGACAAGCGCTTCTTTATCTGCGCCAGCATAACCTCGTTCCAACTCTTGCCAGTATGCCTTGGCTATACCGAGTCGGTGAAGTTCCACTTCATAAAGAACATGGTGGCAGACTTCCTGTTTTTTCACGCGTCCGAACGCGTCCTCGATACATTCGTCGCCGCGTGCCTGACGCCGGGTGATCAGACGCTCCGCGCCTCATTCGCCGTGCTGCGCGAGATGGCCACAGATCAGGGCTATACCGGTTCGGCCGTGCAAATCGCGGAAGGCATTGCCCACATGGTGCAGGAGGCTGAAGCCGAATACGGCGCGCAACTTGATAACGGTGGCGAGGCTTGGTCCTGGTTTCTTCCGTCCCCCGACCTTAACAGACATGCGAAACAGGTCTGGATGTTGCCGAACCTTACGTCATTCACGAGCATCTATGCCAGGATGAATCGGTATTACAGTAGGCGCTTGGCCGGCATCCGCTTGGTACACGACCAGCAATTGGAGCTGGAGAGCATACTGCGCCGAGGAAAAATGACGGTCGAAAGCCTGAGCCACTCCGTGGATCTGCCCTACACTCCGCAGTCTGATTACCGGTTCGAGGAGGACGCCAGCATCGAGTTTGCGCATTCGCATGAGGCCATTGGCTTGCAGCTGGCCGACATCGTCGCGGGCACCGTGATGCGTTACTTTCGCGACATGGACGCCGGCATACCCGTCTCGAGCGAGCTGCGCGGAGCCATGATGCGGCTCATTGACGAGGGCGATGAACGAAGGGGGTATGGCCTTAATCAAGTTGTAGCTACTGCCAACGTCCGGCACGCCGAATAAATGAATCAGCCGCGGTGACCGCCACCTTGCAGCGAAGCGTCCAGCGCAGTTTTGAAGGTGAACGCGTTGTTCTGCAGAATGTGATCCAGATTTCCGAATACATTACTAAGCTCCTGCCGGTAAGCATTCTTTGTATTCAAATCCGATCCGACGATCACGGCCTTCAGGAATGAGGCTGCTACATCTGCCATCCTCGGATCGCACTGGAGTCTTATATAACTGCGAATGGCGATTTCCAGCAGATGCGACTTGAATGACACCGATAGCTCCTTGCTCGGAATGATGCGTTGCAGCATCGCTCCTATTACCTTGGTGGCTTGCTTGGAGATGTAGTGGCGATCGAAATTAGCAGCGCATCGGGTTGCCTGTGGGATTTCGGAGTCATCTATGCGCACGCACTGCTCAGCCCAATCCGTAGCGACGCTAACCAAGCGGCCGAGAAGGTAGTGAAATGGCGTTGGCCACTCCAGATAGACCTCTTCGTCGGGGACGCCAGGCATCTGCTTGAGGATCTTCTCGGCGAAGTGCCCGAAGTAGTGCAGCCACATATGGTCTTGCAACCCTTGATGGATGCCTTCGTGCACCATGATTTCAAAGAGTGTGATACCTGAATTGATCGGACAGCGAAACCGGCCCACCTCTTGATAGGAGCCCAGCGGTTCGTTGAGTTTTCTGGCCAACTGCTTGTCTTCGTCCAATCGGCGGCATACGGACTCGCCTATGGCAGCTTCCAGGCCGTTCTTCACCGCCGTTGCTGCATCTGCAAAGAAAAAGCGAAGCAGCCGATTACTTTCCGGCAGGTAAAGACGGCTTCCGCCATTGAGGTTTTGATTGTTCTTTAGCTCAACGTAGAGGCGGCTTCCCGTGGCGTCCAGCAGCGCGTCGATGTACTGCGCAATAAAGTCAGAACGTATCGCCTCGTCCGCTTCCAGAAGCTTGAGGCAGAAATGTGGGTGTGCCTGCGCCAAGTGCACAATTAGCTCAGGCGAGGTGACCAGATTCAACAGGATCTCACGGGCTTGTAAGCTGGCCTGGTCCCGCTCCGCGCACCAGGATTTCAATTTGTGCAGAGAACGGCGCCATCGGTTGCGCCATGCTGAAGGATGTTTGGCGGTCTCCCTGCGCAAGACAGCCGCCAGTTCATCCTTGGAATCACCCGTATTTTCGATCCAGCGCATCGGACAAGACCGTTGCCGGGTTAGGGAAATAAGAGTGGGCAGTTGGGGTTCGGCCAGTAAAACCAGTTCGTCATAGCGCTTGGTGAGGTGTAAGTTTTCGATCAATTCACGAAAGACGTGCACTCGACCCCGGGCCAGCGTGGGAAAGCGTGTTCGCCAAAAGAAGTACAGTGCCACTGAGAGCAGCAGCAGATACACCGTACTGGAACTGTCGAGGCCCCATTTCCAAGGTCCCAAGCTGTAGTACAGCCCAAGTTGTTCCAAGACCGTGGCGTACATCAGGTAGTGGACAAGACAAAACACCGATCCACCGACGACCCAATCCACCCATGTCGTGCAGAAGCGAAGCCGGAGCCGGTTAGTGGGCGAGATAAGCGCCCACACGGCGGCGATGACTCCCAATATAGTGAGCAAACCAGTGGTGTCTATAGGTGCGGAGGGCGTCATCGGAGCTATTGCATCCTTCCGTGGGTCGATGGGATCATACCCAGGTGCAATTTGCATCCATACCGGTGCAACGCATCAAGGTGAGAAAAACCGATCTTCATTCCCAAACATCGGGCAATCAGACTACGCATCGAGCGTTCAAGGCTGCAGTCGTTAGCGATCAAGCCTGACCCTCAATCGACGTGCGCGTTCGCGGAAGGCATCTTCGCCGCCCTCCAGAATGTCGCAAACCGCCTTGCGAATAGCATTGTTCTCAAGGCCGCCAGATGTGTATTTGAGTGGGGGTAACCCACCAGCAGGATGAGGGCCAGCGTCGGCGACAATGATCTGGTCCGCATCGGTGTTGATGACGAGATTTGCATTGTGCGTGACCATGATTACCTGGCGTTTGGCCTTAGCCGCGATAAACAGAGAGACCAACTCCTCGAACACAGATTTGGGGTCCAAGTTCTCCTCTGGCTGATCGATAATAAGTGGCCGATCGTCAGCATCGTCCAGTGCCAAGTAGAGAAGAAGGAGTACGATACCCCGTGTTCCAGGCGACAGCTTTCGGATATCCATTCCGTCATAGACTATTTCGTATCGCACCGAGATGTGGTCTGTGGCGAAAAGCCAGTGAGCGAACTGCTTCAACCAGCCACGAAACTCTGCTTGTTGATTTTGGCCAAAGGGGGCCTGGCTCAGAAGGTCGCGCATGTATTGCGAAATGAAATTCGTCATCGCTGCCTGCACGTCAGCAGCCGAACCTGTTTCCCAGGCTGGTCGTAGGGCTGTGTCCGCCAGACCGATTAACGCCCCGCGGCCTTGGAATGGCCCTGCCTTCCGGCGGTCGAGAAGGTCTTCTTCAGCTACAGTTCCCCAGGCGGCAACGTCAACGACGCGGCGAACCGAGAACCCGAGCTTGCGAAGCGTGCCGGTGGACGCATTCAAGCGCGCCATCAGTGGGCCATAAAGATCGGCGAGCGAATTCTGCTCGTTGATAATCGCCTGAAAAACTCGGCCATAAGCCGCTTCCCGCTCGCTCTGGAGTTCCTTACGACGCGCGCCAGCGCCTTGAGCGTCCGCTAGGCGTGATTGGAGGCTCATGAGCGCGGCGTTCTCTTGGGCGATGCGCTTTGACAGGGTGGAGTACTGACCACGAATGACATTGTCGGCGCTTACCAATACCTCCAGCCGGGCCATTTCGGCCAACAGCGTATTGAGGGTTAGTTTAGAGAGGTCAGTAGTGTCTGGAAAGAGCGGCTTGTTTGGGTCGCCGGCCGAAATGGCCGGACCTGTGAGTGCTGTGATTTGTTGATCGCACCATGTGACATACTTGGTCAAACTCGTATCGACGTCGCCTTTATAGATCAGCAGGAACTCATCCCATTGCTGCTGATTCAGGCCGCTGTGAACGTGCCGCTCCTTGGCTTGGCGTAGTAGCTCGGGGGCCTTGGTATTGCGAGTGCTTACGACCTCATCCTGCAGCGCAACGAATGCCCGGCGCTGATTGCCGTAGGCTTGGATCGTTCCGCGTAGCGTCTGCACGGCCTGTCCGAGCTGAGTGTGGCGATTGGCCTGTGTCTCAGTTCCCTTTACGACAAGCTTAGCGAGATCTTCGTTGTAGCTTTTGATCTGGCCGGCCTTTTGCGTGACTTGCAGCGCTAGGCCTGTGGCAGCAGCTTCCTTTTCAATCTCCGTGGCAATGCGCTCGGATAAATCGGCGATTGCCTCAGCCTCACGTTCTCGAGCCTGTTGGAAACGGGCGGTGCGAAAATCCCTCAATTCTACAAAGTCGATAGCGCCATCACGATCATCTTGCGGGTGCGCATCAAAGATCACACGCTCTATCTCGGCGATGAGTCCATCGGAGACGCCAGTAGAGGAGCAAAGCTCCTCTACGAATTGCTGAGACAAGTAGCGCGCTCGGGGAAAGGCTAAATGATTGTTCGCATCGCGTCCGTCAAGGAAGCGTGTGACTGAAGCACCTCCACCCCATGTGAGCGTTGCATTAGCATTGCCAAGCAACTGGCGGGCACGGACGAGAAATGACGGGCTGATGTTTGCGCTCGCATTCCAAGCGGCTGGAGTGATTGCGTCACAGCCGGCGGCAATCATGTCAGCAAGGGCGGTCTTGCCTGAGCCGCGCGCCGATGATTGCGACGAGCCCAGGATTAAGTGGTATGTCCGGAGTTGATGCCCAACTGGCATCTCCGATAAAGATGTTCGAAATTACTTGGGAAGGCATGGCGGTGGACGGCGATTCACTTCCGACATAGGCACGACCTTCGGGGTCGATACAAGCTTGGCGCAGGGCGTCGAATTCTAGACCGCCCTTGATCCATGAGTAACGCTCTTCCACCGGCTCGCCTACTGTTTTGTGGTCGTGGGCATCGCTGCCGTGAAGACAGGGCTTGCAGCCCCCATAACGCTCCTTGAGTTGGTCGAGCGTCACACCCTTGCGACCAGACCAGAATTCTCGCTGTGCTGTACTACTTGAGAAGATGATGTGAGCGAATTTTTCGATCTCCTGACGCATGGTTGCGTCTGCTGCTTGGCGTAACCCCGAAGTTCCGTCGCCCGTCGCGCCTGCAACCGCGATGAGGATGTTGGTCTTCGCCCAATCGCTCTCTCGCATAACGCGACGAAGCTGGTCAAAATTCACCTTGAACTGCGTGGCTCCGTGCGAAAGTGCAGCGCGCTCATCGAGGATGCTAGTGTCGGCTTTTCTACCGAGAGAAATCAGATCCAGGCGGGTGCAGTTGAAGGTATCCCCATGCGCTTGGAATTGAAGGCGCTGAAGGATGCGGTGCAGTTCTGCGAGGTGGTTCGGATCTTCAGGGCTAACTAGGAGATGCACGTTGACGAAGCCAGACTTTGCAGCGACATCTAAACGCAATTCGACGTTGGGGAAAATGAGTTGCACATCTTGTAAACGCCCAGCCGCCTTTTGCCTCATCACCTCCTCGTAAGTATCAGTAAGGTAATAGTCAGTTACGGCCAACGCCTCAATTTTCGGCGTGACTGTCTCAAGTTTTTTGAGATAGGCGTCCCAAGGGGAGTCGCTGCCAAACTGATTGTTTAGGATGGTTCCTGGCGCATGTATATGGGGTTCCCAGCGACGCCATTCAGACCCACGACTAATCATTCGCTCATCCTTTGCGGCCATAGACCGTCCCTGTAACTATCTTGGAAGACTTGTTCGGCGTGACCGAAGCTAACGTGTTTGTAAAATTTTATAAGATTTCTGGACGTATGAGAACTCAACTACCCCAAGTATTGCCGACTTTACAGGGGCTAGAGCCTCTTATGAACTACTGGCGGTTGGTTAGGGCTTTGCAGGGTATCACCGTACTCTAGCTTCACTGCTATTGTGGCGCTCAAATTGCAGACAGCAATTTAATTGGCTGCTTTTGCCAAATTTCAAGCATGAAGAAAGCCACCAGCACGAACCTAGTGGCTTCTTACAGCGATTGGGAGATCACACTATTCGTGCGTAGGTTTTTCCGTCCAAGACTCGTTTCACCTGCCCCACGTCCTTCGCCCCGATCCGCACGTAGATTTCCTCGGGTGTGTGGTTTTTGGAGAGTTCGCGTATTGCCTTGACTTGGACCACGGATAAGCGCCCGTCCCGCCCGCAAATTTGCGCTATCGCCCAATCGCTGTCCTTCCACCTTTCGGCGACCCATGGCGCCGGCAAGCCCAAGCGAGGATGGTCACTCAGCCACTTGTGCAGAATCTTATCGCGGTCATCGGGCAGAGGAACGACGCCTTTCGAAAGCAATCCGTGTTCGCGCAGGTAGCGCAGTCCGCTCTTTCCGCCCGGCACCATGTTGAGCCGGCGTTCGTCATCCCAATGCCCTTCTACTAGGAACTCTTCCGCCTCATAGAGCTGCTCCAGATCGTCGGTGATAGCCATCACCTTGTGGTGCACGTACGTGAGACGTCCCGCCTCTTGCTCTTCTCGAAATCGGCGATGGAATAGCAATGGACTGCCAGTCTCAATCGCACGCCGGTGCTCGGACCAGCGAGTTTGCCAGCTGCGAGTGGATACACCCACATAAAAGGACCCGTCGTCAGGGTACGACGCACCATCGCCGAAGATGTGCTGGTAGAGGACGTATGCCCGTTCGGGGTAATGCTTCGGCGATAGCAGGAGGTGTGCGGAAGTCGAAAATATAAGGCTAGGGCTCTTGATGGAGCTTTCGTCAATCTGCTTAGCTCCGCGCATGGCCGCAGCCAAGTACGCGGGATCAGTAACGACTTCCACCGAAATCATAGGCTGGATAGCTAACTCGCCTTCCTCCAGCGCGCCGAGACTGTACTCTGGCCTGCGGTCCACCGTTCTATGCCCGTCCATGAGCTTTCGGAACGGAGAGACGAACCCCTGACGGTGGCCCATGAAGATCATGCGCACCACGGGTATTACTTGGCCTGGCTTGAGCCTAAACACGCCGTGGGGATTCGCAGCCACCCGCGCCCATTCCCTCCCGTATTCGGAGGACCGCACGAAGTCTTCAAGCAGCTGCTCAACCTCCCGCCGCCGTCCAATCATCGACTTCGGCGCAAGATGCTCCCACCAAGCTTTGTTTAGCTTCATCGCTTCACCGCCTATCCTTCAAAAGCCGACCGGCCAAGCCATCGTTGGCGTGCCGTTTGAGAGCCAAGCTTGCACGCGTGTGGCCTCTACGTCCAAACCAGCGTCCAACGCGGCATCGCTTTGCAGGGCATCACAGTACCTTAGCAGCATTACTATTGCCGGACTCAGAGTTCAGAACACGCTCTAATGCGCACAAGCTATCACGTTGAATGCCAAGAGGATGCATCGAAGGATCACGTGAAGCGATGAGTATTGAATTACCATCCTCTCATCTTGAAGATTCGGCCCTGATCTCCCTCATCATGTAGCGTGGCGATGATTTCACCCGCTGTAAAAACAGCGGCATCGTCTTCTGCTCGTACAGGCAAATCGGAGTCAATCAGCGTGATGACCGGCTGTAACCCTAAGTCTGCATAGCGGCGCACAACCGTCAGCAAGTTCTCTTTCTTTCGGTCGTCCAGCGACTCCAACACTCCGTCGTGATAGACAAAGCGCGGAAACTTTTCGCCCAAGTGCGCTCGCACCACGGCCATGTCGAAGGCAACGCACAGCAGCTTGCGGTATGTATGCCCCAAGTCAGCGCTCGTGGCGTTGCCAGAGCCATCGAGAATTTCCGCCTTGAAATCCAGATGCCCTGCCTGATTGAGCACCACGCTCAATAGCGCCTTGCGATCAATGACTTCCTCAACAATCTCGCTGAAGAAAACGCGAATCGTGGAGAACAGGCTTGCCTGATCAGAGTTCTGCTTATCAACGTTGGCTTCGATCCGCGCCTGCAAATGGTCGCGCTCTTCTGTCAAGGCTCTAATTTCTGTACGCAACTCCTGAAGACGATGCAGATGGCCCTTCTGGTGTTCCAGCGATGTGATGTCCGCACGCAGCGCCACCATCTCATCCGAGAGCAACTTGTATTTGGTGAAAATATCCGTTCCACTTAGGAAGGAGAGCATCTCTGAACGCTTTTTTCCCAAGGAGTTCAGTTCTGCGTTCACTCGCCTCAGTTCTCCTTCGATCTCCGAAAATTCTTCTTGGAGATAGCCGCGGCGCTCATCTGTGATAGCTCGGTTGAAGGCGATCAACTGCTGAAAATCTTTCTTGATCTGTCCTTGGAACAGCACGCCAGCTTCGCCAAACAGCCTCTGGGCTTCATCAGGGCTAAACAGGATCTGATCCTCCTGCAATGATGCCTGTACCTTCTTCCTGCTTTGACTCAAGGAATAGCGTTCGGAGTTCAGCGCAGCGATGCGATCATCGACTTCTTCAACCACCTTCTTGGTGCGATCCTTGTCTAGAGCGCGAAAATCGAAAGCATCCAGTAGCGCTTGCTTCTTCTCCGCATCTTTTTGCTTGAGCAGAAGAATGCCCTCAATCTTGCTGATGTCCTCGATCGATCCCCCCAATTCATTCTTGATGGCTTGCGCCGTCTCCTGCTTTTTGGCGAGTTCATGCTCTTTCGCATAGTGCTCCGCAATAAGCTTGGCATCAAAGCCCAGAAGGTGTGCAAGGAACGGCTTCCAATCAGCATGTTTGGAAGCGAACTTGCGAAGTTGGAAAACTTCCCGGAAGTCCTCTTGCGACCGAAGCAAGTAACCAAGCGCCTTGCGGTAAGACCACGGTTTGAGAGCGCGCCAGTCGAGCAGACCGTCAAGCAGCTCGCGTGCACGCTCAAAAGGAACGTCCCGATGCCCCCATTCCGCGAGCGCCAACGCCGACAAGTCCTGGTGGCCTGCTTCATGCTGCTTGAAGGCGATCTTGGTTGCGTCTTCTACGCTGCGTCGGATCGTGATGAAAGAGCCATCCTCCAGTTCAATTTCAAGGAAAAAGACGAAATCCTTGAACAAGTCAAAATGCTTGAAGAGGAAAAACTTAGGGTCTTTGCCGGCCAGGAAGCAAAAGTCCAAAAGACGCCCCAGCGTGGTTTTCCCAAGATTGTGGGTATCCTTGTTTCGATTCTCCGGTAGACGGATTTCCGCCATGACGACATTCAGCCCAAGAGCAAAGTCCACGGGTTCGAACACATCCGGTTTGTTGGAATAGAGTTTAGATAGCTTCATTTGGCCCTACGTATTCGACTGCGTCCGTCTTAGGACGATATTCAATCAGGCCCATCAGATAGAGAAAATTGAGCGCAGGCAGGAAAAGCACGTCGCCGCCCACGACGTGCTTCTTTGCAAATTTGCGCAGCGCATCATATTCATCGACGCGACGATCTTTAAGTCGGGACAGGAGTAGCAGAGACACATTAATGACTGTGCGATCAGGGTGTGAGTGTTTGGTTGGCCGCAGCATCATCCACCTCCCCAATGTCACAGTTCCAATACATGTAGAAAAGAATGGCTCTCGTCAGTCGCTTGTGGGCGTGTTGCCGAAGAACCGGGTCACGACTGAACAGCAGATCAACCAGATACTCCATGATTTCGTCGAAGGTCTGATAGTCCTTGCGCTTCGCAAGGATCTTGAGTTGAAACTCATCGACCACAGACTCGTACATACGTAGTAATTCGATATTCTCTGGCGCAGCCAGAAAAGTGCGAATTTGCGCCGTTTCCTTCAGGTATTTACGCCGCTGCTCCTTTGCATATGCTGCAGTCATATTGTTGAGTGTGTTCTTCTCCTCATACGTCACGCGCACGGTGGGCGGGTCGTCGAGTAACGCTGACAGGCCATCCTTTTGGCGCGCAAGCGCCTGGACAACCTCGGCAAGATCATCAGGACTGACAATCAGCGGCGAGTCCACCGCATCCAAATTCGCCTCTTGGGCCACCCCTGGAAATCGCTTCAGCCACAGTTCCAGTTGTTCAAGACCGCAAAGATAGATAGATGAAGCGGGGATGCCGCATTCGGCGGCGATGTGGTCACGGATTTCTGTTTCGGAATTGCCGGTCAGTCGGCGATTCGCAAACAGCATATAGTGGTCGAGTTGCTTGGCCTTGCGCAGCTTCTTGATGCGTGGCACTTCTTTGCCCACCACAGTATTGCTGCTAGATGTGCTGTAGAAATCCAGTTCCGAAAAGCTGCGGTTGTACCCGTTGGTATGCTTTGCCTGAACAATGACCGTGCCCACCCATGGGGCGGCCTTACTGGGGTGCAGTTCCGCCGTGCCGACGAATTTTGCGTCACGCCCGCCATCTGGCCCTTTTGCGAATCCCTGAACGGCGATGCCGAGCAAGCGTTGGCATAAGAGCACGATCAGCACTTCGAACTGATCTTCGCTCAAATCTTCATAAGCAAACTTCATCCTCCCCACCCCTCTCTATGCAGATCCCACCGGCTCATGCGGCAACCGTAATGCACGCCGAATGAGTACGCCGCGCAGGCTGCACCACAATCTCCACACGCTGATCCAGTGCCACCAGTGCCTGCATCAGTCGTTCCAGTGAAATGTTCTGGAGCTTATAGCGGCGGACTTGGGACACTTTTGGTTGGGTCATGCCCGTGATCGCAGCAGCCTTCGCCTGGCTCAAGCCGCGATGGTCAATCAATTCATTGAGCTTGAGCGCGAGCGCTGCTTTAGCCGAAAGCTCTTCAGCATCGTCAAAGCCCAAATTTCGCAACACGTTGTCAGTGCCTTGCGGATAGTGAGTACGCTTCATCGTTTATCTCCCGCTCGTCTTATGACTGGCCAGCATGGCCTTCAACCGCTTATCGATCAGTTCCACGTCCTGTTACGGCGTTGCGACGCCGGACTTGGACTTCTTCGGGAACGCATGTAATACATTTACCACATCGTCCATCTTCACTGTATAGACTGCCCGGAAAGTGTCACTCCGGTGGTCTCCTACCAATTCGTACACGTCGGAGCCCAACCGTGTCCAGAGCTTGGCCGAAGGCGGCGTGTCGCCCAGCTAAACGATGAGCAACGCGACCACCCATGTCCTTCTTTCTGTACGTCTATGGGAACTCCTTGAAGTCCTTTTTCGAGGAGCTTTCGCAGTACAGCAGCTTGCGTTTCTGAGTCATGATTATATCCGTTCAGATATGAGTCGCAAAGAAGTGGGCATAGGTAGCTGCTGTTCCCACCGGATCAGTTCGTCGCACCCCGGTGATGGCTTTGCGCCGGCTGTCCTCCAGTTCGGCGCCTCCAGTACCGGCTTGCTTCCGGTGTGAATGTGGCGCGTGAACATCGCCACGGTCTTGTGCGCCCTCAGCGCCATGCTGACCTTGATCGGAATTCACGAGTTGGCGATGTCGGTGGCTGAGCTGTGCCGGATACCGTGCGTGCTCACGTGGCTCACGTCGGCGCGCTTGAGGATTCGCGTCCATCCGCCGTAATACTCGCCGCTGGTCAGATGGTGCCCCGGATAGTTCGGGGACGGGGGCATGTGCGGGCAACCGGCTTGGCGCGGCGCGCTGGACAGCAGGCGGTGGGGTTCTTCGCTCAAGGACTTGGAGATGCCACCGGTCTTACTGTCGGGCCAGGCCACACGCCGGTTCTCCAGATTCACCCGATCCCATCGCAGGGTGACGATCTCGGAGCGGCGGCCCGCGAACTCGAATTGGAGCCGGATCGCCAGCTGCAGAATGGTGTGATCCAGCCCTAGGCCATCGGCTTCCAGGAAGTCGAGATGCCGGAACAGTTTGCGCATCTCCTCATCGCTGATGAGGTGGGTGGCCTCGCCGTTGGGTACATCGGGACATGGCGGCACGGATTCGTGCCGTCAGGTCGATAGTCCCACGCCTCGGCCAGATTGAGCATCTTGCGCATGACGCTGAATGTGCGGTTCGCCTCGTCCGGCTTGTGGAGCATATTTCTCATGGCCGACGCCACGTCGGGCTGCTGCACATCCTACACCTTCATGCGGCAGAGCATCGGTACGATGCAAAGGTTGATGGCCGCCTGATACCCGCGCTGGGCGCTGGGCTTGTTGCGCTGGTTGGAGTGTCCCTTTATGAACTTCTTCCACAGTTCCGTGACGGTAGGGGGCGATCGGGCGATTGCCGTATCGACACTGGGATCGCCGCCCCCGCCACCCCTGCGTCGGCCGCTCCTACGCGAGCGAGCCTGCTCAACTTCCAACTCGCCGAACAAGCCTGGGGCCGGCTTGCTGTTTTCCTTCCCAAGGATGCTATCGCCAGTTCGTGGAGGAGCCTTACACGGATAGTTCAAATTTGGTGTATAAACTTAATTAATCATAAAATTTGGCGTATAAACCAAAATGAACGTCATTAAACAGCTTCAGCAACGAAGAGTTGAGCAGAACAGGACGCTCAAGGACCTAGTAGAGCTGACGGGCCTAGAGATATCCGTTATCAGCAACTTGCTGAGTGGTAAAAGAGATTCTCGCCTCAGTACTGTGGAGGCGTTAGCGGGGGCATTGAACTCCAGTTTGGTAATCGTTCCGAACCATTTGCTCCCGGAGGTTCACCGCCTTTCTTCGGGCAAAGCAATTGGGCCAGATGATGTGCCTACCGCAGCGGAGCTGATCCTCCGCGGTAAGCGGTGAGTGCTAATCCAAAGCCAAGATTCCTTGAAGTCTGGCTGCATGGCCGGCACACAGGGTGGCTTTGCGAGCTCGGTGGTACTACCCGCTTTCTTGCCGCAGAAAATTACATGCTAGATAGCCAGAGGCAAACTCTGTCACTCTCTATGACGATGCCACGAGCGGAGTGGCTGAGTCAGAAAGTGCTAGGCAATCGATTTGACCCAGCGCTATACAGTGAGCGAGGAGAGCTGCCGCCGTTTTTTGCGGGATTGCTGCCAGAGGGACCATTGAAGCGTCGTCTCGCTGTGACACGGCGCCACGGTGTCGACAGAGATGATTTTGGGATTTTGGCGGCGGCAGGTGAAGACTTGCCTGGAGCTGTAAAGATCTTGCCAGCCGAACCCGCTAGGTTGACGCCAATGGTAAGGGCATATGGCGTTGTGGGAGGCATCCGAGGCTTTGAGGTAGGTGCGGTGGAGGGCGCCACCCAGGGTTCTGCCTCGCTGGCGGGCATGCATAACAAATTAGCGCTATCGAGTACTTCAGACGGTAAGCAATTCACTCTTCCCATCAGAGGCGTATTGTCCGATACAGTAGCCAAACTGCCGGTGAATGACGATGATACTCATGTAATGAATGAATTCGTGTGCATGCAGCTGGCTGCGTTGGCCGGTGTCGATATTGCGAGGTGCCGTCCTGTATCGATGCTCGCTATGGTTGATCAACCGGACATGATCGAAGCTTTTGGCGCGAAAACTCGTTTCTTGGCTATCGATCGATTTGACCGAGGCCCCAACGGTGCACTGCATATTGAAGACGGGTGCCAATTGATGACCCTGATGCCGGCACGGAAATATGAAAGCCGGGAGCGCTTCACTGATCTGGCTGGCTTGCTCAACCTGCTGAGCTTACGTGGCATCGAAGATGTCCGTCAGCTATTCGTTCGCCGCGTGGTGAACACGCTGCTAGGGAATTCAGATGACCACTTGAAGAATTTCAGCGTTATCTATCGTGACGGCATCAATCCTGAACTGGCACCAGCATACGATATTACCTGTGTATCCGCTTTGCCCGGATTCAGGGGATTCGCATTCAATATGGAGATTGATCGATTGCAACGTGCAGAAACGTTGGAGACATATGGCGCCATGGCGAAAAAAGCGGGTATCGCCGAGAGGATTGTAAAGGTAGTGGTCAAGAACACGGTGTCACGAGCACAAGAGCTGTGGCCAAATGCTTTGCGCAATTTGGATGCACCCGCCGCAGTCAGAGATCACATATTGCATCGGTTGGGAAGTTTGCCTGTGACCAAAGGAAGGTGATGGATGAGTGACGGCTATTGATTCGGGTCTGTACTGGTGAACGGGAAGTGCGAGCCATAACGAGAATTGGAATACTGTTTGCAGCCTTCAATCTGAATATCGAGTCACCCCAAATGTGTTTCCTCCAAAAGCCGCTTTATAAGCGGTGACGCTATCTGACCTGGTAGGGATGTCTCTTTCAAAATTTTCTTAACTGTTATGTTTTGACCTAGGTTATGAAGCTTCTCAATCACATTACGGATTCTCTTCTCGGCAAGAGTTTGGTTGGAACACTCGAGTAGACTCGCAAGTGCCAAGTCATGCTCCAGTAGGTCTGCTATCCGGGCTACTGTGATGCCGGTCTTTTTGGCGAGGAAGGTATAGGTAAATTTACTGGGCAAGTCGTTGTTGGAAAAAGAAGTTTGGATAGCGCCTTCTATAAGGCCTACTAGTTTAGACGTCTGTGCGGACTTCCTAGCGGTCTTTCGTTGTTGCCGGAGATTCCGTAACGCCTCATCTACATACGTTTTCATCCATTCGCTGTCGCGGATACGTCCGCGGGCAAATGTGTGCAGACGTCTTGGCTCTAGAACGTAGGTTTTGTCTTGAAAAGCTTTGTCCAGCAATCTCTGCATTGACTCCCGATCATCTTCAATCGAGGGGGCTCTGGGCGGGCGGCCTAAAGAGAATTCATGGGCAAGCCATTGAGGCTCATTTAACTGCAAGAGGCAGTATTCGACTACGCGCCCACGAAGAATCGAACTGCCTCGTGAGCGAGACGAATCTTTTAGCGCAAGTAGCGTAGCTTTTGCCTGCGTGATGGTCATTTCAATCGCCGGCGGGAGCTCGCGGCGTCGTGCGGGAGTGGCGATCTTATGAAACAAAAGAGGTTTGGCAGAAAAATCACTTCGTAGCGACTCTGCATTCATGCTGCAAGTGACTAAAAGCTTAATGACATCAGGCGATATGAGCTTCGAACATTGTCCGTTGCTGAAATCGGTCATCTGCCATGAGTTTCGCAAAATTCCGTTGCGCTTCGCGGTGAGTCCGACTTTATTATCGAGGAAGGACACCAACTGCTGGCGACTCCAAGGCGGTAGTCTTCCCGAGAGAGCGTCAAAACTTAATTTGGCATAGCGAAGATCGTCACTATCCGAAGTGACATATTGAGACTCAATACGCGAAAGAACGGCACCGCAGCTACAGTAAGAAGAAAGCGCTGGAATGAGCCGATCAGCATGAATACCTACAATTTTTTCACATGATGGGCATGAAGTGTGTAAAAGACTTTGGTGAACGTTGCACACCTTTACGCCAGGCAGTTGATGAGCACGATGCCAATATGGTTCGCCTTCTCTTTGAATGTCTGAAGCCAGACAGTCGACACAAAACTTCGGCAATTTTTCGAAAAGCGGATGTGGCTGAGTTGGTGTACCAACCCATCTATGAAGCGAGAACGGCGCTTCAGCCGGTCCCGGAATTGAGCGCCAATATGGCAGCGTAGAATGCGCATTTTCGACATCCATTTCTGAGATGCAGAGGGCTTCAAACAACTTCTTGAGTACTAAACGAGAACTTTGAGCTCGGCCTGAGGGCAAATAGTCAAAAACGGAAAAGTTGTACGCAAATGAAGGGTTCTTTTCGCTGCAAGAGGTGACGAAAGAGTTCCAGAGATATTGTGTATTGTGCAATTTCAGCCTTGCAAACCATGAGCCAAGAATTTCGTCTTCGAATGGAGCTGGCTGATACGGAAGAATACTTACGTTGGGCACTGATTATCCGTGCCGAGCGAAAGCTAGCTTCGCCCGGCAAATATGTTCGAGTAAAAATGTATTATTTCCAGTGGGAAATGTGTGTTTCTCAACTGGATGGACACTAGTCGACTAATTGTTAAATTTATCCAAAATAGAAAATTAATTGTCGGTCATCAAAAATGTGGGCGGAAATTATCCATAATTATTGTTAATTAATGTTTTCCCAGGATACGTCAATCCTCTCACTCCACCGTCACCGACTTAGCCAAATTCCGCGGCTTATCCACATCCGTCCCCCGCGCCAACGCCGTGTGATACGACAGCAACTGCAACGGCACCACATGCAGAATCGGCGACAGCACCCCATAGTGTTCCGGCATGCGAATCACATGCAGCCCTTCCGCCGAAGTGATACGCGAATCACCATCCGCAAACACATACAGCTGCCCCCCACGCGCACGCACTTCCTGCATGTTGGACTTCAGTTTTTCCACCAGCGCGTCATTGGGCGCAATGGTCACCACCGGCATCTGGTCCGTCACCAGCGCCAGCGGACCATGCTTCAGTTCGCCCGCGGCATAAGCCTCAGCGTGGATGTAGGTGATCTCCTTGAGCTTGAGCGCACCTTCCAAAGCAATCGGGTAATGCAGCCCACGCCCCAGGAAGAGCGCATTCTCGCGACGCGCAAAGGCCTCGGCCCACGCAACGATGGACGGTTCCAGCGCCAGCACGCTCTGCAGCGCAGCCGGCAGGTGGCGCATCGCCTTCAGGTGTTCGGCTTCCTGTTCTTCGGTCAGCAAGCCGCGCGTCTGCGCCAGCGCCAGCGTCAGCAGGAACAGCGCCGCCAGCTGCGTCGTGAAGGCCTTGGTCGAGGCCACACCCACTTCCACACCGGCACGCGTGATGTAGGCCAGTTCGCATTCGCGCACCATCGCACTGGTGGCCACGTTGCAGATGGTCAGCGTGTGCTGCATGCCCAAACCACGCGCATGCTTCAACGCAGCCAGCGTATCGGCCGTCTCGCCACTCTGCGAAATGGTCACCACCAATGACTTCGGATTGGGCACGCTGTCGCGATAACGATATTCGCTGGCGATCTCGACGTTGACCGGGATCTTCGCAATCGACTCCAGCCAGTACTTCGCAGTCAGACCCGCGTAGTAGCTGGTGCCGCAGGCCAGGATCAGGATCGAATCCACTTCCTTGAAGACCTTGTAGGCCTGGTCGCCAAACAGCTCGGGCATGATGCCGACCACGCCTTCGAGCGTGTCGGCAATGGCGCGCGGCTGCTCGAAGATTTCCTTCTGCATGTAATGCTGGTACGGGCCCAGTTCCACCGCGCTGGTATAAGCCTGCACGGTGCGCACTTCGCGCTCGGCCGGACGGCCGGCCGCGTCGACGATCCACACCTTCTGCAATTGCAGGTCGACCACGTCGCCTTCTTCCAGATAGATGATCTGGTCGGTGGTACCGGCCAGCGCCATCGCATCAGAGGCCACGAAGTTCTGTCCTTCGCCCACGCCCACGATCAGCGGCGAACCCTGGCGCGCTGCCACCACGCGATGCGGTTCGTCGGCGCAGAAGACGGCAATCGCGTAGGCACCGGTCAGGCGGCGCACGGCCTGCTGCACGGTGTGGAAGAGATCGCCGTCATACATGTGGTCGACCAGGTGGGCGATCACTTCGGTATCGGTCTGGCTCTCGAAGACATAACCGGCAGCCTGCAATTCGGCGCGCAGTTCGTCATGGTTCTCGATGATGCCGTTGTGGACCAGCGCGATGCGGTCGCGCGAGAAGTGCGGGTGCGCATTGTGGGTGGCAGGCGCGCCGTGCGTCGCCCAGCGGGTGTGCGCGATGCCGGTGAAACCGGACAGGCCGCTCTGCGCCACCTGCTGCTGCAGCTCGGCCACGCGCGAGGTGCTGCGCGAACGCTGCAGCTTGCCATCCACATGCAGCGCCACGCCGCAGGAGTCATAACCACGGTATTCGAGGCGCTTCAGGCCTTCGAGCAGGATGGGAGTGACGTTTTGTTGCGCTACCGCGCCGACGATGCCGCACATGGATTACCTCGCTGGAAAAGATGTGCATGCATCTTAGGCGAGGCATCGTGAAATAAGATTTCTAAAATATCGAGGAAATGAACTAATATTGCTTCGCTATTGGGTGGTGAAATAATATTAAATTCAGAAGTGAAATTTGGATTTATATGTCATTCAATCTCGCTCAACCTCACGCAATCTTCGGCAATTTCACAAGCTGACGCAGGTATCCATGAAAACCCCCCTCGATCTGGACGATCTCGACCGCCGCATCCTGCAGGCCCTGCAGAGTGATGCCAGCCAGACCAATCAGGAACTGGCCGCGCAGGTGCATGCCTCGCCGCCGACCTGCCTGCGCCGCGTCAAGCGGCTGGTCGATGCCGGGGTGATCGCGCGCCAGGTCGCCTTGCTGGATCCGGCCCAACTGGCGTCCACGCTCACGGCACTGGTCGAGATCACGCTGGATCGCCAGGGCGAGGAGGAGCAGCAGGCCTTCGAGGCCCTGGTGGCGGGGGAGGCGGCGGTGCAGCAGTGCTATCGGGTCTCGCCGGGGCCGGATTTCGTGCTGGTGGTGCTGGTGCGCGACATGCCGGCTTACCACGCACTGGCGCACCGGTTGTTCGCCTCCCAGCGCAACGTGCGCAATGTGCGCAGCTATTTCTCCATCCACCGCAGCAAGTTCGAGACGGCCATCCCGCTCGGCGCGGCTGCCGACGCACCATGAAAAACGGCCGAAACCTTCAGGTTTCGGCCGGATCGGCCTGTGGATAAGTCAGGAAGTAGCGTGTTGACGGGCTTTTTCCTTCATATCGGCCTGAAACCACCCCGGAGTTGGAGTTGTCCACAGGGCGCGCAGCCCGGCGCGCTTACTTCTTGATCTTGACCGGCCGCTGCCATCCCGCCAGCGACAGCTGCTTGGCGCGCGACAAGGTCAGCTGATCGGCCGGGGCATCCTTGGTCAGCGTGGTACCGGCACCGATGGTGGCCCCCTTGCCCACGCGCACCGGGGCGACCAACTGGGTGTCGCTGCCGATGAAGGCGTCGTCTTCGATGATGGTGCGGAATTTGTTGGCACCGTCGTAGTTGCAGGTGATCACGCCGGCCCCGACGTTGACGCCGCTGCCCACATCCGCATCGCCCACGTAGGCCAGGTGATTGGCCTTGCTGCCTACGCCCACGTTGCTGTTCTTGACCTCGACGAAGTTGCCGATGTGCACATCCTGCGCCAGTTCGGTGCCGGGCCGCAGGCGTGCGTAAGGACCGATCTGGCCGCCCGCGCCGACCACGGCGTCGTCGATGTGGGTGAAGGGCTTGATGGCCACGCCGGCACCGATGCGCGCATTGCGGATCACGCAGTGGGCACCGATGCTGCTGCCTTCGCCAATGCTGACCTGGCCTTCGAAAACGCAATTGACGTCGATGCTCACATCGCGCCCGCATTCCAGCGAGCCGCGTACATCGATGCGCGCCGGGTCGGCCAGCGTGACGCCCTTCTCCAGCAGGCCATGAGCGATGTTGCGCTGGTGCACGCGCTCCAGCTCGGCCAGTTGCACCTTGCTGTTCACGCCCAGGGTTTCGGCCACGTCATCGGGCTGGGCCGAGACGACTTCCACACCATCGGCCACGGCGGCCGCGATCACGTCGGTCAGGTAGTACTCGCCCTGCGCGTTGTTGTTGGAGAGCTTCGCAAGCCACTGGCGCAGGCGCGCCGTGGGCGCGACGATGATGCCGGTGTTGACTTCGCGGATGGCGCGTTCGGCCTCGCTGGCATCCTTCTGCTCGACGATGCGCTTGATCTGGCCGTCTTCGCGCACGATGCGGCCATAGCCGGTGGGGTTGTCCAGGGTCACGGTCAGCACGCCCAGCTTGTCCTGGCCGGCCGCATCCAGCAGGCGCTGCAGCGAGGCGGCCGTGGTCAGCGGTACATCGCCATACAGCACCAGCGTGGGCACGCCATCATCGAGATGCGGCACGGCCTGCATGACGGCGTGGCCGGTGCCCAACTGCGGTTCCTGCAGGGCAAACGACAGGCCCTGGCCGGCGAAAGCCTTGGGCACGGCATCGCCGCCGTGGCCGTAGATCACGCACAGTTGCGTCGGTGCCAGCTGGCGTGCGGTATCGATGACATGGCCCAGCAGGGGTTTGCCGGCGAGCGGATGCAAGACCTTGGGCAGCGCGGATTGCATGCGTTTGCCCATGCCGGCGGCGAGGATGACGATGTTCATGAGTGGCAGCGAAGAGGAGCGAAGAAAAGCCAAAAGTCTAGCACGCGCCCCCTGCGCGTCCGCATCCCCGTCGCTGCGCATCGTCGCAAAAGAGGAAGTTGAGGGGCCTTTGGCGGTTTACTCCGGTCTTTATGCGCACGGCTCCCCCTTACCATGTCAAGCTGCACAGTCTCGCCTGCGCGTCGCGACTGCCCACGTATGCAGGAGGCCGTAGCGATGCGAGCGGGCAGCCGACTGATGAACTGACAGAACCAATAGAACCAATAGAACCAATAATGACAACCGGTCCGGCCCAGCCCGACCCTTCCTGGAAAGTGCATGAAGATTCTTCTGTTGAACGATGAGTTCTACACCACCGGTGCCAGCACCGCGATGCTGCGTCTGGCCGAGCGGCTGGTGCAGAACCATGAGGTGTCGGTCCTGCCGCGTATCGATGGCCAGGGTGAAGTGCGCAAGCAGTTCGAGGCGATGGGCGTGCCCATCGTCAAGGACCTGGCAGGCGATCCCGACGTGATCGTGTCCAACTGCATCCTCTCGGGGGCGCTGGTGGGAGAGATGGCGCCACGCTGCCCGGTGATCTGGTGGATCCACGAAGCCGAGATCGGACGCGACCTGCTGCTGCGCTATCCCAACATGGCGCAGGGTTTCAAGAGCGCCTCGCACATCGTCTTCCAGACCGAATTCCAGCGCCTGGTCTATGGCAGCTTCCTGTTCGACAGCCCGGCCATGGTGCACGTGCTGCCATTCTGGAACGACGCCATCTACCGCCAGCAAGACCTGCAACCCAAGCCCAAGGACAAGAAGCGCATCGTCTGCATCGGCACCATCGAGCCGCGTAAGCGCATGGAAGACACCATCATGGCCGTCAATGCCATGAGCAGCGACCAGCGTGCGGGCATCGAGGTGGTCTTCATCGGCAAGTACCTGCAGCTGGGCGAGGGCGCGCGCAAGCTCTCCGAAGCGCTGCCGGAACGCTATCGCTTCCTGGGCGAGCAGCCCAACGAGGAAGCCCTGCGCTACCTGGCCTCGGCCGATGCCTACGTGCTTGCCAGCTCCAGCGAATCACAGCCGCTGACCATCTGGGAATCCTTCGAACTGGATGTGCCGGTCTGCCTCTCCGATCTGGAGACCTATCGCCACATCGGTCTCAAGCATGGCGTCAACGCCCTGATGCATCCGGTCGGCAACATCGATCTGCTGTGCTCCAACCTGCAGACGGTGCTGCACAACGAGGATGTGCGCCGCCGTGTCACGCGTGCCGGCAAGAGCCTGCTGCTGAAGAATCTCACGCGGGAATGGTCGGACGAATTCGAACGCCTGATCCTGCGTACCCAGACCATGGCTGAAATCAGAAAGATGGGATATTGAACAAAGCCCTCGCCGGAGCAGATCCGGCGGGGGCTAGTCCTTTGAGGACTTAGTTCAGGCTTTGATAGAAGGCAATCTGGTTTTCCGAGAGCGTGCGCAGGTCCTCGTTGTTGAGGTAACCCGCGTACCACTGCGCCGTCAGTTCCAGCGCGGTGTAGAGCTCCATCTTCGGAATCCAGTCCAGGCGCTGGCGCACCTTGGAAATATCCAGGCGCAGCAGGGCGGCTTCGTGCGGTCCGTTGGCCTGGGTCTCCAGGCGCACTTCCACCTGGCCCGCGTCATTCTTCTGCAGCGAATGATTGAAGGTGGCGCACAGCTGGCTCACGGTCTGCAGGTCGGTATCGGCCGGCCCGAAATTCCATCCTTCGGCAAACGCACCGCCCTGCTCGTAGAGCAGCTGGGCAATCTGCAGGTAGCCCGACAGCGGCTCCAGCACGAACTGCCACGGGCGTACCGCGTGCGGATTGCGGATCACGACCGGCTCTTCCTTTTCCAGGGCGCGCACGAAATCGGGAATCAGGCGATCAGCCGCGAAGTCGCCGCCACCGATCACGTTGCCGGCGCGCACGCTGGCGATGCCGACGGTGTTGTCGGGATTGCTGGCAAAGAAGGAGCGGCGATAGGCGGAAGTCACCAGTTCAGCGGCGCCCTTGCTGCTGCTGTAGGGATCGTGGCCGCCCATGGGATCGTCTTCGCGATAGCCCCACAGCCACTCGCGGTTCTCGTAGCACTTGTCGCTGGTGACCACCACTACCGAACGCACGCTGGGCGTATGGCGTACGGCTTCCAGCAGGTGCACGGTGCCCATGACATTGGTGGCGTAGGTATCGACCGGCGTGGCATAGGAGTCGCGCACCAGCGGCTGGGCCGCCAGGTGGAACACCACATCGGGCTGCACGGCAGCCAGCGTCTCGGCCAGGTGATGCGGATCGCGCACGTCGCCGATGGTGGTCTGCACACAGTTCTGCAAGCGCGCCAGATGGAACAGGCTGGGATTGGTCGGTGCCGGCAACGCGTAGCCGCTCACCTTGGCCCCCATCAGGTGCAGCCACAGGGTCAGCCAGCTTCCCTTGAAGCCGGTGTGACCGGTGATGAAAACGCGCTTGTCGCGCCAAAAGTTAGCCATCAGGCAGCCTCATACACGGTATGGCAGAGAGTCGTTCGGGGTGCAGAGGCATGACGGCGGCAAGCCGTTCAATCACGCGGATGGCGATACCACGCAGGCCGGCCGTGACACTGGCCGACACCACGTTTCCCTGCGAAACCACGACTGCATGGTTATGTATTTTCTTTCCCTGGCAAAGCGGCCTCGCGGCACGCCATTGCGATGGGACAGATTAGAACATGCGTGTTTTCGCCTTCAAGCGTGGAAGAGGAGGGTATTTGATGCCCAATCCCCGACTATAGCCATATGACAACAAAAATTTACTTTTGCATCAGCCTGCGGGAATCGGCAATGGGCGCGAAAGCCGCGCCACAAGGGCATTTCCTACGGATGAGGTGGAACGCAGTGTCTCGCCGGACTAAGGTTTTGCGAGACGCCACAATGAGCCGCAGCGTCTCGTGTGCTCAGACCAGATTGATGACGGACTGGCCCTGGTCCAGTTTGTCGTCGCGGTCGAACAGGGTATCGCCCTGCGCTTCCTTGCCGGCCCCGGCGGTGAAATGCGTGAAGTCGAACAGGCTGCGGTCCAGCATGTGGGACGGCGTGATGTTGGCCATGGCGGTGAACATGCTCTTGATCCACAAGGGATTGGTCTTTTCCCACTGGTTGAGCATCTCGCGCATGGCCTGGCGTTGCAGGTTGGGCTGCGAGCCGCACAGGTTGCAGGGGATGATGGGGAATTCCATGGCGGCCGCATACTTCTTGATGTCCGGCTCGCGCACGTAGGCCAGCGGGCGGATCACCACGTTCTCGCCATCGTCGGCGATCAGCTTGGGCGGCATGGTCTTGATCTTGCCGCCGTAGAACATGTTGAGCATGAAGGTGTGCAGGATGTCATCGCGGTGATGGCCCAGCGCGATCTTGGTGGCACCCAGTTCCTTGGCCACGCGATAGAGGATGCCGCGGCGCAGGCGCGAGCACAGCGAGCAGGTGGTTTTGCCCGGGGCGATCTTTTCCTTGACGATGCTGTAGGTGTCTTCTTCGACGATGCGATAGGGCACGCCGATGCGCTCGAAGTATTGCGGCAGGATGTGCTCGGGGAAGCCCGGCTGCTTCTGGTCCAGGTTCACGGCGATGATCTCGAACTTCACCGGGGCCACCGTCTGCAGGTAGCGCAGCGTGTCCAGCATGGTGTAGCTGTCGGCGCCGCCGGACATGCAGGCCATGATGACGTCGCCGTCGCGGATCATGTCGAAGTCGGCGATGGCGCGGCCGGTCAGGCGGCGGATGTTCTTTTCCAGCAGCTCGAAGCGGCGCGAACCGCGCGCGGTCACTTCAGGCTGGCCGCGTTCTTCCTGCGCCTGGGCAGAGGAGGCATCGAGGTCGGCAAGGTCGGACAGTTGCACTGCTGCGGCAATGTCGTTCATGGGGTATTCCTTCAATCGGTAGGCTGTTGCTGCCGGACGAGCAATGTTGCCGCTCATCCATGTCCGGAGGGGACAGGTGCGGAAGGCTGCGTGCGGGCGGAGGACCGGCATTTTCTCATGCAGCGCCGGATCCTGCCATTTCTGCGTGGCTTGCCGTGGGGCAAGCGTCGCATGGATGCCTCATCACGGCCCTAATTCGGTCCTTATTCAGCCATTACTCGGCCTCATTTGTCGGCTTGCAGCGCGCCCAGTTCGTGCCGCGTGCGGATCTGGCGGATCGCCGCCACCAGGAAATCGATGAAGGCCGCTACCGCCGGCGGCAGCTTGCGCCCGGCCATGGTCTGGACCTGCAGGGTGCGCTGGTGCAGTTCGCTCTCGGCCATCGGCACCAGGGCCATGGCATCTTCTTCGGCGCGTTCCTGCACGGTCAGGAAGCCGCCCAGCGCCACCGTATCCGGCGAGCGGGCGGTGAAACGGTAGACCGCGCCCAGCGAATGGCTGGTAAAGACCGGCGCGAACAGCAGGCCGCGCATGCCGCAGGCGATGTCGAACAGCTGGCGCACCGTGGAGCCCTGTTCGGGCAGGGCCAGCGGGTAAGGTGAAAGATCGTTCAAGGACAGCAGCTTGCGCGCGGCCAGCGGGTGGTCGCGCCGCATCAATGCGAAGATGGGTCCCGATTCGCGGTAGGCGATATTGAGCCCTTCCACCGGGCCCAGGCTGTAGGTGACCGAGATATCGGCCTCGCCATCGATGACCATCTGCGAAGCCTTGGCCGCGCCGACCACGTTGAGCTTGAACTGCATGCCCGGATATTGCTCGCGGAAGTGCGCCATCACATTGGGCAGCAGGTCCCAGGCAAAACCCTCCGAACAGGCCAGCGTGACCACGCTCTGGCCGACCGCGTGCAGTCCTTTCACCTCTGCCATCACCTGTTCCACCTCCAGCAGGTTGCGCCGCGCGAACGCCATCAGCACTTCGCCGGCGGGCGTGAGCACCATGCCGCGCGCGCGGCGCTCGAAGAGCGGCACGCCGGTTTCTTCTTCCATCTTGGCGATCTGGCGGCTCACCGCCGAGACGGCCACGTGCAGCCGTTCGGCGGCAGCCGTCAGGGAGCCGGTGCGGCCGACCTGGTAGAAATAGCGGAGCGCGGTACTTTGCATGGCAGAAGTGGCTTTCTGAATTCGGCAATCAATGAAGAGAAACCTTGCAAAGCTGCGCAAGGCCATCCTGGTGCGCGCGGATGAAGATGCACGAAATCACCGCGTTGAGGCGCAATTCATGCACGTTTCTTGGGCTGGAACGCGCTGAAAAACACGATAAATCATTTTGCCAATTTACGAAAGCAGCGTTTTAAAAATTGACATTGTTGGAAATCACATCGGCTCCTAGAATCGTCTCCAATGACAGTTCACCCGGAGTCCTCCATGTCCCGCAGCACCGCCCTTCGCCTGGCCGCCGAGTATTTTGATTCGGGCCGTTTCCAGCGTGACCTGCAACGCCGCATCGCGCTGCCGACCGAAAGCCAGAACGCCGCACGTGCCGATGAACTGGCCGCCTACCTGCGCGAAGAGATCGCACCGGCGCTGGCCGCGCTGGGCTTCGAGACGCAGCAGATTGCCAATCCGGTGGAAGGCGCACCGCCGCTGCTGCTGGCGCGTCGCATCGAATCGGCGGACGCGGTGACGGTGCTCATGTATGGCCACGGCGATGTGGTCAACGGCCAGGAAGGCCGTTGGCAGCAGGACCGTTCGCCCTGGCAGCTGAGCCCCGATGGCGATCGCTGGTACGGGCGCGGTACCGCCGACAACAAGGGCCAGCACAGCATCAACCTGGGCGCGCTGGCCGCCGCCATCGAGGCGGCCGGGGGCAAGCTGGGCTGCAACCTGAAAATGATTTTCGAAATGGGCGAGGAAGTGGGCTCGCCCGGTCTCTACGAGGCCTGCCGCGATCACGCCGATTACCTGGAGGCGGACCTGTTCCTGGCCTCGGATGGCCCGCGCCTGGCGGCGTCCAGCCCGACGCTCTTCCTCGGCTCGCGCGGCGCGCTGCAGTTCAAGCTGGTGCTCGACACCGGCAACGGTGCACACCATGCCGGCAACTGGGGCGGCGTGCTGCGCAATCCGGCCACGGTGTTGGCCAATGCGGCGGCTTCGCTGGTGGATGGACGCGGCGTGATCCGCGTGCCGGGTATGCGTCCGCGCAACGTGAGCGAGCGGGTGCGTGCCCTGGTGCGCGACTTTGCGGTGGGCAGCGACGACGGTGATCCGGTACTCGATGCGCAGTGGGGCGAGCCCGGCCTGAGCGCCGGCGAGCGCCTGTTTGCCTGGAATACGCTGGAACTGATCGCCTTCGAGGCCGGCAATGCGCAGCGTCCGGTGGGGGCGATTCCGGCGCGGGCGCAGGCGGTGTTCCAGCTGCGCTTCGTGGTCGGCACGGTGTGGGAAGACGTGCAGCAGAGCCTGCGCCGCCATCTCGATGAACACGGCTATGCCGATGTGCAGATCGATATCCAGGCCGCCGCGCCCGCCACGCGCCTCGATCCCGATGACGCCTGGGTGCGCCTGGCCACCGGTTCCCTGCAGGAGACCAGCGGCAAGCCCGTGACCATCCTGCCCAACCTGGGCGGCACCATCCCCAATCACTGCTTCTCGGAAGCGCTGGGTTTGCCGACGCTGTGGATGCCGCACTCCTATCCTTCCTGCTCGCAGCATGCGCCGGACGAACATCTGCTGGCCCCGGTAGCGCGCGAAGGCCTGCAACTGATGGCGGGCCTGTTGTGGGATATCGGCCAGCAGGGGCAGCAGGTGCGCCAGCAGCGGGCGCAGTCTGCAGCTGCCTGAGTTGAGGCCTTTTTCATTTTCAAGAACGCAAGCCAGCGCAGTCCATCTTCCAACGGGAACACGACCATGAACGCAGCGTCACCCTCGGCAACACCGGAAATTTCTCCAGCAGCAGAAGCGGCCCCCGCGCCGATGTCGGCCGCGCGCACGCGGCGATTGATCGTCGCTTCCTCCATCGGCAATGCGCTGGAGTGGTTCGACTTCGTGGCCTATGGTTTCTTTGCGGTGACCATCTCCAAACTGTTTTTCCCGACAGGCGACGAGACGGTCTCGCTACTGGTCACGTTTGCTACCTTCGGGCTGTCGTATCTGTTCCGTCCGCTGGGGGCGATCCTGCTGGGCTGGTATGGCGACAAGGTCGGCCGCAAGCCGGCGCTGCTGGTCTCGCTGTCGATGACGGTGGCCGGTACCTTGATCTGTACCGTGATCCCCACGTACGAGACTATCGGCGTGGCTGCGCCCATCGGCATCTTGGTGGCGCGCATCCTGCTGGCGCTGTCGGCCGGCGGCGAATTCGGTTCGGCCACGGCCTTGCTGACCGAGACCGGCTCCAAGCGCCGCGCTTTCATGGCCAGCTGGCAATTCTCCAGCCAGGGCGCAGCGGCCCTGATGGCGGCGCTGGCCGGCTTCCTGCTGAACCAGTGGCTCACGCCCGAGCAGATCTCCGCCTGGGGCTGGCGTCTGCCGTTCGCCTTCGGCTTGCTGATCGCGCCGGTGGGTCTGTACATCCGCCGTCACATCGACGAAGTACCGATGGCCAAGAAGGCGCAAGTGGCCGGCGAGGACGATGCCAGCTGGGGCCTGCAGGTCACGCGGGTGCTGGTGGCCATGGGCATTCTCTCGGTCTCTACCGCCGCCACTTACCTGATGCTGCTGTACATGCCGACCTATGCCATCAAGCAGCTGCACCTGCCGCAGTCGACCGCGTTTGCGGCGGCCGCCGTGACCGGTGCCATCCTCATGATCGGCGCGCCTTTCATGGGCATGCTGGCCGACCGCGTGGGCCGTGCCCGCATCATGGTGGTGTCCACCGTGCTGACGCTGGCCACGATCTATGGCTCCTTCGTCTGGGTGATCGCCATGCCGACCGTGTGGGTGATGATGGCCATCATGATCTGGGCCGGCATCCTCAAGGCGGTCTATTTCGGTTCGCTGGGGGTGGTGCTGTCGTCGATCTTCCCGCCGGCCACACGGGTGCGCGGCATGGGGATCAGCTATAGCCTGGGAGCAACCCTCTTCGGCGGCTTCACGCCCTTCATGGTGACCTGGCTGGTGGGCAAGACCGGCAATCCGGTGTCGCCCAGCTATTACCTGATGGTTTGCGCCGCGATCAGCCTGTTGTGCGTGAGCATCTACCACTTCCGCTTGAAAAAATACCTGTGAAAAAACGCACAGGGGGCACGCGGGACGGGAATTTTTTCCCGTGCCGCGCTACCATGGCGGTCTTGCCGGACAAGCTGGACTGTGCCGGCATCGGCGTTTTCCCACATTGACGAGGTCCTCATGTTTTCGCATCTCCCGCCGTATGCCGGCGATCCCATCCTGAGCCTGATGGAACAATTCCAGCGCGACGAGCGCAGCAACAAGGTCAACCTGAGCATCGGCATCTACACCGATGGCCGTGGCGTGGTGCCGGTGCTGCCCTCCGTGCGCACTGCCTCCGCTGCGGTGGCCGAGACCGGCGCGCCCTACGTCTACCTGCCCATGGAAGGCCATGCCGCCTACCGCCAGGCCGTGGCCAAGCTGCTCTTCGGTGCCGACCTGCCGTCGGCCGAGCACCTGGCCATCGTCCAGACCCTGGGCGGTTCGGGCGCACTGAAGGTCGGTGCCGACCTGATCGCGCGCTTCTTCCCGCAGCCCACCATCTGGCTGCCGGACCCGACCTGGGACAACCACGTCGGCATCTTCGAAGGCGCGGGCTTCAAGACCGAGCGTTATCCCTACTACGATGCCCAGACCAAGGGCCTCAATTTCAACGGCATGCTGGACAAGCTGCAAAGCCTGCCCAAGGGCGCCGTGGTGCTGCTGCACCCGTGCTGCCACAACCCGACCGGCGTCGACCCGACCCGTGCGCAGTGGGAGCAGATCATTGCGGTGGTCGAGCAGCGCGGCCTGCTGCCCTTCTTCGACCTGGCCTACCAGGGCTTTGCTGAAAGCCTGGACGACGACATCTGGCCGGTGCGCGAAGCGGTGCGTCGCCAGATTCCCTTCTTCCTGTCGAACTCCTTCTCCAAGATCTTCTCGCTCTACAGCGAGCGCATCGGTGCCTTGTCGGTGTTCTGCCCGCAGGCCGGCCAAGCCGCCAACGTGCTGGGCCAGCTGAAGCTGACCGTGCGCCGCAACTACTCCAGCCCCGCACGCAATGGCGCGCTGCTGGTGGCGCATGTGCTGGGCGACGACAAGCTGGCCACGCAATGGCGTGCCGAAGTCGAAGAGATGCGGGTGCGCGTGCGCGACATGCGCGTCAAGCTGGCCTCGCAATTGAAGAGCGCGGTGCCGGACCAGGACTTCTCCTTCCTGCTGCGCCAGAACGGCATGTTCGGCTACACCGGCCTGAGCTCGGCCCAGGTGGATCGCCTGCGTGACGAGTTCGGCGTGTATGCCGTGGGCACCGGCCGCATCTGCGTGGCGGGCCTGAACGACAGCAACGTTGCACGCGTGGCCGAGACCATGGCCGAGGTGCTGCGTGGCTGAAGTGGCAAGCAAGGCCGCCGTGTCGGCGGCCGACCTGCGCCACAAGAGTTATGAAGACGTGCTGGCCCTGGTGGCCGGTACGCTCTTCGTCTCGCTGGCGGTGAACATGTACAGCCAGGTGGGCCTGTTGACCGGCAGCACCGCCGGCCTGGCCTTCCTGACGCATTACCTGACGGGCCTGCCGTTTGGCGTGGTGTTCTTCACCATCAACATCCCGTTCTACTATTTCGCGTTTCGACGCATGGGCCTGCGCTTCACCGGCAAGACCTTCTGTGCGGTGGCGCTGGTGTCGGGCTTCTCGCTGATGCATCCGCATTTCATCGGTTATGCCAAGCTGGACCTGTTCTACAGCGCGGTGCTGGGTGGACTGTTGATGGGGGTGGGCTTCGTGATGCTGTTCCGCCATGGTGCCAGCCTGGGGGGCATCAATGTGGTGACGCTGTTCCTGCAAGACCGCTACGGCCTGCGCGCCGGCAAGCTGCAGATGGGCGTGGATGTGGTGATCGTGCTGTGCTCGCTGTTCGTGGTGACGCCGCGCGTGCTGCTGGCGTCCATCCTCGGGGCGGTGACGGCCAATCTGGTGATTGCCTTGAATCACCGGGCGGGCAGGTATATGGGAATGTAAGAAGGGCAGGCGGGATCGCCTGGCTGGAATGAATGCCGTTCAGTGCAGACTGGACGGCATTTTTTGTTGATGGTCGGGTCTCTGCTGCGCTACTGCGTTCCGTTCGGACTGAGTAGATCCGAAGGATCGTATCGAAGGCGCATCGACTCATCTGACATTGGCGCGCCTTCGATACGCTTCGCTACTCAGTCCGAACGGCTAACTGGATGCGACCCTTAATTCAAGCCTTGATCCGGAAAGTCTCCACCCCCACCGAATCACAATCCGGATACACATCCGGCTTCTCGGTGGACACCCGCACCGCGCGCACCTTGGGGTGGGCCAGCATGGCGGTCATGACGTCGTCGCACAGGGTTTCCTGCAGGTGGATGTGGCCGCGCGCCATGCGTTCGGCGATGGTGGAGCGGATGAAGTCGTAGTCCACCACTTCGTCCAGGTGGTCGGCCGTCGGCGTGGTCTCGGCCAGCGGGACGTAGAGGTCGACGTTGATCAGGATGCGCTGCTCACCCTTCTTTTCGAACTCGTGCACGCCGATGTTGATGAACACCTCGTAGTTGCGCAGGAACAGGCGGCGGCAATCTTGCAGGGAAGGATGGGAGAGAAAGAGCATGATCAGAAAAAATTAAGGTTATTTCGCCACGAACATGACGTCGCGCGAAAGGGGAAGCAAATGCTGGCCGCCATCGACCAGCAGGGTAGTGCCCGTGACAGCCCGCGCCGAAGCGACGTAGCAGACCGCAGCGGCAATGTCCTCGGGCGTGCTGCCACGGCCCAGGGGGGTGACCGTGTGCGCCTTGTCGAACTGGTCCTCGGTCTGGTCGCCCGAGACCATGGTCAGCCCGGGTGCCACGCCGACCACCCGCACCTTGGGCGCCAGTGCCTGTGCCAGCAGCGTGGTAGCGCTGTGCAGGGCGGCCTTGGAAAGGGTGTAGGACAGGAAGTCAGGGTTGGGATTGTACAGTTTCTGGTCCAGCAGGTTGATGACGACGGCCTGCTGGCCCTCCGGCGTGGCCTCGAACAAGGCCTGTGCCAGCAGCACGGGCGCGCCGACGTTGGCGCTCATGTGGCGCAGCAGGCGGTCATTGCCGAAGCTGGCGGCGTCATCGTAATCGAACAGCGAGGCGTTGTTGACCACGCAGGTGATGCGTCCCAGCGGCGCGGCCTGGGGCAGCAGGGAACGCACCTGGGCTTCGTCGCCCAGTTCGCCCTGCACCGCCAGGGCGCGGCGGCCCAGGGCTTCGATCTCGCGCACCAGCGTGTCGGCTTCCTCGCGCGAACGGTTGTAGTGGACCGCCACGTCCCAGCCCGCGCGGGCCAGAGCCAGCGCGATGTGACGGCCGATGCGGCGTGCGGCGCCCGTAACCAGTGCTATACCTGCAGAAGAGGGTGATGTCATGTTCCCGGTTTCCATTCGTCGATACAATACGGCCCATGCAACTGCAACTACCCGAACCCGGCGCTGACGCACAGTCCGCCTCGCATTCCCTCCAGCACCTGATCGCCGGCGAGATCGCCGCATCCGGCGGCTGGATCTCCTTCGAACGTTACATGGAACTGGCCCTGTATGCGCCGCAGGTCGGCTATTACAGCGGGGGTTCTTCCAAACTGGGCAAGGAGGGCGATTTTACAACCGCCCCGGAAATCTCGCCGCTGTACGGCGCGACCCTGGCCCACCTGGCCGCCGAAGTGATCGCGGCCAGCCCGCAGGTGGCCAATGTGCTGCTGGAATTCGGTGCCGGCACCGGCAAGCTGGCGCGCGACATCCTCACCGAATTGCAGTCGCGCGAGGCGCTGCCCGAGAAATATTTCATCGTGGAAATCTCGGCCCAGCTGCGCGCCCGCCAGCAGGAAACCCTGGCCGCTTTCGCGCCGCTGGTGGAATGGCTCGATGCCCTGCCGGAAACTTTCTCGGGTGTGGTGGTCGGCAATGAAGTGCTCGATGCCATGCCGGTGCGCCTGGCCATCAAGGCCGAAGAGGGCTGGCAGGAACGCGGCGTCACGGTCGATGCCACGGGCCGCCTGCAGTTTGCGGACCGCACCGTGAGCGATCTGCCGGTGGCGCAGATTCCCGAGGCCGAACCCTTGCCGGCCGGTTACCTGACCGAGCTGTCGCCGGTAGCCATCGGCTTCATGCGCACCCTGGGCCGCATGCTGGCCAGTGGTCCCGGTGCCTTGGCGATCCTTCCGGATTACGGATTCCCCGCCGCGGAATACTACCTGCCCGACCGCGACCAGGGCACGCTGATGTGCCACTACCGCCATCATGCCCACACCGATCCTTTCTACTGGCCGGGTTTGCAGGACATCACCGCGCACGTGGATTTCACGGCGATGGCGGTGGCGGCAGTAGAGGAGGGCGCGGAGGTGCTGGCCTATACCAGCCAGGGCGCCTTCCTGCTCAATGCCGGTATCGGCGAGCTGCTGCTGCGCACCTCGCCCGAGGACAGCCTGCGCTACCTGCCGTTGGCCAACGGCATGCAGAAACTGATTTCCCCGGCCGAGATGGGCGAGCTCTTCAAGGTGCTGGCCATTGGCAAGAACGTCGAATGGCCGGCCCGCATGCTGCGCCACGACCGCACCCATCGCCTGTGAGGAGCCGCGCATGATTCGCTGGATCGTTGTCATCTTCCTCTCGGTCATCGTGTTCTCGACCTTGTTGCCCTGGCTGGAAAAACTGGGCATCGGCCGCTTGCCGGGAGACTTGCGTTTCCGCTTGTTCGGCCGCATCTTTTCGCTGCCCTTCGCCTCGACCATCCTCATTTCGGTGGTGGTGTTCCTGCTGGCGAAGATCCTCTGAGTCCGATCAGGAGTAGTCAACATGCGCGTATTGCTGGTGGAAGACGATCCCATGGTGGGCGAGGCCGTGCGCAAGGGTTTGCGCCAGGATGGCTTCACCATCGACTGGGTGCAGGATGGCAAGTCGGCCGACGTGGCCCTGCGCACCGAGGACTACGCCATGCTGCTGCTGGACCTGGGCCTGCCGCAGAAGGATGGCCTGGCCGTGCTGCGCACCCTGCGTGAACGCGGCAGCGCCATTCCCGTGCTCATCACCACGGCACGCGATGCCGTGGCCGACCGCGTGGCCGGGCTCGATGCCGGTGCCGACGATTACCTCATCAAGCCCTTCGACCTGGAAGAACTGTCGGCCCGCATGCGCGCCCTTTCGCGCCGCCAGGCCGGACGCGCCGAAAGCCTGGTGCAGGTGCGCGAAGTGGTGTTGAATCCGGCCACGCATGAAGTGACCGTGGGCGGCAAGCCGGTCAATTTGTCGGCGCGCGAATTCGCGCTGCTGCACGCCTTCATGGACCGTCCGGGGGTGGTGCTCTCGCGCGCCCAGCTGGAAGAAAAACTTTACGGCTGGGATGACAGCATCGAGAGCAATGCCGTCGAAGTGCACATCCACGCGCTGCGCAAGAAGGTCGGCAGCGACTTCATCAAGAACGTGCGCGGCGTGGGCTACCTGGTGCCGGCATGAAATCGATCCGCAACAAGCTGCTGCTGTGGCTGGGACTGGGGCTGTTCTCCATCATCGTGCTGGCCGGCGTGGCGCTGTACTTCCAGGCGCGCGGCGAGGCCAACCAGATCTTCGATTACCAGATGCGCCAGATCGCGGCCTCGCTGCCGCGCCAGGCCTTCTCGCCGATCTCGCCGGGGCAGCAGTTCCCCGAGCTGGAGGACGAGATCATGATGCAGATCTGGGACAGCCGTGGCTCGGTCATCTATCACTCCCATGCACGCGGGGCCATGCCGCGCCAGGCTGAGCTGGGCTTTGCCAACGTGCGCGGGCCCAATGGCATGTGGCGCGTCTACAGCGCCCAGATCGGCAGTACCGTGGTGCAGGTGGCGCAGCCCCAGAGCGCGCGTGACGAGATCGCCGCGCAGATGGCGGTCAAGACGGTGGTGCCCTTGCTGTTGCTGTTTCCGCTCATCGGTGTGCTGTCGTGGGTGGCGGTCAGCCGGGGGCTGGCCCCGGTGCGCAAGGCCGCCGCCGAAGTGGCGGCACGCGACATGAACTCGTTGCAGCCGCTGTCGGATGTGGGCATGCCGCAGGAAATCCAGCCGCTCACGCATGCCTTGAATGACCTGCTGGCACGGCTCAAACACGCCACGGAAACGCAGCGTGCCTTCGTCGCCGATGCGGCGCATGAACTGCGCACACCGCTGACGGCCTTGCGCCTGCAGGCGCAACTGGCTGAGCGCGCCACCGACGAACAGGAGCGGCGCGCCGCCTTTGCCGATCTCAAGAACGGGCTGGAGCGCGCCACCCATCTGGTGCACCAGCTGCTCACGCTGGCGCGCCAGGAGCCCGATGCGATGGGCTTTGCGGAGGTCGACCTGCGTGCGCTGCTGGGCAGTGTCGTGGGCGACTTGTCCTCGGTGGCCGATCATGGCGGCATCGATCTCGGGCTGTCGGACCAGGGCGATGATGGCCGTCCGGTGCGCGTGCAGGGCAATGCCGATGCCTTGCGCATCCTCTTCAACAATCTGGTGGACAACGCCCTGCGCTATACCCCGGCGGGCGGCGTGGTCGATGTTGGCTTCGAATTTTCCGCTGCGGAAAGGTGTGCGGTGGTGATCCAGGACAGTGGCCCCGGCATCGCCGAGAGCGAGTTGCCGCGCGTCTTCGATCGCTTCTACCGGGCCCAGCGCGCGCAGGAACAGGGCTCCTCACGCGGTGCCTTCGGCAGCGGCCTGGGGCTGGCCATCGTGCGCCAGATCGCCGACCTGCACCGGGTGCCGGTGGAATTGCGCAATACCGGGCGCGGCTTGCAGGCGCGCGTGGTCTTCACGCTGTTGCCGGCCTGAATCGCTTGCCGGATGGCGTTTTCGGAGCATTAAGCGCGGATTAATGCTCAATTTTCCAGCCTTAAGTTTGTCTTAATTTTCACTGCTTAATCTTCACTCCAACGGTTGAGGCCCAACGGCCCCGACCCTCGATATCCCGTTCGATCAAGGAGAAGAAGATGAGCCGTCGCATCGTTTTTGTTCGTAACACGTTGGCTGTGATGATTGCCGCGGTGGTTGGCGGCAGCTACGTCTATTTTCGTGGTGCCGACCTGCCGTCGGCGCACGCGGCCGCGCTCAACGCCCCGCTGGTGGCGTCCAATACCGCGCCCGCTGCCCCGGCCGGACCGGTGGTCGCGGCGGCGACCGATTTCTCGGGCATCGTCCAGCGTTACGGCCCGGCGGTGGTCAACATCAGCGTCACCGGCAAGGCCCGCAAGGTCGCCGATGACGACGACAATGGCCTCGATCCGAACGATCCCTTCTCCGAATTCTTCAAGCGCTTCGGTCCGCAACTGCAGATGCCGCAGCAGCCTCGCATCATGCACGGCCTCGGCTCCGGTTTCATCATCTCGTCCGATGGCCTGATCCTGACCAATGCCCACGTGGTCGATGGCGCCCAGGAAGTGGTGGTCAAGCTGACCGACCGCCGCGAGTTCAAGGCCAAGGTGCTGGGCATCGACAAGCAGAGTGACATCGCCGTCATCCGCATCGATGCCAAGAACCTGCCCACGGTGCAGATCGGCGATCCTTCCCGCGTGAAGGTCGGCCAGCCGGTGCTGGCCATCGGCTCGCCCTACGGCTTCGACAACACGGCCACCGCCGGCATCATCAGCGCCAAGTCGCGCAGCCTGCCGGACGACAACTACGTGCCCTTCATCCAGACCGACGTGGCCGTCAATCCGGGCAACTCCGGTGGCCCGCTGTTCGACCTGAATGGCCAGGTGATCGGCATCAACTCGCAGATCTACAGCCAGACCGGCGGCTTCCAGGGCCTGTCGTTCTCCATCCCCATCGATGTGGCGATGAAGGTCGAGCAGCAACTGGTCACGCACGGCAAGGTGACGCGTGGCCGCCTGGGCGTCTCGGTGCAGGACCTGAACCAGGCCTTGTCCGAATCCTTTGGCTTGAAGAAGGCTGAGGGCGCGCTGGTCAGTTCGGTGGAAAAGGGCAGCCCGGCGGACAAGGCCGGCTTGCAGGCGGGTGACGTGATCCTGAGCTTCGATGGCCACGCCATCGATCATTCGGTCGACTTGCCTACGCTGGTGGCCGATACCGCGCCGGGGTCCAGCAAGCCCATCCAGGTCATGCGCGGTGGCAAGGTCGTGACCATGAACGTGACCGTGGGCGAGATGAAGCAGGCCAAGAATGAGGCCAAGCCCGGCAAGTCCGATGACCAGGGACGTCTGGGGCTGGCGGTGCGTCCGCTGGACAAGGATGAGCAGGCCCAGATCGGTGGCCAGAAAGGCTTGCTGGTGGAAGACGCCGGCGGTCCGGCCGCAGTGGCCGGCATCCAGAGCGGCGACGTGATCCTGGCGCTCAACGGCACGCCCGTTTCCAGTGTGGCGCAACTGCGCAAGCTGGCCAGCGAGGCAGGCAAGAACGTCGCACTGCTGGTGGAACGCGGTGACGAAAAGATCTTCGTGCCGCTGGCCTTGAATTGAACTAAATCTTTTAAATGATTTGGATGATTTAAATGATATGCGGTACTGAGGTCTTCAAGTCTTGAGGTTTTGCAGTGAGTAGTACCGGTGAGCAGCAAGTAGCAAGCAGTGAGTAGTAAGTGGTAAGCAGTGAGTAGTAAGCAGTGAGGGATTTGGCCGGATGTGCGCAAGCGTGTCCGGCCGTTTTTTTATTCTTCCGCTGCCGTTTTGGCGGGCGCAGGTTTCTCGCGCCACTGGTCATGCGAGTGATCGCGCTGCATGGCTTCGCGGTCGCCGGCGAACATGGCTTGCAATTCCTCACGAGCCTGTACTGCCATGGACACCATCTGCGCCTGGTCCTTGTAGTGCGGGTAGAGCGCTGCCAGGGTTTTGAGATTGTGAGAGCGGAATTTCATCGCGGCTTCACGCGCACGATAGGCGCCGAAGTCCAGCTGCTGCAGCACCTGGCGGCCCATGTGCAGGGCGCTTTCGAAGGTCTCGCGCTCCAGCACCGTGACGCCGCGATCCATCAGGTCGTAGTAGTGCGTGACGTTGCGAGCACGGGCGGCGATCTGCAGGTGCGGGAATTCTTCGCGTACCTTTTCCACCATGTCCAGCGCGGCTTGCGCATCGTCGATGGCGATCACCAGGACCTTGGCCTTGTCGGCACCGGCAGTACGCAGCAGGTCGATGCGGGTGGCATCGCCATAGAACACCTTGAAGCCGAACTTGCGCAGGAAATCGATCTGGTCCGGATCGTGATCCAGCACCGTGGCGCCGATGTCATTGGCCGCCAGCAGACGGCCCACGATCTGGCCGAAGCGGCCGAAGCCGGCGATGATGACCTGGTTGTCCTGGGGGCCGATCTTGTCTTCCGGGCGGCGCTTGCCGCCTTCCAGCCAGCGCACCAGCAGGCGGTCATGCACCAGCAAGAGCAGGGGCGTGACCAGCATCGACAGCGCCACCACGACGACCAGCATGGACGAGATCTCGGGCGTCAACACCTTGGCGGTGACGGCGGCACCGAAGACGATGAAGGCGAACTCCCCGCCCTGCGAGAGCAGGAAGGCGAAGAACAATTGCTGCCCGCGCGGAATGCCGAAGCAGCGGCCGAGGAACCACATCACGCCGGTCTTGATGGTCAGGAAGCCCGCCACCATGCCGAGGATGCGCCACGGCTGGGCGAGGAATACGCCGAAGTCCACCGACATGCCCACGGCAATGAAGAACAGGCCCAGCAGCAAGCCCTTGAAGGGTTCCAGATCGCTTTCCAGCGCATGGCGGTATTCGGAATCGGCCAGCAGCACGCCGGCCAGGAAGGTGCCCAGCGCCATCGACATGCCCACCGATTGCATCAGCAGGCAGGTGGAGATCACCAGCAGCAGGGCGAAGGCGGTGAAGATCTCGCGCATGTCGGTCTTGGCGATGATGCGCAGGATGGGGCGGATCAGCACCCGTCCGCCGAAGATCAGCAGCGCGATCACCAGCGCCACCTGGCCCGCATGCAGCCAGCCCTGCCCGCTGCCCTGGCTGGCCGCCACACCCAGCAGGGGCACGGCGGCCATCATGGGGATGGCGGCGATGTCCTGGAACAGCAGGATGGAAAAGCCCGCCGCACCGGCCGGTGTGGCCGTGAGCTTGCGCTCGCCCAGCGTGGCCAGGGCGATGGCGGTGGAGGAGAGCGACATGCCCAGCGCACCGATGAGCCCGATGCGCCACGGTACGCCCGCGGCCAGCGCCGCAGCGAAGAGCGCCAGCGACACCGCCGCCACCTGCACGCTGCCCCAGCCGAAGATGGAGCGGCGCAGCGCCCACAAACGCTTGGGATCGAGTTCGAGGCCGATCAGGAACAGCAGCAGCACCACGCCGAATTCGGAGAATTCGAGGATGTGCTTGACCTCGGTGATGAGGCCCAGTCCCCACGGGCCGATGACGATGCCGGCCAGCAGGTAGCCCAGCACGGCACCCAGCCCCAGGCGCTTGGCAATGGGCACGGCGGCCACTGCCGCCAGCAGGTAGACGAGGGCGATCAGCAGTTGTTCATCCATGGCGGGGTCCGGTCAGTTGGTCAGTTGAAAGGGGAGGGCGCAGTGATGTGCGAGGATTGGTGAGAAATCCGATGCGTGGCTCATGCCTGCAAGCCTTCCAGGTAGCGTTCCACATGGCGCTGGAACTCGACCGGCGGTACATGGTGCGCACCATGCAGAATCAGCGGTTCCACCCACTGCATGCCGCACAGGCGCGCGGTCTGTTGATAGGGCGGCAGGAAATCGGCAAAGGGATGGCCGTGGCGGCCCGTGCTCTGGTAGGACGCCGTCTCTCCGCCGGTCGAGGCCACCAGCCAGAAACGCTTGCCTTCCAGCGCATGGCCATCGTGGCCGAAGGCCCAGCCGCGCGCCAGCACGCGGTCCAGCCATTCCTTCTGCAGGGCCGGCATGCTGTACCAGTGGATGGGATGCTGCATCACGACCAGCTCGGCCTGGCTCAGCAGTTGCTGTTCATGTTCAACGTCGATGTGGAAATCGGGATAGTGCTCGTAGAGATCATGCACGGTCACGCCGGGCAGGCGGGCGGCGGCTTCCAGCATCAGGCGATTGGTACGCGAGAGCTCGGCAGCGGGATGGGCGTACAGGATCAGGACCTTGGACATGTGTCGGCGCGGGCAATGTGGGTGGTGGGCAAGGTGGACGATGGCCTCCGGTGCAAATGGCCGGAACATGCATGGCCTTGGCGCTGTCTGCCCTTGCAAGGGATAGGAGTGTGCCACGAAAGGGCGCTGGCCGGCTTGGATGAAACTGCTTGCAGGCGGCGCCGTCCGCAGGTGTCCAAAGCCGGGCAATGCGAATATACTCAGCCACTCCCCGGGCCCGTCGCGCCATTGACGGCTTGCATGCCGCCGCTGGTACTCGCCGCAGTTCATTTCATCTGATTACTTATTGCAGCCATGTCCGACATCCAAGATTCCGAAGCCAATCTGCCGCCAGACCGCTCCCCGGGCGCGGTCCCGGCCAAGCCAGTGTCTGCCGACGCGTCCGGTACGCCGGCCGCATCACAGAATCCTGCCCAGCCCGCCGCAGCACCTGCTACCACCGTGGTAGCAGCTCCGGCAGCCTCTCCGGCGGTGCCGGCCGTTGAAGCCGTGACGCCGCCGGCCCAGCCGGGCGCGCAGCCCGCCACCGAGGCCGCCCACGGCCAGACGGCGGACCAGGCGCAGCAGCGCATCTATACCTCGCTGCCGCCGCCTCCGCATCACGCGGGCGATGCACCCTGGGCGCAGACCTGGCGCTTCCTGACGGCGCGCCTGCGCCAGCTGTCGGACAAGGCCGGCCGGCGCGTCATGCAGCGCACGCTCAAGATCGGCGTGTCGGCCCGCATCTTCCATCCGGAGAGCGGTGCCAAGGGCTTGCGCAGCAAGACCCTGCAGTATCTGGAAGAGTCGATCGCGCAATGGGTGATGTCGCGCGACGTGCTGGTCTTCATGATCCCCACCGTCAATACCAATGGCCTGGTCCACCCGAGCAATATTCGCCTGCGCGACTATGCCAAGCATCTGGATGGCCTGGTGCTGCAGGGCGGGGCCGATGTCTCGCCGCAGAGCTACGCGCAAGCAGCCACCCGGCCCGAATGGAGCGGCGACCGCGTGCGCGACATGTACGAGCTGGAACTGCTGCATGAATTCATCGAGGCCGGCAAGCCCGTGCTGGGCATCTGCCGTGGCTGCCAGCTGATCAACGTGGCCTTCGGCGGCACGCTCTACCAGGACATCGCCACCGATGTGCCGACCGCCATCCCGCACGTCAACGAGCAGTACGACAGCAATTATCACGCACTGCATTTCCCGCAGGGTTCGTCGCTGGCCGGCATGGTCAAGACCGAGAACGCCATCGTCAACTCCATCCACCACCAGGCGGTGCACAACCTCGGGCGCGACCTGTCGGTGGAGGCCGTCTCGGGGCCGGACCAGATCGTTGAAGCCATCCGCTACCGCAAGGCGCCGTTCGTGATGGGCTTGCAGTGGCACCCGGAATTCCACCGCGCGGGCGGTCCGGAGCTGCTGGACTGCACGCCGATCCTGGACAGTTTCCTGCGGGCAGCGCGCGAAACACGTTTCTGATCCGGCGCGATTGGCCGGAACCTAAGCCCGCCAGCGTCATCGAACCCTCTTTGCGCTGGCGCAAGCCAATTGCATCGCCTCTGCAGCATGGCTGCAATGCGCTACCCGCCTCGTTGCGGACTCTGTAGAATCAAACGGTCGTCGCAATGCAGCACCTCTTCAGGTGCGGCGTTCAGGGTGCGGCGACTTGCTAGTCTTTTCCATCACCGGCAAAAAAGGAGAATTTACATGCCTCAATCCCCCGCACTGAAGACCGTTCGCAATGACATGAAGACGCTGGTCAAGGACGCCCAGGCATTGTTCGCCGAAGCCGCCGCCGCCACCGGCGAGAAGGCTGACGAGCTGCGCGCGCGTGGCCTGACCCTGCTGGAAGCCGCTGCCGAAGCCGCCCAGACCGCTCAAGCCGCCGCCATCGAGAAGGGCAAGGAAGTCGCCGCCAAGACCGACGACTACGTCCACGAGAATCCGTGGCGTGCCGTGGCCATCTCGGCAGGCCTGGGCCTGCTGGTCGGCCTGGTCATCGGCCGCAGCAAGTAAGCGCCGCCCCGATGGCGACGCCCCACAAGGAAGGCCCGGCCGCACCTGCCGCGCATGCCGCCAACCCCGGCTTGACGGCGGGCCTGCTGGGCCTGGCCAAGAACCTGCTGGGCCTCATCATCAGCCGCATCGAACTGGCTTCGCTGGAGATGTCGGAGATCGGGGCCAATCTGGTCCGTTTCGCCGTCATCTTCGTGCTGGCCGCGGTCGCGTTGTGGTTCGCCATCGCCTTCTGGTCGGTGCTGGTGGTCATGCTGGCCTGGGATACCTGGGGCTGGAAGATCCTGGCCCTGCTGGGTTTCGTGTTCAGCGTGGCAACCGTGGGTCTGGTGTATTACGCCAGGTCGGTGCTGATGCAGGGCAAGCTGTCGCTGCCGCAGACCATGTCCGAGCTGCGCAAGGACCGCGATGCGCTGTTGTGATGAGACTGTCTGCACGTGAAGTCTGCGGCAATTTTCCTAGTTCAATGAGGACTGCATGAGCGATCAGGACCAGGGCATGACCCATGAGGAACGCAAGCGCAAGGTGCTGGCGCAAGGCGCGTTGTACCGGCTGGGCGTGATGGAAGCGCGTGAAGTCGTGCGCGAGAATCTCAGCGCCGAGTCGCTGGCCAAGGGTGCCTTGAGCCGCGTGGGCCATTTTGCCGCCTCGCTGTTCGGCGGCGGCAGGACGGTGCAATCGATCAAATCCCTGAAGTCGCTCAGCGGCGGACTGGGCAACCTGAATCTGCAGACGGTGACGCCGCTGCTGATGACCGGTGCCTCGCTGCTGTCACGCCGCTGGCTGCGCAAGCCGCTGATGATGGGCGGCGTGATTGCAGCCGTGGGCGGGCTGGCGTATTACTTCAGCCAGCGCGGCGGCAGCCGGGACCCATCGGATGCGTCCGATACGGCTGCATTGCAAGGGCCACCGGAGCCGGATTGAGGGCTTCGGGGTGATCCATGATGTTCCTGCAAAGGCATCCGGTTTTCCGGGTGCCTTTGTCATTCATGGATAGCGTTTTGGCAAGCGCGGCAGGAACATATCCGCCCCGATACGCTCTGAAGGACACCGGCCCATGGCCTGGACAACAAGACTGACAAGGCAAGAAAGGACATGACATGAAGAAAATTTCAATCGCAGCGATCGCCGGCGTGCTGGCGCTCTCCGGCTGTGCCGACATGAGCCCGACCCAGCGTGGCACGGCCACCGGTGCGGGTATCGGTGCCGGCCTGGGCGGCATCATCGGTGCAGCTACCGGCGGTGGCGGTGGCGGACGTGCGCTGGGTGGTGCGGCCATCGGCGGCGCCATTGGTGCGGTGGCCGGCAACATCTGGTCCAACCGCATGGAAAACCAGAAGCGCGCCATGGAACAGGCTACCCAGGGCACCGGCGTGCAGGTCACGCAGACTGCCGACAACCGTCTGAAACTGGAAATCCCCAGCGACATCTCCTTCGATACCGGCCGTGCCGACATCAAGCCGGAGATGCGCCCGGTGCTGGATCGTTTCGCCGCCACCCTGGTGGAGAACCCGGCCACCACCGTGACCATCGTCGGCCACACCGACAACACTGGCAGCGATGCCATCAACGACCCGCTGTCGCAGCAGCGCGCGGCGCGCACCCGCGATTACCTGACGACGCGCGGCGTGGCCGCCAACCGCTTCAACATCTCGGGCCGTGGTTCGCATGAGCCGCTGGTCCCCAACACCAGCGATGCCAACCGCGCCAAGAACCGCCGCGTGGAAATCTTCGTGGCCGAGCAGCAGGCTGCAGCACCGGCACAGCAGCAGGCACCGGCGGGTTATGCACCGGGCAACTACCCGCCGCCGCCTCCACCCCAGCGGTATTGAGGCGATATGAAGCTTTCTCCGATGCGCCCGGCATGAGGGCGCATCCGGAGGGGCTGGAATAGGGCGCAGGGGCTTTTGGCCCCACTTATACGTGAATGAAATTGAAAAAATCCCCGAATTTCGTTTCGGGGATTTTTTTTAGGCGAGGCCAGCGAGCGGGTCGCTGGCCACTGCGAGGATTACTTGGCGGGTGCGTCGGCAGCCGGTGCGGCGCCTTCGGCGGCGGCCGGGGCCTTCACTTCGGGTTCCTTGAACTTGGCGCCGGACTGGTTGGCCATGTAGACCACGGTACGCTGGATTTCGACGTCGTCCAGATCAGGATTGCCGCCCTTGGCGGGCATGGCGCGCAGGCCATTGATGGCGTGCGAGACCAGGGTGTCATAGCCTGCGGCGATGCGGGCCTGCCAGGAGGCGGCGTCACCGACCTTGGGGGCACCGGCCACGCCGGCGCTGTGGCAGGCGGCGCAGGTGGTCTTGTAGACTTCTTCACCGGAGAGCAGTTGCTTGGGGCCGTTGGCATCACGGAAGGTGAAGCCATCGTCGGAGACGGGTTTGATGCGTGCCGCGATCATCTCGGGCGTCTGGCTGTCGGAGCCGGCACCGGTTTTCTGGCCATTGGTGACGTACTGCACGAGCAGCACGATGCACACGATGGGGACCATAAAACCTGCGACGACGGCTGCGATCAATTGCTTGGGAGTCTTGATTGCCGACTCGTGTTCCTGCTGAGCTGAGCTCATGGGCGTCCCTCCGTAATGTTTCCTCGAAATTGGGGCGGAAAACGTCGGTTCCCTTTGTATTGCCTTATCGCCTGGCATTGCGTGGAACTGGGATCAGGCAGGGCTTTCATTGCGCTCTCTCGCCGAACTCTTGATTATAGTCACAATGCTTTCCGTTTGACACGGAAAAACCGCCAGCGCCATGGACGTCCAGCCGGAAAGACGGTATCCTTCAGGCCTTTCCGGGGTTCGCCCCGATTCAGCGCGGCTGTAGCTCAGTGGATAGAGTATTGGCCTCCGAAGCCAAGGGTCGTGGGTTCGATCCCCGCCAGCCGCGCCATTTCTTTTCCGCCTTCCTCACACTGAGAAGGGAATCATAAGTTTGCCGTTTAGAAGCCATTGCTTTTAAATGGCAAACGATGCTTCCACCTTAACTGAGCCGTGGCGACCACATCACCAATCCCGCCCATACACCAGAAATCCAACGCAATTATCTAAATTGCAACGTATTCCGCTGGGAAATATTATGCTGATCTTTCAGTTGATGTGCTTTGCGCAATATCAATTGGACCAGATGTCCGTATTGTTCTATCTACGCCCGAGTGCCTTGAGAGAAGCGTTCCAGCCGGGCGGGCAATTTTGATGCCCCAGACAACTTCACGCCCCAACCCACGCGCGGTGTCACCGTGAATCGAACGGCACTTTTACATATTGTTGAGAATGGTGTCCGCCGCCAGGATGATCGGCTTGTAGATTTCCTGAAAATTGCTTGATTGCTTGGCCTGTTCAGTGACGCCGCCGAATTTGGCGTAGAACAGGTTCTTCACAGCTTGGTGGAAATAGGGTTCATGCTTGATCTTCTGTCGCAAGCCGTAATCGCTGAAGTATTTCAGAATCAATATGCCCATTTCGTAGACCGCCCTGCCGGTGTGGACGTAGGTAACGTCCGATGACAGTTGGTTGGCGACCTTGCGGAAGGCCCCCACATACTCATCAAGGAAGTAGATCCCATCGGGATGAGCCAGGGCCATTTCGAGGGCCAGGTTCCAATCCTGTCCACGAAATTCACCCAATCCATCCGCCGCGGCCAGTTTGTTGAGCGAAAGATCGAGAAAGAATTCGTCCGCACCGTGCTTGGGAAGTGAGGCCGTCTTGTAGATCCCCAGGAACACGTAGTGGTCAAATCCCATCATCGCCTCAAAATCGCAACCGGCTTTGAAACGGCGTCCTTGCCAACCTGGATGTTGCAGGTCACTGTATTGGCCGTTTTCCAGGATCTTGTACTTGCCAAATCCCAAATCCGCATTGCGGCGTGCGGTTTCCTCGAACAACCTTGCCATCTGTTCGGGAAAGAAAAGGTCGTCCGTGGCCAGCATGGTCATGTAAGGTGTCTCTATCTGCGGATACATTTCCTGATAGGCTCGCATGACGCCAACGCTGGACGATTTTTCAAAGAAGCGGATGCGTTTATCCCCTGCATGCCGTGCCAGGATTTCGGCAGTATTGTCCGTTGATCCATCATTGAAAATGAACAGCTGAGTAACTGGAGAGGCTGGCGCAAACACGACATTGTTCAGCACGTTGTCCAGATAGATTCCGTGATTCTTGGTAGGGATAAGAAGGGTCAGCATAAAGGGAGATGATTTATCGGTTCAACGAAACAAACTTGTCTATCCGGGATTCAGCTTACATCGTAGAACATAGCGCGCCTTTTATAAATCCTTCGAGCCTGGAGCATGCCTATGGATTTTTCCGACAGCCATTTTACTGCTCCGGGCGAGGGTGATCAGGGCAGATTACGGCTTGTTTCGCTATCCAATTCCTGCCACAGGCCAGCCTGTTGCCCGTTAAAATCCTGAGGAAACCGGTACATCAATCAGGGAACATGAACCAGAGCGATCAACTCAACGCCCTCGTTGTCGGCAGCGACAGCCAGATCGGAAGCGTCCTGAAAACCCGCTTGCAACAGTCGGGCGCGAGCGTTATCGGAACCACCCGCAAGCTGACGAACGTGGACCAATCGACGCGGTATCTGGATCTGGAAGACCTGCAGATGGACCAGCTAGGGCAAGGTTTTGACTGTGCAATCATTTGTGCCGCCATGACCAATATCGCGCAATGCGATCAAGATCCCGTAAGAAGCAGGAAAATCAACGTTATCAACACGCTCAGGCTGATTGACTTTCTGGTCGGGCAGGAGTGCTTTGTGGTGTACTTGTCGTCCAATGCCGTGTTTGACGGAAGTCTGCCGTTTCGCACACCTGCCGATATACCCTGTCCCACCACCCTTTACGGTCGGTTCAAGCAGGAAGTGGAGCAGCACATCATCTCCCATTTCCCCCGGCAGGCCTGCGTGTTACGACTGACCAAGGTCATTTCCGACGATATGCCGTTGCTGTCCGAGTGGCGCACAAAAGTTGGAAACGGCGAGAAAATCAGAACCTTTACCAACAAGCTCATCTCACCGATCTCCGTCAGCGAGGTTGCCGAGGCGATCACGCTACTCATGCATCAGCGGGCCGGTGGCATCCATCAGCTTGGCGGGAGGGAAGAACTTTCGTTCACCCAGTTTGCCCGCCAGATCTTCAAGGACAAGCCCTCGGCGCTCGCGCTGATTTCCGCGGAAACCGATCCCTCCATCCAGCATATACAATACAACTCACTGATGACCCATTTACCCGACTACGCATCGGCCAAGGCCAGCTACAGCTTCGAAGGATCAGATCTGATCGTCGGATCGCTCCTCAGAAACGTCTCGCAAGGGTGTTATATCGATATCGGCGCGAATCATCCGGTCGTTCAGAACAATACCTACCACTTCTACCGATCCGGCTGGCGTGGTCTTGCGGTCGACGGCAACGATGAGTTCGGCGCGCTCTGGGGACAAATTCGCGCTGACGATATCTTTGTCACCGGGCTGATATCGGATGCGATCAAGGACGTTGAGTTCGCGATCTATCCGGAAAAGACCATCTCCAGCATGGATGCGGCAGCGATCGCACGCTACTCATCACGCTATCGCCCGGAGGACGTCATCGTGGAGAAACGGACCACAACGACCTTGTTCGACCTGAAAAAGACCTACCTGCCGGACGACGAGATTCATCTGCTGTCGGTCGATATCGAAGGCGAAGATCTGAATTGTCTGGTGGGAGCCAGATTGGATCAATGGCAGCCGGGCGTGATCGTGATCGAAACCAAGAACATGTCCCTGTACGACACCACGTCAAACGAGGTGGTACGGTATCTGACTTCCTTGGGTTACAGGCTCATCGCAAAGACGCCTCTGGATGCGTTTTTTGTCTTTCCTCAGAAGCATTATCTGCAGTGGATTCCGGCATCCATCCTGTAAAGCGGCCTTCCTTCATTTATTCGATATCGTGGAGCTCCTGCATCAGGTCGGAGGCCGAGAGCGGAATGTTCCCCACGCGGCTGACCTGGCAGGCTGCGGCAATCGACCCCAGATACATGCTCTGCCAGATGTCAGCCCCGACCGTCATCGCCATCGAGGAGCAGGTCAGTAGACTGTCACCTGCTCCTGCCGTATCCTTGGGCGTAGTATTGAACGCCGGGAGGCGATCGGTCAGCCACTCGAATTCGCCGTCGGATTGAGCATGCGCCAGAATGCCCTCTGCCCCGAGCGTGAGCAAGATATTGGATGACTGCGACCGCTGACGCAGTTTTTCCGACAACATGACAAGGCCGGCACTGTTGTCACGCACGGCAAGCCGCGCTTCGCGTTCGGTAGGAGTGAGGAGGATAGCTCCCTTGAATCTTGAGACGTCGCCGATCTGCGAGGAAGACTGGCTATCAGCGACGAAAGGGATGTTGCGCTTGGTGCAGGCCTCCACGAGCTGGTCCACCACCACCTGGGGCAGGCACCCATAGTTGAAGTCAGAGAATATGACCAGATCACAATTGTTCAGGACGCTCTTGACCTTCTCGACAAAACGCTGTCCCAGTTTCAAGTCGATATCATGCTGGCGCAGATGACTGACGCGCAACAAGGTCTTTCCCGCAGCGCGAAAGCGTTGCTTCAGCGTAGTGGGGCGACTGTCGTCTTCAAAAATGGTGGCATTGACCTTGTATTCCTGCAGTTTCTCGCGCGCGAAGTCGGCTGCTGCATCGATTCCAGAAACGGAAAAATAGCTGACCTCGGCCCCCAACCTGCACGCATGCGAAGCGACAATTCCTGCTCCCCCGATGAAGCGTTCCTGCAAGATCGGGGTGACGACCAAGGTGGGATCTTCCTGGGACATCCCGAGTGCATCGCAACTGACGTACTCGTCCACGATCAGATCGCCGATGACAGCAACCCGCAGACCCCGAAACTTGTTCAAGACTGCGCGCAGATCTTTCATCGTGAAGCCATGACGCATCGGAAAGTCCAGCGGCCGAACGATCGAAGACATATTGGGCTCGAGAAACTCGCGCTTGAGCAACTCGATGGATGAAAAACGCATTTCACCTGAACTGAACATCAACTTGCCGCCATATTCGTCCACAGCAGACTGCTCGATGTTAAAGCGGGATTCGTATTCGCCTCCCTTGACCACGACAGCAGGCTGGAGCAACTTGACGATTTCTTCAGGCGAGGACTCCATGACGAAGGCATAGTCAACGAAGCTGATTGCGGTCACGCCCTCGAAGCGTAACTGAGCCGGGAGGACAGCTCCTACCACATGATCACCAGCCAGGCCGACCACCAGAAAATCACCGCATTCGGAGGCGAATTTCAGCAAGCGCAAGTGGCCAGGATGGACCGTATTGAAGTTGCCGGAGACGAAAACGATCCGCGCATCATCTCCAGCCCGAGCCTTGATCTCCTGAAGTGCGGCCATGTCAGGGTGCGATGAACTATCCAATCTCGTCTCCATTACCGTGTGTTGTTGAGAAGCGTGCGGTGATCCACCAGGAAGGTTGCATTGAATCCGCAAGGCCATCCGGATGCCCCATGCCTGCAGAGAATACCCGCTTGCCCTCGCGGACCATCCGTAAAACAAGCTTGCAAAGGGATTTCAAACACTGAATTTGCTCAACGCAGTCATCGGAGTGCGCTCGGGCATTTCGATGCGACTCCCATCAGCCAGGATCAAGATCGGCCAGAGTACGCGAGACATCCGGCCCAAGGGCATCCAGCAGCTGATGCCAGGCTGCGGCGTTCTCCGGCCTGGCTGAGGGCATGCCAAAGTCTTTCTGAGCCAGCTGCCAGCTGCTGATTGTGCCGATGTCGCGATGATAATCGCTATTCAGGAAGGTAAATATGCGTCCCACGAAATGCGGAATGACCTGTGTACTCAAATCGACCTCTTGCATTCCCAATGATGCGATGAATGACACTACCTCCGGCTCCATCACATAGACGGCGGCATTGGCAAGGTTGCCCGGGGGATGCTCGACCTTTTCATGGAATGCCTGAACCATGCCGCGGCCATCGATCTCGACGATCCCGCAGGAACGCGGCTCCTCCGCCTCGAACAGCATCATGGTCATCGCCGCTCCGTGCGGACGTCGCCGATGCGCTTCAAAGAATGCGCTGCAGTCGAAGCGCGTCAGGTTATCAGCATGCGCAATGAGCAGCGGTTCGTTGCCGAAGAATGATCGATTCGCCAGCACTGTCCCTCCCGTGCCCAGCAGCGCATGTTCGTGGCTCAAATTGACCCGGCCAAACCAGCTGCTGTGCTCAATGTAGCTCTCCACCAGAGGGGCGAGGTAATGCGTATTGATGAGAACATCGGTCACTCCCTGGTCTAGCAGGCTCTGTATCCAATAATCAAGCAGTGGACGTCCATTGATCGGAACCAGGCACTTAGGAAGAAACGAAGTGAGTGGCTGCAACCTAGTTCCAAATCCCGCGGCCAGCAGCAGCGTGCGGGGAGTTGCCGTCACGCGGCGTCCTTTTTGCCGCAACACACTGCGATCAGATAGTGCGCCATGGGATAGAACCCGGTGTGGACTGTTTCATCGTTCATGGAGAACAGAAACACATTGTGGAAATGATTTTGCATCAATGCCTTGAGATCCTTTCCGCTCTTGCAATTGACGTGTCCCGCTTTGCTTTGCGGTGAGGCATATGCCTGCGACTCGAGTGAGGGCATGCCAACGATCATCACCCCCTGTTCGGTCAAGGACTGCATTGCATTCGAGAGGAAAATAACTTCTTTCTCCGGCTCGATGTGTTCCAGGACATCCAGGCTGAAGACCGCATCGAACTGGCCGGGTACCGGGCCGTCCAGCATGTCATGGACGAAGCTCGACATCGGCCATGCCGGGTTCATCCTTGCTTTCACATCTTCGATGAAGAGCGGATCAAAATCGACGGCCGTGACGTGCCTCACTTCTTGCTGCACCAGTCGCGTCCCGAAAGCATCAGCGCAACCTATTTCGAGAACCTGCTGACGGCCGGCCAGCATCTTGGCAACGAATTTGTACCGAGCTAGTGTGAAGAGGGTTCGCTTTGGATCTTCATTCCACGAAGCGTTAGCCATTAGGCCGAACTGGCTCACGCCATGCTTTTCAACAATGTCGAAAATTTCAGCGTATTGAGGTTCCTTGGTTTGAACGGGAGTTTTCATGCATCAGATTCCATTTTGAAAGGTGATCAGAATGGCCTTCAGCGGCGCTCTTGCCGCAAAGGCGGAAACACCATGGTGATTTCGACGCTCACGCGGGTCTGGTCCCCCAGATTGACCGCCCCCCCATGCAGAATGCCTTCGTTGAAGATGAGCATGTTGCCGGGCTCCGTGAGCATCAGCTGCGCACCCAGTGTCGCAGGATCTTCATCGATGATGGGCTTCATACCGCCGGCACCGGGTTCGCCGTGGTAGCGATACTGGCGGCGATGCGAATCGGGCACGATCATGAGCCCGTTGCGCCCCGGCTGTGAATAGATCGGAATCCAGATCTTGACGGTCTCCGCCTGTGCCGCGAAGGCGCGATCGTCCATGCCCATGACATCGTGAAACCACTTGTCGGCATGCATGCCGCCGATGTCGCGTGGCGCATTCGGGCGCACCAGTCTCCAGTAGATCTCTTCGCGTCCGGCCTCGTGGGTATCCCCATAAAAGACGTCGGAAATGGCAAAATCGCCCATCTCCGCACGGATGGTCTGCAGGAACGGCAGTCCGCGAATCTGCTGGCAGCTGTGCAGCGGCAGGCAGCGATGCTGCTTGGGCCAGAGTGATTCGTGCTGCAGCAGATGGGACAGCTCGTGGTAACGCGCAATGCCCACTTCCCCGAATTGCGCCGCCAGTTCAGGATGCGCCCTACCGATCACGTCGAGCCACTGCTCGGTGATGGCCGCGCGAAACACCTCCAGCTCCTCAGGCGTGAGCCGGAGATCGCTGGAGTAGCCGGGCGTGTCGAAAATCTTGTGCTTCAGGTTCAGTGCAGTCATGGCGTGCTCGCGCTGGGTCAGTCGTGCATGCGGATCAGGCAGCGGCCCGACATGGCACCGCTGCGCATGCGCTGGATGGCGACGTTGATGTCGTCCAGCTTGAAGTGCTCGGTGATGAGCGGCTTGAGCTGGATGAGGCCGGCATCAAGCAGCCTGGTATAGCGGGGAATGTCGACATGCGGCACGGCCTCGCCGCCATGCGAGCCACTGATGGTCTTCTCGAAGTGCAGCGGCAGCGAGTAGATGCTGATGTTGCGGCCGGCACGCGGCACCCCCACCAGAACCACGCGTCCCTGCGCCTTGGTCAGCTCATAGCCCATCTCGATGATGGACGGCTGTCCGGTGTTGTCGATGAAGACGTCGATGCCCTGCTTGCCCGTCAGCTCCAGCAGCGCTGTGCGTGCATCGACCTGGCTGGCATTGATCAGGTGCGTGGCACCGACCTGTTTGGCCAGCGCCAGCCGGCCTTCGTGCAGATCGACCGCAATGATGGGATAGGCCGAGCGCAGCGAGGCTGCCTGGATGATGTTCAGGCCGACGCCGCCGGCACCGAAGACCACCACCGATTCCCCCAAACGGATGTCCGCATTGTTCTCGGCCACACCGAAGCCCGTGGTGACCGCACACCCGAACAGTGCCGCAACATCCATGTCGCTGGAGGGATCGATACGCGTGACACGATTCTCCGAAACGATGGCGTATTCGTTGAAGGTCGCAATCAGGCCGGCGTTGAGCGGCTTGCCGCGCCAGGTGTACTTGGGCGGAAGCGATTCGATACCCTGGCTCTTGCGCCAGTGCAATACCACACGATCGCCCGGCTTGACGAAACGCACGCCCGGACCGACTTCCTCCACGATGCCCGAGGCCTCGTGGCCGAGCAGGTGCGGCAGGTACTTGTCCTCGCCCTTGGCGCCGTCGATTTCACCGAGCTGGGAGCCGCATACGCCGCTGACGCCGATCTTCACCAGCACTTGTCCGACCTCGAGCTGCGGCGGCAGTTCGACCTCATCGATGATCAGCGGCTGTTGCAGTTCGGCCAGGATGGCCGCACGCATGGTCTTGGGAATGCTCATGGTGTTCACTCGAAATAGATGAGGGAATGGTCGCCGGTATAGCCAGTCTGGCGGAACCACCAGTCCCATTCTTCGGGGGTGCAGAAGGCTTCGCAGGTGACCTGCCAATACAGCAGGTTAGCCTTTTCGGTTTCGTTGCGATATGACTCTACGCAAACATACTTCTGCTTGCCGACCCGCTCCATCTCCCGCAAGGCCTTGTCCAGATCGTAGTTGTGCAGGTTGTGCAGCGTGGTGATGGAAAAGACGAAATCGAAATATTGGTCAGGGAAGGGCAGGCTGGTGGCATTGCCCAACAGCAGGCGATCGCGGATCTCTTCCTTGGCATGCTCCAGCGCATACGGAGAAATGTCGAGGCCATGGATTTCCAGGCCGGGGACCAGCAGCGACATCTCGTACAGCAGAAATCCCTTGCCGCATCCCACGTCGAGCACTTTGTCGCCCGCCTTCAGGCCATAGTGGTCGATCATCGCCTGCGCCACCGGTGCCCAGCGGCCCGGCATGTAGCGATAGCCGCCGTAGCAGATGCGGCGATCGCCGTCCCAGTAGTCGAATCCCCATTGCTTGGCCAGCTCGGCCGCCTTGGGCTTGGGGAATTCAGGGTCGTTCACGCGCGCCAGATAATCGCGCTGGGTGCTTTTGTGAACGGAGCTGAGGAAATCGATGTAGGCCATGTCTTATACCAGTCTGGATTGGAAAAATTGTCGCGCCTTGTCGAGCTGGGTGCGCTTGCGCTGCTCCACTGAAATCGAGGCATCGGCAAACTGCCGTCGCCGCGCGGCTTCGGGCAGGAATTCGTTGAGCATGATGCAGCACCATTTGGCTTGCATCACCGGCAGCAGCTGCCGGGAGCGCTCACGCAGGCAGCTGGCCCGCTCGGACCAGGCCAGTGCCTGGCCGGCAAAATCCTCGAAGTCGCCAAAGGGTACCGGGACGGCGGGCTGGCAAAAGAAGTCACCGATCATCTTGGCCGGATCATCCCACCCGGCGTATTCGAAATCGATGAAGCACAACTGGCCATCAGGTCGCAGCAGGACGTTGTGAAAGCCGAAGTCGGAAGGCGATATGCAACGGTCCGCCTCCAACAGCACTGGTAGACCCTCGGCAACCAGCCGTGCACGGTGGCGCTGCCAGACTGCCGCCATCTCGCTGATCAGTGCCTGCGCTTGTGCGTCCAGCGCATCGCCGGGGATCATGGCCTGCAGGCGCGCGATGCGGCGGTCGACGGTGGTCAGGTGTTGCGTCAGATCGAAACAGGCTTCGGAGGCCGGCGGCAGATCGTGACCGTCGTGCCGCGCCGCATTGAGGACGTGCAGAAATTGTGCGGCGGCCATGACATGGGCCGATGTCAGTCGTGCTGCGGCGATCTTCTCGCCATGGACGTATTCGTAAAGGCCGACCCGCTGTTGGAGGTCGCAGGCGAGCGCGCGCGGAACGCAGCGCAAGCCGAGCTTGCCGGCGTAGCGCAGGAAACGGTACTCCGCTCCCAGGCGGTCGCGGGTATCGGCAGCATCGCTGAAATAGGCCTTGGCCAGATAGCGGCCACCTGCCGTGTCGACGGCATAGACGCGGTTGTTGCCGCCGCCGTCGAGCGCAGTGAGGCGCAGGTCGCCAGCATCCAGTCCCGACTGTGTCAGCAAGGCCGTGATGGTGGCTTGCAGCCCGGTGTTCACCATCGTTCCTCGAAGAAGGCCCGGATCCCCGGCCATCCACTGAGTCGCGTGAATTCCGATGTGGCGGCATGATTGCCCTCGGGATCGAACAGCAGGCGCACCGTCTGCGGCGGGAACCCCGGCATGCGCAGGATCTCGGGCAGATCGTCGATGAAGTAATCGCAGCCGCAGTCGGCGATGCGCGCGATCTTGGCCTCCTTGGTTGGCTCGAAATACACGGCCTGCACGGCGTCCTTCCCGGTGGCTGCGCGCAGCGTGCCGTCAATCCAGCCGGTGGCCGCCGCATGCAGATCGTGTTGCGGACCTTTGAAGGGATAGCGGGTCTTGTGGCTGATGATCAGCAGTTCGGCACCCCGCACAGAAGCCTGACGGATGAAGTCGAACACGCCCGCAAAGGCTTCGGCCTCGCCCATGCGGGCGCCGTAGACATCGCCCTGCAGTTCGGTGAAGACGGCATCCTGGCCTGCTTCGCGCAGGTAGTCGCGCACGGCGAGTTTGGAGACCGGCAAGCTCGCCGGGACCAGTCCCTGCTCGGTCGCCACCTTGTGGAACAGCGAGTCGTAGGTGACGATGGTGTTGTCGAAATCCAGTCCGATGCGCATCTCAGCCCGCCGTCTTCCGGAACGCAGCCTCCACCTTGGCGGCGATGTTGTCGGCGGTCAGTCCGTACTTGGCGCGGGCATATTCTTGCGAGCCGATCTCGTGCATGAAGCTGTCGTCCACGCCGAAGCCAAGCAGACGCCCCTTCATGGGCTCCTGCCGCGCCAGCCATTCTGCAATGGCACCGCCCAGGCCGCCGATGCGGCTGTGTTCTTCCACCACGCCTACCACGGCGTATCCCGCGAACGCCTGCTCCAGGCTGGCTTCATCGAGCGGCTTGATGGTGTGGAAGCTCTCCACGCGCGCCGAGATGCCGCGTGCCTGCAGCAAATCGGCTGCCGCCATCACGGTGGGCAGCAAGGTGCCGGCACCGATCAGGCAGACATCGCTGCCGCTGCGCACATTGATGGCGCGGCCGATCTCGAAGTGCTCGTCCTGCTTGGGAACGATCTGCTCGCCTTTCTTTCCGATGCGGATGTAGACCGGGCCGTCGAGCTTGAGCGCAGCACGCAGGCACTGGCGCAGCTCGACTTCGTCGGCCGGCGCGAGCACCGTCATGTTGGGCAGTACCCGCATGATCGCCAGGTCTTCGCAGGAATGATGGGTCGGCCCCAGTTCGGCATAGGACAGTCCGGAGCCGGTCCCCACGATGATCACCGGGACGTTGTGATAGCAGGCATCCACGCGGATCTGCTCGAAGCAGCGCGTGGTGGTGAACGGCGTGATGGTGTAGATCACCGGCCGCAAGCCGGACAGCGCCATGCCGGCGGCCACGCCCATCATGTTGGCTTCGGCGATGCCGCAGTTGAGGAAGCGCGTGCCGTTGGCGGCCTTGAACTTGTCGAACAGCTTGTTGCCGATGTCGCCCGAGAGCAGCACCACGCGCGGATCACTGCTACCCAGTTTGGTGATCTCGTCTGCAAACGCGTTTCTCATGCCTGTACTCCCAGTTCCTGATAGGCAGCGGCCACTTCGTCGGCATTGGGAATCCGGTAGTGCCAGTTGTTGTCGTCTTCCATGAAGGAGACACCTTTGCCCTTGACGGTGTGTGCCACCACGGCAATGGGTTTTCCTTCGGGTGCGCGCGGGCGTCCCATGATCTCGACCAGGGTCGCCATGTCGTGGCCATCGATTTCCATCGCGTCCCAGCCGAAGGCGCGCCACTTGTCCACCAGCGGATTCAAGGCCAGCACTTCCTCGCTGCGGCCGGTGGCCTGCCACTTGTTGAAGTCGACCAGCACCATCAGGTTGCCGGTACGCTGGGCCGCGGCCATCATGGCGGCTTCCCAGACCGAACCTTCATTGCATTCGCCGTCACCCAGCAGCACCGTGACGTCATAGCGCTGTTGCTGGATGCGACCAGCCAGGGCCATGCCCAGGCCGATCGGCAGACCATGGCCGAGCGAGCCGGTGGCGGCCTCGATACCGGGCAGGTGATCAGGCGTCGGGGGGTGTTCGGCGAAGATGCCGCCGTCCTTGCCATAGTCGTCCAGCATCGAGATCGGGTAGAAGCCGCGCAAGGCCAGCACCTGGAACAGTGCGGCAGCGCCGTGCCCCTTGCTGAGGATGAAGCGGTCCCGCAGCGGGTCGGCCGGCTTGGAAGGATCAATGCGCAGCGTACCGAAATAGGCCGCCGTGAGGATGTCCACGCAGGAAAGGCAGGAGCCCAGGTGCGGTGTCTGGGTGCGGTGCGCATTCTCGATGATGCGGCCACGCAGCTGGCTGGCTGTTTTCTTCAGCGCGGTAATGTCTTGGGCCATAACGATCTATCCAAAAGCAATGCCCGTTCTTTCAAACGGGCAGCAAAACGATGCGGCATTCGCCGAGGCTGCACATCAGTGCGGCTCAGGGCTTGTGGACGTAGTTCCATTCCATGGTCTGCATGGCGTCCAGGTTCTGCCGGACCCAGCTGACGCATTCATCCAGTCCTTCGTCGAGCGAGACTTTCACGTTCCAGTCCAGGCTCTGGCGCAGCTTGCTGCTATCCAACATGTAGGCGGCATCCTTGCCCAGGCGCTCGCCGACGATCTCGACGTTGGCCGCGAAATCCACGTCCAGCTTGGCGCAGATGCGCTCGACCAGTTCGCGCACGCTGACGATCTCGTCGGTGGAGATGTGGTAGGTCTGGCCATTGATACCGCGCGTGGCGATGGCATGGGTGGCGCTCGATACGTCGCGCATGTGGATGAAGGAGCGGCGCGAGAGTCCACCGCCATGCAGCTGCAGTTTCTTACCGGTCAGCACCGAGAGGATGGTGCGCGGAATGATGCGATACAACTGCTGGCCCGGACCGTAGACGTTGGCGGCGCGGGTGAACACTACCGGGAAACCGTAGGCATCGAAGTAGGTCTTCAGGCTCATGTCGGCCGCCGCGCGGGACACCGCATAGGGCGTGCTCGGGTTGAACGGCGTGTCTTCCTTGATGAAGCCATCGGTACTGCCATACACCTCGGGTGTGGTGATGTGCACGTACTTGTCCAGGAAGTCGCACTGGCGCAGCACTTCGTGCAGGCGGATGGTCGCCATGACGTTGGTCTCGAACCAGTGTTCCGGATTCTTCCAGCTTTCGGCGACCATGCTTTGCGCGGCGAAGTTGACCACGATGGCGGGCTTCTCGCGCTGAATCAATTCGGTCAGCGCGGCCAGGTCCTTGTTGAGGTCATACGGGTAGAACGTGAATGCGGCCTGATGCTCGGACCAGCGATAAGGCAGGAACGCGCGATGCGGCTCCTGTGAACGGCTCACGCCGATGACGTCGTTGCCATTGCGCAGCAGGTAATCCACGAAGCTGGCACCGGAAAACGAGTTGCTGCCGATGATGAGATATTTTGCCGACATGTTCATTCCACTGCGGGTTTGTTTTCGTACAGCCACTGCATGACCATATGTCCCACGATCACCTGCATGTCCTCGGCGATCTGCATGTCATCCACCGCAAAGTGGACCGGGATGTCGCACAGGTCCTTGGCCTTGCCGCCGCTGTAGCCGAGGATGGCGCAGGAAAGCACGTCCATCTTCCTGGCCTGTTCCAGCGCACGCAGGATGTTTCCAGAATTGCCGCTGCCCGACAGCACGATCAGCAGATCGCCCGGCTGCGCCTGCACGGCCAGCTGCTCGGAGTAGATGTGGTCGTAGCCGATGTCGTTGGCCAGGCAGGTCAGCACGGCGGCATTGGCCGACAGCGCCGAGACCCGCATGCCACCGCCTGTGCGCTTGGCGATGCCGTATAGGAAATTATTGGCCAGGTGGATGGCATTGCCGGCGCTGCCGCCATTGCCGCACAGGAAGACCTGGCGGCCCTTGAGCCAGCATTCCTGCATGGCCTGCGCCAGGCGGCCCACGCCATTCCAGTCCGAACCTGCCAGCACCGCCTGCAGGCGGGTGGCGTAATCCTGGAACGCCGTCAGAGAAACCGGTGCCGGGCTCATGCCGCCTTGGGAGACAGTACGGTCTGCTCCATCCACTTCAGGTTGTAATAGCGGTCCTCATCCTTGAGCACGCCGCTGCGGTACTTCTCGATGATCTCGGTGATGGCGGTCTCGACCGACTTGGACGGCTTGAAGCCGGTGGCCAGCAGCTTGTCCGAATTCACGCGGTAAGAGCGCGGATCGTTCGATTCGGTCACCACGATGTCCACCGGGATGTGCTTGGCCACCATGCGCGCGATGTCCAGGATGGAGATGTTCTCGAAGCCGGCGTTGTAGACGCCGGTGATTTCCGGATGATCGATCAGGTGCAGGTAGACATCGGTGATGTCATCGATATGGATGTTCGGACGCACCTGGGTGCCGCCGAACACGGTGATCTTGCCCTTGGCCAGCGCCTGCATCGTCAGCAGGTTCACCGACACGTCCAGGCGCATGCGCGGCGAGTAGCCGCACACGGTGGCCGGACGCACGATCTGGACGATCATGCGGTCCTTGTAGCTCAGCAGCACCGGCTCGGAGACCATCTTGGTCTTGTTGTATTCGGAGATCGGCTTCAGTTCGAGGTCTTCGGTGACCTGCAGCTCTTCCTTGACGCCGTAGACGCTGCCGGAAGAAGCGTAAATGAATTGTTTGACACCCTTGCGCACGGCCTTGTCGGCCAGTTGCATGGTGGCCAGTGCGCTGACCTCCCAGGTCAGCTTGGGATCGAGATCACCGCAGGGATCGTTGGCGACCGACGACAGGTGAATGATCGTGTCCACACCGTCCAGATTGATCTGGTCGATGTTGCGCACGTCACCTTCGGTCACGGTCAGGTTGGGGTGGGGGGCCAGATAATTGCCGAACCACATGATGTCCAGCACATGCACCTTGTAGCCGCGCGCCAGCAGTTTGGGGACGAGAACGCTGCCTTTGTAGCCGCAGCCGCCGGTGACCAGAATATTCATATCTACGCGTGATTCCCTAATGTAAAAACTGTCAGTGGTGATCGCGCCATGGCTGGCCAAAGCGGATCAGGCCGGCGGCTGCGGGTACCTCGGCCGAGGCCGTACCGTGCGCTTGCAGTGCAGGAAATTTCCCTGGAGAAATATCACAGAGAGTCTTGCCCATGCTTGCATCTTGACAGCTTGGGCAGGCGGGCGACGGCCACATAAGCGAGGAAACTTGCCCCCTATTTATCGCATGGACGTCATTGCAGGAACGCCCGCGCGCAGGTAGGCAAGCCCGCACCGATGCGTTCATCTACGGAAGGAAAGGGTAAAACTTGAATGGCCGGATGGCCGCAGAGGGACGCCGCGCCGGGGCGGCGTCCGGTGCCGGGTCAGAAGAAGCTGGCCGGGCGATCCTGCCGGTACTCGGGATCGCAGCGCCGCAGCAGGTCGTGGCGCAGGGCGTGGAAACGATCGAGGTAAGCCTGGTCGGCCGAATGCAGGTAGGCAGTCTTGAGCGCGTCCAGCATCACCATCTCGTCGCGGCAGGGATAGAACAGCGGGTCACCGAAGCGCATGGCGGCAATGTTCAGATTCGTCACCTGCAGCTCGGGCATGAGCGCCATCACCAGCGAACCGATGCGCTCCATGATGAAAACCTTCATCTGCACCGTACTCTTGCCATAGTCGGTGACTTCGTTGAGCTTGCGCGCCAGTGGCGTGGCATTGGCCTCCGCCAGGGCGAACATGTGCTCGTTGATGGCGAACCACTTGTCCCAGAACACGGGCTTGGCAATGATGTAATTGCAGTACGCGGTGGAGCGGAAATTGTTGATCAGCGATTGCAGGTTCACGTCCAGCCCGATGTCGGCCATCAGCGCCTGCGCGACCGGAACGATGCCGGGATGGCGCCGGGCGCCCTGTTCGAAGACGCTCAGGTAGGCCGAGGCATCCGACATCGACGGCGAGAAGGTGTACACATCCGCGCCAGGGCGGCTGTCCATGAAGGCGTGCACCTGCTGCGCGTTCATGCGCGTCTTGTCGAAGAACAGCGGAGAGAGGAAACCGTAGTAATCGTCCTCATTGAGCGCCGTGTTCAGGAAATAATTGCGGATGCCCCAGTACTCGCGCCAGTCAGGCCGGGGATTGCCGACGATCTCAAGCGGCGTGAAGCCGGGATCCAGCATGCGGCGGCTGGCTTCGTCGTAGTGGATCTGCAGGATGTGCTTGTTCATGGTCATCAGGGGGCCAGGCAACGGCTGTAGACATCGTGATAGTGGGCGGCCTTGGCGGCCAGGTCGAAGCCCTCACGCACTTCCTTCTGCCCCGCCGCGGCCAGGGCGTGGCGCTTCCCGGGCGATTCGATCAGTTGCGTGATGGCGTCCAGCCATGCCTGGCTTGAATTGGGCATCAACAGGCCGGTGACCTCATGCGTGACGACCTGGCTGTACACCGAGACGTCGCTGAAGACGGAGGCGATACCGGCCGCCGAGTAATCGAGCCACTTGATGTAGCTCTTGCATTGATTGTATTCGTCGCTGGCCAGCGGGATCAGCGCGATATCCCAGTTCCACTGGCGCAATTGCGCCGCATAGTCCACGTACTGGTGCACGAAGGTATGGAAGGTCGTCAGCGGATGGCCGGCCCAGCCCTGCGGGCACTCCCAGCCGACGAAGTCGATGTGCAGGCGCGTACCGTAGCGCTCCACCAGGGCGCGCAAGGCCTGGTCGACCAGCGCAAAATTGGAGGGCTGGATGGAAGAGCCCAGCAGCCCGATGTTGATGCGTCCATCGAGGTCGGTGGACTGGGGAACCGGACGGTAGAACAGATCGAAATCGATGTAGTTGGGCAGGACGTGGACCGCCGCATTGAGCTCGCGGTACTTGGCGGCGAGGAATTCGGTGGAGACCACGACGGCCTTCGCATGCCGCACCGCGAACTCGATGCCGGTCTTCCAGGCCGCGCCTTGCTGGGCTTCAGGATGGTCGGCCGGAATCTCGTTGAGCAGGTCGTCGGACTCGTAGATGATGGGAACCTTGGAACTGAAGATGGTGCGCAGCACGTCCAGCGACATCAGGCCGGGGGTGTAGCGATGCAGCAGGATCAGGTCGGCATCGGCCAGGTAATTGCTCTGCAGCTGGCCATTCTGGATGCCCCAGACCAGTTCCCACTCGTCCTGCAGATGGGCGAAGGGACGGATCAGGCGGATCTGCGGGCAAGGGCTCCAGGTCGATTCCACCGAATACACCACCAGCCGTTTCTTGCGGCGCGTCGGGACCGGTGCGGGCGCAAAGGCCGGCGCTGCAGGAGGCGCGTTGAAGCGCCGCTGGCTGGCCAGGATGAAGTCGTCCAGCTGCCCCGCCACCAGCTCGCGGCGCGATGCCAGGTCCGCCGTCGGGACCGGCGGCAATTCCAGCAGCGGTACGCCGCCGCCGCCCAGCCCGGGCTGCCAGGCCAATGGCAATTCGCCGGCCAGCGCGGCCTGTCCGGGCTTGAGCAGGAAACGCACCACGTTCACTGCGGACAGGGGATTGCCGGCCACGCTGCCGGCGTAGATCACGATGGGATTGCGTCCGGCCGCCAGGTGGGCGTTGATGAGCTCTTGCGTCAGTCGCGGCGTGCGCAGGGCGGTGCTGCCTTCTTCGGTGACATAGGCTTCTTCGCCCCACAGGTTCAGCGCGTGGCAGAGGCGATGCAGCAGCAGGGCTTCTTCCGATTGGGTGGAGAAGGCGGGCGCAAAGATGTAGTAGGGGGAGTGCAGCCGGGCGAACAAATCTGGTCTCATATGCTACTCGGTGGTCTGTCTCTGGGTGGCTCGATGATCTGCGCAACGGACAGCGCCCCGGCTTCCTGCCCCCGGCGGCGGCATCCAGGCGCTGCGCCCCCTGCAGGGCAGACCTCATGCAATCGGCGCAGTATAGCAGTGCACTTTTGCGGGGAATGGCCTGAATTGGCGGCAAAGAGGGCGACAAATCCTCGCATGGCCGGCTGCTGCGGCGGACTGCAAAAAGCCAAATTGGCCTCGATAAACCGCCCAGACCCACGGTTGTTCCTGCTGGCAAAGCCGGTAACATAGGCATCTTTGGTGAGAGTGTTGCTTTGGATGCAATACTTTCATGGCTGACGGATCATCACTCATCTAGGGGTACAAATTGAAAGTCGTCATTCTCGCCGGCGGTCTGGGTACGCGGCTTGGGGAAGAAACCGATGTGCGTCCGAAACCGATGGTGGAGATCGGTGGCAAGCCCATCCTGTGGCACATCATGAAGGGTTATTCGCAGCACGGCTTCAATGAGTTCGTGATCCTGCTGGGCTACAAGGGTTACCTGATCAAGGAATTTTTCGCCAACTACTTTCTGCATCAGGGCGATGTCACCATCGATCTGGCCGACAACCGGGTGGAAGTCCATCGCAACAAATCCGAGCCGTGGAAAGTGACGCTGGTGGAAACCGGCCTGTCGACCCAGACGGGTGGCCGTTTGCTGGCCGCCCGCGACTATCTCAAGGAGGGCGATTTCATGCTCACCTATGGCGATGGCGTTTCCGATGTCGACGTGAGCGCCCTGGTGGCGCATCACCAGGCCAATCCCCAGGCACTGGTGACCATGACCACGGTGCAGCCCGAGGCGCGTTTCGGCATGGTGCAGACCGATGAGGCCGGCTTCATCCGCGATTTCCGCGAGAAGCCGCCGGGAGACCTGGGCTGGATCAACGGCGGCTTCATGGTATGTCGCCAGGGCGTGTTCGATTACCTCAAGGAAGGCGAGGGCACCATCTTCGAACGCGCCCCGCTGGAGCAGATCGCAGGGGATGGAAGGCTGCTGAACTGGCCGCACCACGGATTCTGGAAATGCATGGACACCCTGCGCGACAAGATCCAGCTCAACCAGATGTGGGACCAGGACCAGGCACGATGGAAGACCTGGAGCTGAGCCCGTCCTGCGGGCGCGGGGAGTGCGCATGAACCTGCAGATCACGCCCACCGGAATCGCGGGGGCGGCGGTGGTGTCCAGTGTGCGGCGCGGTGACGCGCGCGGCAGCTTCGCGCGCTGGTTCTGCGACGAGGAACTGGCACCGGTATTGCAGGGCAGCCGCATCGTGCAGGTCAACAATTCGTTCACGGCCGAGCCCGGCAGCGTACGCGGCATGCACTTCCAGCATGCGCCCCACGCGGAAAAGAAACTGATTCGCTGCCTGGCAGGCCGCGTCTTCGATGTGGTGCTGGACTTGCGCAAGGGCTCGCCCACCTTCCTGCAGTGGCGCGGCGTCGAGCTGGCCGCCGGCGACGACCGCGCGCTGCTGGTGCCGGAAGGCTGCGCGCACGGTTTCCAGGTCCTGGAAGCGGGCAGCTCGCTGCTCTACCTGCATACTGCTCCCTATGTCCCGCATGCCGAAGGCGGTGTGCGCCATGATGATCCTCGCGTGGCCATCGCCTGGCCGCTGCCACCGCAGAACCTGTCGCCACGCGACCTCCAGCATCCGCCGCTGGCTCCTGATTTCGATGGAATATCGCTATGAAATGCCGCCACTGCCAGACCGAACTGCATGACACGTTCATCGACCTGGGTTTCTCACCGCCCTCCAACGCTTATCTGAGGGCCGAGGATCTGCGTCGTCCTGAAACGACCTATCCGCTCAAGGTGATGGTGTGCCGCCAGTGCTGGCTGGTCCAGACCGAGGATTACACGCACTACGACCAGCTCTTTGCCACCGATTACGCCTACTTCTCGTCCACCTCAAGCACCTGGCTGGCGCATGCCGCGCGCTATGTGGACATGATTGCGGCACGCCTGAACCTGAACGCGCAATCCCTGGTGGTCGAACTGGCCGCCAATGATGGGTATCTCCTGCAGTACGTGCAGCAGAAGGGCATCCCCTGCCTGGGCGTGGAGCCCACCACCAGCACGGCTGACGCCGCGCGTGCCAGGGGCATTGCGATCGTCGAGGAATTTTTCGGCGTGGCACTTGGCCAGCGGCTGCGCGAGAGCCATGGTGCTGCAGACCTGATTGCCGCCAACAACGTGCTGGCGCATGTCCCGGACATCAATGATTTCGTTGGCGGCATGCGTGCCCTGCTGGCACCGCAAGGGACGGTGACGGTCGAGTGTCCCCACCTGTTGAACCTGATCGCTCAGGCACAGTTCGATACCGTCTACCACGAGCATTTCTCCTATCTCTCGCTGGTGGCGGTACAGCGCGTGATGCAATCGCAGGGGCTGCGCGTCTACGACGTCGAGGAGCTGCCGACCCACGGTGGCAGCCTGCGCATCTATGCCTGCCATGCCGATGCCGCCATCGCCGCCACTCCGGCCGTGCAGGCCATGCTGGCACGTGAGCGGGAGGCCGGGCTGGAGCGCATCGAGGGCTATGCAGGGTTCCAGGCGCGTGCCGAAGAGATCAAGTTGCAGTTGCTGTCCTTCCTGTTGGAGCAGAAGCGCGCCGGCAAGAAGGTGCTGGCCTATGGCGCCGCTGCCAAAGGCAACACGCTGCTCAATTATTCCGGCGTGCATCCCGATCTGCTGGCCATGGTCGCCGATGCTGCACCTTCCAAGCAGGACAAGTACATGCCAGGCAGTCATATTCCCATCGTCTCCCCGCAGCGCCTGCTCGACGAAAAGCCGGACGTTGTGCTGATCCTGCCCTGGAACATCAAGGACGAGGTCGCGCAGCAGCTGGCCGAGATCCGTGCGTGGGGCGGCCGCTTCGCCATCGCGGTGCCGCAGCTTCAGGTGTGGTGAGGGAGGCCAACATGCATATTCATCTGTTGCAGCTCGCTCCGACGACCGTCCCGGTAGCACCAGGCTTCCAGCACGTGCTCACCCCTGCGCCTGACGCCTGGGGCGATCTGTTGGCCATGCGCCGTTTTTTTCATGAACAGGCTATCGATGGTGAGGCTTGCTATGCCTTCGTCACGTCGGCATTTCTCGGCCAGACCGGTCTGGATGCGGCTGGCGTGCGCAGTCTGATCGAGGCGAATCCGCAAGCCGCCGCCTGGACCTTCATGCCGCATCCGCTGGAGGCCTGTGGCCAGCTCAACCTGCTGCTGCAGGCGGAGCAGCACCTGGAGGGTTTCACCGCGCTGGCCAAGCGTTTCCTGCAGGCGCTGGGCTTGCAGCTGGACCCGCTGCATTTCGTGCCGCAGTGGCAGAACAATGTGCCGCACGGTTTCATCGCGGCCAAGCCGGCGTTCTGGCAAACCTGGTTTGATCTGGCCGAGCGCCTGTTCCAGATGGTCGAGCAGGAGCCGGGTGAGTTGCGCGCGGCACTGCAGCGCCAGGCAGTATCCGGCGAGTCCGGACGGTCGCTGCTGGCGGCACGCCTGGGCTCCCTGGTGCTGGGACTGGACCAGCAACTGCGCGTATGGCATTGCCCGCCGGCGCTGATGCCGGCTGCCCTGCCCGTGGCAGCTGCCGACCTGGCGGAACTGGAAGCCTTGCGCAACGCCTATGCCGCCAGCGGTGACGCCGCTGATCTGCAGCGTTTCAGCTTGCGCAGCGGACAGTTGCGTGGCGCGCCGGCCCGGCCGCATGCGCCGCTGTCGGCACCGCTCGCCGCTGCGTCATCTCCATCGCCATCGCTGACGCTGGCACCGCGCACGCTGGCGCAGCCCGATAACGCGGCGGCCCAGGCCGCGCGTGGCGAGCTGGTGTTTGGCTGCATGACCCACGTACCGTTGCCGGTGAAATTCCCCGATCATGTGCTGCCGATCTACCTCGGCGAGGCCCAGCATGAGGGCGCGCTCAACCTGCGCGACCTGGCACCCCAATGGGTCCCTTATCACCCCATCGTGGCCGGCATGCTCGGCAACTTTGCCTTGCGCAACCTGATCCTGCGCGACTATCCCCACGTCAAGCGCGTGGGCGTTTGCCTGTACCGCAAGTTCATTTCGCGCGAGCGCATCAGCGGCGTGCCTGCTGAAGACAACTGGATGATGGACGTGGTCTCCGACAAGGAATTCGCACGGCTGTCGCTGGAGCAGATGATGGAGCCGGGCGAGCAGGAATTCCTGGTAGGCAAGACCTGCGGGTTCAAGGTGAGCGGGCGGGATGCCGGCTATCTGTCGCATTACGCGGTCTCGCATCACGCCGAGGATCTGTTGCGCTATGCGGCTGCCGCAACCGAGCTGGGGGTCTTCGCACGCAGCGAAGCCGAGCTGTTCTTCAACGAGAAGACCTTCTTCATGGGCGGCATCGAGATGGGCGTGTTTCCCGCCGATTTCTGGCTGCGCACCGTGGAGCAGATCGAAGCCGTGACTTGGTATTGCGTCCAGCACTACGACACCCGCCGCGAAGGCTATCAATCCCGCGCGTGGGCCTTCTGCGCTGAACGCCTGGGCAGCTACCTGCTCCTGCGCGAACTGCGCGCACGCTACGGTGATCCGGGCTACATGCGTTTCTTTGGACAGCTCAATCTCATCACCCGTGGTGACCAGACCAAATACGTCCCCAGCCACTGACCAGGTTCATCACGGCCCGGCCGCCGATACCGCCTGCGTCTTCAGTCAGGGAGCAGCTTGCCCTGATCGAGCTGGTAGTGGTCGATGATCTGCTGCAGGCAGGCCGTGGCGTCCTCATCCCACGCGGGCAGGGTGATGCCGAAGCGCAGTTCCAGCTTGCTGCAATCCAGCCGTGAATTGAGCGGACGCTCGGGCGGCGTAGGGTAGGAAGAGGTCGGTACCGGGGTGATCTGGTCCAGTCCCTTGAGCTTGACCGGGACGCCACGCGCCATCAGCTCGCGCGCCACCAGTTGCGCATAGCGATGCCACGACGTGGCTCCCTGCGCGGTGAGGTGATAGATGCCGCTGGTGGCCGCAACTTTCTCGCGCCCGCCTTCGGTCCCGGCCAGCATGCGGCAGCAGACCGCCGCAATGGTGGAGGCCCAGGTCGGTGCCCCGAACTGGTCGCCCACGATGGTATAACTTTCCTTCTGCTGGGCCAGGCGAATGGCCGTCTTCATGAAATTGTTGCCCGTGCGGTTGTAGACCCAGCTGGTCCGCAAGATCCAGTGGGCTGCGCCGCTGGCGGCGATGGCCAGTTCGCCGTCACGCTTGCTGGCACCGTAGACATTCAGCGGATGGGTCGGCATGTCTTCCGTATAGGCACCGGGGTGCTGTCCGTCGAACACGTAATCGGTGGAGAAGTGGATCAGGGCAGCCCCCAGCCGCGCGGCCTCCTGCGCCAGGAGGGCGGGCGCGTCGGTGTTGATGCGACGCGCCAGCTCCGGTTCGGACTCGGCCTTGACCACCGCCGTATAGGCGGCCGGGTGGATGATCAGATCGGGCCGGGCTTCGCGTACCGCCGTGCGCAGCGCATCCGCGTCGGTGAGGTCGAGTTGCCCGCGCACGGGCGCGATCACATCGAGGCCGGCCGGCATGGCACGCAGGCGGCGCAGGAATTCACTGCCGACCTGGCCGCTGCTGCCGGTGAGCAGGATGCGCATGGGTTTCATGGCTCAGGGCTTGAAGCCGTTCGGATTGTTCTGCTGCCAGCGCCACGAGTCGGCGCACATGGCGTCCAGTCCCAGCCTGGCTTCCCAGCCCAGCTTGCGGCGCGCTTCGGCCGGATCGGCATAACAGGAGGCGATATCGCCCGGACGCCGCGCGGCGATGGTGTAGGGGATGGGTTTGCCGGCGGCCTTTTCATAGGCCTTGACCACATCCAGCACGCTGTAGCCATTGCCGGTGCCGAGATTGACCGCGAAGCATTGTGGTTCGGTCAGTGCCTGCAGGGCGGCCAGGTGGCCGGTCGCCAGGTCGACCACGTGAATGAAGTCGCGCACGCCGGTGCCATCCGGGGTCGGATAATCGCCGCCCCAGATGCTCAGTTTTTCACGGCGGCCCACGGCGACCTGGGCGACATAGGGCATCAGGTTGTTGGGGATGCCACCCGGATCTTCGCCGATCATGCCGCTTTCATGCGCGCCGACCGGGTTGAAGTAGCGCAGCAGGGCGATCTTCCAGTCCGGATGGGCGCGATGGTAATCGCGCAGCATGTCTTCGATGACGATCTTGCTGCGGCCATACGGATTGCTGGCCGACAGCGGATGGGATTCCGTCAGCGGCAGGTATTGCGGGTCGCCGTAGACCGTCGCCGAGGAGGAGAAGACGATGGTCTTCACGCCCGTGGCTTCCATGGCCTCCAGCAGGCGCACGGTGCCGACCACGTTGTTGTCGTAGTACATGAGCGGCTTTTCCACCGACTCGCCCACGGCTTTCAGGCCGGCGAAATGGATGACCGCGTCGCATTTGAACTCGCGCAGCACGCTTTCCAGCTGATCGCGGTTGCGAATGTCCCCCTTGACCAGCGCCAGTGAACGGCCGGTGATCTGTTGCACTCTCGCCACCGACTCCGGGCTGCTGTTGCAGAAATTGTCGAAGACGATCACTTCGTGGCCTGCCTTGAGCAATTCCACGCAGGTATGTGAACCGATGTAGCCGGCACCGCCGGTGACGAGGATGTTCATGTGAGCTTCTCTTGGTAAGTTGGCAACAGCGTGATTATGTCAGAGTCTGGTAAAACGCAATCTGTTCTTCGGTCAGGGTGCGCAGGTCATCGTTGTTCAGGTAGGCGGCGTACCAGCGCGCGGTCATCTGCAGCGCGACGGTCAATTCCAGTTTGGGCGTCCAGTTCAGGCGCTGGCGCGCCTTGGAGATATCCAGCCGCAGCAGATGGGCTTCATGCGGGGCATGGGCTTGGGATTCAACACGGATGTCCAGCGGCGCGATGTCGTGTTGCCGAAGCGCCTTGTTGAAGCTCTCGCAGAGCTGGCCGACGTTGCGGGGATCGGCATCGGCCGGGCCGAAATTCCAGGCTTCCGCATGGCGCGGGCCTTCTTCGTAAAGAAGCCTGGCAATCTGCAGATAGCCCGACAGCGGTTCCAGCACGAATTGCCAAGGACGGATTGCGCCAGGGTGGCGAATGTTCAGTGGCGTCTGCGCTTGCAGGGCGCGGATGACATCGGGGATCAGGCGATCTGCGGCGAAGTCGCCGCCGCCGATCACATTGCCGGCCCGCACGCTGGCGATTGCGGCGCGGCCCGCATCGCGCTCGCCAAAGAAGGAGCGGCGATAGGCCGAGGTCACCAGTTCGGCGATGCCCTTGCTGCTGCTGTAGGGATCATGCCCGCCCATGGGATCGTCTTCGCGGTAGCCCCACAGCCATTCACGGTTCTCATAGCATTTGTCGCTGGTGACCACCACCACGGATCGCACGCTGGGGGTGTGCCGTACGGCTTCCAGCACGTGCACGGTGCCCATGACATTGGTCGCGTAGTTGTCCACCGGGTTGGCATAGGAGTCCCGCACCAGCGCCTGGGCCGCAAGATGAAACACCACGTCAGGCTGCACGGCTGCCATGGTCTGCGCCAGGTGCACCGGGTCGCGCACATCGCCGGTGGTGGTCTGCACGCAGTCGTGCAGCCGGGCCAGTTCAAACAGACTGGGATGGGTCGGTGCAGGCAGCGAATAGCCGCTGACCTTCGCGCCCATCATGTGCAGCCACAGGCTGAGCCAACCGCCCTTGAATCCGGTGTGCCCGGTAATGAAAACACGTTTGTCACGCCAGAAGTTCGACATCATGCAGCCTCGAATGCGGGAGAGGAATATCGCCGAGATCACCCGGACGAATGCATGTGCGCAGCAGCGTTGGTGTCGACGAGGCTCCTATTAGACCATGGCGTGGCGGCCGGGCAAGGGTGAAGCAGGCAGGCTTTCTTCTTTCATTCCCGCCGTTGCGCAGCGGCGGAAGAGGAGGAAAGGGAATGAGAGATGCGCCGCCGGCGCGGGCCGGCGGCGAACTTTGCTGAGGAGGGAGGCTTACCGGGTCGCTGCCACGGCTTCCAGAATCACCTTGGCCACCTCGGCCGGACGCGATTGCTGCGGCACGTGGCTGGCGGCCAGCTCGGTCGTCTTTGCGTTGATCTGCTTGGCAAAGCTGCGCTCCAGTGCGGGCTGGATCATGCGGTCCTTGGTGCTGACGATGTACCAGCTGGGACGAGTCTTCCAGGCGGCGGTCTCGACCTTGTCGCCGAAGGCCTTCATGGCGATCGGACCTTGGGTTGCGGCCATCACGGCGGCCTGCCTGGCCGGCACGTCCTGGGCGAAATCAGCGGCCAGCGCGGCCGGCGGCAGGCTGGCGAAACCGGCCTTGTCCACCGACAGCTTGGCGATGCCCGGCGGTACCGGCAGGTCCTTGCCGAGGTCGCCCGTGGCCTGGCCGGCGTCCGGTGCGAAGGCCGCGACATAGACCAGGCTGGCGACCTTCTCATGATTGCCGGCCTCGGTGATCACGGTGCCACCCCAGGAGTGGCCGACCAGCACCACCTTGCCCGGCTGGTTGTCGATGGCGCGCTTGGCGGCGGCGACGTCGTCGGCCAGCGAGGTCAGCGGATTCTGCACCGCGGTGACCTTGATGCCCTTGGCTTGCAGCAGCGGGATGACCTTGGCCCAGTCGGAGCCATCGGCAAAGGCACCGTGGACGATCACGACCGACGGCTTGTCCGAGGCATCGGCGGCGATCGCGCTGCTGCCGGTGAAGGCGGCGGCGAGAGCCAGCATGCCGAGAGTGGTCTTGAAGCTGAAGCGGGGGAAAGCGGATTTCATGGTGTTCTCCTGTTCAAAGAGTGCGTGGGCTAGGGGTGTGTTGCAGTGAGGCCAGTATAGAAATGCCGCTGCGCTGCCGGTATCGGTCAATTGACCGACCCCGGCCAGCGTGCGGCAAGGCGCTGCGATTGTGGCCGGTTGCCACCGGCCTGCCCATTAACCGAAGAGTTGATTGCGGCCGGTGGATGCTTGCCGCTACAGTGTCGGGATGTCTCCCGACGCTTCCCCCCTTCCCGACGCCGGCACGTCCGCGCTACCCGCCGCCCACCTGGTCGCCGCCGGCACTGCCGTGCAGGTTCTGGCACTGGTCGGCGACCTCAGCATGGGCCAGCCGCCGCACCAGTCCCGCCGGTGCGCTGTCCTGGCCGCCCGCATTGCCGCGCTGGACGGTGCCTCGGCCGACCTGATCCAGCAGGCGCAGCTGGTGGCCTGGCTGCGCTGGTCCGGCTGCACTGCCAATGCGGCGGGCTTTGCCAGCCTGCTGGGTGACGATGTGGGCGGACGCGAGGCCATGCTGCGGCAAGCCTTGCCCGAGGGGCATCCCCTGAACTTTGCGACGGTCGAGCCGCTGGCCCGCATCCACTGTGAGGTGGCGGGCGACGTGGCCGGCATGCTGGGTTTGCCGGGCGGGGTCGAGACCGGACTGCGCCATGTCTGGGAACACTACGATGGCAGCGGCGTGCCGCAGCGGCTGCAGGGAGCGGCCGTGCCCGCCGTGGTCTATTACACCAGCCTGGCAGGGGATCTGGAGATTCATGCACGGTCGCACGATATCCCGTTCGCCCTGGAGGCGGTGCAGCGCAACGGCGGCATCAAGTATCCGGCCGAGCTGGTCAGCCGCGTCCTGCCGCAGGCGGCAGACTGGCTGGCGGCGCTGGACGAGGAGGCCGATGCGGCAGCGATACCGGTAGACCTGCCCATGCACGCCGTTCCCCTGAGCATCGTGGCCGACCTGATCGAACTGAAGCTGCCGTGGTTGACCGGCTACTCCAGGCGCGTCAGCGAACTGGTGCAGCGGGCAGCCGTGCTGGCGGGCCTGCCTGTGGAGCAACAGGAACGGCTGGCACGGGCCGCCTTGATCCATGGCATCGGGCGTGCTTCGATTTCCAATACGATCTGGGAGCGCGAGGGCCGTCCGGGTCAGGCTGACTGGGAGCGTATTCGCCTCGCACCCTACTGGACCGCCCGTGCCGGCGCGCTGATCCCCGACCTGCGTCATGAGGCCGCGCTGGCCTCGCAACTATATGAACGTCTGGATGGCAGCGGTTATTTCCGGGGGCTGGACGCCGACATGCTGGGATTGCCAGCCCGACTCCTGGCGGCCGCGTCGGTCCAGGCCGCGCTGTGCGCCCGCCGTCCCTGGCGCGAGGCGTATGCGCCGCAGGCCGCCGGGGAGGTGCTGCAGGAGCAGGCCCGCCTTGGCCGCGTTGATCCGGAGGCGGTGCGCTGGGTGCTGGCCGCAGCGGCAGGAGAGGGTGTTCCGCTCCCGGTCCGCAAGGGCTTGCTCTCCGAGCGCGAGGTCGAGGTGCTGCGCCGCATCAGCCTGGGCGAGAGCAACAAGGAAGCCGCCCGTACCATGCAGATCAGTCCCTCCACCGTACGCACCCACGTCGAGAGCATCTTCCGCAAACTGCAGTGCTCCACGCGGGCTGCCGCCACCCTCAAGGGGCTGCACCTGGGCTTGATCTGATCTTGATCCGATGCCGTATTTCTACGGCATCAACGGTCCGACCACTGCACCGGTCTGGTGAGCGGGCTCACTTTTTTGCGGGGCGGCGCTGTGCTGCAACATGCGTCCCTGAAAGCGAGCCCGGTCGTCCGACCTCTCCCGATTTCCTGACAAAATGTCAGCGCCTTGCGTAAACGTTTGCGAGCGCCCCGGAAATTTCCGTAAATCATTGAATTTGCGGGATATTTCTCTGGCGTCGAGAGGCGTTTTTGATTAAATTGAGCGCTGTTTCAAAAACCGGCGCGTTTTTCCGGCTTTTGTGCATGCATTTCTGCAAATTCACTGCGAGATGCATAAATCTGAACAAACGGACAAGAAGGGGAGATCCGTCGGGAGCAAAAAGCGGGCAGGGGACAAAACACGCGCCATGGCGTTTTTGTGCTGCACTGCAAAAAATCGAAGTGGCTGCTTATTTGCCACAACTCGCCGCGAAGTGCCCCAGATAAGCCCTTGATCTGGCTGCAAAAGGTTTGACTTACCGGAAAACGAACCTTTATAATCGCCGGGCTTTTAAGCTGCCGTCTGCTCGTAAAGGGTGCGGCGCATGCACGATATTGGATAGATATGCTGCGCATCATTCTCTTGCAGCTCCTCACCACGGTCATTGCTGCCCTGGTGGCGGGGATGCTGGGCGGACTTCCGGCGCTTTGGTCCGCATTGTTGGGAGGCGTCTGCTGTGTCGTTCCCAATGCCCTGTTTGCACTGCGACTTCATGTCAGTGCGCAGAAACCCGGTGGTACCAACCCGATGACGTTTTTCTTCGGGGAATTTATCAAGATTGCTACGACTTTTGCGCTCATGGGCGCGATCGTTTGGTTGTACCACGGTGTTCACTGGCTCGCATTTTTGCTGAGCTTCATCGTGGTGCTTAAGAGTTATTTCATTTTACTGTTTAGACACCGACCATGACCGTAGAAGCCGCAGAGCACGCGCCGACAGCCTCTGAATATATCGTCCACCACCTCGGACACCTCTCCACGCAGCACCAGACCAAGATCGTCGATTTCTCCATCCTGAACGTGGACACCATCTTCTGGTCCGTGTTCTGTGGCGTCATCGCCTGCTTCTTCATGTTCCTGGCTGCCCGCAAGGCGACCTCGGGCGTGCCGGGCCGCTTCCAGGCCTTCGTCGAGATGGTCGTCGAAATGGTGGAAGACCAGTCCAAGGCCATCGTCCACGGCGACCGTACCTTCATCGCCCCGGTGGCCCTGACCGTGTTCGTCTGGGTGGCCCTGATGAACTCGCTGGACTTCCTGCCGGTGGACCTGGCTTCCGGCATCCTGGGCCTGTTCGGCCTGGGTGAAATGCATCACCGCATCGTCCCCACCGCCGACCTCAACGGCACCCTGGGCATCGCCCTGGGCGTGCTGGCCCTGATGCTGTATTACAGCGTCAAGATCAAGGGCGCAGGCGGCTTCATCCACGAACTGTTTGCAGCACCCTTCGGCATCTGGCTGGCGCCGTTCAACCTGCTGCTGAACATCATCGAATTCGCCGCCAAGACCGTGTCCCTGGGCATGCGACTGTTCGGCAACATGTATGCAGGCGAACTGTTGTTCCTGCTGATCGCATTGCTGGGATCGACCGCGACCGCATTCGGCTTCATCGGCCATGTGATCGCCGGTTCTATCTGGGCAATTTTCCACATCCTGATCGTGTTGCTCCAAGCATTCATCTTCATGATGTTGACACTGGTTTACCTGGGCCAGGCGCACGAAGCGCACTAACACAAGGCTTGCAGTACCTGTTTTTCAGTTTGTTTTTTGGTTTTGTATTTAATTTAACTTTTCTTAAGGAATTGTCATGACTGATGTCTCTTTCGTTGCTCTGGCTTGCGGTTTGATCATTGGCCTGGGTGCTATCGGCGCTTGTATCGGTATCGCGATCATGGGCGGTAAGTACCTCGAAGCATCCGCACGTCAGCCTGAACTGATGAACACCCTGCAAACCAAGATGTTCCTGCTGGCTGGCCTGATCGACGCGGCCTTCCTGATCGGCGTTGGTATCGCCATGCTGTTCGCATTCGCAAATCCGTTCATCGCCAAGTAATTCGCGCTTCATAGCCGATTCTCATCTGCCGGACGATTGGTTCCGGCACTCGTTATTCTGAGAAGGAAATTACCGTGAACTTAAATGCAACATTGATTGCACAGTTCGTGGTCTTCTTCATCCTCGCCGGCTTCACGATGAAATTCGTGTGGCCGCCGTTGATTAAGGCGCTCGATGAACGCGCCAAGAAGATTGCGGACGGGCTGGCAGCCGCTGACCGCGGTAAGGCCGATCTGGCCGCCGCCGAAAAGCGTATCCAGGGCGAACTGGCATCGGCACGTGATGAAGGCCAGAAGCGCATCGGCGAAGCCGAAAAGCGCGCTCAGCTGATCATCGAAGAAGCCAAGAAGACGGCCGCTGAAGAAGCTGCCCGCATCATCGCCGCTGCCCGTGCCGACGCTCAACAGCAAGTGAACCAGGCACGCGAAGAACTGCGCGGCCAGGTCGCAACGCTCGCCGTCAAGGGCGCGGAACAGATCCTCAAGCGCGAAGTGAATGCGGCTGCTCACGCCGACTTGCTGAATCAACTGAAGACAGAGCTGTAATATGGCCGAACTCGCAACGATCGCTCGTCCTTACGCCGAAGCCTTGTTCCGTGTGGCCAAGGCAGGCAGCCTGGCAGCCTGGTCCGATCTCGTCGACGAGATGGCCCAGGTGGCGGCGCATCCCGAGGTGCAGGCCCTGGCGCAGAACCCTTCCGTATCGCATGACAAGCTGGCAGAAGTGTTTGCCGCTGCCCTGAAGACCCCGCTGTCCGTCGAGGCGCAGAATTTCGTCAAGACGCTGGTCGATAACGGCCGCCTGGTCCTGCTGCCGCAGATCGCCGAACAATTCCACGTGCTCAAGAACACGGCGGAAGGTTCGGCCGATGCCAACATCGTGAGCGCCTTTGAGCTCAGCGATGCCCAGGTCAAGGATGTGGTCTCGGCACTGGAGAAGAAGTTCGGCCGCAAGCTGAACCCCTCCGTGACGGTCGACAGCAGCCTGATTGGCGGTGTGCGCGTCGTGGTCGGCGACGAAGTGTTCGATACCTCCGTGCGCGCGAAGCTGCAGCAGCTGCAAGCTGCTCTGGCCGCGTAAGTGCCTCTGGCTGGCTAAGCGAAAGAACAATTTTTAGGAGTTAGTATGCAACTCAACGCATCTGAAATCAGCGAGCTGATCAAGAGCCGGATCCAAGGCCTTGGCGATACCGCTGAGATTCGCAATCAGGGCACGGTCATTTCCGTGTCCGACGGTATCTGCCGTATCCATGGTCTGTCCGACGTGATGCAAGGTGAGATGCTGGAATTCCCGGGCAACACCTTCGGCCTGGCGCTGAACCTGGAGCGTGACTCGGTGGGCGCCGTTATCCTGGGCGAATACGAACACATCTCCGAAGGCGACCTGGTCAAGTGCACCGGCCGCATCCTGGAAGTGCCGATCGGTCCTGAACTGAAGGGCCGTGTGGTCAACGCACTGGGCCAGCCGATCGACGGCAAGGGTCCGATCAACGCCAAGCTGACCGCCCCGATCGAAAAGATCGCTCCGGGCGTGATCGCGCGTCAGTCCGTGTCGCAGCCGATGCAGACCGGCCTGAAGTCGATCGACTCCATGGTGCCTGTCGGCCGTGGCCAGCGCGAGCTGATCATTGGTGACCGCCAGACCGGCAAGACCGCTGTTGCGATCGACGCCATCATCAATCAAAAGGGTCAGAACATGACCTGCATCTACGTTGCGATCGGCCAGAAGGCTTCGTCGGTCAAGAACGTGGTGCGCGCACTGGAAGCCCACGGCGCGATGGAATACACCATCGTCGTGGCAGCAACCGCCTCCGAATCGGCAGCGATGCAATACGTGTCGGCCTACTCGGGTTGCGCCATGGGCGAATACTTCCGCGATCGCGGTCAAGACGCCCTGATCGTGTATGACGATCTGTCCAAGCAAGCCGTGGCTTACCGTCAGGTCTCGCTGCTGCTGCGCCGTCCGCCGGGCCGTGAAGCTTACCCTGGCGACGTGTTCTACCTGCACAGCCGCCTGCTGGAACGTGCTGCCCGCGTGAACGCCGACTACGTCGAGAAGTTCACCAACGGCGAAGTCAAGGGCCAGACCGGTTCCCTGACCGCACTGCCGATCATCGAAACCCAGGCTGGTGACGTTTCCGCCTTCGTTCCGACCAACGTGATCTCGATCACCGACGGCCAGATCTTCCTGGAAACTTCGCTGTTCAACGCCGGTATCCGTCCTGCGATCAACGCCGGTATCTCGGTGTCGCGCGTCGGTGGCGCTGCCCAGACCAAGGTCATCAAGGGCCTGTCCGGCGGTATCCGTACCGACCTGGCACAGTACCGTGAACTGGCTGCCTTTGCGCAGTTCGCTTCCGACCTGGACGAAGCCACCCGCAAGCAGCTGGACCGCGGTGCGCGCGTGACCGAACTGCTGAAGCAGGCTCAGTACACCCCGCAATCGATCTCGATCATGGCTGTCACCCTGTTCGCCGTCAACAAGGGCTACATGGACGACGTCGAAGTGAAGAAGATCCTGGCCTTCGAGTCGGGTCTGCACAACTTCATGAAGACCAGCCACGCTGACCTGCTGAAGAAGATCGAAGACACCAAGCAACTGGATAAGGATGCTGAGGCAGCCCTGGCAGCCGCCATCGCTGACTTCAAGAAATCCGGCGCGTACTAATTCTTACTGAAGCTATAAGGAGTCTTACTCATGGCTACAGGTAAAGAGATACGTGGCAAGATCAAGAGCGTAGAAAATACGAAGAAGATCACCAAGGCGATGGAAATGGTCGCGGCATCCAAAATGCGCAAGGCGCAGGACCGGATGCACGCAGCCCGCCCGTACAGCGACAAGATCCGCAACATTGCGGCCAACCTGTCGCAGGCCAATCCGGAGTACGTGCACCCGTTCATGGTCCAGCAGGATACGGCCAAGCGCGTTGGTTTCATCGTCGTCACGACCGACAAGGGTCTGTGCGGCGGCATGAACACCAACTCGCTGCGTCTGTTGACCAACAAGTTCCGTGAACTGGAAGGCCAGGGCAAGGCCATCGAAACCGTCGCCATTGGCAACAAGGGTTTGGGTTTTCTGAATCGCATCGGCGCCCGTGTGGCCGCCAACGTGACGCAACTGGGTGATACGCCGCACCTGGAAAAGCTGATCGGCCCCGTCAAGGTGCTGCTCGACGCTTACCAGGAAGGCAAGCTGGACGCGGTGTACCTGGTGTACACCAAGTTCATCAACACGATGAAGCAGGAAGCCACCCTGCAGCAGCTGCTGCCGCTGACCAGCGACAAGCTCAAGGCTGACGAGGGTGCGCACTCCTGGGACTACATCTATGAGCCCGATGTGCAATCCGTGGTGGACGAACTGCTGGTGCGTTACGTCGAAGCGCTGATCTATCAAGCCGTCGCCGAGAACATGGCCTCCGAGCAATCGGCGCGCATGGTCGCGATGAAGGCCGCCAGCGACAACGCAGGTAGCGTGATCGGTGAGTTGAAGTTGGTCTACAACAAGACTCGCCAGGCCGCCATTACCAAAGAGCTGTCGGAAATCGTCGCCGGTGCGGCTGCGGTCGGCTGATCAGCTGGCGTAGCGTAGCGAAACAGAATTTAAATTTTATCTATTGAAGGAACGAAAATGGCTGATGGCAAAATCGTTCAGTGTATCGGCGCTGTGGTGGACGTGGAGTTTCCGCGCGATGCGATGCCCAAGGTTTACGATGCCTTGAAATTGGAAGGTTCGGATCTGACCCTGGAAGTCCAGCAGCAGCTGGGCGACGGCGTGGTTCGTACCATTGCGCTCGGTTCGTCGGACGGTCTGCGCCGCGGCCTGACCATCTCGAACACCGGCAAGCCGATCACCGTGCCCGTCGGTACCGCGACCCTGGGTCGCATCATGGACGTGCTGGGGAACCCGATCGACGAATGCGGTCCGGTCTCGCACGAGCAAACCGCTTCGATCCACCGCAAGGCTCCCGCGTACGACGAACTGTCGCCCTCGCAAGAGCTGCTGGAAACCGGCATCAAGGTTATTGACCTGGTTTGCCCGTTCGCCAAGGGTGGTAAGGTTGGTCTGTTCGGTGGCGCCGGTGTGGGCAAGACCGTGAACATGATGGAACTGATCAACAACATCGCCAAGGCGCACAGCGGTCTGTCCGTGTTCGCCGGTGTTGGTGAGCGTACCCGTGAAGGTAACGACTTCTACCACGAAATGGCAGAAGCCAAGGTGGTGGACCTGGAAAACCCGACCAACTCCAAGGTCGCCATGGTCTACGGCCAGATGAACGAACCGCCGGGCAACCGTCTGCGCGTGGCGCTGACCGGCCTGACCATCGCGGAAGGTTTCCGTGATGAAGGCAAGGACGTGCTGTTCTTCGTCGACAACATCTACCGTTACACCCTGGCCGGTACCGAAGTGTCCGCGCTGCTGGGCCGTATGCCGTCCGCCGTGGGCTACCAGCCGACGCTGGCCGAAGAAATGGGCCGCCTGCAAGAGCGTATCACCTCGACCAAGACTGGCTCGATCACCTCGATCCAGGCCGTGTACGTCCCTGCGGATGACTTGACCGACCCGTCGCCGGCAACCACCTTCGCCCACTTGGACTCGACCGTCGTTCTGTCGCGTGACATCGCCTCGCTGGGTATCTACCCCGCGGTCGATCCGCTGGACTCGACCTCGCGCCAGCTGGACCCGCAAGTGGTCGGCCAGGAACACTACGAGACCGCCCGTGCGGTCCAGGGTACCCTGCAGCGCTACAAGGAACTGCGCGACATCATCGCGATTCTGGGCATGGACGAACTGGCACCGGAAGACAAGCTGATCGTCGCCCGTGCTCGCAAGATGCAACGTTTCCTGTCGCAGCCCTTCCACGTCGCCGAAGTGTTCACCGGTTCCCCGGGCAAGTACGTTTCGCTGAAGGACACGATCAAGGGCTTCAAGATGATCGCCAGCGGCGAACTGGACCACCTGCCGGAACAAGCGTTCTACATGGTCGGTACCATCGACGAAGCAATCGAAAAGGCCAAGAAGATCAACTAAGACTGGCCATGCCGTCGCAGGTGCCGGGTGCGTAGCCCGGTCCGGTGGCGGCAGGTAAGTACACATTGATTCATTGGCGCCGCTCCTGTTCGCAGGAGCGGTCCATCGACTAGGAAACGACATGGCACATACTATTCACGTGGACGTGGTCTCGGCGGAAGAGGAAATCTTCTCCGGCGAGGCAGAATTCGTCGCGTTGCCGGGCGAAGCGGGTGAACTGGGTATCTATCCCCGTCACACCCCGCTGATCACGCGCATCAAGCCAGGTGCTGTCCGTATCAAGGTCGCGGGCCAGGCACACGAGGAATTCGTGTTCGTGGCCGGCGGTCTGCTGGAAGTGCAGCCCGACGCCGTGACCGTGCTGGCCGACACCGCCATCCGTGGTGCCGACCTGGACGAAGCCAAGGCCGCCGAAGCCAAGCGTCTGGCCGAGGAAGCGCTGGTCAACCGTGACTCCAAGATCGACCACGCCGCAGCCCAGGCCGAACTGGCCGCCGCAGTGGCACAGCTGGCCGCGATCCAGAAGTTGCGTCAGAAGCGCTGATCGGCAGCGGCGTTCTTCCTTGCGAAGCACGCCTGGTCCGGCAGCATGGCAGCACAGCATCACCGCAGTAATGCAGTACGTGAAAAGGCAGCTTCGGCTGCCTTTTTTCATGCGCGCTCGATGCGCTCGGACCGGCCTTCCTTTGGCCGCTCCCCGGGCTCACAGTGATTGCCGGGCTGACCAGGCCTGCCGGTTTCGGGCACTTTGAAACAATCTGCATCAAACCTTCCCCAATGCCGCGTCCACTGGCGCTGCGGCCACTGCCATCCTCGGGTAAAGTGCCCGGATGGTGAAGAAAAGAACCAATTCCTTCCAGCCAGATCATTTAAAGCATTCGCCCCTTTCAAACCAGCCGGACAGGAGCCCTCATGTCGCCAGCTGCACCCGCATCTTCCGCATCCCCTTCCACGGCCAGCCCGCGCCAGCACGGCAAGCCCATCATCGCCGTGGTCGGTCTCTCCAATCGCCCCGAGCGCGCCAGTTTCGACGTGGCGGCGTACATGCAGTCAGCGGGCTATCGCATCGTGGCCGTCAATCCCATGTACGCTGGCCAGATCATCCTCGGTGAGTACTGCCACGCCAGCCTGCAGGACGCCAGCGCGGCCCTGGCCAGCGACGGCTTGCGCATCGCCATCGTCGATTGCTTCCGCAAGTCGGCCGACATCCCGCCGGTGGTGGAGGAGGCCATTGCCATCGGCGCAGAATGCGTCTGGATGCAGCTCGACATCGTCCACGAAGAAGCGGCGGCGCGCGCCCGTGCCGCCGGGCTGAAGGTAGTCATGGACAAGTGCATCAAGATCGAACACGCCATGGGCCAATCCCACGGCGTGTTGTAAGACGTCACCGGTCCCAACCGGAAATGATTTATAACGAAAAAAGCGAGACAGCATGGCAAAGAAAATCGGCCCGCAATTCATCGTCCATCCCAAGTTCGTCCTGAAGGAAAGTGAAGCCTCCACCAAGCCGCTCTCCAGCGGCGACAAGGAAACCGACCGCGCCACCGTGCAGCGCCTGGCAGCCGAGATCGGCCTGCAGCAGCAGATGCTCTACGCTGGCCACAAGCACAAGGTGCTGGTGATCCTGCAGGGCATGGATACCAGCGGCAAGGATGGCACCGTAAATGACGTCTTCGCGGCCGTCAATCCGCAAGGCATCCGCATCGCCAACTTCAAGGGACCGACGGCCATCGAACTGGCGCACGACTACCTCTGGCGCGTGCATGCGCAGGTACCGGTGGCGGGGGAGATTGCCGTCTTCAATCGCAGCCATTACGAGGATGTGCTCATCACCCGCGTGCACGACTGGATCGACGACAAGGAGTGCAAGCGCCGCTATCGCCAGATCAACGACTTCGAACGCATGCTGTGGGAAACCGGAACGGTGGTGTTGAAATTCTTCCTGCACATTTCCAAGGCCGAGCAGAAATCTCGCCTGCAATCGCGCATCGATGATCCCAACAAGCACTGGAAATTCGATCCGCAAGACCTGGCCGAACGCAAGTTCTGGGATGCCTACCAGCAGCGCTACCAGGAGGTGCTGCGCCAGACCAGCACCCTGCATGCGCCTTGGTATGTGGTGCCGGCCGACTCCAAGACCCACCGCAACCTGTTGGTGGCCAATGTGGTCCTGGAGACGCTGCAGAAGCTCAAGCTGCGCTTCCCCGACCCCAAGCCCGAACTCAAGGATCTCAAGTTCGACTGAGGCCGGGCACGAGTCAACCGGCGCTTACTTGATCACTTCAGCCACTTGTCGAAGATGCGCTGGTATTCGCCGGTGGCCTTGGCCAGGTGCAGCCAGGTATCGACATAGGCCTTGAAGGCGACATCGCCGCGCGGCAGCAGGTAAGCCTTCTCGGCGAACTGCAGCGGCTGGTCAGGCTGCACCGGGCACAGTTCCGGATGCAGCTTGGATTGCCACAGGGTCTCGCTGGCATCGGTGACCATGACGTCGGCCTTGCCATCGATGATCTGCTGGAAGATGGTGACGTTGTCCGGATGCTGGAGCAAGGTCGCATTCTTGTAGCGGGCCTTGGCAAATCGCTCGTTGGTGCCGCCCGGGTTGACGATGGCGCGCGTGCCGGGCTGGTCGATCATGTCGAAGTTGCGGAATTTGTCCTTGTCGGCACAGCGGATGATGGGCGCTTTCCCATCCACCATGACCGGCTCGGAGAAGGCCGCCCTGCGGGCGCGATCGAGGGTGATCGAGACGCCGCCCATGGCCACGTCGCACTGGGCGATGAAGTCATTCATCAGGGTGCTCCAGGTGGTCTTGACGAACTGCGCCTCCACGCCCAGCGACTTGGCCAGCGCTTGGCCGAGTTCCACGTCCATGCCTTCGAAGGTCTGGTCGGGGCGATAGTAGGTGAAGGGCTTGTAGTCCCCGGTCATGCAGATGCGCAGCTTGCCGGCCTTGATGACCTGGTCCAGGCGTGAGGCAGGGAGGGCGTCGTCGGCACGGGCCGCCGACAGCGTCAGGCAAAGCGACAGGGTGGCCAGGCCTGCGAGCAGGGCGGTGCGGATGATGGACTTCATGGAAGCTCCTCGTGGATGATGATGGACAGGAACGTTGGCATTGAATTCGGTCCGCTTCTTGTTCATTGGAAGGACCGGCTGGCGACAGCCATCGGATCATAGCAAAACCGCGCGCCACGACCTGCATCAATATCAGCGCACGCTGATAGCGACAATTAGCCGGAAGCCATGCGCGGAGGATGAGATAATGCCGGATTGTCGTCAGACCGCATTGCAGGCCGACCATGTCCTCCTCTTCTTCCATGTCCACCTTCGCTCCGCTCAAAAACGATACCTTCCTGCGTGCGCTGCTGCGCCAGCCCACCGACTACACGCCGCTGTGGCTGATGCGCCAGGCCGGCCGCTACCTGCCGGAATACCGCGCCACGCGCGCCCGTGCCGGTTCCTTCATGGGGCTGGCCACCAATCCCGACTACGCCACTGAAGTCACCCTGCAGCCGCTGGAACGCTATCCGCTGGACGCCGCCATTCTCTTTTCGGACATCCTCACCGTGCCGGACGCCATGGGCCTGGGCCTGTATTTCGCGGATGGCGAAGGTCCCAAGTTCGAGCGCCCCTTGCGCGACGAGGCGGCCATCCAGGCCCTGCAGGCCCCCGATCTGGGCAAGCTGGACTACGTCTTCAAGGCCGTCACCCAGATCCGCCGCGAACTCGATGGCCGCGTGCCCCTGATCGGCTTCTCCGGCAGCCCCTGGACCCTGGCCTGCTACATGGTCGAAGGCGGCGGCTCGGATGATTTCCGCCTGGTCAAGAGCCTGCTCTATCGCCGCCCGGACCTGATGCACCACATCCTCAAGACCAATGCCGATGCCGTGGCCGCCTACCTGAACGCGCAGATCGCCGCTGGTGCGCAGGCCGTGATGATCTTCGATACCTGGGGTGGCGCACTGGCCGATGGCATCTACCAGCAATTCTCGCTGGCCACCATGCAGCAGGTGGTCAGCCAGTTGCAGCGCCAGCGGGATGGCCAGCAGATCCCGGTGATCGTCTTCACCAAGGGCGGTGGCCTGTGGCTGGAGCAGATCGCCGCCATCGGCGCCGATGCCGTCGGCCTGGACTGGACCGTCAACCTGGGCGAAGCCCGCCGCCGCGTGGGCGACAAGGTAGCCCTGCAGGGCAACCTCGATCCCAACGTGCTCTTTGCCGGTGACGACGCCATCCGCGCCGAAGTGCGCAAGCTGCTGGAGTCCTTCGGACGCCCCGGCGCCGGTAGCGGGCATGTCTTCAACCTGGGCCACGGCATCTCCCAGCACACCCCGCCGGAAGCGGTGGCGACCCTTGCGCAGGCCGTGCACGAGATCAGCCGCTCGCTGCGCGGTTGAACGTGCGCGTATCTGTCGTTATCTTTTCGTATTTGTGCAGTTTGCCAAGTCCATATGCACATTCGTGCCACTGGCGAGGGACTTATGCACATACAGGCAGAATTTTTGACTGAGAATCAAATTTATTTGAATATGAAGGATTGCGCAGAGGGCTCTTGTGTAACCCATTGATTTTATTGGGTTTAATTTTTTGGCTTGCAGAGGCATTTTTGCTGAAACATGCACTGGCCGTGGCTTGCGAGCTTGTCAATAGGCAGTTGCCCACAAAGTTATCCACAGACGCTGTGCATAAGACCCAAAAGCGTTTACAAAACCGCTGCTTATCGAAATCTTTGAAGGTTTACTTTAAGTTTGTAGGACAGTGAGATAACGGCCTGCCGGCCAAAGCCGACAAAATTCTGTCGGTCAGGACTTGACAAACGCTGGGCACATTGCCCCTTGGTGCAGACTTATGCACACAGGAAGCACCAGCGCCATGCACAAAGCTTCCATGCAAAAATATTTTTCGTGCTTGAAGCCTCGGATGCAAGTCATTGATTTCATTGGCTTAATTTTTTGCCCTCGATTTGGGCAACGCATCGCAAGCCGCAGCCAGCCTGCGCGGGGCGATGTCAAGTGGCACTTGTCCCCAAAGTTATCCACAGCGTATGTGGATAGGTCCAAAAATGACGATGAAACCGGGGCTTAGCCCGGTTTTTCAGGATTGACTTTAAGTTCGTGGAACAACGCCTGCTCCAGGTGGCGCTCGATACGCCCCTGCATACCGTCTTCGATTACCGCTGGCAGCCGAACACGCCGGAGGAGCCCATGCCGGCCATCGGCCAGCTGGTGGTGGTGCCGTTCGGCCGCCGCGAAGCCGTGGGTGTGGTCGTTGGCCATGCGGACCAGACCGACTTGCAGGCCGACAAGATCAAGGACGTCATTGCCGTGCGCCACCAGTTGCCGCCCATGTCGGCGCACTGGCTGGCGCTGTGCGGCTTCGCGGCCGACTACTACCAGCGCCCGCTGGGCGAGGTGATGCTGCCGGGGCTGCCCAAGAACCTGCGCGCCCTGACCACCGTGGCGCTGGACAAGGCGCTCAAGGCCCTGGGCCGTCTGGTCGCGCCCAAGAAGATCAAGGCGCGCCGCAAGACCCGCGCCGAGGCTGAAGCGATCACCGCCGAAGCAGCAGAACCCGGCCTGCAGGCTGCTCCCGATCCGCTCGAGCTGGGTGAGGCACCACCCCTGAACCCGGCCCAGCAGCAGGCCGTGGACGCCATCGCCGGTGCCACGGGATTCGCGCCGTTGCTGCTGTACGGGGTCACCGGCAGCGGCAAGACCGAGGTCTACCTGCAAGCCGCCGCCGCCATCCTGCGCCGTGCGGCCGATGAGGCGGCACAGGGCAACAAGGAAGCGCCCACCGGCACGGCCGACCCTGGCCAGCCCGCGCCGGCCCCCGCGCAGATCCTGGTGCTGGTGCCCGAAATCAACCTGACCCCGCAACTGGAAGGCAACATCCGCGCACGCTTCCCGCACCTGAACGTGGTGGCGCTGCACAGCGGGCTGGCCGAGGGCGAGCGCGCCCGCAACTGGCTGGCCGCGCACTTGGGCCAGGCTCACATCGTGCTGGGCACGCGGCTGGCGATCCTGTCTTCGCTGCCATCTCTGAAGCTCATCGTCATCGACGAGGAACACGATCCCTCCTACAAGCAGCAGGAAGGACTGCGCTATTCCGCGCGCGATCTGGCGGTGTGGCGCGCGCACCAGCTCGGCATTCCCGTGGTGCTGGGCTCGGCCACGCCCTCGCTGGAAACCTGGCATCACGCCCAGGCCGGCCGCTACCGCCGCCTGGAACTGCGCCAGCGCGCAGCCCAGCAGGCGGTGCTGCCCACCGTCAAGGTGATCGACATGGAGCGCGACAAGCCCGTCGATGGCCTCACCGCAGGCCTGATCGCCGCCGTGCGCAAGCGCCTGGAGCAGGGCGAGCAGTCGCTGCTGTTCCTGAACCGCCGCGGCTATGCGCCGGTGCTGGCCTGCGATGCCTGCGGCTGGATCAGCAACTGCATGCGCTGCGATGCCTTCATGGTGGTGCACCGGCCCGAGCGCCGCCTGCGCTGCCACCATTGCAGCCTGGAACTGGCCATCCCGCGCGCCTGCCCGACCTGCGGCAACGTCGACCTGCAGCCGCTGGGGCGCGGTACGCAGCGGGTGGAGGAGGGATTGGGAGCGATTTTCCCCGGCGCGCGCGTGTTGCGCATCGATGCCGATTCGACCCGCCTGAAGGGCTCGGCCCAGAGCGCCTTCGACAGCGTGCACCGGGGCGAGGTGGATATCCTGGTCGGCACCCAGATGGTGGCCAAGGGACACGATTTCAAAAAGCTCACGCTGGTGGGCGTGCTCAATCCCGATACGGCGCTGTTTTCGCACGACTACCGCGCCAGCGAACGGCTCTTTGCCCAGTTGATGCAGGTGGCCGGCCGCGCCGGACGGGCCGGGCTGTCCGCCGATGGCAGCTCGGGCGAGGTACTGATCCAGACCCGCTATCCGCATCACCCGCTGTATCAGGCCGTGATGCGCCACGATTACGACGGCTTTGCCGGCGACCTGCTGGACGAGCGCCGCCAGGCCCATTTCCCGCCCTTCATGTACCAGGCCCTGCTGCGCGCGGAGGCGCGCGAGCTGGATACGGCCATGGCTTTCCTGAAGGAGGCTGCCGCCCTGTTGGACGCCCCCGCCATCACCATCAACGAACCGATCCCCATGACCATGATGCGGGTGGCCAACGTGGAGCGGGCGCAGTTGCTCATCGAATGTCCATCACGCCCGGCGCTGCAAGGCTTCCTCAAGCACTGGCTGGCCGAGTTGCGGCAACTGAAGACGCGGGTGCGCTGGTCGCTTGAGGTCGATCCGGTCGATATATGAAGGCAGCCCGGCCGCAGGCGGGCCCCCGGCGCATCGTGAAATGTCGGGTGAAGTTTGTTGCAAAATTGACCTAAGCGCGTCCAAGCGCCGGCAAGCGAGGCTGCGTGCTTTGTTGTGATTGCGCCATCTTTATGGAACAGAGAGCTTGCCTGTGTGCAAGCTGCTTGCTCGGGCAGCCAACATGGTGCGCCTAGCCGGTATAATCTCGGCTGCTCAACCAATTGCAAGCGATCCCTCCGCGCGGCGCAGCCTGCCAGACCAGCGCCTCGGCCGCTTCCGCTTTACCCCTCATTCCCATGCTCGCACAACAGAAACAACGCATCTCCGACCTGTTCTCGTCCGCCTTGCAGCCGCTGCTGGCTGATAGCGGCCTGACCCCGACCATTACGCTGGAGCGTCCGCGCGATGCCTCGCACGGCGACATCGCCTGCAACATCGCCATGCAACTGGCCAAGCCGCTCAAGAAGAACCCGCGCGAACTGGCGCAAGCCATCGTGGCCGCCGTCATGGCCGACCCGGCGCGTGAAGGCCTGGTGGAGTCGGTCGAGATCGCCGGCCCCGGCTTCATCAACCTCCGCGTGGCGGCTGCCGCCAAGCAGGCGGTGGTCAAGGTGATCCACGAACAGGGCGAGGCCTTCGGCCGTGGCAGCCTGGGCGCTGGCAAGAAGGTGCTGGTCGAGTTCGTCTCGGCCAACCCCACCGGTCCGCTGCACGTGGGTCATGGCCGCCAGGGCGCGCTGGGTGATGCGCTGTCCTCGCTGCTGGAAGCCCAGGGCTATGACGTGCTGCGCGAGTTCTACTACAACGATGCCGGCGTGCAGATCGCCACGCTGGCCACCTCGGTGCAGGCGCGTGCGCGCGGCTTCAAGCCGGGTGACGCCGAGTGGCCCGAATCGGCCTACAACGGCGACTACATCGCCGACATCGCCCGCGACTTCCTCGACAAGAAGACCGTCTCGGCCAGCGATGGCGAACCCGTCACCGGCAGCGGCGATGTGGAAGACATGGAATCGATCCGCCGCTTCGCCGTGGCCTACCTGCGCCACGAGCAGGACCTGGACCTGCAGGCCTTCGGCGTGAAGTTCGACAATTACTACCTGGAGTCCTCGCTCTACGCCGACGGCAAGGTGGCCGCCGCCGTGGAGGCGCTCATTGCCGCCGGCAAGACCTACGAGCAGGATGGCGCGCTCTGGCTGCGCACCACCGACTATGGCGACGACAAGGATCGCGTCATGAAAAAGACCGACGGCACCTACACCTACTTCGTGCCCGACGTCGCCTATCACATCAACAAGTGGCAACGTGGCTACGGCAAGGTCATCAACATCCAGGGCAGCGACCACCACGGCACCATCGCCCGCGTGCGCGCCGGCCTGCAGGCTGCCGGCGTGGGTATCCCGCAGGGCTATCCCGACTACGTGCTGCACAAGATGGTCACCGTCATGCGCAATGGCGAAGAGGTCAAGATCTCCAAGCGCGCCGGTTCCTACGTCACCCTGCGCGACCTGATCGAATGGTCGGCCGGCGAAGCGGTCGAGGGCCAGGAACGTGATCTCACGCGCGGCCGCGATGCGGTGCGCTTCTTCCTGATTTCGCGCAAGGCCGATACCGAGTTCGTCTTCGACGTCGACCTGGCCCTGGCGCAGTCCGATGAAAACCCGGTCTACTACGTCCAGTACGCCCATGCCCGCATCTGCACCGTGCTGGGCAAGTCGGGCGTGGATGAAGAAGCGCTCAAGACCACGGCCGACCTGTCGCTGCTGACCGCCCCGCGCGAAGCGTCGCTGCTGGCCAAGCTGGCAGAGTATCCGGACATGCTGGCCCATGCCCTGCAGGAACTGGGACCGCACCAGGTGGCCTTCTACCTGCGCGATCTGGCAGGCGAACTGCATAGCTACTACAATGCGGAACGCGTGCTGGTCGACGATGTCCCAACCAGGTCTGCACGCCTGGCGCTGTTGTCCGCCACCCGCCAGGTGCTGCGCAACGGCCTGGCATTGTTGGGCGTATCGGCTCCGGCCAGAATGTAAAACAAGCAGCTAAAGAGAAACGTGAAACCGTTGAACGCGAAATATCACAAGCAGGCCGGCGGTACGCTGCTCGGCCTGATCCTGGGTTTGATCGTCGGCCTTGGGATCGCCGTGGGTGTGGCACTGATGATCACCAAGTCGCCCATCCCCTTCGTCAACAAGGTGACGCGCCCCGAGCGCGCCGACCCGACACCGGCCCAGGCGGCCGATCCCAACCGTCCGCTCTACGGCAACCGCGACATCGCCCGCGAAGCAGCGCGCGACCAGCAGCAGTCGCAGACGCCGGTGCCGCCCAATACGGCCGCCGCGCAACCGGTGCCGCCGGTAGCGCCGACACCGCAGGCCAGCCCGGCCACGCCGGCACCGTCCAAGTCCGACAGCAAGACGGCTGACGCCAAGCCCTCGGCCACCACGCCTGCGACCCCGGCCGCGAAGAACGACACCAACGACGACAAGTGGACTTACTTCCTGCAGACCGGTGCCTTCCGCGACCAGGCCGATGCCGAAAGTGCCCGCGCCAAGCTGGCCCTGCTGGGCTTCGAGGCCAAGGTCACCGAACGCACGGCAGACAGTGGCGTGCTTTACCGCGTGCGTATCGGTCCCTTCGAGCATGCGGAGTCGATGAACCGCACGCGCAGCAAGCTGTCCGATAACGGGGTCGATGCCGCCATCGTGCGCATCCCCAAATAAACAGATCGCACCGTGGATGCCGGCGGCAGGGGATAACCGACCGGCACGACGGGCTTGGAACGGCCCCAGGCCGATTCCGCCGACTATCCATCAGAGAGGGTAATACCATGCGTTTCCATCAAAAGCTGCTGGCTGCGGTCAGCTTCGGCGTACTGGCTTTCACCGCCAGCGTTGGTGCTTCGGCCTCGCCGGCCAATCCGCAAGTGGGCAGTGACTACCGTGTGCTGGAGCAGGCCCAGCCGACCGATTCCGGGAACAAGGTCGAAGTCACCGAGTTCTTCTGGTTCGACTGTCCGCACTGCGCGGCGTGGGATCCGTCGCTGACGGCGTGGGTCAAGAAGCAGGGCGACAAGATCAGCTTCAAGAAGGTGCCGGTGGCCTTCCGCGACAGCTTCGTGCCGCAGCAGAAGCTCTACTACACGCTGGAAGCCATGGGCAAGGCCGATGAGCTGACCCCCAAGATCTTCCAGGCCATCCACGTGGAAAACCAGCGCATCAACACCGACAAGACCATCCTGGCCTACATCGAGAAGATCGGCCTGGACAAGCAGAAATTCCTCGACCTGTACAATTCCTTCGGCGTGCAGACCAAGGCCCGCCGCGCGGCCCAGCTGCAGGAAGCCTACAAGGTCGACGGCGTGCCCATGATCGCCATTGATGGCCGTTATGTGACCTCGCCGGCCGTGGTCGGCGTGGCCCTGGCCAACCAGCCGGAATCGATGCAGCAAGCCGCCGCCCTGCAGGTGATGGATCACCTGGTGGCCAAGGTGGCTGCTGAAAAGGCCGCTGGCAGCACCCCCGCGAAAAAGAAATAAGCTTCACCCGTTCCACACGGTCCGCGTCCGCAAGGCCGCGGACCGTTGTCATTTGGGCAGCAGAAATTACCTAAACCTTCAACTCACCTCAGGAGCAGGCATGGCCAACCCTCTCGTCGTTGCAGCCCAGGAACGCGTGTTCCTGACCGGCGCCTCCAGCGGTATCGGCATGGCCCTGGCGCAAGCCTACGCCCGCCGTGGTGCCATCCTCGGCCTGGTCGCGCGCCGCACGGCCGAGCTGGAAGCCCTGCGCGCCAGCCTGCCGCATCCGGAGCGGCATCGCGTCTATGCCCTTGACGTGACTGACCACACGGCCCTGGCGGCCGCAGCCGAAGCCTTCCTGGCCGAATTCGGCGGGGCTGACGTGGTCATTGCCAACGCCGGCATCTCGCAAGGCACGCTGACCGAATACCAGGAAGACCTGCCGGCCTTCGAACGCATCCTGGCCGTCAACGTCACGGCCACCTTTGCCACCTTCACGCCCTTCGTGGCCCGCATGAAGGCCGCGCCGCCCGCGCAGCGCAATCGCTGCCGCCTGGTCGGCATCGGCAGCGTGGCCGGCATTCGCGGCCTGCCGGGGGCGGGGGCCTACAGCGCCTCCAAGTCGGCCGTCATCAGCTACTGCGAATCGCTGCGGGTGGAGCTGCGCTCTTCGGGCATCAAGGTCGTGACCATTGCGCCGGGCTACATCGATACCCCGATGACCCGCGTGAATACCTATCCCATGCCCTTCCTGATGCCGGTGGAGCGCTTTGCCGAGCGTGCCGTCGAGAGCATCGCCGAGGGCGTGAGCTATCGCGTCATCCCGTGGCAGATGGGAGTGGTGGCCAAGCTGCTGCGGCTGCTGCCGAACTGGCTGTACGATATCGCCTTCGCCCGCGCGCCCCACAAGAAACGCAATCTGTAAATCTGGCGGCTGCGGCCGCCCCTGGAGTTTTTCATGAAGATCATTTTTGCCGGCACGCCGGAATTCGCCGCCGTCGCGCTCGAAGCGCTGTACGCTGCCGGTCACGAGATCACGCTGGTGCTGACCCAGCCCGACCGCCCCGCCGGACGCGGCATGCAGCTGCAGGCCTCGCCCGTGAAGCAGTGCGCGATCAAGCACGGTACGCCCGTGGCGCAGCCGGTCTCCCTGCGCCTGAACGGCAAGTATCCGGACGTGGCACAGGAAGCCCACGCCCTGCTGCAATCGACCCCGCATGACGTGATGGTGGTGGCTGCCTATGGCCTGATCCTGCCGCGCAGCGTGCTCGACATCCCGCGCCTGGGCTGCATCAACATCCACGGCTCGCTGCTGCCGCGCTGGCGCGGTGCTGCCCCCATCCATCGCGCCATCGAGGCCGGTGACGCCGAGACCGGCATCACCATCATGCAGATGGAAGAGGGCCTCGACACCGGCCCCATGATGCTCATCGAAAGCGTCCCCATTGCCGAAGACGACACCACCGGCACCCTGCATGACAAGCTGGCCGCGCTGGGCGGCAAGATGATCGTGGAAGCGATTGCGAGGTTGGAACAGGGCACGCTGCCGGCCACGCCGCAGCCGGAAGAGGGGGCCAACTACGCCGCCAAGATCGCCAAGGAAGAGGCCGCGCTCGACTTCACCCAGAGCGCCGAGCAGCTGGCCCGCCGCATCCGCGCCTTCAATCCCTTCCCCGGCGCCACGGGCCGCTTCGGCGATACCGTGGTCAAGCTGTGGCAGGCGCGTCCGGTCAAGGTGGCGCAGCAGGGCGAGCCGGGACAGGTACTGTCGGCCGATGCCCAGGCCGGCATCGTGGTGGCTTGCGGTGAAGGCGCATTGCTGCTGACGGAACTGCAGAAGCCGGGCGGCAAGCGCCTGCCGGCGGCAGAATTCCTGAAGGGATTCCCGCTGGAAGGCGGCCGCTTCGCCTGAGCGCTGCAACCACCTTCAGGCAGGCATGAGGACTTTGGTTCAGGCGCGAACTAAGTCCTCCCGTCGCGCCTGAACGCCTGCACGAATCAACGCGCCTGTTCTTCCTCGAACTGCCTGAGCACCAGCGGCAGATGCCGCCAGAACAGTTCCTCGCCCAGATGCACGCGTGCCTGCCAGTCATCGGCCGCATCGTCATCGGCCCCATCGGTGATGAACTTGAAGGCCCGCCACGGCAAGCCAAAGTGCCGGCACACGCGGGCGATGGCAAACAATTCCATATCCACCAGATCGACCTTCTGTTCCAGCAGCCAGTCGTCGGCTGCCGTCACGAAGCTGTCGCCGGTGCCGCACAGCACGCCGGGATAGCCGGACTCCAGGCGCGCCGGCTGTTGCTCCTGGTTCATCAATGGCGTCACCCCGCGCGGTGCCAGCGGCATGGCCGCCATGTCGCGCTGGATGACGGCCGCCACTTCGAGCAGCCCGTCGTGCCCCGGATCGATCTTCCCTGCCGTGCCGAAATTGATGAGCGCGCGCGGGCGACGGGTCAGGATGGCCTGGGTCGCATGCAGGGCGGCATTGACCTTGCCCACGCCGCAATAGACCACCTGCACCCCCGCCGGGGCGGCGGCGGCATCGAGTTCATTTTCCAGGGCGGTCAGAATGAGGATGGGCGGGTGATCGGGCATGGATGTAAATAGTTAACATTCTGCAACTAAGCCCCGCCCGCAAAGCCTGCCGGGAGGCGGGGGGAGGGTGCTTTGGCGTATAATCGGGTTCACTTTTTGCCTGACGAACCGGTCCTTTTCTGGCCGGTTTTTTTATCCGCAGCGCGCTCGCGTGCGGGATCAGGCCTCGCATTGTTGCCGTTACCAGAGAAAAACGCCAGATGAAGCCGAACGAACTGTGCCAGACCGAATTGCTGCTGCGCGACCTGATGTCGCAGCGCATCCTCATCCTCGATGGCGCCATGGGCACCATGATCCAGCGCTACAAGCTGACCGAAGAGGATTATCGCGGCCAGCGTTTTGCCGACTTCAGCGTTCCCGGCAAGGACCTGTTCGTCAAGGGCAACAACGAACTGCTCTCGCTGACCCAGCCGCACATCATCCAGGAAATCCACGAGCAATACCTGGCCGCCGGTGCCGACCTGATCGAGACCAATACCTTCGGCGCCACCAGCGTGGCCCAGGACGATTACCACATGGCGCACCTGGTCTACGAGATGAACGTGGAATCGGCGCGCCTGGCGCGCGCCGCCTGCGACAAGTACTCGACCCCGGACAAGCCGCGCTTCGTGGCCGGCGCCCTCGGCCCCACGCCCAAGACCGCTTCCATCTCGCCGGACGTCAACGACCCGGCCGCGCGCAACGTCACCTTCGATCAGCTGGTGGCAGCCTACCTGGAACAGACCCGTGCTTTGGTCGAAGGTGGTGCCGACGTGCTGCTGGTCGAGACCATCTTCGATACGCTCAACTGCAAGGCGGCTTTGTTCGCCATTGATACTTTCTTCGAAGAGAGCGGCAAGCGCCTGCCCATCATGATCTCGGGCACCGTCACCGATGCCTCCGGCCGCATCCTGTCAGGCCAGACCGTGACGGCCTTCTGGAACTCCATCCGCCATGCGCGCCCGCTGACCGTGGGCCTGAACTGCGCGCTCGGTGCGGCCCTGATGCGCCCCTATGCGGAAGAGCTGTCCAAGATCGCCGACACCTACGTCTGCATCTACCCCAACGCCGGCCTGCCCAATCCGATGAGCGATACCGGCTTCGATGAAACCCCGGACGTCACCTCGGCCCTGTTGAAGGAATTCGCCGAGAGCGGTTTCGTCAACGTCGCCGGTGGCTGCTGCGGCACCACGCCGCCGCACATCAAGGCCATTGCCGAGACGGTGGCCACCATCGCCCCGCGCAAGCTGCCCGAGCCCACGCACGAGATGCGCCTGTCGGGCCTGGAGCCCTTCACCATCAATGACCAGTCGCTCTACGTGAACGTCGGCGAGCGCACCAACGTCACCGGTTCCAAGGCTTTCGCCCGCCTGATCCTGAACGAACAATACGACGAGGCCCTGGCAGTGGCCCGCCAGCAGGTCGAGAACGGCGCGCAGATCATCGACATCAACATGGATGAGGCGATGCTCGATTCGGTCGCCGCCATGACGCGCTTCCTCAACCTGATTGCCTCCGAGCCGGACATCGCGCGCGTGCCCATCATGATCGACTCCTCCAAGTGGGAAGTCATCGAAGCGGGCCTGAAGTGCGTGCAGGGCAAGTCCATCGTCAACTCCATCTCGATGAAGGAAGGCGAGGAGAAATTCCTGCGCGAAGCCAAGCTGTGCCGCCGCTATGGTGCGGCCGTCATCGTCATGGCCTTCGACGAAGTGGGCCAGGCCGATACCTTCGCCCGCAAGATCGAGATCTGCGAACGCGCCTATCGCCTGCTGGTGGACAAGCTGGACTTCCCGCCCGAAGACATCATCTTCGACCCCAACATCTTTGCGGTCGCCACCGGCATCGAGGAACACAACAACTACGCGGTCGACTTCATCGAAGCCACCCGCTGGATCCACCAGAACCTGCCCTACGCCAAGATCAGCGGTGGTGTTTCCAACGTGTCCTTCAGCTTCCGCGGCAACGACCCGGCGCGCGAAGCGATCCATACCGTGTTCCTGTATCACGCCATCAAGGCCGGCATGACCATGGGCATCGTCAATGCCGGCATGATCGGCGTCTATGACGACCTGCCGGCCGAGCTGCGCGAGCGCGTGGAAGACGTGGTCCTGAACCGCCGCGAAGACGCCACCGAGCGCATGATCGAATACGCCGCCACCTTGAAGGCTGGCGACAAGAAGGAAGAAGCCACCCTGGAATGGCGCAACCTGCCGGTGGCCAAGCGCCTCTCGCATGCGCTGGTGCACGGCATCACGCAGTGGATCGTGGAAGACACCGAAGAGGTGCGCCAGCAGGTCGCCGCCGATGGCGGCCGTCCCATACACGTGATCGAAGGTCCTCTGATGGATGGCATGAACGTGGTCGGTGACCTGTTCGGCCAGGGCAAGATGTTCCTGCCGCAGGTGGTCAAGTCGGCACGCGTGATGAAGCAGGCCGTGGCGCACCTGATCCCCTTCATCGAAGAAGAGAAGCGCCAGCTCGAAATCGCCACCGGTGAAGTCGCCAAGCCCAAGGGCAAGATCGTCATTGCCACCGTCAAGGGCGACGTGCACGACATCGGCAAGAACATCGTCACCGTCGTCCTCCAGTGCAACAACTTCGAGGTCGTCAACATGGGCGTGATGGTGCCCTGCGCCGAGATCCTGGCCAAGGCCAAGGAAGAGAAGGCCGACATCATCGGCCTCTCCGGCCTGATCACCCCGTCGCTGGAAGAGATGGCCTACGTCGCCAAGGAAATGCAGCGCGATCCGTATTTCGCCGGCCTGAAGATGCCGCTGATGATCGGCGGCGCCACGACCTCGCGCGCCCACACGGCCGTCAAGATCGCCCCCAATTACGAAGGCCCGGTGGTCTACGTGCCCGACGCCTCGCGCGCCGTGTCGGTGGCGCAGTCGCTGCTGGCCGACGAGCAGAAGACGCAGTACGTGGCCGACCTCAACGCCGACTACGAACGCATCCGCGAACAGCACGCCAGCAAGAAGGCCGCGCCCATGCTGTCGCTGGCAGCGGCCCGCGCCAACAAGACCAAGCTGGAATTCGCACCGGTCAAGCCCAAGTTCATCGGCCGCCGCCTGTTCAAGAATGTGGACCTGGGTTTGCTGGCCAACTACATCGACTGGGGTCCGTTCTTCCAGACCTGGGACCTGGCCGGTCCTTATCCTGCGATCCTCACCGATGAAGTCGTGGGCGAAGCGGCGACCAAGGTCTTCCAGGAAGCCCAGGCCATGCTGAAGAAGATTATCGATGGCCGCTGGCTCACCGCCAATGGCGTCATCTCGCTCTTGCCGGCCAACACCGTCAATGACGACGACATCGAGATCTACACCGACGACAGCCGCAGCCAGGTCGCCTTCACCTATTACGGCCTGCGCCAGCAGACCGAGAAGCCGGTGGTGGATGGCGTGGCGCGTCCCAACCAGTGCCTGTCGGACTTCATCGCGCCCAAGGCATCGGGCGTGCAGGATTACATCGGCATGTTTGCCGTGACCGCTGGCCTGGGGATCGAGAAATACGAAAAGCGCTTCGAGGATGCCCACGACGATTACTCGTCGATCATGCTCAAGGCCCTGGCCGACCGCCTGGCCGAAGCCTTTGCCGAATACCTGCATGAGCGCGTGCGCAAGGACCTGTGGGGCTATGCGGCCGATGAGAACCTGAGCAGCACCGATCTCATCAAGGAAAAATATCTCGGCATCCGTCCGGCCCCCGGCTATCCGGCTTGCCCGGAGCACACCGTCAAGGCTGAGGCTTTCCGTGTCATGCAGTGCGACGAGATCGGCATGCAGTTGACCGAGTCTTACGCCATGTTCCCCGGCGCCTCGGTGTCGGGCTTCTACTTCGCGCATCCGCAGTCGAAGTACTTCGTGGTCGGCAAGATCGGCGAAGACCAGGTCGTGGATATGGCAGAGCGCCGCCATGTGCCCAAGGAAGAGGTGGAGCGCTGGCTGGCGCCGAACCTGTAAATAGTTTACGGAATCGCCGTCCGGCCTGACGCCGGACGGTTAGTTTCATTTCCGGACTTTTGCCGCGGGTTCTTGTATTCCGTCGCCGTCCTGCTATCATCCACGCCCGCCGTTCCGTAGCCCTGCTTTTGCCATGATCGATTCCGCTGACCACGTCACCCATGCACTGCCCGTGACCGTGGCCACGCGCCTGCACTTCACCGACGGCAAGACGCGCGCCATCTTCACGGTGGACCTGGTGCAGGATCTGCTGGGTGACTGGGTGCTGACCCAGGCTTGGGACGGCATCGAAGGCCGCAGCGCCGTGCGCCGGGTAGTGGTGGCCGGGCATGAGGAAGGCTTGCGGATGCTGCAGAAGATTGCGCGGCACAAGGAGCGACTGGGGTTTCGGCCGGTGCATCTTTATCACGTGGGCTGAGGCCGTCGTCTTCGTTCTTGATTGCCGTTCGCGCCTTGCTGGCCCGGGCGGCTTTTTTGTGTGCGCTCTTCTCTTTAGCGGTGCCGCCCATGCAGGTGCTGATTGAAAAGCGAGAAGTTCTCCTCGTTGATCTAGCTTTCCGTCTTCGCATGCGTCGTCAGTAATCCGTCAGCAATTGGTTGGTGAATCCTCTTAGAATTCAACAAAAATGAATACGGGGGATGTATGAGGGCTGGACTGGTACTTCTTTTGTTTGCCGGTCTGACGGGCGCAGCTCGTGGCGCGCCCTTTCCAGATCGTGATATCCCTTCCTTCCTTGTGGAGCGACTCAATCTGCGCTCATTTCGAAGCTCGCTCCGCCCGAGGATGACAAGCGCAGCGCCATTCGTTTCTTTCGCTGATCTTTCGATGACGCCCACTCGGATGACAAGTGACCTGGTGGAATTTGATGAGGGTGTAAAGAACGAGGTGCTCTCGGCTGAAGTGTTCAAGGAAGTCTGCGCAAGATCGGGTGGTTTGCGGTATTGCGAGTGCTACATTGCAAATCCATGGCCGATGCTGGGAGGATCCGGCGCAGTAGAGACGTTTGGCAAGGGAGATACGGAGGTTTATGTATCGTTGACTGGGCAGACAATTAGGCAGTTTATGTCCGAGGGATAACACGAAAGAGAATATGGTTGACTCACGCGATCCGGGCGTACTTTGATTGCCATCAGTGCTCACGTAGAGCATTGATCAGTTCGCGACCAGAACCTCATCGTCAAGCCCTTGAAAAAGCATGCAAAATTACAGAATAGCCCATCGTTTTATCCTGACAGTGTTGACCCTCCTTCTGGTTTGCATGCCGTCAGTTGGCGCAACCATCTACAAAGGAAAGCTGTTTTCCCAAGCGCGGCGGGCACTTTTGGCCGAAGGGTGGAAGCCGCAAGAAACGTTCGGAGTTGATTCGAATGGAAAGCGTTTTAGTCAGTCTGCTGATGCCGGAGTGCTATACCAGGCCGGGTTTATCGAAGTCGAGAGCTGTTCGGGGACGGGACGTAATTTTTGCTCCTTCAACTACATTCGGCCAGGGCAATGTCTTTCGCTGAATACAGAAGGGGAGTTCAAGAAAGGAGCTTACGAACCGAGGGTGATCAGCCAGAATGGCAAATGCCCGGAAGTCGCTAAAATTCCGTAGATAAAAATTCCTGTTACCACGGACAGAAAATACTTCGCTAACGTGGTTAGATCCAATCCACCCCAAGCCCCGGTCAGATAATGTCGCCCCAAGAAAAAGTTCGTTAGGCCATTAACGTCCTTAATCGGCCAGAAGCGGCCAGAATCGGACCAAATGAACCTGACAAGAAGGTAATAAGAAATACCTGACAGCTTGAATTGAGCAAAAGAATGGCTTGATCTCGTGAAGGAGCAATAGATAACTGACGCAGGGCACATCAATGGCGGGGGCCTGCATCGGCGAGGAATTCCCGGCCACTCATGCCGTCTTCAAACGCCTCTGCGTTCGATATCGATGCCGCCAGGATCATCATTCATCCAAGCCTCGATGGTCGCATCATGCCGCTGGAGCGAGCCAGCACCATGACGCCCCGATCGCTTGGTTTTACAGCCAGCCGGTCTTGCGCAATTCCTGCAGCAGCAGTTCGAGATAACGATCCCAGTGACGCTGGAGGTCATCCACACTCACATAGGGTGCTGATATCGTCACGCTCCAGAGCGTCTGTGCTGTCTTTCTGTCCTTGATGAAGGTCTCCACCATCAGGTTGCCTGCGCCATCACCGGGCCGGTAGCCGCCACCTCGAGGGCTGACCACCATGAAGACTTCCGGTGTGACATCGGTGCCTTCGCGTTTGATGAGGGCCGGCAATTCCGTTCTGACCTTGCTGCGGAAAGCAGGAAGTGCAGCATCATAGAAGAATTGCGTCTCCCGCGCGTTGGCCTGACTGATCGTCGGTACGGGCTGGAAAGGCGGGAAGGAATACTTCGATACCAGCACCCCCACATTGACCGACATATCCTCGGGCACAATCCAGACCACCGGCGTTTCCTTCGGCAGTTTCTGCGATACCACGCTCACCCCATCGCGCCGTATGACCGATCCGGTAAAGCAGCCACTGAGCAGCAGGAGCATGCCCAGCGTGATGATTCTATACGACCAGCTTTTCACGATCGCCTCCAATCCCCGATGATATTGCTGATCCCGGACCGCAGCCTCTTGCCACAGCCCTGTCAAAATCGTTTGGGGCAGCAGCTGCCTGCATGAGGACATGCCGGAAGGAAGCGTATCGGCCCCACTTCCGATCCGCCTCCAGCCCCCCGCGCCATCAGGTTCAACTCTGTCTGATGAAATCAGGATCCGCAAAAAACTTGCGCTGCAATTGCTGGAATACGGCGCCGAACTGCGAGACCGCGTCCTGCACGGCCAGCACGCCCAGGAAGGACGATGACCACTGGGTCTGCACGGCCAGCACTTTGTCATAGGTAATCACGCCGCTCTTCCTGACGACGAAGCGCGCCTGCAGGTCGGCCACGCCATCCTTCAGCTTGAGAGTCTGCACGGTGACTTCGATGTTGCGATCACTGGCATCGGCGTAGTGCCGGGCCGAAGTCAGCTCCTTGGTCAGGCCATCCTGCAGGAAGCCGGACCAGCCGCGCTCGGGCGTCATGGCTGAGTAGCCGCGCACACTGGCTTGCGCCTGCAAGGGCGCATTGACCGACGAGGTGCTGTAACACACGGCCGGTGGCAGCGAGGCCAGTGCGGTCTGATTCTCCAGACTGATCTGATAACGCGGCAAGGGTTGCGTGACGCAACCGGACAGCAGCCCATTGCCGCACAAGAGCACGCAAAGAAAGGCAAGGCGTAAGAGTCCCGGCGACATCATGGGGCGGACGCTCATTGCGCGAGATCGGATTTGTTGCTCAGCTGCATGATGCCGTTGCCAACCATCTGGCGCATGGCCTTGTCGGCGGCTTCCGGTAACGTCATTGCCTGCATGCCGGCAGGGCCACTGGCATTGCCGATGGTGGAGACAATGGAATGCTTGACCTGCGCCACGACATTGGCATGGCCAGGCTCGATATAGGTCATCGTGCATTCATAGCCATCGGCCACGGTGGAGCCTGCCAGCCCCAGTGTGAGACCGGTCGCAAAGCCCTTGGCGGCGGCGTTCTCGGTCAGCGGAACGTTCTTGATCAGGATGGCCAGCTTGCGGCCGTTCTGCACCGGATCATAAGAAACGGTGCTGAAGAGTCCCGACTTGGAGAGTTCTTCGAACACCTTGGTACGGATCGATTCCGTGGCACGCGCGTTGGAGACATCCTTGGTCTGGAATTCGAAGAGCAACTGGATCGGCTGGGGCGAGGCCGGCTTCTTGAGGCTGGCGTATTGCGGGTCACCCAGCGAGTTGTCGACATAGGAATGCACACTGATACAAGCGCTCAAGGAAGCGCTCAAGGCGAGCAGAACAAACAGACGGAAAATGGATTGAGTCATGACACCCCTGATCATTGATTTTATAAGTAATGCCCCAGGCCATCGTTGCGGCGCATTTTTCTGCCGGCTCCGGACGCTTCCCTGTGCTGCGGAATAGTCCCCCGACCGGCCCTTTTACTTTACTGATTTTTCAGCATTTTTTATCTGGAACGGCAGGCATTTCATGATGACTGCCCCACCCTGCCGCACCCTTTCCGGCAGCGCAGCGGTCAGGTCTTCCTCCCCGGTCTGAACACCAAAAATAACTGCGCGGTCGTAACTTTATAATACTTTTGCGTGATGTGGCGATCTCGCTTGTCTCGCGGTCTCAAGAACTTGTTTCATCATCCGGCCTGTGTCCAGCATGGACAGGACGACGTAATCGGACCAGAACCCATGAATCAATTTGAGCCTGGAATACGCCATCGAAGTCTATCGTGATATATCGAGGGCACCTGAATGGGATCGCGCATGGTTCCCTATTTTCGCTAATGGGGGAGGTGATTTTTATGCGGTGGTATGCGACAAGTCGTCTTCCTGTTTCGGAGAAATTGTCGGGTTCATTCTAGGGGAGGAGGTGCAACTTTTTGAGTTCAAGAATATTGCGAGCATGCTTAAAATAATTGAGCGATCATTCGCTGATGGCGTGTTTTTTAAGTCGGAAGGTAGATTGAAAGCAGACTATTCCAAGATGCATGCAATTGCTCGCCAGCTACAACCAGATTTCGTGGAACATGAGGCATAAGAGTTTCGGATGAAGGTGTGTCACCATACGAGCCATGACTGCTATCGGCCAATTCCAGACGTTTAGACTCTCAAAGACATTTTATGCTCCAAGATTATTTTGATCAGCTCAAGTGCTCCGAACGGACGTCCAGTGCGCTCTTTGACCACGAGACAGTCGTAAAGCAAAGCAAGCTTTTTGCATTTCATCCGGTAGTGCGAGAACTCCACGGCTACGTGTTGGACGACGAAAACACAAGCAATCATCATCTTTTGATTACGGCCGAGCCATTGGCTGGAAGTATTTTTTTTCTTTCGCACGATGACGATTCGCGAGTAGTTTTTGAAAACACGGTTGATTTCCTGGATGCCGTTGGCAAGGCTGAAACCGAGGGACGATCCGTGACCGACCTGCATCCCCACCTGAGCCCGGTTGCGAAGGACCAGATTGCACTTGCGAAATTCATTCACGAACTCCTCAGCAGGGAATGTAACGATCTGGTCGTCTGTCTTCTACCTTCGCTCGACCTGGAAGATCTGTCTTTGCTTCAACTACTTGCGAATGACGATGACTTTTTCTTGGGAGAGGCCGTCGCCATGGAAATCGAGAAGCGGCCATCGAAAATACTTTTGCCGGTCGCCGCTATATGTGCTGACCATAGGCATCCTCAAATTTCTATTCCCGGATTGCGCGCCGTACGGATTATTCAGCAGCTTCCTTGAACGTCCTCAATCGGCCAAAAGCACACATCCATGCATTCCAAACCTCTAGCTACCCGAAAAGACAACCGCACGGATTTTCTCCGTATTTTGATAATTGGAAACTCGGGTGCCGGAAAAAGCTGGCTGGCTGATCGACTAGCCGAGAAATACGGTAGTCCTCACATTGACCTTGATTCATTTCATTGGCTGGGAACCGGGTACAACGAAGCTCGAGAGAGAAGCGAAGCGGTTGCCTTGGTCAAGTCAGCAGCGTCGCAAGCTCGGTGGACCATTGAAGGCATTTATGGCTGGCTCGTTAGCGAAATTGTGGCGGATGCGACAGCGTTGATATGGCTATGTCCTGACGAAGAGGAATGCATAAAAAACATTCAACAAAGAGGCCGACGTGGCAATGCAAGTGAACAATCATTCTCCGACCTGCTTGACTGGGCTAAAACCTACAGGCTGCGCACTGGATCGAGCTCTTTTGGCGTACACCAGCGAATTTTCGAAGATTTTGCTGGGACTAAATATTTGTTTAGAGAGCGAACTGAGGTAACCAGATTTTTGGACCCGTAGAGATTTCATGAGCACGACCGCTTCCGGCCAGGAGCGGACTGGCTCAAAAGGAATTGATGCAAATATGATGCGATTTGGACCTAATACCTACCTAGTAGAAGAAATCGCTAACTATGCGCGTAATGGAGATTTATTCGTCAGTCCTTTCCGTGGTGATGTGGTCGAAGCTGATACAAAATCAGGAAGATAATGAAGCACCATCAATATCAGGCTTATCAAATCAATTCAGTGATCAATCAAAATCAAAATGACGCTTGAAGATTTCGAATCCCGAATCAACTCATCATCTTGTTTTCTTGAAGGAAGGTATAGTGAGCTTTTTGAATGGGTATTTTCTCAATATGAGCAATCCCGAATTGAAGCGACAGCAGAGACCGACGGCGACATGCTGCTGTTTCAATGGGGAACATATGATTGGGGAATGGGAAAATCCTTTGAAATTGATTTGACCAGACAGACGATCGACGATCTGGATGATGTGGATGCGCAGACGGATAGCATGCGGCAACTGCATATCACGTTGAAATTTGAGCACAGTCTGGCGACCAGCGAACTGGGCGAAGGCAATCAATGGTGCTCACAGAGATCGGAGATCGCTTCGTTTCGGGAGTCGATCAGTCAAAGTGAGGTTTTCCATTGGCTGAGAAGTCAGGATCCGATCAGCGTGGAAGTGGTTTTGGAGCAGGTTTAAGGAGCGGTAAATCAAGTCAGCGAAGTCCGCAACCGGCCAGAAGCTGTCAACTCAAGGCACGTCACGACTATGACTCCACTTACCATTGAAAGTCTTCCCGATCCAACTGATCCACAGGCCGTATTTGCCTTTGCGATGTCCTTTAATGGGTACGAACATTACGGCTCACTTTCCGCCAGCATGAGGGCTGCGAAGGAGCGCAAGCGGGCTACATTGACTGATGTGAGGAATGAACTATTCGCCTCTGCGCGCGCGTCGAGACATATGCAAAATGACGGCTATTTGTCAGACTATCGCGAGTTGCTTCCAATACTCCGTACCTTGATTCTCTCGGGTATGTGAGTCCGTGATCGGTCAGCAGCAGCCGTCCGCGAAGAACTGAAGTCTGGCTGAAAAATAGCTTTTGTTGTTCAAGTCGGCGTCTGAATACCCTGGCCAACAATCCGAGCTCCTTTATCCCTCCTTGAGAGACCATGACTGCATCATTCAATACGCTTTTGATATATGCCCGCAATCCCGCCGTCACCAGTGCATTCTACAAAGATCATTTTGGATTCAAGACAACCGGTGAGGTACGTGAAGGCCTCATCGAATTGAGTGCGCCAGATGCCGGCATCAATCTTCTGATTCATCAGGCGGCCAAATCTCAAGATTTGAGCAGGCGGTAGTCAAGCTGGTATTCAGTGTTTCCGATGTTGAAAAATTCAAGGAAGAATCTGCGAAGAAAGGTCTGCATTTTGGCAGTACCCACCGGGCAAATGGGTATCAGTTCGCCAACGCGAAAGATCCTGATGGAAACTCGGTATCGATATCCAGTAGAGAGTATCGTCAGCAAATTGTTTAGAAAATGGCCCCTTTCGACCAGAAACGGACTTCCAACGCCACCGACCAATCCTGCCTATCTATCGACTCATCCAAATGGTCAGAATTTCCGTTTCCGTAATATTGACAGCTTTATTGTCGCAATTTTTTGCCGGCATCGCCTTGGCCCAAGCGCCCAAAGGGCCCGCTGACTTTGCTTTTGCCAGAGCTGAAAGAGCATATTCAGCATGTGCGGGTAAAAAGATGTCCACGGCAGTCTGGAACACAGCCTTGTCGGTTGATGACGCCGTCAAGAAGGTGCTTGAGAATTGTGAGTCGTTGCTACTCGAAGCTCACACGGCCTATCTGCAAACGTTGCAAAACATGTCAGAGCAAGAGCAAGAGCGAGAGCGTAGAGCTTCCTCTTATGTGGATCATAGGCGTGAAATGGAATGGCGAGTCTCTGCGATGCTGGTATCCCAATTGCGGCATTCTTGCATCACCTTGCGTGAACCCTACGCAATGTGCAAGAAGGATTATGTTCCCGACTGATATTGTTCATTCTGGTTTGATTTCTCGTTTTTAAACGGCCAGGAGCAGGCAGCCAGGACAACTTTGCACGATGTCCTGCCAGACCTCATCAACTGATTTTCTGCAAGATCAATTTCAATTTACATCCACTTTGCTCGAGAAAAAATAATGGGGGGAGTCAGGTGCGCCATCTCACTTTCGTTGCGTCTTTGTATGATTGCCGGACAGTTCTATCATGGCTTGTCCAATTCGTCTTGATGTTCGCGATGGCATCGACGGTGCAAATTTCCTACGCTCAGTCGTATCCAAGCTTCAAGTGTGAAAAAGCGGACAAGCCTGTTGAGAAAAAGGTTTGTGATACACCAGATCTCGCTCGGCTTGACGGAAAAATGGACGCTGCCTATCGATACATGATGTCAACGGTCAGTGATAAGGAAGAGCGAAATGCGATTACCTTGGAACAGCGCAAATGGCTTGTTTCCCTAACAGGTTGTGGTGGTGAAAATGTAGAGTGCCTGCAACGCCGATACGAGAGACGCATTAAGGATTTCCAAATCGATTGCGTAACGCCGTCGACCGAGAATGAGACGAGAGTCTGTGCGGCAAACGATGCACGAGCATTGCAGGAGATTGTGAAAGAAATGTGGGAGAAATGGAGGCCCTATGTCTCGCAGCTAAACATTTCCGGCACCGACGACGAGCAACGTTTTCGCCTTGGATACGACCAACTCTTGACGCGTTATCTGACCGAGACGCGCTCCTGCCTCTCCATGCAATGCCACCGAAGTAAAACAAAACAGTTTCTCGATCATGAATGCTTTCCACGAGAGGCATATGATCGACTGCGTTCATGGATCACATCGCCTGAATCAGCATCGACTTTGCTCAATTCAGGATTATGGACGCTGGATGATAAACAGGCGACACCCGCGTGGGGCATCGTTAGCCAGCAAATTTATCTCATGGGCGAAGTGCCTTCATGGTTCCAACAGACTTCCGAAGATAGCGACGCGGATTCTACAGCGCCGTTCATGACGCGTCCGCTCTCAAAAGATGAGCTATCAACATTACGTCGCCTTGTCAGGCGAGCGCCAAATCATTGGTATGGTCCTGTTGCTGAAGATGTTCCGATATTGGGCGTTTCACCTTCAGCTTTGGAGAGTATTTTAGTAAGTGATGGAGGAAGTGCAAAATGTAGCGCAAATCCTTTTGCTAGCGGAATTTATGTGAATGCTGCCGCCCTGAAGTCTCTTCCGATTCGCCCGAACGAATATTCTGGAGGAACATTCAAAATTATAGAAATTCGGACCAAGGCTGAGAAGCAAAGAACCCCTACGTGTGCTCTCTCAGCCCCACTCCCCAAAGGATTCATTCCCAACGATTCTGATCACTACACTTCTAATGTCTTCATTGATCAGATTCAGTCCGTCTTTGTACGAGGCGATGGAACATTCTGGCTACGACTCTCGGACGACAATTGGTATCGATTCCGTTCCGACATGACCAGTGACGCACCGGCGATTGGCAAAACATTTCACGTTCTTAAAGACGAAGAATTCACAAAGCTACTGAATCGAAGTAGAACGCTACGCTCGTTCGAGAGAAATTTGATTGGTGCCCTTCAAAAACATTAAGCTTAGTTTTCCTCGGGAGAGAAGCTTTATTGGTGGGTGCTGCCAGGAGATGGACTTGGAATGCTGGAATACTATGTTTTCGGGGACGAAAAATAAGTGCTTGATCGAACCATCACCTGGTCCGCAATCGGCCAGGAGCAGACATGCCATTTCTATCATTAATGACAAAAGCAATCGATGACATTTTATGGAGGATGCCATGGAGGCCGTTGATCCATCCTCGAGACGTACCTGCTCTTCAACTCCAACTGGAACGAGAGCTTGCAGAAGGGCATCCCCTCTGGGGGAAAGATATTGAAGTCGTTGGCCGTCGAGTGGACAACGATGATGTATTGGTCCTTTGTTGCGATGGAGCAATGGTAGTTGTCCATCTCGACTGGGCAACCGGCCCGCATAATAATCCAGCAGAATACCCGTCAGTTATCACCTACCAGTCTCTAGCCGAATTCCATCAAGTCATGGATTCTGATGCATATGAGTATGGTGACGATGATTGAATCAAAGTTCGCAATCGGGCCGGGACAGACTTTTGAGGCTTCGTCTTGCCCAGTTAGTCGTCGCTTTGCCCAAATTGATTCCAGTTCAGGTATCCCCTAGCGGCCTAGATATGTAACTGCTTACATTAAATGAAGGAGATTAATGGGTTTTTCTATCTCTTGGTTAGCCACTCCGTCCGATAAGAAAGAGATTGTGCTTAGTGCATTGGGTTTAGCTGAGACCAATCAACGTCAGTCATTCACAGAAACCGCTCGCGCGGGAATTGCGCTGCCAACTGGATGGTACGTCGTATGGTTTGACACCCCCAGTCCTTCGGCATTGAAACTGGAATTTCTGCGTATGCTCTCCGCAAGCACGAAGATCGTCGCATGTCAGATAGAAGAGCATGCAATGGTCAGCACGGTAGCTTGCTGGGAAAATGGAAAAGAGCAATGGTTTATTGCTCACGACGCAGAAGATGGGGTCATGAGCCTTGATGTGATGGGCAATCCGCCTGTCTTTTTTGATGAGGTACGCGCGGAGATGCTGCAGCTACAGGATGGCCGTACGGATGTCGACTATGTCTTTGATGTCCCGATTATGCTGGCAGAGCGATTAGTCGGATTCCGACATGATGCGGCATTTGACGAGAATGAAGAGGAAATGTTTTTTGTTCTCTCGCAACGTTCGGCGGCATAGGCTCCCAGTGCGAAAAGACTTGCTAAAGGCGTGGAATATGATGTCTTCTATTGGCCAGAGGATGCCGTTCAATAAGGAATCAGATATGCGATTCAAATTGGAATATCTATCGACTGGCAATGCTCCATATGTGTTGGCGCGTCAAGTAGACAAAGGTGACTTCAGAGTAGGGCCGGATTCGCGTCTGGCTGGCGTTCGTATCAAGTGCCCATTTTTACAACCACGTGCAATACGACCAGACGGCTCACCAGATTTGACCGTATTTGCCTTTGAATTGCTGGAGCGTGAAGATGGCGAGCTTTTGAAGGTTGGCGAAACGGTAGACCTGATTCCATGAAGTCTCAATACGGCCAGTAACCGCCATTGCCCCCTTTAATATTTGACGATGAATGGGTGGCAGTTGCCTATGTAACCGCATCGATTAAATCTCTTTTGGCATAGGTTGATAAATGCAAGAAAAATGGATTCGCATCACGGCTCGATTAAGAGAGCTCGGCTGTCTAGAAGCCATGGACTTACAGCCCGGAGCCTCTCTGAATGAAATAGAAGCGTTGGAAGGCCATTTGGGCGTCAGATTCCCACAGTCAGTGCGAGACTTCATTGGCGTCTACAACGGCCAAAACGGATTTGGCCTGCTTTTCGGTCACGAATTTCTTTCCGTAAAAGGGATTCAACAGCAATGGGACAAGTGGCGGTCCCTGGATGAAAGTTCAATGAACCAGGACTGCGCAGAATTTCAGTCTTCAGACCCGGCTGGTTTCATCAAGCCTCTCTATTGCAACAAGGGCTGGATTCCCCTCACGCACGATGGAGGCGGCAACCATTTCGGACTGGACCTGGATCCGGATCGCTTAGGGACATCAGGACAGATCATCGCATTTGGCCGGGATGAAGACACCAAGCGCCTTCTTGCCACATCCTTTGAGTCCTTTGTTGAGGACACGATTCTGTGGTTGGGGCTCGCCACATGGGATGGAGAATGCCTTGAGGCCCCCGTTGCCTCCTGATCTGGAAATTTGCCTAGTCATACATCTGCGTTTCTGAAGTAGGCATGAATGGCTGCAATCGGCCAGAAGAAGACCTCAAAAAACACAAGGAGTCGCATGAATCAAAATATTCCTTTTGATATGAAACTGAAGGCTTTGGAGGAGAAGGCGACCGACCGTCTTTTGATGTCCGATGTGTTCGATGAATTGGCGTTTGCTGATTTGTACTCCCATATTTGTACGGTCGCTGAACAGCTAAAGTCCGAATATTTCATTTCGAAGCAACTCTTGGCCACTATCCTTGGTGCCGCCAGTGCAATTCGAAGTCGTTCAGAATATCTTCCCCAGGTTAAAAAGAGCGTAAAACTAGCCGACGACTTCGAAATGGTCTTGTCACTGGTTGCTATTGGAGAAGCACCAAATGATCGACGACCGGGCGTACCTCGTGTCTGCTGAAAGTATCCGTTAAAGCCCGCAATCGGCCAAGACCTGTCTTCCGATTTTTGGGATGAGGGGCCTATGTCGAATTCCATTTTCAGATCTGGAATAAAGGCACTGCTTGCCGTGAAACTTGGGGCTGTAAACTTATATCTGTTCGCAAAGAGTTGTTCGACGGCTTGAGATTGGTGTGCTCCCTTCGCATGGGACTTTTGAAGCCGTTGTTGCTTGCTGAAGATCCTTGTGACCCTGAAGAGATCGAATTAAGGTCGGTATGAAAACTACTTTTAGACAGGTGGCCATGCTCGCTTTGTTTTCCTTCTTTTCCACTTGTTTTGCCCAAGAAAAGAGATCTGAAATCATTTCCTATACTCCCCATGAGCTCGAGATGCTCGGAGAAAAATTTGAGAAGGAAGTACAAGAGATCTATAAAAATATGAGCAACGCCGCTGCTCAGCGTTACTACGATCTGATGCCGATCTGCCAGAAATACTTCCCGGTCGGGACTTCATTCACGGATGCAACCACGATCTTGAAAGCGGCTGGTGCTCTTCCAGACAAGGTCCACAACAGCATTTGGGTTCCAGCCTATAACCGCAGCCTTCCTGCAAACAGTAGCGACAGGAACGATGTCGCGGCTGGATTTCTTCTTGCAAGGACGCTTATATCGCATGCTCAGTTTGGAATTTTTCTAAGACCTCAATCAACGATGGATAGCACCTCTGGAACTATCGGAAAGATTATTGCCTGCAGAGTCTTGGAAGTATCCCTTTGATCAGAATCTTTCATGCCAAGCGCACGTCAATGATGGTGGCGAGAATTTTGTGGTCTTGGATGGCTTCGTCGATATGCACTATCGCCAAGACGCTGGTGGTGTAAGCTTTTCGCGGTTTTACACGGCTTGAATTTTCGCTAATCTCTCCTGCGAACTTTTCGCCGCTCTCCAAGGGAATCGACCTATTTTGTGAGCGAAACTGCAGAAGCTGCCGTTCGTATTTGTAATCCATTTACCTAGAATAATTAATCCTGAGACCCCTATGCCCCCATCCTCCCCCGCAAGCCCCGCAAGCCCCGCACCCACCGACCCCCATCAGGTCGACTCCCCCTACGCCGTAATGCGCCTCTGCATCACCATGATCCTGATGGTCGTGGGTGCCAGCGGCATGTACGTGATCGCAGTGGTGCTGCCCTACGTGCAGGCGCATTACTACGTCGACCGGGGCCTGGCCTCGATGCCCTATACCCTCACTATGCTGGGCGTGGGCGTCGGTGGCCTGCTCATGGGCCGCATGGCCGACCGCTCCGGCATCACCCGGCCGATGATGCTGGGCGGGCTGTGCCTGGGCGGCGGTTTCATCGCCGCTTCCTGGGCCCAGGACATCTGGACCTTCATGGCCGTGCATTGCATCCTCATCGGCCTGCTGGGGACCTCCGCCACCTTTTCTCCGCTGGTGGCCGATACCTCGCTGTGGTTCCGCAAGCGGCGCGGCATCGCCGTGGCGGTCTGCGCCAGCGGCAACTACCTGGGCGGCGCAATCTGGCCGCCCATCGTCCAGCATTTCGTCGACAACTACGGCTGGCAGGAAACCTATCGCGGTCTGGGCCTGATCTGCATCCTGGTCATGTGCCCGCTGGCCCTGCTCATGCGCGCCCGGCCGCCGGTGCAGGACAGCAGTGCAGCGACGCCCCGCGCCGGCGGCGGCCCGCGTCCCTTCGGCCTGGCACCGGGCTCCGCCCAGCTGCTGCTGTGCGTGGCCGGTGTGGCCTGTTGCGTGGCCATGGCCATGCCCCAGGTCCACATCGTGGCCTATTGCGGCGACCTCGGCTACGGCCCGGCACGCGGTGCCCAGATGCTCTCGCTGATGCTGGCCTGTGGCGTGGTCAGCCGCCTGGTCTCCGGGGCCATCTGCGACCGCATCGGCGGCCTGCGCACCCTGCTGCTGGGCTCGGCCCTGCAGGGCCTGTCGCTGCTGCTGTTCATCCCCTTCGACAGCCTGGCCTCGCTCTATCTCATTTCGGCCCTGTTCGGGCTGTTCCAGGGCGGTATCGTGCCGTCCTACGCCATCATCGTGCGCGAATACTTCCCCGCTGCCGAAGCGGGCCAGCGCGTGGGCGCGGTCATCATGGCCACCATGTTCGGCATGGCGCTGGGCGGCTGGATGTCCGGCAAGATCTTCGATCTCACCGGCAGCTATCACGCGGCCTTCGCCAATGGCATCGCCTGGAACCTGCTGAACCTGGGCATCGCCGTGCTGCTTTTCACCCGGGTGCGCGGCATGCGGGTGCGGGCCGCCTGAGGGCAGAGGGCACCACCGCGCAACGCCAGATGCGGCCGTGGTTGGCAGCGTAGCGGCTTTCAGCTACGCTGCCGGGTCAACCTTCAATGCCGTTTATTTCTGATTGCGCCATGTTCATCCTTTTCCTCAAGGCGGTCGTCCTGATCCCGGTCACGCTCTTGCCCATCCTCAATCCCCTGGGCATCGCGCCGGTCTTCGCCAACCTGCTGGGCAACGTCAGCCGCAGCACCGAAAAGCGCATCGCGCGCCAGGTCGCCATCAATTGCTGGTTCATGCTGGTGGCGGCGATCTTCATCGGCTCGCACGTGCTGACCTTCTTCGGCATCTCGCTGCCCATCGTGCGCGTCGGCGGCGGCCTGCTGGTGGCGGTCTCGGGCTGGAAACTCCTCAACGACAACAGCCAGGACAGCTCCATCCCCACCCAAGTGGCCAAGACCTATGACGAAGACCTGCCCGACGATGAAATCAAGGCGCGCAGCTTCTATCCCATGAGCTTTCCCCTGACCGTCGGCCCCGGCACCATCGCCGCGTCCATCACGCTGGGCGCCAATACGCCAACCCGCCTGCTGGATTGGGTGATCTCGGTCGGCAGTGCCGCCCTGGGCGCGGCGCTCACGGCGCTGGTGATCTTCCTTTGCTACAACTATGCGCACAAGCTGGTGCACCTGATGGGGCGTCTGGGCACCATGGTGGTGTTGCGCCTGTCGGCGTTCATCCTGCTGTGTATCGGCATCCAGATCTTCTGGTCGGGGATGTCGGCGCTGCTGGCCGAGGCGGGGATCAGCGGCGTGTCGCCGTGATGGGGAAGTACAACTATCAGGAAATCTGAAGCGGGATAGTTAGTTGCATTATGGAAATAACTAACTATTTCAGCCAGCCCAACTCATCCAGTGCATCCTGCACCAGCTCCAGCCGCAACAGGGGATTGTCCAGCGCCAGCAGGCTCTGCTTGAGGTTGACGGAGATGGGCATCATCTCGGCCCAGCGGTTGGCCACCCAGCCGCAATCGTCCAGCCGGTAAGGCGCGGCGATGGGCACTTCACTGTCCGGCAGGCCCTGGCGCAATACCGATTGCAGCAGGTTGTCCAGCGCCTGCGAGGTATTGCGCAACTCCTCGGGGATCGTCACGGCACGGTCCGCTTCCATCATCTCTACCTGCGCGGTCCATAGTCCATGTTTCTGCTGCTCGGCCTGCACGATGCGGAAACGCTCGCTGCCCAGGCAGGCGATGCGCATGAGGCCGGGGGAGGGCGTGCTCCATTCCTGGATGCGCGCCAGCGTGCCCACGCCGACGAAGCGTTCGCTCTGGCCGGGCCGCCGCACTTCCGATCCTTCCGTCAGGGCCACCACGCCGAAGCTGCTGCCCTCGGCGATGCACTTGCCAATCATGTCCAGATAACGCACCTCGAAGATCTGCAGCGGCAGCCGCCCTTCCGGGAAGAGCGTGCTGGCCAGCGGAAACAGCGGGATGGTTTGGGCCGAGATCGGCGGGCGCGGGGTAGCGGGGGCGGCGGGCATGGTCACTCCTGGCAGCGGTCACTCACGAACGCAGAGCATACCGGTTCTCGGCCACGCATTCATAGCGCTGCACGATGTAGCCGTTGTCGTCCACGCTTTCCAGATAGACGTCGAACTGCCACAGCCGCGCCATGTGGCGCAGCACCTCGTTGGTGCTGTCGCCCAGCGAGCGGCCGTCACTGCGGAAGTGGCGCAGCGTCAGGCTGCGGTTGCCGCGCGTGTTGACCGACCAGACCTGGATGTTGGGTTCGCGGTGGTTGATGTCGTACTGCCGGGACAGCGCCTGGCGCACGTACTGGAAGCCGCGCTCGTTGTGAATGGCCGAGACCTCGATCTCGCTGCGCGCCTCGTCATCGAGCACGGCAAACATGCGCATGTCGCGCATGAGCTTGGGCGAGAGATATTGCGCGATGAAACTCTCGTCCTTGTAGTTGCGCATCACGTATTGCAGGGTATCGAGCCAGTTGCGCCCGGCGATGTCGGGGAACCACTCGCGGTCTTCATTGGTGGGGTTCTCGCAAATGCGGCGGATGTCGCTCATCATCGAGAAGCCCAGTGCATACGGATTGATGCCGTTGTAATACGGCTTGGTGATGGGCGGCTGGAACACCACATTGCTGTGCGAATGCAGGAATTCCATCATGAAGCCATCGGTCAGGCGGCCCTGGTCATACAGCGTATTCAACAGCGTGTAATGCCAGAAGGTGGCCCAGCCTTCGTTCATCACCTGGGTCTGGCGCTGGGGATAGAAATACTGCCCGACCTTGCGCACGATGCGGATCACCTCGCGTTCCCAGGGCTCCAGCAGGGGCGCATTCTTCTCGGCGAAATACAGCAGGTTCTCCTGTGGTTCGGACGGGAAGCGGCCTTCCACGGCTGCGGCGGCCGTTTCCTTCTTGGCCGGCAGGGTGCGCCACAATTCGTTGACCTGCGACTGCATGTAGGCCTCGCGCTCGCGCTGGCGTGCCTTCTCCTGCGCCAGCGACAGGCGTTGCGGACGTTTGTAGCGGTCCACGCCGTAGTTCATCAGCGCATGGCAGGAGTCCAGCAATTCTTCCACGCGCTCGAAGCCGTGCCGCTCTTCGCACTCGGCGATGTAATTGCGCGCATACACCAGGTAATCGATGATGGCGCTGGCATCGGTCCACAACTGGAACAGGTAATTGCCCTTGAAGAAGGAGTTGTGGCCATAGGCCGCGTGTGCGATGACCAGCGCCTGCATGGTCATCGTGTTCTCTTCCATCAGGTAGGCGATGCAGGGATCGGAGTTGATCACGATCTCATAGGCCAGGCCCATCTGCCCGCGCTTGTAGTCGCGTTCGGTCAGCATGAAATGCTTGCCGTAGGACCAGTGGCGATAGTTGACCGGCATGCCGTGCGAGGCATAGGCATCCATCATCTGCTCGGCCGAGATGATCTCCAGCTGGATGGGATAGATGTCCAGCTCGTACCCCTTGGCCACGCGTGCGATTTCCTCGTTGTAGCGCTCGATGAGATCAAAGCTCCAATCCGAGGGGCAAGGCAGCGGGTCATGCTTGAAGCGGCTGTTCATGCGTGCACCTGCTTTTCAAAGAGTTCGCGGAAGACCGGGTAGATCTCGGCGGCCGATTGCACCTTCTTCATGGCGAAGTGCGGATGCGATTCGATCAGCTGCATGTACTCGGTCCACAGGTTCTGTTCCGGCTCGGCCACCTGGATGTAGGCGAAGTAGCGCGTCAGCGGCAGGATCGACGACTCCAGCAGTTCACGGCACTTGGGGGAATCGTCGTTCCAGTTGTCGCCATCCGAGGCTTGCGCGCCATAGATGTTCCACTCGCTGGGCGAATAGCGCTTGGTGATGATGTCGTGCATCAGCTCCAGCGCGCTGGAGACCACCGTGCCGCCGCTTTCCTGCGAATGGAAGAAGGTGTTCTCATCGACTTCATCGGCGCGGGTGTGATGGCGGATGAAGACCACTTCGATGTGTTCGTAATTTCGCGTGAGGAACAGATACAGCAGGATGAAGAAGCGCTTCGACAGATCCTTGCGCTGCTCATCCATCGAGCCCGATACGTCCATCACGCAGAACATCACGGCGCGGCTGGAGGGTTGCGGCTGGCGCACTCGGTTCACATAGCGCAGGTCGAAGGGGTCGATGAAGGGGATGCGCAGGATGCGGGCGCGCAAATGCTTCACTTCCTCTTCCAGCAGCGGGATGTCGGCGCTGTGCTCCTCGGGTTTGCGCTTCATCTCGGCCAGCGTTTCCTCGGCCACGTCGAGCTGCCGCTGCAGCGGTCCACCGAGGGCGATGCGGCGGCCCAGCGAGGAACGCAGCGAACGCACCACGTCGATGTTGTTGGGCGAACCGTCCACCGAATAACCGGCGCGCTGGTTCTTCCAGTTCGGTACCTGCAGCAGGTTGGTTTCCACCAGGCGCGGCAGTTCCAGGTCCTCGAAGAAGTAATGCATGAATTCTTCGCGGGTCAGTTCGAAGGTGAAATCGTCCTGTCCTTCGCCGTCGTTGCTGGCACTGCTGCCGCCCCCGCCGCCGCTGCCGCCGTTCTGGCGCGGGATGCGGTCACCCTGCAGGTAATCCTGATTGCCCGGATGCACGGCTTCGCGCTTGCCGCCCTTGCCGTGATGGAAGAAGGGCTCCGAGACATCCTTGCGCGGGATGCTGATGCTCTTCGATTTTTCGAGATCGGTGATGCTGCGGTCGCGCACGGCGTCCGCCACCGAACGTTGGATATGCCCCTTGAAGCGCCGCAGGAAGCGCTCCCTGTTGGCGATGCTCTTGTTCTTGCCAGCCAGCCTGCGGTCGATGATCTGATGCAGCACTCGGTTCTCCTGCTAGTGGTCGGCGGTGCGCCAGGCGCACGGCGCCGAAGGGTCGCCGCGCGCATCGCCACGCGCTCTGCGGGCGATGCGCAACAGCGGCGCTTACGAGGACTTGCGCACGCGCAGGTACCATTCGCACAGCAGGCGCACCTGCTTGGGCGTGTATCCCTTGCTGACCATGCGATTGACGAAGTCTTCGTGTTTCTGCATTTCCTCGGTGGAGCCCTTGGCGTTGAAGGAAATCACCGGCAGCAGGTCTTCGGTGTTGGAGAACATCTTCTTCTCGATCACCACGCGCAGTTTTTCGTAACTGGTCCACAGCGGATTCTTGCCACCGTTGTTGACCCGCGCACGCAGCACGAAGTTGACGATCTCGTTGCGGAAGTCCTTGGGGTTGCTGATGCCGGCCGGCTTCTCGATCTTTTCCAGTTCCGCATTCAGGGCCGCACGGTCGAAGCTCTCGCCGGTATCGTGATCGCGGTATTCCTGATCCTGGATCCAGAAGTCGGCATAGGTCACGTAACGGTCGAAGACGTTCTGGCCATATTCCGAATACGACTCCAGGTAGGCGGTCTGGATTTCCTTGCCGATGAATTCGGCGTAGCGCGAGGCCAGCGTGTCCTTCACGAAGGAGAGATATTTCTGCTCGGTCTCCTGCGGGAATTGTTCGCGTTCGATCTGCTGTTCCAGCACGTACATCAGGTGCACCGGATTGGCCGCTACCTCGGTGGTATCAAAGTTGAACACCCGCGACAGAATCTTGAAGGCGAAGCGCGTGGAGATGCCGTTCATGCCTTCATCCACACCGGCATAGTCGCGATACTCCTGGTAGGACTTGGCCTTGGGGTCGGTGTCCTTGAGGTTCTCGCCGTCATAGACCTGCATCTTGGAGAAGAGGCTGGAATTTTCCGGTTCCTTCAGGCGTGTCAGCACCGAGAACTGCGCCATCATCTTCAGCGTGCCGGGCGCGCAAGTGGCCTTGCCCAGCGAAGAGCTGCGGATCAGCTTTTCGTAGATCTTGATTTCTTCGGAGACGCGCAGGCAATACGGCACCTTGACGATGAAGATGCGGTCCAGCAGCGCTTCATTGTTCTTGTTGTTGCGGAAGGCCTTCCATTCCGATTCGTTGGAGTGGGCCAGGATGACGCCATCGAAGGGGATCGCGCCGAAACCTTCGGTACCCTTGAAGTTGCCTTCCTGCGTGGCCGTCAACAGCGGGTGCAGCACCTTGATGGGGGCCTTGAACATTTCCACGAATTCCAGCAGGCCCTGGTTGGACAGGCACAGGCCGCCCGAGTAGCTGTAGGCGTCGGCATCGTCCTGCGAATATTGTTCCAGCTTGCGGATATCGACCTTGCCGACCAGGGTGGAAATATCCTGGTTGTTTTCATCGCCCGGCTCGGTCTTGGAAATGCCGATCTGGCGCAGGATGGACGGATAGCGCTTGACCACACGGAACTGACGGATGTCGCCGTTGTACTCGTGCAGGCGCTTGACGGCCCAGGGGCTCAGGATGGGTTTGAGATAGCGGCGCGGGATGCCGTATTGCTCTTCGAGGATGGGGCCGTCTTCGTCGTAATCGAACAGGCCCAGCGGGGATTCATTGACCGGCGAGCCCTTGATGGAATAGAAGGGCACCTGTTCCATCAACTGCTTCAGACGTTCAGCGATGGAGGACTTGCCGCCACCGACCGGACCCAGCAGATAAAGGATCTGCTTCTTTTCTTCCAGGCCTTGCGCGGCATGGCGGAAATACGAAACCACCTGCTCGATCACTTCTTCCGCGCCGTAGAATTCCTTGAAGGCGGGATAGACCTTGATGACCTTGTTGGCGAAGATGCGCGAGAGGCGCGGATCTTCCCGGGTGTCGACCTTCTCCGGTTCGCCGATGGCCATCAGCATCCGTTCGGCAGCCGATGCATAGACTGCCGGGTCGTTCTTGCAAAGATTCAGATACTCTTCAAGCGATAATTCTTCTTCTCTGGTCTTGTCGAACCGGCTTGCAAAGCTGCTGTAGATATCCATACCACCTCCGTCGCTCTCAAAAAAGTACGAAACAGATTCATATGTCTGGACTTGCCATCTGCGGTTATCGAAGAACGCGTCGGTGACTCTGTATTGCGTCATTGCCGGTGTGTTCTTTGAAAGCCGTAGCTTCTACAACGTGATGCGAAGATCTTTTCAGATCCTGCAGTTCATTCTATTCCTTTTTTTGCTTCTGCTTGGTGATCCCTATAGTGCAGCTTCATTCAGCAAGCGCTGGATTTTCTTTGCATTTTCCCGCGCATTGGGGTGAAGCGTTTATCCCATTGCGTGCGCAGGGACATTCGCAGCTTCATTCACATCATGCTCTTTCAATGTGCGGATTGCTTCAGCGGTTGACCACACGGTGCGCTATTTTCGCGCAGCGCGCCATCGTGAAAACCCTGATAGCCGGCGGGAGGGAACAGGCGGACAATGCCTGTCGGGCGGTTGCGCAGGCCAGCGCGGCTGGTGCCTGGCGATGCTGCCGATCTCCTCCTGCCGGTGCAATTCGTTCCTGCCTGCTTGCCGGTCTCTTTGCTTCATCTCCCCTTATAGCTGGAATCGTGCCAGGCATGTTTGTCATATTGCAGGGTGCAGCTTTCATGACGCATCTTTTTTGTAACAGGACGATTGCGGTGTCTCAATGTTGCTGATCTGCCTCATCCGCCTCCCGTGGGCAAGTCTGGCGCACCGGTGTCCAGCCCTGCTGAAAAAATGCTTTAGATGATTTACGGATTTGTTCATGCGTGGGGCGCATGGCGTGCCTGCATTTTCTTCATGCATTGAACGCGTCAGGTGAAGGCTTGTACTGAAATCGGGGTGATGTCCTGCAAGCAACTTCATATCGGCTTTTTGCCGGCCGGCTGGCGGCAGGGAAGGGGCGATTCTGGCCAGATGCGGCAATTCCGCCACGCATTGGCCCCGAACTCGGCCGTTGAGTGCCCGGGGAGGGTGCAAAAGCGCATAAGTCATTGACAGCGAAGTGGAAAATGCAGTCTAATTCAGGGTTCACCATCTGAAGAATTGCGCGCGGTGCCGACGCAGTGCTGTTTCAGTTGTCCACCGGTCGATTACCCAGTGATCACACCGGGAGGCGGCAGAGGCCAACAGAGTTAATGGTGTCAGCGATGCAGGGGCTGCCGGCTCAGACAGGCGGCAGGGCATCGGTGATGCGGAACAGGCACACCGAAAGCGGTTCCAGAATTCCGATTTATTTTTGCTGTTTGCTCCAAGGCAGCCCAACTTAGCGAGTCCAACATGAAACGTACTTACCAACCTTCCGTCGTGCGTCGCAAGCGTACCCATGGTTTCCGTGCCCGTATGGCAACCCGTGGCGGCCGTGCCGTGATCAACGCCCGTCGCGCCAAGGGCCGCAAGCGTCTGGCTGCAGTTTAAGCCGGGGCTTTGCGCTGCCGTTTCGTGTGACGGACGTCCGTACACCGCTTCCAGCACGTCAAGCAGGCGACTTCCCACGCGATCGGCGAATCGTTAAAACGGATGAGTTTTCATCCGTTTTTCGTTTGCGCCCCGTGTATCGTACCGAGCATTTCGTGTTGTACGCACGCCGCAACAGCCTGCCGCAAGCCCGTCTGGGCGTAGTGGCGGCCAAGCGGCTGGCACCGCGTGCGGTCACCCGCAACACGATCAAACGGGCCACGCGCGAGCTGTTTCGCCAGGCTGAACTGCCTGCCGTGGACTGCATCGTGCGCCTGTCGCGCCCGGTCAATACCAGGAAGGATCCTGCCCGCAGTGCGTCCGTCAAGGCCATGCTGCGTGCCGAACTGATGCAATTGTTCGCCTTCCTGCCGAGCGCCCCTGCGTTCGCCAGGAAATAGCCAGGAAAACAGGAAGTGATGAAGACCCCTCTGCTCCTGCTGTTGCGTGCCTACAAGCTGGGAGTGAGCCCTTTCCTGGGGCAGAATTGCCGTTTCTATCCCAGCTGTTCCGACTACGCCGCCGAGGCGGTGCGTCTGCATGGCGCGCTCAAGGGCAGTGTCCTGGCCGGCAAGCGCCTCTGCAAATGCCATCCCTGGCATGCCGGCGGCCTGGATTTCGTGCCCGGCTCGGCCGAGGCGCAAGCCCATGCACAGGCGCAGGCGAACAGCCCGTCTTCTTCCGTCGTTCCCGATTCCCCGACCTCTGCGCTGCCGTCTCCGGTAGCGCGGCTGTCTCCCCCTGTGGCCGCTGACGGTTGCAGCCACTCCTGAACTCATCAATACGCATATGGATATCAAACGTACCGTCCTGTGGGTTGTATTCTCCTTCTCCCTGTTGCTGCTGTGGGATGGCTGGATGCGCCATAACGGACATCAGTCGATGTTCTTCCCGTCGGCCAACCCGACTCAGGAGCAAGCCGCCGCCAATCCGGCCGCGCCCACCGCCAGCCCGACCGGTTCCCCGGTGCCGCAGGCTGGCACGCCGGCACCGGCACCTGGCGCGGTCCCCGGTGCTGACGTGGCTGCCGCTACCAAGGGCGAAACCATCACCATCACCACCGACCTGGTCAAGGCCAGCATCGATACCGTGGGCGGTGAACTGAAGCGCCTGGAACTGCTGAAGCAACCCGACGTGGTCGATCCGACCAAGAACGTCGTGCTGTTCGATTCCGAACCCGGCCACATGTACCTGGCGGAGTCGGGCCTGATCGGCGGTCCCTTCCCCAATCACAAGACCATCTTCACCGCACAGCCCGGCGCCCGTTCGCTGGACAACGGCAATGAAGTGCAGCTGGTGCTGGTAGCCGAGCAGGGCGGCGTGAAGCTGACCAAGACCTACACCTTCAAGCGCGACAGCTATCTGATCGACGTCAAGCACACCGTGACCAACACCACGGGTGCGACGATCAATCCTTCGCTGTACCTGCAGCTGGTGCGCGACGGCAACAAGCCGGGCGGCGAATCGCACTTCTACAGCACCTTCACCGGTCCTGCCGTCTACAGCAGCACCGAGCACTTCGAGAAGCTGGACTTCGAGAAGATCGCCAACGGCAAGCAGCAGCACGTCAACAAGGCGGACAACGGCTGGATCGCCATGGTGCAGCACTACTTCGTCTCGGCCTTCATCCCGCCGCAGAACGCGCAGCGCGACATCTTCAGCAAGAAGGTCGGCGACAACCTGTACGCGGTCGGTTCCATCCTGCCGCTGGGCAGCGTGGCCCCGAACGCCAGCGTGACCATGGATACCCAGCTGTATTCCGGTCCCACCGTCTCCAAGACCCTGCAAGCGATTGCCCCGGGCCTGGATCTGGTGCGCGACTACGGCCACCTGACCGTGATCGCCGAGCCGATCTTCTGGCTGATGACCCACATCCACAACCTGGTGGGCAACTGGGGCTGGACCATCATCCTGCTGACCGTGCTGATCAAGCTGGTGTTCTTCCCGCTGTCGGCCGCCAGCTATCGCAGCATGGCCAAGATGAAGGCGGTTTCGCCGAAGATGCAAGCCATCCGCGAACGCCACAAGGGTGATCCGCAGGCCATGAACCGCGAGATGATGGCGCTCTACAAGACCGAGAAGATCAATCCGCTGGGCGGCTGCCTGCCCATCGTGATCCAGATCCCGGTGTTCATCGCGCTGTACTCGGTGCTGCTGGCCTCGGTGGAAATGCGCGGCGCGCCGTGGCTGGGCTGGGTGCATGACCTGACCGCCCCGGACCGCCTGTTCGGCACCATCCCTTACTTCAACATGCCCATCGGTTTGCTGCCGATCATCATGGCTGCGTCGATGTTCCTGCAGACCAAGCTGAACCCGACGCCGCCGGATCCAGTCCAGGCCAAGGTGATGATGTTCATGCCGCTGGTGTTCTCGTTCATGTTCTTCTTCTTCCCGTCCGGCCTGGTGCTGTACTGGGTGACGAACAACATCCTGTCGATCGCGCAGCAATGGGTGATCACCCGCAATATCGAGAGCGGCAAGACCAAATAATTTGCTTCTTGCAGGCCATCAAAGGAAAAACCCGTGGAATCCACGGGTTTTTTTTCGGTCGTAGAACGCAAGCAGGGTTAACATGGCTTTACGCCGTTGCTCCGAGGGGGATGCAGCGGCGGGCTCACCTCAACACAACAACAAGTATTCGCAGATGACTTTCGATTCTTCTCCCATTGCCGCCATCGCCACCGCACCCGGACGCGGGGGCATCGGCGTGGTCCGCATCTCAGGCAAGAACCTGGGCCCGGTGATCCGCGCCGTCTGCGGCCGCGACAGCCTGGCACCGCGCCACGCCACTTATCTGCCCTTCCTCAATGAGGATGGCAGCCCGATCGATCAGGGCCTGGCGATCCACTTCCCGGCCCCGCATTCCTATACCGGCGAGGATGTGCTGGAACTGCAGGGCCACGGTGGCCCGGTGGTGATGCAGATGCTGCTGGCGCGCTGTGTGCAGGCGGGCCACGAGATCGGCCTGCGCCTGGCCGAGCCGGGTGAATTCACCCAGCGCGCCTTCTTGAACGACAAGATCGACCTGGCCCAGGCCGAGGCCGTCGCCGACCTGATCGAAGCGACCACCGAAGCGGCGGCCAAGTCGGCCTCCGAATCGCTCTCTGGCGCGTTCTCCAAGGTGATCCACGAGCTGGTGGACCAGGTCACGCGCCTGCGCATGCTGGTGGAAGCGACGCTGGACTTCCCCGAGGAAGAAATCGATTTCCTGAAACAGAGCGACGCACGCGGCCAATTGGCCACCATCCGCGGCACGCTGGAAGAGGTGTTCAAGCATGCCGCGCAAGGCGCCTTGTTGCGTGATGGCCTGAATGCGGTGCTGGCCGGCAAGCCCAACGTGGGCAAGTCTTCTCTGCTGAACGTATTGGCCGGATCGGATGTGGCCATCGTCACGCCGATCGCCGGCACCACGCGCGACAAGGTGACGCAGACGATACAGATCGAAGGCATGCCGCTCAACATCATCGATACGGCCGGCATTCGCGAGGCTGGTGAAGATGGCAGCGGTCCGGACGAAGTCGAGCGCATTGGCATCGAACGCACCTGGGCCGAGGTGGCCAAGGCGGACGTGATCCTGCACATGCTGGATGCGGACCGTGGCCCGACGCTGGAAGATGAAAAGATTACCGCGCGCTTCCCGGAAGGCGTGCCCATCATCCGCATCTGGAACAAGATCGACCGCTCCGGCCACAAGCCGGCGGTGGATCCGATGCCGGACGCCACGCACGTCTATCTGTCGGCGGCCGAAGGGCAGGGCGTGGACTTGCTCCGCGCCGAGTTGCTGCGCATTGCCGGCTGGCAGCAGACGGTGGAATCGCGCTACCTCGCGCGCGAGCGGCATTTGCTGGCACTGAAGGCGGCCGATGAACATCTGGCCCATGCAGCGGCGCATGCGGCGCTGGACAATGAGGCTGGTGAACATGCATTGGATCTGTTTGCAGAAGAGTTGCGATTGGCGCAAGAGCGCTTGTCCAGCATCACGGGCAAGTTCACGCCGGATGATTTGCTGGGGGTGATTTTTTCGCGGTTCTGTATCGGGAAATGAGCCGGATGCGGCGCAAAGCCGCGTCGGCCGTGGACGACAGGGGAAACGCCATTCCTGACAGATTCCCCACAGTCCACTGCACAATTGCAACGGATGTTACAGCGTGTAAAAACGTTGGAGGCGCGAGAGGGCGATCGTTATTCTGAAGTTCCTCCCCCTCCAATTCATCACCCCTGAGAATTGGATTTAACCCGCCGCCGCAAGGTGCGCGGGTTTTTTTATGGCTGCGCGGCTGGCTCTGCAGGAAACAGGCGGCGCTGCTAAGATGCCTGCTGCCTGAATTCATCCACCCTCATCCTCATAGGAAAAGAGCATGTCCGCCAATCCGCGCAACGCCGACTATCCCATTGATCCGCAATTCCTGAACCGCTGGTCCCCGCGCGCCTTCAACGGTGCCGAGATCTCCGAAGAAACCGTCCTGACCTTCCTCGAAGCCGCCCGCTGGGCACCCTCGGCCTACAATGCGCAGCCGTGGCGCTTCGTCTATGCGCGCCGTGGTACGCCGGCCTGGGACAGCCTGCTGGGCCTGTTGAATGAATTCAACCGTTCCTGGTGCGCCAATGCATCGGCCCTGTTCGTGGTGCTGTCGCGTACCGTGATGGTGCCGCCGGGTGCGACCGAGGCGGTGCCTGCGCCGACCCATTCCTTCGACACCGGTTCGGCCTGGGGCTACCTGGCGCTGCAGGCGTCGCTGTCCGGCTGGCATGCACACGGCATGGCCGGCTTTGACAAGGACAAGGCCCGTACCGAGCTCAACGTCCCGGCCGAGTTTTCGGTGGAGGCGATGGTGGTGGTGGGCAAGCTGGGTGACAAGTCCATCCTGCCGGAAGGCCTGCAGGCACGTGAAGTCCCAAGCCCGCGTGAGCCGCTGTCCAAGCTGGCGTTTGAGGGCAAGTTCAAGGCTTGATGCCGGGCCGTAAAATATTTCGCAATTATTTTTAAAAAGGGCTGGCATTTTCAAAAAGGCTCTCCTATAATAGCGATCTTTCAGCAAGCAACGACAGCTGAAACGGTTTTAGGAGTGGTAGTTCAGTTGGTTAGAATACCGGCCTGTCACGCCGGGGGTCGCGGGTTCGAGCCCCGTCCGCTCCGCCAAATAAAACGCCTCGTTCGCAAGAACGGGGCGTTTTTGTTTTTGCGCAGCAAAAACCTGCGGAGCGGAGGGAGCCGCCTGCGCGGCTCCCGGCGGGGCGAGAAGGGAATCGCTTGCAAGCGATTCCGCGGCCTGCGCTTGTGTAGGAGAGCCCCGTCCGCTCCGCCAAATAAAATGCCCCGTTCGCAAGAACGGGGCATTTTTGTTTTTGCGCAGCAAAAATCTGCGGAGCGGAGGGAGCCGCCTGCGCGGCTCCCGGCGGGGCGAGAAGGGAATCGCTTGCAAGCGATTCCGCGGCCTGCGCCTGTGTAGGAGAGCCCCGTCCGCTCCGCCAAATAAAACGCCTCATTCGAAAGAATGGGGCGTTTTTGTTTTTGCGGATTCTTTCCGGATTATTTACCTAAAGTTAAAAAAAGCCGATGCACCCAAAGATACATCGGCTTCCTCATGCAGCTAACAGCTAACAGCCAGCAGCCAGCAGCCAGCAGCCAGCAAGTCCAATCAACCCTTGCCCTTGCTCCCCGACAACTGCTCCACCACCTGCCGTGGCGCTTCAGCATAGTGCTTGAACTCCATCGAGTAAGTCGCGCGCCCCTGCGAGAGCGAGCGCAGCGTGGTCGAGTAGCCGAACATTTCCGACAGCGGGACTTCAGCACGCACCAGCTTGCCGCCGCCCACCATGTCTTCCATGCCCTGCACCATCCCGCGCCGTGAGGACAGGTCGCCCATCACGTTGCCCATGAATTCCTCGGGCGTTTCCACCTCGACCTGCATCATCGGCTCCAGCAGCATCGGACCCGCACGCTTCATCGCTTCCTTGAAGGCCATGGAGCCGGCCATGCGGAAGGCGTTCTCGTTGGAGTCCACATCGTGGTACGAACCGAAGGTCAGCGTGGCCTTCACGTCCACCACCGGATAACCCGCCAGCACGCCCGCCTTCAGCGACTCCTGGATACCCTTGTCGACAGCCGGGATGAATTCGCGCGGGACCACGCCACCCTTGATGGCATCGACGAATTCATAACCCTTGCCGGCCGGCTGCGGTTCCAGCTTGATGACCACGTGGCCATACTGCCCGCGTCCGCCGGACTGCTTGACGAACTTGCCTTCCACATCCTCCACGCCCTTGCGGATCGCTTCGCGGTAAGCCACCTGCGGCTTGCCGACCGTGGCCTCGACGTTGAACTCACGCTTCATCCGGTCCACCAGGATTTCCAGGTGCAGCTCGCCCATGCCCGACATGATGGTCTGGCCCGATTCTTCATCGGTATGCACGCGGAAGGACGGATCCTCCTGCGCCAGGCGATTCAGGGCGATGCCCATCTTTTCCTGGTCGGCCTTGGTCTTCGGCTCCACCGCCTGCGAGATCACCGGCTCAGGGAAGATCATGCGCTCCAGGATGATGGGATGTTCCGGATCCGACAGCGTGTCACCGGTGGTCACATCCTTCAGGCCCACGGCGGCTGCGATGTCGCCCGCGAACACTTCCTTGATTTCCTTGCGCTCGTTGGCGTGCATCTGCAGGATGCGGCCCAGGCGTTCCTTCTTGCCCTTGACCGGGTTGTAGACCGTGTCGCCCGAATTGACGATGCCGGAATACACGCGGAAGAAGGTCAGCTGCCCCACGAAGGGATCGGTCATGATCTTGAAGGCCAGCGCCGAGAACGGTTCCTCGTCCGACGGATGGCGCTCGATCTCGCTGTCGTCCTCGGCATGGCCGGCAATGGCGGGCACGTCGACGGGCGAGGGCAGGTAATCGATCACCGCATCCAGCATGGCCTGCACGCCCTTGTTCTTGAAGGCGCTGCCGGCCAGCATCGGCACGATCTCGTTGGCCACCGTGCGCAGGCGCAAGCCGCGCTTGATGTCGTCCTCGGTCAGGGGATTGCCGGAGAGATATTTCTCCAGCAGTTCCTCATTGGCTTCAGCCGCCTGCTCGACCATCAGGTCACGCCAGTGGCGTGCGGTGTCCTCCAGCTCCAGCGGGATGTCTTCATACTTGAACAGCACGCCCTGGCTGGCTTCGTCCCAGATGATGGCTTTCATCTTGACCAGGTCGATCACGCCCGAGAAATGGTCTTCCGCGCCCACCGGAATCTGTATGGGAACCGCTTTGCCCTCCAGGCGCTCTTCGATCTGCTTCTGCACGCGGAAGAAGTCCGCACCGATGCGGTCCATCTTGTTGACGAAGGCGATGCGCGGCACCTTGTACTTGTTGGCCTGGCGCCAGACGGTCTCGGACTGCGGCTGCACGCCGCCTACCGAGTCGTACACCATCACCGCACCATCGAGCACGCGCATGGAGCGCTCCACCTCGATGGTGAAGTCCACGTGGCCCGGGGTGTCGATGATGTTGATGCGATGCTCGGGATAATTGCCGGCCATGCCCTTCCAGAAGGCAGTGGTGGCGGCCGAGGTAATGGTGATGCCGCGTTCCTGCTCCTGCTCCATCCAGTCCATGGTGGCCGCACCGTTATGCACTTCGCCGATCTTGTGGTTGACACCCGTATAAAAAAGAATGCGCTCGGTGGTCGTGGTCTTGCCCGCGTCGATATGCGCGCTGATACCGATGTTGCGGTAGTTTTCTATTCGGGTCTTGCGGCTCATGGCATGTCCTTTCGATGGGTGCCGTCAAATGCTGGATTCAGTGTTGATGGTGACGATTGATCAAATTGCCCGCTACAAAGTTTATTTATGTAACGAGCATTAGATAATAGGAACGTCTTCCCCAAAGTTCAAGGTCTGGCGATTTATTTTTGTAATGCCGACTAAATTAAACTACACTTCTCCGCAACACCATTACCGCCAGGGGTAATACCCCGCAAAGGAAACCGATGATAAAAACCCGTGGCCGCCCGCGCAGCTTCGACCGTGACCAGGCGCTGCAGCAGGCCATGCAAGTGTTCTGGAGCAAGGGCTACGAAGGCACCACCATGGCCGATCTGTGCGAGGCCATAGGCGTGAAGGCGCCCAGTCTCTACTCGGCCTTCGGCGACAAGGATGCGCTGTTCCGTGAAGTCATGGAGGTCTACTCGCGCACCATCAGCGCCGAACCGCTGCGCCTGTTGCAGGCCGGCAAGGGCATTCGCGAAGACCTGCAAGCCATGCTGCGCGCCAGCGTGCGCATGTATTCGGGCAAGTCGACGGTGCCGGGCTTGCCGGCAGGAAAGGGGTGCATGGTAGTGATTTCCGCCATCAACTGTGCGCCCGAAAACAGCGAGCACAGTGATGCGCTCTCGCAACGTCGCCACAAGCGCCGCAATGAAATCCGCGCGCGCCTGCTGCAGGCGCAGCGTGAAGGGGAGATCCGGGCCGATGCCGATGTCACCGCCCTGGGAGATTTCTATACCAGCTTCCTCAATGGACTGGCGCTGGGTGCGCGCGATGGGGTCTCCACGGCGCGGCTGGCCGCCACGCTGGCGCATGCGATGCTGCCGCTGGAGCAGGTGCTGGTGTCGCGCGGCACGCTGGACTGAGGCGCATCAGCACATCAGCGCATCAGCGCGCCAGCGGCAACAGCAGCTCGGCCGAGAAATCGGCGCAGCGCGCCACCAGGGCGTGCATCTGCTCGATCAGGGGGCGTGAATCGCCGCGCCGCCAATGGAAGGAATACGTCATCGCGCCCAGCGGGACATCCCCGCGCAGCAGGGCCAGCTTCTTCTGCCGTACCAGCTTCTGCGCCCAGCTCTGCGGCAGCATGCCCACGCCCACTGCCGCCATCAACAGGCCGGTCACCGCGCCCCAGTTGTTGCAGCTCAGCCGCTCCACCCCGGCGATATCCTGCGCCAGCAGCCAGTCATCGATGAGCCGCGTGGTGCCGGCCGAGGCCGGCAGGGCGATGATGGGACAGCCCTGCCGCAGCAGCGTGGCCAAGCCGGTACGCGGCTTGCGCAAGGCCGGGGCTCCGGCCCACACGAAGGGCACCTGTGAGACGGCCTGCGCCAGCAGCATCTGGCGCGAGGAGCGTCCCGCCACGATGGCGAAATCCAGTTCGCCGTTTTCCACCTTTTCCTGCAGGACGCTGCCCACATCCACATAAGGTTCCAGGACCAGTTGCGGATGCAGGCTGCGCGCCTGCGCCACGAATCCGGCCAGCCAGGTCAGGGCACTGAGCTCGCCCACGCCGAAGCGGCAATGCCCCGTCAGTCCGTGCGGGCCCGTGCCGACCGCAAAGGAACTGCGGATGGCGGCGGCCCCATCCAGCAGCGCCAGCGCCTGCGGCATGAGCTGACGTCCTGCATCGGTGAGCAGGGCGCGATGGCCGCTGCGGTCGAACAGCGCCACTCCCAGCGACTGTTCCAGTTCGTGCAGACGCTTGGAGAGCGAAGAGATGGAGACATTGATGCGCTGCGCGGCAATGGCGAAATTGGCGCAGGTCGCGGCCCAGTAAAAGGCTTCCAGTTGTTTCAGGGTCATTGCGGGCAGGCATCCTGTTCGCTTTATCGAAACATCATTCTATCGATAATTTCGCTTTTCATTGAAGAGATCCTCCCCAAGAATCTTGCCAAGGCAATTGCTTTTTCGTCCGCATCAGATCAACCGACAACGACAACATGAAGAGACCCCAGCGTTACGCCATCATCGGCGGCGGCATCAATGGCCTGGCCGTCGCACGCCAGCTGCTGCTGGACCGCCCGGATATCCACGTCACCGTCTTCGAGAAGGAGGCCGCCGTGGCCCGGCACCAGTCCAGCCACAATTCCGGCGTGGTGCATGCCGGCCTCTACTACGAACCGGGCGGGCTCAAGGCCACCCTGTGCCGGCGCGGCGTAGCCCTGCTCAAGGACTATTGCCAGCAGAATGCCTTGCCCTATGACGAATGCGGCAAGGTGGTGGTGGCGCTTACCCCGGATGAACTGCCGCGCCTGGAGGCCATCCACCGCAAGGCCGTGGCCAATGGCGTACCGGATGTGGAGATGATCGACGCCGGCCGCCTGCGCGAGATCGAGCCCAACTGCGTCGGCCTGCGGGCGCTGTATTCGCCGCGCACGGCCATCGTCAGCTATGGTCAGATTGCCGAGCGCATGGCGCAGGAGATCGAGCAGCGCGGCGGCACTATTACCCTCAATGCCGCGGTGCGCTGCATTGCCGAGCGGGGCGAGCAGGTGCAGATCGAGCTGCAGGACGGGCAGGTGCATCCGGAACTGTTCGATGCGGCCATCGCCTGCAGCGGCCTGCAGTCGGATCGGCTGGCGCAGCAGTCGGGCGATGCGGCCACGCCGCGCATCGTGCCATTCTTCGGGCAGTACTACGTCATCGATGAGCGCTACAAGTCGCACGTCAAGGGCCTGATTTATCCGGTGCCCGATCCGCGCTTCCCGTTTTTGGGTGTGCATTTCACCAAACGCATCGACGGCCAGATGACCATCGGGCCCAATGCTTTCCTGTCGCTGGGCCGCGAGAACTACAGCGGCATGGACGCCAGCCTGCGCGACATCGCTGATGCACTGGCCTATCCAGGCCTGTGGAAGTTTGGTGCCCGCAACGTACCGGCCATGCTGCGCGAACTCAAGACCGTACTGAGCGAAAAGGTCTTCGTGCGCGAAGCCGCGCGCTACGTGCCGTCGCTGGCCGATGTGGCGGTCACCCCGGCGGTGCGCGGTATCCGTGCGCAGGCCATGGAGCGGGATGGCCGTCTGGTCGATGACTTCGTGATCCGCCAGAGCAGCCGCGTCACGCACATTCGCAACGCCCCTTCGCCGGGAGCGACGTCGTCGCTGGCCATCGGCGAGCACATCGTACGCAATCTGATTCGTCCGTAGTACCCCTGCGCTGGCCTTGCCCCGGCAAGTTGATCCATGGCGGCAAGCCAGGCGCTCCCGTATCCAAAGAAAAAGCACAAGGAAGAGACGCAATGAAAGCACCGCAAGCAGAAACACCTCAGCAGGGTCGTGCCCGGCTGCGCAAGGTCGCCGCCGCTACCATCGTGGGATCGATGCTGGAATGGTATGACTTCTATCTCTACGCGACGATGGCCTCGATCGTCTTCAGCAAGATCTTCTTTGATCACAGCGATCCGGCCACGGCTTCGCTGCAGGCTTTCGCCACCTTTGCCATCGGCTTCGTGGCGCGTCCCATTGGCGGCATCTTCTTCGGCTACCTGGGCGACCGCATCGGCCGCAAGCGCATGCTCTTCATCACCTTCTGCCTGATGGGGCTATGCACCACGGCCATCGGCCTCATTCCCGGTTACGCCACCATCGGCGTGTGGGCAGCGCTGCTGCTGGTGGCCATCCGCATCGTGCAGGGCCTGGGTGCGGGGGCGGAGCTGGCCGGTGCCGCCGTGACCTCCTACGAGCACGCTGCCGCCGACCGCAAGGGCCGCCAGGGCGCCTGGCCGGCGCTGGGCCTGAACCTGGGACTGCTGCTGTCGTCGCTGACGGTGTACCTGCTCACGCTGGGCGGGGATGATTTCCTGTTGGCCGGTGGCTGGCGCATTCCCTTCATCCTCAGTTTCCTGCTGGTACTGGTGGGTCTGTGGGTGCGCCGCAGCCTGCCGGAGACGCCCGAATACAGCCATGCCCAGAACAGCCCGGCGCAGCCGCGCCAGCCCATCCGCGAAGTCTTCACTACCCAGATCAGGGGGCTGGCTGTGGTGTTTTTTCTGGCGGTCGGCTACAACGCGCTGAGCTACATCTTCAAGACGTTCTCGCTGGCCTACCTGACCCAGTTCAAGGGTGTCTCGGCGCATGTCACTTCGCTCTCTGTGACGCTGGCCAGCCTGGTGGCGATCGTGGCCGTGCCGCTGTTCGGCTGGCTGTGCGACCGTTACAGCAGCCAGCGCGTGCTCATGACCGGCGGCCTGCTCTCGGCACTGTTCGCCTACCCCTTCATGGCCTTGCTGGCGACGGGGCAGAGCATGGCCATCTACTGCGCCGTCATCATCGGTACCGGCCTGCTGGCGCCGATGATGTTCGCCCCGCAGGGCTCCTTCCTGAGCCGCCAGTTTCCGGTGCAGAGCCGCTCCACCGGCGTGGGTACCGGCCGCGAGATCGGTACGGCCCTTGCCGGTGGCCTGGCACCGCTGTGGGCACTGGCGATGGTGGCGCAGTCAGCCACCCATTCCACGCTGGGCGTGACGCTGATCCTGGGCTGCTCGGGCGTGCTGGTGGCGGTGGCGACCCTGTTCGACCAAGGCTATCGCTTCAGCCGTCACAAGAATTGAGGCGGACATGAAAAAAACGCCGCGACGGTCAGCCCGTCGCGGCGTTTTCATTCGTACTGGCGTACTGAAGCGATGCCGGTCAGGCCGCGCGGGCCAGTGTTCCGTCGTTTTCCTTCAGTTGGCCTCCCAGCGCGTCGACCAGCGCGGTCAGCAGCTTGGCCAGCTCACCGGTCATTAGCATGAAGTCGCCATCGAAGCGTTCATCGTCGTTCTTGCCGGCGATCTCGCTGTCTTCCTTGAGCACGTCAAGCGGTGCGATGCGCTTGACCGACAGGTTCTCGGTCAGCACGAAGGACACCTTGTCGGCCCAGGTCAGCGCCAGGCGCGTGCACTGCTTGCCGGCTTCGATGTGGCGGCGGATGTCGTCGGCTTCCAGCGTATGGCGCACATAGCGCACCGTGGCCTTGCTCTCGGCGGTGGAGCGCAGCTCGGTATCCTGGTCCACGGTGAAACCGTTGGGCGCTTCGTCGCTGGCCAGCCAGTCGGTCATGGCCGCTGCCGGCGACATGACGGTACGCAGCGTTTCCAGCGGGAACTTGGGGATGGCCTTGAACAGCAGCTTCAGGACTTCCTCGGCCTTGGAGGGCGAGCCGGCATCGACCAGCAGCCAGCCGTTGACGGGATCGATCCATACCCAGGTGCTGCGCACTACCGAGAAGGCGCGCGGCAGCAGTTCGTCGGTGACCTGTTCCTTCAATTCCTTGGTCTGCTTGCGGCCCGGCGGGAAACCTTGCTGCTCTTCCAGCTCGGCGGCACGGGCCTTGGTGACCTGGTTGATGACGGTCGAGGGCAGCAGTTTCTTCTCGGTATCGAGTTTCAACAGCAGCTGGCGGTTGACCACATGCACCAGTTTTTCATTGTTGCGCGGCGGCACCCAGCCCTGGCTCTGCATGTCCAGGCTGGAGCAGGCGGTGAAGGCCTGCGGCGCGAGATGGGATTCGAGTTCGTCGGCATTGATCGCCCACGGTGCGGGCAAACGGTAGATCTGGAGATTCTTGAACCACATAGGTTTCCGGAGCAGGGCAAAGAGGGAAAGGGGGAGATTTTACACGCCCGTCTCGCCGCAAGCGATGTCGGATTGTCCACGCTTGCAGTTAAATTTTTCGTGGCCGGGCTTGCCGCAGAGTACGTCAGAAAAACGCACAAATAGTTCGCGGAAATATGGATCAGCCGCCGAACGGCAACTCCGCCTGCAGCGCCTGCGCTGTCAATGCAAGCTCATCCTTGCGCGAGAGCGCGCCCACGCGCACACCGAGCAGGCGCAGCTTCTTTTCCAGGGGTACGCGCTTGAGGCATTCCCCCGCCGCCTGGCGGATGGTGGCAGCGTCCCCGGTGGGTGCGGGCAGCGTAACATCGCGCGTCACACCCTGGAAATCGGCGTATTTCAGTTTGATGCCGATGGTGCGGCCGACATAGCCCTTGCGCTCCAGGTCACCGGCCAGCTTTACGCACAGGGCGGTGAAGATTTCCGAGAGTTGCGTACGGTCGGCACGCGCATGCAGGTCGCGTTCAAAGGTGGTTTCCCGGCTGATGGATTTGGGTTCGGAGTAAGTCTGTACCGGGCGATCATCGACGCCCTGCGCCACGCGTCCCAGCCATTCCGAATAACTGCGCCCGAAATGTGCCCGCAGCATTTCAGGTGATGCACGTGCCAGGTCGGCCACGGTCTCGATGCCCAATGCCGCCAGCTTTTCGGCGGCCTTCGGTCCGATGCCGTTGATCTTGCGCGCCGGCAGCGGCCAGATGCGGCGCTCGATATCCTCGGGCGTGAGGATGGTCAGCCCGTCGGGTTTGTCCAGTTCGGAAGAGATCTTGGCCAGCATCTTGTTGGGGGCCACACCGACGGAGCAGGTAAGCGCCGTAGCGGCATGCACCGCATCCTTGATCTGGCGCGCGACCTCATGCGCGGTATCGGGCCACGCAGAAAGATCGATATAGATTTCATCGATGCCGCGATCCTCGATCAGCGGCGCGATGCTGCGCACCGCTTCCTTGAACAGGCGCGAATACTTGCGATAGGCCTCGAAGTCGGTCGGCAGCAGGATGGCGTCCGGTGCCAGCTGGGCCGCCTTCATGATGCCCATGGCCGAGAACACGCCCAGCGCGCGCGCCTCGTAGGTGGAAGTGGTGACCACGCCGCGCCCGGCGTAATCGCGCATGCGGAAATACTGGCGCGTGCCGTCGGGCAATTCCACCGGCCGCGTGGCCGAACCGCCGCCGATGACCACCGCCTGGCCGCGCAGCTCGGGATAGCGCAGCAATTCCACCGACGCATAGAAAGCGTCCATGTCGAGGTGGGCGATGCGGCGTTCGTTGGCCATGGTGGTGCGTGCAGCGAAGAAAAAGCGGAAGCGGCGCGATCAGTAATGCGGCGGCTTCTCGTTGGCGGCGGCGCGGTCCTGGCTGGTGTCGGACAATTCCTTGAAGCGCTTGGCCAGGGCATGCAGCAGCATGTCCAGTTCCTCGATCTTCTTTTCCTGGCGATAGACGGTCTGGTTCAGTTCGTCCATCAGGTGTTCCTGATGGGCGAGTTTCATTTCCAGGTCGATGAGGCGGTCGTCTTGGGTCACTTGTGTTGTTCCTTGGAAGAGTTGCTCAGGCTGGCAGCGCGGTCATCACTGATGAGCCAATGCAAGGCACCGGCAGCAGCGGCGCGGCCGGTGGCAAAGCAGGCGGTAAGCAGGTAGCCGCCGGTGGGCGCTTCCCAGTCCAGCATCTCGCCGGCGCAGAACACGCCCGGCAGGGCACGCAGCATCAGCGCATCATCGAGCGCCTCGAAGCTGACGCCACCGGCGCTGCTGATGGCTTCGGCGATGGGACGCGTGCGCAGCACGGTCAGCGGCAAGGCCTTGATGGCGCGCGCCAGCTTGCCCATGTCGGCGAAGTCGTCCTTGCTGACCAGCTCGCGCAGCAGTCCGGCCTTCACGCCCTTGAGATGCAGGCGGCTTTGCAGGTGGCTGGAGAGCGAACGCGCACCACGCGGATGGGCCAGTTCGGCTTCCACTTTTTCCAGCGGCCAGTCGGGCAACAGGTCCAGGTAGAGACGCGCCGCGCCTTCTGCGGCGATGGTGTCGCGCAAGGCCGAGGACATGGCATACACCAGGCTGCCTTCGATGCCTTCGGCGGTGATGATGAATTCGCCGCGGCGATTCTGCACGCCGCCGCTGGGCAGTGCCGTGCTGGCCACCACCGGCTTGACCGGTTCGCCCGCGAAGCGGCTGCGGAAATGTTCGCTCCAGTCCAGCTCGAAGCCGCAGTTGGAGGGCAGCAGCGGTGCGACCTCGACCTGGCGGTCTTGCAGCAGCGGCACCCAGCTGCCATCCGAACCCAGGCGCGGCCAGCTGGCGCCGCCCAGAGCCAGCACCACGGCATCGGCTTGCACATCGGTGTGGCCATCAGGATGGGCAAAGCGCAGCGCGCCGTCCTCCTGCCAGCCCAGCCAGCGATGGCGCATGTGGAAGCGCACGCCCGCTTCGCGCAGGCGATGCAGCCAGGCGCGCAGCAGCGGTGCGGCTTTCATCTCGCGCGGGAAGACGCGACCGGAGCTGCCCACGAAGGTCTCGATGCCGAGGCCGTGTATCCAGGCACGCAATTGGTTGGCGTCGAAGCGGCGCACGAAGGGTGCGAGCTGTTCACGGCGATGGCCATAGCGCGGCAGGAAGTCGGGTTGCGGTTCGGAGTGCGTGATGTTCATGCCGCCGCGCCCGGCCAGCAGGAATTTGCGGCCGGCCGAGGGCATGGCGTCGTAGACGTCCACGGCGGCGCCTTGTGCGGCCAGCACTTCGGCGGCCATCAGGCCGGCCGGACCGGCGCCGATCACGGCCACGCGGCGGCTGCCGGGAGCGAGTTGGGGGAGAGTGTACATCGATGTCATGCGCGGCATGATACCGCCCGCCTGCGAGCAGCGCACGCGCTTCCCGCTGATCGCTGCGGATCGGCGGGCAAAACGGTCAGCGGCGATGCGGCGCGCTGTACTTGTTTTCCAGACGGGCCACCACCAGTGCCAGGCAGATGGTCATGGAGAAATACAGGATGGAGATGGTGATATACGGCTCCCAATAGCGGGCATACGTGCCCGCCACGGTACGCGCGGCATAGGCCAGTTCGGCCAGGCCGATGGCCGAGACCAGCGAGGAATCCTTCAACAGCGTGATGGCTTCGTTGCCCAGCGGCGGCAGCATGCGGCGAAACGCCTGCGGCAGCACCACGTAGCGCATCGTGAGCCCGTAGTTCATGCCCAGGCTGGCGGCGGCATAGGACTGGCCGCGTTCGATGGACTGGATGCCGGCGCGGAAGATTTCCGAAATGTAGGCCCCTGCATTGAGCGACAGCGCGACCGTGCCGGAGAGGAAGGCACCATAGTCCTGCTTGATGGTGCGCGCCAGTTCGCCGGTGATGAGCAGGCCATGTTCCTGTTGCACCAGCAGCGGCATCACCGCGAAGTGGATCAGCATGATCTGCACGAACAGCGGCGTGCCACGGAAGAAGGCGACGTAGAAGCTGGCCAGCCAGCGCAGCAGCTTCAGCGGCCACTTCCAGGGGCCGTGCTGCAGGTCGGCCAGGCGCAGCATGCCCACCAGCAAGCCGATCACGGTGCCGATCAGGATACTGATCAGCGACACCTGCAAGGTCATGAGGACGCCCTTGGCGAACAGTGGCGCGTAGCCTTGGATGATGCTCCAGCGGAAATCCATGTCGGACTCGATTGGTGGTTGAAATCGGGAAAGGAACAAAACGGGGACGGCGGCCGGGGCCGCCGTCTTGTTGCCGGATCAGGCAGTCATGCACTCAAGCACTCATGCACTCATGCAGTCCTCTGCTCCTGTAGAGGTCGGCAGGAGCAGCAGGACAGCGTGCGGGCTTATTTGCCGAAGTATTGTGCGCTGATGGCGGCGAAGCTGCCATCGGCCTTCATGTCGGCCAGGCCCTTGTTGATCTTGGCCAGCAGTTCCGGATCATCCTTGCGCACGGCGATGCCGTAGTCTTCCTTGGGGAAGCTGGGATCGGTGACGGTACGCAGCTTGCTGTTGGGGTTGTTGGCGATGTAGTTCTTGACCACCGGTTCATCGGCCACGACGGCGTCGACGCCACCGCTTTCCAGTTCCTTCAGGGCCAGCGGGGTGGAGTCGAAGCGCTTGATCTTGGCGCTGTTCTTGCCCAGCACCTGCTGCACCAGTTCGTCGCCGGAGGTGGCGCTCTGGGTACCGACGGTCAGGGGCTTCAAGTCATCCATCTTGCTGACCTTGGTGTCGGCGGCCGGCAGGGCGATGGTCTGGGTGGCCACGAAGTAGGGCTCGGAGAAGGCCACCGACTTCTTGCGTTCATCGGTGATGGTGATGGCCGAGATCAGCAGGTCGCGGTCACCTTGTGCCAGGAAATTGAAGAAGCCTTCGAAGGGCGTCGGTACGAACTTGACTTCGATGCCGATCTTCTTGGCCAGGGCCTTCATGACGTCGATGTCGAAACCGACCACGTCCTTCTGTTCGTTTTCCGAGGAGAAGGGGGCGTAGGCCGATTCCACGCCGACCACGTAGACACGCGCGGCTGCGGCTTGCGGTGCCGGGGCGGCGGCGCTCTTGTCTTCCTGCTTGCCGCAGGCGGCCAGGCCCAGCATGCCGACGAAGCCGGCGGTCAGCGCCAGCGTACGGGCGTGGCGGGAGAACATCTTGATCATTGCTTGATTTCCTTGTCTGGAATGGTTTGGGGCAACAGGGGCAGACGAGCGGGTAGCGCGGCGGGCGGTGTTGCTTTCGTGAAACTTGGGGATTTTTTTGCAGGCGGCATTGTAAACCGCGATGCGGTCAGGGCGCTCATTTCGAGATCAAATCGCACAATGGATGTGCGTGATATCGACATTTTCGCCACGTTTCAGGCGCATATGCGCCCCCTGGACTCAACTTCCTTCAGGCGTCGGACGCGGCTTCTGCAACAAGGCCTTCAAATTGGCCAGCCGCGCCTGCGGCGTGATCTTCTCGCTCTCCTGCGGCACCGCCTCGCCTTCATCCAGGCGCATCTCCTTGACGAAGCGCGAGATCTGGCATTCGATCACTTCCTTGGCGCGCTTGCGGCGCTTGCACCAGGACAGGTGCAGGGAACGTTGCGCGCGCGTGATGCCCACGTACATCAGGCGGCGCTCCTCTTCCACGCGCGCAGCAGCAGCCTCGGGAGGGGTGTCGGGGTCGCCCTTGTGCGGCAGGATGCCTTCCTCCACCCCCACCAGGAACACGTGCGGAAACTCCAGTCCCTTGGACGCATGCAAGGTCGACATGCGCACCGCATCCTGCTCTTCGTCGCGCCCTTCGAGCATGCTCATGAGCGCCACCATCTGCGTGATCTCCAGCAGGTTCTTCTCTTCACCCTCGCCATCGCGCCCGCCACAGGCGCGTTCCTTCAACCAGTTGATGAAGTCCACCACGTTCTGCCAGCGTGCCAGCGCCGCGCGCTCCTCGAAGCTGTCGTAGAGGTAGAACTCGTAGTTGATCGCCTCCATCATGTCGTCCAGCACCTTGCCCGCCTCTTCGCCGCTGCCCGACGGACCCGGCCGCGTGGCGCGCGATTCCAGCGCATTGATGAAGTCGCAGAACTTGCGCAGCGGCAGCAGCTGGCGGTCGGTCAGCTTGTCTTCCAGGCCGCCCTTGTAGACCGCCTCGAACAGCGAACACTGCCACTGCCCGGCCAGCGTGCCCAGCACCTCCAATGTCGCCTGGCCCACGCCACGGCGCGGCGTGGTGACGGCGCGGATGAAGGCCGGGTCATCGTCCTGGTTGGCGATCAGGCGCAGGTAGGCAATGATGTCCTTGATCTCGGCACGGTCGAAGTAACTCTGCCCGCCCGACATCACGTAGGGGATGCGTTCGCGCCGCAAGGATTTTTCCAGGATGCGCGCCTGGTGGTTGCCGCGATACAGGATGGCGTAATCGGCAAACTTGGCGCGCCGCTCGAAGCGGTGCGCCGAGAGCGTGATGGCGATCTGGTCGGCTTCGGCTTCCTCATCATCCATCGCCATGACCGTGATCGGATCGCCCAGCCCGTGCTCGGACCACAAGGTCTTGTCGAACAGCTTGGGATTGTTGGAAATGACCGCGTTGGCCGCCTGCAGGATGCGCGTGCTGGAACGATAGTTCTGCTCCAGCTTGATGAGGTGCAGGTTGGGAAAATCCACGCCCAGCAGTTTCAGATTCTCGATGGTCGCGCCGCGCCAGGCATAGATGGCCTGGTCATCGTCGCCCACGGCGGTAAACATCGGCTTCTTGCCCACGCCGGTCACCAGCAGTTTGACCAGTTCGTACTGGCAGGTATTGGTGTCCTGGTATTCGTCGATGAGCAGGTAGCGCAGCTTGCGCTGCCAGCGGTCGCGCACTTCCTCGTTGCTGCGGAACAGCTCCACCGGCAGGCGGATCAGGTCATCGAAATCGACCGCCTGGTAAGCCTTCAGCGTAGCCACATAGCTGCGGTAGATGCGCGCGGCCTGGGCTTCGTCTTCGGTGCGGGCATTCTTTTCGGCCAGCTCGGGATCGACCAGGCCGTTCTTCCACAGGGAAATGGAATTCTGGATGCCGCGGATGATGGCCTTGTCGGTGGTGACCGCCAGTTCTTGCACGAGGGAAAAACAATCGTCGCTGTCCATGATTGAAAAGCGGTCCTTCAGCCCCAGATGCTTGGACTCCTGCCGCAGGATCTTCACGCCCAGCGAATGGAAGGTCGAGACCGTGAGGTGCTTGGCCTGCTTGGGATCCTTGAGCAGCTTGGCGATGCGCTCCTGCATTTCCAGCGCAGCCTTGTTGGTGAAGGTGAGCGCGGCGATGTTGCGCGATTCGTAACCGCAGTTCTCGATCAGGTGCGCGATCTTCTGCGTGATCACGCGGGTCTTGCCCGAACCGGCACCGGCCAGCACCAGGCAGGGCCCGGCCATGTAGTGGACGGCTTCGCTTTGCGGCTTGTTCAGGCCGAAGGAGGGTGCGGACATACGGAGGCGATCGGCGTGGGCAGGAGAAGAAACGAGGCGCCATTGTAGCAGCCCGCCCGACCGGCCCGGCTGCGCCTGTGGGACAATGCCGCATTGCCGGCGGCAACAACAACACGAGAGCAACCATGAAATTCAACCATCTCATCCAGATCAACGATCCGACGAATCCGCTGATCGATTCCCTGACCCGCGAGCAACTCTGGCGCGGCCTGGTCCTGCGTGCGGAGTCGCCGCGCCTGTTCATGCCGCATCTGGATGACTGCCGCCTCTCCGAAAAAAGCCTCGACAGCGTGCGCCGTGAATTGCGCTATGGCGAGCTGGTCATCATCGACAAGGTCACTTACCTGCCGCAGATCCAGGTGCTCTATGAAGTGCCCTCGCAGGGCGAGATCCCGGCGTCGCGCATGAGCATGACCATCGAGGAGCCCCAGGCCGATGTGCTCTTCGTGCGCTTCGAGTATGACGACGGCAAGCCCGAGGATGTCACCGGCGAAGAAGCTTTCTATGACAACTTCCGCCGCTCGGCTTATCAGGAAGCCGATATCGATACGGTGCGCATCATCCGCGAACTGACCCAGCGTGGTGAGCTGCATTGAAGAAACTGAATCAAGTTTCCCGTTGAGTCAGTTTTCCTGATGCAACAAAATAAGAAGGCGCGCTCCCTGCGGAGCGCGCCTTTTTGCTTGATGAGGTGGAGTGGGCCTCAGGCCAGCAAGCGTCCCAATGCGCCATTGACCAGGGCACCGCCAATCACCAGCCAGGCAAACAGCACCGCACCGAGGATCATGGGCTTGATGCCTGCACTGCGCAGCGCCGAGAGATGGGTGGACAGTCCCAGGGCCGCCATGGCCATGGCCAGCATCAGCGTATCGGCTTGCAGCACCAGCTGGTTGACCGCGGCCGGCAGCGGGAAGAAGGAGTTGAACACCACCACACCGATGAAGGCGAAGGCGAACCAGGGAATGGACAGCTTGCGGGGCTGGTGCTCGTGTCCGGTGACGGACGGCGCTGCCTTCATCGACAGCATCAGCAGGAAGGGCGCCAGCATCATCACGCGGACCATCTTGGTGATCACCGCGACGTCGGCCGTGTGCTGATCGATGGAGCGTGCAGCGGCCAGCACCTGCGCCACTTCATGGACGGTGGAACCGATGTAGACGCCGAAGTCCGGCAGGCGCAGGCCCCACACCGGTTCGGCCTGCAGCGTATAGAGCAGCGGATAGAGGAAGATCGCCAGCGACCCGAAGATGACCACGGTCGAGACCGCCACGGTGACCTGCTCGCTGCGGGCGCGCAGCACCGGCTCGGTGGCCATCACGGCAGCCGCGCCGCAGATCGAGCTGCCGGCACCGATCAGCAGCGCGGCATCGCGATCCAGCTTCAGCAACTTGGTACCGACCAGCCAGGCCAGCCCGAAGGTGGACAGCAGCATGGCCGCGTCGATCACCACACCAGCCACGCCGACGTGGGCGATGTCCTGGAAGGTCAGGCGGAAGCCGTAGAGGATGATGCCCGCACGCAGCAGCGTCTGCTTGGAGAAGCGTACGCCCTCGCCGCAGTACGCGCCAAGGCGCGGATAGACGGTATTGCCGATCACGATGCCCAGCACGATGGCGACAGTCAGGGCCGAGAAGCCGTGATTCTGCAGCCAGCCGATATTGCCCAGGCTCATGGCCGCCCAGGCGACGGCGCCTGAAAGCGCCAGTCCGGCGGCGGCCGGCGGCAGGGAGGAAGTCTGGATGGCGGTACGCATGGGGCTCTCCACGAAGGGTGCTGTCGATGGAGTGCACTTTACGCGCCGGGCTTATAAAAGAAAAACGCGTTATTTTGCTAATATCTACCTGTTTAACAGGTAGATGGGCGGTGACGTTTTCTGCGCACCCCCATGTCGGAAATGCATAAAGGAGGATCGATGAGGATCACGCTGCGGCAATTGCAGATTTTTCTGGCCGTGGCCCAGTCGGGCTCGACCACGGCGGCGGCCGGGCTGGTGGCGCTGTCGCAGTCGGCGGCCAGCGCTGCATTGAACGAACTGGAGAGCCTGCTGGGCGTGCAATTGTTCGACCGTGTCGGCAAGCGGCTGGTGTTGAACGACAGCGGCCGCCAGCTGCTGCCGCAGGCGCGCCACATGCTGGATGCAGCCCAGACCATCGAGCGCCAGTTCAGCGATCCGGCCGCGCGTAGCGACCTGCATCTCGGGGCATCCACCACCATCGGCAGCTATCTGCTGCCGGCCATGATCGCCGCTTATCGGCGCAGTCATGCAGGGGCGCGAGTGCGCGCGCTGGTGGCCAATACCGCCGATATCGTGGAGGCCGTAGTCAACTTCGAAGTGGATGCGGGACTTATTGAAGGCCCCTGCCATGCCGATGATGTGCAGGTGGAGCCGTGGATGACCGATGAACTGATCGTGGTGGCCGCGCCCAAACACCCCATCGTCCGCGCGCGCCGCAAGATCACCCTGAAGATGCTGCGCGAAGCCGACTGGCTGCTGCGCGAGGCCGGGTCCGGCACGCGCGAGGCGGTCGAGCATGCGCTCATTCCCTACCTGCATCATTTGCCGTCGTCCTTCGAGTTCGGCAATTCGGAAGCCATCAAGCGTGCCACCGCGGAAGGCCTGGGCATCAGCTGCCTGTCACGCTCGGTGGTGGAAGATTTGATCGAATCAAGGAAGCTGGTGGAACTGGACACGCCGCTGCCGATCTTGCGCCGGCATTTCTACATGGTGGTCAGCCGCCACCGCGCGCCTTCGCCCAGCCTCGCGGCGCTGCTGTCGTTCTGCCGCGACTGGGCGCAGCGGCAGGCACCGCACTGAAGACGGGGCCTGCCAAAGGCCGGAATCAGATCGGCTCGAAAACGCCCGCGCTGCGGTTCTTGGCCACCTTGTTCCAGGCGAAGATGCGGCCGTTCATGGCCACATACACCCCCGGCGGCAGGACCTGGGCTACGCCGCAGGCAAAGCCGAAGTTGAAGAAGGCGTCGGAATTGGCGATCTCGTAGGGGATCATGGCGCCGGTCAGCACCACGGTCTTGTCGGTGAGCGCCTGGCCGAGCACCTGGGCGGTCTGCTGCATCGTGTCGGTGCCGTGGATGATGACGATGGCCTGCTGCGCCGAGGCCTGGCAGGCTTCCAGCACGCGCTGGCGGTCGCCGTCCTGCATCTCCAGCGAATCGAGCAGGCGCAGGGTTTCCAGGGAAACTTCGGTGGTGATGCGGGCGCGGGCAATGACGTCCGGCAGGTGGCTCTCGCCAAAGCCAAGCTGGCCCGCGATTTCGTCGTAATGCTTGTCGAAGGTGCCACCGGTGGCGATGATGCGCAGGCTCATGGGTTTCCTATCTTCCAACTGGTCAAAATGTTCACATCGCGGGATAAGCAAGATGCGGTCCCGGACGCCGCGTGCCAGCCGCTTCCCCCCGGATAGCCGCGCTATGGCTGCTGGCAGGCGCTATCTTACACGCAGGAAGCTTCATTTTCGTTTGGAGACGGGCGGGGCCGGAGCGATTTTCCAAGGACATTTATAATGGACCGCATATGAAACCTCTGGCACCCGGCACCGTCATCTTCCACCGCCATCGCGGCTATGGCGTGATCGTGCTCGTCAACCTGATGACGGGCTGGATTTCTGCGCGCTTCGGCAGCGAAGTGCGCACCCTGGACCTGAACCTGTCGTCGGACGAAGTGCAGCACGCCGATGGCACGCCCATTTTGTTTCGCCGCGCTCCGCCGGACCGCATGCCGCATGCGCGCCTGATGGCCATGGTGCGCGAGCTGCATCGTGCCGGCTACCAGCGGCTCTACCTCTACAGCTGGCCCAAGCCGTCCGGGCTGCACTGGCGCTGGCATCTCTTCAGCGGCCCGCGCAACTGGATCGAGCGGCCCTGGCGCGAGGGCTGGTATGGCTCGGGCGCCGATTACAACTTCAATCCGGTGATGGGCTGGGGTGACGGACCGTCTTCGTCTCCCGAGGAACTGGCGCGCCTGCTGGCCCAGTTCGACCCGCAGGGCCTGGCGCAGGCGCTGGGCGAAGACGAAGCCCACGCCAGCTGGTTCGAACTGGTGTGCGCCACGCTGTTGCCGGATTACGCCTTCAGCCTTGGCTGGCACAGCAACGGCAGCATTCCGGAACACCTGCCGGTGATCCCGATCCGGCGCAACGTCCCCGAATACGCCGGCCCGCCGCTACCTTGGCCGCCGGGTTGGCGCCACCTGTGGAAGCGCGCCGGGGCCATGCCCCAGCTCACCTATGACCCGCCGGTCAGAACCATTCACCGCATCACCCCAGAGCCTCAGGATTGAGCACGTTCCTGGGCGCACCGGCGGCGTAGTCGACGATGTTCTGGAAGGCCGCGCGGAAGTAAAGTTCATATCCGTCTTTTTCCACATAGCCCAGGTGCGGGGCGGCCACCACGTTGTCCATCTTCAGCAGCGGTGAATCCACCGGCAGCGGCTCGCGCTCGTAGACGTCCAGCGCAGCCAGTCCGGGACGGCCGGCGTGCAGGGCCGCTTCCAGCGCATCGGCCTCGACCAGTTCGGCGCGGCTGGTGTTGACGAAGCAGGCAGTCGGCTTCATGCGGGCCAGGTCGCTGGCCTTGACGATGCCGCGCGTGGCGTCGTTCAAGCGCAGGTGCAGGGTCAGTACGTCGGCCTGGGTGAAGAAATCTTCCTTGCTGGCGGCAGCGTGCAGGCCATCCTTGACGGCTTGCTCGCGGCTGGCCTCGCGTCCCCACACCACCACCTGCATGCCGAAGGCGCGGCCATAACCGGCCACCAGCTTTCCGATCTTGCCGTAGCCCCAGATGCCCAGGGTGCGTCCCTTCAGGGCGGTGCCGATCAGGTTGTGATGCGGCGTGGGCGAGACCTGCTGCCAGGCCCCCGCGCGCAGGGCGCTGCAGTATTGCGGCACGCGGCGCATGGCAGCCATGATGAGGGCCCAGGTCAGCTCGGCCGGTGCGGTCGGGTCGCCCACGCCTTCGACGATGGCAATGCCGCGCGCGGTGGCGGCGGCCACGTCGACATGGCCGCTGACCTTGCCGGTCTGGGAAATCAGTTTCAGCAGGGGGAGTTTTTCCAGCAGGGGCTGGGTGAGGGCGGTGCGTTCGCGGATCAGCACCACGGCGTCGAAGGGCGCCAGCCGCGCGGCCAGCTGGCCGGTGCCGCGCACGGTGTTGGTGAAGACCTTGACGTCGTGGCCGTCGAGCAGACGGAAGCAATCTAGGTGGCGCACGGCATCCTGGTAGTCGTCGAGGATGGCGATTTTCATGGGAAGTCTCCTGGCACTCTTGAGGGGCTGTGACCGGCCACCTGCGTGGCCGGCGTGGGCGTCCATCATAAAGCGATTGCCGGGATTCGGCACGGGCGCTGTTGCCCATGCAATTGGGGCGGCGCGTAAAGCTCGCATATTTTTCAGGGCCGCCCGATCCGGCGGCCGCCAGCGACTCCGATGACTGCCGCACAGGCCGGCAGCGGCATCATCCAGCAGATGTCGGTGACCCTCGATCCGGCCATGCAGGAGGGCAGCCTGGTGCCGGTGCTGCCGGAATGGCAGGTGGCCGGTCCGGACATCGTGGTGCTTTACCAACCAACACGCCGCGAGACAGCCAAGGTGAAAGTTTTCGTCGCATTTCTGCAGGAGATATTCACGTTGTGAATGGCATATCGCCCGCAATGCCCCGCAAATCCAGTGTTCATGCGGTTTATCAAGGAATGACTGTTATATGCCACGGTAATGAATTAACAGATTTTTTTTGATTTGTAATTACCTACTACATAAGTCGGGTATTTTTCGCTACAAATTTGCGTAAATTCCGTTTTATCGGGGTACAATCGCTGCCACTTTCCTGCACTCTCGACTGTCGAAGAGTGAGCAAAACCCGCCGCCAGCAAGGAGGCGGGCCGGGTGGCCGGGCTCCTGGAGACCGCCGCCATCGACAAGACCGCCGTATTGCAGACTGGCGTGCGTATCCCGCCAGGCCCGTGCAACGACGATCCTGCCGTGCCAACCGAATTCATCAACTTGTGGCATTGGAGGTAGCATATGAACCAACCCCTCATGGCAGGCATTCCCGCAGTCAATGCGCCCGCCTACGTCAAACACCAGAAACTGATCAACTGGGTCGCCGAAATTGCCGCGCTGACCAAGCCGGCTCGCATTTACTGGTGCGATGGTTCGCAGGAAGAATACGATCGCCTGTGCGCTGAAATGGTCGCCGCCGGCACCATGAAGAAACTCAACGAAGCCAAGCGTCCCAACAGCTACCTGGCCTGCTCCGATCCGTCGGACGTGGCCCGCGTGGAAGACCGCACCTTCATCTGCTCGCAGAACAAGGAAGACGCCGGCCCGACCAACAACTGGACCGATCCGGCCGAGATGCGCCAGACCTTGAACGGCCTCTTCGACGGCTGCATGGCCGGCCGCACCTTGTACGTGGTGCCGTTCTCGATGGGTCCGCTGGGTTCGCCCATCGCCCACATCGGCGTGGAATTGTCCGACTCTCCCTATGTGGCCGTGAACATGCGCATCATGACCCGCATGGGCAAGGCCGTGTATGACGTCCTAGGCAGCGATGGCGAGTTCGTGCCCTGCGTGCACACCGTGGGCGCACCGCTGGCCGCCGGCCAGAAGGACGTGGCCTGGCCGTGCAATGCCACCAAGTACATCGTCCACTATCCGGAAACCCGCGAGATCTGGTCCTACGGTTCGGGCTATGGCGGCAATGCGCTGCTGGGCAAGAAGTGCTTCGCCCTGCGCATCGCCTCCACCATGGGCCGCGCCCAGGGCTGGCTGGCCGAGCACATGCTGATCCTGGGTGTCGAATCCCCGGAGGGCAAGAAGCACTACGTGGCTGCCGCTTTCCCCTCGGCCTGCGGCAAGACCAACTTCGCCATGCTGATCCCGCCCAAGGCCTTCGGCGGCTGGAAGGTCACCACCATCGGTGACGACATCGCCTGGATCAAGCCGGGTGCCGATGGCCGCCTGTACGCCATCAACCCTGAAGCCGGCTATTTCGGCGTGGCCCCGGGCACCAACGAAAAGAGCAACTACAACTGCATGGCCTCGGTTGCAGCCAACACCATCTTCACCAACGTGGCGCTGACCGATGATGGCGACGTCTGGTGGGAGGGCATGACCAAGGAAGCCCCGGCGCACCTGATCGACTGGCAGGGCAAGGACTGGACCCCGGAAATCGGCAAGGAAACCGGCCGCAAGGCAGCGCACCCGAACGCCCGCTTCACCGTGGCCGCAACCCAGAACCCGGTGATCGATCCGGCCTGGGATGATCCGGCCGGCGTGCCGATCTCGGCCTTCATCTTCGGTGGCCGCCGTTCCACCACCGTGCCGCTGGTGACCGAAGCCCGCAACTGGGTGGAAGGCGTGTACATGGCCGCCACCATGGGCTCGGAAACCACCGCTGCGGCCGTCGGCCAGCAGGGCGTGGTGCGCCGCGATCCGTTCGCCATGCTGCCGTTTGCCGGCTACAACATGAGCGAATACTTCCAGCACTGGCTGGACATCGGCAAGAAGATCGCCGCCTCGCCCGCCGAGCTGCCGAAGATCTACTGCGTGAACTGGTTCCGTACCGATGCCGACGGCAAGTTCGTCTGGCCCGGCTTCGGCGACAACATGCGCGTGCTGAAGTGGATGCTGGACCGCATCGAGGATCCGCAGGGCGTCAAGACCGGTGGTGTCGAACATCTGTTCGGCGTCACCCCGCGCTTCGATGACCTGCAATGGGAAGGCCTGGACTTCAGCGCCGAACAGTTCGCCACCATCACCTCCATCGACAAGGCCGCCTGGGTCAAGGAACTGGAGCTGCATGCCGAACTGTTCGACAAGCTCAAGCACAAGCTGCCGGCCGAATTGCAAGGCGTGAAGGACAAGCTGGAGAAGAAGCTGGCAGCCTAAGCTGACCGGTTCGGAGAAGACAGGAAGCGCCTGCCGCAACTATGCGGCAGGCGTTTTCTTTTTGGGGTGGCGGATCTGGCGGAAGCGTTTTTTCAGCCCGGCATCAGCAAGGTCAGCGGCATGAGCGCCGCCCGCAATGCCTCGGGCAACGCCACCGGCCTGCGGCTGGCGCGATCCACGTACACATGCACGAAGTGGCCTTGCGCAGCGGCAGTCTCTTCCCCCGCCTTGAAGATGCCCAGCTCGTAACGCACGCTGCTGCGGCCCAGATGCGCCACGCGTACGCCCACTTCGATCAGGTCCGGAAAGGCGACCGAAGCGAAATAGTTGCACTGCGTTTCGATGACCAGTCCGATCACATCCCCCCGTTCGATATCCAGCACGCCCCGCTGCACCAGGTAGTGGTTCACGGCGGTATCGAACCAGCTGTAGTAGACGACATTGTTGACGTGGCCATAGACATCGTTGTCCATCCAGCGTGTCGCAATGGCGTGGAAGTGCAGGAAATCGGCGCGGCGGCCGGGGTGGGGACGGTGCTCGCTCATCGGTTCATCAGGGTCAGGATTGGTCAGCTTGTGCACCTGCACAAGAACGGCGTGCTTGCAGTAACATTGCTCCCACTTCCGCTCGCACCCGCTCCTTGGCGCGGCCGGAAGTGTTTCATCTTAAGCGATCACGGTCAGAGATTGGCCAGTGTCGCGCTTGCATCTGCGCAGGCCGATGCCATGTGTTTCCGGTGACCGCGTCGTTTTGCGGGCGCCGGCGCTGCCGATAGCCTGATCCTCAAGACTGATAGTTAAATCCAATCAAAAGTATTGATTAAATAAAATTGATCTATTTTGTTTGGCGTTCTACTATTCAACCCATCGCTTCACTCAACCCCCCTTTAAAAGGAAATCGACAATGTCCCTGATCAACACCACTATCAAGCCGTTCAAGGCAACCGCTTACCACGATGGCAAGTTCGTCGACATCACCGAAGCCACCCTGAAGGGCAAGTGGTCCGTGTTCGTGTTCTACCCGGCCGACTTCACTTTCGTGTGCCCGACCGAGCTGGAAGATCTGGCCGACAACTACGCTGAATTCAAGAAGCTGGGCGTTGAAATCTACGGCGTGTCCACCGACACCCACTTCGCTCACAAGGCATGGCACGACACCTCGGAAGCCATCAAGAAGGTCCAGTACCCGCTGGTGGGCGACCCGACCGCAACCCTGGCACGCAACTTCGAAGTGCTGATCGAAGAAGAAGGCCTGGCACTGCGCGGCACCTTCGTGATCAATCCGGAAGGCGAAATCAAGGTCATGGAAGTGCATGACAACGGCATCGGCCGTGACGCTTCGGAACTGCTGCGCAAGGTCAAGGCTGCCCAGTACGTGGCCTCGCACCCGGGTGAAGTCTGCCCCGCCAAGTGGGAAGAAGGCGCTGCCACCCTGAAGCCTTCGCTGGACCTGGTCGGCAAGATCTAAGCAACACCCCGCCGTATCGCGCCAGCCAAGCGCTGTTCTCCGGCTGGCGCTGCACTGAACATCCCTGCAGTATCCGTCCTGGCACGCTCCCCCCGGGCAAGCGGCCGACCCCCACAAGGGCGAGGCCGTGGTCAGGGCGACCCTAGAATCTCTCAACGAGGAAGTAATCATCATGCTTGATGCCAATCTCAAGACCCAATTGAAGGCCTATCTGGAAAAGGTCAGCCACCCGATCGAGATCGTCGCGTCGCTCGATGATGGCGCCAAGTCCCGTGAGATGCAGGAACTCCTGCAAGACATCGTGCTGCTGTCGGACCGCATCAAGCTGGTCGAGCAACGCGGTGCCGATGCCCAAGGACGTACCCCGTCCTTCAGACTGAACCGCCCCGGGACCCATATCAGCGTCGAATTCGCCGCGATCCCGATGGGCCACGAATTCACCTCCCTGGTGCTGGCGCTGCTGCAAGTCGGCGGGCACCCGGTCAAGCTCGACGACAAGGTCATCGAGCAGATCAAGAACCTGGACGGCGATTATCGCTTCGAGACCTACGTCTCGCTGACTTGCCAGAACTGCCCGGAAGTCGTGCAGGCGCTGAACGTGATGTCCATCATCAATCCGCGCATCCAGTCGGTGACCATCGACGGCGCGCTGTTCCAGGGTGAAGTCGAGCAACGCCAGATCATGGCCGTGCCGACCGTCTACATGAACGGTGAAGTCTTCGGTCAGGGCCGTACCGGCGTGGAAGAGATCCTCGCCAAGCTCGACACTGGTGCCGCTGCCCGCAAGGGTGAAGAACTGAGCGCCAAGGAGCCGTATGACGTGCTCATCGTCGGCGGTGGCCCCGCCGGTGCAGCGGCGGCGATCTATGCAGCGCGCAAGGGTATCCGTACCGGCGTGGTGGCCGAGCGTTTCGGCGGCCAGGTGCTCGATACCCTGGCCATCGAGAACTTCATCTCGGTGCAGGAAACCGAAGGCCCGCAATTCGCCACCGCGCTGGAACAGCACGTGCGTGCCTATGACGTCGACATCATGAACGTGCAGCGCGCTGAAGCGCTGGTGCCGGGCGACAAGCTGATCGAAGTGAAGCTGGCCAATGGCGGCGTGCTGAAGGGCAAGACCGTGATCCTGTCCACCGGTGCCCGCTGGCGCAACGTCAATGTGCCGGGCGAGCAGGAATACAAGAACAAGGGCGTGGCCTATTGCCCGCACTGCGATGGTCCGCTGTTCAAGGGCAAGCGCGTGTCGGTGATCGGTGGCGGCAACTCGGGTGTGGAAGCAGCCATCGACCTGGCCGGTATCGTCGCCCATGTGACCCTGATCGAGTTCGCAGCCGAACTGAAGGCCGATGCGGTGCTGGTGCGCAAGCTCAAGAGCCTGCCCAATGTGACCATCGTGACGTCGGCGCAGACTACCGAGATCACCGGCGACGGCCAGCGCGTCAACGGTATCAGCTACAAGGAACGTGAAACCGGCGAGGTCAAGCACGTGGAACTGGAAGGCGTGTTCGTCCAGATCGGCCTGGTGCCCAATACCGAATGGCTCAAGGGAACCCTGGCCTTGTCCAAGCACGGCGAGATCGAGATCGACGCCAAGGGCCAGACCTCGATTCCTGGTGTCTTTGCTGCGGGTGACGTCACTACGGTGCCGTACAAGCAGATCGTCATCGCCGTGGGTGCAGGTGCAACGGCTGGCCTGTCGGCCTTCGATCACCTGATCCGGTCGTCGGCGGATGATGTGGCACCGGCAGTAGCCAAGGAAGCGGTTGCGGCCTGATTGCTGATTGATTTCAGCCAGCCAGTAAAGCAGTAAAAGAAACGCCACCGGTTCGCCGGTGGCGTTTTTGTTTCTGGCTTGGGGTATGTGATCCGATGCATCCAAGGGTTTGCGTATACGTATCGGCATGCAATGCGTGGCCTTGGCAGCGCACATGAAAAAACGCCATCGGTCACCCGATGGCGTTTTCTTGACTTGCTCATCTTGCTCATCTGCCGCCGTGGCGGCAGAACTGCCTGATGATTACTTGAACATCAGCCGCAGCGAGTCCCAGGCACGGCCGATGAAGCCAGCCGGGCCCACCGATTCCAGCGCGATCACCGGCAGTTCGGCCACGGTCTTGTCATCGATGGTCACCTTCAGGGTGCCGACCTTGGCGTTTTCCGAGATCGGGGCGATCAGCGGATCATTGCGTTCCAGCTTGGTCTTGACCTTGTCAGCCGTGCCCTTGGGGATGGTGATGTAGACGTCGTTCTTGAAGCCGACCTTGATCTTGCTCTGCGAACCCTTCCACACGTCCGGCGTATCCACGGCCTGGCCCTTGGCATACAGCTTCACGGCGTCGAAGTTCTGGAAGCCCCAGTTCAGCAGCTTCTGGCTTTCCTGGGTGCGGACCTGGTCGGAAACCGTACCGATCACCACCGAGATCAGGCGACGCTCGCCGTTGGGCACCGGGCGATGGGCCGAGGTGATCAGCGAATAGCCGGCGCTGGAGGTGTGGCCGGTCTTCATGCCATCGACCGTCGGATCCAGCCACAGCAGGCGGTTGCGGTTGGGTTGGGTGATGTTGTTGTAGGTGAACTTCTTGACCGAGTAATAGCGCTTGTAATAGTCAGGGAAGTCGTTGATCAGGTTGCGGCACAGAATGGACAGGTCGCGCGCGGTCGTGTACGTGTCGGCGCTGGGCAGGCCGTGCGGGTTGCTGAAGTGGGTGTTGGTCAGGCCCTGGCGCTGCGCTTCACGGTTCATCAGCTGCACGAAGGCATCTTCCGTACCGGAGACGGCTTCGGCCACGGCCACGGCGGCGTCATTGCCGGAGACCGAGATCAGGCCATACAGCAGGTTGTCGATCGAGACTGGCTTGTTGGGCTCGATGAACATCTTGGAGCTGCTCGGATCGACCTTCCAGGCGTTGACTGAAACGTTCACTTCCTGCTCCAGGCTCAGGCGCTTGTCGCGCAGGGCGGCGAAGGCCAGGTAGGCGGTCATCAGCTTGGTCAGCGAGGCCGGTTCCACGCGGGTGTCGGCGTCGCTGGAGGCGATCACCTGGTTGGCCGAGGCATCCAGCAGCAGCCAGCTCTTGGCCGCCACGGTCGGCGGCGGCAGGCTTTGGGCGGAGGCGGTCAGGGCGGAAAGGGAAAGGACGGTTGCGGCAAATGCCGCGAGAAGCTTTTTCATCGGTGCCTAAGAAAAATTGCCAGCACGGGGGAACATCGTAGCTGTTGGTTTGAAAAGAGGGTGAGGCAGGACGGATCAGTCTGGTTCAATCGATACGAACAACCGCAATGGCGCGCGCTGCGTCGGTCTGGCTGGTCGCACTGAATTATAAAACGTCATGTGGCATCGTTCCCAATTGAATGGATCTTCATCCCCGAAAATCCCCTCACGATACCGGCATGCACCCTGGCTCTGGCCTCGTACAGCGCCGCCATGCTTCCGGATGAACGCCGGACGTGCCGGAAACCTTCAGGCCGGAAGCTGCGCCGGGCGGCGATGCCAGCTTTCGACCACGACGTTCTTGATATGTTGCAGCTTGCGGTGAAAAAAGTGATCCGAGCCCGGAATCACCACCACCGGCAGCTCCTGCGGGCGCGCCCAGTCCAGGACGGCGGACAGGGGAATGGTGTCGTCCTGCTCGCCGTGGATCAGGATGGTATTGGCCGGCGCCGGCGGCATGGGCCACTTGCCGGCGGCCGTGCCGACCAGCACCAGGCGCTCGGCGGCGCTGGCCGCATCCTGTTGCAGCAGGCGCTGCTGCAATTGCGCCTGGACGAAGGTGCCGAAGGAGAAGCCGGCCAAGGCCAGCGGCAGGTCCGGATACTGCGATCGCATGTGCTGCAGCAGCAGGGCCATGTCGTCGGTCTCGCCGGCACCGTGGTCGTGTACGCCTTCGGACTTGCCCACGCCGCGGAAATTCATGCGCACCGCCACGTAGCCCAGCGCCAGGAAGGTGCGGGCCAGGGTTTGTGCGACCTTGTTGTCCATCGTGCCGCCATACAGCGGATGCGGATGGGCCACCAAGGCCAGGCCGACGGGCGCGGCGAATTGCTCGGGATCCGGCAGGTCGAGTGCGCATTCGAGCTGGCCGACGGCACCGGCGATCTGGAAGTGTTGGGTATGTACGTTCATGGCGTGCGGGGAAACGGATGAGGGGAAGCTTGCTGCGCCCGGCTTGGGGGCGGCAGCATGATCAAACTTTCATATCGTCAGATTTTCAGGCGGTCCACGACCTTGCCGCCGACGATGTGGCTGTCGATGATCTCGTCGATGTCTTCATTGTCGACGTAGGTGTACCAGGTGCCTTGCGGGTAGATCACCACCACCGGGCCTTCTTCGCAGCGCTCCAGGCAGCCGGCCTTGTTGATGCGGACCTTGCCGGGCGCGGACAGGCCCAGTTGCTTGATGCGCTTCTTGGCGTGTTCCTGCGCGGCCTGCGCGCCCTTGTCGGCACAGCAGGTACGTTCGCCCGGCTTGCGCTGGTTCAGGCAGAAGAAGACGTGATGTTCGTAATAGGGTTGCTCTTGCTCTTGCGGTTGCTCTTGATCGCTCATGGAATGCCCTGTGGAGAGTGACGGCAGTGCCGGCGCGGGCCGGCAAAACGTCAATGATACACCCCGCTCAGCCCGGCCTGCGGTGCACCGGGTGCAACAGGAACCAGATCGCCAGGAAGGGCCACAGCACCGACAGGAACTGCGCGGCCCCGTCGAAGTTGAGGAATTTGCCCTGGACCCAGGTCTCCAGCGTGGAGAGGTAATAGGGATTGGCCGGGACTGCGTTGGTGACCACCAGGCTCAGGATCAGTGCCAGCGCTGCCACTCGCCGCTGCGCCGTGGGCGGGGCCCAGGCCAGGCCGACGATCATCAGTGTCCCCAGCATGATGCCGCCCACGGCACTGGGCGAAATCCAGACGAAGGCATTCTGCGGCGCGAAGAACAGCGCGCACGCCAGCGACTTGGCCGCGATGCAGGCTAGCAGGTAAAGCGTTACCAGCCGCCGGCGCGGGGCCTGGCGGCGCATCAGCAGCAGCACCAGCAGGGCCGCGCCGGTCAGGCCGCAGGCGGTGACGATGACGTCGGCCAGCCAGTATTGCTCGGCGCTCGGTTGCGCGCTGTTGAGCCAGGTGGTGGCGAGGTCGATGGGGGTATCGAACAGGTCGGAAAAGAATGCAGACAACGGCGGCACCAGATGTCCCAGGCCGAACAGGTGGTTCTGTGGATAAATCAGCGCCAGCGGCCACAGCCACGCTACCACCAGCCCGCGGCTGGCCGCGCCCGAGAACCAGCGGCGGCGCAGCATCAGGAAGCGGCTATCCTCCAGGAAATAACGACTGCAAGCTGCGCCCAGCACGGCCCCCAGCGCCACGCCCAGCGAATTGGTCAGCAGGTCGAGATTGGAGGACACGCGCGTGGGCAGGTAGGTCTGCACCGCCTCCATGCAGGCCGACAGCAGCACACCGGCCACCGTGGCCGGCCATATCGCCCACCAGGGGCGCAGATGCGGGTGCAGGGCCAGCACCAGCAGCAGGCCCAGCGGGATGTAGCCGGCCACGTTGGTCCAGACGTCGAACACGGTCCAGTAGTAGGGCAGGCGCGCGCCCAAGTAATCGAAGGGTTTGATACCCATGTCGCGCCAGCCGGAGAAGGGATACCAGCTGGCATAGACGATCAGCAGGGTATAGACCAGCAGGCTCACGCGCGCGAACGACGAGGCTGCCGGTGCACTGGCCGGGGTAGCGGGAGGCTCGGAGCGGGCATCGGGTGGAACGGGCATGGGCCAGAGGGTAACCGATTTCGGGCCGGGCCGCGCCGGCCGGCTGCCGTCTTTACCATTGCAGCGCGCCCACTACCCCGCGCAGGCGCGCTCTGCCGTTACAATGCCCGCATGACACTGACTTTTCCCATGCCCGCCGAGTCTGAATCGGCACCGCTGGTGCGTCCCGAGCGCATCGGCATGCTCCTGGCCGGTTCCGATCCCCAGGGGCAGCAACGCATCGATGTCGAAGCCGTGGCCGAGACCGGTTCCACCAATGTCGACCTGATGCAGCGCCTGTCGTCCCTGCAGCGTCCGCTGCTGCTGGTGGCCGACCGCCAGACCGCCGGCCGTGGCCGCGCGGGCCGTCCGTGGCGCGCCGCACCGGAAGATTCCCTGACCTTTTCGCTGGCCTGGCGCCTGCAGCGTCCCATGCACGCGCTGCTGGGTCTGCCGCTGGCTGTGGGCGTGGCGCTGGCCGAGGCGCTGGAAGTGTTCGGCATCCGGCCGCAACTGAAGTGGCCCAATGACGTCTTGCGCGATGGCGCCAAGCTGGCCGGTGTCCTGATCGAGACCGCCGCGGATGGCCGCCAGGGCAATGCCACCTGGGCCGTGATCGGCATCGGACTGAATCTGGCGGTTCCGCCGGGGCTGGAAGATGAACTGCAGCGCGCCATCGGTGCGGCCCCCGAACTGCAGAAGCCGCCGCGCGAAACCGTGCTGGCCATCATCGCCAGCGCGCTGGCAGGCGTATTGGAAGAGTTCGAGGCGCGCGGCTTCGGGGCCTTCGTCAAGCGCTGGGAAGCCTTCCACGCCTATGCCGGCCAGGCCGTCAAGATCGTCGAGAATGGCCGCGTGCTGCAGGAAGGCACGGCCGTGGGCGTGGACATGATGGGCCGATTCCTCATGGACACCGAGGCCGGGCAGGTCGAGATCCTGGCCGGGGATGTCTCCTTGCGGTTGCAAGACGCATGAGGCTGCTGGTCGACGCCGGTAACACCCGCATCAAGTGGGCGGTCGTGGCTGATGCGGATCGGAGTATGGCGCCGTTGCCGCGCTGGCAGCAGCAAGGCGCGGTGGAACGCGCCCAGGTGGAGATGCTGGCACGGGACTGGGGGGCACTGGCCAGACAGGCTGCTCCTGAGGAGGAGTTGCAGATCTGTGTGTCCAACGTCGCCGGCCCGGCCCTGCGCGACAGCCTGCAGGCCCTTCTGCACGGTGTCTTCGGACCGCGTGTGATCGTCGAATGGTTCGCTTCCACCGCCGAGCGGGCTGGCGTGCGCAATGGCTACCGCCAACCCGGCCAGCTGGGCTGCGACCGCTTTGCAGCGGCCATTGGCGCGCGGGCCCTGTTTCCGGACCAGGAGTTGCTGGTGGCGACCTGCGGCACGGCCACCACCATCGACGTGGTCAGTGCCGACGGGTGCTTCGAGGGCGGCATGATCCTGCCGGGATTCGGTACCATGGCCACCTCGCTGGCCTTGAATACCGCCCAGCTGCCGCGCATCGATGGCGCCGCACCGCCCGAACGCCTGTTTGCGGACAATACCGTCGAGGCCATCGTCGCCGGCTGCATCGCGGCCCAGGTCGGAGCCATCGAGCATGCGCTGGCCGAGCGGCGGCGCCTGCGTCCGAACGTTCCGCTGCGCTGCCTGCTGGCCGGGGGCGCCGGCTTGTTGCTGGCGCCGTATCTCGCATCGGGCGATACGCCACTGGAAAAAGTGGATAATCTGGTGCTCATAGGCCTTCATATGGCCACCATGCGGGTATGAACCATGGACGCTGAGCGCTTGTCCATGCAGACAGGCAAATCAATGAGGGCAAGGAAGACTGGGCGCGGATGAAGCTGAAACTGCTTTTTTGGCTGTTGCTGGTAGGTAACGTGGTCCTGTTCGGGATGTCGCGCGGCTATTTCGGTGCCAACGCGTCCGAACGGCGCGAGCCGCAGCGCCTGGCTGAGCAATTGCGCCCGGAACTGCTCAGCGTGCTGCCCGCCAATAGCGACAAACTCGCGTCGCAACTGCGCGCGCAGCCAGCGATCGCGCAGGCCGCCGCTGCCGACACTGGGACGGCGGCCGCAGCGCCTGCCCCTGCGGCCACCCCCGCCACGGCAGCCCCGGCCCAGCCAGCGGTCCCGCAGGTCGCCACGGTCACGCCTTCCTGTACCGAAGTCGGCAACTTTACCGCCGCCGACGCCCGCCGCTTCTCGGACCAGCTGGCCAGCCTCAAGCTGGGCGACAAGGTGGTCCAGAAGCTGACCCAGGACGTCACCAGCCACATGGTCTACATCCCGCCCCAGGATGGCCGCGAGGGCGCGGACCGCCGCATCGCCGAACTGCGCCGGCTGGGTATCGGCGATTTCTACGTCATTCCAGACAGTTTCCCCAATCCGGCACTGCGTTCGGGCGTCTCGCTGGGCATCTTCCGTACCGAGGAGGCGGCCAAGGCCTATGTGGGCCAGTTGATCTCGCGGGGCGTGCGCAGCGCCCGCATCATTGCGCGCCGCTCGGGGGCCGGCAAACAGGTATTCCAGCTGCGCGACCTGAGCCCGGAAGCCCGCACCGCACTGGAGAACATCAAGAGCGCCTTCCCGGATCAGGAAATCCGCGCCTGCAGCGCCTGAGCGCGGCGGCGTTGTCTGGATAGGACACGCCGCATGTTGCAGTGCGAAGGCAAGCGGCTTTCCATGTAAAATCGCGTCCCTAACCGCATCACCCCATCACCTTTTCCTCATCGCATCGACAGGACATTGCCATGACCACCGACCTCACCCACGTAGCCCCGCAGATCAAAGCCGAAATCCTGGCCGAGGCGCTGCCGTATATCCGCAAATTCCACGGCAAGACCATCGTGGTCAAGTACGGCGGCAACGCGATGACCGAAGAGAGCCTGAAGCACGGCTTCGCGCGCGACGTGATCCTGTTGAAGCTGGTCGGCATGAACCCGGTGGTGGTCCACGGCGGCGGCCCGCAGATCGATGCGGCGCTCAAGAAGATCGGCAAGCAGGGGACCTTCGTGCAGGGCATGCGCATTACCGATGAAGAAACCATGGAAGTGGTGGAATGGGTGCTGGGCGGTGAGGTGCAGCAGGACATCGTGATGCTGATCAATCACTATGGCGGCCAGGCGGTGGGCCTCACCGGCAAGGACGGCGGCCTGATCCGCGCGCGCAAGATGCAGATGCCGGACAAGGAGCATCCGGGTCAATTCCTCGACATCGGCTACGTGGGTGAGATCGACGCGATCAACCCGGCGGTGGTCAAGGCGCTGCAGGATGATGCCTTCATCCCCATCATCTCGCCGATCGGTTTCGGCGACGACGGCCAGGCCTACAACATCAATGCCGACGTGGTGGCCGGCAAGATCGCCGAGATCCTGCACGCCGAAAAGCTGATCATGATGACCAACATCGCCGGTGTCCAGGACAAGGCCGGCAACCTGCTGACCGATTTGTCGGCGCGCGAGATCGACGAGATGTTCGCCGACGGCACCATCTCCGGCGGCATGCTGCCCAAGATCTCTTCGGCGCTGGATGCGGCCAAGTCGGGCGTGAACACGGTACACATCATCGATGGCCGTATTGAACACTCGCTGCTGCTGGAAGTGCTGACCGAGCAGGCCTTCGGGACCATGATCCGTTCGCACTGATCGCGGCGCGGTTCGGTTGTAAAAAAGGGATGAGCTTGCTCATCCTTTTTTGTTCACAGCGTTTTGCAGCGCCGTAGTGGTCGCGTTCAGTAAAGTTGCCTGACCTGCAAGCCCTGCTTTTCCAGCAGCACCGGCACGCTGTCCGGCCCGACCAGATGCAGGATGCCGATAGCCGCCACGGCCTTGTCCTGTTGGCGCAGCAGGCCGGCAATGCCCGCCGCCAGGCCAGGATTGCGCTCACGCAGCAGGGTTTGCACCGCAAAGCGGCTGGCCAAACTGTCATCCTGCTGCATCTCCTGCAAGGCGGCACCGAAGTCGGCACTGTCGGCCCTGCGCCAGGCCGCCACCAGGCGATCGAGCTTGCGGGTGAGGTCGGCATCGTCCAGCTCCTGCAGGGTATCGGACAGGAATTGCGCCTGCTGCGCCGGCGTCAGCTTGCTGAACAGGCCCAACTGGCGGTCGGCGCTTTCCAGTTCGATCACCTTGCCGCCATGTGCGCGCACCGTCGCAGCCAGATGGCTGTCCACGGCCAGGTCGGTGCGATAGCCGTGGCGCACATATTCCTGCACGGTCAGGGCCATGGCCAGCATCCAGGGACGCAGTTGCTGCACGTTGTCCGGCGTCATGCCGAAACGCTGCAGCGTGGTTCGGGTCCGTTCGCGCAGCGCCGGGTCGAGTTGGTCCAGCAGTTGTTGACCGGCAGGATAGACCGCATAGCGCTGCACTGCGCTCTGCATGGCGGCGGCGTTCTGCGGATCCAGTTCCAGCGCCAGCGTGGGGGCGGCGGCCAGGGCTTGCTGAAGTTTCGGTTCCAGCGGATAGAAATCGGGCGCGCCGACGTGGATGGTGCCAAACAGCAGCAGCGTATGGCGGCCATCGGAGACCTGGTAGAGCGCGCCGCGCGGCGGGGCGGGCGGAGCTGCATCGGCTGGCGTCGCGGCGCGGGCCGGGGAGAGCAAGTTCAGGCAGGACAGCCAGGTCAAACTCACTATAATCAAGCGTTGCATCAATCCGGTCACTGCTGGCCTTTCTTTCCTAGCTTGCTGAAGGTGCGCCCCGGCGACGGCGGCGCGCCGGTCTTTTTATGGCGTCCAATACTACACCGCTCTGGCTGTTCGATCTCGACAATACCCTGCACAACGCCTCGCACGCGATCTTCCCCGCCATCAACACCAACATGAATCGCATCATCAAGCGCGTGCTGGACAACGATGGCCAGCCCAGCGACGAAGCCGCGGTCAATTACCTGCGGCGGCATTACTGGAAGCTCTACGGCGCGACCCTGCTGGGGCTGGTGCGGCATCATGGATTGGGGGTGGATGAATTCCTGCATGAAGCGCATCTGTTCGACGACCTCCCGGGCATGGTGCGCGCCGAGCGCGGCATCGGCCGCTGGCTCTCGCAGTTGCCGGGGCAGAAGATCCTGCTCACCAATGCGCCGCGCCGCTATTCGCGCGAGCTGGTGCGGCACCTGGGGCTGCACCGGCATTTCTCGCATCACATTTCCATCGAATCCATGCACGTGCATCGCCAGCTGCGCCCCAAGCCTTCGCGCATCATGCTGCGCAAGCTGTTGGCGCGCCACAAGGTGGCCCCACGGCGCTGCATCCTGGTCGAGGATACGGTGGATAACCTCAAGAGTGCCCGCGAGTTGGGCGTGCGCACGGCATGGGTCACCCAGTACCTGCGCGGTAGCCAGGCCCTGCTCGGGCACATGGGAGGCCAGCGTGCGCTCAGTCGCCTGCCGGGTTTTGTCGATGTGAAGGTTCGTTCAGTGCGGCAGCTGCCGCGACGGCTTGCGGCGCTGGGGGCTGCGCGCTGACCTGAAGGGATGTGTCAAAAAGTCAGTCGGCGCAGTCGGCGCACCAGCCTTTGATGGTCAGTTCCACTTCGTGACTCTGGAAGCCCTTGCCCAGGGTCTTGCGCAAGGCCGACTGCAGTTGCGCGGCGGTGGAGCGGTGACGGTCGGCATCGGGCAGCACGGTGGCCAGGAAGTCGGTGCCATCGCTGGCATCCAGGCAGAACACGCGGTTGCAGCGGGTGCACTTGAAGTGGCCGTGCTGGTGTTGTTTGCCCTGCGCATGGTCGTGCAGCCCGTGTTCAGCGTGATCGGCACCAGCGCTGTAGCGGAAGATGCGGTCGTCGCTGGAGATCTTGTGTGCCAGGCCGGCTTCGGTCAGGCAATCCAGGGCACGGTAGAGGGTGACCCGGTCCATGTCGGCAAAGCGATCCTGGATATCCTGATGGGAGGCGGCGCTGCGGGTTTCCAGCAGCGCGCCCAGGACGTTGACCCGGGCTTGCGTCACGCGCACGCCGGCCTCGCGCAGCTGCGCCTCGGCCAGCGCGGTCACCGTCGCAGCCTGGGCGGCGGTGCTGGCGGGAGAGGAGTCGGCGGCTTTGGCTTTCATGGTCGGCATGGGCGAGTGTGCTGGGCCAGCAGGACTGGCGAAAGGATTCAGTAGCACGTGGCGTGCGGAAGCCTCCATTTTAGCCGATCACGGCCCGGCGCTCGCGGCGGCGCGGCCGGCGGCCGGACTGTGGCTCGTCAGTGACTATTTCTCGCCGCCCTTGCGGGCGCGCGGATGGGCCTGGTCGTAGACCTGGGCCAGGCGCTGGAAGTCCAGTGCGGTGTAGACCTGGGTGGCGGTGATGGAAGCGTGGCCCAGCATTTCCTGTACCGCCCGCAAGTCCCCCGAGCTCTGCAGTACATGCGAGGCGAAGGAATGCCGCAGCATGTGCGGATGGACGTCGGCCGGCATCTCCACACTCTTGCCATGCGCTTTCAGGCGCAGCTGCGTGACCCGAGGCGACATGCGCGCTCCCCGTTCATTGAGAAACAGCGCATGGCCATCCATGCCGCCATCGGCCTTGACCAGACTGGCGCGCAGGGGCAGCCAGTCGCGGATCGCCTGCAGCGCGGCCTGCCCGACCGGGACCTTGCGCTTCTTGCCGCCCTTGCCGGTCACGGTGACTTCCGCTTCTTCCAGATCGATCCAGCCTGCTGATTCGTAAGGGCCTTCGCGTACATCTTTCACATCAATGCCGGCCAGTTCAGAGACCCGCAGCCCACTCGAATACAGTAGTTCGAACATGGCCCGGTTGCAGGCCGCCAGGGTGGAATCGGGGTCGCGCGCCGGATCGGCCTGGGAGACCAGGCGGATGGCTTCGTCGGCCGGCAGGGCCTTGGGCAGGGGTTTGCTCTTCTTGGGCGGCTTGACGCCGTCGACCGGGTTGGCAGGCATCGCCTGTTCCACGGCCAGCCAGGCGAACAGGCCGCGCCAGGCCGACAGCTTGCGCGAGATGGAGCGTGCATTCAGCCCGCGCGCATGCAGGCGCGCAGCGCATTTGCGGATCTGGGCCTGGGTCACGCGCTGCAGCGCGGGTTCGGTCTCTTGCGGTTGATCGGCGGGGGCCAGCAGGGCGCGCAGCTCCTGCAGGTCGCGCGCATAGCTGTCCAGCGTGTGCGGCGACAGCTTGCGCTGGCTGCGCAGGAAGGAAAGATACTGTCCGATCAGGGAAGAAGCCGGGGAAGCTGGGCCATCCATGCCATGACTCCCGGTGGGACGCGCTCGGCCGCGCTCAGCGCAGCAGGCAGGCCAGCGCGGCGCTGCCGGTTTCGCCGATGCGGGTCAGGAAATCGGTGCCCATGTCGGCAGTGAAGCGATTCGGATCGGGCGATCCCAGCACCAGCAAGCCGAAGGCTTCCGGTGCCGCACCGACGCGCAGCGGCAGCATGGCGACCGACTTCACGGAGGCGGCATCGTCCAGCCAGGTCGCGGCTTCGAAATCCTTGTTGGGACCGCAGAACGGGGCCGACAGGCCATTGGCGAAGATGCGGGCGTCGTCCGAGACTTCCTGCGTGGCCCAGTTGCCGGCGTGGGCCGGGCCCAGGTTCCACAGGCGGACCGTCACTTGCGGCACGTGGAAGATTTCCTGCAGGCGGTCCACCAGCACGCGCGGCAGGTCATCGGCATCGCGCGTGAGCAGCAGGGCGCGGCTCCATGCCTGGAATTTGCTAGTGATCTCGTCGTTTTCCTGGGCGATGCGCATGAGATCGGCCATGCGCAGCTCCTGTACGCGGATCTTCTCGCGCAGGATTTCCATCTGGCGTTCCTGCAGCGACACGGCGCGGCCCATGACCGGGCTGGTGAGCTTGACCGTCGAAAGCAGTTCGGCATGCTCCTCGAAGAAATGAGGGTGGTCGAGCAGGTAGTCGGCAATCAGGCTGGAATCCAGTTCGGTGGTCATCGTCGCGGGGTCTGTGTTGGAGTGCCGGTGGCGCGCGGGGAGGGGCGCACCGGAAGTATCGCGAGATTATCCTCGCTATCGGACACACTGACAATCATCGGCGCCGTTCAGGGTAGTTGGACGGGGCGATGGCTGCGGATGAGGGCAAAAAGAAAGAGGCCTGCATGATTGCTCATGCAGGCCTCTTTCGGTACGACTCAGGTTCAACTCAGGTTGAGACCGATGTGTTCACACCGGTTTCAGGTCCTTGAATTAGAACTTGTGACGGATACCAACGGCAACAGCGGTTTGGCTGGCGTCGGAGCCAGTCGAATCACCCAGGACGCCGGTGTTGACGATATCCGAAGCGCGGGTGTTGGCGACGAAGGCGTACAGGTCGGTACGCTTCGACAGCCAGTAGTCAGCACCCAGGCTGTACTGGGTCAGCTTGCCCTTGGTGCTCACGCCGTCGAAGTCAGCACGGGTGTGAGTCACTGCGCCCAGCAGCTTCAGGGACGGGGACAGCGAGTAAGCGGTACCCAGTTCGTAGATGTCAGCCTTGGTCGAACGAGCCAGGGTACGGTTACCCAGAGTCGACAGAGCGCCGACGCCGATGGAGGTCAGGTTGGCTTGGGTGTTCAGGTCTTGCTTGACGCGCGACCAGTTACCGTACACGCGTGCCGGGCCGAACTGATAGCTGGCAACCAGGTTCCAGCCCTTGTAGGCGGTCGAACCAGCGTTGGCGCTGTTCAGAGCGGTGGTGTTCTGGTAGTTCTGGGTTGCGGTCAGAGCGGCGGAGGTGGTGCCAGCTGCCGGAGCAACGCCTTGGATCAGCGAAGTGTCAGACGGGGTCGAACCTTGCTTGGACTGGTAGTAGTTCACACCCAGACCCAGAGGACCGTTGTCGTACTTGGCACCCAGACCGAAGGATTGACCAGCGGAGGTCTTGCCAGCGGTTTCGCCGAAGCCGTAGATCAGGTTACCAGTGAAGCCGCTCAGGTTGGCGGTGGTGTAGCTGATCGAGTTGTTGGTACGGGTACCTTCCAGACGGTTCAGGTTGTGGCCGACAGCACCGGTCACGCCACCGAAATCGTTGACGGAGGTGTAAGCGGAGATGGTGTCAGCGAAGTCGGTTTGACGACCCAGCAAGACGGTACCGAAGCCGCCAGCCAGACCAACCACGGACTTGCGACGGAACAGGTTGGAGGAGGTCACGGCGTCGGAACCTTGCAGGCCGCCGTTGTCGTTGGTGAAGCCGGTTTCCAGTTGGAACACAGCCGACAGGCCGCCACCCAGATCTTCAACGCCCTTGAAACCAATGCGCGAACCTTGGACGACGCCCGAATTCAGGCCGAACTTGCTGCCGGTGCCCGAACCAACAGCAACCTTGCTGGTGTAAACAACACCGGTATCAACGATACCGTAGATAGTAACGGAGCTTTGTGCTTGAGCAGCACCTGCGAACGCGCCGAGGACGGCCAGTGCCAGCAGAGATTTTTTCATTTGACATCCTTCTATAAAAATAGTCTTGAGGATCCGTACTTCTGGTCGGATGGTGAGACATTAAGGGTTCTCATTTGGCGTGGCCGCAGATTGGTCACGTGGAGGGAGGAATTTTGGTTGAAAGCGTCAATCCACGGATGGAGTGTTGTTTTTTTCAAACGCTTTCCTGCCCGTCAATGCATGACAGGCAAATTTTGGCTTGCAGCGTGTCACTCATTAACGGCATGGCCGAGCAAAACTTGATCCGCCCCGTCTCGTCAACAAGTTTGTTGTTAAAACGATGCATTTGGATACTTTTCTAGGGAATTTTAAAAAAATGTCGATTGTGCGGCATAATTTTGGCTTTCTGACCTGATGTGGAGGCTGGATGGCCAATCGCGAGGATCTAGCAATCATCCGGGCAGCACGTGCCGGAGATGCCCAGGCGCAACTGAGCCTGGGCCAGCGCTACCTGTTTGGCGGCAATGGTTTGCCGCAAAGTCCGGGCACCGCATGGCACTGGCTGGAGCGGGCTGCCCGCCAGGGCTTGGCCGATGCCTGGATGCTCATTGCCCGGCATATTCCCTATGAAGTTGTGAGCCAGCTGGGCAAGCCGCACGAAGCTGCGCAATGGTACGAGCGCGCCTTCGAGGCGGGGGCCACGCGCGCTGGTCTGACCTTGGCGCGCCTGGTCCTGGAACACCCTGCCGGCGTGGCGGCGGCCAGTCCCGAGCAGAAGAACCGCGCGCTGCGCGCGCTGGAAACGGTGGCAGCGGAGGGCGATCCGGATGCCCAGTGGCTGCTGGCACGTCAGGGCGAACGCATGCTGGTCCCGACAGCAGTATCGTCAGAGGCCGCAGCCGATGTGGCGCCAGCGGCGGCGGCGATGGTCAGGCCCGAGCAATTGCAGCAGTGGACGCAGAAAGCCGCCGATGCCGGCATCGAGCAGGCCCAGCATGCGCTGGCCGACAGCGCCTGGCAGCAGTCCGACTTTGTGGCCTTCCGCCAGCGCGCCCAGCCCCTGGCCGATGCCCTGTTGCGCCAGCATGAACAGCAAGTGGCGCAGCTCAATGCTCCTTCGGAGGCGCTGGCTGCAGCGCTCGGTGCGCAGAACATCCAGTTGCTGCGCCGCCTGGCCGAAGTGCACCAGTCCGACAAGCGCCCTGATCTCCTGCAGGCCCAGCAACTGCTGGAACTGGCGGCCCTGGCCTGCGACCGGGATGCGCAACTGGCCCTGGGCCTGTTGTATGGGCGGGTAGATGCCTCGGGTGAGCGCCGATTTGCCGGACAAGGCTCGGCCAATTACAAGAAGGCCATCCGCTGGCTGACCCTGGCGGGCGAGCAGGGGATGGCAGCGGCCTGGTTTGTTCTTTCCCGTATCTATTTGAAGCCGGAATTTTCACAGCGCAACCTTGCCGATGTGCAGCATTATTTGGAGCGTGCCGCCGAGATGGGTCATGTGGAGGCGCAGCTGGAATGCGGCGTGGGCGCGTGGCGCAACCGGCGTGACGATCCCGCCAATGACGTGCGTGCGCTGTACTGGTTGCAAAAGGCGGCAAGCCAGGGTGCGCAACAGGCGCAAGCCTTGCTCGACAAGGTGGCGGATCGTCCGCAATCTGCCGCCTGGGCCGTGCAGGCCCGCGCACAGATGAGCCGCGAGCAGGTCAATGCCCATCCCTTCCTGGCCGCCCGCATCGAGCTGGCCATGCTGTTTGGCCTGACCCGGCCGGAAGCCCTGCTGATCGACCTGAAGCAGGCGGATTGCGGACATTGCCTGATGATCGACATCCGCAGCCAGTACGCGCGCAGCAAGCGGCGGCTCATCATGGTGGAGACCGGCGAGCAGCGTGGCACGCTCAACCGTATCGGACGGCTCTTCGAAGACATGGACTGCGGTCCCAGCGGGCCGGAAGGCAACTACCGCCAGCGTCTGTACCGTCTGAAGACCGTGCTGCCCCAGTCGCAGGAAGACGAGGAAGCCGAGACCCAGGATCTGGCGGCCTGACAGATTCAGAAGCACTGATCTGCGCAAGTCATGCAGCGCAAATGGAAAGCGGCTTGCTGATGCTTCAGCAAGCCGCTTTGTTATATCTGCTGTCGGTCCGGGATCAAAGCGAATCAGGCAGTTCGATTTCGCCTTCAAACACCGTCACCGCAGGGCCGGTCATCATCACCGGTTCGCCCGGGCCGGCCCAGGCGATGTTGAGCACGCCGCCATGGGTCTGGACCGCTACCGGCGAATCCAGCAGGCCACGGCGGATACCCGCGACGACCGCGGCACAGGCGCCGGTGCCGCAGGCCAGGGTTTCTCCGGCACCGCGTTCGTAGACGCGCAGATTGATGTGATGGCGATCCACCACCTGCATGAAACCCGCGTTGACGCGCTTGGGGAAACGTTCATGGTGCTCGATCAGCGGTCCGTCCACCAGGACCGGGGCCGCTTCGCTGTCCTCCACCACTTGCACCGCATGCGGGTTGCCCATCGACACCACCGAGATCCAGGTGGTCTTGCCGGCCACGTCCAGCGGCCACAGCGTGTCCTCGGCTTCGGTGCGGTGTTGCAGGCCGCGGCTGTCGAAGGGGACGTCGGCCGGCGTGAGGATGGGCGCGCCCATGTCCACGGTGATCTGGCCGTCTGCTTCCAGGCGCGGTTCGATTACGCCGGACATGGTTTCCACCCGGATCGCCCGCTTGTCGGTCAGGCCCTTTTCGGTAACGAAACGCACGAAGGCGCGCGCGCCGTTGCCGCATTGCTCCACCTCGCCGCCATCGGCGTTGTAGATGCGATAACGGAAATCGACGCCAGGGGCTTGCGCCTTTTCCACCACCAGCATCTGGTCGGCGCCGATGCCGAAGCGGCGGTCGGCGATGAACTGCCACTGGGCTGGGGTGAGCGAAATGGCCTGGTTCACGGCATCAAGCACGACGAAGTCGTTGCCGGCACCATGCATCTTGGTAAATTTGATTTTCATCACATCATTATAAGTACGCCGCGCCCGATTCACAGGGCGCAGGGAGGGAGATCAGGGCCTAGTGCTGGCCCTTGCGGTAGACGTCGGGCTCGCCCGGGGGCCGGTTCTTGAAACGCTTGTGCGCCCAGAAATATTCGGCCGGGGCTTCCAGCACGCGTTCTTCGATGAAGGCATTCATGCGGCGGGTGGCGGCCACGATATCGTCGCCCGGATAGTTTTCCCAGGCCGGATAGAAAGTGGTCTTCCAGCCGCGATAGCCGGGCAGGAAGGTGGTGATCACCGGCACCACCGACGCGCCGGTGGCCGCCGCGATGCGGGCGGTGGCAGTGAGCGTCGCGGCCGGCACGCCGAAGAAGGGGACGAACTCGGCATCGCGGGTGCCGAAATCCATATCCGGCAGCATGATGAAGGGCAGGCCCTCGCGCATGGCGCGAATGATGGGTTTGACCCCTTTCTCGCGCGCCAGCAGGGTCACCGGGCGGAAGCGCGAGCGCCCCTTGAGCAGGGCCTGGTCCACCACTTCGTTCTGCTGGCGGGAGTAGATGGTGCAGACCGAGTAGTCCGAGTTGAGCACCAGCGCGATGCCGGGAATCTCCAGGCAGACGAAATGCGGGCACAGCAGGATGGTCGGACCCTTGTCGAGCGTCTCGAAGGGAACGCCGGGCTCGACCTGGATCAGGCGCTTCAGGCGGGACTCCGGGGCCCACCACAGGATGCCGCGCTCCAGGGCGCTGCGGGCGTAGGCCTGGAAGTGGCGGCGGGCAATGAGGCGGCGTTCCTCTTCCGATTTCTCGGGAAAGCACAGCCGCAGGTTGATCAGGGTGATCCGGCGGCGCGGGCGCATATAGATATAGAGCAGCCAGCCCAGCGCCTCGCCCAGCCGTCCCAGAATGGGCAGCGGCAACCAGTGCAGCAGCCACATCAGCCCGATCAGGGCTCTCATTGAGTGGCTCCCGGCGGGGTCACGCCCGGGGGCGTCTTGTAGCGGTTGTAGCTCCAGATGTATTGCGCCGGGCAGCGGGCGATCAGCTTTTCCATGGCGGCGTTGATGGCACGAGCCTGTTGCTCGGGCGTTTCGCCCAGTTCACCTTCAAAGGCCACGAAATGGATGGCGTAGCCGCGTCCCCAGGACAGGCGCTCGGCATAGGCCAGGATGATGGGCGCGCCGCTCATCTGTTGCAGCTTGGCTGGCAGGGTCATGGTGTAGGCCGGCTTGCCGAAGAAATTGGCCCACACGCCTTCGCCATTCTGCGGCACCTGGTCCGGCAGCAGGCCGATGGCCTGGCCATTCTTCAAGGCCTTGAGCAGGATACGCACGCCGGACAGGTTGGCCGGTGCCAGGTGCAGGTTGGCGCGGGCGCGGGCACCCTCGATGAGCGGCTTGAGTGCGGCCTTGCGCGGTGGGCGGTACAGCACGCTCAGGCTGTGATGGCGCGCCACCGACTGCGCCGAAATCTCGAAACAGCCCAGGTGCGGGGTGAGGAAGACGATGCCGGCCTTGGCGTCCAGTGCCTGCTGGACCAGATCCCAGTTGACGATGCGCGCCGTGCGCAACACCCGTTCCGGGCGGGCGCACCAGATGAAGGGCAGCTCGAACATGCCCTTGCCGGCTTCCCCGACCGATTTCCACAGGCTGCCGCGATGGCCGGCCAGGGTGATGTTGTCAGTCAGGCGGCGGCGATAGGCGGGCGAGAGCAGGAAAACCAGCCAGCCCACCACCACGCCGAGGGCATGCAAGGCCGGCAGCGGCAGGAAAGAGAGCAGGCGGAATAAAGAAACGAGCATACTTGCCGATAACAAAAAGGCGGAGTTGCTCCGCCGTCAAATTGCAGAAAAATGCAAGACGCGTAAAATAGCACAAGCCGTCGAGTTAATGACAACTTGCGAGACGGGGTACAAATATCGCTAAAGCGTCGCAGGCACGACTAACGATGGGCCGCGACATTGGTAAATCGTTTTCAGTCAGAGGCTTGCATGTCCAACGAATATCTCTTCACTTCCGAATCCGTCTCCGAAGGCCATCCCGACAAGGTTGCCGACCAGATTTCGGACGCCATCCTGGATGCCATTTTCACCCAGGATCCTCAATCCCGCGTCGCCGCCGAAACCCTGTGCAACACCGGTCTGGTGGTCCTCGCCGGTGAAATCACCACCCGCGCCAACGTCGACTACATCGATGTGGCCCGCGAAACCATCAAGCGCATCGGCTACGACAACGCCGACTTCGGCATCGACTACAAGAGCTGCGCCGTGCTGGTGGCCTACGACAAGCAATCTCCCGACATCGCTCAGGGCGTGGACGAAGGCCGTGGCGTTGATCTGGAGCAAGGTGCCGGCGATCAGGGCCTGATGTTCGGCTACGCCTGCAATGAAACCCCGGAACTGATGCCTGCCGCAATCTATTACGCCCACCGCATCGTCGAGCGCCAGTCGCAACTGCGCAAGGATGGCCGCCTGCCCTGGCTGCGTCCGGATGCCAAGTCGCAGGTCACGCTGAAGTATGTGGATGGCAAGCCGGTCGCCATCGATACCGTGGTGCTGTCGACCCAGCACGCGCCCGAGATGGAGCAGAAGGACATCCACGAAGCCGCCATCGAGGAAATCGTCAAGCCGGTGCTGCCGGCCGAGTGGCTCAAGAACACCCGCTACCTGATCAACCCGACAGGCCGTTTCGTCATCGGCGGCCCGCAGGGCGACTGCGGCCTGACCGGCCGCAAGATCATCGTCGATACCTATGGTGGCGCGGCGCCCCACGGTGGCGGCGCTTTCTCCGGCAAGGATCCGTCCAAGGTCGACCGTTCGGCTGCCTACGCCGGCCGCTATGTGGCCAAGAACATCGTCGCTGCCGGCCTGGCCGAGCGTTGCCAGATCCAGGTGTCCTATGCCATCGGTATCGCCAAGCCGACTTCGGTCATGGTGACCACCTTCGGCACAGGCAAGATCAGCGATGAAAAGCTGGCCCAACTGGTCCAGGAGCACTTCGACCTGCGTCCCAAGGGCATCGTCCAGATGCTGGATCTGCTGCGTCCGATCTACGCCAAGACCGCCGCTTACGGCCACTTCGGCCGCGAAGAGCCGGAATTCACCTGGGAGCGCACCGACAAGGTCGCCGCCCTGCGTGCCTCGGCCGGCCTGTAAGCCAGCCCATCCGGCACGCGCCGGCTTGCAGCATGCACAATGAAGCGCCAATGCATCTGCAAACCTGCTCAACAGGCGTGTGAAGAGCGATTCACACGCCTGTTCCGAGGATTGACTAACGCCTGACCCGCGCTACAATGCTGTTCCCGCGAATGAAGATTCGCGCACTGTTCCGATGTTGGCATTGCGTCCGGAACGCCAAATCTCACAATGCCTCACCGCTGCAAGGAGCGTTGCGACAGGGACATCCCCTGCCAGGCTTGAAGCGGTGAACAGGCGCAAGTCGCCTGGCAACCGCGCTCACGTTACTTTTTTTCTGGCTTTTTCATGAAAGGAGGGCGTGAACAGCGCCATTGCCATGACCACCAATCCTACCCAAGACTACATCGTCGCAGACATCAAGCTGGCCGACTGGGGCCACAAGGAAATCAAGATCGCCGAAACCGAAATGCCGGGCCTGATGGCGATCCGCGAGGAATTCGCTGCCTCCCAGCCCCTGAAGGGCGCGCGCATCACCGGTTCGTTGCACATGACCATCCAGACCGCCGTGCTGATCCAGACCCTGGAAGCACTGGGCGCCAAGGTGCGTTGGGCTTCCTGCAACATCTACTCGACCCAGGATCACGCTGCTGCGGCCATCGCGGCCAACGGCACCCCGGTGTTCGCCGTCAAGGGCGAAACCCTGGATGAGTACTGGGATTACACCCACCGCATCTTCGAATGGACCGACGGTGGCTATTCCAACATGATCCTGGACGATGGCGGCGACGCCACCGTGCTGCTGCACCTGGGCACCCGTGCCGAGGCGGACATTTCGGTGCTGGACAAGCCGGATTCGGAAGAAGCCGTGTGCCTCTTCAACGCCATCAAGCGCACCCTGGCCAAGGACCCGCAGTGGTATTCCAAGCGCATCAAGGAAATCAAGGGCGTCACCGAAGAGACCACCACCGGCGTGCACCGCCTGTACCAGATGTTCAAGGAAGGCAAGCTGGCTTTCCCGGCCATCAACGTCAACGACTCGGTCACCAAGTCCAAGTTCGACAATCTGTACGGCTGCCGCGAATCGCTGGTGGACGGCATCAAGCGCGCCACCGACGTGATGATCGCCGGCAAGGTCGCCATCGTGGCCGGTTACGGTGACGTCGGCAAGGGTTCGGCCCAGGCCCTGCGCGCGCTGTCGGCGCAAGTGTGGGTCACCGAGATCGATCCGATCTGTGCCCTGCAGGCCGCCATGGAAGGCTATCGCGTGGTGACCATGGACTACGCCGCCGAACATGGCGACATCTTCGTCACCGCCACCGGCAACTACCATGTGATCACCCACGAGCACATGAAGAAGATGAAGGACCAGGCCATCGTCTGCAACATCGGCCACTTCGACAATGAAATCGAAGTTGCCGCCCTGAAGCAGTACACCTGGGAAAACATCAAGCCGCAGGTCGACCACGTGATCTTCCCCGATGGCAAGCGCATCATCCTGCTGGCCGAAGGCCGCCTGGTGAACCTGGGTTGTGCCACCGGCCACCCGTCCTACGTGATGAGCTCGTCCTTCGCCAACCAGACCATTGCCCAGATCGAACTGTTCGTCAACACCAAGGACTATCCGGTCGGCGTCTACACGCTGCCCAAGCACCTGGACGAAAAGGTCGCCCGTCTGCAATTGAAGAAACTCAATGCGCAGTTGAGCGAACTGACCGCCGAACAGGCCGCCTACATTGGCGTGAAGGTCGAAGGCCCCTACAAGCCTGAGCACTACCGCTACTGATTCCTGCCTGGCGCCGGCCTTCTCTTGATTTGAGGGGCCGGCCCTGCAGTCTCAGTATCATCTCCCGCCTGCGGACCTTGCATCCCCTCTTGAGGTGATGCAAGCTTCACGGGTGTCTTCATCACTCCCCCGACGGGATCGAAAGGTTTTTTCATGCGCCTGCTGCTGACCTGGCTCATCAACGCATTGGCCTTGCTGGCCGTTCCTTACCTGATGCACTCGGTGCAGGTCGACAGCTTCGGCTCGGCCCTGCTGGCCGCGCTGATCCTGGGGTTCGTCAATACCATCGTGCGCCCGGTGCTGGTGGTGCTGACCCTGCCGGTGACCATGCTCACCCTGGGCCTGTTCATCCTGGTCATCAATGGCCTCATGTTCTGGGTTGTGGCGCAACTGGTCGGCGGCTTCCACGTGGCGGGCTTCTGGTCTGCGGTCGGCGGCGCACTGCTCTACAGCATCGTGTCCTGGGCACTGTCCACACTGTTGCTGAAATCGGGTTCGAATCAATGAGTACACATAATTTCAGTATCGAATTTTTCCCGCCCAAGACTGCCGAAGGGGCGGAAAAGCTGCGCGCTACCCGCGCCCGGCTGGCGGCGCTGGCTCCGAAGTATTTCTCGGTGACCTTCGGTGCCGGCGGTTCGACGCAACAAGGTACACGCGATACCGTGCTGGAAATCATCGGTGAAGGCCACGAGGCCGCACCGCACCTGTCCTGCATCGGCAGCTCGCGCGCCAGCCTGCGCGCCATTCTCGAAGATTACCGCTCCCAAGGCATCAAGCGCCTGGTGGCTCTGCGCGGCGACCTGCCCAGCGGCTATGGGGCGATGGATCAGGCTTCGAGCGAATTCCGCCATGCCAATGAACTGGTCGAGTTCGTGCGCGCCGAAACCGGCGACTGGTTCCACATCGAAGTGGCCGCCTATCCCGAGATGCACCCGCAAGCGCGCTCGCCGCAGGACGATGTGCAGAACTTCGCACGCAAAGTGAAGGCCGGTGCCAATTCGGCCATCACCCAGTATTTCTACAATGCCGACGCCTACTTCCGCTTCGTGGACGAGGCCGCCAGACTGGGCGCGACCGTTCCGGTGATTGCCGGCATCATGCCCATCACCAACTACACCCAGCTGATGCGCTTCTCGGACATGTGCGGTACCGAGATCCCGCGCTGGATCCGTCTCAAGCTGGCCAGCTACGGCGACGATACCGAATCGATCCGCGCCTTCGGCCAGGACGTGGTGACCCAGCTGTGCCAGCGCCTGCTGGCTGGCGGTGCGCCCGGTTTGCATTTTTATTCACTGAACCAGGCAGGGCCGACCGAGGCGATCTGGCAACAACTGGTGAAGTAGGCGGAGATTGCCTTTCCAAGCCGGACCTGGGTCCGGCTTTTTTCTTCATATATCGTCGAAAATGACGCCATCCAGCGCGATGTCGTGCGCCTGCGCTTCGAATTCGACCCGTCCGAAGCCGTGGCAGACCCCCACCGCCAGCGGCCGCGGACTGGCCGCCAACGTGCGGTCGTAGAAGCCGCCGCCATAGCCCAGACGGCATCCTGCCGCATTGACACCCAGGCAAGGAATCAGCAAGGCCTGCGGCTGCACGATGGTGGTCTCGGCCGGTGGCACGAGTGTTCCCATCCCATCCTTTTCCAGAGGATCGCCAGGCTGCCAGGCGCGAAATTCCAGCGCCGAATCTTTATCGACCACCACCGGCAGGCACAGGTGCACCCCGCGCGCGGCCAGCGCGTTATAGGCCGCAGACAGATCCGGTTCGCGCCGGATCGGCTGGTAAACCGCCAGGCTGTGGATGGCGTACGTGGTGCACCAGTCCAGTACCCGCTGCCCGATGATGGCATCGGCTGCGATCTTGTCCTCGTCAAGCAGGGCCTTGCGGCGCGCCAGCAGCTCGGCGCGCAGGCGCTGTTTGTGAAGGGCGGCCGCCTCCTGTTCCGTCGGTGGAGGGAGCGTATCGCGTGCTATGCTTGGGTTCATTATTTGTTCCAACAATCTGCATGAAGAAGCTTGCATGAGTATGCGTCCGAAGAATCATCCGTTCAACCAGCGCCTGCGCGCGCTGGCCGCCTCCGTGGCGCTCCCCCTGGCGCTGGCGACCGGCGCCATGCTCACCGCTGCGCCCGCCGCCCACGCCCAGAAGCGCGTGGCCCCGGACGCCGCTCCTGACGATATTTTCCTGGCCCTGCGCCAGGCGGCCGCCAGCGACAACGCCGCGCTGGCGCAAGACCTGGCCTCGCGGCTGTCGGGCTATGAGCTGGCGTCCTATGTCGATTACTACCGGCTCAAGCCGCGCGTGCGCGACTACAGCGCCAGCGAGCAGGAGATCCGCGATTTCCTGGCACGCTGGGACGGCCAGGCCATCGTTGATCGCCTGCGCAACGACTGGCTGCTGGCCCTGGGCAAGACCGGCAACTGGGCCGTCTTCGATGAGCAGTACCCCAAGTTCGTGCTCAATGATGATACCCAGGTCAAGTGCTTCGCCCTGAACTCGCGCGCGCTCAAGGGGGCCAATGTCGCCGAGGAGGCGCGCACCCTGCTGAGCAATCCCAAGGACTACGGCCAGGGCTGCAGCGACCTGATTGCCACCCTGGCGCAGAACGGCCAGTTCAGTGATGCCGACGTCTGGTTCCAGATCCGCCAGGCCGCCGAGAACGGCAATGCCACCGTGGCCCGCCGTGCGGCGGTGCTGGTCGACAGCGGCGATGTCAGCGTGACCCAGGTGATGGATCGTCCGGCGCTGATGCTGGCCAAGGGACCGGGCCGTGGCCCGGTGAACCACCAGCTCTACATCATCGCGCTGGGCCGCATCGCCAAGACCAATCCGTCCCAGGCCGCGACCTATCTCAACGATGCCGGCCGCAACATGAGCTCGCAGGAAGTCGCACAGGCTTGGGCACAGATCGCCCTGGCCGCATCCTACAAGCTGGCACCGGAAGCCTCGGACTACTGGCGCAAAGCCAAGGACGCGCCGCTGACCCAGGATGCGATGCAATGGAAGGTCCGCATGGCCCTGCGCGACGGCGACTGGAAGACCGTACGCAAGACCATCGAAGCCATGCCGGCCCCGCTGCGCAGCGACACCGCCTGGGTCTACTGGCTCGGCCGTGCCCTGAAGGCCGAAGGCCAGAACGAGGCCGCACGCCGCCTGTTCGAATCGATCGCGCCCAACTTCAGCTTCTATGGCCAGCTGGCGCTGGAAGAGCTGGGCCAGCAGATCACCATTCCGCCCGGCCCGACCCCGCCGGGTGCCGGTGAAGTGGCGCTGTATTCGCAGAACGCCGGCTTCAAGCGTTCGCTCAAGTTCTATCAGCTGAACCTGCGCTTCGAAGCCATCCGCGAATGGAACTGGGAACTGCGCAACATGACCGACCGCCAGTTGCTGGCCGCCGCTGAATACGCACGCCAGAATGATGTGCTGGACCGCATGGTCAACACCTCCGACCGCACCAAGACCGAGTTCGATTTCACCCAGCGCTTCCCGGCACCGCACCTGCCCGAGATGAATGCGGCCACGCGACCGCTGGGCATGGAGAACGCCTGGGTCTATGGCCTGATCCGCCAGGAGTCGCGCTTCATCAAGTCGGCCCGTTCGCATGTGGGCGCTTCCGGCCTGATGCAGCTGATGCCGGCCACCGCCAAGTTCGTTGCCAAGAAGATCGGGATGACCGAATTCACGGCTGACCAGGTCAATGACATCAACACCAACCTGCTGCTGGGCACCAGCTATCTGGACATGGTGTTGAACAACCTGGAAGGCTCGGAAACCCTGGCCACCGCCGGCTACAATGCCGGCCCCGGCCGTCCGCGCACCTGGCGCGCGACCTTGCCGCGTCCGGTCGAAGGGGCGATCTTCGCCGAGATCATCCCTTTCAATGAAACCCGGGGCTATGTCAAGAACGTGATGTCCAATGCGACCTACTATGCGGCCATGTTCGAGAACCGCCCGCAATCGCTGAAGCAGCGCATGGGTACGGTGGCCCCCAATGCCAACGTCGCCACCGACCTGCCCTGATCCCATCGCCGCGGCCGTCGTCCCTCGTTGACGCGGCGGCCAGCGGTTCCCCCTGGAAATCGGAGAGAGACAAATGGCAGTCAAGAAGATCCTCGTCATCGGCGGTTCCGGCTTCATCGGCACCCGCCTGATCGAACTGCTGGGCAGCACCACCGGCTACCGCATCATGGTGCCCACGCGCCGCTACGAGCGCGCCAAGCATCTGCTGGTCTCGCCCGTGGTCAGCGTGGTCCAGGCCAACATCCATGACGATGCCGTGCTGGCGCGCCTGGTAGCCGAGGCGGACGTGGTCATCAACCTGGTCGGCATCCTGCAATCGCGTCCGGCGCGTGGCGGTGCTCCTTATGGTCCGGATTTCGAACGCCAGCACGTGCTGCTGCCGCGCCGCATCGTGGCCGCCTGCGTGCAGCAGGGCGTGCCGCGCTACCTGCACATGAGCGCGCTGTGCGCCGATGCCCAGGGGCCGTCGATGTACCTGCGTTCCAAGGCGGCCGGCGAACAGGAAGCGCTGGCCTCGCCGGCGCTCGATGTGGCCATTTTCCGTCCGTCGGTCGTGTTCGGCGAGGGCGATAATTTCATCAACATGTTCGCCGGCCTGAACCGCCTGTTCCCGGTGATTCCGCTGGGCAGCCCTGATGCGCGCTTCCAGCCGGTCTACGTGGGTGATGTGGCACAGGCCTTCGTCAATGCGCTGGCCTTGCCGCGCCTGGGCGGCAAGGTGTTCGAGCTGGGCGGGCCCAAGCAATATTCTCTGCGTGAACTGGTGCGCCTGTCGGGCTGGTACAGCGGCCATCCGCGTCCGGTGATCGGCTTGCCCGATGCGGCCGGCTGGCTGCAGGCCTTCGCGCTGGAACACCTGCCGGGCAAGCTGATGAGCCGCGACAATGTCGCCTCGATGAAGGTGGACAATGTCCTGCACGGCCCCATCGCCCCCGAGCTGCAGCTCACGCCGCGCGCACTGGAAGACGTCATTCCCGGCTATCTCCTGCCGCGCAGCCCGCAACAGCAATTCGACTTTTTCCGTAGCACCGCGCGACGCTGAATGGTTCAGTCGCCGCGACATTGATCTTCGAGAAACGAGCTCACATGCAAGATACAGAACTGGATCCGGTCTTGTCCGAAACCCTGCAAAAGGCCGGACGCCACATGCCCACCCTGGTGATCGCCAACAAGAATTATTCCTCGTGGTCGATGCGCCCGTGGGTCACCGCCGTGGCCTTCGATATCCCTTTCAAGGAAGTGCGCGTGCTGCTGGACCAGCCCGAGACCGCCGGCGAGATCGCCCGCTACACCGGCTCGGGCCGCGTGCCGGTGCTGCTCGATGGCGACATCGCGATCTGGGATTCGCTGTCCATCTGCGAATATCTGGCCGAGCAATTCCCTGACCGCCACCTGTGGCCGGCCCGCACCGATGCCCGTGCCATCGCGCGCAGCATCTGTGCCGAGATGCACTCCGGTTTCACTGGCCTGCGCACGGCCATGAGCATGGACATCCGTGGACGCTACCCCGGCAAGGGGCGCACCGCCGACGCACAAGCCGATATCGCGCGCGTGTGCGAGATCTGGGAAGAGTGCCTCTCGCAATTCGGCCATCATGAATTCCTCTTCGGCGATTTCTCCATTGCCGATGCCTTCTATGCACCGGTGGTGATGCGCTTCGTCAGCTACCAGGTGCCGCTGGCTCCGGCCCTGCAAGCCTATGCCGACCGTGTGCGCGAGCACCCGGCGGTGGCGCGCTGGATCGCCGAGGCGCTGGCCGAGAAGGAAATCCTTCCGGACCACCAGTGAGGCGCAGCCGATGAAGACCTACACCGTCGGCGGCGCAGTGCGCGACGGCTTGCTGGGCCTGCCGGTGAAGGACCGCGACCACGTGGTGGTGGGGGCCACGCCACAGCAGTTGCTGGAACTGGGTTTCCGCCCGGTCGGCAAGGACTTCCCGGTGTTCCTCCATCCCGATACCCACGAGGAATATGCCCTGGCCCGCACCGAGCGCAAGACCGCGCCCGGCTACAAGGGCTTCGCCTTCCATGCCGCACCCGATGTGACGCTGGAAGACGATCTCGCGCGCCGCGACCTCACCATCAATGCGATTGCGCAGGATGAGGATGGCACCCTGGTCGATCCGTATCACGGCCGTGCCGATCTTGAGGCGCGCGTATTTCGCCATGTCTCCGAGGCCTTTGTCGAAGATCCGGTACGCATCCTGCGCGTAGCACGTTTTGCGGCGCGCTTCGCCGATTTCACGGTGGCCCCGGAAACCAATGCGCTCATGCAGCGCATGGTGCAAGAGGGCGAGGTGGATGCGCTGGTGCCTGAACGCGTCTGGCAGGAACTGGCGCGCGGCCTGATGGAGCACAAGCCGTCTCGCATGTTCGAGGTCTTGCGCGCCTGCGGCGCCTTGCAGCGCATCCTGCCCGAACTCGATGCGCTGTGGGGCGTACCGCAGCCGGAGAAATGGCATCCCGAAATCGATACCGGTGTTCATGTGATGTTGGTGGTCGATTGGGCCGCCGCGCAGAATTTTTCATTGCCGATCCGATTTGCCGCGCTGTTGCACGACCTCGGCAAAGGCACCACGCCACCCGAGATCTGGCCGCGCCATCATGGCCATGAAGCGCGCAGCGAGCGTTTGGCCGAAGACGTCTGCACGCGCCTGAAGGTGCCCGGCGAATGCCGTGACCTGGCGCTGATGACGGCGCGCGAACATGGCAATGTGGGACGCTCCTTCGAGATGCGTCCCGATACCCTGGTCAAGTTCTTCGCACGGTGCGATGCCTTCCGCAAACCGCAGCGCTTCGTCGACATGCTGCGCGCCTCGGAATGCGACCATCGCGGCCGCACCGGGCTGGAGTTGCAGCCCTTCCCGCAGGCGGCTTATCTGGAAGGCGCACTGCAGGCCGCGCAGGCCATCGATGCCGGCGCCATCGCGCAGCAGCAGGCACAGCCGCAACGCATTCCTGAGGCCATCCTGGCGGCACGTACCGCGCAAGTGGCGGCCTATGTCGAGCAGCATCGTCCGGCGCAGTCTTGAGGAAACGTCACGATGAGCCATCCCCTGTCCCGTCTCCTCCAGCGCTTGCGTGGCCAGCAATCCGGCTTGCCGCCTGTACAGCCGGAGAAGCAGGACAAGCCCAACGTCTTCGTCAAGGAGCTCTCGCCGCGTGCGCGCCGCCACCTGCTGCGCCATTTCCTCGCGCTGGAAGAGAAGGATCGCCTGCTGCGCTTCGGTTCCAAGCTCTCCGATGAGATGGTGACGCGCTACGTGGAGGGCATCAACTTCGAGCGCGATACCGTCTTCGGCGTCTATGACCGCCGCTTGCGACTGCTCGGTGTCGGCCACCTGGCCTTCGCGCCCAAGGAGAGTACGCGCATCAGCGGTGCCACCATCAAGCCGGTGGTGGCCGAGTTCGGGGTCTCGGTGACGGCTGCCGCGCGTGGGCTCGGTGTGGGCACGCGCCTGTTCATGCGTGCTTCGATGCACTGTCGCAATGCCGATGTCGATACGCTGTACATGCACTGTCTCTCGTCCAACAAGGTGATGATGCACATTGCCAAGAAGGCTGGCATGGAAATCCATCGCGACTATGGCGAGGCCGATGCCTACCTCAAGATCAAGCCTGCCAACTCGGCCACGGTGTTCCAGGAAGCGCTGGAAGAGCAAGTTGCAATGTTGGACTATATCGTCAAGGCCAACTTCAAGGCGCTGCTGAAATGGGGCGCGCGCGTGACCGGCATTGGTGCCAAAAAGAAGGACGACGGCACGCCGCCGCCTGCTGCCTGACGCGCTGCTTGCGCGAACGCACATGACCATCCCGTGCCGGGAGCGCATAATATGCGCCTCACTTTGATAACGGGTATGCCATGAGCACCAATCCCAACACCGATGATTTCTTCGCCACCGTCGCCACCAAGTCCGATAGCGGAGCCTTGCGCGGCGACTACAGCCAGGCCGACGCCAACTACGTCGTGGCCCAGAACTGGGAGGGCTACACGCCCGCCCAGCACGCGCTGTGGCGTCGTCTCTATGAACGCCAGGCCAAGTTGATTCCGGGTCGCGCCTGTGATGTCTTCATCGACAGCCTGAAGGCGCTCGATGTCTCGCAAGGCATCCCGCGCTTTGACCGTACCACCGAAGCGCTCTTCAAGGCCACCGGCTGGGAGCTGGTGGCCGTGCCGGGCCTGGTGCCGGACCACACCTTCTTCGAGCACCTGGCCAATCGCCGCTTCCCGGTCACCGTGTGGCTGCGTGAAGAGCACGAGTTCGATTACATCGTCGAGCCTGATCTGTTCCATGACTTCTTCGGCCATGTGCCGCTGCTGTTCAATCCGATCTTCGCCAACCACCTGCAGGAATACGGCAAGGGTGGCCTGAAGGCGCTCAAGCTCGACGGGCTGGCCTATCTGGCGCGCCTGTACTGGTACACCATCGAGTTCGGACTGATCCAGAGCAAGGAGGGTTTGCGCATCTATGGTGCCGGCATCCTGTCCTCGGGCGGCGAAGTCGAGTACTGCCTCTCCAGCGACCAGCCGCGTCGCGTGCCGTTTGAAGTGGAGCGCATCATGCGCACGCTCTACAAGATCGACACCTATCAGGAGACCTATTTCGTGATCAAGGATTTCGAACAGCTCTTCAACGATACCGCGCCGGACTTCACGCCGCTCTACGAGCGGCTCAAGCAGCAGGAGGCCCTGCCGGCCAATACCTTGGTGCCGGGCGAGACCAATTTCCCGCCCAATCGCTGAAGATGACATCGCTGCAAGCAAGCGCTCAGGAAAGCCGGACATGCGTCCGGCTTTTTTTTTTGTGCCCGGCAGAAGCGCACATAAAAAAAGCGGATCCGACAGGGGAGGCCGGATCCGCGAGCTAGTGGTGCTTTCAACACTAGAGGGGAGGAACCTTGCACAGTAACGGATACCAATCAATCGCTGTTCAAGTGAGGTCTATTAAACGTCAGCGGCCGAGCTGGTCCAACGGCTTTTACGGGCTGTTACATTCACGTCTTGCTTGTAACACTTGGGGCGTCCGCAGCCCTTTTTTTTCAGCCGGAAATGTTGTTGTTTTTCGCTTTCCGGCATTTTCTTCTCCGCAATGCCGTGAATGCCGCAGGACTTGCGGAAACAGTTTCCCGCAAGACAAAAAAGCCCGGAAACCCTGCTGCGGCGCGCGTAGCGGGCCGGTCACCCTTGTGCTAACTTGACCCCACAACTTGAAGACACCCGGTTCACAAGACTGAAGTGTTCCCGATTCCCGACAGATCAGCGTAACTGCACAGCGACAGGGTGCGGGGCGTGACTGGCGGGAGCATGTGCAAGGCAAAAACAAGATTTTTGGCACGGAGACCACATGAACGCACCCCTACCCGCCGGGCAACGCCTGCTGCTGGACGATGTATCCCTGGACGACAAATTTGCACTGGAGCGCGGCCGCGTCTTCATGACCGGCATTCAGGCGCTGATCCGCCTGCCGATGCTGCAGCGGCAGTACGATGAGCGCGCGGGCCTGAACACCGCCGGCTTCATCACGGGCTATCGCGGCTCCCCCCTGGGCTCGGTCGACCAGACCGCCGAGAAGGCGCGCAAATACCTGGAAGCCAAACAGGTCAAATTCCATCCCGGCATGAATGAAGACCTGGCCGCCACCAGTGTGTGGGGCACGCAGCAGGTCAATCTCTTCAAGGGCGCGCAATACGACGGCGTGTTCTCGCTGTGGTACGGCAAGGGCCCGGGGGTCGATCGCTGCGGCGATGTCTTCAAGCACGCCAACATGGCAGGCACCTCCAAACACGGCGGCGTGCTGGTGATCGCGGGCGATGACCACGCCGCCAAGTCCTCTACCGCCGCACACCAGAGCGAGCACATCCTCAAGGCCTGCGGCATTCCGGTGCTCTATCCGTCGTCGGTGCAGGAGTATCTCGACTACGGCCTGCATGGCTGGGCCATGAGCCGCTACACCGGCTTGTGGGTGGCAATGAAATGCGTGACCGACCTGGTCGAATCGGGCATGTCGGTGATGATCGATCCGGAGCGCGTGAAGATAGAGTTACCGGACTTCGAACTGCCGCCCGATGGTCTCAACATCCGTATGCCGGATACGGTGCTGGGCCAGGAAGCGCGCATGATCAACTACAAATGGTATGCCGCCCTCGCTTACGCACGTGCGAACAAGTTGAACCGCATTATCTGGGACAGTCCGCGTGCGCGCATCGGCATCATCACTGCCGGCAAGTCCTACCTCGATACGCGCCAGGCGCTGGAAGACCTGGGCATCGATGAACAGGTCGCCGCCGACATCGGCATCCGTCTCTACAAGGTCGGCATGACCTGGCCTCTGGAAGCCGAAGGCGTGCGTGAATTCGCGCAGGGTCTGGACGAGATACTGGTGGTCGAGGAGAAGCGCCAGATTCTTGAATACCAGTTAAAGGAAGAACTCTACAACTGGCGCGACGATGTTCGACCCCGCGTGGTCGGCAAATTCGATGACACCGGAGAATGGAGCGGTTCGCAGCGCGAAGGCCATGGCAACTGGCTGCTGCCGGCCACCTATGAACTCAATCCGGCGCAGATCGCGCGCGCGATTGCCACGCGCATCTCGCGCTACTTCGCCGGCCATCCGGTGGAGCAGCGTGTGCGCACCCGCGTGGCCTATCTCGAAGCCAAGGAAGCGGCCCTCAACATCAGCAGCAAGCCCGATCCCGACAAGGACCGCGTGCCGCATTTCTGCTCGGGCTGCCCGCACAACACCTCCACCAAATTGCCCGATGGCAGCCGTGGCCTGGCCGGTATCGGTTGCCATTACATGGTCACCTGGATGGACCGCGAGACCAGCCTCTTCACCCACATGGGCGGCGAGGGCGTGACCTGGGTGGGACAGGCGCCGTTCACGACGGAAAAACACGTCTTCGCCAACCTCGGTGATGGCACCTACTTCCATTCCGGCCTGCTGGCAGTGCGCGCCTCGGTCGCGGCGAAGGTCAATATCACGTACAAGATCCTGTACAACGATGCGGTGGCCATGACCGGTGGCCAGGAGTTTGATGGCCCGCTCGATCCGGCCATGATCTCGCGCCAGCTGGCCGCTGAGAACGTGCGTCCCATCATCGTGGTCACCGATGAGCCGGACAAATATCCGGCCGGCACCCAATGGGCCGAGGGCGTGACCATCCGCCATCGCAGCGAACTCGATGCCGTGCAGCGCGAACTGCGTGAACAGCCGGGCGTGTCGGCCATGATCTATGACCAGACCTGCGCGTCGGAGAAACGCCGTCGCCGGAAACGCAATGCCTATCCCGACCCGGCCAAGCGTGCCGTCATCAACGAGGCGGTGTGCGAAGGTTGCGGCGATTGCAGCGTGCAGTCCAATTGCCTGTCGGTGGAGCCGCTGGAAACCGAGTTCGGCCGCAAGCGCCAGATCAACCAGTCTTCCTGCAACAAGGATTATTCCTGCGTGAACGGTTTCTGTCCCAGCTTCGTGACGGTGGAAGGTGGCCAGTTGAAGAAACCCGTACGTGCCAAGACGCAATCAGGGCCGGCCTTGCCGACCCTGCCGGAACCGGTGCTGCCGGGGCTGGCGCAGCCTTATGGCATCGTGGTCACCGGCGTAGGCGGCACGGGCGTGATCACCATTGGCCAGATCATCGCCATGGCGGCGCACGTCGAAGGCCGTGCCTGCTCGGTGCTGGACATGAGCGGGCTGGCACAAAAGGGCGGGCCGGTGATGTCGCACGTGCGCGTGGCCGAGGACCCGGCGCACATCCAGTCCACCCGCGTGGGCACCGGCATGGCTGACCTGGTCATCGGCTGCGACGTCATCGTCACTGCAGGCCGCGATGCCCTCTCGCGCATGGGCGAGGGGCGTACCCATGCAGCGGTCAATTCGACGCAGATGCCAACTGCCGCGTTCGTCCGCAATCCGGACTGGCAATTCCCCACTGCCTCCAGCGAAGGCGAGATCGCCAAGGCCTGCGGCCGCGACAATCTTTCACTGATTGATGCCGGCCGCATTGCGACGGCGCTCATGGGCGATGCGATCGCGACCAACATGTTCATGCTCGGCTATGCCTGGCAAAAGGGCTGGGTACCGTTGTCGGAAGCGGCCCTGTTGCGCGCCATCGAACTCAACGCGCTGCAGGTGGATTTCAACAAGCAGGCCTTCGCCTGGGGCCGCGTAGCCGCGCATGATGTGGACTTCGTGCTGGCCGCCGCGAGCCGCAACGGCATGACGGCGCAGGTGATCGAATTCAAGCGCACGCCGACCCTGGATGAACTGGTGGAGCGCCGCGTGGCCTTCCTCACCGATTACCAGAACGCCGCCTATGCGCGCAGCTATCGCGATGCCGTGGAAGAAGTGCGTGCGCGCGAGAGCACGCTGGGTGAGGCGGCACGCGGCTTCAAATTGAGCCGTGCGGTAGCGACCAGTCTCTTCAAGCTCATGGCCTACAAGGATGAGTACGAAGTCGCCCGCCTCTATACCGAGCCGGCCTTCCGCGCCAAGATCGCCGGCATGTTCGAGGGGGATTACAAGCTGCGCTTCCACCTGGCCCCGCCGCTGCTGGCCAAGCGCGACGACAAGGGACACCTGCGCAAGCAGGCCTTCGGCAGCTGGATGATGCCAGCCTTCGGCGTGCTGGCCAAGCTGCGCTTCCTGCGGGGTACGGCCTTCGATCCTTTTGGCTACACCGATGAGCGCAGACAGGAGCGGGCGCTGATCAGCGAGTACCGTGCCACCCTGTCACGCCTGCTGGCAAAGCTCACGCCCGAGAACCTGGAACAAGTCGTCGCCGTGGCCCGCATTCCGGAAGAGATTCGCGGCTATGGCCACGTGAAGGAACGCCATCTGAAAGCGGCCATGCAAAAGCAGGCTACCTTGCTGGCGCAACTGGAACAGGGCGTCTCAAGCGGTCAGCCGCACTCGCCGCAAGGAGGCGGCAAGCGGGCGGCCTGAGAGAGCAGGAGGAAAGCCAGAAACGGTCAGCGGATCAGGCCAGGCGGCCGCCGCTGACCCGTTCAATACCGGCCAGGTCGCGCCAGCTCCGGACTTCCTTGAAGCCGGTGCCGGAGAGCAGTCCGCGCACCGCAGCGGCCTGGTCGTAACCATGTTCCATCAGCAGCCAGCCGCCGGGCAGCAGATGCGCCGGTGCGCCGTCGATGATGCTGCGCAGGTCGGTCAGGCCATCAGCGTGATCGGTGAGCGCATCGACCGGTTCGAAGCGCAGGTCGCCCTGGGAGAGATGGACGTCCCCTGCGACGATATAAGGCGGGTTGGAGGCGATCACCGCAAAGCGCTGATCCTCGGGCAGGGCGGCGTACCAGTCGCTTTCCAGCAGCGTCACGCGGACCTGGTTGGCCGTGGCATTTTCGCGTGCGATAGCCAGGGCAGCAGCGCTGGCATCCAGTGCCGTCACTACCGCATCGGGCCGCGTATGGGCAATGGCGATGGCAATCGCCCCCGAACCGGTCCCCATGTCCAGCAGCGCCGCGCCTTGCGGCAATCTTTCCATGGCCAGTTCCACCAGCAGCTCGGTATCGGGCCGGGGGATCAACACATCCGGCGTGACGCGCAAGTCCAGTCCATAGAATTCGCGCTGGCCGATGATGTAGGCAATCGGCTCGCCACGCAGACGACGGGTGTAGAGGGCCGTGAGCGCCTCCGATTCAGCGGCATCGAGCCGCCGTTCGGATTGCGTGATCAGTTGCACGCGCGTCATGCGCAGCGCGTGGCACAGCAGGATGCGGTTCTCCAGCGGCTCCAGCGGCGCCGTCTTCAATACGGTGGCCAGCGTACAGCCGGCATAGCTGGAGAGCGGCTCCATCACTTCCAGATGGTGGTGCGCGGGGCGCGCTTGAACAGTTGCACGGCCAGCACCAGGGCCAGCACGCCGAACCAGATCAGCGACCAGGTCGGGATCTGCAGGCCGAACACCGGGGGCCAGGGGGCCGAGCAGAAGCCGTCGGCGGTGAACATCTGCGGCCACAGCTTGGCCGTGGGCAGCTGGTTGAGCGCCGTTTCCAGCGGATCGGTGGTGCAGGAGACACCCGGATGCGCCTTTACGTACAGATGCCAGATCGCGGTGCCGGCGCCAGCCAGCGCGGCCAGCAGGCCCAGGCCGGCGCTGCCGCGGCGGGCGGCTTCGGGCATCAGGGCACCGATCAGGGCGAAGGCGCCGACCAGCACGAACATGTAGCGCTGGATGACGCACAGCGGGCAGGGCTGCATTTCTTCGACGATCTGCAGGTACATGGCAACGCCCAGCAGGGCAGCGCACACCAGCGCCACCAGCAGGAAAACCGCTTTGGATGATTTCATGGTTGAGGATTCAGAGATTCATTAATGGGGGAATGCGTCGGGGCAGTTCGATGGGCGGGACCACGCGGATGATCCGGCGGTTTTTTTGCCATGACGCGATTGTAGAGAAGTCCGGGCCTGCGTGCATGCTGCCCGCGCAGGCAAAGGCACTCTGAACGGATCCCCCCGGCTTGGTTCCGTCGGCCTCAGTCGTCGCCCAGCTGAGCCAGCAGTTCAGCCTGGTGCTCGGTGATGAGGGCATTGGTCAGTTCGTCCAGGTCGCCATCCATGATGAAATCGAGCTTGTAGAGCGTCAGGTTGATGCGGTGGTCGGTCATGCGCCCCTGCGGGAAGTTGTAGGTGCGGATGCGCTCGCTGCGGTCGCCCGAGCCGATCAAGGACTTGCGGGTGGCGGCTTCCTTGGATTGCTGCTCGCGCAATTGCACGTCCTTGATCCGTGCTGCCAGCACTTTCATGGCCTGCGCCTTGTTCTTGTGCTGGCTGCGGTCGTCCTGGCATTCCACCACGATGCCGGTCGGCAAGTGCGTGATGCGCACCGCCGAATCGGTCTTGTTGATGTGCTGCCCACCAGCCCCGGAGGCGCGATAGGTGTCGATGCGCAGGTCGGCCGGGTTGATGTCCACATCCTCGACTTCATCGGCTTCAGGCATCACGGCCACCGTGCAGGCGGAGGTGTGGATGCGGCCCTGGGTCTCGGTGGCCGGCACGCGTTGCACGCGGTGGCCGCCGGATTCGAACTTCAGGCGCGAGTAGGCGCCGAAGCCGGCGATGCGGGCGATCACTTCCTTGTAGCCGCCCAGTTCCGATTCCGAGGCCGAGACGATCTCCACCTGCCAGCGCTGGCGTTCTGCATAGCGGGTGTACATGCGCAGCAGGTCGCCGGCGAACAGGGCTGATTCGTCACCTCCGGTTCCGGCGCGGATTTCCAGGAAGATGTTTCGTTCATCATTGGGATCCTTGGGCAGCAGCATCTTCTGCAGATCCAGCTCCAGCGCCTCCATGCGGGCCTTGGCGCCATCGATTTCTTCCTGGGCGAAAGCTTTCATGTCGGGGTCTGACAGCAGCTCGCCGGCGGTGCGGATATCTTCACTGGCCTGCACATAGTCGTGGTACAGCGCTACCAGCGGGCCCAGTTCGGCGTGTTCGCGGGTCATCTTGCGGAAGTTGTCCATGCTGGACGTGGCATCTTCCTGGGCCAGCAGGCTGTTGAGCTCTTCCAGCCGTTCGGCGAGCTGGTCGAGTTTGGCGAGCATTGAGGGTTTCATGAGGTCGGGAAGTCAGTATCGGTCAGCAATGAGGGGGACGACGGCAGCCGTCGGCGACGGCGCGAGGTTGCCAGCCGCAGGCAGCGGCCAGCGCGGCGGGAGAGGCGCTAACGCTTGGCGCGGAACAGTTGCGGCAGCAGCGAGACCAGCTGGCTGCGCTGTTCGCCCTGGGCGTGATGCAGGGCCTGTTGCGGGCCGTGCAGGAACTTGGCGGTCAGGCCCTTGGAGAGGGCGTCCAGCACCGCTTCCACATCCTCGCCCTTGGCCAGCATGCGGCGTGCGCGCTCCAGTTCGGCCAGGCGCAGGGCCTCGCCGGTTTCATGCAGGTCCTGGATCAGCGGCACCATGGCGCGGCTGTCGATCCAGTGCATGAAGGATTGCACCCGGGTTTCGATGATGGCTTCGGCCTGGGCGACCGCCGCCTGGCGGTTTTCGACGCCGCTTTGCACCACCGAGGCCAGGTCGTCCACGGTGTAGAGGAAAACGTCATCCAGGCGGCCCACTTCAGCCTCGATATCGCGCGGCACGGCCAGGTCGACCATGAAGATGGGTTTGTGGCGGCGTGCCTTGACGGCCCGTTCCACCAGCCCCAGGCCGATGATGGGCAGCTGCGAGGCGGTACAGGAGACCACGATGTCGAAGTTGGCCAGCTGCGCCGGCAGGTCGGCCAGGCGGATGGCACGGCCGCTGAAGCGATGGGCCAGGGTTTCGCCGCGCTCCATGGTGCGGTTGGCCACCGTCAGGGTCTTGGGATTCTGGGCCGCGAAGTGCGTGGCGCACAGTTCGATCATCTCGCCGGCACCGATGAAGAGCACGTTCTGGCCGGAGATCGAATCGAAGATGCGCTGCGACAGGCGCACGGCAGCGGCGGCCATCGAGACGCTGTGCGCGCCGATTTCGGTGGTGCTGCGCACTTCCTTGGCGACCGCAAAGGTGCGCTGGAACAGCTGGTGCAGATAGGTGCCCAGGCCACCGGCGGCATCGGCCTGGCGTACCGCATCCTTCATCTGGCCCAGGATCTGCGGTTCGCCCAGTACCATCGAGTCCAGCCCGGAGGCGACGCGGAAGGCATGGCGCACGGCATTGTCCTGCGGCAGCGAATACAGGTAGGGACGCAGGTCGGCGTAGGGAATGTGGTGATACTCGGCCAGGAACTGCGCGGTACGGTCGATGGCGAATTCCACCCCGTCTTGCCCGGCGGCCGCAGCCGCATACAGCTCGGTGCGATTGCAGGTGGAAAGGATGGCGGCTTCGCCCGCGGCCACGATCTTGTCATTGCCGCCAAACCACGCACGCGCGGACGCCACTGCCTGACCGATCTGGTCAGCAGGGAAGGCCACTTTCTCGCGCAGCGAGACCGGCGCGGTAGTGTGGTTGAGTCCGACGGCGAGCAAATGCATGGAGGAATCGACTATAAGGCAGCAGTGCCGATGAGCTGGGAAATTGCACTTCTATGGCTGTGAAACTGAATGAAAGCGTACGAAACAATGCAATTCGTACAAAATCAGACAGATTCGGCCCCGGTTTTGGGAATAATTATACTCTTTGCCCACACTCGGGTTGGGACGGCACCTGATAATCGGTATATGTCCCTGACATGGATCAGGCTTGGCGCAGATGGCCGGGGTGCCGATGCAACACTCGCCGGCTGGCCTGCGCGAAGGTTCACTGCGTGTTATTCCAGCCGCTCCAGCTGGTAGCCGTAGCCATAGACGGTGGCCAACTGGTAGCCATTGCCCGGATGCAGCTTGAGCTTGGTGCGGATGCGCGAGACGTGGGTATCGATGGTGCGGGTCGGGGTGTCCGGTTCGGCCCCCCAGATGCGTTCCTGCAGGAACGCGCGCGACAGCGGGCGTCCCAGGTGCTGCATGAACAGCAGTGCCAGTTCGACTTCCTTGCGGGTGAGCGTGGCATCCAGGCCGGGCCGCTCGGGATGGGTGATGCGCAGGCGCGCCAGGTCGACCATGAAGCCGCCGGCTTCCACCACGCTGGGTGGGGCTTCATAGGGCTGCGCGGCCAGCAGCAGCAAGTCCAGCCGCAGGGCCAGTTCCTGGCGGTCCACCGGCTTGACCAGGAAATCATCGGCCCCCGCCATGCGCAGGTTGCGCAGCCAGTGCTGATGAGCCGGCGTGCACAGCAGCAACACCACCGGCCGCGCCTTCGAGGCCGCCGGTGGACGGTGCTGCTGGACCAGCATGGTGACCGCATGCTGATGCCGCTGCAGGTCGTCCAGATCCAGCACGACCAGATTGGCACGGTCGGCACAGGCGGCGGCAAAGCCTTCGACGCCGCTGTAGACCTGGCAGTCATGGCGATCGGCCAGCTGCGTGACCAGGGTCACGGTATCGGCGTCTTTGGAAAGGATCCCGATTTTCATTGCATCAGTTCAGGGCAGCAGTAAAAGGCAGTCAACGCGCAGAGCCCGGGTGTGGTGGACCGTATTGGCAAAAAGGGCAGCCGAAGCTGCCCTTTTCTTCATGCAGAGTGCGGTATGTGCGCTCAGGCAGCCGGTACGTCGCTGTCAGGCAGCACCACGTTCACATCCAGCACTTCCAGGTTGCCCTGGCGGTCCAGCGAGATCTTGATGTCGTCGGCGTTGACCTTGGTGTACTTGGAGATGACCTCGATGAGTTCCTTGTGCAGGGCCGGCAGGAAGTCCGGGCCCTGGCGGCCGTTGGAACGCTCGCGGGCGATGATGATCTGCAGCCGCTCCTTCGCCGCCACCGCACTTTTGGGCTTGCTGGGGAACAGGAAAGAAAGCAGGGACATGTCACTTACCTCCGAAGATGCGCTGCAGGAAGCCCGGCTTTTCGTAGGTGGTGAAACGCAGCTCGACGGTCTCGCCGAGGAAGCGCGATACCACGTCCTGGTAGGCTTGGGCCACGTCGCTGTCCTTCATGTGGATGGCGGGGGAGCCCTGGTTGGAGGCCTGCAGCACGGTTTCCGATTCGGGGATGATGCCGATCAGGGGAATGCGCAGGATTTCCTGTACGTCGGTATAGGACAGCATCTCGCCGTCTTCCACGCGCTTGGGCGAGTAACGGGTGATGAGCAGGTGTTCCTTGACCGGCTCGCCGCCCGAGGAGGCGCGGCGCGATTTGGCCTGGATGATGCCGAGGATGCGGTCCGAGTCGCGCACCGATGACACTTCGGGGTTGGAGACCACGATGGCTTCGTCGGCGAAGGTCAGTGCCATCACCGCACCGTGCTCGATGCCGGCCGGGGAGTCGCAGATGATGTATTCGAAGTCCATCTTGGCGAGGTCGTTGAGGACCCGCTCCACGCCTTCTTCGGTCAGGGCGTCCTTGTCGCGGGTTTGCGAGGCCGGCAAGATGAACAGGTTGTCGCAGTGCTTGTCCTTGATCAGGGCCTGGTTCAGGGTGGCTTCCTTGTTGATCACGTTGATCAGGTCGTAGACCACGCGGCGCTCGCAGCCCATGATCAGGTCCAGGTTGCGCAGACCGACGTCGAAGTCGATCACGGCCGTCTTGTGGCCGCGCATGGCCAGGCCCGATGCGAAACTGGCGCTGGACGTCGTTTTGCCGACGCCGCCCTTACCCGAAGTCACAACGATGATTTTTGCCACGAAAAACTCCTTAAGAAGAACAGTACGCCGGCGGTTCCGGCTGGATTCGTTTAAATGATTTACGCCGCAGCCTTACGATGCCGCCATCGGCAGCACGTCGATGCGTTCGCCCTGCAGTCGCACCTGCACCTGCTTGCCGGCGAGTTCGGGCGCATGACCGTTCTCGAAGGTCCGATAGACCCCCGCAATGGAAACCAGTTCCGCTTCCAGTGAAGCGGCGAAGATGCGCGCGGTCGTATTGCCCGACGCTCCGGCCAGGGCACGGCCGCGCAGCGGTGCATAGACGTGGATGCAGCCATCGGCGATCAGCTCGGCACCGTTGTTGACCACGGCCAGCACCACCAGGTCGGCACCGCGCGCATAGATGCGCTGGCCGGCGCGCACCGGGGTGTCGATGACCACGGTGTTGGCCACCGGAGCCGGGGCGGACTGGGGAGCGGGCGCAGCGGGAGCTGCAGGTGCTGCGGGGGCGGCTACCGGTGTCGGTGCCGGCTCGGCCTGCTGGGCTGCCGCCTCCTGCGCACGTGCATTGGCGGTGCCGGCACCGGCCACGGCCGAGTTGTCGATGGCCAGGCCCTGGGCGACGATGCCGCCGTGCAACTCTTCCGGCGCATTGCGTACGGCCACGGTATTCAAGCGGAAGCGCTTGAACAGGGCCACCACGGCGCTCCAGTCGATGGCCGCAGCGGCCGCTGCATCCAGGGTGCCGATGTCCAGTACCGCGAATTCGTCCTCGAAGAAATCGGCGACGCCGCCAGTCATTTCCTTCAGGGCTTTTTCCAGCGAAGTCGGATCGGTTTCATGCAGGATTGCCGAAATGGCAACTACAGTGGAAATTTTGATTTCGATCGGTTTGCGCGTTTTTTGCATAAATCCTGTAGTTCAATGCGGCGGAAAGTGAAGGAAAATGCAGGCTTTCCACCCGGTTTGGCTGTGCATTATACAGGCTGGATGCGGCCGCGATAGCGGTGGAACGGGGGTTTTCGGCGAGCCGATAGTAAGGCGGCCAAGACTGTTCGGAGATTCGGCAAAAGTTGCAGCCGTGAAGATTTCTGAGAGAAAAGTGACCCGGCGAAAGCGCACTTTGCCAAAAAAAACCGCCGGCACCTCGCGATGCCAGCGGTCTTCATCAAGCTTGCCCCGGCGCCTGACAGCAGCGCCGGGTGAGGAAACCGGCAATCAGCCCGGTACCTTGCCGTCCACGCCCTCGACGTAGAACTTGATGCCATGCAGGAAGCCGTCATCGGCCACGGCGTCCTTGCCCAGCACTTCCTTGCCGGCGTTGTCCTTGATCGGACCCTTCCAGATCGGCGCCGAGCCGTCGACGATGCCCTTCTTGCGCTCTTCCACCAGCGACTTCACGTCGGCCGGCAGTTCAGGATTGAAGGCGGCCAGGTCGATGCCATTTTCCTTCAGGCCGATCCAGCTGGTGCTGCTCTTCCACGAGCCATCCAGCACGGCTTGCACGCGCGCCGTGTAATACACGCCCCAGTTGATCATGGAAGCAGCCAGGTGGGCCTTGGGGCCGAAGCTGGTCATGTCGCTGTCCCAGCCGAAGGCATATACACCCTTTTCCTGCGCGGTCTGCACCACGGCCGCGGAGTCGGTGTTCTGCATCAGCACATCCACGCCCTGGCCGATCAGGGTGGTGGCGGCTTCACGTTCCTTGCCCGGATCGAACCACTTGTTGACCCACACCACGGCGGTGGTGGCCTTCGGATTGACCGAACGCGCACCCAGGGTGAAGGAGTCGATGTTGCGGATCACTTCAGGAATCGGCACCGAGGCCACCACGCCCAGCTTGCCGGACTTGCTCATCTTGCCCGCGACCACGCCGGCCAGGTAAGCGCCTTCATAGGTGCGCACGTCGTATTGCGCCAGGTTGTCGGCGGTCTTGAAGCCAGTAGCGTGTTCGAACTTCACATCCGGGAATTCCTTGGCGACCTTGAGCATGGCTTCCATGTAGCCGAAGGTGGTGCCGAAGATCAGCTTGTTGCCATCGGTGGCCAGCTGGCGGAAGACGCGCTCGGCATCCGCTGCGGATTCAGGAATGTTTTCCACGAAGGTGGTCTTGACCTTGTCGCCGAATTTTTCTTCGACCGCCTTGCGGCCCTTGTCATGCGCAAAGGTCCAGCCGGCGTCGCCCACCGGGCCGATGTAGACGAAGGCCACCTTCAGCGGATCAGCCGCCGGTGCCGCAGCAGCCGGCGCAGCAGCGGGCGCGGCGGCAGCGGGTTCTTCCTTCTTGCCGCAACCGATCAGGGTTGCGGCCGCCAAGGTGGCGAGCATCGTCAAGGATGCCCTGCGCGAAATCTTCATTGTGTTCTCCCTCAAGGTCAGTGGATAAATGCAAGTGCTGCTACAAAAATGGACTAAAAGAACTAAACGATATAAACGATATAAATAGTTCAGGAGGCGCCCGGACGGAACGGCTTGCCCAGCGAGGCCGGCATGTTCAGGCGGATCCAGTCGGGGTTGCGCGAGATCAGCGCCAGCACCACGATGGTGGCCAGGTACGGGGCCATCGACAGGATCTGCGAGGGCACCGTCACGCCCATGCCCTGCAGGTAGAACTGCGCGATGGTGACGCCGCCGAACAGCAGCGAACCCAGCAAGACCCGTGCCGGACGCCAGGTGGCGAAGGCGGTCAGGGCCAGCGCGATCCAGCCGCGTCCGGCCACCAGGCCCTCGACCCACATCGGGGTATAGACCAGCGACATGTAAGCACCCGCCAGGCCGCAGCAGGCACCGCCGAACAGCAGCGCCAGATAGCGGATGCCACGCACCGAATAGCCCAGCGCATGCGCCGATTCCGGCGACTCGCCCACTGCACGCAGCACCAGTCCGGCCCGTGTGCGATACAGGAACCAGATGCTGGCCAGGCACAGCGCGAAGGCCACATAGCTCATCCAGTGCTGGTGGAACAGGGCCTTGCCGAGGAAGGGAATATCACCCAGCAGCGGAATCGAATTCGGTTGCGCCGGCAGCGCCAGGCCGACAAAGCGCTGGCCGACGAAGGCCGACAGGCCAGCCCCGAAGATCGACAGTGCCAGGCCGGTCGCGACCTGGTTGGTGGCCAGGCGCAGCGCCAGCCAGGCGAAGAGCGTCGCCATGAGCATGCCGCAGACGGCGCCGGCAACAAAGCCGAGCAGCGGGCTCTTGGTGGCATAGCCGACCGCAAAGCCGGCGATGGCCGCCACCAGCATCATGCCTTCGGCACCCAGGTTGAGCACGCCGGAGCGTTCATTGATCAACAGCCCGATGGCCGCCAGCAGCAGGGGCGTGCCGGCATTGATGGAGGCTGCGATGAGAGGAGCGAGTTGTTCCATGTCCTGTCCTGATTCCTTAGACTTTCTTTTTCCACGCCAGGCGGTAATCGATGAGCGTATCGCAGGCCAGCAGCAGGAACAGCAGCATGCCCTGGAACACGCCCGTGATGGCCGAGGGCAGGCCCAGGCGCGACTGCGCCAGCTCGCCGCCCAGGTACAGCAGCGACATGATCAGCCCGCCCAGGATGGCGCCCACCGGATGCAGGCGGCCGATGAAGGCCACGATGATGGCGGCGAAACCATAGCCCGGCGACACCGACGGCAACAGCTGCCCGATCGGACCGGCGATCTCGAAGGCCCCGGCCAGTCCGGCAAAGGCCCCCGAGATCAGCAGCGAGACCCACAAGGCCGACCGTGCCGAGAAGCCCGCATAGCGCGCCGCATGCGGTGCCACGCCACCGACCATGAGCGAGAAGCCGCGCAGGCTGCGCATCATGAAGATCGCCATCAGGATGGCCGCGACGATGGCCACCGCAAAGCCGATATGCAGGCGCGTGCCCGACATCAGCATGGGCAGCATGAATTCGCCGGAGAACACCTTCGACTGCGGGAAGTTCATGCCGTTGGGATCCTTCAGCGGACCATTGACGGCCCACATCAGCAGCAGCTGCGCCACATAGGTCAGCATCAGCGAGACCAGGATTTCATTGGCATTGAACTGGTCGCGCAGGTAAGCCGTGATGGCCGCCCACAAGGCACCGCCGATAATGCCGGCCACGATCATGAGCACCAGTCCCATGCCGCCGGAGATGCCGTGCCCCGGCACATCCAGCCACACCAGCATGGCGCCCGAGCAGAGCGCGCCGACCGTGAACTGGCCTTCGGCACCGATGTTCCAGATGCTGGCGCGGAAGCACACCGCCAGCCCCAGCGCACACAGGATCAGCGGCACGGATTTGAGCAGCAGCTCGCTGATGGCGCGCTTGCCATTGAACGGATCGACCAGGAATACCTTCAGCCCGGCCAGCGGATCCTTGCCCAGTGCCAGGAACAGCAGCGCACCGAGGAACAAGGTGGCGACGATGGCGATCACCGGCGACAGATAGGTCATGGTTTTGGACGGCGTACCGCGCAGTTCCAGACGCAGCGGGAAGCTCATGCGTTCAGCCATGGTTCACCTCCGCCGCAGCGGCTGCCGGTTCGTCCCATAGACCGCTCATCCACACACCCACTTGCTCGCGCGTGGCCTGCTCGATGGGGATGGAGGGCGACAGACGTCCCTTGGCGATGACGTGCAGGCGATCACATAATGCGAACAATTCGTCAAGTTCTTCCGAGATCACCAGCACTGCACAACCTTCCTGTTTCAGTTTCAAGATTTCGCCGTGGATCTGGGCGGCGGCACCGACGTCCACGCCCCAGGTCGGCTGGGCCACCACGAAGACGGCGGGTTTGCGTTCCATTTCGCGGCCGACGATGAATTTCTGCAGGTTGCCGCCCGAGAGGCTCTTGGCCGGGGCATCCGGTCCTGCTGCCTTGACCTTGAAGCGTTCGATGATGGAGGCCGCAGCGCGGCGCGTAAAACCGAAGTCGATCATGCCGCGCTTCACGTAAGGCGCTTTCTGATGGGACAGCAGCATGTTGGCCGTGAGCGAAAGCCCAGGCACGGCACCGCGCCCCAGGCGTTCTTCCGGCACCAGGCCCAGGCCCGCCGCGCGGCGCGGATTGGGCGAGAGGTCGCCTACGGCCTTGCCGGCCAGCATGATCATGTTGGGCGCAGCGCGCTGGTCTTCGCCCGAGAGCGCCGCCAGCAATTCCTGCTGGCCATTGCCGGAGACCCCAGCGATGCCGACGATTTCACCGGCGCGCACTTCGCATTCGATGTCCTTCAGTTCGGTGGCAAACAGATGCGCCTTGGGCAGCGAGAGACGATTGACGTGCAGCTTGCGCTCATTGCGCAGCGAATCGGGATTGCGTTCGCGCTGCAGGCGCACCAGTTCGTCACCGATCATCATGCGCGAGAGGCTGGCGCTGCTTTCATTGCGCGGATCGCAGTTGCCGGTCACGCGGCCACCGCGCATGACGGTGGCGCTGTGGCACAGCGCGCGGATTTCGTCGAGCTTGTGGCTGATGTAGAGGATGCTGCAACCCTCGTCGGCCAGGCGGCGCAGGGTGACGAACAGTTTTTCCACCGCCTGGGGCGTGAGCACCGAGGTCGGCTCGTCCAGGATCAGCAATTGCGGTTCGGTCAGCAGCGCGCGCACGATTTCCACGCGCTGGCGTTCACCGACCGACAGCGTATGCACGTGGCGCTGCGGTTCGAGTTCCAGTCCGTATTTTTCGCCGGTGCGGGTGATGCGTTCGGCCAGTTCCTTGAGGTCGGTCTTGGCATCCAGGCCCAGGGCGATGTTCTCGGTCACGGTCAGCGTATCGAACAGCGAGAAATGCTGGAACACCATCGCAATGCCCAGCTTGCGCGCCACCTGTGGATTGGCGATCTGCACGGTCTCGCCGTTCCAGCGCAGTTCGCCGGCGTCCGGCTTGACGGCGCCGAAAATGATTTTCATCAGGGTGGACTTGCCCGCGCCGTTCTCCCCGAGCACGGCGTGGATCTCGCCGGGCGCCACCGCCAGGCTGACATCGTCATTGGCCAGCACGCCCGGGTAGGCCTTGCGCACATGGCTGATTTCAAGACGGAGTGGAACTGCGCTCACGTGATTTCCCTGTGGTGATGAATGTGGTCATGTCGAAATGCAACGCGGTCCGCGTGCCTGCGGCCGCCGCGAGCGCCCCTGCGGCTCGCACGCGCGACATCATAGACAAATTGCGCCGCGCCGCATACCGCTTTTGCCGGGTTTTGCGCCCCTGTTGCGGCGTTACGGCCCGATTTACCTCATTTTCCCCGATGCGCCCAGCCGGTGGTGCGTTTCTCGATGATGGCAAACAGCTCGTACATGGCCATGGCCATGGCCCCGATCACCACCAGCCCGGCAAAGGCCAGCGGCATCTTCATCGAGGAGCCGGCCGAGACCAGCAGGTAGCCGATGCCCTGGTTGGAGGCATTCATCTCGGACACGGTCGAGCCCACGAAGGCCAGCGTGATGGCCACCTTCAGGGAGGCGAAGAAATACGGCATCGAACGCGGCAGGCCGACCTTGAGCAGGATGTCCATGCGGCGCGCGCCGAGCACACGCAAGACGTCTTCCAGTTCGGGTTCCAGCGTGGCCAGGCCAGTGGCGATGTTGACCATGATGGGGAAGAAGGAGATCAGAAACGCCGTGAGGATGGCCGGCCCTGCGCCGATGCCGAACCAGACCACCAGCACCGGCACGAAGGCCGCCTTGGGCAGGGCATTGAAGGCCGTCATGAGCGGGTAGGCGGCGGCATACAGCATGGGTGAAGATCCGATCACGAAGCCCAGCGTCACACCGACCGCCACGGCGATGGCGAAGCCCACCATGGTGACCCAAAAGGTCGAGAGGGCATGTTCGGTGATCGGGCCGGCGTAATCCACCATCGCCTGCAGGATGGAAGCGGGACTCGGAAAGATGAAGTCGGAGACCTGCCACACGCTGCAGATGAATTGCCACACGCCCAGGATGGCGAGCAGCAGGATCCAGGGCGCCAGCGTGGTGGCGGCGCGGTTGAGTTTGCCGTTGAACGGAGTTTTCATGAGTTTCCTTGGCCGGGCCTGGTGAGGGTCAGGTATTGCGCACGTGGCCGATGTGCTCGCGCAGTTCATGCACCAGCGCGTTGAAGCCGTCGGTATAGGTGGTTTCCAGCGGGCAGGGACGCGGCAGCGGGTTTTCCCGCCGCACCACGATGCGGCCCGGGCGCTTGCTCATCACATAGATGGTGTCGGCCAGGAAGGCCGCCTCGCGCAGGTCGTGCGTGACCAGGATGACGTTGAAGCGGCGCTCGGCCCACAAGTCGCGCAGTACGCACCACAGTTCTTCGCGGGTGAAGGCGTCGAGCGCGCCGAAGGGTTCATCCAGCAGCAGCATCTTGGGCTCATGAATCAGCGCGCGGCAGATCGAGGCGCGCTGCTGCATGCCGCCCGAGAGTTGCCACGGGAATTTGTCGGCATAGCCATCCAGGCCCACGGTCTTGAGCAGCTTGAGCGCACGCTCTGTGTACTCGGCCTTCTTCTGCTTGAACTCGCGCCGGTAGGGCTCGACGATCTCCAGCGGCAGCAGCACGTTTTCCAGCGTGGTGCGCCAGGGCAACAGGGTCGGGGCCTGGAAGGCCATGCCCACGAACTTGAGCGGCCCCGTGACCGTCTGGCCATTGATGACGACGCTGCCGCGATTGGGCTGCTTCAAGCCCGTGGCCAGCTTCATGAAGGTGGACTTGCCGCAGCCCGACGGCCCGACGATGGCGATGAATTCGCCAGCGCGGGTCTGCAGGTCGATGTCTTCCACCGCAAATTCGGCGGCGCCATCATAGGCCAGGTAGACGTGGCGGAAATCGACGAAGGGTTCGCTCATGAATGCTTCAGTCAAGGATGAATTTGGTAAACGATATAAATGATTTACTTGGGGAACACGTTCAGCTCGGCCTTGCCCGGCAGGAAGCTGCCATTCCAGATCTTGTCGGCGTTGACGCGGGTCTTGGTGCCATAGGCGTCCGAGACTTGCGAGGCCATGAGCGTCAGGCGCGGGCTGTAGACCTGTCCGTAGCCTTCCGCCTTGGCGTGCGGCGTGGCGATCGCGCTGGCGATGGCCAGTTTCAGGCGGCGCAGTTCCAGCTTTTCATCGATGAGGCCATCGCGTTCCTTCAGGACCTTGATGGCGGCTTCCGGATTGGCCATCACGTCGCGGCTGGCCTTGGCGAAGGCGCGCAGGAAGCCCTTGATGGCTTCGGGCTTCTGCTTGACCATGGTTTCGGAGGCGATGATGGTGTTGCCGTACAGGCGCACGCCGTAGTCCGGGTACATCATCACGTTGATGTCTTCATCCTTGATGCCGCGCGCATTCAGGTTCAGGAGCGAGGTGAAATAGAAACCGGTGATGGCATCCACGTCGCCGCGTGCCAGCATGGTTTCGCGCAGCGGCGGGTCCATGCTGGTCCATTGCGCCTTGCTGGCATCGAGCCCATTGGCCTTGGCGAAGATCGGATAAGCGCGGCGGCCGGCGTCGAACACCGGTGCGCCCAGCTTCTTGCCGGCCAGGTCGGCGGGCTTCTTGATGCCGGATTTCTTGAGCGAGAACACCGCGGCTGGGGTGTCGTTGTAGACCATCATCACGGCCACCGGCTTGCCCGGGGCATCGGGATTGTTGGCGGTGAATTCCATCAGGGCGGCCATGTCGGCAAAGCCCATGTCATAGGTGCCGGAGGCCACGCGGTTGACCGCATTGCCCGAGCCGTTGCCGGCGTCGATGGTGACATCCAGTTTTTCCTGCGCGAAGTAGCCCTTGGACTTGGCCACCAGGAACAGGGCGGCCGGACCTTCGAAGCGCCAGTCCAGCTGGAATTTGATTTTGGTGTCCTGGGCAAAGCTGGGCGAGGTCGACAGCAGGCCGAGCAGTAGCGCCGCCAGGCAACCGAGGAAGCGGAAATGACGCATGGGGAAATCTCCCGAAAAGCGATTGAAAAAAGAAGATGGAAACCGCAACGCGCGCGCTATTTGGTCGTGGAAACGATAGCGTTCAGAGTGCCGGCGGCGCGTTCCGGTAATGCGGTTCCCACCGAAGTACTGCCTCAAGATCACGCCACGGCTAGAAGGAGTCGCCGCGACGGCTACGACGCTTGTAAAACCTGCTGCACGATCACCGCATGACCGGAGTCCACGCCATCGGAAACGGGTGGCGCGTACTCCAGTTTGAACTTGCCGCAATTGCGGTGTGTTCAATATGCGGACATGCCGTTAGAAGCGATGGCGGATTCCCAGGCCGAACGATGCTGCATTGCTTTGGCTGGAGATCTTGTCGTTCATGACGATCGCGTACACGTCGGTGCGCTTGGACAGGAAGTAGTCGTAGCCGACTGAGGTGGTATTGCGCGACACGTCGCCGGTGGTCAGCAGATCGCCGGTGCGTTTGGTGCGAGCGATGGCGGCCAGGATGGAGCCATTGCCTACCGGGATCGACAGGCCTGCGCTCATTACCTTGTCCTTGGCTTGCGACGCGCCAGCGGTGGTGTCCTTGCTGGTCTGGTAGGTGCCGTACAGTTTGATCACCTGGAAGTCATAGGTCGCGCCGAGCATCCAGGTTTTCTGGCGATTGATGGAAGCGAAGGGTGTGGTGGCGTCAACGACAGCCGCACCGGAATTGGGGTTGCTGACCTGCGCATCGAAGTACAAGGCGGTCAGTGCCAGACCACCGTTGAAGTAGAGCGCGTTGACACCGATGTTCTTTTTGCCGTTATCGCCAGCCACTTCACCGAACTGATAGTGCAGGTTGGCTTGCAGGCCACCGAACTTCGGAGTGGTATAGATGACTTCGTTGCTCCAACCGCTGTCAGCTGCGTTTGCTTGGGTCCAGGTGCGCGCACCGAAACTTCCCGACGGGGTGTAGACGTGCAGTACCAGCGGTGAGAAGGTAAAGGAGTCGCCAAACGGGTTGAACAGCACGGTTGGCAGGAAGCTTGGTGCGAGACCGCGTCCCAGGGAGACTTTGCCGAACTCACCTGACAGGCCGATGTTGGCATCGCGCGAGAACAGGTTGTCTCCGGAGAAGCGGCCATAGGCACCGGTATCTGTCTGGAAGAACGAGGTCAGGGCAAATTCTGCCCTGAGACCGCCGCCCAGATCTTCAACACCCTTGAAGCCGATCCAGGAGGTGGTCATGCCGCCAGAACCGACCGAGGACTTGCTTCCGGTATCGCCACTGTTTTTCATGCTGCCGACGTAAGCGTCGACGAGGCCGCTGACAGTGACGGATGATTGCGCCATTGCACTGCCGGCCATCAGGCAGGCTGATAAAGCCAGTGCCAAACGAGTTTTCTTCATTGATCTCCCCTGTTGATAAAAAATGGGTGTCGGAAAGCTGATCCGACGATTTCACCGTGTTGCGCATGACAGGAGGTAATGCCGCTCTCCCGATCCACCTGCCGTGCGGGTTCAGCAACGCCAATTAGCAGATATCGTGCCAACCGGGTATTGCGGGCCGGGCGCTGATATTGGAGGGCGGGCGGGACTCATCAGCCCGGCCCCCTGCACAAGGGGAGAGGTGGTTCTGACTGAGGTTGTTGGGAGGTGCGACAATCAATTGTCGTATGCGTCGGCAGTTGGCTTACATTTTGTTGACAATGTTTTCTGATCAATTGCAACAAGTTGGTGCCTTCGCTGCACTGATTTTGACGGCATGCACTAAAAAAACATGCTTGCCAGGCAGGCTGGCGATGGCCTTGATCTGATCGTGGAGGTATCGCCCGGGAGCGGGTTGACGCTTATCTGCAAAAAGCACTTTGGGCTATAAAGATCGCCACATATTGTGAACAAAAAATATTGCTATTGTGCACAATCTGCGCTTGGATTCTCCAAGCGTCAGCTGGGCTGCTGTTGGTTTGGGTTGCTCGGTGGGATTAAGCCTGTTGGCAATCGGGATGCAGACTTGTTCGCAAGCGGACGTCGGTGTTTTTCTCATCCCGGCACCATTTATGCTTGAACCTTTGGCTGGGGCATTTTCGCCCTCCAGCCTTACTACTACATGAGGACGCATTTCTGACATGGAAGCCTACCTTCTCGATTGGCTCAATCTTCTGCTGCGCTGGCTGCACGTGATCACGGCGATTGCCTGGATCGGGTCTTCGTTCTATTTCGTCTGGCTGGACAACAGTCTGGTGGCACCGACCGATCCTGAACTCAAGGAAAAGGGCGTCGGCGGGGAGCTGTGGGCGGTGCATGGCGGCGGTTTCTACAATCCGCAAAAGTATCTTCTTGCACCCAAGGTGTTGCCAGAGCATCTGCACTGGTTTTATTGGGAGTCCTACAGTACCTGGCTGTCGGGCTTTGCCTTGTTTTCGCTGTTGTATCTCTTCAATGCGAACGTCTTTTTGGTGGATCGCAATGTGTTCGATATGTCGGCGTCGATGGCGGGCGGGACGGCCATTGCCTTCCTGGTCTTCAACTGGCTGATCTATGACGCGATCTGCAGCACCATCGGGGATCGGCCGGGGGCGGATCGGCTGGTCAATATTCTGGTCGGGTTGCAGGTGATCGTTTCGGTTTGGGCAGCCTGCCATCTGTTTTCGGGGCGGGCGGCATTCCTCATCAGCGGGGCTTCCCTTGCCACCATCATGAGCGCGAACGTGCTGGTGTGGATCATTCCGGGGCAGCGCAAGATGGTGGCCTCCATGCGCGCCGGGCAAGCACCCGATCCGATTCATGGCAAGCGCGGCAAGCAGCGTAGCGTCCACAATACTTACTTCACCTTGCCGGTGCTGTTTGCCATGCTGTCCAATCACTACAGCATGACTTACAGCGCGCCGCATAACTGGATTGTCTTGTTGTGCATCATGGCCGCTGGTGCCTTGATCCGGCAGTTCTTCGTGTTGCGGCACAAGGGGGTTTACAACTGGTGGTATCCGGGGATTGCTGTTGCACTGCTGCTGGCGGTGATCTTGTGGATGAGTCCTGCCATGCAGTCCAAGCCGGTGGCTGCTGTTGCTCCTTCTTCCTCTGCTGCTCCTGCTCCTGCTGGCGAAGCTGTGGCTGCAGGGTCGTTTGCCCAAGTCCAGCAAGTCATCCAGGCGCGATGCATCCAGTGCCATGCCGCCAAACCTACCCTCATGCCTGTGCCCGGCAAAGGCGTGCTGCTCGATTCGCCTGAACATATCTCCCAGCACGCTCAGCAGATCTATCAACAGGCTGTCGTGCAGAAGGCCATGCCCTTAGGGAACATGACTCAGATCACCGACGATGAACGTGCCATCATCGGGAAGTGGTTCGAAAGCGGTGCTCCCGTTAAATGATGGTTTGATTGCTTGGTGGCTTGGCAGACTGCTTTTCTGGTTTTGTGGTTTGGGGCAGTCTGCACGGATTGCTTTCCTGCGCTCTAGCTTAATTATTTTCTCTCTCCGGTCGGAAGAACGCGCCGGGAGCGGCCCGGCAGCCGCTCACTTTTCTTGTCTCGCCAAGAAAAGTAAGCAAAAGAAGGCGACCCCAAAGAGCCAGCCCTCCTGCGGAGGGTCCCGTCGCAGCGAAGCGAAAAGTGGGAAGGATAGAGTCGCTTCGCTCCCACTATCCTTCTGATCCACTTTTCGCTCCGCTGCGACGGCTGGCTCTATGGGGACGGCAACCCCCACAGGCTCGTCTTCGGCCTCGCAACTTCTCCGACTCGCCTTCGGCTTTGCGTTGGCTCGCCTGCGGCATCGACCGGTCGATCGTTTCCACTCCCGCTCTGGGTTTTGGGTTTTTCTTTTTTGTTTTTTTTGTCTAAATAATTTCCGTCCGTTCGTCCTGAGTAGTCGCGCAGCGACGTATCGAAGGCGAGAGAACGCCAACGCAAAGCCGAAGGCGAGTCGGAGAAGTTGCGAGGCCGAAGGCGAGCCGTCTCAGTCGTCCGCATCTGCGCCGCCGCTTCAGAGCCCAACAAAACGGGAAAAATAGAGTCGCTTCGCTCCGACTATTTTTCTGATCCGTTTTGTTGGGCTCTGAAGCGGGGACCCTCCGAAGGAGGGCGGCGGAGTTGCGGTCGCCTTCTTTTGCTTACTTTTCTTGGCGAGACAAGAAAAGTGAGCGGCTGCCGGGCCGCTCCCGGCGCGTTCTTCCGACCGGAGAGAGAAAATAATTAAGCTAGAGCGCAGGAAGAAATTCCGTGCAGACTACCCCAAACCGTAAAATCACCACCGAAAAAAAAATACCGCCCAAGGACAAAACCCCAAGGCGGTACAGATAAATTCCAAAAAGGAATAAATCAACGCTCCGAAAATGGATGCGTCTTCTTCCAGTGTTCAGCGATATCGATACGCCGGCAGATCCAGACTTTGTCGTGTGACTGCACATAATCCAGGAAGCGCTGCAGGGCACGGAACCGTCCAGGCCGTCCGAGCAAGCGGCAATGCATCCCGATGGACAGCATCTTCGGCGCGTCTTCACCCTCTTCATAGAGCACGTCGAAACTATCCTTGAGGTACTGGTAGAAGTGCTCGCTGGTATTGAACCCCTGAGGCGTGGCAAACCGCATGTCATTGGAATCCAGCGTATAAGGCACCACCAGATGCGGCGCCTTCACGCCACCGCTGGTCTCGACTTCAGTCCAGAACGGCAGATCATCCCCGTAGTAATCGGAGTCATAGGCAAAGCCCCCGTGCTCCACGACCAGCTGCCGCGTATTGGGCGAATCCCGCCCCGTATACCAGCCCAGCGGCGCGCTCCCGGTGAGCGCACGGAAGATCTGCACCGCCTCCTGCATGTGCGCCCGCTCGGTCTCGATATCCATGTTCTGATAATGAATCCACTTCAAGCCATGGCAAGCGATCTCATGCCCCAGCTCCTGGAACGCCTGAGTCACATCAGGCGAACGCTGCAAGGCCGTGGCCACGCCAAAGATCGTCATCGGCAGACCACGCTTCTCGAACTCGCGCAGGATGCGCCACACCCCCACCCGCGACCCATATTCGTAAATCGATTCCATCGACATGTGCCGCGCCGGATAAGCCGCCGCCCCCACGATCTCGGACAGGAATTGCTCCGACGCAGGATCGCCATGCAAGACGCAATTCTCGCCGCCTTCTTCATAATTCAGCACGAATTGCAAAGCCACCCGCGCCTGGCCGGGCCAGCGCGCGTGCGGCGGGTTGCGGCCGTAGCCGGCCAGGTCGCGAGGGTAAGTTTGTTGCTGTGACATAAGTTCTTCGTTTGGCTGTCAAGAAAGGAAATCGCAGCGCCCAACCACAGCGCCGCAGGGAAAATCACACACGTGCAAAACCGCTGAGCAATCCATGATAAGCCTTGGGCAAAGGCCGCGCCCATTCACCACCCTTGGCCGTGCCCAACCCCAGCGCCACCAGCGACTCCGCCAGCTTGACCGCTGCGGTCACCCCATCGATCACCGGTGCACCAATGTCACGGCCAATGGCCGCACACAGGTCAGCCATGCCGGCACACCCCAGCACGATGGCCTCGGCCCCGTCTTCAGCCAGCGCACGCCGGCACTCGTCGGTAATGCGCGCCCGCGCATCGGAAGCCGGATTCTCCAGCTCCAGCACCGCAATCTCGCAGGCGCGCACGTTACGGCAAAAACGCTGCATGCCGTAACGCTCGGCCAGATGCCAGGCCATGCCGCTGGTGCGCGCCAGCGTGGTCACCACCGAGAAGGAGGGGGCGACCAGGCTGGCCATGTGCATCGCCGCTTCGGCAATCCCGATCACCGGTCCCCGCGCCAGCTCGCGCGCGGCCGCCAAACCAGGGTCGCCGAAACAGGCAATTACGTAGGCGTCCACTCCCTCGCGCTCGCCCTGCTCGATTTCCTGCAGCAGGCCCGGCACGGCCAGCGCCTCGTCATAGTGGCTCTCGATGGAGGCCGGCCCCATCTGCGGACTCACGCCCGTGATCTCGGTGCCGGGTGCCGCCACCTGACGGGCGCAGGCGGTCATGGCCTCGGTCATGCTCATGGTGGTATTGGGATTGATCAGCTTGATGCGCATGCTTGTTCCTTGATGCAATGAAGTCCAGGTCGGTGACGCTCAACGCTTGCGCGCGAACATCAGATAGAACACCGCGCCCAGCGCCGCACCGATGAACCACGAGAAGTCCGCCGCTTTGCGCAGCTGCGGCAGCATCACGCAGGCCACGCACACGGCTGCGGCCAGCACCAGCGCCTTGACCGCATCACGGTTCACGCCATTGGTGTACCAGTAGCGGCCTTCGGGACGCATGGTGTAGAGATCCTCAACCTTTACCTGGCGCTGCTTGACCAGGTAGTAGTCCGACAGCAGGATGCCGTACAGCGGGCCGATGAAGCCGCCCAGCACATCCAGCGTGTAGTGGATCACTTCCGGATTGCCGAACAGATTCCAGGGCGTGATGAAGATCGAGGCCGTGGCCGCGATCATGCCGCCGGCGCGCCAGCTGATGCGGCTGGGCGAGAGATTGGAAAAGTCGAAGGCCGCCGAGACGAAATTGGCCACGATGTTGATGCCGATGGTGGCCGTCAGGAAGGTCAGCGCGCCGATCACCGCAGCCGTGGTGCTGTCGATGCGCGAGACGGTTTCCACCGGGTCGGTGATCAGCTCACCAAACACGGCGATGGTGGCAGAAGTCGTCACCACCGTGACTATCGAGAAGGCCAGGAAGTTGACCGGCAGGCCCCAGAAGTTGCCGCGCTTCACATCGGCGAAAGTATGGCAGTAGCGGGAGAAGTCGCCGAAGTTGAGCATCGGCCCCGAGAAATAGGACACCACCAGCGAGATCGCCGTGATCATCACCGAGACCGCCGCCCAGCCGCTGTACTTGATCTCGCCCAGGTTCAGGCCGACATTCTGCCAGCCGGCCTTGTAGATCATCCAGCCCGCCAGGATGAACATGACCACATAGACCGCCGGACCGGCAAAGTCGATGAACTTCTTGATGGTCTCCATGCCGTTCCAGAACACCAGCGCCTGCAGCACCCACAGCAGCAGGAAACCGCCCCAGCCCAGGGTGGAGAGGCCGGCGAAGGAATGCACGTGGACATCGGCATAAGGCTTCAATTCCGGGAAGAACTTCAGCACCACCACCACGAAGGCGGCCGAGGCCAGGTAGGTCTGGATGCCGTACCAGGCCACCGCGATCAGGCCGCGGATCATGGCCGGGACGTTGGCGCCCAGCACGCCAAAGGACAGGCGGCTCATCACCGGATAGGGCACGCCATGCGCCTGGCTGGGACGCGCCACCAGGTTGCACAGCAGGTAGACGATGCTGATGCCGATCAACAGCGAGATCAGCACCTGCCAGCTGGTCAGGCCCAGGGCGAACAGGCTGCCGGCAAACACGTAGCCGCCCACGCTGTGCACGTCGGACATCCAGAAGGCAAAGATGTTGTAGGAACCCCAGGTCTGCTTCTTCAGCGGGGCAAGGTCTTCATTGGTCAGGCGCGCGTCGTCGGCGCCGGCGAGATAGGCGCCGGGTGCAGCGGAGGGGGAAGCATCGGTAGTCATGGCCGGTCTCCATCAGAGAGAAAGGTTGGGTGAAACGAATCACGCCCGGCCGCAGCCGGGCTGTTCAACGGACTTCCTGCATGCTCTTGTCGGCATGGTGGTGGTCACACGGTCGGTATTGCATTCGGCCGCGCGACGTGGCCCTGTTTGTTTCTCACTTCCTTCTTCCATCTTCCTGACCCTCCCTGGCGGGAAAATCAGGGTGTGCGCGCCGGCCCGTGGGTCACAGTCCCTTGCCGAGCACGGCACGCAGATCGAACTGATCATCCGCATCCGGCCGTACCCGGTCCTCGCACAAATGCAAGTGATGTGCCATATGCGACTGGGCAGCGGCAACATCGCCTTTTTCCAGCGCTTCCAGCACGGTCTCGTGTTCATCGAAGGAGCAGGCGTTGTGGCCCGGCGCCTCCGTCTTGGCGATCATCAGCGTGGTGCGCGAAACCAGCTTGCGCAGCGTCTCCACCAGCAGCGCATTGCCCGTCAGCTCCGCCAGCGCCAGGTGGAACTGGGCGGAAAGCCGGATCCAGCGCGGCCGGTCACCGTTCAGATAGCAATCCCGCTCTTCCTCTACCATGCGCCGCAAGCCGGCGATCTGGCGCGTACCCGCCTCGCGCCCGACCTTCTCCAGCACCGCATGTTCGAGGATGTTGCGCAACTCGAACATGTCGCGCACCTCGGCATGCGAAGGGCTGGCGATGAAGGCGCCCCGGTTGGCTTCCAGATCCACCATGCCCTCCGAGGCCAGGCGCGACAGCACCTTGCGCACCGTGTGGCGGGCCGTGTCGTAGATCTGGCACAGGGTCTGCTCGGTCAGCTTGGTACGCGGCGGCAGGCGGTGTTCCATGATCGCGTCATAGATGTCCTGGTACATCCTCTCCTCGACCGCTCCCGTGCTTTCGCGCTCGCGCGCACTGGCGCGGCCCGGGGCGGCAGGGGGGCGTGCGGTTTTGCTGGCTTTGTTCATGATGCTCATGCTCTGGCTGGAATGACTGTCTGGAAGGTCTTGCCGGTCAACAACGAGGCGCATGGATCGTCAACAATCTGAAAATGGATTTGCAACAAAACGGGGCTTATTCTGCACCAAAAAGAATGCCCTGTGACCCTCTTTGGGTCACCGCCGACGCGACTTTCGATGCTGCGACGCAGCGCCGATGGGGCAAACTTCCCTTGTGAACAATGGCGTACCGCATGCTGCATGGCGTAATCTTGATTTCAAAAATTGTTGTCAATCCGTGCGTTCGATTGCGGCAAAAATGGGTGGTCAATGGTGCCGGTGGCGCGCTGCAAAAGACGGGCCGGACCGTCGCCAATCCCCTGTAACTCCTATGCAAGAAGCGTGCTTGACCGCAAGGGATATGAAAACGCCCAGCACATGGCCGGGCGCGATGTTGCGAGCTGCGGCAGGTCTAGTGGCTGGCGGCGTACTGTTCCAGCTCCTGGTGCAGGGTGGCCTTGTCTTCTTCGGACAGGAAGCAGGCGTCGATGCCATTGCGGGCCAGCTGCAGCACCTGCTCGCGCGAGAGGTTCAGCGAGCGGGCGACAGCGTGGTAGTTGGCGTTCATGTAGCCGCCGAAATAGGCCGGGTCGTCGGAGTTGACGGTGACGGCCAGGCCGGCATCGAGCAGGCGTGCCAGGTTGTGCTCGGCCATCTCCTTGACCACGCACAGCTTCAGGTTGGACAACGGGCACACCGTCAGCGGCGTGCGCTGTTGCGCCAGACGCTGCATCAGGGCCGGGTCTTCCTCGCTGCGCACGCCGTGGTCGATGCGTTCGACGTGCAGCACGTCCAGCGCGCCGATCACGTAGGCGGCCGGACCTTCTTCACCGGCGTGGGCCACCAGGCGGAAGCCCAGTTCACGGCAGCGGGCGTAGACGCGTTCGAACTTCTCCGGCGGATTGCCGCGTTCGGAGGAATCCAGGCCGATGCCCAGCCACAGGTCGGCGTACTGCTCGCGCAGCGGCAGTGCCGCTTCCAGCGTGGCGAAGGCGTCCTCTTCGGAAAGATGGCGCAGGAAGGACATGATCATCACGCTGCCGAAGCCATCGCGACGGCGCGCATCGCGCAGGGCGGCGGCGATGCCGGCGAATACGGTAGCGATCGGAATGCCGCGCTCGGTGTGTGTTTGCGGATCGAAGAAGATCTCGGCATGGCGCACGTTGTCGGCTTGCGCGCGGGCAATGTAGGCGGCGGTCATGTCGTAGAAGTCCTGCTCGGTGCGCAGCACGTTGGCGCCCGCGTAGTAGAGATCGAGGAAGGACTGCAGGTCGCTGAAGTTGTAGGCCGCGCGCAGGTCCTCGACCGAAGCGTAGGGCAGGGCGACGTTGTTGCGCTGGGCCAGGGCGAACATCAGCTCGGGTTCCAGCGTGCCTTCGATGTGCAGGTGCAGTTCGGTTTTCGGCAGGCCGGCGATGAAACCGTCCAGCGCGGCGCCGGTAGCGGAGGAAGAAATGACAGCTGAGCTCATGGAAACGACCCTTCAAAAATGGCAGAAACAGGGAAGGCGGGCGCGGGAACAGACCCGCGAGCGCCGCGCGACACCTCGCCGCGCCAGCATAGCCGCCTTCCGGACCCCGCATTATCACGCAAATCGCAACCCTGGCTCCACAAAGGTAAAAGCCGGTATGTCGCTGAACCAAAGAGGCTGCGTGAGTTCCGAGCAGCAGTGCTGCGGCCTCTCGCCGGGCGGGACTTTGGCAGGGATGCAACTAAATCTCGCCAGCATCGGGCAAGCCATGTTTAAATGCTAAGCTTCTTGGGGGAAACGAATGCGCAAGTCGATCAGGGAAAGCATGCAGTGGATCGTGGGTGGCACCGTACTGGTGGCCATGTCGGGGTGTTCCATGATGCCGTGGACCGAAGCCGAGGACCCGACGGTGGTACCGTACAAGACGGTCCTGAGCGGTTCTTACCAGGGTTTCCTGAAGAACTGGGATGAGCAGCGTCAGCCGGTTTTCTGTGCCCTGATCCGCAGCCGCGCCGAGTGGGACCGCTGGATGCAGCCGGCTCCGGTGATGAACGACAAGCGTCCCTTCGGTCCTTCGGCCGATCATTTTGAACGCAAGCAATATCTGGTGGTGGCGCGCAGCATGACCGCGCCGGATGCGGCGGAACGTCCCCATGTCTTCACGCCCTTGTCGCTGCGTCTGCGCGACGGCACCCTGCGTCTGAACTATCTCTATCGCGCACCGGCTTCCGGCGCTTCGTATCGCATCAAGGATTACCTGATGGTGGCCATTCCCAAAGAACGGTTCACGACGGGGCCGGTGGTGTTTTATGAGAATGACCGGAAGGTGTGTGAAGTGGAGCGGTAACGCCCAGGCTGGCCCAATGGTCAGCCACATCCGTGCAGGACCTGAACGAAAAAAAGCCGAAGGCGAGAGCACCTTCGGCTTTTTCATTTCTGACTCCGTCTGACATATGGCGGCTTCAAGCCCCTTGCGTCATCCCGATGAACTGCTGCAATTCCGGCGTCTTGGGATTGCCGAACAATTCCTCCGGCGGTCCGATCTCATGCACCTTGCCCTGGTGCATGAACACCAGCCGGTTGCAGACCTCGCGCGCAAAACGCATCTCGTGCGTCACCATCAACAGCGTCATGCCTTCCTTGGCCAGGCCGCGCATGACGGTCAGCACTTCGTTGACCAGTTCCGGATCCAGCGCCGAGGTGATCTCGTCGCACAGCAGCGCCTGCGGATTCATCGACAGCGCGCGCGCAATCGCCACGCGCTGCTGCTGGCCGCCGGAGAGTTGGTCCGGAAATGCATCAAACTTGTGACCCAGCCCGACCTTCTCCAGATTGGCCTTGGCCGTGGCCATCGCCTCGGCTTCGCTCGTGCCCTTCACGATCATCGGCGCAATCATCACGTTGCGGCCCACCGAGAGATGCGGGAACAGGTTGAACTGCTGGAAGATCATGCCGACCTTCAGCCGCAGGTTGCGCAGCTCCAGTTCGCTCGCACCCAGCTTGGCACCGGCCACGCTGATGTTGCCCTCGTCGATGCTCTCCAGGCCGTTGATACAGCGCAGCAGCGTGGACTTGCCCGAGCCGCTCTTGCCGATGATGGCGATCACTTCACCGGGCTCGACGTCCAGGCTGATGCCCTTGAGGACTTCGTTGTCGCCGAAGCGTTTCTTGACGTTGTCAATGGCGATGAGCGGCATTGTATTTCCTTTCTAAAGACTGGCTGTACTTGGACAGCGGCCAGCAAAGCACGAAGTAGAAGGCACCCACGATGGCAAACACCGTGAAGGGGCGGAAGGTGGCATTGGTGATGACGGTGCCGGCCTTGGACAATTCGATGAAGCCGATGATGGAGGTCACCGCCGTCGACTTGATGATCTGCACGCCAAATCCCACCGTCGGTGCAATCGCGATACGGAAAGCCTGCGGCAGCACGATGTAGCGCATCTGCTGGAAGTAGCCCATGGCCAGCACCGATGAGGCTTCCCACTGCCCCTTGGGAATGGCTTCCACGCAGCCGCGCCAGATCTCGGCGAGATACGACGCGCTCCAGCACATCAGCGCCAGTCCCGCCGCCAGCCAAGCCGGCACTTCGATACCGAACAGCGCAATGCCGAAGAAGACCAGGAACAACTGCATCAGCAGCGGGGTGCCCTGGAACAGTTCGATGTAGAGCCGGGCGACTTGTCGCAGCCAGTTCTGGCGCGAAGTGCGCATGAACAGGATGATCAGGCCCAGTGCGCCACCGAGCACGAAGGTGACCAGCGACAGGACGATGGTCCAGCGCCACGCCAACATCAGGTTGCGGACGATGTCCCAGGTGGTGAACGTGATCATGCGGTCCTCCGGGCGGTGATGAAGTGGTTGCCGATCAGGCGCAGCAACTGGCGCAGCAGGATGGCCAGCACCAGGTAGATGGCGGTGGCGACGATGTAGGCTTCGAAGGCGCGGAAGTTGCGGCCCTGGATGTAGTTGGCCGCGAAGGACAATTCTTCCACCGCGATCTGCGAACACACCGCCGAGCCCAGCATGACGATGACCACCTGCGAAGACAGTGCCGGCCAGATCTTCTGCAGCGCCGGACGCAGGATGATGTGGCGGAAGATCTGCCCGCGCGACATCGACAGCGATTGCGCCGCCTCGATCTGCCCGCGCGGAATCGCTTGTACGCCGGCGCGGATGATCTCGGTGCTGTAGGCACCCAGGTTGATCACCATGGCCAGGATGGCAGCGGTGATTTCACTGATGTGGATGTTCAGCGAAGGCAGGCCGAAGAAGATGAAGAACAGCTGCACCAGGAAGGGCGTGTTGCGGATGATCTCCACATAGCCGCTGACGATGGGTTTGAGCCAGCCCGCCCCCTGCGTGCGTGCCCAGGCACCGAAGATGCCCACGGCCACGCCCAGCACGCCGCCGATGGCGATGAGCTCGGCGGTGGTCGCCACACCCTTGACGATGACGTCGGTGTAGTCGAGCGTGGAAAGAAAATCGAATTGATAAGCCATGATGTCGTGTCTGCCCTGCCTCGAAAATGCTGCGTTTGCCGGGTTGTCCGCCTGCCTGCTGCCGGGGTGAAACTGGTTTGCTGCTGTATTGGTACTGTATTGGTGCTCTAGGGCGACCGTATTGCCGTCGCCTTGCTACTGTACTGGTGGATTTCCGCAACTGTCATGCCGCACACCACGAAGGTGTGCGGTCACTCCAGCAAATTACAGGCCAGCCGGCAGCGGCAGGCCCAGCCACTTCTGGGAGATGGCGTTGAGGCTGCCGTCCTTCTTGGCGTCGGCCAGGATGGCGTCGACCTTGTCCTGCAGCTTCTTCTCACCCTTGTTCAGGCCGATGAAGCAAGGCGAATCCTTGATCAGGAACTTGGTCTCGGGCTTCTTGGGCGGGTTCTTGGCGATGATGGCGGCTGCCACGACGTTGCCGGTCGCCACCAGCTGCACCTGGCCGGAGAGGAAGGAGCTGATGGTGCTGTTGTTGTCTTCGTAGCGCTTCACGGTGGCCGAGGCCGGCACGATCTTGGTCAGTTCCAGGTCTTCCACCGAGCCACGGGTGACGGCAATGGTCTTGCCGGCCAGGTCGGCGGCGCTCTTGACCGGCAGGTCGGCCGGGCCGAACACGCCATTGAAGAAGGGCGCATAGGCAGCGCTGAAGTCGATCACCTTCTCACGCTCGGCGTTCTTGCCCATGCTGGAGATGACCAGGTCGACTTTCTTCGTGGTCAGGTAGGGAATGCGGTTGGCGCTGGAGACCGGGATCAGTTCGACCTTCACGCCCATCTTCTTGGCGATCAGGTTGGCCACGTCGATGTCGAAGCCCAGCGGCTTGAGGTCGCTGTCGACCGAGCCGAACGGCGGGAAGTCGGCCGGCACCGCCACGCGCAGCGTGCCGTGCTTCTGGATATCGTCCAGGGCGTCGGCGCGGGCAGCCGAAGCGGAGAACATCATGGCGCCGGCCATCAGGCCGAGCAGGAGTTTGGTCAGTTTCATAGCAGTTTCCCTTGGGTTGACGTCATTGACTACGTTGATGAGTGGCCTGTTGTGCAGCTCAAGGCCGTTTGCTTTCCTGGCGTGGCAGTCCGGTCTCGCCCGCAGCCCCCTGCCGCGACACCGATGCCAGCGCCTGTCGCAGCGGTTCCAGCGGATCGCTGCTGCGCACCTGGGTGAGCCCTGATTCCACATGCTGCAAGTGGTCCTGCATCAGTTGCTCTGCCCGTTCCAGATCGCCGCGTTCCAGCGCTTCGACGATCAATACATGTTCCGAACATGAATCCTCGGCCTGCTCCGACGACTGGTGCAGCATGGCCGTCAGGGTGGTACGCGCGGTCAGGTCGCGCAGCGTTTCCGACAGCAGCGAGTTGCCCAGGCATTCGCACAGGCAGACATGGAAGTCCCCCAGCAGATAGCTGCGCGCCCCCACATCGGCCCCGGCGATGGCCGCCTCTTCGCGTGCGATGTGATCGCGCAGCTGGCCGATGGCCTGCGCGCTGATCGGCCGCACCCGCGCCTGACGCAACAGCCCCAGTTCGATCACGCGGCGTGCCTCGAAGGCTTCGCGCGCCTGTTCGGCAGTCGGCTCGATGACGAACCAGCCACGCCGGGCACTGACGGTGACGATGCCACGCGCCATGAGCCGGGTCAGCGCTTCGCGCACCTGGGTACGCGAGACGCCGAACAGGTCGGCCAGCTGCTGTTCGCCCAAGCGCGTCCCCGGTGCCAGTTGCTTGGCGAGGATGGCCTCGGTGATGCGGACCGCAATCTGCGACGACGACTTGGCGGAAGGATCGGTGTTCATATCCCCTCATCAGCAAGTTGTGTGCCACGCTGATATACAAGATTGGCATACAACAAGCCGCGACGATTATTGGCGGCCAGACGCCGGTGTGGCAAGGGTTTGCGCGGGGTGTCGCAATGCGGTCACGCTGGCGGGAGGGCGGGTGATGCGGCGCAAAATGGACGAAATGAAGGAGTCGGCGCAGGGCTTGCCTGCTTTTGGTGCGCTTGAGCCCGCCACAGGCGGGTTTGGGCTGCCCTGCTTTTGTGCGCCGCATTGTCGAATATGAATGCATTGGCGTTTTCAGGCAGCGGAATATCTTGGATGGACGTCAAAATATTCACATCAAGAGACATCGAAATTCCCTTCAAGTAATAAACTTGCAGTTGAATCTAGTTAGAATCTGATACAAATTGCTAACAAGCACACAGGGAAAATCCGGCAAATTTAACAAGAACAAGGATGGAAGCTCATCCATGTCAGGATTTTCCGGATTTCCGCAATGCCGCAGCCGTGGTTTCATACGGCCTGCCAAATTGATAACAAATCCATCAGGGAGAGCCCGTGCCGCGCTCTGCAGCAAGCCAAGCCATACAACAAACAGCCGGCCGGACCTGGCGCGCCTTGCGGGCGCTGGCCTGGACCCTGGCCGCCAGCGCGGCGGCGCTGGTGACCGGTGCAGCGCCGGCCCAGAACCCGGCGGCGGCCACGGCGGCCGCGCCCACCTCGATCGCCTTCTATTACGGCCCCAATCCCCCGCTGGCTGACCTGCAGGCCTTTGACGTGGCCGTGGTGGAACCGGCCTTCGTGCGCGACCCGGCCGCACGCACGCGCAGTGCGGCCAACGGGCCGCACCAGCTGTTTGCCTATGTCTCGCTGGGCGAGGTCCAGCCTTCGCGGCCTTACTACAAGCAGATGCCGCCCGGCCTGCTCAAGGGCGACAACGCCGCGTGGGGCAGCCGCGTGATCGACCAGACCGCGCCCGGCTGGCGCGACTTCTTCCTCGACAAGATCGTGGCGCCCTTGTGGGCGCAGGGCTGGCGCGGTTTCTTCCTCGACACGCTGGATTCCTACCAGCTCTTTGCCAAGACCGATGCCGAACGCGCCGCCCAGACGCAGGCCATGATCGCCACGTTGCGCGAATTCAAGCGCCGCTATCCGGAGGCCAAGCTGATTCTCAATCGCGGCTTCGAACTGTTCCCCGACGTGGCTCCGCTGACGTATGCGGTGGCTGCCGAATCGCTCTATCGCGGCTACGACGCCGGCCGCCGCAGCTATGGTGCCGTCACCGACAATGACCGCGCCTGGCTCTCCGGCCAGCTGCGTACCATCCGCGACCGCTATCGCCTGCCGGCCATCGCCATCGATTACGTCGACCCGTTCCAGCCCGGTGCCCGCGCCCTGGCGCGCGAGACGGCCAAAAAGATCAGCGCCGACGGCTTCCTGCCCTGGGTGGCCGATGGCACGTTGATGTCCATGGGCGTGTCCAGTGTCGAACTGGTGCCGCGCAATGTGCTGGTGCTGCTGGATGTGGCTCAGGGCGATGACCTGCATACCACCGAGGCCCAGCGCTTCCTCGGCATCCAGCTGAATCACCTCGGCTTGCGCTATGAATTCCGTGAAGTCGGCCGCGAGGGCCTGCCCACCGAGCCACTGGCCGGACGCTATGCCGGCGTGGTGACCTGGTTCCGCAGCGGTACCGATCACCAGCGCCTGGGCCCGTGGATCGGGCAGCGCATCAAGGAAGGTGTGCCGGTGGCCATCTTCAATGCCTTCGGTTTCCAGATGACCAAACTCAGCGCCGGCATGCTGGGGCTGACCAGTTTTTCCGCCCCTGCGCCGGAACAGCTGGTGGTCACGCAAGCCGATCCCGAACTGATGGGTTTCGAGACCAAGCCGCGCGTGGACCGCACGCAGCTGGAGCTGGTGCGCCTGACCGATCCTGCCGCCAAGTCGCTGCTGCGCATGAAGGATGGCCGCAACAACATCTACGATGCCGCCGCCATCATGCCCTGGGGCGGATTCGCCCTGGCCCCGTTCGCCACTACCACGCTGCAGGTGATGGATCCGCCGCGCTGGGTGCTGCAGCCCATGCTGTTCCTCAAGCGCGCGCTGCGCCTGCCCGCCATTCCGGTGCCGGACGTGACCACCGAGGGCGGCCGCCGCATCCAGACCAGCCACCTCGATGGCGATGGGTTTCCCTCCAAGGCCGAATATCCGGGCTCGCCCTTTGCGGTCGAAGTGCTGCAGCGGGAGATCTGGGACCGCTACCGCTTCCCCGTGACGGTCTCGGTGGTGGAGGGCGAGCTGAGCCCGCAGGGCGTCTATCCGCAGCTCTCCGCACAGACCACGGCGCTGGCGCGCAAGATGTTCACGCTGCCTTATGTGGAGCCGGCCAGCCATTCCTTCTCGCATCCCTTCAACTGGGCCGATGCGATGTATGACACCCGCACCGCCGACATCAACCAGATGGATGGCGATGCCTCGCGCACGCTGGACATCCCCAACTACAAATTCAACCTGCAGCGCGAGATCAAGGGGTCGATGGACTACATCAACAAGACCCTGCTGCCGCCCGGCAAGAAGGCTGAAGTCTTCCTCTGGACCGGCAACTGCGTGCCGCCGCCCGAGGCCATCGCCCAGACTTATCTGGACGGTTTCCTCAACATGAACGGCGGCGACACCATGATCACCAGGAGCCGCAACACCTGGACCGACATCGCCGCGCAAGGTGTGCGCAAGCAGGGCTGGTACCAGGTCTTCGCGCCCAACCAGGACGAGAACGTCTACACCGGCAACTGGACCGGCCCCTTCTACGGTTTCGAGCGCGCCATCGAAAGCTATGAACTGACCGGCGAGCCGGTCCGCTTCAAGGCGGTGGACATCTACTACCACTTCTATGCCGGCACCAAGCCCGCCTCGGTGGCAGCCCTGCACAAGATCCACCGCTGGGCGGAGGCGCAGCCGTTCACGCGGCTGTACGTCTCGCAGTACATCCGCAAGGTCATCGATTTCGAAAACACCAGCATCGCCCGCACCGCCGATGGCACGCTGGTGTATCGCACCGGCGAGTATCTGCGCACGCTGCGCATCCCGGCCGATGCGCCTGACGTGGATTTGTCACAGCCCGGCATCGCCGGGATCGCACCGGGCCCGAGTGGCCGTTACCTGATCACGTCGGCCGGCGAAGTGCGCATCCGCCAGCGCAGCAGCAGCGAGCAATCCGATGCGTCGCCGGCCTTGCCCATGCTGCTGGAAGCGGCCGGCCAGGTCGGTGATTTTCAGCGCAGCATCAACGGCAACAAGGCCGAGCTGCGTTTTTCGCTCACCGCCAATGGCGTGACGACCTTCAGCGTCAGCGGCGCGCGCGCCTGTACCGCTACCGCCGATGGCGTGGCGCTGGCCAAGGGCAAGTCGGTCAGCATCACCGGCCAGGCGTGGTACCGCAATTTCACCGGCAAGACTGCCGTTCATCAATATGACATCGGCTCCGCAACCGCCCCGCTCGCGACAACACGGCACCTGGTACTCGTTCAATGCACCTTATGAACGGGCCAGGCTGTTCTCGCCCTGGACGATCGCCGGCTTCGCGCTGGCGGTCGGGACGGTGCTCGCCCTGGTCTATCCCAAGGTCTCGCTGCAGCAGCGGCTGGAAGTGGCCAATGCCAGCGGCAAATCCGACCAGCTGACGGTCGAGTACATCAAGGTCTTCCTCAAGGCCCAGCCCGGCAATGCGGCGCTGCGTGCCGAGCTGGTCAAGCAGATGATCGACCTCGGCCAGTTCGGGGAGGCGCGCGCGCAACTCGCGCTGCTGCAGATGGACAGCAGTGCCGCCGCACGCCTGTCGGCGGCCTGGCTGGAATACCGCATCCGCCAGCAGGAAGTCTTTGCCCTGCCGCTGGGTTCCCCCGAGCGCACGCCGTTGCTGGCGCAGTTGCGCGAACAGCTCAATGTGCTGATGACCTATCCGCTCACTGCGCAGCAATGGCTGACGCTGTCGCAGGATGCGCTGGCACTCGGTGACGGCGAGTCTGCCCGCGCCGCCTTCGCGCGCCTGCTGGCCGATCGCAGCACGGCCGACATGTCCTATACCGAAGCGGTGCGCCTGGGCCAGCAGAGTCTGGGCGTGGGCGATTATCACAGCAGCGCGGCCTTCTACCTGCTGGCCATGCAACATGCCGGATCGCTGGCGGCGCGCCGCGAGAATTTCCTCGATGCGATGCGGACCCTGCAGGCCGGCGGCTTCTACCAGGAAGCGCTGGCCGCCGCCGAAGCCAACCTCGGTCCGCTGGCCAATGACAAGACCGTACTGCTGTACCTGACGCGGCTGGCGCAGGCCGCCAATCGTCCCGATGCCGCCGAGCGTTACGTGAAGCAGTTGCTGCAATTGTCGATGGCGCGTGCGCCATCGCCGCTGGCGGCTGTGCGGGCCGGGCAGGGGGGCGTGGTGGCCGTGTCCATGCAGGACTTCCGGCAGTCGCTGCAGCAGATGCAATCGCTGCTGCACCACCCTCGGCGCCTGCACCATGAACTGCAGCGCGCGATGCAGCAGGGCCGCCTGCTGCGTGTGGCCGGGGAGAACCAGCCCTCGGCGGCCGATGTGGCTTCCAGCCGCGCGCTGGCCAGGCTGCCCTTCGATGAGGAGATCTACACGCTGGCCTACAACGTCTTCCTGGCCAATCGCAACCTGGTCGATGCGCGCCTGCTGGCGCAATCGGCGGTGCGCCAGCGCCCCGATGACGCGGCCTGGCGCAAGCGCCTGGCCGAGGTTTCCGAATGGAGCGGCGTGCCGGAACAGGCCACGCCGCAATGGCTGGCCTATGCGCGCCTGTCGGGTGACGAGGCGGCGTGGGACAACGTCCTGCGTGCCGCCGCCGGGACCTTTGAACAAGACATGCTGGTCGAGGCCCTGCAGCACAAGATGCAGGTCGAGCCCGGCAATGCGCAGTGGGTCAACCTGCTGGTGGCGCAATACGAAAACATCGGCCAGCCCGAACGCGCCGCCGCCTTGCTGGAAGAGCGTCTGCGCGGCAAGCCGGCCCGCACTCCCGACGCCGCCACCGAGCGCAACGGCACGATGGAAGCGCTGGCCAAGCTGTATCTGCGCATGGGCCGGGATGATGCTGCGCTGGCGACCTTGCGCCGCCAGCGCGAGGAGTTCGGCCCTTCCTCCGCGAACGCCCTGATGACCGCCAATCCCTTGTATCTGCGTGGCCGCCTGGACGATGCGCTGGGAGTGCTGCGCGCTGCCGCCAGGGTGGCACCGGACGGCAATGCCGACTTCTGGCGCACCTATGCGGAAGTGGCGCGCTACATGGGTCTCAATGAAGAGGCGCGCATCGGCTATGACCGGCTGCTGGCCGGTGATCAGGCCGCCGAAGGCGACATGAGCAACATGATGGTGGTCATCCAGGACCGCGAACCGCGCGCCGCCGCCGAGCTGGCCGAGTTCGGTTTCCACCGCACTGGCGTGCCCAATTTCGCGGTGCAGGCGCTGACCTATCGTCTGCGTCTCAATGACCTGGAGGGTGCGCGCAGCTTCCTCGCCAGCCTGACTCCGCAGCAGAATGCGGCATTGGAAAAATACGTTCCTTTCCTCAGCGTGCGTTCCTCGGTCAAGCAATTGCAGCGCGATCTCGAGGGCGCGCGTGCCGACATGCGCCTGGCGCTGTCGCTGGCACCGCGCGCGGCCGATGTGCGGGCCGAGACCCTCTGGGTACTGATCGCCACGCGCGATGCCGCACTGCTCAATCGCGCCATGACGATGTGGGCCCATGATGCCGAGACCACGCCGCAACTGTGGGGACCGTACGCCGCCGCCAACATGTCGCTGAACCGGCAGAACCAGGCGCTGCACTGGTTCCGCAAATCCGGCTTCCCGCACGACGATTACCTGTGGCTGATGAGTTATGCCGAGGCGCTGGATGCCACCGGCCAGCCCGACCTGGCCTGGCGCATCCGCCGCCATGCCTGGCTGGAAGTGCGCAATCCGCAACTGCTGCGCAATGTCCCGCCCGGGCAATTGCACGAATGGCGCGATCGTCTGGCGGCGCTGGCGCCGCTGTTCATGAGCGCCGATGACAGCGCCCGCGTCATGCGCGCACTGTTGCGCAGCGATGTGACGCTGCCACCGCGGCCGGACGGCCAGTCCAACCCCGCCAACGGCCCGGCCCTGCTCAAGGACATGCAGCATGCCGCGCGCAGCGATGCCGTGCAGCGCAGCCAGGATGAGGTGCGATCAGCGCAACTGGCCGAGGGGCCGGCAGCACTGTTTGCGCCCACCACCGACACCGGCCAGCGCCCGGGCGATGATGCGCGCTTGTCTTCCGGTGCACGCGAACTGGCGCTGGCCTATGCGATGAACCAGAACCAGTCCGACCTGGCCCGGACCTGGCTGGCCACGCGCTTTGCCAAGCAGCTCGACAAGCCGCTGTGGGGCGAGCTGGCCATGGCCTTGGGCAACGATGATCGCCAGCGCTTGAATGCCATGCTGGACAACCTGGCCGACTGGCTGCCCATGTATGACCGCGTTGAAGCGGCCCGCGTGGCCGGGCGCGTCGGCCTGGCACAGACGCTGGCCTTCGACCAGCTCGAACGCCTGCCCGCTGACGATGAACTGCACGGACGGCTGACCGGCCTGGTGACCGATGAGCCGCCGCGCTTCTCGGCGGGCTACACCGCCACGCGCGAATTCCCGCTGGCCACCAAGCTGTTCACGGTCAACACCGGCGTGGCGCTCACGCCGGGCACGCGCTTCTCCGTCGGCTACACCGAACGGCACCAGACCGTGGACGACACTACCCTGCTGGGCGCTGTGCCGGCGGTGGACCGCCTCTTCGAATTCACCTTGCGCCGTCGCATCGAGGATGGGTTCGTCAGCGCCAGCCTGCAGCACCGCGACGCGATGACTTCCTTCAATGGCCTGCGCCTGGAATTCTCGCAGCAGCTCACGCCCAAGCTCACGCTCTCCGGCAATGGCGGGCTGAACCTGGCGGCCATCGATTCGGCCTTGATCCGCGTGGGCGGACGGCGCAGCGGCGGCGAACTGAACCTGAACCTGCAATTGAGCCGTACCGAATACCTGCGCCTGGGCGGCGGCCTGCAGCGCTACCAGACGCAATCCGGCACGGCACTCGGCAATGGCCGCACCCTCAATGCCGAAATCGGGACGCACTTGCGCGTGGAGTATCCCAACCTGACCCTGCGCGGCTTCGTCAACGATGCCAAGTTCAGCGATCGCGGCGCCAGTGATGACCAGATCGCACGCCTGGTCCCGGCCGGCAACGATCCGACGGGCTTTCGCTACATGCCGCTGGATGCGCGCTCGTGGGGTGTCGCACTGGGTGCCGGCACCGTCATCGAAAATGCCTACACGCGCGCCTGGCGTCCTTATGCGGAGTTCGGCCTGACCCGCACCTCCGACATCGGCTGGGGCCGCAACCTGCGCGCCGGGGTGGCCGGCAGCGTGCTGGGGCAGGACGTGTTGTCGGTAGCGGCGCAGAGCACCAGCGCCACGCCCAACACGCCGCAGCGCGGGTTTGAATTGAATGTGCTCTACAAATGGTTCTACTGAATATGAATCTGAAATTGAAACTGCAGGTGAAGGCCTCGCTGTCCGTACCGTGTCGAAATTGATTGATCAATGAAATCGATGAATCAGCTCTCATTAATCTATGGCCGCGAAAGGCCGCGCATTGCTCCAAGGTGACCACCATGACAAACAAGATCCGCTCCACGCTGTTGAAACTCGGCAGCGCTGCCGTACTGGCCCTGGGCCTGGCCGCCTGCTCCACCGCTGACATCGGCCCCGCGCCGGTGGTACCGGCCGACGCACGCTGGGGCTTGCTGCCCTTCGCCAATCACACCGAGACCCCGCAGGCCGGACTGCGTGCCGAGTCGATCTCGGAGAGCATCCTGCGCGCCAATGGCCTGGCCGAGCTGCGCCGCTATCCGGCTTCGCTCAACAATGAAACCCTGTTCGAACCGATGGACCGCAAGCAGCTCGATGCCGCCCTCGACTGGGCACGCAGCGAGAACATCACCTATGCGCTCTCCGGCAGCGTCGATGAATGGCGCTACAAGGTCGGCATCGATGGCGAGCCGGCGGTGGGCCTGACGCTGCAGCTGATCGAGGTCTCCAGCGGCAAGGTGGTCTGGGCAGCGGCCGGTGCCAAGAGTGGCTGGAGCCGCGAAGCCTTGTCGGCCGTGGCACAGAAGCTCATGCGCAGCCTGCTGTCGCCCTTGCGCACGCTGGCGCGCACCTCGGCGGCCGTCAATGCGGCCAACGCAGCGGACGCTGCGGCGCAGACCGAGTCCACCGCGCCCGAGATGCAGCGCCCCTGATGGGAGAGAACGTGAACGACAGCCAACGGCCCACTACACCACCGGTCTCAGGACGTCCCGGCGGTGGCCAGCCGTGGGCGGCCAGTCCGCGGCCGGCACCGACGGCGGCGCAGAAGCGCCAGAAGTTCTGGTCACGCCTGTTTACGCGCTTCGATACCGACAGCGGATCACCGCGCAAGGCGGCCCTGCGCATCGTCGAGACCATTGCGCTGGTGGCCGCCGCGCTGGGTGTGGCCTGGTGGCTGGCGCCGGAGGATCCGTTCGGGCTGGAGGCGCAATTCCCCTGGCTGTGGCTGATGCCGGCCATCCTTGCCATGCGCTACGGCAGCACGCTGGGCGTGGTGGCGGTGGCCACCATGCTGGGGGGCTGGTATCTGCTCATGCATGGCCATCATGAAGATGAGGCGCAGGCCGTGGTGTCGGCGGCGCAGGCCTTTCCGCAAGCCTATTTCCTGGGCGGGCTGGTGCTGACGCTGCTGTGCGGCCAGTTCGCCGAAGTGTGGAATGCGCGCAGCCGCCGCCTGCGCGGGGTGAATGCCTATCTGGAAGAGCGCCTGACCATGCTCACCAAGAATCACTTCCTGCTGCGCCTGTCGCATGAGCGGCTGGAACAGGACCTGCTGTCCAAGCCGCTGACCCTGCGTGAATCGCTGGACCGCATGCGCGCCCTCACGCTCACGCAATACCTGCTGGACCCGGGCCGCATGCCGGCACCGGATGCCTTCCTGCAGATCCTGGTGCAGAGCTGCCAGGTGGAGTCGGCCTCGGTGTTTGCCTGCGATGTCCACGGCCACGTCCTGCCTGAGGCGGTGGCCAGCGTGGGCAAGGTCACGCCGCTGGCGGCCGACGACCCGCTGGTGCGCTATTGCCTGACGCAGCAGAAGCTGGGCCATATCCAGACCGAGAGCCTGAACCAGACCCTGCGCAACCAGAGCCGCTATCTGGTCTGTGCGCCCTTGCGCAACTACGAGGGCCGCCAGTTCGGCTTGCTGGTGGTGGAGCAGTTACCCTTCCTGGCCCTCAACGAAGACACGCTGCAACTGATGTCGGTGCTCATCGACTACTACGCCGACGGCATCGAGATGGGCGACAGCGCCCGCGCCATCCTGCAGCAGCTGCCGACCTGCCCGCCGGAACTGGCAGTGGACCTGGTGCGCCTGCATCGCCTCAAGCGCAGCACCGACATCGATTCCTCGCTGGTGGCGCTGGTGTTCGGTGACGACGAACTCTCGCGCGACATGTACGATCAGGTACGCCGTTTGAAGCGCGCCGCCGATGTGGTCTGGACCTACAAGGCCGGTGGCCGCAACGTGTTGATGACCTTGCTGCCGCTGGCCGGACCGGCAGCGGTGGATGGCTACCTGATGCGCATCGAGACCGCTTCGCACGCGCAGTTCGACAACAAGTCACTGGCCAACTTTGCCGCTGCGCACACCGCTGCGCTGGGCAGCGATGAGCCGATGCGCCTCTTGATCAACCTGGTGGAACGCTGTGCTGCTTAAACTCTCCGCTGCCGGTCTGAGTTTCGAGACCGCCTCCGTGGCCCTGCTGCTGCAGGGTGGCAACGGGCTGGGCGTACTCTCCGGTTATCTGCTGCTGCACCTGGCCTCCTCGGCGCTGTTCGCGCTGGCCATCGCGCAGGTGGCCCCGCCGCAGTACCGGCGTCCGCGCACGGCCTTGCTGCTGTATTTGTTCTTCTTCAATTTCTTCATTCCCATCGGCGGCGTGCTGTGTGCCGTGGTGGCGCTGCTGGTGGCCGTGCTTTGGCCCAAGGACAAACCGGAAGACCATTTCGATACCAGCCAGGCGCCGGCCTTCGTCACTGCGCGCAGGCGCGAGGGCAGCGGTTTTTCCGGCAACCGCGTGCGGGCGCAGCTGGGCAACGTCGCCACCCCCGTGGACAAGCGGCTCAATGCACTGGTGGCGATCCAGAGCACGCCCACGCGCGCCAGCGGCGCTTCGCTGCGCAGCCTGCTGGGCGATCCGGCGGACGACGTGCGGCTGCTGGCCTATGGCATCCTGGATGGCAAGGAAAAGAAGATCACCCAGCGCATCGTCGACATCCGCAACCACCTCAAGACCGTCTCCGACCCCGAGACCCTGAGCATCCTGCATCAGCAGGTGGCCGAGCTCTATCAGGAACTGATCTACCAGAACCTGGTGCAGGGCGACCTGCTGAACTACTCCTACACCCAGATGCGCGAGCACGCCCGGGCGGCGCTGCAGATCGATGCCGCCCAACCGGGCCTGTGGTTCATGCTGGCGCGCATGGAGCTGGCCAACCGCAACGTGGCCGACGCCGCCGAGGCCATGCAGCGCGCCCATGAATATGGTTTTTCGCGTGTGCGTCTCCTGCCTTACCTGGCCGAACTCAGCTTCCTCGAACACGACTACGAACAAGTGCGCAAGCTCTTCATCGAAATGCAATACGATCCCAGCGTGTCCTCGCAGCCGCAGCTGCACCGTTACTGGCGCCATGGCCGGCGCACCATTGCCAACCGGCCTGACACCTTCAGTCCCGCGCCTGCGGGCCGTCCTGGCGGAGGCCGCCGATGAATGCGCCTGTCGTCAAACCGGTCGCCGGCGATGCGTCCTACCAGCGCCGCGCCAAGGACTGCGACGTCATGCTGCTGCTGGAAGGGACCTTCCCGTATGTGAGCGGTGGCGTGTCAAGTTGGGTCAACCAGATCATCCGGGGTTTTCCCGAGATCCGTTTCGGCCTGTGCTTCATCGGCAGTCGGCCTGAGGATTACGGCACCCCCAAGTACGCACTGCCGGACAACGTGGTCCATCTGGAAACGCACTTCATCCACGAACATCTCTCGGCGACGCAGGTGGTGCGTTCGCGCGGCGATGCAGCCGCCTTCGAACGCATCGACGAACTGCATGCCATGTTCCGCGCCTACGATCGCACCGATGCCACCTCGCATTCGGCGCTGGTGGCGCAACTGGGTGAACTGATTCCGATGATGGAAGATGGGGGCAAGATGGACCAGGACACCTTCCTCTTCAGCAAGCGTTCCTGGGATTACCTCGCTTCGCAATACCGCATTTTCTGCACCGATCCTTCCTTCGTCGATTACTTCTGGACCGTGCGCATCATGCACCAGCCGGTATGGACCCTGGCCCGCGTGGCGCGCCAGCTGATCCCGGCGCGCTGCTATCACACCATCTCCACCGGTTACGCGGGCTTCCTCGGGGCGCTGATGAAGATGCAGACCGGCCGTCCGCTGATCCTTTCCGAACACGGCATCTACACCAAGGAACGCAAGATCGACCTGTTCCAGAGCGAGTGGATCCGCGACAACCGAAACGTCTTCGAAAAGGATGCCTCGCAGATCCCCTACTTCCGCGAGATGTGGATCCGCTTCTTCGAGGCGCTGGGCCGGCTGTGCTACCAGGCGTCCAACGACATCGTCGCGCTCTACGAGACCAACCGCCTGCGCCAGATCCATGACGGCGCACCGGCCGAGCGCACGCGCAATATCCCCAACGGCATCGACCTGCCGCGCCTGTCGAAGCTGCGCGCATTGCGCAGCGAGAATATTCCGCCGGTGCTCTGCCTGCTGGGCCGGGTGGTGCCGATCAAGGATGTGAAGACCTTCATCCGTGCCATGCGTACCGTGGTCAACCAGTATCCGGAGGCCGAAGCCTGGATCGCCGGACCGGAAGATGAAGACCCGGCCTATGCCGGTGAGTGCCATGCGATTGCCGATGGCCTGGGCCTGACCGACAAGGTCAAGTTTCTCGGTTTCCAGAAGATCGACGAGCTCATGCCCAAGATCGGACTGGTGGTGCTCTCCAGCATCAGCGAGGCCTTGCCGCTGGTGCTGCTGGAAGGTTTTGCGGCCGGTGTGCCGGCCGTTGCCACCGATGTGGGATCGTGCCGCCAGCTGCTGTATGGACTGTCGGAAGAAGACCTGGCGCTGGGCGCAGCGGGGGATGTGGTCGGCATCGCCCAGCCCCAGGCGCTGGCCGACGCGGCATTGAAACTGCTGACCGATCCGCAGCGCTGGCACGCGGCCCAGGCCGCAGGCATTGCGCGCGTGGAGCGTTATTACACCCAGGACATGATGTTCGGTGCCTACCGTGAGCTGTACCAGCGTTCGCTGGCGCAGGGTGGGCCGGACAGCGACGCCGCATCCGGCCAGCCGCTGCGCTGCCCGGTGCGGCACTGACGAGGACCGCCATGGCCGGTATCGGTTTTGAACTGCGCAAGATATTGAAGCGCGACAGCCTGCTCTCGCTGATGCAGGCGTATTCCTATGCGGCCCTGATCAGTTCGGGGCCGTGGATCATGTCCATCGTCGGCATCCTGGTCATCGGTTTGGTGAGCTATACGGTGAACATGCCCAAGCTGGCCATCGTGCAATTCCAGGTCAGCATCACCTACGTGATTTCGCTGTCGCTGATCTTCACCGGCATTTTCCAGCTGGCCTTGACGCGCTTCGCAGCGGACCGCCTGTTTGAAAAGGACAATCACGCCATTCTGCCCAATTTCCATTCGGTGTCGATGGCGGTGACGGTGGTGGGGGGCGTGCTGGGCCTGCTGGCGGTGGCCTTCCTGTTCCCGCAGCAGAGTGCGCTGTACCGGCTGCTGTTGCTGGCGGCCTTCATCATCATGTGCAACATCTGGATCGCCACCATCTTCCTGTCGGGGATGAAGCAGTACAAGGCCATCTTCTGGATCTATGCGCTCGGCTATGCCATCACGGTGGTGGCGGCGCTGCTGTTGCGTCCGCTGGGGCTGGAGGGTTTGATGGGCGGATTCGTGATCGGCCAGGCGGTGCTGCTGATGGCGATGATGGCGCTGATCCTGCGCAATTTTCCGTCGGACCGCTTCATCTCCTTCGAGTTTTATGAGCGCAAGAAACTCTATCCCTCGCTCATGGCCATCGGCCTGCTCTACAACACCGCGATCTGGATCGACAAGGCCATGTTCTGGTACACGCCCGAGACCAGCCAGGCCATCATCGGTCCGCTGCGTGCCTCGGTGATCTATGACCTGCCGGTGTTCCTGGCTTACCTTTCCATCATTCCCGGCATGGCCATTTTCCTGCTGCGCATGGAGACCGATTTCGTCGAGGACTACGATGCCTTCTATGAGGCCGTGCGCACCGGGGCCTCGCTGGAAACCATCGAGAAACACCGCAACGGCATGGTGGAAACGGTGCGCCTGGGCCTGCTGGAAATCATCAAGATCCAGGCCATCACCACTTTGCTGCTGATGGTGACGGGTGAGTCCATCCTGAAGTGGCTGGGCATTTCCACGCTCTACCTGCCGCTGCTCTACATCGACGTCATCGCGGCCAGCCTGCAGGTGGTGCTGCTGGGCATCCTCAACGTCTTCTTCTATCTCGACAAGCGCCGCATCGTGCTGGGCCTGTGCGGGGGACTGGTGGTGCTCAACTTCGCGCTCACCGCGCTCTCGCTGCACCTGGGTCCGACCTTCTACGGTTTCGGATTTGCGCTGGCGGTGTTCGTGGTGGTGCTGGCCGGTTTCGTGCTGCTCACCCGCAAGCTGGAACTGCTGGAGTATGAGACCTTCATGCTGCAATGAGCGCGGCGCTCATTGCAGCACTCATTGCGGTACTCACTGAGGCAACTCCTGCGCCTTCCATTTTTTCCACAGGCGATGCATGCGCTCGTGGCCATCGTTGACCTGGCCGGCCAGGAAGCCGCGCGCGTAGGCGATGCTCGGCGCCAGGCGTACCTGCTTCTGCTGCAGTTGCTGCAGCAGGGCATCGGCCACCACCAGGTCGTTCTGCACGCCCAGTTGCTCCTGCAGGCGTGACAAGGCTTTCAGGTAGGGGCGGCTGCTCTTCTCGCCATACAGCGCCTGGAAGAACTCGATGTCGTAGCGCATCTTCTTGGCAGCGATGCGGGTACGGTGGCGGGCGCGGTCGTTTTCTTCGAGATGCGCACCGCGCTTGTTGAGGCGTTTCTCATCCCGCTGCAGCATCTGCCGTGCATAGCGGAAAAGCGCTTGCGAGAGGGCTTCCTGTCCCGCCTCGCCGAGGCCATCGCGCCAGCCAGAGGTCAGCAGCCAGCGACTGAACTGCAGGACCAGCGCGGTATAGCGCGGCGAGGCCACGGCCTGTACCGCCAGTGCATGTTCCTTGCCTGCTTCCACCAGCGCGGCATGGCGCACCCGTTCCAGATCGATGGCACCGATGGCGTGCGGTGGCAGCGTGGTCAGCGTTTGCGTGGCCAGTACATCCCAGTCACGTGCATGGCCGATGGCTTGCGAGACCCAGTCGAATTCAGCGGCCAGGGAAGCGGGCAGGGCGATCACGGGCTCGAACAGCGTGAAGGCCGAGCGCAGGCGGCGCAGGCCCACGCGCATCTGGTGCAGGCGTTCGATGTCGTCGCTGTCCTGGTCGGCGATGTCATTGGCCTGGATCTGCTCCACGCAATTGTTGACCACCGCCAGGAAGGCCCGCTCCACCGGCATCTTGCGGGTCAGCTGCAGCGGCTTGGCACGGCTGGCCGACGAGGTCGCGGCAATGCCCTGCTGCGCACGGCGCGCCTGGTGGAACAATCCATAGCCGCGCTGCGCCTTGCTCTGGATGCCGATGCGCAGCGGCAGGGTCTGCAGCAGTTGCAGTGCGAAATCGAAGAGGGCGCTGGCCTCGCCTTGCTTGAGTTCCAGTTCGATTTCGCAGACCTCCGCCTTGAGCTCTCCGTGTTCTACCGCGCCCTGGTCGAGCACGCATTCGACCTCGCTGCCATCCTGCAATACCAGGTCCCACACCATACGCTGGATGCGGGTACTGAAGATGGGCGTCAACTGCGCAGCGGTCTTGTCGGAGAACACCTTCCTGGCCCAGGCTTCGTCGGAGGCCGCCAGCTCGCGCAGCACCGGCAGGTCAGGTTGTTCACCTTCCACCAGCGACTCCCATTCATTGCGCTGGTGCAGGCCGCCACTGACGCCGCCGCCTGCCTTGAGGGTCTGGATATATTCATTTCCGGTCCGACGCACCCGCAGTCCGGCTTCGTTCTGGCGCAGCAGCAGGTCAGGCGTATCGAAGTAGGTGCCGGTCTGGTCCTTGATGCGCGGCGCGGCCTGGGCGTAGCGCTTGATGAGCGGGTGACGGATGAAGGCCTTGGTGTGCTCGGGGGCGAGCAGCAGTTTCAGTTCGGTTTCCATGAGGCGTTCCGTGTCGGTTGGAAGTAGGGGGCCGCCGGGCTGGCCGGTGGGGAAGAAGCGGGGCGGGCAAGCGGTGCCTGGCGCTGCGCCATGTAGCGCGCGGGCGGCTTGCCCAGGGTATTGCGGAACATGGTGATGAAGGCACTCACCGATTCATAGCCCAGGTCCTGCGAGACGCGCTGCACCGAGCTGCCCGAGGCCAGCCATTGCAGGGCCAGCATCAGGTGGATCTGCCGCCGCCAGCGGCCGAAGCTCATGCCGGTTTCGGCCTGCACGAAGCGCGCAAAACTGCGCTCGCTCATCGCATGGCGCTGGCCCCATTCGGCGACTGTGCTGCGGTCGGCCGGTTGTTCGGCCAGGTGGCGCGCAATCGCACGCAGCCGCGAATGCTGCGGCACGGGCAGGTGCAGGGGCAGGGCGTGGCGCTGGCTGTGTTCCAGTTCCTCCACCAGTACCGAGGCCAGACGCGCGGTGCGCTCGTGCGGGGCGTAGTCCTGGCGCTGCTCGGCGAGGTGGCAGATCATCTGCACCAGCAGGGGCGACAGCGCCAGCGTGCAGCACTGGTCCGGCATGCTGGCTGCATGTGGCGCGATGAAGAGGAAGCACAGCTGGCCGTCCAGCGTGACACGGTTGCTGTGCGGCACGCCCGGCGGAATCCAGACCGCCGACTGCGGCGGCACGATCCACATGCCCTGCGCCGTCTCGCAGGTGACCGCACCGTGCAGGGCCACCACCAGCTGGCCCTTGCGATGGCTGTGGAAAGGCGTCTCGCGCTCGCTCTGGCTGGTATGCACGCGCAGGGCCGTGACCGCGGCATCGAGGCGGTCCGGATCGTGTTCGACCAGGCTGGCGTAGAGAGTGGCCATCGGGAGCAGGGTTGACCGTTTTTAGCAATAGGCTGGCATTGTAGCCAAATTCGTACAGGCTGCGATTGGCTAAGCTGGGCGCTCGCTGCTTTGGATCAATCTTTGTCCTTCTTCCCGACCGCCATGCATGCCACGCATCCCCCTCATGTTCGCCCTCTGCACCGCAATGTCTGGTTGATTGCAGGCATCCTGCTGATTGCCGCCAATCTGCGCGCACCGGTCACGGCCGTGGGGCCGGTGATGGGGCTGCTGCAACAGACCTTCGCGCTTTCGGCCGGTGCCGCCGGGCTGATGCTGACCTTGCCACTGCTGTGCTTTGCGCTGGTCTCGCCGCTGGCGGCCCGCGTGGCGCGCAGTCTCGGATTGGAGCGCACGCTCCTGCTGGCCTTGCTGTTGATTGCGGGCGGTATCGTGCTGCGCTCTTCGGGATCGGTGGCGGCCTTGCTGGCCGGGACCTGTGTCATCGGCTGCGGGATTGCCGGCGGCAATGTGCTCTTGCCCAGCTTGCTCAAGCGCGACTTTCCCGATGATCTCACGCGCATGACGGCCATCTATGCGCTCACCATGGGCGGTGCGTCGGCGCTGGGCTCGGTCTGTGCGGTGCCGCTGGCGGCGGGCCTGGGCTGGACGTGGGCGCTGGCTTCGTTCATTGCATTGCCGGTGGTGACGGTACTGGTCTGGCTGCCGCAATTGCGGCGTGATACGCGCCCGGCCACTGCGCCTGCACGTGCGGCGTCGATGTGGCGCCAGCCGTTGGCGTGGCAGGTGACTTTCTTCCTCGGGACCAATTCGCTGGTGTATTACGTGGTGACGGCATGGCTGCCGTCCATCCTCGCGGCCAATGGACACAGTGCGGTGGAGGCGGGCAACCTGCATGGCCTGATGCAACTGGCCTCGGCTTTGCCGGGCTTGCTGCTGGTGCCGCTGGGTCCGCGCATGCGCGATCATCGCCCGGTGGCGGTGAGCATGTCGGCTGCGACTGTCCTGAGCCTCATCGGCCTCATTGCGTGGCCGCAGGCGTCCATCATCTGGGTGCCGCTGTTTGGGTTCGGGACGGGCGCGGTGCTGATCCTGGGGCTGGCCTTTGTCGGCACGCGCGTATCGACACCACCACAGGCTGCTGCGCTGTCAGCGATGGCGCAGAGCGTGGGCTATCTGCTGGCGGCCGCCGGGCCCATCCTCATGGGTCAGCTGCATGATTTAAGCGGTGGGTGGACGCTGGTGCTGGGCTTGTGTGCGGGTGGGGCGGTGCTGATGGGGGCGCTGGGCTGGTTGGCGGGGCGGCCGGGGAGGGTGATCGGGGCGGCCGTATAGAGAGTCGATGCGCGACTGGAAAAAATCCGCGGCTTCGAGGATGATGGCGGCTGCATCGTGAACGGGTGGCTGCCTGATCACCGCTTGCGATGTCTTCCTGAAACGCGACGCCTTGCTGGCGACCACACCATGACCGCATCGCTTCTTGCCCCGGTAGATCTGTATTGCGAACGCCTCAGCACTGCCTTCTGGGCTGAGCCCGTCAATGCACTTTCCAATCTCGCCTTCTTGCTTGCCGCGTATTTCTTGTGGCGCTTGCCGTTGCCGCAAGGGCGCAGTGCCGTGGTGATGTCACGGATCCTGACGCTGATGGTGGCCGTGATCGGCGTGGGCAGTTTTCTTTTCCACACCTTTGCGCAACGCTGGGCCCTGTTCGCCGATGTCATTCCGATTTCGGTCTATCAGGTGCTGTTCCTGGCCTTCTATATGCGCCAGGTGGCGCGCTGCAGCTGGCTGGTGACGCTGGGCTGGGTGCTGTTTTTCTTCGCTGTCACGTATGGCGTCGGCATGCTGCCGGATCAGTGGCTCAATGGTTCGGTGGCGTCGTATGGTTCGGCGTGGCTGTTCATTGGCGGGCTGGGCGTGTATCACTGGCGCATGCGCAAGGCGGAGCCAGGGATCCTGCTGCTGGCCACCGGTGTCTTTACGCTGTCGCTGGTGCTGCGCTCCATGGACATGGCGGTATGCCCGAGCATCAGCATCGGCACCCACATGTTCTGGCATCTGCTCAATGGGGTGGTGCTGTATCTCACCACGCGGGCTTTCATGCTGCAGACAGGCGATGCGCGCGCATAGCCAGATAGGCAATTTCATCCACCCCGCCGCCGTTTACGGTGTCGTCATTCGTCATTCTTTTGTCAGCATCAGATGCGAGCATGCCTGTGAAAGGAGCTGGTCATGTATCGTAAAAGGAAGACGCAATCCTGGCTCAGCGAAGAGATTCCTCCTGCTGAAAGAACGGATGCCTGGCAAGCGGAGCTGCGCCGATCCTACCGGGAATGGACGCTGACCAAGGCCGTTTCTCCCGAGTTTCGTGCACACCTTGTCAGACATGAATTCAATGAGCTCTTGCTCATCAATACGATCTGCGGTCCGTGCGAGGGCGAACGCGATTACCAAACGCTCAGGAGGGATGACGATCTCTATATCGGTATCCAGCTTGCAGAGAGTGGTGCTGAACGCTTCGATACAGCAGGTCAGCGTCTGCAAGTGGGCGCGGGTGATCTGATCGTATGGACTACCGCCGATGCGACGCGGTTCGAGGTGATCGAGACCTTGCACAAGGTGACGCTGATGCTGCCATGGCGCCTGTTGAGAGATCGTTTTCCCGAGCACAAGGAACCGCCTGTGGGCGGTCTGCGTGAGGGGCGTCATGGTATCGGCTACCTCCTGGTCAATCAGATGCGCGCGTTGGCCAGTGAGCTCATGCATCTCGATCCTCGTGTGGCCGGTGCTGCCAGTCGTTCCCTGCTTGAACTGGTCAATGCGCTGCTTCATTACGATACTCGCGCGGCACTCGATAATGCGTCCGTCAAACTGCAATTGATTCGGGAATACATTCTTCGCCATTTGCATGACGAGAGGCTTGATCCCGCCACCATCGCTGCGGCCCATCGCATCTCCGTACGCCACCTGCATTCTCTTTTTCAGCAGGAGGATATGCCGGTCTCACGCTTCATTCTCCAGAGGCGGCTTGAGGCCTGTCAAAAAATGCTGTCCGATCCCGCTTTCAATCATCTGCGTATTTCGGAAATCGCCTATAGCAAGGGCTTCGCTTCCGTCAGCCATTTCTGCCGGGTGTTCAAGGCGGCGTTCGGCCAGACGCCCAATGAAGTGCGTCGTGCGGTGGCGCACACACCGAGCGGCGAGTAATGTGCGGGCCAACGTCATTTATTGTCATCTTGTGATGTGACTGCGCTGTGCGTCAATGATGATGCGCTCTCGGGCAAGGATTGCGAACGACAGCTGCTACCTTGTTCGGGGGCTCTTCTCCCTGAAGCGAGTGTCTCCTCGTGCGGCCCGGAAGGATAGGTCAACATTGTCTGTTGCAGATGAGAGTCTTGCCGTTTCTCTCTGGGCTTCCGTGAGAAAGGAGGCGATGGAAATGCAGCATCGCGAACTGGTGCCATCGGTCGCCCGCCTCAAGTGAATCAGTCCCGATTTAGCCATTCATCAATAATTCGGGGGTAGTGTGAAGAAATTTCGTGATCTCAAGATCGCCAAGAAGCTCGTCATCTCATTCAGTCTGATCTTGTTGTTCACGACGAGTATCGGTCTGTTTTCCATCTGGCAGCTGCATCGTGTCAATGCATCGGCCAACGAACTGGCGACCAACTGGCTGCCCAGCATCAAGACACTGGGGGAGATCAAGCTGCTGCTGGCGCGCCTGCGCAGCAATGAAGCGCAACTGATCATGTATGCAGGCGATCACGTTCAGGCCAAGAAACTCACCGGGCGCACACTGGATATCCTCAATGATCTCAAGACTGCGCTCAACACCTACGAGGGGCAGATCTCCGAGCCCGAAGAGAAGGACGTCTATCCGGAGGCCAGTCTGCGGATCAAACGACTGCTGCAGCACCACGCTGCCTTCATGGCAGCGCTGGCAGACGGTCATCCCGATCTGGCCAGCACCATCTTTGCGGGCGAATCTTCGGACATTTATTTCTCGCTGCTCAAGGATGTTGATACCTTGGCGAACGTCAATCGGCGAGGTGGCGATCAGTCCGCCGCTGACACAAATCGTATCTACGGGGAGTCGCAGACCTTGATCTGCTTTGCGCTGCTGACCGTACTGCTGATCGGGGGTGGGCTCGCGATGATCGTCGCGCGGGCCATCTCGCAGCCGCTCATCCTCGCAGCGAGGATCGCCAATACGGTCGCTGCGGGCGACCTGTGCACCGAGATTGCGTTGTCCGGCGACGATGAAACGGGACAGGTGATCGCCGCTCTGCGGCACATGAACGAGGAGCTTCGGCTGATTCTCAATGGGGTCAAGTCAGGCGCCGAGAATGTAGCCACGGCATCACGTCAGATTGCCAGCGGCAACATCGATCTGTCTTCGCGCACGGAGGAGCAGGCCAGTTCGTTGCAGCAGACGGCGGCGGCCATGGAGCAGATCACCAGCAGCATCGTGCAGGCGAGTGCCCATTCGCGCCAGGCAGATGCGCTGGCTGTGAATGCTTCAACCGTGGCGGGAGAGGCGGGACAGGTCGTCACTGAAGTGGTCACGACCATGTCGGCAATCAAACAGGCATCGACTCGTATCGTCGAAATCATCGCCGTCATCGACGGGATCGCGTTCCAGACCAATATCCTTGCGCTCAATGCTGCGGTAGAGGCGGCTCGTGCGGGTGACGAGGGCAGGGGGTTTGCCGTGGTGGCAGCGGAAGTGCGCAATCTGGCACAACGCTCTGCGACCGCGGCAAGAGAGATCAAGGGGCTGATCGACGATACGGTAGAGCAAGTAGGGGTCGGCAGCCTGCTGGTCCAGCAAGCGGGCGAGACGATGAGGAGCGTGGTCGGCAGCGTCGAGCAGGTTACCGCCATCGTTGCCGAGATTGCACGCGCCAGCGACGATCAGAGCAAAGGCATCACGGAGATCAACTTTGCGATCGGACAGATGGATGGGGTAACTCAGCAGAATGCGGCCCTGGTAGAGCAAGCCGCAGCGGCGTCGCAGGGGCTGCAGGACCAGGCTGGTCTGTTATCGACATTGGTCGGCCGTTTTCGACTTCCGGCCGATCCGAGCGTGGCGGTGCTTGCGCCGGAGGGGCAGGCGCAATGAGCAAGGATGACCAGCCACCCCGGACAGCGCTGTCGCTGGAAGACCTGCGCAAAGTCGTCAACAGCACCATCAGGCTGGCCGAAGAGCTGGATCGGCTCTGCGCGGTCTTTGAATCAGCCGCTGGCCAGGCTGACTCGCCGGCAGCGCATGCGCTGGCGCAAGAACTGAACGATGTGATCAAGCGGTGCTACGGCGAAGCGCAGGATGCGTTCGAGTTTCAGACCTGTGTCGATCTGGTCGGAGAGATCGGTGCCGTTCTTTTCATACAAAAGATCTTGTGGAGCGAGGACGTGACGGAGATGGCCATTGCCACCTCATTGCAGAGGATCGTACCCAGCCTCAATGTTCTGGTCGAGAGATACCCGGAGATCCTGATGCGCAATGCACATGGGGCGCTGCTGCGGCTCAAGCAGGGCGGGCCTGATGGCTGATTCTGTCATCGTTCGGCGTCGCTGGCCTGCAGGGCGAGACTGCAGGTGGGCGATGACGAGGAAATGGAGGTTTTCGGAACATCATCCGCGATGATTGCGATCCATCCGATTTTTTGAGACAGCCTTGCCTGAGATGGATCCGCAGGTGTGGAGAGGTGTCAGCGCAATTGTGATCGGCGGCATTGTCCGCGTGCGAGGCGGGATGAGATCGTTGGTTTCTCTTTCCCTCGCCTCTCTTCTTCAGCCCTTGGCCGCCCGTCCCCGCACCGCACGTGCCCCTTCCAGCGTGCCGCCCTTGTAAGGCACCCGCCCCGACGGCACCACCACGGCCGCCTTCTGCACATGCCCCTCCTGGTCATCAAAGAACATGTGCGCGCCGAAGGCCTGCAGTACTTCCGCCTTGTTCAGCCCGCCCAGGAAGAAGGCTTCATCCACCGTCACATTCCAGGTCCGCAAGGTATGGATGACGCGCTGGTGCGCCGGGCTGTTGCGTGCCGTGACGATGGCGATGCGCACCGGGCACTGCTTGGGCGGAAACTGTTTCTGGATCGCCGACAAGGCCAGCAGCAATTTGGCGAACGGCCCTTCCTTCATGGCCTTCTTGCGATGGCGCTGTTCATGCCGCGCAAAGGCCGCCAACCCCTTCTCCGCAAAGATGCGCTCGGACTCCGCCGAAAACAGCACGGCATCGCCGTCAAAGGCAATCCGAATCTGCTTGTCCGGCGCACTGTAGTCCAGCGGCGCGGCATACAACTGGGCTGCCGCCACGCCGGCATCGATGGCTTCCTGCACGTCGCCGGTATCGCGCGAGAGGAACAGGTCGATCTTGAAGGCCTGCAGATAAGGCGCAGTCGGTCCGCCACCGGTGAAGGCCGCACGGCTGATGTCGAGCTTGTGGGCGGCAATGGCATTGAAGGCGCGCAGGCCGGTGTCGGGCGTGTTGCGCGAGATGACCACCACTTCCACCAGACGGCGTTCCGGAATCAGTTCATTGAGCTGCAGCAGCGCCTTGACCAGCGGGAAGGCCGTGCCCGGCTGCAGCGGATCATTCTCGTGATCACGCTGGTACTGCGCATAAGCATCCACACCCTGCTGGTCGTAGATGGCGTTCTCCACTTCGAGATCGAAGAGGGCGCGGGAAGAGATTCCAATGACGAGCTTGTCCGAGAGATCGTAGGGCATGCGGCACATCCGTGGCAGGAAAGCCCTGATTGTAGAGCCCCCGGCCTGCTGGCGCAGCCTTGGCAGAGATATTCGTATTCTTGATGTCTGGAGCGAACTGCTGCATATATCACGTCAAGTTCCGTCAACTGCGCATATTGTTTGCCAAACGGGGGTGTTACTCCCGGTAAAGAGAAAAAATCGGATTGCCCCGTTCAAAATAAATTTGTATGATGACCGGATAACTTTACGATAACGACCGCGAGACAGCATGTTTCAGAAGATCCCCGCACAGGCGCTCAGCGACACTGTAGCCAGGCAATTGCTGGAAAACATCGACGCCGGTGCCTTCCCCCGGGGCAGCAAGCTGCCCACCGAGGCGGTGCTGGCGCAGCAGTTCGGTGTGAGCCGCACGGTGGTGCGCGAAGCCATCGCGCGCCTGAAACATGAAGGCGTGGTCGAACCGCGCCAGGGTAGCGGCGTATTCGTGACCGAGCAGGCCGGCATCAAGCCGCTGCGCATCGATTACACCGAGGTCAGTTCGCCCGAGGCGGTGCTGCAGATCGTCGAGCTGCGCCGTGCCATCGAGGCCGAAGTCGCCGCACAGGCGGCCAAGCGCCGCAGTGCGGAAGACCTGCAGGCGATTGACGCGGCACTGGTGCAGATCGGGGCCGATGTGGCCGCAGGCGGTGATGGCGTGGCCGCCGATGTGGCCTTCCATCGCGCACTGGCCCAGGCCACGCGCAATCCGTACTTCATCAAGACGCTGGAGTTCCTGTCCCAGTATCTGGAAGCGGCCACGGCGGTGACGCGTGGCAATGAAGCGCGGTATGAGGATTTCTCGCGCCAGGTGCGCGAAGAACATGAGGCCATCGTCGCAGCCATTCGCGCCGGTGATGAAATGGCGGCCCGCAATGCCGCCCAGACCCACATGTTCAACGCGGCACGGCGCTTGAGCCAGGGACAGTCCTGAAGAGAGTGTCCCGGCTTGAACGGCAGCAAATGATTTGAATGTTTTAAACGATTTAAACGGTTTATAAGTTTTACGAAATTTGAAATTCTGACGCCGGCCTTTGCCGGCGTTGCATCATCAACCCGGCGCAATGTCCTGCCCGTCAAGAGCGGCAGCGGCGTCATCAATGCGGAGGCAATTATGTCCAAGAATGTAGGTGTGATCGGTTTGGGAGCCATGGGTTATGGCGTGGCCAGCTCGCTGTTGCGTGCCGGTTTCAATGTGCATGCCTGCGACGTGCGCAAGGAAGTCCTGGACAAGTTCGCCGCCGCCGGTGGCGTGGCCTGTGCCAACCCGGCCGAGCTGGCCGCGAAAGTCGATGTGGTCATCACCCTGGTGGTCAATGCCGCCCAGACCGAGATGGTGCTCTTCGGTGAGAACGGTGCCGTCTCCGCGATGAAGCCGGGCAGCGTCGTCATCTCCAGCGCCACCGTGGCGCCCGACTTCGCCGTCGAGCTGGGCAAGCGCCTGGCAGAAAAGGACTTGCTGCTGCTGGACGCACCGGTCTCCGGTGGTGCCGCGCGCGCCGCTTCCGGCGAGATGACCATGATGACTTCGGGCCCCGCTGACGTCTACGCCAAGATCGAAGACGTGCTGGCCGGCATGGCCGGCAAGGTCTATCGCCTGGGCGACACCCACGGCATCGGCTCCAAGGTCAAGATCATCAACCAGCTGCTGGCCGGCGTGCACATCGCCGCCTCCGCTGAAGCCATGGCCCTGGGCCTGCGCGAAGGCGTCAATCCGGATGCACTGTATGACGTCATCACCCACAGCGCCGGCAATTCCTGGATGTTCGAAAACCGCGTACCGCACATCCTCAACGGCGACTACACGCCGCTGTCGGCGGTGGACATCTTCGTCAAGGATCTGGGCCTGGTGCTCGATACCGCCCGCCGCAGCAAATTCCCGCTGCCGCTGTCGGCCGCTGCGCACCAGATGTTCATGATGGCTTCCACCGCCGGTCATGGCGGCGAGGATGATTCGGCCGTCATCAAGATCTTCCCCGGCATCGACCTGCCGCCGGCCAAGGCCAAGTAATCCAGCGTCGTCCCTGCATCTGAATCGAGGAGTTTTCATGTCCACATCCCGTCCCTTGCTCGGTTGTATCGCCGACGATTTCACCGGCGCGACTGACCTGGCCAACATGCTGGTGCGCGGCGGCATGCGCACCGTGCAGACCATCGGCGTGCCCAGCGAAATGCCGGCCGTGGCGGCTGACGCGCTGGTGATCGCACTGAAGTCGCGCACCATTCCCGCTGCCGAAGCCATCGAGCAATCGCTGGCCGCACTGCGCTGGCTGCAGCAGCAGGGCTGCACGCAGTTCTTCTTCAAGTACTGCTCCACCTTCGATTCCACCGACGAAGGCAACATCGGTCCGGTGACCGATGCGCTGATGAAGGAACTGGGCGAGGACTTCACCATCGCCTGCCCGGCCTTCCCGGAAAACGGCCGCACCATCTATCGCGGCTACCTGTTCGTGGCCGATGCGCTGTTGAATGAATCGGGCATGGAAAACCATCCGCTGACCCCGATGACCGATGCCAACCTGGTGCGCGTCCTGCAGCGCCAGACCGAATCCAAGGTCGGCCTGGTGCGCTACGACACCGTGGCACGCGGCGCGGCAGCCACGCAGGAGCGCTTCACCGCCCTGCGCGCCGACGGCGTCAAGATGGCCATCGCCGATGCCGTCTCCGACAAGGACCTGTTCACGCTGGGCGAAGCCTGTGTCGAACTGAAGCTCATCACCGGTGGTTCCGGCGTGGCCCTGGGCCTGCCCGAGAACTTCCGCCGTGCCGGTTTGCTGACTGCTGCCGGTGAAGCCGCGCAACTGCCCAAGGTCGATGGCCTGTCGGTAGTGCTGGCCGGTTCCGCCTCCAAGGCGACCAATGCGCAGGTGGCCGAATGGAAGGCCAAGCGTCCCGCCTTCCGCATCGACCCGCTGGCCCTGGCCCGTGGCGAAGACGTGGTGGCACAGGCGCTGGCCTTTGCCGATGAACGCATCAAGAACGAGCCGGTATTGATTTACGCGACCGCCACGCCCGATGAAGTCAAGGCCGTGCAGAAAGAACTGGGCGTCGCCAAGGCCGGTCACCTGGTCGAACAGGCGCTGGCATCGATCGCCGCTGGCTTGAAGCAACGTGGCGTGCGCCAGTTCGTGGTGGCCGGTGGCGAAACCTCCGGTGCGGTGGTGCAGGCGCTGGATGTGCGCGCTCTGCGCATCGGCCCGCAGATCGATCCGGGCGTGCCCGCGACCGCCACGCTGGATGAACAACCGGTTGCGCTGGCATTGAAGTCGGGCAATTTCGGCAGCGTCGATTTCTTCGAGAAGGCACTGCGCTATCTCGACGGGAAGACGGCATGAGCCGCAACACCAACGAAAGCGCGCTGCGCGAAGAGATCTGCCGCATCGGCGCTTCGCTCTATCAGCGTGGCTATACCGTCGGGTCGGCCGGCAACATCAGCGCACGTCTCGATGACGGCTGGCTGATCACGCCGACCGATGCCTGCCTCGGTTTCCTCGATCCGGCGGCCATTGCGAAGGTCAATGCGGCAGGGGAATGGGTCTCGGGCGACAAGCCCTCCAAGACCCTGGTCCTGCATCGCGCCATCTACGACAACAACCCCGAGATGCATGCGGTGGTGCATACGCACTCCACGCATCTGGTGTCGCTGACCATCAATGGCGTCTACAGCGAGCAGGATGTCTTGCCGCCCATCACCCCGTATTACGTGATGAAGGTCGGCCACATCCCGCTGATCCGCTATGCCCGTCCGGGTGCGCCGGAAGTGGCCGAGCAGGTGGCGAAGATCGCCACGCAAGTGCGTGGCGTGCTGCTGGAGCGGCTCGGTCCGGTGGTGTGGGAAAGCTCGGTCTCCAAGGCCGCCTTCGCCCTGGAAGAACTGGAAGAAACCGCCAAGCTGTGGCACCTGGCCGGAGGCCGTGCCACGCCGCTGGAAGAGCCCGCGCTGCAGGATCTGCGCGACACCTTCAAGGCGCGCTGGTAGCAGTAACGATAGCGCTCAGGCAGCTTCAGCAACCCATAGCAACAACGCGTCATGGCAGCCGATTTCGGCCCGCCATGCCCCGCTTGCGCCCAACGGAAGGTGGTGGGTGTGAGCAGCAGTCAAGCTGGCACAAGACCGGCCAATCAATGCCGGCCTGCGTGCCGTTCCGCAAGGGGCGGCACGCGGGTCCGATTGAATCCATAAATTGCCCGTCAGACCACGGGCACCAAGCAACCAGCGGCCGTGCATAGACAGCCGCGACACTCTTAGGGAGATGTAACACCATGACCACCGCAAGCACTTCCGGCGTCGGACTCGACGTCAACGACAAATCCAAGGACGGACTGTACAAGAAAGTCTTCTGGCGCATCATGCCGTTCCTGATGCTGTGCTACGTGATCGCGTATCTGGATCGCGTCAACGTCGGCTTCGCCAAGCTGCAGATGTCGCAGGACCTGGGTTTTTCCGAGACCGTCTTCGGTCTGGGCGCTGGCCTGTTCTTCATCGGCTACTTCCTCTTTGAAGTGCCCAGCAACATCCTGATGCACAAGGTCGGCGCGCGCATCTGGATCGCCCGCATCATGATCACCTGGGGCATTCTCTCGGCGGCCTTCATGTTCGTGCAGAACGCCACCCAGTTCTACGTCCTGCGCTTCCTGCTGGGCCTGGCCGAAGCCGGCTTCTATCCCGGCATCATCCTGTACCTGACCTACTGGTTCCCTTCGCACCGCCGTGCCAAGGTGATCGCGGTCTTCATGTCCGGCATTCCGGTGGCCGGCATCCTGGGCAACCCGCTGTCGGGCTGGATCATGGATGCCTTCCACAACAATGGCGGCCTGGAAGGCTGGCAGTGGATGTTCCTGATCGAAGCCATTCCGGCGGTCCTGATCGGTGTGGCCACGGTGCTGTACCTGGACAACGACGTCAAGAGCGCCAAGTGGCTCTCCGATGAAGAGAAGGCCAGCCTGCAAGCCGACATCGACGGCGATGCCAAGGGCAAGGAAAGCAAGCACGGCTTCGGCGCCATCGTGAAGGATGCGCGTGTCTGGCTGATGTGCCTGATCTACTTCTCCTTCGTCATGGGGCAATACGGCCTGACGCTGTGGATGCCGACGCTGGTCAAGGCCACCGGTGTGAAGGGCAACCTGGAAATCGGCCTGCTGTCGGCCATTCCGTTTGGCTGCGCCATCATCGCCATGAACCTGATCGGCCGCAGCGCCGACCGCATGCGTGAGCGTCGCTGGCACCTGGTGATCCCGGCCCTGATGGGTGGCGTGGGCTTCGTGGGTGCGGCGCTGTTCGCCGACAACACCGCGGTCTCGATCGCATCGCTGTCGCTGGCCGCGGCCGGCGTGCTGACCTGCGCACCGCTGTTCTGGTCGCTGCCGACGGCCTTCCTGTCGGGCGCTGCGGCGGCTGTCGGTATTGCCGCCATCAACTCGGTGGGCAACCTGGCCGGTTTCGTCAGCCCCTACCTGATCGGCTACCTGAAGGACCTGACCCACAACAACGCTACCGGCATGTACATGCTGGCAGTGATGCTGGTGGTGGGTTCGATTGCCACGCTGGCCACCAAGCCGGGCATGGTCAACAAGTAATGTGATGTCCCGTTCAAAGCCCGCATGCCTGTGCCTGCGGGCTTTGACGTTTTCTGCACCTTCTGCCTGTGTGGACGCGCGCAAGAGTGTTCGCGCTACACTGGCCACTTCGTTACCAAGGAGAATCCGATGCTGCGTTTTGCCGCCAACCTGAGCATGATGTATGTGGAACACGATTTCCTGGACCGCTTCGCCGCCGCCGCCAAGGATGGCTTCTCCGGCGTCGAGTTCCTGTTCCCCTACGACTATCAGCCTGAAGAGATCAAGTCGCGCCTGGAGGCCAATGGCCTGACCCAGGCGCTGTTCAATGCGCCCCCGGGCGACTGGGCCGCCGGCGAGCGCGGCATCGCCTCGCTGCCGGGCCGCGAAGACGAATTCAAGCGCAGCATCGAGACTGCACTGAAGTACGCTTCCGTCATCGGCAACAAGACCCTGCACGTGATGGCCGGCCTGATCAAGCCCGAGCAGGATCGCGCGCGTCACCGTGCGGTGTATCTGGACAACCTGTCGTATGCGGCACACCAGGCCGAATCCGCCGGCCTGACCGTGGTGATCGAGCCGATCAACACCCGCAACATTCCGGGCTTCTTCCTGAATCGCCAGGACGATGCCCAGGCCATCTGTGCCGAAGTGGGTGCGCCCAACCTGAAGGTGCAATTCGACTGCTACCACTGCCAGATCGTCGAAGGCGACGTGGCCGTGAAGTTGAAGCGCGACATGCCCGGCATTGGCCACATCCAGATTGCCGGTGTGCCCGAGCGCCATGAGCCGGATGTGGGTGAGCTGAACTATCCGTATCTGCTCAAGCTGATCGACAGCCTGGGTTACCAGGGCTGGATCGGTTGCGAATACAACCCGGCGGGAGCGACCTCGGCGGGACTGGGGTGGTTGAAGGCGCTGGCTGAGCAAGGCCTGACCACGCTCAAGAAGTGATGGCTTGACGGCTCCGGAACCGGAGCTGGCTGAGATGTGAGAATGCCGTCCGGTATTGAGCCGGACGGCATTTTCTTTGATTGCGCAGGACTCAAGCGCAGATAGGGTTGCCTTGTTTTCCGCTCTTGGTGGTACGCGTCGTGCCGGGCTTTTTCACCGGTATCATCTTGCTGATGGCGGCGCGTCGTGGTGCCGGTTTCTTTGTTGCAGGAGCCTGGGCGGATGATGTTTTTACGGGGCCGGATCGTTTGGCTTTGCGCCCCCCCTGAGGTGCGGCAATGCTCAAGCGCAGGTCGAGTGCTCCGAGCAAGCGAAGGACGGTGCCCAGCCTGGGCTCCGCACCCGGCTTGAGGGTCTTGTAGAGGCTTTCACGCCCCAAGCCTGCTTTGCCAGCTACTTCCGATATACCCTGCGCGCGGATGACGTCATTGAGCGCGGCCATCAGGAAGTCAGGATCGTTCTCTTCGAGCGCAGTTTGCAGATAGGCCGTGATGGTCTCTTTACTGTCGAGATAGTTCGCCGGATCAAAGGTGGAAACGTGCAGATCCTTGTTGCTAAGTTTTCGGCTGGTCATGGTGACTCCCTTGAGATCCCGGTCAATGTCATGATTTCTTCAATTGATTCCATAACTCCCTTGCCGCGACGATATCGCGCGCCTGGGTAGATTTGTTTCCCCCGCATAGCAAGAGATAGGTCACTTCGGCCTCCCTTGTAAAATAGACGCGATATCCGGGCCCGTAATTTATTCGCATTTCGCTGACGCCATCACCAACTGGTTCGCAGTCACCGAAATTGCCATGGCTGGCACGCCATATACGAGCCAGGATGCGCGCTCGCGCCTGCGGATCCTTCAGGCGGGTCAGCCACAACTGGAATTTGCCTGTTTCCTTGATGATGTACATGGGGAGCGATGGAAGCATTGTATGCGATATCGCTCAGGATTGTATCCATTTGGATACAATAGACCCGAATCACTCTCTTTTGTTGCGTTCAATATCGTGAATTGACGAGCCTTCCTGCATGCGATGGAACGACTCATGTGCGGAAAATGAGTGGCGTTGAAAACGTCCCGAAAACGTCAGAACAAATCAATTTCCCCACCCACCGGCTTGGCCTGCAGCTTGGAGGCATATTCACGTTCACGGCTGGCCAGATCGGCAGCGGCGTCCTTGATCTTCTTGACCAGCACCTTGCCCGTGCGCGGGAAGAAATGCACCTTGCGCGGCCAGATGTCGTTGAGGTCTTCGGCCACCACGCGGATCTTCTCGGCCGACAGGTAATTCTTGACGAAGGCGGCATTGCGTTCGCCCACGTTCATGGCGTTCATGCCGCGCAGCACCGCACCTCCGCCGAAGACCTTGCATTCCAGGTTCTCGCGCCGGGCACCGGCCTTGAGCACGTCGTTGATCAAGACTTCCATGGCATAGGTGCCGTAGCGCATCGAGGCCGAGACCGGGCTGTCGGCTTCGCCACCGCCATCAGGCAGCATGAAATGGTTCATCCCGCCCACGCCGCTGACACGGTCGCGCAGGCAGGCCGAGACGCAGGAACCCAGCACGGTCACGATCATCATGTCCTCGCCGGTATAGAAATATTCGCCCGGCAGGATCTTGGCAGTGTCGCAATTGAAGGCCCGGTCGTGATACCGATACGACGCGAAATTTTCCGGCTTGTTGATGACGGTTTGCATACGGGCCCCTGATCGTTCTTGTGTGCGCCCCGATGAGGGACGGTGAGTGTTGGCGGTCCGTGCATTGTCAGTCAGGCACGGCCCACACGATATCGGGGAATTCCCTAGCCCAGAACATGCTTGTGCGCCATCGTTAATAGGGGATATCCGCAATCGCCTTTGGCTCCCATCCCGTGGTACGCTGCGCCCCCTCGACATGACCCGATCCCGGTCCGCTCTGACGGAGACGATTTGTACAGGCATTCCCCAAATGCCGGAGACAGGTATCGGACAGGCAGTTGAAACCGGCAGGCACCACCCAGGCTACAGGCCTGTACGTGCGCCGTGGCCCCGCGCGGCCACGCCCGGCCGGGCTTGCATTGATCTGCAAGGCCCACATGACGCAGCGCTTTCGCGCCCGCCCTCCACGGCAGGCGCTGTGGCCTGTGACATGCACCGGTTGTCCGACTCCCCGCCACTGTGCAGGGGAGGCAGCCCTCTCTCATCACAAATGGATTAGACAATGTTGAAAAAATCCTTCCTGGCCCTGCTGGGATTCGTAGTTGCGCTGGTCGTCACGCCTGCTTCGCAGGCGGCGGACGTCAAGAAGGTCGACGTGCTGCTGGTCGGCGGCGGCATCATGAGCACCACCCTGGCGGTCTGGCTCAATGAGCTGGAGCCGGGCTGGTCGATGGAAATGGTCGAGCGCCTCGATGGTGTGGCCGAAGAAAGCTCCAACGGCTGGAACAACGCCGGCACCGGCCACTCGGCCCTGGCCGAACTGAACTACACGCCCGAAGACAAGGACGGCAAGATCCAGATCGCCAAGGCCATCGAGATCAACGAAGCCTTCCAGATCTCGCGCCAGTTCTGGTCGTGGCAGGTCAAGAGCGGCGTGCTGAAGAATCCGCGCTCCTTCATCAATTCCACCCCGCACATGAGCTTCATCTGGGGCGATGACAATGTCGCCTACCTGAAGAAGCGCTACGAAGCCCTGCAGGCCAGCCCGCTGTTTGCCGGCATGCAGTATTCGGAAGACCACGAGCAGATCAAGAAGTGGGTGCCGCTGATGATGGAAGGCCGCGACCCCAACCAGAAGCTGGCCGCCACCTGGACCCCGCTGGGTACCGACGTCAACTTCGGCGAAATCACCCGCCAGTTCGCGGCCTACCTGCAGACGCGTCCCAACTTCGGCCTGAAGCTCTCCAGCGAAGTGCGCGACATCACCCGCAACGGTGATGGCACCTGGCGCGTGGTCTACAAGAACCTCAAGGATGGCAGCACCACCGAGACCGATGCCAAGTTCGTCTTCATCGGTGCCGGTGGCGGTGCCCTGAAGCTGCTGCAGAAGTCCGGCATCCCCGAGGCGCGCGACTACGCGGCCTTCCCGGTGGGCGGCTCCTTCCTCATCACCGACAACCAGGACATCGCCCTGCGCCACCTGGCCAAGGCCTATGGCAAGGCCTCCGTGGGCGCGCCGCCGATGTCGGTGCCGCACCTGGATACCCGTGTGCTGGATGGCAAGCGCGTGATCCTGTTTGGCCCCTTCGCCACCTTCTCGACCAAGTTCCTGAAGCAGGGCTCGCTGTGGGACCTGTTCTCGGCCACCACGACGCACAACGTCTGGCCGATGGCCCGTGTCGGTATCGATGAATACCCGCTGGTGGAATACCTGGCCGGCCAGTTGATGCAGTCCGACGATCAGCGTTTCGCCGCGCTCAAGGAATACTTCCCCAACGCCAAGAAGGAAGACTGGCGCCTTTGGCAAGCCGGCCAGCGGGTGCAGATCATCAAGCGGGATGACGCCAAGGGCGGCGTGCTGAAGCTGGGCACCGAAATCGTGGCCTCGGCCGATGGCAGCATCGCCGGTCTGCTGGGTGCCTCGCCCGGTGCCTCGACCGCCGCGCCGATCATGCTGACCGTGCTGCAGAAGGTCTTCAAGGACAAGCTGGCTACGCCCGAATGGCAGCAGAAGGTGCGCCAGATCGTGCCCAGCTATGGCACCAAGCTCAATGACCACCCGGACCAGGTCGCCAAGGAGTGGGCCTACACCGCCGATGTGCTGCAACTGATGCCGCCGCCGGTGATCGCGCCCAAGGCGGCCGGCCAGACCGGCAAGGGTGGCAGCATGGAAAAGCCAAAAGCCAACGCATCGGCCGATATGGTGCTGTGATGGCGGGGTTGCCTGTTTTTCAGGCAATCACGATATGAAGTTTTGTTAGAAAAATGGGTAGCCCGGATTTTCCCGGCTACCCATTTTTTATGGCGGATCGGTCAGGAACGCTTGGCCGCACAAGGCAGGGGCACTGCCAGCAGCCTGGGCCAGAGTTGATCCCATTCGCTCTGGTGCGCCATGCCCTGCACGGTCACCAGTCCGGCGCAGCGGCCGACCTGGTCGACGAAACTGTGCGTGATGGAAGTGGGGATGACGGTATCCCCGGTGCCGCTCACATGCAGTTGCGGGATGCGCTCCACCTGCGCCGCCACATCGATGGGATTGAGCGAGCCTGGCATCTGCGAGACCTTGTGCCATTGATTGACGGCCACGTGATCGAGGTTGCCGGCCACCGTGCGGATGGCGCTCACATCCTTGCGCCGCGCCGCCAGCAGCACGGCGATGGCACCGCCGCCCGAGAATCCCACCAGCTCCAGCCGGGCCGGCTGCAGCCGCGCCACATAGCGGCTCAGGGCCTCATCCATGGCACTCACCACCAGCGGGGAATAGCGCAGGCCGGCCCAGTACTCCGGCTGGCAGATCGGATTGCGTGCCATCGGCGTGAACTGGCAGGGCCGCGCCAGATACACCACGTCGCCGCCATCGCTGGCGGCCAGGCGCAGGCCCATGGCGGTATGGGGCGTCGGATCGGGGGAGACCTGAGTACGCGTGATCCAGGCGCGGCCATCGCCTTCCAGATACACGCGCAACAGCGGGGCTTTCGGGCGCGCGTGCACGTAGGCCGTCAGCACGAAGGGGCCGCCGCGGACTTCCTCGCGTTGCAGGCCGGCAGGTGCGACCAGGGCATCGGCGCGCTGTACGAGATCGGGATCGCTGGCGCAGCCGGCCAGCAGGGCGAGGCTGGCGAGTGCCAGGGCAGGGTGGGGTAGCCGGAACCTGGAGAGGAAAGAGGAGCGCATCGGGCGATTGTCGCCGGAGTGAAAAAGGCCCGCAAGCGCAAGCTGCGGGCCTTGTTTCATGGACAGGTCAGCATCAGAACAGCCAGCCCACACGTGCGGTCAGTTGATGCATCAGCGAGCGGTCGCGGACTTCGGCGTCATAGCCGAGCGTGCCATAGCTGCCCTGGGCCCCGTTGAAGCGATAGCTCACGCCCAGTTGCACGGCATCGCGATTGGGTGCGGTGCTGGCGGTGGTGAAGCTGGGGCCGCCGGCCACGAAGCTGGCGGTGACATCCGGGTTGCCCGCCAGCTCGTGCAGGTAGCGTGCACGCAGTTGCAGGCGGTCGCCGTTGTCGCTCAGGCGATTGAATTCCACGCCCAGGGTCGGCTGTACCGAATTGGCTCGGCTGGACTCCACGTTCTGCGCCAGCGCCGCATTGCCGCTTTCGGTGTAGCCCTCATTGCTCAGGTGCGACAGGCGCAGGCCGGCCAGCCAGCGGCCCGACCAGCGCTGGCTGAGGGCGAAGGGCAGGCCGGCTTCCACGCGGGCACCGACCTGCCAGCCGTTGTAGCTGCCGCTGACGGTCTGGCCGAGGAAGGGGATGGCACGCTGGCTGCTGTAATGATTGCCGCCCACCATGAGCGCGCCGTCGAGCGTCCAGCCATCCATATCCAGGCCAACGTAGCCGCCCACATGCACCGCATCGACGTTGACGTCATTGCCGCTGGCGTTGTCGCTGCCACGCGTGCCGGCACGCGTGTAGCCGAGCGTGAGGCCGGCCACTTCGCGGGCGGAGAGGTCGGTCTCCATGCCGGCAGCCATGCCGTAGGCGCTGACATCATAGCCATCAGCGCCGGCGCGGGCCTGCTGACGGCCCCCAGGCGCCGAGACCTTGCAGCCAGACACGGCCGCGTGGGCGGCTTCGCCGGTGGCCACGCCGCTGCCACCCTGGCTGGCCACGGGCGCATCGCCGCGTGCGCTGTCCACGCGTCCGGCCACGGCCGAGAAGACGCTGCCCATGGAGACCTGCGCCGCCTGCTGGCTGGCGCGATTGGTTTCCGGTTGCAACTGGCGCACCGCGCTGCGATAGGCGGCGGCCGTGGGCAAGGCATCCAGCGAGGCCAGCAGGTTCTGCACCTGGGCGTTGCTGCTGTTGTTGCCGAGCGCGTCGAGCGCGCGGCCCAGCGGGCTGCCGCTGACGTCGCTCACGCTGGCGGTGCGCCGGGCGGTGAGGATCAGGTCATTGCCCGAGACTTGCAGACCGTAGTCCAGCGTGGCGGTGTCGGCCAGCTGGATCGTCGACACATCGACCGACAGGCCGCTTGCGGCCGAGAGGATGGTCCAGCGTGCGGTGTTGGGGACATAGGTCTTGACCACCGGCTGCAGGGTCGCACCGTTGGCCAGCGTGGCGCTGCCGGCTGCATTGATCCGATCGGCCTGCGGTCCCGCCACGGCCACCTGCAGGGTCCCGTTGCTGCCCACGGAGAGATTGCCGCCGACGTTGACGGTGCGCGTGGCCGTACCCTCCGCCGCCTGGAATACGCCATTGATGGCGAGGTTGCCGCTGGTGCCGAAGGCGCCATTGACCTGCAGTACCGCACCCTGGTTGACGGTCATGTTGCTGACGGTGCCGAGGTCGTAATTGAAGCGCGTGACGCCGTCGCGCACGACGTAGTTTTCGAAGCCCGACAGCACCCCGGCCGCAAAGGCTTGCGTGCCGCCGGTGGTGAGCGTGTCGATGCCTGCGCCGCCGTTGATGGTGCCGATCACGGTGCCACCCAGCAGTTGCAGTGAATCGTCGCCGTCGCCCATGTCGATGGCCAGACCATTCTTGCCTTCGATGCGGCCGTAGTTGATCAGCGTATCGTTGCCGCCGCCCATCTGCACCGCCGCGCCCGGTACGGTGCTGCCACCCTGGCCGGTGAGCGTGGCCTGGGCGCCGCCGGTGATGACGCCGCTGGCGTTGTTGATGAGCGTGTCATCGTAATTGCCGACCAGACCGATGGCGATGCCCTTGTTGCCGGTGATGCTGCCGTCGTTGACGATGTACGCCTTGGCACCGTTGACGCCACTGGCCCCGCCGGTGCCGCGCCCGGTGGTGTTGCCGTTGTTGTAGGTGATGCGCGGATTGCTCGGGTCCTTGGACCAGTCATTGCCATCGTCGATGAGGATGCCGTGGGCATCGCCATAGATCACCGCGCCCGCGTGGTTGATGATGGTGCCACCGCCGGCGGCGATGCCATCGGCACCGTTTGGCTGGCCGGTGGAATCGAGGCCGCCTGCGCCATTGCCACGGATGGTCCCCCAGTTTTCGATGTAGGCGGTGCCGTCGATATCGACGCCGTCGCCGTCGCCATTGCTGGTGGTAGCGCCATTGCCGAGCACGTCATACACGCGTCCGCTGCCGGCGTAGTTGCCGATGATGGTGCCGTAGTTGAAGACCACGCCATGGCTGTCGAAGCCCACGCCCGAGCCATTGTTGCCGGTGATGACGCCGCCGGCCTGGTTGATCACCACGTTGTTGCTGATGGTCACGTTGCTGCGCGTGCTGCCATCGGCATAGGTGGCGTCGAAGGTGATGCCGGTGGCGCTCAGGCGCGGCGTGAGCTGGATGGCATTGGCGAGATTGCTGTCTGGTGTGGCGGCCACCGGATCACCGCCATCGATGCCGTGGCGCGCACCGGTGATGCTGCCGTAGTTGACGATGACCGCATTGCGGATGCCGTCGTCGATGGAGATGCCATCGGCCGCTTTCGGCGGCGAGCCGCTGGCACAGGCCGACAGGTAATCCGGACAGGAGGTGTTGACCGGGCTGGTGGTGAAGATGCGCCCGTAGTTGGTCAGCAGGATGTTGGAGCCCATCTTGATCGCGCTCGAACTCGACGAACTGATGGTGGCGCTGCTGTTGCTGGCCGAGCCGTTGACGATGGTATTGCCGGCGGTGGAGTAGTCGCCGTTGGCATTGATGGCGTAGTTCTTGCCATTGTCCGCATTGGTGGGCGTGGGGCCGGTCTGCGAGATGGTGCCGAGGTTGACGATGGAGAAGGTATCGCTGCCCTTGCCGATCAGGATGGTCGGTGTCTTGGCGCTGCTGGAGGAACTGGTGATGACGCCGCCAGCGGCGTTGTTGAGGATCAGGTTGACCTTCTTGTGGTTGATGCTGATGGCCGTCAGGCCGCTGTTCTGACCGATGGTGCCGGCGTTGTTGATGGTGACGGTGCTGAGGTTGTCGTTGTCCTGCGAGGTGCGGATGGTGGCCGCGCTGCCGGAAGCCAGGGTGCCGCCGGCATTGACGGTGATGGTATCGGCACCGTTCTTGGTCAGGGTCTTGGCGCTGGTGTCGGTCGTGCCGTTGGCCACCGTGTAGTTGGCCGCCTGGGCAGGGGCATGGATGGCTTGCAGGGCCAGGGCCAGCGGAAGCAGGCGAAGAGGTAAAGAAGAGCGGGCCATGTGCAAAGAAATTGGTAGCAAGTTGTCAAGAACTGAAAGTTTGCTGACAACTTGTGACCGGACCATTACATCGGTCGGCTGCGCGGGGCTTTTCGTCCCTCAGTGTGGTCTTTCTGATAATCTCCTGTCGTGACAAGACGCTGACAATGTAAAGAAGAAGGGGAGCAAGGATGGGAAGGTTAGTCATGCAGACAGGGGGAGTTCATGGATAAATCGCTGTGGAGTTTCCTGCTGCCGCAATGGGATGGCACGGCCTATGGCGCCCTGCAGTGGGTGTTTGCGCTGGTGTTGCTGTTGCTGGTGATCGCACTGCCGCTGCTGCTTTCACGCAGCGCCCGGCCTGCGCAGTGGCAGGCGCGGTTGCAAGCGCTGACCGGTGAGCGCGGGCCTCTGCCTGCGACGACCACACCGGACGAACTGAGCCAGGCCGTGGCCACTGCGCCGGAACGCTGGGCTACCGCGATGCCGGGCTTGATCCTGATGCTGGGTTTGCTGGGTACTTTCATCGGCCTGGGCCTGGCCTTGACGGCGACGGCCGGCGTGCTTGGACCACAGGCTGCACCGGGTGCGCTGGGAGCGGTGATCGATGCACTGGGCAGCAAGTTCAAGATTGCCGCATGGAGCATGCTGGCGTTTCTGATTCTGAAGTCCTGGATGATCTTGCGCGGGCATGAGCAGGCGCGGCTGGCGTGGAGCATCGGCATTCTCAAGGATGCGGCCACTGCGGCTGCGCAAGCGCAGGCGGTGCAACACGCAGAAGAACAGCAGCGTCTGGTCGACGCCATCAAGCAAAGCGGACAAGCCCTGCTGGCGGCACAACAGGCCGAGGCACAGCGCGCGCATCTGCGCCATGGCGAATGGCTGGAAGCGCTGCAGCGCCAGTCCGGACGTTCATCCTGAGGCGGCGATGAGTCAATCCGATCACGAATGGGTCGCGGCCACCGGGCTGATGGCGGCGCTGGCGGGGGTATTGATCGTCCTGCTGGCGGTGAGCCGGGCGGGTGGTCCCGAGATTGCGCAGCTGCGTGCGGAGGCACCGCAGGTGGCATCCGCTTCCACCCCGGCACCGCCACCGGCTGCCCCCTTGCCCGCTGCAGCACCCGCCCAACCGGCGCCTGCAGCGGCTGAAGCTGCACCACCGCCAGCCGCGCCGGCGACGGCCCGCCGCGAATCCGACGGGCCGGGATTGACGGTCGTGTTGCGCCAGGTGCAGACGGTGTTTGCGCAGCAGGGCGCTTCCAACCTGGTGGCTGTCGATACCGAGGCGGGGAAGATTACGCTGAAAGAGGGGGCATTCCGTCGCGGCAGTGCTTGCGTGGAGCCGGAAGCGCGGGCCGCGTTTGCGCAGGTCGAGGAGCGGATTGCGGAGTATTTGCAGCAGCATCCGGCGGGCCGCATTTATGTGGAAGGCCATACGGATGACAAGCCGGTGAAGGCACCGGTGACCGATGTGCGGGCGTATTGCACGGTCTACGATGACAACTTCACGCTGTCGGCGGCGCGCGCGCGCGAAGCGCGCTTGCTGCTGATCGGACGCAGTGCACCGGAAGCGGCGCGCCGCGTGATCGTGGCGGGGTATGGGGATTCGCAACCGCTGCCGGGGCTGGCAGCCAGTGATGAACGCAACCGGCGGGTGGAGGTGCGGTTCGTCAATGGGGGGGAGAGGAATTGAGCTGAGGTTGTAACGATGTGCACGTTGCGATCAGCTCGGTTTTGTTTTTCTGTTTTTGTGTTATCAGCTGGCGTGATGGGTTGTGTCGATTCAAGTCTGTGAAAGTGATGACAGTGAATCCAGGCGGGCACAATCCCATCGGCCATCAAGGGCGGCCTGGTAGAGCATGCCCAGGGTGATTGGTGGCCTGTCGTAGGAAGCCCGCTTTTTCTTCGAGATCAGCAGCAGGAAAATCTCAAGTGGACTGAAGCCTTCGGGGACAAAATAGTGATCAAAATTGTAGTCCCCGAAGTCGATGGAGAATTCTTCAAAGAAGTGCTCCATGAAATCTTCAGCCTCATCGCCGGTAACATCAAGATCGTCGTCAAGTTGAGTATCGCGGGCCAGTTGCTTTTTAGGGCTAGTGGCATTTTCCTTGCGGACCCAAGCTTCCAATCTTTCCCAAGCGACAGCGCGTATCACAAGACCTTGTCTTCCGTTCTGACCCGGCGATTATAGTTCGCAACGGAACGGCTCTTGATCGACGCGACGTTATGGGCCGACACCGCATACCCGACCAGAGGAAGGGCACGACCGACGCACTTGCCGATATTCTTTGTCATTAGCGTGTTCAGCGCTTTGATGCTTTGGTTGTTGAGCGTGGGAAGAATCTTCCTTTTCAAGTCGCAGCTGAGAGATCTGCGTCCCACGATGGACACCACCGATGTCTGTTTCGTGGCGCCGGAAGGCTTGGTTCTGCCGGGAATCCGATGTCGACCGGCGAGAGCAGCGGCCGCGGCACTGACATCGTCTACGCCAAACTCTTTGCACGTTTCATCGATGAAGACGTAGAAGAGCAGTTCGTTAGGGGAAAGTTGGGTATGCAGGCCAAAGCTGTAGGTGTTGTCCATGATTGTAGTCTTCGCGTGTTGAGGGGAGGGATTGCTCATCAAACCGCGATCAGACTGCTCGCTAAGTGCTGAGTTCTAAAGCCTGCACCAAGAGGTAAGCGAGTATTGTCAGCCTCGATCGCGCGCGTTGTACTGCTTCTTCGCGTCGATGCCAGGATTGACGCAGTTGCTGGAGGCTATGCCGACAACGAATCAGTTTGCTGCATGCGACATGGGTGGGATGTGGGCCGGAGGAGAAACATGCCCGAATGAGCCAACGAATATTGGCGCAGAAACGAGAAACGCCAACCCGAAGGTTGGCTTTTTTTTGTAACTTGGTGGTCCGGGGCGGAATCGAACCACCGACACGGAGATTTTCAAACCTGCCCCAATTGCCTTTACTTTAGGACGTCGTAAGAAGATAAGCTGTCGATATGCGCACTAGTAAAGATAATCGACTGCCAGGAGTAAATCTCGCAGAATTCTCTGCAACTGTTTTGCAGTCACTGGGGTAACCCGACTCTGCCTTAAAATAGTTTTCTCAGGATCTCGACTAGACAGCGTTCTCTAAAAATATGAACTATTTCAGGGAGAGAAGAATATTCTCGCTTAGTTAAGTAATCGGACTTCGGCTAGCAGTTCCTCTTTACTTTCCGAGGGCGCGGCGAGAATTGCTTTGACGCGATTTAACTCCTTTCGGGCCGGAATCCAGATGATGCCATCGGCTCTTGAATACACGAGTGCGAAGGAGTGTCGTTTCAGTAATTTAAGAATTTCTGAGACGTAGCGTCGTTCGTCAACATTTAGTCCTCGATAAAGTGCGCTTTCAGCTCTTCCCGAAATACTTTGAATAAATAGCTTTCTAAGCGTGATCAAGAGCACCTTTTCGGCCACCTTTAGTTGGACTGCTCGTAGAGCGCCATTCGTGCCAGTGGAGTCAAAGCCGATGAATTCACACAATAGAAATTTGGCCGGAGGAAGGTCGTTTTCTGATATCCGTCCATGAATGGATTCGAAAAGACAGTTGCTGAAAGTCGGAAATCGCTCTGGCGGAGCTTCGTGGTCGATACTAACTTCATCGAAGATGCAGTTGCTAAACGACAGCTTGGCGAGATTTGGCATTGATTCGTGAAACTCGACTGTCTCGCTTGAGAAACTCAATGCAGGTACATCCAATGAAAGTTGGAGATCAATATTCCCAGTTAGCAAAGTTTTGGCGACATCTCCACGAACGCAATTGAGGTCTGTCCGTGTATTGAGAAACGACACTGCCTGTTGGATGCATCTCCTAAGCGCATTTTTATCTTCGAACTTCCTCGAAACTAACTGAGCTCCAATGCTTGAAATCGGCCGATCACAAACATTCATTGCGTCCAGCCAAAGTTGGTTCGTGACCATTTCATAAGGTGAGTGCAAGAACGATAGAAGCTCTCTACCATTACAAATAGCTGCTAACTCTTTGTCGACGAAAGAACGACTTTCATCTTCCGCACGATAAATGCCTAATCCTGGTAATCTTTGGATTGCAAGGAGGCCCTGCTCATCAGGTTCATAGCCGCATATTTCGCTAAAGGCGGAAAACAGGTCTGTTCGGGTAATCGGACCAAGACCGTCCAAACTTGGTCTGGCCACGGTCGACAATCGCTGGAGAATACGGCATAGAGTTGCGCCATCTAAGTTGGTTTCGATACGTTCTTCCCGTTTGTAAATCTGATCGAGAAGATAGTCCCAGCCGTCAATAGCATCGGGCAACGCCGTGTTGTATTGAATTTCGGTGAGCAAGCCACGTGCAGCTAGGTAGCCAAGTAGCAAGGGGCGGGTCGGTAACCACGCCGGTATTTGAAAATTCTGGAGAGATGATGCAAATGCCCCGAGAAACTTCCTCACTTGATCTTCAGTGAACTCATCTATGCTAAGAACAAGTCCGCTTTGCAATCCAAGTGCTTGCGCTAACTCACGATCGTTTTCGAAGTAGTGGCTGCGCCCGCTTACTATCACACCATGGTGATTGCTATCTCTAATGAGAGCTCGAACGCCTGCCAAGGATCTTTGCCGAAGATCTTTTAATTTCTTCCACGATCCTTGAACGCCTAGTGACGTGACTTCGTCGAAGCCATCAATCAAAAGAAAAACAAAGCCTGCCCGCCAAGCACGGATCAATGAAGCATTAGATGGAAAACCGATATTTCTGGCGTGACGTTCAATTATTTCTACTGGGTCGTTTTGCCCAGAATGCTCTCGTAGATTAATGTAGATTGGGAACTTCGACGTTGCGCCTTTCAGATATCTTTCCCTAAGCTTTATATAGATTTCGCGCAACGTCATGCTCTTGCCGGCACCATACTGCCCGACTAGAGCAAAATGTTTTCCGTCCTCCAAGTCGCTTATTACTTGTAGAAGCTCATAGTGCTCGCCATTCTCAGCACAGGAAAAGCCCATCTCAACAAATGGAATGGACGGCTTAATAGACGGCGGTTTTCCGTTGTGCTCGAAGTCATAGACGCTACCAAATGAATGGTCGTCTCGTGCTGTCAAATAGGCGCGCACGTCGATCAAACTCTGCTGAAACTGAGCGAAGGATACAGCGCGAATCTGACCCTTGCCGATCTCATTGACTTCCTTCCTCTGGTCTGCAGTTGGTTCATTTTTTGTAATAAACCAGCCCACCGCTGCTTTTAATTTGCCACCTTTGTTGTAATCGTAAATCGCCTTAAAAATCTTTTTAGAGTCATCACGCGCCTTTGATGCAGATGCAGAGATTGTGCACTCAATGAAATTGATTGATTCATCGGTTTCGAAAACCCCATCTCGCTCACGTCCATCTACGAGCGCTGCCCCTGAGAATTGGGCGGATACCCATTTGGCTCGCGCAATCCGACGAACCTCGTTTTCAAAATCATCTGCGATATTTCGCCCCTGTGCGATAGCGCTCATAGCTTCCCCTGTTGTTTTGTATTTTAAGCCTGCCAATTTTATACGAACTGGAAGGTGGTATGCATGAGCAAGGGCGGGGCTAGCCGATCCAAGTGGTTACGCGTAGATGTTGATTATTGAGAAATTAGTCTTTACGTTAAGTATCGCGAGTTTGGTCATATAAGTTATGAACGTACGTCGCAAGATGAACGGCTGAAAAGTGAGTGCATCCTAAAACCGTGTCGTAAATCCCTCGAACGTCGAGCCGTTGCGCAACAAGCAGAGGTGTATCGGCTTAAATATTCCAACTTACCCATGTGTGTCGGGTCTCTTGCCGTCAAAATCTTCAATGCGGCAGCGAGTCAGCACCTTTTTCCTGGCTGCGGTAGATTTGAATTGCCCTCGCCGTTGTTTGCGAAGAAGAGCGTGGATGACGCTCCAACATAGATGTCAGAGCAGTACGGCATCTTGATACAAAGGGATGGCGGTTACTCGCCTGTTTCGTCTGTGCGGATCGGGTGCAAGGTGGTCGCAGGGAGTTTTTTGCGCTGATGGATTCTCTGTGACTAGCGCACGCTTGAAGATTATCGTTCCGTAAGATTCGAGTAGGGAAGTGCTGCTAGATGGGGCTAATTGGAGTCAGGCCGACGTGAGCCATAGGTTTTTTCCGCAGAAACGAAAAACGCCAACCCGAAGGTTGGCGTTTTCTATAACTTGGTGGCCCGGGGCGGAATCGAACCACCGACACAAGGATTTTCAATCCTCTGCTCTACCAACTGAGCTACCAGGCCAAGACGGACAAGTATAGACACTTTAAAAAATTATGCAAGTCCTTTTTGAAAAATAGTTTTCGCGACCCCGTTTATAATCGCCAGCATGACTACCCAAGCACACACCCATACTTCTTCGCCGGCCGCGGCTGGCACTGACATCTGCATCGTCGGCGACGGCGCGGTCGGCAAGACGGCGGCGCTGGGGCTGGCCCAGGCGGGCTTCAAGGTGACCCTGCTGGCTCCCCCGCCCGCGACCACCGCGCCCGACCCCGCCAGCTGGGACGTGCGCGTCTACGCCCTCAACCACACCGCGCACCGCCTGCTGTCGTCGGTGCGCGTCTGGGACGCCATGGATGCCGCCCGCATCGCGCCGGTGGACAACATGACCGTGCATGGCGATGGCCTGCCCGAGAAAGCCCGCCCCGGCCTGCTTTCCTTCGATGCCTACGCCGCCCGCACCGATGCCCTGGCCTGGATCGTCGAGGACCGTAACCTCGACCAGGCGCTCGACGCCGCCCTGCGCTTCGCCCCCAACGTGCGCGTGCTGCACGGCCGCGCCTCCGCGCTGGCAGTGGCCGGCGAGACCGCCACCCTGACGCTGGAATCCGGCCAGTCGCTGTCAGCCGCGCTGGTGGTCGGTGCCGACGGCGCCAACTCCTGGGTGCGCGGGCAGTGCGATATCGGCCTCGATTACCGCGCCTACGGCCAGAACGCCATTGTCACCAATTTCTCCTGCGAGCTGCCCCATCGCGGCGTGGCCTACCAGTGGTTCAGCCCGACCGAAGGCGTGATCGCCCTGCTGCCGCTGCCGGGCAACCGCGTCTCGCTGGTCTGGTCCGCACCCCAGGCGCTGGCCGATCAATTGCTGCAGCTGCCGTTGTCGGCCCTGGCCGAGCGCCTGGCCCAATGGGCCGCGCCAGTGCTGGGCGCGCTCACGCCGCTGCAGCCCGAAGTGGCCAAGGCCTTCCCGCTGCGCCTGATCAAGCCGCACGCGATGATCGCCCCGCGCGTGGCCCTTATCGGCGACGCCGCCCACGTCGTGCACCCCATGGCCGGCCACGGCATGAACCTGGGCTTCGGCGATGTGGCCGCGTTGATCGACATCCTGCTCAAGCGTGAACCGCAGTACGACTGCGGCGACGAGCGCGTGCTGCGCCGCTATGCCCGCGCCCGCAAGGAAGAAGTGCTGCTGATGCAGATCGCCACAGACGGCCTGCATCGCCTCTTCTCCACCGAGGCCGAGCCGGTGCGCCTGGTGCGCAACCTCGGCATGAGCCTGGTCAACCATCTGCCCATCCTGAAACGCCGCCTCATTGCCCATGCGCTGGGGCAGTAAGGGACGGTGATTTCAGGTAAGGTAGGGCCTCTGGCGAAGCGCGGCGGTACGATGCCTGTCTTCGCCAGCGCAACACCTTCCCCCTACATTGTTGAAAGACATGTGCGAACCCAGTCCCGGCGCGGCTTTGCGGCCGACGTTCCGAAGATTGGGCGCGCGTTTGATTTGAATCAGGACGAGTATGAAAAAATTTTTGACCGCAGGTGCGAGCTCCTTGCGCCATCTGAGCATGGCGGCAGTGCTGCTGGCTTCCACCGTCGTGGGCGTGAGCGCGCATGCGCAAGCCGAGGCCGCCGACAGCACCGAGGCCACCATCAAGAAGCTCATCGAGCCGCGCCTGGGCAAGGATGCCAAGGTCGATGCCGTCACCAAGACGCCCTATGCCGGTCTCTATGAAATCCAGATCGATGGCGACGTCATCTACACCGATGCCAAGGCCCAGTATCTCTTCATCGGCCGCGTGGTCGATTCGCAGACCTATCGCGACTACACCAAGGAAAAGATCGATTCGCTGAACCAGACGCCGTTCTCGGCCCTGCCGCTGGACAAGGCCATCAAGACCGTCAAGGGTAACGGCAAGCGCGTGATCGCCATCTTCGAGGATCCCAACTGCATCTACTGCAAGCGCCTGCACAAGACTCTGCAGGAAGTGGACAACATCACCTACTACACCTTCCAGTACAACATCCTCTCGCCGGATTCCATCGTGAAGTCGCGCAACATCTGGTGCGCACCCAATCCGAGCAAGGCCTGGAACGAGTGGATGGTGAGCGGCAAGGAAGCACCGGCCGCTGCCGCCTCCTGCAACGCCCCGCATGAAGAGGTGCTGGCCCTGGGCAAGAAGCTCAAGGTCACCGGCACGCCGACCATCTTCTTTGCCGATGGCTCGCGCATTCCTGGCGCGGTCGATGCCAAGGGACTGGAACAGAAACTGTCTTCGCTGAAGTAAGCAGATAAAGAAAAAGGGCGCTCGCATGTCGAGCGCCCTTCGTTCATCTGCCTTGTTTTTTCCCCGGCAGGGGATTACTTCCCGGTATGCAATTCCATCATGGCCTGTTCGAACTTGCCCTGCACCAGCAGGGAGATGACGTTCAGGCTCTTGTCCAGCGCCTCGTTGATCAGCGCCTGTTCTTCCTTGCGCGGCCGGTGCAGCACGAAGTCGGCCACCGGCTGTTGCAGCCCCAGCGTGCGCGGATGGCCGATGCCCAGGCGCAGGCGCCAGTAGTCTTGCGTGCCCAGCGCAGCGGTGATGTCCTTCAAGCCGTTGTGTCCGCCCGAGGAACCGCCTTTCTTGATCTTGGCCGCGCCCGGCGGCAGGTCCAGTTCGTCATGCACCACCAGCACTTCATCCGGATTGATCTTGTAGAAGCGCGCCAGTGCACCGACCGACTGGCCGGACCGGTTCATGTAGGTCTGCGGTTCCAGCAGCCAGACCTCATTGCCGGCGATGCTGGTCTTGCCCGCCAGCGCGTTGAAACGCTGCTCGCGCGCCAGGCGCACCGGACCGGCGAGATTGTCGACCAGCCAGAAGCCGGCGTTGTGGCGGGTTTGTTCATATTCCGGGCCGGGGTTGCCGAGACCGACGATGAGACGGATGGACATGGTGCTAAGAGACGAGAACGCGCAATGCGAAAGCGCCGATTATCCCGGCTTTGCGGCTGCGCGTCCAATCCGCGCGTTGCCGGGCAGGGGCCGGCGAGGCCCGTGCCAAGGCACTTTGGCGTGCAATCGCACAATGTCAAGATTGGCTTGGCTGCCTGAATTGCGTATCATCCAACGCTTGTTTTTCTTCACTGCATAAACGCTTAACCGCTTAATTGCTCAACTGTTGACTGGGTTTCACCATGCTGCCTTCTATCGAACAACGACTCGCCCTCGAACTCGCCGCCAAGCCGGTTCAGGTCGCTGCCGCCATCGCCTTGCTGGACGAAGGTGCCACCGTTCCCTTCATCGCCCGCTACCGCAAGGAAGTCACCGGCGGCCTGGACGATGTCCAACTGCGTCTGCTGGAAGAGCGCCTGCGTTACCTGCGCGAGCTGGAAAGCCGCCGCGCCGCGATCATCGCCTCCATCGAAGAGCAGGGCAAGATGACGCCCGTGCTGCTGGACGCCATCACCCATGCGGAAGACAAGACCCGCCTGGAAGACCTCTACCTGCCCTACAAGCCCAAGCGCCGCACCAAGGCCCAGATCGCCGCCGAAGCCGGCCTGACCGAGCTGGCCGATGCGCTCCTGAATGACCCGGCCCTGAATCCGGAAGAAGAAGCGGCCAAGTTCATCAAGCCCGCCTTCACCACCGACAACGGCGACAACCCCGGCGTGCCCGATACCAAGGCCGCCCTGGATGGCGCGCGCCAGATCCTCATGGAGCGTTTCTCGGAAGATGCCGAGCTGCTGCAGAGCCTGCGTGAATACCTCACCGAGCACGGCGTGGTCGAATCCAAGGTGATCGAGGGCAAGCAGGATGCCGGTGAAAAATTCGCCGACTATTTCGATTACTCCGAAACCTATTCCACCATTCCCTCGCACCGCGCCCTGGCACTGTTCCGTGGCCGCCGCGAAGAGATGTTGAACGTCATCCTGCGCCTGGATACCGAAGAAGAGAAGCCGAAGTGGGATGCCCCGCACAATCCCTGCGAAGGTCGCATTGCTTCACGTTTCGGTGTGTCCAACAAGGGCCGTCCGGCCGACAAATGGCTCTCCGACACGGTACGCTGGGCCTGGCGCGTGAAAGTCTTCATGCACCTCGAAACCGAGCTGATGACCAACCTGCGCGAGAAGGCCGAGGCTGAAGCCATCAACGTCTTCGCCCGCAACCTGAAGGACCTGCTGCTGGCGGCACCGGCCGGCCCGCGTGCCACCATGGGCCTGGATCCGGGCCTGCGTACCGGCGTGAAGGTCGCCATCGTGGACGCCACCGGCAAGGTCGTCGCCACCGATACCATCTATCCTCACCAGCCGCGCAATGACTGGAACGGTTCGCTGCATACCCTCTCGCAACTGGCCGAGAAGCACAATGTCTCGCTGATCTCGATTGGCAACGGCACCGCCTCGCGTGAGACTGACAAGCTGGCCCAGGACCTCATCAAACTGCGTCCCGAACTCAAGCTCACCAAGATCGTGGTCTCCGAAGCGGGCGCGTCGGTGTATTCGGCCTCCGAATTCGCTTCCAAGGAATTGCCGGATCTGGACGTGTCGCTGCGCGGCGCGGTCTCGATTGCGCGCCGCCTGCAGGACCCGCTGGCCGAGCTGGTCAAGATCGATCCCAAGTCCATCGGCGTGGGCCAGTACCAGCACGATGTGAGCCAGTCGCAACTGGCGCGCTCGCTGGATGCCGTGGTCGAGGACTGCGTCAACGCGGTGGGGGTCGATGTGAACACCGCTTCCGCACCGCTGCTGGCGCGCGTCTCCGGGCTCAACGCCAGCGTGGCGCAGAGCATCGTGTCCTACCGGGATATGAAGGGTATGTTCAATTCCCGCGCAGCGCTGCGTGAGGTGCCGCGCCTGGGCGACAAGACCTTCGAGCAAGCCGCCGGCTTCCTGCGCGTGATGAATGGCGAGAACCCGCTGGATGCCTCGGCGGTGCACCCGGAATCCTATCCGCTGGTGGAAAAGATCCTGGCCGACATCAAGAAGGATGTGAAGAGCGTGCTGGGCCAGACCTCGCTGTTGAAGGGCCTGTCGCCGGCCAAGTATGCCGATGAGAAGTTCGGTGTGCCCACCGTCACCGACATCTTGAAGGAACTCGACAAGCCAGGCCGTGACCCGCGTCCCGAGTTCACCACCGCCACCTTCAAGGAAGGCGTGGAAGAGATCAAGGACCTGCGCGTGGACATGATCCTCGAAGGCGTGGTCACCAACGTGGCGGCCTTCGGTGCCTTCGTCGACATCGGCGTGCACCAGGATGGCCTGGTCCACATTTCGGCGCTGTCCAACAGCTATGTGAAGGATCCGCACACCGTGGTCAAGGCCGGCCAGGTGGTCAAGGTCAAGGTGCTGGAAGTGGACGAGAAGCGCAAGCGCATCGCCCTGACCATGCGCCTGAACGACACCGCGCCGGCCCCGGGTGCGCGCAATGAACAGCGCGGTGACCGTACCGATTCGCGCCGTTTGTCGCAACACCAGAACCAGCGTGGCCGTGAGCAGGCACCGGCCAACAATGCGATGGCGGCGGCGTTTGCGAAGTTGCGTGGGTGATGTTTTTTTGTGATGGTTTGTGATGTCGAGGGCGGTCTTTCTCACGCCTTTCGATGTCATGAAAAATAAGTAAAAAGAGGCTGTCTCCCAACAGAGACAGCCTCTTTTTTATTAGTTTTTGCGAATTGGCTTTTGCAACTCAGCGCGACTGCAAGGTGCGATTACGCACTGGTGCTGATCCGCGTCTGGCTCACCGACACTGAAATACTGACAGTCGTCTCGCTGGCCACCAGCGTACCGCCCTGGCCATCCGCATTGCCTTCGCTGCCCGATCCGTCCTCACCCTCCTGCTTGCCGCCCTTGACCTTGTTGATGAAGTCGCCCAGCGCCTTCTGCACCAGGTCATAGGTCTTGTCGATGTTGCTGGCGATATCGCCTTGCAGCACGTTCAGGCTCTCCAGGATGCCGCGCGCTTCCTTGAAGCCCTGGTCGACACCCTTGAAGATCAGGTTCATGTAGTCGTCGATGTTGCTGGCATCTTCCTTGTCCGGATTGTTCTGCTTGTAGAGCTCGAACATGTTGGTGATGAAGGAGACGATACGGCCGGCCGTTGCCTCCGGCGAATTGTCCTGGGTCGATGCGGTCTGGATGGCGTTGTCGCCCAGCTGCGGACGCAGGATATCGTTGATGTTCTCGATGGCGGTCTTGTAGACCAGTGACAGCGGATCGTTCTGCGTCTGCAGCGATACCTCCAGCGAGGATTGCACGATGGAGAGATTGAACTGGGCCTTGGTGCCGCTCACGGTGAGCAGGTTGGCTTGCTTGGCCTGGGCGATCTTGTCGCCGCCGCTGCTGTCGCCGGCGGTGGCGGGCAGCTTGTCGTTGTCTGACGCTGCGGCAGAGGTCGACGAAGTGGAAGAAGGGGTGACGGGCAGCAGGGACTTGTTGTCCACGCCGCTGGTGTTGCCGATAGCCATGACGGTCTCCTGAAAATGAAAGGGGATCCGGGCATCAGAGGGGGAGACGGATCCACGGAAGCGAAACTGCGCACCATGCGCATCCACTCCATTCCTGCATAACGGCCTGTTCAAAGCGGACTTGATATTGACATAAATTTACACCTGTCAGTTTCTGGGGGACTTCGTTGACAAGCCTGCATTGCACCCGCGCAATCTTTGGAAAAGCCTTGCTGGAAGCGGGTTTGCGGCGATACTGTGCGTGCCGTCGGGTTGGCTGCGACGGATGCAGGCGATCAAGAAAAAATGTAACGAAATGTGCGCGAGAGACCGGCAGCGGGATTTCAATTGCAGTGAGGTAATGAAATTGCGCTGGCAGCACGACAATGAGGGCGCACGGATGCGCTGAATGAAAACGCCGCGTATCGATACGCGGCGTTCAACGCGGGCGTTGCACCCGCTCCATCAATCCTCACTCCATCACGAACAAGCGCCGATGCTCGCGAATGGCATAGCGATCGGTCATGCCGGCGATGTAGTCGGCGACTTTGCGCGCCTGCTTGTCGAGACGCTGGGTTTCGTCCGTGATGCCCTTGACCTGATAGTCCGGCGGCAGCAGGCTGGGCTGCGTGGTGAAGGCTTCGAACATCTCTGCAATGATGCGCCGTGCCTTGGCCGTCATGCGATTGACCTGATAGTGGCGGTAGAGCTTCTCGCGCAGGAATTTTTTCAGGATGGCCGCTTCGGCTGCCATCGCATCGGAGAAGGCGATGAGCTGCGGCGCATTGCGCACATCCTCGATGTCGCGCGGGGCGATCTCGGCGATGCGGCTGCGCGAGGTCTGGTTCAGGTCGACGATGAGCGCATTGATCATGCGGCGCACGGTCTCATGGATGACGCGGCGTCCGGTGATGCCGGGATACGCCTGTTCGACTTCGCGCAGATGGCGTGCGAAGAAATCGACTTCGCTCATCAGCTCCATGGTCAACAGGCCGGAGCGCAGGCCATCGTCGATGTCGTGATTGTTGTAGGCGATCTCATCGGCCAGGTTGGCCAGCTGCGCTTCCAGCGAGGGCTGCTTCTTTTCCAGGAAGCGCACGCCGATCTCGCCCAGCTGGCGCGCATTGTGCAGGGAGCAGTGCTTGAGGATGCCTTCGCGCGTCTCGAAGGTGAGATTGAGGCCATCGAAGGCAGCGTAGTGCTGCTCCAGCTCATCGACCACGCGCAGGCTCTGCAGGTTGTGTTCGAAGCCGCCGTGATGCTTCATGCAGTGGTTGAGCTCGTCCTGCCCGGCATGGCCGAAGGGCGTGTGGCCGAGGTCGTGGGCCAGCGAGATGGCTTCCACCAGGTCTTCGTTCAGTTGCAGGTTGCGCGCGCAGGAGCGTGCGATCTGGGCGACTTCGATGCTGTGGGTCAGGCGGGTGCGGAACAGGTCGCCTTCATGATTGACGAAGACCTGCGTCTTGTATTCGAGACGGCGGAAGGCGGTGGAGTGGACGATGCGGTCACGGTCGCGCTGGAATTCGCTGCGCGAGCCCGGTGGCGTTTCACTGAAGCGCCGGCCTCGCGAACTTGCCGAGTGGGCGGCATAGGGGGCGAGATGGTCGGGCGCTTCAGTGTGCATGTCATTCTCCGGTGCAGGCCGCCAGGGTTTGCAAGAGCAGTTCCTGCGGCGCGTTGGTAATCAGGGGACTGCCCAGCGGCTTGATCAGGATGAACTTGATCGCGCCGCCTTCGTTCTTCTTGTCCACTTCCATCAGGTCCAGCCAGCGTTCGGTGCCCAGGTTCGGGGCCACCGTCGGCAGGCCGGCCGCGGCGGTCACGGCGCGGATCCGTTCGCGCGTGGCGGCATCGATGTAGCCCAGGCGCTGCGACAGATCGGCCGCCATCACCATGCCGCAACCGACCGCCTCGCCATGCAGCCACTGGCCGTAGCCCAGGCCATTCTCGATCGCATGGCCGAAGGTGTGGCCGAAGTTGAGGATGGCGCGCAGGCCGCCTTCGCGTTCGTCCTGGCGCACCACCTCGGCCTTGATCTCGCAGGAGCGCTGGATGGCATAGGCCAGGGCGGCGTCATCCTTGGAGACCAGGCGCGCCATATTGGTTTCGATCCAGTCGAAGAAGGGAGCATCGATGATGGCACCGTGCTTGATGACTTCGGCAATGCCGGCCGCCAGTTCGCGCGGGGGCAGGGTGTGCAGGGTGGCGGTATCGGCGATGACGGCCTGCGGCTGGTAGAAGGCGCCGATCATGTTCTTGCCCAGCGGATGGTTGATGCCGGTCTTGCCGCCCACCGAGGAATCCACCTGCGACAGCAAGGTCGTGGGCACTTGCACGAAGGGCACGCCGCGCATGTAGGAGGCGGCCGCAAAGCCGGTCAGGTCGCCGATCACGCCGCCGCCCAGGGCGATGAGGGTGGTCTTGCGGTCGCACTTGTCGGCCAGCAGACGATCGAAGATCTTCATCAGGCTGGCCCAGTTCTTCTCTTCCTCGCCATCGGGCAGCACGATCTCGGTGACCTGCTTGCCTGCCGCGCGCAGCGCTTGCGCCACCTTGTCGAGGTAGAGCGGACCGACCTTGTCATTGGTGACGATGGCCACGCGCTTGCCCTTGACGTATTGCGGCAAAAGCGTGGCGTCATCCAGCAGGCCGCGGCCGATGTGGATGGGATAGCTGCGTTCGCCCAGGTCGACGTTGAGGGTCAGCGAAGCGATCGTGGTAGCGGCGGGAGCGGTGTTCTGGTTCATGCTGCGAAGATTCGGTTCGGTGCTGGCGGCACCATGGAAGATCTGGGTGGAATGACTGCGGGACAGCGTGGTGCTGCCGTCCGCGCCTTGCGTCAGGACCGCGCTGTGACTCTCGAATACGACGGTTTCGTCAGGTTCCGGTTCGGCCAGCCAGGAACCATGCTTGGGCGAGAGTTCCAGATGGCTGATGATGGTCTGCACCAGGAATTGCACATTGGGCCGGTTGGTCTCGACGACGAAATCGGCCACTTCGCGATACAGCGGATCGCGCTGGCGCGACAGCTCTTCGAGCTTGCGGCGCGGATCGGCGGTCTGCAGCAGCGGGCGGTTCTTGTCGCGGCCGGTACGTTGCAGGATCTGGTTGATGCTGGCGCGCAGGTAGACGACGGTGCCGCCCTTCTTGAGGTTCTCGCGATTCTCGGCACGCAGGACGGCACCGCCGCCGGTGGCCAGCACGATGTCGGGCTGGGCTGCGAGCTCGCGGATGATCTCGGCTTCGCGGCGACGGAAGTTCTCCTCGCCCTCGATCTCGAAGATCACCGGGATGGTGGCACCGGTCCGCGCTTCGATCTCGTGGTCCGAATCGACGAAGCGCTTGTTCAGCTTTTTGGCCAGGGCCCGGCCTATGGTGGTCTTGCCGGCTCCCATCAGGCCGACAAGGAAAATGCTTCCCGTCATATCTAAGAATTCTGCGCTTTGCGCTACTGGCCAATGTCATGGCGCCGCACGTCTGCCGGCACGGTCGCCTGCCGCCCGGTGGACGGCTGTGTTGCCCGCCGCTGGCGGGCTTGCGCCCGGCGCAGCGGGCCTGGAATAGCGATTTTACCGTTCTTTGGCCCGCCACCGGGGAAAAATCCCGTGGCCGGGGCCTTCCGGCTCAATACGGGCGCGGCCCGGCGACGATGCGCGGGGTCAGGAAGATCAGCAGCTCGGTCTTGTCCCGCACCTTGCTCTGGCTGCGAAACAGCGCCCCCAGCACCGGGAGGTCGCCCAGCAGCGGTACCCGCGTCTCGTGGTCGTTGTCGGTCTGGGTGTAGATGCCGCCGATGACCACCGTGCCGCCATCCTCGACCTGGACCTTGGTCTTGATGTGCTTGGTGTTGATGGCCAGCCCGCCCGGCGTGACGCTGCCCCGGCTGTCCTTGTTGACGTCCACGTCGAGGATCACGTTGCCGTCCGGGGTGATCTGGGGCGTGACCTCCAGCTTGAGGTTGGCCTTCTTGAAGGCGGTGGCGGTGCTGCCATTGCCGACAGATTGCTGGTAGGGAATTTCTTCGCCCTGCTCGATCAGCGCTGCCTGCTGGTCGGCCGTGATCAGGCGCGGGCTGGAGACGATCTTGCCGCGCCCGTCGGCTTCCAGTGCCGAGAGTTCGACGTTGAGGAAGCGCCGGGCAGCGGCATTGAAGAGGGTGAAGGCGAAGCTGCCCGGGGCTGCGCCGCTGAGGCCGTCGGCGCGCAGGTTCAGGGCCGGTTCGCGCAGGGTGAGATCGGGTGTGGCCGGCGTCTGGCCACTCTGTTCAGCGATGGCCGCATAGCCGTTGCCGACGGCGGCAACGCGTGTGGTGGCGGCCAATCCCAGCTTGATGCCGAGATTGCGCGAAAAGCTGTCGTCGGCCTCGACAATGCGGGCTTCGATGAGCACCTGGCGCGAGGCCACATCGATGCGCTCGATCAGCTTGCGTACATTGGCCAGTACGGCCAGCGTGTCGGTGACCAGCAACTGGTTGGTGTGGCTGTCGATCATGGCGCTGCCACGGCGCGACAGCAGGGCATTGCGGCGATTGGCCTGGGTGCTGCCGTCTTCGCCGATGCCCAGCGCCTTGCGCAGGGTGTCGGCGCGCTGATAATTGAGCTGGAAGCTCTCGGCGTGCAAGGGTTCGAGGTCGGCGATCATGGCCTTCTGCTCCAGCTCCAGTCGCTCGCGCGCCAGCATCTCGTCGCGCGGCGCGATCCACAGCACTTCGCCATGACGGCGCATTTCCAGCCCCCGGGCCTGCAGGATCAGGTCCAGCACCTGTTCCCAGGGCAGGTCCTTCAGGCGCAGGCTCAGCTGGCCCGTGACCGTATCGCTGGCCACGATGTTGACGCCGCTGTGCTCGGCCAGCACTTGCAGGGCGGTACGCACCTCGATGTTCTGGAAGTTCAGCGACAGCCGGGGGCCGCCGTAGGTCTTGCCTTCCTGCAAGCCGGCCGCCGCAATCCCGGTCAGAGCCGATTTGACCGGCAGGACATCGATCATCAGCCGGCGTTTGCTCTGATAGGCCTGGTAGCGCCACTGGCCCTGCATCTCCAGGACCAGGCGCGCGCCGTCCTGATGGCCGTAAGCACGGTATTGCAGGACCGGCGTGCCCATCTGTCCGGTCTCGACCAGCCGCCGCAGGGCCAGCGGGACGGTCGCACTGGCGATGTCGACGACCAGGCGTCCTCCCAGCTGGCGTACCTGCACGGTATGTGCGTGGCTGCCCATGTCCACTGCCAGGTGCGCCTCGCCCTGTGGGCCGCGGCGCAAGTCGATCGCTTGCAGCGCAACGGGATCGGAGGGCGGCTGCAGCGTCAGGTCCACCAGCAGGCGATCTTCTTCGGCGCGCAGTTGGTAGATGGCGGCATGCTTGAGCAGCACCTGCAGGCGCAGGCGGTCATCATCTTCGGCGAGCTGGATGCGCTTGACCAGCCCGCTGCCGTTCAGGGACCGCGCAAGTGTTGCCGCAGCCGTGCTCCGGGGCAGGTCGAGGACCAACTGCGGCGGCTCGATCAACAGGAAGTTCTGGACCAGTGCCGGGTCCACCGGTGCCTGCAACTGCAGTTCCAGGGTCGTACCGTCTGCACGGGGATGGAGATGGATGGCCAGCAGGCGGTTTTCCGCCAAGGCAGCGTGGCTCGCCAGCAGGGCCAGCAGGAACAGGATCATTTTCATGGCGACATTCCGGGACGGATCAGGCGGCGACGTGTGTTGCGCTGGGAAGTTCGCGCCGGGACCTTGCGCGCAGGAGCGATGGCCATCGGGCTGGCAGCGGGGAGGGTGCTCATGGCAATGGTCTGTCGAGCAGCGTCGTCCTGGCCGATGTCGAGGGCGTCTTCGCGTACCGCCAGGACACGTCCGAGGCCGCCAGGCAACGTATCCCCGGTTTGCAACTGCCTGGTGCTGCCCTCCAGTTCAGCGATGGCGATCCACTCCTGATCACGGCGCAGCGTACCCAGCAGGCGCAGGACGGGCGTCGGAAGCGGGGCAATCGGGGCGGCGGCCGGGACTGGACTGTTTTCTTCATCCTCCTCATCTTGCGCGCGAACCCGTGAGGCGGCCGGTCGCGTCGGACTGGCGGGCGCAAGCGCGCCGAGCTGGAAGGGATCGGGCAACTCGCTGTCCTCGCCGGGGAGGCTGTCTTCCGTCGCCGCGTCGGAGAGGGCGGCAGCAGGAAGGGGCAGGGTGGAAGAGGGCCGGACCTGCGTGATCCACATCCGCGTGGCGTGGACTTCATCGGGATGGTCGAGCGCCATCATTGCGCCCATCACCAGCCCCGCCAGCAAGACCGGCAGCGCTGCCAGCCAGAGCGGGCTCATGGCGCGCTCTCCTTCGTCGCGGTGCCGGACAGGCTCGCCGTCACCAGTGCGCTCACGGAGGCATTCATCTGCAACTCGCTTTGCCCGTCCTGTTCGACGACATTGACATCGAGCCGCTCGACCATCACAGGCAAGGGCAGGCTGCTGACCAGTTCCACAAAGCGCAGCAGGCCGGCATGAGTGCCGCGCAGCACGATGGCCGCGGCCAGCTTGCCGCTCAATGGCTTGAAGGAGGACAGCGTCAGCCCGCATTCACTGGCGCGGCGGGCCAGCTTGGCTTGCAGCAGCTCCGGCTGCAGCTGCTCGGGCGGCCACAACTGGCTCTGCTGTGCGGCCAGCTGTACCGCCAGCGCCCGTTCGCGTGATTGCAGGACAGGCAGTTGCGCCTGCTGCGTCAATGCCGCCTGGTATTGCACGCGCAGATCCTGCTGCCGTTGGCGCGCGGACCGCCGTGCCTCATCCAGTTCGCTCACGGCCAGCAGCAGGCCACTGCCTGCACACGCCAGCAGGGCCAGCAAACACAAGGCCAGCCGGGGCAGCAACGGCCAGTGCGCGGGATGGGTCTGCCAGCGCGACTGGTTCACGGTGCGGCCACCTTGGCTGCGGTTGCGGGGGCGGGCGCGGGGGACGTGCCCGTCTGCAAGGCCGGCAGGGGGATGGCCAGGATGAAGGCATAGGCACCGTCTTCGACGTGCAGGTCATGCAGGGTGGCCCCCTCCAGGCCGGCAGCACCCAGCGCGGCGGTAAAGTCGCGGACTTCCTGCGCGCTGGCCGCCTGGCCGCGCAATTCGCCGCGATCGCCTTGCAGCAACAGGCGGTGCAGGCGGATCTTGCCCGCGCTTGCCTGCGCCGCTCGGGCGGCAGCCCGCAGCAATTGCGCCGACTGCTGGCGGCGTTTGCCGAGATGCTGGTGTGCCGTGATCTGCTTTTCCAGCGCGGCGATCTGGCTGCGCAACTCGGCCGTTTGCCTGGCCCGGGGGGCCAGGGTATGCAACTCGCCGGTCAACAGCACATTGGCTTTTTGCAGTGAGGCCGTGTGCAAGGAAACGCGCCAGCCGGGGAAGGCCGCCAGCGCGATGCCCAGCAGCAGGAAGAAGACCAGCACTCGATAGAAATTCCGTTCCCGCGTGCGCCGCCGCTGTGCCGGTGACTGAGAGAAATCCATGTCGCATCTCATGCCAGTCCCTCCCAGGCCAGGGCCAGTGCCAGCTGGTAGTCCGGCGGCATCAGCGCCGCGATCTGCGGCGTCAGCACCAGCGAGGAGGGAGGCGCGGCCACCCGGGCCTCCAGCCCCGCGTACTTGACGAAGGCGCGGGCAATCGTGCCGAGAGACGGATGGTCGCCACTCAGGAGCAGGCGACGCGGCAGGGGTTTCAGCAAGGGCGCGGCGTGCGCCAGCAGGGCCAGGTGCCCGCCGCGGGCGCTGACCTCCGGCAAGGCGTGGCTGGGACCCTCGCCGTGCAGCAGCCAGCGGGCGCTGCGATCCAGGCGCAGCACGGCGGTCTCGCCGGGAAGCCGGTCGTCGCGCAGCCAGGCGGCCAGGCACAGGTCTTCCGGTGCCAGGGTGACCAGCGGCCGGCCCACCGCTGCAGCCAGCGACAGGCGGTCTTCGATGATGAGCCGGGAGGCGGCCACCGCCAGTACCTGCTGGTCCGAGGGCGAGCCCGGCGGCGGACCCAGTTCACGGTAGTCCATGGCGTGATCGTCAGCGGCGATGCCGTGGGCCGCGAGTTCGGATTGCACTTGCCGCCAGCGTTGTACCGGGTGGCTGTCGGCCGGCAGCACGAGTCGGCGTCCGGTGAGGCCTTGCACCGGGACCGCCAGCGCCAGGGCGGCACCCTGGCAGCCGGCCTCATCCAGCAGGGAGCGGCAGATCAGGGTCAAGGCCTCGAAGTCGGTGATCTGTCCGTCCCGGCAGATCACTCCGCCGGTGAGCCGCTGCGTCAGCTTCAATAACTGCGCGCGGCGGCCGCTACGGCGCAGCAGCGCCAGCCGCACACGGTCGGTCGCGATGTCGAGGCCTGCGCACAGGCGCGGGGTGCCGAGGCCGAAAAAGTGGGGTAAGCCTGTCATATGCCGTTCTCATGCGGAGGGAAACCCCGGATTCTCCGGTCTGCGCGGCCAGGCGGGAATCGCTGAAACTTGAGGAATGCCCGTCAATTTGCAGCAATTTGCGCCCAATGCCGCACTTCCCCGCTCTCACTCCGGAACCGGCCTCCTGCCCTTTGGTCTATTTGCAACACCCGGCCGCGCGGCGGCTCAGGGCGAGCCGCTATAATGCGGGCTTGTTTCTTCCACTCCGGCTCTGGCCTGCAGCTTCGGCCTGCTTTAACGCTTAATTCGAATGTCTTCATCTTCCAACGGCGGCGATCAACCCAAACCGGCATCGGCGGATGCCCCCGCAGAAAAAGCGCCCCGCAAGCGCATGCACTGGTCGCTGCGCATCCTCCTGGGTTTGTTCGGTACCGTGCTGGGCCTGGTGGTGATGGTGCTGCTGGGCGTGACCTTCATCGTCGCCCTGACCTATCCCAAGCTGCCCGACCTCGATACGCTGACCGACTATCGCCCCAAGATCCCGCTGCGCATCTTCTCCGCCGATGGCGTGCTGATCGGCGAATTCGGCGAGGAGCGCCGCAACCTGGTCCACTTCAAGGACATCCCGGACATCATGAAGAAGGCCGTGCTGGCCATCGAGGATGACCGTTTCTACGAACACGGCGGTGTCGACTACCAGGGTATCGCCCGCGCCACCTTCTCCAACCTGTCCGGCGGCGGCGGCGGTGCTTCCACCATCACGCAGCAGGTGGCGCGCAACTTCTTCCTGACCAGCAACGAGCCGACCTTCCTGCAGAAGGCCACGCGCAAGTTTTTCTATGAGATTCCGCTGGCCTGGAAGATCGAGAACAACCTCACCAAGGACCAGATCCTCGAGGTCTACATGAACCAGATCTATCTGGGCCAGCGCGCCTATGGCTTCGCCTCGGCCGCCCAGATCTATTTCGGCAAGCAACTGAAGGACCTCACCATCGCCGAAGCAGCCATGCTGGCCGGCCTGCCCAAGGCCCCCTCGGCCTACAACCCGGTGGTCAATCCCAAGCGCGCGCACGCCCGCCAGCAGTACATCCTGCTGCGCATGCGGCAGCTGGGCTACATCACCGAGGCCCAGTATCAGGAAGCCAAGGATGAGGAACTGCGCGTCAAGGGAGACAGCTCGGCCTTTGGCATGCACGCCGAATACGTGGCCGAAATGGCGCGCCAGCTGGTCTATGCGCAATACAAGGACGAGACCTACACGCGTGGCCTGAACGTCTTCACCACCATCACCAAGGCCGACCAGGACGCCGCCTACATCGCCCTGCGCCGCGGCATCATCGACTATGAGCGCCGCCATGGCTATCGCGGTCCGGAAGGCTACATGGAGCTGCCGGAGAAGGCCACCAAGGAAGTGGTGGAAGATGCGGTTGAAGTGGAACTGGCCGACCATCCCGACAGTGACGACATGGTCGCCGCCGTGGTGCTGGAGGCCAAGCCCAAGGAAATCACCGCCATGCTCTCGACCGGCGAAGAGATCAGCATCTCCGGTGCCGGCCTGGGCTTCGGTGCCAACCTGCTGTCGGACAAGGCACCGCCGCAGAAAAAGATCCGCCGTGGCGCCATCATCCGCGTGTTCCAGGATGGCAACAGCTGGATCATCACCCAGATGCCGGAAGTGGAATCGGCCTTCGTCTCGGTGAACTCGCGCGATGGTGCGATCCGCTCGCTGGTCGGCGGCTTCGACTTCAACCGCAACAAGTTCAACCACGTCACGCAGGCGTGGCGCCAGCCGGGTTCGTCGTTCAAGCCCTTCATCTATTCGTCGTCGCTGGAAAAGGGCCTGTCGCCGGCCACCATCATCAATGATGCGCCGCTGACCTTCACCCAGACCGGCGGCCAGGTGTGGCAGCCGAAGAACTACGGTGGCAAGTTCGAAGGCCCGATCTCGATGCGCCGCGCCTTGCAGAAGTCGATCAACCTGGTGTCCATCCGCATCCTGGAGCGCGTGGGCGTGAAGTATGCGCAGGAATACATCACCCGCTTCGGTTTCGATGCCGACAAGAACCCGCCCTACCTGACCCTGGCGCTGGGCGCGGGCAACGTCACGCCGCTGCAGATGGTGGGCGCGTATTCGGTGTTTGCCAACGGCGGCTACAAGATCAATCCCTACCTGATCACCAAGGTCACCGACAGCAACGGCGAAGTCCTCTCGCAGGCCAAGCCGGCTACTGCCGAGGATGAATCCAATCGCGTCATCGATGCACGCAATGCCTTCATCATGGACAGCATGCTGCGCGACGTGGTGCGCCATGGCACCGCCGTCAAGGCCTTGTCGCTCAAACGCACCGACCTGGCCGGCAAGACCGGTACCACCAACGATTCCATGGATGCCTGGTTCGCCGGCTATCAACCGGGCCTGACCGCGATTGCGTGGATTGGCTATGACCAGCCCAAGAGCCTGGGCGACCGCGAAACCGGTGGCGGCCTGGCCCTGCCGGTGTGGATCAGCTACATGTCCAAGGCGCTCAAGGATGTGCCCAACGTGGACCGCAAGGTGCCGGATGGCGTGATCGAATCGGGCGGCGAGTACTACTATGCCGAGTTCCCGCCCAGCGCAATGGTGCGTGACCTGGGCATGGGCGATCGCGGTGGACTGACGCCGGAAGAAGAAAAAGCCAAGACGCAGATGAAGAACGAGCTGTTCTGATTTCTGATTTTCGATGAACGGATCAAAAAATATAAACGATTTATATCATTTAAATTTTTTCCGTTGATCGCTGCTTCAAACAAAAACCGCCTGTTGCAAGACAGGCGGTTTTTTTCATGGCCATCGGTATGCGGCAGGCCAGCTTACTCCTTGCCCGACACCACATGGCTGATGCTGCGCATGGCCAGCATGGTCAGCACTTCATCCTGCTCCGTGCCGTAGTCGCTGAGTTTGACGATGACCGTGCGCGTGGCCGGGTTGACGTAGATGTACTGGCCGAACACGCCGATGGCCGAGAAGTCGCGGTCATTGGCATTGCCCGGCGGGATCCACCAGCCATCGCGATAATCCAGCGCATTGCCGTTGTTGACCGGCTGGCGTGGCTCGGCGGCCCAGGCCGGGCTGACGATCTGCTGCTCGCCGATGCGGCCGCCATGCAGATAGAGCAAACCGAGGCGGGCGAAGTCGCGCGCCGTGGTATTGAGGCAGCAGAAGGCCTTCTCCACGCCATGCTGGCGGCTGTCCACGCTCCAGCTGGCGTCCTGCTCCATGCCCAGCGGCTCCCACAGCGCCTGCTGGGCGAAGTCGGACAGGCGCATGCCGGTGGCGCGCGCCAGCACCCGCGACAGGATCAGCGTATCGACGCTGCGATATTCGAAGCGAGAACCCGGTGCAAAGCGCAAACCACTGCGGCGGGCGATGAAACGCTGCAGGTCGGTGCTGACGAACATGCGCACCACTGGCGAGGCGAGCGAACCGCCGTAGTTTTCATCGACATCGATGCCGGAGCGCATGTCCAGCAACTGGCCGATGGTGATGTTGGCGTAAGCGGGGGAAATCTCATCGGGTTTCAGATAGCGGCCAATGGGATCATTGAGCGATCGGATCTTGCCCTGTTTCAGCGCCACACCGGTCAGCGCCGAGACGAAGGACTTGGCCACCGAGAAGGAAGTGAAGCGCGAATTGGCATCGTAGCCATCGATGTAGCGCTCATAGACCACGCTGCCATCTTGGATCACCACAAAGGCGTGCGCCGCCGTGCCCTTGATGAAATCGATCAGCGGCAGGCGCTTGCCGTCTTTCCAGGGCACATCAATGTTGAGCGGGCGCAGCGCGGTGGGCAGCGGCTGTGGATGCGAGGATCGTGCAATCGGGTTGTCCTCGAATACCTTGAAGCTCTGACTGCGCGGGGTCAGGTCGAATTGCAGGTCGACCAGCGCGGGCAGGCTGGGCAGGTCGGCGATGCGGCGGCCGATCTCGGCGCTGGCCAGCAGCACCAGCAAGGCGGCGGCGCTGCGGGCGAGCAGAAGGGTGGTGCGGGCTTGGGGCATGAGGCTCGCTCTTGGAATGGTGAGCCTATTGTGCCCGATTACCCGGCGCTTTTGCGTGCCGCGTACTGTTGATAGCCACGGGCGCGCAGTTCGCAGGCCGGGCATTTGCCGCAGCCATGGCCCCAGTCATGCAGCTGGCCGCGTTCGCCCAGGTAGCAGGTGTGGGTGTCGGCGCGGATCAGGTCCACCAGCGCGGTGCCGCCCAGCGATTCGGCCAGGGACCAGGTCTCGGCCTTGTCGATCCACATCAGCGGGGTTTCCACCTTCAGTTGCGTGGCCATGCCCAGGTTGAGCGCCACTTGCAGCGCCTTCATGGTGTCGTCGCGGCAATCGGGATAACCGGAAAAATCGGTCTCGCACATGCCGCCGACCAGCACGTTCAAGCCACGGCGATAAGCCAGCGTGGCGGCCACGGTCATGAACAGCAGGTTGCGGCCGGGCACGAAGGTATTGGGCAGGCCGTTGTCCTGCATGGCGATGGCGACATCGCGTGTCAAGGCCGTGTCGGAAATCTTGCCGATCAGCGACAGGTCGATCATGTGATCCTCGCCCAGGCGTGCTTGCCATGCGGGCGAGAAGGCTTTCATCTTTTCCAGCAGGGCCGGACGCACTTCCAGTTCGATGGCATGGCGCTGGCCGTAGTCGAAGCCGATGGTCTCCACCCGTTGATAGCGGGACAGCGCCCAGGCCAGGCAAGTGGTGGAATCCTGTCCGCCGGAGAAGAGCACCAGGGCGCTCTGGGTGCTGAGGGTCGGGGCGATGGCGGGAGTGGCGGGATTGGCGGGATTGGCGGACATGGTCGGGCTCAACAAGTAATCGGAATCGGGGGGAATCAGGCGCGTGATGGGGGCGAAAAACGCACGCGGGGCCAGGCGGCATCGCTGCCGGCCTGGCCCCGCGCCTGCAATAGCGGCAAGCTTAGTTGGTTTTCTTGACCGAATCCAGCACCTGCTCGATATAGTCGCCATTGGGATCGGTGAACTTCAGGCGCACCGGATACCACTCCATCTTCGGTGCCAGCCAGATGTCGAGTTTCTGGGCCTGGTCGTCCGGGGGCGGATTGCGGAACAGGTGCAGCGCTTCGGTCTCGCCCTGGGCGGTCTTGATCTTTTCGCGGCCCACCACCTTGAAGGTCCACTGCTCGGCATCACGCGGACCGGCCACGAAGAAATTCCACTCCGAACCCGGCTTCATCTTGGCGGCATTGGCACGGGCAATCGCCACGAACTGCCAGGTGATGCCGGTGCGGTCCTGCTCGCCCCCCTGCAGCGGAAAGCTATCGGCCGATTCGGTGAAGGTGATCTTGTTCTGTTCGCGATTGAAGGTGGTGGTGGTCGGTTCGCGGCGCAGGCGCTTTTCGACGAAACGCGACGGGGCCAGGCCGTAGGCGTCGATGCTGCCCTCACTGCTGGTTTCCAGGATCTTGCCCAGCAGCATGGCGCGGGTTTCGGTGTTGACGCTGTAGGCGGTCTTGCTCTGCGTCCACTTGACCAGGCCTTCCCCCTTCAGATCGAGGCCGCTCTGCTTGGCGGTGATGGCGTAATGCAGCTCGGCCGAAGGCGGCAGGTTGAAGGGGCGCTTGTCCACCGGATGCGGACCGTCGGCGGCCAGGGCGGGCGCGCTGGCGATCAGGGCGGCCAGCGGCAGCGCAGCGAGGGTGGTTTTGAGGCGATATGAAAGAAATGTCATGGCGAGCTCTTCGTGTTGGTCTCTGTGGGGCTCGGCGATGAGGCAATGCCGAGCCATATGAAGGAATACGACCAAAATGCCGGAGGGCGGTTCTGCCGTCCGGGCGCGTAATTGTGCGCAATTGTTTCCGATTTTGACAGGGCTTGCAGGATCTGGTCTTACTGGTCCACCGGTTTGAGGCCCGACAGGTCCAGTTGGGTGTAGTCGCCATTGGGCCGCAGGTCGGTATAGCGCACCCGCACCGGATACCACTCATGCTGCGGGGCGAGCCAGATATCGACGCGGTCGTCATAGGAGCCGGGCTTGGGCTGGCGCACCACATGCCAGGTCTGGACGGTGCCGACGGGCAGCGTCAGGCTTTCCTGGCCCAAGACCTGCACGCGCCAGATTTCGCCATCGCGCACGCCGGCCACGAACAGGTCGATCACCGCGCCCGGCTGGAGCTGGCCGGGATCGCCCCGGCCGATGGCGGCCAGTTGCCAGATCAGGCTGGCGCGGTCCTGTTCGCCGCCCCGGCGCGGGTAGCTGGTGGTGGAGGCGGAAAAACTGACGACGTTGCGTTCGCGATTGAAATGGGTGTTGGTGGCCGACTTGAAGCCCTTCTGTTCCGTATAGAGCTCGGGCGAGACGCCCCAGGCATCAAGCTCGCCCACGCTGGTGAAATTGAGAAGCGTGAAGAACAGCGCCTTGGCCTTGCCTTCCACCTTGTAGTGATCGCCCTCGTTGTGCCATGCGATGCTGCCGCGGCCGTAGGCCGGCTGCTGGTCCTTGGTGCCGGTGACGTCGTATTCCAGCAGCACGCTGGGCGGGGCGCTGGTCTGGTATTGCTTGCCGGTGGCGGCCTCGGGCGCATCGCCGCTGCCGGTTGCGGTGCTGGCGGTGCCGCTGCCCGGTCCGCTGCCTGGCGACGCCGGGCCCGCAGTTTCCGCAGCGGAGGGCGCTGCGGCCGTTTGCGGCGCTTCCGGGGCAGGCGTGGTGATGCGTTCCACGGTCTCGCGGATAGGCTCGTCTGGCGGTTCGACGGAGGGCTCGGGCGCGCGCCGTGGCTGTGGTGCCGGGCGACTGGCGGGAGTGGACGGTTTGGCCGTCTTCGGTGGTACCGGCTTGGGTGTCGGCAGTGCCACCGGCTGCTCCGGCGGCGGCACCGGGCGCAGTTCCACCGTGATGGCCTGTTCCTGCGTCCGGCCCGGCATCACGATCTGGCGCCGGCCCCAGTCCACCAGCGCGGCGTGCAGTGCCAGGCTCGATGCAATCAGGATCAACAGGCGCGGCCAGCGCCGGGTGGGACGGGAAACTTCGCTCATGCCCGCCAGTGTATCGGATCATGCAAGGAGCGTCGTGGGGGCGCAGGGCAAAGGAGGGCCATTTCAAACAACGTACAATGCGGGTTTTGCCGCTGTCTCTTGCAGAATCGATGAACCTGTCCCTGTCTTTCCGCCTGCCCCTGCGCATGTTCCCGGCCGCCCTGCTGGCGCTGGCCGCCGTTTCCACCCCGGTTTCCAGCGTTGCCGCACCCTTGCCGCCGGTGCGCATCGGCATGATCGATGGCCTCTCCGGTCCTTTCGCCAATGCCGGTGAAGCGGTGGTGCGCAACATCAGCTACGCCATCGAGCGCGTCAATGCGCGCGGCGGCGTGAATCTGCCCGATGGCAAGCACCTGCTGCAGCTCTCCACCTTCGACAACAAGCTGGGCGTGGAAGACTCGCTGGTGCAGTTCCGCCAGTTGACGGACGAGCGCATTCCCTTCCTGATCGAAGGCAACAGCTCGGCCGTGGCTGCGGCCTTGATCGATGCGGTCAACAAGCACAACCAGCGCGAGCCGGACCGGCGCGTGCTGTTCCTGAATTATTCGGCGGTCGATCCCACGCTGACCAACGAGAAATGCAGCTTCTGGCATTTCCGTTTCGATGCCAGTGCCGACATGCGCATGCAGGCCCTGACCGAAGCCATCAAGGCTGATCCGGCGACCAAAAAGGTCTATCTGATCGGCCAGGACTACAGCTTCGGCCGCCAGGTCGCCAAGGCCGCGCGCGAGCAGATCACGGCCAAGCGGCCCGATATCGCCATCGTCGGCGACGAGCTGCATCCCATCGGCAAGATCAAGGATTTTGCGCCTTACATTGCCAAGATGCGCAGCGCCGGGGCCGACGCCGTCATCACCGGCAACTGGGGCAATGACCTGACGCTGCTGGTGAAGGCCGCACGTGATGCGGGCTTCAAGGCCAAGTTCTACACCTTCTATGCCAACAGCCTGGGCGCGCCTGCGGCCATCGGTGATGCGGGTGTGGGCGTGGTGCGTGCGGTGGCGGAATGGCATCCCAATGCCGGCGGCAATCCGGGCTCGCCCAGCGACGCCTACTACCAGGAATTCCGCAAGCGCTACCCGCAGCCCAAGGATGATTACCTCTACCTGCGCATGCAGGTGATGATCGACATGCTGGTCAAGGCCATCGAGAAAGCCAGGAGCACCGATCCCAAGGCGGTTGCATATGCATTGGAAGGCGCGCATTATCAGAACGCCTTCCACGAGGCGACCTTGCGGGCCGAGGATCACCAGCTGATCCAGCCGCTCTACCTGATGCAGATGCAGCGCGCCGACAGCGGCGGCATCCGCTTCGACAATGAGGGCAGCGGCTTCGGATTCCGTACCGAGCGCTTCATCCCGGCCGAGCAGACCGCACTGCCGAGCACCTGCCGGATGCAGCGCCCGCCACGCTGAGCACGACACCACAACAAGAGGAGCGATCAATGTTGAACCATGAGCAGATGCCGGGCGCAGGCTCGGTAGCCGATACCATCGATTTCATGAAGAAGATGTGGAGCAGCATGGGCGCCCCCGCCATGGCCACGCCTTCGCTGTCGGTGGAGGACATCAACAAGAAGATCAGCGACCTGAAGACCGTGGCCTCCTGGCTGGAGCTGAACCTGAACATGCTCAAGGCCACCATCCAGACCCTGGAAGTGCAGAGCGCGACCCTCTCCACCCTGCAGGCCATGAGCGAAATCATGGCCTCGCGCGGCACGCCCCAGGCCGAGGCCGCGGCGGAGGAAGAGGGCAGCGCGGCCCCGGCTTTCCCCTTCGGTTTCCCGATGTGGCCGGGAGCAGGCGCCCAGCCCGAAGAAGCGCCTGAAGAAGAGGAAGAACTTGCTTCCGCGCCTGAAGTTGCAGAGGAGCAAGCTGCTGCGCCGCAGGCCGATGCCGAGCCCGCTGCAGAAGTCGAGGGCAGCGTCCCGCCGGCCCCGGATTTCCAGTCCGCCATCGCCAATCCCAATGCCTGGTGGAATGTGTTGCAGGAGCAATTCAAGCACGCCGTCGGCAACGCCTTGGCCGGGGGCCTGGCTGAGCAGGAACCGCTGTTGAAGCCCGCCAAGCCGCCCAAGCCCGAGAAGGCCTCCAAGCGTAGCGAAAATAAGACAGTTGCCCCCAGGCCCAAGGCAGGCGTCAAAGCCAAGCCTGCTGGCGCTCCCAAGCCGGCCAAGGGGGCCAAGACGGCGCCGAAGAAGCCACCGGTCAAGAAAGCGCCCAAGCGTGCGGAAAATACGAGCGCGCCCGCCCGGACGGCTGTTGTACAATCCCGGCAAAACAAGAAGCCAGCCTCCCGCAAGCCAAATTCCCCCTGATCCTCGCCATGGCAGAGCCTGGCCCCGGGCGCAGCCGCGCCGGGTCTCTGTCATATTGCTGAAACCTGACCGTTTTAGTATGGATCGGGAAAATCTTGTTAAAATCAAACACTTAACGCATATAGGCACATACTGAGATGCTGTACCCAGAATTGTTCAAATCGCTAGAGCAGGTCCGTTGGAATATGGATAAGGATATTCCCTGGGACAAGTTCGACGCTTCCTTGCTCACCGACGAACAGGCGCAGACCATCCGCATGAACGCCATCACGGAATGGTCGGCCCTGCCGGCTACCGAGATGTTCCTGCGCGACAATCGCGGGGACAGCGATTTCTCGGCATTCATGTCGGTATGGTTCTTCGAGGAACAGAAGCACTCGCTGGTGCTGATGGAATACCTGCGCCGCTTCCGCCCGGACCTGTGCCCGACCGAAGAGGAACTGCACAACGTGCGCTTCGAGTTCGATCCCGCCCCGCCGCTGGAAACCCTGATGCTGCACTTCTGCGGCGAGATCCGCCTGAACCACTGGTACCGGTGTGCCGCCGACTGGCACACCGAGCCGGTCATCAAGCAGATCTACAAGATCATCAGCCAGGACGAAGCCCGCCACGGCGGCGCCTACCTGCGCTACATGAAGAAGGCCCTGAACGAAGTGGGCGACAAGGCCCGTGCCGCCTTCGCCAAGATCGGCGTGTTGATGGCCTCGGCGCGCCGCACCGAGAAGCCGCTGCACCCGACCAACCTGCACGTGAACCAGGCGCTGTTCCCCAACGACACCGTCCAGAGCCGCCTGCCGGATCCGGAATGGCTGGAACGCTGGCTGGACAACCAGATCAAGTTCGACGGCGAGTGGGAAAAGAAGGTCGTGGACCGCATCCTGCACAACATGTCGCTGCTGTTCGAAAGGACCTTCAGCAACGTGCAGGAGCTGAACCGCTACCGCAAGGAAGTGACCCAGCGCATCCTGCCGCCGGGTACGGCGGCCGCCTGACAGGGAAAAATCCTTCACAGGCAGCAAGGCAGTACAATCACGAAAGCCGCAACCCAGGTTGCGGCTTTTTTCATGCTGCACTCAGCAATCAATCACCCGCTTACCCGAACCGATCCCGATCAAGATGGCCGACTTCGAATCCAAACTCTGTACCCGCGACGAACTCCAGCAGCGCGTAGCGCAATTGCCCAAGCCGGTGGTGATGACCAATGGCGTCTTCGACATCCTGCATCGCGGCCACGTGACCTACCTGGCGCAGGCCCGCGCCCAGGGTGCGTCGCTGGTGGTGGCAGCCAATACCGATGCCTCCGTCAAGCGCCTGGGCAAGGGCGATGACCGTCCCATCAACACCTGCGAAGACCGCATGGCGGTACTGGCGGCGCTGGAATCGGTGTCGCTGGTAGTCCCCTTCGATGAAGACACTGCGCTGGAAGCCGTGCAGCAGGCGCGTCCGGAGATCTACGTCAAGGGCGGCGACTACGACATGCACGCCATCCCCGAAGGCCAGGCCGTGGCGGCTTATGGCGGCCAGGTGCTGTCGATTGCCTTCGAACATGACCGCTCCACCACCAAGCTGCTGGCCAAGGTGCGCAAGCTGGCCGGCTGATCGCGGTACGCTGCAAACGACAAGGCCGGCAGGAGCATCGCTCGCTGCCGGCCTTGCCGTTTCAGGCTGCCCGGTGGATCAGTGGTGCATGTGGCCCTTCATGTCCTTCATGTCATCCTTGCCCGCCGCTGCCGCATTGCGGTCCTCGACGTTGAAGGTCACGTCGACCTTGCCCGCCTTCTCGAAGGTCAGCGTGGCCGGCACCTTCTCTCCCGCCTGCAGCGGCTTGGACAGGCCCATCAGCATGATGTGGTAGCCATTGCCCGGCTGCATGGTGATCTTCTGGCCGGGTTTGACTTCCAGACCGCCCTCGACTTCGCGCATCTTCATGACGTTGCCTTCCATGGCCATGGTGTGGATTTCACCCGACTTGGCCACCGGCGAGGACACGCCCACCAGGCGATCCGGCGCGCTGCCCTTGTTCTCGATGCTCACGTAGGCACCGGCGGCCGGCTGGCCGGGAACCGTCGCGCGGGCGTAGGGATGGCCGATTTCCAGCTGGCCCAGCTTGTATTCATGGGCCTGTGACAGCGGGGCGGCAGCCAGCAGGGCGGAGGTGATGGCCAGGGTGGCCAGCTTTTGGACGAAATGCTTCATATCAGTGATTCCTGGTTGTCTTGTTCATGTCTGGAATGCGGGCGCGCGGCCTGCATGGGTGGGCGCAAAGGCCCGGGGGACGGCGGGTTCAGGCCGGTGGTGCACGGGCCCGCGGCGAACCCGGTGCCAGGCTGAGCGGACGCAGGCGTAGCGCGGTGCCGGCCAGCGGATAGCTGATGCCCGTCAAGACCGTAGTATCGAAGGAAGCATCCGCTGCCGGCGTGGCCGCCTGGCCGCCGCAACAGAGCGGGCAATGGCTGGCCGCCAGATGCGCCGGTGCATTGCCGGAAGCGCCGCCGCCCACGCTGCAGATGGCCATGGCCGGACTGTCGCGCAGGGTGCGCGCGGCGGCCTGCTGCCACCAGGGCGCAGCCACCATCGCCAGCAGCAGCGCCAGGCTGGTCCACACCTGCAGGCGCAGCCAGGGGCGGCGCAAGGCAAGTCGTGTGGGGGAGGGGCGCAGGCGGGAAGACATGGGGCCTGATTATAGCGCCCGTCGCCCTTTTTGCCCGGCGCGCTGCTTGATCCCGATCAGGGGATGTCCCGCAATGCGAGCCGCCCGGCACGCCTGCCAGCGCGGGCGGCGGCGGTCCTTCATGCAAATTGATTGTTGACAGGCGCTAGGCTAGACTTAGCGTCTTTTCGGGTTTTTGGGTTTTCGTTCACATTTTTCCAAGGGAGACTGCATGTCCTACACCAACAAGCTGACACTGCGCGCGATGGTCGCCGCCCTGTCCCTGGCTGCCGTCTGCGCAGCCCCGGCCATGGCTGCAGACAAATCGGTTGCCGTGACCGCCATCGTCGAACACCCGGCCTTGGACGCCGTGCGTGACGGCGTGAAGGACGAGCTGAAGGAAGAAGGCTTTGAAGCCGGCAAGAACCTGAAGTGGGAATACCAGAGCGCCCAGGGCAACACCGGCACCGCCGCCCAGATCGCCCGCAAGTTCGTCGGCGACAAGCCCGACGTCATCGTGGCCATTGCCACGCCCTCGGCCCAAGCCCTGGTATCGGCCACCAAGAGCATCCCGGTGGTCTATTCCGGCGTGACCGATCCGGTGGCCGCGCAACTGGTGAAGGACTGGAAAGCCTCCGGCACCAACGTCACGGGCGTGTCCGACCTGCTGGAACTGGACAAGCAAATCGACCTGATCAAGCGCGTGGTCCCCAACGCCAAGCGCGTGGGCATGGTCTACAACCCGGGCGAAGCCAACTCCGCCGTGGTGGTCAAGGCCTTGAAGGAACTGCTGGCCAAGTCCAACATGACCCTGGTGGAAGCCGCTGCTCCCCGCTCGGTGGACGTCGGTTCGGCCGCCAAGAGCCTGATCGGCAAGGTCGACGTGATCTACACCAACACTGACAACAACGTGGTGTCGGCCTATGAAGCGCTGGTCAAGGTCGGCAACGACGCCAAGATCCCGCTGGTGGCCTCCGACACCGACAGCGTCAAGCGCGGCGCCATCGCTGCCCTGGGCGTGAACTATTACGACCTGGGCCGCCAGACCGGCAAGGTGGTCGGACGCATTCTCAAGGGTGAAAAGCCGGGCGACATCGCCTCGGCCACCTGCAGCAAGCTGGAACTGTTCGTCAACACCGCCGCCGCCCAGAAGCAGGGCGTGACCCTGTCGCCGGAACTGGTGAGCTCGGCCAAGACCGTCATCAAGCAATAAACCAGGGTTCGCCTGAAGATCCCGCTGCCATGCGGGATCTTCCGTATCTGGCCGCAACAACGCAACAACGCAGCAACGCAGCAACGTAGCAAGATCTGCCCATACGCATAACGGGCCCGGTCGAGAGGAACGCCGAGGCCTGACCACCATGAACGAGGAGAGGACCATGTTTGCAGTATCGAAGTCATTGCGCGCCATCGCCGGCGCGCTCGCCCTGAGCGCCATCTGCGCGTCGGCCCTGGCCGCCGAGAAGGTGGTGGCCATCACCTCCTTCGTCGAACACCCGGCGCTGGACGCCGTGCGGGACGGTACCAAGGATGAACTGATCGCCGAGGGCTTCGAGCCCGGCAAGAATCTGAAGTGGGATTTCCAGAGCGCCCAGGCCAATGCCGGTACGGCCGGCCAGATCGCCAAGAAGTTCGTGGGGGACAACCCCGACGTGATCGTGGCCATCGGCACCCCGTCGGCGCAGCCGATGGTGGCCGCGACCAAGAGCATCCCCATCGTCTACTCGGCCATCGCCGATCCCATGGCCGCACAGCTGGTCAAGGACTGGAAGCCGTCCGGCACCAACGTGACGGGCCTGTCGCACATGCTGGACCCGGTCAAGCAGGTCGAGATCATCAAGCGCGTGGTGCCCGAGGCCAAGCGTGTGGGCGTGGTTTACAATCCGGGCGAAGCCAATTCCGTGTCGGCCCTGAACAACCTCAAGGGCGAGCTGCAGAAAGCCGGCCTGACCCTGGTGGAAGCCGCCGCGCCCCGTTCGGTGGATGTGGCCCCGGCCGCCAAGAGCCTGATCGGCAAGATCGACGTGATGTACACCACCACCGACAACAACGTGGTCTCGGTCTTCGAGTCGCTGGCCAAGGTCTGCAATGACGCCAGGATCCCGCTGATCGCCTCCGACACCGGCAGCGTCAAGCGCGGTGCCGTGGCCGCCCTGGGCGTGAACTTCTACGACATGGGCCGCCAGACCGGCAAGGTCGTGGCCCGTATCCTGAAGGGCGAGAAGGCCGGCGAGATCGCTTCGTCGCCGGTCAAGAATCTTGAGCTGTACGTCAATACCTCGGCGGCGCAGAAGCAGGGCGTGACCCTGTCGCCGGAGTTTTTGAAGTCGGCCACCAAGGTCCTCAACTGAAACAGAGCATGACCGCAGTCTGATTCGTCGGCCATGCACCGCCGGCGCGGCACCACCCGTGCAGCGCCGGCGCCACGCAGAAGACATTCGGCATTGGCGTACCGCGCCGTGCCGAATGTGTTTTTTTTAGAAAGTCCTTTTTATGTCGCTGTATACCCTCCTGGGCGCCCTGGAGATCGGCCTGATCTTCAGTCTGGTGGCCCTCGGCGTGCTGATTTCCTTCCGCATCCTGGTGTTCCCTGACCTGACCGTCGACGGCAGCTTCCCGCTGGGCGGTGCCGTGGCCGCCACCATGATCGCAGCCGGTTTCAATCCCTTCCTCGCCACCTTCGTCGCGCTGCTGGCCGGTGCGCTGGCCGGTTTCATCACCGCCTGGCTGAACGTGCGCCTGAAGATCATGGACCTGCTGGCCAGTATCCTCATGATGATCGCGCTGTACTCGATCAACCTGCGCGTCATGGGCAAGCCCAACGTGCCGCTCATTTCCGAGCCGACCATCTTCACCATTCTGCAGCCGGGGTCGATTCCCGACTACGTGGCCCGACCGCTGATCCTGCTGGTGGTGGTGACTGGCGCCAAGCTGCTGCTGGACTGGTTCTTCTCTTCCGAGATCGGCCTGGCCATGCGCGCCACCGGTGCCAATGCCCGCATGGCGCGTGCCCAAGGCATCGCCACCGGCCGCGCGACGCTGGCCGGCATGGCCCTGGCCAATGCCCTGGTGGCCCTGGCCGGCGCCCTGTTTGCGCAGACCCAGGGCGGTTCCGACATCTCCATGGGCATCGGTACCATCGTCATCGGACTGGCTGCCGTCATCATCGGCGAGAACATCCTGCCGGCGCGCCGCCTGGTGTGGACCACGCTGGCGGTGATCCTGGGCGCGATCCTGTATCGCTTCTTCATTGCCCTGGCGCTCAACAGCGACTTCATCGGCTTGCAGGCGCAGGACCTGAACCTGGTGACGGCCGTGCTGGTGATGCTGGCGCTGGTGCTGCCCATGGGCAAGCGCAAACTGAAACTGCTGAGAAAGGGAGCCTGAAATGTTGAAAGCCACCGATCTCAAGATCACCTTCAATCCCGGCACGCCCATCGAGAACCCGGCCCTGCGCGGCCTCTCGCTGGAAATCCCGACCGGCCAGTTCGTGGCCGTGATCGGCTCCAATGGCGCCGGCAAGTCGACCTTCCTCAACGCCATCTCCGGTGACCTGCTGGTCGATACCGGCAAGATCGAAATCGACGGCACCGACGTCACCCGCAAGCAGGCGTGGGATCGCGCCGGCATGGTGGCGCGCGTGTTCCAGGATCCGATGGCCGGTACCTGCGAGGCGCTGACCATCGAGGAGAACATGGCGCTGGCGATGGCCCGTGGCCGCCGCCGCGGCTTCAACTTCGCCATTCGTGGCAAGATGCGCGAGCTGTTCCGCGAGAAGCTGGCCATCCTCAACCTGGGCCTGGAGAATCGCCTCACCGACCGTATCGGCCTGCTCTCGGGCGGCCAGCGCCAGGCGGTGAGCCTGTTGATGGCTTCGCTGCAGCCTTCGCGCATCCTGCTGCTCGATGAACACACGGCCGCGCTGGACCCGAAGACGGCCGCCTTCGTGCTGGAACTGACGGCCAAGATCGTCTCCGAGGCCAAGCTGACCACCATGATGGTGACCCACAGCATGCGCCAGGCGCTGGACTACGGCGACCGTACCGTGATGCTGCACCAGGGCCGCGTGGTGCTGGATGTCTCCGGCCCCGAACGCGCCGGGCTGGACGTGCCGGACCTGCTCAAGATGTTCGAGCAGACGCGCGGCGAGAAGCTCTCGGACGACGCCCTGTTGCTGGGCTGATCTGCCCTGCCAACGAAAACGGCTCCCTCGGGAGCCGTTTTTTCATGGGCGCAGCGGATCGTCAGCTGCCACCGTCATAGCCATTCTGCCGCCAGGCTTCATACACCACCACCGCCACCGTATTGGAGAGGTTGATGCTGCGATTGCCCGGCCGCATCGGCAGACGGATGCGCTGTGCCGTGGGGAAGGATTCACGCCGCTCCGGTGCCAGCCCGCGCGTTTCCGAGCCGAACACGAAGGTGTCGCCCGGACGGAAGGCCAGGCCGGCAAAGGGCGTGGACCCATGCGTGGTCATGGCGAACATGCGCGCCTCATCGAACTGCGGATCCTGGCGGCGATGGGCCAGGAACTGGTCCCAGTCCTTGTGCACCTGCATGTTGGCGTATTCGTGGTAATCCAGCCCGGCGCGCCGCATCTTGGCGTCATCGAGCGGGAAGCCGAGCGGCTCCACCAGGTGGAGTTGCGCGCCGGTATTGGCGCACAGGCGGATGATGTTGCCGGTATTGGGAGGGATCTCCGGCTCGACCAGGACGACGTGGAACAAACAATTCTCCTGCTATGTAAAGGATGGCCGGCCCGCTTCAGGTCGGCAGGGTGCGCGCAAAGACCAGGTTGGTCACGCGCCGGGCGCCGTGCCGCTTGAGCACGATCGCCACTTCATTCAAGGTCGCGCCGGTGGTCATGACATCGTCGACGATGCCCACATGCAGCCCGCGCACCTGGTCCATGGCCGCGAAGGGCAGGGCGAAGGCCGAACGCACGTTGCGCGCGCGTGCCCCGACCGGCAGGGCCGATTGGGCCTCGGTTTCCTTCTTGCGTTCCAGCAGGCGCGGCTGCACCGGGATGTCCATCAGCTTGCCCAGCGGCCGGGCAATTTCCAGTGCCTGGTTGAAGCCGCGTTCCTGCAATCGCGCCAATCCCAGCGGCACCGGGGCCAGCAAGGTCGGCATCGGCAGCTGCACGTCGCTGCCGGGCACCGGATTGCGGCGCGTGGCATCGAAGATCAATCGCGCCAGCAGCGGTGCCAGGCGCAGGTCGCCGCCGAACTTCAGCGCCAGCGCCAGCTGGTCGGACGGGGCGAAATAATCGGTGGCCACGATGGTGGCGTCGAAGGCCGGGCGGTCCTTGAGGCAGGCACCGCAGCGCAGTTCCTTGCCGGTCACCGGCATGGGCAGGGCGCACTGAATGCAGCGGCGGTGCTGGCGCGTGTAGAAACGCTTGTGGCAGGGCGCGCAAAGAGTCTCGCGTCCGGCCGCGCCGCACAGCGCGCAGGACGACGGCAGCAGTTGCGGCACATGCGCCAGCAGGCGCTGCAGCCAGCCGGGACCGGATGGCTTGCCCGGCCGGGCCGGCTTGCCGCCGACGGCGCGATAGGCGGTGCCAGGCTTGGCCTGGGGCGATGCGGCAGCGGGTTTGGAGGATTTGAGATCCATGCGAGGTGCGCCCGGGAAAAATGGATTTCGACTAAACTACGCGCATTATCGCATCAGCCCCGTGGATCGGCGCCCCTCTGCTGGCCGCCCGAGCTTGCCACGCTGCTGCGCAGTCCATCTTCCTGTTCCGTTGCCCATGTCCCTGCCGCCGCCTTCTGCCAGCGCCAAGCTGAGCGCTCCCATCGACCTGCCCCTGGTGCGCCGCCGTTTCGGCCAGCCCCAGCGCGTGGCCGAATCCGATTTCCTGCGCCGCGAAGTCTCGGCCCGCATGCAGGAGCGCCTGGCCCTGGTGAAAATCGCCCCGCGTGAAGTATTGGACGCCGGATGCGGCGAAGGGGCCGACCTGCCGGTGCTGCAGAAACGCTATCCCGAGGCGCAGGTGATCGGTCTGGACGGCGCCTACGGCATGCTGGCCAAGGCCGCCGACCACCAGCGCGGCGCGCAGACGGCCATGAACCGCCTGTTCGGCTCCATCAACAAGTGGCTCGGTTCCGGTCCGAATGCCGGTGGTCCCGAACTGGCCTGTGCCGACTTCGCGCGCCTGCCGCTGGCGGCCAATGCGCTGGACCTGGTCTGGTCCAACCTGGCCCTGCACTGGCATCCCCAGCCCGACCGCGTGTTTGCCGAGTGGCGGCGCGTGCTGCGGGTGGAGGGTTTGCTGATGTTTTCCTGCTTCGGCCCCGATACCCTGCGCGAAGTGCGCAGCGCCTTCGAACAAATCGATCTTGCACCGCACACCTTGCCCTTCGTCGACATGCACGACTTCGGCGACATGCTGGTCAATGCCGGCTTTTCCACACCGGTGATGGACATGGAAACCATCACCGTGACCTACGAAACGCCCCAGCGCCTGCTGGAAGACGTGCGCGCCTGGGGTGGCAATCCGCTGGAATCGCGGCGCCGCAGCATGATGAGCCGCAGCCAGTACCAGCGCCTGCTGGCGGCCTTCGAGGCCATGCGCAAGCCCGACGGCAAGATCCCGCTGACCTTCGAGGTCGTCTACGGCCACGCCTTCCGCCCGGTGCCCAAGACCACCGCGGCCGGCGAGAGCATCATTCGCTTCGAACGTCCGCCGCGATAGTCGAAACTTCATATAAGGCTTAGTCGCCCAGCTCTATCTGGCCTGCCCGATAGTTGCTGTATCGTTACGCCCTGCCTGTTCCTGCCGAAGCCTTCATATCGCCGCAAAGCCGCGCCCCTGGCGGATCTGCTGCCGCTATCCCGGCCCGCCGGACAGCCCGCAGGCGCCACCGTTGTCAATGCGGCGGTGCGTGCTTGATCCATGGCGACGTTAGCCCTTATACTCAAATGGGTAAAAAAATTCACACAAAGAAATTCCAGTACGAACGAATAGCAAGAATAAATAAAGACCGCAAAACGGATAGCCACGGAGTGCGCCCCACGCAAGACGGCCCCCGGCAAGAACGGGCTGGCCCGCATCCAGTGAGCATCCCCTGCGGTAAGAGACAGAGACACGCTCGACCGACAATCATGCTGGCGAGGTGCCATGGAGACGCGGGAATGGATATTGAAGCGCAATTGTTCGATTGCGCCACGCCAGCTGGCGTGGGTCTTCGCAGTCCTTTGTGCGGTTTCACTCACGGTCGCGCTGGGCTTCACGCTGCGCGGCGCTTGGATCATCCTGGTTTTTTCATGCATTGAACTGGTGGCGGTGGGCGCGGCCATGCTGGTCTACGCCCGTCACGCCACCGATCGCGAAGTGCTGGTGCTGGCCGATCATGGCCTGGAGGTGGAAGTCATCCAGGGTAGTCGTTCGCACCGCAGCAGCTTGCAGTTGCATGGCATGCGCATCGCTTTTCCTGTGGGCCGGCAGTCGCTGGTGGCCCTGGAAAGCCGGGGGCAGCGCGTGGAAATTGGCCGGTTCATGAGCTTGTGGCAGCGGCGCGCTTTGGTGCAGGAGCTGCAACAGGAACTGGCCGCCAGGGGTGGCGGGGTGGCAGCACTCTCATTCTTATAATTTTGGGCTTTTGAGGAAATCCATGAAACTTGCGAAGCGCCTTCAATCCTTGACCCTCGGTGCCTCGCTGCTGGCGGCCGGCTTGCCGGCCTGGGCAGTGGTGGATAGTCCGGGCGGACCGGCCGTGCTGCAGATGAATTTCCAGCCACCGGTGACCAAGATCGCCGAGCAGATCTATGACCTGCACATCCTGATGCTGATCATCTGCCTGGTCATCTTCGTGGCGGTCTTCGGGGTGATGTTCTATTCCATCATCAAGCACCGCAAGTCGGTCGGCCACAAGGCCGCCTCCTTCCACGAAAGCACGACCGTGGAAATCGCCTGGACCGTGGTGCCCTTCCTGATCGTCATCGGCATGGCCCTGCCGGCCACCAAGACCGTGGTGGCCATGAAGGACACCTCCAACGCCGACCTCACCATCAAGGTCACCGGCATGCAGTGGAAGTGGGGGTATGACTACCTCAAGGGCGATGGTGAAGGCATCTCCTTCCTCTCCAGCCTGGCTACGCCGCGCGAGCAGGTCACTGATCCGACGCTGAAGAAAAACGACAACTACCTCATCGAGGTCGACAATCCGGTGGTGGTGCCCGTCAACAAGAAGGTGCGCATCGTTACCACCGCCAATGACGTGATCCACTCCTGGACCATCCCCGCCTTCGGCGTGAAGCAGGATGCGATTCCCGGCTTCGTGCGCGACACCTGGTTCCGCGCCGAGAAGATCGGTACCTATCGCGGCCAGTGCGTGGAATTGTGCGGCAAGGATCACGCCTTCATGCCCATCGTGGTCAACGTGGTCAGCGATGACGACTACAAGAAATGGGTCGAGGGCAAGAAGAAGGAAATGGCCGCCAAGGCCGACGATCCCAGCAAGGTCTGGACGGTGGATGAGCTGAAGCAGCGCGGCGAGAAGGTCTATGCAGCCAACTGCGTGGCCTGCCACCAGGCCAACGGCAAGGGCGTGCCGGGAGCCTTCCCGGCGCTGGACGGCAGTGCCGTGGTCAATGGCGCCAAGGATGGCCAGATCCACATCCTGCTCAACGGCAAGAACGCCATGCCGGCCTGGAAGGGTGTCTTGAACGACACCGAAATCGCCGCCGTGATCACTTACACGCGCAACAGCTGGTCCAACAAGGCCCAGGAAAACATCGTGCAGCCGGCCGAAATCCTGGCCGCCCGCAAGTAATCGTTTGGAGAACCGGACATGACTACCACCGTCGATCACGCCCCCGATCATTCCCACGATCACGGGCATGGGCACGCTCACGATGACCACGCGCACGACCATCCGCACGGCTGGCGGCGCTGGCTCTTTGCCACCAACCACAAGGACATCGGTACGCTCTACCTGTGGTTCTCGTTCACCATGCTGCTCTCGGGCGGCGTGCTGGCGCTGTTGATCCGGGCCGAGCTGTTCCAGCCGGGCCTGCAGTTCTTCCGTCCTGAATTCTTCAACCAGTTGACCACCATGCACGGCCTGGTGATGGTGTTCGGTGCGATCATGCCGGCCTTCGTGGGCTTCGCCAACTGGATGATCCCGCTGCAGATCGGGGCGTCCGACATGGCCTTTGCGCGCATGAACAACTTCTCGTTCTGGCTGCTGCCGCCGGCCGCGCTCCTGCTGGCCGGTTCCTTCCTGGTACCGGGCGGCGCCACCGCGGCCGGCTGGACGCTGTATGCGCCGCTGTCGACCCAGATGGGCCCCGGCATGGACATGGGCATCTTCGCCATGCACATCATGGGCGCGTCTTCCATCATGGGCTCGATCAACATCATCGTTACCATCCTGAACATGCGCGCGCCCGGCATGACGCTGATGAAGATGCCCATGTTCTGCTGGACCTGGCTCATCACCGCCTACCTGCTCATCGCCGTCATGCCGGTGCTGGCCGGTGCCATCACCATGACGCTGACCGACCGTCACTTCGGTACCTCCTTCTTCAACGCCGCCGGTGGCGGTGACCCGGTGATGTACCAGCACATCTTCTGGTTCTTCGGCCACCCCGAGGTCTACATCATGATCCTGCCGGCCTTCGGCATCGTCTCGCAGATCATCCCGGCCTTCGCGCGCAAGCCGCTGTTCGGCTATGCCTCGATGGTGTATGCGACCGCTTCGATTGCGATCCTGTCCTTCATCGTCTGGGCGCACCACATGTTCACCACCGGCATGCCGGTGACGGCGCAGCTGTTCTTCATGTACGCCACCATGCTGATCGCCGTGCCCACCGGCGTGAAGATCTTCAACTGGATCGCCACCATGTGGCGCGGCTCCATGACCTTCGAGACGCCGATGCTGTTCTCGGTGGGCTTCATCTTCGTCTTCACCATGGGCGGCTTCACCGGCCTGATCCTGGCGGTGACGCCGATCGACATCCAGATGCAGGATACCTACTACGTGGTGGCGCACTTCCACTACGTGCTGGTGGCCGGTTCGCTCTTCGCGCTCTTCGCCGGCTACTACTACTGGGGCCCGAAGTGGACCGGCTTCATGTACAACGAATGGCGCGGCAAGTTCCACTTCTGGGCCTCGCTGATCACCTTCAACATCACCTTCTTCCCGATGCACTTCCTGGGGCTGGCGGGCATGCCGCGCCGCTATGCGGATTATCCGGCGCAGTTCACCGACTTCAACATGATCGCCTCCATCGGCGCCTTCGGGTTCGGGCTGTCGCAGGTGTACTTCCTGTTCTTCGTGGTGATCCCCTCGATCAAGGGTGGCAAGAAAGCCGAAGCCAAGCCGTGGGAAGGTGCGGAAGGCCTGGAATGGACCGTGCCCAGCCCGGCGCCTTTCCACACCTTCGAAGAACCACCGGTGGTGAAGTAAACGCCTGTGGATAACACAAGTCATCACCCCTAATGCAAAGGCAACCCTCATGACCGAACGCAAGAAACCCAACAACCTGCGCACAGGCCTCCTGCTGGGGCTGGTGGCGCTGGCCTTCTTCGTCGGCATCTTCATCAACCGCATCTGGTTTGCCAAATGAGCAGAGATGACGATCAGGTAGAAGAGACGACATCACGCGGCCTGAACCGCGTGATGTTCAGGAAGCTGCTGGTGGTGGCGGTGCTGATGTTCGGCTTTGGCTATGCGCTCATCCCGGTCTATCGCAAGATCTGCGAAGTGACCGGCGTGAACTTCCTCACGCCCAAGGATGTGACGGTGGAAGCGCCGGCCAATACGCAGATCGACAAGACGCGCACCATCACCGTGGAGTTCGATGGCAATGCACAGGGACCGTGGCGCTTCCGCCCGACGGTGGCCAGCATGCAGGTGCACCCCGGCGAGATGACGCAGGTCACCTACGAAGTGGTCAACACCCAGCCGCGCAATGTGGATGCACAGGCCATCCCGAGCTATGCACCGCTGCAGTCGGCGGCCTTCTTCAAGAAGGTGGAGTGCTTCTGTTTCACGCAGCAGACATTGGGACCAAACCAGGCCAAGCAGATGCCGGTGGTGTTCTATATCGACCCCAAGCTGCCCAAGGAAGTGACCACGATCACGCTGTCCTATACCTTCTTCGAGATCAACGGCAAGGCCAAGACGGCGGGCTGACCAGCCCCGAGGAGCGGGTGTGAACGATGAGCTGAAACAGGCGGCCCGGCGCAAGGCCTCCTTCGGCGCGACGATGAAGGCGGTGTTCTGGTCCTTCTTCGGCGTGCGCAAGCGCAAGGATTACGAGTCGGATGCAGCACGGCTGAATCCGGTGCACGTCATCATCGCCGGCATTCTCGGTGCGGTGATCTTCGTGACCGTGCTGGTGAGCATCGTCAAGCTGGTGGTACGCAGCGCGGCAGGTGGATGAGGCTGATCGAGACTGACCGAAAAAGAGCATTAAGGAAACGTAAACCCTGTATCGCAAGAGCATTCAACGCAGCTTAATGCCCATGTTTGCTGCTCTTGCCCAGGCCAGGACAATCGGATTTCGTACCGGGAGAAGAACATGAGTTCTCAACAAGCCAAGGCACCCCATTATTTCGTTCCAGGCCCGTCGCGCTGGCCGATGATGGCGGGCATTTCCATGCTCATTACCATGATCGGGGCCTCGGCCTGGGTCAATGGCGTCTCGTGGGCGCCTTACGTCAACATCCTCGGCATCCTGATGGTGCTGGTGGTGCTGTACTACTGGTTCGGGGATGCGATCCGCGAATCGGAGTCGGGCCTCTACAGCGAGCGCATCGACCTGTCCTATCGCTGGAGCATGAGCTGGTTCATCTTCTCGGAGGTGATGTTCTTCGCGGCCTTCTTCGGCGCGCTGTTCTATGCGCGCAGCATCACCATGCCGTGGCTGGCCGATCTGGACCACAAGGTGATCTGGCCCGACTTCACCGGACAATGGGGCAATGTCGGCCCGGCCGGCACGGTGGAGAATTTCACCACCATGGGTCCGTTCCCGATCCCGACCATCAACACCTTGCTGCTGCTGACCTCGGGCGTGACGCTGACCATTTCGCACCACGCCATGCGCGCCGGCCATCGCGCGCAGACGGCCGTGTGGCTGTTCCTGACCATCCTGCTGGGGGCGGTCTTCATGGGCTTCCAGGCCTATGAATACATCCACGCCTACAGCGAGCTCAACCTCAAGCTCACCTCCGGCATCTACGGCTCGACCTTCTTCATGCTGACCGGCTTCCACGGCTTCCACGTGACCATGGGCGCGATCATGCTGTCGGTGGTGCTCTATCGCGTGCTGCGCGGGCACTTCACGCCCACGCATCACTTCGCCTTCGAAGGTGCGGCGTGGTACTGGCACTTCGTGGATGTGGTGTGGCTGGGCCTGTATGTGGTGGTGTACTGGCTGTAAGGCAGGCAACGTCTGCGCCATGACAAAGCCGCACTTCGGTGCGGCTTTTTTGTGGGGTGCGTGCGGATGACCTCAGCGGATGCCGGTCGGCTGTATCCAGCCCAGCTTGTAGCTCAGCAGGATGAAGAGGAACAGCGCCACCGAGAAGCCGACCCGCAGCGTCAGCGCCTGGACCGTGCGATTGCTTTTGCCCTTGTCGCGCATCAGGAAGATCAGTGCCGAGGCCAGGCTGGCCAGGATCAGGATGAAGGCGATGGCGACGATGATTTTCATGAGGATGGAACCCTGTCTCCGAAGGCGTGCATGCGGTATGCTGCGACGCTGATGTGCAAGATTTTTTCTTGTCCTGTGTGCGCTTCATTGTAAGGCCAAACTTCATCGATGCCGACCCGATTCGTTTTTCGCCTCATCCCGTTTTGCGCCACGCTGCTCGTGGCTGCCGCCGGCATTGCGCTGGGCCAGTGGCAGACGCATCGCGCCGAGGAAAAGCTGGGCTTGCAGCAGCGCATGCAGGCGCGGGGCAGCGAGGCTCCTCTGAGTGCGCTGCCGGTTGATGCGAGCGATGCGGAGTTTCGACAGATCCGCCTGCGCGGCCACTATCTTCCGCAGTGGACGCTGTATCTGGAGAACCGCCCCTACAACGGCGTAGTCGGTTTCCATGTCCTCACGCTGTTCCAGCCCGAGGGCAGTGGACCGGCCGTGGTCGTGGCACGTGGCTGGGCTCCGCGCGATGCGTCCGATCGCACGCGTGTGCCGCAGGTGCCGCCGCCATCAGGAGTCACCGAGGTGGAAGGCATCCTGCGCCGCGATGCCGGGCATGTGCTGCAACTGGGGACGGCCGATGCGCCGCGTCCGCAAGCCATCCTGCAGAATCTCGATGTGCCGGCACTGGCCAAGGCCAGCGGGGTGCCGCTCGCACCGCTGGTGATCGAGCAGGGCGGGGCGGCGGGCGATACCTTGGTGCGCGACTGGCCCGCTCCTTCATTGGGCATCGATCGTCATCGCGGCTATGCCGTGCAGTGGTATGCACTGGCGGGCATGGCTCTTCTTTTTTTCATCGTGACAGGATTCAAACGTGGTCGTCATGACAAAGCCTGAAGCTCCACAATCCGCGCAAGCCGCATCCATCGACGAGGCGCGCCGCCGCCGCATCGGCCGCTGGAAGATGCTGGCGGTGGTGGCCGTGTGTGCCGCACCGCTCATCGCTTCCTACCTCACCTATTACGTGATCAAGCCGCAGAGCCGCAACAACTATGGTGCGCTGATCGATCCGCGCCAGTATCCGATTCCGGATCTGGGCAGCAGTGCCATCGATGGCGGTCCGGCCAAGCTGCAGGATTACAAGGGCAAGTGGGTGATGCTGCAGGTCGATCGCGGCGACTGCGGCGAACCCTGCCAGAAGAAACTGCTGACCATGCGCCAGCTGCGGCTGATGCAAGGCAAGGAAATGGAGCGCATCGAGCGCGTATGGCTGGTCACGGATCGCGCGCCGATTGCGACCATGCTCCTGCGCGAATTCGACGGAACCGATATCCTTCGGGTTGACGCCGGCAAATTGCAGTCCTGGTTGCCGGCCGATGCCGGCACCTCGGCCGAAGACCACATCTACCTGATCGACCCGCTGGGCAACCTGATGATGCGCTTCCCCAAGGACCCCGATCCCGGCAAGATGAAGAAGGACATTTCCAAATTGCTGCGCGCTTCCTCCATCGGCTGATGCGGATGGATCCCCTGCGCGCAGTGACGCACGTTTGACTCAAGATGAATGCAACGACGCTGATACAACTGGGCCTGACCGGGCTCGTGGTGGCCCTGATTCCGCTGGCGCTGGTGTGGCGCGCACAGGGCGTGGCCAACAAATACCGCAAGCTGGTGTGGGTGACGCTGTTCTTTACCTTCGACCTGATCATGTTCGGGGCCTTCACGCGCCTGACCGATTCGGGCCTCGGCTGTCCCGACTGGCCGGGCTGCTACAGCCATGCCAATCCGCTGCTGGCGCACGAGCACATCAATGCCGCGCAGGAGGCCATGCCGTTTGGTCCGGTGACCTGGGCCAAGGCCTGGATCGAAATGATCCACCGCTATTTCGCCATGGCCGTGGGCTTCCTCATCATCGTGCTGATGGTGGCCGCCTGGCGGCGCTGGATCAAGTCGGGCAAGACCGAACTGCAGTTCCGTCCCTGGTTCCCGACGGCGCTCCTGGGCTTCGTCTGCCTGCAGGGCGCCTTCGGTGCGTGGACCGTGACCATGAAGCTGCAACCGATCATCGTCACCATCCACCTGCTGCTGGGCCTGACGCTCCTGGCCATGCTGGCCTGGCTGGGGGCGCGGCAGGAGCAGCATGTGCCGGTCTCGCCCGCAGGCCGTGCGCTGATCGTGCCGGCCACCATCGGCGCGGCCTTGCTGGGCTTGCAGATTGCGCTGGGCGGCTGGGTCAGCACCAATTACGCGGCGCTGGCCTGTTCCGATTTCCCGCTGTGCAATGGCAAGCTGGTGCCGGAGATGGACTTCGAACATGGCTTCACGCTCTGGCGCCATCTCGGCATGACCTCCTCGGGCGACTACCTGCCGGTGGAAGCGCTGACCGCGATCCACTGGGTGCATCGCAGTTTTGCCTTTGTCGTCATCTTGTATGTTGTATGGCTGGCACACCGCGCGCTGCGTGATGAAGGCTTGCGCAAGACCGCCCGCTGGATGCTGACGGTGCTGGGTTTGCAGCTCTGTACTGGTCTGGCGACCATCTATCTGAACTGGCCGCTGGCCATTGCGGTGATCCACAACGGCGGCGCGGCGCTGCTGGTCATCCTGATGGTCATGTTAAACTACAAGGTCCGTTACGCACCCTCCGGCCTGGCCGCCGCTGCTCCACCAGCATCCGCCCGGCCCGTCACGCCATGACCACATTGACCGCCCAACCCAACCGCATCGCCCAGTACTGGGCACTGACCAAGCCGCGCGTGACGCAGCTGGCAGTGTTCTGTGCCGTGATCGGCATGTTCCTTTCCACGCCCGACCTGCCGGACTGGCACAAGGTCATCTTCGGCACGCTGGGCATCTGGCTGCTGGCCGGCGCGGCCTTCGCCATCAATTGCCTGGTCGAGCGCGAGATCGATTCGCGCATGGCCCGCACCGCCCGCCGTCCGATGGCGCGCGGCGAAATCACGGTGGGACAGACGCTGGTGTTCTCGGGCGTGCTGGGTGGCCTGGGCATGTGGGTGCTGTACAACCTGGTCAATCCGCTGACCATGTGGCTGACCTTCGCCACCTTCGTCGGCTACGCCATCATCTACACCATCATCCTGAAACCGGCGACCTCGCAGAACATCGTCATCGGCGGCCTGGCCGGCGCCATGCCGCCCGCGCTGGGCTGGGCGGCCATGGCCAATGACGTGCCGATGCAGGCCTGGGTGCTGGTGATGATCATCTTCATCTGGACCCCGCCGCACTTCTGGGCGCTGGCCATGTACCGCCGCGACGATTACGCCAAGTCCGGCCTGCCGATGCTGCCCATCACGCATGGCATGGATGTCACCAAGCTGCACATCCTGATGTACACCATTGCACTGCTGGCGGTGAGCATGCTGCCCTTCGCCATCGGCATGAGCGGCCTGATCTACCTGGGTACCGCCATCGTGCTGGGTGCGATCTTCTTCTGGTATTCGTGGCAGATCTATCGCCACTACACCGACCTGATCGCGCGCAAGGCCTTTGCTTATTCGATCGTCTACCTGTCCATCCTGTTTGCGGTGCTGCTGGTGGACCATTATTTCCTGTTCCGCAGTTTCTGATTCCTTGAACGCATGAAACGATTCCTCTCGGCGCTGCTGCTGGCTGGCTGCGCAACGCTGCTGGCGGCCTGCGGGCCGTCCAAGCCTGAACTGAAGTTCAACAATACCGATGTCACCGGGCTGGATTACGCGAAGGACTTCGCACTGACCGACCACACCGGCAAGCCGCGCACTCTGGCCGATTTCAAGGGCAAGGTGGTGGTGATGTTCTTCGGCTATACCCAGTGCCCGGACGTGTGCCCGACCACCATGGTCGAGATGTCCAACGTCATGAAGGAACTGGGGCCGGACGCCGACCGCGTGCAGGTGCTCTTCGTGACCGTCGATCCGGAGCGGGATACCCAGGAAGTGCTGGCGCAATACGTGCCGGCCTTCGACAAGCGTTTCCTTGGCTTGCGCGGCGATCTGCAGCAGACCGAGAAGGTGGCCAAGGAATTCAAGGTGTTCTACCAGAAGGTGCCGGGCAAGCAGCCGGGCAGCTATACGATGGATCACACGGCGGGCAGCTACGTATTCGATCCGCAGGGACACATCCGCCTGTTCGTCAAGCACGGACAAGGGCCGCAGACGCTGGCGCATGACATCAAGCTGCTGCTGTCGTGATGGCTTGAAACGATATAAATCGTTTGGATAAAAAGAAAGGCACCCGAGGGTGCCTTTTTCATTGCTGCTGACCTGAATGAAATCCGGATCAGGAATAAGCCTGCAGCGCGGTCTTCATTTTCCTCAGCGCGACTGCTTCGATCTGGCGGATACGCTCGGCCGACACGCCGAACTCGTCAGCCAGTTCATGCAGGGTTGCACCCGAGCCGTCGTCATTGGCCAGCCAGCGGGCTTCGACGATGCGGCGCGAACGGTCATCCAGCTTGGACAGGGCCGCTTCCAGGCCTTCGGATTGCAGGCGGTCGTACTGCTTGGCTTCGATCACGCGGGTCGGTTCCGAATTGTCGGAGGACAGGTAGGCGATGGGGGCGAACTTGTCATCTTCATCATCGGTGGGCGACTCCAGGGCGATGTCGCGACCGGACAGACGGGTTTCCATCTCGATCACTTCTTCGCGCTTGACGTCCAGGGTCTTGGCCAGGGCCTCGACCTGGGCCGGCGTCATCGCGTCCAGGCCTTCCTTGTGGCTGCGCAGGTTGAAGAACAGCTTGCGCTGGGCCTTGGTGGTCGCGACCTTCACGAGACGCCAGTTCTTCAGGATGTACTCGTGGATCTCGGCCTTGATCCAGTGCATGGCATAAGACACCAGACGCACGTTCTGGGCCGGGTCGAAGCGCTTGACGGCCTTCATCAGGCCGATATTGCCTTCCTGGATCAGGTCGGCGTGCGGCAGGCCGTAGCCGAGATAGCCACGGGCAATCGACACCACCAAGCGCAGGTGCGACAGCACCATCTTCTGAGCGGCGCCCAGGTCGTTCTTTTCACGCAGGTCGCGCGCCAGCTTGATCTCTTCTTCGTGGGTCAGCATGGGCAGGCGGTTCACTGCCGAGATATACGCGTCGATATTGCCCAGGCTGCCGGAAAAACCCAGCGCGAGTGCATTGGACTCGGCAGGCATGAGTGCAGTGTGTGCAGACGCAGTTTTCATGGATTCTCCTTGGTTCCTTTGCGGAAACAGTATGAAACGGTAGGAAGCGGATGCTTCGGTTGCCGGGGGCAATGTTGCCAACTTCCCCGGCGCGGCCAACGTGGCCAGACGCTGTTTGGTGCTGTGCTCCGATAAAACTGGAGCAATTCAATAAGGTATTCTAGCACTCGTCACCCAAGAGTGCTAATTGCATGATGGTGCGGTGTTGATAGCCAAGAACTATTGCTTCTCAGCTAATCATTGCGTTGCTTCCCCTTCATATTAGTCGCCTTTGGGCGACAAAAGTTGCGATTGGGGTCAAAAGGGGGCCAGAAACTTGTAACACTTTTTTGCAGCGCGCCAAGTGAGGGGCAAGGCGCAGGAAATGGCCATCCTGCATTGGGAAGCTTCGGTGCTGGGGGGGGGTGGTAAACCGGTCAAATGAACTTGGCTTCAAGTAGAAGACGATCTGACGCCGCTCTTATTGTATGGGCAGCAGGATCAGGTGAATGTTCCTGTCAAAAAAGGAAAGCCCGCATGAGCGGGCTTTCTGGCTTGGCGAACCGGATGGCTGAGCTGGCGCTCAAGCCTTCCTGGCCAACTGCCTGCGCACCGAGAGCATCGCCCCGAACAAGCCCAACAAGCCGCTGATGGCCAGCAGCAGGCCGATGGCCATGGGGCTGGGCAGGGCCAGCTGGAATTCCGAGGCATACAGGTGGGCGAAATCCAGGATGGCTTCATTGAGCGGCTGCTGCGCCGCCACCACCAGCCCCAGCGCCACCGCGCCCGCACACAGGCCCAGCAGCGCGCCGGTGTAATAGAACGGACGATAGATGAAGGAATTGGTCGCCCCGAACAGCCGCGAGACCTCGATTTCGTCGCGCTGCGTCATCACCTGCAGGCGAATCGTGTTGAAGACGACCGCCACCACCACCGCCCCCAGCGTGATCCCCAGGAACAGCAGCACCAGTCGCAGGATGCGCAGCAGCGCCGCCAGGCGCTTGACCCATTCGGAATCGATCTGCACCGTATCCACGCCCGGCTGCTTCTTGAGCTGCTGGGCGATGTCGTCCACCCGGCTGGCATTCATGGCGTTCTCGAAGCCGGGCAGGCGCACCACGTAGCTGTCCGGCAGCGGATTGCTGCCCAGCGTGGCGAGCACGTCGGCCAGGCCGGTCTTGCTCTTCATCGCATCGAAGGCTTTTTCGCGCGGGATGAACTCGACCTTGCCATTGGTGTTGCTGTCCTTCAACACCTGGCTGATGGTCTTGCCCACGGCCTGCGCGGCCTCGCGGCTGGCATCGGGTTTCATGAAGATGCTGATCTCCGGTTCCACCGACATCTGCTCCGAGATCGGGCGCACGTTTTCCAGCGCCGAGAGGCCGGCAAAGGGCAGCGCCAGCGCAATCGAGACCACCAGCACGTTCAACAGGAAATTGCCCGGCGAGCGCAGCAGGTGGCGCAGGGCGTCCGCAATGGCGGCGAAATGCTGTCGGAGCCAGTTCATGGCGACACCTCCACGGGATTGGCCACGCCGTTGTGCCAGCCATCGACGATGCGGCCACGGTCCAGGTAGATGATGCGGTCGGCACCGGTGAGGAAATTTTCGTCGTGGGTCGAGATCAGGCAGGTCACGCCCACGCCGTGGAAGGATTTCAGGGCGGCCAGCACCTTGTTGGCATTGGCCCGGTCCAGATTGGCCGTCGGCTCGTCAGCCAGAATGATCTGCGGACGGTTGACGATGGCGCGCGCAATGGCCACGCGCTGCTGCTCACCGCCGGACAGTTCCAGCGGCTCGCACATGGCCTTCTCCAGCAGGTCGACCTTGTCGAGCGCGGCGCGGGCGCGCTTTTCCGCATCCGGGCGGGAAGAGCCGGTCACGATCAGCGGCAGCATCACGTTGGCCAGCAGATTACGGTCCAGCAACAGCTTCTGCTGCTGGAAGATCAGCCCCAGGTTGCGCCGCAGGTAGGGCAGGCCGGAAGGTTTCAAGCCCGCGATGTCGGTGCCGCTGACGGTGAGCTTGCCCGAAGTGGGCCGCTCGATGGCCGCGATCATCTTCAGCAGCGTGGACTTGCCGGCACCGGAAGGGCCGGCCAAAAAGATCAATTCGCCCTTCTTCACCGACAACGTAATGTCGCGCAGGGCATAGACCTCGCGCGCGTATTGCTTGGAAACCCGGGTAAATTCAATCATCGGTTCAACTCAGGAGGGCATCGACGAATTCGGTGGCATTGAACGGCTGCAGGTCTTCGATCTTCTCGCCCACGCCGATGAAGTACAGCGGCACCGGGCGGGTCTTGGCGATGGCGGCCAGGATGCCGCCCTTGGCGGTGCCATCCAGCTTGGTCACCACCAGGCCGGTCAGCCCCAGCGCATCATCGAAGGCCTTGACCTGGGCCAGCGCATTCTGGCCGGTGTTGCCGTCGATGACCAGCAGCACTTCATGCGGTGCCGAGTTCATCGCCTTGGCAATGACCCGCTTGATCTTCTTGAGTTCATCCATCAGGTGCAATTGCGTCGGCAGGCGGCCGGCGGTATCGACCATCACCACATGGGTGCCTCGGGCTTGCGCCGAATGCACCGAGTCATACGCCACGGCGGCCGGATCACCGGATTCCTGCGCGATCACCTGGACGTTGTTGCGCTCGCCCCAGACCGCCAACTGCTCGCGGGCCGCAGCGCGGAAGGTGTCGCCGGCGGCCAGCAGCACCGACTGGCCGTGCGCCTGCAGATGCAGGGCCAGCTTGCCGATGGTGGTGGTCTTGCCGGCACCGTTGACGCCGGCAATCATCATCACCAGCGGCTTGTCGCGGCCCAGCACCAGCGGGCGCTGCAGCGGCTGCAGCAGGTCGATCAGCAGGGTGCGCAGGGCGGTGCGCACCTGGGCGGCTTCGGTCAGGCGCTCGTTTTTGACTTTTTTCTTCAGTTCGGCCAGCAGCCACTGGGTGGCTTCCACGCCGGCGTCCGATACCAGCAGGGCCGATTCCAGTTCCTCGTACAAGTCTTCATCGATGCGCGCACCCACGAACAGCGTGGTCAGGTTGCTCGAGGTCTTGGACAGCCCGGCCTTCAGGCGCGACAGCCACGAGCGCTTGACCTCTGGGGCCGGTTCCGGCGCGGCGACGATCTCGACTTCTTCGGCGGCCTCTTCGACGGCGGCCACCGGCTCCGGGGGGGCGGCCGGGGCAGTCAAGGGTTGGGGCACAGGCTCCGGGTCAGCGATCGGCGTCGGGGCTGGGGGTGCTACCGGTGCAGGCGCGGCAACTGGTGGCTGAACCGCAGCGGGAGCGGCAGGAGCAGGAGCAACGGATTCAGTCGGGGGCGGAACCACCGGGGCCGGCTGGGCTGCCGGTTCGGCCTGGGGCGGCAGCGCGGGTTGCGCTTCCGGTTTGGGTTTTCTTTTGAAAAAACTGAACATCGGATGGCGGATAGGCTGGATGGTAGCTGCGGCCGGGGCGGGGGAGGGCGGGACGGCAGGCGCGTGGCTGCCCTGACAACCGCAGTGGACAGGTTACAATTGCCCTTCCACAAGACCCGCGCATGGCCGCCAGGGTCAATGAATACTGCATTTTATCAGAGCACAGCCCATGAAATCGAAGATCAGAGCCCTCCTGGCCACCGCCCTGCTGAGCCTCCTGGCCGCTACGGCGGCGCAGGTGCGGGCCGAGCCGGCGCGCGAATTCGTGCTGGCCAACGGCATGAAAGTGGTCGTCAAGGAAGACCGGCGCGCCCCCACGGCGGTGCAGATGGTCTGGTACAAGGTCGGCAGCATCGATGAACTCAACGGCACCACCGGGGTATCGCATGCGCTGGAACACATGATGTTCAAGGGCACCAAGAACCACAAGGTCGGCGAATTCAGCCGCCTGGTGGCCGAGCTGGGCGGGCAGGAAAACGCCTTCACCGCCAATGACTTCACCGCCTACTTCCAGCAGATCGAAAAGAGCCATCTGGAAAAGGTGATGGCGCTCGAAGCCGACCGCATGGCCAACCTGCAATTCGACGCCAAGGAATTCGCCAAGGAAATCCGCGTCATCATGGAAGAACGCCGCTGGCGCACCGATGACCAGCCCATGGGCCTGCTGAATGAAGCCCTGAACGCCGCCGCCTGGACCGCCCACCCCTATCACCACCCCGTGGTCGGCTGGATGGACGACCTGCAGCACATGACGGTGCAGGACATCGCCGGCTGGTATCGCCAGTGGTACGCCCCCAACAACGCCACCCTGGTGGTGGCCGGGGACGTCGACGCCCAGCGCGTGCTGGCCCTGGCCAAAAAATATTTCGGCAAGATCCCGTCCCACCCCGTGCCCCAGGGCAAGCCGCAGAACGAGCCCGAGCAACTGGGCTTGCGCCGCGTCACCGTCAAGGCACCGGCTGAAAATCCTTATGTCGTGATGGCCTGGAAGGTGCCCGCCCTGCGCAATGTGGAAGCCGACCAGGAAGCCTACGCCCTCGACGTGCTCTCCGCCGTGCTGGATGGCTATGACAATGCCCGCCTGACAGCCAACCTGATCCGCACCGCCAGCCAGGCCACTGCAGTCGGTGCCAGCTACAGCGGTGTAGCACGCGGCCCGGTGCTGTTCACGCTGGAAGGCAGCCCGGCCAACGGCGTTTCCACCGAACAGCTGGAAGGCCTGCTGCGCGCCGAAGTGCAGCGCATCGCCAGCGAAGGCGTCTCCGAGCAGGAACTGCAGCGCGTCAAGACGCAACTGATCGCCTCGCAGGTCTACAAGCGCGATTCCGTTTTCGGCCAGGCCATGGAGATCGGCATGATGGAAACCACCGGCCTGGGCCAGAAGAACATCGACCGCATCATCGACCGCCTCAAAAGCGTGACCGCCGCCCAGGTGCAGGCGGTGGCCCAGAAATACTTCAAGGACGATACGCTCACGGTCGCCACGCTGGTCCCGCTGCCGCTGAACGGCAAGAAGCCCGCCGCGCCGCCGCCCGGCCTGTTGCATTGAGGATTGACGTTTTTTGCACCATTAAGCCGGGATGAATGCTGTATCGAACGGCATTAACGCAGGCTTAATGGGATGCCCAAGTCGCTGAGTTCTTCCTTTCCTGATCGATCGGCTTCTGTTCTTTACGGAGAAAACCATGCCCGTCATCGTCGTCGCCAACCCCAAGGGAGGCGTAGGCAAGACCACCCTGGCCACCAACCTGGCCGGTTATTTCGCAAGTCTTGGCCATGCCGTCATGCTGGGCGACATCGACCGCCAGCAGTCTTCGCGCGCCTGGCTGTCGATCCGTCCGGAACAGGCGCGCCCCATCAGCACCTGGGACATCAACGAGGACTACGTCGCCAAGCCCCCCAAGGGCAGCACCCACGTGGTGCTGGACACGCCCGCCGGGCTGCATGGCTGGCGTCTCAACGATACCCTCAAGCTGGCCGACAAGATCCTGGTGCCGCTGCAGCCCTCGATTTTCGACATCCTGGCCACCCAGGATTTCCTGCGCCGCCTGGCCAATGAAAAGGCGGTGCGCGATGGCCAGATCGATGTCGGCATCGTCGGCATGCGGGTCGATGCCCGCACCCGCTCGGCCGAGCAGCTGCAGCGCTTCATCGAGGGCCTGAAGCTGCCGGTGCTGGGCCATCTGCGCGATACGCAGAACTACGTGCAACTGGCTGCACACGGTCTGACCCTGTGGGATATCGCGCCCTCGCGCGTGCAGCGCGATCTCGACCAGTGGCAGCCCATCCTGCAGTGGCTGGGCGGGCAGCCGGCCGCTGAGCCCGACCCTGAACAGAACGCCTGACATCACGCTTGCCCCGTCGCTTTCGATTTCCGTTTCCATGAAAAAAATTCTTCCTCTCCTGCTGCTCCCGCTGGCCTTCCTCTGCAGCGCTCCCGCTTCGGCGGCCCTGGCCATCCAGTCCTGGACCCAGCCCGATGGCGCGCGCGTGCTGTTCGTGGCCAATCACTCCATTCCCATGCTGGATGTGAGCGTGCAGTTCGATGCCGGCCAGCGCCGTGATCCCGCCGCCAAGGCCGGCCTGGCCGAGCTGACCGTGGCCAGCCTCACGCGCGGCGTGGAGGCCGCCAACGGCGCGCCGGCACTCACCGAAGCCCAGATCCTCGACGGCTTTGCCGATGTCGCCGCCCAGCAGCATGGCGGTGCCGGGCAGGACCGTGCCGGCGTGAGCCTGCGCAGCCTGTCCTCGCCCGCCGAGCGCGATGCCGCGCTGGGTTTGCTGGGCCGCATGCTGGCCCATCCGGCCTTCCCGCAGGCGGGCCTGGAGCGTGACCGTGCGCTGGCCATCGCCAATCTGAAGGAAGAACTGACCAAGCCCGAAACCATCGCCGAGAAGGCCTTCATGGAAGCCGCCTACGGCAGCCATCCCTATGCCGTCGATGCCAGCGAAGCCAGTCTGCAGGCCATCACCCGTGAGGACCTGCTGGCCTTCCATCGCGCCCACTACGTGGCCAACCGCGCCGTGATTGCCCTGATCGGCGACATCACCGAAGCGCAGGCGCGCAGCATCGCCAGCGCCCTCACGCGTGAACTGCCGCAGGGCAGCGCCTTGCCGGCCCTGCCGCAAGTGGCTGCGCCCAAGGGCGTGGAGCGCCGCATCGCCCATCCGGCTTCGCAATCGCACATCCTCATCGGTGCCCCGGCCATCCAGCGCGGCGACAATGATTTCTTCGCACTCACGGTGGGCAACTACGTGCTGGGCGGCGGCGGTTTCGTCTCGCGCCTGACCGATGAAGTGCGCGAGAAGCGCGGTCTCAGCTACAGCGTCTACAGTTATTTCTCGCCGCTGGCGCAGCCGGGTCCGTTTCAGATCGGCCTGCAGACCAAGAAGGAGCAGACCGCCGAAGCCCTGCGCGTGACCCGCGCCACGCTGGACAAATTCCTGCAGGAAGGCCCGACCGCCGCCGAACTGAAGGCCGCCAAGGACAACCTCGCCGGTGGCTTCGCGCTGCGCATCGACAGCAATGCCAAGCTGCTGGAGAACCTTTCGGTGATCGGCTTCTATGGCCTGCCGCTGGATTACCTGGACCACTGGATCGAACGCATCCGCGCGGTGAGCGTGCAGGATGTGCGCGCGGCCTTCCGCAAGCATGTGCATCCGGAAGAGTTGTCCACCGTCATCGTCGGTGAAGCCGCCGATTAAATCATTTAGTTCATTTCGTTCGAGAATCACGGGATCCACCGAACCCGTCGACGGCCCCGCCGTCAGCAGCAAGGAAAGTCATGCGCAAGAGCAGTCCCCCCTCCCATGGCGCGCCCTCCAAGGGCGGCAAGCCATCCCGGCCCGTCAACCGTGGCCCGCACCAGGTGCGCATCATCGGCGGCCAGTGGAAGCGCACGCCGCTGCCGGTGCTGGACGCCGAAGGCCTGCGTCCTACGCCCGACCGCGTGCGCGAGACCGTCTTCAACTGGATCACCCATCTCATCGATGGCGCCTGGGAGCAAGTGGCCTGCCTGGATCTCTTCGCCGGCTCCGGCGCCCTCGGTTTCGAAGCCGCCAGCCGTGGCGCGCGCCGCGTGGTGATGGTGGAAAACAGCGGCCCGGCCGTGCGCCAGCTGGAAGCCAACCGCGACAAGCTCAAGGCCGACAAGCTGGCCATCGTCCGTGGTGACGCCCTGGCGGCCGTGCAGAGCGCGGCCCAGCGCGAGCCTGGCGGCTACGGCCTGGTCTTCATCGATCCGCCGTATCACCAGGGCTGGCTGGAAAAAGTGTTGCCTGCCTGCATGCCTTTGCTCACGCCCTCCGGACTGGTCTATGCCGAAGCCGAATATCCGCTCGACGGCGAGCAGGCCCCCGAATGGATGCAGGACTGGGAAGTGGTCCGCGCCGACAAGGCCGGCATGGTCTTCTATCATTTATTGCAACGCAAAAGCGGCACCCAAATTGAGGCATAATGCGCCTTCTGATTCAATAGCCGGAGAGGAGACACCATGGTCACAGCTGTATATCCGGGGACATTCGATCCGTTGACGCGCGGTCATGAGGACCTGGTCCGCCGCGCTTCCGGATTGTTCGACAAGCTGGTCGTGGGCGTAGCCGACAGCAAGAACAAGAAGCCCTTCTTTTCGCTCGAAGAGCGCCTGTCGATTGCCAACGAAGTGCTGGGGCATTATCCCAATGTGCAGGTGGAGAGCTTCTCGGGCCTCTTGAAGGATTTCGTGCGCCAGAACAATGCGCGCGTCATCGTGCGCGGCCTGCGCGCGGTCTCGGACTTCGAATACGAATTCCAGATGGCCGGCATGAACCGCTACCTGCTGCCGGACGTGGAAACGCTGTTCCTGACCCCGTCCGACCAGTACCAGTTCATCTCCGGCACCATCGTGCGCGAGATTGCGCAGCTGGGCGGCGATGTGTCCAAGTTCGTGTTCCCCTCGGTAGAGAAGTGGCTCAAGGAAAAGATCGCCAAGCAATGATGCCGGCGATGGTCAGGATTCAAGCCAGGCAACAGGCAAGCAAAAGGTAGTGCAATGATGTTTCAAGCAAGCGAGGTGCGGCAATGGCACTGATGATTACCGACGATTGCATCAACTGCGACGTCTGCGAACCGGAATGCCCCAACGAGGCCATCTACATGGGGCCGCAGATCTATGAGATCGATCCGGACAAATGTACTGAATGCGTGGGCCATTTCGAGGAGCCGCAGTGCCAGCAGGTCTGCCCGGTGGCCTGCATCCCCTTCAATCCGGCCTGGCGCGAAAGCCGCGAGCAGTTGATGGACAAGTACGAACGCCTGCAGGCCGAGGCCAAGCGCAGCTGATGTTCCGTCTGCGGCCGTGCTGCAATTGAATGCCGTTCAGTGCTGCACTGAACGGCATTTTGATTTTGTTAATGCTCCTTGCTGGGAGCATTAAGCCTGGATTAATACCCGCTATCAGCGCCGGCCAACCACCGTCTGCCACTGCGCACGTACATTGGCTTGCCTGCCGGATTGACTGACGCGCCTCCTCCTTAACACGACATGCACTCCCTTCCCAAATCCGCCGTCGCCGCCTTGCTGCTCAACACCTTCATCTGGGGCCTGTCCTGGACCGGCACGCGCGCGCTGGAAGGCATGGGCCTGCATCCGGTCTGGGCCACGGCCGCCATCTTCAGCGGCTGTGCGCTCTTGCTGCTGACCCTGCGCCATCGCGAACTGCCGCTGCTGTGGCGCCATCCGGCCCTGCTGGGCGTGGGGCTGGCCACGGGGCTGACCAATGCCTCCTTCAACATGGCAGTGGCCTATGGCGACGTGGTGCGGGTGATCCTGCTGTTCTACCTGATGCCGGTGTGGACCGTGATCCTGGCGCGCCTGGTGCTGCATGAGGCCATTACCCCGCGCTCGCTGGCGCGCGTGGCCCTGGGATTGGGGGGCGCCTTCATCGTGCTGTACCAGCCGCGCCTGGGCCTGCCGCTGCCGCAGAGCCTGCCGGACTGGATGGCGGTGGCCTCGGGCCTGCTGTTTGCGGTGACCAACGTGCTGTTGCGCCGCCTGCACGGTTTCTCCGATGGCACGCGGGCGGTGGCGATGCTGGTGGGTAGCGGGGTCTTTGCCAGCCTGCTGGGCGTGGTGCTGTCGGCGGCCGGGGTGGTGGCCTGGCCGCTGCCCCTGCCGATGGCGGCTGCGCCCGTGGTGGCGCTGTGGGCGGTGCTGTTCCTGGTGTCGAACCTGAGCCTGCAATATGGCGTGGCGCGGCTGCCGGCCAACATCGCGGCCGTCATCATGCTGGCCGAAATCCTGGTGGCGACTTTCTCTGCCTGGATGCTGGGCGCCGCCGAGCTGCGGCCGCAGGATCTGATCGGCGGCGTACTCATCATCGCCGCCCCGTGGATCGTGCGCGACCGCCGGGTGGCGGCGCAGCCGGCCTGATCAGCCGCTCATTCGGCCGGTGCCAGCATGACCCGGTTGCGCCCGGCTTCCTTGGCCTGGTAGAGCGCCTGGTCGGCGGCCTTGAGCATGGCCTGCTTGACCTCGGCGGCGGGACGGCTGCGGTCGGGCGGTGACAGCGAGGCCGCGCCGATGGAGGCGCTGATGCGCAGCGGATCGCGCGAGCCTTCGATCATCACGCCACGGCTGCAGATGCCGGCGCGGATACGTTCGGCGATACGTGCGGCGTCGTCCCGCGTGGCGTGCGTGAGCAGCACCACGAACTCTTCCCCGCCGAAGCGGCCCAGCGCATCCGACAGGCGCAGTTCCTTCTTGATGCGCGCGGCCACTTCACGCAGCACATCGTCTCCGCTCTGGTGGCCGAACTGGTCGTTGACGCGCTTGAAATGGTCGATGTCGATGAACAGGCAAGACAGCGCCGAGCGGTCACGCTGGCTGCGTGCCACCTCTTCCTGCATGCGCTGCTCGATGTAGCGGCGGTTGTTCACGCCGGTCAGCGGATCGGTGAGGCCGATGTGCTTGAGGCGTTCGTTGTTGATGACGTTTTCCAGGCAGATGGCCGCCACGGTCGCCAGGCGCTGGATGAAGTCGGTGGCCAGGCTGCGGGTGAAGCGCTCGGCATAGGCGCTGCCCAGCGACAGGTAGCCCAGCAGCCGGTGCTGGCGCACCAGCGGCAGCACCGCCACGCTCACCGGCTGGTAATGCGGGAACAGCGCGCCGTGCAGCGCCGGCACGTACTGGCCCAGGCGCGGTTTTTCATCGTCCAGCGGACCATCCTCTTCGATGAAGTGCAGCGGGGCCTTCAGGAACAGCAGCTTGGGGAATTCGTTCACGCCGATCTGCAGGTCGCGCAGGATGCGCTGGATCGCGTAGTCGCCATCGATCAGGGACAGCGTCACCGTCTCCAGGCTGAACACGCCGGGCATCACGGTCAGGATGACGTCAATCAGTTCGCGGAATTCGCTGGCGCCGATCAGTTTCAGGTCGAAGGCCTGATGGCGCTCGATGATGGACTGGTTGATGTGCGCCTGCTGCAGCAGCTCCTGCAGCTCGCTCCTCAGTTGCTCGTTGTCGGCAATCAGCGATTCCATATCGATGGTGGCTTTCATGTGCTCATCTGCATTTTCCGGCGTCCGGCCGGCCCCTTGCCCAATCCGGTTGCCCGGTCTCCCTGCGGCCGCGATGTCGCGCGTGCGGCCTGACTGCCTGTATTGCGATTGCCGTGATCCGATCCGACGTTATCGGCAGGGACGGCGGCAAATGAAGCCCGTCCCGCTGTCATTCCTGTGCAGCAAGAAGCGTTCCCGTCCGCTTGCCTGCTGGCGCCGGCTCAGGCGGCCAGGGGCGCGAAGAAGCGCTCGCCCATCTCTTCCAGCCCCAGCGTGCGCAGCACTTCCTGCAGGCGCTCGGCCGGACGGCGGCGCGGCAGGTCGCGGTATTGCGCAATGATCAACTCGTTCTTCATCGAATGTTCCCAGCCCACCAGCTCGGTGACGCTGACCTTGTAGCCATGCGCTTCCAGCTGAAGGCAGCGCAGCACGTTGGTGACCTGGCTGCCGAATTCGCGCGTATGCAGCGGATGGCGCCAGATCTCGGTGAGCGAATTGGCAAGCGACTTGCCCTTGTTGCGATTGAGCACCGAGGCCACTTCGGCCTGGCAGCACGGCACCAGCACGATGAAGCGGGCCTGTTTGGCCAGCGCGAAATGGATGGCGTCATCGGTGGCGGTATCGCAGGCGTGCAGGGCGGTGACGACGTCAATCTTTTCCGGCAGGCTGGGCGAGGTGATGGAATCGGCCACCGACAGGTTCAGGAAGGACATGCCGCCAAAGCCCAGGCGTGCCGCCAGTTCTTCGGACTTGCGCACCAGCTCTTCGCGCGTTTCGATGCCGTAGATGCGCGGTGCCCCTTGCAGGCTTTTGAAGAACAGGTCGTAGAGGATGAAGCCGAGATAGGATTTGCCCGCGCCATGGTCGACCAGGCTCACGTCGGGATGATCGTCCAGCACTTCCTGCAGCAGCGGTTCGATGAACTGGTAGAGGTGGTAGACCTGTTTCAGTTTGCGGCGGCTGTCCTGGTTCAGCTTGCCGTCGCGCGTGAGGATGTGGAGTTCCTTGAGCAGTTCGATGGACTGGCCGGGGCGGATCTCATGCGCCTGCGGGGCGCTCTCGGCAGTGGGTTTGGCCCGGTTCGGCTGGCGGCCGGGGGCGCTGTTGGCTTGCTTGCTCATGATGCTGCACTGGCGAAGGGCCGGCGCGCAGGCCGGCGGGGTGGATTCGGGGGCAGGGCGGCGAGCTCCGGAGCTCGGCAAAGGCCTGCCGTGGCCGGGCATTTTACCCGATCCCGATGTCAGCTTCGTGAAGTGCTGCTGCCGTGCGCGGCATGTTGCAAGCGAGCAAACATGCGCGCACGGGCCAGTCTCATGGGCTCACACCCGTTCGATCACCAGCGCGATGCCCTGGCCCACGCCGATGCACATGGTGCACAGCGCATAGCGGCCGCCGGCGAGCTCCAGCTGGTTGAGGGCGGTGGTCACCAGCCGCGCGCCGGAAGCCCCCAGCGGATGGCCGATGGCAATCGCACCGCCATTCGGATTGACGTGTGCGGCATCGTCGGGCAAGCCCAGATCGCGCGTCACCGCCAGTCCCTGTGCGGCAAAGGCTTCGTTGAGTTCGATCACATCCATCTGCGCCAGCGTCAGCCCGACTTGCGCCAATACCTTGCGTGCCGCCGGGGCCGGGCCGAAGCCCATGATGCGCGGCGCGACACCGGCGGTGGCCATGCCCAGCACGCGCGCACGCGGCTTCAGGCGATACAGGTCGGCCGCCTTGGGCGAGGCCAGCAGCAGCGCGCAGGCGCCGTCGTTGACGCCGGAGGCATTGCCGGCCGTGACCGTACCATCGGGACGCACCACGCCCTTCAGTTTGGCCAGCGTGGCCAGGGTGGTGTCCGGGCGCGGATGTTCGTCGGTGGTGATGATGAGCGGATCGCCCTTCTTCTGCGGGATGGCCAGCGGTGCGATCTCGCCCGCGAAGAAACCGGCCTCCTGCGCTGCCGCCCAGCGTTGCTGGCTGCGCAGCGCAAAGGCGTCCTGGTCGGCGCGGTTGATGTTGAAATCGGTGGCGACGTTTTCGGCCGTCTCGGGCATCGAGTCGATGCCGTACTGCGCCTTCATCAGCGGATTGACGAAGCGCCAGCCGATGGTGGTATCGAAGATCGCGGCACTGCGCGAGAAAGCCGATTCCGCCTTGCCCATCACGAAGGGCGCGCGCGTCATGCTCTCCACGCCGCCGGCGATCATCAGCTGCACCTCGCCCGACTTGATGGCGCGTGCAGCCATGCCCACTGCATCGAGGCTGGAGCCGCACAGGCGGTTGAGGGTGGTGCCCGGCACCTCGATGGGCAAGCCGGCCAGCAGACCGGCCATGCGGGCCACGTTGCGGTTGTCTTCGCCGGCCTGGTTGGCGCAGCCGTAGAGGATGTCGTCGACGCAGCGCCAGTCCACGCCGGGGTTGCGCTCCATCAGGCTGCGAATGGGCGCGGCCGCCAGGTCATCGGCGCGCACCGCGCCCAATGCACCGCCATAGCGGCCGAAGGGCGTGCGGATGGCGTCACAGATCAATGCTTCCATAGGTGTCTTTCTTCCTGGATCAAGGGTTGCAGGGCCGGGCATCAGGCCGGAACGGCCGACGTGACGGCGGCTTCCGCCTTCTTGCGATGGTCGATCACGCGTTTGGCCTTGCCCACCGAAGTGCGCTCGATCATGCCGGCCGGCACCACCGTCACTTTGGTGGAAATGCCGACATAGGTCTTGATGCTGTGCTGCAGTTCCTTCTCCAGCGCTTCCACGTGTTCGTTGGAGGCATCCTCGCGCAGCTCGGCGAAGACGCACATGCTGTCCATGTGGCCGTGGCGTTCGATCTGCAGCTGGTACTGCGGGGCCAGTTGCGGCAGCTTCAGGATCAGTTCCTCGATCTGGGTCGGGAACACGTTCACGCCACGGATGATGAGCATGTCGTCCGAACGTCCGGTGATCTTGCCGATGCGGCGCATCGCGCGCGAGGTCGGCGGCAACAGGCGCGTGAGGTCGCGCGTGCGGTAGCGGATCATCGGCAGCGCTTCCTTGGTCAGCGAGGTAAAGACCAGTTCGCCTTCAGAGCCATCGGGCAGCACTTCGCCGGTATCCGGGTCGATGATCTCGGGATAGAAATGGTCTTCCCAGATCACCGGGCCATCCTTGCTCTCGATGCATTCGCTGGCCACGCCCGGCCCCATCACTTCGGAGAGGCCGTAGATGTCCACTGCATCGATGCCGGCGCGCTGCTGGATCTCGCGGCGCATGGCATCGGTCCAGGGCTCGGCACCGAAGATGCCGACCTTCAGCGAGCTGGCCGCCGCATCCAGTCCCTGGCGCTGGAACTCCTCGATCACGTTGAGCATGTAGGAGGGCGTGACCATGATGATGCTGGGTTTGAAATCACGAATGAGCTGCACCTGCTTCTCGGTCTGGCCGCCCGACATGGGGATCACGGTGCAGCCCAGTTTTTCCGCGCCGTAATGCGCGCCCAGTCCGCCGGTGAACAGGCCGTAGCCATAGGAAATCTGCACGATGTCGCCACGTCGGCCACCGGCGGCGCGAATGGAGCGCGCCACCACGGTAGCCCAGGTATCGATGTCGTTCTGCGTGTAGCCCACCACGGTCGGCTTGCCGGTGGTGCCGCTGGAAGCGTGCACCCGCACCACCTGTTCGCGCGGTACGGCAAACATGCCGAAGGGATAGTGGTCGCGCAGGTCCTGCTTGGTGGTGAAGGGAAATTTGGACAGATCCGACAGGCTCTTGAGATCGTCCGGATGGACCCCGGCCTGGTCGAAGGCATTGCGGTAGTGCGCCACATTGTCATAGGCGTGCTGCAAGGACCATTTCAGGCGCTGCAGCTGTAGCGCCTGCAGTTCGTCGCGGCTGGCGGTTTCGATGGGTTCCAGATCGCCGGGTTGTGGAGTGCGGGTGGTCATGGTGGTCTCCTGTCTCTGTTGGTATTGGTGTTCTTTTATGCGTGGTCTTGTCGTGCCGCCGGCAATCCGGTGATCACCTCGCCCTTGATGCGATAGGACTTGCCCCGGAACAGCGCGATGATCTTGCCGTCCTGGTTGCTCACGGTGATGTCGTAGACCCCGGTGCGGCCGGCCAGCGTGCGTTCCTGTGCCTCGGCAGTCAGGACGTCATTGCGCAGGGCCGGTGCCACGTATTCGATGCTGCACCCCGATGCCACGGTGTTGAGATTACGGCTGTTGCAGGCAAATGCAAAGCTGCTGTCGGCCAGCGCGAAGATGAAACCGCCGTGGCAGGTGGCGTGGCCATTGAGCATGTCGCTGCGCACCAGCATGCTCATGCGCGCGCGGCCGGGCGCGACTTCCAGGATCCTCATGCCCAGCGCCTGGGAAGCGTTGTCGCGCGGGAACATGGCCTGTACCGTGGCCTCGGCCAGGGCTTGCGGATCCATCTCGGCAGATGGGAATGACAATGCGGTCTCACTCATGGAATTTCCTCCCGGATGCTTGCAGTCGTTGGAGCAGGGGCGAGACGCGGTAGCGGTCTTCGCCATAGGTGGCACTGAGCTGGCGCAGTACATTGGCGACGGTGTCGACGCCGATGGCATCGGCCCAGGCCAGCGGGCCGCGCGGATAGTTGACGCCCTTCTGCATGGCAAGGTCGGCGTCCTGCTTGCTGCACACGCCCTGGCTGACGGCGTCCGCCGCTTCGTTGATGAGCATGCAGACGGTGCGCATGACCACCATGCCCGGCACGTCCTGCAGCGGCGAGAGGGCAAAGCCGCAGTGTTGCAGCACGCCGGCCACCGCCTCCCAGGCACGGTCGCGGCACTGGTCGGCGCGGGTCAGGGCCAGGCGCGGGGCCGTGGCATAGTCCAGTGCCAGGTCCACCAGCACCACGTCGGGCATGTTGTAGTCGTAGGATTGCTGGGTCGCGGTGCGGCCGCCGGTCATGTAGAGGCGGCCGGGGCCGGCCTTCATCAGCAGATGGTCGGCGCGCGCCTCGCAGTACTCCACGCGGCCCTGATAGCGCGCGCGGATCACTTCCACCAGCGGATGCGTACCGAACAATTGCAGCGGTACCGTGGGCGTGTCGAATGCAGGAACGGTGACTGGCTGTGGCGTTTCCGGTGCCGCGCCATAGCGATAGAAACCGCGTCCGCTCTTGCGCCCGAGGAAGCCGGCATGCACCAGTTCCTGCTGGATCAGCGACGGCGTGAAACGCGGATCATTGAAATACGCCTGGAACACCGATTGCGTGACGGCGAAATTGACGTCATGCCCGATCAGGTCCATCAGTTCGAACGCCCCCATGCGGAAACCGCCGGACTCGCGCAGGATGGCGTCGATGGTCGCCGGTTGCGCACCGCGCTCATTGAGCACGCGCAAGGCTTCGGCGTAATAGGGACGCGCCAGCCGGTTGACGATGAAGCCCGGTGTCGAGGCGGCCACCACCGGCACCTTGCCCCAGGCCAGCGCGGTGTCATGCAGGCACTGCACCACGGTGGCATCGCTGCATACGCCGCGGATGATTTCCACCAGCGCCATCATCGGCACCGGGTTGAAGAAATGCATGCCGGCCAGACGTTCGGGATGGCGCAGCGTGGCTGCGATCTGGGTGATCGAGATCGAGGAGGTATTGCTGGCCAGGATGCACTGCGCATCGACGATGGATTCCAGTTTGCCGAACAGTTCCTGCTTGGCCGCCAGCTGTTCGACGATGGCTTCCACCACCAGGCGCGCATCGCGCATTTCCTGCAGCGCGTGGGCTACCGACAGCCGGTCGCTCGCGCCTTGCGCCTGTTCGTGCGTGATCTTGCCCTTGTTGGCCAGCTTGTCGAGGCTGGCGCGGATGTCGGCGATGGCCTTGGCCGCGGCACCGTCGCGACTGTCGTAGAGCTGCACCGGATGGCCGGCGACTGCCGCCACCTGCGCAATGCCGGCGCCCATGGTGCCGCTGCCGATGACAGCGACGCGGGCCGTGGCGGGCAGGGCGTGCGGAGACACTGCTGCGCTCATGTCATTGCCCCGTGAATTGCGGCGCGCGCTTTTCCAGGAAGGCGCTCACGCCCTCGCGGTAATCGCGGCTGTGGCCGAGGGCACGCATGGTGTCGCGTTCCAGGTCCAGCTGTTCCGGCAGCGTATTGGCCGGGCTGGCATACAGCGTGGCCTTGGTGGCGGCCAGGCCCTTGGTCGGGGCGCGGGCGAAGTGGGTGGCCATGGCACAGGCTTCTTCCATGAGCTTGTCGTCGTCCACGCACTTCCAGATCAGGCCCCAGCGTTCGGCCTGCTCGGCGCTGATCTTCTCGCCCAGCAGTGCCATGCCCATGGCGCGCGCCGTGCCTACCAGGCGCGGCAGGAAATAAGTGCCGCCGGTATCGGGGATCAGTCCCAGCTTGCAGAACACTTCCACGAAGCTGGCCGAACGCGCGGCCAGCACGATGTCGCAGGCCAGCGGCAGGTTGGCGCCCGCACCGGCGGCCACGCCATTGACGGCGCAGATCACCGGGAAGGGCAGCGCCCGCAGCGACTTCACCAGCGGACCGTAGTACTTGTCGATGGATTCGCCCAGGTCGACGGCGCCGTCGCCGGGTTTGACGGCGCGGTCGCCCAGGTCCTGGCCGGCGCAGAAACCGCGACCGGCACCGGTGAGCAGCAACACCCGCACGCTGGTGTCGGCCTGCAGCGTGGCGATGGCCTCGCGCAATTCCAGGTGCATGGCCACGGTGAAGCTGTTGAGCTTGTCGGGGCGGTTCAGGGTGATGACGGCGATGCCGTCATGGTTTTCGAAGAGGATGGTGGAGTCGCTCATGGGCTCAGGAAAGTTCAGGGGCTGATCAAAGGGAGGGCCGCATCGTGCGGGCGTGGCTGGCTCAGTTGTCCTGGTCGAAGTCCAGCAGCAGCTTGTCGCTGACCGGGAAGGACTGGCAGCTCAGGACGAAGCCGCGCGCGATCTCGTAGTCTTCGAGCGCGTAGTTGGCATCCATGTCGACCTTGCCCTCGACCACCTTGCAGCGGCAGGTGGCGCACACGCCGCCCTTGCAGGAGTAGCGCAGGTCGATGCCGTGCTTGAGGCCTGCGTCGAGCACGGATTCCTTTTCCTTGTCCATGGTGAAGACGTTGTGATAACCGTCGACGATGACCGTGACTTCGCATTCCTTCTTGCCGACGACCGGGCGCGAAGCATGCGCACGCGTGGGCGCGCTGGCGGCGAACAGTTCGGTCTTGATCTGTGTCTTGGGCAGGCCATGCGCCTGCAGCGAATCGGAGACGGCCTGCACCATTTCTTCCGGGCCGCACAGGAAGGCGGCATCCACGTCCTTGAGGTCGATCCAGGAGGCGAAGAAGGCATCGCACTTGCTGCGGTCGATGCGGCCGTTGAACAATTCCACGTCCTGCTGTTCGCGGCTCATCACCCAGATCACGTTGAGGCGTTCGAGGTAGGCATCCTTGAGGTCGGTGATCTCTTCCTTGAAGATCACCGAGGAGGAAGCGCGATTGGCATAGACCAGCGTGAAGCGGCTGTGCGGCTCGGCCAGCAGGGTGGTCTTGATGATGGAGATCATCGGCGTGATGCCGCTGCCCGCCGCAAAGGCCAGGTAGTGCTTGCGGTTGGCCGCATCCAGCGGGACGTTGAAGTGGCCCATGGGCGGCATCACTTCGATGCTTTGTCCCGGGACAAAGGATTCATTGGCCCAGTTCGAGAACAGCCCGCCCGGTACGCGCTTGATGGCCACGCGCAACTGCTTTTCCTGGGTGGCCGCGCAGATCGAATAGGAGCGGCGCAATTCCTCGCCCTCGATGTGCGAGCGCAGCGTCAGGTGCTGGCCTTGCTGGTAGGAAAACGTGTCCTGCAATTCGGGCGGGACGGCGAAAGAGACCACGATGGTGTCGCGCGTTTCCTGTTTCACGCCCGAGATGGTCAGTGGATAGAATTTGCTCATGATCTTGTGCCTTTGTTCTGGGACATTGAGCGCGGCTCAATGCGCCTTGAAGTAATCGAACGGCTCGCGGCAGTCCTTGCACTGGTACAGCGCCTTGCAGGAGGTGGAGCCGAACTGGCTCACGCAGACCGTCCGCATCGAACCGCAATGCGGGCATTGCACCTGCGGTGCAGCTTGTCGCCGGATACTGATGCCGCGAATGTCGATGACCTGCTGCGCCGGGGGCGCGATGCCGTATTGCTGCAGGTTGCGGCGGCCTTTCTCGCTCATCCAGTCGGTGTTCCAGGCCGGTGCCAGCTGCGTGCGGATGGCCACCTCGGCCAGTCCGTGCTGCTTGAGTGCCGTGCTGATGTCCTGCGCGATCACGCCCATGGCCGGGCAGCCGGAGTAGGTCGGGGTGATGACCACGGTGCAGCGTGCTGCCTCGGCATCCTCATCGGAAACCTCGACGGCGCGCACGATGCCCAGGTCCACCACCGAGATGACCGGAATCTCCGGATCGGGAATGGCCTCCAGCCATTCCCAGATGCTCGCCTGCAGCGTCTGCGCGCGGGAGGCCAGCTCGTTCACCAGCTTGCTCCCGGATAGGTGCGCTGCAGGAACTGCATCTCCGCCAGCAGGTAGCCCAGGTGTTCGGTATGCCGTCCCTGCTTGCCACCACTCTGCATCCACAGTCCGGACGCTGGCAGTTGCAGTGTGGCTTCGCGCATCACCTCGGTGACGTGCTGCTGCCACTTCTGCTGCAGTTCTGCGAGATCCGGTGCGATGCCATCGGCCTGCATGGCCTGGTCCAGCGCGTCGGTGGTGAACAGTTCGCCGGTGTACATCCACAGCGCATCGATGGCGTCCTGCATGCGGCGATGGCTTTCTTCGCTGCCATCACCCAGGCGGATCATCAGGTCGGTGCTGCGGCGTACGTGATAGGTGACTTCCTTGAAGCACTTCTGCGCGATCTCGGCGATGCGCGCATCGCTGCTTTCACAGAGTCCCTCAAGCAGGAAGTAATGCCACACGTCGAAGAGGAACTGGCGTGCCAGCGTATCGGCATAGCTGCCATTGGGCAGCTCCACCAGCAGCAGGTTGTGGAACTGATGGGCATCGCGCAGGAAGGCCAGCTGGTCTTCGTTGCGTCCTGCACCTTCCAGTTCAGCGGCGTAGGCCAGCCACAGGCGCGCCTGGCCGATCAGGTCCAGCGAGACGTTGATCAAGGCCATGTCTTCTTCCAGGGCCGGGCCCTTGCCACACCATTCGGAGAGGCGTTGCGAGAGCACCAGGACGTTGTCGCCCAGGCGTCGCACGTAATCGGTTTTGTGGGTCATGGTGCGCGCCTCTTACAGGTTCTTCAGTTCGGCCGGCATGGGGAAGAAGGTCGGGTGGCGATACACCTTGCTGTTGGCCGGTTCGAACAGCGGGGCCTTGTCGCCGGGGCTGGAGGAGACGATGTCGGCGGCACGCACCACCCAGATGCCCACGCCTTCGTTGCGGCGGGTGTAGACGTCGCGCGCATTGTTGATGGCCATCTCGCCATCGGGGGCATGCAGGCTGCCGACGTGTTTGTGGGCCAGACCGTGCTGGCTGCGGATGAAGACTTCCCAGAGAGGCCATTCCTTGCTCATGATGCGTTTCCTTGTTGGCGGGCCGCCCGGTGATGTCGGGCGGCCACTGGCAGGTTGTGAGATGAAGCGATTCAGAAACAGACGATGGGCGAATCACGCCGCCTTGCGCGCGGCACGCTTGTCGGCGTGCGCCACCAGCGCATCGCGGAACCACGCACCGTCGTCATAGGCTTTCTTGCGGGTGGCCAGGCGTTCGCGGTTGCAGGGGCCGTTGCCGCGCAGGACGTTGTGGAATTCGTCCCAGTTGATTTCACCGAAGTCGTAGCGGCCACGTTCTTCGTTCCACTTGAGATCGGGGTCGGGCACGGTCAGGCCCAGGTATTCGATCTGCGGGATGGTCTGGTCGACCATGCGCTGGCGCAGTTCGTCATTGGAGAAGAGCTTGATGCGCCACTGCATCGATTGCGCGCTGTTGACCGATTCCGCATCGGAGGGACCGAACATCATCAGCGCCGGCCACCACCAGCGGTTCAGCGCATCCTGCGCCATCTGCTTCTGCTCGGGCGTGCCACGGCACAGCGCCAGCATGATGTCGTAGCCCTGGCGGGCGTGGAAGGATTCCTCCTTGCATACGCGCACCATGGCGCGCGAATAGGGACCATAGGAACAGCGGCACAGCGGGATCTGGTTGATGATGGCCGAGCCATCCACCAGCCAGCCAATGGCCCCCATGTCGGCCCAGCTCAGGGTCGGATAGTTGAAGATGCTGGAGTACTTGGCCTTGCCGGAATGCAGGTCGCCCAGCAGCGCATCGCGCGACACGCCCAGGGTTTCTGCCGCGCTGTAGAGGTAGAGGCCGTGCCCGGCTTCGTCCTGGATCTTGGCCAGAAGGATGGCCTTGCGCTCCAGGGTCGGGGCGCGCGTGACCCAGTTGGCCTCGGGCAGCTGGCCCACGATTTCCGAGTGGGCGTGCTGCGAGATCTGGCGTACCAGCGTCTTGCGATAGGCCTCGGGCATCCAGTCCTTGGGCTCGATCTTGACGCCCGCATCGATGCGCGCCTGGAAGGCCTGTTCTTCTGGGGACATGTCATCGGCGCTGCGCACCTTGGCCAGTCCGGTTTCTACGAGTTGTGCATACATGCTGCTTCTCCATGAAGGTGGATCACGCGGAGGCAGGACGAACACGGTCCTTGCCGCAGGGACCGGCCCTGCGTCTGCGTGAGGTGTAAGCGTGAATCTTGAAACTGAAAAAAATATGCTGCCGTCTGCTAGGCCCGTCTGGCCGCGATCAGCGGTTCGACGAAGGGCGCGGCCAGGCTCGGCCGGTTCTCTTCGATCTGCGCCAGGGGGCTGACCTCCCGCAGGCTCTTCAGGCTGCGCTTGGCGAGGTCGTGATACGTCTCGGTACCGGCCCGTTTCCAGGCCATCTCTTCTTCCGTCAGGTCGCGCACCACCTTGGCCGGCAAACCGGCCACCAGGGTACGCGCGGGAATCTGCATGCCGGCGCGCACGAAGGCGCAGGCCGCCACGATGGACTGTGCGCCCACCACTGCCTCATCCATCACCACCGCATTCATGCCCACCAGCGCATCGCGTTCGACGGTGCAGCTGTGCAGCACCGCACCGTGGCCGATGTGGCCGTTCTCGCCCACCACTGTCGCGTGGCCGGGGAAGCCGTGGACCACGCAGGTGTCCTGCACGTTGGCGCCGCGTTCCAGCACGATGCGGCCGAAGTCGCCGCGCAGGCAGGCGGCCGGGCCGACGTAACAATCGGGGCCGACGATGACGTCGCCGATCAGCACCGCCGTGGGATGGACATAGGCGGCCGGGTCGACCACCGGGATCACGCCTTCGATCGAATAACAGGGCACAGCGTCTCCTTGGCCGGCGCTTTCACTGCAGGCGCCAGCAGCTTGTGGTTGCAGCGTGCTGAACTTTGCTTGTCTTTCCCGGTTGAAACGCATGGAAAAAAGCATTTGCCTGCCGCTGTTTTTTGAGGAATAATAATTTCGACCGACCGGTTGGTCAATAATGTTTTGAAGATTTTTTCTGACCGTGGTCAGCAGGCAGGGAAGTTGAGGCAGGGCAGGGAGGCTGGCAGAGCGGGATGTCTCCGATAGATGTTTCGTAAGAGTTTTGATTTACGGCACAATCATGACTTTGCGGAAATATCGACGAGGAAGCATTTATGCCACGCAAGCGAGCAGCGGGATACGACAACCAGCGCGAGACCATCATCGAACAGGCGGCAGCCTTGTTTGCGCGCAATGGTTTCGTGGGCACATCGATGAATGAGGTGGCGCTGGCGTGTGGCCTGTCCAAGGCGTCGCTGTATCACTACTTTGCCGACAAGCACCAGTTGCTGATGCACATCTGCGAAGACCACATCGATCGCCTCTGTGCGCTGGTCGATGAAGTCGCGCAGCAGGAGCTGGACCCCGAGCCGCGCTTGCGCCTGCTGATCCAGCGCTTCGTGGAGGAATACCGCGATGCCCAGAACGAGCATCGCGTGCTGACCGAGGACGTGCGTTTCCTGGAACCGGGAGACCAGAAGCGCATCCTCAGCGGCGAGCGCAAGGTGGTCAAGGCGGTGGCCGAGGCCATGTGCGCGGTGCGGCCGGAACTGGATCGCAGCCGCATGGCCAAGCCGCTGGCCATGCTGTTGTTCGGCATGATCAACTGGATGTTCATGTGGTTGAAGCCCGATGGCGAACTGACCCATGAACGCATGGCCGTGGTCGTGTCCGATTTGTTGTTTGGCGGAATCGGTGCCGTCAGCCTGGAAGGCACCGGGAAGAAGAAACGATGACGTGAGCCCTTGATCGGTAGCGTCATTGCAGGCATGCAGCACCACAATGACAAAATCATCAAGGAGACCTCCATGCAGTTTGCTCGCCCTTTGCTGGCGCTGGCTTTGGCCGGCTGCGCGCTCGTCGCACACGCCGACATCAACGTCGGCGTCACCGTATCCACCACCGGCCCGGCCGCTTCGCTGGGCATCCCCGAAAAAAACACCATCGCACTTCTGCCTGCCACCATCGGCGGGCAGAAGATCAACTACATCGTCCTCGATGACGTCTCCGACACCACGCAGGCGGTCAAGAACGCGCGCCGCTTCGTCTCCGAAAACAATGTGGATGTGATCGTCGGTTCGTCGGTGAGCCCCAACTCGATCTCGATGATCGAAGTGGCCGCCGAAGCGCAGACGCCGATGATCTCGCTGGCCGCCGCCGCGCGCATCGTCGAGCCCATGGACGCCAAGAAGAAGTGGGTCTTCAAGACCCCGCAGAACGACATCATGATGTCGCTGGCCATCGCCAAGGACATGGTGGCGCGAGGCTACCAGCGCATCGCCTTCATCGGTTATTCCAACGCCTATGGCGAAGGCTGGTACGAAGAATTCAAGAAAGCCGCCGGCCTCAAGAAACTGGAACTGGTGGCCAATGAACGCTTCGCCCCCAACGATACCTCGGCCACCGCGCAAGCCCTGAAGCTGGTGGCGGCCAAGCCGGATGCCATCCTCATCGCCGCCTCCGGCACCCCGGCCGTGGTGCCGCAGCGTGCCTTGAAGGAGCGCGGCTTCAAGGGCCAGATCTACCAGACCCACGGCGTGGCCAATGCCGACTTCCTGCGCGTGGGCGGCAAGATGCTCGACGGCACCCTGCTGCCGGCCGGCCCCGTGCTGGTAGCGGCGCAGCTTCCTGCGGCCAACCCCATCCGCAAGGTGGCGCTGGACTACACCGCCAAGTATGAAGCCGCGCATGGCAAGGACAGCGTCTCGCTCTTCGGCGGCTATGCCTGGGATGCGGGCGTGCTGCTGCAGTCGGCCATTCCGGCGGCATTGAAGCGCGGCAAGCCGGGCACGCCGGAATTCCGCGCCGCCCTGCGCGATGCGCTGGAAGCCACCAAGGAAGTCACCGGCGTGCACGGCGTCTACAACATGTCGGCCACCGATCACCTGGGCCTGGACCAGCGGGCTTCGGTGATGGTCAAGATCGTTGATGGCGCCTGGCAGTACCAGCCCTGAGAGCAACAACGAATACGCTCGCGCACCGCTGACCGTTCGACCTGAGTAGGCCCGACGGGCCGTATCGAAGGCGCTGCGGAGTTTGTACCGTAGCCACGCCTTCGATACGCGGCGGCGCCGCTACTCAGGTCGAACGGCCGGTGGTGACGGATGTAATCGCTGCTGCTGCCTCATTTTGTAAAGCTCATCCACTATGCAAATCAGGAGTCCCCGATGACTACCCGTCCCCCTCTGCTCCAGAGTTTCATCGCCGGCCGCTGGTTCGGTGAAAGCCCGGCCCAAGCACTGCACAGCGCAGTCAATGGCCACACCGTCGCCAGCACCCACCAGGAATCCATCGACTTCGGCGAAGCGCTGGAGCATGCCCGCAAGAAGGGCCTGCCGGCGCTGATGCAGCTGGACTTCCAGCAACGTGCAGCGATCCTCAAGGCGCTGGCCAAGTACCTGGTCGAGCACAAGGAAACGCTCTATGCCGTCTCCGCCCACACGGGCGCGACCCGCACCGACAGCTGGATCGACATCGAGGGCGGCAGCGGTACGCTGTTCACCTATGCCAGCATCGGTACCAATGAATTCCCCTCGTCCAACCTGGTCCACGAAGGCCCGGCCATCTCGCTGGGCAAGCAGGGCCGCTTCGCCGGCACGCACATCCTGGTACCGCGCGGCGGCGTGGCGGTGCATATCAATGCCTTCAACTTCCCGGTCTGGGGCATGCTGGAAAAATTCGCCCCGACCTTCCTGGCCGGCATGCCCTGCATCGTCAAGCCGGCCACCGCCACCAGCTATCTGGCTGAGGCGGCAGTGCGCCTGATCCAGCAATCGGGCCTCCTGCCCGAAGGCAGCCTGCAACTGGTCATCGGCAGCACCGGCGACCTGCTCGACCGCCTGCAGGCGCAGGACGTGGTGACCTTTACCGGCTCGGCCGATACGGCGGCCAAGTTGCGTGCGCATCCCAACCTGATTGCGAATTCCATTCCCTTCAATGCCGAAGCCGATTCGCTGAATTGCGCGATTCTTGGCCCTGACGTCAATGCCGACGATGAAGAATTCGATCTCTTCGTCAAGGAGGTGGCGCGCGAGATGACCACCAAGGCCGGTCAAAAATGTACCGCCATCCGCCGTGCCATCGTGCCGCGCCAGCACTTAGATGCAATTTCGGAAAAACTCGTCGCGCGCCTGTCCAAGACCGTGATCGGCGACCCCGCACTGGAGTCGGTTCGCATGGGGCCGCTGGCCTCACGCGCACAACAGCGCGATGTGGAAGAGCGCGTGGCCTTGCTGAAACAAAGTGCCGAGCTGATCCTGGGCGCCGGCAGCAGCTTCCAGCCGCAAGGCGAAGGCGTGGGCGAGGGCGCGTTCTTCGCGCCGACCCTGCTGCTGGCGCGCGATACCTCCGCCGGCAGTCCGGTGCATGAAGTGGAGGCCTTCGGTCCGGTCAGCACGCTGATGCCTTATGACGATCTCGATGAAGCCCTGGCGCTGGCCGCACGCGGACGCGGCAGCCTGGTGGCCAGCCTGGTCACGCGCAGTCCATCGGTGGCGGCGCGTGCCATTCCTGCGGCCGCTGCCTGGCATGGCCGTCTGCTGGTGCTGGATCGCGAAGCGGCTCCGGAATCCACCGGCCACGGTTCGCCCCTGCCGCAGCTCAAGCACGGTGGTCCTGGCCGCGCCGGTGGCGGTGAGGAACTGGGCGGCTCGCGCGCCGTGAAGCATTACCTGCAACGCACGGCGGTGCAGGGCTCGCCGACCATGCTGGCCGCAGTCGTGGGCGAACACGTGCGGGGTGCGAAGGTGCGCGAATCGGATATCCATCCCTTCCGCCACTACTTCGAGGATCTGCAGATTGGCGACTCGCTGGCTACGCACCGCCGTACCGTCACCGAAGCTGACATCGTCAATTTCGGCTGCCTCTCGGGCGACCATTTCTACATGCACTTCGACGACATCTCGGCACGCCAGTCGCCGTTCGGCAAGCGCATCGCGCATGGCTACTTCGTGCTGTCGGCAGCGGCCGGTCTGTTCGTCTCGCCGGCGCCGGGTCCGGTGCTGGCCAATTACGGGCTCGATACGCTGCGCTTCGTCAAGCCGGTGGGCATCGGCGACACCATCTCGGCGCGCCTGACCTGCAAGCGCAAGATCGACCGCAACAAGAAGGATGCCAACGGCCAGGGGCAGGGCGTGGTGGCCTGGGATGTGGAGGTGAGCAACCAGGAGGGCGAGCTGGTGGCGTCCTACGACATCCTGACCCTGGTGGCGAAGAAGCCGCAGGCTTGAGCCATCCGTTTTTTTGCAGAAAGCTTCATGCCCCATCCGGTAATCCGCGCCACACACAAGAAAGCAGCCCCAAAGGTTCATCTCTGACAAGAACCGGGCCTATCCCGGCCAGTCGCAGCCCGATCTGCGGCGGCCGGCATCAACAGGAGGAGACAAGTGGATACCAGCATTCTGACCGTGCTGATCCAGGACGGCATCACGACCGGCGCGATCTATGCGCTGCTGTCGCTGGCGCTGGTCCTGGTGTTTTCAGTGACACGGGTGATTTTCCTGCCGCAGGGCGAGTTCGTCGCCTTCGGCGCATTGACTCTGGCGGCCATCCAGAACGGGCAGGCCCCCGGCACCGCCTTGCTGCTGGTGGCGCTGGGCGGTGTGACGCTGGCCGTTGAAGGCGGCAACGCGCTGCGCCTGGCCGCAACGCGCGCGCGTTTTCTGCGCCGCCTGCCGTCGCTGCTGGCGATGCAGATCGGCCTGCCGCTGGTGCTCTACGCACTGACGCGTTACGTCGATCTGCAAGCGCTGGCCATGCCCTGGCAGATCCTGCTGACGCTGCTGATCGTGGTGCCGATGGGGCCGATGATCTATCGCGTGGCTTACCAGCCGCTGGCGCATTCGAGCGTGCTGGTGTTGCTGATCGTCTCACTCGGCGTGCATCTGGCCATGGTCGGATTGGGACTGCTGATGTTCGGCCCCGAGGGGACCAATACCAAGCCCTTCACCGAGATGCAATTCACTCTGGGTGAGAGCCTGGTCTCGGGGCAGAGCGTGATCGTGCTGGTGACGGTGGCGGCCCTGATCGCCGTGATCTACATCTTCTTCGAACGCACCCTGACCGGCAAAGCCCTGCGCGCGACTGCCGTCAATCGTCTCGGTGCGCGGCTGGTGGGGGTGGGCATCAATCAGGCGGGCAAGCTGTCTTTTGCGATGTCGGCAGGCATCGGTGCGCTGTGCGGGATCCTGATTGCGCCCTTCACCATCGTCAACTATGAGTCCGGTTTCATCATCGCCCTGAAAGGCTTTGTGGGAGCCATCTTCGGCGGGCTGGCCAGTTATCCGATTGCGGCATTGGGCTCGGTCTCGGTCGGGCTGATCGAGAGTTTTTCTTCCTTCTGGGCCAGTGCCTTCAAGGAGCTGATCGTCTTCACGGTGATCATCCCTATCCTGCTGTGGCGCTCGCTGACCAGCCACCACATCGACGAAGAAGCCTGAGGACGCCGCCATGACTGCATTCACATCGCATCGCGCCGCCTTGCCGGTGCTGTTCTTCGCCATCGTGCTGGTGCTGCCGCAACTGGGCCTGCCGCCGTTCTGGGTCACGCTGCTGTCCTATGTCGGCTTGTATGCCATCGTCGCGCTGGGGCTGGTGTTGCTGACCGGCGTGGCGGGATTGATCTCGTTCGGGCAGGCGGCGTTTGTCGGCATCGGTGCCTACACCACCGCCTATCTCACGACGCAGTTCGGACTCTCCCCTTGGGTAGGATTGCTGGCCGGGATCGGGCTGACGGGCTTGTCGGCTTTCCTGATCGGCACGCTTACCATGCGCATCTCCGGCCACTACCTGCCGCTGTCCACGATTGCCTGGGGCCTGTCGCTGTACTACCTGTTCGGCAACCTGGAGATGCTGGGCAAGCATGACGGCATCAACGGCATCCCGCCGATTGCCATCGGCCAGTTCACCTTCGGCAACGGGGCCTCGATGTATCTGCTGATCTGGGCCGTGGTGATCCTGGCGCTGGTATCGGTGGTCAATTTCCTCGATTCGCGGGCGGGGCGTGCGGTGCGTGCGCTCAAGTTCGGCACCGTCATGCCGGAAGCCATGGGCGTCGATACGGCGCGACTGAAGATCGTCATCTTCGTCTACGCGGCAGTGCTGGCCGGCATTTCCGGATGGCTCTACGCGCACCTGCAACAGGCGGTCAATCCCACGCCCTTCGGTTTGAAATACGGCATCGACTACCTGCTGATGGTGGTGGTCGGTGGTGCCGGCCATGTGTGGGGAGCGATCCTCGGTGCGGGCCTGCTGGCGGTGCTGAGCAATTTCCTGCAGGAGTGGTTGCCGGGGGTGCTGGGCACCGGCGGCAATTTCGAGGCCATCGTCTTCGGCATCGCGCTGGTGATCTTTTTGCAGTTCGCCAACGAGGGCTTGTGGCCGCGTCTGCAGGCGCGATTCGGGCGTCGCCTGCCGCGTCAGCTGCCAGAGGATGCAGCGCCATTGACGCAGATTCCCAAGCCGGCGCGGGGCGAAGTGATCCTGGAAGTGGAAGCGGCGCGCAAGCAGTTCGGTGGACTGGTGGCGGTCAATGATGTGAGTTTCTCCGTGAAGGCCGGGGAGATCGTGGGACTGATCGGGCCCAATGGCGCGGGCAAGTCGACCACCTTCAACCTGGTGACCGGTGTGCTCTCCATTACTAGCGGCAAGCTCAATTATCGCGGGCAGTCGCTGGCGGGCTTGTCCTCGCGCGAGATCTCCAGCCGTGGCATTGCGCGCACTTTCCAGCATGTGCGGCTGGTACCGGGCATGAGCGTGCTGGAGAACGCGGCCATGGGGGCATTCCGGCGCGGCGAGTTCGCGCCCCAGCGCGGCATCCTGGCCAGTCTGGCGCGCGCCAATCGCAAGGAGGAAGCGCGCATTCTCAGTGAGGCGCGGCGGCAGCTGGAGCGTGTCGGCCTGGGCGATCTGATTGACCGGCCTGCGGGCAGCCTGGCCCTGGGCCAGCAGCGCATTCTGGAGATTGCGCGGGCGCTGTGCTGTAATCCGGCGCTGTTGTTGCTGGATGAACCGGCGGCCGGTCTGCGCCTGAAAGAGAAGCAGGCGCTGGCGGCATTGCTGGACAAGCTGCGCGGCGAGGGGATGGCGGTGCTGCTGGTGGAGCACGACATGGACTTCGTGATGCAATTGACGGACCACATCGTGGTCATGGAATTCGGCACCAAGATTGCCGAGGGCACGCCGGCCCAGATCCAGGTCCACCCGGCGGTGCTGGAAGCCTATCTGGGAGGAGCCCAATGATGACCGCCGCGACCATGATGAACGCTGCCCGTGTGGAATCTGAAGTGCGTGCGGCGAGCGCGCCGCTGTTGCTGGAAGTCAGCGGGCTCTCGGCGCGCTATGGCAAGGTGCCAGCATTGACCGAGGCTGCGCTGTCGCTGCGGGCCGGGCAGATCGTGACCGTGATCGGGCCCAATGGGGCGGGCAAATCGACCTTGCTCAATGCCATGATGGGCGCGATGCCGGCGGGTGCGGCGGCCAGCGGGCGGATCGCTTTCCAGGGCGAGGACGTGAGCCAGATGGAGGTGGAGGAGCGCGTGGCGCGCGGGCTGTCGCTGGTGCCGGAAAAGCGTGAATTGTTTACGTCCATGAGCGTGGAGGACAATCTGCTGCTGGGTGCGTACAAGCGGCGGCGCAATGGCGAATCCGGCTATCTGGATCAGCAGGAGTTTGTCTATGCCTTGTTCCCGCGGTTGAAGGAACGGCGCAAGCAGGCGGCCGGGACGCTGTCCGGTGGCGAACGCCAGATGCTGGCGGTGGGCCGCGCCCTGATGGCCAAGCCGCAGGTGCTGATGCTGGATGAACCCAGTTTGGGGCTGGCACCGTTGATCACCAAGGAAATTCTTTCCATCATCAGCCAGTTGCGCAGCACCGGCGTGGCCACCTTGCTGGTGGAGCAGAATGCGCGGGCGGCCTTGCAGGTGGCCGATTACGGGTATGTGCTGGAGATGGGGGAGATCGTTTGTGAAGGGCCGGCGGGGGTGCTGGCGGCGGACAAGAGGATCGTGGAGAGTTATCTGGGGGTGGCGCGCGAGCCGGTGGAGCTGATTCAGCGCAACGTGAGTTCGTAACTCGTGCTGCGGCCCCCTGCGGCCGAACGGTGCAGCAGGTCCAGCGCGACCAGTTCATTGAGATCGCGCAGGGCGGTGTCGGAAGAGCACTTCGCCAGCGCCGCCCATTTGCTGCTGGTCAGCTTGCCTTCGAAACCATCGAGCAGACGGTTGAGCACTTTGACCTGACGGCCATTGAGCGGGGTGCCCGCGATTCTCTGCCAGAAGCGGGCCTTCACCAGTACCGCATCCAGCGTGCGATGCGCCTGGCTCACCGCAGCTGACAGCATCTGCAGGAACCACAGCAGCCAGGGGGTGACATCCATGTCGCCCTTTTGCGTGCGTTCCAGGATCTCGTAATAGGCTTTGCGTTCGCGCTGGATTTGCGCCGACAGGCTGTAGAAGCGCTGCGGGCTGCCGTCAGCGCGGGCCAGCAGCAGGTCGCCGATGGCCCGGGCGATACGTCCGTTGCCGTCATCGAAAGGATGCAGGGTGACAAACCAAAGATGCCCCAGACCCGCGCGCAGCAGGGCGGGCTCTACCGGATTCGCGGTATTGATCCAGTTGAGCAGGCGCGTCACCTCGCGCGCCAGGCGTCGGGCCGGGGGCGCTTCATAATGGACTTTCTGTCGATGCAGTGGACCGGAGACTACTTGCATGGGACCTTGGGCATCATCGCGCCAGTCGCCGACGATGATTTCGCTCATCCCTGAATAGCCGGTCGGGAACAAGGCCGCATGCCAGCCGAAGAGACGCTTGGCCGTCAGTGGTTTGCGGTGATGCGTGGTGGCGTCGAAGATCATGTCGACCACCCCTTCCACGTGGCGATCCACCGGGGCCAAGGCACCGATGTCGACACCCAGGCGACGTGCCACGGAAGAGCGGACCGAGGCCAGATTGAGCTGTTCACCTTCGATGGCGCTGGTGTTGAGGACGTCCTCGGTCAGGGCCAGCAGGTTGGCTTCATCACGCAGCCCCAGTCCCACATCGGCCAGCCGGCCCAGCAGCAGGCCTTGCGCATGACTCACCTCGGCCAGTGGTGCGGCCAGGACGTTGAGGTCGTAGCGCCATCGGGGCCAGTCGGGAGCCTGCCAGAGGTAAGTGTAATCACCGTGTTTCATGCGGTGATTATGGAGGGTATTCGCCGCAGGGGGCAAGTCTGTTTGCCGAAAAAAATGCGGTGAATGGACGACGGCCAGGCAGGGTTTTTGGCGGGTCTGGTCAGGTTGCCAGGTGCTTGGAGTTCGGCTTGCCGCGTCCACGAAATCTCTCCGCGCCCGCGGAATCGGCCGTGCGGTCCCAGGTTCAGCCAGTAAAGGGCGATGTCGCCGGGCATCAGGATCACGCCGAATTTTTCTGAGCCGGGGCGGTGGTAGCGGCCATGGCCGCCCTCGTGTTGCGCAGGAACGTAATCACTTCGCCGTCTGCCAGGTCTTGCCCGCGCGTCCCCGCTGCTGCCAAAGGGCATACACCCCCATTGACGCCACGAAGGTCAGCGGTGCCGACAGCGATGGCCAGAAGCCTGCCATCTCCATCAGCACGAAGCCCGGCACCACGCCGCAGAACCACGCCCCCAGTCCGACACGATTGATGCCGGCCGACCCTTCACCGGTGCCAGCGTGATCGGGTACGGTGAGAATATGCGCCAGCGCCACGCCCACCCAGGCCACCACGAACACGCCCTGATAGGCCAGTGCCTTGAGCAGATAGGAAAACACGTCTGCCAGCATCAGCGCATAGACCACTGCGCCGACCACCACCGACCACACCAGGCGCGAGGCGTGCAGGCCCAGCAGGTTGCCGAAGAAGGCCTGCATGTTGACCGTTGCCAGATAGTAGTTGGCGGTATTGATGCGCGTCTGCGTGACCCAGACGAAGAGCAGTCCCCAGAAGCCCATCAGCTTGAGGATGGCCATCACCACCGACACCTCGGACAGCGGGCCATCCTGCGGAATGCTGCTGGCCAGGTAGATGCCGGCGGCGCCATTGAGCAGGATGGTGACCAGGTAGAAGGGCATCCCGAAATTGAAGCGGCCGTGATACGTCGCATCTTCCGGCTTGCCGAAGCGGGCATAGTCGAAGGTGAACATCATCAGTACCCACACGCCCATGTAATACGTGAAGCAGCTCCACCAGCCGTCCGCCGGCGGCACCGCCGGGCCGAAGTCCAGCCACTGCGGCTGGTAGCCATACTGGCTTACCGCCAGCACCAGCGCCATCAGCAGGCCCAGCAGATAGAACGGCAGCAGCACGCCGTTGAACTTGTCCAGCCAGTTCTGCACGCTGCCAAACACCAGCGGCACGCTGTAGAGCACCACGATCAGCGCCGCGACCGGATAGAGCAATGAGGGATAAAGATGATGCAGGGCCACCGCAATCACCGCGCCCTCGAAGACGGCGTAATAGATCGCGGTGGAAAAGAAGATCAGCGTGGCCAGCGAGGCCCCGAGCCGGCCGAACAGGATGCGCGAGAACAGGGCCACCGACAGGCCGGTGCGCATGGCGTAGCGGCTGATGCAGGCGTTGATGAGTCCGTAGCTGATGACCGAGAGCACCATGCCGATCAGGGCATTGCGCGCGCCGTAGGTCAGCGCCAGCGATGCGCCCACGACGATGTAGAAGATCGCGCTGCAGACGGCCCACCAGGCCATCGTCAGCGACAGTTTGCCCATGCGCGCGCTGGCGGGAACGCTGTGGGTGGAGAGATCGGTTTCCTTGTTCTGCGTGTGTGATAGGCCGGCCATGTCAGTTTCTCCAGAGACGTTGAAGCAATGATTCAATGAGGCGGATGAGAGGCAAGAAGGACGTTCCAACAAGTTGCTGCGACTGCGAGTACGAATGGGAAGGCAAAGCCGGGCCCGGCCCCAGGGCAGCCGCCTGTGCGGACTGGCCTGGGGACAAGCGTCAAACGCGGTGTGACCTGCGCGGAAGTGTCAGCTGCCCAGCAGGCTGCTCAGGCGCTGGAAGCGCTGCTGGTACTGGCGGCGGGCCTCCAGGGCCTGCTCCAGCGTCACCCGCACGAACTGCGCCTTGTGGTTGGGCTGCAGTTGCCCGATCAGGTCGAGGTCGGCGCTGATGACCGTGCCGATGGTGGCGTAGCCGCCGCCGGAGACTGCATCCCGCAACAGGACGATGGGTTCCAGGCCCCCGGGGATCTGGATCGAGCCGATGGGATAGCAGGCATCGACGATGTTGGAGGGATCCGAGCCGGCGCCGAAGGGCTGTTCGCGTGGCTTGAACTGCATCGCCTGGCCACCCTTGAAGCGGTAGCCGATACGATCCGCTTCCGAGCCGACGGTCCAGGTATCGGCAAAGAAGCGCTCCACGGCATCCTCGGTGAGACGATGTATATACAGCCCCGGCACCACGCGCAGCGTGGCTTCGCGATCGAAGACCGGCACCAGTGACAGCGGCAGGGCACGCCCCTCGACCGCCTTCGGCGAGACCCGGCCAAGCGGCAGTTCATCCTCCTTGGCCAGCTTGCGTCCCTGCCACCCGCCCAGCGCACCCAGCGCATAGGTCGAACGGCTTTCCAGCACCACCGGCACATCGATGCCGCCGGCGATGGCGAGATAGCTGCGTGCGCCCGCTTTCGGATAATCGAAGCTCAGGACCTGGCCGCTGCGCACCATGAAGGCGGTATCGAGCGGGCGTTCGCTGCCATCCACACGCGGCTGCATGCGCGCTCCGGTCACGGCGACCAGGGCGTCAGACCGGAATTCCAGTTGCGGTCCGAGCAGGCTGCACTCCAGCGCGGAGGTGGTGGCGTGGTTGCCGACCAGCAGGTTGGCGCTGCGCAGGGCGTACTGGTCCAGCGCCCCAGAGGGCGGGATGCCCAGATGGTAGTAGCCTTCCCGGCCACCATCCTGCACCGAGGTCGCCAGGCCGGGCTGTTTCACCTTAATCGTCATGGAGGGCCTCCTTGAGAGCGTGGATGCAGGCCTGGGGATCGGCCTGGAAGGCATCGAGATCAAAACGCGCCGGGCGGATGCGCAGGTCGAAACGACCGGCATCGACGGCCGCGATGGCGGCGTCATACGCGCTGCGATCGATGGCCTTGAATTGCACGATGTCGCCAGCGCGGAAGAACACCATCGATTCCTGCAGGTAGGGCAGGCCCTGTTGCGGATCGTAGATTGGCGCAGGCGTGACGCCGAACATCTGGTAGCCGCCCGCACCGCGTACCGAGTAAATGCACCCGAAGCAGCCGCCGTGTCCCAGTGTCAGCTTCGGCGTGTCGGTGCGCGGACGCAGGTACTTGGGGACTTGCAGTTGCCGGTCCTGTTCGACCATCTGGTACATGAAGGGAAGGCCGGCCACGAAGCCGACCATGGAGACGAACCACGGCGTGCCACTGTGGGCTGCGATGAAGGCTTGCACTTCCTCGTAGCCATTGATGCGCGCCGCGTATTGCAGGTCGGTGGAGGCGGGATCCTGGTGACGGTCGCGAAAGCGCGCCTGTGTTTCATTGGTCCAGGGATCGTCATACAGCACCGGAACTTCGATGATGCGCGTGTCGATGCGGCGCTCGGCCGTGGTGCTGCTTTCCAGCGCCTTGACCTGTTCCAGCAGGGCCAGCGGATGGATCAGGTCGGGATCGAAGCGGATCTGGAAGGAGGCATTGGCCAGGCAGACATCGAGTACGCCGGGCAATGCCAGCCGTTCCACTGCGCGCGTGATGGCCATGGCGCGGAAGAAGGCTTCCAGTGACATCGACTCCGATACTTCCGCAAAGAGGTGTTCGTCACCTGCAATGCTGTAGCGAATGGGCGTGGCCGGTGAGGCTTGTGTGCGGTTCATCTCAGGCCTCCTCAAGTTGCGCGGTGCGCGCGTTGGCACGTTCGGCCAGCCAGCTTTCCAGCGCGCCGGTATCGAAGCGGGCGGCCTGTACGCGGGCATCGGCCAGCAACCACTGATGCAGGGGCAAGGTGGTGGCCATGCCGGTGATGTGCGTGGCAGCAACCGCCGCCTGGGCGCGGGAGATGGCCTGCGTACGGTCCTTGCCATGGACCACCAGCTTGGCCAGCAGCGAGTCGTAATACGGCGGGATGCGATAGCCCGCATAGAGATGGCTCTCCACTCGGATGCCCTCGCCCTGCGGCCACTGCAGCTCCGCGACAGTGCCGGGGCAGGGGAAGAAATTGCGCTCGGGATCTTCGGCATTGATGCGCATCTCCAGCGCTGCGCCTTGCATGCGGATGTCGGACTGCTGCAGGCCCAGCGGCTCGCCACCGGCGATGCGCAACATGGCCTGGACCAGATCGATGCCGGTGATCATCTCGGTGACGGGATGCTCGACCTGGATGCGGGTATTCATCTCGATGAAGAAGAACTCGCCGCTCTCGTCGTCGAACAGATATTCCAGCGTCCCGGCACCGCGGTAGCGCAGCCGGGCGGCCAGACGCACGGCGCTGTCGCAGAGGGCCTGCCGCTGTTGCGGCGTGAGCGCAGGTGAGGGGGCTTCTTCGAAGACCTTCTGGCGACGCCGTTGCAGCGAGCATTCGCGTTCGAACAGGTGAACGGCTCGCTGGCCATCGCCCAGGATCTGTACTTCGATGTGGCGCGCACGGCGGATGAAACGCTCCAGATACACCGCACCGGAACCGAAGGCGGCCTGCGCTTCGCCTTGCGCCAGCGGGAACTCCCGCGCCAGTTCGGCGGCATCGCGCGCCATGCGGATGCCACGGCCGCCGCCTCCGGCAGAGGCCTTGATCAGCAGCGGATAGCCGACCTCGTCAGCACAGGCCAGCGCTGTTGCGAGATCCTTCAGTTCACCCGCCGAGCCCGGCACCACTGGCACCCCGGCGGCGGCTGCGGTACGACGCGCTTCGGCCTTGTCGCCCATGCGGCGGATGGTATCGGCCTCCGGTCCCACGAAGATCAATCCGGCCGCGCTGACGGCTTCGGCGAAGGCAGCGTTTTCGGAGAGGAAACCATAGCCAGGATGGATGGCATCGGCACCACTGTCGCGTGCCGCCTTCAGCAAGGCGTCCATATTGAGATAGCTGCGGTCGGCGCGGGCCGGGCCGATGAGTTGGACTTCGTCGGCCATGCGCGCGGCCAGCGAATCGGCATCGGCTTCGCTACAGGCAGCTACCGTCTTGATGCCCAGGGCTTGTGCGGCACGAATGATGCGCACCGCGATCTCGCCGCGATTGGCGATGAGGAGTTTGCGCAGGGAAGTCGTCATGATGCCGGCCTCAGTCTGCGGTCTCGATCACGGCGACCAGCTGGCCGGGTTCGACCGGGTCGCCGTTGCCGACGTGGAAGGCCAGCAGCTTGCCGCCTTGCTCGGCCTGCAATTCCGTAAATTGTTTCATCACTTCGATCAGGCCGATCACGCGGCCGGCTTCGATGACGTCGCCTGCCTCTGCATAGGGTGGGGCATCGGGGCTGGACCGGCGATAGAAGGTGCCGGGCAAAGGGGAGTGCACTTCGTGGACTGCCATGACTTTTCTCCTTCGTAACGAATGGGGGGGATCAGCGCGGCGCGGCAATGGCGATGTCGGCCGCGTCCAGGCTCTTGCGCGTGGCCTGCACCAGCGCCAGTGCACCGGGGGTATCGCTGTGGATGCAGACGGAGTCGAAGGCGATGGGGATGTCGCGTCCTTCTACCGTACGCACCACGCCTTCGCGACACGCCCGCAGCACCTTTGCTGCGACCTGGGCCGGATCGAGCGCACCGACGCGGCGGGTGAAGACGATGGAGCCGCTGTTGTCGTAATCGCGGTCGGCATAGAACTCGCAGACCACCGCCTGCTGCAGTTCCTGCGCCACGCGCCAGACCGCCGAGCCGTGCATGCAGAAGAGAAGCAAGTTCGGGTCCAGCTGGCGCAGCGTCTGCACGAAGACGCGGGCGGCTTCTTCATCGCGGGCCAGGTGCATGTAGAGCGCGCCGTGCGGCTTGATGTGCTGCAGGGTCATGCCGTTGAGGCGGGCGAACTCGCGCAGGGCACCGAGTTGGTAGAGCATGTCGTTGACCAGTTCGATGGCCGGCGCGTTGAGATGGCGGCGGCCGAAGCCGACCAGGTCGCGAAAGCCAGGATGTGCGCCGATGGCAACGCCGTGTTGCCGGGCCTGTTCCACCGTACGCCGCATGGTGTTGGGATCGCCCGCGTGAAAGCCGGTGGCGATGTTGGCTGAACTGATCAGGGGCATGATGGCCGCATCGACGCCATCGCCGATGGTCCAGGGGCCGAAGCCTTCGCCCATGTCCGAATTCAGGTCGATTGTCTTCATCTGGTGGTCTCCGGTGCTGTCGGAATCAGCACATGAAACCGAGTATAGAAATCGTCAACGGTATTGGACAGATGTATTATCAGAGGGCTTGATATCGAAAAATCCGATAGCTTATGAAGGGCGTCAAACATGGCCATCACCCTCCGGCAGATCCGTTATTTCGTGGCCACAGCGGAAGTGGGGCAGATTTCGCAGGCGGCGATCCATCTGCACATTTCGCAATCCTCGGTCACCAGTGCCATCCAGGAACTGGAGGCTTTGCTGGGGGCACCGCTGTTCATCCGTTCTCCGCAGGGGATGATCCTCACCGACAGCGGGCGGCATTTCCTCAACCATGCGTATTCGATCCTGCGCAGCGTGGACGATGCGATGAAGAGTCCCTTGCCGGACAACACGGCCAGCGGCAGTTTGCGGGTGGCGGCCAGTTACACGGTGCTGGGATATTTTTTGCCGCACCATCTGCAACGGCTGTCGCAGTCCTATCCGGGCATCAAGATCCACGTGCATGAGAAGGAGCGCGCGGAGATCGAGCAGAGCCTGGTGGAGGGCGAGATCGACATGGCGGTGGTGCTGACATCCAATCTGCGTCACCGCGAGATTGCCTATGAGACCTTGTTCGGGTCAGTGCGCCGCCTGTGGCTGCCGGCACGGCACGCGCTGGGCGAGCGCACGGTGGTGAATTTGTCCGAAGTGGCCAATGAGCCCTTCATCCTGCTGACGGTGGACGAAGCCGACAAGACCGCGCTGCGTTACTGGAATCAAAGCGGACGCAAGCCCAACATCATCATGCGCACCAGTTCCATCGAGGCGGTGCGCAGCATGGTGGCCAATGGTTCGGGGGTGGCGATTCTGTCGGACCTGGTGTATCGGCCCTGGTCGCTGGAGGGATTGCGTATTGAGACGGTGCTGCTGATGGATCACGTGCCTGCCATGAATGTGGGGCTGGCCTGGCGCAAGGGGGTGGCGTTTACGCCGGCCATGGAGGCGGTGCGGGAGTATTTCAGGCAGTCGTTTTTGACGCCGCAGTTGAGTAGTGGGAGGAGATAAGGGCCGGCAAGGCGGGCATCCGGACGCACTTGCCGATCAGTGGCTGGAATCCTGATCGCGAGCCGGAGGCGTTTCAAGTGGAAGTACTACATGTTGGTACGACATTGAATCAAGCCGCAAGGCGGCTGTTAGAACTCATTTCATAAATAGGCGTGAGTGCGAGCGAGTCCCGTTTGGGATGAAGTGCAAGGCGCGAATTTGGGTCAAGACTGGACGTCTTGACCCAAATTCGTAACGCAGCAGTTCGCCCAAACGGGCCGCTCCCTACGGGTTCTGCCCAGAAAGGGCGCTGGCCGCGTTGCGCTCCTTGCGTGTGGCACCGCCACACGACGCGTCGCGCGCCTTGCCAGCGCCCTTTCTGGGCAGAACGCATCTCACGCCTATTTATGAAATGAGTTCTAATAAAAAACCCCGAATCAATTCGGGGTTTTTATTGAGGTCGACTCGCGTCGATCGGGAAGGCGTCACACGTTGAACAAGAAATTCATCACATCCCCATCCTTGACCACATACTCCTTGCCTTCCGCGCGCATCTTGCCCGCTTCCTTGGCACCGGCCTCACCCTTGAAGGCAATGAAGTCCTCAAAGGCAATGGTCTGCGCACGGATGAAGCCACGTTCGAAGTCGGTGTGGATCACGCCAGCCGCCTGCGGGCCGGTCGCGCCCACCGGCACCGTCCAGGCGCGCACTTCCTTGACGCCAGCGGTGAAGTAAGTCTGCAGGCCCAGCAGCTTGAAGGCCGCGCGGATCAGGCGATCCAGGCCCGGCTCTTCCATGCCCATGTCGGCCAGGAAGTCGGCCTTGTCGGCGTCGTCCAGGTCGGCGATCTCGGCTTCGATGGCCGCGCAGATGGCCACGATGGGCGCGTTCTGCTCCTTGGCATAGGCAGTCAGCTGGTCCAGCAGCGGGTTGTCGGTGAAACCGCTATCCGACACGTTGGCCACGTACATCGCCGGCTTGGCCGTGATCAGGCACAGCGGCTTGATCAGCAGCATCTCTTCGGCATCCAGGCCCAGCGCGCGCACCGGCTTGGCTTCGTCCAGCGCCGGCATGATGCGCTCCAGCAGGGCCACCAGCTTGGCGGCATCCTTGTCGCCGGAACGGGCCTTCTTCTGCTCGCGATGGATGGCCTTCTCAACGGTGCCCATGTCGGCCAGCGCCAGTTCGGTCTGGATCACGGCGATGTCGTCCAGCGGGCTCACGCGGCCGGCCACGTGGATCACGTTCGGATCTTCGAAACAACGCACCACGTTGACGATGGCGTCCGTCTCGCGGATGTGCGACAGGAACTGGTTGCCCAAACCTTCACCCTTGGAGGCACCCGCCACCAGGCCGGCGATATCCACGAATTCCACCGTCGCCGGCAGGATGCGCTCGGGCTTGACGATCTCGGCCAGCGCCTTCAGACGCGGATCGGGCACTTCCACGATGCCGACGTTGGGCTCGATGGTGCAGAACGGATAGTTCTCGGCGGCGATGCCCGCCTTGGTCAGCGCGTTGAAAAGAGTGGACTTACCGACGTTGGGCAGACCCACGATGCCGCATTTGAGGCTCATGACAGATTCTTCCGAAAGCAAAACCGACATTGTAGCAAGCCGCACGCCCCAAGCCCCAGCTTTGCGATGCAGCATCGATCCTCACCCCCGCGCTGTGGTATCTCCCCATCATTGGTAACATGCGAGCCTTCATTCGCGTCTCGGAAATTGTCTGCATTGCACCATTTCGTTGCAGATGCACCACGCAATGAGAAATTTTTTGCCGATGCAATATTTAAATGACTCAATCGTCATCTAGTTGGTTGGCGGAAATTGTAGTTATTTGTAGTGAACATGCAGGCAACTTGTAAAGAACGGGGCTTTTCGGCTCCCGCCATTTACAGGCTGTATTGCCTTCTTGAAAGCGATTTGTAAAATTTGCTCTACAATGTCGGTTTTCCCAAATCCTCAACGAATCCCTTTGCCTGCTTTGACTAATATCGTCGAAATCCGCGATCTGCACTTCCGTTATGGCGACCGGCCTATCCTGACCGGTCTGCAGATGGACTTCCCGCGTGGCAAGGTGGTGGCGGTGATGGGCGGTTCCGGATCCGGCAAGACCACCATCCTGCGCCTGATCGGCGGGCAGCTGCAGCCGCAGGAGGGCAGGGTGGAAGTCGATGGCGAGAACGTGCCGTCGCTGGCGACCAAACAACTCTACGTGTTGCGTCGCAAAATGGGCATGTTGTTCCAGAACGGCGCGCTCTTTACCGACATGACGGTGTTCGACAACGTGGCCTTCCCGCTGCGCGAGCATACCGATCTGGATGAAACGCTCATCCGCGACCTGGTGCTCATGAAGCTCAACGCCGTGGGACTGCGCAATGCCGCCTCGCTCAAACCCGCCGAGATCTCCGGCGGCATGGCGCGCCGGGTGGCGCTGGCACGGGCCATCGCGCTTGATCCGGCCCTGATCATGTATGACGAACCCTTCGCCGGGCTCGATCCGATTTCCATGGGCGTGACCGCCAATCTGATTCGCCGGCTCAACGATGCCCTGGGCTCGACCTCGATCCTGGTATCGCACGACGTCAATGAATCCTTCGCCATTGCCGACTATGTGTATTTCCTGTCGGCCGGCAAGATCGTGGCGCAGGGGACACCGCAAGAAATGCGTGAATCCACCGATCCCTATGTGAAGCAATTTGTCCACGCCCAGGCGGACGGCCCGGTGCCCTTCCACTATCCCGGCAAATCGCTGGCCGAGGACCTGGGCCTGGGAGGTGCAGCATGATCGCCGGTTTCGTCAGCGGCCTCGGCCGCAGCGTGCGCGAATTCGTGGTCGGGGTCGGCTTCGCCGGACGCATGTTCATCAATATGCTGGGCGCCTCCCTGGGCCTGCTGCGCCGCCCGCGCCTGATCACCGACCAGATCCACTTCATCGGCAACTACTCGCTGGTGATCATCACGGTGTCGGGCCTGTTCGTGGGCTTCGTGCTGGGACTGCAGGGCTATTACACGCTCAACAAGTATGGTTCGGAACAGGCGCTCGGTCTGTTGGTAGCCTTGTCGCTGACCCGTGAACTGGGGCCGGTGGTGACGGCCCTGCTGTTTGCCGGCCGCGCCGGGACCTCGCTGACCGCCGAGATCGGCCTGATGAAGGCCGGCGAGCAACTTTCTGCCATGGAAATGATGGCCGTGAACCCGCTGCAACGCGTGGTGGCCCCGCGCTTCTGGGCTGGCGTGATCGCCATGCCGGTGCTGGCGGCCATCTTCAGTGCCGTCGGCGTGCTGGGCGGCTATGTGGTCGGCGTGCTGCTGATCGGCGTGGATGAAGGCGCCTTCTGGTCGCAGATGCAGGGCGGCGTGGATGTGTGGAATGACATCGCCAATGGCGTGTTGAAGAGCATCGTCTTCGGTATCGCCGTGACCTTCGTGGCGCTGTTCCAGGGCTATGAAGCGCAGCCGACCCCCGAAGGCGTGGCCCGGGCCACCACCAGGACCGTGGTGATCGCCTCGCTGACCGTACTGGGCCTGGATTTCCTGCTGACTGCACTGATGTTCAGCTGAGTGCCGCAGTGCTTGGACAAGCGCCCGGTCGGGGCGCAATGATGTGAATAAAAGGGTAGAAAAAGGGTTCAATATGCAACGTAAATCTCTGGATGCCTGGGTAGGAATCTTCGTGCTGGCCGGTGTGGCCGCGCTGGCGTTCCTGGCGCTCAAGGTCGGCAACATGAGCTCGATGTCCTTCGGCCAGAAGACCTATGCCCTCAAGGCCAATTTTGACAACATCGGCGGCCTGAAGTCGCGTGCGGCGGTCAAGAGCGCCGGTGTGGTCGTGGGCCGGGTGGATTCGATCCGCTTCGATGACCAGACCTTCCGCGCCGTGGTCACGCTGAACATGAACGAAAGCTACAAATTCCCCAAGGACAGCTCGGCCAAGATCCTGACCTCGGGTCTGTTGGGTGAACAATACATCGGGATCGAGCCAGGCGGCGATACTGCTAACCTGGCCTCGGGCGATACGATTAAGATGACACAATCCGCCATCGTTCTGGAAAACCTCATCGGTCAATTCCTGTACAGCAAGGCGGCAGAGGGAAAGGATGATTCCAAATGAATCAAATGAATAAAAAAGCCATCAGCACCGTCTACGCAGGCCGTCTCGGCGCCCTGACCCTGGCGGCGGCAGCTCTGACCGGCTGCGCCAGCACCAGCAACAATCCGAACGATCCGCTGGAAGGCTTCAACCGCACCATGTTCAGTTTCAACGACACGGTCGACAAGGTGGCCCTGAAGCCGGCCGCGCAAGCCTACGACACCGTGGTACCGACCCCGATCCAGCATGGCGTGGGCAACTTCTTCGGCAACATCGGCGATGTCTGGTCGTCCATCAACCAGCTGCTGCAGGGCCGGATCGAGCAGGGCGTCTCGACCTTCATGCGTGTGGCCATCAACACCACCTTCGGTCTGGGTGGCGTGCTGGACGTGGCGACCGAAGCCCGCCTGCCGCGCGAGAAGTCCGATTTCGGCCAGACCTTGGGCAAGTGGGGCGTCGGCTCCGGCCCGTACGTGGTGCTGCCGTTCTTCGGCCCGTCCACGCTGCGTGACACTGCCGGCATGCCGGTGGACCTGTACGGCGACCTGTGGACCTACAAGCGTCCGACCCGCTGGCGCAACGTCGGTGCCGTGGTCCGCATCGTCGACCGCCGCGCCCAGTTGCTGGATGCCTCGACCCTGCTGGAAGATGCCGCGCTGGACAAGTACGACTTCGTGCGCGACGCCTACCTGCAACGTCGCCAGAGTCAGATCAATGGTGGCTCCAGCGGCCGCGAGCAAAAGGAAGAAGCGATCAAGCCCTGATGGCCGCCGGCCTTGCCCCGCTGACCAGCGGGGAGGCCGCGGTCTCGCTTGCGGTGCCGCAGTCTTGTCTTGAAATGCGGGCCAATTGCCCAATCTGCACTGTCTGCCCAGTTTCTTTGCCCTCCGAGGGCAATCTGTAACATCCGTGCCGAACTGTGACGGCACGGGAACCCCGCTCCCGGGCGGGCTTCGAAGGACATGCCGGCTGCCGTCGGCGCACGCATCGCGACTCATTGCGATGCAGCCCGGGCAGCCCCGGCACCTTCTGCTGACTCGAATGGAAAACCGACTTATGAAGATGCTTACCAAACTTTTCGCTATCGCTGCCTTCGCGGTTCCCGCGCTGTCCTTCTCCGGCGCAGCGGCCGCCCAGGAAGCCCCGGATGCGCTGGTCAAGCGCATCAGCTCGGAAGTGCTGGATACTGCCAAGAATGACAAGGATATCCAGTCCGGCGACAATACCCGCATCATGCAGCTGGTGGAACAGAAGATCCTCCCCTACGTCGACTTCGAGCGCATGACCCAGCTGGCCGCCGGCCGCTACTGGCGCCAGGCTACCCCGGAGCAGCAGAAGCAGCTGATCACCCAGTTCCGCAGTCTGCTGGTGTTCACCTACTCCGGCGCGCTGTCGCAGGTGCGTGACCAGAAGATCGAATTCAAGCCGCTGCGCGCCGCCCCGACCGATACCGAAGTGGAAGTGAACTCGCAGGTAATCTCCTCGCGCGGCGGTGAGCCGATCCAGCTGAGCTATCGCCTGGAAAAGAAGCCCGATGGCTGGAAACTGTATGACGTCAACGTGCTGGGCGCCTGGTTGGTGGAAGCCTACCGCGGCACCTTCTCCAACGAGATCAGCAAGGGCGGCATCGACGGCCTGATCAAGGCGCTGACCGACAAGAACCAGCAGCTGGCCGCCCGCGGCAACGGCAAGAAGTAAGCTGTTTCCGTTCATCGACCCATCTCCTGAACCGAAAGAACGCACCATGTTCAAGCCCGGCGCCTCGCTGACCTTCACCAATGCCAGCACCGTCCTGCGCGAAGGCCTGTCGGCCATCGCCGCCGGCCAGGCCAGCATTGACGTCAGCGAGGTGGCCGTGGTCGATTCCTCGGCCGTGGCGACCCTGCTGGCCTGGCGGCGTGCCGCTGCCGGCCGTGGCGCCGCGCTGGATTTCGGTCCCTTGCCTGCCAACCTGCAGAGCCTGGCCGATCTCTACGGCGTGACCGCCCTGTTGCAAGGTGCAGCCGCACCGACCTCCGCTACCGATCGACATCACTGATCGCATTTTCCCTCGCGGCCCGGGCTCCCGGGTGCCGGGAAGCCCGTGCTACGGCGGCCCGGAATGTCGAATTCCCCTATAATCGAAGGTTTTGCAGGCGCGCTGGCGGCGTTGGCAGCGGATCACGTTTCCGCCAGGCATTCTCCCGCCCGTCGGCATCGGCAAAACATTCCGGCTATTTCATAGCGCAACGACAACATGACTGCGTCATACGCTTCCCCGTCGGGAGGATGGCGCGGCCGAGGCGAGGCGGACAGCGGATTCCCCGGTGGAACTCCTGGCTCCTTATTTCTTTCTGGCAAGTAACGTATTGAACGGGCGAGGCAATGGCCGCTCTCCAAATCACAGACATCAAGAAGCGCTACCAGTCCCTGCAGGCGCTGGGTGGTGTGTCGCTGGCAATCGAAGAAGGTGAATTCTTTGGTCTGCTCGGCCCCAACGGCGCCGGCAAGACCACCTTGATTTCCATCATCGCCGGCCTGAACCGGGCCGATTCCGGCTCGGTCACCATCCACGGGCATGACGTGGTCAGCGACTATCGCGGCGCGCGCATGAACCTGGGCGTGGTGCCGCAGGAACTGGTCTTCGATCCCTTTTTCACCGTGCGCGAGACCTTGCGCATGCAGTCCGGCTATTTCGGCCTGACCAACAATGACAAGTGGATCGACGAGGTCATGGACAACCTCGACCTCACCAACAAGGCCGATACCAACATGCGCGCGCTCTCCGGCGGCATGAAGCGGCGCGTGCTGGTGGCCCAGGCGCTGGTGCACAAGCCGCCGGTCATCGTGCTCGATGAGCCGACCGCCGGGGTGGACGTGGAACTGCGCCAGACCCTGTGGCAGTTCATCGGCCGCCTCAACCGCGAGGGGCATACCATCGTGCTGACCACGCACTACCTGGAAGAAGCCCAGGCCTTGTGCAATCGCATCGCCATGCTCAAGTTCGGCAAGGTGGTGGCGCTGGATTCGACCGATGCGCTGATCCGCCGCATCTCCGGTTCGCAGATGGTGCTGCGACTGAAGCGCGGCAGCCTGCCCGATGGCCTCAAGGCGCTGGTCACCCATCCAGAGGAGCTGCTGGCCGGCAATGCCGCCAACAAGTACACGCTGCGCGTGAATGACTACAAGGAAGTCGAACCCATCCTGGCCACGCTGCGCGCCTCGGGCGCGGAGATCGATGATCTGCAATTGCAGCAGGCCGACCTGGAAGACGTCTTCATCCAGATCATGGGAGATGAAAAATGATCGGTTTCCGCACCCTGTTCTACAAGGAAATCCTGCGTTTCTGGAAGGTCGCCACCCAGACCATCACTGCGCCCATCGTCACGGCCCTGCTGTACCTGCTGATCTTCGGCCACGTCCTGCAGGACCGCGTGCAGGTCTATCCGGGCGTGAACTACACCGGCTTCCTGGTGCCGGGCCTGGTGATGATGAGCGTGCTGCAGAATGCTTTTGCCAACAGCTCTTCCTCGCTGATCCAGTCCAAGATCACCGGTAACCTGGTGTTCGTGCTGCTGACCCCGCTGTCGCACTGGGAGCTGTTCGGCGGCTACGTGCTCGCGGCCGTGGTGCGCGGCCTGATGGTGGGTGCGGGTGTGTTCGTGGTGACCGTCTGGTTCGGCCACCTGGACTTCGTCGCCCCCCTGTGGATCCTGGTGTTCGCCTTGCTGGGTGCCGGCATCCTGGGCACCATGGGCCTGATTGCCGGGATCTGGGCGGAGAAGTTCGACCAGCTGGCGGCGTTCCAGAATTTCCTGATCGTGCCGCTGACCTTCCTGGCCGGCGTGTTCTATTCGATACACTCGCTGCCCCCGTTCTGGCAGGCGGTATCGCATTTCAACCCGTTTTTTTATATGATCGACGGTTTTCGCTACGGCTTCTTCGGCCAGTCCGACATTCCCCCCATGACCAGCCTCGGTATCGTCGCCGTGTTCTTCGTGGCGCTGTCGACCCTGGCCGTACGCATGCTCAAAAGCGGCTACAAGCTGCGCGCGGGTTCGCATTGAACACCCTGCGCCCCGCCATCTCCCCCATTCCCGTGAAGAGCCTCACCATGCTACCCACACCTGAACTCGTCAAAAGCTACATCGCCGCCGGCCTCGACTGCCAGCACCTGGAAGTGGAGGGCGATGGCCAGCACTTCACCGCCGTCATCGTCGCCGAGGCTTTCACCGGCAAGCGCCTGATCCAGCGCCATCAGCTGGTCTATGCCGCCCTGGGCGACCGCATGCGTGAAGAAATCCACGCGCTGTCGATGAAGACCCTGACTCCCGAAGAATTCCAGAAATAAGGCAACACGATGGACAAGCTTTTGATCCGTGGCGGCAAGCGCCTCTCCGGTGACGTCACCATTTCCGGTGCCAAGAACGCCGCCCTGCCCATCCTGTGCGTGGGCCTGCTCACCGATGGCGACCTGGTGCTCTCCAATGTGCCGCACCTGCAGGACGTGGTCACCATTACCAGGCTGATGAGCCAGATGGGCCTGCGCGTGCGCGAGAACGGCGAGCAACTGGTCTTGAACGGCAACGACATCACCCGCCCGGAAGCGCCGTATGAACTGGTCAAGACCATGCGCGCCTCGATCCTGGTGCTGGGGCCCTTGCTGGCGCGCTTCGGCCAGGCCAAGGTGTCGCTGCCCGGCGGTTGTGCCATTGGTTCACGTCCGGTGGACCAGCACATCAAGGGACTGCAGGCGATGGGCGCGGAAATTCATATCGAGGCCGGATACATCCATGCCAAGGCCAAGCGCCTCAAGGGCGCGCGCATCGTCACCGACATGATCACCGTGACCGGCACCGAGAACCTTCTGATGGCCGCGGCCCTGGCCGATGGCGAGACCGTGCTGGAAAACGCGGCACGCGAGCCGGAAGTGGGCGACCTGGCCCACCTGCTGGTGAAGATGGGCGCCAAGATCGAGGGCATCGGTACCGACCGCCTGGTCATCCACGGGGTGGAGAAGCTGCACGGTGCCGAACATGAAGTCATCGCGGACCGCATCGAGACCGGCACCTTCCTGTGCGCTGTCGCCGCCACCGGTGGCGACGTGACCTTGCACCGCACCCGTGCCGGATTGCTGGATGCCGCACTGGACAAGCTGCGCGAAGCCGGTGCCATCCTCACTTCGGGTGAAGACTGGATCCGCATCCAGATGGCGCGCCGTCCCAAGGCGGTGAGCTTCCGCACTACCGAATATCCGGGTTTCCCGACTGACATGCAGGCGCAGTTCATGGCCTTGAATTGCCTGGCTGAAGGTACCAGCCACGTCACCGAGACCATCTTCGAGAACCGTTTCATGCACGTGCAGGAATTGAATCGCCTGGGTGCGGCCATCGATGTGGAAGGCAATACCGCCATCGTCACCGGCGTGGAAAAATTCCTCGGTGCGCCAGTGATGGCGACCGACCTGCGCGCGTCGGCCTCGCTGGTCATCGCCGGGCTGGCCGCGCAAGGCGAGACCGTGGTGGAACGCATCTACCATCTCGACCGCGGCTATGACCGCATGGAAGCCAAGCTGTCGGCCATCGGTGCCGATATCGAACGTATCAAGTAAATTGACGGACCCCAGAAAACGCACACCATCATGACCCAACAACTGACGCTGGCGCTGTCCAAGGGCCGTATCTTCGAAGAGACCCTGCCGCTGCTCAAGGCCGCGGGCATCACCGTGGCCGAGGATCCCGAATCCTCGCGCAAGCTGATCCTGCCGACCAATGACCCCGACGTGCGCGTCATCATCGTGCGCGCCTCGGACGTGCCGACCTACGTGCAATACGGTGCGGCCGATTTCGGCGTGGCCGGCAAGGATGTGCTGATGGAACACGGCGGTGAAGGCTTGTACCAGCCCATCGACCTGAACATCGCCAAGTGCCGCCTGTCGGTGGCGGTGCAGGAAGGTTTCGACTACGCCAATGCGGTGCGCCAGGGCGCGCGCCTGCGCGTGGTGACCAAGTACGTCAATACCGCGCGCGAACACTTCGCCGCCAAGGGCGTGCACGTGGACCTGATCAAGCTGTATGGCTCGATGGAACTGGGCCCGCTGGTGGGCCTGTCGGATGCCATCGTCGACCTGGTCAGCACCGGTGGCACGCTGCGTGCCAACAAGCTGGTGGAAGTCGAGCACATCATCGACATCTCCTCGCGCCTGGTGGTGAACCAGGCCGCGCTGAAGTTGAAGCGCGAGCGCCTGCAGCCGATTCTCGATGCCTTCGAGAAGGCTTCCAAGGCCAAGTAATCCCACGACCCCAGATATCTTCGCAGAGCAGGTGAGACCATGAGCATTGCCATCCGAAAACTCGATTCCGCCGAAGCCGGCTTCCGTGACAAGCTGTCGGCCGTGCTGGCCTTCGAAGCCAGCGAAGACGAGGCCATCGACCGCGCCGCAGCGACCATCCTGGCCGATGTGAAGGCGCGCGGCGATGTGGCCGTGCTGGAATACACCCAGCGCTTCGACCGCCTGCAGGCCGCTTCCGTGGCCGGCCTGGAAATCGGCAAGGATGCGCTGCAAGCCGCACTGGCCGGACTGCCCGAGGCGCGCCGCCATGCGCTGCAGACCGCCGCCGACCGCGTGCGCGCTTATCACGAGCGCCAGAAGAAGGAATGCGGCTCGGATGGTTTCCTGTATCGCGAAGCCGATGGCACCGAGCTGGGCCAGAAGGTCACGCCGCTGGATCGCGTGGGCATCTACGTGCCGGGCGGCAAGGCCGCCTATCCTTCGTCGGTATTGATGAATGCGATTCCGGCCAAGGTGGCCGGCGTGCAGGAAGTCATCATGGTCGTGCCGACCCCGGATGGCGTGAAGAATGAACTGGTGCTGGCCGCAGCCGCCATTGCCGGCGTGGACCGTGTCTTCACCATCGGTGGTGCGCAAGCCGTGGGCGCGCTGGCCTATGGCACCGCCACCATCCCGCAGGTGGACAAGATCGTCGGTCCCGGCAATGCCTATGTGGCCGCCGCCAAGCGCCGTGTGTTCGGCGTGGTGGGCATCGACATGATCGCCGGTCCTTCGGAAATCCTGGTGATCTGCGATGGCGCGACCGATCCCGACTGGATCGCCATGGACCTGTTCTCGCAAGCCGAGCACGACGAGCTGGCGCAATCCATTCTGCTGTGCCCGGATGCGGACTACATTGCCAAGGTGGAAGCCTCGATCAACCGCCTGCTGGAAGACATGCCGCGCAAGGACGTGATCCGCACTTCGCTGACCGACCGTGGCGCCCTGGTCAAGGTGCGCGACATGGAAGAAGCCTGCGAGATCGCCAACATGATCGCCGCCGAACACCTGGAGATTTCTGCCCAGGAGCCGCAGCAGTGGGCGGACCAGATCCGTCACGCCGGTGCCATGTTCCTGGGACGCTTCTCCTCCGAATCGCTGGGCGACTACTGCGCCGGTCCCAACCACGTGCTGCCAACGTCGCGTACCGCTCGCTTCTCTTCACCGTTGGGCGTGTATGACTTCCAGAAGCGTTCGAGCATCATTCGCGTCTCGGAAGAGGGCGCGCAGACGCTGGGCAAGATCGCTGCCGAACTGGCTTACGGTGAAGGCTTGCAGGCGCACGCCCGCTCGGCCGAACTGCGGCTCAGGAAGTGACAGGATGACCTCCGCCACCGACTCCCTCGCAGGTGCCGGCTGGCTGGACCGCGTATTCTGCGAGGATGCGCTCTCGGCCACCGCTGGCCTGGCGCGCATTCCCGTTGGCAGCGTCGACCTGATGATCGCCGATCCGCCCTATGGGCTGGGCAAGGATTACGGCAACGATTCCGACAAGCTCGATACGGCCGCTTATCTGTCGTGGACCGAGCAGTGGATCGATGCCGCGCTGCCCAAGTTGAAGCCCAATGGCAGCCTCTACATCTTCCTGACCTGGCGCAATTCGCCGGAAATCTTCGTGATGCTCAAGCAGCGCATGACCATGATCAACGAGATCATCTGGGATCGCCGCGTGCCCTCCATGGGCGGCAGCACCCGGCGCTATTCCTCGGTGCATGACACCATCGGTTTCTTCGCGCGGGCCAAGGATTATTTCTTTGATCTCGACGCCATCCGCATTCCCTACGATGCCCAGACCAAGAAGGCGCGTTCACGCTCCATCTTCGTCGGGGCCAAGTGGCTGGAAATGGGCTACAACCCCAAGGATGTATGGAGTGTGTCGCGCCTGCATCGTGAACATAAAGAGCGCGCCGACCATCCCACCCAGAAACCGCTGGAAGTGGTGGAGCGCATGGTCAAGGCGTCTTGCCCGCCGGGCGGCGTGGTGCTCGATCCCTTCATGGGCAGCGGCACTACCGCCGTGGCTGCGCGCCGTTGCGGTCGCCACTTCACCGGCTTTGAACTCAATCCCGATTATTGCGAACTGATCCGCCAGCGTCTCGACGCGCTCGATGCGCCGGCGCCTGCGAGCCAAGATGATGAATCCCTCCAAGCCTGAGGCCGTGGACGACCTGGTAGCCAACGTGATCCGCCCGCTGGTGCGCGGCTGGCAGTCCTATCACGTGCCGTCGGCCGAAGGGATGGTCAAGCTCGATGCGATGGAAAATCCCTACCTGCTGCCGCCGGCCTTGCGTGAAGAACTGGCGCAGCGGCTGGCAGCGCTGGAGCTCAACCGTTATCCGGTGCCGTCCTATACCCGCCTGAAAGCGGCCATCTGCGCGCAATTGGGTGTGCCGGCGGGCTATGACGTCCTGCTGGGCAATGGTTCGGATGAGCTCATCACCATGCTTTCGGTGGCCTGTGCCATTCCGGGGCGGACCATCCTGGCACCGGAACCGGGGTTCGTCATGTATGGCGTCTCGGCAAAAATGGCCGGGCTGGATTATGTGGGCGTGCCACTGCGCGCGGACCTGACGCTGGACCTGCCCGCGATGCTGGCAGCCATCGAGCAACACAAGCCGGTCATCACCTGGCTGGGTTATCCCAACAATCCGACCGGCACGCTCTATCCGATGGCCGACGTGCTGCGCATCATCGAAGCCGCCGCACCCCATGGCCTGGTGGTGGTGGACGAGGCTTACCAGCCTTTCGCTGCATCGACGCTGATGCCGGCATTGCCGCAGCATAACAACCTGGTGGTGATGCGCACGGTCTCCAAGCTGGGGCTGGCCGGCATCCGCCTGGGCTACCTGTCGGCGGCCCCGGCGCTGTTGCGCGAATTGGACAAGGTGCGTCCGCCCTACAACGTCAACATGCTCACCGAAGCCGTCGCGCTGTTCGTGCTGGAACACCTGCAGGTGCTGGAGGCGCAGGCGGCGCAGCTGCGTGAGGCGCGCAGCGTGCTGGCGGCCGAACTGGCGGCGCTGGAGGGCGTGGAGGTGTTCCCTTCGGCGGCCAATTTCATCCTGATCCGCGTCCCGGACGCCGATAAAGTCTGTGCCGCCTTGCTGGCGCGCAGGGTACTTGTCAAAAATGCCGGTAGAATGCACGTATTGCTGCAAAACTGTTTGCGCATTACCGTCAGTACGGATGAAGAAAACGCCATCTTCCTGACGGCCCTGAAAGATGCACTGCGCGAGCAGTGAAGGTTTGAAGGTCCACCGCAGGCAAGCAGGCATCACGCATTACCAACGATAGAACCCCGTCCAACCCCGACCATGTCTACACCGAGAACCGCCGAAGTCGTCCGCAATACCAACGAGACGCAGATCCGCGTTGCGATCAACCTGGATGGCACCGGCCAGCAGAAGCTGGATACCGGCGTGCCCTTCCTGGATCACATGCTGGACCAGATCGCCCGCCATGGCCTGATCGACCTGGACATCCACGCCAAGGGCGACCTGCACATCGACGCGCACCATACGGTGGAAGACGTGGGCATCACCCTGGGCATGGCCTTTGCCAAGGCCATCGGCGACAAGAAGGGCATCCGCCGCTACGGCCACGCCTACGTGCCGCTGGACGAAGCCTTGTCGCGCGTGGTGATCGATTTCTCCGGCCGTCCCGGCCTGGAATACCACATTCCCTTTACCCGCTCGATGATCGGTTCCTTCGATGTGGACCTGACCAGCGAGTTCTTCCACGGTTTCGTCAATCATGCGCAGGTGACGCTGCACGTGGACAACCTGCGTGGCGTGAATGCCCACCACCAGGCCGAAACCGTGTTCAAGGCCTTCGGCCGTGCGCTGCGCATGGCCGTGGAACTTGATCCGCGCGCTGCGGGTACGATTCCGTCCACCAAGGGCAGCCTGTAAAACGCAGGGTATCGCTAACTCATCTGGGTTTCCCGGCGCGCGAGCGCCGTTCAATGTCGCCATGAATAAAATTGTTGTAGTCGATTACGGCATGGGCAACCTGCGCTCGGTGGCGCAGGCGCTGCGCCATGTCGCGCCTGAAGCCGACGTCCGCATCTCCGGCGAAGTCGCCGATATCCGCGCCGCCGACCGCGTGGTCCTGCCCGGCCAGGGCGCCATGCCCGATTGCATGCGCAGCCTGCGTGAATCGGGCGTGCAAGATGCGGTCCTTGAAGCTTCCCGCACCAAGCCGCTGTTCGGCGTATGCGTGGGCGAGCAGATGCTGTTCGACTGGAGTGAAGAAGGCGACACCCCCGGCCTGGGCCTGCTGCCCGGCAAGGTGGTGCGCTTCGAGCTCGAAGGCGTGCGCCAGGATGATGGATCGCTGTTCAAGGTGCCGCAGATGGGCTGGAACCATGTGCATCAGACCAGCGCCCATCCGCTGTGGGAAGGAATTGCGGATAATGCCTTCTTCTATTTTGTCCACAGCTACTACGCCGTCCCGGCCGAATCGTCGCACATCGTCGGCCAAACGCCGTATGGCCGTGACTTCGCCTGTGCCGTGGCCCGCGATAATATTTTTGCAACCCAGTTCCACCCGGAAAAAAGTGCCTCGGCGGGTTTGCAGCTGTATCGGAATTTCGTACACTGGAAACCTTGATTTTTTGCCTTTCCGGCAAGAACCTCGCCGCAGACCGTCGCCAACCCTTCTTTTTTACTGACTAGTCATCCCCTAGCCATGCTGCTCATACCCGCCATCGACCTGAAAGACGGTCATTGCGTACGCCTCAAACAAGGTGATATGGAACAAGCCACCGTTTTCTCCGAAGATCCGGCGGAAATGGCCCTGCACTGGCTCAAGCAGGGCGCGCGCCGCCTGCACCTCGTGGACCTCAATGGTGCCTTCGCCGGCAAGCCCAAGAACGAGGCGGCGGTCAAGGCCATCCTGAAGGCGGTCGCCAGCTTCGCCGAAGAGAACGACGTCGAGGAAATCCCGGTGCAACTCGGTGGCGGCATCCGCGATCTGGACACCATCGAACGCTACCTGGACGATGGTCTCTCCTACATCATCATCGGCACCGCCGCGGTGAAGAATCCCGGCTTCCTGCATGACGCCTGCAGCGCCTTCCCCGGCCAGATCATCGTGGGCCTGGATGCCAAGGACGGCAAGGTTGCCACCGATGGCTGGAGCAAGCTGTCCGGCCACGAAGTGGTGGACCTGGCGCAGAAGTTCGAAGGCTATGGCTGCGAAGCCATCGTCTACACCGACATCGGCCGCGACGGCATGATGGGCGGCGTCAACATCGAGGCCACGGTGCGCCTGGCGCAGGCCGTGACCATTCCCATCATCGCCTCCGGCGGCGTGCACCACGTGGGCGACGTCGAGGCGCTGTGCCGGGTCGAGGATGAAGGCATCGAAGCCGTCATCTGCGGCCGTTCCATCTACGAAGGGACGCTGGACCTGCGCAGCGGCCAGGATCGTGCGGATGAACTGACGCGCGAACTGGAAGCCAACCGCCTCTCCGGCAGCAAATAACATGGCCCTTGCAAAACGCATCATCCCTTGCCTGGACGTGACCGCTGGTCGCGTGGTCAAGGGCGTCAATTTCCTGGAGCTGCGCGATGCCGGCGACCCGGTCGAGATCGCGCGCCGCTACGACGAGCAGGGTGCCGATGAGCTGACTTTCCTCGACATCACCGCGTCCTCCGATGGCCGCGACCTGATCCTGGACATCATCGAAGCCGTGGCCTCGCAGGTCTTCATCCCCCTGACGGTGGGTGGTGGCGTGCGCGCGGTGGAAGATGTGCGCCGCCTGCTCAACGCCGGGGCCGACAAGGTCGGCATCAACACCTCGGCCGTGACCAATCCGCAGCTGGTGGCCGATGCCGCCAACAAGTACGGCTCCCAATGTATCGTGGTGGCCATCGACGCCAAGCGCGCCGGTGACGGCAAGTGGGAGGTCTACACTCACGGCGGACGCAAGGCCACCGGCCTGGATGCGGTCGAATGGGCGCGCAAGATGGCGCAGTTGGGTGCGGGCGAGATCCTGCTGACCAGCATGGACCGTGACGGCACCAAGAGCGGTTTCGACCTCGACCTGACGCGTTCGGTGTCCGAAGCCGTCAGCATCCCCGTGATCGCCTCCGGTGGCGTGGGCGGCCTGCAGGACCTGGCCGACGGCATCACCAAGGGCAAGGCCGATGCGGTGCTGGCCGCCAGCATCTTCCACTATGGCCAGCACACCGTGCAGGAAGCCAAGCGCTTCATGGCCGACCAGAACATTTCCATGAGGCTGGCATGAGCATCAGCGCCAAATGGCTCAACAAGGTCAAATGGGACGAAGTCGGCCTGGTGCCGGTGATCGCCCAGGAAGTCGGATCCAATGATGTGCTGATGTTCGCCTGGATGAACCGCGAGGCGCTGGCGCGCACCGTGGAGATCGGCCAGGCGGTCTACTGGAGTCGCTCGCGCAAGAAGCTCTGGCACAAAGGTGAAGAATCAGGTCACTTCCAGAAAGTGCACGAAATCCGCCTGGACTGCGACGAAGACGTGGTGCTGCTCAAGGTCGAGCAGGTGGCCGGCATTGCCTGCCATACCGGCCGTCATTCCTGCTTCTTCCAGAAATTCGAAGGCAGCGCTGACAGCGGCGAATGGGTCACGGTGGAGCCGGTGCTGAAGGATCTGCAGCCGGGTGCCGGCGGTGGCCCCGCGGCCGCAGTGGCCGCTGAGCCGGCCGCCAAGCCCAAGCGCGTGCGCAAGACCATCCCCAAGCCCGTGGACAGCGACAAGACCCCATCATGAGTGAAACCCTGAAGCGACTGGCCGAAGTCATCGAGTCGCGCAAGCTGGCCAACGGTGGCAATCCGGAGAAATCCTACGTCGCCAAGCTGTTCTCCAAGGGGGATGACGCCATCCTCAAGAAGATCGGCGAGGAAGCCACCGAAACCGTGATGGCCGCCAAGGATGCCCGCGTCTCGGGCGACAAGTCCAAGGTGCTCTACGAATGCGCCGACCTGTGGTTCCATTCCATGGTCCTGCTGGCGCAGTTCGATCTGAGCCCGCAGGATGTGCTCAACGAACTGGCGCGCCGTGAAGGCCTCTCGGGCCTGGAAGAAAAGGCTGCCCGCAAGGACTGAGCGTCCTGCGCACTTCCCATCCCCTTGTTTCCCAGGAGTACGGCGTTGGATAATTGTATTTTCTGCAAGATCGCAGCAGGCCAGATTCCCTCGAAGAAGATCTACGAGGACGAGGACCTGATCGCCTTCCACGACATCAACCCGGCCGCGCCGGTGCATTTCCTGATCGTTCCGCGCCAGCATGTGGCAACGCTGGCCGATTGCGGTGAGCAGCATGCAGCCTTGTTGGGCAAGATGCTGGCCCTGGCACCGCGCCTGGCGGCCGAGCAGGGCTGCGGTTATGGCGTCGATGACGAAGGCAAGCCCACCGGCGGTTTCAAGACCTTGGTCAACACCGGACCGGACGGCGGCCAGGAGGTGTACCATCTGCACATGCACGTGATTGGCGGCCCGCATCCCTGGCGGGTACGGTTCGTGCAACAATAAGGATTCGCCGGCCCGGGGGCTGGCAGGTTTCACTTGTACACAGGGCAGGGATGTCCGCTTAGGAGAAGAGAATGGGTTCGTTCAGTATTTGGCATTGGCTGATTGTTCTGGTGATCGTGATGCTGGTCTTCGGCACCAAGAAGCTCGGCAACATGGGTTCCGACCTGGGCAAGGCAGTCAAGGGCTTCAAGGATGGCGTCAAGGGTGGCGAGGAAGATCCGGCCAAGAAGGACCCGGCCATCGACGTGCAGGCCAAGGAAAAGGACAAGTCCGGCAGCTGATCAGGCCGCCCGCCAGCCCTCCTGGCGGGCTTGCATGGGCCCGCATCGTGATTTGCAGCGGGCACTCCCGTCTTCAAGCGCATGGCGCGCCCGCGTTGTCCTCTTAATGTCCACACAGACTCATGATTGATATCGGCCTTACCAAGCTGGCCTTGATCGGCGTGGTCGCGCTGGTCGTGATCGGCCCCGAGCGCCTGCCCAAGGTGGCGCGCATGGCCGGCACCCTGTTCGGCCGCGCCCAGCGCTACATCAACGACGTCAAGTCCGAAGTCAGCCGCGAGATGGAACTCGACGAGCTGCGCAAGATGCACAAGGATGTGCAGGACGCCGCCAGCGACGTCAGCAACAGCATTCATAAAAGCATGTCCGATACGGAAGCGTCGATCAATGACGCCTGGAACGGCGGCGACGATTCCTCCGTGTCCGACAGCAGCAGTGCCGGCAGCAGCTGGACCCGCACGCCCGACCCCTCCCTGCATGCGATCAAGGCCAAGGCTTTCCGCCGCAAGAAGCTCTCGCGCACCACCGGCGTGCCGTCCTGGTACAAGCACCAGAGCGGCCACAAGACCCGCGTGATCTCGGCCTCGGCCCGCGTGGCCAAGTATCGCCGTCCGGTCGGGGTGGGCAAGTCGGCAGGTTTCTTCTAATTTGGCGCAGCGCGTCTCACTTCATCAGAATGCTCCGAATCCATGGCTGAAGAAAACACCCAAGCCGAAGACACCTTCATCTCGCACCTGATCGAATTGCGCAGCCGTATCGTCAAGGCGGCTGCGGTGGTGCTGGTAGTGTTCCTCTGCCTGATGCCGTTTGCGGCCCATATCTTCGACGTGCTGGCCGCGCCGATGATCCATGCGCTGCCCGCCGGCAGCAAGATGATCGCCACCGGCGTAATCACTCCCTTCCTGATCCCCATCAAGGTCACCATGCTGGTGGCCGTGCTGATCTCGCTGCCTTGGGTGCTGTACCAGCTGTGGGCTTTCGTCGCGCCTGGCCTGTATGCGCACGAGAAGCGCCTGATCGCGCCGCTGGTGATCTCGTCCTCGCTGCTGTTCGTGGCGGGTGTGGCGTTCTGCTACTTCTTCGTCTTTGGCGTGGTCTTCCCGTTCATCAACAACTTTGCGCCCAAGTCGGTCTCGGTGGCACCGGACATCGACAGCTACGTCGACTTCGTGCTGACCATGTTCGTGGCTTTCGGCGTGACCTTCGAGGTGCCGGTGATCGTGATCGTGCTGGTGCGCATGGGCCTGGTGCCGCTGGCCAAGTTGAAGCAGATCCGTCCCTACGTGATCGTCGGTGCCTTCATCATCGCCGCAGTCGTCACGCCGCCGGACGTGATGAGCCAGCTGATGCTGGCCGTACCGCTGGTGCTGCTCTATGAAGTGGGCCTGCTGGTGGCACCGATCTTCGAGCGTGCCACGCGTGCGCCGGATGCGGAACCTGGCAGTTCCGTGCCTACCGAATAAGCCTGGCGACTCCCGAATAAACAAAGCCCGCTCGATGATGAGCGGGCTTTGTTGTTTCTGGCGTCAGCAGAGGCCGCCGGATGAAACCTTCACTCTTCGATCGTCACCAGCGGAATTTCGCGCAGCCATTGCACCAGCGGATAGGCATCCTTGAAGCCTTCCAGTACCTGCTTCCCGAGGTCGGCCGGAATCTTCTTGCGGATGTCCTCTTCGGTCCAGACGATGAAACTCTTGAACTTCACGTATTCGATGTTTGGGGTGTCCGGATCGAAGCCCTTGGGCGGGCGCTGCAGTTTTCCTTCTTCCTGCAGGTCGCCATATGTCGCAACAAGCTTCTTGTTCTTGCGCATCTTGGTGAAGCCTGCTGCATCCTCCACCACGCGGTTGCGGATGGCGCGCAGGCGCGGCGTCGGTGGCAGGTATTCACCGCCGGCAATGAGCAGTTGTCCCGCTTCATTGATGTGGAAGTAGTAGGCCGGACCGCCGCCCTGGCTGGGCTTCTTCAGCCCGCTGGCCGTGATGGCGGCCGAGAAGTGTGTCTTGTACGGGCGCTTGTCATGGGAGAAGCGCATGTCACGGTTGATGCGGAACAGCGCCTTCTTCGGATTGCAGCCGGCGATGGCCGGATCGAACTTGCTGATCTCGGCGATGAGCTTGATGGTCAGCGCCAGGAATTCCTCGCGCAGGATGTCATAGCGCGGCTTGTTCATGACGAACCAGGCGCGGTTGTTGTTTTCGGACAGTTCCCCGAGGAACTGGATCAGGTCACGCACGTGCATGGATCAGATTCTCCTGGCTCATTCTTCGTCGGCATCATCGTTTTTGGGCGGCGGCGGACGCTTGCCCACGGTGATGTTCAGCTTGGTTTCCTGCGCCTTGCGCAGCACCGTCATGGCGATCTGCTGGCCCGGCGTCAATTGCGCGATGACGTTGAGCATCTCGGTGGTATCGGCCACCGGCTTGTCGTCGATGCTCACCAGGATGTCGCCCGGACGCATGCCCGCGCGGTCAGCCGGACCGCCCTTGAGCACGCCGGCGATGATGGCGCCGGTCTTCTTGCCCAGGCCGAAGCTTTCGGCCAGTTCCGGCGTGATGTCCTGCGGTTCCACCCCGATCCAGCCGCGCACCACCTGGCCATGGCTGATGATGGCTTCCATCACGGTCTTGGCGGTGGACATCGGGATCGCAAAGCCGATCCCCAGATTGCCGCCGGTGCGCGAATAGATGGCCGTGTTGATGCCCAGCAGGTTGCCGTTGGTATCGACCAGCGCACCGCCCGAGTTGCCGGGATTGATGGCGGCATCGGTCTGGATGAAGTTCTCGAAGGTATTGATGCCCAGGTGGTTGCGGCCCAGCGCCGAGACGATGCCCATGGTCACCGTCTGGCCCACGCCGAAGGGGTTGCCGATGGCCAGCACGACGTCGCCTACCGAGCTGTTTTCCGGATGGCCCAGGGTGATGGCGGGCAGGTTGGGCAGGTCGATCTTGATGACGGCGAGGTCGGTCTCGGGATCGATGCCGACCACCTTGGCGCTGGCCTTGCGGCCGTCGGCCAGGGCCACTTCGATCTTGTCGGCGGCTTCCACCACGTGGTTGTTGGTGAGGATGTAGCCCTGCGGGCTGACGATCACGCCCGAACCCAGGCTGGATTGCTTGTCATCCTGCTGCTGTTCGTCGAACTGGTCGCCGAAGAACTTGCGGAAGAACGGATCGTTCTGGAAGGGGCTCTTCTGTGGCCGCGCTTCGGTCGTGGTGAAGATATTGACCACCGAGGGCATGGCCTGGCGCGCGGCATGGCGATAGGAGTCCAGGGCGGGCGCGGCGGGTGTGGCTTCCTGCATCTGGATGGTGGACTGGGCAGGGCGTGCACGCGAAGTGAAGGATCCGGACAGCCAGTCCGGCTTCAAGGTCGCTACAATGAACCACACCGCCAGACCCACTGTCACGGTCTGGGCAAACAACAGCCATAAACGTCGCATAAAAGAATTCTTGGTATTTGGATTGAAAATCTGATCGGATGAGGAAGAGATGACCCGCCACATTAGCAGAAACGAGTTCGCAGTCTATCTGGGGCAGACGCTTAGCGCGGCGCAATATCGCGATTATTGCCCAAACGGCTTGCAGGTGGAAGGGCGCGCCACCATTGGGCGCGTGGTCAGCGGCGTCACGGCCAGCCTGGCCCTGATCGAGGCGGCAGTGGAATGGCAGGCCGATGCCATCCTGGTCCATCACGGTTACTTCTGGCGCGGTGAAGACATGCGCGTGATCGGGCAGAAGCAGCGGAGACTGAAGCTGCTGCTGGGGCATGACATCAATCTGTTCGGCTATCACCTGCCCCTGGATTCACATCCGGAATTGGGCAACAACGCGCAGCTGGCCAAACGACTCGACTTTGACGCCACTGGCCGCTTCGGTGAGAACGACATCGGCTGGATCGGGCGCTGCCATGCGCCCTCCGTCAAGACGGCCGCGGACCTGGCGATGCTGATCGAGAAACGCCTGGGCCGCATGCCGCTGCTCATCGGTGACCCGCAGCAGGCCATCGGGCAGGTCGCCTGGTGTACCGGTGCAGCGCAGGGCATGCTGGGCGAGGCCATCGAAGCAGGAGCCACGGCCTACATCAGCGGCGAGATTTCAGAACCGACCGTGCATCTGGCGCGCGAGAGCGGCACCGTCTATCTCGCCGCCGGCCATCACGCCACCGAGCGCTATGGCATCCAGGCGCTGGGGGAACATGTGGCCAGGCACTTCGGCATCGAGCATCGCTTCATCGATATCGACAATCCCGTGTGAGAGGGGCTGCGATACTTGTTGCTTCACTTACCGTGTCAGGTAAGTGAAGCTTTTTGGGGCATGGCAGGCGTCAGCCTTGCTTCTTGAGCGAATCGCGGATTTCACGCAGCAACAGCACGTCTTCCGGCGTTGGTGCCGGCGCGGCCGGTGCGGCTTCTTCATGCTTGGAGGCCAGATCGCGGGCCTTGTTGATGGCACGCACCATCTGGAAGATGATGAATGCCAGGATCAGGAAGTTGATGAAGATGGTGAGGAAGTTGCCGTAGGCGAAGACCGCCCCGGCCTTCTTGGCTTCGGCCAGCGGCAGGCCATAGGCTTGACCGTTCAGGGGCAGGTAGTAGTTGGCGAAATCCAGGCCGCCGAAGATCTTGCCGACGATGGGCATGATGATATCCTCGACCAGCGAGCTGACGATCTTGCCGAAGGCCCCGCCGATGATGACACCGACGGCCAGGTCGACCACGTTTCCCTTGATCGCGAAGGCGCGAAAATCCTTGAGCATGCTCATCCCTGGTTTCTCCTTTGAAAGTTGCTGTTTAAACATGAGGCGGGCTTACAACGGGTTATATCCTGCCCGGCAGCAAAAGTAAATCGGACAAGCACTGACGCCGCACTGCAAAAAAACTGAGAACGAGAGCAGATTGACAAGGGGTTGCGCTGCGTCAAATGTTCATTTTCGCAAGCCTGTACCATACCGGCCGTTAGCTACAAAACCCTATTCAGCTTATATATAATCGAAAAGTTGCATGAGGGTCACTTAGAAGGTCCACGCTAACTTACATTTGGAGATTGGGGTCTTTATGACTGACGAGAATCAGGTCGACGCAAGTCGACGAGGTTTGCTTGTTGCGACTTGTGCGGCCGGAGGTGTAGCGGGTTTGGCCACCGCTGGAGCATTCGTCTCCACCCTGCAACCTTCAGAACGCGCCAAGGCAGCAGGCGCACCGGTGGAAGTGGATATTTCTTCACTGGCTCCCGGTGAAATGCGCACCGTTGAGTGGCGCGGCAAGCCGGTCTGGATTCTCAAGCGCACCCCCGAGATGATCGAGTCCCTCAAGAAGACCGATGGCGAGGTGGCCGATCCCAACTCCAAGCGCACCGATTTCTCCGAAACGCCTGATTACGCGCTCAATGAGTGGCGTTCGCTGCGCAAGGACATCCTGGTCGTGGTCGGCATCTGCCCGCACCTCGGCTGCTCCCCGAGTTCCCGCTTCCAGAGCGGCCCGCAGCCTTCGCTGCCGGACGACTGGCATGGCGGCTTCCTGTGCCCCTGCCACGGCTCGACCTTCGACCTGGCCGGCCGCGTGTACAAGAACAAGCCGGCGCCGGACAATCTGCAAGTCCCGCGCTACATGTTTGAAGGCGACAACAAGCTCGTCATCGGCAAGGACGAGAAAGGGGAGGCCTGATCATGGGAGCATTTCACGAAAAAAAGCTGCCGGATGATGCACCGGTAGCCGCCAAGGCCCTGAACTGGGTCGATTCGCGCTTTCCGCTGACGGCCACCTGGAAAGCCCACCTCTCCGAATACTACGCCCCGAAGAACTTCAACTTCTGGTACATCTTCGGCTCGCTGGCACTGCTGGTGCTGGTGATCCAGATCGTCACCGGCATCTTCCTGGTGATGCATTACAAGCCGGACGCCAACCTGGCCTTCGCCTCGGTCGAATACATCATGCGTGATGTGCCCTGGGGCTGGCTGGTGCGCTATATGCACTCCACCGGCGCTTCGGCCTTCTTCATCGTCGTTTATCTTCACATGGTGCGGGGCCTGCTCTACGGCTCCTACCGCAAGCCGCGCGAACTGGTGTGGCTGTTCGGGGTGGGGATTTTCCTCTGCCTGATGGGTGAAGCTTTCTTCGGTTACCTGCTGCCCTGGGGGCAGATGTCCTATTGGGGCGCTCAGGTGATCGTGAACCTTTTCGGCGCCATCCCCTTCATCGGCCCGGACCTGTCGCTGCTCATTCGCGGCGACTATGTCGTTTCCGACGCCACGCTGAACCGCTTCTTCTCCTTCCACGTGATCGCCATTCCGCTGGTGCTCATCGGACTGGTGGCTGCGCACATCATCGCGCTGCACGAAGTGGGTTCCAACAACCCGGATGGCGTGGAAATCAAGGAAAAGACCGACGAACGTGGCGTACCGCTGGATGGGGTTCCTTTCCATCCGTATTACACGGTGCATGACATCTTCGGTGTCTCGATCTTCCTGCTGGTGTTCTCGGCCGTGGTGTTCTTCGCGCCGGAAATGGGCGGCTACTTCCTGGAGTACAACAACTTCATCCCGGCCGATTCGCTCAAGACCCCGCCGCACATCGCACCGGTCTGGTACTTCACGCCGTTCTACTCGATTCTTCGCGCCACGACCGCGGACTTCATGGGCTGGTTGATTGCCGGCGTGGCAGGCTATGTGCTGCTGCTGGTGTTCAAGTCGCGCCTGACGGCCAAGCTGAAGATCGTGGCCATCGTGATCGGCCTGGCCATCATCGCCGGCATGCTGGTGTTTGATGCCAAGTTCTGGGGCGTGGTCCTGATGGGCCTGTCGGTGGTGATCCTGGGCGGCCTGCCGTGGCTGGATCATTCGCAGGTCAAGTCGATCCGCTATCGTCCAAGCTGGCACAAGTACGTGTACCTGGTCTTTGCCATCGCCTTCGTCATCCTTGGCTACCTCGGCGTGCAACCGCCGACGGCCATCGGCACCACCGTCTCGCAGGTGTGCAGCTTCATCTATCTCGGCTTCTTCCTGCTGATGCCGTGGTGGAGTGCTGCCGGTACCTTCAAGGCGGTGCCCGAGCGCGTCGTCTACCATCCGCACTAAGCCAGCCGCCAAAGGACAAGAACATGACATTGCTCAAGAAAGTGATTGCCGCGCTGGCCTTGCTGCCGGCGCTGGCCTGCGCCAACGAAGGGGGCTTCCCGCTGGATCATGCCCCGGACCGTACCAAGGATGTTTCCTCGCTGCAAAACGGGGCCAAGCTGTTCGTCAACTATTGCCTGAACTGCCACTCGGCCTCGGCCATGCGTTACAACCGCCTGCGCGACATCGGCCTGACTGAAGACCAGATCAAGAACAACCTCTTGTTCAGTGGGGAAAAGGTCGGCGACCTGATGAAGATCTCGATGTCGCCGCAGGACGCCAAGGCCTGGTTTGGCGCAACACCGCCGGACCTGTCGGTGATCGCCCGGGCCAAGGCCTCGGAGGCTGGCAGCGGTCCGGACTGGATTTATACCTACCTGCGCAGTTATTATACGGACGACAGCCGCCCCACCGGCTGGAACAACATGCTTTTCCCCAACGTCGGCATGCCGCACGTGTTGTGGGAATTGCAAGGTATCCGCAAGGCCAAGTTCGTGGAAGAGAAGGATCCTCACGACGCGAACAAGACCATCCACAAGTTTGCCGGCTTCGAGCAAGTCAAGCCGGGCAAGATGAGCGCGGCGGAGTATGACAACAATGTCGCCGATCTCGTTGCCTATTTGCAATGGATGGGCGAGCCGGCGCAGAATACGCGCAAGCGGCTGGGTGTCTGGGTACTGTTGTTCCTGGGAATCTTCTCGGTATTGGCGTGGCGTTTGAACGCGTCCTATTGGAAGAACATCAAGTAAAAACGTACAATCACGTATCCGCGCAGTTTTTGCGGAATTGCGTATCGGGGTGAGCGTTATGCGTCTCGCCCCCCTTTTGTTTTTAGGGCTCTGAAAAAATGATGGTTCTCTACTCGGGCACGACCTGCCCATTTTCGCAACGTTGTCGCCTTGTCCTGTTCGAAAAGGGCATGGATTTCGAGATCCGCGACGTTGACCTCTTCAACAAGCCGGAAGACATTTCGGTCATGAACCCGTATGGCCAAGTGCCCATCCTGGTTGAACGCGACCTGGTCCTGTATGAATCGAACATCATCAATGAATACATCGATGAGCGCTTCCCGCATCCTCAGCTGATGCCGGCTGACCCGCTGATGCGTGCGCGTGCGCGCCTGATGCTGTTCAACTTCGAGAAGGAACTGTTCGTTCACGTGCACACCCTGGAAAATGAAAAGTCCAAGGCTGCCGAGAAGAACCAGGAAAAGGCCCGCCACGAGATCCGTGACCGCCTGACCCAACTGGCACCGCTGTTCCTGAAGAACAAGTACATGCTGGGCGACGAGTTCTCCATGCTGGACGTGGCCCTGGCCCCGTTGCTGTGGCGTCTGGATCACTATGGCATCGAGCTCTCCAAGACAGCGGCACCGCTGATGAAGTATGCCGAGCGCATCTTCTCGCGTCCTGCCTACATCGAAGCACTGACCCCGTCCGAAAAGGTCATGCGCCGTTAAGCTGTTCCGGCTGCACTGCCGCCCTGGGCGGCGGTGCAGTTCACAGAAGTTCATATTGCTTTCCACCCCGGCCTTGCCGGCAGATGCGGTTTTTACCGTCGCATCGCAGACCACACCAGTCATGCCAGAAGTCTCCACCAAGCCTTATCTGCTGCGCGCCATCTATGAATGGTGCACCGACAATGGCTACACGCCGCACATTGCCGTGGTCGTCGACAGCAGCACCCGCGTGCCGATGCAATTCGTCAAGAATGGCGAAATCGTCCTCAACATCAGCTTCGAGGCCACCAGCGGCTTGAAGATGGAGAACGACAACATTCACTTCAGCGCCCGCTTTGGTGGTGTTTCGCGCGACATCCTGATCCCTGTGGAAAACGTGATCGCCATCTACGCCCGTGAAAACGGCCAGGGCATGGCGTTTGAAGCGCCTGCGCCGGCCACGGCCGACGAGGTGCAACCGGCTCCTGAGCAGGAAAGCAGTGCGCCTGTGCTGTCCTCGGTACCTGTTTCCGAACCCGAAAAGAAGCCGACTGAAAGCAGCGACAAGGGCGATGATGATCCGGAACCACCGAAAAAGGGCGGCCGTCCTGTACTGACACGCATCAAGTAGGCTATAATCGCCGGCTGAAGTTTTTGCTGGCTTAGCTCATCTGGTAGAGCACCTGACTTGTAATCAGGGGGTGGCGGGTTCAAGTCCTGCAGCCAGCACCAAATACCGAAGCGGCTCACAGCAATGTGAGCCGTTTTCTTTTGGCCCGCAACCTTGCAGGTCCATCGTGATCCAGCGCGCGCTGCTTGCTCAACATGGGCCAGCAACGCTGGTGCAACCGCACTAGGCTATCATCGAAGCTCTTTTGCGCGACGACTGCCGGACTCGCTCCACGGCCGTCGCCGTCGTCGCGACAAAATTGTGGGCCGCTGTCGCTCGCATGCCTTACCGCCATCTCTTCGGTTCATTCTCGGAATCTCGCCATGGAAATCAAAGTCAACTTCCTCGACAAGCTGCGTCTTGAAGCCAAGTTCGACGACTTTACCGTCATCGCCGACCAGCCCATCCGCTACAAGGGAGACGGTTCGGCGCCGGGTCCCTTTGATTACTTCCTGGCGTCATCGGCCCTGTGCGCAGCGTATTTCGTGAAGCTGTACTGCAATACGCGCAACATCTCCACAGAGAATATCCGGCTGTCGCAGAACAACATCGTCGACCCCGAAAACCGCTACCAGCAAACTTTCAAGATCCAGGTCGAACTGCCACCCGACATCGAGGAAGCGGACCGCCGCGGCATCCTGCGTTCCATCGAGCGCTGTACCGTCAAGAAGGTGGTGCAGCAGGGACCGGAATTCATCATCGAGGAAGTGGAGAGCCTGGACGCCGACGCGCAGTCCCTGCTGACGCTCAAGCCCGAGGCTGGCTCGAGCACGCACATCCTGGGCAAGGACCTGCCGCTGGAGCAGACCATCGCCAACATGTCCGGCCTGCTGGCTGACCTGGGCATCAAGATCGAGATTGCTTCGTGGCGCAACATCATTCCCAATGTGTGGTCGCTGCACATTCGCGACGCGCACTCGCCGATGTGCTTTACCAACGGCAAGGGCGCGACCAAGGAAAGTGCGCTGGCTTCGGCGCTGGGCGAGTACATCGAGCGCATCAGCAACAACCACTTCTATGCGGGTTCCTACTGGGGCGAGGAGATCGCCAATGCCGAGTTCGTGCATTACCCCAACGAGCGCTGGTTCAAGCCCGGCCGCGGGGACAAATTGCCCAAGGAGATCCTGGACACGTATTGCCTGGAGATCTACAACCCCGATGGCGAGCTGCGTGCCTCGCATCTGGTCGATACCAATTCCGGCAACGCACAGCGCGGTATCTGCTCGCTGCCTTACGTGCGCCAGTCCGATGGCGAGGTGGTGTATTTCCCCTCCAACCTGGTCGAGAATCTCTTCGTCAGCAATGGCATGAGTGCCGGCAATACCTTGCCTGAAGCGCAGGTGCAGTGTCTGTCGGAGATTTTCGAGCGCGCGGTCAAGCGTGAAATCCTGGAAGGCGAGCTTTGCCTGCCCGATGTTCCCCAGGAGGTCCTGGCAAAGTATCCCGGTATCGTGGCCGGTATCAAGGGACTGGAAGAACAGGGTTTCCCGGTACTGGTCAAGGATGCCTCGCTAGGTGGCGTCTATCCGGTGATGTGCGTGACCTTGATGAACCCGCGCACAGGCGGCGTGTTTGCTTCCTTCGGCGCACACCCGAGCTTTGAGGTAGCGCTGGAGCGCAGCCTGACGGAACTGCTGCAGGGACGCAGCTTCGAAGGGCTCAACGATCTGCCGCAGCCGACCTTCGAGAGCAATGCCGTCACGGAACCCAACAACTTCGTGGAGCACTTCATCGATTCGTCCGGCATCGTGTCCTGGCGCTTCTTCAGTGCCAGGGCGGATTACGCATTCGTGGAATGGGATTTTTCCAGCCAGGGCGAAGATTCCAACGCCGAGGAGGCCGCTACGCTGTTCGGCATTCTGGAGGAGATGGGCAAGGAGGCCTATGTCGCTGTCTACGACCAACTGGGGGCGACCGCTTGCCGCATCCTGGTGCCAGGCTATTCCGAGGTGTATCCGGTCGAGGATCTGATCTGGGACAACACCAACAAGGCGCTGCTGTTCCGCGAGGATGTCCTGAACCTGCATCGTCTGGATGACAAGGCCTTGGCTGCCTTGCTCGATCGTCTGGAAAACAACGAGCTGGATGATTACTCGGACATCGCCACCCTGATCGGAATTGACTTCGATGAGAACACCGAGTGGGGCCAACTGACCGTCCTTGAACTGAAGCTGCTGATCAATCTGGCCCTGCAGCAGTTTGAAGAAGCGCATGACCTGGTCGGTGCCTTCCTGCAATACAACGACAACTCGGTGGAACGTGGCCTGTTCTACCAGGCGTTGAATGTCGTGCTGGAAGTGGAGCTGGATGATGAGCTTGAGCTATCCGACTATGAGACCAACTTCCGCCGCATGTTCGGCGACGCGCGCATGGATGCGGCCATCGGATCGGTGAACGGCAGCGTCCGCTTCTTTGGCTTGACGCCGACCAGCATGAAGCTCGAAGGGCTGGATCGCCATCAGCGCTTGCTGGATAGCTATCGCAAGCTGCATAAGGCGCGTGCCCTGTTTGCGCAGGCGGATTCTGCGTCAGCGGCTTGATGCTGTTGTCTGTGGGCTGATGATGACGGCTTGGTCGCGTGGGTGATCAGGCCGTTTTTTACTGCGCAGCGAAACTGGTTGTTGTCGAAACGAAGGCTGGTCACTGAGTTTTCGCCTTATCTCAACTCTTGGTGAGGGTGGGCAGTACGTCTGGTCGAGCAAAGCGATCGGACTTATTGGGCCCTGAGGAATTGGGATATATCCAGTTCAAGATCACTATGCCAGCGGTGCGTACGGGGCGTTATTGGAAGACCGCCGGATCCTGATAAGCCTGATCGATGGTGACGTTGTCATTCTTCAGTTGCGCCTCCTTCTTTTCCCGCGCCTGCTTCAAGGCAGGCAGTTCCTTCCTGAATTCCATTTTCCAGTTGTCGAGTTTTTCATCATCGACATAGCCGCGCAGATAGGCGTCCTGCGCCGTCAATGAATAGGTGACGAAGTAGGCTCCCCTCTTGTCCGGATCGAGCCGGTTGGGATCCCGGTACAGTTTGATTTCGAGGAACACGTGATCGGCGTAAAAGAGCCAGGGAGTGCCGTCAGCCAGCCTCATCCATTGCGCCAGCGACAGGTCATGCGAAGGGTCGAGCGGATAGCCGGGGTTCTTCAGTGCGTAGGCCAGCGCTTGTTCACCTTGGAGTCGCGGGCGGCTGATCGGGATCACCTTCGACCAACCTGCTGCGCTTAGTGCATGCAGCAATGCGGTAAATTGTTTGCGCGCGTCGTCATGGGAAATCGTTTCTGCATCGCTGACCCCACCATTCACGGACCACCGCGAAATATGCTCTGCCGCAAACCTGGCGGAAGCGGTTCCCGTGACGCTGAGCACGGACGGTATCGAAAACGATTGCGGACCATGGTCGAAGATGACCTTGCCTGGCTTGCTGGCCTGCCACTCAGCAGTGAAGAATTGGAGGTCGCCCGGGTGTTGGCTTGCCTTGAAACGGCTGGGATACGCTTCTTTGAGCGATGTCGCCGATTCGTGAATGTTGAGATGAATGGCCTCGCCCGTTACGGCGGATTCGGCAAGCGCATGCTTCCCATGCATACCCAAGGCTCCTAGCAAAAGCAAATATAAAGTGAAGCTGCAGTGCGATCTCATTGTCTATTTGATCTTGCCGGACTTGGATAAGAGAGTCCTCATCACACTTTGGGTGGGGGGCAATCATCAGAAGCCCGGTGGATCCCGATAGGCTTCGTCAATATTGACTCCCTGTTTGCGCAAAGTACTTTCGGCCTGCTGGCGCTCTTCTTTCAGCAGCTTCATTTCAGCGGGTAATGCTTGCTGCCAAACCGCCCGCTTGTCAGGGCCCACCAGTTGGCGGAATTGCTCTTTTTCACTCCGGAGGTTGAATTCAATGAAGTAGGCCCCCGGCTGGTTGACGTCGTTCAGAGAAAGATCGCGGGACAAAGCGATCGTCAGGTAGCCCTCCTTGCTCCAGAGTTTCCAAAGCGTGCGGCCGGGAAGATGCATCCATTCGTCCAGGGTTGGCTCGTAGTCCGTATCCAATCCATAAATGGAGGACGTGGATTCTGCATAGCGTAGCGTGTTTACACCGGACAGGCGGGGGGCATCCGGATCGATATAACGATGCCAGGAGGCCTTGCGCAGATTTTCAAGAATGGATTGAAATTGCTTCCTTGCAGTGTCGTGCATGATCGGACTGCTTTCCGCGAGGCCAGCATTGATGTTCCATTCGATGATGTTTTCGTTGGCAAATGAAGGCGTGTAATTCCCTGTTGCGCTCAACGCGTGGTGAATGACAAACAGTGTCTCCGATGACCCAATTTCAACTGTGCCGCGCGCGTCGTTTGTCCATCTGGCCGCATAGAACTTTGCGCCTGAGGGATGATCGCTCATCGAAAACAGTCCGGGATAGTTCTTGAGGATATCGTCGCCGGACTGGCCGAGTTGGATATGAATGAGCTCGTTCATTGCGCGTTGCTCGGCTCCGCTGCCATTGCCGCAGGCGCCCAGCATCGCGGTCGCCATAACGAAAATCAGCATTCTGCCTATCGTGGATTTGAATGCGGTGGACACACGAGCCCGCTGGTATTCGAGGGAGTAAAAAGATGAATGCACCGGGAATTTCTCAGCGTGATCGTCAGCGGTCAGACAGAGCGTTCAGCCATTTGAAATTCTCCCCAACATCCAGGTAATGGATATCGATACCGTTGAGCACATGTCAGCTTTGAAGCCCTCCGTCTATCTTCATTCTTGATCGGAGTCCCATTGCCAGATGGTGGCGCCATATTGGGAATTCAGGCTTGGCATGGTCTCTCCGCGCTTGAATTTGCGTCGGGAATTCAGTTGGGCAGGCGTGAAATAATATCCATCCTCCGGGCACAGTTCTCCGCTTGCAACGCGTCGCTGGAAATCCTGCGGTGCGTTTAGCGATGTTATCTTCCGTTGATGGGCCACCTTCTTGACCAGCGTCCATGTACATGGAGCAGTCTGATGCAGAGCTTCTTCGCCGTATTTTTCCGAGGTGCCAGGAATGTAGAGAGATTGCATACCCAAGAATATGCTGCATTCGGGGGCCTCATCAATATCCGGGCCCAGGAACTGAGCACTGGAATTGGATTGGTCTGGAACATAGATGCCTGGTCTTGGTGGTGGCTGTCCTGTTCGCACGCTGGTCGAAGGATCAAGCGCGTAGCCAGGCCAGGTATCCGGCGCATCGAGTGGCCCGCGATCCTCCGGCGTATAGCCGGGTGACAAGGTTCCGGCCGACCAGTATGCACCTAGAGTAGAAATGATGTTGCTCGCCCGGACGAGCGCCTGACTCAGCAGGTGCCGATACGTACGTACGCCTTCCTCGCCCATCCACTCGGCGGAAAATTCGAGCTGCCCCTTGAAGTCAGAGCGCACTCCATGCGCGCTGTTGAGTCCATCGAGGTCTCCATGAGACAACTTGATATAACCGCTGCAGAGGCTGTCGAATGTATCTCGGAAGTTGGGAAGCACCTGTTCTCCCCAAACGATATCAGGCTGTTCAGGTAAAGCACGATTGCGGTAATCGGGAGGCAAGGTTTGCATGAACTGACTCAGCCGTGATTCCACAAATTCAAGTAGCTCGTGCCAGTTGTCTCGCAATTGGCCCAGGTATTCAAGAGATGTGTAACGTTCCAAGAGAAAAATCTCTTGTGGATCGAGATGTCCAGTGGAGCCAATCATTTCTTTTTCGACTCGTACCAATTGTTGGTGAGAACCTGAACACCAACCAGATCGGTCTTTTGACCGAATTCATCATAGCCCCAATGGGCAGGTTGTCGCTTGCTCACCAAGGCGTTCTTCAGGTCATCCTGATTGACCACAATTGGTCTCGCTCCACGTTCAATCCTGATCTGCATCCCATTGCCAGATAGTTGCGCCATATTCGCTATTGAGATCAGGCATGCTTTCTCCTTTGCTGAAATACTTGCGGGAATGGATTTTGGACGGGGTGAAGTAATATCCCGAACGACTACATATCGCACCGCTTTCCAGTCGAGCTGCGGTTCCTACCTGATCAAGGGGCGCATCTTCCGAGAAATCGATAGGCTGTCCGTGAAGTTGTTCTACATAAATCCAATCGCAGGCACGTGATGTGAAAGATTGTCGAGCTACCAAACTTGGCGCCAGTTTGGATTTACTTACGCTTTCCTTGAAGTACGGATCTTCGATCAGGCGAGGATCTTGAAGGTGACTTTGCACGAATCGACTCATGCGATGATCATCCAGCCACAGAGACTCACGACCAACACTGGCTAGCGCGTCCAGTCCAAGATCATTAAAAGTAGTGCACTTCTTGAGTTCTCCAGAAGGATTCCCGGTCCAGCAAAATTGGGGAGTGCCATGAGGGTCGTCGACCGGCAGATATACGCCGGTACGTGGCGGCGTTGCGCCGCTACGGGCGACGATGTCGCTGCGAAGTCTTAATGCCGTGGCGTTTCTCAGCGCCTCCGGGTTTTCGGCGAGGCAAAGTGTCAAGCCAAAATCGTTCCACCCTCCGGCAACGTTGAATTTTGTTAATGTTCGATCGATTTTTTCTGCGTAGAGATAGATGTCATTGAAGCGGGATTGGAATTCATCTTCCTCCTCCGGTGTCATCCAGTTCAGCGAGTACTCGGACAAGCCGCGCGCACAATTGTACGCATCGGTAAATGAATAGACTTCAAATGCACGCTGTGCGATCTGCTTGGAGACAGAGAGCTCAAAGTCAGCAAGAAATGGCCAGCCATTGTTGGCCCAGTTCTCAGAGGTGCCACGTATTCCCCAGCGGCTGTCGGTCAGAAGTGCGTCGCGGCCTTGAAGCTTGGCGTTGGATAACGTCGGATCGACGAATCGCATTAACTCCTGCAGGCGTATTTGAAGCTCTTTCAGATATTCGATCGAGGCGAAATGGTAAAGCAAGGAGATGTGTTTTTTCTGGGTCAGGCTGAGTTCATCGGGATATCTGCTCATTTTGTTTATCCGGGACTTTTCTGTTCTTGAGGCAAGCAAGATGAGCTGATATGCCGGAGAATTCGATCTTTATCCTGGTCAAGATAATTTCCGTTACAACTTGTCTTCAACCCTGATCTGCATCCCATTGCCAGATAGTCGCGCCATATTCGCTATTGAGATCAGGCATGCTTTCTCCTTTGTTGAAATACCTGCGGGAATTGATCTGCGACGGCGTGAAGTAATATCCTGAACGGCTACAGATGGCACCGCCTTCCAGTCGAACAGCCATTCTTGCCTGAACAAGGGGAGGATCTTCAGAGAAGTCGGCGGGTTGTCCGTGAAGTTGCTCTACATAAATCCACTTGCAGGGACGCGACGTGAACGAGTGTCGAGCTACTAAACTAGCAGAGCGCTCGGGATCACTGACGGCGTCGTTGAAGAATGAATCTGCGATCAAGCGAGGGTCTTGACGGTGACTTTGCACAAACTGATACATGCTGTAATCGTTAAGCCAAAGAGCTTGACGTCCCACATTTGCTAGCGCTGCAAGTCCAAGGTCGTTAAATGTGCTGCATTGCTTGAGTTTTCCTGAAGGCTCTCCTGTCCAGCAAAATTGAGGAGTTCCATTCGGATCATCGAGCGGCAAATATACGCCGGTACGCGGCGGCGTTGTTCCGCTGTGGGCAGTGATGTCGCTTCGAAGACGCAATGCCGTCGCTTCTCCAAGTGCTTGGGGATGTTCCTTCAGACACATAGTCAAATCAAAATCGTCCCATCCTCCAGCGACGTTAAACTTCTTTAATGTTCTGTCGATATTCTGCGCGTAGAGGTACAGTTCATCGAAACGAGCCTGAAATTCATCTTCCTCTTGAGGTGTCATCCAGTTCAGGGAGTACTCGGACAAACCGCGCCCACAATTGTACGCATCGGTAAACGAATAGACTTCGAATGCGCGCTGTGCGATCTGCTTGGAGACAGATAGTTCGAAGTCAGCAAGAAATGGCCAGCCATTGTTGGCCCAGTTCTCGGAGGTATCACGTGTGCCCCATCGGCTGTTGGTCAGAAGTGGGTCGCGGCCTTGAAACTTCGCTTTGTCCAAGGTAGGGTCGACGAATTGCATTAGCGATCGAAGGCGATTCTGCAATCCTTTTAGGTAAGGCAATGAAGCAAAGTGATACAGCAAAGAGACATGTTTCTTTTGCGTCAAATTAAGTTGTAATGGAATGTCAGACATTTTTTAGTGATTCAGTTTTGTGGTTTGACCCGGAAGGCTTGGTAGTCCGATTTTCTCTCCCAATCCTGCGCCTCCAAAATCCAAGTAGCCCCAGCCGGTATCAAAGGGGCCGCTGATGTTGGGATGATTGATTGATTCTCGCAGGCCGACGTAGTTTTCTCTTTGTGTAGCATCCAGCTTGCCATATTCTGCTGTGTTCAGAGCACTTTGCATTTTTTGGGAATTTTCGCCATGGAGAGGGTAGTAAAGCATCGTATCGTTGCGAACATCACTACGAGGCACGTTAAAGACGATTTGCTCCCAACCGCCCTCAAGATGTCGATCTGCAAGGTTTTCCTTGAATTGCGTAGATGCTTTCCCTCGCCAAGCTTTCAGGCTTTCACCCGGTTTGATGTCGTAGATCACAAACTGACCATTCACGTTCCAGTCCGGCCATACCGCCAAATGTTTGCGCCATGCCGCACGTGGGTCGGTTGCTGCCTGTAATTGTTTGAAAACATCTTCGGTGACCCAGCAATCACTCATGGCTCGGCTGTTTGGAGAGAGGATTCTGTAGAGCCGAGCAGGTCCTTTTATTTCATCTGCTATCAAGGTGTTAAAGGATTCAATACTGCGTGGAGATAGCGGGGGCCATCCTTTCTTAACTTCTTTATCAACATCTGACTGCATCTTCGAGGAAAGAAGTCCCGGATATTCTGGATCTTCCCCCTTGCTGAGCCACGAAGGCGGAGGCTCAGTCTCCCGCATCAGCTTGACCGCCTCCGCCTCCGGAAGCGCGCCGCGATAGTGAATGTTATTAAGGTTGATGATTCCGCGCTGCCGCTCCAACGACTCTCGTTCCAGCCGCATGATGATGCTATCCAGGGCATTTTGGACCGGGCGCAGTGCTTCTCCGAGATGCTTGTCCGCCAGTTGGCGGATATGGTGCACTTGTTCAAGATAATGTTTTGCTTTGGCACCTATAGTGGGTGCCCAGGCGACCTTGGCTGCCAACTGTTCCAGCGCGCCGATGCCACGGTCAAAGGCTCTCAGCAGCGAGCTGACATTGACCTTGCCACGAACAACCTTGATTTCAGTTGCCAACCATTTGAAGACTTCGTCGACTTTGAGCTGGCGCAGATACTTCTGCACATCACGCCTGCGCAGAAATCCGACGACCATCGTCATCGCCGCATCAATCGCCTTGATGGTGGCGTCGCCACCCATGCGCCGGATGAAGTGGAAAAAGATCTTCAGTACGCCTTTGACCAGCGAACCCAATGTCGGGAACAGCCCGATCAATGTCAGTGCCAGGGCGACCCAGGCCCAGGTGTCCGAGGTGTCTTTGCGAAGCTTGTTGCAGTTCGCGATCAGGTCGCGGACATCGCACACCTGGTCGACCAGGGGAATCATCGAGATGGCGGCATCAGTCATCAACTGGCCAGTGGAGCGATCTTCATTGAAGTCCCCTTGCATGGCTTCCCAGAACCAGACGAAAGGATTGGTGCTGGGTTCCTCGGCCTTTTTCTGATCGTTGGTGACCCACGCCAGTGCATCGCGCAGCTGGGTCGAATTCACATCAGCCATGCGGTTTCCTTCATATTGATTCCTTGGAGCTTTATGCAGTTCATCGTTGCATTCGACAGGGGCTTGCAGCTCAAGACCAAGTCTTCAGTCGAGCGCAGTCGGAGAAATGGAGCAGGGATAAGCCACTCAGCCGTTGCTGAAGTCTTCCAACGGAGCGGCAGGCTTGTCGCTTTCTGGTTTGCGAGGCTGGTAGACAACCTTCGTCACTTGTTTGCGCTCGATATTTTCATGCAACGCCTTTCCCTGATTGTCCAATGTGCCAGTGAGCTTGGTACCGTCTTTGAAGTGGATTTCATAGTCCGCTCCAGCGATGCCCGAGCCGGTTTCAGGCTCCATGTAATGCAATCCAATCCAATTGTTTTCGGCGGACGTTCCGTCGGGTAGGGGGGGAAGCATAACCCCTGCACTCGCCCCACCCGGAAACGCATGCGTTGCCCCCTTCACCGAAAACGTCCCCGGACAGGCAAACGTGATATTGCCACCCTCCAGCGTCACCGAAGCCTGCCCCGCCTGCAGCACGATCTTCTGGCGCGCCTTGATCTCAATGCCTTCATTGACGCTGATGACGCTCACATCCTTGTCAGCCAGGATCTCCAGCGCATCGGTATGCGCCTGCAAGGAAACCGGGCCATTGCCGGCGAAGGCCTGAATGCCGCCGTCGTGCGCAAAGAGCGTCGTCGCCTTGCCGGCCGCGAGGCTGGCGGTATCGGCGGCAGTCCAGTGGGTATCCCCCTGTGTGGTCCAGTGAAGGTTTTCGCCAGCGTAGAGCACGGTGGAAGCCGCACTGGCCCAGTTGACGTTGCTTGGTGACTCCATCAGTACAGCGGCCTTGCTGAACTTTTCGACCGGTTGCGAGCTGTCGCTTTCACGGGAGCCCGCCTGGCTCTTGAATGCGTCCTGACCATTGACGCTGGCCGGATGCTTGCCCTTATCCTGCGGGTCGATGACGGAGATGAAATCAGTCTTGGCCTGGTAGGCGTCCGCACTGTGCAGCGCCTGCTGCTGTGTGGCGGCGTCGCCCATGGTCTGCGCAAGTTGCTGCGCACCCTTCAATTGCGCCACAGCTTCGTGGGCATCCATCTGCGTGCTGGTGACGCTGGCACCCGCAACCGGACGCGCCGTCGAGGAAATCAGCAAGCCCTCCGCACCGCGCACTACGCCCCAAGCGTCCGTGCGCAGTTCAAAGCCCTGGCCGCGATAGTTTCCACGCTGGGCTCCGGTATCTGCCTGATCGATCAGATGGCCGAGATTGAGCTGGGATTTGCCCTGGCTCGAGGCCAGGCGCATGCGCAATTGCGACTGCGTGTCGTCCACCACCCATTGATTGAAACCGCTGCCATCATGCGCCGTGCTGTGCCAGCCTGAAATCGTGCCGGCATGGTTGGCGTCAGACTCGGCTCCTGCCGGGAAGGGCGGCACATCATTGCCGTTGTAAAGTTGTGCGACCACGACGGGACGATCAATGTCACCCTCGATGAAATCGATCAGCACTTCGCTGCCGATGCGCGGCGTGAACTGGCTGCCCCAGTTGGGGCCGGACTGCGCTTCTGCCACGCGCACCCAGGTGCCGGAGGCGTCGTTGCCGGGAGCATTGCCGTCCTTGTCATCGAGATTGCCGGTCTCGCGCAAGCCGCCCGGATTGGGCGACTTCCCGCGCTGCCAGTGGAACTGGACCCTGACGCGGTGATTGCGGTCGGTGGTAACGGCCGCATCCGGCAGGCCGGTCACCAGCGCAGTCTGAGTGCCACGCGCCGTTGGCTTGAGGCGCTCCGTGATTGCAGCAGGAACGATGGGGACTACCTCACGCACGGCCACGAAGCTGTTGCGGTAGGTCCCTGCCTTCAGGTCGTCATCGGATAGGCCGCCCGAGGAGGGCGTCTTGCCGAACAGATTTGTCAGCGAAGCAGGGATGAGCTGTTCGAGGATCTGTGTGATGTTGCTGTCGAAATTGTTGCGGGCGCTGTGGCGAACCGAGAGCAGCTTGAAGCGGTTCTCGCCTTCGGGATAGCGCTCATGCTGGCTCAGCGTGAACTGCGCACCGGCACTGAGCTGGCGTGCCGCCCCCGCGCCTTCAAAACGCTTGTTCTGCATTTCCAAAGCCTGCAGCATCAACTGCGCATGGGCCGCGGCCGCCTGCTGGTCTGCAAAGTCCTGCTGGCCTGTGCCGTCGTAGACCGGCAGGGCAGGGACTTCGCCGGCATCCAGGCTGGAGCTCTCTTCAGCCGAAGGTGAAGAAATCTTCTCGGGATGCCAACTGGCCAGCGCCACGGCGTTGGAACGCACACTGCGCACGGCGCTGAAGTCGGTGATCGCATCGCTGGATTCGGTGGCGGCGATGCGGTGAAAGCGGATGCGCGTATCGCCGCCGGGCAGATCAGGTGCCTTGGCCTCGCGGTCGAAGATGACCAGCTTGTGTCGCGCCTGTTGCTGGCCGGAGGCCTGGCCTTGCTCACCCTCCTGCTGATGCTCGAAGCGGAAGTTCAGGCCCTCGCTGGCCAGGATGCGGCGCAGGAAGGCGAAATCACTCTCGCGGTATTGCGTGCAGATGTCGCGCTTGGTGAGCGTCTGGGTGACATCCAGAGCGAAATTGGCTTGCGGGTATTCCTTCAGGACGGCGCTGGCGATGTCGGTGACGCTCATATCCTGAAACAGGAAGCTGTCGCGGCGGCGGTCGAGGAAGGCGAGGAAGGATTCCAGCCTAAGCCTGTAGCGCGCCAGTCCGCCATCGGCACCCAGCCACGAAGCCTGGGTGCAGTAGCCGTGCCAGGCGCGTCGGCTGCCATCGGCCTGAAGCAGGCGCAGGGTCAGTTCGGTCCCGATGAATTGCTTCAGATCGAGATCGGTGGAGACGGAGAGGGCGTCGACCTCGAACTGGAAATTGTCATTGACACTTTCCTGGCCGTGGAAGCGCTCCACGACCAGGGACTCCGGAAGACCGGCTTCCTGCGCGCTGGCCAGCGTGATCAGGCGCGCGTGTTGCGACAGGCCAGGGCCGAAGAGTTGGTTGATGACGCTGGAAAGTGAATCGGGAAAAGGCAGATTCATCTGTGTGGCCTTCCAAGACTGTCAGGGGAGAGATCGCGTTCAGGGCAGGGTGATGGTCAGGTTAGCGGTACGCGGTGCCAGCTTGACGATATCGGAATAGCCGGCCAGTCCGTTCTCCGTGCCGCTGGTCAGCATCCAGTTCAAGCCGAGGTACGCGAACAGGGCGATGAAGGCAAACAGCGAAGCCACCACCCACAGCGGCACATCATTGCGCAGCTTGTTGACGATGGCGTCAGGCCGCGCCCAATGTGGCGCGAAGCCGGCGCTCTTGCCCTTGAGATGGGCGATTTCGTCCCCCAGCCGTGCAGTCAGATAATTCAGTTTCTCCGGACCTTCCAGCGCGTACTTGCCCTGGAACCCCAGCAACAGGCACATGTGAAACACTTCCAGCGCCTGGATGTGCGCATTGCCGCGGACCCGCAGGTCTTCCAGCTGCTTGAAGAAATTTTCACCTGCCAGTTGATCGCCGAACATGGTCAGCTGCAGCGGACGGCGCTCCCAGGCGTCGCGGATGCCGAAGCTGGAGCGTAGGATGATTTCATCGACCGAGGCGCAGAACGCGTATTTGGCGGCGTAGACATCTTCCGGGGAGACGTCGAGTTTCTTCGCATTGCGTTCCACATCGCCCAGGAATTTCTGCATCTTCACCGAGAACGAAGCTTCATCCACCGGCGCGCTGCCATTCTTGAGCATGAAGAGCGCGTAGAAACCGTCATACATCAGATCCAGCAGCGAGCGCGCATTGACTGGCGCTGCGGCCATCTGGGACGGGGGGAGATGGTCCTGATCGAGCAGGGAAGGGGCCGAAGTCATGTTCATTGCGTCACCGCCAGGAGTTCGAGTTTGAGGTCACGGATGCCGGAAGGTACATAAATGCAGATCGATTGCGCCTGCAGCATGCGCTCATACATGGCACCCTTGCTTTCCAATGTGAAGTAATAGGTGTCGGGGCGCACGGGCAGGGCAGCCGGCACTTGCGGCGAGTGCACCAGCTTCACGCCGGGCAGTGCGGCCAGCACGAATTTCTCCACATCCTCGGGTGCGCCGATCTTGAAGCGCAGCGGCACTACATCCACCAGCTCGATGGCCGGCAGGTCGGCGTTGACGGCCAGGTAGAAACTGGTCTTCTCGTCGATCTTGCCCGAGTCCAGCATGCCCATGTGATACGACGGCTTGCTCTCGTGCAGGGCGATGGCGAAATAGCGTGACGAGATGACGGTATCGAGCAGCTCGCGGATGATGCCATCAAGCCGCGCAAACGGCGGACCAGGATCACGATGGTCATACGGCGGCAGGTCCGCCAGCGCCAGGCTGCGCGAGAAGGTCATCAGCGAGCCGGCCAGCCCGAGCAATTGTTCATACAGGCGCTCGGGATGCAGCAGGGGATTGTTCAGATAGTGCGAGAGGCTGGCGTAAGCGGTGCTGGCCGTATGCAGCAGCCAGAAGGAGGTGATGTCACCCGATCGGAACTCCACCACGCTCTTGCTGGGTTCGCGATGATGTCCGTAGAGCGCGCTGACCTTGGCCTGCAAGGCATCCAGCAGGCGGCGCAGGCGCAGGAACAGCAAGGGCGCCGCATGCACCGACAGGCTGGGGGCGACGAAATCGGGATCCAGTTCGAATCCTGATGAGCTTGCGCGGCGCAAGCGCACGATCGGAATGCATACCAGGGAGTCGCGCGGTTCGTTCTCGGAGACCAGCCGCACTGCCTTCTTCAAATAGCTCATCTCCGCCTTGGCCGCATCGGTGAAAAGATCCGGCGTCTCGATGTTGTCTTGAATGTAGCGACTGGACTGATGATTGCCGGTGCCCGAGACGAAATTGCTGCCAAAGCTCTTCAGTGCCGGCAGGGCCGCGTAGAAGGTGACGGATTGTTGGGAAAGCGGAATTTCGGTCAGTTCGATGGGATCGGGCAGGTCGTCGCCATCCGGTGCCTTGTAGATTTCCCCGTCCTGGAAGATGGCCGACAGTTCGAGGATGCGCAGCGTATTGTTGTTCAGGGCATCGCGGTCCACCTGCAGGGAGGAGATGCCCCAGCAGTAGGGATTGAGCGCCAGCGCGGTCTGGTGCAGGCGTGTTTCGTGATAATGATCCTGGCGCTGGAAATGCTGTGGCCGGAGGAAAAGACCTTCGCCCCAGAGGACTTTGTTGGAGTGATTCACTTGGATTGCCCCGTCGTGATGATTGTCATGTCGCGATGTCCTGCGAATTGTTGTTTGAATTTCAATGACACTGAACCGGTGCCAGCATCAGATTCTTTTCCAGCGGCTTGCCCTGCATATCGATGGCCACCGCCCCCGCACCCACTGTCAATGAGCAGGATTGCAGGCCGACGGTAATGCCATTCTTCTCCGCTTCATCGGCCTTGAAGACGGCACGCCAGCGCTGCGGTGCAGGATTGACGAACAGCGCCACGACACCGATGTAGCCGGCCTCATAACTGACCTTTTCGGAAATTTCATAGCGCTGGCCCGGTACCAGCGTGACTTCCTTGACCTCCAGCAGGTCGGCTCCCAAGGCTTCCTTTTCTTTTTGCGCACTCAGGAACGTGTCATATGACGCCTGTTGGAAACTAATGTTCTGCTTGAGCTTATAAATTTTTACCACCAGGGCCAGCGGTCGCTGCTGCGAATCGACATTGAGCGCCTTGGACGCGTGCAGCTTGATCGGCACGGTACGCGGCTGCTTCTGGGCGTCCGGGAGTTCGGGCGTGTCCGGCTTCTTCAGGCCGAGTGCCTCCAGCGTGGACTTGGCGGCCTGGGCGACCCCGGAGGCCGCGCCGACGGCCGCGCAGCCGGATAGAGAAAAAATGACAACTCCAGTTGTCAGGTGATTAATCAATCGGTTTTTCAACGCTGCCCCGTGCGGTTTATTGGATTTCTGATGAGCGATTTCTCGCGAGCCGAAAAAATTTTAGGAAGTCTTTACAGATTGTGGAACTGCATTTTCCCTTGAAGGTCTATGCGATACATTTGGACGAGCTTAAGTTCAAATTACTTAAAACTATTAAGTCGGGCAACAACCTGATAGTCGTGATTGGAACGTGGCGTAGTGAAAAAGTGCGGTTTCCAGAAGCATCAATTTCGCCAGAAAACAGCCGTCGCATCTCATTTGCAGCCTAAAAATCAGGAATCTCCGGAATTTTTCGGTGCCGACTAATTTGCTTGCGCGATGTCGTGCAAGGCTTTCTTAATGTCAAAAATATAAGGAGTGGTTTCCAATGCGTGCGAGCAAATTCAAGACAGGTCTGATCATTCCGGCGTTGCTGGCGGTGATGTTGGCGGGTTGTGCCAATACCCAGGGCAAGCCCAATCCGGAAGATGAGGCCAAGAACACGCTGGAAAGCGGAGTGGCCCAGGCCAATACCGCGCAGGCGGAAGGCAAGACCGACGAGGCAGTGTCGGTGCTGAAGGTGGTGGCAAGCCGCTTCCCTGCTGACAAGACGCCCTGGCTGCGTATCGCCCAGATCCGCTTCGATGCAGGTGATTACAGTGATGCGATCGTCAACGCCCAGGAAGCCCTCAAGCGCGATCCCGCCGACAAGGTCGCCAACAGCATCGTGACCGTCTCCGGTCTGCGTCTGGCCACCAAGTCGCTGGGGGATCTGCGCTCACAAAATGCATTGAATGGTTCGGTCAAGACCGAAGCACAGGACCTGACCAAGATCCTGCGTGAAAGCCTCGGCGAAAACACCTTGGTGCCCGCTCCGGCCAAGCCTGTTGCAGCGGTCCGTCCGCGCGGCAAGGCAGCTCGCAAGGCGGCTCCTGCACCTGCTGCAGATGCGGATGCCGGCAATGGCAGCAGTGGCGGTGGCAGCGGTCCCAATCCCTTTGGCAATCTGAAGTAAGGCGCGCCAGCGGGGGCAGCTTGTGCTGTCCCCGTTTTTCAAGCCGCCTCAGGCGAATGGGGCGTTCACTCAATACAGCAGCGGAGCAAACATGGCCAAAAGAGAAAGCATCCAGAAAAAACTGCAGAAAGTGCGTCCCCCGCGCGTGCAGATGACGTATGACGTCGAGATCGGTGACGCCATCGAGAAGAAGGAACTGGCCTTCGTCACCGGTGTGGTCGGTGATTTTGGCGGCAACTCGGAGGTGCCGCAGCCGCGCCTGAAGGATCGCAAGTTCATCAACATCGATCCCGACAATTTCGACGAAGTCATGAAGGGCATCGAGCCGCGCGCGGTTTATCGCGTCTCCAATGAGCTCTCCGACAAAGGCGGGGAATTCGCGGTGGAACTGAAGTTCCGCTCGATGGAAGACTTCCGTCCCGAGTCCGTGGTGCAGCAGGTCGAGCCGCTGCGCAAGCTGCTGGAAGCACGCACCAAGCTGGCCGATCTGCGCAACAAGATCGCCGGCAACGACAAGCTGGAAGACATCCTCAGCGACGTGCTCAACAGCACCGAGAAGCTGGCCGAACTCAGCAAGCAAACCAACAAGTAAAAGAGATTCCCATGTCCGCTCAAGCCAATACCGAAGCTGCCGCAAGTGCTGCGCCTGCCGCTGCCGCCAGCACTCTTCTGGATGACATCGTCGAACAAAGCAAGGTCGCCAAGTCCTCTTCCGAGCATGACCGCGCCAAGGATCTGATCACCGAACTGGTCAGCCAGGTCATGGAAGGGACGGTGGTCGTCTCCGACAACCTGTCGGCGACCCTGGATGCCCGCATTGCCGAACTGGATCATCTGATCTCGAATCAGGTCAGCGCCATCATGCATGCCCCCGAATTCCAGAAGCTCGAAGGCAGCTGGACAGGCCTGAACTACCTGGTGCGCAACACCACCGTTGGCGAGAATCAGAAGATCAAGATCCTCAACGCCACCAAGAAGGAACTGGTCAAGGACTTCAACTCGGCCCTGGAATTCGACCAGAGCGCCATGTTCAAGAAGGTATATGAAGAAGAATTCGGTACCTTCGGTGGCGCGCCTTTCGGTGCCTTGCTGGGCGATTACGAAATCACGCGCCAGCCTGAAGATATGTACTTCATCGAGCAGATGTCGCGCATCGCCGCTGCGTCGCACGCTCCCTTCATCACCGCCGCATCGCCTGAGCTGTTCGGCCTGGAGAGCTATGCCGACCTGGGCAAGCCACGCGACCTGTCCAAGGTCTTCGACACGGTGGAATACGCCAAGTGGAAGTCCTTCCGCGAATCCGAGGATTCGCGCTATGTCGGCCTGACCCTGCCGCGCTTCCTCGGCCGTCTGCCATTTAATCCCAAGGATGGCACCACCGTTGAAGGCTTCAACTTCGTCGAGGATGTGGATGGCACCGACCACTCCAAATACCTGTGGTGCAATGCTGCCTATGCCTTCGGCAGCAAACTGACCAAGGCTTTCGAGGACTTCGGCTGGTGCGCGGCCATTCGCGGCGTGGAAGGTGGTGGCCTGGTCGAGGACCTGCCCACCCACACCTTCAAGACGGATGAAGGCGAAGTCGCCCTCAAGTGCCCCACCGAGATCGCCATCACCGACCGTCGCGAGAAAGAACTGTCGGATCTGGGCTTCATCTCGCTGGTCCACTGCAAGAACACGGATTACGCCGCCTTCTTCGGTGCCCAGTCCGCTCAGAAGCCCAAGAAGTACAACACGGATGCGGCCAATGCCAACGCGGTCCTGTCCTCGCAGTTGCAATATATCTTTGCCGTCTCGCGTATCGCTCACTACATGAAGTCGATGATGCGGGACAAGATCGGCAGCTTTGCTGCCGCTTCAAACGTCGAAGACTTCCTCAATCGCTGGATCGCGCAATACGTGCTGCTGGATGACAACGCCACGCAGGAAGCAAAAGCGCAATTCCCGCTGCGCGAAGCTTCGGTACAGGTGTCGGAAGTGCCAGGACGGCCAGGCGTTTATCGCGCCGTGTCGTTCTTGCGTCCGCATTTTCAGTTGGATGAACTGTCCGTGTCGCTCCGGCTGGTTGCGGAGCTGCCGCAGGCAGGTAAATCTTAACTATTTTTCCTCCCTCATGTTTACAGGATAAGTTATGGCAATTGACGTCTATCTGCAAATCGACGGCATCAAGGGTGAATCCACTGATGACCTGCACAAGGATTGGATCGAGTGCAAGACCGTTGACTGGGAAGTCCTGCAGCCGAAATCGGCAACCGCATCGACTGGTGGTGGCCACACCGCCGAGCGCTGCGAGCACAAGGACATCGTGTTCACCAAGGTGGCTGACCTGGCTTCGCCGCTGCTGCTGCAAAACTCTTCCTCGGGCAAGACCATCCCGAAGGCCAAGTTCGAATTCATGCGCGCCGATGGCAAGGGCGAGCGCGTCCGCTATTTCGAAATCGAACTGACCAACGTCATGATCAGCAGCGTCGCTCCCTCCATCGAGTCGGGCGAGATCCTGAACGAAGTGGTCGGCCTGAAGTACTCCACCGTCAAGTGGAAGTACACCCAGCAGAAGAAGGATGGCGGGACCGCCGGCAATACCTCGGGCGGTTGGGATCTGTCGACCAACAAGGTCATCTGAGGCAACCTTGCACTGAACGGATGAGCTGTCGGCAAAAGAACAGCCATTCATGAAGCGTATGACGTCCGCCGGTCCTCCGGCGGACTTCCGCTTTCAACACCGTGTGATTCACTATCAAGATCGTTGATTGGTCGGCCAGGCCAGTCGATTCACCCACCCGATAATTCGATCACCAGACGGGGGAAAGCATATGAAAGGCTTCGCGCCCAGCCTGTTTGACAAGCTGATGAATGATGGACCGCGTTCCTCCTTCAGCCCTGTCGTCAGCCGCCTTTCCATAGAAGAACTCAAGGATGCCGTCGCACGCGATCTGGAAGCGATGCTCAACACGCGCTCCGTCGTGCCCGAGGAATTGCTGCAGCAATATCCCGAATGCAGCACCTCCATCATCGCCTATGGTCTCAATGATTTTGCCGGGATGAGCCTGGCCAGCCTGGATGACCGCACGGCCATCTGCCATTCCCTGGAAGAAGCCATCTCCCGGCACGAGCCACGATTGCGCAACGTCAAGGCCACGCTGGAGATCCAGGAAGGTTCGATCAACCGCCTCAATTTCGCCATCAGTGCCTTGCTCGTGGTCAATGCGGCGCGCGAGACCGTCAATTTTGACGCCGTCCTGCAGCCGTCCACCCTGCAATATTCGATCAGCAAGTCGCGAACCACGCGCATAGGAGTCTAAGTGCAAGAGCTGCTTCCCTATTACGAGCGCGAGCTGAGCTTCCTGCGGCGCTATTCCCGCGAGTTCTCCGAGCGCTATCCCAAGATCGCAGGCAGCCTGTTGATGGCCGGCGAGATCTGTGAGGATCCACATATCGAGCGCATGATCCAGTCCTATGCGCTGCTCAACGCGCGGGTCTCCAAGCGGCTTGATGACGACTACCCCGAATTCACCGAGGCCTTGTTCGAGGTCCTCTATCCGCATTACCTGCGACCTTTCCCCTCCTGCTCGATCGCGCGCATGGACTCTGCAGCCTCGGCTGCGCAGCTGACCAACGCCACCGTCATCCCGCGCGGGACGGCGCTCTCCACGCGGCCGGTGAAGGGCGTGATCTGCCGGTTCCAGAGCGCTTACGATGTGCCGGTCGCGCCCATCCGGTTAGCGCAAGCGGTCTTTTCTCCCATCATCGATGCCCCCGAGGCAGTGGTACTGCCGACTTCGGTGACATCCTCCCTGTCCATCACCATCGAGACCACCACCGAGCAGGTGACCTTGTCCAAGCTGGGCCTGGCCTCGCTGCGCGTCTTCATTGATGGCGAGGCCTCGTTCTGCGCCGCCCTGCGTGACAGCCTCTTCATGCGCAGCACGGCTGCCTGGGTCGAGCTGCCGCGCAGCGGCCGCTGGACCGGGCTGCGCAAGGTCCCGCTGGCCGAGGTGGGGTTCGCTGAAGAGGACGCGCTGATCGACTTCCCGTCGCAATCGCATCCGGCTTATCGCTTGCTGACCGAGTATTTTGCCTTCCCCGAGAAATTCAATTTCTTCGACATCGATCTGTCGGCCATTCTCGCCGTCCTGCCGGCCGGGACCAAAAGCTTCACCTTGCACCTGGGCCTGTCCGGCTTGCGCGCCGATTCGCACATCGCCCGCCAGCTTGGCGGCGTCAGCGCGGCCAATCTGCTGCTGGGCTGCACACCGGTCATCAACCTGTTCAGCCAGCGGGGCGATCCGATCCGCCTGACGCATGCGGGTGCCTCCTACCCGGTCCTGCCCGACGGGCGTCGTGCCTTCGGTTACGAGGTCTACTCGATTGATTCGGTCCAGCTGGTGCGCCAGACGCCGCAAGGCGAATCGATCACGCGTTTCCGCCCCTTCTATTCCCTGCGCCACGGCCAGGCACCGGAGAGTGATGGTCACTACTGGGCCATGCGCCGTGACGAATTGGTTGCCCTGAAGAGCCCCGGATATGAAACGGAGATCTCGATCGTCGATATCGATTTCGATCCGGCCAAGGTCGAGACCGATACCCTGAGCATCGAACTGACCTGCACCAACCGCGACCTGCCTGCCTTGCTGACCTACGGCCTGCCGGGCGGAGACTTGAGTCTGGAAGGTGGCGGCGTGATCCGCACCGCCGCCTTGTTGCGCAAACCGACGTTGCCGTCGCGCTTCGAGCGCGGACGCGGCGCGCAATGGCGTCTGATCTCGCATCTCTCGCTGAATCACCTCTCGCTCATGCGGGGTGGGCTGGAAGCCTTCCAGGAGATGCTCACGCTTTACGACCAATCCAATTCACCCATTTCGCAACGCCAGATCAGTGCCATCGCCGCCATCGATCACAAAGCCACCACCGCATGGTTGCCGGGCAATCCGTTCGCCAGCCTGGTGCGCGGCATCGAGGTCAAGCTGACCGTGGATGAAGATGGTTTCGTCGGCAGCGGCTTGCACGCCTTCGCCGGCGTGATCGATCGCTTCATGGGTTTGTACGTCCACGCCAACAGCTTTTCGCAGTTGACCGTGATATCCAAAAGAACCGGGGAGGAACTGCTCAAATGCAGGCCACGCAGCGGAGATTTGAGCCTAGCGTGATCGAGCGGCTGTTCGCCGCTCCTCACCGCTTCCAGTTTTTCCAGGCCGTGCGCATGATCGAACTCTGGTTCAAGCGCAACGGGGTGCCGCATGAACGTGCGCTCAGTGATTTCCTGCGCTTTGCCAATCGCACCGTACTCGGCTTTCCTGCCAGTGAAATCGAGGGGATTGAGACCTATCCGCCGCGCGAAGATGAGACTGTCTCCGTCGCTGACATGGAACAGGCACTGCGCAGCGGGCAGATGAAGTATGTGCGGCTGACGCCGACCTTCATGGGCTTCCTGGGCGGCAGCGGTTCGCTTCCTGCGCATTACACCGAGCGCATCGCCCGTCACCAGATCGAGCAGCGAGATGAAGGTCCGCGTGCTTTCCTGGATGCCTTTTCCACGCGTTCGCTCGCCCTGTTCTATCAGGCGTGGAGCAAGTACCGGCTGGCCTTTCAATACGAAGCCGGCCGCCGCGATACCTTCCTGCCGTTGCTGTTGTCCTTGTCCGGGCTCGGTTTCCGTTCATTGCGCGAGCGCCTGCAGGATATCGAGGGCAACGGTGTCCGCGACGAATCCCTGGCGCACTTCGCGGGGGCCTTCCGTCACCGTCCCGCCTCGGCACCCTACATGCAGAAGGTATTGGGCGAGTATTTCTCGGTGCCGTTGCAGATCGAGCAGTTCGTCGGCTACTGGTACAAGGTGCCGCGCGAACACCAGACCATGCTGGGTTCGACCAATTCGGCCCTCGGCACGGCCATGGCCGGCGAGCGGGTCTGGCAGCGCGACCTGCGCATGCGTCTGCGCATCGGCCCGCTGGCGATGAAGGATTTCGAGCAGTTCCTGCCAGGGAAGAAGGCCTCCCTGGCCTTGGCGCGCATGTTGGGCATGTTCACCGGATCGACGCTCGAATATGAAGTGCAGCTGGTGCTGCGTGCGCAGGATGTCCGCGGGATGGCGCTTGCGGGCACAAATGAAGGAGGACGCCTGGGCTGGGACACCTTCATCGCCACCGCGCCCGAAACAAGGGACCGTGCCGATATCCGCTATGAAATTGCCGTTCAGTGATGTGAAAGAAAACCACAAAAACCAAGATGGCCGCCAAGGCTGTCGCCACTCAAAGCAGGAAGGAAACGCAGCATGGGCATCAACCTGAAATCCCTGATCAGCAAACTCAACGAGTCCGCGCGCCTGGCCACGGAACGCGCAGCCACGCTGTGCATGTCGCGCGGCCAGTATGAAGTGGACTTGGAACACCTGTTCCTGGCCCTGCTGGAGCAGCCGCAGTCCGATTTTTGCCTGATCGCGCGACGTAGCGGCATCAGTCTCGACAGTCTGCAGGCTGATCTCGAACGCGAAATCGGCACCTTCAAGAACGGCAATACCCGGACCCCGGTGCTGTCTCCTCATTTGCAAACCTTGTTCGAACATGGCTGGCTGATCGCTTCGCTGGACAGCGGCAATCCCGCCATCCGCAGCGGCCACCTGCTGCTGGCGCTGCTGACCCAGAGCGAGCTGTCGCAACTGGCCTATCGCGGTTCCAAGCTGTTTGCCAAATTCAAGGTCGACGAACTGAAGCATGACCTGCACAAGCTCACCGAAGGTTCGGTGGAAGCGCCCGCGATGGCAGATGCCGGCGGCAAGCCGGGTGAAGAGGACAGCGCAGGCGGCGATCCCGTGGGCGAATTGCAGCAGCGCGCTGCCAGCAAGACCCCGGCGCTGGACCAGTACACCACCCAGCTGACCCAGCGCGCCCGTGACGGCAAGATCGACCCGGTCATCGGACGTGACGCCGAGATCCGCCAGGCGGTCGACATCCTGCTGCGCCGCCGCCAGAACAATCCCATCCTGACCGGCGAGGCCGGCGTGGGCAAGACCGCCGTGGTGGAGGGCCTGGCCCTGCGCATCGCCCAGGGCGATGTGCCGCAGCCCTTGCAAGGCGTGGAGATCCATACGCTGGACATGGGCCTGCTGCAGGCCGGTGCCAGCGTCAAGGGCGAGTTCGAGAATCGCCTCAAGAACGTGATCGACGAGGTCAAGAAAAGCCCGCATCCCATCATTCTCTTCATCGACGAGGCGCACACCATGATCGGTGCCGGTGGCCAGGCCGGACAGAACGACGCCGCCAACCTCCTCAAGCCCGCCCTGGCACGTGGCGAGTTGCGCACCATCGCCGCCACGACCTGGAGCGAGTACAAGAAGTATTTTGAGAAGGATGCCGCATTGGCCCGCCGCTTCCAGGTCATCAAGGTCGAGGAGCCGACCGAGGAAGTGGCATGCGCCATGCTGCGGGCAATGGCACCGCTCATGGAAAAGCACTTTGGCGTGCGCGTGTATGACGAAGCGATCACCGAAGCCGTGCGCCTGTCGCATCGCTACATCAGCGGCCGTCAGCTGCCGGACAAGGCCATCAGCGTGCTCGATACTGCCTGCGCCAAGGTGGCGCTGGGACAGAATGCCACGCCGGCGCTGCTGGAAGGCGTCACGCGGCGCATCGAGCGTCTGGATGCCGAGATCGGCGCACTGCGGCGCGAGAGCGCCAGCGGCTCCGAGCATCAGGCACGATTGGCCGAATTGCAGGCACAACACGCCGCGGCCCTGGCTGAACAGGCCGATCTGCAGACTCGCTGGGAGCAGGAGCGTGGCTTGAATGAGCGCATCCAGCAGGCGCGTGCCGCCCTGGAAGACGCCAACAAGGAAGGTAGCAACACCGGTGATGCCGATGCTGCGCGCGCCGAACTGAAGCAGTTGCTGGATGAGTTGAAGCAGCATCAGGGCGAGACCCCGATGGTGCCGGTCCAGGTGGATGGCCATGTGGTGGCCGAGATTGTGGCCGGTTGGACCGGCATCCCGCTGGGCAAGATGGTCAAGGATGAGATCAAGATCGTGCTGGGCCTGGACGCCTTGCTGCGCGAGCGCGTGCTCGGGCAGCCGCAGGCGACCTCTGCTGTCGCGCAACGCGTACGTACCTCGCGCGCCAATCTGGATGATCCGGGCAAGCCCAAGGGCGTGTTCCTGTTCGTCGGACCGTCCGGCGTCGGCAAGACCGAGACTGCGCTGGCACTGGCCGACGTGCTGTATGGCGGCGAGCGCAAGCTGATCACCATCAACATGAGCGAATACCAGGAAGCCCATACCGTCTCCGGCCTCAAGGGCTCGCCGCCGGGTTATGTCGGCTATGGCGAGGGCGGCGTACTGACGGAGGCGGTGCGGCGCAATCCGTATAGCGTGGTGCTGCTCGACGAGGTGGAGAAGGCGCACCCGGATGTGCTGGAATTGTTCTTCCAGGTTTTCGACAAGGGCGTGATGGACGATGGCGAAGGCCGCGAGATCGACTTCAAGAACACCATCATCATCCTCACCAGCAATGTCGCTTCCTCGCAGATGATGCAGGCGTGCCTGAACAAGACTGCGGAAGAGTTGCCCACCCCGGATGAGCTCGATGCGCTGATCCGGCCCCAGCTGGTCAAGGCCTTCAAGCCGGCTTTCCTGGGGCGTCTCAAGGTCATCCCGTATTACCCGATTGCCGACGAGGTACTGGTCGAGATCATTCATCTCAAGCTGGCGCGCATCGCCAAGCGGATCGCCGGCAACCACAAGGCCGAGTTCAGCTACGACAAGGCGCTGGTCGAAGCCGTGCTCGCGCGCTGCACCGAGGTTGATTCCGGCGCGCGCAATGTGGACAACATCCTCAACGGCAGCCTCTTGCCGGAGATCGCCGAAAGCGTATTGGCGCGCATGGCCGAAGGGCAGGGCATCAGCCGCATCAAGGTCTCGGCCAGCAAGAAGGGCGATTTCAAGTACACCATCCAGTAATCTTCACGAAGCGGTCAAGATCATGACGTGTTCCTCTCCACTCTTTCACCCGGCAGCGCCTGCTGCTGAGCTTGTCCGATCAACGGCGGGGCAATCATGATTGCCTCGGCCATCGCCGCCCTGGCGGGGGCGTGGAATCAATCCACGCGGGTGATGCGGCTGTACATGGCCGCAGGAGCGGAGCTGGGCGCGGAGACGCTGATGGCCGAGAAATTGCAGGCCGTCGAGCAGATCAGTGCGTTCCAGGAGGAGCGCGGTGCGATGGATGGCAAGGCGGACATCGCCGGTTATCGCCTGCAGCTCTCCTGCCTCAGCCTGAACGCCGGCATTTCCCTGCGCAAGCTGCTGGGGCAGCCGGTGCTGGTTGAGCTGGATACCGATGGTGCGCCGCGTGCCTTCCATGGCCACGTCACCGACTGCCGGATGGAAGGGGCGAATGGCGGCATGGCGCGTTACGTGCTGACCATTGAGCCGTGGCTGGCCTTCCTGCAGCATCGGCGCGACAGTGCAGTATTCCAGGACATGACGGTGCCGGACATCATCGAATCCGTCTTCCGTGACTACCAGGGACAAGGCAAGCTGCAGCCCGCCTGGCGACTGGACTTGCAGGATGCCTCGGTCTACCCCAGGCGCAGTCTGGCGACGCAGTACCAGGAGACCGATCTCGCTTTCGTCGAACGCCTGCTGGCCGAGGAAGGCCTGTTCTACTACATCGAGCACACCGGCGACCCGAGCAGCGCCAGCCTGGGAACGCACACTGTGGTCATCGCTGACCACAACGGCAGCTTCAAGCCCAATGCACGTGACCAGATCGCCTTCAGCCAGCCGGGAGCGGTGATGTCGCAGGACAGTATTGACCGCTGGCGCAGCGTGCGCCGCTGGCAGAGCAATGCGGTGGAGATCCTGACCTGGGACTACCGCCAGGCCGCAGTACGGGAGGCCAGCAGCATGAGCAGTACCGGTGGCGATGATGCCCACGGCAGCCAGGGCGAAAAACCGGGCGGTCTGGTATTGACCCTGCGCGATGCGCCCGGCGTCTACGCCAACGAGAACCGTGCGCAGGCCGAACGCCAGGCGCGCAATCACATGCAGGCCATCGAGGCGCGCAATGAAATCTTCACCGGCACGGGCACGGTGCGCAGTCTCAGGCCCGCGACCAGCTTTACCCTCACTGGTCACTACGACCATATCGGTGGCGCGGATGACGAGTTCGCGCTGCTGCGGGTGGTTCACCAGGCGCACAACAATCTGAACGCGGATCTCAAGGCGGAGGCGATGCGTCTGCTGGGCGAAGCCGTACTGGACGAGGGCGCTGGTGCTGGGAGTCTGCTCGATGCCGCCTTGGGGCCTGCGCGCGGCGATGCGCGGCCGGTTTACCGCAATCGTTTCGAGGCGATCCGCAACAAGATTCCGTATCGTCCCCTGCTGACGGATGCTGAGGGCAAGCGTCTGCACCCCAAGCCGGTGGCGAGCGGCCAGCAGACGGCGGTGGTGGTCGGCGCACAGGGACAAGCGGTCCACACTGACCGCGACAACCGTATCCGCGTGCAATTCCACTGGCAGCGCGGCGAGCGCAGCCACAGCGGCTTGAGTTCTCCGGCACCGGAAGGTCACGTTGGCGCGCCAGCCAATGAACAATCTGGCACCTGGGTTCGGGTGCTGGCGGGTATTGCGCCGACGGCGGGCGCCAATTGGGGTGGCCAGGCGGTGCCGCGCGTGGGGCAGGAAGTCCTGATCGACTTCATCGAAGGCGACATCGACCGTCCGGTGGCCATCGGCACGCTGTACAACGGTCGCGGGCAGGACAATGCCCAGGGCAACCAGGCCGGGCAGGGTGCAGGTGCGGCCACCGGCAATGCACCGGCGTGGTTCCCTGGCGATACGGACGGGCACCAGCATGCGGCGGTGCTCTCAGGTATCAAGACACAGGCATTGGGTGCCAGCCAGAGCGGCGGTGGCGCGTACAACCAATTGGTGTTTGACGATACCCCCGGCCAGTCGCGCGCCTCGCTGCAGCAGCATGCGGATGGCCATGACGGTGCCAGCGAACTGAATCTTGGTCTGCTGCGCCAGCAGACTGACAATCAGCGCTTGACCAACACTGGTCAGGGCTTCGAGCTGAAGACCCGCTACAGTGCGGCCGTGCGCGGCGGTCAGGGATTGCTGCTGTCGACGGAGAAGAGTTCGGGGGCGCAGCTGGATGTGCGGGGTGCGCTTTCGCAGCTGGCGGACAGCGTCGATAAGCAGAAGCAATTGGCGGAGACCGCCCAGAAGCACAATGCCAAATTCGAGGGCGAGACGGAAGCAGGCAAGTTGCCCGCGGTGGAATCGCTGGCGGAGTCGGTCGAGGTGCTCAAGGCGAGTGCCACGGCTTCATCGGGCAATGGCAGCGGTGATGAGGGCAGCGAAGCAAGCACAACTGGCGCGACCGCCTTCAGCGCTCCGCAGTTGCAGCTCTCCAGTCCGGCCGGCATCGCGGCGGCAACACCGGCCAGCGCGATTCTGGCAGCCGGGGTGACCAGCAGCGTCACGGCGGGCAAGGACATCAACCAGATTGCCCAGGGCCATCTGCATCATCTGGCCAAGGCAGGGATCAGTCTTTTCACTTACGGCAAAGTCGGTGATGCCAGCAAGCCGGTTCAGGATGCCGGCATGGCGCTGCATGCTGCATCGGGAAAGGTCAGCGTGCAGAGCCAGGCGGGAAAGACCCTGATGACGGCGGCGAAGCAGGTGACGGTGGCCAGCGTGGGGAAGGATGTGCAGATCACGGGCAAGCAGCATGTGCAGTTCAGTGCGCAGGGCGCGTGGCTGAAACTCGAGGGCGGCAACATCGAGGTGCATGGGCCGGGGGCGATGGAGTTCAGGGCTAGTGCAAAGGAGTTGACTGGGCCGCAGGGGAGTTCTTCCAGCACGGTGATGTCTATCGGGCAGATGAAGGGGTGTGCGCAGGCGAGTCAAGATGCGAGCCAAACCCTATCCGGCTATCAAATACTGTAGTCAATCGGAACTATGGAAAATGAACAAGTGGTGAATGCGGTACCCCCATGGGATGGGCATCTTAATGCACTTCATCGACTGATTTCGAAAGAAAGTAATGGTCAATGTCTGTTATGGCTCAATCCTCTTTCTCACCAAATGGATCTTGCAGGAGTTAGGAAGAAAGACTGTGTGCCGATACCTATTCGACACCCCCGTTTTGACCTTGCTTTTGCGCCGAGTCTTCTTTCACTAGATCTTCAACGCTACGAAGACTGCGAGATCTTTGCCAATAGTGTAGCCATGGCCTGGGCAGCTTGGGATTGGGAAACCCTGCAAGCATCGCGCGGGCAACCCGTGGCTGGGTGGGTAATCGGCCCCGCTGACGCCCGGGAGCTGGCTGGTTATTGGGCAAGATCCATTTGTGTACATCATGAGAGGGGACAAAGCCGACTATTACGATTCAATGATCCTTCTGTTCGTGAGTGGCTTTGGCCAACATTGACACCAGCGCAAAAAGCAACTCTCCTTGGGCCTGCCGAGGCATTGATCAGCATTGGACGGCAGCAGCAGGTGGAGATAATGAGGCGAGATTTGGCTGGTGAGAGTTCTTCACAACAAGAAATCTCGTTGCAAGAGAGCTTGGCGCTGTCGGCAACACAGTGGTATCGCTTGGAGCACTACGCAGAAATACATGCAGCTTGGATGCATTGGTTGAACGAGGGAGGAGATCGCAACCAAACACCCTCGCAAGACAGAATTTTTTCTTCATTACAAGCGGCCTCAGAAAGAGGTCTGTCGTTACCTGACGATCGGATTCTTTTCCTGTTTCACTTTTTTCAGATAGGCGAGCCCTTCTATTGTGACTCGCGTCTTGACGCGGTGTGGGAGGGTACGCGTTCAGGTAAAAGTTATTCGGAATCCATCACGGAAAAGCTCGGTCTTTCTGCGCAATTCTTGGCGCAATTTCTAATGGGTAAATAATGGGCAGCAAAAATCCTCAGAATCCTCAATGCAAGAACTGCAACAAGGAAGGACTGGCGATTCTTCCGGTCCGATATTCTGTTGTTCCCAAGAAAACAATTTCCACATTGCCTTCAGGCCTCGGTGCAAAGGTGACGGATGTCTCCATTCAACATCATCAATATGCGTTGAGAGTGCTGCGGCAGGGGTATGTATACGTCTACTACGAACGTCATCCAAGCAACGTGCTGATCAAATGGGAGACCTACGGCGTCAGTGAAGCCGGATATCTATGGAAAATGAATTCGCATCTGCACATGGCACCTGCGCCAAGCGATCCGACCTGCGCAAGATCGGGACATAATCTTCCAGCCTCGGTGATCGCAATTCCAAATCCGGAAAAGTGCGGGAAGGTCTGGATCGCTTTCTCAGACCATCCATGGAGTGGTGAAATATATAAGGAATTCCAACTGCATCCCGCTTCTCGCGCGAGAAGGATGCAGCCATTCGAGCCTGAAAAATGGCTATCTTCAGGGAAGTATCCTCATTGTCTTCCTGCGACGGAATCAGACATCCATCAGGTTCTGGAGTACGACCCATCGTTTGATCCAGCTTGGCTGAATGAATCCTCGGGTTTCAAGGGATTTACCGCCAAGAACGGTAGTGCTGGTCAAGCCAAGTTGGAGCGCGAGGTAAGTCGCTATCCGGTTCGGATGCGTAAGGGGGAAAGCGCTCAGTTGGTAAAAGTCATGAACGAAATAGGCACGAGTGGTGAGGGTCCTTCGAAGAAGCCAGCATTGATCGCCTTGTGGGATGCTATCGGCATTACCCACGAGCTCAATAATTTCTTCGCGGAACCGCTGGCATGGGCTAATCAATACCAGATCGAAAGGGAGTTCCAGATCGACGGAATGATGTCGATCGATAATCTGAAGAAACTCCTGGCCGATCACGCCACTCGTGTTCAGGCGCGTAATCGTGCTTTGTACAACAAGCTCGAAGTTCGCCCACGCAATATCGCCGAGAGGAGGGCCCGCGCCGCCAGCATGTCGGCCGACATGCAGACGCGGGAGCAGGATATCAACGACACGCTGGAATATTTGGAGAAAAATGAAATTGCTCAATCTATAGGCTACGACGACCAGTTGACGCGTGCCTATTGGGAGACTCCATCACAACGTGCGGCAACGATTGCGGGCATTCGCAGGGACGTCGAGAAGCTGGTTGTAGAGCGTGAGAAAGCGCAGGAAAGAATCGTTAATAACGAATGGGAGAAATGCCGGAAGAAGCTGGATATGCGGGCCTACAACGAGTTCAAATCCGAGTTCGAGAAATTTGAAAACAGATTGCAAAAGTTGATGGACCAACGTTACGAAGACCTGATTGCATGGTTGCAGTCGGGGCCATTTCTCGACGCCTTGACCGAATTTAGTCGGCGCGATTTGCTGGATGGAATTGCTTTCGAGAACCACGTTGGAGAGGCAATTTATGGAATCAATAGAACTGCTGCGGGTAGAGCCAAGCTGGATGCATGGATCAAAGAAATGAAGGCATCCGAAGGGAACCTCATTTGGCGCACTTTGGCAAGAAATCAGGATGATGCCATTCCCGGAGTGAATCTTGCACTGGAAGAAGCCCAACGACTGAAGAATGAAAAAGTACACGCTACCATCAGCAATGTGGCGGGCTATGTTCAAAAGACGTTAAAGGCTCTTGGAGACGTATATAAGAAAAGCGCAGGTATTGCCACGGCCAACGAGAAAGCCTTGGCGGGTACGGCTACGGCCTTTGGAGTCCCCATTCAACCGGTCCGCTTGATCAATCTAAATGGATTTGACCGATGGGCAGCGACCACGGGAGATCGAATCTTCAAGTATTTCACGGTCGCTGAAAGTCTGTCCGAAATGGCAAGCGAAAAGCTGATCCAGTACATGTTCGCTATTCGAGGAAGCATCGAACATCAGGCGGCGATTTCGCAGATAGCGAAGATGATTGAATCGGCCCAGCTTGAACGTGAGGATACGTTAGCCATATTGCGTTCGGATGGTCAATCTAAGCCAGTTGTAAAGGTCACTATGCAGTCGTCTTCCAAGGGGACTGGTACAAATCCTGAGACAAGTACCGACCACGTGAGCGTCCGGGATCAAAAAGCTGCCTGGGGAAAAGCGATCCAGGGTGAAAAGGCTCCCGTCATCTTGCGGGATACCCGAATCGGCTTTCTTGTGCTCTTCATTGAAGGTGTCAATACAATGAAGCTACTGTACGACTGCAATACAAAAAAAGACGGGAAGAGTTTTGCTTTACTGGCAGCGTCCTTCATGTCGATCGGAGCAGCGATTGCAGACATCGTTGCGACTCAATTGAAGGAGTCGCCTGGTGCGGAGAGTATCCCGTATCAGAAATTTAAGTTTGGTGGCGCGGTGTTAAGTGTCGGCGCTGGGGTTATCGGGGTGGTATTTGATGTTATCGACGCGAAAAAGAGTGTTGATCGTGGACAGCGTCCGCTCGTATATGCATACTTTGCCAAAGCAGTTTTGGGCTTGGCCAATGTTGCGATGACGATGCTCGCAACGTTCACGTACGCCGCGCCGCTGATTGGTCGTGTGACTGGATCAGTCGCGATTGCAAATGCTGCAGGGGAAGTTGGGGCAGGCGCTGCTGCACTTCTCGGTCGACGGATATTATTTATGTCTGTCGGCGTGTGGATATCTGTTCTGTCCTTCGGAGTACAAATCATCATCTGGGTAATTACCGACGATGCGCTCGAGAGCTGGTGCTCGCTATGCGTGTTCGGCACCAAGAAAGACTCGTCTGCGGCATACACTGATATTTCCCTGCAGAGAAAAGAGCTCGAGAAATCGCTTATTGAGATTGGAGTACTTTGATGGGTTCATTTTTGAAAATAGAAGTTGGTGACGATTTGCGAGTGGCGCGAGGCGTAATAAAGCGCTATGAGTGCAATCGCGCTGAAGCCAGCTTTGTTCTAACGAAAAACGACCAACGGGTTATGCAGATGTCCGCAATTGCAAATGCCTTCGCTGGGATGGGGGGAGCAGCCACTTCGCAGATGAGCAATGCATCCCATATTGAAGAGTGGGCAGATTATCTCTCCTTTGAAATCAACGATCAGCGATATCAAGGATGGGTCTGGAGAAGCCCCTTTTCTGAAGATGATGACGTAGAGGTGGTGTATCGGATGACGAGCAGCATTAACGAAGTGGTTGCCATAGCACGACCTTTAGATAGGTTAATTGCCCTCTATCCGCATTGTAGTCGTGGAGTTTCTGCACATTGGAGAGCAGTTTCAAAAGCATGGTTTATATGGGTATTTTGTTTGATTTCTTTTGTGATATTTTCCGGGCTTGGTATGTTGCTTGGATTTACAAAGGAGTTGTTTCTAGATATTTACAATTACATATTTCTGGCCTGTTTTATTTTGGTTTTTTCGGCATTCACTATCAACATGGGATTTAAATTATTGCCATTTGCGAGCGTTGCAGAACGCGTTTTTGCAGCGTTAGGGTGGGGAAATCCATCACAAATTGACTTGAAGAAGTCATCAAAAGAAAAGAAAAAAGAGGGTGATCCCGGGGAGTGCGGCACTTTCTATTTTCGATATTGACCGAGTGTTGTCGCCATCTGCATGAGATCGCGGAGCGAAGTCGGGTCTTCTTATCTGCTGGGACATGTCAACCAGATGCCTGAGCCTGCACGTAGCAAGGAACTCGCCAAGCTTCGCACGCAAGCGGATCAATTTGTGGAGAGAAGATCCTCATTCAAAGAAAAGAACGTGGAAGATGCCCGTGCTTGAGCCTGGCAAAAATATGAGGATAAGCTGGACAATCCGCTATACCTTTCCTTCAAGAAGAATTTTAAAGACTTTCAGACGACTGTATCGAGGATCGCGGAAGAGCGCACGACTGACTTGGTCAGTTGGCTGGGGGCCAAGAACCTGATTGATGCATTGACTGAATTTCATGGCAAGAGCGTCCGCGATGGCGTGGTTTTCGACGATCAGATAGGACGTGCCATCTTCGGTATGAATGACAGTCGCTCGGGAAAAGAGAAAATTGCCGCTTGGGTCGCCGAAACGAAGGCTACGGAGACCAACCTTTTGTGGCATCCCATGGCATTGAACCAAATCGATGCCATGCCGGAACTGGATGCCCATCTTCAAGAGGCCAAGCAAAAGAACGACAAGAAGATCATCGCCAGCAGCATTGACTGGCTGGCCGTCGGCCAAAAGAGTCTGAAGGCCACTGCAGACACCTACAAGAAAGCGCTCAGTATCTACAATGCCAACGTCAAGGCGGCCTCCGAAAAAGGCTCCATGGCATTCAATGTACAACTGAAGCCCATCAAGACCAAGGGAATCGACTTCCAGATCATGGCCACCGGCGATCCCATCATGAAGTATTTCCGCGTCAATAGCCTTCTTGATTATGGCGGAGAGAAAATGGTTCAGCATCTGTTGAACATCCGCTTGCTGGTTGACCCGATGGATTCGCTTCAGCTGATTCAAGCACAAGCCCTCAATGAAGGCGTTGCCCGTGAACTGATGATCAGTCGATTGAGCACTGCCGAAACTTCCTGGCAAGTGAGCGGCCTCAGATTAAGGCAGCGCAAGTCGACAATATGCGCAGGGCATGGACTGAATTCAGAAAAAGCGAGAGTTCAGGAAATGCGATCAAGGACGTTCGTGCGGCACTGCTGGTGATGCTTATCGAAGGTGTGAATTTTTCGAAGATGGTTGATGCATGCGCGCAGAAAAAGGACGCAAAAAGCTTTCTGGGTCTGGCAGCATCTGGCATGACAATCATCAGCGGGTTATTTGATGTCGCGTCCACTGCCATCAAGGGGATGACCAAGGATATTAGCGGCGACTTTGACAAGGGATCTTCGCTTTGGAGCTATCAGAAGCTTAAGCTTTTTGGGGGATTGTTGAGTGCTGGAAGCGCGACGATTGGGGCCGCGCTTGATTACGAAGATTTTAAAAAATATAGTGATCGTGGTGAAGGGTAATCCCCCCATTTCTAACGTTTGCCAGAAGTAGAAACGTCAAGCAGCCATGGCCAGCCGCTGTTTCGGGGTAAATCCGCCCAAGGCCATGTTAGGGCGTTCATGGTTGTAGGTCCACATCCAGTTGCTCGCAAATTGCTGAACGTGCTCCAAATCATCCCACTGATACTGAGATAGCCATTCATAGCGCACAGTCCTGTTGAACCGTTCCACATAAGCGTTCTGCTGCGGCTGGCCCGGCTGGATGTACTGCAGCTCAATGCCCGTTTGCTGTGCCCACTGTGTAATTGTGGTACTCAGGTACTCCGGGCCGTTGTCGCATCGAATGGCGCTGGGTTTACCGCGCCATTCGATGATTTGCTTCAGGCTACGAATCACTCGCTCCGATGGTAGCGAGAGATCCACTTCGATGCCCAGTGCCTCTCGATTAAAGTCGTCGATCACATTGAACAAGCGGATGCTTCGCCCATCTGCAAGCTGGTCGTGCATGAAGTCCATCGACCAGGTCTGGTTGCAGCCACTAGGTACAGCAAGCGGCCTAGGTACTGCGCGGACCAACCGCTTGCGCGGTTTGATACGCAGGTTCAACTCCTGTTCGCGATAGATACGGTAGACGCGCTTATGATTCCAGCCAAAGCCACGGACGTTGCGCAGATACAGGAAACACAGACCAAAGCCCCAACTGCGGTGGTTATCGGTCAGTCGGTGCAACCAGTTTGCGATCTCTTCATTCTCTGGCTTACGCTTGCTGATATAGCGATAACAGGTTTCGCTTACCTTAAACGCCTGACAGGCAAGCTTGATCGGCACACCACGTTCTTCAACAACGCGCTTGGCCATCTCGCTGCGACGAGATGGCCTTACCAGTTTTTTTCGAGCGCCTCTGCCACAATCTCGGCCTTGAGCTTTTCCTCGATGTACATTTTGCGCAGCCGGGCGTTCTCCGCTTCGAGCTCCTTCATGCGCGCCATCATCGATACATCCATGCCGCCGTACTTCGAGCGCCATTTATAGAACGTCGCTGTGCTGATGCCTAGTTCGCGGCAGATGTCCGGAACACCAAGGCCTGCTTCAACACGCTTGATCGCCTCGATAATCTGGCTGTCTGTGAACTTCGATCTCTTCATTTGTAGAACTCCTCTGTGAGAATATTCTACTTCTGGCGGCGTTGGTTTTAAGGGAGGATTACTGGCCTGACGCCCTCCCGGGACTGGAAAGCAAAACCCGTGAGACAGGTTTCTTGTACAGCCTTTTTTCTTACATGCCTTATCTCTTGCCTGGCCCGACGGGACGGCGTTATCGCCAGATGATGCGCTGGTATGACTATCTGCTGGCGTTCATCTCGGTTTGGTTTTTCTGGATTTGGTTGCCTCTTGGTATTTGCCATTACGTCGCAGTGACATGTGCTCCGGAGCCTAAATGGCCTGCCGAGATCGATGCAGAAAGCCGATCACTTCGGTTGACATGACATGGTGCTATTGGCTCTCATCTGCTCGATGCAGAAAGTCGTCGGAGCTCAGTTCGCTATCAGAGAGAGAATATTAAACGAAGTAGAGAATGACCGAAGAAGGGCATTGTGAACGCATTTTCAAATATTAAAAAAATGACTACGGAAAACTGCGAAGTGAAGATCAATGAATGAATCCGTGTAGAAGCAGTTTTTGGCAAATTTTAAGCACCGAATACCTCGCGCATTGACTCATCGCCCCGCACAATTTTTCGTTTATTGCCTCGTCCGCGCGAACACCCGCCCCCAACCCTTGTCCAACCCCCTCCAAGGCCCGTCACTTCCAGCACGCGCATGCTGAAACAACGGGGATCATCATGACAAGAAAATAACTGATCGGGATCGCATCGACCATGAAACTGCCCACCCTGAAATCCTTGCTCGGCGTCAAGCCACCCACCTCTGCCGTCGACCCGCTGCTCAAGCCCATCAATGACAACCATCCCGGTGGCGAAGACCTCTCCTTCACCGCCGACCTGGACGCCATTGCCGAGGCGCGCCGCTTTGATGATCCGACCCTGGACCAGGGCGAATGGGTCACCGACATCAAGGAAGCCGACTGGATCTTCGTCGAGCAGCGCTGCGCCCAGCTCATCGAAACCCGCAGCAAGGACCTGCGCCTGGCCGTCTGGTACAGCGAAGCCGCCTGCAAGACGCGCGGCCTGCGCGGTCTGGGGGATGGGTTCCTGCTCGTGGCCGGGCTGTTCGACCAGTTCTGGGATCATCTCTATCCGCTGTCGGAAGACGGCGACCACGACCGCCGTGTCGGCAACCTGACCTGGCTGCTGTCGCGCTCGGTGCAGATGTCGCGCGAAATACCCCTGACCGAAGGCCGTGGCAGCGCCTTCTCCCTGCTCGACTTCGACGCCGCCCGCACCCGCGCGGCCAATGCTGAACGGATCGCCAACGAAGGCGGCCAGCCGGAAGAGGGCATCAAGCTGGCCGTCATGGAATCGGCCCGCAAGCGCAGCTCACATGCCTTCTATGAAGCCATGCTGGCCGATACCCAGTACTGCCTGCAATGCCTCGAACAACTGGAAAAATCCGTGGATCAGCGCCTCGGTGTCGATGGTCCCGGCTTCTCCTCCGCCCGCGAGGCGATCACCCTGGTTCACGACACCATCGCCCGCTTCGCAGCAGATACCGGCCTGCGTTCGGTAGCTCCTGCAGAGATCGCCGTGGCCGATGAAAATACGGCTGCAGTGGCCGCGCAATTGAGTGAGCAAGGCAGCCCTGTTGCAGCGCCGGTCCAGCATCAGGGACCGATCCGCACGCGTGCCGAAGCCATTGCCCAACTGCGCGCCGTGGCAGAGTTCTTCCGCCGCACCGAGCCCCACAGCCCGGTCGCGCACCTGGCCGACAAGGCCGCACAATGGGGTGAGATGCCCTTGCACGCCTGGCTCAAAACCGTCATCAAGGACAACGCCGCACTGTCCCACGTCGAAGAACTGCTGGGATTGCAACCGCCGCCACAAGACTGAACATCGCCTGGCGACGCGCCCAAGGAAAAAAGGAACCGCAAAACAAGCGGTTCCTTTTTTTCATGCCGGGCGAGATTCGCCCGCGTCTTGTCTTACTTGGCAATACGGAATTCGATCCGTCGATTCTTGGCACGCCCTTCAGCCGTATTGTTGGAAGCGACCGGACGATCCGGACCCTGGCCCGAGGTCGTCAGCAGACTTTCATCGACCCCCTTGGCACTCAGGTAGGCCTTGACCGCATCAGCCCGTGCCAGTGACAGCGAGATGTTGCTGGCGCGCAGGCCTTCATTGTCGGTGTTGCCGATGATTTCCACGTGCCGGCCCTTGAGCTTGAGCATGGTCGCAGCGATCTCATCGAGGATGCGTTTGCCTTCGGGCGTCAGGGTGGCCTGTCCGCTTTCGAAGGCCACCACCCGGTTGGCCAGTGCGTTGTCCAGCAGACCCTGTTCCGAAGTGGAGACCCGCAAGCCATTGTTCACGGTATAGGAAGAATTGAGGCTGCTGGCCATGTCGCTGGCGATCTGCTGACGCTGCGCCTCATTGGACACTTCGCCCGAAATGCTGACGCTGGTGCCATCGATCTTCAGCTGGCCACGGCTGACGGCCTTGAGGTTGGGCGAAATCAGCTTCTGCACGTGATTGTTCCAGTTGGCCGGCAACACCACCTGGCCGACCGCAATCTGGTCGACCACGCGGTCGGCGCCATAGACTTCGCGCAGGCGCGCCAGCGCGGCCGCCTTGCTGGCTTCATCGGGGACGGTGCCGGTCACCAGTACCTGGCCCGGTGCAGGCGTGGCGACCGGCGGCGCAACGTTCTGTGCATGAGCGACCGAGCAGGCGAGCCAGGCCGCGCTCAACAGTGCCAGCCGGCGGGTTTGGGAAAAAATGTTCGTCTTCAAGATTCAGGCTCCGATGAAAGCTTCGCGGAATGAGGCCAGGGCCGAGGTCAGCGAGAGGTCGGGATGGGCCAGGTAGCTGGATAGTTTCTGGATGCCGTAGTCGCTGCCCACATGTTCTTCCACCCAGTCCGCATCGTCGAAGGGGATGTTGTGCTCGGCACCGGCCTGGATGTCCATCACCGAATGCAAGGTGCGCGGCGAAGCGCCCGAAAAGCCGAGGAACATGGCCGGCTGATCATCCAGCCGCGTCAGGAACAGCGCCAGCTCGAAATCGGCCCGGGTGAGGAAGGGCGTGATCAGGTGCATCCAGAAACTGGCCACCAGGCTGCGATACATCGGGTCGCGCGGCAGCGGCAGGATCAGGTTCTTGTCCAGACGACTGGAGGTGCTGGCCATGACCGGCTGCAGCAGCAGCCCCAGCGCCAGCAACAACTGGCGCAGATTGCCGGTGAAGCCGGCCTCGGCCAGCATCTGTTGCAGCGAGCCCGTGGTCTGCAGATCCAGGAAGTCGGCAAAGGCCGCCGCGTAGCCGGCGCTGTTGATGTCCAGTTCCAGCGTGGTCGACGCCAGGGTCTGCAGCGGCTGGGCCGGATCGGGTGCCGTCAGCACGCCTTGCGTGAGCGATTCCAGCCGCGACCAGAGACGCGAGAGGATCAGCGGACTGTTGCTGACGAAAGCGACCGGATCCTCGATATCGAAGGCGCTCATCGAGATGAACGGGAAGCGTCGCTGCGACTGGTCGCCGCTGGCACGCAGGTGGCCCGCCACGGCACGCCGGCTGCGTGGTCCCATGACCACGAAGTGCAGCGGCTTGACGCCGTCGTAGATGATCTTCCAGCGCGCATCGCGCGACAGCAGCTCCATGGTCTGCGCCAGCCAGTTGTCCAGCAGCGTGATCAGGGCGGCGTTGTCAGTGGCCTTGATGAAATCCCCGCGCGCCGGAATCTTGCCGAAATAGCCGATCTTGATGGGGGTGCCGGTTGCACTCATTGCTTAGCCCCTGTAGTCATGGATTGAGTTTGCGATTGCACTTGCGCTGCCGGTGCGCCAGCGGGCGCAGTGGCCGGCGCTGGCGTCGGCACCTGCGCCGGGGCAGGCGTCGGCGCTTCCGGTGCGCCGCCAGCGATGGTTTCCGGCAGCTTCAGGCCACGCAGAGCGGCCGTGCCGCGGGCGGCACCGTTGCTGTTGCCGGAGACTTCGGCGCTGCTGATGATCTTGAGGTTCACCACCACCGTCACACCGTCATTGGTCCACGACAGTTCGAAGGCACCGTTGTCCTTGCGCTTGCGCTGGGCCGTGTTGATCAGGCGTTCCAGGCCGAAGCGTCCGGGCTGGTTGGCCACTTCCACCGTGCGGCCGTCATAGGTCACGGCCGTCACCTTGGCACCCGGAGCGCCTTGCGGATTGGGCCACACGAAGTTGGTCCACTGCGCCTGGGTGTTGCGGTAGCGCAGTTGCTGGCCATCGATCTCAATGGTGTATTCCAGCGCGCCCGGTGCCGGCTGGGGCTGGATCTGGAACACCGTCTGCGCTTCTGCAGCACCGCCGCCCGCACCAGCACCGCCCGGGGCGCTGATCCAGTCGGCGAAGCTGGTGGTGATGGCCGGCGACAGGGTGATGCCCATGTCGGCCCACTTGCGCGGCGACAGCGTGTCGCCCCGGCGCACCACCAGCGGACCCATGGCCGTGGTCACGAACTTGGAGATCGCACCGTTCTCGCCAAACACGGTTCCGATCTCGCCGCTGTTGGCTTCGATCTTGGAATTGGGCGAGAACGGATACTTGGCGGCCAGGTTGTTCTGGAACGGTTCGTACACCTGAGCACGCCAGATCTTGTTGACTTCGCCTTCGGTCGGACGCACCAGTGCATTGAAGCCCTGCACCAGCGGACGGACCAGCAACGGGCGCAGCGTGGTCTTCTGCTGGTCGTTCAGGCCGGGCAGCATCTCTTCATCGACGAACTTGAGCGAGTCCGACAGTTCCGAGCCATTTCCTTCCAGCGTCTGCTGCATCAGCTGCTTGGCGCCGGGGCCGGTGTCGCCCTGGTTCTTGATGGTGTTCAGGCGGGTACGCAGCTTGGAGAGATTCTCCATGTAGCCGCGCATGAGTGAATTGCCCTTGTCCTTGCTCACCACCAGGCGTGCCACGCCGGCGAATTCGCGCCCCACCGGTCCCATCGGGATGGCGGTGCTGCCGTCGGTATTGAGCTGGGTCGGTACCGGGGCCGGCGAGCGGCGCAGGATGGTTTCCTTGAACCAGCCCATGAAGCCCTTGCTGGCGTTGGCCAGACCGGCATCGACCAGGGACGGGTTGTCCCACGAGGTTTCGTCGTAGACGGTGTTGATCACCTTGTTGAGCGGCGAGGTCAGCGGGTCGCCCAGACGGTTCATGGCATTGGTGGCGTCGTCCAGGTTGCGCAGTTCGACGATGCTCACGCCCTGCAGGAATTTCTGCCACTCGCGTGCATATTCGGTCTTGTACTGCGACACCAGCGCCTTCTGGATCTGCTCGGGACTGCCTTCCAGCGTCAGGTCATCCTTGGTGGAGGTCTTGAGCACCCAGTCGGCGCTCTGCAGTTCCTTGTTGGCGGCTTCCTTGAAGGCATCCTGCACGAACTTCTCCCATGCATCGCGGGTGAAGGTGCCGGGGATGGCGTAGCTGCCCATGACCAGTTCCTTGTCCTTGTCGCCGACGATGCGGGCCACGGTCATGGAAGCGAAGCGGGTGGCGGCGCGTGCCTTCACATCGGCATACACGCGTTCACGCGCCGGCATGCCACGCACCACGCGGCGCAGGTTCTCTCGGGTCTGGTCGACCAGGGTCAGCTTGCTTTCCACGGTCGGCCAGGACGGATCATTGATCTGCTCCAGCGAGAAGCTGATCAGGCGTTCAGCGCTGCGGATCATCTGCTCGCGCGGCATGGTGCCGCGGTTGGTCTCCAGCCAGCCGCGCCAGAAGCGGGTGATCTGGTCGCTCAGATGGCTGGATTCGGCACGCGACTTGTCAGACAGCATCAGGTAGGTCTTGAGCGCGTTGTAGGCATCTTCCACACTGGTGGCCGAGCTGTCCTTGTAGGTGCGCAGGGCGTTGGCCGCCTGGGCCGCATTGTCGGCCACCGTCGTCACGCCTCCGGCTTGTGGCGGCTTGGCCATCGGTTCCAGTTTGCCGGAATTGGCGTTGACTTCCATCAGGTAGGTTTCGATGTTGGAGGACACCGGCTTCAACATGATTTCCTTGATGCCGGCAAAGTATTCCTCACGCAGCTTGCGCTCCAGCAGATCGCCCTGGTACAGCCCCAGGCCCACCGAGATCGGGCGGCTGGAACGATAGCGATCCAGCTGCTCGATGCGATCCTGCAGGATCTCCAGCGCTTCGAAGCGCGATTGCAGGTCCAGGCGCTTTTCCTGCAGCTTGACGGCCTTGTCCATGTCGGCCTGCACATTGGCCACCAGCTGGCGATTGCCCATGTAGGACCAGCTCCAGCCGCCCAGCAATGCCCCCAATACGGTCACCGCCGCGAAGAAGGTGACGTAGCGCATGCGGATCTTGTTGCGGCTGGTGTACTGCGCCACCAGCTGCTTGTCCGCGAAGATCACCTGCTTGAACAGGTTGTGCAGGAAGAAACCGTGCTGGGAGAAGATCTCGCGCTGCGGCTTGTGTTCGAGGGTCAGGCCGAAGCGATCGGCGATGCGCTGCGAAGAGGCGCTGACGGTCGCGCCTTCCTGCAGCGCGCTGGTGAAGTAGAAGCCGCGGAAGACCGGCTTGAACTGGAAGGGATTCTCCTCGAACAGCGTGGTCACGAAGGAACGCAGCACACCCTTGATGGACGAGAACTCCAGCGGGAAGGTCAGTACGCCCGGTGCCAGGTTTTCGCCGCGCTTGACGGACATGTTGGCCAGGCTCATTTCCTTGAGGCCGGCGTAGAGCTCGTCGAAGCGCTCGTCAAAGAAGCTGCTGACCTCCTGTCCGCTGCGCTTGCGGTCATAGGCGAGCGTCGCGCCCCAGACGCGATCGCGTTCGCCGCGTTCGGTGTCGAGGAAGAATTCGTTGAAGCCGGTGATCAGGTCGGCCTTGGTGAAGACCACATAGACCGGCGCAAACACTTCCAGCTTCTCGGTCAGCTCCTGCACGCGCTGGCGCAGGTTCTTGGCCAGGTTGATGGCGAATTCCGGACGGTTGCCGGTCAGCTCTGCGATGCTCACCGCGATGATGATGCCGTTGATGGGTGCCTGCTTGCGATAGCGCTTGAGCAGGCCGAGGAAGCTGAACCATTCATTTCGGTCTTCTTCGTACACCGAGTAACGGCCCGCGGTATCGAGCAGGATACCGTCGGTGGTGAAGAACCAGTCACAATTGCGTGTACCCCCCACCCCATGGACGATCTTGCCGCCCTTGTCCGCAAAGGGGAACTGCAGGCCGGAGTTGGCGATGGCGGTACTCTTGCCGGCCGCCGGGTTGCCGATGACCATGTACCAGGGCAATTCATACAGTGCGGCGGCACCGGATTTCTGTCCCAGCTTGGACGTCTTGATGGTGTTGATCGCGTCCAGCATGCGCTGGCGCAGTGCATTCACGTCGTCACGCCGCGCACCGTCGCTGCTGGCGGGGGCGGCTTGCGAGGCTTGCTGTTCCAGCACGTTTTCCAGCTTGCCGGCGGCGCGCCGGACTTTCCAGCGCTTGTAGAGCCAGAACCCCAGCCAGACCAGCAACAGCAGGCCGAGCAGGGCTGCCGCCCAGATCAGGGCCACTTCGAGCTGGTCGGCACCGATGAAGAGGAAGGCCGCCAGGGCGGCGAAGCCGAGGAGGATGAGGACGCGCGTGTCGCTGAGGATGTGCCAGAGTCGTTGCATGATGTGAGCGCTTTGGTGTGGAGTTCTTGTTATACGGTCGCTGAAGCAGTGACGGGAGATGCCGGGGTTGCGGTGGATGCAGCTGAATCGGAAACGGGGGCCGGTGCCGCCGCAATCGCGGGTGCACGGCTGAGGGCGACTACGGCACGCTGATGGGCGTCCTCGTTGCAGACGCACAGGCTGGGCTGATCGCTGTCGTCGGTGGCGGCGTGCGCCAGCACCAGTGCCGACAGCGCCGTGGCCAGGCCGGCCGAACCGCAGCTGGCACCCAGCTTCACGCACTGGCTGCCGAGGTCGAGTTCGGGCAGCACGGCGTAACCCAGCTTCATGATTTCATCGGTGCGGCTGGCTCGGTAATCGCCATCGCTGACCAGCAGGGCGAGTTGATCGGGCACGATCGCCGCATCGCGCAGCGCGCCCTGCGCCAGCTGGATCAGCAGGTCGCCCGGTACGCGGCGTGCCTGGTCGACGGACTGTTCGTGACGGCCCAGGCTGGCCCGGTGCAGCAGTACCGGATCAGCAGTACCCATGGCCAGTGCTTGGGTGGTATCGGCCAGGATCAGTCCGGCTGCAGCTTCTGCCGGGGATTTGCCGATGCTCTGTGCGCCTTGCAGCAATTGCTTGTCCTGCTGCCACGCTTGCACGATGTCCGGATCCAGATTGGACTGGGCCGCAATGACCATGGCGAGGTAGGACGAGGCGAGGTAAGGGGAGGGCTGTTGCGTACGCGGATCGCGGCTGGTCGCCACCAGCCGGTCCAGGTGCAGCAGGGGATGTGCATTTTCACCGGCGGCGGCCGGCAGGACGTTGAGCTTTTCCGGTGGCCAGCCTTGCTGGCAGACTTGTTCACCCAGCCAGCGGGCGGCCTGCATGCGTTGCTCGCTGCTCCAGGTGGGGGGCAGCAGCACCAGCAGATGCAGATGCGGCAAGCCGACTTCCTCCTGACGATGGCGCGGCGCGTCTTGATATTCTTCCAGCAGGGGATGCCACTGCAGCCGATCGCCCAGCTCGCGGGCGATGTCTGCGGCCAGCGCCAGGCTGCGCCAGTGTGCATTGTCCTGTGGTGTCAGCGCCTGCTCGGGGAAACGCTGCTGCTGCCAGGCCTGGTAGATTTCGCGTGTTTCTTCACCTTGAACATCGGAAATGCGCCCGGCGAGTATGGGCATGCCCTGATCGTTCACCAATTCGCCATCCAGGGGCAGGCGCAGCGATTGCGACTTGATCTGTTCGAGCAGGTCGGCGGCATCGGCGCCGAAGGGCGAGCGCAGGGCGGTGGCCACGATGGCCAGGGTCCATTTGCGTTCGGGGGAATGGCCGGGTTCGGTCACGGCTGCTGCCGGGGGCGGTGCGGCGGCTGCAGCGGCGGCCTTGGCAGCAGCGGCTGCGGCCATGGCGCTTCTGCCCTTGGCAATGCTCCATACCAGCAACAGGAAGACGGCCGGCAGCACCAGCAGATAGAGAATGACGTCACCGCCATCCGGCATGTGGTTGGCACCGGACCAATAGGTGATGAACATCACCCAGGTGACCAAGAAGACTGCGACGGTCAACAGACCCCGCTTTATCCATGTGCTCATCAGCGTTCGCTTTCCGGATTCTTTTTGTTGTAGTAAGCCCTGCCCCTGTCGTGATGGGTGGTGTCGCTCAGAGTGTCGTGGTGGCCTGGCCGGCAATGAGCACTGCGCCGCACGCGGTCTTGTCGCCGTCGCGCGCCACCGGTGCGCCATCCACCACCATGGTGGGATCGCCGCTGACGATGGTGGTGGTGCCATGGCGGGGACAACTGACCTTGTCGCCGATGCGCGCCACCAGCTTGTTGCCGACCAGGGTCTGGCCGGAACCTTCGATGACGCTGCCACCGTGCGAGGTCTTGTCTCCAAGGACGATGATCGGCTTGCTCATGGTGTATCCCCTTGTATTTCTACGATCTGTCTTTCGTCGGACGGCGACGTACAGGGCCGCGTCCAGCTCTATTTCTTCATCACGCCCGGCATGCGGTATTCGGTGTGGCCGAAATCCATCAGCTTCCAGCGGCCGCCCCAGGTCAGACCCACCGACTCGGCGACCTCGCCATAGAGGCGATAGCCTTCCATGGCCCATGGATCCTTTTCGCTGATCACCAGCTTGCCATTGCGCACAAAGGCGCAGTCGCCGGCCAGGCCGTACTGGTGATAACTCTGGAACGCGGCTGCATTGGTGACGTTGCTGCCCATCCCCGCCAGCATGGTCTGGCGCTCCGGACTGCGATAACCCTCGATGAGTGCCATCTCGTAACCATGCTTTTCCTTCATGATCTTGAAGACCAGGAGCAGGCGTTGGGCGTATTCAGGATTGAGCAGTTGCCAGTTGCGGCTGGCGTTGACCAGCATCGGACGGACCTGGATCACCTCAGCAGTGGTAAACATGTCCGGCGGCAAGGGCGGCGGTGGTACGAGTTGCTCACCTTTTAAAAGTTCCGCGATTTGAGAATTGGTTACGCGCTGGGTGTCGTCAAAACCCTGCAGCATCGATTTGCCGCTTAATAGAAATGCAACGATGGCTGGACCAATCAGCAAGACAGCAATCGTTGACACAATTACGTAATTATTGCGCACGTAGTCGACACTCGCTGTCAGGGAACTCCGGACGCTGGATGTGGTCCCTGCAATCACCTCATCGCCTCTTCTGTTCCAGCGTTCCCAGCGGGATCGCAGGCCGGCAAACCGGGCGTTCAGGAAGCGTAATGTCAGCACTCTGCCGGATGGAAACAGCAGCAGCCACATGGCGAAGCCGGTGACCAGCAGATAGGCGGCGATGAGAAGGAACAGCACGACGAATCCCCTTTTTATTCTGGCCGGCGCTGGGTGGCACTGCGGTGCGGACGCCGACACGTTTCTGGAATTGAGCCGGCGCGTCAGCGAGACCGAGAGCGACTGGCAGGAAACGGAAAATTAATAAAAATCAAACAACTTGTTTCAAGTTGCACAACACAGGAGTACGGCCTTGCAGCCTCCGAACCAAGAGAAACCTGCATCCAGAAGACCGAGCTTGATGCCTGCATCCGACACTTCGTCTGCGGATGAAGTTCGCATACTCAATTCGATTTCGGATGGAAAGACCAAAGCCCGCAGCAGCAGCGGGGAAGCGCGCAAGCCGCGCCGTGTGCTGTTGATCGTGCTGCTGCTGTTGCTGCTGGCAGGTGGCGTCACACTGGCGGCCCTGCGCATGAACAGCCATGACGCCGCGAGCACCCCCGTGCAGGCTGCGGCGGCACCGCCGGTGCCGCCTCTGGCTTCTGCCGCGCCGACCACCACCCCGGCACCGGGTGCCGTTGCGGAGCCCGCCACCGGTGCCGCCGCCGCACCGGCTGCGGCACCCGCCGATACCGCGGTCATCAATGACACCAACGCCCCCGCGCCCGAGGCGGCGTCATCTTCCGCAACCGCAGCGCGTGGACCGGACCAGTTGACTTCGGCTCTGGAGGATGGCGTCAAGCCACCGCCGGCGACGCTGAAGAACGCGCTGGAAGCCAAGCCCGAGAAATCCGACAAGCCCGCCAAGCCGGCCGCCCAGCACGAGGACAAAAAGAAGAAGCCGGCCAAGGCAGAGAACCGCAACGACAGTGATGTCGATCTGATCAAGGCGCTGGTCGCCCGCTCCGGCGAGGTCGAGAAGAAGCGCAACGCCAATGGCAGCAACAATGGCGGCACTGCCGCCAACGCTGGCAATGGCACCAGTGCAGATGGCAGTTCGCAGAAGTCCGCCCAGGCGCACGCCAACAACACCAAGTCCAAGGAAGCCCGCAACGTCGACGTGGTGGAGCGCAAAAATGGCGAAAGCACCGCCTCGCTGCTGCAGCGCTGCCATGCGCTGGGCTTCGTGGAAGGAGAATTCTGCCGCTGGCGCATCTGTTCGGGCCGTTGGGATAGTGATCCCGCCTGCAAAGTGCCGCAGGCCGATAACTGAACCGGGCTCAGCTTGCGTTGCGCAGTGTGGCCCCTCCCGATCTGAAACGTGTTCCTTATTCTGACCAACCGGTGACCGATGTCTGAGCTGCTGAACCAGCTGGTGCAATTCACCAGCGAGACCCGTCTCTACCGCCTCTCCCTGGGAGAGGGCGTCGCTGTCGGCGACCTGCTGGTGGAGGCCTTCGCCGCCTCGGAAGGCTTGCACGCCGTCGGGGTACGCGAGGTGATCGTCCTGAGCCTGAATGCCGGACTGTCGCTCAACACCCTGATCGGTCAGCGCGCCAGCTTGCAGGTGAGCCTCTCGGATGGCTCCAGCGCCAGTTTCTCGGGGCTGGTGAACGAAGCCGCCAAGCTCGGCAGTGAGGGCGGGTTTGCCCGTTACCGGCTGCGGCTGGTGCCGTGGATCTGGCTTCTCAGCCAATCACGCAACAGCCGCGTGTGGCAGGACAAGAGTGTTGTCGAGATCATCGAGGATGTCTTCGCTGCTTATACCCCGCATGCCGACTGGCATTGGTCGGACGACGTGATGCCCTTCCTGCAGGACCTGCCGCCGCGCAGCTACACGGTGCAGTACCGTGAGAGCGATCTCGACTTCGTGAGCCGCGTGCTGGCGGCCGAGGGTTTGTCGTGGCGTGTCGAGGAATCCGGCGAGGCCAGCGCCGGCCATCGTCTGGTGCTGTTTGCGGATTCGTCACGCAATACTGCTTTCCCTGAAGACGCCAGCAGTGCTGCCGGCCTTGGCGGGCAGGGTATCCGTTTCCACGCCGGCGGCGCACGCGAGGAGCAGGACAGCATCCAGGCACTGGCCGCGCGCCGCGCCTTGCAACCGGCGTCCTTCACCTTGCTCTCCTACGATGACAAGAGCAAGCAGGCGGTCGCCACCAGCATGCCGACCCGCCATGCGTTCGGCCACCAGGATGCGCCGCGCCTGGAGAGCTATGACAGCCCTGGTCTGTATGCCTATCGCAATGCCGCGGAAGCGGATCGCTACGCCCAGTTGCATCTGGAAGCCAGTGAGGCCCGCAACAAACTGTGGCAGGCACGCAGCACGGTGCGCACGCTGCGTCCCGGCACCCGCTTCACGCTGACGCAGGGGCCGCTGGGCTTGTCTGCAGCGGCCGGCAAAGCACCTGAATACGCCGTATTGTCGGTGGTGAGTGCAGGCGTAAATAATTTACCCAAGGATGCACAGGAAGGGCTGGCCGAATTGTTCGGCCCGCTGCCGCCGCTGCTGGAAGAATGCCTGGCGGCATGCCAGTCCCTGCAACAAACCGTCCAGGGCAGTTTCCAGCCTGATTCAGTGGCCGTGAGTGAGCGTGCCGATCTCGATGCCGTGATCGCCCAGGCCCGCAAGCTCGGCTATGCCAATGCCTTCGAGGCGATCCGTGCCGACGTGGTGTGGCGTCCGGTGCTGGCGGATGGCACCGGCCTGTATCGTCACGCGGGTGCCACCGCGCGAGGCAGCCAGAGTGCCATCGTGGTCGGATCCAACGGCGAGAGCACCGCCAACGGTGCCGATGAAATCCATTGCGACCGCCTGGGCCGGGTTCGCATCCGTTTCCACTGGCAGGGCCGCAACAACGATGCCGCCGCGACCTGCTGGGTGCGCGTGGCGCAGCGCTCGGCCGGTGGCGGCAATGGCATGCAGTTCCTGCCGCGTATCGGACAGGAGGTACTGGTGCAGTTTCTGGAAGACGACATCGATCGGCCGGTCATTCTGGGCGCGCTCTACAACGGCCAGGGTGAAGGTTCTGCCGCACCCACGCCCGCAGGCGAAGCCGCGCAGGGTGGCGAGCAGGAGCGCAACAAGGTCTTCACCAGTGCCAGTGATCTTTCTCCCAGTGGCCAGGGCAATCTGGCCGGCGGCAATGCGCCGACCTGGCACGGCGGCAGTCAGGATGGCGAAGGCCATCGCAATGCCGCTGCGCAATGGGGCATCCGTTCCAAGGAATTTGGCGGCGCCGGCTACAACCAGTTGCTGTTCGACGATACCGATGCCCAGGGCCGCATCCAGCTCAAGACTTCGCAGGCGGCCTCCGAACTCAATCTCGGTCACCTGATCCATGCGGCGGACAATTATCGCGGCAGCTTCCGTGGTACGGGGGCGGAACTGCGTACCGATGCGTATGGCGCACTACGTGCGGGCAGCGGCATCCTGTTTTCCAGCTACCGGATCGAACATGCTGCGACCAGCCGCGATCCGGCGGGCGACAATGCCGGCGGCATGGCCCTGCTGAAGCAGGCCACGTTGTTGGGCAAGACTTTCAACCAGGCGGCGGTGACCCACCAGACCGTCGCCATGGCCAGCCATGTCGGCCCGGCGCAGGCCAATGCCAGCGTCATCAATGACAGTGCTGCACCCCTTGACGCCATGCGCACGGCGGCCGCCGGCATGGTCGATGTCGCGCCAGACAAGAGCGGCGAGGATGTGGCCGCCGTCAACACGCAGACGGGCGAGGGCAAAGTGCCCCAGAGCACCTCGGCGCTGATCGGCATCGCCGCGAAGGACGGCATGGGCGTGGTCGCGGGCCAGCATCTGCAACTGGCCAATGGCGAGACGGTGAGCCTGCTTTCAGGGCAGGACAGCCAGCATGTCAGTGGCAATCAATTGCGCCTGCGCAGCGGACAGGCCTTGGGTGTGCTGGCCGGGGCCGTTGCGGCGGGCGAGGGCGGGCAGGGTTTGCAGATGATTGCCGCGCAAAAGAATATTGATGTGCAGGCACAAGCCGATACGCTGGCGGTGCAGGCGCGTGATCAGGTGAGCGTGGTGAGTGCCAATGCCAGTGTGGATTGGGCGGCGGCCAAGAAAATTACCCTGTCTACGGCGGGTGGGGCCAACATCACGATCGAGGGCGGCAATATTACCGTGCAGTGTCCGGGGAAGCTCACCATTCATGCTGCGCAGAAGCTGTTCCAGGGGCCGGTGCGGCAGGAGGTACCGATGCCGGCCATGCCCAATAGCGTTTGCAAGGACTGCATCCTCAATGCAATGAAACAAGGCGCACCGGGAGTGATGGTATGAGTGATGTGCATGACGATCCGCTGGCGCTGTTGCAGTGGGCGCAGGCATGTCGTGAACGCGGCCGCCATGCCTTCCTTCTGCTCGATACGGCGCAGGCCGAGGCGAGCCATCTCAAGCTGCAGTCCATGCACGTCCCTTATGCCTCGCTGTTCGAGGGCAAGCGCGAAGAAGCCCTGCCTGAGATTGCGCCTCTGCTGCTTCCCCTCTCCGGACTGGATGAGCAGCGCGCGCTTGTGCTTGTGCGCTGGGTTTCGCAGCTGGGCTTTGCCGCACCCTGCCTGAGCTGGTATGAAAGTACGCTTGGCCTGCATGACTTTGCAGCGCATCTGCGCAACTTCCATCACGCGGGCCTGAGCGATGGACAGGCCATGATGATGCGCTGGTATGACACGCGTATCCTGCCGATCTGGATACAGGCGTTGACCAAAGATCAACTGGCGCTCTTTACCGGCGGCATGCTCAGCCTGGCTTTCGTGGACCGTTTCGGCGAAGCCCGGACGCTCTATCAGAGCGAGCAGGTGCAGCCGCCCAGCCGGGCTTTGCCGTTGGACGCACCGCTGGTGACGCTGGATGACCGTCAGTTCGGTCTGCTGGTGGATGCCGGAGATCTCGATGCCCTGCTCACGCATTTGCGTTTCGTGATCCCTGATGAGACGAATGCATTGCCGCCGCGCACGCTGGTGGAATTCGTCGCCGCCTATCAGCAGCGTGCGCGCGAAGCTGGCGTGGATGATATCGATCGGCAGACGCAGTACGTATTGCTGGCGCTCTACACCAGCGGCGCTGGCGTTGAGCATCCGGCCGTGAAGGCCTTGATGCAGAATCCGCCTGATTCCCTGGCAGGCTATTTCGATGCCTTGCAGGCTATGCCTGAGGAAGTCTGGGAAGCAGGGCCACCTCTTTGGGAGAATGAGCATGTCGCATGAGCACTGGCAGAAGCGGATTGTTTTTCCGCAGTGGGCACTGGTACTGGGAATGGTGTTCCTGCTCGCCATGTCCTGCCCGCGCGCGCATGCCCAGACCAATGACGATCTGAAGGCCCTGGTGGCCCATCTGAAGTTCGTCATTCCCGATGAAACGGCATTGGTCGAACCGAAAAAACTGGAACGCTTCGTCGCGCAGTATCAGAAGCGGGCGGTTTCTGCAGGCCTGAAGGATATCGATCGCCAGACCGCCTACGTGCTGCTGGCCTTGTACACCTCGGGCAAGGGTCTCGAACAGCCCGAGTTCAAGCAGGTGATGGCGCATCCGCCGGCTTCGTCGGATGCATTCAGCGATGCTCTCATCGGGCTTCCGCAACGTGTGTACGATAGCGGGCAGCCGTTGTGGGAGAACGCGGTCAATGGCGGCAGCCGTTAGCCCTTCGAGGAACGCTGCCAGAGCGTGGAGCCTCGCATCGTCCGATAGACTTGTCGTTACTTTGAAATATATCCATGGAATACATCACCAAGATGGCCGGAAAGTCCCTGCTCCACATGTTGCTGCTGTCTCTGCTCATCATGTTGGGCGGATGTGAGGCGAAGGCAGAGCCCGAGCTGGGGATGGAGCTGGTCGGCTATAACCATACTGTTTTTGGCATATCGGACTTTGATGTCACCGTCATACCGGGAAAACGCACCGCGGGTGGCTACATCGCAGCCGGACAGGGGGGAGGGGGCTATATCTGCTGTATCAGCGTCCCGAAGAATTGGCGTGCGGGACTGATGGCGAACGTCAATGTCCGCACCGTGAATGGTGCGGGGCAGCCGATTGAACGTTCCTGGTCAGTGCCGGTGCCGCAATATGCATCGGAACAGGCGGGCCATTTCTCGGTGCATTTCTTGCGGGACGGGCAGGTGAAAGTATTCGCTACGAACCTTGCGCTCTGGCACCCTGACTACCCGTTGAAAGGGCCAGAGGCTGAATTGAAGCCAGGATCAAACTAGTTGCGGGAGTCTGAGCATGAGTATGCTTTACACGGGCCGTGCGGTACCGAGCGATGGGCGTCGAAAATTTTCTGCCAGGGAGGCAAGCCAGCGCGCCAAGGCTCTGGCTTGCCTGCGTTCCCGGGGAAGTACTGAATGCAAAGGACAGGTCTTCGTCGGCATGTTCTTTGACGGAACCGGCAACAATGACAAGTGGGTAGAGGAAAAACAGACGGCGACACAGCGGCAGCGGAACAAGCACAGCAATGTCGCGCGACTGTACGATGCCTATCTCGATGAGCCCAAAAATGGATTCTTCAAATCTTACATGCAGGGTGTGGGAACACCTTTTGCAGAGATTGGTGACAACAGCAAATTGGGAACCGACATCGGCGGAAATGCGTTTGGCTTCATGGGAGCGGATCGCATCAATTGGGGCATCACCTTTCTGCTCGATGCCGTCTACACATATCTGACAGGAACGGGTCTTTTTGGTGACCTTGTGCAACGACGCCAACTCGTCAACTTCATGAGTTCTTCCATGCTGGCGGGGGGTAACGCCTATGCAGCGACGGCGGACATGAAAGTCGGACAGTGGAACGTGCCCGGCTATTTGCTGAACGCACCGGAGCAGATGCGCCGCGCCGACATCTACAAACAGTTCATCGACAAGCTGACGGCCGCTGTCAAATCCAGCCAGCGCAAGATCGTGCAGATCAACGTTTCGGTATTCGGTTTTTCCCGCGGAGCTGCTGAGGCTCGCGCGTTCACGCATTGGCTGCACGAACTCTTTACGCCTTCCGGCGGCGCTTTCGAAATCGCCGGTGTGCCAATTCGCATCGGTTTCCTCGGTATCTTCGATACGGTCGCCTCGGTCGGCATCGGAGATGTAACGCCGATCACCTTCGGCCACATGGCTTGGGCGCACAATACCCAATCCATTCTGCCGGCGGTTGAAGAGTGCGCGCATTTCGTGGCGCTGCACGAACAACGCGCCAGTTTTCCGCTGGAGTCCTCTACAGGGTGGAAGAATGTCGGCTATCCCGGCATGCACTCTGACGTGGGTGGCGGCTATCTGCCGGGAGAGCAGGGCAAATCCATGCCTGACTGGGGCTTGTCACCGCAGCTTTCGCAGATTCCCCTTATTGACATGCACTTTGCCGCACTCAAGGGCGGTGTACCGCTCCTGACCTTGGCCGAGCTGGCGAAAGATTCTGCCAGCGCCAAGGGTTTTGCCACTGACGCGCGTTTGGTCAAGGCCTACAACGACTGGCTGGCAGGTAACGGCATCAAGGCCGGCAGCATTCGCGAATTTACGCAGGCCCATACCCGTCAGTATCTTCGGTGGAGAGGATCTCTGCATGAGGGGAAGGGCGGCTTGCTGTTGAGCAAGCGCTTCTATCGGGATGCCGGGACCTCCGACAAGAAGGATCTGCTGGAGGCCGATGTCGAACTTGGGAAAATGATCCGTGACTGGCGTGAGCGTGGCAATCTGGATCTGGATCAGCGCATGGGGCAGATGGCCCGGAAGTATGTGCGCCGGGTCTCGCCGCTGGCGGGCGTCCTGACGGATGCGGCCAAGGAGCGCCTGACTGCGGAAGAGAAAAAATTCTACGACATCATGTGCGCAGGCCCGGTGCCGCCGGCCGCGTCGGTAACGCTCTTCGATGACTATATCCATGATTCCCGCGCCGGCTTCCGGGTGGCGGGCAAGCACGAACCGATTTTCATCACCGGTGGCTATGCCCGCTTCCGTCAGGTATTTCTGCAGGGCGAGGGCGACTCAGCCACGCGCAAGATCGGGGAACTGGTCGAGCGCAAGGTGGGAGAACGTGCTGCGGATATGGCTGAAGACGCGCGTGACATCAAGGATTACACGGTGCGTACCTATGATCGCGCCCGCGATCGCATCGTCAGCGGTTACCATGCCGTCGAGGATGCGGCCGTGCGCGCCAAACGCGAAGTTGAGGACAAGGCGCAAGCTGCCAAGCGGGAGATTCAGGAACAGGCTGAAGCGGCCAGGAAGAAATTGCAGGCTGCTGCCGAGGCGGCGAGAGACCAGGCCAGCGCATTGAAAAAGAAAACCATGGCCGAGATCAAGCGCGAAGCCGACGAGGCACAGCGTATCTATGACGCCGCCCAGCGCCACGTCATGAAGAAGTATGAGGAGCTAGGCGCGATGTGGCACAGCATCGTGGATTGACCAGACTCGATCTCCAATTGATCGCCTTTGGAGGCCGCCTGCCTCGCGCAGGCTCTTTCAGGTTTTCTATGCGACTTTGCCTGTTTTCTGTTTTAAGTGTGACGGTCTTCATGATGTGTCATGGGGCCGCCCTCGCTTCTGATGAAACTCCGTGGAGCAGGGATTGCGTTGGCCATCTGGAAATTTCCTTGCCGGAAAAGGCCGATGTTGCGGCGACCGCATTCGAGCAGCTGTTTCAGGCAAGACGTACGCTGTATAGTGAATTTGAAGATGGCCAAGTTGCAGCATATAGCAAGTATGAATATGCAGGAACGATGGAAGTGACGCGCCGTCTGTCTGCCGACGAGAACAGGCGTTTCTTGTCCGATATACGTAAAACCAGAATGCGACTTAAGGAGGATGCTGAAGGCTACAGGAAGTTGAATGCAGATGCGCCGGAAGCCGAGTACGAGGAGTACAAGCTCCATGCGGAGGATGGGCTTGGAATGCGGCGTTTTAAATTCCTTTATGCTGCCAAAAGCATGGGCCTTCATGCGGTAAGTTGGGGCTTGAATTCGCCCGATGACCGTATTCCCGAGTTCGTTCAATTCATGAACAAACTGATCAACGCGGTCGAAATGCGTGATAATTTCACCGAGCCGTCAGCTCCCGGACTTTGCATGCCTCATGTGTTCATTCCCATTGATGGTGCCGAGATTTATGGCCATTCAATTGCCACCACGTATCGCCTGAAGAGCCATCCCGACGTCACCGTGTTGCTGGAAGATACCAGCGCCAGACGTCCTTACCCATCACAAGACCCCGCGAAACTGACGGCAGTCTACAAGTCCAATTTCTTCTGGACCCAGGACTACCGAAGCTATGATTCGATCAAGAATCTGCTGACCTTGCGCCGTCACAACACGATTGAGTTTGCCGGGCAGAAAGGTGTGGAGTCCATGGTAAGCATGATTCGCAAGGACAAAGTAACAGAAGACTATGGATATCTGGTTGTCACTGACGGCGATCCAAACGCCGGAAATCAGAAGCCCGAACTGATGCTGTACGTGATCCGCGACGCCAAGAACGCTGAGAAGCGCGGTATGAAACCGATCGGAAAGGATGAGTTTTTCAAACTGGCCCGAGAGATTGCGGCTTCGGTCAAGCTGCGTTCCTTACCCTGATCGCTGGGCCAGGCTGAGCACTTCCGATGCACCACCGCAAAGCCGCGTCCCTTTTCACCTGCACGCGCGGCTTCCACCACCGCATTGAGCGCGAGAATGTTGGTCTGGAAGGCGATGCCATCGATCACGCTGATGATGTCCGCAATCTCGCGCGCCGAGGCCTGGATCTCTTCCATGGTGCTCACCACATCCGACACCGAAGCCGCCATCGCATTGGCCTCGCGTGCGTGATCGGCATTACGGCGCACGGTGGAGGTGATCTGTCCCATCGCCGCCGCCGTCTCTTCCAGCGAACTGGCATATTGCACCATGCGCGCCGACAAGTCGAGGTTGCCACCGGCCGCAACGCGGCGGAGGCAGATCGCTACGCCGAGTTGCACCTGGAAGCCAGCGAGGCTCGCAACAAACTGTGGCAGGCACGCAGCACGGTGCGCACGCTGCGTCCGGGCACCCGCTTCACGCTGATGCAGGGGCCGCTGGGCTTGTCTGCAGCGTCCGGCAAAGCACCTGAATACGCCGTATTGTCGGTGGTGAGTGCAGGCGTAAATAATTTACCCAGGGATGCACAGGAAGGGCAGGCCGAATTGTTCGGCCTGCAGCCGTCGCTGCTGGAAGAATGCCTGGCAGCATGGCAGTCCCTGCAACAAACCGTCCAGGGCAGTTTCCAGCCTGATTCAGTGGCCGTGAGTGAGCGTGCCGATCTCGATGCCGTGATCGCCCAGGCCCGCAAGCTCGGCTATGCCAATACGCTGGTGGAATTCGTCGCCGCCTATCAGCAGCGTGCGCGTGAAGCTGGCCTGGATGATATCGATCGGCAGACGCAGTACGTATTGCTGGCGCTCTACACCAGCGGCGCTGGCGTTGAGCATCCGGCCGCGACGGCTTTGATGCAGAATCCGCCTGCTTCCCTGACAGGCTATTTCGATGCCTTGCAGGCCATGCCTGAGGAAGTCTGGGAAGCAGGGCCACCTCTTTGGGAGAATGAGCATGTCGCATGAGCACTGGCAGAAGAAGATTTTTTTTCCGCAGTGGGCACTGGTACTGGGAATGGTGTTCCTGCTCGCCATGTCCTGCCCGCGCGCGCATGCCCAGACCAATGACGATCTGAAGGCCCTGGTGGCCCATCTTAAGTTCGTCATTCCCGATGAAACGGCATTGGTGGAACCGAAAAAACTGGAACGCTTCGTCGCGCAATACCAGAAGCGGGCGGTTTCTGCAGGCCTGAAGGATATCGATCGCCAGACCGCCTACGTGCTGCTGGCCTTGTACACCTCGGGCAAGGGTCTCGAACAGCCCGAGTTCAAGCAGGTGATGGCGCATCCGCCGGCTTCCTCGGATGCATTCAGCGATGCTCTCATCGGGCTTCCGCAACGTGTGTACGATAGCGGGCAGCCGTTGTGGGAGAACGCTGCGGATGCGCGGGCTCGATGAAGATTGACTGCGAACGTCTTTTGCATGAGCCGTGAATTACTTGGATATTGATAAATAATTTAAATGAAATATCTTTTCAGAATGCCCGTGGGCTCTTTTGTACGCCCCATGTTCCTTGCTCTGCTGCTTCTTCTCAATGGATGCGGAGAGCCGCCGGAACGTACAGAGGCGATGGATATGCAGGCCTTCAACCATACCGCTCACGGAATTGAAGACTTTGATGTCACCGTCATCCCCGGGATGCGTTCTGGTGGCGGTTATATTGCTGCCGGATCAGGTGGCGGTGCAGTTTGCTGCATCAGTGTGCCGCATGACTGGAAGCCGGGTCTCATGGCCACCATCCATGTCCGCACTTACAACAGTGCCGGAGAAAAGCAGGAGCCGTCCTGGACTGTGCCGGTCCCGCAATACACACCGGAGAATGCCGGTCACTTTGCGGTGCATTTTCTTCGGAGCGGGCAGGTCAAGGTCTTCGTGACGAATTTGGCCCCATGGCATCCCGACTATCCCCTCAAGGGCGAAGAGGCCCAAATGAAGCCCGCGACCAGCTAGTCCAAGGAAACTGATCATGAGCATGCTGTACACAGGAAAGGCCGTGCCATCGGATGGCAAACGCAAATTCTCCGCCAGGGAGGCTTCGCAGCGTGCCAAGGCACTGGCCTGTTTGCGTGCGCCAGGTAGCACCGCGTGCAAGGGACAGGTATTCGTCGGTTTGTTCTTCGATGGCACCGGCAATAACGACAAGTGGGTCGAAGACAAGCAGACCAAGACGCAGCGAGAGCGCAACAAGCACAGCAATGTCGCGCGCCTCTATGACGCTTACATCGGTGATACCAGCAACGGCTTTTACAAGATCTACATGCAAGGCGTCGGAACCCCGTTTGCAGAGATCGGCGATGCCAGCAAGTTGGGAACGGATATCGGCGGGAACGCATTTGGCTTCATGGGCGCTGACCGTATCAATTGGGGCGTCACTTATCTGCTTGATGCAATCCACAACTATCTGACAGGAAGCGGTCTCTTCAGCGGTAACGGGCAACGACGCGAACTCGTCAACTTCATGAGTTCTTCCATGCTGGCGGGTGGCAACGCCTATGCAGCGACGGTGGACATGAAAGTCGGACAGTGGAATGTCCCCGGCTATCTGCTGAACGCACCGGAGCAGATGCGTCGCGCCGACATCTACAAGCAGATCATCGACAAGCTGGTGGCCGCGGTCAAATCAAAGATCCTGCCAGCGCCCGGGGCTTCGCCACCGATGCGCGCCTGGTCAAGGCCTACAACGACTGGCTGGCAGGTAACGGCATCAAGGCCGGCAGCATTCGCGAATTTACGCAGGCCCATACCCGTCAGTATCTTCGGTGGAGAGGATCTCTGCATGAGGGGAAGGGCGGCTTGCTGTTGAGCAAGCGCTTCTATCGGGATGCCGGGACCTCCGACAAGAAGGATCTGCTGGAGGCCGATGTCGAACTCGGGAAAATGATCCGTGACTGGCGTGAGCGTGGCAATCTGGATCTGGATCAGCGCATGGGGCAGATGGCCCGGAAGTATGTGCGCCGTGTTTCGCCGCTGGCGGGCGTCCTGACGGATGCGGCCAAGGAGCGCCTGACTGCGGAAGAGAAAAAATTCTACGACATCATGTGCGCAGGCCCGGTGCCGCCGGCCGCGTCGGTAACGCTCTTCGATGACTATATCCATGATTCCCGCGCCGGCTTCCGGGTGGCGGGCAAGCACGAACCGATTTTCATCACCGGTGGCTATGCCCGCTTCCGTCAGGTGTTTCTGCAGGGCGAGGGCGACTCAGCCACGCGCAAGATCGGGGAACTGGTCGAGCGCAAGGTGGGGGAGCGTGCTGCGGACATGGCTGAAGACGCGCGTGACATCAAGGATTACACCGTCCGTACCTATGATCGCGCCCGCGATCGCATTGTCAGCGGTTACCATGCCGTCGAGGATGCCGCCGCGCGTGCCAAACGCGAGGTTGAGGATAAGGCGCAAGCGGCCAAGCGGGAGATCCAGGAACAGGCTGAAGCGGCCAGGAAGAAATTGCAGGCTGCTGCCGAGGCGGCAAGAGACCAGGCCAGCGCATTGAAAAAGAAAACCATGGCCGAGATCAAGCGCGAAGCTGACGAGGCACAGCGTATCTATGACGCCGCCCAGCGCCACGTCATGAAGAAGTATGAGGAGCTGGGCGCGATGTGGCACAGCATCATGGATTGAGCAGCGCGGAGGTCGGATTGATTGCCTTCAAGCGCCTGAAAGCGAACCCGTGCCAGGTCACCATCGATAGTTGCACGGTGCATCTTTCTCCCTTCAAGCCATCCTCCCCACCCCCAACCGAAACACGCTCACCGACTCCGCCAGCCTGCGCGCCTGTTCCTTGAGCGCCTCGGTGGCCGCCGCGGCTTCTTCCACCAGCGCCGCATTCTGCTGCGTCACCGTATCCATCTGGGCAATGGCCTGGTTGACCTGTTCGATCCCGGCTTCCTGTTCGCCGCTGGCGGCCGAGATCTCGCTCATGATCTGCGTCACGCTGCGCACGCTCACCACCAGTTCCTCGATGGTCGCGCCGGCATTCCTGACCAGCTGGCTGCCCGCTTCCACTTTCTCCACCGAGTTGCCGATCAGATCCTTGATCTCCTTGGCCGCCGTCGCCGAACGCTGGGCCAGGCTGCGCACTTCCGACGCTACCACCGCAAAGCCGCGCCCCTGCTCGCCGGCACGCGCCGCTTCCACCGCCGCATTGAGCGCGAGGATATTGGTCTGGAAGGCGATGCCGTCGATCACGCTGATGATGTCCGCAATCTCGCGAGCAGAAGCCTGGATCTCTTCCATGGTGCTCACCACGTCCGATACCACCAGCCCGCTGCGCGAGGCCACTTCCGACACCGAGCCCGCCATCGCATTGGCCTGGCGCGCATGATCGGCATTGCGGCGCACGGTGGAGGTGATCTGTTCCATCGCTGCCGCCGTCTCTTCCAGCGAACTGGCCTGTTGTTCCGTGCGCGCCGACAGGTCGAGGTTGCCGCCAGCGATCTGGGTCGAGGCCGTCACGATGGTATCGCTGCCGGTGCGCACGCCGCCGACCACGCGCTGCAGGCTGCTGTTCATGTCCTTCAAGGCCTGCAGCAGCTCGCCGGTCTCATCCTTGCGCGTGACCTCGATGCGGCTGCCCAGGTCGCCTGCCGCCACCGTCTTGGCGATGCTCACCGCTTCGCCGATGGGGCGCGTAATCGAGCGGGTGGCGAGCAGCGCCAGCAGCGCGGCCAGCACCACCACCACCGCGCCTACGCCCAACTCGATCACTTCGCCGTTGCGGATGGCGCCGGAGATTTCCTGGCCAGTGCCATTGGCGTTCTCGCGCGCAATCGCCAGCAGGCCCGCGAAACCTGCTCCCAGAACCTTGTCTGCACCACTGATGGACGCATCGATCTCGTTGACCGAGGCCCCGGCCGCCTTCATCCCCTGCGCCTTGGCCACGGCTTCACGGTAATTGCGTTCGCCCGTGCTGATCTTCTGCAGCAGCTCTTCTTCCTTGGGGTTGTCCACGCCCAGCTTGCGGTAGTCGCTCATGAGGCGGGCAATGGCATCCATATCCGCCAGGAAGTGCTTGTCATAGTCCTTGCCGCGCACCACGTAGTTCTTGAAGTTCTGTACGCCCTCGCCCAGCTTGATGTAGCCCTGGGTGGCGTAGTCCTGCTTGGTCAGCACCGTGCCGGAAAAATCACCCCAGTGCTGGCCGATCCGGGTCAGCGTGAGCAGAGACGCCGTAATGAGTAAGCAAGCCAGCAACGTGACCAGCAGGAAGGAGCCACCAAGACGGGTACCGATTTTCATGCCTGTTCCCTGAAAATTATTTATAAGATTTACCAATTCTGAGGGTGGCTGGTCGCGGGGAAAGCCCGATGGAGGCGGGTAAAAGCCGTGCAACTCATCATTTGTCATACCAGTGCTGGCAAATCGGCAAGATGCCTGAAAGCATTCTTTCAGCGGCCGCAACAGAGCATTGCCGGATCACCGGTTTTTCCATCGGAATGGAAACAATAGAATGTCTGCATGGGAATGAAGCATCCATAAGCGATACGCATCGTGCAGCATCCGCTTGCATTCCAGGGAGCAGAACATGAACAAGATCTTCACACGCCAACGCGTCCTGGCCGCCACACTGGCCGTAGCCGCCATCTCGGCACAGGCAGCCTATGCCGCCGAACCGGCCAAGGCCGAGCCCGCCTCGACCATCAGCATTCCGGCGCAGCAAACGCGCACCGCCGCTGCCGATCAGCAGCAACATCAAGGCCTGACCCGCGCCCAGGTCATCGAAGACCTCAAGCAATACCAGCGCGCGCACGCCAACCCCAGCTACGCCGAGCTGGTGTTCCTGCGTTGAGAATGGAATCAGAAATGCCGCTTACTGCGGCAGGAACATCTTCTGCAACAAGCCGATGAGCTGAGCGCGTTCGCCGTCCGAAAGCATCTCGGTGGCTTTGAGCTCCAGCTCGATGGCGGTCTGTTCGGCCTTGGTGCACATGCGCATGCCCGCTGGCGTGAGCGCCAGCACCTGTGAACGGCGATCCTGCGGATTGCGCTGGCGTACTACCAGGCCGCGCTGCTCCAGCTTGTCCAGCAAGGTCGCCAGGTTGGGCGGGGAGACGTTGATCGCCTTGGACAGGCGCTTCTGGTTGATGTTGGGATTGGCCTTCAGCAGGCTCAGCACCGTGAAATCCACTGGCCGCAATTCGAACTTCGCCATCCGTTTTTCGAACAAGGGCATGATGGTGATGTAGGCACGGCGGCAGTTGTAGCCGACCAGGCTCAGCAGCAGTTGCTGGTCCAGCGGCGCGCTTGGCGCTGCATCGTCGTCGGAATCGAAATCAGCCGGCTTCTTGGGCAGCATGGTGGTCCAGGTCGGTAGGAAGGGGCGGCAGCCCGGTCGCCAGGCAGCCTTCGATCACGCTGGACAACTGGTGGACTTCCGCAAACACAAAGGCGAAATGATAGCACGCGGCATCCCGCTTGCCGCCGTACCAGGCCGCGTCCGAGGCCATGGCCGAGAGCGCCCGGCGGCCGGCGCGCAGCCACATCCAGCCCAGCGCCACATGGCCGGTGAGGCGCAGCATTTCATCGGCCACGTAGTAGGGCAGTGAGGGTGATTGCACCGCCGCCGTGGCGATGCGCCGGGCGAATCCTTTTAATTTATCCACAGCATTTGCCAGCAATCGGGCCTGATCGCCAAGCAGGGTTCCCTCCTCGATGTCCGCATGCACCAGCGTGAGGAAATCATCCAGCCGCCTCCCTTCATCGCCCAGCACCTTGCGCATCAGGAAGTCGATCGCCTGTATTTCGTTGGTCCCCTCATAGATCATGGTGATGCGGGCATCGCGCATGAATTGTTCGATGCCGGTTTCGACCACATAGCCGTGTCCGCCGAAGACCTGCAGCGCACGGCTGGCGCACTGGAATCCCTGGTCGGTGAGGAAGGCCTTGATGACCGGCGTGATGAATTCCAGCCGTTCATGATGACGGCGGCGCTGGGCCGCATCGGCATCATGCTCGGCCAGATCCAGCAAGAGCCCGGCCCAGCAAGTCAGCAGCCGCGCCCCCTCGATGCGGCAGCGCTGTTCCATCAACAGCTTCTGCACGGCAGGATGGCGCACGATCAGGTCGTTGCCGGATGAGCCCGGTGCGCGCGACTGGCGACGTTCGCGCGCATAAGCGCTGGCGCGCTGCCAGGCCGCTTCAGCCAGCCCCAGCCCCTGCGCGCCCACATGCAGGCGCGCCGCATTCATCATCACGAACATCGCCGCCAGTCCGCGTCCCGCTTCACCTACCAGCCACGCCTGCGCCTGCTCGAAATGCAGACTGCACGTGGCGCTGCCATGAATGCCCATCTTGTGTTCGATGCCGGTGCAGTGCACGCCGTTGCGGCTGCCATCGTCCAGCACGCGCGGCGCCAGGAACAGCGACAGCCCCTTGCTGCCCGGCAGCGCATCCGGCAATCGGGCCAGTACCAGGTGAATGATGTTGGGCGTCAGGTCGTGTTCGCCCCCTGAGATGAAAATCTTGTCGCCGCTGAGGCGATAGCTGCCGTCCTCCTGCGGCACGGCGCGTGTGCGCAACTGCCCCAGGTCGCTGCCGGCCTGCGCTTCCGTCAGGCACATGGTGGCCAGCCATTGGCCGCTGGCGATCTTTTCCAGATAGCGCGCCTGCAGCTCAGGCGAGCCGTGCGCCGCCAGGCAGGCATAGGCCCCGTGCAGCAAGCCGGGATACATGGTCCAGCCATGATTGGCCGCGCTCAGCATTTCATGGAGCGCGCAGTCCAGCACATGCGGCAAGCCCTGGCCGCCGTGCTCGGGCGCACAGGCCAGGGCCGGCCAGCCGCCCGCGCTGAATTGCGCATAGGCGCGCTCGAATCCGGGGGGCGTTGTGACCGTTCCATTTTCGAGACGGCAGCCCTCGCGATCGCCGATACCGTTCAAGGGCGCGACCACGTCAGCGGCGAAGCGTCCGGCTTCTTCCAGTACCTGCATCATCAGTTCGCCATCGATCTCGGCGTGCGCAGGCAAGGCCCGCAAGACCTGCGGGGCCTGCAGCACTTCATCGAGGACAAAGGCGAAGTCGCGCAGCGGGGGCGTGTAGTGCATCGTCATCGGCTCCGTCCATCTCAATTGAGCAGGTAGGCGTCATACACCACCGCATTGCCCAAGCGCATGGCGTAGCCCACACCCATGGCGCGGTTGAGCCAGTCGTACTTCTTGGAGGAGGTCTCGAAGTTCATGAACAGGCGGAAGGTATAGCGCGAAGGATCGACCGGCTTGCCCTTGGCGACCTCGGCCATCACTTCCGGCGGACCGTAGCGCACGCCACGGGTTTGCAGGTAGACCAGCTCGCCGTCATCGAGCTTGAGCAGGTAGCGGGTATCGATGATGGCCAGGCCATCGGCGGTCACGGTCTGCCAGTCGGCACCGTTGTTGAGGATCTCGCCATTGATGAGCGGTCCCTTGAAGCTGCCGCCGGTGATCGGGATGATGCGGCGGCGGCCCAGGTCGGAGGTCTTGCCCAGTTCCCAGATCGGCGCCACCAGATCCACCGAGAAGCGCGCCAGGAAGGCCAGCTTCGGTTGCGGCGGCACCAGCGTGGTGTTGTCGGCGTCACTGGCCGCATGCACCTGGAAGGACAGCGTCAGGGCCGCCAGCAGCAGGAAAATCTTTTTCATGTTCGTCTCCTCTGTATCGTCATTGTTTTGAAAGACATCAGATCCCCGTTCGGACTGAGTAGCGGCAACGCCGCGTATCGAAGGCGTGGCACCCTTTGGGCAGCGGTGTGTCTTCGATACGGCCCTGCGGGCCTACTCAGTCCGAACGGTTCAATTCAAGCAGATATGGCCATCATGTCTTTTATGCATACCGTGGTGCAGAAAACGTCAAGCTTCAGGAAGCCGCCACCACCTCGGCTTCCGCCTTCTTGCCAAATCCCAGGTAGGCCTGGATCACCTGCGGATCGCCCGCCAGTTTCGCGGACTCGCCCTGCATGGTGACCTTGCCCAGTTCCAGCACATAGCCATAGTCGGCCGTCTGCAAGGCCGCGCGCGCATTCTGTTCCACCAGCAGCACCGAGATGCCGGCCGTGCGCAGTTCGGAAACGATATGCAGGATTTCCTTGACGATGCGCGGCGCCAGGCCGAGGCTGGGTTCATCCAGCATCAGCAGTTCCGGCTTGGCCATCATGGCGCGGCCGATGGCCAGCATCTGGCGCTCGCCGCCCGAGAGCGTACCGGCCTGCTGGGCGCGGCGTTCCTTCAATCGCGGGAACAGCTCGAAGACGGTCGCCAGCTGATCCAGCGGCTGTGCCTGCCGCAAGCGCAGACGGCGAAATCCCCCCAGCAGCAGGTTGTCTTCCACGCTCATGGTGGAGAACAGTTCGCGCCGCTCCGGTACCAGGGCGATGCCCGCCATCACGCGTTGTTCGAGGCTCCAGCGTTCCACCGGCTTGCCTTGATAACGCACCGTGCCCTGCGCCGGCAGCACGCCCATGATGGCGTTGAGCAGTGTGGACTTGCCCGCGCCGTTGGGGCCGATCACGGTGGCGATGCTGCCGCGTTCCAGCTTCAGGTTGATGTCGTGCAGCGCCTGCACCTTGCCATAGCTTGCGCGCAGTTGCGCAACGTCGAGGACCAGTTCACTCATTCGATTCCACCCAGGTAGGCTTCGATCACGGCGGGATGCCGCTGGATCTCTTGCGGTGTGCCTTCGGCAATCTTGGTGCCGAATTCCATCACCACGATGTGGTCGGTCAGTTCCATGACGAATTCCATGTCATGTTCCACCAGCAGGATGCTCATGCCATCGGCGCGCAGTTCCTGCAATACCTTGGAGAGCGCCTGCTTTTCCAGATGGCGCAGGCCTGCGGCCGGTTCATCGAGCAACAGCAGCAGCGGATCACAGCACAGGGCGCGGGCGATCTCCAGGATGCGTTGCTGGCCCAGCGCCAGGTTGCCCGCCTGCTCATGCATGAGGTGCTGCAGGCCGACGCGATGCAGGGCGCGCGCGGCTTCATCGAGCAGCGCCTGCTCTTCGGCGCGTTCCAGATGCAGCATGGCATTGACCGTATTGCTGAGGAAGCTTTGCCGGCTGCGCATGTGCGCACCCAGGGCCACGTTCTCCAGCACCGTCATGCCCGGCAGCAGGCGCACGTGCTGGAAGGTGCGGGCAATGCCCAGCCGTGCGATGGCACGCGCCGGCAGGCCGGCGATGTCGCGCCCGTTGAAGCTGACGCGTCCGCCGCTGGCATGCAGCAGGCCCGTGACCAGATTGAAGGTGGTGGACTTGCCCGCGCCATTGGGACCGATCAGGCCGACGATCTCACCGGCCTTGACCTTGAAGGACACGTCATTGACCGCCACCAGTCCGCCGAAGCGCTTGTTGATCTGGTCCACTTCCAGCAGCGGTGCACCACGCGCCGGACCGTTGCGCTTGTCCATCGGCGCGGCGGTCGCCACGCGCAGCGGTGCCGGGACGGCCGGGAAGGCACGCAGCCACAGCGCGCGTACCCATGGCCACAGGCCGCCGCGTGCGTATTTGAGCAACAGGATCAGGATCAGGCCGAAGACGATGCTTTCATAACTGCCACCATCGCCCAGCAGTGCTGGCAGCAGCACCTGCAACTGGTCCGACAGCAGTTTCAGTACACCCGCGCCCAGCAGCGCACCCCAGATATGGGCAATGCCGCCGACCACCACGATGAAGAGATATTCGATGCCCATCGCCAGGCTGAAGGGTGAGGGATTGACGGTGCGCTGCATGTGCGCAAAGAGCCATCCCGACACCGAGGCCAGCAGCGCGGCAAAGACGAAGATGAGGATCTTGTAGCGCCCCGTATCCACGCCCATGGCCTCGGCCATCGAACGGCCGCCCTTGAGGGCACGGATGGCGCGTCCCGCGCGCGAATCCAGCAGGTTCAGCGAGACCCATGCGGCGGCCAGCACGATGGCCCAGATCAGGTAATACAGGTGGCGTTCCTTGGCCAGGTCCAGCCCCGCCAGTTGCAGCGCGGGGATGCCGGAGATGCCGTCATACTTGCCGAGGAAGTCCACCTTGCCGAACAGGAAGTACAGGCTGATGCCCCAGGCAATGGTGGCCAGCGGCAGGTAGTGGCCGGACATGCGCAGCGTGATGCGGCCCAGCACATAGGCCGAGACCCCCGTGATGAAGAGGCCGATCGGCAGCGTCAGCCAAGGGGACACGCCATGCACGGTGGTCAGATACGAGGTGGTGTAGGCACCCATGCCGACGAAGGCCGCCTGCCCGAACGAGGTCATGCCGCCGATGCCGGTCAGCAGCACCAGGCCGATGGCCACCAGCGCATACAGGCCGATGTAGTTGGCCTGGATCACCCAGAACTGCGGCGTGGGCAGGATCGGGAACAGCGCCAGCACGACCAGCAGCGCGTAGAGAGGGAGTCGTTTGCTCATCATCATTCCTCGTCCTCGTCATGCGCGGGTGTGACCAGCGAGCGCCACAGCAGGATCGGCAACAGCGCCAGGAACACGATCACCTCCTTGAAGTCACTGGCCCAGAAGGAGCTGAAGGATTCCAGCAGGCCCACCAGCAGCGCGCCCCCTGCGGCGGCGGGGAAGCTCGCCAGCGCACCGATGGTGGCGGCGACGAAACCCTTCAAACCGATCAGGAAACCCGAGTCATAAAAAATGGTGCTCATCGGGCCGATCAATACGCCCGACAGAGCACCGATAAACGCCGCGACGGCAAACGACAACTTGCCCGCCAGCGTCGTGGAGATTCCCATCAGCCGTGCGCCCAGGCGATTGACCGCCGTGGCGCGCAGCGCCTTGCCATACAGCGTGCGCCCGGAGAACAGCCACAGCGCCACCAGCAGCGCGGCAGCGGCCACCACCACCACCACGGTCTGGGCACTCAAGGTGAGCGCTGCCAGGTTCCAGCGTTCATCCCAGAAGGCCGGGGTACGGAAGCCTTCGGCCCCGAAGAACACCAGCCCCAGTCCGGTCATGGCCAGGTGGATGCCGACCGAGACGATCAGCAGTTGCAGCACGCTGGCATCGGCCATCGATTCATAGACCACCTGGTACATCAGCGGTCCGAGTGCGGTAATGAGCAGCAGGGTCAGCAGCACCTGCACCGGCAGCGCGAATTGCTGGGGCGCGGCCCACCAGACGAGGGCGGCAATGGCCAGCGGCACGCCCAGCGTGCCCAGCAGGGTGCGCGGCAACAGCGCAGCCTGGCCTGCGCGCAAGAGCTGCGCAGCCTGCATGCCGGCCGCGCACACGGCCAGCACCAGCAGCAGCCACAGCGGACCGGGGCGCTGGCCTTGTTGCAGCATGGCCAGGGTGAGCGCGCCATAGGCGACGAATTCTCCCTGCGGGATGAAGAGGATGCGGGTGACCGTGAAGACCAGCACCAGGGCAATGGCGATCAAGCCATAGACGATGCCGTTGGTCAGGCCATCCAGGGTCAGGATGGCGGCAATGGAGGAGTCCATGTTTCGGGTGTGGTGCAGAAAACGTCAGGCTGGAAAACGGCGGCGCAAGCTGGAGACCTCGCGCCGCCGCGCGGACAGGACAGGCGGATTACGGATTGACCGCCTTCCAGTTGCCGTTCTGGATGGTCAGCATGATGCGCGCATCGTCACCCAGGCCGAAGTGATCCTTGGCCGAGTAGTTCAGCGTGCCCTGCGAGATCTGGATCGGGCCGGAGGTTTCCAGCGCCTCCTTCAAGGCGGCGCGGAAGGCGGGGGTGCCGGGTTTGGCTTTCTTCAGCGCTTCCGGGACCACCTTCTGCAGCACCAGCTGCGCGTCATAGGTATGGGCCGCGAAGAGGTTGCGGGTACCTGCGCCAAACTGCTTCTCGTAGCGCGTGACGAAATCCATGGCCAGTTTCTTGGAAGGATTGCTGTCAGGCAGCGCCTCCGGCACCACGGCCGGGCCGGAGATGACGTAGGAACCTTCCACATCCTTGCCGCCCAGACGGATCAGGTCGCGCGAGGCGGCACTGTGGGTCTGGAAGATCTTGCCCTTGTAGCCGCGCTCGATGAGCGCCTTGTGCGGCATGGCCGCACCGCTGCCGGAGGCCACCACCAGCACCGCATCCGGATTGGAACTGACCACGCGCAGGGCTTGCGCCGTCACGCTGGTGTCGGCCCGCGAGAAGCGCTCCACCGTGCCCATCTTCATGCCGGCGGCGGTGGCCAGGCGCTGCACTTCCTTGAGCCAGTTTTCACCGTAGGAGTCGGAGTAGCCGAGGAAGCCGATGGTCTTCACGCCCATCTTCTTCATCTGCTCCACCACGCCACCGGCCATGACGGCCGTGGATTGCGGCAGGCGGAAGGTCCAGGCGTCTTTTCCTTCAGCGGTCTCGATAGGGGAGATGGCCAGCTGCACCGTCTGCGATTCCAGCGCCACGTCGGCTACGGCCAGCGTGGGCGGCACCGCGGCCGAACCGATGAGCAGGTCGACCTTGTCCTCGGCCACCAGGCGGCGCGCATTCTTGCTGGCCTGGGTGGGATCGGTGGCATCGTCGAGGATGATCAGCTTGACCTTCTCGCCGCCGATGGTCTCCGGCCACAGGGCAAAGCCGTTCTTGGCCGGAATGCCCAGGCCCGAGCCCGGACCGGTCAGCGACATCACCACGCCGATGGTCAGCTCGGCCTGGGCGGCTCCTGCACAGGCCAGCATCGCTGCCAGTACCCCTGCCTTGATTGCCAGTTTGGTTTTCATCTCCGTCTCCTTTGTAGTTATGGTTCGAATGCTCGATGTGGGCGGATGCGGCTTGTTGCCGCCTCTCGCTTGCTGCCGTATTGCTTAACTGCACATCTCCCTGATGTCTTCCGGAATGGGGATGGCCTTGATGCGCGCCGGATCCTCCGGATGGCGAATGGCGAAGACGCGCACGTCGCGGCCTTCGCACAGCAGTTCGCCATCGCGCTTGATCTCGTGCTTCATGACGAAGGTCTTGTCATTCCATTCGACGATGCTGGAATGCACTTCGATGCGGTCGCCATAGGTGGCTGGGCGCACGAAGCGCGAACTGATGTCCACCACGGGCGTGCCGATGATGCCGCGTGTCTTTTCCGTATCACGCCAGGGCGGCACGCCGCATTCATGGAAGAAGTTGCGCGAGGCCGCGTCATACCAGCGGAAGAAATTGGGGAAATACACGATGCCGGCCGGATCGCAATCGCCGAATTCCACGCGCACCGGATGAATGATGGTCTTGCTCATGCGTTCTCCTCGGTGCTCAGCGCGGTGCCAGGCGCAATGCGCCATCGAGCCGGATCACTTCGCCGTTCAGCGAAAGATTGGTGGCGATATGCAAGGCCAGCTGCGCATATTCCTCGGCCTTGCCCAGTCGCTTGGGGAAGGGGATGGACGAGGCCAGCGATTGCTGCACTTCTTCCGGCAGCTTGTAGAGCAGGGGCGTGAGGAACAGCCCCGGTGCAATGGTCACCACGCGGATGCCGTGTTGCGCCAGATCACGTGCCAGCGGCAGGGTCATGGAGGTGATGCCGCCCTTGGACGCCGCATAGCCGGCTTGCCCGACTTGTCCGTCGAAGGCGGCTACCGAGGCGGTCGCCACGATCACGCCGCGCTCGCCCTCGGCCAGCGGCTCGGCAGCGGCCATACGCGCGGCAGTCAGACGGATGACATTGAAGGTACCGATCAGGTTGACGTTGACGATGCGGCTGAAATCTTCGAGCGGCATCGGGCTGCCATCTTTGCCGACCATGCGCTTGGCACCGCCGATGCCGGCGCAGTTGATGAGGATGCGTGGTGCGCCGTTGGCTTCCTGTGCGGCATCGAGGGCTGCTGTCACCGACGCGCTGTCGGTGATGTCGCAGCGTGCGGCGTGGCAGCGCAGTTCATCGGCCAAAGCCTGGGCAGCTTCCATGTTGACGTCCAGGATGGAAACGCGGGCCCCGGCCTGGACCAGCTGGCGCGCGGTCTCGGCACCGAGTCCGGAGGCGCCGCCCGTCACGAGGGCGGCTTGTCCTTGCAGTTGCATGAGATGTGTCCTTGTCGAATGAGCGGATCAGTGGGAGGCCGAAGGATTTTCCAGCAGCAGGGCGATGCCCTGGCCGCCGCCGATGCAGGCCGATGCCACGCAGTAGCGCGCACCCCGGCGATTCATCTCGCGCGCGGCCGTGATCGACAGGCGCACACCGGTCGCGGCCAGCGGATGGCCCAGGGCGATGGCACCGCCGTTGACGTTGAGCTTGTCGCGGTCGATCCCCAGCTCACGTTCCACCGCCACGATCTGTGCACCTTGCGCCTCGTTGATCTCGAAGCAGCCGATGTCGGCCACCGTCAGGCCATTGCGTTCCAGCAGGGTACGGATGGCCGGCACCGGGCCGATGCCCATGATCTCCGGCGGCACCCCGGCCACAGCGGCGGCGACGACGCGCGCCAGCGGCTGCTTGTCATGGCGGCGTACGTAATCGCCCGAGGCGACGATGGTGGCGGCCGCTGCATCGACCAGCGCCGAGGAGTTGCCACCGGTCTGTACGCCATCCGGGTAGAGCGTGCGCAGCTTGGCCAGCACCTCCACCGGCGACGGACGCGGATGGGTGTCGGTGGCGGCTTCGCTGGTCTTGCCCTGCAGCTTGATGTGACGATCGTTGTAGCCATCCAGGCGGAAGGTCTCGTTGACGACCGGAACGATCTCGCCTGCGTGGAAGCCGGCCGCCTGTGCCTTGAGCGCGCGCTCGAAGGAATACGCGGCGTATTCATCGACCTCGGCGCGGGTGATGCCATATTTTTTCGCCAGGTTCTCGGCGGTCTGCGGCATGGTGATGCCGGGGGCCGGATCGACCAGCGCTTCCCACATGTAGTCCTGGAATTCCACCGGTGCGCCCAGCTTGAAACCGGTGCGATGGCCGAAGGCGGCAATCGGATTGCGCGTCATCGATTCGCTGCCCACGATCAGCGCGGTCTCGGTGTAGCCGCGCTCGATCTGGTCACCGGCCTGGCGGATCAGTTCGAAGCCAGTGCCGCAGATGCGCTGGACCATGATGGCCGGCGTAGTGATCGGCACGCCCGCATACAGGCCGATGTGACGCGGCAGCATGTACTGGTAGGCATCGCCCGGCGCCATGTTGCCGGCTACCACCGAGCCGATGTCGGTGGCGGCGATGCCGGTACGGGCCAGTACTTCGCGCGCCACCTTGATGCCCATGTCGGTGGGCGAGAGCTGGCTGAAACTGGTGCAGTAATCCACCATGGGCGTACGCACGCCGCCGACGAGCCAGATGTCCTTGAAGCCGGAATAGAACGCTGCTTGTGCCATGTCTGTTGCTTCCTCAGTGAGCGGGGGAGAGCGCGGCCTGTGCGGTCAGCACGGCCGGGTCGGTGCCGGCGTAGAGCGCTTCCACCAGGGCGGCGCGGTGAGTCAGCACCGCACGTTGATTGATCGAACCCTTGTCGGTGATTTCGCCACGGTCGAAGGACGGTGGATCGATCAGGACCAGCGCGCGCGCCACGCGGGTTGAACTGCCGGTGGCATGGGTTTGCAGGCGCTCCAGCAGGCCCTGGAAGAAGTCGCGTACCGGTGCCGCATTGAGCACATCGGCACGCGAGGCCTCCGCAGGCAGGCGCGCCAGCTGGCGGCAGCGCTCGATGTTGGGCACGATCAGCATGCCCACTTCATTGCGGTCCTGGCCGGTGATGACGGCATCCTGCAGGTAGGGTGCACCTTCATGCGCAATCAGCGCGCGCAGCGGACCGACGCTGACCCAGGTGCCGGTGTAGAGCTTGAAGTCCTCGGCCACACGGCCATCGAACATGAAGCCGCGATCCGGATGCGCCGGGTCCAGCCAGCGCACCGCATCACCCGAGCGGAAGTAGCCCTCTTCATCGAAGGCCTCGGCCGTCTGTTCCGGCGCGCGCCAGTAACCCGGGGTAACGTTGGGGCCTCGATAGCGGATCTCGATCTTGTCGCCATTGGGGACCAGCTTGATTTCCATGCCCGGCGTGGGGATGCCGATCTGCCCGGCCTGCACTTCCAGGTCGGCCACGAAGAGCGCCGAAGGTGAGGTCTCGGTCATGCCCAGGCCGCAACACATCACGATGCGCTCGCCACAGGTGGCTTCGGCGGTGGCGTGCAGCTTGTCCCACACCGGTTGCGCCAGGGCGGCACCGGCATAGAACTGCATGCGCAGGCGACTGTAGAATTTTTCGCGCAGGGCCTGGTCTTTCTCCAGCGCGTGCGCGATGCCTTCCCAGCCCACCGGCACGTTGAAATACACGGTCGGCGAAATCTCGTGCAGGTTGGCCAGGGTGGTGGCCAGGCCTTGCGGCGTGGGCTTGCCCTCGTCGATGTACATGGTGCCGCCGTTGTAGATCACGATGCCCACGTTGTGGTTGGCACCGAAAGTGTGGTTCCAGGGCAGCCAGTCGATCAGGATGGGCGGCTCTTCGGCCAGGAAGGGGAAGGTCTGCACGATCATCTGCAGGTTGCTGCACATCATGCGCTGGGTGTTGACGACCGCCTTGGGCATCTTGGTCGAGCCCGAGGTGAAGAGAAACTTGACGATGGTGTCCGGACCGGTGGCGGCGTAGGCACGCTCGACTTCATCGCCTGCGCGGGTGGCTTCCAGTTCCGCATACAGCGTGCATTCGCGTCCGGCAGGCGGTGCTTCGGTGACCACGAATTCGATATCGGGTGCCACCGCATTGACGGCCGCGGCAAACTTCTCGCCATGGGCGGCGAAGATCAGGCCGGGCGTGAGCAACTGCACCGCATGGCGCAGCTTGGCGTAATCCTTGGAGAGCAGCGAATAGGCCGACGATACCGGCGCATAAGGCACGCCTGCATAGTGGCAGCCCAGCACCAGCATGGCGTGTTCGAGGTCGTTCTCGGACAGGATCAGCAGCGGGCGCTCGGCCGAGAGTCCGCGCTGCAGCAGCGCCTGGCCGATGCGGCGTGCGCTTTGCAGGGCCTGGCCATAGCTGATGCGGCGCCATTGGCCATCCTTGTCGCGGCGGGCCATGTAGGTGCGGTCGGGATCGACGGTGGCCCAGTGGATCAGCTTGTCGGTCAGGCGCGCAGGATAGTCGCCCAGCGGCTGCCGGGTCTTGACGATGGAGATGCCCTCAGCACCCGGCACGACGTCAACGCCGCCGATGCCGAACCTGAAGCTGCGATAGCGAGGAGGAGTGTTCATACATGTCTCTGTTGTGTCACCTGCCCGGTCGTGGCCGGGCAGGTGTGTTGTTGTGGTCTTGCGCTGTATTACTGACTTGCTGGCCGCTGTGGTGGCTCTTGTCCGGCCATGCAGGGCCGATTCTTCTGCGATGCTTTGTTCGTTGCGGTCGTGCTCAGGTCGGCTTGACCTTGTTCTGCTTGTGATCGAGGAAAGCCGCCAGGCGGCCCTTGGTATCGGGATCGCTGCCGGCCACGGCGGCCATGAGCGATTCGGTCATCAGCCCATCCTGGATCGACTGGTCATGGATGCGCGGCAGCACGTGCATGATCCCGTAGTTGGTCATGGGCGCATTGCGGGCGATGCGTTCGGCCAGCTCACGGGCCTTGTCCAGACCGGTGCCGGCGGCCACGCTGTATTGCGAGATGCCGGCCTGGTGGCCTTCTTCGGCCGTCAGCACGCGGCCGGTCAGCATCATGTCGGCCATGCGGGCCACGCCGATCAGGCGCGAGATGCGCACCGATCCGCCACCACCGACGAAGAGGCCGCGCTGTCCTTCCGGCAAGCCGTAGAAGGCGCTCGGTTCGGCCACGCGAATGTGGGCCGCCGAGGCCAGCTCCAGTCCGCCGCCGATGACTGCGCCATGCAGTACCGCGATCACCGGCACGCGGCCGAAGGCGATCTGCTCGAAGGCCGCATGCCACATGCGTGAGTGATGCAGGGATTCGGTGGTGTCGCGCTCGCGCAGTTCGGAGAGGTCAAGGCCGGCGCAGAAGTGTTCGCCGATGCCGTGGATGATGGCTACCTTCACGCCCTCCGGCAGATCCTGGAAGCAGTCGCGGATGGCGCGCACCAGCGGATCGTTGAGGGCATTGCGTTTGGCGGCGCGGTTGAGCGCGATCTCGGCGATCGCGCCATGTACTTGGATGTCGAGGAGGTCGCTGGGCTGGTTCATGCTGTCTCTGGTCATGCCGTGGTCGGCGTTTGAATTAGTTATAAGTTATAACGTTTATTCAGTATAAGTAAAGTGGAGGTAAACGCAAGCCCCATGTGACTTTCGTGTTGTGCGAAAAAAGTAAAAGCGGGCGATTAACGAACGAAAAATGTGTCGAGGCATGCAGCAGGAATTGCTGCATCGCGTCGCAACGATGACGTGTCGGTGACTGATGGCGCGCCAACCTGCATGGCTGCGGGCGGCCCAAAGAAAAACGCCGGTGTGCACTGCATCACCGGCGTTTCCATGGAGTATCGACAGGCGATTATTTGCCGGTGTCCTTCATGTTTTCGAACTTGTCGAATTCGACGTTGTAGACCTCGCTGCCGACCTTCTCCACCTTGCGGACGTAGACCGTCTGCACGATATCGCGGGTGGCCGGGTCGATGGCGATGGGGCCGCGCGGGCTGGTGAACTTCATGGTTTTGAGGATGGCCATGGCACGGTCGCCATCGATCTTGCCGTTCAGCTTTTTGCTGACCTCGTAGATGGCGTTCATGCCGTCGTAGGCCGCGATGGCCATGAAGTTGGGACGGCCCGCCCCCGGATTGGCGGCAGCAAAGCTCTTGAGGAAGGCCTTGTTTTCCGGCGAATCATGCGCGGCCGAATAGTGGAAGGTGGTGATCACGCCCAGCGTCGAGTCGCCCATGGCGGGCAGCACGTGGTCGTCGGTCAGGTCGCCGGTGGCGATGACCTTGATGCCGGCCTCGGCCAGTCCGCGTTCGCGATAGCCCTTCATGAAGGCAATGCCCTGTTCGCCCGCCGGCACGAAGATGAAGACGGCCTCCGGTTTGGCATCCTTGATGCGCTGGATGTAGGGGGCGAACTCAGGATTGCGCAGCGGCACCCGGATCGATTCCAGTACCTGGCCACCACCGCCCAGCAGGTTGGTCTTGAAGGCGGTCTCGGCATCGATGCCCGGGCCGTAATCGGCCACCAGCGTGACTACGCGCTTGATGCCGTTCTTCAGCGCCCAGGTCGCCATGGGGCCCGAGACCTGCGGCAGCGTCATCGAAAAGCGCGCGATGTAGCTGGACTTGGTGGTGATGACGGAGCTGGCCGCGTTCATGACGATCATCGGCTTCTTGGCTTGTTCAGCGATGGGCGCTACCGCCAGCGCCTCGGGCGTAAGGCCGAAGCCGGCCAGGAAATCCACCTTGTCGCGCACCACCAGTTCCTGTGCCAGGCGCTTGGCGATCTCGGGCGAGGGACCGGTGGTGTCCTTGATGATGACCTGGATTTTCTTGCCGGCGACCGTGTCGCCATGCTGCGCCATGTAGGCCTTGATGCCGCCTTCCATCTGCTTGCCGTAATCGGCGAAGGGGCCGGAGAAGGCGGCGATCAGGCCGACCTTGATGGTTTCCTGAGCGTGCGCCAGCGATGTCAGCAAGCTGACGGAGGCCGTGATCACGGCCAATCCTGCGAGTTTTTTCAACCTCATTTTTCAGTCTCCTTTGTGATTGTAGTGAGCGATGCTGCGCGGGCGGTTCTGCTGCCGTCCTGATTGTCGCATCGCCGGTCCGACTGTTGCGGACGGACGACGTATCGTTTTCCCTTCCTTGGCTCGCCTTGTTGACAAAGCGTCGGTGCCGACAATAGTATCGCACCATCCGTTCGGTAAACAAACCGATGTGCGGTAAACGAACGGCTAATAAAAGTTATAAAAAATAAGAAACAAGCCAGAGACGAGACGCTTCATTCTGCGATGTCCGCTAGTCGGCATCGACCAACTCGCATTTACAAAGTGGCGTGGAAAACGTCGCAGCAACACGCATGCCGATGGCGCTGACCATGGGGCAGGGGGCTTTTTTGCCCGCGCTTCGGGAAGGTGCCGCGTCGGCGACGGGAATTCGCAACAGGCAGTTGAAGTAATCGAAGGGACTGACATCAAGGGAAGTCACCCGGCCGGCGAGCAGCGAATCGCTGGCGTGCGCCTGGAGGAGGGCGTGCGCCGGCAGCGAGCCGGCCATTCACCATTCAATGAAATCAGGAGGAGATGGCAATGACAAGAACAACCACCCTGCGTGCAGTGGCCCTGGCCGCTGCCGCATGTGCAATGACCGCGGGTGCGGCGGGCTCGGCCATGGCGCAGAGTTCGGTGACCATTTACGGCATCATCGATACCGGCGTGGTCTACACCACCAACGCCAATGCCAACGGCAATTCGGTCTTCAAGATGCCGTCGCTGACGGGCAGCTTCCCGTCGCGCATCGGCTTCCGTGGTGCGGAAGATCTGGGCGGCGGACTGCAGGCAATATTCGTGCTGGAAAGCGGCTTTGCTCCCGACACCGGCGCCATGGGACAGGGCAACCGCATCTTCGGGCGCCAGTCGTATGTGGGTCTGAAGAGCGATTGGGGCCAGGTCACGCTGGGCCGCCAGATCAACATGACCTACATCTCGCAGCTCAAGACGGACGTGATGGGTCCCAACATCTTCGCCATCGGCAGCATCGACCCGTATCTGCCCAATGCCCGCAGCGACAATTCCATCGGCTACCTCGGCAGCTTCAGCGGCTTCACGCTGGGCGCGACCTACAGCTTCGGACGCGATACCTCGGCCACCGGCGGTCCGGCCGCCACCAACTGTGCCGGCGAAGTGGCCGGCAACAGCAAGGCCTGCCGCCAGGTTACGGGCTTGCTGGGCTACGATGGCAAGGGCTGGGGCGTGACTTCCTCCTATGACATCCTGTATGGCAACACCGGCGCCTCCGGTGGCCTCACCAGCAGCGACAACAGCGATCAGCGCATCACCTTGAACGGTTACTTCATGATCGGTGATGTCAAGATCGGCGGCGGCGTGGTCGATCGCCGTACCCGCGCAGCCAACAACACCAATACCGATTCCGATCTCTACTACCTGGGTGTGAGCTATCCGTTGACCACCGCACTGGTGCTGGATGCGCAGGTCTCGCGCCTGGACGTGAAGAACAGCCCGAACGATGTCACCCTCTCGGTGGCACGCCTGACCTACAACCTGTCCAAGCGTACGGCGCTCTACACTTCGCTGGGCTACATCAAGAACGGCGGTACGTCGGCCGTGGCCGTCGATGCCGGCGGGTCGGTGGGTGCGGGCAAGAACCAGCTGGGTGTGATGTCGGGCATTCGTCACACCTTCTGATTCTGATCGGTGATGGAAAAGCAGTCTTGAGGAGGATGGCGCACCCGGATGCTAGGGCCTGTTCACATTTAATCTGCATCTCGCAGATTAAATGTGAACAGGCCCTAGGGTGCGCCGACATCCGCAGCATGGCAAAGGCAGGGTCTGTTTTTGTCTTCGGTCCGCCTCCCCGGTGGGGAGTGCGGACCTGTTTTTTACGGCAGCAGCACGGACAATTCCTGTGCGCCACGCAGCAGCACCGGCAGGATCTCTTCTTCCATCTGTGCCACCGACACGCGCGCGGCCTGTGCACCCACGTTCAGTGCGGCCAGCACATTGCCGGAGGCGCCGCGTACCGGTACGGCGATGGAGCGCAGGCCGACTTCCAGTTCTTCATCGATGACCGCATAGCCCTGCGCACGCACACCGGCCAGGATGTCGCGCAGACGCTTTTGCGACACCACGGTCTTGTCGGTCAGGGCGCGCAGCTTGACCTTCTCGAAGTAGGCTTTGAGCTGATCATCCGGCAGGTGCGCCAGCATGGCGCGGCCCAGCGAAGTGCAATAGGCGGGCAGGCGGCTGCCGGTATTGAGTGCCACCGACATCACGCGCGAAGTGGCCGAGCGTGCGACGTAGAGCACTTCATTGTCGTCCAGCACGGCCAGCGAGCAGGACTCGCCGAGCGTGCGGCTGATGTTGTTCAGGTAGGGCTGTGCAGAAACGGTCAGCGGGGTGGACGACAAATAGGAGTAGCCCAGCGTCAGGATCTTGGGGCGCAGCGCGAAATTGTTGACGTCCGAATCGGCATAGCCGAGTTGCTTCAGGGTATGCAGGCAGCGCCGCACGGCCGCGCGCGGGATGCCGGTCTTCTGGCTGATCTGGGCGATGGTCAGGCTGCGGCGCGAATCGCTGAAGGCGCGGATCACCGCCAGGCCCCGGGCCAGCGAGGTCATGAAGCTGGGGTCGGTGAGGGCATCGATTTCTTCGGCGATGGTCAGCTCGCGTTCAGCCTCGGGCGCGCTGGCGGCTTGCTCCGGGTCCCGCACCTTGCTGCGCCGGCTCGCGGCCGGGGCGGATTTGAGCGGCTTGGCGTCCTTGACGGCAGCGGTGCTCTTGGCGGCGGTCTTGCGGGTCTTGGCAGCAGGGGCGGTGGACATGGGCGCGAATGGACTCTCTGGTCGGATGGTTCAGGACGATGCATCAGCGGGGCAGCTCGGATTTCCCGCCATACCTCAGTGCGTCAGGATTTTAACGTTTTGTGCGGCAAGCGAACACATCCTGCGGGTTTTTCTTGACGGCCGTCAAGCCGGATCGCTAAACTCTTTTTGTGCGAAAATCAAACATTAGTTCGGTGATCGAACATTCTGGTGCAGAAAACGTCACGCTGCAAATACCTCCGGAATGCCCGTCCACACCGGCAGAGACGAGTCCCAACCGCCTGGCTGAACGGCAAGACCAAGGTCAGCGAGGCAATCCGCAGGCGCAGCTGGAAGCGCCGCATCTACAGTGAGAGCAACGTGATCAATAAAATTTCTGACTCTTTTGAGCAGGCGGTGGCTGACATCCATGATGGCGCCACCATCATGATCGGTGGTTTCGGCAATGCCGGCATGCCCTCGGCCCTGATCGATGCGCTCATCGCCCAGGGCGCGCGCGACCTGACCATCGTCAACAACAATGCCGGCAACGGCGATACGGGTCTGGCGGCGCTGCTCAAGACCAAGCGCGTCAAGAAGATCATCTGTTCCTTCCCGCGCCAGACTGATTCCCACGTCTTCGATGCGCTCTATCGCGCCGGTGAAATCGAACTGGAACTGACTCCGCAAGGCAACCTGGCCGAGCGCATCCGCGCCGCCGGTGCCGGCATCGGCGGTTTCTTCAGCCCGACCGGCTACGGCACCATGCTGGCCGAAGGCAAGGAAACCCGCCTCATCGATGGCAAGCACTACGTGCTGGAGTCGCCCATCCATGCCGACTTCGCGCTCATCAAGGCGCTGCGCGGCGACCGCTGGGGCAACCTGGTGTATCGCAAGACGGCGCGCAACTTCGGTCCCATCATGGCGATGGCGGCCAAGGTCACCATTGCGCAAGTCACCGAGGTGGTGGAACTGGGCCAGCTCGATCCGGAAAACATCATCACGCCCGGCATCTTCGTGCAGCGGATCGTGCAAACCAAGGAGGCACAGCAATGAAGCGCTTTACCCGTGAAGAGATCGCCGCCCGCGTGGCGCAGGACATCCCCGAGGGCGCCTACGTGAACCTGGGTATCGGCCTGCCGACCAAGGTCGCCAACTACCTGCCGGCGGACAAGGAAATTTTCCTGCACAGCGAAAACGGCGTGCTGGGCATGGGCCCGGCCCCGGCCCCCGGCGAAGAAGACGAAGACCTCATCAATGCCGGCAAGCAGCCGGTGACGCTCCTGACCGGCGGTTCCTACTTCCATCACGCGGATTCGTTCTCGATGATGCGCGGCGGCCATCTGGACATCTGCGTGCTGGGCGCCTTCCAGGTCTCGGCCAAGGGTGACCTGGCCAACTGGCACACCGGCGCACCGGATGCCATCCCCGCCGTGGGCGGTGCGATGGACCTGGCCATCGGCGCCAAGCAAGTCTTCGTCATGATGGACCACCAGACCAAGACCGGCGAAAGCAAGCTGGTGGAGGCCTGCTCCTATCCGCTCACCGGCATCGGCTGCGTCAACCGCATCTACACCGACCTGGCCGTCATCGACGTGACCCCGCAAGGCCTGCAGGTGCGCGAGATTGTCGAGGGCCTGTCCTTTGCGCAATTGCAGGAACTGACCGGCGCACCGCTGCGCCCGGCCGCCTGATTCCGCTTAACTTGTTTGCAGTTTTCGCTGTGAGGAATGCATGAAAGACGTATTTATCTGTGACGCCATCCGCACCCCCATCGGCCGCTATGGCGGCGCGCTCAAGGACGTGCGCGCCGACGACCTGGGTGCAGTGCCGCTGCGCGCGCTCATGGAGCGCAACCCGCAGGTGGACTGGAAGGCGGTCGATGACGTGATCTATGGCTGCGCCAACCAGGCCGGCGAAGACAACCGCAATGTGGCACGCATGTCGCTGCTGCTGGCGGGCCTGCCGCAGGAAGTGCCGGGCAGCACCATCAACCGCCTGTGCGGCTCCGGCATGGATGCGCTGGGTACGGCTGCGCGCGCCATCAAGTCCGGTGAAACGCAGTTGATGATTGCCGGTGGCGTCGAATCGATGACCCGCGCGCCCTTCGTGATGGGCAAGGCCGACAGCGCGTTCTCGCGCCAGGCGGCGATCCAGGACACCACCATCGGCTGGCGTTTCGTCAATGCGCTGATGAAGCAGAAGTATGGCGTGGATGCCATGCCCGAGACCGCCGAGAATGTCGCCGTCGATTTCAAGGTCAGCCGCGAAGACCAGGATCAGTTCGCCGTACGCAGCCAGGCCAAGGCAGCCGCCGCGCAAGCCAATGGCAACCTGGCACAGGAAATCGTGCCGGTGGTGATCCCGCAGAAGAAGGGCGACCCGATCACCGTTAGCCAGGATGAACATCCGCGTGCGACCAGCATGGAAGCGCTGGCCCGGCTGAAGGGCGTGGTCAGGCCCGACGGCACGGTCACGGCCGGCAATGCGTCCGGCGTCAACGATGGCGCCTGCGCCTTGCTGCTGGCCAGTGCCGATGCCGTCGAGAAGTACCAGCTCAAGCCGCGCGCCCGCATCCTGGGCATGGCCACGGCCGGTGTCGCACCGCGCATCATGGGCATGGGCCCGGCCCCGGCCAGCAAGAAAGTGCTGGCGCAACTGGGCATGACGATTGATCAGATGGACGTGATCGAACTCAACGAAGCCTTCGCCTCGCAAGGGCTGGCCGTGTTGCGCGAACTGGGCGTGGCCGATGATGACGCACGCGTCAATCCGAACGGCGGTGCCATCGCCCTCGGCCATCCGCTGGGCATGAGCGGTGCGCGCCTGGTGACCACTGCCACCTACCAGCTGGAACGCACTGGCGGCCGCTATGCGCTGTGCACCATGTGCATCGGCGTGGGGCAGGGTATCGCGATGGTGATCGAGCGCGTGTGATGCGTTCGGGATGGCGCGGTCGGGCAACCGTGTCGCGCCATCCATGAAGATCGCAAGGGTCTTCGTGAAAATTGATCAAGCATGAATTGAGGCAGGCGCAGCACAATAGAAAAATAATTTATATCGATTCCCAAGCGGCCACAAAAAACAGAGCCGCAGGCCAGAAGAGGAGACCAACCGCATCATGCATTCGCATCATGACTGCGCGCCGCGTTCGGCTGCGCCCGCTCGTCCTTGCCGGGGAGGAGTGCCATGCTAGGCAACTTCCTTGGCGTGCTCTTCGATGGCATTGCCTACGGCAGCCTCCTGTTTCTCATCAGCGTGGGCCTGTCGGTGACGATGGGGATGATGAACTTCATCAACCTCGCGCATGGTGCCTTCGCCATGCTGGGCGGCTACGTCTGCGTGACGCTGCTCAATCGCATCGGCGTTCCCTTCCTGGCGACCTTGCCGCTGGCCTTCATCGCGGCCGCCGTGGTCGGTCTGATCCTCGAACGTTCCCTTTATCGCCGTCTCTACAAGGCCAGCCACCTGGACCAGGTGCTGTTTTCCATCGGCCTGACCTTCATGGCCGTGGCCGGCGCGACCTGGCAATGGGGGCCAACCCAGCAGCCTGTGGTGCTGCCGGATTGGCTGCGCGGACAGATCTCGCTGCTGGGGCTGGATGTCGGGGCGTATCGCGTTTTCCTGATCGGCGTGGTGGTGATCGTGACGGTGGCGCTGGGCCTCTTGATCGAGCGCACCCGCTTCGGTGCGCAGATCCGCGCCTCGGTCGACAACCAGGTGGCGGCAGCGGGGCTGGGCATCAACGTCAGCCGCGTGTTCAGCCTGACCTTTGCACTGGGGTCGGGTCTCGCCGGTCTCGGTGGCGGCCTGGGTATTGACGTGCTGGGATTGGACCCGACCTTCCCGGTCAAGTACATGGTCTACTTCCTGCTGGTGGTGGCCGTGGGCGGGGCCGGCACCATCAAGGGGCCGCTGCTGGCCGCGCTGATCCTGGGCGTGTTCGACGTCGCCGGAAAATATTATGTGCCGGAGATCGGCGCCTTCGTCATCTATGGCCTGATGGTGGTGCTGCTGATCCTGTTCCCGGCCGGACTGATGCGGAGGCGCGGATGAGCAGCACCAGCACTTCAACCCGAGCGGCCGCCAAGCTGGTCCTGCACCTGCCCAATGATCGCTGGACTCCCTTGGAGATCCTCTTCTGGCTGCTGCCGGTGGCGGCCTATTTCCTTTTCCCCGATTACCTGGTGCTGATCAGCCAGATCATGATCGTGGGCCTGTTCGCCGTCTCGCTGGATCTGATCCTGGGCTATGCCGGCATCGTCTCGCTGGGGCATGCCGCCTTCTTTGGTCTGGGGGCCTACACGGCCGGGCTGCTGGCCGTGCATGGCTGGGGCGAGCCGATCACGGGGCTCGTGCTGGCCGCCATCGTGGCGGCCGTCGCCGGGTTCCTGGTGAGCTTCCTGGTGGTACGCGGAGCGGACCTCACGCGCCTGATGGTCACGCTGGGCATCGGCCTGATGCTGTTCGAGGCGGCCAACAAGGCGGCCTTCATCACCGGTGGTGTGGATGGCTTGTCCGGCATGGTGATGGGCAAGATCTTCGGTGTCTTCGAGTTCGACCTCAACGGACGCGTGGCCTATGGCTACAGTTTCGCGGTGCTGTTGCTGCTGTTCGTGGTGCTGCGGCGGATGGTGAATTCACCCTTCGGGCTGGGCTTGCGCGGCATCCGCGAAGGTGGCCGCCGCATGCCGGCCATCGGCGCCGATGTCAACCGCCGCCTCGTCGTCATCTTCACCGTGGCCGCTGCGGTGGCCGGTGTGGCCGGTGCCCTGCTGGCGCAGACCACGCAGTTCGTCGGGCTGGATGTGCTGGGTTTCCCGCGGTCGGCAGAGCTGCTCATCATCCTGGTGCTGGGCGGTACCGGCCGCCTCTATGGCGGACTGGTCGGTGCGCTGGTCTACATGCTGGCGCAGGATTACCTGTCCGGACTCAATCCGGCCTACTGGCAATTCTGGATCGGCCTGCTGCTGATCGTCATCGTTCTCTTTGCGCGCGGTGGCCTGCTCGGCGGGCTGGCGGTGCTGCGTGACAAGTTCTTCAAGGGAGGCCGCGCATGAGCCCGCATCCAGCCGATACCACCCTGCGCACCGAAGGCCTGAGCAAACGCTGGGGCAGCTTCGTGGCCAACAGCGATATCTCGCTGACCTTCACACCCGGCGCGCGCCACGCCTTGATCGGCCCCAATGGCGCCGGCAAGACCACCTTCATCAATCTGCTCACGGGCGGCTTTGCGCCCAGCGGGGGCAAGGTATGGTTCGGTGGCGAGGATATCACCGCCTTGGCCCAGCATGAACGCGTCAAGCGCGGCATGACCCGTACCTTCCAGATCAATACGCTTTTTGCCGGGCTCACGGTTCTGGAGTCGGTGATCCTGGCGATCCAGGAGCGGCGCGGCCTGCAATACAAGTGGTACCAGACCGTGGCCAGCCAGACCGAGGTCGTGGATGAAGCCATGGCCTTGCTGACATCGCTCAAACTGGCGCAGGAAGCCAACAGCATCACGCGCAGCCTGGCCTATGGCAAGCAGCGGCTGGTGGAGATTGCATTGGCACTGGCGACTCAGCCCAAGGTGCTGTTGCTGGACGAGCCAGCCGCCGGCATTCCTTCGGCGGAGAGCCGTGAACTCTTCGAAGTGATTGCGCAGCTGCCGCGTGAAGTGACCATCGTCTTCATCGAACATGACATGGGGCTGGTGTTCCGCTTCGCCGAGCGCATCACGGTGCTGGTCGGCGGCAAGGTGCTGGTGGAGGGCACGCCGGCGGAGATTGCGGCTGACCAGCGCGTCAAGGAAGTCTATCTGGGGGAGGCCGAACATGCCTGATCTGCTGGCACTGGACAAGGTGAGCGCCGGTTATGGCGACTCCATCGTCCTGGAAGACGTGTCGTTCTCGATGCAGGAAGGCGAGAGCCTGGCCCTGCTGGGGCGCAATGGCGTGGGCAAGACCAGTCTGTTGATCACCCTCATGGGACTGACGCGCCTGCATGGCGGCAGCATTCACTGGCGTGGCAGCAACATTGCGCGCGTGCCGACCCACAAGCGCGCGCACGCCGGGCTGGGCTGGGTGCCGCAGGAGCGTTTCATGTTTCCTTCGCTGTCGGTGGAGGAACACCTGACGGTGGTGGAGCGTGGCGGCAAATGGAACTTGCAGAAGATTTATTCGATTTTTCCCCGCCTGCATGAGCGCCGCCACAACATGGGCAACCAGCTCTCCGGGGGCGAGCAGCAGATGCTGGCCATTGCGCGCGCGCTGATGGTGAGCCCCAGCATCCTCTTGCTGGATGAACCGATGGAAGGGCTGGCCCCGATCATCGTGCAGGAGCTGCTGAAGGTAATCCGCCGCCTGGTCAGCGAAGAAGGGATGTCGGTGATCGTGGTGGAGCAGCACGCGCGCATGGCGCTGTCGCTGACGCAGCGGGCCATCGTGCTCGATCGCGGCCGCATCGTGCATGCCTCGGACAGCCAGAGCCTGCTGGACGATGGCGAGACACTGGATCGCTTGGTGGCGGTGGCTTAGGAAGCCAGGGCCTCAGTCTTCCTGGCAATCCTGGTCGCGCAAGCGTGCGAGCGGCGCACGGCTCTGCGGATTGTTCTCATGCACCAGCTTGTCCAGCAGCAGCATGAACTGTTGCTGTTCGGCTTCATCGAGGGGCGCCAGGATGCGCTTGCGCAGGCGCTGCAGGCCGGGGATCAGTTCTTCCAGCAGGGCTTCGCCGGCCTGCGTGATGCGCAATGCGCGCTGGCGGCGGTTGTGCGGAATGACTTCGCGCACCAGCAATCCCTTTTCTTCCAGCCGTGCGCAGACCGTGGCACCAGTGGAAGTGTCGATGGCGACCAGTCCCGACAAGCTCACCTGGTCGATGCCGGGATGGTTCGACAGCATGCGCAGGATGGCGTATTGCACCGGGGTAATGATGCCGCCGGTTTCATCATGGAAGATCGACACCGAAATCTGCTGCGCCCGCCGCAACAGGTGGCCGGGGTGCTCGTAGAGATCGATGAGCTGGCTTTCGTCCTTGGGTGGCGTAGTCTCTGGCATGGCGGATGAGGTCGGATGCAATCGGGCAATGGATGAGCTGTAGGGTGAAGACAGCGATGCGGCAGTGTACGGTCCGCGACGTTTTCCCTCAATCAATTGATGCAACGCGCAACGAAAAAAGTCCGCCAGCGCGTTTACTTGCGCTGCGGATTGGCGGATACTTTTCTAACATTCAGTGTACTGAATATTAAAACAGATAAATGCGAGACCCGACAGGATCTGGATCAAGCCGCCTGCGGAAAAGAACAAGCTGGAGCAGTCCACCAAGAAGGGCACTGGCCTTGGAAGGCCGGTGCCGGTTGAGGAATTCACCCAAGGAGACCGTCATGTTCCCCAAGAATGCCTGGTACGTCGCCTGCACGCCCGACGAAATCGAAAGCAAGCCCCTGGGCCGCCAGATCTGCGGCGAGAAGATCGTGTTCTATCGTGGTGCCGAAGGCAAGGTCGCCGCCGTTGAGGATTTCTGTCCGCATCGCGGCGCACCGCTGTCGCTGGGTTTCGTGCGGGAAGGGCAGCTGGTATGCGGCTATCACGGCCTGGAGATGGGCTGCGATGGGCATACGCGCAGCATGCCGGGCCAGCGCGTGCGCGGCTTCCCCTGCATTCGCAGCTTCCCTGTAGTGGAGCGTTACGGTTTCATCTGGGTGTGGCCCGGTGACAAGGAGCAGGCCGATCCGGCGCAGATCCATCATCTGGAATGGGCTGAGAATCCCGAGTGGGCCTATGGCGGTGGCTTGTATCACATCAACTGCGACTACCGCCTGATGATCGACAACCTCATGGACCTCACGCACGAGACTTATGTGCACGCCTCCAGCATCGGCCAGAAGGAGATTGACGAAGCGCCGGTCAATACGCGGGTGGAGGGTGAACAGGTCATCACCAGCCGCTTCATGGAGAACATCATGCCGCCGCCGTTCTGGCGCATGGCCTTGCGAGGCAATGGATTGGCCGATGAGGTGCCGGTGGATCGCTGGCAGATCTGCCGCTTCTCGCCGCCCAGCCACGTGATGATCGAAGTGGGCGTGGCGCATGCAGGCAAGGGCGGTTACGAGGCCGGGCCGGAGCACAAGGCTTCCTCCATCGTGGTGGATTTCATCACGCCCGAGACTGAAACTTCTCACTGGTATTTCTGGGGCATGGCGCGTCATTTCCGTCCTGAGGACAAGGAGCTGACCAATACCATCCGCGAAGGGCAGGGCAAGATTTTCGGCGAGGACCGCGAGATGCTGGAGCTGCAGCAGGCCAATCTGCTGAAGTATCCCGAGCGCCGCCTGCTGGCGCTCAACATCGATGCCGGTGGGGTGCAGTCGCGCAAGGTGCTGGACAAGTGGCTGGCGCGCGAAGCCGAATCTGGCAAGGCTGCCGCGGCCTGAGGAGTGACGATGACGACATTGCAGGTCAAGGTCGCGGCGCGCCGCGAGGAAGCCGACGGAATCGTGGGATTGGAGCTGGTCTCGGTGGATGGTGCGCCCTTGCCGGGTTTTACCGCCGGTGCGCATATCGACGTGCATCTGCCGGGCGGCTTGCTGCGCCAGTATTCGCTGTGCAATGCGCCGCATGAGCAGCATCGCTACCAGATCGGTGTATTGCGCGATGCCAATTCGCGCGGTGGATCAGTGGCGGTGCATGAGGCGCTGAAGGTTGGTGATCTGCTCACCATCGGCGTGCCACGCAACCAGTTTGCATTGGTGTCGGCGCAGCACAGTCTGCTGCTGGCGGGTGGCATCGGTGTGACGCCCATTCTGTGCATGGCCGAGGCGCTGGCGGCCGCCGGAGCGTCTTTCGAGATGCATTATTGCGCCCGTTCGCCTGCACGCCAGGCGTTTCGCGAGCGCATTGCCGGGTCAGGATTTGCGGACCGCGTGGTGCATCACTATGACGATGGTGATGCCGCGCAGAGGCTTGATCTGGAGGCCTTGCTGTCACAGGCTGATCCGGCTACCCATCTTTACGTCTGCGGTCCTGCCGGCTTCATCGCGCATGTGGTGGAGACTGCCCGTGCACGCGGCTGGCCGGAGTCGCAGGTTCATTTCGAATACTTTGGTGCGGCGCCGGTAACAGCCGACGGCAATGGCGCGTTTGATGTGAAGCTGGCCAGCAGCGGTCAGGTCTATACCATTCCCGCCGACCGCACGGTGATCCAGGTTTTGTGCGAACACGGTGTGGATGTGCCGGTGTCCTGCGAGCAGGGCATCTGCGGTACCTGTCTCACGCGTGTGCTGGAGGGTGAGCCGGATCATCGTGATCAGTACCTGACCGATGAGGAAAGGGCGGCCAATGATCAGTTCACGCCTTGCTGTTCCCGGGCTCGCAGTTCGTTGCTGGTGCTGGATCTGTAATGTTCTGAAGCAGTATTGTCCTGCGTCGTAAATCATTTATACAAATTAAAACCTGAGGAGACATGATGAGCGAGATGATCGATACCCGGCGCCGCCACCTGGTGCTGGCCGGAACCGCGCTGGCTGCGATGGGCGCGCCCCTGGTGGCACGGGCAGCCGATGCACTGAAAGTCGGGCTGATCGTGCCGATGTCGGGGCCGTTTGCTTCGACCGGGCGGCAGATCGAGGCAGCGGTGAAGCTGTATCAGCAGAAGTTCGGTGACAGCGTGGCCGGGCGCAAGGTGGAGATCCTGTTGAAGGATGATGGCGGCGTTTCTCCGGATGTGACCAAGCGGCTGGCGCAGGAGCTGGTGGCGCGGGACAAGGCGCAGGTTCTGATGGGCTTCGGGTTGACGCCCCTGGCGCTGGCGGCAGCACCCATCGCCACACAGGCCAAGGTGCCGATGATCGTGACGGCAGCCGCAACGTCGATCATTCCGCAGCGCTCGCCTTATATCGTGCGCACCGGCTTTACGCTGGCGCAGGTGACTTCGCCGCTGGCCTCCTGGGCTGCGAAGAATGGGATCAAGAGTGTGGTGACCTTTGTTTCCGATTACGGGCCGGGGCTGGATGCTGAGAAAGTATTCGTGAAGACTTTTTCCGAGGCCGGTGGCAAGGTCGTGGAGAGCGTGCGCGTGCCCCTGCGCAATCCTGACTACGCACCCTTCCTGCAGCGGGTGAAGGACGCCAAGCCGCAGGCTTTGTTCGTTTTTGTACCTTCCGGGGAAGGCGCTGCCGTGTTGAAGCAGTTTACCGAGCGGGGATTGGCGGCGGCTGGGATTCGATTGATCTGTACCGGCGATGTGCTTGATGATGACCTGATGGCCGGGATCGGTGCAGCCGCCAAGGATGTGGTGAGCAGTCATCATTATTCGGCGGCGCATCCTTCTGCAGCCAACAAGGAATATGTCGATGCCATGGCCAAGGCCAACAAGGGAATGCGCGCCAACTTCCATTCCGTTGGAGCCTATGACGGGATGCATCTGCTCTATGAATCGCTCAAGAAGACCGGGGGCGATGCGGACGGTGAGAAGCTGCTGGCTGCCATGAAAGGGATGAGCTGGGAGAGCGTGCGGGGGCCGGTTTCCATCGATGCTTCTACTCGCGATATCGTGCAGAACGTTTATATGCGCAAGGCTGAGTTGCGCGGGGCTGAGTTCTATAACGTCGAGTTTGATCAGGTTGAGAAGGTGCGGGATCCTGGGGTTTGATTGGTTTTGGTTTTGGGGTAGTCTGCACGGAAATCTTTCCTGCGCTCTAGCTTAATTCTGTTCTCTCTCCGGTCGGGAGAACGCGCCGGGGGCGGCCCGGCAGCCGCTCACTTTTCTTGTCTCGCCAAGAAAAGTAAGCAAAAGAAGGCGACCCCAAAGAGCCAGCCCTCCTGCGGAGGGTCCCCCGCCGCAGCGAAGCGAAAAGTGGGAAGGATAGAGTCGCTTCGCTCCCACTATCCTTCTGATCCACTTTTCGCTCCGCTGCGGCGGCTGGCTCTATGGGGACGGCAACCCCAACGGGCTCGCCTTCGGCCTCGCGGGGTCTCCTACTCGCCTTCGGCTTTGGTCGGGTTGGTACGCTTCTCTCGCTTTGAGATGGATATCGACAGATAATCTTTCCTCCCCTCTTTTTCGAAAGACCCAATCATGACCCTGACCACCCAACGCTGGGATCTCACCTGGAAAAAATTGGGTCTGGTTTGCCCCGATACGCACTTGTTTGACTCGGTCCTCTCACACTACCGCGAACCCCATCGCCACTATCACACCCTTCAGCACCTCGATGAATGCTTTGCAAAGTGGGAAGAGTTGCACACCGAGTCCTCCCACCCTGGCGAAGTTGAACTGGCACTCTGGTTTCATGACGTCATCTATGACGTCAAACGTCATGACAACGAAGAGAAGAGCGCTGATTGGGCTCGGCGTTGTCTGATGGACGCGGGCGCATCGGAAGAGATTACGCAGCGCGTGCACGCACTGGTGATGGCAACCCGGCACCATCAGCCCAGCGTGGAGGGTGACGCGTCGTTATTGGTGGATGTGGACTTGTCGATATTGGCCGCGCCACCGGATCGTTTCGAAGAATACGAAAAGCAGATTCGTGCGGAATATGACTATGTTCCGCTATCGTTGTTCATGCAAGAGCGGAAGAAGATTCTGCAAGGTTTCTTGAATCGTCCGAGGATATACAGGACAAAGACATTTTTCGAAAGATACGAGGCAACTGCGAGAAAGAATTTGGAAAGGGCGATTGAGGCCAGTGCATGAATGAATGCAGCAAGAACCTACCAACCCGAAGCCGAAGGCGAGTAGTGTCCGTCGCGACGCCGAAGGCGAGCCGGACAGGCTGTCCGCATCTGCGCCGCCGCTTCAGTACCCAATAAATCGGATCAGAAAAATAACCGGAGCGAAGCGACTTTATTTTTCCCGTTTTATTGGGTACTGAAGCGGGGACCCTCCGAAGGAGGGCGGCGGAGTTGCGGTCGCCTTCTTTTGCTTACTTTTCTTGGCGAGACAAGAAAAGTGAGCGGCTGCCGGGCCGCTCCCGGCGCGTTCTTCCGACCGGAGAGAGATAAGAATTAAGCTAGAGCGCAGGAAGAAATTCCGTGCAGACTACGCCCAAAAACCTAACACCATCAAAGCCCGCCGATAAACCCAAGAACCAATTCAGCAAACGCAACAGGCTGCTCAACAGCACTGACATGAGAGGCATCGGCAATGACCTCAAGCCGAGAGCCAGCGATACCGTCCACCAATGCCTGAGCCATGGCAACCGGCGTCCCCTGATCCAGCTCTCCTGCGATCACCAGCGTAGGGACAAGAATGGCCCCCAACCGGGAAGAAGTATCAACAGTCCCGACAGCATGACAGCACCCCACATATCCCACCGCATCGGTAGTGACCAGCCGATGACGATAGCGCGCCACGGTAGCCGCCTGAGCCGACCGGAACCCCTCGTGGAAATACCGCCCCATGACCGCATCCGCAATCACCTCGATCCCTTGATCCCGCACGGTAGCAATGCGCTGCTGCCAAACCTCGCGCGCCGCCTCCGGATAGGCGGAGGTAGTGTTGGCCAGCACCAGTGCCCGCACCAGCCCCGGATGGCGCAAGGCCAGCTCCTGCCCCACCATGCCCCCCATGGACAAGCCCACCCACACCACCGGCCCGGTATCCAGCTCCCGCAACAAGCGCGCCGCATCATCAGCCAGGTCCGCCATGCTGTAGAGCCCGTCCACCTTCTCCGAACTGCCATGCCCGCGATGATCGTAAGCGATCACCCGGCAATCGGCCGCCAGCAGATTGGCCAGTCCGTCCCACATCATCAGGTCGGTCCCCAGCGCATGCGACAACACCACCGTATGCCGCGGCGCCTTGCCATTGCGCGGCTCCCGCAAGGTGTAATGCAACGCCGGTGAAGAAGAAGTGCGTCCCTCACGCCCCACCCCCGGATGCACGCTGGTAGCGGGCGCCTGCGGCACCACCGCGTAACCGATCTGCTCGCCCACTTCACGCAGGATCTTCTGCGCATGCGTGAACGCCGTATTGCCCGCCGGCACACCCGCATAGACGGAAGCCTGGATCATCACTTCCTTCATCTCATCCGGCGTCAACCGAGTAGCCGGATCAGCCGTCAGGCCGGCGCGCACGTGCAGTTCAAATTCTTCCCAGCGCCCCAGCGCAATGGTGATGGCCAGCACGATGATGCGCCGGGTCTTGTGGTCCAGCCCGGGACGGCCCCAGATTTCATTCCACGCAAAACGCGTGATCAGGTTCTGGAAATCGGCATTGAAGTTGGTGGCGTTGGCCACCGAACGGTCAACCCATTGGTCGCCCAGCACACTGCGGCGATTGCGCATGCCGCGCTCGAAATCATGGTCCAGCGGATCGTAGCTCATGAGGTGTTCTCTTTTGTCTCGTGATGTGGAGGGAGGTGGAGAAATCAGTGGTTCAGCGCACCAGCATCGTGCGCAAATGTTCAAGCTGCCCTTCAGCAATGCGGCGCGCAGGCCGCGTCGCCTGCACCGGATCGAACAGCCCACGCAACATGGCCAGGTCGATCTCCTTGCCCAGCTGCGCATCGGCCTGCACGGCATCGACCAGCACATCGACCAGTTGCGCGCCATCGGCCACGGCCTTGCGCGTGAGCTGCTCCAGCAGACTGTGCGCACGCGGACGGCCGATCACGCCCGCCAGTGCAATTGATGCGGATTCGGCAAACACCAATCCCTGCAGCGCATCGATGTTGCGCAACATGCGCGCCTCATCGATCACCAGTGCGGCAAACGCATCATTGAGCGCACGCAAGGCCCCATGCACGCCCAGGAACAAGCCCGGCCATTCGGCCAGTTCGGCCTGCCAGTTGCCCAGCCCGCGTTCGTGCTGCTGCGACATCGCCCCCAGCAGCGCAGCGGCCTGTTGCGGCGCACGGGCGGCAGCAGCCAGGGCGATCATGGACGATACCGGGTTGCGCTTGTGCGGCATCGCCGATGACCCGCCACGGCCATTGCCGGAAGGCTCGGCCAGTTCCGCAATTTCGCCCTGCGCCATCAGCGACAGGTCGGTCGCGATCTTGCCCAGGCTGCCGGCCAGCACGGCCATCTCGGTACCCAGGCGTATCCATTCGTCGCGCTGGGTATGCCACGCCGCATCGGGTGTCTTCAAGTCGAGCGCCGCAGCCATGCGTGCGGCCACGGCGGGACCCTTCTCGCCGAGTACGGCCAGCGTGCCTACTGCGCCGCCCAGTTGCAGCTGCAGGGCGCGTTCAGCCAGCGCCTGCAGCTGCGCACGCGAGCGCAGCAGGGGGGCGGCCCAGTTGCAGAACTTCAGGCCCAGGCTGGTGACTTGCGCCGGTTGCATCAGCGTGCGTGCCAGCACCGGCGTATCGAGATGGGATTGCGACAAGTCCAGCAAGCGATGCGCCAGCTGGTCCAGTTCGCCATCGACCAGCCGCAGGGCCTCACGCGTGACCAGCACCATGGCCGTATCCAGCACGTCTTGGCTGGTGCTGCCCCAGTGCACATGGGTGGCGGCTTCCTCGCTGTAGAGGGCGACCGTGCGCTGCAATTCCTTGACCAGCGGAATGGCCAGCGCACCGGCGCGGCGGCCTGCGACGATCAAGGCATTGATGTCATAGAGCGGGGCGCGGCATACGCTGGCGATGGCGCGCGCGGCGGCCTCGGGGATGATGCCCTCGGCGGCTTCGGCCTCGGCCAGGACTTGTTCGAAGCGCAGCATGGCTTGCACCACCGCCTGGTCGTCGAACACCGCAATCATGTCGGAAGTGGTGAGGAAGCTGTCGAAGATCGAAACGCTCATGAAGTCTCCATTGCTTGCCCGTCCGGCGCGATCCAACGCAAACGGGATCCGGCAGGCCAAAGCCTGCGGATCCCCTCGCGCGTCACGCCGTAACGGGCGTTCAGGTGTAGTCGAAGAATACCGTCTCGCTCGCGCCCTGCATGTGAATATTCCACAGGTAGCTGCCATCGGCTTGCTTGCGGGCGATCAGGGTGTGGCGGCGGTCAGCCGGGACCTGCTCCAGCAGCGCCGACTGCGCCAGCGCCGGATCATCTTCCAGGAAGACGGCCGTGAACTGGTGCTTGACCAGCCCGCGCGCAAACACGGTCACGTAAGCCACCGGCTTGCCGGCCGGCGCCTGCGGCTGCGAAATCGAAAATGTGAACCCGCCCTCTTCATTGGTGGGCACCCGGCGATATCCGGGAATGGCATGTGAAGTTTCTGCCGCAGCGCTGCCCGGCAGCCAGGCTTCGGCCCAGGCGTCATTGATGGGGACGCCGTCGCCATCGATGATGGCGCCCTTGATCTTGACCTGCGGCGCGCTGCTCTCCACGCGCGAAGTCAGTTCCACGGCCCAAGCCCAGGCTTCGTGCGGGAAGGGGCCGATGGTTTGCGAAGTGGTGATGTTGCTCATGTGGTCTCCTGCCTTGTGTTCAGATGCCCATGGGCGTGGCGTTGCGGCCGCGCAGGACGATGTCGAATTCATAGCCCAGCATCTTGTCGTCCACCGTCTCCTCCAGCGAGAAGCGCGAAATCAGGCGCTGGCGGGCGGCTTCGTCAGGGATGCTCTGGAAGATCGGGTCATAGGCGAACAGCGGATCATTGGGGAAATACATCTGCGTCACCAGGCGCTGCGCATAGACGTTGCCGAACAACGAGAAGTGGATGTGCGCCGGACGCCAGGCCTTGTGGTGATTGCCCCAGGGATACGGACCCGGCTTGATGGAGACGAAGCGATAGCGGCCATTGTCATCGGTAAGCATCTTGCCGAAGCCGGTGAAGTTGGGATCCAGCGGCGCATCGTGCTGGTCCTTCTTGTGGAAGTAGCGGCCGGCGGCATTGCACTGCCAGACTTCCAGCAGGGAATTGCGCACCGGCTTGCCATCTTCATCGAGCACGCGGCCGGTGACCACGATCTTCTCGCCCAGCGGCTCGCCCTTGCCTTGCGCGGTAAGGTCCATGTCATGCGGCAGGATCAGCTTGGGCGAGGCGAACAGGTTGGTGCCGGTGGCGGTCTCGTCGCGCACGCGCAGCGGCGCTTGCGTGGGGCCGCGCTTGGCGGTGGACTTGTACGGGGGATAGATCAGTTCCGGATAGACACCGGGTTCGATGGCATCGAATTGCATGAGGTCTCCTCAGTCGACGGGGTGAATGCGGCGTCGTCTTCGGATTCCTTGCCTGCCGGAATGGGCGAATGGCGCGCCGTGCTTGGGTGTGGACAGATAGTAGGCAAGCCGACCCCCGCTCTCAAGGCCAACGCAGCGCAGCATATCCGCCCTGCGCCCGCTTTGTGCGAGAATCGCACAAATGGCCGATTTTCTGCAGCGAACGGGAAACGGTGCGCATCAGCTTGTTTTATCCACAGGGCAGGGAAGCATGCAGCAAGAACACATCGAAGAAGCGGAAGAGGGCGCAGAGGGCCCTCTCAAGCGTGACCTGGTCGCCGGTCTGGAAAAGGGCCTGCAGGTGATCGAAGCGTTTGACCAGGAGCGCTCGCGCCTGACCATCGCCGAGGTGGCGCAACTGACGGGCCTGACCCGCGCCGCCGCGCGCCGCTATCTCATCACGCTCACGCACCTGGGATACATGCGGCACGACAACAAGACCTTCTCGCTCACGCCCATGGTGCTGCGGCTGGGCCAGTCCTACCTGCATTCGGCGCGGCTGCCGCGCATCGTGCAGCCGCTGCTGTACCGGCTGGCGTATTCGCTGGGCGAGGCGGCGTCCTGCGGGGTACTCGATCACGACCAGCTGGTGTGCGTGGCGGCGGTGAGCGCGGGGCAACTGGTGTCGACCACCTTGCAGCCCGGCACGCGGGTGCCGGCCTACTGCACCGCCAATGGCCGCATCCTGCTGGCCAATCTGCCACCGGCGCAGCTCGATGCCATCCTCGCGCGCGCCCAGCCGGAGGCCATCACCGCCCACACCATCACCGACGTCGAACGATTGGGACTGGAAATCGCGCGCGCCCGCGCACAGGGTTATGCGCTGGTGGACCAGGAACTGGAACTGGGCTTGCGGACCATGGCTGTGCCGGTGCGGAACTTCCGTGGCGAGGTGGTGGCGGCGATGAACATCAGCGTGCATGCGGCCCGCATGAAACTGGAAGACATGGTGGAACGCTGCCTGCCGGCCATGCTGAAGATCCAGGTGGAGCTGGGGGCGCTGCTGTGAGGCTTGGCTGAGTTTCGAAGATGGAGCTGTCATTTTTGTTTTTGCGCCAACTCCGGTGATGCTTCGATACGGCCCTGCGGGCCTACTCAGCCCGAACGGAGGGAGGGTGTGACAAGGAAATGCCTTCTTTCCCCTCGCCTGTCGGATCGATGTTTCACAACCCGTTCGACCTGAGTAGCGGCGAAGCCGCGTATCGAAGGCGCGCTGGCGGTTCCTCAGACCCAGATGTTTTATTCCTCCACATGCGTGCGCCGATATTCCTTGGGCGTCAGCCCCATGTGCCGCTTGAAGAGCCGGCTGAAATACGCCGGGTCTTGAAAGCCCAGTTCATAGGCAATCGTCGAAATGCCTGAGGGCACATAGGTCAGCTTGCGGCAAGCCTCCAGGATCAATCGCTGCTGCGCCAGGTCGAAGGCCGAATGCCCGGCCAGCTTCAGGCACAGGCGATTGAGGCGGCTGGGCGTGATGCGCAGCTTGTCGGCATAGACCGCCACCTGCCATTGCTCCTTGAAATGCTGCTCCACCAGTGCGCGAAAACGGCTGAACAATTCAAAGTCGCCGCGTCCGGACAATTCCGCCGAGCGATGATCCGCTTCCAGCCGCACCAGCAAGAGCATGACGCTGCGCGCCAGCCATTCCAGCATCAGCGTGTGGCCGGTGCGCGGCGCGGCCGATTCGGCAATCAACAGACGCAGCAGCGTCTCCATGCGCTCGCGCAGTTCCGGTACGCGCCCCAGTTCGATGGCCATCGGGCGCAGGAACAAGGGCGAAAACAATTCGCCGTGCCCCTCGCTGCCGCCGGCCGAAAACACCACGTGCGGATCCACCGTCAGCACGAATCCCACGGCCTGTTCCGAGAAATCGAAACCATGTACCAGGGATGGATGGATGGTGATGACCACCGGACCATCGACTTCCCAGACCTCTTCCTCCATCAAGGCACTGACGTGTCCGGACATTAAAAAAAGTACCTGAAAAAGTCCGGCATGGGTGTGCGGTGCAATATGCCAGTCATGCACGCGGCTGCGCGTCTCGATCAGTTCGATGTGCACCGGCTCCGCATCTTCCGGCCGGGAAGCCTCGCCGTACAAGGAAAATTGCGGTACATCGCTGGTGCGCGGTTTGCTGCGGGGCAAGGGCATAGGGTCTCCATCCTGTGCGTTGCGAGGGGGCGGCATGGTTGTGCTCTGTAAAAATAGTACAAGTAATTGGCGAGATCATCCATTTTTTATCAGAACACCACCGTCTAAGATTCTTCTCACACCAAGAACAAGAACAGATCAACTGCCACCCGCTTCGGCTCGCGCCATTGCGCGCCGGGAACGAAAACGGTGCCTGACCTTTACACGGAGACCTCCATCATGCGTACCCAAGTCGCCATCATCGGCGCCGGCCCGGCCGGTTTGTTGCTGTCCCACCTGCTGCACCTGAAGGGCATCGAATCGGTCGTGCTGGAAACCCGCACCCGCGAAGACATCGAATCCACCATCCGTGCCGGCGTGCTGGAGCAAGGCACCATGGACATCCTCAACGAGACCGGCGTGGGCGAGCGCATGAAGCGCGAAGGCGCGCTGCATCACGGCATCGAGCTGGCCTTCGGTGGCCGCCGCCATCGCATCGACCTCACCGAACTGACCGGCAAGGCCATCACCGTCTATGCCCAGCACGAAGTGATCAAGGACCTGGTGGCCGCACGCCTGGCCGCGCAAGGGCAATTGCTGTTCGGTGTGAGCGGCACCAGCATCGAAGGCGTCGAGACCAGCAAGCCGCGCGTGCGCTTCATGCACGAGGGCGAGCAGCATACGCTGGAGGCGGATTTCATCGCCGGTTGTGACGGCTTCCATGGCGTCTCGCGTCCTGCCATTCCGGAAAGCCGCCGCCAGGATTACCAGCGCATCTATCCCTTCGGCTGGTTCGGCGTGCTGGTGGAAGCGCCGCCGTCCTCGGACGAACTGATCTATGCCCAGCATGATCGCGGCTTCGTGCTCATCAGTACCCGTTCGCCAACGGTGCAGCGCATGTACTTCCAGTGCGATCCCAAGGACAGCGTGGACAACTGGAGCGATGACCGCATCTGGAATGAATTCCATAGCCGCCTGGAAAACGGCGACGGCTGGCGCGTCAAGGAAGGCAAGATCTTCCAGAAGGGCATCATCGGCATGCGCAGTTTCGTCTCTACGCCGATGCAGCATGGCCGCCTGTTCCTGGCCGGTGATGCCGCGCACATCGTGCCGCCCACTGGCGCGAAGGGTTTGAACCTGGCGGTGGGTGACGTGAAACGCCTGGCCCAGGGCATCGAGGATTTCTATCGAAGTGCCAGCGAGGAAGGTCTCGCGTCCTACACCGAGCAAGCCCTGAAGCGCATCTGGCGTGCCGAGTATTTCTCGTGGTGGATGACCAGCATGCTGCATACCTTCGACGATGCCTCGCCCTTCCAGCGCCAGATCCAGCGCGCCGAACTGGAGAACGTGGTCAACTCGCGCGCGCTGTCGACGGCGCTGGCGGAGAACTACGTCGGCGCATTCTGATTCACCGCCACCCGTTCTCAGCAAGCAACGATGACGCCCGCGCAAGCGGGCGTAGTCATTGGGAGAGCGTGAGATCGGCAGCTTCGGCCCCCTCATTGCGCCGGCGGGCAAGCAGGCGGTGGCAATGACCGCGCACAAGGTAGAGCGCGGCCCGGGCATAGCAACAGCCACCGGCCCAGGTAGCGACGATGTTGCCGGGATAGCCCATGCCCAGTGCGCGCGCCAGCGCCGACAGCAGGGCGCAGGCCAGCAGCATGAGCCAGGTCCGAGCGTGAGCTTGCAGGCGCAAGGAGCGTGCGTGGAATTGGAGCCGGACTTGCCCGGCATCAAGAGGTGCGGGCAGGGCAATCTGTTTGGGCGACCAGGAGAGTTTCATGCGAGGCTCCGTGTGTTCCCGCCGTGCTGCGGGGCTGACGTGCTGCGATGGACTGCGATCCGGACTGCGATGGGTGATGCGGGTGCAGAATCATGGTGGCACAGCGCTCTGACAATGCACTGACGCCGGCCTGACATGAGCATGTCGTCCCGCGATTGACGCGCGATTCGCGCTGCCCTGAAATCGATTGCATGCGCCAGGCCCTACAATGGCGCCATGAACTTCAACCTGAACTTGCCCGAACTCCACTCTCTGATCTGGGACGAACTGCGTCGCGGTGCCAGCCCGACGCGCTCGCCGTTTACCATCTGGCAACTGGCCACGCTGGGCCTGGATGGCACGCCCCAGTTGCGTTCCATTGTCCTGCGCGAGGCCGATGCGACTGCCGGGTCGCTGTGCTTTCACACCGATCTGCGCTCTCCCAAACTGGCCGAGATTCGGGCCGACGGGCGGGTGGCCATGCTGGCGGTGGACCTCGAGCGCCATCTGCAACTGCGCGTCAACGGCGTGGCTCAGGTGGTGCAGGATGCGGCCCGCGTGCGCGCCATGTGGACGGGGGCCCGGCCACACACGCTGATCCTGTACAAGACACCGCATGCCCCCGGCACGCCTGTTGCGCAACCGGAAGACGCTCACGTGCAGCCGCACGTCAGCAGCGATGGTGTCGAGAATTTTGCGCTGGTGGAAGTGCGGCTGGAGCGCATCGAATGGCTGGACCTGACGCCGGACCAGCATCGCCGCGCCCGCTTCGCGCGCGGGCAGGATCAATGGCAGGGGCAGTGGATCGCGCCGTGAGGCGAGCGCGACTCAGGCCAGCGCCGGATAGGTGAACGCGAGGAAGTGCACCGCATTGAGCGTGAAATGCAGCAGGATCGGTGCCTCGATCCGTCCGCTGCGCTGGAACACCCACGCATAGCCGAGGCCGGCCAGCCCGGCAATCGCCGCATAGGTCATGCCGCCCCCGAGATGCGCGGCACCGAAGAGCAGTGCCGACGCCGTCAGCGCCAGTCCGTTACCGCTACGCATCCCCTGCAAGGCGGATTGCAGACGCTGCTGGATCACGCCACGGAAAAAGGCTTCCTCGGCCACCACGGTCAACAGCAGGTTGATGGCCAGGAACTCCATCGTGAAGCCAGGCCACTTCAGTGCCGGCTTGACCAGACCTGTCAACCAGCCCACGCCCATCACCAGCACGATCGTCGCGAGGCCCGGCAGCAGCGTCCTGGCGATGGTCTCGCGCCATTCCCGCCACGCATGGCAGCGGGGGGCCAGCAGCGCCAGCAACAGCAGTCCGGCACTCCCTTTGTCGAGATTGGCGAACAGCATGAAGGGCCGCGCCTCCGCAGTGATGGCCGCTGACGGGATCACCAGCACGTTGTGGAAGCCGGGCCAGCGATGCAAGGCCAGCAGCAGCGCGAGCAACAGCGTGAACGCCAGCAGACTGCGGCGTTGCCATGCGTGTGGCGCATGGGTCGTGCCCCGGGCAGCGAACCCCAACAGGACGATGCCCGCGACGGCGATGGCATCGAGCTGGCCGTCATGCAGTCCCAGCGCGAGGGCCAGCACCAGCAGCGGCAGCCAGGGCGCGAGGGATCGGCCAGCAGGCAAGGGCAGGGCGGGCAACCAGACGCTGCAGATCGCCAGCATCAAGAGGAGAGCGGAAGGCATCGGATAAAAAGGCGGAACGCGACGAAGCCCGTGTTTTAACATGACGGCCATCGAGACTGCCAGAGGTTCTGATGACGATGCGCAATTTCGGTCAGGATTTGTGGCGCGCTTTCTTGCACAGTACGTCCCGTGAACCGAGGAACCGATGAACGACGACCGCAAAACCAGCAGCCAGGCCCGCTATCAAGCCCGATTCGAGCGCGTGCTCGACCATATCGAGGCGCATCTCCATACGCCCTTGGAGATGGAGCAGCTGGCGGCCGTCGCGCATTTTTCGCGGTTCCATTTCCAGCGGCAATTTGCCGATTTCACCGGCGTCGGGGTGGCGCGTTACATCCTGCTGATGCGCCTGAAGCATGCCAGCCTGCAACTGGCCTTCCAGCCGCAGCGGCGCATCATCGACATCGCCCTCGAAGCCGGTTTCGAAAATCCGGAATCGTTTACGCGCGCTTTCAGGAGTGCCTTCGGCCAGTCGCCCTCGCAGTTCCGGCGCACACCCGACTGGCCCTCCTGGAACGAGCGTTTCGTGTTCCGCATCCCTGAAAGGAAAGTGGACGTGCAAGCCGAGATCGTCAACGTCGAATCCATCCGCATCGCCATGCTTACGCATCGCGGTCCCGTCAATCAGCTCAATGGCACCGTCGGGCAGTTCATCGACTGGCGCAAGGCCACGGGCCTGTCACCGGTGGAGCGCTGCCGTACCTTCGGTCTGGCCTGGGACAATCCCGATACCACACCCCCGGAGCAATTCCGGTTCGGCATCTGCGGCGAGGTGGAAGGGGACGTGCCGGACAATCCGCAAGGCGTGGAAGCCTTCCTGATTCCCGGCGGGCGCTGCGCCCGCATAAGGCATGCAGGCGCGCATGACCGGCTGGGCGAGAGCATCTATCCGCTGTATCGCCAGTGGTTGCCGGAGAGCGGGGAGGAGCTGCGGGATTTCCCGCTTTACTTCCACTACCTCAACCTGCTGCCCGATACGCCGCCAGGCGAGCTGCTGACCGATATCTACCTGCCCCTGAAATAGGGGCGTTAAAGGAAAGGGAAGAAACTTCACGCCAACAGGGCGCGCGAGAAGTGCGCCATCTGGTGCGTGGGCACCAGCAGCGGGACGAAGGAAGCTTCGTTCACAGCGAGCCAATAGGACAGGTGCGGGTTGGCATCGAAGCCATAGTTGTTGCCGTCGAGCTGCCAGAAGCGGGGCACGGCCAGTGGCGGTGGTAGCCGATGCTTGAGCTGATCCAGGCGGGCCAGGCGCTGCGCACAGGGTTCGAAGCGGGTCAGCGCGGCAGTCTCTCCACCGGGTGAAAAACCCGCCGTGGCAAACCAATCCAGCAGCATGCGCGGATGCGCATGCAGGCTGGCCCAATCATGCATGGCATTGGCGCGCTGGGTCACCAGGCGCGTGCAACCGCTGACATACAGCTCGACCTTGCCCAGCAAGGCAGTGGGGACAGGGACTCGGACTTTGGCAAACGGCAGCATCGGCGGGGGGCTTCCTTGGTGCGGAGATGGGCGGATCCGGGTGGAGCGGATCATTGAGGTTGTCACTGTAGCCATCCTGTGCGGGGCTGGCGATCGGGGAAATCCTGACGGCGCGTCAGCCAGCAGATTGGCGGCGGTCAGGAATTTCCCGATGCCGCAGTGGTCATCACTCCTGTAAAACGTTTGCTGTAGCCATCCCGTGGCTTGTGCACTTCTTACAGGACTGTCCCCCACAGCATGAGCTTTCCCAGCATCATCATGATCGACCCCAGCCAGGAGGCCGCTGAACTGGCGCGCTTCGCCTTGTGGCGTGCCGGCTTGCATTGCGCCTTCCGTGCGTGTCCTGACCTGGCCACGGCGCGCCGCTGCCTGCTGCAGGGACGCCGCCAGGGCGATGACATTGCACCCAGCCTGATCCTGCTGGAGTCCGACATGGAATGCGGCGAGGGCCTGCAGCTGCTGCGCGAGTTGCGTGCCAGCAAGCATCTGGCTGATGCGCCGGTGGTGGTCTTCCCTTCCTACGAAACCGAGGGCGAGCGCGAGGCGCTGGCCGCCGGCGCGACCGAATACCTGCCCAAGCCGGTCGATGGCGAACACTATGCGCAGTGTGTGGTGGAGATGGTGGAGCGCTGGTGCGATGTCAGCGAGGCCGCGGCACCGTTGTCCGCAGACGTGATGCGCGATGCGCTGGCCGGTCTGCCCGGGCATCCGCAGCGGCGCCAGGAAGATGGCTCTCCGCAAGGCGGGCGCTCACACTGAACTGCGTGCAGCAGCTTGGCGTAAAAACAAACAAAGGGCCGGAAGGCCCTTTTTTCCGCCATGGCAGCGCAGGCGCGATTTTGCTTTCAGCTCAGCGCCGCGTCTTGATCTTGGGCGTGGGCAGGGCGGTCTTGTACTTGATCTGCTTGAGCGCAAAGCTGGAGCGGATGTTCTTGATGCCGGGGATCTTGGTCAGGTGGTCGACGATGAAGTGCTCCAGCGTCAGCAGGTCCGGCACCACGATGCGCAGCAGGTAATCCTCGTCGCCGGTCATCAGGTAGACTTCCATGACTTCATCGAAGGCACTCACGGCCGTTTCGAACTGGGCCAGTGCTTCGGCACCCTGGCGCTCCAGGATCACCTTGACGAACACGTTCACCTTCAAGCCCAGCAGGTGCGGATCGGCCAGCGCCACATAGCGCGAGATGATGCCTTCGGTTTCCAGGCGCTTCACCCGGGCCAGGGTCGGCGAGGGCGAGAGGTTGATGCGGCTGGCCAGCTCCAGATTGCTGATCGAACTGTTCTCCTGCAGGATGTTCAGGATGCGCAAATCGGTGGTGTCGAGTTCCATTATCGAAATTTAATTCTGTCAGTTTCAGTTTCGCAGCACTGGATGCTGAATATTGTACGGCAACTTCCAATTTTAAGTGACTCATGCCGGGGCATCCGGCGTATCGTAAGCCGGTGGTTCCATCACACAGCTGGCCCTCAACGACAACAAGACCGAAAAGGCGTCGGGCGCGGGGAGACGGATGGCGCGGCCTGTGTTTTACCGGCTTTTTGTCTCTTTGCATAGCAGCGATTGCAGTGCCGGCATGTTTTGTGCTGACTGCAGGCGAGCGACCCGGCGCGCCCAGACAGGAGAACAGGAAGTGGACATGTCCCGCCCCAGTGACAGCGATATCCCGCAGGATATCGACCTCGATGCCCAGGAAACCCAGGAGTGGCTGCAAGCGCTGCAGAGCGTGCTGGCCGAAGCCGGCCCGGAACGCGCGCGCTTCCTGCTCTCGCGGCTGTCGGCGGCGGCCCAGCAATGGGGCGTGAACTGGCGCGATGCGCGCAATACGCCCTACGTCAACACCATCCGGCCTGAACAGGAACCGCCTTTTCCCGGTGGGTCGGACGCGCAGGCCATCGAGGAACGCATCGCCAGCATCATGCGCTGGAATGCGCTGGCCATGGTGGTACGCGCCAACCGCGCCTACGGCGAGCTGGGCGGACACATCGCCAGCTTTGCCTCGGCGGCGGACCTGTTCGAAGTCGGTTTCAATCACTTCTTCCGTGCGCGCGATGCGCAGTTCGCGGGCGACGTCGTCTACTTCCAGCCACACTCCGCACCCGGCATTTATGCGCGCGCATTTCTCGAAGGTGCATTGAGCGAGGAAGACCTGGCCTACTATCGCCGCGAGATCGAGGCCAAGCGCGTGGGACGGCAGGGACTGTCGTCCTATCCGCATCCCTGGCTGATGCCGCATTTCTGGCAATTCCCTACCGGCTCCATGGGCATCGGTCCCATCAATGCCATCTACCAGGCGCGCTTCCTGCGCTACATGGAGCATCGCGGCCTGCTGCAGGATCAGGGACGCAAGGTGTGGGGCGTGTTCGGCGATGGCGAGATGGATGAGCCCGAGTCACTGGCCGCACTCTCGCTGGCCTCGCGCGAGAAGCTGGACAATCTGATCTTTGTGGTCAACTGCAACCTGCAGCGGCTCGATGGTCCGGTGCGCGGCAATGGCCACATCGTCGATGAACTGGAAACGCTGTTTGCCGGTGCCGGCTGGAACGTCATCAAACTGCTGTGGGGCTCGGACTGGGATGGCCTGTTTGCGCGCGACAAGGACGGTGAACTGGTCGATGCCCTGAACCGCACGGTGGACGGGCAATTGCAGACCTTCGCCGCCAATGATGGCGCGTTCAATCGCCAGCATTTCTTCGGCCAGACCCCGGGCACGCGTGCCATCGGCGCCACCCTCACCGATGAGGAAATCAATCGCCTGCGCCGTGGCGGCCATGACATGAAGAAGATCTTCTCGGCCTATCAGGCAGCGGCCAGTCATCGCGGCCAGCCCACGGTGATTCTGGCGCAGACCAAGAAGGGGTACGGCATGGGCGCGGCGGGCGAGGGCAAGATGACCACGCACCAGCAGAAGAAGCTCGATGAAGAGAGTCTGATGCAATTCCGTGACCGCTTCAAGCTGCCGCTGAGCGATGAGCAATGCCGTGAGCTGGCTTTCTACAAGCCGGCCGATGACAGCCCGGAGATGAAGCACCTGCATGCACGCCGTGCCGCACTGGGCGGCTACCTGCCGCGCCGCCATGCGGGCGATGCACGGCGTACCGTGCCGCCGCTGGAGGCGCACAGCAAGTTCGCGCTGGAAGCCGACGGCAAGGAAATGTCGTCCACCATGGCGCTGGTACGCCAGCTCGGCAACCTGTTGAAGGACAAGGACTTCGGCCAGTATGTGGTGCCCATCGTGGCCGATGAGGCGCGCACCTTCGGCATGGCCAACCTGTTCCGCCAGGTCGGCATCTATTCTTCGCAGGGGCAGTTGTATGAGCCGGAGGATATCGGTTCCATTCTCTACTATCGCGAGGCCAAGGATGGCCAGATTCTGGAAGAGGGCATCACCGAGGCGGGGGCGATTTCCTCGTGGACGGCAGCGGCCACCGCGTATTCGGTGCATGGCACGCCGATGCTGCCGTTCTACATCTACTACTCGATGTTCGGTTTCCAGCGCATCGGCGACCTGATCTGGGCGGCGGCGGACCAGCGTGCGCGCGGCTTCCTGATCGGTGCCACCTCCGGCCGCACGACCTTGGGCGGCGAAGGACTGCAGCACCAGGACGGCAACAGTCTGGTGACGGCCGCATCGATTCCCAACTGTGTGTCCTATGATCCGGCCTATGCCTATGAGCTGGCGGTGATCCTGGATGAGGGTATGCGGCGCATGATGGAACGCGGCGATGACGTCTTCTACTACATCACCGTCACCAACGAGAACGAGGCCCAGCCCAGTCTTCCGGACGGCGTGCAGGAGGGCATCCTGCGCGGCATGTACTGTCTCGGCCGCAAGCCCGGGGCGCCAGTGCGGCTGCTGGGTTCCGGCCCCATCCTCAAGGAAGCCGTGGCGGCGGCTGCGCTGCTGCAGCAGCACTGGCAGATCGAGGCCGAGGTGTGGAGCGTGACCAGCTATACCGAACTGGCGCGGGATGGCGTGGCGGCACAACGCGCACAGCGCTTGTCGGGCAGCGATGGCCAGCCCTATGTCACAGCGCAATTGCAGGGCAGTGTGGCGCCCGTGATTGCGGTCAGCGATTACATCCGTACCTTGCCCGAGAGCATTCGCGCCTTCGTGCCGGCACCTTATGTGACGCTGGGGACGGACGGGTTTGGCCGCAGTGATACGCGGGTGAATTTGCGGGACTTCTTCGAGATCGATGCGCGCTGGATTGCCTATACGGCCTTGTGTGAAGTATGGGTCGATGAACGTGCGCGGCTTGAAGAAGCAGCGCGTACATTGGGTATCGATACGAACAAGCCCTTGTCGTCCTCAGTATGAAGTGGAGCGATACATGAACGGCGGCCAGCCGGATTGAAAATCTCTCATCTGGCCCGACGCCGTGTTTGTTATAGTGAAACCGCCCGTGCATCACGGGCGGTTTTTTTATGGCTCCGTGATGCGCATCGTCCATGAACTACAGTGAGTGAGGAGTACACACGATGGCTGCACCCAAACGTATCGCGCTGGTGACCGGCGCAGGTTCCGGCATTGGCCGGCAGATCACGCTCGCGCTGCTGCGCGAAGGCTATGGCGTCGCCCTGGCCGGACGCCGCCAGGATGCGCTTGAAGAAACCGTCAAGCTGGCCGGCGAACATGGTGCCAACGCGCTGGTGGTGGCGGCCGACGTGACCGATCCGGCCTCGGTGAAGCAGCTCTTCGCCAGGACCCGCGAGCGTTTCGGACGGCTGGACCTGCTCTTCAACAATGCCGGCATCTTTGCGCCGCCGGTGTCGCTGGAAGAACTGAGCGTGGAGCAGTGGAAGGCGGCGGTGGACATCAACCTGACCGGCGTTTTTCTCTGCACTCAGGAAGCCTTCCGCATCATGAAGGATCAGTCGCCGCGCGGCGGGCGCATCATCAACAACGGCTCGATCTCGGCGCATGCACCGCGCCCGTTCTCGGCCTCCTATACCGCCACCAAGCATGCCATTACGGGGCTGACCAAGGCCACCTCGCTGGATGGCCGCGCCTATGACATCGCCTGCGGGCAGATCGATATCGGCAATGCCTCCACCGACATGACTACGCTCATGAAGAAGGGCACGCTCCAGGCTGATGGCTCGACCAAGGTCGAACCGACCATGGATGCCGAACACGTGGCCCGTGCCATCCTCTACATGGACAGCCTGCCGCTGGAGGCCAATGTGCAGTTCATGACGGTGATGGCGACCAAGATGCCGTATATCGGGCGGGGGTGAGCCGGTTTATATTCGCCAGATGAAGAAATGGCCGCAGTGATGAGCTGCGGCCAATTTTCTTTGCCCGAACGTGATAAGGGTTAACGCATCACTCAGTCCCGCCCTTCATGCCCTTCCACTCCGGCGTCAACTGCATTGAAATCCCGAACATGTCCAGCACGCGTCCCAGCGTGTGGTCCACCATCTCTTCCATGGAAGCAGGGCGCTGGTAGAAGCCGGGCAGGGGCGGGAAGATCACGCCGCCCATTTCGGTGACGGATGTCATGTTGCGCAGATGGGCCAGATTGAACGGGGTCTCACGCACCATCAGCACCAGCCGGCGGCGTTCCTTGAGCACCACATCCGCTGCGCGGGTGATGAGGTTGTCGGACAGACCATGCGCCACGGCGGCCAGGGTCTTCATCGAACAGGGCGCCACCACCATGCCGGTGGAGGCGAAGGAGCCGCTGGCGATGCAGGCGCCGACATCGCGCACGTTGTGCACCACATCGGCCAGCGCTTCTACATCCTTGCGCCGCATGTCCAGTTCCTGATGCAGGTTGAGTACACCCGCTTCGGACACCATCAGGTGCGTTTCCACCTGGCCATGCTTGCGCAGATGCTCCAGCAGCCGCACGCCATAGATGGCACCGGTGGCACCGGTGATCGCAACGATCAGGCGCTGGCGCGGCTGGCTGGAAGAACTGCTCATGAGTCAGTCAGGCAAGTAAAACTCAGCCCTTGATCAGGGTCTGCAGTTCGCCGGACTCGTACATCTCGGTCATGATGTCGGAGCCGCCGACGAATTCACCCTTCACGTACAGCTGAGGAATGGTCGGCCAGTTCGAGTATTCCTTGATGCCCTGGCGCACGTCCGGGCTTTCCAGCACGTTGACGGTGACGATGTTCTCGGCACCGCTGGCCTTCAGCAGCTGGATGGCCTTGCCGGAAAAGCCGCATTGGGGGAACTGTGCAGTGCCCTTCATGAACAGCACCACGGGGTTTTGGGTCACGGTTTCTTTGATCCAGGATTGGACGTCGCTCATGGCTGTGCCTTTAAAAATGGGATTGCCCGACATTATAGGGAAAAGCCGGCGGGCGCGTTGAAATCGCCTGCATGCTGGTGGCCTGTCTGAACGGGCAAAAAATTGCATCGAGGAAATGATTTATATCGTATGCAAATTCTTGTGTCGAAGATGAGGGTGCCGTGAAGACATTCAAGCCGTCCCTTGCATCATCGTCAGCAGCGGCGGTGGAAAAGTTGCTTTACGCAATGATTTATATCTTTTCCACAGGCTTGGCCAGTTCGGCGGCCGCAAATGAAAAAGGGCGCTTGCGCGCCCCTTCCTCATGAAATTCGGCTGGCTTTCTCAGCAGCCTTGCGGCTGCGAGGTGGCTTGCCGAGGGTGTCCTGGCTTATGCCGCTCCGGCCACCGCATCCTCCGGCGTTTCGTCCGGCAGGCGCTTGGCCATGGAGTGATGCTCCTGCAACTTGTCCTTGTGCTTGATGACCTGGCGATCGAGCTTGTCGATCAGCGTGTCAATGGCAGCGTAGAGGTCGTGTGCGATGCTTTCCGCATGTAGATCCTTCCCCTTGATGTGGACGTTGATTTCCGCTTTTTGGCGCTTTTCCTTTTCTGTGAGTTTATCTACGCTCAGGATCACGCTGACGTCGATCACGTTGTCGAAATGGCGCTTGATACGCGAGAGCTTGCTTTGCACGTATTCCCGGATGGCGGGGGTCAGTTCGAGGTGGTGTCCACTGATGGTCAGATTCATACAAGACTCCTATCGTGAAGTCACTGGAGGTTCGTGCAATCGATCCTGCTGCAGCTGTACCACGGGCACGGTCTTCGTGTCGGATGGCGCGGGCATCAGTCGGATGCTTGCCTGAACACAGCAACGGTACTGCAGAAAAACTGAGGAAAAACTCAGAGGGACTTGCGGAGATTGACCGGCGGAATCTTCAACACTTCGCGGTATTTGGCGACTGTGCGTCGCGCGACCACCATGCCTTGTTCTGCCAGCATATCCGCAATCTTGCTATCGGATAATGGGGTCTGCGGGTTCTCGGCTCCTATCAACTGTTTGATCAGCGCCCGTATCGCGGTGGAGGATGCTTCACCTCCGGTTTCAGTCGCGACATGGCTACCGAAGAAGTATTTCAACTCAAACATTCCATGCGGAGTGAGCATGTATTTCTGAGTCGTCACGCGAGAGATGGTGCTCTCGTGTAGACCCAGTGTATCAGCAATTTCACGCAGCACAAGGGGGCGCATGGCGACTGCCCCATGTGAAAAGAAGTTTCTTTGACGTTCCACAATAGCCTGCGCGACGCGCAAAATTGTATCGAAACGTTGCCGCATGTTCTTGATGAGCCACTTGGCTTCCTGCAACTGCGACGACAGCGAACCTTCTCCCTTGGCTTGCTTCAATGCACTGGCATACATCGCATTGACGCGCAGCTTGGGCATGACCTCATGGTTGAGCATGACCTGCCAGCCGTTCTTTGTCTGCTTGACAATCACGTCCGGCACCACATAGTCCGAGGCATCACGCGCGAATTCCGCACCCGGATGCGGACGGCACTGGCGGATCACGGCCTGCGCTTCACGCAGGTCTTCGTCATCGCAATCCAGTGCCTTCTTGATCTTGTTGAAATCGCGTTGTGCAAACAGCGGCAGGTAATCCTCCACGATCCTCAAGGCCAGCTTGCGCGTCACGAAGGGAATCTTGGGCAGGCGGCGGATCTGCAGGGCCAGGCATTCGCCGGCACTGCGCGCACCGACACCCGCCGGGTCCAGGCTCTGCAGCAGCTTGAGCGAAATCGACAGCTCTTCCATGTCGATGCCCAGCTCTTCGGGCAGGCGCGCGTGGATGTCTTCCAGCGGCTCTTCCAGATAGCCGCTCTCGTCGAGCGCATCGGTGAGCAGTTCCAGCAGCGCACGATCACGCAGGGTGCGTGCGGTCACGCGGATCTGTTCCAGCAGGTGTTCGCGCAGGGTCAGTTCGTGCGCTTCGAGTTGTGGACGGGCATCGTCATCGTCTGGCGACTTGCCGCTGCGCGCGACGTCGTCGAAGCTCCAGTCGGCATCCCCCGTGACACCGGCTTCCGGCGCGTTGTCCTGGTAGTCGAAGCTGGAATCGCCATCGCTGGCGGCCGGGGCCGCTTCGCCGCTGCCTTCGTGACTGGTTTCGGCAACGCCGCTGGAGGGCGAACTGGAGACCGCGCCATCGGCCAGCAGACGTACCGAATTGTCGAGCGCGTCGTCGAGGCGTTCCAGCAGGGGATTGTCGGAGAGGATCTGTTCCAGTTCCTGGTGCAGTTCCAGCGTCGACAGTTGCAACAGTCTGATCGACTGCTGCAGTTGCGGCGTCAATGCGAGGTGCTGCGAGGTACGTAACTGGAGCGACTGTTTCATCTGTCTTTCTGAAAGCGGCGTGGCCCGCTGGTTGCTCTGCCGGTCGTTGCGTATTGCGTATTACGTGATGCGCACTCTGTATTTCTTCAAGCGTATCGGGCAAGCCGACTGCACCGCTTACATGCGGAAATGCTCGCCCAGATACACGCGGCGCACCGACTCGTTGGCGATGATCTCTTCCGGATTGCCGCTGGCCAGCACCGTGCCCTGGTTGATGATGTAGGCGCGATCACAGATGCCCAGCGTTTCGCGCACGTTGTGGTCGGTGATCAGCACGCCGATGCCGCGTTCCTTCAGGAAGCGCACGATGCGCTGAATCTCGATCACGGCAATCGGGTCGATACCGGCGAACGGTTCATCCAGCAGCACGAAGCGCGGATCGGTGGCCAGTGCGCGGGCGATCTCGACGCGCCGGCGTTCACCGCCCGAGAGCGACAGCGCCTGGCTTTCGCGCAGCTTCTCGATCTGCAATTCGTGCAGCAGGTTGTTGAGGCGGCCTTCGATTTCATCGCGCGAGAGCGGCTTGCCCTCTTCCCGGCGCAGTTCCAGCACGGCGCGGATATTGTCTTCCACCGTCAGCTTGCGGAATACCGAGGCTTCCTGCGGCAGGTAGGACAAGCCCATGGTGGCACGCTTGTGGATCGGCATGCGCGAAATGGACGCGCCATCGAGGTCGATCTCGCCACCATCGGAAGGCACCAGTCCCACGATCATGTAGAACGAGGTGGTCTTGCCGGCCCCATTGGGGCCGAGCAGGCCGACCACCTCGCCGCTGCGCAATTCCATCGAGACATCGCGCACTACCTGGCGCGCGCCATAACTTTTCTTCAGGCCGCGAACGACCAGCGAGCTGACTGCCATCGTTACTGATCCTTTCCGCTGTCGCGACGCGTTGCAGGCTGCGCGGCGTTGTTCTTGCCCGCGGGCTGGGCCGACGGGGTGGCCGGCGCGGTGCTGCCTGCCGGCGGCGGATTCTTGGGCTGGATCACCGCAGTGATGCGGCCTGCGCCCGGCTTGCTCTCGCCGGTGGCGGTGTTGTTCACGGAATAGAATTCGGCGCGGCTGTCGTAGGAGATGAATTCGCCGTTGACTTCATCGGTGATGCGATCGCCGTCCATGCGCTGGATGTGCGCGCGCTGGAACAGCTTGGAGATTTCGGTCTGCTCCGAATACTCGATGCGCTCGGCCTGGCCTTCGATCCACAGGTTGGGACCGCCGTCACGCTTCTGGCGGAAGTTGGCCAGCGCGCCCGGGGCCGCATACAGCACCGCATTTTCATAACCGTACTGGTCGGTCGTCAATACCACGCGGCCGGCCTTGATGATCAGCGTGCCGCGGGTCATGACCACGTTGCCGGTAAAGGTCTTCACCTGGCGCACGTCATCGTAGACCATCTGGTCTGCCTCGATGTTGGTCGGCTTGGTGGAGTCCGCCTTCTCGGCGTTGGCCACGCCGCACACGGCAGCCAGCATCAGCATCGGCAGTAAGAATGAGCGTTTCATTGGGTTCCTGTCTGATCGGTTCTTGGCGTTTTTATCCCGGAGTCATCCGGCTTAGCGTTTCTTCGGAGTGGGCTCGTAATAGCCGCGGACATTGCCGAACAGCTGCACCACCTGGGTCGCATTGTTGGCCACCATGCCCACGCCGTTCAGGCGCGTGGTGCCCATGGTCATGGCCACCGGCTTGTCGGTCTTGACGATTTCATCGTCAGGCAACAGCAGCAGGTATTCCGAGACCAGGTGCATCTGCTCGCGGCCCTTGTAGGGCGCGCGGATGGCATTGGCGTTGCCGTACATGTGGATCTGTGTCTGGTCGTCGGTGACGCGCGCGGTATCCGAGTAGAGCTCCATCGGTGCCTGGTTCTGGTCCAGGTTGTGCACCACCGGCTTGGTGATCTCGAAGGAGTCATCCGTGGGGTAGTGCACCATCTTCGTTCCCGCAACGTCATAGCGCGGCAGACCGGTCGGGCCCATGCGCACGTAGTTGAAGTTTTCCAGGTAGTAGTCGGGTTTGCCGCGCGGGCGCTGCGCCGGTTGCTGGTCGCCCGCAGCCCGCATGGCCTGCATCACCCAGAAGCTGCCCAGGGCGCCGGCGATCAGGATCACCAGGATCACCGCCAGGCGGATGCGCTCGGCGTTGCGTTCTCCGCTGCGCCCGCTCATGCCAGGTACGGCGCGAGGGCCGCCTCGTAGTTGCCTTGTGCTGCCAGCACCAGGTCGCAGATCTCGCGCACGGCACCATGGCCGCCGCTGGCCTGGGTCACGTAGTCGCTGCGCGACTTCACCTCGCGATGGCCGTTGGCCACGCAGGCCTTGAATCCGACGCGGGTCAGTACCGGCAGGTCGATGATGTCGTCGCCCAGGTAGCCGCAATCCTGCGGCGTCAACTGCACCTGCAGCAGCAGCTGTTCGAAGGCCTGGCGCTTGTCGTGGATGCCCTGGAATACATGGGCGATGCCGAGATCGCGCGCACGGCGCAGCACATAGGGCGACTGGCGCGCGGTGATGATGGCGGCAGCGGTGCCGTATTGCTGCATCATCTTGATGCCGTGGCCATCGAGCGCGTTGAAGCGCTTGAAGGCCTCGCCATCCTCGCCGTAGAACAGGCCGCCATCGGTGAGCACGCCATCCACGTCGAAGATCATCAGGCGGATCGCCGCCGCCTTGGCGAGCGCGGCAGCGGGCAGGGTGCTGGCGAAGGCTGGCGCGTTCATCAGATCACCTTGGCGCGAGTGAGATCGTGGATGTGCAGCGCGCCCGTGAGCACGCCGGCCGCATCGGTAACCAGCAGCTGGTTGATGCGGAATTGTTCCATCAATTGCACGGCATCCACGGCCAGCTGGTCCTGGTTGACGGTCTGCGGATTGGCATGCATGACGTCGGCGATGTAAAACTTGGAAAAGTCCTGGCCACGCTCCAGCAGGCGGCGCAGGTCGCCGTCGGTGAAGACGCCGACCGGGCGGAATTGCTCATCCACCACGGCGGTCATGGCCATGCCCTTGCGGGTGATTTCCATCAGCGCTGCCGACAGCGACACGTCCGGGCGCACGGCGGGAATGGCTTCGCCGCTGCGCATCACGTCGCGCACGTGGGTCAGCAGGCGGCGGCCCAGTGCACCACCGGGATGGGAGCGCGCAAAATCTTCCTCGACGAAGCCGCGCGCATCCAGCAGCGACACCGCCAGCGCGTCGCCCATGGCCAGCGTGGCCGTGGTGCTGGCGGTCGGGGCCAGGTTGAGGGTGCAGGCTTCCTGCGCCACGCCCACGTTGAGGTGGACGGCGGACAGCTTGGCCAGGGTGGACTGGTCATTGCCGGTCATGGCGATGATCACCGCACCCATGCGCTTGACGATGGGCACGATGGCCAGCAGCTCGGCCGTTTCACCGGAATTGGAAATGGCAATGAAGACATCGCGCGCCGTCACCATGCCCAGGTCGCCGTGCGCGGCTTCGGCCGGATGCATGAACAGCGAGGGGGTGCCGGTAGAGGCCAGGGTGGCGGCGATCTTGCGGCCGACATGGCCGGACTTGCCGATCCCCGAGACCACCGCACGTCCCTCGCATTGCAGCAAGGTCTGCACGGCAAGTGCCAGGGGGTCGGCGCTGTCGTCGCGCAGGCGGTCTTTCAGGGCCAGGATGGCATCGGCTTCGATCTGCAGGGTCTGGCGTGCCAGTGCGATGGCACGGCGGGCAGCCCCGGCCGAAAAAGATGCAGGCGTGGTTTTGTCATCGGTTACACTCATAACCGAAGTATAAACGAATTAGCAAAGCAAAAAACTTGCCAGATGTAAGGGAATGCTGCCGGATTTGACGTGATATGCAGCGTTGCATCGCGCCGCAGCACCGCTGCCACGGGGGATTTCCGGCCATTGCCGGGATGGGGCATGGCATTGCAGCAAGCGCGGAGGGTTCACGGTCGCACTGAATTACTCTGCTGTTGTGGAGCCACACGTATGAATTTCAAGGCGATTTCGCGCCTCGCCGCCCAAGGCTTTCCTTCATATTGCACACTGGTCAGGTGAACTGCCTTTTGCTGGTGCGTTGCCAATTTTACAAATTCATTCATATCGAACCCCGCCGCAGCCCGGCGGCTTTTGACAAGAAACCCCAACAGCAATGTTTTCCGGACTGGAACTGACCCTTTTCCTTCTGGCTGCCGCAGTCCTTGGCGTGGTCGCCTTCCGCATGATGCAGTTGCCGCCGATGCTGGGCTACCTGGTGGTGGGCATCATCATCGGCCCGCACGGCCTGGCTTTTGCCGAGGACAATGAAACCACCCATGCGCTGGCCGAGTTCGGCGTGGTGTTCCTGATGTTTTCCATCGGTCTGGAGTTTTCGCTCTCCAAGCTCTCGGCCATGCGCCATATTGTCTTCGGCCTGGGCGTGGCACAGGTGGCGGCGACCATTGCCACCACCATGCTGGTGGCCTGGGGCGCGGCCATGGTGCTGCCGCAGTTCGCCAACGTCAGCTGGCAGGCGGCCTTTGCGCTGGGCGGGGCGCTGACCATGTCGTCCACGGCGATCGTTTCCAAGCTGCTTACCGAGCGGCTGGAGCTGGAGACCGAACACGGTCGCCGCATCCTCGGCGTGCTGCTGTTCCAGGATCTGGCGCTGGTGCCGCTGCTGATCGTCGTGCCGGCGCTGGCCAACAATTCCGGCAACATCATGGTCACGCTGGGCTGGGCAGTGGGCAAGGCGCTGGTGGTGCTGGCGCTGCTGCTGTTCTTCGGCAGCAAGCTCATGCGCGGCTGGTTCCGCATCGTGGTCAAGCGGCGCTCGCAGGAGCTGTTCATGCTGAACCTGCTGCTGATCACCTTGGGCGCGGCCTGGATCACCGAGAAGGCCGGCCTGTCGCTGGCGCTGGGGGCCTTCATCGCCGGCATGCTGATTTCCGAGACCGAGTTCAAGCATCAGGTGGAAGAAGACATCAAATCCTTCCGCGATGTGCTGCTGGGCCTGTTCTTCATCACCATCGGCATGCTGCTCAATGTGCGCACGCTGGTGGATCACTGGTTCCTGGTGTTGCTGCTGCTGACCGGGCCGGTCCTGCTCAAGTTTGCCCTCATCGCCGGACTGGCGCGCCTGTTCGGCTCCACCACCGGTGTGGCGCTGCGCGTGGGCCTGGGCTTGGCGCAGGCCGGCGAGTTCGGCTTCGTGCTGCTGAGCCAGGCCGGCGGCCTCAAGCTGGTCGATCCCATGCTGATCCAGGTGATCCTGGCCGCGATGGTGCTGTCGATGCTGGCCACGCCCTTCATCCTGGCCCAGTCCGACGCCATCGTCATGAAGCTGTCGGCCAATGAATGGATGCTGCAATCGCTGGCCCTGACGCAACTGGCGACCCGCACCATGGGTGTGCAGAAGCACGTGATCATCGCCGGGTTCGGCCGCAGCGGCCAGAGCCTGGCGCGCCTGCTGGAAGAGGAGGGGATCGCCTACCACGCCCTGGAGATGGATCCGGAACTGGTGCAGGACGCCCGCAATGGGGGCGCCAATGTTTCCTACGGTGACGCGGCCCGGCGCGAGAGCCTGGTGGCTGCCGGCATCCACCGCGCGGCGGCGCTGGTGGTGACCTATGCCAGCACACCCTCGGCATTGAAAGTCTTGCATCACGCCCACGAGCTGGAACCGGAGCTGCCGGTGATCGTGCGCAGCCACGATGATGCCGACCTGGAAAAGCTGCTGGCCGCCGGTGCCACCGAAGTCGTGCCGGAAGCGCTGGAAGGCAGCCTCATGCTGGCCTCGCATGCGCTGGTGATGCTGGGCGTGCCGCTGCGCCGCGTGGTGCACCGCGTGCAGGATGCGCGCGATGAACGTTACGCTTCACTGCGCGGTTACTTCCACGGCATGTCCGATGCAGAAGCCGATGGCGTGGGCATGAACGTGCGTCTGCAATCGGTCACCCTCATCGGCGGTGCCAGCGCCATCGGCCATACCTTGGCCGACATCGACCTGCCGGCCCAATGTGGTGCTGAAGTCGCCATGCTGCGACGCGGCAAGCAACGGCTGGAAGCGCCGCAAGACACCGAACTGATGGCCGGCGACATCGTGGTGCTGCGCGGCAGTTCCGAAGCCATCCTGCGCGCCGAAAAACGCCTGCTCAGCAAATAGCCGGAGAGCGCCGCTGGCAGCCGATGCGCAGCGGCTCGCGCCGCACACTTCAGCACATCTGCTCATCATTCCAGCCTGCCAAAAATAAATGTTCACTTCCCACATCCCGGACCTGTTCCCCTGGTACGGGAAATGCTAGTGTTTCCGGGTGGCAGCGACGCGGCCTTATCGGCGCGCGCTGGACGCATCAGGACTACGGGTCCACACAATGAATCCGTTGTAGAGAAAACAAAAGTGAAGTCCGGGAGGAACATGTTCAGCAAATTAACCATCAGGGCACGCCTGATTTTCGTCATCGGCTTTCTGGCGCTGATGCTGGTCGGCTCAGGCGTATTGGGCCTGGTCGGATTGCGTTCGACCAATGCGCAGATGCGCTCGCTCTATGAAGACCGCCTGGTCGCCTTCTCCCAGCTGGAGCGCATGTCGGCGGCGCTGGATGCGGCGCGCAATGGCATCTCCACCTCCATCGTCGGCGACTCCGGCGACATCGATGCCAACATGGACCGGATCGAGAAGGCCATCAAGGCCAACGACGCCATCGTCAAGCAATACCAGGACACCCAGCTCACCAGCGATGAACGCGTGCTGCTGGACAAGCTCATTCCCCAGCGCCAGAAGTTCGTCACCGATGGCATCAAGCCGGCGGCCGAAGCCTTGCGCAATCGCGACTTCCAGGGTGCGATCGAACTGTATGGCGGCGTCATGCTCAAGCTCTACGCCGATGCCCATACCACGCTGGCGCAACTGATGGACCTGCAGCGCACGGTCGGGCGCGAGCTGCACGAACAGGCACAGCAGCGTTACCAGACCCTGCTGGTGGTGATGGGCGTGGCCATGGCGGCGGGTTTGTTCGTGGCGCTGCTGATGGGCGTGCTGCTGGTGCGGGCGATTTCGCGTCCGCTGCAGCGTGCGGTCACCGTGGCCCAGGCCGTGGCTGCCGGTGATCTCACCCAGCAGATCGACGTCCACAGCCAGGATGAAACCGGCCAGCTGATGCAGGCGCTGCGGCAGATGAATGACAACCTTCAGGGCATCGTCGGCCAGGTGCGCCTGAGCACGGATACCATTGCCACCGCTTCCAGCGAAATCGCGCATGGCAACCTCGATCTCTCCTCGCGTACCGAGCAGCAAGCCGGGGCGCTCGAAGAAACGGCGTCCGCCATGGAACAGCTGACCTCCACCGTGCGCCACAATGCCGACAGTGCGCAGCAAGCCAAGGAACTGGCGCACTCCGCTTCCGAAGTGGCGGTGCGCGGGGGCGAGGTGGTGCGCCAGGTGGTCGATACCATGAGTTCCATCAATCAGTCTTCCAGCAAGATCGTCGACATCATCAGCGTGATCGATGGCATCGCCTTCCAGACCAACATCCTTGCCCTGAACGCCGCAGTGGAAGCGGCGCGCGCGGGTGAGCAGGGACGCGGCTTCGCCGTGGTGGCGTCGGAAGTGCGTTCACTGGCACAGCGTTCTGCGGCCGCAGCCAAGGAGATCAAGGTCCTGATCGATGATTCGGTCACGCGGGTGGGGACCGGCAGTGCCCTGGTCGCACAAGCCGGACAGACCATCGACGAAGTGGTCAGGAGCGTGCAGCGCGTGAGCGAAGTGGTGACCGACATCAGTGCAGCCGGGCAGGAGCAGAGCCAGGGCATCGAGGAGGTCAACAACGCCATCACGCAGATGGATGAAACCACGCAGCAGAACGCCGCGTTGGTGGAACAGGCCGCAGCCGCCGCACAGTCCATGCAGGAACAGGCGGCGCGCCTGTCGGAAGCAGTCAGCGTGTTCCGGCTCGGCGGTACTGCCGTCGCCGGCGTACCGGCAGCTCAAGCGGTGGCCGCGCGCGCAACTGTTACGGTGGCTGTACCGGCATCAGCGGCCCTGCCCGGCAAGGGTGGCTTGCTGCTTCACTGACACCGCAAGTCACCGCGTCTTTCCGTACCGGTACGGTCGCTTCGACCTTGCCGGTACAGTGATCCGCCCCCAGCCAGTACAGTCGTTCAAGTGTCCAGGGCCACATCCTCGGACGCAGCCGAACGGGTACCGGGCAGGGGCGGATTGCTTTTGCCGTGATAGGCGAACACGGCCGAACACTTGACCTGTTCACTGTCGTTGCGGCCGGCGGCATGGAACAGGCCACTGTGGAACAGCACCACGTCGCCCGGCGCCAGTGACAGCGCAATGCCCTGCGCAAACAGGGCCTGGTTGGCGGCAACATCCGGGCGCAGGAAGTCCAGTTCATCCATCTGTTCCGGCTGCAGCTTGAGCTTGTGCGAGCCGGGGATGAATTTGAGCGCGCCGTTCTCCGGCGTTTCCGCACCCAGCGCCAGCCATACCGAAATCAGTTCATTGCGCGGGAAGGACCAGTAGCGGATGTCGCGGTGCCAGCCGGTGGCGGTGCCGAAGGCCGGGTGCTTGGTCATGATGCAGTTGTGATGCGCCAGCGTGAGGCAGACCGGTTCCTCGAACAACTGGTGCAGCATGGCCACCAGTTGTTGATCGGCGGCCCATTCGCGATACACCGGATCGCGCTGCCAGGCTGCCCGCAGACGCCGCGCGGTGCGGCCTCCTTCGGCCTCCAGCGAGACGGGAGCGCCTTCGTAGCCGACCTCGGCTTCGTATTCCAGCGGTGCGACAGCACGTTGCAGGTGATCTTGCGTGACGGCGAGCAGGCGTTCGCGCAGGGCGTCAGGGACCATGCCCTTGAGCAGGAGATAGCCCTGTTCGCGGAAGAAGGCGACCTGGGCGGGTGACAGCGGGTTCGACATGATGGACTTTCGGGGTTGCACGGCAGCCCGTCGATGGCGGACGGGCGAGCCTTCATTGTGCGCCGGATGGCGGCCAGGTGCATGACTGTATGCCATGGCCGGCGCAGCGCAAGATACAGATGGGCAGCAATTCTGTATCGTTTGCGCGCGCGCAAGTCCGGACTTATTTTTCTTGCTTCGACTTCTTCTTCAGCAGCGGACCCAGGTACTTGCCGGTGACGCTGGCCGGATTCTTGGCCACGTCCTCCGGCGTACCGGCCGCCACGATGCGGCCACCGCCGGCACCGCCTTCGGGACCGAGATCGATGATCCAGTCGGCGGTCTTGATGACGTCCAGGTTGTGTTCGATGATGGTCACCGTATTGCCCTGGTCGCGCAGACGATGGATCACCTTGAGCAGCAGGTCGATATCGTGGAAGTGCAGGCCGGTGGTCGGCTCATCCAGGATGTAGAGCGTACGGCCGGTATCGCGCTTGGACAATTCCAGCGACAGCTTCACGCGCTGCGCCTCGCCACCCGAGAGGGTCGTGGCGCTCTGGCCCAGCTTGATATAGCCCAGGCCCACATCGAGCAGGGTCTGCAGCTTGCGCGCGATCAGCGGCACGGGTTTGAAGAACTCGTGCGCGTCTTCCACCGTCATGTCCAGGATCTCGGTGATGTTCTTGCCCTTGTACTGCACTTCCAGCGTTTCACGGTTGTAGCGTTTGCCGTGGCAGACATCGCAGGGCACATACACGTCCGGCAGGAAGTGCATTTCCACCTTGATCACGCCATCGCCCTGGCAGGCTTCGCAGCGGCCGCCCTTGACGTTGAAGGAGAAACGTCCGGCGCTGTAGCCGCGTTCCTTGGCCATGGGCACGGTGGCGAACAGATCGCGGATCGGCGTGAACAGGCCGGTGTAGGTGGCCGGGTTGGAGCGCGGCGTGCGGCCGATTGGCGCCTGGTCCACCGCGATCACCTTGTCGAAGTGTTCCAGTCCGCCGATGGCTTCGTGCTCGGCCGGTTCGGTTTGCGAACCGTACAGGTGGCGTGCCGCCGACAGGTACAGCGTGTCGTTGACCAGGGTCGACTTGCCCGAACCGGAGACCCCGGTCACGCAGGTCAGCAGGCCCACCGGCAGTTCCAGGTCCACATTCTTGAGGTTGTTGCCGGTGGCGCCCGTGATGGTCAGCATGCGCGATTCATCGCAGGGCGTGCGCTTCTTGGGCACGGCGATTTCCAGCGAGCCGTTCAGGTACTTGGCGGTCAGCGACTTCTTGTTCTTGAGGATGTCCGGCAGCGAACCATGGGCGATCACGTCACCGCCATGCACGCCCGCGCCGATGCCCATGTCGACCACGTAGTCGGCAGTGCGGATGGCGTCTTCATCGTGCTCCACCACCAGCACGGTGTTGCCGATGTCGCGCAAATGCTTGAGGGTATCGATCAGGCGGTCGTTGTCGCGCTGGTGCAGGCCGATGGAAGGTTCATCCAGCACGTACATCACGCCGGTCAGGCCCGAGCCGATCTGCGAGGCCAGGCGGATGCGCTGGGCTTCGCCGCCGGAGAGCGTATCGGCGCTGCGTTCCAGCGAGAGATAGTCCAGGCCGACGTTGTTGAGGAAGGTCAGGCGCGAGACGATTTCCTTGATGATGCGATCGGCGATTTCCTTCTTGGCACCGGTCAGCTTCAGGGTCTCGAAGAAGGACAGGGTCTCGCGCAGCGGCGTGGCAGCGACTTCGTAGATGGCACGCTGCTGCTTGCCGCTACCCACCTTCACATAGCGCGCTTCCACCCGCAGGCGGGCACCGTGGCAGGACGGGCATTGCTTCTCGTTGATGAACTTGGCCAGTTCTTCCTTGACCGCCATCGAATCGGTTTCGCGATAGCGGCGCTGCAGGTTGTTGACCACGCCTTCGAAGGTGTGCTCCTTGACCACCGTGCGGCCACGCTCGTTGACGTAGGCGAACGGAATGGTCTGGCGGCCCGAACCGTACAGCACTGCCTGCTGGGCCTTGTCGTCGAGCTGCTCGAAGGGCACATCGAGGTCGAAGCCGTAGTAGGCAGCGATGCTGGTCAACATCTGGAAGTAGAACTGGTTGCGGCGATCCCAGCCCTTGATCGCGCCCGAGGCCAGCGACAAATTGGGGAAAGCCACGATGCGCTTGGGATCGAAGAACTCGATGTGGCCCAGGCCATCGCATTCCGGGCAGGCACCCATCGGGTTGTTGAAGGAGAACAGGCGCGGCTCCAGCTCCTGCAGCGAATAGCCGCAGATGGGGCAGGCGAACTTGTTGGAATACAGGTGTTCCTTGCCGCTGTCCATTTCCAGCGCAATGGCGCGGCCATCGGCCAGGCGCAGTGCGGTCTCGAAGCTTTCGGCCAGGCGCTGCTTGATCTCCGCCTTGACCTTGACGCGGTCGATGACGACGTCGATGGTGTGCTTCTCGGTCTTCTTCAGCTTGGGCAGGTCATCGACCTCGTAGACCTTGGCCGACCCGGTGCCGCTCTGGATGCGGAAGCGCACGAAGCCCTGGGCCTGCATCTCCTCGAACAGGTCGGCGTGCTCGCCCTTGCGGTTGGCCACCACGGGGGCCATGATCATCAGCTTGGTGTCTTCCGGCAGCGCCAGGACTGCGTCGACCATCTGCGAGACCGATTGCGCCTCCAGCGGATGTTCGGGGTGGTCCGGGCAATAGGGCGTACCGACGCGGGCGTACAGCAGGCGCAGGTAGTCGTGGATCTCGGTGACGGTACCGACGGTGGAGCGCGGGTTGTGCGACGTCGCCTTCTGTTCGATCGAGATGGCCGGGGACAGGCCCTCGATCATGTCGACATCGGGCTTTTCCATCAGCTGCAGGAACTGGCGCGCGTAGGCCGAAAGCGACTCCACGTAGCGGCGCTGCCCCTCGGCATACAAGGTATCGAAGGCCAGCGACGACTTGCCCGAACCGGACAGGCCAGTAATGACGATGAGCTTGTTGCGGGGGAGGTCTAGGTTGATATTCTTGAGATTGTGCGTACGTGCGCCGCGAATGCGAATTTCTTCCATGGATGCCTTCAGCTAGGGGTTGCCTGCCCCCGCGTGCGATCAGCCGATGAGCGATCACGCATTGTGCGGAGCAGCGATGGGGACAACATGTAACTATAACAGGACTGCGAATGGCCGGCAGGCGGGGCTGCAGCGGCAGATGACCCATGTGGGCATGCATCGTCGAATTGAAAGCGCGGCCGTGGAAAAAGCCATGGCCTTGCAGCGCAAATGCCGCAGGAAATCGTCTGCGTGGCGGATCCGGTGCAGGGATTGCTGATGAATGATGAAGCAGACAAGAAAAAGCCGGCGCGTGGCCGGCAGTTTCTTGTCATGTAATCGCTTGCCCTCAGTGGGCGCGTTCGTAGATCTTGAACAACTGTCCTTCATCGCCGTCGCGGCGGCCTTCCCAGAACAGGGTCCAGTGACCATGCGGACGCTTGCCGGCGTCGGGCATCTCCTGGATCAGCCAGCGGCATGCGGTGTGGCGGCCGCTGTCGATGGGCTGGTGCAGGATGCCGGTGTAGTAGTACAGCATCGGCGCCTCCGATTCGCCCAGTGCCTGGCTGGCCATGCAATCGCCCTCTTGCCAGGCCGGACCGATCTTGGCCTGGAGATCGGCATAGACATATTCATAACTCTTGCCGTAATCGGCCCAGGGCAGCAGCAATGTGAAAGCCAGGCCCCACATCAGGGTGATCCCGCCAAACCACGAGAACGCGCCACGCCACTGGCCGGCACGGCTCAGCAGGCCCAGCGAGGCGATCCACAGGATGCTCATGGCTCCCGCGGCCAGCACGGCCAGCGGCTGGATCGGCGTCACGAAGCTCAGCGGCAGCCACTTGCCCATGAACGCGATGGGCTGGTGCTGGTCGGCCGGCCAGGTGGAGACGATGTAGGTCGCCCAGATCCCCACGGCCAGCGCCCCGAAGGCCAGGCGCGAGAACCAGTCCCACGCCAGGTTGGCCAGCGCCGGCAGGCGCGGCAGCGCGCGCGCGCCCAGCATTACCAGCGGCAGCAGTACCGGCAGCAGATAGAGCTGGCGGGCAGTGGCGGAGCTCTGCAGCACGGCCAGGCTGATGGCACCAAAGGCCAGCGGCAGCGCCACCTTGCTGGTGCCGACCTGACGCCAGTCGCCGCTGCCCAGCGCCACCAGCGCCAGTACCGAGCCGGGCAGGGCAAAGCCGCCCAGGGCGCGCAGGATCACGGTGTGGTCGTTGTCCGAGCCCAGTTTCTTGACCGAGAAGCCGAAGAAGCGGCCGACGTTGTTGTCCCAGAACCATTCCATGAACAAGGGCATGGAGTGCTGGGCCAGCAGTGCCGGCCAGATCACGAAGAAGGGCAGCGAGACCAGCACGGCGGTGCCGACCATCTTCCAGTACGAGCGCGAGCGGCAGGCCGGCACCATCACGCCGACGGCCATCGCCGTGGCGGCGAAGGTGAGCGGCACGAACAGGCCCTTGGTCATCTCGGTGATGCCCACCCCCAGGCCGAACCAGAAGGCCGCGCTCCACGCGGGCGTGCGGCGCTCCTCGTTGAGGGCGATGGCCAGCAGGCCGTAGGTGGCCATGACGCCGCCGGCGACCAGGGCCACGTCGGTGAACATGTCGTGGGCGTGCTTGACCATGCCCGGCGACCCGGCGAACAGGGCCAGGGTAGCCAGTACCGGCAGGCTCATCAGGCTGCGCTGGCCCCACATCATCTTGGCAATCCTTGCCACGAACACCAGCGTGACCAGGTTGTAGAGCACGCTGGCCAGGCGCGCGCCCTCGTGATACGGCAGCAGTGGATAGGCCAGCTTGGCCAGCAACGCGGCGGTCCAGTAGTACAGCGGCGGCTTTTCCATGAAGGGCTGGCCGGCATTGGTGGGAACCAGGTACTCGCCGGAGACCAGCATGTGATGGATCATGCCGAAGGTATAGGTCTCATCCTGTTTCCAGGGACCATGGCCGAACACGCCCGGCAGCAGCCAGGCGGCACCGGCCAGGATCAGCAGCAGCCAGGCCAGACGGGCGGGCAGGGCTTGCCCGCCGGCAGCAGAGACCGGTTGCGCAGAGCGGGAAGTGCTCGTCTTGCCTTCGTTGAGCGAATCAAATAGGAACATGCTAAATATACGGATGCGAGCGGCCTGCGCCGCCAGCGCAACAAACAAAAAACGGAAAAAATCTGAAAACCGGAGGACATCGAGGATGCGCACGACACCAGCGTGCCGCCACATGCGTGACACCACTTAGCCTGTTCGCCATCCTCTGCGTCCGGGTTCTCCCCCCCCCATTACGCGTGATTGCCTTCTTTTTCTTGGCGAAGTTTATGGCCGGGCTGAAATCTTCCGTTCAGGAAGGGGCGGCTGTTATGAGCACTGCAGAAAAAATGAGCAATGCGCTATTTTGGCATAAGGTGTACCTAACATGACATGTTTGTCAGGAAAGTTGTGAAGATTCGCGACACTCCCGTCCCGCTGTCACCATCCGGCGGGGCCGCGGAAGTTGACGCAGGACATGGAAGTGCCTCAATCCTGCGGGCCGGGAGTGCAGGGGCTGGGCGGTGCTGCCGGTCAGCCGGACTATCCTGTTACCATACGGCTTTTGCCCCGGCCGGGTTTTACTTGCAGGGCCGGGCAGTCGCCAACGCCAGTCACGAACCGTATGTCCCACCACTCCCGTTCCACCGCACAGCCTGAAAAATCCGGCATGTCGCGCGCCGAGGTGCGCGCCAGCGTTTCCCTTGCCTCCATTTTTTCCCTGCGCATGCTGGGCCTGTTCCTGGTGCTGCCGGTGTTCGCAGTGCACGCCCACAGCCTGCCCGGCGGTGACAGCGACACCCTGGTCGGCATCGCCCTGGGCATCTACGGCCTGGCGCAGGCGTTCGGCCAGATTCCTTACGGCATCGCTTCCGACCGCTACGGGCGCAAGCGCATCATCGTCATCGGGCTGCTGCTGTTTGCGCTGGGTTCCTTCGTGGCGGCCGCTGCCCACAGCGTGCTGTGGCTGCTGATCGGACGCGCGCTGCAGGGCTCGGGCGCGATTTCGGCGGCCATCACGGCCTTCATCGCCGATTCCACCCGGGAAGAACACCGCACCAAGGCCATGGCCATGGTCGGTGCCTCCATTGGCGTGACCTTCGCGGTGTCGATGGTGGCCTCCCCGCTGCTCTACAAGTCCATTGGCATGGGCGGCATCTTCGGCCTGACGGGCATCCTGTCGCTGATCGCCATCGCGGTGGTGGTGTGGGTGGTCCCGGCCGCACCGATGGTGGCGGCACGTCGCGTCTCGCTGTCCGAGGTGTTGCGCCATGCGGAGTTGCTGCGACTCAACTTTGGCGTGTTCACCCTGCACCTGACCCAGGTCGCCATGTTCATGGTGGTGCCGGCGGCGCTGGTGCAACTGGCCGGCATCCCGCTGGGCGAGCACTGGAAGATCTACCTGCCGGTGGTGCTCGCGTCCTTCGTGCTGATGCTGCCGCCGATCTTCGTGGCCGAGAAATATGGCCGCATGAAACCGGTCTTCCTCGGGGCCATCGGGCTGATGCTGCTGGTGCAGCTGGGTTTCTGGGCGGTGCTGTCGCATCCGCTGGCGCAGGTGTGGATGCTGGTGGCGCTGCTGTTCCTGTTCTTCGTCGCCTTCAACATCCTGGAGGCGGCCCAGCCGTCGCTGGTGTCGCGCATCGCGCCGCCGGCTGCCAAGGGCGCGGCGCTGGGCGTCTACAACACCTTGCAGGCGCTGGGGCTGTCTTGCGGCGGCGCCTTGGGGGGCTGGCTCAAACAAAATGTGGGGAATTCCGCCGTGTTTCTCTTGTCAGCCGTCCTCACGCTGACCTGGCTTATAATCGCGGCTAACATGAAAAACCTGCCGCGCCGCGCTGCGCAGGCGGCGGGTGCAACAGCCTAAACGTATTCAGGAGAAACAATGGCATCGGTCAACAAAGTCATCATCGTCGGCAATCTCGGGCGCGATCCGGAAACCCGCTACATGCCCAACGGCGAAGCCGTCACCAACATCGCCGTCGCCACGACCGAAAGCTGGAAGGACAAGAACACCGGCGAAAAGAAGGAGCTCACCGAATGGCACCGCATCACCTTCTACCGCAAGCTCGCTGAAATCGCCGGCCAATACCTGAAGAAGGGCTCGCAGATCTACGTCGAAGGCCGCCTGCAGACCCGCAAGTGGCAGGACAAGGAAGGCGTCGAACGCTACACCACCGAAATCATCGCTGACACCATGCAGATGCTGGGCGGCCGCCAGGGTGCGGGCGGCGGTGGCGGTGGCATGGACGAAGGCGGCTACGGCGGCGGCGGTGGCGGCAGCTACGGCGGCGGTGCTCCGCGCCAGAGCGCCGGCGGTGGCGCAGCAGCTGGCGGTGGTGCCCCGCGCCAGCAGCCGGCCCAGCGCCCGGCGCCGAACTTCTCGGACATGGACGACGATATTCCCTTCTAGATCCTACAAGATTAATTTTGTAAAGCAGTAGGCAGTCGATTCAATGGTAACCTACTGTTCTATAAGATTTAATCCGGTTTTTTCCGACCCCTCACTTTGTAAAGGAGTGAGGGGTTTTTTCATGGACTGAAAACTTGTAATGATAGGATTGTTGCAAACAGGAAATGCGCAAGATAGAGACGCATACAATCCATTTTTGTAACGCATGCCTTTAAAAATTGAAATCATCAGTCATCCGTCTGGTGATCAGCTTCCCCTGCTGGTCGATCACGATGGCCAGCCAGTTGTCTTGCCAAATGAATTCGTATTGGGACGTCGACATCTCGCGACAAATACCCTAATTCGGAACTTGAGAGAGATTGCTGTCCTTTTGCGATGGCTTGAGAGAGAAGGTCAAGCTCAATGATCTGATTAACGGTCGGTTCCGCCTCACCGAAGCACAGATATCCACCGGGCTTATTGATTTTTTGCGCCGGGAGCAGCTTACAGGCAAGAAGGTCCTCAAGCTCGCAGTGAGCCCAGCTAGTTTCAACAGCCGGCTGACGACCATACGACAATTTCTTGAGTGGTGCTTTGATGTTGAAATCAGCTTGACCGTTGATTCTGGTCCTGCTTACCAAGCTCTAATTGACAGTAAAAGCTTTATTCATAAGCAGCTGAGCCGGCACTTTCAAGCCAAGGTTCCTGTGAATAGGGAATTGCGGAAGGGGCTAACTGAGCGTGAATATGAGTACTTGACTGATGTGCTCAAGCCTGGGGACAAGCTGCAGGAGACCAAAGCTCGAGCGATCGCGTTTCGAAATTATGTTACTACGATGCTCATGTTGAACTACGGACTCAGGCCTAGTGAGCTCTTAAGTCTGCGGGTAGAAGACGTTGAGTTTGGTGGGATTTCGTCGATTCGTATTAAACGCAGAGCTCAAGATCCTGACGACAAGCGCGCACGACGTCCTAGAAACAAGCGAGACGGCCGGGTTCTCGAAATTACAAATGAGGGATTGGCCCGAGAGTTGGATGACTATCTGATGAAATGGCGCGACATTTTGTGCCGCACAGCGCGGAAAGACACTGAGTATTTGATCGTGAGTGATGAGGGTGACCTCTCTATCAATCTCAAGAATAAACCAGTTTTTTGGCTTACTCAGGAAGCAGCATCCAAATCATCTTCCCGCGAACTTATCGCCAAAATCCTTGCGACATACGTTTTCAAGCCGGATGGAGCGAGAGCTTCGTGGTCTCGGTATGGATGAAGATCGCCGGCGGCAGGCTCTAGCTTTTTTGCGAGGAGACAGAAGTTTGTCCTCACAAGACGTCTATATAGAGCAAGAAATAAAAGAGCAAGCGGACATCGCATTGCGCAGCTATCAAAAGAAACTTCTAAGTTAAATCGAAATGGCTACTGCAGCATCCAGCATTAATAAGAATGTCTTCACTTCGGATCAATGGCCGGAATTGCCCCAAAAGATCATATCCAGAGAAGGATATGAAGTTGACGTCTCTGGGGAAAGATGGCGTCTACCTATAGTAGGTAGGGCGCCCGAGCTTAATTTTGAGCGTATCAAAAGCAGACGGCTCGCTTGGGCGGTGAAGGCGCATGTCATCGATCGCATTCAGCGGATATCAATATCCGCGGGCAATAACGCCTTCGAAACCGTCTTGCGGCGGTTTCTACTCGCTGGCGATGGATTCAATCGTCTGGGAAAGAATTGATGCAAATTGATAATCTTATTGCCCTTAGAAGTGGGATACGCTTGCTGAACGTGGTTGCATCCATCGATCCCAAGGCTTTTCTAGCAGGGTCACTTTACCGGCTGGAGGACGGCGTATACCTCCAAGTAAGCAAATATAAGAACAACGAATTCGTACTCAGCGTCGATTCGCCATTCGTTACAGGAGTATTGTTCGTTCCAGACGACGGTGCGGCGAACAGAGTGTCTGTTATGTCTATCGAGGATGATGCCGGAGCGCCGCTGTTAATTTTTCCTGGCATATTGCCCGGAGCGGTCGGCCCTGAATACGGATCAATTCTCTCCGAGCTAAAACGTATGGAGTCAAAGGTGTGTCAAGAGACAGCCTCCTATCGCATAGCGCTAGATGGGAAATTTGTTCACAGAACAATTGAAACAGAAAGCTATATTTTTTATTTCAGGGGATATGTATTCAACGATAGAGAGTCACCCTACGCAGTGTTTCACAAATTAAAAAGATAACGACCGCAATCGGCCAGAAGAGGACTGTGTAGACGTCATCCGAGGGGATGCGCTATTTCGGCCAGACGTGAATCTTGGAAAACATAAAAAATGGCATATACCCTTCAGGCATTCGTCCTGCCGCGATCTTCTTTAGAAAATGGGGACTCGGCCGTCTTTCCGGGTCTGGTGGAGTTAAATCAGGGGCTAGCTATGGTTCCAATTACAAGCGCTCTGCGAGCAGCCGCCGGCATTCCTTTCCTTCCTCTGACGGATGGTGGTGAAAAAGCAATGCCACACTCATTGATCGCTCTTTGCAAAAAAATCGCTCTTCCAGGTGCGGTCCTATACTTGGAAGCCGAATACTTTGGAGGCGTCGGGACGCAAGCGTATGCGGTGATCAACGGCGGCGAATTGATTTCAGGTCCGTTTGTCGGTGCTGATGCAATTAATTCCGCGCTTGCTTTGGTCGGCGTCAATGTCTCCGAGGATCAGGATAGATTTGGCGTTGTGGGACTGGATAAATATCGCGATACAGATCAATGGGTTCAAGGATCGTAGACGTCCGCTTCCGGCCGAGGCTGTGTAAAAACAGAGGCTCAGCCTACTTTACTCAGTTCTTGGCCGACTGACCTATTACAGAGGTCTCGATAGCGTTCTCATGCGGGCATGAATGAAGCTCAATCGGGGCGTTGATAGCAAGACGTTAAAGCGCTTACGCGCTCACTGCCTTCAACAGCAATGCCACCCCGAGTATATTCATCATTCGCTTCATGTTGTAGGCCAGTACATGCAAACTCATTTCCGTGCTCACACGAGCTTTTGTTCTGGTCAGGAAGTGAGTTGCGCCCATCCAGAATTTGATCGTGCCAAACGGGTGTTCGACGGTTCGGCGGCGTATGCGCATTGCGTCCGGTGTCTGCTCCAATCTTTGCTGCATCTGTTCCAAGACGGCTTCGTGCTCCCAGCGTGTCACACGGCGTTGAGGGCTTGGGGTGCAGTTGGTTTTAAGGGCGCATTGTTGGCAGTTCGAGCTCCAATATCGATGCAGATTTAATCCTTTCTCTTTGCTCATAAAGCGCCAGGTGAGGCGCTCTCCTGCCGGGCATTGGTATTCGTCGGTTTGTGCGTCGTAGATGAAGTCGGCCTTACCGAAACGGCCTTCAGCGGTCGCATTGGAAGTGACATTCTTGGGCACGATGACGTCGATATTTTCCATTGAGCACGCAAGGATCTCTTCGCCCTTAAAGTAGCCACGGTCGGCCACCACTGTTAGTGACTGGACTCCCATCGCCTGTTTTGCCTGCCGGCTCATCGAGAGCAATTGATCCCGGTCACTTCCGACGTTGGTGACTTCGTGTGCCACGATGAGGTGATGCTTGGCATCCACCGCTGTCTGCACGTTGTACCCAACAACACCGGTTCCACGCGTCTTCATCGAACGCGCATCAGGATCGGTTTGAGACACTTGCTGGTCAGGCGCTTGTTTGAGCTGTAAATCGATGCTTTGCAGATGTTGCATTTGCGCTTTGAGGGCGGCGATATTCTCGCGCAGCCTGTCTGTTATGAGTTGCTTGCGCTCAGGCTCATAGCGATCTGCTGTGTCGAGTTCGGTCAGGTAGCGATTGATGTTTGCCGTGATCTCTTCCATGCGCCGCTGCAGTTTGGCGCTCGTGAAGTTACGGTCACGGCCATTGACGGCCTTGAATTTACTACCGTCGACTGCAACCAGCGCATCGGCGAACAGACCCAGGCGCTGACACAGCAACACAAACTGACGGCATACACTGGTGATGGCGGCCCCGTTGTCTTTGCGGAAGTTGGCGATGGTCTTGAAGTCCGGTTTCAAATGGCCGGTCAGCCACATCAGTTCGACGTTTCGCTGCGCCTCGCGCTCCAGACGCCGGCTTGACTGCAATCGATTGAGATAACCGTAGATGTATATCTTGAGCAGCACTGAGGGGTGATAACCAGGTCGGCCCGTTGCTGCGGGCATGATGGCGAAGCCCATCTGGACCAAATCCAGTTCATCGACAAAAACGTCGACCACTCTTACTGGATTGCAGTCGGTAACGTAGTCGTCTAATTGCTCAGGTAGTAGAATCTGCTGATTACGATCCCGCCCCTCGATGAAACGCTTCATGGTATGCCCTGAACGATGAACTGCTGATTGGACAGGATTCGCTTCGGAACTTTTACTTCGAGTGGCGGTAAGTCTTTTTACACAGCCTCGGCCAGGAGCTGCCGTTGTATCTAGGAAAATACTTGAGAAAATGAGGTGATACTTGGAACGTTGGAAAAAATATTGAAGCGTGTCGTTAAAAACTGGTGAAGGGATGGATCTTGCACATCGAGGTTAAAAAGCCGCTGGTCATTTTCGTACAGGTACTTCTTGCTTGTATCTTGACACCGGTGACGCCAGCTGCGTCGCCCCAAGCTGAGCCAAGCTTTGGCTGCAGAGGTAGTCTAAGTCACTCCGAACAACAAGTCTGCCAAAACGTATTGGTTTCAAGACTAAATAAAGAGTTGGCCTCTAGTTACAAGGACGCGCTAGAAAAACTATCTCCAGATGGGCGAAAGTCCCTGCACCTTAGCCAGATCGCGTGGCTCAAGTTCATCAAGACCATATGCGACATCGATAACGGAACCAGCACGGAAGACCGGCCAGCTGAAAGGTGTCTCTCTCAGCAATACAAAGAACGTATGAAATTGCTCCAGTCGACGACAGGGTTGAGCGGCATAGCCATTTTTCCTGTCAGCCGCTTCAACGTTCGTCGCAGTGCCGGTGCAGACACTAGTGGCTTCCACGATGGATTTGTGACGACTGAAGTGTCCTATCCGAAGCTCGAAGGAGGAAGCCGCGCTCTCCGCTCTGCATTCAATCGGGTCTACGAAAGATATGCAAGAGAGGCCGTCGAATTAAATCCCGAGAAGAGTACTGCTACAGATTATTCGGTGGGCTATCAATTGCTGAAAGCAACTGATCAACTCCTTACTATCCGAGCGTGGCGGTATTTTTATGCTCACGGGACACCTCACGGCATTGGAGACGCGACGGTGTACCACTGGCTTGTGAAGGAAGGACGTCCGCTACACACGCAGGACATTTTCGATTCGTCAAGGTCCTGGGCTCAAATAATGTATGTGACTTGTTACGACAACCTTATCGAGAAGCTGGGGCAGGTTTGGGATAGCCCAGACTTGGACAGCTTCATCAAGAAGTTGGGCGCGGTGACGACGAATCCCCAACGTTGGAGCTTTGATAGCGATGGACTCACGATTCATTTCATGCCTTACGAAGTAGGCGCCTATGCCGCCGGCATGCCGGATGTTCTAGTGCCTTGGGAATACTTGAAGGACTATATGGTTGTTGATCCTAAGGATTTATTGAAAGAGTAACGCCAGTAAAAGGTTGATCCTCGAGAAAAATGAACATCGAAGATCGATTTGATATGCGCTTGGGTCCGCAATCGGCCAGAAGCGGTCCGTGAACGGCTTGACCACGTAATCATCGGCACCGATGCGCAGACCCGTGAGCTTGTCCACGTCCTGGTCCAGCGCGGTGATCAGGATCACCGGCGTGTTGTCGCGCTGGCGGATCTGCGCCAGCACCTGCCAGCCATTGACCTGCGGCATCTGGATATCGAGCAGCACCAGGTCCGGCTTGAGCGAGAGATGCAGCTCCAGTGCCCGCGCACCATCGGCCGCATGCACGCTGCGCATGCCGCTGCGGGCCAGGTAGGCGGCCAGGATCTCGGCGATCTCGGGTGCATCCTCGGCGATGAGGATCAGCGCACCCGTGGCCGGTGCGGCCTCGCCGGCTTTCACTTGGGTTGCCGCCATTCTTGCGTTCTCCATCAAAACTCCATCGTTGTATCGCGCAAACCTCACGCGCATGCCCCAGACTCCGCCTTCGCTCGCGATTGTACTGTCGGGCAGCACGTGCGGCAAAAAAGCCGTGGGTTGACCGGCAGGCGCTGTCCTTCGCGTGTTTCCCCCGATGGAGTTCCTGCATGCCTCGCTTCTTTATCGACCGCCCCATCTTTGCCTGGGTGGTCGCGCTGTTCATCGTGCTCTTCGGCGTGATCGCCATGAGCCAGTTGCCCATTGCCCGCTATCCCTCGGTGGCCCCGCTCAGCGTGACGATCAACGCCACCTATCCGGGGGCCACGCCGCAGACCATGAACGATGGCGTCATCAGCCTGATCGAGCGTGAGCTGTCGGGCGTGAAGAACCTGCTCTATTTCGAATCCTCGGCCGATACATCGGGCAGCGCCCAGATCACCGTGACCTTCAAGCCCGGCACCGATCCGGAACTGGCCCAGGTCGACGTGCAGAACAAGCTCAAGGCCATCGAAGCGCGCCTGCCACAAACCGTGCGCCAGAACGGCGTGACCGTGGAGTCGGCGGCCTCTGGCTTCCTGCTCATGGTCAGCCTGACCTCGGTGGACGGCCGCCATGATGAAATCCGCCTCAACGATTACCTGGCCCGCAACATCGTCGAAGAACTGCGCCGCGTCGACGGCGTAGGCCGCGTGCAGCTGTTCGGTGCCGAGCAGGCGATGCGGATCTGGATCGATCCCTTCAAGCTCAATGCCTTCGGACTGTCCGTAACAGATATCAGTACAGCGATCAGCCAGCAGAACGCACAGATTGCTCCCGGACGCCTGGGCGATACGCCAACTGTACCGGGCCAGCAGATCGCCGTTCCCCTGACAGTACAAGGACAGTTGCAGTCACCGGACCAGTTCGCTTCCATCGTGCTCAAGGCCAAGGCCGATGGTTCGCGGGTGCTGCTGGGCGACGTGGCCCGGGTCGAACTGGGCGCGCAATCCTATGCCTTCGCCAACCGTGAAGACGGCAAGCCTGCGGGCGTGGCGGCCGTACAGCTCTCGCCCGGTGCCAACGCGGTCCGCACGGCTGCGGCGATCCAGGCGCGCATGGAAGAACTGCGCCCCAGCCTGCCGCAGGGCATGCAGTTCTCGCTGCCCTACAACACCGCGCCCTTCGTCAAGATCTCCATCCAGAAAGTGGTGCAGACCCTGATCGAGGCCATGGTGCTGGTGTTCCTGGTGATGTATTTGTTCCTGCAGAACGTGCGCTATACCGTCATCCCGGCCATCGTCGCGCCCATCGCGCTGCTGGGCACGCTGGCGGTGATGCTGGTGGCCGGCTACTCGGTCAACGTGCTGACCATGTTCGGCATGGTGCTGGCCATCGGCATCATCGTCGATGACGCCATCGTGGTGGTGGAAAACGTCGAGCGCATCATGGCCGAGGAAGGCCTGGGTCCGCGCGAGGCCACCATCAAGGCGATGGGGGAGATCACCGGTGCCATCATCGGCATCACCCTGGTGCTGACCGCCGTCTTCATTCCCATGGCGCTGGCCGGGGGATCGGTGGGCGTGATCTATCGCCAGTTCTCGCTGGCCATGGCGGTATCGATCCTGTTCTCGGCCTTCCTGGCGCTGAGCCTGACGCCGGCCCTGTGCGCCACCTTGCTCAAACCGGTGGCCCCCGGCCATCACGAGAAGCGTGGTTTCTTCGGAGCCTTCAACCGTGCCTTCGCACGCCTCACGCGCCGCTATGAATCGCTGCTGGGCCGCTTGATCGCGCGCGGGCTGCGCATGATGCTGCTCTATGGCGCGCTGTCGCTGTTGCTGGTGCTGGGTTTGCGGGCGCTGCCGTCGGCCTTCCTGCCGGAAGAAGACCAGGGTTATTTCATGACCAGCTTCCAGCTGCCCGCCGATGCCACCACCGAGCGCACGGCGCGCGCCGTGGACCAGTTCGAACGCTATTTGAAAACACGCGAGGATATCGGTGCCAATCTGTCGGTGCTGGGATTCGGTTTCTCCGGTTCCGGCCCCAATGCGGCGATGGCTTTCACCGAACTGAAGGACTGGAAGGAGCGCAAGGGCTCCACCGCCGCCATCGAGGCCCTGCATGCGCAGGCCGCCATGGAGAACGGAGTGGACGGCATGGTCATGAGCCTGCTGCCGCCGGCCATCGAGGAGCTGGGCAATTCCTCCGGCTTTGCCATGCGCCTGCAGGACCGTGCCAACCAGGGCCACGCCGCGCTCAAGGCGGCCGAAGCGCAACTGCTGGCGCTGGCGGCACAGAGCCCCAAGCTGGCGGGCGTGTATGCGGATGGCCTGCCACCGGGTGCGAGCCTGCAGCTCAATGTGGATCGCCACAAGGCGGCCGCGCTGGGCGTTTCCTTTGCCAGCATCAGCGATACGCTCTCGGCGGCCATGGGTTCCTTCTATGTAAATGATTTCCCCAATGCGGGCCGCATGCAGCAGGTCATCATTCAGGCCCAGGCGCAATCGCGCATGCAGATCGAGGACCTGATGAAGCTGTATGTGCGCAACCAGAACGGCGGGATGGTGCCGCTCTCGGAAATGGTACAAGCCCAATGGCAGGTCGTGCCGACCCAATTGCAGCGCTACCAGGGCTTCCCGGCGGTGCGCATCTCCGGCAGTGCTGCGCCGGGCGTGGCCAGTGGCGATGCCATGGCGGAGATGGAAAGCTTGGCAAAGCAACTGCCGCCCGGCTTTGCCGTGGCCTGGACCGGCCAGTCGCTGCAGGAGCGCCTGTCGGCGGCCCAGGCACCGATGCTGATGGCCTTGTCGATGCTGGTGGTGTTCCTGGTGCTGGCGGCCTTGTACGAGAGCTGGCGCATTCCGCTGTCGGTCATGCTGGTGGTGCCGCTGGGCTTGATCGGTGCGGTCGCAGCGGTGATCCTGCGCGACATGCCCAATGACGTGTTCTTCAAGGTCGGCATGATTACCGTCATCGGGCTCTCGGCCAAGAATGCCATCCTCATCGTCGAGTTCGCGCGCCAGTTGCGCGCCGAGGGTGCGGGCCTGGTGGAGGCGGCGATCAAGGCGGCGGTGCTGCGGTTGCGTCCCATCCTCATGACTTCGCTGGCCTTTGCGCTGGGCGTGGTGCCGCTGATGCTGGCCTCGGGCGCGAGTGCCGAGACCCAGCGCGCCATCGGCACGGGCGTGTTCGGCGGCATGGTCAGTGCCACGGTGCTGGCGGTCCTGTTCGTGCCCTTGTTCTTCGTGCTGGTGCTGGGGGCGGGACGTCGCCGCAGCGCGCAAGGCGTGCAGGAGGCATGATGTGTCCGCGCAGTGATTTGCGGCTGTATGGCCGCCGGCTCCTCAACGACCGCGAGCAGATCCACCACGCCCGGTATCGCGACTACGATATCCGCGTCATCGCGATTCAGGGGCCGCATGGCTGGGAGATGAGCCTGCGCATCTTCCACGCCGGCAAGCGCATCCTGCGTTACCGGCAGGACAGCCCCCTGTATCTCGATTTCGAGCACGCCCGCATCGCCGGCATGCTGCGTGCGTACGAGATCATCGAGCGTCGATTGACGCTCTGACGGAAAACTCCCGGCCGCCTGCGAGCGTGTTCAATGGCTTGGCTTCATGCGCCGACCGGCGGCGCGAAGTCGCCATCCTTGCGCGGCGGGGCGGCCACCGCTGCGGCCTGGACGGGCGGCGCGCCGGCGGGCTCATGGTGCTGCGTGCCGTCAGCCACCATGCTGCTTTCCTGAGCGACGGGCTGCATGTCTTCTTCACCGATGATGGCCGGTTGGCCTGAGGCGGTGTCGGCGGGCGCGGTGCCGGCACGGCGGCGGTTGAGATCTTCATAGCGGCGCAGTACCGGTTTGGCAGCGGCCAGCATGGCCAGCGAACCGGCGGCCAGCATGAGGAAGGACATCTTTTTCATTGCGGCTCCTGTGGGCATCGAGGGAAATCGATGGAATCAGATTCGGGGAGCCTTGATTATCCCCAGCCGGGCTGCGGGGGCCTGTCGGACGATGGCGCAACCCTGCGTCGGCCAGCTTTGGATTCTGTGGATGAGCTGCGCCATGCTGGCGGCAGCACAAAACAAAAAAGGGCCCATCTTGCGATGGACCCTTTTTCTACTACATATGGTGCGGCTGGCAGGAATCGAACCCACGACCCCTTGGTTCGTAGCCAAGTACTCTATCCAGCTGAGCTACAGCCGCGAAAGAACGAGATTATAAGGAGCTTTTCAAAAAAGTACAAACATTTTTTCGCAGCCCTTCAAAAAAACTATTTCACCGCATTTCAATAGACTTCCCGCGCGGCAAACGGATGGTACTGGAACAGCCAGGTCTCGCTCAATGCCTGGCCCTGATGGCGCAGGAACAGGCGCAGCTCGACCGGTTCCTCGCCGCTGGCCGTGAGATCGAACTGCGCGCGCCAGTGGCCGGGCACGCCGTTGGGCAGCGCCTCGGTATAGACATAGGAAATGCTGCCGCGCGAAGCCGTGATGACTGCTTCCGGCTTCACGCCGAAGGGCAGCCCCGCCAGCGCTTCTCCCTTGAACTCCACCATGAACTTGCGCACCTGCGGCGGCCTCGGCTGGCCCGGCTGGCCGCCACGTCCCAGGCGCGTGGCCACGCAGCGTGCCAGCGGGGTAGGGAAGGGTTCGTCCTGCTGCCAGTAGAGCCGGTAGCGCACGCGATAGGCGTTGCCGGCGCGCGCCGGTGCCTTGGGTACCCACATGGCGACGATGTTGTCGTGGATCTCGTCATCGGTGCGCAGCTCGATCAATTGCACTTCGCCTTCGCCCCAGTCGCCCACCGGTTCTACCCACAGGCTGGGGCGGCGTTCGTAATGCACGCCGTCGAGGTAATGATCGAAATCGCGGTCCCGTTGCAGCAGGCCAAAGCCGCGCAGGTGCTGGTCGCTGAAGGCCGACGACATGGTGCGCGGCGGATTGTTGAGCGGACGCCAGAGATGTTCGCCTGCGCCGTTCCAGATCGCCAGTCCGTCCGAGTCATGCACCTCCGGCCGCCAGTCCGCGCCGGTGCCCTTCACCGTTTCCGAGAACCAGTACATCGAGGTGGCCGGGGCCAGGCCCAGGCGCGCCACGTCGCGCCGCAGGAACAGCGACTTGTCGATCTCCATGTGCACGCCGCCGCCTTGCTTGCGCTGCATGGCGAAGCGATAGGCACCCGTGATGCTGGGCCCATCGAGCAGGGCATACACCACCACCGTATCGCTGCCCGGGGCGGAGGGTTCGAAGAAGAATTGCGTGAAGTCGGGAAATTCTTCAGGCCGGTCGGCCTGGGCCACATCGACGGCGATGCCGCGCGCCGACAGGCCGTACTGGTACAGGTCGCCGATGGCGCGGAAATAGGAGGCACCGAGGAAGGCCACCCAGTCATTGGTATGCCAGTCCTTCTCCTTCTGGTCGGCCAGGCGGCTTTCCTGGAAGCGGAAACCGGCGAAGCCGCTGCCTGCCGGAAGCTGATGGGCGGGGCTGTCGGCCGGCATGTCGAAATAGTCATCGCGGTAAGACACTTCGCGCGACTGTACCGGTACAGTGCCATCGCCCTGACCAGCAAGGATGAACATCCGTACCGGTACACGGAAGAACTTGCCGAGGTGGAAGAAGGTCACCGGAAACGCGCCGGGCCCCTGGGCGAAGAGCGCATTGGCAGTCTTGAAGCGGATCTTGCCGTGGGCTTCGTAGTCGATCTTGTCCAGAACGTCTGCGGGGACGGCCGGCGGGGCCTGGTAGGGCGTGCGGGCCATGTCGCGGGCGCGGGCGATCAGGCTGTCGAAGGAAAACGGCTGCGCACGGCCCAGGCGCAAGCCCTGCGCCGCCAGCGCACGCGGCGAGAGGCCGAGGGCGGCCAATGCCGAAGCGGTACTGGCGGCGGCGAGGAATTGACGGCGGCTGGGCATGCGGTGTTCTCCTGTGAAGCGGTCCGGGGCAAGGCGAACTCTACAGAGTGAGGCCTGCCGTGCTTGGTTCCTGCGCAAAAAAAGCCCGCTGCACGGGCAGCGGGCTTTCGGACTGATTGATGCTGGGTCCGGCGGACAGGGCCGCCGGACCGGCAGGATCAGTACTCCCAGAACATCTTCTGGATTTCCTTGCTGTCGGTGGTCTTGGTCAGGGCCAGCATCAGCAGGATGCGCGCCTTCTGCGGGTTCAGCGTATCCGAGACCACGAAGTCCAGCTTGTCGTCGTCAGCTTCGCCGTTGCGCGCCACGATGCCCTGGCCGACGCGGCTCGAACGCACGATCACGACGCCCTTCTTGCGGGCCTCGGTCAGCGATGGCACCACGGTGTTGTTCAGGCTGCCGTCACCCACGCCGGCGTGGATGATGCCTTGCGCACCTGCGGCCACGAAGGCGTTCAGGGCGATCGGGTTCATGTTGGCGTAGCCGTAGACGATGTCCACTTGCGGCAGCTTGTCCAGGTTCATGATGTCGAACGGGGTGTCGGCCGTGTTCTTGCGGGTGGACTGGCGATAGAAGTAAGGCTTGCTGCCCTGGATGTAGCCCAGGAAGCCCAGTTCCGGCGTCTTGAAGGTGTCCATGGTGGAGGTGTTGGTCTTGGTGACTTCACGGCCAGCATTGATCTGGTCGTTCAGGGTCACCAGCACGCCCTTGCCGACGGCTTCCTTGGAGCCGGCCAGCAGCACGGCGTTGTACAGGTTGATCGGGCCGTCAGCGCTGATGGCGGTGGAGGGGCGCATCGCGCCCACGATCACCACCGGCTTCTTGCTCTTGACCACCAGGTCCAGGAAGTAGGCGGTTTCTTCGATGGTATCGGTGCCGTGGGTGATGACGATGCCATCGACGTCACTCTGCGCCAGCAGGGTGTTGACGCGCTTGGCCAGCTTCAACCAGGCGTCGTTGTTCATGTTCTCGCTGGCGATCTGCATGACCTGCTCGCCGCGCACGTTGGCGACCTTCTTGAGTTCGGGAACGGCTGCGATGAGCGCATCCACGCCGACCTTGGCGGCGGTGTAGCCGACAGTGGTGGTGCTGGTGGCACCGGTGCCGGCGATGGTGCCGCCGGTGGCCAGGATGACCACGTTGGGCAGGTTTTGTGCTTGTGCGGCTGCGGCCGCGGCCAGGCAGAGCAGGACCAGCATCTGCTGGAAGATTTTTCTGATGAACATGTTTGCCTCTGAACGAGTGGTTGAATGGATTTTCTTAGTTTTATTGGTAGCCTTGCGAAGATGTCTCACGTCTTGCCGCGCGATCTCATCCCGCCAAAAGCGCCGACACGATAGCACCGGCTCGCCTGGCAATCAAAGGTTTTTTTATCGGGTGAGAAAGCCGCATGGGGCGGGCCTTTGCGACGGGGGTGCACGCACGTTTGGTGCGTTTTGGACCGGTTGGGGTGATCGAAAAGGGAAAAAAGACCCGCAACTGACAGCGCGCTGACGCAGGTGGCCGGGGTGCGCCGGCGCAGGGCTGGCGGGCAGGGAAGGCGCGCTTGAAAAAATAAGTAAATCGCGCCGAAGAACTCGGAAGATATCACCGAATCAGAGTGCAGCAAAGCCTGACAAGCGCGGCATTGTCCTGCTTGATCGCGGCATGGCGCAGCTGCGTGGAAAGCAGCGCTCTCAGGTAAGATGGTGCCGCGCACAAGTTCTTTCGATGAATGACCGGTCCAACCGGCCGCGCCGCCCCAGCGCATTGGCTGTCACACCGGTGCGGCGCGCGGCAATGATGGAGAACCACGATGTTTGCCACAGAAAAATTCACCAACCCCGAAGCCGCCTATGCGCGCGTGCTGGAGATCTACGAACACAACACGGCCATTCTGCGCGATGCCTTCCGCCAGTTCTCCAGCGGCCAGGGGATGCCGCAGCGGGTGCGTGCCTGCTATCCCTTCGTGCGCATCACCACCGAAAAATCCACCCATACCGATACCCGCCAGTCCTTCGGGTTCGTGGCCGGTCCCGGCTGCTACGAGACCACGCTCACGCGTCCCAAGCTGTTCCATCAATACCTGCTGGCGCAATTCAAGCTGGTGCTGCAGAACCATGAGGTGCCGCTGGAAGTGGGCGTGAGCGAGCTGCCGATCCCGGTGCACTTCGCCTTCCCCGAAGGCATACACGTGGAAGGCAGCCTGGACCCGGAACACCTGCGCACGCTGCCCGATTACTTCGACCTGCCCGACCTGGCGACCATGGATGACCGCATCGCCAACGGCACCTATGAAGTGGACAACGGTGCCTGGCGCGAAGGGCCGCATCCGCTGGCGCTGTTCACCGGGCCGCGCATCGATTACTCGCTGCATCGCCTGCGCCATTACACGGCGACCTCGCCGGACCAGTTCCAGCGCTACGTGCTCTTCACCAACTACGCTTTCTACGTCGATGAGTTCGTGCGCCTGGGCCGGCGCCTGATGGAGCCGACCGATGATCCGGATGAACTGGCCTATCGCCGCCAGTACACTGCCTTCGTCGAGCCCGGTAATGTCACCACCTGGAGTGCCAACCAGACCGGTACAGAGACCAGGCCAGTTTCCGGTGTGGCACCAGCACGGCAGCCGCAGATGCCGGCCTATCACCTGCAGCGTGCCGATGGTAGCGGCATCACCCTGGTCAATATCGGCGTGGGCCCGTCCAATGCCAAGACGGTGACCGACCATGTGGCCGTCTTGCGTCCGCATGGCTGGCTGATGCTGGGCCACTGCGCCGGCCTGTCGGCCTCGCAGCGCATGGGTGATTACGTGCTGGCGCATGCCTATGTGCGGGACGATCACGTGCTCGATGACGACCTGCCGCTGTGGGTGCCGATCCCGGCGCTGGCTGAAGTGCAGCTGGCCTTGCAGGATGCGGTGGCCAGCATCACCCAGCTCGATGGCTATGAGTTGAAGCGCATCATGCGTACCGGCACCGTGGCCTCGGTCGATGACCGCAACTGGGAACTGCGCGACCATCGCATGCCGCTGCTGCGCTTCTCGCAGAGCCGCGCCATCGCACTGGACATGGAAAGCGCGACGGTGGCGGCCAACGGTTTCCGCTTCCGGGTGCCCTACGGCACGCTGTTGTGTGTCTCGGACAAGCCGCTGCACGGTGAGATCAAGCTGCCCGGCATGGCCAATACCTTCTACGAGCAGCGCGTGGCGCAGCACTTGCAGATCGGCATTCGCGCGCTGGAGCTGTTGCGCAACAATGGCATCGAGCAGGTGCACAGCCGCAAGCTGCGCAGCTTCGCGGAGCCGGCCTTCCGCTGATCTACATTGCTGGTGGCTGCAAGGACGAACGCCCGCGACAGTCGATGTCGCGGGCGTTTTTGTTGGTGGGTAGCGAAGCGGATCAGCGCGGCAGGCGATGCGTGATCGTGAGTCGATAGTAGAGTCCCGCACCGATGAGCAGCGTCACCGCCGCCACGCACAGTGAGGGCGTGAAGGAGCCGCTGCCGTGCACCAGGGCCGTGGCCAGTGGCGGGCCGGCGATCTGGCCGATGCCGTAGGCAGCGGTCATCAGGGCCATCAGGCTGCTGGCCTGTTCGCGCCGCAGGCGGCGTGCTTCGCGCATGCCGAACAGGGTAATGGCGGTAAAGGGCAGACCGAGCAGCAGACAGCTCAACGCAAAGCCGGGTGCAGTGGGGAACAGGATCGACACCAGCACTCCCGCCGCCTGCATCAGGTAAGCCCCGGTCAGCAGCAGGCGCTGGTCGCCCTGCACCGACAGCCGCGTGGCGCTGAAGGCCCCGGCCGCCACCGACAAGCCGAAGATGGGCCAGAAATAATCCGGCCACACCGAGCCCGGCAGCGCCTGGCGCGCGATCACCGGCAGGAAGGTGGCGGTGATGATATATCCGAATCCGGCGATGCCGTAGGCAATCACCTGGATCATCACTTCCCGCTTCCGGCTCGCCGATTCCGGGACCGGAGCCTGTGCTGCATTGCTGTCATGCGGATGCACGTTGAGACCGCGCCCGGCATCGAAGCTGAACGACTTCCACACCAATGCCGTGAGCCCCAGCGCGATCACGCCGAAGGCAATCCAGCCGCCCGCCGCCAGCCAGCCAGCCGCGATCATGGGGCCCGAGAGCAGGCCGGTCAGCGCGATGCCCAGGCCGGGACCACAGAAGATCACGCCGCCCAGTTCGGGACGGCCCAGCTGCGTCAGTTGCTGCAGGCACCAGCCGGCGGTATAGACGAACACATAGGCGCTGGCCACGCCGGAGAGAAAGCGCATCCACAGCCAGATCCAGTCCTGATGCAGCACGCCCATGCCCAGCGTCAGCAGGATGGTCACCACCAGCCCGGCGCGCAGCATGGCCACGCCGCGCTTGCTGCGATGGAAGGCGCACAGCATGGCACCGGCGAAGTAGCCCAGGTAATTGGCAGTGGCCAGCCAGCCGCCCATCTGCAGCGAGAGGCTGCCTTCATGCAGCATCATCGGCAGCAGCGGCGTGAAGGCGAAACGGCCGATGCCCATCGCCACCGACAGGGCCACCATGCCGGACAGGCAGACTTTCCAGGCCAGCGCGTGAAGGGAGGCGCTGGGGTGTGAGGCGGGCTGGGTCATGGGCAAGCGCAAAGGCGTGAGGTGAACAGGGGTCTATGCTATCGTCTTTCAGTCATTCCAAAAAATGAATAATCGGGATGACTTCATCTTGATTCGAGAACATCCACTGGAGCAGCCATGGAACTGGCCGAACTGGAAATCTTCCGCACCGTCGTCGCCGAAGGCGGCGTGACCCGCGCCGCCGAGCGGCTCAACCGGGTGCAGTCCAATGTCACCACGCGCATCAAGCAGCTGGAGCAATCCATCGGCGTGCCGCTGTTCGTGCGCGACCGCAAGCGGCTGGTACTCACTGCCTCGGGCGAAGCCCTGCTGGATTACGCCGAGCGCATCCTCGACCTGGTGCAGGAGGCGCGCGAGGTGGTGTCGCCGCAGAATCCGCGTGGCCGCCTGCGCATCGGCTCCATGGAAAGCGCCGCCGCCAGCCGCTTGCCGGCCCCCTTGGCCGAATTCCACCAGCGCTGGCCCGAAGTGCGGCTGGAACTGTCGACCGGCCCGACCGACGTACTGATCGCCGGGGTGCGCGCCGGCAAGCTGGATGCGGCGCTGGTGGCCGGGCCCATCGAGGATGGCGCCCTGTCCGCGACACCGCTGTACAAGGAAGAACTGCTGCTGGTGACGCCGCGCAGCCATCGCAGGGTGCGCTCGCCCGAGGATGTGATGCTGGATACCCTGATCGTCTTCGAGCAGGGCTGCGCCTACCGCCGCCATGCAGAAAGCTGGTTCGCCGGCCAAGGCAAGGGCGGGGTGCCGGTACGCACGCTGGAACTGGCCTCCTATCACGCCATCTTGGCCTGCGTGGCGGCAGGTGCCGGGGTGGCGGTGGTGCCGCGTTCGGTGATCGCGATGCAGATGGAACCGCACGGATTTGCCACCCATTCGCTGGGCCGCGATGGCCGCGTGACCACCTTCCTGATCAGCCGGCGGGAACGCAGCTCGGCTTCACTGCTGGCCTTGCGCTCTTTACTTGTGGCAAGTCTTTGATATATTGGACTCATACCGGATTGTTTTGATATGAACCTCCACGCCACAAATATGTTTGCGGTTGCAGCATATGAAGAGGGTGTAACCATTTGTAAAAACGGCTGCGACAGCTCGGCTATTTCCCTATATTGAAGTTCCCCCTCCATTCTCCCCCCCGAGAATGGGATTTACCCCACGACTCGCAAGGGCCGTGGGGTTTTTCTTTTGTACCGCGTTTTTTCATCCCATTTTCAGCCCTGCATTTCCCGTCATTTACGACTGCACTGGTATGACGAGTTAGTTTGCCACATGTGTGCAAGGGATATGTACCAAGGTGCATATATTTTCGTTTTTTTCCGCATCCTGCATGTTTGTGCCCGCCGGTCTCATCACCGGGTCCCGGTCTTGCCGTCGGGCCGGGGTGGCGTGCTGCCCACGATGAGGTTGCCACGCGCCGCCGTCTGGATCGCCAGCACGGCGGGATGGCTCAGCCTGCGTTCGACCGAGATCGCATAGAACTGCTCGCGGATGGCGTCGGCCTTGCCGATCTCCACCAGTCCATATTGCTTGCGGATCTGCCCGGCAATCGCCGTGGGGGCCGCAAAGATGCCCGCGCCGGCGTCGCCGAAGGCCAGCAGCAGGGCTCCATCGTCGAATTCCCCTGTGATCTGTGGGCGGATGCCTTCCTTCTCGAACCAGCGCAGCAGGCGCGGACGCACCGCCGCATCTTCCCCTGGCATCAGGAAGGGCGCGGCATCGAGGCTCTGCGGAAAGCCCTTGCGATAGCGCCTGGCCAGTTCGGGCGTGGCAAAGAAGCTGGTATCGCATTCGCCCAGCAGGTGGTGGTAGCCGCGCACGTCCACATTGGGCGGCATCGGGCTGTCGGCGATGATGATGTCCAGCTTGTGGATGGCCAGGTCGGCCAGCAGTACGTCCAGCTTGCCTTCGCGGCAGATGATGCGGATCGGGTCCTGCATCGCCAGTGCGCTTTCCAGCAGCAGGTAGGCAATCGCCTTGGGCACGGCATCGGCCACGCCCACGCGCAGTTGCAGCGTGCGTCCGCCGGGGCGCAGGCGCAGGGCTTCTTCCAGCTCCTCGCCGAGGCTGAAGATGCGTTCGGCGTAATCGAACACCATGCGGCCTTCATCATTGAGTTCCAACCGCCGGCCCACTCGCTTGAAGAGCTTGTAGCCCAGGGATTCCTCGAACAGGCTGATCTGGCCACTGATGGTCTGCGCGGTCAGGTGCAGCCGCTCGCTGGCGCGCGCCACGCCGCCGGTCTTGGCGACCGTCCAGAAATAGTGGAGATGCTTGTAGTTGAGGCTGGCCATGGGCTGCTTCCTGGTTGCGGGGCGATTGCAATACTTCGGTTTTTCCGAAGTATTATCTCAAAATATTCGAATTTTCATTCAGTCTGGTTTGGCCTACAGTAGCGCCTTGTCAGGTGCGGTGGGGAGTTGTCGCCGTGCCGGGTATCGTTGCCAACGCTGAATGAAGGAGAAGCCTGATGAAATGTCCCGTTTGCACAGTGCACAACCTGCTGATCTCGGAACGTCAGGGCATCGAGATCGATTATTGCCCCCAATGTCGGGGTGTGTGGCTGGATCGCGGCGAGCTGGACAAGCTCATCGAACGATCGGCCGCCAGCCAGGTGAGCGCCCCTGCTCCGGTACAGGCAGCGCGGACGCCCATGCCGCCTGCGCCGCACACGTCACCGATGCCGCCGCAGGGCGGGTACGATGCCCGCTATGGTCGCAGTGGCCATGGATATGAATACAAGCGCAAGAAAAAAGGCTTCCTGGGTGAAATCTTCGACTTCGATTGAAGATTTTTTACCAAAACCGATAACCGAGCCCGCCGCCGGCGGGTGAACAAGAAGAGAGGTATGACGTGAACGGTGTAGAGAGTTTCGCAAGCCTGCCCATGTGGATAGGTTTCATCGTCTTCGTGCTGGGGATGCTGGCCGTGGACATGTTTGCCCTGGGTGGCCGCAACGCCCACCGGGTGTCGCCCAGGGAGGCGTTGAGCTGGTCGGTGGTATGGGTGTCGCTGGCCTTCCTGTTCGCCGGCCTGATGTGGTGGTACCTCGATGCCAACGTCGGCCGCGAGTTCGCCAACCAGAAGGGCGCCGAGTTCCTCTCCGGTTACCTGATCGAGAAGGCGCTGTCGGTCGACAACATCTTCGTGTTCCTGATGATCTTCAGCTACTTCGCCGTGCCGGCTGAAATGCAGCGCCGCGTGCTGCTGTACGGCGTCATCGGTGCCATCGTCATGCGGGCCGTGATGATTTTGCTGGGTGCCTGGATGATCGCGCAGTTCAGCTGGATCCTGTACGTGTTCGGTGCCTTCCTGGTGTTCACTGGCATCAAGATGCTGATCTTTGCCGACAAGGAAGCTGATCTGGGTGACAACCCGCTGCTGCGCTGGCTGCGCGGCCATATGAAGATCAGTGACAACTATGACGGCGAAAACTTCACCACCCGCATCAATGGCGTGCGCTATTTCACCCCGCTGATGCTGGTGCTGCTGCTGATCGAGATTTCCGACGTGATTTTCGCGGTGGACAGCATCCCGGCGATCTTCGCCATCACCAAGGATCCGTTCATCGTCTTCACCTCGAACATGTTCGCCATCATGGGTCTGCGTGCGCTGTACTTCCTGCTGGCTGATTCGGCAGAGCGCTTCCACCTGCTCAAGTATGGCCTGGCGCTGGTGCTGCTGTTCGTGGGCGGCAAGATGCTGGCGTCCTACTGGTTCCACGTGCCGGTGCTGGTCTCGCTGTCCATCGTCGGTGCCATCCTGGTGATCTCCATCATCGCCAGCCTGGTCCTGACCAAGGGCAAGGACAAGGAAACCACGGCGGTATAAGCGGCTTTGATGGAGATGTGAACAATTCAACGTGGGGCTTGACCGGCTGGAGCGATCTGGCCGGTTTTTTTATGCGCGAGTGAACGAATTGGATAAAACGATGCAAATTCGGCATCGCGCGTTTATTGGGGACGGAGTGCATTAGAATGTCTGCTCCACTCAACCGGTTTGCAGCGTCTGCCATGGCCCGCCTTCCCCGACTCGTCGTTCCGCACCAGCCGCACCACATCATCCAGCGTGGCCATGACGGCCTGTCCATCTTCCGTGATGCTGATGACCATCTGGCCTTCCTCGGCTGGCTCAAGGAGGCTGCAAGGCAATTCAAGGTGGCCGTCCATGCCTATGTGCTCATGCCGGATCACCTGCACCTGCTGGCTACTCCGGCCGACGATCAAGGCCTGGCACGGATGATGCAATGGATCGGACGTCACTACGTCCCGTATTTCAACCAGAAGCATGGACGCAGCGGCACGCTGTGGCAGGGGCGTTACCGCGCCACCGTCATCGACCCCGAGCTCTACCTGCTGGCCATCTGCCGATACATCGAGCTCAACCCGGTGCGCAATGGCCTGGTGGCCAGCCCGGGGGATTATCCGTGGTCCAGCTACATGCATCACATCGGGGCCAAGCAGGATGGGCTGATCACCGACCATCCTCAATATTGGTCGATTGGCAACACTCCCTTCGATCGTGAGATCGCTTATCGCCAGCTCACCGAAGAAGGACTGGCGCGCGCCGAAGTGGAGCGCATCACCGATGCCACGCTCAAGGGTTGGGCGCTGGGTTCGGAAGATTTCAAGCAGGGGCTGGAGCGCCAGACCCACCGGCGCGTCAGTCCGGCCAAGCGTGGCCGTCCCGCCATCGTTCGCATTGCGGGCGAGGCGGATGAAGTATCCGTCCGGCAAGAATCGTAAGCTTTCAAAAATAAGTCCTTTTAATCAAGGACTTGAATCTGCATTGCTTCACTGTGTCCCCATTAAAAAAATCCTGAAAATCTTGGGGATTTTAATTACACTCAGACCCTAATTATTTTCATTGAACTATTGGGTGCAGTGCACTATTCTTCAAATCCTTACTGTCAATGTGGTGGAGTACCGTTATGCACGCGCAAGGCCTTTACGACCCAGCAAATGAACATGACGCCTGTGGCGTCGGTTTCATCGCCCACATCAAGGGCAAGAAAACCCATTCCATCGTTGACCAGGGTTTGCTCATCCTGAAGAACCTGGATCACCGGGGTGCTGTCGGTGCCGACCCGTTGATGGGTGACGGTGCCGGTATCCTGATCCAGATCCCCGACCAGTATTACCGTGAAGAGATGGCCAAGCAGGGCGTGGACCTGCCGCCGCCCGGTGAATACGGCGTGGGCATGGTCTTCCTGCCGAAGGAAAACGCCTCCCGCATTGCCTGTGAACAGGAAATCGAACGCGCGGTGCTGGCCGAAGGCCAGATCGTGCTGGGCTGGCGCGATGTGCCGGTGGACCGCGACATGCCGATGTCGCCGACCGTACGCGAAAAAGAGCCGGTGATCCGCCAGATCTTCATCGGCCGCGGCCCCGACGTGATGGTCACCGACGCGCTGGAACGCAAGCTGTACGTGATCCGCAAGTCCTCCGGCCACGCCATCCAGGCCCTGAACCTGCTGCACGGCAAGGAATTCTTCGTGCCCTCGATGTCGGCCCGTACCGTGGTCTACAAGGGCCTGCTGCTGGCCGACCAGGTCGGCGTGTACTACAAGGACCTGCAGGACGAGCGCTGTGTTTCCGCGCTGGCCCTGGTGCACCAGCGCTTCTCCACCAACACCTTCCCGGAATGGCCGCTGGCCCACCCGTACCGCCTGATCGCCCACAACGGTGAAATCAACACCGTCAAGGGCAACTTCAACTGGATGCGCGCCCGCGAAGGCGTGATGCAGTCGGCCGTGCTGGGTTCGGACCTGAAGAAACTGTTCCCGCTGATCTATGAAGGCCAGTCCGATACCGCCAGCTTCGACAACGCGCTGGAACTGCTGGTCATGGCCGGCTATCCGCTGCCGCAGGCGATGATGATGATGGTTCCCGAAGCCTGGGAAAACCACACCTCGATGGACGACAACCGCCGCGCCTTCTACGAATACCACGCCGCCATGATGGAACCGTGGGACGGCCCCGCTGCGCTGGCCTTCACCGACGGCCGCCACATCGGCGGCACGCTGGACCGCAACGGCCTGCGTCCGGCGCGCTACATCGTCACCGATGACGACCTGGTGGTGATGGCTTCGGAATCCGGCGTGCTGCCCATTCCCGAGTCCAAGATCATCCAGAAGTGGCGCCTGCAGCCGGGCAAGATGTTCCTGATCGACCTGGATGCCGGCCGCATCATCGACGACAAGGAACTGAAGGACACCTACGCCAACGCCAAGCCCTACAAGCAGTGGATCAACTCGGTACGCGTCAAGCTGGACGAGTTGAAGGAAGAGCCGCGCCAGCCGTCCTCGTCCCTGAAGCTCTTGGACCTGCAGCAGGTCTTCGGCTACACCCAGGAAGACGTCAAGTTCCTGATGGCCCCCATGGCCAGCGGTGGCGAGGAAGCCATCGGCTCCATGGGCAATGACTCGCCGCTGGCGGTCATGTCCAACAAGAACAAGCCGCTGTACAACTACTTCCGCCAGCTGTTCGCGCAGGTGACCAACCCGCCGATCGATCCGATCCGCGAAGCGCTGGTCATGTCGCTGGTGTCCTTCATCGGCCCCAAGCCCAACCTGCTGGACACCAACAACATCAACCCGCCGATGCGCCTGGAAGTGTCGCAGCCGGTGCTGGACTATGACGACATCGCCAAGCTGCGCAACATCAGCGCGCACAGCGGCGGCAAGTTCAAGTCCTACGAACTGAACATCTGCTACCCCGTCGCCTGGGGCAAGGAAGGCATCGAAGCGCGCCTGGCTTCGCTGTGCGCCAAGGCCGTGGATGCGGTCAAGTCGGGCCACAACATCCTGATCATCTCGGACCGCAAGGTCGATGCCGACCAGCTGCCGATCCCGGCACTGCTGGCCACCTCGGCCATCCACCAGCACCTGGTCAGCAAGGGCCTGCGCACCTCCACCGGCCTGGTGGTGGAAACCGGTTCGGCCCGCGAAACGCACCACTTCGCCCTGCTGGCAGGCTATGGCGCCGAAGCGATTCACCCGTACCTGGCCATGGACACGCTGGCCGATCTGGCCAAGGGTCTGCCGGGCGACCTGTCGCCTGAGAAGGCCATCTACAACTTCCAGAAGGCGGTCGGCAAGGGCCTGCTGAAGGTCATGTCCAAGATGGGCATCTCGACCTACATGTCCTACTGCGGCGCGCAGATCTTCGAAGCCATCGGCCTGTCGAAGGCACTGGTGGACAAGTACTTCAAGGGCACCGCGTCCAACGTCGAAGGCATCGGCGTGTTCGAAGTGGCCGAAGAAGCGCTGCGCCTGCACACCGCCGCCTTCAGCGCCGACCCGGTGCTGGCCAACGCACTGGACGCCGGTGGCGAATACGCCTTCCGCATCCGTGGCGAAGAGCACATGTGGACCCCGGACGCGATCGCCAAGCTGCAGCACTCGACCCGTTCGAACAGCTACAACACCTACAAGGAATACGCCCAGATCATCAACGACCAGTCCAAGCGCCACATGACGCTGCGCGGCCTGTTCGAGTTCAAGATCGACCCCTCCAAGGCGATCTCGATCGATGAAGTGGAACCGGCCAAGGAAATCGTCAAGCGCTTCGCCACCGGTGCCATGTCGCTGGGCTCGATCTCGACCGAAGCCCACGCCACGCTGGCCATCGCGATGAACCGCATCGGCGGCAAGTCCAACACCGGTGAAGGTGGCGAGGACGTCAACCGTTATCGCAACGAGTTGAAGGGCATCCCCATCAAGCAAGGTGCGACCCTGGCGTCCGAAATCGGCAAGGAACACATCGAAGTCGACATTCCCCTGCTGGAAGGCGACTCGCTGCGCTCGCGCATCAAGCAGGTGGCCTCGGGCCGTTTCGGCGTCTCCGCCGAATACCTGATCTCGGCTGACCAGATCCAGATCAAGATGGCCCAGGGTGCCAAGCCTGGCGAAGGCGGCCAGCTGCCCGGCCACAAGGTCTCGGAATACATCGCCAAGCTGCGTGTGTCGGTGCCGGGCGTGGGCCTGATCTCGCCGCCGCCGCACCATGACATCTACTCCATCGAGGATCTGGCCCAACTGATCCACGACCTGAAGAACGTCAACCCGCGCGCTTCCATCTCGGTCAAGCTGGTCTCCGAAGTGGGTGTCGGTACCGTTGCTGCCGGTGTGGCCAAGGCCAAGTCGGATCACGTGGTCATCGCCGGTCACGATGGCGGTACCGGTGCTTCGCCGCTGTCCTCGATCAAGCACGCCGGTTCCCCGTGGGAACTGGGCCTGGCGGAAACCCAGCAGACCCTGGTCCTGAACGGCCTGCGCAACCGCATCCGCGTGCAGGCTGACGGCCAGATGAAGACCGGCCGTGACGTCGTCATTGGCGCCATGCTGGGCGCGGACGAATTCGGTTTCGCCACCGCACCGCTGGTGGTCGAAGGCTGCATCATGATGCGCAAGTGCCACCTGAACACCTGCCCGGTGGGCGTGGCTACGCAAGATCCGGTGCTGCGCGCCAAGTTCTCCGGCAAGCCGGAACACGTGGTCAACTTCTTCTTCTTCATCGCTGAAGAAGCGCGCCAGATCATGGCCCAGCTGGGCATTCGCAAGTTCGACGAACTGATCGGCCGCGCCGACCTGCTGGACCGTTCCAAGGCCATCGCGCACTGGAAGGCCAAGGGCCTGGACTTCAGCCGCATCTTCCACCAGCCCGAATCGAACCTGCCGGTGTACCACACCGACGTGCAAGACCACGGCCTGGACAAGGCACTGGACCACAAGCTGATCGCGCAAGCCAAGATCGCGCTGGAGAAGGGCGAGAAGGTTTCGTTCATCTCCCCGATCAAGAACCTCAACCGTACCGTCGGCGCCATGCTCTCGGGTGAAGTGGCCAAGCGTTACGGCGATGAAGGCCTGCCGGACGACACCATCCACATCCAGCTGCAAGGTACCGCAGGCCAGTCCGCTGGCGCCTTCCTGGCCAAGGGCGTGACCCTGGACCTGGTCGGCGAAGGCAACGACTACGTCGGCAAGGGCTTGTCGGGTGGCCGCATCATCGTGCGTCCCAACACCGAGTTCCGTGGCCGTGCGGTGGACAACATGATTTCCGGCAATACCGTCCTGTACGGTGCCATCAGCGGTGAAGCCTTCATCAACGGCGTAGCCGGCGAGCGTTTCGCCGTGCGCAACTCCGGTGCCACTGCAGTGGTGGAAGGCACCGGCGACCACGGTTGCGAATACATGACCGGCGGCACCGTAGTGGTGCTGGGCAACACCGGCCGCAACTTCGCAGCGGGCATGTCGGGTGGTATCGCCTATGTGTATGACCCGGAAGGCGATTTCGCCGGCAAGTGCAATACCTCGATGGTCAGCCTGGAGAAGGTCCTGTCCGACACCGAGCAGGAGCAGACCCTGGGCCGCGACATCTGGCACAGCCTGCTGCGCGGTGGCGAACGCCAGACCGACGAAGCCATCCTGCGCGGCTTGATTGAACGCCACTTCAAGTACACCGGCAGCACGCGTGCGCGCTACCTGCTGGATAACTGGGCGGCGTCGCGCGCCAAGTTCGTCAAGGTGTTCCCGACCGAGTACAAGCGTGCGCTGGCCGAACTGGCCGCCGCTGCCGAAACGAAGAAGGAAAAGGTCGCTGCCTGATTTTCAGCCAGGCATCAATCGGACTAATCAATCAAGCACGCCGGCGGGCGTGGCGCGAAAAGTGAAGAGCGCCGCCCGCCGCATCCTTAGCGAGAATGTGAGAGGAAAATGGGAAAAGCAACCGGTTTCATGGAGTACCAGCGCCTGAAAGAGGCCAGCGAGGCACCTGCCGCGCGTACCAAGCATTACAAGGAATTCGTCCTGCACCTGAGCGACGCTGACGCCAAGATCCAGGGCGCGCGTTGCATGGACTGCGGCATCCCCTTCTGCAACAACGGCTGCCCGGTCAACAACATCATTCCCGACTGGAATGACCTGGTTTATCGCGGCAACTACAAGGAAGCCCTGGACACCCTGCACCAGACCAACAACTTCCCCGAGTTCACCGGCCGCATCTGCCCGGCACCCTGCGAAGCCGCCTGCACCCTGGGCATCAACAATGACGCCGTAGGCATCAAGTCGATCGAGCACTTCATCATCGACAAGGGCTGGGAAAACGGCTGGGTCGTGCCGCAACCTGCTGCGGTCAAGACCGGCAAGAAGGTCGCCGTGGTCGGCTCCGGTCCTGCCGGCCTGGCCGCTGCCCAGCAGCTGGCGCGCGCCGGTCACGACGTGACCGTCTTTGAAAAGAATGATCGCGTCGGCGGCCTGCTGCGTTATGGCATCCCCGACTTCAAGATGGAAAAGTCGCACATCGACCTGCGCGTCGAACAGATGAAGGCCGAAGGCGTGAGCTTCCGTACCGGCGTGTTCGTCGGCAAGGAATTCCCCGAGACCGTCAACAACTGGTCCAAGGAAAGCGTCACCCCGGAAGAGCTGAAGAAGGAATTCGACGCCGTCGTGATCGCTGGTGGTGCGGAATCCCCGCGTGACCTGCCGGTGCCGGGCCGCGAACTGAAGGGCGTGCATTTCGCCATGGACTTCCTGCCGTTGCAGAACAAGGTCAATGCCGGCGACAAGCTCAAGAGCCAGATCATGGCTACCGGCAAGAACGTGGTCGTCATCGGCGGTGGCGACACCGGCTCCGACTGCGTCGGTACCTCCAACCGTCACGGTGCGGCTTCGGTGACCCAGTTCGAACTGATGCCGCAACCGCCGGAATCCGAAAACAAGCCGCTGGTCTGGCCCTACTGGCCGATCAAGCTGCGTACCTCTTCCTCGCACGAAGAAGGTTGCGCACGTGATTTCGCGGTGACCACCAAGCGCCTGGAAGGCAAGGGCGGCAAGGTCGAGAAGCTGATCGCGGCGCGCGTCGAGTTCAAGGACGGCAAGATGGTCGAAGTGCCCGATTCGGAATTCGAGATCAAGGCTGACCTGGTGCTGCTGGCCATGGGCTTCGTCTCGCCGGTGCAGCAGGTGCTCGATGCCTTCGGTGTCGAGAAGGATGCACGCGGCAATGCCAAGGCCACGACCGATGGCGAAGGCTGCTACAAGACGTCGGTGGACAAGGTCTTTGCTGCGGGCGACATGCGCCGTGGTCAGTCGCTGGTGGTGTGGGCGATCCGCGAAGGCCGCCAGTGCGCACGTGCGGTGGATGAATTCCTGATGGGTTCTTCGCTGCTGCCGCGCTGATTGGTCGCCTCGTACTGAACGCTGAATGATTTATATGATTTAAAAAGTATCAAGCAGTACGCAGTTTTCTGCATTTTTCGTTTGACCCTGGACCCGGATCGGCGCAAGCCGGTCCGGTTTTTTTTCGTCATGAGTTTCGTGCCATGCCTGCGCCCCAAGCCCCATGCCCTTTGGCCGCGCGTGTAAAATGGCCCATCGCCGCCTGCCGGCACCATCCCTACGCACATCGCAATGGCAACTCCGATCCGCTACCGCATCACTTCCCTCGATCCTGCCTCCCATCTCTACGACGTCAGCGTCACCGTGGATAGCCCGGCCGCTGACGGCCAGGTCTTCTCGCTGCCTGCCTGGATTCCGGGGAGCTACATGATTCGTGAATTCGGCAAGAACATCGTGCAGCTGCGTGGCGAATCCAATGGCCGCAAGGTGGCAGTGAAGAAACTGGACAAGCACACCTGGCAAGCCGCCCCCTGCAAGGGTGCGCTCACGCTGCACTATCAGGTGTATGCCTGGGACCTGTCGGTGCGCACGGCCCACCTGGACCGCACGCATGGCTTCTTCAATGGCACCAGCGTCTTCCTGGCCGCGCATGGTTTCGAGGAGGGTGAGCACGTGGTGGACATCGTTCGCCCGGAAGGGGATGACTTCAAGCGCTGGCGCGTGGCCACGGCCATGCCGGAACTCAAGGCCAGGCGCTATGGTTTCGGGACTTACGTTGCACCGAACTACGATGCGCTGATTGATCATCCGGTAGAGATCGGCGACTTTGCCCTGGCCACTTTCCAGGCGCATGGCGTGCCACACGATGTGGTCATCACGGGCCGCGTGCCCAATCTCGACCTGGCACGCCTGTGCGATGACTTGAAGAAGATCTGCGAGGCGCAGATCGCCTTCTTCGAGCCGCGCAGCAAGCGTGCCCCCATGGATCGCTATGTCTTCATGACGCTGGCCGTGGGTGACGGCTACGGTGGTCTGGAGCACCGTGCATCGACTGCGCTGATCTGCTCGCGGGCCGACCTGCCGGTCAAGGGCAAGCCGGAACAGACCGATGGCTACCGCACTTACCTGGGCTTGTGCAGCCATGAGTATTTCCACACCTGGAACGTCAAACGCATCAAGCCGGCGGTGTTCGCGCCCTACGATTTGCGTCAGGAAAATTACACCTCGCTGCTGTGGCTCTTCGAGGGCTTTACCAGTTATTACGATGACCTGTTCCTGGTCCGTACCGGGGTCATCGATCTGGACAATTACCTCAAGCTGGTCGGCAAGACGGTCACGGGCGTCCTGCGCGGCACCGGCCGCAAGAAGCAGAGCGTGGCCGAGTCCAGCTTCGATGCCTGGGTGAAGTATTACCGTCAGGATGAAAACGCCAGCAATGCCATCGTCAGCTACTACACCAAGGGCTCGCTGGTGGCGCTGGGGCTGGACCTGACCATCCGCACCCAGACCCGTGGCCGCCGTTCGCTGGATGACGTGATGCGCGGGCTGTGGACACGCTATGGCCGCGACTTCTACGACGGCAAGCAGCAGGGCGTGCCGGAAGACGAGATCCTGGCCATCATGGAAGAGTTGAGCGGCGCTGATCTCAAGCGTTTCCATGACCGTCACATCCGTGGTACCGAGGACGTGCCGCTGGTCGATCTGCTGCCCGCCTTCGGTGTGGCCTATGAGGCCAGCGTACCGGCCGACGCCAAGCCATGGCTCGGTGCGCGCATCGGCAAGGAAGGCGGCGATGCCAAGCTGGCCGCCGTCTATGAGGGCGGCCCGGCGATGCAGGCGGGTCTCTCGGCCGGCGACAAACTGGTCGCCATTGATGGCCTGCGCGTACCGGCTGCGGGCCCCGATGGTCTGCTGGCGCGCTATCGTTTCAATGACACCGTGCGCATCCACGCTTTCCGCCGTGATGAGCTCATGGAGTTCAGTCTCAGGCTCAAGTCCGATACCGCACCGCAGGTCACGCTCAAGCCGCTGGCCAAGCCGGTGGCAGTGCTGCGTCAGCGCCAGGCATGGCTCACCCTGAAGGGCCGCTGATTGGATGCGACGATGCCCGTCGCCATCCCGCCAGACGAAAAAAAACCCGCCAACGCAAATTGGCGGGTTTTTTCTTGCAGCGGAAAAAGCGAATTACTTGGCTTCTTCAGCGCCGCCAGCAGCTTCACCTTCAGCGGCCACTTGACCAGCCGGCACGGTGGCGGTGGCGATGGTCAGGTTTTCCTGGGTCACGGCGGTCACGCCGTTGGGCAGCTTCAGGTCAGCCAGGTGGATCGATTGACCGACGTCCAGCTTGGCCAGGTCGACTTCGATGAACTCAGGCAGGTTCTTCGGCAGGCAGGTCACGTCCAGTTCAGCAGCCACGTGGCTGATGATGCCGCCGTGCAGCTTGACGGCCGGCGAGACTTCAGCGTTCACGAAGTGCAGGGGCACCTTGGTGTGCAGCTTCTGGGAAGCATCCACGCGTTGGAAGTCAACGTGCAGGACCAGTTGCTTGAACGCGTGGACTTGGAAGTCACGCAGCAGCACTTGCTCGACCTTGCCGTCGATTTCCAGGTCCAGGATGGACGAGTGGAAGGTTTCCTTCTTCAGGGCGTGGTACAGCGCGTTGTGGTCAACAGCGATGTTCAGCGGGGCAGCGGTGCCACCGTAGACGATACCCGGGGTTTGACCCGCGCGACGCAGGCGGCGGCTCGCTCCGGTGCCCTGTTCATTACGCGGAAAGGCGATGACTTTCATGTGATAACTCCAATGTTGGCGAGGCTCGTCGTGGAATCATTCCATGGACGGTTGCCCCGTGAGATAAATATTCCCCGCGACCAGGGAATACGAAAAAACCTCGCTGCAAAAAACGCAGCGAGGCGAATGCAAAATCTTATTCAGCAAACAGCGACATCACCGAGTCACCCTTGGTGATGCGCTTGAAGGTCTCGGCCAGCAGGTCGGCGCAGGTCAGCTGACGTACCTTCGGGCAGCCGCGTGCAGCGGGCGACAGCGGAATGGTGTCGGTGACGACCAGTTCATCCAGCGGCGAATTGGCGATGCGATCGATGGCCGGACCCGACAGCACAGGGTGCGTACAGTAAGCCACGACCTTCTTGGCGCCACGTTCCTTCAGTACTTCCGCTGCCTTGGTCAGGGTACCGGCGGTATCGACCATGTCATCCATGATGACGCAGTTGCGGCCTTCGACTTCACCGATGATGTTCATCACTTCGGAGACGTTGGCCTTCGGACGGCGCTTGTCGATGATGGCCAGGTCGCAGTTCAGGCGCTTGGCCAGCGCACGTGCGCGCACCACGCCGCCGACGTCGGGCGACACGACCAGCAGGTCGTCGTAGTTCTTGTTGACCAGGTCGCCCAGCAGGATCGGCGAAGCGTAAATGTTGTCCACCGGGATATCGAAGAAGCCCTGGATCTGGTCTGCGTGCAGATCCATGATCAGGACGCGCTCGACGCCGGCTTCCTGCAGCATGTTGGCCACGACCTTGGCCGAGATGGCCACACGCGCCGAACGCGGGCGGCGGTCCTGGCGGGCATAGCCGAAGTAGGGGATGGCGGCGGTGATGCGACCAGCCGATGCGCGCTTCAGGGCATCGACCATGATCATGATTTCCATCAGGTTGTCATTGGTCGGTGCGCAGGTGGACTGCAGCACGAAGACGTCCTTGCCGCGAACGTTTTCATTGATCTCGACCATCACTTCGCCGTCGGAGAACTTGGAAACGTTGGCCTTGCCCAGCGGGATACCGAGTTTCTCAGCGACGCCGCGCGCCAGTTCGGGGTTGGCGTTGCCCGTAAAAACCATCAGGTTCTCAAGTGCCATGTGGGTATCCCTGAATGCAATCGTTAAAAAGTCGAAAAGCCGACAATGCTTGACTTGTTCGGTCTCACATTGACGGCTTATTTTTCTGACTGGACCCGGGCCTGATCAAACAAGGCCTGTCCGAATTAAATGGCAGGGGAACAAGGATTCGAACCTTGGAATGCCGGAATCAAAATCCGGTGCCTTAACCAGCTTGGCGATTCCCCTACGCAACTTGCTGTTTGCCGTGCCGGCGCGCTCATCATCAGGCGCTGCGTCTTCGTCAAACCAATTCTCTAATTCTCTATTACGACTGCACTAAATGGGCGAGAGGATGTTCCTGCATCGCTTTGGCTTTCCAGCCGATCCAGCGCGAAGGCAATTGCTTGAGCACTTCGTCTGCCTGATGTTCGTGTTCGAATGCACTAAACACACAAGCGCCAGATCCGGTCATCCTCGCACTCCCGAATTTGCCCAGCCACTCGACTGCTGCTGCCACTTCGGGGAAATGTGCGGTTGCCACCATTTCCAGATCGTTTTTCCCGAAGCTGGAAGCAACTTGTTTCGTCGCATCAGGAAAGTCCGTTATTCTGATTGGTTTCGTATCCCTTGTCAACAACTTTGATGAAAAAATTATTGAAGTTGGAACAGATACGCCCGGTTCGATCACCACATACCAGCAATCTGCGGTACGCAGTGCCGACAATTCTTCACCCACACCTTCGGCGAATGCATTGCGGCCGAACAGGAAGAAGGGAACATCAGCACCCAGCTTCAGGCCCATCTCCATCAGCGAGGCGCGATTGTATCCGCATTTCCATAAATGATTCAAGACCAATAATGTCGTTGCTGCATCGGAGGAGCCGCCACCGACCCCGCCACCCATCGGCAGCACCTTGTGCACGGTGATGTCGGCACCCGGTTGCGGCCGGCCGCTGGCCTCGCGCAGCAGGTGCGCGGCGCGGATCACCAGGTCCGATGCCTCAGGCACGCCGGGGACCTCATTGGTACGGCGGATCTGCCCGTCCTCGCGCAGGCTGAAATCGAGCGTGTCGCAGCGGTCGATCAACTGGAAGGCTGATTGCAGCAGGTGATAGCCATCCGGGCGGCGGCCGGTCACGTGCAGGAACAGGTTGAGCTTGGCCGGCGCCGGGCAGGCGGTGAGGGTGATGGTCATGCGCAGTACGAATTCTTCAGTTGTGGATCAAACGCGGTGCAGGGTCAGCCATCAGGCATTCCATCAAGGCTTCTTCCAGCCATCGATGGCGATGCGGATCGCCACCTTGCCGGCCTGCGTCGTGCTGCGGGTGAGGTCGATGCGTTTGGGGCGCGTCTGGCCGCTGGCGGCATCGCTTTCCCAGTTGGCATAGGTCACGCGCCAGCCATCGCGGGTGGTGAAGCTGGCATCGTTCTCGCCAGCCTTGGCCACGAAGGGCTTGCCGCTGGCATCGATGCCGCTGCCCTGCAGCCACTGGCGCATGCCCGAGACCGGCAGCGGCCAGCCCAGCGATTGCGCGGCCAGGGCATCCACATCGGCCGCCACCTGCGGTGCGCGGCCTGACTGCACCAGCGTGGCGATCCCGGGCTTGACGTTGATGGTGGCCACCGTCTGGCCCAGCGGCGAGAACATCTCCAGGTTCAGCTCCTGCGCAGTCTGCTTCCAGAAGAAGCTGCCATGCAGCGATTGCGGACGATCATCCTGCTCGTACTGCACCGAGATGCGGCCATCGATCTCGATGCTGGACTGGTAAGCCGGTGCGGTGGCGTCCGGTGCCACGGCATCCTGCGACACCGTGGCGCAACCGCCGAGCAGAGCGGCCAGGCAGAGGGCAGCAGCCCCCGGGAAAGCGCGTGTTTTGCTCATAACTTCACATTGAGACGCGACAGCGTGCTTTTCAGGACTTCATTGTTGGGTTCCTTGAGGCTCACTTCGCGCCAGACCTTGCGGGCTTCGTCCTGCTTGCCATTGGTCCACAGGACTTCGCCCAGGTGCACGCCGATCTCCACATCGGGGCGCAGGCCATAGGCGCGGCGCATCTGGGTTTCGGCCTGTTCGGCGCGGCCCATGCGGAACAGCACCCAGCCCAAGCTGTCTGCAATGAAAGGATCTTCCGGGGCCAGGTCGGCCGCCTTCTGGATCAGTTCCAGCGCTTCCGGCAGGCGGATGTTGCGATCGGCCAGCGAATAGCCCAGCGCGTTGTACGCGTGCTGGTTGCCCGGTGCCAGCTGCATCACGCGGCGCAGCGACTTTTCCATCTCGTCGAACTTGCCCAGCTTTTCCAGGACCATGGAGTAGTCGTAGAGCAGGTCGGTATTGTTGGGGAAGCGCTGCAGGCCGCCCTTGAGCACGTCGGCCGCTTCCTGGTTGCGGTTGGCATCGCGCAGCAGGCTCGATTCGGCCAGCAGCAATTGCAGCTGCTCGCCATCGTTGGTCGATTCGGCTTGCGCATCTTCCAGCGCCTTGCGCGCGCCTTCGATGTCGTTCTTGCGGGCCAGCAATTGGGCGCGGCGGACCTGGATGTTCAGATAGCCTTCGGTGCCGGGCTCAGCCTGATCGAGATAGCGCAGGGCCGAATCCAGATCGCGGCGCTCCTCGGCGATGCGCGAGAGCAGCAGCAGGGCCTGGCTGGGATCGCGGTCTTCCTCGGGCTGGGCCGAGAGCACCTGCAGGTAGCGCTGCAGATAGTATTCGGCATCCTTCAACTGGTCGGTCTGGGCCGACAGTACGCCCAGCGCGAAGAGGGTGGTGGCGTCTTCGCCGTCTTCCTTCAGCAGGGTCTCGAACTGGGTGCGGGCCAGCTTGAAGTCCTTCTGCTCGACCAGGCTGCGGGCATAGGCCACGCGTACTTCACGCGCATCCGGATACTTGCGCAGGAAATCGGTCACCAGTTTGGTCGCATCCTTGTTGTTGGAGGCAACCTGGGCGGCGGTGAGCACGGCCAGTTCCGAATCGGGCTTGATCTTCATGGCCGCGGCGGCTTCGCGCTGGGCGGTGGCGCCATCGCCCATGCCGAAGGCACCCTGGGCCAGGGCCAGATGGGTTTCCATCAGGTCGCCATAAGGCTTGCTGATGTTTTGCAGGATGGTATAGCTGGCCTGCTTGTCCTTGGCCCGCGCCAGCAGACGCTGGATCTGCAGCAGCATCGGTCCGCGCGCCTGCGGGGCGGCATCGGCCAGGCGCTGGGTGAGCAGCGGTTCGATTTCGTCGACGCTGTCCGAGAGCATGATCAGGCCCAGATAATTCTGCAGGGCTTCATCCGAATGCGGTGCCAGTTCGGTCCACAGGCGTACCGCCACCAGCGCTTCGCCGGCCTGGCGCGCGGCCACGGCCATCTCGGCGGCGCGCTTGGCCAGGCGCGGGTCACGCGTCTGCTGGGCGGCGGCCAGCATGGTCACGTAGGCCGATTGCCATTGGCCGCGCTGGAAGGCGATCTCGGCTGTCAGCACTTTGTAAAGGATGTCCTCGCTCAGCTCCATGGCCGGCAGCGCGTCTTCCTGCTGCTGGACCTTGGCCTTGGGGGCTTTCTTGCGGTTGGCCGGCTTGGAGGAAGCCGTCTTCTGGTCAGTGGCCGCCTGGGCGTTCGCCTTGTCGCCGGGCTGCTGGAAGCTCGCGCAGGCAGTCAGCAGCAGGGAACTGGTGAGGAGGGCGATGGTTTTTTTCAAGATGTCATCCTGACGATTCGGAGAGGTTCGATTTTACGCGCAACAACCGTGGCGTTGCTGACGGCATTGAGACTGACGATGCTACGGATAACGCAGTGTAATCCATCTTTGACAAGCGTCTGTCCCGAGGTTGCACACGCGGCTTCAGGTCTTGATTTCAGCAAGTGCATTATCATATGCAGCTTCCTGCTCGTCCTCCCGGATCACCGCGATCCGCAAGCCCATGCCTGAATTACCAGAAGTCGAAGTCACCCGCCGCGGGGTCGCGCCCCATTTGGAAGGGCGCACCGTCAGCGGCGTCGTGCTGCGTCATACCGGCCTGCGCTGGCCTTTCCCCGAGGGCTTGCACACCCTGCTGGCCGGGCGCGTGATCCGCAGCACAGGGCGACGCGGCAAATATCTGCTGATCCATTTCGACCATGGCACGCTCATCGTGCACTTGGGCATGTCCGGCCACCTGCGCATCCTGCCGCCGGGCATCGCGCCACAGAAGCACGACCACTTCGACCTCGAAGTCGGCGGCCAGGTCATGCGCATGACCGACCCGCGCCGCTTCGGTGCCATCCTGTGGCATGACCTCAGCGACGGCGACATCGAAGAGCACCTGCTGCTGCGCAGCCTGGGGCTGGAGCCGCTGGAAGACAAGTTCAGCGCGCGCGAGCTGTTCAACCAGACGCGCGGCCGCAGCGCGCCCATCAAGCAGGTGCTGCTGGCGGGCGACATCGTGGTCGGGGTCGGCAACATCTATGCGTCGGAAAGCCTGTTCAAGGCCCGCATCAATCCCAAGACCCCGGCGTACAAGATCAGTCTGGCGCGCTATGAGCGCCTGGCCGAAGCCATCCGCGAGACGCTGGCCGCCGCCATCGAGCAGGGTGGCAGCACGCTGCGCGACTTCATTGCAGTCAACGGTCAGTCGGGTTACTTCCAGCAGAATTATTTCGTCTACAACCGTACCGGCGAGCCCTGCCGCATCTGCGCGGCACCGATCCGCCAGATCAAGCAGGGCCAGCGCTCCACCTTCTACTGCGTGAGCTGCCAGAAATGAAGGGACTTGTCGAATCGCGCCGCAAGAAGGCGTCCACCGCCGAGAACGCGGGCGCGCAGTATGAAGATCCCTCCTTTTCGGCGGAGGTCATCGCCTGGCAGAAGCAGCATGGCCGTCACAAGCTGCCTTGGCAGAACACGCGCGATGCCTATCGCGTGTGGCTCTCCGAGATCATGCTGCAGCAGACGCAGGTTGCTGCCGTGATTCCGTATTACCAGCGCTTCCTGGAGCGCTGTCCGGATGTCTTCGCGCTGGCCGCCGCCCCCTCTGAGGACGTGATGGCGCTGTGGAGCGGCCTGGGTTACTACACGCGCGCGCGCAACCTGCACAAGTGTGCGCAGCGGGTGGTGGCTGAATACGGTGGCCGCTTCCCGGACGATCCGGCGCTGCTGGCCGACCTGCCCGGCATCGGGCGTTCAACTGCAGCTGCCATCGCCGCCTTTTCCTATGGACGCCGCGCGGCCATCCTCGACGGCAACGTCAAGCGCGTCTTTGCGCGCGTGTTCGGAGTGGATGGCTATCCCGGTGCCAAGCCGGTCGAAGACCAGCTGTGGCTGCGCGCGGTGGCCCTGCTCCCGGAAGAGGATATCGAGTCCTACACCCAAGGCCTGATGGACCTGGGCGCGACGCTGTGCGTGCGCGGCAAGCCGGCTTGCACACGCTGTCCGCTGGCCGGACGCTGCGTGGCGCTGGCCGAGGATCGCGTGGCCGAACTGCCGGTGAGCAAACCGAAGAAAGCCGTGCCGGAAAAGGAAACGGTGATGCTGGTCATCACCCAGGGCGAGGATGTGCTGCTGGAGCAGCGCCCCGACAGCGGCATCTGGGGCGGCCTGCTGTCCCTGCCGGAAATCGGCGTGGGCAATGCCGAGCACTTCGACATTGCCGTTCGCACCCTGGTGGCACCCTATGGCGAACTGGATGGATGCCGCAAGCTGCAACCGTTCTCGCACGTCTTCACGCACTTCAAGCTGCATGTGGCACCGTTCCAGGTTGCCCTGAAGAGCCGTAGCCATCGCATCGCCGAAGGCGGGCTGGTGTGGTATCCGGCGCGCAAGCTGGCCGATGCGCCCTTGCCGGCACCGGTCAAGAAACTCTTGCTGGGGGTCTTGCGGGCGGACGATCTGCTGGCCAGTGCCTGAACAGTTCACCTGACAGTTGCGGGTCTCACACCTGACACTTCAAGTCCCCGCACCTGACACTTCGGAAGCGCGCACCTGTCAGTTCAGCTGGCGATGCCTGCACACCACCTGTTCAGTGGCGCGGAAATGGCTGGCCAGTTGCTCAGCCAGATAGACTGAACGATGCTGGCCACCGGTGCAGCCGATGGCCACGGTGAGATAGCTGCGGTTGTCGTTCTTGAAGGAGGGCAGCCACTTTTCGACGAAGCCGCGGATGTCGTTGTACATCTCGGCCACTTCCGGATAGGCCACCAGGAACTCGATCACCGGTGCATCGCGTCCGGTCAGCGGGCGCAGTTCGGCGTCATAGTGCGGATTGGGCAGCATGCGCACGTCGAACACCAGGTCGGCATCCAGCGGCAGGCCGTGCTTGAAGCCGAAGGATTCGATGAGCAGGGTCAGCGGCGAGCGTTCCAGATCCACCAGGTCCTTGATCCAGCGGCGCAGCTTGTTGGAGCTGAGCTGCGAGGTATCCATGACCAGGCCGATGTCCTGCAGGTCGCCCAGCATCTCCTTTTCCAGCGCGATGCACTCGGTCAGGGTCAGGCGGTCCGATGAGGTCGGGCGGCCCGGCAGCAGGCGGTGCGACAGCGGATGGCTGCGGCGCGTCTCGGAGAAGCGGGTGATGAGGGTTTCGTCGGAGGCGGTCAGGAAGAACACCTTGACGTCATGGCCATCGGCGCGCAACTGCTCGATGTCGGTGCGCAGCGTGGCCAGTGAATCGGCACTGCGGGCATCGGTGGCCACGGCCAGCATGCTTGCACCTTCCTTGATGCGGGTCTGCACCAGGTCGCACAGCAGGGAGGGCGGGAGATTGTCGACGCAGAAATAGCCGGCGTCTTCCAGCACGTGAAGTGCTACCGATTTGCCGGAGCCGGAAATGCCGGTGATCAGAACGATTCGCATGGCGGAATCATAACGCATCACCCGTGCCTGCGTGGCGGCACGGGTAGGCCAACGCGCCACCGAAAGTTTTCCCGACGAGCGGGAAAATTGCGTCCGGCTTGTCCGGCTTATTCGCCGTTCATGGCGCGCCGCTGGCGTTCGATGAATTCCTTGAGGGTATCGATGCCGCGCAGTTGCAGGATGGTGTTGCGCACGGCGGCTTCCAGCAGCACCGCGATGTTGCGGCCGGCCGCCACGGGAATGACCACCTTGCGGATCGGCAGGCCCAGCACTTCTTCATATTGCGCATCCAGCGGCAGGCGTTCGTAGTTTTCTTCCAGCGTGCTGCGGCGGACCAGGTGGACGATGAGCTTCAGGCGCATCTTGCGGCGCACGGCGGTCTCGCCAAAGATGGCCTTGATGTCCAGCAGACCCAAGCCGCGCACTTCCAGCAGGTTGGCCAACAGCGGCGGGCAGCGGCCCTCGATCATGTTGGGCGCGATGCGCGCGAACTCCACCGCGTCATCGGCCACCAGGCCGTGGCTGCGCGAGATCAGTTCAAGACCCAGTTCGCTCTTGCCCAGTCCCGATTCACCGGTGATCAACACGCCCACGCCCAGCACGTCCATGAACACGCCGTGCATGGTGATCTGCTGGGCCAGTTTCTTGGAGAGATACACGCGCAGATAATCGATCACCTGCGCGGCCGGCAGCGGCGTGGAAAACAGCGGGATGTTCTTTTCATCGCACACCGCCAGGATATCGGGCGGGGTCGACAGGCCCTGCGCGATGATGAACGCAGGAGGCTCGCCGGCCACCAGTTCGGCGGTCTGGTAGGCGCGCGAAGTGTTGGAGAGGCGGTTGTAGTACTCGATTTCCTGATGGCCGAAGACCTGCAGGCGGCCGGGGTGGATCAGGTTCAGGTGGCCGACCTGGTCGGAGGCCGAGACGGCATCGCCCGAGATCAGGCGCTCGCCGCCGGGGAAGCCGGCGAACCAGCCCAGTTGCAGGGATTCACGGTTTTCTTCGTACAGCTGCTGAATCGACAACGCGGAATAATTGGGCATGGAGATCCGGATCTGCTCACAGAATAGGGTGCGGAATTGCCGCCGGCTTGGTGCAGCCTGATTGTGCCGGCCTCAGCCGGCTTTTTCCATCGAGGTCTGCCAGGTCACGATGCGGGCATGCACCACGGCAGGGTCGGACTCGACGGTGAGTTCATTGCGGAAGGCATCGTCGGAAAACATCTCGGCGATTTCCGAGAGGATTTCCAGATGCTGCTGCGTCACGTTGTCGGGAATGAGCAGGAACACCAGCAGCTTGACCGGTTGACCATCGGGCGACTCGAAGGGAATCGGTGCGGCCAGGCGCATGAACAGCGCCAGCGGCGCCTTCAGGCCCTTGATGCGGCCGTGCGGCACGGCCACGCCATGCCCCAGTCCGGTCGAACCCAGACGCTCTCGTGCGAACAGGTTTTCGGAAACGGTGGAGCGCGCGATGCCGCTGTTGTTTTCGAAGGTCAGGCCGGCTTGTTCGAAAGCTCTTTTTTTGCTGGACACTTCCAGATCCAGAACCACGTTTTCTGGAGACAGGATTTTTGCGAGATTAGTCATGACGCTCAAGGAATTGCTACGGACTGAAGCTTTGAGCAGGATTATAGGCTTCTTTGCCGATGCCGGAGGGCTTTGAAAGCGCTGAACAGGAGGGGATTTCGGGAAGAAAACCCCGAATTGCCACGAGTTTCATACGAAAGATCGATGATCGTTGGCAACAAGTTGCCGCAAGGGATATCACGCCGTGATGGTTGGCGATGATGTGTGACGATCTGTGGAAAAAAGCGCGGCAGGAAAGGGCGGCTCATCTGTTGCCCGGTCACATCGGCCCGGACGAATGCCGCAAAGCAGACCCGCCGGCATGCACCGGCGGGCTGAAGAGCATTACATCTCGATGCGGCCGAAGATCAGCAGCACGTCGCCATTGTTCTTGTTGGCCGACAGGCGCGGCACGTAGGCGAACATGATCTTGGCCTTCTGCGTACCGATGGAGGCCAGCGGCAGCGGTACCGGGAAGGGGATGCTGTTGAAGTAATCCTGGCGGCTCATCAGCATGGCCGTGCCGCCCAGGCCCAGTTCCAGCCCGGTCTTGGCGATCGGGAATACCCATTCATAGGCATAGCCGGCCATGTACTGCGGATGGCGGTGCGAATCCTTGATCACGAAGCCGTACAGGGATTCATCATTGCCCTGCTCGTTGCGCAGGGTCTTGCCGTAACCGGCACCCCAGGCATGTTCGTTGAGTTCATTGAGTTTGTCGCGGCTGTAGGTGCTGCGGCCGTGGTGCGCCACGCCGGACAGGTAGATGGCGTCATCGCCCTGGTTCCAGATCCTGGAGGCGTGGTCCTTGGTTTGCTGCCAGAGGCTGTACTGGTTGTCTTCGGCGTGGGCGGCAGGGGCCAGGGCCAAGGTGACGGCTGAGACGAGGGCGGCTTTGCGCAATATCGCGCCAAAAGTGAAGGTTTCGGCCTGGCACCGGAGCTGGGTGGTGGTTTTCATGGTTGTTATTGAAGGGAAAAGCAAAAAAACGCGACGGCAAGTGGGTAAGCGAGGGGATGTGCAGGCGGCTCGGTGACCACGGAACAGGCAAAAGGCGAGTCGCCGGCCAGCTCATCCACAGCTTGTGTGGACTGCCATCGTGGCAAAAATATCCCGCTAGGTGGATCTTGCTGAAGCGCAAGATGTTACCAAATCATGGCGGCCATGGCTGTCCCCACGGGACAACGACACCGCTGGTCGCAAGATTTTGTAACAATTTGCTGACACTCCGTGGTGTTGGCACCACGGAGAACAGCCTGCAGGGATGAATTGTCGACGCTTACTGGCGCGCGTTGCGCAGTTGCGAAGGCGGCTTGGCGCTGGAGAAATTGCTGCGCCAGGGATTGATGTCCAGTCCGCCGCGCCGCGTGTAGCGAGCGTAGACCGCCAGCTTCTGCGGTTTGCAGTGGCGCAGGATGTCGGTGAAGATGCGTTCCACGCATTGCTCGTGGAATTCATTGTGTTCGCGGAAGCCGATGATGTACTTCAGCAGCCGTTCCTGGTCGATGGGCGCGCCCACGTACTGGATCTGCACGCTGCCCCAATCGGGCTGGCTGGTCACCGGGCAGTTGGACTTGAGCAGGTGCGACACCAGGGTTTCTTCCACCGTGGCTTCGTCGGTATTGGCACGCAGCAGGCTGCCGTCGGGATGGGCCGCGCCGGTGGCCGGTTCGATTTCCACATCGAGCCGGTCCAGCAGCAGGCCCGAGAGTTCACCAAACTGCATCTGCCCGAACTGCGAGGATTCGGTCAGCGTCACCTGCACGCTGGCACCGGCGGCGGCCGAGAGGTCGGTGCGCATCTTGTCGATCAACTGGTCGGCGCTTTCCAGACGCTCCTGATTGAAGGAATTCAAGTACAGCTTGAAGGACTTCGACTCGATGATGTTGGGCGAATCGGCCGGCACCATGAAGGTGGCGATGGCGATCTGGGGTTTGCCGCGCAGGTTCAGCCAGGAGATTTCATAAGCCGTCCACAGGTCCACGCCGAAGAAGGGCAGGGTGCCGCTGATCTGCAATTCGGCGCGCTTGGGCGCGCGCGGAATTGGGAACAGCAGGCTCGGATCGTAATGCGTCGGATATTCCGAGCTCTTGCCCAGGGGAGAACTTTCCGGCGAATGGCCGACGGTGGATGCGGGCGGGTTGGTGTGGTCCATATGAATACTCCTGCGGTGCTGCGGGTGACGTTCTGTGATGTTGCCGCCGCGCGCAGTTGAAATGGCGCGCGGCGTCGGCCTTGATCAGCCGAGGAAGAGCTTGTACAGCGGGTTCCTGGTTTCGTCCCAGTGGCGATAGCCCAGCTGGGCCAGGAACGCGCGGAATTCCTTCATTTCCTTCTTCGGCACTTGCACACCGATCAGGATGCGGCCGACATCGCCGCCCTGGTTGCGGTAGTGGAACAGGCTGATGTTCCAGCCCGGGTTCATGCTGGAAAGGAACTTCATCAACGCGCCCGGACGTTCCGGGAATTCGAAGCGATACAGCAGTTCATCGCCCGCCAGTTCACTCTTGCCGCCCACCAGGTGACGGATGTGGACCTTGGCCAGTTCATCATGGGTCAGGTCCAGCACGCCAAAGCCTGCCTTCTCGAAATTGCGCGCGATCTTGCCTGCTTCATCCGCTGCCGATACCTGGATACCGACGAACACATGGGCCGCCTTGGCGTCGCTGATGCGGTAGTTGAATTCGGTGACGTTGCGCGGGCCGACCGTTTCGCAGAAGCGTCGGAAGCTGCCGCGTTCTTCGGGAATGGTGACGGCGAAGACCGCTTCACGGGCCTCGCCGTTGTCCGCCATTTCGGCCACGAAGCGCAGGCGGTCGAAGTTCATGTTGGCACCGCAGGCGATGGTGATCAAGGACTCGCCCTTGATCGGCTTCTTGCTGGCCTTGGCACGTTCCACATAGGCCTTGGCACCGGCCACGGCCAGCGCGCCGGCGGGTTCGACGATGCTGCGGGTGTCCTGGAAGATGTCCTTGATGGCGGTGCAGACGGCATCGGTGTCGACGATGATGACTTCGTCTACCAGCTCCTTGGCGATGCGGAAGGTTTCTTCACCTACCAGCTTGACCGCCGTGCCATCCGAGAACAGGCCCACGTCCGGCAGGGCCACGCGGCGGCCGGCTTTCAGGCTGCGCGCCATGGCGTCGGAGTCGGTGGTCTGTACGCCGATGATCTTGATGTCCGGCCGCACTGCCTTGACGTAGGAGGCCACGCCCGCGATCAGGCCGCCACCGCCGATGGCCACGAAGATGGCGTGGATCGGTTCCGGGTGCTGGCGCAGGATTTCCATGCCCACCGTGCCTTGGCCGGCGATCACGTAAGGATCGTCGAAGGGGTGGACGAAGGTCAGCTTCTGCTTCTTTTCCAGCGTCAAGGCGTGTTCGTAGGCATCGGTGAAGGAGTCGCCAAAGAGCACCACTTCACCGCCGCGCGCCTTGACGGCATCGATCTTCACCTGCGGGGTGGTGGTGGGCATGACGATCACGGCGCGGCAGCCCAGGCGGGCTGCGGAGAGCGCCACGCCCTGGGCGTGGTTGCCGGCCGAGGCGCAGATGACGCCGCGCTTCAGTTGCGCCGGCGTCAGGTGGGCCATCTTGTTGTAGGCGCCGCGCAGCTTGAAGCTGAACACGCTCTGCATGTCTTCACGCTTGAAGTAAATTCGATTATCAATCCTTTGCGACAGCGTATTCGCCAGTTCCAGCGGGGTTTCTTGGGCGACGTCGTAGACGCGGGCGGTCAGGATCTTTTTCAGATAATCGTTACTCATGTTGGTCATCAATGAAGTGAAGTCAGGCGAGCAGCAGCGGGTTCAGGCGCGGTCATATCGCATTCAGGGTAAAAGGAATCAAGGCTGGGTAAGCCGCTGGGGATTTCCTCCTGGGCCGGGCCGGCAGGTCACCGGTCCGGGCCAGGGGAACTGGACATTATAAGGGAGCCGGCCAAGGCGACGCCAAGCTTGGCGTGTCTGATGCCGGAGATGAATCTTTCTTCACTTCTTGAATTCAGGCCCGGCGGCACCAGCTAGAATGCACGCTGCGCCACCCGACCGGCTTGACGGGTGGCAAGTTTTCCTCCTGGCTGCGGCCAGCCGATTTCATCTACCTGCCTCCTGCATGATCGAATCCGCCGTCCTCTGGCTGCTCAATATCCTCGCCATTCCTACCGTCGGCCTGACCTCGGTGTTCCTGATCAGCTTCATTTCGGCCACCCTGCTGCCGCTGGGTTCTGAACCGGCGGTGTTTGCCGTCATCAAGGCCAGTCCGGAGATGTTCTGGCCGGTGATCCTGGTGGCCACCTTCGGCAACACCCTGGGCGGTATCGTCGACTACTGGATGGGCTATGGGGCCAAGCAGGCCTTCGCCAAGGAGCGCTCCTCGCGCTGGTTCCACTGGCTGGAGCGTTTCGGTGCCAAGACCATGCTGCTGGCCTGGCTGCCCGGTATCGGCGATCCCATCTGCACCCTGGCCGGCTGGCTGCGGCTGCCGTTCTGGCCTTCGGTGTTCTATATGGCCATCGGCAAGTTCATCCGCTACGTGCTCATGACCTGGCTGCTGCTGAACGTGCCGGATGGCTTCTGGCACAAGCTGGGCAGCTGGCTGGCGTAAATTCCTGAAAAGATGAAGCAAAACGGCGCCGCAAGGGCGCCGTGGCAGGGTTTCCGGGAGGCAGGTGAATCATCCTGCCAAAGTCGGCACCAGGTTCTCGACCAGGCGGATCGCCAGGAAGGTCGCCGTCACACCCAGCACGGCCAGGTGGCGGGTCTTGAGCTTCATGGTCAGGCCCGTGTCTTCGTTGAGGATGGCGGTATGCATGGTGATCTCCTTGTAGCGTCGTCGCGGCCCGGTCAGGCCTTGCATTGGGCATAGTCGGCCAGGGTAATGGCCAGGTTTTCCAGGAATTCGGTCATCAGGGTTTGCAACATGGGGCCTCCTTGGCGGGATGGGTCAGGGCATGTCCCTGATGGCTGAGTAGTTGAGATGGATTATAGATTTTAGCAATCGATTTTTAGAAATTGATTGTTATTATGAATCCAATTGGTAGAGGCTATTGCCGCGCTGCTCGCTGCAAACGTCGCCGATCCGCCGCACAAGGTCTCTCAAAGCTCATGCAAGCGCGCCCAAAACCCGGGTCGGGCCATCGCGAGTTTTGCCAATAGGCTAAAATGCACCTCCGGCAGCAGATTTACCTCATACATCGATGAACGCCCCCGCACAGATCCAGGCTTTGCTTACAGACGCGCCGCATGGCGCAGCGACACCGCGCTTGCGCGAAATCCCTTACAACTACACTTCCTTCTCCGATCGCGAGATCGTGATCCGGTTGTTGGGCGAAGCCTCCTGGTCCCTGCTGGACGAGCTGCGCGGCAAGCGCCAGACCGGCCGTTCGGCGCGCATGCTGTATGAAGTGTTGGGCGATATCTGGGTGGTCCGCCGCAATCCCTATCTGCAGGACGACCTGCTGGACAACCCCAAGCGCCGCGCCGCCCTGATCGAGGCGCTGAACCATCGCCTGAGCGAAGTCGACAAGCGCCGCCTGGCCACCGACCTGGCCGAATCCGGCGACGCCGAGGCCCAGCGCCGCAGCGCCAGCGTGGAAGCCTTGCTGAAGGCCGCCCGCAAGGCCATCGGCGATTTCGCCGAAGAATTCCGCCAGACCTATGACCTGCGCAAGCGCGCCACCAAGGTACTGGGCCGCTATACCGCCAAGGACAACATCAAGTTCGATGGCCTCTCGCGCGTCTCCCACGTGACCGACGCCACCGACTGGCGCGTCGAGTACCCCTTCGTGGTGCTGACCCCGGACAGCGAAGACGAGATGGCCGGCCTTGTCAAGGCCTGTATCGAACTGGGCCTGACCATCATCCCGCGCGGCGGCGGCACCGGCTACACCGGTGGCGCCATTCCGCTGACGCCCATGTCGGCCGTCATCAATACCGAAAAACTGGAACAGCTGGGCGCGGTCGAGATGGAAATCCTGCCCGGCCTGGACAAGCCCTACGCCACCATCTATTCGGGTGCCGGCGTGGTCACCAAGCGCGTCTCGGATGCGGCTGAGAAGGCCGGCTTCGTCTTCGCGGTGGACCCGACCTCGGCCGAAGCCTCCTGCATCGGCGGCAACGTCGCCATGAACGCAGGCGGCAAGAAGGCCGTGCTGTGGGGCACCGCTCTGGACAACCTGGCCAGCTGGCGCATGGTGGATCCGCAGGGTGACTGGCTGGAAGTGACCCGCCTGGACCACAACCTGGGCAAGATCCACGATGTCGAAGTGGCACGCTTCAAGCTGGAGTGGTCGCATCCCGGCGAAAAGGGCCAGAAGACCGAAGTCTTCAAGACCGAGATCCTGGAAATCTCCGGCAAGAAATTCCGCAAGGAAGGCCTGGGCAAGGACGTCACCGACAAGTTCCTCTCGGGCCTGCCCGGCGTGCAGAAGGAAGGCTGTGACGGCCTGATCACTTCGGCCCGCTGGATCCTGCACAAGATGCCCAAGCAGACCCGCACGGTCTGCCTGGAATTCTTCGGCCAGGCGCGCGATGCGATTCCCTCGATCGTCGAAATCAAGGATTACCTCGACGCCGAAACCAAAAAGGGCGGCGCCATCCTGGCCGGCCTGGAACACCTGGACGAGCGCTACCTGCGCGCGGTCGGCTATGCCACCAAGTCCAAGCGCGGCGTGCTGCCCAAGATGGTGTTGATCGGCGACATCGTCGGCGATGACGAGAATGCCGTGGCCGCTGCCGCGTCGGAAGTCATCCGCATGGCCAACAACCGTGTGGGCGAAGGCTTCGTGGCCGTGAGCCCGGAAGCGCGCAAGAAATTCTGGCTGGACCGTTCGCGCACGGCGGCCATCGCCAAGCACACCAATGCCTTCAAGATCAATGAAGACGTGGTGATCCCGCTGAACCGCATGGGCGAATACACCGACGGCATCGAGCGCATCAACATCGAGCTGTCGATCAAGAACAAGCTGCAACTGCTGGCCGAACTGGACAGCTTCTTCGTCAAGGGCAACCTGCCGCTGGGCAAGAGCGACGACGCCGAGGGTGACGACATCCCCGCCGCCGAAATGCTGGAAGACCGCGTCCACCAGGCCGAGAGCCTGCTCGAACAGACCCACGCACGCTGGTCCTACCTGCTGGCCAACCTGGACAAGCCGCTGGATGAAGCCAAGGGAGAACTGGCCGCACTGGGCCTGGAAAAGATGCTGCCGGTGTTTGAGCAGCGCCTGATCGACCAGCCCGAAGCCGCCGTCTTCCACGTGGTGCAGGACCGCACCGTGCGCATCTCCTGGAAGCAGGAAGTGCGGGCGCAACTGCGCCAGATCTTCTCGGGCGCGGCCTTCAAGCTGATCCTGGAAGAATGCCAGGCCATCCACAAGCGCGTGCTGCGCGGCCGCGTCTTCGTGGCCCTGCACATGCACGCGGGTGATGGCAACGTGCACACCAACATCCCGGTCAATTCCGACCACTACGAAATGCTGCAGGATGCCCACGTCGCCGTGGCGCGCATCATGAAGTTGGCGCGTTCGCTCAATGGCGTGATCTCGGGCGAGCACGGCATCGGCATCACCAAGCTGGAATTCCTGACCGAAGACGAGATCGGCGAATTCCGCGAATACAAGAAGCGCGTGGACCCGGAAGGCCGCTTCAACAAGGGCAAACTCCTGAACCTGCCCGGCATGGAAGCCGACCTGTCCAATGCCTACACGCCGTCGTTCGGTTTGATGGGCCACGAGTCGCTGATCATGCAGCAGAGCGACATCGGTGCCATTGCCAGCAGCGTCAAGGACTGCCTGCGCTGCGGCAAGTGCAAGCCGGTCTGCTCGACCCACGTGCCGCGCGCCAACCTGCTGTACTCGCCGCGCAACAAGATTCTGGCGACCTCGCTGCTGGTGGAAGCCTTCCTCTATGAAGAGCAGACCCGCCGCGGCGTCTCCATCAAGCATTGGGAAGAGTTCGAGGACGTGGCCGACCACTGCACGGTGTGCCACAAGTGCGTCACGCCTTGCCCGGTCGATATCGACTTCGGCGATGTCTCGATGAACATGCGCAACCTGCTGCGCAAGATGGGCAAGAAGTCCTTCAATGCCGGCACCAATGCGGCCATGTTCTTCCTCAATGCCACCGACCCGGCCACCATCAACGCCACCCGCAAGGTGATGACGCAGTGGGGCTTCAAGGCGCAGCGCCTGGGCAATGACCTGTTGAAGAAGTTTGCCAAGAAGCAGACCCAGAAACCTGCAGCCACCGTCGGCAAGGCGCCGATCAAGGAGCAGGTGATCCACTTCATCAACAAGAAGATGCCGGGCAACCTGCCCAAGAAGACCGCCCGCGCGCTGCTCGATATCGAGGATGACAAGATCGTCCCCATCATCCGCAACCCCAAGACCACCACGGCCGATACGGAAGCGGTGTTCTATTTCCCCGGCTGCGGCTCGGAGCGCCTGTTCTCGCAGGTCGGCCTGGCCACGCAAGCGATGCTGTGGAACGTGGGCGTGCAGACCGTGCTGCCGCCGGGCTACCTGTGCTGCGGTTATCCGCAACGTGGTACCGGCGACTTCGAAAAGGGCGAGAAGATCATCACCGACAACCGCGTGCTGTTCCATCGCATGGCCAATACGCTGAACTACCTCGACATCAAGACCGTCGTGGTGTCCTGCGGTACCTGCTACGACCAGCTGCAGGGCTATGAATTCGAGAAGATCTTCCCCGGCTGCCGCATCATCGACATCCACGAATACCTGCTGGAAAAGGGCGTCAAGCTGGAAGGCGTGACCGGTACCCGCTACATGTACCACGACCCCTGCCACAGCCCGATGAAGCAGCAGGATCCATTGAAGACCGTCAACTCGCTCATCACCACGGTGGACGCGCAGAAGATCGAAAAGAACGATCGCTGCTGCGGCGAGTCGGGTACCTTCGGTGTGTCGCGTCCGGATGTCTCGACCCAGGTCCGCTTCCGCAAGGAAGAGGAAATGAAGAAGGGCAGCGACAAGGTCCGCGCCGATGGCTTCACCGGCGACATCAAGATTCTGACCTCCTGCCCGTCCTGCTTCCAGGGCCTGTCGCGCTACAACGAGGATGCCGGCACCACCGCCGACTACATCGTGGTGGAAATGGCGCGTCACCTGCTGGGCGAAAACTGGATGCCGGAATACGTCGAGCGCGCCAACAATGGCGGCATCGAACGTATCCTGGTGTAAGCCATGAGTGCCTCCGTGGTTCCCGCTTGCGAGCTGTGTGCCGGCGATGGTGGCGAGGTGCTGTGGCAGCATCCCGCGTTTCGCGTGGTGCTGGTCGATGAGGCCGATTATCCGGGCTTCTGCCGGGTGATCTGCCATGCGCACGTGAAGGAAATGACCGACCTCGCCCCGGCCCAGCGCACCCTGCTGGCCAATGCGGTGTGGGCGGTCGAGGCCGCCCAGCGCGAAGTGATGCAGCCCGAGAAGGTCAACCTGGCCACGCTGGGCAACATGACGCCGCACGTGCATTGGCATGTGATCCCGCGCTTCACCGATGATCGCCATTTCCCCAGCCCGGTCTGGGCCGAGCCGCGCCGTGCGGCCGATGAGGCCTCGCTGGCCGCACGCCGTGCACTGCTGCCGCAGTTGCGCGAGGCAGTGCGCCGGCATCTCGATGCGGCCGGCCTGACGGCCTGATGCCGGCAGCAGCCCGGCGCGCGGTGACGCCGCCGGGCGCGATGTTTCTACTCACCAATTTCAACAAGGGAGAGCCCATGAGCGCCCCGTCTTCTCCGGTTCCGGTGTCCTTCAAGGTACGCAAGCTCTCGCGCGTGGTCGAAGTCGAGTTCGATGACGGCGTGATGTTTTCCCTGCCCTTTGAACTGATGCGCGTTCTGTCGCCCTCGGCCGAAGTGCGCGGCCACGGACCGGGCCAGGAAGTGCTGCAGACCGGCAAGCGCGATGTCGAGATCCACGGCATCGAACCGGTCGGCAACTATGGCGTCAAACCGCTGTTCTCGGACGGCCACGCCAGCGGCATCTTCACTTGGGATTACCTCTACCAGCTCGGCCGTGACCAGGCTGCCCTGTGGGAAGCCTACCTGCAGAAACTGGAAGCGGCCGGCTTCACCCGTGAAAGCGGGCGCGATCACCAGCCCGTCGAAGGAGGCAACGCGCATGCCTGCGGCCATCATCACTGAGCAACCAGGCTGGCTCATCCGTGCCGCGCGTCCTGAGGATGCCGAGGGCGTCACTACCTTGGTGAACCTGCCGGGTTTCCGTTTCGGCACCCTGCGCCTGCCTTATCAGACACTGGAGCAGACCCGCCACTGGCTGAGTACCGGCGTCAACGGCGTCAACGGCGGCCTGCATCTGCTGGCCTTGCTGGATGACCAGGTAATCGGCCAGGCCAGCCTGCATCGTTCGGCCGGCAGGCGCGCGCACGCGGCCGGTATCGGCATGGGCGTGCACGATGCATATTGCGGGCAGGGTGTGGGCAAGGCGCTGCTGGCCGAGCTGGTGCAGGCCGCCGATCAGTGGCTGGACATTCGCCGGCTGGAACTGACCGTATTCGCCGACAATGCGGCCGCGATCGCGCTTTACAGCAAGCTCGGCTTCGAAGTGGAAGGTACCTACCGCAAATATGCCTTCCGTGAGGGCCGCTACGTGGACGCCTTGTCGATGGCCCGGCTGCGCGAGCGCTGATACGCATCAAGACCTGCCACGGCAGCAAGCAAGCCCAAGCCGGATGCTCCCCTTATAATGTCGTCTTCATCGTTACAGGCCCAGCCATGACCAACACCACCCACTTCGGTTACGAAACCGTCAAAGAAGAAGAAAAGGTCCGCAAGGTCGCGGAAGTGTTCCACTCCGTCGCTGCCAAGTACGACGTGATGAACGACTTCATGTCGGCGGGCCTGCATCGCATCTGGAAAGCCTTCACCATCGCCCAGGCCGGCGTGCGTCCGGGCTTCAAGGTGCTCGACATCGCCGGCGGTACCGGTGACCTCTCCAAGGTCTTCGCCAAGCAGGCAGGTCCGAGCGGCGAAGTCTGGCTTACCGACATCAACGAATCCATGCTGCGCGTGGGCCGCGACCGTCTGCTCAACAAGGGCATCGTCACCCCGACCATGCTGTGCGATGCCGAGAAGCTGCCCTTCCCGGACAATTATTTTGACCGCGTCTCGGTGGCCTTCGGCCTGCGCAACATGACCCACAAGGATGCCGCCCTGGCCGAGATGCGCCGCGTGCTGAAACCCGGTGGCAAGCTGCTGGTGCTGGAATTCTCCAAGGTCTGGGAACCGCTGAAGAAGCCCTATGACGTCTATTCCTTCTCGGTCCTGCCGTGGCTGGGCAAGAAGGTCGCCAACGATGCCGACAGTTATCGCTATCTGGCCGAGTCGATCCGCATGCATCCCGACCAGGAAACCCTGAAGCAGATGATGGAACAGGCCGGCCTGGACCGCGTGCAGTATTTCAACCTGACCGCCGGTGTGGCTGCGCTGCATACGGGCATTAAGATGTGATTAATGCTGGGCGCGCCAGCATTAAGGCTGGCTTAATTCTGCCCGGCGACAATGATGGCTCCGATGTGGCGGCTTGCTTTTCCCTCGGCCCGCTCGCCACTTCGTCATCATCCACAAGAGGCAAGCCCATGAAAAAAATATTCCTCGCACTGCTGCTGGCGATCACTTCGCTCTCCCTCATCATGTCGCCCGCCGAGGCCAAGCGCCTGGGTGGCGGTGGTTCCTTCGGCAAGCAATCCTCCAATTACTCGCGCCAGGCGGCCCCCTCTGCGCCGTCTTCGCCGTCCTATAGCCAGCCTTCCCGTCCTGCCGCACCGGCCGCCGCGCCGCAAAGCGCTCCCATGCCCAAGCCCGCCAGTCCCTGGCGCAATGTGCTGGGCGGTGCACTGCTGGGCTTCGGCCTCGGTGCGCTGATGTCGCACTTCGGGATCGGTGGCGCGCTCGGCAGCATGCTGGGTTCGCTGCTGACCATCGCGCTGCTGTGCGCGGCGGTGATCTTCCTGATCCGTCTGTTTGCCCGTGGCCGTGAAGCGCAGAACAACAATCCGGCCTATGCCACACCGATGCCGGGCGTGAGCCCCATCGGCAGCGCTGCCGGTGCCACCCCGGAAATCGGTTCCGGCCTGCGCGACATCAATCCGCCGCCGGCGGTCCCGCACGCGCCCCCTGCCGCCCTGCAAGGCAATGGCTACGGCGGCACGGCCCAGCCGGCGCAGATCCAGCAATGGGGCATCCCCGAAGGCTTTGATACGGCCGGATTCGTGCGCAATGCCAAGACTTATTTCATCCGCCTGCAGGCGGCGTGGGATCGCGCCGACGTCAACGACATCCGTGAATTCACCACGCCCGAGATGTTCGCCGAACTGCGCATGCAGCTGACCGAACGTGGCGCAGCGCCCAATGCCACCGATGTCGTGCAGCTCGACGCGCAACTGCTGGGCATCGAGACCATGGCCTTCGATTACCTGGCCACGGTGCGCTTCCAGGGTCTCATCAAGGAAGCGCCGGATGCCTCGGCCGAACCCTTCGCCGAGATCTGGAATCTCTCCAAGCCGCTCAACGGCAGCGGCGGCTGGGTGCTGGCGGGTATCCAGCAAGTCTGATGCAGGTACAAGGCGCGCTGGATCAAGCCCGCCGCAGTGCCTGAACCTTGCCAGTGCGCCAAGCTGGTACACTTGAAACCGCCCGGCTTTTGCGGGCGGTTTTGTTTTGGCGGAGGGAATTCTTTCTGCTCCGGCGTACTCAACCTGTAGTCCTCCGATCCACCCCGATTCTGGAATCCATGTCCGTGCTGCCCGATCCGTCCACTCTTGTCTCCGGCCTCGACCCGATGAAACCTGCCGCTGCGGTGATCAATCACCTGCTGGCCCAGGAACCGTGGGCGCGCGACACCCTCATGGCCCACGCCGGCAAGGTCGCCTGCATCGATACCGGCGTCATGCAATTGCGCCTGAAGGTGACCGGCGATGGCTACCTGCAGGAGGTGCCGGCCGATGCGCTGGCCAATGTCACCATCCGCCTGAAGCTGTCCGACCTGCCGCTGATTGCCGCCAACCGCGAGCGCGCCGTCTCTTACGTCAAGCTGGAGGGCGATGCCGATTTCGCCAATGCGATTTCGCAACTGAGCCAGAAGCTGCGCTGGGATGCCGAGGATGATCTCTCCCGCGTGGTCGGCGATGTTGCTGCGACCCGTATCGTCTCCGGCGCGCGTGGCCTGTTCGAAGCCGCCCGCACCACGCAGCGCAAGCTGACCGAAAACCTTGCCGAGTATTTCCTGGAAGAACAACCGATGCTGATCCGCCCCCGCCAGTTGCAGGATTTTTCCGCCGACGTCGTGCGCCTGCGCGATGACCTGGAACGCCTGTCCAAGCGCATCGAGAAACTGGAGCGTCGTTAAATGCTGCTGCGTTCCATGCGTCTGCTCAAGATCATCCGTGTCGCCATTCTCTACGGCCTGGATGAAATCATCGCCTCCGAATTTGCGCCGCCGCGCATCGCCCGCATCATCAACCGCATCTTCTTCTGGCGCGACCTGACTGCGCCGCGCGGTGAGCGCCTGCGTCGCGCGCTGGAGGATCTCGGTCCCATCTTCATCAAGTTTGGCCAGGTGCTCTCGACCCGGCGCGACCTGATGCCGCCCGATATCGCCAATGAACTGACGCTGCTGCAGGACCGCGTGCCGCCCTTCGATTCGGAACTTGCGGTCAAGCAGATCGAGAAGTCGCTGGGCGCGCATCCGGACCAGCTCTTCGCCAGCTTCGAGCGCACCCCGGTGGCCTCGGCCTCGATTGCGCAGGTCCACTTCGCCACCCTGAAGGATGGCAAGGAAGTGGCCGTCAAGGTGCTGCGTCCCGGCATGCGCGACGTCATCGATCACGACATCGGCCTCATGCACGTGGCCGCCGACTGGCTGGAACGCCTGTGGGCCGATGGACGTCGCTTGAAGGCCAAGGAAGTCGTGGGCGAGTTCGACAAGTACCTGCACGACGAGCTGGACCTCATGCGCGAAGCGGCCAATGCCAGCCAGCTGCGCCGCAACTTCGCCGAGTCCACGCTGCTGATGGTGCCGGAGATGTATTGGGATTATTGTTCATCCTCGGTCATCGTGATGGAGCGCATGTACGGCATCCCGATCTCGCAGACCGAGCGCCTGCGCGCCGAAGGGGTCGACCTGTCCAAGCTCTCGCGCGATGGCGTGGAGATTTTCTTCACCCAGGTGTTTCGCGATGGCTTCTTCCACGCCGACATGCACCCCGGCAACATCCTGGTGTCGGTGGCCCCGGAAACCTTCGGCCGCTACATCGCGCTGGACTTCGGCATCGTCGGCACGCTCAACGATTACGACAAGGATTACCTGTCGCAGAATTTCCTGGCCTTCTTCCGCCGCGACTACAAGCGCGTGGCCGAGGCCCACATCGAATCCGGATGGGCGCCCAAGGAAACCCGCGTCGATGAACTCGAAGCGGCCGTGCGTGCCTGCTGCGAACCGATTTTCGACCGTCCGCTGAAGGACATCTCCTTCGGCCAGGTGCTGCTGCGCCTGTTCCAGACCTCGCGCCGTTTCAACGTGGAAGTGCAGCCGCAACTGGTGTTGCTGCAGAAGACGCTGCTCAACGTTGAAGGCCTGGGCCGCCAGCTCGATCCGGACCTGGACCTGTGGAAGACCGCCAAGCCCTACCTGGAGCGCTGGATGAGCGAGCAGATCGGCTGGCGCGGTTTCGTCGAACAGCTGAAGGTGGAAGTGCCGCGTTACAGCCGCCTGCTGCCGGAGCTGCCGCGCCTGGCGCACCAGGCGCTGACGCGCTACACCGAAGGCGAGAACCAGCCGCAGAACACCGAGCTGATCCGCAAGCTGCTGGCCGAGCAGCGGCGCACCAACATGCTGCTGGGTGTGATCGTTTATTTCGGGGGCGGACTCATTGGCGGCATCATCGTGATTCAGGTGCTGATGCACTTCCTGAAGTTCTATTGATGTAAATGATTTAAATCATTTAGATGATTTGGATGATTTAGATAGTTTGGTTAATTTGGTAACTATCTAAAACTGTCTTCAGCAAGCGCCGGCCCATGCCGGCGTTTCGCATGGTTCAACCAAAAACAACAGAGGCCAAGAACACCGTGGGAACCAACGACAACAGCCTGTCCGATGCACGCGTGCGCATGTTGCCCTACATCGTGGCGGCGACTTTCTTCATGGAGTATCTCGATACCACCATCATCGCCACGGCCCTGCCGCAGATGGCGCAGTCCTTCGGTGTCGGTCCCAACGAACTGAGCCTGGGCATGACGGCCTACATGCTCACGCTGGCCGTCTTCATTCCCATCAGCGGCTGGGTGGCCGACCGCTTCGGTTCGCGCACGGTGTTCGGCATCGCCATTGCCATCTTCACGCTGGCTTCCGTTTTGTGTGGCTATTCGCAGAACGTGTGGGAGTTCACCGCAGCGCGTGTATTGCAAGGCTTGGGTGGCGCAATGATGGTACCGGTCGGGCGCATGATCGTGGTACGCAGTACCGGCAAGGACAGGCTGATGAAAGCCATTGCCACCATCACCTGGCCGGCCATCGTGGCACCGGTGGTGGGACCATCGATCGGTGGCTTCATCACCACCTATGCTTCCTGGCATTGGATCTTCCTGATGAACGTGCCGTTCGGGTTTGCGGCGTTCATTGCCGTCATGCGCGTGGTGCGCAATGAACACGGTCACGGCAAGCGGCCACTGGACGTGATCGGTTTCCTGCTCTCGGGCGCGGCGCTGACTTCGCTGCTGTATGGCACCGAGATCGCCAGCCATATGGAATCCAACATCAAGGTGGCGCTCGGTTTCGTGGCCTTGGGCGTGGTGCTCGGATACTGCGCGTGGCGGCACATGCAGCGCATCGAACATCCGTTGCTGGATTTTTCCAACCTGCGCATTCCGACCTATTCGGTGACGGTGCTGACCGGTTCGCTCACGCGTATTGGCGTGGATGCAGTGCCTTACCTGATGCCGCTGATGTTCCAGATCGGTTTCGGCCTGACGGCGTTCCAGTCGGGGTTGCTGCTGCTGGCCACCGCCCTCGGCAATCTCGGCATGAAGGCGTTCACCACGCGCGTCCTGCAGCGTTTCGGTTTTCGTAGCGTGGCGGTCAACAATGCGGCCATCGCCGGTTGCCTCATCATCGCCTGCGGCCTGCTCACGCCGGGCACACCGCTGCCGGTGATCCTGGGGGTGATCTTCTGCTACGGGCTGTCGCGGTCGATGCAGTTTTCGACCCTGGCCACGCTGGCGTATGCGGATATCAGCGATGCCCGCAAATCCTCGGCCAGCACGCTGTGGAGCGTGGCGCAGCAGATGACCATCGGCATGGGCATCGCCTTCGGTGCGCTGGCCTTGCGTATCGCGGCGGCGATCCGGGGCGAGGAGATCGATGCCAGCGGCGCGCATTTCACGCTGGGCGACTTCCAGTGGGCCTTTGCCATGGCTGGCGTGGTGACGCTGGTTTCAGTGATCGGCTATCGTGGCCTGGCGCGGGACGCCGGCAGCAACATCGGTGGCGGGATGCGCGCCGCGCAAGGCAAGCGCTGAACTGCGCTGGCGCTCCTTCAGCGCTGCGCCGAAAAGCGCTCCGCCAGCCGCTCGCGGCGGAAGTGCTCCACAACGAAATCGACGAATACCCGCGTCTTGGCCGGCAGCAGCCGCGCTGCGGTGAAGTAGAGCGAGAGCATGCCGGTATCCACGTACCAGTCCGGCAGCACCCGCACCAGCGTGCCGCGATCCAGATAGAGCAGGGCATGCGGCATCGCTACCAGCGTGATGCCCAGCCCCGCTTCGGCCACCTCGCAAGCCGCATTGGCATCGCTCATGGTCATGCGTTGCTGCAGCGTGACCGGTGCCTGCTGGCCGCTGTGGTCGCGTAGCGAGAAAGGCCGAACGCGTCCGGTCTGGGGCGAGCGGATCAGGATGCCCGCATGCTCGGCCAGGTCGGCCGGCGAGCGCAAGGCGGGATGCGCCTCCAGATAGGCGGGTGAAGCCAGCAGCACCCGATGCGCCGGGGCCAGCTCGCGCGCCACCACGCCCGGCGAGAGCTCGGTGCCGCCGGCGATGGCGGCATCAAAGCCCTCGGTGATGAGATCCACCGAGCGGTTCTCGAAATGCCAGTCCGGCTGGATGCCCGGATAGCGCCCCAGGAATTCTCCCAACAAGGGCACGATGTATTGCCGCCCGAAACCTGTCCCCATGCTGACCTTGAGCGTGCCGACCGGCTGTCCGCCAGCGCTGGCGAGATTGGCCACGGCACTGCGGATGGCTTGCAGGCCGCCGCCCACTTCTTGCAGAAAGCGCTCACCTGCCTCGGTCAGCGAGAGCTTGCGGGTGCTGCGGTGAAACAGGCGTACGCCCAGTGAAGTCTCCAGCCGTGCCACGTTCTTGCCCACGGCCGCCGAGGTCAGGCCGAGCTGGCGTGCCGCCGCAGAAAAGCTGCCGGCGTGGGCCGCAGCGACGAAGCATTCGATGCTGGACATGGTTTCCATCGCTCGATTCTAAACCATTGGTTTAAAAAGAAGATAGGGATTGCCAGCTAGTCGCTACATAATCAAACGCCGATACTTGCTTCAACCCGGACGTACACAGCAGCACGCCGCTGCAGGCCGACGGGGCCAACCCATCACTTTCAAGGAGCAAGATCATGAACAAGCAAATCCAGAACGCCGCCGCATCCCCATCCGCATCCACCCTGGCCTCCAAGGTGGCCTTCGTGCAAGGCGGTTCGCGCGGCATCGGCGCGGCCATCGTGCAGCGCCTGGCCGCCGAAGGCGCCACCGTCGCCTTCACCTATGTCACTTCGCCGGACAAGGCGCAAGCCCTGGTCTCCCGCGTGGAAGCCGCCGGTGGCCGCGCCCTGGCGATCCAGGCTGACAGCGCCGATGCAGCCGCCCTGCAGCAAGCCATCCGCCTGGCCGCGGAGACCTTTGGCCGGCTCGATATCCTGGTCAACAATGCGGGCGTGCTGGCCATGGGCCCCATCGATGAGTTCAAGCTGGAGGATCTGGATCGGACCCTGGCCGTGAATGTGCGCAGCGTGGTCGTAGCGACCCAGGCGGCCGTGCGCTACATGGGCGAAGGCGGCCGCGTCATCAGCATCGGCAGCACCAATGCCGACCGCATCCCCTTTGCCGGCGGCGCCGTGTATGCCATGAGCAAGTCGGCGCTGGTTGGCCTGACCAAGGGCCTGGCCCGTGACCTCGGCCCGCGCGGCATCACCGTCAACAACGTCCAGCCTGGTCCGGTCGATACCGACATGAACCCGGCCAACAGCGACTTCGCCACTTCCCTGACTGGCCTGATGGCACTGCCCCGCTATGGCAAGGCTGAAGAAATCGCCAGTTTCGTGGCCTATCTCGCAGGTTCGGAAGCGGGCTACATCACCGGTGCCAACCTGATGATCGATGGCGGTTTCTCGGCTTGATCGCTGCTCAGGTCACCGTCACTCTCAGGACGAAAAAAAACCTCGTACCGGTCTGCACCGGGCGAGGTTTTTTCGTGAGAGGGGGAATCAGGCGAACAGGCGAGCCAATTCTACGCCCGGCTCCGGGGCACGCATGAAGGCTTCACCGACCAGGAAGGCATGCACGTCGGCATCGCGCATGCGCTTGACATCGTCCGGGGTGGCGATCGCCGATTCGGTGACCACCAGCTTTTCCGGGGGGATGCGCGGCAGCAGGTTCAGCGTGGTGTCGAGCGTGGTCTCGAAGGTGCGCAGGTTGCGGTTGTTGATGCCCAACAGGCGGGTCTTCAGTTTGAGGGCCGCGTCCAGTTCAGCCTGATCGTGGACTTCCACCAGCACGCTCATGCCCAGCTCATGGGCGCAGGCTTCCATGTCGGCCATGAGACCGTGGTCCAGCGCAGCCACGATCAGCAGGATGGCGTCCGCGCCCCAGGAGCGCGCTTGATAGATCTGGTAATGATCCATCATGAAATCCTTGCGCAGTACCGGCAGGGCACACGCGGCGCGCGCCTGCCTGAGGTAGTCCGGCGAGCCCTGGAAGAATTGTTCATCGGTCAGTACCGACAGGCAGGCCGCGCCATGTTCGGCATAGCTCACCGCGATCTCGGCCGGCTTGAAGTCGGGACGGATCACGCCCTTGGAAGGCGAGGCTTTCTTGACTTCGGCAATCACGCCGGCCTGGCCGTTGGCGATCTTGCCGCGCAGGCTCTCTTCGAAATTGCGCAGTTCCGAGCGCAATTCGCTATCGGTTTCCACATCGCGGCGCAGGCTGGCGAGGTCGCGCTGCTGCTTGGCGATGCGGACTTCCTCGGCCTTGACGTCGAGGATCTTGTTGAGGATGTCGGACATGGGGCTCCTGTCAGGGGGCTGAGTTGAGGGGCGGAGGTCAGTGCTTGCCGCCGAGCTGGCGGGTCACCTGGACGAACTGGTCCAGCTTGGCACGCGCCGCACCGGAAGCGATGGTGGCACGCGCCGTCTGCAGGCCCTCGGCGATCGAGGGCGCAACGCCGGCCGCGTAGAGCGCGGTGGCGGCATTGATGACTACGATGTCGTGCACCGGACCGGGTTCCCCACGCAGGGCTTCGAAGATTTTCTCCTTGGACTCGGTGGCATTGCCGACCTGCAAGTTGCGGCTGGCAAACATGGACAGGCCGAAGTCTTCCGGATGGATCTCGTATTCGCGGATCTCGCCGTTGACCAGCTCGCCCACCATGGTGGCACCGCCCAGCGTGACCTCATCCAGGTTGTCTCGGCCCCAGACCACGATGGCGTGCTGCGCGCCCAGGCGTTGCAGCACGCGCACCTGGATGCCGACCAGGTCGGCATGGAACACGCCCATGAGGATGTTGGGGGCACCGGCCGGATTGGTAAGCGGACCGAGGATGTTGAAGATGGTGCGCACGCCCAGCTCCTTGCGCACCGGCGCCGCATGCTTCATGGCGGCGTGGTGGTTGGGGGCGAACATGAAGCCGATACCGGTCTGGGCAATCGATTGCGCCACTTGCTCGGGTTGCAGGTTGATGTCTGCGCCCAGGGCTTCGAGTACGTCGGCGCTGCCAGAGGACGAAGAAACACTGCGTCCGCCATGCTTGGCCACGCGCGCACCGGCGGCCGCCGCCACGAACATGGAGGCGGTGGAAATGTTGAAGGTGTGCGCACCGTCGCCGCCGGTGCCGACGATGTCGAGCAGGCGGGAGGTGTCGGCCATCGGCACCTTGGTGGCGAATTCGCGCATGACCTGGGCCGCGGCGGCGATCTCGCCGATGCTTTCCTTTTTCACGCGCAGGCCCATGGTGAGGGCCGCGATCATCACCGGCGACATCTCGCCGCTCATGATCTGGCGGAACAGCGTCAGCATTTCATCGTGGAAGATTTCGCGATGCTCGATACAGCGCAGCAGCGCTTCTTGGGGAGTGATGGGCATGTCTTGTCTCGATTTGTCTAATGGTCTCAGCCGTGGGCGCTGCCGGTCAGGAAGTTCTTGAGCAGGGCGTGGCCGTGCTCGGAGAGGATGGACTCGGGGTGGAACTGCACGCCTTGCAGGTCGAACTCCTTGTGACGCACGCCCATGATTTCTCCATCATCGGTCCAGGCGGTCACTTCCAGGCAATCCGGCAGGGTGGCGCGTTCGATGGCCAGCGAGTGGTAGCGGATCACGGTGTAGGGAGTGGGCAGGTCCTTGAAGACGCCCACGCCGGTGTGCGCAATCTTGGACGTCTTGCCATGCATGACCTGCTTGGCGCGGATGATGTTGCCGCCGAAGGCTTCACCGATGGCCTGGTGGCCGAGGCAGACTCCAAGGATGGGCAGCTTGCCGGAAAATTCCTTGAGCAGGGCCACGCAGATGCCGGCTTCCTTGGGGCTGCAGGGGCCGGGGGATAGGCAGATGCGTTCCGGGTTCAGTTTTCTGATGTCATCCAGCGTGATCTCGTCATTGCGGATGGTCAGCACCTCTTCGCCCAGCTCGCCGAAGTATTGCACCAGGTTGTAGGTGAAGGAGTCGTAGTTGTCGATCATCAGCAGCATTTAGATTTCTCCGTCCAGGCCATCTTGCACTTGTTCAGCAGCGCGCAATACGGCACGCGCCTTGTTTTCGGTTTCTTCCCATTCCATTTCCGGCACCGAGTCGGCCACGATGCCGGCGGCCGCCTGCACGTACAGCGTGCCGTCCTTGATGACGCCGGTACGGATCGCAATGGCCACGTCCATCTCGCCGCCGAAGGAGAGATAGCCGCAGGCGCCGCCGTAGATGCCGCGCTTGGTCGGTTCCAGTTCGTCGATGATTTCCATGGCGCGCACCTTGGGGGCGCCCGAGAGGGTGCCGGCGGGGAAGGTGGCCTTGAGCACATCCAGGTTCGACATGCCGGGTTTGAGGATGCCCTCGACGTTGGAGACGATGTGTTGCACGTGGGAATATTTTTCGATCACCATCTGGTCGGTGACCTTGACGCTGCCGGTGGTGGCGATGCGGCCGATGTCGTTGCGGGCCAGGTCGATCAGCATCACGTGCTCGGCGATTTCCTTGGGATCGGCCAGCAGTTCGCGCGCCAGCTGTTCATCGCGCTCGATGGTGGAGCCGCGCGGGCGGGTGCCGGCCAGCGGGCGGATGGTGATCTTCTTCTGGCCTTCGCCGATGGATTCGTTGCGCACCAGGATTTCCGGCGAGGCACCGACGATCTGCATGTCGCCGAAGTTGTAGAAGTACATGTAAGGGGAGGGGTTCAGCGAACGCAGCGCGCGGTACAGCATCAGCGGCGAATCCACATAGGATTTCCTGAGGCGCTGGCCGATCTGCACCTGCATCAGGTCGCCGGCCATCACGTATTCCTTGGCGCGGGCCACGGCCTTGAGGTATTCGTCCTTGGGGAATTCGCGGATCGTTTCAGTACGCACCGAACCGGTGGTCACCGGTGCATCGGCCGGGCGGCGCAGCATGGCGCGCAGGTCGCGCAGGCGCTGGCGGCCACGGGAGAAAGCTTCCGGCTGGGTAGGGTCGGCGTAGACGATCAGGTAGAGCTTGCCGGAGAGGTTGTCGATGACGGCCAGTTCTTCGGTCAGCAGCAGCTGGATGTCGGGCAGGCCCAGCGTATCTTGCGGGGCGCTGTTTTCCAGGCGTTTTTCGATGTAGCGCACGGCGTCGTAGCCGAAGTAGCCGGCCAGGCCGCCGCAGAAGCGCGGCATGCCGGGACGGATGGCGACCTTGAAGCGGGATTGATACTCGGCGATGAATTCCAGCGCATTGCCTTCGGCGGTCTCGATGACCTCGTCATTTTTCAGTACCTCGATCTGCTGGCCGCTGCAGCGGATCTTGGTGGAGGCGGGCAGGCCGATGAAGGAATAGCGGCCGAAGCGTTCGCCACCGACCACCGACTCCAGCAGGAAGGTGTTCTTGCCGGTGTTGTGGCTCTGGGCCAGCTTGAGATAGAGCGTCAGCGGAGTTTCCAGGTCGGCGAAGGCTTCGGCGATCAGGGGGATGCGGTTGTAGCCTTCGGCGGCCAGCGATTTGAATTCGAGTTCGGTCATGTGTCACTCCAGACCGCCATTGTAGGGTACGCGGGCCTGGCCGCAGACCGGCGCGCAGACGCCATGAAGCCATGGACGCGATGCACGCGGATGCAGCAGACAGGTGCGGACTCTCGCCAGCGGTGTCGTTATGAGAATTACGGGAAATGCGGAGGATGCGGTACCACAACAAACGACCCGGCACGCAGGTGCGGCCAGGTCCAGGCGTCAATTACTGCGCCTGGAATTGCCAGCGTCGCCACAGCCAGGCCTCAGGGGCGGCTGTCGGTTGAGCGGTTCGTTTGTTGTTACGAAACATTGATGTGGGTCGCGATTGGATCTTCGGTCTGTCGACCGGTGAGCTGACGGGTTGTCAGTCCACCGAGATTTGCTGCGCTGCTTCTACAAGCGTCGAAACTATACCATCCGAATCGACGTCGTGTATAGATTCACCGTGATTGTATCCATACGGAACATTCAGGACACGGCAACCGGCCGCGCGGGCGGCCTGGGCATCGTTGCTGGAGTCGCCGATGGCCACGACCTGCGCGGGTTGCAGGGCGAAATCCTCACAGACTTGCAGCAAGGGCATGGGATCGGGCTTCTTCTTCGGGAAGGAATCGCCGCCATAGACGATCTCGAAGAAATCGCGCAGCCCCTTCTTCTGCAGCAGCGGTACGGCGAAGGCCAGCGGCTTGTTGGTCACGCAGGCCAGGCGCAGGCCCTTGGCGCGCAAGGCTTGCAGGCCCTCGACCACGCCCGGGTAGAGCGAGGAATAGTCGCCATTGATGGCCAGGTAATGCTCCGTGTAGCTGTCCAGCGCCTGCTGGAAGTATTGCGCCGCCTCGTCCTCGGCATAGTCCACGGCGAGCACGCGCCGGATCAGGTTCTCGGTCCCCTTGCCGACGAAGTTGACGATGGTTTCCTGGGACAGGGGCGTGAGTCCCAATTCTTCACGCATGCGGTTGACCGCGACGTGGAAGTCAGCGGCCGTATCCAGCATGGTGCCGTCGAGGTCGATGATGGCGGCCTTGATGTTGGTCAGATTCTTCATATGCCCGGTAAACCTCGTTGTTTGTTCGTCTGGCGAAGGGGAGGTGCGATCAGACCTGGGCCAGTTCGGCGCGCATGGCGTCGATGACGGCCTTGTAGTCCGGCTTGCCGAAGATGGCCGAACCGGCCACGAAGGTGTCGGCACCGGCGCGGGCGGCCGCGGCGATGTTCTCGACCTTGATGCCGCCATCGACTTCCAGCAGGATGTCGCGGCCGGATTCATCGATGCGGCGGCGCACTTCGGCGATCTTTTTCAGGGCTTCCGGAATGAAGGACTGGCCGCCGAAACCGGGGTTCACCGACATGATCAGGACCATGTCCAGCTTGTCCATGACGTGATCCAGGTAATGCAGCGGCGTGCCGGGGTTGAATACCAGGCCGGCCTTGCAGCCGTTGTCGCGGATCAGTTGCAGGGAGCGGTCGATGTGCTCCGAGGCTTCCGGGTGGAAGGTGATGAGGTTGGCACCGGCCTTGGCGAAATCGGGGATGATGCGGTCCACCGGCTTGACCATCAGGTGCACGTCGATCGGCACTTGCACGTGCGGGCGGATGGCTTCGCACACCAGGGGGCCGATGGTCAGGTTGGGGACATAATGGTTGTCCATCACGTCGAAGTGAATGAAATCGGCACCGGCGGCGACGACATTGCGCACTTCTTCACCCAGGCGGGCGAAATCGGCGGACAGGATGCTGGGGGCGATACGGAAGGTCGGCATGGCTTTAAACAAAGGATGGCTGAATCGACATTGGCCGTCGGGCGCAGGCGCGAAGGCGGCAAAACCGCTATTCTACCTTGCTGCAGCGGTCGCCGGCCCGGCCGATGAGCTGGCTTGGCCCGGAATGGGCAGAGCAGGCGGAACGCATCGGCTTGCGCAGCCGGCTGAATTCGTGTGCAATCCGGGGTGGCCGCGCGGGCAAGCCCGATTGCAGATCGCCGGCGCGGCGGCAGTCCCCTTCACAACACAGGAAATTCCATGGCAGCGTATGAGTTCACGGTGACGGTCAAGACCCAGTACCTGGAGGAACAATCCGATCCATCGCGTTCGCATTACGTGTTCGCCTATGCGATCACCATCGTCAATACCGGCACGGTCCCTGCCCAGTTGATCTCGCGCCACTGGGTCATCACCGACGCCAACAACCACGCGCAGGAAGTGCGCGGCCTGGGCGTGGTCGGGCATCAGCCCTTCCTGCAGCCCGGTGAGCAGTTCGAGTACACCAGCGGTACCTCGCTCGGGACCCCCCAGGGCAGCATGCATGGTGAATATTTCTGCGTGGCCGAGGATGGCGAGCAATTCGACGTGCGCATCCCCGAGTTCGTGCTTTCACTGCCGCGTACCTTGCACTGAATTTTTCTTCCTGAGGCGGGACGACGGATTTTTCAGCGCGGGTCGCTGTCTGTCCTCTCTCGCGCTGGCTGCTGTTTCTTTTCCTGCGCTTCTTTCTGCCTGGCGCTGACGGGCCGGCCATTGTGTTCCTTGCGGCCCGAGAACATGGTCCACCAGACGATGAAGACCAGCACGAAGAAGGCGGCACTGGCCTCCAGGATCAACCACAACATGAATTTGTCTCCAATGTCATTGAATCGTTTTGCCAAGCTGTCGGCGCTGCGGCGTCTTAGTGTACCTGCGATGGCGGTCTCGGTCGCTGTCCTGCTGGCGGCCTGCCAGACCACGCCGCTCACCACGCCGGCTCCGAGCCAGCCGTCGCCCAAGCCAGTGGCCCAGCCGGGCCCGGCCATGCGCGCCACCACCTTCGCCCAACTCCCGGGCTGGAACAATGACGACCTGCGCGAAGCCTGGCCAGCGCTGCAGTCTTCCTGCTCGGTCATGATTCGCAAGCCCGAGTGGCGCGCCGCCTGTGGCGCGGCGCAGCAGGTCAATGCCAATGACCTTGGCTTCCTGCGCCAGTATTTTGAGACTTATTTCACGCCGTATCAGCTGTTCAATCCCGATGGCACCGACACCGGGCTGGTGACCGGCTACTACGAGCCCCTGCTGCGCGGTTCGCGCCGCCGCGCCGGGCCGTATCAGACACCGCTGTACCAGGCGCCGGACGACCTGCTGACCATCGACATGGCCAGCGTCTATCCCGAACTGAAGAACCTGCGCCTGCGCGGCAAGGTGGTCGGACGCAAGGTGGTGCCGTATCCGACGCGCGCCGAGTTGATGCAGGGCAATAGCTTGTCCGGCAAGGAAATCGTCTGGGTGGATGATCCGGTGGAGGCCTTCTTCCTGCAGGTGCAGGGCTCGGGCCGCGTGTATCTGCCGGAGTCGCGCGAGACCATTCGCCTGGCCTATGCGGACCAGAATGGCCGTCCCTACAAGTCGATCGGACGCTATCTGGTGGATAAGGGGGAGATGGAGCTGTCCCAGGCATCCGCCCAGAACATCAAGGCCTGGGTGCAGGCCAATCCGGCGCGCAAGGAAGAGTTGCTCAATGCCAATCCCAGCTATGTCTTCTTCAAGGAAGAAAAGCTGCCGGATCCTTCCAAGGGACCCAAGGGGGCGCAAGGCATTCCGCTGACCCCGCAGCGTTCCATCGCCATCGACCCGCAGCATGTGCCGCTGGGGGCGCCGGTGTTCCTGGCGACCACGCTGCCCAATAGCGACCGGCCGCTGCAGCGGCTGGTGGTGGCGCAGGATACGGGCGGTGCCATTCGTGGCGTGGTGCGGGCCGACTATTTCTGGGGCTTTGGCGACGAAGCCGAGGATCGCGCGGGGGCCATGAAGCAGCGCGGCATGATGTGGGTGCTGCTGCCCAAGGGGATGACGCCGCCGGGTGGCAACTGAATTTTGGTGAATTCCTTGCGGCAATGAAAAAGCCTGATCCTGTCGAGGGATCAGGCTTTTTTGCCGATGGCGGGGCTTATCTACAAGAATCAGCGCAGTACCAGCACCGGGATGGTCGAATGGGTCAGCACCTTCTGCGTCTTGCTGCCCAGGAAGATGCGCGAAAGCCCACTGCGCCCGTGGGAGGCCATGAAGATGGCGTCGCAGCCGTGCAGCGTCGCCGCCTTGATGATTTCTTCATCGGGATTGAAGGACATCACGATCTCCGTCTGGCAGGGTACGCCGGCGGCGGCCGCAGCATCTGCGATCTTCTTGATGTGCTGGTTGGCCAGGGTTTTGACGTTTTCTTCATAAAGGGCGGGATCGATCGCCATCGAGCTCTCGGCCAGCGGCGAGAAGGGGTAGGGTTCGGCCACCGAGATGCCGACGATGCTCGCACCACTGTTTTTGGCGTAGTCGATGGCCGTCGCGATGGCCTTGTCTGAGCGTTCGGAGCCGTCCGTGGGGACCAGGATATTCTTGAACATGTTCGCCTCCTCATATAGGGATAGGGAATGCGCCGCTGCGCACAGGGAATGACTCCAATATAGTCCCGTGGTGCCTTGCCCGCATGAAATTCTTGGCAGTCATTGCGCCAGGTCGGACTGGCGCATTATTTTTGGCTTATTCTTGCGGTTCGCCGTGCCGGTTGCTGCCACGCCCGGGCGGATTGCCGATTCATTCATAAGAAGGAGACCCACTATGAGCTATGAAAACATCCTGGTCGAGACCCATGACAAGGTCGGCCTGATCCGCCTGAACCGTCCCAAGGCGCTCAATGCCTTGAGCGACGATCTGATGAGCGAGCTGGGAACGGCATTATTGGCCTTCGATGCTCAGGAAGAGATCGGCTGCATCATCGTCACCGGCAGTGAGAAGGCCTTCGCGGCGGGGGCTGATATCAGTGTGATGGCCGGGTTTGATTATATGGATGTCTTCAATGGGGAATTCATCACACGCAACTGGGAGACCCTGCGTCGCATCCGCAAGCCGGTGATTGCCGCAGTGGCGGGCTATGCGCTGGGCGGTGGCTGTGAGCTGGCGATGATGTGCGATTTCATCATCGCGGCCGACAATGCGAAGTTCGGGCAACCGGAGATCAAGCTGGGCATCATCCCGGGCGCTGGCGGTACGCAGCGCCTGCCGCGTGCGGTCTCCAAGTCCAAGGCCATGGACCTGGCGCTGACGGCACGCATGATGGATGCACAGGAGGCTGAGCGCGCCGGGCTGGTGTCGCGCATCGTGCCGGCCGACAAGCTCATGGAAGAAGCCATGGCGGCTGCGGTGACCATTACCGAGATGCCGCGCCAGGTGGCGATGATGGTGAAGGATTCGGTCAATCGTGCCTACGAGACCACCTTGTCCGAGGGGATGAAGTATGAGCGCGCGCTCTTTTATAGCTGCTTCGCTACCGAGGACCAGAAGGAGGGCATGAAGGCCTTCCTGGAAAAGCGGCCGGCGGTGTTCAAGAACGCCTGATCATTTTTCTTTCCATGGAGAAGAAAGGGTCGCCCGTCAGGGCGGCCCTTTTTTCTGAATGATTTACTATTTATTCATATCCAGCGGAAACCGCTGCCAGTCGGGGGTTTGCGGGAATTTGGCGTCGATGGCGAAGCACTGCACTTGTATTATTTTCGAGATTTTTTCGAAAGTGCTTGCGCGGCATGTAGTGGGTTGCTATAGTTCGCCCCCTGCTGACGCGGCACACGAAGTGAAGTTGAAAAACAGAGCGACGGATGTCGGCGAAGCAAGGAGTAGTGAAGCAGGTTGTAAGGCGTTTTAATTGGAAGTAGTCGAGCGGTAGCAAAAGCGAAGACGAAAAGATTTAAAGCGAATCGCAAAAAAGTAGTTGACGCGATAAACAAACTGCTACATAATCTCGTTTCTCTGCTGCTGACGAACAAAACGATTCGCAGCGATGCAAACAGCGCCAAGCGCGTTTGCGGCAGACAAGATCTTTAAAAATTAACAGCCGATAAGCGTGGGCGTTTAATGAAGTGCGACAGAACTTCGGTTCTGGAAACTTTAAATATTAAATGCTCACAAGAAATATAGGTAAGTTCGCAAGAAATTACCTGTCAGTATTTTGAGAGAGCGATGCCCTTCGGGGTAGCCAGAAATGGCACAAAACAGAGATTAAACTAAAGAGTTTGATCCTGGCTCAGATTGAACGCTGGCGGCATGCCTTACACATGCAAGTCGAACGGCAGCATAGGAGCTTGCTCCTGATGGCGAGTGGCGAACGGGTGAGTAATATATCGGAACGTGCCCTAGAGTGGGGATAACTAGTCGAAAGACTAGCTAATACCGCATACGATCTACGGATGAAAGTGGGGGATCGCAAGACCTCATGCTCCTGGAGCGGCCGATATCTGATTAGCTAGTTGGTGGGGTAAAAGCCTACCAAGGCGACGATCAGTAGCTGGTCTGAGAGGACGACCAGCCACACTGGGACTGAGACACGGCCCAGACTCCTACGGGAGGCAGCAGTGGGGAATTTTGGACAATGGGGGCAACCCTGATCCAGCAATGCCGCGTGAGTGAAGAAGGCCTTCGGGTTGTAAAGCTCTTTTGTCAGGGAAGAAACGGTAGTAGCTAATATCTATTACTAATGACGGTACCTGAAGAATAAGCACCGGCTAACTACGTGCCAGCAGCCGCGGTAATACGTAGGGTGCAAGCGTTAATCGGAATTACTGGGCGTAAAGCGTGCGCAGGCGGTTGTGTAAGTCAGATGTGAAATCCCCGGGCTCAACCTGGGAATTGCATTTGAGACTGCACGGCTAGAGTGTGTCAGAGGGGGTAGATTCCACGTGTAGCAGTGAAATGCGTAGATATGTGGAGGAATACCGATGGCGAAGGCAGCCCCCTGGGATAACACTGACGCTCATGCACGAAAGCGTGGGGAGCAAACAGGATTAGATACCCTGGTAGTCCACGCCCTAAACGATGTCTACTAGTTGTCGGGTCTTAATTGACTTGGTAACGCAGCTAACGCGTGAAGTAGACCGCCTGGGGAGTACGGTCGCAAGATTAAAACTCAAAGGAATTGACGGGGACCCGCACAAGCGGTGGATGATGTGGATTAATTCGATGCAACGCGAAAAACCTTACCTACCCTTGACATGGATGGAATCCTGAAGAGATTTGGGAGTGCTCGAAAGAGAACCATCACACAGGTGCTGCATGGCTGTCGTCAGCTCGTGTCGTGAGATGTTGGGTTAAGTCCCGCAACGAGCGCAACCCTTGTCATTAGTTGCTACGAAAGGGCACTCTAATGAGACTGCCGGTGACAAACCGGAGGAAGGTGGGGATGACGTCAAGTCCTCATGGCCCTTATGGGTAGGGCTTCACACGTCATACAATGGTACATACAGAGGGCCGCCAACCCGCGAGGGGGAGCTAATCCCAGAAAGTGTATCGTAGTCCGGATTGGAGTCTGCAACTCGACTCCATGAAGTTGGAATCGCTAGTAATCGCGGATCAGCATGTCGCGGTGAATACGTTCCCGGGTCTTGTACACACCGCCCGTCACACCATGGGAGCGGGTTTTACCAGAAGTGGGTAGCCTAACCGCAAGGAGGGCGCTCACCACGGTAGGATTCGTGACTGGGGTGAAGTCGTAACAAGGTAGCCGTATCGGAAGGTGCGGCTGGATCACCTCCTTTCTAGAGTGCGCACGAAGTTAAGCGTCCACACTTATCGGCTGTAAATCAAGAACAGTTATTTGGTGAAGCACGGTCCGTGACACAAGTCACTGACTGGCTACTGATACTGATCCAAGCGGGTCTGTAGCTCAGCTGGTTAGAGCACCGTGTTGATAACGCGGGGGTCGTTGGTTCGAGCCCAACCAGACCCACCAAGGTTTCGGGGGTTTAGCTCAGCTGGGAGAGCACCTGCTTTGCAAGCAGGGGGTCGTCGGTTCGATCCCGTCAACCTCCACCAAGAAATATCAAACCTAAGTCAGCGTTCAAGTTGGCGTAGTGATTTAGGTTTGATCTTTTACGATCAATGGCTGTTTTTGTTCTTTAACAATCTGGAAGAAGTAAAGATTCATTTAAACGATCGCCAGGACTTCGGTTCTTGCGAAAGTAAAAATGGGTGTGATTGTATCAATCAAAGTATTACGAAGTGATCTTAGCAATTAGAAGACTTACTTTGGAATACGGCAAACGCTAAAACTCAACGCTTCATATAACGCTCTTGCAAAAGAGGCTAACGTTATAGGAACAAGCGAATAAGTGCACATGGTGGATGCCTTGGCGATTACAGGCGATGAAGGACGTAGTAGCTTGCGATAAGCTGCGGGGAGCTGGCAAACAAGCTTTGATCCGCAGATTTCCGAATGGGGAAACCCGGCCGTAAGGTCATCGTTATCTGAATACATAGGGTAACGAAGCGAACGTGGCGAACTGAAACATCTAAGTAGCTACAGGAAAAGAAATCAACCGAGATTCCCAAAGTAGTGGCGAGCGAAATGGGATCAGCCTGCAAGATTTAGCATCAACGATAGCAAAACGGAATGGAAAGTCCGGCCATAGTGGGTGATAGCCCCGTATGCGAAATCGATGGTGTGGAACTAGGCTTGCGACAAGTAGGGCGGGACACGTGAAATCCTGTCTGAACATGGGGGGACCATCCTCCAAGGCTAAATACTCGTAATCGACCGATAGTGAACCAGTACCGTGAGGGAAAGGCGAAAAGAACCCCGGAAGGGGAGTGAAATAGATCCTGAAACCGTGTGCATACAAACAGTAGGAGCCTCGTAAGGGGTGACTGCGTACCTTTTGTATAATGGGTCAGCGACTTACATTCAGTGGCAAGCTTAACCGAATAGGGAAGGCGCAGAGAAATCGAGTCCGAATAGGGCGTTCAGTCGCTGGGTGTAGACCCGAAACCAAGTGATCTATCCATGGCCAGGTTGAAGGTGCGGTAACACGCACTGGAGGACCGAACCCACTAATGTTGAAAAATTAGGGGATGAGCTGTGGATAGGGGTGAAAGGCTAAACAAACTTGGAAATAGCTGGTTCTCTCCGAAAACTATTTAGGTAGTGCCTCAAGTATCACCATCGGGGGTAGAGCACTGTTATGGCTAGGGGGTCATCGCGACTTACCAAACCATTGCAAACTCCGAATACCGATGAGTGCGAGCTTGGGAGACAGACGCCGGGTGCTAACGTCCGACGTCAAGAGGGAAACAACCCAGACCGCCAGCTAAGGTCCCAAAGATTGGCTAAGTGGAAAACGAAGTGGGAAGGCTAAAACAGTCAGGAGGTTGGCTTAGAAGCAGCCATCCTTTAAAGAAAGCGTAATAGCTCACTGATCGAGTCGTCCTGCGCGGAAGATGTAACGGGGCTAAGCCAGTCACCGAAGCTGCGGATATCCGCAAGGATATGGTAGGAGAGCGTTCTGTAAGCCTGTGAAGGTGTCTTGTAAAGGATGCTGGAGGTATCAGAAGTGCGAATGCTGACATGAGTAGCGATAATGCGGGTGAAAAGCCCGCACGCCGTAAGCCCAAGGTTTCCTGTTCAACGTTCATCGGAGCAGGGTGAGTCGGCCCCTAAGGCGAGGCAGAGATGCGTAGCTGATGGGAAGCAGGTTAATATTCCTGCACCGTCGTTAGATGCGATGGGGGGACGGATCGCGGAAGGTTGTCCGACTGTTGGAATAGTCGGTTTTTGCATCGAAGAAGGCTGTTAGGCAAATCCGGCAGCGTAATTCAAGGGTGTGAGACGAGCGAACTTGTTCGCGAAGCAATCGGAAGTGGTTCCAAGAAAAGCCTCTAAGCTTCAGTCTAACGAGACCGTACCGCAAACCGACACAGGTGGGCGAGATGAGTATTCTAAGGCGCTTGAGAGAACTCGGGAGAAGGAACTCGGCAAATTGGTACCGTAACTTCGGGATAAGGTACGCCCAAGTAGTTTGACTGGCCTGCGCCAGAAGGACAAAAGGGTTGCAATAAAATGGTGGCTGCGACTGTTTAATAAAAACACAGCACTCTGCAAACACGAAAGTGGACGTATAGGGTGTGACGCCTGCCCGGTGCTGGAAGATTAAATGATGGGGTGCAAGCTCTTGATTGAAGTCCCAGTAAACGGCGGCCGTAACTATAACGGTCCTAAGGTAGCGAAATTCCTTGTCGGGTAAGTTCCGACCTGCACGAATGGCGTAACGATGGCCACACTGTCTCCTCCCGAGACTCAGCGAAGTTGAAATGTTTGTGATGATGCAATCTACCCGCGGCTAGACGGAAAGACCCCATGAACCTTTACTGTAGCTTTGCATTGGACTTTGAACCAATCTGTGTAGGATAGGTGGGAGGCTTTGAAGCGTGGACGCTAGTCTGCGTGGAGCCGACCTTGAAATACCACCCTGGTTTGTTTGAGGTTCTAACCTTGGTCCGTTATCCGGATCGGGGACAGTGCATGGTAGGCAGTTTGACTGGGGCGGTCTCCTCCCAAAGTGTAACGGAGGAGTTCGAAGGTACGCTAGGTACGGTCGGACATCGTGCTAATAGTGCAATGGCATAAGCGTGCTTAACTGCGAGACTGACAAGTCGAGCAGGTACGAAAGTAGGACATAGTGATCCGGTGGTTCTGTATGGAAGGGCCATCGCTCAACGGATAAAAGGTACTCTGGGGATAACAGGCTGATTCCTCCCAAGAGTTCATATCGACGGGGGAGTTTGGCACCTCGATGTCGGCTCATCACATCCTGGGGCTGTAGCCGGTCCCAAGGGTATGGCTGTTCGCCATTTAAAGTGGTACGTGAGCTGGGTTTAAAACGTCGTGAGACAGTTTGGTCCCTATCTGCCGTGGGCGTTGGAAGTTTGAAGGGGGCTGCTCCTAGTACGAGAGGACCGGAGTGGACGAACCTCTGGTGTATCGGTTGTCACGCCAGTGGCATTGCCGAGTAGCTAAGTTCGGAAGAGATAACCGCTGAAAGCATCTAAGCGGGAAACTCGCCTTGAGATGAGACTTCCCGGGAACTAGATTCCCCTAAAGGGTCGTTCGAGACCAGGACGTTGATAGGTCAGGTGTGGAAGCGCAGTAATGCGTTAAGCTAACTGATACTAATTGCCCGTGCGGCTTGTTCCTATAACATTAGCTCTGTTATAGACAAGTTGAGCATAAAATGTGTTTGCCCTTAGTGCATCACACCCAAGAATCTACTAAATACTTCTTCCAGTTTGGGTTGGTTGCTGCTCCATCGAGAGCAACTGACTTTACAAGTTATGCCTGATGACTATAGCAAGTTGGTACCACCCCTTCCCATCCCGAACAGGACCGTGAAACGACTTCGCGCCGATGATAGTGCTGCAACCAGTGTGAAAGTAGGTCATCGTCAGGCTTGTTATCCCCAAAAACCCTCGTTACGCAAGTAGCGAGGGTTTTTGCTTTTAAGTATACGTGTGAGACCCTGAAGTATGAATGAGTCTTCACCGAGCTGGCCGGAACAACGGTGACCGCTGAAAAGCGAACCAGGTTGAACCGGAAAGCAAAGAGGCATGAAGCAGTGTGAAGTACGTTTTAAATGGAAGTAGTCAAAGCGGAAGTTAAGCGAGACGAAGAGATTTAAAACGAATCGCAAAAAAGTAGTTGACGCGATAAACAAACTGCTACATAATCTCGCTTCTCTGCTGCTGACGAACAAAACGATTCGCAGCGATGCAAACAGCGCCAAGCGCGTTTGCGGCAGACAAGATCTTTAAAAATTAACAGCCGATAAGCGTGGGCGTTTAATGAAGTGTGACAGAACTTCGGTTCTGGAAACTTTAAATATTAAATGCTCACAAGAAATATAGGTAAGTTCGCAAGAAATTACCTGTCAGTATTTTGAGAGAGCGATGCCCTTCGGGGTAGCCAGAAATGGCACAAAACAGAGATTAAACTAAAGAGTTTGATCCTGGCTCAGATTGAACGCTGGCGGCATGCCTTACACATGCAAGTCGAACGGCAGCATAGGAGCTTGCTCCTGATGGCGAGTGGCGAACGGGTGAGTAATATATCGGAACGTGCCCTAGAGTGGGGGATAACTAGTCGAAAGACTAGCTAATACCGCATACGATCTACGGATGAAAGTGGGGGATCGCAAGACCTCATGCTCCTGGAGCGGCCGATATCTGATTAGCTAGTTGGTGGGGTAAAAGCCTACCAAGGCGACGATCAGTAGCTGGTCTGAGAGGACGACCAGCCACACTGGGACTGAGACACGGCCCAGACTCCTACGGGAGGCAGCAGTGGGGAATTTTGGACAATGGGGGCAACCCTGATCCAGCAATGCCGCGTGAGTGAAGAAGGCCTTCGGGTTGTAAAGCTCTTTTGTCAGGGAAGAAACGGTAGTAGCTAATATCTATTACTAATGACGGTACCTGAAGAATAAGCACCGGCTAACTACGTGCCAGCAGCCGCGGTAATACGTAGGGTGCAAGCGTTAATCGGAATTACTGGGCGTAAAGCGTGCGCAGGCGGTTGTGTAAGTCAGATGTGAAATCCCCGGGCTCAACCTGGGAATTGCATTTGAGACTGCACGGCTAGAGTGTGTCAGAGGGGGGTAGAATTCCACGTGTAGCAGTGAAATGCGTAGATATGTGGAGGAATACCGATGGCGAAGGCAGCCCCCTGGGATAACACTGACGCTCATGCACGAAAGCGTGGGGAGCAAACAGGATTAGATACCCTGGTAGTCCACGCCCTAAACGATGTCTACTAGTTGTCGGGTCTTAATTGACTTGGTAACGCAGCTAACGCGTGAAGTAGACCGCCTGGGGAGTACGGTCGCAAGATTAAAACTCAAAGGAATTGACGGGGACCCGCACAAGCGGTGGATGATGTGGATTAATTCGATGCAACGCGAAAAACCTTACCTACCCTTGACATGGATGGAATCCCGAAGAGATTTGGGAGTGCTCGAAAGAGAACCATCACACAGGTGCTGCATGGCTGTCGTCAGCTCGTGTCGTGAGATGTTGGGTTAAGTCCCGCAACGAGCGCAACCCTTGTCATTAGTTGCTACGAAAGGGCACTCTAATGAGACTGCCGGTGACAAACCGGAGGAAGGTGGGGATGACGTCAAGTCCTCATGGCCCTTATGGGTAGGGCTTCACACGTCATACAATGGTACATACAGAGGGCCGCCAACCCGCGAGGGGGAGCTAATCCCAGAAAGTGTATCGTAGTCCGGATTGGAGTCTGCAACTCGACTCCATGAAGTTGGAATCGCTAGTAATCGCGGATCAGCATGTCGCGGTGAATACGTTCCCGGGTCTTGTACACACCGCCCGTCACACCATGGGAGCGGGTTTTACCAGAAGTGGGTAGCCTAACCGCAAGGAGGGCGCTCACCACGGTAGGATTCGTGACTGGGGTGAAGTCGTAACAAGGTAGCCGTATCGGAAGGTGCGGCTGGATCACCTCCTTTCTAGAGTGCGCACGAAGTTAAGCGTCCACACTTATCGGCTGTAAATCAAGAACAGTTATTTGGTGAAGCACGGTCCGTGACACAAGTCACTGACTGGCTACTGATACTGATCCAAGCGGGTCTGTAGCTCAGCTGGTTAGAGCACCGTGTTGATAACGCGGGGGTCGTTGGTTCGAGCCCAACCAGACCCACCAAGGTTTCGGGGGTTTAGCTCAGCTGGGAGAGCACCTGCTTTGCAAGCAGGGGGTCGTCGGTTCGATCCCGTCAACCTCCACCAAGAAATATCAAACCTAAGTCAGCGTTCAAGTTGGCGTAGTGATTTAGGTTTGATCTTTTACGATCAATGGCTGTTTTTGTTCTTTAACAATCTGGAAGAAGTAAAGATTCATTTGATGATGAATGCCAGGACTGCGGTCCTTGTATGAATCAAAAAAATGGGTGTGATTGTATCAATCAAAGTATTACGAAGTGATCTTAGCAATTAGAAGACTTACTTTGGAATACGGCAAACGCTAAAACTCAACGCTTCATATAACGCTCTTGCAAAAGAGGCTAACGTTATAGGAACAAGCGAATAAGTGCACATGGTGGATGCCTTGGCGATTACAGGCGATGAAGGACGTAGTAGCTTGCGATAAGCTGCGGGGAGCTGGCAAACAAGCTTTGATCCGCAGATTTCCGAATGGGGAAACCCGGCCGTAAGGTCATCGTTATCTGAATACATAGGGTAACGAAGCGAACGTGGCGAACTGAAACATCTAAGTAGCTACAGGAAAAGAAATCAACCGAGATTCCCAAAGTAGTGGCGAGCGAAATGGGATCAGCCTGCAAGATTTAGCATCAACGATAGCAAAACGGAATGGAAAGTCCGGCCATAGTGGGTGATAGCCCCGTATGCGAAATCGATGGTGTGGAACTAGGCTTGCGACAAGTAGGGCGGGACACGTGAAATCCTGTCTGAACATGGGGGGACCATCCTCCAAGGCTAAATACTCGTAATCGACCGATAGTGAACCAGTACCGTGAGGGAAAGGCGAAAAGAACCCCGGAAGGGGAGTGAAATAGATCCTGAAACCGTGTGCATACAAACAGTAGGAGCCTCGTAAGGGGTGACTGCGTACCTTTTGTATAATGGGTCAGCGACTTACATTCAGTGGCAAGCTTAACCGAATAGGGAAGGCGCAGAGAAATCGAGTCCGAATAGGGCGTTCAGTCGCTGGGTGTAGACCCGAAACCAAGTGATCTATCCATGGCCAGGTTGAAGGTGCGGTAACACGCACTGGAGGACCGAACCCACTAATGTTGAAAAATTAGGGGATGAGCTGTGGATAGGGGTGAAAGGCTAAACAAACTTGGAAATAGCTGGTTCTCTCCGAAAACTATTTAGGTAGTGCCTCAAGTATCACCATCGGGGTAGAGCACTGTTATGGCTAGGGGGTCATCGCGACTTACCAAACCATTGCAAACTCCGAATACCGATGAGTGCGAGCTTGGGAGACAGACGCCGGGTGCTAACGTCCGACGTCAAGAGGGAAACAACCCAGACCGCCAGCTAAGGTCCCAAAGATTGGCTAAGTGGAAAACGAAGTGGGAAGGCTAAAACAGTCAGGAGGTTGGCTTAGAAGCAGCCATCCTTTAAAGAAAGCGTAATAGCTCACTGATCGAGTCGTCCTGCGCGGAAGATGTAACGGGGCTAAGCCAGTCACCGAAGCTGCGGATATCCGCAAGGATATGGTAGGAGAGCGTTCTGTAAGCCTGTGAAGGTGTCTTGTAAAGGATGCTGGAGGTATCAGAAGTGCGAATGCTGACATGAGTAGCGATAATGCGGGTGAAAAGCCCGCACGCCGTAAGCCCAAGGTTTCCTGTTCAACGTTCATCGGAGCAGGGTGAGTCGGCCCCTAAGGCGAGGCAGAGATGCGTAGCTGATGGGAAGCAGGTTAATATTCCTGCACCGTCGTTAGATGCGATGGGGGGACGGATCGCGGAAGGTTGTCCGACTGTTGGAATAGTCGGTTTTTGCATCGAAGAAGGCTGTTAGGCAAATCCGGCAGCGTAATTCAAGGGTGTGAGACGAGCGAACTTGTTCGCGAAGCAATCGGAAGTGGTTCCAAGAAAAGCCTCTAAGCTTCAGTCTAACGAGACCGTACCGCAAACCGACACAGGTGGGCGAGATGAGTATTCTAAGGCGCTTGAGAGAACTCGGGAGAAGGAACTCGGCAAATTGGTACCGTAACTTCGGGATAAGGTACGCCCAAGTAGTTTGACTGGCCTGCGCCAGAAGGACAAAAGGGTTGCAATAAAATGGTGGCTGCGACTGTTTAATAAAAACACAGCACTCTGCAAACACGAAAGTGGACGTATAGGGTGTGACGCCTGCCCGGTGCTGGAAGATTAAATGATGGGGTGCAAGCTCTTGATTGAAGTCCCAGTAAACGGCGGCCGTAACTATAACGGTCCTAAGGTAGCGAAATTCCTTGTCGGGTAAGTTCCGACCTGCACGAATGGCGTAACGATGGCCACACTGTCTCCTCCCGAGACTCAGCGAAGTTGAAATGTTTGTGATGATGCAATCTACCCGCGGCTAGACGGAAAGACCCCATGAACCTTTACTGTAGCTTTGCATTGGACTTTGAACCAATCTGTGTAGGATAGGTGGGAGGCTTTGAAGCGTGGACGCTAGTCTGCGTGGAGCCGACCTTGAAATACCACCCTGGTTTGTTTGAGGTTCTAACCTTGGTCCGTTATCCGGATCGGGGACAGTGCATGGTAGGCAGTTTGACTGGGGCGGTCTCCTCCCAAAGTGTAACGGAGGAGTTCGAAGGTACGCTAGGTACGGTCGGACATCGTGCTAATAGTGCAATGGCATAAGCGTGCTTAACTGCGAGACTGACAAGTCGAGCAGGTACGAAAGTAGGACATAGTGATCCGGTGGTTCTGTATGGAAGGGCCATCGCTCAACGGATAAAAGGTACTCTGGGGATAACAGGCTGATTCCTCCCAAGAGTTCATATCGACGGGGGAGTTTGGCACCTCGATGTCGGCTCATCACATCCTGGGGCTGTAGCCGGTCCCAAGGGTATGGCTGTTCGCCATTTAAAGTGGTACGTGAGCTGGGTTTAAAACGTCGTGAGACAGTTTGGTCCCTATCTGCCGTGGGCGTTGGAAGTTTGAAGGGGGCTGCTCCTAGTACGAGAGGACCGGAGTGGACGAACCTCTGGTGTATCGGTTGTCACGCCAGTGGCATTGCCGAGTAGCTAAGTTCGGAAGAGATAACCGCTGAAAGCATCTAAGCGGGAAACTCGCCTTGAGATGAGACTTCCCGGGAACTAGATTCCCCTAAAGGGTCGTTCGAGACCAGGACGTTGATAGGTCAGGTGTGGAAGCGCAGTAATGCGTTAAGCTAACTGATACTAATTGCCCGTGCGGCTTGTTCCTATAACATTAGCTCTGTTATAGACAAGTTGAGCATATATTGTGTTTGCCCTTAGTGCATCACACCCAAGAATCTACTAAATACTTCTTCCAGTTTGGGTTGGTTGCTGCTCCATCGAGAGCAACTGACTTTACAAGTTATGCCTGATGACTATAGCAAGTTGGTACCACCCCTTCCCATCCCGAACAGGACCGTGAAACGACTTCGCGCCGATGATAGTGCTGCAACCAGTGTGAAAGTAGGTCATCGTCAGGCTTGTTACTCCCCAAAAACCCTCGTTACGCAAGTAGCGAGGGTTTTTGCTT